>CBDDAB010000015.1:0-1251252 GCA_965224685.1 Verrucomicrobiales bacterium | reverse complement strand
AATCTGCTCGAACTCCACCCTAGAAAAGTTGCCAAGACCAAGCCGATGAAGAAAGTGAAAGAAACCGACGCCATCTTTGATATGGTGCATGAGATCAATGCGGCGGCCGATAGCGATCCCAAGCAGTTGCGTATCTCCATGGACACCAAAGCGGCGGTAAAAATTGGCGAGTTTAGTCGTGGTGGCTATAGCCGAGGCGAGCGGAAGGCCCTTGATCACGACTTCAAAGCCGAAAACAACCCTCGTGCCTTTGGGGTTTATCAGCCCGAAACTGGCCAAACCGACCTATGGTTCTCAGAAGTAAAGTGACAGCGGATTTTATGGTTGATCGTCTTGAAGAGCTGTGGCCGCGACTGCGTGCAGAGAATCCTGAAGTAGAGGTGCTAGTGATCAACGCCGACAATGGCCCCGAGAGCGATGGCCGTAGAACCCAATGGTTGAAGCGCCTGGCTGAATTCTCTACGGCTCATGATATAGTGATACAGCTAGCCTATTATCCACCCTATCATAGCAAGTATAATCCTATAGAACGAGTGTGGGGAGTGCTCGAAAACCATTGGAATGGAGAGCTACTGAGCACAGCGGAGAAAGCGCTGGGAATGGCCCGAAGCATGACATACAAAGGGTTGAATCCCGTCGTCACACTGGTCACCAAGACCTACCAGACCGGAGTGCGACTGACAAAGAAAGCGATGAAAGAATTCGCGCCCCAAATCAGTCGGATGGCTGGATTGGAGAAGTGGTTTCTAACAATATTCCCTGAGCCTGAAATGGGATGATTATTTATTTCCAAGCCCCTAAAGTCATGGCCAACCAATACTACTTCTACATTTGGGATGACAACTGGGGGAGTCTCTTCATCAAATTCAGCAGTTACGCCCCCTTCGCCGGGAGAGTCTGTCTCAACGGGCACGAATATGTCAAACGCCAGCTAGAGAAACAGCGTATTCCTTATGAGGCTCTCGACAACGGTGTCAAATCTTGCGCCGATCCAGGGAAAGCCCAGCAAATTGCCAATAACATCACGGCCTCAAAGATCGAAAACACAATTAGAGACTGGCTCAAAATCATTCCGACTCCGATCACTATCTTAAAGAACAGGATAAAGATCCGCTACGAGATCTCCATGCTACAAATAGAATACGCTCTTACCCAAGTATGGAAAAAAGCGCAAAACGGACGGCAATTCTTTGAGCAAGCGATACGAGAAAACCTCGATCTAGGGCGCCCTGAACGAGTGGGATTAATCTTCAGAAAGCGAATAACGAAGCGGAGCAAACAAAAGCGTTTTATGACCCGTGTCATGCAATATGGGACCATTCCCGTCTATCACATCTATTATAAACTAAACAAACTGAAACAATATTTCAAAGAGGCCATCTCGCTGCGAACGGAACTTACGATCAACAATCCCCGGGATTTTCAAGTAGGGAAAACGCTCAATGGAAAAAACCTACGCGCGCTGCGCAAGGTAGGTGAAGCCACCATCAATCGCCTCTTGCGAGTAGAAACATTGAGCCACGATCCCTCAGTAAGCGGCGAGAAGATCAAAGCGCTAGAAACGCCCGCCGAGGTGGGAGTTGGAAAACGAGTGAGCGCCTTGCCTCGCAGTAACACCCGGGTGCAAGCCCTATTGAACGCCTTGATAGGCTGTCATCTGATCTGCGGAGGATTCCGGAATCGGGATCTGAAGAGCCGAGTTGCTCAACTTCTGGGAAAAGAAGAACCAGAAATATCAACCGGACAGATGAGCTACGATTTGAGGCGATTAAAAGGACACGGGGTAATCCGGAAAATAGAAGGAACGCATCGCTATGAAGTGACCGAGGAAGGCCTTCGGCTAGCCTTATTCATCAGCCAAGTGGAGCGACGCGTTTATCAAGAAGGCGCATCGGAGTTATTCAGTGAATGGCACGAAGGCAACCTCCACCAAGCCTACAATGCATTTGGCCAAGAGGTTGAATCGCTGTTTGCGCGTCACCACTTAAGTCGAGCGGCATGATGAATAACAGGAGAGGTATGTACAAAAGCCTTCATTATCTCATTTATATATGATTGAAAGGAGTTTGACCTAGATGATCAAATTTCGAAAAGTAAGCATCTAAAGAAGCACAGCAGCACTGCCCTCTCAAGCCTACAAGAAGCCGGAGAACAGATCACAGCGCTACAAGATCTCGACGTTCCTGCTAGTCTTCACCGCAGTCTTTTGAGCACCAATATCATTGAGAACGCTATTCTCAACATTCGGCGTCGGATGAGCAAAGTGAATCGTTGGCGAACGGCGACGCGTGAAGGGCGAAAGACGATGGCCGATCGCTATCTAGCAAGCGGTCTACTCTACGCCGAGAGCACGTTTCGCCGAATTACGGGATGGCGAGATTTAGCACAACTGCGAGAAGCACTTGACCAAGACTAACACCAATTGAGGATGAAAGAGTTCACCCATGGCTACAAGCAAGGGGGCCAGCCCCCTCGACCCCCGGGATTTACCGCATTCCCCACTTACCGCAGGAGTATGGCAGAAAAGAAGGGAGAGACGGTCTGCCGTCTCTCCACTCCTGCGTATAAGGTCAGCCGCGCGGCGCTCGGGTTGCTTCCCAGCATTGCCCTATCCTCCTGCGGCGACGCGATCGGCTTACCAAAGAGTGGAGCGAAATCAACTAAAACTAACATAAGCCTTTAACTTGACAAACTAACCAACAAGTGCCTAACTCTAACCTCCATCCACGATTTCTAACGATCTGATGGACATCCCCGAATCCGGTCCTTCGAGAGTTAGGATGTTTCTTTCACTTAGGGTTATCTATGAACTCACGGATTCGCCGATACCGATTCAAGTATGCGGGTATTTCCTAGATCAAGAGCCCTATCCCTACAACAGGGCAGAGGTATACTTAATGAAAGGAGGCTTGCAAGATCCATTTCGGTGGAATCATATGAATGCTATGCTAGCCATGCAGCAGATGGATTTAGGTGATACCCCAGAATTCAGGGAGATCTTGACCGTATCTCCGCCCGATTACGATCGAGAGCGGCTTTCGGAATGGCGGGATTGGTGGTCATCGAAGAAAGCCGAGTTGGGCGAGTGGGCACCAAAGAATGAAGAACCGGGTATTCGAAAGAGTTCGCAGCAACAGGATTCAGCTGTTGGCGCGCATGATTCTTGGATAATAGTCGGAGTCGTTGTGCTGCTGATTGGTGGTCTTGTTTGGCGCTTCGTTGGGTACTGGCGAAGGCGGCAACGAAGTTGACAGGGCGATCTACCGCTGTCCTATTCTGAAGAGTATTATAGCACTTATCTTTTTATGAGAAATGAATTGCGTGGGATTCAACTCTTGAGCATTCATGGAGCAAAGAGATTTTATACATGAGAAAATGGAAGAGTTTTCTGTTTTCAGCTGAATGTATTGTTTGGTGGGGGACTGATGAGTGGACAGATTGACTAGTTTTCGTCCTAATTAATTGAAGCAATGAAATGAGATTACCTAAGTCAGGATGGTGTGCTTTCGTGATTCCTGTAGGATTCGGGCTTGTCGCATGCCTTACTTATCTCGCCATAGTGGTCCCAGTTGGCTTATTAACACTGGGCGGTGGTCGTCAGATTGATCTTCTTGGCGCTGGAGCCTGGTCGCTAATAGACATTTGTTGGAAGTGTTTGATGTTTGTGATGTTGATTGCAGCAGGCGTGTCGCTTTATCTAAATCGGTTTCTCATGGGAATAGGAATTCTCCTGGTATTAGCTCCGATGGCGTTTGTCCAAATGGTGGCATCGAAGTGGGTGGTGGAGGTTACATTGAAGTCTGAATTGCGGGTGTTTGAAGAGGTTGGTGTAGAAAGGATACGAGATGATACGCGACAGGTTATTAACAATATGCAGTTTACGAGACCAGGCGCGAGAGTCATCCTCTCGAAGGATGACTTGCCCGAATCAATTAGAAGAATTAGCGATAATTCAACGGTTCAGGCGTCGGATCGAATGTTAAGATACGCCACTGGGGGATATGGAAGCGTTAGAATGGGATACATTATTGTTCCGACCGGAAGTGATTATGAGCCTCACAATTGTAGGTTGATTGTCGAAAGTATAAAGTATAATAGCACACTACTTTTCCAAGGAAAGGGATTGCGCCGGGATAGCTTGTTAGAAAGAGTGAATGCGGCCCGGGCTTCCGATGGTCTTCCACCGATGAGTCAAACTGATTCAATCTTCCACGCTGAGGGGTTGGCGTTGATTCGACTTGAGCGGCAGGCCGATTCTTTAGCCAATGCAAGAATCATTCTCGATGTAGACCGTCCGCCCTGCGTCGGCTGCTTGAGGCAAGGAGGCAATGTGTCTGACGGCAGCCTTGTTGATGTCGTTAAAGCAATGGACATAGAGGAATTGGTAGTCCGATGTGAAAATGGATTCGACGGGATTTCAGGCGCAACCGAAGTGGTCGTCAAGAAGTCAGGAGAGATCACTGTAGTTCAATGAGATCTTCTACATTAGTGTATTCGATCGGAGCAGAAAGACGGAGAGTGACTACCCCGTCTTCAGAACAGCTTGAAGAAGTCCTCCGGAATGATTGGAAAGGGCAATATGGCGAAGCCGTTTTTAGCTTCGATTGTGCCGATTTTCAGTCCCAATTGATCTTTTTCAAATACTCGATTTCACTTTGCTTCGTCGAATACAAATCAAGCGATCTGGAGTGTTTCTCATCGATTGATACTGGTGTCACGGGACTGGGATCATTCGAAGATGAGGATTACTCAGGAGCAGATATTTTTCTTCCAAAAAGACTTTTTTCGGGGTTCTCGGAATATCGCAAAGCTGTTTCCTATTTTGCCGAAAAGGGAGAAAGAGCACCGGAACTCAATTGGGTAAACTATCAATGTTACAGCGACATCGAGAGCGGTATCTCACCCAAATTTGGATAGTCCCAGGTCGATCCTGGCGGTGAGTTCAACGGCCACCCAAGCCGTCCGGCAATCCCGCTCCGTCACGCCACGTGCTGGTGGGTGCATCGTGCGGCCTGCGGCCGGATCAAAAGGGGGCACCCGCACGGGTCGCGCCGTCGCTACCGCGCTGGCCGTTCGTGGGGCGGTCGCGGCCTCGATGGTCGGCTCTGGCGGCTCGTAAGCTCGCACGCCAATCGCTCCCCTCGCCGTGTTGAAGATATGGAATAGCACATTACTTTTCAAGAGAAAGGGTTTAAACGGTCAGGGTGATTCTGCTGATGTGGCAATCGCTTTTCGACACCGAGCGGAATTCAAACTATTAGTTCATCCAGTGGTGCGAGCGCCTAGCGATGGAATTGTGGTTAACAGGTTGAGAAACCATGAACCGACGACACCTTCAGGGGATGATGTGTTAGGTCAAATCGGCGGTCAATCCGTAGTATTGGTGGGTCTAAATGGATTGCCTGAAACATTCGCCAAGAAGGGTGACAAACAGATGGCGCTTCCACTTCCGGGATGGACAAACTCAATTGCGATGAAAGCAGATTTTGCGGCCAAACTGGAAAGTTATGTAAACAACATATTTGGTCAACAGGCCAACATTTGGTTTGAGGTTCAAATCGAGCCAAGCGTGGAGCTTGAATGGGGGGATCATGAATCAGCTGACGTTGGAAAGAGAAGCAAGAGTGCGTGCGTATTGGATATGGGAGAGGCATTGGTGGGTGCTGCTCATTTTCCTGAACAAGCGCTACTTTTCGATCATATGAACGTTGGTTTAGACCCAAACAAAGCTGAGATCCATCTTTTTTGGGTAGCGTCTCCTTCGTTTCGATCGTTCGGGAAACGTAATAGCACATTACTTTTCTAAAGAAAAGGATTGCGTAGCTTGAGAGCTTGGTCAAGACTGATTGCATGAAACCTCGTAAGATGTTGTTACGCTCTTCAGAGACCGGAATGGAAGGGCAGTATTTCCATGTGCTTTCGCGGGTGGTCGATCGCCGGTTTGTTTTTGAGGAAGAGGAACGCGAGTTTTTTAAAGGACTCCTTCGACAGGTGGAGGCGTTTTCGGGTGTAGAAGTGATTACTTGGACGATGCTCTCGAATCACTTTCATATTGTCGTGCATATTCCGGATAAGGTGGAGCAATTGCCGGAGGATATTTTCTGGGACCGATTGCAGGCGCTTTATTCGCGGGATGAGATTCAGGAGATTCGGGAAACGATGAAGTTGATTCCGAAGATGACGCCTGGGTTGGCCGGGCAGCATTTGTTGCGGGATTACCGGATGCGGTTTATCCGGCGAATGCATGATTTGAGTGAGTTCATGAAGACTTTGGTGCAGCGTTTCACGCTTTGGTTTAATAAGCGGCATCAACGTGTGGGGCGTCTTTGGGAATCGCGGTTTAAGAGTGTGTTAATCGAAGGGGATTGGGATCCGTTGATGTGTGTGGCGACTTATGTGGACTTGAATGCGGTGCGAGCTGGTATGGTAGCGGATCCGAAGGATTACCGGTGGTGTGGGTACGCAGAGGCGGTCGCAGGCAAACAGCCGGCGCGGAGAGGATTAGGGCATTTGCTGCGCAAAGAGGCGGATGCCGTTGGGGAGTCAATCGACTGGCGGGTTATTGGTAGTGAGTATCGAAAGATTCTCTTTGGAATGGGTGAAGAGCGCCTTGATGCGAACTCTGGTAAATGGGTGCGACGTGGTGTTCAGGAGACGGAAGTAACGAAAGTAATGGCCGCTGGCGGGAAGCTTACGCGGCCCCAGCTCCTTCGATGCCGGTTGCGTTATTTCACGGATGGCTTGGTCATCGGATCCAAGAGATTCATTGAGGACTTCTTTCAAGAAAAGCGTGAGTATTTCAGTGAATCACGAAAGGAAGGGAGCCGGAGGATGCGCGGGGGTGATTGGGGAGAGATGAGGAGCGGTCGTGATTTGCAACGCGATCCGATTCGGATACCGGTTTGATTCTTAGCGAGCAATTGAAGCAATTCTTTTTCTTGTAAAAGCCTTACACTGTCACTAACGCTTACAGGACAAGAGGTGGTGTTAGCCAAATCCGAGTCGTCAAGAATGGAGTAACAAACCCGTCTAGGCCAGGAGATTATTGGATCCTAGATGACTATATTCCAGGTTCTGAGATTATATCACGGAAAGATACCCAGCTTTCCTCAACAATTATTAGCGGATTGGACGAGTTTAACATAAAATACAATCCAGCTATGGCTATTGGAAATACTCCCCATAACATCAAACAGCTTGAATCGGGGATGTCCATCAGATCGTTAGAAATCGTGGATGGAGGTTAGAGTTAGGCACTGGTTGGTTAGTTTGTCAAGTTAAAGACTTGTGTTAGTTTTAGTTGATTTCGCTCCACTCTTTGGTAAGCCGATCGCGTCGCCGCAGGAGGATAGGGCAATGCTGGGAAGCAACCCGAGCGCCGCGCGGCTGACCTTATACGCAGGAGGAGTGGAGAGACGGCACGTCTCTCCCTTCTTTTCTGCCATACTCCTGCGGTAAGTGGGGAATGCGGTAAATCCCGGGGGTCGAGGGGGCTGGCCCCTTGCTTGTAGCCATGGTTGAAGGCTTTCATTGAGGGGCAGTGTTAGTCTTGGTCGAGAACTTCTCGCAGGTGTGCCATATCCCGCCAACCCGTGATGCGTCGAAACGTGCTCTCGGCGTAGAGTAGACCGCTTGCTAGGTAGCGATCAGCCATCGTCTTCCGCCCCTCTCGCGTTGCTGTTCGCCAACGATTCACTTTGCTCATCCGACGCCGGATGTTGAGGATGGCATTTTCGATGATATTGGTGCTCAGAAGACTGCGGTGAAGACTAGCGTGAACACCTAAATCCTGTAGTGCTGTGATTTGATTCCCAGCTTCTTGTAGGCTTGATAGAGCAGCGCTGTTATGTCGCTTCAAAAATTCACTGAGTTCATCATACGCTTCTCGTGCCGCTTCTTTCCCTTCAGCACGCCGCAACCGGTTGAGCAAACGCGCCAGTTCACTGTGTTGCCGTTTAGAGAGATAACTGCGTAGATTGCGCTCTTTATGCACTAAACAGCGCTGGATTACGGCGTTCGGATAGTGCGTGAGAACGGCTTTCTCCAGGGAATTAGAGCCGTCTAGGAGCGTTAGGAACCGTTTGGCGATGCTTTTAAGGCCTCGCTTTTTGAGGTTTTTGAGCAAATCGTTAGCAACTTCGAAACTCTCACTGCTGCCAACACGGAAATCGAGCATCTCTTTGCTACCATCGGCTCGGATGCCCAAGGCGACAATTGCGGTTTGATCGCGACTAAGATGCACGCCATCTAACATCAAGACCAGATAGCCTTCTTCGTGCAATGGGCGGGAACGGAACGCTTCGAGTTTCTCAGCTGAGTGCTCTGCCCATTGCTCGGAGATGGTGCTTTTACTAACGCTGTCATTACTGAGGCGACTGACCCCACGCGTGCTTACTCCCTCAAGCAACAAGCGCATCACTGCCTGACTGATGTTGTTGACATCCTTAGCCGCTTCGTAGGACTTGAGGCTGACTTCTTGCTCACTGCCGTCTTCCTGCCGTTGACGGACGCGAGGGCGCTTGATGTTTTCCTTGCCCCCATCGATATAGCAAATGCCTTGTTCACTTCCCGCGCGGCGAAAAGTGGTAGGGGGCCGGTCCCGGTCGTGGGAACGGCCGCAGAGATCGTGCACTTCTTGCTGCATGAGCTCGAAGAGGGCGAGGCGCACGGAACTGCGCAGAAATTGGTTGAAAATCTCGGCGCTCTGGCCGGATTCGGACTGGAGAAACTGTTCTTGGAGTGTTTGAGTATTCATGGATGGTTGGTTTTTTCTTAAATTTTGGTGCCCTTCCCTGTAGGCAGGGCGCCAACCATCCACCATTCCTATTTTAACGATCCACTGGACGTCTCCCCGGATTGGTGGTCAGGTGTAAGCTGCGTGATTCGATTGATATAATATTTCTCCCAATCCGGAGTGTTAACTATCATTGAAGCAGCCCTCTGCGCCAACTCACTGTATTGAGGATATTTATTCCAATTTCGAACGGAGTGAACCAACCTTTCCAGAACTAAATCATTGGGGTAAGATTTGAGTTTCTCTAACAGCTGTCCATCAAGAGTCTCACTTGCTTCTTTTGTGATTTTATAAATTTCATTCCGGTTCCTAACGATATTTTCGTCGCCCTCGTCACCTATCGCAATATTACCGAATCCGTAGGAAAGCAGTAGTATTGTGATCGCGTTAATGAACAAACGCAGTTTCAAAATCTTCTCCGATTCGACTATGTATAACATGCCATTCCGCCTTGTTCAAAAACTTCCTTTCCCCCGTAAAGAAACCACCACCTTCAACCATCAAATGTCGTCCAAATTCAGTGCGTCGATTCGAGCGATTGATCGGAATGTGAGCACGATTTACATGAAATAGACCCAAGACGTGTCCAATTTCATGAGCCGCAGTATGAAAGATCGATAGCTCCTGGCCAAAGGTTGCTGATTTAATCAAATTTTCAGTCGTATCCGCCACGAAGCACGCCTTTTGCACCTCTCCACCATTTCTGACTGCAATTCCTCTCAAGGTCCCCTGACTTACCCATCCCCCACCATTATCAACCCAATTCTGCAAGCCGTTTGCGCCAGAGCCGATCCAAAACACTCGGATCTCCGTTGGCGACGATGCTTTTAACTGTTCTGCTTCCCCTATTATCAATTCCATTTCAGGCGTTGCTGGATCTCCTGCATCAAGCACGGCTTGTCTGAAACGATTAGTCGGCATTTGTTGCGGGCCGGGCAATGTCAAATAATCCTCGGCACCAAGCTCAAATCCCTGCTCCCAATGGATCCTAAGTAGCGGCTCCAATACAACCTCAGTAAACCAAACATTTGATTGGTTTCCGAAAATATTATTAAGATAGTTTCCAAACTGTACTTCGAACTCAACCTTAGCATTTTGATAAGCTGGTTCGGAATCCTCACCAGGAAGTGCCCATGGAATCGTTTTTGGAGGCGGGTACATCCAAACGTAGTCGCCTTTACCTGCAACAAAGGACGTCTCACAGATCCCGTTAGGACCCACACGCAAAAGATTAAAATTCCAAACATCATCTCCACCTACTTCTTCTTGTGATACCGATAACGCATCGTTATTCTTTCCCCTTGCACAAATGTAGCCGGAATCAAGATTCGGCGATGCTTGACCAACAGGAAATACACGTACAATCAATTCCGCACGGCGTAATCCGGCGATCCTAATATCATTGGAACCGGAATCAGGAGAATTAATTGAAATTTCGACTTCCGCGCTAGGCTCGATAACTGCAGCGTTTCTCTTGGAAGATACGGGTGATGGATCTGTTGCGATTAATTCTCCACTATTTACGGTCACACTCCCTTCGTCTGATATCATATTAGGGGCTATCTCGCCTGAACTATGGCCTAGCACTACGGAAATATTTGGAAATAATGGCGAATTAACACCCATCACATCTGGTCTAGTGCCATTTGGTTGTTGCTTCGATCCCATAATCCACTTTGGAGACGAGCTATAATCAAATCCTGAAAATGTTAACAAATTCGTCTCAATATTTTGTCCTGAGAATGCAAATACATCTGTTTCTACCTCATAGTCTATGGGATATAATACTGCAACTTTATCTATGTTACCTGTAAAATCTCCACTACCAATGGCCGCAATCGCACCTCCCCAGCTCATCTTTGTAGCTACTAGGTCTGTCCATTTACTCGTAGGATCAGACGTCGAATTCTCTCCTGGCCCACTATCCTTTGTGATATCAGAACCAACAAAATCCTTAAGATAGCGAGTCTTTTTTTGACCCTGAGTGTTAACTCTGTCATCCATCCAGATTCGATCACCGCCTAATTGCACGAGTGCTCCGGTTTTGTTGATTGCTGAACCAAAAGTATCGGCAGTGAATTCGTTCCAAACACCGTTTACCTTAGATAGGATTTTTCTCATTCTCGTTCCTCCATTGAGAATATCGCCAATAACAATCTTTCGTTGGCTGTCTATTCCTTCGATGCCGATTTCTTCCACACAAACAACATTTAGTATATTTGGCAGAGTTTCATCCTTCGACATTTCGTCCCATAACATACAATTTGTATCGTTGCCGCCATAACCGCTTATAACATTTCCCGAGTGAGAAATACTCAAATGCCACTCGGTATCGCCCGACAATATGGGACCAGAGCTGAGCTCGACGGGCGAAGAATTCGTAGCAAATGAGTTTTGGAGCGTAGATAAATCCCATACAAAAAACTTAGACGTACCTCGACCGACGGCCTTAGTGCCCACTCCAGAAATATCTCGAACTTCAACCTTCTGATCTAATTGATTGATATCAAACTCGGCAAGCGGCTCTTCAATATTTATGACATATCCATCCCACGATTGGAATAAACCCAAACCGAACTCAACTGATATATTGGTACCGAATGGTGTTTCCATCATCAATGAAGGCGCCAAGGTTTCATTGCCATCCACTCGCCAGTTCAACCAATTCGCAACACTTGCGACCACAGCTAAGTTTGTTAAACCTGTATCCCCGTAAGACACATTGGCTACAATTTTTGCAGAATTGATGCCATCATGGCGACTGGATATTGCAACGAGTTCGAAATTACTTAGACTGAACCAGTCTTCTTCGTCATCGGGATCGCGTAAAAGCAATGGGTTAGGCGGGGAAAGACTATTGAAAGCGTTCGATTCCGGTTGCCAAAGGTAACCATTTTCAAATATTACATCGCCGCTATCGTTTACATCGACAGGATTTCCATGTACACTTTCATCCCAAGCTGAAATTATTCGCCTTGCAAAATTTCTAATACTCGCTCCCTTCCAACTTAAAGCATCTTCATTAGGAGAAAAGTCATCGCGATCGCTAACACCATCATTGTCCGAATCAGTATTGTCGTCGGCCGTTCCCAAGATTTCCTCTTCGCCAAGTGATAACCCGTCGTTATCATCGTCCTGAGATCTATTTTCTACAGTAGTATTATTGGCGTTGGTATTGAATGGGACGGTGCCATCAGAGACCTCAAATGAAAACGAATGCTTAAGCTGCCCTAATTTCACCACTGAATACTCTTGGTCATCCGTTGTCTCTTGAGACCAAGGAAAACCCCAATAATACTCTGGTTGGTCTAGTGGATGGCCGGAGTAACCTACTTCGCTCAAACGTTGATAGAACGGGATTGCTTGGGCCTTGAGCTGACCTTGGTTGGCGGCACGGTTGTCCGTGGCCTTTACTTCCAACTCCAATTCGAAACCGGCTCCGTCGGAATGGCCGAGTGCCATAAGTTCCGAATCGAGATGCTCCCAAGCTCGGGCGGCGATGTTCTTCAGCTGGCCAACGGTGGCGATGGCGTCGTCGTTGGCGGGATTGCCATTGAGGACGCCGTTTGACCACCAAGCGGGGTCGGCCAAAGCAGTCAGCGGAATCAGGAGGGCGATAAGATAACAAGAGAATGTCTTGTGGATTGTCATGACGGACGAAAACGTTTTTTAGTGAACCACTAATGGGCACTCATTAGCATTAATGATCTAACTAAAGCAGGAATGATGAGCCGGAGTACTAAGCTGTTATTCGAGGTGCTCAGGAGGAATCGGCGGGTTGTACATCGGGATATCTTCCTCAACAGTGCTGCTGTTGATGATGACATCGCCATTGTGATGAACGAGGAAGGCGGGCCCGTGGCTGGTGTGGACAACGAAGGCATTCCCCGAATCAACGGTGAAGTGCTGAGGGCCGACGACTAATGAATTTTCGCCCACTGACTGGAGATTGGAACCAATGGCCATGGCGCTAGAGTGCTGCAGGGAGTTATTCGATCCCACAGCCAAAGAGTAAGCTCCTACTATGGAGTTGTTTACTCCAATTCCAGCTCGATCTGCGTGATTGTTGTAGGCAAGTACCATCAGAGCACTTGTGATGAGAACTAGGGCAGCTGCCAATAGTGGATTGATGGATTGAATCATGATGCAACGAAAAGGTTGAGAGGGCGAAAGAGTTAGAGATTAATTGCTAGTGGTCCCGTGAAAATCCGTACTGAGAGTTGCAATATCGCCCTGCTCCTTGCCAATACTGACGGCGCCGGAGGTCGAGACTTCAAAAGCGTTGGTCCAGAGTGGATCACCGCTTCCGGCGACAATAAAGGTTGCGGATGAGGTGGCGTTGTTCGTACCAACGATGACCGTCCTTGAGGTGATGGTCTCAAGGTAACTTCCTACGGCGAGCGAATCGGCGTGATTGACCATATGGCATTGACCGACACCGAGGCTGCCAAGAGCGATGGAACCGCAGGCGCTGTTTCCGACATAAAGGCCGTTTGAAGTGAGTCCATAGTAACCATTCGGCCCGTCTTGAAACCCTGTGTTAAAATTATAGGCTATTATAGGCGTGGCGATTGCCAGCATGACGAGGAGGCTGTTCGTGAAATGACGAAAATGGCGATGATAGAGTAGCTTCATGTTTCTTATGGGAAAAGGGCTAAGATCGCCCTAGCACCTTATCTCTTGCCAAGGCTTTCTCTAAGTTCCTTGGCTTGATTTTGAAGGAATTTTTTGAGTGCTTTTTGCCGAGCAGAAACCAGTTGTTCCTGTTTGACTTTGATCACGGCGCGCTTCTTATCCCACTCCTGTTGGGCGGAAGTGCCATTAAGGGGCTTGGAAATAAATAATCATCCCATTTCAGGCTCAGGGAATATTGTTAGAAACCACTTCTCCAATCCAGCCATCCGACTGATTTGGGGCGCGAATTCTTTCATCGCTTTCTTTGTCAGTCGCACTCCGGTCTGGTAGGTCTTGGTGACCAGTGTGACGACGGGATTCAACCCTTTGTATGTCATGCTTCGGGCCATTCCCAGCGCTTTCTCCGCTGTGCTCAGTAGCTCTCCATTCCAATGGTTTTCGAGCACTCCCCACACTCGTTCTATAGGATTATACTTGCTATGATAGGGTGGATAATAGGCTAGCTGTATCACTATATCATGAGCCGTAGAGAATTCAGCCAGGCGCTTCAACCATTGGGTTCTACGGCCATCGCTCTCGGGGCCATTGTCGGCGTTGATCACTAGCACCTCTACTTCAGGATTCTCTGCACGCAGTCGCGGCCACAGCTCTTCAAGACGATCAACCATAAAATCCGCTGTCACTTTACTTTCTGAGAACCATAGGTCGGTTTGGCCAGTTTCGGGCTGATAAACCCCAAAGGGCACGAGGGTTGTTTTCGCTTTGAAGTCGTGATCAAGGGCCTTCCGCTCGCCTCGGCTATAGCCACCACGACTAAACTCGCCAATTTTTACCGCCGCTTTGGTGTCCATGGAGATACGCAACTGCTTGGGATCGCTATCGGCCGCCGCATTGATCTCATGCACCATATCAAAGATGGCGTCGGTTTCTTTCACTTTCTTCATCGGCTTGGTCTTGGCAACTTTTCTAGGGTGGAGTTCGAGCAGATTGAGTTTGCTGTTGATGGTTCTCACGCAAGGCATACTTGATAGGTCATACCCTGGGCGCTCTTCCAGTCGCCGGTGGACTTCTTTAGCAGTGATGCGGACATAGAGGCGAGTAGAGCGAAAACTGGGATCAGTCTGAGCATGGGGATCAGCAACGGCGCGAATATCCTCCAGTAATTCTGGATAATGTTCTTCAGCCTTCTTTCTACCTCGTTTGTGAAACTGATCGACGAAATCAATGCCGGAATCGAGTTCCTCTTTGCCTTTGCGAATGAGTTGCCTATTCCAGCCAAGACAGTCTTCAGCCCACCGTTGACCGCCGCGGCCAAGGCCATCGACGACGCCCGCCATGAACTTGCGTTTCGCGCTGCCCGTGAGATCACGCGCAGTGTTCTTCCATAAACGAATTGAGTTAGAGTCAGGTTCTTCTCATAGGACTACAGGCACTCAAACCCGCTCCTAACAGAATGGTTGCGCTTTGGGACGATTATTTTTTTCCAAGCCCCTAACCTTTACTTTGCTAGCGACGTCGAGGTGCTCTTGAATGAGCGCCTCTTGCGCAGCCAATAAGTCGAGATCTTCTGAAGTGGCCTTGTCAGGAATCTTGATAACAACGGGCCGCACGATCTTTGAGCGTTCCTCCTCATTGGCTTGCCAAGCTTGGAGGATAGCTTCGTTGTATTCAGGATGACGAAGCTCCCACTCGGCCATGCGGCGGCGGCCCTCGGAATCACTACGACTGTTGGCGCGGATGAGCTGTCGGTAAATGTTTAGCCTCTCGTTGGCCTGTTCGAGGGCCCACTCTTCCTCGGTTGTGGGCTTGGGACGGCGTGGCGAGCGGGGAGTCGGCTGGTGTAATCCCAGGCGACGTTTGCGGGCCTCTTGCGCTTGGAGACGTTGGCGGTTCCGCTTTTCCCACTCGTTATAGCGATCCCGCCAGTTGTTCGCTAATAAGGAGCTGTCTAAGTCAGCGTTCTCTTCATCTTCCATCTGCGCCAGCTGCAACTCGATGACATCAAGTTTGAGCGCTTGGCTTTCGCGTTCGTAATCGGCTCGAAGTTGATCCGGCGAAAGCGCCGTCTCAGACTGCACGCCTCCTGATCGTTCAGGTAGTAGACTGACGGATAGCAAGGCGGCTAGGCCAAAGATGAGGAACCACTTGTCGCGAAGGGAAAGGTTCATGGGAAATAGATTCAGGATGCAGGGGGCAGGATGCAGGATTTGTCAGGATGCAGGTAGGAGGGCACGATTACGAGTGAGATGGTGGGTAGCGTCTCTACGGTGTGGAGAGTTTGGAAATCTTTAGGTTGTCGATATCGATGTCGGCGTTTCCTAATGCTAGGATCCAATCATTGGATCTGCTCGTATTGAATGTTGCGGTGCCGGTGTTGACTAACGTTCCGTCGATATAGTGATTGGTCGTCCCTGTGTCGTCGATGGTGATCTTGAGGGTCTGCCAGGTATTGAGACTGACGGCGGTCTGCCAATCGGTATCCGGAGTGATGATTGTGCCGGACACACGCACCATGGGTGCGTGCTTCCACTTGTCTTGGTAGACACTGACATAGGTGTCGTAGGATTGGTAGAGATCGATGATATCCCCGCGATTGATTCCGTAGGCCGTGTAGGCTCTGGGATAGATCTCGGCCTCGACAACGAAGGTGATGGGGTCGCCGCTTTGATGGATGGTGCCATCAGGAATGGCGACCCAGAGTTCGTCGCCAAGATCGGTGAACGAGGCGACGTTTCTTCCCGCGTTGGTGGTGAGGCTGACATTCCCCGTCACGGCAAGATCGAGGGAAGCATTCTGCGATTCTTGAAAACCGGTCTCGAAGTCATAGAACGCAATGACATCACCTGAAGATGGCTGTGGATCGGGATCAGGATCGGGTGTGGGATTAGGATCGGGTGTGGGATCGGGATCGGGTGTGGGATCAGGATCAGGATCGGGATCGGGTGTGGGATCAGGATCAGGATCGGGATCGGGCGTGGGAGAGGTAGAGCCATCGCGCACGACACTTGAGATTCGCACTTCGTCGAGGTAGCCGTCGATGTTGCCCAAAGTGAGCGTCCAATCATTCACGCGGCCTAGATTGAAGCTCGAGGTGCCTGAGGCGACGAGGATATCGTTGACCAAGAACTCAACCGTTCCATCCTGCGCCACGGTCATGCAAACCTTGCTCCACTGGCCTCGCGGGATGGCCGCATCACCCACAGCGGCCGTGGCGATCTCATTTCCTGATACATTGAGTTGCGGCCCGTGCTGCCACTTGTCTTGGTAGAGACGCACATAGGTGTCGTAGGATTGATAGAGATGAATGATGTCCGAATGGTCGACGCTGTAGCCGACGTAATCGTTGACGAACAGTCTGGCCTCGATGGTCAATTCAATGGGCTCCCCTGAAGCGTGGATGACGGAATCGGGAATCGCTGCCGTGTATTCGTCACCGAGGGCCGTGAATTTGGCGTGGGCACCTGAAGGCGAGCTCATCCAGGAAAGATCGTCAGAGGCGATGGTTGCACCGGCTGCTGGGCTGAGATGATAGGTTGGAGCTGAGTCATCTGAGCCGTCGATATCGAAGTGATAGAGCGCGATGGTGTCCGCATCAGCAGTGAACGTGTCAGGTTCAGGGGGATCCGCACCTAATGGATACTTCAATTCCCATGACAAGGTTATCTGGTCTGATACGGTCGAAAGACTATCCGAAACGGCGAGCTGAAGCACGTACTCGTATCGCTGCCCAACAGACTCTTCACCAAACAACTGATCAACAACGCTACCACCCTCAACAATTCTACTCGGGCTAAATGACTGAACCAATACGTTTGAATCGAAAGCTAATGCGTGTGGACCTGAGATTTGCGTCCACTGAATGGTGAGATCCTCAATGGGGTCGTTCTCATCAGCAACAACTGGTGAAACTTCAATATCTGGAAGTACCAAGGGGTCCGGATTCGTCCACCACTCCCAGTATGAAATTCGGCCTAAGTCCACACCAAGCTCAACCGTAGGCGGTGGATCAACTTGAGGTTCGCTTGGAGGTGTTGGCGGTTCTGGATCTGTCAGTTCCGGACTGCCAAAGGCCATCGTCAAGTCCCCCTGCGCTACCGCCATGCGCACTCCGCCATCGTAGTCAACTTCAAAAGCATTACGATAAACGGTGCTACCACCGGACACATAGCCGGCCCCGACGATGAAGTGGGCCTCCGTGGGCTCATTCAGCCTACCTACAACCAAAGCGTTTGGGTTGTAGACAAGCAAGCCATGACCCACCGCGACTGAGTTATCACCCACATTGAAGTTCCCAGTCCCAATAGTCAAACTGCTCGAGCCGGGCACATAGTTGGAAGGAGCACTTTGTTCATCGATTACGATTGGCATCGATGTCGTCCACGAGGCATTACCAACTTCCGTCCAAATCGCTCCTAAGGCAGCTAGAACAGGGATTCCAAGGATACAGCAGATAACAAAGTGGCGTTTCACGATTGCGGACTCATGTCAGGATTGCGGAAAGTGAGATCACTATCACCAAGAAACCAAACCTTCCAGAATGGGTGATTCTGAAAGAACGGACCTCTGTCATGCATTCTAGCATCATTCCGATTCCTCTCTAGAATTTGCACCATAAACACTAGCGTAGCAATGTTGCTCCGACCGTCAAGGCTTTTTTAGCGTGACATTTTAGCATTCGTATTTTGGTAGTGCAGACAGAGTTAGGAATTCGCGTTGTGTGTAGGTCTGCCGGGGAAATCCAGGATCAAAGCACCCGAAAAGCTTGGATTATTGGCGCGATCCATAACGCTTTATTATAAGCATCGCTTATGAGCTTATAAGCGATGCTTATAACAAGAGGCGCTCTCGCTCACGATAAGCTTGAGATGCCGCCATCCATCCCGCCAAGTCCGTAAGTGACTTTGACGCACCCCGGTTTCCCCGCGAAACCCTAGCGAAAGCTCTCCGATCTTACTTCCCCCTTTCATGGCTTTGATGATCATCTCCGAGGCGAATTCCATACCGTTTGCCCGTAGTTGCCACTTCGTTAGCGCTTCCCGGGAGACACAACGGAAACCCGTGTTGCAATCGGTGATGGACGTCCCATGCAATCGATTGATCAACATGCTGAGAACCGGGGTGCCAATGCGCCGATGAAGCCAAGGGATGCCGAGAGAAGGTTTGCCATGATCTCGGCGAATGCCTAACAATAGTTGATATTCATGCTTTATTGAGGTCTCAAGGAGATGGCTTGATTGGTCGTAAGGATAAGTGCCGTCGGCATCCGCGAAGAGAATCCATTTCCCGCGAGCCGCTTCAAATCCGCCGCGCAGGGCCGCACCGTAGCCAGGTTCGGGCACCTGCACGATCTTGGCTCCCCGCTCTCTAGCAATCTCCGCTGAATCGTCCGTGCTTCCATTGTCTGCCACGATGATCTCAAAGGGCCTTTCGCATTGGCGAAGGGAACGATTCACCTCGTCGATACAGTTGCCAATCGTTGCGGATTCGTTCAGACACGGGAAGACGAAAGAAACGGCAATCTTGCTGGTTGAAGTGTCGGAGGTCATGATGAGTTCGTGTGTTTCTGAACCACTAATCAGGACTAACGAAATGGCTATCGAATTCAGGTCCGCCTCGCGGAAACGGATTAGGTACACCGCAGAGGTAGGAGAACCGCAGTGAGATGGCTGTGGTGAACTCTGGTTCGGAAAGAAACGGCCGATATGGAGTCGGTTATTCAAGCGTGGACAGCCATTTGGAGGACCACCGGCCTTTTTTGATGCAGCTCAGGCGTTCTCTGCAGGCGCCCATGGTGACTAGACTACGAAATGGGTGATGACATGGAATCTTTGTTAAAGATCAACCATCGACTCAATATCAAGCTTGCCCGATCCGGCTGGAGTAGCACGGCCATTTCTGCAGGGCGCGTTGGCGTTAGCTTGAGCCAAGGGTCTTTCAATTCGCGGCTCTCTGCGATTCTCCCATCTCTGCGGTATCCCAAAACCTTTCCTGATGGTGTATCTTCATTTCGTGGCGACTCAGAGGTCACCACTACCCCTCACAGTACGAGGTGAAAGGTTTAGGGTACTGGTTGATCGAGTTGGGCCAAATGTTCTGCTGCTTCTTTGACAAACTCGCTCTTCGGGAAATCGATCATTGCGCGTTCTAGCATTTCTCGCGCGAACGGGAGATTTCCGGCCGCGGCTTCAATCTCAATGCGAGCGCCCACCATCCTGTCGTCGACTGGGCCCCCTTCCGTAGAGGCCTTGAGTACGGCGATTGCTTCTTGAGGATTCCCTGATCGCGATAGGGCCAGAGCGAGCGTTCTTCGGGCCGCCACAGGTGAATCCCCAAGACCTAAAGACTGGCGCGCCCAGGCTTCCGCTTCCTGGAAGCGGTCTTGGGCGAGAGCGGCCTCTCCTAGCAATGCGCATCCTGTCATCATGCCAAAGGGCGATTGAAGCGATTCGCCCAACTGAAGCATCTGTTGCCCCACTTGAGAAACCGATTCCCATTCGGACTGATGGAGGTGAATGTTTCCGAGGATGGCCCAGGCACGGAAATTGTAAGGCTGCTTTTCCACGACATCGCCCCAAAGCGCGATGTGCGATCGATAATCGTAGGACCGACGATGGGAAACGAAGCTACTGAAACCAATCAGAGCGACCAAGACGATCGCCAAAGCGGGCGGAGGAAGACGAAGCTTCTTAAGAAAGAGACCAAGAAAGTAAACGCCGAGCACGATCCATCCTGCCAGAGGCAGATACATCCTGTACTCCGCCACGGGTTCCAGAGGAATCGGTAAGAAGGATGAAGTGGGTGCCAACCAGACAAAGCCGCCGAAGGCAGGCAGCCAGAACCACGAAGCCCGTTTGACCAGCGCGAGCATTCCCGCCGTCACGCCTAGCAGGAACATGAAATGGGGAACCCACTCTCTCCAAGACTCCACGTGCTGGGGAGCATACTGAAAAATCAGTGGCGAAGGCCAAATGCTCAGCTTCAGGTAGTTGAAGACGACACGGCACTGAATCTTAAAGTACTCCACCGGTTGCGTCAGAACGTCTCCAGACATCACCTCGGCGACACGTGAACCCGTTAAAACCCAGGTCAGCACGGGCGCCAAACACAACGTTAGAATCAGATAAAAGGGCCAGGTGCCTTTCATCCAGGCCTTCCACCGGTCGTAGAAGACGCTCCGGTCTAGCAAAGCCAACAAGGCAGGCATCCCCACGCCGATTTCCTTACTCAAGGCCGAGAGCATGACACATGCTCCACACGCGCAGTGCCAGCGCCAACGGGTTGCCTCCGGAGATCTGAGGGCCTGAACCCGGCAAGCGAAGGCTAGAAAAGCAAAGAGTACCATCAAAGTCTCCATTCGCTGATAAATGTAGATAACAGCTTGGCTATTTAACGGATGAACGGCCCACAACGCCGCCGAAGCCAAGGCAAACCAACTCACCTTCCTGCCGAAGCCCAGCTGGCGCCCAATGAGAAGGATTGTCTCCCCGAGGATCACGGCGGCGAGCCAATGAATGAGGAGGTTGCCAATGTGGAAAGCACGGACATCCAATCCAAAGAGCTGTACGGTTGCCCAGGAAACTAAGCCACCGACGGGCCGGTGGTCGAATTGTAACGAGTTCTCGTGACTGTCAAAGACACGCTTCCAGCCATCGGGCGCCTGGAGATCTGGATTCTCTGGAATGCTAGGAACGTCATCATAAACGAAGGGCCCTTTGAGACTGGGGTAGTAAACGGCAAAGAGAAGATAGAAGAGCGCAATCCAGAAAATCGTCCGCCGGCCACGGGTTTCGGGGGCGTCGAATAACGAGCGATTGGTCTCCATGTTAGGAGATCATGGAGGGGAATGGGTAGCCGACAAGGAGTTTCTTCTCTCATTTTACTGTGAGCCGGAGAGAGCCTCTGCCGATTCGCTTTCCTCTCTTTCGATGGCAACGGGACCGTCAACGTCACGCATCCAACCCACGGGAGTGGTCCGCTCACACAGAAAAGACGTCGATTTTGAGATTTTGAGTCGAATGGGCGAAGCCATGCGTCGCCCGTCAACGAAGAAGCCCTAACTGGTGAACCAGTTAGGGCTTAAAAGTTTTGTTAGGCTAATTCGCTCGATTTACTTACTTAACGAGCTCAGCAATCTTCTCGCGGCTTTCTTCGGAGAGCTTGCTCAAGGGGTATTTCACCACCGTGCCGTTCGGCATGACGAAGGAGACGTTCTCGTCATCAGCTGCTTTGACCGCTGCCTTGAGCGTCTTGCCTTCGGCGTTGGTCCATGTTTGTTCTTTGGCTAACAAACCGGCGGGAGGCTGGTCCGCTGCCGCTTCTGAAGATTTGTCTTCGAGCTTCTTGCGAAGCTCTTTGACCACGCCGCGCATGTCTTCTTTCATGCTCGCGTAGGTGATGCCTTGAATACCTTCTGTACCATCCGCACTGGTGACAAACGCCATGGGGATCATGTTGCCTGCTTCACTGCGGACGGTGCGGGCGCCTTCGGGCAGGTATTTGGTGTCTTTCGTGGAATCCGCGAACACGACGACCCCGGCTTTGCGTAGTGACTTGAAGGCCTCCGAACTGGTGGCCAAGCAAGGTCCTCACGTTGAACCGGGATTGGTGTAAACGAAGATCAATGGTTTGGATGCGTCCGCCGCCTTCGCCTTCGCTTTTTCCAGCTCATCCATCTTAAAGACATTCCCGGGGATTTTAAGCTCTGCCTGACTGAAGCCAGCCACCAGGAAGAGCCCCAACGCAATGGTAAACGCGCATTTCATAACCCGGCAATCGTAAGCGGGGGGAACGCGATGTCTAGCGCAAGTTCTACGCCGATGCTTTCAAGCCTTGGAGAACAGGTCGTTTAGAGATATTTCGAAATCATCAATCACCGTGGATTGCACGCTGCCATGTCCCAGCTTCTCGGCGAGATCGAAGACCTTCTCTGATTCATTGAGGAGATACTTCTCAACGGTTTTCGAATCGGGGTCGATGATCCAATACTCGGTGACGCCGTGGAGGGCATAGTCCTCGAACTTGATCCCCCGGTCCCGCTCTTCGGTTGATTCACTCAGCACTTCAACGACGAAATCAGGGGCGGGAAAACGCATTTGATCTTCGGCGAAACGGTTGGCCTTGCCGTGTGAATACCAAACGATGTCAGGTTCAAAATCATTGCGGCTCAAAGACACGAGACATTTCTCGACGAAGACCACACCTGCATCGGGAAGACTCTCAAGGTGAGCATGAAGCCGTGCAGCAAGCTTCATCGTAACACGAAGATGCCTCGCCTTGGCAGGCGAATGCATCAGGGACTCTCCCAAGATAAACTCGGATTTTACATCCGGTCGGAGATCTTTAAGGAAAGCTTCGCGACTTGCCCGTTCTTTGTTGAGCACTTCCTGGGCCTCCCGCAAGAGATCCGGAAGTAAGGGAGACCGGAGCAAGGGTTCAAGAAGCTTCGTCATGGGACAGATCATAGACGGGTTTTCATGGATCTCCAATACCCGAGATCCTTTCCCCCAAAACCGTTCTCATCCAAACATCTGAGTCCAGAATCCGCCAAACTTGCCCACACCGATGCGGCGATGACGGCCGAACATGTTCTCATGATGGCCGGGGCTATGGAACCAGCCGCGGTTGACGGACTCACCGGTCTGATCGCCTCTAGCAATGTTCTCGGAACTTGCGGAAGTTCCGGCTTTCTTGGCGCGGGCGTCGGGCGTTTCTTTGCCCCGGACGGGTGATTCGTGGGCGAAGAAACCCTGTTCTTGCATGTCTTGGGAATGTCCGCGGCTGGCTTCGCAGAGTTTGAGATCGAGTTCCAGTGCGTTCAGTCCTAACAATATCCGCATAAGATTGAGATCGCGGATGCAGGCGTATTCTTCTTTGGATAGTGCGTCTGCTTTCTTGGCATTCTTGAGCATGATCGTGCGGTCGCGAGCTTTGAAGAATGTCGCTCTAGCGCATTCGAACCTTTCTTTATTCTCAAGGGCATCCCAATCAACGGGAGGTTCACCGGATTTCAAAAGGGCTTCGTGAAGGTAGGCTAGCTCTTTCGCTAGAGCCTTGAGCTTGCGGCGGCGGAGGGCCAAGTCTTCTCTCTCGACTACTTGAGCCGGCGTTAGCTGATATCGTCTTTTCAATTCTACGATTGCCGGCCAAGCCTTTTCGCGTAGCGCTACCTTGTCAGGTAAGCCGTCTTCATGAATGTCCTCAATCAACTTGCGCGTCTTTCTTAGCACGGCACGATTCGCATTCGTAGACTGCCGCTCTCTTCCTAGCATTTGTGTCTGCTTGGCGAAGCTGGTTGTGTAATCCGTCTGTTGTTTCGTCCATAGGTTCTGAAGAAACTGATAGAAGCGCTCGGTCTCCGCGCCGGGAAGGGCAGCCACTTGTTCCACGATCTCCATGCGCTGCGCCAGGTCGTCATCAATCTTCGCATACTGGATGGCGTAATCTTTGGCCGACAGCGTCTCGGCGTTGACGGATCCTGCCCACATGATGCCGATCAAGATCAATGATAGCGTGATTCTCATGGGCCTACCATAGATCAACGTGCCGCAAACGCGAATGCTTGCGGTCGGGAGAGATGCCTTCACAATGACCAAATGTCTCGATCAACATCCAAGGGGCTTCCGTGGAGGCTGCTGTTCGTTATGGCCTGTTTGGCCGTGGTCGCCGTCTTCTGGAACTTGACCAGCGCACCCTCTGGAAATGATCGCCGAGATGGGGGGTTCGAGGTGTTGGGCGCGGTAAGTCTCGTGGAGGATCGCGGGAATGACGGCGATAGCTTTCGCATTCAGCACGGGATCGAGGAGGATGTCTTTCGGCTTTATTTCGTGGATACGTGTGAGAAGAGCGAACGTTTCAAGAGTCGATTGAAGTATCAGGCGGAATACTTTGGAGGGATCCGATTGGAGCAAGTCATCAAGCTCGGTGAAGAAGCTCGGGAGGTGACGTTGGATTGGCTACGGCACGAGCCGTTTGAGATTTATACCAAACGTGAAAACGTGATGAAGAGCGATCGCTTGCATGCCATGGTGCGATTTCCCAAAGCTGAAAACACCGATCGCGAGTGGCTATGTCAGCGGCTGGTGAGCGCCGGTCTAGCGAGAATCTACACGCGCGGCACGACGTTGGCAGATGGCACATCGGAGCGTTCGTTTCAAGCCGCGCTAAGAGACTTGGAAGCGGTGGCGAAGCGTGAGAAACGTGGAGCGTGGCTATTGAAGCGTTAGCGGTACTTCAACATCTCACTCTTCTGATTTATCGTAGAGTGCCAGAGTGTGAATCTCGTTGACGAGATGCTTCTCCATTTTTTCGTAGTCATCGTAGTGAGACTTCACCACTTCCAAGGTCTGTTCGATCATCTCGTCCTGGCCCAACGCTTTGTGGCAGAGTAGTTTGGCTAACAAGACGGTGAACACACTCACATGGTTCTTGGTCGGCGCTTTTTTCAAGACATCCACTAACAGGATATCACTTCTGCGCAGCGCTTCCTCCGCTTCGCCATTTTGAATCATCGCTTTCAGTACAAAGTATTGGCAGGCGATGTAGTTCACATAATTCTTGTGCGCGCTGTATTGACGTCGCGGATTCGCGGCATTGAGCTTCTCCGCCTCCATGGCGACGGCCTGCGGCACGTCCTTCATGGATGCCAGCTCGACATATTCGCCGCGTTCCGACTTGTGTTTGAAATGAATGCTCAGGGCGCGGAGGTTGAGCGGGTATTTTCGTAAGACATTGAGTGCCAAACGGTCTTCATCACTCCATGTCGTGGATCGCACTGCAGATAGCGAAATAAAGAGAAGGGTGATGGCGGTGAAGGCGATCTTTAAAGCCGCCGGGCGTTTCTCCTGAGCTACTTTAGCCTGAACGAGCCTGACAATGCCGTAGGCAAGCAGCAAGGCAAACCAGGGCATAGCCGGATAAGTGCGGTACTCCACCATGAGTTCATCGACCACATAGGCGAATCGTACTAACAGATGAAACATTCCCAGGGAGATTAACGTCGCCAACCAGCTTCGTTTGACGAGCACGAAATAGAAAAGGGCAAGCCCGCCCACCGTCCCTCCTAACAAACCAGCTGTTGCGCGAATATCTTGAAACGAAGTGGTCCAAGTGAGGTAGTGATCGCTGCTCAATTGAATGGGCAAGAGAACTCTCCAAAGATAGTCCGGCAGAATGCGGCCTTGGGTGAGCGCATGATCCATGTAGCGTGATCCATCGCGCATTTGGCTAATGAGGGGCAGCAGCCAGTTTCCAATGAAGAACAGCGCGAGACAGCCGACGGTGATGAGCACCCCAAGACGCAACTTGCGATTGGCTTTTATCAACTCTTGCGGGACGCCGACCGCGAACGCTATGAGAAAGAACAGATTGATACCGGTGTGAAAGAAGCCGGGCTCCTTTGCATGTGATGCTAACAACCATGCAAATCCGCATAGGAGAAAGGAAAGAAATTTCTTTGATCGCAGACCGTGGAGGAAGAAGAACACTGACGTCATTGCCAGCAAGGATGCTAACAGAATGGTCGTTTGCGCGGCGTAGTTGACCGGTTCGGAACACAACGGATGACAGGCAAACAGGACCGCTCCCCAGAAAGCGACCGTGCGACCTTGGTCCGGCGATAGAGAAGGATGCAGGGCCAAGAACTGACGCGCCACGGCCAGAAACAATGCCGCGAGCCCCAGGTGGAGAGCGAGATTGAGAGCGTGATAGGCCACGGATGACTCAGGCGCCACACGGTCAATGAGGTGCCAGATCCCATAAGTGAGATGACGGCTGCGGAAGCTCTGCGGAATCCCCACACCCTCTTCCACATCCGTGCGATTCAGGATGTGTGGCGTGTCATCCATGTAGAAATCAGCCCGTAAGCTCAAGCCGTGAGCGAAGAGCGCCACCGCTGCGACCACGAGAAAGGGAACCCAACACGGCCGCGATTGGTTGGTGAGGCCGTTTGAAGAGGCAGATGATTCGACTGATACCATGCGCCATCGTAAGCGCTACTTATGGAAAATCTATAAAACATGATATTTTTTGTAAACCAACGAATGTGGCCGGAGATCGCTCTTGCCCGCCCGGTTCTTTCGGGGAAGTAGCCCTATGGTCCTCGCCATCGAAACCAGCTGCGACGAAACCGCCGTCGCCGTGATGGGTGATGATGAGACGGTTCTCGCCAGCGAGATCGCCTCTCAAATCGACCTCCATCGCGCCTACGGCGGGGTGGTGCCGGAGGTGGCTTCGCGCAATCATTTGGTCAAGATGCGGCCGGTCTTGATGAAGGCGCTTGCCACTGCGGACGTGGGCCTGAACGGTATCAACGCATTCGCGGCCACGGCGGGTCCCGGTTTGGCAGGTGCACTGTTAGTGGGAAACACCACGGCCAAGGCGCTCGCGCTGGCGCACGGGAAACCGTTTATCTCCGTGAATCATCTTGAAGGCCATCTGCTTTCACCGTTCCTCAATCAGACCTTCGGCATTATTCCATCCGTTGGTCTCATTGTCAGTGGCGGGCACACGATGCTCCTTCATTTGCGCGGATTCGGTGACTATCATTTGCATGGTAAAACCCGTGACGACGCGGCCGGCGAGGCTTTCGACAAAGTCGCCAAGATGCTAGGTCTCCCTTATCCGGGCGGTCCCGAAATCGATCGCCTCGCCAAGCAAGGTGATCCACGAGCCTACGATTTCCCGCGCAGCATGCTCGACCGGAAGGATCACGACTTTAGCTTCAGTGGATTGAAAACGGCCGTCCTCTACACGCTCGAAAAGATCCCGTCTCTCTCAGAGCACGTTCTGGCCGATCTCTGTGCGAGTTTCCAAGAAGCCGTGATCGAGGTGCTTGTCCAAAAGACCATTCGCCTAACCAAAGAACTAGGCGAAACCGTAGTCACTGTCAGCGGCGGCGTTAGTTGCAATGCCCGACTGCGCGAAGCGTTTGCTGAAGCCGCTGGAAAAGCGGGGCTCCAATTGCTGATCGCGCCACCGGCCCTGACCACAGACAACGCTGCCATGATCGCCTATGTGGCCTTGCAGAAACACCAGCGCGGTTACCAGTCGCCGTTAGATGAAGACGTGGATCCTAATCTCGCCTTGGTTGGAACAGCCACTATCTGACTACCAAGGGGTGCGACGGAAAGTGGTCGTCAAGGAAGTTAGCACTCTCACGGGTTCCCCAACCAAGAGTGCTCACCACATCTAGCCACACCCGCTACCAAGTGCCCAGCACATAGCCGAGAAAGGCGAGTGCTAGAACGGCGATGGTGAGAGAGGAGATGACCGGAAGCAGGAGTGTGAAACCGGCAAGGTAACCCAAGCCGAGAAGCGGAAGCCAGGCGGCCAGGGCGAGTGTTAGGCCAGGGAGGGCGCTCGGATGCCGTGGACCGGCGGTGTGTTCAGGGTGAACGGGCCTTCGTGAACAGGGGCGGTGAGGCTGAAGGTCAGAACACCTGACCTACCCGATGGATCCTCGGGGTAGAGGGAGCGGCAATGCAGATCAGGCGATAGAAAAAACGGATACCGAATCGTGGATTGGAGACCGATTTCGATCATGATACACTTCTGCATGCCTCAATTGCAGCTTCCCATTATCCAAGAAGGCACCCACTTGATCACCGAGAACCTTGGCTATCAACGCCAAGAGAATCAAGTCGTCTACCTGCACGGCATGATGCCCGTCTTCATCCATGATGTGGAGGATACCGCTTCGTTCCAGATGATCGTTAGTCAATTCTACATCAACGGCAATGCCAAGCAGGTGGACATCGTCAACGCCTTTGGCATCAAACCACTTGCCCTCAAACGTTGGGTCAAAAAATACCGCGAAGGTGGACCAAAAGCCTTCTACATAGAAAAGCGAGGCCGACCACGTGGCTCTAAAAAAAGGGGCCCAGGCAGATAGCGCCAGACCGGCGACAGCAAGCAACGTTGGCGGACTCTGATAGTCAATCCCAGGCCAGCAGCAAAAGCCAACGCAGCCGCGAAGATGCTGCTGCCCCCTTAGGCGTCGCCACCACCGATCTTGGCATGCGCGTGCTCGCCGCCGTCGGCAAGATCAGCAAAGCGCCAAGCACCTTTCAGCGTTGTGAGGACGTCAGTTTCGGGGGCGTCTTGTTAGCTCTACCCGCCTTATTAGCTTGTGGTCTACTCCGACACGGTTCGCGTTACTTCACCCTGCCGGCCGGCTATTACAGTCTCACGCACATCTTCATGATCCTCGCCTTCATGGCTTTGTGCCGGATCAAATCCATCGAGCAGTTAGCCTACAGCGCTCCCGGAGAATGGGGAAAATTGCTAGGCTTGGATCGATGTCCTGCAGTGAAAACGCTGCGTAGCAAACTCAAAGAACTCAGTGCTCAAGACAGCGAAGCTTGGGCTGCGCATCTTTGTGAGGACTGGATGCAGGAAGATCCCGCCAACCTCGGCGTTCTCTACATCGACGGGCACACCCGCGTCTATCATGGCCAACAAACCAAGCTGCCACGTCACTACGTCGCCCGCCAACGTCTCTGCCTGCGCGCCACCACCGACTACTGGGTTAACGGCTTCGACGGTCTGCCCTTCTTCAAAGTCAATCAAGCCATCGACCCTGGGATGATCCAGGTGCTCGAAAAAGAAATCATTCCCACACTTGAAACGCAAATTCCCAACCAACCCACCGAAACCGAGCTTAAGGCCGATCGCTATCGCATGCGCTTCCGGTTAGTCTTCGACCGCGAAGGCTACAGTCCCGGTCTGTTCAAACGCATGAACGCCAAACGCATCGCCTGTCAAACCTACCACAAATACCCCGGCGAAGATTGGCCCGAAGACGAATTTCATCCTCACCAAGTCAAACTCATCGACGGTAGCCAAGCCGAGATGCGGCTTGCCGAGCGCGGCACTTTGTTAGGAAGCAAACCTGCCGAGCAACTGTGGGTGCGCGAGGTTCGCAAACTGACCGAAAGCGGGCGGCAAATCGCCATCATCAGCACCGAATGGCAAGCCAGCGCGGCAGAGATCGCCGGGCCACAATTCGGCAGATGGTATCAAGAAAATTTCTTCAAGTATGCGCGGCAACACTTTAACCTCGATCGACTTATCGACTATCAGCTTGAGCCAATAAAAGCTACCGCACGAGTGGTCAATCCCGCCTGGAGACAGCTCGATAGCGAGATCCGAAGCCGAAATGCCCAGCAAGCCCGGCGCAAAGCCAAGCTGCACGATCTCAGTCTCAAAGGGCAAGAACTCACCAGTAAACGAGCCGAGCGTTACATGGCCAAAGCCGAAGCCCTGCGCGAAGAAATCGAGCGCGAGACCAGTGAGCTTGAGCAACTCAAAAGCCGACGCAGCAAGACAGACAAACACATCACCGTGAGCAAGTTACCCGAAGAAGACCAATTCATGAAACTGGCCACCCGCAGCAAACACTTCATCGATACGCTGAAGATCATCGCCTACCGGGCCGAGAGCGCCATGGCGCAAACGATTCGAGAACACCTTGGAGCGCACCATCAAGACGAAGCGCGCGCCTTTGTGCGCGATCTCTACACCACCGAAGCCAACCTCATCCCTGACAACGAAGCAGGCACCCTAACCGTGGAGATCCACAGCCTGTCCACGCCCAAAGCCAACGAGATTCTGCAGCATCTCTGCGCTGAGCTGAGCGCCACGGAAACTGAATATTCTGACACAAACCTAAGGCTGATCTTCAAATCGGTATCCGATTAATTTCCCTCCCAGGTCCGGTGTTCTGAAGGTAGTGCAGGGCGGATGGTTGCTTGAGCATGGGAGGAGTCCTTTCTTATCACGAGTATACGACTGCCAACCCTGAGTTGGCAAACCAACCTGTTGGAAAATTAACTTTACCAGAGCGGTGCCGGGTAGATTCCCTTGCTCGCCAGGTCGCCTAAAGCTTTGACCACAATGGGTTTGTCCTCTTTATAGGTCACGCCGAACCACTGGCTATCAGTGTTCAAGACTCGGGTGGTGGCGCGGTCATTTTTGATGAGTTCATCGACCGCCGAGGGCATGTAGAACTCGGCTTTCTCTGATTGTCCGTTTGCTCTGAGGAAGCCGGTGAACCGTTCTTCGAGAAGGGGAAAGAAGGAGGGTGTGAAGCCCCAGAAGTTCATGGAAACGGGAGCGTCGCCATCAAGGGTGACGGTGTTTCCGTCAGGATCGTCATAAGCCGCTCCATCGCCCTGACGGCGAATATTGGTGATCTCGATCACGGACGTGAGGTCGCCGTGTTCGTCACAGTGGCAGAGGCCGCGAGCGACCGTACCGTGATCCGAGAGGGTGTTGCGGACGGGGTAGCCAACCATGCAATAGCGTTCCCGATTCGTTGCGGTGTTCGATTCTCGTAAATAAGCGGCGATGGTGGCGAAACTTTCGCGTCCATAGAAGTCGTCGGCATTGATGACAATGAAAGGGGTGGTGACCATGTTGCGGGCTGCGAGAACGGCGTGGCCGGTGCCCCAAGGTTTGGTGCGCGCCGTGTTCACGGCGGCCCCCAATGGCAGGTCATCGATGCGTTGGAAGGCGTAACCCACTTCTAGCTTGTTTTCAAAACGCACGCCCAGTGTTTCGCGAAACTGTTGTTCAAAATCCTCACGAATGACAAAGACGACCCGGTCGAAGCCGGCTAACATCGCATCATAAACGGAGTAATCGAGAATGACTTCGCCGCGCGGTCCCACGGGATCGAGTTGTTTCAGGCCACCGTACCGGCTGCCCATGCCGGCAGCTAGAACGACGAGTGTTAGAGACGAAGCGGCTTCCATGAGTGAGATTCTAACTCATGCCGGGAAGACTTCGCCACGCAGAAGATCACGGACCAGCTTGGTGAGCGCGGAGGGATCGTAGGGCTTGGGGAGAACGGCAGCGAATCCATACTGCTCGTGATGCGCCATCACCGGATCATCAGAGTAGCCGCTGGAAACCACCGCCACCACATTGGGATCGATGTAACGGATCTGCTGCATCGCTTCGGCACCTCCCATCCCGCCTGGAATGGAGAGATCGGTGACGAGAAGATCGAAGCATTGACCTGCTTCCAACGCTTGCCGATAGGCCTCAACGGTCTGCCGGCCCTCTTCCGTTTCCACCACTTCATAGCCCTCGCGCTTGAGCGTGATGCTCATCAATGTGCGAATGGGTTTTTCATCCTCAAGGATGAGGATACGCGGCGTGGCGTTGGCCGGCCGGCGGCCTCGCAACAAGTTCTGATCCTCGACGGCTTGCCAGCTTTGATGAAGCGCGGGAAGGAAGAGGCTGGCGCTGGTGTGGCTGCCGAAGCGCGAATCCACGACGAGAAAGCCTTTGTGGGCACGGGCGATGGAATCGCATACGGTGAGACCTAAGCCGGTGGCATTGGCGGTTGTGCGCGTGCTGAAGTAGGGCTCGAAGACGCGGTCCAGGTGGCTGTCCGGAATGCCCTCACCATTGTCATGAACGCTGAGGACCACGTACTGTGTGTTGGGGTCTAAGTTAGGCAGTGTGCCTTGATACTGATCGCGATCGAGCAAACGGCTCTGAATGCGAATGGAGCCGCCGGCAGGCATGGCTTCCTCCGCGTTCTTGATAAGGTTCTCTAACAGACGCTGAAGCTGCCCGATATCAGCCTCAGCCAGGACGGGTTGATCAGGCAGATCGCTGGAGTATTCAATGTGCGGCAGACGGGACATGCGGCCTAACACTGCCTCCACAAGTTCATTCAGATTGGCCGTATCCGTAATGGGCACGCCGCCTTTGGCGAAAGTGAGAAGCTGTTGAACGAGATTCTGCGCCTGGATGGTGGCCTGCTTCGCCGCATCGATCGCTTCGCCGTAACCGCGCTCGCCTGGTAATTGCACCGCTGCCAGGGACAGATTACCTAACAAGACCGTAAGAAGATTGTTAAAATCATGGGCGAAACCCCTCGCGAGCAATCCCAAGCTCTCCAGTTTCTCCAGTTTGCTCGATTGCGCCTCCGCCTGCTTGCGCTCGGTAACGTCTCGCAGAAACACCACTAGCCCTTCGCTAAAAGGGTAGACGTGCACTTCGAACCAACGGTCTTTGGCTTCGTGCTGAAACTCAAAGTCGCGGGGTTGCTGCCGGGTGCCGGCTTTGTAGTACTCGTAGTAGTATTTGGCGTGAATGGAATTGGGGAACTCATCCCAGAAAACGCGGCCGATGACGGAGCCGCGAGGGCGTCCGAGGTGCTCTTCCGCTTCCTGATTCATGAAGGTGAGCCGCCACTCGGAATCCATCGCGAAAAGGGGATCGGCGATGCCTTCGACAATGGCGCTCAATTGACCCCGATCGGGTTCGCTCGCCGTGGCTGTGGGGATATCCTTGTCGTCAGGTGGGCCGGCCTTATCACTCTCCTCATTGATCTGCGGTGAGGGATCAGGCGCAAAGAGGATGTAAAGACCAGCCAGACTGCCGGCGGCGTCGGTCAGACTGGTCGTTTTCTCTAAGACACGGAGGCTATCGCCCCGGCGTTGAGCGAGCAGGGCCGGTACCGGCCCTGCGCTGGGATCGGATTGGAAGGGTTGATGATTGACGGCGTTGCCTTGGTCATCCACTAGGCGGAAGACTTCTTGATACGGGCGGTTTCTCGCCTCTTGCAAGGACCAGCCGGTTAAGTCTTCTGCGAGGGTATTCACATAAGAAATGCGGCCGGTCAGATCGGTGACGATGATGGCCTCCGATTCGGAACCCGGTGTCACGACCTGGGTCTTGGGGTGGCCGTATTCACGCACCGCCTCCAATGCCAAAGTGACGGTGGCCCGCAATTCATCGTCCTCAACGGGCTTCACGAGATAGCCATGCGGACCCGAGCGCACAACGTTCCGATCCTGCAATTCGGAGGGCGACGTGGCGAGATAGAGAAAGGGGACACGAAATTGCTGAACGATCGTGGTCCCCAATTTCACGGCATTGACCGGGGCGCCCAAGTTGAGGCCAATCAGTAGCAGATCGGGGAACGGATTTTCTGGGCTATCAACGAGATCCAGGGCTTGCTGACCGTTGTAAGCGGTGGCGACGCGCTCAAATCCCACCCGTCGAAGCGAGGCCGCGATTCTTCGTGCGACGTCTGGTTCTTGGTCAACAACTAGGATGTGTGGGGAGTGACTCAACCGAACTGTTATTTGCGCAGTGCGGTCGTAAAGTAAACTCGAAATTCAGTTTCCGTAGTATCTATCTTTTCCAGATTTCCTCCAACTTGTTTCGCTAAAGTTCTCACAATTTGGAGTCCTAATTGAGCCTCCTCATCTCTCCGGTCATTTGGAAATCCCACGCCGTCGTCACTTACGGAAAGCTGGCCTTTCCCGTCCGCGAGCTGCAGGGCGATGTGCACGGTGCCGCTCTCTGGTTTGGGGAATCCGTGCCGAATCGCGTTGGTGACCAGTTCATTCAGGATGAGGGCGAGGGGGCTGGCAACTTGGAGATCTAACCGGTCTTGGATATCAATGAGCACCCGGACGCGGTCGGCGGCGTTGTAAGCGCCCAGGAGCTGATCCACTAGCCGTCTCACAAACTGATGGAAGTCAATCGCCACTTCATCCTCATGCGTGCGAATCTGATCGTGCAAAGTTGAGAGAGTCAGGGCGCGATTCCGGCTAATGAGCAGCGTCTCGCGCATGTCCACATCGGATTGGGCCTTGAATTGCAGATTGAGCAGGGTGCCGATGATCTGCAGGTTGTTGCGCAGCCGTTGGTGCATCTGGGGAACGAGCTTCTCCAGGCTTTCTTGGCGCGCCGTTTCATGAATCTTTTCAATGTCCGGTCCCTCCGGAGCGGGCGGTGGCGCCGCGGGTTGGGGGGCGCGAACGAATGCCACTTGCCCTGACAAACTACCCAGCTCCGATTTCAAAGGCTGGAAAACCAAATGCGCGACGCCCTGGGTGCCGTCCTTGTGGCGGAAGGGCACTTCGCCTTCCCAACGGTGTCCTTTCCCGCCGTTGCTTAGCTCTTTGGTCAGACTCTCAACGGAATCCATGCCAAAGAGCCGCGGTAATGCCTGGCCCACCGCGTCTTTCTTGGCATAACCAAAGAACTGTTCCGCCGCCGGATTCCAGTCGAGGATTTCTCCCGTGTAATTCGTGACCACCACCGCTTCCGGCGCGTTGTGAAAACACAAGGATTGCAGACGGATCGCCTCCGGGACTTCGGCCTGGGCTCGCGCTTCACGTTGAATCGTGACCACCGCATTGTCCGGCTTGCAGGCCACGATTCGCACTTCAAAGTGATCCTTACTTTGATCACGCGGGACGCTGTAGCGGAAGTGCACCACGTCATCATCCAGATAGGCTTGCTCAATCAGGCGCGTGATCTGCCCAGCGAAAGCGGGCACCAGGCGTTCGATTCCCTGGCCGATCGTTTCATCGTCGGGCGCATTGATCGGGACGTCATCGCTGGGCAATAAATCAATGACCAGACCGCGGCGATCCACTAACATGATCAGATCGGGGATGGCTTCTAACAGAGCGCGATTCTGCTCCTGACTGATTTGCAACTCGGCCTGAATCCGTTTCTGCTCCGTGACGTCGTGCACGAAGTAGGCGGTGAAGAGCACCCGCTGGTCCACATCCTTGACCAGGGAGACGTGCAGACGCACCCAGATCTCTTCCGAGGGTTCGTCATGGGCGTCGTCCTCACTTTGCTGCGGTCGCAACCGTAGCTCCACCGATGCGCTACGCTTCGGTGAACCTAATAATTGATCCATCATGGCCCGCTTCCGCGGGACGTCTTCAGGATCGATGCAATCATCGAATCGCTTGCAAAGCAATCGCCGGCGAGGCAAGCCTAACAAAGCCTCCAATGCGGGATTGATGTCGTAAACCTTGTCCTCCGCATCGCTCAGCGCGATTCCCATAGCAGAATCGCGAAACAGCGCGCGGAAACGGATTTCGCTATCGCGCAACGCCTCTTCACTTCGCCGGGATTCCGTGACGTCGAGAAATGTTAGAAGGAGCCGGTTGTCATCCAGAAAAAGTTGCGGCTGGATCTCGATCTCCCGCAGCACACCCGCCGCGGTGGTCAAGGTCATCACCTTCGTCAACTGCCGCTGCCAAATATCCTGCTGCCACACCTTGAGCACGGCTTCGGCATGTTCGCTGTTCGGGCAGGCGCGTCGCAACCAGCCTTCAACGTCACTCGAATCTTCGATCCCGAATCCGAGAAGCTCACGATGACGCTTGTTAGCAAAGATGGCGTTGCCGTCCGAGCCTAACAAGACGATCCCCGCCGAGACATGATCGAAGATATCGCGGAACATGGCCGCGTCTTTGGCCAGAAGTTCCTGACGTTTTCTCCAGCCCGGCACCTTGTCGGCCAGCTGGCGGAAGAGATCGTTGGTGAGACCGTCCGGCGTGGTGCCTGAGGCTTCGGGTGACACCAGATCCCGTACCGTGGTCAAGGCCTCAAAGCTATCGGTGATATCGATGAGCGATCCCGTGAGCCCTTGACTTAAACCTTCGGAGTCTAACAAAGGTGTCCCGTGCATCTCCATCAAGCGCGCGCGTTCATCGGCGTCCGTCCAGGTGAAGCGGCACTTCAAAGGCAAGCCCTCATCGGCGCATGATTGAAGACGATCGCGAACGGCGTTCCGCTCTGTCTCATTGGTGATGCCCTGCAACCAGCCGTCCGGCATTTCATCCGCCAAGGCGCGGCCGCGAAGCCGTTCCCATTGCCGGTTCACCGCCGTGAGACGTCCCTTGGCATCCGATGCCCACAAGATGGTGGGCGAGGACGCAAAGACTTTATCTCGAAAGACGCTAGCAGACGTCGCACTCACCGGACCCGCCGAAGAGGCTTTTTCTAACATCTCCCTCAAATCCTCAATCTCCTTTTCCGCCTCCGCTACTTTCTTCAGCGCCTCGTCGGCCTCTTTCTTGGCCTTTTCCAAGTCAGCTGGTTCTGCCACGGGGGAAGGCAGGGCAAAGCCAGCCACATCCTCCCGGGTGACGGGCGCCTGTGGTGCGCGGCATAGCCCCACAAATCCTAGCAATTCATCATTGTCGTCATGATAGGGCCGCACCCACATGTCGATCTTAAGGAATTCGCCTTCGCCAGATTTGAGACGGAAGGTGTGTTCGAGATTCTTGTGCTCGCGGATGGCCTCGGCCACTACCGCCTTCGTCGCGCGTGCGTCGGCGGCATGCAGACCGTCCAGCCAACCGCCGTTCAATTCGCGTTGTAGCGGGCGGCCGCGAAATTCCAGCCAACGATTGTTGAAGAAAGTGATTTCGCCCCGGGTGTTTGCTTTCCAAATCAACTCCGCCGCCTCATTGAGATCGTCGTCTTCAAACGAATCGATTTCCGGTGGTGCCGCCACCTCACCCACGGATGATTGCAATAGTGCTAGCGCGCTCGCCGTGCCGGCCGACCCTTCCGGCGGCTCCTCTGCCGGAGCCGGCTCTGGTTTCGGAAGCAGCCTTTCTTCGATAAAGATGCCTAAGCGAAGCACGCCATCGATCTCCCCCGCTGAAGTGCGATGCAGACTATGGCTCCAAGCCAGGTGTCCCGATTCGTGTCGCTCCAGGCTGGTGACCGTGAGTGTCTCCGAACCCTTCTTCAGCGTCTCCGCATGCTGTTGAAAATCTGCGGCACCTGGAAAGGCCGCCGTCAACGGCGTGCCCGCATCCAACCGGTTCCCGGCCGTCAGCCCACGCGCTTTGGCATTGGCCTCGATCACGTCGCCCTCGAGATTCACCAAGACGGCGGGCACATCGAGATCGTCGAGACTGGGCTCAGGCCCTGGTGGGGCGTCGGGCTTCGGAGACGCAGCGGGCTCCGGAGGCGCGATTGGTTTGGGAACCACCGGCTGGGGTTCCTTTCCACTGACCGATTTCAAATCGTCCTGATTGTTCCATACCTCCTCGAATGCGATCGTCACGCCGCCAATTTGGCCGGCGCGGTAGTGCCAGGGCCGGACTTCCCATCGCATTTCCACGGGCTCGTGGGCAGATGGCGCCATTTCCCGCCCGCGCCTCGTTTCCCCATTGAGGCAGCGCTGGTAAATCCGCCGCCAGCCTTGGTGGAGCTTGGGAAACACATCAAACTGACTGCGGCCCATGATCTCTTTGTCTTTGAGCCGGAACTGTTGAATCCACCGCGGATTCGCCATCATGTAGCGCATTTCGCGATCGAACATGGCGATCCCGACCGGGGCCTCCCGGCAATAAATCACCTCCGGCGCTTCGTCGTCATCCTCGGCATCGCCCCCCGCGAATAGCGACACCTTCGCCGTCTTGGCCAACTCGTCGGGTACCGTCAGAGGTGTTTCTTCATCGGGATTCTCGGCTTTAGCCTCCGTAGAGTCGGGAAGCCGGCACCACCGTCGGTAGGACGAGAGCCGTTCTTTCACCTCATCCTCCGAGTAAGGTAGCGAAATGAGGTCATTCAACCGGAGCTTGGCTACCAGCGCCTTACGCTGCCCCTCGTCACAGCGGCCCACGCCCAGGAGATACGGCGACAATCGCTCCGCGCCATCGCGCATCCAATCGATGAACTCCCGCGCCTCATCCTGCCCATCATCCTTGAGCGGCAAGACGACAAGTGCTTGGGTGTCATAGAGTTGGCGCGCATCTTTGAAAGATTCGCACGCGTTCACCGCCAAGCCGAAATCCTTTAGCGGCCGCACCATCTTCTCCAGCATGGCCGGGCCACTCGCTATGAGCAGAGCTTTTTGATAAGCGAGTTTTTTGTCAGAAATGGCTACCATGCGATTCAAATTTGAGACGATTCTCGGTTTCGAAACTAGTTTTCACCTGCCAATACGACAAGATTAAACATCAATCATCCTTTATAATCGCCGATGCCAGAGGAAATTACCGATCTGCCCTCTCAGTAAGCGCAGTAGGCGGCTAATCCGGCGACGCCACCCTCACGGCCAAATCCGCTTTCTTGATATCCGCCGAACGGACTCGCGGGGTCAAATTTGTTGAAGGTGTTGGCCCACACGACGCCCGCTTTGAGGCCTTGGGTCATGTGGAAGATCTTGCTGCCTTTCTGTGTCCACACCCCCGCACTCAATCCGTAAGGAGTGTTGTTCGCCCGCTCGAGAGCTTCGTTCGGCGTGCGAAAGGTCAGGATGCTAAGCACGGGACCGAAGATCTCTTCCCGGGCGATTCGTTGCTCAGCCGTCACGTGGGTGAAAAAACTTGGTGCGAACCAGTAACCATGATCGGGCAGACGACATGATTTCGGCTGCACGAGTCGGGCGCCCTCTTGTTCGCCCGAGGCTACGAGTTCGCGAATCTTGGCCAACTGCTCCGCGGAATTGATCGCCCCGATATCGGTATTCTTGTCTAACGGATCGCCCACTCGCAAAGTTTCCAAACGGCGAGTGAGTTTCTCCACCAACTCATCGACGATGCCCTCTTGCACAAACAGACGCGATCCCGCGCAACAAACGTGGCCCTGATTAAAATAGATGCCATTCACGATACCTTCCACCGCTTGATCGATGGGCGCGTCTTCCATGATAATATGCGCCGCTTTGCCGCCTAACTCCAATGTTAGTTTCTTGCCGCTGCCGGCTACGCTCTCGGCGATCTTCTTGCCGACCTCCGTCGAACCGGTGAAGGCCACCTTGTCCACTCCGGGATGATTGACTAACGCAGCTCCCGTCGGCCCCTTCCCGGTGACCAGGTTGACCACCCCCGAGGGCAAGCCGGCGTCTTGGAAAAGACGCGCCAGATGAAGCGCGGTGATGGAGGTCGTCTCCGCCGGTTTCAACACCACCGTATTGCCGCAAGCCAAAGCCGGAGCGATCTTCCAGGCCGCCATGAGCAGGGGGAAATTCCACGGAATGACTTGTGCACACACTCCTAACGGCTTAGGATTACGGTTAGGAAAGGCGTAGGCAAGCTTGTCTGCCCAACCGGCGTGATAGAAGAAATGCGCCGCCACTAGAGGCAGATCGATGTCGCGGCTTTCTTTAATCGGTTTTCCGCCATCCATCGATTCCATGATGGCGAGTTCCCGCGAACGTTCCTGGATCAAGCGCGCGATGCGAAAGAGGTACTTGCCGCGTTCTTTCCCGGACATCTTGCCCCACACGTCGTCGTGGGCTCGCCGTGCTGCCGCGACCGCGGCATTCACATCGGCTTCATCGCCGAGTGCGATCTCAGCCAGTGTTTCCTCAGTCGCCGGATTGATGGAAGGGAAATACTTTCCGGAGGTGGGTGTTCGCCATTCACCGCCGATGAAATGATCATATTGCTCTCGCAAAGACACCATTGCCGTGCTCTCTGGTGCGGGTGCGTAATCCCATTCGGTGGAGGTGTCGTTAGCGGCCATGTTAGGAGAGAGAGAAATAGTTCGGACTTTGATAAGCGCCATCGGCAAGCTTGGCGATCTGCAAACTCACATCCATCAAGAGCGACGACGCGCCAAAGCGGAAGAGTCGGGGTGTCAACCACTCGTGGCCTAACGTTTCCTTTACCATCACCAGATAATGCAGCGCCTCCTTTGCATAACGGATTCCACCCGCCGGTTTCATCCCAATGCGCTCGCCGGTGCGCAGGTAATGATCGCGGATCGTTTCTAACATGACCAGTGTCACCGGCATGGTTGCCGCAGGGCTGACCTTCCCCGTGGAAGTCTTGATGAAATGCCCGCCCGCTCGAATAGCAATCGCGCTAGCAAGTCTCACGTTGTCATAAGTTTCCAGCTCGCCCGTTTCCAGAATCACCTTCAAGTGCGCCTCCCCACAGGCTTCCCGTGTGGCGGCGATTTCGTCGTAAACGGTTTGAAAATCACCCGATAGAAAAGCGCCGCGATTGATCACCATGTCAATCTCCGTCGCCCCATCTTCCACTGCTCGTTTCACTTCCCGTAGTTTGAATTCGAGCGGGATTTGACCACTAGGAAATGACGTCGCCACCGAGGCAATGCCGATCCCCGTTCCTGCGAGATGTTTCGCCGCGTCGGGAATTTGTTTAGGATAGACACAGACCGCTCCGCATGGCGGGGCGTCATATTCCGGTGACAGAGGATGCAGCGCTTTGTGGCAAAGATAGGCCACTTTTCCCGAAGTGTCTTTGCCTTCCAATGTGGTCAGGTCCATCATGGAAATCACCAAACGAAGCCCCTGAGCTTTGGCCGCCTTCTTGATGCTCCGTTTGGTAAAGGACGCTGCGCGTTCATGCACCGCCACGCGATCGACGGATGGTGTGGCGATCTGTTCGCGTTGACCGTTGATCTGGATCATGCATTCCATTGTCAGGCATCCTCGAAGCTTTCCTCACGACTGCAAGGAGGAAATGCTTTGCGCCGGCCAGGGGATGCTTGCTAGACAACGCCCATGAATCGGTTCGACTCCCTAATAGAAGCCACCGACACCTTGATCAACGATCTCGCCGGGCTATCCTTCGCCGAGCCGGTGACTCATGTCTACAACCCTCTCATATACGCACGCCAAGCGCATGAGGCTTATCTAAAGCGTTATGCAAGCACCAAGAAGCGCGTTGTCTTTCTGGGAATGAATCCCGGGCCTTTCGGCATGGCTCAAACCGGTGTGCCCTTCGGCGAAATCGCCGCAGTACGCGATTGGTTAGGTATCAACGAATCCGTCGACACCCCGAAAAACGAACATCCGAAACGGCCCATCACCGGTTTCGATTGCACGCGATCTGAAGTGAGCGGCCGTCGGCTTTGGGGACTTTTCTCCGAGCGATTTGGCGAGGCCAAGGCCTTTTTCAAAGACCATTTCGTGGCCAACTATTGCCCACTGGTCTTCATGGAGGAGAGCGCGCGCAATCGCACGCCTGACAAACTTTCCAAAGACGAGCGCCAGGCCGTCTACCGCGCCTGCGACAAGCACTTAACGCGTTTGATAGAGATCCTCCAGCCGGAATGGCTCGTCGGCGTCGGCGATTTCGCCTTGGGCAGGGCCAAAGACGCCCTTCCCGATCGCTTAGAGATTCAGTTAGGTAAAGTCCTGCATCCCAGCCCCGCCAGCCCGGCCGCCAACCGCGGCTGGGCGGAACAAGCCACACGTCAAATGGAATCCATGGGCATCTGGTAGTGACGCCGGGCTCCGAACGGCGCTATGGCTTAACTCAACGCCCTTGAGTGCCGTTTGAGGAGGCGCGGTATTCGAGGAAAGATCAACATCGCTGCGGAGGCTGCGACGCCTAAAGCCAACCCATAGCCGCCCAAAGGATGAGTGCGTGTCCAGTCCTCCAGTTTGGTTTTTGTAACATCACGGATCACACTTTGGAGTGAGGTCTTCTACGAGATCGTCCACCATCGATTCTGCACCGTTTGTTCGTGGCTCGACGAGAACGACAGCTCCATCCTTCCACAACGCCAAGCGCGAACCAAACCGAAAGGCGCGTATTCTAGCGGCTTCCGCGGCTCGGTTCATTGCGGCAAGCGCCGCATCAGTTTCGGTCAGTTCACTCATGTGATTGGTCTAGGACAGATGGGGTTGAACCGCTATTGTCGAATATAACCCACTTATCGGCAAGTGGCCTGTACAGCTCGCAAAAGTTCGACCAGCTCTTATCGAATCTTCGCCGGATGTCCTTCTCGGGCACATGGTGGCCTCCCTCGATCACTCGCTCTTGGACTCGAGCAACGGACAGCTCGGGAGATGGAACCTTGAGGTAGAAGATGACGATTCGATAACCATCTTCCTTCATCTCACGAATACGGTTGGCATATCCCGTCCCGCTCAGCGTTGATTCAAATCCGAATGTCGCTCCTTCAGCCACGAACTCATTCATCTTCCGAAGCAGGATTCTACCGGCCTCAATACCAGCGTCCTTCGGTCGGAGCGGCGAGATTCCCGCTGCAATAAGATCGGCGTTGATGAAGTTGAAACACTGCGCGTCGTTCGGAAGGTAAGTTTCAGCGAATGTGGTCTTCCCTGCGCCATTTGGGCCGGCAACGATGAAGCATGTCTTCGCCATTTCTTATGCAGAACGTTCAAAGACACCTGGCGCCTGTCCGGGAGCGCAGATACCTTGCAAGGTTGATGTGATAGTTAGAAATCATCACTGGAAACTCCCACCGGGAGGGGCGTCAGGTGCTCTGTCTTGTTAGCCTTTCCGTTCGTAGACATTCGAGTATCCGCCGATTCCTGGGAACCCCACCCTCATCTTACTGCTCGACATCCTTTCAATCTCGAATATTCCGCCTCCTCTCATCGAACCCTCTTCTATAAGCATACGCTTCTTCCCAGTTGAGCTGCCATGAAGTAGTGTTAAACGATAACTTTCTCCAGTGAATTCTCTTTCATTGACTAAGCGGTCTGGAAGGAAAGTGATGGTGTCACCAAACGCCATCACAGTCTCCAAGCGTCCCTTCACTGTCTCCATGTAAGCTCTAGCCTCTTTTGCGGACAGGTCCTTGTCGCCTTTATCCCTTGAAACAATCTTCCAGGTGCCAAGATGCCACTGCGAAGACGATGCACTATCAGAACCACCTCCGCAACCTGCGATTACGAGAAGACAGACAAAGATCGTTAATGGACTGCTAACCCTGCTGATGGGGCACTCTGATCGAGAGGTTGATGTTGAAGTTAGAATCATCGTGGAAACTCAGGAGCGAGCCGGGGTTAGCAGCTTCATCTTGTTCGGTCTTTGTTGCAGGCAGAACCAGCCAACAGTTCCAAGCCCGACACAGGACAATACTTCGAATACATACCGCTCGTAAATCGATGGCCTATAATTGAAGATCAGGCTATACCCCAGAGGGACAATAGTCAGCACCAAGCAGAATCCTGAAAGAGCTATGGTAAGCTTACGAAGGCTGCGGAGAAAGCAGAATGAGAACCCCACTATCATCAAAGCGAAGAATGATAGAGTATAGAGCCATTCATAAAGGGCAGCAACGTCAGACTCGCCTTCCAATCCAAGCATGCTTGTGATGTTCAGACTTCGTGTGGGAGCAGACGATAGAGCTATCGCATAAAGTGTCGCAACAATGCCAACACCAATCAAACATGCCAGATACAGCGGTTTAGGAATCGTTTTCATTTTTTAACCGAACGTCAAGAGTCTCCGGCAGCTCTCTGCGAGCTGCGGATGCCTAACAAAGTTGATGTTAGAATTGGAACTCATGCCAGAAACTCACACTGGGAGACCTGTCAGGAGCACTCGCTTGTTCGCCATTTCGTTAAGCATGAAGCGCTTGAAGAACAGCTTGGGGTTCCCGGTCTACGACCCGTAACAACGCTTTGGCTGGGCCTTCAGGCTCGCGTCGTCCTTGCTCCCAGTTTTGCAGGGTTCTGACGCTCACACCAATGATGGCAGCAAACCGGGACTGAGATAAACCAAGACGCTCGCGGATTGCTTTTGCGTCTGGATCCGAGTAGGTGAACTTGCGAGAAGGCTTTCGCTTTCCTTGTTTGATCTCTCCCGCTTGGCGAATACTCTCACATAGTTGTTCAAAGTCTTGTTCGTTCATGGATTCAGGTGTTGCTCTACGAGGTCACGTAGCTTGAGTGCTTGCTGGTGTGTGATGTCATTGCGATCACTCTTCGTATACACAAAGAGCATGAAGATCTCTTCGCGCTCGACGAGATAGTAGATGATACGGATCCCGCCCCGCTTTCCCTTACCAGCAGATCTCCAACGAATCTTCCGCAGTCCTCGTGAGCGCGGCATGAGATCACCGGCTTCTGGGTCCGTGATAAGAACGGATTGCAACTCGGCATAGGAGTCATCAGAGATAAGATCAACGATCCGTGCTGTGAAGATATCCGTTTCATAAAATGTTATCAATGGAATGAACTATACGCCAATGACGCAGAGCCGCAAGTCAGAAGTTGGCGCCCACTCTCTTTGGAGAACGTCTATGATGAGGCGGCACCCGGCCGCGTAAAGGTGAGGGTGAACATGGAAAGAGCCTAACGATACTCCTGAAAACGTCATTGGCTTAACCTTGCGGGTAGCCCGAACGCTTGATCAAAGGCTGCGCCGTTGCGTGCGATTATATTACTGGAAACAGTGGGGACGTCCCCGCACACGACGCCGGAAGCTACTGAGTCTTGGGATCGGCCGGACCGAGGTAAAGAAAGCCAGTCGAAGTCGAAAAGGCCTATGGCGAATGAGTCAGAATAGTTTGGTGCGAATCGCGCTAAACAACTAATGGCTAAGTAATCAGGGAGTGCCCTCGATCGAAGAACATTGGATCTCCGTTAACTATCCAAACGGATAGTCTAACATTCCGGAACCGCCGTGTTACGGACCCGTATGGCCGGTGGTGTGGGGGCGGGGGTTAAATCCCTCCGCCTACCCGATTCGTCCATTCGACAGGGCATCTATTCCGGTAAGCTGGACTTCCGATCAAACTCCTTCAAAAAGTTCTCGCAAGACCAATCGAAGGCTGTCTCCCCTTCAACTTCTCGAAAGAAGAAGAACGAAGAGAGGCATTCTGGCTTTCCTTCGCGAAGAGGATAGGAGAAGGAGAACCGACCCTAGGCCTTAATCCAGTCAAGGAACGAAGGCGCAACTGTGTAAGGCGGCTTCTCAAGATTAGCACCGAGTCCATATATTGTGTCATGGTAGACGATCCGGCCTTCGGGACTGGCAGTGTCGATTGAAAGCGTCTGACCATCTACCCCGAGGTCAAATATCGGGATCCATTTCTTCCAAGCTTTTGCCTGGTTAAGGATCATTGGGTCATTGGAATCGATTCCATAGCTATCGCCATTACCAGTAATGACAGCATTCAGCATCTCTTGAAGGATCTCCCATTCGTTCACAATTTCTTCACCGTCCGGAAAATCCCAGCCGAAAGTCCACCCATTGCTCATCTCACATTCGTAAGTAAGGATCGGCCCGAATCCGAAATGCGACAAGTATGACTCGAAGCACTTGGGGAGCGAGAGTCCTATTGAACTGCGAAAGTTCTCGAGATCTTGAGGCGGCAGGCCGATTGGCTCGCTTTCCTCCACATCGATACCCTTCCCACGAAGAAACCCCGATACGTCTTCGAACTGCTTCAGGACTTCGTTCATTGGATTCTACTTGTGAGGAACGTTTAAGCTGACACAGCGTAGTACTGGCGCAACGCCTGCTCAAGAGCGAAGCGACGCAGGCGGCGTGACAGGCCGCAATAGCTTGTTTCTAGCAACTTGTTAGTCCTAAGTTTCATTTACAGCGTCATTTTCGACCCTCTCAAACGATATCTGGTCAGGATTCCTAGGTGGCGTGAAGCGGTCGTAGAGATAACCCCAAAGCTTGCCATCAAAAAAGCTCAGATGCAGACTAGTTCTGCTAGTTAGCGGAACGTTGGCCTGAGGAATGTGAATCGCAGGACAATCGCCCGGAATGAACCAGAGACCGGAATAATTCCATTCGGGAAGTGACTCCGAAAGAATCTTGCAGTCCTGGTCTGGCGTCGCAACGACCTTCAATAATCTTCCGTCATCCGATCTCCACAAACCACTAAGCTCTTCGCTAAATCTTCCATACTTCAGATGCCATTCGATCTGCCTCGGTAACGAAAAGATCTGCGCCAATAGAGAAAGCCGAGATGCAGACCTACCTACCACGAAATACCCCGCGATATACACAGCGGCCAAGAAAGATACGAAAAGGAGCGCCGTCTTTACGGAGAACATTTTATCGGACTAACGTCGAGGACCAGTGGCCACTCTCGACGAGCAGCTTTCGGTCTCAGGATTCTTGTTGTCGTTAGATTTCATCTCTAGAAACTCCAACCCGGAGAGTGGTCAACTGCGTCCAATTGTTCGGCCCGATTTAGTTTTTGGCACTCGTGAAAGGCGCTTACCGCAAGCAGCCTTCAACTTTCGTGCGGTGCCTGCCGCATCAAGGTCGAGACTGTAGACATCTTGAAATATCGGCTGAAGTTCGTCCCACTCTCCGTCCCAGCGGTAATGAGTGAGCATCCGGGACGTCTTGTTGCCAACGGTACTTAAGCAAAGGACATCAAACCAATCTGAGAGTTCGACAATCATCCCCTCAACAGATTCAGCTCTCAGATAGAGGAAATCATATCCCTCAATATCTGGCTTAGACTTCAATCCTACAGTTGTTGGTTCGAGTTCATTGGGCGCTATCAGAAGATAGGTGTATCGAGTCTTCTTGTATCGGCCCCGGCCAAACTCAAATCCGCCTAACTCGTTAGAGAACGTCGATGCACCGCGACCAAACCATGGGCTGTTCATGTAGATTGCGAACTCGTTATTCATAGGTCGAACGTCTAAAGGCACCTGGCGCCTCTCCGGGAGCGCACGTGTCTTGCAAAGTTGATGTCCAAGTTAGAATTCATCGCTGGAAACTCACGCCGGGAGAGGCGTCAGGTGCTCTGGTTTGTTCGCCCGTTTGGCCCTACCCTCCGGATTCTATGGTCTCGTCGATTTTGATATACCCATCCTCAGTATGTCTATACGTCCTCATGAGGAGGTGATCTGGTGGCGTTCCGTCGATGCGCTCCTGGGTTACAATGTCCCTCCAACCTTCATGCTTCGAGGGAGAACCGACTGGGAACAATCCTTCGAGTCGAGCCTCAAGAATCCATTCATCACCCGACTGGTTGTAGAGGAACGTGTACGATTTCTTGGCACTTCCCCTACCATCCGATACATGAACCTGATACTCATTGTCTTCGTCGTTGGCATCAAACGTCAAATACGCTCCTCCGAATGCCTTGGCTAGAATTGCATCGAGTTTCCTGTCCTCATCCTCCTGATCTTTAGCGGTGAAGGTAACGTTCATGAAGGCTCGCCGAACATCAGCTCGCAATTTCTTCTGGATGGCTCTAGGGCAATCCTTCAACTCGGCTGATGCGTGTTGACCAAAGAGCATAAAGAACAGTGATAGAACGCAGATTGTGATAGCGGTAGTTTTCATTGTGATGTCTTTTAAGGCAGAACGTCTGAAGCATCCGGCACCTCTAGATGAGCACCCTCCGCTTTCTAGGTTGATATGATAGTTACAAATCTCGCTGGAAACTCAAGCCGGGAGAGGCATCGGGAGCGCTGGTCTTTCGGCCCCCGTGTTTGATACGGGGGATTACTTTGCAAACTGGGCTCGAACGATTCATCTCTGTCGACGAAAGTATGTAGGAATAACCCCCTTCGAACCCGGAACTTCGAGATTCGTAGGCATCATTAAGCTGCGATCTGATTTGTCGTAGATCAGCGGTTGTTGAGCTGGCTCTCCCTGAACTTGCAATTTCAGGAACGCTTCCGTTTCCTCCTGAACTTTGAACCTCACCGAGTTGGCTTGTCCTGCCATTGACAGTGAACCGTTGCCTTCACGATCAAAGACAAACTTCGCATTCTTGAACTGCGCTTTGATGAGTTTTGTTGGGTCAGGCATATCACTATTCCAAACCGTCGGAGGGCCAAGATGCGAGAACCTCCATGTACCTTCTACCAAAGGAAGCCCGCCAGCAGCAGCTTCGGTCACTGATGGAGCCGATTGGCATCCTGCTAGTAAAACGAACCCGAGCGCACAAGCGACTAATTGAATGACAGTATTCCTCATGATTGGTAATCTGTGGTTCTATTAATTAGGCGAACGTCGATGGCCACTGAACCCCGGCGGGCAGTGAACTTCGACTGTTGGTTGAGTGTTGTAAGTGAAATCTGTCATTTCCAGCACAGAGAGGAGCCGGGGTTCAGTGCGCCAAATTGTTCGCCATGTCTGGAATGAAAGCTACTAATGATTGTGACACGGTCCTATCTCGGATTTCCGCTCAATAAGTCTAACGCTATCTCTCCTCTAGTCGACTACATAGAAGTCTCGAATTCGGTTCCAAGCCTTTGAATCACTCTTCTTAGGAATCTCGGTTTTTGTGCCCACCCAGATCATCTGCTTACGACACGTGGGGCAGCACGGTTGCTCTGCATCATGTATCGAACGCCGAACCGAACTACGGCATTCAGGACAGATCCAAGTATGTTTGGAGATACAACAAACACCGTCTGGAAAGTCGGGATTCAGATTATACCATTCCTTCTTGTCGGTCATCTGTTGGGCGAACGTAGCGGACCAGTAGCCACTCTCGACGAGCAGCTTTCGGCCTCGCAGTTGGTGTTATAGTTACAAATCATCTTCAAAAACTCAGAACATGAGAGTGGTCAACTGCGTCCTATTGTTAGTTTTCTGTTTGTTCTGGCGGCATGCTCGTCCCTATCAGATTGACAGCCATAAGAATTAGGAAACACCCAGCTGCCATCGAGGCTATCATAAACATATTGGTTGGAGCTCTCTCAAGGCGCTGCCGTATTTGAAACACTGCAGCGTCAAGCTGCCCATCATCTGGCTGTTGCCTCTCAAAACTCAATCTCTCCTTTTCTGTGGGATTGTAACACACGGCGTTCCCTGCGTGATCCCTGTATACGAGACGAATACCATAGAGGGCAAAGGCCCCCGAAGCACTTCTCTTGCGATAATCTACGTCATCCGAGCCCAACGCAGCACTTGAGAGATGCTCAATTAAGGCCATATCCTTCACTGCTGATTCGTAGGCGAACTGGTAGCCTGTGGAAAGCATCCATCCACCTGCATACACAGCGCCTAGAAATGGCATGATAGCCACAGTAAAGATGACCAGATTCACGATGCGATACCTATGTGAGCAGAAATAGCCTTTGAGGGCGCAGAATAGGCATGTAGCGAATCCGATTATGATGAGCACTATCAAGATAGCCCTTGAATATACACCATCAATCTTATCAGAAATTGTTCCATGGCTTAAGAAGAGATCCCAGGCAAGACTACAAAGGAAAATCGATATTAAGAGGCTGTAGAATGCAGGCTTCCACATAGAGTTCTATGAAACTAACGTCCTGGACCTCTGATCCCCGGCTGGCGGGAAGCGTTGATCGCAGAAGACGTATTTAAGTTAGAGTTTGGTATTTTAGCAAGGCACCGGAGCCGGGGTTCAGAGCGTCCAATTGTGTGTGCCCAGCATGGGTGCAGTCCAGAGGGGGTTCAAGTCCCCCGTGTAAGAACCATGAAAAATAAAACACTAGCTGAAGCCAACTGCGGAAGGGTGACCGACCGTGGAGAGGAAGGCTAAGCGACATCCGTGAGCTGATGAACAAGAACCACATACGAGGCCGATACGATGGGGCGAGCTGGCACAACACCGCGAAGCCCACTGGTTCAGTCGTAGAGGTAAATGTGGCAGTTGTGCGGAGGAGGACTGCTCTCTTACCTGGGGAGATCTCGGCCGCACGCGGTCGCGAAAGTGACAGCGCCGGACGCAGTAATGCGTTGGGTGATGGTCGAGAAGTCAGCAGAGGTCATAGTAGTTGGGATAAAACAAGCCGGGGAGCTGAGAGATGCTCGATGAAACGACGAGACCCGTGGAAGCACGACCCAATGAAGGACCGAACCAAGGACGATGAACCGACCAGAGCAACCATCCGAAGCCATGGAGCCGACCGGTTCCGCTCGCTGAGGGTATGGAACTCTGGCAGAGAAAGAGAGTTCGTGCGCGTTTCCCGTCATGGGAAACCAGTCGTTACCTAACAGTGACATGACGCCTTGGAACCGCCGTGCTACGGACCCGTATGGCCGGTGGTGTGGGGGCGGGGGTTAAATCCCTCCGCCTACCCGATTCGCTGCTACTTGCCGAAAGACGGTCGAGCGCTTTCGACGACTTTCATGATCGTCGTCCTGTGAGATTCATATGCTCCGTCAGGAAACCCAAATCTTAGTTGTTCATAGCACTTCCCCCAAGTTGCTGCGTTCTTTAGGAATACGACCTGCACGCTATCGGCATCGACCCGAATAAGGCGATCAAAACCTTCGTGAGAAGTTCGTGCCGGCGATCCAGTAATTACCTTCTTGAGCACATAGTCTTCCGGCGACTTAAACCCTTCGATGGAGAATAGCCGCCCGGAACAATAACCATGGCTCATGATTTCAATGGTCATCGCACGTTCTGCCGAACTGAAACGAGCCCACCACTTCCTTTCTCCCTTCAGGCTTCTAGGATCCGTCTCGAAGTCCGCAGGATACCGGATATGGAGCCAGCTCCTCCATTCTTCAGGCGGAAATGCCTTTGATTCCTCTGCAGCAGCCGGCAACAGACCAAGGAATAGGAACGCCAGTAGTAGTTTCATCTTGATCAGCGAACGTTTGAGTCCAGTCACGCGCTGCCGAGAGCGCGCTCCGAGTTCAGGTTAAAAGTTTGAGCGGCCAATGGAATTTCGACTCTCAGCGGGCAGCGCGTTGATCTGCGCCGCCTTGTGTGTGCCCAGCATGGGTGCAGTCCAGAGGGGGTTCAAGTCCCCCGTGTAAGAACCATGAAAAATAAAACACTAGCTGAAGCCAACTGCGGAAGGGTGACCGACCGTGGAGAGGAAGGCTAAGCGACATCCGTGAGCTGATGAACAAGAACCACATACGAGGCCGATACGATGGGGCGAGCTGGCACAACACAGCGAAGCCCACTGGTTCAGTCGTAGAGGTAAATGTGGCAGTTGTGCGGAGGAGGACTGCTCTCTTACCTGGGGAGATCTCGGCCGCACGCGGTCGCGAAAGTGACAGCGCCGGACGCAGTAATGCGTTGGGTGATGGTCGAGAAGTCAGCAGAGGTCATAGTAGTTGGGAAAAAACAAGCCGGGGAGCTGAGAGATGCTCGATGAAACGACGAGACCCGTGGAAGCACGACCCAATGAAGGACCGAACCAAGGACGATGAACCGACCAGAGCAACCATCCGAAGCCATGGAGCCGACCGGTCCCGCTCGCTGAGGGTATGGAACTCTGGCAGAGAAAGAGAGTTCGTGCGCGTTTCCCGTCATGGGAAACCAGTCGTTACCTAACAGTGACATGACGCCTTGGAACCGCCGTGCTACGGACCCGTATGGCCGGTGGTGTGGGGGGCGGGGGTTAAATCCCCCCGCCTACCCGATTCGCCTTTGTTGTTCGGCATCTCGTCCCAAGGCTCGGTGATCGGAGCCGCAGGAATGTGGGCTATTGCGTCCTCAAACGCAGCATCATCCGCGAGAGCCGCACGCTGACCGATGTAGTTCACGGCTTCAAGCACTGCGATCTTCTCAGAGGCCGCGATCGCAAAGAACTGATCGACGCTAAAGCCCTCTTCAGCTGTGAGTCTTTCGACCTGCTGTCGTAGATATTCAGGAATCTTGATCGTAAGTGAACTCATGGTCCCTGTAGACAATGGATGAATTCGCGTGGCTCGACAACCTGTATTCCGAGATTCCGGGCAGGCGAAACATCCCGAATATTGCTGGTGACAATGTATGGCGCCTGGGCTGCGATCGCAAGTTCCACGAGCAATGTCGTCATCGGGATCAGGTAACAACGGTCGCCAGTGGAAATAGATTCTCTGCTCAACGGAACGGGCGCAGATCTGATTCAAGATTGAATCGATCTGAGACGTGCTCAAATGAGGTACGAGTCCCGGACGTTTTGCCACCTCATCATATTCCATTGCGAGAGGCACTGAAAGCACTGGGACAAACTTGCGTGTGTAGATTGCATGCAGTATGGCGTGTGACGCGCCCAGCGTACTACGCATTGCAGCGATGATCACATTTGTATCGATGACTGCGCGCACTGTGTTTCTTGGTTAGGCGAACGTTAAGGATGTGCTGCAACGCGGTCAGTTGTCAGTCACCATCAACTTGTGTGTGCCCAGCATGGGCGCGAACCAGAAGGGGTTCAAGTCCCCTGTGTGAAATCGACTTTCATGAAATATCCGTTCAACGAAGTAGTGATAGAAAGCACTAGCCGAAGTCAACTGCGGAAGGGTGACCGACCGTGGGGAGGCAGACTAGGCGACAGCCATGAGCCGATGAACAAGAACCTCATATTAGGCCGACTGCGTAGGGTGAGCTGGCACAACACAGCGAAGCCGTTCGATTCAGCGCTGGAGGTAAATGAGGCGGTTGTGTGGTGGAGGTTCGCGCTCTTACCTGGGGAACCGAAGCGAAGCGGAGATAGACGACCAGAGGGAGCCCGAAGGGTGGAGCGAAGCGACATCAAATCTCTGTGGCTAGCGCTTCTGCCGCGTGTAGGGGAGCGCTTCTGGCAGCAATGTCAGGAGTGACCGCAGAGAGCCGGAGCGAAGCGGAGACAGCCGGACACTCTTCTTTCCTAAATAATCCGGCAACTCAGCAGCGGTCATAATAACTGGGCTAAAACAAGCCGGGAGACTGAAAGAAGTCTAATGAACAACGAACCGGAGCGAAGCGGAGATAGACGACCAGAGGGAGCCCGAAGGGTGGAGCGAAGCGACATCAAACCCGTGGAAGCACGACCCAATGAAGGACCGAACCAAGGACGATGAACCGACCAGAGCAACCATCCGAAGCCATGGAGCCGACCGGTTCCGCTCGCTGAGGGTATGGAACTCTAGCAGAGAAAGAGAGTTCGTGCGCGTTTCCCGTCATGGGAAACCAGTCGTTACCTAACAGTGACATGACGCCTTGGAACCGCCGTGCTACGGACCCGTATGGCCGGTGGTGTGGGGGGCGGGGGTTAAATCCCTCCGCCTACCCGATTAGCCGCATTTGGTTGGCTTCCAATCGGCACAGAACTCGCCCCACTCGGATTGGATGAATATCTTCTTAAGGCCAAAGGAATCTTCGTCTCTTGCTACAAGATTCTTGGTAACGGCGGCAACGTGTTCTGCGATCACAGTGTTAAACTCCTCGCTGTCCTTTGGCGATACGGTCTCGCCGCCTACCTTCCTGATCTCCAGCCTTGATTCCTCAGCGTCGAGTTGGCGGAATTGTTCCTCCCAATCATCAAAGTCGATTATGTAGTCAATCGTCGTCCCGACAAGATCATCATAGGGCTCTGCGCTCTCGTTGGTGCTCAGATACAAGTGAAACTGTCCGTAGCCTGGATGAGTGTGGTAAAAGAGCACGCGAGCGGCACCGTTCTTTGAAGTGAAATCCCGCAGCGATTCTGTCAGATGCCGCTCGATTGGCTCAGTCGTAGCGTCAAGGTCGATCATTTTTCTTCGGCTAACAAGAAGGTCACGGCGCACACGCTGAGGCATTCTTATGCCACGCATTTGCTTTTGTCAGGGGTGGACTTGCGTTCGATCCAAGAGGCGCTGGGTCATGCCGATATCCGAACGACGGAGATCTACACGCATGTGGCGAAGGCGATGCGCGGAGATTTGGGAAGTCCGTTAGATAGGCTTTGAGTCATCGCGTTGGATAATCTTGTGGCTTGTCCTCGGTACTTTTCGCCATTTCCGCTACGCGATGAATTGCTCGAGCGCTTTCCGGTCAATCTCATAGGCGGCACCGCAGCGTGGGCAATGGACGACGATGCTGGGGTCGTCCAAGAAGAGTTCGGCGATGCCAGATTCGGTGAGGCTGCCCAAAGTGGGATAGATTCGTTCGACGTTGCAACCGCAGTGAAAGCGATAGGTGCGTTTTTCTAACAAACTCAGGGTTTCCTGCTGATCCAAGACGCGAATCGTCTCTTCATTCAGGCCGGCGAGCCAATGGAGGTCGCACTGAGGTTGGGCGGAGATCATCACGAAGTCTTCCTCCGCATAACGGAAAAGCCGAGCCGGCCTTTGTTCGCTTTGTTGGAAGAATTGCTCCACGATGGGGAAGAAATCCGTGCCCTCACATTCGACGACGCTCTTGCGGACGGGTTTGTTGGGCTCGCGCACTTGAGAGACGAAGAGGTTCCGTTCCAGTGCCTTCACATCCTCGGTGAAGACGCGCCCGACGACATTCTCGGACCGGCTATCTCCGGTGACAAAGAGATTGAAGCGCGGGTCCTGGAAATTGACGGTCCACGCCGTCACCTCCGCCCAGGGGCGGGCGGCGAGATGGAGGACGAGGGCACCGAGGGCGTCTTTGAGCGTGGTATCTAAAAAACCATCTAACCGCATGCTGTGCTGCATGAGATGGAGGTAGTAATCCATGTAGAGGGGGCCTAGGTGAGCGCGGGTGAGGAGCGCATTCCGCTCACGCACGAAATAACTTCTCACTTCGATCTTAGTCTCCTCGACAGGTTCGTGTTCCATTGCTTTTTCGGGCAGCGTTAGTGCTTCGCCTCCTCTTGTGCTTTGGCGGCGTCCTCTTCTTCTTTGCGGGCGACGGATAGCGAGGAGGCTAACAAACCTGCGGGGACGGAGAACACGCCGATGCCGACCATGAGCAAGAGAAAGGTGAAGAAACGTCCTCCGAACGTGACGGGATAGACATCGCCATAACCCACTGTGGTCAGCGTGGCGAGAGCCCACCAGAGACCGTGAAATACGGAGCTGAACTTGTCTGGCTGGGCTTGGTGTTCGAAGTAATAGATTCCGACGGCTGCGAAATAGAGCATCATGATCGCTGCACAGAAAAAGAGAATCAGTTCCTCTCGCGCAATGGCCAAGGCGCGATGGAAGCGCTGCACGGCCCGGCTGTAACGCGCGAGTTTGAGAACGCGGATGAGACGAAACAAGCGCAGGGCGCGGATGGTGCGCAGATCAAGATTGAGACCTGTGGCCAGGTAGAAGGGTAGAATCGCTAACAGATCGATGATGCCAAAGAAGCTGAAGATGAATCGGAGCTTGTTTTCCGCGATCCAAATCCTCACAATATACTCAATAGTGAAGATCCCGACGATGACGATTTCCAAGATGCTGAGGGCGGTCACGGCCTGTCGAGGAAGATCGGGCAGCGTTTCGACGGCGAAGGTGATCAACGAGATGATGATCAGACCGATGATCGTCCAATCGAACGCTTTACGCACGCGACTCTCGCGATCGCGCAGAACACTCTTAAGATTCATCGGTACGCTACCGGCGCAGATTGGTTAGGCATGGTCGTCATCATCAGGATGACGATGGGCTTCTTCTTGAAGACGGATGGCAGTGCCGCAGTACATGCATCGAAACCAGCGGAACAGGAGCATGTGGATCGTCTGGGCGATCATGGGAAACGCCCCCAGGATCCGATGGGCTTTCACATTCTTCAAACAACGGCGAGAATAAAAGAGATGACAACTACACACCCGGCACCTCATGCCGATGGCGACGAAGAGGTAGATCAATCCAAATAACAAAGTAGCTAAGAACACCAAGGCGAATTCAATGCGGTAATCTTCCAAATAAAAGGGAAAGATGGCGGCGCCGATCGCCGTGATCAATGTGAGGGTGACGGCTGTTAGGGTCACGAAGGCGCCTAGCCAAACTTTGATATTGTCTGGATGCTTCACACCGCGGATGTGCCATCGCGGCAAGCGGCGTTTCTCCACTTGCTCATGTTCGAAGGATTCTTGCTCCGTCCCGGTGGACTTGTTGAGATCTTCACCTGCCTTAAGTGAATGCCGGTCCAACGGTTTCACGGCGACTCGCCCTTCTTTGTAGTCATCAAAGGAGCGGAAGGGATTGGTCGAGGACGGTTTTTCTTCCTGCTGGACGGGTGGTTGCGGAGGACTTGGCGCGGGTGCCTCGACCGGCACCGGGCTGTGTGTGGGTGCGGAGGGCGCGGGGGTCTGCGCGACAGCGGCGTTGGGTTGGTGCAATGCGGGCGCTTCCCGCTTGGCGCCGAGGGTTCGTTTGGTGACGGGATTTAGTTCCTCTGAGGCCGGTGTCGCCTGGGAATCGTAGCGTGGGACGATCTCCACCTGATGTCCCGTCACCGGAGGCTTTTCTTCGGCGACTTTGCGCGGCCGATGCCGGTCGGGCCGGAGCTCCATGAGTTTCTTTCCGGCGGCGTGCCCGGAGCCGGCGTAAACTTTCTTCGTCTTCTCTTTGGTCCGATGCACCACGGCCGTAGGAATGCTGTCGAGATCGGGGCTGGGGCCACCTTCCGGCTGGCGCAGCGTCAAGGTGCGTGCTTGTTCTACCCAAGCGGCGATCTTGACCAGGGAAGGGAATTTGCCAGGGAAGCGCCCTTCTTTGGCTGCCGTGATGAAGGCATTCTGAAGTTCGGTGACGTTGGCCTCGGCGAGCTGCGCCGCGTTGGTCACCCCGACCTGTTTCAGGACCGTCACCGCTTCGGGGGTCAACGGTAGCTGGGAGAAGGGGTTGGGCATACGGCGAGTGCGAATTGCTAAGCTATCAGAATAGTTAGCATTTCTAGGACGCGCTCAAGCCTTTTCTGCCCAGCTAACAAGCCGGTTAGAGATCTTCGTAGGCGCCGCGGAACGGATTATGCGCCAGAGGATCGCCGGTTTCGAGGCCCAAGCGGAACCAGCGAATACGCTGCTCAGCCGATCCGTGAGTGAAGGAATCCGGCACCGCATAACCACGGGCGCGCGTTTGAATGGTGTCGTCCCCTACGGCAAACGCCGCTTGAAGACCTTCCTCGATATCGCCGCGCTCCAGGATGTTGAATTCTCGCTGAGCACGATTCGCCCAAACGCCCGCCAGGTAGTCGGCCTGCAGTTCCAACCGCACTTGGAGCTGTTTGTAATTGCCGGCACCTCGCTGGCTTTGCACTTTGCGCGAAAGCCCTAGCAGATTCTGAATATGATGCCCGACTTCGTGCGCGATGACGTAAGCTTGCGCGAAATCGCCCGGAGCCTGGAACTTTTCTTTCAGTTCTTTGAAGAATGTGAGGTCGATATAGACTTGGTTGTCTCCCGGGCAATAGAACGGACCCATGGCCGCATCGCCGGTGCCGCATCGCGTGGGTGTTTTCCCAGAGTAGAAGACCATCGTCGGATGCTCATACTGCTTGATCGGCGTGTCATACTCCCGATGACGCGCCATGACCGGATAGACCTGATCCCAGATATCCTCGGTGAAGGCCAAGACCGTCTTGGAAAACTCCGCCAGTTCTTCTTCCTCGGGTGTGGGCTTGTAGTCGCCGACTGTTTGCCCAGACATCCCTCCCTGCATGACTTGGGCAGGGTCTTGTTTGAAAAGGAAGATGGCGATAAGGGCCATGATGATGCCTCCAATGCCTCCCCCGATGGCCAATCCACCGCCTTTTCCACGGCGGTCGTCGATGTTCTTACTGCGGCGTGCATTCTTCCAACGCATGATTTCGAAAGGTGTTAAGGGTGATCTCTTAAGAAACCACCATCTTTAGGCCGCGTGGTCAAATGTCCAGAACGGATCATTCGCAGGTCTGAGTCGGCCCTCAACAATCGCTAGGGAAACTGTCGATGAGGCCTTGCTTAATGGATGCCACTCCAGGCCGCTCGGCACGGTCCTGAATGGACTCGATCGAAGGGAGGCGACCCTCGTGATCTTGCACTACAAAGGGTTCCGCAGATAAGCCGAAAACGCTGTAATAGTCTTGAAACTTGAAATCACCACCGCGCAGGCGGTCGGACAATTTGAGCCAACCATTGGGAATGCCAAGGCTATCTGCGGCGATGATTCCGTGCATGGCCGAGGATAGAAGGACTTCGCAACCGGCGATTTGTTTTAATAAAGCAATGGGCTCCGTGAAGATATCAAGGATGGTGGCCTCGGTACCGTGGCGTTGTTCAATAAGCTTTAATTGAGCGTCTTCACGATCCCGATAATGCGGTAAAATGCCATAGCGATATTCTTTAGGAATAGTAGAAACATCTCCGATTAATTGGTCAGCAAGCAGGCCGGGATCACCCAGGGGAATGCGTGATGGCAAATTGCTAATGGTCTTCGCGGTAAGCTTGCCTCGTACCGCGTGATAACAATGTCTGCTAGAGTGGGCCGGGTATTCTTCCATGTAGCCGGTCCCCCAGACGTGGACGCGACGCCGAAACCAACCTTCCTTCAGCCGGGCCATGAGACTCCCGACGGCCACCACGTCGCATTTAGTAATGGGGGCGGGCTCGATCTTCCGGCCGGAAATCTTGGCGCAGATCAAGGGTGATAAGGCGTCGCCAAAGTTGGGCTTGGATTTGGACCAATAAAGCCGGAGTGGATTCACGAGGAAATGAGGGCGTCGAGGTGTTCGCGAAATGAACCCTGAGGCCAGTTGGCCTTGAGTCGCGCGATATCTTTATGATGGGCTTTCTCAAAAGCTCGAGAAGAAAGATCCCATTTCATGGCGTCAAGATCGATGAGAAACAAACGCCCTTTGTCCCAGAGAAAATTACTGGCTTTGAAATCCCCATGAACGACCTTTTCCGCACGCATGATCCCAATCAATTGGGCAAGCTTTTCTCCCACCTCTTCGTTGATTAACGATTCATTCGGCATTTCGCTAATGCTAGGACTCGAATGAAACTTGGCGATATAATAACTGGGTCCGCGTAACCAGGGAAACTTCGCGTGGCGATCCAAATAGGCAATGGGCTCTGGTGTGTTCAGGCCGTGTGCGAGGAGTCGACGAGCGCTTTGCCAGGATCGAAAAGCGCGTGTCGGTTTGAGGCGTCGCTTGAAGGCATGCCAGCTGGATTTGTTGTTATAGCGTTTGATGACGATGGAATCCACTGTGACCACCGTAGCGCTATTGCCGTCTTTTAAGTATTCTCCTTCATCAATACATTGATCGAGATCTTTCTCGATTAACGATTCCACCAACGACACGGCTTCTTGGTCACATGCGCCCCGGTAATCGGCACGTTGAATGGGCGAGCAATTTGAACTCATGCCACGGTTTCAATGATATCAGCCACCCGTTGGTGAAGAGAATCGAGGGGATTCTTTGAGACCCACGTGCGGGCATTTCGTTGAAGGGCCGATCGATCATTCGCTAATAAATCCTGCAGTGCGGCATTAAACGCTTTCTGCGAAAATGGTTCCTTAAGGACAGTGCCGGCGTTTGCGGCGCGCACATATTCCGCGTAGCCGCACGCTTCCGAGGTCAATACGGGCAAACCCGAGGCCAAGGCTTCTAACAACACCATGCCTGCGGAGTCGCGATGTGAGGGGTGTACTAATAAATCGGCGGCCTGCATGTAGAGAGAAACCTCCTCGTTCGCACCGTGAAAATGCACGTGGTCGTTTAAACCATATTGCGCAGCCAAGCGTCGAAACGGCGCCACATCATCCTCACCTAACACGTCCAAGTGACCGGCAGCCTCGTTTGGCAGAGATCGCAAACCCTGAATGGCGCGATCCAATCCTTTCAACCGGAAGTTGCTACCTACGAAGAGTAATCGCGTTGTATCGTCATCCCAACCCAGCTCGGCGCGCGCGGATCTAGCATCGACAGTATTTGCCAAACGATCAACGCGAATACCCGGCGGCAAGATTTCATAGCGTTTCTTGGGAAGCGGATAATGAGATAAAAAGCCTTCGCTATGGCGTTTGTTGAGAAAGAGTAATTGCTGAGGGCCTTGTGGTTTCATCACCGCGCGTTCCAATGCGAGATAGGTGCGGTAACGTGGAAGAAGACGTTTTATCCACAGATTACCGGCCATTTTCTCAGCATAACAAGTGTCCGCGGCGAAGTAGATATCCGCATGAGGCAAACGATCAAAGGCGACGGTCACATCCGGGGTGATTTCTTCCCGCCATTGTGCCAACTGTTGATCAAACCACACGACTCGGCGGTGATTACTCCAAGGAGTAGGCAAGCGGTATTCGATGGTGAGCCAATCAGGGTGGGAACCTTCCCAGCCTGCTACGAAAGCGGTGACGGTGTGACCGCGTTCGTGGCAGAGTCTGGCGACTTCCAGGAAGTCACGCTGCAATCCGCCATGGGGAAAGTAATGCAGCAGCGTGAATAAGAGCTTCATTAACGCATTAAGGAAGCACCTTAACTTGAATACCTCTCCAGTAAGAAACGCTTTCCGGATCGTGCCCCTGAATGGCAAAGGTGCCCTCGCTGAGCACACGGTCTTTGAAGACCCGGAGGCGCTTGGGCTGTGCGGGTTCAAGGTAGCGATTCACTTCTTTTCCGTCGACGTGGACGATGATCTCTTTGCCGCGAACGATGAGATGCAATTCAAACCAACGGCCGTCTTTGCTTGGGGATTTCAAGACGTCCTTGATGCCGTAAAGACTACCCGTTCGCCGCTCGTCGCCGTGATTGGAGTTCACCTGACATTCATACCCTTTCTTCGGCCAGCCTTTTTCAACAAAGGCCGTGTGGAAATAGAGGCCGCTGTTAGCGCCGAAAGTGGTTTTGACCTGCGCTTTGAGTTCAAAGTTTTTGAATTGGCCGCCATTCACCTTGCCCACATAAAACAAGTGCGCCCGGCCCCCTTGGACTTGGATCGCGCCGTCGACGACGGAAAAAACATCAGGCCGTTCTTCATTGGATTTCCATCCGTTTAGAGTCTTGCCATCAAATAAGGAGACCCAGCCACCCGTCTGCGCCGAGGCATTGCCAAAGGCGAAGACCCAGATAAATGATAGGAGAAACTGTCGTGTTATCATCATAGAAATGCCCTTGAGTGCGCTACCCTGTAACGGCTTGCCAGCGTGGTAAAGGAGTTATTGAATTCGGGAAGATAGAGGTCCTACACTGCCCCTCATGAAAGCGCTCCACGTCTTCCTCACATTGATCTTCTGTGCCGCCGCCACGGTGGCCGCTGAACCCGCCTTTCGTGCGGAAACCATCGATTCCGACATCAAGATAGGCTACGGGCTGGCCATCGGCGACGTGGATGGCGATGGCAAGGTGGATATCTTGATGGCGGATAAGTTCGACATCGTTTGGTATCAGAATCCCACGTGGAAACGGCACGTGATGGCGAGCAAACTCACGCTCCGGGACAATGTCTGCATCGCAGCGCGCGATCTCGATGGGGACGGCAAAGCTGAAGTGGCGGTGGGTGCTCAGTGGAATCCTGGCAACACGCTTTCGCGAGCCGAATCCGGTTCCGTGCACTATCTCATGGCGCCGGAGGACCGCACCCAACGCTGGAAAGCGGTGACCTTGCCTAACGAACCCACCGTGCATCGCATGCATTGGGTCACGCCGCCTCAAGGACGGCCTCAGCTCGTGGTGCTGCCGTTGCACGGCGTGGGTAACAAGGGTGGCGAAGGCGAGAATGGGGTGCGGATATTCGCATACACGATGCCGGAGAAAGACTTTCACATTCCGCAACGTTGGACTCTCACATTGCTCGACGAATCTTTGCACAAGACGCACAACTTCGATCAGCGCGGATCGGAAGTCGCCGTGGGCGGTGCCGAAGGCCTCAAGATTCTCAATGTAGCGAGTCCGGGCGAAGTGACGCATTGGATCGGCGATCCTGACAAACCCATTGCCTCGGGCGGTATCGGTGAAGTGCGTTGGGGGCCGTTTCCCAATCAGCACGGTCAGGAGCACGACCGCACTTTCGTAGCCATCGAGCCCATGCATGGGAATAGCGTGGTGCTCTACGAGCCTAACCAATCCCGTGTGGTGTTGGACGATTCTCTAGCGGAAGGACACGCGTTGGTCTGCGGTCAATTTCTAGGACTGGACCGCCAACAAGTGGTGGCCGGTTGGCGCCGGCCGGACGCCGGGGGAAAGGTCGGGATCCGGCTCTACGCCTTTCAAAACGGTCATTGGGCCCAGCACACCATCGACGACAACACCATGGCTTGTGAGGATCTCAAAGCCGCCGATCTCAATGGTGACGGCAAACTGGACCTCGTCGCCGCCGGACGCGCCACGAAGAATGTCATCATCTATTGGAACGAAAGTTAGATTCTCAAATAAGACCTCGCTTCTTCAGCGAGCCTGGAGAAAGATCTGCCTTTTCACCAACTCCCTTCTCATGAAACGAGCCCTCTTCTTCCTAACAAGTCTCCTAGTTGTCAACCTAGCGGCGCAAGAGCCCGCGTCCCATGCTGACGGCAGTTATGCCTTCGGTGTACAGTTTGCCGGTCAATTCACCGAAGGCGAAGTGAGTGTCGAGGATTTCCTGGCAGGCTTTCGAGACAAAGCGACGGGCAAAGAGTTGCGTGTTCCTGAGGAGAAGATTGAGAGCCTCTTTCGCGAGTTTCAGAAGGGCGTGCAGGAAAAGCGTCGAGCGAAGGAGCTAGAGCCAGCAGAGACTTATTTGAAGGAGAACGGCGCCAAAGAAGGTGTCAAAACCACGGCCAGCGGTTTGCAATATGAAGTCATCAAAGAGGGCGACGGCGCCACACCCGGGCCTACGGACAATGTGAGTGTGCATTATCATGGCACGCTTATTGATGGCACGGTCTTTGATAGTTCCGTGGATCGCGGCAATCCCGCGTCCTTTGGTGTGGGTGGGGTGATCAAAGGCTGGACCGAAGGTCTGCAGCTCATGAAGGTGGGTTCCAAATACCGTTTCCACATTCATCCAGATCTCGCTTACGGACCACGGCCGCGACCCAACATTCCAGCCCATTCGGCACTGGTGTTTGAGGTGGAGTTGTTAGAAGTAACGCCATCCGCGAAGCCTAAGCCGGCCTCCGCGGTGACCAAGCCGGTCCCCATTCCACCACGCCCTAAGCCGAAGCAATAACGGCGGCCAGTTTCGTTGAATAGCGGTAGCATGAACGGCATCCATCTCGTTCATGTGGCGGCTTATCCTGAACGGTGTTCTCCTCGCTGCGCTGAGCGGCGTGCTTTCGCAATGCGCTTCGCGTGAAACGGGCGATCCGAATTTAAAGCCAAGGTTTCAACCCGATCCGCGGCCGATCGCGACCCTGGATCAGCGCACCCCTCCGAGGCCGAAACCCAATCCACCCGTGGAAGAGGGTCCGCGAGATGGGCGCCAATTCATGCGCAAGGTGGCGCTCACCGGCGCCATGTTGGCTGGGTTGATTGGGATCAAGATTCTGGACGACCGGCGGGAGGATCGCGAAGACGAAGAGCTTCGTGAGTGGATCGAGTCCGAAGGCGGCGCCGTGCCGAAACACAAGCGAACGGACTGACTTATAGAAGGCGCGGCTTGTCGCGGATTGCAAAACGTTCCGATCTCGGTGCTACAGAAACGCGAACACGGAAGGGTTGGCCAGCGCCACTACATTGGTTGACCAGCACTTATCGATTGGTTAGGCTGATCGAATGCTTTTCAAACTCCTCGGATTCGCCGCTTTGGTCATCCTTCTCGCGGCGCCATCGCTCTCAGCCGCGCCACGAATTTCAGAAGTCTCCTCAGCAGGGCAGGGGATTCTCATTGATGAAGACGATGACTTTCCAGATTGGATTGAATTGGAGAATCCTGACAATGAAGCCTATTCATTGACCGGTCACTTCCTTACAGATGATCCTAACGATCTGGTGAAATGGCGGTTCCCTTCGGGAGTTTCGATAGGGCCTGGAAGACACAAGGTGTTCTTCGCCTCGGAGAAAGACCGGCACAACATCTTTCGCGATGCCACGCATACGAATTTCAATCTGCCGTTCAGTGTGGGCTTTCTGGCTCTGGTGGCACCGGATGGCGAAACGATCGTGGCTTCGGTCACGGATTGGCCGGCGCAACGGCCGGGGCTCTCTTACGGTCTGGGTAGTGATGGTGAATTGGGCTATTTCATCGAACCGACGCCGGGAGCGCCTAACGGAGAAGCTCTTCCGGAGATCGTTAGGGATACGAAGTTCAGCGTGAATCGCGGTTTCTATGACGAGCCTGTTTCCCTAACCATCACCAGCGCGACCGAGGGGGCGGTCATATATTTCACGACGGATGGAAGTGAGCCGTCGCCTCACAATGGCCTCGTTTTCGAAGGACCGGTCGCGATCGATCGCACGACCATTGTTCGCGCTGCGGCGTACAAAGACGGTCTGGTACCGACGAATATTGACACGCATTCTTACCTTTATCTCGCTAGCGTTCTCACGCAGCCCGAGGATCCTGAAGGGTTTCCGGCTCGTTGGGGCTCGGCTCCGGCGGACTATGCCTTTGATACGAGTGTGGGGACGGAGGAGGCGTTCCGCCATGCTTTGTTAGGCTATCCCTCGATCTCATTGGTCATGAATCAGGACAGTTGGTTCAATCCGAGCCGCACCGGCGGAGAGGGCGGCATCTATGCGAATTCGTTGGCCCGTGGTTTGGATTGGGAGAAAACTATCTCTGCGGAGTTCATCAATTTTGAAGGAAGCGACGATGCACAAGTGGATTGCGGCATCCGTATTTATGGCAATGCGAGCCGGCAGACGAGTCGTCCCAAGCACAACATGCGCTTAGCTTTCCGGGCACGCTATGGGCCGGCCAAGCTGGATTTTCCAGTGTTTGGAAAAGACAAAGCCACGGGGATCAATGGGCTTCTTTTCAATGGGCAGAATGGGGACTCGTGGTTTCACCCCACACTCGATCAGCGTAATCGGGCGTCTTACATTCGGGATCACTTCGCCCATGAGGTCCTGGGAGAGATGGGCCATCTTTCGCCTCCGCATGCGCGGGCGCATCTCTATGTGAACGGGCTTTATTGGGGATTCTATCAAACCGTCGAACGTGTGGATCAGCACTTTATGGCGCGTTTGTTAGGTGGTGAGCCGGAAGATTACGACTCGATGAAGGCGTCGCGAGCGGAAGGCCCGACTGTGGTGGCGGGAGACGAGAAGGCCTACGAAGAGATGTATGAGATTGCCAATGACGGCTTGACCACTTCGGAGAATTACGAGGCGCTTCAGCAGTATCTGAACTTGGATCAGTTTATTGATTACATGCTGATCAATTTCTGGTCCGGCAACCGTGATTGGGATGACAACAACTGGCGGGCGGGCCGGCATCGATCCGAAGGAAGTCCCTATCACTTTTTTATGTGGGATTCAGAGAATATCTTCAAAGACGCCGGCATTGATAAATCCGGGACGAATAACAGCGACAACCCCACGCGACTGCATCAGCGTCTTTCGGAGAATTCGGACTACCGCCTACGGTTTGCCGACCGCATGCAACGGCATCTTTTCAACGGCGGCATCCTCACCCAAGAGAAAGTGATCGAGCGCTGGACGCGCTGGGCGGAATACATTCGGCCAGGGCTCGTGGCGGAATCGGCGCGTTGGGGTGATCATCACCGGCGTGGCAACCCGCACACCGTGGAAGAGGATTTTGACGAGGCATTGGCGGATTTGTTAGAGGATTTGTTTCCAGCTAGAGCCCGAAACGCGCTGCGTCAGTTGAAGATGCGAGGACTTTACAGCGAGATTCAACCGGTGGAGTTTAATCAGTTTGGCGGGAGTATTGAATCGGGTTTCCGGCTTACCATGACGGTGGGTTCCATTTTTCAGCCGGCTCCCGGTGAGATTCTTTACACGCTGGATGGAAGCGATCCGACGGATGACGACTCGTTGACCTATGAACGTGGCGGTCCGGGGGTCGCCCTCGCCGAGACGTCAACGGTGAAGGCGCGCCTGAAAGATCCGGATGGCCAATGGAGCCCGCTTGTGGAGGCGCGATTTACGATTGGTGAACGTCCGCAGCCAGGTGAACTCTTGATCTCGGAGATCCACTATCATCCAGGGGAGCCTAACGAAACGGATAACCCGGATGGGATCTGGAGCCGGACCGATTATGAGTACGTGGAACTCTGGAATGCCTCGGATCGCGCGTTGCAATTAGGTGGGGTCGCGCTTTCAGAGGGCGTGCGGTTTACTTTTCCGGAGCGAACGCTCGCTCCGAATAGCAGGGTCTTGGTTGTGGAAGAAAAGGCGGCCTTTATTAGCCGGTACCCAAGCGTCAGCGCGGATTTCATTGCCGGAAAGTACCGAGGGCAGCTTTCGAACGGAGGGGAACAATTAACGTTGGTTAATGGGGTGGGGGAGGTGTTGCACGGTGTCGCGTTTGACGATTCAGATCCTTGGCCGGATGAGGCGGATGGCTCAGGAAAGTCGTTAGTGTTGAGATCGGCAGCAGATCCCAGCGCGCCGGCTTCTTGGGTGGCGAGCGCCACGGAAGGTGGTACTCCCGGAGCGGATGATTCGGCGGGAAGTGATGGTGCTTTTTCTCAATGGCTGACCGCTAACGGAAAAGGAGCGCCACTTGATCGACCCAACGGCGTGCCCAATTTGATTGTCTACGCACTGGGCGAGGATCTTGTCTTCAATCAACCTCGCGTCCGTTTGGTAAGGAACGCTGATGGCCGGGTCGCGTTTTCAGTGTGGACGCGTACGGGGATGGAATCCGAGATCACGGTTCTTCCAGAGCGTTCGAGGGATCTCGTTCAATGGGAGGCCGATCCTGGTGACGAGAGTGTGTTTATCCGGGAAACGGCCGTTTCAACTGATGGCGCCTTGACCGAAATTCAGTGGACGAGTGAAGCCACCGCCGAACCGTCCTATTTCCGGCTACGTGTGAGGCTGGACTGATAGGGTCTCCAGAAGTCTCAGTAACTCCAGCTTCCGTTGACGGCTGGGAGCCAACCGTTGAAACGCATCTTTCCGTAATCCGTCTTGCCCACGGCGCCCCAGAGTTTGGTGCCTGTGGCCTTGCGCCACTTCTTGCTCATGCTCTCGCCCGTATGGCAACCCCAACTCTTTGATTGCGCCGTCTTAGCAAAGGCGCTGCGTTTCAGTTTGTGCAACTCGTCTTCGTGCAAGAACTCTTTGGAACAACCGAGGATTTCGTTGCTGTAGTCAAACATGAAGCAGTGGCGATTGGAGTGTAGAAAGAAGTCGATGGAGCCGATCTTCACTCGCCGCCGGTTTTGACCGTTGTTGATGTAGTTGATGACGTCGTCGCCTTTGCTAAACCAAACCAGCCTTACCGTGGGGTATTTCCTGATCACGGACTGAATCCAACTGATGAGCGGATCGCCATCCTCTCGTTGACGCCGCTCGTACGCCGGCCTGTAGACTAACCAAGTGATCATGGCGTCCTTGCCGTAGATCTTCTGCAATTGAGGAATGCGCGCCCACGAAACGGGGCGGATGAAGTTGAGATTCCACTTGTCGTGCTGATCACGTGGGAACCGTAGTTTCTCCCAAGAGAGCAATGCCGGACCACCGCTCACCATGATGTGCTCGTGCCGGTCCTGGGCGACGGATGAAGACACCGAAGCGAGTCCAAAGAATGCGACCAACGTTAGGAGAATCGTGCGCGTCATCTCAAGAGATTAGGATGCCGTCCGAGGATGGCAACCCCAGGGAAGGTCTATTGAAAAGTGGTGGGCACCGCAGGTTAGAAGCGTGAGCGAGGCGATCTGAACTTCTTTACCGCGGCTGGTTAAAGGCGGGGCTACAAGCCTTGCGGCCTTTAGACGGCCATAGCGGATGCGACTCCTATGTGCGTCTCTGGATTAAGGCGTGGTCAGTGAGTTTTGAGACGCGTATTTCAAACACTCTGCCGACAGATTTATACAAAAACAGACTATAAAATACGGAAAGTCTTATGTGCGTAGTGAATGGATTTTTGTTCAATAATTACCCCGAATCCTGAAAGACTTTAAACGTCTTGTAAATTAATGATTCATGGGTCTCTCAGAGAATCTAAACGCCTAAATATAAAAACTTTCGTTTTACGAGACTAGGTTTGTCAATTACGATAATCAGATCTGTTTCGCAGATTTGTTTATAATTAGCTTCTTATTATATGAAAAGATTCCAATCTCTATGGGTGGGTATCGGCACCCTCATCTTATCTGCGCTCTCTTCGCAGGCGGTCCTCACATTTACGCTCGACGACTTTAGGGACGGCTTCTCCGTTCCTGAACTTGTCGCCAATCCAGGGCAGGTCGAATTCGACGCTTCCGTGCTTACCATTCCTGAGATGGCGGGTACGGCGCGTGTAGCGACTCTTGCCAACGACCCTGGAAGCTTTTTATCCATCTCCGCCGAGACAAATAACGATAGCTTAGGTTTCAGCGCCAAGACCCTCAGTTCCGGGGCTCTTACATTGGATTATCTCCTCACTGCTCCCACTGATATCACCATTGGTGGAGGTGATGAGATCGTGATCGATATTTCTGATTCTGATAATCCGCCCAACCCAGCCACCGTGTTTATTGCTTTCGCTAGTGGACTAGGCGCTCTGAGCAACCAGGTGGCTATCCCGGCGTTTATTGGTTCGTTTACCATACCGCTAAGCGCCTTCGCAGGTGTCGACTTCACGCAGGTCACCGATATGCAATTGGTCATTGAGGGGTCGCAGGAGTTCGACGGTCGAATCGCGCTTGTCGGTGTGCAGTCTTCTACCGGCGTGCCCGAACCTAGTGCTTCTCTGGCCCTCCTTCTTGTCTTGGCGGGCGTGACCAACCGCCGAAAGCGAGGCTAACCGTAGGCGATCCCTCGCTACACCCCTTCATTGTAACGGGCACCCACATGCTGGGTGCCCGTTGTTTTTCCGCTCGAATACAGCTTGCCGACAGTTGCGGTGTTCTTACCGTTCACGTTCCTAACTCGTCATTGCTATGAAACTCTCTGCTCCCTATATCATCGGTCTCGTTCTCATGACTGGCGCCGGCTTTGCCGCGGGCTGGTTCGCCAAATCGGGTGATGAAAATCAGACCGCATCTACCGGGGTGGGCCCAGCTGCGAGCGGGACGTTGGTTTCCGGAAGATCTGCAAGTAACCCTAACGCTAACACTGGAGATACCGGGGAGACTTTGGTGGTTAGGGAAGCGTCGTTCGTTGAAAGCTACTTGCGACGTGGGAAACTCGATGCCAATGGCATGCGTAAGGCGATGGAGGAGATCGTGAAAGAGTCCGATCCCGTGAAAATCAATCAGATGCTGGCAGAACTGTTAGTTCATTTGGATAAAGACAATGCGAAAGAAGCGCTGGATGTGATTCAAAAGTTAGGTTCTCGCAATCCCAGCACGTTCTACCTGACTAGCCTCTTCACGAATGCTTGGGGTCGACTCGATGGCGCCACGGCCGTGGCTTATGCTCAGGAGGCCGGCGGCCGGACCGGTGGGATGGGCGTGGCCAGTGCGTTATCCGGTTGGGCTTCTGTCTCGCCAGATGAAGCGCAAGCGTGGGTAGATGGTCAAGAGGATGGACGCCAGAAGATGATTTACACCGCCGGTCTCATCAATGGTCTGGCCCAAAGTGATCCTAACGCTGCCACTGAGTACCTCGAGGCGACCATGACGGAAGAGAATCCCATGGCCGATCGCTACCTCCAGATCATCGCCAATGAACAAATGAAACAAGGCATTGAGGCCGCGACGACTTGGGCGGTGAACTTGAAAGATGACGGCATGAAAGCCGAGGCTTTCGAAGATCTTGCCAACCAGTACACGCAACAAGACCCTGTCAAAGCGGCGGAATGGATCAACGGTCATGTTGATGCCGCGTATGCCAAGGACGCGATTCAGGAAGTGGCTGATGAATGGGCAGAGATCGATCCCGAATCCGCCGTGCAGTGGGCCTCAACCCTTCCTGAAGATTCGCAAGGTTCAGCCATGTCCGCAGCCCTGGCCGAATGGACGGAAAGCGATCCGACCGTTGCCAGTGAGTATCTTCACGCGATGGAACCCTCACCTATTCGCGATTCCGCCGTGGCGGGATTCACCGATCAGTTAGCGCGCGAAGATCCGGAAATGGCCGTCACCTGGGCAGCGACCATTCAAGACGAAGCGATGCGTGTGGAAGCCCTAACTGACGCCGCCCGCAGCTGGTACCGGCAGGATCAAGAATCTGCATCGGCTTGGTTGCAGACGAGCGGCCTCCCTGCAGAAGCGCAGGAGAAAGTCACTGCCGCTCCCGAGCGCCGGACAGGCGATTTCATGCGTGCCTTTGGGCGTTAGGTCCGGCGTGGTTGAATTGGCGCCGCTTGGTGAGCAGGTTTGTCGGTGTTAGTGCCGGGTTGCTTTTGATGGCATCCTGTTTGGGGATGCTTGGGGCTACCTGGTGGCCGGCCTTTTATTTCGATCATCCGCGGCCTCATTACGTGGCGGCGGGTTTGGTCTTGCTCGCATTGAGTGGTCGGTCCCGCAGTCTGATTGGAGGATTAGTTACGTCGATAGGGGTTCTTATCAATGTGTTCTTCATCGTGCAGCATGCAGATCTTAGAGCCGTACCTGCAGTTCAAGGGCAGATACTTCGCGTAGTGCACGTGAATCTTAGCAAAGCCCCTAAGGTGCCGCCTGAGATGTACGCTAAGTTGTCTAACACCCATGCGGAAATCGTGTTCTTTCAGGAGGCCACACCGTCATTTATCGCGAATGCCGCCCCTGATCTGGAGATACTTGGTTATCGTCTCTTGTTAGACAATGCACGTCGCGACACGATGGGCTCCGCGGCCTTTATCCAACATAAGGCTTTTGAAGTGCCTCCAACCGCATCGCTTGTGAACACGTCATCCCGGAAGCATTACCAACGGGAATGCATCACCTTGCGGGATGCTGGTGGGGCTTGGGAATTGCTCAGTTTTCACTGTATTCGCCCGCGAAATGCCCACACGCTTGGTGAACAACGGGGCGAGTTGGGAAAATTGGCTGATTGGTTCCAACGTGCATCCGGGAGTGCAGTGGCCATTGGTGATTTCAACACCACGCCTTGGTCCCGAATCTTTAGCGACTTCCATCGCTCTGCCCTTCTGCCTGACCAAACGGGTTGGTCTCTTCAGGCCACCTGGCCAAGTTTCGCCAGTTGGTTAGGGGTCCCAATTGATCTGGCCGTGCATTCCGCCGCCGTTCGGATCGTTTCTAAAGAGGTGATTCCGATTGAGATCTCGGATCATGCGGCTCTATGGGTGGAGCTGCAGTTTTGAGATCACCTGGGGTCATGCCGCGTTCGTTGGCTCGTGCGAGGAGCCAAAGATAATCAGATAGCCGATTGAGCAATCTAACAATCAGGCGTTCTTCGTCTGCTAGGGGCTCGATGTGGAGCACATCCCGTTCGGCGCGTCGGCAAAGAGTTCGTGCGAGATCGAGATGTGCCGAAACCACATCGCCATTCGCTCCCGGAATCGCCCAGTCTTTGAAGCGGGTAGCTAACGTTTCTTCAAGGTGGCTGGTCTCTTTGGATATTCGATCCAGGTCAGCTTCTTCAGGTGATTCAAATCCATCTTCGCGGTAGCGCTGCCGATCGTCTGGATGGGTACTCAAGATTCCCATGAGAGGAATCAATTGTGCTTGAATTCCGGGAATGACGTGTGCAGTTATTCCGTTAGGTGCCGTTTCTTTTGCAAACACGCGTACGATGCCAAGCGCCGCATTCAGTTCATCGACGGATCCGGTTGCCTGGATGCGCGGCTCGAGCTTGGAGACGCGCCGGCCATACATGAGATCCGTTTCGCCGTCATCGCCGCGTTTGGTGGAAATGGACATGAGCTTCAGTGAGATTGACAGGCAATGAGGGCGCTTAGTCTTTTATGCAATGACAATCCCCAATACGGTCGGCCATTGAGAGCAATACACTCTTTACGCTACACATGGCTGATGGAAGTCCTATTCCGTTCCTCACCAATATTAGGCCACTGTTGGGTACTGCCGCTCTTACCATGACGGGATTGTCTATCAAGATTCAATGCCGGTGACTAGTTGACGCACCGCTTCAGCGGCACAGGCAAAGCCGATAGCGCCGGTTAGAAAGGAGGCCGTTCCGAATCCTGTGGCACAGTCCAGTGTCAGGCTCCGGCCGGGTTCCGGCTCTGAACAGACGCGTCCGTCGCTCCAAGGAAACACGGGGTTCTCTTCCGAGAAAACGGCTTGGAATCCAAAGGGGACCTTGAGATCGCGTGAAAATCCGTGGTCCTGCCGGAGCTTCTTGCGCAGCCTTTTTAAGAGTGGGTCGTTCGTGGCCGATCCGAGATCCGCGATCCTCACGCGACTTGGATCGCGTTTGCCGCCCACACCCCCTGATATGACTAACGGAAAAGTTCGCCTAAGACTTTGATGCACTAACAAACACTTGTCCCGAACGCTATCGATGGCGTCGATGATAAGGTTGAAAGGCGTTTCGAGAATCTCATCGGCCGTTTGCTTGTTAAAGAACTGTTCACGAATCGTGACTCCACACTCTGGATTGATTTGCGCGATGCGGGAGGCGAGAACGGAGGCCTTACCTTGGCCGATGGTTTCCGTTAGGGCATGAATCTGACGATTGGTATTGGTCACGCAAACGTCGTCTAAGTCGATAAGCGTGAGAGCGCCGACGCCGGATCGGGCTAACGCTTCTACCGCCCAAGAACCAACGCCTCCCAATCCGACGATCGCGACATGAGCGGCTTGGATCTTTGAAAAACCTTCTTTGCCGTAAAGGCGCTCGATACCGCCAAAGCGCATTAATCTATTTGGGAATGTAAGACCACGGATTGCACGGATAAAAGCTACTCAAGCTCGCCGTTCTGCCAGAGCTTGATCATTTGCAGGTGCGTGAGTACTTGGCCCGAGTGATTGAGAGTGAACCAATAAACCAGGACGAAAGTCGAAGCGAGGATTGCTGTTGTCGACAGGATCTTAGCGCGAGGTCTTGCGCCAAGAAGAGAGATAATACCAATGACTATCAGGACGGCGGGCAGACCATACATTGCAACTATGACATCGTTGCTAAGATTTGTAGGGCCTGATCCACCGCGTAGTTGCACTTTCCTGGCATAGCTACCAAGTAGGATCGAACCAAGGAGGACGCCGAGTTGTGCAGCAACTCTCATCTCCAAGATCCGTGCGATTCGTGGTTTGCTTATTTCTCGATCGTAAAGGTGTCCTTCAAATTGCCGTCGATGTCGTAGGCGCGGTAGAGGAGGCGATTGCCGCTGATTTGGATATCGAGCGTTTGATAGGTCGGCGTGTTGGTCATGCCGAACTCGGTGTAGTCGCGTTTGTCCTGTTTGTACATCTTGGTGCCGGAAACGGAGACGATGTAAATGGTGCCATCCTTGGCGGAGCTGACGCGTTTGCCGTCTCTCATGGGATAGGTCCGTAAGTAGGCGTGGTCGTGGCCTTGCAAAGCCACATCGACATGATGTTTGTCGAAGAGATCTCCCCAGTTCTTGCGGATGTCGCCGTTGTCGCGGCTGGGTGCGGACGAGTAAGCGGGATGATGGTAAACGGCGAATTTCCAGGTGGCTTTGCTTTCGGCTAAGGTCTTGTCTAACCATGCGGTCTGTTGATCGGCGGGAAGGTTGCTGTCGAGGATGACAAACAAGGCGTTGCTGTATTCGAAGGAATAGGCGCGCTCTTTCTCCACATTATCTGGTCCGTTTTCTAGCAGATTCATGATCTCAAGATACATGGTCGGATGACCGCCCTGATTCTCGTGATTGCCGATCGCGGGCACGAGTTGGCGACGGTCGAGGATGCCTTTCGAATTATGCCAGTAGGCATCCCAGTCATCGCGATCGTTTCCGCGATCCACCAGATCACCGGCCATGATGTAAAACTCGGCATCGGGGCGTTCACGGAACGAGTTCTTGATCAGTGAACCCCAGCGATAGAGACCATTCTGGGCGTCGCCCATATAGATAAAGGAGAAGGGCCGCTCTTCAGATGGGGCCGTGGAGAACTCTGCTAGTTCCGTCCAGCCGTCCTCAGATCCATCGCCTACGGAGTAGACATAGGTGGTATCCGGCTCTAAGCCCATTAGGTTCGCCGTATGAAAGTGCACCACGGGATCGTTGATGATGTTAGGCGTGGTCATGGGTCGGGTGGAGGCTTCGACACGTGCTAGGGGCTTGGGATTGAAGCGGTTATAGAGCGCCTTTTTCTGGAAGAGAACGGCGCCCGTCTTCACATCAGGGTGGGTGCGCCACTGAATTGTTTGGGTCGTCTGCGGATCGCCCGTCCAGGTGAGAGTGATCTGATCGGGGTGCCTCGAACTCACGTGATTCGTCCAACGGAAGAATTCCACCAGACGCGCGTCATTCGAACTTTGAGACTCCGTGCGGAGAAGAATCTGGTCTTTCAACTCTTTGGGTACTTCGGTAAGCTTCGTGTCACTATCGACATACGGTTTGGCGTCTTTTTTGAATTCGCCTAACCGAAGCGTGGCAGGGTATATGCTAGAAATGAGGGGGCTATCGTCGGGCTCTTGTGGCGCGATGGCGACGGCATAGTGTTTGCCTTTGCCAAAGGAATTCACGCCGAGGCCAACGATCCCCGCATCGAAGTCTTTCTCCCAGACGTCGAACTCGGTATTGCCGATCTTAAATAAAATGCCAGTGAGATCAAAATCGCGATCGCGAATCCAGAAGGGTTCTGATTTGATGGATCGATCGCGAATGATGGAGACTTTGATAGGTACATCGGTTTTGAAGGTGATGTGCTCGTTGCCAAGAATCGTTTTCTCGCGATCGGTTAGGATCTTATAGACTTGATAGGGGGTGAGTTCTTTGAACTCCGATTCCTTGTACTTTTCCTTCAACCGAAGGGCCACGCCAGCCACGGTGTCGTGAACCGAGGGGTGTTGGCCAACGTGAGCATGGGACGGGAGACTAGCAGCGATGATGGTGAGAAGTACGCTGGCAGCGACGATGGAGAAGCGAGATGATAAGTTCATTGGCAACGCGTGAGGCGAATCTGAATTGTCAGATACCCCATAGATTCTGGTTTGGAAACCTTAATTAGTTAAGGAATATTAATTAACCTTATCCAAACTCACGACTCAGGCACCTGAAACTGTTCTAACAGCGATGCTGAATCATGGTCCAGGAATAGCTGGCACGCCTCGTGCTTTTGCAAGATGGATGCGGGTACTCGCGAGGTGATCTCGCCTTCGACCGCGGCCCGCACGGCTTCGGCTTTGCGTGAATCGGGGACGGTGACCACAAGATGCCGGCTCTTCATGATCTGGTGAACCGACATCGAAATCGCTTCGTGCGGCACGTCTTCGATCGTTGAAAACCAGCCCTCGTTGACCTGTTGTTGGCGGCAGCGTTCATTGAGTTCGACCATGATAAACGGTTCTTCGGTATCGAAGTCTGCCGGTGGGTCGTTGAAGGCAATATGACCGTTCTCGCCGATGCCGACAAACGCGATGTCGATCTCGTGTTGAAGGAGTTGGCGGCTCATGCGCACGGTTTCAGTGTGTGGGTCCTCGGCATCCCCTTGTATGGCGTGGAAGGCCTTGATCGGCGTGGGCAATTGCTCGACGAAGCGTTCTTTGAGATATCGTTCAAACGAGGCCCGGTGTTTGCCGCTTAGCCCCACATAATCATCAAGCGGATAGGCCGTGATCGCATCCCAAGCGATATCGGGCTCCGCCACCAAGGCCTCTAACATCCCAAGCTGCGAACTTCCGGCGGCGAGAGCAATGGTTGCCGTGCCTTGGTCGTCAATGATTCCTCGAAGAAGCGCGGCACCTGTCTTGGCAGCCGCCCGGCCCGCATCATCGCAGCAATGGATCTCCATGTGTGGAGAGAGTTAGTTGGGCAGGCGACTAAAATGGGATATCATCCTCCTCGTCGTCATCGACGGGGAGAGGACCGGAGGAAGTCGGCGTTTGGGCCGGAGGCGCACTTTGGGCAGGTGCCGCCGATTGAGCCGGCCCGCTATTGTATTGACCGCCCCCACCACTGCCCTGCTGGGCCATGGGGCCTCCACTAGATCCCTGGGGGCTTCCAAGAAACTGACAGACTTCGCCAACCACGCGCAGCTTCGAGCGTTTCTGACCGGTCGTTTTATCATCCCAGCTATCGAGTTGCAGCCTGCCTTCGACGTAGATGGGCCGACCTTTCTGCATGTATTTGGAAATGTTCTCAGCCGTGGCCCCCCAGAAGGTGACATCGACGAAGGTCGTTTCTTCACGAAGTTCGTTGTCGACCCGGTAACGGCGATTCATGGCTAGGCCAACCTCAGTCACTGCATTTCCTTTGGGCGTGTAGCGCAGTTCCGGATCCCGCGTGAGGTTTCCGATGAGAATGACTTTGTTGACGGAGGCCATGGCGAGGTCGCCGGACTTAAGAAGCCAGGACTTGGTAGTGCTGCACGTGCACGTCGTCGTTCAACTTCAAGGTGCTACGGATTTTCTCCATGGCAGCGGGCTCTGCCTCAAAGAAGTAATTCACGTAGAAACCGCCGCTGATCTTGTTGGAAGGGTAGGCGAATTCCTTGCGTCCCAAGCGATCGATCTGCTCCAACCGGGCGCCGTGAGATTCCATCTCCTGACCGACCTGATTGATCATGTTATCAATGGTCTCTTCTTTACCCGCGGTGTTGAGAATGATGATGCCTTCGTATTTCCGTTTCATGGTGCAGCTTTAAAGGGTCGGGATGCTAGATGAGGGTTTTCGCGCTGTAAAGGGCAAGTTCCGGGCGTCAGAAAAGCTGCAACCACTCGCAACTTCTTTTCTTTTAAAAGCAATGTCCTTTAAAAGAGTAAGAAAGGGGAGGCGGGGTTAGCGTAGGGCGTTGCGCAGTTTGGCGACATGCGTGGCCAAGGTCTCGTCGCCTGGGCCATCGGGATTCCATTTGGCGAGTCCGGCCGCGGCGCTTTCCCTCCAGAAGAATGTCGATGCGGCGGTGCGTGCGGCCAGGCTCTGATCTGATACCGATGATGCGGGATCCAGGAACGTGTCGAGCGCTCGATTCACTTGGATTTTATCCAGCCACGCTGTGTAGCCCAGGCACATCGCGACGAACACCGTGAAAGCGGCCGTTCGGTAGCGGGTGAAGAGCTGGGCCAAGCATGCGCTGGCGAGGAGGATGTAGAACAGGATGCCGCTGCTATCTTGAGCGAAGGCTTGGCCTCGTGGAAGCCGCCAAGTGTGTTGGTAGTCGGCCAATCGTTGGGAGACAGGATCTTCGATTGGCAATTGGTCGCCTGCCTCGGTGAGGAGTTCGCCCGCGCTCAGTCTTCTCAGTTTCGCACTCACCGGCGCACAATGCTCAAAGATGTGCACTCGTGAGAACATCCCCACATTCTCGCAAAGACGCCATGGAGCCCTGTGGTCATCAGTCGTTTTCACGTCCAGTACGGCGTGGTTTACAAGTGGTTGGTCGTCTTCGAGACGGTAGCTGACTTTGGATTCGCCGAGTGCGGATGACTGATGGTCGTGGGAAATCAAAGTTTCCCTAACATAATTCCTGTATCCGCGGTCATTTTCGTAGTGCAATCCAACCTTAATTCCAGTCTTGCCCAAGGAGAAATGAATTCCTGTGTTTTCCCAGACGAATGAACCTAACTTACTCTGAATCTCGCTCAACATCAGGTTTCGCTGGATCACATAGGTGATGCGGTGATCGGCGTGCAAGGGCGTGACGATAAACGTGTAGGTGATCTGTCTCGGGTCGTCGATGTCCGGGAGTCGGCCGTCCATGGACTTCGTTGATTCGGGCACAAGGATCTCATAACTAGCATGGTCCTCAAATTCTCTCTCGTTGACCGGCGCCAAAGACGCGAAGCCCAACCAGATCAATACGCCCAGTCCAAAGACGCCACACATATACCGAGCTGGGAGTGGAATCTCCCCGAAAGCCCGCCGCCATTGACCGGCGAACAGCGCCACGCTGGCCAAGAGGAACATGCCGACGAATACGAGAATCTGAAGGATCATCTAAGATACAGTGTTAGAATTAAGCGGTAAAGGTGCCAGAGCATGAAGATGGCCACGACCAGAATGGCGACTCGACTCAACGAATAGCCAACGTTGCCCGAGCTATCTGCTCGCTTCCGCCGGTAGATCAATTCACAGACATAGACACAGAGGATTCCGAAGACGCACCCCATTAAAGCCAGGGCATGGGTGCGCCAGACCACGCTCCGATCTAATAGCTGCATCTTCAATGAGAGATCGAGTAGCCAGAAGAAGATGAGAGGCCCGCCGATCCAATGCGCGATACCGGCGATCCACGCAGCATTGTGATGCCGCCGACTCATCACCGAGGCGAAGCCGAAAGTCGCCGAGTAAGAACCGAATAGGGCGAGCGGGAATACCCAGAAAGATAAGCGGGGAGGGAAACTAGGCTGGATATAGGATTCTGTCAGACCAGACTCGACGAACAAGCTCCAGAATCTTGCGGAGACGCCGAGCCGTGTGGCCCATTCTCCAAACAAACAGAAGCCTAACATCACCACCAGCCCCATAGCATATCGTGCTCCGAAGTAGTGCTGTCGTTGGGGCGGCAAGGTGAATGCAAAGCTTTCGCTGCCATCGCGTACATCGCTTCCGCCCAAGCGCACGGCGGCTACTTGGCCCATGATGATCAAGGAGAGTAAGCGCATGGGCTCGTCTAACACTGGTAGGATCAAGATCACCAGCACCCACAATGCACCCGCACAGACGATGAGATCCTTGAGTTGGATCCAATCGCGCCAGAGCACGGCGCGCGTCATGTGCCATTTCGACGTGAGGGCGGAGCCGGTCGTCATTCCGCACCTCCTTCGTCCTGTTCCATCAAGTGAATGAGCGCATCTTCCAAAGGCACGGGCAGACGCTCGACGGCTAGACCGGGTTGGGAGCGCAGGTCATCTAACAGGTGATCATTGGCCAGCATGGCGGCGGTGCTGAAAACGCGGCCCTCACGTTGTCCTCGTCCGATTTGGCAGGGAATGGTGATGTCGTCAGGAAGTGCGCCATCTTCCGCGATCACTTGCACTTTACAGAACTGTTCGGCAATGGCGTCGGTGGTCATTTGAAACTTCAATCGTCCTTGATCGACCATCCCCACCACGTCGGCAATGCGTTCCAAGTCGCTGAGAATGTGGGTGCTAAACATCACGGTGGTGTCCTCGTGTTCTCCTAGGGTGTCCGCCAATTCTTCCAACAAAGTGCGGCGGGCCACGGGGTCGAGATTCGCCGCCGGCTCATCCAGGAGCAGCACCTCGGCGCGCGTGGCCAGGGCGAGGACGATGGCGGCGCGTCGCTGTTCACCTCCTGACAAAGCCCCCACTGCTTGATCCAGGGGCAAACGAAACCGCTTGGTGAGATTGGCTGCGACTTCATCACTCCACTGTGGATAGAAGGGGCGGAGGTAACGGAAAAGCTGGGCCAAACACATTAGCGGATACACGGATTGATTCTGGGAAACGGCTGCGACACGAGCCCTATGCGCGGATGGGGCGGCGCCAAACGGTTCGCCCAGAAGATGAGCTTCGCCGTCTTTAGGCGGCAACAAGCCTAACAGAACATTGAAAGCGGTGGTCTTGCCTGCGCCGTTCGCGCCGACAAAGCCATAGACCTGCCCGCGTTCGACGTTTAGCGAAAGGCCGTCCAACGCTCGTTTGCCGTGGCCGTAACGAGCAATCACATTCTCCATTGCAATAACGTTTTCCCGCTTCATTTGGCATCCAGAGATTGGCGTTCTTCGTCCAAGATCCTCTCGACGATATCCGGCTGCAGGCCCAACTGATGGGCCTCCACCCAAAGTTGTTTCGCGAGATTCCTAACAACATCCCGGCGGGCGTTGGGCGTGAGCCGTGAACCGGTATCGGCAACAAAAGCGCCGCGGCCCTGCCGGTTTTCGATCACGCCTTCATGTTCGAGCTCATTGTAGGCTTTGACCACGGTGCTCGGATTCACCGCGAGCTGTTTGGCAAGTGCCCGGATGGAGGGCAGCTGATCGCCGGTACTCAAAATGCCGGAGGTGAGACAATACTTCAGTTGGTCCATGATCTGGCGGTAAACCGGCACGCCCGTATTGGAAGAGATGTGAATCGGAAGCATCCTAGGAGCGCGCAGTGTTTGGTGTATGGTAGCACCCATACAGTTGAAAGGGCTCTTCGCAAATCATTTCTTCAAGCATCGGCTAAGAGGGTGGATCAGCAAAGAAAGATCATGAAATTATTCTTGCTGATCTAGTGAAACTCTCAATAGATCAGCAAACTAGAAATCAACTACTATTCTTGCTGATTTATTCGAAATTGCTTAAATCAGCAAAGATTTTTTGACCGATGATTCTTGCTGATCTATTGCAAGTTCATGGCTTTCATCGGGAGAGATCATGAGGTTCGCCGGCTTCAAGAAGCCATTGCGTCCAAACGCGCTGAGCTGGGATTTGTTTACGGAAGACGGCGTGTGGGGAAGAGCACCTTGTTACAGCATCTGGTGAAGCGGAAGGGGGATCTTTACTTTGAAGGTCTGCGCGGCATTTCCGAGAAAGAGCAGATTGAGCACTTTCTCATTCAGCTCTCGGAGCAATCCGGCGCACCCCGTGCGCAAGCTTCCGATTGGCGCGAAGCTCTGGACGCCCTGACCTTCTACATCAAGAGCGGCGTTCACTATGTCGTCTTCGATGAATTCCCCTGGATGGCATCCGGGCGCACGGCCTTGGTCTCGCTCCTCAAATACTATTGGGACAATCACTGGAAGAAGAACGGCAGACTAACGCTCGTTTTATGTGGCTCCATCGCTGCCTTCATGGCCCGCCATGTCGTGCATTCGGAAGCCTTACACAATCGCAAGACCTTCGAGATTCATCTGCGTCCCTTGCCTGCCTTGGAAGCTAAGCGATTCTTCAACGACTTCCGTTCCTCGCATGAGATCGCGCGCTTTCTCATGATCTTCGGCGGCGTACCCAAGTATCTAGAACAGATCGATCCCAAACGTTCTCTCGCTCAGAATCTCGATGCCTTATGTTTTCACAAACACGGTTTCTTCTACAACGAGTTCGAGACCATCTTCAAAGAACAATTCAAAGTCACCAAGACCTACGAACGCATCGTCAAGCAGCTGGCAAAGAAACGGGCGTCCCGCGAGCAACTAGCAAAGACTTTAAGAATGTCTGCCGGAGGCGGCTTCAGCGGCTATCTGGAGAACCTGGAACAAGCTGAGTTTGTCAAGATCATGCATCCGTTAGGCATCGGGAAGAGTGATAGTGCGGAGAAAACCTCACGCGTGTATCTCTGGGATGAGTGGCTGCGATTCTATTTCGCATTCGTGGCACCACACCGGAAACGGATCGCCCATCAGACAGAACCCGGTTTGTTTGAAGCGCTCACGGCGCGCAGTTTTGAAACTTGGTGTGGCCTGAGTTTCGAATTGCTGTGCCTCAAGAACATGCCCACCCTTCTGCAAGGCCTGGGAATTTCTGAAGCCAGCGTCCTTGATTATGGCCCATTCTTTCGTCAAGGCTCCCGCAAAGCGCCCGCCAAAGGTCGCACCGCCGAAGAAGGCCTGCAGATCGATATCCTTCTCAAACGCCGCGGCGATGTGCTGACTGTCATCGAATGCAAGTTCCGCAACCAACCCATCGGGCCCAATGTCGTCTCGCAAATGAAGAAGAAGATCGCCCTGCTCAAGGCGCCTCGCGGATTCACCATCGAACGGATTCTGATCAGCGCCGGTGATGTGTCAGATGCCGTGATTCATAGCGGTTATTTCCATCAGATCGCTGGTTTGGAAACCGTCTTGGGATGAATTGTTCTGGTCTCATCCGTCTACCTCGCTAACCTCCGCCCGCCTAGCTCATGACCAGAGAAGACATCACGCACGTGTTGGAGGAGATCGCCCTGCTCCTCGAATTGAAGGGAGAGAACCCTTTCAAAATCCGCGCTTACCGCAACGGTGCTGACATCATTACCAGCTACAGTGGCGATTTCATTGAGAAAGCGCGTGAAAGCGCTACCGCCCTATCAGACATCAAGGGATTCGGCGAAGCGCTGGCCAAGAAAGTGCACGAGTTTGTCGTGAACGATGGGGTGATGGAATATCATCAAAACCTTCGCAAAGATTTTCCGGATTCCATCTTCGAGTTGTTTGGGATCCCCGGTGTGGGACCAAAGAAGATCAAGGCCTTGTATGACAAGTTAGGGGTGGCTTCCATTGCCGATCTCAAACGTGTTTGTGAGAATGGTGAGGCCGCGGCACTCAGTGGTTTCGGCAAGAAAAGCGCGGAAAAGATCTTGGAAGCTATTGCTTTCCGTGAAGCCAATGCCGAGCGTTTCTTGTTAGGTGAAGCCATGCCTGTCGTGGATCAGATCTTGGAAAAACTCAAAACGCATCCAGCCACGGGGCAGGTCAGCGCCGCGGGCAGCGTGCGGCGTGGCAAAGAGACCGTGCACGACATCGATTTCATCGTGGCGACGAATGATCCGCAGGCCATCATGGACTTCTTTGTTAGCCAAGACTTTGTCGAGAATGTCATCGTCCACGGCTCGACGAAATCTAGCGTTCATTTAGAAAACGGATTGCAATGTGATCTGCGTGCCGTCTCCAACGAGGAATATCCCTTCGCCCTCAATTACTTCACCGGTAGCAAGGAACACAACGTGGCCATGCGCGGCCGCGCGCGTGAGCGCGGTTACACGCTCAACGAGTATCGTCTGGCACCACTAGAAGGAAAGAACCCCAAGAAGCTGCGGCCCATCAACACGGAGGCGGATCTCTACGCCGCCTTGGATCTTGACTACGTGGAACCGGCCCTGCGAGAGAACACCGGTGAGATCGAAGCGGCAGAAGAAGGCACCTTGCCGGATCTCGTGGCGCTGGAAAATCTCCGCGGAACCTTTCACAATCACACCACGGCTAGTGATGGCCAGAATACCTTGGAGGAAATGGCCGCGGCGGCGGAAGAACTCGGCCTCGATTATTTGGGCATTGCCGATCACAGCAAGAGTTCCGTTCAGGCAAACGGTCTCGACGAAGAACGTCTGTTAGCTCAGGTAAAGGCGATTAAAGCTTATAACAAAGCGAACAAAGGCATCACTCTCTTTGCCGGAACGGAGTGCGACATCTTGAAAGACGGGAAATTGGATTTTGAAGACGCCGTTCTTGAACAATTGGACTACGTGGTTGCCTCGATTCACAACGTGTTCACACTCTCAGAGAAAGAACAAACAGCGCGTCTCATCAAGGTCATTGAGAATCCTCACATCACCATGATTGGGCATTTGACAGGGCGATTGCTTTTGAAACGCGATCCTTACGTCTTGGATACTCAGAAGATCATCGATGCCTGCGCTGCGACCGGCACTTGGATTGAACTCAACGCGCATCCATTACGCTTGGATATGGATTGGCGCTGGTGGCGCACGGCACGGGACCAGGGCGTGAAGTGCGTGATCAATCCCGACGCCCATCGCACGGCCGGTCTCCAGCACCTTTACTACGGCGCGCTCATCGCACGGAAAGGGTGGTTGCGCAAAGAGGATGTCATCAATACCCTATCGCTCACACAGGTGAAGAAAGCTCTCAAAGCGAAACATTCCTAACGAACCATGATCTGGCTCTTTGTTGTAGCTGCGGCTTATTTGATCGGTTCGATTCCCTTTGGCTTCCTTGCCGGTAAGTTGAATGGCGTGGATATTCGGGATCACGGAAGTGGTAATATCGGTGCCACCAACGTGTTCCGCATTGTGGGAAAACGTTGGGGCATCGGCGTCTTCATCCTCGATTTCTTAAAAGGACTCGTGCCTGTCATCGCCACGTTCCACCTGGGTCGAGGAATGGATCCCTTGCTTCCGCTCTATGCCGGCATCGCAACGATTCTCGGCCACAACTACCCGTGTTGGTTAAAGTTTAAGGGCGGCAAAGGCATCGCCACCTCCGGAGGTGTGTTAGGCGGTTTGCTGCCTTGGGCGTTGTTGGCCGGCCTGGTGACGTGGTTACTCACTTTTGCCATCAGCCGCTATGTTTCTCTAGCATCCATCTTTGCCGGCGTCTCGGTTCCGGTGACGGTTGCCGTTCTCACCTTCCGCCCTCACGGTTTGCACTACGGCTACTTCATCTTCGCATGCGTCATCGGTGTACTCGCGGTTTGGCGGCACCGAAGTAATATCGAGCGATTACGCGCAGGAACGGAACATCGCTTTACACGCGGATCAAAATCGTAGACATTCCTTTATGAGTCTGGACAAAGTTGCAATCATTGGCGCCGGCAGTTGGGGTACAGCCTTGGCGATGTTGTTAGCTGAAAAATCTGACAATGTAATGATTTGGGGGCGTGATGAAAAAGTGGTTCAGGACATCAATCACAAACACGTCAACCGCCCTTATTTGCCGCGTGAAGAATTGCCTGAGGCCGTACGCGCGACGACGGATCTCACGGATTTATCTGGGGCCGGCCTACTGATCATGGTCACGCCATCCTCTGCCACGCGCGAGATCGCGCAGCAGGCGGCTGAGAAAGTGACTTTGAAAGAGGGTGCGCCCGTCGTGTCCGCAAGCAAGGGCGTGGAGGCGGAGACGGGCAAACGCATGTCCGAAATCCTCGCCGAGAGCTTTGAAGGGCGCCCCATCGCTGTTCTTTCAGGACCCAGTCACGCGGAGGAGGTCGCCCGGCACATGGCCACCGCTGCCGTTATCGGTGCCGAGGATGGGAAAGTGGCCGCGCAGTTGCAGGAGATCTTCACGCTGCCTTTCTTCCGTACCTATACCAGCGACGATCTGTTAGGGATCGAATATGGTGGAGCAGTGAAAAACGTTTTCGCTCTCGCCGGAGGCATTGCTGACGGCCTAGGCCTTGGCGATAACGCCAAGGCAGCCTTGATCACTCGCGGTCTCGCTGAACTGATTCGCTTAGGAACGGCGTTAGGCGGCCGGCCGGAAACGTTTCAAGGCCTTAGCGGTGTGGGCGATCTCATCGTCACCTGCTACAGCACCCACAGCCGCAATAACCGCGTTGGGCAGATGATCGGCAAAGGTCATTCACTCGATGAAATCGAGCAGTCGGTTCACATGGCGGTTGAAGGCATTCCCAATACTAAGAATCTCTATCATTTAGCGAAAAAACATGATGTGAGAACACCCATCATCGATGAAGTCCACGCCGTTCTCTATGAGAACAAATCGCCGGAAGACGCCTTAAGCCAGTTGCTCAACCGCGATCCACGGCCGGAACATGGATGACCGTCCTCACTTAGAGGAGATCACGCCGTGCCCTCATTTACCGGCCGTTTCCGAGCCGCTTGATCATCTCGTGATGGCTCAGTACCGTCGTGAACGGGGTGAAGATTTCTACCTAACGGCTCTACGATACGCGGCTTCGTTATGGCGCCAAGGTCTGCCGGCCCGGTCATTGCTCTTGATCAATCGAGCACTGAGCGCGGATTTGGTAGGAGATGAACCGATTCTAGCAGAGTGGCCATTGCCCTACACGGCCGTGGCCTGGATTCTAACAAATCGATTGAATCCTGAAGAACACTTCCTGGGAAATCCCAGGCGTCATTATCAACATCTAGCGACACGCATGGTGCCACCGCGTTATGACCAACGCCAATGGCGAGCCTGGGCGTGTTGGTTCCTAGCCGCTCGTCTGTTGCCGGAAACGGAGTTTCCTGCAGATAGCAAACAAATCGCAGAAGAAGGCGTGGTCGAACCAAGTCTTGAGGAAATATGGCAAGCGCTTGAGCGCTATGGCATCCCTCAGGAAGCGGCTCTTTGGAGTGACGTGCTACTTCAATTCGACTGCTAAGCGGACGTGATTGGCCTCGATGGCATCGATTCGCTCCACACTGCGGAGCGTGATCGTTTCCGTTTGATTTGCTCCCGCCACGATGTCGCCCACTTGAGCCTCTAATGGTTTCCACGTCTCCAGATCGCTGCTTCCTTCGGCACGGTAGACAAGATCATTGGCGTTGGTATGGCGCGTGAAAGTAATGGTTAGGTAGTCCGGACCTGCTGCCACTCTCGGCATTTTGATGGGTTCGTGAGGACTAGCATTCATTGCGTAGGCGAGCAGATTTGCGGAGCCGTCTCCATTCGCATCGGCCAGGGCGCCGCTGATCGAGTCGTCTGCAATTTCGGCTTCGGAGAAATGTTCGGCCTGCCAGGTGGCGTAGGTCATACCACTAGGAGGATTGATAGGGTCGCCGTCACCGCCATTGCCGGGCGTGCCCCCGACTTGGATACTGACCTTCCAACCCTCGGCGAGATCCCATTGCGCCACCGCCTGATCAGGATTGACGACCTCAAGTGCGTAACCCTCTTGATCCGCCGTTTCAAACCAATCCTCTTCGTAGCTAAAGGCCAAGACATTCTCGTCGTTGGCATCTTGAAGGACGATGCGGTCACCGCCGTTGCTTAGATTCCCCTCAAATTCACCAAGAATGGTAATATCCGTCCCGAACCGGCTTTCAAATGCGGTTTGATTACTGACCAAGACAGCGTGGGCGCCTGGCGCGAGCGTCGCGCCTTCAGCGAAGTCAAATCGCACCCCGTCGATAAACGACACGCCACTGAGGTCCAAGGCCTCGGAACCGGTGTTGGTGAGTTCGATATATTCATAATCCTTGGATTTGTATCCGCTTCCTTCATCGGCATCGGCGGGATTATAGAGAAGCTCGGTGATGCGGAGATATTGTTGAGGAGCACTTGGCTCGCCCTCGTAGGTGAAGTCGGTCACGACATTGCCGTCTGGATCCAGAATCTGAATCGTCTCGCCGCGTGAAGAGAGCTGACCGTTGTAGTTCCCTTGGACAAATAAGTTTTCTCCACCCGTAGGGCTTTCCTTTCTAGCACGGAAGGCACGGGCATCGCGCACGAGATAAAGTTTACCCAAATCACGATCGAATATGGATCCTGATAATAAAACGGTTCCCGGCGAGATGGTGTGTTCAACCGCTCCAGCAATCTGAAATCCGGTCAGATCAATGGCTTGACCCGTGAGATTCTGAATGACGAAATACTCTTCAAGTTGATTTCCTGTGTTGTAGGCGACCTCCACGACATCGATTTTGAAGTCCGCATAAGGACGTTGGGCGTTGGGAAGATCTCTTAACCCATAGATATAATCCCGACGACCGGGGATATATTCATTGCGAATGCGGTCCACTGCTTCACGCATAGTGTCGCGATTTCCCCAGGAACCCCATTTTTCATATTCCAAATCGGCATCTGAAACCACGCCTTCCGGATCAACCAGCTCAACCAATTCATTCAACCGGCGTTCGAAATAATCACTTTCGGGCTGTCCACCTGGAGGGCCGTAGAAATAATCGTAAGTGGTGCGGAGGCGACGATAGATCATCTCTCGCAGAACCGAATTACCCATAAAAAAGGTGCCCATGGCATTGCCGTGCTCATGTCCAACGACGGGCGAGTGCGTTGTTTGAATGGGATCAAAGAAATAGGCCTGACCAGAGATCCAGCGGCGTCCAATTGACAGATCGACGTCCCAAGGAAGTTGAGTCCACTCTCCGGTCCCCTCCGTGTCCCGGTAGACATAATAGTTTTTATGCCCGTAATCAGTGTTATTCGTCGTCGAATTCATGACCAAGAAATTCACGTAGCTCGGGATATCGATATTATCGTAAGTGTAAGTCAACTTGTCGGAAGAGGAACCGCGCATTCCCAGATAGAGGTCATTGACATCTTCTTTCGCTTCAAACCGGCGGGTCTTCTTCTCGTAACCATTCTGTGAGAAGGGATTGCTATCAGGACGCGCATCGAGACGATTATAGACTTTGTAAAGAGCGCCATCACGGCTTAGACCCGCGCGATCTAGATAGATTTCATCACCATCCTCGACCATATCCCAGGTGCCATAAAACTCGCCATTCTGTTGCACGCGTACTGAGAAGGCGAAGTGTGCGGCCACGCCGCCCATGCGATACATTTCATAAGCCATGGTATTGCGGACTTTTGATTTATCGGCCCAATTGGTGAGCAGATTAAAATCCTTCACCCGGTCCTCGTCTTCGTGATATTTGAAGCGGTGTCCGGTATTGAAATCAAAATCCCAACTCTTCTTGGGAAATCCCCGGGTGCTTTGGCCGTGAATATCCACGTGGATATTATCGTAGAATTCACCAAGGTAGGAGACACTCGCTTTGGTTCCGCGATCGTTATTCGCACTATTGGGATTCTCGATAAACCAATGCAAGACGGTTAGATTTGAAGTCTCGATCGAAGAGTCATAAACGACCGTTCCATAATACTCGTCGGCATTGTCGGGATCATGAAATAGTGGCGACCGCTGCGTATTCCCTTGGTCATCCTCAGCTTCCACGCGCCAGCGGATCATTTCGCCGGCTTGAACCGAAGCACCGAAGATAGATGATAAATCAAACGATGCCGTATAAATGCTGTCACCCGCGGTCTCATCAGGCGCCACGCCGTCATCTTTCATTTCTGTCCGGCTCTCGCTCTTAAACATAAAGCGATGAAACAAATTCACTTTGGCCACGGGGTGCTCATTCTCAATAATCTCCGCCGAAATCGTCACCTCATCCGTTTCCTCAAGGTTAGGAACACCGGTGACATTGATGACCTCCTTGACCAGCGGACCAATAGGGACGGTCGGACCATTGGCAGCTCCGGGAGTCGGCTCTTTGAAATAGCCCACTTCACCGTTCTCTCCTATACCGTATGAGGTATCGCCTACTTGCCTGGGATATTCCTCTGCATATTCATGAATGATCGATTCCCCATCGGGTTCGACCAAGGCAAGATACTCGCCGCTGGGCGCCAATCGGAAATTGGTGTGGGTGGGCTTCACGGGATTCGATGACTCAAAAATCGTAAGCGCCCGGTGTTGATTCTTTTCCGACGCAAAGACGGTGAGATAGCCACCGGCTTTGAGAGACAAACCGGGAAAAGCCCACTTATCGAGTCTCTTAGGATCATCTGTTAGATGATAGCCCTCCAGATTGACGGTTGCTTCTCCGTTATTGTGGATCTCGATCCAGTCACTGCTGGTCAGTTCCTCATCATCGAGAGTGGAAAGGTTCTCTGCTTGGAACTCAGAAATGATGAGTTCAGCGGAGACGATAGGGGTCAGGACGAAACTTCCGATGACCCATAGGGTGATGAGGGGTTTGAGCGTTGTATTCATAGGGAAAAGGGTTGGTGCCGTCACGTAAGCTACGATTCGTCAGAGGACGGATCAATTCCTGATTTCTTAGCGCCCGAATCAACCACTCTCTGTAGAGAATTGGTAGCGTTTCCCACTAACCGTGACATCGGGCGGGCGTTTTTCGCGCTCAAAGTGATCGTAGCCTTCCTTGAGATTCTGCCAGAATGAGAACCAGTTGTTGCCGCTTTGTTGTGCCTTGGCTAAGCGCTCCGCAGTCATGCGAAAGGGAAAACAGTGCACTCGAAAGAAACGTTGACCGCCGTTCAATGCGGCATCGGCGAGCGTGTAGATCTCTTCGATGCGGGCATCCGTCATGGCATAACAACCAATGGAGACATCGCTTCCATGGACCATGAGGAAGGTGCCATTTCTTTCATGGGCGCGGTCGTAGGCGTTGGGATAACCCAAATTAAAGGAGAGATGAAATCGGCTGCGTGGATTCATCATCTTCGGTGGCACGTGGTAGAATCCCTCGGGCGCTTGGCGGTCGCCTTCCTTCAGTTTCGGACCAAGCGTTCCCGAGTAGCGGGCAATCTCGTAAGTTTTGAAAAGCCGAAACGTCTTCGATTTCGTAGGGCGCATCCAAATCTCCAGTTCATCGCTCTCTTTGAAGACGCGCATGAAGACGGGATCCCCTAATCGCAAGCCCTTGCTAGCCAGTTCTTTGGTTAGGCGGGGCGCGATCCGGTTGCGAACCTCAGCTGCGCGATCAGAAGTGGGGGTATCAGCCTTCATACTAGAGACGGCAAGGAATGTTAAAAAGAACGGTATCTGCGGATGGCGCATGGCATGTATTCTGTACTCGCCTCAAAGCGGTATCTACCTTAATCTAACGGTGTTATGAAATGGAATCACTTTGGGCTCTTGGCGATGTTTTTCATACTCACGAGTTGTTTCGTCATTGGCCCCACCCACAAAGAAGTGCGGCAGCGCGTGGTGCCGCACGTCCCTAACAAACCTCTGGTTGTTGTCTCCAAGAACGGCTCGATCACCGTGCGGAGAGAATCGCGAGCCGATGTGGCGATCGAAGCAGAACTGCGGTCCCATTCCAATGAACGACTGGCGCAAGCGAAAGTCATGGCGGAACGCAATGCGGATGGGGCATTGGAGATCGGTGTCGCTTGGCCAGACGGAAAACGTCGCGCCCGCGATGGCTGCAAGTTCACGGTGGCGATTCCCGATGTCCAATCCGCGCGTTTGGAATCCTCTAACGGTTCGCTAAAATTGGAAAGCCTCGGTGGGAACGCCGAACTGCGAACGAGCAATGGCAGTATCCGCGTCAACGATCACCGTGGACCGGTGAAAGCGCGGTCTAGTAACGGAAGTGTCAAACTAGCCAATGTGCGAGGCAATGTGGATTTGGACACGAGCAATGGAAGCATCGAGGCCGAGCGAGTAACCGGTACCATCGACGCCGAAACGTCTAACGGTTCCATCAAAGTCGAGATCGCGCGAGACTATCGCGGCGAATTTTCGCTCAAGACCTCGAACGGACGGCTCAAGCTCGATGACGATTTGAAAGCGGAGGTGGTGTGGAAGAGAAAGAAGAAAGAAGCTGTGGTGCGATTCGGCGGCGCCTCCTCACCCTCCAGCCGCCTCCGCACGAGCAATGGCTCGATCACGGTGAAGCCGTGGTGATGAGTGTGATTGCATCGAAAGGCAGTTTGAGACATTAAAGCGGCATCTTATTGCATCGAAGCGCAGTTCGGCGCATTACAGAGATATCTTAATGTATCGAACGTCAGTTTGATGCAATAAGCGAGTGCCTTAATACACCCAACTTGAGTTCGAAATTAGATTAGAGGGTTGATGGATGAGCGGCGCTTGGATCGCGGCAGCCCGCTTTCGTGAACCTGCTTGCTGGCCACGCTCTCCGCAGCAGGGCTGCGTTCGGAAAAGCGGCAACAGGTTGCCGCAGTCCAAGGAAGCCATTCTAACGTCGACAGATTTTATGCTTGCCGCCACCCAAGAACGAACGAAATATTGAGACAGAGCAGATTCACTTTCAAGCGGTCTCGGCACGAGCAACAGTTCGATCACGGTGAAGCCGTCGTAGTGCTGCTAGGGTAACGCAAATAGTGCATATCAAGAACACTAAGCCGTGCGGTGTGCGTCCGGTCCAGGGTTCCCACGGCCATGGGTAGCGGAAGAAGGCCCAATTGATTCCGAAGTAGAACCAGGCGGCGATCATCAGTGCGAGTGGCGCAAAGGTTCTTTCTCTTTGGATGGCGAAGTGAACGGCTGCCCAGGTGAGCACGAAGATGGGCATGGCGATGTAGACGCTGATTCCCGCCACGTCTGGGATCACGTCGTTCCGGTAAGCCAGCTCGCGAACCGTCTTTCCGGCGATGGGAATGGCGACGACGGTGAGGGTCATGAGGTAGGGCGCGTAGCGTCCACCGAGCACGGCGATGATGGGGAGGATGCCCATGGGGATCGCGAGATCGGCGACGGCATCGAGCGCATCGACGGAAAGGAAGTTCCACACGATGACAGCAGCGATGTGGACTACTAACAAACCGATCTCGACTGGCGGCTTGAGGGAAAGGTCCTCCGCCGTGGTCGATGCCTCGAGGCGATGACGATTCCGCCAGATGCCGAATGCGAGAACGGCTCCGAAGATTAATCCGAAGGTGGTTTCCATCGCGTTCCACCAATTGACGTGCTGCGTGAAGTGGCTGAGCGCGCCTTGATTGAACCATTCGGGGTGCCAGGCATTGGCGGCTTGCACGCATTGACCTAACGAGAATCCTAGGCCACCTCCAAGGAGGCCCCAAAGCGTGAGTTGGCGGGCTAAGGCATCGCGTTTGAAGGCGCTCACGTAGACAAAGAGCCCCGCCAAAGCGACAAGGATACCTCCCCAGCGTTCACGCCGCGGCTTTAGTTCGCTATCCGGTTCCCAACGCCAATCGTCGGAAAAGTAGATCTTGGGTAACTGACGATTCGCTGGGTCATAGGGCTGGTTGAATAACCAGACCCCGACGAACAGAAGCAAGGTGCACCCAACTAACAAAAGCCCGGCTTCCAACGGCCGGTAACGTTTCCCGCTCAATCCCATGCCTAACAAAGCCCCCGCAAACCCAATCCAAACGGCGCCCTTGATAAACAGACCAAACAATCCCCAACGCAGCGCGGCGGCATTCCCAACCAACGGTCCATCATGAGTAAGCCCCACCGTTTGTCCATAAGTCATGGAACCACCGAACGACACGCCAATCGCCATTAAGGCCACCGCTCGCGCCGCCTGCAGCGAGCTGAAGTGTGGGCAGAAACGGACGATCACCACCAAGCCCACTAACACCCCAGCAATCATGGCGCCCGTTTCATGGCCATACTGGCCGCGGATGCCCCAAGCCATGCCTCCGGCCATCGCCGCAAGAATCGTGGTGACGAGGAGGTTCGGTTCCTTCTGCTCAGAAGTCATTGGAACGAGCATGCCGTTTTCGATCTAGGCGGACAAGTCAATGAAAGGCAGTGGAGAGCTGTTTAGAGAATGTGTAAACCGCTATGGTTATAAATAATATTGGCCGCTTGAAAACATCGAGCGCAGGATCGGTTCATGAAGCTCTTTGCCGCCGTGAGGCTCCTCTTTTCAGCGTTTTCGATTTCACCCTTACACGCCGATCTCATTCTGAGTTTCCAGGTGGATCCGACCGGACTCGATACCAATATGGACACCTTTATCAATGGCACCGAGTTCTCTCCCGTTGGCGCGGATGGAACGGTTTTCACCATGACGCCTACGAACAATCTAACGGGTCCCAACCGGTTCCTTCTCTCGGCAGCGAATGGTCTTTCCTTTGGTGGCGGAAGTGAGAGCTCGCTGACATTCGATTTCTCCCCTGACAAAGATATCCAACTCAACTCCTCCACACTAGGAGGCGGTATTAACCTGAACAATCCTACCTTTGACATTCGTGAGGGCGGCACCACGCTCTCGGCTAGCAACCCTGGCAATACCGCAGGAAACTTTGCGAGCGGTCCGATCAATCTCCAAGGGGGGACGACTTACAGTTTCATCGTCACTAACACGGGAGCTGCCATTCAGCGCCAGATGGCTACTTGGGATTACACGGTGATTCCAGAGCCCTCTTGAGCGTGTTTATTAGGCTTCGTTCTGATCATGCTCCGCACGAGGCGATTGCGCCCGAGCGCTCGTTAAGATGACAGAGCTTGGGTGTGACGAAAAGTGGTGGTCAATAAAGGTAGAGGAACTGGTGACCGTTCCTTCGCGGCAGCGGAGTGCCAGGCCCGGAACTCTCACGAGTTCCGCTACGAAAAGTGCCCACCACTTTTAGTCAGACCCTCAGAGCTTGCGACATGGATGCAGATGCCTTATAGATGGCGATCATGAAAAAGGCCTTTCTCGTCACGACCGTGATCTCTGCAGTCCTGGCTGCACCAAGTATTGCCGCGATCCACACGCTCACGGCGGGGGTGAATGACACCTCTGATCCATTGGTAGGCGTTACGGATTGGACGGCGGATATTGGTTTTGTTGCCTCGTCCTTGCCGGCCTCACCCAATCGAGTCTTGTTTGAATCAGGTGGAGATGGGACTGGTATCGCCATAACTCTGATGGGAAACAGTCTGCAGGTTTTCCAGGATCAGGGAGATTTTAACGTCTCTTCTCCCACGGGCGATACCTTCTTCAGCGTGGATGTGAGTAGCTTTGCCAATCAAACTTTGAGTATCCGGCTGGATGCCAACCTTGGCGGCGATGTTGGGGAAGACACCCTTCAGCTGGACGTGTTTAATGGCCTGTCCGTGCTGACCAGCGGCGTCGTGACTTTGCCAGTGAATTTAACCCAATCCGCGGGCGCCAATGACACAGGGTTAGGGATTGTGGTGGGTGATATTGCAGGCCTCGATGAGTCAGGCGAGGCTGGCTTTCCAGACATGGCGCAATTTAATAGTGCCCTCTATCGTGCTGGTGGCGCCAATGCTTTGGGCGAGGATGTTCTCGCGGGAATCCTGTATACCGATCAAGATCCTGCGGGCGGCATTCCAGCTCCTGGTTCCTGGGGACTCATCCCGGAACCGTCTTCAGTTCTGCTTCTCGCCTTTGGCAGCTGCCTTCTCTTAGGGCGGAGAAAGCGTGCCCGTTAGGATTGAGGCGTATTCCCAAGGAGAGGCGCTTTTCTAGCGCCTTCCTAAGATTGGCGATCATTCTTCATCACCCGCATCTTCTTCAACGGCGGGATCTTCTCCGGTCTCAATCACCGGTTCTTCGGTCGTCTCCTCCTCCTCTTCCATCGACTCATAAAGTTCCGCTATCTGCAGCGCCAGTTTTTCCAACTCGTTGTAGTAGGCTTCATCGCCGAGCGTGTCGCGCTCGCGGCGGAGGAGATCGATCTGGCTTTCTAACACATTGCGTTTCTGCCGGATCTCGGGTGGGATGGCTTGTTCGGCGGGGCTAAGAATGAGCGCCCAGCGTTTGGCGAAGGCGCCGTCGGGTTCGCGCTTGGAGGTGCCGCCATCACGCAAGGCTTCGAAGTTTTCCAGACTCGTTCCGCGGCCATCGCCGTTGTCGTCTAACAAAGGCGTCTCCGTAGCGATGCGGCCTTCTTGCTCGTAGAAGTCAGCGGTTTGCTGGGCGGCGTAGTAATAACATTCATACACAGAATTCTCGCCGTCGTTGTTGAGATCCGCTTCCGGTTCTAACAAAGCGTTGGCGAGATAAGTGCCAAAGGAGGCGTAGTTCACTTCGTTGCCGCTCTTGGTGGCGGTGACGATGATTCGGTTAGGCGCGCTGAGGATGGGGAGAAAAGCACCGCTGCAGGAGGCGGTGTTCATGATGATGAGCGGACGTTTGATCGGTTCGATCCATTCTTGCAGTTGCTTGGCGGGAAGATCGGGTCCCGCGAGATTGAAGAACGCTTCCCGCCGATCGTAAGTGCCGTGGCCGATGAGGACGATCCAGAGTGGGATGGCGGCTTTCTTGGGAGTCTCTTTGAAAAACGTCTCCACGCGCTCGAGAGCGTTGGACTCGGCGGCATCGACGACCGTGAGCTTGGCTTGGGCTTTGATGGCAGCGGCGTGCCACAAGGTGAGGGTATCGAGAAAGACTTGGCCGTATTCAGCTTCGCCCTCGGCACCGACGACGACGAGGAGTTCGTTGGTGTGATCGGTGGCGGGCACTTCTTGCGCGGAAGAATGGCCTAACAAGAAAGTTGTGATGCCAATCGTTAACCAGCGGCACCACGTATTCGGCGGCGACTGAAAGTCACCGCTACCGGAGGAGAAACGCCGTTTGATCATGGGAGGCCTTTCAAGCGTTTGATTCCCCACTCACCTGCGAAACAGAGGAGGGCTAACAAGAAAAAGACCGGCAAGTGCCAGAGCGGACGTGTCTTGGTTTCCATGACGGGGAGAGGCTGTTCTTTCAGTTTATCGACGAATTTGGCAAGCTCCGTCTTCTTCACCATTTCGCCTTTGGACGCGATGGCGAGTTTTTCTAACAAAGCCTCATTTCCTGACAGATTTTGAAATTCTTCCAAGCCGCTGTTCACCGTCCAACCGGTCAAGGCATCGCCGATGGATTCTTTGCTTTCGTCTTTGACCAGAGCCGTGGCCTTGTAATGACCTTCGTTGAGCGCGGTGTACTCGGCGATATAACGGCCGGGCTCTTGGCTGGAAAGCGCGGCGCGAATTTCACTTGGCTGGTCATCGGGATCGGTCACCTCCACGATCACTTCCGCCGTGCTGTCTGGGAAATACTGCTTGTCATTGACCGTGACCTCCAATCGGACTTTGGGAGGAAACTGTGAGGAATCGATCTCTGATTTCATGGACACGCGCTTGGGAACATCGCTGATAACCCAGCGCATCAACTGACGATAGAACTTGTTCATATCGTCCATGAACTCCGGACGGCCCGGTTTGCTGAAACCCCATCGCCAGAGATCGCCCACCGTGATGCCCACGCTCTTTCCTTTACCGAAGCTTTGCGTGATTAGGAGTGGGTGTTGGTTGCCACTGCGGTCTTTGAAATAGGAGATTAGGCTAGAACCGGGCTTGCCGCGTCCGACGGGATTCACGGTCATGACCGGCGGGATCTCTTGCAATCGCGCTTCTTCACTAGCACGATCACTACGCAAACGCGCCCAGGTTTGCAGCCAGCCTTCCCGGGTCAGCTCGACATCGCCTGAGCCGGCGCCCGTTTGCGCGGCTTGGCGATCGAGGTAGACCGGCAGCATGTCGCCAATGGGCGTTTTGTCATAACCGCCTTTGCGATACATCTCCTGCCCGCCGAACATAACAAAGCCACCACCGCGGCGCGAAACGAATTTCTGCAGCCGTTCCTGTTGGTTAAAGGTGAAAAACTCGGCCTCCACTTTATCGACAATGATGGCGGAGAACTGGAAAAGTTGTTCGTCGGTCTTGGGAAACTCGGATTCGAGATCGAAGTCATCGGTTGGTTTCATGGCGATGACCACGGCTTGATCGTATTCCTCTGTTTCTTGATCGCCGCGAAAACCGCGGAAAAGGGGATTGCTGTTCTCGCCTTCACGGCCTTTGTATTGAAACTTGGGTTCGCGTTTGGCGATGCGGATGAGTGAGGCTAACTGAATCTCCGGATCTTCAATGACGGCGCGTTTGAAGAATTTGTAAGAAAAATCCGGTCGCCCGGCGATGTAGAGTATGGGATAGGGGCCGTGCGGCATGATAGCGACGACACTCTGGATATTGTTCTTGGTCGTGGCTTCTTCCGTGTCGTCGAGGGCGAGATCTTCTTTGGCCTGACGTACGCGTACTTCATAGAATGCGAGCTTGACGTCTTTGTCAGGCTTGAGTTGGAAACTCACCGTCTCCGTGTGCTCGTCATCCTTGGCCGTGATCATCTCCACGCCCACTTTGTTCTCATCCTCATCATAGACGGCGACTTCAACCGGTTCGTTGCGCACCTGTGAGAGAAAGACTTCCGCATTCACGGTCACGGGAGCATCTTCAAAAGCGCTCTGTGTGAGGGTGACCTGTTTGATGGAAGTGTCTTTGCTGCTGCTCTCGCCGGCGACATTGACCGGGTAAACGGGTGCTTGGTTGGATGGCAGTTGTGCTAGTTTATCATCGAGGTCATTGGCGTTGCCGTCGGTGAGAACGAAGATCCCGGCCAAAGGGCGGTCTTCATAACGCTGGCTGATATCGTCCAAAGCACCGTAGAGTGATGAAGACCGGTCTGCGAACGTTAGGGCCTCAAAGTTGTTCACGCGTTGCAGGCGTTCGCCAAAGACGAAGCGGTGCACCTTGAACTCCTCATTGAGCGTTTTGAGCCAACCGGATTCTTCCGCCTTCAAGAGATCTTCTTGTAAGTCTTCACCCCGGCTTTTCTCTGCCTTATGATCTTTGATCTGCAGGCTTTCGCTATTGTCACTGACGACGAGGAAGATATTGGCGCCTTTCTTAGGTTTCTTGCGTGCTAACAAAGGCTCCAAGGCACAGAAGAGAAGAAGAAGAATGCCAAGAATCTTCAACGCAGCAGCGCCTAACTTCCAGCCGCCCCTTTGGGGAAAGCGCCAATAGGTTACCACGACGCCAATGACCCCCAGGGCGCCTAACAAAAGGAGCCAGAGAAGCTTGTCGTGCTGTTGAAAGATAAGGGACGCGGCCGTGAGTGCCATAGGCCGGAATGCTATTCTCCTTTGCCGAGGGTTTCGTAATAACGTTGCACCAATTCCGCGAAAGCTTCCGGAACCGGATCGCGATCGATCGGTGCCAAGGATTCCTCATCTTCGATGCGTGAGATTTCTTCTTTGATATCGTCATTCAGCCTAACTAAAGGCCCTAACAGGTTCTTCTGCACGAGATCCCACTTGGGAGGTTTGTTGCCCGTCTTCAAATCGCCCTTTATCTCGCGGCTGGTGCCCCGGATGCGGCTCGCTTGCTCACGCAAAGCAGGATTTTCCAAGATGCCTTCGATGTCGGCCAATCCTTCTACCCAATCGCGATAACCATCGAGAAAAATATCGCCGCCGAAGTCCGGACCGACCTGGCCACCCATGGAGGAACCGGCACCGCCGCCACCACCACCGCGGGCGTTGGAGCGCTGCAACTGGGTGTCCTGAGGCGAACCACTCTGAGCCACTTGGCCTTGGCCGCCTTGTCCCTGTTGGCCTTGTCCTTGCTGACCTTGGCCACCTTGACCCTGGCCGCCCTGCCCCTGTTGACCCTGCTGTCCTTGTTGGCCCTGTCCGCCTTGCCCTTGTTGACCCTGCTGACCACTCTGACCTTGCTGACCCTGTTGTCCATTCTGGGCTAACTGACCTTGTTGCCCCTGTCCGCCTTGCCCCTGTTGGCCACCCTGCCCTTGCTGTCCGCCTTGGCCTTGCTGTCCACCCTGACCCTGTTGGCCACCCTGACCCTGTTGGCCACCTTGACCCTGTCCACCCTGACCCTGTTGTCCCTGTTGTCCACCCTGCCCTTGTTGCCCTTGTTGGTTATTCTGGGCTAACTGATTTCCTTGGCCTTGTCCGCCCTGCCCTTGTTGTCCCTGCTGCCCACCTTGGCCTTGCTGTCCGCCTTGGCCTTGCTGTCCGTCTTGGCCCTGATGTCCGTCTTGGCCTTGCTGTCCGCCTTGTCCCTGTTGACCTTGTTGTCCGCCCTGTCCCTGTTGCCCTTGTTGACCGCCTTGCCCCTGCTGTCCGCCTTGTCCCTGTTGACCTTGTTGGCCACCCTGTCCCTGTTGGTCATTCTGAGCTAACTGATTTCCTTGGCTTTGTTGACCTTGATTTCCTTGGCTTTGTTGACCTTGTTGACCGCCTTGTCCCTGTTGCCCCTGTTGGCCGTTCTGTCCATTCTGCCCTTGCTGGCCACCTTGACCTTGCTGGCCGTTCTGACCCTGCCCTTGCTGGTCATTCTGGGCTAACTGATTCTGCTGCCCCTGTTGGCCTTGCTGGCCTGCATCCTGCTGCCCGGATCCTGTATCTTGTTGACCCTGCTGACCCGGATCTTGCGGCGGTGCGCCCTGTTGTAAGCGATCGATCAATTGCTGCACTTCTTGTTGTGCTAGCCGCAGGGCTTGGGTTTCATCTCCGAGAATGGAGCGCGCGGCGTCTTCGATGCCATCCGTTAGGGTTTGGATATCTTGCGCATTCTGCTCGTTCATCAACTGCGCGCCTTGTGGGTCTGGCAGGGTGCGCTCGGTGCCATTGATCATCTCGGCCGTTTGCGCCAAACGGTTAGGAAGATCATCCGCCTTGGAAGCGCGGAGGGTATCTTCCAATCGATTGGAGAGACGCGGTTCAGCCTGCTCGGCCGACATGGCCACTTCCTTGGCCGCTTCGACTAGCTCCTTAATTTCCTCCTGCTGTTGCGCGATGGCCTCTTGTGCCAGGGAGCCTTCGTCTCGCAAGGAGGGGCGACCACCACCGGGCTCGGCGTCTTTGGCGATCTGCTCACCGATTTCTTCCTGACGCTCGGCGATGTCGATGGCCTGATCGCGCAAAGCGCGCATCTCATCCGCGAAACGGTTGGCAGCTTGCTCGCGCAGCTCGTTGTTCAGTGTCTGCATCTTCTCCTCGGCCCGCGTCGCTTCGGCGATGGCCTGATCGTTCTGCTGCTCGCCCATGGCGTCGGCAGCTTGTTGCAGGTTGTCGCGCACTTGATCCAACTGCTGGCGGGCATCGGCGAGTTGCGTACGGCTGTCGGATTGATCCATGTCTTGGCGCAGGTCATCGACGTCGCGCAACATCTGGCGCTGTTCATCACGCAAACGTTTGAGTTCGCGAAGGAGCTTTTCCTTCTCTTCATCGTTCTCTGCCACTTCAAGTTGGGCCTCAAGCTCCTTTAGCTTGTCCGTTAGAGCTTCCTGCCGTTTGGCCAATTCTTTCAAGCGATTCAAGTAGGCTAACGCTTCCTGATTCTCGGCGCGTTGTTGTTGTAGCGCTTCTTGATCGGCGCGGCTTTGATTTTGATAGCGTTGCTCTTTCTTCTTAAGATTCATGTCCGCCAATTGCGGATCCTCACTTTGCTGGCCTTGGCCCTGGCCTGGTTGTGCTTGCACCACTTCCACGTCGCGACCGCGTAGTTTGAGCATCCAGTCGTAGGCGGCGGTCTCGTGTTGCAACGCGGTCTTGGCATTCTCAGTCTGGGCGAGATCGGTTTGTTGACTCCATGCGTCTAACGCTTTGATCGCTTCGTCCATTTCCGCCACGGCACTTTCGATGATCTGCTGAGCCTGCGCGTTTTGAGCCTCTTCACGCATGGCGGCGGTCTCTTCTCGAATGGCTTCTTGCGCTTCCTTAAGCACGTTGATGTCCTCACGCTGTTTGTCAGGATCACGTTGCGGGCTTTCGGTCACGCGATGCGTGGCCGCGATGAGATCCTTCATCTTGCGCTTGGCTTGTTCTTGTGGCGATTGCCCGCCGCCACCTCCGGGAGGCGGTCCACCGGCCTGCTGACCCTCGCGGTAGGTTTTGAGGAATGGCCGGATCTCAATGAAATAGACATCACTCTTGGCGCGCCGGATCTTGCCTTCAGAATCTTTGTCCTCTGCCCAGAAATGGTAAGCTACCAATTGGTCGGCCTCGGCATCTAACGCTTCCAAGGCGATCATGTGCGACATCTCCACACTCGGCACGGGTTCCGCATTCTCGCCTAACGGCACCTCTGTTTCTTGACTGGCAAAGGTGTAGCTCAGTCCATACTTGAGGACGCCGAAGTCATCGTCGGCTTTGCCGGCCAAATTGACTTCTTCTAAAGGCGAGGCCTGGATATCGCGCTTGGGAAACGTCGCCACCACTTTAGGAGGCTCATTGCGCAGCACCGTGATCTCGATCTTGGCGGGTGCTTTGCTAGGGCGTCCTTCCTTGTCTTCAAGCGTGAGTTCGAGAACCTGGCTTTCCACAGCGGTGAGTTTCGCGGTGTAAATGTGTGGTTCATCTTCCTTGGCCGTTGCCGTCACGGCGCTGCGGGTCTTTTCATCCACGAGTTGGAACTTGGCCACCGGCTTGTTGAGAATGAGTTCAAAGTCTAATAAGCTGTCTTCATAGGCGCTGACTTGCGCGACATCTTGCAGGGTCTTAGGCTCAGTGGCTGACCATGAAGGCGGCGTGATGGTGACGTTGATGCGATCGAGCCGCGGGTACTCAAAGGTGGTGATCTTGAAAGTGTCGGTGGTTTGTTTGCCAAAGCGCACTTGGTAAACAAAGTCCTCATTCACCTCGGGCAGAATGGCGCCGAAGAGCGGGTCTTCGAGACTCTTGACCATGGGCAGCTCCTGTAATTGTTCTTTGTCAGGGCCGTAGAGGAGTGTGGCTTCCACGGGAACGGTCTTTTCACCGAAGAGCGCGCTGATGGGCAGGCGGCTGCCTTTCTCCACTTCGCTGTTTCCGGGTGTGACTTCCACATCGACATCGCCGAGCCCCTTTTTCTGTTGCGCGGCGATATCGTTCGGTTTGGGCTTACCGTTCGATTGGAAGCCATTCATGATCCCTTGTGGACCGAACTGGTGGAGGCCCAAGATCAATGGTAGAAAGACGGCTAACGTTGCGGCGAAACGTGTGAGACGGCTGGCGCGTTCGGCGCGATCCATCTCTTCTTGGCTCACATCTTCCACCCAACGCTGACGCTTGGCTTGCTCGATGGCGTCTTGCACCACGCGATCTTGGAGGAAGGTCATTTCACCTGTATCTTTGTCAGGCTTCTGCTCCACCGCGGTCATAAGCAGGGCATTGAGATCCGGATGATTCTCCTCAATCTTCTTGGCCACACCCTGCACATCGAAACCTGGATCGAGTTCCCGGCGGCCCCACCAGCGAAATCCTAACGCCAAGGCGAAGATCAACAAGCAGAGCCAGAAAGACCACCACTTGAAGGCGAAGATCGCCAGGACTAACACCGCCACAGATCCGAGAAGGATCCAGGCGAGATGAGATTGTTCTTTCCACCGCTTCACCGTCGCCTCTTTGAGTGCGAGGCGTTCCAAGATTTGAATGATGGCTTGATGCATGGTTATTAGGTTAGGTTCGTTAAGTGCCCTCGGTGGTGGGTTTGGGCTGAGCGCACTTGGCTGAGTAAAGAATTTCCACAATAACGAGGAAGAGCACCGCATACAAGAGCCACAGCCAGATCTTCTGGCGCGATTCCTGTTCCTCGATGGAGAGCTTGGCCGGGGGAATCTTGCCTTTCTCGCCTTCTTCCGCCCGTTCCTCGTCCAGTTTTAGGAGCTGCTCGAGTTTGTCCTCATCCATGGTGTTGAGCCGGCTTTCCTCCACGGGCAAATTGACCGCCACAGTAAAGGCTTTGCCCGGTTGCGAGATCTCGTAGAGACCGGGCGCATCCGTTTCGTCGAAAACCACCGTTTCCTCATCAATGACGATTTCCTCGCCATCCGGCTTGGTCACCTTCTTCTCAATCCCGGCATCCAGCGGAATGGTATCGCCAATGAAGTAAGCGCGCTTGGTTTCCCGCGCAGACGGATCTTGGGTGAGGATGGCATAGGTTAGCGGAATGAACTTCGTGGACAGGGCGAGTTGACTGTCGGCGCGATGCCAACTCGACGTCATGACAAAGAGCGAGCCGTTTCCGACGGGGACTTCGAACCACGCCGGATCACCATTATCAAAGGCGGCCACGACGCGGGCCTCTTCCACTTTGCTCAAATCCAGCTTCCGGTATTTCCAGAAGTGCACTTTGGTGAAATCGGCAAAGCGCGCTTCGGCGAAACCTTGCAGATAGGGATGTTGGCGGTCGACCTTGGCTAATAAGGCGTAGTCGGCGACCGGCCCCTCCACTGCGGGCAATGTGTCCACATCTAGCAATTGCGCTAGTGCAGGAACGGAGTTTACCGACTTCACCACGAACAAGCCACGCCCTCCGTCCTCAAGATACTGACGAAACCCATCCATGGGCAAATTGCCCGTGGGATCCGAGAGCACGACGTAGTCTAACAAATTCCAGTCCAACTGATCCAGCGACTCGCCGAAGCGTTTCAAGTTCAGTTCCGGCTTGAACGTGGCGGTTTCGATCAAGGCCCGTTTGAAGAAGAAGAGCGGCGCGCCGGTGCGGTCGGGATCTTCATCGCCGTAGTAAAGAATGCGAAGTGGCTTGGCCACAGGCGGACTTTGAAAATAGCGGTTATCGAAATCGACGTCGTCACCCTCTAACGTTAGCACCGGAGCCGGCACGCCGGTCGTTGTCTTGGGTGCTGCCAATACTTGCGTGTCACCCGCTGGAACGGTCACATTGATAGGCGAACTAGCCGGTGAGCCATCGGCATTCTGCCAGGATACGGTGAACTGCGCTTTCTTAGAGTCGCGATCATTGGTTAGGCGGAACCGGTCTTCTTGAGCTTGCAATTCCGCAATGCCGGTGGCCTTGGGCAGAAGCTGAAGACTGGCGTTGGTGACTCGTTTGCCCACCGTTTCCTGAACGAGTTCCACTTCCAACGGCCAGGTGTATTGGCCTAACGATTCCAAGTTGGCGCCTTCTTGCAAATCACTGATGAGAAGCACCTTGCGATCGGCAGGCGCCTCGCCTTTCACATCTTCGAGGGCGTCGCGAAACGATTCCACGGCCGTAATCATGGCCTGCCCCAGATCCGTGGCACGCCAGCTGGGCTCCAACGATTCCAGTTTAGCTAACAAAGTCGCCTGACGCTCGATTTCGGCCGGTTCCCGCCACGCATCGAAGGAATGCAGCAACCGTGCCGATTGATCAAAGGTGAACATCTGCACTTCATCGGTCGGCTTCAGATCATCGATCACTTCCTTGGCCCGATCGACGGCCGCGTCCCACACACCGTCACGCTGCATGGAGGCGCTGGTGTCTAGCAAGATTACCACTTGTTGCGTGGTGCCCTGAAGGTCTTTCAAAACATTCTGCCGCAGAAACGGCCGGGCAAATGCGAACGCTAGCAAAGCTAGAATCGCACAGCGCAAGAGGAGCAAGAGCCAGTTCTCGATCTTCGAGCGTTGTTGTTGCACAATCCGCGTCGGTTTAAGAAAGCGCAGTGAACTGAACGGCACGCGTTTCTTCAGTTCCTTATTTCGCAGATGCAGGAAGATAGGAACGCTGAGCGCGGCCAGCCCTAACAAATAAAGTGGGAAGAGGAAATTCATGCGCTCCTCCCTTGCCGGCCCAAGCGCGACCTTAAGCTTAATAGTGCGTGCAGCGGCTCATCGAATGCCTGATTCGTGGTTACGGGAATGACGTCGATGGCGAGACCGCGGCACATTTTCTCGATCGTTCCCAGATGTGTGTCGAGTTGCTGCTTGTAATCCTCGCCGGCACGCAAAGGGTCTAACTGAAACGTCTCGCCCGTCTCCATATCCTCAAAGACCGCGCTCTCCTCAAAGGTCCAATGACGTTCTGCCGGGTCCAACACATTGAAGATAACGATGTCATGCCCGCAAGAACGTAGAAATGCGATCTGGGAGGTGATCGCTTCGGTTTCCTCAAACAGATCCGAAATCAAGACCACCAAACCGCGCTTCTTCAAAATCGGCACCATGTCATTTAACGATTTGGTTAGATTTGTTCGCGTGCTCTTGGGCACGGATTCCAGCCCTACCATGATCTGATGCATCTGGCCGCGTTTGCGCCGTGGCGGCACATAGTGATGAATCTCATCGGTAAAGGTCACCAAGCCGACGGTGTCGCCCTGGCTAAACAGGAACTGAGCAAAGGTCGCGGCCAAAGTCGCCGCGAAATCAGCTTTGGTATAGTCCAAGGATGTGAACTCCATGGAGCGGCTTTGATCCACCACGATGTGACAAATGAGATTCGTCTCCGCTTCATATTTCTTAATGCAGTAACGGTCACTGCGCGCGAAGAGTTTCCAATCGATGTGTTTCGGATCATCCCCTTCCGCATAGGCACGATACTCACTGAACTCCACGGAAGAGCCATGATAAGGACTCCGATGAAGCCCTTGCATGTAGCCCTCCAGAATGCGCCGCGCACGCAGTTCCAGCGACTTGATGCGCATCAAGGCCGAGGCATCGATGCGGTTCGTGAGCTCGGCAGCCATCGAGGTGCGTGGTTACTTGAACTCGTCTAACAACTTGCCTATCACGTCTTCGACCGTCACGCCGTCGGCCTCAGCGCGATAGTTGAGCAGCACGCGATGCCGCATGACGGGCACTGCCAGGGCATTGATATCTTCCTTCGTCACGTGTGCGCGGCCTTGCAAGAGTGCTCGCGCCTTGCCGCCCAAGACTAAGAATTGTCCGGCCCGCAAACCGGCGCCCCACGAAACCCAGTTGTTTACGAAGTCCGGCGTCTCCTTGCCTTTCGGCCGCGAAATGGTTGCCAGCTTCACTGCATACCGCGCCACTTCATCGGCAACCGGCACTTTACGCACAATGTCATGAAAACTCCGCACATCCTCACCCGAATACAGAGTCTCTAACTCATACTCATCTTTCGCCGTCGTCTTGGTGATCACCTTCACCTCTTCGTCTTCTGTTAGGTAGTCCACAAAGACGTTGAACATGAAGCGGTCTAACTGCGCCTCCGGTAGCGGATACGTTCCGTCCATTTCAATTGGATTCTGCGTGGCTAGGACAAAGAACGGCTCATCCAATTGATACCGCACCCCCGCAGCGGTGACTTGTTTCTCCTGCATCGCTTCTAACAAAGCCGCCTGCGTCTTGGGCGGCGTTCGGTTGATCTCATCGGCCAACAAGATGTGGGCGAAGACCGGCCCTTTCACAAACTTCAGGGCGCGCCCGCCCCCTTCGGTCTCTTGCAGGATTTCCGTGCCCACGATGTCTGCGGGCATCAGGTCCGGCGTGAATTGAATCCGGGAAAACTTCAGGCTGAAAACTTCAGCGATGGAACTGACCAAGAGCGTCTTGGCCAAACCCGGCGCCCCGGTAAGCAGGCAGTGCCCGCCGGAGAGAAGCGCGATCAGGAGCTGATCGATGACCTCCGTTTGCCCGATCACGGCCTTGCTAAGTTCCGAGCGGATTTTCTGGCTCGCTTGAGAAAGTTTGTCCACAGCAAGGCGGTCCTGTTCGTAGGCAGCAGCAGAGGCAGTCATAGAGAGATGGCTAGAAGGATGAGGCTAATCGAGTTTGTTTGAGGAGATAGCGAGAAGGACGAGGGGATTCGTTCGGAACGGAAAGCGGAAACTCTCGGACCGGGGAATCACGGCGTCAAGGACGCAGGCCCGGCCCCCCGCGCACAGGCGTCGCAACCTCTTTCTTTTAAAAGCAATGTCCTTATATATATCATCAATGTCCTTAGATAGATCATCAAGAATGTCTCGAAGATTGCCACAACGCGGCATCGGCATATGATGACGGCATGCGTACCATCGTTGAGATGCCCGATGAAATGATTCAATCCTTGGATCGGATATGCCAGAGGGAGAGAGAATCCAGGGCCGCCATCATAAGGAAAGCTATTCGCGAGTATCTCATAGGGGCTGCTGATGCGGTGAAAGAGCCAGCATTCGGAATCTGGAGCGACGACGTCGACGACGGACTGACCAAGCAGGCGAATTTTCGCAAGGATTGGGGTGATGACTAAGGCCCTTCTCGATTCCAATATCCTCATCGACTATCTCAGCGGCATTCAAGAGGCCAAGGCGGAGATCGCACTCTACAATTCTCCCATCATCAGCGTGATCACGCGTATCGAAGTCCTCGTCGGTGCGCGATCATCGGCCGAGTCGAAGGCCATTCGCGGGTTTCTGTCAGGATTCCAAACGATCGAACTGTCCGCGAAGATTGCCGATCACGCGGTGATTCTTAGGCAACAGCACCGGCTCAAGATCCCAAACGCCATCGTGTATGCTTCCGCAAAGGTGGAGGGCACCATTTTAGTGACGAGGAACACCAAGGATTTTGATAGGGATTGGCCGGACATTCGAGAGCCCTACATTCTTTGAATCGCTTTCTTTTGAAAGCAGTGTCTTTTTTAAAAGAGCCTTTATGAAGATCGCTGCTGCGCACAGTCTGAACCCAGAGGTGCTGTAGTTTCATGACGAAACTCTTGAGCAAGGTCTTACGTTAGCAAGAAGATTATGCTATCCCCATGATTTCGAAGGAGTCACGGCTACATTAGGCGTTTGACAAGCCTTGCCTTTTGATGCCGAGACCGGCTAACGCGTCCGAGCACCTTGACAGAGTCAACTTCCATCGCGATAGTGAATCTGATAGTTTTCATGCCCCCTATGTGTGCTTCCCCCAAATCCCTGCTTCAGCTACTTGTTAGTTGCTTCTTGGTGACCCCTTCCTGTGCCGCCGCCGGGGTGGTGATCTCTGAATTGATGTTTCACCCTCGAGGCTTCGAGTGGGATACGGTATTTGGCACAAATGTCTTGTTAGCGGAGGACGCCCGCCTGGAGTGGATTGAACTGCACAACACGGGCGATGCGCCGGTGGATCTGAGTGGATGGGAGATTGATCGAGGGATTGATTTCGTCTTTCCGTCAGGCACCGAGATTGGGGCGGGCGCTTACCTCATCGTCGCAGCGGATGTGGGCTTCCTTCTGAGATGGCGTCCCGATCTGGCGGCCATCACGGTAGGAGGATGGGAAGGGCGTTTGAGCAATACCAACGAGCGCATTCGTCTCACAAATGCCGATGGAGAAACGATGGTGGTGTTAGACTACGCCACGCAAGGGGACTGGGCCGTGCGGGCGCGAGATGAAGAGAGTTTCGGCTATCGTGGGTGGACGTGGTGGAATCCGGCGGATGGCGAGGGCCACACTTTGGAGAATCTGGCCGCGCACTTCCCTGTGAACAGCGGTCAAACTTGGTCGGTGAGCGACGAGCCCTGGGGAACGCCTGGAGCCCCTCCTAGGAAGGCCGCCGAAGACGTGGCACCAGTGATTCTCGAAGCGATTCACGCGCCCCTTGTTCCGCCATCTAGCTCAAGCATCACGATCAGTGCTAGGATTCTGGACGATCATGGTGCCGTGAGTCAGGCTTCCCTCAATTGGCGTGTGAACGATTTGGCCGACTTCTCACAGATCCCCATGACATCGGAAGGTGGTGATGATGTGTATCGAGCGACCATTCCTCCTCAGGCGTTCCTGAGTGTGATTGAGTTTTACATCGAGGCTGAAGACCAAGAGGGGAATCGTCGCACCTGGCCCAGTCCGGCAAGGGTCACCAATCCGGAAGTGCCTTTGGCAGAAGCCGCCTACCGGCAAATCACCAACGCGTCGATTCAGGTGCTTTCGAGAGACTCGCTCTTCAATCCGATGCCGGTAGAAGACCCTGATTGGCGGCCGCTCTATCATTTGATTATGACCAAGCGGGAATCGGATTTCCTAACGGAAGTGCAGAGAAGAAGCGACCGTTTCCGGGCAATCGATTCGCAGGCGCACGGCACCTTTATCAGTCGGGATGGCACGGGAACGAAAGTGCGTTATCGCTGCTCGTTCCGGGATCGGGGCGCCACGAGCCGGAGTGGCACGCCGGTTAATTTTCACGTGGCGATTCCTAACGAAGATCGATGGAACGGCCGGCGCTCTTTCCAGCTTAATAGCCGTCAACCCTTCAGCCAGGCTGCCGCGGCGGCCATGTTCCAATTGGCCGGCGTGGGAACGACGGAGGCGGAGCCGGTCCGGGTGCGCTGGAACGGCATCGCCCCTCATGGTCGCGAAAATTATGTTAGAGCGGAGCCCATGAACAGCGATTGGATCGCGAGGCTCTACCCTCATGATCGCGACGGGAATCTCTACCGTCTCGACGATCACGAACGCCGCAATGAATTCGTCTATGTTGGCAACGATGCCGACGATTATAGGAGGACTTTTATCAAGAGAACGAATGCCGATGCCGATGATTACTCGGATATCTTTCAACTAACGAAAGCGTTAAATGAGGCTCCCGCCGAATCCTATCGGGACGAACTCGAGAAGGTGATCCATATCGATCAATGGCTGCGCTTCCTGGCCATCAATACTCTGGTGGAGAATCTCGAAGGCGGTTTGGGAACAGGACGTGCCGACGACTTCGGCATTTATCGGGGAACCGAGGACACACGATTCGTACTGGTTCCGCATGACTTTGATACGACGATGGATCTGGGAGACCGCAAATTGTACGGTCGTAGCGATCCGTTTGTCTACGCCAACGTCGATGGCTGGAGCCGCATGTTTACGGAAGATGTTAGCATCATTCGCGATTACTACCGCGTGCTTTACGATCTCACTCAGACCATCTTTCGCGAAGAGGTGGCGGGTCCCATTCTGGATCATGTGTTAGATGGGTGGGCGGATAATGCGGCGAGCGTGGCTCGAAACTTCCTAAACAACAGGCGTGATCATATTCTATCAATGATACCCCGAGTGTATACGATGGCGGCTTCCACGGAAATGGAAGGCTCGCCAAACCAAACCGAGATCGGCTTGGTGAGCGCGAGCGGCCGATTCAATGTGTTAGAAACGGGCTCGATATTGGTCAATGGTGAACCTGCGCAGCTCTTTTATCGTACCACGGAAGAAACCGTGGCTGGGGAATGGCGTTACGCCTTTGACCCGCAGCGATTGCAGCCGGGGCAGTTGAATGTGACGGCGGTTTTCTACGCGGAGAGCGCCGGCCAAGGAGACGTGGTGCACACCCTGTCCTTGCCTGTGACCTACGAAGCACCGCCGACGGTGGTGAGCGGCGTGTTAGGAAATGAATTGGAGGATGAGGCGTTGATCTGGTCACGAAGACGCGGGCCCTATCACTTGGCTGGTGAGGTCATCGTTCCCGATGACAAGATCCTAACAATTGAGCCAGGTGTGGTGGTTCGGTTTGCTCAAGATGCTCAACTTACGGTTCGTGGAGGCCTTGTGGTTAGGGGTGAGGAAACCGCGCCGGTACGCTTTGAAGGATTATCGCAGGGAGATCATCGCGTCAGCTGGCAGGGGATTCGCTTTCACGATTCTCTGCTAGAGACAAACATGATTCAACATGCGGACTTTGCGGACCTATCTGTGGACATCGACCATGGCGTGATCACTCTCCACCGTTCGCGGTGCCGCATCGAATCGTGTCAATTCCTGCTTCCCCAACGATCTGCCATTCGTGCTCAGAACAGTTCTTTGAGCGTAGACGGTTGTCTGTTCGAGCCGGCACAATCGCTACCGGAGCATGGTTTTTCTCAGGTACTGATCATGTCTCCTGATTTGCCGGATGATGTGCGTTTTATTGATGGATTGCCAGTAGGCGGTGAACTCCGTTTCTCTAACAATCGATTCATCGGTAACGAGAATGCTCCGAACATCATTCATGTTGAGAGTGGTTGGGCGTCCTCGAGTCCCGTCTTCGATTGCCGGGATAACGACTTTCGAGGACCTACGAACGGCTGCGCCGTCGATGTGGTGCGCGGCGATGCTCAGTTCATCTCGAATGAATTCTATGAATTCGTCAAGATGTCACCAGCGAGTGAGACGACTGCGCCGGCGATTCGTGGTGCCAATGTGAACGGCTTCCTTCTTGTAAGCGGGAATCGTTTTATGTGGGTTGATCATGCACTCGAACTCGGCGGCGTGCAGACGGCGATCTTTGAGCACAATGATTGTTTGGAGATCCATCCCGACCACACCATTCTAGTCGGCGAAGAAGGGCGAACCGTTCCAACGTCAGCGATTCATCTGACGGACACGGTTCAGAATCTCCATCTCAAACGGAATCGATTTGAGGACCAACGTGGTGGTGCCAGTGGCTTCACGCGAATCATTGGCGGCCTCACGGCACCGGATGAACGAGGTGGGATTCAATTGGTGGACAACCTCGTTGATGCCCTGCTGGAAGATCCGGCTATTGGCAGTGCCGACGAACCGCCCTATCAAGATCCCCAGTGGGGAACGGGGAATGTGACCACGGGCTCTCAACAAGCGTTGGATCAGGCTGGTTCCTACGGTGTGGAATCGGCGGCCGAATATGATCTCCGGCTGGCTGCCCTGAGTTGGGACACCCATGAGCGCCCTGATATCATTCTGCAGCACCCGGGAAAACTCGCCTTGCGTTGGCGTCTCAATGAAATGGAATGGAGTGAGGCGCTTCCGCTTGGGAACGTTTCCCTCCCGGAACTCACGCCAGGGGATCATCAACTGGAGGTTCAAGTCAGCGATTTGGCAGGCCAGTGGGAAACACTCGACCCCATCAGGTGGACACTGGATCCCTCACAAACGCTCATTCGTATCAATGAGATCCAGGCCGTGGGCGACGATGCCGTGGAATTGGTCAATCTCGGCGCTTTCTCTGTTGATCTCTCGGAATGGACCCTAACCAAAGATCTGAGCAGCGAAAACAGGTATCCGGTATCCGAAGGAGCGATGTTAGAATCAGGTGCGTTGATGGTCGTGGATCTTGAAGCCTTGGGAATTGGCTTAGACCGCGAGGGTGATACACTCTATCTCTTACACCAAGATGAGGTCAAAGATGAAGTCGCATTTGGACACCAGACAGAAGGTTACACCCTCGGCCGCGATCACGAAGGGACCTGGCGTCTTCATCGCCCGTCCATGGGTTCCTCTAACGGAAGTCCTGTCGCCCTGGGCAACGCAGCGGATCTCTGGATCAGCGAGTTCCTCGCCACCAGCGACGTTCTCTTCCGCGACGATTGGATTGAACTCTATCATCCCGGCATCCTGCCCATTTCTCTAGCAAGGTTGCGGCTAACCGATAACGCCTCTGGTGATCCCGAGGCGCATGTCTTTCCCGAGCTGAGCTTCATGGCTCCCCAAAGTTACCTCAAGCTGATCGCTGATGGCCGCAAGCGCCCGGGGCACGTGAACTTCTCCCTGGCCGCCGAAGGGGATGGCATCACTTTGTTAGATGAGCAGGGTGATTGGATCGATTCCGCGATCATCACCACGCAAATGACGGACACCTCCACGACTATTAGCAGAACCGACGATCAGACGGCGTATGCTCGCGCCACGTTGCCCACCGACGGCTTTGCCTCGTCTTCCGATTTGGTGAGGCAGGCAAACATTCTGTTAGAAGGTCTGCGCATCCGGCAGATCCACTTCGATCCCCAGTTGGGACCGGACTACGAATTCTTGGAGTTTACCAATGTGGAGCAACAGCAATTGAATCTGACTGGAGTGCGGATCACGGATGGCGTGGACTTTACCTTCCCGCGCGTGCTGCTTTCTGCTGGTCAAAGTGTTTTCGTCGTGCGCAATCGTGACGCTTTCATTTCGTCTTATGGTCAGGACCACATGGTCGCCGGTGAGTACTCTGGCAAACTTAACAATGGCGGAGAACGTCTCCGCATCACGTTGCCTGAGCCCTCCAACGCGGCCATTCTCGACTTCCGATATGACGAGGGTTGGTTAGGCGGATTGGAGAACCATTCCCTCGTGGCGGGCGAGTCCGTCACCGCGCCTGCGGCTTGGCGTGAAGCGACGTCATGGGCTACCAATGCCACACCGGGCGGCGTTCCCATTGACGGCGAGCCAGCCTTTCGCGGCTTTGCAGCCTGGACTGAAGCCCGTTCGATCAGCGATCCGCTGGCAGACGATGATCTGGATGGTCTGCCGGCTCTTATAGAGTACGCGGCCGCACTAGAGCCTCACATCATCGATGCTCCCGTGATCCAAAGCGATCCTGGTAGCTTATTGATCACGTTAGGCCCCTATCGTTCGGATCTTGAGGTCATTGTTCAAGTTTCAGACGATCTGGTTCAGTGGCGCACGCTGACCGAAAGGACCCTAGAGGGGTGGGATGCGCCAGCTCAGGAATCAGTGGATCTGGGCGAACGCACACGCTGGTATTTTCAGGTGCAAGAACGTTATGCTAGACTGCGTGTGGCACTAAGTCGTTAATGGTTTGGTGCTTCTGTTTAGTTTCCACTTTTTTCTTGCCCAATATACGAGAATTATCGTATGACGTTCTTCGTATGAAGAAAGAGGAACGGGGAAACGGACAACGGCCGACGGATGCCGAACTGGCAATCATGCGGGTGTTGTGGATTACGGGCAAAGCCTCGGTGAGGCAGGTGTGGGAGAAACTCAATGAAGGACGGGAGAATCCCGTGGTTTACACCACCGTGCTGAAGTCCATGCAGGTGATGCAGACCAAAGGTCTGCTGAACCGTGACGATTCGCAGCGAAGTCACTTGTACTACGTCAGTCAGTCTCCGGAAAAAACCAAGCGGCAATTGGTGGCAGATTTCGTACACCGGCTTTTCGAGGGTTCCGCACGTGATTTGATGGCGCATGCGTTAGGAGGACGGAGATTGCGAAAGGGAGAACTCGATGAGATTCGGGAATTGATCGATCAACTGGAGGCCAAGAATGAACGGTGAATGGATGCGGTTTCTTGAGGAGATCATTCCGTTTTCGAGATTGGGATGGTCGTTAGTGCATTTCGTTTGGCAAGGCGCCATTATCGGATTGATCGTCTTAGGGGCCCGAAGTCTTCTCGCGAACCAATCGGCGCAACTCAGGCGGGGCGTTGCCCTTGTGCTGACCGTCGTGGCGCTGATGTGCCCGTTAGGAACCTACATGGTGCTTCGAAGTCTGGATCAGCCGGCGGAATCAAAGAAAGAAAACGGTTCGTTGGTTTCCAATCCAGAGCCGATACGCAACGAGAAACGTGGACGCACGGATGGTCGACGCACTCAAGCGGTCCGCATTCCCTTTACCCGGCCAGAGATTCCGCGATCGAATGTGCCTTCGAGCCCGGAATCCCACGAACTACCAAGGACTGGCGTGGCAAGAGACGTGCCCGGGGCCTATCAGTATCAGAATCCACAGGCACCTCCCACACCTGTGGAAACCAAGTCCGGGGGATCGTTCAATGAGAATCGTTGGTTGTGGTGGGTCGTTCTCGCATGGGTAGTAGGTGTCGTTTGCCTAACATTGAGGCAATTCGGCGGCTGGTGGATCACCTGGTCCTGGCGTCGTTCGGCAAAGGCAGCTCCCATCTCCTGGCAACGGTGCGTGGACCGGATCTTGGAACACCATGAGAGTCGCCGGCGACTCCGTGTTCTTTCTTGTGTAAAAGTGCCTAGTCTGGTCCTGGCCGGTGTGTTGCGGCCGGTGATCTTGGTGCCCTCGGCCATCATGGCCGGACTTCCGGCACGGCAGTTTGAAGCGCTGTTAGCCCACGAAGTCGCGCATTTCCTCCGGCGGGATCACTGGGTGACCCTTCTTGTTGCCCTAGCAGAAACATTGCTTTTCTACCACCCCGCCGTGTGGCTCTTGACCAAGTGGGTTCGAGAGGAACGGGAGAATTGTGCGGATGATAGCGCCGTCGCACTCTGTGGCGACCGTGTCACCTACGCCAACGCCTTGGCTTCTCTCGCCGATCTAGCGGAATCCCCAACAGGCATCGCTGCCAGCGGCGGCGATTTGACCAATCGCGTTCGGCGATTGCTAGGTTCCGAGGTTTCCGCAGGGGGGCACTGGTCTATGACGCCATGGTTAGTAATCCTTCTCGGGTTCTTGGCGATGATGCTCGGACGGCACGGTCATGCCGATGATCCGGTGGAGATCACGCCAATGACAAAACGTTGGGATTTTTCCGCCGAGGGAAAACCGGCTATCGGTTTGGATGGGACGGTTTATGTGGGTGGGGAGAAATCCATCTTTGCGCTCGATCCTGCTACGAAGCGGATTCTGTGGCGTTTTCGTCCACCAGTCTTCGATGATTTTTCGCATGCCAGCTGGAGGACGCCCGTAGCGGGTCCTGAGGGGACTCTGTTAGCAGTGCAGGGCAAATCGCACGGAGGTCCATGGTGGGATGACGTTTATGCCCTTGAAGCGGCGACCGGAGAGGTTCGTTGGTCGATCAGCGGGTGGGCGTCGGGGACGAACTTTGTTATTAGCGGCGATGGAACTGTCTACACCACCGCGAGACCTTTTGAAGAGTCCGTCTTGATGGCGCTCGAGGGCGAGACAGGCGACATTCGTTGGGAAAGGGCCCTCGAAGGAAGCTACAGAGCACCCATGATCGGTCCGGACGGCAGACTGTATGTCGAGGCGCTTGATGCGGAGCAAGACAACCGCCCGTACACCGGCGTGTTTGATACTCAAACCGGGCAACTGTTAGATCGCATGGACTGCCGCCTCCCCTACTTCACGAGGGATGGACTGGCCCTCGTTCTCGATACCCCGGTACGGGCAATAGACTGGCACAGTGGCCAGACGCTTTGGCATACGAACATTGGTAGCCGGGATCATGTCAGTCTGGGAGATCTCATTGATGGTGAGAATGGTCTTGTTTACGTTATTACCTCTCAGCATATCCATGCGCTCGAAATGACGACGGGAAAGGAACGTTGGCGCCGTGTGGTCAGCACCTTAGGGCCTTCTGTTCGGCCTCGGTTAGGGTTAGCGGAAGCGGGGATCCTCTACAGCACAACGATCGATGGGGTGGCGGGATTTGATGCCCTAACAGGTGAGCAGGTATTTGCCGGCCGTCACCCGGGAGGGCTAAGTTCTGAACTTGTCTATGCTTCCGATAGCGTCCTCTACCTCTCGAGTGTCAAACGTCTTACGGCAATGGACGCCATTTCGCCGCCACGCCTATCTAGTCCTTCTGCGAGCAATCATCGCAACCATGAGCGCTGGGGAACGCCGGAGATCTTATCAATGACCGAAGCCCTCGCACTGGTAGAAGGTGGGAGTGGGAGACTTTCCGTCTTGGCTGCCGGAGACGCCTTGAAATACCAATGGTTTTTCAAAGGTGACCCGATTGACGGTGCTACGGGAGCCTTTCACGAAATCGAATCCTTTTCCCAGGAGGTCGCGGGAGATTATCACGTGAAAGTCTCAAACGATTCCGGTTTGATCGAGGGAGGAACGATTCCCGTCCGCTTAGGGATTCCGTTAACGATTCAAATCGAAGGTCCAGGCCAGGTAACGCTTGATCCGCCGGGCGGAGTCTATGTGCCGGGCACGATCGTAACGGCAACCGCCGTTCCCGAGCAGGATGAGGGATTTATCGGATGGAGCGGTGCACTTGCGAACGCAACTCCGTCGATCGCTATTACAGTCGATCAGCCTAAGCAATTGACTGCCTCATTTGAGGTATTGCCTGGCAGCGTCCTCTGGCAGACGACGATCGATGGGCCGCCATCCCCAAGAGCAAATAGACTTGCCATTGGCCCTAACGATACAATTTATCTTTGGATCTCTGAAATCATTAACAGCCAGGTGGAGGCCACGGTTCATGCGGTCGATCCTGACGGCCAGATACGTTGGACCTCTGAAAGTTTCCGCTGGGGCGGCATAGATTTCGGACAGATGGCCGCTGGTAACGACGCGCTGCTTTACTTGGCGACTAACGGTTCTATCATTGCTCTGGACGTCGAAACCGGCGTGCGCCGTTGGACAACATCGGGTCTTGAGCCCACCTCGCGAAACGGATTGGCCGTGTCTAACAATGGCGTGGTCATCACTGCGAACGGCTTACCCACGTTCGTAGACCGCGGACGCGAAGTTGGCGTGGCCGTGAACGGGAAGACCGGTGAGGTGTTGTGGCATTTCGAGGCGCCGAATCCAAGTGGGCCGCCCGCCTACGCGATCGGGAACGACGAAACGATTTATGTCGCTTCGAAACGGCTCTCTGCTCTTGATGGCACGAATGGTGTGACAGGTTGGACTGCGGAAGATCTGCCAACGCCACCTGACAGCCCCGCGTATGAATTGGTCTTCCAGTACACCAATGCCGCACTCGGCGCTTCATCCCTCTACGCCATGTCTACCGGTCTTATCGAAAACAATTCTAGGCTAACCATTTGTCACGCTCTTGATGCGCAAACCGGCCTCCGGCAATGGTCCTATGAAGTTAGGCAAGACTTTGCCCGTATCGAGGGACAGCTGGCGGTCTCCGCCGACGAAGTCGTTTACTTTCCAGCAGGAAATCAGTTAGTGGCGTTGGATGGCCGTACAGGAGAAGCGTTATGGGAGCTCGAGGAGTTAGGCCCTGTGACCTCACCTGTTATTGGGAATGCCGGCACCGTCTATGCGGCTGCGGGAAACCAGGTCATGGCTTTGCGGCCACGCTCGGGTGAAGTGTTGTGGACGTATGAAATTCCCGGCCCAGAACCGGTTTCGAGCATGGTGCTAGACTCTGACGGAACGCTTTATCTCTTGGCGGGTAGAACGCTCTTCGCGCTTGAGACAAGCGTTTCTGCCAGGCCGCAGTGGCCTAGCGAATCGGGTGCCGTTCCCTACCGCCGCTCCATACAACGTTAGCCTGTCCGCAGTCCATGAACCCGAACCGAATCGCGACATCACTTTTCATCCTCGCTTTGATAGTGGGACTGTTGCCCAACGCTGCGGCGGCTCCCAACCTGAGGGCCTGGGGCAAGCGTTGGGATGGCAACCAAGCAGTGCCCGCGCAAGTGCCCGCCGATGAAGGTGCGCTGATCGCTGTCGCGGCAGGGATGGCGCACACTCTGGCACTGCGCTCCGATGGCACGGTTGTCACTTGGGGCGCGGATACGGATGGCCAACTTGAAACACCGTTAGGGCTGCGCGACGTTGTTCAGATCGCGGCCGGCGAACGCCACAATCTTGCACTGCGTAAAGATGGATCCGTGGTGGTCTGGGGTGCCAATGACGCTGGTCAATTGGACATGCCGGAAAAGCTAAGCGATGTCGTGAGCATTGCCGCCGGTGCGCTCCACTGCGTCTGTTTGCGATCTGACGGTAGCGTGGTGGCCTGGGGCGACGACGAATTTGACCAGACCTTTGTTCCTGAGGACCTGGGTCAAACGGTAGCTATCGCTACCAGTGCCACCCATAGCCTGGCGCTTCTTGCCAATGGCTCTCTAAGGATGTGGCATATGATGCCCGGTAGAGTAGATCCGCTCATCAACGATTTGCCTAACATAGCAGACGGCGTGGCTATAGCCGGGGGGCGTGACCATTTCCTTGTCCTGCGCGCTGATGGAACGATCATCGCGTGGGGTGAGAACTTTGCTGGACAGTTAGAGGTGCCGGAGGGACTAACCAATGTTGTGGGCATTGCCGCAGGCGGCGATCAGAGTTGGGCATTGTTAGCTGATGGCTCGCTGGTTGGGTGGGGCGACGATGGGGCGGGTCAGACGACCATACCAGAGGGCTTGCCGCCTGTGGCTGCGATGGGTTCGGGTTATGAACGCAGTTTCGCTTTGCTAGGGTCCGGGCCTCCTGTGGTGCAAGGCCCTTTTCTTGATCGGATCATTGATTGTGGAGATACGCTTCTGCTTCGAGCGGAGGCAGTCGGTGCTCCTCCCATGACCTATCGTTGGATGAGAGATGATCAACTGGTGCACGAAGGCAGCGTGCCGTGGTTAGCACGTGAAAAGGCCGATGTGAGTGATCGCGGCCAATACACCGTTGCGGTGTCTAATGCGTTTGGCAGCTATGTGAGTCAACCGGTCGCTGTGGAGGTCCGCGCTGAACGCGAGTCAAACGTGGTCGCTTGGAAACAGGAGTCGTCCGTTCAAGTCTTTGGAGGGCCCCCTCAATCCGTGACCGAACTGCCCCATCCTATCGATGACGCGATCGCGATTGATGCAGGATCTTGGTTTAACTTGGTCCTGCGTGCCAACGGCACGATCGTTGCTTGGGGAAGCAATGAATACGGCGAGACAGAAGTGCCGGAGGGTCTCGATGATGTTTTGAAAGTATCCGCGGGCCTTCATCATGCCCTTGCCCTCCGTTCGAATGGGCAGGTCGTAGGATGGGGATTGAACGATGACCGCCAGATCAATGTGCCTGAAACCCTGACAAATGCTTTGGCCATATCGGCAGGGTCCACCCACAGTCTGGCCGTCACCGAAGGAGGGCGGGTGGCGGCATGGGGCAGTAATGAAGATGGACAAACTGATGTACCCGAAAACCTAAGCGGCGTCGTCGCCGTCGCGGCAGGGCATACACATAGCGTGGCTTTAACTTCAGATGGCAGGGTGGTCGCATGGGGAAGTGATAAATTCGGCGGCACCGACGTTCCGCCGGCTCTAACAGATGTCGTTGCGATTGCCTCCAATTTGGCTTTGAAGCGAGATGGCACCCTTGTCGGTTGGGGCCCCACTTCTTCCCTCCCTCCGGAAGACCTCACCGATGTGGTGGCATTGGGAGGCGGGAATGTCGCCATCCGGGAGGGCGGAACGCCGATCGCGTGGGGAGGAGGTCTCTTTCCCTTGTTCGAAAGAAAGGACCCTTTCCCTGCCGGTCTTCAGCGCGTGGCCGCCATTGGGCTTGGCTTCATTCAAGGACTGGCTCTGATTGACCTAGACGGTCCCGAGCGTCCCGGGCCTTTTGAAGATATCTCCTGGCAAAGAGACCAATTCAGTCTCGACTTTCGCACTCAGCGCGGAGCGCTTTACCAACTCGAGTTCAGCGAATCATTGCAGGCGACTACCTGGTCGGCGATGCCATTGGTGCTGGGCAACGGAGAGATGCAGACGTTTACCGGGCCGGCGAGATTGGAGAGCGGCCGATATTACCGTCTGCGACGGTGGTAGCGAGAATGAGCGTTTGTTAGTCATTCAAGTATGGTGCCACTTAAGGAGGACTAGCACTCGTGGCGTTTGATATGCCGACGAAAACCACTATGCTTATCGCGATGAAAATGCCGGCGGTTTCTCTATGTGTTGGAATGTTGTTTGGTTTCTGTGAGACAGCTTTCACAAGGACTTCGGTTAGCTCAAGGGCAATGAGTGATCTTCAGAACATCGGTATGGCATTGCATCTTTATGCGGGAGATACGGGAGGTTGGCTTCCCAAATCAATCAACGTTCTAGCCGCACCAGATTACGAAATCGAGCCACTCGGTAAATCTCAATGACATAGCTCTCTGCTCCTACGACATCATTCCAATACTCCAATCGATAACGGTGCGTCTTGGGCGTTTCTTCGCGCCCACTCGCGAGCTTGATTGGGCACGTTAGCCTGGAGTGTGAACGAGTTCCGGCAGGATACGTTCATACAGAACCGTGTAACTGCTGTCTGGATTTTGAAGGGCCAACTGGAATTTATCCTGACTACTTTGAGGTTGTTGAAAGACGTAAGGAGGCTGAGAGGCGCAAAGCTGAGGAAAGCCAAGAATCAACAGGCAGTGAGTGTGACGGCGAAGTTCACTCTCTTTTCAAGAAATGTCGAATATGTTAGTATAAGAGGCATGGAACAGATCTCTCTCAAGGACATTGCCGAAACTGTGGCTTACACTGAGAGCCTCCTGGAGCGTCTTCAGAAGGAACCTGAGTTGGCGGACGAGTTCATCGTTTCAATTGATGAGCGCGTGTTGACCGAGCAACCTGAAGAGTCTCCCTTAGATCGTTACGAACGCCTATTTCTGTCCGCTCTTGAGGGGCAATAGGAAAAGGGATTTTTCTCCTACTCTCCAGAGGTTTGCAGGGCCTTCCAAAGGTGGAGGTCTAAGGCTTTGGCAATGAGAAGCAGTGAGAAGAGGGTAGGGGAGGTGGTGCCATCGAGGATGAACTTCACTCCTTGCCTGCTTAGGCCGGTTCGCTGGGAGAGTTCGTTTAGCGAAACGCCAAGCCTTTCTCGCTCAGACTCGAGTTGTTTCACGACCGCGGACACGGTCTGCTTGGCGTTTTCTTGCACGCCAATCGTCTAGGGCACTTAGAAAATAGAGTTGCATGCTAATGAATTAGCATGCAAATAAACTAGCATACGTGAAGACGTTCTGGTTTCTCAGCATTCTCTTACTAGGCTTCTGGGTCAGTGCCTCGGAGATTCCCCTGTTTACAGCTGAGAACACCGATAATCTCGGGGGGATGGCCAGTGTCGATGGTGGCCGCTCCTGGCCCGGCATCGTGTTTGAGCAGGATGGAGGCTGTTCTGCTGAGGTGGTTGAGGCAATCGTTCATTTCGAGCCAATCGATGGGAATCTTGATGTCGAGCAGCATCGGTTTGAGCTTCTGATATTTCGTGAGGATGCCTACTGGAGAGGGGAGGGGTTCTTCACCAAAATTGAGCTTGGTGGTGCACCAGTAACTTACGACTGTGAAGAGAATCACTGTTTGCCTAGCGAGGAATTTGCGGTTGGAACCACTGGGGAAGAAAGGGGGAATGAGACCACTTACCGGCTTAGATGGAAGTTGCCCGAGAAAGACAATCCTCTGAACGAGACGGGAAAATATGTGGTTGTGCTACAAGCGACTCATGGAGAGACGGCTTTTGGGGCTGCAAAGCTCACCTATGCTAAAGCTGACCAGGCTCTCTCTGTTCCTGTTAGAAGCGTTGAAGGCAATGTCCGGAATCGAGTTGATAGAGAGGTTCTCTTTGGGCAAGAGCCAGATGATTTGGTCGTTGGATTTGCCCTAGTAGGGCGTCAAGATTGACTTGATAGATATTATATTTATAGTACTTGTACTTTTCTAAAAAGTGTATCTTGTATGGGATGCGTAAACTCTATCGTATCAAACTAACAAACGAAGAACGTGAACAGCTCTCTGAAGTGCTCCATGCGAAGAGGATTGCTGCTAACAAAGTCATTAAAGCACGTGCGCTTCTGCTCGCCGATGAATCCAGTGAGGGCCCAAGCTTTTCCGATGCCAAGATCATTGAAGCTACCGGGATCAGCTCTGCCACTCTCTCAAGACTTCGAAAGCGAGTCTGTGAAGTAGGACCTTTGGAAGCCCTTGAACGCAAACAACAAATCCGTCCCTCACGACTTTCAAAGATCACCGGTGAAGTAGAGGCTCAGCTCACCACACTCGCTTGTTCGGAGGCGCCTCCCGGACACAAACGTTGGACTCTGCGTTTACTCGCAGAACGACTCGTTGCCTTGGAATGTGTGGAGTCCATTTCCCATGAAGCGGTGCGTACCACGCTTAAAAAAAAGAAATCAAACCGTGGCTAAAACAATGTTGGTGCATTCCTCCCAAAGAAAACGCTGACTTTGTCGCGGCAATGGAAGATGTCTTAGAAGTCTATCACCGCCCGCGTGATCCCAAGCGCCCACTGGTTTGTCTCGATGAGTTCTGCAAACAATTGCTCAGCGAAACACGCCCGTCACAACCAGCCAAACCGGGAACGCCCATGCGATACGATTATGAGTATCAACGCGAAGGGAGTGCAACGGGCTTTATGCTCTACGCTCCGTTGGAAGGAAAACGTAAGGTGTTCATCACCGAAACGGCTCGCCGTACGCAAATCGACTATGCGCTAGCACTGGAACACATCGCCACCAACCTCTTTCCCGATGCCGAGAAGATCGTCTTAGTGGAGGACAACTTAAACACTCACAAAGATGCCTCGCTATATCTAGCCTTTGAACCAGCAAAAGCCAGAGCCCTTGCCCAACGATTTGAACGTCATCACACGCCAAAGCACGGCAGTTGGTTAAACATCGCCGAATCGGAAATTGCCGCGTTGTTGAAGACCTCAATAAGCGATCGAGTTGAAAGCGTTGAGCAATTTCAGAACACCTGACCTACCCGATGGATCCTCGGGGTAGAGGGAGCGGCAATGCAGATCAGGCGATAGAAAAAACGGATACCGAATCGTGGATTGGAGACCGATTTCGATCATGATACACTTCTGCATGCCTCAATTGCAGCTTCCCATTATCCAAGAAGGCACCCACTTGATCACCGAGAACCTTGGCTATCAACGCCAAGAGAATCAAGTCGTCTACCTGCACGGCATGATGCCCGTCTTCATCCATGATGTGGAGGATACCGCTTCGTTCCAGATGATCGTTAGTCAATTCTACATCAACGGCAATGCCAAGCAGGTGGACATCGTCAACGCCTTTGGCATCAAACCACTTGCCCTCAAACGTTGGGTCAAAAAATACCGCGAAGGTGGACCAAAAGCCTTCTACATAGAAAAGCGAGGCCGACCACGTGGCTCTAAAAAAAGGGGCCCAGGCAGATAGCGCCAGACCGGCGACAGCAAGCAACGTTGGCGGACTCTGATAGTCAATCCCAGGCCAGCAGCAAAAGCCAACGCAGCCGCGAAGATGCTGCTGCCCCCTTAGGCGTCGCCACCACCGATCTTGGCATGCGCGTGCTCGCCGCCGTCGGCAAGATCAGCAAAGCGCCAAGCACCTTTCAGCGTTGTGAGGACGTCAGTTTCGGGGGCGTCTTGTTAGCTCTACCCGCCTTATTAGCTTGTGGTCTACTCCGACACGGTTCGCGTTACTTCACCCTGCCGGCCGGCTATTACAGTCTCACGCACATCTTCATGATCCTCGCCTTCATGGCTTTGTGCCGGATCAAATCCATCGAGCAGTTAGCCTACAGCGCTCCCGGAGAATGGGGAAAATTGCTAGGCTTGGATCGATGTCCTGCAGTGAAAACGCTGCGTAGCAAACTCAAAGAACTCAGTGCTCAAGACAGCGAAGCTTGGGCTGCGCATCTTTGTGAGGACTGGATGCAGGAAGATCCCGCCAACCTCGGCGTTCTCTACATCGACGGGCACACCCGCGTCTATCATGGCCAACAAACCAAGCTGCCACGTCACTACGTCGCCCGCCAACGTCTCTGCCTGCGCGCCACCACCGACTACTGGGTTAACGGCTTCGACGGTCTGCCCTTCTTCAAAGTCAATCAAGCCATCGACCCTGGGATGATCCAGGTGCTCGAAAAAGAAATCATTCCCACACTTGAAACGCAAATTCCCAACCAACCCACCGAAACCGAGCTTAAGGCCGATCGCTATCGCATGCGCTTCCGGTTAGTCTTCGACCGCGAAGGCTACAGTCCCGGTCTGTTCAAACGCATGAACGCCAAACGCATCGCCTGTCAAACCTACCACAAATACCCCGGCGAAGATTGGCCCGAAGACGAATTTCATCCTCACCAAGTCAAACTCATCGACGGTAGCCAAGCCGAGATGCGGCTTGCCGAGCGCGGCACTTTGTTAGGAAGCAAACCTGCCGAGCAACTGTGGGTGCGCGAGGTTCGCAAACTGACCGAAAGCGGGCGGCAAATCGCCATCATCAGCACCGAATGGCAAGCCAGCGCGGCAGAGATCGCCGGGCCACAATTCGGCAGATGGTATCAAGAAAATTTCTTCAAGTATGCGCGGCAACACTTTAACCTCGATCGACTTATCGACTATCAGCTTGAGCCAATAAAAGCTACCGCACGAGTGGTCAATCCCGCCTGGAGACAGCTCGATAGCGAGATCCGAAGCCGAAATGCCCAGCAAGCCCGGCGCAAAGCCAAGCTGCACGATCTCAGTCTCAAAGGGCAAGAACTCACCAGTAAACGAGCCGAGCGTTACATGGCCAAAGCCGAAGCCCTGCGCGAAGAAATCGAGCGCGAGACCAGTGAGCTTGAGCAACTCAAAAGCCGACGCAGCAAGACAGACAAACACATCACCGTGAGCAAGTTACCCGAAGAAGACCAATTCATGAAACTGGCCACCCGCAGCAAACACTTCATCGATACGCTGAAGATCATCGCCTACCGGGCCGAGAGCGCCATGGCGCAAACGATTCGAGAACACCTTGGAGCGCACCATCAAGACGAAGCGCGCGCCTTTGTGCGCGATCTCTACACCACCGAAGCCAACCTCATCCCTGACAACGAAGCAGGCACCCTAACCGTGGAGATCCACAGCCTGTCCACGCCCAAAGCCAACGAGATTCTGCAGCATCTCTGCGCTGAGCTGAGCGCCACGGAAACTGAATATTCTGACACAAACCTAAGGCTGATCTTCAAATCGGTATCCGATTAATTTCCCTCCCAGGTCCGGTGTTCTGAGTCTTGGGCGTTCTCTGTAAGCGCTGACGTAACGACGTCCATCACCGTCCCTCGGAACACGTGGTTCACTTCCACTTTCACCAAGCAAGAACCACGGCGGACGAAAAGCTTCGCTTGTTCTCCGCCTCCCCCAGAGGGCACCTGGGTTTCGAGCCCTCGCTTCTCAAGGGCTAAGGACATTCGCTCTATCGAACCGGCGATCGCTGCCAAGGCTTCGTCCCTCGGTTTCTGATAGTCGGTGTAAACCAGGTCGATATCGACCGAGAGCCGCGGCATGCTTCGCAAGAAAAGATTGATCGCGGTGCCACCTTTGATCGCGAACCCCGGCTCTTTGAAGATGACAGGTGCGACTTCAAGGAGCAACCGCACGGTGTCAATGTAGCGCTTGTCCATCACGGTTTAAGGATGAGGGTGCTGCCGTCTTTGAGCCGCGTGACCCAACGGCTCGTTCCAAATCGATCACCGACGGCTTTACGCGCAGCTTCCGCCCATGGCATCCCGAGTTCCTCCCCCCAACCGACACACAATCGTGCGGCCTTCTCCTGTCGACAGGCTTTCAACAGCTGGGCGACAACCTTGGAGCGTAAGGTGGCTGCACTCTCCATGATGTTGCGCGCTTCCTCGATCTCCTGTTTCACGCCTACCTCGCTTAGCATTTCCAGTAGGCCACGCTCTGGAGACGATACCGGCGCCCCGTGCGGTGACTCTGGCAAAGGTTTCAATTCAGGCATTTCGGCTGACTGGTGGAACAGGTTCTTGGTCGTGTAGCGCGAATCAAAGCGTTCGGTGAACCACTCCGGCAATGTTGACTTAGGAGCGCCCCAGAGCGTCAGCACTTCCCGGGAAGGCACGTTGTGGAGGATCCCACGCCAGGCCAGAGCCGATTTGCCACCGACGTGAAAACCGGGGAGCTTGCGCGCCAAGTAAGCCAGGCAGGAATCTCGATCCAAGGAGTCACCGGCGAACTGATAGACGCCGCGGGCGAGCCGTTCGATCCAACCCGAACTGAAGTAGCGATTGGCCAGGACCGACGAAATCCCCAACTGGCGCAGGTCTCTGGTATCGAACGGACGCCCTCGGGGAAGCTCCGTTTGGAGCCGCTTGATTAGATTTGGACGAGTTGTTGCATCCACAGACGAACTGTAGTCCATAAATCAATCAAATCCAACGCGGAAGTTTGAAAATTTCCTTTTTATTGCAGTGTGAATTCAACGAACCGCTCATGCAGCAATCTCCTAAGCGGAGATGCGGAATCTTTCGGCAGGGTTTGTCTTTTCCCCTTTGTATCGAGTGTTAGGCGACGTGATTCTTGGCTCTGCACTCCTTCAAGCATAGCCCGTTCGCCTCTGAACAGGCTACGCCTTTGCGCGAAAACTTCGTTATCGTTGAGATCAGAGAGCGAACTACGAACTAGAAAGGAGAACCTGTCACCACCGATCCCATAGCACTAAACCCAATCCTATCGTTGCCGCCCGCAAAGAGTCACAAACCGCGCATTGAAAAGCTACCCCGGGGCGAATCGGGAGCGAACTTGGATCGATCTGAACACCATCGTTGGAGTCCCTGGCAATCGATGGAAATCGAATCCGTTTCTCGTCTCGCCCTTCTCCGCGTTCACTCCGCAGATTAGTCAAAGGGAACTCAATCCTCCTGCGAACCGATCCGGTAGGCCTAGGAAACATCCGCTCTATCAAGCTCTCCATTGGCGACAGCTTCTCGAGTCCGACCCGGCGCTGAGTCCCAAGGATCTCGCTGAAATTCAGGGGCTTAAGCGAGCTCGGGTCGATCAGATCCTTCGGCTGACAAAACTGGATCCAGAGATCGTCGAGGCGCTAAAGGTGATGCCTGCTGAACGACTCAGGAAGGAATTCAGTGAGCCAAAGCTGCGGAAGCTCACCAGACTGCAGCGGCCAGAGCAGCTCGAGATCTTCACAGCAATGTGCCGACCGAAATAGGTTTCATTCTGTTTCAAATCTCTGTCGACCTTGAGATCTCGGCAAATCCGGTGGTCGACCGTTTCGTTTCATCTGTTTCACGCTGAGGTGGCCACTTGGGCGGATTGCGAACTTCTCTCGTCGGCGGAATGAACTTTCGGAAGTATCGAGGATCGGGCTCAGTCTGATAGCCGAGCCTCGACCAGAATCCCCTCGATCTGTGTCGGGAAAACAGACGGATGGCGGAGCAGCCCTGCGCCATGGCTGCCTGCTCGACACACCGCACCAACAGGGTTCCGATACCATCCAGGCGATGGTCAGGGTGAATTTCCAGGTGCCCGAGCCAAATCAAGTTCTCTCGCGGCAGAACCTGAAACCTGAGGAAGGCAACAACTCCCACCCCTTCTCCTGCCCAATCGTAGTGCCCAAAGAGACGGTCACCGTTCCAAGTGAGGCTCCCCCGGCGGCGCTGAACTCTCAGTTTTTGCGGTGCCATAGCTTCAAAGACAGCGGCGAATAAAGAGCAAGTCACTGGCAATGAGAGAGTTTCGGTAGATTCCATTCGGGTGGAGAGCCTAGCAGTTGTAATTCTTTGGCACACGATTCATTGCACAATAAATGATTTGTATAGAAATCATTTTACATCAATTCGTTCGTGATCAATTTAACAAGGCACATGGAATTTGGTTCGAAGTCCTGGCGGAACTCAAGATGCCCCTCTGAAAATAAGGTAGACGGAGTTGTGCGACCCCACGCTCACGTCACGAGACGGCCAAGTCAGACGAACCCCAGAGAAGCTTGCGCTGACTGAACGTGGCGGAAACCAAACAGCCCCCCGAAGTCCTCACGATCGAAACGCCCAGCTTGCAAGACGCCGCGGCGATGCATCGCCTGGCAGAGGAGAGCGGCGTCCTCGACGTCAATTCACGCTATGCCTACTTGCTCTGTGTGCGCCTGTTCACTTGGAGTTGCCGGGTCGCCCGCAGCGAAGCGGGTGAGGTGCGCGGATTCGTGACCGCCATCGTTGACCGGCAAGCAACCGACACCCTGTTCGTCTGGCAAGTGGCGGTCGATCCATCCGCGAGAGGCCAGCAGCTCGGAGCGAAGATGATTTCTGACATCGTCGCTAAACTCGAGGTGCGATTTGTCGAGGCAACTGTGACCCCTAGCAATGCGCCTTCCTCTCGCATGTTCGACCGGATTGCGGCCGAGCTAGAAGCTGAACTCCAGCGCTTCCCTGGGTTCGCCCCAGAGTTGTTCGCTCCAGAAGCACACGAGGCCGAGGAACTGGTCCGGATCGGGCCCATCCCTACCTAACAATAGAGTTATTCCTATGAACACCATTGACCGACTCGAATCAGAAGTGCGCTCTTACTGCCGGTCGTTCCCGGTGCAGTTTGCACGAGCCGAAGGAGTGTGTCTCACCTCAAGTCAGGGAGTGGACTACCTGGACTTCCTTGCGGGCGCAGGCACCCTGAACTACGGACACAACCACCCGGAACTCAAAGCCGCGCTGCTCGACTACGTGGAAAAGGATCAGGTGGTTCACGGCCTCGACATGGCGACGGAGGCCAAGGAACGATTTCTGGAGACCTTTGAAAGCCACATCCTTCGCCCGCGCGAGCTAGGCTACAAAGTCCAGTTCACCGGGCCGACTGGAACCAATGCGGTCGAGGCCGCCCTGAAGATCGCGAGGCGGGTCACTGGAAGATCGAATGTCATCTCGTTCACCAGTGGGTTTCATGGAGTCTCGATGGGATCGCTGGCGGTGACGGCAAACAGCTACTACCGAGAGCGTTCCGGCCTCCCGAGCCTGGGTTCCGATTTTATGCCCTACGATGGCTACCTCGGTGAGCAGATTGATACAACTGAGATCCTCAACCGCATGCTCGGTGACGGCAGCAGCGGCATCGACAAACCCGCCGCCGTCATTGTCGAGACCGTACAAGGTGAGGGAGGGATCAACGTGGCCTCCATGGAGTGGCTGGAGAACCTGCAACAGGTCTGCCGCCAGCACGAGGTCTTGCTGATCGTGGACGATATTCAGATGGGCTGCGGTCGCACCGGTTCTTTTTTCAGCTTCAGTGATGCCGATGTAGAGCCTGACATTGTCACCTTGTCGAAATCCCTGAGCGGATACGGTTTGCCCATGTCGCTTGTGCTTCTGAAACCAGAGCTGGACGATTGGAGGCCGGGTGAACACAACGGCACGTTTCGCGGCCACAATCTCGCATTCGTTACGGCGCGGCGCGCGCTCGAGGTGTTCTGGCAAGATGCCGGATTTGCCGACCAGGTTCAGGAGCGTGGCGCTCTGCTAGAGGGGCGATTGCAAGATTTCCTCGACGAGGGCGCTGGAGAAAGCGTGTCCCTTCGTGGACGCTGTATGATACAAGGGCTAGACTTCGGCACAGGGAAACGAGCTTCTGCCGTTACGAAGAAAGCTTTCGACGAAGGGGTCATCATCGAGACCTCCGGTTCTGACGGCCAGGTCGTGAAATTCCTCTCGCCGCTCACCATTTCGGAGGCCGAACTCCTGCGAGGCGTCGAGATCGTCACCGGTGCCGTGACCGACGTCCTCAACGAAGAATCTGCTACGGAGCAGAAGCGCTTTGCCAAACTCGTCCACGATGAACCCCTAGTCGCCATATCATGATTGTCCGAACCCTCACAGAAGCCGAGAAAACCGAGCGCCGCGTGGTAGCAGAAACCTGGGAGAGCACCCGACTCGTGCTCCGCGATGACCAGATGGGGTACTCGTTCCACATCACAACCATCTACGCCGGGACCGAGACGCACATGGAATACCGGAATCATCTTGAGACCGTGTACTGCATGGCCGGCGAGGGCGAGGTGGAGACGGTCGCCGATGGCAAAGTCTACCCGATCAAAACAGGCACAGTCTACGTGCTAGACAAACACGACAAACACATCCTGCGAGCGAGGACAGAAATGAAGATGGCCTGCGTCTTCAACCCTCCCGTCACCGGTCAGGAAGTGCATGACGAGACTGGCGCGTATCCTGCAGTCGAGGAGATCGATCTCAAAACCACCTCTACTCAAACCTCATGACCACCGCCGCCCCTTCAACACCGGCCCACACCGAAAGGGAGGATCTCTATCCTTCCCGGATTCACGGCGAACCCGCGGTCCTCCCGCGTAAAGATCCAGTCGTCTACGGTAATCGCAACTCCCCACCTAGCGGAATCACACCTGAGCAGGTAGAGGAGTACGAGACCCGCGGTTTTGTGGTTCTGGAAGGCCTCTTCGAACGCTTCGAACTCGAGCATTATCAACACGAGTTGGAGGGTCTGAGAAATGATGCGGATCTCCACGATTGCCCGGAAGCGATCACGGAACCGGATAGCCGTGAACTGCGCTCGTTATTCAGTTTTCATACGCTCGGCGCTGGCCTGATGCCTCTGGCGAAATCCCAGCGTTTGGTGGAGATCGCTCGCTACCTGTTAGATGACGACGTCTACATTCATCAATCGCGCATCAATCTGAAGCCCGGCTTTCGCGGCAAAGGTTTTTACTGGCATTCAGATTTTGAAACTTGGCACGTGGAAGACGGGATGCCGCGCATGCGCGCCCTCAGCATGTCTGTCGCCCTCACAGAAAACACGATCTACAACGGCCCGCTGATGCTCATGCCGGGTTCGCAGAATGACTACGTCACCTGCGTCGGCGAGACACCCGCTGACAACTACAAGTCCTCACTGAAGAACCAGGAAATCGGAGTTCCCGACGACGGCAGCCTCGAGAAGCTCTACCAGAAATACGGTATCGCAACCCCGACGGGATCGGCGGGCAACGTGACCATCTTTGACTGCAACACCATGCATGGAAGCGGTTCTAACATTTCACCCCTCCCGCGCAGCAATGCGTTCATGGTGTTCAACGCCATGAGCAATCGGGTTGAGGCGCCTTTCTGTAGCCAGGCGCCTCGGCCCGAGTTCATCGCGACTCGCGAATCGATCACCCCGATCGGCTAGGGGCATGATCCACGCCAGTTTCCTCTTCTTCCTCCTGGGCTTCCTCGGGATCGGATTGCTTTCTGCAAAATTCGCTAAGAAGACCACGCAAGACTACCTCGTGGCCGGCAAGTCGGTGCCGCCGTCACTCGTCGGCCTGTCCGCGATCGCGACGAACAACAGCGGCTTCATGTTCACCGGCATGATCGGCACCACCTATGCGATGGGGCTGCCATCCATCTGGCTCATGGTCGGCTGGATCGTCGGCGATCTGGTCGTCTCGCTCATCAGTGTTAGGGCCATCAGGCGCCAGGCCGAAGACGAGCGTGTGGAGTCCTTCGGCAGTTTGCTAGGATATTGGCAGGGCCGTCACGACAAGGGACTGCAGCGCCTCGCGGGAATCCTCACCATCCTCCTACTAACACTCTACGCTTCCGGGCAACTAACGGCCGGTTCCAAGGCGACGTCCGTCCTGCTCGGTTGGCCGTCAACGCTAGGTGTGGTGGTCGGCGGTGCCATCGTTCTCCTCTACAGCGCGTTTGGGGGGATCCGTGCATCGATCTGGACCGATGTCGCTCAGTCCATCGTCATGGTCGTCGGGATGTTTGTCCTCATGGCGGTCGGACTCAGCCACCTCGGAGGGATTGCTGAGGTTCGAGTCGCGTTGCAGGCCTTGCCCCCAGAATACATGGCCCTGTTCCCCGAGAAGTCTCTGACCGGCGTCATCCTTTTCATTGTCGGCTGGCTCTTCGGTGGCATTGCCGTGATCGGACAGCCTCACATCGTGATCCGCTACATGTGTCTCGACAACGAGGACAGCGCACCGCGCATGCGCGCCTACTACTATGGCTGGTTCACATTCTTCTACGGGCTAACCATTGTCGTCGGTCTGCTGAGCCGCCTCATCTTCCAAGACGCTACGCAGTTCGATCAGGAACTCGCCCTACCAAAGATGGCGGAACAGTTCCTCCCTAGCATCTTCGCCGGCCTGATCCTGGCGGCTCTCTTCGCTGCAGCCATGTCCACGGCGGACTCGATCATCCTCTCTTGCTCGGCGGCCCTGACGCACGATGTGCTTGGCGGCAAGAAGAAGCGACTGATCTTTGCCAAGGCCATGACGGCGAGTGTGCTCGTGACCGCTGGCCTGTTCGCCATCTACGGCAATCGCTCAGTCTTTAAGATCGTGCTCGACGCCTGGGGGTTGCTGGGTAGCGCCTTCGTGCCGCTAGTGATCTTTCTCGCCCTCGGGAAACGTTGCAGCCAAGCAATCGCCGTGTCTGCATGCTGCATCGGCCTCGTCACGTTCCTTGTTGTGCAGAACACACCGCTAGCAAATGAGATTTACGCAGCTGCTCCGGGTATTCTCGCTGGGGCACTATTCCTCATGGTTGCAAGTACTGTGTCTCGGTGATCCCAAAACGGCAGAGAAACTGGATAACAACCAAACCGTTGGATATGAATCGCTTACGACCCGGCTCTTCATCCCGGCCAATGAGACGTGACCGGATCGACGTTCCCGTTTAAAACTAACAATTAATGAGCGAGGCTCCCCCAACTCCAAGCGATCCAGAAATCGACGCTGCGGCTGCACCCGAGATTCCCGAGAGTCGCCACGACCTTCGCGTGCTGACAGCGATCCGCCGAATCATTCGGGCGGCCGACCTGTTCTCCAGACGGCTCGCCGGCCAGCATGGAATCACCGTTCCCCAATTGCTCTGCCTCAACCATGTGGTCAGTTCGGGCGGCATGTCGATCAAAGATCTTGCAACGGAGATCTACCTTAGCCCTAGCACAGTGGTCGGAATCATCGACCGGCTGGAGACACGGCATCTTGTCGAACGCCACCGATCCAAACCCGACAAAAGACTGGTAAAAGTCATCCCGACCGAAGACGGAAGGAAACTTGTCGAACGCTCGCCGTCGGCTCTCCACGAAGACCTTGTGGCGGGATTTCGAGAATTGTCAGGCGCGGATCAGGAGCGCATCGCTGACGCGATCGAACAACTTGTCTCCGTGATGGAGATCGAACAGGTCGATGCTGCGCCCATTCTCGAAACCAAGCCTGATCTGGACACGCCCTTGTCTTGACGAAGCTCATTGGTGTTGGAATCTGGGATCGTAGTCGATCTCACGGTGAAGAATATGCGCGCCGCTAAACTACGGAGTGAATGTCATATCAGTCCCGTGACGCAGCAGATTTTCGTTTCATTTCCGGCTCTCATACGGTCGCCAAATCGGCCCAAAGTTCGCGCAAATTCACTGCCACCCCGGGCGCGAGTGCGAACTTTTTCGTTTCACAGGGTCACTCGCATTGTCCACAATCCCTGATTCCAAGCGGCTTCGCGGGCTGGAACGAAAAAGTTCGCAATCACAAAACGAAGTGGCTACCCCGCAAGGACTCGAACCTTGAATAACTGAACCAAAATCAGTTGTGTTGCCAATTACACCACGGGGTAACGACTGGCGGCTAGATACGCCCGTCAGTGCCGGGTTTCAAGACTTCACCTGAAAAAAATATGTCGGCACCGGCAGCGAAGTCATGGGTAGCGGGCATTGAAGCGCTTCAGTTCTTGCGATCCCTCAATCAAATGGCCGAGGGATTGCCAGATTCCTGTTTGCAGTTGTCCTGACGGAGCGATAGCAAGGGCCGTCATCACAAAGGAGTCGGTGAACTGACGATCCTCCTCGTACGGGGCTCGAAACAAGGAATCGTAAACCAGATACCTTTCTCCACGGCCGCACGCTGCCGCGACCCAATGAAGATTCCCGTTTTCTCGACGTTTGATTAGGAGCAAGGCCATATTGCCAGAGCACAAGTGACTCAAGAGCTTCTCGTGAGATTCCAGATCTCCCATTTCGATCGACAGTACCCTAAATCCATCCTGGCGGAGCACCATAAAAACGTCAGGATGAAGCGCTCCCGTTGAGTCCTTTAGCCAGAAGAGTGCCTTGGTATCGACTCCCAATCGCCAACGAATTCGTTCTTTGTTGGGATCCAAATCGTACGCGCGGTAGATACAGTGTAATGCATGAACGCCACACGTAAATGTCTCGGTCTGAGTTTCAATATAGGTCGGTCCTGCAAAAGCGGCGGGCAAAGTCTGAGCGTGAGCAATCAGGAAAGTTCTTGTGATAACGATAGCTGGAGTGATTGCCAGAATCATTATCGTTAACACAACAACGGAAGCAATCGGGCGCCTCTTGGCGAAAGTGAAGATCCACCGCAGGAGTCTCATGCCAATTTGCAAACATACGTAACCCAACGTGACGTCAGGGCTCGATGATCACGCGGGAGCGATTTGCGCTGCTCCCGCAATGATCAAAGTCCCTGACCAATCGCGCGCTCTACTGGCTGAGCCGATAGTAGCCTTCGGGATTGGCTAGTCTGGCGGCATCGGTGTCATTGTAAGTGCCGGATTGGCCGGTGGCGATCTCGGTCCAATTCAGGAGGTCAGTGGAGTACTCGACCCTGAGTGATTGGCCTGACAGAATGCTGATTCCAATGGAGCCGTCGGCGTTTTGAATGACTTCGCCGAGCACAGGCGCTTCAGGTCCGACTGGTGGCGCTGCTGACGGCAGTTTTTCACCTGGATTGTCGAGTAGCCATTGGACTTGTTCGGCCTCATCTTCAAAAAACCTTCCATACATTTGCACGTCATCTATGACACCGGAAAAACCGAAGCGGCTGGTGACGGAAGCGATCTGGAACTCGGCGCGCTGGTCGTTGATCTCGGAGACCTCTGAAGATTCTTCCGTTAGTTGACCATCGACGTAAATGCGAATGACGGGGCCGCCGTCTTCTGGAGAGACATAAGCGACGGCGAAATGTTTGAATGTGTCGTCGCCGAACGGACTATCAGATCCTTCAATCTCGGGGCTACCACCTCCAAACCAGTTCAGTACGCCGCCGGCGGCAGCAAGAGCATAGGGATCACCGGTCTGACCACCGACGCTCTTGGAAAGCAGGCCAGCCACAGCACCTAAGCCTTCATCCGCCTTGGCCCACATGCTCAGTAGAAAACTGCCTTCGAAGGCGGGGAAATTCCGGACCGCAGCATAGCCCGCGTCAGCATCGCTTGGAGCGGCGAACGCGACTCCTGTCGAGCCTGCGGTCGCCCCAGCTTGCCCAAGCGTGAAGCTTCCATCACCGGTCACCAGATACTCGCCATGATGTCCATTCCCGGATGAGTCAAACAATTGGGTGCCGTCCGTTTCATCCATCTTGTACCAAGCGATGAGGTTGTTCCTGTCAGGAATGTTGGCCGAGAGATCCAACTGACGCAGTGCCTGGTTTTCATCGTTGCTTTCGAAATCAAGCGTAGCGAGAAAACCTCCGTCACGCCCCTCCGGATTAAACGTGACCGCGATATCGAGACTTTGTTGAGGCGCCAAGGTAATTGGCACCTCAATGTTAGCAGAATAATTGGCGGCATCCCGGCCGTTGATCGCTGCCGAGGTGATGACGAGATCTCTACTCTCGCCCACGTTGCGCAGAGTGACGGTGCGTCGTTGGACACCTAACGCATCGCCTAACTGACCAAAGGGAGACGTGCGGCGGAAGCCCAACCCTGGATCGGGAGGCACGACACAAATGTGAGGGGTGCCATCCGGCTGGACAGGATTCTCCGGAATAATGTTGCTGATACTCATGCTATTATTCGTGCCGTCGCAACCGTCATTGTTGGTTTCGTCAGGACCCATGGGCGAGTTGATGAGATCGATGAAATCACCCGGCTCCACATTGGCGTAGACGATGCGCTCAACACCCGTGCCATCGTTGCTTTCGATAGCAATGCCATCGATACGCACGCCGTTGTGATGCACGGCTCCCGTGACGCCATTTCCGCAGTTCGTATTGGCTTTAGAAGTGGTCCAGGTGATCTGGACGCAGGTAGGCGCACCAACATTAGCCTCCCACCGTCTAATGGTCCAATGCACCTCTCCGTTGTTATCCCCATTGGGATGCGTGGCGACTGGGCCGTGGCTCGTCCACGGAACGTTGCCATCGGGAAAGTCCCAAGTGGTACCGGTCCACCAGTTCAAATCACCACTCGTAGGATACTGAATAAAGTGGGCGAGGGGATCGTAATCAATTTCATCAACACTATCATTTTCAGCAGAGAGATTCCGATAGCCATAGAACCACGACTTTTCTCCCTGAATGCCATCCCGTGACCAGTCCAACTCAGAATTCGCAATCTGGCCCGTTGTACAGTCTTTCGATGAATCGTTAGGGTCGGTCCCGCAGGCTAACTCTTCTCCGTCTGTGCTGGCATCACCATCCGTGTTGGGGTTATTCGGATCCGTGGCGTTTTCAGTGACCTCGGAGAAATCCGAAACACCGTCCCCGTCTGTATCGGAAACATTGGGATCACTTCCCGCGTTGTCGGCATCGACGAAAGTCCCAGTATTCGTCTCCACACCGTCACCAAGGCCATCGCCATCCGTGTCTTTCTTTGTAGGATCGGAAAACTGTTGTTGCTCTGCCAAATCGGTCACGTTGTCTTCGTCGAAATCACCGTTGCCCGTAAAGGTTTCAAGGCTTCCATCCGCATAGAACTCTTCCCAGCCATCGTAGAGCTGATCGTTATCGCTGTCACGGTAGGGCGCCGGAGGAATGACAATGGAACCATCCGGCTGAAACGCGGGATCCGGCACGCGCGAATTGACGACTAACCAGAAAGAGGAGCCGTCGCATCCATCACCATTGCTTTCATCAGGACCCTCCGGTGTGAGCGCGAGATCAATGTTATCGCCTTGGTTGACGGTGGCATAAAATGTTCGTTCGATGCCTTCCCCGTCATTGCCTGCGATTGGCGCAAAGTCGAGTTGCCGTCCATTCAAATGAAGTGAACCGGCAACGCCATTGCCGCAATTAACGTTGTTCTTACGAATATGCCACGTCAGTGCTACCAGAGTATTGTCGTTTTCCACATCTGCCACCCAACGGCGGACGGTCCAGTGCACATCGCCATTGTTATCACCGTTGGGGTGCGTGACTTCGTTAGCCACTTCGGTCCAAGGGACATCTCCATCGGCCCAATCCCACTTGCTACCGTCCCATATCCACCCATCAACGCCGTCTTCAAACTGGATGAAGTCGGTCTCGGCGTCGTAGTGGTTGCCTTTGCCATCGGCGGTCGCGTTGCGGTAACCATAAAACCACCCGTCACTTCCTTGCTCGCCATCTGCGGACCACTGCTCAATGGAACTCGCAATGACACCTACATTGGGGTTGTCGTTAGGATTGCTCGGATCGAAACCACGGCTCACCTCCAATCCATCGGTGAAGCCGTCGCCGTCGGTATCTTCTTTGGTCGGATCAGTCGGCCGTTCGGCGGTCAATTCATCATTGTCTTTCAAGCCATCGCCATCGCTGTCGTCACTCGTTGGCCGTGTTCCTGTGTCCTCAGCGTTCACAAAAGTGCCCGTGCCGGTTTCGACACCGTCTTTGAGGCCGTCGCCATCGGTATCATCATTGGTGGGATCGGTCTTAAGCTCATTCACCTCGACCGAATCCGTTACTCCATCATTATCAAAATCCCCATTCTCGCTTAATTGGTCCAGGTCTCCAGGAAAGTAGCTTTCTTCGACCGCATCCCCAATCGTATCGCCATCCGTATCCTGAAAGGGTTGATTCACAAACTCGGCATCTGCCGGAATGGTGTTATCAATCATGGCCCACCACGCGGAACCGTCAGAGCCATCGTTGGGATTGGGTTCCTCCCCCTCGGCCACCGGACCTTCGGGCCGCAACGCAAAGTCAAGCACATCCCCTTCGGTGACATACACAAAGACCGTTTGATCGATACCGTCGCCGTCCGTTCCTTCGACCGCACCGTAGTCGATCTGTGCCCCATTGAGGTGCACCGAGACTGCCGTCCCATTGCCCCCATTGGTATTGTTCTTATGCAAATGCCAGGAAACTGCCAACGGTGCTGTGGTGTCGGACGTCCAGCGGCGAATGGCCCAATGTTCTTCACCGTTGTTGGTTCCGTTTGGGTGCCCCCCGGAAGCGTTAATCAATGTCCAAGGCACATTGCCATCGCCCCAGTCCCAAGCCGCACCATCCCAAACCCATCCATCGTCTTCGCTGAAAGCGATGAAGTCATCCGAGCTGTAGTTCGTCCGGTCATCATCGGCCTCCACGTTGCGATAGCCGTAGGACCACCCTTCATTTCCATGTTCACCGTCGTGAGCGGCAAAGGCCTCTTCCGAATTGGCGATCACTTCGGCGTTTGAAGGCAAAGTTGAGGCCATCAAGACGACAGCGGCCAACCAATATCTGTGTAGCATGTTGAGTTTCATAGGAGGTTTGGGGTTCCGAAAAACGCTATGAATGGGGCGAATTCGTGTAAAGCGGGAAACCATTCCTATAAAAGGACACTGCTTTTAAAAGAAAAGGTGTTGCGGCGGTTGGATGGAAGATCCTGAGGGCGGGGATTGAAGTTTTCGGAAAGATACGAGACGATTGCTCATGCCTTGGGAATCGCACGGTAGGGAATCGAGCCTGATTCATGATCTTGTCACCTTGATCGCGCGGGTGTGGACGGGGTCGATGCTCCTAGTCTTCTATACCTTGGATGCCGTATCGGGGGCCTGGGCTCATATCTGGCGGGAGGAACCCTGGCCGCTTCTCACCAGCGTGGCGGGCGTCACCTTGCCCGCAGCTGCTCTAGCCATCGCGGCAGCAATCTTGCTGCTCGCATGCCTCGGTCTCTTGGCGGGATTGTTCACGCGATTCTCAGCGCTGTTGGTTTTGATTGTTTTGATAGGTGCCCTCTCTGTGGTGAAAGGCGATCGCGACAGTGTGGAACTGATTCTCTGCTACTTGTTGGGGCCAGTGATCGCGCTTCTGCTTGGGAGCGGCAGCTGGTCGTTGGATAAGGTGATGAGTTCGGGCAGACGGTCCAGAGTGCGAGGATGAGGCGAAGTCATTCCGCAACCGCACTTTCGATCGTATCCATGACAAGCTTCACAGTCGTGTCCCAGCGGAATCTCGCGGCATTGGCAAGCGCCTTTTCCCTCATGGACGCACGCAGCGATGGATCGCTCAACAGCTTCCACATTTGTTCGGCGAGTTGTTCCGGCTTGCCGGGTGTGAATGTGAGGGTGGCATCGCCACCAACCTCGGCCAGCACGGCGATATCAGAAGTCACCATGGGCGAACCACAAGCCATGGCCTCCACAACGGGCAGACCAAAGCCTTCATAGCGACTGGGAAAGATCGCGATGTCATTTGCTTGAAAAAGCGCTGGGATGAACTCTTTCGAAACGAATCCGGGAAAATGTATGACGTCTTTGTAAGGAGAGTTTTCCACCATTTCGAAAACAGGCTCACTACCCGGCCAAGACTTACCGGGGCAAATCAAACTATGCGGAATATCATGTGATTCTTTAAGGATCTCGAACGCCCGGATCAGATCTTGGTGATTCTTGGAGGGGTGTTCGATCCTCGAAGCGAATCCGATAAAGGGCGGTTTCGCTTGGGGAATCTCCTTTCGAATCACCGCCACAGCCTCGTCCGGGTCTCCCGGCCGGAACCATTCATGATCGCAGCCATTGGGCGTGACGACGACTTCGTTAGGAAGGATGTCATAGTAATTTGATAGTTCCTGCCGCGTGTGCTCGCTCACCGCTGTGATCCGCGCGGCCCGACGCCAGTACCGCGGTAGCAACCAGTCCAAATAGAGACGGCGCTGCCATCCGAATTTCCCAGGAATCACTTTGTGCCACAAGTCGGGGATACTCACAATAACCGGAACGCCTTTCATGGCTGCACCGCGCCGGTTCCCGGCCAAGACAAGCAACGCGTCTAGCTCTAGCTTCCTCACAAATGCCCCGAGTTTGAAAACATGCCAGAGAACATTTCGACTTGGCGATGCATAAGCCTCTGGAATCTCGTGAAAGGAGAAATTTGATGCGTCCTCATAAACCCCGTCGACATAAGCTTCGCGATCCTCACGCAAACCGATCAGGCAGAAATGATGTTGAGGGAATTGTCGCCGGAATTCGCAAAGATAGGCCCGCACAACCGTGCTCATGCCAGACTTACCGGCATCCGTTCCGCAGAGATCGATTCCTATTCGTAGGGCCATGAGCCGGCAGTCTCGGCTTCTCCGCTCATTTATCAACCGAACCTGTGCCTCTGGCTTGCGAAATCCCTCTGAAGTTGTTAGAAAAACGCTATGCTTCTCAAAGATGACGCCATCATTGTGACCGGCAGCACCATGGGCATCGGCAAAGCGATCGCGAAACGAGCCGTCGCTGAGGGCGCGCGCGTTTTGATCCACGGTTTGGAAGGTGAGGCTGGTGACACTTTCGTTAGAGAACTTGGTGATGACAAGGCAACCTTGCACGTGGATGATCTTGCCGATCCGGAAGCCGCGCCGCGCGTGATCGACGCAGCGCTTGCCGCTTTCGGCAAGATCGATGCCTTGGTAAACAACGCGGGCATGGTAGCGACGGGCCGTTTGGAAACGACTGACGCCGCTCTCTTCGATTCGGTGATGCAAGTCAATGCGCGTGCGCCGTTTCTTCTAACCAAAGCTGCCTACCCGCACCTTAAGAAAACCAAGGGTTGCGTCCTCAACATCGGCTCGGTGAATGCCTATTGTGGGGAAGAGAATCTCTTGCCCTACAGCATGTCCAAAGGCGCGCTCATGACCATGACGCGCAACCTCGGCGATACCTTGATGCGAGAAGGCGGCGTGCGCGTGAATCAACTCAATCCTGGGTGGATCCTAACCGAGAACGAACAGAAACGGAAACACGAGCAGGGCATGGAAGACGATTGGCCCGCACACCTTCCGGTTCAATTCGCTCCCGCCGGCCGCATCATCGCACCGGAAGAGATTGCCGCTGCGGCAGTCTTCTTCATCAGCGATCAATACGGCCCTGTTAGTGGAACGGTTTTCGAAATGGAACAATACCCTCTCATTGGCCGCAATCCGCCGAAACTCTAGCATGCCCATGATTCCCTTCCGGTTTCTGATTCCTCTCTGGCTTAGCCTAACGCCTGTGATTGCCCAAGACCACGTCATTCTCCTTCACGGTCTTTGCCGCACGGACAAATCCATGCGGCCTTTAGAACGCTACTTGACGAAGCAGGGCTACAAGGTTGTGAATGTGAACTATCCTTCCCGCAAGCATCAGATCGCCACGCTAGCAGATCGTTTCGTCGCGCCCGCAGTGAAACGGGCGCGCCAAGACGGCGCGAAACGCATTCACTTTGTCACCCATTCTCTCGGCGGCATTCTGGTGCGGGAATATCTTTCACGAAATGAAATGCCGGACCTCAAACGCGTGGTCATGTTAGGCCCGCCCAACCAGGGCAGCGAGGTAACCGATCGCCTAAGCCACTGGAAACTCTATCAATGGATCAACGGCCCCGCGGGTCAGCAGCTCGGCACGGCACCGGACAGCGTTCCGAATCAGCTAGGCCCTGCAACGTTTGAATTGGGGATCATTGCCGGGAACCGCTCGATCAATTGGATCCATAGTGTTTTGATGATTCCAGGCCGCGACGACGGGAAGGTCTCAGTCGCGCGCACGCGGCTCCGTGGGATGACCGATCACCTCACCGTGCCCTATTCTCATCCCATGCTCATACGTCGCGACCGGGTATGGAGACAGATTAGCCATTTTCTGGGGAAAGGCCGTTTTGAGCCCGTGTCCTCCGGCAAGAATTCTTGAAGGAAGATTTACCAACGCTTGAAAGTTCAGGCCAAACTCCTCAGTATCTATCTAATAATTATGAAATCCTCCTCCCACTCCGTAGGTTTTCCAGATCCTCGACTGATGGATGCCCCGTCAGAAGGCTGGATGCGTCCCGCCATTGAGCGGGCGTTTTACACGATCATGGCGACCCTCATCTGGGTCGTGTGCCCGCTCCTGACCATCGCGGCCATCACCTGGGGCGTCGTGACGTTGCTAGGATCTTGACCGGCCCGCATCGCGTAGCCGCAAGCACCAAGACTCAAGTTTTCGCGCAATATCTGGATACGCCTCGATCACATTCCGCGTCTCCGAGAGATCCGCATCGAGATTCCACAACGAATAAGGCTTCTCAAATGGTTTGCCTCGTGGTCTTTCACGACCTCCAGATCCATTCCCCAGCACGAGTTTCCACGGTCCCTGCCGAATGGCAAAGAGGCCGCTAGCGGAGTGATTGATAACCGGAGCACGTGGAGGCAAAGGCGATTCCCCTAACATCGCCGGCAACAAACTGAAACTATCTTCCGCCGCCTCATCCGGCAATTCAGCCCCCGCGAGTTCTGCACAGGTGGCAAAGAGATCGACATGGCAGATGGGATCATCGTGCATCGATCCAGCCGCAATTTTGTTAGGCCAACGTGCGATAAACGGCACGCGATGGCCGGCCTCCCAAACATCGGCTTTCGTTCCGCGCAAGGGACCATTGGCGGTGTGATGCTTGGCTTGATAGGCCTGCACCGTTTCATCAGCGACGTGATCGGCGTCGTCATTCTCCCACCGGTACATGAAAGACCCGTTGTCACTCGTATAGATTACCAGGGTATCCTCAGAGAGGCCCGTTTCATCTAACGTCTTGAGTAAGCCGCCAACCGTGGCGTCTACCTGCATGATAAAATCACCGTAAGGGCCGAGCTTGGATTGACCGCGAAAACGCGGATGTGGCAACACGGGTTTGTGCGGCGCCGTGAGCGGGAAATAGAGGAAGAAAGGCTTCTCTTCACCCTTCCGCGACTCCACATACTCAGAGGCTTTTTCCTGTAGATGATCCAATACATCCTCCATCACGAAGTCCGGTCCGATGGGACCTTTGCGTAAAAAATTGGGAAACTTCTCTGCTGGCTGCACGCTCTTTGGCACCCCCGTCACACGGCCGTCCTCGATGTAGACATAAGGTGGGAAATCCAGCGATGCCGGGATAATGTAAGAGTAATCGAACCCGCGAGTGTGAGCCCCGTCAGTAAGAGGTTGTGTGTAATCGATCGCTTTCTCATCATCTTCTTCACTAACAAATCCCAAGCCGAGATGCCATTTCCCGACACAGGCCGTGTGGTAATGGTGCGCTTGGAGAAACGATCCCACCGTTTCTCTTCCAAGTTCAATCAAGGGTTTGCCATAACCATTGAGGACGCCGCGCTTGAGGCGCCCGCGCCAAGCGTATCTCCCTGTTAGGACGCCATAGCGCGTCGGCGTGCACACCGCCGAACCGGAATGCGCATCGGTGAAGGTCATGCCCTCGTGCACTAACCGATCCAAATGCGGCGTGGGTATCGTTGACTTGGGATTGAGCGCCGCCACATCGCCATACCCCATGTCATCGGCCATGATGAAAATGACGTTTGGCGCCGCGGTTGCCGTGAAGAGGATGGCCCCATAGAGAACAACCCAGTAGATCAAGATTCGCATGCCTTGGTGTAGTTCGGCCGGACGATAGAAGACAAGCTTCAAGGTGCCGCAGGCTCTTGCCCGCTTGATAAGAACTTGTAGAAGAAGTCGTGAGACTTCTCCTCGATCAAGCACCATGCCAGGAACTTTCACAAGTTCCGCTACTAGCCGGCGTTGTGTGGAAGAAGTCGTGAGACTTCTCCTCGATCAAGCACCATGCCAGGAACTTTCACAAGTTCCGCTACTAGCCGGCGTTGTGTGGAAGAAGTCGTGAGACTTCTCCTCGATCAAGCACCATGCCAGGAACTTTCACAAGTTCCGCTACTAGCCGGCGTTGTGTGGAAGAAGTCGTGAGACTTCTCCTCGATCAAGCACCATGCCAGGAACTTTCACAAGTTCCGCTACTAGCCGGCGTTGTGTCGCTCGGAACTTTCAGATGTTCCGCTACGAGCTTGTGATGGGCAATCGCGGCCGCTACTCCACCTTCACACGCACATATTCCGCGCTATCAGCGTTGAACCGAAGCGTGCGTTGTTCCGCATCTTCGCCCGCGTCAGAAGTTTCATCGCTAGTGGGATTGGCAGCGGCCCAGGTATTGAGATCGGCCGATGATTCGAGGGCGACGGTGGTGCCCTCGATGTCCTTGCGTTGGAGGAAGGTGACGACGATTGCATCACCGTCGCGTGCGACGGTGATGTTAGAGTGATCGTTCACTAACGGATCGCCTAGTAGCGCGAACTCGATGAGGTTCACACGGTCATCGTTGTCAGGATTCATAGTCTTGCCACTCTGAGCGGGGTTTGCGGCGAAGGTCGCATCAGCCCATTCTTCATAGGTGAGCCCTTCCGGAACCACAATGTCGCCGCCGGCGGAACCTGGCGAGCCATTGGCCTCAGGAGATACCACCCAGCTGGCGACATCGTTCGCATCGGGATTACCGGCCGGATTGTTCAATACCAATGAAACGCCATCACCGTCGGCTTCATCAGGCCATGGATCATTATCATTGTAAGTGAAACCTAAAATAGGCTCGCCACTGGCGGATTGGATGGCAACGGACTCACCCGAGTTGCGGAGATTACCGGAGTAAACACCTGCGATGGGAATGGCATCGCCATAACGTTCCGCAAAGGCCTCGGCATTAGCGACAATCACAGCGTAGCCGCCGGCCGGAACGAGCACCGATTCTTCAAATGTAAACTCAATCCCATCGGTAAACTGTACCCCCAACAAATCGATGGTCGCACCGCTAATGTTGGCGAACTCAACATATTCGAATGAATCATCATTCATGAAACCGGCCGCCTCTTCTTCCGTTGTCGGATTGGCGGGATGATACATCAACTCGGAGATCACCACATTTCCGGCTGCCGCCGCCGGAGTGCCGACGACGATCTGGAGGCGTTGCGGCGCGCTCCACTCTTGATCAGGGCCATCGGGCTCCGGGTTATAATTAGGCAAATGTTCACGGGCAACGATATTGACCGAAGCATCCGGACGGAAGGGACTGCTGTAGGCGGTGGCGTCTGGATTTATTCCGCCGCCAGGAAGACGCGGATCCGTTCCGTCTGTTGTGTAATAAACAGTAGTACGATTAAAGAGCGTGCCGCGATTTCCTTTCATCGTGATCATTTCGCCATCAGCAAGAGCGCCGCCGGCAGGCGTGACGGCGGGCGGCCTCACCAATTCCTCGTCCATGAACTCGCCGCGCCGCTCTAACCAATCTTTAAAATGATCGATCTCACCTTGCCAGCCGCCGTATTCGGGTGGCACTTGGGACCACCGCGCTTCGTTGCGAACTTGGGCTTCGCGAATTTCGTCCGCCAGGGAATCGATAAGCGCATGAATATTCTCGGTGCTGAAAGCGCCGGCGCGCAGTTCGTGCCAGCGATCGCAGTAATCTTGTTGGAAATCGCGTTGGTCAAACAAGGTGCCCCACCATCGCTGCGTGCCGTTCTCAAAAAACGTTGTGCCGCGGTCACCACTGATGCCGCGCCACACATCGGGATCACGTGGACGCGGCGGATTGCCAAAGCGGTCGCGTGAACCGGACGAAATATTAAAATCCCAAACGGGACCACCGAAGACTTTGCCGCTGCGCTCCTTATAAAAATAGGTGCTCAAACGTAGAGAATCAACATTGAGCATCAGAGTATTAATCATATGATGATCGATCCACGAAGGCACATCAATAAAAGCAGGGTAACCGGTTTCCGGATCGGATGAAGTGAGCGAGTCCTGCATATCATTGAGGTAGCCAACGAGATAATCTCGTTGCTCTGTCGTTAGAGGAATTCGGGCGGGCTCATTGATCGCAATGCGTTGACCGCCACCCGTGACCACCGTTTCCGTGTCCCCACTGCGGTCGACCTTGAAGATATAACCACCCGTAATCTCGGGCTCGGCATTGTGCTCGGGCAACAATTCATCGATATCGATACGGTCGGCATCGCGCTTTAACGTCTCCATGAAACTATAAACGCCTACGTAGTCATCCTCGGTGAAAGGGCCGTCGCCGGTATTGATATAAACTTCAATAAACTTGGTCCGCGCTGCATAGCGGCCAATTTGATTGCTCAAGGCATAAGTGAATTCATTGCGAATCAAGGAGCGGTCCTCTTCATAGCGGCCGCTGAGAATCCAATCGGATTCCGCCGGCAAACCCAATGGCTTCAAGACGCGATCTTCCTCTGCGGCATTTTGAAATTCAATCCGGTAAGAAGGTTTGGGAAATCCACGTGTGGACGAACCGCGCCGGTGAATCCACCCACGGCTGGTCGTTTGGAAGGGGTGATCTAGCGCAGTGCGCTCCGCCCCCTCAGCGGCTTCCAAGACACCGAACAATGCGGGAACCTCATTCGCATTCGTGCTGATGACGCTTTCCGAACGCACAAAGACTAAGGGCAAATTGCTAGTGAAGTCAGCAAGCCCAGGCGTGACTTGAGCATAGACTTCTTGTCTAAACGGACCACCACTTATCGAGGCCGTAATGATCGTGGTCTCATCGATCGAAATCGGGCCGCTATATTTCTTACCATTGAAAAGCGTGGGCCTCTTGCCATCGGAGGTGTAAGTGATGTCGCTTCCAGAGCGACTTGATAATTCCAATTCCATGGTATCGACAAACGGCTGACCGGTGACGGAAAACATCACTTCCTCAGCAACGGTGCCGCCGGTATTTTCTGCGCCCGGTGTCGGTGTATCAAAGAAATGCACGACCCAGTTGCCGCTTTTCAATTGGACACCGTAACTCTCGCCCTCATCTAACTGCGGCACCTCCGGATCATAAGCATCGGTAATCGTGGTCTTATCCGGTGATACCAGAGCGAGGAATTCGCCGCCGTTTTTTAGCTGAAAGTTTGTATGCAAGTTGGCACCCACCTGCCGGCGATCTTTATCCGACGCAAAGATGACCAGGTAACCGCCTGCAGCCAATTCCACCGCCGGCAATTCCCAAGTATTCAAGTCGTCTGGATTATCCGATAGGAAATAGCCGCCGAGATTCACAGGCGTATCGCCATCATTGTGCAACTCGATCCAATCCGGGGAATCGCCATCCTCATCCAAGTGAGTATCGATGTTAGCGGTCATCACCTCAGTGATGCGGACATCAGCCGTGAGAGAAGAGAGAGTGAAGAGCAGTCCGGAGAGAACGGCGCCAGTGGTGGAGAGTCGTGTTGGAAGCATGGGTTTTTCTAGGAGCTGAAGACTTGCAGACAAATCTTAGCATTGGGAATCAAACGCTGCACGCTTCGGTGGCCGACTTGCCTGAGGAATTGCAGAAGTGGCGACCCGTACGGGACTCGAACCCGTGTTGCCGCCGTGAAAGGGCGGAGTCCTAACCGCTAGACGAACGGGTCAGCAGGACTGGGAGGCTAGATTTAGAACAGGGATCATCAGACGCAAGGGAAATCCATCGGCTTTTTAGATCGCCCGCAAGCCACACTTGACCGCCCTAGGCTTTGTCGACACGGTAGCGCCCTTTTACCGAAACCATTACCTCATGATTCGTCACACGATATCCGTTCTCGTGGAGAACAAGTTCGGCGTGCTCGCCCGCATCGCCGGCATGTTCAGTGGGCGCGGATACAATATTCACACGCTTAATGTGGGGCCCAGCCACGATCCCACGATCTCTCGCATGACCATCGTCGTCCGGGAGAAGGAACACGTCCTGGATCAAATCATCAAACAGTTGGATAAGCTTGTCGATGTCATCCAGGTCATCGATTTCCGCGCAGGCGAAAGTGTGAATCGTGAAATGGTACTCGTGCAGGTCAACACACCGCCGGGCACACGTGCCGAGGTCATCACTTTGTGCGACATCTTTCGCGCCAAGATCATCGACGTGAGCCCTAGCAAACTCATCATCGAAGTGACAGGTGACGAGGGCAAGGTAAACAAGTTTCTCCAACTCATGGAAACATTCGAAATCACCGACCTCACGCGCACGGGTAAGATCGCGCTTCCCCGCATCAGAGAGGAAGACGAAACGCAAGGCTAACCATCCCCTTTCTCACACTAAGACCAACCGTAATCCACATCAAGAAATCCTATCATGTCTGCTAAAATCTACACGGACCAAGACGCTGATCTCAATCATCTCAAAGAGAAGACCTGCGCCGTGATCGGCTTTGGTTCTCAAGGTCACGCCCACGCTCTCAACCTCAAAGAGAGCGGCATTCGCGTGATCATTGGTCTTTATCCCGGGAGCAAATCACGCGAGGTCGCTCAGCAGAAGGGCTTTGAAGTCTTTGATACCAGCGAAGCCGTGAAACAGGCCGACGTCATCTTTCTCGCCGTACCGGACGTCAAAATCCCCGCTATTTACGAAGGCGACGTGGCACCGAGCCTTTCAGCCGGAAAAACCTTACTCTTTAGTCACGGCTTCGCCATTCACTTTAAGACCGTCGCACCGCCTGCCGATGTCAACGTGATCATGGTGGCACCCAAAGGACCTGGGCATATCGTTAGACGTCAATACACCGAAGGCAAAGGCGTGCCCTCCCTCATCGCCGTCCATCAAGATCCTTCCGGCAATTCCAAAGACATCGCGCTCGCCTGGGCCAAAGGCATCGGTGGCACACGCGGAGGTGTCTTCGAAACCGATTTTCGTGAAGAAACCGAAACCGATCTCTTTGGCGAACAAACCGTCTTGTGTGGCGGCGCGTCTGCTCTCGTTCAAGCTGGTTTCGAAGTGTTAGTCGAAGCCGGGTACCAACCGGAGATGGCCTATTTCGAGTGCTTACACGAACTCAAGCTCATCGTCGATCTCATGAACGAGGCCGGCATCGCGGGCATGCGTTTCTCCATTTCTGAAACAGCCAAGTACGGCGATATCACGGTCGGCCCCAAGATCATCGACGCCTCCGTGAAAGAACGCATGCGCGAAGCCCTCGCCCGCATCCAGTCTGGCGAATTCGCCAAAGAATGGGTGGCCGAATACAAAGAAGGCCTGCCCAATTACAATCGTTTGTTAGAAGAAGGCGCCAAACACCAGATCGAAGAGACCGGTGCCAAACTCCGGGCATGCATGCCCTGGATCAAGAAGCGCGACCTTGGCGGCGTCCAGGCTGATTACTCGTAGCCTTGCCTCCGCTTACAGAGCGGCCTAGTCTACAAAAAAGCGGAAGGGTGGCTGAGTCCGGTTTAAGGCGCTCGACTCGAAATCGAGTGTAGGGAAACCTACCGTGGGTTCGAATCCCACCCCTTCCGCCACTGGGGAACTGGGTGATTCTCCTTGCGGAACGACTAGAAAGCTGCAGCACTCAAGAGTGTGATAATCCGCTCTCTTGCCTGTTTTCTACTCACGTTCTCCACCGTGACCCGGGCCCAGCTTATTCGTGAGGCAAATACCACGCTCAACCTACCGGATGAACTCCCCGTTGCCACCGGTTACACAACCGAGAATGCGTTAGGCGATCTTCGCTTTTCCAATCCCATTGATGTGGCTTCGCCACCAGGAGTGACGAATCGCTTGTTCGTCATCGAGCGCCGGACGGGTATCCAACTCGTGGATTTGGATAGCATGACGAAGGCGCCCTTTATCTCGCTTAACACTTATCTCGCTTCCGAAGAACGTCCGCTGCGAGTAGATGGCGACAACGGAATTCTCAGCCTAACCTTTCATCCTCAATACAACGAGAACGGCTATTTCTTTGTCTTTTACAGCTTTGAAACTGGCGGCGCCATTCACCAACGAGTCGCTCGATTCACGGCAACGGGAACGCCTGGCAATTATGATAGCGCCACGACCGCAGATCCAGAGACGGAGTTTCCCCTGATCACGCAGCGCGACGAACGCAACAATCATCAAGGCAGCGACATGGAGTTCGGCCCGGATGGGTATCTCTACATTTCAGTCGGCGATGAAGGGCAACAACGCGATGGTGGCGATAATGCCAGGAGGATAGGAAAGGATTTCTTTGGAGGCATCTTGCGCATCGATGTGGATCAAAAACCCGGGTCTCTTCCTCCCAACCCGCACGACGAAAGCAGTACCGCGGTGAAAGGTGATAGTGCCGTTCATGAAGGCAGCTATACGATTCCCCCGGATAATCCGTTTACCGGTTTTAAGCCTAATCTCTTCGGCGCCGTGAGTTACAATGGCTACTCCTTTCAAGCGTCCGCGACGCGCACTGAGTTTTATGCCATTGGCTTGCGTTGTGTCTGGCGGATGAGCTTTGATCCCCTTACCGGCCGGCTATTTGCAGCAGATGTGGGACAAGATGCTTACGAAGAAGTGAACATCATCACCAACGGTTTCAATGGTGGCTGGAGTTGGCGGGAGGGATTTCACTCTCATGTGCCTGCTGTCGCGCCCACCAAGGAGCCTCGTCAATTCGCCCCTAACGATCCCATCTATGAATATGATCACGTGAACAACGGCGAAGGCAATGACGCGGTCATTCACGGAAACTCGATCACGGGAGGCGTGGTTTATCGCGGGGATCGCTTGCCGGAATTGTTCGGCAAATATCTCTTCTGTGATTACACCACCGGCTTGATCGCCGCCCTGACAGAACAACCAGACGGCACCTGGACGGGTGAGCGATTAGCGACCGACAATAACATTTGCGCCTTTGGCTATGATCCGCGCAATGGCGACGCTTTGATGTGTGATCTGACGTCCGGCCACGTGAAACGGCTCGCCCGCGATGGCACGGCAGGTGCCGAGCCGCCGGCGACGCTTTCCGCGACCGGCGCCTTTTCGGATCTCGCGGCGCTCACACCAAATCCTGGCATTGTTGCCTATGAACCCAATGTTCCCTTCTGGAGTGATCACACGATCAAATCTCGATGGTTTTCTATCAAGAACACCACCGACACCATCGATTTTCATGCCGATGAGCCTTGGGCATTCCCCACCGGCATGGTTTGGGTGAAACACTTCGAGATCGATACCACAAGAGGCGACGCCTCGACGAGACGGCGCCTAGAAACCCGATTTCTTGTCAAGACGGACACCGAAATCTACGGCCTCACCTACAAATGGCGCGATGATCAAAGCGATGCGGATTTGGTGCCCGAGGAAGGCCAAAGTGCCATGATTCCAGCTAGCCATCCGGTGCAAACCTGGCGTTACCCAAGCCGCTCGGAATGCATGACCTGCCACACACAGCCGGCAGGATACGCGCTCAGCTTTAACACCCATCAACTCAATCGAGGCGATCAGTTAGGCGATTTGGAATCGGCGGGCTACTTCTCCCAAGCCATTGGCGAGGATCCTCACGCTCTCCCCGCGCTGGCCGCTGCCGATGATGAATCCGCTTCACTGGAATGGCGGGTGCGCTCTTACCTTCAAGCCAACTGCGCCCAATGCCATCAACCGAACGGCTCTTCACGCGGAGACTGGGACGCCCGGATAACCACGCCTCTCGATGCGACTAACATCCTTTCTGGCTTGCTGGTCAACGATGGCGGCGATCCACTGAATCGTTGGATGGTACCAGGCGATCCTGATCATTCGATGATCCTCAAGCGTCTGCGAGGAGACAGTGTCCCACGCATGCCTCCGCTGGCCACGACCGTGCGTGATTTGGCCGCCGAGCAATTAATCACCGAATGGATTCAGCAAAGCCTGCCCGAAGATCCTTTGCTAGGACACTTGAGACTATCAGAGATCATGTACCATTCTCCGCAAGGTACCGGCTACCAATTCATCGAACTCACCAACACCGGCACCGAAACCATTTCTTTGAATGGTGTGACTGTCAGTCTCGGGTTCTCCTTTGAGGATACCACACTCGAGCCGGGCGCGTATACGGTCATTGCTGCAGACATGGATGTCATGCGCTCCGCCTTTGGACCCGATGTCCCTCTTGCTGGCGAATGGACAGGCGACCCGCTTGCCCATGAGGGTGACACGATCACGATTCACACTTCCGCTGGATTGCTGATCCAAAGCCTCACATTCAATGCGAATCCACCGTGGCCGCAGGAAGCCAACGGCAATGGCAAGTCATTGGAAATCAGTGGTTTTGAAGTCGACTACACCTTGGCGGAAAGCTGGCAAAGCAGTGCAGAGATCGGCGGCAGCCCAGGCGGCTTTCACCTTCTCGCACCGCCAACTCCAATCGATACCGATGGCGATGGGATCATTGACGTGGAGGAGGCCGCTCTTGGCACTGATCCTAACAACGCAGACAGCGACGGGGATGGCCTAACAGATGGAGACGAACGCACCCGCACCACCGACCCGTTGAGGGCCGATTCCGATGGGGATGGCCTCATCGACGGATTGGAACTGACTTTGGGGGTGGATCCACTCGATCCACATTCTATTTTTCGGATTTTGTCAGTCCAAGTGCATCCTGTTAGCGGAGACATCACCCTAACTTGGCCTTCGTCCGCGGATCTGACCTACCAAGTGTCCGCGTCTGAAGATTTGGAGACCTGGATTGTCATCGATGATCCTGCTAGCGAAGCTGACGACAACGTTCGTTCGATCGTGATCGACAGCGCAACGGCTGCCCCCTTTCATTACTTCCGAGTCCGCGCAGATTTTTAGGAAGACCGATCCTTTCCCTGCACGAACTTGCTCAAGCCAAGCGTCTGTGGAATACTGCAGCCAGGTGATTCGGGCGCAGATTAAGAGAGCGTTAGTTGAACAGGGCAGTGATCGGATCCCATGACCTCCGGTAGAATCTCGGACGCTTTCACCTTCTTGCGCAGCGCCTCGGAAACGAGCCAATAGTCGATCCGCCACCCGATATTCCGCGAACGAGCGCCTGCGCGATAACTCCACCAGGTGTAGTGATGCGGATCCGGGGTGAACATGCGGAAGGTGTCGACGAACCCGCTCTCTAGAAGAGTGGTGAAATCCTCCCGCTCCTCTTCCGTGAAGCCGGCGTTCTTGCGATTCGTTTTCGGATTCGCGAGATCGATCTCCGTGTGCGCCACATTGAGATCGCCGCACACCACCACCGGCTTCGACTTTTCCAGGCTCTTGAGATAGGCCAGAAAATCACGGTTCCAATCGCGTCGGTAGGGCAATCGCCTCAGTTGGTTCTGCGAGTTCGGCGTGTAGACATTGACCAAGAAATGTTTGGAAAACTCCAATGTAATGACACGCCCTTCTTGATCATGCTCCGTCATTCCCATGCCCAAGGCCGTGGACAACGGCGGCACCTTTGTCAGGACGAGCGTTCCGGAATACCCCTTCTTTTCCGCTGGATTCCAATAACTATCATAACCTTCAGACCAGGATAGATCTTCTATCTGATCTGGCAGGGCCTTGATTTCCTGAAGGCAGAGAACATCGGGAGAACTCTCCCTGACGAACGCCTCAAATCCCTTTTGAAGGACCGCTCGGAGTCCATTGACGTTCCATGAAATCAAAGACTTTGGCTGGCGGGATCTGGACATGAAAATGGGTGGTGATTCAGAAAGTTCTTCTGGCAGGATCCAAGAAAAATCTGCTTGCACCCAAAGGATTCCATGTCAACACAATGGCCACACATCAACTGAGTATTTAGAAGAAGCTCGTTAATGCTGCCGTAAGACAGAATGTTTAACTCCAATCACTTCTTCCAGTGCTTCATAGCAGAGGAGGAAGTGCTGAATCCCCATAAATACCTAACAGAATGATCGTTGTAGAGAATCTCTCGAAACACTTCGGGCCCAAAGTGGCTGTCAATGACGTCAGTTTTGAGGTCAAGAAAGGCGAAGTTCTCGGCTTTCTTGGTCCCAACGGCGCCGGGAAATCCACCACCATGCGCATGATCACCGGTTATCTCCCGCCTACCTCGGGCGTGATCAAGGTCGACGGTGCCAATGTGGTCGATGACCCCATTGCCGCAAAAACCAAGATCGGGTACCTGCCAGAGAACGCCCCGCTCTATTCGGAGCTCACCGTGAACCAGTTTCTCCAGTTCGTGGGGCAGCTGCGAGGGCTCAGCGGCGCGGATCTCGACAAAGCGGTCAATCGCTCCATGGACCTGTGCCACTTGCAAGGCGTGCGCCACCAAAGTGTGGACACCTTATCGAAAGGTTTTCGCCACCGCACGTGTTTCGCACAGGCCCTGATCAGTGATCCCGAAGTGCTGATCATGGATGAGCCGACAGACGGTTTGGATCCCAATCAGAAACACGAAGTGCGCGGACTCATCCGCCGCATGGGTGAAGAAAAGGCGATCATCTTTTCCACCCATATTCTCGAAGAGGTCGACGCCGCTTGCACACGGGCGATCATTATCAGTAATGGCTCCGTGGTGGCCAACGGCACACCCGAGCAGCTCAAGCAACGGGCCAAAGGCGCCGGTGGCATCCGCTTCAAGATTGCCGGCATTCCCGCGAGCGACACCAAAGCGCATCTGGAGGGGCTGAGTAGCATTGAGAGCCTGGATATCGCGACGGAGGAAGAGAACACCTTAAGCGGTCTGGCGCTTCCGAAGTCCGGTCAATCCGCTAGAGCTTCTGAAGAGATCTTCAAATACGTCTCGAGCAAGAACGGCTTGGTTCAAGAACTCGCCACCACAGAAGGCCGGCTCGATGACATGTTCCGCGAACTCACATTCTCGGATGCGGCCTAACGAAACCGAAAATTCTAACGTAACGCTTATTTAAACTGAGATGAATCAACATTGGCGTCACATTTGGACGATCACTAAGAAAGAACTCAAGAGTTACTTCAGCACACCCCTGGCGTGGGTCTTGATCGTCGTCTTCCTGCTTCTTTCCCAAGGCTTCGCGTTTCTCTTTGGGGGATTATTAGAAAGACGCGTTGCTTCGCTGGAATCTTTCTTTCTCTACATTCCCTGGATCTTCATGGTCTTCGCACCCGCGGTCGGCATGCGGCTCTGGTCGGAAGAGCATCGGCTCGGGACCATGGAGTTACTCATGACCATGCCGATCTCGCCGTGGCATGCTATCGTGGGCAAGTTCCTGGCCGCCTCCGTCTTGATCTTTGTTAGTCTTTTCCTGACATTCCCCGTTTGGTGGACGATCAATTGGCTGGGCGACCCGGACAATGGCATTGCTTTCGCCGGTTACATCGGCGCCTTCCTTGTCGGCATCACCTTTCTCGCCGTGACCGGCGTCATTTCCGCACTCACTCGAAGCATGGTCGTGAGCTTCATCGTCTCGCTCTTTATCTGCATGGGTTTGATCATGTCCGGCTGGCCGCCCGTCGTGACCTTCTTGGATAATGCAATGGCTGGTTTCGGCCAAAGAATCGCTCAACTCAGTGTGTTCACCCATTTTCAAGAATTGCAGAAAGGGATCCTGGTCAGCTCGGATATCCTCTTCTTCGCCAGTATCATTGGATTCTGTCTCTATCTCACCGCCGTCATTCTCAAAACCAAACGCGCTTAGTCATTTAACCAAGTCCTCAAATTGATATGGATCAGAACAAGACCACCAAGTTATTCTCCTGGGCAGGCGTCTTAATCATCCTGCTCATCGTCGTCCTCCTTAACTTTATCTTGGGCTTGTCGCCTTTCCGGTCACGCATCGACCTGACGGCGGACAAACTTTACACGCTCTCCAAAGGGACCGAGAACATCGTTAAGAACCTCGATACCAAGGTTAACATTCGCTACTACCGGACCGAAGACCGCAGCGTGCTGCCTGAGCAAGTGCAAGTTTATATCCGCCGGGTGGAAGACATTCTCAATGAGTACCGGAAACGCAGTAAGGGCAAAGTGGAAGTCGAATTGTTAGACCCGGAGCCCGATTCCAAAGAAGAGGTCGCCGCGCTTCAAGACGGCATTCAACGCAATTCGATCAATTTGGTAGAGTCCTTCTACAACGGCATCGTCGTGCAATGTCTTGATGAGAAAGTGGTGCTCTCCACGCTCGACCCCAATCAGGAGACCTTGTTAGAATATGAACTCTCCCGCGCGGTGGCGGAAGTGAGCCGAAGCAGCAAACCCAAGATCGCCATCATGACGGATGAGCCCATCAACGGCGGCCCGGGCAATCCGATGAATCCCATGGGCGGCGGGGGCTCGCGCCCCTGGTATCTAAACCGCGCCTTGGAGCGTGATTATGAGGTGGAAACCATTCCCTCTCCACCGACGAGATCGACAAGGACGTGGATCTCTTATTGGTCATCCACCCCAAATCGATCAGCGAACGTGCCGAGTACGCAATCGACCAATTCGTTCTACGCGGGGGCAAGCTCATCGCTTTCCTGGACCCCAGTTTCTACCTTGGCCAAGGCCAGCCGAACCCCATGATGGGTATGGGCGGTGGAAGCGAACCATCCACTTTCAACAAACTGCTGAATTCTTGGGGGCTCACCTTCACCAGCACCAACGTTTTAGCAGATGCCGTCTATATGACGCAAATGGGTGGTCCAGGTGGTCAACCCGTTAGTGATCCTCGCGTCCTCTCCATGAACAAGGACGCCTTCAACGAAGACGTGCCGGCCACCGGTTCCCTTCACAGCATGCTCCTTTTAGATGCCGGAACCTTCAGTGGAACGCCTGCTGACGGCTTGACCAAGACCAGTCTCATCAGTAGTTCAGAAAAGAGTTCCTTGGTCTCACCGGCGCCTCCCGGACCGGATCGGCGCCCGAACGATGTCATGGCCAGTTTTGAAGCCGACGGGAAACAGTATGACCTCGCTCTCATGCTCACTGGGAAATTCAAGACGGCTTTCCCAGACGGACAACCTGCTGCCGAAGAAACTGAAGAGGACGACGCGGAGGATGAGGAGGATGAAGAAAAGAAAGACGAAGAGGAAGAGGCTCCGAGCGAACCCCTCAAAGAATCCGAGTCCGAAAACACCGTCGTGCTCATTGGTGATGTCGACATGCTCGACGACCGGACCTTCCTTCGTGAGATGCGCATCTTCACTGGTCAAGTCGTCCAGCAGATGACGAGCACCAATATGGTGCTTGTGCAGAACCTGCTCGAGCAAATGGCCGGAAACGAAAATCTGATCAAAATCCGCAGCCGCACCGCTGCCCTCCGCGCTTTCACCAAACTGCAAGAGATGGATGAGGAAAGCGATAAGAAATATCGCGACCAACTAATCAAAGGCCAAGATGCCGTCGACTCTGCTCAAGAAAAACTAGCGCAGCTGGTGCAGAGCAAAGGCGACAACATCAACGTCAACAACCTCGACCCGGAAACGCAGAAAGCTGTCGATGAAACACGAAAAATCTATGCCGACGCCAAGAAAGAATTGCGTGAGATCAAGTTTGAACAACGCAAGGATAAAGAAGCTCTGTTGGCGCGTGTGAAAGGCGCCAATATCCTTATCATGCCTATCTTGGTTATCCTCGCCGGCGTTGTGTTAGCATTCATTCGCAAATCCAAGACAGCCGCCCGTTAGCCTTATCGTAAGCATTAGCATAGCATCTACCTCAATAACATGAAACCGAAACAGCTTCTCATTCTAGTAGCCGTCTTACTCGTGTTAGGCCTGATCGCCTTCATTGCCAGTAGGAGCGGCGATGACACCGCGCCGGAAACCGCGGATTTTCGTGGCACCAAGTTGCTCGAAGGCTGGGACATCAATGACGTTCACGGCGTGCAGATCAAAACACACGAGAACGAGGTCAATATCACGAAAACGGATCGCGGTTGGGTCGTCAAAGACCGGGATGATTTCCCTGCGAACAAAGACAACTTAATCACCATGCTGCGCAAAGTGTGGGAGACGCCCATCATCCAAGCGATGGAGGCGGGCGCCTCACAGAATGAGCGCTTTGAGCTTTTCCCTCCCGATACCGAAGAAGTGGAAGCCACGGACAAGGCCACTAAGGTTACCTTGAAAAGCAAGGATGATAGTGAGATCGGCCACTTCTTTATCGGCAAGAGCCAGTTCAATAGCAGCAATGACCCAAGTGCCGGACCATTCGGTGGCGGGGGCAAGACCAGCCGCTATCTTCGCACGTCCAAGAACGAAGATTTGGTCATCGAAGTGGCGGACAACTTTTCCGAGGAACTGAAAAATTCCGGTTGGCCAAGCAGTTACGGCACCATTGATGCCAAACCTGGCGAGTGGCTGAACAAAGATGACTTCATCAAAGTTAATAAAATCAAAAGCATCGCCATCGACTTCAAGGAAGAGGGCGTGGAAGACTACACCCTCACCCGCGAGAGCGATACAGGTGACTTCACCATCAGTGGAGCGATCCCCGATGGCAAAGAACTCGATGCCAGCAAAGTCAGCCGGCACAAGACCCTCATGGGTGGCCCAAGCTTCGAAGATCTCCTAACAGAGGAACAGGCGAAAGAGTTAGATTTGTCCAACGCCGTCGAGGCCAAGGTCACCACTTTCGAAGGCTTCACCTACACTTTTACCGTGGGAGACAAGCAGGGTGAAGCCAGCCGCCTCCCCATGAAGTTCGAGGTGGCAGGTGATTTTCCTACGGAGCGTGAAGTTGAGGAAGGAAAGGAAGAAACGCCTGAACAGAAGAAGCAAGCCGATGAAGCCTTCCAGGAAGATCGGAAGGAACTCGTGAGTAAACTGGAAGAAGAGAAAAAACTTGCCGGCCATTGGTTCGAACTCAATTCCAGCCGAATCGATGCCCTCCGCGAGCCCAAGACTGATCTTTTGAAGGACATCGAGGTCGAGGATCCCCCACCATCGCTAGCGGATCCCAACGCGACGGAGGAAGGATCAGCCTCAACTTCTAGCGTCACCCCAGGAAAAGTGGATGAGACGCCATCCACCACGACGGTGACGCCATCCACCACGACGGTAACGCCATCCACCACGACGGTAACACCACCCAAGCCACCCACTCCGAGACAATTGCCACCGGGTATCACCCGGACCGAAGACGGCCGCTTCGAGGCGGTGACGCCACCGGTCGCCATCCCGCCGCTTGAACCTAAGGACGACCCTGAAGCCGAGCCTGCAAACGAAGAAGCGGCTACTGAAGAGGCTAAGCCGGATACACCAGAGGAAGACGAATCGGCTGATTCCGAAGACGACGGCGATTCGTAAGCGCGGCTAACAAAAGCGATTCATCAAACTGAAGCCCGGCGGAACTTCGCCGGGCTTTTTTAATGTACGGTTTTCGGGCCTCCCCTAAAACTTCCGCAGAACAGCAGTTTCTGCCGGGTCTGACTAAAAAGTGGTGGGCACTTTTCGTAGCGGAACTCGTGAGAGTTCCGGGCCTGGCACTCCGCTGCCGCGAAGGAACTGTCACCAGTTCCTCTACCTTTATTGACCACCACTTTTCGTCACGCCCGATTCTGCCTTAGCTTAGGGGAAAGGAGGATAGTCTGTTCGACAATCCTTATGTATTTGCGAGGAAGCTTCCCAATAGAAATCAACGGCATGGTGCGTTAATTAAGAAAGGATGCGCAATCGGATTCCCTCTTCTCTAAATCGGCCAGCCAGCTCCTCAGCTCCTCCCATGAGACTGTTCCATATCCTTCTTACGCCAAACGATGCCGTTCTTGTCCACACTGATAAAGACAATAAAAAACAGCATTCCCTAACGATTCGATCCAAGACAACACCTAGCGATTCATCTTTGTTTAGGCATTCCGTAGGGGGCATAAGCAGAGAGAACGGCTGACCCGCAATCGATCAACCCATCTCCTCCCGCTAAAGCCGGTCCAGAACATGCTCAGGCATTTTCTGGGCCGGCGAATGGGTTAGTCAGACCTATCATCTAACTCATCATTATCATCAATAGCTTACGGGCCGAGCTCATGGGAAATTCGATTTTCATAATGTTTAGAGAACATGGACTTCGTTACCGGCCCAGTGTTTGTTAGGCGCATACTGAGAATCTCTGTGTTACTCCTATTCAGCCTACTTTCTTGGGCAGTGGTCATCATCGCCACACGCGCCATGATCAGGGCGCTTTTTTAAAGATTCTTTGGGTGAAATCGTGTCCATCAAGATTCCCGGGCCTAACGCGTTGGATAGACTTTCCGGGCTTGATACAAAAGCAGGTTCTTACGGATGCCTTCCCAGAGGGCGCGATTGTTAGCCGCTTGCGCAAGTTTGAGGGCGCGTTGAGCAGCCTCGATCGCCTGCTTGAATTGACTGTTCTGGGCGTAGGCGGCTGCGAGGGTGTCGAGGATGGCCGGGTCTTGGTGCTTGGTTAATTCTGCGGCTTTCTCCGCGTAAGCAACGGCTTGGGGGCCATTGCGAACGGCGGCATCCGGATGCGCGGCGAGTTGCCAGGCCACGTTGTTAAGCACTAACGTATTGTTTGCGTCTTCCGTCAGGGCCGCTTGATAAGCTTTCAGGGCGTCCTGTGTCCGCCCGGATTGTTTCATCAGTTCGTCGCCGATCCAAATGAGAAACTTGGCGTACTCCTTGCTACGTTCCCGATAGATGGCCGGGGTTCGGAAGGCCAACTCATAGGCGGCATCCACTTGACTGTTCTCCATGAGATCCAAGCCCAGCCGCAATGGATCGAGGGGTTGTGGGCGAAAGAACCAGCGGCCTGGAAATGGAAGAGCGGCGTCTTGAAGGGCTTCCCTCGGTTCCGCTCGTTGCCCGGCGTCTGAAAGGAGGCGATCGATGGGCACCACACCTTTGTAGAAAGCCAACAAAGCTCCCGTCTCATCCAACAACACACTGGTGGGAACGGGGAGCGGATAACGCACGCCCCAGAGCCCGGTATACGCGGCTTCTAACCGGCGCACGAGCTCCGGCAGAGCGCGACCACCTTCGAATGGCAACTGAAGGTTTTTATAGAAACGGGCCGGATCCGAGGGGCCGCCGGTGCCACCCTCCACGGAAAGACCGTCCACTGACAGAGCCACCACTCTGATGCCCGCCAGGCTCAATGCCGGCGCTTGTTTGGCGAAACTCTTGAGTTCCTCGTGGCATGGCCTGCACCAGGTTGCCCAGAGATTCACTAACGTGAGTCCCTTCGAAGTGCCGCCCACGGTCGCTGGAGCCCCTTCAAAGGTGGTGTAGGGTAATTGCGGCAGCGGCCACCGCGAAGCGGAGAGAGCAAAGACGTTCGGATCGGCTGGAGGTTGCGAAAAGTGGGGTGATGCTTTGGGAACGGTTGGTTTTGCGTCAACGGCATGGACGATTCCTTTGCCCTCTGTGAGGAGGAACCGTTGATTGATTGATGCTCCCGAAAAGGTCTCCGTCTTCCCTCCGGGCCAATTCACCTGGATCGCTCCTAACGTTGTAGCCTTTCCTAAACCGAAGTGCAGCCATTTGCTAGACTGACCTAGATAACCTTCGCCTGCTTTCAACGTGCGGATTAACGTCCGTTTTTTAGGCAATTCCAGCTCCACACGCGCGCCAATCCCATCTCGATTGGCGCTCGTGCCGCGTAGCCGCAACGCGATCCAGTTCGCCTCGTTTGAGCGGTCATTTCTAACATAACGCACAAGCGGCGCCGTGCGGTTGGTCGTCCAGAGATCCAAGTCACCATCACGATCCCAATCCACGAACGCGGGCGCGCGAGCATCATCATCGTAATCCAATCCTAACGTAGCGCTTGCGGTGACGAACCGCCGCACGTTCCCATCGCCCGGAATATTAAGGAAAGCGCAATTCCTTTCGTGACCGCTCAATGAAACCCCTTGGTCGATGAGTTGGTCCATCTCCACAAGCCCCTTCCGGAAGACGCTTTCAGGATCCTGAGCGGCTTCGTTTGTGGCGTCGAGTGGCGAAGACGGCACGACCTGCCGCCAGTAGAAACTTCACAAGTCATCCGGAACCTTGCCTGTAACGTATCCGTTAGCGACGAAGAGATCTTCCCAGCCATCGTTATCGAGATCCCCAAAGAGTGATCCCCAACTCCAACGCCCCAAGGTCACACCGGCAGTCTCACTAACATCTTGAAATCGAGCCTGACCCAAATTGCGAAACAAGCTGTTGCCCCGCGCCATGTGTTGGAACCGTGCCAAAGTTCCGGATGCAATGCCGGGCCGAAACTGGGGCTGCCGCGTGATGCGCGAACCAGCGGCCGAAAACATGTTTCCTGCGTAGAGATCGGGCCGCCCATCGCCGTCAAAATCGCCACTACACGCCGCCATGCCAAACCCGCCATCGTTGATACCAGCACTAAGAGCGATGTCTTTGAAAGCGCCACGGTGATTGAGATAGAGATTCTTCTGCCCAAAGTCATTGGCCACGAAGAGATCCTGATCGCCATCGAGATCTATGTCCTCCCAGACGGCGGCAAAGCTGAACCGCCGGTTGTTCTGCGTATCGAGGCCACTCGCTTGGGTGGCATCGGAGAAGTCTAACCAATTTCCTGGGTTCGCCGCAGGACCGTCGTTGCGAATGAGAAAATTGCCACCGCCGTTATTGGCATCGAAATAGGGAACAGGGACGGCCAGGCCGGCGCCTTCTTCCTGATTGGCGAAGTAACGGCAAACATAGAGATCCAGATCGCTGTCATTGTCATAATCCACCGCCGTAAGGCTGAAAGCATTGCGTACTTTGGGATAGCGTAGCTTGGGATCAAAGCGTCCCCGGCCGTCGTTTTGAAAGGCAAGCAATCCGGTATCCGCCGCCAAGACCAAGTCCTGATCACCGTCGTTATCGAGATCGATGAACAACGCAGAACGCGTGAGATCTAACAAATCCACTCCTGACTCGGAGGCGACTTCTTTCGCCGTGCCATCGGGTCGTTGAAGAAACAAACGATTGGGTAGACCTCCATTCTGACAAACATACACGTCGTCGAGTCCATCCCCATTGGCATCTCCGATCGCCAATCCTTGGTGACCGAATTTGAAGAAGCGATTGAAGACTTCAATCCGTTGACGCCAGTAATCGGTTCCGCGAGAGAGCTGCTCGCGATAGGCGTCGGAAGCGCCGATGACATCTTCAGTGGCATCGGTGAACTGAGGGCGGCCGCTGCCGGTTTTGAGCCAGACTTCTTCCATGTCCTCCAAGGTCATGGCCGTTACCTGAGGTGGCGTCTGCGCTTCCGGATCCCAACGCCACTCAATGCGCCACGTCATGTGTTTCTCAAGATACCCGGATGGCTTCAGGGTCGCGTAGGGACCGGCCACGGTGAGGTATTGCCACGTGACGGGAGTTTGAGGATTTTGATAGTCGACCTTGAAAAGCTTGAACTTGGATCGCTCTAGTTGCCCGATCGTCGTTCGCATAGAACGCAAGATATCCTTAGGAGGAAGTGTTAGGCGTTTCCGGCTCATGGTCACACGATCCACGCGTACCAAGGTGTCATCGATGACCGTCGTGTGGCCAAGCGGTGGCATGCCGCGGACGGGAATGCCAGGAAGCTTCTTCAGGGACTCCGCAAGACGTTGAAGCTCCGCTGTGGCGGCGGCGCTAAAGGTCTCGCTTTCCCAGTTCGCCCCGGGCACAGGCATCGAATCCTGAGATTGAGCCGGGCTCAGGAGCAGGGATGCGGCCAGCGCCACGCTGATGAAAATCGCCTTCACAAACCGGAGGCTAGAAGTCTCTCACGGGTCTGGCAACGCTGCGGTGGCGAAGGCCCAGGATCTCCTGGGTTTGTTGCCTACAGAGTTTTCGGATTTTTACTTCTTTAACGAGAGGCAACGGATCTCGCCATCGTTTCGGCAATAGACGCGTTGGTTGGCAAAGGCCGGATGAGACCACACCAGTTTCTCCCGGCCAACCGGCTGATCCGGCACGATGATCTGCGTGCGATCGACCTCCTCATAACCCTCCGGCGAAAGGTTGGCCAGGATCAGCTCGCCCCAGTCATTGATGAGGAAACAGCGGCCACTCGGCGGATGCCGGACTGTGAAGACATTCGCCCATCCGGTAGGGCGCTCTTGACCGGACTTGAGACTTGGAGTGTCAGTTGACCAGAGCCGATCGCCGGTCGCCAGATCGACACAACGGAAGGCGCCCCGCCGGCCGCATCCGTAAATCTTGCCTCCCTCAATAAAGGGTGTGTTCATCACGCCTCCAAGCCCCTTCTTAAAATCCCCTTGCCACGCAATCCGCGCACTCGTTTGGTTAGGATCGATGGTCATCATTGCACTCTTACCATGGAAGTTCATAATAAAGAGGGCATCCCCAGCCAACTGCGGCGCCCCGATGGCCATGCCATAGGTCGCTTTGTAAGGAACCGTCCAGTTAGGCACGCCGGTTTCCGGATCCAGACTGGCCACGGCTTCGCCATGCCAAATAAATAGCTGCCGCTTGCCGCCTTGTTCGTGAATGACCGGAGGACAGTAACCGGGCTGCTTCGATGTGAGAGAACGCCACCGCTCTTCCCCCGTTTGCTTATCAAACGCCACGACGGCTGTGCCTTCACCGCCCACGATGGTGATCAATCGATCCCCATCGACTAACGGATGCGCTGACCAGCCCCATTCCGGCGCCTTCTGTCCGTAATCTTTTTGAAACGACTTGGACCACCGGACCTTTCCAGTCGCTGCCTCCAGACACCAAAGGTCGCCTTCCGCGCCTAACGCATAAATCAAGCCGTCGTCAATAGTGGGTGTGCAACGCGGCCCATTCGCATAAGGGATCGCCGTGGTGTAAGTGCATGGCCACGAATGCGTCCAAAGGATCTTGCCATCACTCTCCCGCAAACACAGCACCCGTTCATTTCCCGGGATCTCTACCCTGAAGAAGTTCGGATTCCCCTCCACTTCAACATCTGGCGCGTTGGCCTGGCGGTCCATGACGAAAACCTGTCCGGCGGCTACCGAGGGCCCACCATAGCCGGCGCCGATCTTGGTGGACCAGAGGACAGGGAGTCCCTCATCAGGAAACGCCTCCAACAATCCCGCCTCGCGCCAAGTGAGATCGTGGTGGGGCCCGAGATAATGCGGCCAATCCTCAGCTTCGACGGTGAACGGCCAGAGAAAAAGAAGTATCGACAGGCATCTCATGGTAAAAGTGACAGGTAGCGTTCGCGGTCCGCCCGATCAAAACAACAGAAGACGATTTTCTGTGGGAAGACAGCGGTTTGGAGGTGCGTTTTACTAACAGAGACCGCAATTCCGGCCGCCTCATCTTTGGGATACCCGAAGATACCGGTGCTAATGCAAGGGAACGCGATGAAGGCAATCTCGTGCTTCACTGCAAGTGTGAGACTATTGTTATAGCATTGCGCCAGCAACTCCGGCTCGCCTTGGTTTCCGCCATTCCAAACGGGCCCTACTGTATGAATCACGTGTTTCGCCGGAAGCTTGTAACCTCGTGTGATCTTCGCTTGGCCGGTCTCGCATCCGCCCAACAAACGGCACTCTTGCACAAGCTCAGGTCCCGCAGCCCGGTGAATCGCGCCATCCACACCGCCCCCGCCTAACAAAGACGTATTCGCCGCATTGACAATGGCATCAACCTCCAGCTTCGTGATGTCTCCGTGAATGGCTTCCAGTTGAGCATTCATGGCAACGTTCTCTCGCAAATCGTCCCGAACGTCTAGTCGATCCCAAGGTGTGGCTAAACTAAAAGTGGTGGTCAACAAAGATAGAGGAACTGATGACCGTTCCTTCGTGGAAGCGGAGTCCAACGCCCGGAACTCTTACTCACGAGTCCCGCTACGAAAAATGCCCACCACTTTTAATCATACCCTTGATCCCATGGGGCGCGGCTATCGCAGATGAACAAGCCTGCTAGCGAATGCTGATTCCGGGTGTTTCCACCGAAATGCCTCCCCGAAAATGGGATTCAGCAGGAGGATTTCCTCGACCGAGAAGCCGTTGCTTCATCTCGTCAGGAAGTCCCGAACTCTCAATGGAGGATTGGGCCCCTGCCGGATCCACTCGCATCCACGATGAATAGACTTGCTGCATCGAGCTGTTGCGAGCGTTTTCGTCGGACAGACTTTGTGCCCAATAGGCGGCCATTTCCGGATCTTCATTGGTGATGCGACGAATAAGCCTTTGTGCAGATTGGTCTCGAGTCGTGCCTTCAGGTAAGCCCGCGATCCATTCGGAGGCGCTCACGGGATCGATGCGCGCCCAGCGATCGGCGACGGATGCCAGAGCGTTGTTTCGGGCATTGGAGTCGGGCACGGATTCCAACCACTCGGCTGCAGAAAACGGATCGCGGTAGGCCCAGTTACTAGCAATATTAGAAACAGCATTCTGATAAGTGGGATCGTCGGCGGCGAGCCCGAGCTGTTCCAAGGCACCCACAGCCAAATCGGGATCGTTTCCGGCCATATTGCTGATCACATTGCTGATCACATTGGATCGATGTTGGTCATCCACACTGAGGGCCCATTTGAGCGCTTCCTCAGGATTCTCAGACGCATAGCCCGAGGCAACGCTACTGATGATCGAGCCATAGCTGGGATCGCCTTCCCACGCCTTCATGGATTCTAAGGCCAGCGCTAGGTCGTCTTGAGCCAACTGGCGAAACGCTGAACTCAATCCGTTCTCCTTAAGTGCCGGAATCTCTCTGGCCAGTTCAATGGTTTCTAGCGGCGCCTTATTAGCAAGCCGCCAGGACGACTCATTGATGGCGCGCAATTTAGCGAATCCGTCAGGCTCATCGCGCATCCATTGGATGGCTGCGTCCGGGTCGTCTTTGATCAATTCGTTGATCGTGTTAGGCAACACACGATTCCGCACGGTGGAGTCGAGTCCTGCAATAAACTCCAGCGCTGCCTTCGGATCCCGCCTGGAATAGGCGTCTAAGGCACTGCCGCGGATAACTTCGCGTTCATAAGCGCTTAACTTGGTATCGGCCACCCAATCGAGCACCGCCTGGGGATCACGCTCCGCCCATTCTTGCCCGACAATCTTGAGCGCCTCGCGGCGTTTGGCAGGCTCGGTCACCGTGAGAGCCATGCGCGCGGCGGTCGTGGGATCGAGTTCAGCCCAATTATCGAACACTTCGTGATAATGTTGGGGGCCGACGCCTTCTGTGGTTTTCAATAAATCAAACGCCCGCGAGGGATCGATCTCACTGGCGCCAACAAAGATGGCTAACAAAGCTTCACTTTTCTCACTCACATCTTCGATCTCGTCATGCATCTTGATCGCGGCAAAAGGATCGGTGCGGCCAAGTTGGGTGTAAGCTTTGCGAAAGATGCCATTGCCCGGCAGTTGTTCACGTATCTCCAACGCCTTCTTAGGATCGGACTTGGTTAAGTAATCGATGATCATTTCCCGTGTCTCACGCCGGCGCGAATGATTGGGAAATTTGTCCACATCCACCATGAGTTCCGCGATCTGATCGCTGCTCATGCTACCAAGCATCTGATAAAAACTGGCTACCGCGGCTTTGCCATTCGCATTATTGATCGTGGAGAGGAGTTGTTGCGGCTTGGCCTTAGATCCCGTTCCGTTCGCCGTTTCGCTTCCCTTGGGCGTTGATGAGGCACCGCCACTCTCAGGATACAACAAGCTGTCGTTACCTCGAATTTGGGAGCTAGCTTCCCCAGATCGACTGGGAGCCGATTGCGAGCTGGTGATTTTCCCCAGTAAGAATCCGCCAGCCAAACACGCTAGCCCAACGACGCCAATGATTGCGATTTGCTTGCTCATGAGATGAAGAATGCGCTGAGAACATTAAAAGGTTAGCGACACTGGGCAACCGGTTTGTCTTGGATCATATAGGTGGGCATCCCAAAAGGCCTTTCACTAAGGGACCAGCGCTCTGCCATCGGGAGCGCTAATCTATCCAGCGAACCTCAACGGCTTGTTTCCCAGGAGCGAAACCTCGCCCAAATGAAGAATTCAGAACCGCCCTCCATGATTGAGAGATGAAAGAACTCGTCATAGGTGCGTGCCATGCCCATGCGGGAATGGGTATGAATCTGATTCTACCGTCTGGGTATGAATAAAAGTGGTGGTCAACAAAGGTAGAGGAACTGGTGACAGTTCCTTCGCGGCAGCGGAGTGCCAGGCCCGAAACTCTCACGAGTTCCGCTACGGTTCCGCTATTATATAGAGAAACTGGTGACAGTTCCTTCGCGGCAGCGGAGTGCCAGGCCCGAAACTCTCACGAGTTCCGCTACGGTTCCGCTACGAAAAGTGCCCACCACTTTTAGTCATACTCCTACGTCTGAGGTGATTCACCACTGACCAACTCCTTGATCCCGGGCCCTAGGAGGAAACAAGGCGCGCTCGCCTTGTGTGGAGTATGGTTGCTGGTAGTAATAGCGATACGGCACATCCTGATAGGGAGCGTTGCGGCGAGGATAGTAGCCTGGCTCCCCATCGTGATCGGCATGTGTCGTGTCTTGAGGATATTCGTACGGTTGTGGCAGTGTTAAATCGTGGTAGCCGCTGGGGCTGGATGAATAGGAGCGATCGTGATAAAGGTGGCGTATTGGGAGAGTGTAGGCCAATTGGTCATGAGTATCTTGAACTGTATCTTTAAGAGTAGGTTGAAGTTGATCAATGAAATCATCTACCTTCAATGCGTTAATCGCTGCCAGATACGGGGTGGACGTCGTCGCGCCCGAGATCTGGTCCTTGAGTTCCTCGATTATAAAGTGGCAATCCAAAAAGCCAGGAAACGTGTCTTGTATTTCTTGTAGGACTTGGCGTGCGGATGTGAATTGTTCTTCTTTGATTTTTATGATGGCGGCAGCGTATTGCGTTTGCAATTTATGAAGCTCCTCTTCAAGAAGGTGCGCATGATTCTGATAGAATAAATGGTTCCCCTCAAGCTTCTTGATGCATTGTAGCAAAGCATGTTTTCTGCTGTCCAGCGGCATTGCTGAGTACAGAGATTGGAGCTGAGAGGTCAGATTTAGCCGATGCTCCAAGTTTTCGATCAATAATCGAGAACTCATGAAGCCGGCGCTTACACCAATTCTATGGTATCGTCTAGCGGTGTCATAATGGCCCTTGGAGAGAGAATTGGATGCTCTCAGGGACAAGAGTTTATCGTATTGAGCTAGATGGATCTTTCTTCCTAAGATATAATAATAACCCTGATAAGCAATCGCACCGAACAAAACGAGATAAAGGGCGAAAAGTGATATCCGTGTAACGATGGGTCGTTTGCGGCGGCGGCGGCGGCGAATCTGGCTAGTAATTGCATCAAATAGGGTGAGAATTCGCTTATAGCAAAGAACCAACACAAGAAGAGCGATACATTCATATTTAAACGCATCAAAAACGGCGAATATGTAGATCCAAAATTTGGATTCTAACAACGATGCGAGTTTTTCACGAAACAAGAGAATTGTCGAGAGAAATGCTAAGATAGCAGCGACAATGCCATTTAAGGTTTTGGCGTGTCCTTTTAAGCTTGAGAGAAACGGATTCATGGTTTCGTAAATGCAATTGCTATCGAAAAGCTGGGAACTGAGGAACGAAGGCCTTAAGGGGATTTGGTGGACGAGGGACAGGCTCCACTGGTCGCCGGTTCGAGTCAGCGGGAGCTTCAGGATAGTAGGGAGAACCTTCGGAGCCTGAATCATTGGGGGCAAGGAACGCCTCTCTCCACTGAATAAAGAATCCTCCGAGCAGGTCCGAAAAAGTCCATTTGGAAAGGTCGAGGAATTCATCGGAATTGAGGAGGGGCCGTAACAACCAATGGATTGTTGGTTTATCCAGTCGATTGGAGACGAAGGAATTCAGCGTCTCGTCAGGACCAATGTTAATCTCAGATGAAAACAGAAAATAGATCAAATTATTATCTCGATGCGATAATGGAAAGGCCTGAAGAAACCATTGATTGCATAGTAAATGTACGAGTTTATAGCTGTCTGTTTGGGCCCCAGTGCTATAGTGAAGATGCTTCAATGCTAAAAATGAGCGATGAATAAGCACAGGATCTTGTTGATCGCAGGCGATCAACAGCGAATACATCAGTGCATCGTCAGCAAGGTAAGAGCGCTCAAAGTCATTGGCAAAATCGTTACACCGAGCGGCCAGATCGTGCCGAGAGAATCTCGGATTCTGCGAAGAAATGGCAGATTTCAAAACATTAAAGTGAGCTTCATCGATTTTTTCACTATCTCGGAATGTATTGCAAAAACTACTCCAAAGTAATTGGATGTCTTCATATTGACTATTGCTAGCCTGTAGAGCGATGTGAGAATACGTGATATTATCGAGAAGAGAGGGATCGAGATCCGGCGCAGAAGAAACAGAAAAATCTGAGGAGGGCGTACGGTTAGGGTCTATTCTGGCAATAAGCTGTGATACAGCAGAAGGGTTCGCGTAGAGATAGTTGTGATTGACGAGATCGGTAACTGCTCGTGCGACATTGAGGGTCTTATGGAGTTTGATAAAGGCTTTGCCTTCTTCTGCCGCCGTATTAGTGCGAGAATAGGGAGCATAAAGCCAGTTTGTGTAATTGATAAAAAGTTGAGCACGCCAGCGAGCGCGCTCAAATTGACGAGTCTCTAGATAAGAAAGGATCTCACCCGAAACGGTCTCATGTAAGTAGGATGCTAAGAGAGGGAGCGCCCATTTATGCGTGGAAATCTGAGATTTGAGATGATTAAGAAAGCGGACCTCTTGTTCGTCTAAACGAAGACTATTGAAGGTTTGGAGATACTCGCCATATTCGGATCGAGTAGTAACGGCGTTAGGGGATATGGTTGAGAGAGAAGAAAGAGAATCTTCGGTATGCCGATTCAGGGGTGAATTGAGCTTAACGGTTGTGGGTTGGTGGGATACGAAGTAACGGTTAGAAGATTTTTGATGATACCGGGCTATGGTGATACTACATAGTAAAATAAGCAGGAGGAGTATGGACGTGGAATGTAGACGGATGGGTGCTGAGAGGGGATTCTGCTTTCCAGAGAAAATCGCACAAGATGATAGGAGGAGATCTAAAGTTTGGGGACTGGATTTATCAGGAGAAGGAAGAATGAAAGAGAAGCCCCCGCTTGGTAGTTTGCGATAGATGGCAGAGTTAAGATTGCCTCCATCGGTTTGCGCTATTGGGCGCCAGGGTTTAGCAAGAGGAAATAGAAGCGATATTGGTGCTGTGGAAAGATAATTATTGAAGGGTTTAGAGAGTATATGAGTCAGTGATGGCGACGCGGGAGTTCTTAGTTGCAGTGCTTCTGCATCGGTATTGAAGGGAAGAATCTGACCCAGTTGCTGAGGAGTAGTTTTCGGCGTTATGAGCCATATTAGATTTTGACAATACTCTTCAGCTGCACGGAGCTCGTGCATATTGATGAGTTGAGTCGGCACCTCCGCTACGATCGTCTCACAGGATAGAAGGTTAGGCAGGTCGGAATCGGTCCAACGGTGGGCGGTCCATTTATCTAGGTCAAATGGCTCAGCGACATCGTTGTAGAGATAGAGGGAGGCACTACTAATATTATTTGAGCGACACATCATATCCTAAACCTCCATGGCGATTCTGCGAATCTCGCTTTTGTAGAATGATGCTCTCATGACAAATGGTAAAGAAAATTCTGAGAACTCTAATTTGATCGTGAAATCATAGCGATTCTGCCATGACATATAAGCTCCCCATTCTCCGTACAGCCCTCCATTTCAAATGGTTGCAGTACACAACGGCCTGGACTCTGGCCGGATAGGAACGCCAACGGCAGGCTCCCTAATCTTCGGTCAACAGATCCGGCCGGTTCCGCATGGTGCGCGTATGGCTTTCTTTGGCGCGCCACGCCTCGATCTTGGCGTGGTGACCGGAAAGGAGCACCTCTGGCACTTCGAGGCCTTGGAACTCGGGGGGGCGAGTGTAGTGAGGGGCTTCGAGGAGATTGCTAGTGAAGGATTCCTGCCAGGCGGAGCGTTCATCACCCAGGACGCCTGGCAAGAGACGGACGATGGCATCGACCACGACGGCAGCAGCGAGGGCGCCGTTGGTGAGCACGTAATCGCCGATGGAGATTTCCTCATCGACTAGCGCTTCCACCACGCGATGATCCACGCCTTCGTAGTGGCCGCAGAGGATGATGAAGGCGTCTGATGCATCTGCTAGTTCTTCCGCCTGACGTTGATCGAAGCGTTTGCCCTGGGGTGTCATCAAGAGCACGCGCGCCTCTGGCACTTCTTGGCGGATGGCCTCGACCGCGGCGAAGAACGGTTCCGGTTTCATGACCATGCCTTGGCCCCCGCCGTAGGGTTCGCCATCCACTTTGCGGTGTTTGTCAGTCGTGAAATCCCGCAGGTCGTGGATTTGTAGCTTGAGGATCCCTTTGTCCTGCGCGCGCTGCATCATGCTCTCCGTGAGAGGCGCCCGGCAGATTTCCGGAAAGATGGTGACGATATCGATGCGCATGCTTATTGGCCGGAAGCATTGGTCTGCAAATAGCGTATCAAATCAACCACTTCGCGATCGGTGAGAGTCGTCAACAAGCCTTCCGGCATCATGGATGTTTTCAAGGTCTTGCGATTAGCGATGGCCTCCTTGGCAATCCGTTCTTCACCAGCCAGGTTGCGAATCAGAACGCTGGAACGGTTGGATTCGATGACGGATCCGGTCACCACGCTCCCATCTTTCTTCGTGACGATAGTCAGCCGGTGATCGGCTGCCACACTAGCACTCGGCTCAACAATATGAGTGAGCAAGTAATCGAGACTCGCGCGATCGGAGCCGGTGAGATCGGGGCCGAGCTTGCCGCCCTCACCAAAGAGTTGGTGGCAAGCGGCGCACACCCGCTCATAGACGGCGGCGCCATTTGCCAGGTCAGGCTTTGCGGACCCGGCAAGGAGATCCCGGTAACGCGCCATCTCTTTCTGCTTGGCTTCAGACGATCGCTGCAAACTTCCCCAATGTTTTTCTAACAAATCGCGAACCGTATCGTCCCGCAAGGCGGCCAATTGCTGGGCTTGACTAGCACGGATATCTTGGCGGCGAACGGTTTGTGCGGCCAAGGCTTCCAGCAGCCACTTGGCGGTTTTCGGACGTGCGGCGAGCGCGTCCACGGCCGCGTCACGTTCATCGGCCGAGAGCGATGACCAATCGGCTAGGATTTTCTCTTCCCACCCCGTCACCGATCGCTTGGACAGCGCACGCAGGGACATGACTCGAAGCGGCGGCTTTCCTTGAAGCACACAGTTTAACAAGAGTTGATCGATTTCCTTAGACTTGATCTCCAGCAAATGGCCTAACAAGTCAGCGCGGCGGGTTTCTGTGGTTACTTCCGATAGGACTTCAGCGGCAAACCGGGAAATGGTGGCTTCGTGTTGGAAAGTGACAGCGAGTGCGGAGGCAGATTGGGCAATGGAGTGGTCTTTGTGCGTGGTCAGTTCGACGATCCGGTCTAACCAAACAGCCGGCACTTTCATACTGGGGTGGCGCAGGGCACCTTCACGCATAGCGTCTAACAAAAACGCTTGCGGGCCTTGGGCATTCGCACCTGGAAATGTGTTGGGTTCCTCCGCCGTTTCGGCGTGATACTCGGTGAGACGTCTCGCAGCGAAGGCTTGGACTTTGGTTAGAGCAGGCTTTGGCGGATTGAGAAACGCTTCGCCTTGCCCGGCAATCGTTGGTTCAGCGGCATACCAAATCATGAGTGGAATCATCCGGTCTGATTCGTCCTCGGTTCGCTGCGTGAGCGTTAGGACTAACGGTAGGCGGCGTGAGACCGGGATACGCTGAGCGGAAGCCGCTAGATAAAGCCTCACTAAAGCGGAAGGCTCAGTCTCGGCGAGTTGAACCAGCCGGCCGATCACTTCTTGATTCTCAATCGTCTTGTCCGCAAGCAGGCGCACGGCCCAAGCCCGCACATGTTCACTGGGATCTTGCAGATGCGATAGCAGCCCAGCATCATCCAGGGCTCCCACACTCGCCAGCGTCCAAAGCGATCGCAGCCTCACTCTGACATCCTTCTCATTCGAAGCCATGCGCTTGAGTTGGGCGATGATTCTGCCTGGGAGACGGCCGCGTTCTTGAATCAGACGGCGCGTTTTCCGATAGAACCAAGCGTTCTCCGCGTGGTGATGATTCACCATTTGTCTGGGAGTCGCTTTCGCCAAATCACCTTTCCAAGGGTCGGGCTCACCGTAACGGATCTTGTAAATCCGGCCACTGGTACGATGCACCCCGTCATCGTCATGACATTCACCATCGTCCGTCCAATCCGAGACGTAGACCGCGCCGTCGGGACCAGTGACTAACGAAACGCCGCGGAACCAGGAGTGGTTCGCTCTCATAAAATCGCCTTCGTATTCCCCCATGTAGGTAGAGCCGCGCCTCACGAGTCGGTCTTGGTTCACGCGTCGGCCATGGGTGTTGTTCATGAACATCTTGCCTCGATAAACTTCCGGCCAGTTGCCGCCCTGATAGATCAATGCACCGCAATGGGAGTGCCCGCCGCCTAACTGATCCTCGCGATTGCGCCCGATTTGATCACGATTCCAATCCCGCTTCCAATTGGCGGTGCCGTGATAGTGCGGCGTGTCCGCCGACATGGTGAGCCGCTCGTATACATAGGGAAAGCGTGAGGACGGATGCATGCGTTCGTAATAGGCGCCGGACACGACGTGCCAGAGATGGCCATTGACATTCCCTGACATGAACATCTCGCCGTGTTCATCCCAATCGGTGCCCCAAGGATTGGTTGTCCCTCGAGCATAGACTTCAAATGCCTTGGTTTTCGGATGATAACGCCAGATGCCGCAGTCGATGATTGGGCGTTCCGCTAGGGGCGTGCCAGGCGCACCGGGTCTAGACTCGGCGAGTACGCCGTGATTTCCGTACAACCAGCCGTCGGGTCCCCAATTGAGCCCGTTAACCATGTTGTGCGAGGCGTCGAGAGTCCATCCGTCGAGAATAATCTCCGGTGCGCTATCGGGCTGGTCATCGCGATCTCGGTCTGGAATAAAGATGATGTTGGGCGGATCACACACCCACACGCCACCGAAGCCCAAGGTCAGCCCAGTGAAATGATTTCCCTTGTCATAGAAGACTTTGCGCGAATCCTGCCGACCATCCCCATCGGTGTCTTCCAAGATGAGGATGCGGTCTTCACCGCGGTTCTCCCATTCCTTGTGCGAGTAGGACTCAATGACCCAAATCCGGCCCCGGTCATCGGTGGTCATGGCGATGGGTTGGCGCACCGCCGGTTCACTGGCGAAGAGTGTGACTTGAAAGCCCTCAGGGAGGGTCATCAAGTCCAACGTTTCTCCTGGTGTAGGCGGCTCTTCGCCGGGACGCTGCGTGTTACGCGGCTGATAAGCATCCGCAAGCGCGCCTATCAGAGTGGCGAAAAGGAAGAGGAATGGGCGCGCAAGTGGCATTCGTTAGGCGTCCTCGGCAGGCAGCGTGGGAAGAGGTTTGCGTTGAGCCGCTTCCTGATCCAGTTGCAACATGCCCACGGGATTGTCGCCCACGAGGGTGAGGCGATCGATCATGTCTTGAGCGGCTTTCTCTTCTTCGATCTGTTCGTCAAGAAACCAATTGAGCAGGTTCTTTGTTTCGTGATCGCGATGTTTCTCCGCGAGTTCATAGAGATTGTGGATGGCGGCCGTAACAGCCTTCTCTTGTTTGAGACTCGTTTCGAAGACCTCGAGCGCGGAGTCATAAGTGGCGCGAGGTTTCTCAATCGCTTCCAGCTCCACGTTGGCATTCCGATCAATGACAAATTGATAGAATTTCATGGCGTGCGCAGTCTCTTCCTGACTTTGCGCTAGCATCCATTGGGCAAAGCCGCCATAAGGCGACTCTTCAAACCACGCCGACATGGCGAGGTAACTGTAGGAGGCGGCCATCTCCATGTTGATCTGCTTGTTAAGTAGGGCGTGTAGTTCCGGTGCTAAGGTGCTCATAGAAGTTGGCTATCTTTACCCTTAGGAACGTGCGCCAGACAATTCAGGAAACGATTGGGAAAGGCGGTGGGCGTTGAAAGTTGAGAAATGGGGACCCTTCATGATCAAACGAGCTGCCCACCGCCTGAAAATTCAAAATAATTATTGAAAATCTATTTAATCATTGATCGTATGGTTTGTAATGGAATGCGAGCAGATCTTGATGACCGCTCTTCTTCAAGAGGCGGAGGCTCCATCGCGTCGACTCGATCTCCCCGTTGTCCTTCGTCAGGCGGGTCCGCCGCCGCTTGAGACGGGTGGCGCTCCGCTATGGGAGAAGGCGGTTTCAACTCCGCGCCTCAAGCGCCAAGAAAGAGGGCTGATGGCGGTAGCGGCGTTGGTCCTGGCTCTCGGTTTGGCGGTGCCAATGATGGTCTTTGGGATGCTGCACGAAAGCGTTGAGAACGCGTCGCCCACATCCACTGAGCCTGCCGCGAGCGTTCATGATCCTCGCCACGCCGTGGCGGGATTCCTAAACAGTCTGACGGTAGCCAAACGTTCGCAGTTTGTCTGCGAGGCCTCACGGTTGCTACCGTTGATGGAAGCCTATTATCAGCGTCGTCCGACACCGGAACCCATCGGGCTCGAGCGGCTCGCCCATCATCAGGCAGATTTCGGCTTCTCTACGGGCCATCAATACGAACTCGTGACGGGATGGGATGATCTGGGACGCCGCCACCATTTCATTGTCCAGCAGCAGCCTAACGGATCCTACTTGTTAGACTGGGAATGTGCTGTGGGCTACAACCCAGTCCCAACGGATACTTTTCTGCACGAACGTCCTAACGAAGCGGTCACATTGCGAGTCGGCGCCTCGTGGACCCGTGAACATCTCGCGGCATTCGGGAATCGTCATACCCACCAAGGCGTGGCACTTCGCGCGCAAGATTTACCTAACCAAACGCTTTACGGCTACGTGCGGCGTCACTCGCTGTGTTATCGCGAACTATCAGTGATGTTAAACGGCCGCGCCGGCGTACCGCTCATGCTTCGCGTGCGCCTGCCCGAAGCCGAACGCGAGCGGCTCGAGCCCGCATTGGAAATCCTTGAATTGATTCAGCCCCACTGGCTCGGCGCCGACCGTCCATCTCCCCACCAGAACATCGCCCTATTGCAAGAATCCCCATGAAATACCCCCTGCTCTCTGTTGTCTCGATCATCATCCTCACCACCTCCCCGCTTTGTCCCGCTGCAACCCATATGGCCACACGCTCCGTGCTAACTGCGAGCGATGGAGGAGGCATCGCCGGCCATTCATACAACTGCCTTTGCTGCGCATCCAACGTGGTAGAGGTGCCGAACATCCCATTGTCGTCTTCCCTAGCCGCACCGGAGCCGGAACCTTACGATGGGCCACAGGCTAATCTAGCGATGAGCTTTAACATCATCGTGAACTTCCAGGGAGGACTCACAGCAAGTCAACAAGCCGTCTTTTCAGCCGCAGAAGCCATGTGGGAGAGTAAGATACTCGGGTATCCCGATGGCACTGGTTTTGTCTCAGGTTTCACGGGAATTGAGATCGATGCCCAGGGCGTGGCCATCGATGGCGTGGGAGGCACGTTAGGCTCGGCCGGCCCAACGGCCACGTGGACAAGTGGCTCGACCTATACTTACACCGGATCAATGAGTTTTGATTCTGCCGATCTCTCCAACATGGAATCCAACGGCACCCTTCAGGCCGTCATCGAACATGAAATGGGCCATGTGTTGGGCTTAGGCACGCTCTGGGGTGCCAATGGTGTCTACGTGAATGACTCTGGAGAGTTCACGGGTACGAATGCGCTTGCCAAGTATCAGACTGAGTTCGGACAAGCCGCCGCGACGTTTGTTCCCGTGGAACTTGGGGGAGGCGCCGGGACGGAGAACGGTCATTGGAATGAGGTGGACGGCGGCGCCGCCGCAACCGGCATCACGGATGGAACGAGTAACGACATGCGCGACGAACTCATGACCGGATGGATCGGCAGTAGCACCTTTGTCAGTGAAATGACAGTGGCGTCCTTTGCGGATCTCGGTTACGTCGTCATTCCCGAACCCCATTCCGCTACCCTGATCCTCATGAGCCTGGGGCTTCTATGGCAGCGGAAGCGTCGGGTTGCTTAAATAGATCTTCCCATTCATGCAACGCGTAGCCTTCGCCTAGCCCGCCGATCGCCTCCAAGAACTCCGCACATCGCTGGTGCCAGTGCTTCAAATTCGGTGCGTCTTTGGGATCACGGCTCTGCGGAAAGACGACGTAAGTCACCGTTAGACTACTCACCGGCCGATTGTAAGGCGTGGCTTTGGCATTGATCTCTTGTGCGATGCGTAAGGAGGCCTCACCCATTTTATAAGTGGGTCCCGCGTCCCCGATAATCGCCGGGTAGACTTTGTCTTGATGGATGACGACGCAGTAATCGCCCATCGTCGGACCATACGGCGTCCTATTCTGTTGCCGCAGAAAGGAAGTCGGGATCACCACGAAAGGATCTTTCCTAGCAATCAGATAGCTGCGTTCTTTCAATCCGGTGATATCACTCTTGAGCTTGGCGATCTGTTCCGCATCACCCTTGGACTGCGCGGCCTTGAGACGCGCCTCATAACGAGACAAGAGCGGGTTTGGCTGCTGGGTCTTCTTAGGCCAGCTGTAACTGGTGAACGGCTGGTAGTAGCGTGATTTCGCAATGTACTCGTCGTACTCCGGGCTGCGATCACCATCACTACCGTCCGAAACGACGTCCATTTCACCTTGCATGAAAAGCACGCGTTGTTCGGTCACCGGATGCTGAAGTTCTAGCACCGTTTCGCAATCGAAGTAGTTGTGCCGGGATGGGATTCTTCGCAATTGCGTGAGGTATTTCTGCAATCGTTCCGTCTTGAGACGATAAAGCAAGTGATAGAATTCCGACACTTTCGCCGTGCCCATCATGGCTGTCAATCCGGGCAAGATCTCCGGTAGCTTTGGGTTGAGATTGCGCAAGTCTTCCAACGATTGGTTAGGCGCCGGCACCCGCAGCCTCACATTAAAGTCAATCGCGTAAGCTTGATCATTCTCACGCTCGACACTAGCAGTGCTCCCTTCCTCCTTCTCCAACGCCGTCTTCACGAGAAGTCCGTTATAAAGATCCGCCAAATCATCCGGCGTATCCGCATAAAGAATCGATTGGTGCTGGGGCAACGACGCTTCAGATCCACCCCGTCCATCTTCCTGAGTTCCGTTAAGGACAACGGGTTCCGAATCTTCCCCGAGGCGCCAAGGAATGAACGGGAGGAGGATCAAACACAGGATGACCACCGCGAGAACGAGCTGGCCTTGGCGAGGAGCACGATCAGAATCTGCCATGAGTCTGGGACGAGCATAGGAGGTCTCCGGATTCGTTCAAGTTCGGTTATTTCCACTGGGTATGATTAAAAGAGGTGGCACTTTCGTAGCGGAGCTCGTGAGAGTTCCGGGCGTGGCATTGTAGCGGAACTCGTGAGAGTTCCGGGCGGGGCTTTGTAGCGGAACTCGTGAGAGTTCCGGGCGTGGCTTTGTAGCGGAACTCGTGAGAGTTCCGGGCGGGGCATTGTAGCGGAACTCGTGAGAGTTCCGGGCGTGGCTTTGTAGCGGAACTCGTGAGAGTTCCGGGCGGGGCATTCCGCTGCCCCGAAGGAACTGTCACCAGTTCCTCTACCTTTATTGACCACCACTTTTAGTCACACCCATTTCCACTCTTGACCACCGCCAGGCCTCCCTCTTGGCTTTAAGCTATGAAGGCGCTCAACCTAACGGAGTACAATCATTTCGAATACGGCGATGTGGAAGCGCCGAAACTCACGGGCGATGACGTACTAATCGAGGTCAGGGCCTGCGGCATCTGTGGCAGTGATATTCACGGCATGGACGGGAGCAGTGGGCGCCGGCAACCGCCCATCATCATGGGACACGAAGCGGCGGGCGTGATTCGCGACGTAGCGGACAATGTTAGAAGTTGGAAGCCGGGTGATCGCGTGACCTTCGATTCCACCGTTTACTGCGGTGCCTGCGCTTTCTGCGACCGCGGGCAAGTGAATCTTTGTCAGGATCGTCGGGTGTTGGGCGTGTCTTGCGACGAGTATCGGCAGCATGGGGCGTTCGCCGAACTGCTGCGGGTACCGGCCCGCATTCTCTACCGCTTGCCCGACGAACTCTCGTTTGAGAAAGCTGCCTTTGCCGAACCGGTGTCCATTGCCCTGCACGCCGTGGGGCTAATGCCGGTCCGGCAGGGGGATACCGCCGTGGTTGTCGGCGCCGGATTAATAGGCTTGTTAGTGATCCAAGCCCTCAAGATCGCCGGCGCGCAGAAGATCTTGGCGGTCGATGTCGATCCCAGACGTCTTGAGTTAGCTAAACAGTTAGGGGCCGCGGCCAGCTTCCAAGCTAAAGATGCGGACGTGCTCGATCAGCTTCTCGCGGCGACAGGAGGCGAGGGCGCCGATCTCGCCATGGAAGTCGTGGGTATGACACCAACGTTAGAGCTTGCCATCAAGAGTCTGCGCAAAGGGGGAGCCGCCGGATTGGTGGGCAATCTTTCTGCACAAACAGACTTCCCGTTGCAAGCGGTCGTGACCCGGGAGATCAGCATCTACGGTTCCTGCGGATCCGCCGGCGAATACGATGACGCCCTCAAACACATCTCCAGCGGCGCCATTCTGGTGGAGCCCTTGCTCAGCGCCCGCGCGCCGCTAAGCGAGGGCGCCGATTGGTTCAAGCGTCTCTACGACAATCAAGAAGGACTCCTCAAGGTCGTCCTCGAACCCACGCCCGCCTAACGCGATGAAACTTTCGCTCTCCGTTCGCATTGCCGAAGGCTTTCTTTCCAAAGAAGACGCGATCCTCACACTCCAACAGGTCGCCGAACTCGCCTCTAGCGCCGGTTACGAAGCGATCTGCATGCGTGCTTCGCAGTTAGGTGTCCACTCTTCTCCAGAAGCCATTGCCGAAGGCGCGGCTATTCTAGCAAAGCATCACGTTGGCGTGACCATGCTCACGGGAGATTTCGCCACCGTCTACAACAATGAACAAGGTCCCGACAGCCTGCGAAACATCACGCCTTATCTTGATTTGGCCGAAAAACTGAGCGCGCCGCTGATTCGCGTGGCGGTGAAAACGCAGGATGACATTCCCCACGCTCAACGGGCGGCCGATGAAGCGGCGGAACGCGATCTCACCCTTGTGCATCAATGCCATACCCTAAGTCGGTTCGAGACGATCAAAAACATCGAGGCCACCCTCGCGGCCATCGCCCGCCCTAACTTTCGTCTCATTTATGAAGCAGCAAACTTGGAGATCTGCGGCCAACCTTATGGCGCCGAAACCATTCGGCGTCTCTTGCCCCACGTGGCCAACGTCTATTTGCAGAATCAAGTCATCAAGCCAGATGGGGCGGTGACCTTGGAAACGTGGCATCACGGCCCCATCAGTTTCGACATCATCGAGATCCACGAGCCAGGAGGTATTGAGTTCCCGGAGATCTTTGGAGCTTTGAAAGCAGAGGGCTACGACGGCCCGGTCACCGTCCACCAAAGCGCCCCCGAGGACGGAAGCAGTCCGTTAGAGTCGGCTAAGGCCACGGCTGATTATTTGCGCGGGTTGATGTAGCGGCCAGGACTACCGTTGTTATTTCCGACAACACTAACGCTCATTTCTCCGATCTGCGTGAACCAATTCGAAGCCGATTGCCGTCGGGATCGTTGATCCATATCTCGCGGCAGCCCCACGGCTGATCCTTTACATCCTCGCCGAACTCAGTGGCAAATGCATCAATGTCACTAACGTAGAAATAGACCAGTGTTGAACCTTCCTTGGCGTCTCCTTTATGCTCTGAAAGATGGATACAAACGTCTCCACGCCTGAGAAAAAGATAGTATGGCATGCCGGGAGCGAATTGATGTTCGCCTTCAATCTCGAATCCTAGACGCGCGTACCACTTGGCGTTCTTTCGAGCATCTTTCGCGTGAATGATAGGGACCAGCGTCTCTTTCATCGGAACTGCATTCGACACGCTTGTCCGGTTCTGGATCCAGGGTGCCGGACCAAACATTTAGAGCTTCCTCACAATCACATAATAAGCACCGACGGTGCCGCCGTCTTCCGTATGAAAAATGGGCGAGAGTTCATGAGAGCCTTTTGTCAGGGCAACCTTGAAAGAGATCGCCTTGTCAGTGGCCGTCACAGGTGAGGTGCCTTTCTCTTCGCCATTGATGAAAAGGGAGGCTTTGTTCGCGGGAATGGACCGGCCCTCCACGGCGCGAAACGCTTTGGTGGCCCCTGGCACATTTTCACCAGCCGGCAAAGCCGTGCGGATCGGCTGGTCCGCTTCGTGAGGCCAACGCCGCAACGCGATTTCATACTCGCCGTCGGAAACGACCTTTACCGCCCAATGCGCGCGGTGCTCAGCCGGACCGCCGCTTCCCTCATTCCGCTGACGGCGTTTCTTGCCAGGGCGATTCATGAGCGCATCGCGAATGTGCCGCTGATTCCAAGGCACGCCGTGGCTGGTAATCCAATCATGCGCCGTTAAACTGACCTTGGGATGATCGGGATGCCCTAACACAATCTCGGTTGTTTCCGCGAAAGTGGGTTCCAGCTCCGCCCACCAAGCATCATAGAAAGCGCGCATCTTCGCTACTTGGTCAGGATGGTCGGCGGCGATGTCATTCTTCTGACCGGGATCGTCATCAATATGATAGAGTTCTTTCCCGTTGATCAAACGATAGTGTTCCGACATCACGGATGAGGCTTTCCACTTGATGGGGTCACGCACGCGTTGGGAATCCGTGATGAGAAACCGATCCGCCCAACGAACATTCTCGCCCCCGTGTAATAGAGGGCGAAGGGACACACCATCAAATTTCACCGTGTCTGGCGCCTTCACACCGGCGAGATCGAGGAGCGTGGGCACGATATCCACGGCGTGGCACAGCGTCGGCACGTCGAGATGTTTTGTCATGCCGCCGCCCGGCCAGTGGAGGAAGAAAGGCACGCGGTGTCCACCGTCGTAAGCCGATCCCTTCTTTCCACGCATGCCCGCATTGAAAACTTTGTCACCTGTGGCCGTGCCATTGTCAGTGGTGAAAATGAAGATCGTGTCCTGAGCGATACCTAACTCTTTTAGCAAGGCTCGAGTCTTCCCCACGTTGTCGTCGATATTCGTAATCATGCCAAAGAAAGCGGCGAGATTCGCCGGCTGATCCTTGTACATGTCCAAATATGTCTGAGGGCAATGGAGTGGACCATGAGGCGCGTTGGTGCAAATGTAGGCAAAGAACGGCTGCTTTGCTTCGGCGCATTTCTTGATGAAGGCGTTCCCTTGCTCGAAAAAGACATCGGTGCAGAATCCCTTGGCAGGCACGATCTTCCCATTGTGAAAATAGTGGCCGTCAAAGTAGGAGTTGTCCCAAAGATCCGGGGTCTGGCCCACACCTCCACCGCCATGCCGGTAGACCTCTTGGAAGCCGCGATCCTCCGGCCGGTAAGGGTAGTTATCCCCCAAATGCCATTTGCCAAACATTCCCGTTGCGTACCCACCGTTTTTCAAAAGTTGACCGATCGTCACCTCATTCGCCCGAATCATGGAGCGCCCATTGATCGTGTGCCACACGCCCGTGCGGTTGGTCCAATGTCCGGTGAGCAAAGCCGCACGGGTGGGTGAACAAGTGGGGGCCACGTGATAGTCCGTTAGGGTTACGGACTCGCTGAGCAAGGTATCCATGTGCGGCGTCTTAATCACCGTATTCCCATGGGCAGCGACGTCCCCGTAGCCCTGATCGTCGGTGATCACGAGCACGATGTTCGGCTTTTGTGCGTGGCTAAGAGAGATCGCGAAGCCCCACACCAGGACCATCAAGCTAAGACATTTCATGCCCTGAGTGAACGGTACGCTAGGTTCTTTGCAAAGCTTCTTTGACTTCTACCACGGTGAAAACCGCTGTTTGATTTTCTTTTCTTTGAAGAGCGCCTCCAAGAAGATGATGAGAAAGGCCTGTCAGAATAGTCCAGCTGCCAGGCAAGAGTTTCTTGAGGACGATGACTTCAAAGCTATCTGGGAGAGCTTTTAGTCCACCATTGTGAAAGTGAATCTTTCTATTGTGCAATGGATTGGGACGCAAGACAGTGGTTCTGTAATTCGGAAGCAGGGCCGGCGTTGAGGTCACGCACGTTTATCAATCGTTCTTGTCTGAGGTAACGGTTATGAACGAAAAAGACTTAGCCAATCGATTCCGTACGGAATCACTCCGATATCGCAAAGAAGTAAGGCAGTTGCTTGCTGACATCGATCAGAAGGTGGATTACGTCATTGGACTCCATAGAGAGCTTCGCGGCGAACACCGTGTGTATTATGAGCGAACAGGTGACTCAAAATGAATCGCGTTGTGTTGTCAGGGCGGTTGTTTGGAAAGGCGTTTCCGTTTGGCGAGGGATTGCGTGGTGTCCGCTTTCTTTTACGAGTGCCGTATCGTTACGTGAAAGATGGGGAATCTAAGGAAGCGTTTGCTGTTGTTCCCTGTGTGATCTTTCATTGTCCAGACGAGATTCGAACTGCGGTTCTCGAGACGCGAAAGGAAGTGTGGTTGGAAGGCGAGGGACGGATCAATCGCTCTTCCTATGATACTTCTGATGGAGAGAAAAAGTACAGCACTGACGTCGTATTGAACCCGCTATCAGTAGGCTTGTTAAAGGCATAATGTATTCGCCTAAGATTGATGAATCGTTAATTCGGCCCTTGTACTTTTACAGCAAATATCTTGAGCAGCCGATGACCCGGACAGTGAATCAGTTGCTCTACGAATCTTTGAGTAGGCGGGATTTGCCGAAAGAGGCGCAGGAATTGATCTTGCGCATACCAGTGACGCGTCTCCACATTCGACCGTAACGGTTGATTGGAAACTACTCGAAGACGACTGGGTATACACGCTCACTAATGTGACAGTCGCACCTGGTTTCGAGCGATGAGTGTGTGTTTGATCGATTAAACGATCCTAATAGCGTTGGTAGAAGAGAATTGGTTGCGCGAAGTATAACTGGGCACAATTGTTATAGCATAAAGTTGTAGTGCTAGTCTTACGCGGATTGCGCCTTTGTGCTGTGACACCCTGAAAGACTGGACAGTTAATAAGGAGATTTTTTCGCAGAGCACGAGGCCCTCAACCAGAGCCAATGCGAGCAATCGGCAGCTTGAACAATACAAGTTGTTCAACATCAGAGGGAACATTTGCGCGGGTCCACACAGATTCAATCGAATGTTTGTGGGCGCTCCCTCTAAGACATTTTTAAGAACTTTGGATACCCTTTTGTTATCTTAAAGGCATTGAAGTCCTTCTTGTAGGCATCCATTCCAGTAGCGTCAGGCGGCATCAAAACAGTTCCAATCTGCGGAGGTTTCCAATCATATCCCTTTACCCAGTTCTCAAAACCTCCAGGAACTAAACCAGGAACACTACTTGTTGCAACCAATCCTGAATGAGCCTCGTAAACAGTCCCTTCTGACATTAAGGGGATGTCCATCAGATCGTTAGAAATCGTGGATGGAGGTTAGAGTTAGGCACTGGTTGGTTAGTTTGTCAAGTTAAAGACTTGTGTTAGTTTTAGTTGATTTCGCTCCACTCTTTGGTAAGCCGATCGCGTCGCCGCAGGAGGATAGGGCAATGCTGGGAAGCAACCCGAGCGCCGCGCGGCTGACCTTATACGCAGGAGGAGTGGAGAGACGGCACGTCTCTCCCTTCTTTTCTGCCATACTCCTGCGGTAAGTGGGGAATGCGGTAAATCCCGGGGGTCGAGGGGGCTGGCCCCTTGCTTGTAGCCATGGTTGAAGGCTTTCATTGAGGGGCAGTGTTAGTCTTGGTCGAGAGCTTCTCGCAGGTGTGCCATATCCCGCCAACCCGTGATGCGTCGAAACGTGCTCTCGGCGTAGAGTAGACCGCTTGCTAGGTAGCGATCAGCCATCGTCTTCCGCCCCTCTCGCGTTGCTGTTCGCCAACGATTCACTTTGCTCATCCGACGCCGGATGTTGAGGATGGCATTTTCGATGATATTGGTGCTCAGAAGACTGCGGTGAAGACTAGCGTGAACACCTAAATCCTGTAGTGCTGTGATTTGATTCCCAGCTTCTTGTAGGCTTGATAGAGCAGCGCTGTTATGTCGCTTCAAAAATTCACTGAGTTCATCATACGCTTCTCGTGCCGCTTCTTTCCCTTCAGCACGCCGCAACCGGTTGAGCAAACGCGCCAGTTCACTGTGTTGCCGTTTAGAGAGATAACTGCGTAGATTGCGCTCTTTATGCACTAAACAGCGCTGGATTACGGCGTTCGGATAGTGCGTGAGAACGGCTTTCTCCAGGGAATTAGAGCCGTCTAGGAGCGTTAGGAACCGTTTGGCGATGCTTTTAAGGCCTCGCTTTTTGAGGTTTTTGAGCAAATCGTTAGCAACTTCGAAACTCTCACTGCTGCCAACACGGAAATCGAGCATCTCTTTGCTACCATCGGCTCGGATGCCCAAGGCGACAATTGCGGTTTGATCGCGACTAAGATGCACGCCATCTAACATCAAGACCAGATAGCCTTCTTCGTGCAATGGGCGGGAACGGAACGCTTCGAGTTTCTCAGCTGAGTGCTCTGCCCATTGCTCGGAGATGGTGCTTTTACTAACGCTGTCATTACTGAGGCGACTGACCCCACGCGTGCTTACTCCCTCAAGCAACAAGCGCATCACTGCCTGCCTGATGTTGTTGACATCCTTAGCCGCTTCGTAGGACTTAAGGCTGACTTCTTGCTCACTGCCGTCTTCCTGCCGTTGACGGACGCGAGGGCGCTTGATGTTTTCCTTGCCCCCATCGATATAGCAAATGCCTTGTTCACTTCCCGCGCGGCGAAAAGTGGTAGGGGGCCGGTCCCGGTCGTGGGAACGGCCGCAGAGATCGTGCACTTCTTGCTGCATGAGCTCGAAGAGGGCGAGGCGCACGGAACTGCGCAGAAATTGGTTGAAAATCTCGGCGCTCTGGCCGGATTCGGACTGGAGAAACTGTTCTTGGAGTGTTTGAGTATTCATGGATGGTTGGTTTTTTCTTAAATTTTGGTGCCCTTCCCTGTAGGCAGGGCGCCAACCATCCACCATTCCTATTTTAACGATCCACTGGACGTCTCCGTTACACATTTAACACAATGTTCAGATGGATTGACGAGTTATAAGCTAATTCCGCAGATTGGAAGGTCGCTGTGTTGAGTTTACCAAACTGCGAAGCCGTGGGCTTCGGTAATTCTCGTTCTCCCTCCAAACAGAGTCCGGGATTGGCAGTGAAAAGAATGCTCTCAGATCTCTTTGCGTCGCGTAAGGCATGGCTAAAACGCCCTTGTCCACTGCATTGAGTGTCGCGGTCAGGTGCATGATGATGAGGTTGACGAACAGCTTTTCAGATTCAGTCACGGGCGATTTCTCCAAATCGACATCCCTTTGAAGAACTCGGGATAGCTCAGGTTTCTCGATGGCTTGGGTCCAGATGGCCCGATGATCACGCACAACGTCTGCGACGAATGGCGCCTCGCGAGTCTGGGCGATTCGTCTAACAGAATAGGCGGTGAATACCAATCCAACCACAACTGCCGCCGCTTCCAATAATGCCAGAGCATTGTCTCCTATCCATGCCATAGCACTTGGGAGCCACGCATAACCTAGAAAGGTTTCGGTCAGGGGATGTCGGACTTGGCTCCTAGCAAGGTCTCACGGGGAATTCGGACGATTCGTTCGTCAGGACCACACCCCGCTGACTCAGGAAGCTGATCAGCGAGATTGGTAATGTCGGAGCCGATGATCGCAAAGTCGCCATCGGCAAGCTCAAGGATATCAGGGCAGCCACACGCTGCTGGCGATTCACGTCCATCTGCGTGTGGATCGGAACCGAGAGGTCGAACAAAGATAGAGTCGTTCATAGAATGTTGAAGGATGAGGTTGAGCCGCAATGAAAGCAGAACGCTAGGACTAGCCGGCTTCATGGCTCTATAGTTTCATATTTGGAGGGCCACGCGGTACGCTAGGTTCTTTGCAAAGCTTCTTTCGGCGTGTCCCCAAACTCGTCACCGTTCCGTATCTAATGTTCTTGAAGGAAGCCATAGAACTCCATTCGTAGCAGAAGGGTCTATCGAGGAGAAATCTCACGACTTCTTCGACATCGTTTCACGTTGAAACGGCTGTTTCACTTTTTTGAAAAAGACTGGCGCGATTTCGCACCCGAATCCGCACGAGGAGAGTGAGAGCTAAAAAAACGCTCTCCTTCGAGTTCCTCTGATGACTCGGAGAACTTGTTAACTACAACTCATACTACGACCATGAACCACAATGTGAACTTGGAAGGCATCAACTACAGCCGCGACGGCATCAACTATAGCGGCATCAACTACCGTCACGAAGGAATCAACTACAGCGGCATCAACTATTAGTCACTACAGGGCAGTCTTGCACTCGGCAAGACTGCCCTTCCCATTTCTCCAAAACTTACGGTTCTATTCAAACGTGGTGAATGCCTCAAGATTGCCCATTCTGCGGCTCATTGGTGTCCACCACTTTAGGATGCACGCCAAAGTTACCTGTTGTCGGGATCATGAAAATTGAACTGGTGCTCCCTGAGGCTGAAGCCGCCTTTATTCGCTATGCGCGACATGAGACTTTAAGCGGATTGGGCGAAGCCATTTGCCCGGAATTGTTAGAGCCCACTTCGTTTGCATTCTATTTGATTGCCTATGAAGGGGGATCGCCGATAGCTCTAGCAGAGATCGCAATGCTCGATGCCGTCTACGGATCTTTCGAGAACTCACCTTATCCCGCGAGTCTTTGTTTAGAACAGTATGGGCCTATCGAGGCATTTGCCGGCATCCGAACAATCTTTATCGAGCCGGCCTTTCGCGGGCGATCCAGCTCGCTTTATATCCAATTAATACTGAATGGCGCCCACCTCGTGCAAGCGAGAGGAGCGCGCTTTGGCACAGCCACCACCGCAAGTTCTAACCGGTCGTTAGGGCGCTTGTATCAAAAAACCGGCACTTCCCTGGGTTCGTTCAAAAACCCAACCACCGACTCTGAAACCACCTTATTTCTTTTCGATATTGCTGACTTCATCACACACCGGGCCTTCCGGCGATTCGAACGGGATGCCGTTTCCTCGCCAGATCCCAAAGTCGTCGCGACCCTTCTATCACGTTCACCTAAACCAAGGGCACGCTGCGCTTGACCGATGTCATTCAACCAATCTTTATTCTCTACGGTTAAGAGCTTGCTCGTCTGGAGCGATATCATCTTCATTCTAGCACTCCTCGGCGTGACGTTTCACGTCGCCCCTCACAATATCTTATTTCATCTCGGTATTTCGCTATCCATAGGAGGTATCGTGATATGGATCATCGCGAGACGGCAACTGGGACAATCGTTCTCCGTCCGCCCCCAAACGCACGAACTGGTCACGACGGGACTTTACCGCCGATTTCGTCATCCCATCTACTACGCAGGTTTTATCGCTCACTTTGGAGCCTTTCTGGCCCTGCAGCAATGGTGGTTACTCGGGACATGGTTGATCTATTTCACATTGATCCAATCCGCGAGAATTCGGAAGGAGGATCAGATCCTCGAGGCCGCCTTCGGCGAACATTACCTCAAGCTTCGGAAGGGAGCTTGGTTCTAGTCTTCACGCTCTTCAGAAGCACGCGTCATCCACGCAGCCGCGGTGGATGACGCTTCGCTAAGTTCAAAAGGCTTCTGGTTGCGTTCGTGTAGAAAGAGTGTGTAGTAACACGAGTCTCGGAAATCAGACATGAGACGTAACTCCCTGAAAATCAGGGATTTGGAGGGGTGGCAGAGCGGTTGAATGCACCGGTCTTGAAAACCGGCAGACCGAAAGGTCTCGTGGGTTCGAATCCCACCCCCTCTACCACCTCAGAAGACGGCTCCTTACTCTACTTCACGCGACGGTGCACGGTCTCGATCAAGACGACGATGTGAAGGAAGGCTTTTTCAAGGTCCCGCCGCGTCGCTTCCCCCGCTTCTTCTTCCTCTAACAAGGCTTCCACCGCGTGACCGAGGAGCGCGAATTGCGGAAGATCGAATTTCTGTGCCGCTGCTTCGAAGGCATCACTCATTGGTAAAGATTGCGCCTGCTGGCCTGCTAGGTAGGTGCCGACGGTGCCCTGACGTTGGGTAGCGACACGGGCCAACGCCCCGGCCTCAACGACCGGCAGTTTAAGCTTCTGACGAAAACCGTTTCGCCGTCTGACGATCTCCCAGATCATCCAGCCCAGTTGAAGCAGCATTTCTTGAACCGGCTCTGGGGCGTCGGTGGTCGTCAGCCAACGGAAAACTTCCGGCTGCTCCTTTTGAAAATCCGTCAAGCCCGACAGCGTCTGCGCCGGATCCCAACCGCTGAGTTGAAGCCAAGTCAGTCTAACAGTCTCTTCATCAAGTTCCTGCATGGAACGTCACGTCTAACCTTCAATTGACGGGAGGTCGAGCAGCGGAAGTTCCCCGTGCTTTCCCTTGCGCTGGCAAAAGCCGTCCTGATACGTTCGCCGCGCCCACTCCACTCCATGGTTCGCCCCTCTCACGTTATCGCGTTTTTCTTGTTGAGCACGCTCTTGCCAGGCGTCGCGCAGCTGGGAGGATTTGATATTCTGACCGAGCTACAGGAACGCGGATTGAAGCTGGAGACCACGGACGATGGCAGCCTCCATTTCGATGAGGCCCTGGGAGTCATTCGCTACACAGGCGGCTTCAAGGCCGAACACGATGGCATGATGCTCTACGCGGATGGGTTTGAAGCGCAATCCTCCACGCAGGATTTGTTTCTCAATGGAAACGTGCGCGTCTATAAAGGCGAGTTGGTTTTCAAAGGCGATCGCGCCATCTACAACTTTGCCGAAGGGAAACTCACGGCCAATGAATTGCGTACGGCACAAGATCCGTTGCTCTTTAGCGCCACGGAGTTTCGCACGGACATTGATACGGAAGCGCGTTATCCAAATCTGTTAGAGGCCGATTCCGGTTTTCTCACCACGCACGATAGCGAGACGCCTAACTACCATCTCGAAGCCAAGAAGATCACCCTCTACCCACCACCTGAGAATCGTGTGGAGTTACATGATGTGAAAGTCGTGGTGGGCAATCGCACCATCTTCTGGTTTCCCTACCTCGCACAATCATTGGACGAAGAGTTGGGATGGTATTTCCGGCCCGGGTTCCATTCCAATTGGGGGGCTTATCTCCAAAGTGAGTACGGCGTCCTTTGGGAAGATCACACCTTAGTAAAATACCAATTGGATTTGCGCACGCGGCGTGGTTTGGCAGGTGGGATCGAATTGCATTCTCAACGTCACAAAGAGAATGAAAACTTGGGGCATTTGAAAGTTTATTATGCAAACGATCTGAACCCGACGCTTTCACGGACCGATCGGCGACGACGTGAGATTAACGAGGATCGCTACCGGTTCAGCCTGCAGCATCGGGTGTATGTGCCAGGTCCCGAAGAGAGTTCACTATATGTTGATATCGATGTGAACCGGCTTTCGGACGAGTTCGTCTATGAAGATTTTTTTCCAGACGAATTCAAGATCGATCCTAATCCGGAGAATTTGATCAATATTGTCAAAACGCATCCGCGTGGCACGTTCAGTGCGCTGGCGCGGATGAATGTGAATAATTTTTTCCGGTCCGACGAAAGGCTCCCGGAGCTTGCGCTCGATATCACTCGGCAGCCGCTCTTTGGCACGAATCTTTTTTATGAAGGGGAAACAAGCGTTGGCATCTATCGCGAACCGCTCTCACGATTGGAGCGTGATTTCATTCGGGGTGAAGGAGGCGACTTTGAAGATTTCTTTGGCGTACCACGATCCGCCGTCAATCCCGAAGAATTGCGCACAGTGCTTGATGATCTTGAGGATCAAGTCGATGGCTACAGTTTCAAACGATTTGATACCTATCATCAGCTCACCTATCCCATTGCCGTAACCGATGGGGCGAGCCTGGTGCCGCGGGTGGGGCTGCGGCACAACAGTTATTTCGACATCGATTCCGGGGATCCCGATATCGACTCCACTGAAAGCCGAACTTTGTTTCACGCCGGTCTGGAAGGCTCTCTCAAATTCTCCCGTGAATACCCGCATATCAAATCGCAACGATGGGGGCTCAATGAGATGCGGCATGTGGTGCAGCCCTATTTCAATTACTCTTTTATTTCCGGTAATGACCTCAGTGGCGATGTGCCGCGTATTGACCGTTTCTCGCCAAGCACCAGGCTCCGGCCCATTGATCTCTCCAAATTCACGGCCATTGATGATATCAATCCCTGGAATATTCTTCGTCTTGGCGTACGCAATGTCTTTCAGACCAAACGCGACGGCGCCACGCATAATTGGCTGCAGATCAATACTTATTTTGATACCTTCTTTGAAGATCCCGAGTTCAATCGTGATTACTCGAATTTGTTTAACGAAATCCTTTGGCATCCGGTTCCCTGGTTGAAGTTGGAACTCGATTCGCAGTTTCCTGTTTTTTCACAAGAACAGGATTTCGTTGAGGTGAATTCACGTGTACGCTACATGCCTAACAACCGCACGGAATTTTCAATCGGGCACCGTTATCTCAATAGCCATCCATTCTTTGGTGATAGCAATCTGCTTAAGCTTCGCTTTTATACACGGCTCTCGGAAAACTGGGGCTTCGGGACCTATCATCGTTACGAAATGGACGATAACACGCTCGAGCTCCAGCAATATAGCGTGCACCGTGATCTCGGTAGCTGGACAGCCGCTCTCGGCGCGTTGGCGCGCGATAATCGGGGCGAAGAAGAGTATGGCCTGGTTTTCACCCTCACCTTGAAAGACTTGCCGCAAGTGCGCCTCCCTTTGAGCATCGATCCAGATCCAGGCGAGTAGCATGGCCACGGCGCGCCAAGTGGCCCACCGCGTCCTCCGTGAGTGGTCGCACCGGAAGCAACACGCTCAAGACTTGTTAGACACGGCTCTTTCTAAAGCCGATCTTTCTAAAGCCGATCGCGGTCTCACACCACATCTTGTCTTCGGGGTGCTGCGTCAGCGCCGTCTGTTGGATCACTGGATTGGCAGGCTCCGCCAGGGGAGCTTGGACGAAGCCACGCGAATCGTGCTTCAGCTAGGATTGTTTCAATTATTCTTCACCCGCGTGCCCGATCACGCAGCCGTCAATGAAACGCTGCAACTGGCGCCACACAAGACGCGTGGCTTGGTCAATGCCGTCCTGCGCCGTGCCATCCGCGAGCGGGACATGCTGGAGCGCGCCCGTGCGGAGGCCCCCATGAACATTCGGTTCTCGTTGCCCGAGTTTCTCCTCGAGAAGTGGATGTCGCAATTCGGCCAAGAAAGCACAGAGCGCCTGTGTCATTGGTGCCAGGAACCAGCCGTCAATTATTTTAGGCGAAATGCCCTCTCCACAGGCAATAAAGAGATTTCGTTAGAGACAGCAAAGGTATTGGGGCGCGACGACTTCTACTTCGCATCGAGCATTCCTCATGATTTGTTAGAGCACGGTATCGGCTACATGCAAGACCCTGCCACGGTCATCGCTTGTGATCTCTTGGCACCACAACCCGGCGAAACGGTCCTGGATGCCTGCGCCGCGCCGGGTGGAAAGACCGCGTATCTGGCGCAGCTCATGGACAATCGCGGCACCTTGATCGCCACCGATAGCGAACCCAACCGTTTGCAACGGATGCGTGAAAATCTCGACCGGCTGGGCGTCACGTGCGCGCAAGTCTCCTCCCACGACTGGACTCTCCCTAATGCGACCCTTGGAACTGTGGATAAGATCCTGATGGACGTTCCCTGCAGCAACACCGGCGTCTTGCGGCGCCGCGTCGATCTACGCTGGCGGTTGCAAGCGCATCGCTTTCAAGAAATGGCTAAACTGCAGTATCAACTTTGCCAACATATCCTAAGCTACCTCAAGCCCGGCGGCCGCGCGGTCTACAGCACCTGCAGCATCGAACCGGAAGAGAATGAGGCCGTGGTGGAACGTTTGCTAGAGGAGAATGGAGATCTCCAACTCGCGGATCACCGCACCATTCTGCCGCACCAAGACGGCATTGATGGCGCGTTCGCCGCAGTCCTTGAGTTAAAGGGGTGAATTTCGGTGTCGCAACAAAGAAGCCCCGGCCAGCGAACTGACCGGGGCCTAACTTTTCTCAGAGAAAAGGATTCTCTATTGATTCACACGCCCGCGGTAGAAACCCTCTTGGGCCGCGTTTCGGGCGGGATTGGTGTCAATGTAAACGCCGGTCTGTCCGGTGGCGATCACCTCGAAGGGCGATTCCAGATCGGGCGAATATTCCACGTCATAGGCGGTGCCATCCGGAATGGCGAAACTGGGATCGAAAGCGAAACCAGCGGATTCACCTGCGGGGTAATTAGTGGGCGGCTCGCCACTAGCAATCGCCGCAATGTCTTCAGGCGCGAGGGCCACATCCCAAACAGCCACATCGTCAATGTCACCATTGAAGTAGTTCCCTGAATTATCGTAAATGCCGTCGCCTCCGATGTTGAAACCATCACCGGAATTGGCAGCGCCTCCATTCCCGGCACGGCCCGCTTCGACACCATTGATGAAGAGGATGCGTTCCGTTTCCGTAGCGATCACGCCGATGTGCGTCCACTCTTCAGCAGTGGGTCCAAAGTCGACATTGAGCGCGCCGCCGTTGGGCACCCAGTGCTGCATTTGGTTGGCATTGATCATGCCGAACTCCACGTTGTCATTCTGACCAAAGAGACCGGTTCGGTTTCCTTGTTCACTCGTGAAACGCACCCACCCTGACATGGTGTAAACGCCAAGACCATTGAGCAGGGATACACCGGTCGTGACCGAATCATCGGTACCATCAAAACGCAGCGCACTATCAAAAGCACCACCACTGTGACCTTCAATGACCTCAGGCTCACCATTGAGTGTTCCGTTATTGCCCTGTGCCGAGCTGTCCGGAGTCGAACCATCAATGATTTGATCGAAGGTCCAATAACCGATCATGCTGGGAGGCCCTTGCGCGATGGGTCCGGGATTCGCGGCATCCAACGGAGCCGGATCAACCGAGTCTAACCAACCATCGTCATCGCTATCAACACTGATGGGGCTTGTGCCACCGGCTTTCTCTTCGCCATCGCTGAGACCGTCGCCGTCCGAATCCACCACACGCGGATTGCTGCCATCGGCAACCTCATCGCCGTCATTCACACCGTCGCCATCAAAGTCCGGGTTATCGTCAGAAGTGCCGTGATCGCAATTCTCCGCCGCTTCGCTCAGACCATCGCCGTCGGCGTCCGTGGTCGTGCTTCCGCAGCCGCCGGAGCATTCGGGCTCCGTCAGGAGGACAAACACGCCGTCACCACTCACCTGCTCTTCGCCGAAACCAATATCGTTGATGAGCGAAGCGGGCGTGACTTCGGGTGCGGCGTCTGTGATGCCTAACAAGTCGCGCACGGAGAAATCCACGCCCACGCCTTTGATATCTCTAACAGTGAGATTGTTGTTTAAGATGATCGTGAAATTCCCGCCTTCGAGCAGGAGATCACCACAGAAGGTGACGTCCGTCCCCAACGCTAAGCCACCGCCTTGCATGAGGAGATCGCCCTCACCGCCGAGCCCCATATCGGAGAGAATGCCCACGCTGGTGCCAATGATGGTCACTTGACCATGCACACTGCTTCCGAACCCTTCGATGAGCACTTCGCCACTGGATTCATCGATCGATCCACTAACAAAAGTGACACCGTCGGTGCCGGTCAGCCTCGCATTGATCTGCATGGTGTTGCTTCCCGGATTGATGCGGTTGTCAGGACCGTTCAAGGTGACCCGCCCACTCAAAGTGTTGCTCTGAGCGGAGATGATTTCAGCGTTTGTTAGGCGGAGATCATTCACCGTGGCTTCACCGGTGTGATCTAACTGGAGTTGTGAACCAATGATCGTCAACGAGCGTCCGCCAAAGGTGCCGTTGGCGCTCACCACCCGCGAGGCGAGGGCGTTGAGGACCAAGTAATCTTTGTCAGCCGAGGGAGCCAAGCCATCATCCCAAGTCGCCGCGCTATCCCATGGTCCATCGACCACCGCCACCGTGACGGCGGGTCTTTCGTTGGGATCGAGCGGATCCGTCGGCTCCGGCACTAACAACTCGACCGGATCCAACGAACCATCACCGTCGGTGTCACCCAGCGCGGGATCCGTGCCATGGGTGTTGACCTCGTCCGCATCCGTCAGACTATCGCCATCGGTATCCGCACTCGCCGGGCTACTCCCGTGATCATTCACTTCAGGCCCATCTTCCAGGCCATCGCCATCGGTATCTTTCTCGGTGGGATTGCCGCGATTCTGGTATTCCGCTAAATCTGAAAGACCGTCGCTATCTTCGTCGCCATTACCATTCTTGCTCAAGTCGCCGAAGTAGAAGGACTCCCAGATATCGGCCATTTGATCATTGTCAGAGTCATCACCTTCCAGCGGCGCTAGGGCAATGTCGAAGGCGTTGAGGAGTTCAAAGTCGCCTTCGTTAAACGAAGTGATTTCACCAAAGCCGCGTGCGATGAACATATTCATACCCGCACCACCGCCACGTTCCCAGTGAATGAGCCGCAAGTCATGTTGACCAGCTTCGAGATCGACGGTCATGAGCGTGTCCCCGCGGCCGCGGTTGGGCGCATCGCCCACTTCCTCACCATCGATCCAGAGAACAAAGCCGTCATCACTATTGACGCCAATCGTCACTTGGCCGCCCGGTTGCTGAATGAAGATGCTGCCCGTGGCTTCAATGGCAAAGTCTTCGTGATTGGGTCCGCCGCCAGCAGCCGGACCGCCTTCACCCGTCCCGTCTGGTCCCCACAGCGGATACGGCTCGATGGTGTCCCGGAAGGCGCGGGCTTGGTCATCGACGAAGTTGAGGAACGGCCGCTGCACGGTGAGGTCACCCTCATCCGCGTCAATGCCATCACCGGCAAGGATCGCCTCGTTATCTTCCCGACTTGAAACGGTCCCTGACGTATCCACATGACGGACCGTAAACGTCCCGCCTTTGAGATGGATCGAGGCCACACTCTTGGGATCATTCGGATCAAAACCACTTCCCACTTCCAAGCCATCCACAGCACCGTCGCCGTCGGTATCACGCACCAAGGGATTCGATCCCGTGTCTTCAGCACTGACAAACGTGCCAGTATTCGTCTCCACGCTGTCGATCAAACCATCGCGATCCGTGTCGGCACGATTGGGGTTGGTACCCGTGTCCGTGGCGCTGACCCAGACTTCCGTATTGGTCTCCACCTCGTCACCCAGGCCGTCATCGTCCGTGTCGGGATTATTAGGGTTCGTTCGCCGGTCGAACTCGGTGAAGTTGGAGAGGCCGTCGCCATCAAGATCCGTGTCTCTGTCAGCGGCGTCAAAAGGATCGAGCCCGTTGTCTGTTTCATAGGCGTCACCCATGCCGTCGCCATCGGTATCGACCACGTCTGGCGGGATCACAGCACGGTTGAGGAAGAGTTCTTCGATCTCAGCCGGGGTCAGAGCGCGATTCCAAACAGCGATGTCGTCCATGTCTCCAGCAAAGAAATTTCCCGAAGCATCGTAAACGCCGTCACCACCGATATTAAAGGTGAAGCCGGAATTCGCCGGGTTGGTTCCGCCGCCGGTGGCAAACTCCTCACCGTTCACATAGAAGAGGCGTTGATCGGGGGTATTCACTAACACGATGCTCGTCCAATCGGAAACCACGCCATTCGAACCGAGTTCATTCTCGATCGCGATGTTAAAGGCCCCGCCCTGCGCGGACCAGTGTTGAATAGTGTCCGGATCGATGATCCCGAATTCCACGGAGTCATTCTGGCCGAAGAAGCCAATGCGGTTTCCACCCTGCCGGTCAAACTTCACCCAACCGGACATGGTAAACTGATCAATGTCATTCAGGATCTGGCCTTCCGTGACCACGGAGTCATCCACACCGTCGAACCTGATGGCGACATCGCCCTCGCCGGCAGGTCCCTCAACCAATTCCGGATCCCCATTCACCGTGCCATTGCTCTTTTCAGGCGCGGAATTGTTGGCATCGAGAGTCTCGGTGTCGCCAGGCTTGAGATCGTTGAAGGACCAATAGCCTAAAAGACCTTGTGTTAGAGTAGACTCGCCCGCACCGAAGAACTCCAACTCCCCTAACTGATAACGTGCGCCGGAGTCCAAGCCCGTTTGGAAACAGATAAACCGAAGCGTCGTATACGCTTTGGATTGCCGCGGGAAGTCTTCCCCGGCTAGAAAGAGCGCCACTTGCAGCCGTTCTTCCCAGATGGCAGTCTCGTCCTCGTGACGGTAAATGGTCTCAAACGTTTGCTCTCCAGAAGGATCGTCATTGGAACCTTGAATCTCCCATACGAGGGGATCCCGGCCCGGGATGTCGTTCGCCGAGGAAATCGTGAAACCGGACAGCCGCACCCCTTGCTCAAAGGTGGCTTGCACCCAAACGGGTTCATCCGGGAAAGGATCACTACCACAACACCACTTAGCATTGCCGGGTCCTAACGTGTTATCAAAAACATTGAACGCGAATTCCCCCCCGCCAAAACCCTCTTCTTCACTTGCCGCAAAGACGGCATTGTAATTTTCATCCGCCTCGGGATCACCGTCGTTCTCCGGATCCGTGAGGTCTTCATAATCATCGGTCGTCCCGAGCAAGGCCTCTGTACCGGTGCCGATCAATTCGAATGCCGGAGCATTCATGAGAGTGGTGCTGAGGAATCCAAGAGCAGCGAGCACACCAAGACTCGAGCTCATGATGGAGTAACGTGATTTCATAGATTGCGATTTTGTTGGGGTTACGATCGGGAGCATCCTGGCGGGGAGGTTAGAATGGGACGCCCGACACCAAAGTCTGCGCAGAGTACAACAGAGCTTCATCAAGCAACAAGCCCGGTTTCATCTCAATTCCAACGATCTTGAGACAGGCATCGAGCCCGACACGATTCGGACGGCAGCAAGCAGCTCAGACGCCATTTCTCATCATCAGCGGGCCGTTGAATCCGTAACGATCGCGCCCAAGGAAACCCCGAGTCACTTCCCGATCCCATAGAGATGCTTATCCGTGCGGATAAACAAGCGGCCATCTGAGACGGCGATCGATGCCTGGCACTTGCCATCAAGTTTGTTGCTGGCCAGCTTCTCGAACTTGGGTCCTGGCTTGGCCACCGTGGTGAGGCCGTCTTCAGAGAGGAAATAGATTCTGCCATCTGCATAAAGCGGTGAGGCGCTGTAGGTGCCTTCTAATCGCTCGCGATAGACGACTTCGCCTGTCTTGCCATCATAACAATGCACCACCCCACCGTCTGTCACGCTGTAGAGATGCGGAGAAATGTAAAGCAATGACGATAAGGTGGGTGTGCCTTTCTTCGTCTCCCAAGCAATCTGAGGTTCCTTCCCTTTGGTGGAAATAGCTCTAAGGTCTTTGCCAGGGTAACCGGATACGGCAAAGATATGCTGGTCTCCAAAGGCGGGACTTGGCGCCACCCCTTCCCCTTCGTTGGCCACACTCCAAAGACGCGTGCCGTCCTGAGGATCGAATCCCTGTACGACATCGCCCGCAGCACTCACCACGATGGGCCTACCCTCATGGCTAAGCACAAACGGCGTGAGGTGCGCGATGCGGGACATCCCGCGCTTGGCCGTCCACACGCGCTTTCCACTAGCACAATCAAAGGCAACCACCTTTGATTTATCCCACGGAAGTTGCCAGCCAAGCCGTTCCTCTTCGGGAACATCCGGCCATGTACCGGCCGCATCCACGCGTTGGCTGCCGTCATACGGCATGATGAGTTTGCCCTCGTGAAGAATGGGCGAGGAACCGAGTCCATGCCTGCTGTAAAATTTCACTTCACGGTTCGTCCAAGCGATCTTGCCATCTAAGGTCACGGCAGCAACTCCGCCGTCATTGAACACGGCATACACTTGCCTACCATCCACACAAGCCGTCGGTGTGGCGTAAGAATTCTTGCCCTCCTTCCGCAACACCTCCTGCTCAAACACCTTCACATTCCAACGAATCTTGCCCGTCGCGGCATCGACCGCGATGATGCGGCACTCTTTGTGTTCGTTGGTTGCCGTGGTGAGGTAAACCGTGCCTTCCCACACCACCGGTGAAGACCAGGAATCACCGGGGATAGGCGTCTTCCAACTCACACTCGATTCGTCCCAATGTAAGGGCAGATCCTTCTCATCGGCATGGTTTTGAAAATTCGGACCGCGAAACTGCGGCCAGTTTCCCGCGTCGGCCAGGGTTGGGAAGCAGACACAAGCTAAGAGAAGAAAACACGTTTTCATGACAGAGAACGAGGCCACAAGAGATCTCTACCTGTCAAGACCGGCCGGTGTGCCCCCGTCATCCCAGCCGCCCAAAGGCGGCTGCGGTGGTCGAGGCGCTATTGCCCTTGGCCGCTTCCTTGTCCTACGCTTCACCAATGAAGACGATTGCCGTTTTTTACGCCGCATTTCTAACATTGCTCTCCGTTTTATGTGGCGCCACTCTTGAACTAACGATTGTCGATGAATCCAATGCCTCGATTCCTTGTCGGGTGCTTGTCCGCGGTGTCGACGGCAAGTGCGTGGTTCCGAACGATCCCAAGACAATCACCCTTGAGGTCGGTCCGGATACCTGGTTCATGTCGCCGGGAATGAGCCGGCTGGAGGTGCCTAACGGAGAGACATGGATTCGGGTCGAGCGTGGGCATGAGTACGAACGGCACAAAGAGACGTTGACGCTCGGTGATGGGCTAACCAAGCGGTCGTTGACATTGAAGCGATGGATCTCGATGCGCGATCTTGGTTATGCATGTGGCGAGAATCATCTTCACGCCAGCAGTACCGAGTTGGGTCCGATGTTAGCCGCAGAGGGCTTGGACTTTGGGACTTCCTTGACTTGGTGGAATGGCCCCGATTTGCGCCGGCCCGTGCCACCTGGTGACGGGCGCACCCGCACCTTAGAGTTTGGCGGTGTGGAGACGCCGACAAGTATTTTTGATGCGGAACTCGAGCATCAATGGGGCGCCGCCTATCTTCAGTATTTGCCAAGGCCCTTGCTCATGGCGACGGATCCAAGGCGGCCGAACTTGGATTATCTCAAGCACACTGTGGCCGCGGGCGGACTGGTGCACTACCAAGGCGGGTGGTCTCGCGAAGTCGGCTTAGATGCCTTGTTAGGCTATGTGCACACGGTGAATCTCTGCAATAACAACTTTCATTTGCACAAATACCAACCGCGTAGCCGCTACTCGAATCTCCTGAACGTCAAAGGTTTCCCCGTTTATCCGGATACGGAGGCAGGCATGCTGGAAATGAATACGGAGACCTACTACCGGCTGCTGAATTGGGATCTGCGGCTCGCGGCAGGCGCGGGTTCCGCCACCGGCGCCAAGCAAACACCTGTCGGTTACAATCGTGCCTATGTGAGGCTCAGTGAAGAGCGATCTTTGCGGGCCTTCAACCAGGCGTGGACTCAAGGGAAGAACTTCGTGACGAACGGGCCCATGCTCTTCCTTACCGTGAATGGGGATCAACGGCCCGGTGACGAAATCGCACTTCCTCAAGAGGGCGATACCGTATCGGTGAAGGTCGAGGCTCTATCAAAACAACCTTTGCAATCAGTGGAGATCGTTTCCAATGGCCAAGTGGTGCATCGTTTTGAGGTAACCGATCCCTCTCGCGTCCTAGGCGAGATGCGTTTGCCGGTGCGGCGCGGTTCTTGGCTCGCAGCGCGTTGCGTGGCCCGCGATGATTGGCTCACCGATGACGAACTCGCCGGCTACCGGCGCGAAAGTAATCTTCCTGAAGAGCCTTCGCGCATCCGCTTTGCCCATACGAGCCCCGTTTACATGACCGTGGATGGCCAAGGGGTTCGTCATCTCAAGGCGCTGAACGAAGGCACGAGAATGATGGATGCGTTAGAGCGCTACGCAGGTCAACACATTGGTGAGACCTTCCGTGCGGATTTTCACAGCGCGATCAATGAGGCCCGTGAGAAGCTGGAGGCGCGCCTCGAAGAGACTAGCAATTTTTCTAAACACGCTTTCGCCGCTCCCGGTGTCACCAGCCTAACCAATCCAGCCGTCACATTTACCAAGACTGAAGCGCATCACGTCAAACTTCAACGCAATGGCATCACAGCGATCATTGTCGATAACGAAGCGATTGATACCGACGACCTTCCGGATCACCGCGCCGGTTACAGTGGCGTCGCTTCCCTCACCCACGACTCCAAGCCGAGGGACAACGTGTTTGTTCCGCATTATGCCGGGTTGAATTTCGAACACATTCACGACGGCACCACGAAAGGTCTTCGTGAGAAGTTTGAGCCGCGCAAGTATGCCATGGAGCTTCGCATCATCGATGCTCACACGGTGGAACTCTATCAATCACCTACAGAGAACTGGATGCTGGAGAGCTGCGGCCGCTATCAACTTCTTGAAGACGGCACTATCGAATACACTTTCGAATGTATTCCCAGAGCCGCAGGTTATGCCCACGATTACATTGGACTTTTCTGGGCCAGTTACCTTCAGCAACCTCCTAACAAAGCCATTTATTTTAAGGGAAAACGGCGGGGCACGAACGAGGGACCTAACTGGATCGAAGCGACCTCACCCGCGCACGGGGTGGCGAGCACGCACGGACCGATCGGGACGCCGGATCTCCCGTTTATCGAACAGGATTTCCCCCTCACCTTGGTCAATCACCCCTCGTCGTCTCTCTACTCTGAGCCCTGGTACTACGGCATTCGAGGGGACATGGCGTTGGTGCAGATATTCCGCAAACAAGATCAAATCTGGTTCGCTCAATCCCCCAGCGGCGGCGGTGACGGCAATCCGGCATGGGATTTTCAATGGTTCATTCCACGCTACGAAGTGGGTCAGGCCTATGGTTTCGTGATGCGTATGGCTTATCTACCGTTTGAAAGCCGGGCACAGTTGGAAAGAGTGACGCAGGTTCATCGTGAAGGCCTCCAACGGAGATGATTTGGTGGATCTGGTGAGCATATTCATTTTGACACCTCGGGTTATTCTCATCAAAAGTACTGTTCGGTGTCAGAGACTGATTCAGCAAAGAGGGAGATCGACGTCTTTGTCTCTTACAATAGTGCGGACAATCATCGGGTGGCTCAGGTCGTTCGTTGGTTGGAGCAGACATGTGGTTACGAAGTCTTCTTGGATCGGGACGATATCTTGTTAGGTGATATCCTAACAGAAAAATTGAATGACGCCATCCAACGCACACGTTGTGCCCTGATTTTTCAGAGTGCGCACGGGCTGGGTAATTGGCAGCGCCGGGAGATCAGCGCCTTTACCAATTTGAGTGCGTCCGATAAGAACGTTAGGATGATCCCCGTAGCATTGTGCATTGATGTTTCCAAACTCGATCCGCTCTTTTATGGAGCGCTCAGTCTGCAGCTTGCGGATGAGGATTTTGATGATGAGAGGGCGTTGGCAAACAAGCTTCAACCCGTGAGAAAAGCATTGGATCACGATCGCCCGGCAAAGGTGACGATGGCCCCTACTCCGGTGCCCGAGAGCGTTGTCACTCCGTTCCGCCCACCCACTATCTCCCGGCCTCTCCTGCCCAAGCTCTGCGATCGGCGCGCGCATTGTGCTAATGTGAGGTCCATGGCACCCCGATCCGAGAACGCCCCCACCATCTTTGTCCTGCCAAGTGAACCGGAGCAATCCATCGGCAGTTTCTTTACCCGGTTACGCCGCGTCGATCTTGTGTTGAGTCTGCGCTTATCCCAAGAAGACGTCATTCCCACACCGATCTCTTTAGAGTTGCCCGAGGATTATGCGTCAGAGGAGGTTTTTCATGATCATGTTAGGCGCTCGTTGGCTTATGAATTGCAAATGGCTAACGTGGACGTGGCGGAATCTGCTTCGAATGCGGAGATCGCAACCGCCATGAAAGTTTTGCCTGAGATCACGCTGGTACGCATGACCCTAACGGAACTCAGTTGGGGCCGACAGGGCGCTCAACGGGTCGACGGCGTGCTCCAATATTGGTTAGACTTCTCCAACTTGCCGGAAGGACGCCGGCTCTATGTGTTTGTCTGTTTGGAGCTAGGGGACTCCACTCACCGCGATTCGATGGATGCCTACTTGGAACAACTCGCCGAGCATCACGAAGATGAGGATTCCCGGGTCACCGTGCTGCCCAAGATGGACGGCGCCACCAAAGCCGATCTCGTGGCGTGGGCCACGAGCCCGGAGGTGAGCCGGAACTTTAGCGATCCGGACGAGCTTGAGGAGAATGTGAGAGATTGGATCCACACTCTATCATTACAGCCCAACCAGCGGATCCCCTTGCGCCACGCGGAAAAGAAACTGAAAGAGATCATCGCCGAATTTTGATAACCCAACCAGCCATCCTATGAGTGCCAACACACGCCTTTATCAAGGAGATCCCAGTCAAATCACCACGGCGCCTGTTCAGCCGGTGGACTTACCGGCCCCGCCTCAACTGGCCCGCTTCGGGCGTGAGCACTACTTCGCGGATCCCGGCCTACGCGATGCGGTCAATGTCGCCTTGCATTTGCGTCAGCCCCTCTTGCTCACTGGGCAGCCCGGCACCGGCAAGACCATGCTAGCCTATAGCCTGGCTTGGGAACTCGGTCTTGGGGAACCTTTGAAGTTCGAAACGAAATCTACCAGCGAAGCACGCGATCTCTTCTACACCTACGATTCGCTTTCACACTTTCACCAGACCCATTTGCAAAGCGGGAAGGGCAAAGCGGTCGAAGCGATTCAGTTCATCCGGCTCAATGCATTAGGCGAAGCGTTGGTTTATGCGATGTCGGACGATGACATCAGAACGACCTTTAAGATCAAGGACCTCTCCAAGATTCTTCCCGGCCTTTCAGGCGAACATCAGCCCCGCCGTTCCGTGGTCTTGATCGATGAGATCGACAAAGCTCCACGCGATTTCCCTAACGATATTCTTAATGAAATCGAGCATCTGTACTTCCGCATTCCAGAGCTTCAGATCGCTCGCGTGGGCGGTGATCACGACACTGATAACGATCGGCGGCCGGTGGTGATCATCACCAGCAACTCCGAGAAAGCGCTTCCCGACGCGTTTCTTCGAAGATGTCTTTTCTATCATATCCCGTTTCCAAAACGGCCGCGCCTCGAGGAAATCGTCAGAGCGCAGCTGCATTGGTTAGGCGATCTGAGTGAGGCGTTCGTCGATGAAGCGATGACATTTTTCTATCAATTGCATCAAGCGGGTCTGCAAAAGCCGCCCTCCACGGCGGAACTGCTCAACTGGTTGATCGCCTTGAAACGCACGCGCCCGGACGATGAGAATCCGTTGGGGGCGCCCAACGATCAAATCCTCTGGACCATGTCTTGCCTAGCCAAGTTTCAGCGCGATTTGGAAAAGGTGACTCAACTTTTTCAAGCGCGAAAGAAATAGTGAGTCTGTTCTCATGAAGCGATCTCCAGTTGGCTCCAAGTTTGGATTTGTTCCGGGCCGCCTGAAGGCGGGACTACGAAGGGCCGTGTTTGTCGTTCCGCCTTTAGGCGGCCGCGGTTGCACCCATCTCCTTTAATTCACTTTGACCGTCACCCAACAACAGCTCGCAGATTCCCCGCAAGCGCCCGACCTAGCGGCGTTTCTGGATCACTTGCGCCGGGAAGGCTTTCGCCTAGGCATGGCGGAAATGATCGCCGCGCACCGTGCGGTTCTGGCCTTTCCAGATCGGACGCCGGCAGAGCTCGAGTCGATCATCGCACCCATTGTGTGCACGTCAGAACGTGATCAGATGCGGTTTCGAACCGCGTTTGAAACGTGGTTTCGTGCTTCAGAACTGAAGTCGGCGGAGGCGCCGGTGCGCCTCAAGGAAGCCGTGGATGAGAGGCACGTGTTTATCAAGCGCGCCATCGTTCGGTCGACTGGACTCATCCTTCTGCTGGCCCTTGCCGCGTGGCTTATGAGGCCCTTGTTTCAACCAGAGCCTAATCAAGAAACTAAGCAAGAATTGAAGAGCAAAGGGGAGGCGCCTCGGCGGGTGCCTAATGGGGCACAGGTGCCACCAGTTCAACCGGGCAAGGCGATTCATGTAGAACCCACACCCTATTTTGAGATCGTTTCCGCGCAAACGACGCCGAAAACAAAGTCTCGCGCGCTTTGGGTTTGGCTCTTGGCGTCCCTGGCATTGGTTCCAACCGCGGGTTTCATCGCTTGGAGACGCTGGATCATTCATCAAGGCGAACGCCTGGCGGGCGGTGATCTTGAGAAAGCCCGTGCCCCTTTCCACAACCTCTTTCAACCTCGTTTGCGAACCGGGATCTATGAAGATGGCGGATTCACGCGCATTGCCGCGGCGATGCGGCGGCACCGGACGGAAGTCTCACAACGTCTCGATGTTCCCAAGACACTGAGAAAAACAATGGATCAAGGCGGTTATCCCCGCGCCGTTTACGCATCGCGAAAGCTCTCTCCCGAGTATCTGGTGCTGGTGGACCGGCGCGGTTATCCCGATCACTTGGCATGGTTTCTGGAGGAGTTCTTGCTCCGCCTTCAAGAAGAAGGCGTTTACATCGATTGGTATGAATTTGAGGAAGATCCCCGCAAAGTTTGGCGACCTAACGAACGGAGAAAGCGAACACAACCCGTGGCGCTTTCTACCCTGACATCGCGCTATGCGAACCATCGTTTGCTCATCTTTGGCAACGCGAGCCGTTTGCTGGATCCCGCTTCGGGTGCTCTTCCTCGCTGGTCAAGCGTCTTCAGGCAATGGCCGTGCCGTGCCTTCTTCGACTCCGAACCGCCAAGTGATTGGGGCCGCAGCGAGCAAATGGTGCAAGCGTCAGGGTTTGAGGTTTTTCCTGCAGATCGCACAGGCTTGGCGCGTTTCATCGAGCAGCTCAATCACACCCGCTACTCAGGAGATTGGTTAGGCCGGGAAACGCCCCGTTTGCCGAACAGCCTGCGCCCATGGGCTGCGGACACGGATGCGTGGGAAGAGGAGGACGAGGAGGACCCGTCAAAAGAAGAACAGCTTGCCATTGTCTCCGGACTACGCCGCTATCTTGGCGAGGTGGGTTACACTTGGCTCTGTGCGTGTGCCGTGCCGCCGGCGTTGGACTGGAATGTCACGCTTTGTCTCGGCCAACACCTCACAGACCCACATGGAGAGCCATTGATGACTGAGGACCGGCTTGGCGCTTTGGCGCGTTTGCGGTGGTTCCGTGATGGCCGCTTGCCAGAGTGGCTGCGGCCGCGTTTGGTGAATGATTTACCCGAATCGCTGGTGCCCAAGGCGCGGCATGCCTTCACTTATTTGCTTCTTCAAGGGAGTGCTAAGGCACCCTTTGATAGTTACCAAATCAATGAGCGCACCGCTGCGACTTTTGAAGCGAAAGAAGCCATGTCCCAACTCATCGAAGGCGCTCAACCGAACAGCGCGGCTTACGATCCGACCTTTGCCTCGTTTCTCGCGGGGAAACCGGTGACGCGAGAGCGGCGTCCTCGCGAACGCCCGGTTTCCAGATGGAAAGTGATGGCGATCGTAGGAGCGTTAGGCGGCTTTGCCATCGCAAGCGCCTTTTTCTGGGGAGGGGTGGAACATCGTGGCTTTCTCGCTAAGCTCCTTTGGTGGGGCGGTGCCTTCTACGCCTTTGCGGCATTGGTGATCGCTTTGCGATCGAAACCGCAACTTACCTTTAGCAGTTAGATCATGGATCGTTTTCTCCCTATTCGCCGGCTCTTAGAGCAACTGTCAGGACGCTTGCGCTCTTGGCGCCAGACGGTTGAGAAGACGCGGCCGCGTCGAACCGCGCACCGCCTGGTTTCTCTCGCAATCTTCAGTGCCTGCCTCGCAGCCTTTCTCGCCACGGCGGCGCTAGCATTTGCCTTGAAGCATCAGGCAAAGATCCGGGCACAGCAGGCGAGCGAGACGTCGACGGTGTTTCCGTCAGAGCAGATTGGCATTGCGACCTTAGCGGCCTCCAGTCCATCCACTTCACTGCCTGAAATCTGCCGGTTCATCGCCAGCTTACGCGGAATCGATCTCTTTGGCGTGACCAATGTGGCGGATGAACAATCGGCCAATTACCTGCTTGCTGCGGCCGAGACCGCTTCGCGAGAGCCGTATGGCATGATCCTTAGCAGTGTCGAGGGGGATCAGCACATGGCCGTATTCTACCGGGAATCCATGTTTGAGTTTCTCGGGATGGAGGAGCTTAGCAGTAGTGCAATGGCAGCTGCCACCGAACAATATGAGCCGCTCAAAGAATCTCCCGATGGCGGGGAAGAAGCGTTTCGTGAGGATCGCCCAGAGCAGAAAGGACCGGATAATAAGCCGGAATCTATCCGGCCCAAGGCCCCGACCGGTCTGAAGGTGGAACTTCCCGTGCACACGCTCGTTGCGGCCTTGAAGTTAAGGAAGGAACCCAAGAGCGAAATCCGTTATGCAGTGAATGATCCCAATGAAAGCCATCCCAATGAGGACAGTCAACTGGTTGATTGGGCCAACAAGCAATCAGCGGCGGTGATTGCTTCCGGGTTCGCCTCCAATCCGCTGGAATCCGCAGGTTTTTCTTACCAATCGCCGGAAGGCGAACAAGTGGCTCATCCTCTTTGGGCGAAGAATTCCCCAGGGTCTGAATTGATTCCTGTGAGCCTAAGCGACAAGGAGACATCCAATGAGTTGAGTGAGTTGAGCATTGGGGTGCTTCCGTTGGCATCTAGCCATAAAACTAAGCCGCCAGTGAGAGCAGCTGATGAGAATGGGAGCGTGCTGTCGCGAATCTTTGCGAGAGTTCACGCGCAGAGGGAATTGGCTTTCGCCAACAGGTTGTCATTGGATGCCGAGGGCGATGAAGTTCGGCACGTGCAAGAATGGCTCACGCTCCATGGTCTTTCCGTGAATGTCGATGGGATCTACGATCCCCCGACTGTCCAGGCGGTCACGACGTTTCAAGAATCGAAGCATCTTCCGGCAACCGGAGTCGTCGATCCGATTACTTTTCGAGTGCTTACCAAGCCCATGAGAGATGTCTTCTCGGGACAGCTTTCGGAGAGTAATCAACTATTTGAGTCCAAATGGATTGCTGAACTGGCGGAACGACATTTCGAAGCAGGTGCAGGAAGTTTAAAAGGGAACACAGGCCCTTGGGTTCGCCTCTACCTGAATGGCGAAGAGGGTAGAGAATGGACTAGTGGTTTCGTTAGCTTTGTCATCGAGCAGACCATATTCACCGCGGAGTCCCCATTGTTTGATTCCGCCATTCAAGCCCTGTCCGTCCCAACGCTGGAAGCGCTTCAAAAGCGAGCGGAAATAGGCGGATTGTTGAAGACTAGTTTGGATATGGATTATCAGCCCAAGCGCGGTGACGTCTTCTTGGTCGAACGGGTCACACGGGGTGGCATCTTTCCTGATGGCGCCGGATTCGTCATCGATGTCAATGGCGACGCTTCTGAGGTCGAAGTTATCGAGGTAGACGCCACAGGAAAGCTTGGAGTCAGCCAGAGAGCACGCAAAGATCTGTCGTTCATTACCTTCGAGGGCAACCTAACAGAGGCGCTTCGCCTGATGATCGAGAATGCCAAAGCCAAAGAAGTCGGTCCGCGCGCCACTCCAGCCAACCGATGACAAATTTCTTACAAATTCCTGACACCGAACTGACGCTCGTCAGGCGATCCTGAGCATGAGTGCGTCGTTATGAAATTGCCTTCATCAATCATTGTTACGCTCATCGCTTTCGCCGGTATCAGTCTGGGGAAAGAGGCCAAACAGCTAGACCTCACGTGTCAGGTCGCCCACCCGCTTATTCTGGCCGGCAAGAAACAGAGTACTTATGTCAAGGTGGGCCTAACAGGTTTCGAGAGAGAAGCCGAGGGTGACCGCAGCCCGGTGAATATCGCGCTTGTCCTGGATCGATCGGGATCGATGCGGGGTGACAAGATTCGTTATGCCAAAGATGCGGCCAAGATGGCGGTGCGGATGATGCGGCCGGAGGATATTTTTTCTGTCGTGGCCTATGACTCGACGGTGGAGGTGTTAGTCCCAGCGACAAAGCTCACGGATCGCAAGGCGGTGATCAAGGCCATCGACGACTTGAAGGCGGATGGCTCGACTGCTCTCTTCGGCGGGGTGAGCAAGGGCGTGGCCGAGCTACGCAAGTTCTTGAGCAAAGAACGCGTGAACGGCGTCGTGCTTCTTTCCGACGGCATCGCCAACGTGGGGCCGCAGAGCCCAAGCGAACTTGCGGAACTCGGCCGGTCGCTCCTAAAAGAAGGCATTTCCGTCTCAACGTTAGGGCTTGGACTCGATTACAACGAAGATCTCATGATGAAGCTCGCGGAGGCGAGTGACGGCATTCACCGGTTCATTCAAGAGCCCCAGCAATTGGCGCACTTCTTCGAACAGGAATTTGGCAATGTCATGGCGGTGGTGGCGCAACAAGTGGATATAGAAATCAAATGCGCACCAAACATTCGTCCTGTTCGAGTATTGGGAAGACAGGCGGACATTGAAGGTCAGTTTGTCCGTCTCAAGTGGAATCAAATTTATAGCAAGGAAGAGAAATACGTCTTGTTGGAAGTGGAGGCACCCGTCGGCGCCCAAGGTGACACGCTTCACGTGGCTTCGGTTAACGTTAGTTACGCAAACCTGGATTCTGGTGAACGCGATCAGCTCGTTTCCAAGGCCTCCGCTCAATACACGGATGATGCGGAAGTGGTTCAGCGCGCCAAAGATGCCGATGTGATGGTGGCGGCCATCACCCAAATTTCCACGGATATGAACGAGAAAGCGATGCTCCTCCGCGATGAAGGGAAAGTCGAGGAGGCGAAGAATCTGTTATTGTACAATGGCACTTATTTGGATGCCAATCGCGCCCTTTATGACGCGCCGGTCCTCACTCAGTTAGACGGCCTCAACGATATCGGCATCCAAAACATTGATTCCGAGAAGTGGGAGACGCAACGCAAGCAGATGCGCGCCGAGCAGAACTTCTATCGCAGTGCTCAAAACTCCGCCGAATCGTCCCAATCCGCTGAATGGACCGATCGTGCGTTGGAGGCTCTTAAGAAAGGGTTAGAAACCGAAGCGAAACAACGCAAGGCCACGAAGAAAGCCACACCGTAGTGAAACCACGCCTCGCTGTCGTTCTCCTGCTTCTTGTCGCCATTCCGTTAGGGCTGTTGGCATGGTTCGGCCACGAAATGACGGAGCGGGAACGGCAGCGGTCGCGTGATCAATTGGAACAAGTTCTCCGAGAACGCCTCACCGAATCACACCAGCATCTCCAAGAGGCCGTCGCGGCCACCGAGCGCGAATTGGAATCGGCTATAGCCGTCGCCCCAACGGCGTTTCCTGAACTATCACGGTCACATCGATTGGTGCGCCAAGTTTTCAGCAGCCGTGATCGACAGATCTTCTATCCTTCGCCCATCGAGAAGCTTCGTAGCAGCGCTGAAAACGCCTTTCTAAGCCGGATCGGCTCCTTGGAAGAGATCGTCTCCATGTTAGGCCGAGGAGGCGAATCCAACCAGAAACGCTCGTCAGGTTGGCACACGTGGTATCACGGAAGTGGACGTCAATTCCTCTATTGGCGTGCTCTCAGTAACTCGATGATTGTGGGATGCGAAGTGGAGCGCATGGCGTTTCTGTCAGACCTTGTCGCTTCCTTGCCGGATAGTGTCGGCGGGAAGAGTCGTCTCGTTCTGCACGATGAAGCCGCCTACCCGATTTACCAGTGGGGTGCCTACACGCCTCCTCAAGGATCAATGCCGATTGCGGAAATGCCGGCGCCGGCCCCTTTGGATTCCTGGCGGCTCGCCTACTTCGTGCCGGAAGATTTTCAGTTGAGGAACCAATCGAGCGGAACGACTCTGACGTTTACCGCTGCCTTGCTGGCCATCGGCAGCTTACTTCTGGCGTTAGGCAGTTACGCCTTCTGGTCTTATCGCCGCGAATGGCGTGAGGCGGAACAACGGGTCAGCTTTGTGAACCAAGTCTCGCATGAACTCAAGACGCCCCTGACCAACATCCGCATGTATGCAGAGCTTGCCGAGACCAAGTTGGCACCCGACGACCAGGCAACCCAGGAATGTCTCAATGTGGTGGTGGCGGAAAGCGGACGGCTTTCACGACTGATTCAAAATGTCCTCACATTCGCCAAACGGGATCGAGGCGGGCTCACGCTGAATCCTCAATCGTGCGCTCCCGACGAAGTGATTCGTGATGTCTTAGAGCACTTTGGTCCGGCGCTCACGGAAGCCCACTTTGAAGTAGAGACGGATCTCCAAGGCAGCCAAGCTTTTCCGTTAGACCGGGACGTGGCGGAACAGATCCTAAGCAATCTTGTGAGCAATGCTTTGAAGTACGCTTCCGAGGGGCGATTCCTGCGCATCACAAGCCGCTCAAACGATCAAGGCGTGCGCATCCTGGTGGAGGATCGCGGACCCGGCGTCCCGGCACGAGCCCGGCGGCGCGTCTTTGCGCCCTTCTTTCGGCTCAGCGATCGCACCAATGAAGGCGTCGCCGGCACTGGGATCGGCCTAACCATCGCACGAGATCTCGCCCAGCAACATGGCGGCGATCTCTCGCTCATTTCTGCTCCTGAAGGGGCAGCGTTTGAGATCACCCTCAATCCCATTCAATCATAATAAACAAACAAGCAGGAGATCTTGGTAGCGGCAAAGGCGTTGCTCCATTCGTAGCGGTGACTTTTAGTCGCCGCCGAATGCAGGGGTTGTTTCGGCGGCGACTAAAAGTCACCGCTACGGGAGAAGCGCTCACTTGGTCATCACTGCCGAAGTTATTCTTTACGTCTCACTCAAGCCTAGAAGCGCCATGAAAGTGTTGGTCGCTGAAGATGATTCCTACACCCGCAAAGGCCTACTCGATTTGTTAGGCCAAGACGGCTATGAAACGCTTGGAGCCAGCGATGGCCAGGAAGCGATCGATCTCTTTGAGGCGGAGAAACCAGATGTGGTTTGTCTGGATGTGATGATGCCCAAGCTAAGCGGTTATGATGTCTGTCGCAAGATCCGTGAGCAGGACACCCGCGTGCCCATTCTCTTTATCAGTGCCAAGTCCGAGGAGATCGACACGGTGTTAGGCCTTGAACTGGGAGCCGATGATTTCATCGTCAAACCTTTCGGCGTCAAAGCCGTCCTCGCGCGTATCCGCGCCGTCACCCGCCGTTGCCTAGCACAATCCTCGGCCACGCAGGATCTCGAAAGTTTTCACATGGATGACTTACGAGTCGTTCCAGCCGAGCTTCGCGCCTACCGCAGAGATCAAGCCATCGATATTAGCCTGCGTGAAGCCCGCATCCTTACGATGCTCTACAAACGGCGTGGTCAGGCCATTAGCCGAGACGACCTCTTCGCCGAATGTTGGGGCGCCCACTATTTCCCTAACAGTCGTTCGCTCGACCAACAGGTTTCCCAACTCCGCAAACGCGTGGAGCAAGATCCGAGCAAGCCGAAGATTATCGGCACCGTGCATGGCGTGGGTTACCGGTTCGATGGGTAGCGCAAATCTAAGGTTGTCGCCACACGCTAAATTACTCGTTTTTAGCTTCCCCTCGCCAGGCCTTTTCCCGCAAGATGGCCCGTTCTCTCGTGAGTCCCAGGCTCTCTCTAACAACTTATTGAACTCACGCCTCTTATGAAACGGAACTTATCCTTCATATCCCTTCTTCTCTGTGCACCGGCATTGGCGGAAACGCCTTTTGTCTTGGACAATGCGGATCTGCGCTCGGCCTCTAGCGGTTCCTTCTTTGGACGCGGATTCCCAAAGATGGAGCAGCCCGCCACCAATCTGGAGTCTCCGCACGGGCATCCACTAGACCTCAGTAGCGATGGCAAATGGCTAGCTGCCGTGAATACCTATGCCAATCAAATCGAACTCTTTGAGACCATTGATAAGGTGCCCCAACACCGGCAGTCGGTTTTCACTGGAGTCGATCCGGTTTCGGTTCGTTTTCGCAATAGCCAGGAATTGTGGGTGGTAAACCACGTTTCGGATTCGATCACAATCGTTGAGATTCCTTCTGGACGCGTGACGCGCAATCTTCGGACACAGGACGAACCCGTGGATGTGGTCTTTTCCCAATCCGCCAACAAAGCTTATGTAAGTTGTTCGCAAGTAAACCGGTTGTTAGTCTATGACTTGGCCGATCTCGGCGCGGCACCTGAGGAGATTCCCATAGAAGGAGAAGATCCACGATCCCTGTCGGTCTCTTCAGATGGGCGTTACGTCTTTGCCGCCGTTTTTGAGTCTGGTAACGGCACGACGATTCTAGGGGGCAGCCGTCGCAATGACCACCTGCTCTCTTACCCTCCCAATGTGGTCAACTCGCCTGATGGGCCATATGGCGGCGTGAATCCCCCTCCAAACAAAGGTGATAGGGTAAGTCCTTACAATGTGTTTAATCCTTTACAAACACAGCCTGTAGGCCTGATTGTTAGGAAAGAAACGGACGGTCGCTGGAAAGATGATAACAATGGAGACTGGACGACCTTTGTAACCGGTGAACGGGCAGAAGAATCCGGGCGTGTGCCCGGATGGGATCTCGTCGATCACGACCTCGCCGTGATCAATACCGAAACTGGTGACATCCACTATGCCAAGGGACTGATGAATATCTGCATGGCGGTGGATGTGAATCCTAGCGATGGCACCATTTCCGTGGTGGGGACGGATGCCATGAATCACGTTCGCTATGAACCGAATCTGAAGGGCGTGTTTCTCAGAGTACAGCAAGCCATTGTCCAGTTGAAACCGGATGGGTCGACGGAAACAATTGCCAATAAGGACCTCAACCCCCATCTCGATTACACGACGCCTTCGGTCGCTGAGGCCGTTCGCCAGAGATCCCTTGGCGATCCGCGGGCCATTGTCTGGACCCGCAAAAGTGGCAAGGCGTTCATTGCCGGAATGGGCTCTAACAACGTGATTATCACTGATTCCAAGGGAGATCGCTTGTTGGAAGGCCGTACTATTGAGGTAGGCGAGGGGCCCACGGGCTTGGCGCTCAATGAACCGGAGGACCGGCTTTACGTGCTCAACCGGTTTGAAGGATCGATTTCCGTTGTCGATACTCACGCTGGGCACGAGCTGAACCGTGTGCCTTACTTTGATCCCACGCCAGAGGTGATCAAGAACGGCCGGAAACACCTCTATGATACGCATAAGAACTCCGGCTTGGGGCACGTCTCATGTGCGTCCTGTCATGTCGATGCGCGCATGGACCGGCTGGCGTGGGACTTAGGAAATCCGTTAGACAAGCCGCTCCGTCGCAGCCGTGCGGTAGACGTTTTTGAGACAGGCAAGCTCATTTCGAAAACGGTCGAGTACAGTGCGATTAAGGGCCCCATGGTCACGCAAACGCTGCAAGGAATCATTGGCAACGGTCCATTGCATTGGCGGGGCGATCAAAGTGAAGTGGAAGACTTCAATGTCTTTTTTGAAACTTTGCTGGGGGCGGATCAGCAACTCACGGACGAAGAGATGGCCGAATTCCGTGCCTATCTTAACACGATCACTTTCCCGCCCAACCCCTATCGCAAGACCGACCATTCCATGCCGGAGAAAGTGGCACTGCCTAACCAATTCGCCGTAGAGGATGGCGAACGGGTGCCCTTGCCCGATGGTGATCCTGTTCGCGGCCGGAAGATATTTGACAAACAGCGCTTGGAGCATTTCCACGGACGGGATTGCCTCAGCTGTCATCAGGGGAGTTCCAGCAGCGGCGGCTATGACGCGCCTGAGTTACCGCCGGCCGTTTCTGAGTTGCCAAGTCTTACGCAATCCGAGTTCAAACCCTCTCAGTTGCGCAATCTTCACGAGAAGATTGGATTCGATGCCGGAAGCACGAATAGTCTATCCGGGTTTGGCTACTTGCACGACGGCAGCATTGACACCCTAACACGTTATTTATCCCAGCCACAGTTCGAAGAAACCGCGTCGCTGCAAGACGTCGCGGACACGATCGCTTTTCTCTACTTTAAGAACGGTGCTAACGTGCCTGCGCCCGCCAGTGCCGAGACAGCTGGTATCCGGAACGGCATCTTTTCACGTGATCTCGACAGCGGCTTGCGAAACATTCTCTTGGGAAGACAAGACGCGCTGGTTCAAGCCATGCACGCCGGCGTGGGAACTCAATTCATTCTCAACCCGGAGGAGGATTCGCCGGCACGCCCCATTCAACTGCGGGCTTTCCTTAGTAAAGTGGAACGAAGCAACGCCACCGTGAGCGCGATGCTGCACACAGAAATCAAGGGCGTAAGGGGAACTTGGGTTTACCAAACGGGGAACCGACTCTTTGTGAGTGATCGACGTGAAGCGGCTTCGGTAGAGGAGATCTTGAACCGTGAGGGCTTCGCTAGGGGCGTCATCACCATGGTCCATCCATTGACCGTACCGGCGCTCATTGGCGATACGGATCGCGACGGTCTCTATGATCATGAGGAAACGCGTGATCTCGATCCTCACACTCCCGGCATTCAGAATCCCTTCGACCCCTTCAACCCGGACTCCGTTGGCGTCAATCGTAGTCGCCCTAACAGCGTTGCTGACGGCTTAGATGACTACGACGGCGATGGGGTCTCCAATCGTGAGGAATTCATCGAAGGATCAAACCCAATCGTGCCTTTCGATTCTGCAGAACGTGTGACCTTTCCAATTCACGCCATTCCCAAAAATCGTGGCATCTCCTTGCGCTGGGATATGGAACCCGGTTGGCTTTATTACATTGAACAATCAAAGGATCTCGTGAGGTGGGAAACCCAATCCGGTCCCTATAACAGCCGCTCCCAATACAGCGTGGGCGCTGGTGGCGGCACGCGCTACTTCCGAGTACATCGCATTCCTGATTAAACACCTCGGCGGGCCTAACGAACTAACCATGCCACGAACGGAACCAGGCGCGATACCAGGATTCTTTGCGTGACTCGGGGGGAAGATGAACGCGTTTCTGTTTCTTCGAATGCCGTCGTCGTGACTTGGTTTTCGGGGCGTTTTCAAGCAGAGCTTGGCGTTGCTGGCGTTCCTTCTCCACACGCCGCAACCATTTCCGGGTGCGTTCATCGGGATTGTAGGCATCCCAATCCCCAACTTTCTGTGATTCTAACAAAAGCTCTGTATGGCGCCGGCGAAGCCGGGGCGCCATGATGCCAAGGGCCGCACACCCTACGAGACCGCATCCGTAGTAGACGGCAAACTTGCTGATCCCCTTGGGCGTGACTTTGGGTGTGGCCTCATTCTGTTCGTCGTACTCAATGACGGCGACGAAAGGAGCAGCCGCAATGACCAGCGGAATGGTGATAACACCAAAGCAGGCAAAGCCCCAACAGATGGCTTCGGCGATTTTTAATCGGCGAAGCTTACGGCCGTTTGATGGATCGATCCCCTGCATGGTTAAGCCGGGCAGCATGCCACCTCAACTACATGAAGTCGAGTCTTGAGAGCAGGGGCCGGGGGGGCGTATGAAAGTTATGATGAAATCTTGGCTCTTATTCTTGGCGAGCGTGACGATCGGTTGGGCAGAACCGATCCATCACGGCGAATTGATCTTTCCCTTGGAGGACTGGCACAATCATGGCTCCTGTATTGTAGCGGCGCCTAACGGAGAACTCATTGTGTGCTGGTTTCACGGATCGGGTGAACGGCGTTCTGATGATGTGGTGATTCGCGGGGCCAAGCGCGATGCCAAGACTGGCCAATGGACCAAACCTTTTCTCATGGCAGACACGCCGGAGTTTCCCGACACGAACTGCTGCATGATCATTGATCCCAAGAATCGGCTTTGGCTTCTGTGGCCGACCATTCAAGCGAATCTTTGGGAATCCGCATTAATGAACTACAAGATTTCAGATGATTATCAACAACCCGGGAAAGCGCCCCGCTGGGTGAAAGAGAAAGTCTTACACATGAAACCGGGCGAAGATTTTTCCAAAGTGGTGCGGGAGAAAACCGCCGCTTATCTGAGTCAAAGAGAGTTCGATGCGCGAGCGATCGAATGGGCCTATCATAATTTCCAACAAGCCGACGACAAGCTCACGCGGCGACTTGGTTGGTTTACCCGGGCCCATCCTTATATCACGGATGCGGGCCGAATGCTAGTGGGTCTTTATTCGGATGGTTTTTCTTTCTCGCTAGTCGCCTACACGGATGATTGGGGAGATTCCTGGAAGTTTAGCGAACCGATCGTGGGCGGCGGCAATATTCAACCGAGCTTCGCGAGGAAGAAGGATGGCACCTTAGTCACTTACATGCGCGATAACGGTCCGGCACCCAAACGAGTTCATGTGAGTGAATCCAAAGACAACGGCGAAACTTGGGAGATGGTTTATGATCATCCGGTACTCAAGAATCCCGGCGCGGGTCTGGAATTAATGAATCTCGCCGATGGCCGGTTCCTTGCCATTTACAACGATACGGAATCGGGCCGGCATCAGTTGGCGGTCTCGATTTCTGAAGACGAAGGCGAGACTTACCGGTGGACCCGTTACCTGGAAAAAGTGCCGAAAGGGCAGGGGGAATTTCATTATCCCTCCATCATTCAAACGAGCGATGGCATGCTACACGCTTCTTATAGTTATTTTGTTAAGGACGCCGATGGAAAACAGCGCAAATCCATCAAGTATGCACGGTTTAACTTGGATTGGGTAACGGCCGGAAACGAAGGCTTATCGCCGGACCAAGAGGGTGAACTCGAATAAACCGTAATCGTGTTTCAAGGTCATCCACCGAGAAAAGTGCTTGGCGCAATAATCCAAATAACGTGACGCCGAGGCATAATACAAATCTTCCCGCATGCGATCTTGATCTGAATAAGCGGTGAGCACGTTGAACCCGAAAGCGATGCGGCAATGTTTGTACATCAAATGAAGCGCCTCATCGACATAGCGCTGCCACGTTTGGGTTGGCACGTCTAATTTCACGTTGAAGACACCGCTGGCGACGACCATATCCGCATCAGGCACTTCTGAGAGTGTGGAGGTGAAGCGTTCACGACCTGAATGCATCTCTTGCGCGGCGGCGATCATTTCCGGACAAATGTCGTAGCCGAAATATTCGCCGCGCCAGCCGGTCGAGCGGAGGTGCGTAAGCATCGCCCCATAACCGCAGCCGATGTCGAGCACACTATGATGCGGCTCAATCATCATGCACAGCTCCACGAAACGCCGGCGTTGGGATTCTTCCGAATTCCAATCTACGCCAGCCGCCGTGGGACCGTGTTCCCTGAGCTTTCGGGAATAATATCGCCGGACTTTGTGCTGGATCTCTTCTGACTGACTCACCTGCAACCTTCGTCGTTGCGGGCAAGTGTCGCGTCAAGTCCCTGTTTGATGCGAATGCCGCAAGAATAAGCTGAACAGTCCGATGCTGTGCCCCGCCACCGAAGTGGATGCCATTATAGATTCATCGCCGCTTTCGATTCCGGCCCCAGTTGCATGAGAGGATCCAGGACAGTCACGGCGTGTTCGAAAGGCGGATAAAGTTGTTCATACTCCGGATAATCATATTCCATGAATTCCAGCCCGATCCCTTTATTTTCAAAGAGGGTGGCGTCCATGTAATCTTTGGCGCTGGGACCGGACAAATAACGCGTAGCGCCAGCCTGCTCGCAGATATGAAGGAGCTTCTCCGTCTTGCCAGCAACGAGTTCGTAGCGATCGGAAAACGTGATCGCGGTATCGATCTCTAGTTTCTCACAGATGGCTTGGATAAAAAGACGATTGATACGTGAGAGATGTGTTTCTTGTTTTGCCCGGGTGTACAAGTCTTCCAACCAGGAAGCATACTGCTCAAAGAAAGGCGCTTTGCCATAGTTAAAGCGGATGGTCTTCCAGTGTTTATCCGCCCAAGACGAGTCCACGACCTGGGTATCTTTGATGCATTGATAGCGCTTCCCCTTGACGACGACCGGAATGGAAAGCCAATGCAATCCATTGGGCGTCTTGATACGATTACGGTTCCGCCAATCGCGCACCGTATACTGCATATCGTCATAGAGAACCAGCTCATCTGCCCGTGCGGCCATCTCAAAGAAGCCTTTCCACGGAATATAACTGGATTGAACGATGACGACGATTTTTTCGCTCATGCCGGCGCCTATCCTTGATTTGCTTTATAGAGACGCTGGTCTACTGGGACATAATATTCGTGACATCCGGTGGGCACCCGCACATTGAAGCCGAGGAAGCTACGGCCCTTTTCTCCCAAGTAAGATAAAATCTTGTCATTGACGAGCCGGGGATAATCGAAGCGTTGTTTCATAAACGAGCGGCAAGCATAAATGGTCACCGCATGGCGCACTTGGCGAGTAGTATTGAGTCCGCCGGCATGATAAACACGGTTGCTAAAGAAGACGGCATCGCCTGCCTTGCGCGCGACGCGAACGGATTTGGCATAAAATTCTTCTTCGGACGGCATGGCCTCCGATTTATGCGAGCCGGCAAGGTAATAGGTGGCACCGTTCTCCTCGGTGAAATCATCCAGGGCCAACGTCATGAGCATGCCCGTCTCGTATCCTTCGATATAACGGTTAGGAGAATCGACATGAATGCGGGACGCGGCGGGTTTCTCCGTGGGATTCATCACCGTGGAGGTATAGGAATAGAGCGTGCAGGTATCTCCGAGAACGTGTGAAAAAAGTTGATGCATCACGGGATTTTCCAACAATTCGACAAAAGACCGGCCGCGGCGAACCATGTCCACGACGAGATTTTCTTGTTTGCCCGGGAGACCTCCAAATTCTTCCATATCGTCTTTGATCGCCCGACCGAGGTCGGTCTTCAACTGTACGACATCCTTAGCGCCAATAACGTTGGGCACAATGGAAAAGCCCTTCTCTTCAAGTTCGGTAAAATGATGTTTAAGATTTCTTGGTGCGTTCATATTTCTATTGATCAATTAGTTGTGACAAAGAATTGGGGATGTGGCATGGCCGAAACCGGTTAATCCGTAGCGGTTACCGTTATAGAGCATTCTCCACGATTGACCGTGTTGGAAGACATGGGCATAAGAGATCTGTTCTGAATCCCAGCCTTCTTCTGAGACGTCGATTCCGGTGTGCGCATCCTTCCGTATCCAGCATTCTCCATCGGTGGACTCGGCGTAGCCAATGCGATAAGTTTCGCCTCGATAAGAATACCACATTCGATAAAGCCCGTCACGGTGGACCACGCATGGCCGCGCAATGGCGAAATCGTCATCGTTTTCCAGCCCGATACAAACTTTTCCTGTGGGCCGCCAGGAGATTCCATCTTCGGAGGTCGCGTATTTCAACACATGATCCATATCTTCTTGTTTTCCACCCCACTTGAGGTTGGAGCCATAATACATGATAAAGCCATTCTCTTTCTCGATCACCCAAGGATACGAAATGGTAAAGGGATCCTGGGCGGAGCGGTCGAGAATGGGCGCAAGTGAATAACGTTGGAAATTCGTTTCTCCCGCTTCCGCAACGGCGAGGCCAACGCTATTTCGCCAGGGAACGGTCACGCCAAGATTCCATCCCAGGTAATATAGATAAATCTTCCCGTCTTTCTCTAACACGCACCCCACGGAACACCCGCTATCATCAAACGCCCCGATTTCGCCCGGAGACAAGACCGGTGATTCGGCAATGGAAACCACTTCTGCGCGGCGATCCTTGAAGAGGATATCGGCAAAGGTGATATGACTACGGTTGTTGCGATCTCTGGTCGTGTAAAAGACGCGAAAGAGATCCTGGCCAAGAGGCATGGCCACGGGATTCGCGGCATGGCTGATCATGCTCGGGTGATCGGTTTCCGGGAGGTGAATCTGACCACATTTGTTCCAGGAGCAGATTGAGGTAGAGAGGTCATTCATGGCTTGGAGTCACTGGAGAGTTTCCGAGAGTTTGGCTGAGATACCTGAGCTCGGCGAGATAGAGATTGGATTGTTTCTCTCAATTATGGTGAATGCTCTTGTTTGAGAATCAAATCAAATAACCATATTTCTCAGAGTATTCGCATGGTTGCGATTAGCAATCGGCTACTCCGATCGCATCGGCTGATGAATCCATCTCAAACCTGCGATCCTCTAGATATTTCCGCAATTCATGATTGCAATTATACCCTGTTCTCATATTTTCCAGACTATCCGCTCGTCCATAAAAAGCCGTCTTGTGTTTCAAGAATTTCAATCTAGAGCAGTCGTGTCGCATCACCTCCCAAACTCCGTCGCAGATCTAAGTGTCCCTTTTAATCGCTCTTATCGAGCGGGAAACGAACGGAAGTACCTGGAGCAAGCACTCGCCAACGCTCATCTCGGTGGCGGTGGGCCATTCTTTGGCCAATGCCGCGAGTGGATGGAGAGCGAGTTGGGCGTGACCATGCCCCTCTTCACTCACTCGTGCACGCATGCCTTGGAATTCGCCGCCGTTCTCAGTGATGTCGGACCGGGAGACGAGGTGATCATGCCATCCTTCACTTTCACTTCGACGGCAAATGCATTCGTTCTACGTGGCGCCACACCAGTCTTCGTCGATATCCGGCCCGATACGCTCAATCTCGATGAACGATTGTTAGAAGATGCCATCACACCAGCCACCAAGGTCATTGTGCCGGTTCATTACGCCGGGGTGAGCTGCGAAATGGATACGATCAATGCGATTGCCGATCGCCACGGAATCAGCGTCATCGAAGATGCCGCTCATGCTTTCCTCTCCACCTATAAAGGCAAACCGTTAGGGACCTTGGGCCGCTTTGGCGTCTACAGCTTTCACGAATCGAAGGGCATTCATTGTGGTGAAGGCGGCGTCCTTCTGTCCAAGGATCCTAGCGAACACGAATTGATCGATATCGTTTCTGACAAAGGCACCAATCGCCGGGCCTTTGTCAACGGGCTCGTCGACAAATACAGCTGGGTGCATATGGGATCATCCTATCTTCCAGCAGAGCCGACGATGGCTTATCTCTTTGGTCAGTTTCAGACAGCAGTGAACGTGACGCGAGAACGGGTGCGGCATTGGGAAATGTATCAGGATGCCTTCACTGATCTCGAGAGCCGGGGAGTGGTGCAACGTCCCTATGTGCCGGCGGAAGCGGGTCACAATGCTCACTTGTATTATCTCCTCTTGCGGGATTCCGAAGCGCGGGATGCGGCCATCCGCAAATTGCGTGAAATGAGAATCTCAACGTGCTTCCATTACGTGCCCTTGCACTCGGCGGAGGCAGGGAAACGTTATGGCCGCGCCCACGGGGATCTTGCGCGAACGACCGATTTGAGCGCACGCCTCATTCGTCTGCCGCTTTGGTTGGGAATGGCTGATCAAACGGTCGAGAGGGTGATTTCCTGCACGCGCACGGTGTTGGCATCCGTGTGATTATCGTCTTGTAGACTTGATAGATTATTGGAAATCACCACCCTTCGATCTGTGAAGCTCTCTGTTGTTACCACACTCTATTGCTCAGCTCCTTACATTGAGCAATTCCTCGATCGCACCACGAAGGCCATACGAGAACTCACGGACGATTATGAAATTGTGGTCGTGAATGATGGCTCGCCTGATAATGCGCTAGACATCACCAAGAAGCGTGCGGAAGCCGATGATCATATCAAAGTCGTCGACCTGACGCGTAACTTCGGCCACTTGAAAGCCATGCAAACGGGCCTGGCTCATACGAAGGGAGAACTGGTTTTCCAGATCGATTGCGATCTCGAAGATGATCCGGCGTCGATCGTCGAATTCTATCGTCTCTATCACGAGAATCCGGATGTGGATGTCGTTTGGGGCCGGCAACTCAAGCGGAAAGGCGGGTTTTTCGAGCAATTCAGCGGCGCGGCCTTCTATTGGCTCATAAGCCGACTATCAGAGCATCCGATTCAAGTGAATCATACCATGTCGCGGTTGATGTCGCGGCGATATGTCGAAAGCTTGCTTAGCCATCGAGATCGCGAGCTGTTTCTCGCCGGCCTGTGGGTCATCGCTGGCTTTCGGCAAATTCCGTTCACCTATCAAAAACTATCCAAAGGAAGTTCCACTTACACACTGAGAAAGAAACTGGCCATCGTGGTGAACTCCATCACCTCGTTTAGCACACGCCCTCTGGTCGGTCTATTCTACCTGGGTTTGTTCATCGCCGCCGCGTCCGCATTGGCCGCCATGGTCGTTGCCATTAGAGATGTGACGGAAAGCGTCGTCGTGGATGGGTGGGCTTACACCATGATTTCTCTCGTCCTCTTGGGAGGATTGGTCGTTTTCAGTATTGGCGTCGTCGGTATTTATTTGGCGAAAGTCTTGTCCGAAATTCGCGAGCGACCCTTCGTCGTAGTCAAACATATCTATGATCCCAGTTTAAAAGAATCATCCCCAAGCCAGAACGCTGCACTGGCCGGCATTCGTCGCATTTATAACTACGATCCAACTTTGAGCAGAAGTAAGGCAGTATGAAATGGAGAAAACTCGGTAGAGTCTTCAAACCATCAGGCGATCCTTCATGGATGCGGACTCACTGCGCGGTGGCCTTTGCAGATGCTCTTGGCGGTAGCCGGCAACGGATTTATTTTACGACGCGGAACGAAGAGAACCGTTCGCATATCGGGACATTCGACCTGGATGTGAACGACCCTTCAAAGGTGACAAATATATCCCAAGAGCCTATTCTCGCACCAGGTCCTTTGGGATCTTTTGACGATAGCGGCGCGATGATGTCCTGGTTAGTAAATGATGGCGATCGCAAGCTCCTTTATTTCCAAGGTTGGAATCTCGGAGTCACCGTACCGTTCTACAATTCCATTGGCATCGCCATTGCCAATGGAACCGGCTCATTTGAGAAAATCTCCCGCGCGCCGAGCCTGGGTCGCGATGAGGTGGATCCGTTCTTCTGTGGCAATCCCTGTGTCTTGAAAGACGATGCCGTTTGGAGAATGTGGTATCTCTCCTGTGACCGGTGGGTTCATGATGACAACGCTCAGCCCAAACATTACTATCATCTCAAATATGCGGAATCCGCAGATGGTCTCACCTGGAAGAAATCTGGCTACGCCTCCATCGACTTCAAATGCGATGAGGAATATGCGATCGCGCGGCCCTGCGTGATCAAGGACGGCGCTCTCTACAAGATGTGGTATTGTTATCGAGGCGATCGCTACCGCATCGGCTACGCAGAATCGGAAGATGGCGTTGCCTTCGAGAGGAAAGACGAACTCGCGGGAATCGATCGCTCAGAGGATGGGTGGGATAGTGATATGATCGAATACCCGCATGTCTTCGACTGCGAGGGAGAACGTTACATGCTTTATAACGGAAACGATTACGGCAAATCCGGTGTCGGCTTGGCCGTTCTGGAAAGATAATGGTTTCTTTCAATCGACCATTCAAACGCACTCAAAATACCTATGGACCTTCAAAAACACTACGATGAAATTGAACAACGAGGCTTTAGTCTTGTACCAGGAATGATCGATGCCGATCAAGTGGCGCGGATGAAATCTCGCTTAGCGGAAGTGATGGTTGAAGACCGTGAGAAATGGAAAGATCGCCCCTCAAAGCTACCGGAACTCGTGGTCGAACTCGTGCGCTACGGATCGGAATTCGTGGAGCTTCTTGAAAATGATGTGATGCACCAGGTATTCTCTCATTTCCTCACCGATCAATGCATTGCCTACTGCTACAATTCCGCGATCATGCCGCCTTCGCAAAATACCTTAGCGTGTAAAGTGCACGTGGATACCAACTTCTTCATCCCCGAGTATTTTCCGCGGCTACAATTGATGTTGGCATTGGATGACATCACATTAGAAAACGGTGCCACCTATTTCTTACCGGGTTCGCATAAATCTGAGGGTCCGCCCACCGATGAAGAATTCTTTGCCAATGCCGTTCAGATCACGCGGAAAGCGGGTGACGCGGTTTTCTTTAGCACGCGTTGCTATCATGCAGGCGCACCCAATCATACGGACAAAACACGCTATGCCATCGGCTTGCAGGCCTGCCGTCCCTGGATGAAGCAGCGCTTTGATTATCCAAGGCTTCTGCCACCGGAATTGGCTGCGAGTTTGAGCGATCGAGCGCGCCGTTTCTTGGGATTCAATTCGCAAGTTCCGGTGGATGAGAATGACTTCTATGTTTCGCCCGAGGAGCGGACCTACAAAGCGAATCTCGGACTCGCCAATTACAGTGATCCCGTAGCCATGTCTTGATTCATTCGACGTTGGTAGTTTTTTGAATGCCCTGCCCGATCCGTTAGGATCGCTAAGCAGGAACTAAAAACACGCGCTCTCCCGGACAGTTTGGAGAGCCATCCCTGCCACGTCCTCTATCTACGAAATCAAAATGAATTCTTTAGTTTATGAACGGTGATATCACCGAACTTGCGTGATTTCATAATCTCGACGGACTCTCGTTGGTCTGGTCGTAAGGGATCGATTTCGTATTCGACGATAAAGGCGAGCTTGGTCGAGTCGCTGAGTTGATCAGGCACAAAGCGTTTGGTAAAAACGTGAACATAACGATTCATGCCCGCCGTCGTGCCCACATCTCCAGCGTGTTCAGTCTGATTCGCTATCCATTCACAAGCCTCATAAAGATGCCCCCAGGATCCTCCATAAAAAGAAGCCGGGGAAGGGCTCGCCAGTGCGCAGAGACCACGATGACTCTTGTCCGAGGTGCCGCGAATCAGTAAATAGCTCAGGAGCAGAGTCAACATGGCCATCCACAAAGCGACGGCGGCATGGAAGCTGCCCTTAAGGTGTTTTCGAATGAAAGAAAGAGGCACCCAGTGGAGGCATTGATGGAATCCGACCAGAAAATAGTTTATTAACAGAGGAGCAATAGGAAGAAGATAACGCGTTTGCGCGCGATCTGAGAGAAAGCTCACTAAGACAATCACGAGGAAGGCATAGGCATCCATGGGGCGAGACTCTCCCGTCCTGAAGAGATGAACGATTCCCATGAGGATCATTCCCGCGGGTATAAGCGTCGCCGTGAGAATCACAATAGTGGGAAGTCCCATCGCGCCGCCAATGGTGGGCCACTGAAAAAGGAGCTGGCTGTTGTGTTCAAGAATGTAAGCGGGATTAAGGGAGGAGAATATGCGCTCGATCCATCCGTCTTCGTAATACTGCACCTCATTCGCCTTACCTAGATCTTGTTGATAGCGAATCCAAAACTTCCATGCCCAGAAAATGGACGCCCCAATAATGGCAACGATCACCTCCGGTAGCGCACTTTTGAATGACCACTGCGTTTTCGTGGATCGGATTTTTCTCCAGCCTTGATAGACGACGGCGGCCCCTAAGAGAACGCCAATGAAACGAATGAGGGAGGCATACCCTAAAGTGACTCCGGCCAGGATCACCAATGGGGCCGAGGGTTTGTCTTGCAGTTTTTGCAAGAGGAAGAGAAAGAGGAATGCGAAAGTGGTATAAGGCCAGTCTGCCATGATGCGCGTGCCTTGGAGCAGACTCAATGGAAGCAAGAGGGTAATCGCCAACGTTAAATGAGGAAACGGCCGCGCTTCTTTGATAAAAAGTCTGTGGGCGAGGATCGCACCGCATAAGATCAAGACGACGATGGTGAACTTGGCGGCGAGTACCGAATCGAAGCCTAACTTAATGGGAATCGCTAATAAACCTGAGAGACCGGGGCCCCAATCCACAACGTAAGTGCCTTGCCATAGAAAATGACCCGATTCAGCGATCGCCTTCGCGCCTTGAAAGAAGATGGCATTGTCGTAGGTTTCCGGAAGAAAATAGGGATTTAGCGCGAGCAGGTAGGCGATGATGGGTGAAAGCGCTGCCAACAACAAGCGATGCTTGACAAAGAACGATCCTAATTGGGATATGGGGCGATCGGATTCCATAGCGCCGCCTACAGATTGTTTGTTTCTTGTTTATTCGAATCGGCTTTCTGCGAGTAGATCTCTCGCACAAGAGAATAGGGTCGGTGTTTCGCTTCGGTATAGACTTTCGAAAGGTAAATCCCAATCACTCCGAGGGTAAAGAGGCTCAAGCCTCCGAGCGCCCAGATGACGATCATCAACGAGGCAGAGCCCGGCACAAAGCGGCTAAAGCCCAATTTCAGAATAACAATATATAGGGCGGCGAGAACGGAGAATGAAATGATCGCACACCCAAGATAAAAAATCCATACGAGTGGTTTGTGGCTAAAGGAAACGATTGAATCGATTAAAACGATGAGTTTCCTCATGATGCGGTAGGGCTTGGTACCTTTGGATTCTTTGATCACATCCACAGGAATCTGCTCAAAACCCGCTAGGACCCAGATGCCGGGAAGAAACATCTCACGTTCATGATGTTGGACCAGGCAATCGACATAGCGCCGTGTCATCAGGCGCGAGATTGTGGCGTGCTCTTGGAGCTCCATGTTGGCAAACAAGGTGAGAATCCGAAAATAGAAGCGCCGTGCCATTCGCCGAAAGGCATTATCAAACTGAGCATCGCGCCGGCCCCACACGACGTCGATCTCGTCTTCTTTTCCTTGATAAGCGCGAAAGAAATCAGCGAGTGCTTCGGGCTTCTCTTCCAAACTGCATCCTGTCTGAAACACAAGATCGCCTTGCGCATACGAGAGCCCTGCCATCAATGCTTTGGTGTGACCATAGTTCCGTGCCAAATCGATGATTTTAATACGCGGATCCGACTTCTGCAGATCCAATGCCACCTGCAAAGCGTCGTCCGGCGAATCATCGTTGACGAGAATGATCTCATAATCGTCTGTAATAGAGCGAATGGTCTCAATGATCCGCCGATGAAACTCAGGCAACACCTTCTCACCATAATAGATGGAACTAACGATGGAGAGCTTCATTAAAAACAGAATGCTTTCTCAGCTTCGGAAGATTCCTTTAGCAGACATTGTTAGATCTTAAGATCGCTGCTCGATTTGCTCCATTTCTGCGGCCGTGGCGGTAAATAAACCTCACCTTCTTGAGTGTTTTTATGCATCACGACACCCATTCCAACAAACGTCGCTTTGCCCAAGGTGAGTTCATTTCGCAGGGTGGCATTCACGCCCAAGAAACTATGAGACCCAATGTGGCAATTGCCTGAAACCACGACGTGCGAAGTGAGAAAACAATGATCTTCAATAACCGAGTGGTGACCGATGTGGTTGCCACTCCATAAAACCACATTGTCACCAATCTCGACGAATGGCTGAATGGTATTGTCTTCGAGAATGAAACAGTTTCTCCCAATAAGCTTTTCCGTCAGAATGGTACACCGTGAGCTGATATAGCCTGGCAATTCGTAACCCATCTCCAAGGCGGCCCGGAATTTGGCCGCGCGCAACTGATTCATCTGCGAATAGCCAATGGCGACAAACATCTTGTGATTCGAGGGTGGACAGACCTTGGTCACTTCGCTCGAGGGAATCACGGGTAGGCCCAAGAAAATGTCTTCTCTCACGTAATCATCATCCAAAGTGAAACCTTTGACATCGTACGGCGAATCCTTCGTGAAATAGTAGTGCGCGAGTTCAGCAAGTTGCGCGGTTCCAAAGATGATGATCGAAGCCATGGTCAGTGATTGCAGTCGTGCATAAGTACTCGAGATTCCCTAAATGCCAGAGTATTTCCCTGGGAATTGCAGGCAACCGTATTTCTTAGATATGCGAAGCGATGTTCGAAAGCGAGGTTGCTGTCGCATCGAGAATGAAGGGAGTTTCACTTGAATTATTAATAATACAAGATTTATCATAATCTCGTCGTCATGATTGTCTCGCTCGCCACCGCCCTACCTGATCAAGCCTTGCCCAACGATGCTCTGGCGCGAGCGGACGCGGGCAAATGGTCACCGGAGGAGATCTTCAAGAAGACCGGCATTCGTTCCCGGCGTGTTCTTGGTCCCGATGAGAACGCGTCTGATCTCGCCGTCAAAGCGGGACAGGCGCTCCTCACTTCCAGTGAATGCGAACCGGGCGAGGTTGATTTCCTTCTTTACTGCACGCAGGCCCCTGACTTCCTTCTGCCGACCACCGCCTGCCTGCTTCAGGACGCCCTGGATTTGCCGACCTCGTGCGGCGCCTTTGACATGAATCTCGGCTGTTCTGGTTACGTTTATGGCCTCGGCGTGCTCCACGGACTGCTCGAATCGGGGCTCGCGTCGAACGCCCTACTCCTGACGGCTGACGCTTACAGCCGTTATGCAGCGCCGGACGACCTGGCCACGCGGACCATCTTTGGCGATGCCGGCACCGCCACCTTGTTAGCCAAGCGCTCAAAAAATGAGCTCAAAGCCTTCGTCTTTGGAAGTGATGGCGGCGGGAAAGAGCAACTCATCCTAAAAGGCGGGATCGCGGAAAGATTCGCCGCCACTCGTAGCGAGGAATCCCGGCCAGGATGTCTTCATATGAACGGTCCGGAGATATTTAATTTCACGCTTCGTGCCGTTCCTAGGTTGGTCGATGCCGTTTTATCAAAAGCGAAGCTCGGCCTTGAAGAAATCGATCACTTTGTTTTCCACCAAGCAAATGCCTATATGCTCGAACGACTACGCCGTAAGATCGGCATTGAACGGAATCGCTTCGTCATCCATTTAGAAGACTTGGGCAACACGGTCTCCTCAACCATCCCGCTTGCCTTGGATCATTTACTAAAAGAAAGCAGGCTAGTGCCGGGACAGAAAGTCATGTTAGTGGGCTTCGGAGTTGGATACTCTTGGGGAGGAGCCATTTTAGAGTGGAATGAATCAGTTTAACCATTACGTTGCGCCCCTATGAATCGTGAGGAGCTTGTGAAACAACTAGCAGAAGTATTGAGCGATAATCCAGCAGCAGTCACCGAGACCACAACGCTGGAAGATCTCAGCGATTGGGATTCCATGGGGCAAATGGAAGTCGTTTCCATCCTCGATCAGATTAACGTGAACCTCGAATCCGGTGCTTTGGAGAAATGCAAGACGGTCGCGGACATCCTTCAATTCACCAATCTCTGAGACACAAATCAAGAAGTGGCTCCGATGGATACCACACAAACGCCGGCCATGATCATGACCGCACCAATGATCTTTGTTGAGGTAATGGGCTCGTTAAAAAAGAGATAACCGGCCGTCGGCACTAAGACAAAGACGAGACTCATAAAGATATAACCATAGCTTAAATCAAGCCGCGTCATAGCCAACATCCACGTCACGCCGCTGATAAAGGTGGCGGCAATGCCGCTCAACACCCAAGGATTCTGAAACATTGATAAAATAAACTGAAATTTATTCTGATCTCCGCCCACCGCCGTCTTCGTATTGACCTGCCACTTGATAATCACCTGGCTGTAAACGGCGAAGACAATCGTGAGAAAGATGAACAAATGAGCCGTTAATTTTGACATACCAAAGCGTTACCACGGATTTTAATGATCGCGAATATTTCGTTCCCGCCAATGCTACCTCTCTCATGAACCACTTATGAAGACATCATTAGTCACAGGAGCAGGGGGATTCATTGGCAGTCATCTATGCCGGCACTTGCTCGAGAATGAGCCCGATCACGCCATCGTTGCCATCGATCTATTAACTTACGCCGGTACCGAAGAGAATATCGCTGATCTTCAAAACCATCCGCACTTCTGTTTCAAAAAAGGAGATATCGGCGATCGGGAATGGATTCGCGATCTCTTTGAGACGCATGGCTTTACCCGCGTGATCAATCTCGCCGCGGAGACTCATGTGGACCGCTCTATCTTGGATCCCGTGGTATTTGTCCGCACCAATGTGGAAGGCACCTTAGTGCTCATTCAAGAGGCACTCAAAGCCTGGGGCGATCGCGATGATGTTCTATTTTATCATGTTTCTACGGATGAAGTCTTTGGAGCGCTAGGTCCGACGGGATACTTCAAGGAATCGACTCCTTACGCACCACGAAGTCCTTATGCGGCTTCCAAGGCATCAGCCGATCACTTGGTCCGCGCCGCTGGCGAAACCTATGGCTTGCCTTATATCATTAGTCACGCAGCCAACAATTACGGTCCCAATCAGTTCCCTGAGAAATTGATCCCACTCACCATCAGCAAGGTTCTGGCCGGTGAACCCGTCCCCGTTTACGGCAAAGGCGAGAATGTGCGCGATTGGTTATTTGTTCGCGATCACTGCCGCGCGATCGCCACGGTATTAGACAATGGCCAATTAAAGGAAAGTTATTGCATCGGAAGCGATCACGAATTGCGCAATATCGATCTCGTCCAAAATCTTTTAGATGAGCTCGATCGCGCACGCGGCTTGCCCATTGGGCAATCGCGTGAATTGATTTCATTTGTCAAAGACCGCCCGGGACACGATTTTCGCTATGCGATGGATTCCTCAAAAGTTGAGGCATTGGGTTGGAAACCGCAAATCGGGATTGAAGAAGGTCTACGGGAAACGGTGGCGTGGTATCTGGATAATCAAGAGTGGAGTCAGCGAGCTTTAGAACGCGCGAACCGATAAGATCATGGCAGCCAATAAAACCAAGGGCATTCTTCTAGCAGGCGGCAACGGCACGCGGCTCTTTCCCATCACTCAAGTTGCGAGCAAGCAACTGCAGCCCATTTACAATAAACCCATGATCTATTATCCGCTGACAACGTTGATGATGTCAGGGGTACGCGAGATTCTTCTCATCTCCACCAGCCACGATTTGCCAAATTTCGAGCGATTGCTGGGTGATGGATCACAATGGGGATTACACATCGACTACACGGAACAAGATGAACCTCGCGGTATTGCCGAAGCACTCGTGATCGGCAAAAATCATATCGGTGCGGATAATGTTTTTCTCATGCTGGGAGATAATATCATCTATGGCGATCTCACTTTTCTGCGCACTGCCGTACAATCCATTCAACGAGGCGAAGCCACCGTCTGCGCCTACCAAGTGCGCAACCCTTCCGCCTATGGCATTATCGCTTTCAACGAGCATTTCAAAGGGATCAGCATCGAAGAAAAGCCGGAGAACCCTATTTCTAATTGGGCCGTACCGGGAATGTATCTCTACAGCTCTGAGGTAGTGGAGGTCGCTGCGTCATTGGATCCTTCAGCAAGGGGCGAGTACGAAATCACCGATGTGAACCGCCATTATCTGGACCGCGAGAAACTTCACGTTCTCACATTAGGCCGCGGCATGGCATGGTTCGACGCCGGCACACCACAGAATCTTCTGGATGTGAGCAATTTCGTGCAAGCAGTCGAAATGCGGCAAGGCCTCACTATCGGTTGCCCCGAAGAAGCTGCTTACAATATGGGATTTATCGATTCTGCTCAGTTCGAAGCGGCGATCGACCGCATTCCCAAATCGTCCTATAAGGACACATTACAACGAATCCGGAAAACGCTGGCTGAGCAACCTGACATTCGCACTCAACGCTGGCCTATGTTTGATGGGTGACCTTTGCGAGAGGAAATGGTTTGGGTAAGACGGGCTTCCCAATGACATAGCGTCCCAATGCCCCGAGCCAATCGGATCCCCCAACAAACGTTCTACAAAGTTCGCGAGTTTGCCGGCTCGGGAGGAATAAGATAAACGCAGCAATGGTGGCCCCATTATAGGCGAGTACGCCCTCAAGAAGCACTCCGAGTGCCACGTGAAGGATGAGACAAAGGATGACGATAGGAGCCCGCAAGCGCCTGAACCACACGAGCAGTGGCGCCACAAGTTCCAACACCAGAGTGAAGTAGGTCGTGATTCGGCTAAGTATGGCATCGTTCCAAGCAAAGATTTCCATCCCTGGCCACCGCGGATAATTCCTTGCCATCATCGCATAATAAACCGCTGTTCCGTCCTTCCAGGTATCGCCCGTCGTTAGTTTATGCGGCCAACTCAATAGATACATGAGCATGATGTGAATTTGAATCGGCATCAATGTCCATACTTTGACTTTATGATCGTTCTCTAGGATCGAGCCACGCCGTTTCTCAACAAACATCTGAGCGTAGCTGAACGAAGCGTTGAGAGGTAAAAACATCGAATAGAAAGTGAGAATCGCCAGCACTTGTTCCTCTCCATTCACAAGCATGGGATTGCGATAGGTGATCGAAAACGTCATGATCCAGAGCCAAGCCATGGATGTGCGTGCATAGATGCCAAGCGTCAACGTCACGCACGCCACAAGAGAAATCGCATAATAAAGCCACAATCCCATTCCGGTCGTGAGGAAATTGAGAACGGGTTCGAAGGGCCTGTAATCAGATATCGATTTATTCGGGATAGGAGAAATGCCTTCCGGCCCATAATAAGCCATCCAATTCGGACCTAACATCGCCAACATCAGCAACATGAAGAGGCCGGTATAAATGCGGTATACGCCTATGATAAAGGGATCGATCTCGAAAAAACAGATGCGGTGAAGCTTCTCAATCACGACACGAGATCAGTCTATGGCTTGTAACGAAATGTCTTGTCATAGGCGATCACGTCTGGAGGAGCGCCGTAAGTCGTCCATGAACCTTTCTCCGCCGGTGGAGGAATGTGGGTATCGCGCGCGATCACGCGAACCGCCACCGGTTCCCAACCAAGTTCCTCAGCCATACGTTGCTGCTGAAAATCGACGAAGTGTTTCAAAAGATTGGTTTCACCGTAAAACGTTTCGTCATAGAGCATGTAGTTATCGTGAATGCGGGCGACCTTGAAATCCCAGAAGAGCGCCGCCGTAAACGAGCGCTTCTCACGATACTCTTTTGAGAGATTGGGAACACTGGTTACGGAAACCCATTCGCCTTCCGGGGATTCTGCGAGCCATTCGACTTCGCGGATGATTGGCCAGGGAGGGCTATACATTTTCCAGACCGATCCAAGTCCCATGCGTTGACCATAATCAACCAATCGATCATACCCGCGCTGGATCTTCGGCTTCAGCGTCCCATCGGCATTAGCCGGTAGGTAAACCTTGTAGTCCTTAGCAAAGTAGATCTCGACGATATTGTTGTGAATCAGGGCAAGAAACCCAAAGACGATGAGTCCATACTGAAGTGCAACGACGAGACGACGCCGATAATCAGGTCGGGGCATGACTTTGATCGTCACCACTCCCTTTCCTCCGGATGATGGGGGTTCGGGGGTGTCGTCGCTCATTAGCCTAGGTGTCGTCGTTACAAATGCTCCTTCTCCGCGATCGGGAGAATCACCTGAAAATGGGGCTTCTCCTCCTCTTTGTCGACTGTCGAACAACCCTCCAGGAGAACAGGAGCCATGCGCCTCTCTTGTGATCTAGCGATGATACTTTACTTGACGCCGATTGCCCATTCGATCAAATTCTTTTTATGGCTGATTTTTTAACGGCATCGCTTCCCCAGGATGTCGGCGAAGGTATAGAATCTGGCGTCTGTTTGTGTAGCACCTGGACATTTGATCATTACCTGTATGCAGGCCGCGAGCTTCGGTATACCTACCGGGCAATAGTCTTTGTTATTCTATTATTTACCGCTTATGGCCAACAACCCAAGCTACTCAAAGACATCAATCAAGATGTCAATAGCTATGCAGGTGTCGGTTTCGAAGCTGTGGTCGCAGGAGACAACCTATTCTTTTCGGGCAGTGACATTATCCATGGAAGGGAACTTTGGATAACAGATGAATCTCCTATCGGAGCCACCATGATTGAAGATATGGCTCCTGGCGGCCAATCGTTCTTCCCCCGGAATCTCACAGCGTATGGGGACTTGGTTCTCTTCACCGCTCCACAAGATCGAGGTTTGTACTCCGTTCGTCCCGAATCAGGAAAGCCAAAGCGACAATCAGGATTTAAAGTTTATGACGGAAGTAATCCCATAGTCACCTCAAACTCTGCGGTTTATGTCCAGGGTTTTCGAGACGACTTGTTCGCGATCTTTCTATGGAGTCCCGGCGTGCAGACCGCTGATATGCAACCGTTGGTCGACGAAAACGGAATGGTTCTTACACCAATGACTCCGATTACGATTGCTGGGAACTATGGCTACTTTCTGGTCTACGAATCATTTCATGGCCAAGTCCCCGATCTGGGACTGCACGCAGTACCTTTGGGAGAAAGCGTGACTGTGCGGTTGCATGGGTTCTCAGGACATCCCAATGAATTGGAGTTCATTCCGCAGCAGGAGAGAATGGTTTTTAGGATAGCAGATGAGGGGAGGCTTTGGCGAACCGATGGGACTAGAGACGGAACTCACGAAATCCAGAGCGATCATGCCCAGGCATTAGCGACTTCTGGTTTTCTCGTTCCTATCAATGGCGGAGCTATGTATTTCATTTCAAGTGGCAAGCTATCGATTCTAGACGAAACACTTACCCATCTCAGTGTTCTTGATCGCCCTTATCCATCACGCGTAAGACCGTTGATAACGGTAGGAGAATATCTCTATTTCTTGGCTGGAAACGGAGCCGAAATCTGGATGACCAATGGAACGACCGAGGGAACCATGATTGTTCCGGGAGTTCTTCCTCGTCCTGGACTCTTTGATCATGGTGCGTATAAAGACCATTTGCTTCATGGCCGACACCTCTATATTGCACTTGGAAGAGGGAACCAATCCGTAGCAGAGCTTTGGGCAATCGACACGGCCACCAACAAGGCCGAAGTTATCCTGGAACATGGATGGATTAGCCAGTTGGAGTCCTATAATAATGAAGTGCATTTAATTTGGTCGTCAGACCGAAATGGGAGCGATTGGTGGAAGATTGATGCACGAGGCAATATGACCCGGGTCACCAATATTCTCAGTATTTCCGGTAATGGCCCATCGTTTCCAAATAATTTCGAAAGGGCTCATGACAGCGTCTACTTTACAGCAACAGGGAGTGGAAATAAACGATGTCTCTGGAAAACCGATGGTACTTCGGAAGGCACTGCCGTGGTGAGGGAGCTTCCTGGACACGGAAATCCGGTGGTCACACCTACACCAGATGGACTCTACTTTTTTGAAAGTCAAGACGGTCAATTTGGAAGCCATCTTTATTACACTGAACGTGAGTCCTGGAATCCAATCAAGGTAGATGATGGGTTGACGGAACCTATTTCTGCTCACTTGGTAGGGAATCAGTTGGCATTTCCTTGTAAAAATGGATTACACTACCAATGGTGTTCTACGGAAATTGGTGGAAGCGGTGTAAGCACCTTCGGCCGATATGGGAGTAACTTGCCTTCTGCCGTTGCCATCGTAAAGGACCAGCTCTTCTTTTCAGCCGAACGCATTGGTAACCATGGCCGCGAACTCTTCGTCACGAACGGAACTTCTCAAAGCACACGGTTAGTCAAAAACATCAATACTAGGCAGCACGTATGGAGACTGCAGTTAACCACAGTGTCATCGCCGCGCGATCTGCCAAATAACGGAAGAAATCTACTATTTCTCGGGCGGCAAGAACGCAAGATTAGTCTCTATATATTTGGAAAGACGGCTTCATCCCTTACAATCCACGAGATTACAGAAGCGGGAGCGACCAACGAACTCTATCGAGATCTCATGAATGTGATTGGAACGTCATGGGATACGATCCCTTCGCTTGAGTTGGAAGATGCGATTCTCAGGATTCTCCAATCACATTGGGGAGCGGGAGTTTCGCGGGAGCGATTTGAGCCTTTTGAAGGCTCAAGTGATCCACGATATGGCATCGCCTTTGATAACACGCTTTATTTCTTCGCAGACGATGGAATACATGGCCGCGAACTTTGGCGAAGCGACGGAACAGAGGAGGGCACCTGGATAGTAAAAGATATTTTTCCCGGAGAATCCAGTTCGACGCGAATACTTTATGAGCAGGCGCCGGTTCTTCTTTCTCCCTATTTCTATTTCGCCGCACATGATGGCCTTCACGGGCGGAGGCTTTGGCGAAGTGATGGAACCACTGAGGGAACACAACTTTTTAGTGCTGTTCCTTTCGTAGAATATGAGATCGGCCACATGTGGAAACCATACGACGGTGATATGTACTTCACCATTCATTCCTCACCTGACCCAACCCAAGATGGGCTTTGGAGAACCGATGGCACAACTGATGGAACTGTCTTTGTCTCGAGTCAAGTCCCTCGACCGTCTACATTTGTCCACACTGATTCCGGAGAGATCGTTTTTTCTGATTACAGTGGTGGGCTCTGGCGCTCGGACGGAACTCTTAACGGCACCATCAGCCTATTTGATAAAGATGAGACTTTGCGAGTAGAAGATGAAATGGTTGCCCTACAATCCAGAGTGTTATTTGTCGCCACCGATCCCCACCTGGGCTCGGAACCGTATGTAATTGATCTTTCTCCGCTCTCAGTTTGGGCTAGCAAAGAACTTCCGGCTCAACATCGCGCTCTATCTGATGATCCCGATCGCGATGGTTGGAGCAATCTTATCGAATATGCGCTCATGGGTGATCCTAACAAACCGGATTCGGATCTGTTTTATTTTTCATCGAAGAATAAGAGATCAACGAACAGAGAAATCATCTTTGTGCGAGATGTAAACCGAGAAGATGTTCGCATCGAACTTCAAAGTTCGCCCGACTTGACTGCTTGGCACACTGATGTGGTTATATCCAAAGGCGTAATAGCGGGCCGGGCAAACGAAATTTCGTTGACAGACGAGTTACGGCAGGTCCGCGTACCGGTAGGTTCTGACAGCAGTTATTTGAGATTCGAGATCTCAACTCATTAATTAACTTAAAGCCGCTTTCTCCGCGATCGCGAGAATCACCTGAAAATGGGGCTTCTCCTCCTCTTTGTCGACTGTCGAAAATTCAGCGTTTTGAAACCCGGCGGCGTTGAGGAAATCCAACAATTCCATCTCCGAAAAACCCAACCAAAGATCAGCGTAAAGTTCGCGCGCATCTTCGAATTGATGTTTTAGCAAGTCCAGAATGACGATACGACCGCCAGGTTTGAGGATGCGATGCGCGGCAGCGACAGCGCGTTGTGGATTAGTCGCGTGGTGCAACGCCTGGGAGAAAAAGGCAAGGTCGATGCTCGCATCATCAATAGGTGGATCCATGAGATCGCCTAACCGATACTCTAAGTTGTCGACACCGTGCTCCCTGGCGAGTTCAGCACCGTATTCGACCATCTTTTCGGCGTTATCGATGGCGATGACCCGTCGGGCGCGTTGAGCGAGGAGCTGGGAAAAAGTGCCTTCCCCCGCTCCGAGATCGGCGATCACTAACGGAGGCATCAATTTGAGCAGCGTCTCGGCGAGACTTTTCCATGACCGCCCGGGACAATAGTGGCGGCCGAATTTTCCAGCAAGCTGGTCAAAATAGGCACGCGCCTTGTCCTCGCGCTTCTTCACCACGAGACGCAAGGCCTCGTGATCACGCTTCGTTTCCTTAATCTCCGCGAGCGCCACGGAAACGATCTTCCAGAGTTCCGCCTCCGTGTGGTCTTGGGTCCGCGCGTGGTAGAGAATGTGTTTCCCTGAACGCCGGTCGGCGACGAGCCCCGACTGTTTCAGCTGCGCGAGTTGCGTGGAAATCCGGCTCTGCCCCATGGCGAGAATCTCTTGGAGTTCCGCCACAGAGAGTTCCTCGTGACGGAGCAGCGCGAGGATGCGCAGGCGGGTGGGATCCGCGATCAAACGAAGAGATTTTACAATTGACGCCATGAATATGAGAATTATATATCAACATATCATGATTTGTAAATATGTTCCGCTTGGGACGCGATCGTGATCCTTCAGACCTCAACTCCGAACTATGCCAAATCGCACTCTTTTCTCCTCAGAATCCGTCACCGAAGGCCATCCGGACAAGGTGGCAGACACCATCAGTGATGCCATCGTTGACAAGTGTTTTGAAAATGATCCGGCGAGCCGTGTGGCTTGTGAAACCCTCGTGAAGGACAACTTGGTGGTTCTTGCCGGCGAGATCACCACTGCCTCCAAATTTGACTATCAGGAAGCCGTGCGGGACGCCATTCGCGGCATTGGCTACACCAACGATGACTGCAAGTTTCATGCGGACACATTCATGTTCACCAATGCGCTGAGTAAGCAATCGCCTGACATTGCGCAAGGCGTCGACGCGGCCGGTGCCGAGGGCAAGGACACTGAGGAACAAGGCGCAGGCGACCAGGGCTTGATGTTTGGTTATGCCGTCAATGAGACGCCGACGCTCATGCCGGCGCCGATTGTTTACTCGCACCAGTTGGGCCAGGAGATCACCCGCTTGCGCAAAGATGGCGAAATCGATTGGCTGCGACCCGATTCCAAGACCCAGGTTTCGGCCGAATATGAAGGTGATAAGCTGGTTAGGATTTCCGCCGTAGTCGTCTCAACCCAACATGCTGCGGGGATCACGCATGGCGAGATTAAAGAAACCCTCACCGAGAAGCTCATCGAGAAGGTGCTTCCAGGCGAATTGTTAGACGACAAGACGGAGATCTTGGTCAATCCAACCGGAAACTTCGTTATCGGCGGCCCCGAAGGTGATTGCGGGCTTACCGGCCGCAAGATCATTGTGGATACCTACGGCGGCATGGGCCGTCACGGTGGCGGCGCTTTCTCCGGAAAAGATCCCAGCAAGGTCGACCGGTCCGCCGCTTACATGTGCCGCTGGGTAGCTAAAAACATCGTTGCCGCCGGTCTCGCGTCCCGCTGTGAATTGCAGGTGGCTTACGCCATTGGTTACCCGCATCCGGTCAGCGTCCACGTGCAGACTTTCGGCACCAACACCATTGATGACGATAAGATCGTGGCGGCGGTAAAGGAGGTTTTCTCTTTCAAACCCGCTGACATTATCACTCAGCTCAATTTGCTCCGGCCCATTTACAGCCACACCACCAACTACGGCCACTTCGGCCGTGAAGAAAACACCGACGCACTGACCTGGGAGAAGACCGACAAGGTCGACGACCTGAAAGCTGCCGCAGGTGTCTAACTCTTTGCCCTTTCAATCCCTAACTTTAATTCTAAAACCATGAATGCTCCAGCAACGGGTGACTACAAAGTCGCCGACATTTCCCTGGCGGACTTCGGCCGCAAAGAGATCGAGATCGGCGAGAAAGAAATGCCCGGTCTCATCGCCATCCGCGAGAAATACGCCACTGATAAGCCGCTCCAAGGCGTGCGTATCACCGGCTCCCTACACATGACCATCCAAACGGCGGTCCTCATCGAGACCTTGGTCGATCTCGGCGCCGATGTGCGGTGGGCCAGTTGCAACATCTTCTCCACCCAAGATCACGCCGCCGCTGCTATCGCCGAAGCCGGTGTGCCGGTTTTCGCCTGGAAAGGTGAAACGTTAGAAGAATACTGGTGGTGCACTTACAAAGCCCTCAGTCATGGCGATGGTCTCGGCCCCCAATTAATCGTCGATGACGGCGGTGACGCCACTTTGCTCATCCACAAAGGTTACGAACTTGAGAACGGCAGCGATTGGGTGAACACCCCCTCGGGCAATCATGAAGAACAGGTCATCAAAGACCTCCTGAAAGAAGTGCACACAGAAAATCCCACGCGTTGGCATGACATGGTCAAAGAGTGGAAAGGCGTTTCGGAAGAAACCACCACTGGTGTGCATCGTCTCTATCAAATGGTCGAGAACGGCAGCTTGTTAGTCCCCGCGATCAACGTGAACGACTCCGTGACCAAGTCCAAGTTTGACAACCTCTATGGCTGCCGGGAGTCGTTGTTAGACGGCATCAAGCGCGCCACGGATGTCATGATCGCCGGCAAAGTCGGCGTGGTGTGTGGCTACGGCGATGTCGGCAAAGGCTGCGCCCAAGCACTTCGCGGCATGGGTGCCCAAGTCGTCGTGACCGAGATCGATCCCATCTGTGCTTTGCAAGCGGCCATGGAAGGCTTCCGAGTGCTGCCCATCGAAGACACGTTAGGCTGGGGTGACATCTACGTGACCACGACCGGAAACAAAGACATTATTCGCGTCGAGCACATGGAGAAAATGAAAGACCAAGCGATCGTGTGCAACATCGGCCACTTCGACAACGAGATTCAAGTGGATGCGTTAGAGCAAGTCGACGGCATCAAGAAGGTGAACATCAAGCCGCAAGTCGACCGCTACGATTTTCCCGCCGGCAACAGCATCTTCATGCTCGCCGAAGGACGTCTCGTGAATCTCGGCTGCGCCACAGGTCACCCAAGTTTCGTCATGTCGAACAGCTTCGCGAATCAAGTCTTGGCTCAGCTCGACCTCTGGAAGAATCGCGAGACCTACGAAAACAAGGTTTATCTCATTTCCAAAGACCTTGACGAAGAAGTGGCGCGCCTCCACCTGGAAAAGATCGGCGCCAAGCTGACCGTCCTCTCAAAGGATCAAGCTGACTACATCGGCGTCCCCGTCGAGGGGCCTTACAAACCGGAACACTACCGGTACTAACAAGCAGTATTTCCAGCACCCGCCTGGTAAACAGAAGAGCGCTTTCTCATCGGCTGATGGGAAGGCGCTCTTTCTTTTCATTTAGGCGCCCAGCTCACGAAGATCGTAAGGTCGCCACCATCTCCGCGGCTTCTTGAAGGCGGTAGCGATTCTTGCGGCGGCGAAACCGGGGGAACTTGCCATCGATCATGAGGTAATCGCCTTTTCGCATGAGCATGAGTTTACCGTCTTTGATCTCTATCGTGCTGATGTTAGCGTGAGCGGCAGCGACTTTGAGTTCGTTAGACCAGAGAAGATTCTCAACCGGTTCCGGCAATTTGCCGAAACGGTCTCGCCAGTCGCGGATGAGTTTCTTGAGTTCTTTCTGGGTGGTCAGTTCGGCGAGTTGCCGATAGGCCAGAATGCGCAAGGTCGGTTCCTCGATGTAGCTGGCGGGAATGTAGGCCGGCACGTAATCATCCTCTACTTCGGACATCGTTAGGGCGCGAGTGACGAGGAAATCGATTCGCATGGGCACATCAATCCGCGTGATCGTCCTGCGCCCCTGCATAGCATCGATGGATTGCTTGAGGAGCTGGCAATAAAGATCGAACCCGACGGCCATGATATGACCACTTTGTTGGGTACCCAACAAATTACCGGCTCCGCGAATCTCGAGATCCCGCATGGCAATCTTAAAACCGGCTCCAAGAGAACTGTAGTCGCGTATGGCCTTGATCCGTTTGCCGGCATCGCTGGAAGTGAGCAAGTGGCGCGGTAACATGAGGATGGCGTAGGCCTTGCGTTGCGCGCGGCCGACGCGGCCTCGCAATTGGTAGAGATCCGCAAGACCAAAGCGATCCGCGCGATCGATGATGATGGTGTTGGCGTTAGGAATATCGATCCCACTCTCAATGATGGTGGTGCAGACGAGGACATCGATCTTGCCATCCACAAACTCATGCATGACGTTCTCCAACTGCTCCTTATCCATTTGGCCATGCCCAATGCCGGTGCGGACCCCGGGACAAAGCATTTGAATCTTGGTCGCCACTTTCTCAATGGATTCAACCCGGTTATGCAAATAATAGACTTGGCCATCGCGTTTGCGTTCGCGCTGAATGGCTTCACGCACCAGCCGCTCATCGTAAGCGCAAATGGTCGTGTGAACAGGCAAACGGTTAGGAGGCGGCGTCTCGATGGTCGACATATCGCGGACACCCATGAGAGACATGTAAAGGGTGCGGGGAATCGGCGTGGCAGAGAGCGTTAGGATATCAATGAGATGAAAGCGTTCTTTGAATTTTTCTTTATGGCGCACGCCAAAGCGCTGCTCTTCATCGATGATGACCAACCCAAGTTTCTTGAAAACGATATCGTTGGAGATGAGTCGATGCGTCCCGATAACGATGTCCACCGTTCCTTCGGCGAGAGCCTTGACGACTTGGCGTTGATCGGATGTTTTCCGAAAACGGCTCAGTTGTTCGATGCGAAACGGGTAGTCTGACATCCGCTCGCAGAAGTTCTGATAGTGTTGCTGGGCGAGAACGGTCGTCGGCACCAGCATGGCCACTTGGTAGCCACTCATGACCGCCTTGAAGGCGGCGCGGATAGCGACCTCTGTCTTGCCGAAGCCCACGTCGCCGCAGATCAAGCGATCCATGGGCAGATCGCTCTCCATATCCTTCTTGGTTTCTTCAATGGCACCTAACTGATCGCGCGTCTCTTTGTAGAGAAAGGCATTCTCAAACTCCCATTGCCATTTGGTGTCTTCGCGATGAGTGGTGCCTTTGTAAGTCTGCCGTGACGCTTGAAGCTTCAGGAGTTCGCCCGCGTATTCTTTGATCGCACGCTCCGTTGCCTTCCGCACTTTCATCCATCGCCCACTGCCAAGCTTGCTCAGATTGGGATTGCTCTTGCCCACGCCAACGTATCGCGAGACCAAGTAAGCGTTTTCCAATGAAACATAAAGCTTGGCTTCATCCGCATACTCGATGACTAACACATCCTCGGTTTGCCCATTCGTCTTGCGCTGCTCGATATCGAGAAAGCGGCCTATCCCATACTCCGCGTGCACCACCAGGTCATCGGGTTGAAACTCCTTAAATTCGTTCTCCTGTCGGCTTCGCCGTTGACGGCTGACTTGTTGGAAAAGGCGTTGGGTTCGGCCGTGTTGGTAACGGCCGAAGATCTCGGCATCGGACAGAATAGCCAAACGCGCCCCCGGCAGGGTGAAGCCGCGGGCGATTCTGCCCTCACAGAACTGCACTCCTGCTTTGTTGCACACGTCATTGGGAACCAGTTCTTGAAAACGATCGATTTCGCCGCGGTTGTTGAAGTAAATCCGAATCTCCCAATCATCTTCAGCCCACGCTTCTAACTGATTAGCGAACTGCTCACGTCTCGCCTCTTGCAAGACAAAGTCGCCCGCACTGAAATCACCTAACGGGCTATCCGTAGTCGCCCAAACCGGTATGATCTCTGTCGACTCCGAGAACTCCGTGATGCGAACCGAAGCCGGAAGTTCCAGCTCGTTCGTGCCATCGATCGTGACCACGAGATCGGCCGGTTGGATGTAGTCTTTGAGTTCCGCAAAGGCATCGCTGCTGTCCTTCAAAAGCAAGGTGGTGCGTTCCAATTGCCGAAGCGACGTCTGGGCATCGATATCAAAGACACGAATGGATTCGATCTCGCTATCAAAAAACTCAATCCGTACGGGCTCGATCGATTGCCAGGGAAAGACGTCGAGAATCCCGCCACGGAGAGCGTATTGCCCACGCTCGAAAACCTGCGGGCTGCGTTCAAATCCAGCTTCTTCTAACTTTGAGGCGAGTTCATCCAGATCGAAGGTCGTGCCCACATCAAGTTTGAGTTCCTCGCGCTCAAGCGATCCACGTTCAGGCACGGTTTCTTCCAGACTCTCATGATGCACTAACAAGACACGCCATCTCTGAGGTTCCCGGCCCAATGTGTGAAGCGTCTGAAGACGTTCAGAAGCCGTCTCGGGATCGGGTAAAGCACCTTCAAAGTGAACGGCATCGTGCTGCGGAAAGTAGAGAAGATCGCCGCGGGGCCACCAGATGGGCAATTCATTGGCGAGTTGGTCCTGCTGCGTCACATCGCGACAGAGAATCCAAAGCGTGCCCAAGGGCTGGGAATCCGGCTGAGTCTCCAACAAGTGTAAGAGCCACGCCAACCAGAAAGGTTGGGACGGCTCCGCGATCTGATCCAAAGTCAGCGGCCCCCCAGCCGCCCCCGGTGCCCGAAGTTGCCCGGCAAACGACGTCAGCTCTGGCAGAGATGCCAATCGCTCCCACGACGGCATTTCCACGGTTTGACCCGCCGGTTCCTTTGACATGGTGGCCACCCTATGGCAACGGTCGCTTAGGCGCAATCGCCTCCCTCTTAGATGATTGAGTTCCGCTACCCCTCTTGGACGCGTTGCCCTCGCGTGTTCGCCCTTTTATTGATCCTAACGCAGTTCCCGGCCACCGCGCCCGCTAAAGAAGTGGATCTAACACCTGTGCGAAAATGGATCGAGGGCCAATCGAAACTGAAGAGTCTCTACGGGACCTTCATACAAGAACGCAAGTTACCCCGTACGGTGAAACGAACGTTCAAGAAAGAAGGCCAATTCTGGTATCAGGCTCCGGGTTCCGTGCGTTGGCAGATTGGCAAAGACCCGGGTGATTCCATCGCGGTGAAGAATGAACGGGAGGTGCTCATTCTCGAGCCCAAGAAGCAGAAGATGAAACGGCACACCATTCAGGAGCTGAAAGAGAATGAGAAACTGCGAGGCCTCGCCTTTATCGAGGCGGGATTCCCGCGCACGCTGGAGGCGTTCCAGAAGGGCTTCCAAGTGACCAAGATCAAGCACGAAGAGAACTACTACATAGTCGACACGAAGATTCGTGATGGCAAGGCGTCGCTCGCACTAACCAAACTCGTCTTCTACATTCATGACAAAGATCACGCTCTCACCGCGTTCCGCATGTACTTTCGCGATAAGACGACGATCTACACCCGCTTCACTCACATGTTCCCTAACAGAGCTGTAGATAAAGCGGTTTTTCATCCAGACGTCTCGGGCTACAAAGAAGTGGAGTGACGCCGTGTGCCGGCATTCGCTGAGTCTTTCAAATGTGGTGGGCTCTTTTCGTAGCGGAACTCGTGAGAGTTCCGGGCGTTAGGCTTTGCGGCGGCGAAGGAACTCTCACGAGTTCCTCTACCCGTGTGCCGGCATTCGCTGAGTCTTTCAATGTGGTGGGTTCTTTTCGTAGCGGAACTCGTGAGAGTTCCGGGCGTTAGGCTTTGCGGCGGCGAAGGAACTCTCACGAGTTCCTCTACCCGTGTGCCGGCATTCGCTGAGTCTTTCAATGTGGTGGGTTCTTTTCGTAGCGGAACTCGTGAGAGTTTCGGACGTTGGACTCCGCTACGGCGAAGGAACTCTCACGAGTTCCTCTACCCGTGTGCCGGCATATCGCTGAGTCTTTCAATGTAGTGGGTTCTTTTCGTAGCGGAACTCGTGAGAGTTCCGGGCGTTAGGCTTTGCGGCGGCGAAGGAACTCTCACGAGTTCCTCTACCCGTGTGCCGGCATTCGCTGAGTCTTTCAATGTGGTGGGTTCTTTTCGTAGCGGAACTCGTGAGAGTTTCGGACGTTGGACTCCGCTACGGCGAAGGAACTCTCACGAGTTCCTCTACCTCCATACCCACTTTAAGATACACCTCCGCCAGATCCGTTGGCGATGGCATTCCTGCTAGACAAATAGTCAGCAAGAGCCTCCTGCCACGGACGCATTCTTAGTCCGGTAAGCTGGGCGAGTTTGTCGTTGGTCATCGCCGTATGGACGGGACGTCTGGCTCTAAACGAAGTCATTTCCTCCAACCTGAGCGGGGCGACCATACCGGGATCGCCTCCTGACAACCGCATCACCTCCCGACCATAAGTGTGCCAACTAGCGGAGCCGCCATTGCAAACGTGGACCACACCGCCTGATTCCCGAAGATCGAGCAAGCGCACGAAAGCTTCGGCGATATCGTCTACGTAGGAGGGCACACTTTGTTTGTCGGCGATGGCGGCCAAAGGTTCGCCTCGAGCATGACGGCCGAGAATGGTCTCCACAAAACTTGGATAATCGGGACCAAACAACCAGGAGACACGCGCCACCCACGCCTTGGGATAGGTCTCCAAAACCAATCGTTCGCCGGCCAACTTCGTGCGGCCATAGACATTCACGGGATGCGCGGGATCGGATTCCGTGCACGGCTCAGGCGTTTCGCCATCGAACACGTAGTCCGTGCTGACATGAATCATGGCCGCTTGCTTGGCGCGACAGGCGGCGGCCATGCATTGAGGTGCTTCCGCATTGACCTGGTGGGCGAGAACCGGTTCATCCTCACATTTCTCAAGCGAAGTCACGGCCGCGGGATTGATCAAGACATCGAAGTCATGATCGCCTAACCATCGTATTAAGCTCTCGCGATGTTCTAAATCGACCGTCTTCCTGTCGAGTCGCAAGATCTCCCACCCGCGTTCTTGATAAACACGCGCGAGCGCCGCGCCAAGGCGGCCGGTGGTACCGGTGATGACGATTTTCATGAGGAATCTTCGCGGATGATGGCACCTGTTTTCTCGACGGCCTCACGTTCAAGATCCGAGGCGCGATAGCCGGCGACAAGACACTGATACACATAGTTACGAATAAAACGGCCTATGCCCAATCGTTCATACTGGGCGGTGTGGACGCATTCATGAATAAGCACGTCCTCTTCGCCTTCGAAGCCCTTCCGCACATAGATGCCATAGCGCGCACTCATCCCAATGGCGCGATCCGCCGGGTAACCGAAATGCTGTGCGAGACAGTGCACCCATCGCGGGCCGGGCATGGGAATACGGTCCACGACAAGAGCACGCAGACGATGCGTTTCCCGGACACCTGCTTTCGCTGCAAGAGAAGTCTGGCGTGGCGATAACGGCTGACCATCCTCACTAATCCGCCGTTCTTGCCGCACGATCCACCAATGAATCAGCGGGCAGACGGGCAAGAGCATCACGAAGAATAGGCGCCGCCACATCAGACGAAAGTGCGCGATGAGCAACGGCTACTCATCATCATTGATCCATCGAAAACCTTGGGAAACTAAGGGCGGTTCCTCCGGCGCGAAAAGCACCGGCTTTGTCTCTCCGGGTAGATTAGCAAGGGCATAGCCACCGCCTTGCTTGAATAACTCCAATTCCACGGTGTGATCTCCTAGTTGAAAAACGGCGGTCAATGCTCCGGCGGCATTTCGTTCAATGGCGGCACTGCCAGCGGCCCCACTCAAATTCCAGAGCGTCATATCGCCGCCTTTTCCGATAGTGATTCGTTGAATGCTCTCGGCTGCAATGCGTTCGCCTTCTCCTAACACACGATCATAGACACCCTTCGCCGCCAAGACTTCAGAGTCGCGCGCCCAGGGCTTGTGAGCCAGTGCGGGTTTCACCACCGTCATGGCGACGAGACCCGCAATCACGGTCGCTTTAAGGAGTGGCCTCCATTTCCCGGCAAACACAGGCAAGGCCGCCGCCGGCTCCTGAATGCCTTCACTCGCAGCGCCCGAGCAGAAGAAACGAATCAGCTGTTTTCGATAAGGCCAGATGAGATAGAGCGATGCTGCCAAATAATGCAGCGAGAAAAGTTTGACCGGGACATCATAACAGAGATTCAAAAGGGCGACCTGGAGAAGGAGGACGGCACAGATGATGGCACCTAACAAGGTCGTCCGACGAAAGAGGAGAAGAGCACCCAGCAACTCTAACGCTCCAGCAATAAAGACGTAAGGTTGGCTATATCCCATGAACGACCAAAGCAGCTGGGACGGCGATGAGGCACCGTAGGTCTGCGCCATCGTGTGCGTCGAAAGAGCCGCAAATTGAATTGGCAGCACTTTGACCATTCCGTAGGCTAACATGTTTCCAGCCAAACCATACCGGACGATCACGCGCAACCATCGCTCCAAGTTTGGCCACGAGCGTGAATACCGGTAAGTCCAAACCGCCGCTATCACGGCTGCTAACAGCAATGTCAGTACCATGAAGGCGTAGTCAAAACTCGTGTCACTGCTGCCGGTGCCCACCCGGGGCAACGCAACGCGCTCCATGCCCAAGACAGTGGTCCCGAAGAATCGAACCACCGGATAAGTGAGTTCCATCTGCAAGTGACGCAGCTGACGCCCAAACGGCAGCAGCCAGATCCCGTAGTTGAAAACGTTCAACAACGTGTAGGTGAAGAGGAAACGCGTCAGAAAGGGGGGCGACATGGGGCTGCATCCGCGGGGGGAGCGGACAGGACGATGCTAAAGCCATCGACCCCTCGCGAGCAAGAGCAACGGAACGCAAGACTGGGCTTCGCGATCTTCATGCGCCTAGCCCATTGCATTTTTAATAAATATCACAATAATGGGCGCATGAAGATGCTGGCCGATCACTCCTTTCGCTGGCGAACCGCGGGAGTCATTCTCGTTGCCGCTCTGGGTCTTCTAGGCACGGGGCTTGCCGTGGGCTTGTTGCTGATGAATCCAGCGCGCACCGGCAAATCGCTTGATGAGGACCAAGCTGCCGTTCGTCGGGTGCTCGATCTCGACGGTCACCACTTCAAGGGCATTCGGGAACGCCAGCAATTGTGGGATCCCGGCAGCCGCGATGACCTGGTCGAGTTGGTTCGTCTGGCGCGTGACTATCGCGGAAACATCGCGGACATCGATCTCTCAGAATGTCCTTTGGCGTTTCGGAAAGCCTTCACCACTCATGCGCGAGAGTGGGGAAAGGTGCTCCGTGAGTTGGCAGACATCTTGAAGACGACGCGAGGCGATGACGAAGAAGGCAAGGGCGAAGCCCTTGCTGCCGCCGTGCGAAGCGCCACGCGCCCGCTCGATCGCAGTTGGGAGCGTGTGAAAGAAGCCGGCAATGCTGTTGGGGTGTTTGTCAGAGATTGATCGCCTCATTCCACTCACGCTCTCGAGACCGGAGCCTCTTCCAAAGCACTAGCGCTACCAGCCACCCTGACACACCGACTACTATCGCCCAAGCCGGCTTGTTAGGCCCAACCTTCAAAAGACCGGCATATCCTGCGGCGTAAAGAGCTACCATACGGCTCGGGTCTTCTGGAATGGTTAGAAAAGCAATGATGGTGTTAGAGGGAAGTTTCCCCAATTGGACTCCAGGCATGGTGAGTGTCGTACGTGCCAAGACCTCAGAATCGAGATCGTAATCCGTCACGAGAGCGGCGATTGATCTGGGAAGCCTGCCCTCATGCTCATTGGCGTAGTCATTCAAGGCGATGGCAATATGCTGGAAATCCTTTACGGCTCTACCGAATGTCCCTGACATTTGCACGGTCGCGAATGCTGTCTCACAGAAACCAAACAACATTCCAAGACATAGAGAAATCGCCGGCGTTTTCATCGCGATAAGCATAATGGTTATCGCCGGCATATCAACCTACGAGTGCTAGTCCTCCTTCAGTGGCACCACGCTTGAATAACTAACAAAAGTTAATTCTCGCTACCACCGTCGCAGACGGTAATACCGGCCGCTCTCCAATCTCGCCGGCCCGGTAAACGTCTGCATCTCTCCGTTGCCCAGCACCAATGGCATCGCCGACCAGGTAGTCGCCTGCAATGATTCGCTGAACTCGAGTTGGTAAAGCGCTCCGCGCTGAGTGCGAAAGTCGAGACTGAATTGGTCTCTTTGCCAGGAGATATCTTCAAAAGGCCCGGGACGCTCGGGACCGTCTAGGTCAATCAGAGCCAGTCCTTGAATGAAGCCAAGCCCAATGGCGGCCACGCGCTGAAGACCGGCAGGGAAAGGGTCCTTTCTTTCGAACAAGGGAAAGAGCCCTCCTCCCCACGCGATCGGTGTTCCGCCCTCCCGGATGGCGACATTCCCGCCTCCCAATGCCACCACATCGGTGCCGAGGGAGACGCTAACGTCATCGAGTCTCGTGAAGTAGAGGCGCCTAATAGTTCACTTTGAATGTCGGAGAATCTTCCGGTCGACTCTGCCTGCGATCGTAGAGTCTAGTGGTCGAAATGTTCGAGTGTCCAAGCCATTTTTGAACTCTGGCAATGTCCGCATTGTTGTCGAGGGCGTTAGTAGCGGCGGTAGTCCTTAGAGAATGAGGCCCAAACAGCTCCATATGAATGCCAAGCGCTGCACCGTATTTCTTGACCATCTTGTAGACGGCTTGTACTGAGATTGACTTCTGTGTGCTTTTAGATTTGCCACGGTTTACAGGACGGAAGAGGGGACCATTTCGATCTTCGCGATGTCCTGCATGACCCAGGTAGGTTTCAATCAGGGAGACTGTGGCTGGGTGCGCTTCGATGTTTTCTACTTTTCCTCCTTTACGGTGAACTCGAAAGTGCATGATCCCACCATCTTCTACGAGGTCTTTCACTCGGAGTTGGTGAAGCTCATCACGACGAATTCCATGGTAAGCAAGTAGAGACAAGATAGCTCTGTCTCTCATGCCTTTCAGAGTATCATCAGGGGGTAGTTCGAGAAGTTTCCTGATTTGGGCATCACTTAACGCTGGTGTTTTGCCTTCATTGGCTCCGCCGGCAGGCCGTTCAATTCCACGAGCAGGGTGATCAGCAATTGCGTTCTTGTCACAGAGGTAATTGAAGAGGTCTGAGAGTGCTGAGAGCTTTCTGCGAATTGAAGCCGGCGCATAGTGGTCGTGAGGATTCGTGAGCTTGCAGCCGTCAACTGGACACGGAGAAGGCTCGATGCCGGCTGGTCGTACCTTGATGGGTTTCACTCGGAGATGGTCGCGCCAAGCGATTACATGAGCCCTGGTGACGATTCTGAAGTCCTCGGCTTTTTGGATGCCCACAAACTTCATGAAGTCTCGCACATCACTCATGTAGGCCCGGCGAGTGTTTGGATTGGTTATGTTAGCGAACCACTCAGCTTCTGCCGGCACATCTGCTAGCTGGTAGAACTCGTCACGACTCAGCAAGCTGTCGGTTGTTGCAAGTGACTGGTTCTCAGGTTGTTTGGGGACTAAATCTCTCGCCATAAAGGTTATGATAAAATAGGTTATCATAACCTTGCAAGAGGAAATCTTGCACCGGCCAGCGTGCCGCGAAGCGTTCTAATCAGCCTGCTTGCGAATAAAACATATCTAACAATCGCTCCTTTATAACTCTAGAAACAAAACTCGACTTCGTTAACATCTCAACGGCTTCCTGCGGCTCCACCACATACCACTTCCGAAAAAAATACATAATTTCTTCTGCTTCGCTTACAATTCCTGGTTTCTCTTCGGCTAACTGGTAAGCTAGTGCCATCGTATCTACTTGACTACCAAGTAACTTAAACACCATTAACCATCCTTCATCCGACAACGCTTCATCTCTTAATGCACCAACCCATTGAGATGCCGTTCCCGGATCAAACTTGATCCACAGCCTTACCAACATTGCATACCCTTCCTGAATAGCTGGATGCCTCTCTCGCTCAGATAGCCAATCCACAATTTCTCTAGGATTATCGCTTTTCCAAAACCATTTATGAACCAAGGCTTTTGCCATAAATATTTTTTGCTTTCCTTCACCCTCTGCCATCTCAAAAGCAGCCTTCATCTCTTCTTCGCTAAGTTTTGCGAATTCTGCCCTAGTCTTACTTGTAGTGCCAATCGACAGAAGAGATACTACGTCCGGAACACTCTCTTTATCTTCAACTGGCCTGCTTTCTCCCGATTCCCACATCCGTACCACTAGAATCCCCACCACTACCGCGGCTAGATATCCTAGCCCTATAAGTACCCATTTCATCTCTGGCTTCTTAATAATGCTTTTCTTAGCTCTGCAGCTCTTTCCGATGCATCTAGTTTCTGGAAAACCTCGCGCGTTCGCCGTTTCCCTTTCTCTGATACTCGCGAATCCTCCAATGCTTCCATTGCGCTCGTTGGTTCCAACAAATACCATTTCCTGAAAAAGACATACGCTAACGATTCTATTAGATCCTTATTCTCTACCTCATCAATAAGCTTAACAAGCTTCGTCGCCAAAGCCGTATTTGATGAAGAAATGCAAATGTCAATCAAGAAATCTTTATCTTTTCCTTTTTCACAATTTCCCACCCAATCTAACGCCTTTTCTGGCGTATGTCTTAACCATTCCCTAACCACACTCTCTAAAAGTCTTGCTCGCAATCTCGTATCTTCAATCTCCATAGCTGCTGTTACTACCTCCGCAGCGCTTGCCGTGTTTTCCCGAACAAGTTCAACTGCTATTCTCTCCGACAACTGCGGCAATTTGATATCTAGAATATTTCCCTTCTCCCCTAACATTTGCCTACCAACCGAATCTACTATGGCAACCAACATCTCATCTTGCAATTCTGTAGAGTGCTTTTTAGCATTAACAAACTCTAAAACACCCTCTAAATCCCTCTTAGCCCACGCTCCCGATATTTGCGCCATACCTTTTTTATAATATAATTCATGCGCGCTCCAATCCTGCAATTGAACCAATGCCTCATCCGTATCGCTACTAGCCAGCGAACCAAACGCATTTGATACCACAGCATTTTCAAACCAACATAAATATGCGTTAGTATATCTCAGTCTAGCGGCATCCGGATTTGATCCATCGACTTCCGGAAGTGGTACGATTGGACATAGCTTCCTTACAAGCTCAAGACTTCGCATTGGCTTACTACTAGCAAGCTCGCCTACATCATCTTCGTCTAGATGTAATGAAATTCTATCTTTATCTTCCTCTATCCAATTAAGTAATGCTTCAGGATCCTCTGATACGATTTTATCTATCGCCGAAGAAATAAGGCCCTTTTGTTTAGTCTTATCTAATTCAGATACAAATCTTAAAATTTCAGAGCAATGCTCGCCCGCGCTCGCCCATTGATAAATCGCAATCCGACATTTCTGGTATTCTCTAGGTGATTGCAAATCCAGCGATTTCAAATCCTCAATCGATATTTTCTGTTCCGATTTACTGTCTGTAACAGCAATTCCTAAAGCTAAACCCGCTAAAATAGCTACTTGTATAGTTTTCATGTCTAGTTTGAGGTAGTGATTAAAGTCCTGCCAACGATTTGGCCATATCACTCAATACCCAGTTTAAATATGTCCCCGGGTTATGCGGCAAATCTTCTACTGGCGTTTTGATGAGCGTTATCGGCTGATAAAAAATTTCCACCCCATCAATCACACATACACTAATATAACTTGAAGTATGGTTGTGATCCATTTCTATCCATATACCTTTGTTAGTAGTATTTGTAGCATTGCCTATTACATAGCAATCATCTAGAAATGCAGATATTGTGGCAGTATCGCTAGTAGATGTCATTTTGACACCCTCTAAAGCATTCGAGGCAGCAGAACAGTTGATTAAATCAACATACTCAATATCACCCTTTTTTGTCTTTTCTGCCAAGAATCCGTTTAACCCATTATTTGAGAAGTCGCAATAATTTCTTCCCTCCATAGAAAGCGTGCCTTGCGTAACATCAAATTGCAACCCATGCCCTCCAGCAGACTGGGCTCCTACATTATCCGCAAGCAAGAAATGGTCTTCGCTGTTAGTGAGTCCTGGGTTATTACTTTTTAGCTGCACACCATCTGTAGTAGAATTGAGAGCTGTGACCGAGTATAGGTTCACAGCATTTCTTCCGGTCCCATCTTCTCTGAACTCAATCCCCTCTTTCCCATTACTAGTATTTGCAGTTACTGCCGACAACTGAGTGTCAATATCTCCAGAATCAAATTCTTTATATTCTATATTCGTATCCGTTGCATTGGATGCCGTGCATCCAGATATATCAATCGAAATAGAACCCAGACCCGTTTCATTGATATTGTAATTCACGCCAGGCTGAACCAAAGGAGTCCCAACCCCATCAGAATCACACAATAATATTTCCCCTATAATATCCCCACTCCCTGACTGTTGAAGTTCCAGGCCATCATCTTTATTATTATCGAATTCACAAAACAACCCATCAAAGAATAGTGTACCTGTTTGACAAATAACTTGAACACCATCTTCCTCGCTATTACTCGCGTCACAACTGGTCAAAAAGACTCTAACCCCATTCGCTTGCGGACCTTGTTGCTGCACAAGATTCGCTACAGCTAATCCGCCAACATCATTAGATGTCCCCGTAAAAGAGCATTGTGAAGCAATTAATTCTGTTACATTATGAATGTAAATTGTCTCATTCAAGTCGATGTTTTCCAATTCGCAGTCATATGCACGCATATGAAACCTTAGGTGCGCCCCATTGATATCACAACCGCCAGATCTCTCCGAGATAATTTTTAGATTATGAAATAAAAATATGATGATATCGGAAGTCAAATTAACGGACGCCACATTACTCTCTATTGTCACTACGGGATCATTAATTGGAATATTACTTAATGCATCTCGAAGAGAACCGGCTCCTGAATTATTACCGTTAGTAACCTTAACATCACCGTACAAAGGCACGGCGTAAAAAGCCACAATCGTTAAAATCCATTTGAAAGATTGCGATATCATTCGTGAACTGTGTTTGATTTTATATTAAACAAGCAACGCAAGATTGCACATTGATGGAATATACGTGTTTCTTCAGATAATACTTTCGTCCAAACGCTCAAAAAAATCTTAACTTGATGCACATTCACCATCATTGGTGTGAACCTAGAGCTACGAGCTAACAACCTCAAGCTAAATTTGCAGTTTTTCGATTTTAAATAACGACCGCCCAAGAAACCCCAGAATCACTCAAGCTTTGCTCAAAACATGCCGATTCCTCACGCATGAAGTTTCAACTCGGAGCTACTGCCGTTGAATACGCCCTCCTTCTCTCCTTGGTAGCTGTAGCAGCTATCGGGGCCCTCACTTTCGCTGGAGACAAGGTCGCAGAATCTCTCTGCAAATCCGGAGGAGCAATTGAAGAGCTAGGCACCGATGGCATCGAAAGACGCTGGATTGACGGTGATTGTGTTTCGGTGCTGGATGACCCCTTAAACGATGAGTGTCCACCGGGAATGGAATGCTGATTACCTCAGCCCCAACCGGTAGTAGCGCCCTCCTGACACTCGCTTTTCTAGAATCTGCGTAGGCCCCTTCTCACTGCCATGTTGAGATTCTATCAGCTCACCCTGAGCCCAATCGCTTAGATTCTTGGACGTCTCCAGCACATACCTTTGGCCTTCTACGGCCTCAAACTGAATGACCATTTCCTTGCCGTGTACTTGAATGCTCAACTGAGGCATTCCTTGATTTTTTCCGCCAATCCCTAGTAGTCTGTCAAGTTTGAGTTGATGGATATAGAGAAGCGAGTTTGATGCGGGCGTTAGTGCTGGTAAACTGCCAATTGGTGGTAAGACTGGCGTCGTTTCGGCGCTTTTCTCCAAGGCGGCATTCCTCTCGAAATTCAGAACACCGGACCTGGGAGGGAAATTAATCGGATACCGATTTGAAGATCAGCCTTAGGTTTGTGTCAGAATATTCAGTTTCCGTGGCGCTCAGCTCAGCGCAGAGATGCTGCAGAATCTCGTTGGCTTTGGGCGTGGACAGGCTGTGGATCTCCACGGTTAGGGTGCCTGCTTCGTTGTCAGGGATGAGGTTGGCTTCGGTGGTGTAGAGATCGCGCACAAAGGCGCGCGCTTCGTCTTGATGGTGCGCTCCAAGGTGTTCTCGAATCGTTTGCGCCATGGCGCTCTCGGCCCGGTAGGCGATGATCTTCAGCGTATCGATGAAGTGTTTGCTGCGGGTGGCCAGTTTCATGAATTGGTCTTCTTCGGGTAACTTGCTCACGGTGATGTGTTTGTCTGTCTTGCTGCGTCGGCTTTTGAGTTGCTCAAGCTCACTGGTCTCGCGCTCGATTTCTTCGCGCAGGGCTTCGGCTTTGGCCATGTAACGCTCGGCTCGTTTACTGGTGAGTTCTTGCCCTTTGAGACTGAGATCGTGCAGCTTGGCTTTGCGCCGGGCTTGCTGGGCATTTCGGCTTCGGATCTCGCTATCGAGCTGTCTCCAGGCGGGATTGACCACTCGTGCGGTAGCTTTTATTGGCTCAAGCTGATAGTCGATAAGTCGATCGAGGTTAAAGTGTTGCCGCGCATACTTGAAGAAATTTTCTTGATACCATCTGCCGAATTGTGGCCCGGCGATCTCTGCCGCGCTGGCTTGCCATTCGGTGCTGATGATGGCGATTTGCCGCCCGCTTTCGGTCAGTTTGCGAACCTCGCGCACCCACAGTTGCTCGGCAGGTTTGCTTCCTAACAAAGTGCCGCGCTCGGCAAGCCGCATCTCGGCTTGGCTACCGTCGATGAGTTTGACTTGGTGAGGATGAAATTCGTCTTCGGGCCAATCTTCGCCGGGGTATTTGTGGTAGGTTTGACAGGCGATGCGTTTGGCGTTCATGCGTTTGAACAGACCGGGACTGTAGCCTTCGCGGTCGAAGACTAACCGGAAGCGCATGCGATAGCGATCGGCCTTAAGCTCGGTTTCGGTGGGTTGGTTGGGAATTTGCGTTTCAAGTGTGGGAATGATTTCTTTTTCGAGCACCTGGATCATCCCAGGGTCGATGGCTTGATTGACTTTGAAGAAGGGCAGACCGTCGAAGCCGTTAACCCAGTAGTCGGTGGTGGCGCGCAGGCAGAGACGTTGGCGGGCGACGTAGTGACGTGGCAGCTTGGTTTGTTGGCCATGATAGACGCGGGTGTGCCCGTCGATGTAGAGAACGCCGAGGTTGGCGGGATCTTCCTGCATCCAGTCCTCACAAAGATGCGCAGCCCAAGCTTCGCTGTCTTGAGCACTGAGTTCTTTGAGTTTGCTACGCAGCGTTTTCACTGCAGGACATCGATCCAAGCCTAGCAATTTTCCCCATTCTCCGGGAGCGCTGTAGGCTAACTGCTCGATGGATTTGATCCGGCACAAAGCCATGAAGGCGAGGATCATGAAGATGTGCGTGAGACTGTAATAGCCGGCCGGCAGGGTGAAGTAACGCGAACCGTGTCGGAGTAGACCACAAGCTAATAAGGCGGGTAGAGCTAACAAGACGCCCCCGAAACTGACGTCCTCACAACGCTGAAAGGTGCTTGGCGCTTTGCTGATCTTGCCGACGGCGGCGAGCACGCGCATGCCAAGATCGGTGGTGGCGACGCCTAAGGGGGCAGCAGCATCTTCGCGGCTGCGTTGGCTTTTGCTGCTGGCCTGGGATTGACTATCAGAGTCCGCCAACGTTGCTTGCTGTCGCCGGTCTGGCGCTATCTGCCTGGGCCCCTTTTTTTAGAGCCACGTGGTCGGCCTCGCTTTTCTATGTAGAAGGCTTTTGGTCCACCTTCGCGGTATTTTTTGACCCAACGTTTGAGGGCAAGTGGTTTGATGCCAAAGGCGTTGACGATGTCCACCTGCTTGGCATTGCCGTTGATGTAGAATTGACTAACGATCATCTGGAACGAAGCGGTATCCTCCACATCATGGATGAAGACGGGCATCATGCCGTGCAGGTAGACGACTTGATTCTCTTGGCGTTGATAGCCAAGGTTCTCGGTGATCAAGTGGGTGCCTTCTTGGATAATGGGAAGCTGCAATTGAGGCATGCAGAAGTGTATCATGATCGAAATCGGTCTCCAATCCACGATTCGGTATCCGTTTTTTCTATCGCCTGATCTGCATTGCCGCTCCCTCTACCCCGAGGATCCATCGGGTAGGTCAGGTGTTCTGAGACTATTTCGAACGGGAGATCGAGTTACCGGTACTCGCGGCGCCTGAGCTCTACGGAAGCAAACTGGTCGCAGCGATGGATCGCCAACACCCGCGCGATCTGTTCGATGTGCTCGGGATGTATCAGGCGCATGGCCTGACAAAGCCTGTTCTCGAATGTTTCGTCTGCTACCTCGCCGGTCACAACCGCCCGGTGCACGAAGTTCTGTTCGGCAACCAGCAAGACATCTCAGCAGCCTACAAAAACGAGTTTCGCGGTATGACTACGGAGGAGATCGATTTAGCAGTTCTGTTAGAAACACGCGATCGTCTCTGGAGGGAGATGCCTGTCGCTCTGTCTGCGGATCAGAAGCAGTTCCTGCTAGGGCTTGTGGCTGCTGAGCCGGACTGGAGTCTGATGAAATGTCCGCACCTTGCAGAGTTGCCAGCGATCCGCTGGAAGCTGCGGAACTTGGAGACATTGAAGGCGAGCAACCCAGCAAAGTTTGAGGCCCAACGGGAGGAACTCTCGAAGCGGCTCCACGGCTGAAAGCTGAAACGGTGCACCGACGGAAGTTCGCAAATCCCCTCAATGGTCGATCCCGGGTGAAACAGTTGATACAAAATGCAACGATGCCGGTCAGAGTCTGGGTGACAGAACGACACGACTTCGGCCGGAATGAAACAGAACCCAAGTCAATCCGACCGGAGCATTGATGAGAAAATCACCCGCTGTTCCTCAGGTTGTAGCGGGATCAGCTTCCGCAGTTTGGGCTCGCTAAAGTCTCGCTTTAGCTGTTCGCCCGGCATCTTGCAGAGCGCTTCTAAAATCTCCGGAGCCAGTTTTGTGAGCCGAAGAATCTGATCGATTCGAGCCCGCTTAAGCCCCTCCTGTTCAGCGAGATCCCTGCGGGTGAGTGAAGTGTCAGTATCTAGCAATTTCCGCCAGTGAAGAGCGAGCATCAGCGGGTGTGACTTGCCTCTTTCCAGCCCCTTTGGCCGAGGGACAGGAGCTAAATCCGGCGCGAAGGCCGAGAACGGCCAAGCGAGGAATGGATTCGAATGCCACCTTCCGTGAGGCACCCCAACGATCACTCCCAAATCGAACCAAGTTCGCTCTTTACCCGCCCCGGGTAGCCACTTCTGTCCGAATGCGAACCCTTCGTGCTTCTTTTTAGGGTGTGACCGTGTACCGCGCAGTGACGATAGGTGACCATTTGCCTTCACTGTGGGCGCGAAGTCTCACGGTCGTCTCAGGTGCAGATAATGGAATGGGATCAGCGCCACGGTAGGTCCGGCCTTCCAATTCGGGAACGATGATGAAGTCCGAACTGGATGGGCCATCCATTCCGTGAACGGCGAGAACGTTCTTACCCGGTTCTAATAGTTTGATGGCGTCTTTTAATGGGAAATCGACAAACTCGACGGCGAAATCATCCCCGTGATCATCGGAGGCGGTAGAACGCCAGTTGGGATTTTCCGGATCATTGGCAGCGGCGATTCGCGTGCCGTTTAAATAAGCGATGAAGCCATCATCGTATTTCATTTTGAGATGAAATTCATCGAATTCCAGGGCTGCGGGATCACCAATTTGGAAAGGGATGCGTAAATACGCTGTGGTGTTTTCATTATGCATTTTTCTCCTGAGATCGATCCCAATCAGATCTTCATAACCGGACTTGGCTTCATAACCGATCCCACCACGACCCGACGTCCAATTGCTGTCGTCAAAGTCGACGGCGGTCCAAGCGTGATCCACAGAATCATCTTGGGGAACCAGGGCTTTGCTCGCGACTGGCGAACCAAGCACGGTGCTTTTCTCTAATTTGGGGATGCCCACAAGCTTCGCACTCGCGACCGGTTTGTCATCGTCACCCTTTGGATCCGTCCCATCGGTCGTGTAATAAATCTCGCCCTCTCCTTCAGTCACATAAAGCTTAAATGAGGCTGCTACCGTGCCTTGGCGACGGTTTAATTGAGGCGCGGGGACCCCGTTGTACCAACCGCGTTCAGTCAATTGACGCAAGACCTCTTCTTCGCGAGTGAGCATCCATTCTTTCGTTTTTCCGACAGAGGTCCGCCAGTGGTTGATCGTGCGCGGATTTCCTTGGCGTGCGGCATCCCCCCAGCGCGCCGAATGCGCGATGATCGCTTTCTCGATCGTTCTCTCACGTCTCTCCAACCGAGCCAAACACGCTTCATAACTTAACGGCCCCCCATCAAAAAAGTGTTTTTCAATGCGTTCGGTCATTCGCCGGCGATAGTGTTTATTCTCTGCCAGGCGTTCGTGCAACCAATGCGGATTGAATTGGCTTTGACGCGGGTTGCCGCGTTGACCGTTATTAAAATAATCCGTCATGTCATTCGCACCCGTATCGAGGGAATGTTCGGAATCGTGCTCAAAGAATTTATAGCCGTCCGGATTTTCTCGGTTGTAAACAGCCCAATAATTGTTGCCGATTGAAAACGTGCCGCCGGGACCATCTTTATCTCCGGTGTAGAAAGTGATGAGCATGTAATCAATCAAGTTATCGACATCAACCAACCGCTCATACTCTGGGTTGGGACTACCATCTGGATTGAGACCCTGCACCTCAAAATAGGCTGCATCCTCTTTGAAGCCCGTACGGGCGAGGCGATAAAGCCGGTCATAGGACTTACGGTTCCCTTCAACCACTTGGCCAAACGTCTTGATCACATCATAATCGGCCTTCTCACCGCCGAGATAACTCACCGCATAAGACGCTTCGGACCGTTCCTGAGTCATATAAATTCCCCAGTAATGTCCATTGAGGTAAAGGTGATAATAACGGCTTCTGGTGTAGGGCTGCCCCATGTCTCCTTGCAAATCTCTGGAGAAAACGTCTCTCAGTAAATTATTCGAAGAGTGCCCGCCAAAGGCCCAGGAATAATTCATGCTGGAACGCAGATCGATATGATCAAATTCATCGACGCCTTCGTCACCGAATAGCGGGTATTTCAATTTCCCGGAGCCGTAATCTTTTCTAAAAATAAAGCGGAAGCAATGTTTGGGATTACGTCCCTGGCGGCTGAATCCACCGCGAATGCGTACACCTCCGACGATTTGAAATCCCTCGCTTCCATCGTTGGTGATAAGTTCTAATGAAGCCGGACGTTCCCAAAGGCGGCCGCGTTGACCAGCGTGCACATAAATGCCTTTACGTCGGCCGAATAAATGATCAACTGAGGTGACGATGGACATCACCGGGAGTGATTTGAGCGCTTCCTTCACCTCTTCTTTGGGATGAAGCTTGCCCACAATGTTGGGGTCCATGCCGTAATCGATCACTTGCCCATTGGTCCTGCCTTTGGATGGCCAATCTTCTCCAGGCGCTTCTTCATCCGATTGCGCGATGATATCATCGAGAAAGAGATAGGATTGGGTGATGGAAGCGGCTGGTTTGTAACCTTCCTTAAAGGCCGCCGCACGAAGGACGGTGGTTCGATCGATCTCAAGCGGCCCTTGATAAAGCGTCCCAGTCTCTTCAGTGGGGTCATCGCCATTAACGGTATAACGAATCACGGCATCCGGCGTGCTGCAGGATAAGACTAGTTCGAAAGGCTCCTCTGCATACCCATGTGTCCTGCTGGCGCGAGCAGGCATCACGAAACCTAACAAAGCTTCGCTATTGGCCTCGCCCGGTGTGGGTGTGAATAATCGGCTTGGCTTTTCACCATCAATCAATCCGAAAGTGAGATCCGCACGTTGCGCTGGATACTCCGGGCCATAGGCATGACAAACCGTTTCGCCGTCGGGTTTGACTAATGCCAGATATTCGCCGGCTTTATCGAGTTTGAAATTGGTGTGAATGGTGTAGTGCCCGCGCTCTTTACGTGTGTTGTGAAGACGCCGCTCCATTTGATTGAGAATCTGTTCCACCTGTTGCGGGTTCAAATGATCGATAAAACGTTCAGGAATCCCCGCCTCAATCATGCGCTCTTTCGGGGAGTTCTGGTTATTGGTTTCCTGCGCGTCAGGTTCGCGCCCTGAGGCGAAAACGAGCAGATACCCTTTTCCAGGAATCGTTGTTTCAGGAAATTGCCACTGGGTGAGATCCTCGGCGTTATCGGTGAGGTAATACCCCGTTAGATTCGCGGGCTCGTTCTCTGGATTGTGGATCTCGATCCAATCTTCGTAGTTGCCAAAGTGATCTTTGAGATTGCTCTCATTCACAGCCATGAACTCCGTGATCAAGGGTTCAGCAGAGGTGGTCGCGAGCAGTGGCAAGCCCAGTAGAAGAAGCCCAAGACGGATCATAACGAGAACGATCGCCATTCTTCGGGAAAATGCAATCTCCGCAGGGGTGACGGAACTTTTCGCGAGTGCCTTTCGCGAGTGCCGCGACGAAATCCGGAAAATCTAGAGGCGACTTGCGGGCGTTCTCGTGACAAGGTCCGCCCATCGCCATCCTTCGGACCATACTCGAGAAAGCCTGGTGGGTGATCCTCGTGATCCTCCTGGGCATCGTCACCTTCTTTGCCGCTTGGATCCCGCGCCTGGATATCAACGCGAACACGGACGCATTTTTGGAGGAGGATAGCCCGGTGGTGAGTTCCTACTATGAGACGCGCAACGATTGGGGCACCGATGAGTTCGGGGTGGTGTGTGCCACGGCCGACGACTGGTTCACGGAGGCAGGGATCGCGCGGCTGAAGGCAATTGAGGCGGATTTGAAGGAGGTCCCGTATGTGGCCTCGACCATGTCTTTGTTAGACGTTCCTTTGTTGCGGCAGACTCCGGATGAGAAGCCAGGCCTCATGACCCTGCTGCGAGGTGTGAAGACGCTGCGGGATCCTGGCATTGATCTCGAAGCGGCGAAACGGGAACACGCCGATCACGAACTCACGGTGGGCAATCTCATCTCACACGACGGGAAGAGTATGAATGTGCTAGCCTACCTCGACTGGAGCCAAATGGCGGGCAAGACCAAGGCGCACATCAATGAACGGCGCACGGCCTTAGTTCATGGTGTGAGGAAGGTGGCCGAAAAGTGGAACCAGGAACTTGCGGAACCGGTACGTTTGTCAGGGATTCCCATCATTCAAATCACTTTGTATGAGAACATGCGCAAAGACCTGATCGTGTTTGGCTTGGCTTCCCTCACACTTTTCACGCTCGCCTTCTTCGTGGTTTACCGTCGATGGCGGTTTGTCATCATTCCCATCGTGTGCTGTCTCTTGCCGCCCATCGGTGTGGTAGGCGCCATGGCTTACTTGGGCATACCGATCGGATTTGTGACCTCAAACATGCCCGTTTTGCTGTTCGTGTTGATGTTGCCCTACAATGTCTACTTCATCGAGCGTTACCGCGAGCGCCGCCGGTCCCATCCTGATGAAGATGGCCTAACCAGTCTCCTAAGCGCCCTGCGTGCCATCATGGTCCCGTGTCTTTTCTCTTGTGTGACCACTTTGGCAGGATTCGTCGCGCTCGGAGCTAGCAAGATTATTCCCATCCGCGACTTCGGCGAGGCCATGACGGCCGGTATGGCAGTTGGCGTCGTCTTCGTCTTTCTATTCATCGCGGCGGTTTCAGCGAAATTGAAAGGATTGCAGTTTGAGAAAGCCGAGAAAGAGCGTTCCGGGCGGAAACCGCGTTTGGTGAAACTGTTCGAGCGCCTGGCGCTCAAGCGGCCGGCCGCCATTGCGGCGACGAGTGTGGTCGTGTTAGCGGTTGCCATCGCCGGGATCTTACGCATCAGTGCGGAAAGCAAGTTCACAAGCTATTTCTGGCCCGGCAGCGAAGTTTATCAGGGCCTGGAATTCATCGATCAAAAAATGGGAGGCACCACCTGGATCGAAGTCATCCTCACGTCCAAGACAGAAGGTTTTTTTCGCACGGAAGCCGGACTCGAGGCCCTCGCCACAGCGGAAGCCTATTTCCAAGACATGCCGGAGACGGGGAACATTCTTTCGCTAACAAGTTTGCGTGACGAGATGCGCAAAACCTTCCGGCACGAGTGGTTTCCCAACCTGAAAGATGCCGCGCTCATGCAAACCGTGAATATGGTGTCGCCGGATTTGGTTAGGCAAACCACTAACAGTACTTTCACGACGAGCCGTACCACCATTCGCATGAAGGAAACCGCTCCGACCCTGCACCGGCAACGCATTCTCGATGGTCTACAGCGATACCTCGCGGATCATGCGGATACCTTCAAAGATCTCGACGTGCAAACCACCGGTGTGTTTCCCGTCTACACACAAATGCTCAAGCAGCTTTTGGTAGGCCAGAAAGAATCGATCGTCTACGTCGGTTTGGCCGTTTTCGTTATGTTACTCATTCTCTTTCGCTCGCCGGTTCTCGCCGTGATCGTGCTCATCCCTCAGGCGTTGCCGGCCGCCGTTGTGCTAGGCATCATCGGCTGGGCCGGCATCCCGCTTGATCTCGTCACAGTCATGATCGCGTCTATCGCCATCGGCGTCGGCATTGACGCGGCCATTCAGTATACGATGCGTTTCCGGGCCGAACTCGATGCGACGGGATGCCACGAAACGGCATTGAAACACGCCCATGCCACGATCGGCCGTGCTATTTGGATTGCGACGTCTATCATCATCACCGGCTTTGCCATTCTCGTCCTATCCGAGTTCTTTCCGTCGGTTTGGTTTGGCCTGTTCACAGCACTGGCCATGCTCATCGGGCAGCTGGCCACGCTCACATTGTTGCCTAGCCTTTTTCTACTGACCGGCTATCCGAAACGGCGCGCGGGAGCTTGTTGACTTCCCACTTCGCAAACGCGATCATCAACACGTGACGGCGGCTGAAAAACTACCCGATTACCTCTCCGTCGAGGATTACCTCGAGGGGGAGTTGGTTAGCAATATTCGGCACGAGTATTACGATGGACAAGTTTACGCGATGGCAGGGGGATCGCGCCGGCATAACCAAGCAGCGTCTTATGTGTTTCGGAAGGTCGCTGACAAACTCGATGGGGGGGGCTGCACGACTTACATGTCAGACATGAAGGTGCGCACCGCTTTCATGGAGAATGATCTCTTTTATTACCCGGATGTGGTGGTGACCTGCGATCCTGAGGACACGCACCGCCTCTATTTGACCCGGCCCAAGTTCTGGCTGGAGGTGGTCTCTGGAGATGAAAACAAAGACCGCGTGGAGAAGAATCTCATCGCCCAGCGCATCGAATCGATGGAGGAATTCATGTTGATCTACCCCAATCCGGATGAGCCGCAAGTCGCCGTGGTGCGGCGGGCAGAAAACTGGCAAGCGGAGATCGTGGCCAACGGTGATATCGAACTTAGATCGCTGGGCCTAACCATTTCTGTGGACGATCTCTACGCTAAGCTGCGCACCATCCCGGACTAGCATTTCAATCGGGTTATCAAAACACACGCTTGGCGGTCCCGGCACTTTCCGCTACCGCTGAACGTCTCATGACACGATTCCTGATTCCCGCCATTCTCAGCTTCGCCGTTCTTACGCTTCCGGCGCGTGAGCCCAAGGAGTTTGACAAAGATGTCAACTACGATGAGGCGCGGCTTCCGAAGTATGATTTGCCGCCGCTTCTTCTTATGCCAAACGGCAAACCGATCACCACGGCCGAGGAGTGGCGCACTATTCGGCGGCCGCAGATTCTCGCTTTATTCAGTAATCTCGTCTACGGCCGTGTGCCCGAGCCTGCGAGCCCTATCAAACAAACCTTTGAAGTAGTGAAAACCGATCCGGGATTCATGGATGGCAAAGCCACGCGCAAGGATGTGAAGATTCATCTGAGTAATGAGGAGGGTGAGATGACGATGCATTTCCTCGTTTATGTCCCCAACAATGCGGAGAAACCCGTGCCCGCTTTTTTCAAACATAGCTTTAACAACACTCAATCTAAAGATTTCGATGCCTCGCCCACACGCCCTGGCAAATTACGCAACGGATGGCCGTTAGGAGAATTCTTTGATCGAGGTTATGGATTCTGCGCCGTTTATCAACAGGATTTGGTAGGGCACAATGAAACCGAGTTTTTGAAATCGATTCACAAACTCTTCTATCCTGAAGGACAAAGTTTTCCCAAAGCTCACGAATGGGGTGTGCTTTCAACGGTGGCTTGGGGCGCCATGCGCGGTATGGATTATTTGGAAACGGATGACGCGATTGATCATACGAAAGTAGCGATCATGGGGCACTCCAAGATGGGTAAAGCCACGCTCTGGACTGCGGCTCTAGATGAGCGGTTCGCGATCGCTGTCTCGGCGCAGTCGGGATGTGCGGGCGCGGCCTTGTGGCGCCGGAAGTCAGGTGAAACATTAAAAAAGATGGTCACACGGTTTCCCTATTGGCTCTGTCGCAACGCTTGGAAATTCGTGGAACAAGAAGATGATCTCCCGGTGGATCAACACATGCTCTTAGCCTGCATCGCGCCACGTCCCGTTTATGTGCATAGTGGCGTGGAAGATACGTGGGCCGACGCCCGGGGTGAATATTTGTCGGCCTATCATGCCAGTGAAGTCTATCGATTGTTAGGGAAGAAAGGTCTTGAGAGTGAAGAATCGCCGGAAGTTGGAAAGGCCATTATCGAAAGCGACGTCGGCTATCACAATCGCGAAGGCGGTCATTCAATCGAGCCCTTCGATTGGGAGTGCTTTATGGATTTTGCAGACTATCATTTTAAGCAAGAAGCCGAATAATGAAGCGCGTCGGTTTTATCGGTCTGGGCGACATGGGCATGGCCATGTCGATCAACTTGATCAAAGCAGGATTCTCTCTGTCCGGCTACGATCTCCGTCAAGAGCGCCTAGATTTGTTGAGAGAGTCCGGTGGTGAACCCGCTTCGTCTCCGCGTGAAGTGGCGAATCAGGCGGACGCGGTTTTCATCATGGTGATGACCGGGCAACAAGCATGGGACGTGGTGTGCGGAGAAGATGGCTTATTAAAATCGCTTCAGCCTGGAAGCACCATTATTGTCACAGCCACAATTCAGCCGGACGAAATGCGAGCGCTAATCGAACCTGTGAAAGCTGCCGGGGTGCAATTAATCGATTCTCCGGTTAGTGGGGGCAAAGGCGGTGCTGATAGTGGAACTCTGACCCTAATGGCTGCAGCTGCGAAAGAAGTTTTCGATGCCAATCGCGACGTCCTGAACGCCGTGGGAGAAAAGATCTTTCACGTTGGCGAAGAAATCGGCATTGGCCAAACAGTGAAGGCGTCGCTTCAAGCGTTGATCGGCTCCACCTTTACCGCGATCTTTGAATCGTTGGTACTGGGATCCAAAGCCGGTGTCGACGGCAAAGTGCTTTATGACGTTTTCACCGCTAGCGGGGTTGGGAGTCCCTTATTAGCTAATTGCGGTAAACTGATCATGGACCGGGCATTTAAAGATACGGGCAGTCAGATTGGCACCATGTATAAAGATCTTGGTATCAGCATGGACATGGCCAAGCGCAATGGCTGCGCGATGTTTACCACGGCGGCTGCTTATGAACTTTTCCGCTCAGGTATCTCTCTATTTCCCGATGAAGACAACTGGTCTATCGTCAAATTATTGGAGCAGATCGCCGATACCGAAGTCTCTTGGTAGCGATTCATCATCAACTTTTCTCATATGCCCAAACTAGGTGTTATCACAGACGGGATCAGCCGCGATTTCGAACGAGCATTGCAAGTGCTCACCGAGGCTGGTTTGAATCATGCGGAACTTCAGTTTCTCTGGGATAAAGAAGTCGGCGATTTGAATGACGACGAAATGGCTAAGGCCAAAGCGCTCGTGGATCAATACGGCGTGGAGGTTTCTTGCATTTCCCGCCACAATTTCGTGGGTCTCCTGGTCAGCGAAACAGAGATTGGTGATATCCATTACAATAAACACCTAGAGGGCTTGAAACGATGTATCGCCATGGCGCGTGAGTTTAACACCAATCTGGTGCGCATCATGAGTTTCCGGCGGGATATGATCCTCTTTGGAAAAGGCGGTGCCGAACATTGGGTGGTGGCGAAGGGTGCTTGGGACAAATTATTAGAGTTATTGACGCCGCCGGTGAAGCTCGCGGAGCAAGAACAGATTCAACTCGTTCTCGAAACAGGTAACAACGCCATGATTCCCTCGGGCTATCTTGGCGGGAAATTGGTTCAGGAGATTAATAGTCCCAATCTCAAAATCTTGTGGGACCCGGCGAATAGTCTCTATGCCAATGAGAGAACTTATCCCGATGGTTACGAAAGCTTAGGTGTTGAGGCCATTGGTCACATTCATATCAAGGATGCACTTGTCGATATGCCTAAGGCCACGGTCGAATTCTGTGAACTCGGCAAGGGCGACATGGCCGGCTGTCTCGCACCCTTAGCGGAACGTTTGCGAAACGATGGCTACGAGGGTCCTATTTCCTTAGAGAGCGTTTATCGCCCTGAAGGCGGAGATTTTGAAGATGGCTTTAAAGCTTCAGTGGGTTTATTTAGTGAACTCTTTGGATCATGAAATTGACGCTGCTTCTACTTTGTTTTCTATCCATCGGCTACGGTCAAGAGACCGGCAAGCAGTGGTACAAAGGCAATACCCACACGCACTCCCTGTGGAGTGATGGGAATGATTTCCCGGATATGATCACCGATTGGTATGTAAAGGCCGGTTATGACTTCCTCGCGCTTTCGGATCACGACATCCTAAGCAAGGGCGAGAAATGGATATCGGAAACGGAGATCAATAAGCGCCGGCAAACCTTAGGCCGCACCACCCTGCGGAAGTATCGGAAACGCTTCGGCAATGATTGGGTTGAGACGCGCGGCGAAGGTGACCAACTCGAAGTTCGATTGAAGACGTTGGAAGAGGTCCGTGGGCAGTTCGAAAAGCCGGGCGAATTTCTCCTGATCCAGGCGGAAGAGATCACGGATCGCTTTGAAAAACACGAGGTTCACATCAACGCCCTTAACTTGGAAGAGGTGATCAAACCACAACACGGTGATTCTGTGAGGGACACCATGCGCAACAATCTCATTGCCGTTCGCGAGCAGGAGAAGCGTATTGGCCGCCCGCTTCTCGCGCATATCAATCACCCCAATTTTCGATGGTCACTCACCGCTGAAGATCTCGCTCATGTGCTAGAAGAGCGGTTTTTTGAGGTCTACAACGGTCACCCGGAAATCAATCATCTCGGCGATGAGACCAGACCCGGTGACGAGCGCTTATGGGATATCGCCAATACGATCCGGCTTCATCACCTCAAGGCGCCGCCCCTGTACGCATTGGCCACTGACGATACCCATCACTATCATGGTGGCGATGCCTCGCCGGGCCGCGGCTGGGTGATGGTCCATGCTCGTCAGTTGGAAGCGGACGCTCTAATACTCGCCATGCGCGAAGGCGCGTTTTATGCCTCCACGGGAGTCCTTCTAAACGAGCTAGATTGTGGTGTGAACGCGGAAGCGATTTCGTTCACGATCGACGCCTCACCGGGTATTGTTTATGAAACCAAGATCATGGGCACGCGGAAGGCCACGCCTGACAGGCCTGGCGAGGTGTTGGCAACGATATCAGGTCCCACCGTTTACTACCCCCTTTCCGGAGAGGAACTTTATGTACGTGCGACGGTCACAGCTTCCAAACCGCATCCTAACCCTTCATTTAAAGGTCAGCTCCAACAAGCGTGGACGCAACCGATTGGGTGGCGTGATTAGATTAGAGAATAGAACCCGGAGCATACGATCCTGCTGTAGGATAGCGGCGCACGACATCGGCGACTTGCTGACAGAATCCTGAAACTTGCTGCTGCGCATTCCCGGCCGCTGCCCGGCCGCGATCTAGCAAAGCCTGCAATTGCTCACGCGGAATCTCCAAACTCTCGTCTGCCGCTAAGCGGTCTAACAGATCGTTTTCGCTAATCTTTCCAACGCGAAGATCTTTCACCGTGGCCACGGCGTGTTGTTTGATTGCTTCGTGGGCCGTCTCCCGGCCGGCGCCCGATTTCACGGCTTCCATGAGGAAGGTGGTGGTTAAGAGGAACGGGAGATAATAATCCATCTCGCGTTTGATCACCGCAGGATAGATTTCCATTTGATTGAGGACGACGAGGAAGGTTTCTAACAAACCATCCATAGCCAGGAAACTATCCGGCAACATGACCCGCCGGACGACCGAGCAGGATACATCGCCCTCGTTCCATTGATCGCCCGCGAGACCACCGGCCATGGTGACGTAGCCTTTGAGCAGGGTGTGGAAGCCGTTGATGCGTTCGCACGATCGGCTGTTCATCTTGTGCGGCATGGCGGACGAACCCACTTGGCCTTTGGCGAAGCCTTCGCTCGCCAGTTCGTGACCGGCCATGAGACGCAAAGTTCTGGCGAAGTCGGAGGGGCCTCCGGCCAGCGCGCATAGTTGGCTCACTACTTGGAAATCCAAACTGCGCGGGTAAACTTGGCCGACATTGTCTAACTGATTACCTATGCCGAGATGCGTCACCACGCGTTTTTCCAGCTCAGCGACCTTCGTGGCATCGCCCTCAAAAAGACTGAGTTGATCGAGCTGCGTGCCCACCGCGCCTTTCAAGCCACGCGCCGGATAACGCGCGATGAGATCTTCCAATGCTTGAAACTGGATGAGCAAAGATTCGCCAAACATGCTTAGCCGCTTGCCCATGGTGGTGGTCTGGGCAGCGACGTTGTGCGTGCGACCCGTGAGGACAATATCCCGCCATTCTAGAGCGCGCTTGGACAGGGCGTTTAGTGACGCCACGGATTTGTTCCGCACCTCTAACAAAGCACGGTAGACTTGAAGTTGCTCCACGTTCTCTGTGAGGTCTCTGCTAGTGAGGCCTTTGTGAATATGCTCGTGCCCGGCCAGGGCGTTAAACGTCTCGATGCGTGCCTTGACATCATGACGAGTCACCCGTTCGCGATCCATGATCGCTTGCAGATCGACATCACCCTTCACGCTCTCGTAGGCGGCGATGGCCTCGGAAGGAATCTCAAGTCCCAGATCCCGCTGGGCTTTCATCACCGCGATCCAATACTCACGCTCCAGGATGATGCGCCCTTCCGGCGACCAGAGTTCGCGCATCGCTGTGGTGGCATAACGTTCCGCCAGAACATTGGGAATCGAGGAGTGACTCATGAAGGCAGCGAAGCACCACGTGCACGAAGCCGCGAGCGCTAATTTCCCTTTGCAGCCTTGCGGGATTGAGCTAGCATCGCTGCTCACGCCACGTGACGCGCGATTAGCTCAGGGGTAGAGCGCTTGCTTCACACGCAAGAAGTCACTGGTTCAAATCCAGTATCGCGCACCAATTTCACGCCGAGTTTACCTCAGCCACACACTTGCCTCAAAAAATGTCGTGGCTCTTAGCTCAGGCTTTGTTAGCCTTAACGGCGCTCTTGCGGCGCGGGTAACAGGTGCGGCAGATTTCGCATACGGTGCCGTCGCACCCACGCGCGGTGCAATGCTCGCGTCCGTAGTAGATGATTCGGAGGTGAAGCGCGTTCCACGAGTTCGACGGAAAGACCTTCTTCAAGTCAGCTTCCGTCTGAACGACGTTCTTGCCCTTGGTGAGGCCCCATCGCTGGGCGAGGCGATGGATGTGCGTGTCCACCGGAAATGCCGGCACGCCGAAAGCCTGCGACATGACCACGGAGGCTGTCTTGTGCCCCACGCCGGGCAGGCGCTCTAACGCTTCCATGTTTTGAGGCACTTCACCCTCGTGTTCGTTGACGAGGATTTGTGAGAGATCGCGAATCGCTTTGGCCTTGCGTGGAGCGAGACCACACGGCCGCACCACGTCTTCGATGGTCTCCACTGGCACTTTGGCCATGATTTGTGGGGTGTCTGCTAGAGTGAATAGACTGGGCGTGACTTGGTTCACCCTCACGTCGGTGCATTGAGCGGAAAGCAACACCGCCACAAGCAGTGTGTAGGGATCACGATGATCCAATGGGATAGGCGTCTCCGGATAGAGATCGGCCAAGCGGCGCGCGATGTAGTCCGCGCGCTCTTGCTTCGTCATGAGAAGAGCGTTAGATCAATCAGACCTTCTTCTTCAACTCGCTGACCATCTTGCGAACGTGGCCGTATCCCGTGCGGTCTTTCAAAATATCCATGCTCTTGCGGTAGCTTCCCCAGCGCAGAATCTTGATCTTCACGTTGCGGGCGCCCCACGCATTCATCTTAGAGCGGCTCGGCTTATAGAGATCGATGGTGTTCTTACCCACGAGGGCACTACCATAGTCATCAATTTCGTAAATGACCGGGCTGCCGACGATTTGGAAACGCGTTCCCACTGGATACTTCGACCAATCCGCAGCGGCGCTGCGAACGCCGGAGTAGTATTTCAAATTGGTACCGATCGCATTCTTCCGGCCGTAGACGATGTGATCAGATTCCGTGTGGGTGTAGGCCGTGGTGCGGACGGGCAAGACCTTGCGGTTCTTGCTTGCCGAGAGGCTGGTGGAGGACCGGTCCCACTTGCTCTTCTTGCTTGAAGTGGAGCTGCAACTGATGAATCCCGTGCAGCAAAGCGATAAGATGAGGAGGCTTGCGAGTCTCTTCATGAGGTGACTTTTGAGGTTCGGAGGATGGTGTGTTGAGTTGGTATCCTTGCGGAAGGCGTGGGAATTAGCAGAGGGGATTCGACCCGTCAACCAAGGAATTCTTTCGGGACGAAGGACAGATCGCTGGCTTCTTTGACTGCTAACTGGATTTGAAAGTCCATGATCTCGGGGGGAACGGGGCTCTGGTAGTCTTCGAGGAGTTCTTCTAAAACAGCGTCGGCCGTCATCGATTTCGTCTTCACCTGCCGGTAGACCTTCACCGCTAAAGATTCCGCGGCACCGGGCGTGACAAGGCGTGGAAGGCGCGGGCGGACCGCCTCCGAGGGCGTTTCCGGCAGGGTCATCTTGTATTTCTTGCACAGAATGCGGATCAACGCGTAGGCCTCATCGGGCGTGTGTGCGGGAAAGAGTGGGATCTTCACATCCACGCGGCCGGGGCGCTTGAGATCGATTTCAATGAGGTCGGGGCGGCTCGAAGCCAGAATCCACAGGATCTTGCCTCGATTACTCGAGCGGCTCATTTCCGTGGCCATCATGGAATAGACTCTGCCGGAGACGCCGCCGCTATCGCCGGACTGCCCGGATCGCTTACCCATGGCTTGATCAGCCTCATCAATGAAGACCACGCATCGCCCCAAAGCGTGGAGAAGGCGGAAGATTTTTTCCAAATTACTCTCCGTACTGCCCACCCATTTATCGCGGAAGTTCTTCAACTTCACCACCGGCACTCCGGCATCGCCGGCGAGACACTCCACCAAATACGTCTTGCCCGTTCCCACCGGCCCACAGATCAAATAACCCATCGGCATGGCGTCGCGATCGCCCTGCTGCCAGAGCGCGATATCCTGACGGATCCACTGTTTGACCGGCTCCTGACCGTGGAAATGCGCTAGACTGCGATCGGGCTCGACAAACTCGATCAGGCCCATGCATTCCTTTTCAACCAACGATTTCTTGAATGCTACCAGATCACCCGGTGCGATCGATTTCTTGAGGTACTCTTGTTGCTTCAACAGGCTGGCGACCGAACTCAAGGTCGCGCCCGCCATGTAGCGTGCCGGGGCCGCCAAGTCTTCCTCATAATCTTTGAGCGCTGTGGGAAATTGTGAGGCGGAGAGATTGAAGTAGCGTTCGAGGTCAGCCGGTTCCGGCAAGGGGATCTTCAAATGCGCCGCGCGCGGATGATTGACCACTAACGGATGCAAATCATTGAGATTTTCCGTAAGTAGAAAACAGGCGAAAGGGTGTTCCGTTAGGGCCGTTTCCGTAGACCATTCCCGCACTAACAACGCCATGGCATTGACGTCATTGTTTACCGCATTGCCCAAGTTGGGCATGATGAGGTGGGCGCTCTTCAAGACCACGGTGACGCGGATCACTTGTGATGAAGCCGTCTTGCGCAGGTTCGCACAGTAGCGGAAGTAATGCGTAAGGACTTCCAAGGCCTCCCGCGGTCGCTTGGGAAAAGGCTGACGTTCGCGATAGCTCGGCCATTCGCTGAGCTTCTGGCCGCCTTTGAGCACGCGAATGCCGTTGCCCAGATCGTAGCTCAACACCACATCGAAGCTCGGCAACAAGACCTCGACGAGGAAATCCGTTAGGTTGCCATCCTTAAGACCGGTCTTGAGCGGTAGGAGGTAACGATCGTTGACGTTTCCATGCAGCAGGAACTGATTGGTAGCGTGGCTCTCGTACTGCGCGATGAGGTCTCGCGACCAGGCGGGAAGGTCGGTCTTGGGCATCCCGCGGAGGCTACAAGGTGGATAGCGAGTGTCAAACGTGGCGGATTCGGGCAGCCGGAAATGGCTGTCCTATGAGGCGATGACTACCGCTAATAAAGAAACGTTTCGGATTGCAGGCCGTCCTTCCCGTCTTGTGAATTTCGAGCTGTTCCACTGCTGTAGAATTTGATCCGAATGGTGGTTAGAGAATGCTTTTGGAGGCTACGCGAATAATTCCTTCGCAAGCGATTCGTCCTCCTTGAGTGCTCTCTGTAAGGCCACCAGATTTGCATAGAGAGGAAGTGAAAGACGCTTCTGATGATCTCCGAGTAGAATCGCAACCGAATCTAATAGTTCTTGCGGATTTGATGCAGGGAAACTGTCCCGTTGAGACGCAGCCGATCCCTCACGAAGATAGACTTCGGATTCGTTGGGGAACATCTCCGAGTCTTTTCTGCTGACCCGTGCAACTCCAAGGAAACCCGGTAAGCCCCCTCGACCTCCCCACCGGAAGTAGCCTACGATCCGGATGTACGTGACGTCGTCGAGCGACATCGCCCCACCGGATTTGTGAGACTCTTCGAGAAGTTCGCGAGTCATCCCTGCCTTGACGGTTTCCGTCAAAGACCATTGGTTTTTCTTGCAGTTGCGAACGCTTATTGACTTCCTCAAATCATCCTTGTCGAGCGATCCCGATCCAGTCGGAGCGAGGAGAGAGTTGGAGAATTGGGCTGAAGCACCCTGGAACCATAACTTAAGTGTTCCATCGCTAGTAATTCCCAGAACATTTCCACCAATGTGATTCGAAAGCCGGGCATCGCGGATGCTTAGTAAGACTGGAGGTTTCTTCGGCTTGTCTCCGACACCTACAAATGGAAAGGCGTTAATGCCTGAAAGAATCCTTCTTCTTCGAGGCCCCTTAGAGGGGTAGATGTCCCTAGAGCAGAGCTCGTTCGTAAGAAAGGACAAGAAGTATGATCCGTTGAAAAACTCTACTTCCGTAGTATTTGGCTCGAAATCCGAAGAAAGGCAGATTTTTGGTTCATTGTGGAACATCTTCTTCTCCCTCACCGATTGGCGTTTCTTCGACCTCAGAATTGCAGTATATGTCTCTCTTTCGTCACGAATGCTCTTCAATATATCACGATAGGAAGCATTATTGTTCCTCTCGACTAACATATATTCTTGATCTGACCATAATCGCTGGTCGACGAGCCGGCTAAAAACAAAGCAATCCTTCAGCCACGGGACTTGCCGAACCTCGTAATCGCCCTCTGCCGCGACTCCGCTAAGGTTGACCAGAAGTTCAGAGACCTCCTCAGAGCGTTCTGCCAAGTCAAATTCAGTGGCGGACAGCAGACTATATGCGAAGGATCCCACAGCATAAACGCCCAGAAAGGCCAAGACTATAAAAAGCGTCTGGTCAAACAGGCCCCAGGAGTCGAACGAGCCAATTGAGATGAACTGCCCTACAATTCGTACTAACCCGACTATGGTCAGCAGAGATGACATTATCAAAGCGAACTTTCGCCGTGGCCCAGAGAGGATTAGGAACTCAAACAGCCACACATCCAGCCAGCCAGATCTTTGAAATCGGGGCGCTTTATGTGATTTGCTCATTGGTGCAGACTCTCAAATTCGAATCCTCAAATACGACCGGTCATCGTATGACTCGTTCCCTAGTACCACCCCTTTTGTCGATCGAAATTCCCTAAACAGTAATGGGTCCCTCTCAAGAAGCCCACTAAGGTGTCTCTCTGTTTGCTCCAGAGAGGGAAAGAGCTCTGGATACCCGTCCGAAGCTAGCACCAGTTCCGTCGCAGTCTTAGGCACAGCTACGATTTCAATGTCTGATTTCCTGATCGTGTCTCCATTCAAGACAGGGTATCGGAAGAAAGCGTTTGGGTTGTTTTCTAGGGCAGCTTGTCTACGGATAGCCGGTAAGATAAATTCGCGCCCGGGATCTCGAGCTTGTAGGGAGTCCATCGAGGCGCCACTAAGAAGTTCGTATTCCAGGATCAGCGCGCGAACTTCGCTTAGAGCGGTATCTACACGCATTTCATAAGTATTGGTCTTGCCCTGCATGTGAAATTGGCAGTCACCAACTCGCCAAAGCTCTCTCCGATGGTTGCTGTAGATAACCAAAGTTGCCGCGCTTCGAAGCGATCGGAAGTTGGGAAGCCGCTTCAGTGCGGTTGTCGCAGAGGAGATGGCATGGACTGCGGTTGCCTGTGGTTCTAGATTCTCCACGGCTGAGATGACTGCCTGGGCGGCGTGAGCGCCCGGAGAAGTGGAATCTAAGCAGTTAACCGGAAGCACGGAGGTAGCTCCATCTGCCACAACGGCAAAGTCATGACTGCTCAGGAGACGATCTTCGTTCTTGGCGGGATCTCCTGATTTGGAGCGGGTAAACTGTTCGACGATTTCGATCAATATCGGGAGGATTTAAGAATGAAGTTCCACAAATCGATTCCAAGTTCGGAGCCCTTAGTCTGTTGAGGTTAAGCTCGATCTTTCGCCTCAGTCTGCAAATCAGAATTTATTGATCATTCACTTTTACACGACCTCTTGTCGAAGCTCATTCAATGCGGTCCAACTTCGTGCAGCATCTTAGCCTATCCGTGTTGTTACCGATGAAAGGGATCGGCACACTCTTGTTGAACTTTAGTTAGTTGCCAAGGCGGATCTTCCTGAACGCAGTTCCCTGTCTCGCTCTAGCCTTGGTTTCTGCCCAATATCAATGCCCGTGAAGCATCGGAGCGGCCCCCCTGGCACTACAAAAACTACTATTGGCGTATTATGAAGCCTTTGAGATTCGTCGAGATCCGCTAAACGCCCTGAGTCAATGACAGGGTCGCCATCCGCGCTTGGTCCGTGGAACCGAGTTTGCGGATGGAAGCCACCATGCGGCGGACGTGGGACCAGCGCGTGCGTGGGGAAAGAATATGGAGACTCTTGGAGAACGATCCCCACTTGGTCACCTCGATGTCCACGTGTCGCACGCCCCAGCGATTCATGCTGCCGAAGGTGGGCTTGTAGAGATCGATCGTGCCGGTGCCGACCAGGGCACTTCCGTAGTCATCAATGATGTAGGTGATGCCGGGTTGACCGACGATGCGGAATTCTGTCCCCAAAGGATAACGTGACCAATCGGCAGCCGCGCTTCGAACCTTGCCAAACTGCAACCGAGTGCCGATGGCGTTCTTGCGGCCGTAGATTCGATGGTCCGCCTCATTGTGGGTGTAAGCAGTGGTGCGGACGCGGATGCGTGATTCGGGTAGTTTGACCTCCGGCTTCTTGGCGGTGCGCTTGCGTTTGAAAATGTTTAGTTCCAGCCGCTTCAGCGGCTTGTGCTTGGACTGCAACGCGATGGGAATGATCGAGTTATCATGCACGACGGCGTAAGGATTGCCGTAGGCGACCGCGTAGCGACGATAGTCCGTCTTGGCCGCCAATCGCACGGGGGGACGTAGATGGGTGCGCCGGTGATGCTGCACGCCGTGATACGGGCGTTTGGCCGGTTTGGCGGCCACGATCGGCCGATTGGCGCGCACGTAAGTTTTCTTGGTTAGCGTGGCTTCGGAGAAGTCGGATGTTTCGAGGGAACAGCCGACAAAGCCACCGATTAGAAAGAAGGCCGCTAGGAGACTTCCAAGGAGCGTGAATGCTCTTGACCGCTTGTTTGTCATCGCAGGGAGGATTTCAAGAGTTTCGTGGAAATTAGAATAATTTTATATTTTATCAACGTCAAACTGAAGCAGTTGGCATATGACGATTTTCACAAATTCTAGACACAAGAAATTGGAAAATCCACATTATTTTTATAAATAAGATCCAACATATCAAAAGCAATGAAACAATTTAACATATTTTTCCTAATAATTAGGTAGACGAGTGAGACCCACCCCGGAGATCGACTCCGCCTCGAGATCGCTGTGATCAGGGCGTTGGCAGGGATTTCGCCTTGAACCTCGGACTTCTTAAATTCTTCAATCCACCGTTACGCCTGCCTTTTTATGTATCCAGACCCTCAGTGGAACAACGCCGCCTTGGTGGTGGTGGACATGCAGCGCTATTACTTGGAGCCCGATTCCCCATTCGCTCAGTATCATGAGCACTGCGAACCGGGCTGCCTTGACTACATTCATCAGCGCTGCGGGGGGACGGTGATTCCAAATTGTCAGAGGCTTTTAGCGCGATTCCGCGAGCTGGCTTTACCTGTATTCTATCTCCGCCTCTGCGGCGCTGAACCGGACCGCTCGGACATCCACATCACGTTTCGCAATGCCCATCAACGGGCGGAAGAGGCGGGCTTTCCCGGTCTGTACCCCGTCGTTTCTGATCCGCTTTCCGAGGTCGCGCCGGCGATTTCCCCGCAAGCGAACGATGATGTCGTCATCAAGACCACTTTTAGCGCCTTCACCTCGGCGGATTTCGAGGCACGCTTGAGGCAGCGCGATCTCCATACCCTTGTCTTTGCCGGTCTCGCCACCAGTCAGTGTGTGGAAACCACTGCTCGAGATGCGGCGGATCGCGGTTTCGTTATCGTGCATGCGGAGGATGCGCAGGCCGACTATTCCGAGATGACGCATCGGGCATCGCTATACAGTTCCCATGGGGTTTGCGGCGGCCGAGTCGTTGAAACGGGCTTGATCATGGATTGGCTCGATAGCTGAGCGATGACGTCCATCGGCATCGCTCCAGGGACTTCCTGTCTATATCAAAGACGGCTTGTTGGATCTGCAGACGGGACAAGTTGGCGATGCCGTGCGACCCTCGTTTCCGTCCAGACTCGGCAACGAACCAGTGTGGTGTTTCGAAAATGATCCTTCAGCTTAGAAGTCGTCGAAGTTGCCCGTCACTTTGGTGTGCACCCTAGTCAAGTAAGCCAGCGAGCAATCGTTTCCGCATCCTCCCATTGATAAAAGGCTTTGGGAATCGGCGTTCGCCAGGACATCTCCTGTCCCGTCACCGGATGTCGAATCCCTAACAACCACGCATGAAGAAGCAATCGGTCGGCATACCCGGAAATCTGACGTCCATAAATCTCATCGCCCAAGAGCGGATGACCGAGATGATGGAGGTGCACGCGTATCTGATGCGTCCGGCCCGTGAAAAGGCGGCAGCGAATCATGGTGGCGTCCTGGTGAGTGTGGCCGCGATCAAACTCCGTGATGGCCGGTTTGCCGTGCGCTTGGTCCACCACCGCCATCTTCTGCCGGTTCACACGGTGCCGCCCAATGAAGTTTTCAACGCGCTGGGTCTCCCACGCGGGGCGGCCACGCCCCACGGCAAGGTAGTGCTTGGTCACTTCACGATTCGCAAACTGCTCGCTAAGATTCTGATGGGATGGGTCATTCTTGGCCACCACCAGGCATCCACTCGTATCTTTATCTAACCGATGCACGATGCCGGGCCGTTCCACACCGCCAATGCTCGAGAGCCGGCCACAATGAGCTAACAAAGCGTTCACCAAAGTGCCAGTGTCGTGACCTGCACCAGGGTGGACCACCAATCCGCTGGGTTTATCAAGCACTAGCAGATCGTCGTCTTCGTAAAGGATGTCTAACGGCATCGCTTCCGGTTCAATGCTAGACGGTTTGGGGGCGGGGATTTCCACCAGGATCTCCTCGTTTCCCTGAACGGGTTGGCGGGGTTTGAGCGTACTGCCATCGGTGGAACGAATGTGCCCGCCTTTGATTAGGGCTTGGATTCGTGAACGCGAAAACTCGGGCAGAGCCACGGCCAAGGCCGCATCGAGACGTTGCCCACGCATTGCGGGATCATTCAAGGAAACGTGGCGCGATTCAGGCATTAGACGGTTTCCTAATCTGATAGCCAATCGTGGAAAGTGAAAGCTCAACGTGGGAACGGCGGGTGCTCTGTCTATACTAGGGTGATCAAGCAGACCTGACTGAGGCGCCAGACCAGTCGACGGCTTCTAACAAAACGATATTCATTATTGTGTTCCATTTCGAAATCCCCCGAAGAAACACGATATGATTGTGTTCCAGACCGGTTGCTGGTTCGGGCGCCAGAAACAGTTTAAAAAACAACTTTTAGACTTGCCCTCCCGGAATCTCCTCGCATAGACTTGCTGGCGCTAAGTTCCTCGCTGGGTTATTCCGAAACCACTCTACCAGTATCCCAGGGCTCGGAGAATTTTTTTGAGATTCTGTGTAACATTCGCGAAAAAGAGAGGATAGCTAAGCGATAGAATGACCCTCCCTCCTACTGATCCCACGCTGAGGACCGCGCTATTCGCGAACTTTTTTAGCTTACCGCGAGGCGTTTTCATCTCAAAAATTGAACGTCATGGATTCTGAGATCTCTAACCCATGGCTTGAGTTTGCATCGCCTAACGGTGAATTCAAGCGTACTGTTAAAACCCTCTTGATCAACTCTCTAAAAAAAGTTTATTTTTTGACTTGTAACTATCGAAGTGACCTCTAAGCTAGTCCTTGCTGTTTACTAACCTCAAATCCGTCGATGTGATGATGATCAAAACTCTTTCCCGTGGAGTCATCCCTCTCCTATCCTTAACACTCTGTGCATGGGCGCAAGAATCTGAGAACAAAGCTCAACTCGAAGCGAGCCTTGAGAGCAAACAAGGAGAGCTTTCCTCCGGTTTGACCACTATCAAAAAAGCGGTAAGAGCCCCGGAACAATTGCGCGCCAAGATTGACGAATTCAACTCCCTCAATCGTGAGCTGATAGAAGAGGCAAAGGCAGACGAGGCGGCGCTTGCTGCTCTTTCGCCGCGTAAGGAAGTGGCGGCACCTGTTGAAGGGCTAACGGACAAGGAGCTGGAGCTTCGAGGAATTCGTCAAGAAATCGCCGAGGCCAAGAAAGAATTGAAGGCGGCGGCTACTGTTGACCAGAAGCTCAACGCCGAGAAATACCGAAGGCTTCTCGAAGAGTTCCGTGAACTGAACACCGAACTTTTGCAGCAAGAGAAGGCGCTTGAGCTAGAGGTGCGTTTGGAAAGAGGAGAACGGCTGCCAACGATTTCCGAGGACTTGGAAACCTCAAGCATGAGTGAGGAAGACCGTGTTGCTTTGGGAGAAAAACTCAAACTCGTCGAGTCCAAGAAGGAAGTTCGCCGTTCGAGCCTCTCGCCTGAGCAACGCCGGAGGGGTTTAGATGTGATTAATGCGGCAGACAGGCAATAGCTTGAAAACGATCAATACTAACGATATGAAAATCAACCGAAAAGGGATGGTGATTTTTTTGGCGGCCATCGCCGTGCCGAACGTGCTGGCTCTGGTGCAAGATCATCATCTCAATATTTACAATGGGCCTGCCTCTGGTAATACGATGCCTTCAGGGGCAACTGACGCTGGAGGGGTTGTTGGGGCCTATAACAACATTGAGCACTCCAGCAACTCCATGGTCGTTGGATACAACACCGATATTGGCTCGATGTGGAAGTCGGGTAGCAACGCACTGGCTGTCGGTCAGAATTGCAGCGTGAAGGCAGATGGGTCCGTAGCGCTGGGTACCAACACCCACGTGGAGAAGAATCACAGTCTTGGAGTCGGGCACGGGATTGTGGTCCCCGATGATGGCGACCCAGGTACCGTCATTGTGGGTCGATACAATGACACCGTCGAATACGGCACCAATGACGTTGTGTTTGGAGTCGGAAATGGCACTTCTGGAACCCCTGACAATGCAATGACTATCTACGCTGACGGCTTGATTGAAATTCAGCCACAAGGAGATCTTTCCATGCAGGGATTCGACAACTGATCGAGATCAAAAAAATCAAATCGAACCATCAACACTTTCTCAATCATCATGAAAACATCACATAAATGGCTCATTATCGTGGCCTTGGTCGCAACCCCCACCGTGTGGGCCATCATTCAGGATCGTCCAATGGATATTTACTCTGGAGCGGGCTCTAGCACAAATGTCATGCCTCAATATTCAACCGATGCGGGTGGTGTCATCGGAGACGCCTGTGATATCAAATACTCCAATAACTCGTTAGCGGTTGGGGATGGAAACCAGATCGGATCGAATGGGAATCGCTGCACATCCGCTTTAGCGGTGGGTCTAGACAACACTATTGAGGCAGATGAAGCCATCTCAATGGGCTACAACACGCAGGTGCTCAAAGAAAGAAGTATGGGAGCTGGCAGTGGGATCATTGTTCCCAATGATGGAAGCGCAGGGACAGTCATCGTTGGTCGCTACAATGACACGACCGAATACGGAACGAATGATGTGGTGTTTGGCGTAGGAAACGGTGACGCGGTGAACAGCAGCAACGCCATAACGATCTATGCAGATGGCAGTATTGTGATTCAGCCTCAAGGAGATGTGCTCATGGGAGACTTCGATAATTAAATCCCTTCCGTCCAAACTTATGAAGAACTTGATTATCTTCGCCATCTTTGCGAGCATTACTGTTTTGGGGGCAACACCTCCGAGTTGGTGGTTTACCCGAGGCGTTGTTGACGACCAGGCTCAAAAAAATGATAACGGTCCAGCGAATCTAGGCCAACTCAAGTGGATGGCGACAAAAGCAAAAGCTGAGGTGGATGCCAAAGTAATCGACGGCTTTGCTGGACCGTCCGACATCTTTCAGCTGCCAAACTTTGCTGCATTGGGAAATAAGGCTCCCGTCACGCTTGGTCAGGCGAAAACCATTGCGAAGCTTTTTTATGATCGATTTCACGGCATGAACGATCAGTATGTGAAACGCCAGCTCAATGCAATCGGCTATCCCGACGATTTTTGGGATAGTGATCCTCCTGGTAGTACTCCCTATCCGTGGACGGCGAGTGGAAGTGACGATGAAAATTATGCTCTGTTAACTATCGGGCAGCTCAAAACTTTGTTTTGTTTTCATGTCGATCACGATACTGACGGGGATGGGATCAACGACTTAAACGAAGGAACCCTCAACATGGATTTTGAGGATCCCGATGAAGATAATAACAATCGCCTCGATGGTTATGATGATTTCGATTTGGATGGATATCATAATTCTATGGAAATAGAATATGGCACGAACCCAAACGACTCTTCTGAATCGCCCGATCCACGGGCTAGCCTCTCATTCGAAGTTTATTCTCCGTTGCAACCTACGGATAACTAGTTTTATTTTCAAGTCATTAAGATATGAAATCTTATACGCAATACTGCAATATACCAAGGTTGGGCTTACTCTTTTGGTTAGTCTCGCTTTCTCAAATCTTCGGCGATCCCTGCGACTGCGGCGAAGGCAGCGTGACAGTAGAAATTACTGGCAATGGTATTATTCGATCAAACTCTCACATTACATTTAATCTTACGCCTAGTCCTGCTCTCCCAGTCGCTCAGCCAATAAAATCCGAGAATGGTCAATGGCTAAAAGTAATAGAGCTAACTCCTAAGAAAGTAGTTTACTACCTAGAAGAAGGTGAAGAGTTCACGATAGATCCCACATTAGTAAATGATCCATTTAATGGCACGCCACCTTCTAATCTGCCACCAGACGTCGATTTGCCCACTGGTCTTCAATTCAATCTTTTGTTCTCCGTGTGCGGCGCGGCGGCGCATATCGAGAATACGGAAAATGAGGGTGTAAAAGTACATGGCTGGTCTGTATCCGACCAAGAGCAAACTTTCAAAGTCGTGTTTGAAGAGGGATCAGGAGGCGAGCCAGGTGAAACACAACAGACCAACGGCGATGCGCGAGCTGAGATATCTGGTGGATCCGTTACGCATTCAGGGGACTTGCCTATTTCCATCGATATTTCTCTCGGACATGATCTAAGCGGGAGATCTTCTGGGAAGTTCGGATTTCGTAGTTCCCTCAAACATTTGTTGAATGAAGGCAACAACCCTTCCCTCGATGACGTCATCTTTAGTAGCGTTGCCGGTCTTGTAAGTCCCCCACCGACTCAAACAATTGGCGACATCGTGCGAACCGATCCGTTTATGGCAAATGGGGTAAGCATCTCGGGATCTACGACAACCGATGGCATAAAAATCGATGTTACTCGGCCAAACAGCACGCGCACTATTGAAATCTCCCGTGAAACAGATTCATTCTCGAGTGTATCGTTGGCTGCGCCACAAGTGGATTATAGTGGCCGCGTCACGATCACAGACACCGATGACACGGATACCGCATATTATGCAGAAATTACAAGCAATTCCGAATGGAGCTGGCTCATTCAGAAGGGGACGATGAAGGAAGAGTGGGTAAGCACTATTTCAGGCATAGTACGCACGCTCACCATGTACTCACAGGAAGATGGCGGGCCAATTGAGAAGACGGTAGAACAATACAAATGGATAGGCGAACCCGGAGAAGAGGAAGAATTTCTAATTCTATCTTCAACATATCCGAATGGAGACAATTCAGCATTAACCACTACCTGGGCCTACTACGAATCTAAGGCCAATGATGATCACGTACATCGTTACAAGAAACTGAAATCTATTGATAAACCAGGAGGTCAATGGACGCGATACGACTACGAAGTCGACGACAACAATCTCTTAGTAACAACCACTTGGAGACCCTTCCTTGATGCGAGTCCTCCGTCGCAGATTCCGCCGTCCAGTAACTTGGGATATAGAGTGAAGAAAAGCTATTCTTATATCAATCCGCATGATTCCTCTATAACAGAGGTTCGTAGCGAAGAATGGATCGACGGCAAACAAACGGGAAAAATGCTTAGAAAACTTGGGACTGAAACCGATGAAACAACCGCCAAGACCTATAGTACAACCTACGAAGTAGAGTATATCAACAAAGATTCCGCATTAGTTACAAAATATTGGAACTATCCCGAGAACACCTCTGATTACTGGCTAGCGGGTAGGCTGTTTCGAGTTGACGGTCCAAACTACGTCGAAACAGACTATATATCAAATGTAGAGGTGGGGGAGACGATGGGTCAAGAAGATTGGAATAATTTATCTGATCTTTTGGATAAGAGGGAACAGCATGAACACATGCGAGCCTATGTTTCGGGTTCAGCGCCACTGTGGAATGCGTCAATGGATGATCCAAATGATGATCAGGAACCTAACGGCTTTATCCATATTAGTCATCAGTATCCGTTAGCTCAGAATCAATCAACATATACTCGCACGATCATGGATGCCGAGCAGAGAACACTCCTCGAAGAAACCCTTGTGTATGGAAGCGACAGTGTAGTCGATTCAACAGCATTTGACTATATCTACAACACCGATGACAATACTACGACGACAACAATGTGGAGGGGTAGTGTCAAGTTCAGTATTCACGAGCAGGGCCTAAATCACAGTTCCTCTACAGATGTGCACGGAACTTCTACTACGACAATGTTTGATGATATTGAACGCCCTTCTAAGATCACTAGAGGTCAAATTGACTGGAGCTTCGATGACGAGGCTTCAACGATACCAGCGCAGACGATGTATTTCACGTATGATGCAGAGGCATCGGAATCCAATCGAGTTCGTGAGGAGATTCGAATTGGCGCTCCGAATACAGAACCTTCAACCATGGATGCTCTTTATAGTTGGACGGAGTACGATCTCGATGGACGAGTCGTTGAACAGAAAGATGTCAATGGATATAAAACCGTCTACACCTACGATGATAATACGCGCAGGACCATTGTGCGCCGCCCAGACGGACAAGCTACTACTACGATCTTATTCAAAGATGGAAACGTCAAAAGTCGTTCAGGTACAGGTATTGTAGACGAATACAATACTTACGAGATTGAAACGGGGGGGATATTGAGGAAGCGCGAATGTCGAGGGTTTCCTACTTCAGCTTGTTTTACTGAGGCAGACCACGATTGGCTTGGGAGAATCATCGCTTTCCGACGACCTGCAACAGAAGATGACGACGTGGTTGAGGAGATTTTCATATACGACTATCATAATGGTATTAATGATGACGATACCAGCACCCCTGATGAGACACCTTATGGATGGCCTAACCAGTTGGCGTTTAAACAGCGTGGAACATTGGCTCCCCACTACTACCGGTACGATGACCTTGGTGAATTGATCTTATCCGGAGTGGATCTCGATGGGACGGCGGGCTTGAATTCCGATAGCAATCCAGCCTATCCGAATCAAACTGTATCCAGGGAGTGGAACTATTTGGGAAGTAAATTGATTGAGACGTACAGTTTTGGTGGAGTAGAACAAGTCGTTGAAACGCTACGACGACCAGGACCTTTTTTAATTTACCAGAGAGAAGTCTTCTTTAATACAGGAGACTCTGAGTCTCCGAGGAGAAAGATCTTAACAGAGAGGGCACAATCGATTCCTGTGGGGCAGACGGAAATCATCAATTATGAAAAGGGAAAAAAAACGACCAGGGTGCGCAATATTAGTGGCTTTCTTGTTTACGAGGATGATGACGTAGGCAACGCACGGTACAACTATGACGTGTTTGGGCGAGTAGAAACTATTGATCGCTGGAAAGCGGCGAAAACAAGCACTCTGACATATACATATCATGATGGGCCGCCGAACATGAGTACGCAGACAGCGACTCGAAAGCTGGATAATCAAGGGCAAGAGCCGATTACATGCTTACTTTTCGAAATTTGATCATCTAGGTCAAACTCCTTTCAATCATATATAAATGAGATAATGAAGGCTTTTGTACATACCTCTCCTGTTATTCATCATGCCGCTCGACTTAAGTGGTGACGCGCAAACAGCGATTCAACCTCTTGGCCAAATGCATTGTAGGCTTGGTGGAGGTTGCCTTCGTGCCATTCACTGAATAACTCCGATGCGCCTTCTTGATAAACGCGTCGCTCCACTTGGCTGATGAATAAGGCTAGCCGAAGGCCTTCCTCAGTCACTTCATAGCGATGCGTTCCTTCTATTTTCCGGATCACCCCGTGTCCTTTTAATCGCCTCAAATCGTAGCTCATCTGTCCGGTTGATATTTCTGGTTCTTCTTTTCCCAGAAGTTGAGCAACTCGGCTCTTCAGATCCCGATTCCGGAATCCTCCGCAGATCAGATGACAGCCTATCAAGGCGTTCAATAGGGCTTGCACCCGGGTGTTACTGCGAGGCAAGGCGCTCACTCGTTTTCCAACTCCCACCTCGGCGGGTGTTTCTAGCGCTTTGATCTTCTCGCCGCTTACTGAGGGATCGTGGCTCAATGTTTCTACTCGCAAGAGGCGATTGATGGTGGCTTCACCTACCTTGCGCAGCGCGCGCAGGTTTTTTCCATTGAGCGTTTTCCCTACTTGAAAATCCCGGGGATTGTTGATCGTAAGTTCCGTTCGCAGCGAGATGGCCTCTTTGAAATATTGTTTCAGTTTGTTTAGTTTATAATAGATGTGATAGACGGGAATGGTCCCATATTGCATGACACGGGTCATAAAACGCTTTTGTTTGCTCCGCTTCGTTATTCGCTTTCTGAATATTAATCCCACTCGTTCAGGGCGCCCTAGATCGAGGTTTTCTCGTATCGCTTGCTCAAAGAATTGCCGTCCGTTTTGCGCTTTTTTCCATACTTGGGTAAGAGCGTATTCTATTTGTAGCATGGAGATCTCGTAGCGGATCTTTATCCTGTTCTTTAAGATAGTGATCGGAGTCGGAATGATTTTGAGCCAGTCTCTAATTGTGTTTTCGATCTTTGAGGCCGTGATGTTATTGGCAATTTGCTGGGCTTTCCCTGGATCGGCGCAAGATTTGACACCGTTGTCGAGAGCCTCATAAGGAATACGCTGTTTCTCTAGCTGCCGTTTGACATATTCGTGCCCGTTGAGACAGACTCTCCCGGCGAAGGGGGCGTAACTGCTGAATTTGATGAAGAGACTCCCCCAGTTGTCATCCCAAATGTAGAAGTAGTATTGGTTGGCCATGACTTTACCCCAACGAAGCCGGTACCACCATCCGCCGGTCTCTTCGTTCTTGGCCGAACCGCCTTGGACCACGCTGATTTTCTCTTGCGCTTTGCCTATAAAGTAGACGCCTGGCCTACGCGTCCCCCGCGATTCGAGGTGTTGCTGCGCGATTTCTTCTTTGTTCTCGTTGTTAGCAAAGCGGTGGATGCCGAGCCCGTTGTCTTTGGCGAAGGTTTCGATGTTCTCCACGAACTGGTCCCGGAAGGGCTTAAAGACGCTCACCAGCGGAAGCTTTTCACCAAGGATCTTGCGAATGAACAGCGAGATCCCGCCCAGCGTGCAGAGGAGTGGCAAACGTAGATTCAGGTAGATGCGATCGAAGCAACTAAGCTCGTAGGAGATGTGTCCTTCTTGAAGTTCGTTGAGATTTGGCACATGCTGATCATGCCTCCCGCAGATCTACGCTTCAAGCATCTGCCGTCATGGCACATTACTGCGGGAGGCACTTCATGGTAGGAGGCGAACGCCTCGCTATTGATTCATGGACATACTACGGTAATGCGGAAACAGGAGCAGGACAGGTTCACTTAGAGACGATTGGTTCACGAGATCGTGAATATACCTATGACACGCACGGTAGGGTCGAGACAGTTGGGGGAGGTGGTGATTATCCTGTGCGGTATTCTTACGGTCTCTATGGTCAGGTGAGTAAACTCTATACATATCGGGATGTGCCAGATTATGAGGATAAGGGGCTTGGAAAAAAATAATCGTCCCAAAGCGCAACCATTCTGTTAGGAGCGGGTTTGAGTGCCTGTAGTCCTATGAGAAGAACCTGACTCTAACTCAATTCGTTTATGGAAGAACACTGCGCGTGATCTCACGGGCAGCGCGAAACGCAAGTTCATGGCGGGCGTCGTCGATGGCCTTGGCCGCGGCGGTCAACGGTGGGCTGAAGACTGTCTTGGCTGGAATAGGCAACTCATTCGCAAAGGCAAAGAGGAACTCGATTCCGGCATTGATTTCGTCGATCAGTTTCACAAACGAGGTAGAAAGAAGGCTGAAGAACATTATCCAGAATTACTGGAGGATATTCGCGCCGTTGCTGATCCCCATGCTCAGACTGATCCCAGTTTTCGCTCTACTCGCCTCTATGTCCGCATCACTGCTAAAGAAGTCCACCGGCGACTGGAAGAGCGCCCAGGGTATGACCTATCAAGTATGCCTTGCGTGAGAACCATCAACAGCAAACTCAATCTGCTCGAACTCCACCCTAGAAAAGTTGCCAAGACCAAGCCGATGAAGAAAGTGAAAGAAACCGACGCCATCTTTGATATGGTGCATGAGATCAATGCGGCGGCCGATAGCGATCCCAAGCAGTTGCGTATCTCCATGGACACCAAAGCGGCGGTAAAAATTGGCGAGTTTAGTCGTGGTGGCTATAGCCGAGGCGAGCGGAAGGCCCTTGATCACGACTTCAAAGCGAAAACAACCCTCGTGCCCTTTGGGGTTTATCAGCCCGAAACTGGCCAAACCGACCTATGGTTCTCAGAAAGTAAAGTGACAGCGGATTTTATGGTTGATCGTCTTGAAGAGCTGTGGCCGCGACTGCGTGCAGAGAATCCTGAAGTAGAGGTGCTAGTGATCAACGCCGACAATGGCCCCGAGAGCGATGGCCGTAGAACCCAATGGTTGAAGCGCCTGGCTGAATTCTCTACGGCTCATGATATAGTGATACAGCTAGCCTATTATCCACCCTATCATAGCAAGTATAATCCTATAGAACGAGTGTGGGGAGTGCTCGAAAACCATTGGAATGGAGAGCTACTGAGCACAGCGGAGAAAGCGCTGGGAATGGCCCGAAGCATGACATACAAAGGGTTGAATCCCGTCGTCACACTGGTCACCAAGACCTACCAGACCGGAGTGCGACTGACAAAGAAAGCGATGAAAGAATTCGCGCCCCAAATCAGTCGGATGGCTGGATTGGAGAAGTGGTTTCTAACAATATTCCCTGAGCCTGAAATGGGATGATTATTTATTTCCAAGCCCCTAACGATAGTCCATCGACGCAGTGGCTGACGACTGCGGTAGGAGTTCTTAAGGAGAAACGTCACGGGGTAACAGGGAGTGGCTACGCTGACTCTATCGTATACACGTATGACGCCAATGGGCTAGTAGAGAGCCGAACGGGAGGGAGGGGTATTACTGCAACTTATGGATATACACCAGCTGGCCAGATCGAGACCGTAACATATTCCGGATTGGGGGTTGCTGACATTGAAATCCCTAGCATAAATTACACTTACGACAGTCGAGGGCAACTTGCGAGTGTGACGGGAGGCAATCAAGACTGCGTAATAAACTATGATCCTGTTACCGGAGAACTAGCGGGTGAAGACTGGGAAGAAGGTCCGTTGGACGGGTATGGATTGGTCAAATCGTACGATCATGTTAAGGGAGAATATGAACGAGCGGAAATTGTGCGAAACAGCGAATCACTTGGTTTCCAAAAGACTCATTTTAAGAATTCGCACATCCCCGTGAAAGTGGAAACCGTTATGGGGGCGACCAATTATTTGGAAGATTCTAGTGAGCGAGGAACGGTGGGGACGGTTAGCTTTAGTAAGAACGACAGTTCCGAAAGCTTTTTCGATATTAATAAAAGTTATGATATCAATGCTGGCGGTTCACTCCGGTTGCGTAGCGTCAGCAGTAATAGCGTCCATAGTGTGTTAGGCGAAGATCCCGCGCTCATAGGGAAACTGAAACGTGAGTTGACCTACGGAAAAGGCGGCGGCAAAAGAGAACTCTCTCTTGTTCAACGCTCCGACGGAACTTATTGGTATCATGCGTTCGGTAGAAGCGCAAGCCCAAGGTGCGAATTATTTAATAGCAATCGCTGGTACAATGCGTCGCCTAATTTCTTAGGGTTTCAAAGTACAGACTACCGATACGATTTTAGTGGCAATAGAACCCGGGGGAGAAACCCCAACATGGGGATCATGTTTTATGAGAGATATGGAACGCAAAATGTAAATGAATTGAACCAGTATACGAAGATTGAATATACAGGAGGTCAGCGCATTTTTGGTACGGCCCAGGTAAGCGATATCGTGTTGGTAAATGGGAACACTGTTCAGCAGGCACCCAATCAAGACCCTTTTTGGAACTATGATATAATAGATACTGGCCCAAAGTATATGGATATCGATGTGACAATAAATGGAGTGGCCGATCCAGCTAGTTCAGGTGTGCTTTTTGTGCCAGCTCCAATAGTGAACCCCCAACACGACGATGATGGAAATCTCATCTTAGATGCGAGGTGGACTTATCAATGGGACGCCGAGAATCGCTTAAGAAAAATGACGACGATCGATCATCCAAACATGGGGGCAGAGTACCATTGTCAATTGGAGTTTTACTATGATTGGATAGGACGGAGAATTCAGAAAATCATACGAAAGACGCAGAATGACGACCCGACAGAAAATGACTGGTATGTTCATTGTACCGAGACTTACGTCTATGATGGTTGGAATTTGATGCACCGGAGAGTCGATTACGAAGATGGAACTTTAAATGATTTTGGCCAGAATTTTTCCTGGGGTTTGGATATCACTCAATCGCTTGATAATAGTGGTGGAGTTGGGGCCTTATTGGCGATTGAGGAACTCGATCATAACGATCATCCCTTGGAATACTATGCCACGATGCACGGGCTTCATGGGAACATTGTAGCTGTCGTGAAAGAGGGCAATGATGCGCCAGTAGTTGAGGCAAAGTATGACTATGCAGGATTCGGCGAAATAAATCGGCGAACCGGCCCCAAGGCGAATTGGAACCCATTTCAATTCAGCTCTAAGTTTTGTGATGTTGAGACTGGTTTTTCCTACTACGGCTACCGCTACTATAACCCAATCCATGGACGATGGATTTCCCGCGACCCGATCGGAGAAGCAGGCGGCAGTAATCTCTACAGATTCGTAGATAATGATCCTATCAATAATTGGGATTATCTCGGGCTTAGTGTTATGGCTCCACCGATCTTTCTTCCCCCAGTAACTCCTCGTAGTGGGAGAAGAGGTCCACGGGACCAAGGAGGAGCCCCTTTTCCTCGAGTTCCACTTCGGCCAGGTGTACCTTACAATCCAAAAATTCATATACCGCCACCTGATCCTAGCCCGCATGTACCAGGCGGCACCGAAGATCAAGCCTCAGATTGGGCCAAGAGGTTTCACCCCGAGAGGATCCATTGAAGGGGACAGAACCATACTGGAAGATCGACGCACATTGGGGCCAGCACCGTACTTTTCTCAACCGTCACAACAGGGCATCACGAGACGTGAACTTTTGAAAAAGCTTCGACAACTCAGAAGAAGGAAGAATCCTTGTCTTTGTCGGCTACTCCCTCCCTCAGCTAAGGTAGAGCCAGTATATGGGGAAATAATCCCTCATAATCAACAAAGAACCGGTGTGACCGCAACGATCACCCAGGCGTCATTGAATTTGGGCAAGCGTCGAGGAAAGATTTTTCAAGCTCCAGGCGTGGGCGAGAATGTGTTCAGCGGTCACTTACTCGCCCATGTACTAGGTGGAAGCAATTCCGACCCGAGGAATTTTGTTGCGATGTGGCATGACACTGATCTTATTGGAGAGGTTGAATTTGAAGGCGTCAACAATGGCGCGATGTTGTTCTTAGAACTCTGGTCACGAAATAGGGCGAATGACGGGGAGACAATATGCTATGTGGTGATGCCGAGATATATGGATTCTATGAATAATATACCCGCATCTATCGAAGCAGTTGCCGTCTCATCATCTGGAAAAGGGAGATACATTCACGCGCCCAATCCTCCTGGAATTTTCCCGAATGTTGGAAGATGATCTAGCGATGAGCAAATACAATCTAAAAGACCTTAGCGAGATCGTAACTCCACCGAATAAGCCTGTGGAATTACCCTCTAAGAAGGAATGGAATAAATGTGATACGGAATTCGTCGTTTTGCCTCCTGATTACAAGCAGTTTGTAAATCAATATGGATCTGGTAGTATTGAACAGAACGAGGAGAAGTTAATGTATTTTTTTTCACCTTTTAGCAAATCGTCGGGTAGCAATATGGTAGATAAATACAAAAGGTTTCGGCGCACCGTTGATCTTTGGGGCGATGAGACTCCCCATCCAGATTTCAAGGTATTTCCGGAGGAGGGAGGGTATCTCCCTGTGGCAGTGAGTCGAGATGGCGCAAACATTTATTGGAGGTGTTTTGGTAAGAGCACGGAGTGGAAGATATCAAGCCTTGATGAGACAGAGGTCTACAGCTACAAGGTTGGTTGGATTGATTATTTGGTAATGTCGCTCAAAAAGGAGATTGAGTCAGAATTATCGATCCTCCTGGAGCGCGGCAAAGTAAACTTCATCCCAAGAAAAATCGAAGAAGAAGCCCGTGGAGCGTAAACAATTTCGGGAACATTATTGGTCGTCTCTCAGGTTTGCTGGATGGATAGTTGCCGATGATGGGGGATCCGACTGCCGCGGCGGTTTGGTCTGATACGAATTCCCAGCTCCGTACTTCCCCGGGATAACGGGCTATCCGCCGCTTGGTCTCGGTTGGGCCTACGCGCCGCATTCGCCGCTGACGCTTGCGCACTTGCAAGCCCGCTTCCCGGCGAGCACGTTGCACCCGTTTAGCGTTGATGGATTCATCCTCACGTTGCATTAACGCGGTGATCCTTCGATAGCCATAGCGTGGGTTGTCTTGACTGAGACGAATGATCTTCTGCCGCTTTCTTTGGTCGCCGGCGTTGACCGTAAGGTGGTAAAATCCCTTCCGGGTTGATCCGCCGCGAGTGAGTGTGCGGGATGGCTAAGCGACGTTGCGGCGGGTGCGAGGTGGACCTCCGCGGAGGCTGATGTCTTTCCCTGCGGCGATCTGCGCCGCCGCCCATTGATCGGGCAGTAGCTCGCTGAGGCGCGCTGCGGGATGCGCGTTTACTCGCGCTAGCACATCAACCAGGTAGGCGCGGGCGTCGATCCCTAACTGCCGGCACGTCTGGGTGATGCTTAATAGGATCGCGGTTTGTTGCCCGCTTTCTTCGTTGCCTACGAAGAGCCAGTTCTTGCGGCCCACGGCTACCGGGCGCATGGCGTTTTCCACCGCGCAGTTGCTAATGGGTACGTTGCCCTCTCTCACATACGCACTCAGGGCTTCCCATTGGTTGAGTGTGTAGTTGATGGCTTTGCTGATTGCTGATTGCTGAGGCGGGGAGTTCTTTGTCTTGCTCTTGGTCTAACCATTCTTTGAACTCGGTTAGGATCGGCACGCTTTCTTTCTGCCGAATGCGCTGGATTTCTTCGGGGGGCGCGTTGGCTTGTTTCAGAATTGATGTATCATCCCCACGACCCATCTGAAGAAGAGAAGGCTTTAGGTTGCAAGGACGCAGAAGAATTCGAATTCCTCGAACTTTTCAATTTCTCAAACGACATGATTGACTTGAAGGGGATGCGAATCGTAGACGGAATTCGCTACCAACACTTCATCTCAACAAAATTGCGGCCGAGTGAGCTGGTGGTATTGGCAAGGAATCCAAGGGCATTTTTACTCCGTTATGGAAAACAAACCTGCAAAGTGCTCGGGCCATATTCAGGTCATCTCAAGAATAGTCGAGAGTCGATTCGGATAATCCACACAGATGGTAAAGAAATCGAGGAAGTTGTTCATCTAACCTATCAGGATAGTGAACCATGGCCAACCACTCCAGACGGGGACGGATATTCGTTGACTCTTACCACCATTACCTCGAAGGAGCGATATCGACAATCCTACTGGAAACCTAGCGACCAAGTAGACGGTACGCCAGGCGAGTGCTCGCTCCGTTAATGGTAGTGACGGACTCTCACATTGCAATTTATACTATAATAATTGTGATAAGTTCTGAAATGCACAGTCATCTTGCCAGGCTGACGGTTAGGGGTAAGCGGTATATGCAGCACCACTAGTAGAGTCTAGCGTAGACGTCGTAGATTGGAGGCTATGACATCTACCTAATCTTCTGAAACGCATATTCTCAAAGTAGACAGCCGGAAGCGCCTGCGCGTGAGCAAGCAACGCCGGGAGGCGATTCTTGATTCTTGACGAGTTCGAGCGTAGTGGGCTCAGTGGAGTGGCTTTTGCCAAACTTCATGGCATCAAGTATTCGACCTTTGCCAGCTGGTCGCTTAAACGACGCAAAGTGCAGCGTTCTAAGGATCGTGGGACATGGCAAGGCAGTTGCGCCGTTGGTGCCCTTTCCAGAGAGCGTTTCGCCGCCCGAAGCTGGTCACGCCTGGCCTGACACAAGCATCAAAGAATAGGCTTGAAATCCAATTCGGCGTTCTGCTCGATGATGGTGGTGTGATCCAAGCGACGATTTAGATCGGTTCTGCCGACCGCCGTTTCTGGCGTTTGCGTGGTGGTCACGACCATTGATCCGGCCGTGTCCGGGTGCTAAGATCGCTGCTTGAGTGAAACCTCTGATCAGCTCTTAAACACCTGCCCTGCCTGTCAAAGTGCCATTGATGTGACGGGATGTGAGCCCTATTCGAAGATTGCTTGTCCGGATTGTGGCGACTTCATGCGGGTGCGGCGGCAGTTCAATCAGTATGAGATCGATGCCGAGATTGGGCAGGGCGGGATGAGCCGGGTCTTCCGCGCGACGGATCCGGCCTTGAACCGCCACGTGGCCTTGAAGATCTTGTTAGGCAAATTCAGCGCGGATGACGAGCGGGTGGCGGCGTTTGAAAAGGAAGCGCGGGTGATGGCGAGCCTCACGCATCCCCATGTGGTGAAGCTTTTCTCAGTGGGGCGTGACCAGGGCTACTTCTATTTGGTCATGGAGCTTGTGGAGCAGGGGAGTTTGGATGAGCTTCTCATGCGTCAGGGGAAAGCGTCAGAGAAACAAGCGCTTCTGTGGACCTTGGAAACGGCGCATGGACTGCAAGCTGCTTACGCGAGTGGATTGCTGCATCGCGATGTGAAGCCTGGCAATATTCTCCTTTCAAAAGACCGTTCGGCGAAATTGGTAGACTTCGGTCTGGCTTTGATGATTGATCGCGATAAGAAGGAAGAAGGCGAGATCTGGGCCACCCCTTACTACGTTCCGCCCGAAAAATTGGAACGCTGGCAGGAGGATCACCGCAGTGACATCTACAGTCTGGGCGCGACGTTGTATCATCTGCTCGTGGGTAAACCGTCATTTGAAGTGCGCACGGGATCCTTCGATGAATTGCGCAAAGCCAAAGCGAAATCCGTTCACGTCCGCCAAGCGGCGCCGCAGATTTCCGCTCCGGCGGCGACTTTAGTCGAACGCATGATGGCGCCTGATCCAGCCAGGCGCCCTGGAAGCTATGAAGAAGTGATCGAGACCCTGGGCGCGCTCCTCGGAGAGGGAGCTTCTGTTAGCAATGTTTCGTTAGGGGCCGCCGAAAGTTTTCTGCGCAAGCAGCGTCAGGAGAAACATGCCCGGAGGCGGCGTCTGCGCATAGGACTGGCGGCGGTCGCGGGCCTGGGCTTGGCAGCGTTGGTAGGCGGGCTGTTGTTCAACTCACCGGAGCCTTCGCCACCGGCTTCCACGCAGCTACTGCCAACGGAGAACTCTGAATCAGAGGACTCCGTGAGCGCGACCCTTTCCCAACGTTATCTAGAGGGACGTTCCGCCCTCTTGGACGGACGTTATGTCGAGGCAGCCGATCACTTTCGTGAAGTTGCGGCCGCGGACGAGGTGCCGCAGACTACTAAGAACTGGTCACTTTACAATGGCGGTATCGCGCTCTTGTTAGATGGCAAAGAACGGGCAGCACGACGGGTGTTCGATCGGTTAGGGAAACAAGACATGGCTGAAGAATCGGAGAACGGCCGTGCGCTCAAAGAGTTTTTTGATGATGTGAGTGAATGGATGGCAAGTGACGAGGTGATTCCGGGCAACATTTCCACCCTGATTGAACCTGGGTTCTGTCGACCGGCGGCGCTTCTTGCCTACGGCCTCAAGAATTGGAATTTAAAGGCCTACGAAGACGCCGGCGCGCATTTCGAACGGTTGTCGGAAATGGCACCGGGCAAAGGTTATGAATGGATCAACACCTACCGTGATCATGTTGCCGGTCTGGTACACGACGTCAATATCTTGGCGCAATTGCCAGGGCCGGCGGGTCAGAATCCGAAAGTGATTGAGCGGCGTCTCGGCAAGGCACGTGATTTGTTAGGTGAGCTTCAATCTCCTCAAGGCATCGCTCTGACGAAAAGACGTATCCAGGTTCTTTCCCAACGGCTCGACTCCCTAACGGAAAAGGAAGAGGCTGCCGCAGCAGTCGAGGCGCGGCGCGAAGTGGCTCGCGCCTTTGAAAAACTTCACGAGTTGGATGTCAAGCTGAAACCGTTAGGGAAGTCGCTGCAATTTCAGGAGGCGGATGGGATGTTAGGAAGCTTTGTTGAATCGGCAACCTCGCCTAAGATCGCTCAAGCTGTGGCCGACCGCCGTCACTTCTGGCAACAAGCGCTAGGGGGCTTACGCACGGCGACGAGTCGGGGAGATCGGCCCAATCCAGATCCGGCCGGCATCGCGGCGCAACTCGAAACCCTGATCGCAGAGATTCGCGACGCCAATCAATACTACGAGCGCTGGGAGCAATTGGTGGCATTTGCCTATTGTACCGGCCTGGACGAGCTTTGCCGCAAACAAGCTGAGAACCTCCGATTGGAGAACCGGCCCTTCCGTGAGCGTTGGGACCGCCTGCAATCTTCGAGCGATCAGCCTAACGCCTCATCCTCATGAAGAATAGCGATTCCAAACCGCCCACTCCTGAAGAGATCAGCAAACGCCTTGCCGATTTCATGAAATCCAATTTTGGAAACTCGGTGAGTTTCAGCAGCTTTCCCGATCTCTCGTCATTGAATCCCGATGATGAAGAGACGGATGACGTGCCTGTTAGTGAGGCTGACGAAGATACATCCATCTATGATTTCGATTACCGGCCGAAAGATATCAAGCGTCACTTGGATCGCTTTGTCATTCGGCAAGAAGAGGCCAAGAAAGTGCTCTCACTCGCCGTTTGTGATCATTACAATCATGCCAAATACCTGCGGCGTCTGGAAGAGGAAGATCCCGGCCGTGCGCACGAGATTGAGTTTGCGAAACAGAACGTGGTGATCCTCGGGCCAACGGGTGTGGGCAAGACGTATCTGGTCAAACATATCGCCGACCTGATCGGCGTGCCGTTTGTCAAAGCTGATGCCACGAAGTTTAGCGAGACGGGGTATGTGGGCGGTGATGTGGATGATCTTGTTAGGGATCTTGTCAAACGTGCCGATGGTGATGTGGAGTTGGCGGAGTACGGTATCATTTACATCGACGAGATTGATAAGCTGGCCACTCGGGGAAACATGATGGGGCGCGATGTGAGTGGGCGCGGTGTGCAGACCGCGTTGCTTAAGTTGATGGAGGATACAGAGGTCGCCGTACGCAATCCGATGGATATTCAGTCACAGATGCAGGCGCTTTTTGAAATGCGCAGTGGCAAAGCGCCCTCCCGGGAAACGATTCGCACACGCCACATTCTGTTCATTGTTAGTGGCGCTTTCTCCGGCTTGGATGAGATCATTTCACGACGCATCGGACGGAACGCCATCGGCTTTGAAGCAGCCAAACCGGAAGGCACAGGTGTGGATGACGATTCGCTCTTTCGAGAGGCCTCGACGCGCGATTTCATCGACTACGGATTCGAAGCGGAATTTATCGGACGATTGCCTGTTAGAGTAGTTTGCGATCCGCTCAAAGCAGCCGATCTCTGCGAGATCATGGAATCTTCAGAGGGCAGCCTCATTCGCCAATATGAGAGAGAGTTTGAAGCTTACGGCATCAAAGCGGATTTTCAACGATCGGCTCTCGAGTGCATTGCGGAAGAAGCGGAGAAGGAGAAGACGGGAGCACGTGGTTTGATGACCGTTTGCGAGGCGGTCCTGCGTGATTTCAAATTCGAACTCGCCGATTCCAGCCTAACGGAACTCATCATTGATCGCGAGCTTGTGGAAAAACCTCAACAGGTACTGGCGCGTTGTTTGGAGTCGCAGCAAGACTGTGAAAATGAGGAAGCTTTGCAAGAAGTAGCCGCCTTCTCACGAGCTTTTCGGGATCAGCACGGTGTGGAATTGCTCTTTGACACCAGTGCTGTCAACGCTTTGGCCAAGGCGGGTGACTCACGCAACATGAGTGTGCTAGCGTTGTGCGAGCAATCCTTCCGCGATTTTCAATTTGGGCTCAAACTCATCCAGAAAAACACCGGCACGTCCACATTCAAAATTCCCGAGCGTGCGATTCACGATCCTGACGGGTATCTCAGCAACTTGGTGATGGAGTCTTACAAAGGGAAAGTCTTCGAAGCGTCAGAGGAATCGCCCTCGGCTTAACGGCGATGTTAAGCAAGCCATTTGCCGTGCCGGTTGCCGTGGGATTGGTGCTGGCCACGATCGTGGCTACCATGTGGCAAGCTCCTTGGGCATGGGCGGCCCATCTTACCGAGGCGATGTTTCCCCAAGGCTTACCGGTAAAACGCGGCGTCGAGTTCGGTGGGCGTGTTTTCTTGGTTGGATTGATTGGTGTTGGGGCAGCATGGATGGGCGCGTCCGCCGCCATCGGGCGCCATCGCTGGCTGCTTTTGATCATGCTTCTATTCCTAACATGGACGTTATCCGGCAGCCTCGCCTTCGCGGGCTATCTCTGGGAACCGTTCTCTGCACTATTCGCCGCCGCACTCTGTTTCGCCGCCGCTCTACTCCTCAGCGTGCCGCGGCTTCCAAGTAAATCTTGATGTCAGGATGATCGATGCCTTGACGAACGAGCAACTCAAAATTCTTCTTCAACGACCACACTTTCCACTTGGTCAACCACGTCGCCATGGTTCCGGCCGACTTTGGATGATGCGCTAGCCCTATGCGAAAGGCGGCAATCGCTTCCTTTCGAGTGATCGCCGTTACCGCCTCACCGTGAACGCCGATTGCGGTGATTGCCGCCGCCACCTCATCTGCTGACCGATCCTCGTTTTTGAGGTAATGCTCGAGAATCCACGCCAGGCCATCCTGCTTCGTCATTTCTAAATAAGCCGTCAAGAGGGCAGGCAGCCGGTTGGCATCGGCCTTGGGCAACTGTTGCCTAATCAACTCGAGGTCATCCGGATTGCCGCACAAGCCTAACAACACATCATCAAGGGGTTTCGGTTGGGCCTTCATTCGGGAAATCACTTTCTCGCGTTCTAACGATGTCCGCGATCCGCGAATGACCTGATACGGCGCCCGCGCCCATTCTTGATAGGCGACCTTGGCGATGGCCGGATCCAAATGATCCAGGTAGGGATGAAAGAACTTGAGGCGTCGGCCGTGAGATACGAGATCTTTGTCAGAGGGTGCTTTCAACGCCCGCTTGAGGAAGCGTTCCTGCGTCAATGTGAGGCCCGCTGCCTTCAACCAGCGGTCTTGCTTGTCGTCGAAGACTAACAAAGCCGACAATGGGAGGCCGAGTTGTGAGAGCGGTTTTCCAAATCGTTCGAGTTCCACCGTATCTTCTTGTGCCACTTCTTCGCCGGCCAATACGGAGGAAACCTTGTATGCCTTGGGCCGACCTGGAACCGGCATGCCGATAACCGCCGCGTCGGCATCACGCACCCAATCTAGCAACGTTCTCTCTGGACCACTGCGACCCAGGCAGGCAGTGCAGGCGATACTGTTAGACAGCAAGACGGCGTAGATCACTACCAATGATTTCAAGAGTCTAACCAATTAGTTGTTAGCTGGATGATGCCGTTCTAAATGTCGCTCAAACCACGCGTTGACTGGACTACGCTGATTCGACGGGTGGTAGGAAGCTTCGGACTTCGGAAGGCGTTTTCGGAACGGAGCCAGTTGATCTTCGCTCGCAGTTGGCGCGAGATTTTTCCACGCGTTCGGATCCTCACGAAGATCGTAGAGCTCCTCGGAACCATCCTCGTAGCGAATGTAGTGGTGTGTCTTTGATCGCAAGCTGTGGTTGCCTCTTGCATAGGTCGTTCTTATCGCCATTCGAGGCCAAGTCTCATGGGGATTGGCTAGGATAGGACTAAGATCGAGTCCATCGATTTCGCTTTTTGAGGGAATGTTAGCGAGGCTGCAGAGCGTGGGAAAGAGATCGATGAGACCGACGGGTTGATCGATCGTCTGCACCTTGCCCTCCGATGGCGGCACGATGATCATGGGGACGCGGGTGGATTCCGGCCACAAGCTGTGTTTGGACACCCGATTCTTCTCCCCAAGGTGGTAACCATGATCGGACACTAACGCAATAACCGTATTCGGTGGAACCACCTTGAGTACCTTGCCAATCTGCGCGTCGACAAAGGTTGTGCAGGCGAGATAAGCCTGGACGCAGCGCCGCCATTGCAGGTCATCGTTGGCGCGGAGGAAGGGCCACTGGGGATACCGCGGTAACTCGTGAAGCTCTCGTGCGATCGTGGGGAGATCGTCGAGATCTTCCTCCACGATTTCAGGAAGAGTGATCGAGTCGATTGAAAACGGATCGAACCACTTCTGCGGGACGTAGAAGGGCACGTGGGGACGGTGAAAGCCTACGGCCATGAAGAACGGTTTGCCCTGATTCCCTACCTTTTTCTGAAGGTGCTCCACGGCCCACGCGGCGGTCGTGTGATCCGGCATCTGTTCGTCCCGTTCTGGGAACGCTCCCCAATCGGTTTGGGTGCCTGTGTAAGGGATACTGTAGTCCGGCCGGTAGTGGAATCGGACATCGTTAGGCTGTTTCGGGCCTTTGGGTTTGGGGCCGGAGTTTCCGGTTGGGCCGGCGATATCGACTACCGAACTTAGTTCGATCCCGTGAGTGACTTTGCCCACACCATACGTCTGGTAGCCGTGGTTTGAGAAGTGTTGGGGCAAGAGGTGTCCGATGAATCTTTCACGGTCCTGGCTCAGACTCTTGCCCGGCTGCACATACAGGCCGGTGCTCGATGGGTAGCGGCCGGTCAAGAGCGAGGCGCGGGAGGGCCCGCAAATCGGCGCCTGGCAATGTGCATTGGTAAACAAGGTTCCCCGGCGTGACAGGGCATCGATGTTAGGTGTCTTAGCATCAGGATGCCCGCCGAGGCAACCGACCCAGTCGTTGAGGTCGTCAATGATGATGAGCAGCACGTTAGGTTTCTCCTGCGCCACCGTGCTCGCAATGCTGAAGCCGAAAGCTGCTAACACAATGACGGCGAATTTGGAGAAGGTAAGAATGATTCCCATGGCTACGGTAGATGATTGACGGAGGGGCAACGTACCACCATTCCGAATTCTACGTGATTTATGCGGTCGCGAGAAGCTCCCGTCGTTGAATTCCGCCTGGAATCTCTCATCACCTAATCTCTATTGTTGGCCAAATCGCCCCTTTCTGCCCACTTTTGGCCACTAATCATCCCCTCCACTATGCTACCGATTGACTTATGAAATCATCATTGCTCTCCCTCTTACTACTCTCCACGGTCCTCACGCTTCCGGCCCTAGCCTTTGGTCCCCAGGACATACCAGACGGTTTCACGAGCCTCGAAATTGGTGATGCGGCGCCCGGCTTCGAACTTCCAGGCATCGATGGCAAGACCTACACCCTTGCCGACTTTGCGGATCCTGACATTCTCATGATCTATTTCACAGGCACGCATTGTCCGACGTCGCACGGGGTGGAGAAGAGGCTGCAGGCGTTTGTGAAAGCCATGAAGGGCAAGAGCTTTGGCCTTGTCGCCATCAATCCAAATCATTCCAGCGGTCTGCGTCCCGACGAGTTTGGGCATACGGAATACGACGAGACCTTTGAGGATTCCAAACGCTATGCCGAAGACTTGGGTTGGACCTTTCCCTATCTCTACGACGGCGACCAGCAGCTGACGGCAAGAGCTTATGGGTGTCTCGCAACGCCGCATGTCTTCATCTTCGATAAGGATCGCAAGCTGCGATACAACGGCCGTTTTGATGACTCGCGCTACCCCGATCCCGCGACCGTGAAAAGCCCTGATGCGCGAAATGCGGTCGAGGCCCTTTTAGCCGGAAAACCCGTGCCTGTGGAGAAGACGCGCCCTCACGGATGCTCCACCAAATGGAAGGAACGAGCGGCGCACGTGGCCGAAGAGGAGGCTGCATGGCAAGCCGCCAAGGTGACGGTGGCTAACCTAGATGCCAAACTTGCCGCGAAACTACGCAGGAATGGCACAGGAAGAGTTCGCCTATTCAACGTGTGGGCCACGTGGTGCCAACCCTGTGTCGAGGAAATGCCCGCGTTGTCTGCCATTAGTCGAAAGTTCAGCCGTCGCGAGTTCGAGATGATCTCGATCTCGCTTGATGCTCCGGAAGACAAAGACAAGGTGGCCGCCTTTCTCGGCAAGCATCGTGTCGTCATGAGCGCGAAGTTGAAGAAATCCGTCGAGGCTGAAGGGCGCTCTACTAACAACTATCTCTATACCGGTGCGAACACGGATGAACTCGCCGAAGCGCTCGATCCAGAGTGGCCTGGACCAGTCCCCTACACGCTCATTGTCGACGGGGATGGCTCTGTCATTTATCGCAAGAGTGGCGAGATCAATCCTGACGTCATCCGTAAGAAAGTGCTTGAGACCTTGACATCGTATTACGCAGTTCCGAAGGCGGCCTCGAAGTCTAACGGAAAAGGCGAGAAATAGCCCACTACGATTGGTCTCATTGTCTGGTCATCCTTGTCTCCAACTTCTAAAATCCTAGTGTATGAAGAAGCTGCGGTTCCCCGATTCATTGGTGTTGATCTTTGGGATGATCGTGTTAGCGCAGTTGTTATCCTACGTGGTGCCGGCTGGGGAGTATGCGCGGCGGACCAATGACAAAGGCCGGGAGCTGGTCGTTCCTGATACGTATCAAAAACTGACTGACAAACGTGCCGAAGCACTTGCGAATGGCACCCGCGCAGCGGAGGCGCCGGAGGTTCCGAAGATCCCGGCTTGGTCTTTCCTAACAGCCGTCCCAAGGGGCTTGGAGAAAGGGGCTGACATTATCTTTTTTGTCTTTCTGGTCGGCGGCGTGATCGGCGTCGTCCGGGCGACAGGGGCCATTGACGCCCTCATAGGCACGGCGCTTCGGACCTTTGGAGGGCGGCCGCTGTGGCTCATTGCGGGGATGGTGACCCTGTTTGCCATCGGGTCTTCCACCATCGGGATGGCGGAGGAGTACATGCCGTTTATCCCAATCTTGGTCACGATGTGTTTGGCCATCAAGATGGACGCCATTGTGGCGGTGGCGATTGTTTATGTTGGTGCGGGTGTGGGGTATGGGTGCGCGGCGCTGAATCCGTTCACGGTGTTGATTGGACAAGACATCGCTGGGGTGGAACCAGCGTCGGGTCAGTTGTTCCGTTGGGGTTTGCTCGCGATTTGTATTCTAGTGGGCGTGCATCACATCATGCGTTATGCGCGGACGATTGCGAACGACCCGTCACGCAGCTTGGTGCGGGAGGTCGATTACAGTGAGGGCTTTGAAATGCCGGAAGACCTGCGTTTGACGCCCGCGCGGGTGAGCATTCTTTGCCTCTTTGCGATCGCAATTGTGGTCTTTGTTTATGGTGTGGAGGCGCACGGTTGGTATCTCACGGAACTCGCCGCGATCTTGATGGCATTAGGGCTGGCCGCTGCATTGATCGGGCGGCTGTCGCCTAACAAAACATCTGGCGAATTCACTAAAGGCGCAGCCGCACTCACCACCACGGCGCTTCTCATCGGCTTTGCGCGGGCGATTCAGGTGGTGCTTGATGATGCCAAAGTCACCGACACCGTCATTCACGCCTTAGCGCAACCTTTGAAGCAGACCGGTCCGGAAATCGCTGCCCTGGGTATGTTGGCGGTACAGAGTATCTGCAACTTCTTCATCCCCTCGGGCTCCGGCCAAGCCTATGTGACCATGCCCATCATGGCGCCTCTTGGCGAGGTCACCGGTGTGCCGGCGCAGGTTTCCGTTTTGGCCTACCAGTTTGGCGACGGTTTCACGAACATGATCGTGCCTACGAATGCCCTCCTCATGGGCATGTTGGCGCTTGGCAAGATTCCCTACCAGCGCTGGCTACGCTTTCTCGTCCCGCTTTTGATCAAACTCTACATCATCGCAGCCATTGCGCTCGTGATCGCGGTGCGGGTGTTTGGATGAAGTGAGAGTGATTTCGTTGAAGGGATTGACGGCTATCTCGTCTGACAAGGGTCCCTCTCAAGTGATGCCACCCTCTACTTGTCATGATGCATCCTACTCCCTCGTGTGTTGGTGCCGTCGTATCCGGCGGTTTTCTTTCTTTTCTAACAATCCTCTCAATCGCTCAAGGGCCGGTTTATGAAGCCCTTTTGAAGAAGGATCCTCAAGCGGCCGAAGAGTATCAGGCTCTGCGGGCGCAGATGGATCCGCCGGCTCAAGCGGCGAAGGCACGAGCGCGGCCTCCTGTGGTCAAGGCTTCGCCCGTGGTGGATCATCCTGATAACTTGGTAAATATCGCGCGGTTGCGTGCGGAAGCGGGTGGTGCTGAAGCAGGAGACCCTCGAGCGGTGGCGATCGCGGCCAGGGAGATTGATGATCACATGGCGGCGATGAAAGGCAAAGAGATGCCGAATGCGCTCGCGGTGTGGGATCATTTGCACACATGTGAGATTTGCGGGCCGATCATTCTTTCCCATTTTAAAGCGCACACAGACGCGGTGGCGGCGTTGCCGCGAGCCATTGTGTTATTCGCCTATGATAGTGATGCGGTGCCCCCGGCAAACTACGCGGAAGGCGGGCCCATGTTCCGCTTTGCTCAGCGCATGGCACAAGATCCAGATTGGAAACTTCTGATTCTGGGAAGGGCGAGCCGAATCGGCGATTTGGAATACAACCGGGGGCTCTCGCAGCGTCGTGCTCAGGCCATTCGTGAGGTGTTTGAAGGCACCTTTGGGATCACTTATGATCGTTTATTAGACTTGGCGCTCGGATGGGAGCCGCCACAGATCGACGGATGGTTGGCAGACAAATACGGTCTTAAAAAACTTTTCGATGAAGTAGGGAAACTGCAAGTGAACCAAAGTGCGTTGCTCGTGCTCTACAAGGACGATCGGCCTCGCAAGGCCTCCTATGATGCGATGCCGAATTAGGAAAAAGCGCCACTTCTTTAGGCTCGTGAATCCAACCCAAACGTCAGGCGCCTGCAGGCGCACTTGTTAAACCCCCGGGCAACTCATCCCCATCGTCGGCGGGCGTTTCGCTCGACGGTGGTGTCTCTTCCTGTTTGGGCGGCAGTTCCGGCGGGGTGGGACTGCTGGGCGGGTTGAGCATTTCGCCGTGCTTGACGATCTCCTCGATGTGTTTGCCATCGAGAGTTTCGTATTCTAACAAAGCCTTGGCAACGGCTTCCAGTTTGTCGCGATTGGCGGTTAAAATGTCCTTGGCCTGGGCGTAAGCGTTATCGATGAGGCGCTTGATCTCGCCGTCAATGGCCTGCGCGGTGGCTTCGCTGTAATTGCGGGTGCGGGCGATTTCTTTGGCGAGGAAGACGTGCTCTTCGTTGTCGCCATATTCCACCATACCAAGTTCCTCACTCATGCCCCATTCGCAAACCATGCGTTTGGCCAGGTTAGTAGCCATGCGGATATCACCACTGGCACCGCTCGTGACATCGCCAAAGACGATTTCTTCTGCGACGCGTCCTCCCATATCCACCACTAACGAATCAAGAATCTCTTTCTTGCGCGTTTGGTATTTGTCCTCTTCAGGGAGCCACATGGCTGCCCCCATGTAGGGACCGCGCGGGATGATGGTGACTTTGTGAAGGGGTTCGGTATTCTCTAGCAAGATCATGAGAATGGCGTGTCCCGCTTCGTGGTAAGCGGTGACTTCCTTTTCTTTCTCACTGATGGCGAGGCTGCGGCGTTCCTTACCCCAACGCACTTTGTCGCGGGCCTCTTCCAATTCCGCCATGGTAATGCCTTTGAGGCCTTTCCGTGCAGCGAGGAGAGCTGCTTCGTTGATAACGTTAGCGAGCTCGGCGCCGGAGTAACCAGGCGTGCCGCGCGCAACGACGGCGAGATCGACGCTATCGGCCATCTTCACTTTCTTGGCGTGAACTTTGAGAATCTGTTCGCGGCCTTTCACGTCTGGCAAATTCACCGTCACTTGGCGGTCGAAACGGCCGGGTCGAAGGAGCGCCGGGTCGAGCACATCCGGCCGGTTGGTGGCGGCGATGATGATGACGCCTTCCTGTGTATCGAAACCGTCCATTTCCACGAGGAGCGCGTTCAAGGTCTGCTCACGTTCGTCGTGACCGCCACCGAGACCGTGACCGCGATGACGGCCTACGGCGTCGATCTCATCGATGAAGATGAGGCAGGGCGAACTCTTCTTTCCCTGCTCAAACATATCGCGCACACGCGAAGCCCCAACACCGACAAACATTTCCACAAAGTCGGAACCGCTGATGCTGAAAAACGGCACATCGGCTTCGCCGGCGATGGCGCGTGCAAGCAAAGTCTTACCCGTGCCTGGGGGCCCCACCATCAGAACACCTTTTGGGATGTTCCCGCCCAAACGTTGGAACTTCTTGGGGTCCTTAAGAAACTCGACGAGTTCCCAGACTTCTTCCTTGGCCTCCTCCACGCCGGCGACGTCTTTAAATGTGACTTTGTTCTTATCGACCGCGAGCATCTTGGCGCGGCTCTTGCCGAAATTCATGGCCCCGCGACCTGCGGAGCGCAGCTGGTGGCGGAAGAAGAAATAGAGCAGCAAGATGACGAGGAAGATGGGCAGGAAATGCATGAGCGGGCTATTCCACATGCTGCGTTTGACGACTTGGTCAGGACGAAGTCCCGCCGCTTTGAAATGTTCCATCAGTTCCTCCGCAGTGAAGAGCGGGTTGACCGTCGTGCGGAACTTCACTTCGGGAACCTTGAGGCCCTTGGTCTGTGCTTGGTCGATCTCGGACTGCGTTTGTTGGTAAACGCCCTCGACCCAACTTTCCATGGTAGCCGGTTCGACGAAGAGTTTTAGCTTGTTCTTCCCATCGGTCTTGAAACGTTCGTACGGCTTCACTCCCTCTGTGTTGAGGGGTACTTGATTCACGTGCGCTGCCTGCTGCTCCAGGAAATGGATCAACTTGGAATACTCAAGCTTGGTGTAACCGCGGTCCCCCCCTGTGTAGACAAACGCGCCGGCGATGAGCAGCATGGCGATCGAGAGGAGGATGAGGCCCCGCCAATTGAAATTGGGATCTTTCCCGCCGCCGCCCTTGTTGTTGCGCGGTTCGGGGTTGAGAGGATTCTGGTCTGACATAAAAAAAGTGTTGGGGGGTGGCGGAGCCTTTGGGCGACCGTATCACAGTGCCTATAGGCCCGCAAACGATTACGCCCCGGCCAACTAGGCGGATTTCCGGGTATTTCCGGGCGTGCATGATTTCCTTTCCAACCTGCTGATCCATGGCAATCTAGCTTCGAATGCAGACCGAGGAGCACCCCACTCGCCTGGGTCAATGGACGCAGGAGCTGAAGAAGCGCTGGCGGGAGTACCGGGGGTCGTCTTCAGAGCCTTTCTGGCGGTTGCGGCCCTTCTGGCGGCTCATCAATCGGCGTCTTCGCAAGCAGCGACCGGCGACGACGGCCAACAGCATGTTGCCCGTGCTGATCAAGGTTTTCGCCGGATTCAGCAAGATGGACGGAGAGGTGGATGAGCAGGATATCGACTCCAGCTTAGGCTTCCTGCGCTACGATTACCCGGAGGCGATCTATTCGGAACTGCGGGCGCTTTACAGTCAGGCGCTTCAGCAATCGCAGGATCTCGATGAAATGGCCGCCGAACTGGCGAAGGTCCTTAGTCACGAGGAAAAGCTTTTGTTAGGGGTGCAGCTCTACGTGCTCATCTCTCGCGGTGTGCAACTGCATCGCGAGCAGTTGATCCAATTCTATCTCTTCATGACCAATCTGGGGGTGGCCTCGGAAGCGATCGATCTCGTCTATCAACTAAACCGCGATAGCATCGAGGAAGTTCAGGACTCTCCGGGAACGCAACCGTTAGAGTTCTTGTACATCGGTGGGGAAGAACCAGCGGATCTGGTGATCGAAACCTTGCCTTCGTCGATGGCTTTGTTAGCGTTTCGGTTTCGCAATCATCTCTTGTTGAAAAATATCGGATCGGGGATTGCCATTGTGCGAGGGCGCCAGTTGTTGCAATCACAATTCTGCCGGCTCTACGAAGGCCAACGGGTGGTCTTGGCCGATGCGGTGCTTGATTACCAAGACCTTACTTTCTATTTCAACGCCAAGAAGGATCTCTCCGCAGCTCGCCTCTTCCTCACGATTGAGTCGAACGGACAGCCGGTGGTGGAACCGGAAGCGACTCGCAACACGCATCTCGAAATCCGATTCGGTCTCAAAATTAGTGTGAGTGTGTTGCGAGATTCCAAAGCGCAGATTGGTGAAGCCTTGTTAGAGAAAGGCCTAGCTATGGAGGTCGCGATGCGCGACACGATTAGTTTTCCTGACAACTCGCAAATCACTTTCCACGAATTGCATCGGCGCGCACGTGAACTTGGTGGGCGTTTTGAACTGACGCCTTCCCGTACGGAGTACCTTGTTTCTAATGATCCGGGAAGGCTGGAACCGGGCGATATCCTCCTCTCATCCCGGGCGTTGAGCGAGGTCTTGTTGCGTATCCGCTGTGATTATGTGAAGAAACGCGGAGAGCTCGAGATCTTGTCATCTGCGCAACCCGTCCTCGTGAACGGCGCACCGGTTCGAGAACAAGCGGCCCTTCCTAACGATGCCACCGTTAGCATCGGCGATGATCAGTTTCTGCGCTGTCACTTCGCTGACCGGATCATTTCGGAGGAAACGAACGTTATCAACAAACTCGAGGCCCGTGAGTTGGGGCATACTTACGATGGCAAAGAAACGGCTTTGGACGGGATCAATTTCACGGCGCGTCGTGGGGAGATGATCTGCGTCATGGGGCCGAGTGGGTGTGGCAAGAGCACATTGCTAAGGGTCTTGTCAGGCCATCAGAAAGCGAATCAAGGGCAGGTCTTTCTCAATGGCTTTCGTCTCTACGATCATCATGCGGAACTGACTCCTTACATTTGTTACATTCCGCAAGAAGACGCCTTCGATCCGCACCTAACGATTCAAGAAAACATTGACTACGCCGTAGCCATCCGTTCACCCCATCTCACCCGGCGGGAGCGGCGACGGCGCGTGGATGCCAAGCTCGTGGAACTGGGGTTGAACGAAAGGCGTCACCGTCTAGCGGGCACCCCGAAGGATAAATTCCTCAGCGGCGGTGAGCGCAAGCGATTGAACGTGGGCATGGACATGATCGGTCTAGCGGATGTCTATTTGATCGACGAGCCGACCTCCGGACTTTCGTCCAAGGATTCGGAGCATGTGTTAGAAATTATTCGCGGTCTCGCGCATCACAAGATCGTCTTGGTGAGTATTCACCAGCCGAGCACGCGGCTCTTTCATTTATTCGATAAGGCCATGCTGCTCGATCAGGGCGGGAAGCTCGCTTTCTACGGCACGCCTCAGGAAATGCTTCACTATTTTGAAGACGCGCAGAATGAAAACCTTGTGCCGGTGGGGCAAGTAGGCACCGAGGTGACGCTGGAAACGCATGATCCGGATCGTGCAGGCACACCGGATTCGATTTTTGACGTGTTGGAAACGCCGCTCAGTGATTTGGGGGGCACCACGATTTACGAAGAGGATCAAGCGGGGCACTTGGCGCCCGTTCGACGATTCTCCCCCAATTTCTGGCGCGATCGTTATCAGGCTTATCGCACCATGCGCGAGGTGAAGCATCGCGATGAAGATGATTCGCGCACGCAGCACAACGCGCCCGTTCTGCCTACCATGCCGTCCCGGAAAATAGGCGAATTGATCACGACCACGGCGACCTTCTTTCCTCGAGCTTTTCTCAGTAAGCTGCGAAATCGGGGTAATCTCGCAACGACTTTGTTAGAGGCTCCTTTGCTAGCATTGCTCATCTCGCTCGTGTTGCGTTGGTCGGAGGAAGATCGCTACACCTTTGGTTCCGCCTTTCACATTCCGGCTTACCTCTTTTTGAGCCTCGTTGTGGCCATGTTCTTGGGGCTGACGAATAGCGCAGACGAGATCATTCGCGATCGGGCTCTCTTGACACGTGAGCGCAATTTAGGGAGCCGTTTGTTCAATTACCTGGGGACGAAACTGTTTTCGTTAGGAATCTTCGCGGCGGCGCAATGTGCTATTTACATACTTATTGGAAATGGCGTGCTCGCCATTCGCGGGATGTTCTGGTACTACTTCCTCTGGCTTTTCCTAACATCCATGTGTGGCGTGATCATGGGGCTGTTGATCTCGAGCGTGGTCTCCGATGTGAAAACGGCGCTCAATGTCGTGCCGCTAATCCTTCTCCCGCAGATCATTCTTGGAGGTGCGCTCATCAAGTACCAGGAAATGAATCGCGATCTGCCCATCTTATCATCGATCAAACGTTGGACGCATCAGGAGACCGAAGTGGTGGAGAATCCCCTGCAAGTGCCCTTGATCTGCGAGTTCATGCCTCTGCGTTGGTCGTATGAATCGCTGGTCGTCTCGCAAGGCACCTACAATCCTCTGGCGAAAGTGCTGACGACGATTAGTGATCGTGTGGATGAACTCACATCCAAAGATAAGCTAACGGAAGTCGAAGAAGATGAGCTGAGCGATCTCAAAGAGGCTCGAACCATTGTGTTGCAGCTCGAAGGGCGTCACGGCCGGAAAGTGGCGCGTGAGGTGAAACGGCTGCACCGAAGGGTGCGCAAGAATAAGTTCTTCGTGGAGAAATACGAGCACCCGCCCGATGAGCCTTACATCAATGTGAAGGAAGTATTCCGAAACAAGAAGATCCGCGATTTGTTAGACCGGTCCGCCATTGAAGTGATGGATCACCGGCGGGAGGATGAGCCTTGGCTCAATGTCTTTTTTGGCACGGAAAAGATGGCTTTCGGACAACGCTACCCAACGGTGTGGGTGAACTTCGTGGTCATGATCGGTTTCATTGCCCTGAGCGCAGCGGCGGTGTGGACGTCGCTGAAGTATCAATTGACGCGAACTTGATTTTCCCAACATCGCCATCGCCCAAAGAGACGTATCGATTTGCACATGTCGGAGTCTGAACCTGAAGAACCTGTCTTGGCTGAGGAAGAAGAGAAACGTTCGAACTTCCTTCCCTACCCGGCTTCGACCTTAAGCCCGCAGATTATTCCCAATGATCTCACGTCCTTCAAATCGCGTGGTGCGAGCAAAGTGCAGAAAGCGCTCAAGCAGCAGCTAACGGAATTGCAAGAACAGTATCATCGGGTTATCGATGAGTTTAATTGGAATAAGCTCGTCTACGAGGCGGAGTTCAATTTCGAACCTGTGATGGGGGAAACGTATCATCTCTATCAAATAGGCGAAAATTTTCGGTTAACGTTGATCGGACCGGGAGAGTGGTCGCACAAGTTTATCGGGTCTTTTCGCTTGGATAGCGACGGCCGGTGGAACATGGTGGAAGTGGCGGAAGGATTTGATCTGCAGGCTTTTCTGGCTCAGCGAGAAACCGGTTAGGCTCCCTGTTCTCACAACAGCGCCCGCACATGCGCTTCCACTGCCAGCGCCAATCCTTCGACGTTGTAACCACCCTCAAGACACGAAAGCACCCGTCCTCTTGCGTGGCGATCGGCCACTGACCTAACCAATTGCGTAAGCTGAGAAAACTCACCGTCGGTGAGCGTGAAAGCACCCAACGGATCATCGATGCGCGAATCGAAACCTGCGGAGATGATGACGAACTCCGGCTTGAACGCATCCATGGCCGGTGCCCAATCGTCGCGGAAGGCGCCGCCGATCTCCTTCATGCCGCTCCCCGCGGGAAAGGGGCGATTGAGGGTGCTGCCTTTGCCATCGCCCTCACCGGTTTCCGCAGCGGGGCCAGTGCCTGGATAGAGTGGCCATTGGTGGGTGCTGAAGAAATGCACGGTGGGATCGGCATAAAAAATGTCCTGCGTGCCATTGCCGTGATGCACGTCCCAATCCACAATGGCCACGCGCTTGACACCGTGGCGCCGTTGCACATGACGGGCTGCCACCGCCACATTGTTATACACACAGAAACCCATTCCGCGTGAGGGCGTGGCATGATGCCCCGGTGGGCGGATAGCGCAGAAGGCGCGCTCAATCTTTCCTGACATGATGGCATCGACTGCCTCACAGACGGCGCCACTGGCTTTGCGTGCCACTTCGAGGCTTGCTTTGCAAACAGACGTGTCGCCCGTGCTAAGCGTTTTTTCTCCTCTCGTGATCTCTTCAGCGGCGAGTTTCACATACATGGGATGATGCGCGCGCTCTAACTCTTCCTCATCCGCTTCGCGAACCGGCACCCGATGCACCTTGTCCAACAAACCGGCTTTGGTTAGGCGAGCGGTGATGGCGCGGTAACGCGCGATCTGTTCCGGATGTCCCGGACCGGGATCGTGTTTCTCGTAGACGGGATCAAGGACGAGCCCCAAGTCGTGTTGGTCAGCGTCTGCCATACCGCGTTATTTCTTCTGTCCCTTGGGATCGAGATTCTGGCCTAACTGTTCTTCTGTGATCGTGGAGGCCACCCCTTCTTCTGGAACCGTTACTTTGCAGAGCCAGAGGAAAGTATTCAGAATCACTTTGCGGAAAGAGTCATTGCCCCAATTCTTGTGAAAGTGTCCACCGGTGAAACCGAATCCGCGTCCGCCATCCGGCCTTTCCACGACCCAGAGCATGGATTCCTTGCGGCCTTTGGATCCGATGATGTGAGGGTAGGGGCCTTTGGGATAAACGTAAGGACCATCGCGCACGTCATCAGACGGTTTGCCAATGAGAATCGGTGTGAAGGTGAGGCCTTCATGCTTGCCGGGCGCATTGCCCGCGATCTTGCCCACGAAACGCATATTGAAATACCACTCGTCTTTGATGGTGAAAGGCTTCACGCCTTGCGTCACCGGATGCGCCGGGAATTCTTCAAAGTTCGGCTCCCAAATAGGATTACAAGAGAACATGTGCTCGTAGTGGCCGCCAATCCAACGCGTGAACTCCGCGCCGCCCTTTTCCACTAACACTTCGACTCCATAGTGCATGCAACCGAATCCTTTGCCTGTGGCAATCAGCTTATCTAACAATTCCAGACGTTCTCCCTGCACCGCCGGGTGACGCCCGCCGCCATCCGAAAAGATCACGATAGCGTCGGCGTCATTCAAAGTCGCGTCATCCTTGACCCAGCCTTGATCGTGCACTTCCACTTTCAATCCTGGAATCTCTTGCAAACACGCCTCTAACAAAAGACAGCCTGCGCGGAACTCATGCATGCCGGGCGGGTGGCTAGGTTTGCCGGCAATGAGAACCAATTTCTTATCTGCGCCTTGCACTAAAGCGGGAAACAAGATGCTTGTTAGAAAAAGAAAGAGAGCGGCAACGAGTCGACGATTCATAGGGGCTACCTACCACAGGCTCGAAAGCGCTGGCAATGTTCATCAACAAGATTCGTTACCTTGGGCCGAGGGTCCTGATGTAGGCGGTGAACCTATTCCCACCACATTTACCTTATGAAATTACCACTGTCCCTCCTCCGCCTCAGTACGATTCTTGGTCTAGCGACTTCCCCGGCCATCGCCGTTCCCGAAGCCCTCACTTTTCACGGCCGTATCACCGTCGACGCGGTGAACTATTCCGGCACGGGACACTTTCGCTTCGCCTTGGTCAATGAAGCTGGAGACGTCACTTACTGGAGCAATGACGGCACCAGCGTCGAGGGATCCATGCCGGAACAAGCGGTCGAGCTAGAGGTCGTTAACGGTTTCTATCAACTCATTCTGGGGAACACCGATTTGCCTAACATGGAAGCCATTCCCTACAATGCTTTTGAGTCCAACGAGGTGTATTTGCGCGTGTGGTTTGACGACGGAGTAAACGGTGTGGAGCAACTAGCGCCGGATCAGCGGATCACTTCCGTCGGCTACGCCATGAAGGCGGGCAGCGTCGATGACGGCGCGATCACGACGAGCATGATCGCTGATGGCGCCATCACGGCGGACAAGATTGAGCCTTACGCTTTCACGGCGCATGCCGATCCGGAGTTTCAAGGTACCGTGAAAGCGGATCGTTTCGAAGGCGATGGGCGCGGTCTGACACGTTTGCCAGTGTTTGATTACAACTCAAATGGTACCCGTGTGCACACCGCGGCCTCCATGAAGGTGGGCGGTGAACTGGGACGGCCACGGGCCAAACTCCACGTGGAGGCTCCGGCGCCGGCGGGTAACCAGCCTGAGAATCACGTGATGTTGGTCAAGAATTTGAACAACGGCCCCAACACCAACGGCATCGCGGTGATGTTGGAAAATGACCCTAACGGCGCCGTCGATAACTCGAATAACTATGTGACTTTCTACTACGGCGAAGAGAAGATCGCCGGCCGGATCGAAGGCATGTCAGACGACAACATTGAATTGGCCATGCGGATTGTGCGTGAACTGGAAGAAACGTATGTCACGGCGTTAGGGCTGTTTAAGTTCAATCTTGAAGTCGAGGTTAATGAAGATTGGTTCGATCCGGGTTCCTTCCCAGATGTGACCTTGAGTGATGGCGAGCTGCCTTCCATCACGTTTGACGATGGTGAGCTTCCATCCGCCAAGTTTGCCCCAGGAGAATTGCCAAGCCTATCCTTCAATCGCGGTGCCTTGCCCACGGTGAATTTCAATCGCGGTTCGCTTCCTTCCCTCAGTTTTGAGGACGGCAGCCTTCCAAGTCTAAGCTTCTCAAGAGGCTCCTTGCCTAGCCTCCAGCTCGTGCCGACCACCAGACTTAATCCTGGCAGTCTCCCTTCAGCTACCTTTGATCCCGGCTCGCTTCCCTCTGCTAGTTTTGAGGATGGCAGCCTCCCCTCTCTGAGTTTTAATGGTGGTCGTTTGCCGTCTGCTAGTCTGAATGGTGGCAAATTGCCTAACCTAACCCTCGATCCCGGTCGTCTCCCCCGTGTCACGCTCGATCCCGGTCGTTTGCCTACACTTGAAATTGCCGGTGGTGAGCTTCCCAGTGTGAAGGACCTGCCTTTCGAGTTGAAGGACTTGAGTGTTCAGTTAGATCCCGAGGCCTTGGCTCGCCTCATGAAAGAGTTTGGCAACGACCTCGATGCATTAAAGAAAGCTTGGCGCATGTTCCACGATCCCGTTTGTGCCGCCATTATCCAGAGCCAGATTGCCTTCGAAGGTGCCGGCGTGACTTATGAGTCGGGTTCTGGAGACTACGCAGAATGGCTCGAACGCATCGACCCTGACGAACAACTCACCGCCGGCGAGATTGTGGGGTTGCATGGAGGCAAGATCTCCAAAGAGACCAAGGGTGCCGATCAAGTCATGGTGATCTCGCATCGCCCCATCGTCTTGGGCAACATGCCCCGCAAGGATAAGGAACTCTACGAGAAGGTCGCCTTCATGGGACAAGTGCCCGTGCGGGTGATCGGTGAAGTGAAGAAAGGCGATTACATTATTCCCACCGGAGATCACGACGGTAGTGGTCGCGCGGTTTCTCCTGACAAAGTGACCATTGACCAGCTATCCAAAGTGGTCGGCGTTTCTTGGGCAGACTCGGATTTGGAAGGTCCGAAGTATGTGAAGATCATCGTTGGGCTTCGCACCAACGCCTACACCAAAGCGATGCAAGACCAACAGAGCGAGATCGAAAGTCTCCGCAGCGAAGTGGCCGAGTTGAAGGCGGATCTCAAGAACTACGCGTCATTGAATGATAAGGTCGACAAGCTCCTGGCCAAGATGGAAGGGAAACAGCAAGGCATCGCCCACATCGCCACGCACTAACCAACGAGCGGAAACACGCACACGACATCACGATCATGAAAACTTCGTTTTTCTCTACGGCAGCCCTCTTCGGAGCGGCTGCCGCCGTTTCTGGCGCCGACTATGCGCAGACTTTCGCCTCTCTCAATCAGTTAGGCGGCACGTCTTCAACTAGCGCTCATTATCAGCAGACAGCTTATCTTTCTGAGAAGGCTCCAGGTGTCGAGCCGGGCGAACAATCTGTCAAGATGCTCGACACGCTCGATGCGCAGCAGATTCAAGTCATCGGATTGCAGATCGTCGCCGGTCAGGCCGAACTCAACGAAGGCGACAGCACGGAAGTCGAAGCCTACTGGACCATGGACGATGCCACCATGGCCAAGATCGGATCCGGAACCCAAGTGACCTGGTCGCCCATGGTGGCAACCACGGCGCAGACCCTTCTCACCACGGAACCCGTGCCGCAAGATACCGAACTCATCGTCACCGCCGCCGCGGAGTCTTTCGAGACGGCGGCCGCTTTTCTGGTGAAGAACGTAGAGAATGACGACTTTGGTCTCTACGCCGCCGACGGTGTGGACGATGCCTGGCAAGTGCGCCACTTCGGCCTCACCAATCCCGATGGCCACGGCGATCAAGATCCCGATGGTGACGGCCTAACCAATCGCGAAGAATTCGAAGCCGGTTCTGACCCCAACGCCGGAGCGCCAGGCAACACCAATCCGGCCACACCCGAGATCCAATGGATCGATCTCCGCAAGAACGCCGAAGGCTACACCCTGACCTTTGAAGCGACGCCCAACCAGACCTACGAAGTGCAGCATTCTTCCGATCTCACGCCAGGATCCTGGCAAACCATCCAAACACTTGAGCCAAGCGAAGAGACGGCGAGGGCGATCGTCATCTCGCAAACCGATGTGAAAGAGGGTTTCTTCCGGGTGGTGATTTCTGAATAATCAAGCGGCCAAGCGCTGCGCTGCGCGTTTTCGCGCCACGGCCCGCTTCGCCAGCTCGTCCGCGACGACGCCAATGATGATGACAAAGCCAATCACGGCGAACTCCATGTTCTGGTACTTTGGAAAGACGAGGGTGATCATGTTGCGTAGCACTTGAATTAAGGCGGTGCCGATGATCACGCCGACGATCGTTCCTTGTCCTCCGCGGAGACTGCAGCCGCCGAGCACGGCGGCTGCAATGGCGAAGAGTTCGTAGAAATTTCCAAAGTCGACTGGTTGCGCCAGATTGACGTCTAACACGAAGAGTAAGCCTGCGAGACCGGCGAGACCTGAACAAATCACATAGGCGATGATGATCATGCGGCTGGTGTCGATCCCGGAAAACTTGGCAGCTTCTTCATTGTTCCCCAATGCGAGGAGATAGCGGCCATAGATGGTACGATTGAGAAAGATGCCGGCGAGGATGGCTACCACAATGAGAATGACGCAGGGAACCGGAAGACCGAACCCGGGAACGAGTGGGATCTCGCCACTGGCGATCCAGCGTAGCCCCTTAAACTCCGTTCCGAATCCGGCGGTCTGATCCTGAGTGAATCCTCGTGAAACACCGCGATAAATGAGAAGACCGCAAAGGGTGACGACAAAGGGCTGCAAACGGAGCTTGGTGATGAGCAATCCGTGGATACAGCCGATACCTAACGGAAGGGTCAGCGCTAATGTGAGAACGAGCCAAGGTGGCCAGCCGTGGTGCACGATGAACCAAGGCACGCCGACGCCTACCAAGCACACCAGCGATCCCAATGAAAGATCGATTCCTCCCGTGATAATGACAAACGCAACGCCGATACCAAGAATCCCAAACAAGGCCGTGCGGCGCATCAGGTTCTCCTGATTGAATCCTGACATGAAAGTGCCGGCCCCACTCAGCGCCCAAGTGACGAGGTAGACGACGACCAAGAGTGTGAAGATGCCGAGGATGCGTTTCATGGAGAGCTAGTTAGCGGGTTTACCCGAGCGGGTTCAATCCCGAAAACTGTCAGACGATTTCTCCTGTGACGATGGCCTTGGGCGTCCAGTCAAAGTCGCGATCGAAGGGAAACATGGGGCGTTGGATCTTCGAATACGTCACCCGTGTGATGTGTTGGTCCACGGCGCCCGGCGTTAATGCTAGGTAAGCCTTGGAGGCGAGCGCTTCCAGGGCCGAGACGAGATAGCCGATCTTCACCACGATCACGTCCACGGTTTCCGGCTCGAGACCTAACTGTTCGAAATCACGCCGTTCATGAAAGGGTTTGCGGCGTTGTGTCAGGACGACCTGTAGGCCTTTGCCGATGCGAAACACCGCTTGCCATCCCGCAACGGGATCGCCGTCGTAGAGAGTCTCGACCAAGCCTCTTGTGTGCAAACTACTGCCGTGCGCGCGGTCGCTTTGCGTGCCGATCTCGAGTTCGATCTCCGCCATCTCGCCGGCACCGAGGCAGCGCTCGACTGCTGCGGGATCCCAGATCCCTGCGATGAGCGCTTGCTTGCGGCCACCGCGAAAAATCTCCCGGCTGGCCACGGAGCGTAACGCATAAGGTAAGTCGCCGACGCCGCCCGCCGTGGGATTATCACCTGAATCACTGATGATGACCGGCTTCATGGTGTCTGCGATGGCGTGATCGAGACATTCCGTCAGGTTGCCGGAAGGGACATTGAAACGAAACGCTTCACGCGCCTCCCAATACATCGCCGCGACTTCTTCAGCCACAGCTTGAAGCTCTTCCTCTGGTGCGATGCCGGTGACGACCACGGCGGCGTGCGAACGCTCCTGATCTGCCCAGACATAACCGACCCACAACGACACGTCGAGGATGCCCGGCCGGTCATCGAAAGTTGTCAGGTTGCTGTAGAGAGACTTTCCTGGCTCATCGAGCGTGCTGGTCATTTCTCCAGGAAGCAAGACGGGGATCGGCACGAACGCGCGTCGTGGTTCCCAGTCATTCCGCAGGGCGTCTAACAAGAGGCGGCAAGCTTTCTCGCGTGTCTCTTCGCAGTCAATGTGGGGTGCGGTGCGATAGGCGGTGAAGAGATCGACCGTCTCCACAAGCTCGCGTGAGATGTTGCCGTGAAGATCCATGCTCGCGGAGATGAGGCAGGGTTCGCCAATGAGCATCCTGACAGACGCGGCGAGGTCTGCTTCAGCGTCAGGTAGTCCCTCCACTTTCATCGCACCGTGGAGATCGAGGTAAACGCCATCCAGCGGGAGCAGCGCGTCCAGCGATTCTAACAAATCGCCTTTAAGTGTTTGATAGGTATCGAGGGTGATCACGCCGCCTGGCAACGCGCGGCCGTGAAAGGCAGGCAGGAATGCCGCATCGGTGGTGTTGGTGAGGGCGCCCCCTGATTTTAAGAAGGGGTAACGGCTGAGCTGTGCCTCGCCGCGCAGAATCTCAAAGTCATCCAACGTGGTAGGCGATGGGGAGAAAGTACAGTTTTCCGAAGCCAATCCGGCCATGCCAAGGCGCCACCCGCTCATGAAACGCGCTTCGCCTTTCGTTGCCACCAAATGATTCCAATTCCTAGCAAAGCGATGACCGCGCCGAAGAATTCCCGGCTGAGTTCCACGTGAGAACGAGTGGGTGCCATGGCCGCTCCGGTCATGATGAAATCTTCTTTATTCGTGAGGTTCTCATAGAGTCCGGGTGCCGTGGTCACCATCTCATAAACACAGAAAGCGACGGCTAGCACCAGCACCGCCATCGGTACCCTTCGGAAAATGGAGAGGATGAAGAGGCCGGCGATCAGGGCGTAGAAGATCACCCATGACCAGGCATCGATCACAGAGGGTCGATGATAAATCTCAGGATTGGTGTCGTTGAATTGGAAGGCGGCAAAGACACCAAAGAGCATCGCCAAGATGACGTTGGTGGAGATGAGTACGGGTTTGGCGAGCCGATTCATTTAAGCTAAGAATCACGGAAGAAACTGCGCGATCGGCTCGGTCACCGAATCCATGCCTAACAAACGCTGGCATTCGGTCAACAACCACTCTGCGTGCATGAAGGGTTCGAAACTCACATCTTGCCAACGCACGAGGCCGTCGCCATCGATGAGGAAAGTGCCATGCAATGGCGCCTCCTCAAACTCGTCGTAAGCGCGATAAGCTTTGAAGATAGCGTGTTCATGATCCGAGAGCAGCGGGAAGGGAAAAGGTTCGGTGCCTTCTTTGAAGGTCTCTTTGAGACCGTCCAGCGTGTCGGTACTCACGGCCACAATCTCGATTCCCGCCTCAGCATAGGCGGGGGCTTGCGGTGCGAAGGCGTTGAGCTGTTCCATGCAATGAACGCATTGCTTGCCCAGGTAGAAAATTACCAGGACGGGTTTGTTAGAATAATGGCTCAAGGCCAATGGTGTGCCATCCGTCTTGGGGAGTTCCCAGTCCGGCGCTTCGGTTGGTTGCCACCGGAATGGTCCCAAGTCGTCGAGGTTCGGGCGATCGATGAGATCTTCGGATTCTTTCCTAGCGATTCGCCAATCCTCGGGCAGCTCCAAATCTTTTGCGATGTCTGCTAGGGAAGTGATTGGTGGGGTATCGAGATCCGCCGTGGCGGCGAGATGCCGTAGGGATTCGAATGCCTTCTTCATCTCATCCTTGCGGCCTAACTGATTCAAGACCTGGATGTAAGCGGATTTGATCACGATGGGATTGCGTTTCCGATCTACTTCGCGCTTGAGGATTTCCTCCGCCTTTTCCCAATTAGCCAGTTCGCCATACAAACGCGCGCGATTGATCGCGTTCAAGCCTTTGGCTTCTTCTAGTTTCTTGCGTGCTTCTTGCGGACGCTCCTTTCGCACGGCGACGTGGGCCTTCAATTGACCAATGTAAGATTCAGCTGCTTTCACATACGAATCGTAGGGTCGGCGCGCGTCCTTCTTTGCTTTCTTGATGTCGTCTTCTTTCTTCTCTTCCTCCTTAGCTTTGGATTCGGCCTGGTCGCCGGCAGTATCTTGCTGGCTCTTTAAATCCGTTAGCATTGTTTCTAACGCTTCCACCTCAGTTTGCACTGCCTCGAAGTGCTCCAGATAGGCGTGGGCGACTCCGCGATGCCAGTGCCACTCCGCTTGCATCAAAGGGTCATCGGTGGGCATCAGCGCCTTGGTTTCAGTCAATTGCAGGAGGTCCTCCCAAAGCGCGAAGTCGTTGAGCAATGTCCAGAGGCGTTTGCGCCCTTCGCGGAAGCTGGTGCGGCCGGCGTCGTAAAACTCTTTGTCCCCCAATTTTTTAAACTTGGCAGGGCGGGGCAACTCGATCAAATTGAGCGCTAACGCTTTGGCATCTTCGATTTGCCCGATGAAGGCCAGGTTCTCAACACACCAGCCGTTGTTATGTGCGTAGTTGTGGATGCGATGTGGCATCACGCGATCGCGCATCATGTGGGCGTGATCGACCCTGGCAGAAGCCTCTTGTTGAAAAACCGCGTCATGATAACGGTGTGTCTTGGAATAAATGTGCCCCGGCATGTGCCACATGTGGGCGATCCCCGGCGCCGCTTGCCCGCAGCGTGCGGCCGATGTTAGGGCAATATCAGCGTTCTCGTAATCCCAGAGGTGGATCTGATAATGATGCACGGGATGCATCGGTTCCTTCTCCAGCACTTGGCGGATCAAGGCGTCCGTGGCCAGGTGGCTGGAAATGGGATTGCCTTTGCGGGAGTTTGCCCAGATTTGATAAGCTGCGAAGGCTCGTGCTTCGATGTCGTCCGGAAAATCCAGGGCGATGCGCTCGTACTCCCGCAGCAATTGGCGATGGCGTTTCTGGTTGTCCTTCTCGCCACCGTGATAAAACTGATAGAGCGCTTTCAAATAACGTTTCTCATGATCCTTGAGCTTGGAACTCTCCAAAAGGTCTTTGGCTTCTTCGATAAACTCCTTGGCGCGTTTGTCATTGTTCACATTGGCCATGGCCAAGCCCCAATAAGCCATGATGCAAGTGGGATCGAGGTGGCGCACTTGCCGGAAGCTACGCTCGGCCTCCAAGTACCAGAATCCATGCAACTGGGCCACGCCCTGATTGAAAAACGTTTGGGCCGCTTCATTGGCGGTGGTCACGGGGAAATCGACTTTTCCCATGCCCTCCATGAGATAAGCGAATTGCCGAGGGCCTTCATTGAAAGACTCCCCATGGAGAGAGTGACCGGGAAGGGGGGCGCCGTCTTCATCGGCAGCGATGAGTGAGTTCGCAAGGGCGGCGCCGGTGAGAAGGATAATCAGGGGGCGAAATCGGATCATATTGTACGGTCGGTGCTGGGCGGAGTATCGCCACGACCTGAGTGAATACCACGCATTTCTTGGCGATTCCTTGATTGTTGAAACCACGGAACGCGCTATGGGTGCGCTCGTGATTGAAACTCCTGAAGGATTGCACATTCCCGATGCCAACTTCGAAGGCTACATCTTCGACAATGACGGCACTCTAGCGCTTTCCATGGGGCTGCACTTTGAAGCCTGGCAATTCGCCTACAGGAACAATGGCGCCTCCTTCACGCTCACCCGTCCGTTTGCCCAATCGCTTGCCGGCGTGTGCATGCTCGAAACGGTGCGCCGGGTGAATGCGCACTTTGGCGAATCGCTCGATCCCGAGGCGGTCGTTGCGGATCAGGAGGCCTATTATCGCGACAACCTTCACCGCGTGCCACCCAACCGACCCGTGGTGGATTTCGCGCGCCGGGTCGCCAAAACGCATCCCGTGGGCGTGGCTTCAGGTGGCGTGTGGGAGACGGTGACGAAGACGTTAGATGCCATTGGTATGCGTGAGATCTTTGAAGTGGTGGTCACGCAAGATCAAGTGGCGCGTAGCAAACCCGCGCCGGATTTGTTTCTCGAAGCAGCGAAACGCATGAAGGTCGACCCTGGCAAATGTCTTGTTATCGAAGATGGGCAACTCGGCATTCAAGCCGCGGAAGCCGCCGGGATGCAGGCGATTCTGATAGAAGGCGGTTAGTTCATTAGTCATGATGGTCGTCATCCGTTTCATGGAGTGAGCGGGTAATTTCCTGTTAGAGTTGGGCTGTCAAAAGTCTTGATGTTCGTGCCATTACTCCCTGCGTACGACTTTGAGGTCGTGCCCCCTGAACCTCTGCCATTGTTGTTATGGATTCCGCTGCCTTCGTTGCCGGAGGCGGCACAAACACTAATGTTTTTCGAAACGATTCCCGTTTGATTTCTGAACGAAACACATTACGAAGCGAGAAACGAAGCATTGATCCCGGTGCCCTCATTGTTCAGTTGCCGTACACGAGTGGCAATTCTCACCGTTGACACCTCAACCATCAGCATGGTTGACGCGACGTGGTCCTCACTGAGTTCTCACTCAACGGCGGCCGTCCCAGGCTGGAAAGAAACGCCCAAACACCAAATTCACACAATGAAAATGCGTGTGAGTCACTGACAACCAATGATCTAAGACACCATGCGTGTAGCATTCAAGGACCATTTCCTGATAACCGACTAGGCTATTACTGATGTTTTTATTGACTAAAGAATTAGCGTCCACATGATCTCGGGATGAAAAATTGCCATTTCATTTGCTCTCTTTTCGTCCTCACTTTGGTTCTTAGCCTTTCGAAGCATGAGGTTAGGGCCACAGAGGTGCGGTCCGCCTTGGAGGAAATGGGTGTGGTCTTTGCGGAGAAACAGCACGAAGGCGTAAAAGGAAAGTTTGCGGTCGTTGAGGAGAGCGAAACCTTTACCCTGACGGATGCCGCTCCACACCTGGCAAAGCTCAAGGATTTAGTTGGTCTACATCTGGATAGGTGCCCCAAGATCACAAATCTGAAAGGAATAGAGTCCGTCAAAAGCCTCCGTGCCTTGACAATTAGTCAGTGTGCTCGATTGACTGACATTTCTTCTCTCAAAGGACATTCCAATCTGGAAGCGTTTCACGTCTACGCTTGTTTTGCCCTTCTTGATGCGAAAGGAGTTGAGCAGCTGCCCAAGCTTAACCATTTCGAACTGCACTATTGTCTTGCCACAAAGGATCTCTCTGGGCTGGAGAATCTTCCTTCGCTCCAGACTCTAGCATTGGAGGAATGTCCTTCAGTAACCCAGCAAGGGCTTCGCTCTATCGGGAAGCTGACAAGTTTGGAAGAGATTCGCCTCTTGGGTTCATCAATGGAGACTCGGCGAGCAAATAATCTTGCCAACCCGGCAATCAAAGATCTTTCCTGGTTACGAGGTCTGTTAAAACTTAAGAAATTGGATGTGGGATTGTGCCAGAGCTTGGAGTCGCTAAATGGTCTTCAATGGGCAAAGAACTTAGAAGAGTTTACGCTATCCGATGGTCAGGTGAAATCATTAGCCCCCGTAAAGTCCCTGCGTAAACTAGAATCGCTTACAGTATCCAATCAAACGAAGATTTCTGATGCGAGCGGTGTGGGGGGATTGCCTTCACTTCAGAAATTGAAATTGGATGTGGCCCTTGTCACCAAGCCTATTCTGACATCGTTGCCTAAACTTCAACAACTCACTATTGGCGGTGAAGTCTCAAAGGAGAAACGTGAGGAGATTCAGACTTGGATTCCAAAGGTTACCGTATGGACAAAGGACACCGAAGACCCCTTTGCTGATTGATCGATGGGGCGTCGATAACCTAACACAACGAACATCGTGTAAAGAATTGCGCCGCAGTGTTAGCGCAAGCCGGAAACTTGTGAAGCTGCGAAAATACCAGGTGTTCGAATGCGAACATCAGTTTCCCAGAACCAGACAGATTCCCTTGCTGATTGGAGATCTAGTTCCTGTAAGTATTTGAGCTTAAACGCTTTGAAAGTATCCGTGCCAACGGCATCAAGAATGCAATCATAGGAAACAAGGCGGCATTCTACGATCGGCATGAGGCCATTGAGACAAACGATACATCAGTTGGCAAAGAGTCCCGGCTTTACGGCGGTGGCGATGCTAACGTTAGGCCTATGTATCGGCGCCAACTTAACAATCTTCGCTGTCCTTGACGCTCTTGTGATTCGTGCGCTTCCGTTTCCTGACCCGGATCGATTGGTCGTGCTTCACAACGCCTATCGCACGACAGGCGTCAAAAGGGCGAAGGCGACCATCACCAACTACTATGAGCGCCGAGAACTGGACGTCTTCGAGTCGATTGCCATGTTTCAAGAGCGTCCCTTCATTGTCGGGGAAGCCGGTTCTACGCGACGCGTTGACTGCGCCATGATCACTCCGCAATTCTTTCGCGTCTTAGGCGTTCCGTTAGCCATGGGGCAGCCATTCACGGAGGACCAATTGACCTACGCCTCCGACAAGGTCGCGATCATCACGGATCAATTCTGGCGCGATGCATTCAATGCAGATCCCAATGTCCTCGGTCGGACGGTCATGATGGATGGCTTGCCTTTCAACGTCATCGCCGTCTTGCCGCCTGAGTTCCGTTACTTGTCGCACAAGACTCAGATCTTTCGACCGCTTGGCCATTGGCCGGAAATTCGCGATCCGATGAGCAATTTCGCACCCGAAGATCGTCTGCCGGATGGACGCCGGCCAGTCGGGCGTTACTCTGAGCACGCGAGAACGTGGGACGGTCAGATGATCGCAAGACTTGCGGTGAATCAGTCGATTGGCCAAGCACAGGCTCAACTGGACGCACTCAATGCCCGACTTATGACTCAAGATCCATTGGGAGAAACTCCAAGAGCAGCTGGGTATCATACGTGGATTGAACCCTTACGCGAGCATCACGTGCATTCGGTGAAGCCAGTGGTATTGTTAGTGCAGGCTGGAGCGTTGCTCCTGCTGTTGTTGGGTGCGGTCAACTTGGCAGGTTTGCTAGTAATCCGTGCCAGCGGTCGGGCCAAGGAAATGGCCATTCGTCAAGCGCTCGGCGCCAGTCGATTACTGCTCGCCCGAGGTATTCTAGTCGAGACCATCATGCTCGCTCTGAGTGGAGGGATACTTGGCGTTCTTCTGGCCATTGGTGGAATCCGCCTGGCCCTGACGTTGGGAGCCGATGCGCTTCCTCTAGGGGCGGACATCGCCTTTGATAGCCGCACAGCCATGGTCTCAATCCTTGTCTCAGTGGCCATCGGGATCAGCATTGCTCTTCCTATCATTTGGTACCATCTCCACGGTTCGACGACTGCCAGTCTTAGCAGTGAATCACGAGGAGCAACGACCAATCGCAGTGTCCAGAACCTGCGCCGCGGCCTCATCGTCACGCAAATCGCCATGGCCTGCGTGCTTCTACACGGATCGGGTTTGCTTGGATTGAGTCTTAAACGAACCCTTGAGAAGCCGAGTGGCTTTGAACCCGATCAAGTCTTCTCCGGCGAACTGAAATTACCGTGGGTGGGCTACCACGGTTACCAGGATGGCGTTCCGGACAATACAGTGTTTGTAAAGCGGCTCTTGAATGAACTTCGCGCCGTGCCTGGCGTTTCTTATGCGGCTGTCTCTACGGCTCCGCCGTTCACGACGGCAGGATCAGCGACCGGCTCCATCCTCGTGGAAGGTACGACTCCCTCTGCGGGGGATGTCCTTCGCTCTCACTATGTGTCAACCGTCACCGAGGACTACTGGAAGGCGATGGGTATTCCGTTAGTGAAAGGGCGATTTCTTGAACCGGCGGATATCAAACACTCAGGACCGCGCAATGCCGTGATTGACCAAGCGCTGGCCAACCTGTATTGGCCAGATGGCGGCGCGATTGGTCAACGCTTCTCAGCAGACCCGTCCGCCTTTCATGAGAAGTCAGCCTTCACTGTCGTGGGCATTGTTGGTAATGTGAAACAGCTAGATCTCTCGGAAACGACAAGACTCGGCGCTGCTTATCTGCCCTATTCCAATCTGCCACGATTTCAGGTGATTGTACGAGCACCGGTTTCAGTCACGACGATGGCAGCGACCTTGCAAAGAGTGGTTAGGCAGATTGATCCAGGGTTACCGATAGAGAATTTCAAATCGATGCAAATGCGCATTGATGACAGTCTCATCACTCGTCGATCACCGGCGATACTGGCTATCGTGTTTGCTAGTGTAGCGCTATTGTTAGCAGGAATAGGCATTTACGGAGTGTTGGCCTATGCCGTTTCGCAGCGTCGCCGCGAAATTGGGGTCCGCATGGCTCTTGGAGCGTTGAAGTCACAAGTTAGTGGTCTGTTTCTTGCGATGGGTTTGCGTCTGTTATTGATTGGTGGTCTGATAGGCTTGTGTGGAGCTTGGATATCAGGCCGGCTCATGCAGAGTCTGCTTTTTGACGTCCCTCCCGGACATCTCCCAACGCTCGCGCTGACGACATTTCTCATGAGTTGCGTGACGTTATTCGCCTGCCTGCATCCCGCCATGAAGGCTAGTCGAGTCGATCCCATGGAGACACTTAGAAGTGAATGATTGTTATCAAACACACCTTGCGGCAGTTCGCCAAGAGCCCCGGCTTCACGATGGTCGCTGTGTTTAGGGGCTTGGAAAAAAATAATCGTCCCAAAGCGCAACCATTCTGTTAGGAGCGGGTTTGAGTGCCTGTAGTCCTATGAGAAGAACCTGACTCTAACTCAATTCGTTTATGGAAGAACACTGCGCGTGATCTCACGGGCAGCGCGAAACGCAAGTTCATGGCGGGCGTCGTCGATGGCCTTGGCCGCGGCGGTCAACGGTGGGCTGAAGACTGTCTTGGCTGGAATAGGCAACTCATTCGCAAAGGCAAAGAGGAACTCGATTCCGGCATTGATTTCGTCGATCAGTTTCACAAACGAGGTAGAAAGAAGGCTGAAGAACATTATCCAGAATTACTGGAGGATATTCGCGCCGTTGCTGATCCCCATGCTCAGACTGATCCCAGTTTTCGCTCTACTCGCCTCTATGTCCGCATCACTGCTAAAGAAGTCCACCGGCGACTGGAAGAGCGCCCAGGGTATGACCTATCAAGTATGCCTTGCGTGAGAACCATCAACAGCAAACTCAATCTGCTCGAACTCCACCCTAGAAAAGTTGCCAAGACCAAGCCGATGAAGAAAGTGAAAGAAACCGACGCCATCTTTGATATGGTGCATGAGATCAATGCGGCGGCCGATAGCGATCCCAAGCAGTTGCGTATCTCCATGGACACCAAAGCGGCGGTAAAAATTGGCGAGTTTAGTCGTGGTGGCTATAGCCGAGGCGAGCGGAAGGCCCTTGATCACGACTTCAAAGCGAAAACAACCCTCGTGCCCTTTGGGGTTTATCAGCCCGAAACTGGCCAAACCGACCTATGGTTCTCAGAAAGTAAAGTGACAGCGGATTTTATGGTTGATCGTCTTGAAGAGCTGTGGCCGCGACTGCGTGCAGAGAATCCTGAAGTAGAGGTGCTAGTGATCAACGCCGACAATGGCCCCGAGAGCGATGGCCGTAGAACCCAATGGTTGAAGCGCCTGGCTGAATTCTCTACGGCTCATGATATAGTGATACAGCTAGCCTATTATCCACCCTATCATAGCAAGTATAATCCTATAGAACGAGTGTGGGGAGTGCTCGAAAACCATTGGAATGGAGAGCTACTGAGCACAGCGGAGAAAGCGCTGGGAATGGCCCGAAGCATGACATACAAAGGGTTGAATCCCGTCGTCACACTGGTCACCAAGACCTACCAGACCGGAGTGCGACTGACAAAGAAAGCGATGAAAGAATTCGCGCCCCAAATCAGTCGGATGGCTGGATTGGAGAAGTGGTTTCTAACAATATTCCCTGAGCCTGAAATGGGATGATTATTTATTTCCAAGCCCCTTACTCTTGGTTTGTGCATCGGAGCGAACCTAACCATCTTCGCAGTTCTGGATACCATTGTCATTCGTGCGCTTCCACTTCCAGATCCGGATCGGTTGGTCGCGGTTAACAACGATTACCCGGGCGCTGGAATCAGACGAAGCGGCGCATCGCTTGCCGACTACTTTGATCGCCGAGATAAGATTGATGCCTTTGAATCGATGTCGCTGTTCAAGAAGGGCGCCGGGTCGACACAGAGGATCATACGGTGCATCAATTCGAAGCTGCTTCAGTCACTCCAGAGTTTTTTCAGATGATCGGAGTTCCGTTAGCCATGGGTAAGATGTTTTCGGAAGCAGAACGATGAACAACCGAATCGAAGACACTCTCATGGCGTGCAAGTCTCCCATGATCCTGGCGGCCGTCTTTGCCGCTGTAGCCCTTCTGCTAGCGTCAATCGGCATTTACGGCACGCTCGCCTATGGAGTGGCTCAGCAACAGCGCGAGATCGGCGTGACTCAGCCTAGATTTCAGAGCAGTTTGCGAACGTGGTTCGAATCGAGAGCGCTGATTGGCGTTCCCCACAATCGATGGCGCTGATTGGCGTTCCCCACAATCGATGGCGAAGGAGGCCACGCGTCGTGTGGCCATTCGACACTCTGGCCTCAGATAGGTGTCTGGTGAAGTTGAAGACCGGCGATGCTCATCCCGTTCGCCTGTCTGCCCATTGGCGTGACCTTCTGAAGACCCAGGAGTCGCTTTCACCCCTGGATATTGCGGATTTGCAGGGAATCACCTGCAGCAGAGTCCGACAGATCCTTCGACTGGGGAGGCTCGCTCCAGAGATTCGAAACACCCTTCTGGAGATGGACGACGAGAAACTCAAAGAGTTTGGCGAGAAGCGGCTGCGCGCTATGATCCCGCTCGAGAAGCGTGAGCAGCTTCAAAGATTCGTCAACATGCTCCCAGAGTTTCGTTTCAACCCAGCTGAAAATCGTTCAAATCCTGAGGAGCTGGAATAGACCTCAGAGTGCCCAATTCGTCCCATTCGTTCCACGAGTCGTGGGATTCTTAATCCTTTGCGAACTTTACGTTTCTTGGGGGCGTTCCCTGATTAGATGGGTCGTAAAATCAGAGTTAATGCCGAAACCTCAACGGTATTTGAATCGGTGAGAGGTAAGGGAGAATGTCCCCAAATACTCCGCTTCCCGAGAGCCTTGTCTTGCTCGATTCCGTTGTGCCGCTGAGGGCATTCACTCACCGAGCAGATTCATGCAATCTTTCAGCGCCAATCCTGATGATCCTTACCACTGAGCGACAGTTGACTCGCTAGACCCCCCGTTTCCTGTATTCTCACAAGGATGTCGGAAAAGATGACCCAGATTCTCCAGGCACTGCAGTCCGGCGACGAGGCCCACACAGCAGAGGAACTGCTCTCTCTCGTCTACGACGAGCTGCGGAAACTGGCCGCCGCAAGACTGTCCAATGAGCCGGAAGGTCAAACGCTCCAGCCCACTGCCCTCGTACATGAGGCTTGGATCAAACTATTCGGTTCGGATCACCAATCGTGGAACGGTCGCGGTCATTTCTTCGGAGCCGCCGCTGAGGCTATGCGCCGTATTCTCATCGATCGTGCCCGCAAACGAAACCGCATCCGCCATGGAGGCGGGCTCCAGCGCATCAATCTCGACGCGGTGGATATTGCCGCAACCACGGGGGACGGAACGCTGCTAGAACTCGATGCTGCTTTGGAAAAATTTGCCCAAGAGTCGCCCGCCAAAGCAGAACTCGTCAAGCTCCGCTACTTTGCGGGGCTCACTCTCAAGGATGCCGCCGAAGTGCAAAACATCTCGCTTGCCACAGCCAAACGTCATTGGGCCTACGCCCGCGCTTGGTTGCTTTGCGAACTGAAGCAGTAGGCCTTTTGAAGGAAAGTTTCGGTAAGAGTGAGCCGTTTTCAAAAAAACGTCGCTACTGCTGATAGCAGAAGGCCTCATCGACATCGGTGCCGCCGATCGCTAGAGTACAACCTTGATGTGTCATGAACGAACCCTCTCAAAGTGCCGAAGAGTTGTTCGACTGCGTCTTGCAATTGCCGACCGAGGAGCGGTCAGCCTTCTTAACGGAGGCTTGCGGTAACCACAGCACGCTGCGCGAACGAGTCGAAGCACTACTCCTGGCACATGAACAGCAATCCCAGTTTCTCCCCGAAGAATCTGAAAGTGATGTGCTAGACCTTGCCGCCCTGGAAAGCCCCGGCACGCAGATCGACCACTACAAGCTCCTGGAGAAACTGGGCGAAGGCGGCTTTGGCGCGGTCTGGGCAGCGGAACAGCGAACGCCGGTGCGACGGCGGGTGGCGCTGAAGATCATCAAGCTGGGCATGGATACCAAGCAAGTCGTGGCGCGCTTCGAAGCGGAAAGGCAAGCGCTTGCGCTGATGGATCATCCTAACATCGCCAAAGTGCTCGATGCCGGCGCCACCGCCAATGGCCGCCCTTACTTTGTCATGGAACTGGTGAAGGGCATCAGTCTGATCAAGTACTGCGATCAGGAGAAACTCGATCCCAATGCTCGGTTAGGCCTTTTCATCCAAGTCTGCAATGCCATCCAACATGCACATCAGAAAGGCGTCATTCATCGCGATATCAAACCGTCGAACATCATGGTCACGTTACACGATGGCGTTCCGGTGCCACGGGTGATCGATTTCGGCATCGCTAAGGCGACGCATCAGGCGCTCACCGACAAGACAATTTACACACAATACAGCCAATTCATCGGCACCCCGGCCTACATGAGCCCGGAACAAGCAGAAATGAGTGGGCTCGATATCGATACGCGATGCGATATCTACAGTCTCGGCGTGTTGCTCTACGAGTTGCTCGCGGGCCAGACACCGTTTGAGTCCAGTGAACTCGCTGAATCGGGCTTGGAAGAAATGCGCCGGATCATTCGAGAACGCGAGCCACAGCGCCCGTCCACCAAGGTGGGAACGCTAGAGGACGGCGACAAGACTGCCACCGCAAAGCACCGTTCCACTGAAACATTCAAATTGGTGAGTCTGTTAAGAGGCGATCTCGACTGGATCGTCATGAAGTGCCTGGAGAAGGATCGCAAACGCCGCTACGAAACGGCCAACGGCTTGGCGTTGGACGTCAGGAGATACTTGAATGACGATCCGGTGGAAGCGTCGCCACCTTCTGCCGGCTATCGAATCAGCAAGCTAGTCAAGCGGCACAAAGGAAGTCTCGCTGCAGCGGCGGCAATCCTAATAGTGCTAGTTGCAGGCCTAGCTGCCAGCCTTTGGCAGACACGCTCCGCTTTGATGGCAAGAACGGCGGAGTCCGAACAGCGCAACGTGGCACAACTCAACGAGAAGAAAGCGAAAGAGTTGGCTAACACACTTCGTCATGAACTCTACATCGCGAGTGTGAGTCTAGCAAAACAGGCTTGGGATAACGGCGATCTGAAGCAGGCACAGACTCTGTTAGCATCCCAACGCCCCGGGCCTGGCGAAACCGATCTCCGAGGGTTCGAGTGGCGCTATCTGTGGAAACTCTGCGGCAAGGATGATAGCCGCTCGCTACTAGAGAACTTTACTGGTGTCAGTGTCCCCTGGTATGAATCCAATTTGATAAGCTTTTCAGCCGATGGGAGCCAGCTGGCGATTGCGGAGGGAGAGAACGTTTCCGTATGGGACTTTGCACGCCGTAATAAGATTGCGACTCTCAATGCAAAAGGGACTCAAGTGAAGGCACTGGCCTTCTCTCCGATCAATTCAGGTTTGTTAGCCGTCGTTAGCGGGAACGTCGCCAACAATTACCACTATGAGAATGGAAGCATCCAGCTTTGGAACCTCGCTACGGCGGGAGCATCTCAGTCAATCCTGCCGGAGGTTGAATCAATCGAAACGATCGCGTTTTCACCCGACGGCAGAAAGCTCGCCGCTGGGAGGCTCGATGGGGTGGTCGAGATGTGGGATGTTGAATCCGGAACCAGAGATTGGTCGGAGCCAGGGCACAATGCCCCGAACAAAGAACATGCAACACTGTGCGTGACCTTTTCTCCCTATGGCGACCTCCTGGCATCGGGTGGTACTGACACCAAGATCCGGCTTTGGAACCCAACCACAGGCACGCAGATTGGAGAGCCTCTTGCAAAACACACTGAATATGTCAAAGCACTCGACTTTTCGCCTGAGGGAAAGCTTCTCGCAAGCGGAGGGGCTGATTCTCAGGTAATCGTTTGGGATCTCACGACGATGAGGGCACGCCCACCTCTTCTCGGCCATAACGGGAGCGTAGAGGCTGTCGATTTCTCACCTGATGGCGAGACTCTAGTCAGCGCTAGTGATGATTCCACGATTCGATCTTGGAGTTTATCGACACTAGAGCAGACCGGCATTCTGCGCGGCCACACGAGTTCGATCCATTCGATCGCTTTCTCACCGGATGGGCTGTCGCTTGTCTCGTGTAGTGAAAGAGCTGCAAAGCTCTGGGACGTACCTCCACACGAGAGAGAAGACGAGCTCACCGATCATTCAGGGTGGGTGGAGAACGTGGTTTTATCGCCCGATGGTAGAACCCTTGTTTCTTCGGACTACCATACCTTGAAGTTGAGAGTATGGGATGTGCCTTCCCGCAGTTGGAAAGGAGATTTAGTCGGCGCTACCAATGTGACTCGGGCGATGTCCATCTCTGCCGATGGCAGATTTCTCGCCAGCGGAGGCAATGGGTGCATGGTCCGACTCTGGGACTTAAATGAACTTGCAGAAGTAACCCATGGTCAGTGGAGGGACTACCAAGGCTGGGGTAAAATCACTTCCGACGGGGAAATCTTAGGAGCGAACGTGGGAAACGGCTTCAAGTTCTGGGATACGAGCACGGGACACGAGATTCAGTTGATCCAGGGAGATGCGAATGCGATTCGTAAAGCGAGGTTCGCAGAAACTGGACACCTGTTGGTCACCCAGAACCAAGACGGCGAAGTAAGCGTCTGGGATACTAGTGAGGGGATCAAGGTAACTTCGTTCGACATTAGTACTGGGAATATAGACTCTGAGAATCTAAGAGGTATCTCTAGAGACGGCTATCTAATAGCGATCTTTGAAGACAGGCAACGCATCGTTCTCTACGATGTGCGGCAGGAAAAGATCATTAGACGCTTTCCCACGGGCTGGATTTGGTGGGCGATTTTTTCGCCAGATTCCAAGACACTGGTCACCACGAGCAAAGACAGTTCGATAAAGTTTTGGAACGTTGCCACCGGTAAAAATGTTCTCACATTGCAGCGGCACCTTGGCGAGGTCACTGGAGTCTCATTTTCCGCCGATGGCACCCTGATGGCAACCTCCGGCGCTGATGGCACGGCATGCCTGTGGCCTGCCGCGAGCCTTGCGGAAGCGGATGCTGATATGGCACTGACTATTCCAGACCCAAGCCAGCCAGAGAATTGAGACGTTCTTCTTCCCTGAGGAATTCCAAAGTCGAACCTCCAGGATTACGGCCGTCGAGACGCGAGCCATGACAGCGAATAAAAACTTTCTCTCACCGTGAGCCGTTTCCGGAAAAACGGCGCCACTGTTATCGAAACCTCACATCGATACCATGCGCACCTATTTTTCCGACAAGAATCTGCTGAGAGTTATTCTGCTCCTCGCCACCACACTGCTTCTAGGCGTTGCCTCGTTGAGCGGCGAAGATCACGATCTGACAATCACTTATCACGGTAACGGACATACTAGCGGAAGAGTCCCGGTTAATGACCAAGCCTACGAATCTGGAGAAACTGTTACTGTATTCGGCAACATCGCCGAATTAGGGAGGGATGAAATGTTCTTCAAAGGCTGGAATGATGAGCCTGATGGAAGCGGCGACGACTATGTTGCGGGCCAGAGGTTCTCAATTGGGGATGAAAGCCTAACTCTTTATGCACAGTGGGGCTATCATGTTGACCGGTACCAGGATCGCGCTGCACAGATTTGGAGCACCGAGAGATCGTATAGCTACCGTGTCGTTGCTCCACGGAAGGACGGAAACTATCCGCTTTTTGTGTATACCCAGGGGACATGGGGCAGCATTTGGGTCGAGCATATCGACCAAATTCTTACTTCAATGGCAGAGCGTGGGTTCGTTGCCATATCCGTCGACTATGGACAAGGCACCTATCCATCAAGCGGTACAGAACTGCTGGAGAGAGCCAGATCCATCTATGACGAGAGTGATTCCGATAGCGCGGTCAATATTGTCGCCAGCTCTGATGCAAACTACAAAGGAGCATGGGCAGATTTGCACCAGGGAATCGTCGTCTCTGGTTTCAGCCAAGGCGCTCACATGGCGGCGCTTTCTGCCAAGTTCCACTCAAAAGTCCGGGCAGCCGTTCTCATTGGCAATGGGATCTCCGATGGAGTCCCCGCTCGCGCTTTCCTGCCGGACCTCTTGGGGATTGAGAACCTAACCTTCAAGCCCAACCAGATCCGCTCGATTGTCGGAGAGAATGACCAATTCTTTGGCACCAACCTAGCAGGTGTCCGAAAGGACCAGGAAGCAACCACAGGTTGGGATGATCCTACCGATAGTAGGCGGGACTTTATTCAGCCAGACGGAAGCGGCTGGTCGATTGCCCCTGGCCCACACAATTTCTTCAACGACTACAACGGGCCGCTTTTCTCGTCTTTCAAGGACGGAACGGCTTCATGGTGCATGAACCCATGCTTTTCCTGGCTTGCCAGCCGCGCTGGTTCGGCGGTGGATCCGAACAGTGCGGGTGGAGACACCTGGGCGGAAGTGGCCGAGATGCCTACCGCGCGACGCAACCTTTCAACCTGTGTCCTTAACGGTGAGATCTATGCTATCGGTGGTATCGGCGGTCTTCGGAGTCACCAAACGTACACCCCAGAGACGGATACCTGGGCAACGAAAGCCAATATGCCAACCGGTCGGATTCTCTTCGCTTCCAGTGTGGCGAACGGGAAAATCTATGCAATTGGGGGCACGACGGCTCTATTGGGTGGTCAGCCCTTCGCCACAGTTGAAGAATATGATCCAACGACAGACACCTGGACAACAAAAGCCGACATGCCATCCCCTCGAGGGTTGTGTTCAGCCAGTGAGGTCAATGGGATCATCTATGTGATAGGAGGTAACAAGGACAACATTGATAGTTCAACCGTGGAAGCGTATGATCCGGTGGCGGACACGTGGACGGCGAAAGCGGACATGCCGACGGCAAGGCAGTTACTCTCTACGGTTGTCATCAAGGGGAAGATTTATGCCATCGGTGGAGTCATCACGAGCCAGTGGCCTGCCGTGTCCTCTGTCGAGGAGTATGACCCGGAGACCGATTCGTGGACCACCAAGGCTGATCTTCCTGCGCCACGAGGTGCGGCAGCGGTTAGTGTGATCAATGATAGGATCTATTTCTTTGGAGGAACGGGGGGCAGAGGCTTTGACCCGGAAGCCTCTGTTTTCGTGTATGATTCAGTGATCGACGCCTGGACAGAAGAGGGCGACATGCCAGTGAGTCTGGGAGGTATGTGCGCCAATACGGTAGCTGGCAGCATCTATCTCATTGGGGGTTCCTCGGCACCCTTCCCGTATGACCCATCTTTGAATACTGTGTGGAAGTTCACCCCGGAACCGAACAGCGATGATTTCGATGGGGACGGACTCTTGGACAGTGAAGAGTTGACGATTGGAACTGATCCTCGTCGCCGGGATACGGACGGCGATGAACTTAGTGACGGCGAGGAAGTGAACGACTCCACAACGGATCCACTGAACAGTGATACCGATGGCGACGGACTTGCCGATGGTCTGGAGGTGGCATGGTCGATCGACCCTTTAGATGGAAGCACACCGGAGGCTGATCATTTCTTACGAAGTCTTGGGGCACAGACCGGCGCATTCTATCGGTTGGGAGACACGACTAGTTTCCAAAACCAGTTTGCCGGTGCCGATCTGAAAGACGCGGTCTTCATCGTCAGCGTCGACTTCGACGAGCATGCTGGGTCAGGACCTGAAGTGATCTGGGAAACGGGTGGTGCGACACAGGGTGTTTCGCTAGTGTATGAAGAAGGAAATCGTATCGTCTATCGCGCGGCTGGCGCCCGTGGATTTGAAGTGGCGCTCGTCGAGGTAACCCTCACGCAAGCACAGATAGACGGCGGGAATGTAACCATCCTCGCTAACTATCAAATCGGTGATGGCACCAACTCTACCATCAGTTTAATCGTGGATGGCGTCTTGGTTGGAAGCGACAACCAGCCGCTCGAAGGTGATTGGTCAGGAGGCAACGCCGCCGGATTCGGAGTGCCCGCCAACAGTGTCGCCGCCGATGGCGAGAATCAGGGTCTTCCAGATGTCGTCGCATTCGAATCCGGCACGATCAATGTCGATCGCGGCTGGCTGTTCTACAGTGAAGCAACATGGTTTCCTAGCGAGACTCGCATCTGGCCCGATGTCGTTCCCATCGGTGCTCTGGGTATCGAAGCCGAGGGGATTGAGTTGGGTAAAGGCGTAGACTTCTTTGTTAGTGGATTCTCATTCTCCAGTTTCTTCGCCGATGCCTTCGGAATCGAGAACCCGGGGATCTCGCCCATGGCAGGGGCCATTTACAAAGGCAGCTTGCGCTCGGGTGAAGGCGCGCTGCTTGTGCAGCCGACGGGTAAACCGATAGCAGGACTCTCGTACGATGCGCGCACGGACTATCTCTATGCCACGACAGGGCATTCTGGTGGCTACCTCTCAGGCGACTATCGAGAAGGTGGGGTCTTGGTTTACAATGCCACCACAGGCGCTCTCGTTGCGGAGATCATCTTTGGTGATAACAGAGTCATCAACGACTTGCTGGTGACCGAGGATGCCGTCTACTGCACCGACTCCTACAACCCGGAACTGATTAAGATCGTGCTTGAGGAGGGAGGGGCACTGCCTGCACCGCCGGCATTCGAGGTCATCCCCATGACTGGTTTTGAAATGGCCAATGTGACGGACCCTGAAGGGAATGTGATTGACGTCGACCTCAACGCCAATGGCATCGCTGGGAGATTTGATAGCAACCAACTGTTCGTGATCAACGGCGCTACGGGAGTTCTCTATGTCGTTGATGGGGATAGCGGAACCGCCACGCCGATTACGGTTAGCGGAGCTGAAACGTTGTTTGCCAACGGCGATGGTCTCTATTTGGACGATACGACGCTGTATATCTGTCAGAATTTTCAAAACAAGATCGCGGTCGTGCAGTTGTCGGAAGACGGGCCGGAAGGAATATTCGTTAGAAACCTCACCAGTCCTGACCTGAACATCCCTACCACCATTACCGGATACGGTGATTCGATTTTCGCGATCAATACACATTTCAATGAACTCATGTTCGGTGATCGCTCTCAGGTGCAGACCGAAGTTGTGCAACTGTCAAAGTCCGGTGAAGATTGGCCGGATCTAATCCCGCTGAACGTGGCGGGAATGGAAGCCGAGGGCATCACCTTGGGCAATGGTCATGACTTCTTCGTCGGGGCCTTCTCCTACTCAAGCTTCTTCTTAGGGGCTGCTGAGCACTCGCTTCAATCTGGTGCCATCTATAAGGGAAACTTGCGCACGGGGGAGGGGCAACTTCTCGTCCAACCCACTGGAACACCGATTGCTGGCTTGTCCCATGATCCACGCACCAATCTACTCTATGCTGCGAAATCCACGGCGCAGGGCGGGGTGCTAGTCTATCACAGTGTCACAGGAGCACTCGTTGCCGACATCACATTCACACTTGGTGCTGATAACAAAGTCATTAATGACGTGCTCGTCACGGAGACCGCAGTTTACTGCACCGATTCCGTGAACCCTATTCTTTATAAGATTCTGCTTGGAGAAGGGGGAACGCTTCCGGCCGAGCCTGTCGTGGAACCGTTAGAAATGAACGGATTCGTCGTGGATCCGGATCCGACCCACTTCAACGCCAATGGCATCGTCAGCAGCGCCGATGGAAAGCAACTGATTGTCATCAACATTTCCACCGGCATTCTATACCTAGTAGATACGGAGACCGGTGCGACGGCTCCGATTCCCGTGTTGGGCAGAAAGCAGCGATTTGCAGATGGTGATGGGCTCTACCTGGATGGCCACACGCTGTATATCTGTCAGAATTTCTCAAACAGGATTGCCGTCGTGCAATTGTCAGAGGATTATACGGAAGGCACGTTTGTGAGGAACTTGGAAAGCCTGGATCTTCATGTCCCCACGACGATCATCGGCTATGGCGATTCCATCTATGCCATCAACACGCACTTCGGCGAGATCGCGGCAGGCAATCATGCGACTGTCCTAACTGATGTCGTCAGGCTGTCCACCACACCGGGCCCCTGGATCGTAGCCACCCAGGTCGAGTTTGAAGGCAATGCCTGGATCAACATTGGATTCGAGTCGGAAGCGTCTACAGCGACGTCCGATTTCGTCCTTCAGGCGGCGGAAACGCTGTCGGGGCCGTGGAGCGTGATGGAAGCCCAGTTGGTCGAGACACCAGACGGCACCTATTTCCATGTGCCACAGAATTTGGAATCAAAGCAGGCATTTTACAGGATTTGGATGCGGACAAAGAGAAACTAGGGAGGTTTCCTTTTGGGGGGGCGCCAAGCGATTCGTGGGGTTTTCGCTTGGCGTTTCCATCTTGCCTGTCTCGATCCATTCTCGATTGAGTTTAGGGAAGTACCCTTTGCTGATTCAATCTCCTTCCATGTAGGGGCATGCCAAATCCTGAACGTGGCCCTCGAGAGGGTGGTTAGTCCTGTGGGCTCAAGGAGCGCGCAGCGAATGCGGCAACAGCTCTTAGCGATCAATAATCAATCGCGCTGAGCCAACTCACCGATTGGCCAAACTTTCCTTCAATTGCCATGTGATGTCAGAGGTGTCAGTGGTCACCCAAAACCAGCCACCAAGGGTCACTTCAAAACCAGCCACGTTGAGACAGTAGTCCTGGCCCTAAGACGAGGAACCCCTCATCTCAGGATGCCATGGCCAATCACCTCAACATGGCAAAAATTCACTCCATCGAAGCCCTCCTCAAGCGAGGCTGGTCTCAGCGACGCATCGCCAGAGAACTCGGCGTTGATCGCGGTACCGTCAGCAAGGTCTTCAAACGGCTGAACGCTCCTGCGGACGACTCAGCAGAGCCGCCTAAGCCCCAGCCGCCCGCCGTTAGCAACAGCGCTTGCCAACCGCACCACGACCTCATCCAGGCGAAACTCGATCTTGGACTCAGCGCCGAACGCATCTTCACCGATCTTCGCCAGGAAGTCGGTTTCCAGCACTCCTATCAATCCGTCAAACGCTACGTCCGCAAACTCAAGGCCACCCCACCCAAACGCATTTGGCGCATGGAGTGTGCCCCAGGCGAAGAAGCCCAGATCGACTTCGGATTTGCTAAGACCCTGTTAGACAAAGACGGCAAACAACGCATGAGCAACGTGCTGCGCATCACCCTCAGTTACTCACGCAAAGGCTACAGCGAGACACTCCCTGTCCAGACCACTGATCATTTCCTAACAGCCATCGAGAACGCCTTTCGTCACTTCGGCGGAGTTCCCGCCACGCTGCGTATCGATAACCTCAAAGCCGCCGTCAAACAAGCCGACTGGTACGACCCTGAACTCCATCCAAAGATCCTCGCATTCGCCGAACACTATCAAACCACCATCATCCCAACCCGTCCCTACACCCCAGAACACAAGGCGAAGATGGCATGATGCACTCTATGGTTACTGTTAAAAAAAGCCAGTGATTCAGTTAGTCAAATTTAGCTGCATCCGGCTCTTGATTTGCTTAATCTTGGCTTTCGCCGGACGGAAGTAAAGGTATTCGTTCTTGTCGCTGAAGCGTTTGCCCCGGAGAAGGCCCTGTTTCCTCCAGTAGTTCACGAGGCTGGGACGAGTGCCGACCATCTCCGCCACTTCTTCCTTGGTCAGGAGGCCTTTCTTTCGCAAGCGATCGTAACGCGAGACAAGCTGATAGGCCCTGCGTAGTTGTTGCACAATCCGTAGTGTGAATGATTTGCCAGATCCTGAACGCCACCCCCGTCCGTTGAGTTCCACCACGATCTGGCTTTCCGTGTGCGTGTCTAACAGTCGATCGATCTCGGCGACGATTTCCTTCTTGGTCTGACGTAGTTCCCAGGCTCGCTTGCCCAAGGGCACATGGAGCACCTTGGAAGCGCCTCCTGTGAAGCGCACTTGCACAAGCACTTCCTCGCCCTTTGTCAGGGTGACATCTTTGATAATCAGCCTGGCCATCCGTTTGCGATCCCGATGACTGGTGTCGGCATCATTCCACAGTTGAGGAAAGCTCTCTGCTAGCTGAAGGATCTCTTGCTCCTGTTCCTTGTCAAATCGCCCGTCGAATGCATTCTTCTGCTTCTGGTAGGTATCCTGGGCGTCTTGTAGAATACGCAACTTCTCATTCCACTCGGCTTCGAGGTTGGCGGCGACGAGGCGGTTGGCGTTGTCCACTTGTAGGTATCGCTGACGCGCCTTCTCTGCTTCGTAACGCGCGCGCTCAACCCGCTGCCGTCGCAGTTGGTCGACTTCCTCTAACCGATGCTCCAGTTTCCGCTGTACTTCTAGCACCGTTTCCAAACCCAAGGGCGTGACACTCTCCAGAATGAGCCGTGACACAGCTTCATCAATGTTCCTGCCGGCAATAGTTTGGCAAATCTTCTGACCATGCTCGATGCCCTCACGCTGACACACGTAGTCAGGCCATTCACGTCCTTGGCGCCAATGATAGCGCAATGTCATGCTCTGCCCGCACTTTCCGCAGATCACCATCCCCTGTAGCAACGCCGGGCCACAACCAGGGACGCGCCGTTTGCGATCCTCCCCATAGCCTCGGCAGTTCTCCCTCAGGCGCTTCAGATTGCTCTCAAAGTCCTCCCAGGAGATGTAACCAACATGCGCGTCCTTGTTCGTCACCTGCCATTGATCCGGTGGTAAGACCTCATAGCGCTGTTTGCCTTCAGCATCCCGCCAGCTCCGCGTCCTGCCAAAGACAAAAGCACCAGCATAGCGTGGGTTGTGCAACGTTTGCAGGGCACGGCTATGCACTAACTTCTCCCACACAATATCTCCCTTTCCCGCTTTGCCACGCCGAGGAAAACGCACCCCTTCCTGATCAAAAGCTTTCACTGTCGCCAAGGCACTACCTGTTCGCTTGAATGTAGCGAAGAAGTGCGCCACCGCCTTGCGAACTTCCTCGTCCGGATCAAGCACCACACGATCATCCAGATCGTAAACGAGGCCAACTGGCAAAGGCATTTTCAACTCTCCACGGCGTGCCTTGTTCAAGATCCCGCCTTGCAAACGCGCACGCAGCAGGTGCAATTCCGCTTCACTCATCGTCCCTTTCAAACCCAGCAAAAGCCTGTCATTAAAATGCTTCGGATCATAGAGTCCGTCTTCGTCGAGAATAAGTGTATCTGTAATGGCGCAGATCTCTAACAGGCGATGCCAATCACTGTTGTTACGCGCCAGACGAGAGACCTCCAATCCCATCACCACTCCCACTTGCCCGAGGCCGACTTCGCTCACCAGCTTCTGAAAGCCTTTGCGATCAGCAGAAGATGCTCCCGACTGCCCCAGGTCACTATCAATGACCTCAATATTCTCCTCCTGCCAGCCCAGCGCGACAGCCTGAGCACGGAGAGCATACTGCCGTTTGGTGCTTTCCTGGTGCTCGAATACCTGACGCAAAGTCGACTGCCGCACGTAGAGGTAGGCCTTGCGTTGCAGATGATGCGTAGTCACTTTCTCGTGACGGGATCCATTGGTATCTATCAAAGAGTTCTCGTTACTCATAAATATCAGTGTTAGAAATGCGATTAGCGGGTGCCTTCAAGAAGCGGTTCACCCGCATGAAGCCGCACAAAGAGCATGTCACTCAGGAGATCCACCGCCTGTGCCTGCCAGCTTGAGAAAGAAGGGGCGTTGGAAGAGCTTACATCGTGATCAGTCAATCGGTCCTCATCCCGGAGGCCGCCAGGAACAATCGACTCACCCGGAGGTGCTTGCATCCAGCCTGCCATTCCCTGATGAAGGAACAGTTCGAGCGCCGAGTCGAATGAGTCACCGTGACATCCTCCTAACACATAGTCGCGTAGGCCTTCATAGAGAGAGCGCAAGGAGGCGTTATCCAATGGCAAGGACAGGTGACTCACGTTGTTAGTCGCCCCTTTTTCAGGTGGCGTTGCTGGTTCAAAGCCTTTTCCAACGTGCGCAAGTGGAGCTCCACTTCCAGATCATTGCGCAAACACTCAAGGATATCAGATGGCGTGAGGGATGGATCCTTTGCTAACAAAGCCCTCACATGATCAAGAACCTCCTCCGTAAGCTTGTGAGCGCCCTTCGGGCCACGTTTACCAGGCAACAATCCCGGCAAGCCATCGTCACGAAAAGCCGAGCGAGCGGCGTAGAGAGTTGGCCGTGAAAGCGCGAAGTGCCTAGCCAAAGAACAAACGGAATCCTCCCCAGCCTCCCAGGCACGAAGAGCCTCGTATTTGACCTGGAGCAAATCATGAGGATCAAAGAACGGGCTCTGCTGGAAAAGAGAATGAGTGACCCGGTCAGGATGGGGATGAAGAGCGCCCGCACGGAGAAGAGCGTCTCGTTTGGATTGAGAGGAGAAAGACGATGGCATCGGAACGATAGACTGTTAATTAAATTATGCCCAACAAGAGGGACTGAATCGCTCGTTTTGTCAATTCAACTTTCCCTAAATTACTGCATATAAGGCATAAAATCATCGATAAAGCGCGTATAAATCGCTCGCTTCGGCATCATTAGGTTTACAATGGCGGCATTAATTGCTTAACAGCCTCAGCTTTGAGTTCAGCCATCAAACGCGCCAGTGCTAACAAGTCCGCCAAGCGGGCGATCGCCTTACCTTCCGCCACCTCCACAAAGGGATCTGGAGCCTCCACATCGGTCCAGCAAGCCTCTAGAGAGGCCAATTCCCCAGAATCATCAAAGAAGTAGACACGATAGACTCCCCAGTTCTGGCGCAACTTTACCAGCTCGAACTCCCGCCCGCACAACGGATGAAAGCAATGGGTAACCCGGAAGACCTCTCTTGAACAGTTGGGATCAGGTGTAGTTGACGACTTTGGATAAAGGCAAAGTCGAAAGCGACGTCAACTTCGTCAAATCCAACGCCCTCAAAGGACACCTGTTCTCTGACATTGCTTCGCAGAACGCTCATCTCCGCCAATGGGAAGAAGACGTCGCTGATCAACGCATCCACGGCACCACCAAACAACACGTCCTCACACAATTTCAGAACATCGAAAAACCCGCCCTGCGTCCCTTACCCAACGAAGCCTTCCCCAACTTCCAAGAAGCCCAGCGCACCGTCCATCGCGACAGCTACATCGAACTCGCTCGCGCCTACTACGAAGTTCCACCCGAATACATTGGCCACCAACTCTGGATCCGTTGGGACGCACGACTCGTGCGCATCTACGACACCAAGATGCAGAGCGTCATACGCCATCTCAAACTTGAGCCCGGCAACTACTCGCGCGTCCTTGGAGCCCGCGGCACGCATCCCACAGCGCCCTATCGCACCACCGCCCATTGGATCGACCAAGTGCAAGCAAACCTAGGAAACGCAGCACAAAGCTGGGCGGTCAACGTCTCCATTCATCGTGCCGAACAAGCCCCACGCATTCTGCAAGGACTCATCAACCTCAAACGCCACCATTCCGAAGAAGCCATCAACCAAGCCTGCCAACGAGCCCTCGAACGCGGTCAACATCATCTTAGCGACATCAAACAAACCCTATCAAAACCAAATAGTCAAACACAACTGCTAACCGAACACCCACTCATTCGATCCCTACAAGCCTACCAGCAAATCATCACACCAAGCCCAACACCATTACCTAGCAAAGAAACATGAACGCTACCCTCACCACCCAAGCACGCGCCCTGCGACTTTCAGGCCTTCTTGTTAGTCTCGAAGTCCGACTCCAAGAAGCCGCCGGCAACCAACTCAGCCACACCGAATTCCTCGAGCTTCTCTTTCAAGACGAACTCAACATCCGCGCCCAGCGAGCCCTCAGCCGCCGCCAACAACGCGCCCACTTCCGAGAACAACGCACCCTCGAAGACTTCGACTTCCACTTCAATCCCAAGATCAACCGCAAACAAATCCATCAGTTAGCCGCCGGGAGCTACCTCAGAGAAGCTCGTGACGTCCTCTTCATCGGCCCACCTGAGCTACAGACATAATACAGTATTTAGTTCGTGTTATCGGTCATGAACGGCATCACTTCGTTGGCGGTTTCAGGGAGACGTAGCCGTCTGGTCTCCTTCAGAGTCTTCACTACCGCCGCGAGTTCAGTTCGGTGTAGATCCTTAGGCTGGATGATCCAAGGGCCAAATTTAGTCGATTGGTTAGCAGGCAGAACGCCGGATTCGATTAGCTTCCTTGTCGTTGATCTCGAAACGCCAAGTTGCTCCGAGGCCTGATCAAGTGTTAGCCATTGTCGCGTTCTAGGATTGCAGAACCCAGCAATTTTGTTCGCACGGCGCACATGCTGGACTCGACCGCCAGTCCATCTCTGGCCTGTACCTGTTCGGTGCCCCTGACGATTGAGAATGGAGGCGATGGCCCCATCATCGGAGGTCTTTACTAGCTCTCGCACGATCTCAACAACATCTTCTCCATTACAATGACCATGTTGACCGTGGCGGTTCTTTGGGATCATCAACTCAGTGTGCACACCGCCTGACCAGTGAAGCAGAAGACGGACCATTGGACGGCCACCTTCATCAACGAGATGGATGATGATCTCTTCCAAGACCGTTCGTATAATCCGTTTCTTCAGTTCTAACGGAGCCGCTACGTCATTCCAAACCAACGAGAGCTGCCCGCCCATCTGCAAAAGGCACTCACGATCGGTTGCGCCTAAGGAGTCTTGTTCATTGCCGACCTCTCCCATGCGCTGCTCCAATTGGTGAAAGTGCTTGAGTTTTTCATTCCAACGCCTTTCTAGTTCATGGGCCACTAGGCGGTTCTCAGGATCCACGGCATCGTATTGGCGGAAGGCGCGTTCAACTTCATACCGTGCCTTTTCAACCGCCAGTGATAGACTTTGCTGAGCGTTAGAAGCCGCCATTTGGACCTGTTCCCAGGCCTTTAGAGCCGCCTCGATGCCAGCAGGCTGCAATGCTTGAAGTACAGCATTCGTAAGTGCTTGGTCGACTTTAAGCGAACCGACCGAAATACACGTCTCACCCCCGTGATTCACATTACTTCCCTTGCAGTAGTAGCGAGCTACCTGACCTTTCGGCCCTGAATAAGCCACATGCATCCCTCGGCCGCAGTGTCCGCAGCGCACCAAACCTGAAAGTAGCGCAGGGCCTCGTTTCACTGCTGACCGCATCTTTCCCTTCATTGTCATATTCTCACGCAGAAGCGACTGGATACGTTGGTATTCATCCCAGGTGATATAGCCCTCATGATGATCAAGAATCAAGATTTGCCAATCCTCTTGCGGCACATAGTGGCCACTAGAACGGCAAGGCTTACCATCAACCATCTTCGTCTGAGTGCGTCTTCGACCGTAGACGAATGCTCCTGCATAACAGGGATTCTTCAGAAAACTCAGGACTCGATTCATCACTGGCAGCTGCCAGACAACTTCGCCGGATGGCGCCAAAGTTGGTAATGTCTGGTTCTCCTGGCGAAACCAGAGAAGTACCTGACGAGCACTTCCTAACTCTCGGAACTTGGCAAACACGCTTCGGCTCGCATGCTGGACTTGTCGATCCGGCGACATCTCAATGCGGTTATCTGCCGTCCTGACATAACCAGCAGGAACCATGGTAAGAACTTCTCCTCGCGCAATCTTTTCTCGCAAGGCTTCCTGTGCTCGTTGTCTTAAAAGACCGAGTTCAAATTCACTCATAGTGCCTTTCAGCCCTAGCAAGAGCCTGTCGTTGAGAATCTTCGGATCATAGACACCATCGTGATCAATGACGATGGTATGGGTCATGGCACAGAGATCGATCAGGTGATGCCATTCCCGATTATTGCGCGCCAAACGTGAAGCCTCGAAAGCAAATACGGCTCCTACTTCACCTTGGCAAACAGACTCCAACAATTTCCCAAACCCGACTCTCATCGTGTGACCACCCCCGGAGCGCCCTTGATCCTCGTCAATCGTCTCGATATGGATGAACCCATAATCGGCAGCGCGCTCCCTGAGTTCGTATTGTCGTCGTCGACTCTCAAGATTATGGCGCACCTGATGTGAACTCGATTGGCGGATATAGACAACGGCTTTGCGCTGCAGGTGTGATTCAGTAATCTTATCGTGCTTGGTTTTCATGAATGTCACAGTGTGATGGTGAGTTTGAGTGTGATTCCTTTTCAACCGCTAACATCAACTCACAAAGCAAGCGGACGGCTTCTTTTCGGCAATCGGCAGGAAACGCGTCCAGATCAACAGGAGCCGAGAACGCAAGCTGTGGTTGGTCAGGAAGATTGTTGTTTATCTTTTTGGTCTTCATCCTCTCCAGGCGACCAGTTAGCCAACAGCTCACGCAACCTATTCAATGAATTGACGGCGATGATGGGAACAAGCCCTATCCTCACTGACACACAAGTCTCAGGATCGAACATCCACTTGGGGAGATGGGCGTGAGTGTTATCAGGGAGCTTCACGCACACGTGTTCCTGGCGTTGATACTCCTTCACAACAGTCAATTCGAGACCGTGATAGGGGTGAAACGGATAGTGTACTTTCCATAGTCGTAGACCATGGGTATTGCGTGAGTGGTTCTCCTGGCGTCGGTAAAAGCCATCTCGCCCAAGCGTTAGGAAACGCCGCCATCAAACAAGGGCACGACGTACTCTTGTTCCGTGGCGAAATGCTTCGTGTGAACGGGTATAGATGAGAGTCAGACTGGGTTTCGGGGAGCCAGCCACGATATAGAATGAGGACGTAGACAGGGATGATTGAATGGGGGGATGCAGATTCGCCGATCCAGTTATCCAGCTACCGATGAATTTCCTCCATGTGCCTTCGATCACGAAGAGGGCCAATGCCTGCATCGCCATGGGAATTACAAGCGTTTTGCCGATGTCGAGGGAGACGCGCAAATCACCGTGATGCGCTTTCTTTGCAAGTATGCCGGGAGGACCATTAGTGTTCTTCCCGATCACCTCTTGCCTTATCGTACCGTCCATCTCCCATGCGTGGAAGAAGACTTTGACCAACGCTGCGCCCCTCCATCCCAAGGTGGCCAAGACGACGGCAACAACGCCAATGGCAGCGAAATCAAGAAAGGTTGCCTGCGGCGAGCTTGGTGCCGATTCGCCGATCAAAGCAGGCGCCAGAGCCTCACCGAGTTCTTCGGGCAGCGCATTGCTCTTACAAACACCGCAGAAGAACTTTGGAGAGCCATTCGCCTCACCGCCGGCAACCTCGGGGAGATCCTTCTCGAACTCGCGCTCCATGGCAAGAGCCTATTGGGTGATTACCGGTGCTTGAAGGCCAACTAACATCTCTCTATTATTCGCCACGAGTTTCCCACATAACCGTACTATTTCGCAAAATCACTGCGGGGGTAAAGCTCCCGCATGTCTGATGACCATACTCTAACACCCCAAGAACAAAGCGCTCTGGTCCGCTACGGCGCCATCAGTTACCTGCAACAACTTCAGGAAGAAGGCCGGTCGTTAGCCGCAGCCTTACGACAAGCAGCCTTGCGTCCCTGGCCCGATGTCCAATCCGGCAAACACTACGCCATTCGCACTCTCGAAGACTGGTGGTATGCCTATCAAAACGACGGATTCCAGGCACTCACCAAACATCCCAGGCAAGACACCGGCAAACAACGTGCGCTCACCTCCGAACAACAAGAATGGATCCTCACGCAGCGGCGAAAATATCCACAGATTCCGATCAAAGTGGCCTATCGCCGGTGGCTCACTCAAGAAGAAGGTAGAGAGTTGCCTTCACTCTCCACAGTCTATCGCTTTCTCAGAGCCGCTGGACTGCATCACGGGCGTCCAGCTGAGGACATCCATAGCGGCCCCACCAAAGCCTTCGAAGCCCCCTATCCAAACGATCTTTGGATGGCCGACTTCAGCCCCGGTCCCAAACTCCGCACCACCGAAGGCGCTACTTTGGGCACCCAGCTTTGCGCCATCATTGACGATCACAGCCGACTCATTCCCTACGCCGCCTACTACACAAGCGAAAACACGCAAAACCTCCATCACGCCCTCAAAGAAGCCGTCCGCCGCCGCGGACTCCCCCACAAACTCTACGTCGACAACGGCGCCCCATTCATTAGCAAACACACCCACATCGTCTGCGCCAATCTCGATATCCGCCTATTGCATCACAAGCCTTACGCCGCCTGGAGCAAGGCGAAGATGGCATGATGCACTCTATGGTTACTGTTAAAAAAAGCCAGTGATTCAGTTAGTCAAATTTAGCTGCATCCGGCTCTTGATTTGCTTAATCTTGGCTTTCGCCGGACGGAAGTAAAGGTATTCGTTCTTGTCGCTGAAGCGTTTGCCCCGGAGAAGGCCCTGTTTCCTCCAGTAGTTCACGAGGCTGGGACGAGTGCCGACCATCTCCGCCACTTCTTCCTTGGTCAGGAGGCCTTTCTTTCGCAAGCGATCGTAACGCGAGACAAGCTGATAGGCCCTGCGTAGTTGTTGCACAATCCGTAGTGTGAATGATTTGCCAGATCCTGAACGCCACCCCCGTCCGTTGAGTTCCACCACGATCTGGCTTTCCGTGTGCGTGTCTAACAGTCGATCGATCTCGGCGACGATTTCCTTCTTGGTCTGACGTAGTTCCCAGGCTCGCTTGCCCAAGGGCACATGGAGCACCTTGGAAGCGCCTCCTGTGAAGCGCACTTGCACAAGCACTTCCTCGCCCTTTGTCAGGGTGACATCTTTGATAATCAGCCTGGCCATCCGTTTGCGATCCCGATGACTGGTGTCGGCATCATTCCACAGTTGAGGAAAGCTCTCTGCTAGCTGAAGGATCTCTTGCTCCTGTTCCTTGTCAAATCGCCCGTCGAATGCATTCTTCTGCTTCTGGTAGGTATCCTGGGCGTCTTGTAGAATACGCAACTTCTCATTCCACTCGGCTTCGAGGTTGGCGGCGACGAGGCGGTTGGCGTTGTCCACTTGTAGGTATCGCTGACGCGCCTTCTCTGCTTCGTAACGCGCGCGCTCAACCCGCTGCCGTCGCAGTTGGTCGACTTCCTCTAACCGATGCTCCAGTTTCCGCTGTACTTCTAGCACCGTTTCCAAACCCAAGGGCGTGACACTCTCCAGAATGAGCCGTGACACAGCTTCATCAATGTTCCTGCCGGCAATAGTTTGGCAAATCTTCTGACCATGCTCGATGCCCTCACGCTGACACACGTAGTCAGGCCATTCACGTCCTTGGCGCCAATGATAGCGCAATGTCATGCTCTGCCCGCACTTTCCGCAGATCACCATCCCCTGTAGCAACGCCGGGCCACAACCAGGGACGCGCCGTTTGCGATCCTCCCCATAGCCTCGGCAGTTCTCCCTCAGGCGCTTCAGATTGCTCTCAAAGTCCTCCCAGGAGATGTAACCAACATGCGCGTCCTTGTTCGTCACCTGCCATTGATCCGGTGGTAAGACCTCATAGCGCTGTTTGCCTTCAGCATCCCGCCAGCTCCGCGTCCTGCCAAAGACAAAAGCACCAGCATAGCGTGGGTTGTGCAACGTTTGCAGGGCACGGCTATGCACTAACTTCTCCCACACAATATCTCCCTTTCCCGCTTTGCCACGCCGAGGAAAACGCACCCCTTCCTGATCAAAAGCTTTCACTGTCGCCAAGGCACTACCTGTTCGCTTGAATGTAGCGAAGAAGTGCGCCACCGCCTTGCGAACTTCCTCGTCCGGATCAAGCACCACACGATCATCCAGATCGTAAACGAGGCCAACTGGCAAAGGCATTTTCAACTCTCCACGGCGTGCCTTGTTCAAGATCCCGCCTTGCAAACGCGCACGCAGCAGGTGCAATTCCGCTTCACTCATCGTCCCTTTCAAACCCAGCAAAAGCCTGTCATTAAAATGCTTCGGATCATAGAGTCCGTCTTCGTCGAGAATAAGTGTATCTGTAATGGCGCAGATCTCTAACAGGCGATGCCAATCACTGTTGTTACGCGCCAGACGAGAGACCTCCAATCCCATCACCACTCCCACTTGCCCGAGGCCGACTTCGCTCACCAGCTTCTGAAAGCCTTTGCGATCAGCAGAAGATGCTCCCGACTGCCCCAGGTCACTATCAATGACCTCAATATTCTCCTCCTGCCAGCCCAGCGCGACAGCCTGAGCACGGAGAGCATACTGCCGTTTGGTGCTTTCCTGGTGCTCGAATACCTGACGCAAAGTCGACTGCCGCACGTAGAGGTAGGCCTTGCGTTGCAGATGATGCGTAGTCACTTTCTCGTGACGGGATCCATTGGTATCTATCAAAGAGTTCTCGTTACTCATAAATATCAGTGTTAGAAATGCGATTAGCGGGTGCCTTCAAGAAGCGGTTCACCCGCATGAAGCCGCACAAAGAGCATGTCACTCAGGAGATCCACCGCCTGTGCCTGCCAGCTTGAGAAAGAAGGGGCGTTGGAAGAGCTTACATCGTGATCAGTCAATCGGTCCTCATCCCGGAGGCCGCCAGGAACAATCGACTCACCCGGAGGTGCTTGCATCCAGCCTGCCATTCCCTGATGAAGGAACAGTTCGAGCGCCGAGTCGAATGAGTCACCGTGACATCCTCCTAACACATAGTCGCGTAGGCCTTCATAGAGAGAGCGCAAGGAGGCGTTATCCAATGGCAAGGACAGGTGACTCACGTTGTTAGTCGCCCCTTTTTCAGGTGGCGTTGCTGGTTCAAAGCCTTTTCCAACGTGCGCAAGTGGAGCTCCACTTCCAGATCATTGCGCAAACACTCAAGGATATCAGATGGCGTGAGGGATGGATCCTTTGCTAACAAAGCCCTCACATGATCAAGAACCTCCTCCGTAAGCTTGTGAGCGCCCTTCGGGCCACGTTTACCAGGCAACAATCCCGGCAAGCCATCGTCACGAAAAGCCGAGCGAGCGGCGTAGAGAGTTGGCCGTGAAAGCGCGAAGTGCCTAGCCAAAGAACAAACGGAATCCTCCCCAGCCTCCCAGGCACGAAGAGCCTCGTATTTGACCTGGAGCAAATCATGAGGATCAAAGAACGGGCTCTGCTGGAAAAGAGAATGAGTGACCCGGTCAGGATGGGGATGAAGAGCGCCCGCACGGAGAAGAGCGTCTCGTTTGGATTGAGAGGAGAAAGACGATGGCATCGGAACGATAGACTGTTAATTAAATTATGCCCAACAAGAGGGACTGAATCGCTCGTTTTGTCAATTCAACTTTCCCTAAATTACTGCATATAAGGCATAAAATCATCGATAAAGCGCGTATAAATCGCTCGCTTCGGCATCATTAGGTTTACAATGGCGGCATTAATTGCTTAACAGCCTCAGCTTTGAGTTCAGCCATCAAACGCGCCAGTGCTAACAAGTCCGCCAAGCGGGCGATCGCCTTACCTTCCGCCACCTCCACAAAGGGATCTGGAGCCTCCACATCGGTCCAGCAAGCCTCTAGAGAGGCCAATTCCCCAGAATCATCAAAGAAGTAGACACGATAGACTCCCCAGTTCTGGCGCAACTTTACCAGCTCGAACTCCCGCCCGCACAACGGATGAAAGCAATGGGTAACCCGGAAGACCTCTCTTGAACAGTTGGGATCAGGTGTAGTTGACGACTTTGGATAAGGGAAAGATAGAACGCCTATTCTCAAGTATTCAGGTAGGGTTTGAAACCACCCTATCACTACCCGAAGAGCGCGTCCACAGTCTCCAAGACCTCAATGCCAAGTTCTCCACTTGGCTCCAGAAAGACTATCATAACCGTCAACACAGCACTACCGGCACCACCCCGCAAGCCCGTTTCCACGCCGGAGCCGAACACCTCCGCCAACTTGAACTCAGCCATCACGCTCTGGAAAAACTCTTCTACACCCGCATCCACCGCACCGTGCGCAAGAATGGCACCATTCGCATCGAAAATCGCCTCTACGAAGTCGACTTGAGCCTACGCGGACGTCGCATCGAAGTGCGCTACGACCCCTTTGCCGTAAGCAAAGAGCAATCGCTGGAGATCTATCATCACAACCATCACGTCGGCACAGCTCACCTGGTCAATCTACACCTCAACAGTCAGATCGACCGGCTCAACTACGAACGCCGTCACCAGGGCTAACAAAGCCACATAACGCTATCATCATCACACCATGACGACCAGACTTAGAAAAAGCAGTGGCCGCAAGCCCATCACAGACTCCACCATCACTCATTACACCCATCTTTGGGGAGCAACCGGCATCCCCTTCAACGAAGAAACCTCCCACTATCAAAAGCCCCCTCAGATCCAACAAGCCGAGCAACTGCTAACCCAAAGCGCCGCCCTCCGCAGCCTCATGTTGCTCAGCGGCCCCAACGGCGTAGGGAAAAGCCATCTCGTCAGCCACTGGAAAGACAAGCTCGATCCGCGGCTCTACTGCGCCATCGCCATCACCCAGGCCAGCCTAAGCCATGCCGGATTGTTAGCCTATTTAGCCCGCAAGTTCGGCAAAGCCGGCGGCACCCGCAGCACCACCCTGATGCATCTTGAAGAAGCCTTGGTAGAACTTGGCGAGACCAGCGCCATCATCATCCTCGACGAAGCGCAGAACTACAGCCACGGAGCGCTCGAAGAGATCCGGCTATTGTTAGGCATCGATCTAGCCCGGCGTCCCGCTTTTAGTCTCATACTCATTGGAGACGAGTATTTGTTAGGAAGTCTAAGACTACGCAGCCACCGCGCCCTCTACAGCCGCATCGCCTGTCATCATCAGCTCAAACCGTGGGAAAGCCAAGAGATCGAAGAACTCCTAGAAGCCAGTCAAAACGCCGTAGACTTGAAGGAAAACATCATCATCCCCGCCGCCCTGGACTTGATTACCAACGCCAGCAACGGGCGGCCGCGCACCGCGCTGCAACTGGCCCGTGCCGCGTGGATCGCAGCCAGCCAAGAGAAAGCCAACCACATCACCACCGATCACGTACAGCAAGTGATGCCCACCATTCCCTCCGCCAACGACCATCGAGGAGGCATGCCGGAAGGCTAACAAGATAAACATTAGGCTATGCAAACACCATCAAACCAAAGCAGCCCCGTCGAAGAGCAAGTGGCGGCCCTACACCAACACTATTGCCAACTGACCGGGCAGAAACTGATCTTAGGCTTCGACCGGCAACGAGCCTGGTATGAGTTGCTACGAGCCGGGTTCACCAGCGAAGATGTCGAACAAGTCGTCAGCTACTTGCAACGGGAGATCCGAGGCGAGCGCCGCCGCGTGGGAGCGCTCAAACCCAGTAACTTCTTACAACTCGAGCGATTCGAAGAAGACCTCAACATCAGTCGGGCGAGACTAACTAGAGCATCAAAACCATCGAAACCACGGCCGCCAAGCAAACCCACCGACGCCTTCACCCCCGAGGAAGGAGCGCGAGCCTTTCGTAATCTGAGATTACAACTTCAGCGCACCACCACGCCAAAGACTGACAATCCCACGAAGAAAACAGACAATCCCACCAAACAATCTGAAAACAATCCCACGACCTAATTCGCCGCGCCACAACTCTATGTCTCCATCTTCGATCTCGTGCGCGAATTGCAAGAAGACGACGATCTCGAAAGCGGCCCACAAGGAAGCCTCAAACGCTATCTCAAACCCACGCTACTTATCATCGACGACATGGGCATCAAAACCTTGCCCCCACGTAGCGGCGAACGCCTCTTCGAGATCATCATGCGACGCTACGAGAAACGCTCTACCATCATGACCTCCAACCGTCCCATCGAAGAATGGGGAAAGCTGTTAGGCGATGTCCCCAGCGCCACCGCCATCCTCGATCGCTTCCTGCACCACGCCGAGATCATCGCTATCGAAGGACAAAGCTACCGACTCGCAGACCGTCAGAAAGCCCAATCAAAGCAAGCAAAGCAATGAAGCCGACTTCCGGGAGAAGATCCTCGCTCCAGGCAAGCAGAAAGTCGGCATAACTCCGTATCGGGCAAGCCGATACTCCGGCCTAAAGGCACTTATACGACTTTCAGCTTGCCTTCCGCTGCGGTCTTCTCAGGCAGAGAGATGTTCTTTCTTTTTCAAAGAAAAACGTTGTTTTTACTTCAGTCATTTCAAACCTTCGCCCAATCAACCTGGCTGGTTTTGCGGTGACCATTCCTGGCTGGTTTTCAAGTGACCGCTGACAAGATATCAGGGCAACCGCTCAAAGCTGGCGATTTGCGTCCATCTGCGTGTGGATCGGGACCAAGACGGCGAACAAAAATGGATTCAGTCATAGTTTGCTGGAGGATAAGGTTGAGCCGAGACGAGAGCAGCACGCTTGGACTGACCGGCATCATGGCTCTATAGTTTCATGGGTGGACCGGAATGGCAAGAGCTATGGCTCTATAGTTTCATGGGACCGGAATGGCAAGAGCTATGGCTCTATAGTTTCATGCAAGTCCCCGGATTGCTTCGGGTAAGCATCGTGGGTGGACAAGAGATCGAAGGCAGACCAGCTCACCGCCAAGCTTGTTGCGGCGTTGAAGCGTGAGCGGGAAGCTCAGGGGATCTCGAAGCGTGCGTTGTCCGTGAGGTCGGGGATTAGTCGCACGGCAGTTCGGATGATCGAGGCAGGTGAAAGACAACCGACTCTCTCTACCTTGGCCATGCTGTGCGAGGCGCTGGACGTCGAGCTTTGGCAGAAGATACGTGAGGTGGAAACGAAGTGATTCGGCAGAGAATCCATTCTGAAGCGCGCACATGACTTCGCACAATTGTTCGAGGCGCCTTCTATCTTGGATTCTTAGTTTAGACGAATGACTCAGATCGCCTAGCCAATGCTTTTGGCTTGACTCTCAAGCAGTTACGCACTAGCCAAGGTTTTAGCCAAGAGAAACTCGAAGAGTTGAGTGGGCTTGATCGCAATTTTATTTCGATGCTCGAGCGGGGCGTCCGCAAACCGTCGCTGGAGACTGTCTTTCGTCTCTCACAGCATCTCAAATGCACTGCGAGCGAGATCGTGGCGGCCGTCGAGAAGGAGCTAGCCTGATTTGATGGTGATCTCGTCGACTTGGCACACATTTGAGGAACCACAGTGTATTTGTCGGACGTTGTGGATTTGAAGTTCGGTCCAGATTGTCTCTAGCCCTTTCCCGCTGATCGCTACTTCTTTCTCGTGGAGCTGAATAATCAACACGGTTCCGTCGGAGTCCATACTGGCCCCGATGACGAAGGAGTACGGGATGAGAATTTGGCTTTGATTCAAGACAATGGTGAGAGTTGGACACCCTTGAAATCGTAGGAATGGCAGCACTTCGCCAGGATCGTCTAACAACGTTTTCATCTCTTCACTATCCTCCTGACGTTGGCCCTAATTAACGGTTGCGGGCGACCCTGGAATGCAGCCTTGATTGCGAGTGCGTTTCGCCATCCCTGGAGATTCACTCGCCTCCGTCGAGTCTTGATCGCATTCTCATGATTGGCAGAAGCGATCACCTGTCGAAGTTGCTGCTGTTGTGATAGCGTGAGTCGGTCCTGTTGCAGCCGTCTAACTTTCCTCGTAGAAATGTGCTTGAGCCTGGAACTACGTGAGTCTCTGACAAAGGTTTCTGTCTGTGATGGTGCTGGATCGCGATTGAATTTATCTCTGAATTCTGATTGGAACCGCTTTGTCGCTGATTGTTTCGATTCCTTGATGAAAGCTTCGACTCGGGCTTTAGTCGGCTGGCGTCCGAACAGCTCGCTGTATCGTTGCTGGAATCGCCGGCGTTGCTGCGCGCGTTGTGAGTACGCCTCTTCCATCTCCTTTGTAATGCCCGCAACATGGAAGGACTTGTCATCGAAGGCGACGGTGTAGCCGAGATTGCCTAGGCGTTTCGCAAGATCGCGGCGGAGCAGTTTCGTAATTCCTCTGCTTCGTTCCATCATTTGCCTGGGTTGTAGAGCCAGCCATTTGTCTCGCATGTGATCAAAAGTGGCGTTTGCGATGACGGCATGAGCGTGGAGCTGTGGATCAAGCGCGCGACTGGTGTCGTGGTGAAACACCGCTGCCACCATGTTGCCGGTTGAGTGGAAGTTGTCGGTGTGGGCGTTGGCCCCAGTGCGGTCCCGGACTGCTGCCATGATCTCTAGCATCCCTAACGCGGCGTTGACCGATTCCTTGAAAGCTTGTCGGACTCGCTCGTCCTCTCCAACTACTGCTAGGATGCTGACTGACTTGGGAGCAGAGATCGTGATGTCGTGAAACGCGTTCTTCTTGGCGCGGGGTGTGAGCTTTTCTCCGGTTTGTGGGTGGCGGTTCAGCCTGAGCGATTCGAAATCGGCTTGGTCTATACAAGTGAATCGGTACAGACTTGCCTCAAGTTTATACACTTTGAGAATCCATGATGCCCAATCGCCGACAATTTCTCACCAGCCTGGGCGCTTGCGCGGCAAGCGTTGTTGGCGGGTCTAACCTCTATGCTAAGAACGCGACCCGAAAGAAGATTGCGTTCTTGGGAACGGAAGTCCGCACCCATTCGCACGCGCAACATTTCCTGGACCGCCTGACATTGGGCTACGGCTGGAAAGGCGCATGGCAAATGCCGCGGGTCGATGTTGCATCAGTCTACATCGAGCAGTTTCCCGAACAAGATCTCGCACGGGAACGCATCACTCGTCACGGATTGAAACAGTTTTCATCGATCGCCGAGGCGCTGACGTTGGGCACGAATAAACTTGCCGTAGATGGCGTGGTCATCATCGCCGAGCACGGCAACTACCCCAACAATGAGAAAGGCCAGAAACTTTACCCGCGTTACGAATGGTTCAAGGAATGCGTGAAAGTGTTTGAGGCGAGTGGCCGCGGTGTCCCGGTTTTCAATGACAAACATCTCTCCACCACTTGGGAACGCTGCCAGGAAATGGTCGACGATTCCAAACGCCTCAACTTTCCCTTCTTCGCCGGATCTTCTCTACCGGTCACACGACGTCTCCCCGCCATCGATATGCCGCACGGTGTGCCGCTTCGTGAAAGTGTGTGTGTCGCCTATGGAGGCGTGGATAGCTACGATATCCATGCGCTGGAAACGGCGCAGTGCATGTCCGAGCGGCGTGAGGGTGGCGAAGTCGGCATCTCCAAATTACACGCCTTGCGTGGCAATAAGGTGTGGGAAATACTCAAATCTCCCGATCGCAAAGACACGCGAAAGTTAGTCGTCTCCGCCCTCACACGCAGCCATAACTTGCCGGTGAAAGGCGGTTACTACACCGACCGAATCACCATCGATTGGGCCCAGCAAGTCTTTGGCGAGAACGCGGTGGCTTACTTTATTGAACACCGTGACGGTTTTCTTACGACGATGATCCTAACGGGCATCCAAGACTTCAATTACGCCGGCATGCGTGCCGACACCGGAGAGGTGATTTCCTGCCAAATGTACTTACCGATGCCTGGTCACGGATCTTCTACCGCGGATTTCTTTCATCCGTTGGTTCGGCATATTGAAGAGGCCGTGTTGACGGGAGAAGTGCCCTATCCCATCGAGCGGACCTTGCTCACCTCCGGTATGACCTTGGCCGGAGTGGAGTCGTTGCATCGCGGGCAAGTTCCCGTGGAGACACCGGAGATGAAGGTGGCTTATCAAGTCGGGCCGGAATCCACTTTCTGGGATGATTGATCCCGTTACAGGGCGATACAATCCGACACAGACCATCCGTTGTCATGAAGTGCCTAGGACCTAACTTCGTAGTATGATGATTTCCCGTCTGATCACTATTCTCTGTTTCACGCTTGGATTCGCCGGGGCCCAGGAGACTGCCGGTCTTAGGGCGCTCTTGCCGTCCGGCGCTTTCGTTTTTGTTGAGGCTGATGATCTTGCAGACGTGGTGAAGATCGCTCATGAATCCGGCGCCTTCGAAGCCATCGAGGCCAGCGCGCTGTATCAAGAGTTCAAAGATTCAGAGCCCTATCAGAAAGCCATAGCGGGCAAGGCCTTGGCCGAACACGTGTTGCGCATGGATCTTTGGGAAGCGGGTGAGAGACTGCTAGACGGGCACATCGGCGTGGGGCTTTATCCTAAAGACGCTAGCAAAGAGCCTAATGTTGTCGTTCTCGTGCGGCCCGCAGACGGCGAGGCCTGGGAGAACCAGCACCAGTGGATTCGGCCTTTGCTCAGACTTGCCGGGAAACGCTTGCCGGCAGAGCAAGGCATTGAGGCCTACGAGTTCAAGCCTGATAAAAAAGCCTCTCTCTATGCGGCCCTCCATGAAGCGTGGGTGCTCTTTGGTACGGATAGCAAGTTGTTAGAAAAAACCATCGCCTTGCAAGGAGGAACCGAACCGGAGATCACGACGTTAGCCGAACATGCCGCCTTTGAAAGAATGGCTGCCCTAACTAAAGAGGATTCGCCTCACATTCGCGCCTTGATCGATACCGCCATGATTAAGAAAGGGCTCGGTGAAAGATTGGGCATTCCGGAGAAACTCGATAATCCGTTAGGCTCGCTGGTCGCCGGAGGCATTGCCGAACTCATCGCGAACAGCTCCACCGCGGCAATCACGCTCGACGTCACCGCGCAAGGTTTTGTGTTAGATACCCGGCTTGATAGCAATCCCGGCCGGCTCGATCCGCGCTTTCAAGTCTTCTTCTGCAAGCATCCTGAGTCAGGCATCGAGCGCCTACCCAGTGTGCCGAACATGATTGGCGGCTTCACTTTCTACCGGCAGATCGGCGAGTGGTACCGCAATCGCGATCAGTTCATGCAGGACCAGGTGCTTCCGGGCTTTGACAAATTTGAAACGGGTATCGGCAACATCTTGCCCGGCAAAGACTTTGGTGAGGATGTGATGCCCTTGATCGGCGATAACATCACCTTTGTCAGTGCCGTCCAGGACTACGCTCATTTGGATGGCGAACTTGGGATCAAGCTCCCTGCCTTCGCCGCCATCGTCGATCTAGCACAGCCTGAGGAAGGCGAAGCCGTTTTCAAACTCTTCGTTCAGACTTTGCTCTCGGTCCTCAACTTCGAGGCCGCCAAGCAACAACGCCAGCCTTGGCTGGTAGACGCCAAGGTGCACAACGGCGTCTCCATCACCACCGCGCGTTACCTTGAAAATCCCAAAGGTGATGACCTGCCCATCGTCTTCAATTTCCTTCCTGCGGCGGCACGGGTGGGTGATCAGTACATCGTGAGTTCTTCCTTATCACTTTGCCAGAAACTCATCGATCGATTACAGAGCCCATCGGATGCTAACGAAAAGCTTAATCGCAACTTTGGTTTCCATTTAGAAATGAACCCGTTGATTGACGTGCTGAAAGCCAACGAATCGCATCTCCAAGCGAAGCGCATCGTCGAAGGAAGAAGCGTCGAACAAGCACAGGGCGACATTGCGATCGCTCTTACGCTACTCAGTGGTTTCAAGCACCTTGGCGCCTCGACATCCGCGACCAGTGATGGGTTCACGCTTCGCTTACACGGTGCCTTCAATGACCTTCATTGACCAATCAAAGTGGATCACGGGTTGCAAACCCGCGCTACTCCCGATGCTTATCGGTTGCAGGGATTGCAACCCGTCTCAACTCAATTGTCCGAATGAACCATCCGTTAGACACCTATGACTCAGCCAATCAGGGCTGGACGCGACGCGAGGCCACCCATCTGCTTTGGCGTTGCGCCGGCGGCGCGAGTCATGCCGAGATCACGACGGCGGTTGCAGACGGACTTGAGAAAACGCTAGATCGCCTGCTCAATCCGCAGCCGGAAAGCCTGGAATTCGTCACCACTGAGAAGCTCTTGCATCGTGCGGCGCAGGCTTCGGGCAGCATCGAAGCACTCAAACATTGGTGGCTCTACCGGTTGCTGCATTCAGCCAATCCGTTAGTGGAGCGGATGATGCTATTCTGGCATAATCACTTTGCTACTTCCAACGCCAAGGTGCGTTCCACCGAGAAGATGGCGGCCCAGAATGCGCTGATCCGCCAACACGCATTGGGAAGCTTTCGGCGCTTGTTTCACGGGATGGCCCGCGATGTAGCCATGCTCGTTTGGCTTGACGGCAATGCCAATCGCAAACGCCACCCGAACGAAAACTTCGCGCGCGAAGTCATGGAGCTCTTTAGTCTTGGCGTCGGCAACTACTCGGAAATGGATATCAAAGAAGCTGCCCGGGCATTCACCGGGTGGCATGTGCGCAACGATGTTTTCTGGTTCAACAAGAGCCAGCATGACACCGGCACCAAAACGGTGCTAACAAAGTCCGGTCCACTGAAAGGTGACGATGTCTTGGATATCTGTCTTGAGCAACCGGCCTGCCCTCAGCATCTAGCCAAGAAGCTATTGCAGACGTTTGTGCATCCCGATCCTGACATAGCGCTGCTCGACGCCCTGGCAGCGGTCATTCGCAAGCATGATTATGAAATGACGCCCGTGTTGAGAAATCTCTTTGGTTCGAAGACCTTCTATGCACCCGCTGCGCGCCGATCGCTGATCAAAAGCCCTGTCGATCTTGTGTTAGGTGCCTTCAAATCCATGGGCGGCCGTGCCCACCTGGAGCATTGTGTGCAATTGATGAGCGATCTCGGCCAGAACTTGTTTGAACCGCCCACCGTCAAGGGCTGGGAGGGCGGTCGGCAATGGATCAATTCCGCGACCATGCTGCAACGCGCCAACTTTGCCGCGGAGTTTAGTAGTGGCAGTCGATTCGGAAAACGTGAGAGTGCCGATCCGCGTTTTCAGTCCGCTTCCGAGACGGTCGACTACTGGTCGGAGCTTTTGTTAGCACACGAACTTGAAGTCGACGCGAAACGTGAACTGGCTTCCATTGAGAACCAGGCAGATCTCATTCCGATCATCATGACTTTGCCCGAGTACCAATTGATTTAGCTTATGAAAACCACCAGACGTGAATTCCTCGCCCGCACGAGCTTGGCCGGTGTGGTCTCGATCGGAGCCACCGCACCTTCCTTTCTCAATCGCGCCGCCTGGGCAGGTACCGATCTCAAAAGCGCTAACCAGAAAGCTGAGAGAATCCTTGTATTGATCGAACTCGCCGGGGGCAATGACGGGCTCAACACGGTGGTTCCCTTCGCAGACGATCATTACCACAAAGCGCGGCCCGGCATTCGGCTGAGCGGTGATGCCATCCTTAAACTCGATGACACGCACGGCCTGCATCCACAGATGACGGGGATGAAATCGATCTACGACGAAGGCCGCCTCGCCATTGTGCAAGGCGTCGGATATCCCAATCCGGATCGCTCCCACTTTCGCTCCATGGATATCTGGCACTCCGCGCGCCCGGATGACACAGACTTTCGTGGCGACGGATGGCTCGGCCGCGCACTCGATCACTCTTCGGAACACTATCTGGGGAAAGTTCCCGCCCTCGCGGTTGGCACCGAAAGGCTACCGCGTGCGTTGTTAGGCAACAACGTGAATGTGCCCATGCTTCGCGATCTCAACGCCTTCAAGTGGGAAAGTAGCCAGGGATCCAAGGCGGCACAACAACGGCGACGCGAAGTAATAGAAGCCCTAGCCTCACGATCCGCCGCATCGGGATCGACATTAGACTTTCTCCGCCGGACGACGACCACCGCCTCACAGACCGCCAAACGTCTTGAAAATATCTCCTCTAGTTACCAAGCCGCAGCAACCTACCCTAACAACAGTCTGGGAAGGAAACTCGAAACCGTCGCCCAACTCATCGCTGCCGATCTCGGCACCCGGATCTTCTTCGTTTCGTTAGGTGGGTTCGACACACATTCTCAACAGGAAGGCTCGCACGCCGCTTTGATAGGCGAACTTTCCACCGCAATCGAGGCGTTTTACCGGGATATCAAGGGCCATCAACTCCGTGATCGCGTCTTGTTAGCCACCTTCTCTGAGTTTGGAAGGCGGGTTGAGGAGAACGGCAGCGTCGGCACGGATCACGGGACCGCTTCGCAAATGTTTGTCGTCACTCCGGAAGACACTTCGAGAACCGGCCTCATAGGGGCCCATCCCAGCCTCTCCGATCTCGACGAGAATGGTGACATGAAATTCCACACCGATTTCCGCTCCGTTTATGCAACACTGTTAGAAAATTGGTTAGGCCTCCCCTCAGAAAATGCGCTCGGCGGGACATTCGATCGGTTAGACTTCGTTTAGGTCCGGAAAGTGGGGACTCGAGAGACACGGATCACACGGCTTTGTCACCGAACTTCCTTTCACGCTTTGATTGCCAGCGCTTCAAATCATACGAAAACGCGTCTGTGCTTGTCCCCAGTGGCAAATCGCTTCTCTACCCAAACGTCTTTTGCCCCCACGCACTGGACTGTGATGTAAAAAGCCGGACTTGGCGGCGACGTGGGTTCACATCAAGCGCTTTCTGAACTCTTCCCGGCCTAGCGGTATCCGGTCTAAGGTTTGGCAGCATGGTCTTCCGACGGTTTCGTTCATCAGTCACGCCGGCAACGCCCGTGTCTTCAACAGTGTGGCGCCTGATGGGAGCAACGACGCGATGGATTGAATCGCGCGATCATTTTCAGTTAGGCTGGAGAAATGAAGACCTCAGATTCCTTCCTTGATCGTCGCGAAGCATTGAAGAGCCTCGGAGCGGCAGCCTTTCTCGGTGGCGTCGGTTTCGCGGCCCCCACACCCGCATTGGCAGCGGCTGAGCGTGGTCATGGGCCACTCAAGATCACTAAGGTCCGTCCTTTCGCAGTGAACACACAGGGCCAACGCTTGGTGATTGTGAAAGTGGAAACGAGCGAACCGGAACTCTATGGTCTGGGCTGCGCCACTTACAATCAGCGGGCGCGGGCCGTGGTCACGGCGGTAGAGGAATTCTTGGATCCTTTCTGCCAAGGCCGCGACGCCAGCAACATCGATGATCTCTGGCAGAATGCCTACACCAGTTCTTACTGGCGCAATGGACCCGTTCTCAACAACGCTTTGAGTGGCGTGGACATGGCGCTTTGGGACATCAAAGGCAAGCGCGCCGGCATGCCCGTGTATGATCTGTTAGGCGGAAAATGCCGGTTCGCCGCGGATACCTATTCCCATGCCGGCGGCGGTAGTCTTCAAGAGCTGGAAGAATCCGTTAGGTCAAAAGTGGAAGCGGGTTTTCGTCATGTGAGGATTCAGTTAGGCGGCTATGGCGCCGCACATTTATCCAAGGGAACGAGTTTTCGCGACGCCGGTTTCGGATTGCCCGACGACAATCGCATGGATTCCGGACCTTATCTGCGTGCGATGCCGAAAGCATTCGAACACATCCGAAACGCCGTGGGTGACGAGATCGAACTCTTGCATGACATTCATGAACGCATCGAGCCAATCGAAGCGGTCAATCTTTGCAAAGAACTCGAACAATATCGGCCGTTTTTTATCGAGGATCCCTTGGCTCCTGAGGACAACGGCTATTTCAAATTTCTGAGACAACACACGACGGTGCCCATCGCCATGGGAGAGCTTTTTAATCACCCGTTAGAGTGGATTGATCTCATTAGTGGCCGCCTGATGGACTTCATTCGAGTGCATCTCTCCCAAGTGGGCGGCCTCACGCCGGCGCGGAAGCTGGCAGCTCTAGGAGAATGGTTCAATGTCAGAACGGCTTGGCACGGTCCCTCCGATGTTTCACCGGTGGGTCACGCCTGCAACGTCCATCTCGATCTCGCGATCCACAACTTCGGCATCCAAGAGTACACGCCCTTTCGTGAAGCAACCCGGGAAGTCTTTCCCGGCTGCCCGGAACTCAAGGCCGGGTTCCTCCATGTGAGCGACAAGCCTGGGTTGGGGATCGATTTCAACGAGGAAGCGGCCAAGAAATATCCGCTGGATCCCGATGATCCCGGCTATTGGAAGCCGGTTCGGCGTCGTGATGGCACGGCGGTGCGGCCCTAAAGTCGCGATTACCATCGTAGCTTTCTGTTACTCTTGGCTGTCCGTTACGTTACATTTCATTGCATAATCTTAACTCTTCATCGTCGGAGCATGACGACGAATCGCAATGGACTACCAAGTAGATGAAGCCAATCGACGGCCGCTGAAGAGCCGGCAGTGGGCGTTTGCGGAACGCTTGACCACCGTTCTGGCCAACGCGGGCGTCACGCCGAATGCGATCTCAGTGGCGGGAATGACCGCCGCATTGATCGGCGGCGTCTGTTTTAGTCTAACATCCTCCGTGCAGGGTCTTCCCGTTCGCCTATTATGGTTGGCGGGTGCCGTTTGCGTGCAGCTTCGGCTTTTAGCAAATTTGCTAGACGGCATGGTTGCGGTGAAGAGTCAGAAGGCGTCGCCCATCGGCGAGGTTTTTAATGAAGTGCCGGATCGCGTGTCCGACGCGGCGATCTTCATTGGACTCGGGTTTGCCATCCTATCCGATCCGCTCGCCGGCGCCTTGCTGGCCGGAGCGGCCATTGCCACGGCTTACGTTCGTGCGTTTGGAGCTAGTGTGGGGCTGGGGCAAGATTTCCGCGGGCCCTTTGGCAAGCCGCAACGCATGTTTGTGGTCACGCTGTTGGGATTGTGGGGAGCGATTGCCCCGTCTACCTCCGTGGCGGTGCCCGCATGGACACTTTGGGGCCTTCTCGCGGGAACATTGTTGACAGTCGTTAGGAGAATTCACCGGATGACACAAGGCTTGAAACAGAGACACACTCATGGCGATTGATCCCACTTCACAAGATCGCTTGTTCGGTCTCGAACACGCCTTCGACCATGCAGTCACCCAATGGGTGGTGGCGGCAGTCGTTTGCTTGTTAGTCTTTGCTTTTATTTTGATTCTAACCTTGAAGGCCGCGGGAAAGATCGGGCCGGCAACTTACAAGGAACTCATCGACCGCACCAAGACATGGGCGTGGTTGGCGCCCGTTCTCTTTCTGCCTATTCTTGCCGGGGCGGCGTGGATGATGTTAGGCGTGGGATTGCTAAGCATTCTTTGTTACCGCGAGTATGCGCGCGCCACAGGCTTCTTCCGGCATTTCATGCCGAGTTTCGTGGTGGTGCTAGGGATCTTGTTCCTTACATTTGCCTCATTGGATCATTGGTACGGTTTCTTTGTCGCGTTGCCTGCCCTGGGCGTGGTGCTGATCTGTGCGACGGCTATTCTAGCCGATCAACCCAAGGGCTACATACAGCGGACAGCGCTCGGCATCTTTGCCTTCCTGCTCTTCGGATTCTGTCTTGGACACCTCGGTTATATAGGAAATGACGCCGATTTCCGACCGATCGTCATTCTCCTAATTGTCGCCGTGGAACTCAATGACGTTTTCGCCTATTTGTCAGGCAAGCTAATCGGCAAACGAAAGCTGGCTCCCCGTACCAGTCCGGGAAAAACCATTGGAGGCAGTCTGGGTGCGCTTGTCGGTACCACGGCTCTCGTGATCTGGATGGGATTCCACGTCTTTGCCGGATCGCCCCTGGCTACCTGGCCCCACCTGATTGGACTTGGCTTGATCATTAGTATCTCGGGTCAGCTGGGTGATCTCATGCTTTCCTCCATCAAACGTGATCTTGATCTCAAAGACATTGGAAGCACGTTGCCGGGTCACGGCGGATTGCTCGACCGTTTTGATAGTCTCTTGTTAGCGGCGCCGGCATATTTCCACTACGTGGGCTATTTCCGAGGCTTCGGGTTAGATCAACCTGTTCGCATCATCAGCGGCTAGATCATGGATTCCTGGAAATACTCCGGCGCTGCGGATGAACCCTTGGACGGTCCTGCCCGCAGGCAAAGCACCAAGCGGGAAATGGGCTTGGTAGGAGCGATGATTAGCTTAGTTTGGTGGTTAGTCATTCGCACCTATCTCAAGCTGGTGCATCGCTTGAAAACTCATGGGAAATCGCATCTTCCCAAAGATCCGGGGTTCGTCATCGTGGCTAATCACGCCAGTCATCTTGACTCACTGGTTCTAGCCGCCTCCTTGCCTTTGCGATGGAATGGTCACGTCTTTCCCTTGGCCGCGGGCGACACCTTCTTTCATCGACCAGACACCGCGGTCTTTGCCACATTCTGCCTCAATGCCCTGCCGCTTTGGCGAAAAAAAGCGAGCGGACGCGCCCTAGCAGACCTACGCGATCGCGTCGCCAATCACGAAGTCGTCCTCATGATTTTTCCCGAAGGCACGCGCAGCCGCGATGGCGCCATGGGCCGGTTCAAGCCCGGTATCGGCCGGCTCGTCTCCGGCACCGCGACCAAAGTAGTGCCTGCCTACATTCAAGGCGCGCACCGAGCCTTTCCGCCAAACGCGAAGCTCCCGCGATTTCACTCCGTGCGGGTGCGATTCGGCGAAGCGTTAGACTTCAGCAACACACCGGACACCCGTGAAGGTTGGAATGAGGTGGCAACGCGCTTGCAGGAGGCGGTGTGCGAGCTTGAGAATGGCATTTAGACTAACGGTGTCATAATGCGTGCGCCCCAACCTTCTCGGGCCGTTACCTTGGCACTTGCACCGCGGCCCGTCCTCACTTTCCCGAGCCGATTTCGCATAAAATCGCTCGAGAAATCTATTGGCAGCGACTAAGTAGCCAACGCACCTGTCTCCCCTCCATGAGCGCTAGCATTTCACCGCGTCTGAATGTCGAACTTCTGGAAGAGAAGTTCGCGGCCTGGCAAGCTGATCCCACCAGTGTGGGGCAAACCTGGGCCGCTTTTTTTGAAGGATTTGAGTTGGGGACGGCGCAGCCGAAACCGAAGGCCGTGGGCAAAGCCGCCGCGCCGACCGAAGCCGAGCTAGGGATCCGGGCGCAAACCGGCGCGATGATTTATGCCTACCGTACGGTCGGCCACACCGCAGCGTGGATCGACCCCCTAGCAGACGCCCCGCCGGAAGTGCCTGCCCTTGATCTCGCGGAGTTTGGTTTCACCAAGGCGGATTTGGATCGGCCAGTCGCCAGCCAGTATTATCGCGGTGGTGTCTACACGCCCTTGCGTGAGTTGGAGCAGGAATTGCGCACCATCTTCTGTGGACGGATCGGCTACGAGTTCATGCACATTCACGCGCGCGAAGTTCGCAATTGGCTCCGCGAACGGATCGAGGCACGGCGTGAACCGGCCGTCTATTCAGAAGAAGATTGGAAACGCACCTTCCGCTGGGTCACGGAGGCCGAACTTTTCGAACGTTTCTTGCACAAGAAGTTTCCCGGCGAGAAACGCTTCTCGCTCGAAGGCGGCGAATCCGTGATGGTCGCGCTGAATACGATTCTCGAAAGCGGCCCCCAGCGGGGCGTACAGGAATTGCTCATGGGCATGGCCCATCGTGGTCGTTTGAATGTGTTAGCCAATTTCCTCTGCAAGTCACTCAAGGTGCTGCTCTACGAATTTGAGGAGAACTACATCCCCAATCTCGTAGCGGGTGACGGCGATGTGAAATACCACTTGGGGTATGAATCGGTGCGCGAGAATCGCTTAGGAGAACGGTTAGCCATCTTTCTCTCCGCCAATCCCAGTCACTTGGAGGCGGTGGATCCCGTGGTGGAAGGCAAGGCGCGTGCGCGGCAGCGCAAGTTAGGCGATATCAAAGAGCGGAAACACGTCTTGCCGGTGCTCATTCACGGGGATGCCGCATTTGCCGGCCAAGGCTTGGTGGCGGAGGTGTTAAACCTCTCACAATTACGCGGATACCGCACGGGCGGCACGATTCATCTCGTCATCAATAACCAGATCGGGTTCACGACGATGCCGGCGGATGCGCGGTCGTCTTCTTACTGCACGGATGTGGCCAAGATGATTGAAGCGCCCGTTTTTCACGTCAATGGCGATCACCCGCTCGAAGTGTTGCATGCGGCTGAGATGGCTTTGGAATTCCGTCAGACCTTCGGCCGCGATGTCATCATCGATATCGTTTGTTACCGCCGGCATGGACATAACGAAGGCGATGAGCCGGAATTCACACAGCCTAGAACCTACAGAAAGCTCAAACAACATCCCACCGTGGCCACGATAGCCAAACAGCGGATCGAAGAAGCGGGTGTCCTCACGCCGGAGGAAACGCAAGCAGTGCACGAAGAGTTGTTAGGCAACTTGGAAAAGGAATATGAAGAGCTAAGTCGTCTAGAGAAGTCGGGTGGCGGTCATCCGCGTATGGAATCGACGGCCGTCGACCAACCGGAGTTTCATTTCAATCCTGTGTTGACCGGCGTTTCAAAGGAGCGCTTGCGCGAAATTGGCGAAAAGATCACGCAAGTGCCGGAGGATTTTAAGGTGCATGATAAGCTGAAGCGGCGCTTTCTGGACAAACGGCTTGAGGCCAGCCGCAATGGCGGCCCCATCAATTGGGCGTTTGCTGAGGCGCTTGCCTTTGGCGCGCTTTTGTTAGACGGGCACGGCGTGCGTCTCTCCGGTCAAGACTGCCGGCGCGGCACATTCAGTCAACGTCATGCCGTCATCTACGATACGGAAGACCGCGAACGTTACGTTCCTCTGCAGCATTTGGCACCCGGCCAAGCACACTTTGCCGTCTACAATAGCCTTCTATCAGAGGCGGCAGTGTTAGGGTTCGATTACGGTTACTCCCTTACGGCCCCCTATATGCTAGTGTTATGGGAAGCGCAATTTGGTGACTTTGCGAATGGCGCGCAAGTGATTATCGATCAGTTTATTTCTTCGGCGGAATCCAAATGGTCGCGGCCGAGTAGCATCGTACTGCTCTTGCCGCACGGTTACGAAGGCATGGGGCCGGAACACTCCAGCGCCCGCTTGGAACGCTTCCTCCAACTTTGTGCCAATAGCAATATGCAGGTGGCCAATCTCACCACGCCCGCGCAATACTTTCACGTGCTGCGCCGGCAGGTGCTCCGCGATGTGCACAAACCTCTCGTACTCATGACGCCGAAGAGTTTGTTAGGCCTGCCTGCCTGTGTGTCGGATGAATCAGAGCTTTCCGGAAGTACGCATTTTCACGAGATCCTCGATGACGATCAGCGCCCCTGCGTGCCGGGAGATGTCAATCGCGTCATCTTCTGTTCGGGCAAAGTCTATTACGATTTGTTAGACTATCGGGAAAAGAGCGAGATCGACGATGCCGTCATCGTCCGCATCGAACAGCTCTACCCGTTGCACCGGGACCGATTGAAGAAAATCGCGGCTCAATATGAACACGCGCACAAATGGGTGTGGTGTCAGGAAGAACCGCTGAACATGGGCGCTTGGTCTTATATTGGCCCGCGATTGCAGAGTCTCACTCCTTACAAAATCCGTTATGCCGGCCGCGACCGGGCATCAAGCCCAGCTACCGGCGCTAAAGCCATGCACAAACACGAACAGAAGAAACTCGTGGATCACGCCTTCACGCTCTAACTACAAAGCTATGCCAGTCGACGTGAAAATCCCCTCAGTGGGGGAATCCATTACCACCGGAACCATCGCGCAGTGGCACCAGGAAGACGGTGCTATGGTGGAGAAAGGCGCCGTGCTTCTCACCCTGGAGACGGACAAAGTAAGTAACGATCTCGAGGCGGAAGTGGGTGGTGTCTTGAAGATCCTGGCTAAGGAAGGCGAAGAAGTGGAGATCGGCTCCACCGTGGCGACGATCGATGAGACGGCGCAAGCTCCGGCTCCGGCACAAGCGGCAACCTCGAAACCGGCCACCAAATCCGAGGCGCCCGCTGACGAACGTCCTAAGTCCGATTCGGCGCCCGTTTCGCCAACGGTTAGGAAGTTTGCTGAGGAGCATCAAGTCGACCTCGGTAGCGTCAAGGGCACAGGGCGCAAGGGATTCATCACCAAGGCGGACGTCGAAGCCGCCATGAAGATTGCTGAGGGAACGCCGTCGAAACAACTAACGGTATTTCAGAAGCCCGAAGTTGAAACCGAATCAACCGATGAGGCCGAAACACGATTCACGCGCAAGAAGATGTCGCCGCTCCGCCGCAAGATCGCGACGCATCTAGTCAATGCTCAACAAACCGCTGCCATTCTAACAACTTTCAACGAATGCGACATGACCGCCGTCATGCGCATGCGCAAGGAGCTGCAAGAAAGTTTCATCGCCAAGCATGGCATCAAGTTAGGCTTTATGTCGTTCTTCATCAAAGCCGTGGTGGATGCGCTTAGAACGGTGCCGGCCGTGAACGGCCGGATCGATGGCGATGACCTCATCCTCAACCACTACTACGACGTTGGCGTGGCGGTCGGCACGGAGAAAGGGCTGATCGTGCCCGTCATTCGTGATTGTGACCAGAAGAGCTTCGCAGAGATTGAGCAGGCCATTAGTGATTACGCTACCAAGGCGCGCGATGGGAAGATCGAGTTTGCCGATCTGCAAGGTGGTGTCTTCACCATCTCTAACGGAGGTATTTACGGGTCACTGTTAAGCACGCCGATTCTCAATCCCCCACAAAGCGGCATCCTGGGCATGCACACCATTCAACAGCGGCCCATCGCTTTGAATGGGGAAGTGGTGATTCGTCCCATGATGTACATCGCGCTGAGTTATGATCACCGGATTGTCGATGGCAAAGAAGCCGTGACCTTCCTGATCCGGATAAAAGAGTGCATTGAGAACCCAAGCCGTCTCTTAGTCAGCGCGTGAGCCACAAACCCGTTCCCACCTTCCTCAAAGGCTACGCCATGGGCGCCGCCAACGTGATTCCCGGTGTGTCGGGAGGAACGGTCGCCTTCGTCACCGGCATTTTTGAGACCCTTATCAACGCACTCAAGTCCTTTGATATCAACGCTATCCAGATGATATTGAAAGGCCGGCTGAAAGATCTCTGGCAACATATCAACGGCAACTTTCTTCTACCCCTTGGGCTCGGAGTGGTGGTGAGTTTGGTAAGCTTAGCAAAGCTGCTAGGCTATCTTCTTGATCATCATCCCATTCTCATCGCCGCCTTCTTCTTCGGGCTCATCCTCGCCTCCGTCTACTTCGTGGGCAAGACGGTGGGCCGTTGGAGCGTTGGTCCGATCGTTGGTTTGCTAGTCGGGGCAGGTGTCGCGGCCGGCATTGCGCTTCTCAAACCCGCGACGGAAAATGCCAACCTGCTCTACCTCGTCGTTTGCGGCATGATCGCCATGTGCAGCATGATCATTCCCGGTCTATCCGGTTCATTCGTGCTCCTCTTGTTAGGCAACTATCGCTTGGTGCTCGGCGCCGTGGACGATTTCACTTCTGCTGCGGGCAGCTTCAAAATGGAGGATCTGTGGCCCCCGCTCAAGATCCTTGTCCCGGTTATGATCGGCGTGGTCGCAGGCATGATCCTCTTCTCGCATCTCATTTCCTGGATCTTCAAACGCTTCCGCGATGTGGCCATCGCCGTTCTTACCGGTTTCGTTGCGGGGTCATTGTTAGTTATTTGGCCCTGGAAGCACGAGATCACCCAAACCACCGCCTCTAGTAAGGAGATCGTCGAAGGCTACAATTGGTATCTTCCTCAGTTCACGAACGGAGCGACTTGGGCCGCCATCGGCATCATCGTCGTGGGGGTCGTGCTCGTCGCGGTGATGGAGACGCTAGGGGCAGAAAGGGAGTCGTGAAGCGGATCCGGGTCTTGGACCTTGAGTGGCGATTGTCGATCGACGATTGTTGAAGTGAGAGTAGAGTTCCGTGAGAGTGGAACTCTGTGGTAGCGGTACCTTTTATCTAGGCGCCGCTGAATCCTCCTATCCCCGGTACGCAGGTCAATTCTGACTCACCCGTCGGTCAGAGAGGTGCGTCTTTAGAAAACGGTCCATGAGCCAAACGCTGCGTGTGAAGACCGCTTGGGCCACATCCATGGAATGCGGCCAACCCTGAAGACGATCGTATTCGTGCGGGATGCCGAGCGTCTTGAGCTTTTCCACCAAGGCATCGGATTGCGTGACAGGCACCACCTCATCCAGCGTGCCGTGGAGAACGAGAGTAGGCGGGTCTGCGGCATCGAGATAGCGGATGGGAGACGCCTTTTCATAGAGCGTCTCGGCTTCGTCATAAGGCTTGCCCAAGAATTGAAGCACGGCCGGGTGATCCTTGGCGAAGGCGGTGGTGAGATCGGCTGGACCGTAGAAATTGATGATGGCGCGAACCGGCTCACTCTCCTCATCGGTATCGTAACCGGCCATCATGGCTAAATGCCCACCGGCCGAGCCGCCGATGAGCGCCATGCGGTTGGTGTCCAACTGATACTGGTCAGCGGCATCGCGAACCCATTTCAAAGCAAGCTTCACATCATCGACGGCGGCAGGAAAGGTCGCTTCTTGGGATAAACGATAGGAGACGCTGGCGCAGACGAACCCACGCTGGGCGAATTCCACGGCGTAGACTTTATAATCATCACGACTTCCTCCTAACCACGCACCCCCATGAATAAAGATGAGGCCGGGCCGTTTGCCGGCGCTTTCTTCAGCCGGATAATAGAGATCCAGCTGCAAAGCGTGATCGCCACGTTTGGCATAAGTAACGCCCAACCGTGACTTGACCGTGATGGGAATCTCTTTGGGCGGAGCCACCAGAGAAATCGTTTTCGTCCCGATCGCCTCGACTGCTGCCGCATGATTCTTGAATCCTGGGGCGGGGGGTGGACTAGTAATTCTTAAGGTTTCGGATGCCTCACCCAAGGCAATTCCAATAAAGACAGAAATAACATAAAGTTGTGGAGCATTCATTGCAGCCCCTGAAATATGAGAGATATGAATATTCAAGACAAGCAAGAATAGCGAGCATTGCTGAAAAAATCGTGAACCATTTGCATGAAATCGGGCTGCCCAATGAAATGCTCTGCAAATACTTGATAAAAGTTGAGATGTTTCTCAGTTTATGTCATGGTACTCATTGATTGCGTCAGAATTGATAGAACCTGCCGGAATTTATTTAAGATACCTTAACTAATTTGTGCTGAGTAGACATGGAATCCATCGGTGCCCTCATACGAGCCGATCGCATTGCGCAAGGTTTGTCCCTCCAGGGACTCGCCGATGCGTTGAATGGTGATCGTTCGTTGGGGCTGGATCGCAAGATCACCACTTCATGGCTGCATCATTTGGAAAACGGTCGCGCGAAGGCGCTCTCGACCATTTTGAAGAAAGGGTTAGCGCGTTCCCTGCATCAGGATGAGAGCAAGTATCTCTCGCCTAACGAATCCCTAGCCAAAGCACGATCGCCCTTCGCCAAGTTCTTTGACGAACAGTTAGGTTCCTTCGAACAAGGCAGCACGTTGATCTGTGACTTCTTTGTCGATCGCGAACGCGTGGAAGACATCGGGGAACTCCTCCTGTGCCTCTATCAGTTTCTCGTCGCCGTCGATGGACGCATCGTGGCCTTTGAACGATCCGCCCATATTTCTCTGCCGGTTCTCATGTTAGCGATCAAGTCATCGCCCGCCATCGACGATTCCAATCCTAACGAGATTGTTAGCAAGATCCTCGCTCCCGCGGCGGCGGGGGGATTTATCAAGTGCCCACTTCCGACGCCCACAGCCGAGGCGCTCTCCTGGGTCACAAGCCGCGTGGAGGTGCACGAACAAACTGCCGATGAACAAGCGCAGGGACTTTTGGACACGGAGCCGGTCTGCTATCTTGGCGTGGTTTCGCCAAGTGGCTCGCAAGGGCTGCCCGTGAAGAAACTCTATTACTATCTGCATCCGCGCGAGTACGGCATTCTCAATGACGGGATGGCGGATCTCGTCTACCGCCGATTCACCCACTACCGCGATCTGGGGCTCTATGCCCGGTGCGACTACGAATCGAGTTTCGCCTTTTCTTATGTGGACATGGGGAGCCACTACTACCTCGATTTCGATCGCGGTCCGGCCCTGGTGGCGGATCCGCAGCAATCACGCTCTTCCTAGCACGGGGATTTCCCATGACCTATGAGGTTGCCGCCCCCGCCTCATTGCAGGACAGTGAGCGTCTGAAACGATGTCTGCACGATCTGTCAGCTTTTTCGCGATTGCGGTGTCCCTCTTGCTGCACGCACTGCTGGTACCGCCGGCCGCCGAATGGTTGATAGACCGGAAACCCAACCATGATGACGAAGAGACTGCGGGCACAACCGAGGTCATGATGCCATTGGCGGATTGGATCCTATCTGAATCGCCATTGCTAGACTTGCCCACCACGACCAAAGAAGAGGAAACCGCTGATGATGAAGAAGACCCTGAAGCCAAACGTAAAGCTTTGTTAGCCAACGTGCGGACGACGGCCAATCAAGAAAGTCTCACCGCACCGGATCGCCCTAACTTTATCTCCGATCGCAACACCTTGGCAGCGGACCGCTCCAGTTCCTCAGAAGGTCCTAGCAACATGCCTAGCGTGGATGGCGAAGATGACGAGACCATCGATGTGGAGGAAAGACGGTATCGGGATGGTCCTTTGTTAGAAGAAAGTCCCACTCCCGTGCGGCCGGAGCCTCAACCACTACAACCTGCGAACGCGCAAGCCAAGACTCCGGTCTCGGTGCCCGCGCGCACAACGGAGCCTGAGGCCAAGCCCTCTTTCAGTGAACCCATTCCCGACGCACCCGGCGCCATTCCCATCCCACCGCCCAATCCCATTCCAGAGTCGCCTGAAGAGATCGAACAAGTCACGGAAAGGCCTCCCACACCTAACGAATCACTAGAAGAGCCGTCAGAGAGCGATTCATTACCATCAAGCGAGTCAATCCCGCCAAGTGAACCAGCGCCCTCGACGGTCAATCTCCCTGAATTGGATGTGCCTACCTTTCAATCCGAATCCCGGAAGGCGGACTTAGCCGGCGGTGCCGATCGCGAAGGAGACGCCACGTTTAATGCCGAGAACACCGCCATTGGACGCTATCGCAAACAAGTCGATACCGCCATCGAACGCGTGTGGCAGGCAAAGATGTTGGAAAGCCAGCAGTTCATGGGTTGGGCCCGGATCAGCGTTCAGTTCACGATCAATCGCTTTGGTCAACCTGAAGACCTGAAAGTGACCAAGGCCAAGGCCAACGCCATCCTCACCAATCAAACCCTGGCCGCCATCATGGAAGCCGAGATCCCCGAAATGCCGAAACAAGTTCAGGCGCACCTTGATGGCGGGAACATGCCATGCTTCTTCAATTTCCGAGTCCGTTAGTCCGTTAACCTTATGTATGAGTTTCTGTCCGGGAGCGTGTTCATGGTTCCCCTTCTTCTCTGTTCCATCGTCGCCGTCGCGGTGATCGTGCATCGCGCCATGAGTCTGCGCACCTCGCTAGTTATGCCACACGAATTGGTGAAGGCGTTAGATACAGGCGACGAAGCGGGTGTGAAGGCTTCGCTCGAGTGCGGATCATCGACGTTGGGGCACATTTGTCAGACCGCGCTTTATGGGCGGCATCGCGATCGTGCGGCCGCCACGGAGAGCGCCGAGGCGCGATCGCGTGAGGAAGTCGTTCGACTTCAGTCCGGGCTTACTACTTTGGAGGTGATCATCACCATCGCACCTTTGTTAGGTTTGTTAGGCACGGTATCCGGTCTGGTCACCGTCTTTTCCGGTTTGGGCACAGGCAATGAAGAAGCGGCGCCATCGGGCTCTAGCATTGCGCGTGGCATCGCGGAAGCGTTGAATACCACCATCGTCGGCTTGTCTGTTGCCGTACCGGCAGTCATCGCCCACGGGTATTTTCAAAGACGCATCGAGCGGCTAGCCACCCGAATCGAGAACATCCTCGTGCGCGCGCTGGATTGGCGATTTGGTTAATGAGACAGGATTGATTCTCCATGCGCATTGAGACCAAGAAACGACGCCTGCCGGTGATCCCGATCATACCGCTCATGGATATTCTGGTCATCTTGCTCATCTTCTTCATGCTCACCACCACCTTTCCGGAGAAGCGGGAGTATTTACCGATTGAGCTACCCCGCGTGACGAATCTCCCCACCGAACAAAGCGCCGAACGCCGCGTTACCTTGGAGATTGCGGAGAATGGTGAGATGCGGCTGGCCGATTCGCCGATCGATATCCGCGGCCTCTCCGCCGCTTTGCGGAAGATGAAAGAGCAACTCCCCAATGCCAAAGTCGAGATCAAAGCCGATGTGCAGATCTCTCTCGAACTCTTGCTCCAAGTTTGGGAAGCTTTGTTAGAAAACGGCATCCCTGTGAAGGAAGTGCCTTTCCGTGTGGAAATGAAAGTGCCATAACGTGAAACGGTTGATCTTTTCCTGGGATCTCAGCAGCGTCTCTACGCTCAGTTGCGAACTGCTATACGCAGGTATTTCACGCCGGCAACTCTCCTTGCGATCATCTGATTGTCCATTCTGATTGAGGGAATGACGAACCAGCGATGAAGATCAGTGCTGCCTTGCAATAAATATAGCTTTTCCGTTAGCCTACTACCCGTAACAATGAACTGATCGGAGGAAATCTCAACGTCAAGAATCTCGAGAGTGCTTGCGTTGTCTTGAGGGTCATTACCAAAGACATGCTCAAAGGCATCGACCGTGCCATCGCTGTCGGTGTCCTTAAGATAGACGTCAATAAGCGAACTAAGGGAACCACCACGACAAAGCTCTTCGACCTCGGATTGTAATAGTGCACGCTCCCAAACGGCCACTTCATCGATCGATCCCTGCCAGCGAGACGTGATCGGATCCAATGCATTATTGATAGATCCCGGCATACCACCGACACGCATGGGATGGGGTGTGCTACTGTTATAAGGGGCTTGGAAATAAATAATCATCCCATTTCAGGCTCAGGGAATATTGTTAGAAACCACTTCTCCAATCCAGCCATCCGACTGATTTGGGGCGCGAATTCTTTCATCGCTTTCTTTGTCAGTCGCACTCCGGTCTGGTAGGTCTTGGTGACCAGTGTGACGACGGGATTCAACCCTTTGTATGTCATGCTTCGGGCCATTCCCAGCGCTTTCTCCGCTGTGCTCAGTAGCTCTCCATTCCAATGGTTTTCGAGCACTCCCCACACTCGTTCTATAGGATTATACTTGCTATGATAGGGTGGATAATAGGCTAGCTGTATCACTATATCATGAGCCGTAGAGAATTCAGCCAGGCGCTTCAACCATTGGGTTCTACGGCCATCGCTCTCGGGGCCATTGTCGGCGTTGATCACTAGCACCTCTACTTCAGGATTCTCTGCACGCAGTCGCGGCCACAGCTCTTCAAGACGATCAACCATAAAATCCGCTGTCACTTTACTTTCTGAGAACCATAGGTCGGTTTGGCCAGTTTCGGGCTGATAAACCCCAAAGGGCACGAGGGTTGTTTTCGCTTTGAAGTCGTGATCAAGGGCCTTCCGCTCGCCTCGGCTATAGCCACCACGACTAAACTCGCCAATTTTTACCGCCGCTTTGGTGTCCATGGAGATACGCAACTGCTTGGGATCGCTATCGGCCGCCGCATTGATCTCATGCACCATATCAAAGATGGCGTCGGTTTCTTTCACTTTCTTCATCGGCTTGGTCTTGGCAACTTTTCTAGGGTGGAGTTCGAGCAGATTGAGTTTGCTGTTGATGGTTCTCACGCAAGGCATACTTGATAGGTCATACCCTGGGCGCTCTTCCAGTCGCCGGTGGACTTCTTTAGCAGTGATGCGGACATAGAGGCGAGTAGAGCGAAAACTGGGATCAGTCTGAGCATGGGGATCAGCAACGGCGCGAATATCCTCCAGTAATTCTGGATAATGTTCTTCAGCCTTCTTTCTACCTCGTTTGTGAAACTGATCGACGAAATCAATGCCGGAATCGAGTTCCTCTTTGCCTTTGCGAATGAGTTGCCTATTCCAGCCAAGACAGTCTTCAGCCCACCGTTGACCGCCGCGGCCAAGGCCATCGACGACGCCCGCCATGAACTTGCGTTTCGCGCTGCCCGTGAGATCACGCGCAGTGTTCTTCCATAAACGAATTGAGTTAGAGTCAGGTTCTTCTCATAGGACTACAGGCACTCAAACCCGCTCCTAACAGAATGGTTGCGCTTTGGGACGATTATTTTTTTCCAAGCCCCTAAGGTATCATCTCCGCGCCAATCAGAGTTTGATCGCTTGGGACAATCTCGGAGCCGTTGATATACATCGCTGATCGACGTTTTATCCGATCAACAATGACTGCTACATGAACAAATTCTCCAGAATCTAACTCATGACGCAAGATCGCTGGCTGAGCGCTCCACCAGATCTCTCGTCGATTATGTCCATCACTTCGCATGAAAAGTCGCCAGAACTTTCCGCTATCGCCCTTAGCCATCACGGTTGGAAGAGAAAACGGCCCTCTTTGGATGACGGAAACCTTTCGTTTTATCCATGCCGAAAGTGTGAAGTTGGACTCATTGAAATTCATGATATCTTCCGATCCAGTGATATCGACGTATTCCTGGCCGTTAAATTCCAAGCATTCGTTAAAACGCCCAACCGCGTACTGAGCCTCGCGGTCGCCATGGTAGATACCGGCGAATCGATTAGAAATAGAATTGTCTAAATCGCCGTCGAAGGGCCAATAGGCGATTAATCCTGAGGACAGTGTAGGGACTGATTGAGGATCAAGCGGATCCGATCCATAGCGGTATTCTTCGCCATCGCTTACGGCATCGCCGTCCGAGTCCGTACGATTGGGATCACTCGTGCGAGGACGAACGCCTCGCAACTCAAGCCAGTCCGATATACCGTCGCCATCAGAATCCATTCGCAAGGGATTCGTCCCGGTATTCAATTGATCTACCCAAAGTGACGTATTCGATTCCGCTGAATCCAGAAGACCATCGCCGTCCGTATCGGGATTGAGAGGATTGGTTCCCCTATTGTATTCGACAATATTTGTATGGCCGTCATTGTCCGGGTCTTGGTCTCGATCTGAAGAATCGTGGGTAGCAAGCGAATGCTGCTCTTCCCAATAATCTGGTAAGCCATCGCCATCCGTATCGGGCGCCATGAGGTCGCGTAAGGATTTTCTGTTGAACGTTCCCTCTCGATATAAATGGCGTGCATCCGAATCTGTGAGGGCCCTGGACCATATGGCGATATCGTCCAGCCACCCGTTCCACGCCGACTCATTTCCACGCGTGAAAAAATTACCAATGCGCAAACTTTCTCGTGTCCTGCGAAATTCCGGAGAGTTTCCGCTATCGACACCCAGGGGAACTCTCTCGCCGTTTAGGTAGGTCCGAATAGAAGACGATTCGGCACCTCCGTAGAACCCATCTCTATCATAAACGACGAGTAAATGATAGGTAGTCGCCGTTGCAATGGGAGCGTTGCTGACATATTTGTTGATGGGGCGAGTCTGTGTGGCGCTTCCTAAATGGAAGAAGAGTCCCTTCCGAAGCGGGGTGGAATCGCTACTTATCACGACACCCCAACTTCGTGAGGAGCCTCCGTTGGCAATGATATTATTGATCCAAGACAAGTCTGCGGCATGAAACCAAGCCGAAACGGAAAAGGGGCCATTGCGGAACGAGAAAGCGTTCTTATTAAACGTTTCGACGGTGACAAAATGGCCATTTCTTAGTAACAATGAATGACCCCGAACGAGCCCGGGTGAGAATGTGGCCATGTCTTCATTCATCTCTGCGTGAAACTTATTCGGCGAATGATCTTCTAAGGATTCATCGAATGGCCAGTAGGCATGCAATGATCGTGAGAAATCAGGTAGGATCCGTGCAAGCTCAGGATCTCCATCGATAAGTTCATCCCCATCAGTGAATCCATCTCCATCGCTATCATCATTCAACGGATCCAAGAGAGTATTTCTCATTTCAATGGAATCATTTACGCCATCACAATCACTGTCTGACCAATTGGGATTGGTGCCGGAATCCTGATCCGAAACAAATCGCCCTGTTCCCGTCTCGACTTGATCATTAAGACCGTCTCCATCTGTGTCCTCCGCGACGGGATCGGTACCACGCAAGAATTCTCGACGATCTTCAATATTGTCAAAATCAGCATCGCCATCGAGGGTGAACCAATTGAGTTCACCCTCGAATTCAGCGGGAAGATGATCCAATTCCCATTGATCAGGAATCTGATCAAGATCGGTATCCTCCATTATTTTGAAGAAGGGAGCATCGTCGATCTCAGTCCATAGCGCCGACACCTCCTCGACCTTAAGCGCTCTTCCCCACACAATGAAATCATCCAATCCTCCTGAGAAATGCGAATTCTCGAACGGATGCGATCCGATTCGTAATCTAGAACCCACGCCACCTATTGGGGGGGCTCGATCCTCTGCCACGAGTTCACCATTGATGAAGATTCGCCCCTTATTCTGAGAATAGTCGCCTATCAAAACGACGTGATACCATTCATTTTTACGGATCGTTTCCTTGGGAGTGGTTACAGCGGGGCCATAAGATAAGACACCCTCAATGGCATCAATGGCAACATTCCAACTGTGGAAACCATTCCACATGAACGTTCCTGAGTCGGAAGAGATCATAAACCAGAACGCAACGGTCAGGGTCGACGAATCTAAAAAATCGTCTTCTTTTACGGATCGAAGATTGTTTGACTTATTAATCTGGATGGCTCGACCTATTGGCGAAGGGATGAAGACGATATTGGGATCACCGCATTGGTTTAGTATCAATTTGTGCTGGGTGTCTCCTAAGGTTTCTTCAAAGGGAACGTAAACCAGCAGGTCCTCCTCGTAAGGCCTTTCCATGCCAACGAGGAAATGGGTAGAGATCAACAACAGCAATCCAAGATTGAGTTTCATATCAGCTTCGCCTGCGACGGCTTGAGAATGACGGAATACTAACTAAGATATCACACGACGGCCACGAAACCAAGAGCAAGGATCTCAGGGAAATGAGAAAATGAGGGCCATCTTGGCTCGACGTGGATTGGCAAACCTGGGAGTCATGGATAGTCTATGAGCAGTCTGGCACGGTTCAGTCTAGAGAATAGAGTCGTCGTTGTGACCGGGGCCGGTCGCGGGATCGGTCGGACCATTGCGCTCGATGCCGTTCAGTCGGGAGCCAAGGTGGCGGTAGGCAGCCGCACGGTGAGCGAACTCACCTCATTAACTGACAAAATCACGGAAGCGGGCGGCGCGTGTTTCCAGCATTCGTTGGATGTCACGGACCTCCAATCGATCGATGCGTTTCTTGCCGCCGTCCTGGAGCACTATGAAAGAATCGATGTGTTAGTGAACAACGCCGGCTACAACAAACAGCAAGCCATCCTCGACTATGATGAGGCACTGTATGACGAAATCTTGGACGTCAATCTGAAGAGTGTGTTCTTCTGCAGTCAACGTGTGGCAAAGCAAATGATCGCGCAGGGCGATGGTGGATCGATCATTAACATCTCCTCTCAAGCCGGGATGGTGGGCGCACCCGCTCGCGGCCCTTACAGTGGCGCCAAAGCCGGGGTCAACAATCTGACGCGAACCATGGCAGCCGAATGGGCTCAATATGGTATTCGTGTTAACGCGGTGGCTCCGACCGTTACCCGTACGCCCATGGCTGAACAAGCTATGCGGGAGAATCCGGCCTTTGCGGCTGCGGTCAAATCAAACAACCTCCTCCGCGGCGGCTTGGCGGAACCGGAAGAGATCTCAGCTCCTGTGATCTTCCTCGCTTCTGAAGCCGCGTCGATGATCACTGGGCACACTTTGGTCGTCGATGGTGGCTGGACAATCGTTTGACTGGATCGGCCGAGCACCCTAACGAATCCTAGAAACGGCAACGGGTTGGAGGCGAAGCTTTACAAGGCTGACCGTTACTCCTCCTCAACGGTCCAAGGCTTATTCAGTTTCGATTCTACCAAATCGAATTTCTCCCGAACCTTTCGGCGACAGTGAAAGATGTACCATAGGGCAAACCCCATGATGGCAATCCACGCAATCAACAACCATTTACCCCAGGCCCATTTCCAAGCGATTGCTCCGAAGACGATAACTCCGATTACAAAGCGGATTGGCCACATTCTGAGATGACGTGCCATCATCGCTTCAGCACCGAAATAGGCGGCGTCTTTGCCTCCAAGGAGCCGGTATCGGACATCCTCGGCGAATTCGTGTAGTTCATCTTCATCCATATCTAGAAAGAGCGACTCCCTTTAGGACCATGAAGCGTCAGGCGCGGTCGGGCATTCGTTAGGGATGAGCGGCTAACTACACCTCTTTCCATCCTCTCACAAACGCCTTTTCATTGAGAGCGTTCCAGAAGTGTTCCATTTGCTCTTTGCTATTGCTGACCCGTACTTCGCGATCGAGTGGCGACTTGCGATTGGGGCTGAAGTCCGTGTAGTGCAGCACGTATGCGGGATGAATGGGCGAGACGGTTTCTTTGTTCGTCTTCCAAAGCAGGAGTTTTCTCACCATGAGCCCTCCGCGAAGTTCTTTCGTGTAGACGACACGCTTAAGCAGCTCGGATTTGGGTAGTTGCAAATCTTCGAGTGTCTTGTCAGTGCCTTCGATCTCGACGATCTTGGTCAGCTGACTCAATCCCGTGGTCTCGGCGGAGGGCGTCTTATCCTCACGAAAGCGCTCAAACTCGGGAGAGAGAATACTAGCCAATGGCAGACGCCGTTCTGTCCGCCAGCAGTCCGCCTCAGTGTCCCATTGAATGACCATACGATTGATAGCGCCGCCGCGAGTCGTTTGCGCAATGACGTCGAGGCAGGTGATTTCAATCACTTTGTCAGGCCGGATCATTTGGTAAGCCACGCGATCCGAATTCACCTCGGTGTAGTCGCTCTCCACCGCGAGATCTTGGAGATCGGAGAGGAAATGGCGCCGCTGTTCTTCGGTGAAGCCGCCACCCACACGGCCCATGATTTGGTAAGAACCGTCATTTCGAACGAGTGCTAGCAGAATATCATGGAGGAGCCCGACGCGGTCGTCGATGGATTCAGCGAAGCCCACGGCGACGGCATCAATGCTATGGCGCGGTTTGACCTTGAAGACGCCGGCGGCTTCACTGCGCGCGACGATGCCCTCAGCTCCCTCCTCTTCGACCCAGGCCTCAAACTGTGCGAGGACTTCGCGCGTCTTGCTCGCCGTCACCGTTTCCACCGGGTGGATCAGTTTTCCGGAGTCAAACGTCTGGGTGAGGCGCTCCCAGACCTCTCCGTAACCGGCGCTTTCTTCCTGTCCATCCCATTCGATGCTATCAAAGACAGCAAACTTGATCTGCTGCAGTTGTTCGTGCGATTCCGGTCCACGGGCGACGTGACTCACATCGTGCACCCGCGGGCGTTTGCCGTCCACCCGCGTGACGTAGAGTTCTCCGGCTAACAACGTGGTCTTTTTCACACCGGCATCTTTGAGAAGCTTGGCGGCTTCTTCCATGAAGGGCAGCCCAACTCTAACGGTTCCCCCAGGATTCACGGTCACCACTTCTCCGGCTTCGTAGATGAGCACGGTGAACTCACCATCGATCTTTCGGCTTACATGATAGTCTTGATTGGGCAAGCGATGCTCAAGCCCCTGTTTGTCCAAGGGAATCATCCGCGCGCTGGTCATGCGGCGGTAGTTCTGTGCTTGGCCTAACCAACGGGGATTGCTCAGGGCTGAGGAGGAACCGGTCGCGTATTGACCGATCTTGATGTCGAGTTGGCTGCGATCGAGATCCATCGTGATTGAGAAATGAGCGAGATGTTTGGTTAGGCTTCTTCGATCTCCGGCTTTTTAAGCTCCATATTGGAGAGATGGAGGATGAGAGCGTATTTCTCTCCGTCGATCCGGCCCTCCAAGAAACCGCGATAAGGCGTGCCGCCGCGGCGAAAGATGAGAGGTTGGTTGCCCTTGGAGCCAGCGGCCATGAGGAGAAGGCTGTCTTTCTCCGCCAGTTCCTGCGCCATGCCAAAGAGAAAATCGTAAGTGAGGCCGTTGTGATGAATGATCTGTAGTTTGTGTGAGAAGACGAAGCGGTTATAAACCTCGGAACGCGGAAGCAACTTTCCGGTCCATTTCAGTGGAGCTTCGGTCGAGTTGGTATTCGGTTCGGTCATTTGCCGCGGACGCCGTTCTTTCTCCGTGCCGTCAGGTTCCCGAATGATTTCCCAATGCACCACTCGATGAACCACCTCGCCTTTGGGGCTGATATAAACACGTGAGGATTCCTCGAGAAAAGTCCCGTAGTTTTCCAGATCCACTTCGGGATCGTCATCGATGAGTGCCTGCCCGACCTGAGCGAGGCCCCCATACCGGGACTCTAGGGCGCCTAGATCGCGGTCGAGTGTGCCTTTAAGTATCTTGCGATTCGTTGCTTGGCGGTCGTTGGCATCGATCCACCGCACTTGAAGCGGCGAGGATACCGTCTCGGCATTGACGGTGGCGTCGCGGTCTTTGCTGTTAGTAATGTTGATTTCCATGGCGTTGTTAGGAAAAAGCTTACATTAATCCGAAATCCATCAAATCGATGTCGTGGCCCGAGTCCGCATCGTCGTCGCTGACCGCCGGGCCGCTTTCTGACAAACCCACATAACCAATGGTTGTCGGCTTCCCGAGCACCATCCAAATCACCCCATCTGTGCCTGCTAACAGAAAAGCCACATCAGGATCCAAGCCGCCGCGATAACTGAAGGGAAAGGTGTAAATGCTGCCATCGTTGAGCGCGGCCTTCAAGCCATCGGGAAAACCATCTTCTGTCTCTAGCAGATACGCAGATCGAATATTGTGCGAAAGATAGTCTTCTATCGACGCTCGCTCGAGAAGTGGGATGGGATCTTTAAAACTCGAGGTCACCGGCGTCACCGGTTCGTTTTCTAGATTCACGGCACGGAGATCACTCTTCTCACACCAAAGTCCGTCGGGTGAAAAGTAGGCGAAGGTGGAGCCTCCCGAACCGATCAAGGTTTGACCATCTGCAGCGAGAGTGACCAGGTCACAAGGATCATCGTTTTCATCCCGCACCTCTTTCTCCACGTAGCCATAGAGCTTGGAGCGGTCGATCTTGGATAAATGACAGGGAATGTCCGTTCCTTCGAATTGAAGAATGAGAGGCTTAGCGGCCATGATGGAAGGCATCATAGTCACGACCACCCAGGATTCCACGATTTATCTGCTGCATTGACAGCTCTGAACGACTATTCGAAATAGCGCCATGACCCGAAACCTGCTGCGTGATCCCTTTTATGTTCCCATCATTGCCTCGATCGAGATGGTCATCGTCAAGGTGGATGAGCAAGCGGCTGAAGACGGGTTGACCTTCACAGATTCTCAAGTGAACGCCGTCCTTCATCGCGCGATCCGGCACATGCAGGGCAAGCCTCCCAAGGCCAAGGCGCCCACTTCAGAAAAGGAACGCCGCCAGGAACAGATGCTCCAAGATCTCCTGGATCTGCGACCGACGATCCACACGCGTCATCGGGAAACCGGTGAGAGAAAAGTCTTAGCTCAAGGGCAATTTGGTGCGGCGCTGAGGGCAGTCCAGGACTTGTTGAAGAATCGCAAAGCACCGGAAGGCGGCGGCAGGGATTATTTGGACGCCGCGGGCAAGCAAGTGGCGAAAATGCGTGCGCAGGAAGCAGCGCAAGCTGCTGAGAACGAAGAGAATGATTCTTCCTCCGGGTAAACATCCTTGAGAGCGGAAGTCGCTTCACCAAACACCGTCGAACGGGCATATCCTTTAAGGCCGGTGAATTTTCTAGATGAAGCGCGTCGAGGGAATCAATCCTCTAGATTATCCAGAATTACCGTGCCCCAATGCCACCTCATTTTAAATTGTCGTTGTTTGAGTGGAAGGAATTAGTTAGGCGGTATCGCAAAGATACTTGAACTTTAGTTATTGTTACTTGAAGATAACTATAACAATCTCCCGTTCTAATCGTTCTAGATATTTAAATATAGATGTTAGTTGTGGTTGAGAATCTATGATTTTATGGTGTGGGGCAGTTGACAACGATGACCTTCTTGTGTCGTAAGTATCACGCAGGGGAGGGCCGTTAATGTTCCCTTTCAATGAGTGATCTAACAGATAACCCTAAAGTGTTCCAAGATCTCACGCCTGATCGTGGGATCGGATTATTTGCCAGGAAGCGAATCTATGAAGGCGAGCGGATCGCTAGCTTTGATGGCCGCGTTTTCCAGTGGACGGATATTGATAAAGGGTTGCCTAACGAACCTCCCGACCATGTACGTGACCACGCCATCCAGTTTGAGGAATTTCGCGCTCGCGATTCCAATGGCTTTGCCCGCTATGCCAATCATTCCTGTCAGCCTAACTGTGGCGTCCAAAACCTCTTTGATCTGATTGCCATGAGTGACATTCCAGCGGGCAGAGAGATTACTTGGGATTATGATATGGCACATGACAATGCGAACCATTTTCAGTGCAAATGTGGGAGCCCGGACTGCAGGAAGTTCATTGCCGGCTATCGCTTCCTCCCTCCGCAGATCCGGCGGGCCTATGAAGGGTATCTCGCCGAGTGGCTGCTGACCCCACCTCGCCGCTTTGTCGGTTACGTGGCGCAAGCATATGGGGCGCATCGTGTTCCCACTCTTCCCAAGGCGGGGGAACCCTTCGCCATCGAACTCTCGGTTGAAACGGAGACGATCACTTCCCATGGGGACGGAAAGAAGAACGGTCGTGGAGGTGCGGGCATGGCACTGCATCTTCGTTAGGCCTCAACGGAGTCCTACTTGAAATCATCGGCATCTGATTGATCCACCCCTGTCGAACGCTCTCATTTATAAGATGTCAGGTCCCGTTTCTCAATTCATTAAAACTCATTTCCGGCACTTCAACGCCGCGAGCTTGGTCGATGCCGCCCAAAGTTATGCACGTCATCTCGATGACGGAGGCAAGATGTTCGTCACCCTTGCCGGTGCCATGAGTACTGCTGAGTTAGGTGTTTCGTTAGCGGAAATGATCCGTCGAGACAAAGTGCACGGCATCTGCTGTACGGGCGCCAATTTGGAAGAGGATGTTTTCAATCTCGTGGCGCATCAGAGCTACGTCCGCATTCCCCGCTACCGCGAGCTGACTCGACAAGAGGAACAAGGATTGTTAGACCGTCATCTCAATCGGGTGACCGACACGTGCATCCCAGAAGAGGAGGCCATGCGAAAAGTCGAACTCCAAGTTGTCAAGGCCTGGGAACAGGCAGATCAAGCGGGAGACAGCTTCTTTCCCCACGAGTTTCTCTATCAGATTCTCAAAGAGGGCGTCTTGCAGAACGAATATGAGATCGATGCCAAAGACAGTTGGTTGCTCGCTGCCGCAGAACGCAATCTGCCATTGTTCGTTCCAGGATGGGAGGATAGCACGTTGGGCAATTTCTTTGCCAGCCATTGCCTAACCAAACGGATCAAGAATCCGGAAACCGTACGATCGGGTATTCATTATATGATGTGCTTGGCTGAGTGGTACGAGGAGATCACCGCTCAGAGTTCCCTAGGTTTCTTTCAAATCGGCGGAGGCATCGCCGGCGACTTTCCTATTTGCGTCGTCCCCATGTTGATTCAAGACCTGGAGAAGACGGACACTTCACTTTGGGGCTACTTCTGCCAAATCAGCGACTCGACCACCAGCTACGGCTCTTACTCTGGAGCCGTGCCCAATGAGAAGATCACCTGGGGCAAGCTCAGTCCCGAGACACCGTCTTTCATTATCGAGTCCGACGCTACTATTGTGGCGCCGCTCATCTTTGCTTACGTGTTAGGCTGGTAAGCAGTCCAGCCGCAGCACCTCTACGGCGTCGCCGGCGTCAATCCGCGCGCTGTCCGGCACGCGCCCCAGGGCATTGGCCTGGCTCAACCCGTGCAGGCCATGAGATTTCTGCAGGCCCACCGCCCGGAAAGAGCCCTTCTCTGAATCAAAGCAGCCGCGAAAGTAATGGGGGCGATTGGAATGGTTTTTCAGGGACTCCATCGCCACTGCTTCAAGCCGTGTCCCTAACATCATCTCTTTAGAACATCCCATCCAACGCCGGACCGCCGGCGCGCAGAAGAGATGGAAACTCACAAAGCTCGAAACCGGATTTCCTGGCAAACCCAGAATATGGCAATCATTCAGCGTACCAAACAACACCGGTTTTCCCGGTTGCACCCGCACCCGCCAGAAATGCAGAGTGTAGCCAAGCGCCGCCAACACACTTCTCACGTGATCGTGATCACCAACCGAAACACCACCGGAAAACAGTAGAAAATCTGCCTCAGCGGACAAACTTTGTGCCAATTCGCGAGTCTTCTGCGGATCATCACCCACGTGATAGCTTACAATTTCCGCTAACCCCATTTCTCGCGCCAAAGAAGCCAGCATCATCCCGTTGCTCTCATAAATCTGTCCAAATTGCAGCGAATCACCTGGAGCCACCAATTCATCCCCGGTCGATAGAATCGCCAATCGCGGAAGTCGCCTAACCGAAAGACTGTGCACACCCTGAGAAGCAAGAAGACCCAAACGTTGTGCATTCAGCGTATCGCCACGACTGAGAATCTTCTGCCCTTCGCAAAGTTCTTCGCCACGCGCTCGCACAAATTCCCCTGACGCCACCGATTCCCTTAACTCGATGGTACCATCGCCTAACACCCGCACATCCTCTTGCATGATCACAGCCTCCGTCCCCTCGGGAACGGGTGCGCCCGTAAAAATACGCACCGCTTCACCCGGTTTCACCTCGAGCGGTTTGGCCACACCGGCGGCTTGCTCCCCGACGACGTTCAACACCACACCGGATTCTAACGGAGTACCCGCGACGGCATAGCCATCCACCGAGGCGTTGGCGAAGAGCGGCATCGCCAATCGCGCCACGACGTCTTCCGCCGCTGTACGCCCTAAGGCGGCATCAAGCGCACACGACTCGACGGCTTCCGACGGACGGACCTTTTCAAATAGGCACCTCAGTGCTTCGTCTTCAGAAATCATTCCAGTCCGGTAGCGGAGGTTCCACCATGTCACGCCGTTCTTTCGGCTTTGAAGGACCCGGCGAAGGAGCCCTTTCAGGCGGCGGTGCCGGGGTCACCGCTTCCGGCAGAGGCGTCTCCTGGACTGGCGAAGCGGTCTCAGGTTTCGCACCATCAGGACGCCGCAAGAGAGGCGGAGGCTCCAACGGCGTTGCCGCCCCTTCAGAGCCCTCCTCGAAATCATCAGAATCTGCCTGTCGCGCATACCGAAGAATCACCGCATCCCCCAATCGAGGGGTGCCCGCCAAGATATCTGCTGCCCGATAGGCCCCACGGCGTTGCGAACTCAACCGCAGCCGCGCTCCCGGCCGGCCATCCGCCGATCGGGTGTCCAAATAAGCCTTATCCGGCAACTTCACGCCCTCGTTTAAACTGATGAGGACGAAAGGGTTACCGCGCCCACGGACCGTGGCCACGTGCCCCACATCCAAAAACTCCGCTGAAGGCGCCGTTCCCGGCACCTCTTGATTCGCGTCGACCCGGCTCAACCCATCCAGAAACGAGCACCCCCAAGCCAACACGCTCAGCAAACATGACAAGACCAGGGCACCACAGCGACGCATGACCCGCAATAAACCCAGCCAGCTCACGCGAGGCAATCCCTCTTTCCTCAGAGATATTCCCATTGACGTCCCTAGAGATGACGGATTAGGTCACCCCCAGGAAGTTCGACGCGCAACAACGGTCAGGTGGCTGAGTGGTCGAAAGCACATCTTTGCTAAAGATGCGAGCCTGAAAGGGTTCCGTGGGTTCGAATCCCACCCTGACCGCCACTCCTCAGTATATGTGCTACCCCCTATGTTTCTAGGGGTTTTTTAATGCTCTGGTTTCCTGAATCGCTGATTTTAAAGGGTTTATGTGACTTAAGAGCGCAGAAACTCTACTTTTAAAGGGGTTTTCCTGGACATGTATCCATAACTATCTATATGAAAATCATGCATGCTGTTGTGACTTTCGTTGCGACCATGTTGTGACTCTAGTTGTGACAATGGCCAGTCTTCGAACCTATCCCAAATCGCCTTTCTGGGTCGCTTGCTATCGACGTCAAGACGGGAAACAAACCACGCGCAGCACCAAGCTCCACGCCAGTGAAGCCAACCGCAAGCAGGCTCTTGCCATTGCTGAAGCCTACGAATCTGCTTACCGGGAAATCACCTCGGTGCAGCAGGCCCAGAAAGTGATGGACCACATCACCCGTGACATCCTTGGGAAATCTTCTACATCGCCTAAAACGGCTGAATGGATGAACTCCTGGACCAAAGGCGTTGCCAGTTCCACCTCACCGCGAACGGCTACGAAGTATTCCGGCATCGTTGCTGAGTTCTTGGAGTGGCTTGGCGACGCAAGGATGTCAGACCTCACTCGTGAAACACTGACGCGATACCGAGACCAGCTGGCCGAAAAGAAGGCCTCAAGCACGGTCAATGGGACGCTGAAGATCCTCCGGACTGCGTTTCACGATGCTATCCGTGATGGTGTCCTGTCTGAAGGCAGCAACCCCGCCGATATCCGGCCACTACGTGACCGTGGAGATAGCGTGGCCAAAGCGCCTTTTTCCGAAGTGGAGCTCGCCGCCATGTGGTCAGCGACCGAAGATCTCACGCATTGGCGAGGCATGCTCATGCTTGGTCTCTTTACTGGTCAGCGCATCCGAGATCTCGCGACCTTACGGTGGTCTCAGATTGACATGGGAAAGGGCGAGATCCGCTTGGAGCCAGCAAAGCTCCAGCGGAAGAAGAAGCGTATTCTGATTCTCTTGGCGCAGCCGTTGCGAGACTGGATGTCCTCCGAACTCACTGTTAGTGAAGACCCCGACGCCCTCATTTTCCCCGAGTTTGAGCGCGTCCTTGGTCACCAAGCCAGTGGCTGGCTCTCGAACGGTTTTCGAAAGCACGTGATGACACCCGCTCGTGTTGGACTTCCGATCGAAGGCCAGCGCGTCAATCCTAAGAGTTTCCACTCACTGCGGCACACCTTGCCATCGTTGCTTGCGGAAACCGGGGTATCTCAGCAAACCATTGCAGAGATTGTTGGGCACGATTCCATGGCTATGTCCTGGCACTACACCCACATTAGTCGCGATGAAGTCGAGCGGGCCGTGGGTTCATTGAGAAATCCGTTCTCCGAGAACTCGGAATCGACAAACAATCAGAAATGAAGAGCCTCTCCGAAAAGGACAGGGATGCGTGGGGACAGGCCCACCCAAATCTCTCTCGGCGAATGCTAGTGAGGCATAAAACGAAGTCAATTTGATCCCATAAACAAGGGAGCAACGCTCCTTTCATTCTCTCAGCTTGTATTCCGGTGAAGACTGTTCTGACGTTATCAATCCTCTTATTTCCTTGCCACACTTTGCAGGCTCAGCTTGTGGAAGCGGGGAACGGTTTCGCCTACAAGGAATTGGAGGGAACTTCGTCCGCCGAGCCACGAAGGGTAGGCTACGACTCCGCAGTAAAGAAGGCCTTCGTTATCGGAGACGATGAAGGTTTTCCAATGCTCTGGGATACTGAGACAGGCACTGCTATCACTATCGAAAACGAAGCAAGGGTTCGGATTCGGCATCAGTGATAATGCTGAGTTCATCGCCGTTACCGTTGATGCTGCCGCTCAAACCTTTGGCGCAGAAACTGATGGCATCCTCTATCACCGAGCGAACCTCGCCAACCCAATCGTTGCTCCTCCTGTCGGTGGAGTTCCAGTAGGTGGTGGATTGACTTTAGAGCTCACCAAACTCCACGGAGTTTCCAATACCGGACAAGCTGGAGGTGAAACCACAACCATCACATTAGCTTCTTCCCCCTGGGATTTGTTGAACCTAATGTAAGCTCCGAGCTCCTTACAAGCCAAACCATACAAGCTGGAAGGGTGAACGACGTAGGAGCATCTGGCGCCATGACAGGCTCCATTCTCTTCGGAGGAATTGGAACACCTTTCCTCGTCAAGAGTGATGGTTCAGAACTGCTGTTGGATCTAGCACGAGGAAGTATTGGAACTGGGCACGGCGTTTCTCCAAACGAACGACATGTCGCGGGAGAGATAGACAGCAAGCCTGTAATTTGGACTGACGGCTCGCTCAAATTTATCCAAATGAACGGCGTGACAAACTTCTCTGGTAGAGCGCTCTGGGCTCTTGACGATGGAACCGTTGGGGGTTGGGGAAACGGTGGTGGATGGATTCGACCTGCAGGTAAAACCCACGCTGTCCTCTTCAACGATTGGTGGCTAAGCCAAACTGGATCTCCTTTCCCAACAACCGTCACCCATGTGCAGGACTGCATTGTGGGAGGTGGATATTGTCACTTCGCTCTGAAGGGCTCGTTCTATTACGCCCGAGTGCCCATTTACTTCGTTTGGGCCAGGGAAACCTTCGACTCCTCCAACGATCGTCAGGTCAGTGCGGATCCCGACGATGACGGCCTGTCTAACGGATTGGAATATGATTTGGGGCTGGATGTAACAAAGAGCCCGTCTGCCACCGAGAGTTCCTATCTTCCGCGCGTAAAAGACATCGGTGCCGAGAGCGCTAACATTACCTTTTCTATGCCCGAGGTCACGCCTGCGGGAGTGAGCCGTTTCGAAGTTATTCGTTCAACTGACCTTGATGACTGGTCCGTGATCGCTGACTGGTCCGTGATCGCTGACTGGTCAGGGGCAGAAGACTGGAGCGCGATCTCTGGAGTCACGGTATCCACGACGAGCAAAGATGGTCGCACCGAGATTGAGATTGTCGACGCTAGTGCATCGACACCTGCGTTCTATCAACTCCGCCTTGCGTTCCCATGAGAGATCAACCATCCGACAGGTGATGATTGTTCTCCTGTTGGCGCAACCACTCTAACACGCTATCAACGTTGACGCGAATTCGGGTGATAGTTCCACTATCACTCCGCTGGAAGATGGCTTTGCACGGTGGCTTGAAACGATTGCATTCCATTGGCTTGACCAACGCCAACATCTCAGGACGGCTCAAGCTTGTGTAGCGACACCGCTCGCCAGGTTTGGGCAGCAACACATAGGCGGGGCGCATGGATGGGGTGATGGTGATCATCGCGTCATGTAGATTGGGTTGGGTGATTCAATAAAGCGATCGGTTGTTGTTGACGCCGTCTTATCATAGCGCTCGAACACGACGAGCGATACGTCGTTGGCTTTCCCTAACGAGCGATTGAGGACGGCCATTGATGGCTTGAAGTAGACGTTTGGCATGGCGAGCTCGGCGAACTGCTTCAATGGAAGGAGAGGGCGGTTTCCTGGTCTTGACACCCCACTTCTTTACTCTCGTTTGGCGGGCCCACAGCTTCGCTATCCACGGTGATAATGACTGATCCTGAACGCCCTCAGGCTTCAAGACATCAATGTCGATCTCATGTTTCCGTAGAAATTGCCAGGCTAGGCCTCGGCTCTCGTGACGGGCTGCTGCTTTCACAAGCTTCGCATAACTCGTCGTGTAGATCCTATGATCTTCCCGGAATCGAGTGTTTCCTACTAACAAATGCTTTCGATTGGCGATGGCTAGGGAATGGTCTGTCAGGACTAACATCGATTCCTGGACACTCGCGCCTTGTGCGCGATGTGAGGTCACGGCATGGCCATAGGTGAACTGACTGAATCCCTTAGGAATGATGTTGCCGTCTGATAGCTCAATCTTCCCATCAGCAACACTGGCTACTCTTCGCTTCGAGCCATTACTAAGATTAATCTCATGACAGTTGGCGAGAAAGATCACCTCATCGCCAGTGGACAGTTTGAGTTCGCACTGTTTCGCGACATCGAAAGCCTTCGATTGCTTTCTCGTAATCCGGACTTCACCGCCGTCTGAGGCTTTGCAAATCAATCCATCCGCCAGGGACCTAACAACGGTGAGGGAATCGTCCTTACTCACCTCAGACGTGCTGCGATGGAACAGCAGTTTCATCCCTCGTTCGTAGCCCGCCCAGTGCACCTTCTCGGCTTCAGTCCAGGAAAGCGAACGAACACCGTTAACGGTGACCTCTTCGAGGCCTAGCGCCTCGCGTTCACGCAGAGCAGAACGGGCGTGTTGGGTGAACGCATCGATGTCTTTCCACGTTGGGATGACCGTCAGGATCTCACGCCCCTCGGCCACCACCTCTGCGTAGTGTTCCGCGGCCTTCTGCAAGGCGTAGCCTTCATCCGGTTCAATAAACAGCATTCCGCTAGAGCGCGCCCAATCCATTGCCTCGTGCGTTTGACCGCTAGCAAGCAATCTAGCGAAATGCCGGTGCTCTTCTCTTTTCTGTCGGCGGCTTCGTTCCAGGCATACAGGAGTCACAAGGCCCGATTCCGTGAGACTGAGCAGGGCGTTCCCCCGGGGAACAGCTTCGTGTTGATGGTGATCGCCGACTAACACCATGCGCGAACCGTGTCGCGCACAGAACTGGACCAAGCGAGCGACCTGTTCTCCAGACAACATCCCGGCTTCATCGACAACCACCGCCGACTGTCTCGCGTAATGCTGCTTACGAGAACTCTCAAGGAAGCCGGAAACCGTCGAGGCTCTCTCAAAACCATCCTTTCGCAGGCTATGGGTAGCACGGGTCGTTGGTGCGAGGAACACCAGGTCCTGCCCGGCTGTGCTTTGGTGGGCTGCTTGAAGGCTCTTGAAGAGGAAGGTCTTCCCAGTCCCTGGTTTTCCAATCAAGAGTTCGATGCCGTTGGTTGATCGACAGAGCCGCTGAGCAGCTCGGAGCTGCTCTCCTTCAAGTTTGCTAGAGAGAATGCGTTCGTCGCCTAGACTAACATAAGTGTTCTTTGAATCTCGCGCATAGCGGAGCACTTGTTCTTCCTCCCAAAGTGCTTCTTTCGTCGTAAGCAAGAGTCCGTCACTGATGATCTCCTTACGTGACATCAGTTCCGAACGGAGAGTTTCAATACACATGTCAGAAGAGCCAAATCGCTGGGCTTGCGCAATCACTTCCGAAACATTGACGACGCTGCGACGCTCCATGCAGTGGCTAAGGGCAAGGTCCACACTGTCCGTATAATCGTCAGGATGAATCTCACGTTTCGCTGCCGGTGGCCCAACAACTCCAACGTCCACAGAGAGTTGACTGGTGGGCGGTTCTCCTTCGTCAATTGTTATGGCGAGGACGTGGTCATTGGCTTCAACGTCGGATGGCGCGGGTGCCCAGGTACATTCACTTTCGACAGGGTTGATCCAACGCGAAGTAGCATTCCCGTCAATTCCTTCTTCTGGTAGTATGACAGCGATTTCCTTACCCTGGTCTTCTTCTCTGGGCGATGCCACCTGTTGCGCTTGAATCACATCTAGCAGACCTCTCAGCTCGTTCTTTGAGATGCGCTCAAGCTGCTGTTTTCGTACATCGGCAGTACTGATGCGCGTGAGCTTCTGACTGCGAGGATCGCGAATGAAGTCGGTCATCTCCGCCCGAGTGGGTGCGTGTCCAAATGCCAGTTCAAACTCTGCCCAGAATCGCTTCGCCGCTTTGCCGACATCATCCTTGATGAAGGCTTCGACGCGCTTCTTGGATGGAGGTTCGCCGAAGACTTGCTCATAGCGCGTAACGAAGGCATCCCGCTGCCGTGCCCTTGTCGAATATCGCTTCTCCAGCTCCTTGCTAACAGATGTGAGTCGAAAGCTCTCGCCATCGGGTTCCGTTCGGTATCCCAGAGCCACAAGACGCTTCTCTAGGTCGGCATCCATCGATTGCCGGATATAGCGACTACTCGCTTCCATCATGGGGCGAGGCTGCAACGCCAACCATCGTTTGCGTTCCGCATCATACGTCGCATTGGCAATTACCGCATGGGCATGAAGCTGCGGATCCAAGGCCCGACTCGAATCGTGATGGAACACCGTGCCCACAATATTTCCCGTCTGCCTCATGTGCTCCGTGTGAACGTGGGCACCCCGACGCTCTCGCACGGCGGCAAATCGCTCCAGCTCAGTGAGGGCAAAACGCACGGATTCCTCGAATGCTTTGCGCACGCGATCATCGCCTCCAACTAAAGCCATGATGCTGACGGATTTGGGTGCAGACAGGTTGATGTCGTGCATGACCACGGGATTGCGTGTCTCCGTCTTTCCCGTCACAGGATTGCGAGCTTCGTAGGGGCTACGGTTGCGCGCCGTTAGTTTCTCGCCGGTGAATGGATGCTTGTTTCGCCGTAGGGCGTCGAAGTGCTGCTTGTCGACCAGTCCCGAAAGGCCAAGCATCGCGGCGCCCTCACCAAACCACTCGCCCTGGACTCGCTCGCCCTCGGCGTAGTAGTCGTTCGCGGAAAGATGTCGCCCAAGATAGGTGCGTCCATCCGTTATCTGCGTCGCGGTGATCATCTCTCACAGGAGATTCGTCACCAGAAGTCGATTTGACCCAATCTAACCGAAACTTCTCGCTACGCGGTCATCCCTGGAGAGGGGTGCCCTCGCTTCGCATTTTTGACTAAAAAGATAGAGAGACAGACGCAATACCCTAAGCACTTCGTGCTTAGGAAATGCGGGTAGGGAAAAAGTTGTCAAAGTGTTGGGGAATTCTTTCATCCCAACCGTTTGACAACCAAGTCGCCACCACAGATACAACCGCATGGCAACCGTTTGACCACAAAGTTTGATTCAATTTCAGCTTCGGTAACGAATGGTTTATGTGGAGTTCAAGAGCATTGCCGCCCTAATGAAAGTCATCTGGAACCATTCCGTGAGCAGATCTCGAAGGTGCCAAAGAAGTCATGGCCGCATCAACGAATTGTCGAATTGCTCCTACGCTCACTTGCGCCGATCCAAAACCTGATAGGTTCTGAGGAGCTGCAGTTCGAATACTGGTACGATGAACCGGCAGTGAGCGCTTTGCGGAGCCTATCATTATTGGCATCGAGGCTCGCGTGCAAGATTTCCAGGCGGAGATCCGCAATCAATCAGCCACGCTGCAGCGCGGACTTCATTGGCAAGAAGACGGTATGGAAGCGATCCCGCTCCGCCAAGGCCTATAGCACGGCTGCCTCTACACCCGCCGGGAGCAGGAAGAGCACAAGGTTCGCGCTGCGAGGCTCATGCACCTTCGTGACCAACTCGCGGTTGTCGTCCATCCCTCAAAACGATCTGCTATGAGGTTCATTCGTCCTGTGAATGGTGGGGGCCACAGACCGAGATGCCATTACTCACAATTTGTGTTCGTTTGATATCCCGCTTTCACTGAACCTCCATATTCTCACTGCTCTATCGTTCCCCCCAGTTATTACCGCTTCGCTATCGGGAAGAAACATCACTTGGACCGCACCCAGCAGTCCCTCGTGAGCCATCGTATGTCCAATCAACTCGCCAGACTCAGTTTCCCAAATACCCACCGTTCCATCTCGACTTACCGAAGCCACATACTTGCAATTGGGCGAAAGCGCTATATTCTCAACAATAGCACTCTGAATATCCGACCTCCAAAGGATCTTCTTATTAACCACATCATAAACCATTACCGAACAATCAGCGCCTCGAATGCCTGGATCGCTGTAATGGTTGTTGTTCCAGTCATATGGTTTGCCCGTGCCAATCGCGACAAATCTTTCGCAACTAGAAACGTCTAACGCAGATACGAAGTCTTTGGTGACAGTTAACTTGTCCAAAAGCCGGTTGTCTACCATGTCCCAGATCGCTAAATCGCCGGTATCATATACTGCACTCAAAGCTGCCAACTGCTTGACGGGAAACATGACTGCCCTGCGGCTTTTTGGTCCCACACATGAAATGCGGCCCGTGGAAGTTTCAAAACACATCATAAACTCGTGCTTTCTGTGCAAGTAGTATCTACTTCCATCACGGTTGAACCCATAGTCATTCAATGGGTTCTTCCCTACCAATCTTACGGGTGAATAAGTAGTTCCGCCATTCAAATCAATGAGTTGACACTGTTCTGGCCCTCTCGCGACGACTGCAAATCTCTTATCCGACGAAAGAGCTATATGGCTTATGCCAGCAAACCTCTCTGCCATTGCGAGATGGGCGCCATTCAGTAGATTCACCGCGATCGGCTTGGATCTATGACCGCTCACGTAAAGCAAAGACTTGTCAGAGTCGAGTGCCAGCCTATTCGGATAGTACCGACAGACCCCGGACAATACTCCTTTGCGAATCAGCTCTTGGGAAGAACGAAGCCGTGAAGATCCAGGCACGTCTACAGCAGCATTAAAGAGCTTGAGCTCAGTTCCATGTTTCGCTTTATCAGAGAAATCGATCTCTACTCTTAGAATCTCAAAATCATCTAAATTGTCCTCCGTCCCGCTAGACCGAATCAAAAGTGTATTCTTTCCTGAGTTTAGCAGAGCTCCATCGAATGGAATCTCGATCGATCGCTCTACATCATCCTGATCAGTGTTGTCTAGATAGTCGTTCAGGAATCCAACTATGTGTCCGTTTAGCGCTAGAGAACTTACGTATCGTCTTTTCCCCGAGCTAGAGAACGTCCTAGATCTTGGAACCATCCCTGTGGTGGTGAACCTAATCCTATATGTACCGTTCTGATCCGCAAAGGATGGCAATCCGAAATCACAGGTCCAACCTGCTAAGCGACCTTCAGCATCTCCCAACTCAACTGTGTCTGCACTGATGACCTTGGATGGGTAAGGTACTTGATGCGCGTTCTTGAATGCTAGACCAGCTTTCTCAGGAATATGATTCTCATTACTGCGGATCAATGGGTAATCATTCTCCCAGCCAAAACGATCAGCGAACTCCTTCTGGCTCCAGGTCGACTGAACTCCATCGCACTCAGTAACGTAAACAACTTCATCCTTTAAGAGTGGGGAAGCACGATAGTGGCCTTCTGGGTCGACTATTAACCAATTATTCCTGTCATGATTGACAATCGTAAGCATAATGTCACCCGACAATGCATCCCAAACTCGTGTAAAAGAAGCGCTCGATTCAACCGCCAATCGGCCGTTCGGTGAAATAGAAGGTTTGATAGGATTGTAATCAACAGCCAGGGTTCCACCCTGTATCGGACCAACCAGGCTGCGATCCTTTAAGAAAAAGTGCATAGCACTTGTTTGCCTCACAGAAACCAATGTTTCAGAATCGGCACTCCATTGCATCGACAGTCTCCATCGGTCGTCGTTCCAATGATCTATATCTACCTTTGGATGGCGATATTCCGCAGTCAAACAATCGTATTCGATATCATACACAGAAACCAAGCCCAACTCATTCATAGTGCCAACGAAACGTTCATCTGGTGAAATAGAGATCGCACAAACTTTCGCGTCTCCGGGTTGCCATTCGCCAACTGTCTTCTCGGATGCTCTGTTCCAAATAAGACTCTTCCCAGATTCACTCCCTACTGCAACAATTGCCCCTCCCGCGCCTAGATCTATACAAGACACCTCCTTGAAATGAGCCAGTCTCTCTATCTTGCCGCCAGCTAGATCAATAACTTCAATCATCCCTGTTTCCGAACGAATTGCGAGCAGATTACCTTTAGCTGAATACTCAAGCTGAACGGGAGCCGTAATCCCAGTTCCAATCTCGTTACAGATAACTGCTCCCTTACCAAAGACTAACTCTCCAAGCCAACCATCCAGACATGAGACAAAGAACTTTCTCGGAGAACTGGAACTTTCGATATCAACAACCTTTGTCGAAGTTGGAAGCTGAAAGAAGACTGGCTCCTCTCGCGTCGTCAACGAATAGATCGAGACAAGACCATTTGAAGATCCAATGACAAGACTCTTCGTTTCCGGACTGAATAGATGACTTGTGGAGTCATTTACTAGGCCTGCCATAACCGTTTCGGTTCTGCCATCGTGACTTAGGCACAGATTGACCCTATCATCAACAGAAGCTATCCCTTGTCCCAGATCTGACACTGCCATGCTATCGGACTCAACTTCGGAACGGGTATCCAACATTTTGCGGTCTTCCAAGCTCCAAACCGCCGCGGATTCGTCGTGCGGATTGAATAGAATCTTGTTTTCCCCAAGGAAAATGTAGGAGTGGTGGCTGCCTCGTAAGCTCTTCCCATCGCTGCCCAGCAGCTCCCCAAAACTGCCGGTCTCTAGATCTAAAACGAATACTGGCCAGTTCCAACCATTCAAAACCAAGTAACGTTCGTTTGGGCAAGAAGAAAGAATCGGCAGCGATGAATGCGAAGCATCTATGTTTATGAAGTGTGACGCTGTAACGGATTCATCATCTCGATTAAAAATCACAATCCGTTTTCTATCTTCAGTGAGTGTAGCGATCTGCCCTTTTTGAGGGAGGAAAGCGAAAATACTACAATCCAACTCTCCTTTCCTTGGAAAAAGGGCTTCCAGGCGACCGGTAGATGAATCTCTTATCTCAATTCTTCCATTAAAGAACCAGGCCATGCTTTCTGTAGCTCGATCGTATTTAGCTGTGTGCGGCGCAAAGGGAATTGGACGCTTCTTCAAACTATCTAAATCCCAAAGCAAGGCTTCCTGAAACATCCCATAGGCTGCTAAAGAAGGTTTAGATCCACCCATGTATCTAAATTGCAAATGGCTCGAATCAGTCGCTATAATTGCCTTCTCAAAAGCCCATGAATCAGCAGAGTAAAAACGCAATGAGCCGTCCCAACTTCCGACAATCCATTGGTCGTCTTTGGAGAACAGGGCACTCCCAGTAAGGGACGATCGATTACGTTTTGTTTCGATGCTCCAAGAATCTACATCCGGTAGAGGCGCCGGGGATGAAACTAATGCTCTTCTTGTTATGGGCGATGTGGAGCCGTCGTTATTGACAGATTGATTCCTTCCTTGAGCTTCGTCTGGCTCCCATTCAACTATTAGCTCTCTCGAACGATTTCCATCGGTATCATTGAACCCATACTGGTTATTAACCCTAATCCTTGGAGCGAGCGTCAAATGATGCTGCTTATCTTGAACGTTATTAGGTTCCAGCTCTCCTCTTGAATTGAGACCCCAGGCGCTATAGATGAAAGGTTCATTAGTTAACCATCTCCAGTGTCCTTCAATAACCTCATCAGAACCTCCGATCCAGACTTCATCCATATTAGTGCAAAGCGCGTTGCACAAAAAAAGATGCTCGCGTCGAGAGTTAATCGTAGCTAAATGTCCACCTACCGCTTCTGCATATTTTTTTGCCTGAAGCCATGTTAGATCTATTGGCGAGCGCGCATATAGCTTTCCCTCAAACATCACGATAGTTCCGGAGAATGCCGTTGGAACTCCTGTTGGCCATCTTCGCTCCAACATCGGAATCGCGTGGAGAAGAGATTCCGTGGGACTGGGAGAGGGCGCCTCCATATCCTCCGTTCTTTCTTCTTTTGTTGCATTAGAAAGGTGATTCTCTGCATTCCGATAGTCGCCAAATGCTAGCAGCTCTCTCACCTCTGTAATCGAAAGTTCCTTTCCAAGATCAAGGCCTCCGATTTCATTCAAGCCAGTTGTCGAACTGCCACCTGCTTGCTCACTAGCAACAATTCTAAACCCGATGTCGAAAGCGCCTTTAGGTCTGCTACTTCCTCTGCACGCAAAGCGGCAGTTACGAGCCTGTCGAAACCAAGACCCACCTCTAATCAAACGCTCACTAGATTCTACTGACCCCGATCCATCGCCTTCTACGCCTCTTGTAACGTAACACCATTCCCATACATTGCCTAACATGTCTAAGAGACCAAATGCGTTTGGATCTTTCATCCCAACGGGCTGTGGTTGCTCTGTGTTTTCCTGCCACCATGCGATGTTGTCTAGGGCGTTGCCGGATAGCGCTTCCGTAGCGCCAGCGCGGCAGGCATATTCCCATTCCGCTTCCGTAGGTAATCGGTAGCTCCATCCCCTAGGTAGGATTCCTGCCTCTGTATCGATGGTCGTTAGCAATTTGCAGAACGTGTTAGCATCATTCCAAGAAACTGACTCAACGGGAACATTCGATGTCATGACACCCTTGAAATGACTTGGATTCTCTCCCATAACGGCCGAGTATTGTTGCTGAGTTACTTCAGTTTTACCGATAAAGAAGTTGTTCTTGAAAGTTATCTCAATCTGATCTTCGTCGTGATTTCTGAATTCTTCAGTACTAGCGCTTCCCATCAGAAAGGTGCCACCACTTATCTTTAGTAGTTCGATCCCAGCAACTGAACTCGAGATCGTGGTAGGCAATTCGAAGTCCCGAGAGCCGGAGTCCGCCCACTTAAGTCTTGCGACCAAAATCACTACTGTAGCCAATAGAACTGGAATTAGGACGAAGTGCCGTACAAGGTTTGCCGTTTGATTAATTGGGTTTCGCTGTTCTAACGCTGATTTTAGGTCACGAGCAAGGTCGCCAGCTGATTGGTATCGCTTTTCGACACTGGATTGTGTTGCCCTTGCAATAATCTCTTGGAGCCGAGCGTCCAGATTGCGCTTTTCTGAAGAGGGCAGTGTATCAGGACCTGATTCACGTTGAAGCAACTGCTGCAGTGTGATACCTAAAGAGTAGATGTCTGTTCGATGATCAACTTTATCTGCAGCTTCGAGTTGTTCTGGGGACATATAGCGTGGCGTTCCCATTTGCTCGCCCGGGCTTGTTAGATCCGTTGTTGCGTCACTATCCGATCGCAGCTTAGCTAGTCCGAAATCTCCAACTTTTACTACGCCGTCTTTAGTGACGAGAATATTTGAAGGCTTTATATCACGATGGATCACTCCCAGGTCATGACCGTATTTGAGAGCTTCGCACGCTTGAACGCAAAATTTAATTGTTTGGTCTTCACTAAGCTTTTTCTCGCGCCATAAATTGTATAAGTCTGTTCCCTCAATATATTCCATGACGAGATAAGGTCTTTTTCCCTCGGCCTGTCCGTAGTCGTATATAGAGACAATGTTCGGATGGTTCATTTGGGCCATGACAGTGGCCTCTCGATGGAATCGCATTATGAAACCATTTTTTGACGCTAGCTCTTCGGGAAGGATCTTAATCGCTACCAGGCGAGAAAGGCTCACCTGCTGCGCTTTCAATACCACGCCCATGCCACCGCGTCCGATAGTATCAAGAATCGTGAACTCACTCTGTAACCCAAGTTCTTGCCCCTGGAGGACTGTGTCCTCACATTGAGAGTATTGGCCTTCATCAAGAGCAAGTTGTACAAGACAACTCTGGCACAACCCTGCCGGTGATTCCACCGTAATCACTGCTTCACATGCATTGCATGTCTCTGCGCTAGTCATGCCGAGTGGTTCCTTGCTAGTTCCTATATTAACTGATTCGACTCATGTATACTATGTGCGGAGAACCGTTTGCAGGTATCTCAGTTCATCATCAATCTGCCCAGATGGCACGGTTTGCTGGACTACTTGACGAAAGCTTTTTGCGAAACGCTTACGTAACCTGGATGCTTTCTGTTTAACGTTGTCCTCGGTCAACCTCAGCATGACGGCTATTTCTGCGTAAATTGGTTTCTTGGAATGGCCAGTGATATGTGGGTATAGTAGGTCGAAAGTTACACTATCGTTTCGGTGACAATACTCTTGTCGCACCTCATCGAGGGCTATATCAATCAGTTGAAGGGCCCACGCCCTGTCGTAGGCGACGTCTGGTGTAGGGTTGGCATCTGGAATTTGGACCTGACATTCTGTGGCGTCTATCGATTCAATTGCACAGTCAGGGTTTCGTTTCTTTGCCTTGGATTTGCGCCACTCATTGCAGAGAAAAAGTTCTAGCGTCTTTAGGAGAAAGGTTCTTAGCTTACCTTTCTCCTCCCTGACTTCCGAAAAAAACTTATGCGCTGGGGAAAGCAAGTGGAAAAAGAAGTCTTGGCAAATGTCCTCAGAATCAGAAGGAGAGTAGCCAGCTCGATGTAGTCTAGTGAGCAGTGGTTTTCGGTAGTTTTGATAAAACGCTGCTCTAGCTTTAAGTTGATCCGGTCCTCGACTTCTTGCTGCGTCGAATACAAGTGACCAGTGGGTATCAACAAACTGCCAGTCTTTGACGTTTTCCCTGTTCATTCTGGCACGACGATACTTTTACGAATGATGATGAGCAAGGCTGAACAAGGACGTGAGAGACTCGTTGCCCTCACAACTGATTTTGCTGCGCTTGAGGTCTGCAGATACTCGAAGGGATTCCTTCCTCAGCGCGCGAGCCCCAAGAGGCACTCGTAGGCGTTTGCGCTAAGGCTTTCATCATCAATCAGCAACGCGACTAGACTAGAACCTCGATCGCTCTTGGGTGTGCGAGCGCGGAGAGAGGCGTGGTCGTTGTACAGCCGCAGCCGTAGTTGCGGCAAGAAATGCAGTCTTTAGGGACGAGATGACGAGCTCGTCGCCTTTCGAAAGAACGTCTGTCACCTCCTATCGGGGACTTACTAGAGGGGAGGTAGACGGAAGTTTATTCAAAAAATACTAGACTGTGATCACCATGATACTAAACCCAAAAACAATAATTACCATACTTGGCAAAGCGATCGCCGTAATCGTCATGATAACTTTGGTCAAAGGCGAAACTTTCCCAGTCTTCGAAGACTCCAGTCGAGCAATAACAGATGATGACAGCTTTCTTGTTGAGTTGGCTCACCAACCGTTGCCTGAGTTCCTAGATCGATCTCAAAAAATTAGGCCAGGCTATTACAAGATTCTTACAGAGAAGACTCTCGTTAAAGGCGGCACTAAGAAAGATCCCGTCGAGGTTGAGTTCACGGCGAACACCAAAGTTGAGAATGGGAAACTGAGTCTCAGGCAGTGGTCAACACTCAAAGGAAAAGATGCGGTGTTCCGAGAGGTCACGATTGAGGGCGATTTGGATACCTATATGTCATTTGAGAATTGCGTTTTCGAGAATTGCGTATTCCGAAAAAAGAAAGGAAGGCACTACGGAGGTGATCTTCTATGGTCCGCAAAGTTTAAGTTTCAGAACTGCGTATTTTTCGAATCGTTCTTTGATCATTGGAGCTCGAAGATGATAGGCGTCGCGGCAGAAAGCTGCAGTTTTTATGCCGTAAATTTCCCGAGTTTCGACTTCCATGATGATGCGTATGAGGAAGTAAGAGATAAGCAGCTCAGCCTGAATCAGTGCTTGATGATAGATTGCACAATTGGCGGCAGCGTGTTGGCCTTTTCCGACCAGTGCCTACTCGATGACTGCAGGTTTCGCGAAGAGGCGAGGCTTCCAATATCGAAAGATATACGTCCGTCCCTAAGCGTTGTAGCCTATGCGACGCTGTCGTTACCTAAAAACCTGCCCAAAAAACTAGAATGTCAATGGGCGCTCGTCGACTACGATACTGATAAACTGAAATGGGGGGCAGAGTTAAGGCCCGAGTACCAGCGCATTAATCCGGTAAGAACGTGGACTGATCAAAAAGGGCGAACGCTCGAAGGTCGTATCGCTGGTGCCACTGCGGAGTATATAACATTTGAGATCAGCGGAACGATTTCAAAGCCAGTCTTATTAAACGACCTATGTGAGTCTGATCGCGCCTTCGTTGCGCAATGGAAGGCGGTAACAATTGATAATGAGTAGGCGTTGATTGGCGCCTAGGACTTAGCCATTCAACAAGGATTAGGCGCTGGATAAGAATCTTAGGAACAAAGATAGAAGAAAATGAGAAATATAGCAATGATTTCAGCAATACTAATGAGTGCCGGAATTGCCGCATGGCTTTACATGGCGCACGATAATAACCAAACGGCTACGATTAATTCTCTTAGCAGCCAGGATGGAACAACCAGCCCTAGTGAGCAGGCACAGAATGCGTATTACTACCGATTAGGTAATGGTGTGGTCAAAGATGTGACCAGAGCTTTCAAGTTGGCTAGCGAATCGGTGGCTCAGAATAATGGATGCGGCTATTACCAGCTTGGTGTCTGTTATTATCTTGGGCTGGGTGTTGAGAAAGATCAGGACCGGGCTTCGCAACTCTTCAGACAAGCGAAAGACAAACTGAGGGAGGCAAGTGCGTCTGACTCCATAGCTAGCTTTCACCTTGGACTTTGGTTCAACGAGGGCTTTGCCACAAGTCGCGATGTTGACCAAGCACTGAAGTATTTCGAACAGGCTGCCGTAGATGACATCGGGGCTGCCCATCTTGCGCTTGGCGTCATGTACCAGCTAGATAGCTCAATCCCACAAGATATTGGGCGAGCCATCAATTGGTATGAGAAGGGGGTGAGTATTGGCTACTCGCCTTGTGCTGTATTCCTCGCCTTCGTATACCAGTTCGGCGAACCTGGTGTGGAAGTCGATCTAACGAAGGCATTTCACTATCATCGGCTTGCTGCCAATGCTGATGATCCGTTAGGCCAGTATCAATGTGCGAGCATGTTCGCTGCTGGAGAGGGAGTAGAGCTGGACACGGAGAAGGCAACGTTTTGGTTCGAAAAGTCAAGTGATCATGGCTTTGCCCCGGCCTTCACTGGGCTCGGTCTGATAGCCTTGCACGCCGGTAATGGTGAATTGGCTTACTCGAATCTCAAGAAGGCGGCTGGTCTTGGCGATACTCTTGGAGAACTGAATCTTGGCCACTGCTTTCAAAAAGGAATCGGAGTAGAGGCTGATGCTACCGAAGCTGCCCAGTGGTTCAATGCTGCAGCAAGTAAAGGCAACGCTGAAGCTCAGCATGCTTTTGGCATAAAGCTAGCGCTAGGCGACGGAGTCCCTGTGAATCATGAGCGAGGCATCGAATTGATCTCCACCGCCGCGAATAACGGATATTCTGAATCCGCGTTTTTACTGGGAAACTATTATAACGAACAAGGTGCGCCTCACTACCAGCCAGCATTGGCCACTCGTTGGTATCGTCTCGCAGCAGAACAGAATCACCCTCAAGCTATTGCGGCACTGAGGGTAATCTCATCCGAGCCACCTCACAGATTACCTGACCAAGCGGAGGATCAGGTGCAGCGACGGATGCGTGCTTTTCAACGCCAACTCCAACGTAATTTTGGCGGTGCTGGTTTCTAACGATAAACAACTTATCCCCGTTCGCACTATGAAAAACAAAACATTGATTACAATAGCAATCTCTGCCTTCACCACCGCCATACATGCTTATTCACAGACTATAACCTTTGAGCCAGACGCTGCGGGATTGCTTCCAGATGGATCCATTGCCAAAGACGATATGGCAATCACTGATCAGTTCCAGCGCTTCGGTGTCTGCTTCGGCGTGGATAACGACCGCGATGGCCATTTTGACGAAAACAAAACACTCTTTTTGGAAGCCACCGGTGAGGAAGGTACCGATGGCTTTCTAAATAACGCGAGCGGAGTATGGGATGAGGCCGCCTCAGGCCATGAAGCACGTCTCGGGAAATATTTCTTGCGTGGTAGCGGGAGAGATATCCTTTTAGTTCATTACGCCACTCCCGTGAGAGCCGCTTCTTGTGAGCTTTGGGACATTGATGGTGGCGGAAGGGGCACCGAACAATGGATAATAGAAATCCTCTCTGATAGTGGCAAAATTCTTAAAACCACCCGTAGCCCTCTGGGATTGGAGTTTGAACTGGACGCACGTCCATGGATCTACTCCGTCGAGCGCGATCAGACTGACATCAAGTCCATTCGAATCACATTCATTGGGGGAAAAACAAGTGGAGGTGGGGTTGCTTTTAACAATTTTTCACCGACGACACCAATAGCCAGCGATGGCGGTCTAGATCCACGAATCTACCGAGCCGTAGAGTTTTCCTGGCAATCTCAACCCAATCAATACTACCAAGTTCAATGGTCATCCTCTCTGGAAGGCGAGTCTGACTGACGGAGTTGCATCCCTTCATTCAAACACACCTGTCACGTCGTCACTTTACACCGTGGAGAATGTCCACGGCAGAAAGTGACGATAGAGCACCCCATTTCCACGGTGGAATTATCCACGGAACACTGCAAGGATCACAGGTTTGCTGGGATCAGAAGCACTTACTTCAGTCTCCATGTCTCCTTACGCAGTTGTTAACGAACCGCTCCAGTTGATGACGGATCGAACATTGTGATTATAAAGAACCCGATGGCTTGAGAAGTGATAGCCTCAATTCACTCAATAGTGCCTCACACAAGTGAAAACGAATTCAATTAATTGTAAGATTAAGATGAAACTCAATAGAACGAAAGAATACCGAATCCACACCAAATTGGGACAGACAAGAATATTGATAGGAGTTCTTTTCTGTCTAATATCAGGATCTCTCAATTCACTTGCCCAGGAGCCTAGACCAGAAGTTAGTGAGATTTGGGCGCTAATCTACGATCTAGAAGTGACAGATGGAAATCTTGATCTAGATAGTGACGGCGATGGATTAACTGGTTTTGAAGAGGCGAGGTTCGGTACGGATCCCAATGATCGTGAATCGGACTTGGATATTAAAGTGAACCTAACGAGCGAAGGTCTTGAGTTAAGATGGGATAGCGTCAAGGGAATCCGTTACCAAGTTGAGGCCAGCGCTGACTTAGAAACGTGGACGAAACTTGGCAATGAGGCGATTGGGAACGGCACGACACTAAGGCAGTCGCTCACACCAGTGGAAGAGTTGTTTATTCGGCTTCGTTCATTGATTCCAGATGACAAGGATAGTGACGGACTGAATGACTACGAAGAGCATCTTTTGCAGACAGATCCCATGAACGAAGACACAGATGGCGATCGAATCAGCGATTTCCTTGAGTTCAACACTGGTACAGATCCTCTAGTGCCTGAATCAAGTGGGATGAATGCGGAGCGCTCTCTCATTGCATGCGGTCCGTATTCTTCACATGCGATTACTCCTCAAGGAAATCTCTTTTCATGGGGAGAACCGGGGCCAACCGGATTCACAGAGTTCCATCTCAAACCCAATCAACATCTCGGCAAATGGAGGTCGGTCGCCTCGTCTGCAATTACGGGCACCACTCTCGCAATCGATGAAAGCGGAACTGTATTTCAGTTGTCTAGAACTCCAGAGGAGATTTCTTTTAAAGCTCCTGCCGTACAGATTAGTGTGGGAGGAGCGATAGATTGGGTCCGTCACAGCCACCGTCTAGTCAGATTAGAGAATGGTTCGTTGTGGGCTTGGGGAAGTAATATGTCCGGACAGCTGGGCTTGGGGCATGAAGATGGCGTTGAGGAGCCAACACAGATCATTGGTCCCTCGAAGGACTTCAAATGGCGCAGCGTCACTGCCGGGGGAACCCACACCCTTGCAATTGGAGAAGACGGTTCTATATGGGCATGGGGAAGTAATGAATATCTTCAATTGGGCACAGGAAGCCGTGCTTCTTTCATCAATAAGCCGACCCCCGTAGGAGTCGACTCATCACTGAAGTGGAAGGCGGTTTCCGCCGGAACGGCTCATTCTTGTGCGATTGCAGATGACGGTTCACTTTGGACTTGGGGAGCGAATCATTTCGGGGCATTGGGAATAGGAGTGCCATCTTCAGGAGAACATAGAGAAGGTCTTCCTGTGAAGGTGAATAATTGGAAATGGTCTTTCATCAATGCAGGAGAAGCTAGCACGGGCGGGATAACTGACGAGGGCAATTTGTTTATGTGGGGATACAATGGTGATGGACTCTCCGGACATGGCGCCGATGGAAGCGGAAACCTTGTTCCCACATTTGTAGGAAATGAGAGGAACTGGAAGGCGATAGATATTGGAGCAGAACATGTCATTGGCTTGAAGAATGACGGCTCGGTTTGGACCTGGGGGGAAAACTCTAGAGGGAGATTGGGAAACGGATTCCATGACAGTGACGATGAGACTCTACGTCCTCGGCAAGTTGGGGCTGCCACGGACTGGAAGTGGATCTCCCAGAGATCAAAATTCCATCAATTTCTGATCAAGGATGATAACAGTCTATGGGGATGGGGATCTAACAGGGTACGTGAGTTGCAGGAGAACGGGAATCCGGTTTTGATCGCCCCAAGCCCAGTTGATTCTCCGTTCTCACTCTTCAACCCAGTGGACCATGCTGCTCCCGGACATGGCTATACCCTTGGAATAGGTGCCAATGGAGATCTGTGGTTTTGGGGGCAACTCGTTCCATCGGTTAAGTTTCCAGGTAAATGGATTGACGTAGTGGCCGACAGGAGCCAGTGGGAGAGGGGAGTAGGTCTACGAGAAGATGGCTCCATGTGGAGGATAACCGGAGCGCATCGCAATACCGGTGAACCTTGGCCGGTGGATATCGAGCGCATGGGCTCTCGAAAGTACCGCGCTGTTTCAGGTAACGGGCAGAACGGCTACGCAATCGACGTGTCGGGTAAACTCTACGCTTGGGGATGGTCTGAAAGGTTGGGCGTTCCTCAGAGTCGCAATCAAGATCTGCCTATTCTAGTAGACGAAGGCACTTGGTCGATGGTTTCCGCAGGCGGCCATGTTTTAGCCTTGAAATCTGATACGACGATTTGGGCTTGGGGAGATAATGATGACGGGCAGCTAGGTGATGGAACGCTTCAAGACCGTCAAGTGCCCATACCTCTCAGGGGGCAGAACACGGGTTGGGATTACGTGAGCGCAGGGGGTGATCATTCTCTCGCGATCAAGGAGGATGGATCTCTTTGGGCTTGGGGCGACAACTTTTACGGCCAATTCGGCAACGGGACTCAGGACGGGGTCGTGATTCCTATACAAGTCAGCGGCGAAGGTGTGGCGTGGAGACAAGTGTATGCGGGAGAATGGTTCAGTTACGGCATACGAGTTGATGGCTCGCTTTGGGCTTGGGGACGATCGGTAGGCAAGATGATCGACGCGATACCCACCCGCGTTGCTCTCACGCAATCTCATTAGAACATGCACTGTTGTCAATCAAGAGCTGGGTAGAAGCGAGTTCTGACAGTTCTGACCACTCTTTTGGATCCCCCCTCCCACTAACTGAATTGCTATACTATGATAAGAATCAAATCAATAGCTAACACCTTCGCAGTAATCCTTGTGTCCTCAATTGCTGTAATGTTTCTTGGCTGCGGAAAGAACTCCGAGATCGGGTCCAACAGGAATAGAAAAACTATTGTAGCCTCTTCGGCTGAACAAAGGAATATTGTTTATGATGTGTGGAACAATGCTGCCATTGGGGATAACGCAATCAGAGCTGAAGAGGTATGGGAGAAACACCTGGGTAAAACATTTGTTGTTACTGGCACTTTTAGAAGCCTGCACCTCCTCGAAGAAGGCGATGAGAGTGTATTCTACCTTTACATTGAGCCGGAAATAGATATGAGGATTTCATTGGGTGGAGCATTCAGTGTTGAGGTTCCGGTTTGGTGGATAAGCCTCTTTCCGGAAAGATCCAGGAAGGATCTTGCTAAACTTAAGAACGGAGAGGCAATTAAAGTGCAGGGGCAGTTCGTGAATATTCTTAAAGTCGAGGGCGAACTACATGCCAGGGCAGTCTTAGGCAATGCCAAGATCTTATCGGAGTAGCCGAGTCCATTTGGAGCAGGAAACCCTGATTGATCGATTCGCCTGCCGTTCCTCCACGCTCTTTCTCCAGAGCCTAACCGACGATGGATAGTTTCCATAGCCGTCCACCGGTGTCCACCTGTCTGAGCATGAAAACATTGTCGCGTTGAGCTTCGTGAGCCAGCCTTAGTGTCTCAGGCTATTCCAACATTCGTTACAACGTTTAATCCAACCGTTTGGCAACCAAATCGCAACCACGGAACCAATCGAATGGTAACCGTTTGCCCACAAAGTTTGATTCAGATTCAGCTTCCGTGACGAATGGTATGTGTGGAGTTCGAAGAACATCGCCGCCCTAATGAAAGTCGTCTGGAACCATTCCGTAAGCAGATCTCGAAGATGCGGGCGAAGTCATGGCCGTATCAGCGAATTGTCGAATGGCTCCAGACTCATGCTGATTTAACGATCAGCGCCGAAGCCGTTCGAAAGTACTGTCTCACACGCGAAATCACGAAGGCGGGTGAGAAGCGGAGAACTATTCCCAAACCGACTTCGACAGTTCGTGAACCTGAATCAGACATTAAGTTTAGCTACCAAGATTCGGGCCCTATTATCACCAGAAAAGACAGATCTTAAAGTTTTCTTGGGGCGATACTCGTGCTCGCGACGAATTCTACATGAACCGATCCATATTCATGAGAACACGTTTTCTAAGACGATTGATAGGCTCTGAGGAACGCAACCCTTGGAGCAGAATAGCGCCCACGATCGAACACGATCTACGCGAGTTGTTTGCATGTCAGTCACAAGCACATATACCAAGCCTTCTCCGACACGTTCAAGGCACGCTCTTGATAAGCTTTTTGCGAGAAAACCCTCACGGTGATCTATGTCGAGGGGAGACCAAATTCAGCTTGGCCAAATTGCGCTTCGCTTTTCCATTGAAGGCGTCAGGCAACTCTGTGTCCGAGGAGCGGGCTTTAGAAGCTTGGAAGCTTCTCTTGGAACGGATCGCCAAGATTCTGGGCGATGAGAAGAAAGTTCATGCTCACACCAACAACAAGGAGATGTGATGAGTGCGGCAGAGCTTTACACCGAAGACGATCGAATCACCTCTCTCGTTTCGTATCCTAGCCGATGCAAAGAGTGGGGCAGTTCCAAGTACCGCGGAAACTGCGATGGACGGCTCTTCAAGGACCTCGTTCTTCGCTATGGTGCCAGAAAGGTGGCCGACCCCATGGAGGGTTCCGGTACCACGAGAGACGTCATTTCAGGGCTCAATGCCAGTGGACACTCCATTGATTATTGGGGCGGTGACTTGAAGGATGGTTTTAATCTCCTAACAGACGACTTGCCGGGGCGCTACGATCTTGTGTGGATTCACCCACCTTATTGGAACATCATCCAATACACCGAGCACCCCGGCGATCTCAGCGGATTCAAGAAGTATGCGAATTTCCGAGCTGCCCTAGAGCAATGCTTGAAGAAGTGCGCCGCAGCCCTGTTACCCAATGGAAGACTAGTCGTCCTCGTCGGTGACGTTCGTCGTCGCGGCGTTTACACGCCGATCATCCATGATGTCTTGAATCTCAACGGAGAACTGGGCGACCTCCAGTCGGTCATCATCAAAGCCCAACACCGTTGCCGTTCTGACGGCTATGCCTACGGCCGAAAGCTTGAGAACGTGCCGATCAAACACGAGTATTGCCTAGTCTTCAGATGCATCGAGGAGCCTCGTCGGAAGAAGAAATGAAATCTTCTCGAATTCGGGTCGTCTTCACAGAAGGAGGCAAAGGTGGCGTGGCCAAGACGGAAGTCGTCCTATCGTTAGTCCCGTGGTATCGGCAGCGCGGCATTGAACCAATCCTGTTTGACTTCGATGCTGAGAATACGAACAAAAGCGGGCTTCAGAACTTCTATCCTGAGGCTCGAAAGTTAGATCTGCATCGGGCAGGGGCCCTTGACGAGTTCTTTGCCGTTTGTGATAGAGACGATCACGGCGCCATTGTTTTGGCCGATATGGGAGCAGGTGCTGGAGCGGAAACCTACCGTTGGTTCGGTAATGCTTTCCAAGACGCCAGGGACATCAACATGGTCTTTACCGCGATCGGCGTGACCACCAATGATGCTGGAGCCGTTCAGTCGATCCTGACCTGGGCCCACCATCTTCAAGACCAAGTCGAATACATCGTCGTCCTCAACGAACTGCTGGAACGAGATAGCGACTTTGAGTATTGGCATGATGAACCGGCTGTCTCCAGATTCCAGGAAGCTTTCGCACCGGTGGTCATCAAGATGAGTGCCAGAGTTCAAGACCTTCAGGCAGAGCTTCGCAATCAGGCGACGACCTTACAAGCGGTGATCGATGGCGATGTCAGCACGCCGTTCCTCAAGAAGACAAAGAACATCATGCGCGCCAAACGTTATCAACGCCAACTGTTCGCAGGTTTCGATGAGGCGGCGTCAAAGCTCCTTCCCTGATTGTCGGGATTGTGATGGCTAACACAGATGCCTTAGAGCATGTTGCCAAACTGCTGCCTGTTGAGCGACGCGAGCGGTTCCTCTTACTGGCGGCACGCCTGAAATCGGTCCCCGAAGATGACGAGTATCTTCAAGTGCTCGAGGCTATTGGTTTCATGACACTCATCATGACGGAAGTGCCTAACCGCCTTGCTAGTCTCCTGAAGGAAGCCGGACAACAAACCTCCGCGATGGACGAGTCCCAAGCTAAGGCATTGGCATTAGAACTCAGCCGTTCCCTGGAAGCCCAGCTTGATGTTCCGTCTTTCGAAGATCTCAGACGTCTCTGTCAAACGGTGAGTGAACACTCTCGATCGTTACGGGGTGCGTTGAAGGCCGCGCCCATGCTGCATTCGACCTCGGTCGAGAAGACTGCAAACTACCGCTTTCAGTTGGGCGTCTTTCTTGGTTGTGGACTCACCACAACCGCCTACGTCCTGCTGCCGTCCCTGATTGATTGGTGGCGTTTCTAGCATCTCTGCATGGCGATGTCTCTTTCCGGGTTGTGCAGAAAGCTCTTGGCCTTGGCGGTCGTAATCGCGGGGATCTGTGTCTCGAGTCCGTACCAATTGCTTCTCGTTCCAGCATGCATCTTTCTCGGCCTTGTTCTTTGGCTGAAGAAGACTCGAAGCGTTGTCGTGCGATTCGGAAGACTCACATGGACACAAGGCGAGCTCTGTCGTCACTTTCTGATCACGGGCGATACCGGATGTGGGAAGACAACGAGTGGGTTCCATCCTATCCTAGTACAAATTACCAGGAGTGTGCCCAATTGGGGTGGTCTCGTCCTCGGAGTCAAAGGAGATGAACATGCCTTCATGACCGAGCTCGCTGAAGCTCACGGACGAACGCATGACCTGGTTCACATCCAGGTGAGACCGGAAGAGGAATCTACCCACTGGCGTCCGCCGAACCGTTACAACCTCATTGGTGATCGAACCCTACCATGGAGCACCCATGCCAAGGCCGTGGTCGATACAGCATCGAGTCTTACCGAGGGACGGCAATCGGTGTTTTTCAAGCCCATGGCTCAGATTGCTCTAAGCAACGCCTTTCAGTTGTTGGATGAGCTTGTGCATCCGGTTACACTAACACGCGCTTACGGCTTGCTGACCGTGCCTGACAAGCTTCAAGAGGCGATGGAAGAGCTGGGTAAACGGGTTGTCACCGACAGACGACATGCCCTCATGCAGTTCTTCACCACAACGTTCCTTTCGGCTTCAGCGCCTGAGCAACGGGAGGGTATCGAGGGCACGATTAAGACCTACTTGGGTTTCTTCATGGATACTGACATTGCCAATGTCTTCTCAAGCGACGAGCCCAACACCTTTTCGATGGAAGATGTCGACCACGGAGCCATTATTTCCGTTGGTATGCCACAGCGTTTCGTAACCGAACGACGCTACGTTCAAACTTACTTAAAGATGCTGTTCTACTACCACGCACTACGTCGGTTTGAATTGCGCTCCGAGTGCAGACATTCCAATCTGTTGTTGCTCGTCGCCGATGAGTTTCAAGACATCGTCACCGCTTCAGAAGACGGCATCAGTGACCACAAGATCATCGACCGCGTTCGCGCCGCGAACCTCGCGATACTAGCAGGCATGCAGTCCGAAGTCTCTGCCGACCCGGCGATTGGCAAAGACAAACGCCGTGTCCTCTCTTTGAACTTCCGCAGCCGTCTCATCTTCCGAGCCGCGGACTTGGAAGGCGCCACAGCCAGCGCCGACTTTATTGGTAAGAGAACGGTCTGGAAACGCTCTCGTACCGCCCGGGCTTTTGGCGCAACCGCCTACTCAAAACGCGAGCAAGAAGAACACAAGATTCTCCCGGCTAAACTCATGGAACTGAGAGATCGTTGGGCCTTCGTCGTGCATCCGACTAAACGTTTCTGCAGGAGCTTCCTGCGGCCCGTCAATGGGAGAGGGAAGATTCCATCATGGTACAAGCACTAAGTATCGCATCCATCTGTTCAACCCTCGATGAGCCGCTAAGATCTCGAAGATCTCGAAGATCTCGAAGATCTCGAAGATCTCGGTGAACTCTAGAACTCTATGTTGGCATGGAAATTGAGATGATCCGGGAAGAGGACCTTCAGCAGTCTGCTCCCGAAGACCCCACAGAAGCTCTGATAAAAAGTCTGCGGCTGCCTGAAGATCTTTCTGAACTTTTTTCCGACGAGGAAGAACGCCTGAACCTCAGCAAGAAGAATCTCCGCCCACGCTTTTCTTATATGCGAAACTCGCGAAATCAGTCTGACTCCAATCGCGATTCATCTCAATCCCTCTAACACTCCTTCTAGGAGTTCACCTTTTGCCCCTCGATCAACCATATATTTAACGAATGGCGCCACCTCTCGAATGTTCTGATCAAGATTCCAGATTTGCGCCTTTTCAAGTATTCCGGTAACGTCCGAAAGTTGGGGGGCAGCTATGTGGATCTACATCTTGTGGACAGAAGAGTTGAAAGCCTGGGCCTGATGGGGACAAAGTCCCGGTAACACTAACCAACAGACCCAAGCATCATGCAGCATACACTCGCCCTCCAAGTTGCCAACTGTCTTTCCGATCAAGGATGCTCTCTGGATGAACTCGTTTCCAAGATCAAGGAAGTGTTCGATTCCGAAGGACTGCCTGGTTTCGTCACGCTTCTACTCAGGCTCATCGATGAAGACATCAGCGTTGGCGTTAATCGTCGAGATGGCCGTTTCCAAGCTCACTTGCACTCTTGTTGTGAAGGCGCCAGTTTGGAATCCAAGGGAATGAAACAGCGTAAGATTCGAACGAGCATCGGTTTGTTAGAGTTCTCTTGCCGTCATCTGCGTTGCGCGAACTGCCGCAAGACCCAAGTCCCATTGGCCACCTTCCTCAAACTCGATCCTTATCAAACCAAAACCGTGGAGCTTGAGCAGATCGTTAGTGAAGTGATCACTGATCAAAGCTACCGGCGCACCAGTAATCACCTGAAGATCATCGGCAGTCTTGAGATTCCAAAGAGCACCGCTCATGATTGGATCAGCGCTACTCCATGTGATGAAGTGGCACAACAGCTTGAATTCGAATTTGCTCAAATCATGCCGGATGGAACCGGGTATAAGAAGCGCCCGGGGAAGCCCGGAGGAAGCAATCGCGAGGAATTAAAAGTTATGATAGGCATTGATAATGAGGGGAATACGCATCCGATCGGGGTATGGAGCGAAGAGAGTTGGGCGGAGATCGGCGCCTCCCTACTTGACCCCGAAGAAGCGGCAACGAGAGCGCGCCCACTAGCAGAAGACTTAGTGGTCGATGGCGAACCCGGCATGGCAGAAGGGCTAGAGCATCTGGCCGCAGGAGTGCAACGCTGTCAATGGCACTTGCCCCGGGATCTAGGCTATACCATGTGGAAAGACCAGGCCCCCTTGAGTGAACGCAAGATTCTATCAAAAAAGCTGAGCCAGCTTATCGCAATCGAATTACCCGAAGGCTCTGTGGACGAGATCAAGGAGGAAGACAGAAAGCACTTGCTAGAGCGCTACGAGAAAGTCGAGAAAGAGTTAGATCAATTCATCGAGGAATTGGATGAAAAGGGATACGGCGTGGCAGCGACCTACGTCTCAAACGCAAAACGCCACTTGTTCACCTACCTTGGAACTTGGTTAGAACTGGGGATTCGCTGCCCCCGGACCACCTCATTAATCGAGCGGCTGATGCGGGAGATCGGACGGCGGTTGAAAAAGATCGCATTTGGTTGGAGTGAATCTGGAGCCGCGAAAATGGCAAAGATGGTGATTGCAAGAATCCTTACCCCATCGCAATGGCAAGCCCATTGGGAGGAACGCAAGCAAATCGCCGGCAACGCGATGATTTTCTTCCAAGGAGTTAAAGTAATTTGTTAGCCCCCAGTAATTTGTTAGCCCCCCAACTTTCGGACGTTACCAGTATTCCTGATGCTGAGGGGTCACCCATGACGCAGTCCAGTGGCCGAAACTTTTCCTTAGGATGTTGCCGATTGATGTCTGCACCTTCCTTTAGTAAAGCGTCCACCACTTTTGGAAGTTTCCAATAGGCCGCCACGTGCATCATCGACCAACCTTCACTATCTAACTGATCTACACATCTGTAGCGATGGATTAACTTGACCGCCAATGGAGAGTCCTTGGCGTTTATCGCCCGAAAAATCTCATTTGCACGCTCTCTTGAGCCCTGGCCACCACAACCGGGAAGGAAAAAGACAAAAACAGTGACCAAAAAAATTGCGAATGAAACAGAATGGCGATTAGTCAGGACAATTTTCATTTCGTTATTTGGTAAGAATTCTTGCTTATAAAAAATGGTCTCTAGCTGATTACGTTTCCTACGTTCTCCACCATCCTATTCTCTTTCACTATTTTTAACTTGGCTTTTGCACCTTCTAGCAAAAGTGTCTCCAGATACAGGTTCCCAATCTGGAGCGTTAACGGTCGTTGTCTGAATCCACCACTCGAACGTTTCAGAGGGAAGATATTTACGAGGAAACCTAAGAGTTACCTTATCGCCTTCTGAGGTGGCTTCTATCTCCTTGTTCTTAACTCGGATACTGTCCTGTTTCGCAAATTTACTAACCTTATACCATTTGCCCTTCCACCCTTCCTCCGATAATGTCGCATGAACATTGTAATCATTTCCGCTGGCCAGTTGTCCCGTCTCCTTTTTGCAATCAGCATCTACAAACAATATAAAATCGATTTGCTTGCCACCCCTCATCTGCCTTTTTTCGGGGAGGATACTATTTGTTTCGACAACGAGCTCGTAGTATCTAGCGTCTATATTCATGCTTGCTTTTGATAGATCTAAATACTTTCTTTCGAGATCCCCTCGAATGTCATCCGCAGCATCTTTAAGTACTTTTGGATCATTTGCTAAATAGACATTCTCCGTCTCCTTGATCTCTAGATCAATACGCTCTAGTTCCTTCTGTATAACGTCTATCCCCATGAAATCTTGCTTGAGAGCAAGATCCTTTTGAAGTGCACCAAACTTGTCGCGGAGTTCGCTTAGTCTAATACGGCGAAATTGCCTCAATTTTGCTTTCCGGATCTTTTGCTTCTCTGATATTTCCTTAGGTCCGTAGGGAAGAATCTTGATAGGGGCATCCTGAAATGGAGTTTCATCTGAGCCATCCTTAAGCCTTCTGATGTTGGCCCGGGTACGTCTTAGTTCTTGATTAACGACTTCAACTCCATCTGGATCGCGTTTGTCAAAGTAGACGTCCAAAAGCCGTTCCAAGGCCTTTTCGTAAGCGACCTCCATCTCTCGACGGTCAGCATTTTCCCCTTTGATTGCGTCACTCCACAGTTCGGCAACCGCGTTTGCAAGTTTTGAGTCTGAGTTTGCGAATGTGAAGAAGACAGCAGGCGGCATCAGAGTTGAGATCGAAAGAAGCATTGCTAATCTAAACGACTGAGTTTTTTTTATAAAAAACATGGTTAATTGATTCCGGATTATAATGATAGCGAGGTGAGCGAGAGCGCTGGACTCCCGTCAACTTCGTACTTGGGCCCAAAAATGAAATGGTTTCGTCCCCAAATCGAGTTTCCTCAAATTAGGCTGAGACGCTGCCGATCCTCCGATCCACTAGACTTACCCAACGGAAATCGAGCTGTCGCCTTCGCTCCATTGCATGAGGGGAGCAGAGTTGCCATTGACATTAAGTCTCTACCGCATACGCGGAGCGAATGTACTTCGCTGGGTGGGGGGATTCCCAGTAACGGGAGGCCAATCTGGCGCATTTCTAGTTGTGCTTTCGACCCACCAATCAAATGAAGGGTATGGCAAAAATTCGGTTGGGAATGATATGACGACTCTTGACCCTTCCGACCAAGCTTTTATTTTATTCTGATCAGTTTTAATGCGATCACTTCTAGAGAAAGAACTAACTTTAATCCACAAAGGCACCCACCCGTGATTTGTTAAAGTTGCGTGGACATTGTAATCGTTTCCGGAACTATTCTGCCCTGTTGTCGTATTCTGATCAGCATCAATCCATAGAATAAAATCACAATTGCGCTCGGCACGCATAGCCTCTTTGGTTGGAAGATCTGCAGCGTTATTAATAATCGCCTCATAATAGTTTCCCTTTCTGGAAAGAACAACGTCCGTAATATCCAAATAAGCCCTTTCCTTGTCACCCGTTGTATTTCCAAATGGGTCGTTTATCGAGTTTGAAAATGATCTTAATGTTTGATCTCTCTGGTTCCTTTGGTCGGTGTCACTTACGATCTGATTTCTATCGTGGTGAGTAAGGAAATAAACAACGGTCATTAATCCGAGTGATAGGGCCGCCAATCTGTAGAGCAAGGTGCTTAAATTGTGCGATCTAACTTTTTCTCTAAATCGCAGCTCTTGCAGAGATTCTTTCAGCTCGCCGATTGATTGAAATCTGTTTTCAGGGCTATCCGCGATGCATTGATCAATAATTGCATCTACCCGAGAATCAATTCCTTCAATTATTTTGGAAGCAGGGGTGTACGCGCCCATAGGTGGCTTTCCAACAATCAATTCATAAAATACAACTCCAATACTAAATAGGTCCGCTCTTTGATCAGCAGTATGTGCGTTATCCAAAAGTTCAGGAGCCATATAAAACACAGTTCCCATGGTATCTCCTGTCTGCGTTAAAGTGGAACGGTCGCAAACAGAGGAATCTCGCCCAATCTTAGCGATACCCAAATCGATCAATTTGACATCGCCGTGCACTGAAACCAATATGTTTGAAGGTTTTATATCCCGATGGATGATTTTGTGTAGATGCAGAAACCCTACAGCATCTACAATTTGATCTAAAATTGCTATAGCCTCCGAAAGGGGAATTTGTTTTTGCTTGATGATGAGTGCCAAGTTCTTACTGTCAAATAACTCTGTAACTATATAAGGTACGCCTAACTCGATCCCGTAGTCATGAATGGCGACAATGTTTGGATGAGTGATTTTTCCTAAAATCCGTGCTTCCCTCTCAAACCTTTCCTTGAATGCTTCGACGAAAGCTTCATTAAGCACCTTTACAGCAACCATTCGATCAAGACTCTTTTGTCTTGCCCTATAGACTACTCCCATGCCGCCCCTGCCTATCACTTCAATAATCTCATAACCAGTTAGCAGTTCCTGAATCGACTGAGTATCGATCTCATTAAGATTTCGCTCCCTAGATATTTCTATATTTATTGGCGTGGCAAGTAAGAACAAGCATGCAGGACATAGGGAGCCCGGCAACTCTGCTGGGAGATCGTGACCACAGCTCGCGCAGGAACTGTTGTTTCTCATTTCGCAAAAAGCGAACTTAAGTATTGAATCTCTTCTTCGAGATTTTCTGGATCATCTAAAGTTTCCACTATCTCGCTTTCTAGAATTACTCGGTAACGGTCTCGCATTCGACGGACAGCTGATTTTACTCCCCCAACTGAAATACCTAGTTCGTCTGCAATTGCCCCATACTTATCTTCGTTTGAGTTCCATGGTAAACACTGCTGAAGTAGAGCAAATCTCGTGGCTTTTTCGTCGTTAGCAAACTCATCGCGAAGCTTGGCAACCACTCGTCTGAGAATATTGGCAGCCCACGTTTTGTCATATAAGCGCTCAGGCGTGAGTTCATCAATATGTTCGTGAAGGTATAGTTTCTCCGCATCCTCCATATCCACGAAAGATTTGAGCTTTTGGCTCTTTTTGCCTTCGTCTTTCACATACCTCTTGAAATAAAAAAGTAGAAAAGTCCGCAGTTTGCCCCGATTTCGATCATATCTGTCGAGCCAACTTCGGTCGACAAGCTTTGCAAGAAATCCTTGAGTTAGATCTTCTGAGTCTTCGGGTGTATTTCCTACGTACCTAACATATGCGTAGAGGGGGTACCAATAGCAACTACAAAGGTTCTCAAGATCCTTTGCGCTTCCGCCACGAATGCGCACAAGCATACTTTGCCGTGTTTCCGGGAAAATCCGCTTCTGCTCCGACTGATTTCCATTGGAACTCATGAGGCTTGTCAGGAATTGGTGCGTTGAGAAAAGCAAACGACCTCGGCCAGAACGCAACTGTTAAAGATACCAACTTCGCATTGAAATTGTTATAAATGGGGTGGGAATATAAATTATGGAAATATGCTGACTTGATCGAAGGATAGGTGACCGTCGTAGCCCGCGAGCGGTTTGGGGACCGAATCTACATGTGAGACAAACTATGCAATACCGCAAGATGTCCTGCGTAGAATGTAAGCGGAAATCGAATTGGAAGATGACGATCTGACACTTTCCATTTCAACCTCAATATTCCGGCCGTCATGAATGCCGCCAGTGGATGACCCACTATGAGAATGAGAGCATTCGCCGATACTCGCATCTCAAGATAACCAGCCAGAGCGCAAGAAAGGAGAGCCACCAGAAAGCCTACTGCGATCAGCATTGATGCGGTTCTAGCGCCGTGTCTTACATACTCAGTACTGACGATCGCTTGCGCTAACACCAAAAGCGGACTGTAATCCCAATTCTGCCACACTAACGGACGCTTAAAACAAGATAGGCAACAGCACACAAGGAACAACGTCCGCCTTACAGGTGCAGACAGACGAAACAGGCTAGGAAGACACGGAGCGACCACGAGAAGCGTCGCTAGCATGTCAAGCCGGAGGCTCCCGCACTTCGCACTATAGAGACCGCTGACGCAGATCGAAGTAAGTGAGATCTGTCCATAGCGCTTCCAAGAAAAGTGCCATCCGTTCCAATGAAGAAGATAACAAAAGCAGAATGCGTAGAGGGGTTGTGCGGCCCGGGTCAATGTCAGTCGCGTGGCTGCACTCTCGACGCTTTCTCCACCAAAGTAATAGAGCGTGTGGTCGAGAACCATGAGCAGAGCTGCGGTTAGCTTGAGTTGGTCTAACCAAACGAGTCGTTCGCGCTCGAACTCGGAGTAGTCTTTCACTTCAGAATGAGATGGTCACCGTTCACTTTCAATGCTCCACATCCGTCACCGCCGGCTAACAGATGGTTGCTCAGTGCCCGTCTGACATGTTTCTCAATGGCACCGCGAAGGGGCCTCGCACCCAACCTAGGATGGTAGCCCTTGTTTGTTAGGAAACGCAGAACATCCTTACTAAGCGTCACGTCGTACCCATGGGTGCCTTGCAACCTGAGTTCGCGCTTGGTGAGCGCCTGCGTCACCTCAACCTGCTGGTCGTAGTCCAAGGACTCGAAAACCAGTACGCGGTTGAGACGCGCGAACGTCTCCGGGCGGAGCTGTCGCTGTGCTTCGGTTTCAACAAAGCGCGTCCGTGAGGTTCGGTTGCTGTGCTTTAGTGTCAGCAGCGTTTCTGATCCGATGTTGGATGTCAGGACGACATAGAATTGGCTGAATGATAGGGTGCGCCCGGCGCCTGTTGTTAGGCGCCCCGCGTCAAGTAGTTGGAGCAGCAGATCAAGCACTTCGCGATGAGCCTTTTCAATCTCATCCATGAGAAGCGTTCCCCAGCCGGCAACCCTATCATAATGACGTTCTAGCGTCCCTGATTGAGAACCTTCCCCAAGAAGAGTCTTGAGGGAGTCGCGCGTCTTGTACTCACTCATGTCGAGACGGACGAGGCGGTCACTTCCAAAGAGGTAGTTGGTGAAGGTGATGACGGTCTCCGTCTTCCCAACACCCGTTGGACCTAGAAAGAGGAAACTGCACTTCGGCCGGGACTCATCGGTGAGTCCAAGCTCTCCGATCTGCAACGCTTCGACCACCTCGGTCAATACCGCTTCCTGACCGACAATGTGCCCTTGAAGATGACTTCGTAGGTTGGTGAGCTTGCCAAGATCCATCTTCACGATTTTAGGCACCTCCTACTCGGATACGCGGGCTCGCATTTGCCTCTCTTGCTTGGCCAGCTTGGTTTGCTCGGTGAGCGATCAGCTTTTCAAACAGATTGGCTGCTTGAGTTCGCCTGTCGGTTCTTCCGTTGACATAGCTCTGAGCCTCCAGACGAAGTTGACTCGACCGCACCCCAAACGTGCCGTGCGCCTTCGTGACATCGCCGATGTAACGATCGATGGCTGCCGTTGGGTCCGATTCACCTGACAATCTCGATGTCCCGCGTAGATGCTCTAGCTTGCTCCGAAACGACTGAAAATCCTCGGCCAACTGAAGTGTGTGGGCTCCGCGCAACCTTCTCTCTTTGACTGTTTCTCGGCCTATTAATGATCCCAACTGGCTTCTATCGACCAATCCATGAGAAAGTAGCGTACCCACGTAGGTAACATCCTTCGGGCGACCGAGGGTTAACTTACCGTAGGCCACCTGAGTAAGGGTAGGGCGGTGATAGGTCTTCCCACTAGCATGACTATGCCAAGCCTGCCACTCATCACGGCGCCCGACTCCCGGATGAGGCTTCGCCCAGTTCCCCACTCGGCGCACGAAGACACCGTGTTGCCGATGAAATCGGCTTCCCCGGCCCAACAACTTATCCACGGCTTGGGTTGCGACGGCGTCGCCTCGACGTGTGCTAGCACTTCCATGCGTGTCACCGGCAAGGATGACATCGATGGCTTCCGTCTCTCGCAGTATTCTCTCGGCATCCTCGGCGAGCGCTAGCACGGCAGCACCCGTACCGACGACGGTGATTTCTTTGGCCTCCGTCACCCTTGCAGAGGCATCCGCGGCATGGTGTATCAGGCTACTGCTGAGCATCATTGCGCTCTCCCCACTTTCGTAGGGCCTCCAATGAGTTTTCTCCAAGGTCCTTGGTTTCCGCCTCCTCAGATAACGAGGGGGCTGGCTTGGAGTTCGTGCCCCTGCGCATGACGTCCAACAGATACCTTTGGAGCTCCGGCAATCGTTGCTCCGCCTGAGCTTGCATGTCAGTTAGAGCGCGTTGGGCTTCGATGAGCTGTGTTGACAATTCCTCTTGCTTTCGTCTCTCGGCTTCCAGTTCTCTGCTAGAATACGGCGGGCGCTTCGCACTATCACCTGCAGCCACTACCGGTCCGTTAACCGTAGGCTCAGAACTCAACAGGTTCCAGGTTCCCGATTGGCCGATTGTGTAAACGCGATGAGCTTCATGCATCGCCTTGCCATCCTCGGAAGGGCGCCGCCCAAGGTAGTAGCTCTTTACAAACTCAGGGTGACGCACGCTGTCTGTGTTATGATGGTGTGCTACCCGAAGATCTTCGGGTATCAAGTCAGGAGCATCATCAGGGGAATGCTTCTTTGTCCAGGTGGCGCAGTTCGCCAAGCAGAGACAGAATGAGATAAGACAACTTTGCTTCATGGTGTGGTTGATAGAGTGAGTTCATTGTTGCGGTGTGAATGGATGAGAGCTTCGCGGCGCTTTAGCAGTGCGGCTCTTTCCCTCGCATTGAGAGTGGCGACTGACGGATTGTCAGTCGGATTGCTTACTCGGTTTGAGACGTCTTTCGAGGTTCTCTGCTGCTCTTGTGTTAGCCCGGCAACGCTAGCCATCTCTGGTTCGAAGACGTCTAAGAGGTAGATGTAGAATTCAGTGCCTGCCGTGGCTCTCACAAAGAGCCCATCGCCATCTATCTGGCGACGGAGCAGTTGCGCGTACTGGTCGGCGACAGCTGCGCCGCCTTCCAATCCAGCGTTCTGAAGCGAATTGGTGGGCTTCGAACCTAACACCGTTAATACCGTGTCTTCTGAGGATCTGGCGGCCGCAGCAAGGGCAGTGGCCGAGAAGAGCTTCAGCTCTCTTAGCGAATCCGAATGGAGCACCCGCCCGCGAATCCCTGCGGAGCCATCGGTAAGCCCGTAACGGTCGTGATCTGGCAGATACTCACGGTCGAGCGCGACCCCTCGGATACGGTATTCCCGTCCATCACTCCAAACAAACGTCCACACCCCCTCAGCAGCCACACGATCACGCATCCGCTGAAACTGCCCGGTGTAATGTACACGGGTTCCTGCCGGAATAACCAATTGTTGGTTGTGCCAAACATCAGTGGTAACCAAGCCGATGACGGGAGCAAAGAGGTCTCCTGTGTCGATGGTATTCACCAACTGACAAGGAACCAATGTGCCGCGAGGCGCATACCACTCGGGTGTCTGTTTGACTTCTTTCTTCGGCTTTGCTGCAGAGTGTTTATGGACCAACGGAGGGAGCGTCTCGGGCGTCTCGGCTGCTTTGGGTCTAGGGGCACTTATCGCCGGTGGGTTTGGCTGCTTCGGGCGAAAGAGGTCGATGGCACGTTCCTTGACCCATTCTCGCACCTGCGGTTCGTGCGGATCGGGTGGAACGCTCTCTGGGGCTACCTGCCCAAACTCCGCGACATTGACTTTCCGCGCTGTTTCTCTCGCTTTAGCTTCCTGCTTGCGCTCGCGGTACTCGCGCACGAAATAGAAAATGGAGAACACCAAGGCGAAGAAGATGAGGGAAGAACCAATACGCCCTTTGAAGAACTCTAAGATTCGCACCATTACTTCGCTCCCTCCAATTTCGCATTTATCGAATGGCTAGCCGATGCGTTTGCCGTGGGACCAAGCAAGAGCCGGAAGTCGTTGTCGATGCTCAGATTTGACCGATTGCCTTCCGCGTTCCCAGTGAGCACTAGGAAGACCCGTGCTGCGCCACCTCCCTCGACTTTGCCTGAAGCATCCGCAAGCGTGGGTGCATACTCACGATTGCCTACCCGGATGCGTAACTTACTCACGTCGTAGGTGAGCGTCTGTCCCGTTTGATTTCGAAGTTCCGCAGCAAAGACGAAAGTGTCATTGTCAGGGAAGCGATGGATGGAGTGGATAATCGTATGAACCTCATCGTAGAAACGCTTCGCCTTGACGTCGTAGCGGCTCTTCACGTTCTCGTAGACCTTGGGAAGGTGAGGCCGTAGCGCACCCTCGCTTCTCGAGATTTTGAGCAAGTTGAGAAGGCCATCGATGGAGTAATCTAGACGTCTGCTAGGGATGGCTGAAGGTTCAATCCGCTTAACTTGTGGCGCTTGTTTCAACAGTTTGAGAGCTAGCACCGGGGAGTCGCTCGACTTGAGGTGAAACACGAACACCGATTCACCCGAGACAACCGTCATGTAGGCCTCCTTCTCTGGAGCAATGTTACGCAGGACGACCAGTCGAGACTTCTCGGGATGACTATAGTGGAAGGTGCCGGGCGCCTCGCCGTCCGTAAGGCCATAGCCGATGATCGTGTCGACTTCCGTCGGAAAGATAAGGGTGGTCGCACTGGATGCTCCAACGGCCACTTCCATGGGTTCGTTCGGATCAAGAACCCTCTCTCGAATCGCTGACCTATCAGCGTAGACGTGGCTTGCTAGAAGCAATAGTGATAGGATTAAGGAGTTCGATTTCATGCTTTCACGGCAATCTTGGTTTCGACATCAAAGACCACGGCCACAGTTGGGTAACGACCGTTCCGGCTCATATCTGGATTCAGGACGAACTTGAATTGGGCATTGACCTCCAATACCTCCGTCACCGGCTTGCTCTCGAAGACACCCGTACGAATGATCTGCCCCTTAGCCGCTGTAAGCACGGAGTGGTCCCGGACTTGCAGTACTTGAATGGCTCCGATCTCTACTTTCTGATGCAGTTGTTTATCGCGAAACTCCGCGTCCTGGTCTTTGAACAGTTGCCTTGCTTTCTCTAACGCTTTCTTTCCTAACAAGCGTTTGAGGCGCTCGGGATTGTCTGGTCCTGACGGCGAGCGATTGAATAGCGATTCAAGAACAAGCTTGGTTTGCTGAGCATGAACTTCCTTGGCTTCCTCAAAGTCTAACACAGACGGCAAGAAGTAGGTTCCGTTAGAATCCATAACAATGTACTGCCTGGACTGTGTTAGGGATTTCACGAGGCGATGCCGTTCAATGGCAAAGCCCATAACGGCAATCACACAAAGCCAAAACCAGAATCGAGCAATCCGGTCTTTGCTTAGAAACAGTTCAATCGCTGCGGGTGTCCTTCTTGTCATGTCTTATTGGTTTCGTTTGGATGCGATTTGCTCCGCAATGGCATCGTAGTTGGGAGGCGGCGTTGATTCACTCGAGCCATCACCTCCGGAAGCCTGGCTGGATCCCGAACCGCCACCTCCTTGATTCGCCGAGGAAAGCCCGGCAGCTCCCACCGCCAGGGCGCCGATGCCGGCTGAGGCCAGGGCTCCGCTTCCACCGGTGCTCGCACTCAGAAATCCAGCTGCTCCACCAGCAGCCCCGGTTCCGATGGCTCCCATGGCACCTGCTCCTCCCGCACTGGCTACGGCCCCACCTCCGATACCTGCAGTCAGGCCGACTGCCGAGGCTCCAGTGAAACCTCCTAGCAAAGCCACGCCGATCTGAGACCCCGTCGTAATCGCTCGCGCGAAAATCCAAGGTGCTGCCAACGTGGAAAAGATGAGCCAAAGGCTGAGAACGAAGAGAAAGACGAAGCTCTGGGAGGTATACAGGACAATGTTTCCCTGGATGGGTGTGAATACTTGGTTATCGACGCTTGCCGCCAACAAACTACGAGTCACCAGATCCGCCACTGCCCATCCGAGAGGCCATAACACAATACCCAGAAGAGACAGAATAAACCGCACCGCGATGCCTCGAGTGGCGTTGATCATGAACATTGAAAGGAAGAGTGGACTTACGGCAATGCCTAGCAGTAGCAGTATGTGCTGAATGAGATAGGAGAGCCACATCAGTCCCCAGGCGAGTTTGCTCAGTAAGTAAACTCCTACATAGAGCATGACTTTCCCGAGACTAGCTTCATCACTAAAGAGAACATCCCAGAATCCCACTTCAGCATTGACGTCGATCGGATCGGTGATGAGTACCGCCAGCCGTTGGTGCGTTTCGCTTGGATTCGCCCCTATTTGCTTCACCACGCCTTCGTGCGTGATCTGTTGCAGTTGATCTATCCAGCCTGGAAAAGCGCCTAGCACGACGACAAGGATCGCCACAGACAGAACCGCTCGAAGAATCTCCGTGATATCACCGATCATCCCTCGCCACACCGCTAAGAGAAATCCCGCGAACACGACGACAAACGATACGAGCACAAAGTTGTCATAGAGTTCCCGTGCGGATTCCAGGAGCACCGGGAAGGATTCGGAGAAGCTCGTGTTCATGGCCCGGGTGTTGAATGGTTACTCCGCTTCTTGAGTGAAGAACACCGGCTCGGCGTAGAGTGGGTAGAACTGCTGATCCTTCGCGCTTCCTGTTCTCAACACGGCTGCGTCTCTTTCAATGGAGGCCTTTGCGTTCACCCGCCGTTGATTCTCGTTCTCAAGATGCCGCGCCAGGTTCTCGAGTGCCGCAAATTCCAGCTCCTGGTCGACGGCTGCGAGCTCGGTTTGTAGCCCAATGAGGACGCCATGAAGCTTCTGCACCTCACTTGCCGTTGTCGCTGCTTGCAGACCAGCAGTCGTCGAAGCAACCGTACGTTTTAAGTCTTCGCGTCTGGAGAAAACTGACGCCTGCACTACCCGGTAGTTCTCAAACGTCTTTTGCGCAGCGTCCTCAGGTCGATAAAGGCTTGGGTCTCTCGGTTCCGCAACGACGCCATCGACCGTTACCAAGGGGCCTACAGGTTTGTAGACCCCAAGCCCTCCGTAATCGAATACGTCAATTCCATTAGCGTCACCGACGATGATGGGAGAGGATTCAATCAACCCCGATTGATTGAGAGCCGCTAACAGTTCTTCAGCACCAGCCACATCCAAGATGAGTTTTGGATCACCAAAACGTTCAAGGTAATCCACCATCTGGCGAATCTGTTCAATGAGCTTCAGCACCTGAGTAATCTGCTCGACCAGATCTAATGCGTTATGACTAGCATTCAAACCGATGTGTACATGGTCGATCACTGGAAGTGGGCCGCCGATGCCGAACTGCGCTTTGGATTCGGAAGGCGTGGCAATGAGTTGGACGGCGAAGAGAAGTAGGTAATGGATAAGTTTCATGGCTCTTGTGAAATAGAGATTGGAAGAGGTTCTTCTTTGGGACACTGCTCGGCCGCAGACGCGGGATCCTTGGTTGCAATGGCACCATGGGTGGCAGGGTAGGGATGTAGCTTGCTTGCTCGGTTTCCCGCCTTTGCCAGTCTTCTTCCACGGCCAGATGGTCGAGAGTTCCGTCAGGGTGATAGAGTGGTTTCATTCAATGATATCGGTAACAACAGTATGTGCTTCAAAGCGCACACCGTCTTGTTCGTGGGCTGGAACGGGAATCTCATAGTAGCGCCGCCGTAGCCTTGGGGTGTCGTCCTGAGCCTCATGCAGCCGTTGCTGCGCCCAGTAGAGCCGCTTGATTTCGTCGGAGCGACCTAACGCATACCCATCAACAAACGCGGTGCGTGACTTCTTGGATTCCCAATGATTGAGAGCAGCATCCGCGGCGACTCCAGTCGCAGCCCCTAACAGAGATCCGCCTAAACCACCATCATCAATCGTGGAGCCGGCATAGGCCCCCATACCCGCTAGCCCAGCGCTTCGTAGCGCCGTACAACTGGAGAGAAGGGTTAACATCAAACTTAGGGCAAGGAACGTTTTGAACATAGTGAGGGTAGATAAGTGCTCTCACTAAGAATTCGTCATCAGCGCACTGAATGACCCAAGAATTCGTATGTTTCTTTCTAAGTGCCATTCGATGCATGCACTTTTTCGAGCAGCTTTGTAGTTGGATCCACCTCAGCGGCGAGCGTAGCCTCACGTTCTTCTACATGACCGCCACTGCTCGCCGACATGTAGAGCATCTCAGGCGAAGCGACATGGCGGCCGACCGCAATCAGAGGATAACGATCCCTGGTCTCGTAATAAACAAACGACGAGTAAGGCTCTTTCAGCGACGTTGGCTCGGGAAAATTGAGTATGGTTTGCCGGGTTACTTCCGGGAGTTTGAGTGCATCGCCCAGTTGATCGACTTCTTCCCTGTCGCTTTGCTTAAGGATATAGCACGAGCGTATGTTCGACATGATGCTGTGTCGCACTGGGCTCTCACACAACCGCGCATACTGCTGAACGATCGCCAGAATCCAGGCGTTGTATTTCCGCATACGCTCGAAGAAATCCCGTGTGATCCTTTCACCGCCGTGGTTGAGCAGAAGCGAACTCAATTCCTCTAGAATGACTCGCTTTCGTTCGCCTCGCGGGCGAGTCATGATTTCGTTCCGCACATAGTTCGTGACCAGGAAAGCCGCTACCGACCGCAGCTCCTGTGCTGCCTCTGGGATGCATCCAAACTCAAAGTGGGCGAGGGAGCCATCAAACTGAACATTGCTTGGCCCATCCAGGAGCGCGCCGTAGCTGCCATGAGCGCACCAGGAATCGAGAAACGTCCCTAACATCCGCTTCTCTTCGGCCTCTCGACTATTTCCGGTAGAAGCTGACAACAGTTCACGCAGTTGGCTGTGAATCGGCATCGTGCCGCCCGACATGTAGGCGTAACTCAAGTTGCCTAGATCGTCGTCCTCCGTGTGGCAAATCCGTTCGACCGCGGCGGTGTCGACCTGCGAGAGTCGATCATCAGCTTCGTCACGATGGTCTTCTGACCAGTCTCTGAAGGCGACATAAGCGTCCAAGAAACTGCTTCCTCGTGGCAAGCGTTGCTGCCAGTCTCGAATGACAAACGTTTCTCTAGCGATATGTTCGATTTCATCGGGATGACCCGTCCGCCACTCTCGGAAACAATCATGATAGAGCTGCCGAATCGCCTGCAATAAGTGTGCGTGACGCAGTCGGTTTCGGTCCTCGTCAGGGTGATGCCCTACCAAGAGGAGCGCCATCGCCGTTGCATCTGCAAGCTGCATCGGGGAAAGAGGGAGACCCCGCGTATCGAGGTAGTTGAACGTAACGTTACTGTTTGGCTCGATCACAATTTCCTTGGAATCCGGGTGACAGAGCTTCGCGTACCATTGATAGGATAGGCCTTCATCAAGGAGCACGGTAAACCCATACTGGCCTTGCGTTTGTACCAGGAGATCCATACACAACATGGACTTCCCACTCCCACTTTTGCCAATCATGATGGCATGTTGGGGAGACGCATGTTGGTCTTTGCCCGTAAAGGTCCGCACCCCCACCAGATTCCCATTCTCGCCTTGGTAGAGCGCTTCCGCCTCGTCCAAGGCACCCTCTGAGGTGCTACCCAATGGAAACAGATCGACACAGCTCACGTCTTCCAAATAGGCCGAGAAATCCTCGTAACCGCTCCACGTCCATCCCGGAATTGCCGCACAGAAATGATTCCAGCTACTTGGAGGAAGGTCGGGGCACCATGCTTGTGCACCTTGAAGTCCACAGATCGCCGTCTGAATCGCCGATTGCTTCGCGTGAAGGCTCTCCTCGTCTCGGTCGCGCACCACGACAATGAGAAGGAACTCATACGGCAAGACCTGACTCATCAAGCGCTGTATTTTTAGCTGTTTTTTCTCCATGGCTGACCACATGCGTAGCCTGCCATTGTGCTGAAAAGTGCGGTGGAGTTTCTCGTGGGCGCTTTCTTCCTTCTCAATCTCTTTTCGGACGTTCAAGGGGCGGAGGTTGATGACAATCTCGTAGTTAATCATGGGCAAGCTTGTCAGCTGCCGCATCATTCCGGCGAACGTAGCTCTTGGTGGCTGTTTCAACACGACGATGCCATGAAAGTATCCGTCTCTCCAAAAGCCACTGTAGGGCTGAACAGGAACCGTTTCGCTATTCCAACAAGTCCTGAGCACATTCGCTCGTGGTTCAAAGAGCGAGACGACATCACGCTGATCGTCTGCGGCCGAGGGATTGAAGTAGTGATAGAAATCCGCAAAGTGGTCCAGGTCATCTCTTGGAGTGACCACGCCGCCAAGACCGGAGACCACCTGGCTGAAGGCATCGCCACACTGCTCGAGATGGGTACCCGCCGCAGACAGCTGATGTTCGTACAGCGAACGCTTCCCTTTCTCTTTCCGTGGGTTAACTTTCTCCAAATGCGTGGTAACAAAAAAACTAAGCTCTTCGCGTCGTAGAACGCGCCTTTCCATTTGATCGTGGAGTCTACAGAATAGCTCATTTCTCTGCCTCTTGGCCCAAGGATGGGAACGCCATTGGTTGGTTTCGTCGTGATAACGCAGCAATTCTGTGCGGTAGTTCGAGTGACAGGACCATCGCAGTTGGAGTCGGTCATGCTCGCCTAGAACGGCGATACCAACTTGGAGTGCGTCCGTCGCTTCTTCCAACAGCTCGACATCGGCGTGCTCTAGCCCCGGAATCGTGATTCGGAATCCCTTTCCAATGTGCCCACCACGCGGTCCAAGATCATTGTAGATGATCAGATCGTTGGCGAGGTAGATGTCAGGAAGTCTTATCATCCGTGCATTGAGTGAGTGGATGACGATCGACAATCACTCTCCTCGGGCCAAAATGTGCGTGTCTGCGAGGCATCCCTAGCCACTCGTCCAATCGCGTCTGAAATCGCACGCTCACCCATTCAAAGAACTCAACATCGTAGCTCCGAGACTTTCCCTGTCTCAGACCGAGAACGTAAGCGCTGATCAAACCCACCGGGAGGAGGGCCACAAGGCTAGCCTCCATGACGGACCATTGCCAAGTGCCGTGCACCAAGCGGAAGACAAGGAGCCCGCTTCCAAGACCCGCAACCATCCAAATGACATCGCCGCCTTCAAAGCGCCAGACGGTCGGGCGGGTTTCGCCAAAATTGGTCTCAGTGATTCGCCGTTTTGCCATAGTTCGCGCAGGCTAAAACCCGGTCATTGGAATGTTTGGATCGACCGGGCTACCAGCCGTGTAAAGCGCAGAGACCAGCACATACGCCATCGCGCCAACAGACGCGCCCACCAAGCCATACTTCAAGTACTCAGCCCTGCCTATCATGAAAAGCACTCCAGATATGATCAACCCGCCAAAGAAGACAACGAGGGAAACCGCATGCATTATGCCAGCCACCGCACCAAGGCTGGCTCTCAGGTCTCCGTTGGCTAGTAGAAAGGTTCCAAGGATAAGTTCGCTATCGAATTGAAGAAAGTTTGGTATCATGGTTTGAAAGGATGGTTCTCAAAGAGAATTCGTCATGAAGGTACCCTTTCGGCCAAGACTTTCTCTAGTCTCACGAATTGCATCTTTGATGAATCTTCCGTAAACTTTCTATTGGTCTGGATGAGTAAAGGTTACCCACAGGGGAAAAATGGTTCGATGGTTCGTCGAAATTCCGAACGCGATATTGGGATCTCGATGGACCATCAATCAAATAGCAGGTCTGGGAGTTCACATGTCAGCAAAACAGCTATCTTGAATCTCGCAGATTTGACCGAAGAGAAACAAAAGAAGCTCCGAGAAGCACTTGCTACACTAGGTGACGAAGAGCAGGAACTATTAATCGAACTGGCAACTAGATACGCATTAGCTAAGGATAAGTTTCTTTCTGATCCAAGCATCAGCAATCCTGACGACGTACTGGATCCAGAAATGGCTCAGATTGCCGATCGCTTACGCTTACTACGTTCTCGGGCCGAAAAAGATACAAAGGTTGACTAGCACAATGGTTGGTCTCGACTCTCGTCCAGACCAACCCTCATTTTCGTCGTATACGGCTCCATCCCCGCTCTAAGGCTATTTGACAAAGTTCTTTGTCCGCTCTGATCTTCTCGGATAAGTAATAGAGATTTTTTAAAATTGTTTTGTCATCTGACGGCTCGACTTTAATCAGTTCAAGTTTCAACGCCAATACAAGCGCCTGTTTTTCAGGCAAGACGCCAATGAACTTCTCAAACCTTCGCCATAGCTTCGCTTCGTCCTCATGTGTGCAGCATTCCTCACTGGGAGAGGGGTTCTCTTGTCCGTAAAGTTTCTCAATAATTGATTGAGCACCGTCCTCCCTAATTCGAGTTCTACGGCTAGTTTTTCGCATCTCATCTCGTGCGTCCAACTTCGCTCGCTGGACGATTCTGGCCTCAATTGGACAGTCTGGGGCTGGCTGAGGATTTTGAATCAGATTCGCAATTACATTCTGCGTAGCGTCCTGCGCATCATGATAGCTGGCACCAGTCGCCATCACCATCCTAACTACTTTTTCGTGATCGACGGCTTTCAACTGGTCAACTACTGACTGATGAGGGGGATCATTGGATTCACTTGCTCCCAAACATGCTTGTTGTTCTTTCATGACCCACGCTACCCTCCGTAATCTCCAGTGTTCAAAGTGAAAGGCCTCAACCTGTAACCTCAACTTTGAATCCTAGCAGTGATTCTCCAGCAAAGCGTTGATAAGCAACGCCTTGAGGGCATCATTATTCGCGACCTTGTTTGCTCAACGTTGAACTCCGATGATTGTTTTCCGCGCTACCACGAAGAATAGCCCACTCGATCTTGATAAAGTTGAGTTGGATCCTGCTGTCCGTGAGTCTTTTCCTCTCCAAGATCAATTTCGGGCTCACTTAAACTCATTTGATGAGCAGGAGCTTGATAGGAAGCTCGAAGCTCATCGGAAGAAATTCTCTTGCGAAGAAAACGAAATAATTCGTCTGCGTGATTTTGCTAAAAATGGGCCCCGAACATGCCCTTTATATTGTCTTGACAGGGACTTTTTCGGACGTTGCTGTTCGGCTCGATTTCCTTATTTTGTCGCTAAGCTATTGACTCAACCCTCGGAAAACGGGCACTTGTCACCGCTTAGAGGTATCCAAATCTGCGATACTATTCATGGTTTACATAATCATAGAAAGGACACCTGTTGGATGTGGGATTGTTTCGTTCCATATTATGGATTTAGCCCAAAATACACAAGTCATCAGCATCAGACACCGTCGTTGCTTGCTGACTTCCTTAGAGTTGATTCTTCAGGCAGTTCTAGAGAAACTTCACGATCACGGTCCCCGTACTTCGACCTACAAACCAACAAGGCCTCCCTGACTAAAGGAGTGTCTCGCGAAAGTTTTCAGTTTTATCTTGACGGTCAGCTCTTGGACCGCACCGACCAGTTGCAGGCGATGGTCGAGGCCTATGAAGCACATGACAAGGGCGTCGTGAAGAAGTTAAAACCGAAAGCCGAGGATTCAAGGCCTCGCACTTCCAGGCGTTCGGCACCTCGGTTGGGTCCAAAGAACAACTTTGATAAGAGAGTTCCCGCGAGCGTGAAGGAGATTTCAGAGGCAATCGAGCAACCAATCCCACAATCTGAGCGGAGACGAAAGTTCCTTCTTGCGCTTGCTGCAATGGGCATTCTTTTACTGGTCATGGCAATTATGTTAGCTCCATGGTCCAACAAATCTCAATTGCAAGACTCCAACAGCTTTGCTCATTCTCCCCAAGAGAGAATAGAATCAAATGTTCCGCCATTCGTCTCTCAAGATCTTTATGAAGTTTCGGTAGTACCGTTACCCGATACATCAGGCTTGAAGGAAGAAGAATACGCTGAGAAAGAACAGCGATCTATAGCCGTCAAGTTTGCCGCATCCGAGGGGAATCCCGATGCCATAGCGGCTTTGAGCCTATACTACCAAAGAGGAGATTGGGTTGAGCCCAATATTGAAAGGGCGTTTCGCTTTGCCAAGAAAGCTGCCGATGCTGGTTCGCCTACAGGTCACTATCTCTTGGCCAAATATTATCAATTAGAAGGGCATCAAAATCCTTTAAGATCTAGTGAAGAAATGAAACTTGCGCTTGACCATGAGTGTCCGTTAGCACTTTGGGAGAAGATCAGCGACCATTTTGTCGATCTCGACAACTTAGATATTTCACCCAGCGTGGCTGAAACATTGCAATCTCTTGCCACAAAGGGTTTGCCTAACGCGCAATTCTCTTATGGGATTTACTTGGCCAGTATGCACGAACCTCCGGAAGTGATTAAGTCATGGATTTCGAAAGCTTACGAAGCTGGCTTTTCCCAAGCACGTTATGCGATGGCATTCGCACAAACCGGCTTAGTTGATATTAAGAATCTTAGTTCCATAGGCTTTGGAGGAGAGCTTTTGGCAGATGTTTACGATCACGACCCCGATGCAGCCGTCGATAATTTTTTGGCTGCGGCAGAGTTAGGATGCAAACCGTCGCTAGCCTTCCTAAACTATGTTGATAAGGAATCGATGCCCGAACTGAAAATCAGATTACGTCAAATGAATTCGAACGAATCGCAGCGTGCTTCACTATTCGACCAATCACAATCTAATTCAGCGAAAGCTCTAAACATCCACAAAGTTTTTCGTGAACTTGAGAATAACGAAGATTATCCTCCCTTCATCACTTCCCAGCTTTCAGATTTCGAGAGATTTCAAATATTGGGTGACCCAAATGTTCTAAGAGCTTTGCAAGAGCAGCAAATTAATGAAGTTCTTCGCCCTGCCTCAAGTGAGCCAGCGGAGCTTTTTGAAGACACTCGGAAGTGGCTCAATAATAGATCTAAAAGTGCAAAAGACTAGGTCTTGTTTACCCACGGAAAGATCCACCTCCAGCTCGATCTCGTGAGCGTGGAATTTGATCTACGGAATCATCGATTGTTGATATTGTCCGCAATCGAAGGCTTCCATGGAGCCTACCCCTTCGGCCCAAACCAGCTGCTTCCGAAGTTCGAAGTGCCCGATAATCTTATCTATCTTACTGTTCATCCGACGCAATGACGTATTGGCATGGCCGGCCTGACGAGGAAGTCGCAGGTCTCAGTGCCAGTTCGCCGTGGAAGGCCATTCAGCTGTCTCTGCTCAGGCCCTCGGCCACAGACGTGTCCTTGTGTAGATCTCTCTGAGTGAGCCGTTGACTCGTTGACTGCTGGGTTGTTGGTTGTTGGATGGTCGTCAGCCCTCTAACATTACCTCGGGAACGAGAACAAAGAACCTAGAACTGCGGCTTTGAACGGAGAAGACTCTTGAAGAATCCAGTTGGAACGTCCACAGATCTCATATTCACTACCTGTGACGCCATTTTTAGCGCACCTATGATCTAAGGAAATACATAACATCACCAGAAAGCTTTAAGCGTAGCTTTGAGCTGGGTCCCGTCGAAAACCGCCAAAATTCACCGGAAGAACCCTGCGTACGCGCCCCCTTGGGCGCGACTCTCGGGCTTCTTCCACAGGTGCTTGGCGGTACCTCGACGGGGGCGCGTTGAGTTCGCGCCCTCTTTTATTTCCCGGTTCGGCTGCAATCCGAACCGTGCACCAGAACGAACTCAGACCCAGGAGAGCCCTAACATTTCTTAGGGAGGCGACCTATGGTATTAAGAACACTAGGCCGTTGATTGTATGTGAGGCTTTAGTTAGGTCATTTCACGAGTGCTTTTGGGGTAGACGACTTGTGAGCGCAACCATCCAATTGCCTAACAAAGGGAACTTGGGCGGTTGCGCCGCGGAGAACGTTAGAGGTTTAGCTGTTCGGTTTCTTGGTGTTCAACGAGTAACTCGGCACACAGAATCAGTTAGGCCAGCGCGATCGGCTAACCAAAGACCTAATCTTATGAAAATACGAAATTGGGCTCTGCTGGCGAGTCTCTATCTTTCGGTGCCTGCTGCCAGCTTGGCAGGCCTCACCACTGTAGCTCCTGGCTACGAATACGCTCACCTTGGAGATGAGGTGAGAATCACAGGGCTTGGAGTTGCTGCGGACGGCACGCCGTACATCAGCGGTTCATTGCTAGACTCCGATGGCTTCCAAGTTCCAGGTCTCTTCACTCCGACGCTGACGACGAAGAGAAAAGAGCTAACAGGGGGTAGGGGATACGCTTCGGCCATTTCAGGCAACGCTGACTACATCGTGGCCAATGTGGACCATCCGGTTCAGGTGTTCGGTGGTGAACAACAAGCACTCTTCTACAGACGTGGAGACCTTGAGAATCCGGAGACAGTTCCAGCAATTCCTGGAGCACTTCTGGACGAATCTGTGCTTCATGGAGTGTCTAACACTGGAATTGCCGGTGGAATTTCTGTAGGAACGACGCTTGCGACGGCAGCTTTTAGCTACACCAGCTCAAATGGGAGTATCCCGCTTCCGCTTCCTTCGACAGGTGTTACAGGGAGCTCAGTTTGGGGAACCACGTCTGATGGTTGGTGTCAAGGACATGTGACCGTCTCCGGAACTTCCACGCCCATAGTTTGGGCGCCAGACGGCACGTTCACCTTGCTTCCTCTCGGAACAAACTCGTCCGGCCTCGCTATGGCCAGTTCGAACGGTGGAACGCTTGCGGGTGGGGTTGTGGACTCTGGCGCTTCCATCTGGAAGAACGGTGCGTTTGAGTTTGCAAGCCTTGGGCCTACTAAGCCGCCAATGGGATCTAGCTCGACCGATTGGTCCACAGATGAAGGATTCTGCGGAGGCTGGTGTTCTTCTGGTGGTTGGCTACTTCTTCCAAACGAGCCTCATGCCATTCTCTTTGCCGATTGGTGGAAGAGTCTTACTGGTCATGATTTCGCTGCTAGTTCCACGTGGATTCGCGATGGCATTGTTCACGGAAACGACCTGCATCTAGTAATTCAAAGTGATGCCAATTCGGTTCTGATGGGAAATGGCTACTACGTGAGGCTTCGGATACCGTCTGGCCTTATGGTGCCTGCTACATGGGTAGCCTGGGCAAGCACGGCATTCTCCAGTCTTCCCGGTGGAATATCGAATCCCGATGCAGCACCAACGGCTGACCCTGATGGAGATGGGCATCCTAATCTAATGGAGTACCTCTTCAAGAGTGGTCCGCTCGATAGTACAGAGAAAGGGAACGATATCGCGGGTACCCTGAATGCTATGAGTGACCAAGTGAGCATCTCCCTGGTGCTTCCGAACGCCGTACCTGCTGACATTACCATTGAGATTCAAGAGTCTTCTGACATGAACACATGGTTGGTGGCAGCGTCGAAAAGAGGAGGTGATTCTTGGGCTGGTCCGCGGGCTGTGTCTGAATCTTCGAATACTGACGGCGTCACCGTTAGCTACAGTGCACCGTTCATTGCTGGTGGCTACTTCGCCCGGTATCAAGTCCGCCACACACCCTAGCATCACGGTTGATGGAGCGCGCCTGCACCTTGGTTCGGCGCGCTCCTCACCGCTTGAAGGTTTCTTCTCTCCTGCGGCGCTTCTTCCGTTCAACACGGCTCACATCTGCATTCCCCGGGGAAGGGTCTCAGCTTGGGACATCCCCCAATGTCCATGCAGAGAGGCCAGTTTGGTGTACATTGAAATGGCCACGTTGTCGAGGTAGTGGTCGACGTGCTAGTCGTAGTCGTTCTTGCTGCCCCTGGCGGGTTGTAGCCCACATAGGCGATGGTTCTCGGGTCGAGGACTCCGAATCGTCCTCTAGGGACTCGCTCCCGAAATCCTGTGGCAACACCTCGCAGAATCTTTGGACCGATAAATGGAAGAAGTGGTGTAACACTTGCCCAGACTTCGACTCGAATTGGATGATGTTCAAAGAGATCGTCGAGCCTAGTGCCTGCGGCTATCACCGGAAGGCTTGGGTGCTGAATCACCACCGCACTTCCGTCAGGGTAGATGACTGAGGGTGAATCACCTGGGCGAATCACCGCAGCACTTGTCGATGCGGTCGGATCTGGAGTAGCTGGGTTGTTCTTTCTGAGCCCCGAGTCTGCGTAGCGGACCTCCAAAAGATGAGCACTAGCAGAAGAGTTGAATCCACCTAGAAGGGTATCACGTGGAAGCCTAACGGCAGCATCAGTCGCTCGAAACCTCGCTTCTCTGAAGCTCACGTAGTCAGAGGAATCAATTCGGCGTCCCGGGAAATCCACATTCAAATTGGCAATTGTTGACGCTACGGCCAATCCCTCATCGGCCCCTTTGTTGAGAATGGCTTGGATGGCAAAGAGTCTGGCAACATCCACGATGCCGAGCACCGCGACCACGAAAATGGGAAAGACGACAGCGAATTCTACTAGCGTTGCCCCTTTCACTGCCCTTGGAGTGCTTCGTAATATGCCCATGGACATTGGATGCTCCTCTAGGATTCACAAGCTATCTGTGGTATTATTGTCAGATGGATGAGCTTTCAAAGCTACTAGCTGTACCCGAATACAGCTACAATGGGAAGAGGATGAAATGCCTAACTGCTGTTCCGCCACGGGCTCTCGAGAGCGTTATCTCAGAGCTGCTACTCAGAGGCTATCGTGGGCCACGGGGACGCGAACATGAACTTATTGTTAGGCCAAGTTATCTTAAAGAAAACTGTTTTATCGTCATCGGCCTTCGCGACTTCGTTTGGGAACCTGATCAATAGTCTTGCGACATAATTGCTAGCACTGCCCAATCGGGACAGACTTCTCGCGGTTGGTAGGTAGTTTGTAAATCAGCGTTAATCGGTGCGCTAGATTCATTCAATCCATTGAATCTAACGTAGTCTGAAGCAAAGTCTTTCTGATTCGGGAATACTCCAGAGAGTAGATGGCATTCTTGTGGCCAAGCTGACGCTGGACCCCAGCCACACCGAGTTTTTCATTCATATAAACGCCCATAGCATGTCGAGCGCCGTGAGGACTCTTACCCTCAACTCCGGCTTGCGCGCAGACTTGGTCCCAAATGTAATTAATGAGACGCACACTTATTCTTGGACAATTATTCTTGCTAGACTTCTTGCCCCCTGGAGTAGGTAGGAACAACGCAGGGGAGTCTGCAAATGTAGCGTCATCTTCTCGCTCATTGTTCAGGTAGTCTTGAATGGCGGCAATTCCGCCAGCGCCAATGTCATAGAGCTGCTGCCGGCCTCCTTTCTCAATGGTTTCAATCTCTCTTTTCTCGAAGTCTACACCAGAAACATTGATAGAGCTAACAGCAGCCCGACGCATACCTGTTTCAATCAACGTATAAATGATAGCCCGGTTTCTGTAAGGTCGGTACCGCTTCCGCGTAGGACGTTTGCCCTTGGGATAACGATTGCGGTCCTTGGAACGTCCACCAATCTGAACTAACAAGTCAGCCGCATCGAGTATGCGTCGACGTTCAGTATCTGTAAGAGCACGCTCGATTCGAAGTAGGCTCGTTGTTCTTGAGAGCTTGACCTTCAGCATGGGGTCATTGAGGGGAAATGGGCGGTGCTCATGCAACCACTTCGAGAATGTCTTCAGATGGGCAAGAATCACATTGGTGGACCGATCATTCCAACGCCTCTGTTCCGACTCGCCATCAACCGTTGTTCGAAGGTAATTGAGAAACGACCGGGACACCCATGGGGTCCAGAGCAGCTCTTGCGAAAGGACTGTCAGAATGGCAAGGAATTTACGGAGTCGTTGAGTCTGATTCAGGGCGAAGCTATGAGGGATAGGTATGTGGAGAAAATTCTTACGGGTACTACCAAAATTCGTGCTACTCATGAGGAACGGCTGGCGCTGATTGAATCCATCGAGGACCCTGCCATCCGGCAGTATGCGGACGATACGTATGTGAGACTGTTTGGCCCGGCCCATCTACGTCCCTTGATGACATCGGAAGAGAGATACGAAGTAATGCTTTCGCTTCATAAAGATAAGATCCTTGATCCCGTATTGTTTCGAAAAGAATTTGAAAAACGGGCACGGAAATTAATTTCATCAAGAGATCAATCAGCACAAAAATGAGCTATGTCGAAATAATCGCTCATTCGGCTAGCATGATACAGTTTCGTAGTAAAGTGTATCTTTTTAACGGTTTGGTGCTTCTAGCCTGCTCAGAAGGCCGAGGTGCATTCAAGCCGGGGTCAGCGCCGTGGTGAAAGTGTTTGCGCCGACTGCTTCTATGGAAATTATAGGGCCGTGATGGAACCGGGAAGGATACACTTTACAGGCAAAGTGTTTCTCTCAGAGAAGTAACCTCACCTCATGAAGATCTCGAATGGCAACCTGCGTGACAGAGATCGTTACCAGGCCTCTAGCATGAGTTTCTGCTATCAAAAGTCTCTCGAACATCGTAGGATCATGTGTGACATAATGTGAAGAAATGAAGCTGCTCTTGTTCCTGTCGAAGCTTTTTGGAGGTAGCCAAAACACTTCGCAATCGCACCAGATCATTTATGCGTTACCCGACATCAGAGTCTTTAAGAAATGCTACAATCGGGACGCTTTTTTTCACGACATCGATCGGTCTGATTGGGGCGCTGTGATCGACGGTTTCCACGCCCGGTTTGAGAAGTGGTACTTCGCAAACATGAACGGAGGTCATTCTTCATATTTAGATATGTGCGCTTTGTGTGCCCTAGTTGAGGTCTTTTGCCATTACGAGTTTGAGAAGGCATGGCATGAACCAAAAAACTATAAAGAATTTCTTCGAAAGTTAGACCCTGTATTTCGGAGGCAGCTTGGAGCACCTATATCCGTTACCCGCAACGAAGGAGGAAGATGGACAGCAGGCAAGCTGAAGGACTTTGCAGATGTGTTCTACACAGGCGTTCGGTGCTCTCTGCACCACCATGGAGATTTGGCATCGTTTGCCGGAATGAGCGGGACTGGACAGTTGGCAATCGAGAAACCTTCCGCAGGGCAATCACTATGCGGCAACCATCAGTTTTCTATTGTCATCTTTGATCCAGGCTGCTTGAAGGCTTCCCTTGAGAGATGGATTCGTGAGTATTGCGATGAACTCCGAGCTTCTCCAACTGGACAAAAGGCCACTCGTTTCAGGGACAGATTTGAGAACGATTTTGGAATCCAACTACTATAACACATAACAATTGGTGCTACGAATCCCGACTCCATTCTCGTATTGGTCCAGACTGATCCGCTCCAATTTTGCATGATAACTATTGTGTTAGTTTACAATCCAAGCTTTTCGCCCGAAACATTGTCCCAGGCTTCCTTCTGCTGAATGTATCTGAGCGCCGTCCTCGAATCCTTCCAGCCACCGAGCTGAAGAATCTGCGCCAGACTAGCGCCATTCAAAGCAGCCGTGGTTGCTGCCCCAGAACGAAGTGAATGCCCGGCCATCTCCATCGCTCCCTCAAGACCGGTAGCAATGGCGTAGTCTTTCACAATCTTCGCAACAGACCGATCTGAGAGCGGTCGCTCCTGAATCTTCCCATGCCGAGTGATCGGCCGAAACACCCAACCTTGGGTGATGTCCGCAGCCTGACACCAAACTTCAAGCGCTCTGATAGGGCAGGTCTCTTCCCGAATCCCATAAGTCACGCGCTTGATGATCCCTTCACCAACCTGGTCAGTCTTGGAGTGGGGGATGAGGATTTCGATGCCTTGCTTGAGCCAGGTGATGTGTTCGTATTCGATGAGCGCAATCTCTTGGCGGCGCATGGCCGCGGCGAAACCGATCAGGAGCAACGCACGATCGCGAAGAACCTTCTTCTCGTTTGGGTTTGCTAGAGGTTTGGGGTTGGCAATGATCTCTTTCAGGCCATCCACGACAAGCGCCTTCGACTTGGCCTTCGGCGTGTCCGCATGCATGCGCCTAAGACCCTCGATGGTTTCCTTAACGAGAGCGTTCTTACAAGGCGACTCAAAGCCAGCCAGGCGGTGAAGCGTGGCAATGGCAGCAGAGCGGCGAAGCACGGTGCTGATCTTCCTGTCGATGGCTTCAAGGCTCAGAAACTCAGCCACATCGACAGGCTCAGCTGGCACAGGCGATTTCCGGGTGTTCGAGCACCATTCGAACCAGATTCGCCAGTCAGAGACGTAGGCGCGCTTGGTGGCATGTGCCTTGGCATTGGACAGAGCGATCCTGACGGACTCAGGAAGGCTTAGAGAGCCTTGGAACAGCTCACCGAGGCCAACTGTGGTGGCTGGCAGCTGCTTGTCCTGGCTGTCGTCGTGGTCTGGCATGGCAGGCACCAGAATACCATGCCCAGATGCTGTTCGGCAACGCCTAAGTTCCGATAATGCCCCATTATCGGAAGCTAAAAATGGCGATGAATATGCACAGTTTACACTATCAATTTGCCGTCAATCAGCAAGATTTGATGGTGCCCATTTTACGTCTGGGCCAGACGATAGATCAATCCTTCGTTAACTGCCTTTGATCGCATATCCAGGTGTGGGCATGATCTGCCGCTTTCGCTAAGAGCAACAGATCGTCTCTGCCATAAGAATCGGTGGAATGCCATTCGCCATCCTTTCTATAGCTTCGTGAGACTGTCACTTTGTGAACAACCCCTTGCTCTGTTTCGTTTTCCCAGATTGCAGCGCGAACGCCGTTGAACTGGATTTGGTGTATTGGCCGTGTTTTGCCACTCATCGTTTGGATCTCCTATTTGGTTGTTAGTTTATCAGTGCAATTTCACATGCGGACATCGCAGTGCGAATGCGGTTAGTTCCTTGCACATCCTCACATCATTTGATTCGAATCCAGGTGCCTTCTCTAAGCACCGCAGCGACGAACTGTGCAATGAGTCGTCGTTCGCTGTTACCCTTACTATTGGTTCCGGGAATCACGATCTCTTCTCGAATTCCCGAAGGCCCAGCTGGCTCGTCTTTGAAGTAGAGTAAGGATTCGCCGTAGTGTTGGGTAACATCGAGTTTCGCTAGCGCTTCGTCGATCGTTATCCACGGTGGCGTCTCGGAACCGCCGGGTGAGCTTGGATTTTCTGCTGTGTCCATCGTCAAGACATCGTCCGATCCTCATGATGGACACCTCAGGTCGACATCGTTGCCGGCTCAATCGAGAACGCTGCTGCGTGCTCGCCGTTTTCTCCCACACGGTCTCGGATGTAGTCAGCGGCTTTGCATGCTTGCCCCGCGGCCTGGATGATCCAACGTCGATTCCCTTTCGCTCGCAGCACTTTGAGCCAACTCGCGATATAGGAAGCCGAAGCTTCATAGCTGATCTCGATGCCTGCTTCTCGAAGGAGAAACGAGGCGCCCATCTCAGCCACAAGCTCTTCACGGCAATACGGACGGTCTCCTGTCTGCCGGAATTCCATCAAGGTCTTGCGGGCTAACCTTTTTGCGTGACCGGTGGCATGTACGAGTTCGTGAAACAGCGTTTCGTAGAACCTCTCAATGGCATCAAAACGCCGCCGGTCTGGCACATGCACGGTGTCTTCCACGCGGTCATAGTAAGCCGAGGTATGCCGCCCTTCTCCGATCAAGGGAGCATTGGGCATTGCGGAAACGATTTGATCGGCACGTTCGATTCGAGCCTTTTCACTCAGGGCCGTTTCTTCTGCTTGCGGGAACTCAATGCCTTCGATCTGAGTTGCATTAAAGACGCTGTAGAATCGAAGGTAGCCGACAGTCTTGGTGTCCTCTCCTTCGTCCGGGCTGTCCTTCGTTTTGTCAGGTTGATAGGTGCCCCATTTGACTATAGGGGCGCCCTTCTCTCCTTTCCTCACGTGGCCCCCAAGTTCTTTGGCTTGAATGAATGTCAGCCAATAGGGAGACCCAAATTGAAGCATTCCAAGCAATAGCGTGTTCACGCCTCGATAACATTTCCTGCTCGAAAAGTTCATCGGTGGACCAACGGCGATACTCCAGGGGCGCATCCATGGTACAACACCTGATTCTAACTTTTCGATAATGCGATCGGTAACCTCTTGGTAAACATCTCTTCTACTCGATTTCACAATGTGATGCCGACTTTGATAACCTGGCGCCGGTTAGCTAAATGTTGCACCCTTTATGGCTGAGTGATGTTCATCACGAAATAGGGGCTGCTACGGATTTTTGATGCCCGCTCTGCTTAGCTACTAAGTTAGCCTATTTTGGTCATGAAAACAGAGGTGATTCCTGCCCTATTGAACGGCCGAAGGTTCTTGGAACGGTCTTACAATCTTGCGTTGCTTGGGGATTGCCGATGCCGGAACCCTTGGAAGCCCCGCACACTTCCGTTTGAAGTTTACCTTATGTAGCAACTGCAGCAGTTGTATCCTCACGGGTTTGTAGGGCTCAAACGGGATATCCCAAAAAGCATTTACCAACGACGTCCAGCTACGCTTGGTGGCCATCTCAAGGAAGTAGGCTTCCAAGTCACGAAGAACCGGTTTGGAAATGCTGACCAACGTGTGCTTCTTCCTGTCGTCACCCCAGCCATGCCGTATTTGATGTCCATGTAAGTGGAGTGCCGGATAGCCAGTCAGATCATTTGGTCGCTTCCGCTGAATTTGCTCATCGAACCAAGGGCCTAATCCTTCGGTCATGAGCATGATCCACTCGTTCCCAAACCGCAGATACTGCGCACTCCCCTGCCCTTCTTTTTTCAATCGGCACCGGGTGTATTTGGAACGAATCACTTCATATGTCGCTAACATGTGAAGGTCGGTTTTGAGTGGGTCTTTACCTTCGCGAATGCTGCCCTGATAGAAGAGCCGGTATCCCTTGTTGACCAGGTTGACCACCTGCTGGAGCAAGCCTGCGACTGTGTACACAACGTAGGGATAGTCCACTCGGTTCCCAAACCGGTCTCTACGGAACGCGAAGCCATATGACCGGAAGACAACAATCTGTTGCTCGTCGTCCTCCAGGCTTCGCGTGGGAGGCCACGACGCCTTCTCAGCGAAGCCGTCGTGCCTGCATGGTGGCGCTTCGCGCCCTTGTAGTTTCTCTTGTTGGCCTTTGGCCAAGACTATACTGGTTGCGGCCTGTTCATCAGCGTTTGATCTCTCCAATTCCTCTCCTCTTGAAGTGAGCCGCAAGTCGATGCGTGCTTCTACAACCTATTCACGAACGCCGTATCACGAATGGAACATCATTGCAGGAACTAAATAGAGTTGTTGACGGACAACTCCAAAACCGGAAACCTTCTTTCGAGACTACGGTCTCGCACGTACAAAATAAGGTCGCGGTATGATTTGCCCTCATCCGCAACCTAACCATAAACCTTGGCATTCGATCCTCAGGTTCACGATCAAGAGCCGCCATCTTCTCAGATGACTTGCCCGTGACACACCTGACTTCAACTAAGGTTCGACAGCCGGTTAGCCAGGGTTCCTGGAGGGAACCCTGGCCTGGCCTGTCTAGATGACTTCTGTAGCAAAGTCCTCGTCAGCTCTTTCGTTCCTTGCACTGCTATGAAGCATTCGCACTCAGCACCATCTGTTAGTACTCCAATGCAAACGCGCCCACGACTGCCTTGCCGTGCATCTCCGTAAAGAAATGGCCATGCCTTCGCATGACTGCACGCAGAACGGTGTTCTGGTTACTACTTGAGCCTCGCTCCCAGTCTGCGGTGTTTGAATCACCTAACTGATCCCTGTTAGGCACCGGATAATCATTCCGGAAACCACAGACCTTCCCGCGTTATGGTTGTTCGTCTCATCTAGGCTCACATTGGTAATAGGGCCGCATGGCTTCGGTTTCTGAAGCGCGCGTTGCCCAAACTCGGCGTGATATGTCCAAACGTCTCCGTAAGGCATAGTTCTTGTGTGTTTCACTGGAAGAATTCTCACACAGTTTCAGACTACGAAACTACAAGCTCATCTTACCCAACACGCGAAGCCTGTCCCGGTTCGGCACTGTCTTCCCAGACGATTTCTCTTGGCTCTTTCGAGCCTTTAGGTCGTTAAGCTTTTCACCGGCCGCCTTTTTATCAGCGGTCCCCCGAATCTGGCAGGATTCGGGCCTGACTGTCGCCAGCCTAGGAGCTCCGGACCTTCGCACAGGTTCAGGACCACTTCAGTCCTGGAGTTCTCTTTGAACTCGAACAAGCATAGAGATTCCGGGAATCCCCTTAGCCTGAGCCCCCTGGGTGGTGTTCACTCGCTGCTGGTGGAGAATTCCGTGTGATTCCACCTAGCAACTTACCACTTCAAACAACCCGAGCTTGATTCGTCACAGGAATCCGAACTTCGGAAATCCATCATGAATCAAACTATGTCCGCGTCGCCCACCTTCCACATCGGTATCGGATAGAATGCTGGGATTGCTCTCACCACTTTGTGAGGATTACTCCAGACAAGCCCCCGTCGTTCTGAGCAAGCACCTCTCAGCGACACTCAGCGCTACGAGAAACAAGCACCTACGGTTGATGAAATCCGTCCTTTAGCCTGGTGGTGAGCCAGGTTTACCAGGTGTGCCCGTTGCTACCGAAGGTCATCGGTCACGTGTTGTGACTCTGAAGACCGCAGATCCACAATCTGCATAGCCGGGCGTACCGGATGAACTTCCTCCGTACAACCCATTGAACAAAGATTGGGGGCTACCCCTTAGGGCAAGCAGTGGTTATGGCGTGTCAATGAACGATTGAGCTTCTTGGTGATTACCTCATCCTAACGAATGCCAAGATGTTTCTCGACTAACGAGAGACAAGCGACGCCTTCCATTTCACAGCGAACAAGCTCTTGGGGAGTGAATCCAGAGATATTCACCCTATCAAAAGCCTCACGGGCTTCCTGCATGCTCCTAAGGATTCCCTGAAACAAAACGGATCGAAAAGCAATCGGTTCCACAACGCCTGGCATGCCAACAGACGCAAACAATTCCTCTACTGAGCAACGAGCAAGCAACCCATGCCAGAGGGTAACAACGGAGCGATCCGTTTGCAGGTAAAGGTTCATTCGATAGTGCGCCGCAGCGCCGTCAACAAAGGAACCATTCCCGTACTCAAAGGTCTGTTTTCGACCTGACGAACAATACCCATTTAACTTCACGAACCCCATCTCACGTGGATCGAAAGGCATCTTTCTCAATTTTGTTACCGGCCAATGCGTAAGTCGCCCATGATTCATTCTTCTGTGCTAGACGTGGCCGCTGTTGCACTGCGCTTTCCCTTCTTGATTTCGTGGTCGAATCCCGCCAACGCACACTCGCTCTGCGATATCATTATTGCATCCATTGGAACTCCCCTTCCCTTCTGCCGAGATTCGAACGGTTCCTCATCGCTCTATCGCAACTACCGTCCGACAGCCGGCTGATCTCCGGCGGCGCCATCACAATCTGGCTCGTCGCCTGTAATCAAAAGCCTACATAAGAAGGCGGTTCTTAACTGCTGTTCAAGCTCTCCTATCAGAATATCAGATATTGCTATTTCACGTGCTCCAAACGTGTGCATTGCAGTGCGAATGATCTGCCACATAGAGGCCCATTATTAGCAATCTGTATGATCGCGCGGCGGTAGTTTGGTTTGCCCTTTAGGATCTTGGTACTATGGATCATGATGGGTCGGAGAGAAGAACAGATTACAAATCTCTCTCAGTAATCAGCGCCACGATGATGCACAGGGCTTCGAATATCAAACGCATGTAATAGAAGGTCCTTAATTTTGCGTTGATATTCGGCGAATGCCTTGGAATCACTATGCGCCGGTCGTTCCAGTCCAGAGAACTCGCGAGCTGCCGCTAGCAATTCATCCTCACGCAGTATTGCCAATTGCAACAGTCCACGACTGAACGAAGTAAAGGGAAGGTTATGCCCCAATTCATCTCCTACTTTCTTAATCAAATCGTTCACACTGCGCGCTTCCCGTTGAACAAGCACCGTTTTTAAGTGTGTCACCTTTCCTCGCCTCCTTTGAGCTATTTCCGATGAACCTTCCTGTGGTCTCATTGCCGAAGCCGTCCTCGCGCTGCTATCATTAGCCGCGTGGATAATCGCGGGCCTGATCGATTCTTGAATCTTCGGTTTAGCCAATATCTGACTCACATTGCTCTTCTGGCTAACGCTTGGTTTGAAGTTCGGTTTCTTTGCCATATCATCGTCCTCCGTTTGCTACCATTCGGCTATCGTCGGAATCATAGCCCGTTCCAACTGAAAAGATTGCCTCGAACCTTTCGAGCCGACTCTCAAAATCGATCGCAAGTTCTTCATACTCGCGACAGCTCTTCGATTTCTTCGCGTAGTCGAATATTGTTTTCGCCGCGTAAGTCGCCTCTCGGATCGCGATGGCTTTGCTAATGCGTTTCTCGAAATACATCCCTATCGCCTCCCCTGTAGGAAGCTGACCGACAAAGTCCTCGGCGATGAATTTCACTGTTTCCCGGTCCATCTTCGTGCGGATCTCGACTTCCGTTAATACCAAACCCAGAAGGCGCCCTCGTGCTCCTAACCTCTTTATCTCTACAAGGTCTTTGACGGCGTCCGCTAGGGCATCCATTGATGTTTTCTCGGTTTTAGATACAAGGACGAACCATGGGACGGTGTTGTAAGCAATGACGGTTGGATATGTGAGATTCGGAGCGGTATCGATAAAGACGTAGTCAAACTGCAACGCTAGCTCCTCGATGGCTTTAGCGAAGACGCTCTCAGGCGCATAGCCTTCACCAGTGCGAGTTCGATCGGATACACTTTCGAGTTCTCTGCTGCTCGGGATCGTTGTCAATCGGTCTGGCAACCTGAGGTGGACTTCCTCTTCATTGAGCAAACCTTCGTAGTTGCCTGTAACCAAACAATCCTCCACAGTGGCACTGCCGGTCAAGAGGTCGAAAGTTGAATAGTAAGAATCATCCTTGGGAAAGGCAAATGAACGGGTCAGTCCCCGATTATTGTCTACGTCAATCAAACACACTGTCCTACCTTTTCGCGCCAAGGCGGCGCCTAGATTCATACACGTTGTTGTCTTTCCGCATCCTCCCTTCTGATTGCCAAAAGCAACGATTCTTCCAAGGGGTGCCTGGTTTGAACATTCTCGACTTGCCGTCTTACCCATGTTCCCTCCTGTCATGGTGCCCAGTTAGCCTCTTACCCAAGTTACCATTATGATCGAATGCCACCAGTCTAACAAATGGTTTTTCTGTATATCAACATTTCCAATCGTTCATGGGCACCTTCCCTTCGTCTCTGCTGGGCAATTGACAAACTACCCACCTTCCCATCTACCCAAAATGAATTCGGCGGCTTCTATCGTCGCTGGCTGAAGCCCAGGTTCCCCAATACCCATCTACCCAGGAGGACACCTGGGATTCTGTTCATATGGCCTCTTGGGCAATTACCCAACTCGGCTAGGCAAACCGAGCGAATTTCCTTCATGGGAACATTCGCTCAAACCCAGGTGGGCTGAATGATAGGCTTGGTGACTTAGAAGACAGTTGCGAATTTTCCTCGGTACCGATAACGGAATAGATTGGAATGATTTAATTCACTTAAAATAGGAGGGCAGCTAGGCAACCAACTGAATAGAGAAACGATCATCCGGTGTTGGCGCACCGGATGATCGAAAGTCTGTATCTATTGTCGAGATTGAAACCTGATGTAGGTGTCGCATGCGTAAGCAGACGACCAAGAACGCTCCTATGCTAGGTCTTTCACTGACATTCGTCAATAGAAAATAGGCTAACGGTATTCTATTGCTCGCTTTCTTCGCGAATGATCTGAGCGAATTGGTTCCCTGCGCTTTATGAAGGGATGGAAGGCTCAATTGTTGTAGGTGGTTACGTTTGTTTTACGACCATGGAATTGTGGGAATTGTGTAGGCGGGCTAGTCAACGCGATTTAAGTTTGTTGGCGCTGCGATCCTATCTGGCGTGCCGTGAGATGGTGGAGAGGCGAATCCAGGCCACAGGACCGGTTCGATATGGGCTCGCTGAGTTGTGTGCTCTTACGGGGGCCGATGAGAAACCCGCAAGCAATGCCCTCGCAGATTTGCATGGAAAGCGGTTGGTGACGTTTGCAGGGCAATCCATTGAGTTTGAACATCAGCACAGCAATCCCTTGGTCGACCGACCATTTGGAACAAACCCTGGTAGATTGGTGCCAATCCCAAGGAGAATGCTAAGAACGTTGTGCCAGCACGGTCGACGCATGGAAATCGTGGTTGCGTTGATTCATTGTGCTCGTGGCCTTTTCTTGAGAAAAGGAAAAGTAGTGGCGTGGGGAGCAGTCAAATCTTCTTGGATTCAATCTCACTTTGGAGTGGGCAGAACGGTCGTGACGAGTGCTCGTAGCTGGCTTCGGGCGCTCGGCTTCCTACTACCGCAAGAAGATGTGGCCCAATGGAGACGCAACCGGTATGGATATTATTTCAAGTTTGCCTGTGGAAAACTGAAGGTGCGGAAACGGCGTCAGACAGCTTTCAAGCCCAAAATCGGCACCCCATATAAACAAACCCCTTTTATTAACATAAAACCTAACCAGTACTGTACCACTAAGGGACGGCCTTATGATGTTCGTGCTGGTATTTCACGTGAAACAAAACTGAAGCACGCGAAGCCGAATATCCGAAACGTGCAGTTTAGGCACCTCAGTTGCCTAGGGAGCGTGCTGGAACTCTATCGACAGGCCGTCGCGATTGGGTTGCTGGCCGATTCTGAAGCCAATCGCATCAATTTCGTTGCGGCGGCCGTGCGGGCTACCCGTGCTCCGAATGGAGATAAGGTGAGGATATTTATGGGAATTGTTCGAAGAGGCCTTTGGCATTACATCACGATGCAACAAGAGGGGAGGGCAGTTGAACTTCTCAAGGCACGCGAAGCGAAGCGGTCAACACAACCAGGGCCGGTTGAAACAAGAGTCGCCAAGGTGTTACAGGACGCCGTCTCCGCGCTACCAGATATCGATCCACGAAAGAGCGATCGGCCGCTGAGCCTACGTGGTAACCTACCCAAGAACCCTCTTAGCCAAGACAATCGCCATTCTTCGAGGGTCACTTCCTCCCATTTACCGCCCAACCACTCCGGCTCCCGCGCGCATTCAGTTACATGTCCCATTTCGCGAAGCTTGCCTCCAGCCTCAGAAAGATTGCGATCGGAAGTGATTTGTCAGGGGAGGGCAATGCAACAGACTCATAAACGCTTCGATCATTCTATTTGTCCTGTGGATACCCTCAACAACTCTGCGGCGACAACCCGGGAGTGATTCCGCTTCGGCGACTGGCAATGGTAGCTCATCTTGTGTCACCCTAATCTAACCAGCACCGTAAACGTCGGATATCTCTGGATTCCTTCTGCGGCTCAAGTATCCTTCTCGCGCCACTCTACTGGCAAGCCCATGACTGAGCGTGCGAATATCGAGAAAGAGGTCTTTGGTGAAGCGCTTGAGTTTCCCCAAAGTGAACGTCCTGCATTTCTTTGCGGTGCCTGCCGAGGTGATGCTTCGCTTCTGAGACGTGTGGAAGCTCTTCTTAGCCACGCAACGGAAGACGTCTCCACCACGATCACCCAAAAGAACGTGGTGAAGGGGGCTTTGGCGTTGTCTACATGGCGGAGCAACGCGAACCGAAACGCCATGTGCCGCTTAAGGTCGTCAAAGGATTCCAAAGAGGTGATTGCTAGGTTCGACGGTGAGCGCCAGGCGCGCGCCATCGTGGATCTAGTTGATTTGAGAAAGTGATAACATAACCGAAGGAGGAAGGAGATAATCCAATCGTAACAAAGCGCAAGATGGGTAGGATGACCGCAAGGTGGATAGGATGACCGCATACACTGAAGCAAGCGTGCGTGCAAAACCACGACCGTAGCGACAGATATAGTAGACTAAGGACTAGGGCGAACTGAGATCAGGGAGTAACGAAGTCGTCGCGCATGCGGTAGGCGGAGGACGAACCTGCCGCAATGAGGGCCTCGAGAATTGATAGGACGGCAGCGCGTAGCTGCGCATCCGATTTTACTCGGTTGGGCTCTAGATACACGAACCGGGGTAGCAAGTTCTCAAGGTAGAAGCTGACGTTCGAATCGGTGGCAATGCGGTCGGCGTTTCCACGCGCGAAAAGGGCGGCGACGTTGCGAAGAGCACCAGGGAGAGAGTGCTGGCCGACGGTGTGCAGGAATTGGCAGTACGCTGCGACGCATACGGTCTCGGCTGGGAGAAACTCAGTGAGGCCGGCAACATCTTGAGCATGGTCTTCGAGACGGGCCCAGTGCTTTGTGCCTTCCTTCCAATGCGTGTTGAGAAAGAGCCTGTAGATGCAAGATTCGCCGGAGGGACGCTCCCTCCCCAAGTGTTGAGTCCAGTCGGAGCTGGCTGCCCTGTCTGCCAGCGCATTCCACAGGTCCCAAAAGCAATCGTCGGGGCTTCCACCATCGGCGGCGAGGATGAGATGTTCGATAAAATCGGCTACCTCACGAGGACTCTGGCCCAATTCCTCAATGAGGGGAGCGCAGGTGCGAAGCGCCTCCTCGGAAGGGAGCCCAATTGCGAATCCTGCCAGGGAGCGGCTGGCCTCCCCCTCAAGCGCGTAGTTTCGATTGCCGCGATCGCGGTTGCGGCGATTGTCGCGATTCCAGCAGTGCGCGAGCCATGAGGCGACTTTCATGAAAAACTCCCTCGATTCCGACCATGCTGGGTGGCGTTGAAAGATGGGGAGAATCATGTGGATCGATGTTGCGCTCTCACGTGCATCAAGCTCAAGGCTCGAAAGCTCAGATTGAACGTCAATTGAGCCGTTCTCCATTGCGTCCCTGACAACTGCGTTTGAACGTGCTTCCAGTTCAACCCACTCAGTTCGCTCGGAGTAGGGAAGGTCCTCTTCCGCTTGTCGATACTCCCGGCTCGTTCTTGTTCGAAGCGCGGCCGCTGCGGCGCACTCGAGGATCAGATCTTTGTGCTCGTCGCTCAATAGCGCACCGACGCCAAGGTACGCATAGGCAGAAACCTCGTCAACAGGATGAGTGAGTGCAGTGGCGAGCAGCTCGCGTGTACAAGTGCGCTCATCGGCTGCGAGCAGCCCCACGACACTCGCGCACGGGCGGTCCGCCCACAGCGCCCCCCCACGTGAGTGCCGTGACATGGAATCAGGGGAGGTGGCGTTTCGGAGGACCTCTAGTTCGACGCGAGCGACGCACCAGTCCAACTGGGCTTCGTCTAGGTCATCGAGACGGTCGCGAATGCACACGGCGGCAATGAGTCCAGGGCCACTACGACAGAAGCGATCGGGTTCCTCGAGTTCGCGTTCGATTTGCTGAGCTTCCTTCAACAGTTCGTGCCAAGCGGCTGCTTCCTCTGACTGGGCATCGTCCCAAGCCGCGCGAGCGCGCATCTGCAATTCTAGGTGCCTACCTCTTTCTTCAATGGGGCGGCTACGCTCGTCCATCATAGTCTGCACATCGGGCTCAATCTCACCGGGGCCAAAGTACACCTGTTTCTCGGACTCCTGAGCGTCTTCGGTCTGGTCCGGCGTCTCAGGGGATTCCATGGGTTTATACCCGCGCACATCCATACGGTGCAGAGCCAGACGCCAGAGTCGTGTCTCGTCATCTTGCTCATCTTGCTCCGGCAGGGCACCACGGTGCTCATCGATGATGGCCGAAACTTCGTCTCGACGCTCGGTCAGCTGGAGCAGAATTGCCAAGGACTCAAGGTCCTCGTGGCGATGCTTGCGACTGTTGGCTGTCTTTCGTTCCTGCTCGTGGATCTTATGCGAGGGGTTCATCCCATCGAAAGCAGAAAAGCCAGATGCCGACTCGGAGGACATCCTTAATCGGTCCATTTGGATGAGGTCTCGCGAGGAAAGCAGGGCGATCGCTGCCTTTCCTGATTTGTCGGGATTAGAGATGCAAACACTGGCAACAACCGCCGTTGCCATAACGTTGTTGCTGGATTTGAGGATGTGAAGCAGCCATGGTTCGGGGTTTCCGAGCTGATCATCGCCGAAGGTTAGCAACCACGACTCAAGAGCCATCAGCGCACACTGCAGTGAATACGGACCCACAGTGGCACCGCGGTATAAGCAGTAGAGACGGCTGTTCATCCACTGTTCAACCTGCTCTGAGTCAGGGATTGGGACCGGAATCTGCCACGCGGGCTCAAGCGGCTCCCCGGGAGCGCGCTGGTTCCCGTACCAGTCGGCGGCATGGTTGAGCAGGTCGACAATGAAGTCGACTCCTTCTCGGGGATTCGAACGAAGGAGTGCACCAAATGGACCCTGAAGCGCACTCGCCGGAAAGAAGTCAGAGACACCGTGCTCTTGCATGCCGAAGGAGCGATCGACTCGAAACGACGAATAGCTGTGATCGCGCCGGAGCTCCTCCTCAGTAGTTCTCAGGCGGGTGTTAGCGAGCGAGATTACCTGCCTGGGATAGTCGCGACACGCTTGACTGCCGGAAAGGCTTCCAAGCACCAAGTCAGCAAGATCGCTTGCGGTACGGTCTTCGTAATTGGCGCTTTCTGCGCGCGTTAGAAGGGCGGGAAATTCTGGTACTGATCGCGGAATCTTAAGGGCAACCTCCAGCGCCCGTTTCCTTGTATCTTCAAATCCGTAGTCCTCGAAGTGGGGAAGCAACTTGTCGACGATCAGGCCAGCTTCCGTTGAACCCGGAGGATAAGGGGTCCTCCAGTCGACTTGACGCGCCCAGTCTTCAACCAATCCCAGAATGAGCAGCGCCTCCGAGGGGAGGAGCGACTTGATGATGCGCGCAACCACGCGCAGGGTCGGGGGCCAACCTGGCCCCGCAGGTACCAAACAGAATGAGGGAAGCCCGGGGGCGGTCAGCCACTGAGGCGACTGCTTGCAGGCCACGCGTAGCATGTGAATGATCTGGCGAAGGAGAGCGATGTCTCCGGCCTCGATTTTCGGGCCACAACTGGCAATGAAAGCATCAGCAGAGCCGGATAAGAGCGCACAGACCAGGCAATCATCACGAAAATAGGCAGGAAGGTCAGTGCGCTGAATTGAAGAGAGGACGAAGTCGCACCCGCTATCAGGGTCTAGCTCGATCCGTTCGGAGAGCCATCGTCTGAGACCTCTCCGGAGGGCGGGGTAGCCGGATACGCAATCTGCAAGCGTGGACTGGGGATCCTCAGATTTGGAGAATTCGGTCTCGATCCAGTGCATCACCGCCCAGTCTTCAAGCACATCATGTTCGGGGGCATAGAGGCTCGAGGAGCTAGGGGGCCGGGCGAGCAGAGAGTCCGCCACTAGGGCATCCAGCACCTCCGGATCGTCATCGGTGGTCGAAACAAATGGGGAGAGTTCTCGTGCCCGCCGGACAGCGATGTTCACGAAGGTGTTCTCTCGGCGCTGGGGCAAGCCCGCGGATCTGAGGCGATCGACCCGGATTAGCTCCTTCCAGCACTTCTCCCGAAACGATCGAGTCGTTTGGAGCTGCGCGCCATCCTCCCACTGAAGATGGGAAGCCATTTCGAGGAAGTAGGGCGTTCTGAGAAGGGTCCGCAGCGAACTGTTTCCCAGGGCCACCTCAAGCTGCGGGACGTTAGCCTGAACCCCCTCGAGATCTTCGTCGGACAACACGCCCACATCCAGAACAGCGTGGGATACTTGCAACGGCACAAGGAACGCACTTCGAACGGTCTCGAGCGAATAGTCCCGGCAGGTAATAAGCACTTGGACGGAGGGGTTGCGGTGAGCCAGCTGTAGCAGATGCGAGAAGGCATCGCGAATGCTGTGCTCCAGGAGCCTCTCGAGGCTCTCGATCAGGATGACAATTCGGTCGTGACCGGCCAGCGTTGAAATGAGGCGTTGCGCGTTTAGCGCCGTTTGCGCCTTGGCGAGCGTTTCGTCAATGTGCGCGGTGGCGAACTCGACTGCTTGGAATGCCAGGACAGGGTAGTCAGCCTCGACTTGCTCCACACCCTTTTTGGCAGTTGCGGACTTTCCGGAACCCGCTGCTCCGGTGATTATTACGACCTGGTGCTCGGTGAGGGCGTCGAGCATCGCGAGGACAGTTTCGGACTGATCAATTTCGTAGCCCGAACCGATCGTTGAGCGAATGCCATTTCGGACGGTCCTCCCGTGATCAGTCAAGGCCTGCAAACCAGCAGCCTCGGCTGACCGGAGCGTCGAATGATGTGCCAAAACGTCGGATGGAAGGTCATCCCTTCGGTACGTTTTTGCTTCGGGCCGACCCCGACCCGCGGCGTCAAGGAGGCTGGTCCAAGTGGCTCTCGCGGCCCCCAGTGCATCGGGAGCGTCGGTCACGACATAGGCGAGGAGGGAGAGAATCAGGCTCTCGGTCATTGCGGTAGCGGTGTTGAGATCGAAGCTGAGGACGTGGATTACTTTGAGAAACCTCCAGTACTCCTCGTCAGCCGGTTCAGAGCCATTGTGCTGCGTGATGAAGTCGCGGATGACCTGGTTCTGTTCCTTGGACTTCTTGGAGAGGTACGCATCGAGACGACGAAAGAAGTCTGGGGCGTCGACCGCTGCCCGGGCGCACTCAAGAAGCGAGCCAAACGATTGAAGCAGAACGGACGTGCCGTGCAGCGAGATGATGGCCAAGCGATCCTGACGCTCGTCAAAACGGTCCTCGGCCTTGAAATCATCCCAAAATCTCTCGATCGTCGCACGACAGTCATCGTCGCTCGCCCTAATCGAAAGCGTCCGTTTCACTTGGGCAGCAAGCTTCCTCCGTACTCCCGTGCCGCTCTCCCCGATGACGAGGAGATCGTCCGTTTTCCAGCCGAGGTGAAGTGTCTGCAGGGACACCTCGACAAGCGAGGTGTTTGTCAGGATTGGTGGCGTGGCTCCCACGAGTAGTAGCGCGAGCGCAAATGCATCGACGTGCTGCTCGAAGTGTTCGCCGGCACCTCCGGTTGCCGTCGGACTCGGGACTGCTTGATCTTCTTTGATGTCTCTCTGCGACTGGTTTACGCCAAACATGCTACAGGTCGAGAACCAGATGAGCGAGGGTTTTAAGCCCTACTCCAATCTATCTAAAGCCCTACTCCAATCTATCTATAAAGCTGCGAGATGTGCGTTCTTCAGGCACCAGCGGTTAGTGGAACCAGTGGTGTCGCTATTCCGTCAGGGAGACGGTATCGAGTCCCGGGTCGAGACGCCACACGGTGTTTCCTTCCTGACGCCGGCGACGTTGCCAGTGAAACATCGCCTGAATCTGCCTCGTATTGGCAAACCAGGTGGCTATTGCGGCATCGCGGCTCGAAGAGGATGGGGCGGGGTATCAGGTAGAGGGAGGGAGGAGAGTTCCTTTATACCACTGTGTGTAGCTGTTGATAGGTGTGATCTATGGGGTGGCTGTTAGGGGGAGCTTCGTAAGTGTGCATCACGGAATGCCCAGTCTAAACCGATCGGATCATTTTCGCCCCGAGAATGTGTCTGAGGAGCTTCCTTAAGCCGATGGTTGCTACACGGCACGATAGCGAAGGCTCATTCCTAGCTTTTCAACAGACTTCTTTCCTAGTATCTCTGGAGACCAAATCCTGCTTGGCGCACATCGTAGATGCCATTATAGATCTCCCTTACTTTTTCGGTTAGTTCGTTGATTGTAAAGCCTTGGGGTGATGCGGCCAACTTCGTCAGGTTTTTCGGCTACGGCTTGTTGTTTGGTTGTTATAGATCGACTCCTGCTAGTCGATACATCCCACGTTGACTGGGTTCCGCAAAGCTTGTGCCTCGTCCGCATCCAGATACGTCCGATCAGCTGCTTGGATGACATCAAGAACTCATTACCATTCTCTGGAGTTCCTCCAGCATTGCCGGGAGTTTCTCGATTGCTTTCTCTTAGTAGCGTAGTTACTTGACATTGTGCGCCATTGCTTCGATTCGAAGTAGACGCCTCCGGCGGCCCTGGTAGCGCCCCAGGGAAGACGACATCAAGCACATCTGGGGAATTTTCCTTTTCCCCGCAACTACCCAGGCGAGCGTTTCGACATTACAGGAGGCAACGTTCTGCTTTATATCGATACTGGCTTGCTTTTCGTGAGCAAAACAAAGAGAAAAGGGTCGGTTTTTATCAGTTCATTCATGCGGCATGGTTTAGTTTGGCCGATGTGAGGTCGGTTTCTACCTGTTTGTTGAGTTCCGTGAATACACGGCGCAACTCTCTCGGCGGTTCATTGTCTATGTTAGCCACCGCTTCCATTCCCCCTCTTAGTACACGGTTGTAGACTTTAGTTAGGAACAGAGCTGTTCGCATTCCATAGGGTGTTACTGTAGCGCGTTGTTCCCTATTCTTTACGTATCAGCCCGTTGAGCCGCAACCGCTTGAGGTCATAGCTCATTTTCGAGGCGGTGTATTCTTCCTCATTCATCCCAAGTAAACGCGCCACCTCAAATCGCTGACATGTGATCCAAAAGGGCGGTATAAATCAGCTGTAGAATTTGGGCAAGATTTGGGCAACGTTCTTGCTAGACAGCCCACGATGGCAAGGCAGAGGACGGCTTTCTATGAAGTGCGGATGTGGGGCGCGAGAAACAAGCCGGTCGTCGCTGCAATCGTTGGAATTATCGTCACGGTAGGGGTCTACGTCTTCACCTTGAATGTCGAGCGTCGGAAGACCGAGACAGCGCCAGATCGCGCCCGCTCGCAGCTTCCCGCGAACCTTGAGAAATCGGTCAGGCTCGCTGCACAGCGCGGGCGTTGGGAGACATGTCTTGAGCAAGTCGAAATCACGTTGGAGGAAGGGCATCCTGATCCAACACAGCTTGAGGTCCAGCGGATCTTGGCTCTCGATGCACTTGAGCGAAACTCGGAGGCACGCGAGAGGTTTGACGGCTTGCTCGCGGCAGATTCGCATGGGGGAGGAACTCGCAATGCTGGTCTTACTCGACGGGGAGTTCGCCTTGGGTTCGAGTTACCAAAGTGTTGCGACCAAGCGAATCGAGGAGGCGTTGGAGATCTGCCTCGGCGGAGGAAGCCTATGCGAGGGGTTTGATCGCAGAAACTACGCCAGCTGTGCGTCGCCATCTCTCTCGAGCCTTGGAGATCGACCCCTTTCGCAGGAGAGCGCTAGCCGTCTTAGGCCTCACGGAAGTTCTGATGGGTTACCAAGCTAGCTTGCTTGCATCACCTTAGAGACTACTAGCACCAGCAATTGCTATCATAAGCTGGCTGTAGCCATAATTATTATGATTATTATATAGAAACGTATTTTTACGCTCCCTTGTCATTTTGTTATCAGCTAGTATCCATAGCTTCCTTAATGTCAAGAAGCAACACGCGAAAATAGCCTTGGCCTATATTTGTAATTTTACGATTTTATTTGGAAGCGAGTTGAAATGGTGCGCATCAGGACTTAAACTTTTCTATTATGTTACCTTCTATCTGAACTATACTTCTAACCACTCGCTTCCGTTTCTATCGGCTCGGTTTCCTTACTTTACATAGGCGAATCCATAGCCATAATCTCGATGGTCAACCTTCCTGGATGGCAAGTTTCGAACTTGACCGGCCTGGATCATGCTTGTTGACATCAAGATATCCTGTGCCACTCGTCACCACTTTTCGAAACTATGCCTATAGATCAGATAGAAATCTCGGCTATGCCAATCGTTGCGAGGGACCGGTTGCGTGAATTTTCTGTTCCAGACCATTTGCTTACAGGCCCGGTCACCGGATCTCAGGTTCCAGTCACCGAATCTCAGTTAAAGGAAATCGTTAAGGCGCTAGGCCTTCGCGGTGGCGTTATTGAAAGACCGAGTGTTTTTCGTGGAGAAGATTCGATGGCTGGAGGATATGAGGCCACGGATGATGCGATTTATATTTCTTCTTCGCTGACTCCAGACAAGAGACTTTTTACTCTAGCATTTATAATTGGAGGAGAAGTAATTCATGCTAACGCTCCAGTGCGATCGTGGGAAGTAAGTTGGACCGACGTAGTGCGCCCGTCTGATAACGTTTGGTGGCACGCAAATGACTTTGCGTGCCAATTTTTGCTGGGAACGGAGGCTTTGAGATCGTCTTGGGAGCAGAATAAAGGGAATCTTGATAAAATGTCGGAATTCTTTTCGGTTCCAATGCCAATTGTTCAGCAACGTTGTCATTTGCTGAAGGTAATCGACTTAAGTCTGATGACCCCCCTGAAGAATTTGCAGGAAGATTGGGATAGTTATGGAGGTTTACCCCCGTCATTGGAAGCGATATCAGATGCGGCTCTTTCACTATCGCTGCTTAAATATCGGAATATCTCTCCAGAGAGTATCCACGCTACTCCTGATGGAGGCCTGCTTTGCAAATACGTGACCGATGATATAACCACCCATTGGGAGTTTGATTCTGATGGCGAGATTGCCGTAGTAGTAGAACCCAAAAATGGCAGTCAAATTGGCTACGATTTAACTCGATCAGAGATGCCGGAAATGATTACTCAGCTGTATGTCAATTCCGACGCGACTACACACCAACGGTAGATCTCCTAATCAAAGTTTTCCAGACGATGAGCAGCTTCTTCGGCGCTATCCTCCTGGAGTGACGGACATGTCGGCAGTCTTTTCTACTAGGCGCATGTCAGTTGTTCGCCGTAGCTACTGCAGACGTGATGAAGATGCCTTGTATAATGGTGAAACTCAAGAATTCTACCAGGACTTTGGCATTGCGGCCTTTACTGTCAGCCACCTGAGAGTCGAATCGGCCATGTGGCGTCATCCTACGGAGAATATTGAATACAGGTTAGAAGTTGAGCATGATCCTCTTCCTCTACTGTACCCGCATTGTGAAGTCGTTGTGCTACAGAATGGCACTCCCGTTGAATCAATTAGACCGAAATCAGTGAAGCTAAAGATTAGGCTACACTTGGCGAAGTGTTGCCAAAAATTGAAGCAGCCAAATCAAAACACCTAATAAATGATGCCTACGGTCGCAACAAATGAGATCAGCATGTTTTACGAAGAGAAGGGGGTAGGGCCCCCTTTGATTCTCATTATGGGCATTACAGCCCCCGGCAAAGCATGGGATGCACATGTTGAAGATTGGGCGAATCATTTTCGCTGTATCATGCCTGACAACCGAGGTGTGGGAAATACTGACAAGCCAAATGGGATTTATACGAGTGAACAAATGGCTGACGACTATTGCGGCCTAATGGATAATCTCGGTATAGGTGAAGCGCGAGTGGTGGGAGTCTCAATGGGCAGCATAATTGCACAGCAGTTGGCAATTAGACACCCCGATAAAGTTAGCAGTGCAGTTCTGATGTGCCCCTGGGCCAGGTGTGACAGTTATACTAGATCGGTCTTCCGTCATATGGAAGTCTGTAAGGCTCATCTCACGCCTTCTGAATTTACAGAGTGGATACAGCTTTTGATTTTTGCTAAATCCTCTTGGGATAATGATGCGTCCTTTGCTGAGCTTTTAGATGCTAGACAAGAATCCGCGGTCAATCCTATGCCGCAACCTCTTCATGGGTTGATCGGTCAAGCAAGAGCTTGCATAGATCACAACACTAAGGATAAGTTGACAGACATTAAGTGCCCATGTCTCGTAATTGGTGGTAAGCAAGACGTGTTTACGCCGAAATGGATGGCCAAGGAAGTAGCTGATGGGATTCCAGATTCAGAGATTCATCTATATGAGAACGCTGGGCATGCTTTTCACTGGGAGATAATCGAAGATTTTAATCCAAGAGTTCGGAATTGGTTAAAGACTCATTGAGTATCAGCGTCCTCGCTCCGGTTTAGGTACGAATTGAAATTCGGCAAACAGCCTTTGTTTATCTCTGCTTCCTCCTAGCTCCTAGCCTTCAAGCCACCCTCGCCCTGCCAAAACTTGAGTTTACCATACAGACTCTAGGTCTGGCCTGTCTATTTTCGGGATGTGGGCGACCACCTTTACTTTAATTTCCACAACTCCAACTTTCTATGCAGACGAGCTACACTGTGAGCTAATTTGAGCTCAACCACTCCAAAGTCTTTTCGTGAAATCCAATCGGATCTTCCCAGTGATGCGCATGCCCAGCGTTTTTAAACGTGAAGAGTTCACCGTTCGCGATCCCGTTGGACAACTCCTCAGCCATCCAATACGGTGTAAAAATGTCGTCTTTGCCGTGACTAATGAGACAGGGGCATTTTATTTCATGGAGCCTAGAACTGGTATCGTGAGTAATGCAGGCATCAGCTTGTGCTTCAAATCCAAATAGAGGCTGCGGGTGCTCAGTCACACGCGCATCTTCAACACCTTTAGATAGTTCTTGTCTCTTGGTATTGTCATTGAACATACCTTTGGAGAATATCCAGACCTGAAGAAGGTGCATGAACTCTTCGCACCTGAGACACCCACGAGCAGTTTTAAACATCTTAAAGATATTTTTGCAATATTCATCGCACTTAGCCCAAGTGGATACCAATATCATGCTCTGAACCCTCTCGGGAGCCATTATTGCAATCTCCTGAGCTATTGCTCCTCCCATTGAAAGGCCAACAATTCTTGCCTTCTCAATATTGAGACTATCCATTAGGCCGAGATAGTCCTCGGCCATCTGCTTAGTGCTATATGGACCGGAAGGTTTATCACTCAAGCCAACCCCTCGATTGTCAGCACAAATGACCCTATACGATTGATTCCAAGCATCAGAGTGAATCTTCCAAACTTCTCCGCGGGCGCTGAGGCCCATAATACATATTAGCGGAGGCCCAGCTCCTGATTCTTCATAATATAGGCGGATTTTGCCTGTTTCCATATGTTTCATAAAATGTAGTCTGTGTTGAAATCTATCGACCCGGTTAGCAGACTATTATACTTACCGACGCCTGATGATTGGCAAGCCTCAGCTGACATAGGGCAGCAACTGATGACAATAGATCAAGTAAGACTGATTATTGATTGGAGATTTACTGAGTTCTTGGATGTTGTCAATTGAATGACCGTTTGTTGTCAGTCTTGTTCCTGGTGGGCGTTTGCTGATAGCTCTTTGCGCTTTAAAGGCGGTGCCGATGCCTCGGAAGGCTAGGGTGGCGGGCCTCCGTTTGTTTGTGCGGTCGCCAGTGTTGTAGCGCCGAGTCGCTCGGAAGTTCGTGAATCCATGCGCGCCGTCACCCGCGGAACAGCAATATGCGAACTTCTCGAATCAACTATTGATGATTGATGGGCTGTCTTCAGATTCTCAGTCTAATTTACTTTGTCTGCATTTCCCTCGACGAGGAATCCGATTCTCTCGTAGTTTAGCGCACTTAATACACATGTTTTTTGGATGAAGGGAGAGTATTCGGGCCGTCGTCTGCGCCAGTATGGGTCTACGCTTGTCTTATGGCTCTCGCTGTCAGTAGCAGCCTTTGGCCGGAACCTACCGCATAGAGACCCGAACGACGATGGGGTAGCCACTGTGCGGCATTTGTTTCTGCCGACGGATCACATAAACGAGACAACGTGGTCGCTAGTCCGCGTCCGGCAGTTCTTTGTCCATATAAAGCAACTAACAGGAGAAATGATCCCTAGATGGACCCCTGTAGGCAAATGTGGCTCCTAAAGAATTGAGAGCTAAATCCTTCCATCACTAGGGAATCTAGAATGACAGAAAAGAATCTGACAGCATCCGAGCCAGGAAACAAGCCAATCACCACCGATGACATCTGGGGGTTCATGGATGACTTGCGTATGATTGCTAAAAGCCTGCTACAGAACGAGTCTGACGCTTGTTCGATAAGGCCGACCGCATTGGTATTAAGCGCTCTCAAGCGGAACCGGCCCGCCGATAAGGAATGGGACGAGGTTACATGGGCAAACCAGCGGTATTTCTTTAAAGTCATGCACACTCACATGGTCTGGTACCTGCGTGATCGCGCGCGCTATTGGAGTGCAAAGTGCCGCCAGAAGGCAGTCCCGGTTGACCCCTCTGATATCGATTTCTTCGACCTGAAGACCACGATAGATGAAAACCCCGAGTATGTGGTCGCCCTTGACGAAGCACTAACTTGGTTGCGTCGGGAACATCCGAAGCTCGCTCAACTTGTTCAGCATCGATACTTCACGGGCCTCACGACAGAGGAAACTGGTGCCTTACTGGGAGTTTCGATGACAACGATTAAGAGAAGGTGGCGCGAGGCAAAAGTCCTACTTTATGAGAAGGTGATAGAGTATTTGAATAGCGATTGTGGAGAATAGTAGTCACACAGTTGAAGGAGTGAACCCTTTGGATGATTTGCATGATCTGTTAGATCACTTAAGCAATCTTCCGGCTTCTGATCGCGAGCGCCGATTAGGAGAACTAGAAGCAGATGGAGTCGCCCCCGGACTTGTCGATAGAGCACGCCTCTATTTTAGCATCCCCACGGACCCCGCAGAACTCAAGCCAGGCGTCACGATCGGTGACTACACACTCGAAGAACGGGTCGGTGAAGGTGGGATGGGCATAGTTTACCGTGCTCGACAAAAGAGCCCGAATCGTTTGGTCGCTCTGAAGACGATCCATCCAGCATTTGTCTCAAGCGAGTTCTACAGGAGATTTGATCAGGAGATTCGCACGCTTTCGGAACTCGAGTTTCCCGGAATCGTTCCTATTTATGGTGGCGGGAAGTTTTCCCCACGAGGAGATCGCTCCATTCCCTACTATACGATGGAACTGGTGCGAGGCAGACGCGTCACCGAATATGTTAGGGGAGAAAATTTGCCACTCCCCCTCACACTGAAACTAGTGATCGACATTCTTGAGGCGCTTCAGTTCGCCCACGATCGCGGAATCGTCCACAGAGACCTAAAACCCGGAAACCTGATGGTGCGAGAGGACCGCCGCCCTGTGATTCTCGACTTTGGTCTGGCCCAATTTGCGCACGAACTACCCCCGAGAAGCCCGCGAGCGCATGCAGATCTGAGCTTTAGTGGAGTCTCAGGCACACCTTACTACATGTGCCCAGAGCTCTTTATGGCGCGAGCGAGGTCACCGGTTTCCCTCAAAAGCGCCGATGTATACTCAATGGGCATCGTGCTATTCGAGTTACTAGCCGGGCGCCTTCCGCATACACTCCCCGGCGACCCGTCATTTGAAGATGTAAGGACTTCGATCACTAGCAATAGCCCTGCTCGCCTATCCCAATGCCAGGACAATTGTCCACCGGAGATCGATGAGATTGTCCACACCGCGATGCATAAGGATCCGGTCAAGCGGTACGACACAGCGAGTGATTTCGCTAAGGCCTTAATCTTCTTTCTCGAACGTGAATTTCCGAAAGCGTTGGTTCCGCCTAGCGCTTCCCTGGAGCCCCTCTCATTCTGGCAACCATCTGTAGGTAACCTTCTCCCACCAACGCAATGGCGAATAGTAAGACGTTTGGGTAGCGGAAGTGTGGGTGAGGTGTGGTTGGCTCAACATGAGGATCTCGGAGAAAAGCGCGCAATCAAATTCTGTCGTGACCCGAAAAGCCTCAGGAGCTTGAAACGGGAACAGGTGCTGCTTCGGCGGCTGTCGCAAAAGCTTGGAAGCAAGCATAGCTTCGTCCGCATCAAAGAAGTCTCACTAGATGACCCACCGTACTACATCGGCATGGATTTTGTTGATGGAGAGGAACTGCAGTTGTGGTTCGCTGAGCAAGGAGGGGGAACCAAAGTCAAGGAGGCGACGAAACTCGAGTTGGTCGCTCAGATCGCAGAGGCGCTGCAAGTGGCCCACAATGTTGGGATCATCCATCGAGACGTGAAACCATCGAATGTTCTCGTGTCCAATTCGGCACGTGGGGAGAGCACGCCGCGAGCGGTGCTAACGGACTTCGGGATTGGCACGGTGGTGTCTTCCGAGATCCTGGCCGCGACGAGAACGGGTTTCGGGGAGAAGTTCGATACTCTAACGGAAGAACAAATCGGAGTGGGTTCTTTCACCTACATGCCTCCAGAAGCGCTGGATGGGGCGGATCACCATGTTGCCAGCACGCAGTCCGACATCTTCTCTCTCGGCGTGTTGCTATTCCAATTCTTGGTTGGGGATTTTAATCGAACTTTGCCCCGGCGTGAGCTGACCGAGATCGACGATCCGATTCTTCGTGCTGACATTCTTGAGTTCACCGCCCATGATCCTGCCAAGCGTCCCGATTCGGTTGGGGAGATCGCTCAGCGAATGCGCTCTATTGATGCGCGCCGTAACGCGGCAGCGAATGCGGAGACGGAGAGACGACACGTTGAACGCATCGCGTACCGGCGCGGATTAATGAAAGCAGGGCTGGCTGCGGCTGTCATCGTGGCCGTGTTTGCTGTCTTGACCTGGATCGCTGTTAGGGAATCAAATGAGGCGGAGAGTGCCTCCGAGCGTGCAGTCGCCGCCAGTGTGGAGGCGATGTTCGGGGAGGCGGCGGCAAAGCGTTCCTCGACAGATTCGGGGCGTTCGTTCGGAAGCATCCGTCTTCTGCAAAAGATTGAAGAGTCACAACCCGACCATCCGAGAACGATCAACGACTACATAGCCAGCCTGTTGCTGCCTGACTTTGAGATCGTGGATTCCCCAAGTCTGCCTGCGGGAGCCTTTTCACCCCTGTTAAATCAGTCCATTGAATGGAGCGGAAACATCGTTACCAAACGAACGCAGCGGACGGGAGGGCTCGAGGTGACTACCCACACGGTTGGCGGAGCTCCTATAACGGACGCTCGCCTCAGCAGCACCGGCAAGTATCTTGCCACCAAACACAAGGACGGAGCGACCTTGGTGTCGATCCTTTCCTCGGTGGAAGGCGGAACCTGCGATCTTGTACTGAATTCTCCAGCCGATAGTTTGGCACAGCTCAGTTTTGACTCTGCGGATGGGCACGTAGCGTCTGCCGAATCAGATGGATCGCTCTTGGTGCACGAGCTTCCAAGTGGAGCTGCGGTGACGAACCGACCTCTCCGCATCGACCGGCTTCCCTACACTCTTCCTGCTTCCGACTTGGCTTTCCGTCCTGGCACCTCGCAGGTGGCGGTCGCAAGCCAAGAGAGCCTCTTTGTGCTGCTTTGGGATTGGCGAAGTGGTGAGTTGATTCAAGAGATTCATCATCCCTTTCAAGTGAGGAGGCTAGCCTGGGGCACTGGTGGCAATTGGCTCGGTACAATATCGATCGGAGGGGACGTGCAAATCTGGCGGTGTTTGCGAGATGGAACTTGTCTTGCGGAGCGTCGTCGTTCCTTCCGCGATGATGTTCCTCTCTCGCTAGCCTTCACCCGCAGAGGAGAATTCATCTCGGTGGGAACGCGATCGGGAAAGTTGTTTCTGTGGAACTGGGCTCAGGACTCGGTGGTGGAGAACGACCTTGGAATCGGGTCGATTGAGGCGGTTGAGTTCGCGGCGGACGATAGCTCGATGGTCGCACATTCTGACTTGGCGGCGACGGCGTTGAGGGTCAACACAGCGCGCTACTACAGCGCGATCCCACTGGCACAGGACGCATCAGAGCGAAGGAGAGGGGTTGCAGGATCACAGCTCAGCGAAGCATTCATTCAGCGGCCTCGTAGCGTGGATATACATCCAGATGGTTGGGTTGCCCTCGTCAGTCATGACCGGGGCGTCAGTATTGTCGATCTCTTCGATCAGCGAGTGGTTGGGACACTGAAACTTCCAGATTGTGCTGGTGCTGGATTCGACCAGTCGGGAAGTCGGATCATCGCCGGAAGCAGATATGGAATTTATCGCTGGGAAATCGGTCGATCGGCGGAAGACGAGGGGGTTTGGAAGCTTCCACGGGCGGAGGCGTTGGATGTACCGGCAGGAGATATTCTCGATATGGCGATCTCAGCAGACCGAACGACGGGGGTAGCCCTCTACCGAGGGAAGATTCATTGGTTCGCGGTGCATAGCGAAAGAGAGCCGGAGGTGATTCGATTTGGACAAGATGGAGGCGGCAGTGGGATTGGGACAGATGAGGCGATCGATTCGCTTCGGTTGAGCGCAGACGGGCGATCGCTGGCGGTTGGGATCGGTGCAGAGGCAAAGTACTATTTGGGTGCTCTCGCTTCACAAACGAGTTGGCAGACGCACGACGGATCCATCTCGGAGTGGCGCTATTTCGGAAATGACATCTGGCGGCCCTACCACTTGCAGAGCCATGGGAGCGTCACAGGTGATTGGAAATGGCCTCCGCGAAATGACGCATGGGATAGGACGGTCTATGCGCTGAATGAAGCGGTCGACGCCGGAGTGATTTTCAGGCCGGATGAGGGTGCCCTCTTTCTCTTCGATCTACGAAGCGACGAAATCGTTTTCAAGATCCCAACCTCGCTAGCCACGATTGATGCGATGGCATTGGGATCCGCAGGGCTGCTCACAGCTGCCACGAGGATTGGAGGTGGGACACTTCATGTTTGGAATTTGGGGACCCTCATCAGTGCCATGAGTGAGGTTGGAGAATTCTCGCCGGCGATGGCTGTGCGGAGGAGATTTGCCTCGCGTTCTCCGAACTCCCCGGCTTACGCGGTGATCGACCAGGGAGATCTGCCGACCGATCGCCCACGGACACTGGCCAAGATTGAGTCGATTGACCGGCAACTTCAGGAGAAGGATGGCATGGACGCAGAACTCTGGAAGGCACGAGGAGAGCACAACCTGACCTTGCGCAGGCTGGGCGAAGTGAAAAAGGACCTCGATCGGGCAATCGAACAGATGCGCACCGATGATAGCAATTTGGCACGAACATACTATCACCGTGCGCTCGCTCAGTTCGAGGATCCCTATGCCAACGGTGTGTTTGACGTCAGGGGAGCACTCAGTGATGCCGAGATGGCCCTAGAATTGGACCGGCATGGGGAGGTGACCCACCTGGCGCACCTGGTAGCGGGATTCTCTCACTATCGCCTTGGGGAATACGAGCGTGCCTTGATCCAACTGAACAATTCGATAGCAGGGGGGGGAGGCCCAGCCCTTGCGGGTAAGCACTTGGGCAGGGCAGCCTGCTTGCTTGAACTTAAGAACATGAAGGAGGCCCATGCTGCGTTTGCGGTGGCCGCCGAGGAATGGGCCGGGTATCGAGATTTTTTAGATTCCATCCCTTCGTTCTACATCATGCGGACCGATATCGAGAGGCGGCTTTCTACATCGGCGGCCGACCAGCAGACAGTTCCAAATAATCCATGAACCTAGAAGAAAAACTCAGCTCTGATGGCATTTCGTTAAAACTGTGCCCAACTGTCAACGGCTTCGAACCCTGCCAGGTTGAAGCCGAGGAGTACGATGGTCCGATCATTGAGGAATTCCTCCTCAACAGCATTGCCTTCAATGAAGCGACCCAGAAGCTTGCACAGCTGCGTGAGAACTCAGGCACCAGCGTTGATGAGTCGTCAGAAGATGAGTTGCTGAATTTGATCAAAACATCTTTGGAGGAGAAGGTCGAACTGGATCGGAATCACTTTTCCATTGGAGTGTTCGCAGAGGGCGTTTTTGAGAACGGGTTGATTACAGACCTCAGCTATACTTCGCCGCGGGAACGGTGGAACCCCGCGACACGAAGACAGTTTTCGCTGGAGATAGCACTTTGATTGCCGGCCAAGCAGACACTGACAAAGATCGGCCTCGCAAGTTGATTCTTACTACGCCTCTCCCCCCTGGAGATGTCGTGATGTTGACGGCGGCGTTACGGGATCTTCACCTCAGTCATCCCGGACGCTATCTGACGGATGTGCGGACCAATCATCCAGACCTTTGGGAAAACAACCCTTACGTTACTCCATTGAGTGAGGATGATTTAGATGTTGAAGTGATAGAATGCCACTACCCGATCATTGATCAGTCCAGGCGCGCCCCGATTCATTTTCTCAGCGGCTACTCGGACTACCTGGCGAAGAAGCTTAACCTTGAAATCTACATTCATCGCTTCGGCGGTGACATTCATCTCTCTGAAGGAGAGAGAAAAGCGCCTTCTCCGATCGTGGAACAACTGGAGGAGGATCAGGACTACTGGGTTGTAGTAGCAGGGGGTAAGTACGACTTCAGTGTAAAGTGGTGGGAGACTGAGCGCTATCAGGAAGTGGTCGATCAGTTCGATGAAGAGTTACAGTTTGTCCAAGTAGGAAACGCCGGTGATTTTCACCCTCCTTTGCGCAACGTAATCGATTTGAGAGGGAAGACGAGTATTCGTGAGTTGATTCGCCTTATTTATCACGCTCGCGGGATTCTTTGTCCGATTACTCTTCTGATGCACCTCGCCGCCGCAATCGAGAAGCACCCGGATATGGTCGCACGGCGACCTTGTGTAGTTATAGCAGGGGGGCGGGAGCAGCCGTCTTGGGCCTCTTACCCGAATCATCAGTATTTGCACACCATCGGGATGTTGGATTGTTGTGCGAATACTGGGTGCTGGAAAGCCCGAGTAGTCCCTTTGCATGATGAAAGAGAGTTGGATGATCCAGCTGGGCTTTGTCTTAATGCAGTCGGAAGAAACTTACCAAAATGTATGGATTTGATCGGTAGCGGCCAGGTGGCCGACATAATACGTAAATTCTTGTGATGACAACTAACCAGAATAAAGCAACGACTAACCAAAGTAAAATAACAACTAACCAAAATAAATAATGAACGAAAAATGGATCCCACATCATGACCGGAGTATTTGGGACAACAACAATCAACTCAAAAACGATTTTGATTGCGTTGTCCAAGGTACGGACCCTAAATGCGCAATTCCACCTGCTGATATTGGCAAAGTCGTGTTCGACCTTTTTGTCACGGCTCTGGTCAAGCACACGCAGGATATCCGCACAGCGATGACCAAGATGCAAAGTTCGTCGCAAACTGAAAAGGACGAAGGAAAGGCGCTGTATGACCAGGCTCGCACCGCCATAGCGAATATTGTCCGCCTGCCTACCCAGGCATTGGGGTTTGATCTGACTCACTTCGTGCCGGTCAGAGATAGCGCTAGCTTAAAATCCATCATTGTTAAAGCTGAAGCAGCAGGGACGGGTGGCACAGTAGAGCATAGTAGCTCTCCTCCAAACTATGGCGGCCTGTCGGTTGGCCGCGCTGAACCCGAGAAGCGCGATGATAATTGAAATCCATGATTGGTTTGTTCTCCCTCACGCCGCCTTTGTGGCTGAGGGGGAGCAAGTATCTTGGGTGAATAAGACCTCTGTGCGCGTCGAAGTGAAAGGGGTCGCAGAAAAAGCGATAGTCCTAGAACCGGATGGAGAATCCGAACGTCTCGTCTCAGGTGAAGCGGGTGTCATCCGAGCGGAGACCACGTACTTCGTTACTGGGAGAAACGTTGACGCCATTGGGTCGATTACACCCTCAAGCAATGTCCAAAAACAACTCGACATTGATCCAGCTTTTCTGCGGAACTGGAATTACACGCCCGCGCATTGGAAAGCGATGCTGGATCCGCTCTGCGCGTGTTGGGCGTATGATGTGATCGACAATATTAGAAACTACGCCATTGATGACACTAATGGGATTTGGAGAGTCTCTCAACGGGCACTAGGACGCTTGCAATGCTTCTGGGATGGCAGCGATACGATCACTGCAACCAATTCTACTTGTGACTTGGATGCAAAATACAGCATTCTCAACCTAGACACGTTGCTAGGTGCCACACAGAGCAAGTTGGAGCCGTTTGCGCGGGTCTGCAACGTAGCATGGGAGAAACATCGTCGGCTTTGGAACCTCCTCCCTCAGCCTGCTCCTTCGATGCCGAGCACCCTCGGTGATTCTATAAAGATTATTCCAAATCGGACAGAATATCTTCCTTTCTATGAGCGGCAAAAGAACTACATGTGGTCCTATTTTCAGATCGAGATTCAGAAGGATGGGGGGAGGTTGCGTCAGAAGCAAGCTGAAGAGTTGTCTAAGGAGTACGGAAAAGAGGCATGCGCCGCCCAGAGAGATGATTATGACGTCCTAAGGTACTTCCTAGAGGATAAGCTCATAAACGTTGTCGGACTGTCCCCAAGTTTCGAGATAGGTAAGTTCAAGCTGGAATTCACGAAACGGTTGGCTGCGATGACTTTTGATGGGAAATGGAGCAGTTCACTTTTCTCTCTTTGGAATTGGCTCCGCTTTGCTCAGACGGTAATTGGGTTGGAGGAAGATGATGAGTTCCCGGACTTGGCGAAGCTTAGTGATCAGCATGCCCCATTTGCTAACTCTTGTGAAAGTTACTTTGAGCGCTTGTTCGCTGGTAATCGTTTCTACGCTGAGTTCTGAGGTTGAAAGTGCGACGCCCGCAAAGTATAGCCCACCTCAGGACACTTGCACTCGGCAGCTTCGCGTGCTCAGGCAGGCGATTTACGCCTTTGAGAAAGCGAATCAGACTTACCCAGAAACGCTTGAGCAGTTAGTCCCCGACTACCTTGGTAGTTCCGATTACTTCATTTGCCCGGAAGCGAAGAAGGTTGGGGATACTACTTCTGGCAGTGTCCAAGTGCAGGATTACTCGGGGGCGGGCACGAGTTATGAGTATCAATTGACGTTGCGGCCAAGGGGTGTGACTGACTTAGCGGGCGAGTCACAAGAAACGACGATTCGGGCGTTCAAGCTTAACCAGTTCAAAGCACTTGGTGATGAGGTCCCGTGTATTCGGTGCTTTCACCATGGCCCAGATGCGGTTCGCAATCTGTCGATTGGAGGGAGTATCTACGAATCGGGTTCCCACTGGGAGTCTTTGTTTGTTGAGAGAATTGCCCTTCCTTACTTGATGGATGGAGTGATAACAGATCAACGACCGATTCGGAATCGACTTCAGGAGCGCGACCCAGAATTACCTGCGGCGTCACTCGATCTATCAGGTAGCTATAATGCGCTTCTTACGGATCGCTGGCTGGGGGGGGCGCGACAGATCAAGCGAGGTCCATTTGAGCCCGGAGTTTTGGAGTTCGATGGAATTCGGTTTGATGTCCGAGGTGTTCTTCAGCTGCAAGGCAAGGGGATGCCTCTAGTGAAATTTCCGAGTAGCAGGATCATCAAGAATGTCCCCTCAGGGCAGAGAGTGTACGTCCTTCAGGGGAGCTTTTTTGAGGGAGCGGCGGGAGAGAAAGTGGCAGGCTATCGCCTTCATTTTTTGGTAGGAGAGCCGGTGGAGGTTCCCGTCAGATTTGGTGAACAGATTTGGCATTCGGAGATTCCGAACCAGGCAGAGTTGCCAGAGGAGTTGACGGCACATGCGCACGGAAGCCCCACGTTCACGGTTTACCACTTCAGCTTCGATGTCCCTGAGGGGCGGGACGTAAGGTCGATTGAGTTTAGAACAGGCGAAAGCGAGGCCGCTCCGTTTCTATTGGGAGTCACGATAGAGTGACGGAAGGTCATAAGGCGCATCATAAAGCGCCTGAATGTTCTTGAGGGTAAGGGGCTTCACATTGTGGCTGATGAAGTGGCCTATGATGGTGGATGTATTCTCCGGCTCAAGGAAGAATTGGATATGGTTGTACTTCTCCGGAAGGTAGGTAATCGGGAGGTTCATCATCTTCCGTGCCATGTTCATCGCTGTTTGATCCAAGAAAGGTAAATTGTTGGCCTGGAAGAGTTTTGCGGCGAAGGCCAGGTACTCTCGGTGGCGGGATCTGTTCACGACGAAGACTCCAGCGTTGAAATACTCATTTGGCTCAATGCCGATCCGCTGGGCATCATCAATGATGAAGCTCGTGTCGTAGCGGTCTCGCACGGCTAAGAGGTCTTCTGAATTGAATGCCGAGCGAGGATCGAACGGCTTCAGGAAGATGGTGTCGGAGTCGAAGAAAAGGATTTGCTCCTCATCAGGGAATTCTTCGAAAAGGCAGAAGGGGAGACCTAATGGCTTGATCGAGTACTTACGGCAGTGTTCGGCGCCAAGGATCTCGGTGCGCAGACCAGTTTTCTCCCGGCAAGAAGCTGCTGCTAGGGAGGCCATCAGTTCATACTTTTCTCCCACGGCTGCGGTTACGGCGATCATCCTGATTACAATCGTAAAGCCAAGTGCTAGAGGCAATCTCGAATTTGACGAAGATCGTTGGGCTGATCAGCGCGGAAATATGTTTCGGGCGTGACCCCCTAAATTAACAATCTGCTCCCTTTATCAATGCGGGCTGACTGTGCTGCTGCCTGCAGCGTCGCACTTGGCTCGACGTGACACTAACAAGAGAAGTACCTGAACAAGATAAATATCAATTCAATTATCACCATGAAAACTAAATTATGGAGGATTCCGGGGAAGGATTCGGTCCTTCGAAGCTGCAAACCGTTGACTAAAATGATAACAACCATCTGCGCACTTGGCGCGTTCTGTTTCAGCGCAATCATCGCAATCTCAGGGCCCCCGGTTTCCCGGCCACTGACAGCACCTGACGATGAAGCCCCTGAAACCGAAGCTGCCGCTCCAGAAGCAGAGGCAAATGGAGATGACAACCAGCTCTATTACTATTCTGAAGGTCGCAAGATTTATCTTAACGACACAGGTCTAGCAATAGCAAAATTGAGCGGCGGAGCTGAAGCTGTGGAAAACTATACTTCAGCCGCACCTGTTGCGTTGGCGCCAAACGATCCGCTTCGCAATCACACGACCAGTCTTCGTCAGGCGGGCGTGATTCTCCTGAATACAGAGAATGAAGGACCTAAGGCACTTACACAGGTAAACGATGAATTCGACTACGTAATGCCCATAGTTGAAGTCGCTCGCCGAAACACGGACGGTGTGCGAGATCCTATTGCTGAAGCAAGTAAACTGATCATGAAGCCAGAGATTGCTGCGACCTTCGAGGAAAATGTCGATGTGGCAGGGTATGTCGGAGATTTCGGATTAAGGATAAAAAGCAAGTACCGCGGTGGAATTCATGTCCTTGAGCTAGCAGAAGGACCAACAAGCTATCACCGAATCATTCGAGCGGCGAACCGGCTCTACGAAAGCGGCCAGGAAGACGGGCAGGTTGTTACGGCGCTGCCCAACTTTGTTCCAGTGAAAAAGGCACATAGCGTTTCGATTGAGGACCCCCGCTTTGCCGACCAGTGGCATTTACAGAATAGTGGTAATCGCAATGGAAAAGCGGATGCAGATGTTGACGCACCTGAAGCCTGGATCGTCACAGAAGGCGATCCGACAGTTCGTGTGGCAATCGTTGATGACAGCGTGCAATCCGATCATCCCGACCTGGCAGATAACTTTGTAAACGGGATCTACTACGATAGCTTTTCCGGAACAGACCCCAACCCTAGTCCGCGCACTGGATCGCAGCGGCATGGCACTCCATGCGCTGGCGTAGCCGTAGGGTCGGCCAATGACGTTGGAATCCGAGGTGTGGCGCCCAGGTGCGGACTGATCGGCGTCCACTTCTGGGACGCTGATATTGCCCAAACAGCAGATGCATTCTACTTCTGCTCGGATCCCGATTCCGATCCCACAACGAATGATGGAGCATCCGTTATCTCATGTAGTTGGAGTTGGAATGCTGCCTTCGATACGGTGCGCCATGCAATTGACGACGTGGCTGAGCAAGGCCGCGGCGGACTAGGTACTGTCATCCTATTTGCAGCTGGTAATGATTACGGAGCGATTCGAGCCAACCAAGCGTTCGGAAGTCTCAATTCGGTGATCACGGTCGGTGCAACTAACTGGCGTGATGACCATTCGGCCTATTCCAATATAGGCGCAGAGCTGGATGTTACAGCTCCCAGCAATGACGTGGATACACCAGCGGCACTCGCGATAGAGACCACTGACAACACCGATGCAATGCCGCGGAACCCTAACCGGAGCTATTCCGGCTATGCTTCTGGAGACTATACCGGGACAGGAACCACAGGTTTTGGCGGCACAAGCTCGGCCACTCCACTCACCGCTGGCGTTTGTGCTCTAATACTGTCGGTCAATCCAAATTTGACGGCCACTGAGGTCCGGTGCATTCTTGAACACTCAACAGATCGAATCCGTGGAGCACAGCAGCCATCAAGCTACGATCCCACCACCAGTCACGATCTCTACTACGGTTATGGCCGGATCAATGCTAAGAAGGCCGTCCATCTAGCACGGCAGTCTGTCGATGATCCGTCTGCCATTTGGCCCGATCATGTGAGCAAGCTTGGCGCTAGACAAATGGCGCCTTCAACTGTTGATATTTCATGGCAGAATCCAAGTGATAATGTTTCAGGAGTCCTAGTTGTGCGCAGCAATACGCCGCTAAGCTGGAAGCCCATGGACGGTGATCGTTTCGAAACTGGAGACACTGTTGGAGGTAGTGGGAGAGTTGTCGCGACAGATCTCGGGTCGATGTACACGGACAACAATGGCATATCGCTTCCCTATTATACGGTTTTCACATTCAACGAAGACTACAAATATTCATGGGGGAAAACAGTCCGCACATCGGATCCCTCTGCTTAAAGTGCCTGACACCTTAAGGTATTCAGAATACTAACAACTCCCCTTAGCTAACCATTAGAGATAAGCAAAATAAGTCGAGCTTTCCCAAATAGACAACCTAACCACTGAATTTCCATCCAGATTCTCAACTGAGGTGTATCAGGGACTGTAGACAGTTCGTGTGCTTAGATCTGGGTTAAGGTTCTATAGCAATGTCCAGTCGTTAGTGTAGGTCATTCGATAATTGATTGCTTGCTCTTTGGTGATGCCACGGACATGTGAGGCGTCTGAAGGACGACAGGGCTCTGCCGAGAATCAACCCGTGCGCCGTCAGTCCCGAAATAGCGTGGAACGCCTGCTCTTTCTGGGGCAGGCGTTCTTACCTTGCTTGGTGAGCCTAACGCCATTTCTGTCTAAGCAGCAAACCTTTGGGGTCTGGGGCTGACCCTAGGGAGTCAGTCGTTCCGTTCATATTCGGTTCAAGGTTCTCGAAAACACCACGTTCTAACGTATCAGTCTTGAGAGCCAAAACACGATTCCATGAAGGCATTGTCATAACAATTTCCTCGACGATTCATGCTCTGACGCATGCCAAACGATGCTACCAAGCCGTGGTGATCTTGTGAGGCGTATTGACTCCCTTGGTCACTATGCAAGATCAAGATGAGCCAGGATGATGCCACGATCTCTCAACGCACAACGCAAGACCTCAACCACCAGTTCAGCACGCATGTGATTGGCAGGTTTCCACGCAATGATTCTGATTCCTGACCACCTAAATCCAAATTTCGCTCCCAAAGAGGGGAAGGGGAGATTCCCAATCCAATTCTATCAAATCCAGTCATGAATAGGAACCATCTCCCGCTCACAACTATTTTTGTCACTCCTTACCTTCAGCCTCGTTTTGGAAAACTATCAGCTGCGTTTGCTAGGTACGGAGTGTAAAGAGCAGCAAGATTTGGGGGAGGAAATGGGCGAAGGTCCCGCAGTGAGCAATGGAAAATCTTCGTTCCTGTTTAAGCGATTGAGGAAAGCGGCAGTTCGAGGCGCAGTTTCGTCAGGACCCCGCCAACCTTCGGATCCACCTTCTAAGAACCAAGCCCATGTTGCTTCCTCAGTATCCACTGAAAACCCGAGTATTCGGCTAGCATGTTAGAGTTCAATCAGACGTTAGAAGTTTCATGCTATCCCAGGGAATCTGTATCGATGAAAATCGGGGTTCGTTCTTGCTGATATTCCAATAGCCGTCTTTGCGAACGTTGGCTCGATTAGGGAGGGGGCATCCTATCAAACGATAGGTTTCCCACCCTTGAGTTTTTCGAACAGCATCATCTTCGGTTCGGAAGGCCAAACTTTTTGAAAACATCTGAGCCCTTCTCTCCAAAAAACGCTCCTGAAAAGCGGAGGCCCTGTTGCCTGCCTCCCGTAAGAAAAACTTCGAATCCATTACCGTAAATGAAACCACTGTCCATTACATTGTGTCTATTGATAATCCCTTTGATTGATATAGCGGCCCAAGAATATGAGCCGCTTTCGGGAGAATCACTCGAGACTGCCCGTCAAATTGCTGAAACCGCTATAGTTCCTATTCGGCCTAGTCAGGTTGCGGATAACCAGCCGCTCCAATTAGTGATGGCCAATGCGATTATGGATGAATCGGAAGCGGAATTAGCTGAGTTGACATATTTCGATTACGCATCTGGAAAGACAATCCGAACCATCGTAGATCTCGAGGAGAAGATAACGATAAAAACAAACGACTTCGAGGCCTACCCAGCACCTCTTGCTAAAGACGAAGAGGAGCGGGCGGTCGAACTAGCCCGGGAGTCATCCGATCCCGTTAAAGCGCTATATGCTAATGGAGACGTTTCTTTCTATGCCATGGCTCCTGTAATCAGTGATAGAGAGGATAAGCGCTTTGGGCATCGCATTGTATTTCTCACATTCACGCAGACAAACGAATCAAAAAGCGATCAAGTCAGGGTTGAGGTTAACCTCACCAACAATTCCATCAGCGAGTTGCCTATAAACAAGCTCCCCGAGGCCAGAGACAATCAAGCCGAGTCCGATGCATCTCCGCTAAGCCAAGCCGAACCCCTACCCGAAGGCCCGCGTGTGATTGAGCAACTGTTCCCAGTTAATGCGCCCCCAGCTGATCAGGAAACCGGTTGGAGAATTGAATACGGAATTACCCGCCATGCTGGCACAGGGGAGATCCTTTACATCCGCCGGGCGCAATTCCGTCCCTCTGAAGAAGAAGCCTGGTTCGACATCCTTGGAGATTCCCGTCTGGTCGAAATGTTTGTCCCTTACAGTTCGGGCTCGCCAAGGTTTTACGATATCGCATTGGGTTTTCAATTGGATCCGGTAACTTCAGCGGATCTTGGCCCTGCATGCATTGCTCCTGGACAAATCCGTGACGGTGGTAAAGTCGCATTGGAGCTTCATGACAATCACACATTGTGGATGGACACCAGTGGAAACTCGCGCCGGGTGGAAGAGATCCATCTCTGGAGTGTCTATCGAGCAGGAAACTATAAATATATTATTCTTTATGTATTTAGGAGTGATGGAAGCATTGGATTCCGTGTGGGCGCTACCGCCCACAATCTTTACAGTTCAAGAGATGAATTTGCGACCCATCTTCATGTAGGCTGCTGGCGGCTTTCAGTAGATTTGGGAGATGCCAGTGCCTGCGATTTTAAAATCGTTGAATTCGATTCGACACCCGCTACAGGCGCCGTGACGCGAACTGATGTGACTCCATTTAACGGAGGACTGGAAGGCGGGATTGAGTGGAAGGCAGACAAGTTCAGCCAATTGCGCATCGAGAGCACGCGTTTCAAAAACAACCATCAACCGCCGAGCTATATCAGCTATGATCTCCTTATGAATCGCGCTGGGAATGCTCGGACCTATGGATCAGGAGAGGAATGGACTCACAAAGATATATGGATCACGCATGCAAAAGATAGCCTGGGCTTATCCCGCCTCATCCTGAAGGACATTCCCTCGGAGATCGGCTCCTCACCTCAACCTACTTCAAACGAGCCTTCAGTCATTTGGTGTAAAGCTGGATTGGTTCACAGAGCGCGCGACGAAGATTTTGGACGTAACGGTTATTCTGCCGCCGACGGCGCTGCGGTGACGGCATGGACGGGATTCGATCTGAAGCCTCGAAATTTACTGTCCTCAACTCCTCTATTTCCATAATCCAGCCAGATATTTCCGAACTCGATTTAAGTATGTATCACATAATAAATATAGGACAGCTGCTTGTTGCTATATCATTGCCGCTGCTATTACTCTCGAACTGTTCAACGCTGGAATCCCGCCACCCTAACGTGGGTAGTGCTCTCAATACCTGGCCCCATCCAGATAGGAAGAAACGAAATGAAAATTATGTAAAGGGTTTGCCCTATCATCTACCTACCACACACCTCAAAGTCACCTTGGAAACCAAGGAAGCGAGCGGGAAAAAGAACTCTACGATACAGCTTACTCCAACAATCGTTCCTGATCCATCAAGACGCTTTGTCCTAAAAAGAAGCCCCAATCTCATCTTCGAGCGAACGCATAATTTCAGTCTTGAGGACGGGTTATTAACCTCGGTGGCCACCACGGATGTCAGCAAGCTAGGAGATTCCGTTCGGGAAGTCGCAAGCTTGATCTTGTCGATCGGCGCTGGATCTCCAATTCAAGTGCCCCGGCCTCTGTCTAGCATGTCAGCATCTGAGATTGCCGAAGCGGCCGACCTCGGTCTCGCTAGCACGTCATTCTATCCGACAGGAGAAGAAATTACACAGATATTGGCGATGATTCCGTTAGGCAAGCAAGAGTATTCTGTTCCGCTCGCAGAGGGCTTTGATTACCCGGTTCCTGGCACCCAAGATATTCTGCGGCTTGTTGCCCATTCTCTAGGTGATTCCATCCCCTATGACCATCTACCCACTTTTCTAAACAGGCCAACGGGTACCGCCAAAGCGATCTTAGCCCGGACCTTAACAACACAACAAGTGAAGGCAGAATTGCAAATCTCGTTATCCGCATTGAACCAGTGGCGCCTAGAAAGAGACGAGGCAGTCAAAGCGCAAATCCAAAGCACCATCAAGCGGCTCGAAGCGGCAGAAGCTCCGCTGAAGACAAGGGACGAGCATTTAACCGCATTGGTGAAAGATACCGACGGACGTGGCTTGATGAGTGAGCCATCGCCGTTCACTGTGCGCCTGCTAGCCGCCGAGGAAAAGAAGAGCACGAATTCGCTCGCTTTGGAAGCTGCTAAGGCCGCCTTGCAATCCATCGAGAAGAATATCAAAGCTCATGAAGGAAAAAAAAGAGGGTATCTGACTGTGCGGACAGTGACACAACCTATGTTGGTGACAGACGATCTTCATACTTATGCGGTCCCCATAGAAAGTGCCCTACTTGGCACTACGAGCAATACTGTGACCTTAAACAAAGGCATTGTCACAGCCGTGGCAGCAACTGAACCAAGTCTGCTCTACGAATTTGTGAAGATTCCGGCTGATATTGTGCGTTCTGCCGTGGGTCTATCGACGACAAAGGCCAACAATGAAGCCGCCGCGCTCGAAGCTCAAACAAAACTAATTGAGGCAAAAGCGAAACTAAAGTCGGCTGAATCTGGCGAAGCTAAACCGGAGAATGAGTGAGATTCTGCTGATGGCAATAGTGTTCGACAGCTAAACAAGATGAGGAGTTCCAACTGTACCCAAGGAGAAACTCAGCAACCTGATTCTCGCCGAAAACGCAACTAACAATCCAAAGTATACTAGAAGGATATGAAAATACAATCAGCTTCTCCAGAAGTGGAGAAGATTGCCCTAGAGGCATCAACCCGTATCAAGGAATCTATTGAGAGATCGACAGACCTCAATGATGCGGAGAAAGCAAAAGCGAAACAGGCTGTCGATGCAACGGTTTACACTCCTGCTGAAATTCCGAACACAGGCGTATATAAAATAGCCGTTGGTGCGCTTGCTCTTTCAGCTGGCGCTATAGTTGTAGGAGCTCTCATTCTAACGATTAATAAGTTTGACACTCCGGAGTTTTTGCAAGTAACACTCGCGACAATCATTGGAGCCCTAGCAGGTATGATTATACCTACCTCACGGGCTGGGCTCTAACATATTAAATGTTCCGCAGTATTGTCTGTGTCTGGTTGTTGTGAGGTCTGGATCTTGATCTTACAGGATTAGACAATCGACACTATTATTTCAGATAACCAAATGTTCTATATTTTTCCGATGACTAATGATCTTTCTCCAGTCCCGAGCGGGCAGGTGCGCCAGGAAATGGCAACCCGCGTACGAAATGAAGCCACAAATCTGGCTCATGAGCGTGTTGATTCTTCTATTGACCAGAAGAACAATGGAGAAGCCAAGAAGGCGCTATGCGAAAGTGACAACGATTTGGTGTTTGCCCCTGGCACTTTTTCTAAAGGTCTTAGGCACGACGATTATGGGCGAGTGAAAATCGCCGATTTGCGAGAGTTTGTGAGCCAGATTAATCAGGACATGGCGGGCAGTGACCTCGGTGAAACTCCATTTCCCGGCACTTATAAGGGGCCAAAGGCAGGTTGTCCTGCACCTTTTGAAGCTCCAAAATATGAGCATGAAACAGGGGAACAATGGAATTGGCCGTTGAAAATGAAGCCACATGCTCGCAACTGGGAGAGCCCACTTGCAGGTCATGCTCTTGAGATTGATGGTCCTGATGCCGATGATGTTTCTATTCCTCCGGCTCCTTCTTTGGGTTCGAGCGAGCTGATTGCAGAAATTGCTGAGGTCTATGCGATGGCACTGATTCGCGACATTCCGTTTAGCAAATGGAAGGACGATAGCAAGGTCCAGGCTATGGTCGAAAGTTTGAATAAACTGGAGTTTTTTAAAAGCGACGCCAACCTTGGCCAACGAGCTAAGAAACGGCGTAAGGCACGTTTTTTGGACGGCGGCAAACTCACGGTGGAAAACGTATTCCGCGGTTCTACACCAGGGGCACAAAGTGGCCCTTACATTTCCCAATTTTTATTGGCAGGCAACAAGGAAACTCTAAGTGCTCCAGACCATTCTAAGGAAGGTCAACAGTTGTGGGATGCAGTACAATCAGTCGATGATGCGTTGACCCGCACAAAGTATTTCATTCCCACCGAACTCCGCGCCGGATCGGGGAGGGGACGATCAGAGGAAGAAACTCAGTCTGACCGTGCCCTCGGCTTTATCAAGTATGGGCCACAGGCGATTTCACAAAAAATCATTCCACACCGTCCGTGGCGCGACCACATGACTGATTGGGGTTCGTGGCACGATGTTCAGAACGGGGCGAACCGCAAAGGACTCGATTATTATTTGGAAAAAGATGATGAACCTTTGTCTCGCTTTATATTAACTCCAAGAGACATTGCAAGTTACGTCCATGTAGATCAGCTCTATCAAGCTTACCTCAACGCTTGCTTGATCCTTTTGTCCGAAGAAAAAACTGTCGTTGATGTAGGTCTTCCGGAAGGACCGTTCATTGAACCTGAACAAGGCCACGATACGCGGGATGGTTTCGCACTATTTGGAGGGCCCCATATTTTGACGCTCGTGTGCGAATGTGCCACGCGTGCCCTCAAAGCGGTACGTCGTCAGAAATATAATGTTCACCTACGTGCTCGTCCCGAGTTTCTCGCGGCTGCGATCACAGCTCAATGGAACGGGGCTGAAGCGGATGGACAAAGTGTTCTGGGTGATTCCCTCGGTGATCTGAAGCGAATGGTTGATGCACTGACCGAATGTGGTCTGCTTGAATTGATTTCCTCGCACAACCAGAAGCAGAATGAAAAGTGGTCTTCATTTGATTGGCCGGTAAATCTGCAATGGATCAATCCGGAAAAGAATGGTTTGTTGCCTATGGCCTTTCCAGAAGGCTCCCCAATGCACCCCTCTTATGGTGCGGGGCACGCGACCGTCGCCGGTGCTTGCGTTACAGTGCTCAAGGCATTCTTTGAAATGTATACCGTCAGTGACGGGGGAGGTTTTAAGAATAATAGGGTCAAACGCGGCGAACTGGATCTGTTGAAGATCAAAAAGGACCCAACTGAATTCCCTAATGAACTTTTTAGAGCGGAGCGTGAGCTGTCCGATATTGGGTTCTCTGAAGCCTACGAAGCCGACGCGGCGACAGACGGTATCCGCCTCAAGAAAGTTTCTATTACCAACCTGACGATTCAAGGTGAATTGGATAAATTGGCAGCTAACATCGCCATTGGGCGTGATTTTGCCGGCGTGCATTTTTACACAGACTACTATGAGTCCCTCAGGATGGGAGAAAGGATCGCTATCGGAATGTTGCAGGAGCAAATGCTGACCTATCGTGAGCCACTTTCCATGCGGCTCAGATCTTTCGACGGCGATCATCTGATGCTAGCCAGCACGGGGGGCAGTCGTGGACTTAATGATGCGCTCGTTTATGTTTGGGACAGAGACGAGCAACCCGTAGAGTATTCGGATTGGTGGCGTCGCTAGATGGCTCTTTTAGCTGTAGCCGTCCCATTCCCTCTATCTTTGGGGTTTTCGGAACGTATAGGGCAATTTTGAGGGCCCAAATGTGCTGGCAGGAGCAGGAGTATTGAATTAATGAATCGAACCAGTGAGGCCTTTTTGGCTCCAAACTGGGCGTCAAAAGCTTCAAGCTGCCGGTGTCGTCGCCGGTGTGAAAACCGAGTATTTCGGCCGGTTTAGAAACCGGTGCTTTTCTTGAAATAGACCTCACCCCCCTTAGGGCTTCTCAATTCCGTCGACAAGGAGTCTGCCTTTGGTGAATAGATCATTAACAATAGACACCACTTTTTCAGGATCGTCAACCGCGGAGAGGTGTGAGATAAGTCCAACGAGGATAACGTTTTGCGACATCCAGGCGGCTGCATAGCCGGCTTCACGAGGCTTCAAGCGTGTGTCCTGACAAAGAACTCTTATTCGTCGTTTTCGCTGGCTACAGGATTTCCGTGCTCTCTGGCATTCGGCTGCTGAGCAAAAGCGCTGCCGTGTCTTATTTCGGACATCAGGGGTGAACAAATTGTTGCAATGCAGGCATTTACGAGAATCTCTCATCAGGGCCATACTAAAGACCGGAAGAAGAAGCAAGAAAAGATTTTGTTAGAATGGGGAAGAAATGAGAGTGGTTTTCAAACCGGTCACGAAACCCCAATTTTATATCGGCCATGACACCGGTCCTGCGGCAGGTATGATAGGGGTCTTAGACGGTACTGTGAGAATCTTTTAGGTTCTTTAGGTTCAGCTTTGTCGCGCAATGATTGCCCAAAAGCCACAATCTCAGGATGTAAGTTGGTTAAACGAACAATCTGTCGTGCACGCCCATTGGAGAGAGTCCGACCAGTTCTCCGATCCTGCTCAGGAAGCTCACGAGGCCAAGCGTAGCGTCTCCGGCCAGTTCAGCGCCAAACGATCGCTTTTGCACGGCACCACCCAGTTGCCTCGTACACCCGAACTACGCACGGGATTGTGCTCCTCGACACCCCCTTGAGAGCCGTCAGCAGAGCGCGCGCGGATCTCGATGGCGACGAGTCACCCCAGGCCATCGATCGCTTATGCACCACCTACTGGCGACCGACCACCGTCTACATCTGCTATCTATCTGGATGTTAGCAGGCACCGAGGATTCGAGAGAGAAATGACCGGAAGTTGTGGATGAGAGCGGCTGCCGGAACACCAATCGAGTCCTGTGATTGGTTAGGCGGCGGCTCGCTGCTCAATACCGTCAACAAAGGTGATTCCTTGGACGACTTTGTCAAGCTGTCGATACCCGTTGAGTCGACGCCAGCCTTTCTCGGCCTCCAAGCCTAGCTTGTAGACCATTGATAGGGTGGCTTTCCTTGATCCACATCCTTTGGTCTGACGAGTTCGATGGCGCACGGTTGCAAACGTCGATTCTATTGGGTTGGTTGTGCGAATGTGCCGCCAGTGTTCGGCTGGAAAGTCGTAGAATGTTAGCAATGTATCTTTGTCTTTCTTCAAGCAGGCGCATGCTTTGGGATACTTGGCTTCGTAGAGCTTGAGGAATTCGTCATACGCTTCCAGCGCGGCTTTCTTTGTTTCTGCCATGTAGATTTCATGGATGCGTTCCTTGGCTAGCGGTTGCGCTTTCTTAGGCAGCTTATCGAGGATGTTGGCTGTCTTGTGCACCCAGCAGCGTTGTTGTTTACTCGTGGGATACTCCTCTTCGAGGGCGCTCCAGAATCCAAGCGCTCCATCGGCGATGCTCAGTTTTGGAGGGATCTTTAGTCCCCGTTTCTTGAGGTCACAGAGCAGGTTCTTCCAGGACAATTTGCTCTCTCTTTCTCCATCGTTGATGGCTACCAATTCCTTGGTTCCATCGGGCAACGAACCCACTATCACTAAAACACATGGTCGATCGTCGTTGAGCCTGACATTAAAGTAGATTCCATCGGCCCAGAGGTAGACGTATTCCTTGTCACTGAGATCCCGTTTGTTCCATTGTTCGCGCTCTTTCTCCCACTGTTCCTTGAGCCGAACGACGTTGGCTGGAGAGAGGCCTGCGGCGTTCTCGCCGAGGATCGGCTCTAACGCTGCACTCATCTCGGAGGTTGAGATTCCTCGCAGGTAGAGTGCTGGAATGAGATTGTCCAGTGAGGCTACTCGACGCAGGTATGGTGGGAGGATGGCACTGGTGAACCGCTGATCGGGTCGGCGATCGTCGATCCTGGGTTGCCGGATGGGTATGTTGCCGATTCCTGTCTGAAGGTTGCGTTCAGGAAGGTGGCCGTTGCGAACAACATTGCGGTGACCTTGGTCATCACAGAGGTGTTGATGCGCTTGGATGTAATCGGCAACTTCGTTCTCGATGGCGGCCTGTAAGAGCGTTTGGGCTCCTTGACGAAGGGCCCTTTCGAGAGCGCTTTGGCAGACCGGGCTTGCTCCTTGCTGATCATGGATCGATGCTGATTTGGTAGGGTGGTTGGTGGCTTTCATTGGAGTTCACTTGTTTGGTTTCAGGTGAACTCTTCATGATGCCCCGACCGCCCTCATCCACAACTTCCGGTCATTTCTCGATTCGAGAATCGAAACGATATTGTTGTTGTGAATAGTGTTGTGACTTTAGTATTAACTCCAGTATGACGCTGGAGAAAGCAGACCCGTGGGTTCGAATCCCACCCTGACCGCCACTCTTTGTCTTATTACGAACTTTCGGAACCGCTTTTCCCTTCTCGAGCATCTCTTTGATGCTTAGTGAGTTAGAGAATAGTCTCAAATCGATGCGGTACCACGCAGTTCGCATTTGGGTCACGAAAGCCTCTTTATCGCAGGGACATTCGTCCTTCTCAGGATCAAAACGCGATACCCGGACCTCCTTCACTTGGGGAGATGGGCGTGAGTGTTATCAGGGAGCTTCACGCACACGTGTTCCTGGCGTTGATACTCCTTCACAACAGTCAATTCGAGACCGTGATAGGGGTGAAACGGATAGTGTACTTTCCATAGTCGTAGACCATGGGTATTGCGTGAGTGGTTCTCCTGGCGTCGGTAAAAGCCATCTCGCCCAAGCGTTAGGAAACGCCGCCATCAAACAAGGGCACGACGTACTCTACGTCTCCATCTTTGATCTGGTGCGTGAATTGCAAGAAGACGACGATCTCGAAAGCGGCCCACAAGGAAGCCTCAAACGCTATCTCAAACCCACGCTACTTATCATCGACGACATGGGCATCAAAACCTTGCCCCCACGTAGCGGCGAACGCCTCTTCGAGATCATCATGCGACGCTACGAGAAACGCTCTACCATCATGACCTCCAACCGTCCCATCGAAGAATGGGGAAAGCTGTTAGGCGATGTCCCCAGCGCCACCGCCATCCTCGATCGCTTCCTGCACCACGCCGAGATCATCGCTATCGAAGGACAAAGCTACCGACTCGCAGACCGTCAGAAAGCCCAATCAAAGCAAGCAAAGCAATGAAGCCGACTTCCGGGAGAAGATCCTCGCTCCAGGCAAGCAGAAAGTCGGCATAACTCCGTATCGGGCAAGCCGATACTCCGGCCTAAAGGCACTTATACGACTTTCAGCTTGCCTTCCGCTGCGGTCTTCTCAGGCAGAGAGATGTTCTTTCTTTTTCAAAGAAAAACGTTGTTTTTACTTCAGTCATTTCAAACCTTCGCCCAATCAACCTGGCTGGTTTTGCGGTGACCATTCCTGGCTGGTTTTCAAGTGACCGCTGACACAATAACGTAATCAACCTTCTGATCAATGTCAGCGAGCAACTGCCGTACTTCTTTGTGATATCGGAGTGATTCCACACGGAATCGATTGGCTAAGTCTTTTTCGTTCATAACCGTTACCTAAGACAAGAACGATTGATAAACGTGCGTGGCCTCAACACCGGCCTAACCTCCGAATATCAGAACCACAGTCCTGCGGGTTGATCCCTAGTGGAACGTCCTCTTAGGAGGCAAACAAGCTTTCACCGCATAGCGTCTAACAGTTCATTCAAGGATTCTCTCCAGCTGAGTTGACTTGCCGGCGCAAGTTCCTGATTCGTTTCTGAAGTTGATCGTCGCCGGTATCTCCGACCTGGCCTAGCGCATCACCAACCAGCTTGGCCTCACCCTTTTCCAATAACGTCGGGGCCATGGCGAGCAAAGCAAAGGCCGCCTCACGTTTGACCTCGGTCTCTTTGAGATAAGGCGTGAGCAGGGCGAGACCCTCACGATGATGCAAGCGTCCGAGTGCAGAAACAAACTGGCGTTTCTGCTCAAGAGTCTGAGCATGTTTTTGAGCGCGTTTGAATAGCGGCACCAAGCCTTCGTGCGGGATCTGTTCTTTCTCCGCGGCCTGGGTGACCAAGGTCATGATGGCGTTGAAGACCGGGGAAATGGCCTTGGGATCCGTATTCTTGTCCAAAGTCTCCAGCAACGCTCCCAGGGGAGCTGGATCAGGCCAACGTCCTAACTGAGCTGCGGTTTCCGCAACCGCTTCAGGATTTCCCAGATCCTGAAGAATCAAGGCAAGGGCCTTGGGCTCACCCAAAGATACTAACGCTCGTACCCACAAGGGCCTTTTCTCGGGAGGTGCCGATTCGAGCGCTTCTACTAACAAATCAGCTGGTGCATCGGTACGCCGGTAAGTATTGACCAGCGCGCTCAGCGCGGCGTTGGTGACTTGGTTGCGCTGCTCTTTCGCCGTGTTCTCTATGAGTGCCTCCAGATGTGCCTGGCCGGCCACATGCCGCAGGGCCCGCCAAGCGGCGATGGCAACTTTGGGTTCTTCATCCTGGGTGGATTCCAGCAATACCTCCGTTTGATCTCCGGCGCGCCGTTCGCCTAGCAAGCGAATTAATGACTCTCGTTCTTCATTGGTCCTAGCAGAACTCAATGCGCCGGCGACCGTATGATTCACCTCGGGGCTCTCGAAGGCCCTGAGAAGCGAGAAAGCAAGGTCGGCCGTTGAGGGTTCTGCTAGTTTCTTTAGAAGGGTCGGTGCGGAGCGGGAGCCGTTCAGGGCGGCCAAGGTCCGCATGGCCGCAGTTTGTACGGCGTCCTCCTGGGCATTAATCAAGGGGGCAACCACTTCGGCGGTTTGGGCGTTGTGACAGGTTTTGAACGCTTCTAACAAACGCACCTTCAATGCCGTCTCCGCTCCTTCTAAGACGGGATGAAGTGCATCGGCCAATTCTTCCGACGGCATATCGCGAATGGCGAGTAGGGCAGCATCTTGTTGATGGGGCTTCGATTCTCTGAGACGTGTCACAAGTCCTTCAATGTCGTTGGCCAGTACGAGCAAATGGCGCAAAGCGGCGGCGCGATAGGCGGGCGTGGCGTTAGGGGCACGAAAGGCGGCTTGATACAGGGCTTCACGCTGCGGCTCCGTGCTCTCTTGCCTGGCAGCGAGCAGGCATGCTGCCGCGGCTTCGCCATTGTGTGGGTGGTCCTTGTCAGAAGCTGTCGCCATCAGGACATCGAGCGCCGCAGGGTTCGCGATCTGTCCGAGAGCGCGGAGGGCTGCGCGGCTTGCCGCGTTCTCTTGATTCTTGGTGAGACCAGATAAAAGGCTAACAGACGCCTCATCGCGAAGGTTGCCCAACGATTGAATAACCGCCACTTGCTGCGTCCCCTCCAATGTGGCCAAATGATCCCGCAAGACCGTCCTCGCATCGTTACTTCCGATTCTCTCCAAGCTCTGTCTAGCATAAACATTGAGCACTTTATCAGTCAGCAAACTAGCCAATGCCGGCACGGCGTCACCGGTTCCCAATTCGCCGAGTCGGCGACAGGCCTTTGCCTTCTCCTCGACGGTTGCACCGTCTTTCCTCAACACAGCCAACATTTGACTAACATCGTCTTCCGCCGCGAACGAAATCGCAAGCGAAAGCGCGAGCATACCGAATACCAAGGTTTTCATGATGACCCGGATCTAAACAAATCGTGCACTTGAGAGCGAGCCTCGGCTCGGAACTTTTCACAAGTTCCGCTACTTCAGCGATCCCGCCGCAGAAGACGCAAGATCTTCCGAAGCCGAAGCGGAAAGTGTTGCCACTGGAGAGGGCATTCCTATAGTCGCGCGCGATGGTTCGATCCAAGATTACCTTCTTCTTGCTCCTCGCGATGCTGTTCGCTGGGGCGGGTCTCCTTCTCTTCAGACCGGCGCCACCGGCGGCAGATTCCCTGACGATGTATTGCGCCATGGGCATCAAAAAACCCGTCACGGCGGCGGCAGAGGCCTTTGCCAAGGAGCACGGTGTGACCATTGAGCTGCAATTCGAAGGATCGGGCACGCTTTTGGGAAAAGTCGCGGCCGGGGCGATCGGCGATCTCTATCTCGCGGCTGATGAGTCGTACATTGAAACAGCTCGCGAGAAAGGTTTGGCGTCGGAACTGTTGAACGTGGGGTATTTAACGGGAGTGTTAGGCGTGGCCTCCGGCAATCCCAAGGATGTTTCCAGTTTGCAGGATTTGGTGGAACGTGAGGATCTGCGAGTGGGCATTGCCAATCCGGAGGCGGCCGCGGTGGGCAAGTTCAGCAAGAAAGTGCTCGAGGGCGCCGGTGTTTGGGAGGCGATTCGAGAACGGGTCACCGTCCTCAAGCCGACGGTGGAAGCGTTAGCTGGTGATCTGGCGATTGGGGCATTGGACGTGGCGATCATCTGGGATGCCACGGCGGCGATTCATGAGGAGATCGATGCGGTGCATGTGGCAGAGTTTGATCAACGCAAGCGCCATATTGCTATCGGCATCCTAACGTCGAGCAAAGAACCGACCACTGCACTTCGTTTCGCTCGCTATCTCACGGCGCGTGACCGGGGACTTACGCACTTCAAAGAAATGGGTTTTCAAACTGTGGAGGGCGATGCTTGGGCGTGGACGCCGAAACTGGTCTTCTTCAGCGGTGCCATGTTGCGCCCGGCTATTCACGAACGTCTTGAAGCTTTCGCTAAACGTGAGGGCGTGGAGATAGCCCCGACGTACAACGGCTGCGGCATCCTCGTGGCGCAAATGAAAGCCGGTGCGAAACCGGACGCGTATTTCTCGTGTGACGTCTCGTTCATGGATGATGTGGCGGGGCAGTTTGGCGAATCGACCGTTGTCACGCAGAACGATATCATCATGCTCGTTCATCAGAGTCGTGAGGATGCGATCAAGACGTTGCCTGATTTGGCGAAGCCGGGGATGCGTGTTGGCTTGGCGCACGAGACGGATTCCGCCTTGGGTAAATTGACGCGTGATCTGTTAGAACAAACCGGTGTTTATCAAAACCTGCATGGATCCGGAAATGTGCAGTTGCAATCGCCCACTGGTGACATGCTGGTGAATCAATTGCGTGCCGGCGCGCTGGATGCGATCGTGGTTTACCGGAGCAACGCCTTGGCCTTCGACGAGACACTCGATAATGCGATCATCGTCGACATCGATCATCCTGCGGCGCGCGCAGCTCAACCGTATGCGGTGGCGCGGGAATCTCTCTATCCCAACCTCATGGCGCGGCTCTATGAGAACCTAACGGATGACCGCAGCCGCAAACAGTTCGAAGCGAAGGGATTTCACTGGGAAGGGACGCCCTGACATGGCGGATGCTTCTGGCCACCGCCGCATCCGGTCGGACCGTCCATTTTTCTTGGGATTGTTGGGGCTAACACTGCTCTATTTGGTTCTCGTCGTCGCCCTCATCTTCGCGAATTTCAAGTTTGCGTTGTTCAAAACGGGAACCTTTACCTGGCATCATTTCCATGACACTTTGGCCGATCCTCGAGTGCAGAGTTCGATCATCCTGACATTGATCACTTGTTTTGTCAGCGCCATTCTGTCAGTGCTGGTAGCCGTTCCTGCGGGTTATCTTCTTTCCCGGTATGAATTTCCGGGCAAACGTTGGGTGGATTCTTTGTTAGACATCCCCATCGTCCTACCACCATTGGTCATTGGAATCAGCTTGTTGATCTTGTTTAATAACATCAGTTTCTTAGGAACGGATTCCACTTTGGAGACGCTCATTCGGAATTGGCTGTCTTGGCTGCCAGGCGCTACCGGTGGGACGCAGCCGGGCGTGACCTTTAGCGTGCCGGGGGTGATTCTCGCCCAGTTCACCGTCGCGGCGGCTTTCGCCGTGCGCACCATGCGCCACACCTTCGATCAGATCAGCCCACGTCACGAGCATGTCGCCTTAACGTTAGGATGCAATCGTTCTCAAGCTTTCTGGGCAGTCGTTCTGCCGGCTGCCGGACCGGGTGCGCTTACTGCGGGTTCAATGGCTTGGGCGCGTGCCTTTGGCGAGTTCGGCCCCATCCTCGTCTTTGCCGGGGCCACGCCTAACAAGACGGAGGTCTTATCCACCACCGTCTTCATGGAATTCAATATTGGCAACATTGAAGGCGCGGCAACGATCTCGCTGCTCATGGTTGTTACCGCTATATTAATACTCACTTTAGTGCGGTGGTTAGGATCTGGAAAGGAAATCCTATGATCGAGGTTAGCCAATTGCATGTGCAAGCCGGTTCGTTTGAGCTTTGTGATGTGAGTTTTGAGGTTGCCGAGGGCAAGTATGGCGTGCTCATGGGCAGGACGGGTTGCGGAAAGACGACTTTGTTAGAATGTTTGTGCGGTTTGAAGACGGTGAAATCAGGAACGGTGTCCTTGCTAGGGCGCGATGTCACCCATCTGAAACCCGGCGAGCGCGGCATCGGTTTTGTGCCGCAAGACGTCGCCTTGTTTCATCACATGACGGTGCGCGAGCACTTGGCCTTTGGTCCGCGGATCCATGGCTGGACCAAGGAAGCCATCGGCGAGATTGTGGATGGCTTAGCGGCGGAGTTAGGGATCACGGCTTTGCTCGACCGTCGTCCATTGCACTTGAGTGGCGGCGAGAAACAGCGGGTGGCGCTGGGACGGGCGCTCTCGGTGAAGCCGCGCGTCTTGTGTCTCGATGAACCCCTGAGTGCGTTGGACGAGGAAACGCATGCTTCAATGTGTTCCCTCCTCAGAGAGGTGCAGCAGGAGCACCAATTGACGGCGTTGCATATCACGCATAGCCGACGCGAGGCCGAGTCGTTAGGCGACGTGATCCTCAAACTCGAGAACGGCCGGTTGGTGGTCTGAGGCACTGATTGCCTGTCGCGACGACAGCAGAACGGGCCCTCTACTTGCGCGGAGGGCCCGTCTTTGGGTGCTTGGACTGTTGGGGAAACGGGCCAGATGAGGGAGAGTCATCGGCCCTAGCCGCCGTTCTCAGGGAGGAGGGAACTGCGGATGCGGACACTATTGGCAGATTCCATGACAGCGCAAGAGCTTTTTTTACATGGGTGTAAAGCTGTTTTAAGATGGCGTTTTTGGTATTACAGCGGTAAAAGCTTCGTTTATGTCAGCGTCGACAGCCAAGAAACACGAGGAGAGGCAGCAAGCTTTGGAAGAATTGGCTGAGCGCATCGTGGTGGAGCAGGGGATGGAGGGGCTCTCCATCGAGAAACTTGCCTCGAAGGCCGGTTTCTCGCGACCCACTGTTTATCAGCATTTCCGGTCGAAGAGTGACGCCCTCGACTGCGTGATCCACAACATGATCGCGGTGAGCAAGGAGATCTTCGGACGTCTTGAGGGTGGCATCAATGGACCCGAACGCAGCCGCGAGCAGGCACTGGGGCTTTTCATCGCCTATGAGCAATTGGCACGGTTCCATCCTAACACCTTTCATGTGGCCGAGCTTCTTGGATTTCCCTGGGTTCAGGAAACTGCACCGCAAGGGTCACTCGAAAACTACGGCGCGATCGTTGCCGGTTACTTTAGCCAGGTAGCCGATGCTCTGACGCTTTCACTTGGTGCGGGCCAATTGAAGCTGCCCATGTCCGTCACGCCGCATCACGTGGCTTTTCATTCCATCGTGATGATCTACGGCATCTTTTCCTCCATTCTTAAAAAACGCGTCACCTATCATCTAGCAGAAATGCCTGATGCCTGGCAAAGCGCGCGCCAAGCCTTGCACAGTTACTGGGATGGTTGCGGATGGCAGCCTTTGAGCAGTGAGTTTGATTACGAGGAAACCTACGAGCATGTGTTGAAGTCTGCGTTTCCCGAATACTGGCTCAAAGCGCATACGGAGCGTCTCGCGCGTGAGGTCAATCTCGGCCATCCGAGGTCTTGATCGAGATCACTCCGGCAGTAGCTTCGAGATCTCTTCTAACAGAGAGGCTCCAAGTTTCCATTCGGCCGCCGGAAGAATGCCGGTGATCTGGCCCGGCCTTCGAGCACCGACGATGGCCGCCGTGACTGCCTCCTTCCGCAAGGTCCAGGCGATGGCCAGCTGCGCCACCGTTCGGCGGCTCCGTTCCGCGATGGCCTGAAGTTCACTCACGAGTTCTAAGTTCCGACTCAAGGCCGGTTCTTGAAAATAAGGATTCTTTGTCTTGCGCCAATCATCCTCGGGCAAAGTTTCAAACCACTCACGGGTAACTTTTCCCGTTAGCAAGCCGCACTGCATGGGGCTGTAGACAATGACGCCCACTCGATGTGCCGCGCACCACGGAAGTTCACGGGCTTCCATGTCGCGATTGAGCAAACTGTAAGGCGGTTGCAGCGAAGCGACCTCACCACAAGCGATCGCACGATCCAACTGATTCGCTGAAAAATTCGAAACTCCCGCCCAACGAATCTTCCCCTGTGTTTTGAGGTCGGCTAAGGCTTCGATGGCCTCCTCGATATCCTCATCCGGTTGCGGCCAGTGCAATTGATACAGATCGATCACCTCTACGTGCAACCGTCGCAGAGAATCTTCACACTCACGTATCAAACTCTCCCGTTTGATACACGGAATGGGCCGTCCGTTGGGATTGGGAAGCCGTCCACCCTTCGTCGCCACGATCACCGGTTCAGGCCATTCCTTCAACGCTCGCCCCACCACTTCCTCAGAATGCCCATACCCATAGACGGCGGCCGTATCGATCCAGTTCACCCCATGCTCTAAGGCTTCATGAATCGTGGCAATAGATTGGTCATCATCCTGCTCTCCCCATCCAAAGGCCCAGCCGCCGCCGCCAATCGCCCACGTGCCCAAGCCGATGACTGTGAGTTCGAGATCCGTCTTGCCAAGTCTACGCGTTTGCATGGGAGGACGTTTTCAAGAGATACGGTGATTTGTCGAGAGCCTTGGTGTAGACAGACGCTTGGCATTGTTGCTACGGGTGGAATCAATCATGCAATGGATCGAACCTGCAGCCCCCGAGGACACCCACACCGTACTTGAGAAACGCCTCTGGGATTCTGCCAACCAGCTCTGGGCCAATGCCGCCCTCAAGCCCTCGGAATTCTCGCCCGTGGTCTTGGGTCTCATCTTTCTTCGATTCGCCGATGTGCGTTTCACCGCCGTTGAGGAAGAACTGGAAGGGACGACGCAAGCGGCGCCGAAGAAGAAATCGCGCCGCCGCAAGATTGGGCCTCCCGACTACCACGCGCAAGGCGTGCTCTTTCTTCCGCAGGAATCCCGCTTTGCCACGCTGCTAGCGCTTCCCGAGGGCGTGAACCTCGGGCAGAACATCAATGAAGCCATGCGGGCCATCGAGCGCGAGAATCCCGATCTTGCCGATGTCTTACCCAAGACCTATCATATTCTCGAAAACCGCACTCTGTCCGAACTCCTCAAGGTCATGGCCTCCATCCCCATGGATCGCGGGGGCGATACCTTCGGCCTCATCTACGAATACTTCCTTGGCAAATTCGCCATGTCCGAAGGTCAGAAGGGTGGCGAGTTCTACACCCCTACGGCCATTGTTAGGCTCATTGTCGAGATCCTCGAACCTTATCATGGTCGCATCTACGATCCCGCCTGCGGTTCCGGCGGCATGTTCGTTCAGTCGGCGCGCTTCGTGGAGAATCATCACAAGAACCCCAGCGCCGAAATCTCCGTCCACGGCCAGGAGCGTGTCACGGAAACGAGCCGTCTGGCCCGGCTCAATCTCGCTGTGCATGGGCTCAGTGGCGATATTCGCCAGGGCAACACCTATTACGAAGACTTACACGATTCGTTAGGCCGTTTCGACTTCGTTCTAGCAAACCCGCCTTTCAATGTCAGCAAGGTCGACAAGGATCGGCTAACAGAAGACCCGCGCTACGCCAACGGCCTCCCCCGCACGGACAACGCCAACTACCTCTGGATTCAACACTTTCACAGTGCCCTCAATGAAAAGGGACGTGCCGGATTCGTCATGGCCAATTCCGCCTCCGACGCGCGCGCCTCCGAGCAAGACATCCGCGAACAACTCATCCGCTCCGGAGACGTCGATGTCATGGTCGCCATTGGCTCCAACTTCTTCTACACCGTCACCCTGCCCTGCACCCTCTGGTTCTTTGATAGGGGAAAAGCCGGCACTCCACGTGAAGACACCGTCCTCTTCCTCGACGCCCGCCACATTTACCGCCAACTCGACCGCGCTCACCGGGACTTCACCGATGCTCAGTTAGAGTTTATTGCCAATATTGTCAGGCTCTACCGTGGTGAAACACCTGAGTTTCAACATAACTCCAAAGCCAAATGGCAGGAAGTCTTCGGCAAGGCCAAGAAATACAAGGACATCCCCGGCCTTTGCAAAGCCGCAAGCCGTGCTGACATTGAGGCCCAAGGCTGGTCCCTTAACCCGGGCCGCTACGTCGGCGTCGCCAAGGGTGAAGAACTCAGCGATGAAGACTTCAGCGAGAAGCTCGCTGCCCTCAACGAGGAACTCGAAGTCCTCAACACCGAAGCCCGTGAACTCGAAGAGCGCATCGCGGTAAACGTCACCGAGATCCTTGAGACTGTATGAAAACCGACCAAATCGAGACCCTAACAACCACGTTCGAGGCTCATGCTCAACACACTGAGAACGAAATCGAGTTCTGGCTGGCCCGAGATCTCCAGCATCTCTTGGGCTACGAGAAATGGGAGAACTTCCTGGCAGTCATCACCAAGGCGAAGACGGCCTGTGAAGTTTCGGGGCACGATGTGCGGGACCATTTCGCCGACGTCGGGAAAATGGTCGATTTAGGTTCCGGAGCTCAGCGGGAGATCGCCGATCTCATGCTTACCCGTTACGGCTGCTACCTCATCGCCCAGAATGGCGATCCCCGAAAGGAAGAGATCGCTTTCGCGCAAACCTACTTTGCCGTCCAGACGCGGCGGGCGGAAATCATCGAAAAGCGGCTTTTAGAAGCCGAAAGGCTCCAAGCCCGCAAGAAACTGACCACTACGGAGAAAGAACTTTCTTCGATTATCTTCGAGCAAACCGGTGGCAATCAGAATTTCGCTCTCATTCGCAGCAAGGGCGACCAGGCACTCTTTGGCAAGAGCACCAAGGCCATGAAATCCCAATGGAAGGTTCCCGCTAGCAGGCCTCTGGCTGACTTTGCTCCTACCATTATCCTCAAAGCCAAAGATTTCGCCACCGAGATCACCATTCACAATGCCCGCGAAAAACAGATGCGGTCAGAAGGCAGGATCTCACAAGAACATATCACTAACAATCGCGCCGTCCCGATCATGAAGCCGGTGGCCAGAAAGATGAAGACGTGAGGGTGATCGATTGGGACGAGGCCGGGAACAATGATTTCCTAGCCGTGTCACAGTTCTGGATCAGCGGCGAACTCTATACCAAGCGCCCGGATGTGATCGGGTTCGTCAATGGGCTGCCCTTGGTCTTGATCGAATTTAAGAAGCCTGCGGTGAATGTGAGGGAAGCTTTTGACAAGAATCTGGCGGATTACAAAGACACCATACCGCAGCTCTTTCATTTTAACGCTTTTCTCCTCATCTCCAACCGAACGCAAAGCAAGATGGGTAGCCTCACCGCAGCATGGGAGCATTTCTCTGACTGGAAGAAAGTGGTCTCCGAGGAGGAGGACGGCGAGATTGCGTTGGAGACTATTCTGCGAGGGACGTGTCAGAAAGAGCGCTTGTTAGATCTTGTGGAGAATTTCATGCGTTTCTCTGAGAAGGAAGGGAAGGTCTCGAAACTCGTGGCGCGTAACCATCAGTTTCTGGGCGTGAATCGCGCCGTCGCCGCTTTGCAGAAAGCGGAGGAGGGGCGCGTCGGTGTCTTCTGGCACACCCAGGGCAGTGGCAAGAGTTACTCCATGGTCTTCTTTGCAGAGAAGGTGTTTCGCAAAGTGCCAGGAAACTGGACTTTCGTGATCATCACCGATCGCACGGAGCTTGATGATCAGATCTATCGCACCTTTGCCACCTGTGGCGCGGCGACAGAGGGCCATTGTCAGGCCACCAGCACCACGCACTTGCGGCGTCTCCTAACGGAGGATCATCGCTATGTGTTCACCCTGATTCACAAGTTTCGCACGGACACCGGGCAACTGCATCCCGTGCTTTCCGAGCGCGATGACATCATTGTCCTCACTGATGAAGCGCACCGGAGTCAGTATGACACTTTGGCCATGAATATGCGGACGGCGCTACCCAATGCCAAGTTCGTCGCCTTCACCGGCACACCACTCATTGCGGGCGAAGAACGCACGCGCGAAGTCTTTGGAGATTACGTCAGTGTCTACAACTTCAAACAAGCCGTGGATGATGGCGCCACCGTGCCGCTTTTTTACGAGAATCGCACGCCGGAATTGGAGATCACCAATCCAGATCTCAACGAGGCGATCTACGATGTCATTGAAGAGGCTGAGCTTAATGACGAACAAGAGAAGAAGCTCGAGCGCTTGTTAGGCCAGAAGTATCACCTCATCACGCGTGATGATCGCCTGGACCAAGTGGCCAAGGACATCGTCCATCACTTTCTCAACCGCGGCTATCAAGGCAAGGCCATGGTCGTTTCCATTGATAAACTGACGACCCTCAAGATGTTCGCCAAAGTGCGAGCCGAATGGGAGGCGGAAACGGCGCGCGTGCGCGACAAGAGGCGTCAATACAGTCCGGCATCTCCTGAGCGGACACTCTTGGGCGAGAAACTAGCAGTGTTAGAGAAGACGGATATGGCCGTCGTCGTGTCACCTGGTCAGAATGAGGTGGGTGAGATGAAAGCCAAAGGATTCGACATTCAGCCGCATCGTCAGCGCATGATGAAGGAGGACTTGGAGACGAAATTCAAGGATCCTGATGATCCCTTCGCTTTGGTCTTCGTCTGCTCCATGTGGCTGACCGGTTTTGATGCGCCTAGCTGTTCGACTCTCTATCTGGATAGACCGATGCGTGGCCACACATTGATGCAAACCATCGCTCGTACGAATCGCGTGTATGGCGAAAAGGCCAATGGACTGATCGTGGACTACGCAAACGTGTTTGCCGAACTCGAGAAAGCGTTAGCGATCTATGGCGCTGCCTCAGGATCGGACGTGGAGATGCCCGTGCAGGACAAGTCTGAACTGATCGCGACCCTTCGTAAGGCGCTCAGCCAGATCACCGCGTTCTGCCGTTCCCACGATGTCGACCTTCAGAAAGTGGAACGGGATCCTGCCAAGCACTTCGCCACGGCGGTGAATCAGTTGGTGTCCAATGACGAAGTGAAAGATGCGTTTCTTCTGCAATCCAATCAGGTGCAACGCTTGTACAAGGCTGTGATGCCGGACCCGGTCATTCCCGATTTGGCACCAACTTGCCAACTGATATGGGAGTTCGCGCATTCGATTCGCGCCCAGAAAGAAAAGGTTTCGGTCGCCAAAGTGATGGATGACATCGAGTCGACCTTGGATGGATCCATCGTCGCGGAGCCCACCCTTTCTCCAGGCGAGGAAACGCAAACGGTAGATCTCAGTCAGATCGATTTCGAAGCGCTGCAGAAGAAACTTGCGCGATCGCCTAACAAGAACAGTGAAGCACAGAAACTGAGAGCTTTGATAGAACAGAAGCTAGACAAACTCATTCGCCTGAATGCCAGTCGCTATGACTTTCTCGATCGCTTTCAGAAGATGATTGAAGAGCGGAATAACGGCACTGTGGCGACTGAACAATTCCTTCAAAATCTCATCGGATTCACGCAGGCACTAAGCGAAGAAGAACAACGCCACATGCGCGAGAATCTTACCGAAGAAGAACTTGCCGTGTTCGATATCCTAACGCGGCCGGGCCCCGACCTCTCGACAAAGGAAACGGGCATCATCAAGAGGATCTGCAAAGACCTCCTAGCTCGCCTGAAGACAGAGAAGCTTGTCTTGGATTGGCGGAAGCGCAGGACCTCACGCGCAGCGGTGAGAGTGGAGATTGAAAAGATGCTCGATGATGGATTGCCCGAGAAATACACCGTCGAACTCTTCGAAGAGAAGTGCGGGGCACTCTTTCAACATGTCTTGGAAAAATATCCCCAGGCAAATGAGAGTGTCTATGCAGAGGAAGCGTCATAGTGGCTGGCGCTGGATTCACAAGTGACGGCGTCGCGAATCGCTGCTATCGAAGCCTCACGTCATGAAAGAATTCGTTACTTCTCTCATCGTTCTTGCATCGGTGTTTCCTGCGCTGGGCCAGAAAAAGAAACGCCAGGCACCCGAACGGCCGGTTTACGAACAACCATCTGATCCAAGCGCGTCTGCGGAGCCGGTGACGATTCCCTACGCCCCACGCGAGGGTGAGCGGCTGGTTTTCATTGGGAACAGCCTTGGTGAGCGGCTCCTCGAACACGGGTATTTCGAGACTGCGCTGCAAAAGCGTTTTCCGGGAAGCCGGATCACGTTTCGCAACATGTGTCATCCAGCGGACACGCCGGGATTCCGTGCGCATCCGGCGCGGAAGACGCAATGGGCGTTTCCCGGTGCGGAGACGTTTCATCCTGACAAACAAACTCATCATGGCATTGGGCATTATCCTTACCCGGATGAATGGCTCACCATTCTCAAGGCGGATACGATTGTCGCCTTCTTTGGGTTCAATGAATCATTCGATGGGCTTGGAGGTCTAGCGAATTTCAAAGCGGAGTTGGCGGCGTTTGTTCAACACACGCTCTCGCAGGCGTACAACGGGACGACGGCACCGCGATTGATCTTAGCCACGCCCATTGCCTTTGAAGACCGTTCGGATGACTACGATTTGCCTAACGGGGAAGCTGAGAACGCACGGCTCACTGCCTACTCGAAAGCCATCTTGGAAGTGGCTGCGGAAGCGCAGGTAGGCGCGATCGACCTTCTCACGCCGAGTCAACGTTGGTTTGCGGACGATGGTAACGATCTCACGTTGAATGGTTGTCATTTGAATGAGGCAGGGTGTAAGAAGCTGAGCACTTTTCTCGCCGATGCCTTGGTGGGCCCAGGAAACCCCAGCAACGGTGACACGGCGAAGCTTCGTGAAGCTATTCTGGATAAAAACTGGCTCTGGCATAATGACTATCGCATGCTCAATGGGGTGCACGTGTGGGGCCAACGCTGGGCGCCCTACGGCAATGTCAACTACCCGGAAGAGATTGAGAAGATTCGTCAGATGACCGAACTCCGAGATGAGCGCATCTGGGCTCTCGCACAGGGAGGAAACGCGAAGGTTGACGACAGCAAAACACGGTCGCTTACACCGGTGAAAACGAACTACAACCGTCCTATCAAGTATCTCGATACGCCTGCGGCCAAATCGAAGTTTCATCTTCCCGAGGGCTACAAGATCGAACTCTTCGCATCTGAAGAGCAGTTTCCTGATTTGCAGAATCCTTGCCAAATGGCGTTTGATGCCAAGGGGCGTCTCTGGGTCACGACGGTGCCGAGTTACCCGCATTACAAGCCGGGCGCGGAAAGGCCTAACGATAAGATTCTGATCTTTGAAGACACGGATGGGGATTTCCGAGCAGATAGACAAACAGTCTTTGCCGACGGCCTCCATATTCCGATTGGATTTGAGTTGGCTCATGATGGCGTGTACGTCAGTCAAGAGCCTTACTTAATGCATCTGCGCGACACCGATGGTGATGACGTCGCGGACGAGCGGATTCGTATCGTCGACGGTTTTGATTCGCACGATACGCACCACGCGATTTCCTCTTACTGCGCCGATGGATCCGGCGCATTTTATCTTTGTGAGGGGCGATTCCTGCATTCTCAAGTGGAGACGCCCTACGGCCCGCAACGCATGACCGACGGCGGATTGTGGCGCTTCGATCCACGGAGTTGGCGCCTAACCAGACACTCACAGACTGACTACAGCAATCCCTGGGCGGTGGCGTTTGATGATTATGGACAGGACTTTATTGGAGATGCCTCGGGAGGGAATAACTGGTGGTTACTCGCAGTGGGTGCCAAGGTCCCGCATGGATATGAGATTGGGAAGACCGAGCAGTTCACCACCCACAAAGTGCGGCCGACTTCCGGTAGTGAATTTGTTTCCAGCCGCCATTTCCCGGATGAAGTGCAGGGCGACTACATTCTCAATAACACCATTGGATTCTTAGGGACGAAACAGCACACCATCGTCGAAGACGGTGCCGGCTTTACCGGGAAACATCGCTTTGATCTGGTGCGCTCGGATGATGGCAATTACCGGCCATCGGATTTGGAGTTTGCGCCGGATGGCTCACTTTACATCGTGGACTGGCACAACGCGCTCATCGGCCACATGCAACACTCGGCGCGTGATCCCAACCGGAATTCGCAGTATGGCCGTATCTACCGGGTGACCTATCCATCGCGCCCTTTGGTCGAGCCGCCTGTCATTGATGGCGCTCCAATCGGGCAGTTGTTAGACAATCTGAAGCTTCACGAATACCGGGCACGCTACCGCACGCGCGTGGAGCTTCGCAAACACCCCGCGTCCAAAGTCTTGGCGGCGGTGAGATCCTGGGCGGCTTCGCTGGACAAGGAAGATCCGCTACATGGTCGCCATTTGTTAGAGGCTCTCTGGGTCACCTGGGCCGGAGGTGAGGTAGATATCGGTTTGCTAGACCAATGCCTTTCCCACGGAGACCATCGCGTCCGCGCCGGCGGCGCGCGCGTGTTGCGATTTGCACACGATCGTGTCGGCAATAGCACGGAACGGTTCCTCAGTGCTGCCGCCGATTCTCATGCACGGGTGCGTTTGGAAGCGATCGTTGCCGCTTCGTGGTTAGACAATGCGGATGGCGCCAAGATCCTCTTCGAAGCCTTGCGGCAGCCTTTTGACAAATGGATGGGCCCTTCCATTGAGGCCGCCTACCTGACATTGAAGCCACATGCGGAAGGCATCGACCTAGCTGACAATGTTTTCGCGCAGCAGCTCGTGGCCGGGCAATTAAAACTGCGATCCAAAGCTCCCGAGCGCCCCAAGCTGCCGGCTTTGATGGCCGATGCCGACAAACAACTTTGGCTAAAAGGTGAGGAGGTCTTTCATCGCGATGCCCACTGTGTCACCTGTCACGGAGTCGATGGTGTGGGCGCTATTCCTAACATCTATCCTCCTTTGAAGGATAGCCCCTGGGTGACAGGCGATGAAGAGCGACTGATCAAACTCACCTTGCACGGCATCTGGGGCAAGATGGAGGTCAATGGGAAGGTCTACGATCCCGCGGCGGGTGTGCCACCCATGACTGCCTTTGGCGCGATACTTGATGATGAAGAGATCGCCGGTGTCCTCACTTATGTGCGAAACGCCTGGGGTAACGAAGCGCCGGCCGTGAAACCGGAAAAAGTGAAATCCGTTAGAGAGGCCACAAGCGATCGCGGACCGGGCCAATTCTACAAACCGGAAATGCTTTTGAAAGAGCACCCCTTACCCAAAAGCGAGTAATCATGAAGGTGGCAACCGAGACCTTCGCCATCTCCACGAATGGCAAAGGCACGATTGAAATTACAAGCGAAGTGCGGAAGTGCCTTTCGCGATCTGGGGTCAAGGAAGGCACGGCAACCGTTTTCGTCCAGCACACCAGCTGTAGTTTGGTGTTGTTTGAGAATGCGGATCCCTCAGCGCGCACGGACCTCGAAGCCTACTTTGAAAGATTGGTGCCGGAGGACACGCCGTATTTCATCCACACCTACGAAGGCCCGGATGACATGCCCAGCCACATCCGCATGGCTCTAACACGTTCTTCAGAAGTGATCCCGGTTTCCGGCGGACGGCTTTTGTTAGGTACGTGGCAAGGGATCTTTCTATTCGAACACCGTTCGGCACCGCATCGCCGGAAAATCGTGGTCTCGTTGATGGGCAGCGATTAATGAACGGACTTTGGTCTAAGTTTAAGCGTGTCGACCGCGCTCAAGCCGCGCCTTTGTCCGAGAACAATCCGCCATGGCGGAGCTTGTCCACACACACGGCGAAGATAATGACCACGCCGATGATGATTTCTTGAATATGGTTGGGCCATCCCATGAGGGTGGAGGCTAGCTTGAGGATGCCCATGATGAGGGCGCCGACCATGGAACCTAAGATGCTGCCGGAACCACCGTTCAGGCTGGCGCCCCCGATGACGACCGCGGCAATGATTTCTAACTCCAATCCCATCGAAGCAGTGGGGTCACCGAGGTTGAGGCGGGATAGTTGCATGAGCCCGGCCATGCCGAAGAAGAGTCCGGCGATGGTGTAAATGAAGAGTTTCTTGCGTTGCACGCGCAGTCCGCAAAGCCTGGCGGTGTGTTCGTTAGAGCCAATGGCGAAGATGTTTCTGCCGAAGACCGACTTACGCATGACGAGAATCATGAGGATGGCCAAGCCCACGGTTATCCACACGCCTGGCGGTAGGGGAAAAAAATCACGGGCGCTGCTGCGTTTCATGAGTTCACCGATGGGATGGTCATTGCCATAGGTGCCGGTGTAATTGACCACTTTGTTATCCGCGATCCATTTGGCGACGCCTCGCGCGATGCCCATCATTCCGAGGGTAACGATGAACGGTACCATGCGGAGCCCGGCGATGAGCATGCCATTGACGAAGCCCACGGCCCCTCCCACTAACACACAACAAATCATGACCCAAGGCAAGGCCATGCCTTGCAGAATGAGCGTGGCCCCCACCACGCTTGTAAGCGCCACGGTCGACCCGGCACTGAGATCGATGCCGCCACTGATAATGATCATGGTCATTCCCATGGCGCCTAACGCTACCACCACCGTCTGCAAGAGGATGAGATTCCAACTACCGCCGGAGAAGAGTGTGTCCCGGACGGGACTCATGGCGAAGAGTCCGAGGACGACCAAGAGTCCAATGAACGGTTCTAACAAACGCAGGAATGATTTGAGGCGGGATGAATTCATGAAAAAATAGTGAGTTGGCGCTCATGAGTTGGATGTATCGGAACCGGTGGCCTCGGTCATGATGGCGTGTTCCGTCCATCGGCGTGCTGATCGGACGGCCACCAACTCGCCACGCCGCATGACGCCGATGGTATCACACACGCCTAACAGTTCGGGTAAGTAGGAACTCACAAAGATGATGGCTTGCCCCTTGGCCGCGAGTTCGCCCATGAGGCGGTAAATCTGTTGCTTGCTGCCCACGTCGATGCCGCGGGTGGGTTCGTCTAGCAAGAGTATCTGCAAATCGTGCTGAAGCAATCGGCCGATGGCGACCTTCTGTTGGTTGCCCCCAGATAACTCGCCGACATTCTGATAGGGGCCGCTGGTTTTGATCTCGAGTTTCTCAATCCAACGCTCAGCAGCTTCCTGTTGACGCCTGCCGTGCACCCACCCGAACGTGGCCACAGATTTCCAGTGGCTCAATGTTAGGTTATCCGCCACGCTGCGATTCAGCAAGAGCCCTTCTTCTTTCCTATCCTCACTCAGGAGACCGATGCCTGCCCGAAGCCGGTGCGGCGGACGCCGTCCCGGGACCGGTTCGCCATCGACGGAGACCTCACCCTCGCACAAGCGATCGAGGCCAAAGACAGCGCGTAGGGTCTCGGTCCGTCCCGCGCCAATGAGACCGGCTACGCCGAAGATCTCGCCTCGCCTGACATAGAGAGAAACACCCCGCGGCTTGCTCTTCCCTGAGATCCCAGAGAGCCTCAGGAGTTCACGGCCGCGCCGGTGCCGCTTCACTTTATAAATGTCTTTCACATCGCGGCCTACCATCAGGCGCACAATGTCAGAGAGTTTCGCCTTGGCCATGCCGCCGTTCCCGACCGTATGTCCATCGCGCAAGACGGTGTAGTGATCGCATGCTTCCTGGCATTCCTCTAAAAAATGACTGATATAGATGACGCTAACGCCTTTCTTTTTGAGTGACCGGATCACCTGAAAGAGTTGCGTGGTATCCGATTGGGTGAGACTGCTAGTGGGTTCATCCATGATCACGACACGTGGTTCACTTACCAATGCGCGGGCAATTTCCACGAGCTGTTGTTGCGCAATCGTTAGATGCCGGACGGGTGTCGCCGGGGAAAGAGCTTGGCATCCCAATGTCTCCAAGGCTTTCTCCACGACGTGATGCATACGGCCTTTACGCAGCCAGCCTCCGACGTTTGGCTCGACCCCGAGCAGGACGTTTTCCGCCACCGTAAGACTGGGCGCGAGGTTGAGTTCCTGATAGATCATCGCGATCCCGGCCCGCCGGGCTTGAAGCGGATTGGTTAGGCGCAAGACTTCGCCGTCTAGTTTGAGCGTTCCGGAATCGGGCTTGTGAGCGCCACTCAAGATCTTCATCAGCGTGCTCTTGCCGGCGCCATTTTCACCGATCAGAGCATGCACTTCACCCGCTCGCACGCGCAAAGACGCCTCATCGAGCGCAGTGGTGGCACCAAAGCGTTTGCAAATGCCGTCGGCTTCGAGTCGCGCTTTGGACATCAGGGAATTCGTGGCAAGTTTGTTATGGAGAACGCCTTCAAGGCAGCCTTCTTAGCAAGTGGGGCAAATGCTTGTCTACCTGCTTTCTTCGGATCGCCCGTTTCCAGACGCATCTGTTCCAGAACGAGTCCCATCGTAGCTTAAGCCGAACAACCAAAAGCTGGACTTCAACAGTTGCCAACCGATTTGCAGAAAAGTGTTGGGGTGCCATCCAGGAAAAGCATCTTCCGAGACGGAAAGAGCCAGCGCTACTTTTCACCGAGGTGAGATAGTGCGTGGTGCTCGAGAGGATCAGAACTTTTTTTGAGGTCGGCTGCAACCTTCGCAGCTGCTCTGATTATTCCCATTCAAGATCGATCGATATGCTCATGACCATCGCCATTCAGAATTCTATTCACGGTGCCCCGCGTGCCGGTCATGCTCAGGATCCAACACGGCGTCGTGGTTGGCCTTCCCACATTCTCTCGAATCCCATGCTTACTCAAAATGACGACGGAGCTGCCGACCCATCGCTGTTCACTCAAACCCGTTGGACGCTTGTAATTCAAGCGCGCGATGGTTCGGAGGTCCAAGCGAAGGTGGCCCTCAACGATCTTTGCCAACGTTATTGGTACCCGCTCTATGTCTATCTTCGCGGACAAGGCCGGACGCCCCTGGATGCCGAGGATATGACGCAGGCTTTCTTTAAACATCTGCATGAGGGTGAGGTGTTTCAGCAGGCTTCGCCTGAGAAGGGCAAACTTCGTGCCTTCTTATTGGTCTCCCTGAAGAACTTTTGCCTCAATTGGCAGCGTAAAGAATCGGCTGCCAAGCGTGGTGGTGGGGTGCCCAGTTTGTCCATCGATCGCGAATGGGCTGAGAATCGTTTTCAATTTGAGCCCGTTGAAAGCGTCACTCCTGAGGAACTCTACGACCGGCGCTGGGCGATGACGATGTTAGAGAAAGTGCTCCAAGACCTCGAGAAGCACTATCATAATCAACTCGGGAAGGGTGAGTTGTTTGACGCGATCAAGCCCACCATTGCTGGGGGAAGCAAGCCGCAGCCGTATCGGGATCTAGCAGAACGCTTTTCCGTGTCGGAGAACACGATCAAATCAGAAGTGCGTCGACTGCGTAAACGCTTTAGGCAACTGATAGAAGCTGAGATTGCGGAGACCACTGAATCCCCTGCGGAACAGAGGGAGGAGATCCAATACCTATTGAGCCTTTTTAGTTAGCCCACCACCGTTTCGATTCTCATCCACGAAATGACTTGGAGACAAAATCAACTAACGCTTTCTACGATAGTGCGGGAGGGACTTTAGTCCCTGGCTTTTGAAAGAGCGACCTCTCAATCACCATGCCTGATACCTCATCCACCACACCGCAATGTCCCGTATGCTCGAAACCTTTGCCAGCGAACATCGAGGGGAAGGCTTGTCCGCGATGTCTTGCGGAGGCCTTCTGCAAATCTAGCGTAGATACGAGCGATTCTCGGGGCCAAATGGCTGATGCCATGATTCACCTGCGCGAAAACTCCAACTAGTTGGCCATGAGCAATCACTCCCCGAATCAAGCCAAATGCGAGAAGTGCGGGCAATTGCTGCCGGAGCCCGGGGCACCGTGTCCGTCTTGTCTCGTGGCGGCGGCAGACTGCCTAACAGGTGAGACTATCACTCTTGCGGAAACTCACCATGACGCCGCTTACGGCGAGCAGGCTGGCACAATGGTAGGGCATTACAAGCTCTTACAGAAGATCGGTGAGGGCGGGTTTGGCATCGTGTGGATGGCGGAACAGACCGAACCAGTCGTGCGCCGCGTGGCCCTGAAGGTGGTCAAGCTGGGCATGGACACCAAGCAAGTCATCGCTCGCTTCGAAGCCGAACGGCAGGCGCTGGCTCTAATGGACCATCCTAACATAGCCAAAGTTCTCGATGCCGGAGCTACCGAATCCGGAAGGCCGTTCTTTGCGATGGAGTTGGTCAAAGGGGTGCCCATCACACATTATTGCGACAAGAACAAGCTCTCCGCGCGGCGACGTCTGGAGTTGTTCATGCTAGTCTGTCAGGCCATCCAGCATGCGCATCAGAAGGGGGTGATTCATCGGGACATCAAGCCCTCGAATGTGATGGTGACCCTGCATGACGGCGTGCCGGTGCCCAAGGTGATCGACTTCGGCATCGCCAAAGCCATCAATCAACGCCTAACGGAAAAGACGCTTTTTACCAATTACGCGCAAATGATCGGCACCCCGGCCTACATGAGTCCGGAGCAAGCGGAGATGAGTGGGCTGGATGTGGACACCCGAAGCGATATCTACAGCTTGGGTGTGCTTCTCTATGAATTGCTCACAGGAACGACGCCTTTTCCTAGCAAACATCTTTTGAGTCTTGGTTATGGGGAAATGCAGCGCGTGATAGCGGAGGAAGAACCGCCCCGTCCGAGTACACGCTTGAGCACGATGGCGGATGAAGAATTAACAGTGGTAGCCAAGAATCGGAATCTCGATGTTTCATCGATTGGGAGGCGAGTACAGGGAGAGCTGGACTGGATCGTGATGAAATCCTTGGAGAAAGACCGGACACGACGTTACGAAACGGTCAACGCCTTGCGAGTAGACGTCGAGCGTCATCTGAATGATGAAACGGTATCGGCGGTAGCACCCAGTCGAGGCTATCAGTTGCGCAAACTCTATCAAAAACATCGCGGCGCGTTTGCGGTGGCCGCTTGGACACTCGGTGTCCTTGCCTTGGGTGCGGGGGTAAGTCTGTGGCAGGCCATTCGTGCAACCAAAGCCGAAAACGTTCAGACACAGCTTCGTCTGCAGGCCGAGGACAGCGAGCGCGAAGCCAAGACCGCGCGGGACGCGGAAGCCGCATTACGGAGGCGAGCAGAAGCGCAAGAACTCGCCGCTCGCCGGCGAGCCTATGCTGGAGACATGAATTTGGCCAATCAGGCCATCCATCAAGGAGATTGGGGTCGCGCTTGGTTTCTCCTTGACCGTCATCGCCCCACAGCGGACCGGTCTGATTTGCGTGGCTGGGAGTGGCGCTATCTTTGGCAAGTTTGCCAGAGTGATGCCAGCTTCACATTTGCCCAGCGCCCAGGGTTGGTTCTTGGCATGGCCATTTCCAATGCCGGAACACACCTCGCGACAGCAGAAGCCTTTCATGGTCCTGTCACTCTTTGGAACGTTGCCACAAAAGAAATCATCGCTGAGGTCTCAGCGTCTCGAAGCACCAGCAAATGGGTAAAGTTCTCTCCTGACGACTCTCTGCTCGCCTACGCTCACGTCCATACGGATGGCACGCCCGGCGTGTTCTTGTGGAGCATGAGTGAGCAGAGAATCGTCCAGTCCCTTCGGTTACAATCACCGTGTGGAGGTTTTGACTTTGGTGAGGGAGGAAGATCACTTGTGGTAGCTGAGCAGAATGATCCCCAAGAAATAGCGAGCATTTCCTTCATACCATCGGTCCATGCGCCGCCGATCGTGGTCTCTCCAGATGGTCGTTTCGCAGTCTGTGGGGGAGATAGCGAAGAAAAGGAAGTTTTCGACACGCCCTTTGATACACTCCACGTGGTGGAGCTTCCATCAGGGAAGATCCGTTGGAGCCGGGAGCTTGAGGGAGAAGAAGTGTCCGCCATCGCGGTATCTCCAGACGGCGCGACAATCGCGGCTGTCAATGCCTACACGCCATCGCCAATTCATTTGCTCGATGCTGAAGATGGCAGTGAACGATCCCGACTGAGCGGGCACCGCGCTTGGGTATCCATTCTCCTCTTCGAGGCATCGGGGAACAGACTGTTCGCAGCCAGTGCCGATCGCATGATTCATGTTTGGGACGTTCGCTCAGGTGATCACTTAGGCACCATGCAAGGTCATCAGCATGAGGTCTGGTCGCTCGTCTACTCTCAGGACCACAACAGATTCATCAGTGGAGATAAGGAAGGTGAGATCCTTGCCTGGGAGAATCCTTCCAAAAGTGACTTGCAGCGGACGCCGCTGAAGATCTCCCCGGTGAGTTTGAAACTGGACCCGTGGCCTCTTAATGGGATGAACTGGCAGTTCTCTCCTAACGATGACACCATAATATTTCTCGGGAATGATCGGCGTGCCTATGCATGGCACTGGCAGCGCGGGATCGATGAAGATTCGGTAGCTGAATTGTTTGACATTGAACCCGCGACAGGAATGGGCCTTTGCCTCTCGTCGGATTGTTCGCGTCTAGCAATGGGATCGACGACAGGCAGAGTACGATTGCAACCTCTTCACATTGCTGAATCGCCCCATGTGCTTGACTCATTTACGGGGCCTGTCATGCCCATAGCCTTTTATCAAAACGATTCACGCTTGTTGCTCTACACTCACGGAGATACGACTGTTAGAGATTGGGACATGAATGATATGAGTGAGAAGCGTTCATGGGCCCTTGGCGAGTGGAGGTGGGCGTGGAGCAGCCTCTTTCACTTGCTGGACAATGAGGAGAAACTCATCTGTGGTAATCGTGGTGGAAATGCTGTCATCATTGATCTCAGCGATGGCAAAGTCACTGTCCACGACCCCATGCTCGGTTCCAGGTATGCAGTGAGCGCCTCCAACGACGGAAAACTCCTGGCGATATCCGGTGCGCCAGGTGTCACCAAGGTCTGGCATCTGGGTGATGATCCAACCATTCCCGACGGCGAAATAGCAACTCTTGGAGGCCATTTGACCGTCCCGCATTCCGTCGTTTTTTCGCTGGATGGCACACGGCTTGTGAGCGGAGGGGGGGGCTCTAGCGCGATGGTATTCTGGGATACCGAAAGTTGGGAAGAAACCCTCACGCTTACTTCAGAGGGATCCCATCACTGGCATTCAGCCTTTTCTCCTGATCAGAACGCTGTGGCGAGTTCGAACATGGTGGGAGACCTTTATGTGTGGTCCGCCCCTAGTTGGGAAGCGATTGAAGAGGCGGAGGCTCGCCGTGACACACAAGATTAGAATAACATTATCCTTAATTCTCCGGATAATAGCTCCTCTAAAAGGCGCAGCCGTTGGGTAGTGGTGCCTCGGCAGCCACTTCATGAGCAAAGCTGGGCGCGAGGTCCGCGGTCCTAAAACCCTCCGCCACGGATCCGCGGAAGGCTTGACCTCCATAACCGGAATGATTCATGTGTGCGCGGATCCAAACGATTTGGTTAGGCGAAATCCTGACGCTGCCACCACGGCGCGTGAAGGGTTGCTCATTCACGTGGCTGTGTGCGAGGATGCGCCGATAGAGAAGTTCGCCATCTTCGCTCAGGACTTCCCACCAATCCGCGTATTGATCACACCCAGTCTCTGGACTCTGAATGGTGACGGAGAACGAATAGGCATTTTCCTGCCCACTCGCCGTCACGTTAGTGATATCGGCCACGGCTTTGGTTTCGATGGATGCCGCGCGGAAGTAGCGTTGCGGGTTTCCAGTGGCGTCTTCGGTGAAAACATAGCGTCCTTCGTTGTCCAAAGTGACGGCCGACAGAGGACGCCATTCACGAAGATCATCCGAATACTGCAATAGCATGGATCGGCCTGAGGCACCTGTTAGCTCGAAAGCCAGCCCTGGACCCACTTGGAAATGAGGTTTCGTTTCAGAAACTAGCCAAGGAGCTAAGAAGGCTTCCACTTCAGTCCAGTAGGATTCGCTATCACTGAATTGGTTCCAGAGAGCACGTGAACCATGATTTCCTGAGGTGCTGGGAATGAAGGACACTTTCTGCGTGGAAGGGATCGCTTCGAAGATTTGCGACCAGCCACCGGCTTCGCCGCGAGCGGACGTGATGAAGATGGGTACGTTGACATCACTCGCAGAGGAGCGAATGAAGTCATTGGGTGAAAAGTACTCTCCTGGTGAAAAAGAAAGGACGGCATCGACAAGCATCGGATCATCACCCGCGAGTTTGATGATAAGCGCTGACGAATAAGAGCTTCCCCAACCAATCACGGCTCCTCTAGCATAATCGCGCCTGGCCAAGGCGATGGCCCCTAACATATCTGGAACGGCATCGACGAAGGCCGTGGGTTTGCCGGCGGCGCGTGCACGTTTCGCCGTCTCATTGGTCACGCCATTGGCAGCATTGCCGGAGCGTTGGTCCACGGCGAGACAATTGAATCCCATTTCATTGAGACGTGGTGCGATTTCACGATAAGCACCACGGCTAAACCCAGCTTGGTGAAAGAGCACGATGAACGGCGTGTTGAGATCATCGTGCTCCTGATAGAGATCGGCGGTGACCTCGAGCCCGTCATCCGCCGTAAACAGAATCTCCTCAAAACCTGCCACTGGGAGAGCCAGCGCCAAACAAGCGATCGATGGGAAACAAGCTGATTTCATGATTTTAAGAGAGCGTCGATTGTGAGAAATTCCATCATCCGTATCCAAATGAATCATCTCTTTGTTCTCGCTTGGTTCACCCTTTCCATGCCCTTTGTAAGCGGCGCCGTGATCGACGTGGAAGGACAACCTCTGGGCGCCAATATCATGCGTGTGGTGCAGGCCTTGGAGTATCTGGGAACGCCATGGTCGAAGGATCTAACGGAGTCCCTTAAGCAAGCAGCAAGAGATCGCGACGCGAAGCGCTTGCAGGAACTCATGGATCCTAATGTGTTGGCCATTGTGGAGATCAACCCGGAACTACGCGTGAAAGCGATGCGTGGCGAGGCCAAGGCACCCTTACAACAACACGGTTTCACCCCTGCCATCATCAAAGTCCACAATCTGGGAATTGTTAGCAGAGCTTTGAATATTGATAGTCCTCAAGCCGGTGCGGTTTATGCCGGCGCGAGCCTGGGTATTCTCAAGCGGCAAGCGCAGACGCAACTCAACACACGCGAGAATACGGCCAATGATCCGGACCGCTTCTTGGACGTTTCCGTTTTTCGGAGTTCACCCATGACGCCGCGATTGAGTGGTTTGGAAGTGGAGTATGTCATCGCCTTGATTTCCTCGAGTGAAGCGGGCAAACGCGAAGCTTTGTTAGAGTTTGATATCGGTCAGGGGACGCAAGATCTCGGTTTTCGCAGTGAATTACCGGTGTTGTTTGACGTGGTGCCCGCTATCGCCGTGCCGTTGCGCGTGCGCGATGTCGATGGATCCCCCACTGTGGCACGGCTTACTTTTCGCGATAGGTACGGCCGCGTCTACCCGCCGCAACCAAAGCGTTTGGCGCCCGATTTCTTCTTTCAACCACAGATTTATCGAGGAGATGGACAGACGGTGCTTCTTCCTCCTGGCACCTTCACCATGACCTCGTGTCGCGGACCGGAATACCGGGAGATTGAAACCGAGATCACCATCACATCGGATCATCGTGATCTGGTAGACGTTCCGTTAGAGCGCTGGATCGATCCCATGGCCTTTGGCTTTTACAACGGTGACCACCACATCCATGGTGCTGGTTGTTCGCACTACACGACCCCGACGGAGGGAGTGCTTCCCGAGCACATGTTTCAACAGATTAAGGGCGAGGGCTTGAACGTGGGGTGTGTGCTGACTTGGGGGCCTTGTTATGACTATCAACGGCGGTTCTTTTCTCCAGGCGCCGACAAGCTGAGCGAGGCCCTTACCGTGATGAAGTACGATGTGGAAGTGAGCGGCTTCGGCTCCGCGGCGCTCGGGCACGTGTGTCTCTTGAATCTCTCCGATCAGACGTATCCCGGTTCCGATGGCCGCAGCGATCGAGGGTGGCCGACGTGGACCGTTCCCGTGATGCGTTGGTGCCAGGATCAAGGCGGCGTGACCGGTTACCCACATTCAGCGTTGGGAATGAATCCCGAACACGCTGGCGCGTACTTGTTAGAGGAGGGCGATTCGAGCGGCGATAAGCATCTATCAAAAGAAGAAGCGGCCACGGTTCTGCTGCCTCGTCCCTTTGAAGAATTGGATCATAATAACGATGGTTTGTTAGGCCACGAAGAACTGGCGAAGGCTTCTGATCAGGTCGCCGATACCCTGCCCAACCTGGCGCTTCCATCGATGGACGGTAAAGGCGCAATGGAGATCTTTGTCAGTGTGCCTGAAGGGGTGTGTGATTTCGTGAGTGCGATGGATACAGAGCGGCTACCTGAGTGGAACACCTGGTATCATCTCTTGAATTGCGGTTTCCCGCTGAAGCTCAGCGGCGAAACGGATTTCCCATGCATGAGCAGCCGCCGCGTGGGTCAAGGGCGTGTTTACGTGCAGTTGGGCAAGCAGGAGAGGTTGGACTATCGAGCGTGGGTTAGGGGACTTGGTGAGGGCCGTTCGTATGTTTCGGATGGCTTTGCACACGCCTTGAAGTTCGAGGTAGCCACGTCTGATGCTGCTCAAAAGGCATCGCCCGGCCTGTCAGTGATTCAGTTGGAAAAGCCTGATAAAGTACGCATCGCAGCAAAAGTGGCCTTCGCCCCCGAGCTTCCCAAAGCCGTGGCCTACGACACCCTGGCACCGGCCACTGGCGAAGGCCTGCGGGTCATTGGAGATACGCGTGTGCTCCATGGAGAACGAACTCATGAGCGCGTTTCCGGCGTGACGCGCCTGGTCGAACTCGTGATCAATGGCCTGCCGGTGGCGCAGTGGGAAATCACCGGCGACGGAAGGATTCATGAACTCGAAACGGAATGGGCGATCGACGAAAGTGCTTGGGTAGCGCTGCGCAGTTTCCCTCAACTTCATACCAATCCCGTGAATGTGATCGTTGGTGGCCGGCCCATTCGTGCTTCCAAGGAAAGTGCGCAGTGGTGTGAGACCGCCGTGAAGATCCTCTGGAAGAACCGGCATCATCATATCAACGAGGATGAGCGCGGGGCTGCACGGGCAGCCTACGACCGGGCCATTGCCCGCTATCGCGAGATCGCGGCCGAGTGCCGATAGAGATTTTTGAGAAAAATCGGCATTGGACCGGTTACGTTTCTCGGCGCCTTCATTAGTAAAGAGGCAGCGCTACGAGATACCTCCACTGGGGTTGTCTCGAAGCGGTCGATCATTGTGTCGCAACACGGCCATTGCTTAGTTCGAAGTGTCTGGTGATGAGGATGTTGCGTGTGATGAGAAGCCGTAAGCAACCACCAAACTAAATATAACATAGTCAAAACAGATGAAGTATAAAATCCCAAATCCACTAGCATTTAGGCGTTATGCCATTCTTAGCGCCTTATCGTTCCCTGTCCTCATTCATTCTGCTTCCGCGTCGAATGCGCTCTTCGTCGAAGCGGGCGCTACGGGAGGAGACGGAAGTGCCAAATCACCATTTGGCACCATTCAAGAGGCGGTCGATGCGGCGGCGGCCGAACCCGGCGCCAACGATATCAAAATTGCCACCGGCGAGTACGTCGAGAATATCGCTATCGAGGATAGTGATCCAGTGACCTTGAAAGGCCAGGGGGACGTTCTCATTAAACATCCTGACATCGATCTTGAAAATGAAGAAGAACCTGAAGACGTGATCGAAGCGGAAGGCGATGTCACGTTTCAGAATCTGTCCGTCGAAGGGCTCTTTATTGGAGAGGATTTAGGAGGGCGCGGCATCGACGTGAAGGATGGGAGCTTCGTGTTCAGGAATGTTTCCGTATTCGGAACTGACGGGGACTCCATTCGTGTTCGCGATTTCGGTGAACTTACTATCATTAATGCGGATGTCTCAAGCCTAAATGCGGATGGTTTCGATATCGAGGATGGAGAGTCTTTTAGTATTCGGTCGAGCAATGCGAATGACTGTGATGACGAAGGCTTGGAAGTCGATCGTGTCGATTCGGTTGAGGTTGTCGGAGGTGAATTCTCAGGCAATGGGGACGACGGCATCGACATTGATGACTCCACAGCGATTCGCGTGGTCAACATTTACTCTTCTAACAATGAAGGCAATGGTTATCAAACGGAGGCGGAAGATCGCGAAGTCGAATCCATTGAACTGATCGGCAGCGATTTGATTAATAATGGTGAGAATGGTGTTCAGCTCGTCGGGGAAGAAATGCCCATCCATTTCGTCAGTCTGCGGAGCAATGATTCCGTTGGAAACGTAGAGTTTGGATACGAGATCCTCACGCTTGGAGAAGTTGTCGCACGCGGGAATAAAGCGAGTGATAACGGAGATAACACCTTGCCCTAATGAGGCACCATGAGTGATGCAAAGTGTGGCTTTCCCCAATTGGTCACTTAGAGAAACGGACGCCCGCCTCGCTCAGAGGCGGGCGTTGGTTGTTGACACCGTCGCGGGAAGTGGCCACGCTGGGCCCTGTGTTTGAAGATGTTATGAAAACTGAACTAAGGTCAATGACGGGTGATTTGCACTTCGGCACCACGCATTGGACGATGATTGTTAATGCCGGTCAGGGGGAGGACGAGATGGTTTCGGGTCGGGCGATGTCGAAACTTTGTGCTTCGTATTGGCCGCCGGTCTACGCCTATATCCGGCGTCAAGGTTACGGGGTGGAAGATGCCAAGGATCTCACCCAAGGATTCTTTGCGCAATTGATAGAAAAACGAGGATTCCGTGCTGCGGATCCCAGAAAAGGCAAATTTCGCAGCTATCTGCTAGGATCTTTGAAGTTTTTTCTTTCCAATGAGCATCAACGTCGGCAAGCCAAGAAACGGGGAGGAGATGTCATTCATTTCTCCATTGATGCGAATGAATTTGAACACTTTATCGCAAGCCAACTGGTCGATGAGGTGACTCCGGAGATCTTGTTTGAACGTCAGTGGAGCAGGTCTTTGTTAGTTCATGTGGAGGGGATGCTCAAAGAAGAGTATCAACGCCGCGGCCGTCAGCGGCTTTTCGATGCCATGCAGCCGTTTCTTTCCGGAAAACAACCTGATATCGGTTATGCGGACATGGCGCGATCGTTAGGGGAGACGGAGGGTGCCTTGAAGATGACGGCTAGCCGGATGCGGAGACGTTTCGCAGAGCTTCTGCGGGAGCATGTGGCGGAGTTGAACGGAACTTGTGAGGAAGTGGAAGATGAGATTCGTTATCTCTTGGCGGCTTTTGTGTCGTCGCCGTGATGAGGTTGTTACGAATGGGCGTTGATTCATTAGTAGGCGATTATGAACTTCTTGGATCGATTAATTTTGTGGGGAGCTCTGGGTTTGTCTTGGGCTCACGGGCAGCTTCTTCCCGGCCTGCCTCTTGCGGATCATCTCGAATCAATACGACGGTTTGATACGGGGACGGCTGCCTCGAGCGATCGGCCACGCGCCCTCGCTAGCGGCCGCATCGGCGGTGACGGCGTGCAAGACGTGGCGGTGGCGAATCAAAGCGGTGTCCTGACGGTTTACTACGGGCAAGGCGGCACCTTGGGTCCTCCCATTCATATTGAGGCAAGTATGGGGCCTTTGACCGATGTCATCATCGCTGATATGAATAGAGATGGCCTCGGCGACGTGGCCGTGACGGCGCCTGCGGAGGGAAGAGTGCTCGTCTATTTGTCAGACGGTAACGGCATTGAATCTGACACAGCCCCCGTCGTCTTGAATGCATGGCGAGGTGTGCGGAATCTCATCGCAGGGAATTTCGATGGCACGGGTGGGCTTGATCTTGCCGCGACGGGACCGCTCATCGGGCTGCGTCATTATCGGAATCACGGCGAGGAGGGAGGGGCGCTGGAGCCTGGCGATTTCACCACTTCGGATGTTCCCGAGTTGGCGGCGGTGGTGGGCCATTTCGAAGTCCAGATGGCCGTCCTTCCAGTGTCCGGCAGTCCACGCCAACATCTTGCCGTGAAGCCGATGGGCGAGGGACCCATCGCCGTTCTTGGGCTTGATCCACTGCAAACCGAGGACGAGCCATCGCTGTGGCAAGAGCTGGATCTTTCTAGCGCTATCCTTATCTCGGAGATCAACGCGAACGTGGCTCCTGAAGGTGGAAGGCCGGGAGGTTGGATTGAGATCTACAATCGTTCCGGGGAGAGTGTGAATCTCGAAGGCTGGTCGCTCACTGATGATGCAAACAAGCTAGATAAATGGGCCTTCACCGATCTATCGATCGCTCCCGGTGAGTTCAAAGTGATCAAGGCCAACTCGCGGGACTTGCAGTTGCCCCAGGTAGGCATCTTGGACGCGAACTTCGAGCTTCGTTCATCGGGTGGGTACCTAGCATTGGTTCACGACGGCGCCATCCGGCACGTTCTCGGACCGGACGACGACGAGTATCCTCCGCAGTTCCCCGACATTTCCTATGGCCTCGATGAGCAAGGGCAATTGCGGCACTTTCCATTGCCTTCCCGCGGGGAGATCAACAATCATGGTGTGTTTGATAGGGAGTTGACACTGGCGGAGGTCGTTGAACTTGAGAACCCCAGTGCGAATGAGATCCGCATGCGTTTTCGTAATCCGGCTCACGTCGACATGGCGTGGTTGATCGTGGTGCGGGATCAATTGGATGTGGCCATTCCCATGACCGTGACCAGCGATGATGAAACTTGGCGACGGGCCGTGCTACCGTTAGGGGCGGAGAACGATCCCGACGAATGGCGCGTGGAACTTTCGCTGCGCGGCGGCCTGCGTCATCGCCTCACGGTGCCGGCTACGGAGGGAACCTCAGAACGTGCTTCTGAACAAACACTAACGCTTAAGCTTCTAGCCACCCTGCCCAGCAGCGGAGCGGGCTCCATGGCCGTCGCGCCTTTGTTCTCGCCCATTGCCGCTCGGGAATCGCCCGACCTGATCGTCTTTGATCCATTGAATGAGGAGTTTCGAATCCAAGCTGGCAACGCTCTGACCCAACATTTTAACCAACGACCCGAAGCTGATGTGAGGGTGCCCGTTCCTGGTGGAGTGGCCGCGCTCGATGTGGCGGATCTGGATGGTGACGGCTACCATGATCTCGCGGTGGTGCTCAAGGATTCCGATCGAGTGGTGGTCTTTCAAAACACGCAGGGCAATGGATTCCGGCATTGGGATGAAACCGTGGTGGGCAAAGACCCTAACGGTGTGGTCATTGCTCAACTGGACACGAGCAGTGAACCGGAGCTAGTGGTCATGAACCGCGCTTCACGCGATCTCAGCGTGGTGGAGACCATTGATGACGGCGTCTTTGGACTCGCGAAATCGAGCCAAGTGTTTGAATTCGGCGGACGCGTTACTTCCATCGGCGTCGTGGATTACACTGACAACGGGCGCCTCGATGTCTTGGCCACGGATCCGCTCAATGAACGCATGCTAGTATTCGTAGTTGGAGAAGATCAATCCCTGCGTCTTGAGGAAAGCCTAACGGTAGAGACCTCGGCGATTCATTTGGAGACCGACGATTACGACGGCGATGGGGAGATCGATATTGCGTTCTCCAGCCTCGAGGCCTTCGCGCCCACCATCCAAACGCGTGCCGGCCATGAGATTGATGTGCGTCGAGGGAAAGATACTTTGCAAGGCATCGTTTACTCCAAGCCGGTTGACTTGGATGCCGAGAATACCCCTGACGTTCTTGCCTTTGGCTACGATTGCACGATCCGGCAATACCGCACCACGCGCCTCAATGGCGTGACGCAGATCTCTCTGGAACACGAAGATGAGAGCGATCCCGAGCAGGATTTTGAACCCGGCATGATTGATGGCGACCGCTTTCCCGACATCGCCGCGCTCACGCAACGCGGTGTGGTCGTGCTTCATCTGAGCGATGGAAAGAGTCTTTTGGAAGGGCTGCCCAAGGGGCGGGAGTTTCCCTTGCCGGAGGGCACGACGGGCGCCAATCAGATTTGGTTAGGCGACTTGGAGAGTGATAACGAAAAGCGCGACATCCTGGCGGCCACCGACAATGGCGTGTTCCTGTTGAGTGACTATGATAGCGAATCCGGACGCTTTGCCCACGGTCCGACGAAGGTGTTAGACGTCGAGGGGCCGCTCTCCAGTTTAGCCGTGGCGGATCTCGATGGTTCGGGTAAGCAAGAGATCATCGTTGGATGTGACGCCGAGGCCTGCATCATCATTCTAGCCAGAAACGCAGCAGGTGTCTTTGAAAGAGCGCGGACCTTGGACGTGCCCTCGGCGGCGGTGTTGAAGGCGGAAGACCTTGACCAGGACGGTCTCACCGATCTCATTGGTGGCGGCGAGAATAGTCTATGGACCGCCATGAGCGGGACGCAGCCTAGGAAACGGAGAAATCGCCAATCCGTTAGGCTAAGCCGGAAAATGGCCGCTCCCGTGCTCCGAGTCGAAGCCGTGAGGGCGGAAGCTCCTTCCGCCACCGCGCCGTTGCGATTCACTTACGAACATCCCAAGGACGACAATGGCGATTGGTTGCCTGAAGCCGTTCCGCCCATTCGGGTATCGGTGGTTTACCGGCGCATGGACGTTGACCCTTCAATGAGAACCACCGAACGTTTGGCGTTGTTCGATAATGGCCAACACCACGATGGCGATCGCTTGGATGGTGTGTGGGCAGCCGAACTCGCCGGTCTACCTCCCTCAGCTGAGTTGCGTTATTTCTGGGAGATCGTTAGTCTCATTGGCGATACCGTGACTTTGCCTGATGGTGCTGAACCCGCATTCAGTGATCCCGATATCGCCTACTTCAACCTTAATGCCAGAGTGCAACGTGGTCTGCGCTTTAGTGAGATTCATCCGGGTGAGATGCCGTTTGTGGAGATCGAAAACCACTCAACCATGGCCACCTCACTTGCCCGGATTGCGATCGCCTTGCCATCAGGAGAAACCGTGCCGCTTCCATCAGGAATGGTGCTTGAGCCAGGCGAAGTGTTTGCGTTATCACTAGCGTTGTCGCATGAAGAAGGTGCGGCACTAGCGCTAATCGATGATGCAACGGGCCGCGAACGCCGTGTGCTGGACCGCGTCGAGTATGGGGGCCGGGTTGAGGAAGGTGAGAGTTATGTGAGGATCAGCGATCAACTGTGGCGCTCTAGTGAGCTGCCTAGTGCCGGCGTGCGGAACCCTGACCTGGCCTTCCAAGGCGATGCGTGGCCGGCTGTAGGTGGCGAAGCGGAGCCCGTGACCGTCTTCGAGGCCCTCGCGGGTGTGCGTTATTCGGTGACGGAAAATGGAGAGGAAAGGGTTATTCTGGGTGACGGCCATTGGCAGGTCGTTCGCGGATCGGTGCGCGCGGGTGAAATCAATCCGCCTCAACTGGCGGATGAAACCGTTTCCTTGAAGTCGGTCACGCGGACGACGGCTGAGATTACTGGTGCCCTGGCATCGACAGGCAACGCTGTGACCACCCTTACCGTCGCTTGGGACACGAGTGATAGGGGAACGGATTTGGCTAACTGGAAGTATTCCAAGCCGCCCAAGCCCATTACCGGTGATTTCAACACCCCATTGACTGAGCTCGGGGAGGGTACCGTATACTTTGCGAGGGTGTGGGCGATGAATGCAGCGGGTGCGACCGTATCCGATTTGATCACGTTCGAGACTTTGCCTAGCACTTCGCCATTGATCCTGGATCAGGATGTGGAGGAAGAATCGTTAGCCGGGGCCACGATCACCATCACCTTGGAAGATAACACACCGCTCTCGACGGAAGTGTTCGTCTATTGGGGACTTGAGGATCAAGGCAGTGCTTGGGCTACAGAACCCGTCGTGGCCGAGCATGCCGGCGATTCCGAATGGGTCGCCGAGATCACGACGAATACCGAAGGTCAAAACTATCACTTTCGCGCTTTGGCGATCGATAGTGAAGGCAATCAAGCTTGGGCATCGGAAACGCTCACATTTAGGACCTGGGACAACAACGATGCCCTGGAAGCGTATCTAACCATCACCGAACTCATGTACAACTTGGCGCCGGACTCGGACTCGTGGCGTTACGAATATCTTGAATTGAGAAACCAAAGCATGGTGTTTCCGCTAGATCTCCGAGAAGTGGTGCTCTCGGTTAGTGACCGGGGGCGTCTGCCGATAACGGCCTTTCGTGATTTCGATCTGGCCACCGATACGATTCTTCAGCCTGGAGAAACGGCGGTGCTGATCGCGGATGAGGCAGCCTTCTATGAGCGCTACGGCGTCGGTGCCAGGATTCTCGGGACGTGGTGGACGCCTTCGTTTGAGGCTTTGCGCCAAACGGAGTTTTTCGAGGGGATCTCCGATAGCGGGGGCATCATCAGTCTAACCATTTCAAGTGAAGAGGAACCGTTTTTCGAATTCGAATACAGCGATCGCGAACCGTGGCCCATTCTTCCGGACGGAAATGGTTGGTCCCTCACGCGTTTCGATGCTGGCAGCGATCCCAACGATCCGGCTAATTGGCGTGCGGAAGCACTCGGTTCCCCAGGTAGACAGTTTGGCGATGAGGATCAGACGAACATCGAGCGAGCCCTGACATCCTTGTGGGTCAGTGAGATTCATCGCGGGGAGCCTAACGAATTCATCGAGCTCATCAACGTTGGGTCGGAAGCCGTGGCATTGGGCGCACTCGAGATCAATGGGAGTTTTGAGTTTGATTTCGGTGAGAGTTTCTTAAAGGAGATTCAACCGAATGAGCGCCTGCTGGTGGTCCGAGACGCGGCGAGCTTTGAAGAAATTCGCTCGATGATTGCTGGCGAGTTTGCTAACATTGATCCCGCCCCGAACCATCTCTTTCTCACCATGAACGGCGTGGCCTTGCATGACTTTCGCATTCGGGATCCCGGATTTCCTTCCGATACGTTTGACGTGATCGAAGTGCTGAATCCCTCCCTCCGGTCAAACCTTGCTGAGGGCAAGTATTGGTTAGGGGCTAGTAATTCAACGCCCGGAGTTTCTAGCACTCACCAACAACGAGCTGTCAGTTTCGTTATCACGGAATTCAAAACTGGAGCTGCGGAGCTGGAGTTCCTGGAATTTAGGAACGTTAGAAATAATGAACTTGATCTAACTGGGTTCGAACTCGGTGGGGTGGATGCCGTCGAGTATGTCTTCTCACCAGGTGACGAGCTCCAACCTTTCGAGTATTTCGTGATTAGTCGGGATGGTGTAGATAGAGACCTCAGTCGTCTTAGAGTCGATTTGCTGCGTGAAGCACACCCGGATACGGTATGGGAGGAGTTGCAGTCGGATGTGTGGACGAATGGGCGACTGGGTGCGGAAGGGAGCTTTGAGATCAGGCTAGACGGTGCCATCGCAAGTGAGTTTTCTTACGAAGCGGGAATGCTAGGATGGCCGGAAAAGGAGGATATCGACGGTGTCGACAATTACGATCTTCCGTTTATCTTAATCGACCCGGAAAACACGCCCATTCATGAATTCGGTTTGGGTGAATATTGGACGCAAGAGAACACGGTGAAGGGAACCCCTGGTGGTGCTTGGGTGAAATATGAGGAATGGGCGCAACGATCTCTTGAAGGCATTACTGATAGGGTCCTGCGTGCCGATGATCCAGATGGCGATGGGTTTACCAATCTGGATGAGTTCGCCTTCGGTGGCGACCCAACCATCGCGGACGCCGCGCTAGTCGCCCATTCTACCGAAAGTGGTTCTCACACCATCACCTTTCGAATGCCTCGCTTCCCTTTTGAAGTGACTTACTTCGCGGAGACGTTTGATAACGGCATCTGGAGACCGACCTCCGCTTTTACGATCGAGCGATCTTACGAAGCGGAAGAATTCGGCCACACTGACGGCATGGTCACCGTCACCTATCAAAGCACGCGTCCAGCAGCGGAGGAAGAGGATTTCCGGGTGTCCTATCAATTGCCGCCCTTTCCACAATGGTTGGTCCGTCACGGCCTGGAAGATCCTCAAGGAATGGGGGATCCCGATGGCGATCGCATTCGGAACTTCATCGAGTGGGCTTTGGATACGGATCCCTTGACGCGGAACGCGCTTCCTTGGGAATACGTTGCTGAGCGTGGCAATGGCCAACGCTTTGTCACTTACCATCTTGATGCGCGGCCCGAAGTGGTCGTGACGATGGAATGTTCACCGGATCTTTCGAAAGACAATTGGGAGCTTTGTGAGTCTGTGATCGTGACGACTGACGAAAGCAATGAGCGAGGCCTGATTCCGCACACGGTTCGATTGCTCGTTCCTATTGATGTCCACCCTTTTGAAGGCGCGCCCCGTTCGCGATTCTATCGACTGAGATTCTCCCTAAAACAGTAAGCCATCTTGTGGACACCTGCCCTAATTGCCAGCAACCCATTCCGGACGATGCACCATTCGGCTTGTGTGTTTGCGAAGCATTAGTTGATGCGTTAGAAGACAAGCCTGCTTTAGGAGGTCGCCAGCAGGTCGGGGCTTATCGCATCTTGAGAAAACTCGGGGAAGGCGGTTTCGGCGAAGTCTTTCTCGCCACGCAGAAAGAGCACGTTCACTGGCGCGTGGCGCTCAAGATTCTCAAACGCGGGGTTGACTCCGCGGCGGTGATCCGGCGGTTTGCCGCGGAACAGAAGGCGCTCGCGCTCATGGATCATCCTAACGTTGCCGCTATTCTCGACGGCGGGGTGACGGATGACGGTTTGCCCTTCTTCGTGCTGGAGTACGTGGAAGGGGAGGACATCAAGAGCTTCTGCCGTCAACACCAACTCGGCATCGAGGATCGGTTGAGGCTCTTCATGCAAGTGTGCCGCGGCGTGCATCACGCGCATCAAAAAGGCATCATTCACCGGGATCTCAAGCCGTCGAACGTGATGGTCAGTGCGGAGGACGGCGAATACTATCCCAAGGTCATTGACTTTGGCATCGCCAAGGCCGCTGCCGCGGAGTTTGACGTGAAGTCCTTGGTCACACGGCCCAATCAGTTAGTGGGCACGTTAGGCTACATGAGTCCTGAGCAGGCGCGCGCTGCTTCGGACATCGATGTCACATCAGACATTTATTCCTTGGGCTGCCTCCTCTATGAGTTGTTGACGGGGGTGGTTCCGATTGGCCGTTCTCAGGTCAAAGCCTTGCCACCTGAGCAAGTCATTCGATTCATCTGTGAGGTAGAGCCGCCGATCCCCTCGGCGCGACTGGCCCGTATCGAGAAACGCAAGCCGACTTTCCTAACCAAACTTACCAAGGGCGGAAAGCGCTTGCGGGGTGATATCGATTGGATCGTGATGAAGGCACTGGCCAAGGATCGGTCTCGCCGGTATGAATCGACGGATGACTTTGCCCGGGATATCGACCATTTCCTGAATCATCTACCCGTCACGGCGCAGCCTGAGAGTCGCTGGTATGTGATGCGCAAATTCGCCAAACGGCATCGTGCCGTTGTCATCGCGGGAGCTGCCATTGCAACGACTTTGGTAGCTGGGAGTGTCGTGTCCACGCAGCTTTTTCTTCGGGCAGAAGCGAAGCGCCGCAGTCTTGCTGAAACACAAGACGAACGACGAAGCGAAGAACGCCGCATTCGCGAGGCGCAAGCGGATGCGGACAGATTCATCGCGCTTTCGCTAGAGTGTCTCTACCCAAAGTTCAAAGAAACCCAAGAAGTGGATCGTCTTGCGAGCATTGCGGCAGACGCGCAAACACTCTACAGTGCAGCCGATCATCCTAACGCATCGCTATTTTACCGGATCGGAGAAATCCTTAGGGCTGACGGCAATCCCAAGCAAGCCTCGGCCGCTTATGAGAATGCGGCGGCAATTGCCGAAGAGGAATTCGCCACCGATGTCCAAGTCCGGGCGCTTCTTGCCATGGCCGCGGTACATGATGATCCGGACGAATCACTATCGATCTTACATAAAACGGAAGAATCGTTGCGTGATGAGGCCAGTGTAAGTGTTCGGGTGGCCTGTTTTCAGGCTCTGAGCGAGGCTTTCGAAGGCCGAGGGCAGCTGGAACTGGCCATCTCCTACGCACTCAAGGCAGAATCAGCCTTGAAGGCTCGGGCGACGGATGACGAGTGGCTCGTTGCCTGGGCGAGTTCGCTCCGGCGGCTGGGTGCGTTGCATTTGAAAGGGACTCATCTTGGCGACGCCGAGGCTGCTTTAGAGGCCGCCCTGAGAGGATTGTCAGAGTTGGAATCAGAAGCAGCCATGCTGGAAAGCGTTAGAGTTCAAATGCTATGGAGTGACCTAGCGGAAAGGCGAAACCAATTGGCGGAAGCCATTGAACATCTCGCTGGTGCAGTCGAACTCTTGTGGCGAGTAGGGAAGCTCCCAGAGAATTGGCGAATGCGTCAGGGCCTGATGGAACGCAAGCTGGCGAGGCTCTGCGCGGGATTGGACGATCCGGCTTATTGGCGCCAGTCCAAAGCCTACCGGGCGAGCGCGATCGATCGATGGGAAGCGCTCCTGGTAGACCTGCCGAAAGATGCCACCATTCGAAGGCACCTCGCCCGCGAGCATTTTGAGATGGCGCAGTTGCTAAAACGTCAGGGCCGCTATTACGAACCCTATAAGCGTCAGGGGATCGCTGCATTGAGTATCCCACAACCACTCGCTGATGAAGAAAGCGTGTTTCTAAGGAGTCTCTTAAATGATATCTGAGCTAGCAGAACGGTCGACCGATGGTCGTCAAATGGCCTGGGTGGTAGACAAGGATCACGGTGATCGATATGGGATCTTGAAACCCCTCGGAGGCGAGAGTGGATTCGGCCGCGTTTATCTAGCAGAGAGGCAATTGCAATTGCCCAGCCCGGACGAGACGGCGCGATCACTGGTGGCGCTCAAACTGATCAAGACGGGGATGGATTCGCAAGAGGCGCTGGCTCGATTTGAGACGGAAGGCCAACTTCTCGCCCTATTGCATCATCCCAGTATCGCCAAGATCTACAAGATGGGAGAACTGACCGATGGTAGACCCTACATTGCCATGGAGTATGTGGATGGGATCTCCCTAACGGAATATTGCGATCGCAGTGCCCTATCGCTTAAACAACGCCTCGAACTCTTTCTCTCTTTGTGCGGCGCCATGCAGCACGCTCACCAGAAAGGGGTTATCCATCGGGATCTCCAGCCTTCTAACATTCTCGTTACCAACACGAACCAAGGGGAGCCACTACTCAAGGTGATCGACTTCGGGATTGCCAAGGCACTTCAGGAAACGGCCACGAGTCGAGAGACGTCGACAATCAATGCGGGCGTGCCTCTCTACATGAGCCCTGAGCAATTGGAAGGCGATGTCGATATCGATACGCGCAGCGACATCTATTCGCTGGGAGCGATTGCCTACGAACTTCTCACCGGGACGACACCGATTGGTGGGCAAGAAACGGTGGCGGATGATCTTCTTGATCTGCTAGAAAAGATACGAACCTACAATCCTACGCCGCCCTCACAGTTATTGCGCACTCTGGGGCACGAGGAAACCTCCGTTGCTGAGATGCGCTCGACACGCATGACGACCCTAACGAAGTCCATGCGCGGCGAGATCGACTGGATCGTCATGAAGGCGTTGGAGAAAGATCGTTGGCGGCGCTATGATTCTGTCAGCGCTCTGGCGGCGGATGTCACGCGCTATCTCAACAATGAACCCCTTTCGATCACACCACAGACATGGACCACAGCTTACTTTGTCCGCAAGTTTGCCAATCGCCACCGGATAGGTGTCGCTGCCACCTTTGTCGTTGGCGTGCTATTGATCGCATCAACGGTCTTCAGCACCATTCAAATAGGTGAAACCAAGGAAGCGCATCAGAAACTAGCGCTCCAACAAATGGAGCTTGAGGATGAAATTGCCGAGCGCCGGCGCGCGCATCATGCGGCAGAGAATCTCGCGGTGGCCCTCCGCCAGGTGATGGAGTCCAAACGGCTCCGGGGGGAGGCAGGGATGGTGAAAGAAGCGATCGGGGAAGTCGCCGGTGGTGCAGGCGAGGTGGCGCTTACTCATGCCACCGTGCTCTGGCAAACGGGCTCTCCTGACAAGGCGCTGGAGGTGATTGATCGGGTTCAAGATGTGGATCCTATCGAACGAGGCATTTTAAGAGGTAAGATATGGGAAGACTCGGAAGAACCGGAGAAGGCGGCCGCCGTGTGGCGAGACACTTTACAGCGACTTCCTCAAGTGGAGAAAGCCGTGGTGCAGCGTCAACGCGCCCGACTCTACGCTCACTTGCATGACACCGAGGGGTTGCAGGAAAGTCTAACGCCACTGATAAGCGATAGCGGATGGGAAACGATTTTTCTCAAAACGGAACTGGCTCTGTTAGAGGCTCAAGATGCCGAAAAGTTGGGTCAGCCAAGAAGCGCGCAAACCACTTCTGCCGAGGTCGTGCGCGATCTTGAAAACACCTTGCGGGAGATGGGTCGGCGGTTTCCGATGGCGTTGCGTTTGCAACTCGTGAAGGCGCTAAGGATGCAATCCTCGATCCACCATGACTACGCGCAGTGGCCACATGAGTTGGGTTACATTGAGCGTGATCTCCAACGTGCGGTGCAATTGCTCGATGAAGCGGAGCGATTGGATCCCGCAAACCAACGAATCTGGCAGCAGCAGGCCGGAGTGCATCATCAGTTAGCCAACGCCTATCGTGATCACGATATCGATCGCTCTGAAGCGAATCTCCATTATGACAAGGCTGCTAGTCTCTTAAACACACTCTCGGAGACAAAAGCAAAGCGTGAGCGTCTCATGCGATTGCATCGAGATCGGCAAGAGAATCCATACGAGTATTCCTCTTCGACTCAATCCCTAGAGGAACTGGAGCAAGCTTATCTGGCAAATCCGCAATTGCAGAATGGTGTTCTCCAATTGGCGCACGCACTTTATGAACGAGCAGAGAAAACGCCTCATCAGGCTGATGACTTGCTGCAACGCGCCAATGAACTCTTAACGGCACATTCCATGACCCTCCGCGTCTTGCGGTTGCGGTGCCTGGTGCGCACGGCCTTGGCGGAACGCCGGCTCACGAAAGTGATTGAGCGTTTGTCGAAAGAGAAGCAGAAGCCGCGTGCTGCGCTTGCCCAATCACTAAATTTGCTTGGAAAAGATCACGAGCTTGGCGTGCCAGGGCACATGATCGCGACCGTTGATTTCTTGAAGTCGGTAGAACCATTGCTAACAGAAAAACAGTGGAAGGAGATTGAAGGTATCATGAAACTGATCGGGTGGCCTGGAAGAGAACGGGAGGAAGAGCCCCCAAATCTCGATCTCAAGTTTCTTGAAGCAGAACAAGCACGACTGGAGCGCGCGATTGCTGCGCCTGAGGCTTCACTTGATGGGAAATTTGCTGGTAGAAAAGCCCTTGCGCGGACCTTTTCCCGCCTTGGCACTTACTATCGAAATGAAGGGGATTGGGCCACTAGTTCGTCTTACTTCGATCGCGGCTTTGACCTTGCGGGGGAATTGATCGCCAGTTCGCATGACGCTTCAAAACGATTCCGGTTAGAGCTGGATCTTGCCTTCGACTTGCAGCGATTCAGTTCAGCCTATTATCGAAATAATGAGCCTTATTCAGCAGAGCGCTATTCGGTGCGAGCCCTTGACATGATGGAAAGGCTTGCTTCGAAGGTGCCTAACCATCGCAAAGGTTATTTCCTAGAGTCGTTAGGCGTTGCCTACCATCATCGTGGAAAAGGTTACTTTTATGAGACGGCGCGCTATCATCTTTCCATTAAGCGCAACCTTCGCCAGGCACTGCGCGTCCGGCTAGCGCGACTCTATAGCCAACCTTGGAAACCTCGTTGGCGGCGTTACCTAGCGGAAAGCCATCACGCTTATGCCCATTTCTGCGTTCACCAGGGTGATTTGGCTGTGGCCACGGAGCACGCAAGCCGCGCGGAGCAGTTGGCGAGGCATATCCTTCTTTCTAGTCCTGCCCAGAACTACCTGGGAGAGTGGCTCAGTCATAATCGTTTGTTAGCGGAAACGTTCAATCGGCAGAACGACTATGAGAAAGCGAGCGAAGTGCTTTCTCAGAAGCTTGGCCTTGGCAAATCAGAGCGCTCCGTTCTTGATTGGGCTAGGAATAAGGACCGGCTCCCAGTGATGAATGGTCTCTATCCTCTGATCGACGCCCAGCTTCTCTTGCCACAAGCTATCGCCTCTGCGGGATTGAACGATTTCGATACGGCTTTGGAATCTTTGGAGGCGTTTTCTCAGATCCTTGCCGTGGATGCCGAAAGAGACCTGGATCAAGTGGAGGAATTGGTAGAAGAGGGATTACAGGTCCTGGTCAAACTAGCGGAACAGCCAGGCTTGGCCAAAGAACGCCTTCATCATGTTAGACAAACGCTCACGTCATTGCGATCATGAGTAAGCCAGAGGAGCCCCTTATAAACTGGGACGATGATGCCGATGAAAACGAGGCGACTTTCTGGGGAGAAACCAAGATCGGCGAGGTCATCAAGGAAGCCAACAGTCAGCAACGCAGTCCGGAGGAAGTGATCAAAGAGAAGAAGGCAGGCGTGGACCATTCAGCCGATACCTCTTTTCGCACCATCTACGAAAAACCGCCTCATCATGGCCGGATGCGCCGATGGCTGGGCAGGTTTTTCAGATCAAAGAACTAGCAGACCTTTATTAGCAGTAGAGATCAATTTGGGATGCATCCTGGTTCTCGGCTTGCGTTTGAGGCGAATGCAAGGGAGGGTTGGTTAGTGAAATGGCTAGAAAAATTCTTCAGGCGTGAGAGCGTCGATGATCCGGTTGCGGTGCCGGAGGATGAAACTTTCGAATGTCCCACTGCGCCCGTGCCGGTGTTCATCAAAGTGGTTGCGCAACCGGCTGATCGAGAGCAAAGTGAGGATTGTGAGTTCGGAAGAAACGCCAGTGCCAATCAAAGTCGGAACCCTGCAAGAGCGCTTAGCCGCCTCCGCCGAGGTGCCGCTCGACCAAGCACTGGCCGGCGTGCGCGCGCACGGTCCGGAGCCGACTCAGCCGAATCCATCGATTGCGGCACGGGACTACTTCAAGAAATCGACCCCGGCGTCTTCACAGAAGGAACCGTCGACCTCGAACACCGAAACGGAGCCGAACACAACGTCCTCTTTGATCCCGCAACAAGTCGAGTAATCAAACTTACTCAGCCCGGAGAGTTCGGTGCCTGGGGTGGGCTAGAAGATTACCTTCAGCGATTGGCGTGGTGCAACGAACTCTTTGACGATGATTGGCTCGTGGAGGGGCGCCTTCATTATCCAAATGAGCCGGCTCCGCGCGTGGTCACCAGTCAGCCCTGGTACCGTGTGGATCCGGAGCGACCGGAGCCCACGTTAGCGGAAATCGATTCGTATATGCGGCAAGCTGGCTTTCTCAAGGCTTACGATGGTGCGTGGTTACACCCTGACCGTGATATTGCCGCTAGCGACGCGCTTCCCAAGAACTTTGTCTTTGACGTCGCCGGCCACGTTCACCCCATTGATGTGATCCTCCTCAAACCCGATGACGAACAACGGCAGCGTCTACGGGAATTGATCTCTAACCAAGCCTAAGGATGCCCATCCTTTCGATTGAGCACGCGCCAACGGACGGTGTCACTTATCAGATCGGTGGATTCGATGAACTCCATGGCGGCTTCCGCTTTGATTTCATCGCGATACCACGTTTTAAGGATGTTCTCGAAGGTTTGGTCGCGTAGAAAGGGATCGTTTATCTTGGCGGCGGCATCAATGGCGGGTTGAATGTTTTTGATATTCATCAAGGCGCGCGCCTGGATATCTGATAGTTGATCGCGCGTGTTGCCTTGAGGGAAGGCATCAATCCATCGAGCCGCGGCATCGTGTTGCGTGGTGTCGCGCATCCAACCCTCGGTGTAGCCTAACAAAGCCGCTTCTTGCGCTTGGCCTTCAGGCAGTTTTTCTAGCCAAGCCCGCGCGTTTTCCGGATCGTTGTGTGCCCAGTGACGCGCCACTTTCTCATGCAACTTGGCGTGCTCAGGATGATCGTTAGGCAATTCAGCAAGGTAGGGCACGGCTTCCTCAGGGAGATTGGAGGCCAGTTGATCGCGGATCTCGTGGCGAAAAGCCTCTTGGTGATCGGGATTGGTGAGATTCTCCTCCGCCCAAGCAAACGCTTTCTCAGGATCCCGCATGGCAAGCTCGTGCGCGTGCTGGTTGATGGCCTTCATCATCTCCGGATTGCTTTCTAAATGACGCAGAGCGTATTCCAAACCCGGTTCGCGGTTGGCGAAGCCCTGGGCCCGCTCAACTAACAAACGTTGAAGCGGAGCGCGTGTTTCCCCGTCTTCCAAGTCATCGATCCAGCCGGCAGCCGAGTCGAAATCCGTGTGGGCCCAACCGTCTAGCACATGCAGCATAGAGTCGTTAAAGACGTCTTTTCCTTTCAAGGTGAGGGCGTAGGCGGCGGCTGCCGCAGGATCCACTTCTGCCCAGCCGGCAAACAGATGGTTGTAGCCGCGCCTGCGAAGAGATTCGGCTTCGATGTCAGCCACCCAAGTAGCGGCGCCGTCGCTATCAAACTTGGCCCACGCTTCAATCGTATACCGGATCGCCCAGTTGTTAGAGGTGGCATCATGAATGCGCTGGGCTGCGTCTATGGCGGCACTGGGGTCTTCTTTGGCCCAACGGGTGAAGAGTGTTTTCGGGCTCCATTGATGCGCGCGCAGCGTTTTGTCTCCCACGACGTCTAAATAGAGATCGATGGCCTGATTTCTATCAGTCGCACCAACGTCATCAATGATGGCCGTGAGGCTCGTCCGGCCCGCCCGCACGTCGCTCTGATCTCGGCACCACTGAACGGCGGCATCTTGATCCGCCGTGGCCCATCCAGCCAAGGCGATGGCGAGCATGGCATACTTTCGCGAGCCGGTTTTCTCCGCCCGGGCGATGGCTTCACTCGGAGCCAGTTGTCCTAACTTTTTCAAAATCGCTTCCGCTATTTCGCGGTCCGCTCCATGGTTCAAATCAAAGGACGTTGCCCGGCTATCCCAGAGTTGGATCAATTCGTTCACGGAAAGATTGCCAATGGCCCACTTCATCTCCAACCGCTGCCGCGGCGTACGCGGCCTTGGATCGGCTGATGCGTTAATCAACTGAGCAAGCGAATCCTGACGTTTCCCAAGAAGTGAACTTGGTGAGACTGATGAGGACTCCGATTCGGTGGAGGGGACGCTACGCCTACCGAGGTGGAAGCTCGCTACGGCTGCCGCCAGGATGCCGACCCATGTTAGGATGGTCTTGAGCTTCATGGCTCCCCTAACAAACGCCATTTGGAAGTTGCACTAAGATCATTGTTCTCACGGATGGCCGCCTCGGCGGCGGTACGATCTTGCTCCAGCCATTTGCCCAGCACAAACTCGAGCGAGTGATCACGACGGAAGGGATCGGCGAGTTGGGAGGCCATCTCCAACGCTTTCGGGATATCCTTTTCGACGATGGTGCCTATATGATTGGAAGCCGCACGGTCTCTGAGTTCCCCGGCATCCAGACTCTTGATCCATGCTTCGGCCTCGGCAGGATTTCGTTTGGACCAGGTCTCGGCCACGCCGATCAAAGCACGATCGCGATCCTCCGATTCAGGTAAGCGATTGGCCCATTCGCGGGCCGCGTCAAGATCACTGTTAGCGTAATTGAGCGCGAAGAACTCGTAGTCTTCTGCCCTCCGAATAGGATCGGGCATGAGATCCAAGTGCCTAACCGCTTGGGCAATGTCTTGAGTGCGCCATTGGTGAAGCAGCGTGTTGTAGAATTCCTCAAGAATGAGGTCATTGGGTGCGATCTCCTGTACCCAAGGAATGGCGGCAGGAAGATCCTCGCCCACCACACTGGAGACGAGGAGGTAAAGACTGTGAGACATGCCGCTGTTGCTCTCAAACTTCTCTAATGCATAGGCGATGCCGTCGTTCCGGTCGCCCGTGCGACGTGCTCCATTTACTAACAAAAATTCGAGATGTTCGCGGCGTTTGACGTCTTTCACGCCCGCGATCCATGCCTTGGCATCGTCAAAGGAGATGGCTGCCCAATCATCAATGACGTGCCTCGCGGCGGCATCGAACGGATTTGACTCTTTGATTGTGAGTAAAAAATCGGCGGCCTCTTTCGGGGAGCGGTCCGACCACGTGCCTAACAAATCTCCGGCCAATTCCGTGTGCAGGGTCGTGCTGAGGTCGCCGGCCTTTTCCTGTAACCAGGCAAAGGCGGCTTGCGGATCCTTCGCGGCCCAAACTTTGAGAGAGCTTTCCAGCCCCCAGGATTTTCCGGTGAAATGAAAGTGTTCCAAGGCGGCGACGACGGCTTTGCCAGTGTCCTCACGCGCCCATTCCTCGAAAAACTCTGTTGCGCCCCAAGCACGTTTGCCCACGATGCCCTTGGCGACTTGCTCGCGAAACAAGCGAATGGCCGCCTCGCGATCACGATCGCCTAACGATTCGAGCAGAGCGCGCAAAGCGGGATCCCGCACGCCGGAGTCCGCTTTGGAGATCCACTCTAACGCTGCGGCTTGATCGATCTGTCCCCACACGCCGACGACATTGCGGAGCATCTGGCTGCGCCAAGCTCCTGCGTCATCTGCTAGTGTTAAGGCTAAGCGTGGAGTGATTCCTGCTAGAGCTTCCAGAATGGCGGAGGCGATGGCGAAATCCTCAGGATCTGAATAATTGAGTTTTCCGCGAGAGAACTCCCAGAGTGTTTTGAGCGTCTGTGCGTCGAGACTCGTTAGACCGGCTTGGAAGGTTAACAAGCGATTGGACGCTTGTGAAGACAAGATCAAATCGCGAAGTCGTTCTTGTTTGGCCTCGAGACTTTCTTCGAACGGTGATTCGAGATTCGCGTAGGTTACCTCGAGATTGGGAGCCTTTTCACTTCCTTGCTTGCCGGTTGCAGAGGCGTGCCATCTTCCCAGAAAAAATGCCAGGACGCAGAACCCCGCAGTGGCCGCCGCCACAGCGCCCGTTCGATTGTGTGCCCATTGCGATTTCGCCATCTGAGTGCGAATATTTTCACACTTTTCAGACAAGAGTCAAGGTCTCGACATTTCCCGAGGGTGCCGATAGCCTGTAGGGATGTCTAAGCATTACACCATCGCACTGCTCTTGGTGGGTTTCACCCTGAGCACTGCCACCTGGATCCTAGCGGCTAAAGCTAAGCCGCGGAAACTGAACTTCCGTGTGCAAGCCTTGCACCGGGATAACAATGAAGGCTGTGCGGTGGGTGACCTGAACAATGATGGCAAACTCGATTTGAGCGCCGGCGAATTCTGGTATGCGGGCCCCGCTTTTTCTGAGAAACGACGGCTGCGGAAGTTGATGCCCTTTGGCAAAGACTATCTTCAGAACAATGGCGAACATCATCTCGATGTGAACGGCGATGGCTGGAAGGACATCCTCTCTGGCCAGTTTACGCTCACGGACGTTTTCTGGTACGAGAATCCTGGTGCGGACGGCCTAACTAAATCCGGTCTCTGGACGGCGCATCGTTTGATGGATACGCAGACGGGACAGAATGAGATGACCTTTCTCCATGACATCGATGGCGACGGCGCGCCCGAGTACATCGAGAATAGTTGGAATGATAAAAACCCACTGCTGATTTGGCGCCTAACTAAAGCTGATGGCGTACTCAAGGCGGAGAAACACGTGGTGTCTGAAGCCGGTAATGGCCACGGCATGGGATTTGGCGACATCAACGGCGACGGAAAACAGGACATCGTCTTTAAGTTAGGCTGGTATGAATGTCCTACTGATGGCCCATTCTCAGGACCGTGGACATACCATAACGATTTCACCTTGCCGCACGCGAGTTGCCCTATCCTTGTTCTCGATTTGGATCAAGACGGCCGCCAAGATCTCATTTGGGGCGACGGGCATTCGTATGGACTCTACTGGGAACAACAACGTGAGCCGGCAAACGACGGGAGTACGAATTGGCGGCAGCATCTCATTGATAAGAAGCTCTCCCAAGCCCATGCGCTGGCTTGGGATGATATCGATAATGATGGCGTGCCCGAGCTCATCACTGGTAAACGTTACTATGCCCATTCAGGGAACGATTCGGGTGCGGAAGATCCGGTTACGATTCATTACTACAAATGGCGGCCGAAGACTGGCACCTTCACTAAGCACAATGTGAGTGTTGGCAAACCTGGCGAAGGCCCGGGGACCGGTCTGCAGATTCGTGTGGCCGATCTGGACGACAACGGTTGGAAAGACATCGTCGTCTCGGGAAAGTCCGGTACCCATATTCTTTGGAACGAAGGGTTTTCTGAGGCCGGATAAGCGCGGTGTTTGTAGGGAAGAATTATTAAAGAATCCTGAAACGCTGAGATGAAAAAGGCGTAAGCACGGGTGAAAACCCGAGACATCGGGTGCATTCGGGCGATGCAGAAAGTATTTTCTAGGATTTCCAAGAATAAGCGGATTTTCCGCTTGCATTATGGCGATCCTGACCGACTGCCTTCGTCCCCCAAACACAGGAATCTTCGACCCCTATCACCATGATCCGTACCAAGCTTGGTCTGTTCATCTTACCTTGTTGTCTTCACCTAACTGCTTTTGCCCAACCGGAATTCGAAGGATGCGCCGAAGTACCAGAGATCCAGCACACCGTTCGCGAAGTGCGTACCACCGCTTATTCCCATGGCGAGGCTGATCATATCCGTTATGGCCGTAAGAACGCTCTCGGCAGCCGTTTGAAATTCGGTCGAGTCCGCAGTGCTGCCGCCGATTGGTCACGCTATCCGGTCGGCACCAAGTTTCGCATCATTGGTCAAGAGGACGTTCTTTACGTCGTCGACGATTACGGCCGGGCGTTGGTGGGAAAAAACACGATCGATCTCTACAAGCCCACCATGAGTCAGATGCGTCGCTGGGGCGCTCGCAACGTCGAGATCGAAATCGTCGAATGGGGATGCTTCGAAGAAAGTCTCCGCATTCTCAAGCCAAGGGCCCGCAAAGCCGCTCACGTCCGCCGGATGGTGTGGAAATTGCAGGAACAAGTCTAACTAAATAAGTGTCGTGGATCGCTCCGCGATCCAACGCTTCAACTTGCTGCAACCCACCGCCGCAGCCCCTCGACATGTTGAAAATGCCTGTCGAAAGTCACTAACAAAGCGCCTTGTTCCATGACGTGGGCGGCGATCCACACATCGTTAGTGGGAATGGGCGTCTGTCTGACTTCGAGCGCAGTCACAATGTGCGCATAAAAATCGGCCACTCCCTCTGTGGTATGGAGGACGCGTACGGTAGGCTTGCGCAGGAAACGTCGGAGTTGTGTTCGGTTGCGCTGCTCTTGAGTGCCGCCACGAAAACCGGCCATGAGTTCGCCGATCACCATGACCGGCACATAGATCCTATCTGCTTCTGATAGAGCTTCGAGCACATCGGTATTGCCGCGGGATAACTCAAAATAGCCGTTGGTATCGAGCACGATGCGGGAACTCATCGCCACACCTCTTCATCGATTTTCGAGAAAGTGGCGACCGCCTCCTCGAATTCGCGAGCCTCGGCGTCGGTCCATTGGCCGCAGAATTCCTCGAAATCGTCCCGGTGATTCGTCAGCGGTGCGTCGAGGCCGAGGTGTTCGCGCAAGAGATTCTTGATCAATTGATTGAGGCTAAGACCGTTCTTCTTCGCGAGTTCATCCAGGCGAGATTCCAATTCATCGTCGATACGGTGGAGGGTGATTGATTTCACGGTTCAAATCTGCACAATGATTTGAACCATTTCGAGCTTTGGAACGCACGACTGCTCGCGGGAATGACGAAAAGTGGTGGGCACTTTTCGTAGCGGAACTCGTGAGAGTTCCGGGCGTGGCACTCCGCTGCCGCGAAGGAACTGTCACCAGTTCCTCTACCTTTACTGACCACACTTTTAGTCACGCTCACTGCTCGCCTTCCCTTGATCTTTGCCGATTCCCGCTCGTAAACTCCGGCGTGAGTAGGCAACACGCATGAGGAGCGGCGAAATCCATCGATTAAGTGTACTCCTCTTCACGGACATCGTAGGGTCCGTGCGGTTGCAGGAACAGCTTGGTACTCAAGTCTATGCGGCTCTGCTCAAGCGTCACGATGACCTCTTTCGCGAAGCGATCGCCAATTCCTCGGGGCGCATACTCAAACACACGGGGGACGGTTTTCTAGCCGAGTTCTCCATGTCTAGCGAAGCTGTGGCCACTGGGCTGCGCTTTCAGTATCTGCTACATCACGAGCCTTGGGCGCCGCAGCCACTGCAAGTCCGTGTGGGCATGCATCAAGGCGAGGTCATGGTGGTGGAACCGGCGGATTTGCAGGACGCGAGTCCGCTCGCGGTCGGCATGGCGGTGAATCTTGCCGCGCGCGTGATGGATCTCGCCGCCGGGAAGCAGATCCTCCTGTCACGACCCGTTTATGAGAACGCGCGTTACTATCTGAAGGACGAGTGGAAGATGGAGAGCGCGTCCGCGTCGGATCTGCGATGGATTCGCCATGGCCCTTATCAACTTAAAGGCGCTGAGGAGCCGATGGAGATCTTCGAGGTCGGCATCGAGGGCGTGGCTTCCTTGACACCACCTGAAGGCAGCCTCAAGGCGACTCGAGTGACCGCCGTAGCTGAGGAGAATCCGGCAGCGCCCAACTACGACGCTCTCAAGTCGAGCGATGTGCTTATTAGTTACGCGTCGTTAGACAATGAACCGCTCGCGCATGGTGAACGCGGTTGGGTCACTCGCTTGCATCAAGCTTTGCAGATTCGATTGGGGCAATTGCTAGGACGTCAAGCCAGCGTGTGGCGCGATCCCAAGGTGACTCGTTGTGATGAATGGAACGATCAGTTAGGGCAATCCCTAACCAATGTTCGAGCGATGGTGCCGGTGGTGTCGCCGCCGTATCTTCAAGCGGAATCGTGCTCTCGCGAAATGCAGGCCTTCATCGATGCTGATGGGGGTGTTTCGAAGATCATCGTGCAAGCAATCAAGACGCCGGTGGAAGCGGAACAACTCCCTCCGAGAGTGGCCGAACCCTTGCAGGAAACGTCGCGCATTCATTTCTATGAAGAGGATGCCAATGGCCGCCTAACCGAATTTGATGATTCGTTAGGCGAGGAATCGCGCAGCCGCTTTCTGCACAGTGTTTATGATCTCGCGTATGAAATCAGCCGCAATGTGAAGGGGGACCGGCAGGCCGCCGCGCGTAAGGGAGACGAGAAGACCATCTACCTCGCCGAGGCCACACGGGAAATTCGCTCGCATCGCGATCAGATTCGTAGAGAACTGCTAGAGCGTGGTTACCGGGTTCTCCCCGAAAAGCCGCTGCCTCTCTTTGCTGATGATCTGCGCCGGCGTACGCGGGAAGAGATGGAGGAGGCCCATGCGATCGTGCATTTGATAGGTAGCCGTTACGGCATCATCCCTGAGGATAGCGAGCGCTCTTTGGCAGAGATGCAATGTCTCATCAGTTCCGACGTCGCAGCCGAGCGCCAAACGCCCCGTTTCGTGTGGGCGCCGCAAGATCTCGAGTTTCAGGACAGGCGGCAGGAAGGATTCTTTCAAGCCTTGGAGAAAGGCGATTTCGGCATGGAACAGACGGAGTTTGTGCGGGGGTCCGTCGAGGAACTCAAACGACTGACGCTCATCGCTCTAACCAAAGAACCCGAACCGGTTAGTGCATCGGAGTCTGCAGGTTCCCACGTGAAGATGGTTTATGTCATCGCAGATCCCAATGACGAAGCTTCGGTGGAACCTTTGGAGGATCATTTGTATCAGTTAGGCTATGAAGTGAAGGTCCTGTCTGATGAGGGTGATCCGCGGCTCACGGCGGAAGTGCACCGGCAGATCCTCACCGTGTGCGATGGCGTGCTCATTTACTTTGGTGAGGGCAGCAGTCAGTGGGTGGAAATGAACCTCATGGATATCATGAAAGCGCCCGCCTTTGGCCGGAATCGGCCTTTGGACGCCCAGGCTGTCTATTTGGCGCCACCATTCAACCGGCGAAAGGAACGCTTCCGTTCCCGGTCGGCGTTGGTCATGCGCAATGGGGGTGCCGGTTTTTCGCCAGACGCTCTTTCTCCTTTTCTCGATCAGTTAGGCCCGCCGAAACGTTCCTAACATGCACAACAATTCTCTAAATCCCTATCCCGGGCTGCGGCCTTTTCGCACCGATGAAGAGTATCTCTTCTTCGGCCGGGATGAGCAGTGCCAGGACTTGATCCGCTTGTTAGGCAAGCGTCGATTTATCGGTGTGTTAGGCAGTTCCGGTACGGGGAAGTCTTCGTTGGTGCGGGCCGGCCTCTTGCCTGCTCTTTATCGCGGAGGTATTAGCGAGGCCGGTTCCCACTGGAGTGTCGCCATCTGCCGTCCTGGGGGTGATCCAGTGAAGAACCTTGCGGAAGCCCTCTTGGATTCGGATCTTTGGGATCATCTGGAAGAAGAACATCCCGTCCCCGATCGCTTGGAGATCGAGACGATTCTCCAGCGCAGTGGCAAAGGCTTGAGCGAGGTGGTGAAGATCGCCCAAGTGCCGGAGAAGGAGAATCTCCTGGTGGTGGTGGATCAATTTGAGGAACTCTTCCGGTTTCATCAACGCACCTCCGGAATGACTCAGCGGGAAACGGCGGAGGCATTTGTGAATTTGTTACTAGAAGGCGCTCAGGATGACCATTTCGCTATCCACATCGTCCTCACCATGCGCTCGGATTTCTTTGGCGACTGCGCGGCCTTCGCCGGTTTGTCAGAGGTGATCAATCAAGGTTCGTATCTCGTGCCGCGCCTTACGCGAGCGCAGTTGAAAGAGGCGATTGAAGGTCCGTGCCGGGTGGGTGGCGCTGAAATCGCGCCGCGGTTGGTGCAACGTCTATTGAATGATGTGGGGGGCGATCCCGATGAGTTGCCCGTTCTTCAGCACGCCCTCATGCGCACCTTTGATCGGTGGCGCGAACGCGATGTGCCTAATGAAGAGCTTGACCTCTATCATTACGAGGATATCGGCGGCATGGAGGAAGCCTTGTCGCGGCACGCCGATGAGATTTATCAATCCCTGGATCAAGGCGATCAGTTGCTCGTGGAGCGGCTTTTTAAGGCTCTAACAGAGAAAACATCAGATGATCGCGGGATCCGGCGACCCATGTCGCTGGAGCGCTTGAGCGGGATTGTGCAGGCGGATTCCAGTAAAGTGTCAGGTGTGATTGGAGCCTTCCGTTCGCCGGGCGTGACTTTTCTCATGCCGGCGCCGGAGGTGATACTCAATTCATCAAGCATTGTCGATATTTCGCATGAAAGTCTCATGCGTATCTGGAAACGCTTAGGGAATTGGGTAGACGAGGAATTGCAATCGGCGCGCATTTACAGACGTCTCGCGGATACGGCGGCACTTTGGGAACAAGGCAAGGCGGATCTCTATCATGATCCTGATTTACACGTGGCCAGAACCTGGCATGATCAAAGCAAGCCCAACGCGCTCTGGGCAGAAACCTATGGTGGTGGCTATGCGCTCTCCTTGAGGTTCCTGGAAGAAAGTCAGAAAGAGAAAGCGAAGGAAGAAGAGGAGCGCGAGAGCATCCGCCAACGCGAGCTTTCCCAAGCCCGCGAACTCGCGCAAGAACGCGCGAAATCCGCTCGGCGCATGCGGCGCTTCGCTCTCACATTGAGTTTTCTAACCATGCTCCTCGCCGTGGCGGCCATGGCTGCGTTGTTCGCCATGCGCTACGCCCGAGAGCAGGCGCGCCTGGCTCGAAATGCCCAATTTACCACGGAAGAGGCACGCAAGACTTTGAGCAATAGCTTTAGTCAATCAGACTATCATTTCGGTCAGACGGCCGCTGAGGAGGGGCGCTACACGGAAAGCCTTGCCTACCTCACGCGCGCCTTGAGGAATGAGCCGAATCTCACCGCAGCCGCGGATCGAATCTATTCGCTCCTGACGGAGGTCAGCCTGCCGGTGCCGCAGTTTCATCATCATGGGCAAAGAGATTATGAGTGCCTCCTCTTCACGCCTGATCAGAGTAAACTCGTCACGGGATCCGATGATGAATTTGTACGAGTATGGGATCTGGAAACATCTCAAGAACTCGCCGCATGGCCGCACCAGCGCGATGTGATCTGTCTCGCGATCACTCAGGACGGCCGCTATTTGGCGTCAGGTAGTGAGGACAAGACCGTCTTCGTCCAGGATCTCCAAACTTTCGAACGTGTTAGCCAACCCTTGCTTCATGAGAGCAATGTGACGGCTCTTCAATTCAGCGACAACCAACGCTGGCTACTCAGCGGTTCTTGGGATCAAGGCGTGCATGTGTGGGATTGGCGACAGGGCAGAGAAGTCTTACGTTTTCTTCATAACGGTTATGTAAACGACGTGCAGTTCAGTCCCGATAATCGTCACGTCTTGAGTGCTTCCCGCGACAATACAGCGAAAGTTTGGGACTTAGAGGCGGGTAGAGAGTCCCTTTCACTGCAACACGCGCAACGCGTCAATTCGGCTCGTTACAATCGAGCCGGCAATCTCATCGTCACGGCTTCGGAGGATTCGACCGCCGGTTTATGGGATGCCGATTCCGGCGAATTGTTAGCCTCGCTTCCACATTCGGATCACGTCCGCGAGGCACTTTTCAGTCCTAACGGAGAGTTCATTGCTACCTGCAGCAATGACCGCACGGTGAGGTTGTGGTCCGTCGCTTCAGGCGAGGAGATCCATCGTTGGAGTCATCGCGCCGATGTCGATGACATCGATTTTAGTCCGGATGGCGAATGGATTGCCAGCGGGGGTGACGACCAGACTGTTAGGCTGTGGGAAGTCGCGACGGGGCGGGAGTCTTCCGTTTCGCCTCTCTCCTATCGCATGGATGTGGACAATGTCGTATTCAGCAACGACGGTCATTTGTTAGGCACGATTGCCGATCAGGAGGCTCGCGTATGGCGATTTGAGGATTTCCGTGAGCCTCCACGCGAATTTCCAGCGGCGAACGTCACGGTGGCACGTTTGAGTCCGAATGAGAGGTGGGTGGCGACCGGATCCGCGGATGGCGAAGTCGTTCAGTGGAACCGCTTGTCCAGTGAAGTCCGTACGCCGCCCATGGTTCATCAAGCGGGCATTGCCACACTTGCTTACGATCCTCAAGGTCAATGGCTCGCGACGGGAGATGACAGTGGTTTGGTTAAACTATGGTCAGCGGATTCCGGGAATCCGTTAGGACAGCCCATGCAGCATCCCGAGCCCGTCAAGTGGCTTGCTTTTCATCCTAGCAAACCCATTCTCGCGGTCATATGCGGCTCCACCCTTCAGTATTGGCGCGTCCCTTCGGCGGAGAAGGCACAGACGCATGTACTCGAGTCCGCATTAACAAACGCACAGTTTGACCCAGTCGGCCAATACTTGGCGTTGTGTTCCGATCGCGGGCAGGTCTTCTTGGGCAGTGCGCATCCCTGGACACTCAAGCACACGGTCACTCATCGCAGCGGCGCCACACACGCCGTCTTTGCACCGAATTCGTACTTTGCCACGGCTTCCGAAGATTGGACGGCGCAGATCTGGGATATTGATAGTGGGAAGACCCACGGGCGATCCATGGGCCATGAGGCCGAAGTCACCTGTGTGCAGTTCAGTGCTAATGGCAGCACCTTCGCCACTGCAGGCCGGGACCAGCGCGCCATCCTTTGGTCCGTCGCCGATGAATCCCGCGTCATCGGTCGTCCCCTGAGTCATCAAGGCGGGGTCCTCTGGGTCGATTTCTCGCCTGATAGCATGCGCGTCGTGACCGCATCCAGTGATCACACGGCTCGTGTCTGGGACGTGAGTTCCACCCTTCCTCTGACACAACCACTTCCTCACAATGCGCCTGTCACTTACGCCACCTTCACGTCTGACGGCCGTCAAATTCTGACCGTGGCTCCCAATGACGCCGTGCGTTTGTGGAATGTGAGTCTCGGGGCGCGTGGCGAGCCTGTTGCCCCCATCTTTCTCCAGGTCGCCCAAGCCATCGGCGGGTTGCGACTCAATGCCACCAATCAGCTCGTTCCCATTAATCCCGCCGAACGCCGCGTCATCCTTCGCCGCGCCGAACAACTAGCCCGCACTTCGCAAGGCGCTCTTCATCCCAATCCCTACGAACGTTTCGTTCTCGAATTCATGCACAAACACGGTGCCGATCTGAGAGGTGCCGGCCCACGCGGCCCTGGCCGTCGCGGGCCCGGATTTGGTCGGCGTGGTCCCGGGCCACGGCCAGAGATAATGCGTTAGTTAAGCCGTGCAGGTCGGCATTTGATCGTGATGGGAGCTAAAGCCAATTAACTTGGCGCGATTCTTCCTTTCTTTCCGCACGTCGTAAATGGAGGCGCTCGAAGATATGGGTGCCTAGAACAATAAAACTAACGATTACTTAAAAAGAAAGGAATAAAACGATGGGATTCTACGGAAAAGAACCATTTGATAAAGCCACAGCAACCTACGTATGGATGGGCTTGGAACAGCCAGGATCATTCTTCGTTGAGGTGGAAGGGAACGCACCGAATTTCACTTCAGGGATTCAGCTCGTCCGGGATCCGGACTGGGTGGGAGGTCTCAAAGTGGATGTCATGGGTTGGACCGGGCCGCGAGGAGAAGGCTCCAAGTCCTACAAGGTGCATGGAACCTTTCCTGGGGAATACCGCAAACAGATTGTGGTATCCGGAGCCAATGGAGATCAGGTGATCGATGTGAAAGAAATTCCTCACGATCAAGTCGAGGATCACCTCAAAGCCAAAGCCGTTGCCTAACGAGATATATAATAGGCTAAAATGTTAAACACTAAAGAATGACAATCGAAATGGAAACTACTTCTCAAGAGCATATAATTAGGAAACTCACTCTATTCAGCGCCATATGGGTGGTGCTAACGACTTGCCTAACCGGCGCGGTAGTTAATGTGCCGGCGGGCGGGAATGCCAACATTCCGGCAAATACCATTCCCGGAACAATGCACGTTTACGTGGTAGGGCCAGCTAACGCTGCTTATTCTGTCCAAGTGGGCAATGGACCCAATTGGAACTACAATCGCCCGGCGGGTGATACAGAGTCGGTGCATGTGAATAACGCAGCGGTGAGCGTTGGCAACATCGGACCCTCGCGGATCCAATTGCTCTACGTGACCGCCAATGACGAGCTGCTGGCGCCAAAGGCCTTCGTTTCTCGCGTCAAAGGGTCAGACTCTAGCGCACAGCAAGCGATGAAAACACTCACCGCCCAATATTACAATGCGGTCATAAATGGATGTGGTCTAGACCCAAACCAATTTCAGCTGTTCCAAGCGCATCTTCCTTTAGGTAATCTCTCTGAAGATCTCTGGCATATCTTTGATTCAGTTCCGCCGAAATCTATCACACAGTATTACAATCCATCACAATTCAACATCTTCTCCCAGGATTATGGCGGGGTGATTAATCACCTGAATCCTCAAAACTCCGACAAATTCCAGGCGAAGATGGCGGACTACTATCCACAATGGCGCAACTATCTCAAAACCAATCCGAAAATGCCGAAAGGAGGCATTCTTCAATTGTTCAAGAACTGGTCTGCCCTCAATATGCCTCCGGGTTTGGCGAATGATTGCTACGTTCTCTACGAAGAGATTTCGCAAAGCACGATCACGCAAGCGGTCCAGTCTTGGATTAGTATGCAAACCTCCGCGAGCAATCCAAAGATTGCTGCCTATGATAAGACGATTGAAGATCTTCGGAGTGCACTCCAGGCTGCTCAGCCTCAGAACTTCGTGCTCGATAGCAGTACCGAGTCGAGCGATATTTCTCATTCATGGGCGAAAACGGAAGCTGGCGGGCTTTTAGATTGGTTCTGGGGAGGCGGTGACGCTAGCTACAGCAAATGGACGTCTCAGATCACTTCGGCCGGAGTGACGATGAAGGTAAGTTTTGACCGATTGGTGAATTTTCCCGCGGGTCCACTCTATGAACCGAGCGAAAACACTCTCCTGTCTGCCTATACTCCCTGGTTCAATTCAGAGGCGTTGAGTATCGCCTATCATAACAACAACAATGATGTCTGGCAGCATGGAGCTCCGACTTGGGCGGGAACCTTCGGCACGAGTGGCAATATGCAGCGAGTATGCACCGCCCTGATCGTAGTCGATGGCATCACTCTGAATGTCTCGTCGGAGGCCAGTATCGCTTCGGGTGATTACGAATCCTTCAAGACCGCGGTTTCAGGAGGTTTCTTTCCATTCTTCGAAGCTAGTGGATCTGGGGGTTGGACTCACTCCACCACCTTTGATGATAACGGTAGCTTCAAAATCACTTCGAAGTGTGCCACGGGCAATCCGCAAGTGTTAGGTGTGCTTGTTGGTGATATCACTACAAGGTTTAGTAAGTAAACGATCATTGTGTCGTAATCCTTAATTGGAACCGGAGCCTCAATATCCTTGGGGCTCCGGTCTCTTGCTATGACTGGAAAGATACGAATAGGAGATGATCTCTAGTCGAAGCTAGCAAATTAACGTCTGCAATTTATTGATAAATATCTCGCCATGAGCGATTTGGTTTCTTTTAATCAGCTGATGCAGGGGACGGCGGAGGTTACCAGATATCTTGAGCTTATCGAGAAAGGAGATCCCGCAGCCTCGGATGGATTGGTCGCATTCACCTACGATGAGCTTCAGCGAATCGCTACTCAGATGATGGCGAAAGAGCGGCCTGGGCACACCTTGCAGGCCACCGCTCTTGTTCATGAAGCCTTTATTCGTCTCCTTGGTCCAGACGGCCAAGAGCCGAAATGGAATAGCCGCGGCCACTTCTTTTCTGCCGCAGGGGAAGCAATGCGGCGGGTCTTGGTAGACAGTGCGAAGCGACGGCTTTCTGCCAAACGCGGTGGGGGCGTGGAACATACGATTTGGGATGAAACGGGAATTGGAATCGATACACCTGATGAGCAGGTTCAAGCCATTGATGAAGCCCTCACGCGGCTAGAAGCCATCGAGCCTGAATTGGCCAAAGTTGTTAAACTACGATTCTTTGTGGGGATGACAGTACCCCAAACGGCGTCTGTCTTGGGAGTTTCACCACGAACGGTCAATCGGCAATGGGAATGCGCCCGCGGCTGGCTGTTTCGTGAAGTCTCTCAAACGACATAGAATGAATCAGAATAAAGACCAATCTATAACCGATCCAATTATTGAAAATGAGCAGCGAAAAACATCCCATTCCCTTAAAACATCCTGAGCCGTTTCCCGCCGATGCGAATACTCATTGTTTTCTCCCTCACAACACAGACATGGGCTCGTATGGGTTGACACTCTATGGAACTACTTCTTCGAATCGGCCCACTCTCAAGCACTTGCCTCAGACACCCGCGAAGGTTGTTGCGTCTCCTCTCCCGAATCCGGATGGAGAGGTGGACTTGGTGAGTTACTATCACAACTTCCAAGAGTTGGTGGAGTACCTCGCTAGCGTCATTGGCCAATCTTTACAAGATATTGGATATCACTATACAATCATCGAAAACTATTATAGCGACAAATGCCATCATTGGGCCGACGATGGCATTGGACGTCCGCCTCGTGGATCCGGGTATTTTGAAAACACTTTTCCTAAGTGCATGACATCGAGCGGTTTCACGGTGGATCATCACATGTACGAACTCTGCCAAGCTCTCGATCGGCTAAAGAATATTCCATTACAAGAATCCGAGGATACCATTGGATGGGATGGATTCTGGAATCAATGGCCGCCTTTATCAATTGACCGTCAATATATACTGGTTTCCACACCTTTTGATACACATATTAGCAATCCGATCCGCGGTAAAGGGCGAGAAGTCACAGAAATCAAAGGTGGCAAGGTCACACTCACCGTTCTAATGGACACGCAGGGATATCGTATTCCTCGCGGATTCACTCTCGATGTTCAAGGCGTCGAGTATTATATCCGAATCGAGGATGAAGATGTCGATCCTAGCTCCTCGTCTTCATCGAGCTCGGCCTATAGTTCTAATCCGTATGGCGGGTAGTGATCTGCAGTCATTATGACGCGCGGACCGGTGATTGGGATTGGTATCTGTGTGATGCTTGGAGCCATTCTCACGCTATCTGGCGAGAATACGGATTCTGACTATGATCGATGCGTCATCAATCTATTGTTGATCCGAGACGCTTTAAACGAATATCACCGTTTGCACGGCAACCTGCCAGACAAGTTGTCTGATTTACGTGGCCAGTTTCTCAAGAACGGTGACCGGCTATTCTGTCCTTGCGCCCAAGGAAATTCTAGCATTTCTGCGTCTACTGAACTTGTGCGGCAGGAAGATCCTAGGACTTCATACACCTACGAGTTTTCTCTTGTCCCGATTACAGATATCCCAAGCAAATCCATGCGGGACTGGAAGAGGGCTCAAGTGGAGATCGTCGGAGAGCGGGTTCCTATAGCCCGATGTAACCATCATGACGGTTGGCTCAATCTCCCAATGGAAGGTGAGGTTTATTGGAGTGCCGGCGATTGGGAAAGGAACTTTGAGGATACCGTTGATCCCCGTGAGCTCGACTATCTCCATTTGTTCAGTGAATTAATGGAATCGGGTGCTGAGCTTTCAGGATCCCGCCCCGCTATTCCCGAGCGGCAACCCGACCCCAAGCTACGGATGGCGGTAGATCTTGGTTCTCACTACAACGCTACGTTGACTCCTTCTTGGGACCTCAATATCTCCGGCAATGATCTTAAGGATTTGGGATCTGGGATCATGGAACTGAAAGGAGTCGCATTCGATGTCCGCGGTGTGATTCAACTCTGCCAAAGGACCCCCAACAGCAATCGTAGCGTTGATCGCGTGGACGGTATCTCCGTGGACGCACACTGCCGAAGGCTTCATTTCCTCCATGGTTGCAGCTATGGTTCCGATGATCATTTTGATCAACTGGTGGCGACCTTCGTGATTAACGGGAAGGGTGAAAAACAACAAGATCATGTCTATGAGATCGTCTATGGCAGACAGGTGTTGGACTGGTGGCACGATGAGCGTTCCCGGATTGCTTTGGATCAGGGAACAGAGATTGCTTGGGAAGGTGCGAACGATGCCACGGACAAACCAATTCGGCTCTACTTGACGACGGTTGACCTGAAAGAAAAAACCCATGTTTCGACAATCGACTTCATTGCGCATAAGAAAAAGCCGGCGCCCTTCTTATTAGCGATCAGTTTCTCCGAGTGATTGGATACTTTCTAAATTAGAGTATCCCGCGTTTCCCCTTCGCTCCGATTGATCAATGGCCACGGGAAAATCGACATGGACGATTCGCCAGCCTTGTTGGCGAACGGCCTCACCGAGATAGATATCATCGTTTCCTTTGATCAATCGCGGATCGGGCCAATCAAGTGCTTTGATCGCTGACATTCTCATCCACCAGCAACCCCCAACGATAAAAAACCAACGGCCATCTCCGCCCCCCTTATTGCGAAAATTCATTTCGCCCTTCCCGCCCGGATCCCAAGAAGGCGGGCTTAGGCTTTGGTACCATTTGGCCGTTCGAACAAACTGCTGCGCGAAGTCCGGTCCATGAAGCTGATCGGGGCTCCAATCGGTATACAGGAGTTTTCCCCACATCACGTCATTCATTGGTGCTTCTCTTGCGCCGTTGAGAAAGTCGTCTAGAGCGGATTCTCCCACAATCGAAGAGTCATCATCGAGCCACCATACAAACTCGGTATCGATGAGCTCGAACATCCGCCGCATCATGGGGCATTTGTTGATGTTTATGGGACTCTTGATGAGGCGATCAATCTTTCCCTGGGCATGAAGTGTCTCTAGATAGGCTTCGGTTCGCTCTCCTACCGCATTAGCGCCAACCACAAGATGATAGTGATCACGATCGAGATAATGAAGAATGGAGCTGAGGCATCTCTTTGCGAGTTCCGGGTAGTCGCCGAAGGTGAGCACACAGATCGTGACCACTGGTTCGCTTCTCTTCATTGATATTGTGACCGCAGAGAAGGAACAACGTGGGCCCTTGAGGCTTGGAATGCTGCTTCAGTTAGTGGATGGAGGGCACCACCTTGAAAGTAGGTGCGAATCTTGGAGACGACCTCATCAGGCCTGATCATATCCATGCAATGAGGAAGCCCGTCGCGCACATCAACGCACAATTGTGAGGGATCATTCCGATCATCATCAGCGTCAGCAATAGGCACCGTCCGGGAACGCCAACAGCCGCCTTCCCGACAACATGGTAGCGCGCCCACATTGTGAATGAATTGATGCCATGGGTACGCTTCCCAATGGGGCGGCTCGCGTCCGCCCGCGACAATCACTCCGGCTCGATGCGAAGGGCTTTCATCGATATTCGGCACGGCGGCAGCCAGATGCATCAGGAATGTGACAGGGCATAGGACACCCTGAGCGTGGGCCATCAAAACAATCAATTCTCGCAAGGCCGTCTTGCCGATCAGATCGACCGTTCCCGATAATTGTGGGTGGAAATGGCCGGATTCGCCAACTTGAACGAAAAGGACTTCGTTACATAAGGCATCGACCACTTGTTGGTAACGGCGATAATGCCACCATTTGATGGTGAAATCATATTTCCCGCCGGCAACGATGATCCAATAGGGAATATCCCGCCCGGCGAGAGTCTCGATGATGGAGGTTTGTTCTCGTTCGGTGTGGGAAAGGTGAATATCACCGCGAATGGCGGTTGTGTGAATACTAAGATTTAATTCATCGTTAAGGTAGTTGGTGAATCCAGTGACGAAATGGTTCGGGCGTTGATTGGATTGATGGATGAGCGGATAGTGGCAATCGATGATCTCGACGTCTGGATCGTTCTCATCTAACGAAGTGAGATAAGGGTTGTGCAACCAGAGATCCGGGCACGAGGTGCGGACATCGGTCTGGAATTTGCCCGGATAACATAGATGGAGATCCCGCAACGCTGCTGTCAACATCAAGATATCGCCTGGTGATTGAGTGTTCTTGAGAATCAGCTTGCGGCTCATTTCTACGACGATGTTACTTGAGTCAGAAATCGAACGTGACCGAGGAACTCCGTGGCTGGGCAACGATCGTCTTTTTTGGGCTTTCAGTGGGCGCGCAGAAGGCGAGATCGACGACAATGCCCTCCTTGATGGTCGGTGTAGCGCATATTCCCTGCTGAGCTAGGGCGTCCTCCTGATTCTCTTTGTGGATTAGCGCCTTCTCAATCTCCTGCAGCAACTCATATTCCGATTGGTCGCCTTGATTCTCGGCGCCCTTATCTCTAAATTCGCACAAGGCCGCATAAGCGCGATTCAACAGATAATAAGCGCAAGCTAATGATAGCTGCAGCCTCTGAAGTTCGGAGGCTTCCTCCATTGGCAATGGGTCGCCATTAGCTAGAGGAAAACAATTTGGATCAAAGTCTGGAGCGATTCGGGGATCCTGAGAGCTGTGCTTATTCATTGAGTGTGTCTCGGTGATAATCATGCGCAAGCAACCTGCTGGCTTCGGTGCGAAGACTTCGGGTCTGCGGATCGTTTTGAAAACTCATGGGGTTTTTCATCCAACGTGCAGTGGCGTCGGCATAGGCTTGTTCAGCTCTGATGAGATCGTCTAAATAATAGGCGCATATAGCTGTCAAAAACATGGAATCACACATCGACAGATCGTTAGGTCCTTGGTCCGTAGCTTGTTCGAGGGCAGTCATGGCGGACTCAAAGTTGTCTCGGCGATAGTAGGAAGCGGCTAGGGCGAGTCGTTGGTGATATATGAAATAGTCATTAGAGTTCTCTATCGTCAATTTGCTGAGGCTTTCCGTGAGGCGATGTCCCTTAAGATCATCCCGAATTTCTTTGGGGCCCAATAGATAGAGCTGAGCTAGCCTGACTCTTGCTGCCGGATACTCGGAGTCAATCGTCACGGCCTTCTCCCAGCTTGCGATGGCTTCTTTGGCGTTGTTCTGGGCGAGAAAGCAATGTGCTGTCAGCGAATACAGATCAGTCTGATTGGGATCGCTTCTGAGCTCATCCTGGTAAATCTTCTTCGCCTCATCATATTCTCTCAACAAGCGAAAGTAATCGCCACGCTTATTCGCTGGTTCGTGGTCCGACAAGATGGTCTTCTCGATGGCATCATAATCCCGCCTCGATCTTTTTTCGAAGACGTTTTCAAGTCCATCCCATTGCATTAGCTTGTTTCGAACGCTGACATCATTTCGCTGGTGGTGCCAGGCCAGTCCGTAATTCTCAAGACGCCGGTTGAGAGAATGCAGGTCCCATACTTCTGCCTGTTGGTCCTGTCGACTGACCACGAGTTCTCTGCCTGATGGTGAAAAAGCGAGGCTGGTTACGGCTTCATCACTAAGTAGTGGGAGCTCAGCCACTGGTTGCATGTTCTGTAATTTGATGAGTAAGACGGCTTGCCTGCCCGTGGCCAGGGCTGCGTAGGTGCCGCTGGAATCCACGGCCATCGAAGCGTCTCCTAAATAGGTAGAGCTTGGGAAATGAGCAACTCGTTGCCAAGTGGCCGTATCGTAAATCTCATATCCCTGTTGTGAACCGGTAAGAAGCCAATTTCCTTCGGGATCAAACTTTACGGAGTGCCCGTTAGAGAGAGACAATTGTTTTGAATGTTCCCATGCATTGTTGCCAAGATGATAGACATCTACTTGCCCACGAGATTCATTGACCATTGCGAGATGCTTGGCGTTAGCCGTTAGGCTGATATCGCGAATTTGATCGCGATCATTGATGGCTAACGGCTGCATATGAGCTTGAAAGGAGGTAGGAAGGTAAGAATAAATGCCCTCCTCGCCAAGTATAACGACCATGTCTGATCCCGTGGCCATACGAGCGAATGGAGGAAGCGTGGGGCTTTGAAAGAAGCGAAGCGCGCCGGGGCTGAGGCGATCGGATTCACGATTCATCACCACGCGCATGGCCAGCGCTTGATTTCCCACCAGTAGCAATTGATCGCGATCCGTATCCCAAGAAATGGCATCGACCGCTCCAAGTTCCAATGATCCAAGGAAACGGCGATGCCGCCAATCATAGACGCGAATGCCTTGATCGCTGCTGAGAAACACGGTGCGGCCTGATGGGTCAAAGATCGCCTGGGTGCGCCACGGCGCCATATTTGCCGACGAGGGAATGCGATAGACATGGGGAACGGTGACGAGTTGCCAAATCTTGATGGCCTCTCCCGATCGTGACCATCCCAAGTGCTGATTGTTGGCACTCATTTGCAACTTCGCGACCTCATCACCTCGTGGCGCTTGCAAGGCTACCATGACTGCGTTGGCCGTGATATCCCACACTTTAATGACGTTGTCAGAGTCACTGGTGACCAAGTAACTGCCCTGCGCGGTAAAGGCAGCTTTGTTCACACCAATGGTATTGGGGCCGTAGGGGATGGCATCGCGAAATCTACCGTCAATCGTTTGAGGGCAGATATAAAGGGGCGATCTCTCAGGGCACACGCAAATCCGGTCTCCCGAAGGATGCCATGCGAAGTCGTGTAATAGATCTGGAAAGTAGATTTGGGAGCTTTCTGCAGTTCGCCAATCGAGGAATGTTAGATTATGACTCTCCCGGCTCTCAATGGCTAGCCATTTCCCAGTGGGTTGAAAGCGAATTCGCGCCACTTTCCTTTTTAAGTCATGGTCGTAGACGAGTCTCGAATTGGTTAGGTTTCGAACTTGGATAGAACGCTCGCCAGAAGCGAATGCGATCCACTCGCCATCATGACTCATATCGAAGGCATCTGATCGGGGGCCGGTAGGTGTATCGGATAGTAGCCAGCGATCTTCGTGCAGATGCCACACACGAAGGATCCCCCCAGGAGAGTTGGGATCATCATTCGCCGTCCACATGGCAAGCAGATGGCCTTCCGTGCTTAGTTGGAGCCGCTCAACGTGCTCGAACGCTGTGGGCAAGGTTGCGAGGATCCGGCCGGTGCCGGATTCCCTCAAACACACTCGCCCATCTGCACGCCAGACGGCGTAGCTTTGAAGGTTGTGATCGAATGTGAGAGCACGGTTATCTTCTGGAGGGGCATTCCAAATCGATGAGGGTTCCGGAACGATATCGAATAGCGATAGACACCGAATGGCGCCGTTTCTGATCTCTAGTGAAGTCTCTTTCGAGGCAATTTCTTCAACTGCGGCGAGGCCCTGACGTTGTCTTCCAGGCGTCACGGAAAGCGGAATCAAAGCGATTTGATTCTTCAGACTATTTACCCGGTCCGACTCCGCGAGTGAATTGCGATAGCCATGATATAATACGAATCCAATGACCGATAGCAGAAATAAAAGAAGGGATCCCGCTAGAGACATCGCCACCCAATGACGCCGTAAGAACTTCGAACTCTCGTAAACCAGACCCGGCGGTGAAGCCGCGACCGGCTCGTGTTTTAAAAACCGCTCGACATCTAACAATAAGGCATTGGCACTCTCATAACGTCGGCTTCGATTCTTTTCCAAAGCTCTCATCGCGATCCAATCGAGATCCCCTCGGACGGTGGCCGCAAGTCTCTTGGGAGTGACTGACAGAGATGTTTTCCCGGAACTCCCTTCAGAAGCGATACGGGTGGAAGGCTTGGCCGGTGTCTCCTCACAGATTTGCCGGCGGATTTCATCCAAACCACATTTCGGGTCAAAGGGAACTTGATGGGTAAGTAATTCGTAGAGCACCACGCCGAGCGAATAGATATCGCTACGCGTATCGATCTCCTGGCTACGACCAGAAGCTTGCTCAGGGCTCATGTAAGCGGGAGTTCCCATCAGTTGACCCTGCCTGGTTAGGGTAAGGTCCTCGGCATCCGTCTGTTCGATTGCCTTGGCAATCCCAAAGTCGATGACCTGAGGAACCGGATCCTCTCCATCCGAAGAAACGATAATGTTAGAAGGTTTCAGGTCGCGATGAATGACACCCTTTTGATGCGCGTGTTGGACGCCCTTGCAAACGCCCATAAACAAACGCAGGCGCTCTTCGATGGTGAGTTCGTGATCATGACAGTATCGAGTGATCGCCACGCCGGAAACCAGTTCCATGACAAAGAATGGTCTTCCGGTCGATGTCGTACCCGCATCAAAAATCTTCGCGACATTCGGATGATTCATCAACGCGAGCGCTTGCCGCTCTGCTTCGAATCGCGCTACGATTTGGCGGGTGTCCATACCGATTTTGAGGATCTTCAAGGCGACATGACGGCGAACCGGTTCGCTTTGTTCTGCCTCATAGACCATGCCGAATCCGCCCTCGCCAATTACCCTAACCAACGTATAGGCACCAATGGTATCACCGATATTCTCCCCCGCAGAGACCTCCCCACTCACGGTGGGAGCCTCTTGATCGGGAAACAGGGCTTGGTTCGTTGATGACGAATGGGTTAGGAAACCTTGCCTCGCCTCAAGGCTCGCCGCATGCAACGACGCCACGCGTGCGCGTAGCTCAGCGTCGTCTCCGCACGCACGGTCAAAGTAGCGTCGAAGCTCCTCCGAAGAAGCCTCGTCCGGCGCACCCATCAATATCTGCAAGTCCGTCATTCAACTCCTGCCTTCAGAGTGTGACGGAATCCAAACGGGGATGGAAGCTCAAAGACGTTAGGGTGTGACCGAGAACTTCTGCACGCGATGGTTGCTGGCGTCCACCACGTAGAGATTCCCTTTAGAATCCATGGCCATTCCGTGGGGACGGGAAAACTGGCCCGATTCGCTGCCGGTCGAGCCGATGCCGCTGAGGAATTCGCCATCGGGCGTGAAGGCTTGCACTCTATCATTGAGGCTACTGATCCACACGCGATCATGCGCATCAACCATCACGCCGATGGGCCCGAATGGGTTACCTGAGAAGGCCGTTTCGAGGGCGCCGAAACCACCGGGTTCATTACTTGGCTTGCGCCATTCAGCTTCCGCGATCCCGTTAGGATTGAGGCGCTGAACCCTTCCATCGGCGCCTTCGGTGGTGAATATTCTCTGGCCAATGCTAGTGGCGATAAAGTGAGGCCCGCCGAAGCGTGAGCCGGCTTTCTCCAAACCACCAAACTCGCCGGCTTGGCTGCCGTGTCTTCCCCAGCTTTCGAGCCACTCACCTTCCTTGGAGAAGACTTGCACACGATGATTGCCTTGGTCGGCCACGTAGAGTTTCTCTCCCATGATGGCGAGCCCGCCTGGTTGTCTCAAATGACCCGGCTCGGAGCCTTCTTGTCCCCACTCTTTCACCATACGGCCTTCCCCATCGTAGACACGAAGCTTGTGCTGCTCCATGAAGGAGAGATAGATCAGGCCTTCCGTGGACACGGCGATGCCGCCTGCTTGACTGGTCCTGCGCTCAGGTGTGTCGTGGGGAAGATCAAAACCTCCGAGATACCGGCCCTCGGTGTCGAATTTTTGAAGCCGGGCGTTGTTGAGATCGGTGACATAAACGACGTCGTCCTGACTGATGGCGATGCCGATGGGTGAGTGAAACTGCCCCGGCTCGTCACCCTTTGTTCCCCATGCTTGGACGAATGTGATGGAAACATTCTCGAACGGCCGAGGTTCGTAGAGCGGCGCCTCTGTTAGGGCATCGCCTGGCGAACCCGACTCGTAGCGCTTGGCGTGTTGCAACTGACGGATGACGATTTCATTGCGATGTTCGACAACGGTTAGGAGTTCCTCGACTGCCGAGTCCCAATGACGCTTTGTGTAGGGCGGTCCGGTTCGTCCCCAACGCGCTGATTCAGCAACGACGGCTGGCTCCAACTCCGCGATGCGGCGGCGCAGTCGCGCCAAGGAAGCTTCCGGAGAGAGGACACCGCCGTTCCCTAACACTTGACGTGAGCGACTAGCAAAGCGCTTGCGATAAGCTGTCAAGGCCATGAGTTGCTGATGAAACCACTGCGGATTGCTAAACTCAAACTGAGCGCCTGCCTCATAAGGACCCGTTCGATCAATGTCCACACGCTCCATTGATTTCTCGGAGTCGTGATGAAAGAACTGAAAGCCGTGTTTGCCATCGCGATCACCAATGGCGAACCAATTGCGTGTGTAGCGATTGCGGCTCCATTCGGGAATAGGTCCATCGAGGTTGCCAACGTAAAGATTCAGAATCATGTAATCGATGAGATTGCCTACATCGATCAAGCAAGGTGCCTCGGGATCGGCAGATCCGTCGCGGTGGCGGCCTTGAAGCTTTTGATAGAGGGTGATGCGTTCGCTCGCGTCTTGATTAGCTGCTAACGTTTTACCGATTTCCCAAATCCGCCGCCAATTATCCAAATCGCCATCAGTGGCTTCGATCTGATTCCGTCCAGAAAAACCGGCCGCCTTGACCACGTCGTAGTCCGAAGAAGAGCCACCGAAGTAGCTGGCCGCATAGGAAGCTTCGGAGTGTTCTTGCGTTTGGAAAAGACCCCAGTAGAGCCCATTGAGGTACAAATGACAGTAACGGCTGCGGGTGTGAGGCTGGCCCATATCTCTTTGACAATCTCTGACAAAGACGTCACGGAGAAAGGTATAGTGTTCGTTGTGTTTGAACGACCAGGCGTGGTTCTGCGCCGTGCGCAGACAAAGATCGTCAAATTCATCGGTGCCGCTTTCTCCATGAATGGGATAGCGAAGCTTGGCCGGACCATAAGCCTTGCGGAAATAGAGACGGAAGGCGTGCTTAGGGTTTTCGCCACGCCGGCTGCCACCGCCACGAATGCGAATACCGGCGTTAATCTGGAAACCGGGTTCAGCGCCACTGGGATCGATCCACTCAGCGGAAACAGGTCGTTCCCAAGCGCGTCCGCGTCCGTTAGCACGATGATAGATCCCGGTATCGGAATCAAACCAATGCTCAAGGTCGGTTACGAGCGAGATGGTTGGCAGGGACCGCAACGCCTCGACGATCTCCCCCTCGGTACTCTCGATCTCTTCCGGCGACAGCATGCCATAGACGTAATCTTGATCACGGCGTGAGGGTGCGTCGCGTGCCGGCGGCCAACCTTCGGGAGGGTCGTGGCTCTGCTGGACGATCTGCTTAGGGAAGATGTAAGTGTGCGTAACAATCTCACTTGGTTCGAAGGTGTCATTCGATGGCATGGCAATGGCCCGAACGATCTGAGTTGTCGTGATCGATATCGGCTCGGTGTAATCCTCGCCTGTATCTTTGCTAGGGCTTGAGCCGTCGAGCGTGTAGCGAATCGTGGCAGCCGGATCTCCACCCAAGAGTGATAATGTCAGAGATTCGTCATAAAAACCTCTGGGGGGCGAGAAGCGGGGTGGTGGGGTGGTGCGCGGTCGAATCGCTTCCCCATTGATCTTCCCTGGCGTGGCTTCGGCGAAGGCGGCCGGGATAGGGGAGACGGTGTATCCTTGGTCCGGTTGATAGATCAGGCCGTATGATCTCGCAGACCCATGGGGTGGAAAGGGCGGGTAGAAATGGTGGATGATGGCTTCGCCGTCGCGATCGATGAGGGCCAGGAATTCGCCGTCTGCATCCAATCTGAAGTTGGTGTGAAGTTCCCCGTTACGCCGGTCCTTACCCGACGCAAAGACGAGCAAGTACTGTTGAGCTTCGACATCGATGTTAGGAAGTTTCCATTTCTTTAGATCATCTCGATCATCCGTTAGGAAATAGCCGTCGAGAGAGATCGCTTGGTTCCCGCCGTTATGAATCTCGATCCAATCAGGCGTGTCGCCGTCTGAGTCTTCGATGACATGGCCGGCCTTGGCGATTGCGATTTCGGAAATCACGATTTCCGCCGAAGCGCTCGAAAGGGCGAACGCTAGGCTCAAGGCGGCTCGAATCATCCAGCCCATGTTTCCCTCCTTATCATGCCCTTACTCCAAACGCCTCAGATCAGCGATGCGGAAAGCGTCTTTGAGTTGCTCATCCACGATGTCCGTAACTCGGACGTCGAGGAATAGTTCGTGTGGGGCTTCACTGAGTTCGATCTTGTGCACGGAACCTTCCGGCCAATCGAAGGCTTTGGCGAGATCTTTGAGACTATTGATAGGTTGACCGTTTACTTTATCGACAATGACATGCGAAATATTCTCGTAGCCCAGGGTGGCGGGCGTGCGGATGACCCGGCTGAGGAAAACCAGTTTCTCCCGGCCCTTTTTCTCATATTCGTCCGGGTGAGTGAGTGCCCAGAGGAGGCGCATCGGCGCGCGCGTACGCCATTGGTCGCCGAAGATCTGTAAATAAGGCTTGGTCAATTCCTGGAAAACCATGCCGCCGGCGATAAAAAACCGGGGACCTTCGTCGAAACGGTAAGGATCAATGAGGTAGTCTTTGGGACTCTTGCGGGTCATGATGGCCTTCAATTCCTGTTTCTCGCCATCGCGCAGAATCGTCATGGGAATCTCTTCATCGACGTAGCAATCACCTCTAACAATGTGGCTGAGATTGAGTTTTCCGTAATCGGGATGATCGTAATTACCTCGAGCATCGATGGCATGACCGCCGAGTTGCAGAATAACGTCGCCTTGCTTCAGACCGCTTTTCTCCGCTGTGCTACCTGGAACAATCAAACTCACATACACACCACCATCATCGCGATCGAGCCTTAAATACTTTCGAAGCTGCTCATCGATGGTGCGGGCAAAGGCCAAACCCAATGTGGGAAAACCTTCATATTCACCATCTTCCAGATCCTTGAAAAAATGTTCAATAATCGGTGTGGCGATCACTCGGGAGATCTGTTGATCGGAATCATAGCTCAATAAGAGCCCGACCAGTTTATCACCCTTGGCCACGGGAATCACGAAACTCCCGGAGTGATAACGAAGGGAGCCTTTCACTTCGTAAGCGAGAAAACGCGTCCCCTCTAAAAAGTAATTGGAAACGCCCACTTCGACGACGGAACACGGCGTGCTGGAAGGTTCGCCCGTATCTTTCACCTGCCACGCATCGACTTCGTCGCCGACGCGAACGGAGTTGTCCATCGTCACGGCCGGGAAACCCTTCAAGAACTCCGATTCATTCTCCAATTCAATCAAGGCGAGATTCGCTTCGTAATCGACCACCGAAACATGCGCCGTCGCCTTCTCACCGGTATGGGGGATTTCCAATTCGATATAGGTTGAATCAGCAACGAGTTGCGCTGTAACTAATACTTTCTGGTCCGCCATGATCACACCAAGACCTCGCCTGGTGCCGACAGGGCCTTTTTCCCAAGGCTGATATAGGTTGTATCCTTGGGCGGTGACATTGACGCGAATGATCGAGTTACCAAAGTTGGCTTCGGCCGGTGGGGTTACCGGTGCGGGGGCCGCCTTGGTTGTCGCCGCAGCGAGTTCATCCTGACCCACAAGCGGCAATGGTGCCGTCACGAGGATGGTCAATAGTGAAACATGGAAAAGAGATTTCATGAGCGTCTTAAGCAGTGCCTCCGGGAAATTAATTAAAAATAATAGCCGAATCTTCCGTTTCCTCTCCGAGGTAGCTATCGAGGCCAATTTGATAGGTTTCGGCAATCCGCCTTTCCGCTTCCTCGACGCGCGCGCCCTCAACGATAATAGGCAGGCCTTCTCCAAACATCTTGATCACAAAGAACTCCGGCTGCTCCTGCGGATGCAACGCGTCGTAGAGATCTTGCAGTGTACGAATCTTCGTCCCATTCACTTCCTCCACCACGGAATGCTTGAAGGCGCCGTGATTGGAATTGATGGCATCGGGAAGTATCTGCGTTAGCACAATGATCTCGGGGCGCTCGTCGTAGAGCTCGTCCTGTACGTAGTAACTATAGAGATACCGTGCCTCCATGGTATCGATGTTATGCGCCGTCATCAAATTGCGATCTAACGGTTGGAACACAAGGCCGGCGAAGGTCACGAATTTGGGGCGCCTGTCATACCCGTTGGCTTGAATCAAATAGGCATCAAAAGGTTTGAGCGTGATTTCCACATCCATAGGTCGCCCATCCCGCAGGATCTTCATGGCCACTTTGTCATCCTTGAATTTGCGTTCGACGATTTCATTCATGTCGACGTATTCACCATTGATTTCGACATAACCGTTGCTCGCCACCGGCTTGTCATTGATGCTGAGAATAATATCGCCTTCTTCTAAAACGCCATCGCAAGAGCCGTCGTTGGAAACGCCCGCAACCAAGGTGCCGATGCCACTATCTTCCGGGACACCTAAGGCCCTGCGTTGCGTTGGGTTGATCAAATCGAAATCACTGATCGCGAGATCGACGTAACGATCGTATTTGCCGTCTTCCACATCGGTGAGGAATCGTTGAATGACTGGCGTGGGAATCATGTAGCCAACGTTTTGAGCCACGGCACCTGAGATACCTTGGAAAGCGACGCCCACCACCTTGTGGTCTTGCAGGACGGGGCCGCCACTGTTTCCGGGATTGATGGCGGCATCAATTTGGATCGCCAAATGCAAGTCGGCGCCACTATGACTATAAGGCTGGAAATCGATCCGCGAAACGACGCCTCGCGTCGTGGACAACCGGCGGCCGCCTAACGGATATCCGATCACGGTCACCGTGCTTTCCAGTTTAGGAATATCGCCGATATCCAATGGCTTCACGTCGGCGAAAGGCACCGGATCGGAACATTCTAACAATGCTAAATCACAGTCATGCGCAATGTGTAAAAGTTTGGCGGCGTACTTCTCTGGATCCCCATACTTCTTAATGAGAAGGCGTGTGCTATCACTCACCACATGCGCATTGGTGAGGAATTGGTTAGGACCAATGAGGAAACCGGTGCCGGTTCCTCCGGATTCTCTTCCGGAGTTCCATGGTTGCCGGTAGTCCGGGACGAGCGAAGCGCACTCAATCTTCACGATCCCGTCGTAGAGCGAGCGGGCCGTGTTGGGAGGGCCCACCGGAGCAGGCTTAGGAGCTGGAGCTGATTCGGCCGCCGGCGCAGCTTCCTCAGGCGCTTCCTGTTGGGCCCAGAGGGCGGGGACCGCCATGGCGAGACCGAGCGTGCAGGTTAAGAAGGGTCGTTTCATAAGATGATGTCGTCGGGCTACTGTAGGGCACCGGCATGAGGGCGCAAGCCTTCGGAAGTGAACGGTGGAGTCCGAGAGTAGGGTAGCTCCACCACCTCCATGACGCTTCTGAGAGTTCCCGTTCCTCCCATTGTCGCCCTCTTGGGCGTTGGCTCTGTTGTTTTCTGCAGATTTCTGACAAAATGCTTGCCATTGCATTAACTTATTCTTAACATCGTGCTCAACCATCAACAACAACGCTAGATAGATCTTCAATGAAGGGCGCTCTCCTATCGGTTGCCCTGGACCCCGATGATCCCGCGACCTACTGGGAAGATATTATAAAACGACGTGGTTCAATAAATACGATTGCTGCGAATTCTGCGATACCTGTATCAATAGCGTGGATTTCGAATATAATCTTGGAGGCTTGGACTTCGGCGATGGCTCGGCAAAAGTTGGGCTGAAACGATTAGCCATTACGCCGGAAGTCTTACGCCGCAGTTCATTGTCTTATCTTGGTCCCATGGACGACCAACATGTGCAGTTCTCCCCGGTTGCCAGCGAACATGATAGACAAGAACGCGCTTTGGATTGGGTGCGAACGGCGACTCAGTTCACGACTTTCACGGACTTTCCTGATGGGAACGGTTATCAAATCAAGATGTACGCTTTGGATCAAATTGATTCTAACAATCAAGCTCAAGGTGCGCCTTTTCAAACGATCACCGTTTTTGATCCCGATCCACAAGCTTTCGGCGGTATCAAGTCTCTGCGCATTGTCGAAGAAGGCGAACGCAATGCCACCAAGGAATACCGTTCCTATCAATCCGACGAAGGCGAAGTGTGGGAACTTTACGCTGGAGCCCCCAGCACTTTTCTCACCCAACCGCTCAAGTATGAACGGTTAGTCGAGTCTTACGACTCGGGCCGGCCTGCTAATGGCGGTTACACACAAAAGAATCGTCCGCGAAAAATCACACGTCGCGAAACGGGTCACTGGGATATTATCTCTAGCAGCATTAAGATCGATCAAATTGAGGAAACAGTTAAGGAACGCCTCCCTTGGGGCTGGCAGCTTGTCGAGGAGAGTCTCGATCCGGATGGAGAAGATTTGCGAACCCTCTACGGCTACCGTAATCCGGCGGAAGTCGATATGGACAATCGCACCCGCGGAGATGATGACGTGCAATGGGTGCAGTATCCCGATGGCAATTGGGAGTGGTATGGCTATGACGCCGAAGGAAACCGCACGCGGATCGTGCGTCCGTTGGGCAACGCGCTTCGCCCTGACACCTTGCCCACTTCGAACGAAGGCTACCGTGTCACCACCCACGAGTTCGATGGCCCCGGCTACCGCTTGAAGACGACGGAACTAACCGATGGCGCCGTGGATCGAATCACTTTCAAAGACTATCAAGATCACCCCCCACGTCCTGTGCCAGGCGAATGGATTGAGCGCGAGATCGTCGCCTACAAAGCCGACGCCACGGTCGATGATCCAGAAAACGACATCACCACCACCGTGCGTGATGGCATGACCAACCGCATCCTTCGCATCGACCATTCAGACGGGCGAGTGACCACGCACCACTATGCGGAGAATGGCGACACCCTAACCAAAGAAACGCACCATCAATGGCCTAACGGTGAACGCAGCCAAGAAACCAAGGAGGTGACGCATCGCGCCGGCACTCTGCTAGAACGCCAAGTCATCGACGCCGCTTCCGGCGCCGCCCTTGAGCATTGGCGCGTTGAGAGCGTGGATGCGCGCCACCGTCCGCTCATCACGATCAATGAGCTCACTGGCAAAGCCACCTCCAAAGAATACGGCTGCTGCGGTGAACCCTCACGCATCACTTCAGAAACCGGCCACACCACCCTCTACGATCGCGATGCCCTCGGCCGCATTACCAGGCAACGCACCGGCTATCAAGATCCCCTCACCCGTGGTGAACATCTCCTCACCCAGACAGGACAGCAACGCTTCCAAATCGACGGACTCAACCGGCGGCGTTGGGCGCAGACGTTAGGAGGAGAGAAGCCGTTAGAAGCCTCGATGGATTACAACCTAGCAGGCCAACAAACGGCTCAAACCAATCAAAGCGGCGTCGCCACCGAGTATAAGACCATCATGCTCCCCGAAGGCGGCCGTATTGAACTAACAAGCCTCCCCAAGAGCGGCCACGACAACCGCCACCGCCTCACGCAACAGCGTTACGACGCCGACGGCACCCTTCGCCAAACCCTCACTTATGCCTCAAGCGAACCCTTCGCCACCAAGCCCGATCCGCGCACGCAAGTCTCTAATATTCTTTACACTGAAGGCAACGATAGCAAAGGGCGCTTCCAGGAACGTGCCAACGTTGCCAACATCTTCGATATCCGCCGCACCCGCACCTATTTCGATGAAGAAGGCCGTCAAAAAGAAATCATCCACGCCTACGGCGGCCGCCTAGCCGCCAGCGAATACTTTGATTACAACACGGACGGCGATCTCATCCGTCACATCGATCCCGACGGCGTCACTATCCGATTCGCCTACAATGAAAAAAGCGAACGCACCACCAGCGCCCTCGATCTCGATATCCAGCCTAACGAACCCATCGATCACATCGACTACGAAGTCGACCGAATCAATGTCGTGGATCACTCCGTGGTCCAACGCGACGGAGAAGCAGTCCAGCAAACCACCACCACGATCCACACCGAAACCGGCCCTGTCACCACTACCATCCAAGAAGCCACCCTAGACGGCACCCAATCCAAAGTCTGGCAATATAACCAACTCACCACCACAACCAGAACCGAAGGTTCCGAACCCGGCAGTTGGAGCATCACCACCACCGATCCCAGCGGCGCCTACGTTCAACAAACCTATCAAAACGGTCAACTCCACCAAACCAGCCGCCATGCCAACGACGGCACCCTCATCTCCTGGATCGCCCAATCCTACGACGCCTACAACCGTGTCCACCAAATCACCGACAGCCGCACCGGCACCACCACCTATCACTACGACGATCAAGGAAGACGCTGGAAGATCAGCGCACCCAATCCCGAAACGCGGTCCACTACTAACGGAACGCTCGATACCATCTATCACTTCGACGTCCTCGGCCAAGTTATCACCACCGTGAAACCAAGCGGTGGCGAGGTCCACCAAGTCTACAACGCCAACGGCACCTTACACAAATCCCATGGCCACCACACGACTGACGTTAAATGGGGCTACAATGGCCGCGGCGAACGCACCCACATGACCACTTGGTACAGCCATCTCAACAAGCCTGCGACCACCCGATGGCACTACAATGTCCGCGGCCAACTGCAATTCAAACAAGACGCCCACGGCCAACGCGTCCACTACACCTACACTCCAGGAGGAAAGTTAGAAACCCGCACCTGGGCCCGAGGCGTCCAAACCACCTATCACTACGATCAAGCCGACAACCTCACCCACATCGATTACAGCGACAACACCCCCGACGTCCACTTCACCTACACCCGCTTAGGCCAGAAACAAACCGTCCAAGACGCCGGAGGCCTCCTCACCTACACCTACCGCTCCGATCAACCCACAGTGCTAGAGTCCGAAAACCGTAGCGGTGACTTTCAGTCGCCGCCGAATCCCGATTACCGTAGCGTAGGCTTTCGCCTGCGCCCCCTCTACAACGAACCGAAAACACTAACCTACACGCTGGATCCCCTAAACCGCCCAACCGGCTTCCAAATCGGCACCCCCGAAAACCCCGCCCAAGACTACGAAGTCACCTACGGCTACGACCAAGCGAACCGCCTTGATCACGTCAGCTCCCAAGGCTACGATTTCGTTTACAAGTTCGAGCCCATGTCCACCACCGACCGTCTCCAATCAGTCGCCGCAGACGGTATCAAACACACCCAATACCAATACGAACCCGGCCGCGACACCATCACCGACGTCATCAACCAAGCCGGCCCATCCAACCAGCTTATCTCCCACTACGCCTATCAATACAACCCAGACGGCCAGCGAACCGAGCGCACCACCACGACCCTGGATCCTGAATCCAATATCCTGAATCCTTCCTACACCGACACCTTCAAATATCACGAAGACACCGGCGGCCTAGCCAAATCTATCCGCGACGCCAAACCCTACGATCCCAACTCCGAATCCTACCACTACGACCAGATCGGCAACCGCACCTCCATGGATAATGGCAATGGCGAATTCGTTCTCTACGACACCAACGCCCTGAATCAATATACCAGCATTTGGAATCAAGATGGCATCCAGGCGGTGAACCTCGATGCCGATGGCAACCAACTCACAATTGGTAATCAAGAATACATTTGGGACGCAGATAACCGGTTGGTCGAAGTAAGGGAACGTGGTGCTCTCCGCGCTAAATACAGCTATGATTATCTTGGCCGACGTATAGCGAAGTGGACTAATGATGGTGTTGATGAGCGTTATTTATACGACGGATGGAATCTTTTGTCTGTTTATCAGTCGGCTGAAAGCCAGCCATCTGAAAATTTTGTGTGGGGCAAGGATATTACCGGAAGAATTCAAGGAGCTGGTGGAGTAGAAGGATTGCTTCTAGGATATAGATCAAATGAAAGAAATAATCTGATCTATCATTATGATGCAAGTGGGAATGTAGGGGCGCTGTCCAATGAGCTAGGAAATGTGTTGGAGGGCTACGAGTATGATGTATATGGGAATTTAAAATTTCCCGTTAGTGGTATCAACCGATTCTTGTTTAGCACGAAGTTCATGGATGCTGAGACTGGCAACTATTATTATGGACATCGGTTTTACGGCCCAAGAAACGGGAGATGGCTTTCTAAGGACAAACTTGAAGAAAGGGGTGGTGTCAATTTATACGCATTTAATTTTAATAATAGCCTTTCGTTTATTGATATAAATGGAAACGTTCCGTGGGCGCCTGTAGCTGCTGCATTTTCGATTGTCTCTTCTACGGCTAATTTGCTAGACGGACAGTCAAATACTCACACCTTTGATCCAGATGAAGTGACGAAAGATTGGGGCGATTTTTCAGGAACTACGCAGATTCATACAGCTTCAATAGAGGGTACTCCAGGAGGATATTCTGAAGCCGAGACAGCCTGTCCATCAGGAAATGATTCAGAACGAAAGGAAATAAGATCTACCAATCCATTTGGCATGTTATGGTACAAGTTTGTGGTACATGCAGATGTATCGTGGCAACACGGAAAGGCTGTAATTAACGATGTTCGGACAGACGAAACTTGGGGCCAAGGATCTGGATGGGCTGTAGTAGTAACATCTGTGGTTGGATCAGTCAGTTCTAAGGATTTCCAATGTGAATGTTACAGTAAAATTCCTTGTGTGACCTTGCGAATAAATTTTACAATTTACCATAAGCAGCCTTGGCCGATCTTCGATTCAGTATTTCACAAATCATTTTCGTTCGACATCTGTGCAGACGGTTCTTGACGTTTACATATAGAGATGAAGTAGGTGATGATTCGCGAAATTATTGCCTTTAAAAGTCATGGCTATATCGCTCCAGCGAGTAAGAAAGAATTCCAACTTATTGTCCATTTTGCCGTGGATAGTGGGTATAATTCTCATCCTGTTATATTTAAAAGTAACTAGATCTGAAGGAGTAGTCCATATTTCTACGGAAGTTCACATCTCATCTTCAGATCTTTCGGATCTCATAGGGAGTTCCTTTGTTATCGATAAAGGCTATGTGGGAAGAATTACGTCGCTATCCCCATCTCAGTCAGATGAGAATGACATTAAGACAAGAGTGCATGCAACCGTTCGTGGCCACCTTCATCTTAAACTGTTCTCAGATGGAGAAGGTTTGCGATATAGGTTTCCCTTAAGGATCGAAGCTATGAAAAATCGTTTGAGAAACTTCTGTTATAAAGAGATTGGATCGTAAGTTTTATAAAGAGGGGTCTTCAGCAAAATTGGTGGGTACAACGTGCTCGAAGCATCGTCAAAACAACCTGAAATCCTACGAACTCCAGGGTTGAGGGTCAAGGGCTGTCCTCGCCAATCATCCTCGAAGGGTCGTAAGCGTTCAGTGAACCCACCTAGCGTGGTTGCGAGGAGGCCGTTAGGGTTGGGAGATGTCCTCAACCGAAGTTTCTCCATCAAGCCGTCAGCCACACCGCAAGCCCGAAGAGATTGCGCAAAGTTATAATAGGACATTGCTTTTTAAAGAAAAAGATTGCTATGGGCAAAGGCAATGGCGCGTTCGCCCTCTACACCACTGCCCTCAATCAATACACCAATATCTGGGACCAAGACGGCATTCACGCGGTCAGCCACGACTCCGACGGGAACCAACTCACCAAAGGCACCCAAGAATACACCTGGGACGCCGAGAACCGTTTAATCGAAGTGCGAGAACGCGGCTCCCTGAGGGCTCGATACATCTACGATTCCCAAAGTCCCCGAATCGCCAGATGGATTAGCGATGGGCTAGATGAGCGCTATCTTTATCAAGGATGGAATCTCATCAATATTTACAATGCCAGCCATGCAGAGCCGGTAGAATCCTACACCTGGGGCAAAGACCTCAATGGTTCATTCCAAGGTGCTGGCGGCGTCGGCGGTCTCTTATTCGGGAGTGGAGAGAAGCCTGGCGATGATTGGTTCTACCACTACGACGCCAACGGAAACGTGCGAGAAACAACGGATGCCAGGGCTACAATCAATCAGGCCTATTCCTACGACGAATTCGGAAATCTCAACTCTATTGGACAAGGGGTAGGGAACCGGTTTCGATTTAGCACAAAGTTTCAGGATGATGAAACGGGGTATTTCTACTACGGTTATCGCTACTTCGATTCGTCCAGTGGCCGATGGCTCTCAAAGGATCCTATGGAGGAGAGCGGGGGATTAAATTTATTTGAGTTTGTAAACAATGACACTCAGAACTACATAGATATCCTTGGACTTGTTAAGTATCGCGGGATTTTCGGTGCGCATTTTTTAATGGATCTTAGAGATCAAGGAGTTAGCAACTTTGGCGGTGCAATTGACTACCATTATTTGACCCGTGACGTTGTTGACGAATGGGCCACCATCAATTATGATATTGATATCACTTGCAGCTCAGAAGATGTGCCCACTCTTAATCAATTCTCATCTAGCGGCCCCAAATATGGAGGTGGGAGCGAAATTGATGACGTAACGGTGACGATTCGGGTTGGGACAAGTGGTGATTTGTTGAACCTTACGGAAGCCCAAAGAGAATTCTTTCAGGGGCAGCGATATGTCACGATAGGACAAGGTATGATGGAATACGAGGTTCGCGATGATGAAGTATCGCTAATAGTCAATGCAATGGGCGTTGGAAGCAAGGTAAGGAACTGCCCATCTAATCCCCTCTCTGTTTTAGGACCTGTCCCAGTTTTCGGTCCCTTGGCACGTGCGTTATCATCCGCTTGGGGTTTTGTTGCGGCTGATTCTGTGCAATTTGAAGGTAGGGGTGCTATGGCGTTCAAGCTCTATGGCTGTTGCAAGGAAGGAACTTTTGTTGAATTGGACCGTGACTCAAGTACTCAGAATTCTGGCTTGCTAAATGTCTATGCAAATCTTATCGAGAATTGATAAAATTTGATTGGTTGTATGAGTTCGACGATTTGGATATCGGTAATTTCTTTACTAATTGCGATTCTTTACGTAATTATGTTTGTGATGATGATCATTGGTGGGAAGGTCCAAATTGCCTTTTCTCAAGTATTGTCGCCAGCGTTAGTATTGTTGCAGGTTGCGTTTTTTTTGTTGATTGCAATATGGATTAGGAACCGTCCTGCAAAATAGGGCAATTTTGGGTCAAAGACGTTGAGTTAGGGGGTTTAGAGTAAGCGCGGCTACAACCCATCTACCCGAAAATGGGCCAACGGTTAAAAGTTCGGGATGGATTCATCCCTCGCAAAACCACGACGGACGCTCGCTGAGATGTCGAGCGTCATTGCTGATTACGAAAGAGAGCGGCCTCACGCAGAAAGCGGTCGCCGAGAAAAGAATAATAAGAAAAGAATAGCGAGGCGTTCGCCTCCTACCATGAAGTGCCTCCCGCAGTAATGTGCCATGACGGCAGATGCTTGAAGCGTAGATCTGCGGGAGGCATGATCAGCATGTGCCAAATCTCAACGAACTTCAAGAAGGACACATCTCCTACGAGCTTAGTTGCTTCGATCGCATCTACCTGAATCTACGTTTGCCACTCCTCTGCACGCTGGGCGGGATCTCGCTGTTCATTCGCAAGATCCTTGGTGAAAAGCTTCCGCTGGTGAGCGTCTTTAAGCCCTTCCGGGACCAGTTCGTGGAGAACATCGAAACCTTCGCCAAAGACAACGGGCTCGGCATCCACCGCTTTGCTAACAACGAGAACAAAGAAGAAATCGCGCAGCAACACCTCGAATCGCGGGGGACGCGTAGGCCAGGCGTCTACTTTATAGGCAAAGCGCAAGAGAAAATCAGCGTGGTCCAAGGCGGTTCGGCCAAGAACGAAGAGACCGGCGGATGGTGGTACCGGCTTCGTTGGGGTAAAGTCATGGCCAACCAATACTACTTCTACATTTGGGATGACAACTGGGGGAGTCTCTTCATCAAATTCAGCAGTTACGCCCCCTTCGCCGGGAGAGTCTGTCTCAACGGGCACGAATATGTCAAACGGCAGCTAGAGAAACAGCGTATTCCTTATGAGGCTCTCGACAACGGTGTCAAATCTTGCGCCGATCCAGGGAAAGCCCAGCAAATTGCCAATAACATCACGGCCTCAAAGATCGAAAACACAATTAGAGACTGGCTCAAAATCATTCCGACTCCGATCACTATCTTAAAGAACAGGATAAAGATCCGCTACGAGATCTCCATGCTACAAATAGAATACGCTCTTACCCAAGTATGGAAAAAAGCGCAAAACGGACGGCAATTCTTTGAGCAAGCGATACGAGAAAACCTCGATCTAGGGCGCCCTGAACGAGTGGGATTAATATTCAGAAAGCGAATAACGAAGCGGAGCAAACAAAAGCGTTTTATGACCCGTGTCATGCAATATGGGACCATTCCCGTCTATCACATCTATTATAAACTAAACAAACTGAAACAATATTTCAAAGAGGCCATCTCGCTGCGAACGGAACTTACGATCAACAATCCCCGGGATTTTCAAGTAGGGAAAACGCTCAATGGAAAAAACCTGCGCGCGCTGCGCAAGGTAGGTGAAGCCACCATCAATCGCCTCTTGCGAGTAGAAACATTGAGCCACGATCCCTCAGTAAGCGGCGAGAAGATCAAAGCGCTAGAAACGCCCGCCGAGGTGGGAGTTGGAAAACGAGTGAGCGCCTTGCCTCGCAGTAACACCCGGGTGCAAGCCCTATTGAACGCCTTGATAGGCTGTCATCTGATCTGCGGAGGATTCCGGAATCGGGATCTGAAGAGCCGAGTTGCTCAACTTCTGGGAAAAGAAGAACCAGAAATATCAACCGGACAGATGAGCTACGATTTGAGGCGATTAAAAGGACACGGGGTAATCCGGAAAATAGAAGGAACGCATCGCTATGAAGTGACCGAGGAAGGCCTTCGGCTAGCCTTATTCATCAGCCAAGTGGAGCGACGCGTTTATCAAGAAGGCGCATCGGAGTTATTCAGTGAATGGCACGAAGGCAACCTCCACCAAGCCTACAATGCATTTGGCCAAGAGGTTGAATCGCTGTTTGCGCGTCACCACTTAAGTCGAGCGGCATGATGAATAACAGGAGAGGTATGTACAAAAGCCTTCATTATCTCATTTATATATGATTGAAAGGAGTTTGACCTAGATGATCAAATTTCGAAAAGTAAGCATATAAAGTAAAACTAAAGTGACTTATGAACAATCACGCTGTTGTTAAATTGATGATAATATTTGGCCTTTTTGCGGCATTTTCATCAGGCATGTCCGCATCTGAAAATGTCAAAGAAATTAGGGACAATTTGTTTCAAGACCAGAGTGGCAATTTATATTTTCGCATGTTAGCGGCCAACCTACCAAACAAGAAATTACTAAGGGAAAGTATTGTTCCTCCCGAGTTTTTAAAAGCCAATGACAACACTAGCATTTTTGTGTATAGAAACCATTTAGGAAGAAAGAATGGGGACGGAGAGACTAAGGTTCTACGCGATATTGTGGATGTGGAGTCGTGGGAGCGCATTTCTCAGTCTTATTACAAAGATGCAAATAACGTGTATTTTTATTCGCATGGCTCTATGGGAGGCGCCCTATTCCGACTTACAAACTGCAACCCTGACACAGTGAGATTTTATCATCAAGGGAAGTGGACGGAACTGAAAACGATTAAACCCGCCGATGGGCTGAAAAACATAAAGCGCTATTATTTGTCCGATGGTAAGACTGTTTTTTTTGGTGCTAGCAAAGCGCCAAATATAGATATTGACTCTTTTAGGATTATGCAAATCTCTGATGAATTATATGGCCCAATTGGCCGCGATAAACTGGGAGTATTGGAGGGTTTAAGTAGGTGGACTCCTGAAGATTATCAAACTCTCATAAAAAATATTATTGACGAACAGGGGGAGCTCATCAATAAAAGCGATCATAATATTGATTGGATTCGTGCGTTTAATAAAATTATCGAGGGAAGTGGGTTTTCTGGTATTGATCTGCCTTCACAGTGATTACATAGGGACTAACTGTTATATAGATAATCTCAATACGGCGAAGCTCGGATTCAATAGCTCGCTGGTCCAGGGAATAGAGCAGGTAGTTTTACGAAGGGAACTTGGAATGTAGTAGAAGGCGATACTATAGTGCATACAGGAGCTTATATTGCATTTACTTTAAAAAGGGCACCTGTCCCTGCGAATCTAAAAACTAAGAATGAAGAGCGAAATAAAAAATCGAGCGCTCTTTCTGTTGGTTGGGTTAGCATTTGGCTTTCTTATCGCTAAGGTCTTGGAACGATTTGACGAAATACGTCCCGATCAGTTTGACAGTTTACCTCCCGTCTCTACGAAGGCCTACTCGAAAGAAGCATTAGACCACTGTTTGGCAAATGGGAAAGATGTTATAGTCGTCGTTCGATCTGATTATTCAATTTGGTCTAACAAATTTTTAGATACGGAAAATGTTCGTAAACTACTGCAGGACGGTGCATTACAGATTTTTGAATTAGTCTGGTCATGGGAATCAACTTCTGAGGATGCAGATGCAATCCACTTTTTTGAGAAATTTGGATATTCTAAAGAAGCTATTATTGTCGTGTATCGTAATAAGAACGATGCCGAAACGTTAGTTGACATCGATCATTTGAAAACTTATGCGGATAGCATGACGGCCGATAGGTAACGCTTCGCGAAGTCGCGAAGTGAGGCAAGCGTTCAGTTAAGCCACCCTGGTAAGACAGTGGGCTGAAGGCCAATAGTACAACTATTATACTAAGTCAATGTAAACAATCAAGGTCTGTTGGCAAATGGTTTGTTAGCTATCGTCACATCCCAACTCCAGCTCGACCCGCTTAGCGGTCACGTCTTTGTTTTCTGCAATCGCCAGCGGGACCGGGGCAAGTTGTTGATCTTTGACGGCAGCGGCCTCTGGATAGAGTCCGGCCGGTTCCGTTGGCCAGAGGCCGCCCAGGCTTCGAACCAAGGCGCCTCATTCACGCTCAACCATCAAGAGTTAGCCATGCTTTTAGGCGGGGTTGATCTCAGCCGCACCTCCAGGCGGCGTTGGTGGCGCTTGGAATGATTCTCTCTCACGAGGCGGCCAGGTCACTAGTCTGAAGGCGCTTTACGTAAAGGTAAGGGTTCTTTCTCCTTGGGCACACTCATGAGATAAGCGAGATCAAATCGATTATCGCTTAACCGTGACCATAAGGTATCTTCTTCGGCCATGTAACGATTGAGCGAAGTTGAATAAGTGGAGACCTCGATACGATTCTGACTGGGATGAAAGCGCATGAGCCGCAACCAGCCGTTTCCACCATTGGGGTGCCCCTGATAATTCCCCATCAATTCATGAACCGTGTTGCCATGATCGCCACGGGCCACACGTCGCCCAACTCGAAGATGACCACAGACGACCATAAAGATATTCTTATGCTTCCGAACGAATTTATTCCAAATACGTTCGCCATCGGGCATCCGCTCATTGGCATTGAGGTAGGCATGGGTGTTCACGATGACGCGGTGTGATGGATGCGCCGCCACGACGGTGTTTGCCCAAGTGAGGGAAAACTCATCGGGTTGATAGTCGAGGCAAAGGATCAAGAATTTCAAATCACCAACACGGAATTCGTGATAGAGTTGATCGGAATGCTTCTCCGAACTGCTTCCACGATAGGCCGGCGATGAACGAAACCGCTGCAGGGGAAAGAATTGACGGTACAGCGTTTTATCGCGCGTGGCGACGTCCATATCGTGATTACCGATGGAAAACGAATAAGGCAGAACGCCGTCCAAAGTCTTAAAGGCTTGCGAGGCGAGCTGCCATTCTTCTTTCTTGCCGGGATTCTGAACGATATCGCCCACATGGATGACGAATTTCGCGTTGAGATTACTTCGATTCTCACGGATCCACTTCAGTTGCTCCGCCATCATCGGCGGATTTCTCACCAGATACATCTGTGTATCGGGAACCACGACGATGGTAAAGGCTCCCGCTTTCTCTCCAGCGGGGAGAGACGAGGCAGCGAGAAGCGTGATTAACGGCAATAATAAACTAACGAACCGCATGGATCGTTTCGGAATAACGGAAATCTCCGGTCTTGGCGTCATGATATTGGAAGATGACATAGGGAATGGGGTAAGTCACCCAGCGTTCGCCATCGAGTTCAATGGGATTATTGAACACGTTATGAATGCTGACGACGCAATAATGTGGAAAGAGACGATTAGAGCGCGGGATATCACTCATCACGTAAGTGGACCAGCGGATTTCGCACGGCCGTGGACCATATTGAAACGTGCCGTTAGCAGGCCGGTTCCCTTCATCTTCGATTGGCCGGTGATTGACGGAATTGTGAGGCCCGGAAGCGAATTCCCAAACATTGTCGGTGATTTTTATGGCGAAGCTATTGTGCAAATCACCTGTTAAGACAAAGACACGTTTTCCAAGACCATCCCAGAAATGGATGAGCTTCTCGCGTTCTTCCAAGAAGACGGTCCAAGCGTCGTCTTTCTTAGCGCCTTGATTGCGGTCTGCTTCACCGCCGGCGCCAACGTGAGGCACCATGAAATTGACGGATGAAACAACGAAATGAAAATCGGCGTCACTTGCTTGCATGCTCGTCATCAACCATTCTAATTGCGGCTTGCCTAACATTGATAGTCCTGGCTTATCCGGATGATCGAAATCGTGCAATTCGCGATCCGTCCGCGTATCTAGAAAAAAGAATTCACAGTTTGCGATCCTGAATTGACCATATTGACGCCGGCCGATGGAATAACTGGCGTCGCCATCCGCCACGGCGTTCGGTTCAATCCGCAATCGCTGATCATCAATGACTTCAACAATACGATAGACATTGTAATTTGGATTCGCTTCCGAAGCATCCGGTTCCGGCTTCATCACGCCCGCCCGCGGGCCTCCCCAATGCACATGGAGATTGGACATCTCTTCCAGCGGCAATTGCGTAAACGTCGCATTGGGGTCGGTGAGAACATCACTATCTTTACGTAATTGCGCCTTGCCAAACCATGCGGGTGCGTCATGCGCGCGTGGATTGGCCCATGCTAAATAATCTTCCCACGCACGCATGCCGATATCGCGAAAAACAGCGCGTCGATTCTTAAATCCAGGTGTGCCGCTACCGAAGATATCATTTACCAGTTCATGATCATCCGCGGTGTAAAAGGCCGGCACATGACGATGCCATTCGGAGAGATTCGGCGCCCGGCTCAAATAACGTTTATAGTTTTCCCACACGCCGGAAATCGTGGGAGCAAGTTGCGTGATACGCGGCATAGCTTCTTCGGTCACACCGTTCTGCTCCCGCCAAGCGTCAATCGGATACTCACGTTGATCTTCATACAGCCAATCGCCATTGAGAATCTGGAAATGCACTTTATCCCGAACTTGTCTTAAAAGCGTATTGTAGACGGGTAGGGAGGGACCATTGCCAGCTTCGGGATTCTGGTTATTGCCACAGGCGAATTCGAAGTTGAAATTAAACAGGCCATCCGGATTGAGTTCTTCGTGGCGATAATGATTAGGCGAAGGCAAGGTGCGAAAACTGCCGCTCGGTGCCGCGGCGCCGTTGTTGGCAATACGCGCTTGGTAATAATAACGCGTATTCGATTGCAGGCCGCTTAGCGTGACGATGCCGGTATTATCGTCTTCCAATTTGGTGGAGCTGGTCTCGGAGATTTGATTCAAATCGATTGGATCAAGCCCGTAGTGAATGACAAATGCCGCCGGCTTGCTCGTGCGCACCCACACAGACATTCCATCAGTTGTGGGGCGTCCGAGAATGGGGCCGTGCGTGATGACGGGGGCACCCGCCAAGCGTTTCGCATTCACTTCCGGGATGCGACGGCGTTCGTTCCTAGCAAGCTTGCCGTCGCCATCCACGTCCAGCGCACGAAGACTCGCGGAAGCCTGTTCGATCTCATTGGTGGAGAGTTCGCCGTCTCCATCGTGATCGAGAGCGCGAATGAGCGATGGCAGCCGGCGCTCCTGAGCTCCCGAGTCCACCATCGAAACTGGGAACAGGATGCTAACAGTGATCGCGAACATATGGAGACGTTTCATAAGCCGTGGATTGCACCAAGTGTCACGCTTCAAGACAAGAGCGTTTCCTATGCTACTCACTTATCGAGAACGAAAACCGTTCCGCATCTGCATCCCGCAGAAACGATTGGTCGCGCCGAATCCACCAAGCTCTCGGTGGCGTTTGAACGGCACCGCTACCGAGGTATTCCCAATTTATCTATAGGAATGCCGATATTTGGGGGAAATGATAGGACCCGACTGCCTCACCCGCCGGTTCAGCAGGTGATCGTCAATCAGGGGACCTTCACTTTCACTTGCACAAAATAAAATTTTGATAGCGTGCCGTTGGGGAAATCCGCTGCCATTTCATACATACCATCGCCGATCGGGACGGCGGGTATTTCGATGACATCGAACTCATCGAGGTCGTCGGAATGGAAGAGGCAGAAAGTGACTTGGTCGACATACTCAGCCGGGTACTCGAATTGGATTTTCACTTGATCGCCTTGCACTTCAACAATCTTGGGATCAGGGATGAGCATTTGAGCAGGGCCGTCCGGCGTGTTCCCGCCATCGTTGGGATCGGTGCCATCGATGAGTTCTTGGATATTGGCGTAGGTATCATCATCGTCATCGAGGAAAGGGCTCTGGCCCAGCTGCCCAAAGAAGACGTATTCCCAGGCATCGGGTAAGAGATTAAGATCGCTATCTAACGCTTCGCCCGCGGGAAAGCCCACCAGTTCGAGATCGACAACCTCAAGAGCGTTGGGTCCGCAGTCCGAAACCACATCCGTGTAGCCGCTAACACTCACCTCTGTTGCCGGAAGAAGCTCGAAGACATCGAGATTGATGAAGGGTGAGCCATCGAATTGAACGAGATGATAAGTGGTGGCGGAACCTTGGTGGAGCAGGGCGATACACGGGCCGCTGAAGCTCGTCTCCGTCACTTCGAGAGTAAGTTGGACCAATGGTCGCGGCGTGATCTTTGCTAGAACTTGGGCCACGCCATTGAAAGCCGTGAGTCGATCGTTGGCGGAGAGCGTTGTCATCCCCAGGTAGCTCGCGACGTTGTTCTGATCATCAATAGCGGGCAGTTCCGCACCAGCGATGAATTGGCGGAGCGTTTGAAAAGGAGAGGGGTATTCGCCCGGAAAGTCATTGGCTACGGCAGCGCTGATGCGATACAGATCCGCGCTTAGGGCAATGAGTTGCGAGACCTCTGGTGAAGGCGGGTTGTCGACGCAATCCTGAACTGTTTGCAAGATCGTGCTTAGCCGGTAGGCCGGCAGCAAATCTGATAGGGCGCTTTGCAGGCTAACTAATTCAGAGCTTGTTAGGAATCGCATCTCCTTATCCGCTGGGAGAAAGGGCGTCAGACTGATTTCCGGCGATGGGAGCACACCGCGGTCAAAGAGGAGATTCCCCAAGACGTGTTCAACCAAGAGAAGCACTAACGAATTGGTGTGATCCAATTGCTGTTCCACCGTCTCACGTGGAAGATTCTCATAGAGAGCCTTGGCCGCGGCGATCCAGGCATTCGCCTCGGTTTCGAGATGCCCATTGCCCATGACAAAGTTCACGTCTGGTAACTCAAGTTGTGGCGCTTCGATCAAACCGGCCAGATGCCGACCGATCCCCGAGTCATTAGGCTCCGGAACTTGGATATCGAAATGCGCCGAAGACGACATGACTAACAAGGGCATGATCGGATCTGCGGGCAGGGCGGTGTGCATGGAGAGCGGATCCGGATCGCCGGCGTGAAGCGCTACCAATTCACGACCATAAAAAGTGGCGTCTGGGCGATAGACACCGATCTGATTCTTCAATTCTATCGTGGCCACCGATCCATCCGCGTTGGGCACGAGCGGATTCGCGTCATTGGTGCCATTGTGAGAGAAGGGCGTGACCTTGAGATCAAATGCCGAACGGAGTTCCTGGTTGAATAGAGCATTCTTAGAATCCGGAAGCTTGGGATCCGTGCCCCCATTGGGATCGTTGAGCAGATCGACGAGGTCATTGAAACCGTCCTCATCACTATCATCGCTACCAATGGGCTTCATCCCTTTGGCGATTTCGACGAAGTCCGGCACCTTATCCAAATCGGAATCAAGTTTCTCCGGCGGTTCGGTGAACGTGTAGATGGCTTGAAAGATTTCCGTGCGACGATGCGTGCCGTTTTCCAGAGCGTAATAGGAAAGAGTGGAGTTTTTGAAAATGTATGGAACGTCGCCATTGTCGAGTGTCCATCCGCCACCGAGCTCCGTGGTCCAGAAAGCTTGGTAGGCGGGATTACTCACTTGGAAAATAGGCTTCACGCTTTGCTTAAACTGACCCGAATCCGGTGTGACGGATACTTGCACGAGCGCCTCACCGATGGCGCCTTGGTCACTGTGCAAGGAAACGTCGGGCCGGTATTGATTGGTTAACCCGTGCGTGGCATTCGGATGCGCCGCGCCGAGATTCACCGTGACCGGCGAGCCCAGACCTTGCTCACTCGATTGCAACGTGAACTCTGTCACTTCGACATTCCCCGGATTTCCCGTGAGCATGAAGCCGCTATTCCACACTCCCGCATTGAGCCGCCGGAGCAAGACCGGTGAATCCACCACGAAGGGTTCACCCTCGAACGTGAATACGGTCGCAGAAGGGCCTTTGCCAGTGAGCTTAGGTAAATTGACCGCTTCTTGCTCGGTGTAGTTGCCATTGCCATCATCCTCGTAGCGGCTTGCGGCTAATGTTAAGCGGTTCGTGGCGTCACCACGGAAGAGCACAAACTCACCACTCGCGGAAGAGAGCCCGCCCGTGAACGCCTCACCTGCCGGCGCATCGATTTCTTGGAGAAGCACGGGCGCATTGATTCCATCAAATTGATAGAGCCTGGCTTTTGCGCCATCGTCGATGAGGACCAAGAGCCCCAGTTCCGTGCTGAGACGAATAGGGAAAACCTGATCTAACGAGACCCCCAGATCGAAGTTCGTTAGCGCGCCCAAGGTATTATTCGCTTGGATTCGGCTCAGGCGAAGATGGTTGTCTCCAGGTAGATAGAAGAGAAACTGCGTCTTGGTGGTGTTGGAATCAAAGGCACCGTGGAGGTGGTGCGATCCCTGTGGAAGACCTGCAAGCTCGGTCAATACTGGGTAGGTGCCATCCTGCGTGTCGGTGATGCGAAACCGGTCGGTTGGCTGATCGCGCAACATGGAGCCTAGCAAAGGCGCTGTGGCGGTCTCTGTTAAGACAGGATTGAAGAGTGCGGGATCTTCGGCCCCTTGATCTTGATCGTCAAAAGAAGCGAAGGCATTGTTAGAGCGTAGAAAGTGTCGTTGCACGGGCATGGCCGCCTGGTTGTAGTCAGTGATCACGGCGAGATCATCCAGGGCCGCATCGTTGTCCCCGCCTACGATGTCCAAGGCGGCGACTGAGCTGGGACCGTCGCCAGGGAGATAGATCGACGCCGGCGTGGCGACTGCGTTGGGCACATCAAGCGCGAACCGGTTCAGTCGGTTGGATAGCGGTGATGTTAGGACTAGCTGATCGGTTGACGCCGCTTGCAGGCGGCCGGCCGCCGCGGCCTCGACATTCTTGATGCCCGAGGCAATGGGATTCGCCCAGAGAAAGGTGCCGTCGTTATTCTGATAGCCTGGACGGATGGCGCCTGATGCTCGGTCAATGGTGGCCACGTCATCGCGGCCATCGCCGTTCCAGTCGCCCACCACCAGAAGCTCCCGGGTGTTCTCGAAGACAAATCCTGCCCCCGCGGTGGAAACGACAGCAGCGTATGTTAGAAGGAAGAATGATAAGAACTTCATGCGATGACTATTCAGGAATGAGGAACTCGAGGTCATTGAGAGGAATGACTTGTCTGATCTCGCCAAGATCAGTGAAACGTACGAGGAGATGACGATAGAGCGCCCCTTTGACCAACGGCTGAGTGTCTAGCAGATACATGACGTGAATCTCGCCTTCGTTCGGAGCCGCCACGCTATCGGCCACGAAGGGATCGTAGATCTCTAGATCCCCATTCACGGTCTTGTGCGCGATGCCTTCCATTAAGGGAGACACTTGATAGACGTCGCCAGAGACCGATGGATACAGTTCGTTAGGCAACTGGTATCGGTAGAGCGCGCAGGGAAAGAGCGATTCCGGCTCCCCATCGGCGTCGTTTGCCGCCTCAGCGGAGGCAAGGTCTTTGTAAACGAAATCCAACGGATCCGTGGCGTCTTCAATAAGAAAGCGATAGGGCGGATTGGGTGGTTGGCTAGTGGGCTTGGGAAATTCGCCGATGCGCACGGCGAAACCTTGGTTGCCCAGCGAAATCGTTTCGATGCGATCATCAAAGGGATCGGCAATTTCAGGAAGCCCTAAGCTGGGCCAGGGCACATCGGGGCCTTCCTTGGGAATGGCCGTGTAAACGAATTCTTCGAAGTTACTCCGTTTGCTAGTTTGGTTCGCCGGCGTGACCGCCTCGACGTAGATGGTGTAGGGCTTGTTCTTGGCCACCGGAATCTCGATGCTGAACTGCGGCCCTTCGAACCCTGACAGACCCACGCGCTGGGTGTCGTGCGGAGTGAAGCACCAACCGTCAAGGATACCCTTGAGCGGTGTCTTGGAATTGAGGTTCAGACCAAAGGGGACTTGGTGAGGATTGCCACTCTGGACACCCACATAGACGCGGAAACGATCGATTCCGCCGGGAGGTGCGAACCAAGTTATCTTCGCCGTGGGCATCTGCAAGGTCCCCGTTTCTTCGACGGGTGTCAGCAAAGGTGCTGCCGGAAGCTCCTTCGCCGTGACATCAGTGCAGCCGAGGTTCTCCATGGGCGAAGCGTTGCCGTGCTCGTCGTAAGCCTGCACGTAATAACACAACCTTCCGGCATTCTGCGGCATGGCATGGTCTAGCGTCTCGATGTTAGGATTGTCATCAAAGTCGTCGAGTCCTTGTTTGATCAGGGTAAGATTGCCGTCGTTCACGCGACGATAGAGTTTCCACTCCTTGGTGCCGGGTTTGAGCTCGAGATCAAACTTGATCTCATTGACTTTCGGTGGATCGGGAACGGGATCGACGCTAATGTGAGGGCAATCCTGCTGCACCGCTGAATAGGTAGGATTGAACGTGGCGTGAAAGTTAAGCACGTAGGTCTTGGCATCTGAAAAGAAGCCCACGTTATTGGCCAGGACGGCATCGGAAACTTGGCCGGTCTTGGTGCCCACACGCGCCCAGATCTGCGGATTGAATGAAGCCGGTGGCTCCGTCTCGATCACGGGAACGTGCAGATCGTAATCGCAAGTCGCGATCTCAAGCGTGGCCTCCAAACCACGGACTGCGAAGTAACGGCGACCTAACAATTCGGTGTTCGCGCTCCCGGGTTGTCCGGCGAAGTATTCGATCCAATCCAAGGATTCGTTCTGCGCGGTCGCGTAGAGGCGGAGATGCAAGCACTCCGGATCGCGATCCGATCCAGGCGGCGGCGCTTCCGTCGAATCGTCGACGAACTCCACCTCCGGTCGGCCACAATAAACTTGCAGGCCGCCGCCGGGTTTCTCAGGACCTTCGCGATCTCTCAGCACGCCAAAGACCGGCGTGCTATCCCCTGACAGATTGCCGCCACACGAGCCGCTATCCTCAGCTCTCACGGAGTACCAGAAAGTCACTCCTTCGTCGTCGGGAAGAACTGGCGGATCGGTGTTAGGGACATTGTCGAGGATGGTCAATGGCGCGCCGTCCTGCACGTGTGCGATGGGTCCGGCGATTTGGAAGGCGCTAGGATCGGCCTGGTTCTCGTGCATCTCATTCACATCTGCCCAACGGTAGACATAGTAGTTCGTGGTCGTATCCTCCTCAGTGTTCATGTTCTGATTCCACGTGACGCGTAGAGTCTGCTTGCTGGCGCCATTCACGTAAACGTAGTCATTGGTGACTTTCACCCCACGCGGTGGCTTGGGCGGCATGCGGTCGCAAATGGTGACCGGATTTCCCGGAGCCGACGGCACGCCACCCCGTCCTAACACATCGCGAGCGATTGCGAAGTAGTAGAAGACAGATCCATCCTGGAAGGGCTGGCCGCCTTCACTGAATCGATCGTTGTCATCATAGAGAAAGTAAGTGTCCGTATCATTGAGATCATTGGCTTCCAGCTCAGACAGGTTCTGCTGGGAGAGCACAGGAACACGATTCAGTTTGTGAACATCGTTTGGAGCGGAAAGTGTCAGTTGAGGCAACTGGCCGGTTGTGGGCGGCGTATCATCGAATCCGTTGTTCTTGGCGAAGGCTTCCGATACACGATAAACATCGTAGCCGAAGTGTAAAAGCGCCAGTCTACGCAGGTCGTTGTCTATGGGCCAACGCAACCTCACATTGAGATGTCCTTGCGGATTCGCCACCGGCACGCCGACCACCGCACCGGGTGCAGGCAAGACGACGGGTTCATCGGCCTTGACAGTCACGCGGCCGACTACCTTCTCCCATTCCTTGTCCGGGTTCAGAGTATTGAGCGGGCATTGCCGGATCTCAAAGGTCGTTTCTTGGTTAGGCGTGATCTTGCCTGCATAGCCCCAGCCCAGGCACATGGCCACGCCGGGGTGCAACCGGCTTAGCAGCATGAGGTTATTGAAAACCTCAGGCTCGCCCTGCGAACCTTGGATGAGAAACGAAAGCTTGGCCTGCACACTCAATCCGTCTGCTGGAACGTAGGCGCCGAAGAGATCATTGATGCGGCTTTCCAGCGCGATGAGATCTTCGCCAACCGCTTCGGCGCGCTTGAGCAGAGCAAAGATGGTTTGCTCATTGGTTTGAATCTTGACGATCGATTTTAACTGATAAAGGAAGCCGGAATCGGCGCCACCTTGCTTGGCAAAGATGGCAAACGATTTCTGTTGAAGCAGTTCCGCACTGCCAGAATGCCAAAGAAGATAGGCCCAAGGATTGTTCTCACTGTCGTCTATGGTGGTGCCCACAGTGTAGAGTGTCTCATCGAGCCCCGGTGCTTGCGCTCCAAGCGGAAGCGCGATCAACAGAAGACTAACTAAAGTAGTGATGGCTTGTTTCATGTTTTGGCGATTGTGAAGTGAATTAGTCGCGGCTGACGTCCCATTCCTCATCTTTGTAGGTGGCAATGTAAGTGCGATCGAATTCGATACAGACGGGACACCATCCGGCGCTTCCCTGGAGGCGGCCTTTGCCCAGAAAGGAGAAACTGTCGCCGGACTTCGCACCAACGAGTGTGATCTCTCCTTTGGCCCGTAAGAGACAAAGCACCTCGCCGCCCGCCGCCAATTTGGCTTTGCCGCCATAGGTAGGACCTTCGGCAAAGTAGAAGGCTCCGGCGCCTACACCGGCGGACACCCGGAAGAGACAGGTGTAGTTTACAATCGGCATGTAGACTTCGCCATAGACGTAGGCACCGGTGAACGGCGGCTCGCCTAACACCATGGCGACATCGGGGTCGACCAATTCTATGGGTGCGAGGGTGCAGGTTCGGCCAAAGAAGATGCCGCCCGCCATCTCATAGCCATCAAAAATCACCCCCACCCTGGCCGCGAGATAGTTCTCATCCGCGCCGAACATCACGCCTGCTGCGAACTGAGTGACTTTGAACGCTTCAAAGTTCAACTCGCCTTCGGTCATCTCAATGTGTCCACCGACACCGCGTAGGTGGAGGGAGTTGTTCACGTTTCCAAAAGTGACCTTGGCCCCCACGTTGAAGCGAAGATCCGATCCGACCCAACGCACGGGAATGTCCTCGGCGCCAATGGTGACCTCGGTTGCTTTCTCCACATCATCATAGCAGCCGGTATCGCCTTCAGAGTTGAGTTCACAGACCTGCACGTAACCGTGAAAGTTCATCGGATCAGGCACATTCATCTCTAACATCAAGTCGAGACGCAGTTTCTTCAATGAGTCACCGACGATGTGTGCGTAGCCGTCCACCTCAGCGCCACCTACCACATTGGCGATGTCCCCCAGGAAGCCGTTGATCTTCTCGTCCAAACCTCCTAACGCTTCTGTCAAAAGATCGCGTATAGTGCGATTGATCTGCGCAAAGATCGAATCCACTCCCTGCTGGATCGATGCATTGAGATCATAGAGATGCTGCTTCAGGGTCGTCTGAATTTGGGAAGTGAAGTTGCCTGCGAAGAGATGGTCCTTGACCACGTTGCGAATGTGGAGGCGCAACTCTTCATTGCTCAGTTCGTGAAAAAGGACCCCGGGCAGATCGGGATTCATGCCATTGAAATAGCCGGTGAGTTCCGCCTTGATATCGCCGGCGATGGCTTGGAATTCGGCATTCGCGGCCGCAAAGATGTCTTCGAGTTCACCTAGAACAGCCCCGCTTCCCGTGAGTTTCTCCCGCACTGTTCCTATCAAGTTGTCGAGGTCTTGAAGCGTGTCGATAAGTTGATCAATGGTCGGCTTCGCACTCTCGAGTAAGGCGTTTAATTCTTCGTTGAGTTCGTCTAACGGACCTCCTAGAGCCGCGACCAGGTTATCGGCAATATCTGGGGCGATCGCTTCTAACAAACGATAGACCAGTCCCTGCACGAGTTGGAATTCGCCTTGCCCGTTCTTGAAAAGGATGCCGGGCACTTCGGTCAAACCTGCCAAATCATCGGGATCGATCACGAGTTCGTCGGCACCATTCTTGTAGACCTTGTCGATCACTGATCGGATGCCTGTTTGGACTTCGGCTAAACTATCATCGATCTCGCGAACAATACTGAGCCCATCAGCAATTGTGCCTAACAAATTGGGGAAGCCGGTTGAGAGGGTTTGTTCGAAAGCCGTGAGCTCGACGCCCAAATCACCCCCATCAAACGTCTGTGAAACGTTGTTGTAGGCGTTTTGAAGGAGAGCGTTGCGAAGTTGGTCAAGTGCCGAGTCCGAAAGCAAAGCCATCAAGGCGTCGTCAAGCAACGCATCGATTCTATTATCTAACAAACGAGCGAAAGCGTCGGAGCCGCCTTGAAGCGCGCCTGTCACTTGCTCGCCGACCGCATCGGTGAGGGCTGAAAGCACACCCGTTTGTTCATCAATGGCGTTGACCAGGTTCCCTAGACTGATCTTGGGAAGTCCCTCAAAAACCACACCGAAAGAGAGTTCGGCTTCATGGGAACTGAGGTAACCGACTTGTTGTTCGGTGCTCAATACTAGCAGCTCTTTGCCAATCGGTTCCGCACTTCGGAAGGAGCGTGCGGGGCCCGACCATTCTAGCGGAAAGTCGAAATCCACCACATCGAGCCAACTGACCTTGGCACGCGCGCGATGGGAGTCATCGGCGGAACCGCTTCGGTATTCTGCGAGCATGACCCCGGGCGCGTAGCCACGATGATCTGGATCAAAGCAGGGCGAATCAACGCGGCCATCGCCGTCCCAACCGCCGGCCACATGGACAGGATCGGCACTGGGATACTCTTTCCCTGCTCCGGTCGCGATGTGCACTTCAAGGTCTTTGAAAAACGCCACATCCATGGTGCCGGCGAAGTTCATGAAGCCAAAGGTATCCGGGTCGTTGCCTGGCAGATCGTCGAAATTGTTGAGATACGCGTCGGTGATGGGAACGACGGTGTAATCGACATCGTTGGGCCCATCAAAGGTGACCGTGTTAGGCAGCGCGAGCCGGGAATCGATACCTGCCTCGGATCCAGATTCCTTTGTTAGGAGATTTCCAGAAGGCTCGAAGCCCCAGATGCCGTGAAGCGGTTCGGGGACATGGGAACAATAGGCGGTGACGCCCAAGGCAAGATTCGCGGTGCCGGGATCGCAATCGGTGGAGACGAACTCCATGGCATTCGCATTGAAGTCAGCGAGCCAATACTTGAGAAGGAGGTCTTCGTCAGGATTGGATAGTTCGGCGTCTTTCAAGGCGCCCAGGCAATCGAGTTTCAGTTCCTCAAAATCCAGACTGAAATCCGCGGGATAAGGCACACTCATGGAGCCGGCGGTACGGGATTGTTCGTTCTCGTTGGAGATGTAAGAAAAGCCGAAGGACGTTAGCTGAATATCGTAGCCATAGATGGTCACCGGGGGCGGGAAGTTCTCTGTGGCAAAGGCCTCATGAATTCCCGTCACCCCGGCATTCCTCACATAGTACTTGCACCGATTGGTGAGTTCGTAAGGCCCGAACAGTGTTGCCGCGACGTATGATTGTGCATTGAGCGGTCCATCCACGGAGGCCCGGAAATTCATCCCTGGGTAATCTGCTAGACCATCGTCCGAGTAGGCAATGGATCCAGGTCTTTCGATCCCATTGCCCACCCCTGAGTTGAAACCGCTCCAAAGTATGATTCCCGCACCATCGTCATCGGTCTGCGAGTTTTGATCGCCACGAATGAAGGTGCCCGCCATGAGGAAACTCCCCGTGCTGAAGTCCTCCGTCTTGTGCACGAACCGGTCCTCCACGTTGACGTTCTGTAAGGCGTCGATGTAGCCCCAAGCGAGGTGCCGGTCATTCGCCACTAACAAATCCCCTTCGGCAGTGAGCCCGCCGTCCCGCGTGAAGGCTAGTTTCATATCAGCCGGCAAGAGAAAGACATCCCCTTCGTAGTTCACGGGATCGTCGCAATCCGATTTTAGGCAATTCTGCGCATACTCCACACGCACGCCGGGCACATTGGTTAGGAAGCTTTGGCCATCACTGGGAATGAGATCGTCTTCAATTACCATGTGCCCACCGTTGTAGCTGGCGACGGTTTTGTAGGGGAAATGCATGGTGAATCCACCGGCATCGAAGTCGAGTTCCATGCTGAGTTGGGCTTCGCCGTTAGGACCAGTTTCCACACATGCGGCGACATTCCCGTTGTTCCGCTTGGCTTGGCGCCAGTAGAGTTCGTTTGATTTTTTCTCCCTATCAATGGTGTTCACCGGCGCGTTATCCAAGGCGAACATTTCCACCGCACGAACATAGGTCACACTAACCGTGTCCCAACTAAACTTCCCATTCGCCATTTCCCACGTGATGGGTCCGGCATTGATACTGATCGGTTTCGATTCTTCGCTGACGTAGTAGGTCGCTTTGGTCACGAGATCGACCTTGGGAAGGAGTGATTGATTGAGACTCACTTCCTCACATTCCAAGAACGGTTCGAGCAGTTTTGAATGCAATGTCTGGGTCACGCCCATTCCGGCCGGCAGTTGCACTTGTACTTCACCCATCATGCCGCCGGAATTCAGCGTGATTCCGGCTTTTCGACCGAAGCGAACGCCTTCATGGTTATCCCATTCGATCTCGGGATCCTCAGGTGAGAAAAGCGGCGTGCTGCCGCTGAACACGTCGGCATCGCCGTTGGCTAAGAGTTCGGCACCAATCGCAGGCACGGTCCCAATGAGATGATTGGGAAAGCCATTGAGGAAACCGTTATCAACATTGAGAAAGACTTCAATGGCGCTCCCCGTGTGAACGGATCCAATAGTGGGGTCGTTAGACACATGCGTCATGGTGGTCAGGATCTCTGCGAACTTCAGCGTGCCATTGAAATCGAGGAGTTCCGCTGGATCCGTGGTCGCGCCGCCTGCGGACTCGGGGAATTGTCCGCCATTGTGGGTCAAGGCGACCTGCGCGGTGAAGACGTCATTGACCGAATCCAGCTGTTCGTTGGGAGTGAACTCTAACGTTTGCTGTAGTGTGTCTTGAAAAATGAGTGGCGGTAAGTCGACCCCTCCGTGGGTTTGAATCGAACGGGTGAAATTCACCACGCCGCCGCCTTTCGGTTGATCCAGTTGATTGAAGAGCTGGATCACCGCGGTGAAGCCAACATCCGTGGGACTCGCCGCCGCGTTGTAAGCGTCGTAACGAAACACATCGAAATCGATGTCTACCTTGAACTTGTTGTGATTGTCATCCGTAGCGACGCGGAAACGCTGGCTGAAAGTGGCCGAGTTGACTTTGGCGAAGACGTTCTTGTCCGAATCATCAGGATCTGTGCTGTCAAAGTGATAGAAAGTTTGCGCTGCGCTATCCAGCGAGAAGGGCTTGAACCCGCCATTATCGGGCACCTGCAACGGCGTGACGTGAAGGTTCGGCAAGTTGTTAGGATCAGGGCAGAACTGCATGATAATGGCCCGCACGCGATACTCCTTCACGTGGTTTAGTGGTGCGTCCGGAAGGATCTTCGCGGTAAAAGTCTCTTGCTGATTCACCGGATCCGTCACCTGAATCGTGCCCGAGCGCATCGCCGTCACTTGAACGGTCTGATTGCCATTATCAAAATCAAACTGTTGTACAAGCGGCCCTGACATCGCCACTTCATTGTCATCTTCATCCAGCAACTGAAACCCGACCACGTAACTGCCTGTGGCATTGGCCACTCCAAGTCCGAGATTGAAAGTCACCTCCGCTTCCACCTCGATATCGGCACGGCCACTTGAGCCATCGGAACTAACAATAAACTGATCGGATGTGATGGTGACGGAATCTAACGTCTCTTCAATATCAGCGTTGTCGAAGCTCAGAGCTGGAACGATAGAAAGCACGAGGCACAGCAAAGAGATGGTGGGCACACGGGGAACGCTCATGCGCCCTCCCAATGCAAACGATGTGCCATTTGGAGAAAGCGCTTTTATCGGCCGTGCAACAGCCAAGCTAAGACACTCGGGATCATCAAATTAGGAAATCCGCCGGTTTTCGTTGTGTTGATGAGTATGATGTTAGTCGAAGCCTATGCGTCTATCCGCGTAGACTCCGCGTAGACGGGATTCCGCCTAGCCTCCGCATTGATCAGTGTGCTGCATTCGAGAAAGCGAGTTGACCTTTCGTAAAACATGTCACGAGATAGTGACATGTTGCCAATCGCTCATGACGACGCCGTGTGGAAGGCGCTCGCGGATCCGACTCGTCGTCAAATCTTGGAATGTCTCTCTCTTGAGCGGGCGCCCTTGAATACAGGCGAACTCACCAAACGCTTTTTCCCCAAGCTTGTTCGCACGGCCGTGATGAAACACTTGGACGTCTTGGAGGCTGCCAAGCTCATTCGTATCCGACGTGTCGGCCGTACCCGGCTCAACTATATCGAGACGCAGCCTCTCAAGAGCGTCGCCACTTGGCTAGAGAGCCGCCTAGAGACGCATCAGACGAATCTCATCCAATTAAAGAATATCGCTGAAGATCAGAAAACCTAACGATCCTATCCTCATGAAGCCTAATGCTGAACCACAGCCCGCCGCCACCGCCAACCTAACCATCCAAATCGAGATTAACGCTAGCCTAGAACAAACGTGGGAAGCCATGATTCAAGACGTCGGGAAGTGGTGGCGTTCCGATTTTCTAGTGTGTGAAAATTCCCAAGGGATGCAGATGGAGCCTCACGCCGGCGGAAAGATCTTTGAAACCACTGACACTGGAGGCGGGTTCGTGTGGGGCTCTATCATTTCCTTTCAGCCACCCAATCACCTAGCATATGTTGCTCAAATCGTTCCACCTTGGGGAGGGCCGGCGCAATCGGTGGTTCAGTTGGGGCTGGATTCAAATGATGCTGGAGGCACGTTTCTCACACTCACGGATTCACTCATTGGGCATCTCACCGAAGAATCGCTCGGCTGTATCGATGAGGGTTGGCGCCTGCTCTTTGGGGACGGTGGATTGAAGACCTACGTGGAGGATCTCTGAGTCAGTCAATCTACCAAGCGATAAACCGCCCAACGGCCGGCGCCTTCTTGCATGAGCAGTTCATACTGGCAGAGCTTTTTCAGTAGGTAATTGGCGCGGTGGCGGTCGATATCCAGAAGTTCGCGGCATTGAGCGTTATTGATCGTGTCGTGGGTTTTGAGATGGTTGAGTATGGTGGCTTCGTCACCGTCAGCGCTTTGCGATCGCGATTTCACCATAGCCTCGAGATGTTCTTTGTCTTTTGGAGCAGACTGCTCTTTGCAGGTTTCGGCAGCCGGCGTCGCGTGTTTGCCAGTCAGATTGATGAATTCAAGGTCGCCAACTTCAATCGTTGAATCGTGGGCATGGAGCATGGCGCGCTCAATGACATTGCGGAGTTCGCGGATGTTCCCGGGAAAAGGATAGGTCTCCAGTTTCTTGAGCGCGTTTGCGGAAATAGACGCTTTCTCAGGATCTTGTCCTAACTCTTCGGCAAATTGGGTGATAAAGTGACAGGCCAGCAAGGGAATGTCGTCCGGGCGATCGCGAAGTGGTGGCACGGGGATGACGAATCGTGCCAGGCGGTAGTAGAGATCTTCGCGAAAGGCGCCCTCGGCGATCTTGGATTCGAAATCCGCATTGGTGGCGGCGAGAATCCTCACATCGACCTCACTTGATTGTTGGGCGCCGACCGGGTGAATCTTCCTGTCTTCTAACACCCGCAGAATCTTCACTTGAAGCTCCGGAGGCATGTCACCGATTTCGTCGAGAAACAAGGTGCCCCGGTGAGCGAGCTCAAACTTGCCTTTGCGCGCTGAAGTGGCGCCGGTGAAGGAGCCGCGCACATGACCAAAGAGGATGGACTCCGCAAGTTCAGCCGGGATGGCGGAACAATTGACCGCAATGAAAGGGCCTTTGGAACGTTTGCCGCCAAAGTGCAAGGCACGGGCAATGAGTTCTTTGCCCGTGCCGCTTTCGCCCGCGATGAGAACGCTCGTGGGCGCCTGCTGAAGCTTCTGCACATCTGCCAGGACCTTGCTGATGGCCTCGCTTTCACCCACAATGCCGGCGATGCCCCATTGCGAGGAGGCGTTCTGAGCGATGGCGGCTAACTGATTGTCCGCCGCATCACGCGCGCTCTCTGCGCGTTGGCGGCGAACAATTTCCTGACGAAGCTCGTGATTCTTGTCTCGCAATGCCTTGGTGAGAGCGCTGATCTTCAAATGGGTTTCCACCCGGGCCAGCACTTCTTCTGCCGCGAAAGGTTTGGTTAGGTAATCGACGGCACCGGCTTGAAAGCCTTTCAAGAGATCCTCGATTTCATGTTGCGCCGTGATGAAGATCACCGGAATCGCTACTGTGGCGTCGTCCAGTTTCAGTTCCCGACAGGTTTCGTAGCCATTGAGGCCGGGCATCATCACGTCTAGCAGAATGATATCCGGTTTCGCTTCGCTCACGATCCGCAATGCTGTGGCACCATCGGGCGCGGCGATGATACGATAACCCTCCGGTTCCAAGGCATCGCTCAATGCTTTGAGATTTGCCGGTACGTCATCGACGATCATGACGCGTTTGCCCTTCAAATCCACCGCTTCATCCATCATCGCTCAATTCTTCTAACGTTCTTAAAATGCCTGGCATGTCGAAGTCGCGCGACAAGCGCACAAGGTGATCCGCCAACTCATTTCCGGGTTCACCCAGCGTGCGTAGTTCATCGATCCATTGTTTCAATTCGGTCGTTTCATAGAGCTCGGCTGCCTTGGTCAATTGCGCTTTCAGTTCCGACGGCACCCTCACATGGGTAAATTGATTGCCTCCCTGACCGGCAACCTGAGGTTCTGCGAACTCGAACTCCACTCCGAGCAGGTCTTGCAGACAAACAAACACTTGCTCGGCCAGAAATGGTTTGCCAACGAAAGCATCGAAACCGGCCTCGGTGTAGCCGGCGATCTCATGGCTGAGGCTGGAGGCCGAGATAGCAACCAATTTGACGCCTGTATCGGGTAATTGCCTCTTGATTCGTTGGACGACTTCCAGGCCGTCGAGATCCGGCATGCGGATATCCAGAAAGACGATGTCAAATGGCTGCGCCTGCAACTGATCCAAGGTTTCATGCCCATTCTCTGCGGCGACGATTTCGACGCCAATGTCTTGTAAGAGCTTGGAAAGGACGTCGCGATTCTCCTTCACATCGTCGGCAACGAGACAGCGTACCTGGCATCCGTCTGCGAGATGCTTGACCCAACGGAAGCGCTGGGTTCGGTCGACTAAGGTGCTCTCGGCCGCTTGAGGTAGGGGCAAGGTGAAATAGAAACGCGATCCCCGTCCCAACTCGGATTCAAAGTCTAACTGACCGCCTAACAATTCGATGTGTTTCTTGGCAATGGCCAAGCCTAGACCCGTGCCGCCGCCACGAGTGGCGGCCATTTCACCTTGATGAAACGGTTCGAGAATGGAGGCCTGATCCTCTGGTGAAATGCCCGTGCCGGTATCGATGACCTCGAAGGTGTAAACATCCTCACGGTCACGCACGATTTTCAGGTGGATGCGGCCCTTTTCGGTGTAACGCACCGCGTTGGAAAGAAGATTGATCAGAATCTGCCGGAGCTTGGCTTCATCACTGTGCACTGGCAAGGGGGCTTCGTTAGGGTATTCATGACCATCAATGATCCAGCTGACTTGCCAGTCGAGCGCGCGTTTTCCACAGCGCATTTGGAACATGGCAGCGAGCCCATCGACAAATGAGCGTAGATCGAAATCGAGGGTCCGGGGAGCTACTTGTTCGGCCTCGATCTTGGAAATATCGAGGATATCATTGATCAATGCCAGGAGATGTTTGCCGCTGCTCTCCATGGTTTCGACGGCGTCGCGCTGTTGGGGATTCAGCTGAGATCCGCGAAGGAGAATCTGCGCATAACCAAGTATCGCATTCATAGGCGTGCGGATCTCATGACTCATGTTGGCGAGAAAGATCGTCTTGGCTTGGTTGGCGCGATCTGCTTCATCTTTAGCCTGACTGAGTTCCACGTTCTTGGCACGTTCTTGCGCGAGCATCTGCTCGCGAAGCCTCCGCGTTTCCCGGCGATGTTTGATGGAGCGTGCGCCGAAGAACGCACTAGAGCCGAATAAACCTAACATGCCGATTCCTAACGGAACCATGATTCCGAGTTTGCGGTACCAGGGCGGGACGATTCGTAGCGTGAGACTAGCTGTTTCAGAGTAATTGAGATCGCGATCGATTGATTGCAGATCTAAAGTGTAGTTGCCAGGTTTGGTTGGGATCCATTCATGAGTCGTGGTTCTTGTGGGCCGGTCCCAAGCAACGGCGGTCTGATCCGATGGATAGATGCGGCTGCGGAACTGCCGTTTTGCCGGAAGTGTTTTGAAATCAACAGCGTTGAAGGTGAAGGTCACGCGTTTCCCGGCTACAATTGGAGGGAGCGGTGCGTTAGGGTTTAGGGCGCGATCGGCGAAGATCGAGGCGATTTCTGCCCGGGGTGATCGTTCTCCTGGGTGATACAACGTTAGGCCTTTGCGTGTGCCGATTCTTAGAGCACCCCCGGCGTCGGCCTCCACGGAAAATACACGGTCATCCGGCAGGCCGTCGCGCACGTCCAGTGAAGTCCAAGCAGTTCCATCAAAACCGAAAACACCGCTGCCGGTCGATCCAAACCACAATCGTCCGCGATCATCTAACTGCACGGCATCAACCCGATGCTTTGGCAATCCTGGAGATCGAACAGGAATAAAACGTTCGCCATCAAAACGTGCGATGCCGGCACCCGTGCCAACCCAGAGCTGACCTTGAAGATCTTCGGCAATCGCATGCACGCCGGTCTCCGGTAATCCATCGGCTTGGGTATAGTGCATGAGGCGGTTTTGATGGTAACGATAGGCGCCTTTGGAATACGTTGCGATCCATAGGGACGAATCCGAGGCACGAAACACATTGGACACCGCCGGGTGGCCTTCTTCCGGCCAGATCTTGGTGAGGGCTTCAGATACGGGACCTGTCTTAGTGAATCCATGCGATGGGCGGTAGTGAGAAAGTCCATTTTCCGTCCCTACCCACACGTCTCCGCTAGCCTCAGCCAAGATGCCATAAGTGCGATTATCTGTGAGGCCTTCCTCTTGTGTGAAGCGGCGGAAGGATTTGCCATCATATTGCGTTAGCCCTCCTGCGCTTAAGAAGAAACCGCCGCTACCGATCCACATGCCTTGAGAGTTCGCTTCAACAGCGCTAATGATAGGATGGGCGAGTCCGTCTCCCTTGGAGAGGGTTTGACATTGAGGAAAGTGCCAGCGGTTAGCCGATGCATCATTGCCCAACGAGCGCACCCGGGTTAATCCGTTGATTGTTCCCGCCCAAAGAACACCTTCCGAGTCACGGTAGCTTGCTTGCACTTCGTTACTGCCTAGACCATCAGCCATCGTCAAATGGTCGAAAGTACGTTCATCATAACACGACACGCCACCAAAGCTCGTCGTCACCCACACTTGGCCTCCTCGTGACACACACACATCTTCAATTGAAGAATGCAACAAACCATCTGAAGCGGTGAAATTCGTGAAACTTCCCCGATCAAAACGCGAAAGCCCACCGGCGGTTGCCACCCACAGAACGCCATCAGGTGTCGAATCGATTCCTTCGACGTAACCATTTGCCAAGCCCTTTGGTACGCCGTGATTTGTGAAGAAGCCATCTGGCATCATCCGCGAGATACCCGCTTGGCTGCCTACCCAGAGTTCGCCGTTTTCCGTGCGATGAATCGCATGAATTTGATGGTGCCCGATCCCTTCCACACGGTTGTAATGAACGAACGCTCCTTCAGAGTAGTGACAGAGTCCTAACATCGTGCCTGCCCACACCGTGCCGTCGTGATCGCAGAAAACGCTGAGAATGTGTTGGTTTGAAAGACCTTCTTTGACGGTGAAGACGCGAAAAGTCTCGCCATCCCATTTCACCAATCCTTGAGGGGTGCCCAACCAGAGGTTTCCCTCCGGATCACCCTCCATATCTAGGATCGTATTGCTAGGGAGTCCATCCTTGGTAGTGAATGTTTGAAGCGTCCGCCCATCGTAACGTGTTAGGCCCGAATGAGTGCCAAACCACAAGATTCCTGCGGGTGCTTCGCCAATGGACATGACGCGATTATGTGCCAAGCCATCCTTCTCGGATAGGGTACGAAATCCACGACCATCGTAATAGCTTACGCCGTGACCCGTTTCAGGAATCATGCGCGTACCACTTCCAAACCAAATTCTTCCCGATGTATCTTGGAAGATCTCACTGTTAGACATGCTGGGAAGACCACTTGTCGCGCTGAAGTGTTTCCACCGGCCCCTTTTGATGCGGGGCAGTTTAAAGTCGATGTCAGTCGCGCGGCGCCCCTTATCCATTACTAACAACGAGGCTTTTCTAAAATCTTCTACCGGCCCATTCTCACCATAGTAGAAATCTCCACCCGGTAAACCGCAACGCATGAAGAAACGGCCGGCGCCCACTTGGGGAAATTCATAAGCGCCGTGAGAAGTTGTCAGTCTCCGGGCGATGACGCGCTGTTCAACATCGGTCAACTTTCCATCTTCGGGAAGGTTCGTCGCTTCAATCACATCAATTGGGATGCCGGACTGGCCTAGTTGTCCGTCCATGGTGGTTACCCGCCCTTGGAGACTCGATGTTGGTTGTAACGTCAGGTTGACTTCCCTGTTTTCCCCGAAATCTAGCGGAGGCACCATTTCTCGCGCCGTCAGTTTACCTTGAAAAGAATAAACCTTGGCCCAGCCGTTCTCTGGCCAAAGCGTGAGTCGATACTCTCCCGCTTCGTTGGTTCTTGTGTAGCACGTTTCATAACCACGATTCATCATGATGATCCTTTGCTTGGCCATGGGCTCGCCCTCCGCCGAACGTAACGTGCCGTGCACGCGAGCAGGCTTACCCTTAATAAGTCTGAGGGAGAACCCCCAGTCCAAGGTGTGATTCGCCAACTTTACCAGACAACGATGCCGACCCGGCGGCAGCTTCCCCGCAAACACTTCGCGGTCACGCACGACCGGAGGCACCGTGGTCCGGGAGTCGCGTAATCGCTGATCACCGACCCAGAAATCTCCTTGCGTGTCGAAGGTCACACTCACCACTCCATCAAACGGTTCCTGACATTCCAACCAACAGAACGCGTAGGCCGTGTGATGATGGTGAAAGCCGATCATCGGGCCGAGCGAAACGGTGTCGCGAGTTGAGGAAATACGATTCCATTTCTTGGAATCGGGTCCCTTATCCCCTTCCTTCGGGGACACGACGGCTTCACCACCGAAATCTTTCAGGTGATCGTGACTCAAGTCATAACCCTTGAAAGGCCCTAACAAGAGCCAATCACGAATAAACGAGTTCTTGTCGTCAATCTTGTGAACGGGAGCCTCATCGCCTTCCGCGGCGCGTGTGGGCGAAATAACGGGGATTGCCAACACGAGCGCCGCCAGAGTGATTCTGACACAAGCCTGGGGTCGGTTAGCCATGCAGTTCTTCGATGACTTCGTCTGTGGTGGCGAGCCGGGCGAACTTGTTCTGCCAAATGGTTAGGCAGGCGTCGTGGTGGTGATCGTGAACGGCCGCCATGGCGTCCGAGATCGCGGTCACCCGGTAATTGCGGGTCGAGCCGGCAATGAGCGTCGCGTTCACACAGACATCGGTGGTAATACCTGTGATCACGAATCGGTCTATGCCTTGGCTGCGTAGGGCGAGATCGAGGTGCGTGCCGTAGAACTTGTCATAGGTGTGGCCTTGGATAACAAGTTCGTTAGGCCTAGGTTTGAGTTCCTCGACTGTTGCGGCTGATTCCGCTCCTTCGGCCGCGTTTTCCCCGATGAGACAATTGTCAGAGGGATAGCCCAAGCCGGTGGGTTGACCGGCAACAGCGGGAAGGTGCTCAATGCCAAAGGGATCGCCACGAAGACAAGGCACGGTGGTAGCGTAGACAAACTCGGTGAAGATCACCGGAATGGTATGGTGGCGGCAGGTTTCCACGAGCCGCTGAATGTTAGGAATCAACCCACGCGCTTTGGCGAGCTCTAACGAAGCACCCGGATCCAGGAATCCGTGTTGCATATCCACCACGATCAAAGCGGCGTTTCCGGGACCGCAGCGATGCGATTCCTGGATACTCGCGAGTTTCTGCTGCCATAGAGCTTCCGGATTCATGGGCACGTTTTAACGGGATCGGTCCGTTACGGCAAGCCAGGTCAGTGGCTTCGTGAGGCAAGACGACCGGACAAGATTGCTGCATGCACACGATAAGAACCTGGCTATGTTTCGGCCAACCCCCTCGCTCGAACATGCTTTCCCGCTTTCTTCCTTTCGTCGTCGTCTTCAGCTTATTCGTCCTTCTCAACTCGAGAGTTCACAGTGCGCTGCATCTCACCGAATTCATGGCGGACAATGGCGGCTCGATTCGGGATGAGGACGGTGAGGCGAGTGATTGGATAGAGATCTTCAATGCAGGCCCCGGTTCGGTTTCACTTGAAGGTTACGCTCTAACAGATGATGCAGAAAGCCTAACGCAATGGTCTTTTCCTAACATCGAGATGGGAGAAGGCGAGTTTCTCGTGGTGTTCGCGTCTGGTAACGACCGCGCTTCGCCGGGATCGGAATTGCACACGAATTTCCAGATCTCGAAAGACGGCGGTTACCTGGCACTGGTGGCGCCGGACTCTAGCATCGTGACTGAGTATGGGACGGAGAGTGACCCACTAACGCCGCAATTGGAAGACCTTTCGTACGGACTGATGCAAACGGGCAACCGCACGACGGCTGTCCTGATTAGTGAGGATGCGGCCGGAAAAGCGCATGTGCCGTCCAATGGCGCCTTGGGGGTGCGATGGCAAGAACCCGATTTCAACGACCTCACGTGGAGAGAGGTGACGATGGGTATTGGTTATGATGAGAACGCGACTTATCGATCGGAATTCGGAGCAGGCGGGGATTTCGCCAACCAATTAAATGGACAGAATACCAGCGTGTATTTGCGTATTCCGTTTCAGCTAGCAGAAACATCTTCGATTTCGGAACTCACGTTAAAAGTGAAGTATGACGATGGCTTTGCAGCTTTTCTCAATGGCGTCCGGGTGGCGGACGCCAACGCTCCGAATGCGTTGGCGTGGAATTCTGAAGCCACGGCAAATCACTCCGATGGCGAGGCCACCACTTTGCGCGATTTTGATCTATCGGAGCACGTTCATTTGCTAGAGAGGGGCGCCAATCTCTTGGCTATTCACGGATTGAATGACGGCCTGACCAGTTCCGACATGCTCCTCGCGGTGGCGTTGCACAGCGTTCAGGTGACAGATCCAACCATTGGCGGTGCGGGATTCCTTGGATCGCCTTCGCCCGGTACTTTGAATGGCGATACGTTTAGTGGCTTTGTAAGCGATACAAAGTTTAGCGTCGATCGCGGTTTCTATGACGCGTCGTTTGAGGTTGAGATCACGACCGCTAAGGAGGGGGCCGCGATTCGCTACACGTTAGACGGTTCGGCGCCAACCGCCAACCGGGGTCAGCTATATACCGGCCCGGTCAGAATCAATGAAACGACCGTCCTACGCGCCGTGGCTTATCGCGAAGGTTTCAAGCCCAGCAATGTGGATACCCACACTTACATTTTTCCCGAAGACGTGCTGGAGCAACCAGACATGCGTGCATCGATCACGCAATCCGCGGCTTACAGTTCTCAAATGATCGACTCTTTAAGAGCGGTGCCGACGATCTCGCTCGTTACCGATAACACGGGATTCGAGAATGAAACGGCGGGGAACATTCGAACGGAACACGCTGCTTCCGTAGAGATGATCTTTCCTGATGGCACGCCCGGGTTTCAAGAGAACGGCGGCCTCAGCAACTACGGCGGACGATTTACCAACTTTCGCAAGAAAAGTTTTCGTGTGGCATTTCGTGAAGAGTTTGGAAAGACGAAGTTGAAGTATCCGATCTTCGATGGCTTCGATTACCCGAACTTTTCACCTGCGGAGGAATTTGACGTCATCAATCTCCGGAGCGGCTCTCATGATATGTCCTCACGTGGTGCTTACATGTCTAACCGATTCACGGATGACTCGATGTTAGAGATGGGCAACATCGCTCCTCACGGCCGCTTTGTGCATGTCTATCTCAATAGCCGCTATTGGGGGCAATATCACTTGCGCGAGCGTTGGAGTGCCGACATGGCGTCCAGTTACTTTGGCGGCCCCAAAGAAGACTATGAAGCGGTGAATGCGAATGATAACTTTCGCAACGATGAAGAGGTTTACGATGGGCCGGGTGATTTCTGGGAGGAAACGAAGCGTCTTGTAGCTGGCACCGATCCCTTTAACAATGCGGCGAATCATATCGATATCGCTAACATAGTTGATTTCATGTTGTTGTGGGTGAGTGGTGATTCTGAAAGTGAATTCCGAAGTTTCGGTTCCGAAAGTCGCGGCATTCCATTCAAGTTCATGATCAAAGATGCCGATGGTTATTTGCGAAGCACGGGATCAGGAAAGGCCAGTCATGCCGGGCCGCTTAATGTGATGTCGGAGATGACACAGGGTGCCGGGGGCCCGGAGTTTGCCATCCTTCTAGCTGATCGCATTCACCAGCATTTCTTCAATGACGGCGCTCTCACACCTGCTCGAAACATCGCCCGACTTGAGAGACGAGTGGAGGAAGCAAGGCTTGGTTTTCTCTCCGAAGCAGCTCGCTGGGGTGATGTGTTTCGTGATCCGCCCTCCTGGGAATCCTATCAAAGCAACCTGATCAACAATCATTTTCCAGGACTAACACAAACCATGATCAGCCGGTTTCGCTCCGCCGGTATGTATCCGGAAACCGTTGCACCCGTTTACAGCCGGCACGGCGGCTCGATCTCGGCGGATACGCCTATCACCTTGGCGACTAATAGTGACCGCATTTACTACACTATGGATGGCAGCGATCCGCGACTTGTGGGCGGTGCGCCCAATCCGGACGCTCTCACGGTTACCTTCAACGGTGGTGGAGGGGAAGAAGTTCAGCCGCCGGTCACTTTCTTCTCAACCGGCAAAGTGTGGAAGTATCTTGATGACGGTTCCAACCAAGGTACGGCGTGGCGTGCTGTGGGTTTCAATGACGCTTCTTGGCGTTCCGGACCCTCACAGCTAGGTTATGGTAACGACAACGAAGGCTCGGGAACGTCATTGGGTTTCGGGGGGGATGGTTCGAACAAATTCCCCACGACTTATTTCCGTACCACGGTCGACATTCCGGATCCCACGGCATTCTTGCACTTTCTCATGAGGGTCAAATACGATGACGGTGCCGCCATTTACGTCAACGGCACCCAAGCAGTTCGTGCTAATCTCAGTGCCAACGCCACCTTTGATGACTTTGCTATTGGCACGGTCGGTGATGAGAATGGTTGGAAGGATTTCATCTTGCCCACCACGACCTTCTCGGCGGGTACCAACACGATCGCGGTCGAGGTTCATCAAGGCAGTGGCACAAGCTCTGACATCCGTCTCGATATGCTCCTCCGCGGAGAAACTCGTGAACAAAGTGATGCGGACAATGTCAGTGACCCAATCTTCCTCACGGAACCCACACTAGTGCGGTCGCGTGCCTTCAATTCGAGCACGGGCGAATGGAGCGCTCTCAACGAGGCCTTCTTTACCATCAATAGTGTTCCAGCCGATGACACGAATCTCGTCATCACAGAGATTCACTATCACCCTGCCGAACCCATCAAACCCGAAGAAATCGCCATCACGCGTGACCGCGATGATTTCGAGTTTCTCGAGTTTATGAATATCGCGCCCCAAGCGCTCGATCTGACCGGTGTCCGCTTCCGAGCCGGAATCAACTTCGCCTTCCCGGATTACACTGTCCTTCCCGCCGGACAGCGTGTCCTGCTCGTTCGCGATCGCGCCGCTTACGAAGCTCGCTACGGAAATCTGGAGGGCGTTCAATTCTACGAGTATGGCGGCCGACTGAGTAATGATGGAGAGCCGTTGTTGGTCGTTGGAGCCGGCGCTTCCATTCGGGATTTCACTTACAATGATCAATTACCATGGCCGGTTGAGGCCGATGGTGAGGGTGCCAGTCTCGTTCTGATCAATCCTACCAGAAATCCTAAACACGAAGAAGCCGCTAATTGGACGATAGAGCAACGTGATGAGGCGCCAGATATCGAGGATGGACGGACCTATGCTGGCTGGGCGACACTTCGCGGTGTAAAAGGTGACCGCCATGATGACGATGACGCCGATACCCTGAGCAATTTCTTTGAGTTTCTCTTCGGATCCGATCCTAACTCAAGTAGCGAAGCACCTCTTCCAGATGTCGCGATAAGGAGTCTCGAAGTGGATGGCGTGGAAGGAAACTTCGTGACATTGACCTATCAGCAGAATGTTGCGGCTGACAAGGTCACGCTATCCATTGAATGGTCTGAAGATCTTGTTAGTTGGGTAGATGGCTCGGATCTAGTGGTCGAATGGTCACGAACGGAGAACGATAACCAAACCGCCACCATCACGCTGCGCTTTCTCGTGCCTTTGAGGGAAGGTGGCGATAGGCGGTATTTGAGATGGCGTGGGTCGGCTCCGTAAGGTGACCGCAAACGAACGGTGGGTATGCCACGGTTGAACATCTAGCAGTGGAGTTCCTAGGTGGAAGCAGTTGCAGAGCGATGATTTCGAATGACTTACGATCATTCTCTAGATTGGCATTCTTTGTGCCTTGGTCATGTGCGTTCATGAACGATCTTCATTTCGCCTTCCGCATGATCCGGAAATATCAACCAACGGAAGCGCTCCGCTACGAGTGAGGGCAACATGACCTGGCTCCACGAGATCACTTTTGGATGGCGCGGGCTCTGGCGTTCACCGGCTAATTCGATCATCGCGGTGATCACCTTGGGCCTTGGGATGGGTTTGGTCTCGTTCATGCTTAGTTATGTTAATGGCGTCATTGTAAGGGGGCTTCCTTTCGACGACGCGGGACGCATCGTCTATGTCCAGCGCTACAATCCCGATCGCGACCGCATCGCATGGATTTTTCGCGAAGCCGATTACCTTCGTCTTGGCGAGGCGCAATCGTCTTTGGATGAGCTGGTTGGATTCCGGTGGGCGCAACAGAATGTCCGGGTACCAGGGCAGACACCCAGCATCAATCACACGGCCGCGGTGACACCCAATTTTCTTAAAATGCTGCGTTTGCGGCCGGCGGTAGGGCGTGATTTCGATGCCTCGTCATCTGGCGATGTCGTGCTCATTGGGCACCATTTGTGGAGAGATTGGTTTGATTGCAATGATAGTATATTGGGCACAACTCTTTGGTTAGATGGCGAAGCGAAAACGATCGTCGGCGTCATGCCCAAAGACTTTCGATTGCCTCGTAAGACGGATGTTTGGAGAGTGATGGAGCCTCAGGCAGCGGGAGATCGATGGTTCAATGTGATCGGTCGATTGAAAGAAGGGGTGAGCAAAGACCAAGCTGCGGCTGAGCTGAGCCGGATCACTGGCCAGATCAGTGAAGCCAATCCGGAACGATCGGGTGGCTATCGTCAGGCGGTGGTGAACCGTTACACTGATGCGATGTTAGGCCGAAACGTGAAACAGCTCGGCTATTTCATGTTGGGCTGTTCGCTGATGGTGCTGCTCCTGTCCTGCGCGAACGTTTCGAACCTTCTCTTTGCGCGGGTGTCGAGGCGGGTGTCAGAACTTGCTGTTCGTTCGGCACTGGGTGCCTCCCGGGCGCGGCTCTTCTCTCAATTGATTGTTGAGAGTCTTTGGTTGGCTCTCGGTGGCGCCATCTTGGGTGTGGTGTTAGCCAAGGTGGCGGGTCGGCTTCTGGATGCCTACACGGTGAAGGTGGATGAAGTTCCATTCTGGATGACCTACGAGATGAATTGGGGCTTCTTCGGAGTCGTGGCGGTTGTTACGGCAGCCATCGGTGTTGTTGCCGGCCTATTTCCGGCGTGGAAAGCCACGCGGGCTAGTGTGGCCCAGACGTTGCAGGACGGGTCGCGAAGTGCCTCCAGTCTAAGCTTGAGTCGTCTCACTGGTGGTCTGGTCGCCGGTCAAATAGCGATTTCGTTAGGCCTTCTCTGCATTGCCTGGATGCTGGTGCGCAACATTCAGCATAGTCGGGAAGCGGCCACCGTGATGAATTCGGGCGCGGTGCTTGCGGGGCAGTTGGTGCTCCCTGAATCACGGTATGCGCAAGATGATGCGATCAATCAATTTCACGATGCCTTATTGACCTCGTTGCAAGAACATCCCGCGATTTCCCAAGCCGCTGTGACCACCCGCGAACGGATGGATAGTGCCGAGATGGCACGCATTCGCCTTCGCGAAAGGGTGTATCCTGACGAGGAAACAGTGGACCGCGCGCGGCTGGAAGAGATCAGCCCGGATTACTTTGCGACTTTAGACGTTCCGATTCTCCAAGGGCGTGCCTTCCGTCCAGGGGACAAGCAAGTCGCGATCATCAATAGCGCTTTCGTTAAGCGCTATTTCCCGGAGGGAGACGTGTTAGGCAAGCAAATCGGTTTGCCGAGAGGCTCCGGGAGTGAGTGGGTCACGATCATCGGTGTGGTGCCGAATCTGAAGATGGAAGGTTACATGGACCGCTTCCTTGGAGCGGGAGACGACGGTTCCGGATTCTACATGCCACTGGCGGCGAACCCTTCGCGAAAGGCGATGGTGTTGGTGCGTGGTCGTGGTGATTTCGTATATCGAACGCAGTTGTTGCGGGCTGCAGTGGCTGCGATAGATGCGGATTTGGCGCTTCATCACGTCTCCACCCTCAAGCAAGCGGTGGCCGATGACCTCGCCGTGCTGAATGTAATCAGCGGCCTCTTCACTGCGTTCGGCTTGGCGGCGACCTTCCTTGCGGCGGTTGGCTTCTTTGGTGTGGTCTCCTTCGCTGTCAACCAACGTCTTCGTGAGATCGGCTTGCGTATGGCCTTAGGCGCTCGCCGCCTGGACATTCTCGCATTGATACTAAACAAGACCACACGTCAATGGTTGATAGGCGTCTTGATAGGATTGATTCTAACGTGGTTCCTGGGCAAAGGGATCACCCAGATCATGCCCATTATGAAGTGGACGTCGCCGATCGGATACCTCTTGGTTCTCGGGGGCTTTTTCGCCGTTCTCGTACTCGGAATCATCGTGCCACTACGTCGCGCACTTTCAGTACAGCCTAACGAAGTGCTGCGGCAGGACTGAAGAGCGACGGTAGAGGAACTTCTAACGGTTACGCTACGATCGTTATTTCTGATCGGGAGTGGGAAGCGGTCGGATCCAGATGTTACGAAAGGCAACGGGGCAACCGTGGCCCAAGAGCACGATTGGACCTTCGCTCACTTTGTTCTCATAGTGTGGAAGCACTTTGTGGCCGGTGCGGCCGTAGACTTGCTGATGGTGATGAACGAGAACGTTGTTGTGGAACATCGTGACGTAGGCGGGCGTGACTAACAGATCATCTTTGAAAATGGGCGCGGTGAAGATGATGTCGTAAGACTGCCACTCGCCGGGGGCGCGGGTGACGTTCACGAGCGGTGGCGTTTGCGCATAGATGGCAGCGCATTGTCCATCGGGATAGAGGGGCTCATTGAACGAATCGAAGATTTGGATCTCGTAAAGGCCGTGGATGAGAACGCCGTTGTTGCCCTGGTCGTACCAAGGGCCTTTGAAATCCTTGGGCATCTTCCATTCAAGGTGCAGTTGGAAACTGCCGAAGGTTTGCTTGGTGCGAGGTGATTGTTTCCCTGTGGCTACTAACAAGCCATCGGTGGTTTTCCAATCAGTCTCCGACCAGTGAGTGAGACCCTTGCCCTCAAACAACACCAGCGCATCCGCGGGTGGCGAAACGGGGTCGGCCGCCTTTCCAGGTTTCACTTTCGGCGGTGCCGGCCGGTCGGGGTCGTGGACGAGCCATTCACACCAAGGAAGTTTGGGTGTGTGCTTGTAGCCGTAGACGCCGGAGCCGTCTTTGGCCTTAACCAGCGGATCTTCGTCCGCCCAGATCTGTGTCGTCAGGAGGGTAGCAGCGAGAATCGAGAAGAAGAGCCTCATGAATCCAAGGTATCCCGCAGAGTTCCCCGCTCTGCAAACAAGAGGCCCAGGTTCCTGCAATGTGGCCGCCTCTGCCCCGTTCCGTATCCCGGGGGGGATCAGACGCCATTTGGCGAAACGGGCACGTGGGGCGCGTTTGAAAATAATCGATGCCGGCAGCACGAATCCGTCCTGTAAATGGGGAAGAATCAATGAGTTAAGGTCAAGATCACCGTGGGGAGGCCCTAGCGGGGAGCCGATGAGGGCTGGGAAATGGCTTCGGTCTAATAAGCTCTAAAATCCCATTGATTATAGTAATTATATATTTTATACTCGGCCATAATCATCTATGGCCAACGTCTCTAAGCACCGATCGCTATCCCAAGCCTACTCGATTGTCGAGATTCTGGTTGTGATTGCCGTCATCGGCATCATCTCGGCCATCGCCGTACCCAACTTCGCGACCTTCAAGGGTCAATCAGAGCAGGCGCGAGCGAAGCGGAACGCCCAGAGCTTATCGAAAACTTACGCCGCGGCGCTGGCGGCCGGACATGACTTCGCCAAGGACGAAACGGAGATCAGCAACGTGGTTCAGAATATCGTGACCGGAACCGTCGTGATCTTGGCATCCGGCGACGATGTCTACCTTTCGGTTCCCGCGCTGGCAACGGAACAGCAGGTCGAGGCGGCGGCTCATCTGCAACTCACTGGCGGACGTCTCACCTACAAACATTGAAATCTATGCAAAGTCACTCCTCTCCCCGCTGCCAAGCCTTCACTCTCGTCGAGATCGTGGTGGTCATCGCCATCATCGGTATCATGACCTCACTCGTCATCACGGTCTATAGGAATGTGGCTCAAGACAGCCGGGACGTGGTCGCGCGTCAGCAGCAGGCAGCCTTGCAAAGTGCGATATCAAACTGGGTGACGGTCCAAGCGGCATCGAATCCCATGACCCTCGTGAGGGCGGACTATAATGGTACCACGACCGCCTCTAACAGTCTCGCACGTTTGAATAAAATCAAAGACTACTTGGATGAGCGGACGCACAAGCACTTTATCGATAACACGACGGAAAACGATAAGATACTGAGCGCCGCGCTGAAGCGGCTGAACAAATATATTCAACTTTCTTCTTGGACCGCGGGCTCTTATCCGCAGGTCGAAATGAAATCTAACTGACCGGCATTTTACGATGATAAAGCAACCCCAACAATCCCCTCACAACGGCTTCTCACTTGTCGAGATGGTCACAGCCGTCGGCATCGTCGGCATCATTCTGTTTCTAGCTATTCCTAACATCATTCAGGTTCGGGAAGACAGCGAGACGAGTTTGGCGATCGCGCGTGCGGAGGCGTTGAATATGGGCATGTCTTCCTTTATGCAAGCGCGTGGACGGGTCAATGCCAATACCATGTGGGACGGCGCTACCACGCATACAGCGCGTTATGATCTCGTGCGGCCATACCTTCAATATGCTCCGACTTCTCTTGTGAATTATTTGCCGGGCTACACCGTTGCTTTTCCCACCACGCTTGGAAACCAAGACAAGGTCCAAATATCCATCGGAGGAACGGTAATCAATTATTGATTTAGAATAACATGTCGCCATCTACCACTCCTAATAAACTCCATGGGGAACCGGGCCGTGGTACAACCATGGTCGAGATGCTCATTGTGATCTCTATCATTGGTGTTCTCTCCTCCATTGCCGTGGTTGGTTATAAAAAAATCATGGACAATAGCACCGCAGCTTTGACCGGTAGCTTTGTAGAGGAATTGAACAATGGTCTGAAAGAGTTTGAGCAGAATTGTTGGAAAGTCGACGTCGCGGCTGATGACAACGGGACCACCGAAGAACAGAATATTCTTTGGGCCATTCAATACCAAGATCCGCAACACTTTGGTTCGCCCTATTTCCGGCAAGATTGGAGCCCTGCAGAATCTACCGATACAGAAATGTTTCGGATACGTTGGAATGGAGCCAATTTTCAATTGATCCCTATTGGAACGGCAGGGAACGGGCTCGAATTCAACCCTGACGGCAGTGATTTTATCCAAACTACCTTTCCCGACCCGTTTGACGCTCACGCAAGCACGACAACCCCTTAGATCTGGATTTAGATTCTTTCGATAGTTTAGAGTTTTTTTAGATAGCACCAATGGATAACGGTCGAGACACACTCCCTCAAGACCGCGAGGAATCCGGAGAAATCGTTTTAGCTCCGGATAGAGACGCCAATTCCGAATCGGTTACTGCAGGGGCTGAGAGCATTCCCAATTCTCAGCCGAACCAACATACCGGAGCGGCGCTTGAATTACTAGCTGAGCGTCACAATATTCTGCCATTCGAACCCGCCCGCACGGCATGTTCGATGGAGGCGGAAGTCCTTATTCGTAAGCTAGGGCGTACTCCCCGGGAGGCCCACCCTTGGATACCGGTAGCTAACCTGGGACCTCTGATCATCTTTGGGCACTATAATCCGGCGGCGCAGGAGCTTTGGGGCGTTCCCGAGTTTCTCACCGTTCGTGTGGCCATCACACCCGAGAAGTATAAGGAACTCTACGACGACCTGATTGAGCGTTTGCGAATGAGTCCGGTTTCTGCGGAGAATCAATGCGAGTTTCTCCAACCGCCTCCTCAAGGTGCCAGCCTTCTCGATGCGTTTCATTGGTTCACGGAGAATTATCCACTCGATAAAATTGATATCGACCGTCTTGCTTCTCAAGCGAGCAAGATGAAGCCGGATGATCTGAAGACGCCGGAACAGTTCAATGAATTAGAACCCGATTTAGGCGTTGCGCTTTATCGCATTATAACGGGTGATTTGGTTTTTAGTCCCGAGGAGGCACCTGCGCAGATGATATTTGCAGACACGCTCTTGGAGAAGCATCAAGTATATCCGCTTTTCTGTGGGCAGAATCGTATTTATCTATTGACTGCGGACCCCTCGAACTACGCTTTCGAAGATGAATGGCTATCCTCGGGAGGCGATCCCGTGCCTATCGTTATGGTTGTTGCCGATGGCGACGCCATCAAACGCACGATTAGCCGCCAACGTTCACGGGATTCTTTGGAATCGACAGGTTCCGGTTCGCAGACAGGTGAACTTCACTTCGCTGATAATGCGAATATGGTGGAGATTGAGCCGAGTGACATTGAAAATGTCAATCCGGCAAACATTAACACTACTCCGGAGGAGATCATCCACTGGGTTCTCTACCGCTCGATTATGAACCGGGCAAGTGACTTGCACGTGGAGCGATACTACAATATGTGCCGCTTTCGGGCACGTATCGATGGCAAACTCCGATGTATTTATTCAAGTCCTGATGAGAACTTGAATAAGTATATCGCGCTCATTAAAAACTATTCCAATCTCCCGCAAACGCGGCAGGAAGCGCAGGATGGCCGGTTTGCGATGAGCTTGGGTAAGCGGCGGGTAGACGTGCGTGTCTCGGCGGTGCCATGCCGCAAGGAAGCACAGAAACTCACCATGCGTTTTCTGGACAAACAAGATGGTCTCAAGTCGCTGAGCGATTTGAGTCTATCAGAACGTCAGACAAGCATCGTTGATGATGTGATGGGGCGTGACCAAGGATTGATTCTTGTGACGGGGCCAACCGGAAGTGGTAAAACCACCACACTTTATGCGCTTATTAATAGTGTGAATTCGGAGGAGAAGAATATCCACACTATCGAGGATCCCATCGAGTACGAGATCGAAGGCATCAATCAGACGCAAACGGATCCAGTGCACAATATTAATTTCGCTATTGGTCTCCGGGCACTCTTACGCGCTGACCCGGATGTCATTCTGATTGGTGAATCCCGCGACGGCGAAACGGCACAAGCTGCGGTGACTTCCGCCCTAACAGGTCACTTGGTGCTCACGACCTTGCACGCCAATGACTGCATGCGTGCCGTGACGCGTCTCTTGTCCATGGATGTGCCTGCATATCTCCTTGCGGATTCCTTGGCCATGAGTCAGGCCCAACGTCTTGTCCGCCGACTTTGCAATTATTGCAAACGTCCCGTGGCGGCCTCGAGCGACTTTCAACGGATCCTCGCTCGGCAGGGATTGATCAATGCACCCTTAACCACACCCATCTACGAGGCGAATGGCTGTCCGGAGTGCCACAACTCTGGATTCCATGGCCGTGTGGCCTTGATGGAGATGTGCCTGGTGAATCCCAAGATCCAAGACCTCATTGCCCGGGATCGGCCGCAAAGCGAACTTCGTCAGATTGCAGCACAGACTGGAGTCCTCACACTATATCAGGAAGGCCTCAACGAAGTCATGGCCGGTACCACCACGCTTAAAGAAATCAGTCCGCTGAGCTACACCTCCGCGATGGAAGACGATTAGTGGAAGAATTGTGTTGGCAGTATAACTCGAAGAGATAGGTGTCAATGGTAGTCAAATGCCAATGATCTTCGTGATGCCATTCCACAATCGCGCCCAGAACTTGCCTGCTTGACGGGCGTGATCGGCGCGGGAGATTTGTTGGCATAAGAAGACGCCTTGTCCGGAGAAGAGATCGTCGAAGAGGGGATTATCGTCCCTTAAGTAGGAAATAAAGGTTTCGGAACGCCGGCTGCGGTAGCGCAAGGAAGGCGTGAAACCGATAGTGGCCAGTTGGTTCGTGCGGCGTTCATTGCCCTCGCGGATATTGGCTGCTGTTAGGTGTTCAGCGCGTACTCCACGGTAGGCCCAAAGCACCAGTCTAACGGGACCACGAAACTCGAAATAGCGAAATTGCAAGGTGATCCAACTATGTAGAGAAAAGAATCGCCAGTGCGAACGGATATGCCGGGCCTTACTATTGCCATCTTGAACCAAGGCAGCGACAAAACTTGGTCTGCATATGAGTGAGCCGTCTTTAGGAATATCGATTACCGCCATTTCAATTTCGGCTTCTTGCTGACTGGATAGGGTTAAGCGGCGTTGGGAATCTTTGGTGCGATTGTGTACTCTCGTAAGGAGAAACAAGCCACAAGCCAGACATGAAAAGGGATAATGCCAGCTGAAAACGAATTTGGTGCGTTTGTGAAGATCTTCATCCGAGGCTTGGAAAAACTTGTGTTGAATGGTGGCGATTTCGCCGGGCTCTAACACCACCTCTTGCGCCACCTCGGTCGTCGAGACCTTCACCGGTGCAGCAGCATTGGTGTTGATGATCACGGATTTACCCAAGCTGACAATGGGAGCCCAGAGATAGAAGAGCAGCATCTTCACAATCAATGGCAGGGCAATGATGGAAACGCTGACAATGATCAAGGGTTTACCCACTTTCGCGAAGGCGGCCTTAACAAATTCCTTCCCTCGGTCGACCCTTCCATCCCATTGCTCGAACTGATTGGCCGTTGCGTCGCGGTCATCAATCGCCCGGTAGAGCGCTTGGTTGGCTTGTTCTTGTTGGGTTTTGAGACGGGCGCGTTCTTGTTGCACATCGCTCTCGAGAGCGTCTGATTCTTGCTGACGTTGGGTGAGTTGTTCGGTAAGATGGCTGGTTTGCTTTCGTGCTATCGAAATGCGGTTCTCAAGTGTTTTGATCTCGAAATCAGGGTCCACGCCTCTGACGTAGTTCCAGAATCGCAACGCCCTCCGTTTCACTGCTGTCAGTTTCTTGAGGCTTTCTTGCCACTGTTTGATCTTTCCCTCTTGGGATTTGAGGGAATCCTTGAGAGCAGTCGTCGTTTCCTCTAACGAAGCGGCTTTCTTGCGCAAGTCGGCGTTGAGCGCTTCCAGTTTCTCATCGATTGCCTGGGCTTGTTGGCGGTATTCGGAAACCAGTTTCTCTTTGTCCGCCAGTTTTTCGGGGAGATCTTCGAGGTAGTTCTTGCTGGCGATGTAGACCGCCACCGCGCCGATCACCAAGACCCAAAGAATCAGAAGCATGGCCGTCTTGGAGAAGAACCATCGGAGAACGGGAAGGATGACCGACCACATAGATCGATGGGACTCTAGTCTTAGGACACCGCTCTGTCCACGGCCTCGCGAAGGGCGGCTACCCGTGTGGGATCCACTGGATTGGCCAGCTGTCCGGCGCGTTTCACGCTGGTTCCGACGATCAGGCCGTTAGCGGTCCGGAGGAGAGCTTCCGCATCCTTTGTGTTGGCGCCCGAACCCACGAATAGTGGGGCCTCGGGACAGGCCGCACGGACCCGCTCGAGATCAGAGAAATCGACGGCCTTGCCGGTGCCGGTCCCAGAGACAATCAAGCCGTCTACCAACCCACGTTGGACCAATTCTTCCGCTGCTTCGCCGATTTTGCCGCCGGCAAGTGGTCTGGCGTGTTTCACATGGACGTCGGCCAAGATGGCAACATCCGGGCAGAGTTGCCGCCGTTTCCGAATGGTTTCAAAGGCGTTGCCTTCAATGAGGCCCTGATCCGTGACCATGGCACCGCAGTGGACATTGACGCGAATGAATCCAGCACCGGTGGCGATGGCCAACCCCAAACCAGCAAGACTGTCATTGCGTAACACGTTGTAGCCGATCGGGAGACGGAATGAGGTTTCTGCTGCGATGCGCGCCCCAACCGCGCTCATCGCGGCGACGGTCTCTGGCGGAACGGTTGATCTGGAAAAAGGAACGTCGCCGAAGTTTTCGATGATCACCGCATCGGCGCCGCCTTTCTGGTAAGCTGCGGCATCGGCTAGCGCCGCAGCTCGCACGGCATCCATGGAACCCCCCCAACGAGGTGCTCCGGGCAATGGAAGAAGATGAATCACACCGATGAGACGGAGATCATCGAGGTGAGGATTCATCTAAAAAAAGAGGCTAGCCCTCACGGACTAGCCTCGAGAAAAATTCAGAATTGTCTATCGCGGCCTTAGCGGCGGCGACGGCCAGCGAAGAACGCCAAACCAAGAAGTCCGAGTAACGCTGAAGAGGGCTCAGGAATAACCGGGGCTGGAGCACCAGTGCTCACCGTGAACGCGAAATAGCCACCCGTTCCGTCTTGGTCGACGAGTGAGTTGGCTTGAAGAGTGATTTGCCCGGCTCCATCCGGATTGAGTGGGCCAACATCGATCGTGTTTTCTGGGAGATGGGCTTGAGAATTGAGAATACCAGCCGCGTTACCTTCAACAAAGGTGGATCCACCGCCATGAGTGATGGTCACGTCTTCATCACCACTCTGATTGAGACCAACATTGTTGTCCAGGTCGTAGAGAGCGATGAACACACCAGCGCCAGCCAGGGCGACGCCGCTGAAATCGAGCACAACTGTGTCCGACGGACCGACGGCAAGGTGGCCATCAGGGAAATTGGCTAAAAGACCGTTCATACCACCGGTCTCGGGCGAGTAGCCGCGGGTCTCAGTGGTCATGGGAGTGGGATCACCAGTCGTGTAAGTGATGGTGAGACCAGGGATTCCCACATTATCCGTGTAGCTAGGAAAAGTCCCGTCAAGAGAAGCAATATCCAAGACGGCAGCCTGTGTCGAAGCCACTGATAGTGCGAGTGCGGAGAAGATTAGGGGTAGAGATAATTTCATAGGCTGGTGCGAATCTACGATAGACCTCGGCAGTGTGCCCAAATTGAGGCCAAGCGTCAATGACTTTTTCCGGGGAAAACGGACTTATTCGGCCTTTGCGACCACCCAGTTTGGAGAAATGTAGCGGACGACCTCCAATTGAGGGACCGCTGAGTGAGGAACCTCGTCCGGAAAACGGAGTTCCAAAACCATCGGCGACCACGTGTAATCCTTGGGCATCCACGCTTTGGTCTCAAGTCGCGGGCCGCGCCGTTTCGCCTCACGCCGTTCGTGCAGACGCATGACCGCTTGAATCTCCCGAGAATCTTGGGTTGCCAGATCGACGTAAGCAAAGGCGCTGTTCTCCCGTTCGATCCCATAGAGAAGCATGCAGAGATACGCTTCTGGATCTGAGAACTGCCACCCGAAGTAGTCCTCCTCTGTGGCGTAGAGCCTGAAGACGCCCACACTTCCAGGTTTGCGGGCCGACAAGAACTCGGCCCAATCGACATCGGCATAATTCACATAAACTTCCCAATCGACGACATAGTAGGGCGCCTCGTCCGGTATCCTCACGAGTGGGACCTTGATTTTCTCTCCACGGCTGGTTTCACAGGTAAACAAGATGCCCTCTCCGCCTTCCAGGCTGTTGTAAGCTCTCTCGATGATCCCGGTATTGGGATAGGACTGAAGGGGATTGGTTGCATAGAAGGCCTCCATTCGCGTTCGGGCGGTGTCTGGCCGGCGAACAAATTGGACCATTTCATCGAGCGTCTTGGCTTTCAAAAAGGCGGTCAGCGTTTCTTCTGCTTCGACGATCCCCACGGCGGAAAGGCCCGGAGTGTAGGCATCGGGGAGAGGTTCCTGACCGTCGTCAGCCGATTGGGTGCCCAAGATAGCTGTACGGATTCCTGAAACGACCAGGAAGCCGGCAATGGTGACCAGTGCCGCTTTCACCAAATAGATGGGCAGGCTGAATCGGCGATCGGGAGACAGGAGCTCTTCGGGAAGAACCTCCTCACTCTCCCAGGCCGATTCTTCCGGCTTCATCATCTCCGCCCTCAAAGCCGCTTCCACGCGACGTTGCCGCCGATCCAACACCAAGTGGGTGTGGTCGCGTTCTGGGCTGTAGGCGGCGTCGGGTAGCGGATTCTCCAATTCCAGGTCATCCATGCCACTCGTGTCGGACGCCTCCTTCTCTTGCTCGGTCGCTTCTTGCTTTTCTGCTAGTTTTTTGGCGCGGGCGGCAGCGAGAGCCTGGCGTTTCTCTTTCTTCTTCGCCCGGCGCTCCTTCGCCGAAATCTTTGGACGTTTGTTCTCGTTAGATGGCGGACGAGTTGGTTTCGCCTCGGCATCAATCTCCACTTCCGGAGCCGTTGCCGTTCCGCCAATCTCGCGGAAGAGTGGTGACGGCACGGGCCGGGGCAACGACTGGCGAGGTTCTTGGCGAGTCGTGTTTTCAGGATCCTCCAAGGTGAAGGCCTGCTCACGTTCCTTCTGCTTCGTGGAACGTGTCCTCACTTTGAGAGGCGGTTCGCGGCGATCGGAGACCTTGTTCGTTTTGAGCCTCCGTTCCTCTTTGGAAAGCGTGTCGATGTTTTCCTGAAGGGTGTCGACGTCCGCCTCAAGCCCCTCAAGTGCCCGCTTTAGTTCGTCGATCTCGGGATACTCGTCTTCTCGTGAGGGCTTGGCCCCTTTCTGGTCGATTTCTTTAGCCATTTTCAGTCGTGGGGAAGCAATGCTGGCTTCCGGAGCCGACTATAGTGTATGAGAACGCCAGGGCCAGCAAGACTCGCAAGTTTGCAAATCTCGCAATCTCCCGTGAAGAAATCTCCACGAATCATGACAGGGTGAAGTTGAAACCCCGGTTGATTCGCCTATTAGTAACGGCCCCAAACAAAGACTCAAAGCGCCCCTCACACTTTGAATAAACCATCCAAGCAGCCCCGCAAGGCCTACTACTTTGCCTTCTGGATTCTGGGTCTCATGATCCCGCTCGCCGCGGTCATGCTGTGGGATAACATGCCTCGTTACCGGGCGATCCGTCAGCTTCGAGAGGCCGGCATCGAACAAACGAATGCTAGTGTGCACCAGGCGGTGAAAGAGGGTAATCTCAAGGTTCTCGAATTGTTGGATGTGGCACGTGTGCCGATGGATGAGCTGGACGAGCAAGGGCGGACGCCTCTTGTGGCGGCCGTGTTAGGAAGAAAACCTGAAATTACGGGTTTCTTAACTAGTTTGCCTCACGTCAACTGTGATCGAGCTGGGAACGATGGGCTTGCTCCACTGGCCCATGCGATCTCGAGCGGCAACCTCAACGCCGTGAAGCAACTCCTGCTAAGGATTCAGAATCCTAACATCGATATCGAAACGGATGGGGGGAAAGTTCGGGCTTTGCTCAAGGCCACTCAAGATCAGGACGGCACCTTGCTGCGGTTGCTGTTAACGCATCCAAAAATCGACCTAAATGTGCGTGATGCCTCCGGGAAAACGCCTCTCCATCTCGCGGTGGAGCAGGGAAATGACCTGGTCGCCAGGGCGCTCTTCGCTGGTAAACGGCAACCTGATCCCGATACCGTCAGTAAAGACGGCGAGACACCGCTTGGTTTCTCTGTCAGGAACGGACGGTCGCGATTGGCGAAGCTCTTGTTAGATCAAGGGGCGACATTCAGCCGGGAGGAATTGCCTCAATTCCTCCTCTCAGCAATACATAATCGGGACGGTGATTCGATCGAGGCGCTCTTGAGCCGGGGAGGTGATCCGAATATCAATCATCCGGACCAACCTAACACCCTGCTCAATTATGCGATCGACGAATCAGCGAATGGTTGTGTCCTCGCATTCATTAATTCCGGTGCCAATTTGAATGGTACCCTGCGGCGAGCCATTCAATGCGGTAATAGCGGCGCGGTGGAGCTTCTCGTCACGTACTTCCATGACCAGAACCAAGCATGGCCTCATAAAGACGGTTTGTTAGAGTTAGCCATCTACAGCGGACGCGCCGACATCGCGGAGATGATTCTGGAACATGGCGCCGATCCAAATGAATACGCGTCTTGCGGTCAACGTGTTTTGCCCTTGGCGATCGCGGCCCGCCATGAATCGGTGGTGCAGCGATTGTTAGAATTGGGGGCGGATCCCAATCTTCGTCTGGACCATCCTGTGACTCACACTTTCTTGGGTTTCTTCGACGGCGATGCCAAATCGAAATATTATTTGAAGCGGGATCGTGAGATCACGCCGCTTATGCTGGCATGCTTAACGGAGCAGCAATCGGCCGTTGAGAGCCTCGTCGACCACGGCGCCCACCGGAATGCCTACACCGCGCGCTACAAACGTTATGCCGTGGCCTTCGCGTCGGAGAGGCACAATGTGCCTATCATGCAAATTATGTTAGGCCGCGAGCCTAACGATGAATCCAGGAAGGTCGTGGTTTCGCTCAAGAAACAACGCGCTGTGATGTATCAAAACGGCGAAACCGTGCGGTCATCACGTGTCTCCACTGGGAAGCGTGGCCACCGTACGCCGACAGGCCGGTATGTGATCACGAATAAGTACCGCCATCACAATTCCAGTCTCTACGGTTCCGCCATGCCCTATTTCATGCGGTTGAGTTGCGGCGACTTTGGTCTCCATTATTCTGCTAGTGTCCCGAGTTATCCCGCCTCCCATGGCTGCATCAGGATGCCGTGGAATTCGGCCAAATCTTTCTACGCCTCCCTTCAGGTGGGAGATATCGTCGAGATCGTGAATTGATTCTCGAAGAGCAAGCCGAGGTCTACTTGCGTCGTCCGCCCCGCTTCTTCTTGGCGCGAGCTTTCTTTTTTGAAGCCGCCTTCTTCTTTTTAGCCGGAGTCTTCTTCTTGGCCGCTTTCTTCGTCGCTGACTTCTTCTGGGCTGGCGTCTTCTTCTTCACCGAAGCCTTCTTGCTTGCCGCCTTCTTCACTTTGCTTGCTGCCTTCTTCTTCGGTGGAGCCGCTGCTTTCTTCTTGGCCTTCTTAAGCAGTTTCTTCAATTCAGGCCAGTGCTGGCGGGCCACGATGTAGCCCACACAATTCGGCCTCCCGCAACGGCACGGATGATCTTCGTAGTTCTCAAGTTCGAAGCCGTAATCGAAAGTGAGTTCTTCCCCTTTGGCGATCTCCCGCAGCGAAACGATCCAAATTTCATCGTCTTCCGTGGTCTGCGCTTCACAATTCGGGTCGCAGCTGTGATTGATCAACCGCGCTGTGTTCTCAGGAATGTTGCCATCGATGTCGAACTCATCGTTTAGGATAAAGATGTAGACCGCCGGATTGTCCGTTCCTGCCGTTTTGTCAACGAGCGCATGGGCCCGTCGATCGCCTTCCTCCTTGGAAATGACCTCGCCCACATACTCGATGATCTCGGTGTCTTCGGGGATCTTCCGGCTCGCAAACAGACCTCTCTGATGGATTCCCGAGCGGCTCTGTTTACAATACTTGGACCGGACGGGAGAACGTCTTCCCTTCTTTGACTGGGGCTTTGCCATCGCGCCTAGGGAGCTAGAGCGTGGGTGATGAGATGGCAAGAAGATTAGGGCCCGAGGTTCGATTCCACTCCTGCCCAGCAACACCTCGTTGCCGAACGACCGAACCCCGGAGACCCTGATCCGGCACTATACGCCCTATCGCGATACAATCAATATGATAATTATAATTTTCATATTCTAGGCTTTTCTGGTTCGCACGAAAGATCCTCTACTCTGAGCGATTGCTCAGAACTGCATCCTCCAGCCTCCGCACCTCTCACTACTACGCTCGCACCTCTCTCACTCAATAAAAGGACACGGCTTTTAAAAAGAAAAGGGTTGCAAGGGGAGTGACTGAAAGTGGTGGTCCGCGAAGGCAGAGGAACCTCTGAGGAGGTCCGTCGACGAGTGACCGTTCCTTCGCGGTAGCGGAGCCCCACGCACGGGACGCTCACGAGCTCCACTACGAAGAGTACCACCACTTTCTCGATCCTTTGGGCACCCCAATCAGGTTTCAGCGACTCTCATCATTCCTTGATCCATTCTCGGTCTCCCTGCCTAGCTTTGTCAGCATCAATCCGCCCAGCAATCCCCACAGCCCAAGACACACAAAGCCGAGGAGTGAGACGCTCACGGTCTTGGCTGGGTCGCAGCCCCCGCCGCGACTAAACAACTCCAGAAAGAGATGTTCCCTCACCCCCACTCCCGAGACCGTGAAGGGCAGCATCGCATAGGCGTCGATGACCGGCAGTGCGCCTACCAATTTCCACGGTGGTATCTCCAGTCGCAGTGCCTTTGCCGCGGCTACAAAGGCCACATATGCGCTTAGGAGACTTAGGAGGCTCACGCCTAACGATGCCCACAACCGGCCGCCCTGCCTCTGCAACTGATTCATCAATGCATTGGCCTCTTGGCCCCAAGCGCCATGATGGCGCATCCCAAAGAAGACGCCTAGCCAATGCCGTCCGATCGGCCAGAGGACGCTGCCGCTCAAAGCGCCGAACCCCCCAATCACCGCCGCCGCCGCCCAGAGAATCCATGGCTGGCCTGCCGACAGTTCCTTCATTCGGGACCATTGCGTCAACGTCGCGGCAAAGAAGATCATGGCCAACGCCTGCAAACCCATCACATGATCGAGAACTAAAGAACCGATCAAAGCAATCCGGCGCCCGGTGGCACGCCGCGCCAGCATGGCAAAGCGCACGCCGTCCGCGCCCACCGGACCCAGAAAGTAGAGATTAAAGAAATCCGCAATCATGGTCAGCCGCCAGATTTCGCCAAAGCGGTAGTCCAACCCGACGGCGCGAAGTAGCAAGTACCAACGCGTCGCCCAGCCTAACACCGACAGAAAACCCGCCGCTACCGCGAGGGCGATCCACGTCCATCGCAAGTCCTCGACTCGTAACGCCGCCCACGTCCGCTGATCCACCGACGTGACCGCCCAGTAGACGAGGCCGATCGCCAGCAATGCTTTGACGATGCCAAAGGCTCGCGAGCTTAGAGTGGATTGAAAGGACTGCATATTTGCTAGTAAAGAAAAGCTGTGGCGAGACTAAGGTCGGTCTCAGAACATTCAAGAACCCACCCACGCAAACGGCCGTTCTTGATGCTGACAAGGGCAGATGCGAACCGTTAGGCTTCGACTATGACCAAGATCCTTCCAACTATCGCGCTTCTCGTCTACTTGGGCGTCCATGTTGGCGCGCAAGAGCCTCTTGGGAACACGAATTCCCTAACTTGGGAAGGCGATATCGCTTCGCGACTGGTTGACGCTGCCGATGCGTTTCTCCTCAAAGAAATCGAACGATCTGTAGACCGCCGAGCGCGGCATTGGCGGCGGGACACGTCTTCGCCTGAGGCCTACGCGGCGTCCGTGGAGACTAATAGAAAGCGATTTGGAAGAATGATAGGGGTGCGGGATGAGCGCGTACCTTTTGATGAACCGAACAAAGCGCTCATTGGTCGCTCTGATACGTTTGAGATCTATGCGATTACATGGCCGGCCTTTGGCGAGGTGCATGGAGAAGGATTGTTGCTTGAGCCTAAGGGCCCTGCCGTGGAACAGGTGATCCTGATTCCGGATGCCGACCACACGCCAGAAGATATGCTGCAGGCCGCGCAACAATTGGCCGGAAAACAAAGGCGTGTGGTAGTGCCGGTTCTAGTCAATCGGGAGGTCACACATCGCAAGTTGACCAACCGCGAGTTTCTCTACCGCTCAGCTTTTGAGTTAGGTCGACATCTTATTGGCTATGAAATTCAGAAGGTCCTCGCCATCGTAGATTGGTATGAACGTCAGAATACGCCGGGAGTTCTCATTTCCGTCTGCGGATGGCGGGAAGGTGGCTTACTCGCATTCTACTCCGCAGCTTTGGATCACCGGATCGGTCGCGCGGTGATTGTCGGTTACTTTGGTTCTCGGCAGAATGTCTGGCAGGAGCCGGCCTATCGCAATGTGTTCGGCTTGTTAGATGAATTTGGAGATGCGGAAATTGCTAGTCTCATCGCTCCGAGGGAACTCTTCATCGTTCCAAATGACTTGCCAAAGATCGAAGTGCCGCCCGGGACCGGCGGCAAACCGGGACGGTTGATCTCCCCCTCTCTGGACGAGACGGCCGCCGAGTTGAAACGTGCCATCGCCCTCACCCAAATGCCAGAAGCGAGCGAGTATCTGCGTATTGGACGGCCGCCGGAGTGGGCAACGGACACCGCAACGTCTCCCGCATTTGACCAAACAGGCGCATTCCCAGATGCCCAGCAACGGCATGCCCGCCAGATGCAAGAACTGGACCGTCACAATCAATGGCTCTTACGGGAGAGTACCTACGTCCGCGCAGAATTCATGAAGAATCTGAAAACCGATTCGATCGAAGCTTTTGAAGAATCGCAAGGATGGTATCGCGATTACTTTGCGAAAGAAGTCATCGGGCAGTTCGATTATCCGTTAGTGGAACCCAATGTACGCACCCGCTGGCTTCATGGAGATGACAAGGTGCGTGCGTATGAAGTCGTTTTGGATGTGTATGAGGACTTCTTCGCATACGGCATCCTGACATTGCCACGTGGTATTGAATTGGGAGATCCACGGCCTGTGGTCGTTTGTCAGCATGGTTTGGAAGGCCGCCCGCAGAGTGTGATCGCCGAGAAAGATTTTCATTATTACAAGGCCTTTGCTACCAAACTCGCGGAGCGCGGCTTCATCACCTTTGCGCCGCAACATCTCTACATCTTCGGAGATCGCTTCCGGACCCTTCAATTCAAGGCCAACGCCATTAAGAAGACCTTGTTCTCCCTCATGGTCCCCCAACATCAGCAGCTCACGCGTTGGTTAGGCAGTTTGCCTTATGTGGACGCTAACAGCATCGCCTTCTACGGTCTCTCCTATGGTGGCAAATCGGCGATGCGGATCCCGCCCTTGGTGCCTGGCTATTGTCTCTCCATTTGTTCGGCGGATTTCAATGAGTGGGTGTGGAAGAATGCTTCCACGCGGAGTCGCTATAGTTATGTGTGGACGGGCGAGTACGAGATCTTTGAATGGGATCTGGGGAGCACATTCAATTACGCAGAAATGGCGGCTCTCATCGCACCTCGGCCTTTCATGGTGGAACGCGGGCACTTCGACGGCGTGGCGCCCGATGAGACAGTCGCCCACGAATACGCCAAAGTGCGGCATTTGTACGCTGCTAAACTCAAGATTCCGCAACGCACCGAGATCGAGTGGTTTGATGGCCCGCATTCGATTAACGGCAAAGCGACCTACCGATTTCTTCACAAGCACCTCGATTGGCCGGAACCAACCGGGGAAGCCGAGTGAATCGGTTGCCTAATTGAAGGCATGGGAGATAGTGACCGTCATACGCTCTGTCTATGCTCTCTGAAAGTTACCATTGGCAACGCCCAACCTACCGCCGCCGCCGTTTGGATTCCCGGTTGCGATTCTGGGTGATCCTGGCGCTTATCTTATCCGTTGCGGCTCACGGCGTGCTTTGGGTGATCTTTGGCACTTTTCAAATGAAACGCATCGACAAGATCGTGCTCACCGAACCGTTCCGCATCCAGCGCTCGACGCTTGACGCGAATTTGTTAGACGAGGTCAGTGATCCTGGCAATAACACTCAGAGTGTGGCCAATGAAACCGAAGGTGAATTGACCGAAGAGACGATCGCTGAGTTTACGAATTTCACCGAAGAAGATCTCAGCGACTTCATCGTGAATGCCGAGGTCAAATTGACGCCGGCTGTGGATCAGTTAGAAAACGTGGCGATCAATCCCGGTACAGCCTTCGCTAATGAACCGGGATCGCCTACCGATGCGGAATCTGAGGCCGCGTTGACCGAGTTGATGCAAGGTATCACCGAGCGGTCGACGCCCTTGGATCCCGATCATCCGGAACTTCCTGTCGGTGATGTGTTAGGTGGTGGCGAGAATGTCAGTGATCCGCTGAGTGATCCCGATAACGTGGGTGGCGAGACCGCCCCAGAGGGATATGTTAGTCTTGATCAAGTGTTGGGCATGGAAGGTGGTGGCGATCCCGGCAAGCCCATCTGGGTGCCTACGGATGTTCTCTTTGAATTCAACAGCGCCGAGCTTCGCGAAGAAGCTCGCCTCAGCCTCATGAAGCTTGGCGCCCTCATCATGCAGCGGCAAGAATCGGAATTCATCCTTGAAGGGCACACCGACACCATCGGTGACGAAGCCTACAACCTCGCGCTCAGCGTCAACCGTGCCACCGCCATTCGCAATTGGCTACTCGAAGCGCTCCGGCTCGATCCGCAACGCATCAAAGTCAAAGGTCACGGCAAAGCCAAGCCGCTTGTTCTGGATGGCGACAAAGACGCCCAAGCTCGCAACCGGCGCGTGGAGGTGACTATCCAACCGTTGGGAACGGAAACTTCGTTTTGAGGTTGTTGTTAGGGTGCGCCCGCCGGGTCGCTCGTCTCCTCCTCATCTTCTAACACTTCAATCTCTTTGCGCCACTTCCGGCTGATCCATGGACGCATCATGCCGTAAACGAGGTAACAGGTGAACACAACCGTCGGCACCCACTCATAGTAGCGCACGGTGAAAACCACGAGAACGATCGCAACGAGCACCACAGGAACTGATCGTTGCGTCCGCCAATTCAGCCCTTTGAAACTGGGATACTTCAAATTGCTGAACATCAGATAAGAGATCATCACCATGAGCACCGGTAGTAGATACTTGATCGTGCCGAGAACATCTGGATGATACTTCCCCAAATACAACATCGTTAGAGTAACCGAAGAAATGAATCCGGCCGCCGCTGGAATGGGCACGCCATTGAAATTACGCAAACCGGTTTCATCAGCCCTCGCAGCAAGAATATTGAACCGGGCCAAGCGCATAGCACCACAGAGCAGATAAATAAATGCTAGAATTTGACCTAACGTTTCGCTGAGCTCCGAAAGTACAATATCCATTAAGAGCAAAGCGGGCGCCAAGCCGAAAGAAACCACATCGGCCAAAGAATCGAATTCCCGTCCAAACGACGATTCTTGATGACTGATCCGGGCCAACCAACCATCCAGCAAGTCGAAAACACAGGCACCGAAGATAAGCAAGATGGCATCCATGTAGAATCCGCGCGTCACTTCGATCGCCTCCATCCCTCCCGCCGCACGCCCTTTGAAAATGAAGAGCACGGCGAGGAAGCCACAAAACAGATTGCCCGCAGTCATGAGATTCGGGAGCAAGTGGATCTTGATGTCGTCTTCTTCGTTCGGTGCCATAGAAGGCTGCAAGCCTAACGGGGAGACGACGCGACGCAATCTCGAAGGAACCCTTGCGGCCAATTAGTCGGTCGATCCTCATATTTAGTATGATCCAATATAATAGGACGGGGTGCCGATTTGCTTAAGCCCTCGCAAGGGCTCGGCAGAGATGGCTCTCCGAGCCGTTTCGGAGAGAATGCGTTGAGAGAGAACAGACGTGATCTCGTTTGAAGATCGCCCCTATTATTGTTGGCGTCATGACGATCCCTCGGAATAGATGCACCCTGGCGATCCTAAAGTCTGATTATTAGCGATTCTGCGTATCCTCGCATTCATAGTAATATTCTTTGAGAAAGTGCTTGTCGAAACATTCGTTAGTCGTTAGGTGTTCCTCACAGTAACAGACACATCACTGTTAGGAACGTCTTTTGGGGCGACGCTTTTCAAGTAGGCGGCATCCTCGTAGTGCTTTTCAGCTTATTCTTTTAGTTATGACAACTCAGTCGGTTCTTCTCTCATTGTTCCTTGGTAGCCCGGTCTTCGCCGCCAGTCCCTACCTCGATCGCTACGAACTCCCCGAGGAGTCGATCATCTATCAAAATCACTTCGATGGCGAAAATGCCACTCTCGGCGATGGCTGGACCATCCAGCAAGGCGAAGCGTCCATCGTTCAAGAAGGCATCGACGATTCCGGAGCCGTTCGCATCGCACCCTCAGCGGAGGAACGCTTCGGCCAAATCACCTTCCGCCTCGACCCGCCACCCAACGCTGGCACGCTCTTCGTCGATCTCATGACGAAACCAGTCGCCTTCGAGGAAGAACCAGGTGAGTTCATTGACGCCTCCGGATCCGTTACCGGCGCTTTCCGCCTCGTGAAAGAGAGCGATTCAGCCAAACCGAAAGCCGCTCTCTACGTATTGAACGGCAACGGCTTACGCGGCGGAGATTGGATCGACACTGGCGTCACCTTTGACCTCGATGAAGAAGGCCGCCCCCTCCACTGGATGCGTCTGACATTCCGCCAAGAATTTCAACGCGATGACATCGAAGACAGCCAGAATCGCTGGGATCTTTGGGTCGATGAGAAGCTTGTCAGTGTCGACATGGGCTACTACGACAACGAGAACGTCGATCCCGGCCGCATCACCTTACTAGGCCATCGCCGCATTCCTTTGTTGATGGATGCCCTCACCGTTAGCTCGGGTAATCCGCTTTTTGAGGATGCTAATGTTAATGGACTGGCGGACCGCTACGAGTCTATCTTTGGATTGGATCGCCGAGATGCCGATCTCGATGAGGATGGCCTCACCAATGCCCAGGAGTATTTATTGACAACGAATCCGACGGTGGCCGATTCCGACAATGATGGGCTCAATGATGGTGACGAGATTGCGGCGGATCGAGATCCGCGGGATGCTGGGGACAGTACCTCAGAACAAGCTCAAGGATTCTCGGGCGGATTTGCCACCATTGAGGTCCAGGGAGGCTCTTGTGAGGGAGGTTTCGTCAATCTCTTCATTCAAGGTGCTGGATCTACCTTGGAGAACTATTTTCACAATGCCTACCGGGATGACGGCACGGCTTTGCCCACTTATCTCTACACTTACGGGCAGAACGCCGAGTATGTCACGGTGTCAGGGTTGGAGCCAGGGATCAGCGGCACCATCAATATTGGGGTCTATGTGGACAATTATTACTTTGACTTCGGCTACTTCACCTTTAATTGTGATGAATGCGAGGATTGTGCCAGCGGCAGCAATTGCTTCGACTTCGCTGCCAGTAGTTTCGATGCCACGTTCAATCTCGGCAAGTTTGACTTTGGCGATACCAAAGGGCGTCTCAGCGTGTATTCGCGTGATTGGGATGACAAACTCTACACTCGGGCATCGGTCCTCTTTGTGGGACCGCATGATGAAGATAAGGTCGGGTTCTCCACCCAAGTTCACGATGGCAAGGAAGTTCAAGTGGTCGACTGGGTGCGGACAGGTTCTCAGTTTGTGCGTCTCCAGGATACCGATCACGGGTATCAAGTTGAAATGTTTGCCCTGGAGAACGTGGACGCGAGCAATGCTGTTACGGGTGAGCCGTTCCAACGGGTAGACGTGTTTGATCCCGCGCCTCACCAAGTGACCAGTGAGAAGCGTATCCGGATCGTGGAGAGCATCGGGCGCTCCGCTGCCCGTGAATTCACATTCTATCGGATCGGCGGCCAGGAGATCTGGGAACATCGTGAGGGGAGCCCAGATAATTTCCTCGCGCAGCCCATTCGCTATGAAAAAGTCACGATCGATGGCAAATATGCCACCTCCACTTACAAAGGGCTTCCCACTTACACCAAGCGCAAAGAGCGCGGTGGTTGGAATGCCAAGTTAGGAAAGCTCTCGATCGATCATGTGGAAGAGAAGACCTTCAAGCGTTACGCCTACGGCCGGCGCCTTACAAAGCGTGTCGTCGACCCCGATGGCCAGGCCCTAACAACCACCTATGGCTATCAAAACCTAACCAGGGACCAACTGGTCAGTATGCGGGACCAGCGTCAACCCGGCATGACGGCGACACAGTGGCGGCAAGACCCGGGCGGCGATTGGCAATGGTATGGCTATGACGAACAAGGTCGGAAGAACCGCATTGTCCGACCCATTGGCAATACCCCGCGCCCTGACGCTTTGCCCGAGCCAGGTCTAGGTTATGCTGTGGAACAACGTGATTTCGATGGCGCCGGTTATGATGTGCGATCCGTTTACACTCGTAATGGCAAGTTTCAAAAAGCCACGTTCACTGATCGTCACGTGCATCCTGACACAAAGGTTTATACCGAGATACGAGTGGTCGCCTACAAGGAAGGTGCGTCCATGGATGATCCTGACAATGATCGCACCGTCAAGATCACCGGTGCCGACGGCCTCGTTCGCCGTGTGGAGAATCCTGACGGAACCCTTGTCACTCACGATTACCGCGAAGAAGGCGATCACCGCATCCAAACCACCTTCGCCGGTCAACCAGACCGCCGCTTCGGCACCCTCACTACCCGGGTCACCCACCGTTCAGGCACCGTGATCGAAGAGAAAACGGTCGACATTGAGTCTAACATCGCCACCACCAATTGGCGCGTCGAAACCATGGACGAACGCTTCCGTCCTACCATCATCACCGATGACATCGCCGGGCAAATCAACCGCAAAGGCTACGATTGCTGCGACGTCGGCTGGGAAACGCGTAACGACGGCCTCACCAACGTCTACGAGCGCGACGTCCTTGGCCGCCTCATCGGTGCGACCAAAGGCTACAAAGATCCCTTCGAGCCGGGCAACACCCTGACACACCAATCCTCCCGCCAAAGCTACATCCTCAACGGCATCGACCAGCGTCTCGGAACCCTAACCCATCCCAACAATGGCAGCACCCCTCACGAAAGCACGACCGAGTATAATCTCGCCGCTCAACAGACCGCCAAAACCAGCGCTGCGGGCGTCAGAGAAGAATACCAAACCATCATGCTCCCAGATGGAGGCCGCATCGAACTAACAAGCCTACCCAAAAGCGGCCACGACAACCGCCACCGCATCACCCAACGCCGCTACGATGCCGACGGCACTCTCCGCCAAACCTTAACCTACGCCTCAAGCGAACCCTTCGCCACCAAACCCGACCCCAGAACGCAAGTAGCGAACATCCGCTACACTCAAGGCCTAGACAGCAAAGGCCGCTACAAAGAAGAAGCAAACATCGCCAATATCTTCGACGTGCGACGCACCCGCACCTATTTAGACGAGGAAGGCCGTCAGAAAGAAATCATCCACGCCTACGGCAGCCGCCTAGCCGCCAGTGAGCAGTTCGATTACAACAAAGACGGCCAACTCATACGTCACATCAACCCCGACGGTGTCACCACCCGCTTCGCCTACAATGAAAAAGGCGAACGCACCACCACCGCCCTCGATCTCAACATCCAAGCTAACGAACCAGCCGACCACATCGACTACGAAGTAGACCGAATTAGTGTCGTGGTGTTCCGTGGCGAAATGCTTCGTGTGAACGGGTATAGATGAGAGTCAGACTGGGTTTCGGGGAGCCAGCCACGATATAGAATGAGGACGTAGACAGGGATGATTGAATGGGGGATGCAGATTCGCCGATCCAGTTATCCAGCTACCGATGAATTTCCTCCATGTGCCTTCGATCACGAAGAGGGCCAATGCCTGCATCGCCATGGGAATTACAAGCGTTTTGCCGATGTCGAGGGAGACGCGCAAATCACCGTGATGCGCTTTCTTTGCAAGTATGCCGGGAGGACCATTAGTGTTCTTCCCGATCACCTCTTGCCTTATCGTACCGTCCATCTCCCATGCGTGGAAGAAGACTTTGACCAACGCTGCGCCCCTCCATCCCAAGGTGGCCAAGACGACGGCAACAACGCCAATGGCAGCGAAATCAAGAAAGGTTGCCTGCGGCGAGCTTGGTGCCGATTCGCCGATCAAAGCAGGCGCCAGAGCCTCACCGAGTTCTTCGGGCAGCGCATTGCTCTTACAAACACCGCAGAAGAACTTTGGAGAGCCATTCGCCTCACCGCCGGCAACCTCGGGGAGATCCTTCTCGAACTCGCGCTCCATGGCAAGAGCCTATTGGGTGATTACCGGTGCTTGAAGGCCAACTAACATCTCTCTATTATTCGCCACGAGTTTCCCACATAACCGTACTATTTCGCAAAATCACTGCGGGGGTAAAGCTCCCGCATGTCTGATGACCATACTCTAACACCCCAAGAACAAAGCGCTCTGGTCCGCTACGGCGCCATCAGTTACCTGCAACAACTTCAGGAAGAAGGCCGGTCGTTAGCCGCAGCCTTACGACAAGCAGCCTTGCGTCCCTGGCCCGATGTCCAATCCGGCAAACACTACGCCATTCGCACTCTCGAAGACTGGTGGTATGCCTATCAAAACGACGGATTCCAGGCACTCACCAAACATCCCAGGCAAGACACCGGCAAACAACGTGCGCTCACCTCCGAACAACAAGAATGGATCCTCACGCAGCGGCGAAAATATCCACAGATTCCGATCAAAGTGGCCTATCGCCGGTGGCTCACTCAAGAAGAAGGTAGAGAGTTGCCTTCACTCTCCACAGTCTATCGCTTTCTCAGAGCCGCTGGACTGCATCACGGGCGTCCAGCTGAGGACATCCATAGCGGCCCCACCAAAGCCTTCGAAGCCCCCTATCCAAACGATCTTTGGATGGCCGACTTCAGCCCCGGTCCCAAACTCCGCACCACCGAAGGCGCTACTTTGGGCACCCAGCTTTGCGCCATCATTGACGATCACAGCCGACTCATTCCCTACGCCGCCTACTACACAAGCGAAAACACGCAAAACCTCCATCACGCCCTCAAAGAAGCCGTCCGCCGCCGCGGACTCCCCCACAAACTCTACGTCGACAACGGCGCCCCATTCATTAGCAAACACACCCACATCGTCTGCGCCAATCTCGATATCCGCCTATTGCATCACAAGCCTTACGCCGCCTGGAGCAAGGGAAAGATAGAACGCCTATTCTCAAGTATTCAGGTAGGGTTTGAAACCACCCTATCACTACCCGAAGAGCGCGTCCACAGTCTCCAAGACCTCAATGCCAAGTTCTCCACTTGGCTCCAGAAAGACTATCATAACCGTCAACACAGCACTACCGGCACCACCCCGCAAGCCCGTTTCCACGCCGGAGCCGAACACCTCCGCCAACTTGAACTCAGCCATCACGCTCTGGAAAAACTCTTCTACACCCGCATCCACCGCACCGTGCGCAAGAATGGCACCATTCGCATCGAAAATCGCCTCTACGAAGTCGACTTGAGCCTACGCGGACGTCGCATCGAAGTGCGCTACGACCCCTTTGCCGTAAGCAAAGAGCAATCGCTGGAGATCTATCATCACAACCATCACGTCGGCACAGCTCACCTGGTCAATCTACACCTCAACAGTCAGATCGACCGGCTCAACTACGAACGCCGTCACCAGGGCTAACAAAGCCACATCACGCTATCATCATCACACCATGACGACCAGACTTAGAAAAAGCAGTGGCCGCAAGCCCATCACAGACTCCACCATCACTCATTACACCCATCTTTGGGGAGCAACCGGCATCCCCTTCAACGAAGAAACCTCCCACTATCAAAAGCCCCCTCAGATCCAACAAGCCGAGCAACTGCTAACCCAAAGCGCCGCCCTCCGCAGCCTCATGTTGCTCAGCGGCCCCAACGGCGTAGGGAAAAGCCATCTCGTCAGCCACTGGAAAGACAAGCTCGATCCGCGGCTCTACTGCGCCATCGCCATCACCCAGGCCAGCCTAAGCCATGCCGGATTGTTAGCCTATTTAGCCCGCAAGTTCGGCAAAGCCGGCGGCACCCGCAGCACCACCCTGATGCATCTTGAAGAAGCCTTGGTAGAACTTGGCGAGACCAGCGCCATCATCATCCTCGACGAAGCGCAGAACTACAGCCACGGAGCGCTCGAAGAGATCCGGCTATTGTTAGGCATCGATCTAGCCCGGCGTCCCGCTTTTAGTCTCATACTCATTGGAGACGAGTATTTGTTAGGAAGTCTAAGACTACGCAGCCACCGCGCCCTCTACAGCCGCATCGCCTGTCATCATCAGCTCAAACCGTGGGAAAGCCAAGAGATCGAAGAACTCCTAGAAGCCAGTCAAAACGCCGTAGACTTGAAGGAAAACATCATCATCCCCGCCGCCCTGGACTTGATTACCAACGCCAGCAACGGGCGGCCGCGCACCGCGCTGCAACTGGCCCGTGCCGCGTGGATCGCAGCCAGCCAAGAGAAAGCCAACCACATCACCACCGATCACGTACAGCAAGTGATGCCCACCATTCCCTCCGCCAACGACCATCGAGGAGGCATGCCGGAAGGCTAACAAGATAAACATTAGGCTATGCAAACACCATCAAACCAAAGCAGCCCCGTCGAAGAGCAAGTGGCGGCCCTACACCAACACTATTGCCAACTGACCGGGCAGAAACTGATCTTAGGCTTCGACCGGCAACGAGCCTGGTATGAGTTGCTACGAGCCGGGTTCACCAGCGAAGATGTCGAACAAGTCGTCAGCTACTTGCAACGGGAGATCCGAGGCGAGCGTCGCCGCGTGGGAGCGCTCAAACCCAGTAACTTCTTACAACTCGAGCGATTCGAAGAAGACCTCAACATCAGTCGGGCGAGACTAACTAGAGCATCAAAACCATCGAAACCACGGCCGCCAAGCAAACCCACCGACGCCTTCACCCCCGAGGAAGGAGCGCGAGCCTTTCGTAATCTGAGATTACAACTTCAGCGCACCACCACGCCAAAGACTGACAATCCCACGAAGAAAACAGACAATCCCACCAAACAATCTGAAAACAATCCCACGACCTAATTCGCCGCGCCACACGTGGATCACTCCGTGATCCAACGCCAAGGCCAGACAGTCACCCGCACCGAGAATCGCGTCTACACCGAAAGCGGCCCCGTCACCACCACCATCCAAGAAACCACCCTAGACGGCACCCAATCCAAAGTCTGGCAATACAACCAACTCACCACCAAAACCAAAACCGAAGGCACCGAACCCGGAAGCTGGACCATCACCACCACCGATCCCAGCGGCGCCTACGTTCAACAAACCTATCAAAACGGCCAACTCCGGCAAACCAGCCGCCACGCCAACGACGGCACCCTCATCTCCTGGATCGCCCAATCATATGACGCCTACAACCGCGTCCACCAAATCACCGACAGCCGCACTGGCACCACCACCTATTACTACGACGATCAAGGAAGACGCTGGAAAGTTAGCGCCCCCAATCCCAAAACGAGGTCAAGCACCAATGGCACCCTAGACACTGTCTATCATTTCGACGTCCTCGGCCAAGTCATCACCACCGTCAAACCCAGCGGCGGCCTAGTCCATCAAGTCTACAACGCCAACGGCACCTTACACAAAACCCACGGCTACCACACCACCGACGTCCAATGGCGCTACAACGGCCGAGGCGAACGCACCCACATGACCACCTGGTACGGCCACCTCAACCAACCCGCGACCACGAGATGGCACTACGATACCAGAGATCAACTATCATTCAAACAAGACGCCCAAGGCCAACGCGTCCACTACACCTACACACCAGGCGGCAAACTTCATACACGCACCTGGGCAAGAGGTGTCAAGACGGTTTATCACTACGACAAGGCAAGCAACCTCGTCCATGTCGACTACAGCGATCAAACCCCCGACGTCCACTTCACCTACACCCGCCTAGGCCAGAAAAAAACCGTCCAAGACGCCGGCGGCATCCTCACCTACACATACCGCTCAGACCAACCCACAGTGCTAGAATCGGAAACCCGTGGTGGTGACTTTCAGTCGCCGCCCAACCCACAATCAAGGAGCCGTGGCATTCCGCCGCGAGAACTCTACAACGAACCAAAGACCCTAACTTATACCCAGGACACCCTAAACCGCCCGAAAGGCTTTCAAATCGGGACTGCGGAACATCCAACGCAAGACTACGAAGTCACCTACGGCTACGACCCAGCCAACCGCCTTGATCAGGTCAGCTCCCAAGGCTACGATTTCATCTATAAATTCGAGTCGATGTCCACCACCGACCGACTCCGGTCCGTCACCGCAAATGGCATCAAACACACCGAGTATCGATACGAGCCAGGAAGAGACGCCATTACAGATGTGATCAACCAAGCTGGCCCCAACAGGCGGCTCATCTCTCACTACACCTATCAATACAACCATGATGGCCAACGAACAGAGCGGACAACCACCACCTTGGAGCCTGAATCCAACATTCTAAACCCACCACACACCGACACCTTTCGCTACCAAGAAGACACCGGCGGCCTAATCCAATCCATCCGCAACGGAAATTCCCGCGACTCCATGACCGAATACTACGGCTACGACAAGATCGGCAACCGCACATCCATGAGTAAGGGCAACGGTGATTTTGCTCTCTACGACACCAACGTCCTCAATCAATACACTAGTATCTGGAACCAAGAAGGCATCCAAACAGTAAGCCACGACCCAGACGGCAACCAGCTTACAAGAGGCCATCAAGAATACACCTGGGACGCTGAAAACCGTTTAATCGAGGTGGGTGAACGCGGTTCCATTCGCGCGAGATACACCTATGACCACCAAGGCCGCCGGATCGCACGCTGGACAAGCGACGGAATTGATGAACGCTACCTTTATGAAACTTGGAATCTTGTCAATGTTTACAATGCTTATGAAAGGAATCCAATCGAATCTTACAGATGGGGTAAAGACCTAAGTGGAAATCTCCAAATGGCTGGGGGAGTAGCTGGATTACTTTTTGGTAATACAAGTGATCCTTTGACTTCTCTATTTTACTTCTATGATGGTAATGGCAATGTAGGAGAGGTGGTCGATTCCGACGGAGTACCTTTGAGTATTCTCGCCTACGATTCTTTTGGGAATACTTCGTCATCTGTTGACTTACTAGCAAACAGGTATCGGCACGCGACTAAACCGTATGATCGCGAAACTGGTTTTTCATACTATGGCTACCGATATCATGATTCAAAGAGTGGAAGGTGGCTTTCAACTGATCCCATTGAAGAGACAGGTGGACTTCTGCTTTATGGATTCCTAAATAACGATGGGATTAACTATGTGGATCGCCTAGGCTTAAGCCAGGCTCATCTGGCATATTATGCCGTCCGAATAGGTATCGCCGCATTTGCAGCTGTAGGGGTGTGGAGTGTGCGAGATGCCAGTGAGTGGAAGGATCTTTTGGGGAAATCTGATCCCGGAAAAATCCAGGAAACAACGGCGCAAGCGAGAGCGAAAAGAGAGCGTACTACTTTGCTTCAACCCTGTCCAAGCGTATCATCTGAAAGAACTACTACTCTTGTAGATAGAGGCTACGCCCGGCGCTGGCCATGGGATAACTCTCGAAATATCAAGATCGACATTAAATGGTCATACTCTAAAGCGGAAATAAATCTTCGATTTAATTGGACCGCGTCCGGTACTATGCCCTCTGCTGGTTTCCAAGTCACTGGGATCTCGGTTCAAATTGAAGAGAAAGAATTTCAGTGTCACTGTTTCAATTACGTTCCGTGCATCAAAGGCACTGTGCACGTCCGTGAGGTTGTAGATACCGTTTGGTTTGTTAATCTTAATAATATTGACAAAACCGTACCGTATAATTTTAAAGTTTGTGCAGATGGCACGAGCGAGTGATCATATGTTCAAATTTGGGACCGAGATTGGATTGATCGCTATTGTTCTTCTTTCAATGGCCGTACTTTTCTTGCTTAACCCGGACATCGTAACGAAAGAATCAAAAATCGTTTCGATTGGCGATAAAGTTGAATGTGCGTCCTCAGGTAATGTATTTAAGTTAGAAGAGAGTGCGAGGTGGTTAAGGGAAACTGTTCAATTCGAATTTATGAAGTTGAAGTGCACTGCAAGACACCTGCACTTTACTGATGCTAGGGAATTGCGACCTAATTTGGCAATTACAATAGAAGGAAAGTTGTCGGAGGATGATGATTTACCAAGAAGGGCCGATTTCGTAAGGATTGTTGAAACCGAATTGGTTGAGATCTACGGAGTTCAGTTGCAGGTGCAAGAACTTACAATTGGCGACGGATATCTTTGGCCATCGAGAATGGAACTTTAATCTAATTGTAACCATTCAGACTCGAGGACACATTGAGTGAGATTATCTCAAAACCAAAAGAGTCGTCAAAATATTATAGCGAGGCGTACGCCTCCTACCATGAAGTGCCTCCCGCAGTAATGTGCCATGACGGCAGATGCTTGAAGCGTAGATCTGCGGGAGGCATGATCAGCATGTGCCAAATCTCAACGAACTTCAAGAAGGACACATCTCCTACGAGCTTAGTTGCTTCGATCGCATCTACCTGAATCTACGTTTGCCACTCCTCTGCACGCTGGGCGGGATCTCGCTGTTCATTCGCAAGATCCTTGGTGAAAAGCTTCCGCTGGTGAGCGTCTTTAAGCCCTTCCGGGACCAGTTCGTGGAGAACATCGAAACCTTCGCCAAAGACAAAAAGTTATAATAGGACATTGCTTTTTAAAGAAAAAGATTGCTATGGGCAAAGGCAATGGCGCGTTCGCCCTCTACACCACTGCCCTCAATCAATACACCAATATCTGGGACCAAGACGGCATTCACGCGGTCAGCCACGACTCCGACGGGAACCAACTCACCAAAGGCACCCAAGAATACACCTGGGACGCCGAGAACCGTTTAATCGAAGTGCGAGAACGCGGCTCCCTGAGGGCTCGATACATCTACGATTCCCAAAGTCCCCGAATCGCCAGATGGATTAGCGATGGGCTAGATGAGCGCTATCTTTATCAAGGATGGAATCTCATCAATATTTACAATGCCAGCCATGCAGAGCCGGTAGAATCCTACACCTGGGGCAAAGACCTCAAAGAATAATTTTAAATAGGACATTGCTTTTCTAAAGAAAAGAATTGCCTTGATTTCAGTCTTGGTCAAGACTGAAGATATGAAACCACGTAAGATGTTGTTGCGCTCCTCCGTGACTGGGCAGGAGGGGCAGTATTTCCATGTGCTTTCGCGTGTTGTGGAACGTCGATTTGTTTTTCAGGAGGAGGAGCGCGAGTTTTTTAAGGGATTGCTGCGGCAAGTGGAGGCGTTTTCGGGGGTGGAGGTGATTACTTGGACAATGCTATCCAATCACTTTCATATTGTGGTTCATATTCCAGAAAAGGTGGAGGATTTACCGGAGGAGGTTTTCTGGGAGCGGTTGCAGGCGCTTTATTCGCGGGATGAAATTCAGGAAATTCGCGAGACGATGAAGCTGATTCCAAAGATGACGCCTGGGTTGGCGGGAGAGCATTTATTGCGGGATTACCGGCAGCGTTTTATTCGGCGGATGCATGATTTGAGTGAATTCATGAAGACGTTGATGTTGCGATTCACTCTTTGGTTCAATAAGCGGCATCAGCGAGTGGGGCGGCTTTGGGAATCGCGGTTTAAGAGTGTGTTGATCGAAGGGGATTGGGACCCGTTGATGAATGTGGCGGCCTATGTGGATTTGAACGCCGTGCGTGCGGGGATGGTGAATGATCCGAAGGATTATCGATGGTGTGGGTATGCGGAAGCGGTGGCGGGAAAAGCTCAGGCGCGGAAGGGCTTGGGGCATTTATTGCGTCATGAAGCGGAGGCGGCGGGTGAACTCATGGATTGGCGGATTGTGGGGCGGGAGTATCGAAAGATCTTGTTTGGGATGGGCGAGGAACGTGTGGATGTGATGACCGGTAAAGAGGTTCGACGAGGATTTGATCGATCGGAAATCAATGAAGTGATGGATGCGGGTGGGAAGCTAACGAGACCGCAGCTATTACGATGTCGATTGCGTTATTTCACGGATGGTTTGGTGATTGGATCGAAGGCATTCATTGAGAACTTCTTTGAAGAGAAGCGTGAATTCTTTAGTGAGAAGCGGAAGGAAGGGAGTCGGCGCATGCGTGGGGGTGACTGGGGAGAATTGCGGAGTTGCCGGGACTTGCAGCGCGATCCAATTCAGAAACCGGTTTGATTCAGAAAGTGCCATGGAAGGCCGCTAGTAGCCTAACGGAAACGACACGGCGGAACCTCGAAGGAATTCCTGCTATACATTTAGTTAATTGATCTTAACTTTCTGGGAATTGAGAATGAATCTGTTATGGTTTCGGCTCTAAACTCTCTCCGTGTGGCAAGGCTACTTGCTCTCTTTCTCCTCAAATTCGCTGGTTTGTCAGTGTTCGCCGATGATTTGGAGATCCAATCCATTTCCCGGTCTGCTTCTGAGGTCCGCTTGGAATTCAACGGGCCCTTTGACGGCGAGCCGGGATCGAAGATCTGGCTGGAATCTACCAATGTCATCTCGAGCGATGTTTCATGGGAAACCGAGACCAAGGCGGCCTTCGTTTCGCAAAGTGGTGCTCCATTGGTGGTCACCTTACCGAAACAGACCGCCTCACAGCGTTTCTATCGCATCCGGTATGTTATCGAACCTGAGGGTCCAATCACTTTCGACCTCACAACCATCCCGACTTCCGTTTCAGAGCTTCATGACAACCCCATCACTGTCACCCTGACAGAACCTGAATCAGTCGATCAGGTCGAGCTTTGGCTCTCACCGACTCCTGAGTTCGACCTGGACACAGGCCGGCGGCTCGCTGCGGAGAAAGTGAAAAGAGAATCACTCACTTTCGCCTTAGACCATCCGATCATCGTGCCAAATGGAAAATTTTATCTCTTTGCTAGGGGATTATCAGGAGAGACCGATGTGGTATTCACCGAATCCCCTCCAGCCTCCTTAACAGGCGCAGAGGACGATCTCACCATTGAAGATTTGAAGATCGTTGGCGTAAAACCTAACACGAACCCTAAGATTGGCGGGCGTTTGGTGACAGTGCAGTTCAAGGTCCTGGAAAAGATTGTCGTCACCGGCGTGAAAACCAAGCGTTTTGACCGGTTTGAAAATCAGGGTCCCTCTTTGAATCGGCCACATATCCCCTACAGCTTCTCAACTCGGTCAACCAAGACGCTACCCTTGTTGAAAAGATCTCTAACAGTAGATAACAGAATCTAAGGATCGTCAACAGCTGTGAGCTTTGCGATAAGTCCCACAAGGACAACGTTTTGTGACATCCAGGCGGCTACATAGTCGGCTTCAGCCGGCTTCAACTGCGCCTCCTGACATTTGTCCTTTATGCGCCGCTTACGCTGATTGATTGACTTGCGAGCCCTCTGACAATTCTTCGCGGAGCAATACTGTTGCCGTCCCTTGTTCCGGACATCAACAGCATATAACGCCTTGCAGTTCAAACATTTACGGAGATCATTCATTAAGGCAAAAGATAGCCAGAGGAAAAAAAGAAGAAAAGATTTTTGTTAGAATAAGAAAGAAGATGAACCCGGTTTTCAAACCGGTCACTCAGCCCCAATTTCATATCGGCCATGACAAAAGATCGCGGATGAGGCGGGCGGGGACGACAAAGAAGAAGAGAAACGCCCTGTCAATGATCTGATCATTGGTGGTGAGAAAGGTAACTTTCACATCTTTGAAGACAAAGCCCAGGAAGTGTCGGGCGAGGTGCAACTAGCAGGTGACTCCGGGCTTGAAGATAAGTTAGGCGTTGCGCTTGTCTTGGATACGAGCTTCAGCATGGAGAAAGCGAATGCTCTAGGTGGAATGAAACGGGCCGCCAAACGGTTTGTCAATCGGCTAGAGAACACCAAGCGCCCCTTTGAATTTCGTTACTATCGCTTCGCAAATGAGGTGGAGAGTCTACGCAGGCTCGATCAGGTCAGCTCCAGCAAAGCATCGGGACAATTCACCGCGCTCTATCAGGCCGTTATCGAGGCTCTCGACGATGGCCAGGATCAACTGGACAAGAGGAATAGCGAGTTTCTCAGTGATTTTCTCGTTGTTTTAGGGGCTTGGAAATAAATAATCATCCCATTTCAGGCTCAGGGAATATTGTTAGAAACCACTTCTCCAATCCAGCCATCCGACTGATTTGGGGCGCGAATTCTTTCATCGCTTTCTTTGTCAGTCGCACTCCGGTCTGGTAGGTCTTGGTGACCAGTGTGACGACGGGATTCAACCCTTTGTATGTCATGCTTCGGGCCATTCCCAGCGCTTTCTCCGCTGTGCTCAGTAGCTCTCCATTCCAATGGTTTTCGAGCACTCCCCACACTCGTTCTATAGGATTATACTTGCTATGATAGGGTGGATAATAGGCTAGCTGTATCACTATATCATGAGCCGTAGAGAATTCAGCCAGGCGCTTCAACCATTGGGTTCTACGGCCATCGCTCTCGGGGCCATTGTCGGCGTTGATCACTAGCACCTCTACTTCAGGATTCTCTGCACGCAGTCGCGGCCACAGCTCTTCAAGACGATCAACCATAAAATCCGCTGTCACTTTACTTTCTGAGAACCATAGGTCGGTTTGGCCAGTTTCGGGCTGATAAACCCCAAAGGGCACGAGGGTTGTTTTCGCTTTGAAGTCGTGATCAAGGGCCTTCCGCTCGCCTCGGCTATAGCCACCACGACTAAACTCGCCAATTTTTACCGCCGCTTTGGTGTCCATGGAGATACGCAACTGCTTGGGATCGCTATCGGCCGCCGCATTGATCTCATGCACCATATCAAAGATGGCGTCGGTTTCTTTCACTTTCTTCATCGGCTTGGTCTTGGCAACTTTTCTAGGGTGGAGTTCGAGCAGATTGAGTTTGCTGTTGATGGTTCTCACGCAAGGCATACTTGATAGGTCATACCCTGGGCGCTCTTCCAGTCGCCGGTGGACTTCTTTAGCAGTGATGCGGACATAGAGGCGAGTAGAGCGAAAACTGGGATCAGTCTGAGCATGGGGATCAGCAACGGCGCGAATATCCTCCAGTAATTCTGGATAATGTTCTTCAGCCTTCTTTCTACCTCGTTTGTGAAACTGATCGACGAAATCAATGCCGGAATCGAGTTCCTCTTTGCCTTTGCGAATGAGTTGCCTATTCCAGCCAAGACAGTCTTCAGCCCACCGTTGACCGCCGCGGCCAAGGCCATCGACGACGCCCGCCATGAACTTGCGTTTCGCGCTGCCCGTGAGATCACGCGCAGTGTTCTTCCATAAACGAATTGAGTTAGAGTCAGGTTCTTCTCATAGGACTACAGGCACTCAAACCCGCTCCTAACAGAATGGTTGCGCTTTGGGACGATTATTTTTTTCCAAGCCCCTTATCAGACGGCAAAGACACCTGGAGCCAGAACCACGACGTTTTCAGAGAGAAATGGAGATAATAGGACATTGCTTTTCTAGCGAAAGAGATTTCACCTGTCAGTATTGCCGGGGAAGTGATTTGTATAGTCTATGGTGCCCGGGTAGAGGCGGAAATTGATTTGAGATTGACCGTGAAATGCGTCTGTCGTGAAGGGTTTGAAGAGGATAATAGGAAAGAAAGAATAATAGGACATTGCTTCTTAAAGAACAAAAGCTCGTCATCGATACCGTCACCGATACGCGTCATCAGCGTTTCAGTCATGGTTGGCAGAAGATCGAAGAGATTCGCGATCCTGAAGGTCAAGCGCTGAGCACGCGCTACGGCTACAACGAGAACGCCAAACTCCTCAATCCCCAGGAACACCCGCACACCATCGGCGAAACCGCCCGTCAATGGATCGAACGACCCGACGGTGACTGGGAATGGTACGGCTACGATGATCAAGGCCGCCTCAATAAGATCGTTCGTCCCATAGGCAACACCCTTCGCCCTAACGCATTGCCGAATGATGGGCCGGGCTATCGGGTCGAACATCGTGCTTTCGATGGGCCCAATTACCGCATCCGCACCACCGAAACACGCGACGGCCATCATGTCAGGACCCAATTCTGGCAATGGAACGATGTGCAAGCAGGCGAAAACTACATTGAAACCGTTAGCCTCTCGCATCGCCCCGATGCTCAGTTCAATGATCCTGACAATGAGGTCACGGTGAACGTCTACGACGGCCAAACCAATCAGATCAAACGCACTGAGTATCCGAATGGAACGGTGACAACACATGCCTATGCGATCGCTGAAGACGAAAGACGCCAAACCACCATCAACTACCTGGCTAGCGGCAACGAAGAAGGCCGTTCTCTCAAAGTCACTCATCGCTCCGGCACGCTGATAGAAGATCAACGTCAGGACGGCGAGACTGGTTTCCTCACCAATCACAGCACAGTTGCGGAACTCGATCACCTTTTCCGGCCCATCCTCACCATCAACGAACTCACCGGAAAAGCCCGCACCCAGAACTACGACTGCTGCGATCTCAGTTGGGAAACCGCAGAGAACGGCCAAACAAAAGTCTACGATCGCGATCCCCTCGGGCGACTTATCGGCGAAACCACCGGCTACAAAGACCCACTCGATTTCGGGAACGCCCTCGTTAGCCAAACCTCACGCCGCGAATACCGAGTAAACGCCCACGACCAACGTCTCCACACCAGCATCTTGCCAGCCGACGGCAGCTCACCCTTAACGCAAAGCACGGACTACAACCTAGCCGGCCAACAAACCACGCAAACGAGTTCGAGCGGCGTTATCACCGAGTTCAGAACCATCATGCAAGAAGATGGAGGCCGCATCGAACTAACAAGCCTCCCCAAGAGTGGCCACGACAACCGGCATCGCATCACGCAACAGCGCTACGAAGCCGACGGCACTCTTAGGCAAACGCTCACCTATGCTTCAAACGATCCCTTTGCTACCAAACCCGATCCAAGAACCCAAGTCCGCAACACCCTCTACACCCAAGGTCAAGACAGCAAAGGCCACTACGAGGAGCGAGCCGACATCGCTAACATCTTCGACGTGCGACGTACCCGTATCTACCTCGATCAGGAAGGCCGTCAGAAGGAAATCATTCACGGCTACGGCAGTCGCCTAGCCTCAAGTGAGACTTTCGATTACAACCAAGACGGCGATCTCATTCGCCACATCGATCCCGACGGAGTCACCACCCGATACGCCTACAATGAAAAGGGCGACCGCACCACCACCGCTCTTGACCTCGACGTCCAGCCTAATGAGGCGCCCAATCACATCGACTACGAAGTCGATCGGATCAGTGTCGTGGATCACTCTGTGATCCAACGCGATGGGGAAACCGTCAACCGCACCACCAACACCCTCTACACCGAATCAGGCCCCGTCACCACCGCCATCCAAGAAACCACCCTAGACGGCACCCAATCCAAGGTCTGGCAATACAACCAACTCACCACCACAACCAGAACGGAAGGTTCCAAACCCGGAAGCTGGACCATCACCACCACCGATCCCAGCGGAGCCTACGTCCAACAAACCTATCAAAACGGCCAACTCCGGCAAATCAGCCGTCACGCCAACGACGGCACCCTCATTTCGTGGACCGCCCAGTCTTACGACGCCTACAACCGCGTCCACCAAATCACCGACAGCCGCACTGGCACCACCACCTATCACTACGACGATCAAGGAAGACGCTGGAAAGTTAGCGCCCCCAATCCCAAAACGAGGTCAAGCACCAATGGCACCCTAGACACTGTCTATCGCTACGACGCCCTCGGCCAAGTCATCACCACCATCAAGCCAGGCGGCGGCCAAGTCCACCAAGTCTACAACGCCAACGGCACCTTACACCAAACCCACGGCTACCACACCACCGACGTCCAATGGGGCTACAACGGCCGTGGCGAACGCACCCACATGACCACTTGGTATAGCCATCTCAACAAACCCGCCACCACCCGATGGCATTATAATGTCCGCGGCCAACTGCAATTCAAACAAGACGCCTACGGCCAACGCGTCCACTACACCTACACTCCAGGAGGAAAGTTAGAAACCCGCACCTGGGCCCGAGGCGTCACAACTACCTATCGCTACAACAAAAAAAGCCACAGCGACCTCGCCCACATTGACTACAGCGATCAAACCCCCGACGTTCACTTCACCTACACCCGCTTGGGCCAGAAACAAACCGTTCAGGACTCCGGCGGCCTCCTCACCTACACCTACCGTCAAGATCAACCAACAGTACTCCTATCAGAAACCCGTAGCGGTGACTTTCAGTCGCCGCCGAATCCCGATCATCGTAGCGTAGGCTTTAGCCTGCGCCCCCTCTACAACGAACCGAAAACACTAACCTACACGCTGGATCCCCTAAACCGCCCCACCGGCTTCCAAATCGGCAGCGCAGAAAACCCAGCTCAAGACTATCAAGTCACCTACGGCTACGACCAAGCCAACCGGCTTGATCGCGTCAGTTCCCAAGGCTACGATTTCGTCTACCGTTTCGAACCGATGTCCACCACCGACCGTCTCCAATCAGTCGCCGCAGACGGTATCAAACACACCGAATATCGCTACGAACCGGGAAGAGACACGACCACCGACGTCATCAACCAAGCCGGCCCAACCAACCAGCTTATCTCCCACTACGCCTATCAATACAACCCAGACGGCCAACGAACCGAGCGCACCACCACTACCTTAAATCCGGATACGAGTATCCTGAATCCCCCAGCAATCGACCGGTTTACCTACCAAGAAGACACCGGCGGCCTAACCCAATCCACTCGCAACGCCAATCCCAACGACCCCAACACCGAGTATTACGGCTACGACAAGAACGGCAACCGCACCTCCATGGGCAAAGGAAACGGAGAATTCGTTCTGTATGACACTAACGCTCTCAATCAATACACCAGCATATGGGATCAAGAGGGCATCCAGGCCGTGACTCACGACCCAGACGGCAACCAACTCACCAAAGGCAACCAAGAATACACATGGGACGCCGAAAACCGCCTAGTTGAAGTGCGGGAACGCGGTACTCTGAGGGCGCAATATGCCTACGACCACCAAAGCCGTCGAATTGCTCGATGGGCCAGCGATGGCGTTGACGAACGTTATTTCTACCAAGGTTGGAATCTCATAATTGTGTGCAATGCAAACGCACATCAACCACATGAAACATACACCTGGGGCAAAGACTTAAGCAACACCCTCCAAGGAGCAGGTGGCGTTGGGGGTTTATTGCTCGCTACTGGAAAGAGTATCGACGAAGACTGGCTCTACCACTACGACGCCAACGGGAATGTGACTGAGATTACAGAATTGCAAGGGGTTATTGTGGGTCACTATCACTATGATGGTTTTGGAGGGTTGGTGTCAGGAACTAAAAATCTCGACAACCGGTTCTGTTTCAGTACGAAGATTATAGATCGGGAGACAACGACAAGTTATTACGGCTATCGCTACTACGATCCATCTGACGGCCGATGGCTATCTCGTGATCCAATTGGAGAGAAGGCAGGAATCAACTTGTTTGTTCAAAGTAACAATAATGCCGTAAACTTTGTTGATCGATTAGGTTTGGAGATTGTTCAACCATTTGCTCAAATGCGTGAGGCAGACTTGTTTCTAAGTGATCTCTTGGGTGACAACTGGGCCGAAGTGTCATTCTCACAGACCGAATGCCTGCTTGAAATGAACCAGATTACTCCAGTCGAAAACCATAGTTCAATCATTTCTGTCGTAAGCGGAAGTTGGGGTAACGGAAAATCCGTGAATTGCGATGGTAATAGTGTAAAATGCATTCAAGTGGTAACTAAGTTCTCTGCACTTGGAGTAAACTCGGAAGTGAATGTTGGGGTAGGTGGGAATGTTGGCGTAACTCCACCAGAAGATACAGGAGGAGGCGCCGCGAGTGTTTCCGGAACTTTTGGAAATTCGTTCGTTGTATCGGGAGGAAAAGCTGAAGCAACGATTACCTTTCAAATCTGCCCAGTGTGCAAAGACCAAGATGGTGGCAAGTCATACTCGTTTGAGGTTAAAGACAAAAAGTTTACTGGGTTTGGCGTTGGCAATGCAAGAGATCTGGATGACGGTGATGGGTGGGGTGATTCGGAAGTATATTGGGCATTTCCAGAAATCAGGACTCCATAAGCAAAAGACACAATAAAACCAATGAATCGCAAGGTAGACTGGAGCAGGCATATTGTTCACACTATTGGTGCGATCTGCTGTGCCGGAACCATTGCCCTGATTGTGATGCTCTTGTCCGAGATCTTATGGAAAGATCGAGGACAGTTGGATGCGACGTTGCTGACTCGTGAGGATTTCTATGGGCCCATTATTACAATATCTCTCGCTGTTTGTTTCTTATGTGTTCCTTTTCGGCGATTCGTATTCATAGCTCGTACTTGGATTAGCGCCATCTCTGCCAGTGTAGCCTTGTTTGTGTGCTTGAATCTCTTTATTGATCCAGTCGATATGGAAGAATTCAACGATAAAAACTTTATGCTTGCGGCGCAATCCTTAGGACTCATCAGTTTTCTTTGGATTTTCTCGGGTCGCTTTAAAGTTGAATCGGCTTAGGCGTTGCAAAACATAGCGAGGCGTACGCCTCCTACCATGAAGTGCCTCCCGCAGTAATGTGCCATGACGGCAGATGCTTGAAGCGTAGATCTGCGGGAGGCATGATCAGCATGTGCCAAATCTCAACGAACTTCAAGAAGGACACATCTCCTACGAGCTTAGTTGCTTCGATCGCATCTACCTGAATCTACGTTTGCCACTCCTCTGCACGCTGGGCGGGATCTCGCTGTTCATTCGCAAGATCCTTGGTGAAATGTCAGCGGTCACTTGAAAACCAGCCAGGAATGGTCACCGCAAAACCAGCCAGGTTGATTGGGCGAAGGTTTGAAATGACTGAAGTAAAAACAACGTTTTTCTTTGAAAAAGAAAGAACATCTCTCTGCCTGAGAAGACCGCAGCGGAAGGCAAGCTGAAAGTCGTATAAGTGCCTTTAGGCCGGAGTATCGGCTTGCCCGATACGGAGTTATGCCGACTTTCTGCTTGCCTGGAGCGAGGATCTTCTCCCGGAAGTCGGCTTCATTGCTTTGCTTGCTTTGATTGGGCTTTCTGACGGTCTGCGAGTCGGTAGCTTTGTCCTTCGATAGCGATGATCTCGGCGTGGTGCAGGAAGCGATCGAGGATGGCGGTGGCGCTGGGGACATCGCCTAACAGCTTTCCCCATTCTTCGATGGGACGGTTGGAGGTCATGATGGTAGAGCGTTTCTCGTAGCGTCGCATGATGATCTCGAAGAGGCGTTCGCCGCTACGTGGGGGCAAGGTTTTGATGCCCATGTCGTCGATGATAAGTAGCGTGGGTTTGAGATAGCGTTTGAGGCTTCCTTGTGGGCCGCTTTCGAGATCGTCGTCTTCTTGCAATTCACGCACCAGATCAAAGATGGAGACGTACTGTCTCAACGTGGCTGGTTTTGAAGTGACCCTTGGTGGCTGGTTTTGGGTGACCACTGACAGTGAAAAGCTTCCGCTGGTGAGCGTCTTTAAGCCCTTCCGGGACCAGTTCGTGGAGAACATCGAAACCTTCGCCAAAGACAACGGGCTCGGCATCCACCGCTTTGCTAACAACGAGAACAAAGAAGAAATCGCGCAGCAACACCTCGAATCGCGGGGGACGCGTAGGCCAGGCGTCTACTTTATAGGCAAAGCGCAAGAGAAAATCAGCGTGGTCCAAGGCGGTTCGGCCAAGAACGAAGAGACCGGCGGATGGTGGTACCGGCTTCGTTGGGGTAAAGTCATGGCCAACCAATACTACTTCTACATTTGGGATGACAACTGGGGGAGTCTCTTCATCAAATTCAGCAGTTACGCCCCCTTCGCCGGGAGAGTCTGTCTCAACGGGCACGAATATGTCAAACGCCAGCTAGAGAAACAGCGTATTCCTTATGAGGCTCTCGACAACGGTGTCAAATCTTGCGCCGATCCAGGGAAAGCCCAGCAAATTGCCAATAACATCACGGCCTCAAAGATCGAAAACACAATTAGAGACTGGCTCAAAATCATTCCGACTCCGATCACTATCTTAAAGAACAGGATAAAGATCCGCTACGAGATCTCCATGCTACAAATAGAATACGCTCTTACCCAAGTATGGAAAAAAGCGCAAAACGGACGGCAGTTCTTTGAGCAAGCGATACGAGAAAACCTCGATCTAGGGCGCCCTGAACGAGTGGGATTAATATTCAGAAAGCGAATAACGAAGCGGAGCAAACAAAAGCGTTTTATGACCCGTGTCATGCAATATGGGACCATTCCCGTCTATCACATCTATTATAAACTAAACAAACTGAAACAATATTTCAAAGAGGCCATCTCGCTGCGAACGGAACTTACGATCAACAATCCCCGGGATTTTCAAGTAGGGAAAACGCTCAATGGAAAAAACCTGCGCGCGCTGCGCAAGGTAGGTGAAGCCACCATCAATCGCCTCTTGCGAGTAGAAACATTGAGCCACGATCCCTCAGTAAGCAGCGAGAAGATCAAAGCGCTAGAAACGCCCGCCGAGGTGGGAGTTGGAAAACGAGTGAGCGCCTTGCCTCGCAGTAACACCCGGGTGCAAGCCCTATTGAACGCCTTGATAGGCTGTCATCTGATCTGCGGAGGATTCCGGAATCGGGATCTGAAGAGCCGAGTTGCTCAACTTCTGGGAAAAGAAGAACCAGAAATATCAACCGGACAGATGAGCTACGATTTGAGGCGATTAAAAGGACACGGGGTAATCCGGAAAATAGAAGGAACGCATCGCTATGAAGTGACCGAGGAAGGCCTTCGGCTAGCCTTATTCATCAGCCAAGTGGAGCGACGCGTTTATCAAGAAGGCGCATCGGAGTTATTCAGTGAATGGCACGAAGGCAACCTCCACCAAGCCTACAATGCATTTGGCCAAGAGGTTGAATCGCTGTTTGCGCGTCACCACTTAAGTCGAGCGGCATGATGAATAACAGGAGAGGTATGGGGCTTGGAAAAAAATAATCGTCCCAAAGCGCAACCATTCTGTTAGGAGCGGGTTTGAGTGCCTGTAGTCCTATGAGAAGAACCTGACTCTAACTCAATTCGTTTATGGAAGAACACTGCGCGTGATCTCACGGGCAGCGCGAAACGCAAGTTCATGGCGGGCGTCGTCGATGGCCTTGGCCGCGGCGGTCAACGGTGGGCTGAAGACTGTCTTGGCTGGAATAGGCAACTCATTCGCAAAGGCAAAGAGGAACTCGATTCCGGCATTGATTTCGTCGATCAGTTTCACAAACGAGGTAGAAAGAAGGCTGAAGAACATTATCCAGAATTACTGGAGGATATTCGCGCCGTTGCTGATCCCCATGCTCAGACTGATCCCAGTTTTCGCTCTACTCGCCTCTATGTCCGCATCACTGCTAAAGAAGTCCACCGGCGACTGGAAGAGCGCCCAGGGTATGACCTATCAAGTATGCCTTGCGTGAGAACCATCAACAGCAAACTCAATCTGCTCGAACTCCACCCTAGAAAAGTTGCCAAGACCAAGCCGATGAAGAAAGTGAAAGAAACCGACGCCATCTTTGATATGGTGCATGAGATCAATGCGGCGGCCGATAGCGATCCCAAGCAGTTGCGTATCTCCATGGACACCAAAGCGGCGGTAAAAATTGGCGAGTTTAGTCGTGGTGGCTATAGCCGAGGCGAGCGGAAGGCCCTTGATCACGACTTCAAAGCGAAAACAACCCTCGTGCCCTTTGGGGTTTATCAGCCCGAAACTGGCCAAACCGACCTATGGTTCTCAGAAAGTAAAGTGACAGCGGATTTTATGGTTGATCGTCTTGAAGAGCTGTGGCCGCGACTGCGTGCAGAGAATCCTGAAGTAGAGGTGCTAGTGATCAACGCCGACAATGGCCCCGAGAGCGATGGCCGTAGAACCCAATGGTTGAAGCGCCTGGCTGAATTCTCTACGGCTCATGATATAGTGATACAGCTAGCCTATTATCCACCCTATCATAGCAAGTATAATCCTATAGAACGAGTGTGGGGAGTGCTCGAAAACCATTGGAATGGAGAGCTACTGAGCACAGCGGAGAAAGCGCTGGGAATGGCCCGAAGCATGACATACAAAGGGTTGAATCCCGTCGTCACACTGGTCACCAAGACCTACCAGACCGGAGTGCGACTGACAAAGAAAGCGATGAAAGAATTCGCGCCCCAAATCAGTCGGATGGCTGGATTGGAGAAGTGGTTTCTAACAATATTCCCTGAGCCTGAAATGGGATGATTATTTATTTCCAAGCCCCTATGTACAAAAGCCTTCATTATCTCATTTATATATGATTGAAAGGAGTTTGACCTAGATGATCAAATTTCGAAAAGTAAGCATATATAGAGCCAACCATAATGATTCCGTAAACTATTTTGATTCTCTTGGCCTGACATCAGGGGACGCTGTTGTTGAGGCGGCGAAAAACAGCGCAACAGAAGCCATCAGCGAAATGATTGTTTTAGAGCTGGCTCCGGTCATTCACACTTTAGCAAAACCCCTAGTGGAGGCACTCGGGAATGGAATACGAAATGGAGACCCCATTCAGTGCGCCCATGGGCCCGGACACTATAGCTGGAAACAGGGTGAGGCTGATGTTCTAGAGGATCAAGACCTTGCTACATTCCAAGAAAGCTGGACTGCGGAACTTAGTTTGGAATTATTTGGGTATACAGATTTAGTAGTAGAGTTAGCCTCTGTTGCGATAAACGCTACTGGCGCGATCAAATACGATCTCGCGATTGAGGTTTGGTATACCTGTTGTTGCCCCTTTCATGAATGGAGCGGATATCTAAGAAGAATCAAATATGATGTTAAGGTTACGGCCGATGCGCAAATCGAAATTACAGATTTTGAAGCGTTTGACATAAATATCCCATTTACAGATCAAAACTATCAAGATAGTATCAGCAAGACCATTTCAGGTGAAGTACTATTCGAAACACCATGCGGCTGACGAAAAAATTTGCAATCCCAATAACGTTGGCAGGTCTAGGATTAATCTGTTTTGCTGCGTTTATTTATTGTGCGTTCAACGATCAAACTGATTGGTTCGAAATTAAGGTTACCCCAAGCCCAATTGGCAAAAGTAAGATTAGCGACGCAATCAACGATGTCGATCACGAGAGTCATAAAAACGAAGTATTGGAGAGTATCGACATCGACTCCCTCAAAAAGGAACTAGGTCTCGAATCATCACAGAGTCGTGAAAGTGAAGATCGCAAGAGCAAAAATGAAAATAACAATTTGTGAGAAAGGACATATTAGTACCTCAGTCGTGAAAAACGTTGATGTTTGCGACGTTTTTATTATGCATTGCTGAAAGACGGAATAACCACGCGCTCTCGTAATTGTAGACCGGCGATCAGAACGTCTTTACCGAGCTTTGTTAGATAATATTTAGTGGTATTAGCGACTTTCTTGATTAATCCCAGTGCTCGAAAGCGGCGTAATACCCGCCCAATCTTTGCGGGCTTCCATCCTGGGAGGTGAGGTTGCAGGGCGCGGTTGCGCCTCCCACCGATTTGATGCTCCCCTCGCGAGATGGCCACGATGAATTCAAGGTCTTCTTCTTTGAAGAAATTCACCCCGCGATGGGAGCGCTCGTTCTCATCCCGAACCGACGCCGTCACGGCTCTCAAGTCGTGACGTTCGGACGTGCGATCGACAAATCCAGAAATGAATTCCAGGTAGCGCCGATTACAATTCCCCATAGCCTCGGCTACTCTTCCGAGGCTATAAATGGTCTTGCGAATCGGTGCCCACCGAATGTCACCGGTTCCATTCCGGGACGCCACCATGCGGTAGCAAGAGAAGGACGATACGTCACTGGTGGTGAGAGGTTGTAATAGGACATTTCTTTTAAAGAGAAAGATTATAGGACATTTCTTTTTAAAGAAAAAGATTTACATTGATTGAAGACCGGGTCAAGACTGTCAATATGAAACCACGTAAGATGTTATTGCGCTCCTCGGTGACGGGGCAAGAGGGGCAGTATTTTCATGTGCTTTCACGTGTCGTGGATCGGCGGTTTGTTTTTCAGGAGGAGGAGCGGGAGTTTTTTAAGGGGTTACTTCGACAGGTGGAGGCGTTTTCTGGGGTGGAGGTGATTACTTGGACGATGCTTTCGAATCACTTTCATATTGTGGTGCATATTCCGGATAAGGCGGAGGATCTTCCTGAAGACATTTTCTGGGAGCGGTTGCAGGCACTTTATTCGCGGGATGAAATTCAGGAGATTCGCGAGACGGTGAAGTTGATTCCGAAGATGACGCCCGGTTTAGCCGGGGAGCATTTGTTGCGGGATTACCGGCAGAAATTTATTCGGCGGATGCATGATTTGAGTGGATTTATGAAGACTCTTATGTTGCGATTCACGCTTTGGTTTAATAAACGGTATCAGCGGGTGGGGCGGCTTTGGGAATCGCGTTTTAAGAGTGTGTTGATTGAAGGGGAATGGGATCCGTTAATGTGTGTGGCGGCTTATGTGGATTTGAATGCCGTGCGTGCGGGCATGGTTAGGGATCCGAAGGATTATCGATGGTGTGGGTATGCGGAGGCGGTGGTGGGGAAAGCGCAGGCGCGGAAAGGTCTGGGGCATTTATTGCGGAAAGAAGCGGAAGCGGCAGGTGAAGTCATGGATTGGCGGATCGTGGGGCGGGAGTATCGGAAAATTCTTTTTGGGATAGGGGAGGAACGGGTGGATGCGGGGACAGGTAAACAGGTTCGGCGGGGTTTTGATGAGTCGGCGATTAAAGAGGTTGTGGATGCAGGTGAGAAACTAACAATACCGCAGTTGTTGCGATGTCGATTGCGTTATTTTACGGATGGTTTGGTGATTGGTTCGAAAGCCTTTATTGAGCATTTCTTTGAAGAGAAACGTGAATTCTTTAGTGAGACGCGGAAGGAAAGCAGCCGGCGCATGCGCGGTGGGGATTGGGGTGAGTTGCGAAGTTGTCGGGACTTGCAACGTGATCCAGTTCAGAAACCGGAACCGGTGTGATTGGGATGGAGCGTGTGATAGGATAAACCTAACGAATAGCGAAATCGAGTATCGTGCTATTGATTCCAGATAGTGATTCGTGGATGGGAGACGGCCACCTGTAATCTCAAAGGAATTCGTCCTATACAATTAGCTCATTCATCTTAAATTTCAGGAAGTTTAAGATGAATCTGCTATGGTCTCGACCTCCTTATCTCTACACATGGCAAGGCTTCTTGCCTCATGCCTCCTCGCTTTGGCCGGCTTGTCAGCGTTCGCACGTGACCTGGAGATCATCACTTTCGCGAAATCGGGGCTTCAGCTTCATTTCGAAGCTGAGGCGAATTTTCGAGCTGAAGCTAGCCAGAATCTTTGGTTGGAATCCGCTCCCTCTGTCAGCGGAACCCCTTCTTCATGGGAACCGGAGCCTAATGCTACCTTCCACCAAGCCAGTGAGAGGACGTGGGTAATCTCGCTCGTTAACCAACAACCCACACAGCGTTTCTATCGGGTCGGCCACACGCGACCTCCTATCACTTTCGACATCGAGACTCTCCCTCCTTCTGTTCTTGAGCTTCATGACAAGCCCATTGTCGTCGAACTGACAGAGCCGGTAACTGCCAAACATGTCGAGCTTTGGATCTCACCAAGATCGAACTTTGACGTTAAACACGAGGCTCGCCCTGCCTTCGACCTGGACACGGCTCGGCGGCTGGGCTCGCAAGAAGTGGGAAGCAACAAGCAACTCACTTTCAACCTAGGCGCACCGGTCATCGTGCCAAAGGGAGAATTCTATCTCTTTGCTAGAGGGCTGTCAGGAGAAACCGATGTGGTATTCACCGAGTCCCCACCCATCACCCTAACGGGTGCAGAGGACGATCTTAGGATTGAAGACTTGAAAGTTGTAGGTGTCCGGCCTAGCCCCAAGACTGGCGGACGCTTGGTGACGGTTCAGTTTAAAGTCCTCGAAGATACCAGCGACGAAGGCGATGGAGAGGAGGACAGGGAACGTCCTGTCAATGACCTGATCATTGGGGGTGAGAAAGGCAACTTCCATATCTTTGAAGACCAAGCGCAAGAAGTGTCTGGCGAAGTGCAACTAGCGGGTGACTCTGAACTTGAGAATAAGTTAGGCGTGGCGCTTGTCTTGGATACGAGCTTCAGCATGGAAAGAGCGAAGGCTCTAGGTGAAATGAAACGTGCCGCCAAACGGTTCGTCAATCGGCTAGAGAATACCAGGCGCCCTTATGAATTTCGTTATTATCGTTTCGCGAATGAGGTGGATAGTCTTCGCAACCTTGATCAGATCAGTTCAAGCAAGGCATCAGGGCAGTTCACCGCACTTTATCAAGCCGTCATCGAGGCCCTCGAGGATGGTCAGGATCAACTTGAACAGAAGAATAGCGAGTTTTTGAGTGATTATCTGGTTGTGTTATCAGACGGTAAAGATACTTGGAGTCAGAACGAAGGCGTTGACAGAGAAGAGGTGGTCTCCAAGTTGGAGGCGGCTTCCAATGTCACTGTACACACGATTGGATTTGGAAAGGCGGAAGAATTTGATGGCGATGCTGATCTCAAAGAGATCACGCTTAACGGAATCTACCGTCGCGCCCCAGACATCAAGGATCTGGATTCAACTTTTGAAAAAGTAGCGGACAGCATCGCGGGCGTCTATGTCCTCACATACCTGTCTAACTATGAAAGAGGGAGCCACACTCTCGAAATCGTGGTCGAGCGCGATGGGAAGACCGGTTCTGAGGAGATCGACTATGGGCCCTAATCTAGTAATGCTTACTTTTCGAAGTTTGAACAATGAGGTTCGATTCTAGGTAATCGCCAATTGAAAAGACAGTGATAGACGTCGGCAATTGTCTATCGCTTTGGCGAGGATCCGTGGACTGCGAAAGTGGCAGAGGGATGCGGCACTCCAATGCAAACTCGCGGCGAGACGCCGCGATTCCTTGATCCGTTCGTGGTCCTGCTTTAGGTGGTTGCCTCGCCATTGATTCAGCGCGACCAGTACTGGTTGAGCTTCAACCCAGTGTGTTCCGCTACCACTTTGTAAACTCGCATTTCATTGCCTATCATTTCCACCACGCTGGCGCGAATCACGCTGAGATAGCCGCCGGTATTAATGGCCAGGCGGCCGTTTCGTTTCCAAATTCCCGGATAGTGGGTATGGCCGAAGATGATGGTTTCGGCGGCGGGACGATATCGCTCTAACGCTTTGGTGATGCGGTGAGGTGAAGTTAACCACACTCCGAGGATGGTGGGGACGCGGGTGGGCGGCCAGAATTCTTTGGCTAACAACAACCAACGTTCCCAGAGACGATCCGGAACAGCCACTTCGATCACCTTCATGACCTTGCAGCATTCTCGCGTTACTCGAAGACGATAGTCTAGATCGGTCGCCAAGCGTTCGTCATCGACTTCTGCCAGGATGCGATCGACGGCCGGTCTGCTCGGGCGAAGCTTCTTGCTCCAGGGTGAGATGTAGCGAAAGATGAAGTCGCCGTGCGTGACCAGCACTTTACCCTCGTTGAGTTCGAGGTAGTGCCGCTCATTGATTGCAGGATCATGATTGCCTGTTAGGAAAATGCGTTCTTTCACCTGAAGTTCATCCAACAATTGATGAAGCCGCTTCTCTTGCTCGCGCGACCGTTCTCGAAAGAGCTTGGCGCGGGGTTCAAAGGTGTCGCCGTTGAAGATGACTGTCCCTGCACCATCTAGCAGAGGCGCGATCTCGCGTACGTCTTTCAGGGCGCTACAGACGTGCCCCAAGTGCAGATCGGAAAGGATGCGGATCGGTTCGGGAAAGGCCGCCATTCAAATCGTGCTCCCCACTGGCGCCACCTCGCGCCGCGTCCGATAAGGTTGCAATTTGACAACATTGCCAGGCTCGAAATCCGTTAACTTCAACCAGTCTTCGGTGAGATCACTTGGTGGAAACAGTTCGTTCTCCTGGTATTCTTTGGCCAGCGCCTTCTCAAGATCCGCTAGTTTGAGAGGGGAAATCGCTCCCTCATCGATGGATCGCTGAATGGCGAGTTCCTTGGCGCGCTCGACAATCGATTCTACAAGCGCTCCACTAGCAAGGTCTCCAAAGTAGAGATAATCTGTCTTGCCGCTGCGATACGTCACCTCCAGAAAACGGCTTTTCTCTCCGCGATCAAAGTGTTTGGCTGCGATCTTTCTGGCCAGTTTGTGAGCCGGACGGTCTAACGGAATGTCTTGATCGAGGTAAATTCGATAGATCGCCTCCACGCCGGCGTGATCCGGTCGCGCCACGCGAATCTTCCGGTCGATTCGCCCAGGACGGAGAATGGCGGGGTCGATCAAGTCCGCGCGATTGGAGGCGAGAATTATGACCACACTCTTCAGCGCTTCCAATCCGTCCATCTCCGTGCAGAACATCGGCACTAGCGTATTGAGAATGGTGGATCCGATGCGTCCGCCGTTTCGCGTGCCCAGCACGGATTCCGCTTCGTCGATGAAAAGAAACGCCAAGTGACCTTCTGCGGCCTTTTCGCGGCATTGTGCGAAAAGATCCCGCACCTGCCGCTCGGACTCGCCAAGCCACATATTGAGTATCTCCGGTCCTTTCACATGCAGAAAGAAATCCGGTCGATCCACCCCGTCTTTCTCTTTGATCTTCTGACGAAGATTGTAAGCCGTGGCACGCCCTAACAACGTCTTGCCACAGCCAGGTGGCCCATAGAGCAGGAATCCTTTGGGCACAGGATGCTGAAAGGTCGCGAAAAGTTCGCCATGCAAGTAGGGCATCTCCACCGCATCACGAATTGCCGCGACGGCTTCCTCCTGGCCACCCACTGCTTCCCACGGCGTCTTGGGCAGTTGCATGAGACTGCGCTCGACGCGTCTTGAGTTCCCTAACACCTCCATGGCCACGCGCTGGGCCGTGTCTAGCCGAACTTCAGCGCCTGATTTGATTTCCAGTTCTTTCATGGCTGGAGAGCGCGTCACCAAGAGATCCGCCAAGCCATTCTCCTGGCCCAGACGGAGTCGCCCATCGGCTAGCACTTCACTCACTTTCATCACCGGTCCATTGACGTCGAGATCGATAATGCTGGTGATGGCAAACGCCTCATTCAAAGTCACCCGCATTCCCGCACGCAATTCGCCGGGATTAATAGACGGATCGATATTGCAAACATAATCACTGCCACTCACGACCACACAGGCGGTGTCGTCCTCACGTGTATCTAGATAGGTTCCAATGCGTAAGGCGGGCGAACGCAATTTGTCTAACGCTTGGCTTAATTTCTCCAACGCTTCACGCGCTTGGTCCTGAATCTCTTCCATCTCCTCCACGCGTTGCCGAAGCAACTGATGATCACCGCTCGGCACACCCATGAAATCGAGCCGCGCTTTGACCAGATCGACGAGCTGTAGCGTGGACAGTTTGTCGAGTTCCTCCGGAGGAATGAACCCGCCGACCACCCAATCATCCGGCGGTGGTGGTGGCGGTGTAGGGGGAGGTCCGTCGTTGTTGTGGTCCGAGGGCATGGTTCCGTAGTTTATCGCGCCATGCTTGAAATGCACTGGAAAACACGTGCGTTCCACTCTCGACCTTGGCCGTTGCGCCGTCCAGCATCATCCGAGTGATAACCGAAGCATCACTAACATGAGGAAGCTCAAACACGCCGAACTCCTTCAGCTTAAACGTTGGAACACGCCGACCATCTATAACGGCTGGGAGCAAATCACCCGACACGATCCCGCTGCTGACGGATTCAATCGTGAGACTCTCACTGACTTCATGCCGCAGATGGGACCGATGATTGGTTATACGACGACGGTGGTGATCGAGCCGAGCAATGCCTCTCACAAGGCGGCGGATGCTTGGGAGAAATACCGCGCTTATCTCGCATCGGTGTCAGGCCCAAAGATCGCCGTGGTGCAGGATCTCGATAAACCAAATCATGTGGGCTCGTTCTGGGGTGAGGTGAACGCTAACACTCATCGAGCGCTCGGGTGCGTGGGTACGATCACTGATGGTTGCATCCGCGATCTTGATGAGATGACGGACGCCGGTTTTAAAGCCCTCGCGGCGAGGCTTTGTGTTGGGCACGCCCACTCTTGTCCGGTGCGGTGGGGGTGTGAGGTGGACGTGTTCGGCCGAGTGGTTCAGCCGGGCCAACTGATTCATGCCGACAAGCACGGCTTCCTCTGCATTCCGGAAGAAGATGAGGAACGATTGCTTGAGGCCGCCGTGTTCATGGATCAAAACGAATGTGAAACCGTGATCCCCGCAGCGCGGGATGCCGCGGGGCGATCGACAGATGAGCTGCTTGACCAACTCAACGAAGCGGGGCGTCGCTTCGGTGAAAACGTCCGACGTGAGTTTTCGAAAGACGGGGAATGGTGAACGCTCCCCTCTTATGAGAGCGCCACCGAAAGGTGTCAGTTTTTCTGCGATAGTGGGGATATGGTATGTGAAACGCAGATCATGAACCAAGATACGGAACGGCTTAAGGCCTTTAGTCACAGACGAGATGAAGAGGCTTTCCGAGAGATTGTGGAGACCTATGCGGGCATGGTCTTTGCCACCGCGAGGCGACGAGTGGGCAATGCAGAAACTGCTGAGGAAGTGGCCCAAACAACGTTCACGATCTTAGCGCGCAAAGCGGAGCGGGTGGCCACGCATCCTTGCCTGGCGGCTTGGCTTCATCGGACTGCTGTGAACGAAGCATCAAAACGCGTCCGTTCCGAGCACCGGCATCTCAGAAAAGTAATGGCCCTAACAGCAGAACAGAGCATGCTGCAATCAACCAATGGGAACGGCGAGAACACGTGGTCGGCACAGCTTGATGAAGCGATTCAGGCGCTTCCGGCGAAGGATCAGCAACTGGTGATGCTGCGTTACTTCGAGGAACTCAGTTTCAAGGAGATTGCGAGAGTCATCGAGAAAACGGAAGGAGCGTGTCACAAGCAGATGGCGCGAGCTTTGGACAAACTCGGCCGGTTCCTCCGCAGAAGAGGCACGATGGTTTCCTCAACGGCGATCGGCGCAGCCATGTCAGGGCAATTATCTGAAGCGGCTCCCGAGGATCTGGTCGCGGCTCTCGCTAACAAAGCGCTTAATATCTCCGCTGAGCCCCTTTCGTTTCTAACGATAACACGAGTTTTTTCGCCATCGAAACTAGCGACGGTGCTCGGTGTGGTCTGTGTGATCGGTGGTTCCCTGGTGCTTATTTGGAAGAGTTCGCTGCCTACCCATGCCGGATATCCCCCTAACATCACGCCCTCAGCTTTCCCTAACGCAGTGCAAGGCACGAACTTGGGAAAGAGTGAGTCTCTCTCGGCTCGCCCAAGCCTCTCTGAGGAAGTTGGTCCGACAGCGGCCGAGGTCCTTGAGGCGATTTGGAACGACGTGGGCGGCGGCTGGAGCGGGAAGCACCCCAAGGTCCGGGCTTATTTCCCGGAATTGAATGGTTTCTCTCCGAAGGAACTCTTCGCCGTGTGCGCAGGCCGGAAGGATGTTAGGAAAAGATCCTATTCCTCATGGGTGATCGCCTCGTTAGACGGTAGAGAACCACAAGCATCGTTGGCTTTTCTGACAAAGATAGAATTAGATAAAGAACTCACCTCGAATCTTGTACGCCAGGTGGTTATTGGTTGGTCACGACGTGCCACGGAAGATGCCCTTGAATGGTATTTGGACGCAGAACTGTCTGGCGATTCGCTTCTTGGCAGCTTAGAGGCACGTGATCGATTGGCGGCGAGTTTGGGAAAAAGTTTGGGCAGCGCAGGACAGACTTCATCAGCGCTGAGAGTTGCAGCGATACTCAGTGGCAAGCGCCGCAGCAAACTGCTAGGAGGAATCGTCAACCGCATCATGGAGGACGAGGAATTGGAAGAATTACTTACGATTGCTACGAAACAGTTAAACGATAAACTCCTTCTTGCTGAGTTGAATCAGAAGGTGGCGACGCGAATGGAAACCGTGCGCAGTCGGCGAGCACGTCGAGAGAACACTAAGACGATTCCGCCGGAGTCGGACTCGATTGCCGGATCACTCGATCGCTGGGGCTATTTCTGGTCTCGTCATGGGCGAGATCATCCCGAAACGCGAAAATCTCATGAGAAGCTCGCGAAGGTCTCGCCAGAAGATGTCTTCAAAGCCTGCCGAGAAATCGAAAAACCTGACAAACGTAAACGTCTGGCCGATTTCGCGGTCAATCTTCTCGGTAAAGAGCATCCACGCAGATGCCTCGCGTTTGTTGCCGGCGAAGAAGTGTCTCGCCAGGCCAACCTTGTTAGGGCCGTCCTGATTTACTGGGTGAAATCCGCGCCAGATGCAGCTGTGGCCTGGTTCTTGGATCGGCACCGCGAGGAATCGGCTTTGGTTGGCGGCGGAAATGATAGAACGTTTGATGCGTTGGTTGCGCAGGTCATCAGCAAACTTCCCCAGGGCAATCGGTTAGCCTTTGCTTCGCAATTAATCGGCGAAGCAAGACAACGAGTGGCCATTCGTCAGATTCTGATCGAGTTTGACGAATCGATGTTAGAGAGGGAGGGGAATAGCATTCTTCAAGAAATGGGGGATGCCGCGTTTCGTGCTTTGTTGGCAAATGAAATGGCGGTAACGCTGGCTGAAAGCGATCTGAATACTGCGAAAGATTGGGCTGATGACTTGCAGGGTGTGGGAGCAAGATGTGTCGATGCTGCGCACGCCGGGGTGGCCCGGCAATGGCTTGGGTCCAATGGAGCCGAAGCGGCTGATTGGTGGCTCGCGAAGCGGGGCGGGGCACCCGTCGCAGAAGTGTATGAGGCGATCGTGCGAGTTTGGGCGCCACTTTCGCCCAATGATTGCGGAAAATGGTTAGGCTCTCAGCCTTCAGGAAGCGTGCTCGACGGAGCAAGAGCGGCATTCGCGAGAGCGATTGCCGAACGCGATCGGGATTCGGCGGAGGTATGGGCGAACGCGATTGAGGCGCGCGAGCTGCGTCAAAAAGTATTGGAGACAGTAGTAGGAGAGTAGGCCGATCAAAGGCCAATGGAGATAAACGACCGGATGCGGACAGTGGCGTCGCAGGGCTGGACAGGCTCTTTCCTAGAGCGACTCCTCAGGTTCTTCGTTAACCATTGTGTATCAGCAATTTAAGCGCCAATGGGTGATCTGGCATGAATCATGCCCAAGCAAGATCCAAACGCCCAGGCCATGATAAACGACCTCAAGTTTGCCATTCGACAGTTGCTGAAGAATCCAGGCTTCACTCTGGTAGCCACTCTCACGCTGATGCTAGGTATTGCTGCCTGCACCACCACTTTCAGTTTAGTTAATGCGGTGTTGCTGCGCCCTCTGGCTTTTCAAGAACCGGAGCGTTTGGTGTGGATGCAGAATGCGGGTAATGAGACCTTAAGTAGCCAGGCGATGCTCGTCGACCACCTGATTGATTGGCGAGAACAGGCCACTTCGTTTCAGGAAATCGCGGCGTTTAATCCTTTCTCAGGCTTAGGAGGTTACACCTTGTCCGAGCAGGGTTTGCCCCGTCGCTTGCGTGGCATGGCTGTTAGTCAAAACTTTTTACCAGTGCTCGGCCTTCAGCCATTGATCGGCCGTCACTTCACTGAGGAGGAATGTTCGCCCAGTGGACCCAAGGCCGTGATGTTAAGTCACGCCCTGTGGCAGGAACACTTTTCCGCAGATACGTCGGTCGTTGGAACGACTGCGGTTATCAATGACAAGCCGCGCACGATTGCCGGCATTCTTCCACCTAACACTCCACTTGACCGACTTCTCACTCCGGGTGAGCGGCTTGATGCGCTTTTCCCACAGACCCTTGAGGGTGATATTCGCGGTTGGGGGAACACGGTCATTGGCGTTGGTCGCCTCAAGGAGAATGTAAGTCTAGAGCGTGCCAAGGAGGAAATGGCTGTTTTAAATGCGGCGCTGTTAGAGAAATTTCCGGAGCGAGCCGGCTACTCGAATGGCCGAGGTCCTGTGCTTAAGCGATTGGATGACCACGTGCGTGGCGGCTTTCGCCGGGCGTTCGGTATCCTTGCCGTGGCAGTGTTACTCGTTTGGTTGATCGCTTGCGTGAACCTGGCCAACCTGCTCCTCGCGCGGGCTGAGGCCCGAAGTCAGGAAATCTCCATGCGAACAGCCTTGGGCGCTAGTCGAGGACGGCTCCTCCGCCAATCATTAACAGAGAGCCTGCTTTTGGCCTTCGTGGGATGTGTCTTGGGAACGGCGTTGGCTTTGTTGGGGATCGATCTGTTGTCGAAGGTTCGCGCGTTCGATGTACCTCTTTTGAAAACGGCCACTCTCGACCTTCGTGCAGTGGCCATCGCGGTGATGACTGCCTTGCTTTCCGCCGTTTTCTGTGGGTTGTGGCCGGCGGTTCAATTATGGAAACGGAATCCCGCAACCGTATTGCAAGATTCCGGTAGTCGAGGCAATTCACGGCGGGATGGTGCTTGGTTCCGTAGAAGCTTGGTTGTATCGGAAATGGCATTTGCTTGTATTTTGTTAGTGGGAGCCGGTTTGCTGATGCGTAGTTTCATTAAAACGTTAGAAGTAGATCTTGGGTTTGCGAAGCAAGATGTGTTCTCCTGGCATGTGGAAACGCAGCGTGACTTTGAGACTGCGGAAGCGCGAATTGCTTACTACGAGGGGCTTACTCAGAGCGTCGCCGCCGTTCCCGGGGTGGAGGTTTCCGGTCTGAGCGATACCGTTCCCTTCGGGTTCCGTCGCGATTGGCCTCTCCGCGCTAAAGGAGCGCCAGAAGTAGAAGGTGGCGAGTACAGTCCTTACGTGCGTTTTGTTGATCATCAGGCACTGCAGATCATGAAGACGCCATTGATCACAGGGCGCTATTTTAGTGCGCATGATAGGATTGGCTCCGAGCGCGTGATGATGGTTAGTCAGTCCGTGGCGCATCGTTTGTGGCCTGGTGAGGATGCCGTGGGCAAGGTCGCTTTGTCAGACCGCGGCCGTGAGTACCGCGTGGTAGGCGTGGTGGCAGATGTGGCTCATGCTTTGGACGGCGAAACTGAGGCCGATTTCTATCATAACTTCAATCAATGGGACCGGATGGATCATTACAAAAGGCCTAACTTACTCGTCCGCACTAGTGGTAGTGCGGAAGCGATCATCCCCAAAGTGCGAGCCGCCATCCATGAATACGACCCCAGTATTGCTAGCAACGAATTCACCGCTATCTCGCAGGTCGTCGATCAAGCCATCGCCCCGCGCCGGTTGATCACGACCATTCTCGCCGTCTTTTCGGCGTTGGCGCTCTTGTTAGCATCGGTGGGGCTCTATGGGGTGATTGCCTACTCCGTAGGCCGGCGGACACGAGAAATCGGTATTCGATTCGCTATCGGTGCTCGTCGGCTACAAGTATCGTGGATGGTAATCAAAGACGTTTTCAGGGTTGCGGGCGCCGGTGTGATCATTGGTTTGTTAGGCGCTGTGTTCATCGCGCGTTTTCTTGAGAGTCAGCTCTTCGGAATCGGTGCCGCAGATCCCGTTACCTATCTTGCGGCATTGGTGATCTTGGGCGCCGTCGCTCTGCTGGCAGCTTGGTTGCCTGCGAGGCGAGCCGCAATGATCGAGCCTGTAGAAGCGCTGCGTGCGGAGTAAATCCTCGACGAAATGAGGATCGCAAGAGATTCTCGATTAACTTATAAGATAAGATGAAGAAACATTGGCAATTGATAGTCCTTTCATTTGATTTAGCAGGTTCCGTTGCTCAAGCGGGACTGACAGAAAGTGAATTCAATAGCTTGCATGCTTCAGTGCAGCCTAACAATGAAGCTTGGGCGACGATTCCTTGGCATCCTTCTCTCGCCCCGGCACAACGTCAGGCAGTGGAGGAAGGGAAGCCCTTGTTCATCTGGGCGATGGATGGGCACCCGCTGGGTTGCACGTGAAACAACGCCGTCCTCGACCGTGCGTCGACCTTGGCTCATCCGGAGATCGTCAAAATGCTACAAGAGAAGTTTGTGCCCGTGGGTATCGATCAATTCAACCAACGCCAGCAGCAAGATGCGGAAGGCGAGTTCTGGCGCAAGCTCATGAAGCAAGGTCCGCGCAAGGATCCTAACGATACCACGCAAGGCTTGTATCTCGCGTCGCCGGGTGGTGAGTTGTTTGCCTACAACAACAATCGCGGACCGAGGCGGATCCTGGCGTTGATGAACGACCTCTTGAAACGCTATACTCCTGATAAAGACGTGGCATTGATTAACATTGCCAAACGTGACCCCCGCTACGACAAGACGCCGCCTCCAGGCACTGTTATCATTCGCACACACGCCAAGGTGTTAGGTGGCTACGACGAAGCGGCCAGCGAGTGGCAGGGCATTTTTCAGAAGGCCGTTTCCCGTGACACGCTTTGGATTACCAAAGAAGAAATGGCGGCTTTGAAACAAGGTCAATTGCCGACCAGCCTAACTCGACGTGTCACACGCTTTCATCTCGTCGATAACACGCGTGGGGAACCCACTTTCTGGCGTCCCAATGACGTGCGTGAGGCCGATTGGAACTTGGAAGACGGCACGCTCACCGGCAAGGTGCGTTTGGAACGTGTTGACGGGTCATCCGGTTATGACGCGGACGTCTTAGGTACAATCGCGTTTGAAGAGGGAGAATTGACACAGTTTGATCTGGTCGCGAAAGGCCAATACTGGGGTGCCGGGCGCTACACCGGTCAGCCACCGGCCGGCAAGTTTCCCGTAGCGGTGAGTTTCCGCTTACCCAAGAAGCTAACCGTGTTTGATCAGATTGCCCCACAAGGCACCAAGGGTTGGCGGCGGTATTTGAGGCCGGAATAGTCGATGGTCGCAGGGGTGTGTCCGGCTGGCAGGGAGACACCGCCGTTCCTTGCGTCCTTGCAGGGTCATGTGGTTCTCCCAAACCCATTAGACACCGTGCTGTTCACCAACGAGAAACCGCCCGCATGCGGACAACTGGGTCGCGAGGGTGGACACGCGCGCTCTCGCATTCGATTCTTAATGAGTTTGTAAAATGTTGTCCAGCAGGGGCTTAGGTGCCATTCGCCCATATGGCATGCTTCATGCCTTATTGGATCACAACGAGTTTGCCATGATCAACGATTTCAAATTTGCCTTTCGTCAGTGGCTGAAGAGTCCCGGGCTCACAACTGTAGCGATCTTGACCCTGGCCATTGGGATGGGCACATGCACAACGACCTTTAGCCTGGTCAATGCCGTCTTGCTTCGGCCGTTTACGTTTCATGAACCGGGAAGGTTGGTGTGGATCCAGCAGGGGACAGCAGAGGAAGTAGGCATAGAGAAATCGCTTGATTGGGAAACCTTGCCTGAGCCTAACCAATGTTTGGCTGCAGTGAATGTGATCGATTGGCAAGAGCGAGCGAAATCTTTTGAGAACATCGCGGGATTTGAAGCTTACTTTGAATTCAATCGTTATGTGTGGGCAGGGCGGGAGAATCCGGAGCGCTTGCGAGGGATCACGGTTTCACAGGAGTTCCTGCCGACGCTTGGTGTTCAATTGTTGTTAGGGCGTAACTTCACTGACGAAGAATGTCAGGAGAATGGTCCCAAAGCGACCATTGTGAGTCATGCCTTCTGGAAAAATCGGCTAAGTGCGGATCCTCAGATCCTCGGCAAACCGCTCCACTTGAACGGAGAACCGGCAACGGTCGTCGGTGTGTTGCCTGCGAACAGTAGTTTGGATGCCGTGTTCTCGGCGGGCGTGAATGAGGAACTGTTGATGCCTTATTCCCTCGCGGCGCAACGGTTAGAAAACGGAAACTCCGTCTTTGCCATTGGGCGATTGAAGCCTGATGTGACTTTGGCGCAAGCACAAGAGGAGATGGCACTTCTCAGCGTGAGCCTTCTCAGAGAACATCCTGAACGCGCCGAGTTTATGAGTGCATCGGGGCCCAATCTGACATTGATCGACGATCACGTGCGCGGCGTTTTCCAGCGGGCCTTTCTCTTATTGGCCGGAGCTGTGCTCTTGGTCTGGCTGATTGCCTGCATCAATCTTTCCAATCTCTTGTTAGCGCGCGCGGAAGCCAGGAACCAGGAGTTCTCCGTCCGCGCCGCTTTGGGCGCTAGCCGCTGGCGGCTCTTGAGACAGACAATGGCGGAAAGCCTTGTTCTGGCGGCAGCCGGTTGTGTTTTAGGGATGATTCTATCGGTTTTGATAATAGGCATCCTAGCAAAGTTGCCGATTGTTAATCTTCCGCTATTACAAACGGCCTCCCTTGATGGCCGAACGCTTTTCTTCGCGTTGGTCATGGCGTTTGTGTCGGCGTTGATCTGCGGCGCCTTTCCGGCATGGCGCCGGTGGTTCGGCGATCCGGGCCGGGCGCTGGTGGCATCCGGAACACGCGGCAACACGGGCCAAAGTGGTTCTTTAGTTAGGCGAACGCTGGTGATCTCTGAGATCGCGCTTTCGTGTTTGTTGCTCGTCGGAGCCGGCTTGTTGACCCGCAGTTTCTTCAAAGTCATGGATGCGGAAGTCGGTTTTGAGTCCGAGCAATTGCACGCCTGGCAACTGAGCAAGAAGCGCGATTTCCTGTCCGCGGAAGCCCGTGATCTTTACTTTGATGGCTTGGTCGATCGTATCCAAAGTGTTCCCGGTGTGCGGGCCGCGGGTATCAGCGATTCCGTGCCCATGGGGATTGAACGCCGCTTTGCGGTCAGGGCTCAAAACGATCCCAATCCTAACGCTGAGGCGATTATCTCAACGGTGCGCGTGGTTGATCATCGCGTCATGCAAACCATGCAGACGCCGTTGCTCCAAGGCCGATACTTTGAGCGAGGCGACACCGATTCCTCGGAGAAAGTGGTGATTGTGAGCGAGACGCTGGCGCGTCAATTGTGGCCGCAGCAAGATCCGTTAGGGCAGATTGCGTTAGTTAGGCTACGCCAATCCGCCTACACTGTCGTCGGTGTGGTGGCGGATGTGGCGCATGGTATGGAGGAAGCTCCCAAACCCGGGGTCTACCTCTGTTCTCGTCAAGTCAGCCTCAATCTGATGAATGACCCTCACTTGTTTATCCGTTCCGAAGGTCAGCAGGCGTCTCTTGTCACCAACGTGCGCGCGGCGATCTCCGCCTACGACCAGACCTTGCCCACCAATGAGTTCACCTCAATTGAGCAGCTCGTTGACCGGGCGTCGGCCCCGCGGAAACTGATCACTGGCATTCTCACATCGTTCTCCACCATGTCTCTCTTGTTAGCGGCGCTTGGGCTCTACGGATTGATCGCCTATTCCATCCGCCAACGCACAAGGGAAATCGGAATCCGGTTCGCCATTGGCGCACGAAAGTTGCAGGTTCTCTGGTTGGTGGTACGGGATGTCTTGAAACTCTGTCTCACAGGAATGGTGATCGGTGTGTTTGGGGCGATTTTTCTAACACAGCTCCTGCAAAGCTTGCTTTACGAAATCAGCCCGGCGGATCCCGTAACCTATCTAGCGGCGGTTGGGCTCTTACTCGCAGTCGCCATGTTGGCAGCCGTGTTGCCTGCACGCCGGGCAGCGGCCATTGAACCTGTGGAGGCTTTGCGAACTCACTAATACTATAACGGAAATTGTCATGCTCAGAGACTTCAAACTATCACTGCGACATCTGATCAAAACGCCTGCGGCGACATTGATCGCCATCTTGACCATTGCCATCGGAATCGGGGCTAGCACAGCGGTGTTCTCTCTTGTCAATGCGGCGCTTCTGCGGGCGTTGCCCGTCGCGAATCCTCAGCAGTTGTATCAGATCAAATGGGGTGCCACGCGTCATCAGGTCATGTCGAACCCAGGTGTTAATGTGCGCCGGGGCAACCTCCAGATTTGCGAGTCCTTCTCCGGACCGATCTTTCTCGATCTTCGCGATCAGTTAGGCGGAGTGGCGGATATTTTCGGGTTTCATCCGGTGGACGATGTGGCCACCCGAGCACGAGGCGAAGCCTTCAATGCACATGGGATGATCGTTTCGGACAATTTCTTTTCCGGACTCCAAGTGAGCGCGCATTTGGGTAGGCTCTTTATGCCCGGCGATGGCGATAAGGGATCACATCAGACTGTCATCCTAACGCATGCATGGTGGGCCAAGCTTTATAACAAAGATCCCAATGTTCTGGGTCAGACCGTCTCTTTGAACGGGTTGCCCCACACCGTTATCGGCGTGTTACCGGAGAACTTTCCAGGTATTCGCGTGAACGATTCGCGCGGCTTCTACGTGTTGATCTCCGCGGATGCGCCGCTTTTAAAATACCCTTTGGAAGATGAAAACGATTGGTGTATCCGGCTCATCGCGCGCCTCAAGCCAGGAACATCGGATGCCCAGTTTGCCGCTGTCTTAAATGGATCCTTTGCGAGTGTGTGGAATGAGTGGATGGAGAATCCCGAGATCCTCGTCGAATCCGTCGAAGGTGGCTTGAACTATGATCGCAATGCCTATCAAAAGCCCCTAATGCTCATGTTGGGAATCGTCGGCATCGTCATGCTTGTCGTCTGCGCGAATCTCACCGGTCTCGCTTTGGCGCGAGGGGCGGCTAGGCATCACGAACTCGCGGTGCGAGCCGCCTTGGGTTCCCAACGCTGGCGGCTCATTCGCCTTTCGTTGGCTGAGAACTTGATCCTCGCAACCATAGGCGGTGGTTTAGGCGTCGCCCTCGCGATATGGGGACGGTCGACAATCGGTACGCTCCTAGTCGGTTCCACAACGGGACTTCACTACGACCTCAAACTCGACGCGACGGTGTTAGGATTCTGTTTGGGTTTGTCTTTCCTGACGGCGCTCTTGTCCGGGGTGATACCGGCGTTACGTGCCGCGCGGGTGGATCCCGTCGATGGACTCAAAGAGCGGGGGTCGCTGGGTGTGCAACGCTTGCAAACGGCACGGATGTTAGTTGTCGGCCAGATTTGCCTTTCTCTCCTCCTCTTGTTTGGCGCGGGTCTCTATTTGCGGACCTTTATCAATATCCTCAATGAAGATGCGGGCTTCGATCGCGAGCATTTGTTAGTGTTTGAAGTCAATCCACGACCTCTTGGCTATCGCGATACGCCTCTCATGCTCTACTACGAACGGCTGCAAGCTGAGCTTGCGGCGATTCCGGGAGTTGAAGGCGTGACTCTAACGGATTGGCCGCTGCTGAGCGATGAACGAAACAATGGCGCTTTCACGTTTTCAGGCGAGGATCAGAATCGCTTCACTTATCGCCTGGCCGTTATGGAGACTTTCTTTGAGGCGATGGGAGTTCCGATTTTACAGGGCCGGGCGCTCTTACCTTCCGATAACTGGCAAGCCGAGCGTGTGGTCGTCGTGAACCAATCCTTCGCTCGAGAGCATACGCCGGGGGAGAGCCCCATTGGGAAAACCATGAATATCTTTGGCGGGACGTGGCGCATCGTGGGCGTCTGCCGTGATATCAAGAACAAGAACGTCAAAGAAGCGATGTCTCCGGGTTCCTACTTTCCCCGACGCCAACATGGATTCTCCAATGGCGCCACTTGCTATCTTCGAACGAAGGTGCCGGCCACGGCAGTGGCAGATTCCGTTCGGAAGATCGTGGCCGACATTGATCCTAACATTCCAGTGGCAAATCTAACAACTCAAGAGAACATCAATAGCGACACGATTAATCAAGAGCGGTTCCTTGTCACCATGGGGTGCGCATTGGCAGCAGTCGCCCTCCTGCTTTCGTGCATCGGCCTTTACGGATTGATGGCCTGCCATGTCGCCGGACGTACTCATGAGATCGCGATTCGCATGGCTGTGGGCGCAAAGCGAATCGACGTCGCGCTTCCCATCGTACGTGAAGCGATTCATCTCGCCGGCCTCGGTATCTGTGTGGGATTGCCGCTGTTAGTGTTCACTAGCCGAATTATTAAGAGTCAGCTCTTTGGCGTAGAGCCTTACGATTTCAGTACTCTGATGGTCGTTATCGGCGTGTTGACGCTGGTGGCATTGTTCGCTGCGTGGATTCCCGCGTGGCGTGCCACCCGCGTGGATCCGATCGATGCCTTACGTTGTCAATGATCTTTAGTTAGCCGTGAATTCGATCACAACCGCCATCCGTCGACTTCGCAACAGCCCGGGCTTCACCGCCGTGGCTGTCCTGACACTTGGCCTATGCATCGGCGCTAACCTAACCATCTTCGCGATCGTCGATGCGATCTTGATTCGCGCGCTCCCCTTCCCTGAACCGGATCGACTGGTGGCGGTGAACAATGTCTATCCGGGTGCCGGCGTTGACCGTGGTGGGGCCTCCATCGCCAACTACTTTGAGCGGCGAGGAGCCATCGACGCTTTCGAATCGGTGTCGTTGATCACCGAATATCCGTTCACGGTTGGGGAAGACGGCGCGACACGCAACGTGATGACGGCACGGGTGACATCGGAGTTTTTTGAAACGTTAGGCGTCCCTTTGGCCATGGGACAGCTGCCGACAGAGGCCTCGTTAGACTACAGCGCGCGTGAAGGCGTTATTATCACCGATCGCTTCTGGCGGCGTTATTTTAATGGAGATCCGAAGGTGCTTGGGAGGACCTTTAAGATGCATACCATTGAAAGAACGGTCCGAGGCGTGTTGCCGCCGGATTTTCGCTACCTGTCTTCAAAGGCAGAGATTTACGGTCATCTCTCTCACTACAGATCGAAACGTGAGCCGGACAATCGGCATGCCAACGATGCGCAAATGATAGCGCGTCTAGCGTCGGGAGCGACCTTAGCGGAAGCACAATCGCAATTGGAAGCACTCAACACTCAGCTTCTAACAGATGATCCGATTGCGGCAACGGTTCGAGACAGTGGCTTTCATACAACCGTGATGCCCTTACACGAAGATCATGTGCGTTCGGTGAAACCTAGTTTGCTCTTGGTGCAAGCCGGTGTGGCTTGCTTGCTCCTAATCGGTGTGGTGAATCTTGCCGGGCTCCTACTCATTCGCGCCAGCGGACGGGTGAAAGCGATTGCTGTGCAGAAGGCGCTGGGAGCGTCGGCTTGGCGGCTTGCGGCCAATGTGACCACGGAGACCACCCTCCTTTCGCTGTTAGGAAGCGGACTGGGAATCGTCTTCAGTATGTTGGGCATCCAGCTAACCAAATTCTTGGGAACGGGTCTCTTGCCGTTAGGCGCTCAGATCGCTTTCGATGGAAGGTCGGGGATGTTGGCCGTCTTGATCTCGGTGGTCTTGGGAATCACGATTGCGTTGCCGATTCTTTGGTATCATTTGAAAGAGGATGCGAGCACGCACCTTCAAAGTGAGGCGCGTGGCGGTTCAGCTGGCCAAGGGATGCAGCAAGTGCGGCATGCTTTCATCGTCACGCAGATAGCAGCAGCCTTTGTGTTGCTTTTCGGCGCGGGCCTCTTAGCGGTCAGTTTAAAGAAATTGCTAGACGAATCTCCGGGCTTCGAACCGGATCAAGTGCTCACGGCGCCCTTGGTGTTGCCGTATGAAAATTACCCGGACGGCCGTTCCCGGGTGGCTTTTGTCAACACGCTGTTAGAACGGCTTGGCGGATTGCCCGGTGTCGTGCATGCGGCCGTTTCGAGTGGCTTGCCGTTCACCATCGATGGCTCGGTCTCGAAAACGATTTTTCCGGAAGCGGTTGATGGCGGAGGGACCAACCAACGTGCCCATTACTTCTCTGCCGTATCACCCGGCTACTGGCAAGCGATGAAGATTCCTCTTTTGCAAGGGCGCGTGTTTAGAGAAACCGATATGGTGAACGCCCATCGTGTGGCGGTTATCGACGAACATCTGGCAGAGCTCCATTGGCCTAACGGAGACGCCATTGGCAATCGCTTCTCCACCACTGCTTATTCTGAGATTGATAAAAAGATTTTCGGCCCGGTAGGCTCCACCTTCGTCGAAGAATCTGCTTACACAGTGGTGGGAATCGTAGGAAATGTGAGACAAACGGATCTCGCGGAACCGCAGCATTTGGGAGCGATTTACATTCCGTTCACTGAAACACTTAAAATGCAGATCGTCTTACGGTCGCAGGTCACGCCGCATTCGCTAAATCCCATGGTCACGCAGATCGTGAAGGACCTGGATGCGGATCTGCCGGTGGATCATTTCCAAACCATGCGGGATCGCATCGATGATAGTCTTGTCATGCGCCGGTCCCCGGCGATCCTCGCTGGCGTGTTTGCCGGGATGGCGCTCTTGTTAGCGGCCATGGGTATCTATGGTACTTTGGCCTATGCCGTCTCGCAACGCCGGCGCGAGATTGGTGTGCGTATGGCGCTGGGTGCCTTGCGGCGGCAAGTGGGCGGGCAGTTTCTACGAATGAGTTTTAAGTTGCTTGGGATAGGTGCCTTGTTAGGCCTCTTTGGTGCCTGGATGCTGGGACGCATTATGCAGGGGATCCTCGTTGAGGTGCCACCGCTTCACTTGGCAACCGTCGCCGGAACCATTGCCATCCTCTGCGTGGCCGTCCTCGTCGCCGCGCTGGTGCCGGCTTGGCGTGCGTCGCGACTGGAGCCCATGGAAGCTCTTCGCTCCGATTGATGTTAGCGATGAATCATCGATCGTGCCAAAGCTGTGACGGCACCCTTTGCGCAAATGCCTGAACTTCAATCGATAACGTTGAACGAAGTCTTAGCGATTCGATGGCTCTTCTTGAAGAATCGATTCAGTGAGTTTCTCGAGATCAGCCGCGATCCTATCATATTCCTCTAGATCGACTTCTTCACCTCGCGCGACCGCTTGATCGAGTTCTTCCATTCGCGCAGTTGCTCGCTCAATCGCGGCGTCGACAAGCTTTCGTTTCTTCTGTTCAGTCTGCACGAACTCATCGACCCTTTGCTGAATGTTGGATTCGATTTCTACGCGGGGCCGCTCCTGGCTGTAGTAAATCGCCCAAACTAGCAACACAATGAGGGCAAGTATTGAGATAGCTATGAATGAAGATTTCACGGAATTCTTTTTCAAGTCTGTTTTCGATTAGGCGAAACTCAGGAATGAGCGTACGGAGATTCAGGATTTTCCATGCAACGTGTCAAGATGAACCCGATACCCGCCACGCTTACATCGCCAAGATGATCGCGCGGTGGAACGGCATGTGATTGCCGTCATCACGGCTCTAAAGCATTGAGACAAGAGTTTTGTTAGGGATTGCGATGCTAAGAGGGCGCTCTCGAGTGCTCCTACACAAGGTGTTCGTTTTCTTACCAAGGCTTCAATTCCACAGGAAAACGATCCCTGACGCTTTCGCCTGCTGTGTTGGTATGGACTACTTCCAACATTTGTTGTGCCCAAGCATCGATCTCTGCTTTGGCGTGCCCGAGTTGTTGGAAGTCCTTGATGTTGACAATTGACGGGCGCCCGCTCTCTGAGTCGGACATCATGAAAATGATCTGGCCGGATTGTGTGTCGCGAACTTGTAGTTCCAGGGTCAGCCTTCCCCGGGTGCCGCTCTTTGCCAAGGCGCCACCTGCATTGAGGAGAGCTTGTTGAACCAATGACCCTGTTAGAGAACAAGCGGTGGCGGCCGTATTCATGAGCGGGCGCGTGGGGGTGAATTCAATCAGAGCGATCTCATAGGAGAGCTCACGCGGGCGATTGCTGGAGTGACTAACCATTTTGATAGGGTTGGAATGGGCCCTGGTAAGAAGATTGCGGAATCGCTTCTGGGTATAGTCCGCAAGTTCACGCGCGGAGGCTTTCCATCTGGTCCAGCGTTCTCCATCGTGTTCCTCACGCTTGTCATACTGCAAATGCGCTAGAGTGACGGAGGGAACGGTTATGGCGTCGTAGCGGCTCCAGTTCAAGTTGGGTGCCCGCCATGAATGTTGGAAAGGGAGGGACTCGTTGGACTGCAAGCGGTCCGGATGTTGGAGGAAGGTGGATTGTCGGGCGTGGTAAGTGGCGGTACCACAGCTAGGGAGGACGGCCATGCTGCCCAGAGCGGCAGCGGCCAGGGAGAGCCGGTTGATGAACATGAGGGAGGGGGAGGGAGATTAGAAACCATTATCTACGACAGCGCCGTGCTCTTGGCCAGTCATGGAGGATAACTTTCGCGTTACACGCCCCTCTTGCAGAAGCGGATTCGCGGAAGAAATGCACACGACTCCAGATTTTTTCTGGACAACAGGCTTAAGACTGGTCATTTGAACACTCCTTAATCACGATCTCATCATGCCCAAGAAATCCAAAGACACCGCCACTTCAAAAATCTCGGATCAACGCGCGAAGAATCTCGATCTCGCTATCTCGCAGATCCAGAAGGACTTTGGTGAGGGGGCCATCATGCGTTTGGGCGATGCGCATCGTGTGGATGTGGATGTCATTCCCACTGGGAATTTGTTGATTGACCGGGCGCTGGGCGTCGGCGGGTTTCCGCGCGGTCGCATCGTTGAGATTTACGGACCGGAATCTTCGGGTAAAACGACCCTTACATTGACCGTGATCGCGCAAGCGCAGAAGATGGGCGGGCTGTGTGGCTTTGTGGATGTGGAGCATGCGCTTGATCCGGAGTATTCGAAACGGCTTGGTGTGAATTTGGATGACTTGCTTGTATCTCAGCCCAGTTCCGGTGAGGAAGCTTTGAGGATTTGTGAGACATTGATTCGGTCCAATGCGCTTGATGTCGTGGTGCTAGACTCGGTGGCTGCTTTGGTGACCAAGAATGAACTCGAGGGTGAGATCGGCGATTCCACCGTCGGTGCTCAAGCGCGCTTGATGAGTTCGGCCCTGCGCAAACTCACAAGCATGATCTCTAAAGCGCGTACCACTTGCATTTTCACCAACCAGATTCGTGAGAAAATCGGCGTGATGTTTGGCAATCCAGAGACGACTCCCGGTGGTCGTGCGCTGAAGTTTTACAGTAGCGTGCGCGTGGATATCCGGCGAATTGGCATGATCAAGAGCACGGACGGAACGGTCACGGGTAGCCGCACGCGCATCAAGGTGGTGAAAAACAAAGTCTCCCCGCCGTTCACGGAAGCGGAATTTGACATCATGTACAACGAAGGCATTTCCGCTGTGGGGTCCTTATTAGATTTGGCCTTGGAATACGATGTGCTTCAGAAACGGGGCTCGTGGTTCAGTTACAACGGCACGCAACTCGCCCAGGGCCGCGATGCGGCGAAAGAAGCGCTCAAAGAAGACGAAGCGCTCTACAAGGAAATCGAAACGGCGGTGAAACAGAAGATGGATCCGGAAATGTTCGCTGAGAACACGGAACCTCCCGCAGACGAAGCGGCGATTGAAGAGTAGCTAAGCCGTAAATGCATTAGGAGCGGGTAGCGAAGAAGGCGAAACTATTCGAAGTCGCCCTTCACCAAGGAACGCCGTTCGCGTTGACCGAGTTCACGCGCTTGGATGATCACAGATTCCCGATCGTCGATGAACCGGTAGGCGTGACAGCTGGGACAAGTGGCTGCCGTGGCGAGCACGATGGAGTCACATCCATCACAAATCTTGTACTTGCTAGGGTCCCGCACGATTTTATCAGCGCGTGCGGCGCGGTCCTCAAGGCTCTCACTTTGGTGTTCGGGCATGGAGCGATCATGCCCAAAGTTCGGGCAAGATTCAAGGTTATTATTATTCTAACTGAAAAAACTCTAAAAAATGATAACCAGAATTGGTAGTATGAGACGATGAAACCCTTCCCCGACCCACCTGCCGACTTGATCATCAACCTTCCTTCAACATCGATTTACCAACGGAACAGTATATCTGCAAGCAGTTCGCTCCTTGGGCGTCATTTCCGGCTCCCTCTCATTATTAGTGTCTCTCTTTAACGCAAATCTTGCAAGCCATCGCTAGCCTCCTCCTCGAGACCGAGGGCGACGTCATCCGCCGTCCAGAGTTTCCCATCGGGGCCGGCCGTGCGGACGTCCATGCGATCTCGAGCAAGCGGGTGAAAGAAGTAGGCGTTTCCCCAACGATCTAACAAAGTGCCGTCGGGGGCGAGGCTCGGATGATTCGTATCGAAGAAGACGTGACCGCGCTCGTTCTCGCCTAACAAAGCGGTCATGATTTCGGCGTTCTCACTGCCGACGGGGTTGGCTTTGTAGACCAATCGATAAACGGCTAGGATCTGATCAATGAGCTGGAGATCGGCTTCGGGATGCTGGTTCTCCGTGTGCAGTTGTCGGCTCATGGTCACACCATCGCGAAAGGCCAGACGGCCATTCGGGAGATCGAGAAGCCGGGGGTCTTCTGCTGAAGGCGTGCCGTTGAGGGGTCTCGGAAACGTCTCTTCATCAGCATCAGCAGAAGGGGTTTCCGAAGCTAACGCGTTCCTTTCTAACCTCGCCCGTTCGCGTCCCTCTTCGACGTCTGGTCGATAGATCCAGTAGAGGATTCCAATCAACATGAATCCGAGGGCGACAACGAAGAGCCGGCTTCGGCGCATAGCAACAACGGTTAAAACGGGCTGCTATCGCCCGCGAAGGGGTCTTCTTCGATCCCGTCGCCGCCCGTGCCGGGAGGCGGTTCCGATCCACCAGCACCGCCGCCATCCAGGGCATCAAGCTTGAAGGCGGCGAGATTCACGTAGTACTTGCCCTGATACTCATTCCCCCGAATGCGAAAGTTCACATTCACGCGCTGTCCCTTGGCAAATTTGTCCAGCACCTCACATTTCTCCTTCACAAATTCGAATTTGATGTCTTGAGGGTATTGGTCATCGGAAGTGACGACGAATTCGCGTTTGGAGAAACCGCTAGGGAACGTTTGGATGTCATTAATGAGTTTGATGGTGCCTTCGAGTTGATACATAGCGGGAGAATTGGGTCAGATGGCGTGTTTCTAAGGGCTCGCAAGCCGGGCGTCAAACCCGGGGCTACTCAAATGTGGAAGGCATTTCCCTTTGGCGTATCATGGATAGGTTCCTTCATGGCAAAGAATCGCCTCTTCTGTGGCTGGGTCGTCCTCGGGCTCATGCCGCTCCTGTCCTTGTCTGCCCATCCGTCACCGAGCGAAGCCTGGGTGCCTCTATTTAATGGTGAGGACCTGGCGGGCTTCGAGACGTGGCTCGTCGATTCCAAACGAGAAGACCCGCGCCGGGTATTCTCGGTGCTAGATGGGATGATTCGCATTTCTGGTGAGGGCTTGGGATACCTTGCGACCAGGCAAGTGTATCAAAACTACCATTTGATGATTGAATACAAATGGGGGGAGAAGAATTGGTCATGGGGAGATCGTGTCGGGAAAGCGAGGGATTCCGGCATCTTTCTTCATGCGATAGGTCCAAATGGCAACAGCGTGGATGGCAAAGGTGCTTGGATGGCCGCGATTGAATGCAACGTGTTCGAAGGTGCAGTGGGTGATTTCCTCCTCATTCGCGGTACCGATGAATCTGAAAAACCCATTGTACCTTCACTAACGACACCCCTCAGCCGCCGCCGGGACAAAGACGGTTTCGGCTGGTGGGACCCCCAGGGAGAGAATAAGAGTCTAACCAATTGGGGCCGAGTCAATTGGTTGAAAAAATCGTCCGATTGGAAGGATGTCTATGGCTTCCGAGGTGCCAACGACTTGGAGAAACCTGGTGAGTGGAATGTAATCGAATGCCTTTGTCTAAACGATACGATCACGCTCAAACTCAACGGTGAAATCGTGAATCGTGCACGGAATGTTTATCCCAATCGTGGAAAGATCCTACTACAATGCGAAGGATCAGAGATCTATTTTCGAAACTTCAAACTGCGAAACCTCACGCCTTGAGCGGTTTCCGTCACCACTCGAGCCTATTTCGGTGTGCTTTTGAAATAACACTGTTAGTTACTGTCTCGCACCAACCCGCATGATTCGCCTTGTCCTGAGTGCCACCTGTCTTTAGCCTAACCAACGCCATGATATCGCGCATACTCTTCTTGTTAGGTCTATCACTCACAATGCTCATTGCGCAGACCGGTCTCGTGATCAATGAAGTGGTATCGTCCAACATCACCGGCATCCCGGACGAATATGAAGTGGATCTTCAAAACTGCCCGGTGCCCGATTGCCCGAGATGGTATCAAGATCTTGGGGAATCCGTCTTTGATGGGGAGTATCCCGATTGGGTTGAGCTTTTTAACGGAGGCGACGCCCCCATCGATCTTGAAGGCTATTTTCTATCGGATAACGAAACGAACCTGACGAAATGGACCTTCCCGGCGCTGACCATCCCGCCTAACGAGTATCTGTTCGTTTTCGCCTCCGGCAAAGACAAACAGGAGATTTACGTTCACACCAATTTTAAGCTCAGCCGGGGTGGTGAGACCGTCACCCTGTCAGATCCACAGGAAACCATCGTCGATCGAGTGGAGATTAGCGAGCTGCCTGTGGACTACGCGTTCGCCAGAGATCCTGCGGATTCGTCTCAATGGATTATCGTGGATTCACCCACACCCGGTCAACCCAACCAGGGGGAAGCTTTCTCTGGATTCTCTGATGTCGTGTTGGCAGATCCAGTAGCCGGCTTTTACCCACGTTTGCCTAACATCACCTTATCGAAATCGGATGCAGACGCCGAGATTCGCTACACCACCAATGGCAGCATGCCCACCAAGGATTCTTCGCTCTACAACCGCCCCATCGCCTCGCTCTTTGGCGGCGACCGCGTGATCAAAGCGCAAGTCTTCAAGGATGGACGGCCCATCAGTCCGGTCTTGACCGCGAGTTATCTCACGGAGCGCACATTCACCATGCCCGTGATCTCTCTAACCACCGCACCAGAACACCTTTGGGATGACGAATTGGGTCTCTACACACCCGGCAACAATGCTAGAGAAGGTGATCGCGTGGCCAACTATTGGAATGATTGGGAACGGCCTGTACATGTGGAGTTTTTCGAACCTGATGGTACGTTAGGGTTCACGGCTGATGCGGGCTTGCGGATCTTTGGGTGGGGCAGCCGTTCCAATCCGCAGAAATCGTTCGCCGTGATGTTTCGTGATCGTTATGGCGTCCCGGAGTTGGAATACCCACTGTTTCCCAATGAAGATCTCAACACCTTCACATCCTTCGTCCTGAGGGCCGCTGGAAGCGATTCGCGGTCTAACGGAACCTTTTTTCGAGATCCGTTTGCGAGCGGTCTGCTCAAGGGGCGCAATCTCGATATGCAGGCATTCCGGCCTGCAGTGGTCTATCTCAATGGCGAATACTGGGGCATCCAGAACATTCGTGAGAAAATGAATGAAGACTATTTGGCGAGCCATCACCCAGTGGACGCCGATGAGGTGGACATCATTAGCCGTTACTGGCGGCGCCGCCATCCGGTCGTGATTGAAGGTGATAGTGACCGGTTTCTCGCGTTTGAAGCTTTCTTGGAAGACAACGATCTGAGCCAGCCGGACGTCTATGAAGAAGTGCTTCGGTTCATGGATATGGACAACTTTCTCGAGTACACCGCCGCCCAGATCTATCTCGCCAACTTCGATTGGCCCGGCAACAACAACAAGAACTGGATGCCCCGCAAGGCTGATGGCCGCTGGCGTTGGTTGATGTATGACTTAGATTTCACGTTAGGTTTTAATGGAAATAGCAATTTCTCCTTTAACACTCTTGATCATGCTTTGGAGGCGGGAGGAACCGGATGGCCGAATCCCAGCTGGACCACACTCATCTTGCGGCGGCTCGTGGAAAACGAGCAATTTCGTCACGCTTTCGCTAGTCGCATGGCGGATCTGGCCAACACGCATTTGCATCCTGCGAACTCGGTCCCGCTGCTCGATGCCATGCAAGCCAAGTTTGCTCCGGAAATGGAATTCCACATCAAGCGTTGGGCACGCGAGGGCGATAGCATCGGTAGCCTATCCGTGTGGGAACGGAATATTCGTACGGTGCGAACGTTTCTTGAGAGTCGCGGCCCGGTCATCCTCAATCACGTGCGCGACACCTTTCAGTTGGGCGATCTGACCGAGCTACGGCTCGTACTGAATCCCGATCAGGGAGAAGTTCGTGTGAATTCCGTCACCGTGAACGAGAGTTCGTGGAGCGGCACCTACTTTGAAGGAGTGCCCATCACTCTAACAGCCCTCCCTTCGCCAGGGTGGCGATTTCTTCATTGGCAAGGCGTTCCTAACACGCCCACGGAATCAACGATCATCGTAGACGATCCTTCTACTACTCTGGAACCTATCTTTGAAGCCACGCCAGGCCTTTTGAACACCATCATGTTTCACGAGATCAACTACCGCTCCTCACCCGAGCATGACGCCGGCGATTGGGTGGAGCTCTACAATGGCTATGCTCAGGCGCGCGATCTCAGCGGTTGGATTTTTCGAGATCGCCAATCAGCTAATCGATTCACCTTGCCCGCCGGCACTGTCATCGAAGCCGGTGACTACCTTGTGCTCTGTCAGGATAAACAAGCGTTTCAATCGCAGCATCCCAACATCCCTTGCATCGGTGACTTTCCCTTCGGACTCAGTCAAGAAGCCGAGCGTCTTGTTCTGTTAGATATTGAGAACCGGATCATCGACGATCTGACCTACAACCAAGGAGCGGGTTGGCCCCAACAAGCCAACGGCCTGGGTGCTACCTTGGCCCTTCAGCTACCCAACTCCGATAATGGCATGGCCTCTTCATGGGGCATTCAGCCTAACCAAGGCACACCCAGTGCCCCAAATCAAACCGTAGACAATCCCGAGCAAGAACCCGCTAGGCTAACCATCCAACGCGACGGCCCAACGATCATTCAGTTGAACTGGATCGGCGATGGTGTGTTAGAGCGCTCAACGAATCTCCTCGACTGGGAATCGTTGGAAACAACCGCTCCGGCGAATGTCACGCCTGACGGGACTTCGGTATTCTATCGTTTGCGTCAAAATTCGCAGTAGTCCATTTCAATGGTCAAATGCACTGACGCTCGTAAATCCGAATCTTTTTGAAGAAGGGGGCGAAAAGGTAGATTGCCAGCAGAATCACATAGACACCAACCGCCAACCAAAGGCGGTCTCCGGCAAGGCGTAGACAAATCAGAAAACAGATAGAGAATCCGTAAAACAGTGGACGGAGTGTTTGGTCACTCACAAGATAGTTATAGAGACAGCCAAAGAGACAGAGATACGCGCACCCAAAGAGGGGCATGGCCGATCCCCAAAGAAAGAGGGCCATGAAGACACCGATCGGCCACATGACGAAGCGGTGAAAACTTCCTGCGCCATCCAGCCAGCCTGGAATCGCCGCACCAAGCGCTAGGGTGACGAAGAACACGACAATCTTGAGTGGCGTGTTCCCCATAACCGACATGTAAGTGTCGACGAGGTCAATCTGTTGGCCCATGAGATGATGATAGGCCAACGGATGGGACGGGCGCAACGTTCCAATTGTTAAATAATTGATGATGAAATTTGATTGCTTTGCGAGGATTAGGGAAGGTTTAGCTGACAGGGAAAGAGTCGCGGCGTACTCGTAGCATCCCAATCCAACGTCGCCAGGAAGACCCCTCCTTTTGGATTCCGTTCATAGAATGGTGGTTTTCCCGTTAAGTAATCGTGTGGCAAAGAGTCAAGGTAATCCGGTACAAGGCCGTCCAAAGAGGCCGGGTAGTGCCCGTGATCGAGGCGGTATCGTTTAAGGTGGCAGCCGAGGCGAAACAGATCCCAATTGGATTGTAGCTTAGCGGAAGATTCATAAGTCAACATGGTATTAAGATAGTTGCCCTTAGCCATAAAATTATAGTAACTGTCCCTTTCGCTAGTAAGTTCTTTAAGCTTTGCGTTAGATGTTTGGCGTAGCCTCTTGGTTGTCACGTCGTATGGGCGAAAGAGCACCGCTTGCCAGTATTCTGCCACGCGAGCGATGTTTTGATAATGCCATCCCCTTGGCATCACGCGTTCGGTTCGGAAGCGCTCTCGCAGACGCCATTGCCAGGAATCTTGTCGAGGCGCCTTCGTGTATTCTTCACGATTCATGAAGTCCTTAGCCGAACATAGGAATGCGGCAAATTCGGCCTCTGCCGCCGTTCGCAGATGCTCGAGCAGATCGATATCGCGAACGGCTTCTGCGATCGATCGCAGCGATCGATCATCCCAACCCGTTTGAGACAGGGCATCCACCAAGGGTCTGCGCATGGGTTTTTGCATGGCGACGCAGACGAGCGGCCCAGTGAGCGCTGGATGATCCGCCGTCAAGTTACTGAGGCGAATGGCCGCCACGAGTTCTGCGGCAGCTCTGTTGGCCCGGCCTTTAACGAGATGCGCTTTCGCGCGCATGCATAGGAGTACGGTTAGTGCGTGTTGTTCTTTCGAGCAGTCGGGCATCTGCAACGTAAGCGGGAATCTTTGCTTGTCGTCTGGCCCATCATAGTCCACCCAGATGCATTGCGGGCGTGCTAGGGCCTCGCCTAAGGCGTCGAGGTCCCGATTTACATGAGACGTGGAATCGAGCGTGACTTCTGCCGCCGACAACACTGCATCCGGCTGCAATGTAGATTTCCACTTTTTCAATGGGACGCACCCCTGCTGAAGCAGTGAAGTTGGTATTGGCTTCAGAAAAGGCGGGTAGAGCCGCTCAAGGCGGATCATCCAATCCGGATCGTAGGGAAATCGGACAGTCTCTGCGATAAACGGGTGTGCGGCGACATTGTCCTCATCGGGTATTGGCTTAGGAAAGTAGTCACGCCATTCCATGGATTGGCCCTGTGCGATCAATACTGCTCTAGCTGTCTGCCATCGTTTCCAACCGCGATAGTTCTCCACTTGCCACACGAAAACCATAGCCAGGGTTGAGGCGATGATGAGGACGGTCGGAAGAGAAGGGCGAGGAACTCCGAAGCGAATTGAGCGCGGAACGCTGGCCCTGGAGAGCGAAGTGAAACGGGCAGACGAAGCCATGCCGGAAATGTTCCTCCTTCTTGGTTTCCCGCAACAACCTTCACTCTGTCAACGGCGACATGACGACAGATCTAAGTATCCGATCACCATAGCGACTCATTGTCGAACATCTGGAGATATGCCAGAGTAAATGAGTGATAGTCAATCTTTATTGTGGTCTCAGTAGAAAGATTATTGTGGATTGACGTCTGAATAAAACCCTGGGCATCCTCTCAGAATGTTCAAGCTATTTGGTAGGAAATCGAAGGGCATACAACCTAATACGTTCAAGATGCAGTTTGCTGGGGGTTTCATCCCCATGATGCTGTCCGAGGCCCGGGCGAACTTCTTGGGTACGTTATCATCAGAACAGGGCGCCGCTATCCTCGCCGAGTCCTGGACGAAGCTGGCGAAGGAACATGCCTCCGCAGCCGATCGCGTGCCGCCCGCAGGACTGCAACCCCACGTGTTCCGCGATGAGAATTGTCTTATTGCAGCCTTTGAGATGCCGCAGCCAGCGGTTGACGGCGAGCCGCTCTTCACTGCGGCGGTGGTGGGGCCCACTGAGGAAAGTGAATGGACGGATGACGTCATTCAGAGGGCACCGATGCGCTACTTCATTGCGCTTCGCACCTCTGAGGAAACCATGGAGATTGGAGAACAAATTGGTGATGCATCCAAGGTGCATGGTCAGGGCCCAGCACCTGAATTCAATTTGTTCATAGAGTGGGTGATGAATGAAGCGGTCCGTAGTGACCATGTCACGAGTATTCAATCAGACGATGAAGCCATGCACGCTGCCATCGCCAAAGCTAAAGAGAGTTTGCCGGGGGTGCTCGAACGTTTGCGAGTCGAGGGCTTAGAAAATTTCTCTGTCAAAGTACCCATCACGGATGACCATGGAACGGAACATTTCTGGTTGTCTAACACTGAATTTGTAGAGGGTGTGTTCAAAGGCATCTTGGATGCGGACCCACGCGTCGTCGAATGCGTGACACCGAGCCAAGCTCATGAAGCGAAGGTCGAGGACGTGACTGATTGGCTCTTCCTGGAAGAGGGCAAGATGCGAGGGAATTTCACTTTGCGGGCGCTTCTTCCTCACATGACACCCGCGGAAGCGGCAAAATACGCCAATGTGCTAGCGGAGGAAGATTGAGAGTATTGAGTATCTCTCATCATCTTCAGTCCTTCGGGACCATTGGGGGCGATTGAAAGTTTGGCTCATCCAGTTGAGCCCATACCGGACTCCCTGAGTGCGCTGAGCGGGGAATTTCCTTGTCACATTCATCGCGCGGCGTTCATGTCCTCCGGAACCTCCTGTACATAGGATTCATCCCATGACCCGCAAACATTTCATCGTCGGCACCGCTGGACACATTGATCACGGGAAAAGCACGCTCGTGGAGGCTTTGACGGGCACTGATCCTGACAGATTGCCAGAAGAGAAGGCGCGGGGCATGACCATAGATTTGGGCTTTGCCCACGTGGACATTGTGGATCCGCAGGATGCCGAGGTGACGTTCAGTTTAGGTGTGGTGGATGTGCCAGGGCACGCGGACTTCGTGAAGAACATGGTTGCGGGCGTGGGATCCATCGACCTCGCGTTGATTGTGGTGGCCTGCGATGACCGTTGGATGCCGCAGACGGAGGAGCATGTGCAGATTATTCAATACCTTGGCGTCACCTCCGCCGTAGTGGCCCTAACGAAGAGTGATTTGGTTGATGATCCTAGCGAAGCCACCACTGCGGTGAAGAATGTGCTGGCCAACACCGCTTTTGAGAACGCGCCCATCGTACCCGTCTGCGCGATTGGCGGCGATGGCCTCGAGGAACTCAAGGCGGTGATCGCGGATCGCTTGAGGGAGACCCAAATACCGGCGGATGTGGGAAAACCCCGGCTTCATGTCGACCGGACCTTTTCTCCCAAAGGCGTCGGCACGGTGGTGACCGGCACCCTAACAGGCGGGCGGTTGCGCAAAGGTGATAGTGCGATCGTCCAACCCTCGGGAGAGAAAACCGGTGTGCGTAATCTGCAATCCCACAACGCCAATGTCGAGGAAGCCTACCCGGGAATGCGCACGGCGATGAATCTCAGCGATTTGGCGGTGGGAAAGAACGAACGCCATAACATCGTGCGTGGCGATGTGGTGACCTTGCCGGAACTCGGCGAACCGACCAAGGTGTTAGACGTGACGATCGAAAGATCGCCGCGTGAAGTGGCCGGTCAGCCCGCGACCACGAAGCCGATCAAACACGGTCAACGCGTTCGTTGGCATCATGGCGGCGCCAGCCACTCTGCAAGAGTGTTTTTCTATGGAGAGAAAGCGGTAGGTCCCGGCCAATCGGGGCTCGCGCAGCTACGATTTGATACGCCTGTCTACGCCTTTTATGGAGACCGTTACGTGATCCGCGATTGGCCCAAGACCAGTTCGGTCGCCGGCGGCCTGGTCCTCGACACCGAAGCGCGTTCGGAGCGCTTCCGAGCACCGGAACAAGAACGATTACTGGAATCGCGTGCCCTGGAACCGTTTGAACTGAGCGTGGTTGTGACCAGTTTGTTAGAGCGTGATCGTGCCATGCCTTCTACCGGTCTGTTGCGGCAATCCCCTTTCGCGGAGGATGCAATCAGTGAGGCGATCGAGGCCCAGAGCCAAGCCGGTCATTTGGATCACGCAGGTGATTGGTTGGTAGATCGGAGCTGGTGGGCCGCCTTGCTTGCAGAAGCTGGGAAAGCAATCCGGCAATATCACGAAGAGTATCCCGATCAAGGTGGGCTGAGTTTGGCTGATCTGCGAAAAGAAATGGAGCCTGCTCTCCCGCATAAGAATCTTTTCGAGCCGCTCGTGGATGCGTTAGAGTCTAGCGACTTCCAGCGTCTTGGTAGTGCCTTGCGCCACCGCAGCCACCGGCCCTCGCTCCCACCCGAACTCCGCAAAGCCGGAGATAGGATTCGTCAAGGCCTCGCAGAAAAGCCGTTAGAACCGCCCAATCCCAAGGAACTGGCCCCCTCACCGAATGACCAACAAGCCTTGCGTTTTCTCATCGAGATCGGCGAAGCCGTCGATTTGGGTGATAAATGTGTCCTCCTGGCAGATGCCTATGAACAGGCGCGCGAAACGGTTATCAACTATTTGAAAGCCAACGACAAAGCTACAGTGAGTGCCCTACGCCAAACGTTAGGCACTACTCGCCGCGTGTTGATGCCCATTCTGGATAAGTTAGACAAACAGGGCGTCACCGTACGCCTCGAAGACTTCCGCATGCTAAGCCGGAGCTACAAACGTCAGCACGGGCTTTAAAAACCACCCAACCTGACGATATCCTCTTCGATCGCTTCTGCCCAAAGCTCATAACCCGCTTTCGAGAGATGCAACAGATCGGGCATGATTTCCTTGGGCAAGGTGCCGTCATCCTTGAGAAAGAGGCCGCTGATATCTTTGAAATGCACATACTCGTTATCCGCAAGTTTGGCGATGCGTTCATTGATGGCCACATTCAACTGACGCAGTTCATCATTCGGTTTGGCGCCGCGTGGGAACACACCTAACAACAAGATCTTCATCTTTGGAAAGCGCTCGCGCAGTTTATTGACGACGGCGGCAACTCCGGGAGCCGTTTCATCGGCAGCCTGCTTGAAGTGGCCCGTGTTATTGGTGCCAATCATGACGACGCCAAGCTTCGGATCCTTTACCCCTCTAAGATCGCCCTTCTCCAAGCGCCAAAGCGCATGCTCGGTGCGATCACCTGAGAATCCCAGGTTGATAGCTTGGCGATTGGCGTAATGCTTTTCCCAGGTTTCGCGACCGGCGCCTTCCCAACCTTGCGTGATGGAGTCACCAATGAATAGGAGTTGGCCAGGACCTTCCTTGGTTTGGGCATTCTTTGCATTGTAACGGTCGCGCCACCACTTTTCGGTCAGTCTCGAAACAGGAATCGCCGCGGTGTTGACGCCATAATGTTTCTGCGCAGCGTGATAGCGCGCTTGCATTCTTTCTAAGACGCCGGCGTAGTTCGATTGATTGTGTACACTACGCATTTCCTTGGGATCCTTTAAAAGATCGAATAACTGCCATTCCCGAGTCCGAGGAAAGTACATGAGTTTATGCGTCAATGTTCGTACCCCATCATGCGCGGCCACGTGATGCGTTCGTTCGCCATAATAAGCGTAATAAATCGTGTCCCGCCAATTGGGTGGTGCGTAACCGCGATTATTGAGAATCGGCACGAAGCTCTTGCCTTGCACGGCTGTATCCGACATTGCGACGCCGGCCATCTCCAGAAAGGTGGGCGCGTAATCAATATTCTGAATCATGGCTTGAGATTTCGTGCCGGGCTTGACCACGCCGGGCCAGCGAATAAGAAACGGCATTTTGAAGGATTCTTCAAACATCCAGCGTTTGTCGTACCAACCATGCTCGCCGAGATAAAAACCTTGGTCAGAAGAATAGATGACGATTGTGTTGCGGGCTAACCCGGTCGCATCGAGGTGGTCGAGGATGCGGCCAATGCCGTCGTCCATCGCCTGAATGGTACGCAAATAATCTTTGATATAACGCTGGTATTTCCACTTGATGATATCCGTGTCGGACATCCGTCCACTTTTGATAGCCTCAATGAGTTTCTGATTCTTCGGTTCGTAAGCCGCGTCCCAGACGGCTTTCTGTTCGGGAGTCATGCGCCGGTATTCCCCATTGGCAATGCCGTCGAGAAAGTGATCCGGGAAAATACTCTTGCCATGAAATTTCATATCGTGCCCCCAGTACATGTGACGAGCAATCGTCATTTCATTCTCACCAAGAAGCTTGGATCGATGACTATAGTCATCAAAGAGCGATTGGGGCTCGGGTAAATCGCGATCATCGAATAAGCGCAAATGTCTCGCCGGTGGTGACCAATTGCGATGAGGCGCCTTGTGTTGGCACATTAACATAAAGGGTTTCTCAGGATCGCGCTCGTTTTTCAACCAATTGAGTGAGAGATCCGTGATGATATCCGAACAATAACCGGGATACCGTTTCCTATCGCCGTTCATTTGAATGAAATCCGGATTATAATAACTGCCTTGGCCGGGAAGAATCTCCCATTTATCAAACCCGGTTGGATCCGAATTCAAATGCCATTTTCCCATGAGTGCCGTTTGGTAACCGGCCCTCTGCAAATCTTTGGGAAACGTCCATTGCGACCCGTCGAACCGCGCGCGTTCGTTGCTGAGGAACCCATTGATATGGCTGTGTTTGCCGGTGAGAATGCAGGCGCGTGAAGGGCCACAGATGGAATTGGCGCAGAAGGAGTTCTCAAACAGCATCCCTTCGTGGGCCAAGCGGTCAATGTTAGGCGTGTGATTGAGCCGGCCGCCGCTGTAAGCCGAAATGGCGTCTACCGCATGGTCATCGGAAAAGATAAAGAGGATGTTGGGCCGGTCCGCCGCGAAGGCAGGAGGCAGAACCAGGCCAAGAAGTGCGACTGTTAGGAGTTGGGGTCGTCTCATAGATCTTTGCGAATTACCAGAAAGACCAGAGCGACACAAGGCCCTTGAATCTCGGAGGAGTTATGGGATTCGTGGCCCCATCATGACTTTACTCTTGGCTTTCTCCGAACTGGCCCCGTTGGATTGGGGTATCCTGGCCATCGCTATTCTAGCCGTGTCCTTTGGGTGTTACACCCTGGGGCGTAGCCGTTCCGGCGTTCCCGAAACTGTGAGAGCGGCTGAACTTCCGGCAACGCCGTCCGCCCCAACGGCGGAGGCTGATGTCTTGACTTTCCTGGCATTGCTACAAGAGAAAGGGCGCTTGGTGGATTTTCTCATGGATGACGTGACCAGCTATAGCGATGCCCAAGTGGGTGCTGCGGCGCGCGTGGTGCATCAGGGATGTCAGGCCGTTCTCCAAGAGCATTTGCAGATTGCGCCCATTGCCGAAGATTCCGAAGGGGCTCCGGTTTCTTTGGAAATTGGCTACAATGCTAGCGATTATCGTTTGTTAGGCCAGGTATCCGGAGACCCTCCTTTCAAAGGCAAGCTCGTGCACAAGGGATGGCGTGCGACGTCGGTGAAGCTCCCACGTACCACCACGAAAGCTGGCGAACAGCCTAACATCGCTCCTGCGCAGGTCGAGATTTCCTGACGCCATGGGCAAGTCGTTTGTTCTGGGAATCGACCTCGGCACCTCTAACAGTGCGTTGGCGATGACGACGCTTCCAGAGGCGTCGCCGGAAGTCTTGCACGTCACGCAGATCGCGGCTCCTAACCGTTTGGAAGAGAAGCAAGGATTACCCTCAGCGCTTTATGTGGGCGCCTCCGGTGAGTTTGCCGAAGGCGCGCTTCAGTTGCCCTGGCAGAATGAGTCGCCCACATGGGTGGTGGGTGCCTTTGCCAGAGAGCACGGCGCACAGGTGACCGACCGGCTTGTGACCTCGGCGAAGTCGTGGCTCTCCAATCCGCACACCGATCCAAGAAAGGCGGTGTTGCCCTGGGCGTCGACCATTCCAGATGAGGGCAAAGTTTCTGCAGTCGAAGCCAGCACGCATTATCTGGCGCATCTGCGGAACGCCTTTGAGCATCAGTATCCCGGGCACGCATTGGACGAAGCGGTGATCATTATCACCGTGCCGGCGTCATTTCATGAGGCCGCGCGAAACCTTACACTTGAGGCTGCGGAGAGTGCGGGTTTCCCAGAGGTTGTCTTGTTAGAAGAGCCTCAAGCCGCTTTCTATTCTTGGGTCCATCAAACGGGTGATGACTGGCGCAATCAGGTTTCGCCCGGAGATATCGTTCTCGTCTGCGACGTGGGTGGCGGCACGTCGGATTTCAGCCTCATTGCCGTGACTGAAGACGAAGGAGCGCTCAATCTGGAGCGTCTCAGTGTGGGAGAACATCTCTTGTTAGGCGGCGATAACATGGATCTCGCTCTGGCCTACATCGCTCAAGGTCAATTGACGGACGCGGGGCACGAGATTGATGACTGGCAACTGTGGGCGCTCGTTCATGCCTGCCGGCAAGCGAAAGTGACGTTCTTCAACGACGATACGCTCACAGAAATCCCCATCGCGGTGCCGTCGAGGGGATCAAGCCTTCTAGCCGGGGCAGTCTCCACCACGCTGTCGCGTGAAAGTGTGGAGAGCATGATCATCGACGGTTTCTTTCCGCTTACCGAAGCCACCGATCTTCCCAGTGAAGAAACGGCCGGATTGCAGGAAATGGGACTTCCCTATGCGTCTGATCCCGTCATTAGCAAACATCTTGCTCAGTTCCTTCAGCGTGGTCTTCAGAACTTGGAATCGAATCCGGAGTGGCAAGGCCTTTTGTCGGAGCGTGAGGATCGATCGCGTGACGGTTTGCTGCTACCTGATGGCGTTCTGTTCAATGGCGGGGTGCTCAACGCGGCGCCCATACGCAGGCGTGTATTGAACTTATTAGAGATCTGGGCTGGTCGGCCGGTCAGGGAACTCGAGGGCGCACAGCCCGATCTCGCGGTGGCGCGCGGTGCTGCCCATTACGGCGCCATACGCGAGTCAGGTAGTGGCGTGCGCATTCAGGCCGGCATCCCCAGATCTTACTATGTGGGCTTGGAAAGTTCGATGCCCGCCGTGCCGGGTTTCCGTCCGCCGGTGAAAGCGTTATGTGTGGTGCCTCAGGGCATGGCGGAGGGAAGCGATCATTTGATTGAGGATCAAGAGTTCGGCTTAGTGATAGGCCAGCCTGCCGAGTTTCGTTTCTTCAGTTCCAGCGTCCGGAGTGCCGATGCCGCAGGCGAAACAATCAGTAACGCCGAGAAAGCGCTCGAAGAGAATGCGTGTCTCAATGTAACCCTTCCCGCCATGGAGGGGTATGCCGAAGGCGATCGCATTCCTGTGAGAGTTCATGCCGTCGTGACCGAAGTCGGTAATTTGGAGCTTTGGATGGAGCACGCGCCTACGGGTGAACGGTGGAAGTTCGAGTTGGAACTGCGCGGCTAAATCCGCCATCTTTTGGAATATGCCACGCAAACGCAGCTCCTTAGCACCGGATTGGTGGGACTACACCACGCTCGAAGATGATCTCATCCAAGACGCCGCCGCCCTGACGCCGCAGGCCATGGCGGCCCTTTCCCGGCAAGGATTTCAAGTTCACTTCCACGAGACGCTGGAGGATTTTTATCTAGCAGAAGCGTTGGAATACATTCACGCCTGGAAACAAGCCACACCAGACAATCCGGTCGGGATCTGTGGGCCCATCGGCCCCACCGAGCAACTGCCGTTGGTTGCACGCTTAGTCAATGAGTTAGAAATCAATCTAGCAAACGCGCATTTCTGGGGCATGGATGAATGGATCCTTGACGGCCAGGAAGTGCCTGTGACCCATCCGCTTTCTTTCGAACGTGCCGACCGCGATCTCTGTTTCAACCGCATTCGGCCGGAACTCGCGATGCCGGAATCAAACTTGCATTTTCCCAAGGCAGATACCTCGCCCTTTATCGAAAGTTGGTCTGGCGTTCGCTGCGCCGTCATGCAAGGCGGTCAGGGCGATATCAAACACTGGGCCTTCAATGACCCGCTAAAGCGTGAGGGTGAATTCCTGGAGAAGCCTCCTTCACCCGAAACCTATCGAGAACTTGGAACGCGGATCGTCGAACTTCATCCTGTGACCATCAGTCAAAATGCCCGAACTTCCGGTGGTGGCAATGTCACCTTGGTGCCGACGAGCGCCGTCACCGTGGGGCCGCAAGAGACTTGGCAGGCGGAGAAGGTTTCCATTTGGCAAGCCGGCACGCACGACAACCCGTTCGGCATGCGTCTGACCACGCTGATGATCGCCAAAGGCGTCGCCGATTCGGCCGTACCCATGTCGCTCCTAGCCGATCACCCAAATGTGGAATTTCATTTCTATCGAGGCGGGCTCGGGACGTGCGAGGTGGAGATGCATTGATCAAACAAGATCCCCTTTATCTTAATCTTTTCCACCAAGCGGTCTAAGGACTCACGATTGATCGGCAATCGCTGAAAAGGATCCGGAGGCGTCCAGCGGTTCTCTTTCTTGCGTTCATCGGAAATGGACCAGGCTTCGGCGATCTTGAACCGCGCCAAGGTCATTGTCGCATCCTTGCCACGCAATCGCCCAAAGGAGTCAATAGTCACGGAATAAAAGGCTTCGGGAGATGATGATTCTCTAGCGCTCGTCACAAAGACAAAGAAAGAAACGGGGTTCTTTAAGTTGAACTCATAAAGAGGGTTCTCATAGGGCAGGGGGATCCCATCGCCTCCCAAACGTTCGAGAGGTTGCGGCACTTGGAAGGCGCTCTCACGCAAGGCGACAATCTTGATGGTGCGTGCTAACCAATCGACCACGTCATCGGTAAGTTCGCCCACCCGGACGGGTTCTTGCTCGTCTGGCACGCCCCGCAAGGGCCTTACCAATCGCTCCACTTCGGATCGGAGTTCGTCTTCGGAGCATTCATCCTCGCCAAACTTGATGCGCAAGGCGGCTAACAAACCGACGAGAAACAAATTGTCTAGTGGTAGAGAACGCCGGTTCAAGAGCAGCAATTCGTTTCCTTTCTTATCGTGAAGAAACTGGAAGAGGAGCCTGACGATTTCATAAGATGTCTGACATTGTTGCCCTGTGATGGGAATCTCCGCAGCGAGCAGGGAACTCCTTTGCATGGCTTGAAGGATCTCTAAGTCACGAAAGATACGGTGCGCCGTGGGATCCGGGCGATCATCTGTCGTGGCTGACAGGATCACCGTTTCGCTCGTCAAATCGAGCAAGGTCAACTCAAAGAGTCGCAGATGACCTTTGCTGACGGTCTTCCAGGATCGCAATTGGGAGAACCACCGCGTTGGGTTCAGCGGTTCGGGAATGAGGTTCTCTTGCTCATTGATCTCATTCGCACGTGCCGCGAAAAGCTTCTTGCTGACTCGATGATTGTTGAGGCAGGTCTCAACCAACTTAGGCCACTCCGCTTCCATGAGTGGCGGAAATACAAAGCCGGCCTCAAGGCTTCAAGCATAAACAGGGAATTACAGGTTATTTCATGCAATCGCCGAGAATCGCTTTAGCGATAGGTGTGAAACTCGTGGCTTTGTTAGCGATTGACGCCTTTACACGACTTCCTAACGCGAGAACTGACGGGCTGGTCAAGCTCTTCTCTGACCAATAAATCAATGTCCTTGTCAGATAATGTCATGAGGCGATGAATCGGATCCTGAGAAAGCGCGGCCATTTGTGCTAACAGCTGATCATCCATATCGCCGTCAGAATTCTTGTCGCTCTGAACGTTATAGGAACGCGACTTCTTACTCATCGATTTGATTGGTTAACATGTACGATCCGAAAACACCAGGAGATTCATTGAAATTCAGGGCCTCGTGCGAAAGACGCATACAGTTTCGAGTGAATCCGGTGGATTCTTGGTCAATCAATTGTTTGGGGTAAACTCTCTGTACGGGCCCTATCATTACTGAAACGATTTGAAACGATGACTCTCGACCATTCGAGGTTGGAAGAGCAGAATTCGCGCCAGCCATGAAGGAGGAGACCATGATTGTTGATGAGAAGAGATGCAGAGGAACACTAAAGTGTCACAACACCGATGTTGATCAGTGCGCACTCGGCAGCGAACATTGCCGGGATGGGTGTCTGCTCTTCCGGCTTGGACGCCTTGTTAGAAGACATTTTCCACATGTTGACGAGCATGAGGCTGATGAGATCGCTACCGATGCGTTTCTTCGAATCAAGAGGAAGCTTGATGATGGATCCTTGAAAGCCGAATCGACAGGTTCGTTTCTCACCTATGCTTTTAAGACTGCGCGAACGGTCTATTTGAATCATGCACGTAAGCATAAGCGGTATTCGCATTTGATTCAGGCTTATATCGACCAGGCCTGCGATGCCGGCGTGTTGATGAACGGCGCTTCTTTATCTCCATATGAAATTGAGCTTCTCTGTAGTGAGGACTTCGCGGGGTACGTTGCGGGCGTTCTTTCGAAAGCAAAGGGCATTCAATCACGCGTTTATCACGCCATTATCGATGGGCGTTCGTTCGAAACGGCTGATGTTGAGGAAGCACTTGGTACTGCCGAGACATTGGATCGGCGAACGATTAGAAAATACCGGGATCAGTTTCTCGACAAACTCTATCAATACTTCGACTAACGTACTGCGATCTTACTTCTAAGGTGCGTCGTAGGTCAGTGTGTAGAGCGAGAGGAGAAAGGATCCGACGCTTAAGATACTGAAAAAGGTAAAGGTCGTCGTGGTCTCTAGAGTGAATCCGGCTAAAAGCGGACCGATGAAGGCGAGTAAGGCAAACAGAGCGGCCATGAGGATAAAGAAACTCACCAGGAGAATGCGTTTCGGTGGATGATTCATAACACTGAGGGGGACACCGCCCAGCAGACGCGAGGGACAAACTTTCTTGGTTTGAACCGACGATTTCTTTGCGAGAGCCGCCAATTACCTCTTGGCCTGAGCTCCAATCATGTTAATTCTCAAAATGATGAAAATTTGCTGCATTGGCGCCGGATACGTCGGCGGACCGACCATGGCGATGATCGCCCACCAGTGTCCCGATATCCAGGTAACGGTAGTGGATGTGAACGCGGAGCGTATCGCGGCCTGGAATTCCGACAGGCTGCCGATTCACGAACCTGGCCTGGATGAAATGGTGCTCGAGCAACGGGGTAAGAACCTGCTCTTCGATACGGACGTCGACCGCGCGATCAAAGAGGGCGATATCCTTTTCATTTGTGTGGGCACACCCACGAAGACCTTTGGCGTCGGTGCGGGCCGTGCTGCTGATCTTCGCTATATCGAGACCTGTGCCCGGCGCATCGCTTCGGTCGCCGATCGAGACAAGATCATCGTGGAGAAATCGACCATCCCCGTGCGGACCGCGCACTCTATCAAACGCATCCTCGCGGCGGGCAATCCGCAAGTCCGTTTCGACGTGCTCTCCAACCCCGAGTTTCTTGCGGAAGGCACCGCCATCGCGGATCTCACCAATCCCGATCGCGTGCTGATCGGTGGCGAATCTGATAGCGCCGTGGAAACACTGGCCAACATTTATGCTCATTGGATTCCGAGAGAACGGATCCTCACGACCAATCTCTGGTCGTCGGAACTTTCAAAACTGACCGCGAATGCCTTTCTCGCGCAACGTATCTCTTCCATCAATGCCATTTCGGCGCTTTGTGAGGCCACGAATGCGCAGGTCGACGAAGTCGCTCACGCCATTGGTACGGATAGCCGAATCGGTCCCAAGTTCTTAAAAGCTTCCGTCGGATTCGGTGGCTCTTGTTTTCAGAAAGACATTCTCAACTTGGCCTATCTCTGTGAACACTATGGCTTGCATGAAGTGGCGGAGTATTGGGCGCAAGTGGTCAAGATGAATGACTATCAGAAACGCCGATTTTCCAAGCGTATCGTTGAGACGATGTTTAATACGGTGGCAAACAAGACGATCGCCATCTGGGGCTTCGCTTTCAAAAAAGACACCGATGACACACGAGAATCGGCGGCGATCGCGGTCTGCCGTGATCTCCTCGCCGAACAAGCGACGCTCGCCATTTTTGATCCGCAAGTTTCCAAAGAGCGTATCTTCGAAGATCTTGGCGAGCTTGCTCGTGATGAATCGGTGCGCATTTGTCAATCAGCCGAAGAAGCGGCGGCGGATGCTCACGCTATTGTGATTCTCACGGAATGGGATCTCTTTGCGCAGCAGGATTTTGAGAGGATTCACCTTAGCATGCTCAAGCCGGCGTTTCTCTTTGATGGGCGCCGCGTCACGGACCTCACGCGTTTACGCGAAATTGGTTTTGAGGCTTATGGTATTGGCCAGGGCAAGCAATTTTGATTGAGTTAGTGGCGTCCGGTCAGCCGGAGGATTGAGGACAGACGTCCCTGCCGTTCCGATCGTATGGATCGCCGGAGGCCTGGATTCCCTCACCGGCGGTTGAAAACGGCCGCTCCTTAGATGCAGCCTATTTCGCGGCCTCGGTCTTCGTATTTGGCTTAAGAAATGCGTTAAGACGGTCCTGCATGGATTTGAGATCTCCCGTGACCGTTCGGAGCTGTTTCTGCAGGTCACTGACCTGTTGTCTTAGGTGCGTCAATTCGGCGGGCGTGTGGGGTTTGGCTTCTTTCCGGATTTGATTGATGGCGTCCTGAGCGGCCTTGCCGTCCTTGGAATCGGCATCAGCGGCTACGAAGGTTTCGAGAATGGCGATCGCCTTCGGATCCTTTAGCTCGCCCAGAGCGCCCATGGCAGAGCGGGCGACATTCTCCTTGGGATGACTTGTCTTTTCTGTTAGGAATTGCCGCACGGAATCCTTACTTTCCTCATTTCGAGCAAGATATCCCAGGGTTTTCATGGCGTTGGAGAATCCACCGCTGGTAAATCGCGCTTCGTCTTGCTTAAGCCTGCTTAGGAGCGGTTCCACATAATAGGAATCATCTTGTGAACGCATCGCGACGATGGCGGCGTCGGCGACCCGGTTGCGATAGGATTGGCTTTGCAAGGTGCGCAGAAGATCATCACGCAGATCCGTCCTGGCATATTTCCCCAGAGACCGAATCGCCTGCGCACGAATGTCAGGATTCGCTTCGTGATCCGCAATATTCTTGAGAGTGTTCAAGGCGTCATCTCCATAGAATCGCGTGAGGGCCCGTACCACGGCTTGGCGAACGCGGGCATCTTCCTGATTGAGAGACGCCTGCAGAGCTTCGAGCGCCTCCGGACTGCGAATCCCCGCAAGACCGTTCGCGGCAGCGGTGCGCACGGCAAAGAACGGGTCCGAGTTCAACATTTCTTTGAGCCGTGTGAGGGCCGACTTACCCTTCTTCTCGCCAAGTTTCTTCGCCGCCTCCAGCCGGCCGATCATGTCGATGCCGGGTTGGGATTGCGCTAGAAGCATTTTCTCGTTGGGCGTGAAGTTGACCTTGGCCAACACGGTCATTTCCGGATCGATCCGAACCACATTCGGCGCCTTTGATAGAGTGAAATAATAGTCTTCACGGTCCTTTGAGATGATGATCTCTTCGTCTCGCGACTCCTCGCCGATGTGGAATCGAACGGGCAAGGGGAAGCGAAACCATGGACGTTTCTCATTGGTCATCTGCGTTTGATTCACCGTGAGCTTAGCCTGCTTGGTCAGTTCGTCCCAATGATAGGATACGTTCAGCGAGGGATAACCGGAGAGATAGACCCATTGATCAAAAAACTGTGATAAGGAACGCCCGCTCAGTTCTTCGAAGACATCGACGAGATCTTGGGTGACGACGGATTGGTAGCGATGTTTCTCTAAATAAGCCTTCACGCATTGGCGAAAGAGATTATCGCCTAGCTGGGATCGTAGCATGTGCAAGACCCAACCACCCTTTGGGTAAGCGCGGAAGCTGAACTGATCGATGGGAGCATTGTAGGCGTTATAAACAATGGGAATGATGTCTTTGTCATGGCCAAAGATCCCTTGCGCTTTGTTGTAGAGCCCGTATTTGAAGAAATCATTCCCCATTGCGTGTTTGTCGTAGAGCAAAGAGTAGTAGGTCGCGAAGCCTTCGTTGAGCCAGATGTGACTCCAATCCTTACAAGTCACTAAATCTCCAAACCATTGGTGAGCCACCTCGTGTGCATCAAGGGCTCGACTACTGTGCAGATTCTCACTGGCGCTGGTGAAGAGCGTGCGAGTCGTTAGCGTGGTGATGCTGGTGTTCTCCATGCCGCCGAAGTGATAGTCCAAGGCGCACACATTGTAATACTTGTCCCAGGGAAAGGGGACGCCGATTTCTTCGTCGAAGAATTCGAGAATCTTCTTCGTGTCAATGAACGTATTGGCAGCCTGATCCTTTTCTGAAGGCGGGACATAGAGGGCGATGGGCAAATCACCATGGGTGTCTTCAAGCTTATAAAAATAGCCGGCGAGAAGGCTAACAAGGTAGTTGACATGTGGTTGATCTTGAAGCCAGTGAAAGGTTTTGAGGCCGGTTTCGTCATTCACGCTTTCGGCGACGAGACGTCCGTTAGAGAGTGCAATCATGTCTTGAGGAACATGACAGACCAGTTCGGTAGTGAATTTCTCGTTAGGATAGTCGTGACTTGGAAACCAATGCCGATGCGATTCCGGTTCGCCTTGCGTCCAGAGTTGGGTGTCACCCCCCGGATAACCCATGTCGCCTGTGCGAAAGAAAAGCCCGTCTTTCGGTGTGGCCTGATAACGAATGATCACCTGACGTTGTTCATCAGCCGGGATCGCTTCGGCAAACGTTAGCTCAAGATGATGATCGGTCGTTTGATGAGCTGCGATCGCCTGGTTTGAAGTCACTTCATGAATCCTGAGGTCCACTGCGTGCAGATGCAGTTGCCGGAGTGGCTTGGCAATTGGTTTGAAATCAATGGTTACGGTTGCCTCAAGATCGCGCTCCTTGAAATCCGGCGTGACCTCGATCTTCAAATGCAGGATATCGACTAATCGATCCGGCGCATACTTCCGGTTGGAAGTCTTGGTTTCTTTGCCCGCCTCGATCCTCGCCAGCATCGCGCAATGACCGCAGTGGAAATGAGCCTCTTCAGAGGCGCGAACAGCTGTCGCCAGCCAGACGAGACTGGACAGGACAGCGAATAATTGAAAACGGTTTACCATCATCACTAGGTTTTTAGGAATCATCGGAAGAAAGGCTTGTCAATCGTCCTCCACCATTCTGACCGATGAGGGTCAACCATGCTACCGTTCCATTCTCATGAGACTTCTGCTCTTTCTACTAACATGCGCACTCTTCTCCAAGGCGGTTATGGCACAGGATCCGCTGGAGCCCGGCATTCAACGCGAGGCCGGTCGTGTCACGATTGAGGCCCACGGCCTTTATCCAGACTTGGAGAATCAGGATCCTAATGACTTCCCCCGAGACCCCGTTTTCGAGATCCTCACGACTCAAGATTTGCGGCAATGGGCGCCGCTCGCCTCGGCGCAACATCTTCCTTTCAGTTTCACGGATGTCTCTTCGAATCCCGAGGCATTTTATCGCATCGAGGCTCGCGACCGCGGCAAGGAGGAGGATGGCAAGAACGTTATCCGCATGCCTTTCTTCACCAATAGAGGCCAGATAGATGAACCTTTTCTAACGGAAATCCAATCAAGCGGCGTTCCCAACGTCCGTTGGGTCAAGTTCGCTATTTTATTAAGTGAACCTCAGCAAGTGATCTTTCAAGACAGCCGAAAGTTTCTCTTTCATTATGACTTTGCCAGTGCACGCCTTGAGCCTTTCAAGGGCATGACTCCCGAAGAGTTCGCCGCCGTATCGCTCGATTCTAATGGAGATCAACAAGTCGTGCTCGGAACCGTCCTCACCCGTGCCTTCGGCCCCCAAGAACTTGGCATCGAATTGATCGGGGGAACGCCTTATCCACGGGAGCAAGTGGCTGATTGGCTCGAGATGGTTCGTCGCGCCATCAGCGATGCGGATTCTCATGCGATCTTCTACATGCCCACGCCGGAGCAACGCCCAACAACTGCAGAAGATGAGGCTTTTTATGCGGAGCGAGGTTTCCCGTTAGGTAGCATTGAGCGTTGGCTCAACGCCCGCACTATTTACGCGGATGGTTGGGCGGTGGGAAGGTTGGTGTGGATACCCGGCCATGAGATCGAGACCGCTTTTCTGGATGGGCGATTGAGAACAGACGACATCCTCTTAACGGATCACGTGCCGGCAGAGATTCCGTTAGTGAATGGTGTGGTGAGTATCGAGGCCTCCACGCCGAACTCACACGTCGCCATTCTAGCAAAGTCCTTCGGTGTTCCCTTTATTTATCTCAAAGAACCGGGCGAGCAAGATGCGGCCAAAGCCCTAACCGGTCAGGAAGTCTATCTTTCAGCGGGTGGCGCTACTTTGGATAAATCGCTGAAGCTTATAGCGTTGCCCGAAGATCTCCCCGACTCCATCCGCGAACGCCTCGATGAACTCAAGGCCACCGAGCCTCTAGCAATCACTCCCAAAGGGGCTCTCGGCGAGATCGCTCGATCCACGCGTGGCCTCACGCCGGATGACATCCGCCATGTTGGGGGGAAGGCTGCGAATTTCGGCTTTCTCGAAACTCATGCCGATGAGTTCACGCCCGAAGCCATCGCTTTCAGCTTCGATCTTTGGAGTGGCTTCATGGCCAACGAGTCGGGCGACGGCCCGTTGCAAACACGTATCGCGGAAAGGTTGACGACACATCGTACCTTTCCACCTAACGATTTGGCGGCTCTCAAAACGGCCCTGACAGAGATTCAGGATTGGATCAAAGAAGCCTCGTTCACCGCTGACCAGGAAACGGCCATCATCGAGGCCCTGGCGTCCTTCGATCCTCAAAGGAAGATCCGGTTTCGCAGCTCCACCAATGTGGAGGATAGCGCACGATTCAGCGGCGCAGGGCTTTATGACAGCTTCAGTGGATGTCTCGCTGATGACACGGATGGTGATGACGCCGGTCCGTCACATTGTGATGGATCCAGATCAAATGAGCGCGGCGTCTTCCGCGCCATCAAAAAAGTCTTTGCCAGTTTCTACAGTACGAACGCCTATCTTGAACGGCTCCGCTTTGGCGTAGACGAAGCCGAGGTGGGCATGGCGTTGTTAGTGCATCATTCGTTTCCGAATGAGATTGAACTGGCCAATGGCGTGGCCACCATGCAGCAACGAACATTTGGCAATTTTGTCAGCCGTACGGCCAACCTTGTGACACAGGATGGCGCTGTTTCCGTCGCCAACCCCGATACGGTGGCGCGGCCGGAACTGGTTGATGTATTCTTTTCTAACAACAACCCCATTATCCAACCGAAGCAACCATCGAGCCTCGTACCCATTGGTGCACAGGTGATGGACTTCCCCAAGGACTACGAAACGCTCGCCAGGACCTTTGCCAGCGTCATGACGGCTTGGTCTGAGAATGTTAACGACGCCGGCCAATTCACTTTAGATTTTGAATACAAGAAAGTTGAGCCGGGTGAACTTGTGATCAAGCAGGTGCGCGAAGTGCCGCAGGCGGAAGAGCGTCTCGTCACGCCTTTGCTCCTCGGCGCGCCGCTTCACCTGCGCACGCTTCAGAGCGAGTTTGACGACTTGATGTCTCATCATCGCCTGAAATCGCGATGGACCATCACGGGGCGCGACATCGAACTCACCAAAGACGAGCTTCGGGATAGCGTGGTCGATTCGGTGATGATCGAGTATCTCGAAGACGGTCAAGTGAAGCTGCGGGAGGGCGAGCTTGCTCAGTTTTCTGGTTATGCCTACCGGTTGAATGAGAATCGGGGCGAAGACACTTGGCCCATGGGAGAGGTGCGCTGGCAGTTGGGCGCGGATATTCCCAACGATTCCGTGGATGCCAACTTAGGCCCTGTGAAAACCTTGGACGATTTCCGTTGGGATCTGAGTGCCGAATACCCGGCGGATCAATTGAAGCTCGAAGGCGGCCAACTCCGCGCTACTTGCGACGGCGAACAACCTTGGGAACAATGTGATACAGATCACGTGAGGCTGGAAGTTGATTATACGGGCACCGTTCCCCCCAACCCGCAAGATCTGAAAGAACGTGTGTTCGAAAGTAAAGATGGCACCATTCGAATCGTCACTCGGTTCTACTATCCGCCGGCCCAGATCTTACCGCCCATTCTCAAAACGTTTCCTCTCTATGCTTGGAAAGAGACGGTCATTACCGGACTTACCGCCGAGCCTATCATCCTTCGCGGCTTTTACTCTCAAACCATGGCGCCTGGTCACCACAACTTTTGGGAAGAGTTCCTCTTCGATCCCAAGCTCGAAGCGTTGGAGCCCAATGCACCGGAAGGGAGCCAACCTCTAACAGCGCAACAGCGCGCCGAACTCGAGGCAGCGAATGTCTCCATGATCTACGGTTTCTGGGGTGGGATCACGGGCGGCGAATCGCGCTTGCGAATCATTTCGCCTGATGGCAAATTGAGTGAGCGTTAAGTTAGGTGATTCTTTATGTCTGGCCGCTCACTTTCGAAACCCAATCTCCGCCAGCACTTCGTCGGTGATTTCAGCTCGCAACGCGTGCGCTTTATCGAAGCTTGATTCGCGGCAAAGGATGGCGAAATCGTGCGGACCGTTCTCCGCTCCTTCAACCCAGCCCACATACCAAGCGATCCAGCCGCGACCAAAGTCGCCGGTACCGGTCTTGGCGTAGAGGATGCGATCTCCTTGTTTTTCTGATAGCGCTATTTGGCGGAAAGATTTCATGGTCGTGTCAGAAAGGCGAAGCTGGTCTTCTCTCAAGCGGCGAATGAACTGCACCTGCTCGTTGGGCGAAATCCTGAGACTGCCTCCTAACCAATAGAGCTTGGGGTCGCCGGTGACGGTGGCATTGCCATAGCGCCACCGTTCTAACAAAGCGCGAACGATGGGCAACTCCATCTGAGCAGCGAGTTCCTGATAAAACCAGACGACAGAATGTTGAAAGGCTGATTTCAGCGTGTGATCACGCGCCCACGATTGGGGCCACCATTCTTGTTGCGGGTAATTCTCTGCTGGATAGGTCTGGCTGGAGCTGGGCGAATCCACTAGGCCGAATTCCAGTGCGAAGAGGGTGTTGGGAATCTTGTAGGTTGAGAAGGGGGGAAGTTGCTCCTGACAGAGCTCTCGATTCTTGACCGTGAAGCGGTCCGTTCCGGCTGTGTAAATCACGTAGCCGGACTCGCTCTTTACTAACAGAGAAGAGACGATTTCGTCAATCTTATTCAAGGTCTCCGCGGTGTGCCGAACCACAAGCGCGCGTTGTTTGGGAATATAGAGAGCGCTACTCCCTTCAACTTCGAATTCAATGCCACGCTCTTCCAGGTAGCTCTTTGGGCTATCCTCAAAAGCGCCATCTGGAATGCGGTAGCGACGTGTGAACAGCGCATTCCGCCGATCTTCTTTCGGCACGATGACCACGGCATATGGCTCGACTCGCATAGAGACTTCCGTGAGTTCGGTGAGGTATTTCAAGATCACCCCCAACGGCACATCTGACAACTGGAGGCTAAACTTCTTAGTTAGGCTTTCAGGGCTCGACGCCTTGAGTTTCCGCTCATCGATGAGAATATTCACGCCTTTCCGGTTCTCTTCCGTTTCCTCAGAATCCTGCTCAATGGAGAGCTTTCCTAGGAGCTCAATCGCCTCGCTCAAAGTCATGGGTCCCGCGTCGAACTCGGGAATGATGAGGCGATCGAGTTTGGCTTTGATAGTATCCAAGGCGTCGTTTCCGCCACCGGCAGAAGGTTCAGGAACGGGTATCTCCCAGTTCTCATCGACGACCCGGATAAGCCCGCCACGCCTGAGATCGACTTGTTCCAAGCCGCGGCGCGCTTCAGCACTGTAGCGATCAAGACGTAGAATCTGGTGATAGATGGCTTGGGCATCATCGTAGGCGCCCACTTGAAAATGCTCTTCAGCTTTCTTTAGCAGAGCCTTTAACGACTCCTCTTCCTTCAAGGGTTTCTGTGCTAGCACTCCAGCCATCGCTCCCAAGATCAAACTGAGCGCTATCACAAGGTTCCCCCGCCAAATGGACCGGCTTATTTTATGTTCGAGAACGCGCCTCACACGGTGCTCCACGACAGTCGCCATCCCTGATGCTAACAAAGGCATGGCCTCCTGATTCTGACGCGCCAGATCGTAGATGGCCGTGGCCAAAGCGTCTCGCGCGATGCCAGATTCCAAAGCCAACTCATCACAAGCGCATTCACTGGTCTCCCGCCATTTCCTAACTAACCACCAAACAAGTGGATTGGGCCAGTGAATCGCTCTAGCAAGATGCGCCAGCATGTTCATGAGGGGATCGCGGCGCTTCACATGGGCCTCTTCGTGAGCGAGCACGGCCCGCAATCGTTCGTCAGACCAATCACGCCATTCATGCGGCAGAAGAATTGTGGCGCGCCAGAGTCCATACGTCATCGGCACGCCACCCCTGTGGTTAGCTACCCTCACCACGTCCCGCAACTCAGCGGGAATGCGTGAATCATCGGCCGGCAATGAATCGCGATGGATGCGTCGAAGTTTCAACGTTGCCAGGGCTAGAATGAGAACGCTAACGCTCACCCCTAAACAATAGATCGCTAGAAAGATATGCGGCGCTTCCCACTTCCGATGGGGCGGACTAGCCGCCTCTTCGATCAAATCCACCGGCGCAAGTTCTTGTGCGGGTAAAGAACTAACATAGATGCTGTCGTCGCTCTCGATCTTCGCGGCCGATCCGGTGACGGGTGCCGTCGGAGCAGGGATAATTGACCATCGGGGCGCGAAACTAACGACGGCTGGCAAGGCCAGCAATGAGAGTATCATCAATGCTAACATTCTCGCCTGTAGGGAAACGCCCATGCGTTTGGCTGCCAGATAGGCTAGCAAACCCACCAAGGCGACGGCTGCTCCACGAATGAATAGTTCCAATATGAAGTTCATGGTTTCCCTTTCTGTTGACGTTTGGCCTTGGCTAGGAGCGCCTCGATGCGCTCGATCTCATCCGATGGTAGGGTGGTCTTGGGATCGGTGAAATGAGCGGCGAGTGCTTTCTCCACCGATCCGTCAAAGAAGGTCCCCACGACTTGCCGCAACATCGAGCGTCCGACCGCTTTGCGAGGTTGGGTCGGGCTGTAGACATATTCGCGGCCGTCCTGGCGGTGCTGCAAATGGCCTTTCGATTCTAAAATGCCTAACAACGTTCTCACAGCCGTTCGTGACGGCGGCGATTTTAAGTGCTCGAGAACGTCAGAGACCGTGGCGCGGCGCAACCGGTAGACCACGTCCATGATCTGGCGTTCCCGCTTGCTAAGAGTAGACGGATCGCTCATACGAAGGCCAATTTTTTGACACTTCTGAGCTTAAGTCAAGAATTTAGCGCCAAATTTTTGACCTTTATTCCAACGGGTCATCAGGCCGCTCTTTGCGCCGGAGGCCGTAAGTCTTGGGGATTTTGTCGCCCACTTCATGCAAGGTGTTGGTGAGTTCTGCAAGGGTCGTCGTGATCGTCGTGGCGTAGTCTTCTGCCTTAAGTGCGTCTTTACTCTTGGAAAGAGCGGCGTCGAGATGGGCCGCGGACACGAAGGGCTCTAAGCCGTAACCTATACTGAGATTGGCGCGCTGATAAGCCGTATCGAGAACGAGGAGAATGTTGAAGTTCAAGCCGCCCTTGTGCAGCGTGGAACAGATGCCGGACTGGTTAAAAATCCAGAAGGCATACTTGGCGATGGAATCTTCCTCATGAAGTCCGGTCAGGATGACGTGGAACCGTATATCGGGAAATTGTCTAACAAAGCGCCTGATGGCGCTGCGGGCTTTGGCTGCGTCGCGATAGCCCAATTTGTGAGGCAAATCGGTCACCACGCCTTTGATCGTGGGCAAGCGCCCGAATTCCGCGCTCAACTGATAGAGAGAGAAGCCACATTGGGGACACTTTTCCACGGTCTCATGGAGGGACGCTTGGCATTCCGGGCACTTCATCAACCGCTACGTAATCGGCAAGAATTGCCCAAAGCAAGGCCTAACTATCCAGCTTTCTGATAGCCACCCAACGAAGCCGCCGGCACTTGAGGCAGAAGCCGAGGACGCGTTTCTGATAGGATGAGGCGCCGATGCGCACGCCCCCGGATTCCGCCAGGGGCTTCGCAAACCCGCACTTGGGACATTCGACAATCCACCCGGAAGTCAGGCGCACTCCCTCGGTTTCAGCCGGCAGGAAACGTCCGAACACACGGTATAAGGGCGCTAGAACAAATGGCAGGAATGCTAGCCCGATGAACCATCGCGAATGCTCCAACAGAAGATTCACGGGAGCCCAAACGGCATGCTCTGAGAAGTATGCCTGCGCTACTTGAGTGTTCGCTTCTGCGGCAAAAGCCGCTCCACCGAGGGCGTAGTCCTTTGCTAAAGCGGCGCCACCCAAGGCGGCTTCGTAACCCAGCGCGGCACCTCCAGCGGCCCACCAACCGATACCACACCCGCCCACGGCAAGATACCCTATTGCCATGCCGCCAAAGCCTAACAGGCCGATAGCGAGACCTCCCATGGCCACTAGACCGATGGGGATAGCGCCAAAGGCAATGCTGCCGAAAGCCACGCTTCCCATGGCCAAGAACGGACTGATGGCGACGTCGCCAAAGGCCAGCCAGCCTTTGGCGGTGGCGCGCTTGTACTTTCCCTCCACGACGGTGCCCGTATTGATATGAATCAATGGTAAGCCCAACAAAGAGCCTTTCGAACGGAATCGAAAGGCCCGTTTCGCGGCCACTTTCGGCGAGCGTTCTTCGGGCGTCATTCCGGCATCGCGCAATCGATGAAATTTCCGGTTCGCAAAGATGATCATGGCGCCAAGAGCAATGACATAGGCCGCACTGACGCCAACGATCGATAGCACGAAAGCTCTGCCCGGGAAGTATCTTGGGCCTAGCATCATCAGTGCTAACATCACGATTACGAAAAAGAGAATGAAGCCGACCATCTGCCAAGACATGCGTTTCACGGCTTGGCGTTCTTCCTTGGTCTTGGTGCCTTTGAGAGCGGCGCGTACGCCTAACCACCCTCCTAAGCAGCCGATCAAGGGCCCTACGACGGCGCCCAGGGTTCCGGCAGCCGCAGTGGATCCGGCCGTGCCGGTACCTTTGGCTGCGGCCGAACCCACCACCACGGCCGCTGAAGCCGTGGGTGGGAGCATCGCGGGTAAGGAAGCGAGGACGGCAATGGTGAAAGCCGGTCCCGGCCGTGTCCGCGTCAGGGCGCCCTCCACGATGGCCGCCACGCGCTCGCGCAACATCCCGCGACCACGTGAGAGACGCTGTTTCACGGCATCCTCAGAAAGCTCCAATGATTCGGCGACGTGTTGCACGTTCTGTTCCTCACGATAGAACAAGACTAATGGTTCGCGGTAGTTTTCTGGCAGTTGTGATAGGGCATTCCAGACCAGAGCGCTCTCATCCTCCATCATGGCCTCCGCGTCTGGCTCGGGTTCCGGTGTGGGAATGGCACTGGCTTCTTCCAGCGATGCTGCTTTGGAAGAGGCGTCTCGCTGCGCGGAGCGAAACGCGCTACGAGTGAGATTGCGGGCGATGCCGCACAACCAGGCCTTGAATTTTCGCGGTTCCTCCAGCTTGCCTAACTGTTTCCAAGCGGTGACGAATGTTTCCTGAGCCAATTCCTCACTCCGGCTGACATCGCCACAGAGGCTGTACGTGACGGCACAGACCAGCGATTGGTACTGGCCCACCAAGCAACCGAAGGCCTCGGAATCCCCGGCCCGGCTGCGTTCAATCAAGGATGATTCTGCATTCATAACAGACCTAAGTGGCGCTCTCGGGCTTCAAGGTGGCAAAGAATCTCCCATGGTGCCAGAAAGTGGCAGGCACTATCAAGGAGCGGCGGATTTAACCGCCGGGCATGCTCACAGGCCCTTGAGAAGCCGCTCCTTGATCTGCTGCAACCCACATGCCCAGTAACTCACCAGTCTTGTGGGTAACCGAAAACCCTTCAGAAACCGCGTTCGGGAACGCCAGGAATTCGATCGCCTGGCGGATTCCGGTGAGGCTCAGATGGCCGTCGTCTAAGGCCGGCGACGCATTGGAAGAACCGTACTTATTTGGGCATACTGCAAGCGTTAGGCACAGGCTTTTCCTGCCTACGTGGGACGCACCGCGTATGAAGAATTCGCCCGTAGACATATTGCGGCCTGAGGGGTGGCGGGCGAACTATCATTCACCCCGCAGTTCACGGGCGCCATGGAAAGCGTAAAGAGAGATTGACCTGAATGATTAACCTGTCAGGATCTGCATGATCATCCCCCCTGATTGAATGACCCGAGTGCCCCTCTTTTGGATCTTGCTCGTGCTCGTTTCTGTGTCCGGCGACTCATCGTGGGCACAGGGCGAGGCGCCGAAGACAGCGTTAGAGCTTTTTGAGTCAGGAGGCGCTGCCTATGCCAAGGGTGACTATGAAGGTGCGAAGGAAGCTTTCACGCAATTCCTAACCGATTTCGGTGAGGCGGAGGAGGCGAAACAAGCCGTCGCTCAGGTGCGGCCGCTGCTGGCGATTTGTTCTATTCGCACGCGCGCCTTTGATGAAGCTCGTGAGGCAATTGACCAAGCACTTGCGATGCCGGAAATCGTCGATGAGCTGAAACTCGAACTCCAATTCTGGAAGGGTGTCTGTGCGCTCCAGGCGGCTGATTACAGCGAAGCGCAAGAGACTTTTGGCGCTTATTACAAAGAAGCCCCCAAGTCAGATCCGCGAAGGCAAGAAGCGGCGGTGTTATTCGGTACAGGCTATGTGCTTCAAGATCAGCATGACGCGGCAATCGATTTTTTTAAGGCACGGCTTGCTGGTCTGGAAGCCAGTTCTTCGGAAATCGCCGGGCGCTTCATGACGTTGCTATTACATGCGTTATTAGAGACCGATCGTCTTGAAGAGGCACTCGAATTGACGAATAGCGCTGCCAAGGATTTCGATCAATTTGTCCAGATCATCGGGCTCCAATCGCTCATGCTCAAATTGGGATCATCGCTTTTAGATAAGGAGCAGTATTATGCAGCGATTCAATGTTTGCGTCACGTGTGGGAGAAAGAGCGGCTTATCACCTTCCAAATGGAAAGGCAGAAGCGTTTGGAACAACGCATCAAAACATTAAAAGCGCGAGGCAATGCGGACGCACTTGTTTTTCAACTCGATGGTCTCTTAACGCGAATCAAACGTGAGCTCGCGCAATTTGAAAAAGTCGCTCATTATGACGCCGCCCTGCGCATGCGTGTGGCGCGCGCGTATCTTGGGTTGCAGCGGTACCGTGAAGCGGGGCTTATCATGGAAGCCATGCTCGCCAGCATGGCGCCCAGCCCCATTGTCGAGCAGGCCACTGTGAGTTTGATCCAATGCTGGATGCAGACTGAACGTTGGGCCAAAGCTGTAGCCAGCGCGGATCTATATTTCACGCGGTTCGGTCGCGAGAAGGCTACTGCTCCCAGCGCGCCTCTGGTCTTATTCATGAAAGCCCAGGCGTTCCAAAGCGCGCGGGATGACGCCGCTGCTTTGTTGGTATTTGAAGAATGTATCGAATCTTATCCCAAAGCGTCGACCACGCCCCAAGCATTCTTCATGCGGGGGATCTGCCAGTTGCAATTAGACAAACATGACGAGGCCATCACCATTTTCAAAGCCGTCCCCGTAACCTATCCGAAACAGGAAGCGCTCATTGAATCGGCTCTCTATTGGCAAGCTATGGCCCATTCCTTTGCCAACCGGCCGGCGGAATGTCTTAAACTGATTGATCGCCATCTCAAAGAACATCCTGACGGTTATTATCATATCGATGCGCGCTTTCGTCAGGCCTATTCCCTGCATGTGCTGGCGGACTATGATTCTGCTATACCAGCGTTTCGCCGATTGATAGAGGCTCATCCAGACAGTCCTTATGTCGATGAAGCGCGGCTCCTTCTTGGCGATGGCCATTTAGCCCTGGGTGATATCGATGACGGGATTGCGGCCTATGCGGTGATCTCGCCGGAATCCACGCGTTTTTTTGAGGACGGCTATTTCAAAACGGGCAAAGCTTTGCGAGCGAGCGAGCGCTATGATGAAATGCAATCGCACTTTGAGTCGTTTCTTAGCGAACATGAAGCGAGTACACGTCTACCCGAAGCGGTGCATTGGCTAGCTTGGCTAGAACAGAAAGACGGTAAACTGGAGGCCGCGCGAGCGCGTTACTGGGCCGCCGTGGATCAGTTTGGCCCTGACGAAGACAAGACATCGATGATCGATCTGATCTTGGGCCTAACCAAACTCTATCGCGGCCCGTTGGAAAGGGATCACTTGGGAGATCTTTGGGACGAGAAACAAAGGCAGGCCTCTTCGACGAAACAAGCCATCCTCGCTGCGCGAAGTTATTGGGGGAAGGCGCAAGCGTTGAAAGAACACAAGCCCGCTCAGGCAACCGCCATTTTGATGGACTTATCATTGGAATTGAATCCCGAGGTTCATAGCGCCCGTTTATTGATCGATAGTGGCGACGCCCATCGCAGTCTTGGAGACTTGGATATCGCGGAGGAACTCTATCGCGGCATCATCAAATGGCATCCCAATGCGCTTGAACGCGATCGCGCAGATGCGGGACTGGGATTCATTGCCATGAAGCAAGCGCGTTAGGGGCTTGGAAATAAATAATCATCCCATTTCAGGCTCAGGGAATATTGTTAGAAACCACTTCTCCAATCCAGCCATCCGACTGATTTGGGGCGCGAATTCTTTCATCGCTTTCTTTGTCAGTCGCACTCCGGTCTGGTAGGTCTTGGTGACCAGTGTGACGACGGGATTCAACCCTTTGTATGTCATGCTTCGGGCCATTCCCAGCGCTTTCTCCGCTGTGCTCAGTAGCTCTCCATTCCAATGGTTTTCGAGCACTCCCCACACTCGTTCTATAGGATTATACTTGCTATGATAGGGTGGATAATAGGCTAGCTGTATCACTATATCATGAGCCGTAGAGAATTCAGCCAGGCGCTTCAACCATTGGGTTCTACGGCCATCGCTCTCGGGGCCATTGTCGGCGTTGATCACTAGCACCTCTACTTCAGGATTCTCTGCACGCAGTCGCGGCCACAGCTCTTCAAGACGATCAACCATAAAATCCGCTGTCACTTTACTTTCTGAGAACCATAGGTCGGTTTGGCCAGTTTCGGGCTGATAAACCCCAAAGGGCACGAGGGTTGTTTTCGCTTTGAAGTCGTGATCAAGGGCCTTCCGCTCGCCTCGGCTATAGCCACCACGACTAAACTCGCCAATTTTTACCGCCGCTTTGGTGTCCATGGAGATACGCAACTGCTTGGGATCGCTATCGGCCGCCGCATTGATCTCATGCACCATATCAAAGATGGCGTCGGTTTCTTTCACTTTCTTCATCGGCTTGGTCTTGGCAACTTTTCTAGGGTGGAGTTCGAGCAGATTGAGTTTGCTGTTGATGGTTCTCACGCAAGGCATACTTGATAGGTCATACCCTGGGCGCTCTTCCAGTCGCCGGTGGACTTCTTTAGCAGTGATGCGGACATAGAGGCGAGTAGAGCGAAAACTGGGATCAGTCTGAGCATGGGGATCAGCAACGGCGCGAATATCCTCCAGTAATTCTGGATAATGTTCTTCAGCCTTCTTTCTACCTCGTTTGTGAAACTGATCGACGAAATCAATGCCGGAATCGAGTTCCTCTTTGCCTTTGCGAATGAGTTGCCTATTCCAGCCAAGACAGTCTTCAGCCCACCGTTGACCGCCGCGGCCAAGGCCATCGACGACGCCCGCCATGAACTTGCGTTTCGCGCTGCCCGTGAGATCACGCGCAGTGTTCTTCCATAAACGAATTGAGTTAGAGTCAGGTTCTTCTCATAGGACTACAGGCACTCAAACCCGCTCCTAACAGAATGGTTGCGCTTTGGGACGATTATTTTTTTCCAAGCCCCTTATGAAGAAGCTTTGGAGTTTTTCCAACGAGTGGAGCGACGCGATAGCGGCACCATTCGATTAGGCGATATCCTCATTGCCAAGGCCACCTGTCTGGAGAAGCTTCACCAACGTGAGGAGAGCTTAGCGGTCTTGAGAAACTTGCTAGAGACTCGCGGCATTCGCGCACAACACAAAGCCGAAGCCTTGTTGCAAAGCGGGCGGCTCTTGAATGCGGACGGAGAGGCCATCCAGGCAATCGTATATTTCGAAAGGGTTTATGTGAGTTACGGCAAATTCCTTCCGTTGGTAGCCCAGGCTTATTTCCTGAGAGGAAAAGCTTTGGAGACATTGAAAAAGCCGGAGGCTGCCTACGAAGTTTATGCGGAATTTGCAGCGCGTGAGGATCTACGCGCCTTTCCTGAGTATGCTCAAGCGGCACAACGATTGAAGAACTTAAGGGGCTTGGAAATAAATAATCATCCCATTTCAGGCTCAGGGAATATTGTTAGAAACCACTTCTCCAATCCAGCCATCCGACTGATTTGGGGCGCGAATTCTTTCATCGCTTTCTTTGTCAGTCGCACTCCGGTCTGGTAGGTCTTGGTGACCAGTGTGACGACGGGATTCAACCCTTTGTATGTCATGCTTCGGGCCATTCCCAGCGCTTTCTCCGCTGTGCTCAGTAGCTCTCCATTCCAATGGTTTTCGAGCACTCCCCACACTCGTTCTATAGGATTATACTTGCTATGATAGGGTGGATAATAGGCTAGCTGTATCACTATATCATGAGCCGTAGAGAATTCAGCCAGGCGCTTCAACCATTGGGTTCTACGGCCATCGCTCTCGGGGCCATTGTCGGCGTTGATCACTAGCACCTCTACTTCAGGATTCTCTGCACGCAGTCGCGGCCACAGCTCTTCAAGACGATCAACCATAAAATCCGCTGTCACTTTACTTTCTGAGAACCATAGGTCGGTTTGGCCAGTTTCGGGCTGATAAACCCCAAAGGGCACGAGGGTTGTTTTCGCTTTGAAGTCGTGATCAAGGGCCTTCCGCTCGCCTCGGCTATAGCCACCACGACTAAACTCGCCAATTTTTACCGCCGCTTTGGTGTCCATGGAGATACGCAACTGCTTGGGATCGCTATCGGCCGCCGCATTGATCTCATGCACCATATCAAAGATGGCGTCGGTTTCTTTCACTTTCTTCATCGGCTTGGTCTTGGCAACTTTTCTAGGGTGGAGTTCGAGCAGATTGAGTTTGCTGTTGATGGTTCTCACGCAAGGCATACTTGATAGGTCATACCCTGGGCGCTCTTCCAGTCGCCGGTGGACTTCTTTAGCAGTGATGCGGACATAGAGGCGAGTAGAGCGAAAACTGGGATCAGTCTGAGCATGGGGATCAGCAACGGCGCGAATATCCTCCAGTAATTCTGGATAATGTTCTTCAGCCTTCTTTCTACCTCGTTTGTGAAACTGATCGACGAAATCAATGCCGGAATCGAGTTCCTCTTTGCCTTTGCGAATGAGTTGCCTATTCCAGCCAAGACAGTCTTCAGCCCACCGTTGACCGCCGCGGCCAAGGCCATCGACGACGCCCGCCATGAACTTGCGTTTCGCGCTGCCCGTGAGATCACGCGCAGTGTTCTTCCATAAACGAATTGAGTTAGAGTCAGGTTCTTCTCATAGGACTACAGGCACTCAAACCCGCTCCTAACAGAATGGTTGCGCTTTGGGACGATTATTTTTTTCCAAGCCCCTAACGCCACCGCCACGCGATGATGCTTCCTAGGTGCGTTTTCATTGTTCTTCTTATGATACCGGGAATCGCGCTCTCGCTCGACGTGCTTCATTTGCATTCCGGTGAGGCTGTGACCGGCAGGCTGGAGTCCTTGGACGCGAAACAGGTGCGCTTTCAAGTCATTGTAGAAGGGCCGAGAGGCCGCGGCACATCGCGCCGGACGATCAAGCGGTCGGACATCGCCTTTATCGACTTTGCGCAAACGGATCGCGAGTATGAACTCTTGGAGAAAAACGAACGGGACAGCTTGCGATATCTTTATAATAAAAAGGTCAATCTGCTTTCGGTGGCGAACAGCAATACCGGCGAGATCGGGCTGCGCTTGATTCGTCAAACCCTGGAACAATCAAGTGCCGTCAGCGCGAATAAAGCGCTGGAATGGTGTGAACAGATCATGGAATCCGATTGGGATACCGATCGACGCGAAGAAGCGCAACGCTTGCGGCTTTTGGCACTGGTGCAAAGTGGAAAAGGTGAAAAAGCGGCCGAAGCGGCTCGCGAGATACTGGACAAACAAACCGAACCCGCGGTCGTGGTAGAAGCTCACCAGATCTTGGGTGAAGTCACATTTAATCAATTACGCGAATTGGGCGAAGCCCACCCGCGATGGCGAGACGATGAGGAAATCTTACCGCAATATCTCGCCCTTTACCAGAGTGCACTCGATCATTTCCTCTATGCGAGTTTGTTTCATGGATCTCTTTATGAACCTTCTGCAAGAGGGATGTGGCGAGCTTGTGAAGTTTATCAGGAGGCCGGGCGGCCGGATGATGCGGTAGCTTGCGCTCAAGATCTTATCGCGCTCTATCCTGATAGTTCCTTTATCTCCAAAGCCAAGCCCTTGATTGAATCATTACAAGAATGAAATTCCTTTTAAGTTTAGTCTGTTTTCTCGTCCTTTCGATCGCTACGCCGTTTGCGGCTGAGGGTGATAACTTCGATGAAACGGGGCCCACTCCCGAACGATCGGTTTCGTTACTCGACTATTACAAGGACGGCGGCTGGATGATGCATGTGTTGCTCTTATGCTCTATTGGCACGATCGCCGTAGCCGTCTATTGTTTCACTCAACTAACCACCAAGAAAATGGCCCCGCCGGCGCTATCGGAGAGCATGACGCGCTACATGGAGAAGCGCGACGTGGGGCATGCTTACGAAATGTGTCAGAGCAATCCCAGTAGTTTTTCCGATGTCTTGTCATCAGCGTTGTTGAAAGTGAACTTTGACCGCGATCGGGCAAATAAGGAATCGATGATGGAGGCGGCTGGCGAAGCCTTGGATCAAGAGGAAACCCGCTACATGTTATGGGTCAATTATTTGAATGTGTTTGCGACATTGGCGCCGATGATCGGTCTGTTGGGGACCGTCGTGGGGATGATCGAGTCCTTTCAGCAACTCGAGCAGCAACGTTCCCAACCCTCGGAACTGGCAGGCGGGATTCGCCAAGCCATGGTCACCACGGCCGGTGGTCTCTTGGTAGGAATTCCTTCGATGTTCTTTTATTTCTTCTTCCGCGATCGTCTCATGGCGATCATGAGCACGATTCAAAAACGGACAAGCCGGTTGATTGATATCCTTTCTGGTGAAGTGAAACTCGCCGGTGGTTCAGACGAAGATTGATCTAGATCGTGAAACGCCGGAGACGACACCACGGTCAGCTGACCTTTCAGATCACGCCGATGATCGATATGACTTTCTTGCTGCTGATCTTCTTTATGGTCACGTTCAAGATGTCCAAGGACGAGATCAATTTGAATATCAATTTGCCCTTTACCGTGACGGCCAAGACTCCGCGTGATTTGAGCAATCGGGATATCATCAATATCGATGATCAAGGCGCTTATTTTCTCAAAAACACCGTGGCGACCAAGGAACAAGTGGCGATGCATTTGAAGAAACAATTCGAAAACTTCCCACCTCTGCGGGTCTATATTCGCGCCGATCGCGAGACACCGGGCCGTCAAATCAAGGAATTGGTGCGTATGTGCTCGGAAGCCGGTGCCTTGGATATCATCATTGGAAGCTACCGAACGGAGTCATGAGGATGCGCCGACGTCAACGCCGCGCCGATCTGGTGGAGATGCAGATGGGCCCCATGATCGATATGGTCTTTCTCTTACTCGTTTTCTTCATGGTCACGGCCAAACCAACCAAGCCGGAAAGCGATATCAAGATGACTTTGCCGGGAAGCGTTAGTCAGGAGACGAGTGTGGATTTGCCGGATGAGCAGCGCATTTTTATCCTACCTACCGGGCAGGTGACGATCAATGAAATGGAAGTCGATGATCTTCAGAATCCAGAACTGCCCGAGTTGGTGGCGATCCTCACAAAATTCAAACAATCGGCGGAACTTAGCAAATCCAAAGCATTGGTGACGGTGGATCTTCACGATGTGGTTCGGCACCAACGCATCGTCGATGTCTTGGGTGCCTGTGCTCGTGCCGGTATCACGGGCGTCACGTTTTCAGATGGAGGAGGTCAGGAAGGATGATCGAGCTCGATCGCGATCAAGCGTCCGGAAGGAAACGGCGCAAGAAGAAGCCGAAACCCAAGACGGACCGGCCTAACAAGAAACGTGGGCTCATCGCCACGATCATTATCGGTAGCATCGCCGCTCATGCCGTCGCGCTCTTGCTCTTTGGTTTGTTTAAGATCGCTGAATACTTTCGTGAACCCGAGGCCACGTTTGTGGTGGAAGAGAAGATCGTGATTCCCGCTCAATCGCGCGAGCACAAGATGAACATGGCCAAGCATGCTGCCATGACGCCGAAGCCGGTTTTTGATCAGAAGCTAGTGAGCATCCGGCCCACAGAATTTGCTCTACCCGAGTTGCCGGAAGTGCCGGTGGATCAAATGATTCCGCTCGATCCTTCAGAACTGATTTCCGATCAGTTAGCAAGTTTGTCAGGCGGCGCTGGTCTTGGTTCCGGTTTGGGACAGGGGTTGCAAGGTGGAGGCGGTACGGGAAGCGGGATGAGTTTTTTTAATATCAAAGACAACGCACGAAGCGTGGTGATCATGATCGATGTCTCGGCGTCCATGTTCGGCCGCACGGGAGATTATGACTATCAAACAAGCAAGCTGGTGCGACGTGGAAAGGAACAAGCTTTTCAAGTCATCCGTGAAGAGGCGTTCAAGTTGATTGATAGCCTGAGTGTGAATACGTTATTCGGTGTGATCCACTGGTCCGGCAGTGCACGCTTGTGGAAACCGCAATTGGTCGCGGCCACGAGATCAAATAAAGCTGCGGCGAAAGAACATATTCAGACGAACGTGGATCATAACAAAGCCGGACCAACCGGAGGCCGACCTGGCGGTACCCGGCATGACTACGCGCTCGAAGCCTTATTTGAATTACGTTCCGAAACGGCCTTTATGCTTACCGATGGCAACGCCACGCGATCTCAAGGGCGTGGCAAATTTGAGATCATTGAAGCGAAAGAACTCTACAAATTGATAGAGGTCGGCCAGGAGAAACTTCCGCAGATCCCTCGCATTCACACCATTTATTATGTCACGGGCAAAGATAATCGGGACGAGGAGAAGATGCTGCGCGGGATCTCGCGCAAGACGGGCGGCAAGTTTCGCAAGCAGAAAGCCGTGCAGAAACGTCGCTAATGGTTTGAGCAGTTGCGCGCCCGCGCGTCATCGCTAGAATTGCCAGAATGATCGCGCGCGCTCTCTGTCTTCTCCTTTCTGCTCTGCTCGTCACAAGTGTCATGGGGCAGACCCAAACTCCGGGGGCGTCTTCACCCGCTCCAGCGCCTTCTGCCGAGACACCGGCCCCCGAAGAGACACCCTTGCCGGAGCCGAGCGATCAGGAACTGAGGCAATTGGCCATGGGGCTCGGCGCGGAAGCGTTCGAAATTCGCGAACGATCCCAAGCAGCGCTTAGCAAGTATGTCGGACTCTACCCCAAGAAAGTTCGGGAAGTGCTAGGAGTAACCTACGTAAAAAATCTCGATCCCGAGATCAGGAACCGGCTGGGGGAGGTCATCTACGACGCCGTCGTGGACCAGATGGAGCACAATGGCTTTCTCGGCATCCAGATGAACACCAGTCAGACGGCTCTGGAGAACCGGCGATTTGTTAGTAGCATCGTGGTGATAGAAGTCTTGCCTAATACGGCGGCGCACAAAGCCGGCCTGCTGCCCGGCGATCAGATCATTCAAGTGGATGACATGACCTTCAAGACACTGCCGCCCGCCCAAGCGCGTGTGGTGGGACGAGAGCATCCCAATCTCAAACAGTTCAAAGAATACATCTCCGGAAAGAAAGAAGGGCAGCCAGTGAACCTCAAGGTTCGCCGATCTAACAAGACGCTTAATATGTCGCTCAATCTCGGCCGGCGCGCTCGCCAATACATGGAAACGCCGGAACTTGAGAAAGAAGACCGTTTCTTCGAGAATTGGCTGCGCGACTTGACACGCTCTCAGAAAAGCGAAGAAGCCGAGGAGTGATTGTTAGACTGTATTCATTCGTTAGACGTGGCGTAGGTCTAGTCATTCTCCTGCACGCGTTCGCCGTCGTTAGCCACGCTGAGAACGATTTTGATGTCGTCAAGGCCATTGAAGCGATCAATCCGAACTCTCCCACGCGACTGGACTTTCGCGTGCCAAGTGGTCTACCTGAAGGCGGGCATTTGCAAGGGGTCCAGTGGATCAATCAGGATTCTCAAGAAGCGCTGCTTTTGTCGGGAAGTTCAAACACCTTAGCTTATTTACTCAGAATTCCCATCGGCGAGAGCAACGCTCTAACCGCAACACTCATCAAGTTGCATGACGAGCCGCTCCGTCACGCCGGAGGCTTCCAGATCTTGGGCAACCGGTTCTTAGCTGTTGGGTTGGAAGACAATCACATCAAGGACACCTCCGAGGTTTGGCTGATGAGTGGTCAGCATCTCTCGCAAACGCCGATGATCCGAATCAAACGCCAGGGGCCTGTCAAACGTTCGACCGCGGGGGCGGTGGCCTTAGCCGACGACCTTTTGATGGTCGCGACCTGGGACTCAAGCACCATCGATTTCTATCATCGCAACGACGTGTCTCTTGGAGCGCCGGGTTGCGAATTTAAGCTGCGGGAAACTTGGGTGGCGGCTGAGGCAGACCGGGCGGATTGGAAGGATGCTGAATACGGATCCTATCAAAATATCAACATCGTCACGAGCTCAGGCAAGCGTCATTACCTTGCCGGCATGTGTCTCTCAGGTGATCAAAACCGGCTCGACTTGTTTGAGCTGCGATTGGGGAAAGAAGTACCGCTTCCCCGCCGGCTTCGAAAGGTGGCCTCAAAGATCTTTCACTGCCAGGAAACCACTTTTCTGGCGGGCGCCGGATTGCGCAAGCGGGAAGACGGCCGCCTCCAGCTCTACGCATGCGCGCACCGCAAACCGGTCATCGAGGTGTTTGATTAAGATTGGAATCCCCTGACAAACACCGCAATGTAGCCTTTGAGCTGCGCAATATGAGATTTGCGGCGGGCGCGGGCTGAAGCCTACGCTACGATACGGACCTAAAAAGAAAGTCTAACTTTTCAGTTCAGCCACTTTGAGGTTCCGATAGTCAATGGCCATGTCACGATTGCCATGCAGCTGAATCCCTAGAGGCCCCTTATCGATCGCCGACTCCGAGGTGTAGGTCATGATCTTGGTACCATTCAACCAAGTTTCGTAGGTCTTCCCTTTCACCCGAATCTTCATGTGATTCCAGTCGTCCTGTTTGAGCACCTTCTTGACCTTGTCTTCCTTTCGAACCGGATAACTCTTGCCTGGAATATAGGCCAGAGCGGTCATGTCGATCTTGAGTGAACCGGAAATGCCGATTTGAATCTGGTCGCTGTTTTTAATGTGGATGCCAGAATCCACGGTGCCCTCACCAAACTTGAATTCAAACTCCATCACAAAGTCCTCATACTCCTTCTCTGTCCAGAGCGTTGATCCCTTCTTCTTAGGCCCACTCTTGATCTTGAGCACTCCTTCCTCCGCCGAATACCAAATATTATTATCGGGCACTTTCCAACCTGAGAGATCCTTGCCATTAAAGATAGACTTGAATGCCGGCTCTTCAGCCGTCACAGCCTTTGTGGCGAGGATCAGAACGGCACCAAGAAAGGGGAGAAAGAATCGAATGCTCATGATGAAGGATGTTGGGTGGCGTCGCCATCTAGGGAAAGCATTATATAGACCCTTCCATTAAGAAGGAATGTTAGGCGATTGCTCGTTGCTACGGGCAAGGTTCATGACGCCGAAACCAAACGCGAAAGCTCTCCCCGGCAGGACAACGACTACTCCTCGCATCACCTCCTGAGCCGACGAGATTGGCCGACCGCTCTCAGGCAGAATGGTCGCCTCTAGCGGCGGCGCCGGAGCGCAAGCCCCACGAGGCCGAGAACCCCAAGAGCCGCTGAAGACGGTTCGGGAATGACATCGGCGGAAAATGTCACGTCATCAAACATCGCTGACTGCGGATTGGCTTTCGCATCCACGCCATCGACCATCCCGAATTTCACCGTGGCTTGCGTCGTGGAGGCCGGGGCCACGGCGGTCAGCGCGTATTGTTGCCAACTGCCGTCTTTGGGATGAGTCGTGATATCGCTACGTTCCAAGCTAAGAACCGAACCGCCGGCATCCAAGAATTCCACGGAGAAGAACGTTGAGACGGCGGTGTAGTTGGTTTCTTGCCGGTTCCACACGGCAAGCTCATACGAGACTCCCGGAATCGCTGACACGGTTTGCGAAACGGTCACATTGGCCAGAGGCTCACCATCAGCTTGGTTCCCTTCAAAGGCTTTGAGCCAAACGCCTATCCCAGGTTGCCCGGCAGGGTTACTCGCCCACGGGGCATCTTGAAATTGAGCGGAGAACTGTGTGCCGTCCGGCTGATTGGCGACGAGGTCCCACACCGGATTCGTTTGACTGGCATGGGTGGACATGTCGAAACCGGAGTCGGCGAGGACGTTTGTGGCAGCGTTGAGCGAGATGCTGCTAACGAAGAGGAGCGTGACGGCAATGGCGGTTCTCATGGATACGGATGGTGATGGGTCTAAGAGCAATTGAGATCTCAACGAGAGATCTTTAGGTAGATTTGAGATCGCATCAACCCGTTTATCGCCGATTGGCATCTCAGAGACCTCCAACAACGAGAACCTTTGCGATGGTTCTTGAAACCGCTAGGCTTCGCCGATGCCCCCTTCCAAGCCTCGCTCTACGACCAATCCCTCTGGACGGGCTGAGGGAGGCCTACTGCAAGAACAGGCCTACACCTCCATTAAGAATCGTTTGATCACAGGAGAGCTGAAGGGCGGCGTGGTGCTATCCGAGCGTCAAGTCGCTGAGGAACTGGGGATGAGTAAGACGCCGATCAAGGCAGCCTTCACCCGGCTGGATCAAGAAGGTTACCTGAAGATTTCGCCCCAGCACGGTGTCGTGGTGCACGAATTCACCGTGGATGAGATCCGTCAGCACATGGATCTCCGCATGGCCCTGGAGGCGTTCACGGTGCGGTCACTGGCCGTCAACGGACTGACTGATGCGCAACTAGCCAAGATCGAAGAAAACCTCTCAGAGCAACGCGACGTGAACCAAGAAGACGCCATATCGGAAGTCATTCGGACTGACGTCGCTTTCCATCTGTTGCTTTGTCAGTTCATTGAGAATCCCGAGATGCTGAAGATTCTCTCCCAACTGATTGAGAAACAGCATCGCGCTATTTCCACCGTTCTTTCCACCAACGCGCCTCGCCGCTCTGCTAGTTTAGAGGAACATCGCGCTATCACTGCGGCGATCCAGGATCGGCGCGGTCACCTCGCTTCGGAGATGATGATCGCTCATTTGGATCGTGGGAAACAGTTCTTCATGGGTTTGCACTAACGTTGCGCAATCGATAGAATCCACTGGTGCGGGATTGGCGGGCCGGGTCGCTATCGACAAAGGTTTCACTCACGCTCGCCGCGATGTTTTCCCATGTTTGAAGATCTGTGGAATACTCGATACTAACCAGGCCTTCGACGCTCAGCGCTAACTGAGTGCCTGCATCGTTTCGGGAGACCGACAGGATCGAGCCTGTGAAAATGGGAGGAGAATCTTGTCTCTCGAACTGGATGAGCACGGGATCAAATTCCTCTGGCAAAGAGCCATTTCCGATGTCACCCCAATCGCCTGTTTCCCGAGAGCGAAAGACCTCCAGAGCGGCTCCACCGATACGCTCAAACATGAGTATCTCTAATGTGTGTTCGCCTTCTGTTAGATTGAGCGTGCGCATCGTGGAGTTTCGTCCCCGGGTGCCGTCGAACTCAATGATCTCCGTGCCATCGATGATGAGTTGCCCTCCGTCATCTGAGTGAAATCCAAGCCCCCACAGCCCACCTTCAGGAAGAACGAATTTGCCGGTCGCATGGACAATGAAATGGTCGGTCACCTCTCCGGGAAACAAGAGATCACCTGGAAAGAGTCCTGGCACTTCCAGGTTATCCGAGAAATTTAGTGAGGCATGAAGGCTAACGGTTTCGATGCCGGACGCGGTGCCATCTCTTAGCGATTGGGCATTTGCTAGGTTAGCGACCGGCCCCTCTTCACTAGCGATGGTGCGAACGACGAAGCGGTTTGGCTGATTGGTGGCGTCGTTGGGATCAGAACCGGTGTCCAACTCACTGCCATCGGGAAACCCGTCTCCGTCTGTGTCCTCATTGCTAGGATCGGTCATCGAGTCCACCACTTCAAATCCATCCTGGAGGCCGTCACCGTCCGTGTCAGGATTGCTTGGATTAAGCTCACGCGCCACTTCATCGGCATCCTCAAGGCCATCACTATCAGAATCCTTGGATGTGGGATCGGATCGGTGAAGACTCACTTCGTCGCCATCTGTGAGGGTGTCCTTGTCCGTATCGGGATCATTGGGATCCGTCGCTGCAGTCTGCTCGGCTAGATTCGAGAGGCCGTCCGCGTCCGGGTCGTCTTGGGCCGTGGGTGAGGTATCTCCAAAGAAGTCCACTTCCCAACTATCCCGAAGGCCGTCGTTATCGAGATCGCCCGTGTCACGCAGCAGTGTCAGGGTGCCGCTGCCGCGAATCCCTTCATCGATCTCAAACAGAGCGAGAAGATCATCGGCGGTGAAAGGACCGCTCTCGACGCCGGGAAGATCCAGTAAACTGAAAGCGATTTCGCCGTCCTCGGTCAAGCCTACCAGATTGCCTACGGCGACGTCATCGTCTAACACGATTTCGAAAGTCGTGCCTTGCAATTGCAGTGTCGTGGTTGGACTTGAAAGCGGGTAGCCGAATGTAAGGGAGCCATTTGCAATCGTGATCGTTCCCGTGCCTAGAGATCCCGGCGTGGTGCCTCTGGCATCAACATGTTCGAAGTGGATTGAGCCGGTGAAATCACTGCCCGCACCTGAGAGAATGACTGCGCTCGTGATTTCGTCAGGATCGTCGCCGAAAAATCGAAGATTGCCTTCGCCGTTCAGCTGGCTAGCAAGGTCAAACGTGATGTTGGCAGCGACATTCACGATCACATCGCTCGCGAGGTGAAGGGCGCCTTCCAATCGGTTGGAATTGATCAAGGCTACTTCGAGGGTCTGCATAGAAAGATTCGCATTGGCAGTACCCGCATGGTTAAGTCGAACTTCCAAATGGGGGCCTCTAAGAGCAAGCGAGTCGCCGGCAAAGCTGCCCGCCGCACTCTCAATGAAGGGAATCACATCGCCAAGCCCCATATACGTTTCTCCTGCGTGAGGCGTTTGACCATCCATCCAGGTTGATGCGGCATTCCAGCTCCCCGCGTCGACGGCAACGATGTCATTCGGAAAATCGGCTTGGTCCAATGGATCGGTGGCCAATGCCAGCTCGATCTGATCATCAAATCCATCCTCGTCGGTATCTGCTAGGGCCGGATTCGTGTTCAACTCATTCACTTCACGAGCATCATCCAGTTGATCCCCATCAGTATCCGTTAGGGCAGGGCTACTGCCATGCTCGTTCACTTCTGCCCCGTCTTCCAATCCATCGCCATCCGTGTCTTTCTCGGTGGGATCAGCCCGAGCCCGTAGTTCATCGACATCCTTGAGACCGTCACTATCGAAATCTCCATTTCCGTCGCGATTCAGCGATGCGAAGAAGAAGGTCTCTTTGAAGTCATCCATCCCATCGCCATCCGAGTCCTCCGTCACCACCTGGTGCACATCATACCCTGACAAGAGTTCATAAGCGTCTTCGCTCATTGGCGGAGGCAATTCTCCCTCTAACAGATCCAATCGACCAATGAAAAGGCTGACCCCAGCGGCGCCACTTGCTTCCCACTGAAGGAGTTCAAACGCATGGCGACCGGCATCGAGTTCTGCGGTGAGAAAAGAATCGCCACGGCCACGGTTGCCGAAAGAGCCAACGAATTCGCCGTCGATATGAAATTCAAATCCATCATCGCTATTCACCACGAAGGGAATCGTGCCGGCTTCTTTGAGAAAAAACTCACCAGTCGAGAGTATAACGAAATTGTCAGAATTTACTAGCATTTCATCACCTCCAAGCGAAGGATCGAACAAGGGATAAGGCCGCGACAAGGCCTGCAGAATGGGTGGCCCATCGCCGTCTTCAAAATGCACGAAAGGAGTTTCCACCGTGATGGATTCGCCCTCATCGATCGCGGCCAGGGCTTGCCGTGCCGTTTCCACGCTGTTGGTGGTGACGCCCGCAAGCACCTGAACGGTCCTAACAAGGCCTCCTCCGTAAACCAAAGATCCCGGCACTCTTAGCAGGCCATTGCCCTCAATAGCGTTGCCCTGTGTGTCCATTGCCAGGAAGACCCAATCTAAACGAGCGCCAGGTCCCCATTGTTCTGATGGTATGTGAGTGAACGTGGTGAGATCTCCCGCTTGGCTCGCCTCGACTGGAGATGGCACGCCATCAATCGTGAGAATTGCCGTAGAAGGATCCACCGTACTTCCTTCAACATTCTCCACTTGAACTCGAAAGCCGTTGGCGGTGCGTTCCGTATCCGCCACGAAGGCGGTGGTCTGTTGATCGATCGTTCGGAGGAAGAAGTCATCGAACATCGCCGATTGGGGATTGGCGTTAGCATTCACACCATCGATCATCTGCGCCCGCACCTGCACTTCGGCCGTGAGGTCGGGAGCCACCGCTTTCACTTGGAACGCCACCCAGGAGCCATCGGCGGGGTGAAGGCCATTCAATTCTAACGCTTGGCTCGCCAACACCGTGTCGGAATCATCGATAAAATCCATGGCGAGCAAGGTCGAAGCCGAGATGTAGTTGGCCTCTACCTTGTGCCAGGCGGTGAGTTCATAGTTGAGGCCTGGCGTGGCCGGTACACGTTGCGTTAAGGTGGCTTGAGCACCTGACGCGGCATCTTCGCTAGAGCCCAGAAAGGCCCTCAGCCAAAGCCCGATCCCCGGCGCGCCATTGGGATTGCTTGCCCAGCCCGCACTTTGGAATTGCGCGGCGCGACCGTTCGGGTCCGGTTGATCCACCACCAAGGTCCAAGACGGGTTTTCGGTGGTTGCGGGTTCAGATGCTTCCAAGCCCGGGTCGGCCAGCAGATTGGTCTGCGCCAGGCTGGTGGCGAGCAAGGGAGCGAGCGCGATCAAAGTGATGGCGAGACGAAAGGTAGACAGAATGGTAGGGTAACTCATGGTGACGATCGGGCTTGTCTAATCCTACTGAGATCTCAGTGCCGGGCTAATAGTAAATAACTGGTGGCAACTCCTATTTTGAAAGACCATTGGCATCTCAATCAGGCTGCCTTAGAAATGCCTATGCTCCGAATTCTCTATCAGTGGATGATCGTTACCCTAGGCCTCAGCCCGCTTGCTCCGGCGGAAGAACTTAGCAAGGCGGACACGGCGTTTCTCAATGATCTCCAGCACCGGACGTTCCGTTATTTCTGGGAACTCACGCCCAGCGAAACGGGACTCACTCCCGATCGTGGGCCAGGCGATTCCTTTAGCAGCATTGCTGCGGTGGGATTTGCCCTCACAGCTTATCCCATCGGAGTTGAGCGCGGTTTTATCCAACGTGAAGAGGCCGCGAAACGCACCTTAGCCACGTTGAAGTTCTTTGATAGAGCTCCTCAAGGCGAGGAACCAAAGGGTAAGGGGCTTGGAAATAAATAATCATCCCATTTCAGGCTCAGGGAATATTGTTAGAAACCACTTCTCCAATCCAGCCATCCGACTGATTTGGGGCGCGAATTCTTTCATCGCTTTCTTTGTCAGTCGCACTCCGGTCTGGTAGGTCTTGGTGACCAGTGTGACGACGGGATTCAACCCTTTGTATGTCATGCTTCGGGCCATTCCCAGCGCTTTCTCCGCTGTGCTCAGTAGCTCTCCATTCCAATGGTTTTCGAGCACTCCCCACACTCGTTCTATAGGATTATACTTGCTATGATAGGGTGGATAATAGGCTAGCTGTATCACTATATCATGAGCCGTAGAGAATTCAGCCAGGCGCTTCAACCATTGGGTTCTACGGCCATCGCTCTCGGGGCCATTGTCGGCGTTGATCACTAGCACCTCTACTTCAGGATTCTCTGCACGCAGTCGCGGCCACAGCTCTTCAAGACGATCAACCATAAAATCCGCTGTCACTTTACTTTCTGAGAACCATAGGTCGGTTTGGCCAGTTTCGGGCTGATAAACCCCAAAGGGCACGAGGGTTGTTTTCGCTTTGAAGTCGTGATCAAGGGCCTTCCGCTCGCCTCGGCTATAGCCACCACGACTAAACTCGCCAATTTTTACCGCCGCTTTGGTGTCCATGGAGATACGCAACTGCTTGGGATCGCTATCGGCCGCCGCATTGATCTCATGCACCATATCAAAGATGGCGTCGGTTTCTTTCACTTTCTTCATCGGCTTGGTCTTGGCAACTTTTCTAGGGTGGAGTTCGAGCAGATTGAGTTTGCTGTTGATGGTTCTCACGCAAGGCATACTTGATAGGTCATACCCTGGGCGCTCTTCCAGTCGCCGGTGGACTTCTTTAGCAGTGATGCGGACATAGAGGCGAGTAGAGCGAAAACTGGGATCAGTCTGAGCATGGGGATCAGCAACGGCGCGAATATCCTCCAGTAATTCTGGATAATGTTCTTCAGCCTTCTTTCTACCTCGTTTGTGAAACTGATCGACGAAATCAATGCCGGAATCGAGTTCCTCTTTGCCTTTGCGAATGAGTTGCCTATTCCAGCCAAGACAGTCTTCAGCCCACCGTTGACCGCCGCGGCCAAGGCCATCGACGACGCCCGCCATGAACTTGCGTTTCGCGCTGCCCGTGAGATCACGCGCAGTGTTCTTCCATAAACGAATTGAGTTAGAGTCAGGTTCTTCTCATAGGACTACAGGCACTCAAACCCGCTCCTAACAGAATGGTTGCGCTTTGGGACGATTATTTTTTTCCAAGCCCCTAAGGCCGGACATCGTGGGTTTTACTATCACTTTCTCGATGCCGAAAGTGGCACACGTTATCGGACGAATGAGTTGTCGTCCATCGACAGTGCTCTCCTCATGGCGGGCGTGCTCTTTGCCGGAGAGTACTTCTCTCGGGATGAAACGATGGATACAGAGATTCGAACTCTGGCAGAATCCTTGTACCGGCGTGTGGAATGGGATTGGCTACAACGTGAGGATGGCTTGATCGGCCATGGGTGGAAACCGGAACGGGGGTTCATACCGCATGCTTACGAAGGCTACAATGAAGCCATGATTCTCTATCTGCTCGCGTTAGGATCGCCCACCCATCCCGTAAGAGACGATGCTTGGGCAAGCTACACCAAGTCTTACCGTTGGGGGATCTTCCACGGGGAAGCGCCACATCTCCAATTCAGCCCTTTGTTTGGACACCAATACTCTCATGTGTGGATTGATTTCCGAGGTATCCAAGACGCCTTCATGCAAACGAAAGGCATCGATTATTTTGAGAATTCTGCCAGAGCGACGCGAGCCCAGCGAGCCTACGCCATTGCCAATCCCATGGGCTGGAAGGGCTATGGTGAGAATGTCTGGGGACTCACGGCGTGCGACGGACCTGTGAATGCGAAACTCGCATATCAGGGAAACCTGCGACAGTTCCAAACCTATTCCGCCCGTGGTGCTAGCGGAATCCGAATTCGTGACGATGGTACCATCGCGCCGACCGCCGCCGGTGGCTCAATGCCCTTTGCTCCTGACATTTGCCTTCAGGCTCTTAAGACCATGAAGGAGAAATTTGGGAACGACCTCTATGCCGAATACGGCTTTCTCGATTGTTTCAATCCGTCGTTCACATTCACTGATGTGAAACTCGGGCATGGACGCGTGATCGAAGGCAAAGGCTGGTTTGATACCGAATACCTTGGCATCGACCAGGGACCGATTCTTACAATGATCGAAAACTGGAGAACGGAACTCGTGTGGAAGCTCATGCGCAAGAACCGGCACATCCGTCGCGGCCTGAAACGCGCGGGTTTCTCTGGGGGTTGGCTGCAATAGGATGGTCGATTGTTCAGAACTTGAAGTCTCGTTCGTCATCACGCGGCAGCTTTCTAACAACTGAGTAGAGTCTGAAATCTCGGCCTCACTTCCTTGCCGTGGATTTGACAGATGAAGAGGGCTTGTTTGTTTGCGGTGTTTTTATTCCCATTGAATCAACGGCGCAACCAAACGTTAGCTAGTCCAATGAACGTACCCTCTCGTTTCTTCCTTTTCATCGCCCTGTCGGCGACATGTCTCCACGCCGAAACGGTTGTGAAACGTGAACTCAATGACGGTCAATTGATCCTCGAAGATATCCCGGAGATTCCCCAAGAAATTGTGGAAGATCTTCGCCGGTATCAAAACGTCCGTTCAGCGGCCTTCCTTGCCTGGACGCCCGATTCCAAGAGTGTGTACGTCTCCACCAGATTCGGTGACGTGAGTCAGATTCATCGAGTGGATCAGCCTGGAGGCGCTCGCACTCAATTAACCTTCTTCGACGAACCCATCGGTAGCGTGTCGCGTCGGCCAGGTGCACCATCCATGGCTTTCACCATGGATGCGGGTGGGAGCGAGTTTGCTCAGATCTACCTTCTTGATCCCCAAACCGGCGAATCACGTCTGCTCACGGATGGCGAATCCCGAAACGGTTCGCTGGAGTGGAGCCGTGATGGCAAGTACCTGGCTTTCCGCAGCACGCGCCGCAACGGCCGATCGAACGATCTTTGGGAGTTGGATCCCGATCAACCTAACAGTGCACGATTGTTGCTCGAGTCGCCCGATGGCAGTAGCTGGGCTCCGATCGAATGGAGCCCGGGCAACGGCTCGGTTCTTGTTAACCAATATATCAGTATCCGAGACTCACGCATTCACTTGATCGATCGCGAGAATGGGGAACGTGCTCGGCTCGAAGGGGCTTCAGGAGAAGGCAGCTCGGTGAATTACGCCGTGGGCTTCGATGCGTCCGGCGATGGGCTTTTCTTCATCACGAACCAGAAGAGTGATTTCAATCAATTAGCTTTTCGCCGATTGGATAGTGAAGACATTCGCGTGATCACTGAAGACATCGCCTGGAATGTCGATCGCGCCACCATGAGCGATCAGAAAGACCGCATGGCCTTCGTTGTTAATGAGGATGGCCTTGGCGTGCTCTACTTGATGGACACCCAGAGCATGGCTTTCAAAAAGGTCGCGGGTTTGCCTACGGGATTGGTCGGGGGCTTGGGCTTCAGTCCCGACGGACGAAAGCTAGCATTGACCTTGAACACGGCGCAATCTCCCAGCGACACGTTCGTTTTAACTCTTGGTGAGGCTCCATCGGAAGTGGGTCAGTTAGAGCGTTGGACGACGAGTGAGATTGGTGGTCTCGACGCGTCAACTTTCGTTTCACCGAAGCTCATTCGTTACCGCACGTTTGATGACCGCGAGATCCCCGCCTTCGTCTATCAGCCACCCGGCGACGGGCCTTTTCCGGTGGTTGTTTCCATTCACGGCGGGCCCGAGAGCCAGTTTCGGCCGGCTTTTTCCAGCACGTTTCAACTCTGGGTCCAGAAACTGGGCGTGGCGGTGATCGCGCCGAATGTGCGAGGCTCTAGCGGGTACGGCAACGAGTATGTCAATCTGGACAACGGCTTCCGGCGCGAAGATTCGGTCAAGGATATTGGCGCCTTGCTCGATTGGATCGGGACCCAGAAATCTTTGGACGCTGATCGTGTGGCCGTCTATGGCGGGAGTTACGGTGGCTACATGGTCTTGGCCAGCACGACGTTTTATAGCGACCGCCTCAAAGCTGCTGTGGATATCGTTGGGATCTCTAACTTTGTCACCTTTCTTGAGAACACTCAAGATTACCGCCGGGATCTTAGACGAGTCGAATATGGTGATGAAAGGGATCTCGAAATGCGTGCATTCTTAGAGAAAATCAGTCCTAACAACCGTGTCGAAAAAATTGGTGTGCCCATGCTCGTGATTCAAGGGCAGAATGATCCAAGAGTACCGGTAACCGAAGCGGAACAGATCGTCTCTTCGCTTCGAAAGAATGGAAAAACGGTCTGGTACATGAATGCCCTGAACGAAGGGCATGGCTACCGGAAGAAGGCTAACCGCGATGTTTACCAGCAGGTGGTAACACTTTTTCTAAATCAGTACCTTTCGCGCTAATCGTTGCTGAAGGACGATCTCGGTAGCGAGGCACGGGTTGCAAACCCGTGCTACTTTGGAGAATCATTTGCTTGAGCTAGCACGGGTTTGCAACCCGTGAGGACTGCTTAATAGATCCGCCGCGTGCCGCTAAGATAAGCGCGAATGGCTTGATCAGCGAGACGCCGTTCCAGAGCGCTGGCACGTGGGTTGGGTTTAGCCAAGCGGCCGTTAGGGCTATAGATGAGTGTTCTGCCAGAGCGAAACTTCGCTTCCAAATTGCCGCCGCTCTTACGTTTGACCGTAGGCAAACCGGGATTGCCATCGGTGCCGCGCCGTGTTGTTGTGGAACCACGCTTCCTCGCATAAGATCGCACGGCAGCACTCATGCGGCTGAGATCGGTACGCGTGAGATTGGGATTATTATCGATCAACCTACCTGACGGCGTGAAGATAGCGCTTCTTCCGGATGAGAGTTCTGCTAGGTAGTTTCCATCTTTGCGTTGCTTTACTTCAATGCGTCCGCCTGAGGATCCCCGCCGGCTGCCGCCGTAGTTGTAGAGGTAGTCGCGGATCGCTTCATCGCCACGAACGATCTCGGCACGTGTGCTATTGGGATTGCGACGGATCAGTTTGCCGCGGGAAGAGTAGAGCGCCGTGCGACCAGAGGGGTGTTCGACCTCAAGATTGCCCCCACTTTTCCGTCGCACCTTGGGTGTGCCCCGATAGCGCGTATCACTGCGCCGGTAGTCGCCGTAGCGATAGTCATCATAGGAATCGCCGTAGTGATGGGCTCGATGAAGTGGCCGGGAGCTTGAGCTACCAAGGTAGGGATCGATGGTGTAGCATCCGGTGAAAAGCGCGCAGAGAGCGGCCAAGGCAATGAGTTTAAGGCAAGAAATGTTCATGAAATCAGAGGGTCGTGCGGAGTAGGACTAGAAGAACCTCATTTGCCTTCAATTGCAATCGCAGGACGGCGGTAGGTGGCGGGATTCGTGAGTATTCCGAAGAGTCGGACTTTGCCGCGAATATGGGAACGGCCCTGGTTCCTCTATCTCGTTGCTGTCCGTTCCTCAGGTGACAGGCCCTTGGATATCTGCTCTGGTTCAGAGATGCGCCATCTGATCCGATTGCTCTCTCTAACGCTGCCGCTATGGCTTGCTTTGCTCCCGACGCACGCCGCCGATAAGCCCAACTTCGTGTGGATCCTCTCTGAGGATAATTCCATGCACTATCTAAAGCTCTTTCAAGAGCATGGCGCCGAGACGCCTCACATTGCGGCGATGGCAAAGGATGGCTTGGTCTACGAACACGCATTCTCCAATGCACCGGTGTGCTCGGTGGCGCGGACAACCTTGATCACAGGATGTTACGCGCCGCGAATCGGCACGCAGTATCATCGCCGCAGTGCCATGGCGCCCATGCCTAACGGATTACGCATGTTTCCCGCTTACTTGCGCGATGCCGGCTATCACACCACGAATAACTCAAAGACGGACTACAATGCCACGCCTGGGAAAGGAGTGTGGGATGAGTCGTCGCGAAATGCGGCCTGGCCCACGGATGGGCGACCGTTCTTCCATATGCGCACCTTTGGCAATTCGCACGAGAGTTCCCTGCACTTTTCCCAACAGGTGATGGAATCCAAGAAGCCTCAAACCGATCTGGCTTCAGTCGTTCTCGCGCCTTATCATCCTGACACGCCCACCTTTCGCTACACGCTTGCCACCTATCACGACCGTATTCACGACATCGATCGCTTAGTAGGTGGACTCTTGGCGGATCTGGAAGAAGGAGGTTTGCTAGAAGATACGTTTGTCTTCTACTTCGGCGATCATGGCGGTGTGCTACCAGGTAGCAAAGGCTATGCCTACGAACGCGGTTTGCATGTGCCCTTGGTAGTGCGCGTACCGGAAAACTGGAAGCATCTCGTGCAATATGATCGGGGTTCGCGCATTCAAGACTTCGTGAGTTTCATCGACTTCGGCCCCACGCTCCTACATTTGGCCGGTGTGAAAGTGCCCGAGGGCATGGATGGAACACCTTCTCTTGGGACGGCTCTTCCGCCACGCCCTGCTGAAGTCTTTGGTTATGCGGATCGTTTCGACGAGAAATACGATCTGGTGCGAACCTTTCGCCAGGGCCGTTTCAAGTACATGCGGCACTATCAACCTTTCAACTTCGATGGACTTGAGAACAATTACCGCTACAAGATGCTCGCTTTCGAGGAGTGGCGGCAACTGCATCGCGCCGGAAAGTTGAATGCGGTTCAGTCTCAGTTCTTTGAAGCCCGGCCGCCAGAGACGCTGTATGACGTGGAAGCGGATCCTCATGAAACGATCAATCTGGCCGATCGGCCCGAACATCAAGCGATCTTGCGTATGATGCGTGATCGCCTAACGAAACAATTGAAAGCTTGGCCGGATCTTAGCTTCATCCCTGAGCCGGACTTCGTGGAGAACGGCATTGCTGATCCGGTGACCTACGGCCAGAACCATCGGGAAGAGATCGCAGCGTTGATCGATATTTCTGATTTGGCACTGGTGCCTTTCGAACAAGCAGAATCACATATAAAGAAAGCGTTAGCCTCCGAAAGTCCTTGGAAACGTTACTGGGGATTGATCGCCTGTAGCAGCCATGGCGCCGCGGCCGCCTCCATGAAAGAATCGGCGTTGAAGTTGGCTAACCAAGATCCTGAGCCGCTTGTGCGCACACGCGCCGCGGAGTTTCTGGGTCTGACAAGCCTTTCCGATCCACGACCGATCATCGTCAAAGCATTGAAAGACGCTTCCTCAGAAGTGGCGGCGAATTTGATCCTCAATTCGGCCGTTCTTTTGAAAGACGGGAAGCCCGGCTACACTTTCGATCGATTTGAACAGGATGCCGTGAATTACTCTAACCGCTACATTAACGAGCGCCTCGCCTATTTGAATGGTGATCCGCCACCCCCTCGCAACCAAGGAAAGAAGCAACGGAGAAACAAGAAGTCATGATATTGGAAATGTGTATTGATTCGGTGGAGAGTGCCATCGCTTCCGCAGAAGGCGGCGCTGACCGGGTCGAGTTTTGCGCTAATTTGTTAGAAGGCGGCACCACGCCAAGCCTCGGCGCCATTCGTGAAACGAAGCGGGCGGCGAAGATTGATCTCTCAGTGATGGTACGTCCACGTGGCGGTGATTTCTGCCATACGGAAGAAGAATTTGCCGTCATGTGTGAGGATGTGAGAATCTTCAAAGAAGAAGGCGTGGACTGCGTCGTCTTCGGATTGCTCACGCCGGACGGCACGGTCGATGTGGAGAAGACGCAACAGCTCATCGAACACGCGCGGCCATTGCCGATCACATTTCATCGGGCTTTCGACATGACGCGTGATCCGTTTGAAGCCTTAGATACACTGATTCAGTTAGGCGTGGAGCGCATTCTCACCTCCGGTCAAGAACCTTCCGTGTTTGAAGGAACGGAACTGGTTCGCCAACTCATCGAGCGTGCGGGTGACCGCATCATCATCATGCCGGGCTGCGGGATCACGTCGAAAAACGTCAATCGCGTGATCGAAGAAACGGGTGCCAAAGAGATCCATGTCGCCGCGCCTGCGCCACAACCCAGCCGCATGGCTTATCGCAATGATGCGGTCTTCATGGGCACGGCGTTGCGATCGGAGGAGTACATGCGTTATGTCACCCCCGCCGGTGCGGTAAGCGAACTGGTATCGAGAATCCGCTAAGGAGATGGGCCGGGTCTGGGGAACGGGTTGCAAACCCGCGCTACGAATGAACTTTCTTCCGGAGTGGCACGGGTTTGCAACCCGTGGCTAATCCATCACACCCCTAACGAGATAAACACGCTATGCCCTCTTATCAACTCGCCTTCATTGCGTCAATGATAGTCTTGCCCCTCACTGTCAAGGCCGATGAAACATTCCAGGTATCGTCCATTCTCAGGCACGACAACGCCCTGACACTCTCCTGGGAGGGTGGGCAATCGCCGTTCGAGATCCTTCGAAGCCACGATCTCACTTCTTGGGAAAGCGTTGGAACCAGCCTGACACCATCGTTTACCATCACGAATTCCCCGGCGACTGCGGCCTTTTTTCGCGTTTCAGGTGAGGAATCCTTGGGAGAGTATGTCGGGCAGTGGCGTATCGCTGAAGGGGAGTTCGGTCAACCGCTGGCCAAGCACCGTTTGAAATCACTGTGGAACTTTTATCGTCCTGACAAGCTTACGCCGAGTGCTAAATCGTTTTTCACGGAAGCCATGCTGCAGGTTCATTACTTGGAAGGCAGCCAAACAAACACGTTCACAGGCACGCTAGCGGACTTGCCAGAGGCGGTGTTGAGTTTTGACGATCAGAAACTAACCGTGGATTGGCAGTGGGGTGAAGGCGAATGGAAACGTGCCATGACCCTAACCATGAACTTTCGCTACAACATCAATGGGATCCGATTTCAACCAGTCAACTTGAGTGACCCCACGATCACCTTGAGCGTCGTTTATGAAGCGCCCAAGCCAAGTGTCGGTGGCCAGGGCGAGGTCAGCATGATTCGTGAAGAAGAAGCGGGGCTGGTCGAGGTCGATGATCAAGGGGAACGGCCTAATTGGTGGAACCGGTCTATCAAATTCACCCAAGGGGGCGTGACCATTGACTCGAAGTTCAGTATCGGGGTGCCTCTGATAGAAGGCGGCCCGGCGTTCATCTTTAAGACGCCTTTGCTAGTGGGTTGGGAGGGCACAACCATCGCCGGCCTCACCACACAGCCCATCACTTTGAGCGGACGCTTCGCCCAGACATACTACCCTTTTCACCACAATTTCGTCGAGACACTCTGGCTGGAACCCGCTCTCGAACCAGGCATCGATCCCACCACACTTGAAGAACTGGAAACGGCGAATATCCGGTTCATCATTCCCCAGAATCCCAGCGCCTTCCCCGAGCAGGACCCGACGCTGCGAGTCATGGGCTTCGATAACACGATCCGTTCTCTGTAGCGTTGTAGCGCCCCTCTTGAGAATTCCGATGAGTCACGGTGACTATTCTACCTCTTGACTTTGTTGAGATTGAGTCTCAATTGCATTCCATGGCGACCACGCTGTGCGATCTTCAGAAAAAGCGCTCCCTCAAGAAGGACCAAGCGCTGATCGAAGCTTGCGTTCGTGATCCACAGTACCTCTGCCGGAAGTGTTTTCGGGCTGCCAATTGCGCCAAGCTCCTGTGCAAGCCGGCCAAAGCCTTTCGGAAGCTGGAACGTTGCGCTTAACTGACTTCGCTCACAGGCATGTCCAGGCGCAGGGCAGAAGGCAATCTGAAACGATGTAGGAATCGCCGAGGCAAGAAGAATCATTTGCCACGCCATCATCCTTCTAACGCTTAGCGAAACTAAAACCAAGAGAGCGGAGTTGATGGGAGTGCCAATCAGGCGACGAAGTGATGATTGCTGAAATTCGCGGAGGCGATTACCAAAGCCTTAATCATGACATTGGAAGTGTAATCGGGTCCACAGCATTAATTCGAGTATGATGGAGTCGGGCTTGGGCGGTCTAGCAGCCAATGAGCCCAGCGTTTCAGTTCAGGATCGTCGCCCTCCGCAAGGCTGTTGAGAACATCCCGTGCTTCCCGCCGTCCATCCGCCACATAGTTCTTGGAGAAAGTCAGAAACCAATTGGGGACAGGCTTCTCATCTGCCTCGGCCCAGGGTGCAAGATCCCAGATTTTACACTCACCATCGAGGCCGGCGGAGTAGAGCCGCCTGCCATCCGGGGAGAATTCCACCCATCGGACTTCCATGTGGCCGTTGCGCAGCCTTGCTAACAAAGTGCCGTCCTGGGCATCGCGAAGAAAGACTTCACCATTATTAGCACCCACAGCTAGCAGTTTGCTGTCGGGTGAGAAGACAGGGAAAGCGCACCCAAATCCCTGAGGCGGTGCTTTCCAAGCCAGCTCCAGTTCCGCATTAGGATCCTGAAAATCGGGAACTTTATAGACATGTGACAGGGTTTTTGAGCCCACTGCGAGGATGTACTGTTGATCCCCACTGAACCTCACTCGCTCGATCTGGCCGCCCGGCTGCTCTAACGGGTCAAAGGCTTGGGCTACCTCACCGTTCTCTCGAAAACGCCACAATCGGATGCGGCCACGGTGCTTCTCGATCTCGCTGTAGCGTTTGTCCATCGTGCCGGCGACTCCCCAAAGGCCATCTGGAGTGATGTCACAATAACGAACAAATTCATTGGGAAGACAGAACTCAATCGGAACGGGATTGCGATAGTCCGGTCCCTGCCACAAACGCACTTTCCCTTCTTTCCAGTAAGTTCCCGTTAAGACTCTACTACCATCACGGTTGATTGCGATGGCGGTGACATTGTGAGGATGCAACATGGCCAATTGGGCTCCGGCCGGGTTGGCACTCGTCAGATCCCAAAGAAACGCCTTCCAACCTTCGGTGACGCCAACCACGAGGGAAGACTCGTCTCGGCTTAATCCCATACGTGTCGGGTGCCCAAAGCTCTCAGGCTCAAACGGAGTCAACCGATTGTCGTCGATTGACCAGGCGAACATTCGGCCTTTGTGAGGCACCAGGATTCCGGCCGATACATAAGCCGTGCTGCCATCGCCAAGCATCCTCACTCCGATAGCGGCCATACCAAGGTCCCGCTCTTGTTGCAGCGTGCCATCAAACCCATCCCACGCCCGCACAAAGCCGTCGATGCAGGTGGTGACCAGCCGCTTGCCATCGCGCGATCCCACCACCGTTTTCACATCATTTCCATGATGCGGCAGGCTAATACAAGGCTGCCGCCATCCTTTCTCATCTCGAAGATTGGTGTGCAACAACTCCAGAAATAATCGTCTTGTCGCTTGGAAATCAGACGGATTCACCGCGAGTGCTTCAAAAACAAGATCGATGTTAGATTTCTCAGTGACCCTTAACGGAGCGATGGGGGTTGGTTTCTCATCGGGAGAGATCCACGGTCGCTGGTAGAGCAGAGAACCGCTAACCATAATGCCAATCGCGCCCCAAAGTAGCCACGCCAGCAATCGCGGTTTGGAGCGATCAAGATTGCTCGCTTGCAACTCCTGCATCAATTCACTCACCGTAGCATGCCGATGCGCCGGCTTCTTTTCTAACGCTTTGAGGATGATATCTCCCAACTGTCCACGCACGGCGGTGATGGCGTTCTGAATGAGATCTGGTTCCCCGTGGCTTGGATGATCCGCTTCTCCCAATTGCCGAAGCCGCGTCGCGGGATGGGCCGGCTTCTCTGCTCTGACTACGCGGAAGGCCTCGTCGGGATGAAGATCGCCACGTGTGGAAATGCGAAACGGTGTGGTGCGAGTGACCAGTTCGTACAACAATGCCCCTAACGAATACACGTCACTGCGCACATCAGCTTTGGGTACCAGTTGCGCTTGTTCCGGACTCATGTATTCCAGCGTCCCAATCAGTTGACCGGCTTGTGTGTAGATAGTCTGCTCAGTGAGTTTGCCATGCAGGGACTTCGCAATACCAAAGTCGATGATCTTCGGAAGACACGAGCCATCTCCTGAATCAATCACCATGATATTCGAGGGCTTGATATCGCGGTGAATGATACCGTTCTCGTGAGCATGCGCGATGCCCTCACAAACTTTCAGAAACAGATTCAGCCGTTCCAGGATGTTGAGGCTTTGTCGATCACAGAATTGGGTAATGGGAACGCCGGCCACGCATTCCATGACGAAATAGGGGCGGCCCGTTTCCGTCTTTCCGGCGTCATAAATCTTGGCAATGTGAGGGTGATCCAAGTTGGCCAAGGCTTGTTGTTCGGCCTCGAACCGGCTAAGAATCTCCTTTGAATCCATCCCCTCTTTGAGGACCTTGATGGCCACGGTGCGCCGTAACGGTTTCTCTTGCTGGGCTTCGTAAACCTCGCCAAATCCCCCACTGCCAAGTAGGCGCACCAATTGATACTGGCCCAGATGGGCTATCGCAGCATCAATCCCTTCCGCTGAAGCGGGAGCCTCCCCCGAACGGGCGACTTCAAAAAGGCAAGCCGGACACGCCCCGAGGGGCGACCTCTCCGGGATGGGCCTACCACAGTCTTGACAGAAGTGCGCCATACCGAATAACTTCTGCCACATTCTCACAAGAGAATAAAGGATGTAGCTTATGAATGTTTCCCCTCTCAGAATGACCACGCCTCGAAAAAGCCATGACATGGTATCGGCTCACCCTGGCGCCTTTCCTTTGACAAATGATAGTATATTTGCCCGTTGCCATAGTTCTGATGAGGCTGTCAGGCGCGAGGCTATTACCATTCTTTGCGAAGCTTATTGGTACCCGCTCTACGTCTATCTCAGGCGCTCGCACAAAGGAGCTCATGATGCGGAAGACATTATTCAATCTTATTTCTTCCACTTGTTGAAGCATGGATACTTTGAAAGGCGGGATTCCAGCAAGGGCCGTTTCCGCTCTTATCTCATCAAAGGTCTCAACCGGTTTGTTCAATCTTGGAATCAACGGCCAAAGAAAGCGAAGCCAGAAAAACCCTTGGTCTCTATTGATGTGATCGCGGGCGAAGAACGTTATGGCGCTGAAGTCGCCGACCACCAAACGCCGGAGTATCACTTTGAAAGACAATGGGCTCTGACGCTTCTCAAGCGGGCTTGTGAACGCTTGCAACAAGAGTATGATCGAGCTGGGAAAACCACTCATTTCGAAGCGCTTCAAGACTCCTTGATCGCCTACGGCAAACACGTGCATTACGGAGAGATCGCTCAGAGACTTGGCCTCTCAGAGAACGCCACCCGCATGGCGGCTTCCCGCATGCGAAAGCGATACCAGCAGATTCTGAAAGAGGAAATCTATCATACGGTAGATAGCGAAGAGGAAATCGAAGATGAACTAAACTACCTTTGTAGTCTGTTTAATTAACCGGCGTGTTGTTGGGATCAGCTATCGGATCCGCAACTCAAGTCTCAGGATAGACCCTGTGCCCTACGCTTGGGTTGTATGACTCATTGGGGGGGAATCGCTTGTTTTGTAATGAGCTGTTAGGGTGTGCTCCGGTTGCTATTGGTCATGGTAGTAGCTCCTTGATACCATTTTCAAGTATCAAGGAGCCTTGGCAAGATGCCACTTTGGTTCCGAGCAATGGTTAGCTTTCGCGCTCTGAACCTTTACGTCTCTAGGGGCGACTCCCACGGCGGCCTCGCCCCGGATTGGTCATGGTGCCTTCGGCTATATAGCCACCAGGAACGGAGATTCCTGATACCGATGCCGTCAATCCTTCAAAACGCCCGGTGCCTTCAAGGAAATCCGCTGTGAATTCGTTCGTTAGTCCGAAGCCGTAGAACTTGGTAAAATTGACGCCGTAGAATTGCGATCCGTCTGCGGCCGTTAGAATGAAATAGCCGTGAACCGGAATGTAAGGAACGCCGTCCTCGAATCGGACCTCGTTCAAAAAATCGAAACGATAGATCGTTGTAAACGCCCCAAAGTGTGTGGCATGTCCCTCGTCTTCACCCCATTGAGGCGTCGCATCCGGTTCTGTTAGGGGGAGGTCATCCAAGTTGAAAACCTCAAACGCCTCCGTATCTTCAGGGTCGTCATAAAGAGTCAGCGCGGCACTGATTTTATGCGGTACTTCATCTCCCGCTTGGGCGGCAAGAGAGAAACAGGCGATCGTGATCAGTGGGATCATGATCAATCGGCGATAGATGATGTTTGTTGCATAGAGTGATTTCATTCGTTTAACAGGTATATCGTTTAAATGATCATCTGAGGCCTCATCCTTCACCTCCAATGGGTGAGAGACACTCCTGATCACTCTTACCTAGGGAACGCTTAGAAAATCGTAACAGGAATTGTCCGATTTCTAAGCATCTAGGCGAATTCTCCGTCAGATCAGAATACCCATGGCCTGGCTTGCTTAATCGCCAGGTCACCCTCAGCAGTGATCTTGAATTCGATCTCCATGGCGAAGGACTCCGTGGTTGGCACTTGATAAAGGATGCGGAAAGTGTGGTGAATGTCATTCAGGGCCACGCGCAATCGCCTTAGATGATCGCCTGACAGAATCGTGGTCTCGTTATCGACTTCACTGGAACGGCGGATCACCGAGAACAGGTCACTGTCTTGTTCGTCTAACAAGATCTCTTCCGGAGTCAAACCCTCTTCCGGATTCGTCACCAAGGACTCGCCTACTTGAGTGTTGAGATAGAAATTCCCCGTCGTTTGATAGAGCGGATCCGATGTCACAGCCACGCCGTTTGCTCGTTCGTCACTGAAATTGGGATGCACTAACACACCCATGGCGGCGTTAAAGTGATCGATCCGGTAGTAGTCCCGTGTATCGAACGCCCGCAGTGTCCACATGCTGGCGAAAACTTGTTTGATGGACTTGGATAAATGCCCTTCATCCGTGTGATGCGTGTAGGACTCGTAAAGACCCGCACCGCTAAAGGCGGGCAGATCTTCATTATTCGTGCTGGAGCGGCAGCGAATCTGCGTTCCCTCTGGAAAAGAGTCATGCAACAACGTGATCGCTTCTGTCATCCAATCCGGCATAGCCCCTTTGCGGATCGCTTTGCGTAGTGCTTTCAAATCCTTCTCGCGCTCCTCGGTATCGTTTTGAAAATCCGCGTCATCCATGAGCGCACGCACGTCCTCGTAGAAACCGTTGTGTTTCATGTATTCGTCATAGAAATAAAACGGGACGGCATAGCCATCCGGCACTTCGGCCACGCGAAACTGAAAGTGCCGCAACTCGCCGATATTGGCGGCCTTCACGCCGAATAGGTTAGAGTCGTTAAAGCCGATATCGTCTAGTGCGGTGATCTTTGTTACCGATAGATCGCGCTCTGGTGCCTGCGTTTCCTTGGGTCGCCTCTCTTCATGAAAATTCGCGACCTCTTCAAGGGTTGTCTCCGTGAGATCAAAGCCGTCATCATGCACTGAAAAACGCACATACTTGCCAAGCAATGACGTGATTTCATCATTCGTATCTGCGTCTTTGATATAGGCATTGGGAATCCGATCCTGAATGGCACGAAGGTTGACGTGGGAGAGAGGCGTTTGCGGCTCTGCCGTGATCACGCCACTCACGCGCGGCAGTTCATTGGGGACATGTTTATAAATAACCAAATCAAACGGATTCACATGATCCTCCGGTTCAACCAACCGCAAACGCCCATAGCCGACACCACGATTCAATGGGAGAAAGCTCACATCGGCAAACAAATCATCTTGCAAGATCACGCGGACCCTTGACGCTTCATATTGCGACCGTTCGACCCGATAAAGCGGCAGCGCGGCTTCGGGCATGGGAAAGTAGTAAAGGTTGTTTTCTAAATACGGCATATTCCGCGCCAGGAGCTCATAAGCTTTGCGCACCGCTTCAAAAGGAAAGGCGTCCGCGGGTTGAAACTCAAAACGGTAAATACCAGGCTCACCGCCAGGGCCGTTCACGTAAGGATGATAGACAATTTCTCCACGCATCGAGTCCGGCAAGTTGCCCCGATCCGAGATGGTCAATCCGGTCGCTTGGGCAAAGAAGCCGTGTGACCGATGTTTCTCCGTGTTCATGAAATAAACCTTTGGATTGGGAGAACTCGCCTCGATGATATAGAACTTCACAAACTCCAAGGCTTTCAAATGATTGTCCCGCAGCACCTCGACGCCTTGATAAGATAACTCTTGGAACCATTCATGACTTGGTATCATGGTGAGACCGTCATCAAGCGGAACTGGTTCAGCTGGATTAAGCGGTGAGAAACGGCCGCTATCATCGAGTTCTGCCACATCACTGATCCCGTCATCATCGCTATCAATCGCTTGGTCTCGGGGCAACGTGGCCACGCGATAGTAACCTTGAGGTCCACGGCGTCCCGTGGGATCTTTTAATGTTAGAAAATCGTTCTTACCCAGCGCCATCGCCACGGGAATCTCGGCGGTGGCGTCCGCCAGATGCGGACGATAATAAAGAATGTGATACCAATCTTCACGAGAAACCACTCTCACCTCCAACTGCTCGTTGGAGACGAGCTTGATTTGGGGCGCTGACGTGAAGGCGTGAGCATTGGTCAGGACGGTCGCGATCATGGACACGATGGCCCCAATCAGCCTTGAAGCTGCACTGCAACAGTAGTAGTAATAGCGGTTCTGTTGGAGCGTAGGCTTTCGCCTGAGATCGGATTTCATGAGCATTGCTTGCAACAAACTAACGTTTCATCTTGCCGGTCTGCTGACTTGGGTAATGGTCGACTCTACCCGAAAATACCGTTGATTGTCGGCGATCCTGTGCCGAACCGTGATCGGCGTATTGCCATTATTTCTCGGGAAAACCGTTTCGAAGGTCGACCAATTTACCAAGTCCTCTGTGGACTGGACCACAGCCCGGGTCTCTACACCGATCAAAGTCAATTCCACATCCAGATTGGGAAACCTTTGGATATCGACGATATCCAAGTGAGGACTGTAAACGAAATACCTGACGGCTCTTCCAAATTGCGATCCGTCATTGAGGGTTAGCGCTCCTTGCCGCCAGCGAGTCAACATCCCCCTGGTCATATAGATCTCCTGCGCGCCGTGTAGATGAATCACAAAGAGTTCAGTTAATCCCGATGGAAGATAGATCTGTGAACCGGTATTGACAAGTCCGAGCGATTTTAAACGAGGTAGATCCCGAAGGAACGAAAGATCCTCAACAGAATTTCGGTCTAAGATCAAATTCTGAATCGGCGGAATGGATCCCTCGGGAAGGCGAATCTTGGAGATTCCGTTATTAGTGAGATTTAGAAACCGCAGATTGGGCGTGAAGCGCAAGAAAGAGAGGTTTTCGATCTCGTTGTTCGCGAGTCCGAGCCAGCCCAAAGAAGGCAAGGCCTCTGTGATTTCAAAGGTATCGATTTCGTTGGCGTCCAGATCTAGGAAGGAGAGGTTAGGCATTTGATGCAGAAAAGAGAATTCTCTCAGTTCGTTGCCTCGAGCTGATAAGTTCAGTAAACTAGGCAATGGTTCGAGGATCGTTAGTTGAGAGGAACCGTTGCTGCTGATATCCAATATTCTCAATGCCTCCAAACCACTAGGCAAGGTCCATTCGGCTAACCTATTGGCATTCAAGGAAAGCGTTTGGAGTTGTGAGAGTCCACTCAGGAACGACACATCTGTGAGGCGGTTCGAGCTAAGATGGAGCGACTCCAATGGCGGAAACGGTTCTGCGAAAGTGAGCGACGTCAGTCGATTGTTCTGTACCCAAAGCGCTTGCAATTGATGGAGACCGCCGGGAATCTCAAGGGACGTCAGTCCGTTATTACTCGCATCGAGTGTCGTGAGTTCTGAGAGATTCTCGGGCAATTCCAAAGTCGACAAGAAATTATTAGCGAGGCGAATTTCCTGAAGATTATTTACCTGTGGCACATCAAAGGTTTTCAATCGATTGCCTGACAGATCAAGGTGCTCTAACAAGGTCGCTTGCGCTGGTATGGATAGCTCCGCCAGTTGATTGTCTCTTAGATTCAAGTTGCGCAATGCTTGCCAATCACTTGCCACACTGATGGTAGAAAGCCGATTTCCTATAGCACTTATGGTGGCGAGGTGCTCTGCGTTATCAGGGAGCGTGAGTTCAGTCAGCCGGTTCCGGTCTACTATCAAGTGTTGCAATCGTGGCAATTGATTGGGCAATTCCAAGCTTTCTAACGCCGCAACACTCAGATCGAGGAATGTGAGATTGGGAAGCTGATTGGGTAAAGTGACTTTACCGACCGCAGCGTCATCGAACCCTCTTGGATGCTGAAACCTCAGAATCGCCAATTGATCCATGCCTTCGGGTAGCGCCAGCTCAGTCACTCCGCAGTCAGAGAGATCTAGAGAAACAAGGCTCTCCAGATCATCGGGTAAGGATAAGGTCTGCAGGTTCCAGTTATTCTCCAACTCGAGGGTGACCAGTTGCGTTAGACCCTGAGGAATCTCCAACGTAGTGAGGCCGTTATTGAAAAGCTGAATAGCCCTCAAGTTCGAGAGACCGTTAGGCAATGAAAGCGCGTCCAATTGATGCCAGCGGAGATCCAATGATTGCAAGCGGCTAAGAGAGGCCGGAATCTCCAACGAACCACTTCGTTCTTGATGTGTTAGTATTAAATGTTCGAGGTTAATAAGATCGTTAAGAAATGAGAAATCCTCAACTTCAACGAGTTCCACCTCCAAGCGTCGCAATTGAGTAAGCCCATTCGGCAACGCAATCTTGCTAAACGAATCAGGACGTGTCCAATGCCTATGAATCGTGAGCGTTTCCAACTGCGCCAACCCGTCTGGCAATGTGTAAGTAATGCTTTGGGTCGGAATGCCCAAGTGCAGAGTGGTAAGTCTGGGCAAGCCGCTCAAGAATTGGATGTCCGGCAGTGTAGCTGGAATCGTTAAGCGAAAATCTTTCACATTCGCCAAGGCATCGGAAACGTCGACGGTCTCAAGCGCGTTGCCTTGAAGCGAGAATGCTCGCAGATTCTCGCCGCCAGAAAGACCGGAAAGATCTTTCCAGTGAGAGACGGAGAGCTCTAGCGACTCCACGCTTGGCGGGATCTCGACTGATGCCACTGCATTACTAGAAATGCCGAGGGTCTTTAAGTTTTCTAATCCTGATCCAAACGTCAATTCAGTCCCGTTGACGCCCGAAAGAGTCAACGTATGCAGGGCGGGGTAGCTGCCCTCAAACTTAAGGTCTTTCATGGTTTCACCCAGATCTAAGGTGAGGCTCTGGAGTTCATTCAGGCCGCCGGGCAATTCGAGCGCATCGACTAGCGTTGCGACTATTGCCAATTCTCTCAGGCGATGCAGTGTCGAGGGTAATTCAAGCCGGTCGAGGTCAAATCCGGGCAAACGAAGACAGGCCGTTTCCAACAAGGGCATGGCTTGAGGTAGCGATAAAGTTGTTAAGCTATCCCTGATCTCGATTCGTAGGTGTGCGATGAGAGGCAACGATTCTGGAAACGCCAGGTGATTGATCTGACAGTTATTGATAATAACGTTTCGACAATTAGGTAAACTGTCGGGCAAGCCCATCCGAAGTAATGAGACATTTTCAAGTCGCAGCTCTTCAAGCTGGTTGTAGCTATCGGGCAATTGAATACTTTCGCCCCAACGGTTACTGTTAATGATTGTAAGGCGCTTGATGGACGGGGTGGCTGGTAGAATCACTAAAGCATCTCTTCCGCTAAGGGTGAGCGACTTCAGTTGGGATAAAGATTCCAGGTCGGCTTTGTTGACGCCCGAACTATCCATTTCCAGTTCCTGGAGTTGCGTTAGGGCTTGAAGAGCAGGCAATAGCGAAAGCCGGCTCTCATCGCTGAGGCGCCCAACAACGAGTCGATTGAGTTCACCATATCGCTCCAGGTCATCAAACTGCCAATGGGCGTAATCCTCCCGAATATTGAGGGATTTCAATGCCGTGGCGTCCTCAGGAAGATCCAGTCTTGAACTCCCCAAGCTCTCCAAATTCAGATCCTCAAGTGCCGTCATACCAGCAGGCCAATGTAATGAGAGCCCTCGATTGTGACTGAGATTGAGAGAGCGCAGGTTGGGCAGCGTTTGCGGAAGTGGGAGAACTGTCAGGCCATTTCCCGAGAGATCCAACGTTTCTAGCATGGGCATGCTTTCCGGGAAGCGAACCGTAAAGGTACCGTCGGTATAGCCGTAGTAATCGATGAATAAGTTATTAGCGAGGTTCAGCGTTTTCAGCTGACTCATGCCATCGGGCAGCCAAACGCTGTGTAGTTCATTTCCGCTGAGATCCAAGTGCTCCAGATTGAGCGCATGCTCTAACCCTTCGATACTGCGAATGTTGGCACGAGATGCGATGACCTGTTTCAATGACAAGAGATCTGCTTGTGTGATCTCCCCATCGGATCGCCCCAATTCCTGCAAGACCGCGGCTTTGAGATTAGGGTCTGGCATCTTAACGGTCTGAGCGGTGGCAGTCGCCGTCAGACTGGTGATGGCGAAAAGAGTCAGGTGAGTGATACGCTTCATAATCATTCCTCCCTGATTCTAGTTAAAAACTGCGAAAACGTAACCACGATGGATCACGTTTATTAGCAATCAAAACGGGTAGGCAGCCGTTCCTTCTTAACAATCAACGATCTAGCCTTGTCATAACAGGGTAATGGCTGGACGATTCGCGGGTGCAGCGGAATTCTCAACAACCTTGGCCAGTCGATGCGGATGGCCGCTTTTCCAGTACCCGTTGGTTGATCATCATCGCCGCCGGTGAAGCGAGGCGGCGCGTGCCACCATGTATCCATGGATGCGGAACAAGCCGAACGCGGAGCCCCGCTCATGCGTGCCCTGGCCGGCAAGACTGGTGATGAAGCGCGGGTTAGACAGATGTTAGAACGCTGGGCAAAGCGTTCTCAATGAGGCTACCGTTTCTCAACTTCTATTTGGTAGAACGCTGTCTTTGGTTGCGTGTTTTCATCGATCAGCCGATAACTTGGCGCAGCGCCTCCAAGAGTGATGTGAGGCATCAAGGTCACTTCGCCGCCCTCTATTCTGAGTATCTCCTCGAAGCTTTGGAGATCTGTGGATCGCGTTATTCGTAATGTGGTGTCTGACATGGCTTCATTCGAATAGTCAAAAGGCAACGCGATCTGTGCGTCCTCTTCTCGCATCACTTGAGGCACAAACTTCATTCCAGTCGCGTACTCGAGCGCATTGCTGATGCCATCCCGGTCGGCATCACCGAGAAAGGAGCGATCACCGTCTGTCGAAATATTTGCCTGCGCCCACGCGACGTAGCCTGCTTCACTCTCGCACCCTTGAATCGTCGCGGAGTCCGAGATTCCGCCGACTCCATCTCGACCATTCTCGAACGTAATCCCTCTAACAGTTGCTTGGACGCCGGGTCTCACAACCAATGCGCGCGCAGGTCCTCCCGTGTCAATCGTGATGCCCCCAGGCAGGGAACAGGCATCAATCGTCACATCGCGATTGATGTTTATTGGTCTATCATTGATGCTTGAAAGACGAATGACCTTACCAGGGAGAGCCGGATCAAAGGTGACGGTGGAACCGGCAGGGGCCCTGCTCAGAACATACCGCAGGGTGCCGAAGAGTGTGTTTGTATTGTTCAACACGCCGGCATCAGCATTGGAGATCACGACAGTTTGCATGGCCGCACCGTGCTGCGCCTCAGCAATACTAAGTTCGACTGCTCCGATATCCAGTCCTTCGCCTAACACTCGTGCTCCTTCTCTCTGCCCCTGATTCGACGTGTGTTCGGTTACGGCTCCGGCGTCGATTGCAGGCGATCCGGGTAAGGGCGGCATGGAGTAGGTGGGCCCACCATAGTACCCTAGCGGAGCGAGCATCGGATTGCCGGAAAAGAGATTGTTGCCTCGTCCGACGATATTATTTGCCTCAATATCGATGTTGGCGGCGATTGTATTTTCTATCGTGAGCGTCCTGCTCACATGGATGGCGCTCGTGATAGTCGAATTCCGCACTGTGAGGTCACCATTGAGACGCCGAATCGCCCAGGGTCTACCTGTGACCAAAGAATTCTCAATGGTTAGAGTTCCCCCACGGCGGCCATCGCTATGAACCACCGATTCTTCTCCAATATGATGTAAGAGACAGTGTCTGATAGTGAGGCTGCCACCAGTTTGATAGATGGCGCCGCCGCCACCTTCGCCGTAGTTGTTATCGATCGAAGAAAACTCCAAGAGGGCCGTTCCACCCGCCTGGAAAACGCCTCCTCCATAACCACTTTCGAGCCAATTACCGGTTATCTGTGAATGGCTCACCGTGAGGTCGCCACTATTAAAGATCGAGCCTTCAGGACATTCCTCGCTCCAACTTCCTCTTCTATTCATAATCAGACACTCACGGACAACCAGTTTTCCGTGATTGCTGATAACAAGAGCGCCTTCCTCCCCATTGCCGGTCATGGTCAGACCTCGAAGCGTGACATCACTCCCACTTTGGATGATTAAGCGTTCATCGAAATCGATCCGAATGCCACCCCTGGGCGGTGATCCGTCAATGATCAGGTGTTTGTTAGTCTTCAGGCTGCCATCAATCTCTATCACTCCCCCACCGATGGAATCATCAAACGAGATGGTTCCACCCCGGGCCACATTGCGAACGGCATCACGGAGCGTACCGGGGCCGGAATCTTGGAGACTCGTGACGACGTAAACGTCGTTCTGAGCAAGGGCACCGGGTAAGAGCGCCCACAGGATGATTCCTCCGAGTAGAATGAGCTTCTCGACGGAAAGCTGCAGGTCGATAACAGACTCTCGATCATCCCAAAGCTGAGAGAATGGCCTGGAGAGTTGCTGACAGATCTCGGACTCACTCCACCACAACGGCGCTGGTTCTTCTAAGGATAGCGGAAAGATCATGACGCCCCATTCCTAATGACGAACAGCTCAATCGTAACACGGCAGCTCTACTTACTTCGCCGCCGGGGCTCTTTCGTGCGCCGCCTTCATCTTGGTGACGTTATTTCTGCACGCCCTGTTCTTCATAAAACCCTGCTTGCTTCTTACTACCTTCCCATCCACGCGCCCACAGCCTGCTGATTGCCGCCGGAATGAGAGATCAACACGTGATCATAGCGGCCGTCTGCGATGAGTGCGGCGCTGAGGACGCACTGCAGGGCGTGGCCGGCGCCCATGGCATCGCCTAACCATGTGGCTGGGGCTATGTGAGGGCCAGGCCAATCATTCCACGCCATGTTCTCGGCGTGATCGAGCCGCTCGATGTCACGAGCGCCTGACAGATGCACAGCGTTTCCGAGTGAGGCCGGTAGGGCGGCGCGAACGGCGCCGGCGGCTTCCATAGCATTCTGGCCACCAGCGAAGGTGTAGGCATCAGTTATTCGGTGAATGATAGGGTGTTCGTTCCCTTGGCCTGCCTCCAGAAGAAGCGCTCCTGCACCCTCACTAACGATGGCTTCGCTGGAAAACATGGCGGCCGCCTCGGCGCTAAGCCAATCGAGTTCTTCGCATCCGACGACGAGGACACCGTCTGCTTGGCCAGCGCCTAACCATTGAATTCCAGTTTCCACTGCGGGAAGGAACTGCGCGGCATCGCCCACTAACGTGTAAGCTAGGAGTTCGCTGCCTAACAGTGCTGCTAGATGGCTGGCCGGCGCATTAAAAACCGTCTCCGGAAACAGTATGGGGCTTGCCAAGGCCGGATCGGCCAGCACTTCGCCGTAGAACCGATTGCTGTAATTGACACATCCGTTCATGAATACAAAGACGATGCCGAGGCGGTAATCGCTGGTGGAAACCGCGGTTGCTCGTTGCTCACCCAAGGCCTCAAGCGCCGCCGCGACGGCAAATCGTGTGGCGGGACTGCAGCGGCGGAGCCGTGCGTTGCGTAGAAAGGGAAAGCGCTCGGTGGGTTTGGGAACCGGACGGGAAAGATACGGTCGGGCCTTTGACGTTCGCCGGGACTCCACAGGGGCAGGCGGCGATTCGCTGATCACCCTTTTCAAGAGTGTGTGGGCGCCCCAGCCTGCAGAGGAAACCGCGCCCCAGCCCGCGATGCCGATCTGTTGCCGCCGTTCACTCATGACGCGCGTTTCAAAATGAGGGTCGCGTTAGAGCCGCCGAATCCGAATGAATTGGTGAGCACGTGAGTGGGCGCTGTCTGGCGGGAAGAGGTGACCAAATCAAATTGGCAGATGGCGTCGGGCGTCTCGACATGAAGACCGGGAGGCAACCAGCCCTCACAAAGCGTCATCAAACTGATCACGGTCTCCACCGCTCCGGCAGCGCCTAACAAATGACCAATGCCGCCTTTGGTAGAACTCACGGCGATGGAGGAGACGGCATCGCCGGCCCAAGAGTTGATGGCCGCCCCTTCGGCAGCGTCGTTTAACGGCGTTCCCGTTCCGTGCGCATTGATGTAGTCGATCTTCTCAGGCGATACTCCGGCCTCTTTGCAAGCCTGGGTCATGCTCTGAATCGCCGCTTTGCCTTCTGGATGAGGTTGTGTGAGGTGGTGCACATCCGTCGAGGCGCCATAACCAATAAGCTCGGCGAGGATTCGCGCGCCCCGTGCCTCAGCGTGTTCTGCCGTCTCTAACATGAGAACGGCCGCACCTTCCCCTAAGGCCAATCCGTCGCGATTGGCATCAAAAGGGCGGGGAAGGGTTGGTGAAAGGGCTTGAAGGGAATCGAACCCCGCAAAGACCAACTGACAAAGCGCGTCGTAGCCGCCGGCAATGGCCAGATCGCGGTGCCCCCATTTGATCTGATGATAGGCATGACCGATGGCATTGGCGCCGGAGGCACAAGCGTTGCTGATGATGGAAATAGGGCTGCTTAATTCCAGAGACTGACAGAGATGCAATACTTGGCTCTGTGGTTGGTACTGATTCACTCGAGTCGCTTGGCCACGCCGGCGGTCGGGTGTTTCGTGGGCTTGTTTGAAGTAACCTTCTCCTAACGCCATCGCGCCCGCAGAGGTTCCGATGATGACCGGTGGAAGTGCCTTTCTTTCATCATCACCCCAACCGGATTGATCCCAAGCTTCGTAGCCGGCCGACAATAGAAGTTGAGAAGCGCGATCCAAACGCCTTGCTTGCCGATTCGTTAGCATTCGCGCCTCGAGCTCCCGAGGAAGTTCACGCACTTCGCCGCCGCGATGAACGCGTTGTTTCGACGTGTCGAAGAGCGTGATGGTGTCGAGGGCATCACGGCCCTCGCGGAATCCTCGCGCGTTGGCCTCCCAACCTAACCCATGTGCCGAAACGATGCCCGCGCCCGTGATCACGACGCGGCGATTCCTAGCAGAATCAACGGGATTGGGGAGTTGGGAATCGAAGGCCATGCTATCGTGAGCGATACGTTAGCAAGCGGGGATTCGGTTGCGGAAGAGGGACATGCGGGTTGGTAGCCCGCGGTCAGCCCATTGACAAGGGCCGATGCCGAAAGGTATGACCGCGATATGAGAGTGTCTCTTTCTTGGATTGCTGCGCTTTTCACGGTTGTCATTGCCGCCGGACAAGATTTCACCCCGTTGCGCTATGGCGACCCGGAGAAGACGGTGGATCTTGCGGTAGGCCTTTGGTCTTACCCGTTGCCCATGGACTACGATGGCGATGGTGATCATGATTTACTGGTTGCTTGTCCTGACAAACCCGCCAATGGCGTCTATTTCTTTGAGAACGTTGATGGCCGCGTGAAGAGGCCCCGGTTCAAGGCCGCCGTTCGGTTGGGGCCGGCGCGGCATTCCATGATGCCAAGCTATGTTAATGGTGACGTGAGAGTGTTAGCGGCTGGAGTGGAATTCACCGAATTCCGCAAGACCGGATTCAAGGAGACCAAGCCCGTTTACTCTTCGCGGCAAATCCATCCGCGATCCGTTAGGCAGAATGTGTGGCGTTACGTGGACTACAATGGCGATGGGCATCAAGACCTGATCGTCGGTGTGGGTGATTGGACGGATTACGGCTGGGACATGGCTTATGACTGGCAGGGTCGGTGGCGGAATGGACCGCTTCACGGGCATGTCTATCATTTGATCAACAATGGGACCGACGCCGAGCCAAACTATGCTGACCCGGTCTTGCTCGAAGCGGGCGGCGCACCGATCGACGTCTATGGCTGGCCATCGCCTAACTTCGCGGACTTTGATGGTGATGGCGACTTGGATCTCATCTGCGGCGAGTTTCTTGATGGTTTCACTTACTTTGAGAATACCGGAAAACGCCGGGAGCCTAGCTACTCTTCTGGGCGCCGGCTGAACCACCAGGGGACGCCGATCACGATGGATTTGCAGATGATTGTGCCGGTGGCGATTGATTGGGATCACGATGGTGATCAGGACCTCATTGTGGGAGACGAAGACGGACGGGTCGCGCTCATCGAGCATACCGGAAAGCTAAGCCAAGGCCTGCCTGCTTTCTTGCCTCCGGTTTATTTTCAACAAGAGGCGGATACCTTGAACGCCGGTGCTCTGGCGACGCCCTATTCAGTGGATTGGGATAGTGATGGTGATGAGGATTTGTTAGTAGGGAACACGGCCGGCTATATCCTTTATTTTGAGAACCTCGACGGCGGCAATCCTCCTCAATGGACCGTGCCTCGAAAGTTGAAAACGGATGGCCAAGTCATTCGCATTCAAGCCGGGCCGAACGGATCGATCCAGGGGCCGTGCGAAGCCAAGTGGGGCTACACCACACTTTCCGTAGCGGATTGGGATCATGATGGGGTGTTAGATATCCTCGTCAATTCCATTTGGGGTGAAGTGCTATGGTGCCGCGGTCTTGGTGGGGGGCGGCTTGATTCTGCTAGGTCAGTGCCACTGGACTATCGTGATGACCCTCCACAGAACCCGCAATGGAACTGGTGGAGCCCCAAAGAGAAACAACTCGTCACCCAGTGGCGAACGACGCCGGTGGCCGTGGATTGGAACAAAGATGGCCTAACGGATTTGGTGATGTTGGATTCCGAAGGCTATCTTTGCTTTTATCGACGGTTTGATGCGAAGAATGGGATCCAGCTTGCCAAGCCGCAACGGCTCTTTGTCAATGAGTCTCTGGAGCCTATCCAACTGGCCACGCGCTCTGCCGGTGGCAGCGGCAGGTTTAAGTTAGCCGTCGCCGATTGGGATGGCGATGGGCGGCTCGACGTCCTGGTGAATTCTGAAAACGCGGCGTTGTATCAAAACATCGCTGATCACGAGGGTAAAGTCGTGCTGACGAAACGAGGCAATTTGGGCAAACAGAATCTCGCCGGGCACACTTCGAGTCCCACCATCTGCGATTGGAATCGGGACGGCTTACCTGAATTGTTAGTCGGTTCCGAGAGCGGGATGATCTATCATTTGCCCAGAGAAAAGGCATCGGAGTTTCCGGCGGTCGACTGGTCACCTGCCGCGGAAGAAGCAATAGACACGATCATCACTCTCCAAGAGTTCGTCTTCACCAGGGCCCCTTTCCCCCAATGCCATGCCTCGACGATTGCGGAGACTCCACGGGGACTCGCTTGCGCTTGGTTTGGCGGTACGCATGAGAAGCACCAGGACGTAGGGATCTGGGTGAGCTACCACGACGGGCGTTCCTGGTCGCGCCCTCGCGAAGTGGCAAATGGCGTTCAATACGAAGGGCATCGCCATCCGTGTTGGAATCCCGTTCTTCATCAAGAGCCTAACGGCCCCCTCTTGTTGTTCTTCAAGTGTGGACCCAATCCTCGAGAGTGGTGGGGGGAAATGATAGAGTCGTTTGACGGCGGTCGGACGTGGCGGAATCGGCGGCGGTTGCCGGAAGGCATTGATGGCCCGGTCAAGAACAAGCCGTTCATACTCGCGGATGGTTCGTTGCTTTGTCCTTCCAGCACCGAGTATGACGGTTGGCGGGTGCATATGGAACACACGCGCGATCTTGGCAGGACGTGGCATCGCTATGGGCCGATCGACCCAGGAGCTGACATTCAGGCGATCCAGCCTTCAATTCTCAAGCATCGAGACGGGCGCCTCCAGATTCTCTGCCGTTCGCGGAACGGGCGAATCGCGACCAGTTTCTCAGAAGATCAAGGCAAGACGTGGACGCCTTTGACACTAACGGAGTTGCCTAATCCAAGCGCCGGGACCGATGCCGTGAACCTAGCGGATGGGCAGCATCTCTTGGTTTACAATCATCGCACCGAAGGTCGGGGCAGCTTGACCGTGGCCAGGAGCGTCGACGGGGAGACATGGCAACCCATCTGTGAACTGGAAAACGAAGAAGGTCAGGAGTTCTCCTATCCAGCAGTCATTCAAGCGCGCGATGGCCGAGTGCATATCACTTACACGTGGAAACGGCAACGCGTGAAGCATGTGGTTCTGACGCTGCCGTGACTGCCGACATGAACCTCACAGATGGCTTCGGGGATCATCGCGCAACCTGAGGTTCGTCGAGGCGTCCGGGGCGAGATTTTTTCAGTTAATTAACTCATTAGCCGGGCGATGCCATATTGGAAACCTCCATCTCTGCCCCGGTCAACGCTCGCCGGGCGGTCAGGCCGATCTCCGGGTCAGAATCCTTCGCCGCCGCGCGGAGCAGGCTTGCGATCTCCGGGTGATCCGCTCCCCCAATCTTCACCAGTGCCTCGATGGCCATGATGCGGCTGCCGGCCATCAGACGTTCGTCCCTGGCCAAGTCGACGAGGGGTTCAATCGCCGCTTTGGCATCCAAACCGATCCGGCCCAACGCTTGTGCCGCGATATCTCCCATCGTGTGGTGGTGGAGTTGAACGATCAGAGCCGGGATGGCCTCGGCTGCTGCGGGCCCGTAGAGGCCCAGTGCCCGTGCCGCAACCAACCGGACCCGAGGGCGCTCGTCATTCTCCAATGCTGTCAGGAGCACGGGCACCGCTAGATCAGCTGCTCCGGGCTCATCGACACGGCGCCCCAGCAGTTGAGCGGCCAGGGCTCGCTCGGGTTCCCTCGGACTTGAGGCCAGCGTTTCCAAACACTCGGGGATCGTTGGGTCTGGGATCTCCGATAAGCGCTGTGCGGAACGCGTCCGGCGCTGTCTTTCTGACAACAGTGAAGGCGAACCTTCTGTCGCCGATGAAAATCCAGTCAGCACATTTTGAGTCCGGCCAGACGGAGCGACCGAGGAAAGCTCAGCAAGCGGGGAGCGTTCCTCACGGTCGAGGAAATGGACACTGCCTGCCACAACGGCGAAGCCGATGATGACTAGCGAGATGCTATTCTTGAAAATGTTTTTCATGGTGAAACAGGAGAATCTGAGGTTTGCGGAGCGTTGGATCTTAGTGCCGAGACAAGGAGGGCGGCCGCAGCCAGCCAGAGGAGGGCATTGCGGAAGAGCGCGAAGGTGATCGACTCGAGTGCGCGACTGATGGACGAACTGGCGTCCAGACCCAGAGCCTCCAGATTGAAACAGCCGCAGTTGATGTCGAGGCCTCGGAAGACAGCGTGGCCCACGATGAGCAGGAAAGCGGTGAAGAGAGCGGTCACTAAGAGAAGCACCGCTTGCCGAGCGAACCCCGTCACGAGGAGCAGACCGCAAAAGAGTTCAAGCCAAGGGAGGATGATCGCTGCGGCTTTCAAAATCGGAGCCGGAAGGGGCAACCGGTATTCGAGCATGGCGCCGTAGACGGCGACCGGATCGGCGAGCTTGGATAGGCCCGCCCAGACGAGCACCAACGCCAATAGCCAGCGCATCCCTTCGAAGATCCAGCTTCGTGTTGCGATTTGGTTAGTAAATCTCATGTTAGGATTTGCGGCTGGTGTTCTGGGTCCGCCGCCATTCGAGATAGCCACCGGGGACGTACTGCACGTGGTCGTAGCCGTAGTCTTGATAGAGGGCACTGGCGAGCTTGGCCGAGGAAGCGCACTTCTCGTTGGCGCAGTAGATGACGAGATGGGTGTCCGGTGGCAGGTGGGCGACGAGAAAGTCGCCGATGGCGGATTCCAGTTCCTTTTCCGGAAGATTGACCGCCCCGGGAATGTGGCCGGCTTCGTACGAGCGGCGGGAGCGGCTGTCGACGAGCACGGCTTGGCCACTTTCGATGCGGGCGCGCGCCTGGTCCCAGGTCGTTCGCTCGGGGGCATGAGAGATCATGGGGATGGCAGGGAGCGCCTGGGAAGCGCCGTCTGGGAAAACGAGGCGGGCAGAGACGGTTTCGACTTGGTAGAGTCTCCCACCGCGGCTGTTCGATGCGGCGGCGTCCTGAACCGCAGACGGTTTGTGCCAGGATAATCCCGCCGGGTTGAGAGCATTGAATGCTAGGCCCACCAGCGCCGAAACTGAGAGAATGGCCGCAGATTGTCTGAGAAGACCGCCCTTGTATGGTTGGATCGTAGGCATGATCGGTTAGGAATCTGATTCGGTTGTTAGTTTCTCTAAGGCGTCGCCGCTGGTCAGGATGGCGTCGATCTTGCCAGAGAAGATTTTGAAAGACTTGGCTCCCACAATGCGCTCTCCGTTGATGGTCTTGCCGTCACTCGTTCCGAGCACGAAGGATGGCGTGCCGGTGATGCCGGAGTCTTTGGCCGCTGCGATATCCTCTTCGATTTTCTCAAGATGCCGCTGAGCGGCAAAGTCACTCCGGAAGCGAGCCAGGTCGAGGCCTGCCTCACTGACATAATGCTCATAGGCGGTCATACTGAGTTCCCGGTTATTGGCGAACAGCCAAGCCCGCATCGTCCAGTAGTGGGCCGGGTCCTGCGCCGCCGTGCTCAGAAGCGCCTGCGCTGCGGGCCCCGCCTGCGGGTGGCTCTTGATCGGATAGTGGCGGCTCACGAAGCGCAGTTTGCCCGTGTCGATGTACTTCTCTCTCAGTTGCGGAAGGGTCTGGTCGAAGAAGCGTTTGCAATAGCCGCACTCAAAGTCAGTGAACTCCACCAGCACGACCGGGGCATCCGGCGATCCTAGTGAGAAGCGGTCGGCCTCGGCTAGGGAGACGTGCACCGGCTTAGGCGTGGGTTTCGGTTTGGATGGACGGACGGGAGCCGAATTGGCGACGCGCATCTCCTGGCGTAGGGAAGCCATTTCGGAGCGCAGCCTTTGCATCTCTAACAGAATGGCTTCCATGGTGGCTGCCTCGTTGACGGTTTCCGCGGTCGTTGGAGAAACGGAGGGACCTTGCTCTGCTAGTGTCGTCACGCCGGCCTCGGCCCAGCCGTGTTCGCCGTCGTCAAACCAAGTGTGGAGGCGGAGGGATTGCCAGTTCCCGGTCACCTCTGAAGGAAGCGGCTTCATCCCAAGATCGGCATCACCGAGTGCCAGTTTGTAGCTTCCATTCGCCACCTGCAGAATAACAGGGTTGTCGCTGGTCCAGGACGGCTTCCCTGCGGCATCGAGGAGCGCAAACTTGAACTGACCTTTGCCGGTGAACGGCTGGCCCGCCACGGCAAGGCGGCCTTCGTATTCAATCACTGGCGATGGCTGTGCAACGGCCGCGACTGTGGCGGCGAGCGAGAGCATGAGCGAGAGCGTCCTGGATTTCATGTCTCTGGTTTGATTTTGAAATTCCCGGCCCCGCGCAGGAGCAGGGCCGGGATTATTTGTTAGCTAATGAGAGTCTGGTGACGAGGGTTGCCTGATTCCACGGCTTACTTCTTGGCGGCGGCTCGCACGATGGCGGCACGCTCTTTGTTAGTGAGTAGACCGAGGTCGCGTGCGGTGTTAGCGGCGTGTACCACGCATTTCACGTATTGCCCATGGTTGGCATAGTCACTGCGGTCACCGCATTGCAGGGCGACGTACTGCGCGCCGGAGCAGCCATTCTCATCGAGGCGGGTTTCACCGACTGCGGTGCCAGGGCAGAAGTCGAGTTCATCGGCCACACCGTCGCCGTCATCGTCGCCGTCACAGGCATCGCCCTGGCCGTCGCCGTCAAAGTCAGCTTGGTCCGAGTTGGCAATCAGTGGGCAGTTGTCGGCACTATCATTCACCCCGTCGTTGTCATCGTCATCGTCGCACACATCACCGGCGCCGTCTCCATCGTTGTCCTCCTGGAGAGGATTCGGAATTGCCGGGCAGTTGTCGTGGTCGTCGATCGTGCCGTCGGCGTCGCTGTCGGCCTCGCAAACATCACCGATGTCGTCCCCGTCAGCGTCCGCCTGGTTGCTGTTGGCGTCATTGGGGCAGTTGTCAGCGTCGTCACAGTAGCCGTCCCCGTCGGTGTCGCCGGCTGCGTCGTCGCCCTCGCAGAGATCGCAGGCATCACCCACGCCGTCGCCATCGCCATCCGCTTGGTCGGCATTGGCGTCGTCCGGGCAATTGTCGACGTCATCATTGACGCCGTCTCCGTCGGAGTCGGGATTGCCAGCCCCAATTCTTATCATCTGGTCTCCGAGGAATTCATATTCAGTGTCAACGATCCCAAGGTCAGCAACTGTCTTACCTGGAAGCACCATGGTTGCCGAAAGTGGGTCGCCCGACACGTAATCCACGGGAAGCTCTAGAACGCTCCGCCCGGCAGGGCCGCCAATTATAGCGGCGAAGCCAATGACGTCTCCACTGGTATTGCCGGCGGGAATACTAGTCGTCGAGCCGAAATACTCTCCGTCTCCATAGCCGAGCGGGACGGTTCCACCCCACGTGGGGAGGACGGATGTTCCTCCCGATACACGGGTAATCTTGCGAGGATCGTCGCTGAGAAAAACCCAACGATTCGCACGATCAGTGAGAGTGTTGCTTCTCGTGCCGACCGCTCCATTTCTAGGCCATACGTAAGGAGTTCCTTGGTGGAAATTCGAGGCGGTGGGTACACCCAAATGGGTTGTATCCACGCTTCCCGAAATCGTTACGGTTGTATCCGTCCCATCATCACTGAAAGTGACGTCTAGGTCAGCCGAGGCGGGGGCCGCGAGCGCCAGCGCTCCGCCCGCGACAGCGGCTGGAAGCATTCGTGAGACCAGCTCCGGACAGAATCTGCCTATCAATCGGCCGACGGCCCCGGCATGGATGTTTTCTTTACTCATAGTTTTGTTCATGTTCTAGTTGGATTTAATAGATGTTAGTCATTTGAAGGTTGTGAGGAAATTCCTTTCCGGCCCGCGCGGCCTCCACAGTTGGCTCGGAAATGGGCGTTGGGGGATTCTCACGCCCTTAGTCGCGCTCTTCCGGATCCCAGAGGATCATTGATTTTCATTTTTTGTGGGGAGTCGCGCTTAGCGGAAAAAAGGCGGGACACGTGGAGGCCGCTTAGCTAGAAATCATTGAAATAATGACGAATGAATGACGTAACGCAGGTATTGCAGGCCATTGGCGGTGGCGACCAGACGGCAAGCGAAGAGCTTATTCCTTTGGTCTACAATGAATTGCGTAAACTAGCGGCCTCGAAAATGGCGCGCGAGGCGGAAGGGCACACCCTCCAGGCCACGGCGCTCGTTCATGAGGCTTACATCAAGCTGGTTGACCGCGGCCACCAGCAGAACTGGAACAGCCGAAACCACTTTTTTATGGCAGCCGCGGAGGCGATGCGCCGCATTCTCATTGATCGGGCACGGGCCAAGGGGCGGCAGAAGCGCGGGGGCGGTTGGCAACGGCTCGACCTTGAGGGGCTGTCGCTGGCGATGGACGCCCAGCCGGAGGCGCTGCTCGTTCTCCACGAAGTCATGGAGCGCTTTGAGAAAAAGGACGAATCCAAGGCGCAGGTGGTCAAACTGAAGTTCTACGCCGGGCTCACGAACGAGGAGGTCGCGGAAACGCTCGGTATCTCCCTCCCGACGGTGAAACGGTATTGGAGTTATGCTCGCGCCTGGCTGATGCGGGAAATTGATCGCGTCCGCGAAGATAGCGGGGGATCTGGATAGGAGAAAGCTATGGCGTCAGACCCCCCATCTGAAGAATCCGTATTTGCGATGGTTCGGCAACTCGCAAGAGAGAAACGCGAAGCCTACCTCGACGAAGTGTGTGGAGCGAATCTCCAGTTGCGCGAGGATGTCCAAGCGCTGTTGGATGCCGAGGACAAAGCGGAGGAGATCGGTTTCTTTGATCTAGAGCAGGACCCGGCTAACAACGAATCGGAGGGCGCAAGTCGTGCTTCGGAGTCGAGCCACCATGCAGAGGTCTTGAGGCATCTCCAGAGCGAAATCGTCGCTGATCAGGGAAGGCGCTATGTCCACGAAGGAGAGATCGCCCGCGGCGGAATGGGCAAGATTTTCAAGGTGAGGGATGCCGGCCTTCGCCGTGATCTCGCGATGAAGGTGATGCACGCAGACGTCCCGGTTCCCGCGGTGCTTGCCCAAGCCGAAGCGGATGCTGGTTTTGCCGTCGAGGTCGCGCGTTTTTTGGAAGAGGCGCAAGTGACCGCTCAGTTAGATCACCCTGGCATCGTTCCTGTGCACGACCTCGGTCTCAATGATAGTGGGCGGGTCTACTTCACGATGCATCTCGTGAAAGGCGAGGAGCTGCACGAGATCTTCGCGCGCGCCCGCGCGGAAGATGATGGTTGGAATGTTAGCCGTGCGGTTGGGGTACTGATCAAGGCGTGCCAGGCGGTGGCTTATGCGCATTCAAAGGGCGTGATCCATCGAGATCTGAAAACGCGCAATGTCATGGTGGGGCGCTTCGGCGAGGTCTATGTCATGGATTGGGGACTAGCAAAGATCACGGGGAAGAAGGACCTTCATGACATTCGCCCCAGCGATGCGGTCCATCCCACCACCACTGCAACGTCCGATCGGAAACGGCACGTATCGGATAGCCCCGAGGACGCGCTGGTGACGATGGATGGCGCTGTCATTGGGACACCCGCGTTCATGCCTCCCGAGCAAGCGAAGGGCCGGGTGGAGGACGTGGATCAGCTTTCGGACATCTACAGTTTAGGCGCGATTCTCTACTCCCTCCTCGCCGGTCATGCCCCCTACGTCGAACCCGGGAATCGTGTCTCCCCGCGAACGGTTCTCGGAATGGTCGTCCAAGGGCCGCCACGGTCCCTCGCCAAGAGTTCGCCGGATGCGGCGCCCGAGCTCGTTGCCATCTGTGACAAGGCGATGGCGCGCACGAAGGCCGGCCGCTACGAATCGGCGCTCTCGCTCGTGGAAGATCTGCAGGCTTGGATCGACGGGCGTGTGGTGCGTGCTTATGAGTCGGGCAAAGGAGCGGAATTGCGTAAGTGGATGGCACGCAATCGCCCACTCGCCGCTTCAGTCGCGGCAGCGTTGGCCCTCCTCATCGCGGGCCTCGCCAGCGTCCTCTTCGTACAGTGGTCGGCTAACCAGCGCCTCACGGCGACCAACAGTCAACTGACTGACGCAAACACCGCGCTGGACAGTGCAAAGAACACGATCAGCGAGCAGCTGCGATCTTCTCAGATCCACGAGACCGAGCTTCTATACGCGATAGGGTTAGAACTCGCCGAGCGTGGTCAGATTGATGCCGGCATGATGTGGATGCTAGACAGCCTGGAGATTTCTACTAACGGAATGACGAGTTTCGAGCGCGTCGTCAGGACGAACCTTTCGGCGTGGAGCCAACGTATTCCGAAGTTACAAGAGAACTGGCTCGACGAAATGAGCAGCCCAACCTTCTCACCAGACGGTGCGCTCTTTGCATTAGCAAGCAAAGAAGGGAACGAGGACGGAATCGTGGAGGTACGCGAAACCAAGAGTGGGAAGCGAATCGGAGGGCCCATACACTTCCCCAATCAGCGTGCTGCAAGTTTCGCTTTCCACCCAGAGCGGCCGCTCCTCGTGATCGGCCTTTCCTCACCGTCAGAAACCATGGCCGGCGTTTCATCCAAGGCATCTGCTAGGATTCTCAACTACCTAACGGGAAAGCAAGTGCTGCCGGCTCTCCCGCATGACGGGAGCGTCCGGCAGGTCGCCTTTTCCCGTGACGGAAACACAATCCTAACACGATCCTATCCCGGAACGCATCTGAGGAAATGGAATCTTGCCACCGGGAACCTTGCGCTTGAGCGGCGCGTCGACGCCCACCAGTCGTGGGACTTCTCTCTGAGTCCGGATGGCGGAACGATCCTGCTTCTGAATGAGCATGACAGTGCCCAACCTCCCGCCCTTTCGTATAACACTCTCGAACCCTTGCTAGGCGCACTCAGCGGGATTTTGTCGAACAAACGCAGCCCGCTTGCGTTCCATCCCGACGGGGATGTGCTCGCCTATCGCTACGATGGGAGTGCGCTCTCCATCGAACTCATCAACCGTCCTTCGGGCGCAGCGACAGCGATCCCTTGGGCGACGAACCTCGGACTGCCCCTGGTGCCCGCCGATGGAATGACCCTATTCTCCGAAGACGAGGAACTGGACTGGGCGACGGGGTGGAGCACCCGAATCCCCCAGCACGGCGAAGTTAGCCAACTGGCGATTGACCCCGAACTCAGATTCATTGCTAACGAGAGTGGGCGGTGGTTGCTCCCGTGTTCGACTTCTTCGCCTCCGCCATCGATCCAATCGGATGCGCCAAGCGACAAGGAGTTCTGGTGGCCAAGATCGAAAGCGATGCCAATCAGCTACGCGACCGATAGCAGAACGGCCATCTCCCGGCCGGACCTGCGAGACCAGATTCGCCCCAACGCCGCGAGACTTTCCAATCCGCTGACCGGCGAGCCGATCGGCAGGCCACTGCGACAGAGGGCGGACGCGATGTGGGACACGGATATCACCGACGATGGCCGGCTGGCCGCGACGTGCGTCGTGGCCGATCCCGATCTCTGGGCCTACAACAGTGGCGAGGTGAAGATCTACGACGCGCAGACCGGGAAGCTGCTAGTGGGTCCGCTAGAGCCTTGTAATTCCGTGGCCGCCATGGAGTTCAGTCCCGATGGGTCGGTTCTCGTTACAGGCGGCTTTGATCGCATGATCAGGTTTTACGATACCTCCAGCGGCAAGGAAATCGGCGAGCCCATTCTGAACGACGAAATTCCTATCACTTTCGTATTTTCTCCGGATGGCGAGATACTGGCTGCAGGGGCGAGCCACGGCTTTAACAATTCTCCACACATTCGGCTCTTTGATTTCGCAAGACGCAAGCCCATGCATCCGCAGATTCCCACGCCCGGAGGTAACTGGGGATTCCACATCCAGTTCACTTCGGACAGCCAGCGCGTCGTCTTCGGCGGGCTTTCCGGGATGGGTCTGTTCGACGTCGAGACCGGAAAGCCGATCGGGCCAATGATCCTCTCATCCAGCCAGGGGAAATGCAGAAACGTCATCCTGAGTCCTGACAACTCGCTCATCGCGATGATTGAGGATCCGGGCACGATCCGAGTTTATTCTACGGAGTCCGGTAAACTCGCCTGCCCGGCGATGGTCCACCCGCGACCAGGAGCACCGATGTCTTTCAGTCCCGATAGTTCAATGCTAGTAGCCGGTTATCTCGACGGCAGTGCGCGTCTGTGGGATTTGGAAACTGGCAACAGCCTGGGGCCACCGGTCGCCCACCGGAGCGCTGTCTGGGGCGTCGCCTTTGCGCCGGATGGGCGATCTTATCTGACGACCGACAAAGACAATGTGACCCGTCGGTGGCCCGTTCCATCGCCGGCGAAGGGAACGTCGGAACAGCTCCGGCTCCAGTTGGAGGTGTGGAGTCAATCCGAGATGACGGAGGGCACCCCACAGACGATCGCGCGCCATGCTTGGTTGGAGAAGAAGGCGGCAGTCGATGCCTTTGATTCTGACAGTGTTTCTATGGGAGCGCCCATCGACGTTCGCGCCTGGCATCGCTCGCGTGTGATCGATGCGGAACAAACAGGAAATTGGTTCGCTGTGCTGTGGCACGCCAAGCGCCTGATCGAATTGGAGCCTAACAATCATCACCACCATGCACGCCAGGGCAGTGCCCATCTGGCGCGAGGAGAATCCGTGGAGGCTGACGCATCGTTTGTCAAAGCGTTAGAGTTCACTAGTACAGAATGGCTCGCCGATTGTTACGCGAACCGCGCCTATGACTTCCGCTCTCGCGAGGACTGGGCCAACGCCCTGAAGTTTCTTGCGCGCCTCTCTGCAATGGAACCCGACAACTGGCAATGCTTCGCCGACCAAGCCGAAGCCTACACCGAACTCGGGGACGTCGCCAACGCTCAGAAAGCCACCATCCAGGCCCTCGCTCTCTGCAAAGAGGCGTTCATTCCTCACTACGCCGACCAATTGGCATCTGTTGAGAAATGGAGCGAACTCCAGGAGGAGTATGCTAGAGCAGAGAAAGCTGCCTGGCTTTCGTTAGAGGATTGGTTGAGGTATTCGATCGTCGTTCGCAAGGCGGGCGACACATCCGAGTATCAACGAATTTGCGCCCACCTCAAATCGAGGGTCGGGCAGCACCCACTTCCCGACAACGTCGTCGAAATGCTAGATCGAATCTGTGGCAGGCGTCAACCGACGCGGCCTGACGAAGGTGATCTCTGGCTCCGACTCGAGACCGAGGTGCAGGACTTCAGATGATAGGCTTGAGTGGATTAGGTTGATTCGCTCCGTAGCGCCTTGTCGATGGCGGTATCCCACGTGTGAGGCTCTGATTCACCTTTGGTAAACTTGTACCGCCAAACAAACGCGCCACCAAACTGCGAGCCATACGTATCAACAAGGGACGTTACCGCCTTCTCAGCGGTCCCAAGCTCAGTCGTATTAAAATGATGATCAATAGCTGAGGCCTTCGCTCCTTCGAGTGGAAATCCCGCCGTCATTCGATCTGTGCCAACAGGTGGACCAGGAAGTTGTGATAATAGACTCTTGTACAGCGCCGGCACGTTGTCTTCTGGATCACCATGATGCACCCCATTTATATCTGTCCAATAAGAATAGAACTGCGGATTAACCCAAGACAGAATCTCTTGCCACGCACCCACTTTCGGCTGAGCTGGTTTATCTTTCTGAGCTGGCTTACCTAGAACTTCGTCAATCGCTTCCAATTGCATGACGACGTTGTCCCTTAGATCGTTTCCCCTAGGCATCACCATCGGAGTGATGGTGAGAAGGCGCTGGCCCAATTCTTTGTGTAAGGCCACGGCAAATCTTGCCAAGGCTGCGAGATGGTCAGGGTTTTCTCGATGGACTCCGTGGCTTTTCGGATCGTCATCTTTCCCTGGAGGGCCTTCAAAGTTCAGATCGACCCCGTCAAAACCCTGTTGCTTTACGAAATCCGCCAAGATCTTTGCCGCGGCTTCTTCATTGCCCCGTATCTGTTTCCACGTCCAGGATCCCCATCCTCCCATCGATAGCATGACGGTCTTACCAGATCGCTGCAATTCCCGGTATTTCTGCCATGAGGGTTTGAAAATCTCCAGATCAACGTCATACGGACCGTTGTAGACCAAATTGGGAGGCAACCCTTTGGCTTTGGGCGGATCGAAATGGCAGAAGCAGGCAATAATGTGAGTGTACTTTGATGATTTCAGGAATTCGAAATCGTCAGAGACGAGCCCATGAGCTTCTGGCACGGAATTACCGGAAGACTGGTGCTTCTTATCATTAAAATACTTGTTCACTGCCTGGGTACTCTCTTCAACCCACGCCATGTTTCTGGGAACCTTGTCTTCCAACTTGAGACATGCGGAAGAAACGGTTTGATCGCGGAATCCACCGCTTTCGGGTGTCGGATAACTGCCAAACTTGAGCGTCCAATGATCGCCTTGATAGTCAATATGCTGATAGAGCTCCCATGTCTGAGTCCGAACAATGGCTGACGAAACCTTGTTATTAATTCCAATAGAAACAAAGTTAGGATGTTCCTCTAGTAGCGAGACCATATGGCCGCTATAGTTTTCGTGTTGGAAAAGACAAAGGCCAGATTCGGGCAGAGGACGTAGTGATGTTAGTCGGTTTTCTTGAACTTGAAGACCTTCGAAATTGGCGTACTCACCGGGCTGTAGAATATCAAATCGATCTCTGCTCTCCGGATCTTCATTGAAATCGGCGCCCTGATACAGAATCCAGGCACCACTTTCGATTTTGAAGGAACTCACTCTCCCTGCCAAATTTCCTTCAAACCCGTCTGGGAGGGTTGATATGGAATCCAGATTCGATACGGCGTCGGTTATTTCAAATCCATGCCATTTGAAATCGACTGCTCGATAAAGTGTGATCTTTGCCATGATTGTTTGTTGTTAGGTAAAGGGTTGCTTTTCGCTCTTCATCCTGCCACGACTACCGTAATGGGTTCAATGTGGCTTTTGAGGATTCTCACATCATTAGTCGCGCCCTTTCGGATCCTAGAGGATCAGTTTTGTTCGTTTTTCATGGGAAGAAGGAATGGGAGGCCAATGCCTCGCTAACCATTATCAATTATCACTTCTTCCTCTCTCGCCGGAACTGGTTCCCAACCTTCCCGCCATTATTCCAGATTTATCCCCAATACCCCCATGCCACGGCCTGTTTGAGATCGCCGCAGCCAGAAACCCATTGATGTCCGTACCCACCCTACACCTGGGGTAGTTGAGACGATCGTGATGTCGGCCGGACTGTCCAAGCCGTTACCGTGCATGGTGGTAAGCGCTGCAAGCGTGTCTTCGGCTACGAAACCGTAGGCTGCCGTGACACAGAGGGTCATTGGTAGCGTGGATGGGGTCGAAGTGTGGAAGTGGATTCGGTCTGGCGCGGCACCAGAGCCGATCCTTGAGGCATTCTATTTTCATGGAGCGCTAGGCTCACAGTTCTGCTTGAATCTCATTCGACAAACCAGTGGCATGCGCTCATGAGACGTTTCCTCTTTGTTCTCCTCACCGCCGCCATGCTATCCGATTCTCTTTACGCTCAGGATGATGAGATCGCGCCTTTCGAAGAGAAGTCCGTGACTTACACGGGTGGTGACTATGAGAATGAGACGTTCAACTATCTCTTCCTTGCTCCCGAAGAAATCGAAGAAGGCAAGAAGTATCCGTTAGTGCTCTTCCTGCATGGAGCGGGAGAACGTGGTGACGACAACCGGGCCCAGCTCAAACATTTCCCCGAACACTTTCGCCGGGACGAATACCGCAAACGCTTCCCGTGCTTTCTCATCGCGCCACAGTGCCGCAAAGACAAGCGGTGGCATCATTATTACTGGACAGGCGAGGTGGAGCGATCACCGGATGTCCTTTCCCACCAGATGGAGGCGGCTTTGTTAGCCTTTCATCAAACGTTAGAGGAATGTCCTATCGACCGCTCACGCCTTTATCTCACCGGCCTGTCCATGGGCGGCTACGGTTCATGGGAGCTCGCCATGAATCGACCGGATTGGTTTGCCGGCATGGCACCGATCTGCGGAGGAGGGAATTGGTCCACGGTCCACCGCATCGCGAGCATTCCGACTTGGGTTTATCACGGGGATGCCGACTACGCCGTGCCCGTCAACCACAGCGAGCGCTTGATGGCCGCGCTTCACCGGGCCGGTGGGCTTCCGCGATACACGGAGCTGCCGGATCATGGACACGATTCCTGGGTACCTGCTTACGAAGTGAATGGCGTCTTGCCGTGGCTTTTCCAACAACGCCTGCCTTCTTTGGAAGAGAGGACTCTGAGCGGCTTCACTGCTCTCACATCCGCACACACGCCTTTGCGGAAAGGCGAACGCATCGTTTTTCTAGGCGATTCTCTGACGGCTGCCGGCGTGGCCCCTGATGGTTACATCACGATGTTAGATGAAGCCTTAGAGGAAAGGCGGCCCGATCTCGGTGTGCACTGCATCGGAGCGGGCATTAGCGGAAACAAGGTCCCGGACATTCAGGCAAGACTGGAGCGCGACGTCCTATCCTTTCAGCCCACCGTCGTCTTCATCTTCATTGGCGTGAACGACGTCTGGCACAGCGAGATGGGAAAGGGTACTTCAAAAGAAGATTACACACGCGGGCTCCATGATGTGATCAACCGCATCCACAACGCCGGCGCTACGGTCATTCTCGCCACACCGCCGGTCGTGGGCGAGAAGCGGAATGGCGAGAATTCTTTAGACACGATGTTAGACGAGTACGCGCAACTCAGCCGGGAGGCGGCTGGACGCATGGGCGCTACCATTTGTGATCTCCGTCAGACCATGCCCGCTTATTTGTCCGTTTTCAATGAAGCCAACGCCGAGAAAGGCCTCCTCACAACGGACCGCGTTCACTACAACAAAGCCGGCAACCGCTTCGTGGCCAATCACGCAGCCATGGCCATCTATCAAGCACTTTTGAAACGGAACGCCACGCCTGGCGAGTAGCTGAAAAAAAGTTACCTCGCCAACTTTAATACGACTTGGCAAACACCAGCCGACGTGAACTCGGCTTGCCGGTGTAGAAGCAGGTGCCGTCTTCGGCGTAAGCGTCATCAAACGGAATGCAGCGTATGGTGACCTGAAGATCTGCTTTGAGTTGGTCTTCGTCTTCATTGCTGCCGGCCCAGTGCGCGATGGCGAATCCGCCAGGGCCGTTCTTGTAATAGTCGTAGAAGTCTTCGCGGGTATCGATCTTCTGGGAGTTGGCCTCGCGGAATGTGAGGGCACGTTGGAAGAGGTTATCGTGAATCTCCTGCAAGGTGCTCGAAGCATTGGCCACGACCTCTTCGTTAGGGAGAAACGCCTTTTCTTTCGGGCCCTGATCGCGCCGTGTGAGGGCGACGGTGCCTTTCTCAAGGTCGCGCGGGCCGATCTCGATCCGAATGGGCACGCCTTTCTTGATCCATTCCCAGTTCTTGATGCCGCCATTGATATCGCGGGCATCGACGCGCACCCGAAGCGGATCATCGTGGAATCGCTGCTCACGCAATTGGCTCGCTAGTGCATTGGCGGCCTTTAACACGGCTTCGCGATGCTGTTCTTTGGGGATCACAGGCAGGATCACGATTTGGTTAGGCGCCACGCGGGGTGGTAAGATAATGCCGTCATCATCGCCGTGCGCCATGATGACGTTGCCGATCATTCGTGTGGAGACACCCCAGCTCGTGGTCCAGACATGCTGCAGTGAGCCATCCCGGCCTTGAAACTGAATGTTAGACGCTTTGGCGAAATTCTGTCCGAGGAAGTGCGACGTGCCTGCTTGAATGGCTTTGCGATCTTGTACCATTGATTCCACGCACAAGGTGTCCTCTGCCCCGGGAAAGCGTTCGTTCTCGGTCTTGCGTCCTGTTAGGACAGGCAAGGCGAGGTAGTCGCGCATGAAGGTGGCGTAGACATCTAACATTTGCTGTGTTTCATCCAATGCTTCTTGTTCCGTCTCATGAGCGGTGTGGCCTTCTTGCCAGAGAAATTCCGCGGTGCGCAGAAACAGACGCGGGCGCATCTCCCAACGCATCACATTGGCCCATTGATTGATGAGCAAGGGGAGATCACGGTAGGACTCGACCCATCGCGAAAAGGCCGCACCAATGATGGTTTCCGAGGTGGGGCGAATGATAAGTGGCTCTGTTAGTTCGCCTGAGGGAATGAGCTTCGTGGCGCCGCTTTCATCTTTCTCAGCGGTGAGGCGATGGTGCGTGACGACCGCGCATTCCGTGGCGAAGCCTTCGGCGTGTTTGGCTTCTTCCTCCAAGAAACTGAGCGGAATGAGCAGCGGGAAATAGGCGTTCTCGTGCCCTGTGGCCTTGAACATGGCATCGAGTTGACGCTGGATCTGCTCCCAGATGCCGTAGCCCCACGGTTTGATCACCATACAGCCACGCACTTCGGAATTCTCCGCGAGATCGGCCGCGCGCACGACTTGTTGGTACCACTGCGGGAAGTCTTCCTCGCGAGTGGGCGTGATGGCGGTCTTGGTCTTCGGTTGTTTGGCCATGATATCAGACGGGGTTTATGAAAAGGGAGGGAACGCCTAGCATGACTCTAGGAAAGCTCGATAAAAATCCACGCCTTTCTCCAGCTCATCAATCGCGATCCACTCATCAATGGTGTGCGCTTGCGCGATCGATCCAGGCCCTGCGGCCACAGACGGGATGCCTGCCGCCGCAAGATGCGCGGCATCGCAGAGCCATGGGGCGTTCACGAGTTGACCCGTGCCAGCCTGAGCGAGTTTCTGAACGAGCGGCAATTCGGGATCGGTGGCCAAAGCATCGCAATCGAGTATGACTTCGATATCAATGTCAGAGGGAAGGTGTTCGCGCACAAGCTTGACCACGCCGTAGCGGCCCAGAGCGGGCGTGACACGAAAGTCGATCCTTGCTTCGGCGTAGTCAGGCACGATGTTAGGTTGTTTCCCACCCTGACATTGCCCGATATTCATCGTCGAGGGGTCCAGCGCCGGATCGGGAAAGTCTGCCAAGCGCGGACGCAATTTCTCATCCAAATCAATGAGTATTCGCGAAAGTGATAGAATGGCATTCTGCCCCAGCTCAGGTGTCGCGCCGTGCGCGGCCACGCCCTTAGCCGCGAGCTTGAGCCATGTGGCGCCTTTGTGGGTGTAGACCACGTGGTTGTTCGTCGGCTCACCTACAATCGCGAAGTCGTGTTCCGCGTGATGATGTTTGGCGAAATGAATGGAGCCGGGTTGCTGATATTCCTCACCCATGAATCCAACGAACGCCACTTCCACACCCAGATCCGGCAGACGATCGGCGCCCACTTCATGGAGAGCCCAGAGCATCGCCGCCATGGTGCCCTTGGTATCCGAAGCGCCTCGCCCGTAGAGCCGCCCGTCGCGCACCTCACCGCCGAAAGGATTCTCCATGCCCTCGACGGTGACCGTGTCCAGATGCGGCCCGAAGAGGACACGCGGTTTGTTTCCTCCGCGGCTGGGAAACCGTGCGATGAGATTCGGCCGATCAGGCAGGACCTCTTCGAATTGGATGTCGGCGCCCAAAGTGGCGAGAAAGTCGCCAGCAAAGCGGGCGCACCGGGCCTCGCCAAACTGCGGATTCTCCTTTACATCAAGCGCGAAAGGATTAACGCTTGGGATTCGCACCAGCGCTTGCAAGAGATCTGTGACCGAGTTCAAAGCACTCATGCCTAGATGGTCGCGCCCCGAGCGAGCCTGGCAAGAATCGGCTCTGATAATTGATGAAAAACCGTTGACAAGGAAGATCCCGGCCCGCTAGATCAGCGCTGAATTTTTAGAAAAATACACACGCAACCAAGATGAGCGACGATACGCCCCAACCGCCAAAGCCACCCACACCGCCCAAGCCACCGACTGCTCCCAAGTCGGATAAGACCACGACGGTGCCTCTGAAGAAAGAGACGGTGCGCATCACTTTGAAGGCCAAGCCGGATGGGGCGCCGCCCGCGCCACCCGCGCCCAAGCCCCCCACCGCACCCAAAGCCCCTGCGCCCAAGGCCCCTGCAGCAAAGGCTCCAGCGGCGAAAGTGCCCGCTGCCAAGAAAGCCGCTGCCCCAAGGCCGGCCGCCAAGACGGCCCCCATGCCTAAGGCGACGGTGAAGCTGCAGCCCACGCCATCCGTCCCTCAGGCGCCCACGCTCAGTGGCATGACCGGTTCGGTTATCGACGATGATGATGGGGAAGAGGCCGGCGTCCTCCCGATCGCCGTGGTCGCCTTCGTCCTGGCACTAGTATTGTTGGCCATCCAGCTCTTGAACTTCATGGCCGGTCAAGCCTAACCCAAACCCTTTTTTCAATTACCATGTTACCCGCATTCCTTTGCTTCCTCCTCGCGGTCGCCGTCGTGGTCCTCGAGCTCGCTTCCAAGAACGGTTGGTTCTAGAAGCTCTACTCATTCATTTAAGAACTTTCGCGCAGGCTCTGTTGGCAACTTTCAGTTGCACGCAGGGCCTGTTCGTTTCAATAGGTAATCATGGCTGGTTCAATTGTTACTGTCACAGGCGAGAACTACGAAGAGGAAGTCGTCCAGGCGACCGTCCCCGTGCTCGTCGATTTCTGGGCCACTTGGTGTGGCCCCTGTCAGAAGCTCAACCCTGTCATCGAGGCCCTGGCAGAGGAACGTGGCGACCAGGCCAAGATCTGTAAGGTCGACGTGGATAGCAATCGTGACCTGGCTATCAAGTTAGGCGTCAAAGCCATGCCCACCCTGATCTTCTTCAAAGACGGTGAAGAGAAAGAACGCGTCACCGGCCCGCTCAATCAAGAGGCTCTCACAGAGAAGCTAAGCGCCCTGGCGTAGGCTTCCGCGTCGCACTCTGGTAGTGATTGGGGTGACTTTCAGTCGCTACTGAGTAGGACTGTGAGGATCGGCGACAACAAACGGCGAATACTAACATTGTGATGTGAAGCATCACAACGCCACGTCGCCATCCCTTTCGTGGTTTGGGTCGAGGAAGGAAACAGAAAGCATTGAGTTTCATTCAAGATGAACCCGTGGGCGTTGACTAGAGTAATGTTATGGTGTGCCTTTCTAGTTGGGCCGTGGTTCGCGCTCGATCCGATTGAGAGTCCTTGGCGACATCATGTGATATTAACGACGGTTGTCTTCATGGTTTCTTTGTTATGGCCTCTTGGATTGTGCGGAATGATCCGCATCATGAACGCCATGGGATCACGTCAACTTTTATGGCACAGGCCATCAATCAGTGTGAGCCCGATACAAAGAGGTAACCCTCTACAATTCTGGTGGACGGTCGATATCGCTTTCTTGGCTGCAGGTGTGTCGGCAATCCTGAGCGTCCCAATACGCTCCGCTGATCATTTGAAACACGGTGTGCTTTGGTTGGCGGCAGGTGCGGGTGGGTTGTTAGGCATTCACATTTGTTTGAGATGGTACAAGAAGGCCTTTCTGCCAAAGAATTAGAACAGGTGATCCACGGCGGCGAAATGTCGGGCTGTCGAGCGTTGCGATCCCCGCGGCGCTCAATTAGAGAATCAACTGGATGAAGCTGGCTGTGCCGTCAAGGCGCCACAGCGTCCCGCCGCAACGCTCGCCATTGATGTTGACTAGCGGAAGCATTAAACGCGACGAGAGGATCGCCATGAGAAAGGGCTATCATGCTAAGTGGGCAAGTCTTACGCGATTCACGGTCCGCCCCGAGTCCAGTGAACCTTCATCCCGCATTCCGGGGTTGATGATTGGGACATTCCCCTCTTAGCTTCCGCTACCTTTTCAAATACCATGAATCCCAAAGATCCCATTCCCACCCGTCGTGACTTCCTCAAATCTTCAGCCGGCCTTGCCGTTGCGGCGAGTCCTCTGGCGGCGCCGTATGTGGCTCGGGGTCAAGGAGATCAGAGCCCGATCAAGGTGGGCTTGGTGGGGTGTGGGGGCCGCGGATCGGGTGCCGCTTCGCAGGCGCTTAATGCGGATGAGAACGCGGTTTTGTGGTCGATGGGGGATGCGTTTGAGCGTCAGCTGAAAGGATCGTTGAACCGGTTTGAGAAGAGTCCCAAGGGTGAGGCGGGTAAGGTGAAGGTAGCGGAGGATCGGCAGTTTGTGGGATTGGATGCGTTTCAAAAGGTCATTGATAGTGGTGTGGATGTGGTGTTGTTAGCGACGCCGCCGGGTTTCCGGCCGCAACATTTGCGCGCGGCGGTGGAAGCGGGAAAACACGTGTTTTGTGAGAAGCCCATGGCGGTGGACATTCCAGGCGTGCGATCAGTGATGGAATCGGCACGGATGGCCAAGACAAAGGGGCTTTCGTTAGTGTGCGGTTTCTGCTGGCGTTATAATAAGGCTCGGCGTGAAGCTTTCGAGCGAGTGCACGATGGCGATATTGGGGATGTTCGCGCTTATTATGCGACGTATTACACATCGCCCGTGAAACCGATGCCGCCTGCTGATTCACGTCCGGACGACATCAGCGATGTGGAATGGCAGGTGCGCAATTGGTACAATTTCTCTTGGTTGAGTGGGGATAGCATTGTCGAACAAGCTGTCCATAGCATCGATAAAATCGCTTGGGCCATGGGGGATCAACCACCTGTCGCGGCTGTGGCGAGTGGCGGCCGCCAAGTCCCGGCTCATGGAGGTAATATCTTCGATCACTTTAACGTGACCTACGAGTACCCTAACGGTGCGCTCGCGTTCCTCGGTTGCCGACAGATACCCGGTTGTTTCAATGAAAACGCTGATTATATCACGGGTGAGAACGGCCAGTGTCTCATCACCAATCGCGTCTCGATTAAGAACAGCCGTGGCAAGACCATGTGGCGGTTTCGTGGTGAAGATAACAACATGTATCAGCAGGAGCACGACGAACTCTTCGCCTCGATTCGTGACGGCGTGCCCATCAATGATGGGGAATGGATGAGTACGAGCACGATGTTAGCGATCTTGGGACGTGATGCCGCCTACACGGGCCAGCGCATCACCTGGGAAAGTGCTATGGCCAATGAAGTGGATCTCGCTCCGGATGATCTCAAGTGGGACGACGCCTTTGATCCCGGCGCCATTCCGCTCCCCGGTAAACGTGCGACCGCCTAACCATTCTCGACAAAGTCTAAACCTATTCACCTTTTTATCTAATGCATCGGTTCGTTGCTATCATTTTCGCTTTTTCAACTTTTCCCGCTATTGCCGCGGAAGACAAAGTTGATTTCGTAAAGCAGATTCAACCTATTTTTGAATACAACTGCATCACCTGTCACAATCCTAACAGTAAGAAAAGTGATTATGACATGACGACGCGTAAGGCGGCGATGGAGACGGGCGTCGATCCGGGCCTCGTGCCGAACGATCCCGATGAAAGCGGTATCTTCATCCTCATCGATCTTCCAGAAGACGACGACGAACTCATGCCACCGGCGAAGAATGGCGGCCCTTTGAAGAAAGAAGAAATCGCGCTGGTGAAGAAGTGGATCGAACAAGGCGCCGAGTGGCCTGAAGACCTCTCTTTGAGATTCCGGACTAAAGTGGACGAAGGCCGCAAGCCTTCACCGGATACCTTGGAATTGGTGAAAGAAATCCGTGCTCAAATTGTGGAGAAAAGTCAGGAGAAGACTGAGGAGGAAATGAAGGCTTATTCATCCACCGTGGAGCGCTCCAGCGCGACCTATCACATGGTGCCAATAAAAGGGGGCGAATTCACCATGGGCAGTCCCGCCGGTGAAGATGACCGGCGCGCCGACGAAGGCCCTCAAGCCAAGGTGAAGATCAGTCCTTTCTGGATGGGGAAATATGAAGTCACCTGGGATGAATACGGCCCCTTCATGGCCACGCCGATTGATCGCCATAAGGATGGCTCCAAGAAAGTGCCGAGTCCGGATGACACCTCCGTCGACGCCGTGAGCATGCCCACGCCGGCCTACACGGAGATGAGTTTCGGTATGGGACAAGAAGGCTTCCCAGCCATCAGCATGACGCAACATGCGGCAAACAAGTATTGCCAATGGCTCAGTGCGCAGACGGGGCATTTCTACCGTTTGCCCACTGAAGCGGAATGGGAATACGCCTGCCGCGCGGGCACCAAGACGGCCTTCTCATTTGGTGACGATATCGATGATCTTGAGGACTACGGGTGGTTCATCGACAATAGTGACGACAAGTATCAGCCTGTCGGAAAACTTAAGCCGAACCCATGGGGGCTCTACGATATGCATGGCAATGTGATGGAATGGACCTGCGATCAATACGACAAAGGATTCTACGCCACGCTCAAGGGTGAGATCGCGGTCAATCCTCACAACAAGATCAAAACGCTTTACCCCATCACCGCACGGGGCGGCAGTTGGTATGATGATCCCTGGTTGCTACGCAGCGCCGCGCGTACCGGCTCTTCGGCCAACTGGAAACAACGCGACCCGCAGCTTCCCAAGAGTCTTTGGTACCACACGGATGCGTCATGGCTGGGTTTCCGCTTGGTGCGTCCGTTAGAGATTCCTTCCGCCGAAGAAATGTTTTTTTATTGGAACAACGGCGTGGCCGGGGATGACGATTAGGGGCGAAATGGGCCGGCCGGCGACCCAGCGTCTCACTCTTCTTTGTCTTACGCTTCTCGTAGTTGGTGGGTTAGAGAGGGCTTCTTCACAGATTCCCGGGCCATCGTTACCGGAAAGATGGTCCAAGGCACTTGAGCAACTTTGCAGCCTCGGATTCCCGGATCCTAAGGGCTTGCCGTATCATGAGATTGAGCTGGTAACGAGCGAGTTCTATCAACGATATGCTTACCGTATGTCCACAGGGAAACCGGTGCGGCTCGTGACTCGTGGCTGGCTCTTGCCGAAGCGTGAGGGGCAGGCCAGCGCGATCGCGTGGAATGGCTATGTTTATCCCGTGGAGAAAGTGGGTCCGGTCGTTTCATTAGAGGACGATGTGAGTGCGATGAAGAAGGAAGCCATTCACCGGAATCCTCCGCTGGCTGAGTTTGAGACCCTTGACCCGAAAGTCCTGAGCAAGCTACGAGTCGCCTTGTTGCTTCAGTCAGGCGAAGTGGATCTCGCTCAAAGCCTTCTGGATTATCATGGCTTGGATCCCTATTTCCAATTGGTCATTGATTGGATGCATGCGGGAGTGGAAGCCATGCTCCATGCCTTCCACCGTGGCGAGGACACTCGTGCCAAGCGATTGGCCAGCCAATTGATTGCCTGTCAAAAACCGATTCAAGACGAGTTAGACCGGCGTGGCATCAAACCACGCTTTTCAAGTGACCCGAAGTGGACTGACGTTCTAGAGGTGGCGAAGAAGGTGCGCAATGGAGAATACCCGCCATTTGGGAGTGATCTGAAGTTGGAAGGTGCTTCTATCGAAACACTGATCGCTCAATTGCCTAACATTCAAGTCTATCAAACCAAGGATAGTGATTACGACAAATATCTTCCACTATCAGACTCACCTATCTATCAAGCTTTGCGGGCAAAGGGGGAAGAAGCCTTGCCCATGCTTCTCAAATGCCTGCGGAACGATCACCGTTTAACCCGTTCTCTCTACAATCGTGACATTCTTCCCGTCCATGTGGTGGCGAAGGCACTGATTGATGACATTCTTGGTGTGCAGGCCGTGAGTGTGATGTCGTTGAGCTATCGCCACTATCAAGCCTCGCGAGTGAACCGAATCGATGAAGCCATCGCGATCGAGCAGTACTTAAACACACCACCTAACCAACGTCGTGTGCCCTTAGTCACCCACATTCCTTTTCAAATGGAGCCGAACGCGTTCAACTGGCCGGACATTCCGGGCCTGGCTCCAAGAAGATGGAAACAGCCTCCTTTGTTGGTGCCGCCTGGACTGAAAAACATGGCTTTAGGTAAACCGGTAACTTGCAGCCATCCGAACGGCATCGTTATCGGAGAGATATCAATGGCGACGGATGGCGAGACGAGCCAACACTATGAAGCGTTCGTGGAGACGGGACCGGAGTTGCAGTGGATTCAGATCGATCTGGAGGAAGAAGTGGAGCTACACGCCGTATGGCTATGGCATACGATGAGCTACTGGGTGTTCAATGATGTCGTCATTCAAGTATCTAACGATTCCACCTTTTCGAACGATTCCATCCGGACGCTCTTTAACAACGATCGCGACAACTCATCGGGGCTAGGAAAAGGTGAGGATCCTCCTTACATGGAAACCAATCGCGGTTGGGTGATCGACGCCAAGCAAGTCAAGGCGCGCTACCTGAGATGCTACTGTGCGGGTAATAATATGAACTCGATGAACCGATATATTGAAGTGGAAGCCTGGGGGCAACCGGTGACGAACGGGAAGTCGTAACCAGTTGACGTTCGTTCTGATAACCTAGAAACTTTCTGTGTGGATGCCATCGAATGCATTACAGAACTCGATACCTCTCATCTGGTTACAGAGGACGACGAGTGTTTAGATAATATCCTATCAGAGAAACAGAAACGGCTCCTCATCGAGCCTCTTTATACCAGTTGGAAGACGGAAAGACCATTCCTCGCCGCAGCTAACGTAGGCGTATTCTCAGCTCTCAATCGGCCTCCCATCGTTCCCGATGTCTTCTTGAGTATGGATGTGGAGATTGGGAATGATTGGTGGGCACAAGAGAACCGATCTTATTTTCTATGGGAACATGGCAAGGCTCCAGAGGTGGCGATTGAGATCGTTTCCAATAAGAAAGGCGGTGAGTTCGATAAGAAGTGGAAAGAATACGCCCGGATGGGCGTGCCGCATTACTTCGTCTACGATCCCGGCGAGCACATCCAGAACGAGGTACTCGTTTACTATGAGCTTCGAGGCGGGGTCTATCGTGAAGGCAAGATGGGACCAATCAACGGCCTAGGACTCCAGTTAGCCTTGTGGGAGGGTGAGTTTGAGGGCAATGACGATCGCTGGCTGAGATGGGCGGACCTTGACGGAATCGTCATCCAGACGGGAGCAGAACGCGCCAATGAGGAAGCGGTCCGCGCCAATGAGGAAGCGGCCCGCGCTGAGCGTCTGGCGGCAAAGTTACGAGAGTTGGGGGTCGATCCCGATTCACTGGCTAACTAGATTAAAGAACCAAGCCCTCGGCTTAGCGATGCCGAAATCCCATGAAGGCACCTGCGCCCCCGGCGCCTGCTGAAGGTAGGTAACCCATGGCCACCTGTTTGAGGCCTTCGGCGCCTGATTGTAACGACGCTAGAGTTTGCTGCACCCAAGATTCCACAGATGCCCAATCCAGCGTGATCACACCTGTGCCTTTCAAGATACCGATGATCACTAGTGCGCCACATGCTAGTGCCGCGGCCGTCTTCACAAAGCGGCGAAACACCCAGCCCACGCAGAAGCCTCCCAAGTAGCTGCCACCGAACCGCATGAGCGCGGGCGAGTAGTTTCCCAACCAAGCAAGTGCTCCCGCGCCGGTCGTGATCCCGGCGGCGATGACGGACTTAGCCGTCCAGGGCGGCTCGCCCAAAGCATCGGGATCCGAGACACGGCGTTTGAGAAGATCCCACAGAAACTTCATGATTCGGTTTGAGTGAAGGTTTTTTGGACAATCTTATGCGTTTCTTCAAGAGGGCGGTCCTCTGGGAGATCGTGATAGACGGAGACATACGTTCGGCCTCTAACGGAATGGCCATTCAACCCAAAGATATTACCGCCCAAATCGCGAAAGACTTTGTAGCTGAGGGTGTAAAGAAGGCCATTGCCATCGAAATCGGTGGCTACCTTCAAACGAAACCGGTTCTTCCGCCAAGATGTTAGGGAAGCGTGGCAGCTGAATTGCCGGAGATGGATTCTGTCTGACTCTGAAATGAATCCACGCTCTCGGATTGCCTGGCTTAGCGCCTCAGTGAGTTCGCCTTGCGACGACCACTCCATGCCAGGTACGTGAAAGAAATCCAAAGCTAACTGGTAGCGTGATCCCGAGAAGAGATGCGCCTGGTGTAACGAGATCTTACGGGCGGCCAAGGCCCCGCTGATGGTGGCGGCGAGACCACGATAATCGTGGGTAGCCACCCCGATAATGCCGCCGGGAAAAATTTTCACTTTGGGATCCGTCTTGGATTCTTGAGAAAGGTATTCCAAGTGCTCCACAAATTGAATGGCGTAGGAACCGTAAAGTCCTGTAAACACATCGCCAAAATCCGCCATCAAATCCTCTTGATCCGGAGTGAATCCGCTAGACTGAAGATGGCGTTTCTTGGTAGGTGGCCGCAGAACATTCATCGCCTTAATATAGAGTTCCTGGATGTTGAACCAACGTACGGGCTCTTTCCCAGCCGGTTTCCACTCTTCCTGATCTGCCGTGATGAAAACGTATAAGGCACGCAAGCGACTCTCCGACTGACAAAGTTCTACAAACTCCCGGACGCGCGGTCCATCGGCCATGCCGTAGTGTGACCATTCTTTGAAAGCGCGCCGGTTCCTAACGAGAAATTCCGTGATCTCCAAAGTCTTTCTTGGGAAATGCGCCTGATGCTCAAAGGGCTTGTAGTAGTCACTTAGCAGAATGCCAGACATTCCAGTGGAATAGCGTTCGTACAAAGGGCGTGACTTGTCATCGCGGGCCGCCACGTCGGCATCCGTGCTCGGCAAGCGCTTGGTTTTCAAGGCAAGTTTGATCGCCGCCAAATGATCCGCGTCCAAGAGAGCGGCCTCGAGTTCGACCTCGACTCCCTTAGATCTGTCTAACAGGGATGAGCGTGAGATCGCTTGCGCCAATTGTTCACGGCCACTCCTCACATAATCCTCAAGTATGCGAAGTTTCTGCCGTTCTAACGCTCCTCTCAAAGATTCTTGTTCTTTCATTACCCGTGCATCGAGCGAGGCTTCGAAACGCGCATACCCCGGAAAAAGACACTCCTGCGTCCCATCCACTTGAGCCAAGAATTCGAACGAATCCGCCAGGCTCCCCTTCTCTTCATAAAACAACTGGCTGAGTTCCGGCGTCCTCACCAGCCAATCACCCGCATTGTCAAAAGTGGACTGCAATTCCGCCGGATCCACTGGTACGCCGTAGCGTTGTGAGGCCACGAGGAGGCCGATCGCGGCGCGACTCTTGTCTTCCGGTGTTTCGCAGTACGCCGCCTGCGTGTGGACCAAGCCTCCCAGACCATAGACCATGGGATCATTGGGCCGAACGGACCGTCCGCGGGTGAGCGCGCGCTGCATCACGGCTCTAGCAAACGCACCTACTCGCCGCCGGGCCGCCAGAAGTTGCGCTCGGACTTCATTACCGTAAGCGAATCGCTCTGCTTCATCTGCTTCATCGCCCAATAGATCTCCTAGGCTGACAAATTGGTTGAAATCGAGCACGTCTTCCACATGACTCCCAAGCGGTACGCGCTTGGCGCCTTTGCCAGAGTGCCGGAGTTGCACAAAGCTTCGTATGCGTAAGAGAAGGTAGTAAGCGTCCAAGTCACGTGGGTCCTCGAGATCCCGGTAAACGTCATGGCTGTGGCGGAATTCTTCCCCGGCCAGGGTCCAGATCGCGGCGAGGAAGACACGCAAGCCTTCGTTCTTGATGTCGAACCGGTCCAACCGTTCGCATCGTCTGGAAGCCCCTTCCCAATCCTTCTTCCAAGCCTCGCGCACATAGAGAAAATGGCGGAAGCGATCACAAAGTTCCCGCATGCGTTCACGAAAAACGCCGGCCAATCCAGCCGGATCATACACCGGCCGGAGATCCAGAAAGGCATTCAATTGTTTCCCGTCCAGATCCGGCACATCATCCAAGCAGAACGGCAAGGATTCACATTGAAAGCCGTATTGTTGATCGAACTCCCGCTGATGCAGCACTTGACGTTGTAATTCTAGCAGAAATTCATTTCCTTCTAACGGTTCATCAAAAAGAAAGGCAAAGTCGAGATCGGACTTCGGACACATTTCGTCGCGACCCGTCCCGCCGATCGCGGCCACGGCGAAGGGACGGTCATAGCCCAAGGCCTCAGCTTGCGCCTTTGCCCAATGATGCACCAGCGCCGTGTAAATGGCCGCCCGCTGACGCGCAATGGTTTCGCCGTTATCGAGGACCGCTCCCTGAATCAGCGCGTTATTCTCCTCTATCAGTGTCTGGAAGGCCTCCAGGGGACCGATTTGATCCACGATCTTGAGAACACGCTGTTCATCGGGTGAAAGCATGACTCATCTCTAAGCGCCCATTCGCGTGTTGCCAACCATGGGATTGAAGAGGCATTGGAGGTCCGGCAGCGATGATTAGAGCACTCGATGGAGGCTCATGATCGACCTCCAGGCAATGTTTGGCAGGTAGGATTTGGTAAGCTTGCCATCACCCCGTGTTGATGGGGTAGGCTTCCCGTATGAAAACAACGACTCTTTTCGATCGGCGGCGATTTCTCAAGGGCACCTCAGTCACTTCGGCTTGTTTGTTAGGGGATTTCACCTTTCTGCGCCATCTGCAACCGGTATCGGCGGCTGAGACGGTCTTGACGCCTGACATGGTTCGGTTGGACGGCGAGATCGAGCCGGTCGTGCGCTTGTTAGAAAAAACACCGCGGAAGCGTTTGTTAGAAGAGATCGGTGCGCGGGTGAAATCGGGCAACTTGAGTTACCAGCAGATTCTCGCGGCTCTGCAATTGGCTGGGGTGAGGAATGTTCAACCGCGGCCGGTGGGTTTCAAATTTCATTCAGTGTTGGTGGTCAATTCGGCTCACTTGGCGAGCATGGCCTCGCCGGATCAAGATCGTTGGTTGCCCATCTTCTGGGCCTTAGATTACTACAAAAAAGCGGAGGCGGACGATGTGGCCCAGAATAACTGGACCATGGCGCCGGTAGATGAAAGCAGAGTGCCTCCCGCACCTAAAGCGCGCGCGGCTTTCATCGAGGCGATGGATAACTGGGACGTGGATGCGGCCGACGCCGCTGTGGCAGGTCTGGTGCGCAGCTCAAGTGCGGGTGCGATGTTCGAACTCTTTGCTCAATATGGATCACGCGACTTTCGCGACATCGGGCACAAAGCGATCTTTGTGGCGAATAGTTTTCGTACCCTACAGAACATCGGCTGGCAGCACGCGGAGCCGATCATGCGTTCGTTAGCCTATGCCTTGTTAGCGCATGAGGGGAGTAATCCGGCGAAACGCGATTCTGATTTGGATCGTCCCTGGCGCGAGAATCTGGAACGCCAGAAACGAATCCCCGATGACTGGCAGAGTGGTCAAGTGAATGGGGATGCCGTCGCGGCTTTGTTGGAAACGCTTCGCCAAGCTTCGCCGGAGGACGCCTGCCAAGCGGTGGTGACTCATTTGCAGAATGGCCTGGCGCCCCAGTGCGTCTGGGATGCGGGATTCCAGTTCTCCAGCGAACTGCTCATGCGTAATCCAGGCATCATCGCCCTACATGCCGTGACCTCTGCTAACGCCATGCACTACGCTTACAAAGCCTGTAGCGAAGACCGCACGCGCCGGCTTCTAACGTTGCAGCTTGCGGCCTTTCTCACATTATTCAGACAGGATCCTAAGGATCTTGAGTCGAAAAAAGAACGCATTCATCTCTTGCAACCGGCGGAGCTTCCGAGTTCCACGCCGGACGCCTTGGAAACCATCTTTGCTGAACTGACAAAGGATCGTTACACCACCGCGGAACGCATCCTCTCATTCTGTCAGCGGCATCCCGCCAACGCGAAACATTTTATCGATAACGCCAGAAGGATGCTCTTCCTCAAGGGCAATAACGCGCACGATTATAAGTTCACCTCTGCTGTCCTAGAGGATTTCTATCAAATCTCACCAGGCCTCCGCGAAGCCTTCCTCGCTGCCAGTGTCTATAATCTACGTGGCGCGAGTGAGCGCGATAACCCGTTGGTTCAGCGAACGCGCGCCGCGCTAGCATAGCTCCCAAGAGTGCACGGATCACCAGCCAAGGCGTGGCGGTTTTCAATCGCCCGAACCATGAAGGCTCATTTGGAAACCGGCTCCGCTTGCTGCTCGACCGAGCAGCCGCCGGATAGTCACGTGGAGATACCGAACTTCGGTAGGATCCACAATTGCATCGCGAAATAAAGGGCGGCGAAACCGATGATCCACAAGATGCCCACATCCGCGGCGCCCGCGGATGTGGATTTCGGGGAAGAAGGGGCAATGTCCATTTGAGGAGAAGAGGGTTCGGGAAGTGTCTTATTCCCGTGCTTTGCTACGGTGTCTTGGCGGCAGCCGCGGCCTCTTCTTCCAATTTGCGGAAATACTCGGGCGTCGGTGCGCCCTCATCCTCATGTCCACCGACGGAATGCTGCGCCACTAACTGATCGCCGTTGTAAAAATGAAAGTTCCCACCGTCGAGCTTGATGGTGTAATTGGCGACGTACTTGATATCTCCCTTAATCTGAGAGCTGTTCGTGCGTCCCGTCACCATGGACGCGGTCGTAAACGTCTTTTCCGTTCTTGGAGGGATGCTAGGCAATTCAAACTTGGCTTCCTTGCGATCCGAGATCCGTTTCTTATCTTCACCCGGCCCGGCATACTTATCGTTCAGTTCCGTGAACAGTTTGTAACAGACGACGATCCCTTCAAGCGGCGTCTTGCCATTGTTCCGCACGGTGACTTCGTAGGCCCGATTCTCCACCCGGCGTTTGACACCGTCGTTGGACACGCGTCGTTTGTTGACCACCGTTTCCTGACACTTGGTCACCGTGATGTCGTATTTGACGTTCTTCGCTACCCATTTGCGAATGTACTCCTGATCTCCCTCGATTAGCTTTGCCAGGGCATACCTGAACTTCTTGCCATTGGCCTTCTTGAAAATCACGTTCTCGCCTGCAAGCGAAACAATCTCTGCCTCCATTTTCTGCCCTTCCAGATTCGTAAATTCGCGAGCTTTCGAGGCGGAGATACTCACGAGAAACGACAGGGCCATCAGTTTTCTAACGCAATTAAATTTCATAACAGTCTCCTCGACACAAGTAGTTAGTATAGAAACGGCTGCGCCGGGAAGCAAGACGCAATTGGCGGCCGGATGAGACCGGAGGCCGGCCCGGGCACAATTCGCCATCTCCAGACTAGACCGCTCGTCGCGTCCCGGCTAGGGATACGCCATGAGCCGTTATGGAAACGAACAAGTTCTGGTGATTTCTCGCGTGCTTCTCGATGAAATTGGCAGTTTCGAGGGGCTGCAATTTGAGGTCGAGCGCTATTTGCCGCGCTTCTTGCATCCGGAAAACAATTTCTTCCTCTCTAGGGACTTGGCAGAGGATGATCCCTCTCACAAACAGATTATTCCCTATGCCATCTTCCATCATGAAGGCCGCTTTCTCCACTACGTCCGCGGAAAGAAATCCGGCGAGCAACGGTTGGCTTCCAAAGGATCGATCGGCATAGGAGGCCATATTAATACTGACGACCATTCACCCGAACCACTCGGCGAAGAAACCTACATGCGCGGCGTCGAGCGTGAGGTGAATGAAGAACTCGTGATCCAGGGCGACTACGACCAACGCATAGTCGCCCTCCTCAATCACGAGGACAACCCCGTGAGCCAAGTGCATCTCGGCGTTGTCCACTTGTTCGATGTCACCAGTCCGGACGTGAGTTCAAACGAGAGCGAAATCTCAGAAATGGCCTTCCTCAATCGCGATGAGTTGTTAGAAAAATACGATGCCTTGGAGACGTGGTCGCAATCTTGTGTGGATGGACTTGACCAGATTCTCGCATTGGCCGGACGTTAGTCCCGCATGTTTATGAAACCGGCCTACACTATCCTGCGCAATCATTTCCTTGCGGGATTGGCTTTCGCAATTCCGCTAGTTGCTACGGGTTGGTTGTTGGTCTTAGTCTACAAGGCCATCGAGAAAGTTAGCGGTCCCATCGTCGCGCTGATCTTGCCGGAGTCTATTAATCCACCGCGGATAGTGGTGAGCGTGACCGGGTTCCTGGTCATTGTGGGCATCATCATGGGCCTCGGGTTCATGGCGCGTAACGTCATAGGCAAACGCGTCTTGAATGCGGTGGACGCTTTCTTCCTGAGTATCCCGGTGGTGGCCTTCATTTACCGTGGGTTGAAACAGGCCATCGATTCCTTCAAGACCTTCGGTAGTGGCGAGCGGCGCTTCAAACGAGTTGCTTTTGTCGAATACCCGTCGCCCGGCGCCCGCTTGATCGGCTTTGTTACGAGTCAGTATTATGATGCTCAGCAGGAGAGAGGCGTTACCTGTATCTTCGTTCCCACTTCGCCCAATCCCATGACGGGCTTCGTCATTATCGTAGAGGATGACAAGGTCATCGACTCCGATCTCTCCTTGGAAGAGGCCACCAAGCTGGTATTCTCCGCTGGGCTTATTTCCCCTGATGAACTTCCTCCTGCCAATCCCGCGAATCATGAAGAAACTGCTTAAAATCCTCCTAGCACTCACCCTTTCTCTAGCGCTCTGCCAATGCGGTAAACGTGATCCCAACACCATCGTCATCGGGATGGAGCTGACTTATCCGCCTTTTGAAATGACGGACGCGGAAGGCAATCCGGATGGTATTAGTGTGAGGCTATCGGAAGCCTTGAGTAAAGATCTAGGGCGTCCAATCAAGATCGTGGATGTGGGATGGGACGGCATCATCGCCGCCCTGCGCACGGGAAAAATTGATTTGATCATTTCCTCCATGACCAAGACTGCGGAGCGCGAGAAATCGATCGCCTTCTCCGATCCCTATGTGACGAACAGCATCTGCACCTTGGTAGGTAAGGATTCGCCTATCAATAACCCCGAGGATCTGAAGAAGCCGGGCATCCGCATCGCGGTGAAAGGCGAGACCACGGGCGAAGCCTATGTGGAGGAGTTTCTTCCAGAAGCCGTACCCATTCGATTGGATCAAGCGAGTGACTGCGCTCTGCAAGTGGCCCAGGGCAAAGCAGACGCCTTCATTTATGACCAAATCTCCATTTACAAAGCCTGGAAGAAATTCCCCGACACCACACGCGCCATTCTCACACCCATCCGCGCGGAGAGTTGGGCGATTGGTATGCGTAAAGGTGAGGATGACTTGCGTGATCAAGTGAACGCCTTCCTCGCTAAGTTTCGTGCTAACAAAGGCTTTGAATCACTCACTGATCGCTACATGAGCGAGGAAAAGAAGGCTTTCGAAGCGCAGGGCATCCCCTTTATCTTCGACTAGACGTCTGGTGTTATATGGTCGAAGAAAGAACTCACCAAACTCCCCCGCTCATTCCCCATTATGGCCAACGATAAGATCAAGCAAGTGCTCGTCGAGGAACTCATGCTTCAGGAGGAACCGGAAACGATCGCCGATGACACGCCGTTGTTCAGTCCGGAAGGTTTGGGCCTGGACTCCGTGGACGCGTTGCAATTGGTGGTAGCCTTAGAAAAACACTTCGGACTCAAAGTCGCTGATGCGGAAGAGGCGAAGAAAATATTGCACAGCGTGGAGACTATCGCCCAAGCTATCGCTGCGTCTGCAAGCTGATTGGTTAGGCTCGCGAGGCGTTCGATCCCGCTTTCTATCGTTTGCACATCCTAGGCATTTCAGCGTTTTATCATGATTCTGCCGCCACTTTGGTGACAGACGGCCAAATCGTCGCTGCGGCGCAGGAAGAACGATTCACTCGCCAGAAACACGACGCCGTCTTTCCCCGGCAGGCCGTTGCCTACTGCTTGCAAGAGGCTGGGATCACGGAGAGTGATCTTGATCATGTGGTATTCTATGAGAAACCGCTCCTCAAGTTTGAGCGATTGTTAGAAACTTATATCGCCTTCGCACCCTCTGGATTCCGAAGCTTTCGGCAAGCCATTCCCATCTGGGCCAAGGAGAAACTCTTCTTGCGGCGTGAGATTCGATCGGGACTGAACAAACGTTACCGCGGTCCTATCGTTTACACGGAGCATCATGAATCCCATGCTGCGAGTGCCTTCTTTCCCAGTCCTTTTGAAAGCGCGGCGATCCTAACCATTGACGGCGTCGGGGAATGGTCCACCACCACTTTGGGAAAAGGTGAGGGCAATGAGATCCAGATGTTAGAGGAACAGTGTTTTCCGCATTCGTTGGGCCTGCTTTACTCGGCATTCACCTATTACACCGGCTTCAGGGTCAATAGTGGTGAATACAAGCTCATGGGGCTGGCGCCCTATGGCGAGCCGCGGTATGCGGATGAGATTTGGGAGCATCTCATTGATGCCAAACAGGACGGTTCCTTCCGTTTGGATATGAGCTATTTCAATTATTGTCAGGGTCTTACCATGACCAACCAGCGGTTTCACAATCTCTTTGGTCAGCCACCCCGACAACCGGAAACCGATCTCTCCTCATTTCACATGGACATCGCGGCGAGTATTCAACAAGTCACGGAGGAAATGGTGCTTCGGCTAGTGCGTCATGTTCATGATATCACAGAAGCTCCCAACCTCTGTCTCGCCGGTGGAGTGGCTCTCAACTGCGTGGCCAATGGACGTATCGTTCGCGAAGGACCATTCGAAAGGCTCTGGGTACAACCGGCTGCGGGTGATGCCGGAGGCGCTCTCGGCGCGGCACTCTTCACGTGGCATCAACTATTAGGTAAATCGCGTGTTCCCGTGCCGCCGGACGCGCAGCATGGAAGCTTTCTGGGTCCGGCATTCGAGGATGATGAAGTAGAGGCCTTTCTCAATGAGCAAGACGCTGTTTATCAGAGCTTTACCGGCGACGAAGATCTGTGCGAATGCTTAGCAGATTGGTTGGCCCGAGGAAAAGTCGTGGGTTGGTTTCAAGGAAGGATGGAATTCGGACCGCGGGCGCTTGGCGGGCGCAGCATTCTCGGGGATCCCCGATCGCAGGACATGCAGACCTTGATGAACGTGAAGATCAAATTTCGCGAATCCTTCCGCCCCTTTGCTCCGTCGGTTCTTGCGGAGAAGGTCACCGATTACTTTGACCTGCATCAGGTGGACGAGAGCCCCTACATGCTTCTCGTCGCGGACATTCATTCTGACAAACAGCTCGACTGTCGGGAAGCACTGGCCAATGCCGAAGGCATCGCCAAACTCAATGTGGCGCGCTCGGAGATCCCCGCCGTCACCCACGTGGATCTATCCGCGCGCGTGCAAACAGTCGATCCCATACGGCACGGTCCTTATTATCAATTGCTCAAGGCCTTCGAAGCAAGGTCTGGATGCCCTGTCTTGATCAATACGAGCTTTAATGTGAGAGGTGAACCGATTGTGTGTTCACCAGCGGACGCTTATCATTGCTTTATGAACACGGGAATGGACGTATTAGCATTAGGCTGTCATGTGCTCGTGAAGACAGATCAGCCTCAGGCTGAGGAGTTTAAGAGCGATGATTGCGTTGGAAGATTCCCTCTCGATTGATTAAAATGTAAGTGCGTTTAGGATGGGCTGAGCCATGGTCTGGGACAGACCTCTGCCGCTATTAGAGTGTGAGTTTGCAAGAGATACCCAGAACCGATTCGGAGTAGCCTGCTCGACCTACCGCGTACGGCATCCAGATCGACCACGAAGTCGGCCGCTTTCGCCGTTATGGGGTTTCGCCAGCGGTTGCAATAAATGCTGATCGTTGTAATTGCGATTATTTTTACCTAGTAATAGAGTCGCCCAATGAAGAATAAGGATGGACGGATTGGTAGGCTTACGCTTCGGGAGTTTGTTGTGGAGTTTCTGGGAACTTTTGTTCCCGGACTAGTGGCGTTGTTGTTAGTTCATATGTCGCTGGCAGCGCCTGTTTCAAGCTTCTTAGATCTCGAAAGCAAGAACTGGCTTTGGCAGTCCGTTATTCCATCTGGGGGTGGAACGGCCATCAACTTGACAACATTTGTTGTTATCCTTGTCGTCTCTTACGTCGTTGGAAGTTTTTTGATGCGATTGGACCCGAAGGTTCCCGATCTTTGGAGCTACCGCCGATGCAGAATCAAAATGTCGGAAAGTGAACTAAGCTCATGGGTTGTATCGCCGGATGATTCCTTTAAAGCTAAAGCGGCTAAACGAGAAGAGAGGCTGACACCGAGGCTATCTGGTGTGTTCTGGGGTGCTTGGTACGGATTTCAATATAATTTCGTCCCCCATTTCTTCCTGCCGCGCGGCCATTCTGCCCAGGTAGAATTCCCTTATGATGCTTTGCGGCGGTACTTGAAGAGCCGACAAATCGATGAACTAGCCGAAATGATTAAATGGGATCCCGTAGTTCCAGATGTGAACGACGCGGACGAGGTTAAAGATCCAGCCTCTGGTCGAAGCAAGAATTTTATTAATCAACTAAAAGTGCACCTGCAATTCCGATATCCAGATGAATGTATGGGAATCATGCGAAATGAGGGGCATGTTCGCCTAATGGCATCCCTTTGGTGGCTAAGCCGCGGGATCCTATTTATCTCCATGGCAGGGATCGCTTTGTCAATGTATTCACCAATTATCAATCAGAACTTAATTGAGGATTTGAGATTAGAAATCCGATTCCACGTTGCGGCCATTCCCCCTATTGCTGTCTTTGTTTTGGCTTACTTTATGAGTATTAACATAGAGAAGTTTTTACATTATCAAAGAGTTAGAGAAATCGTTCACGTGTTGGCAACAAGTGCCGAAGCGAACAAGGATGAAAAGAGACCCCAGCAATTTTATTAACTCTAGAAGTCGTAATGAACAATCAAGTAAACGAACTTATTCGAGCGTTTCGCCTGTGGATTGTTAATATTCTTGGGATAATGGTTCCCGGGCTTATTTTCTTGTTCTTGGCTTCCGCGATCGTGACGTTTGGGACATTGGCAATCTTTGGCGAGTTTCCAATCGAGATCGATCATATTGCTACGACGTTATCGAGGAGCTGGGGGATTGCTCTGACACTCGTTTTCGCCTATACGATAGGCTCTATTTTTCGGCTCTCCACACCAGATGTTTTGGATAGAATTAGCGCGAAGAAAGTGCTGAAGAATATGGGGATTGCACGTCTTCGGAGCGAGCGGAGGGAGAAAGTTAGAGAGCATATAAAAGAGAAATCGGGATGGGGTATGAAGATTGGATATTGGTGGCATTCTATCTTGAGCACATTGAGATCGTGGAAGCGTCGTCTTTTTCTTGAGGAATCGCTCCTCTTGATAGGGCAGGAGGAAGCAGAGCGGGATCGATGGCCGTATCGCGAAATAGATAAGGGCAACAAATTTCCTTATGATTTTTTTCGCGATTATCTTTGCGCCCGCGGACACGAGGAGGATCTGGCAAAGATAGTTCCAGAATGCACTAAACGCTCGAAAACTTGGTTAAATAAACGTAAATTGCAGATCAAGGCGCAGAATGCTGACCTTTCGGCAATGGTTGAATCGAATGAGGCACATATTCGATTGATATTCGGCATGTGGCAGGCTGTTAGAATTTGTTTCCTGCCGCTTTTTATTATTGCCATTGCGATCTCAAGAACGCTTTGGATTAGCGACAGCGAGACCCAAAATCTGGAGTTTGGGCTTGCCGTCCTAATTGTCATTCTCTACGGAACGGTGTGGGTTAGATTGCGTATTGAGAATCTATTTCATTATCAAAGAGTAAGAGAACTTTATTATATTGTAGCCGCCGCTAATGAAATTGAAGTATCACTCGCGAAAGACTCAAAGACCTCCAATGACGCTGGAGCAGAATTGAGCTGAACCGCCAGTTTTGAGCGGTGGAAACGATAGTGGTTCTCTCGGAATTGCGGAGCTTTTTAAACTAAGGGGCTTGGAAATAAATAATCATCCCATTTCAGGCTCAGGGAATATTGTTAGAAACCACTTCTCCAATCCAGCCATCCGACTGATTTGGGGCGCGAATTCTTTCATCGCTTTCTTTGTCAGTCGCACTCCGGTCTGGTAGGTCTTGGTGACCAGTGTGACGACGGGATTCAACCCTTTGTATGTCATGCTTCGGGCCATTCCCAGCGCTTTCTCCGCTGTGCTCAGTAGCTCTCCATTCCAATGGTTTTCGAGCACTCCCCACACTCGTTCTATAGGATTATACTTGCTATGATAGGGTGGATAATAGGCTAGCTGTATCACTATATCATGAGCCGTAGAGAATTCAGCCAGGCGCTTCAACCATTGGGTTCTACGGCCATCGCTCTCGGGGCCATTGTCGGCGTTGATCACTAGCACCTCTACTTCAGGATTCTCTGCACGCAGTCGCGGCCACAGCTCTTCAAGACGATCAACCATAAAATCCGCTGTCACTTTACTTTCTGAGAACCATAGGTCGGTTTGGCCAGTTTCGGGCTGATAAACCCCAAAGGGCACGAGGGTTGTTTTCGCTTTGAAGTCGTGATCAAGGGCCTTCCGCTCGCCTCGGCTATAGCCACCACGACTAAACTCGCCAATTTTTACCGCCGCTTTGGTGTCCATGGAGATACGCAACTGCTTGGGATCGCTATCGGCCGCCGCATTGATCTCATGCACCATATCAAAGATGGCGTCGGTTTCTTTCACTTTCTTCATCGGCTTGGTCTTGGCAACTTTTCTAGGGTGGAGTTCGAGCAGATTGAGTTTGCTGTTGATGGTTCTCACGCAAGGCATACTTGATAGGTCATACCCTGGGCGCTCTTCCAGTCGCCGGTGGACTTCTTTAGCAGTGATGCGGACATAGAGGCGAGTAGAGCGAAAACTGGGATCAGTCTGAGCATGGGGATCAGCAACGGCGCGAATATCCTCCAGTAATTCTGGATAATGTTCTTCAGCCTTCTTTCTACCTCGTTTGTGAAACTGATCGACGAAATCAATGCCGGAATCGAGTTCCTCTTTGCCTTTGCGAATGAGTTGCCTATTCCAGCCAAGACAGTCTTCAGCCCACCGTTGACCGCCGCGGCCAAGGCCATCGACGACGCCCGCCATGAACTTGCGTTTCGCGCTGCCCGTGAGATCACGCGCAGTGTTCTTCCATAAACGAATTGAGTTAGAGTCAGGTTCTTCTCATAGGACTACAGGCACTCAAACCCGCTCCTAACAGAATGGTTGCGCTTTGGGACGATTATTTTTTTCCAAGCCCCTAATGGCTTACCAGAGGCATTTGATTGGATTCGAAGTCATTCGCTCTCGGACAAATGATACTTTGAATTCTTTTAATTGAGAACTCAAACAAAGGTAGCGGAGGGCCGCGCCGCTAGGCGATAATCAGGAGAGTGTGCTCGACTTTCGACTTTCCATCTCGTGTCTGCAGCGAGACCGAGCCGATGTTCGACAATTCCTGCCCATTGAAGCAATCGCAACTGCTCCTGTCTTCTTAACCTCCTCATATTGGCTGCTAATTGGTGCGCAAGGAAGGGCGCACGCCCTACAGGATTCGAACCTGTGACCTACGGATTAGAAGTCCGTTGCTCTATCCAACTGAGCTAAGGGCGCATATATTTGCCTTTCAATGAGTTGTGATGATTAGTCGGGGTCATCTTGAGTCCATTTGTATCCCAGTTTTTAATACCGAAGGCATAAAGTGAGCAAACCCCAGCCAACGCAGCGCCAAGAAGCGCTGGAAGAAGTCGGAAACGGCGAATCTATAGAGATACAAACCATCGGGTGGCTACTATGTCTGCGCGGAAATTGGCGGCAAGTTGAAAGTCAAGAGCCTCGCTACTAAGGAGCACTATCACGGCAGACGAATCCTTGGGACGGTTGCTGGAAGACTATCGACGGTGAGCGTCTGTCACGCGCGCCTAGTCGGCCCTACACAGCTTTGGAGATGCCAAAGTCATCTTCGGTGGTGAGCGCCCCGATGCCAATCGGAACTCAAGGAACGCACGAAGCTGTATCGCCGTGAGACGACGGGTCACTTTGAAAGGCTGCTCCAGATGTTGATCGTAAACGAATGGACGGGCGGGACGTAGCTAACGACGTGCCCGTCTTGAAAGTGGGAGAAGCCCAGAAGGCCATAGATGGCGCAGCCGCATCCCCTCAATGAGCACTCGTTGGAGAGCGCGAAGAAGGTGAGATTCTGAAAGGCAGTGCTGGCGCCTATTCTTTGCCGGTCAGATTGACCCCAACCGATGCTGGCTCCAGGAACACGTCGCCTAACGCTTCTTTTTTTTAGGATGTGTGAGCTGCGAAAGGAGACACCGGAGGCTCTGGCCCTGCCGGTGTGGATTGGAAGTGCGGGTTTGGGTAGCGCTACGACCTGAGCGATCGATGGTGTCGTCGAAGAAGGCTGCACCTCCTCTATTGGCATTCTTGGGCACACCAACCAGCAACCCGATTACGGTTTCGAAGTGGTTGAAGCAGGCAATCCGAGTCTTCCAATCTGAATCGTGTTGTGATAAAACGTTCGCCATAAGATGAACCGTATCTTCCGTCTCATTGGCCTAGCCTTGGTCTTTTGGCCGTTCGGCGCGAGCGCGACGACTCCAACGCTGACGTCGATCTCGCAACCATTGTCTTTCCTTGGGAGTGCTGGTGACGCTGAGATCAAACCCTGCGCTGACCAACCCGCTACCGCTCCGGAGTCGAAGCCGGAGGGTGATTCGAAATCTAAGACGGGATCAAGAAATGGGGTCTCCGAAGTTCGCGAGATAGCTATGAGATTGTGTGAATGGAAGTTTAATGACCCCTATGCAGAAAAACCGCTAACCCCAGCATTAGGCGAGAAGGATATTAAATTACTGATGGGGCATATTCACGATAAAGAACCTGCTGATATCATTCCCCGAGCGTTTGGTGGTTCGTATATCCAAACAAGAGCGACGAAAGGAATGGTAGCGCTATGGTTGATCGAAGGTATCAGGACAAGACGCGACAAGGGATTCAATTTCCATTCTTTGAATGTCCTGTGCTTTAAGAAAGGCGATACTGACAGAGGAAACGATTGGCAGGAGAAATCGATAGAGAATCAGGACGCTGTAGCGAAGGCCTATCTGAAATGGTGGAGAAGATATTCGGAGTCTGGAGCTATGACTGACTTTGATACCGATCCGCTTAAAGGAACAGGACTGAAATGGCGTTGAGGCACCTAGTGAAGCCTTACCCGATCGACCGGCGCACCGTGGTTCGTGGCACGGTTGCACTCATCGCGGCACCGGTGGCCTCAGTATTTCCAAGTGGATGCTCGAAGACCGAAGAGAGTCAGGACGAACCGGCTAGCCAGACAAAGCCAGATGCTAAAACCATGAAGATTCATTACCTCGAGATTGTGACACCGAATGTGGACGCTGCGGTTGCGCTTCACACTCAGCTTCATGGAGTCACCTTTAGTGCTCCCGCTCCAAATTTTGGAGGCGCGAAGATAGCGGAATTAGATGGTGGAGGACTTCTGGGAATACGGGCGCCATTGCGCGACACAGAGGAACCTGTGGTTCGACCATATTATCTAGTGGACAACATCGAAGAAGCAGTTGCCTCAGCATCTCGTGCCGGTGCGGAGATCGCAATGACGCCGACCGAGATTCCCGGATCTGGTAAGTTCGCGATATTTATTCAGGGAGGTATCGAAACAGGACTATGGCAGGTTTCGGAGTAACCCCAAAACGCACAGCAATTCTATCACATTCGTTAAAGTTTATTCTCAACGCCTTGCAACACATCACAACTCCAGTTAAAAACCCTAACACGAACGAGAAGGCCGTTCCTCTATCCAACTGAGCTAAGGGCGCTTGATGAATCGGCGCGTAGGTCAACTATGGAAATGGGTAGCGACGGGCCAAGTGAGAACTCTTGGGAGTGGAATATGCATGGGAAGGCACGAAAAGGCTTCCCATTCCCTGCAAGGCGGGCCTCTTCTAATTTCGGCGGCGGCGCAGAAGCAATGGCGTGGTCAGCAGAAGTAAGAGTGTGGAAGAGGGCTCAGGAACGACGTTGGTGTTGATGAAAACATCGCTATCCGCACTCGTGCCGATTCCTTGAGCGTGGAATGCGACACGCAAATTGTTAGGTGAAGGCGCATTGATGGCGGCTTCGATATCTGCCAGCGTTTTTCCGGGGGCCAGATCAAAGAGAAAACCAGCCATTTCACCACCCTCTTCCACCCCATTCTGTGAGGCGACCGGATCGGCATCGAAGCGGAAGTCTGTTGTATTTTGAGGCCAATCGGGGAGTCCTCCAGGTGGCTTCACAGAGGAGGCGTTGAAGACGAACGTGACGGGTGCGGAGGAACCAGCACCGTCCGCAGTGTGGGCGGCATCGGTGGAGAATACCGGCGAACCTGTCAGGACTCCAGCGCGATCATCCCAGTAGATCTGCGAAATGGTGCTTGTTACCGGCCCGGCGTTGGTGAATTTGAATAGGACCTCTCCCGGACCCACCCCTGGTTCGTTTTCATCCCACACCTCTAAAGTGAATTGAGATGCCACATCGGTGGGTGAATTCGCTGTGTGACGGGTAAAGCCGGTGAGGATGGTGGCCGCTTGGCTTAGAGATAGCGTTAAAAAGAGAGCGATCGGGACGAGGTGACGGATATTATAGAATTTCTTCATTTGGCGCGACATAAAGTGAAGTACAACGATCAACGAGATTTTTCAAAAATTCAAATGTTTTGATCTCGTTAGTTTTACAATAGCTATACGGGCATATATCGAAAATTGACCTGTATTTGGCACTAATTATAAAATCGAAAATCAACAAATCTGGTGATTCGAATCTTGGTGGTTCGAGAATGGAGTGCGAACGGCTAGTTTTACGAGGCTGAGCCTGCGGAGATGGGTTCCTCTGATGGCGCCGTCGAAACCATCCTCGCTCACGGAGGTTTCTTGGTGCCATGATTTCCCGCATGAATTGTTCGTTTGTCTTCTCCCTCGTCGCTCTTGGGTGCTCGCCCCTTCTATCGGCTGAATGGCCGCAATGGCGTGGTCCAAGTGGAGAGGGGCACGCTCCCAAGATGAAGCTGCCTGCCAAATGGAGCGAGACAGAGAATGTTCTTTGGAAAACAAAGACGCCCGGTCGTGGTTGGTCCTCGCCTATCATCGAAGGGCAAAGAATTTGGCTAACGACTGCGTTTGAAACGCCCGCCGATCCGGACGATGCGAAAGAACGCTTGAAAAGCAACACGGGGAGTCAGCCGGTCAATGTCCTCAAATCGGTCAAACTCCATGTCCTGGCGTTGGACGTGGAAACGGGTAAATTGATAGACGATATTGAACTGTTAGAAGCTGCCGAACCACAGTGGGTGCATCAGACCAATAGTTATGCTTCGCCGACACCAGTGTTCGAGGAGGGCAAACTCTATGCTCACTTTGGCGCATATGGCACGGCGTGTCTGGATACAGGCACCAAGAAAGTGTTATGGAGGAATACAGAACTTCGGGTGAACCACGAGAACGGTCCGGGAAGTTGCCCCATTCTGTGGAAAGATCTTCTCATCTTCCACATGGACGGTAGCGACGAGCAGTACCTTGTGGCGCTGGATAAGGCGACGGGTGAGGTGCGTTGGAAAACGCCGCGAAGCGGCGAGATGAATGAAAACCCGCAACTCAAGAAAGGCTATGGAACGCCAATCGTGGTTTCATTGGGCGGGTCTGAACAAGTGTTATCTAATGCGGCGGATTGGCTTTATGGTTATGATCCAAACACGGGTAGAGAACTGTGGAAGACGCCCTACGGACGGTTGGGATTCTCCAATGTGCCGAAGATCGTCACCGGTCACGGCATGCTCTTCATGTGCACGGGCTTTATGAAGTCCGAACTCTATGCATTGAAGGCGGACGGCAAACATCCGGCGGAGATTGTTTGGAAATACACTCGCAATGTCCCCACGGCGCCATCGCCGATTCTAGTGGGTGAGGAACTCTATTTTATCAGCGATCAGGGTGGGCTCATCACGTGTCTTGATGCCAAGACGGGTGACTTCCATTGGCGCGAACGTGCCGGTGGCAGCAAGTATTGGGGTTCCCCACTCTACGGTGATGGGAAACTCTATTTCCATTCTCAAGACGGCCGCACACTCGTGTTGAGACCGGGGAAAGAGTTTGATCTCCTAGCGGAAAATCAATTGGACGACGAGATCATGGCCTCGTCAGCGGCTGCGCACGATTCTCTTTTCATTCGGACAGCGACGGCGCTTTATCGGATCGGCGAGAAATGAAGGAGTGGCGTGTGGGCATGATAGTCCATGTGTTCTCTTGCTACCAGATCCTGGCTGCTCCCAGATCAGAAAGGGGATGATCGGGCGAAACCAGAACGAGTTCTTGCTCGATTGCTTGAGCGGCGAGAAGCCTGTCAAAAGGGTCGCGGTGCGTGCGTGGCAGTTCCCCGCAACGGAAGAAATCGCTTAGCTTGGGGGTTAGGGATTGAAGTTGATGAAATTCCAGTTTGCGGGGAATCCAATCGCGCGGCACACCGGGGAGAGGCAGTTTACCCGTCGCATGTTTGAGCGTGATCTCCCACACACTAATATCACTGACAAAGAGACCATTTGCTGAGTTGTCGATCGCTTGGGCGGCTGCGGTCGAGAGGCGCGAAGGCTGTTGGCTCAGCCAAAGAAAGGTACAAGTGTCTAACAAGAGCCTCATAAACCCCACTCCGTCAGTTCGTCATCCGATAAGGGAGCGAATGCTTCGTCAGGAAATTCGAAAGGCGCGCCCTCAATCTCACCGGCTTTCGGGCGCGGGCGTTGCCGGTCTTCGGGGACGGGAACGAGCATGGCTACGGGGTGTTTGCCGCGTGCGATCGTAAACGTATGTCCCGCTTCGACCTCACCGAGGTAACGGGAGAGGTGAGTCTTGGCCTCGTGCGTGGTGATGATTTTCACCATGAAAGTTTGCGAGCATACTAGACTAAGTCAACTAAGTTTGATTGCGGGTTGGTTGTTCTCACTCCATCTCCAATCTCGCGGGTGTGAGCTCGGCTTCGAAGGCGGCGCCGTGATCGCCGTCGAGTCTTTCGCGGACGCGCTGAGCGATCGCTGCCTCCTCTTTCAGTTTGGCGATGGTGTCCTCGAGCGCGGAACGCTTGGGAGTGGTTTGCGCTAAAGGATCGACGATTGTTTGAAGTTGTTTCTGTGTTTCGGTGAGGGTGTCCTGAGCGTGCCGGACCGTTTCTTCCAAAGCTTTCTGTTGCCGTTTGAGGCGTTCCACTTCATCGCGGCGGAGGCGTTTGCGTCGTTTTTTTAGCCGATAGCGAATATCTGCTAGTCGTCGAAGTTCATCAGCGGCTTCGAAGCAGAGCGTGTCGATGAGTTTCCCGATCTTCTCATCGGCGGGCGCCAACGCGCCTTCCTTGCTGTGCAAAACACGTTCCATCTCACGCTTGATCTCAAGAAAACGCTCAAGCCGTTTGGCGTAATCATGGCACTTGTACTTGTGCAGCGTGCTGATCTGTCTCTTGAGAAAACGATCTTGGTCTTCGTTGCTCTCTTCGATGAGTTCCCGGACGACCGCCTCTTCGATCTGGGGGAGGTGGTGTTTCCAATAACGCCCTATGCTAACGCTGACCCCCACGAGGCCGGCTAAACCGGCGAGAGGGTGGATCAAGAAAAGAAAAGGCGAGGCGGCTACCGGCGCCCAAGACCAGGGAGAGCGCAAGACACGCTTCCACTTCTCGACGGCCACATCCTGTGGCGAAAGGGGAAATGTGGGACGGCGCGCGTGCTTTGTGGAGCCCATGAGGAACACATCAAGCAGTGCCCCTCTTCATCCGCAAGCTCAGGCTACGCTGACCCAAGCACGCTGCCAAGACGGCAGACCGCGTGGCGCTGGTGTGGCCGGGCAGGCGTAGCTGGTGCGCGCGTGCGGGTGGCCGGGTGTTTGAAAGAGCTGCTCGTGGCGCCTGCGGCGAAGTTGCGGGGCGAGGATGCTGGAGAGCAGCGCGATGCTGATACCGGCTCCATAAAACGTAGCGAACTTCGAGATCCCTGCAGGCGTGACCTTGGGCGTGGCTTCGTTCTGCTCATCGTATTCGATGAGGGCAATCGCCGGAGAAACCAAGGCGGTAAGAACCATGGATACGACCGCCAACATGGCCACGAGATGGCACAACGATTCGCCAATACATAGCGCGTTGGTTTTGGAGAAGAATTGACGATCAACCAATCGAAAAGATTGGCTCGACTGAACCGGGATTTTACGGAAACGGCGCACAACTCGCCGGGCATGTGACGAGCAATGCGTGGGGGATGAGCAAGATTGAGAAAGAGTCGGCGCGGGCATGGGGGACCTTCCTTCCTAGAAACCAGCTCTGCAATTCATACATTATATAATTCATAATATTGAGAATCATGGAGGGTGGATTGGAGCCCCGTTGTAGTCCGCAAGCCTTTTCTTATAAAAGAAGTGTCCTTTTATTGGTGAGGGCGGGGTGAGAGGTGAGAGTGGAGATTTGAAGATTTAGGATTGCCAAGGGTGGGCGAATTTCTATCCTTGCCGCCCCACTTTCCTGCCCGCCAGAGGAGGGTGATTCACACGTTCTCCATTATCCCGAAAATCAACGTCACATCGCTCCATATTTCCGCTTGTGAAATTTTTCACAAGCCGTAAGAAGACTTCCTGCCATGCCCAATTTCTTCCCGCGTTGGACCAATTTGTTGCCCTTGCAGATCGGCGTTGCGTTGATCTTAACGGGGTCCGCCGTGACGGCGGGATTGTGGTATTATTTCACGCCGAAGTACACGCGGGTGGGCTATCAGCCCTCGCAACCGATCCCGTTTAGTCACAAGATTCACGTGGAGCAGCACGGGATGGATTGCCGTTATTGCCACAGCTTCGTGGAGAAGTCGGGCCATTCGAATTTGCCCACGGCAGAGACCTGCATGAATTGCCACAAACAGATCAAGGCGGATAGCCCGAAGCTGGCGCCCCTGCGCGATGCTTGGGAGTCGGGCAAGCCCATCGAGTGGGTGAATGTGCACGAAGTGCCGGACTACGCCTACTTCGATCACTCGGTGCATGTGAATCGCGGTGTGAGCTGCGTGAAATGTCACGGCCGGGTGGATCAGATGGACGTCGTTTATCAACACGAGCCGCAGAGCATGAGCTGGTGCATCGACTGTCATAAGGCGCCGGAGAAAAACATCCGTCCGCTCGATCAGGTCCTGAACTTTGATTGGGAGGCTGAGAAGGTGGATCGCGAGGCCTTTTACAGAGGGCAGATCGAGACCGGAAAATCGGCGGATGAGCTGATGGAGGTCATTGAGAGGGAGCACAAGCTCGCCCGCGCTGACAACGAGCGCAGTTTTGAGGATTTGATCCGTTTGGCTGAGAAGGTGAACGGCAAGAAGGCGATGACTCAGGAAGAGGTGGGTCTGCAGTTGCGTGAGGCCTGGAACGTCAACCCGCCGCTCGATTGCTCCGGCTGCCATCGCTAGACAGAAGGGCTCACCCTGATTTGAATCACGCATGAAACGAAAGGTGCATCATCCCGAACCGCCCAAGAACGGAAAGCGATTCTGGCGTAGTGTAGGCGAGCTGGAGGACACGCCGAAATTCCGTGAGTGGCTGGAGCGTGAGTTTCCGGCTGGGGCTTCCGAAATGGAGGATAGCGAAAGTTCGCGCCGCACCTTCATGAAGCTCATGGGTGCCTCGACGGCATTGGCCGGCTTTGGCATGGCGGGGTGCCGGCGTCCTGAGAAGTATTTGGTGCCTTACACCAAGCATGTGGAGTGGGTGATCCCCGGCAAACCCCTTTATTATGCGACGGCCATGCCGCGGCTGGATGGTTGTGTGCCGGTGGTGGCGACGACTCATGAAGGCCGGCCGACGATGCTAAAAGGCAACGCGCTGCACCCGATCAACCGCCTGGAGGTGGATGGCGAAAGTAAGGGGAGTTCCGGCGCCGATCAATTCGCCCAGGCGTCGATCTTGAATTTGTATGACCCGGATCGTTCGCGGCATTTCTTGGCCAATGGCGAGAAATCGACTGCGGAAGCCTGCTTCGTCGGCTTGGAAGCGGTGCGAACGCAGGCGGCTGCGAATCAAGGGCAAGGTTTGGCTTTCTTGGTGGGCGAAAGCACCTCGCCCACTCGCGAGCGCTTGTTGGGTGATCTTCTAACAAAGTTTCCCCAAGCGAAGGCTTATCGTTATGAGGCTTTCAGTCTTGATAATGTCAGGGCAGGTTCGCGGAGTTTCTTTGGCCGTGCCGGAGTAAAGCAATTGCCGCAGCTCGATCAGGCAACGCGCATCTTATCGCTGGATGCGGATTTTCTCGGAACCGATCGTGTGGGGGGCAATGCAGCTTTTGGCTATTCGGTGAATCGTCGGCCTGATCGTCTCGATAACGGTCAGTGGGCACAGCGCACGGCGGATGAGATGAATCGTCTTTATGTCGTCGAGCCGGCTTTCACCGTCACGGGAAGCATGGCCGATCATCGCCTTCGCCTCCCGGCAAGTCAGGTGGTCAAGGTGGCCATGGCAATCGCGAAACAGTTAGGCGTTTCCGGTGTGGCGGACGTGTCGGTAGACGAACGTATTTCTAATTGGGTGCAACCGGCGGTGGAAGATCTTCAGGCATCGGCAGGCAACGCGCTGGTGTTGGCTGGCTTGCAGCAACCGGCTGAAGTGCATGCGCTGGTCGCGGCCATCAATGACAAGCTAGGCGCTTTCGGAAAAACCGTTCGTTTGTTAGAGGCTCCTGAACGGGAAATGGGGTCGCTTGGTGATTTGAAAAACGCGGTCGATGCCGGCGAGATTACCACGGTGATCAGCACGACGGATGCGGATCCGGTGTATGACGGGCCGAACAACTTCCGCTGGGCGGAGGTTGTGGAAAAGGCGACTTATATTCAGTTAGGCGTCAATGTGAATCACACCGCACGCCTTGCTGACTGGCATCTACCTGGGACGCATTTTCTCGAGCAATGGAGTGATGCCAGGGCTGCCGACGGCACTTATTCCGTGGTGCAGCCGATGGTGAGTCCTCTCTTTGGAGGATGGTCGGAAATCACGCTTTTCTTGAAGTTGCTGCAGGCGGAACCGCTCACTGCCGAAGTGGTGGTGGAAGATGACGGCACGCCCAAGGCTGAGCTCGAGGAGGCGCCTACTCCGGATTATCATGCGGTTCGCGACACTTTCGCCAATACGTTAGGCGTTTCCGATGCCGACGAGGCGTGGAATCATTGCTTGCGTGACGGTTTTCTGCCCAACTCAGGCTATGCTGCGGCTTCCGTTAGTGGTGGTAGTGTGAATGTGTCTCCGGTCTTGGTGGACGCACCTAGTGGAACGTCGTTGGAAGTTCGCTTTGTGCCGGACAGCCGCATTTACGATGGGCGTTATGTGAATAACGCGTGGCTGCAGGAAACGCCGGATCCCATTTCCAAACTCACTTGGGATAATGCGGCTTATGTGAGTGTGGCGACTTTCAATGCGCTGGGTCTCAAGAAGGATGGGCAGCGTGTGAAGCTCGAATTCAATGGGCGCGAAGGCTTTTTTCCCGTTTTGCAGTCGCCGGGTCATGCTGACAACGCGCTGACGATCGCGGTGGGTTATGGTCAACGCGATTGCGGGCGTGTGGGCTACGGAACGGGTTTTGATGCCTTCTGCATGCGCACCTCTGCCACGCCCTATGTGGCCTCGGGGGCCACGGCGGAAATCGTGGAGCAAGAAGAAGTGCTGAATCCCGAACTACCCAAAGCCAATCATGCGCCGAAGGACGGCGAAGTGCGGATCGCGCCTTGGGAAGAACTGGCTGTGACCCAGGAGCACAACAGCATGGAAGGTCGCGGGATCATTCGTGATGGTTCGTTAGAGCACTATCGCGAGGATGCGGAATTCGCGCAGGTCATCGGCATGGATTCGCATATCCCGCCCAACATGCATTTGTACAAGCCGGAGACGCGTCAGGGTGTGCGTTTCACGGAGTTGGATAAGGAACATCAGTGGCAAATGACCATTGATTTGAATTCCTGTCTCGGTTGCAGCGCCTGCCAGATTGCGTGTCAGGCGGAGAACAATATTCCGATCGTAGGCAAAGATCAGGTCTTGCGTGGCCGGGAAATGGCCTGGATCCGCATGGACCGTTATTACACTGATCCCACGCTGGTTTCGGAAGCTGATCCGGCGCATCACGCGCACGCAGAGGTGAAGAGTAATGGTGTGGAGATTCTCAATGAAGACGCACTTGAGGTCTTGCCGCAGCCGGTGGCTTGTCAACAGTGTGAGTCCGCCCCTTGCGAAACGGTTTGTCCGGTCAACGCCACAGTGCACAGCGACGATGGCTTGAATGTGATGGCTTACAACCGCTGCATCGGTACGCGTTATTGCGCCAATAACTGCCCATACAAAGCCCGCCGTTTTAATTTCTTCGATTACAACAAACGCAATCCGCTGGTGACGCAGAAGCTGCCGGGATTGGAATATAACAATCTTTACGCCGGTCCCTTTGGGGAAACCCATGGTGAAGGCATCGCGAGTCTTCAAAAGAATCCCAATGTCACGGTTCGCATGCGCGGCGTGATGGAGAAATGCACTTATTGTGTGCAGCGGGTCGAGGCGGCGAAGATTGCACAGAAAGTGGCGGCGCGGGATTCAGCCAATACGCAAGTGGGAACCAATGCGGTGAAGACGGCTTGTCAGGAAGCCTGCCCCGTCGAAGCGATTCAATTTGGCAATAGCTACCGCGGCGAAGATCTGGTGAATCGTTATAAGGAGAACCCGCGCAATTACGATTTATTGAAGTATGTGAACACGCGTCCGCGGACGAGTTACTTGGCGCGTATTAAGAACCCGAACCTGAAGATGCCTGGCGCTGTCGAGGTGGGAACCACCGCGAAGCATATCCACTGATCTTTGTCTTACCCTCGCATTTTCTCTTATGGCTAACGGATCGACAACAGCGAACGACGTGCCCGTCCCTGATAATTCGGAGCCTTCCGGGGCTCCTGCGGTAGAGCGTATGGAGCGCGAGCCGCTCGTGCTTCAGAATCGTTCATACAATTGGATCACCGAGCGCATTTGCGGTATTGTTGAAAACCGTCAGCCGCTCATATGGTGGGTGATGTTCCTGCCTTGTTTGGTGGGTATGGGCATGCTGCTCTTTGGCTTGGTCTATCTCATCGCCACCGGCGTGGGGGTGTGGGGAAATAACCATCCCGTTGGTTGGGGTTGGGCTATCACGAACTTCGTTTTCTGGATCGGTATCGGTCACGCCGGGACGTTGATTTCGGCGATTCTGTTTTTAACACGGCAGAAATGGCGGACCTCGATTAACCGCGCATCGGAGGCCATGACCTTATTCGCGGTCATGTGTGCGGGGATTTTTCCCGCGGTGCACGTGGGCCGTTTCTGGATGGTGTGGTTCTTGGCGCCGATTCCCAACGCCAACGGCATTTGGCAGAACTTTAAATCAGCTCTCTTGTGGGACGTCTTTGCGGTCTCGACTTATTTCACGGTGTCGGTGATTTTCTGGTACCTCGGTTTGGTACCGGATCTCGCGACCTTGCGGGATCGCTGTAAAAAAGGTCTTCGCAAAGTGCTTTATGGCATCTTTGCGCTCGGCTGGCGCGGTAGCAACCGGCACTGGAATCATTACGAGATGGCTTACTTGTTATTGGCTGCGCTTTCCACGCCGCTGGTCTTGTCCGTGCACTCGGTCGTGTCCTTTGACTTCGCCACGTCGACGGTGCCCGGCTGGCACACGACGATCTTTCCGCCTTACTTTGTGGCCGGCGCCATCTTTGGTGGCTTTGCCATGGTGTTGACGCTGATGATCCCCGCTCGCCGGATTTACAATCTTTATGATCTGATCACGCCTAAGCACATCGATAACATGGCCAAGATCATCTGCTTCACGGGATCGATCGTGGGTTATGCTTATCTAATGGAGCTCTGGGTGGCCTGGTACGGCGGCAACAAGTATGAGATGGCCGCCTTCGCCAACCGGATCTACAAAGGTTATTATCCCTGGGCTTACTGGTGCATGATGTTCTGCAATGTCGTAGCGCCGCAGGTGTTCTGGTTCAAATGGTGCCGCCATAACATCGTCGTCGTCATGTGCGTCTGCATGTGCGTGAACGTCGGCATGTGGTTTGAGCGCTTTGTGATCTTCGTGACGTCCATTGCCCAAGACTGGTTGCCTGGGGCGTGGGATAAATACCATCCCACTTGGGTGGAGCAGATCACCTTTGCCGGGACCTTCGGTCTCTTTGTCGGCTTATTTTTATTATTCATCCGGTACTTACCGGTCATTGCGATGTCGGAAGTGAAAGGGGTCTTGCCTCAGTCCGATCCGCATTATCACGGTCCTGAAACAGAGAATAAGGCTTAAGATGATTCACGGATATCTATGCGAATTCCCATCGGCTCGCGCGCTTTACGAAGCGGCGGAGAAGATGCGTGATGCCGGTTTCCGCAAGTGGGATGTCCACTCGCCTTTCCCCATCCATGGCATGAATGAAGCCATGGGATTGAAACGATCCATCTTGCCATGGTTCGTTTTCTTTGGAGGTGCGACCGGCACTTTGACCGCCTTCACCTTGCAGTATTTCACGCAGGTCATGCTCTATCCGACGATCGTGCAGGCCAAGCCGACGAATATCTTCACCATCCCGGCTTTCTTCCCGGTGATGTTTGAGCTGACGATCTTGTTTGCAGCGTTCACCACACTGTTTGGTTGCTTAGCTCTGATGGGATTGCCCCGTTTGCACCATCCCTTATTCACTTCGGAGAATTTTAAGAAGTTTTCCGACGACGGTTTTTTTATGTCGATCGAGCGTCGGGACGAGAAATTTGATAAAGAGAAGACGCGCGCCTTCCTCGAGGAAATCGGCGGGCAGAACATTGAACTCGTGGAGGACGAAGACTAATGCGCTATTTCTTCATTGGTTATCTTCTCTTGATTGTCACCGTGGTGACGGTGGCAGGATTTCGCGGAAGCAAATCGGCCCGTTCGCCCATGCAGTTTTTGAACGATATGGATGCGCAGGCCAAAGCCACTGCGCAGTCGTCGAGTGACTTCTTTGCCGATGGCCAATCGGCTCGCTACCGCGTGCCGGGAACCGTTCCTATGGGGTTGCAGGTGCCGACCATTGCGGCTTCGGACGGTGGAACGCAATCGCTCGATGGCTTTGCCTTAACGGATGATTATCTCAATACCGGCAAGATGGGCGAATATTACGGTCACGGCATTCCCGAGGAAGTGACCATTGATCAGGCTTTGTTAGAGCGTGGCGCAGAGAAATACGGTATTTACTGCAGTATCTGTCACGGCGCTTCCGGAAACGGCATGGGCGTGATCAGTAAGTACGGCTTGGTCCCCGCGAACCTGATTATCCCACCGATCAGTGACCCGGCATCGCGGCCCGATGGTGCGTATTACGATGTCATCGTGAATGGCAAAGGGACGATGGGTGGTTATGGGGCGAATCTCACTTTGAAAGACCGTTGGGCCATCGTGGCTTATTTGCGTGTGTTGCAGCAGCGCAGCAAGATGCCCGCCGCCGATGTGCAAGAAGCGTTTGACGCTTGGCAAGCCACGCAATCACCCTCCGAACCCACTGAAGACGCCACCCAATAATTCATGAGTGCCCATCATCAAATCGAGTTGCCCCCTGATGGCGAGCGTCTGGATCCCTCCAAGCTCTCGCACGTCCGGAGCCTTGCGTTCGCGATTGGGTTTATCGGCTTAATCGTTTCCGGCGTGCTTTTCTTCACGCCGCTGCGGGAGAAGTTTATTTATTCCTGGCTCTTCGGCTTTTATTATTTTTTCAGCCTGGCTGTTGGCGGGCTTTTCTGGACGCTCTTGCATAATGCGACCAATTCGGGGTGGGGGATCGCGGTCCGCCGGGTTTTTGAGAACTTGGCCTGCGTGATACCTTTCATGCTCCTGTTAGTGACCCCCATTCTCATTCCTCAATTGCGGGATGCGCTCTATGAATGGAGTGCTGAACAGACTGCGATCGCAGCGGAGATGGATGGGGAGGGTGAAATTGTTCAGGCGGCTGCCGGTGCGACCATGAGCGAGGGGCATGGCGATCATGATCTGCGGCATGCGATTCACGAAGCGGCGCAGGACGATCCTCACAAACATCTTCTCTATCACAAGTATCCCTACCTAAATAAGACGTTTTGGTATCTTCGGATGATTGGTTATTTCCTCATCTTAGGCGGTATTGCGCTTTATATGCGAAAGCTGTCCGCCCAGCAGGATGAGGACGGCAATCATAAATGGACGCTGCGGGCGCGGCGTGCGGCATGTGGCTTTTTACCTATCTTTGCCGTGGGGGCGACCTTTGCCTCCGTCGATATGCTCAAAGCGCTCGATTACGTGTGGTTCTCGACCATGTGGGGCGTCTACATCTTCGCCGGCTGCGCGTTGAATGGCATGGCGGTTTCGATTCTGGTGACGATCGTCCTGAAGAAGTTGGGCTATCTCAAGCTCGTGAATGAAGAGCACTTCCATATCATGGGTAAGCTCATGTTCGCCTTCGTCGTTTTCTGGGCCTATGTGACCTTCTCCCAGTATTTCCTTATCTGGTATGCGAATATCCCTGAGGAAACAAAGTACTTCCTCATCCGTAATACGGAGAATTGGCATCTAGGCAGTTCGGCACTGATGTGGGTCCACTTTGTGATACCATTTCTCTTCCTCCTGCCCGCCGCTCGGAAGAAGAACACGGTCACAGCCTCTATTGCTTGTCTCTGGATCTTGGCCGCGCACTTCCTTGATTACTATTTGATCGTAATCCCCGAACGATTCATTTCTTTGGCGGATGAAGCGACCATGATGCAGGCCACGAGCCCCAGCTTTCCGTTTGCGTTCTTGTTAGATATCGTGGCCTTCCTCACCGTGGGCGGGCTGACCATTTGGTATTTCTTGGGCATGCTTTCCAAGCGTCGCCTCTATCCTTGTCGCGATCCGCGGCTTCACGAATCTGTTAACCTGGCGAACTAACACATTATGGAAACCCATTCTGGCGATAGTCCCATCAACCGTTTCTTCAGTTACTGGGGAGCGCTCTTCAGCTTTGTGGCCTTTGGCATCTTGGTGCTTCTGTTCGTGGCTTTCGAACGCACTTTGGCGGATCCAGATCAGGTGGATCCCGATGACGCGCGTCGTACGGAACTGGATACAGCCACGTTGGCAGAGCAAGCGGCCCTGGTGAATACGTGGAAGAAGAACGCGGACGGTACTTATGAAGTGCCCGCGGAAGTGGCGCTCGCAGCCATGGCCAAGCCTGACCGATTTAGTAAGCCGGCCAAGTCGGAAGTGCCTGTTCCCGGTACGGCTGCGGCTGATGCAGCTGCCGCCGCACTCATGGAGGCCGCCGGTGCCGCGCCGGCGGAAGGTGAATCAAGTGAACCCGCGAAAGCCGAGCAGCCCTAAGCGAATTTTTATCACCCATGGCGGACACTGAAACTAACATCGTCACCACGGCCACGCCGGAAGAAGACGCCCTGCAAAGAGCGGCCATTGATCGCTCCTTGCGTGTGCCCGTTCTCTTCTTCTTCACAAGCGGGCTCGCGTGGTTGCTTGTCTCCCTGGTCTTGGGCTTACTGGCCTCGATCAAATTTCATAGCCCTGACTGGCTGGCGGGTTGTCCGCTTTTGAATTACAGCCGCTTGCAGCCCGCTCATCTCAACGCCTTTGTCTATGGTTGGGCCTTTCAAGCGGGTTTAGGCACGGCGCTCTGGATCATGGGCCGGCTTTGCCGGACGCCCTTGACCAAGACCGCGATGCTCGTGGTGGCGGGACATTTATGGAATCTTGGGGTCTTGATCGGCGTGAGTGCCATTCTGATGGGCTTCGGAACCTCGATTCAATTCCTGGATTTCCCAGTGGGCATCTGGCCGTTGATGTTTGTGTCTTATGCGCTCATCGCCGGCTACATGGTGGTGATGTTTAAGGTGCGGCGTGACGGGCATATCTATATCTCGCAGTGGTACATTCTCGCGGCCTGTTTCTGGTTTCCCTGGGTTTATTTGACCGCGAACTTATTGATTCATCATTTCCCCAGTGCTGCGGTGATCAATACCGCGATAGGCGGCTGGTTCGCGGGAACCTTATTGATGCTCTGGATTGTGCCCATCGGGCTTGGCGTGAGTTACTATTTGATTCCCAAGATCGCCGGCCGGTCGATCTATAGTTATCAATTGGCGCTCTTGGGTTTCTGGAGCCTGGCTATTCTAGGCGGTTGGGTTGGCGTCCAACATTATATGGGTGGTCCCATCCCCGCGTGGATGCCGGCGGTCAGTGGCGCGGCGATGATCTTTCTCATCGTGCCGATGGTGGCAATCGGTGTGAATCATCACAACACGCTCAAAGGGCGGCATCACTTGATTAATCACAGTCCCACGCTGCGTTTTATCTTCTTCGGTGCGATTTGTTTTAACGTCTTTATTCTCTTGGGCGCCGCGATTTCGCTGTTCCGTTTCGGCAAGATTTTTCAGTTCTCCCACGTGGAGTTGGGATACCAAATGACGGGTCTCTATGGCTTCTTCACCATGATCATGTTCGGGGCGATCTATTTCATCTTGCCGCGTCTCATGAATTGCGAATGGCGCAGTGGGAAATGGATTCGGTTTCATTTCTGGTTTTCCGCTTACGGTACGGGCGCGATGTTGCTCTCGTTGTTCATGGGTGGGCTTTTCCAAGGTCAGCAAGCGGCGTTGTATGAGGAAACGTATGTGCTCTCCGTTGAAGTCGCTTGGGGCTTCATGGTTGGCCGCACGGTGGCTTGGTCGTTTATTATTCTTTCGAACCTCATGTTCTTCTTTCACGTCCTCCTTATGATTTGCCGTCTCGGTAAGCGAAGCGGTGAGGCGACCCTGATTCATCCGATGGTCGAGGACGAACACGAGATGAAAGCCGCTGAAGCATGACACACCTGAAATCATTCACTCTTCTGATCGGGCTGACCTTTGGGGCGCCCTGGTTATTGCTGATTCTCTTTCCGCATCTGAGTTTTCAGAATGTGAGGGCCGTTCCTTACGCCGAGGATGAATTGGAAGCTGCCGAGGGAACAGTCTACCCGCCGGGTGTCGCGGGGCGCGTCATTGATGGGCAGCACATTTACGCCTCAGAAGGCTGCGCCTATTGTCATACGCAGATGCTACGTCCGACGGAGGAACTCGGTTATGATTTGTGGCGCGAAGGCTGGGCCGGCCGCGGACCGAACTGGGCCGGCGAGGAAGGCAAGGCCGTTCCGGTGAGGATGCTTCGGCCCGAAGATTATTTGAATGAGAAATACGCTTATCTGGGGATTCAGCGGGTTGGACCGGACCTAAGTAACTACGGCTGGCGTATCTCTAGTGAAGAAGAAGTGCATCGACATCTCTACAGCCCGCGGAGTGTGAATTGGCGGTCTAACATGCCGGCCTTCACCCATCTGTATAAAGTGCAGCCTATTGGATCCGCGCCGGCGGATGATGCACTAAAGCTGAAAGGTGAGCACGCTCCGGAGGACGGCTATGAGGTCGTTCCCACGGCGGAAGCCGATGCCTTGGTTTCCTACTTAATGTCCTTGAAGAAAGATTATTTGTTACCCAAGAGCCTGGGCGGGCGTCCTTTGCCCACCGGAGGCGATGAAGAGGAAGGTGACACCCCTCCTGCTGAGTAAGTCATGAGCGCTCCCGAAGATCCAAACCAACCCAAGCACAGCGATTATGATGAGAAGCTGAGCATCGTGCAAGAGCACGCGGCGGCAGCGGCTCGTGAAAAACCGGATCCCAAAGAAGGGAATGAACCGCTTTCATTGTGGACGATCTTTATTGCCGGTTTGGCCTTGATCGTGGGCGCCGGTTATCTCGGCGCGACGAATGGTGGCTATAGCAATAGTAGCTTCTCGTTTTACGATGGCTATGTGCCGCCTGAACGGCCAACGAACGGACCCATTGTTGATAATCGCACTCCAGGTGAGAAGTGGATCGCTGAAGGAGAGAAAGCTTACGGTCTAAACTGTAAAAGTTGTCACCAAGCCAATGGGAATGGCATTCCCGGTCAGTATCCGCCTGTCGCAGAGTCTGAATACGTGGTGGGCGGTACCGAGCGCTTGGCGATGATCCTCCTCAACGGTCTCAATGGTCCGGTCATGGTGAAGGGCAAGCCATACAACGGCAATATGACGCCGTGGCGTCCGCTCGGTAATAAGAAGATCGCCCAGATCATGTCTTACATTCGTACCGAATGGGGGAACGACGCTCTTCTGCCCGACGGTGAGACGGGAATCGTCACGGAGGAAATGGTTGCGATTGCCAATGAGAAACATGATATCCCTGCGATGACCATTCAGGCCACCGAGGGCTTCGATGTGGATTTACCAGGTGGACCGATCGATCTGAACACGTTGCAACCTGTGGGAGCTGATGGGGCTGCGCCTGCTACTGAAGAGGCTCCGGCTGAATAAACACTTTTGTCTCTGCAAATTAATTTAACTTTTCTCTAACATGGCTACCGCAACGACCGCAGATGCTCACGCCACCGATCATGGTCATCACGACCATGATCATCACGAGTTCCCGTTCTGGAAGAAATACATCTTCTCCACTGATCACAAGATGATCGGTCTCCAGTATGGATTCTCCGCGCTCGTCTTTCTCGCTTTCGGTTTTTATCTCATGCTCTGCATGCGCTGGAGCATCGCCTATCCAGGCGAGGAGCTGCCGGGTTATTTGCGTTTGTTCCTCGTCGATCGCTTTGTCAGCGACGGCGTCATGGATGGCTCGCTTTACAACATGTTCGGCGCCATGCACGGCACGATCATGGTCTTTCTGGGCATTGTCCCGTTGGGATTTGCCGCCTTTGGCAACTACGTCACGCCTTTGCAGATTGGCGCTGTGGACATGGCGTTCCCGCGGATCAATATGGCTAGTTTCTGGTCTTTCTTTGCCGGTGGCATGATGATGTTAGGCAGTTTCTTTATGCCCTCCGGTGCTGCGCAGGTCGGGTGGACCAATTACTCGCCACTCGCGACAACGGCTCAGTTAGAGTATCCAAGCGTTTTCTGGACCGGACAGACTATGTGGCTCTTAGCCATGGTGTTTATTATCACCTCGTCCTTGCTCGGTGCGGTGAATTTCATTGCCACCATTATTAATCTCCGTGCCAAGGGACTGACCTGGATGCGGATGCCTTTCTTTGTCTGGGCGATGTTGGTTACTGGATTCCTCCTCTTGCTCGCTTTTCCACCGCTCGAGGTGGCCGCGATCATGCAGCTCATGGATCGCTTGGCCTTTACGAGTTTCTTTGTCCCCACGGGCTTGGTCGTTAACGGGCAGTCGTTCGATGTGGCCGGTGGTGGTAGTCCTCTTCTTTACCAACACCTATTCTGGTTCCTCGGGCATCCGGAGGTTTATGTCTTGTTACTTCCGGCTATCGCGATTGTGGCGGAAGTGATCCCTGCGAACACACGTAAGCCACTCTGGGGCTATCGATCGATGGTCTACGCTGTGCTCACGCTCGGCTTCCTCAGCTTTATTGTCTGGGCGCACCACATGTATATGACGGGGATGGGTCCTTGGGTATCGGCCTTCTTTCAGACAACCACAGTACTGATTTCGATTCCGTCCGTCATTCTACTGACTTGTATGATGATCTCTTTGTGGGGTGGTTCGATTCGGTTCACCCCGCCGATGCTCTGGGCGGCGGCCTTTCTGCCGATGTTTGGAATTGGCGGTCTAACGGGGTTGCCGCTGGCATTTAACTTAATCGATCTGCATTTACATGACACCTATTACGTCATTGGGCACTTCCACTACGTGGTGGCGCCTGGAGTGATCTTTGGGTTGTTTGCGGGAATTTATCATTGGTATCCCAATTGGACAGGGCGGCAGCTCAATAGCTTCCTGGGACATCTGCACTTCTGGCCTTCGTTGATCGCCATGAATATCCTCTTCGCGCCCATGATGATTCAGGGCATGGCCGGTTTCCACCGTCGTTGGTATGATGGCGGGTTGTCGTTTCCATTGACGACGGACAAGCCGTTTATTGAGGCGGGCACCTTGCTTTCGCGGATGTTCAATAATGGTGAAGTAATCACTTTGCGCGACCTAAACATTCTCATGACGTTTGGCGCCCTGATGTTGGCGGTCTCTCAAATTCCTTTCATCATCAATTTCTTTGGTGCGCTTCTCTTTGGTAAGAAAATTAAGAACGATAATCCCTGGGATGCCACGACCTTGGAATGGGCGACACCCACGCCGCCGCCCCACGGCAATTTTATTGAGGAGCCCGTGGCCTACAAAGGGCCTTACGAATACAGCGTTCCCAATGAAGATAGCGATTTTTCACCGCAATGGGAGCCGGAATCTAGTCCTGTAAAAGAACCCGCGAAGGAGCCTGCCACAGTCTAACCGACTTATTATTTCATCTCATGGAAATTCCGTATACTGTCACTGCCCGCCCTGACACGGGTCTGTGGAATGCCAAGGTTGGTATTTGGCTCTTCCTTGCCTCAGAGGTGATGCTCTTTGGTGGCTTGTTTTCGAGTTACGTCTTCCTGCGTCTTGGCGCCGACTACCCGTGGCCCATGGAGGAGCTGCAGGTTGGATTTGGGTTCGTGAACACCCTCATCCTCATCGCTTCCAGTGTGTTTGTCGTTTACGCGTGGGTTGCTCTAAAGATGCGCCAATGGCGGCGCTACCAATTCTGGATGTCATTGGTGATTGCGTGTGCGGCGATCTTCCTGGTGAACAAGGGATTTGAATACAAATCGAAGTTCAGTCATTACCATGCGACGCTGAATGACGGCAGTATTATCGCAGGACATCTCTATGGTGAAACAAGCGCGGAGAAGAAGGCGAATAAGAGTATCGTCTTCGATGCTTCGCACGTGATCGTGGATAGTGCTGCTGGAAGCCACCACTTCCTGAATTGGTTAGAGAATAGAGAGGATATCACCTTTAGTGCTCCTGCTGGGCAGAAGGTGGAGCCGAGTCGTCGTTGGTTTGCCGAGTTAAAATACGCCAGAGGCTTGATCGATAAAGCAGACGGGCTTGATGCCGAGGGCAAGAGTGACAAGGCAGCTCGTATTCGTGAAAGTGTGGAGAGGAAGTATCCCGATTTGGCGCTCTTTGGCGATGGTAACGAATTAAAATTGGCCCTCTCGCAGACCGGCCATTTCGTGGTGCCGCGAAGTAAGGCCTTTTCTTGGGCGGACAGTGAGATGTCCTTTTCCCGCAAGTTCGCGACCAAGCTAGAAGGTAATTTGGTTTCGGCGCACTTGAAGGTCAAAGTTGATGAGCTGGACATGCGAGAGTATCTCCGCCGCGATGAACCCAAAGAGAAGCTCGTCGAGGAGGCGACGATCTTTGGATATTTCGAAAAAGATGATGAGGGGGCGCAGCTATTAGCGGATTTCACCGAGCATCGAGAGGCTGCCTTAGCGAAACACGAAGAAGAGGTCGCGAAATGGAAGGCTAAGCATCCTGACCAAGAATACGAAGAAGCGAACTTCCATGAATTTGAACGCGTGAAGCTTGACGATCTTCATGCGGAGAACGATCACGCCCATGAGGGTGAAGAGAAAGCGGCTGCCGGTGGTGGCAGTGACGATCATGGGCATCCGGTCGCGGTCATTCCTTTTGAGGATATCGAGTTCTTTTCAAATTATGGCCCACGGAAAAACACCTTTTACGCCATTTATTTCACCATGACAGGGCTTCATGGCCTTCACGTGTTCGGGGGCATGCTCGTATTGGGATACTTCCTCTTTCGCGGTCGTAAGCTGTATCTCAAGAATCCTGAGCACATGGCGAACCGCGTGGAAGTCGGCGGTCTTTTCTGGCACTTCGTCGACCTCGTCTGGATCTTCCTCTTTCCAATCTTTTACCTGATGTAACTCTATGGCGGATTCCCCCGAAGAACTTCAGAAACATGTTAAAGCCTACACGATTGTGGGGGCGGCGTTATTGGCCTTCACGGTGATCACGGTGGTGGTTTCCTGGGTTGATTTCGGTAGCACGTTAGTCAATGTCGGCATTGGTCTTGCCATCGCGACATTCAAAGCGGGGTTGGTGGCGGCGATTTTCATGCATTTAAATCACGAGCGACCGATGATTTACAGGATCCTCGTTTTCACGTGTTTCTTCGCCGCTGGGCTTATGCTTTTATTCATCTTAGCGCTCAAAGACCCGATCGTTCAGTAGCCATGTCCCTACGCGCCTTTCATATCGTTTTTATTGTTCTCTCGATTCTTATTGCTGCGGGATTCGCGGCTTGGGTTTGGTTAGGCGGGGCGGGACCTGAGGCTGGTGCGGGGATCAAGGTCATGGGGACTCTCAGTGCCGTTCTCAGCGTGGGATTGGTTTTCTACGGCGTCTATTTCATTCGCAACTCCAAGCACATAATTATTTAGATCACGCGATGATGTATTCCTTTCTCATGGCATGTGCGGTCTGTTTTCAGCCGGGTCACCGGACGAGCGAGGCTGTCGGCTGGGCGATTCTCGTTTTATTGGTGATCGTTACTTGCGTGTTGGGTGGATTGGTTGCTCTCATGATCCATTTGGCGCGTAGATCGAAAGCTGTCGCCCAGCAAGAACTGCTTGAGCTTGAGCGCGCACACTAACGCTTTGCATTTATTATGAGACTTATTGAATGGTTAGGACTACCTGAATTAGCTTCCCTACATGGTGCTACGGTCGATGCCATGGACGAGTTCGTGCATGTGTTCATGGCCGTCTTGTTTGTCGGCTGGACCATCTTCTTTCTCTACTGTCTCTTTCGTTTCTGGCATCGCCGCCAAAAGCGCGCGGATTATGTTGGCGTGCGGGGTCATGCCTCGTCACATTTGGAGGTCGCAGTCGTGATCATTGAAGCCATCCTCCTCATTGGTTTCGCGTTTCCGTTCTGGTTCCAACGTGTGGCGGCCTTCCCAACGGGACCTGATGTGGTCACGGTCAGAGCGGTGGCTTATCAATTCGGTTGGGCTTTTCATTATCCGGGACCAGACGGCAAGTTTGGCCGCGTCGATAAAAAGCTCTATGTCTCAACGCCTGCCGGTGTGGACCGTGAGGATCCCAATGCCATTGACGATGTGGTGGTAGTTGGTGAAATGGTGCTGCCCAAGGACCGGGAGGTGATCGTTCGCGTGACGGCTAAGGATGTGATCCATAACCTGTCCATCGTTCCCTTTCGAGTTTCTCAAGACGCCATTCCGGGTGAGACTTATCCGCAGTGGTTCACGCCCACCAAGGTGGGAACGTGGGATATCATTTGTGGTCAGCTTTGTGGTGCGGGTCACGGATCCATGCGAGCGCAGGTAACCGTGATGACACCAGAAGAATTTGACCGATGGCTGACTGAAAACGCTCCGGCACCACCTGCTGCTCCGGCCGAAGCCGATGCGGTGCCCGCCGAAGGCGGGGCCTAAGGTGGTTTTCCCTGAACAGTGATTTCATTGATAAGGCCGGGCCGATTGATGGCGCGGCCTTTCTCGTCCATACGTATTAACTTTAGATGATGGTTCAAGACTCGGACATCGCAGAGGTTGGCGCCGCAGAACGTCCTTGGACGCGTGGCGATCTGGCGACGTTGACCAAGGCGCGTCTAAGCACCTTGGTGGTGGTGACGACACTTTTCGGGTATCTGCTAGGCGCGCGTGCGGGTGGTTTTGATTGGTGGCGATTGCTCCACACGTTGATAGGAACCACCTTATGTGCGTTCGCGGCGGCGGTTTATAATCAAATATTGGAAATGGAGGCCGATGCGCGGATGAAACGCACGGCGGACCGGCCGCTGCCTGCGAAGCGGATGGCGCCGGAAGCGGCTTTTGTCATGGGTTGGCTCTTGGCCGCATTCGGGATCTTGCATTTGTTAATGCGTGTCAATCTGCCAGCCGCAGCTCTCGCCGGCGGTACCATCGCCCTCTACATCTTTGTTTATACCCCTCTCAAAACGCGTTCGAGCACGAACACGCTCGTTGGGGCGGTATCCGGTGCGCTGCCTCCGCTGATCGGTTGGGCGGCGGCGGATCAAACCTTGAATTCTTGGGGGGCGCTTTTTTTATTCGGACTCCTCTTCTTCTGGCAATTGCCTCATTTCCTGGCCATCAACTGGATGTATCGCGACCAATATGTGCAGGGCGGTTTTGTCATGTGGTCTAATGACGACGAAAGCGGCGCCAAGACAGGCTTGCTGGCGGTCTCCTTTAGCGCCGCGATGTTCCTATTCATGTTGATGCCGGCGTTCGTTGGATTGACGCATTGGTCTTATTTCTTTGGAACGGCGATCCCAACGGGATTGATGGTTGTTTTAGCTTGGCGCTTTTATCGGTCTCATCGACGGAGCGATGCACGCCGCTTGTTCTTTTATACTCTTCTTTACCTGCCGCTGATGCTGATCATCACGCTGGTGACATGGCGATAGCCTGATTCTCAACCTCACTATGATAGTCAAATGAGTGCTCAACCCCAAGGTAATAAACTGACGCTGACATTAGCAATTTGTGGCATCGTGATGGCATTGGGAGTGGTGGTGGCGTGGAATTACTACATGCTTTTGAAACAGCAGGCCCAAGACACCGACTACATGCCGACCATCTCGCGCTTGGATCGCGATTTGAAAGGCGTGAACCAATTTGGTGAGGAAGTGTCTCTTCATCAATTAGCCGGGAAAGTGTGGGTGATCGGCTATGTGTTCACCCGCTGCAAGGAGGGATGCCTCGGCGTCATGGATTATATGCGGCGTTTGGAAAAGGAGTTTGGTGAGCGTGAGGATTTCCATTTGGTTGCGCTAACCATGGACCCGGAACGCGACACCCAAGAATGGTTGGCGCAATGGACCAAAGATGCGGGTCTGGGTGGTGAGAATTGGTGGTTTATGACTGGAGACGGGAAGAAGATCCGGTCTTACATGGGGAAATATTTTAATTCGATTATCAAGAAACGAACAGATAAGTGGGAGATCGAAGAATTTGGTGAATGGGAACATGACTTGAAGCTCTTCCTCGTGGATCAGAATGGCAGCTATCGCTATTCGTACGAAGTCATGAATGCCACTTACGGCCGTGAACATTGGAAGAAATTGCAGAAGGATGTCAGACGATTTCTGGAAAAGGGGCCTAACCTCGATCAATGAGCGCGCCGGATTTTTCAAAAGTGCCGGCGTGGGTCTTTGATCTGCCGCCTACTAATGCCACGCTTAATGCGATCAGTACCTGCCTTCTTCTTGGCGGGTGGTGGTGTATCCGGCAAGAGAAGAAACGGGCACATATCGCTTTGATGGTATGCGCGCTCGTCGTGTCGGCGGCTTTTCTCACGTGTTATTTGATCTATCATTTCACCCTTCATCGTTATGCCGGGGACGGTTCGATCCGTTTCACGCACGAGGGGCCGATCCGATTGGTTTATTTCGCGATTCTCCTTACCCATGTCGTTCTCGCGGCCGTGAATTTGCCGATGATCATTCTCACCGTGATTCCTGCGTTACGCCGGCGATTTGATCGTCACCGCCGAATAGCTCGCTGGACGCTCCCGGTTTGGCTCTATGTGTCCGTCACGGGGGTGCTCGTTTATTTTATGCTCTACCGCTGGTTTCCGTCTTCCATGCTGGAGGCCATTCCAAAGTAGCCAGACATCGCAAGCGGCCGCACAATCGTAAACCTTATTGAAATCCGTCACCAAATCCCTAATCATGACGCCGAGTTTGTGAATTTTTTCACAAGCGACTAGTCATCCAGAAAGACCATGTTTACCGAAACGGAACGGCAGAGGGCTTGCCTCGATGCCATCAAACCCCATCTCGATCAGATCGAACAGGCGATCCTTGATCAAGCAATGGCGTTTGACCCTGCCGTGGAAGGCTACATCCGCTACTTGCTCGATACCGGCGGCAAACGAATCCGCCCCAATTTGGCCATTCTCGCCGGTGGCGCCGTGGCGGGCGAGCCCCAAGAAGAGCACCGACGTTTAGGGTTGGTGCTAGAACTCATTCACATCGCGACTTTGGTGCATGACGATATCATGGATGGCGCCGTTATTCGCCGCCAGATGCCCACGGCTGCAGCCAAGTGGGGAAACGGCCTCAGTGTCTTGCTCGGCGATGCTCTCTTCGCTCATGCCTTGCAAGTGGCGACCGATTTCAACGATACCGAAGTCACGCGTAAGATCACTCAAGCTTCAAAAGATGTTTGCACGGGCGAGATCATTCAAACGCAGCGGCGCCACGACTTAAATCTCAGCAAGGCGGATTACTTCAAAATCATCGAGCTGAAAACGGCGGCTCTCTTTGCCGCGGCCACGGAGATCGCCGGCCTCATTTCCTCTGAAGACGAGCAATTGGCGGCCAATCTCAGAGACTACGGGCTCTGCCTGGGAACCGCCTATCAGATTTACGATGATAGCCTCGACTTGCTGGGCGACGAGGCGGAAACCGGGAAGACCTTGGGCACGGATTTGGAAAAAGGCAAACTAACACTACCCGTTATTTATTTGATAGAGTCCGCGACGGAATCGCAGAAGACCAAGCTCAACCGTCTTATCATTAATCGCGAGCCGCTAGACACAACTATTCTTGCCAGCATCGCTGATTACGAAGGCGCCATTGAACGGAGCCTAGCAGAAGCCAAGACGCTTCTCGCTTCGGCGCGCCGTTGTCTCGCCAATGTGCCGGAGAATATCTACCGCACGGGTTTGTTAGAAATCGTCGATTACGTGGAATCGTTAGTGAACGCGTGCCGAAGCTGAAGAGGGCTTTCGCTAGAGTTCCTTGAGGAGCAAGGTTTCGGGCACGGCGACAGGCGCAATCCCCATGATCGCGAGGCGCCCGTCCAGATTGCGGGCGGAATAGTGCTGTGGAAAATCTTCGAGAAGCGCCTGTAATACGAAGCGTCCTTTTCCTGGCAGGCCGTTGCGCACCAGATTCACCGCGAGGGCGTAGCGCCTCAAGGCGAGCATGGCTTGAGGATCTTTGGTGGCTTCATAGCTCGGAAGCGCGAAGCGAAGGTAATCGGTCATCACTTTTCCAGTCACAATCTCCAACTGATCGAGAGTGGTGAGAGAAAGATAGGCAAGGTCGGAGAGATTAGCCTCCGGCAACAGGATCATTTGGAAACCTTTGTCCGCCGCTGCTTGAACCTTCGCGGCAATGCCTCCTACTTCCCGAACGTCTCCGAACGACCGAATCGAACCGGTCATGCAAAGGTCATCCCGAGGTACCAACGAATCTTCCTGAGAAATGGCGGCAATAGCCAGCGCCACTCCTGCCGAATCGCCGCCATAGAGGACATCGACGGATTGATCAAAAGAAATGACGATCCGTCTCGCTAACATGTTAGGTGTGTGCTCCGAATCGACATAGTGCATGGCGTCTTTGATCGAGGCTACCATGGCGCTGTCGAGCACTTGGCGTTTGTGCGAATTGATTTCAATCTGATCCGAGCCATCGGAAGGCAGGATTTTCGGATTGTTGCGCGCCCGATCGGGCGGGAGGCGATCTTGAAACTGCACAGCGAAAGTACTGACGTGCCCGTTGAGCGTGTCAGACGTCACGGTGAGCCCGTAGATGGCACCCGTACGGCCGGGGTTCTTGGGAGCTTGTTTGCGCAAGGCGAACGTTGTTCCAAGTTCCTCATTGAGCAAGGCGAGGCTATCCGCGTCGAGGCCAGCGAGATGATAAAGCTTCTTCTCAGGGTCTTGCCACGCCTTCTTTTGGGCTAATATTTGCGCGGTGACGACGTCGCTGTGCAAAGTGGCCAGTTGGGCTCTCACATCTCGACTAAATTCACCCAGAGCAATCACCTCCTTCGTCTTCTTCAAGGCGGCTTCGCTATCACCATCCTCCATCAACGCTGTGGCCTCGGCCATGATTTGTTGCGCTTTCTTGGAATCGGCTTTGATCGCCCTGCCACGAGCTCGCAGGCTCTTCATGATGTCCGTTGGAGTGATCTCAATCGTCCCTTTCTTGGCGAAGGGATCCTGTTCCCACGCTTTGACGAAGGGATCGACCAGAGCGATTTGGTATTCTAACCAAGCCATCACCACGACGTTGGCGTTTTGGTATAGATCGAGGAGCTTTTGAAACTCCGCCGGCTTGTTCTCTAACAATTTCTCTACAGGCTCCCACTCTTGTCGCATCGTTTCTCCATACTCATCGGCCACCGTCTCGAGTTCTCTCCCCAACCGCGCCAGCTCGACGGATCGCAAGTTCCGTGAAGCGCGTTGCTCGTGTTCGATCTCCCGCTTGAGAAAGGCAAGCTTCTTATGGTGTTTCTGAATGGCCTTAATGCGAATCGGTTTGTCCCGGTAAGCATCCAGGATCAATTTGGAGACGAGTGCGAGTTGGACGGAGTTGCCCTTTTTGCGAGCTGCGGCAACTTCACGGTACTTTCGTCGAGCAAAGAGTTTGAAGGTTGCCTCGTCATCTTTTTGAGCGCCGCTTGTTATCCAATGAAACCGGCCTTCGAGTGGTTCCACGATCAGGTCACTAGACTGAGCGCACCTTTTTACAAAGGTCATATCGTCTTCACCCTCTCGTTGCCTGAACCGGTGTTGCTGGGTCGCCTCGTCTCCCTGAGCGTAAAGGGGATCAAGGGCAATGTTAAGGCCTTCGGAGAATCTCAAATAGGCCGCAAATTCTCCCAATGTGCCCGTGAACTCAATGGCTTTCGCCGGGTTCACGAAGAGAATGATGAGGCCGCATGACACCAGCGAGCAGGGAAGTTTTCGTGAAGAGGGGAACATAGCTCCTATTTATCGAAAGGTGCTAGTGACTGTCAAAGGCATAATGCAGTTGAGTGGGATTAAAAAGTGATGGGGGCGGCGTTTCTCTCTCCCCAACCGCTCTCTCTGCGATTAATTTGCGTGGAAATGGAATCTCAAAAAGAGATAGACGCGTTGGTTTCCGAAGCCGGAGAGGCCGTTTTGAGGCCGGAGGCGATCGAGGCGTTTGTGGCACGTTTGCCAGAGTGCGATGAGGTCCTGGCGTCAGCTCTCATTGAGTCCGCCGAGAAGCGAAACGTGCGTGCCTTTCAAATGCTGTATTTCGCAGCCTTTACGGGAAAGCGGCCGGTGCCTGCTGCCGCGCTGGTCGAAGGCGCGGCGCTGATTGAAGACGCTCGTCTCATGATCAGTACCCTATTGCATACTCAGGGAAACGTGGTTGGTGCTTTGATAGAAGCCGTCCAGCGAGGGAGGCTCTCCGCCGAGCGCGAGTCCATTTGCCTCATGCTGGCCTGGATGGTGTGCCATGAAGAGGAGATGGAAGCGCCCCATGCGCTGCTTGATCAGACTCGGAAGAAAATCCGGCAAGCGTTGCGGAATCGGAGTGTGGTCGCGCTCCTTCAATATGAAGCCATCCCCGAATTCACCGATGACCCAGTGATCGCAGCTCTCACGAAATGTGTGGGACGGGATACCGAAGGGGTGAAAGCAGGCCTAACGAAATTTCGACGTCAGGCCATGGAGCTTCCTTGGAACGTCGCGGCGGTGACGGATCCATCAAGCAGCGGGCAGGTGCACTCAGGCTCAACGTTGATCCGTGAAGCGCCGCGTGTCGGACGCAATGACCCTTGTCCCTGCGGTAGCGGCAAGAAACACAAGAAGTGTTGTTGGGGGCAGACCGGTGGTTTTGACGACTATTCCGCAGACGGCGTGAAGATCTCCGAACTCAAGATTGCGCCGGAGCTGGGACTCACGCATTCCAAGATTGGGACGATGCGGAGTTATGAGCTATGGAATCTGCGGCCAGAGAAAATTCCTCCCTCTTTGCGTATTGCCGTGGCTCGTCGCCTCATCCTATTTCAAGACTTCGAACGTGCGCGGGAAGTTCTGGAGGCGCAAGCGCCAGAGGACTACGCCTCGATCGATCTCGGTGATCTTCAATTCCATTTTCTTGAGAATGAGTCCGGAACTTTCCAGCATCTACGTTGGTTTGTAGATTGGGCGAAAGACGCGATTGACATTGCATTCGAAATGGAAGTTGCCGTGGCGGACCGGGAGAAACGCGTGTCGATGTTAGTTCAAAAAGCCGACGAAGCTTTCGTTGCCACGCGAACGGAAGATACTTTCGCTAGGGTGTACTACACCGAACTGGCCCAGGCGGCGTTTCATCTTTCCAAGCCCTTGGGGATCTTAGTTGCTCGAGGTGCCTTGAAAGATGCGGAGTCCATTCATCACGAAGTCATTCTGGATCAGATAGAGGACGCGCGGGATGAACTCGGTCTCCCCGGAGAGGATCAAGCCATTCGACTCTCTCAAGCCATCATCGATGACGAGGATATCCATTTTGAAACTTCACATGCTCTCTCAAAACAACAGGCCAAAGCAAAGCGAGTGATCGAAGACCAAGAGCAACTAGCGGCCAAATTGGAGGCGCGCATCATCGAACTTGAAAAAGACCTGGAGGAGGAAGCTGAGAGTGAACCCCGAGTGCCTGACGGGGCCACTGCCATTCCAGACCCCGCGCCCTCCCATTCAGACGTGGAGATTCAGGAGCGCCTAGCAGAGATCAAAAGACTGAAGGCCAATCTCAAGGTAGAGCATGATGAGCACCAACGGCTGAGGCGTGAGTTGAAGGCCGCTCAAGAGAAACTTTCTATCTCGCAAGAGGCGGAGCCTGCTGCGGAAGAGTCTGCCCAGGCCGATCCTGAAGCGCTCCATCTGGAGCCCGTACCTGAGCGCGTGCGTGCCCGGGTGTGCCTGCCTGAATTTGCGCCCGCCTTGCGCGAGGCGATGGAGAAAGTGCCAGATAGCCTGGCGGCGCAAGTCGTGAGCATTGCCGGTCGGCTTGCAGCTGGAGACAAGCACGCATGGAACGGCTGCCGCCATCTCAAACAAACCGACGGGCTGATGCGCCAGCGTATCGGGCGAAGTCATCGTCTCTTCTTTCGTTGTCGTGAAAAAACGTTAGAATTCGTCGGCTTGATTCATCGACAAGACTTTGAGACGTGGATCCGGAAACATCAGCAAGCCTAACAAATCCATGAAAAAATCAGCGCCAGATCCTTCTGATGAGTTTCCCGAAGATCCGGTGGAAGTTCCCATCAATGGGGAGTTGGATCTCCACACGTTTCGTCCCAATGAAGTGCGAGAAATCGTGCCGGAATATATCGATGCTTGTTTGGAACGTGGGATCTATTCCCTCCGCATTATTCACGGAAAAGGAACCGGGACTCTGCGGGAATTGGTGCACAAGAAACTGCGCCAGAACCCTCATGTGCTGCGTTTCCGCCTTGGGGACGAACAAACCGGAAGTTGGGGTGCGACCTTGGTGACCCTAAAGCGGTCGTGAGGATCCATCGGATTCCTAATTTCCGCGTTACGCTGGCTGAGCGATGCCCATTTAGGGGAGGGAACGTACGCAGCAGCTTTTTTACTTCCTCTTGTCATGTCCTATCAACTATCATTGACCGCCATTGTCGCCACATTCGTCGCGGTGAGCCTCTCGGCAAGCCTCGGGCAAGGACCTCTCATGCCGCCTGGAGGGCCCGCGCCCAGTATGAAGTCTTTGGATGAAATCTATCACGCCTCAAAAGAGCCCACCGTCCCCTTGATCACTGGCTCACCTGGGGTCTCCATTGCTGCGGACGGCGGCATAACGATCGATCAATCCGGGTCGTACCATTTAACCGATAACCTAAGCGTCACTACGGATAATGGGATCAATGTGAATGCGCAAGGTGTGACCTTGGATCTCCGTGGGTTTGCCATCGCCTCGACCGCGGAAATCGCAACGGGTGCCGCGATCGACGTGAATGCCGGCGATGTGACGATTTTTAATGGGCGCATTGTTAGCGGGACAACTTATGACCGACTGGCTACCGGAGATCAGTTCACGGGTAGCGGATTTGAACACGGGATCTACGCCCTTTCGATCGGGACGAGCTTTGGCAACCTGCGCATCCAAGGTGTGTCAGTGAAAGGGTGCGACCGCTACGGAATCTACTGTGGTACGATGGAGACTGCCATTGTCCGTGATTGCACGGTAACGACTGTCGGCAGCTTTGGGATTCGCGCCGGTGTGGTGACGGGATGCAGTGTCTCGGAGTGTGGGAGTACAGCGATTCGCGCGAAAACTGTCGATCAATGCTATGCCGCCAGTACGAACTCCGATGGCATTGTTGCCAAGACGGTGAGCAATTCGGAAGCCGCAACAGCGAGTGCCTCAACACGCGGCATTTGGGCCGATTGCGCAAGCAACTGTTATGCGACCGCCGTCGGGGGTACGGCAGGGCGTTCGGGTTCTCACTTATAAGAGGTTAAGAATGCAATGGCTTTGTTAGCGTCATGGGAAAACTTGTCGACCAGATCGGGTGTCGGAGCTTCGGGTTCTCGTAGACGTAGCAGACTCACGACGGTGGCTCTAAGCAAGGCTGTGGCTTGCGCGGCCGCCGGGCCGCTGCGCGTGCAGGTGTCTTCGCGCCACACCACGTCTCGCCGCCAGTGCTGCCCGTTCTCCACTCCCCAGTAGTGCCGCACTTGCCACCCGAGGCGTTTGGCGAAGGCTTCTACCTGGGCCGGATCGTCCGTCTCGGGATAGGCGATGCTGCTGATGTAGTAGCGGGGCTTGGGACGGTGTTCTTTTTCCGTGGTCCGTTCGAGCCAATCGCGCTCGACCATGATGGCGGTGCGTGCGTAGGGAAACTGCGCGGCATCCGGTTCGATGGGCGCGATCTTGACCCGCCGTTGCTCAACTCGGCCGTGCCCTATCTCAGGCTCTTCTGTTAGGTTAAAAAGGGGGTGCTTCCATACTCGGCATGCAAGACGCGCTCCACTTCGGCTTGCGTGTCAGGCGCGTTGCCTTTGATCGCGATGAGATACTCACCGCCTTTCTCCGCAATGGCTCGGGCTGTAGCCCGACGGCCATGCAAGGCATCTGCAGTGACGGTGTTGCCGGCGAGGTGGGTTTGGTCCTGCCGCAGGAGCTTTTCCGCTGCGCGCGCTTCCTGACCGTGGTTGTGGGCGGCGCTTAAGCCCACAGCGGCGTCTTGATCCTGGTGGCTTGATAGGGTGACGATGATGCCTAACTGATGGCTGATCGTTTTCCCGTCAATGGCTAAAGTGGAAGGCAGGCTTCCGGCTTGCTCTTGCAACCAGGTGCTTAGGTGTTGTGCTAAGATGCCCAAATCTATCCGATGCAATACTTCGCGGTAAACATCATAGCCAGGAACTGGGCGAAAGTGTTTGCTGCCGCGCTTGAGGCGTAACCCTAAACGGGCGCGTTGCCGTTGATTGAGCCGTTGCCCGGTGCGATGGAAACCGCGCATATCTTTCTCTCCCTGCAATAATGCCAGGATGATAATACCTAACACCGCACCTAAAGGATATCGCCGGCCGCATCGATGCCTGGGATCGGGCAGATGCCATAGGCATTGGGCCAAGCTCTCAAGTTGATTGGCTTTGAGAGAGCTACGCGCTTGGGCACTGGAGCCGCCATCGCTTAACGCTTTCACATGCTCTGGAGCGAGTGATTCACTGAGCAATCGTGCACGGGCGCCCGGGCAAAGTTCTTTTAACCACAAACGCTTGGGGCGTTGATCATGAGAGTCGTAGTAATCGCATCGGTGATAGCGAAAGGTTCCAGCCGTGAGCCCCACGGGAATCCATCCAGCCGCTTTGTAACAGGTGCCCGCATGCGACTCAGGATCAGTGAAGGTTTCAGCAAGGGCCGGTTGATAGTGAAAGTGTTCGAGCCATTGACCAGGCAAAGCGCGTACGGCTGCGGCCAATGCTTGTGAAGCCAGATTAGGCCGACGAGCGGCTTCAATAACCAGGAAACGCTGGTTATTGACAATTAAGCTCAGGCGTTGACTAGCCGTGCGCGCATCCCACCCGATCCATTGATCACGATCAGCGAGATGTCGAGCACAAGCGCCCCACTGAAGCAGAGCAACCCAATGCCACAGGCCATCCTGATCTTGTTCTTCGATGACTTGAAAGAGGGTGTGGCCCGAAGGCTGACGTTTGCCCAAGGCGTGCTGGGCCTCGAGCAAAGCCATGAAACGCTGACGTTGATCGAGAGCATCCGAGGTGAGAATGCGCGCGCGCAGACCAGTAGCGGCAGCGGGTTTGGCGCAAGGAAAGGGAGCTGTGTCAGAGAAGGTCGCTTTCATCGCACCATTCCCTAGCCTTTCCGAAGCCTCGTGTCTAGCTGAAAGTTCTTACTTATTGGTATTCAATTAGTTGTGATCTGATATCCGGTTGCCCTGGGGGTACGGCGCTTGAGGGCGATATGGTGCAGAATTGCTACGGATATTCCGCTCGGGGCGTGGGGATTCAAGGAGACTGCATTACCAACTCCTATGGGCGCAGCCAAGGATCCCACGGAATCCGTGGAAATCAGATCATGAACAGCCATGGATATACCGATGGAGATGGCTCAGGTATCTTGGGCCGTGTGGTCTTCAACTGCTTGGGATTCGCGGATAGCAACAGCGATGATGCGATCCGTGCTAGTGTTGTCTCCCACAGTTGGGCGCGCGGCCGAGGTACGGAGGCCACAGATGATGGCATTCAGGCTCAGATCGTGATCGGTAGTGTGCAAGAAGGCGGTTTGAACACCCCAGCGAGATATCTCATGCCTTAGTTAATGAGTTAGATAAAACCTATAGCACACCGAAGTCCATGAAGACGATCTTTGCCATCACTTTCGTAGGGCTTATAGGTATCGCTTCCGCAGCGGATGTTGTTCCTTTCACCCATGGGCGCGTTCTTTTCAACGTGACCGACCGGGGTGAGATGATGACTTATCAAATGCGTTATGCTGGGAATGATCTTCGGATCGAACACACTGAAATCTTGGCTCCGGCTCCGCCCATCAATTTGGTGCAACTCACTTCAGGTCGATTGCGCATCCTTCGCCCTCACAATAGCACCTGGCAAGAATGGAAGGCCGCCAAGACCGCCCAGACGCCGACTCCGGAAGCAGAGGCCGTGCTCAATCCGAAAGCCTTCATCACGTCGCTTCGTCAGGGTGAGAGAGTGCTCGGTGGTCAAGAGGGTTTGACGCTCGTAAGTTTAGACGAAGAGAGAACGATCCAAGGTTTTCCCTGTACCAGGCACGTGATCGAGATTCCCACGCGCGGAACGCTGACATTGTGGTTGACCGAAAGAAACGTTCTTCCCCCCTTTCATCTGCTCCACGGGCAGGCCGCCGAACGCGCTGATGAGAAGGATTGGCGGGTGCAAGTGGCGGAACTCCTGCGCGAGATCAAACGCTTTCCCTTAGTGGCTTCACTCCAGTCCGCTTCCAAGCGTGAGCTCATCCGTTGGGAAGTGCGGCAGATTTTAAAAGAGACTCCGGCTAAGGGGGAAGAGGCAGAGGAGCTATTCAAGGTGCCCTCTCATTTTTTCAAGATGGACCCCTAATTCGATGCCGTGATAGCGGATGCACAGTAAACGCTAATAAACGAAATTCACTGACAGTGGCACGGACGTCCATTCGGGATCGGAAGCTACGGTGGCGAACCAAGACTCGGCTTCATCTAGGCTTCCAAATCTTTGGCCCGTGAGATTTTCGAGACCTTTGAGAAAGCGTTGACCTTGGTCGGGGTTCCGATCCATCAATAAACGGAGACGAATGAGTGTGCCAACCGTGCCGCGTCGTACACCGGGTGTTGCTCCAGATTCTAGTACTTGAAGCAATGCGTTCACCACGGAATCTTGCCGTGTCCTGGGAATGTCTTCTGGTGAAGCGAATTCTCGTGTTGAGAGATTGGGTGAGATTCCTGTTCGCCGATTGCGCCAGTCATCATGTGCTGCGATGACTGTACCGCTGGCGCTTAGATAACTTTTGTAGTGGTAGGATCGCTTTACGATAGCCGGCGTTCCGAGGTATACGCAGATCACCATGGATGCGAGACTAGCAAGCATCCCTCCTGTGATGAAGGTGGCAATAAGGATGCCTGTATTGGTGCAACCGCGTGTTTGCCAATGCCTGAAATGGCATAGACCCAGACCGAGAAAAATAACGATCACGATCAGGTGGAGACCGTAGCTATCGATGAAAGTCACGAAGCGAAGATAGGCATTGTAGAGACCGGCTTCCTCGCAGACGGTCTTTGCCTTGGGGACCAGAAATAGATTGGCTAGAAACCATAGCGCCAATGCGGGAATGCAGGGGATGAGCGATTTGAAATACGCGCCGTAAGGACGGGACAAAGATGGATCGGTCATGATAATATGATATGATGTGAGCGTTTCGGTTATTGGATGCAAGCCCGCTCACGTCGTGATGCGCACTAGCCACCGCACAGTCACCAATCTACACCTGAGCAATGCGGGGCTCTACGCGAATCATGGGAGACTCGTCTTGAAAAAGTGGTATGAATGATTGTGAGCACCTTGCGGCATGTTTCCCAATGTGCCACGACGTCGCGGTCGACCTTTTGATCACAGCAGGATTCGAGAGATCCTTTGTCTTAGAAGCCCCTGCGTGTGAGAAGCATTCAGAATCACCTCTCCCGATGTTTGCTGGATTCTTGGCCCGCCCCTTGTCAAGGTGTTGGGATGCGTTGGTTACCCGTTCTGCTTGCTGCGTTGCCGCTTTCGGCGTTGCTTCTGGCTTTGGGCTCGAATGTTGGGGTAAGCCGGTCGGGCTTGGTGATCTCTGAGATCATGTATCATCCGCTTCCGCCTTCTGAGGAGGAAAGAGGGGCTGGTTGGGATTCTGCTAGCAAATTCGAGTTTGTTGAACTCACGAATATCACGGTGGACGAAGTCTTGCTTTCCCGCATCGGAATCAGCGCGGGGGTTCAGACAGATTTGGAACTCGAACCGGCCGTGCGGGTGGCTGCGGGGGCAAGCGTGTTGTTGGTTGCGGATACGGTAGCGTTTCGGGCGCGTTATGGTGAAAGTGCTGAGGTAATCGGTGAGTTTGAGGGTGAGCTGCCTGACGGTGGAGCTTGGTTGGCCTTGCGAGTCAACGGTGAGGATGACCCCTTGCAGGTCCACTATCAAACGGGCAGTCGTTGGCCTCAGACACCTCGCGGATTAGGGTTTTCATTAGTATTAAACGATCCCTCAGAAAACCCGGATCATCGGGTGGCGGAGCATTGGCGGGCTAGCCGGGACATGGGTGGCTCACCCGGGCAGGAAGATCCTGACCCTGAACGGAAGTTGGTTTACATCAATGAACTTCTGCTGCGCGAACGTATTCTAGACACCTATCATCGCATGACCACATTGCCCCTTTTGCCGGATGCAGTGCCATCGCCCGATTTCATCCTGAAGTTTGCTGAAGATATGCGGCACGAACCCTACCACTTTAGCTTTATCCACATGGTCGGGCCGGATGCCTCAGGGCATCTCTTTGGCTGGGGCACGGAGGAGCAGGACGAAGCAATCAAGGCCGTGGATATCGAGCTCGGGGTGATTTTCGATTTGGTGGATAACGATCCCGCTCTTCAGAATCGCACCGCGATCATTCTCACAGCCGACCATGGTGGTGGCGGCGGTGATTTGAAGAATCATATCGACGCAACTTATCCTATCAATTACACGATTCCATTTTATGTTTGGGGACCGGGTATTCAAGCAGGTGCTGATTTGTATGCCTTAAATAGCGCCACGCGTACACTCCCTCACGAGGAGTCGAATCCGGCTTATTCTTTAGAAACCGCGACGATGCCTATTAGGAATGGCGACCTGGGGAATCTTGCGCTCAATTTGTTAGGATTGCCGGCGATTCCTCAGTCTTGGATCAATCACGATCAATCTTTACAGACGGGTATCAACGGGGTCGATTATGTGATCGCCATCAGCGTGGATGGGCTGCTCCCGGAAAGCATTCATCGGCTTGGTCAGGAAGTCTTGCCTAACCTTTACCGCCTTCAAACAGAGGGCGCGTTTACAGATAACGCACGAACAGATGCCACGCACACTTACACGAATCCTAATCACACCACAATGCTTACCAGCCGCGGCACGCTCAATCATGTAGGCGTCGGCCGTGGTCATGGAGTGACGTTTAACGGTGACTTTCCGTCCACGCTGCAACAGTGGAACGGGCACTACATTGCTAGTGTTTTCGATGTGGTGAAGGCTTTCGGCAAACGGGCGAGTTTCTATTCGGGAAAATCCAAGCTCGATTTCTTGGCGCGTAGTTATGGCGCCATTGGAGGTGATGCGATCGAGCTTCATAATCCTAACAATATCGCGGTCGACGTGGGGCGTTGGGGTTTGACTGATGATCCCACTGAGCCGGACAAGTTTCTCATTCCTGGGGGCGTGGTGATTCCGCCAGGAGGTTTCGTGACCCTGCGCGAAGACCCCGGTTGGCGTTCGCCGCGCGGTCCCGATCCCGTGCTCGATACGTTTGGCAGCGCTTTTGATCTCGATCCCGGCGGCGGGGCGCTCCATCTCTTTGCCTATCAAGATGGGATGTTGACGGGGGCGGATCACGGGCTGGCCTATGGACCAACGTTTTCTGATGCGTCTCTTGTGAGGCATCAGACAGCCGACGGAGACCGGTTTCACCTGGCCGATGTGCCTACGCTGAGTGCTGAGAACCCGGCGTCGCTCGTGAGCCCCATTGTCATCACCGAGATTGGCTTGCATCCTGGCATTCCGCTCGCGGAGCGCTTTATCGAGCTACGTAATCAATCATCGGCAAATCTCACATTAGGCCCAAGCTGGGGCCTCACGGGCGATGTCTTCTTCGTCTTCCCAGAGAATCTTGAGGTGGAGTCCGGGGGCATGGTCGTCGTGGCGGTGGATCCAGCATCATTGATAGCCGCCGGGAAGTTGCCCGATGCTGCGATACTGCTAGGGCCTCTCGCGATCCGCAATCCGCAAGCGATCGATCTCCACTTTCGGCTTGTCATCGCCAATCGCTCCCTCACCGGCGAAGGGCGAGTGGTGGCGCTAGAAAACGTCACTTTAGGCGATCGAAGCTCCTGGGCGACATGGAGTGAGGCCGGCGGCCGCACCCTAGAGCGGAGTCACCTTGGCGACTTCGCCGATTCGCCAGCGTCGTGGAGGCTGTCTTCGGAATTTGGAGGGTCTCCCGGATTCCTGATGTTTGGAACGTATGACGACTGGGTGGAGAGGCATTTCACACGAGATGAGGCTTCGCCAGGGGCCGATCCCGATGCGGACGGTTCTCCCAATCTCTTTGAATACGCCTTCGCAACCGATCCGCTCGACAACGCCTCCAAGTTCGAACCACAATTTGAAAGCCATGGCTCGACCATCACACTCACCTATCAGCGGCCTCAAGTCGCGCTCGATTTGGTGTATGAGCTAGAGCGCTCAACCAATCTCGTCGATTGGCAGCGATCGGTCAGCAACGTGATCCCGATTCAACTTCCTAGGGCGTTGGGCCCCACTTTGGAAGAGGTGACTTGGAAAGTCGCCCAGCCGTTGCGGCAGCAACATCTTCGATTGCGGGTACGCTTATTAAGGGAATGATCGCTGCGGAAGGCTTCGTTAATTTCCCGCGCGGCCTGTTTGGAAGATACCGCTTTTGATGCGCTTTGCGAAGTCGATGAGAAATTTGTTCGCTTTCTTGCGCGCCGCGACGGCCATTTCGTAATCGGCACGATGGACATTGCTGAAGCTCTTTGGGTGCGGGCGGATGTCGCGGTCATTGGCGGCAAAGAGAGGCTTGAAGAAAGTGCCATAGTGTCGTTTCACTTCTACCATCGAACGGAGAGGGCGGTTGCTTCCGTAGCCTAACGCTTTGTTGAGTTTAGAGAGGCTTCCCCAGATGGTTCGGGTCACCCCGTTTCTGCGGTGTTTGCTCAGCCATTCCTTAACGACATAAGTCTGACCGGCCGGTTGAGACTCTGGAGTCGTTGATGTGCCACCAGCAGAACGTCTTCGGTTGGGGTTGGCGGCACTATTTGAACGGACGGCGACTTTGCCGTTGGCTCCAACAATCAGATCGTCTGGGATGTAGAGCCCGCGTTGTGTCGCCGCTAAAATAGAAACCGCGACGATCGAAATGGTGTCAATGTTAGTCTGGCGGATTTGTTCCCATTCGCGTTGGATTGCCTTTAGCGAAGTGCGTTTCCACTTCACGGTCTTTGGCGGCCGCAGGCCGAAACGCCTAATGCCTTCAAAGCGCGTTTCCGCCGCCCAAGGACCGCTCTCCGCTTGTGCACGAGAAGCAATGGCGAGTACTTCTTTGCTATCCTGCCGCAAGATAGGTCCGCCGCTATTCCCGGGAATGATGCCGGCATCGACCTCGATCTCCTCGGGGCCAACCCCTAGCACTTCCCCTTTGAGATAAGTGATCACACTTTCTCCGCCGCTATTCCCGTAGGCGACTACTTCTTCTCCAATCTTAACGTTTGCATCAGCAATCAATGTAAGAGGTGTTTTGAAAAGTTCACCGGTTAGAGGGAGGCGCGCGAGATCTTGGTCGTCAGCAACGTCGATCTGTCCGGTGACTTTGATCTCTTTTCCGTTCGCATCTTTGAAAATCACATTTTTCTGACCGCTGAGTACGTGAGCGCTGGTGTAGAGGAATTGTTTGCCACCTTCTTCAACGGCAAAGGCCGATCCCGAGCCTTTGTCGCCTTCCACAATCACCACGGAAGATTGGATCGTTTCGGGATCGAATCCGGCCAAGGTGTCTCCCACGAATACTCCGTGAATCCCAATAATCAATGCTAGTGAAAATCCTCTCATTATTCCCAATTGGTCATCGGCTATCGCCGTTCGTCAAGCGATATTTGTGATTATGAGAAAGTGTGACCGGTTAGAGGTGAATTGAGGGTGAACTAAGGAATGAAAGGCGATCCCGTCTGCTCCGGTGGCTCCTGCGCAAAGTGTTGAGCACGCTCGTAGTGGAATCTGCGAGCGGGGCGGCATCGAACGAGGAGCCGTCTCGCGACATCCACTCTCCTAGCGAACGCCCATCACACGGACGGGTATCCGGCTTCTGCTCATACCTTGACAGCTGCGAGCGACTTTGGTCTAACAGGGTGGCGTGGTCGACAGGACAGTGAGTTAAGCCTGAGTTCAAGCATTTCAATACTAATTGTTGCGATGAAAGGTAACCGCATGCCCTTTCCGGATCCGTTCGCTCTCTTGGTGATTATCGTTGTGGTGATCGGCCTTCTTGCTACAGCCATTCGCTCGTTGGTGTTCTAATAGGAATGGATGATCCATTTGTGCCTTTTAGGATGCCGTGGGGAGCTTGACCCGTCATTGGCGATGGCGGAGGATCATTGGCATGAAATTTCTCTGGCTGGCCTTGTTTATTGGTATTGTTTTGGACCCCGCGTCGTTAGCGGAAGAGCACGGACCCAAGATTGAGCCTGATCTCGTGTACGGTCATAAGGACGGCTTGGCGTTGACCATGGATTTGTATCACCCAGAAATAGAGTCTAACGGAGCGGCGATCCTCTTCATGATGAGTGGTGGTTGGGTATCTAAATGGGCGCCACCGGAACAGACACAGCCATTGTTCGCGCCGTATTTGGCGAAGGGCTTCAAGGTTTTCTGTGTACGCCACGGAAGCAGCCCGCGCTATGCGATTCCGGAAGCCATTTCGGATGTGCGACGAGCGGTCCGCTATGTTCGCAGCCGGGCGGAGACGTTTGCGATCGATCCAGACCGGTTGGGCGTGCTTGGAATGAGCGCGGGAGGGCATCTCGCCCTGATGTTAGGAACCACGGGTGATGACGGTGATGCCGAGGCGAGCGATCCTATCAAGCGTGCTTCTAGCAGAGTTGCGGCGGTGGCCGCGTTGGTGCCGCCAACAGATTTGCGAGTGGCGGTTTGGGAGGCGCCTGAATCGCTGCCCGCTTACCGGCACTTTCCGGCATTGGAATTGGACCTTGAGAAGGCCGGGCCCAACTCGCCGGTCACGCATGTCACTCCAGATGATGCCCCAGCAATCGTGATCATGGGAGGGAAAGATGAACTCGTGCCTCCGCGGCACGGTGAGTGGATCGCCGAAGCCTTCAAGCGCGAGAAGGTGAAGCATAAATTGTTAGTGTTCGAGGATGCGGGCCACGGTCTTGAAGGGGATAAGAATCGTGAAACCATGATTAACGAAGTCACGGGATGGTTTGAAACGCATCTCGGAGGCAACGTCCCTTTGGATCGTTGAAGTCCGAGCCGATTTCGTAGAAGCCCCAAGGGTGATGTTCCGCTCCTTCCGAAAGGCTCTGTTCTGTCTTGGAGACGGTTGACCGCATTTAGGTCGAAGGGGATGCCAATGCGGCTGGGGCCGCCTACTTTTGAAAGTCTCCCCAATTGGAGGAAATGAGATCTTTGACCAGAATGAAGTTATCGCCAGTGGGACCTTGCATCCATTCCAGGTCGACCACGGCGTAGGACCACTTGGAGGTGTTGATATCGGTTAGGAGCCGGGTGGCGGCCCAGGAATCTTTGCGGACGTAGGCTTGCGCGGTCCACGGTTCACCCTTGGCGAGCAAGAGGTCACCGATTTTCAAAGGTAGGAACTCACCGTCGCTCGGCAAATTGATCGGGCTCGCGCTAGAGCTGTCGGCTTGTTGTACGGCCACATAAAACCGGCCGGGTTGCGTGCCGGGCGTTTCCAGGAATTCCGTTAGGCTCTCTTTCCAGGTTTGGTACAGTTGCAGAGCATGGATCTTGGTTTCACCGCTCTCATCTTCCTCGACGATGAAGAACGTGGATGGCGCATCAGCCGGCGTGCCTCCAGGTTTGGTTGCCTTGACTGTGAAGACGAACCGTTCGGTCTTGGGAATGCGTGCGTTGAAACCACGAAGCGGTTCAATCTTCGCTCCTTGAAATTCCTCACGTGGGAACAATTTTAAGAATGACAGGGCCTCGCTATTCTCCGGCACCAATTTCGTGGACAAATGTTGGGCGGCATCCTCCCATTTGGTGCTATCGAGAAACTTGTTGATAGTATCCTCAAACTTATACCAGGCATCGTATTGTTTGCCCTGAAGGGTGGCTGCCGTGGAGCGGATGTCCGATTGCAATTGACTGGTATTTGCATTCGAGCCCGCGGCTGTGGAATTCCCCCAGAAACGCAGAAGCTTGGGGTCTAACAAATCCATCTTAATGGCGGCGAAGACGCCGCCTGCGAGAGGGATCAAGATTCCGGCCAGGATGGGCAGCCATCGTGAGAGCGCGGATTCACCAGGATCTGCGGGGCCGCGGCTTTCCTCTGACTTCGCGGCCTTGGGAAAGGGCTCCGACCGCATGCGCTCTGCAGAAGCTTGGCCTTTGGCGTCGAGGTGACCAGCGGCTTGGCCCACGTAACACTCCGCCGGGAGGATACGGCGTTTCTTCCGTTTGCGAACCACCCGGCGTTCCATCTGAGGCTCATCACGAGGTCGCTCTTCTTGGGCGGGAGGAGGAGGTTCCTGCTGAGAAGGTGTTCTTTCCCGATTAATCGCCACGGGAACCGTCACTTCCAAATCAGGCGAGACCGGACCACGAGACGAATCGGGGCTGAGAGGTCGTGGAATGGGCGGATGCACCGGTTCACGAGGTGGCTCGGGAGATGGTTCCGCAGGTAGAGAACGGCCTTGGAGATCGATCCAGGTTTGGCAGACGGGGCAGGGTCCGCCCTCGACCTTCAAGCTTAGGTCGACATCGAGAGTGGCCTGACAGGCACCGCAATGAATGCGCCGAGTACCTGGGGGGCGCTGATGCTCAGAGGGCGAGGTTTCAGGCGCCGCAGGAGGAGGTGGCGGCGGCTCAGGCGGAGGCGGTGCTTGAGGTGGCGGTGCGTGGTGTGGTGCAGAGGCCTGACCTAGGACCAGCGCGGCCGTATTTGACGCCGGATCCGGGGCAGCGATTTCTTGGCTACACAATGGGCAGGGCCCGTGCACGCCCGCGAGATGGCTCGGGATCGTCAATTGCCCACCGCACGCCGGGCACCCAAACGTGAGCACGCCCGGAGACACGGTACTCGCGGTGGATTCAGGCATGGCCATGAGCGTCGTTATCAGTTTTAGCTGGGCAGTTGAATACCTTTCACATCTTTTCCATGGAAACCATTAGTAATGGCAAGAATTGCCCCCGGAACTCAAGGAATGGGTTCTGGTTTTTCTGAGAAAAACGCGACTTCTCTAGCGAAAAGTCCTTGCTCACGATCTTCTAGACGTGTGATGTTTCGCATCGCGGTGGTTTCCTGCCGTGGTGTTATCATAAACGCCTCTCTAAAATGAGGCCCATCCATAAAACAAACCTGCATTAATAACATGACCATTAATCGAATGAATCGACGGGGTTTTACCCTGATCGAACTGTTGGTGGTGATCACCATCATCGCGATCCTCGCGACGGTGGCGACGCCAATGATGAGTAAAGTCCAGGTCCGTGCCCGCATGGTCCCCGCGACGAAGAACGCCCAGAGTATCCTCCAGGCCCTCACCCTCTACAAAGGAGATTCCGGTGGGATCTTCCCTGAAGGCGTGGAAAGTTCGAATGACGCGTTCCGCACCATGTTCCCGGACGTCTGCGACAACGAGAAGATGTTCTACCTCAAGGGTGACCGCGTCTTCTGCGATCCCAAAGTGGCTCCTGATGAAGAGATCGGTGAGAAGAACGGGGAAGAGAACGGCGCCGCCTTGGAAGCTGGTGAAAATCACTGGGCTTACGTGAGCGGGCTGTCCGACAACAACAAGTCGACCACCCCCATCATCGCCGATGGCTTCACCGGCAACACCCTCGGTACTTACGATGAAAAGAACCACGTTTGGGCCCAGCCCAAGAAAGCCATCGTGGGCTTCATCGACGGTTCCGCGACCGCGATGCGCGTTCGCAACGGGGTGGTGCAATCCGACGGTAAGAAAGGCCAGAACATCTTCGAATCGGAAGCGATCGTTGATGATGAGTTCGTGGCCATTCTCAATCCGCTGAAGCGTGCGCGTCCGACTGCTGCCCAGTAGACGTTCTCGACGTTTCATCTGAATCATCTCAGGCCGGAATCGGGAGACCGATTCCGGCTTTTTTTATCAAGTGGACGTGCTCCACTTCCCTTGATGGCAGGCTTAGATATACCCAGACTTCGGAAAGTGCGGGACGGCGGTCGCCCGATTGCCATGCTCACTGCCTACGATTACCCGACGGGGCGTCTGGTGGATGAGTCGGGCGTGGACGTGATCTTGGTTGGGGATTCCCTCGGAATGGTGGTGCTTGGTTACGAGAACACGACATCCGTCACGCTGGAAGAGATGTGTCACCACACCCGAGCGACCCGGCGTGGGGTCACGCGTTCCCCTTTGGTGGCCGATCTGCCATTCCGCACCTACGAAACGCCTGCAGATGCCGTGGCGTCCGCGAAGAAGTTGGTCGAGGCTGGCGCGGACGTGGTGAAATTAGAGGGCGGCCGGGAAATCGCCTCTCAGATTGAGGCGATTCTCGGAAGCGGCATCCCCGTGATGGGGCATCTCGGCATGCTACCGCAGCACATTCTGGAAGAAGGCCGCTACCGGAAGAAGGGGCGTACTGACGAAGAGGCCGATCGGTTGCTCAGTGACGCGCAAATGCTTTCTGATCTGGGGGTTCGAGGCATCGTTCTGGAGAGCATGTTCAAACGAGTCGCCAAACGCATCACTGAGGAGATCGCCGTTCCCACGATCGGCATTGGCTCCGGAAAACATTGCGATGGTCAAGTCCTCGTCGTCCACGATCTCATCGGCGCCTTTCCCTGGTTCTGTCCGCCGTTTGCCACCCCTAAGACGGATGTTGCAGGCGATATCCGCCGCTCCGTGGAGGCTTACGTCGCGGAGGTCAAAGCACTAGCCTAACCGTGGATGGCTCCACCCGCCTCTTTGTCTACGGGACGTTAAAGCGAGGGCAATCGCATCACCACCTTCTATCTGGTCAGCACTGTCTGGGAATCGCGATCACTTTGCCGGAGTACCAGCTATTAGATCTGGGATGGTATCCCGGGCTGGCGGCAGTGCGCGGCACATCAAAACCAGGCCGTACCATTCGAGGCGAACTCTGGGAAGTATCAGCTGGTTGTCTCGAGGCTCTGGATCAATACGAAGGACCTGAGTACCAGCGCACTGTATTAAGCGTTCAGCTGAATGGTGAGAATGCGAGGATAAGGGCTGAGACCTATGTTCTCAAAAACCCGCCCTGGGAGAGATGTCGGGACGCCGGAGAAGAATGGGTTTAGTTAGGCCGCGACGGTAGTGTCATCAAAGTCGGCCTCCAGTTTCACCGAGAGTTCGGGAACGTGTTTGATCACGGACTCTAGCACTCCTTCGGCGGTGTAGGGTTTGGTTAGGAAATCGGTGCAACCGGAGGCAAGCATCCTAACTTTCGTTTCTTCCAAGGCGCTAGCGGTGAGAGCGACGATCTTGGGTGCGGCGGTCCTGTGGCGTTCGCAAATAACTTCTGTGGCTTCGTCACCATTGAGTTCGGGCATGTTGAGGTCCATGAAGGTGAGATGTGGATGTTGCGCTTCCCATTTCTCTATGGCTTCGCGACCGTTGACCGCTTCCTCAACGTCGAAACCGGCTTTGTTAAGGATGGTGGAGAGCAAGAGCCTGTTGGCTATCTGATCTTCGGCAATTAGTATGCGAATGTTAGCGCATGCAGGATGGCCGTTGATGAGGCTTTGCGATGCCTGGCTCGCCATAGCGGTTTGCTCAGGTTTCAATTGTTGGGCATTGGCTAGGATGGTCGCAGGGAACGAAAGCTGAAAGACGGTACCCTTGCCAAGTTGGCTGCGAACCGTGATTTCGCCGCCCATGAATTCGATGAATTTGCGGCTGATGGCTAAGCCAAGCCCCGTGCCTTGAAGCGATCGCCGACCGGCATCGGCTTGAAAGAATTTATCAAAAAGCCCATTGAGTTCCTTCTCAGAAATCCCCTGTCCGGTGTCTTCCACTTCAAAGTACAGCATGGGGCGCTGGGCATCTTGAGAATGATCGCACCATCCACGCAGAGTGATTGATCCCGAATCGGTAAACTTGAACGCGTTACCTATCAGATTAATCAACGTCTGCCGCAACTTACCAACGTCCGCCGAAACCCAACGCGGGAGGCTCGTGGCCAGAGAGAGATCCAGCCGGATCTGTTTCTCTTCTGCTTTGAAAGTGAACATCCCGCGCATGGATTCGAGGAGCTGACGCGCATCGAACGGCTCCTCATTGAGTTCGAGACGATCTGCTTCGATCTTTGCCATGTCTAACACATCATTGATTAGCGCTAGCAAATGTTCGCCACTGCTGTTGATGATGTTCAATGTTTCTTGCTGGGCGGGTGTGGTGTCTGAAGAGCGGCTGAGGAGTTGGCAGAAACCGATGATGGCGTTGAGCGGCGTGCGCAATTCGTGGGTAATCTTAGCCAGGAAGTCACTCTTTGCCTGATTCGCGACTTCAGCGTGTTGTTTGGCGAGCTGGAGTTCTTTGCGCTGTTCCTGCTCTCGCTCGTGTAACTGGGATTGCGCAATGGCGATGCCCACTTGGGCAGCGATTTGTTCTAACAAATGCAACTCCTCGGCACCCCAAGTGCGCGCATCTCGACACTGTTGCAAGATGATGATGCCGTTAGGGCGATCCAAATACGATGTGCGCACTGCCAGCATGGATTGCACTTCCAGCGTCTTAAGTTCCGGCCACGCACTGAGATCTTGATCGCTGCCCTGAATGGCATCCGAAACGTCGAGAATCTCCCGCAAACATTCGACACCGGCGAGCGAAAGATGCTCTTGTTGAACCTCAGCAAAGCCGGGTTGCGTGTAGGCCGCGGCGAGAGAAAAGGGTGTCTCTCTTTTGTCCGGATGATAGAGTAAAACAAATGAGCGGTCCGCGCCGAAGTGACTGATGAGAGCGCGCAAGGTGGATTGGAATATGTGTTGAAGGCCTAGAGTGTGTTGGATCTCCTCGGCCGTTTTCCGCAAGAGTACCGAACCTTGAAGCTGACGCGCGAGGGCAGCTTCCATACGTTTGTTATCGATCTCAAGACGTTCCTGACGCCGCCGCACATGGCGGTAGAACAAATGCCCTAACGAAGAGGCGGCTCCTACGCTGAATAAGATAAATGTTAGTTTAGCCCACCACTGTTTGTGCCACGGCGGAGAGATTTTGAGATCCACAGCGGCCGCGTCCGGGTGCCAATCCAAACCATCGGGAGAACTCTGCACGAGAAAGCGATACTGGCCCACCGGCAAGCCCGTGAAGGTGGCCTGCGGCGTGGAACTAGAAGGCGACCACCCATCTTGAAATCCTTCGAGTTTGTATCGAAATCGGCTCCTCAGAGGCCTGGTGTAATCAAGAGTGCCAAAGACGAAGGTTATCTTGCTAGACGCGTGGTGCTCTAGTTTGATGCGCGAGGTCGCCATAAGCGGTTTTTCGAGTAGGCCGCCTTCTTGCGGCTCGATCGCTTCGTCGTTGATCTCGAGCCGCCGCAGAACCGGCCGCGGGACCGACGTCCGGGTCGTGGGCTGATTCGGGTCAATGCAGTTGAATCCGTTAGGCCCGCCAAAGTAGAGAAGACCCCCGGCCGATTGATGGGATGCGTTAGGATGAAAAACGGGACCTTGCAGACCATCCTCAAGGTCATAAACCGTCGGCCGAATTTCATCTCTGCGAAGCCGGACCAAACCACTATTGGTCGTGAGCCAAAGGTCTTGGTGCGCTTCGAGTATACTGTAAACGTCCCGTACTTGGGCGAGATTGGCACGTGCGCTGGGCTCTGTGGAAACAATCTCGAGGGTTGTCTCGTCGACAACCACCGCCGCATTCCCCACCGTTCCAATCCACAGCTTTCCTTCGGAGGTGCGAGTGATCGAGGTGATTTGATAGTGGTCCAACGCCGCTCCTAAGGCAGATGGAAGGTCTAACCATTGCCGATCCGTCCGATCAAACACAGCGAGCCCTTCTTGCGTGCCTACCCAAAGTCTTCCTGCTTGGTCTGGGCATAGGCAGGTCACGAAGTTCCGTGTGTGGTGCTGATCATGTTGATAACGAGTGATCGATTGATCCGGCGCGAGCGTTGCCAACCCGCCTCCTGAAAAGCCTATCCAGAGATGTCCTAGGGCGTCCTCGACCAGCGCCGTGACATGCTGGCTCGTTGGATCGGTTTCCGCGCCATCACCCAGTTGCAGCGCTGTGGCAAGTTCCGTATCGAGATCAAAGGAGTGAAGACCGCCACGCGTGCCTACCCACAGGCGTGTGTCCTCAGAAACCGGGGACAAAGCAGTGATCGCGGCGTGCATGAAGCCGCTTTCTTTGTCGTAGGCTTTCCAAGATTCCGTTTCATTATCGAAGACGTTGAGCCCATTCCGCGTGCCCACCCAAATCCTTCCTTCGCGATCCTGGCAAATCGCATTCACTGAGGGATGGCTGAGTCCCCGGCCATTCGGTTCCGCTCCATGATGTTGAAACCACTTTCGATCCAGACTGAAGCCGCTGACGACTCCCTCGTCACTTCCGACCCATAGCGTGCGGTCGTGCTCGTAGATGGCGGTAATTCTTCCCGGCGCTAAACTGTGAGGGATGCCCGGCCGGTGCCAGTAATTCTTGAAGACACCTGACGCCTGATCCAAGCGGCTGAGCCCATTCTCGGTCCCTACCCAGAGCACGCCGTCCGAGTCGTCGTACAATGCCGTCACTTCGGTCCCGCCGATCGCGTGGGGGTCAGAAGGATCGTGCCGGTATCGTTGACGGCTCCAAGTGACCGTATGAATCTTGTTCAATCCCTCGTCCTTGGTGCCAATCCACAGAAGCTCAGGGTTTTCGGGATCAGCGGCCAGCGCGCTGACTTCATTTCCCACGTTCATCACCCGTTCCAAGGTCCGGCTGTCATCGGAGAGCAGCAGAAGGTGACCGTCTCGCGTGCCCGCCCAAAGATGTCCCGCCGCGTCCTGGGCAAAGGACTGAACCAGCCATCGGGAATCCGGCGGTCCGAATTCCCCTGTGGCCGGATCGAAGCGTTGCACCCCTGCGGCCGTTGCCACCCAGACTTCTGACGAGGCATCTGGAGCGAGGTGGATGGCAGTTACCTGATTGCTAGCCAATCCAGGCTTACCGGAATGGGCACGGAAGGCTTTGATCACCGGCTCCTGATTCTGACTGGGCATCAACTGGTAAAAACCATCGGTCGCCGTCCCCACCCAGAGCCCGCTGTGGGAACTGGCCTGAATCGCCTTGATTCCTGTAGGCCAAGAGTCGGCCTCGTGGCGGGTGAGTTCGTAGCCATCATAGGAAACCAGCCCATTCTCCGCACCAAACCAAAGGAGCCCATTGACGTCCCAAGCCATCCCCGCGACGTATCCCTGGAGCAGCTCTGAATGGCCTCCAAGGTGTTGAAAACGAATGGTTTGCGTAGGTGGTAGCTCACTTCCAACCAGCTTCGTCCCAACCAACAGCAGGGGGGCAATGAAGATGAAGCGGAGGAGCGAAACCATGGAGTCTCATCATATCATCTTCTCTCCCAGATTCTAGAAGTTATGAAATATCTTGAAAATATTTGATCTCTCAAATAAGCATGTCTATATTGGAAACATTTTCACTCCCCCAGATCCATGCAGCTAAAATCCATCCTCGTCTTCTTAACGACCCTCTTCCTGGTTGTCGGGGAACTGTCTCTTTATGGAGGGAACGGTCAAGGAAATGGCAAGGGCCACGCGTATGGACGTTTTAAGAACGACCAGGCGTCAATTGATGCTCTAGCGGCTGAGATCTCTCTTTCCGCTGCGCAGGACGGCATTGGCAGCCCTGCCGGAGCCTACCAGAATTACGCTGAACAATTGGCATCTACCCTGAGCCAGTTTGATGAGGAACAACAGGCCCGGATTTTTCAATAGTATCTCGAGGATGTCGGATGCTAGTGACTCAGGGAAACCCTAATTTGTGGCACCGAGCTGCTTTCGGCCTGATCGAACTCGTTGTCGTCGTGGCCGTGATTGGCGTCGTCTCAGCTATCGCGTTTCCGTTCTTCAGCGATGTTCGAGACAACGTGGAACATGAGAAAGATCGGCGGAACGCGCAGCAGATCGTCAATCTCTCCACGGCCCTCAACGCCATAGGGATCGCTCATGTAATCCCCGATTCACTAGGTGGCGTCGAGGCCACGGCGAAACTGCTCCGTGAAGGAATCACCATTTCTTCGGGGCCAAGCGCTGGCGAACGAATCGCCCTCTCGGGGCTCACCGACCGCGAAATCGCCAATTCGGCCCGATTCATTGATATTGTCTACCTTGATGATCAAATCACGATCCGCTTTCTTCCTGAGGGGGTCGTTCCCTAGTTGCCCTTCGTTAAAACGGTTCGCCTAGCGGCAAGGGTGCGCATCGACTCTGACGGACGAAAGTGGCTTTGGCGTGGCCATTTGCATGACAGCGCGCTATGATGCTCCCATGCGCTCGATCGTTCACACTTCTCGTTATCCTCATCTCCTTGCTACAGGCGTCTTTCTCCTAACACTAGCGAGTTCCTGGTCCCAGACGGCAGCCGATCACCGTTCCGTCTTCGACAGCGTGACCAAGCATTTGGATCAAGGTGGGCAGCTTTTTGGCTATCTCAACGTCTCGGGAGATTACGCTGCCGTGACCGCGAAAGTAAACGAGTTGTATAACGAATTAACCAACATTCCGGGTGGCCCTCCCATCCCGCCCGGCCTCGATATCGAGGGCATGCTCTTAGAGTTGGGTTTAGAGAATGTTAGTGGAATTGGCGCGAGTTCAATCAAAGTAGACGCCGGTTACCGTAATCGTGTTTTTATCGGCGTGAACGGAGAGCGGAAGGGACTCTTGCGGCTCACCGGAGACGAGCCGGCAGCCTTCACTATTCAGGACTTTGCTATCAAGGACGCCGTCCTCGCCTTTGAAACACACTTGCGCACCGATGTGCTGAAAGAAATAGCCAAGAGCATCACGGCCCGCTTGGTACCGACGTTAGGTATGGATCCCATGGATCATATCCTGTCTCAACCCGTAGAGGGCACATCGCTCACCGTGGACGATGTTCTAACGAAGTTAACGGGGCATGTGTATGGATACGTTTCATTGGATCGTGAAAAGATGCTTGAGTTTCGAGGGGAAGGTCCGGAAGTGCCGGGCATTGATGTCGTGCTCGCTCACGATAGCGGGAAATGGCTCTATGATATGGCGAAGGAGTTCTTTTCTAATGTCGCACCCGAATCCATGGCCGAAGAAACGGAGGGTAGCGTCTCCCGGATAACGATTACATTCCCGGGGGAAGGCGAGGATCTTGGATTCTATGAGCCCGTGCTGCAACTCGAGGGCGATCGCCTTATCATCGCTTCCCGCAAGGAGGCGCTGGCGCAGCAGGCTGGTGGCGACAAACTCAAACAGAATGCCGACTATGCCAAATACGCCGCGGCGCTACCACAAAAAGGCAACGCCCTGACGTTTATCTCAAAGGAATTGCTTTCGGAAGTTTACGGGATCATTGACCAAGCCGTTCAGGCCGGCGAAGAAGAGGCCCGTATCATCAAGGTTCTCGTCCAGGAAATCTACGGCGACCCCCAAACCATCGTCTCGGTAGTCGAGAACAAGAGCGATGGCGTATATAGCGAAATGTACGGTCCTCAGTCCTACAAGACCGCCGTACTGATGCTTCCCGCCTTTTCCGGGGCCTTTGTCAGCGGATTCATGAGTGCGGTGAGCGCACCGATGATGATTCGTTAGAATCGTCAGACGCCAGCGGCACCGGCTCGCTCGCCGGATCCGATTCCTCCGGAGTAATTTTCTCCATGGCCACCCCAAGCCAGCGGAGTTCATCTGAATGGTCTAGCATCATCTTCAACATCATTGTCAGAGGAATGGCCACAAACATGCCTAGCGGCCCCCAGACCCAGCCCCAGAAGAGCGCGGATAAGATCACCACCAAAGTGGAGATGCCAAACCGCCGCCCTAACAACATGGGCTCAATGAAATTGCCCAACGACATATTGATACACAAGTAGCCGGCGGCTATGCACGCGGTCTCGAAGAAACTCAATTCGGCTAGTGCTAGAAGGCAGGGCGGAATGGCTGCGATGATCGAGCCGATGGAGGGAATGTAGTTCAGAGCAAAGGCAAGAATCCCCCAAAGCAGCGGGAACTCCAAGCCAAAGGACCAAGTGAGCAACCAAGCCAAGAGTCCGGTAGCTAGACTAACGGAAGTCTTGATCAGCAAATAACGCTGGATATCCGAAGCCAGTCGCTCTAGCACAGCAAGATTAGGGCCGTTCACTTGGTGCACATTCTCCACACGCCGGCGGGCAAAGAGCGATTCGCTCATCATGAAGATCATCACGATGAAGACGAAGAAGATGGTGCCGGTGAGCGAGGCCGCCGCGTCTAACACTTGATTCCCCGTAGGCAACTCGTAGGTGAACTGTTGCGCGAGACTCCGCAGCATTTCCGAGAAGTTCTCCTTACTTTCCTGAAGCTGTTCTGTCTTGGTTAGGATCGGATTATCGAAGACTTTGTCTGCGCGATCGGTCATCGCCTCGGTGATCGTGGTCACGTAACGAGGGGCTTCCGGTAGGAAACTGAGCATCTCATCGACTGTGAGACTTACAAAGAGACCAATAACCGCCAGGTTCACTCCCAAGGTGACGAGAATGGAGAGCACATGAGGCAGGCCCTTGTGATGCAACCACGTTACAAAGGGCGCGTTGATGACGGCCAAGAAGAATGCCAAGACCACCGGTAGGAGAAAACTCCCTGCGTAACGCAGGCCGCCGACGATCACAAAAGCCGAGGCCACTGTGAGCAGAACCCGCAGACTGGGTGTGAGCACATTCATCTCACACCTTCCCGGACGGCTTCGGGTTTTCTAACTCGCCGGTTCTTGAAGCGGCCTCTGAACATCCCTTACAATACGGCCTAAAGCGCGCTTGGGAAACTCACGATGACGTTTCACCCTCATCCGGCGCAGTTTCCGCTGCCTCATTCGCCTCTTGAATGGCCCGCAATTCCTCCTCAATGGAAGGAATCGGATCATCGAGAAAAGGTGCAGGGCCGGTGACCGGCGGCACGGGATCGAGTAGTGGGTCGAAGAGCACTTCCGGCGAATCGACAGGAATGGAGTCATCCGGCACGGAAACCACCGTTTCTTCCGATGGAAGCAATGGATGCTCAGTGGCGGCCGTCTCGCCCGCATTCGCAACGGACCGCGGCTCAGGAAGCTTGGGAGGTTCATAAGTCTCCGTACCTTGAGTAACCTGTGCCCATTCGGCAGGCCGCTCGCGAGGTGCGGGGGGGAGGATCTGCGGCGTTTCGCTCTTTGCTGCCAAGCGCACCTGATCCAAGCCGACATAACCGGAGCGGCCGTCTTTGAGAATCACATTCGCCCACGCGCGGTCGTTGCTTCGCAGAGTGACTAACGTGCCGGCGGGAAGCTCCGCATCGGGGCCGTAGGTTTGAGTCGGCCCCAACTCATAAAACCGCGTCCCTTCATCCTCAACGATCGCGTAGACACCCTGACCGTTTGGATTGGGCACCGCGTTCTCATATCGTTGCTGGGGGGAAACTCTCGGCGCCCGTTTGCCTGGCCATTTCATCTTCGGTAAGGCCAACTTGGGCATGGAGAGATTGGGTTTCTTAAACTTCGGCATACGAAGCTTGGGCTTGGGAACCTTGGAGAGGTCCAGGCGAGGCATTCTCGAAAAATCCGGCTTCTTAAAACGCGGCATGCGGAAGCGCTTCTTCTGTGGCTGCTGCGTTTGCGGGGCGGGATGCGCCGCGGCAGCGGTCTGCTGCTGGGGCGCCTGATGAGCTTTCCGCCGCTTGAAGATCGAGAGGAGACCGCGTTTCTTCGGAACGGCTGACTCCGCCTGAGTCGGTGGCGTCGCCGTCCCTGCAGCAGCACAGGAAGTTTGCAGCGATGTTAGCCCGAGCGAAAGAATGAGCGCGAGGAGGAGAGGGAAGGTTGAGGCGGTCGTTTTCATACGAGGAGAATTACGGTAAAGACCGGCCCATTCTTTGCCAGACTTTTCTAATTCTAACAAAAGTGGGCCCCAGTTTCGTATTACTGGTTATGACGTTCCTAGTACGATTCCGTTCAAAACATCCGCAACAAGATCCAGATGAGGATCGCCAACAGGCATAACACGCCCGCAATACGGTGACGCAAGGGCAAGACTCCGGGATCTCTTGAGCGCTCGTTCTCTTCCTCTTCCCAAGCCTCGTCAGGCAAATCCAACCCGTCGTACATCAGGGCCTCCTCATTCCAACCAGAGCGCTCGTCAGCGCCGCAGTAGGGACACGCTTTGGCCTTAGGCGGCACGTCTTCGTGGCAAACAGGGCAAACTTCGGGAGGTTTCATCTTGGTAGGCGCGCTAGGATCTGCGAGTCGGCGTGGCGAGCATGACCGCCTGTTTCGGGGCGATGGCTAAGATGTAAGAGGCGAAGATGCCACTGAGGAAACCGAAGAAATGGGATTCCCAGGATACCGTCCGGTCACTCGGGAGCATGTTGTACATGAAACCGCTGTAAAGAAATCCTAACAAAATCGAAACAGCGATCCAGCGAGCGCGTTTTTCGATAAAGCCTTTAACCAGCAGAAATCCCAGATAGCCGAACACGATGCCGCTCGCGCCCAAGTGAATGGCATTCGATCGCCCGAAAACCCAGACCGCACTACCCGTGACCAGGACAATGATCAGCGTCGCAGCAAAGAAGCGCTTCATTCCCGTCAGCGCGAGAATGAAACTCAAGCCTAACAAAGGCAGCGTATTCGCCGAAAGATGAGCGAAATCGCGATGCAGAAACGGCGCCAATAGAATACCCGGAATGCCTCTCAACGTGCGTGGCCGAATGCCAAAGCTATCCAAGAAACTCACGCCAATGTGATTGCTGGGAAATAGCAAGCTCAACAACCAATCCCACACCTCGACCGACCACATCAAACCCACCATGATCAAGGGAATGACCAGTGCGCGGCTTAAGCTTTTGGGAATGATTTTTGAGAGCTCCATTAGCGCGTTGCCCTAACAAGACGTGGGCACACGCTGCGCCAGTTTCACTCCGTGATCAATGGCCCCCGCCACAAAGCCGAGGCATTCCACCGCCCCCTGAGGTTTCCCTGGCAAGGCGATGATTAAAGAGGATTCGAAAACAGCCGCCAAGCCTCGAGAGAGAATGGCATTGGGCGTGATGGCCATCGACTGCGCACGCATGACCTCACCAAAGCCTGGCACTTCCACACGCATGATCTCACGAATCGCCTCCGGCGTCACGTCGCGTTCAGCGATGCCGGTACCACCCGTGGTTAGAATCAGGCCACAACCCTGAGCATTAAACGAGCGGATCGCCTCTTGAATCCGCCCCTTGTCGTCAGAGACTACAATTTCACAGAGAACCGTCCAGCCACGCGCTTCGGAGGCTTCTTTCAATGCGGGCCCGCCGTGATCTTCATACTCACCACGCGATGCGCGATCTGATACCGTGATGATGCCGACGTCCATAACAGTTTAACGAATCGTTTGCCCCACCAAGTCCAACAACTGTGAATTCGGCACGGAGTTTCCAAAGGTCTCGAAGTGGTCAAAGGTCCAAATCACTTTATTCGTCTTGGGTTCAATCTCCACCAACAGAGGATTGTCAGGGCCGGCGTGACAATTACCAATGACGTAGTTTCCGTTTGGCAACACTTCCAAGGTGGTCACCCAAGCGAAGCGAATGTTAGGCAAATCATCCTGATGAAGTTCCCAAACGATCTTCTTATCCGGCGTGACCTCGATCACGCTGTGACCGTTGCCGGTGGCGATAAGCGTGTTGCCATTCTTGAGCCGCACAGCGCCGAACAATCGGTTCCCAAAGGAGTCGAGTCCATGACCGCGTTTCTCTTCTCTGCCAAAGAGCGGCACTTCGTACTCCCACACGACGTTTCCTTCACTATCATATTCCCTCAACGTGCCATCGGCTTCGTGGCAGACGAGATAATGACCATTCTTGAGTTTGCGGGCGAGGCGGGTGTCGGTGTGAGGATTCGGGTTATCGACCACCAGCTTGATCTCTTTGAGCAACTTGCCCTCACGATTGATCTCAATGATGCGTGCCGGCCCGCTTTCAGCGAGCATGAACGTGTCATTCTCCAAGGGTTGGAAGGCATGGAGTTCCACGCGCTTGCCTTCATTGCCGTTTGCCTTGCTGCAGTCGTAGCTCCAAACGATTTCCTTGGTTTGGCGGTCAATCTCGACCAGTCGCCGCATCTTCTCCTGCACGAGAATATTGCCGGATGGCAACACATGGATGTCGTGAATGCCTCCCCACTTCTTTTCCCAAGTGATCTCGCCGTTTGCATTAACGATGGCGAGTTTGCCATTGCCCTGCGTGATGACTTCATGCGCGCTGCAAAGCCCGCATAAAGTGAGAAATGTTAGAACAATCGATGCGATTCTCATGTGACAGTTCTCAAGCGATAATCTGTTCAATCGGATCAGCGCCTTCGACGCCGACCAGCTTTTGATCCAGTCCGCCGTAGAAATAACTCAGATTGTTAGGGTCGAGCCCTAGTTGAGTGAGAATGGTGGCGTGCAAATTCTTCACATGATAGCGATCGCGAACGGCAGCGCTGCCAAGTTCATCCGTCTCACCCACGGCGACGCCGCCTTTGATGCCTCCGCCGGCCATCCACATGGTGAAACCGTAGGCGTTGTGATCCCGCCCCGTTCCTTGAGCATACTCCGCTGTGGGTTGGCGGCCAAACTCACCGCCCCAAACTACCAACGTTTCCTCAAGCATGCCGCGTTGTTTGAGGTCCTTGAGCAGACCCGCAATCGGCAGGTCCGTTTCGCCGGCGTGAAGATTGTGATTGTGTTCGAGATCACCGTGGGCATCCCAGTTGGCATCATTGTGGGCGCCACCGGAATACACTTGGATAAAACGAACGCCGCGTTCCACTAACCGCCGCGCCAAGAGACACTTGCGGCCAAAGTCTTCCGTACGCTTGGAATCCATTCCATAAAGCCGCCTCACGTGTTCCGGTTCACTCTCGAGATCGATTGCTTCCGGTGCGTTCGCCTGCATCTTGAAGGCCAACTCATAGCTCGCAATGCGAGCCGCGAGATTGCTGTTATCAAAGCGATCTTTGAGGTGACCTTCATTCATATCGCGCAGGCAGTCTAACAAAGTCCGTTGCTGATCAGCGCTCATGTTTTCCGTGTGACGAAGATTGAGAATGGGATCTCCTTGCGAACGGAAGACCGTGCCGGCATAGCTGGCTGGCATGTAACCGCTGGTCCAATTCTTGGCGCCACTGATAGGGCCGCCCGATTTGTCTAGCATGACCACGTAGCCGGGAAGGTTCTCGTTGGGGCTTCCCAATCCGTAATTCACCCACGACCCTAACGAAGGTTTTCCACTGATGAGCGAGCCGGAATTCATCATCAACATCGCGGAACCGTGGATCGGCGAGTCTGCGGTCATGGAATGGATAAAGGCGATGTCGTCCACGCAAGTGGCTACGTTAGGAAACAAGTCAGACACCCACTTCCCACTCTGGCCGTATTGATGGAACTTCCACTTCGGACCCACCACGCGCCCACCGCTCTTCTTGCCGCCGCGGCCAAAGGTCTTCACATTGATCGTTTTGCCATCAAGCGGATACAGCTCCGGCTTGTAGTCAAAGGTATCCATGTGACTAGGGCCCCCGTACATGAAGAGAAAGATCACGCTCTTGGCCCTGGCGGGCAGCATCGGATCACGTGGTTCTAGCGGATTGGCAAATGCGCCGTCCGTCGCGGCGTGTGCTTGGCTGAAAAAGCCATCTTGGCCTAACAAACCAGTCAGCGCGACGGAGGCGAATCCGCCCGCCGCCGTGTGCAGAAAATCCCGGCGCGTTCGGCCGCAGAAGTTGGGTGGTATCGAGTTCATGACTAATTAATTAATCGAGGTAAACGAATTCATTGAGATTGAGAGCGAGGAGGCAGAAGCGTTCTAAAGCTTGGTCCGGCGTCAACTGATGCTCGGATTCAAAGGTATCGATCATTTCCAAACAACGTTCGATCTCTGCTTCAGCCACCGGGCGGCCGCATGTGAGTTCGAGGCCGCGTTTCACCTGGCGGCGCGCGTCACCGTCGTGTTCGCGGCGCAAGCGATCCGCAAGCTTCCTAGCATGATCGTTGACGGCTTTGCTATTCATCATCATCAGTGCCTGGGTGGGTACCGTGGTGACAAATCGTGCCGCGCAGGTGGAGTCGGTGTCGGCGAAGTCGAAGTCCACCAACTCAGGTGGCTTCAATGAGCGTTTGATTTTGATGTAAACGCTCCGGCGTCTCTCTTCTTCCGGAGAGGATTTCCCCCATTTTCCGGCGCCTGTAGAAGAGGTGGCCAGCACTTCGGGCGGGAGCGTCGGATAAAAGCTCGGTCCGCCGATTTTCAGATTAAGTTCCCCACTCACCGCGAGCATGGCGTCGCGAATCTCTTCCGCACTCAATCGTCGTTGATCGAAGCGCCACCAGTAGTTGTTCTGTGGATCCTTCTCCATTGCGAGCGGATTGTTTGACGAGGCCATCTGGTAGGTTCGTGAGGTCATGATGAGACGATGCATCGTCTTCAGACTCCAACCTTGCTGAACCAATTCTGTGGCTAACCAATCAAGTAACTCGGGATGCATCGGCTTCTCGCCAAGGAAACCAAAGTCGTTCGGCGTGGGGCAGAGGCCGCGCCCGAAGTGATGCTGCCAGAGCCGGTTCATGGCCACCCGAGCAGTACGCGGGTTATCTTTCTGGGTAATCCACTCCGCCAACACGCGACGGCGCCCGCTAGACTTGGCGTTTTGTTTCGGCTTGGGAAACTGCGGTTTCGTCGCAGCGAAGATAGCCGGGAAATCAGGATCCACTGGATCGCCATGAGCGTGGGCGCTTCCACGCAAATGCACAAACATGGGCTCCGGATGGGCGTTGTGCTCTTGCACGATCATGGCCTTGATGCCTAACTGCGATGCTTTCTCTCGCAAGCTTGCTAGTTGGCGATGCCATTCCTTGTAATTTCGAAACTGCACGCTGGTAAACACTTTCCCGCGATGCCGCTTGATGAGTTTAGCCAGTTTTTCCCCGCCATAGTCGCCATGAAGCGCCAGATCAATGAACTGCCCGCCTGATTCTTGTCGGCAATGCACGGCTACGACGTTTCGCCCGGTCTGCAAAGCAGCCACGGCATCAGACTCTAACGGAATGGTCTTATAGTTTCCAATGGGTCCCTCGGCCTCAAAGATCAGCTGACCATTCAGATAGACCTCCACATCGTCATCATGAAAAATCTCGAGGTGGAGGCCGCTTGGCAAAGCTGTTAGCCCAAAGGTGGTCTGCATCCAGATGGCTGGTTTGTCCCAGTGCGTCTTGGCATCACGGTGCCTTCCGAACGGTGCCGGTGCCAGTTTCCAATCCTGCGGCCGAAACCCCACTGTGTACCAATCTTCCGCCGGCTTCTGAATGGTGTGTTGCCACCGCTTGCCCTTGGACACTAACACTGAATTGGCGGCGGTTGTAAGGGCCGGTTCTTCAACAATTTCCGGAGCGATCTCAGCCAGTTTCTCCTTCGCCACCGCCTCGAGTCCGCGGATCTGGCTCGCCACCATTTCGATCTGTTCTTCCATTTCAGCTTGGCGCCTCTTCCGCACTGCTTCGGGCATGGCCACATCGATGTTCTGAATCACGCGGCGTTTATCCATCTGAGTCACGCCGTGAAAGAAAGCCATGAAACTGTAATAGTCTTTCTGTGAAATGGGATCGCCTTTGTGGTCATGACAGCGCGCACAACCTAACGTCATGCCTAAGAACCCCTCAGAAGTGATGCGTACGTTGTCGTCCAACACATCGTAGCGGTATTGCAAACGGTCTGAGGGTTCGTCATCCCATTGCATGAGACGATGATAGCCCGTGGCAATCAGGCTTTCTGCGGTGACATCGTCAAGCTCATCACCGGCGAGTTGTTCTTCGATAAACCGGTCGTAAGGCTTATCTTCGTTCAACGAGTTGATGACATAGTCGCGATACCGCCAGATCTCTTCTTTCACGGAGTCCCGCTCAAATCCGTTCGATTCCGCAAAACGCACGACATCGAGCCAATGACGCGCCCATTTCTCGCCATATTGTGGCTTTTCTAACAAGACATCGATCAGTTCTCTCCACTTGGACGGCGTGAAGTCCTTGGCCCACGCCTCCATCTCTTCGGGTGATGGAGGGAGTCCCGTGATGTTGTAGTAGGCCCGCCGGACAAGTGTTCGCGCTGGTGCAAGGCCATTCGGCTTGAGGCCCTGTTGTTTGAGCTTATGATAGATGAAGGCGTCGATCGGATTCGCCGACCAGTTAGGATCGTCTACTTCCGGCACCTCCGGCCGTATCATGGGTTTGTAAGACCAGTAGCCCTTGGTGTAGTCGCTGATCCTGGTGGGATCTTTACCACCATGGCCTTCCTCGACTTCGATGAGTTTGTTAGCGTCTTCGGCTGTCCAGGGAAGACCTTTTTCGACCCACGCGGTGAGCGTAGCGATCTGCCCTTCTTCCAACTTGCCACTCGGAGGCATCTGATGCTCCTCATCTTTGTAGCTGAGCATCTTTAGAAGAAGACTGTCAGAGGGAGATGCTGCGTTGTAGGCAGGCCCCAACGACCCGCCTTTAAGAATACCACGCCGGCTGATCACTTGGAATTCGCTGCGGATCCTAATCTTCCCACGTTTGTCGACACCGCCATGACACTTGAAGCAATTCTCAGCCAGGATCGGTTTGACGTGGTCTTTGAAGAATTGGATATCGGTTTCGGAAAAGGTCGTGGCCAGTGAAGGCTGCGCAACGGCGGCTCTCAGGGCGGCGAACGTCAGGATTACGATTGGGGTAACGCGCATAAAACGAGGTGGGTGCTCAAGGAACCCTTGCGAGTGTAACCGGTTGCCCGTCATCAGACCAGCGCGACTTCACGCTCCTCGAGCCAACGTTTCGCTTCGTGGCTTTCCGCTACGGGTTTCGGCTCCGGATCAAGCTTGGTCACGGGCACGCCCTCGAAGAGAGCGAGACACCGCACGCCGGAGAAGCGGCTCTGATACCGGATCCCGGCAGGTCCCGCCGGATGGGTTTGGATGGCGAGTCCCCATGCTTGGGGTATTTTGAGATCCGGTTGAAACAAGGCGGCGAGATCCACCTGGAGGGCCGTGCGTATCTCAGGATTGGCGAGATCACAAACCTCGATCTCCGGAACCTCAATCCGGCTGAAGGCGCTGCCTTCCCAGCGAGCGTTGGCGATGCAACTCTGCAGAAACACGTGATCACCAAAGACTTCCGTGAGGGCTGTTTCCTCATCGGCCGCCGCGTAGAGGATCTTGCGGGGCGACTCGGGATGAGAGAATCGATGTGTCGGATTCAAGCTAAAGAAGACCGGATCGTACGCCGATAAGTGAAGCCGCACCCATTGGCTGGTGGGAAGTTTGGTCAAGGGTACCGGCCGATTCCGAAAACCGCGTTTGGGAAGATGAATCGGGCGCCCATATGGCATGGCGCCGACCCAATCATTCTAGCTCGCCGTAGGCAAGCCGCGAGGCTTCCTCCGGGTGCCCCTCACGAATGCAATCTAAGGGGCGCTTCCCACTGAGGGACTCCCGGGGTGTCAGGAAGAAGAGCAGCCGCCCCCAATCATCCATGACGGGGCTCTGAGCCAAGATTCGCAGAACCTCTTCCATTCCGGGCAAGAGCCCCCCGCCCTCAGCGAATTGCCAGACGGGAAAGCGGAAAGCACGCCCTTCTTTCCAGCCGATGAGCTTTCCGGCTTTGTGGTGTTTGAGGAGCGTGGTCTTGGATTGGTTGTGAAAAAAACGCCGCGCCTCTTCTGCGGAAACGTGCCCGCCTTCCTCCAGTTTGAGCTGCTCACGGACACCAAGACCGCGGAGCCTCGCGCTGGTGACGGCCCGCTCTGCCGAAGGCCACAAGTCGTGGGCTGCCTCTGCGGTGCCCTCGAGCAGGTCTTGGGGGCTGAGCATGGGCTGCCATTTCTTGAGGAGGGGCCGCAGCTCTTCGATGAAACCTTCCATGGGAGCGGGGCTAACTTGTTCTGAGACGATGTTGTGTTGGTGCCTCATGGCTTCTCTCTCTCTCGCTGCTTTTCACCTTACTTCTCTTTACAAAGTTATCAACTTCATTCACTATTTTTCAGATGATTCCTGAAGATTGGGAGAAATCAGCCGCAGCCCGCATGTGGCAGGCGGTCTTTCAGCCAGAGAGGGATTTCATGTTCGATCCGCAATCGTTTCCAATGGGGTGGCCCCTCTCTCGGCCGGATGAACCGGCGTTCCTTGCACAATGCCATGCTCTAGCCCAATTCTGTCATTTGAGTTATCTCCGCGAACCGGAGGAACGTCAGCGATTTCTCGCCAGAGTAGGTTGTGAGGAGAGAGCCTTTGGCACGGAACGCGAGCTCCTCTGGACGAGAATCCGTTCTCTGAATGATCCCGTTGCAGGAGACGTGATTTGTTTTCGCGGCACAAGCGATCCGCGCCATTGGGCGTTCAACGCCAACACGCTACTCATCAGCTGGTCTGCGGGCGGGAGAGTGCACCTGGGCTTCTCGCGAGCGTTCAAGCTTCTTCAGAAATCGCTAACGGAAGAGCTAAATCACCAAGAAACGCGGCCACTCGTTTTTCTGGGGCACAGTCTCGGCGGAGCGCTCGCCTTGCTTGCGGCGACGTTGATTCACCCTCAATCGGTGGTGACCTTCGGAGCACCAAGACCGGGTAACAGTGTCTTTGCCGAAGTCGTCGAATCGATCTGCCCGATATACCGGATCGTCAATGGGGAAGATCTCGTGCCGGCGCTTCCGAGTAAGATCGATCTCTTGGATCGTTTCGCCTACGCCCACGCGGGGAAATTGGTTAGGCTTCAAGAAGGCCGGGCGAAGCCACTCTTGAAGGAATCTCTCTATGCTTTGATGGAACGTGATCAACTCGGTGAACCCCTGCCGGCACTGCTGCATCACGCACCCAGCAGTTATGTTAGTCAGCTTGCCAGGGAAACGGCTTCTTGACTTCGAAGCAGGCGTCACTTTGCTGCCACCCCTGTCATGCACGAGAACAACAGCGAACAGCCGAAGACAAACTACATGGAGAATGACCTCACGGCCGGGTCTTCAGAAGAATTCTTTCCGGGCACCGTGGTGGCCCATCAATTAGACGGCGCCGATGCCGTATTTCATTGTGACAACGAGGTGATTCTCCTGGTACGGTTCCTAACGGACACCATGGTGCGCTTTCGGTTCACCACCGAAGGTGAGTTTCCGGACGATTTCTCTTACGCTATCGATCCCGCTTTCACGCCCAATCCTCCCGAGATCACGTGCCGCGAAGTCGAGGACCGGTTTGAACTCGCTAGCGGCGCTTTAACTATCAAGCTAACCAAATCACTTCTGCGCATCACCATTCTCAATGCAGACGGCCACGTCATCTCTGACGATGAGAAAGGATTTCATTGGGAACCTAATACGCATTTCGGCGGCAACGTCGTCATGACTAGCAAACACCTTCAAGCGGGTGAAGGCTTCTACGGTTTGGGAGACAAGAGCTGCTCCCTCGAGCTGCGCCGGAAGCGGTTCTCCATTTGGGGGGCGGATACCTATGGCTACGGACCGGATTCCGATCCGTTGTACAAGAACATCCCTTTCTACATCGGCCTGCATCATCAGATCAGTTACGGCATCTTCTTCGATAACAGTTTTCGCAGCTTCTTTGACTTCGGTCACGAACGGGACAACGTGACGAGCTTCTTCGCCCAGGGCGGCGAGATGAATTACTATTTCATCTATGGTCCCAGCCAACGCGAGGTCGCGGAGGGCTATGCTGAACTGACGGGGCGTCCCTCGTTGCCGCCGATTTGGGCGTTGGGCTATCATCAGTGTAAGTGGAGCTATGAGAGCACGGAAACCGTTAAAGAAATTGCTAACAAATTCCGCGAGTTGGAGATCCCTTGCGATGCCATCTACCTTGATATCGATTACATGGACGGGTTCCGTTGCTTTACGTGGCATCCTGACAACTTCCCCAATCCGAAAAAGCTTATCAGTGAGTTAGAGGAAGACGGATTCAAAACGGTCGTCATGATAGATCCCGGCATCAAGATCGATCGCGATTACTGGGTCTATCAAGAAGGCAAAGTCGGAGATCACTTCTGCAGACGCATGGACGGGGATTTGATGAAAGGCAGTGTGTGGCCTGGGCTCTGTTGTTTCCCAGACTATACCAAACCCGAGGTCCGCCAATGGTGGGCCGGCCTCTATCGCGAAATGATTGCTGAACTCGGTGTGCACGGCGTTTGGAATGATATGAATGAGCCGGCGGTCTTTGAGGAAGGCACGTTTCCTCGCGACGTTCGGCATGATTATGACGGACATCCGTGCAGTCATCGTAAAGGGCACAACGTCTACGGGATGCAGATGGCACGGGCAACCTACGAAGGTCTCCAGCGTTTCGGAAACGGTCGCCGGCCGTTCGTCATCACGCGTTCCGGTTATTCAGGCGTGCAGCGTTTCAGTTCTGCCTGGACCGGCGACAACGTCGCCAGTTGGGATCACCTGCGTATTGCCAACATCCAATGTCAGCGGCTTAGCCTAACGGGTCTCTCTTTCATCGGATCCGACATCGGTGGTTTCATTGGCAGTCCGGATGGCGAACTCTTCGTGCGTTGGTTGCAAATGGCCATCTTCCATCCGTTCTGCCGCACCCATTCATCCGGCGATCATGGGGATCAGGAACCCTGGTCCTTTGGCGAACCGTACACGACCGTCGCGAGGAAATTTATCAGCCTGCGATACCAACTCCTACCCTACATTTACACCACATTCTGGCAATATTGCCAACACGGCACGCCCATGTTGCGGAGCCTCGCATTCTTGGATCAGGCTGATCCGGAGACGCATTACCGAGAGGAAGAATTCGGACTCGGTGAGGCGTTTTTCATTTGCCCGGTATCGAAGCCGGATTGTGATGGGCGTTGGCTCTATCTACCCCAAGGCAATTGGTATGATTTCTGGACAAATCAACAATTGGAAGGCCGTGAGGAAGTTTGGCGGGATACGCCACTTGATCGCATGCCCATCTTTGTCAAAGCAGGCAGCATCATTCCCCTGGGCCCTCATCGCCAGCACACCGCAGACCGGGAACAGGCGGCCCCCACCATCCACGTCTACAATCACGACGGGCAGGCTTCCGGAGTGTGGTATGAAGACGCGGGCGACGGCAATGCGGACAGCCTGATTTCCAACTTCACGTGGCACGTGGATAAGCATTTGGGGCGCTTGACTCAGAAACGCCATGGCGCCTTTCAAGAGCCTTACGCCACCGTGAACCTCGCCATTCACGGAGTGGACGGCAGGTTAGGCAAGGTCGTAATCGATGGCGTTTCCCGCGAACCGTCAGCGGCCGGTCGATCATGGATGGTCGAAGGGGTTCCAACGGACTTCCACCAAATGGAGTGCCACCTCGCACAATAACCATAATAATATCGTTTAATTTCAAATAATGTTGCTTATTATGGCGAGCCCATTCATTCTCTTCCGTGTCTTCTGGGCAAACAGAAATTATACAATTCCTTTGTATTCACTGTGGCGGACAGATCCAAACCGAAATCCGGTTCAAAGGGGTCACCGCGCCCTGCCCTCATTGCCAAAAGCCTATTAGCGCACCCGCTGAATCCCTCGCTGCTCCTCCATTCGCCGCCGCCCATGCTCAGCTGCCGCGATCGATCAAGCCTCTCCCAAGGATAATCAAACCCGCTCGCGCAGACGAAATTGGAGAGATGGGTTTGAGCAACGGGGAACATGGAGGACGCCCAATCCTGTCATCGAAGAGCCGGGTGGTGACTAGCGCGATGAACGAGGTCGAGCGCCTGGTCTCAGAGATGGATTCACCTGAGAGAGGTGCCGCCCCCATCGTATCACAACCCGCGCCGGCTCGCCGTAAACCGCCCAAACCCACACGCTTTCAACGATCGGCCGAAATCCAACCCGTTCATGAAGACCGGAGACGACGACGACTCGCCCACCGGCAAGCTCGCCGTCGGGAAATCAGCAAACACCGGAGCAACGGCCCCGCGATCATGGTGGGGGTTCTCTTGTTCCTGACCATCGTGATCTTGGCTTACTTCACGTTTTTCTAGCAGAATCCACATTCGTGGAGAGTTCGGCTAACGGATCAGTTAGAATCGCCTCCACCGCCTTGCGGTAAGGTGACGCCATGGCCAATGCCGACACCTCATCTAAATCCTGCCAAACGACTTCGCCCTCCTCCGGCAGAGCAACGGCGGACTGGTAGACGTGAAGCGTGACCCGATGATGAGTGATACTGTACTTGGCTTTGTAAATGAGCGTTAGGCTGGAGTGCGAACCCGGATCACATTCCGGTAGTTTCCACAAACCACGACGCCGGCTCCCGCCTTCTTGAGTCACACGCAGTTGACCATCCCGGATGTCAAATAGCACGTGCTCGTCCTGAAAAATCGTGGCACGTCGTGGTGTTTTGTTAGGCAAAGCCTGCGGATTTCGCGTCTGGCAGAACGCGCTTACCGGACACTTAAGACAATCGGGCGTTGCCTGCGCGCAAATCCTTTGGCCCAACTCCATCAACGCGGAGTTGTAAGCTCTGGCACGCTTGTTAGATATTAGGGCTGCCGCCCAATCCCAGAGCTGTTTCTGGCCTTCCCGGCCATCCACTTCCTTCGCATAATCAAAGAGCCTAGCAAAGACACGGGCCACATTTCCATCCACCAAAGGTGCCGGGCGGTCGTAGGCGAAAGAGTAAATCGCGCCGGCTGTGTAAGGTCCGATCCCAGGCAAAGCCAAGATCGCCTCCAACGTCTCCGGCATCACCCCGCCGTGGTGCTCCTGCACCTCTTGCGCGAGTTTCCTCAAATTCCTCGCTCGCCGATAATAACCCAGCCCTTCCCAGGCCTTGAGAATGGCCTCTTCACTCGCCGCTGCCAGGGTCGGAATGTCAGGAAACTGCTGCATCCACCGTTCGTAGTAGCCCCGCTCTAGCACCGTAGCGATCTGCGTCTGTTGCAACATGATCTCAGAGACCAGGATGGCATAAGGATCCGTCGTTTCACGCCACGGATAGGTCCGTCCCTCACGATCAAACCACGTGATCAAGGCAGTCTGAAAGGACTTGAGGGACGTAGTGGGAAGATCCTTTGCAATTGGCTTTTCCGTCGTGAGCATGGGAAGTTAGTTCAAATGGCGGTGACGACCTACACTGAAATGCTGACGCCTGCCCAGGCCGAAACGTTGCGAAATCTTCTTCAAGACCGCGGGTTTGCGTTCAAGGAAAAGCCCTACACGCTCTACGCTGCGTCAAAGGACAAACTGCAAATCAGCGTCTACGAGAAAGGCCCCAAAGTGCTCGTGCAAGGCAAGGGTACCGAAGATTTCGTGCGCTTCACTTTGGAACCGGAGATCTTTCAGGAAATTCGGTTAGGGTATGAAGAGGAACGTTTTCCAGAGATGTTTCAACCGCACTTCGGCATTGATGAGAGTGGCAAGGGCGATTTCTTTGGTCCCCTAGTCATCGCGGGTGCCTATGTCGACGCCAAACTAACACGCGCACTCCTCGATGCCGGCGTTTGTGATAGCAAACGCATCTCTTCGGATACCAAGATCCGCGAACTCGCCAAGATCGTTCGCGATCTTCCAGGTATCGCCATTGAAGTGATTCTGGTAGGTCCCAAACGTTACAACGAACTCTATGAGAAAATTGGCAACCTCAATCGCTTACTCGCCTGGGGTCACGCCGCTGTCATCGAGCGTCTCCTCAGGCGGAGACCGGACTGCCCACGAGCGCTTTCCGATCAATTTGCCAGGCCCGCTTTGTTAGAAGGGATTGTGAAAAAGAAAGAACTCGCGATCAACCTTGAGCAACGAACCAAAGCGGAATCCGATCCTGCGGTCGCGGCGGCGTCCATCGTTGCCCGTGAGCGGTTTATCGATTGGCTCGATGATCAGCGAGCTCACATCGGCGCGCCGCTTCCGCGTGGCGCTGGGCGTGAAGTACAGACGCTCGTGAGCAGAATTCGCCGTGAACAGGGCGAGGAAACTCTAGCCAAATTAGGCAAAACCCATTTCAAACTTTCCATTCCAGACAAAAGCGAGTGACTTTTTCACCTTTATAGTGCTTCTTGGTACCGCGAAAGCTGTACGGCATGCCCCGATGGAACTCGGAGGTCCATCGGTCGTTAGGCCGTGCTCTCATTATAACAACTGGCGTAAGAAAAAATGAAAACAGTCACAAAGCGAGATCTGGTCATGGATATCAGCAATCAGCTGGGCATGACCCAACGCGACGTGTTCAACGTCATTCAAACCTTCATCGATGACGTCACGTCCAATCTATCTGAAGGCAACGAAGTGGTGCTGCGCAACTTCGGGACCTTTCAAGTCATGGAGACCAAAGCCAAGATCGGCCGCAATCCGCGCGACCCGGAAAAGGAAGTCACCATCCCGCCACGGGCTGTCGTGAAATTCCGTCCGGGAAAAGAGATGAAGGAGAAAGTGGCGAAGCTACTCCCCGCCATTCGCAAGCCTAAGAAGAAATAGTGTTACGCCGGTCTCAGTTCCGGGTCCTGATTCTCACATTGTTTGCGACGTGCTTCTTGGGAGGCGTCGCCTGCCAGTCTGCACCAAATCCTTGCATTATCACGTTTCGTGATGGCCGTACGATCCATGCTCAAGATTGGCCGGAATTGAATGAGACCACCGGTTACTACCGTTGCCGGCGGGCCGTCGATGGCCAGTTCGTCGTCTTCAAGCAAGATGAGATTGCCTCCGTTGTCAGCACTCCCACAACGAGTTAGGAAGCGTTGAGTCCTCGATCAACCAACTAGCAAGACGCTGCTGTGCGTTGGCGGGCCGCCTCAAAAAGCGTCACCCCCGTGGCCACGGATACATTGAGACAATCCACTTTGCGTGAGTCCGCCATGGGGATGTGGGTGAGGAAGTCGCAATGTTCTCGCGTGAGCCGCCGCAGGCCGCTGCCCTCGGCTCCCATGACGATTGCGAGCGGACCGGTAAGATCCGTTTCGTAGAGATTCTGTGAGGCTTCATCGGCCGTTCCCACGAGCCAAATGCCGCGTTCCTTGAGCTGCGTGAGGCATCGTGCCAAATTGGTTACCACCACAAACGGCGTGTTCTCGGAGGCCCCGCAGGAAACGCGGCGTGCGACTTCAGTAAGACTAGCAGATTTGTCTTTGGGAGCGATTACCGCGTGAACGCCGGCGGCATCGGCCGATCGCAAGCAAGCACCCAGGTTGTGTGGATCTTGGACACAATCAAGCACCAACAGAAAGGGGGTTTGCACGCCGTCCAACGCATCGAACAGCTGTGCCTCTGTCAGGAGGCAGGCGGGCGCTTCAAAGTCAGTGTGGGGCGCTTTCGCCGGACGATCGCGTTGAAAACGAGGTCGGCGCCCCATGATGCGTTTGCTAGGCTACTAAGTGTCGCCTCAACTCGAAGTGAGGTCTCGCTTAACAATCTCCGGAACGAGTTTGCCATCGGAGTACATCTGCATCTTAGCAGTCGCACCACTCTTGCTCGTCACTTTGGCACCTTGTTCCACACGTGGATTCCCTACCAAGGTGAAACGATTTTGATAGGCATCGTAGTAAATCTCGTTTGCCCGAGCCGTCGTCGCGACATGCGTGTGACGGGGAGGCCGGAGTGACGTGAGCACCGCGCCCGCTTGCGCAGTGGCCGTGAGAACCTGGCGCCGGGATTGATCCCGAGTGACGTGCAACGCGCTCGACTCCAGTTTCCAATCATCGTTGATCTCCACATAGTCGTGCCCGAGGTCTTCCGGCGGCACCCACATCGCATCTTCCTGAGATGGCTCAAAGGGATCGGTCGGTACGGATTCGCAACTGACTAAGCCTAACAATGGCAAGCAGATGATAGAGAGCAGGGAACCAGCGCAGCGCTTCATGAGAAAACTAAGTGAGTGGTGAGAATCGGATACGTCAATATCGATTCTAGCGTTTCGCCCCGGGGCCTTTGTCTAACGAGCACGCGGTTCGCGGCTGATCGTCCCGGCGGTGGAGGGCTGAGTCACAAATGGGCCACCCTCTAGGGGCGCGATGCCTGTAAAAGCCACCTCAGGCATTTCACTGGGTTTTCCGGCCAGCGGAAATTCCTTACGCAGCGGATAAAACGGATACCCGTCCCACATCAAGATACGGCGTAAATCCGGGTGATCCGTGAAGGTCAAACCCATCATGTCGTAGACCTCGCGTTCGTGCCAATTGGCCGTGGGCCAGAGATCGGTCACCGTTGGAACCGCGCCCGGATCCTCCGCTACCTTGGATCGCACCCGCAAATGCGTGCCGGTTTTGTAGGAGTAAAGCTCATAGACCATCTCGAATCGCGGCTCCTGATCGGCATGATCGAGGCTCGAGATATCCACCAAATAATCAAAGCCCAACTGATCCCGGCAATGTTTCATCACCGCATGCAATTGATCGAGTTTTACCACGATGGTTTGTTCATCACGAAACTCATGAGTCGATTCCACCGCGGAGCCCAGCGCGCTCTTGATCGAGGAAATGGCTTCAATAGCGGACATGATCGTTAGCGTTGCGCTTCTTTCATTTGCTCTAAGAGCGCTTTCTTCTGATCAATGAGCGAAGGTTCCGTCTCGATCTTATTCTGAAGCTTCATCAAACCCTCGATCAGTGCCTCTGGACGAGGCGGGCAGCCGGAAACATAGACATCCACCGGCAACAACTGATCGATGCCTTGCAACACCGCGTAACTCCGATACATGCCGCCACTCGAGGCACACGCTCCCATAGCGATGACCCACTTGGGCTCCGGCATCTGATCGTAAATCCGCTTCACCGCGAGCGCCATTTTATAAGTGACCGTGCCCGCGACGATCATCACATCAGCCTGGCGAGGTGAAAACCGCATCACCTCCGCGCCAAATCGCGAGATATCAAACCGCGAGGACGCTGTGGCCATGAGTTCGATCGCGCAGCAAGCCAACCCCATCGGCATCGGCCAGAGAGAATTCTTGCGCATCCAATTGATTGCCGCATCGACGCGAGTGAAAATCACATTTCCCTCGATCTTCGAATCGTAGGCCGCAACGGATGAGTTCGTGGGTGCCACCATAGAGGTAAGAATAGCGCTGACCTCGAGAATAAGGGGCCCCCAGAACCGCGCAAGGCCTTTGTGAAAGATTTCACAAGCACCCGAAAATCGTCCTTCCGTTAAAAGGACGTTAAAAGGACACTGCTTATAAGGGAAAGAAGTTGCACGTCGTTGCGGGGCGACGAATCCCTTGTCGAGCTGCAAAGAATGCTGGTAGGAAGAGCGGAATGGGTTTTTTCAAACGCTTGTTCTCCAGGTCCTCCATGTCGTCGGAGTCTCAAGCGAGTGAATCGAATGATGATCCTTTCTTCGCTTTCATCTGCCTGAACGACGTCACCACCTGCGATCTTGAGGAGTTACGCAATCGGCTCACCCAATGGTTCGGTCTCACGGATGCCTCCGATGTGAGCGATCTCAACTTTATGGAAAGTGACACCGGCGGCTCCATCTCGTTTACGATCAGAGATCAGGTTTTCCTGGCCACCCACATGCCTGCGCCTATCCCCAAGCCGGACATTCAGTATGCCTGTCAGAATGCCGCGCTGTTTTGGAAAGAGGCTTGGGAACAGCTGGAACATCATCGATCACACCTACTCGTGGTCTCGATGGGCACGTATGATTCGCGAACGGATCACGCGCTCGCCTTGTCCCGTGCCATGGCCGCCCTGTCAGAATGCCACGACACCGCCGGCATCTATTGGGGACACGCCGCCACGGTCCATTCGCCGGAGTTTTTCACCAATATGCTAGGAGGCGCGGATGGCTCCATGGAAACGCTTCCGATCACTTTGTGGGTCGGCTTCCTCCTATCCCGTGATGACGCCGGAGCGATTGATTGCTACACGTGTGGGCTCAACCTATTTGCTGCCAAAGAGGTGGAAGTGATCAAATCTGACAAAGAACTATCAGCGATTCTTGATTTGATGTTAGGCTTGAGTCAGTATCTTGCATTCAATGGTGACGTTATTGGTGATGGCGACACCGTCGGCGGATCAGCGGAGCAGAAGATTAGGACGTCCTATCAAGCATCCGCCATTGGCCGCGAAGGCCAAGTCATTCGGCTTCTGTGGGAATGACGTCACTCCGCTAGTTGATGAATGCCCGGGCGAAGCATGCGCGCCACTCGCCAATCCGGGAGAATGTTCGCCCCAAGTTTCTCATAGAACTCAATCGCCGGCTGATTCCAATCCAACACCGACCATTCGAACCGGCCGCAATCACGATCCTTGGCGATCCTAGCAAGCGCCTTAAGAAGCGCTTTGCCGATTCCGTGACGTCGCGCGTCTTGCTTCACGTAAAGATCCTCCAAATACAGACCCGGTTTCCCTAGAAATGTGGAGAAGTTGTGAAAGAAGAGGGCGTATCCCTTCGGCCCACCTTCAAACTCCGCAATCAGCGCTTCCGCGTAAACGCGTTCTCCAAAGAGTGCGGCGCGAAGACTCTCCTCCGTGGTCACGACTTCCTCAGAAAGCTTCTCATAGTTCGCCAATTCGTTGATCAATGACAGAATAAACGGCACATCATTCGGTGAGGCTTCGCGTATCTCTATCATCGTTAGTTGCCTCCTTGATCAGTTTTCCAGGCGTCATACGCGGCACGCACGCGATCGTATTCCGGATTCACACAGAGATCACCCCAGCGTTTCAACGTCGCTAACAAACCGGCATCGGATTCCACCTCTTGTCCTTGATCGTTCGTCTTCGCGATCCATTTCATGAGTATTTCACGGTGATCCTCCAAGATCTTGGAAAATTTAGGATCCTCGGCAAGATTGCGAACTTCGTGAGGGTCATTGGCCAAATCGTAGAGTTCTTCCGCCGGCTTCTCATCACCAAAGAAAATCAACTGCGTCGCATTCATTTCTCCCGTGGCCATCATGCGTCGAAACGCCTTCGACACCGGCCACGGATCCTTGTAACTCGGATTCATGAACGGCCGGTCCGTTAGATAGTTTTTCAGATACTTGAATCGCGGCGTCACCACCGCCCGAATCTTCTCATAAGTGTAGTCACACCGGTCACGCGCAGCGATCACGTAGTCTCGTGGTTGGTAATCGGCCGCAAGAAAGTTCCGTCCCTCCATTTTCTCAGGGATCGGCAAGCCCGCAACGGCAAGCGACGCCGGCGCGATATCAATGCCGCTGATAAGGTCTTTTCGAACCTTGCCCGCCGGAATCCCCGGTCCCGAAACCGTGCACGGCATCTGAATACCGCCCTCATAAAGATATTGTTTGTGCCGATGCAGTTTGTACCCGTGATCGGAGAACATAAAAATCACCGTATTCTCATAGAGTTCGTCCCGTTTCAACGCCGCGATGATCTCACCCACCGCACGATCCGTCTCTAACAAACAGTCATAATGATGCGCGATCTCTTCGCGCACGAGGGGAATGTCAGGATAATATGGCGGCACCGGTACGGTTTCCCGATCCACCACCTGCTTCACGCGCTTCCCTAACTTCCCACCCGCCAATTGAATCTGCCCAAAGAACGGCTGCCCATCCTTCTTTCCCGTCCATTCACTACCATCCTTGGCTCCTTTGAAATTCCACCGCTTCCCCCGGTGATCGTAAAGCTCGTCAGGATCCCATTCGAAATTGAAGTCATCTTTCCCACCACCTTCATTAAAGGTGTAGTAACCCGCCTTGCGGAAAAGGATAGGCAATGGCGTCACACCTTCAGGCAAGATGTTCTTATCATAATCGTTACCCATCGACCGCCCACGAAACACCGGTCGGCAACTCCGATGATGATGCGCCCCGATACTCGTCTGCATTATTCCCGTGATCACCGCCGAGCGTGTGGCCGAACAAACCCCCGCCGGCGTGTAAAAGCGGTCGAATCTTATCCCGCTCGCTGCCAAGGCATCGATGTTAGGTGTCTCGATGACCTGATCGCCATAACAACTAAACCACCCGCTCACGTCCTCAAGGTAGATCCAAAGGACATTCTTCTGCGCGGAAGCGGGAAGTCCTCCCATCCAGACGACCAACAAAGCTAACAAGCGAATTCTCATATCGCGTTAGTAGCGCGATCGGAATCAGCGATCAAGCATCGTCGCTGACGAATGGGCGCAGCTCCTTATGACAACATCCCTAACACGTCTTCGGAATCAATACGCACTGACTCAATCCACTTTCCGATAAAGTCCCCACATACCTGGAATCGGGAGCTTGGGTTGTTTCACCAGATTGCCTTCGTTCGCAGGTGGAGGCCAAGGTGCCGGGGTAAAGGGTTTGGCGAGGATCTGCGTCCAGAAACCGTTCTCATGAGCGAGGCCGATTTCCGTGACTTTCGGATTCAGCAAATTGCGGCGATGGCCGGGGCTTTCCATCCAGGCGCGCACGGCGTCTTCGGGGGTGAGGATGGCGTGATCGATGACCGTGCGCGAAGTGTCAGGGCCGAAGACATTTTCACATCCATACTGTGCCTTGTAACCGGATTTTTTGAGGCGTTTGAGGATGCCGTCGCCGAGTCCGGGTTCTTGGTGCCCGACGTAGCGGTGTTTGGACATGGCGCGCGAGTGTCGTTGCGCAGCGTGTTGCAAATTCGCATTGAATCGAACCGGGCGAAGGCCGTGCCGGCGGCGCTCTTGATTAGTTAGGGCGAGGGCTCGGCTTTCATAGCTCGTCGTGGACCCGACGATGGGCGCATTCAGGACGACGATGGAGGCGGGATTGGAGTGGCTGGTAGGATGGCTTGTGCAACTAGCAGCACAGACTAATGCAAGCGTGGAGAGGATGGGGAGGCGAATGATCATGGTTTCAAGAATGGAGGCTCTGGAAACTACGAGAGATTATCGCCAAATCTTTCGTTTGGTTGAAATTTCATGATGCATGGTCGGCCGGTCGTCCACTCCTATCGGATCTTGTGCGACCAGGCAAATCACGCATTTTATGACTTTTCGTCAGCAATCTGCTGTTTGAGGGAGGCAGCCTATATGCCCTAACCGTTCCCGCCTTTCTTTATTTCGTCGTCGACTTCTCCTGACTGGTCGACCTCTCCGTTTGGCCCTCCCCCACCTTGGCCGGGGTTACTGACATCAACACCATCCTCGTTGTTGGCGTGTCCGTTATTTCCATCAGACGCCACCAACTTTACAGGATCTCTTACATCAACTCCCAGAACGATGTCGTAGCCTGAAGGAGCGGAAATGAAATGCGTGAGATTGGAGACATCACCAGCTCCGTAAACGTAGGGCTTGATTAGGCTAAACTGGCTGTTTGCGCTCTTAGCGGCGTCCCATTTCTCCTCAGCATCGGGGTCATCTTTATAAAATAACACTTTACCTACGCTTAGCACATTCGCTTTAGCATCGGCTTCGGCAAAGGCATTGGAAGCGGCGATATTGGAGATGAAAGGATAGGAAACCGTGAGCAAGACCGCCATCACTCCCACCACGAGTAGGAGTTCGGGCATGGAGAAAGCTCGTTGACCTGTTGAAGAAAAAGGGGAGCGCTTAAGGGACTTCATAGAGTTCATTGTTCTCGAAGATTGCTAGTTGAAACGGATCCTCACCATGCACCTTGACGGTGTAGCCATCCGTTAAGTGTTGGCCGATCAGGTAATCGTAGGCGTTTTCGTTTTCCGGCATGTCCATGCCGAAGGTGAATTCGTGAGAGTCTTGATTGCCGTCTCCGTCACTATCCAAATAACAGCTTCCGTCTGTGAGGGCTGTGCAAACCGACGAAACGGAAGGAAGCGCATTACCTTTGGCACCGACATCCAATCCCTTGATGATTTGCGGTCCAGCGCGATGGGCTTCTCGAATCAGCGTGTTCATATGATCCAAGTTCGACTTCAAAACAAAGAGTTGTGACGACCCCGTGAGCTTGCCAACGATAGGGAATGCGATGGCGCTGAGAAGCGCCATTGCGGAAATAACAATGAGGACTTCAACCTGGGAAAAGCCCCGGGATCGCCATGGGATAGGCACACTTAGGTTCATGTTGAGGTTTTGAAGCGTATTATAATTTCCATAATCCGCAAACGAAACCTCTATCCTTAAGGTTCGCGTGCCTTTCAAGTCCCCGAATCAACGCCAATGAGAGTGTCAAAGAGCGAAGATAGGTTTAGCGGGAGGCCCCGGGAATCTCACGAGTTTGCGCGGAGGACGCCCAACCTGGGTCACACCCTAGATTGATATGGCAAAGAGGTCCTCGTCATTGAATGTCACCGTCATTCGATGCGTTCGCCATGTCCGCCAACCGGATCTACACAGCGCACGATGACGAACCCGGTGTTTACTCGCTCAATTACTCTCCAGATGTTGGTCTCCAACCATGCGCACCCCTTCATATCCATCTCGGCGAGATCACGGCTGATCCCAAGGGGGGCCTTTGGGGAGGACGCTCTGGCATTGGACTAGTACGGCTACCCTGACATTGATTTTTATTGTGGTAGATAGGGGAAGCGGCAGGGACGGCTCTGCGAGCCCTCTTTTTCTTGGCCTTCATGGTTTCAAGGCCACCTTCAGTCTCAAGAACTTTTCTGCAGCGCTCGCAGGCCAACGAACCGTTAGGTGGTCATGGGACCGCGTGACGGCAGCGCCGTTTTCTCCTTCTTGGATGGGGCGCCAGCTCGATCCTTGGAGATCCTCACACCACTCTAACTCTAGGACGCTATCGACCGCATCAGCGGCTAGAGGAAACGTTGCCACAAGGAAAGCTTCGCCGTTGACTTTCTCTACCAACAACATCGGTGTTGCCATCTTACTTGGTGTGCGGGGATCGCTCCCCATGGCATATTCGACGAGATTCTCCAGTCCATCTTGATCAGGATCACCTAACGGATCTACTATGCCATGGGCTTCCTGCCAGACTGGGTAGCTTCCCTGCTGCCGCACCTCCAGACTCGCGGTTTCACTAACGGTGGTACCATTCGCATTCGTAACCTCTACCGAATAACTTCCGGCATGCCCCATAGTCAACGGCTCTAGAACCAGTTCACGTTGATTGGCTTCAACGCCGGTTAGAGCTTGGCCGTCTTTCATCCACCTGTAGGTGAGGTTTTCCCCAGTTGATCGCACTGTTAGCCGGGCGGTTCCGCCTTCCATAAACGTGCCTCCCAAAGGTTGTTCAGAAATCTCTGGTGGGAGGCCGCCTGTCACACGCAATGTTAGGGTGTATGTGGGCGTCTTACGTCCGCGTTGCCGTGTGTTTTCCCACCCGATGATCTTGACCTTGTATTCGCCGGGCGAGGTGGGAGTGCCGGTGATGCTGCTGACGGCGTTTCTCACTTCTCCAGAATGTTCGATTCCCGCTGGGAGACCTGAGAAACTGTAAGACTTGGCTTTCTCTCCCGTGGTGCGAAAGACCCATACAAACGGTTCGCCTACCTTGGCATCAGCTGGATTGGTGGACGGCCTCACTGGCACGACACCTGTCGCACCAGTCAGACTGTGGGTCGTCGTAGCGCCAACCGTTAGGGGTACCGTGGCACGGAGGATGTCGGCAAACTTTGGTGCAAGCTGCCGGGGCAATTCGACCAGATGGCGAAGGACTGGAGCCCGTTGCAACAAAAGAACAAGACTAAGAATGTAACTGAATCTGGCGCTCCAGAAATGATGGGCGAGGAGGATGGGTGAATAGATGGCTGACGAAACGGCGGTGGGGACTTTCATAACCCTTCCACTCTATGCGGAAGGAATTACCGAGTTATTACGGTTGAGGATAATCTCGCCCGATCTACGACGTCCGGGCCTCTAACAAATAACCCTGCCGATGGACCGTGCGGAGAAACTCGCCCCCGTTCTGATGCAAGCGTTTTCTGAGAAGGCAAACAGCGGAATCCACCGCGTTGCTCTTCACTTCCTTAGCGTGATCGTAGACATGATTCTCGATATCTTCTCTGGAAACGATCTGGCCCTTCCGCATGGCGAGATACTCTAACAGAGCATACTCGCGGGGGGGGATCTTAAGAATCTCTCCGTCAAGGTGGACGCGTTTCGCCGCTCGATCGATCTCCAAACTTCCAACCGCGATAGTGGAACTCTTCGAACCGTAGCCGCGCCTAACAAGTGCATTCACTCGGGCTACGAGCTCCTCTACAGCGAACGGCTTGACCAAGTAATCATCCGCTCCAAGATCAAGGCCTGTGACGCGATCCTCCACAGCAGTGCGCGCCGTGAGGATGAGCAAATGGGTTTTGTCACCGCTTTTGCGAAGCCGCCGAAGAAGCTCAACCCCATTCATCTTGGGTAACATGAGGTCCAGGACGATGGCGTCGTAGGTGTTGGTCTGAGCAAGATACAAGCCCTCTTCGCCATCCGGTGCCGTATCCGTGGCATAGCCGGCGCGCCGGAGAGCCTTCGCGACGTAGTTTCGAAGGTGCTTGGAATCTTCAACAAAGAGAACTCGCATAGGGGATTCCGACACCTTAAGCGTGCTTTGTGCTCAAGCACGAGCCTCCTTTCTTTCAAACCGTAAGGAATTCGTAATAAGTAGCACGTATCCGTGGCGCCCCCAATAGACCATGATCACACGCTCTCCCTCTCTCCGCCGCCAACTCGCGCTCGCCCTTGCGGGTTGCCTCACATTGTTGTGCTTAGCCGCAAATCTCGGATTCTACTTCTACGTCAAGAGACTCGCCATCGAGGAATTCGACGAAGCGTTGCAGAAGGACCTCGAGACCATCATGCAAATGACCACCATTCATGACGACGGCCAACGAATTGATTTGCACATTCACAATCACGATCATCCGGAATTCCGTGACGATCACGACGAGGCGAAATACTATCATATATCGCATGCTGATGGACGGTGCCATCTGAGATCGCGTTCCTTGCAGCAGGAGACGCTTCCCGTCCTGGCTGAGGCTCATGAACAGCTGGTGGTTCAAGACGTGCGTCTCCCGGATGGTCGGCAAGGGCGCGTCATTTCGACCTTATCCCATATGCAGGAAACCAATGCCGATCAGCGTCACACCATTCACTTTGCGCTAGCCATCTCCAGAGAGAGCCTGGATCGCATTCTGATCATGCAACGTTGGTGCGCGGTTGGAATCGGCGCCGTTTTGATTTTAGCTTCCATCCTCATCGCCATGCACTTAACCAAGCGTTCTTTCAGCCGCGTCGACGAGTTTTCCCGCTACTTGCGCGAGATTGATTTCGACTCGTTAGGCCGCCGATTGCCGATTGAAGGCCTTCCCATGGAACTCGCTCCGCTGGCCCGGCGATTCAACGAAGCGTTAGATCGATTGGACCAAGGGGCGCAGCGGGAGATTCGTTTCAATGCCAATGTCGCACACGAATTGCGCACTCCAGTCGCTGAATTACGGGCAATCGCTGATGTGGGATTGCAAGAATGCCAGGATGGGCCCTTGGAAGACCCTCACAGTTATTTCGAAGATGCTTCCGAATTGGCCGCGCGCATGAGCCGGCTCGTCGACACCATTTCTTCCCTCAACCGCAGCGACTTGGGACGCGAAAAGCTGACATTGGCCACCTTTGATCTGGTTCCCGTGGTGAAGGCGGCGTGGGAAACCCAGGCTCCCAAAGGCGAGGCTCGAGAACTCAAAACCACACTCAACTTGCCTGATAGCTGGCTGGTTGAAACGGATGGTGCGATCCTGCGCGCGATCTTCACGAATTTGATGGGTAATGCCGTAAGTCACACGCCGAAGGGAGGGGAGGTGGTCATTCACTTGGATCCGGAATCTCGAACGTTATCTATCGCAAACACCGAACGTGAACTGAGAGAGGAGGACCTCGAACATCTCGCGGAACCTTTCTGGCAGAAAGACGCTTCCAGAAGCGATCGGGCTCACTTTGGAATCGGCATGGCTCTTGTCGATGCCTACACGCGACTATTGGGAATAGACTATCATTTATGCCTTCAAGCGCCCGAACGATTTGTCGTCACATTGGAGTTCACAGGCAACGCACCGGCAATTTGTTAGATATCGATTTCCGCGCCAAACCAGAACGCCCGGCCTTGGTTAGTGCGGGGACCACGTGGGACGCGGGAGACGATCCCACGTTCGTCAGTGAGATTGGAAATGCCGCCAATCAGTTTCAGGTTTTCGTTGATTCGATAGTATCCTGACAAATCCAGAAGCAAGAGATCGTCAATCTCGCCTTCGCGAGCGCTGTTGACGGGATCATCAAAGTTGCGGGCAGTGCCGAAGGTCTCGGTGTGATAGGTGAGGTCGAGATTGGCGCCCCACGTTTCGGTGTTGATGCCTACGCCGGCGGCGAACTGAAAATCTGGGACGTAAGGGATTTCTGCGCCGTCCGTGGCGCCGGCATAAACACTATCGCTTCCGCCACTAACAAGTTCCGAATCAAACTCCGCTTTCGTCCACGTCGCGCTCACATACATCGGTAACGAGACGCCGGATCCGCTGCTCTCGAGCGGGTCATAGCGTAAGGTGCCTTCAAAGCCCCAAACCGTGGCTTCGCCGGCATTGGTCTCGGTGTTGTTCTCACCAAACCCTGAATCAGTGCCTATCAGATTATCGAAATCTGTGTAGAACCAAACCAGTTCACCAAAGAAACTGTTGTCCTGGTCGGTACGGAACCCCAATTCATAACCGATCGATTCTTCCAGATCGACTCCGCTACGGATGGCGGATCGGGGACCGGGAATGGAAATGCCACGAAAGACGCCGCCAAAGAGCTGTTCGGTTTCGGTTAGATCCAGGCTAAAGCTGATGCCTGGAGCCACGTAGTCGATGCTGTCACTGCCACCTCCCGTGCGTGTGTTCGTCGGATCGCTGGCGTAATCCGTGTAGTCTTGGTCGATGTATTCGTAACGAATTCCTGGCGTGATGGATAGGGCGCCTAACGTCATAGTGTTCTGCAACCAGAAGGCGATGGCAGTGGATTCTTGTTCACGGTTTCCACCACTTCCAGGTACACCACGGGTGAAGTCGACGATTTGGCCCGAGCCATCTTGCGTGAAACGATCGTCGCGTTGGAAGCGGCGAATCTCGTCCATGTGCAGGCGGGTCCCGAAGTTCACGTCGTGTTCAACGGGTCCCGTTGCAAACGTCCAGTCACCCGCGATTTGAAAGCCGTAGAGTTCGTAATCGCGATTGTTTGCCCTCACACGGCCCACGCCCGCGCCCCTTCCCTGCAGGAAGGCTTGTCCGGTTGGATTCAACAAAGCGGTTCTCACATTGGTAAACCCCTCGCCGGTGGCTCCGTCTAATTTGTACCAATTGCGTGAGAACTGGCTGTAATAGGCAGCCGCTTCAAGCCGAAGATCATCAGTCGGCTCAATCACATATTTGAGATAAGTGCGATGATGATCTGTTTGAATGTTATCAAACCGCGTCGCGGCATAACGCCAATCGGGATGACGATCCACATCGGATTCTGTTAGTCCTGTGTAGGATTCGTCGGCATCGAGTTCCGTGTAGCCATATTTGAATTCGAAACGCTGGGGAATGGAGGAGTTAGGCTCCCAGGACAATTTCACCATGGGCTCGTACACGGTGAAGCCCGTTTCGTCTGATCCGCTGTAGCCTGTGCCTGGCTGAATGCTACGAAAGCCATCGGATGTCTGCATGAAGAGTTCAAAGAGATAGCCGAACTTACCGGCGCTGGTGTCCACGGTGTTCCCATAGTGAAAATGACCTAGATGGGTGTTGTCCGTGCCAAAGGTGTAGCGGGCATAAAAATGGCTCTCATCTGGAATGGGAGTTGAAAGGTAATTGATGACCCCGCCTGTGGTGTGTGGGCCATATTTAACTTGGCTAGACCCTTTCAAGACTTCTATGCCACTCATACGCCCGGCACGAGGTGAGTAGTAGGCACCTGGTGCCGAGTAGGTAGCCGGCGCACTGAGGATGCCGTCCTCCATCACGGTAACTTTTTCCGAGCGCGTGCCATCAGCACCGCGAAGGGAGATGTTAGGAAAGTTTCCAAGCCCATCTTCTTCTCTGACATAAACGCCAGGAACTCTCGCCAGGATGCGATTGACGTTGGTGTAGTTCTGAGCGCGGATCTCTTCGGAATCGACGTAATACCCCGATCCTTGGAGATCGACCGTTTCTTCCTTGCTACCGATAACGGTCATGGCCTCTAGGAGTGGTTGGTCAGGATCGATGAGAACCATGGTATCTTCTTCCTCGATCAGGTCCTGCGCGGAGGCCGTTAACAGAGTAAGGGCGCAGAGCCCGACGGCGTAGTTTCGTATGGGAAGACGTTTCATATGATTGGTTTCCTCGCTTATTGAGACTGAGTCTCAATAAGCAGATCGGGTCTAATGCAATTGAGACTCAGTCGCAACAGAAAAGTTCGCTGAGAGGCCAATGGTCGTGGATTTCTCCGATATGCCCCCAAGGAGAGGCGCTTTTCAAGCGCCTCTATGGATTGGATTTCAAGAAGAGTGTTAGCGTGAATCCCGGGCCTGAAAGGCCTAAAGAACAAAGCCCAAGGCTTCAGCCTTGGAAGCATGTTGGATAAGGACAGGCGGCCTGAAGGTCGCGAGAATGGAACCTTGTCGCACGGTTCTCGCGACCTTCAGACCGCACATTGTATCGATCAAGACCCAGGCCTGAAGGTCTGGGCTTTTGTTCTCTTGGGCCTTCACACTAAGGCCGGCAGTTGCAAACGTTGCAAACCGCCGCTTCTTGGGGGCGACATCTATTGCTTTGTTCCAGTCGAGAACCCCAGCCGATGCCATAGCGAGTAGAGGATCAATGGAATCCCAAGCATCCAGCCACTCGGATAGAATGCCGTCCATAAGATGCCTGCAATGAGCATCGCGACTAACACAACCGGTTTCTTGTAGCCGGCTCCAGCGTCAACGACGAACCCAAGCGTCATCAATCCCAAGCACCCTATCATCAACCCTCCCTGAAGGCCTAACAACGTCGCGACCGCACTTGAAACCGATTCAGAATCTTCCAAACGCTGATTGAGGGAACGGTGACGCAACAATGGGAAGATCAATAACCCCAATCCTATCACGGAAAAGATTCGTTTCATCGTGAGGATCTACCCTACTAGGCCGCTCCCCTTAAAAGCTCTTGGAAAAATCGTCTGCCGAGGCGCCGCCGGTCTGTCTAGGTTCGCGTTTTTTGAAGGTGGATTGGGTGATGCGTTCTTCTAACGCCGCGGCGTAAGCGCTCGAGTCGAGCGGAAGGTCGATGGTTTGGTTCTGCCAGGCGGAGTAGAGGACGGCGTTGGCGAGTTCGACGGAATGGATGCCCTCGGTGGCGGGGGAAATGAGTTCTTCGCCATGGAGGATGGCGTTGGTGAAGTTCTGCAGGATCTCGATGTGTTGGCCGGCTTCGCCGTCCACGGGCACGTCGATGTCCCAAACTTCAGGTTTGCCGAAGGAGGAGAGCGTTTCATCACTGAAGGCGCTCATGGGGTGACGGTTGCGGCGAAAGTGTAAGGCGCCGTCTTCCAAGGTAATCAAACCTTGCTCGGCAATCACCTCTAACCGATTCACACCCGGAGCTTCACCCGTGGAGGTGACGAAGAGGGCGTTCATGCCGTCGGGATAATGAAAATAGGCACTGACATCGTCTTCAACTTCGATCTGGTGATAGCGGCCAAAGTTGCAGAATCCGTGCACTTGTGAGGGCATGCCGAAGAGCCATTGGAAGAGATCGAGATTATGCGGGCATTGATTGAGCAAGACGCCGCCGCCTTCGCCTTTCCACGTGGCGCGCCAGCCGCCCGAGGCGTAATATTCTTGGGTGCGAAACCAATCGGTTACGTTCCATTGCACCCGGCGCACTTGGCCGATCTCACCGCTGGTGATGAGTTCTTTGAGTTTCTTGTAAACGGGATCGGTACGTTGATTGAACATCGCGGCGAAGACTTTGGACTTGTCTTGATAGGCAGTGATGAGTTGTTCGCACTCGGCCTTGTGGACGGCTAACGGTTTCTCCATCATGACGTGGAGCCCGGCTTCAAGTGCTTGGCAGCCGATGGCGCAGTGGAAAGGATGTGGTGTGGCAATGTGAATGGCGTCGATCTTTCCCGATGCGATCATATCCGCAGCATCCGTGAAGGTGGCCAAGCCTTCTTCGATGCCGGTGAGCATGTGTTCCAAATCACATACGGCCGTAAGCTCTAGCCCTTTCACCTTTCCAGCGAGAATATTTGCCTTGTGTGCCCGGCCCATGTTGCCGAGGCCGACGAGTCCTATTCTGACGTTTTTTTCCATTGGTTGTTGATACGTTTACGGCGGGCGTTCGTCAATCCCCGCCCTGCCCGTTGAGAGGTGCTTAACGCGTTTGATAGAGCATTTTACTAAGCGCTGGCGGCCACTTCGAGGCGGCTGGCGGGGAAGCTCTCGACGGAATAGACTTCGAGCGGGGAGGTGCGGCCTTTGACGTTGTGGCTGCCTTCGTGACAACAATACTGATAGCCGTCATCCCAGCCGGAGAGGAATTCTTCGCTAACTAAAACGGTTTTCTTTAAAGTGCGTGTGAGCGATTCTAATCGAAAGGTGATATTCACGGCGTCGCCGATCATGGTGAAAGTGCCTTGCCCCATTTGGCCGTGCGCCACTTTGCCCAGGTGAAGTGCCACACCGCTGCCCAAAGTGAGGCCGTGCTCTTCAAAGGTGGTTTCCTGCTCTTGCGCGATGCGTTGGCAGGCCTCGCGCAAGGCTTGCGCTCCGAGCAATGCCCGGTTGCGCGTCTCGGCGGAGACGTCCATCCAGTAGGCGAGTACGGCATCACCGATGAATTTATCCACCGTGGCACCGTGATTGGTCAGCACCTCATCACACTCCCGGTACCAACTGCCTATGGTTTGGGCGAGAATGTCAGGAGGGAGTTTTTCAGAGATCTCCGTGAAACCTTTGATATCAGAAACGAGCATGACCACAGGAATGGTCCTGATTTCAGAGATGGTGGCGTCAAGGCTGGTGTCGTGATCACGTTGACCGCCCTCATCCCCGGCATCAAAGTGATATTCGTGATCACAGATGCGAATGGTATCGTCCGTGGAAAGCTTGCGCGTGGTGATGACGCGTTGGTCGTTGATGTAGCTGCCGTTCGAGCTTCCGAGGTCGTAAAACCAATAGTCGCCATCATCTTGGCGGCGGATCATAGCGTGCTGACGCGAAACGCGTGAATCTGTTAGCCGGACGTGACAATCCTTCTTGCGGCCGAGCAACACGGTATCGCCAAGAGGGATTTTCTGATCGGAACCGACCTCGGTCAGGTAGCCAGGCATAGAGTTTATAATAATGGTTGAGTATATATTAGTTATTAACCTGGGATCAATCGCAATCCGTTCGGCATCTTTCCATTAACTCCGGTAATACGTTGCTAGTGGTGCGGATTCTACCATGCGGGCGTTCGAATTAGGATTTCCGTTTGGCCTGGTGTTGGACCGTTCGGAAAATGTGTGCTACAGACCGCGAATCCCGCAGGAACGCGATGCCCAAGCTCACAGCGCGTGCTTATCGCTAGGAACGGGCCCCTTTACAAGCACCAATCCTCATCAAGAAACGATGTCACAAGACCTCACCCATCCCGAACTACCCGCCATCGGATTCGTGGCGGAAATCAGTGACGAAGACCGGCAGATCCTCAGTGGTTACGGCGAATTCCTTCCAGTTCACCCAGATAAGGACCTCATTGTCGAAGGTCAGGAACAAGATTCCCTCTACTTGGTCCTTTCCGGACGGCTTCATGCCACCACGCAACAAGATGGACGGCTCACGTTGTTGGGCCGGCTGGGCCCCGGAGATTTGGTAGGTGAGGTCAATGTCTTTGATCCCCAAACGGCGAGTGCCACCGTCACGGCCAAAGAATTTGCCCAGGTGTGGCGGATTGACCGCCCAATGGTGGATGATTTTATTCGAGAAAATCCAGGAGCCGCCGCTCAGCTCTTGGTGCATATTTCCACGCAGCTCAGCAAACGGCTGCGCGAGACGAATGAGAAGGTCTCCTTCGTGCGCAAGACATTAGGGGGCAACCTCTTCTCATAGCGGCCCGGCCGCAACCATCGGCCGCCTGAATAGGGCTTGGCCGTTTCGCCCTTCTCCTTCGTCACACCCAACTTCATGGAGATTCTCAACACGCTGGCTCATGCCCAGATCTTCAATGCCGCTTGGCCGGATTGGCTGACCGCATTGGTTCTCTTCTGGGCGCTAGTCCTCGGTCACGCGATCGCGGATTTCCCGCTACAGGGAGAATTTCTTGCCGTTGGAAAAGACCGCCATGCCGATCTCAGCGCGGCTACGGGAGGCAAAGACTGGCCGCCAAGCATCTGGCTCTATTGCCTAACCATTCATTCGCTGATCCACGCGGCCACCGTTTGGGTCATCACGGGAAGCGTGGTGTTGAGCGTCATCGAATTCATCCTCCACTGGATCATCGACCTCGCGAAGAACGAGAGCTTCACCAACTTCTACGTGGATCAGGGGCTTCACATCGCGTGCAAGCTGGTCTACGCTGCACTGATCCTTTTTCACATCACGCTTCCGTAGAACGCCGCCCCACCGGCATCTCCAAGACCTCCCAGTAAAGAAACCCCAGCGCATCGAGAGCCTGGTTTTGAGTCGACAGAGCCACCTTCTGATCCGCTGCCAGATGAGTCAAAACCGCTCCACCTGCGCAAATAGTCCAACATCGTGGCCGTTAAACTGTCAAAAACCGACGTTCTGCCGAAGATAACGGGACACGATGGATCGCTTCATTTCTGTCGCTCATCTTATTTGTTCGCATTAGAAAACGATGGGCACGACGGCAACGCTATTTGATCTGCCTGAAGAGCATCGCGGACTACTGCCCGAACCTCGACGGGACGGTTTGATTCTTGCCGACATTAGAGTCGATGGTCGCTGGGACGGCATTCTTGTCATTGATGACAACCATAGGTGTATCGGCGTCTGTGTTGGTCGGAAGGTGATTGGTTGGAGTCTAGCTTTCGCTCCGGCGGACATTGAAGCGTATCGAAAGCCCTGCGCGTGGAATCAATTCCTTGCATTCATGCCCCCGAGACTACTGAGTCCCTATCCGGTGGTCTGGTTTGTGTGTCCGGCTTTGATAGCGCTCGGTCATCTCGTTTCACATTGGCTCTTGTTGGCTGTTCCGGTGCTTGCGTTCATTTGCATCATCCGGATGTATTCTGAGGGCGGATTTCCACTGAAACGAATGCCCTCGGCCATTCTAGGGATTGCGCTCACCATGCTGGCGATCGGCATGTTTATCGGGAAGCTCAAAGACAAACCGGAGGCGAACCAGACGGCGATGATCAATCCCCGACCCGCTGTGGGGTTGACGCATGTTGGCAACGCCTCCCTCGGAATTTCAGTTCATCCGCGCTCTCGATCGGGGATGATATACCTACAACGTTCTCTCAAGAATTCGCTTGCAGTCACTTCGCGGCAAGCATACGGGTGAGCCATGAGTCGAAGCCAAGTGCAAGCAGCGATCCGAAGTGGGGATCCGTTCTCGATTCGAATGGCGGACGGGAAGGAATACCACGTGCCTCACCAAGATTATATCTCACTGTCCCCCAAAGGCACATTCGCAACAGTTTACGACGATGACGAGGGCTACTACATCCTGCCGCTTTTGACAATGACGGGGATTGCGGGATCCAACTCGACAATCAATGCCAGCACCGAAGGGTAACCGTTACGCCGCGAAACCGGAAGAGGAGAAGTTCACTGAGTCACTCTTCGTTCGGATGACAGCGGCAGAAAAGAAGCTCTGCCATGAGTCTTCTGGGGACAGTTCGGTCAGCGGGTGGGCGCGGAAAATCCTTCTCGAAAACGCAAGGAGAGCACAAGCGGGTGAAGATTAACCTGCGACCCGCCGAGGAGTCAGCGATTGAGGAAAACTCGAACATCATTTTTCAAATTCACCCGCGCTCCCGGTCGCAGGTGACTCACCCTTGACGTTGTGCGCCGAGCAAAGCAGGGCGCTTCTTATTCGGTGAAAGTCCGAATGTTATAAAACCTAACCAGTAGTAACTACCAGTCTTGCGTAGATGTTAGCTAAGCCATGGAAAATCGCGGTCGGTCACCGCGCTGTCGGCAGGCAATGACATCGCTTGGACGTTCGCGTTAAAATGGAACCGTTGAAGCGCGATACCCTTTCCTTCAGGAGTCTCCGTCTGGAGGATGCAGAATTACTGTTCGATAAAGCGTTTTCTGATAGCTCAGTCACAGAATTCCTGCAGTGGGATACGCATTCTAACATTCAAGAAACCGAGATCCTTGTAACTGAGATGGTTAGGCTCCATACTGAACAAGAGAAGTATTTCTGGATTGCCTCGAGCTCAATGCGGCAAGAGCCTATCGGACTCGGATCGATCCTTCCGTCGGCTTCCACCGCGGCTATCGGGTTTCTAGTCTTCTCCCATATGCAGGGGAAGGGCTACGGTTCCATCTTGATCCAATCGCTTTGTCGTTGCGTCAGCCAACGTTATAAAGAGGCCACTGCTTGCGTTCATCCTGACAACTATTCCTGTCTAAGGCTTTTACGAAGGTTGGGTTGGACGCACAGTGAATCAGTAAATCCATCCGGACTTGTCGAACTCACAATCCAAAGCGAACAAAGCGGAGCAACCGCCCGCTCTCATGGTCTGAGTTTCTAGGACGATTTCTGACCACCACACGAACCTTGCGACTGAAGCGCCATGTCCATGAGAGTGACCGGTGCCTTCAGACGTTCGCTGAAAGGATGCAGCTCCTATATCTGAATGCTAGCGAAGCCGACTTTGAGTTCCTATCAGAGTTGCGCATCGAACGCTCTGAACCCCGGCTCCGGATGGTTGTTAACGTGACTTACTTTAGTTCAAACACTAGCTCAGCGATCAACGTTTCCCGTCGGTCGGGGATCAGAGGTCCTGGACGTTCGCTATAAAAATGATCTGCCGAACCCAACAGTTGAAAGAAACGGATTGGCAAAGAGGACGTGACATTCGCCTGCGTTCTTTGGTCGAGATGCCAGATGCTTTCGGTGCCACCCTGGAGGCAGAGGAGACTTTTGCGGACGAGAAGTGGATCCAGCGAATTGCTCGACCAAATTCAGCTACCTTCGTGGCAGTTACAGGTGATCGTCAAGATGTGGGATTAGTCACGATGGCTCCATACGATAAGCAGATTGGTTTGTTTGGCATGTGGGTGGATCCGCAGTTTAGGGGGAAGGGTGTTGGGGGAATGTTGGTTGATTCTGGAATCCTTTGGTCAAAAGCGCGTGGGTTTGACCGAATCTATCTAGATGTTGGCGATCATAATCATGCTGCGATTGCTCTCTATCAGAGTAGAGGATTCATGCCTACTGGTCAGACTAGCACACTGCCTTCACCGAGAGAACATATCCTTGAGCATCAACGTTTGTTAGAGATTGCCAGCCAACGCGAACAAATCGGAGCTGGCAATCCGCAACCCGCTTCGTAGCTTAGTTTTATGATTTTTAGAACCCTGACCCTTTCGTCGAGCTGTCGACGCCGGTTGTGGATTCCAGTCCTTTTACGTTAGCCAATGAAATGAGCGAGGAGTGGTTCAACTGGTACGTGGCGCAAGTTGGGAAGGCTAAAGATTGGGCTACTTACCGTGGCCGATTCCTCTGCCCATGTTGTTTCATGCCAACTCTGGATGAACGTGCGGGCTACGACATCTGTCCAATCTGCTTCTGGGAGGATGATGGACAGGATTCTGATGATGCGGACGTCGTTCGAGGTGGCCCGAATCATGGCTACTCGCTAGCTGAGGCTCGGTCGAACTTCGCGAAGTACCACACGATGTACCGAAAGGAAGACACCAGGGCGTTCGAAGGCGAGATGAACGATATGCCGTTCAAAAAGGAACTGCATGGCCTGTATTCCCAGGCAATTCAATTTGACGACCATCAGAAGTTTGAAAAAGCAGTCGCCCTACAAGAGTCACGCTTCGAGGACGAGAACGAAGATGGAGAACAATAAAAGCCTGAACTGAACTCAAGCGCGATAGCGCTGATGTTCAGGTCAGTCGCTGTGCACGCTGGTGGCCGCGTCGTCATAGATGAAATAATTGAGTTGGACGCGTTCGCAGGGTCGTTCTCAAAAGAAAGATCGCCGATGCTCAGATTCAGCCAGCCGTAGGGGTTTTGTCCGTATCCCTGAATGCGCCCCCATGGTCGCTGAAACCATTGCCTGCTTCCCCCATTGAACCACACCACTGAGTGTCGGTGCAGTCGGGAACGGTGCCGGCCTGGTGGTGTGGGCCCCCGGAAATTTTCGCAAATCCTGCTCGGAGGGCATCGGCGATCATACCGGAAAGGTCTGATTTCGGAGAAATCAGCGACTCTTTACCCAAAGCTTGACGGGATTGGCGCTCATTAGGTAGCGTTTGATCATGCCTTCCGTGCCCCGAAACTTTCTTGATTTTCAGCGTTACATTTGGCCGATTTCTGGCATCACTGACCGCCCTATGACCATCTTTTCCTGCCTCCATAGGCCGCAGGCCTGTGCCGCACGCTCTGGTGTCGCGACGGTTTTCGCGCTTTGGCTGCTCCATTCCGGGCTCTTCGCGCAGACTTTCGACGAGACGGTTGCCGGGGAATTGAGCAAGCGGGAAGACGCGCTTCTGGACGTGAGTCATTATATGGAAATGGGGGATCGCCGCTTGGAGGCCAATGAGATCGGGCGAGCGTTCGTCAATTATCGCCGTGCGTTTGAGACGGTTCCCCAAGGGCCGGCAGGGGATGTGTTTCGTGATGTGGCGCGTGACCGCTATGCTAAGACCGCCGTTCAATTTGCCGAGTTGCTGATGAGCCAAGGGCGCCACAAAGACGCGGGCACGGTCATCGAAGAAGTGTTAAGCGACAACTACGCGCCGGGTTACAAAGCAGCGTTAGTGGTGCAAGAGCGTTTGGCCGATCCCGAATGGGCCGCTCCGGGCGACACCCCGAAGCACCGCAAAGAAGTGAGCAATGTGAAGCGTTTGTTAGAGGAGGCGGATCAACTTCTCGGAATGGGCGAGTTTGACGCTGCGACCGACAAGTTTTCTCAAGTCCTGAATATCGACAACACCAACGAAGCTGCGCGCAAGGGGCTGAGCAAAGCGGCGAAACTGCAAGGTCCATACTTGGATTCCGCGTATGATCAATATCGTGCCAAGCTGCTCGATGACATCGCGAAGAAATGGGAATACAACAATCCCGATGTGGTGGGTCCCTCCATGCGGCCCAAGGCGGCGGTGGATGTCGGCACGCTGACAGACGCACCGCAGTCGGAAGACATCGCTAGCCGCTTGACCTCGATCATCGTGCCGGAAGTAAATTTCAGCAACATGACCATCGAGCCCGCTGTGCAATATTTGGAGCGGGTCAGCCGGGAGAATGATCCTTCAGGCCAGGGCATCAATTTCGTGGTGGATTCTTCAGAGGGTGTGGATCGCGCTCGGACGATCACTCTAGCAGCCCGCTCAGTTCCCTTGTTAGAACTCGTGCGCTACGTCACCGAGTTCATCGGCGCGAAGTTCCGCATCGATCAATACGCGGTGCACATCGTGCCTAGTGACGAACAGGACACGACGATGATCAGTCGTCAGTATCTCGTGCCGCCTGATTTCTTCACGGGTGGCGCCACCACGGATGATGGAGCGGAAGACGATATCTTCGGCGGTGATGATGCCGTGCAAGTGCAGCGGGTGTCACCGGAAGATTTCCTCAAGCAGAACGGTGTGTCATTTGACGAAGGTGCTAGTGCGCAATACATCCCCACAGCGAACAAACTCATCGTTCGCAACACGTTTCAGAATCTCGAAATTGTGGACGGCTTGGTCGCCGCGACCGTCGCCGGAGGAACGAAGCAAGTGGATATCCAGCTCCGGGTGGTAAGCATCCAGCAAGAAAACCTGGAGGAGATCAGTTTCGACTGGTTGTTAGGCGGCTTTGAGCTTCATCCAAACAAAGACGTTCTCTTTGGAGGTGGAACGCTGGTGCCGCCACTCTTGGAGGGAGAGAATTCTGATTTCACCTTCTTCGATCCCGATACGGGTGAGGCCTTTGGCGGCCAGCGCGTCACGGCGGGGAATCGCAGTGGCAACAGTGTCATCGGAATCGACGGACTGGACCGCGTGATCGGCGTGGATCGCGAAACGGCGCTCGCTACCAACTTGGCGCCGGGCATGTTCTCGGTTCATGGCCGGTTGACGGACCCGCAATTCCAAGCGGTTCTCCGCGGATTAAGCCAGGCGACGGCGACTGACATTGTCACCGCACCCCGCGTCACGGTCAAGCCGGGTCACATGGCTCGGATTGAATCGGGCACGGAATTTATTTATCCGGTGGAGTATGATCCACCAGAGCTTCCGCAGGAAGTGGGCATTTCCTCCGCCGGCATCTTTCCGGTAACGCCGTCGCACCCCACGACGTTTGAGATGCGTCCGTTAGGGTTCAATCTCCAGGTGGATCCCGTCATCAGTGCGGACGGACGGTCCGTCGATCTCAATCTCTCGCCTGAATTTGTAGAATTCATCGGTTTCATCAACTACGGCTCGCCCATCACGGCGGCTGGAACGGACATCATGGGCAATCCCACCAATATTGTGATCACGGATAACCAGATTCTGATGCCGGTCTTCAGTACGATTCGCGCCGCGCTCTCTGCCACCGTCTATGACGGCGCCACACTCGTCTTAGGTGGTTTGCAAGAGTCTCGCATCGATACAGTGGCTGACAAAGTTCCCATCGCAGGTGACCTGCCCTTCATCGGACGGCTTTTCCGCAGCAACATCGAGCGGCAGAGGAACCGCAACGTGATGATCTTCGTCACCGTAAACGTCATCGATTCGCAGGGCCGCAAGGTCAATCGCGACGCCGGCCAAGACACGGGAGAATACGGGTTGGCGAACTAATGCGCCAAGGAGAGGTGCTTTTAAAGCGCCCTTAATTCGGCGGTTGGATCGGAAACGCCGTTCCCTTGGAGGTCTCCGTAGCGGAATTCTCACGAATTCCGCTACGAAAAGCGCTCACCACTTTTATTCACACCCAATTGAGTTTGCCGGATCATGCTTCCTGCGTGTTAACTAATCGGCATGCCTCCATCGAAACGCCGACGTCGTCCTAGCGGATCACCAAGCTCCAGCCGCAGCCGTTCCGGCGGGCCGTCTATCGGGAGCGGCCCCTCACGTCCTCCTGCTGAGAGTGAGGCCGTCGACCCTGACAAAGAGCACTACAGCTATGAGGAGATGATCGATCATCTCCGCAAGGTGCGTTCCACCTCCGATACGCAGGGCCTGAAATCGAAGAAGAAACGACGGCGGCGATCGCATCAACCGATCAAGGAGAAGCGCAAGCGCCAGATGATGATGGTGATGATCTTCCTCTTCTTGATCCTCCCCGTCGTTGCTTACGTGGGTGGCAGCTACCTTTTCTCTTACCTCTCCTACGGCAGCGAGCGATTCCGCAAAGAGCTCAGCATCTCGGTGGGCAGGCAGCTCGAACTCACCGGCGAGTTTGAAGACAGGTGTTCCATCAGTGGCGTGACGATCAAGAATCGGCGCTACAGCGGGACCGGTCCGGATGACTCGGTGGTGGCCGACGTGCGATTTACCAACATCGAAGCGCAGCTACGTGCCAGCTCGCTCGTCTCCAACGCTTGGAAAATCACCCAACTCGTGGTCGACGAAGCGGCATTGCATTTGCGGCCCATCTCCAATGAAGCCGCTTCGCAGACACCAGGCACCGCCAACCTTACCGAACCACTACGCATCCTCGCCGCCGGCTTGGGTTTTAGCGGAGCGCCGAATGCCTTCGACTCCGACCGCATTAGCTTCCGCAAATTCTCGGCCACCTTTGGAGCGAATCCGGACGTCCCGCACCGGTTAGACAACCTCCATTTGGTTATGAACCGTACCAGCAGCGGGTTTCTCATGGATTGCGACAAAGGCACTTTGAAGTATTTCTATTGGCCGCTCTTCCATATCAAAGCGGCTGACCTGTCCATTGATGGAAATGGCAAGCTGTCCGTGCATCGCGCCACGCTCGTGACTGAAGACGGCGGCACCTGTGAGCTAGCCGGCGAGATCCAACTGACTGGCTCGGAGCCTTCCATTGACCTCACCGCGGAGATCACAAACATCAAAGTCGACAACCTGGTGAACAAATCCACTTGGGGAGACCGCGTATTGGGATTGATGAGCGGTGAACTCCGCTTGGAAGGCAGCCTCACGGCGGAGAGTCCCCCCGTTCTGACCGGCAAGATTGCCATTCCCGGCCTCTCAATCAAGAACCTCGATTTTCTCTCTAGCATGTCCAAATACTGTGGTATCGCCGCACTCAGCCGCGTTGAATTCGATCAAGTGTTCGAAGCCAACATCCGGCAGATTGGCAGTGAGGTCACCATTCATGAAATCTACGGCCGTAATCCCAGCCTCGTCGCCCTGACCGGTGAGTTCACGGTCAAGGCCAATCACGATTTGGAAGGTTCCTTTATGTTAGGATTGCCTGAACTCGTCCTGGACAAGATCGAGCGTGGCCGCCCTCAGTTCTTCGAGTCGCGGAATGATGGCAGTCAGTACGGTTGGGCGCCTTTCACCATCACAGGCGGCCTGGAGAATCCCATTGATGATTTGCGCCCACGGTTCGAGCTGTTTCTTCAGGGCGATCACGATCCCAGAGAACATCGCCGACCGACTGAATTTCGCCGTCCGCCGTCTCTGGCTTTCGACCGGGAAGTTTATTACCAGCGCCTCGAACAATTATTTGAGCGATTCACCGAGTAACCTCATTATTCTGCCATGAAAGCCGTCTCTCTCCTATCTTGCCTCATTGTCCTCACCTCTCTCCTGCTCATTCCCGCCGGTCATACCGATGAAAAGGCAGCTAGCGATAAAGCTAAGCTGAAAGTCTTGCTCATTGATGGCCAGAATAACCATGACTGGGAACGTACTACCAAAGAACTCGTCGATGCGCTCAATGATGCTGGAGGCCTCTTCGAAGTCACCGTCTCTACCAGCCCTGACAAAGCGCTTTGGAAAGAATGGAAGGTCGATTTCTCTCAATACGACGTCGTTCTCAATAACTACTTTGGCGATCCGTGGCCGGAATCCATGAGTCAAGGCCTCCTGGACTTTATCGGGAAAGGCGGCGGTATGGTGAATGTGCATGCTGCCAACAACGGCTTCCCCAATTGGCCGGAATTCCAGCAGATCACAGGCCTCCTCTGGCGCAATCCCATGGCCGGCGATCGATTGTATTTTGATGACAATGATAAGCTCATTCGGGTGCCCCGTGGTGAAGGCCAAGGCTCGGGGCATGGCAAGAAGCATCATTTCACGGTCAAGGTCCGCAATCCCAACCATCCCATCATGCATGGCTTTCCCAGAGAATGGCACCACGCCTTTGATGAACTCTATCACGGCATGCGTGGCCCGGCGAAGAATCTTACCATCCTCAGCAGCGCCTATTCGGATCCCGATACGGGCGGCTCGGGAAAACACGAACCCATGACCTGGGTCATTCCGCACGGGAAAGGCCGTGTCGTGACCACGGTGTTAGGGCACTTGTGGAAAGGACAGAAAGAACTCGACGCCCTGCGCTGTGTCGGCTTCCGCACCGTTCTCACGCGATCCCTTCAATACGCCGCCGGTGTTGCCGTGACGATCAAGGTTCCGGAGAACTTCCCCAGCAAGGATAAGATTTCGTTAGCGGAGTAACGTAGGCCGGCCATTTCTGACCGTCCGAATGAATTGCGCGCAGAGCGATGCTGATCATGCGTTAGAAAACACGCACCATGTGCTGCGGCAGCCAAAGGCTGGACTCCAACAGCTTCGCCACGGGTTTGCTACCCGCGCCAACATTCTAGCGCTTATTCCCCGTCGCCCAGAGCGAAACGCGTGAAACGGCGGATGACGATATTCTCGCCGAGTTCAGCAATCTTGGATTTGAGGAGATCGCCTACCGTTTGATCAGGGTCTTTGATGAAGCCCTGCTCTAACAAACAGATCGTGCTGTAGAATTTGTCCAACTTGCCTTCGAGGATCTTCTCAATGACGTTGGCCGGCTTGTCTTTCATTTGCTCGGCGTAAATCTCTTTCTCCTTCTCCACCACCTCAGCGGGAACCTCGTCACGGGTGACGCAGGTTGGTTGGGCCGCCGCGATGTGGAGAGTGACGTCTTTGACGAAATCACGGAAGGAATCGGTCTTGGCCACGAAGTCAGTCTCGCAATTCACCTCGATCAGCACACCCGCTTTGTCGTGGTGTATGTAAGAGGCGATGACGCCTTCTTTCGCGGAACGCGAGGCCTTCTTGTCAGCAGCTTGAAGGCCCTTCTTGCGCAGAATGGTTTCCGCCTTTTCGAGATCGCCCCCGGCTTCTTTGAGCGCTTCCTTGCACTTCATCATTCCGGCGTTGGTCTTTTCGCGCAGGGTTTTGACAAGGGATGCAGTAATCTCGGCCATGTTGGTAAATGTTAGGTTGAAGTGAGTGTTTGAAAGATAATGAGGGGCCCGCGAGCGAATCACGGGCAATTGACGTCAGTCAGAAACTTGAGAACAGGCCGGGCTTAGGCGTCGACCACGTCCATCTCGGCGCGCTTGGAGGGGGTGAATTTCCCTCCTCCTTGAGTGGCGGCGATGATGGGATCGATCAGTTTCTGCAAGATCACCCGGATGGAGCGCAAGGCGTCATCATTCGAGGCGATCGGGTAGGCAATGGGATCGGGGTCGGCATTGCTATCGACCAAGGCCACAACGGGAATGCCCAAGCGGCGCGCTTCGTTCACGGCGATGCTCTCGCGAGCGGAATCGACCACGACGAGCGCGTCTGGCGGCGTTTCCATGTGACGAATGCCTTCCAGGTTCCGCAGGAGTTTGGCGCGCTCGCGATTGAGGGCGGCCAATTCCTTCTTACTCATGGATTTGAATTCTGGGGATTTCTCAATCTTCTCCAAATACTCCAATCGGCCCACGCTCTGGCGGATGGTGGTCATGTTGGTCAAGGTGCCCCCAAGCCAGCGATGATTGATGTAGAACTGCTTACAGGTCATGGCGGCCTCGCGCACGGCTTCTTGTGCTTGGCGTTTGCAACCGACAAAGAGGATCTTCTTTCCGTTCGCAGCGAGGTTGGCCAGAAAATCAGCCGCAGAATCGATCTGCTTCACCGTCTCGTAGAGATTGATGATGTAAATATTGTTCCGCTCCTCCAGGAGGTAGGGCTTCATCTTGGGGTTCCACTTGCGGCGTTGGTGACCATAGTGGACGCCTGCTTCGACGAGCTCTTCGAGTAGTTCGGTTGACATAAAAGTTGTATTTCAGCTAGAGATTCCTCCGCAGGAGTTTCAAGCCTCCGCGTCAAGCAGAAAACTTACAAATCTCCCCTGGGAGAGAGCGGGCAAGTATAGTCACGGCCCCTACCCTGGCAAGCGGCAATCCAGCCGTTTTTCCAAGGGAGAAATGGAGGGCGGAAACCGCTAAATTTGACTCCAGGGCTACGGGCCGCCACAGTGCCCGGTTATGAAAACTTGGCTCTACCTGTGTATGGCCGTCCTGATCGCGGGGGCAGGCGGCTACATTCTTGGCAAGGCAACGTCCACTTCCAACCAGTCTCGAGGAGGCGGGATGACGTCCGTCAATGGGAATGAGGCGGGTCTTGTCGGCGGAGAAACGTGGAGCAAAGGAAGCCAATCTAACAAAGGCGCGAGGCGTGGATCCGGTTCCGGGACGGGCGGATCAGGCCTCAATATCGCCGCCTTGAGAGAGGAATTGGATACCATCAAGCGCGACCCCAATCCCATCAACCGGTTCGCGAGCCTAACCAATCTTTTGAGTAATCTGTCGGAAGAATCGCTGCCCGAGGTCCTCAAGGCCTTTGAAGAAATCCCCATGCGGTATGATCATCGGGAAGAGTACCAGATGCTCCTTTACGCTTGGGCTGCCTTCGATCCGGAAGGAGCGCTGAAGTTTGTTCAAGAGAATGCGAATAGCCGCAGCATCCGTAAGAATGATTTGATGAATCCGGTAGTGGCTTCCTGGGCCACCGTGGATCCTGAAAGCACCCTCCAATGGTATAAAGACCTTCCTGAGGAAGATCAGGACAGCGGTCTCTTGAAGGGTCTGGTCAAGGGGCTGGCAGTGAGTGATCCCTATGGTGCGGCCGAGTTCTTGGTCGAAAGTGTGGAGCCGGGGAAGAATCGCGAGAACCTCGCCGGCGAGATCGCCAGTCATCTGTTCAAGCAGGATCCTAACGAGGCAGCGAAATGGGCCACAGCTCAGGAAGATCTGAAGTTCAAGGAGGAAGCCTTTGAAGAACTTGCGGAAGATTGGGGCAGCGTGGATCCCAAAGGGTTGGCCAGTTGGTTAGGTGATCACGTGAGTGAAGAATACAGCGTGGAGGCCTTTGAGGACCTCGCTAGAGCATGGGTCAGTCAGAATCCCGATGAGGCGACCGATTACTTCGAGGGGCTCCCGGATGGCAAAGCCAAAGAATCGGCGATTTATGAAATGGCTAAGACCTGGGGAAGTGATGATCTGTCGGCCCTGGGTGAGTGGCTCAACAGCATGCCGGATTCCCAGGCCACGGATATGGGCGTCAAAGCCTATTCACAACGGCTGGCCGGCGAATCACCTGAAGCCGCGATTCAAAGCGCGATGTCGATTAACAATGACGCCATTCGGGACGAGACCGTGCAACAGCTGGGCCAGCAGTGGTTCCGCAAGGACCCGGAAGGCGCCACGGCCTGGGCGAACGCTAACGGGATCCCCTTGGAAACGCTGCAGCAGCCTCAACGCGTGGTCACGACGCGCGATGGCGTAACGTTTTTCCACGGGGACGGTGCGAATATTAAAGTCGAAGGGTTAGACGTTTCTCCCGAGGAGGTCTCCCGAATGATCGAGGTGAGTCCTGAGATGCTTGAACAATGGCAGGCTCAGGGCGCCGCTGTTAGTGGAGGGTTAGGTGGCGCTGTGATCGGCGGCGTGGTTGGGGAGGAAGCGGCCCCACAAGGGAACTAATCCTCAACTTGCTGTCACGTAGACACGGCGATCTCTGTGTCGCCGAGGTCTCCGTACTCGGATGCCGACCCAGAGGTTCGGGCAGGGATGGCTCTCCGAGCCGTCCGGCTGAGGACGCGTTCCTTGGCAATAAAGCGTCATCTTGTTAGGAAGGCCCGCTCAAGCGGGCATCTGATTTCGGAGAAATCAGCGACGATGGCGCCACCTAATTTCGCTCCAAGGTCTTCCCAGGGCATTATTCCGCCAAGTGATAGAGGAAGGACGAAACGCCAGGCCAGTCAGCCTGGGTATCGTGTGTAAGCCCTGCTCTGGCAGCGGCAAGGAGTCGGACGCGCTTCACATTCTGATGAATCGCGGCGTCCATTTTCTCTAGCAAAACCGCCGCCGTCTTGAACTGATCGGTGGAAACTTGCGTATCACCGAGAGCCATGGCGATCTCGCCCGCACGGCATAGCGCTTCTGCCAGGCTCAATACAAACTCGGAATCCAGGTTCTTCACCTTCTGGCAAACCGGCTCTAACAGCGTGATGGCACGCGCTGCCGCCTCTTGAGCTTGAGACCAAGCGTCGCTGTCTTGGGCCAGCGCCTGGGCTTTGACCACGTGGCATTGTGCCAGCAGCGACTGGGCCCGAAGGGACGCTGGCGTTTCCGCCGCAATCTTGGCTGCGGCCTGGGTGACCTTCTCAAGCTCCAGCGCAACGTTGTTAGGAATCTCGTCTGCGAAAACGATCTCGGCGCGAAGCCGATCAAGTGTGGTGCGGCGAAAGTCTAACCGAAGACGTAAGTCACGCGTATCCGGTTTGAACTCTGGTTCTAATTCACGATACGCCTCTTCAAATTCCACGGGTGGCTGCTCGAGACCCTTCTCAAGAAGGCGGTTCCATCCTTGCGACCACTTGACGGCGGCCCACTGACGTTTGAATCGTGGTTGGTCATAAAACCTCGCGCTATGCTCAAAAGACTCATGGGCTTCCCTCGCTAGTCCCTGTTGTTGGAGGATCAATCCCTCGGCATAGGAAAGACCCGCAAGGGCATGGGGGTAATCAGATTTCTTCGGAAACTCTTGCATGAGCCCCTTTGCGAACACTTTGCCGGATTCAATGGACGCTAACGCTTGGTTTATTCGCGACCTTCTTTTCTCGAGCAGACTGTGGTGGTAGTAGGTCCAACAAATCGAACGACGATAGGTCTCATCTTTGTTAACCCGAGAGATGAGATCGAGGCGGGTGCCGATTGCTTGTTCGAAATGGTGAGCGGCATGATCATACTCCCCAACGTGAACATCAAGTTGTGCCCGATTTACCAGAATGTTACATTGTCCGTTCTCGACTTCGGGGAGATCGCCTCTTTCCGTTGTCCGTTCCTTCGCTAGTTCCCCGAACGCTTCTGCTTCTGCCAACAGGGGGATGGCAGCTTGGAAATCCCCCGTACTACCCAAGTATTTTCCAAGTTGATCGCAGGCATTGCTCATCAGGTCATAATGATGAGGATCGGGATCGGCCCCTTCTCCTAACGCCTTCCGCATCTCGACGACTTTCCTCAAGAGTTCGATTCCTTCGGATGTGCTTCCACCGTCCAATTTGAGCAGAGCCTTGCGGTGAAGGAGCTTGCTTTGAGCAATCCTCAGCCCATCGGTCATTTCTTCCGTTGGTATGGAATTGAAATAATGATCTAGCTTTGCCACCAGATCGGCCTTAGCCCTGTCGTCCCCCGAATTGCCCAAGTAAGGATAAGTGTGATGCATCATCATGCTGACAAGAAGGCGGCCGCGTTCGTTCGCCTCTTCGGAGCGCCGATTCGCTGCTTCGGTCTTCACGAGTAATTCTTGAGCTTGCTTCTTCGCCTTTTCTTCGGCCGCAAGGGATTCCTTCGCTTGCTCATGGGCCTCTCTAGCTTTTTGAAGGGCATCTTGCGAAGTCCACCACCCATATCCCAACGCAATAGCCACAACACTCGCTACTCCCAGAGTGGCAAACAAGCCCTTCCGCCAACATCTTTGAGTATGCGCTAGGCGAGCTGAGCGACGACGCTCCTCGAGAAGATTCAGACTTTGAAAGAGTTCTGAAGCATCCTCAAAACGGTTCTCGGGATCGATATCGACGCACTTCGCAATGTCCTCGGCTAGCAAAGCATCTTTAATCTCGCGTTCCCAGCCGGTGGCCAGGGGGCGTCTGAGGTTGCCGATCGCCATTTGGTAAAGCATGACCCCTAGCGCATACACGTCCCCCTTCGCCGAAGGAGGTGCCCCAACCAGATACTCCGGCGCGGTATAGAGACGGGTACCGGAAAAGCCGGAATCCGGCTGCTCGGTATCGGGAGCTTCAGAGAAGCCGAACTCGGTGATGCCGAGATCTCTGAGTTTCTCTTTCTCATCCACCTCCCCCAAACCAAAGTCGGCCAACCGAGGTTGAATCCCTTTCTCTGTTTTCTCGATGAGGATGTTTGTCGGTTTGAGGTCTTTGTGAATGATTCCGACGGAATGCGCCGCGCCCATGGCTTTGGAGATCCCCTGCATGAGCTGGAGACGCGTCTCGACGGACACTTCGTCAATACCGCCTTCCTTGTCCGCCCACATGGCAAGATTGCCATCCGGGAAGTACTCGCTCTCCAAATAGTAGGGTGCCTGATCAACCTGGATGTCATGAATGGTGACCATGTCAGGACGGCGACCCAAGCTATCGCGAAAGAAACGAAACAAGGTGAGCTCTCGCTTCAAGGCGCGCAATTGCACGGCGTTAAAGCAGAATTTGAAGACACGTTTGTCTCGCGTTTTCACATGCTCACCCATCCAAACTTCGCCAAAGCCACCTTGTCCCAACTTCTCTTTGAGGATCCAGTTCGGGCGATCCTTGAGCGGTATTCCTGCGGCCGGCCGCCACCCCAGTGTCGCTTCCTCTTCAATCGAGACATCGCGCTGCGCTTGCCCGGTATTCTCCGGTGGCGTGAGCGGCGCCCGGCCCTCGATTCCCACTTCAAACACACTGACCGTGTCGTCCAGATTCTGAAAATGATAGCGCCCGTGAGCCGGCCATTGCAAAGGGATTTCTGCCGGTTCCTTCCGGCTCCCGGTACCGTGGGAAGGGTGTTTCTTCAGTACCGGTCGCGCGTTATTGAAGATGGCTTCGGAAATGAGGATCTGACCGGGAACAGCGAGGTCACGCATGGCCGCTGCCACAGAAACGGCATACCCCGAGAGGCTCGGATCACCTGTTTCTTCATCGAGCGATTCAGTCACTTCGCCAAGATGCAAGGCCATCCGCACGCTCAGGACTTCGGCGGCTTGGTGCCGTGATGCCGCTTCTTGCAAGCGTAGTGCTAGTGCGACGGCAAGACTTGGAGCGGTCGCCGAGATCAGGAAACACCCCTCGTCTTCGTTGATCACGACGGCTCCATCCACCTCATCGATGACCTTGGTTAGGTGTTCACCCAATCGGCGGGCTCCCTCTAGCATCGTCTGCGCACGCTGTGTGGAGTCCGCTGTCTTGGCGACGATCTCTGCGAAGAAGACGACCAAGGTTTGGTTACCCCCTGGCTTGAGTTGCTGCTGGACCTGCCGCAAGGCCCGCCGGAGAGAGGTGGCATCTTGAAAACGCTTGGCCGGATCGCGATCCAATGCCCGGGTGATGATGGGGTCCAGTTGCTTGGGCACACCGGCGGTGGCCGATGGCGGCGGGAATTCACCTGCCGGATTGCTATTCGTTAGCAAACGATAGGCGACCACACCTACGGAGTAAATGTCAGAGCGATGGTCACCCGATTGGCCGTCGAGAATCTCCGGGGCCATGAATTGTACCGTACCCACGGCCGTGTTGGTGCCCGTGAGTTTGAAACGGTCGGATTCGCCTTCCAAAGCGGTAGCGAGACCGAAATCCGTAACTTTGATTCTGCCGTCTTGGGTGAGGAGCACGTTGGCGGGTTTGATATCGCGATGAATGATCTTACGATCATGCGCGTATTGAACGGCCTCACATAACTGCGAGAGAATACTTAGCTTTTCCGTTAACGTCAGTTTCTTTCCGCTATCCAACACCCGCGCCAAGTCTGCGCCTTGCACATATTCCAAGATGAGAAAATAGAGGTCTCCTTTGCGGCCATATTCGTAGATGCGTACGATGTGATCGTGTTCGAGCCTGGCCATCGCCCGGGCCTCTTGAGCAAACCGGGACTCAAACTCGGGATGCGCGGCCATTTCCGTGGGCAACAGTTTGATGGCCACCGCGCGTTCGAGATTGGGTTGCCACGCCTTGTAGACGGCACCCATGCCTCCCCAGCCGATCAATTCGAACCCTTCCATGTTTGGGAAGATCGAGATGAGAGACTCGGGTTCAGGAAGCGCGAAATCGATCTTCTGATTCGTTGGTTCCTGAGCCACCGGCTCCGCTAACTTGAGCAGGCAGTCGAGACAGAGACCATCCGAATCAGTGGGTACAACTGCCCCACAATGTTCACATAGGGTCTCATTTCCCATGACGGAAGCGTGTGCCAATCAGCGTTGGGAGAACAGGCTAAAGATGTAACGGAGTTCTTCTTCAAGTTCGGACTCATCCATCAGCGTGTTGCGGACTTTCTGCCGGAGAACTTCTCCAAACAATCCTCTCGCGCGATGCACGATCAACCGGAGGTTTCCTGAAGTATGTTTCAATCCCCTGGCGAGTCTTTCGTAATCCAATCGATCGGAATCCCTTACGAGGTGAGGGAGAATCGCTCGAAAGGTCTTGGCTCCGAATCGTCCTTCGACGCTCGCTCGCACCTCGCGCATGGTATCCTCCAAAAGTGTGTAGGCCCATTTGCGATTGAATTCCGCTTCCGGATCCATGTGCTCCGTGATGTGCAGACGTTCTTCCGCTGCGTTCACATCGAGTGATATCATCGGGATACGCCCGCCACGTTTCTGCGTGCGTGCCTTCCGCCATTCCGTCGCCGAGTAATTCCTCAACATGGAGAGAAGAAAACTACGCAGCTTGCCTTTGTTGGCGTCAGCCTCGGCCAATCTGTCTTTCGAGAAAAGGCTCTCAAAAAAGCCCTGGGTCAAATCCTCCGCATCGTGAATCGAGGCGCCCCGGCTCCTCAAGTAAGCGTAAAGGGGGAACCAGTAGACGGTGAAAAGTTCCGACCACGCCTTGCGCGATTCCACGGAATCCAGACCACGCGCCTTCAACACCATGCTCCACTGGGTAGGGGGAAACATTGTGTTGTTGGAGGCCGGGGGTTTGTCGTTTCCGGTTTTGAGGCTGGTGGTGGAAGGTTCGGACACTTTCGGGGGAGGAGTGCGATGAAGGAATTCTCATAGTTAGACGACTTTTTGAAGAGAAATCCACTGAGAAGAACATGCGCGGGGATAAAACCGGTGGTTTGACTGCCGCTACCCAGAAAGCCAGCGGTCGCGATTGGCCTCAATGAAGGCATCGTCGTGAAGATGTGGGTAATCGCGGTAAACGCGATCGATCTCCTCAACTTGACCGGGACTGAGCGACTCAGCGGGATCCAGACACCAAAGTCCCTCCAAAAGCCCCTGACGCCTCAAGACTTCGTGCAATCCGGCGATGCATCCCGCGAAGCCGTTCGCCGCGTCAAAGAAAACCGCATTCGCGTCGGTGACGGCGGCATTGAGGGCGAGGATGTCGGGAGACAGCGGCTGGTTTTCTCGCACCATCCTCTTCCATTGTTGGAACAGCTCCACGGTGGCGTGTGTCCAAACCGCCCAATGCCCTAGCAATCCACCCACAATCCGCCGCTCTACCTCTTTTCCGGCAACGATGAAGCGAAACGGCGTGAGCAGATCCATCACAATGTTATCATCGTTGCCGGTGTAGAGTGCCACATCCGCGCGCCCGCACTCCGCGGCGGCACGGATGACATCGAGCGTCTCGTAGCGGTTGAAGGGCGCGATCTTTACCGCCACGACATTCTCGATCTCAAAGAAGCGTCGCCAGAACGCTAGAGGAAGAACACAGCCGCCTACCGCAGGCTGTAAATAGAATCCGATCACTGGGATCACTTCCGAGACTGCTTGGCAATGCGTAATCCATTGATCGATGGATGCTCCTGATAGAGCCGCGAGACTAAGGAGCCCGGCGTGGTAACCGGTTTCCCTCGCCAAGGTGGCTTCGGCGACCGCTTGAGCGGTATCGCCACAGACGCCGGCAATCGCCACAACCGGGCGATTCGCAGCCTGAATCTCTTCCATGCCCAAACGAAGCACAGGTTCTAGCAAACCCACCTTTGGCTCGCGAATGGCAAACTGCGTCGTGTGCACGCCGAGGGCGATGCCGCCGGCACCTGCCGCCAGATAGTAACGTGTGAGGGCACGTTGCCGCCGTTCGTCGAGCCGGCGTTGCGCGGTCAGTGCCAAGGGATGCGCCGGAATGACCGTGCCTTCCTGAAGAATAACTTTAACTTCGGGGTCCATGTTAGAAATTTCCGCGCCGGTTCTCAAACTTGGTTGGTTTGCCTAACGTTTCACCCCCGGCTTGTAGCCATTGAATCACAGCCGTAATCATCTCCTCTGCGGGAACGGCTGGTTTCCCAAACCACTGTGTCGCTTTGGTTGCGTCGCTAAGCAAAGCATCCGGCGCTTCTTCACCAGTAAACCGTATGTTGAGCCCCGCGCGCTCTGCCATCTCTTCGCAAAGATCGCGTACCCGTATATGCCCGCAACCCGCGATGTTCAGAGCCGAAGGAGGCGATTCCGTATGGGCGAGAGCGCCTACGATCATGGCGTTGGCATCCCCCTGCCAAATCACATTCACATAACCCATCGTCACATCGATTGGTTCCTCTGCCAGAACCCGTTGCGCCAAATCCACCAGGACGCCATATCGCAATTCATTGGCGTAGTTCAATCGAATCAAAATTACCGGCGTGCGATGAATGCTAGAAAAATACTCAAACATGCGTTCGCGGCCCAGGCAGCTATTCGCATACTCGCCCACGGGATTCAGATTGTCGTCTTCCCCCGAACCGGCTCCGTTTGCGGATGTTAGGCCATAAACATTTCCCGTGGAGAGCGCCACGATCCGGCTCTGCGGGAAGCGGCGGCAAACGACCGATGGCAAGTGGGTATTCATGGCCCAAGTCAGCGGCTGATTTCCCGTGGCCCCGAACTTCATCCCTGCCAGATAAAAGATGTTCGGACATTCAGGTAGACGATCGACAAATCTTTGATCTAACAAATCTCCCGCCAGAACATCGATTCCCTGGCTTCGTAGTTGATCCGGCAAAGAGGCATTTGAAAACCGGCTCACCGCGATCACCCGGCGATCATCATTGACTGCACGCTTGATCATCCGTGTGAGCGTGGGTCCCATCTTGCCCCCGGCGCCTAACACCATCACGTCACCCTGAACCTTGGCCAAGGCATCTTCCGCATACGCAGCCGGACGGCTCAAATTCTCTTCAAGTGCTTCAACTGAGGCAATATCAAGACCCATGTATCGAGCCTAACGGGAGGCTGGTTTACTTGCCAATACAGAAGGAACTGAAGATCTCGCCCAAGATTTCTTCCACATCCACCTTGCCCACGACCTCTCCGATCGCTTCCAAACATTCACGCAGATCCACCGCCACAAACTCTGGTTCCAGTCCCGCTTTCATGCCATCCATGCCGCGGCGGCAGGCCTCGCGGGCTCTCTCCAGACAACGTTGATGACGCGCATTGATCGCGACCAGTTGCATCTGTGAGTCATTCTCCTGCGACCATAAGGCGGCCGTTAAGGTTTCAGTTAGCTTCTCAATGCCGGTTCTTTCTGGGCACGAAAAAGCAATCCCTTTATCGATCTCGTGATCCCCATGCAAACCAAGGTCAGCTTTATTGAATAGCCGAACCCACACGCCTTGAAAATCATCGGGTTTAGTGACCGCAGATGGTCTCGGAGAGGCATGGCCATCGATTACTTCGATCACCGCATCTGCGTGCGTGATCGCATCGCGCGTGCGGTCGATCCCTTGGCGTTCGATGGCATCCCCAGAATCCCTCAGCCCCGCCGTATCGATCAACCGCAAGGGGAGACCTTTCAAATTGATCACTTCTTCAACGGTATCCCGCGTTGTTCCCGCCGTGTCACTGACAATCGCGCGTTCAAAACCCAACAACACATTAAGAAGACTCGATTTGCCAACATTCGGCTCGCCACAGATCACTACCTTGGCCCCTTCCCGCAATACGCGGCCTCGATCCGCGCTTGCTAACAAGGTGGTCATGCGCTCATCCAAGGCGCGCAGTCGTTGGTAGAGCTCTTCTCCCACATCCGGATCGATGTCTTCCTCCGGGAAATCAATGTAGGCTTCCAGGTGAGCGACCACGCTGATGAGATCCTCACGCAACCGCTGCATCGCCTGACCCAAATGACCGCCTAGCTGCTGGTTGGCCGCCCGACGTGCGAGTGACGTCTGTGCTTGAATGAGATCCATCACCGCTTCCGCCTGCGTGAGATCCATCTTGCCGTTGAGAAACGCGCGTTGCGTGAACTCACCGGGTTCCGCTGCTCGGCAGCCGCTTCGCAACAAGAGTTCGAAGATTTCCCGCGTGACTAACATGCCTCCATGACAACTGATCTCCACCAAGTCTTCACCAGTGTAGCTGGCCGGTCCTTTGAAGACAGTGACGAGCACGTGATCAACGGGGTGACCTTCGCGATCGATGATCGTGCCGTAACACGCCCGCCGCGCCTCCACTCTAGCAAGGTCACGTTCGCGGAAGAGCGGGTTCACCCTGACACAGGCGTCCGGGCCGGAAACACGTAAGACCGCGATGGCACCTTGGCCAAGTGCCGTCGATATCGCGGCAATGGTATCCGAGTCGTCCATCTTCGAGGGAATGTTAGGCGAGGAGTTTCTTGAGTTCGGAAACGAAGCGCTCATTCTCCTCAGGCTTACCCACGGACACGCGAATCCAATCCGGTAATTTGTACCCTCGCATCGCCCTGACAATCACACCACGCTTCATCAAATTCTGAAAAACGGCATCGCCATTTCCCACTTTCACCAAAACGAAATTGGCGTAGCTCGGCACATACTCGAGCCCCATTTCCTCAAACACACCTTGGAGATAGGCAATCCCTTCGTCGTTGTTCTGCCGCGTGCGTTCCTGATGCGCTTCATCTAACAGGCCTGCCAATGCGCCTGCTTGGGCCACGGCGTTGGCGTTGAATGGCTGCCGCGTTTTCTGCAGAACCTCCACCAAGGACTTGGGGCCCAAACCATAACCGATGCGCAGACTCGCCAAACCTTGGATCTTGGAAAACGTGCGCATGACGATGACGTTTCGCCCTTCCCGCACATACCTTAAGGTGTCGGGCGGTTCTTTGAGAAACTCATAGTAGGCCTCATCGAAAATCACAATCACATGCTCCGGAACTTGATCCATGAAGCGGTCGATGGCCTCCTGTTGAACCAACGTTCCTGTTGGATTGTTAGGATTAGCGATGAATAATTGTTTCGTGTCCGGCCGCACTGCCTTGGCCATCGCGTCCAAATCGTGGACAAATCCTGGATCCGGCACTTCGATCGTTTCCGCGCCAAACAAAGTCGCCATCAACTTGTAGACCACGAAGGCGTGCTCAGCGGTGACGATCGAATCACCAGGTTTGAGAAATGCATGCCCGACAAATTCAATGATTTCGTTAGAGCCGTTGCCAAGAATGACGTTCTCCCGCTCCAATCCAAACTTCTCCGCGATGGCATTGCGCAAACGGTAGCCTCCGCCGTCGGGATAGAGCTGCGCCTGATCGAGAACGGCCTTCATGGCCTCAACGGCCTTCGGCGAAGGCCCTAACGGATTCTCGTTCGAGGCCAGTTTAATGATTTCGCTAGGTTCCAGCCCAAGATCACGCGCCACGTCCTCAATCGGCCGGCCCGGTTCATACGCGACCAGATCGCGCAATTGAGGATTTGCGTAGTCCCATAGTGCGTCCATGCCTTTCCCTTAGAAGCGTCCTTAAGGGAAATCCAGCGGATTTAATGAGTCGTCAGCAAGTCTACGAGATGTCAACGTCGGGTCATGAGATTCCTTTTCATCATCGCGCTCTGTTGGCCCTCGACGCTTCTCGCCAAGCCAAATGTCTTGTTCATCTTGGTTGATGATATGGGTTATGGGGATCTGAGTTGTTACGGCGCGCCTGATGCGAAGACGCCGCGGATTGATCGGCTCGCGAGCGAAGGCGTCCGCTTTACTCAATATTATGCTAGTGGCGCTGAATGCACACCGACCCGCACGGCGCTCCTAACAGGGCGCTATCCGCAACGTTGCAAGGGACTCGAGTGTGCCATCGGCACCGGTAATGTGGGCCGCTATGATGACGCCATGGCTCAAGCAGAGAAGAATCAATTGGGATTGCCGGTGGATCGGGCGCTGCTGCCGCGCGTTTTCAAGGAGGCCGGCTATGTCACCGGCATCTTTGGAAAATGGCATTTGGGATATGAGAAACATTTCCTCCCCAAGCACTATGGCTTTGATCAGTTCTTTGGAATCCTGGGCGGCAATTGCGATTACTTCACGCATCGCGAACTCTCTGAAATTCCCGTTCTTTATCGGCAAGACCAACCCACGGAAGCCGAAGGCTATCTAACGCATTTGATCACCAATGAGGCGCTAGCATTCATGCGCGAACATCAAGAGAAACCGTTCTTCCTTTACGTGCCTTACACCACACCGCACTTCCCGTTTCAAACACCTAACGACAAGAACAAGAAAGTCACGGCCGAGAACTTTACCAAAGGGTCGCGCAAAGATTACGTGGCTATGCTAGAGGATCTGGATGTTGAGGTGGGAAAACTCCTCGATGAGTTGACGACACTTGGCCAAGCGGAGAATACCTTGGTTATCTTCGGATCGGATCACGGCGCCATGGAGCCCGGTTCGAACGCACCTTTTCGCGGATTTAAGGGCGGTCTTTTTGAGGGGGGCATTCGTACAGCCATGATGGCTCGTTGGCCAGGCAAACTTCCCGGCGGTCTCGTCTCCGAACAACCGTGTATCACCACCGACATCACCTATTCCCTCAGCCGAATCGCTGGCGGCGGTACCAAGAACCTCGACGGCATGGATATCCTCAAACACCTCGAGGACAGAAAACCTTCCCGACCAAGGACCCTCCACTGGCGCGCAAGGCGTGGTGAGCGGACTTGGAAAGCCATCCGGCATCACAACATGAAATACGTTCACAAGGTGCAAGGAGCCGAAACGGAAGAATGGCTCTTCGATCTAAAAGTCGACTCTGCCGAATCTAACAATCTCTTAACAGGGCAACCTGAGTTGGCGAAAGCGCTCAAAGCACGTCTGAAAGTTTGGGAAAATGAAATGAGCGGTGAGCACTAACCTCTATAGACAACACGGCGCTCGAACGTCAGAATCTCCATATCATAGGCGTTCTCCTCGTCTGCCTGGAAAGTCTCTTGCTTCGTTACTTTCCATTCCGTGGAATTGTAGGCCGGAAATTGGGCCGTCCCTTCGATCGTAGCGTCGATTATCGTTAACACTAATCGATTCGCCAGCGGGAGCGCCATGGCGTAGATGCTCGCGCCGCCACTCACAATCACCTCGGATTCGCCTGCGGCACGGGCGTGATCGATGGCAGCGTGGATGCTGTGAACGACTTTGGCCGACGAGCGCTGGTATTGGCGATCGCGGGTCACCACTAGGGGAGTCTGCGTCGTAAACCATCCATCCATTTCTTCAAACGTTCGCCGTCCGAGGATCATATGATGTCCAGCGGTGTAGTCGCGGAAATGTTGGCTGTCCCTAGGTAAATGCCAGGGAATGCCGCCATGACCTGTCCCGATGACGCGATTGGGCGTCATGGCGGCGATCATGGATAGGATCATAAGCTCTTTATCTAAGAGCGAATCTCTTCGTTATTCGCCGCATCCAGAATCTTCACTTGCTCGCGGTGGTAGCTGGGATCGCTGCGGAAGGTGAGGCGGCCGGCGTTGCGGCGTTGGAGCTCGACGAGGATGGCGTCATCTTCTGTGCGCAGCCGGTGCATGACGTCGGGGTGAACGATAACAATAAGGTCGCGATGACGATCCCCTTGACGCTGAAAGACGGCGCTCAAGCGTCGTTGCAACTCCACGCTCATGGTCATCGTGGATTTCACGCTGCCTTTGCCACGGCAATAACTGCACGGTTCCATCACGGATTCCGTCAGGCTCTCGTTTAGCCGCTGACGGGTCATTTCCATGAGACCGAGTTGCGATATATGCAAAACCTGCGTCTTGGCCTTGTCTTTGCGCACGCGATCACGCATGCGTTTGTAAACGGCCATCTGATCTTTACGTGATTTCATATCAATGAAATCCACCACCACGAGTCCGCCGATATTGCGCAAACGCAATTGGCGCGAAACTTCTTCTGCCGCCTCGAGATTGGTCTCCAAGATCATCTTATCCATATTGTTCTTCGAACCTTTATTGCGGCCCGTATTGACGTCGATGGCGATGAGTGCCTCGGTTTCATCAATCACGAGGTAGCCACCGCACGGCAGCCAGACTTGACGATGAAAAGCGTTCTCGATCTGACGATTGATCCCTAATTTATCAAAGATGGGAACCTTGCCGGAATAAAGGTTGATGCGCTTGCGGGCGCGCCGCGAAATAGCACTGACGAGTTCGCGCATCTCCTCCGTCTTGTCCTCATTATCGCAAAGCACCTCGGCGACTTCATCGGTCAGGAAATCTCGGACGGTACGCTCGATCAAGCCGGGTTCCTGAAAAGCGATGAGAGGCGCATTGCCGCTATTCTGGGCGTCGTCGATCGCTTGCCATTGGTCTAACAAGAGCCGTAAATCCCGCACGAAGTAGCGCGCGCGTTTGCCCTGGCAGACGGTGCGCATGATGATGCCCATGCCTTCGGGCACGCTGAGACGTTCGCAGATCTTGCGTAAGCGCTGGCGTTCTTGCGGGTCATCGATCTTGCGCGAAATGCCGAATTGATCGTTGAGCGGCATGAGCACCATGAAACGGCCGGGCAAACTGATATTGGTGGTCACACGAGGACCTTTGTTTCCAATGGGGCCTTTGGTAACTTGAACCAGCACTTCCGAACCCACCGGATAAATCTCGGGGATATCTTTAGAAGTGATGCGTTTGCGTTTCTTTCCCGGTCGCCGGATTTCTTCCAGGCTACTATCCAAGGCGGCAGGAATGGCATCCCAGAAATGCAGGAAGGCGTTTTTATCGAGACCGATGTCGACAAACATGGCTTTGAGTCCGCCCTCAATATTCTTCACTTTGCCTTTAAATATACTGCCGACGATATTGGATTGGCCCTCACGCTCGATGTTATATTCTTCCAAAGACTTGCCCTCGAGAAGGGCGACGCGTGTTTCTAAGGGTTCACAATTGACGACAATGCGACTGCCATCTCCAGAGGTGGAGAATCCAAAGAGTTTCTTAATCTTGTCCAACATTTTAAGGGTGTTTAATCGCCTATCGATTGGTTGGGGGTTTCACTATATTGGCCCTCTCGCGAACGCTAGGCGAAGGTGAATTTGCGGATGAATTGTTCGTTCCGGAATTCCCGGAAAAATTGGAGCCGTCCACGGGCACGGCGGTATCGGCGGTATCAGCTTCACCTTCAGGTGCGGTCCATAGGTCGCCTTCAAAGGTGATTTCTTCATGGACGTCCTCGTGACCCACGGCGTCCTCCAATCTTCGAAAATCAGTCGAGGTGTTGCCGCGAAACAGCTCTTCCAAGATGCGTTTGGCGATAGGCGCGGCGACGCGGCCTCCGGAAGCACCGTCTTCAACGAAAACACAAAGCGCGTATTGCGGTTTATCAAAAGGGGCGAAACACACAAACCAGGCATGCGTGCCATCCTGGGTGTTGTATTGAGCCGTCCCGGTCTTTCCCGCCACTTCAATGCCGTCGATACGGGCGCGCCTCGCGGTGCCACCGGCTTTATTAACGACGTCCCACATGCCTTGGCGCACGGTTTGAATGATTTCTTTGGAGATACCGTGTTCGGTCAAATCATAATTGAGTTTGGGCGTGTTTTCACTAACCAACGTGCCATCAGGCTCCACCACGCGCTGCACCATGCGAAGTTGATAACACTTGCCTCCATTAGCGGCAATAGCGGCTACTTGAGCCATCTGCAGTGGTGAACAGGCGACTCCGCCCTGACCGATTCCTACATAGGCCACGCTCACAGCGCTCCAGGGTCCGAGCCGGCCGTTGATATTATTTTCTTCATGCCAGCGCGGATTGGGAACGACGAAGCGTCGCGCCGCCGGTTCTTCAATCGGCACGCCCGATGGTTGACCCAAGCCGAACATATCGGTGACTTTGATGACATTATCGATCCCTATATGATTGGCGTATTTGTAGTAGAAGGAATTGCAGGACTTCATGATGGAATTCTGCAGACCAATTCCGAAGTGGGTGCCCATGCATCGAATCGGCCGGCTGCGTCCACCAAAGGAAACCGCTCCAGAGCAACGCCATCTGAACCGGCTCCCACCTTCTTTAAGTCCTCCAGCCATGGCGATGGGTATCTTAAAAGTCGAGCCTGGCGCAAACGGGGCGACCGCACGATTGATGAGCGGTTTGCCAACACCTTCACGATAGTGCTTGAAATCCTCCGGAGTAATAAATGGAACAAATCGATTAGGATCAAACGACGGCACTGTTGCGAGTGCCAGGACCGCGCCGTTATTGGGATCAATTAGCGCTGCAGCTCCCCGTCCGATTCCCCGTCCACCGTTGGCTTTGCGCAGTGCGGATTCGACAATGTATTGAGCGCGCAAATCGAGTGTTAGGATTACATCATGCCCTTGCTTGGGCGGCACATTCTGGGATTCACGAACGTAAACGTTCTTTTGATCGATCAAATGTTCGCGAAAGCCGGCGCGCCCTTGAAGCCAATGATCTTGGGATTTTTCAATACCCAAGACGCCAAAGGGGTCGGGTTCATAGATATGATCGGGACGCAACCATTTGCGCGCCTCTTCTGCCTCCGGACCTTCGCCCTTGGAAAGGTTATCTAGCTTGGCGATATCAACGGCCATGTCGGCGCGCCGGACATAACCGAGAGAGTGCGCGGCAAGCGAACCATACACATAATCACGAATAGGCCGGGCTTGAAGACGGAGTCCGGGGATCTCAAGGCTTTGCTCTTGGAGAACGGCGAACTGAGCGTAGGTTAGATCTTGGAAAAGCGAGAAAGGAACAAGGCCGGGAAGACGTGTGACGTCATATTGTTTTTCCAGATGTTCTTCGTCGTAGCTGATATCGAGGCCGAGCTCGGCCAGCGGATCGCGCACGGTTTCATTGACGACGGTAACGATATCTAACACATCGACGTTTCTTTTGAATCCTGTGCCCCGTTGGCGTTTGACTGTCGGCAATTCCTTGCCGCGATGTTCGCGGCGGTAATGTTGCTCAATCTCACGTAAATTGAGTACAATCTCGTATTTCGATTTATTCGTAACGAGCAAGTTGCCATTCCGGTCTTTGATTTCGCCTCGCACCCCGGGTACGCGAACGGTCGTTGTGCGCATCGGCTTGACCTGCTCGGCGTAGAGATTCTGATTGGTGATTTGCACGTCCCAGAGGCGAAACAAGAGCCCGGAAAAGGCGCCCAGAAGGATGAGAGCGATAAGATAAAGTCGGAAACGATATTGGATGACCATCGTGGGCTTCGTTAGAGTTTACCGTCCGTAACCCGGATAGCGTGTGTGATAGCCGAAAGTCTTGCTAAGCCAATGTAAGAGTATGTAGACCAATGGCGATAAGGCCATGGTGATCAGCGCCGTGGCAAAGATCTCCCGTAATAAAGTCGAAGGAAAGAGAAAGTCACCGCGCTTGAAATTGAGAAGAAGATAATCGAAGACCCGAAAGAGGACGAGACAAGCTCCCGTGAGCAGAATGGGGAGAGCCCATTTGCGTTTCTGATAGAGTGGCCGCACGCCATGCATGAGGCTGCCGAGAATACCAAAGAGTAAGATACTCATGCCAAAGGTCGCCTCACCGGGAACGGTGCCTCCTGGCTGGATGGTATAACGAAGATCCCAGAATAAGCCGGCAAAGAAAGCGAGCCCCAGCATGACCGGATAAGACAATGTAACCGCCGAACAGAAAAACCAGAGTGGGTAAATAAAGAAGGTGGCGAATGAGGCATCGGGCCCCAAGCGCGGGATAAATTCTTGCAGGCAAAGAACGAAGAAAAGCATGGAAAATGTCAGCGCGGAATACATGGCTCTTCAATTGGTGTTATCCGTCTCTTCGTTAGGGACCGGAGGTGGACTATTCGCGGCATCGGTCTTGATCACAAAGACAGATTTGAGATTGGCAAAGTCGGCTGCGGGTTGCACGCGGGCAGAGTCTTGTTTATCGCCTCGCAATTGCTCCATGATCGTTCCGATTAAAAGATTGGGGGGATAAACTTGGCCTTTCCCGATCGTCTCTTGAATATCATCGGTGTAAAGCACGGCGCCGGCTGCCAGACTGACATCTTTCTGCCCTTTATCGATGAACGTTAAGCGAATCTCCGGTTTGAAATTATTCATGGCACGCACGCCGTGGACCAAACCGTGCATGGAGGCGCTCCGCCCAATTCGCGCGGCCACCCAGCATTGTTCGTCGGTGAGAAGGAGCACCTCCGCGGTGTCTTTGGTGAGACCGTTAGGTGTGATCTTGCCCACCACGGCGTTGTCACGGGTGATGACCGGCAAGTCTTTTTCCAAACCGTGTCGCGTGCCGCGATTGATGGTCACCGTGCTCCACCAGCTCAACCGCGTTCGCTTGATCACCAGCGCCGGGATGGTGATGTCGTATTTGGCGACTCTTCGAAAGTCCAAGGCCTCACGCAACTCCTCGTTTTCTCGCTCCAGCTCGAGAAGACGTTGTTGCCGGAACTCGAGGTTCACGACTTTCTTGTCGAGCTCCGCGATGGCATCGAGGAGTTCTTTGCGAGAACGTTGGTCTTTGGCGCCATCACTCTGAACCGCTCCCGAGGCTTTGATCACCGGGGAGAACCACCCAAGGAAGGTGGAGCGAAAGGCGGCAACGGTGTCGGGACTGAGAAGGAAGATCCAGGCGACGGCACCGAGAAAGACCAGAAAAGCAATGATATTGACCTGCTTCATCCGGCCGGTAGGCGGCGTCTAACTCATTGCGATGGTGAGTTCCCCCCGCTGGTTACTTTCTTGAGAAACTCCAGCTCACTCAGCACTTTCCCAGCGCCTTCGGCAACCGCGCTCAAGGGATCTTCCGCCACATGAACGGGAAGACCGGTTTCCTCAGAGAGCAGTTTATCGAGACCGCGTAGGAGGGCTCCGCCACCCGCGAGCACGAGGCCGCGATCGACCAGGTCGGCGGAAAGTTCTGGTGGGCAGCGTTCCAAGGTCACCCGCACCGAGTCCACAATGGTATTGAGCGGCTCGAGCATGGCCTCGCGAACTTCTTGGGAAGTGATGGTGATCGTCTTGGGCAAGCCCGCGACGAGGTCACGGCCTTTGACTTCCATGGAGGTTTCTTTCCCGATCGGATACGCGGAACCCAGGCGGATCTTGATTTCCTCCGCCGTGCGTTCGCCGATCATCAAATTGTAGGCGCGTTTCATGTACTGGACGATGGCCTCATCGAGTTCGTCACCGGCCACGCGCACGCTGCGGCTGTAAACGATGCCGGAGAGGGAAATGAGCGCCACTTCCGTGGTGCCGCCCCCGATATCGACGATCATGTTTCCCGAGGCGTCTTGCACCGGCAGCCCCACGCCAATGGCCGCCGCCATGGGCTCCTCGATGAGGTAGACCTCGCGCGCACCCGCTTGTTCAGCGGACTCTTTGACGGCGCGTTTCTCCACCTCCGTGATGCCTGAGGGCACCGCGATGACGACCCGCGGGCGGGCCATGGTGCGGCGGTTGTGGACTTTGCGGATGAAGTGCCGAAGCATGGCCTCGGTGACTTCGAAATCGGCGATCACCCCGTCTTTGAGCGGGCGGATGGCCACGATATTTCCCGGCGTGCGGCCGAGCATGCGTTTAGCGTCATCTCCAACGGCGAGGACCTCGCTCGTGCCGGCCTTCACCGCGACCACGGAGGGCTCGCGGAGAACGATCCCGTGATCTTTGACGTTGACCAGCGTGTTCGCCGTGCCGAGGTCGATCCCGATATCGTTGGAGAAAAAACCGAAGAGTTTACTGATCATTTCAGTATAATGTGAGTCTAGAAAGTGGATGAATGGTGTTATAAAGAAGATTACCAGAGGTCCTGTGACAGGTTGGTCCCTGGGAAGATTCAGATCCAGTGAACCTTCACCGCCAGATCTGTGTGGACAAGATTAGGACCAAGGATCGCTCGAATCACGAATCCGCTTGGATATAGACGCCCGGGTAGTACGGGTCAAGGGATAAGGCGGCAGCGATTCCACCGTGTAACTTCGGTTGAGGAAGCACGTTGAAGAGGGGAATGCCGCCCGCGCCTAGGCACCGGTTATAATGCCCTTAAAAGCTTATTATCGCCCGCCAAGCGATCGGCACCTTCCTTGCCTACACACTCCTGATCTCTCTTCACACCATCATGATTGCCGAGAGTTTTAATATCCGCCGCGATGAGTATAGTGGACCCACTCGCGACCTCACACCCATGCCATCGAAGCCCGACGAATCCGTAGCGCCCACCACGACAACCCCAGAGGAACCAAAGATCGCTCCTGAACTCGGAAGCATGGAGCAAACGGAGCAGCCGGCATCGCACGAGAGGGTGGGCGACACCCGCTCGGCGATCATGTTCTGGGCCGCGACCCTCACATTGCTCATCCAGGGGTTCATGCTGGCGCACGGCATTTCGGAACGCGCCAATCAATCCATGATGATGAGCCCGATCTTGGCGTGGCCACTCCTCGTGTTGTGGGTGCTCATCATTCTCGAAGGGCTACTAGGAATGGCCACGGCGCAAGATGCACCGGGCAAGATGCTCAAACGTTTCTTGCTCACGACTCTAGTGCCGCCCTTCCGCATCGCCTACGCCACGGCCTATCCTCACAAGTTTGTGTGGCTGCCCAAGCACGGCTGGATTTCGGTTACCAAGCTCAACTTCGAGCGCATGGAGCTGCGTTTGGCCTTGCCCATGCTCGCAGTGACTCTCCTCGTCCTTCCGCTCTTGGGCATCGAACTCTTTCTCAGAGAATTGCTCGTCCAACATTTGTGGGCCGCCATGGCCGTCCACATTTTCACGTCCATCGTTTGGTTCGCCTTTGCGTTAGAGTTCATTATCATGTTCTCGCTAGCAGAGAAGAAGCTCGTCTATTGCAAACGACACTGGGTGAATATCGCCATCATCCTCCTGCCGTATATCGCCTGTTTGCGCATGTTTCGGCTGTTCCATTTCTTGCGCATGGCCAAGGCGAGCAAGATCCTCCGGGCCTATCGTTTGCGCGGAATCGTTGCGCGCGGCATGCGCTTGGCCTTGGTTTTCAATCTGATTGACCGCCTGATGGAACGCAACCCGGCAAAATATCTCATCGCGTTAGAGGAACAAATCTCTGAGAAGAAAGCCGAACTCAAAGCTCTGGAAGAGAAAGTAGAGAGTGTCCGTGAGAAGGTCGCCGAACAAGAGCGCCAGCAAGCTGAGGCCATGGCCAAAGCCATGCGGCATTCTTAGGGATACCGCTTGAGAACCTCAAGTCGCCCTCTATCGTCCGCTGACCGATGGCCGTTAAGATCGACCCCTCTCTTCACCGCGAACGCAAACCTGAATGGATCAAAGTTCGTTTGCCTAACAATCCTGTCTTCTGGTCGACGAAGGCATTGGTTTCTGATTTGCGGCTGCACACGGTGTGCGAAGAAGCGCAATGTCCCAATCGCTGGGAATGTTGGGGGCAAGGCACGGCAACGTTTATGATCGCCGGTGATCGTTGCACCCGTGCGTGCGGTTTCTGCGCCGTGAAAACCGCCAAACCGCTAGAGCTAGAGGTCGATGAACCGGAACGCGTCGCCGAAGCCACCAAGCGCATGAAGCTCAATCATGTCGTCATCACCGCCGTGGCGCGGGACGATGTTCCAGATGGTGGCGCGGATCACTTCGTGAGGACGATCCAAGCCGTACGCGAAGTGAATCCCGGGATCGTCATTGAGATCTTGGTGCCTGACTTCAATAACAAAGACGACGCCATCGCCCACGTCATGGGTGCCCGGCCCCATATCTTCAATCATAACTTGGAGACCGTGGAACGCTTAACGCCTCTGGTGAGATCGCGCGCACGCTATCAGCGCTCGCTCGATGTGCTGAAGACGGCAAAGATGCTTGGCGGCAAGAGCGTCGCCACCAAGAGCGGGCTTATGTTAGGATTGGGAGAAACAGAGCCCGAGATTTTTCAAGCCATGGATGATCTGCTAGAGCACGGCGTGACCGTTCTCACACTAGGCCAGTACTTGCGCCCCTCGGCCAGCCATCTGCCCGTCGTCGACTATATTCATCCTGACACCTTTGCGAACTACAAAGAAATCGCAGGAAACAAAGGATTCCGCCACGTGGCATCGGGACCCCTCGTCCGCAGTTCCTACCACGCGGCCGATTTCAAGCCGGAACTTGATCTGGTGAGTGGCTAAAATGCTTCTAACATAGTCACTATATCGTTGCGCAGGTGCGGAATGTCCTTGATACGATTCGAATCATAGCCATATTCTTGAAATGGATAGAAGCTACGTTGAGAGGGCGATCGCAAGCAACAAACCATTCGTGATCAAGACAGCGGGTGGCGATCGTTATGAGGTGCCACACCGCGATTTCATTTCGTTCTCCGCCAAACGCACGACGCTGATCATCTCCTTTGAAAAAGAGGGAAGGGAGGAACTCGCATACGTTCCGTTGCTCACCATCACCTCTATAGAAGCAGAGCCCATTCCTTCCGGAGCCTGACAAATCGTCCCAAGCTCAGTTCCACAGATTGCGATCCAAGGTACGGTATTGAATCGCTTCTAACACATGTTTAGCGGCGATTTCTTCGTTGCCGTCGATGTCTGCTAGGGTGCGGGAGGCTTTGAGGATGCGGTCGTAGGCGCGGGCGCTGAAATCCATCTCGTTCATGGCGTGGTCAAGGTATTGAGCGCCTTCTTTGTCCAACTGACAGTGCGCTCGCAGGTGACGTGGGCCCATGGTGCTGTTGGTGCGGATGTCAGGTTCGTCAGCGAAACGTTGGTGTTGGGATTCCCTAACGTTTTTGACGCGTTGGCGGATCACGCTAGAGGATTCACCGGCTTCGGAGGCGGCGAGTTCTTTGTAGTCAATGAGCGGGACCTCGACGTGGAGATCGATGCGGTCTAACAACGGGCCGCTGATGCGTTGGCGGTAGCGTTGGACTTGGACGGGGCCGCAACGGCATTCACGTTTGAGATCCCCGTAGTATCCGCAGGGGCAGGGATTCATGGCCGCGACTAACATGAACTCGGCTGGAAAGGTCATGCTACCGGAAGCGCGGGAGATGGTGACTTTGCCGTCCTCTAGCGGTTGACGCATGACTTCGAGCGTGGAGCGGCGGAATTCGGGAAGTTCATCGAGAAAGAGAACGCCGTGATGCGCGAGGCTGATTTCGCCGGGATTGGGATTGCTGGAACCGCCTAACAAACCGGCGTCGGAGATGGTATGGTGAGGCGAGCGGAAGGGTCGAATGGTCAGGAAACTGTGTTCATCATCTAACAAACCACACACGCTGTGGATCTTGGTGACCTCAATGGCTTCCTCCTCGGAAAGCGGCGGCATGATGCTGGGGATGCGTTTGGCCAGCATGGACTTGCCGGTGCCGGGCGGGCCGAGCATGAGCAGATTGTGACCGCCGGCCACGGCGACTTCGAGGGCGCGTTTGACGTGGCTCTGGCCTTTCACTTCCGAGAAATCGACGCTGTAGGCATCGGGATCACCGTCTTCTTCGGGGATGACGGGTTGAAGCTGGCGTTCGCCCATGAGAAACTGATAGGCCTCGCGTAGGTAGCGTACGCCGTAGGTAGGTATCGATCCCGCTGACGCGCGCGGCTTCGAGCGCGTTGGCTTCGGGCACGATAACGCCGCGCTTGCCTTGCCGACGCGCCTCCAAAGCGATACTGAGAGCACCTTTGATCGGCCTGACCAAACCATCGAGCGCTAATTCGCCGACGATGGTGAAACTGTGGGGATCGAGCGCATACTCGCACCGCAGGCCGATGGCGCCGAGAGCGATGGGGAGATCGAAGCTCGGGCCCTCTTTCTTAAGATCTGCCGGAGCGAGATTGATGGTGGTGTGGCCTTTCGGCTGGACGAAGCCGCTATTGGCAATGGCAGTCAGCACACGATCCCGGCTTTCGCGCACCGCGGCATCGGGCAAGCCGACGATCACGGTCTTGGGGGTGGAGCCGCCTTCATTGATCTCAATTTCGACCTCACAGGCATCGATGCCGAGCAAGGCGGCGGAACTGACTTTGGTGAGCATCATAGGGAAACACCGGGCAGTGCCGGGGACTCCTTATAGGCCCAGAGCGGACACACACAAAGGCACAATGTGCGCTTCTGGAAAGATTCCGCGAAGAAATATTGAGCCAAATCCGTAACACATGGTCGAAGGGCGGGGACGCGAAGGGCTTTGGGCGGTCGCCCCATGGCGTTTTCGGGTTATTGTAGAGAGTTGTAGAAACCATTTCCCGCAGATGCGCGCGCACCCAACCACGCTGCTTTCTTTATCGGAGCCGGCGACCTGAGGCATGGATCCCGACGAGCAGCCCCAGACGTCCGAGGAACCGCGGCGTCCCGATGCCGATGAAGCCTTGGTTCGGCGCTCTCAGAGCGGCGATACGGAGGCTTTTGACGATTTGGTGCGGAAATACAGCCCCAAACTCTACGGCATGGTCTACAACATGACCGCGAATCGCGAGGACACACATGATGTGTTGCAGGACGTGTTTGCCAAGGCCTATCGGTCGATCCGACGCTTTCGCGGGAAATCGACGTTCTACACCTGGATCTACTCCATCACGGTGAACATGACCCTGAATTTCCTCAAGAAGCGGGGTCGGCAGCGCAAGATGAGCCTGGAGGACATGAATCCGGCGGCCTTTCAAGATCAGGATTATTTGGAGGCGGCCTCCAAGAGCGATCCTGTCCGAGAAGCCAATATTCATGAACTTCAGCAAAGATTGAACGAAGCGATGCTGGAGTTGTCAGATGATCATCGAACCGTCGTCACACTCTTCGACATTCAGGGGCTACCTCATGCGAAAATCAGTAAGATACTGGGAATTTCCCAAGGGACTGTCCGATCGCGTCTCTTCTACGCGCATCGACAGTTACAAAACTTTCTGGAAGAGTTTCGGCGTTGAGACTACAATTCGAGAAACCCCACGAAAGGCACGTAAGATGGATCGAGAAACTGTTCAAAAGCTGATGCGTCTCAAGCGGCACGAGCAACCGCCGGAGGGCTATTTTGAAGATTTCTTAAAGGAGTTTCATCTGCGGCAGCGGCAAGAGCTGCTGAAGCGGTCCTCCCTCAGCATCTTCATGGAACGGCTCCAAACGTATTTGTCGGATCCGCGGTCACAGGGTTGGGCCTACGCACCAGTGCTGGCCGTGTTCCTGGTCGCCTTCTACTGCATCATTGGTTTCACCGATGACGCGCCTTTGCCCTCGGTGCCGACTCTTGCCCAAACCCATTTTCAAGACATGCCCGCACTCACGCCGGCAAGTGCTTTGGACGTCGATCCCTTTCGTGTGGCCACGCCCATTCGCGAGGCCCGTTCATTGGGCATCATGATTGGCGACGGAAAGACACTTCTCAATTTCCCGGCGCGCATTGAGATGGATGAAGCCCATTCGGCGACCCAATGGTTCGGATCGAATTGGCATTGAATTTCGATTTCAGGTTAAAGGACTAAGGTTTAAGTTAAGTTTGTGTTATAGGAGAGCCCGTTCGTCGTCAGGCGAACGGGTTTTCTTGTCTTGCATTCTGTCACTCACTCGGCAGAAACCGCTTTTCGGGTAACCGAATAACTGAGAAGAAGGAGCAATTTGCGTCTATGTTAGGCGCATTCACCTTCAACCATTCATTGGTGCCAATCATCCGGCCTCCTAAGGGAATCCACCTGCTGAGATTCGCGGAGCATAAGATGCTGTAGACCGCGCCACGGCCACACTTGAATGAGATCTCACAATCATCGTCGTTGATCTCATTGAAAACCGGCTCCGGAAAGGTCACGCCGCTAAGGGCGTCGATCATGGCATGCGTGTCTGGCTTCGCGCGCCCTACCCACTTTCGATAACGAAATTGAATTTCATGAACACCCGGAGGGAGCTCATAAACCACCTCTTCCCAAGCTTCACCACGATCGATCGAAGCTACCGTCCTGCCGTTCAGCACGAAATCAAGGTTGTGATACGAATAGTAGGAGTCGTTAAATGATGACTGATAGAGATCATTTGAGGCCTTCCACCGAAACTGCAGCGTTGTGGGACCTTCAATCACGGTCTTCATGCTGCTAGAGCCATAATGATCCACCAAGGTGACATCGCCATCCACGCCTTCTTCCGTTACCATTCTTTCCCAGGGAGTCTTGTTGCCAATACGCCAGAGTAGGCCTTCCGCATCCATGCCCGCCGCCGCTTCCCCAACAATGAAGTGGGTTTGAATCGTGATGTCTTTGCTACCATTTGAAGCCGTGAGAGACGCATGGAACGTTCCAGTGACTGAGGGAATCCCACATATAGCGCCTGTGACCGGATCAATTGTTAGTCCAGGAGGCAGATCGCGTCCGGAATACGCAATCACGTCGGCACTAGCATAGGTGTGGAAGACAAACAAGGCGCCATGGTCTGCGTAAATGTAGGGACCATCCGCAGCGAAACGCATACGACGATTCTTGATCAAGCGGTAGGTTTGAACTTCATGCCCATTGAAGATCGTTGTGTCCATTTCGCCAAAGAGCAGTTGCCCATCATTGGGATGCACAATGGCGTTCGCAGTGGCGGTGGGATTCTCCGCATCACTGGGAAAGGTGACGTTGTGTTTGAAAATGAGAATCTCTTCGGAGGATGGCAGCGTTGGACCTGACCCAATCACGGTGTAGATGGGAAGCTCATCGAATCCCTGGCAAGAAACACAGTCAGAGGTGTGGTTTACATAAAGACCATCAACGGAGGAACTGAAGATGGTGCTCACCGAAGGACCAAATTGGTCAAATTGAGCCAGAGCTCGAAAGACGTCTCCCGACTCCGCGGCGGCCATGATCTCGGCATCTGTTGCCCGGAACGTGCCTACAGACACACCCACTTCTATGCGGTAGCAAGACCCCCTCTGAGTTCGTGATGAAATAGGACTCTGCCGTGGGATCGCTTTGGTTTGTGACAGTAATCGATGCGGCAGGACTAGAAGAGCTGAGTAGCCCCATTACAGAAAGGATCACCAACGTCTGCTTCATCATCCTGATCTTCGAAAGAACTCTCAGGATTGCAATGAGAAACTGCTATCATATTGATTTCACCAGCTTTACGTGCCGATCACTCCTTGGTGACCATGGCCCCAGCCCGCCGAGCCGCACGTGCTAACCGACGGCAACTAAAAGTCACCACCACCATTCCGATGATCGGAAAATGGAACTCGAAAACTAAACTAAGTGAGCGTTCAAAGAAACTCGGCCGACGACGGACGGAGATAAGCTGGAGAAATGGCGATTACTCCCCTGACGGAGGCGCCAACTCTGCGATCCTGGCATTGGCCGCCCGAAGCCTTCGGCTGAGGTCGCGTGCGAGATTGACCATGATCATGCGGAAAGTTTCCGGGCGGAAAGCGAAGATGTCTTTGAAGGCTTGATCGGTTAGAACCAGTGTATCCGTCGCTTCAATCGCCGTGACGGATGCGGAGCGCTCGCTTCCTTCTAACAAACCCATCTCACCGAAGGTGGCGCCTTTGCCCAATTGATCTAACAAAGCACTGCCGCTACCATCCGGTTTGCGTTTGGTCACGGCGACAGAGCCCTCCGTCACGACGTAAATGGCGTCTCCTGGAGTAGCCTCCTCGGTGATGCGGTCGCCGGGCTCGAATGAAATGTGCCCAAGAAAGGGAAAGATGATTGCTAGGTCTTTTGACGGGATGCCGCCAAAGAGGTGGTGCGATTCAAGAAACTGAATGGTATCACTGGTTACGCTCATTTTAGTTCATTTGGGAGGATGGTTAGTCGCCGACACGCAGGGTGCGAACGCGCACTTCTGTTAGCCCATTGGCCTTGAAACCCAAGATCTCTGCTGCGCGCGAACTGAGATCGAGGATGCGGTCCCTAACAAAGGGCCCGCGATCGTTTACCCTTACCTGCAAACGGCGGCCATTGCTGAGGTTCGTCACTTCAACCAAGGTGGGGAGTGGCAAGAGTTTGTGCGCGGCGCTGACACTCCGAGCGGTCACCGCTTCGCCATTGGCGGTGATCTCTGAGCCTCCCCAGAAGCCCTCCGGCCCATACCAGGAGGCGGTACCGATCTCGTCGTAATAGCGCGCTTCCTCGATGGAATAGGGCTGATAGTGCACCCCGCCGATCGTGTACGGCGTGTTCTTAATGCCGGGGTGGCGGCGCGGCGCATCGGATCGAGAGGCGCAACTCACCAGCCAACAAAGAGTCACGGCTGCGATGACACAACGGGAGGAGGCCATAGGCGGGGCTAATTAGCCACGACCTCTGAGACTGTCCAGAGCCAGTTTCTTCCCAATGCCAAACAGTTTTCCACCAAACCGGTAACACCTGAATGCCGCTTGCATAGAGGGCTTTATCAACAATCACCGACCATGAAAGCCTTCTCATTCAGCCTTATTCTCCTCCTTCTCACCTTCTCTAGCCTGCCCGCCCAAGACCAAACGGAAACCGGGATGTTCGAGGGATTCCGTTGGGAAGGGCGCGGAAACTGGACGATCAACGCCGGTGCCGTCAATGCATCCAGTCTAAAAAACCCGCGGTTCAATCAGATCGATCTCTTCCTGCCCGAAGGTTCGCAAATTGAGCATGCCTTCCTTTACAGCGCTGTTTTTCTGAGCTCTCCGGACGACGCCCTGCGCGATTCTGAGCACGCGCGGCCGGACGTGGTCTTGGATGGGGTTCGTTTCCATGAAGAGGATTGGCGGCGTGTTGGGGTGAATGATAGCCGGACGAAGTTCAGGACCTTCCGCGCCGATGCCACCGATGCATTGCGCGAGATCATCGGCGACTTGCGCGGCCCCGTCTCGTTGAGTGTGCAAGAGATCGATGAAGAGGACCCGACCGAAGAGATTCACAAACTAACGAGCGGCGAGATCCTTGTCGTCCTCTACAGTCATCCGGGTGAAGCGGAGCGCTTAGTGATTCTCTATGAAGGTCACGGAACGCATGAGGATGCGTTGACCGTGGATTTTGGAACGGCCCTGGACACGGCGATCGATGGTTTCGAAGCGTTGATGTCTTACGGTGTGGCCAACTCCACGCAAGCGGCTCCCGATCCTTTCCGTAAGAACGCGCTGCGTGAGATTGACGTCAATGGTAGGCGCCTCTCAAGCATGGCCGGTGGTTGGGACGATGGTAACAAAGCAAGTGTGCGCGGTTCACGTGGAACCTCCACATTCATCACCGTCGGCGGCCGTGGCGATCTGCCCACCAATCCCCCTGATCCCTATGCCACACCAGAGCCTGGTCCTTTCGTCGATCATTATGACGATGAACTCTATGACTTGGCTCAGGGGAATGGTGCGGATGCCACTCCCTTCTTGCCTAACGGATCATCTAACATCCAACTCAATTTCAAGTTGGAAAATCCGTCCCGCAAAGATGTGCCTCTCTTCCTCGGATTCAACGTCGTAACCGGCGCCGCACCCACTAACAATGAGACGCAGCTAGAAGAGGAGCCTCCGGCAAGCCCCACGGAACCAGATACTCTGGCCTCTGATTCCTACCGAGAAGCTTATTCATGGGTTGGCCGGGGCAATTGGTCCATTAGCGGCGTTGGCAAAGGTAATATCCAAGCCGACGACGCTGCGAGCGGTCATCTCACGATGGCCGTTCCTGAAGGCGCCACCGTGGAGAAGGCGTTTGTCTACGCGGCCCTCTACAACCAATCGGACATTCGCGTGGCGCCCATCATCCGCCTGGGCGGGTCGTTTGTGGATCCTAATCTTTTCGTCGTTTTGGAGCCGAAGTACCGGCTCTTTGCTGGGCTCTTGGAGAATCAGATCTTTCGTGCCGAGGTCACGAACCTCATCCGAAGCCTCGCCGGAAACGGTCGTGCCCAGCCCATCGAGATCTCTGTAGACGAACTGGATTTCCCTAACGGAGAACTCGCTCCCTATTGGATTGAAGGCGTCGTACTCGTGGTGATCTACAGCCACCCGGATGAAGACGAACGGTCACTCCTTCTCATCGATGGCGCTAGCTTGGCGAAGGAGGATGAAGTGGTGACGGTCGAGGCATCGCGGTTGGTGAACCCTGGACAACCCGGCTTCGAAGCGTTGATGTCAGTGGGCATTGCCGGAAGCGTGCAGAATGCTGAAAACGCGCCTCGCGGATCCTCGGTTGATATCAAAGTGTTAAGCGATGGTCTGCCCGGTCTCCATACCTTAACTAGTTCAGCCGGGGGTTCCGACGATGGCGCCCCGCAACCAAGCCGACTCATTACCATCGGTGGTTTCAACGATTCGCCGAACAACCCAGGCGGCCAGACGCTTCACGAGGGCGACTCGCGGACGGATGATGAACTCTATGATCTCGCTCAGCCGGCAGATGCCAACGGCTCGCCCATTCTCCGGCTCCCCTTCTCCCGCCTCCAATTGTGCATCCGTGTGGGGTCTTATGACGACACCCTCTTCTTCATCGGTCTTAACATGAAAACCAACGCGCCACTTGAACTGGGGCCGACGCAGGGACTCACCATCACTGATCTTTAATCTATCACTACCCTTACAGAATCATGAAATCCAATCTTTCAACGATCTTGCTCCTCATCGCTCTAACAGACTTTCAGGCACGTGCGGAAAACATCCAGCTCGCGATTGAAGACCGCACCATTGGAAGCACCAATACTCGGGCCAGTGTTGAAACGGCAGGCAACACATCCCTTAGTGACTACTATCCGAATAACCTTGCGGAAAGTGATCGCCATCGCTACGAAGACTGGGACTTTACGGAAGGGTCAGTCTATTCTCTGGGTGACGCTCGAGGCAACACCAGCCAGTCCTACCATCATCGAGAAGATGTTCCCGAAACCTATCGCGCCGCTCGCAGCCGGGCGACTGCTTGGGCGAATGCTAGAAATCTCACCTTGGGCGGACGCATTCGTGAGAGCCTCTTTAGCCGCACGCATCACAATCACTGCTCCTCGCGAGCCTTGAGCCTTCTCTCACTCAACGATATCCAATTCCATCACCCTCTGTTCGATGTCGATCCAAACTTCGAGATCATCGTGAACTTTGTCTTTGAAATCGATGCCGATCTAGGCTGGAGCTTCTTTGAAGACAGAAGCGGTATCGCTCGATTGGGCGTACAGTTTGACGTGTGGCTCGCCGAACAAGAAGTCCTTCGTGAGAGGAATTTGGAAACGGGCGATGACGATGAGCCGGATTTCACTTTGGAGACGGTTCCCCGACAGCAGGTGGACCGCCGCTCAAACGCGACGGTTGTCACCAGCGACAACATCGATTCACATCGAACCATCAACGAACGCCTGGTTTCGAGGCCCATCTTAATCAGCAAAGATTTGCGTTTTGATGTGCGATGCGGATTCGAGATAACGACCATGATGACGAAACGCGGAGACACTTGGTTCAACGTCAACAACACGGTTAAACTAGCGAAAGTCTTGTGGTCTACCAAGGATGGCGAAAAACTCGAACCAGGAACGGTCTTTGCAGGCGATCGTGTGATCTTTGAGAACGGAAAACTGGTTCATCCCTATCACAACACCCCAACCGCCCTCTACAACGAGGTCTTGCCGGGCGATTGGATTACTGAAACTCAAGAAGCTAAGCCCGATGGTTCGGCTTCCATTACCACCTCCATTCCGGATGGGGCAGAAATCGAAGACGCCTATCTCTATGCTCTCGTCTCCTCACCCAATGACGAAATGCCTGACGCCCCAGCCGTCCGCTTTCAGGAGACCGACTTCTCCGCCTCCCAGTTCAAAGTCGCCGCCCGCTTGCCGGAGGATGCCAGCACACAACGCGCCGCCTATCGTGTTAACGTTCTCACGCCACTTACTCAAGAGAGCCTGGCCGGTCCCCAAAGTTTCGCCGTGCAAGGAACGGCCGAAGGAGATAGTCAGATCGATTCCTATCAATTGGTCCTCGTTTACTACCATCCCGATTTGGAGAAACGAGCCATTGCGATCTACGACGGTCATTTTGATGGCGCCTATCACCTGGAGTCCGAATCTTCACTGCTTGCGGCCCGTGAATCCAAGATGATCACGGGTGGCCGCGGAACCGGGTTGGCCTTAGACGCCACAGCGTTAGAGCCCGGCATGCATGCCTATCCCTTCACGGCCGCGGCGGATCGTGTGAACATCACCGTCTCCGATGAGAATCAAAGCTTACCTTATCTGTTAGGATTCAGCGCTGTCACGGAAATGCCCTTAACGTTGCGGCGGCAATCCGACGTGACTCTGCCAGAGGTCATTTCGGGCGCGCACATTCCCGCCACACGGATCAATGGTGAGGGCGAGATGGAGTTCGACGTTCGTTCAAGTCCACAGAGCCGCCTCGTCATTGATAGTAGCTCGGACCTTCGAGAATGGAATCCACTCGTCGACTTCATCAGTAACGAGGAAGGGATCACCACGTTTGTCGATCAGGATCCTGATGCACAACGTTTCTTCCGCGTGCGTGAAACGCGGACGCCTGAAGAAGACGATCTCGAGTTCTTCGATGACGACGAGAATAACATCTAGCTGAGGCTCGACGCTAAGAGTCAAGCGCATGCTTCACATCCGCAATGAGATCATCGATATGTTCGATCCCTATCGAAAACCGCACCAGCGAATCCGTGATACCGACCGATTCACGAGTTGCTTTGGGCACGCTGGCGTGGGTCATACTCGCGGGATGACAGACCAAAGACTCAATGCCGCCCAAGCTTTCTGCTAGAGCAAAGTAACGGAGGCCCTCCAGAAAAGCGCGCGTCTCTTGAAGAGGCAAGCCAAAGTCCGCTGTGACTATGCCGGAGCCTCCCTTAGGCATCTGGCGCTTGGCCAAAGCCTGTTGCGGATGTGAGGAAAGATGGGGGTAACGAACTTGAACGGCCGGCGTTTCGTTCTCAAGAAACAGCGCAAAGGTCTCAGCGTTTGCGCAATGCCGCTCCATGCGAACAGCCTGGGTTTTTAAGCCTCGAGCAATGAGCCAGCAATCAAATGGCGAAGGTTGAAGACCGAGTGCTTTCTGCGCGAAAATCATCTTTTCATTCCAATGCGGCGAATCCGTGAGGACCACGCCGCCCAGACAGTCGGAGTGCCCATTGCTGTATTTGGTCGTGCTGAGAAGCGAGATGTCGGCCCCCAATGCCAACGGTTGTTGTAAATAGCTTGAGGCGAAAGTGTTATCAACGACTAGTTGACTTCTCACTTCTTTGGTTAGGCCAGCCATCCACGCGATATCGATGATTTTCAGCAGCGGGTTGGTTGGTGATTCGATCCAGACCAAGGCCGGCTCTTTCTCAATGATGTGACGCCCATTCGATTGGTCCGTTAGATCATAGTATTCTATGGCAACGCCAAACTTGGCGAAGACTTGAGCAAAGAGCCGGAAGGTGCAGCCGTAAATATTCTCCTCGGCGATGACGAGATCACCACTCTTGAGCGTGGAAACGACCGCCGTGATGGCCGAGACCCCACTGGCAAACACCGTGGCGTGCGAGGCCCCTTCCAAGGCCGCCAGCTGGGCTCCGAGGTTGTTAAAGTTAGGGTTCCCTGAGCGGGTATAGTCAAACCCACCCGGATTTCCATACTCAAAGGTGGATGTTAGGAAAACCGGAGGAATAACGGCGCCCGTGTCCTCACGATAGCCGTGTCCTTTATGAATCGCATCCGTTTCGAACACCGGGCAGGATTGAGTTGGGTCTACTTGTAGCGGTGACTTTTAGTCGCCGCCGAGTCAATTTCAAGTATCCAGCGGCGACTAAAAGTCACCGCTACATGGCGTCAGTGTTTCTCATCGTAGTGACGTTTGAGGATGTCGTCACCAAAGTCATTGCCAAAGTCGCGCCACACCGCGTGCACGTGATTGCCGCCGCCCTGCGTGTTATCGTACTCCAGGAGGAAGCGTGGGCTTTGCACGCGGTAGTAATGGCCTTCTCCAACCTTGAAGCCACCGGCCCATGCGAAGTGCACCTTGTCCCATCCTGCTTTCTCAAGATGTGAAAGCTCCGACTTCACTACGGGCTGACGATGTTTGCGCAAATAGGCGTTAATCAAATTCTTAAGCAGCTTCTGCTGTTCATCGTTCATCTTGGCATAACTAATTCCCTTGGGTTCTAGCGGATTCACCTTGCGGTCCGCTTTGGTAATGATGTCCGCCGGCGCTTCGTCACTGAAGATCGCGGCTTTGCGTTGTTCTTCATTCAAGGCATTGACCAACTTACGCGCGAGATTTTCTTCACCGGCGAGCACTTGCAATCCTTTGCGTGGGCCCGACTTCACCCGGCCCGGATTGGTAGCCCAGAACGATGGCGTGACGGCGATCTCTTTCCCTTTCACCACCGTGTAGTTGAGGGAGAGGTGATGCCCCTCTACCCGCCAACCCCAAGTGCCCTCCGCGTCCGGCTTCCCAAACACGCTGATGTAGTATTTCCCGGAGTCGCGATGGGCGGCGTTGTTCTCTAACTCATAGAGAATTTGCTCTAAACTCATGATTTGAAGTGCCTGCTGGTAGCCGCGATGACTCAAACCCGTTACGATCAAACCATGCGCCAACGCCCGCTGTGCATCATTCATTTCGTCTAGGGCAAGCCCTTTGCGATCGCGCGGGATGTAATGCCAGTTGACCCGTTCTTCATCTTTCCACTCAAAGGTGGCCTTGGTCTTTAGGTCATCCGTTAGAGCATTGAGGAAGGCGTTACAAGAACCAGCCATTTCTTTGACCGTAGCGGGATGCGCCTGGGAGTCGGCAATCATAAGCGCGCTGCAAGCGAATAGTGTCGTGAGGTTGAGTAAGCGGAGAATCATGATGTGGAAGGCTATGGATTGCCTCTGCCCGTGACAACGATTTTTCGGATCGCTCATTCCGTCCAAACTTGCAGCGGCCTCGCAGGGACAACGCGGAGAAACCTGCGGTTTGTTGCCCACCAAGAAACATGCTTGCCGTTGTATACTGATGTCTGGAGTGAAGATTCCAAGTCGGGCTTCCTTTCGTTTGTTCGGCGCCATGCCCAGGTTGACGGAGAGTTCAGACGCTACTGCCGGGAGACCTGAGTGACGAATGCTACTGTCACTTGGAGGGTGTGATTAAAAGTGGTGGTCAAAAAAGGTAGAGGAACTGGTGACGGTTCCTTCGCGGCACCGGAGTGCCCCGCCCGGAACGCTCACGAGTTCCGCTAAGAAAAGTGCCCGCCACTTTGAGTCATGCCCTCACTTGGATGTTCCCTTGAAGGCGTGACTCAAGTTATCAAGAAATCGGTTCCCATTGCTCAGATCCCGAAAAGGTTGGTTCGCTAAACAAATTTAGGCTTGCAATCGGGTATCTCTCTCGGCTATTATCCATGCTGTGATGATGTGCAGGAGATGTCATAAGTCTCTTCATTTGTGTGGAGTATTCTGTCAATTTGTCAGGAAAATCATGATCGAATGGTGTTTCCGGGCGCATTCTTACGTGGGCGCCGATGTGATCGCGCGACCCTCAGAAGGTGTGAAAGAGATTTTAACTTTAACTGCCGATCTACGGGCAAGACTTGTGCCGAATGGCCTATCAAAAAACCCAATACTAACCTCGACATCAAAATGAAATCATCTCATTCAACTAAAAGAACTGTTGCCAGAACGCTCGCGATCGTTGCGTGCTTGGGATTTAGCGCGCTCAATCTCCAGTGCAGTGGCTTGGATAAGGGTCTTAAGCCTGGCTGCAAATGCGGAGCTGTGTGTGCTTGCTGTGAAGCATGTAAAACCCATCAAGCGTGCGATTGCGAAGAGTGTAAGTGTTGCGGCTCTTGCAAAGGTCGATCGTAGATCGATCTATCGGCCTTCTCGAAGGCAATCGAATATAATCATATCTAATTGGAGGGACTATCATGCCATCAGCTATTGAACAATGGGTCATCACCGGACGGGTGATTGATGAGAACACCGGGCAACCTGGATGCGGATTTGAGGTCCGCATTTTCGATAAAGACATCAGTAACGATCAACACCTTGGGTCGGCGTTTAGTGATGATTTGGGCCGATTCGACTTCCGGTTCTCACTTGCGGACTTTCGGAATAATTACTTTCAATTGTGGGGTATCACCATCCCGTTGTTGGAGTCGTTGCCGGATATCTACTTCAAAGTCTACTACCACGGCGCACTCGTGGCGGATCTAAGCAGCGTGGTTTACGCGAACCAACAGGATAAGGAACTCGACGTGGCCCTGGCGGTTTCCTTTCCAGCGGAAGCGTTGATCGGCGCCTGCGTGCCGCAAGACGTCTATCTCAAAATCGAGCCCATCGTCGATTATTCACCTGTCGATCCGGAACCAGGGGGTGGGTACGCTTACCGGCGGGACTGCCTCCGCCGGATGGGCCACGAAGACGGGACCATCAAGGAGGACGAGGTTAATATGAAGAAATTCACGGCCCTCGTTTACCGCGAATACACCGATGACACCTACACCACGATGGTGCCCGACAAATTGATCGCGACGGATATTTCGGAGCCTTCGGTAGCCCGGCGCATCCCCTCTGTCATTTACACCCAACCAGGAAGACGACTGCGCATTCATGTGTTGAATGGAGACGACGCGCCGCACAGCCTTCATATGCACGGCCTCCAATACGGGATCGACTCCGACGGGGCGTATCCGCTGGGCGTGCCTAATAAGGACGGTGTCAGGAGCGATGCGATCTGCCCGGGCGAGAAGTACATCTATGAGTACGACGTGAAGCGCGAAATGACCGGTTGTTGGGTCTTTCATGATCATTACAAGGCACTTGGCGAGATGGCTCGGCTCGGTTTGATCGGAGGAGTCGTGGTGCGGGATCCTTGCTGGCCGGCGGCGGACCTCGAGGTGCCCTTCTTCATGCACGTGTTGGCCGGGCGGCGTGCGGCACCACTATTCGACAGCGGCGATATCTTGGCGGGCGGCACCTTCGCCCGAACATTCAACACCGCAGGGACCTACAACTATGAGTGTTTCTACCACGGTGTGATGCAGGCCAAGGTCATCGTTGCGCCGGGAGGCGCTGCCAGTGCAACGGTGGACATTACGGATCATAAGTTCACGCCTGAGGAAGTCACGATCGCGCCGGGCGCCACGGTGAATTGGACTAACAATGGCCTATCGACTCACACAGTGACAGAGAACGGGGCCTCGAATTCTGGCACCTCCATGTCGATCAACGGAAGATCGCACGCGGGAAACACTCCTGTAATCGAGATGGAATCGGGCGCAAAGATTCGTTGGTATGTGTTCAATCACGACTTCGGCCAAGGCTGGCACAATTTTCACGCGCACGCTTCGCATTGGCGTTTCGGAGGTTTGAATTTGGACAATCAATCGATCGGACCGGCCGAGTCCTTTGTCGTCAACACGGAGGCTCCGCCCGTCGTGTTGCCACCGTGCAAGGACGAGCACAAGGAAGGCTGTGGGAAGGATTACGAACTTGCCTCCTTACATCCCGTACATTGTCACGTGGAAACGCACGTGATGGCGGGGATGGTGTGTTTCATCCGCGTCAAACAGAAGGTGTTCCTAACGGATGCCTACGTAGATAGCTTGCGCGCGCCCCTGCCACTCGATCCCGGAGGGTTCGCCTGCCCGGATGTCGATCCGAATCAATGCGTGGACGATACCGATTCGGGCTTCTGGACGATACTGACTCCCTCTCCAGCGTTCGCTGTACACTCGGCGGTGCTGCGAAGTGGCAAGGTGATCATTTGGTCCGGGCATGCGGAGCTGGGCCCAGCCTTTGGGACCCTAACAGCACTCTACGATCCGGCGACGGATTCCTACACCACCGTGCCGTTCTCAGACTCCGACGACCTGTTCTGCGCAGGGCACACGTTCTTGCCTGACGGCCGGCTGATCGCGGGAGGAGGCGCAAATCCTGGTCAAGTGGACTCAACGCATCTTTTTGATCCCATCGCGGAAAGCTGGTCGCACTTGGCTTCCGGGCAGATGAACAACTTCCGCTGGTACCCCACGATGGTCGCGATGAGCGATGGACGGACGGCGATTCTATCGGGCACGCCGGGTGGCGGGACCGTGGCGGATCTCGAAGTGATCAACATGGCCGATGCCACGCCGGCCTGGCAGACGGTCGCAGGTGGAGCTAAGCCGTTCACTGGACTTTACCCGGGTTTTCACTGGCTTCCTTCGGGTGACATGTTCTTCACACGCACTGGTTGGAACAGCCATGCGTTAGCCACTAACGATGTTTCCATGTTCGCGTTCAGTGGTGCAACGACCGGGAGTTGGACGGATCTCGCTCCGATGAACTTCCCTGATCGTAAGGAAGGCGCCTCGGTGCTACTCATCGATAACACCGGCGCCACACCAGTAGCGAAGGTTTTCGTGGCGGGGGGCCAGGCGCCAGGACAGCCCGCGATTAAAGAATGTGAGATCATCGACGTTTCGAATCCGGCAACCACACCGGGCTGGGTGCAGACGGCGGATATGGCAAATGCGCGGATTGGCATCGCGTGCATCGCCTTACCCAACGGAAAAGTGATGGTAGTGGGAGGGAGGCAGACATCGAACCGGTTTGACACCTCGCCGATCTTCGTCTTGGCCGGTGAGATTTACGATCCGGACACCGATACATGGGCGGTAACGCCGCCCATGACCCATGGCCGCCAGTACCATTCGTCGGTGGTTCTGTTGCCCGACGCTAGGGTATTCGCGTCAGGTGGTGTGGATTCTTCGTTAGGCTTCGGGGCTGCCGGAAATACTCAAACGGCGGAAGCCTATTCACCAGAATATCTTACTCTTGGGTCTCGGCCTAGCATTACGACGGCGCCGTCATCTGCCGCTTATGGAGCATCAGTCACGGTTGAAACGCCACAGGCGCCTGACATTGCCAGTGTTTGTTTGATCGCACCCGGTGCCGCAACGCATCACACAGACACCCATCAACGCTATATCAAGATTGGCTTCACCCAAACGAACCCAACAGAGATTCAGATTGATATCCCGTCGAGTGCGGATGTCGCTCCTCCTGGATTCTATATGCTGTTCCTACTCGATAGCGCAGGCGCTCCGTCGGAGGCAGAGTTCATTCAGATTTCTTAATCCAGTTAGTTGTCGCGGAAATTGTTGTGTCAGACCGACGCGCGCGGCGCGAAGGTGCCCGCCAACGCCACCAGTCCCAGAACGAGAATGGCCAGTCCGGCAAACCACCATCGGGTTTGCCGGACTGGAGCGACGCGGAGCTTGATGGCGAGGGCTTCGTCACCGTCGACCTGCACGCTTCGTTGGAATGTCAGGATCTCGCCACGAAGTGGTAGGGTGACATCCAGACCGCGTAGCGCCGGTTCGGTGGCGGATTGTTGACTCACCAAACGGCCGGCCATGCGTTTGAGAGCGGTGTTTTCATCGGCGGTGTTGCCTAACAAGTAGTCGCTCACTTTGTCGGGCTTGTAATTCATGTGACCTTGCAGCACCGGGTTCACTCTAGCGGCTTCCTCAAGCTGTTCGTTCCGGGCGAACTGAGGCACCTCGACTTTGTTGTCCGTGACCATGAACTGGCGGCGGGTGTTAAGACCGAGCACCGCTTGTTCGGTCTGCAGCTGCCGGAGTTGAACACGAGCGTCTTCATTAAGCGCGGCGTCTAAGACCGAGGCGTTGGCCGCGCTTTGCAGAGCTTCGGCAGCCTTATCCTGGCGGCCTTCGCGCAGGAAGGAGTTGGCGCGGGACATGAGGACGTTGGCACTTTCTGCAAGACGGCTACGCCGTTGTTGATGTTGGGTGAGATAACTTTCGAAGTCGAACGTCACCGAATCGCGATCCTCACTGATTTCGAAATCGCCACTGGCATCAGCGAGACGGTAGCCGTTGGGGAGATAGACGCGCCACGTGATGTTTTGTAACGGAATGTTCAATCGTGGGCCTGCTAGAGTCGTGGAAGACAACGCTTGCCGGCCGTAGGCACCATAGGAGAAGGTGACCTGGGCACGTGCGGTGTCGCCTTGCGGAAATACGTGAAACAAATACGCGGCCTCGTCTCTCACCAATGCCACACTCTGCCCATTAACAAAAGCGTTATACAGCACCGCCTGGTTTGGCAAGGTAACGCGCAAGGGACTCTTTTCCGCCACATCGATGGTGAGATTCGCCGTGGTCACGACTTCACCTTCTGCAGAGAGAATGCTTCGCAAGGCGCCACCGGCGACGCGCAATTTCAGGGCTTCAGCGACTTCTTGACGCACGACAGCGACCTGAAGCGGCTGGTCACCGCCCGTGATCGCCCGCACGCAGAGAGCGGGTATGGAACGGTCGCGATTGCTCATCAATTCTTGTGGAAGGGCGCTCCAATCCACCGCCTGCCAATGCTGCGCTTGATCCACAAGTTGAATGTCAAGCCGTCCTGAAGCGCGGGCGCCTAACCAATGCGTGACTTGTTGCACATTGGAAAATCGCACCGGTTGAAGGGTTTCCGTACCGTTGGCGCGATCGGCCGTTTGTTGGAAATCAATCGTCACCAGGGCCTTGCCTAGCACGCCCCGATGAAAACGCACTTCCCATAGATCCTCTTGACCAGGCATTCTGACAATATCGTTGACGGCTTTGCCAGAGACACGAACCGTGCTTTCCTCTTCGGAACTGAGACCGGGAATGACAAGCTGCACGGCCTTGGTCGCGGCGTTTTGAATCTGATAGTCGATGGCTAGGCGTGTGCGCGTCTGGCCTTCACGAAGAATGATCTCTTGCAAAGCCCGCGCTGTGATCCACGCATCGAGCTTTTCGATTCGCAACTGAAGCTCCCAATCATCTTGCAGCAATCTGTAAGCTAGGGTGCCGGGGCGTTTGCGAGCGATTTGCCTGGTGTCTAACTGCGACACATTGCGGCGGGTAATGGCTTGCACGCGCAGACCGGATTGCGGGCTGATGACCAGTTGCCCCGTGGCACGTGCGGCGCCCGTTAGGGTGAAACGCGGCACGGTCCAGTTGTCTTGGGGATCGGGCGCCGTCCCGGCGAGTGAGACCGCGAATCTCAACTGGCCTAACGAACGACTGCGCAGATGCAACACGATGACGCGTTGATCATTCTCCGTGAGTTCCGACCAATGATCGAGAGCATCGCCGCTGATGGCTTCGACATCCAGACCATCGGGGATGGGGAAGCGTAATTGGAAGACACCGGCGCGGGCGACATTCACTGTGAGGTCCACGGCGTGAACAAGGCGTTCTTCACCTAAGGAAAGCGTTTGCTGGGTCACCACACGCACCTCGGGTGAGACGGGCGCTACGCGAACGGCCACATTACCCGGATCGGCGCCATAACGATACACTCGGTGCAAGACCTGACCTTCCTCTAACAAACCGTTATTGAAGTCCTCCAAATTGACAGGTGACAGCCCTTGCGCGGCCGCCGACTCCGGTTGCGCATCCGGTCCGAAGGCAAGCGCTAACATACCCACCTCGCCGGCGGCTCCCGTGACGCGGATCGGTTCCAGCGAGACGTCGACCGGTAGGGAATCCGTGCCCTGTTGAGAAAGAACAGTGAGTTGAAAGGGCTCGCCCAGAGCCGATTGCAGTTCCACGCGCAATTGACGCGACTCCGGATCGAAGCGCCAGGTGTTAACCGTTTCGCTAAGCACGTCACTCACAGTGAATCCAAGCGGCACGGTCAGGGTGACATTTCGCACCCGTCCCTGGGAGGGCCGGATGGCCACGACGTGCCGGCCATCCACCACGCCGGGCTTGGGTACGTAGAGGTTGGACACTTCCACGTAATACTGCGCTTCCTCAGTACTGAGATCGCGACTTCGCGGTTCGAGCACCACTTGACGTTTGCCTTCGAGGCCTAATAAGAACTCAACGCTGCTCTGACTGGCAGCCGTTTCCAGAGATGTCGTGCGCATTGCTGCTGGGGAAGAGAGCCGCCAACCGGCTTGGTTGAAGGTCACGGTCAATTGATCAACGGCCGCAGGACTCGTCGGGATGGCGACCATTTGAACGGCATCTCCGAGCGCCATTTCAAACGACGCGGTCACTGTGGCGGCGGCTTTTTCGTCAAGTGTTAGCCAGTAATCCACGGCATCGCCGTTGGAGCGTTTGGTGACCCGCACTGCAGGATTGGCACAATCGAACTCTGTTAACACTGCGGGCGCCTTGAGGAGTTGGAAGAGATCGCCGGCCTCGCCGTTCACGGATACTTCCATCATTCCGTAGAGACGGTTCCCCTCAATGCGCCAGGATTGGATCAGACGGTCTGCCGGTAACGTGGCATCCGCGGCATGCATCTCGGAACCAGCACCAAAGAAAGCGGCGGCGGAAACACCCACGGCTATCCAAAGAGAGGTTGTGGCGGCGACAGTCGATTGCCCGGTCTCTTCATCTTCATCACTAGCAGATTCTTCTTCCTTAGGTTCCTCCACTCGCCGGGCTTGGGCATTGGCTTGATAAGTCTTGGCACCGGTGCGAAGAAGTGTCAGGAGCAGCCATACGGCAGAAGCGAGGAAGAAGAGTACGGCGCCGAAATGCTGAGCTAGAAGCCCGATGCCGATGAGCACGGCAGCCAAGCTGGTCGCGTGACCTTGGAGAGATTGTGAGAACCGATTTGGAAAACAGAGCGCAATTCCCAATGCGATAGCGATCACACCCCAAATGGAAATCATGGCGCGCCAGACGGGGACCTGTTTGAGGTCCAAGCTCAGCGGGTGCTCCGGCGTGACCACGGAGGCGGTGAGCTTCAAGGTCTGTTGATTGGCGAGGCGGTTCTCGTAGGCCTCATGAGCGAGGATGCCGGCAAGTACGATGGCGGCGGCGGTGAAGAAGATGCCTAACAAGGGGCGTAAGCGGGATTGCGCGCCACGAATGATCAGCCCGCCTAACAAGGCGAGTGCCGCGACACCCAGGCCCCCTTGCCAGCCGCGTTTCTCAAGCCATTGGAATCCCGTCTCGGTCAACTGGGGAACCGTCAACTGATGCTTGGCCGCTCCCGACGGCAAGAGAAGTCGTCCCCGATCGCTGCGCACGGTCCATTCGCTAATCAGCATCGGCGCGTCGACGACTGGCGCGGCGATCGTTAGGCGCGAAGTCGATTGGGCTGTTTGGCCTAACCGGATCACCACTTCAGCGTGCGCGTTAGGGTCCACTGAAGCGGTGAGGGGAATCATCGTCACCTCACCATCCGCCCGCGCGGTCACCGAACGCCCATCCACTTGGACGTCCCAAAGTGAGGTGTTCGGCGGAAGCCGCAGCCGCAAGGCTTGGTGACCTCGCGTTTTCACTAAAAACCGCGCTTCCGTGGCCACTTGACCATCGCGTGCTACCTGACTGGTCAATCGCCCATGATCAATGATCTGGTCAGCCGTTTCGCCGGGTTCATACCACTGGATGGACATTTGAAGATCGATGGGCCGCGCGCCGTACTGAAAGACCACTAGGGAGGGCGCGCTGGTCAAAAGCCGAAATTCCGTGGGCAATTCCGTGGCTTCCAAGGCTAACAATCCGGTCGACTGGGCAATCTCATGTTGCACCTGATAGGGGCTCACGAGTTGGATGTAACCGCGCTCTCCTTGCACGCCGACAGGCGTCACCTGTCCAGGCTGAATGGCTCCGCCTTCCGCCGGCATGGGTTCTTCAAAGGTGAGGAGAAGCGTGGAAGGACCCAGCGCGGGTTGATGGAGGGTGACGATGAGTTCGTTGGCCTCTTGACGCCAGCTTTGAACATCTTCGCCATCAATGCCCACGTTCCCAACTTCTGCCGGTACCTGGAGGCGCCATTCACTAACCGGCGCACCCACGACAAAGTAGTTCACGATCACGCTGCCGTAAACCATGCCTTGTTTGAGCGAGTAGAGATGGAAGACATCCGCTTGAATATTCTGCCCTAACGCCTCAACATTGATGGAAGCCGTCCAGTCCGCTTCGCGCAAGCGATAGGCTTGTTGCAGGCCCGCTTTCTGCACAGGAAACTGTGAGAGTGGAAGCTCCGAAAGCTTGTCGATGGTCCCCGTCGTGGCGCGATAACCCGGTGCGGTGAGAACGCCGATGTGTCCGCGAACTGTCTTAGCGTTAGGATATTCAAACGGTGGCAGGTTCCAGTCACCCGCTGCCGGTGCCTCATTTTTTTCTAGTTGCAGATTCACCACATGACGCCCGGAGATCATCTTGCTGAAAAGCACGTTGAGCAGTTTGGTGCCATTGGCAGGTTGCGTGCCCACCACGTGATCCGCCACATCGGCACCGGTGACGGAGACGATGTTGTAGTCTTCAGGGATGCGCAGGGACCATTCCCGCAGAGGCGCCTCGCGGATATCAAGCTCTAATGAGACATTGATACGGCGATCCAGTTCACCCATTTCATAGAGAGCAATCTGTGAGAGCGCCACCTCGGGCATGATCTGATCGGCCAGGATCTCGTAATCATAGGTCGCCGTGGGAATGCGGTAAACGAAGACCTGAGTCGCTGATTTCGTTAGGCTGGGCTCGGCGGGGAATTGGTTGGAAGAGAGCTGGGTCATCCCTTGCACGCCATTCACTTCCACCCGTACTGCGCCTTGATTGCCCACGCGCAGATTGCCGGAATGTCTAACGGTGTCGATGGGTGTTAGACGGATGGGCTTTACGGTGACGGGAAAATCGCCCACGGCTGTCTGACTTCGGATGGTGAGTTGGGATTGACCTTCAAAGGGCCGGCTGACGGGAATTTCAAGACGCCGCGTGCCGTCACCGTTATCGTTCTCCGTCCAACCTAGTACATGAGGTCCTTCTACGGAGAGGATCTCACCGGAGCCTTGAAGCGTGATCGCCAATTGATCGAGCTTGCCTTGCAAGACATTGAGATGCAGCACGATATCTTGCCTCAGCAAGCCGGCACTTACGCTAATCTCGGTCAATTCGCTGGTGGCGAAGAAGAGTTTGCCGTCTGCCTCATCGCGGCCGGGGCGCCAGGCTGCGTGGGCAAGGCCGTTGGGCGGCAGAAAGCCTAACCAACCATTCTCTGCCTTGGTGGGAAAGACCGGGCAACGTCCGTCAAAGAGCACATCGTCCGGCAAACCGCTGAGTGTGAGGGGGACGATGGTGGTGGATGGCACACGAAACTGAAACGATCGCCATTCATCTGCGGTGGAGATCAAGGCATCGAAACCTAACTCAATGGGAAACTCGCCTACTTCGTTGAACGCGACTTCGTAATAAGGAGCTTCTTCACCCCGTGTGATGAGGCGCACGGTGTAAGAATCGTCTTGGGGCAAGGTGTGTAGAGCCGCGCGTCCGGCTAGGACGCGGAGACGAGCGCCGTTGACTTCACGAACGGTGGCCTGCCCCGTGAGAGTGAAGCGAGCGCTTGTTTCATCTGCATTCACTTCGCCGGTGAGGCGAACACGGCTTAGCTGAACGGGTAGGGCTCCGGCACCCCGCGGATCCAAGCGCACGTGCATCTGATTGCTTTGGCTGGTCTGATAGCGTTGTTGAAGAGTGCCTTCAGGCGTCTCCAAGACGGTCCAGCCCGCGGACTCCAACACCTCGATCCCAATGGCTTCCGAAGGATGAAGATCCAAGCGGCCGTTGTAGCCAATGGCGTCGCCCGGCGCCAAGGTGAGAAGTGTGGTCTCAATGGGCAGCGACTCCACCGCATTCCGCGTGGTGATGGCAGCGGTGAAGGTCGTGAACGCTTCTTCGCCTTGCTTGGGCAAATGTGGACGGATCTCCAAGAATCGCTGACCACTCTGTTCACCGGTTCCTTGACGCACGGCCCAGAATTGAACTTGTTCGCCCGTGACATCGGTGATCTCGCCTTCGCCATTGAGGGCCAGTGTGAGGACCTCCGGCTTGCCTTGCAGAATGGTAAACGTCGCCTGGATGTTGCCGGTGATTTCATCGCGGGAAAAGGCGGTCGTAGAATGGGTTTCAGCGGTGAAGAAGAGCGCCGCAGGCTTGGTATCCACCGCCGGCGGTTCGATGACGATCACGCGTTCCGGGGGCACGGTTTCTTGGGCCCAGCACAATGTGCTTAGGAGAATAGTTAGTAGAATGAGGGAACGTTTCATGTGCTGCTGTCAGAGAAAAATGATGGTCTTAGAGATTCTTGGCTTTCTCAATCATGGCGATGAGGTCCAAGACGCGTTGGTTCGCTTGGAAGTGTTGTCGTAGGTGTGTCAGAGTGGAAGCGAGTTCATCCCAACGGATGGCTTGCGCGAGCGGCGCATTCTTGAGGCGCTCCGCGAGAAAGGCGGCGGAAGCGGCCAACTGCATGGTGGGCGACGCCTGATCCAGCATCGGCGCGGCGGGCCGGTAGGGAATGGTCCAGGTGCGCTCGATCATGCGGCCGGTGGCCATGTCTTGGAAACGAACGGAAACTTCGCCGATCTCGCCTTCGCCTTCGGGTAGCGGCTCGATTTCATACAGCGCGACGCCCGCTTCGGCGGCGGCCATTTCCGCGGCATCGACCTTGTCGTTACGAAAGTCCTCTTTCTTCAGACGATGCTTCTCGAAGCCTAACAAACGGTAGTGACCCACACGGCGTTCGTTGAAACGCACTTGCACTTTCACGTTCTTGGCCGCGGGTCGCAGGGCACCGCCTAACTGACGGGCGAAACCGGCATCGGCGTCTTCCGGTTTGTCGAGGAAGTAGTAACGGCCGTCGCCCTGACGGGTGAGTGCTTCAAGAACGCTATCATTAAGCCCTTCCGCACCGACTCCGCAGGCATCAAAGGCGACGCCTTTCTGACGAAGCTCAACAACGATCTGCTTCAGGGATTCGGGGTCGGCGTCGCCGAGATTCGCAGCGCCATCAGTGATAAGCACGATGCGATTCTGACCGTCTGGCAAATACTGACGCTCGGCGTGTTCACCTGCCAACAAAAGCGCTTCCTCAAGATTGGTGCCGCCTTCTGAGGGCGTCTGCTGCACTAAGTTTGCTAGCTGCAGGAGGTTGTCGCCGGTGAGCCGGTCCTGAATCAACCGCGGTTGACGTGAGAACCCGATCAATGTGACGGTGTCGTTGGGCGTGAGCTGCGAAGCGAGCACTCGCATGGCCTGGGTCACGGCTGCTTTGCGATCTTCACGTTCCATGGAGCCTGAGGTGTCTAACACCAAAGTTAAGCTGAGTGGCGTGCCGGAAGCGCGGCCCACAGCCGCGGTGCGCATGGCCACCCGAAGAAGGTTACGCTGCTGGCGGAAAGGATGTGCAGCTTGTTCGGTCCGGCTGGCCACCTTGTCTACCAAGCTCGGGGCGGGATCGCCGTAATCGAAGGCGTTGACGAACTCTTCCACCCGCACTTTCGCAGCATCGGGAAATTGACTATTTTCTAACAAAGCTGCCTTGGCGAGTTTAAAAGAGACATCGCTCACGTGTAGTGAAAAGGTGGAGAAGGGTTCGCGGCTGGTGTGTTTCTCAGTGAGAGAGACGGCGACTGGAAGCTTCGCGGCGGGTTGTTGCGGCGCCTTTTCGCGCAATCGTACAAGGAGACGTTTCTCTTGTACCACTTGCTTCAATGCTTCGTCGATCTCGGCGAGCTTGCGGCGACGATCCATCGTATCATTCTTCTTCGTCTCCGCTGGTTCAGGCTCAAGAGCTGAAGCAAGAAGCGTTGGGATATCATACCGCTCCTTCAGATTTCGTGCCCGCGTCTCGGCCTGCTCCAAGCGTTGTTCCTGTTCTGTCAGCAACGCTTCGGCCGCTGCGGGATCGGCATGATCGATCGCTTGCCCCAGGCGAATGTCAGCGCGTTTGGCAAGCATGTTAGCCAACATGCTTTTCTGCAACTCGTGTTCTTTGGAGGCTTCGGAATACTCCGCAATCTTCCGGCGCTCATCCATGGTGTCGTCTCGTTTTGATTCTTCGATCCCTTTGGCCAAGCGTTGCGCTTGTTCGGCCATCTCCAACTTCGTGTCGAGGGTGGCCAGGACATCTGAAGTGGCTTTCTCAAGATCACTTCGAAGGGTGCTGATTTCTTTCTCAACCTTCTCAACTTGCGCTTGATCGCCGGATTCTTGAAGCGCTTTACGGGTCAGCTGAGTTTGTTGATACTTCGGCCATAGTGAGGCAAGCGTGGGATCTTTGACATCAAGCATGGCAGCGCTCTGAATCAGCTCCTCGCCCTCCAAACCCTCTAACGCTTCTCTCTGCATTCTGAGTTGAGCAATGGCCGCTTCCGCTTGGTAGGTGTCATGCATGCTGCTCATGAGAATGCTTCCCTGTCCGGTCACGGGATCTCCACCCATACTTTGCCGATTCTGCAAGGCGGCGAGATCGATGATGCGATAGCGTTCTGCTAGATCGAGCATCTTGAGGCGAGATTCCTCGACCTTGAGTTCCTGCTCCGCGATCATGAGTTCGGGTGATTGGAGAGACTTGAATTCGTCCTGATCCGGATTGGCGCCCAGTTCCATCACCGCATACAGGCTTTCGTTTGCGGCTTCGGCGTCTTCTTCGCCGGCCACCCCACCAACTATCAAGCCAAAGTTCAGATCCTCCCTATCTTTGGAGTCGACTTCCTCAACTTTAACGCTGACTCCAGGTGCCTCAGGTCTGGCGGCCGGAGGTGGCGGCGCTTTCCCTGCGTACTTCTCAGCTAACTGAAATCTTGTGTTGGCGGACTTCGGTTTGGCGCTAGGTGCGGGTGCAGGGCCATTGATCCCTCGGCCGATCATATTGATCCCCGAAACTTGACCGAAGCCACTATCAAAGTCCGCATTGAAATCTTCGTATCCTGGCGATTCAGGGATGTCTTCGATAGAATCCGAATCGTAATCCACAAAGCCGTCAAACTCCACGACGTCAGGTTTCTTGGCGTACCAATGCCGGCGGCCCCAAGAGGTGTTGTCTTCCAATTGAAGAGCGATGTTATCTTCCACCTCCAAGCCAAACTCATCGCTAGGCGTATCGAAGTAGTAATGTTGTTGATCGGTGCGATGAGAAGCGGACGCGTCCTTCAATTGATCGGCTATCACCAGTTCGCGCCGAATGGTTTCATCTTTCGTGAAGTCCATTCCCGCAATTTCAACTTTCGGCAATTCAGGCTGATTCAGTCTCGGCCGGCCATGGACATTCATCTCCGGCGCTTGCGATTCGCCCTCCAGAAAAGCTTTTGTGTTCTCGTTATAACTCCAGAGTTCCTGCACATCATCATCTAACAAACCCGCTTGCAAGGCGTCACGAGATGGCTCGTCAGATGGCGTTGCCTGATCTTGAAGGGCATCGATCTCGCTTAGACGTTTGGTTACGGCAGCGAGGCTTTTCTTGCCGTCATCAAGCTCATCGTAGAGTTGTTTGGCCTCACTGATGCGGCCTTCGTTGAGGGCTCGATTGGCCTTAGCCAATTCCGGATCCAGCCCACGCTGAAGAATCTCCAACTCAGCGATATTCTGACCACGGACTCCTGAATCTTGTCCCTGTTGCTGGCCTTGCGATTGACCGCCAGATGGTTGATTCGCAGACGCGATCTCGTCATCGAATCCTTCAACTTTCGCAAGCGTTTCGCTCTCACGGGGATCGACATTGGGGTATCCTTTCTGCTGCTCTCCAGCGGCCATAGCTATTTCCCCATCCGCTTCTTCAGAAGGTAGTTCCCAAGTCTCATCGATTTGTCGAATGGATTCCGCGCGTGTGTGACGATAAGCTTGTTCTCGGTATCGAGCGCGATTTTCAGCAACCTCCGCAAGGTCTTCTCGCGCCTCCGTGTTAAACGGATCTAGCTCCAACATATTATGATAGGCGTCTTGCGCTTCATCCAATTCAGCTTCAGTCGCTGCCTGTGCAAGCGCGAGGGTTTCGCCTAGCACTTCTTCCGTAACCGACGCCTCTTCGCTCCGCCCCACGGCACGAGTGCCTCCGGTTGTCCTGGCGTAGGATACCACGGATGAAGGATGTTCGTAATCCACCACAGCGCCCCAAGGGACATCGCCAAACTCTGAGTTCTGAATCTCTCCTTTTGTCGACGCCGAATCTGTCGAAACGACAAGACCAAGCGCACGACCTCGCGCGCTCTTCGACGTGGGTTTGCCCGCCTTGAACCCACGGGCCGTTTCCGTAGCGGCGACCTGACGATACGGCGTGCGGCTAAGGAATGGAAGCGCCGCCAGACTCAGCGAGCACGCGATCACGGCCGCCACAGCGACCCATTTCCAACGAAAGGCGGGATGTTTCTGAGTAATCGTCGGGAGAGCTTTCTCGTTAGAAGATGCCGAGGATGGCCCACCCTCCCGGAACTTTTTTAGAATGGTCTCCCGCCGGTCGGTTGAGAGTTTCCACGTTTCCATAGCTTCGTTAGAACCGGCTTCCTCAACCAAGCCATGGGTATCTTGCATGACGCGATAGAAGGCTTCGACCATGGGTTGTTCTTTCATGAGCCGCTCCAGTTCTTCGCGTTCGAAGTCCGAAGCTTCGCCGAGAACGAGCGCCACGAGGCGCGCTTCCAGCTCGGGTTCTAACCAGGTTTCGAATGTGGTATCGTCAGGTTTCATTGCTTGTGGTCCTTTCGTTAGCCTTGGCTTCCTGAGATTCCGGCTTGTTTGAGGGATACGGCTAGGCCTTTTAAGAGATGATGCAGGCGATAGCCGACGTTACTAACACTGAGGCCGGTGGCTTTTCCGATATCGGCATAAGAGAGGCCCTCCACGTATTTGAGTTGCACGAGTTTGCGGTCTTTCTCTTCGAGTTCCGCTAGGAGAAGTTTGACCATGCCCACCGCCTCCATGCGCCCTAACGTTTCATCGGGTTCCGGCGTATCCGCCGCGTGGCGATCCGCACCGGAAGCTGACGAATCGCTCCCCAAGCCCGAATCGGCATCGAGATCCGTCTCGCGGGCGTGGTCACGCAGGTAGGTGAGGCAAAGATTGCGCACCGCCCGGTAGACCCACGCCCGCGGTTTCTCCACCTCCTCCCAATGGCGATGAAGTCGCATAAAGGCTTCCTGCACCATCTCCTCCGCCACAGCCCGGCGTCTCACGATGCTGTAAGCAAAGCGCAAGAGTGGCGACTCTTCCGCATCAAACAAGACTTCGAGTGTGGGTTTTGGTTCTACCACACGCGGAGGGTCAGGGCGTTTGAGATTCACGATGGTCATGACGGGGATTCACAGGGCAAGTACTCGGGGCTTTCTGGATGACTCGTGAGCAATGGGATTCTTAGGAGATTCTTTAACGCCAAGGCGCTCGGGCGCGGGAAACGCCAAGAGGTTTTAGGTTTGGGACAATGGAATGGACCATGTGATTGGTCTGGCGTTCAATGGTGAACCAATGGGCAGTTTATGGAGGCTCTTGGCGGCATGAGATTGTTTTAACGCAAAGGCGCAAGGGCGCGGGGACGCAAAGAGGATTTACGTCAGGGACAATGGTGTATGGAGGAATCTTTGCGCCTTGGCGTCATGGCGGCTTTGCGTTTACTTCACATCCCATGCATGAGAATGAGTTGAGTCGGCACATCGTGGAATGCGCCATCGAAGTTCATCGAACTCTTGGTGGCCCGGGGTTATTGGAAAGCGTTTATGAAGAGGCACTGGTGTGGGAACTGGAATCCCGTGGAATCGAGGTCGCTCGACAATTCTCTCTGCCGATCCCTTATAAAGACGTCACATTAAGATCATCACTTCGAGTGGATGTGCTCGTAGCGAAGAAAGTGGTGGTCGAATGCAAAGCGACCGCAGAATATCATGCGGTGTATGAGGCGCAGGTGCTTACCTATCTCAGACTGATGAGGCTTCGGTTAGGATTGGTGATCAACTTTGGAGAACGATTGGTGAAGAACGGAATCCATCGCGTCGTGAACGGCCTATAAAAATGCAAGGGCGCGGAGGCGCCAATGGGTTCTGGCGTTCAATGGTGAACGGGCTAGCAAAGCATGGTGAACTCTTTGCGTCATCGCGTTTGCTTCACCCGCATGATTCTTAGGAGATTGTTTTAACGCAAAGGCGCAAGGGCGCGGGGACGCAAAGAGGATTTACGTCAGGGACAATGGTGTATGGAGGAATCTTTGCGCCTTGGCGTCATGGCGGCTTTGCGTTTAACTTCACATCCCATGCATGAGAATGAGTTGAGTCGGCACATCGTGGAATGCGCCATCGAAGTTCATCGAACTCTTGGTGGCCCGGGGTTATTGGAAAGCGTTTATGAAGAGGCACTGGTGTGGGAACTGGAATCCCGTGGAATCGAGGTCGCTCGACAAGTCTCTTTGCGAATCCATCGCGTCGTGAACGGCCTATAAAAATGCAAGGGCGCGGAGGCGCAAAGGGAATCGCGCGTAATGAGTTCGTCTGGATGTTTATCTCCGTTGCGCCGCTGCGCCTTGGCGTTCAATCCTCTCCGAGATCAGTGAAGGGCTCTGCGGGCGGTGTTTCAACCTTGGGATTCAGTTCGTAGGGGTCTAGCAGAAGAGCGAGTTTCTTTCCCCAGCGGACGCTGTCCCAATCGATGATGTAGTCTTCATCTTTAGGACGAATCTGCGACATGAGCCGGGATCGCGCGGATGCGCGGGTAGACTTGGGGGGTTCCGTGAGACGTTGGTGAATCTGTTGAGGATCCGGATGCCAGGTTCCTGGTTGGGAGAGTGGGAGGCCGAGGCTTTGGTCTGCGAGGACGTTGTGGTATTCGAGGTCTTGGGATTCCAGCCAAGGATCACCCATAAGGATTCCTTCACTCTGACAAAAGGCTTCAAACAAGTATTTCTTAGTGACCCAATCGAGGATGCCGACGAGGCTTGTGGGATCGCTGGCCAAGCCTTCATTGGTGCGGCTCCAGAGATCGAGGAGGAGATCTGTTTCGCTGTCACGTCCGTGAAAAAATTTCTTAGCGGATTCGCGATAGAACTCCAGCACTTCGATGGCTGTTAGAGAAGTGTCGCTGGTAAGCGAGACCTCCCACGGGCCGTCGGGATGGTAGGAGAGAAACTTTAAGGTGCGCACGGGATCCGTTAGGCGGTGTTTCGGTAAGGCGTCGATTTCTAACAAATCCAGAATCAACGTGGTGGTGCCTAACTTGAGGAAGGCGGCGGCAGGCAAGACATTGGTATCGCCGTGCAAGAGATGGAGACGCCGGTAGCGATTGGGATCGGCCAGCGGTTCGTCGCGGGTATTGATAATGGCCCGATTGCCCTGCACCCAGCGGAAGAAATCATTCTCCACGTAGTCGGCGCGTTGAGAGATCTGAAAGCCTTCGTAATTCTCTAACAAAGGACTGCGTTCAGGCCCCGTGCGGTCGTATCGCTGATCTTCAAGGCCACCCACGCGTCCGGCACCGGTGTAGAGCGAGCGCAGGGTGAGAAATGTAAGGAGCGAGAAGATGCTTTCGTCATCAATGGGCGCGTTCCGCTGCATGGAGTAATTCTCATGACATCCGAAAGTAGCGCCGGTGTAGTGATCGACATTGTTGCGAATGAGGCTAACGGATTCCGTAAGCTCCAATTCAGTGAGAGCTTGTTCCAGAATGGCGTCATTGGCACGGTCGTAGTAGACGACCTCGAGCGCGCTGGCGCATTCGGGCGTACACATCTCCAGATGGCCCATGTCTTCGTAGGCGCGCCCACCGTTGAAGAGAAAACCGCCGTTTCCGGGCGGTTCATCCCAATCGCGATGATGCACATCGATCAATCCGTAGCGGCCCTGATCAAAGATCCAATCGCGAACCTTGGAGATGGCGCGATGAATGTGCTGGCCTTCGTTGACCAAACAGCCGTACTCCGTCTCGAGACCGAGGACGCGGGGCGGGCATTCGTCCGCAGCCATTGGCGTTGAAGTTAGGAGGTGAAATGGTTAGGATTGAGGGCGATGTATTTGACGCGCCCCGCAGCCTTTCGGTCTAGCATCGCGATCTCCAATTGGCGTCCCTCGAGATCGATCTCGTTAGGCGAGATCGCTTTGAGCTCTTTGCCGATGCGCTCGCTTTTACTGATGGCGCGCCACATGGCCAGTATCAACGCCAGGCAACGTTGCCGTGAGGAGTTAGGGCGTAATCGGTCCCGCAACCATTCTTTGGCCTGGGCGACCGCCGCACCGTTCGAGGCCACGACGGCAATGCCATCGGCGACGGAGGCGAAGTTGCCATCGTAGTGCATCTCCATCAGCACATCGGATTCCTTGGTGTCACCAAGCTCGGCAAAGACGCCTTGAACGATGAGTGGCGGTTGGAAAACGCTCTCAAAACTGTTCTTCAACGCAGGGCTCAAGGAATAGCTGATGAGACGCCGCATGGTGACATCGTTAGGCGAGCGATCGAAGCCTTCCAAGTGCGCCGCTTCGATCGCGGTTTGCCGTACTTTCTCGATATCGACCGGATTGCCGAGGGCGGCCATGGCGTGGCGGTCATAGATCTCAAAAACCTTAGATTGTCCCAAGCCGACGCCCACTAACAAGATGCCTTCAGTCCGTGACAGCGCGAAGACGGGTGTTGCTGAAGCGAGTTGATCGCGAACGTATTCACCGCGGTCGCGGATGGCTTCTAACCACTGAAAGAGTTCGCCGTTCATGAAAAGACTATTGATGGCTCCACCAATCCGCCTGGGTAGCTTCGTCAATCTGACGGATTTCTTTCGAGGTGAGTGTGAAGACAGAAGCGTAGCGCGAAGCAGCGGGATCGACACCTCCGGTAGCGGTATCGAATCGTGCCGTCGTCGTGAGCATGCGCAATGCTAACAGAGTGGCTTGTTTCACATCCATCTTGACCGGACGCGGCGCGCCCCACGATTCGAGGAATGCTAGAATGGACCGCACACTTTGCGAGCCGGATCCTGAAGCGGCGTAACTTGCGCTCTCAAACTGCGCCCCTAACGGGTCATAAAAGTAGATCATGGGCTGCGGCTTCTTCGCCGAGTGATCGATGCCGGCAAAGATCGGCACCACCGTGCCGACGCCTTGCAAGGTGAAAGGGATGTTTTCTTTGAGCAAACGAGAGAGGGCGCGCGTTTTGGCGTGGAGACTCATGGATTGAAGCTGGCTCCGGCGATAAAACTCAAAGCTTGTTTCTAATGTACGCGCCATTTCCAAAGCCACGGCCGGCGATCCGGCGATGGCCATCAGCGATTCGCCATCCAAAGGCAGGATCTTTTCCACCACATCGGAGTAAACCATGTTTCCCGCTGTGGCGCGGTGGTCGCCGGCCATGATCACGCCGTCGCGATAATGAAAGGCAAAGACGGTGGTCGCTTCCAACGCCAAGTCGTTTGAAGAACTGGCTGAGGGAGCCAGTTGCTGGAGCGGATTCTGCGGGAGAAGCTTTAGGAAATCGCCATCCATCGTCGCCGTCGTCATTGGCCTGTACGTTGGCGATAACGTTTGGCATTGTCCGGATCCACCTTGCGCATGCGCTTGAGGAGTTCGTCGGTATTGGGGCGTTCGACCTTAGGGGCGGAGGGACCATCTCCATCACCGCCTCCACCACCTGGTGAAGGGGCCGGCGGACGTTGTCTGCGCGCTGGCTCAGGCATGAGGGAAGCTTAGACGGGGTTTAGGGGATTTGCAAAGGGGAGCGTGGAAAGATCCGCTACGGAACGAGCCTTGGCGATGATGTCCAGCGCCGTGGCGATATTCGCGGGATCAAACAAGCGGCGCAAATCGAGTTCGAAACCCGCCGTCTCATCGCGCAAGCGCACGTGATCCCATTGAGCGGCTTCGACGTGATCGCCAAAGAGCTGCACACAAAGACCCCGCACCGCCGCGCGGGAATGGCTCGGAGCTTCGAACGTGAGGTCGTTCTTCGCCTCAAAACCCTCTGGCAGGAGAAAGCTGCCCTGAGCCGTTAAGGCGTGAAAAAGGCCCTCACTTTCATCGAGAAGATGATAGGACAAATCCAAACTCATCAGCCAAGGATCGCTCTCCCCGAGACCTTCCGCTTCGCGAAATTGTTCGACTAGTTGATGCTTAGCGGACCAGTCTAACCGGTCAGCCGTTGTTAGTGGATCCTTTTCTAACGTATTAAGAATCGATTCCCAATCTGCTAAGCGAAAACCATCTGTTCCCTCGCCTGCGTATTCGCGAACCAGTTCCAAGTAACGGCGTTGGACGTCGATAGCGTTTGTTAAGCCGTTCTCGCTGGAACACTTCCATTGGAATGTCCCATCACGGGAAATGGCGCGCATCGCCGCAATAGGATCGTTCAGGCTGGGGATCTGATCCAAAGGCACTTCAGAAGCTAACAAGCGTAATACGGCCGCGGTGGTTCCGACCTTCAAATAGGTGGCATAAGGCGAGAGATTGGCGTCTCCACAGATGACGTGAAAGCGCCGCCAGCGTTCGGGATCTGCATGGGGTTCATCGCGTGTGTTGATGATAGGCCGACGCTGCATGGTGTCTACACTTTCTAACACTGAAAAGAAATCCGCTCTTTGGGAAATTTGAAAGCCCGGCCCGGCGTAGCGGTCTTCCTCTTCCCATCCATACTTCCCGGCACCGGCGAAGATCTGGCGGGTGACGAGGAACGCGATCATGTGTCGGCTCAGGGTCTTCCAAGGCACGCGTCGTGGGACCAAGTAGTTCTCATGACAGCCGTAACTGTGGCCGCGGAAGTCGGTGTTGTTCTTGTAGAGCCGCACTCTGCCTTCCGGTGAATCCGCGGTCTGCGTAGTAAGGGCTTTGGCGCAATCCGCGACTAACTGATCTCCTAAGCGATCTTGAATTAGGAGATCATGAATGGTGGCGCATTCCGGCGTGCAATACTCCGGATGCGCGTGGTCGTTGTAGAATCGCGCCCCGTTGCGAAGCGCCAGATCACTTTTGATCTCTGAAAAACTCATGGGACGTGCCGCATCTTGGGCGAAGTAGTTCGCTTCATCAAAATCCTGCCTGAGTTCGTCGACACGAAATCCGCGCGCATCCAGGTGCGGGTCTTCGCAGGAATAATCCCACCGCATGCGTACGCCATCATGCTTGGCAGCGCGCACCAGGCTGATCGATTCCGCCACCACATCGTAATGCGGCCCTGGATACTCGCGGCTGATGCCGTACTCCGTTTCCAAACCATAAAGCACCTTCGGTTCTTTCATGCGGAGGCGCGGGTTTCGTAGATTGACGGGATCATCGTACCGATGTCACCTTACCGATGCAATGATCACACGGCGACAGCTTTCTCTCCTCGCGGCGATGCTTCTCGGCGGCATCGGCTGTAATCGCAGTGAACCCACTTCCATCGTGGTGGATGAGCCGTTGGAACAACCCAAGATCGAAGTCGCACCCAAGCCCAACGTGCCCGTGGTGAAGGCGAAACCGGTGGAAGAGCTAGAACCCTTGGAGCCCCTCCAAACCGAACCGGCAACTCGAGACGATCCCTTCAGCGGCGTCATCCGTGATAGCGAGCCCACCATCGCTCGCGCTTTGGAGAAAGGTGTGGCCGCCGTGGAAGATCTCTTGGGAGAAGAAATCGATCCCAAAGATCTCGACAAAGCCAAGAAAGTGCTAGGCAAGGCTGCCGAGAGTTTGGGAGACAAGCTACCCAAAGAACTGCGCGAGCTGGAAGATCTCGACGGCTTGAAGGAAAAGCTTCAGGATCTCACCAAAGGCCTCGGTTCGGAAGGCGAAAAGTTAGACTCGGAAGAATTGGATCGCGCTTTGGGGAAACTGCAAGACCTGCTTGGGGATGATGATGGAGAGTCTCGACGGTAGACTTGTTATCTCTTAACACCCGTACTCATTGTATCTCACTGTGGGCGAGCGCCCACGAACACGAAGTTGCGAACCATCGATGATGACGTGAGAGAACTTTCGATCCTTGAAAATAAAATCAGATTGGTAGGACTTCTCTCTATTACTTCCATGAAAAGCCGGAGCGATTTGATCTCTCAATTTTCGGAGAATGGTGTGATTGATGATAGGGGTGATTGCCCGATCCGTTATTCTTGTCTGAACTTCCACTCGCTTCCGTGGTGGGCCTCACTATGGCCTCAAAAAAAGCTGAACAATTTCATTCTAACGTTCTCTCCTTTGAAGCTGGGCTTCAATCTGTGCCTTGAGACCCTGAATGCGATTGAGGTGAATGCCTGGAGGCTGGTTGGTTAGGATCCAATCGGTGTCCTCGAGGGCGCCGCGGAGACGATCGAATTGATAACGGTGGATGGCGCGTTGGAGGCGGGCGTGGCCATCTTCAGGGGTGATAGCCAAGAGGAGGTCGAGGTTGGGAAGAGCTCTAGCCGTGCTCTCATCGATGCCGATGAGGTTGCGGAGCATGCGGGTGAGGATGGCGCGTTTGCTAGCAGGTTCCAGATCTTCCTCTAACAAATCCCTCCCCAAGGCGCCTTTCACAATCGTATTGGCCTCGTCGCGAGACAGGGTGGCAGCGTTTTCGAAGACGTCGATGAGGAAGCGCGCCTCTTCGGCTTCCGGCCGGTATTGGGCAACAAAGTGACCGGGAAGCGGGATGCCAACGACTCGGGGAACGCCGATGCGGGCGGCGAGTTCCATGTAGAGGACGGAAAGGGTGATGGGCAGGCCTTCGCGATCTTCTAACACTTCGTTGATATAGCTATTCTCCCTGCTGTAGTAGTCGAACCGGCTGCCGTGGAAGCCGAGTTCTTGAAAGAGGTAGCGATTGAGTGCGTCAAGCTTTGATTGATCGTCGGCGTCATCCTCGAGAGACTGACGGATTTCCTCAGCCATGGCGTCGATCTCTTCGCGATACGCATCAACATCGAGATCAGGATTGGCGGACTTGGCAATGAGCAAGGCAGCGTGGAAGAGGTCGATTTCGGCATCGTCTCTGTCTTCTAACAAACCAATCATTTCTTGTCTCACGCCTTCTTCGTGCAACCCTTGCGAAAGGGTGCGCAAGGCCTCCGCTTGGCGCTCAAGTGTTCGAGCTCGCTCGCGAAGGAGATGGTAACCGGCCCGGGCATTCTCTTGGAGAACGGATTCTGCGTTCGGGTTGGGTTCTTTCAACCAAGCGTCCACGGCCTCATTCAAGGCGATGCGGTCGTCTCTGTTGCCGCCGATCAGGTCTTCGCCTAACGAAAATCCTTGGAATGAAGCCTCAGTCTCGCGGAACTTGCAAAGGCCTACTTGGCCCTCTCGAAGCCCATCATGTTCGAGATCCACGACGAGCTCACCATTCACATAGCCGGCAATGCGTCTGCCATCCACACGAACGCGGAGATGATTCCATTCCCCGGGTTGATAAGAGGGGGTGGGGACTTCTGCTAGGATATTCCATGAAAAAACGTCCGGCCCATCGAAGTAAGTCAGCCGCACGCGTTCATTGCTCGGGTAGAAGCCGTAGTGCCGGTCCTTGCCGTCTGAGGCGAAGACCAACCCGGCCGCACCGGATTCGTTATCCAGCTTCACCTTGAGAGCCACTTCGTAGGCGGGTTTGGGAAGGGCCTTTTGTGAGAGGCAGAGCGCGCGGCCGCCGAAACCTTCGCCCACACCGGAGACGGAGATGACGCCGGCGCGTTGGGTCCAGCGGGCTCCGCCTTGCAGAGGTCTCCATTTGCGCGGGTTGAGCTGACCCACGGTCATCCAGCGCTCGATGGGAATCGGGTTGGGTTTCTCGAGCAAGAGCTTGAGGGCATTCACGGGTACGGCGAACCCGATGTTGTCCGTCTGAACGGACTTTAAGGCGGGGATGCCGATGACCCGGCCTTGCCGGTCTAACAGCGGACCGCCGCTATTCCCCGGTTCGATCGGCATGGCTAACTGAATCATCGAGATCCCGTTGACGTCCCGGGTGGCAGAGACCACGCCTTCGACAACGCTGAAACGGAACCCTTGCGGATTGCCCATGGCGACGACGGGGATTCCATCGGGAAGTTCGCTAGAATCACCTAACACAAGCTCAGGAAGGCCCTTCTCCTTCACTTGCAGAATGGCCAGATCGAGCTTGCGATCGGAAGCGTGGACGGAGGTAACCTCCAAAGGCCGCCCTTCGCTGGTAACGATGGAGATGGGGCGTGCCTCACCGATCACGTGGAGATTGGTCGCGACCAAGTTATCGCCGATGAAGAATCCGCTACCTTCGCGCTCGCCCTGTCCGGGTCTGCCCGCGTGAGTGATGGCGACGAGAGACGGCCGGGTCGCCTCCGCAATCTCCGCGGCAGATTTGTTAGGCGGTATCTCCTCAGCCGTAGCAGGGATGAGAGCCAGCGCCATCCAAGTGCACGCAGCGAAAAGGCGTGGAGATCCGATCATGACTACCAACCAGTCCGGTATACAGCATCGACGAAGGCGTTGGCGTCCGCGTCATTGGTGATCTTCATGCTGGGCGCATCCCATTCCAGAGTTTTCCCGGCGGCGCGGATGGCGACGTTTCCTAACAAGACGGTTTCCGTAAGCGGGCCACCATAAGAAAAGGCGGCACCTGCGGCAGGTCCGCCTTTGCAGGCATTGATGAATTCTTGATAGTGGCCTGGCGAGCGTGTTAGAGTGGGTTTGGGCCTGGAAAAAGCCTGCATCTTGCTCTCGGGAATCAACCGTGGTCCGTCACCCAGGCCGCCAGTGAGTAGCTTACCTTTGTCGCCAACGTAGAGGGTGCCTCCAAAGACGTCGCTCATCTTGCGATCCTCTTCCAGTTCGGCTGGCCGTTCGGGTTCGCGGCCGCCGTCATACCAAACCAGCTTCACACCAGGAAGTTCTTCGCGGCTGGGAAATTGAAAAGTGATCGTTGAAGCTTTCGGCGCGGTTTCGGGAAAGGTCTCGCTTACCTCAGCCTTGACACTCGTGGGCGCGCCTAACTGAAGAGCTCGGAAAATGGGATCCATGTGATGACACCCCATATCGCCCAGAGCACCGCAACCAAAGTCCCACCAACCCCGCCATTTGAACGGGTGATAGGTAGAATGATAGGGGCGCTCAGGAGCCGGACCTAACCAGAGATCCCATCGCAAGTGTTTCGGCACCGGTGGCGTGTCTTTCGGCCGGTGAAGACCTTGCGGCCATACCGGCCTGTTAGACCAAGTGTGGACCTCGCGCACAGGACCAATGGCGTCCGCAGCGATCCATTCCGCAATAAGACGATGCGCCTCTTTCGCATTCCATTGGATACTCATTTGGGTGGCGACCTTGGCCTCGGCGGCGAGCGTGGTGAGACGCCGGGCCTCGCCGATGGTGCGTGTGAGAGGCTTCGCGCAATAGACGTGTTTGCCTAACTCAAGGGCTGCCTGCGCAATAATGCCATGCGTGTGATCGGGCGTGCCGATGACGACGCCATCGATGTTTTTCTCTCGCTCTAACAAGACGCGGAAATCTTCGTAGCGCTTGGCCTTAGGATAGTGCGCGAAGACCTTGGAGGCCCTTTCCGAGTCCACGTCACACAGCGCGACGATGCTCTCGCTCTCCAGGTTGTTCAGGTAACTCCCACCCATACCGCCCACGCCGACACCGGCGAGGTGGAGCCTGTCATTCGGGGTTTGGCCTTTCCCGCCGAGCACATGACGGGGCACAACGAGGGGAGCGAGGCCGGCCGTGGATAGCTGAAGGAGATCGCGGCGCTTCATGTGGCTACCTTTCGCTAGAGGGCGATCGGGAGCGAGCGCTTTCTCGATGGCGATCGGAAATCCACTCCGAAAGCACACGGTAGCGTAAATTTATAATTTCAATAGTAATCATATCTGCTAATAGATAAACTGAAAAAACGAACGCTCCACTCTTCGGATGTCCGAATCCACTTCTCCCGCTGCTGCCTCCACCACTCTGATTCCTCCTCAATGGGCCTTGCAACAACTTCAGGCTCAATGGCCTGACTTGAAAGTCGAGGGGATCCTGCCTTCCACCTACTCCGGCAAAGTCCATTTTCGGGCCGTCCATCCGTCCATCGGGCGGGTCGGGGTACGATTCTTCACCGTGCGCCCGGACGATGGGGCAGCCGACCAGCGGTTGAAGAAGGCTTTTCTTCACGCACAACAGCTCTCTCAGCAACAGCACCCGGGCGCGGTTCGTCTCCTCCAAGTGGGAAGCTTGTCCGGCTGTCTGGTGATTGTATCTCAATGGATCGAAGGCGTGGGTTTGCGTGATCGATTGAATAAACAACCTCCGCAGCTCGAAGATGGATTGTTGATGATCGATGGTTTGGCGGTGACACTGGAGTCCCTGCATCAGTCCGGTTTTTATCACGGCAACTTCCGCCTTGACAGTGTGCTCATCGCCGGTGGAAACCAGCCGGTTCTCAAGGGCTACGGGTTTACGGATTACCTTTCTGGTTATGCTCCCGGTCCGCTCGATGAGGAACGCGTCTATCTCGCGCCGGAGCGGCAGGGCGATGGCGCCGGCGAAAGTGACATGGTGAGTGATGTCTACAGCTTGGGCGTGACCGCTTATGAGATTCTCACCACCAAGTTGCCGGTCGGACAATTCATGGTGGCGCCTTCCCAACATACCGGCGCCGGGAAATGGTTGGATGATGTGATCTACCGCGCGATCCATCCCAAAGCCGGAAGCCGAATCCCTACGGCTGAGGAATTCCGTCAGGCCCTGGCGGCGCGCACGTTGAAGATCATGGATCTTTCCGAGATAGAGGAGAAGGCAGAAGAGAGATCCGATCCAAGAGAGCGCCCCACTGACGCTTCTGGTGCCGTGACGTCGTTTCGGAAGTTCTATTATATCTTCATGCTGATCTTTCTCCTCGTCCTCACTGGAGCGGTCTATATCGGCCGGCAGTTTTACCAGGATCAGCAAGCCATGAAGCTGAGCGCGCAATCAATGGCGATCTTGATGGCGCAAGCCCTTGCCGCTCATGCCGATGGGGATCTCGATCTCGCCAGTGAGATCGCTCGAAGACTCGGTCAGCAGAATCCGGACGAGTTGGTGGCCACCTTGAAATCAGAAGTGACCCGATTAATGGCAGAGGGAAAATTTGAGGAAGCACTCGAACTCATCGACATGATGGTCAAGGCTACGGCTGGAAAGGAAGGCGAGGCCTATGAAAAGTTGCGCGAGCTCGCCCTCGAGATGAAGGCGCAGTGGGAGGCGTACATGCAGGTCATGACCAAGGCAGACGAAGCGCTGAACCTTGAAGATCCGGAGGCGGAGTATGAGGCTCTGATCGAAGCTCTCAAACTGAATCCCAACGATTTGGAACTCAAAAGAAGACTAGCAAAGAACCCGCTGCACTTTAACAAGGTGTTGCGGCAAGTAGAGGCGTCCCTTCGGGAATGGAATCCTGACCAAGATCACTGGCATATCACCCATCGTCGCACAGTCCAAGGCTTGGAACTCGACTTGAGCGGTCACGCCAACCTGCGGGACATCCGGCCCGTCGCGGCCTTGCCTGTCGATCGTCTGGATCTCAGACACACCAGTGTGTTAGACCTGGCGCCCCTCGCTGAAATGGATTTGCTTGCCCTGTGGCTAGATGGCACGCCCGTGCAATCGCTCGTTCCCCTCACCGAGAAACCGCTCTTCCATTTGTCCGTGATCGATACGGATGTGGCTGATTTCTCCGTGCTGGCGGGATTGCCTAACCTTGCCACCCAACGGGTGCCGGAAGGGCCTGATCTTAAATCGATCTATGTTAGTCCGGCGCCCGGGCAAGAATGGGAGAACAGTTTGGGCATGCGTTTCCTCCCCGTACCCGTGTCCAAAGCCCTCTTTGGCACGCGGGAAATCAGAGAGATCGATTTCGTTGCCTTCCTTCGAGACAAACAGAAGGCGAGTGGAGATCTGCCCGCTGGTGATGTGGACGCCTTTGCCAAAGCGGCGACTCTGATGCCGATGATCGTCAATGAACGCTTGGCTGTGCAATATGCCGAATGGCTGACGCGACGCGAACAGACGCTTGGCGTCATCACCTCAGAAATGGTCTACCAACTCCCGTGGCCGGATGAGAGCAAGCAGCTCTATAGTTATGTCGCAGCACGCGCTAAGGAGATCGATGCCACGGTGGCGCCTCGCACCCGGCCCTCAGCTCAAGGGCCTTGCCTTCGCGGATTTTTTGATGTGTTAGATAACGCCGAAGAATGGGAACAGTCACGAACGCTTCAAAGACGCCGGACTAAAGATGAGGTCCTGCCCAAGAAAGGTTTCCGTTTGGTGCTGACGCTTCCGTAAAGCGATGGCTTGCTCGGTTAACGCACCCTGACAAAGTTCATACCGGGACATTGTTTTACCAGTCCCTTCATCTCAAGCCGCATCAATGTGCTCGTGATGACTGGTGATGCCAGCTCCACCTGTTTGGCAATCGTCTCAATGCCCGTTTCGGACGCTGAGAGAAGGTCATAGATCGACTGTTCTTCCTCACTCAGCGCGGCCGGCGAACTGCTATCACTTTGCTCGGAAAAAGCCATTTGCACCTGACCGAAGTCTTCCACGATATCCGCAGCATCCATCACAAGCTTGGCACCGTCTTGAATCAGCCGATGGCAACCAACCGAACTCGGCCGGTCAATGGGCCCCGGCACGGCGTATACATTGCGGCCTTGCTCGGCCGCTTGATTGGCCGTGATCAGGGCGCCGCTCCGTTGTGGCGCCTCCACGACGAGAATGCCCGAAGACCAGCCACTAACAATGCGATTACGCAAAGGGAACGATTGTTTGTCGGGCAGGTAGAGAATGGGGAATTCCGAAACAACGGCGCCATTCGCGGCAATTCGCTCTGCTAGTGCTTGATTCTCGGGAGGGTAGAGCTTTCCCAAACCGGATCCTAACACCGCCACGGTGCGCCCGCCGGCACCTAGAGCACCTTCGTGCGCGGCGGTGTCAATCCCGCGAGCCAGTCCGCTGAGCACCATAAATCCGGACCGCGCTAACTGATAACCTAACTTTCGGGCTGTTTGCAATCCGTAGTGAGTGGCTCTCCGAGAGCCAACGACCCCAATTGCTAAAAGGTCTGCCTTCGTGAGTTTTCCCCACACGTAGAGCACCAATGGAGGATCGTGTATCTCCCTCAACGGAGCCGGATAATCTTCACATTCTAAACTAATGATCGTCACCTCTGCTTCCCTGATCAGCTGCTTTTCACGTTGGAGATCAATCTGGTTCTCCCAGTCACCAATCTGCTTCGCCATCTCATTGCCAAAGCCTTCCACCCGCCGAATCTGATCGCGATTGGCCGCTAAGATCGCTTGAGGCGAACCAAAGACGTCTAACAACCGCCGTACGCGTACGGGCCCGATCTTCGGTAGAAGATTCAGGGCCAGGTAGGCATCGATGGTGTCCATGGCTCAGACATCACACCAAACATCGCACTTGGGCAATAACGAAGGTTGTTAGGGCAGCAATCTTCTCAAGTCACTAGGCTTGGGCGAGGAGGAGATGACTTCGCCATGAACCTACCACTGCTGCCGGCCGAACTTGCGTTCCAGCTCGGCGAAAGAGATCTGGATAAAGGTGGGACGTCCGTGAGGACAGCAGAAAGGCAGATCGCACGCTAACAAATCTTTCAAGAGTTGCTCAAGCTCGGCCTGATGCAGGTAATCATTCGCCTTCACCGCATGACGACACACCGTGGTGGCGACCATGTCCTCTCCCAATCGTACTGACGACATGCGGCCGCTGTCGCGATGCAGCTCTTCGAGCACATTGTTGATGAACTCGTTGCTATCACTCTCACTTACGAAGGTCGGTAAACAATCGATCTTGATCGTGTTGACGCCAAAGACTTCAGCGCCGATTCCGAGTTTCTGCAGGGTTGTTAGGTTTTGTTGAATGAGATCAAACTCCTTGGGCGTGAGTTCCAAGGTCACCGGCATGAGAAGTTGTTGGGTGGGCAAACCTTCGTCCTCCATGCGCTTGCGCATCTGTTCAAACAGTACCCGCTCGTGGGCGGCGTGTTGATCCATGAGGACGAGACCTTTTTGATCTTCCATGAGTACGTAGAGTTTCCCCAACACACCCAGAATGCGAAAATCCTCCGCCTCGGGAACGTTCGATGCAGGCGCCGCGCCTTCCGCATCGGATCCATTGGGTTTTTCCTCAGCAAGAGGCGGCGGCGGCTCGGTCGTCTGTGGCGGGGGACTGGCCCAGTCTTTTCGCAACGAGCGCTGCTCTGCTTCCGGTAGCAGATTCGGTTGCCCCATCGGAGGCGTTAACATCTCGGTCCGCGCCCTTTCCGATGTGTTCGCTTGAGAAGGTTTTTCGGGAGGCGTCGCGTTTGAACCTTCTGACTTCAAGGGCGATGTGAGGTCCGGCCTAACAAGGTTTTGCAGGGTCTCCGCGATGATTTCAACGAGCGTCGACCTCAGAGTGATGCCATCGTGAAAACGCACCTCCCGCTTCGCGGGATGCACATTCACATCCACTTTACCGGGATCCATCTCCAAGAAGAGAAACGTCACCGGTTGCTGGCCTTTCATCAGCGCGGTGTGATAGCCTTCCCGCAAGGCGTATTGCAAGATGGCGCCCTCAATGGGCCGGCGGTTGAGAAAGATCATTTGTAGACTGCGATTGCTCCGGCTCACCCCAGGCTCACCGATGTAGCCATAGACGCGGATGCCGTTGCGTGTCTGATCCTGTATCTCTAACAAACGCATGGCCAACTCATTCCCTACGAGACCGCGAATCCTTTCAAACAAGCTCTCCGTGCCTGGCAACTGAAAAACCGTGCGTTCGTTGTGCACCAAACTGAATCGAATGCTCGGGTGCGCGATGGCATGCACTCTCACTTGATGCTCAATATGACTGAACTCGGTATTCTCCGTGCGGAGAAACTTGCGGCGGGCTGGCAGATTGTAAAAGAGTGAGCGCACCTCAATCTGTGTGCCCGGCGCTTCGCCGGCTTCTTTCACAGATTCCAGCTTGCCGCCATTGATGAGAATCTCCGTGCCGGAAAGCGCGTTGGCTTCCCGCGTGGTGAGGCGAAAACGCGAGACACTGGCCACGCTGGGAAGCGCTTCACCGCGGAATCCCATGGTGTGAATGTTGGCCAAGTCTTCGCTCTTGGCGATCTTGCTAGTCGCGTGGCGCTCGATTGACATCAAGGCATCCGTCTTGTTCATCCCGCAACCGTCGTCAGCGATCTGGATGGACGAAACACCGCCTCGACGGATGCGAATCTCAATGTTCTTCGCGCCGGAATCGATGCTGTTCTCCATCAGTTCCTTCACCACGGAGGCCGGTCGTTCCACCACTTCTCCGGCCGCCACTTGGCTGGCTAACGTATCGGAGAGAAGTTTGATCTTGCCCATGAGGGAGAAAGCAGGGTGTGGTGACGCAGGTTGACCAAAGCGAAGCCATCTCTACTTTACAAGCCATGATTCAAGTGACTGAAAACGCGGCTAACGCCCTGAAAGATCTGCTTAAGGAAGAGGGGCAGGCTCTTCGGTTGGTGATTCAGAAAGGCGGCTGTGCCGGCCATCAGTATGGAATGAAGGTGGACGTGCCTCAAGCGGATGATGAGATCGTGGAAACAAGCGGTGGACGTGTGGTCGTCGATCCGGAGAGCCTGACATTTCTACAGGGATCGGTTGTCGATTACTCAGAAAGCCTAACGGACTCTGGTTTCAAGATCACCAACCCGAATGCCGCGCGTAGTTGCGGCTGCGGCACCTCTTTTGAACCTGCGGAAGAAGGCAAGGACCCCGCCTACGAGCCTTCCATGGACGGCACAGTCTGCAAGAGCGAGGCCGAGGAGGCTCATGCAGCGGAGTAACATCTAAGCGATCAACGTGGCTCGAGATAACTTCATACGCGGCACGCGCTCGCGCGCTCCTTACGGCTACTCCAGGGAGGGCGTTCCTAACAAGAAACCGGATGTGAACATGGTCGCGTGGGGCATGTGGATCCTCTTTCTCACCGCGCTAGCCATCTTTTCTTGGCTCTTTCCCGCCTACGTCTTTCGCAACCCGCAGATCCCTTTCAACTATCAGCTGCTTCAAAAAATCGGGAAGCTGGAAGAGATCAAGGCGTTCAGTGAACGCCAGCCGCCACCCCAGAGTGAACGGAAATTCTTTAAAGCCACCGAACTCTTTGAGCAGGTTTCCGGACGCCCTGCTGATAAGCTGGCGCTGATCAATGATCTTCAGAAACGGCTTTACATCCAGAACTATCAGACTGGCGAAATGCTGGGATACGTCACCGGCCGGTTTCGTGTTCTCGCCACGCGCCCCCTAACTAAAGAGGATTTTTTCACCGGAATCGCCGTGCGCATGCAATCCGTGGTCTTTCCCAATGTGGAGATCGAGTATCTCATTCCCACAACGGAAAGCTCTGCCATTCCTTATGAAACAGACACTGAGGTGGAGATCAGCACGTCCGGTCATCTCGCCGTCATCCTGCACATGACGCACTTGCCCAACGACCGGCTGCGGTTCTCGGTCGTGTCGTTGTGTTATGAAAACATTCGCATTAGCGAGGAGAGTGAAATAACCGTCGCGCCGCCATCGGCAGTGAATCTCCGCGCTGAATGGCCGGCCTTTCCGGCGGCTTCGTAATGCTCATTATGATAGACTAGTGGCGTCGTCTCCTTTGGGATTCAGCCTGAATGTTGGACTGCCGGTTCAATGACGGCTGTAAACTCACCTTCATATCACGGAGCCTGATCCGAGCGAAAAGAGGTGGCCCGATTGTTAGGGCATGTGACTGAATCCCGCTTTCAGGCTTGCCTCACGCTGATCTGATTCCGGCAATTTGTTAGTGCCTCGCTGTAAAGCTTCCGGCGCGTGCGTATCTATGGATGGCTGAGCCTGGAGGCACACAAGCGTTGTGCCCGAATCCAGTCTTTGATAGACTAGCGGGCCCGCACAACTTGTGGAAGAAGAATGTGTGATCATGTGCCGTTGTTGTGAAGGCGCCATAGAATCGAGCACTGGCACCCGAGCCGACTTGTTGGATTGGTCGCTCATTGCGTAGCGAAGAAGCTCCGTTAAGTACCCGCGTCAAACCTGCCGAGGCTGCTGGCAGACGCACCATCCATGCCCTCGACATGTTCTTCGATGCAATAGACGAGTTTCTTGATACGAATGGGTTTCGATAGATAGAGGATGCCTTCCCGCGTGACGCCACCTGCCTCAGAACCTTCGAGCAAGGATGTCAGCATAATGATCGGTATCGAAGAAAGATCGTCATCGGCCTTCAGTTGGCGAAGCAGCTCCGGACCGTCTATTCCCGGCATGATCACATCGAGAATGATGAGGTCCGGCTCAAAGGCTCGCGCCCGATCGATGGCGACGCGAGGGTCACTTTGGATTTCCACTTCATAGGCGCCGGCTTTCTCCAAATTCATCTTAAGAAGTTCACCAAAGCTCTCCTCGTCATCGACCGCCAAGATCCGTTTCTTTCTACCGGACACGAGAGCATTGAGCTTCGACGGAAAGTCTTTCCGTGACCGGCAAGCTTCCCAACAGGCGAGTACCACTTTCGAACTTATCCCCTTATTATTGGCAGCCTCAAGCGCCGCATGAATCTCATCCGGATCCCAGAGGGCTTCGTCCTCCGCTTCGCGCAGAAGTTGCCGCAGGTTCTCCCATTGAGATTGTGTCTGATCAGAAGTATCGCTCATGAATGTGTCGCCGGAACTATTCTATCAGCCATTTCACTCCGGGTGCACGCGATAAAAGCGCTCACGTGTCAGGAACGCCACCTGAAAGTGCTTTACATTCCTCTCAAGCTCGATGGTGGCGGTCCGTGTCCACATCTGGAGATCACCACTCTGCTCAATGAGGTAGGTGCCAGGAGACGCTTCTAACTGAAGTTGCACGCCTTCACCGGCGTTGAACCCCACCACGGTCAAAACCGGTTCACCCTTTACCTGTTCTACTAACTGATACCCCAAATCTTTAAGGATTCCCCGCTCGATCGCGGAAAGCGAGTTCGGGGTATCGCCCGTGTCCGCCGCGGCCAACATCAAAGAACCATGCAAGGCCTCCTGATCGTCGTCTAAGTGACTACCGCTGCTGCCTTCCTCCCAAGTGCGCGGACTGTAAAGACTCACGGGATTCCCATCATTGGCCGCCATGGCGTTGGGGCCGGCAAAGAACAAGCCATTCTCCACACCGCCGACACTGACAGACTCCCAGAGCGAGAGATTCAGTATCGACGAATTGCCATCTATCAAACGCCTGCCCGATGCATCGCTGAGAAAAGCATCGAAGGGCGTCCACACACTCGGACTCCCCAGTTCACTGCCATAGAAATCGTAACCTTGTGCGTCAATACCCGAGGCAAATCCCAGAGCATGCAGCAATTCGTGGATCATCGTGCTCTCAAAATCGTAGAAGTCATCGCCGACTTCCTGGCCAAAGCCCCAATCTTGTCCAAAGTTCACGTTAATACTACCGTCGCTGGTAGCACCATTATCATCGATGCCTGTTAGGATCTTCTTTTGGATGAGGTCCGGGGCAAAGCCAACGAAATCACCCGCCACGGAAGACGCCTCGCTAGCAGCACTGGCCAACGTGTCACTCGCGGCGTCATTGCTAGACTCCACGGCAATGGTGATCGTGGTATCGTGATGAAAGAGTTCGCCTAACGAACGTGCGGCCGTTTCAAGAGATTGCTTTCTTGTAGTCGCTTGACCACCTTGCGTGAACTCGGGACTCGCAGAGTAATCGAACACAAAGGTGATGGCGCCCCATGAGGTGGACATCACCGCAAGACAGGCGATCGCGGCTCTAACCAAAGCAGGAATCCGCCAAACGCCGGCCCAACAAGATCTCGATAGGAAGTTTCTCGTGTTCGTACTCATACGGGGGTTCCTTCCAAGCAAATACTCTCGGCCACAAGGCGCGAATCGTCGAAATCATGGTGATTCCGGTGCGCAAGGGCTCGAAAACGTTCCGGTCGGTGACATGGATCTGAACACCGTGGCACACCTCTCCGGCGTGTTTTTGAAACGTGGGTTCAAAGGAGAGGCTACGAAAGTGCACGCCTGCCAGATCTTGCTCGCCCAGCGCCTCCACAAGCATATCGCTATCGATCCACGGAGCGCCTAGGATCTCGAAGGGGCGGGTGGTGCCGCGGCCTTCAGAAAGGTTGGTTCCTTCTAACAGACACATCCCGGGGTAAACGGTCGCGGTATCCAGAGTGGGCATGTTGGGCGAAGGCATCACCCAGGGCAACCCAGTCTGATCATACCATTGATCGCGATCCCATCCCTCCATGGGAAGCACAACGAGATCGAGTTTGGGAAAAGCTTCCTTCTTAAATTGGCTAGCAAGTTCTCCAATCGTCTTGCCATGGCGGATGGGAATCGGATGCAAGCCTACGAAAGACAAATAATCCGGATCTTGAGGTTCGCCCTCATGATCCACCCCGTTGATCGGATTGGGCCGGTCACACACCATCATTGGAAGCCCCCGTTCCTCACAGGCTTCCATACACAGATACATCGTCCAAATGAAGGTGTAGAAGCGGCTCCCCACATCCACGAGGTCGAGGAACAAGGCGTCGAGCTCCTCTAACATCGCTGCCGTCGGTTTGCGATACTCGCCGTAAAGTGAGTGAACGGGAATCTTCAGCCGGGGATGCTCGAAGCTCTGCCATTCGATCATGTTGTCTTGGGTGCTCGCCGCGAAACCATGCTGGGGGCCGAAGAGCGCCTGCAATTGGAAATGCGTTCCCGCCAATGACTCAAGTTCACTCAACGTGGGGCGAAGCCGTCCATTGACCGAAGCCGCATGCAAGACGGCGCCCAGACGGCAAGTAGACGACTTCAGGGCACTTGGCCAAAGCGACTCCAGCCGGTCAACCGGAAGCATTACGGGGTTGCGCACGTGAGGCATCATTCGACAGTCTGCTACTGCCTATGGGAACGCCAGAAGAAAGCGAACGGATCGCTCCGGGCCAATCATTGACCGCGAAATTTCCGGTCACCGGAGAGCGAAGTGCCGGCGTCGCGTTAACGGAGGCCGATTGGAAATTGACTATTCAAGGTGAAGTTGAGGCATCCGCGACGTTAGGTTTTAAGCAATTGCTAGCGCTTCCGCAAGAACGATTCACTATGGACATCCACTGCGTTACGGGATGGACGCGATTAGGCACCGTGTTTGAAGGTGTTCGGCTAAGATCATTGATAGATGCATGCGTATCAGTTAGGAGAACTGCGTCGTTTGTGCACTTTGCTGCCTACTCCCAGCGACTCCACGACACGTCCTTGCCATTGCAAGTCGCCCTTGAAGATAGTTGGCTCGTTCACCGCTACGATGGAAAACCACTAGAGCCGGAGCACGGCTATCCCGTGCGTGTGGTCACCACTTCCCGCTATTTTTACAAAAGCCTCAAATGGCTGAAGGAAATAACGCTTTTGTCAGAAGATCGATTGGGTTTCTGGGAGCGTACCTCTGGTTACCACAACAACGCCAATCCGTGGAAACAAGAACGTTATGATGGTAGGAGATTCACTTCAGCAGCTGAAGCGGAAGCTTTCAAGGCACAAAGGGAATTCTCGCATCACCGTGGGGATGTCATCCTCCATGCATCGTTTGTTAGATGGGAACCAAAGACCAAGGATTTGCGTGGTGTGCAATTGAAGGCGAGCGACTTCCGGGAAGCACAGCTTGACGGTGTCGATTTTTCAGGGGCCAATCTCACTCGAAGCCGGTTTGCCGGCGCCGATTTGCGACACACAAACTTCACCGGCGCCGATTTGGAAGGCGCTGATTTCTCGGGTGCCCACTTGGCCGGAGCGGTCTTCGACCAGAATCACTTGTCTGCCACCGTGTTCCATAAGCTCGCCTCCCACGAGGGCCTCTCTATCACAAACCCCATCGGGCTTCTCGAAATCCAAGAAGCTTATTTGAGAGAAATAGGCGCCTTGAAAAGCTGAATTTCCAACCGCTAAAAAACTTCCGACTCTTTCGGCCATGCTTTGCGTTTGATTAGGTCGAGGATGTTTAGAACCACTGCGGAAGTTCTCGCCCGCCGCCCCAAACGGCAGGCGGGGCTTCCGCGGTCAACCAGGCGATTGCGCTGGGAAAACACAAAGGGTATCTTTGGAATCCCCACTTTTATCGAGCATAAGCCATGGCGATGATTGTAGAGATGGTCGGCTTTCTAAATCTGCGTCTGGGTGATGCCAATTCTGGGGCTAACCGAGCGGGACTTTCATGAAGCGTTAGAGCGTGACGAAGCTAATCCTGGCGTACGCGGTAATATCCCGCCTCTTCGCGGGTCCTCTCATCGACGAATGACGCCAATGAATCGGCATCAGCAGAGAGACCGGTTGCAATGGTCGTCCACGAATCCGGTGTGAGATCCGGGCTGAACTCGATTGCATAAGTCGCATTCGGGCTAACGGCCCAGCTGAGCGAAACGCCATCTCCTTCCAAGCCGAACGCCGCCACGGCGAACTCCTCTGGCTCCGGTTCGGGCTCTGGCGGACGGGAGCCGCCTAGCGTTTGGCCCGGACTGGCAAATAATTCGGTAACTTCCTCGGCCGTGAGGGCCCTCTGATAGAGTTGGAAATCATCGATCACGCCGGTTAAACCGAAACTGCCTGCTTCAGCTGCCACCGATCCGATGCGGAACGGCGAGGGTTCATCATCGATGTATCCTTCCGGCGTCTCATTTTCTGAGACAAGTTCACCATTGATGTAGAGGCGGGCATGATCGGCGCCGTCTTCGGCGAGATTGGTGTCTGCGTGAGTGATGGCGATGTGATAAGTTTGGTTAGGCTCAATCACAGGATCCGATCGCAGGCCTCCGGCCGGGTCCTCGGCCACGAAGTATTCCAAGGCGAACGGCTCATTCAAAACACCCGCAGCAAGCGCGAATGGATCACCCGTGAGCGTTCCCTTGCCAAAGAAACCCGAGATCGTGCCGGCATCAGCCTCGGCGACATTCACCCAGAAAGCCACCGTCATCGAGTAAAGCGGCGGCAAACCAGCTTCGGCGGGCACTTCGGCAAAGCCGGCGCCTTGGTCACCGCCGTCACTCAGTTGCAATGCCGTGCCACCGGCAAGGCCTTCGATCCCTAACTGAAAAGTGCCGCCGGATTCAACCATGAGACTAGCGTGATAACCATTACCGGAAACATCCATGAGCTGCGAACCCTCCGTTTCATCCATGGGCCAATGAGCAACCAAGCCACTTGGGTCCGGAAGGGTGATCTCCAAGGGAATACTCAGAATCGCATTGCCACTATCATTACTCTCGATGATTAAGGACGCCGCAAATTGGCCGAATCGTCCACCGGGATCGAAGGTGAGATCTGTGGAGTAAGTTTCGCCAGGCGCTAACATCACTGATTGAAACTCACTTAACTGAAACCGCGCCGCATTCGGACCTTCAATCCGAATACTCTGAAGGTCCAGGGTCTGTTCCTCACCATTGTTCGTGATGGTCAAAGCTTCTGAGACGGTTTCGCTCGCTTCAGTCAAATCCGCGAAAGGCACACGCGGCGCCAACTTCGCGTTTGGATCATCCGGCTTCTGCGCTTCCCAAAGCACGCCGTGCAGGCGTTGGGAGACAAAGGATCCGGCAGCGTTCGCTTCAAAGGTGACCATGTAAGTCTCGCCTTCAATGAGTTCGATTTCCGCCAACAACCCCCATGTGTTGTTGCCGCCCGGATTGTCCGGATCATCAATATTCATCACCACTTTGTCTAACACCACATCACCCGTCGCGGTTTGAATCGTGACTTTACTCCCTGCCACATTCACATTCTCCGTCCAAGGCCACGTGGCATACACGCGATACAGTCCCGATCCGCCGCCTTCCACACCGGATGCGGTGGCACCGTTCCCGAGATCGTCCCCTACATTGAAAGCCACATTGTCCACATCCGAGCCGGGCGTGTAGCGAACGGTGTAGAGATCATCGCCCTCAAGACTTCCGAAGAAACTATTCTCCGCCGTGACGCCTGGAGCTCTCGAAGGGATGGATGTTCGCCCATTGCCTTCAAATCGATCATTTGCTAGACCACTCTCATGAAGTTCCACCAAGAACGCCGCTTCAAGAGAGGCCGTCACGGCACAGAATCCTGACAAAACCAAAGACACGCATCGCTTCATCATCATAGGAATCATACCGTGATGGCGCTTGCCTAAAACTAAAAAAAACTTATATTGCTCGAATGGCCAAATTCTTCTCGATCTCCCGTTGGGCCATCGTTGCCGCCTTGTTGGGACTGGGCATTCACAATTGGGTCGCCGCGCCGAAAACCGGCGATGCGGTACTGCCCGTCTTTCTCGTTGGGCTTGCCCTTTTCTCGGCTGTCTCGATCATCATGTCATGGAATATCGCCCAATGGCTCGCCCGGCCGTTCTTGCGTTTCATTGACAGCATTTATTTGCCTGGCGGCCATTCTAACAAACCACCGTTAAGCTACGATCTCCCACTATACTACGAACGCCATTTTCAAGGCGAAGAAGCCGCAGCAGCCTACGAAGAGATTATCCATCACTATCCTGAAGAGCGCCGCGCCTATGCAGGATTAGTGCGGGTGTTAGAAAGCATGGTCGATGGTCGTGACAAGGACGCCAAGTCGTGGCGCACCCAAGGGGAGCGACTGTTCGGTCGGGAGGAACTCCAGGCGGACATCGCGAAAACCGCCTCGCAACTCTACGCTGAAAAGCTCGCCAACGCCGTCGCGCCGTTGGCTCCCGAGGGTCCTCAGCTCACCCTGAAGCGTTCGGATACCTAACCAAACAACGGCAAGGGCGTGCCGTTACTGATGGGAAACGGACGCCCTAACCGATCGTGAATCGTCGTTTGGTGAGGGATTCCCAACGCCTCGAAGATCGTGGCGTGGAGATCGGCTGGGGTGCAGGCGAGGCTTGCAGGTTCGGAGCCGATGGCGTCTGAGCTTCCGTACACTTGTCCGCCCTGGACGCCGCCTCCGGCGAGGGCGATGGAGTAGCAATTGGGGAAATGATCGCGGCCGGCGGCGCCGTTAATCTTGGGTGTGCGGCCGAACTCGGTGAGCATGACGACGAGCGTCTCGTCTAATAGACCGCGCTCGCTCAGATCGTCTAGCAATGCTGCCACGGGGCGATCGTAGGCCGGGAGCATGGTGTCTTTGAGCCGTTTGAAATTCTGTGCATGCGTGTCCCAATGATCCCCCACCGATCCATTCAAATCACCGGCGGAACACGCCACGGTGACAATGGGCACGCCGGCTTCGATGAGTCTCCGCGCTAACAGAATGCTCTGCCCGCATATGTGTTGGCCAAACTGGTCGTGCACGCGTTGTCGTTCGCGGCCGAGATCGAAGGCTTCACGAACTTGTGGGCTGGTCAGGAGATCGGTGGCGAGTTCATGGAAATGACCGCTTAGCTCGAGCGCTTCACCGGAGCCGACGCTTTGTTGCAGCCGGCCTAACAAACCGAGACGCGCGCGCAGGCGTTCGCGATCGATCGCTTCTCGTGGATCGATTCGGGACGCGCCCAAGTCGCGTGACACCCCGCCGAACTCCGTGCCTTGCGGTGTGCGGATGACGATAGGATTGTGCTTCGCGCCTAACCAACCCGCATACTCGCCGGCCTGAAGCGTGCCGTTATCGACCAACGGATAAGGTAAGCGAATTGCCGGAGGCAAACCGCGAGGTGCGTTGCGAAATTTGGAGACGACGGAAAGGATGGAAGGCCAATCTTCGCCCGAAGGCGGTAGATTAGCGGCCAATCCTTCTTGCGGCGGCGCATGGCCGGTAAAGTTCCAATACATCGCCTTGCCATGCCCGGAACTCCCATGATGCATGGAGCGAACGATGGCCATCCGTTCCGTTTGTTTGGCGAGATGGGGCAAGTGTTCGCCGATGTGAAGTCCCGGTGTCGCCGTGGGAATGGTGCCAAACTCCCCACGATACTCGCGCGGCGCATCGGGTTTGGGATCCCAGGTCTCCAAGTGACTCATACCGCCCCAAGCGAAGAGAATGAGGCAGGACTTCGCCTTCCGCGGCCGGCGCTCCGCCGCGATGGCGGAGCGCATGGCATACCAATCGGTTAGAGAATAACCTAACAAGCCCAGACTCGTGCCCAGAAGTTTGCGTCGTGATGGCAAGGGGTTTGGCCGATTCATAAATGACCAAGATAGGGCTCTTGCGCGAGAAAGTCGATCTCGAAACGTCTCACGCGCCCTATCTGATCCGGCGCATTCTATCATAGATACATCGCAGCACATCGGCAGTGCCGATCCTTGCGATCATCCTCGCCTAGTCTCGATAGATCAGCCGGAAGAAGCATTTAGTGAGATCGCTGTTCACAATGGGCGATTCCATAATGAAGTGACCAAACTCCTCGGAGGCGATTCTTGTTGAAAGCACTGGCCCGGAAGGATCGCCCATGCCGAACCATTCTTGCATATTGCTCGACCATTGAAGTTTGGCCCGGATCCCAGCGGTTTGCAGACCCCGGCGCCAATAAAGCCGGTCGTCAATGAGTTTTAGATCGGCGTTAGTTGAATCGGAGACTAACGGATTCATTCCGTGATAAGCTTCGCGAAGGTTGCTAACACCGTCACCATCGGGATCCGCGTTCTCTCCCCATACGGTTTCTTCAAGAGCGTCGTCCTCCACGACGGCGTTCCCAAAGTGGCCGCGGAGCCACTCATTAAACGCTTCCCGGTTGCGGTCGACTTCGAAGATGTGGACTGAACTTCCTCCTTCAACCACTGGTATGGGGTTCGAAGCCACAGCGATCGTGGTTCCCGAGACGGTAACACTTCTGCCGAAGGCGGCGTTATCCCCTGCAAAGGCCGCGGCAAGACTCCAGCGTTGGTTGCGGCGCTCGAAGACATAGGCACTTCCCGGATCGTCGACACCAAACTCGCTCATGCCTATGACTAACAATTCATCCTCCATGTCGATGTCCCGCCCGAAGCCCCGGACAATGATGGGCAGCTTATTGCCGTTCTCAGCGAGAAACGGTGTGGGCTTGAGCGTATCGCGAAGCTGCCAGTCTCCCTCGATGTCGGGTTCGTAAACCCAGACCTCACCATTGGCTCCAGCCTCGATATCGCCAACGGCAATGATGTCTCCATGGAGAGCTATCGTCGATGCGGACGGGCTCACGTTGAACTTTCGGTGAATTCGCCAGCTGCTGGTTCCAGGTCCGGTGTAGCGAAGGACGATGCATACTTGCTGGGGATTGGGATCTTTGGTCGTTCCCACCAGCACGGCCTGTTCGCCATGGATGGCTACATCTCGCACGCGATCCACATCGTCGATGGTCACGAATCCCTTGGTTTGATGAAGCCACCCCTGGTCAGGAAAGTAGCGGTAGAAGTGCAATCGCCGGTCCCCTCTTCGCTCGCCCGCCACGGCCCAATCGCCACAGATCGCCACTTGATCATAAAGTGTATTGCGCAGATTTGGCTGACGGTCTGGAATGATCTTGTTAGTCGTCCATTGGAGTCCTGAGGAAGACGTCCGCGAATAAAAAATGAGGGCACCCGCACGTTCATCAACATCGGAGCTCCGTACCACAATATGGTCGCCACTCACATCGACCGAAGGGAGAAAGTTTCCCAATGTATGCGGGAGTCTTTGCGCTAGCCGCCAGCCTGTCCTCGTTCCTTGTGTGCGATCAAAGACAATGGTTTCGTCAAGGGCAGCAGAAACCACCACGAGCGTATCACCATCAAGTGCGACGTCGGTCACTTCTGTGACCACGGGGGCGCCACGGCTGCGGCTCGGCCGCCATTGACGCGCGCCCATGCGGTGCACTTCTACTTTTCCAAGATCAGGCGACGGTATGCCAATGGCGATGTTTCGACCGCTGCCGGCCAAAGTTCCTCCGAAGCTTCCTCCTGAGTTGATTGGGTGCTCCGGATAGAGGGTTTGATGGTGTACCCATTCGCCATCCTCCACTGCAGGATCCGGAATGGGCCGGGAATGATTGCCTGATTCCCTCACAAAGGCGTGGACGACTCCACTTTGGGGCGCCCCGATGTAGGCGGTGTTTCCGGACAGAGCCAGAGCGGATGCGTACCCTGACAAAGGTGCACCGTTTGGAGGGAGTACAGGTCTCAAGATCCTTCCGCCGTGAAGTCCCACAGCATAAGCGCGTGCCGCGCCTGGTTCTCCAATCAATCCGAAGTGCCCATCGCTGATGGCCAACGTGGCGCCAAACAGGCCCTGACGTGTTCCGCGTTCTGACGTGACGGTACGCCAGCGATCGGTTCGTTTGAGCACATGTACAAAGCCGTTGCCATCATCGGAATCCGGGGCGCCGATGAGGGCGCTTGCTCCGTGGGCGACAACGGCTTGACCAACCCCGCGCGTTCCAGATGGAGCACGAATGATTTGGAATTGTTCCCATGTGTGCCCGAAAAACGATTTGGAGAAGACAAACGTGCGGCCGACGCCGTTGTTGTGGCCGGGACTGCCAGCAAGCACATCGTAGTGGAAATGGCTGATCCCCACGCTGTATCCTAGCAATTGTCCGGAAGCCAGTTCGGAATCAAAGGGGTGAATGGCTTGATGAAGATTCCACCCATCAAAGGTGCTGTTCCGAAACAGGTAAGCTGCTCCTGTATTCTCGATGCCATTTCGATCGTGACCTGGAGCACCCACTGCAATCCAATCGCCGTGGACGGTGGCCACGGATGCACCAAACAGGTCGCCCTCGGCACTCTCTCCTGAACCCCGCAAGATCTGTTTCAAACGCCAGGTGTGGGCAGACCGCCCGTCTCTTTGGAAGACGAAGGCCGCGCCCATCTCTCTTCCTCGAACATCACGGAATCGGGGTGCCCCAACGACAAGAACACCTTCCTCCATCGCCATCGCTTGGGCGAAACCATTGTTTGTTTGGGGCTCGCCCGGTTGAGCCGTGGCGACGAAGCCCCAATCGCCATCTCGCAATTCATGGATGACGGCTCGCCCGGAAGAGTCGGTCCTAACAGTGCGATCGCCGCTCAGATCAAAACTGAAGATCTCCGGACTTCCGACGTCCGTGTGCCCCCATCTGGCGGTCTCTCCCCAGTGTCCAGTCGTCGGCGTGTGTTTTTCAAAGACAACGACTTGATTGTCCGCGACTTCGTCAACGAACTCAGCCGCCACCCCGATGCGCTGTCCACTAACGCGAATGCCAAAGTAACTGAGGGTCTCGTTAGGGAGCCTTTCGATAAGAGAAGCTGTTTGACGCCAAACGCCGTCGGAAGAACGCTCAAACACGACGAGCGATTGGACGCCTGATGCGGCTGTGAAGAGGGCAGTCAACACGTCTCCGTCCAGAGACAGGTGCCGGTCGAAAGATCTTGAGTTCTCTATTTCTATCGTTTGTCCGCGGTGCCAGCCGAGCGGCGCACTAGCATCACGTTCAAAGATTTGAACCCGCCCGAGATCACTACTGTCGCCAATGGCCACGGTGGTTCCTGACACCGCCACTGCCGTCGTGCTGGTGGAAGTGAGTCTAACGATTTGCCGCCATTGACCGTCGATTTCCTCGAAAAAGTAGCTAAGCCCCTGGTTCTCTTGCGGCGCTGCCACCACTAACACATCCCCGCTCAAGCTGAGCGATTTGCCAAACCCGGTAGTTGGATCCACATCAAGATCATCCCTTTGATCGGGTTGAATTCGCGCCGATTGAATCCATGCTTGGCCGCTTCCGGATCGATTGCGTTCAAAGACAAAGACACTGTTCGCAGCGTCGTTGAAGTCAAAGCTGTCGGCGCCCACGACGATGCGGTCATTTTGAATATCAATGGACTGCCGCCCTGAACCAAAGCCAGGTGTTGGAGGGGAAGGGATCAAGGTCGCGGTTATCTCCCATTGATCGTTTGGTCCGCGCTCGTACACCAACGCCTTTCCCACTTGGTCATCAGGAAAATCATGGCTCGCCGCGACCATCACGTCACCGCTAATAGCGACTGCCTGAAACCTCCGGCCCTCCCTGAACTCCGGATTCTGCAGCTCCGCGTCAAAGGTCGTGATGATAGGATCGACCGTAATTGGGTAAAGCGCCTCGGAGTCGTCTAACACGAGAGCGAGAACATGACTTTGATTGCGCGAAGGGTTTCCTGCCAATTCCATTTTTGCAGGCACCCGATCACCCGTAGCGTCTGTCACGAAGAGTTCGGCGTAGCGTAGCTTGGTTTCAGCTGTGGTTGGATCATTGAAGTGGATCTCTTGTGCGTCACCTTTGCCTTTGATAGTTGGGCTTAAATTAGTCGTTAGGCGCATCGCGATACGTCCTTCCGGCGGTTGTTCACTCACAGTGAAGCCTTGCTCGATGCCTCGGGGCTCATTGACATACCATTCCGTTAGGGCCTCGGAATGCTGGACGGTGAGGCGGTTGGCTTCTGAAAGAGCAGTGCTTGATTCCCCGGATACGGCGGATAGCTGCCAATGCCAATCGTCCTCACTGTCTCCAATTGGAGTCACGGTTAGCGCACCCGACTGGTTGTCGAAAGTGGTGGTGAAACCGTTGGCGTGGTTCGCAGCTGTGATCGTGGAGTTTTCCTGGCTGAAATGATAGATTGCTTCGCGAATCTGTTCCTCGATGGAGCGCATCTCGCTTTGCGAAGGCTGGGCAGCCTGAGAGATTGGCTTGCTCGGTGCTTTGGAATCCAGGGGCAAGGGTGTTGGTTCTAATTCTGGTGGGCTTCCCGATGAATCTGGTGGCCGGTCTGGGGATCGGTCGGCAAATTTGTCAGCGGCGATCCAGATGATGGCGACGCCAATGGCAGTGAGAATGATCTTGTAAGGGGACGGTGTGGTTTCTGACTTCTTGGTGTTCGTGGGCTTCATGGCGAATTCGATTTGTTCGATCGCCAATGCGGGGATGATTTCGAAAAGCCGCCAAACCTGCTAATAATTCTCGTTATCCAAATAAGTGCTCCGATTCTTGGCGGCTTTTCCCCTTGGTTATTCGCATTAAATCCGGAGAACTACTTTCCGATGATTCAGTCGAATGCATCCACCAGGCACGAGTGATACGACTAGCATTAGAATATATTCCCCTCCTTATGGCGTCTCACTAGCAACCACGCGAAAGAACTGCCGGTAATCGTCCGCTGCAACGGGGATCTCAAGGATCATCTCGGGTGCGCCTTCAGATGGAAGGGTGGCGCTGCTCATCGTTGTCCATTGGTCGAGATTGATGGACGTTTGCAGCTCGATGGCCCATCCGGATTCACCGCGTACCCGCACCCGCAACGATGTGTCGGTATGTTCCATGAGTTCGACCTCGACCTCCGCCGATCGCCATTTCCAATCACGAAGGAGTCTAGCAAGTGCCAAAGGCTGGTTCTCAGGAGGCGGTGTTCCCGCCTGATTCACACGATTGGCGCCATGGCAGGAGGTGCAGGTGCGGATCTCGCCAGATTGAAAACTGAGCCAGTAGCGTTCCCGGACTACTGGTGCACCCTCCGGGTCCGTGAGCTGCCAGGAGAGTGCCCGGCGCGCGGGAACGAACGCGGCGACCGAGCCGTCCTCAGCGACTTCCACCGATCCGGGAAATGGCGCGGCGAGAGAGGCATTGTTAGAGAGGGCGGCACCGTCATGCAGAAATTGAGCGAGCACACGGCGGCCGGGTCGCGGTTGCCCATCAGCCTCTGTTAGACCGATGCCGCGCAAGAGATCACCTTGCACGATCTGAAAATAGGCGACGTTGTAGACACGTCCGTCATTTCCCACGGTCTTAGTCGAGCTTTCCGCTATCTGGAGGTTGAACGGTTGCTGCCGGTCCGCCTGATCGCGCACCGTGACGTTGCGGGCAACTAACAAAGCCAGATCGTTGTCCGTGAGAAAACGCCTCATGTCAGCGATGGCGACATCCTCCGCATCGAAGATGGCTTGCTCGGGAGCGGCGATGGCGGGATCGAGTGTCTTGGGTGGTCGGTTTCGACTGCGAATCTCAACCGGTTGCAGTTCCCAAAGCGTTCCTGACCAATTGACCTCAAAATCCGGATCGTAGTAGCTCACGGTGCGCGTGATACCAGGCGTGACGAGCGTGTTCGGCAGCCAGTAATCACCCGTTTTATACAGCTCTGTGAGCCTGAAGGAATAACGCGAAGTGGGTGCCGCCCGAGAACCATCGTTGCGATCGGCACGTGTTTCGGAGGTATGCGCGGCGATGAGTAGACCGTCACTCGTCGGCAAAGGATCGCGATAAAGTCCGGAGTGATTGGCGCTTGGAGACTCTGCGGTGTTACGTGTGTCAGGGTGCGTTAAATAATCGACTGTCATGAGGTCGGGATTCACGTTGGGTGCACCTGTTAGAGTGACCAGCTGGCCGGCGGCGTGGGTGGCAAACTCCGGTGCGTCCGTGCCGAAATAGAGTCCAGGGTTCTGCGGGTCTTCGCGGATCTGAAAGAGATTGAGAAGCGGATTGCCATTCACGCGTCCAGAGACCTCGCCGATGAATTCGACGATTGAGCCCGGATCGTCTGAGAACGCGCGATTGAAATAACTGCTGAGTTCATGCCGGCCCACGTGATTGAGCGTCTCCATTCCAGTGCCGTCTTGATGGATCATCCAGGGAAAGAAGACGTTGAAGCGATGGCCTACGATGTTGGTGCCGGCTAACAAATCCTGCCGGGCTTCGCGTGGTTCAGGGAAGACTTCATCGCGCACATTGAACTGCGGGGAGGCACTAGCGCTTTCGTTGGTGTAATTGAAAGTACCGTAGACGTTATTCGATGAATCGGCATCGGCCTGTTGATCGCGTTGCAAATGATCCCAGCGCGTGAAGATCACGCGGCCGAAACTATCAATGATAGGAGTGAACGAACCTGATGGGGAGTGCTCCATCAGAAACAGATCGCCACTGGAAGGATCGAGGCTCCAAAGACCGGTGACGGTGGGCGCCTCTTCGTACTCGTCGAGTTGAGGATAGTGATGACGCAAGCCATCGCGCATGCGATCCGAGGCAAAGAGGATGCGATCGTCTGACCCGTATATGGGGGCGACGTTATTGGCGGTCGCAGGTTGGTTGGGAATGAGCGTGATCACCGGAGTGTCGTCTTTTCCTAACCCTGTCACTTCGTATAACTGCCAGTAATAAGTGTCAGCGTGATACTGTCGTGCGGGTGATCCGGTGATCATGCTGAAAAGCGCCTTGGCACCGTCCCAGTGGACGCAAGGATCCCGCACCGCGATGGCGTTGTCACCCTGAAAGCCGGTATCACCAATCGCGGCTGTGAGTTCTTTCAAGCTCCCGTCCACATAGCAGACAAAGAGACCGCCCCCACGAGGCGCGGAGTTCACCTCCCCACGATGATTGCCGAAGGTCGAGCCAATGGTGATGAAATCGGCCGGGTTGGGAACCTGGCCAACGAAGAGAATCGGGTTATCACGCGCCGCCGCCGTGGCTAATGACAGAAAGAGAAGGAAATAGGGAACGAATCGCATCAGAACAATGCGGATTAATACGTCCGTTCCGTGCCGACTTTTCTCGGATTCTATTCTCCGGGTTCCAATTGGTAGCGGCTCATGACCTGCTTGGCCTCCTCGATACGCCCAAGATTCCGCAGCGCGTGAGCGAGCATGAGGGCGCCATCTTTTACAAACGGATGCCCATTTTCGAGATGCGCTTCTGCCAAGGCGACAACATGCCGCGCCGCTTGCTCCATATTATTGAAGTCTTGGGCAGCGCTGAATGTCTTCGCGACCTCAATTTCCAGGTCAATCGATTCAGGAGTGACCCTGTTGCCAAACCACCGTTGGCATTTCTGTTTGGCTTCGTCGATCGCCGCAAACGACGCCTCAATTTTTCCCTGAAGCCGCGCGATCTCCGCCTTGTGCTGAAGCGTTGACACGATGACAGGGTGGTCTGGCTGATCGGCGTAGATCTTTTCTTGAAGCGCCAGCCTCTCATGGCAATAGCGTTCGCTTTTCTCGAACTGGCCCAGGCGGTTGGTTGCGGTGATGGCAATGTAGAGGGCGTGCAGGTAGACATCGGCGTATGGTTGCGTACCCGCTCGGTCTTTAACCCGTTCCGCAACGGATTCGAGTTCTGCTAGGATTTCCTCATTGCTGAGGATGGGCGGAGTGACATTGCGCATGGTGGCGATCCAGAAAACGCGACTGCGCAAGGTCTCGGGGTGATTGTCGCCATAGAGCTTGGCCTTGAGATCGAGCACACGCTTGGTTTCGTGGTTGGCGAGATTGCGCTGTCGTTGGCGTTGGTAGACGTTGGCCAGAAGTTCCCGCGTGGAGATCTCAAACACTTGGCCGAGGTCCGCGTTCGCAGCGAGTGCTAGGGCTTGCTTGAGCGTCTCTTCCGCAGCGCCGAGTTCGCTGCGATCCACGAGTACGTTTCCCAACGCCGCACGCAGTTTCGCCTCCATGGCAGGATAGTCGTGCAGGTGCTCGGATAGTTCGTGCTCGTAGTCGAGCAACATCTGATGAACGGAGTAATCGCCGCTTTGATAGGGGCTGCCCTCAAGAATCATGCCTACCAGGGCTTCAGCAACGGCCTCGGCCTCGGCCGCGCTGGTCTCAGCAGCGGTCTTTCCTTTGTGCGCTTCAACTAACCCATGAACTAAGCCGATGGCTCCGAGAGCAAGCGCAACCAGAGCCGCTGCCGCGCCAAAGCAAGCGCCACGGCGTCGATGATAGAATTTTGATAGGCGGTAACCCAATGAAGGCGGTCGCGCTTCAATGGGTTGGTCGTCTTGAAATCGTTTGAGATCACGGGCGAAGGCGGCCGCGCTTTCGTAGCGGCGCGAACGGTCCTTCTCAAGCGCCTTCATCACGATGGAATCGAGATCGCCGCGCAAAGTGGTCTTTAACTGTGAAGGTACCACCTGGCGCTGTGCGCAGAGGGTGGTGGCGACCTCACCTTGGAGAGAACTTACCCGCGTTGATGGCCGCGGCGGCTGTTCTTCGAGGACTCGGCGCCGCATATCGTCGTGGGTGCCTTCCGTCAACTCAGTGTGGGAGAATGGAGGGCTGCCGGCGAGGAGTTCATAGAGGATGACACCAAGCGCGTAGATGTCGCTACGTGTATCAATATCGAAGGTGTTCAGCTGCATCTGCTCCGGACTCATGTAGGCGGGCGTGCCGATGAAGTCCTCAAAACGGGTGAAGACCGTCTTGTCCGTGAGATCGTGTTGCGTGGCTTTGGCGATACCAAAGTCAATGATCTTGGCAACCGGCTCATCGTCCTGCATGGCCACCAGGACGTTGCCGGGCTTGAGGTCTCGATGAATGATGCCCTTCTGGTGCGCGTGCTGGACGGCAGCACAAACCTTAAGAAACAAATCGATTCGTGCACCCGTGGTGAGACGTTCCTCGTCGCAGAATTTGGTGATGGATACACCCCGCACTAGCTCCATCACAAAGTAAGGTCTTCCTGTGTCAGTGGCACCGGCATCAAGCACTTTGGCGATGCTTGGGTGATCCATCATCGCTAAGGCCTGACGTTCGGCCTCGAATCGGCCGACCACCTGCTTGGTATCCATGCCGAGCTTGATGATCTTGAGCGCAACGCGTCGCTTCACCGGCTCACGCTGCTCTGCCATATAGACGATCCCAAACCCGCCCTCGCCGACTTTCTGCAAAAGCTTGTAGCGTCCGATTCGGCTGCCCGCGCCTTCAGAAACGGGCACCGTCTCGCGCGCTGCGTCATGTTCAGGAAAATACGCTAACGCTTCGCCATGGTCGGCTAACAAAGTTTCGATTCGCCCTAGCAAAGTTTCGTCACCACGACAGGCTCCGCGTACAAACGCCGCCCTCTCTTCGGGAGAGGCGATCTCTAGCGCTTCGGCGAAGATATCACGCTCAGGATTCATGGCTTATTCTCCCTTTATTGCCTGAAAGAGCCAAGTCCGCGCATAGGCCCACAGCCGCTGTGCCGAACGCTCGGCGATGCCCATGACCTCAGCGCTCTCCTTCAATTTCAGCCCAGCGAAGAAACGCAGTTTCACCAGATGGGCGGCGTCGGCGTCTTGCTTCTCCAGTTTCTCCAGGGCCTCGTCGATCTCGAGCAACTGATCCGGCACGATATCTATCCCGATATCCGCCGCCTCGATCGGGAGCCGCTCCCAATCGCCGCCGCGTTTCTGCGTTCCTTTGGCGCGGGCGCGATCGATGAGAATCCGCCGCATGGCCTCGGCGGCGGCTCCAAAGAAATGCCTGCGGTTGTCCCAGGTGCGATCGGGGTGATCGGCGACCCGCAAGTACGCCTCGTGGACGAGTGCGGTGGCTTGAATCGTCTGCGGGGCGCTCTCGTGCGTCATGCGCGAGCGGGCGAGGGCCCGAAGCTCTTCGTAAACGAGCGGAAGAAGCTTCTCAGACTCGCGCGGGTCGGCCTCGGAGTCGAGCGCGTTGAGAACTCGGGTCACATCGAGGGGACTGGAGGTGTCTTCGGTCATTTTTTGAAAGGAAGTCTGCCAGAAATCCAATGCGAGAGTCGTTCGAAAAAGCCGCCAAGAAAGGACTATCCTGTCGCTCTATCTAAGCCAGCGCCTAAACAGAATAAGGTGGGTGATGAGGTAGAACGGGACGGCAAATCCTGGGATGAGTGCTAGGGGAAACTGTCCCATCGGGATGGTGTCGGCCAACATGGAGGCTTGAACGGCCGAGCCCAGGCGGCTGATCACGCCCATGGTCACCGCGATGACAAAGTCGAGCGTCCCGAAGACGTTCCATGCGAGCCGTGTTCGGCGGCTGACTTGGCGTTGCTCGTAAAGTGCGATGCCCAACCAGAGCGCACCGGCCGCCGCAGCCACATCTCCAAGCCCGGCGGGGAGAGCAAATGCCGCTGGAAGGTGACCCACGTACATCAGGAATACGAAGCCAAATCCAACGAAGCGGCCGGTATGGAGAAGAATGAGAACCCGTTCATCGATTCCGTCGATCCATTGCGCGTACTTCGCCCATCCTTTGACGAGTGTTAGGTGCGCCATCACTGGAAAGGCGATGGCGATGAGAGTGGGAATCGGGGGCTGGCCGGCCGGCCGGTCAAATAAGCCGGAGAGTGTTAGGGCAACCACAGATGCGAACCAGCATGCCAAGAGGATGAGAATCCGGGAGGTCGTGGCTGATCCGGCTTTCGCCGGAGATTGTGATTCAAGTGTTTGGGTATTCATATCGCATTCATGTTTAGGTTAGCGTATTAGGTGTATATGCACCTATATGGTGCGGGAAATGCATCGTGATTGGTTCTGCGAGTTTTTGAGACCTACGGACTGCGGTCTTCGGTTAGGTTGTCCGCAAGTTTGTCTAGCGTTTCGCGGAGCCGTCGCAATTCGTTGATGCCAAGCGCTTTGATGGTTGCCTGCTGTGCTTGTTGCCAGCCGGCAAGCGCGCGCCGATGCACCGCGCGGCCTTCCTTGGTGAGTGCGACCACGCGTTGGCGACGATCTTTCGCACCGTTCTTGAGGGAGACCCAACCTTGGCCATCCAGTGGGCGCAGGTTTCGGGTGAGCGTCGTCCTATCCATGGTGAGGAGATCGGCCAGTTCGTTCATCGACATTTCGCCGGCAATGGCGAGCGCATTGAGCAAAGTGAATTGTGTCCCGCGCAAGTCGTACGGAGCCAACGCGTTGTCGTAGAGACGTTGGATCACCCTTGAGGTCCGGCGCACATGGAAGGCGGTACAGGTCGCGGCGATTTCCCTGCTACGTTGGACGGTCGCCGTGCTCATTAAATGAGTGTATATGCACTCATTGGGTACGGCAACACCTTATTTGGTGGAACACCCAGCGACGGCTTTCTAGAAAGTGCCAGGGTATCGAAGACGACAGAAAATCGTTGGCGAAGTGTCGATTAACGTCATCGCCGTTCGACCAAGGGGTGATTGCGGCCTCGCACTTGAGGCCGGCTCACCAAATAAACTCAAATCCGAACCTTAGATCATTCATGAAAAACTACCTGATTCTCGTGCGCGGCACGCAAGCCGCCTTCTCCAAACTTGCCGATGCAGATCGTGGAGCACTCTTTGAAAAATGGGGCGCCTACATTGGCAAACTCACCGCGGGTGGCCACTGGGTCGGCGGCGCGCCTTTGGAAAGTTCCGGCCGTCTCTTCTGCGATAAACGCCAGCCCATGGAAGGCGTGGTCGGCGAGGAGGACGTCAGCGTCACCGGCTACATGATTCTTCAGGCTGCCGACTACGATGCTGCGATCGGCCTGTGTGACGCCTGTCCTTCGCTTGATATTGGTGGTAAGCTTGAGATTCGTGAAGCGGCTCCCTGTGACGGCTAAGCACCCTCTGACTTAACAAACACCTCATTTTCTTATCACCCTAACTTAATCATGAAATACATTTGCCTCCTCTACACGAACGAAACCGATGAACCGGCACCGGATTCACCCGAATCGCAAGAAATTCTCTCTCGCTATCTAGCATTCAACAAGGAAGTTACGGAGAAAGGCCTCCTTGTCGCCGGCGAACCGCTTGAGCCGATCGCTACCGCCAGCACCTTGAAAGTTCGCGATGGCAAGACCAGCATCACCGATGGTCCCTACGCGGAAACGAAGGAACAACTTGGGGGATTCTACATTCTCGACTGCAAAGATCTCGATGAAGCGTTAGAATATGCGGCCAAGATTCCCGCCGCTGAGACCGGCGAAGTGGAGGTGCGGCCCATCATGGATCTCGGTTGCCACGCCTAACCAATTACATTACTCGTCACGAGTGCCCGAAGAAGAGCATCCTCACACGATCATTGAAAGGATCGTGCGTGAAGAATGGGGGCGTGTGCTCTCGATTCTCGTTAGCAAGCTCCACGACTTTCAGCTTGCCGAGGATGCTCTTCAGGATGCATTGATCCATGCCCTCAAACGTTGGCGTCCCGACGCCGATGGCATTCCTAATCACCCGAGTGCTTGGCTTTTGAAAGTTGCTCAGCGACGCATGATCGATCAACTGCGCCGACGCGAGAATCTCCGCAGCAAAGAAGCTCAGATCATCGCCAACCTCGAAAGCGACGCGGATTCTAACGCTTCCTCAGCCATGAACGAGCGTGACGACACCTTTCCAGATGAGCGTCTTCGCCTTATCTTTACGTGTTGTCATCCCGCCTTGGCGGAGGAGGCGCGCGTCGCGCTCACCCTCCAAACATTGGGAGGCTTGCGCACGCCCGAAGTCGCCCGTGCCTTTCTTGTTCCCGAGCCGACGATGGCTCAAAGGCTGGTCAGAGCTAAGCGAAAAATCAAGAGCGCGCGCATTCCCTATGAGATTCCCAAGCCGGATCAATTGGGAGACCGCTTTGCCTCGGTGCTAGCCGTCATCTATTTCATTTTCAATGAAGGCTATTCTGCTAGTTCCGGCGAAGAATCCGTTCGCAGAGATCTTTGCAACGAGGCCATCCGCTTGGGTCGATTGTTAGTTCAATTGGCCCCGGAACACGCTGAAGCCAAAGGCCTGCTGGCGCTCATGTTGCTGCATCACGCCCGCACGGCGGCGCGTGTGGATTCCGAGGGTAGTTTGGTAACCCTCGAGCACCAAGATCGCGCTCGATGGGATCGCGATTTGATCGGTCAAGGGTTGGTGATTCTGGAAGACGCTTTGACTCATCAATCGCCCGGTCCCTTTCAGATTCAGGCCGCGATCAGCGCCATTCACGCGGAGGCGCCGAACCATGAGGCCACAGACTGGCGGCAGATCTATATGCTCTATCAAAAGCTCTACGAATGGCAACCCACACCGGTGGTGCAGATCAACGCCATCGTCGCGCTCTCCTTCGCCGGCGGGCCGGAAGCTGCGCTCGATGCGCTTGAAGAGATCCGGCATCACCCTCAGTTGCGCGATTATCTGCCTCTCCACGCCACCGAAGCCGACCTTTGCCGTCGACTTGGAGATTTTGATAGAGCATCCACGGCCTACGAGCTGTCGCTGAAACTGGCTGGCAATGAAAAGGAGCGGCGGTTCTTTCGTACTAGGCTGGATGAGATTTCCCAAACACGATAGGGGTGGCCATCGACGTTTTTGAATGAGGACGCTTGATTCATTCGTGGAAATTGATTGGGAATTTCCACTACCATGTCTCAACAACAAATCGCCCAACTAGCCCTTGTCGTCCGCGACTACGATGAGGCCATTTCCTTTTACACGGAGAAGCTGGGATTTGAACTTCTCGAGGACACGTCACTCACCGAAACCAAGCGTTGGGTGCGCGTGGCACCTCCGGCGAGTGCGTGCCACCTCCTTCTCGCCAGAGCGGCCACGCCGGAACAGGCGGAAGCCATCGGCAATCAAAGTGGCGGCCGGGTCTTTCTCTTCCTTCACACGGACGACTTCTGGAGAGACTATCATACCTACAGAGAACGTGGCGTGACCTTTACCCGCGAACCGATTGAAGAAGACTATGGCATCGCTGCCGTTTTTGAAGATCTCTACGGCAACTTGTGGGATCTCGTTCAGCGAAGGTTAGCATGAATTCCCTCGCAATCTATCAATCTATTAATTCGAGTAATGACGCCGCACAGATTCGAGCAAACTCGCGGTCATTAATTTCACAGTCTACTTCGACGACCTCAATCGAAGGATTGAGGTTCTGGCGAATGGCGTCAAAGAGCGCGGTATCCGCTTCCGCATCGTAGAAAGGTTGGCCTTCGGCGCTGATGATACTAATGGCTTTGATAGGAAGGATCACTTTGGCTGGGGCCGTGTAGGCATTCACTTTCTCAGCAAGGATCTTTCCAAGTTGAGCACATTCTTCCGGAGTCGTCCGCATGAGCGTGACCTGTGGATTGTGAATGTAGAAGTTGCGCCCTTCATACTGCTCAGGAACGGAGTCGCGTTCACCAAAGTTGACCATGTCAAGGCAACCAGGCACCACGATCGCGGGAATTCCAGCCTTGCCGGCGGCTTCCAAACGGGTTGGGCCTGCTGTTAGGGTGCCGCCGACCAACTCATCCGCCCATTCAGTGGTGGTGATGTCTAACACACCTGCCACCATGCCGGATTCGATGAGGGATTCCATGGTCTTGCCCCCGGTGCCGGTGGCATGAAAGACGAGTACTTCGTAGCCGGCGGCTTCCAGGTCGACTTTGGCCATGTTCACGCAATCCGTGGTGTTGCCAAACATGCTCGCGGCGATGATGGGCTTAGTCTCTTGATCGTCTGTGTCAGTGGGCACCGCTCGGACCATTCCGGCGATGGCCGCCGCGGCTTGGCTGAAGATGGTCTTGGAAACGCGATTGAGCCCAGCCACATCGACGATGCTCGGCATCATGACAATGTCCTTCGAGCCAACGTAGTGAGCGGTGTTGCCGCTGGCTAGCGTTGACACCATCAGCTTAGGAAAGCCGATAGGCAGCGCCCGCATGACGGCAGTGGCGATGGATGTGCCTCCACCACCTCCGAGGGAGATGATGCCCTGGATGTCGCCGGCTTCGGCTAATTTGGCGACGTAGGCAGGGGCGTCTGCGGCCATTTGACTGACACAGGCACCACGATCGCCCGGATCCGTGAGTTCGGGGACGATGGTTTCCCGAGTGATGGCGGGTTCGACCTGAGGTGGGCCCCCGGTGCCGACATCGATGAGGACGGGCTCGACCTCGAGTTTGCGCAAGCAATCAGCAACAAAGGCGTGTTCGTGGCCTTTGCTATCGAGTGTTCCTAACACAGCAATTTTCATCATGACTTCGCAGCGGGGCAGGGAATGGATTTGAACTCTTTGGTCAGATTGGTGAGGGATTCCTCAACGGCCATGCGTTCGAGTGAGGACGCGCCCACGAAACCGACCGCTTCGGAGTTCTCGTTGATGTAAGCGGCATCGGCTGGTGTGGAAATCGGGCCGCCGTGACTCAGAAAGAAGATGTCATCGCGAACGGTCTTGGCGGCATCGATGATCTGCTGCGTGCGGGTGGCGGCTTGTTCAAGTGTCATGGTGGCGTCGACGACGCCGATCGAACCGCCGATGGTCGTACCCACGTGAGCGATGATGGCGTCAGCACCGACCTCGGCCATGGCTTTGGCTTCATCCTCCGAATCCACATAAACGATGCTGAACAGATCCATCTTCCGAGCGAGACCGATCATCTCGACCTCTTTCTTAGTACTCATGCCAGTCTCTTCCAGAATTTGGCGAAACTTGCCATCGACGATGGAATGGGTGGGAAAGTTGTTCACCCCACTGAACCCCATGTCTTTGACCTGAAGCAACCAATGCCACATGCGGCGTCTAGGATCCGTCGCGTGCACGCCACAAATGACGGGCACCTCCTCCACGACGGGTAGGACTTCATACTCCCCAATCTCCATAGCGACGGCATTCGCATCGCCATAAGCCATGAGCCCGGCGGTGGAGCCGTGGCCGGCCATGCGAAAGCGGCCGGAGTTGTAGATGATGATGAGATCCGCGCCTCCCTTTTCAATGAACTTCGCACTGATGCCGGTACCGGCACCGGCCGCGATGATAGCTTCGCCGCGTTCAAGGGTGGTTTGGAGACGTTGGATGACTTCGTCGCGTGTGTAAGGATTCCCTATTCCTGTCCAAGGATTTGGCATGATGGCATTCAGGTTTGAAGTTAACGAAGCAAGAGTTCAGATTGAAGGTAGCGTTTGCGAGTCATTCCTGTGCCACTTCCCCACGAAAGCCTATCTGATATCCACATCCTTGGTAAGCAAACGCGCTTTCAAGTGGTGCGGGCGGACGATCATGAAACGCAAGGTTGGCTGGCCCAGGCGCCGGTCTGCTCCCTTCTTTCGCAGCATCACATCCTTCACGTCGGGCTGATGCATGCCAAGCCTCCCTTTAAGATTGTGCGAACTGATCAGTCGGGAACCTTCTTTCTAGCGTGTTTCAGAGGCGCAGGGTCGATCTTGGTCGATGGCGCTTGGAAAGCTGTCAAAGCGGGACAGGCCTGTCTCTTGCCTCCTCACAGTGTCAATGCGTTGCGAGTCGGGTCGAATAAGGCCTGGCAATTCGCCTGGGTGCGCTACTTCGAGCCCCGCGGTTTGGGAACGCCCGTGGCCACGGCGAACTCACCGGTCATGGGTGCGTATGCCGCTGATCCTGTCAAACTTGCCATCGAAGGCTTTGTCGCTGACCACGGTATCGAGGAAGGTGAAGCCGCCATCCGCAATCATTGGGTGGAACTGATCCACCACTACGTTCTCCAATTCTCGCGACCCTTGTTAGCCGATGATCGAATCTGGCGTGCGTGGGAACTGGTGCGCCAAGATTTGGCCCGGGGTTGGACGCTGGATGAAATCGCCCGTCTGGCTTGCCTAAGTTCGGAACAATTGCGACGTCTCTGTCTGAAACACATTGGCCGTAGCCCTATCAAACACCTCACCTTTCTACGCATGCGTCATGCGGCCGAACTTCTTTCCACGACGGACGAGAAGATTGAGACCATCGCCCATCTCGTCGGCTATGAGAATCCGTTCGCTTTCTCTAACACCTTCTTGAAGTGGACTGGCATCCGGCCGTCGGAACATCGGTAGGGTGATCCGTGCCTTGGCACAATGGGGTTTATCTGGAGAGGTCATGCCTATACGGCACAGCCTTCTGAGGGCGTAAGTGTTAGAGATTTCTGAGAACCGCTCCAGTCAGAGAACGGACCGCAAGAAAGCGAGAATATCTTGGATTTCATCGATGATCACGTTTCATCGGGGTATGGCCAAAGATCCCGTTCATAGCCCACACGATCGATTCTTCAAAGTCGTCTTTCGTCGTCAAGAACTTGCCCGTGATCTACTCCACACTTTCTTCCCGCTCAAACTCGCCGAAACCATCCTGTGGGACACCCTCGAGATCTACGCCACCGAAGCCATTGATGAAGCACTGTCAGAGCGTCATCACGACTTGGTCTTTAAAGTACGGTTGCGAAGCCTGCGGGAAGTCTATCTCTATCCAATTCTTGAGCATCAATCGGACATTCAACGTTGGATGGTCTTTCGCATGCAAGACTACTACAACCGCTTGTCCTGGCATTTGGCCAAAGAAACCAAGCGTGGCGAACGCGTTCCCTTGGTGACCCCAGTGGTTCTTCATCAAGGAGCGTCGCAATGGACGGCTGCCCAATCTTTGAGCGAAGTGATAGACATTCCCGAAGATGCCACGGTGCTTCATGAATCTGCACCACGTTTCCGCTACCTGTTGATCGATCTGGCAGAATCCGACGAATCGTGGCCACAGACACCAGAAGTGCGCGTTGCCGTAGGACTGATGAAGAGCGTGGCCGCCAAGCGCGGGCTGGCATGGATCGAGCAGCACTTAGGTGAGGTCGAAGCCTCGCTTAACCCCGACGACGGCAGTTCCTTGGTCACCAGCATGCTGTGCTACCTCGCGGAGAACGAGAGCCAAGTGATGGAGAAACTTGCAGCAATGGAACCGGTGGTACAGAATAAGCACATGCACGAAACCGTTCTTACCAGTGCCGAGCAACTCCGCAAAGAAGGTCGGAAGGAGGGTCGTGTGGAAGGTCGGAAGGAGGGTCGTGTGGAAGGATTGGTGCGTGCGATCGTGGCGTACCTGGACGCACGTTTTCCGATGGATGAGTCATGGAGAAGGCGCCTAGAAGGACTCGACGAGCGGGCGTTGCAGAAACTTGGCGTAGAGTTTCCTAACATTGCGAGTGCCGAACAACTCGAAGCATGGCTGCGTGACCACGCATCCAAGGACAAGTAGCCTTGGGCTGCGCTCTATCGACCTTTCAGGCCGAGTCCAATCTTAGCCTCGCGATCATTTACTTGACTAACGCATCGGCTTGCCTTCCACCGCTTTGCCATTGGTGGTGACGATGTGCACGTTGTGGGCACGGATGGCATCGTTTCTATATTCCCAAACAATCTCTTTGTCAGGGTTGAGTTCGAAGATTCTCGCTTTGTCGGGTTTGGACTGAGCATAGCTGCAGATCACGGTGTTCCCGTTGGGCAAACGCTGGCCACCACAGGGATCGGCAAAGAGACCTTCTCGGATCGTATTGTCGGCCCGCCAGACAACCTTCCCTTGTTTATCGAACTCCACGGTCTTGTTGCCGTTGGTTAGGTTGACGAGTGTACCTCCATCAGGAAGAGGAATCGCGGTGAAGGGCCAGTTGCGCTCTTCGCGACCACCGAGTTCGTCCAAATCGGTGCGGAGGGTCCTGACAATTTCCCCTTTGGGCGTGTATTCTTTCACGGCGAAGGCTAACAAGTGCGGCACGAGATAATTGCCGTTGTCCAGTTTGACCGCCATCCGTGTTTGCATGTGAGCGTTGTCAGTCTCCGGCTGGAGTGGAACCACGACCTGCGGCCTTCCCTGCTGATCCACTTCTAACAATTGCGGCTTGTTTCCAAGCTCAACGATCAGGGTGCTCCCATCGTTAAGTCGCGCAGCGCGTTCCAATTCATGATTGTCGGCGCTAAGCTTGTACTCCCACACGACCTCTCCCTGCGGATCATATTCACGAGCCGTCTTGGCATGGGCCACGAGGAAATTGCCATTATCCAACACATAACCATCACGGGATGGTTCGTCGACTTGCCAGACGATGCGGTCGTCTTCACCTACGAAGGCCGTGGTGGGCCCGGAGATCAAGAACGAATGCTTGATTCCTTGAGCACTCGCCTGCTTGCCGAAGGGCGGGCTTGGCGGGTCCTCTTTCAAGGTGCCAATGTAAGTGATGAGGTCGGCAACTTGCTGATCGTTGAGCCCATCAAGGAGACCTGGAATCATGAAGGAACGATTCAAGTAACGTGCCCTTTGGATCTCTTGTTGTGGGATCAATTGATCGTGTCCGCCCATGAAACGCAAGACGGCGCCAGCATCATCGTGCTTGACCATGTAGCCTTCGAACAACTTGCCGTCGCGAGTTTCCACCCGGTAGACGCGATAGCCGGGTTCCACCGCGGTGCTTGGAAAGAGAATGGCCCGTAAGAGACTGTCGAGATCGCGATGCCCCGATCCGTCAAGCGCCGGCGCGGCTCCCGCACCCTGACCATTGACCTGATGACAGGTGAGGCAGAGACCTTGAAAGAGTGGTTCGCCACGTTGCGCATCGCCACCGCTTTGCGCGAGTAGCTTGTACTTTGCTAGCTTCTCCTCTTCTTCCGCGGCTGTGGCTTCATCCCGCAAGACAGGAGCTTCGGCAATGGGAACGATCTTTGCCTTGCCACTCAGCTTTGTCGGATCTGCACCTTGGGGGAAGTAGTGTGTGAGTCCTTTCGGAGTATCGGAACAACCGGCGAAACGCCGACTGAAGGCACTGCGGATCTCGTCAGGGGAACGTGCGTGATCCCAAACGCGAAAGTCCATCAACCGGCCTTTGGTGCCCGAGTCTGGTGTGGAGCGCCCAATTGCCAAATTCTTGAACGGCTTGTCCACCGCTCTGGTGCCAGTGTTATCGAGTTCTCCATTGACGTAGAGTTTGAACTCTCCCATTGAGTTGCGGGTCACGGCCAAATGGGTCCAGGCACCGGGGGTGATGGGGCGTGAGGCTTGGACCACATCGCCCACGCTCGGTCCGCCATACACGCGGAAGACGCTGTTGTAGAAATTGAAATCTGCTCCCCCGGGTCGTCCAAGAATGCTATCTGCATTGTTGATGCCGTCGTCGAGCCTCACCCAAGTCTCGACCGTGAAGGCTCCGTCCAGGGTGATCTCTGTCCCTCCATGGCCCTCCGCGTCTCCGGATAGCTGTAAGGCCCGGGCGAATTTGCTAGAGGCGGTTTGCCACAAATTATCCATGCCAGAATCATTGGGAAGCAAGACGCGCATTCGCTCCAGGACCGTCGGTTTCAGTTCCTCTGCCTGCAATGCCTTCGCCGCAATGCCAGCGAGAATCACTTTCGATCCACCAACGGTTCCTCCCAAATCTTCGAGGATGGTTTCCCGTTCGGCGTTGGTGAGAGAGGCAAGTGCGGGAAGAATGACCACCGCATCTTCAGTCTCATTCCGCGAGGCCAAAGTCGCCATCGACGCGCGGCGCAAGGACAAGGGAGCCTCTTGATCGGCGATCAATGTCCTGACAATCGTGCGACCATGGGCGCCTAGGCGTTCCAAAGCCCGAATCGCCGCGACCCGGGTGGAGATCTCTAAGGCTTGGTCGGACGCCATTTGATCCAAGCGATCGGCCAATCGGGTGACACGAAACTCGGATGCCACTTCGACAACCAGGGCCTGATGCTGGCTGGATTCAGCGAGCTTGTTCAAGGCCGGCGTTAGGATTCCGCTCAGATCAAGGTCCTGGAGACGATCGCGCAGACGGAGGGTCGCCCGGAGAAGCTCTGGAGCCTTGTCTTGGTCGGAGAAGAGTTCAGCCACGACGTGGCCGAGCTCTAGAGATCCACTAGCACTGAGCAACAACAAGAGTTCTTCGTCCGTGACCTTTCGTTCGATCCGCGGCCAAAGCTTGACGAATGGTGGCAAGGCCTTTTCAGGGCCGAGGGCGAGGCAGGCATACAGGCGATTCTCCACCGGCAGTTCGTTTGAGCCTGCACCTTCCAGGACACGGACTAACTGATCGGGGACTCGTTCCAAAGCGGCCCTCACCAAGTAGCGCTCATACTCCCGGAGATACTTCTGACGATCCGTTAGGCCCACCTCAACGGGAGACGCGAAACGAATGAGGGCTGCCACCGCGCTCGGATCGTCGTCTATCAATTGAGCTAAGCGACGAATGGCCGCACCACGTACATAAGGATCTGCGTCTTCTGACAGAGCGCCAAGGAGTTTGGAATCCGAAGCAACGCGTGCGCCTTCTTTTCTCACATTGCGATTGCTAGAGGCGATCAAGGAGCGGGCGTCTTCGGGGGTGACGGCGTTCAGATCACTGAGAGCCCAGCTCGCGTGAATCCGGATGTCCGCACGGCTTTCTTCGTTCCTAACAAGCTCGCGAAGCCCGGAGATGAGATCGGTTGCTTGGCGAAAGAGGATTTGTCGGCGTGCGGCGCGTATTTCCCAGAGGGAATTGCTTTGCAAAGACTGCAGGAGCTGCGCATTGGTGACGGTGGTTAGGTTAGGCGGTTTCTTTGGCGATTGGCCCTTGTGGCGAATCCGCCAGAGACGACCACGTGTCTTGTCACGCTCGGGATGGGATCGTGGAACTTCATTATGCGAGATGATCTTGTTGTACCAGTCGACGATGTAGAGACAGCCATCCGGGCCGAACTGAATGGCGATGGGACGAAACCAATCATCACGACTGGTTAGGAAATCCGAGGCACGGCTCAGGCTGAAGTTGCCGTTCTCTTGGCGAGGCATCTTCACGGCATTGATACTCCGCGTGATCGGATTGGCCACGAGCATCACCTCATCCCAAGGCGCTGGGAAGCCGCTGCTGAGTTCCTCTGAAAGCGCCAATCCCGAAAGCCCCGTGCCACCGAGACGGAAGTCACACGTGGGCGGTGCGAATGGCGCGTAGGGTTTGGCTTTCTGTCCGCCGATGCCAGGGAAACTCTCGCCAATCTGATAGGGCGCGACGGAAAAACCGAGATCATTGGCTTCCTGGATAAACATCTCGCCCTCGCTGTTGAGAACGAAGCCCCAGATATTATTCAAACCATGGGCAATGACTTCGAAGCGTGAGCCATCGGGCGAGAACTGACCAAGTTTGCAATAATCAAAGGACACGGGGCGTTGGTTGCCTGCGAGGACTTGAGAGCGGTTGAAAGCGCCTTGTGCCATGGCGATCATGCCGCTTGGCAGCAGCGTGAATTGGTGCGGTAACAAGTGAGAGTCATTAATCCCAAATCCACGAACAAGCGTCCCTTGTCTGTCCGCACGGCCGTCTCCATTGGTATCTGTTAGGGAAATGATCTCCGGTCCGTGTCCAAGAAGGACGCCATCTTTCCATGGCAAGAGTCCCATGGGCATGGCCAGGCCATCGGCAAAGGTGCGAACTTCGTGAGGGCCTTCTCCTAACGGATCATCAATCACGACGACACGATCCTTGCCACCACGCTTCCAGAGCGCTTCGGCTTGGGCGGGAGAGTCATTGCCATCCACAGGATACTCCGTGGCCGTCATGGACCACAGCCGACCGGCGTCGTCGAAGCTGATCGAAATGGGTTTGGGTAAGCCCGTTTCTTCAGAGGCCACCAACTCAACTTCAAAGCCTTCAGGGACCACGAACGACTGGCGTTGCTGTTCTGGAGTGAGCGGAGACTCGAGCGTTTCGAACTCTGTGATGACAAGATCCTTGAACGCGACTTTGGCGGCACCACCCGAGTGGATCTGCACCGCGATGTGTCCTGTTCGCGGGATGTTTGCATCAGTCTCGGTGTAATCGACCGTGAGCACGTCGTTGATCCACAAACGGGACCGCGCGCCTTCGCAACGAATGACATAGGTGTTCCACCCATTGCGTTTCACGGCAGGCACCACTTTGTCAGGATCGGCCTTGGCAATGATCCGGTTGCGGCGGTGTTCGTCGTAGATGCATCCCCACCATTCTGGATCGCCGATGTCGGCTTGATAGCCACGGGCGTGGCCGTTCTCTAGTTTCTCTGAGCGAAACTGAATCCCACTATTGATCAAGCCCGTCTCGGGATCTCCAGTGAGGCGAAACTGACAGCGAAACTCAAAGTCTGTGTAGGTCTTCGACGTGAAGAGAAAGAAATTATCTGGGATCTTTGTCTTCTCATCACCTGAGACGATGGCTCCATCCTCAACCCGCCACCGCTCGATGAATTTCGACTCCCAACCCGCTAACGTTTTCCCATCAAAGAGCGAGTCCGGTTTGGCTTTCTCTTCTTGCGAGTGGGCAGTAATTGCAAGCAAGCCGAGGAATGAAACGCGCCATACGATGGATCGAGGGTAAGCGCTCATGAATGCGGCCATTCAAAGTCGAACACGATCACTCGCTCTAACCGAGGCACCACAACTTCTTTGACGCGCTCATGTTCTTCATGGGGAAGGTAGGCATCGCGCGATGCCGCCGAATCAAAGGTCATGATGAACCCATGGGTGAAGTCCTCGTTGAGTCCCTCGGGACTATCGTAAGGCCCATGGATCACTTCCAGGAGACCAGGAATCTTGCCCACCATCCCGCGCATTTCCGCAAAACATTCATCGATCTGGTCCGAAGTGACTTCGGGTTTGAATTGGAATACCCCGTAATGTTTGACTTCACTCATAGTCAACGATCATGGGCTTGGCGGTGGCGCTGGTAAATGCTTGGAATCCACACCTGCCTACGAACGGTCCACCGGACAAACACGCCTCGCTCAGGGCTCCATGTACGGCTGGCCTCGCTGGTAATGCTTGATTCGTCTCTGCACGGCGCCCGCCAGCGTGGAAGTGCCGGATGTCTGGGCTAGCTTGAGCGCCTGCGTCGCGGTCTCGATGGCGGCGTCAAAATCCCCATTAGCTGCTTGAGCGGCTGCTAGCGTATCGAGGATGCCGGCGCGTGGCTGACCCGCCAGTTTGATGGCTCGTTGTGCGAGCGTGAGACTTTCTTTGGGCTTTCGGATCGTGTCGTCTTGGTGGGTGGCAAGGATCCAGGCCAGTTCATTAGCTGCCAGTTCGGAATTGGGAATGAGCTGCAGGGCCCGGCGGAGATGAAGCACCGCTTCCTCAGGACGATTCGTCCGCTTGAGGCTATGGCCTAACCAAAGATGCGCGTGGCCGTCTTGCGCATTCGCCTGAACAAGGTCTTCAAAATGGGGCACGGCGTCGCGATGGCGATTCGTTTGGACATAAGCGAGTGCTAACATCTTCCGCGTGTTGTCGTTCCCGGGTTGCGCTCGCACGGCATCGGCGAGATGAGGTAAGGCTTCCGCATATCGGCGATGCTTGAAGAGCAACGTGCCGAGTTCGAGCCTAACCAAGTACTTGTGTGGCGCTAGGGTCTGCGCCCGTTGGTAGGCTTGAATGGCTTCAGGTTCGCGTTTCTGTATCCGCAGCTCGTTGGCCACCAGATAATAAGATTCCGCGAGATCCTGCTGGGCTCGCGGATCGGCGGTGGCGGTGAAGGTATCGAGATAGGCTTTAGCGGCTTCAGGCCGGCCGAAGCTCATGAACTTATCGATCATCACGGTAGGCGTGGCCGGCCATGGGCTATCGATCCACGTTCCGGGAAAGTGAGAGGCCGCTTCATGGCGCACTTTGGCGGGGGCGTCTAGCTGGGCCACGTCGTGAAGGAGTTGCTCGGCGTGGATGGGGCCTTGATAAATGAAGTTCACTCGGCCTTGGGCATCGATGAGAAGACTGCTAGGGATGGGAAGCGATTCGAACTTGTCGATTAGAGCACGGCCGGCGACTTCCAAGGTTTCAAGAAACTCGGGCGTAGCTAGACCGGCTTCCAGAGTGATGGCTTGTTTTCTCAAGAATGCATGGGCCGTTTCCTGGCGTTCCGTTAGGGGAGCGTCCATGTCGTCGACGCTGAGTGCGAGCACGCGCAGTCCGACGGCGTCGAGTTCTGGGCGATGCGTCTGCCATTCCTGTAGTTCTGTTAGGCATGGTCGACACCAACTCGCCCAGAGATTGATGAGCATTGGTTGGTTGTCGGTGCTTATGGAGCGCTCTTCGCCCTCAAGCGTTCTGTAACTCGCGGCAGGAAATGGCAACGGCGAGGCCATGACGATGCGCGCTCGCTGAGAGGGCGGCGTGATGGATTGGGCTTCCTCGAGTGAGGGATTCTGTGGTGGTTGCCAGACCTGAGCTTGCGGTTGGCCTTTGGATAAGGTGTGGAAACGGCCAGTGTTGAGGCCGTGAATCGGTTCATAGTTAGAACTGCCCGGCCACCGAACCTCGGCGCTCGTGATCGTCGCCCCATGAGGCAGACCGAAATGAAGCCAGGAACTGGATTGGGCCAGGAAGCCATGCCCAGCACGCACGGTGCGCACTCGCGGGATGCCATCGATGCTAAGCCGGACTCGTGCGCCAACCGAAGAGCCTAACAAGTGGATGGCAACGAACGCGTTCTTGGTTTGAGATTGGTTATGCTGAAGACGTAGCCGGGGCGCCGTGCGATTGGTGATCCAGAAATCCAGGCGCCCGTCGAAATCCCAGTCGGTCACGCCAATGGACCGGCCGTCATCGAGTGCATCAAGACCACAAGCGCCGGAGACGTCCGCATATCGTGGTGCGCCATTTGCTGATGGTCCGAGATTGAGAAAAGCGCTGTTGCGTTCGTAGCCGCTGTAGGAGCGCCCTTCCTCTAACATCGTGTTTAAAGCTTTCCATGCCTTGCGATAAGCATAGCTCGCGTTGGGGGTTCGATTAGCATCGGGAGATTGCGACGAGACCCGTCGCCAGGCGAAACTTCACAAGTCGCCGGTGTCTTCAGTGGTGATCATGCCGTTGGCCACGATCAGGTCTTCGTGGCCGTCATTGTTCAGATCGGTGTATTGGGAACTCCAAGCCCAACGGGCCATGTTGGCGCCGGACCGGTGGGTGGCATCAATGAAGGTTCCGTCGCCCTGATTGACATACACCGAGTTGCCGCGCGCGTGCCGCCGCGCTTGCGCTTTGGTGGCTTTGTTAGCGTCGGGAAGAAAGGCTTCCTGCAAGGTGATGCGATTGCCTGCATTAGACCACATGTTGCCCACATACAAATCCATCAAACCATCAGCGTTGTGATCTCCCCAAGCGGCAGACATGCCTGGGCCGATATCGACCACGCCTGCTTCGACAGCAATGTCAGTGAACTTGCCGCCATCGTTTCGGAAGAGATTGTTTCGGCCGAAGTCATTCGCGACATAGAGATCTTGGTCGCCATCGTCATCAAAATCCTCCCAGGCACATGCTAGGCTAAAGCGCCGGTTATTCGTATTCATGCCCACCTCCCGGGTCACGTTCCGGAAAGTGAACTTGCCTTCGTTCTTTAAGAGCATGTTGGGCCCGCCATTGTTGGCATCGTAGTAGGGCATGGGGATGCCGAGCGCGCCTTGCTCGGCCTTCAAGGCACCGCTGGCATCGCGCCCGCAGATGTAGAGGTCGAGTAACCCATCAGCATCGTAATCCGCCGCTGCCATGGAGTGGATTTGCCCATCACTGGCAATCGTTCCCCGTTTAGTGAACTTGCCAGATCCATCATTCTCAAAAAGCGCCACCGCCCAGGCGAGTCCCACGACGAGATCGTTGTCGGCGTCGTTGTCGAGATCGACCAACAAAGCACTGCGACAGAAATCGAGCAAGGCCACGCCCGAGTCCAGCGCGATATCCCGAGCCGTCCCGTTCGCCTGATGCAGCAAGAGCCGATTAGGCAATCCGCCTGGCTGAAGTATGTACACGTCATCGAGCAGGTCGCCATTCACGTCGCCCACAGCAACACCTTGAGCGCCTAACAGATCCGCGACAAGACTGCGATCAGATCGCGCCCGCCAGTAATCGAAGCTGTAAGCCAAGTGCTCGGTGTAGGCAGGTTCGTTGCCGAGCACCTTGGGAGCAATGTCAGTAAAAGCAAGTCGGCCCTGATTGGGGCGGGCTTCTCGATAATCCCGAACCTCCACACGGTTAAGATGATAGGGTTCCACCGGAGTCCACTGCGTGTGCCACACAGACGTGATCTGGTGCCAGCCTTCGGGCCGTTTCCCCCGGAATTCGAATAACAGATGCGCTTCAATCATGTCTTCCTGCTGTTGGACATGCTTCACCTTAAACTTGGCACGTTTGTCAGTCGCCCCCCGCAGAGGTTCGGCCAAGGCTACCAATGCCTGAAGAAACCCCTTGGCCCCTGGTGGTACCATCCCTGGCGCTTCGCTTTCCAAGATGCGAATGGCGTGTGTTTGAAAGACGACGTTCAGATCACTCGGACGCAGAGCAGTGCTCGTGATCGTATCCGTCAAGGTCTTCTTAATCTTCTTGTTAGTCTCTTCGTCGGGCTCCACCAGCCAGGCGGCGATGCCCTTCTTCAAAAGGCCAGAGATGCTCTCGGTAAAGGCCTCGCTCTCCCACGCGTCCGTCGAAGGATCGACCTGAGCCAATTCTTCCGCGAGCCGGGCATGCGCAGTGAGACCGCGTTCCGGCAAAGCGCCAAGGGCCCCCACCTCTGGTGCGGTAGAAGAAGTGTTGTCATCGCTAGCTGAGGGAGCTTGTCGATCACAACTGGCTGGGAAAGACGCTACGATCGCGCCAGTGAGCAAGAGGAGAAATCGCATTGAAGACGTGATATCACACAATCCCGCGCCGGATCTAGCGTGGGTAGTGTCCTAATTTGGGGAGATGTGCTAAGCGCTTAGCAATTGTCATTTAAGGTTAAATCACCTTGCCGAAACATGCTTGGTCCATAATCCACAATTGGCTCTCGGCGAGCTTCTTCTTCGCTAGGCAATGGATGATTGTGTAAGGCTGTAACAGTGGATTTGCAAATCGATATCTATATGATCGCGGGCTGCCTTTTCTTTGAAGTACCTCGCCTCTTTTCGGAGAGATTAATTCATTTAGATGCCTTTGGAATTCGGAAACCTTACAGTCATCCTTGCTCTTCCCTTTCAGCATGGCGAGAGCTTCCGACACCCCAATAGCTTTAAAAAAGCCTTGGTCGTCTGTTTGGCAAAGCGCGCACGCAAGTAGCACCTGCTCATAGTTGCTTGATCTCTGGGAACTGGCGACAGCGGCATGGTAAGCGTCCGCGACTGTATGTTTGTCTTCGACAATGGTTCTTACAGCAATACCGAAGTCATCATCAGTGATGATGGAAGACTTTCTCTTTAGTGCGGCGAATCCAGAATTTAGAGACAAGAGATGGGTGTAATGGGGAAGCCCGTGAGATAGTTTGATGATCTTCTCCATAACCCCTTCTTCCATGGTTATCTCGGTCGTGCTAAGACCTTTAACGATGATATTTCGCAACTCGCTGGCTGACATTCTAGGAACACGAATTTGCATAAGTGCTCGGTCGATCGACTCATGTGCGCCAATTAAATCACTCACCGATTCCGATACACCTACCAACAAGAGAGTAGCATCGATTGAGTGATCAGAGAGAGTCTTAATGGTGTCCGCCATCAAGACTCGCGATTCGCGATCCTCTAAGCGATCAAACTCATCAAAGACTACGACAGATTTCGCTCCTAGTGCTGAAAGAGCCCGTTTCACATCGTCTGGTGTAATCTTTGTAGGAACAAGCTCATCAAGGTTGACCTCGAGGTGAGTGCCTTCGAGAGCCTTGAACTTAAATGTGAGTTCCTTTAAGGCCTTGTGCCACAGCGACGAAAAGTCATCGGTGGCATCACAATTAATCGTTCCTGAGTCCACTGTTTTGATCCCTGCCCCCTCCAAGATCTCCGCAAACACTCGCGCAAGGGATGTCTTGCCCACTCCTCGCTCACCATAGAGAATTACATGCTGACCAGGCTGCAAGACAGCCTCAATTACCCGATCAGTCTGAGATTCCCTGGATGCAAATAGAGAGTATTTGTCGATGGGAGCACTAGGGCGAAACGCTGCTCCTATCTGGACCTTCAGTTTCAGCTTTTCATCATCGTTCATAGGCAAATAGTGTAATACTAAACATAATTAATGTCACCTTAAATTATTTTAGTTGCACCTTTTTCTCTCATAGTGTATTCTTGAGGAATGCGACTTCTCGCAAATGAAAAAGCCCCCGGGGAACCCGGGGGCAATCGGCCTCGTACTGGAAATGGAAACCAGCCTCGCTTGCAACGCAGTGTATGTGGGTTCGAGCCCCACCGAGGCCTCACAATTCATTGGGGGTGAATGGCTAGGAGCCCGGATTCCCACCTGCGGCACCTCGGGGTTCGATCCCCCGCACCTCCACACTCAATGGTTTATGTATCAGAACTGTTGCGTGATTCCTTTGCGGCGGCAAGCAAGATTTCGCGACACCATTCAGAAACGGTTTGATTTGGACCCGCTGAACACTCCACGAGCAGCCGCTCAGACGAAGTCACCCGGATTTCAATCTTGCTGTCCCGTGTCTGCTTTTTGGGCGGTCTGCCACGCTTCTTTTTTGTCATACAGAAAATACTTGCCTGTTCTATTTTATGTCATACAATAAATAATCATGGCCAACAAGTTAAATCTCGAAACCAAAGTCCAAGCAGTCAGCATGCTTGCTGAGGGCTCAAGTATTCGTGGCATTGAGAGAGCCACAGGCGCGCATCGCGACACAATCATGCGGCTTGGCGTGCGCATGGGTCAAGGGTGCGCCCAGATCATGAGTGAATACCTAACTGATCTTGATTCTCTCCACATTCAGATTGACGAAATGTGGGGATTCGTAGGTGCGAAACAGAAGATCGCTAAGGCCAAGCGGTTAGGCCCAGACTTTGGTGATTGTTGGACATGGATCGCGCTGGACGCAGAAACCAAGCTCATTCCCTGTTTTCACGTTGGTAAGCGTCGCAAATACGACGCTATCAGTTTTGTCGATGATCTTGCTAGCCGTCTGCGAAACAAGGTTCAACTTTCGTCCGACGATCTTGTTAGCTATGTGGATGCTGTAGATCGCGCCTTCGGTTCAGAGGTGGATTATGGGACTGTTATCAAAACATTTGAAGATCCCGCTCCGGAGGATCAACGGAAGTATTCGCCGCCCAAAGTAGTCAAGGTCGAGAAGAGAGTAATTCAAGGCAATCCTGACGAATCTCTCATCTCGACCAGTTACATCGAAAAACAAAACCACACGGTGCGGATGCACTGCCGCCGTCTTTCCCGCCTAACCAACGCGTTTAGCAAGAAGAAGGAGAACCTGGAAGCGGCACTTGGATTGCATTTTACTTGCTATAATTTCGTTAGGCCTCACATCACGCTTAACGGCGCAACTCCGGCCATGGCGGCTGGCAAGACAGATCGCTTCTGGACAGTTGAGGATCTCGTGAGCGAGATTGAAGGCCGATGAAGAATCTAGAGAAGCTTCGCGAGGTGGTCGCCTCACTTCATGGGGGCGGCCCCAAGCATTTAGAGACAGCTAAAGTTCATGAAACCATGGATGGAAAGACCGCCTGGCAAGGCGAAGTAGAGGTGTTCGAGCTTGAGGACCACGAGAAGGCGACGAAAGCGTTTGCGTGGTCCTACCTTACAGATGACGGCAAACGGCAATACGTGGCCGTTCTCAATGTCCCTCCGATCGTTTCGCCGCGTGAAGCGGTTCAAGCTGCGATCGCATCAGGGCGCTTAAAGCATTAAGGGTGAGGGGATCACGTTAAGGGGATCTGGGCGGTTACAATCACGCCATTATATTTGTATGGTCAATCCTGGAATTCTGGCATAGCTGTTCAAAAGAACCCCTCGCCTATGCAGAATCCAATTGCGGTCGCCAATTACTTCGTCTCACGGTCATTCGAGGAGGGGAATTTGTTGGATTTAATGAAAGTGGTGAAACTAACCTACCTGTCGCACGGATGGCATCTCGCGTTAAAGAATGAGCCACTCCTAAACGAGGCCGTTCAGGCTTGGCAGTACGGTCCTGTGGTTTCGTCGGTTTACCGTGCCTTCAAATCCTATAGAGACAGTTGTATTACTGCTATGGCTCAAGGTAGTCTTAGTTCGACGCCATATCCGACCGATGAAGGTGTAGTTCAATTCCTATCTTCCGTGTGGGATGCCTACAAGGGCTTCACCGGCCTGCAACTTTCCACTTTGACACATCAGGAGGGCACGGCATGGCACGAGACATGGCACCAGGATGGAGCTAAGCATAGCCGAGGCATGGTGATCCCCAACGAAAGAATCATGCGCCATTTCAGGGAGCTTGCTGCGAAGCGTCAGTCGGGTCACTAGGAGATGTCATGAACAAAGAGGATGATCTCGAGATTATTGAGGCGGTCGCGAGAAGCCAGGAAGGAGTGCAGGCAGATCAAAAGGCAGAGAAAGAAAAGCGGCAGCTTGAACGAGACGAAACAACTAAGGATCACTTAGCCCGTGTCCTTCGCCTCTGTATTTGGGGAATCTTTGGAATCGTAGCTCTGCTAGCTCTTGTTTATAGCTTTCAGTTAATCCTGCCAGAAGAATTGCAGTGGCTATCAAAAGACTCAATTGATGACATTGAGAAGATCATCTTTGGCGGACTCGGAACCGCCGTAGGCGCATTTGTCGGCAAGTATTCCTCAAAGCTGCTGGCCGCTTGAGATTAAATCTTAACTGCTAAGCGCTTAGCACATCTCCTCAAATTAGGACACTACCCTAGCGTGAGGTGATCCAAAGCCACACGATTCCGAAGTAACCTCGACGGAGACGCGCCCACCAACCTAGGCGTAGAGAAGCCCCAACGATCGCTTCCTTTGATATCCTAGCTTGCGATGAAAACCTGAGGGAACTACGTTACGTTCATGTCTACGGAAGCCATTGCCTTCGAAAAGGGGGTTGCCCCTGTGTTTGAGACGTTGCTCCCAGACAGCTTAGAGCGCCTGATCGATTTCCAACCCGATCCAGAGCTACAGAAACGAATTGAAGATTTGGCGGCGAGATCCAATGAGGGCTTGTTGACAGACACCGAACGGAAAGAATACGAGGGTTACGTTAGAGCGAACAAGTTTGTGGCGATTTTGAGGCGCCAGGCCCGCCGGGTTCGTGCATCCGGTTCGGCAAGTGCATGAGCGCCTTCGTCAAGGCCGCCGTTCGCCAACGCGCAGGGAATCGGTGTGAATACTGTCAATTGAACGAAGAAGACACCCCTTTGGTTCCGCTTCAATTGGAGCACATCCGGCCAAAGAAACATGGGGGCTCAGACGATCTTTCGAATCTAGCGCTTGCCTGCATTGATTGTAATCTCCACAAGGGCCCAAATCTAACAGGGATCGATCCCGAAACAGATCAGATTGAAGTGCTGTTCCACCCCCGTGAACAATCCTGGGATGACCACTTCAAATGGGACGGTATCCATTTGCTTGGAAAGACAGCCGTGGGGCGCACCACAGTGCAGACCTTGTCCATTAACTCCGATGATCAACTAACCCTACGCAGTTTGTTATAAACACCGAAACGCATTCTTTTCACGCCGCACCCGCTGAAGCTCTATGCTTGTAGCTCTGTTGAGAGATCAGCTGTGGCCAAAGGTGATGGCAAACTGTTCTTGGAGATCCTCAAAGCAGGCAGAAACGGAGCTGATTGTGAAACGTCCGCGCGAAGAACCTCCCTTGTTTTCACGTCGGCGCGCCAAGCTCCAACGTGGAATTCACAAAGGTCAACGTGCATCTCGGACAGCTCCAAATGTTTGCCTCTCCTCATGAAATTTCCCACCATCATGCTGTTATGAAGCCCCGAGACCTCTTTCTTCCGCTCTCCTGCGTCGTCTTCCTGGTCGTGCCACAGCTCTCTCCCGCCGCAGAGATGCTTGCTTACTTTCCTTTTGAAGACGACTACACGGATGCCTCTGGCAACGGAAACGATGCCGCCCCATCACAGAATCCCGATCAGCTGAGCTTTGTAGACAGCGGTTTCCGCGGGAAGGCCCTGAACATCAATGATCCCGATGGGGAGAACAACTCCGGCGGATCGGTCGATATTCCGATCGATGCCAATCCGGGTGCCCTTCCCGCCGTGACCTTCGGTGGTTGGGTGAACGTCGCAGAATCCTCGGAATTCGATGGATTTCTCGCTACGGACAACGGGGGATGGGATCGTGGCATCACCATGAATGTCAACTCGAGTGGCTCGTTTGGCGTTGCTAGTGGCGAAGCGCCTACAGAAGGTGGGGCCATCACCGTAGGACAATGGCAATATGTGGTCGGCACCTTTGATATCGATGAAGGCGTTTCGACGATTTATGTGGGCGATAGCGTGGCCGCAACGCAAACGCTAGAGGCCGCGGCAGGGGTTGACCTAACGGATGTGGGAGAACCGGTGATCGAAATCGGTCGCTATGATAATCAGGATTTGAATGGCCGCGTCGATGACGTCTTCGTCTTTGATGGGGCTTTGGACGCCCATCAAGTGGCCGCCATTCGCAATCTGCGGCTTAGCGTATTGAACTATGCCCCAGACCAAGTGGCGGCTCTGTTTACCTTGTTTGATGGCGAGCAAAGTGGTGAGATCGATGGCTTGGCGTGGGAACCCGTTGCGGAGCTGGTCGCCGCTTCGGCCGGCGCCGTCATCGATGCCGGGGAGGGCAGGATCGCTGTCTTGTTAGATGATGCGGGCAACGGCATGCGTAGCGCTGCCGTGGAGGTGAATCCGGATTCGGATGGTGATGGTTTGGAAGACGCCTGGGAGCTAGGCGAGTTTGGTAATCTTGAGCAAACGGCCGATGGCGATCCGGATGGCGATGGCCTCACCAATGCACAGGAAGTTGAAAGCGGCACGCGTGCCGCGGTGAGTGATTCCGATGGGGATGGGCTTGCCGATGGTGCGGAACTGAATGACCACGGAACGGATCCGTTGGATGCTGATAGCGATAATGATGGGGTCACGGACGGCGTCGAGATTGCTGCGGAAACCGACCCTAACGATCCTTCCAGCCTTCCGACAGGAGACGCCCCGGGTCTGCTGGCTTACTACGCTTTCGAGGGGGATTATGCGGATGGCTCGGGTGCCGGAAACGAGGGCGTGCCTGCACAGAATCCAGATGAACTCAGTTTCGTAGAGGATGGCTTCCGCGATCAATCGCTGAAGATCAATGATCCCGATGAAGTTAATAATTCAGGGGGGTCGCTTAATATTCCCGTTAACGCGAACCCGAGTGAACTCCCAGGCGTGACCTTTGGCGGTTGGGTGAATGTTGCTGAGGGGTTTGAATTTGATGGGTTCATGGCCACGGACAATGGCGGTTGGGATCGCGGCATCACGGTGAATGCGCAAGACAGTCAAGCCTTCGGTGTCGCTAGTGGTGCCGCACCCGTTCACGGCGCCGAGATCACTCCCGGTGAGTGGCAATACGTGGTGGCGACTTTTGATAGCGAAGAAAGCACGTCCAACCTCTTTGTCGGCGATGCCATGGTATCCTCACAAACGCTCGAAAGCGTGACGGGCGGCGACCTCACCGACGTCGGAGAGCCCGTGATCGAAATCGGCCGTTATGACAATCAGGATTTGAATGGATTAGTCGACGATGTTTTTGTCTTTGATAAAGCGTTAAGCGAGCATCAAGTGGCGGCGATCCGCAACTTGCGTTTGAGTCCGCTCGATTACTCGCCGCGCCACACGGCTTCGCTCCTAGTTCTCTTCAGCGGCGGCATCAAAGGAGTGATCAATGAAGTCGGCTGGGAACCTGTCAGTGGACTCGATAGCGCGATCCCGGGAGCTGTTGCCGATGTGGGTGACGGTAAGTTTACCGTGGTGTTAGACAACGGCGGGAATGGCATGCGCAGTGGCGTTGAGGTCGAGCCTTCGGATAATGACAGTTTGGATGATATTTGGGAGATTGAGAACTTCGGCAATCTGGATCAGACTGACGATGGCGATCCCGATGAGGATGGTCTCACCAATGTGCGGGAATTTGAACTGATGACCCGTCCAACAGTCGCGGATACCGATCGTGACGGCCTAACAGATGGTGCGGAGGTGGACGAACACATGACCAACCCCCTGGCATTGGACACGGACGGTGATGGGGCCTCGGACGGATTCGAGCTTGCCTTTGACAAAGACCCTAACGATCCTGCCGTGCGACCTCGCGACCCTGCCCCGGAACTTCTCGCCTACTATGAGTTTGAAGGCACCTACGACGATCTGTCAGGCAATGGCAATGACGCCCGTCCAGAGATGAACCCGGATCAACTGGCCTTTGCAGATGGGTTGCGTGGCCAAGGAATAGATATCAACGATCCGGATGCCGAGGCCAACTCCGGTGGCTCGGTGAACATTCCCGTAGATGCCAATCCCGGAGCACAGCCTGAGGTCTCCTTTGGCGGATGGGTGAATGTCGAGGAGTTCGAATTCGATGGGTTCTTATCCATTGATAATGGAGGCTGGGATCGCGGCATCACGGTAACGGACAACCAAGGTGGGATCGGCTTCGGCGTGGCCAGCGGTGCGGCGCCTGCAAGCGCTGGCGAGGTCATTCCAGGCGAGTGGCAGTACGTCACTGCGACGTTCAGTGATGCCACTGGTCAGGCCATCGTCTATGTTGGCGGCGACGATCCTGACACACAGACGACCGAAACGGCCATGACTCCGGATAGTGGGCGGAGTGCCGGCGAACCCGAGATCGAAATCGGGCGATACGACAATCAAGACCTCGACGGAATCGTGGACGATGTCTTTGTCTTCTCTGGTGCGCTCTCGGCACACCAAGCAAATGCCATCCGCAACCTGCGCCTCAGTGTGCATGACTATTCACCCTTACAAGTTGCTGAAGTCTTTGAACTGTTCTCGGCGGAGGTCGGTGGTTCAGTAGGTGACTTCACATGGACGCCGGTCGCGGGACTGGATGCCAGCGTCCCCGGGGCTGTCGTTCAGGCCGGTGCCGGATTCACTGTTGTGTTAGACAATGGAGGCAATGGCATGATGTCGAGCCCTGCCGAGCGCTTTGAAATCACGTCGATTACGCGCGATAGCCCAACCAGTGCGACGATCACCTGGGAAGCCGAGCCCGGTCTGTTCTATGCCGTGGATGTCTCTAACGATCTGGTTGATTGGCAGGTGTTAGAAGAAGGCCTCATGCCAGCCGACCTCCTGGCCATCTACACAGACACGTCAGCAGAGATCGCCGATCAGTTAGTGCGTTACTATCGGGTGCGCGAGCAAGCCGCACCGCCGCTCTTCGTCGATGGCTTCGAAGACGGTGCCAACGATTGGACAGTCAGCGTGATTGTCGATTTTGAAGAAACGGGGACCACCTGGGAAGCGGGGCCGCCGGTTGACAACGGGCCTGCGAGTGCGTTCTCTGGAGAGAATGCCATCGGGACGGGATTGAGTGCCAATTATGAAGACGGCACGGGCATCTCTCTGCGTTCACCGGTCATCGATCTAACGGGTGCTGGGCGCGCTAAGCTGACCTTCCACCACTTCATGGATGCCGCCGATGGCGAAGGGGGAAGGGTCAACGTGCTCAGTGAGGACGGATCCATCCTCGTAGGGGGACTCAAACTCTACGTTGGCCCTGACGGAAACACAACAGATTGGGCCAAAGAGTCGATCCGATTGCCTGATCTCAACGCTCCGGTCATCATCGAGTTTGAATTCCTGTCAGGCGTCGATGGCGATCCCGTGAACCGAGCTGGCTGGTTTATTGACGACGTTGAGGTGGATTAAATGAGCCGGCGCACCCAGATTTCGGCTTTCGGATGGTTATGCCTAGCTCTAACATGGGCTAACGCCCAAGACAGTGTCGTTGTCTTCAACGAGATCCATTATCAAACCACCGAGGAAGAATCCGAGTGGATCGAGTTTCACAATCAGATGGCTGTGGACGTGGATCTGTCAGGATGGCGTTTGCGGGGTGGCGTCGACTATGACTTTCCAGAAGGGACGATCATCGGCGGCGGCGATTACCTCGTGGTGGCGGCGGATCCTAGCAACGTCAGAAACCGGGGGCCGTTCGCGACGATTCTCGGGCCGTTTGAAGGGCGGCTTAACAACGCCGGGGAGACTTTGCGGTTGGAGGATCGGTCAACGTTAGGCACCATTCCCGGAAATGCGCCTCGTCATCGTGTGATGGACGTCGTTTCCTACGAGCAAGGGACGCTTTCAGAAGACCAGGCAGGTCAGACGTGGGCCAAGATCGATCCCGATGGCGGCACCGCTCCGCGAGATAATTGGGTGGCTAGCGGACGCGACGCCGGCACGCCGGGCTCGCGCAATTTCCGCGAAGATGCTCCTGAAGTGAAGACGAGTCACCATGAGTTAGGCCCCATCGTCATCAACGAGATCATGTATCGGGCACGACCGGATTATGAGGCCGCAGCGGTGCCTGGGGAATATGATAGCGCCACTCTCATTACGCCCGACGACATTTGGCGCATGGATGCTAGTGGGGAGACGCCCCCTGAAGAGTGGACACTCGGCGACCATGAATGGGTGTCTTTGCGAGGGCCCTTCGGCATTGGGTTAACAAACGCCCCCATCACGGTTCAAACGGATCTACCCTTAACCAAAGCGAATGGTGGTCGTGTGAACGTTTATTATTTCGCACACACGTTTAACTTCGATGGTGACACTTCCGCATGGGAGGATCTGGCACTCGATCTTCTGGTGGATGATGGGGCGGTGGTTTATCTCAATGGTGAAGAGATCGATCGCACAAATCTGCCGGAGGGACCATTGACCACGCGAACGTCCGCGGTGGAACCTTTGAGCGAGCCGGAATGGCAGGAAATCACTGGCATTGATCCCAATCGATTGCAACCGGGAGAGAATGTTCTGGCTGTGGCGGTGCATCAGCATTTCACGCTCTTTGATAAAAGTGATGACGCTGCTTTTGCTGCCGGCTTGCGTGGGCGAACGGCGATCACACCCCCTATCCCGGCGCAACCGCATCGCGAGTCGAGTGAGGAGTGGATCGAATTATTCAATCGAAGTGATAGCGCCGTCGATCTATCAGGATGGAAGCTGAGTGGCGGCGTGGATCACGACTTTCCCGATGGGACATCGTTGGCGCCTAACGCGTATCTTGTGGTCGACGCGTTTCGCGGCACTCTCAGCAATGGGGGTGAACGGCTTGTGTTAGAGAACGGCGAAGGTCGGGTGGTAGACGCTGTTTATTATCGCGACAACGGCCGTTGGCCGAGGGAAACTGACGGCGATGGTTCTAGTTTGGAGTTGCGTCATCCCGATACGGACAATGCGGTTGGCGAATCCTGGGCGGCCAGCGATGAGCGAGGCCATGCTTCCTGGCAAACCTACACCTACGAAGGCGTGGCGGTGAATGATGGCATCGGCACCAGTTTGTATCACGAGATCGTCATAGGCATGCTCGATGCCGGTGAAGTCTTGTTAGACGACATCAGCGTGATTGAAGATCCTGGCGGAGCCGCTGTGGAGTTTATGCAGAATGGTGACTTCGAGCAAGGAACACTAGGAGGAATGCCGGAGCATTGGTTAGCCGTAGGCACGCATGGCAGTCATGGCCGCACCCGGCTCGTTGAGGATTCTGATAGTCCAGGCAATCAAGTGCTCCACTTGGTGACCAGTGGTGCTACCGAAGACAAGCACAATCAACTAACATCTGTCTATGTGGATGGCGAACGTGTTCGCGCGGGCGAAACTTATCGCATTTCCTTTCGCGCCAAATGGTTGAGTGGCGCGAATTTGATCAACACACGTTTGTACTTCAACGATCTCCAACGCACCACGAGATTGGCCGTTCCTGATAGCGGGGGCACGCCGGGCGAACGGAATTCGAGTTATGACGCCAACTTGGGTCCGACGCTTCGTGATCTCACCCAGACACCGGTTCTGCCAACGGCTCAAGAGCCGGTGACAGTCCGCATTCGTGCTAGTGATCCGGACGGCATCGAGTCGGCTAAACTCACCTACGCTATCAACGGCGGCACGCTCTTTTCCGGCGGTACTCACGTGATCGACATGCAACTCGTGGGCGATCATTATGAGGCAACGATTCCGGGCCGATCGGCAGACGATTTGGTGCGGATTCATGTGACGGCCATCGATGCCTTGGGCAACACCAGTTTCTTCCCGCGCGAAGGTCCTGACGCACGTGCCATGTATGAGGTCGTCGATGACGCAGCGTTAGAGAGTGGTCCGCATCGCTTCCGCGTCCTCATGGAAACGAAAGACCGGCAGTTTCTATTCGAAGATGCCAATCGCATGAGCAACGATCGCATCGGCGGTACCGTCATTTACAAGGATATTGCTTATCACAATGTGGGGATCCGATTGAAGGGCAGTGCTTGGGCTCGAAACAACACGCCTTTTCAAGGTCTGAACATTCGCTTTGACCCGGAGCATCCATTTCGCGGCGTGCATGAGACCGTTTCCCTAGAACGCGATCCCGGGAAGGGCGAGATCATGGCGCATCATTTGTTCTACGCCGCAGGAGGTAAGTTGCCCAGCTACTACAATGATATCGTTGCCTTAGACTTTGATCAGCCCAGTTTCTCCGGACGCGTCCTGCTTCTAATGGGACGGACTTCAGGGCCATTTCTCCGGGGCAGCTTTGACAATGCTAGCGAGGGGACTGTTTTTAATCTGGAACTGCTCTACACCCCTCAAGCCACGATCGATCGTCAACCGGAATCGCCTAAGCGACCGTTTCCATACACGCACACCAACGGCCGATATGATTTCCGCACCATGGGGCCTGACAAAGAAGCTTATCGTTGGGGATTCCAGATTCGCAGTGCGCGGGATCGCGATCAATATGGGGCCATTGTCAGAGCTGCTGAAGCCATGGATCGCGAGGGGTTGGCCTTTGATGAAGCGACAGACGAGACCTTCGACATCGATCAATGGACACGGGCCTTTGCCATGATGGCGCTCAATGGCAATGACGATTTCTACACGCGATTGTGGGAACACAATCTCCGGCTCTATCATCGTGCTGAGGACGATCGTTTGTTAGCTATCCCGTGGGACTTCGATCGGGCTTGGCGTCTTTCGACCAGCTCACCGCTCATTGGCGGACGCAACAATGAGGGAACTGAGGTTGCCATTCCGCGATTGTTAGAACGCCCTGCCAACTTGCGGCGTTTTCAAGGGCATCTCCTCGATTTGTTAGACTCGGTTTACAACGAAGACTACGTGGAGCGTTGGGCGCAGCACTACGGTTCCCTCTTCCGCAGCAATCTGAATAGCGTTACGAGTTACGTGCGATCCCGCGCCAACTTCGCCCGCCGTCAGCTGCCGGAACCGGTGGATTTCGCTATTGTTACCAATGGTGGCGACGCTTTCACCACGGACCAGCCCCTGGTGACTTTGCAAGGACGCGGATGGGTCGATGTGAATGAGATCCGTTTTCAGAATCAGCCTTTCTCCTTGCCCGTGACTTGGCGTAGCGCCTCCAGTTGGTCGGTTGAACTTCCCATCGCACTCGGAACCAACGTTTTGAGTTTGGAGGCATTTAACCTGAGAAATGAATCCGTGGGGACGGCGAGCATCACGGTCACGGGTACGGCGAATGAAGTCTTTGCTAGTAGGGACAATCTGGTGATCTCTGAGATCCACTATCATCCTCAAGAGAACGCGCCCACGGAATTCATCGAGCTGTGGAACGCTGGCAGCGCGTCCGTCCTGCTCGAGGGTGCCCGGTTTGACGATGGCGTGGTGTTCGCCTTCGGTGAGATGATGTTAGGACCGGGTGAACGGGGTGTCCTCGTTCAGGATAGCGCCGCCTTTGCCGAGGCTTATTCTAACGGAGTGCGCATCCTGGGGCAATACGAGGGCCGCCTCAACAATGGGGGCGAAACCTTGCGTCTCCTCGCGGCCAACGGCGCAGTCATTACCGAGATCACCTACTCGGATGAAGACCCTTGGCCCACAGACGCTGATGGCGGAGGAGGCAGCCTCGTCTATTCGGGCGGCGATGCCGATGACGCGGCTAATTGGAATGCTAGCGTGGAAGCAGGTGGCAACCCAGGTGAAGGAACGGATGCCGCGGAATCGATCAATTACGTCATGTGGAAGATTACCCACAATATCGTCGCTGATCACGACGACCAGGACCGTGACGGTCTGACCAACCTCATGGAGTACGCCTTGGGTGGCAATCTCGCTGAACCATCAAGTCATTTGCTGCCCAAGGTAACGCCGGATGGCGGGCTTTTGATCGCCAAGCGTGCTGACGCGGATGATCTGGAAATCGGTATAGAGTTCTCCACCGATCTCGAGCAGTGGCAGCCTGCCGAATCCTTCGAAGTCGTGGGGTCAGTTCGAGAGGATGAACGATTGATTCTCACCTATCGCGATGAATCGGGCTTACCTCAGCAGGAGATCTTCGTGCGACTCAGGATACTTATCTCCCAATAACGGCTCCTACTGGGAATACGTCCGGCGCGCCTGTCCGGGTTGAGGGATTCTCTCGAAGTCACCTTCTTCACAGCATCGAACGAATCCCTCGGTGAAGCCCTTGAGCTGCTCCCAAACTTGGCGAATCTCCTCGGATTCCTCATCCGTGATCGAGTTATCGACCGCCGCTTGGGAGATCGTCGAGAGCAGATCGGCAAATTGTTGCACAATCTCGTTGGTGGCCGGCACGACTTCGAATCCCTGCTCGCAGTAGCTCGTGGGGTTGCGCACGAAGTAGCCACCTGCTTGTTGGCAGAGCCACTGAATAAGGCCACCGTCCTTAGTGAGTTCTCGCAATTGATTCACACGATCGAGAGGGTTGCGGCTGCCGCTCCCCAGCTCGGTGTTGGGTTGGGCCCATTTGTAGACGAGCGAGAGCGATAATCCCATCTCTGCGGAGATTTCTTTAGGACCGCACTTCTTGAAAGCTTCCCGGATGACCTCGTGTGATTCCATGGCGCAAACCCTAAGGGAAATCCGGCTTGGTGCGCTACCAGAAAAGCGTTCGAGTGGCATCTGGGACGTTTCCGAGGCTTTCCCGAGAAAAAACCCTTGAAAAATCTCGCGCAATTCCGATTAAATTGACGTATAGATGAAGGAACCGCTTGCGCGGCGACGTCATCTACCCTTACTCTCACTCAACTTTCTACCTACAAGAGGAAACGACCCGCATGAAAAAAGTTATCTTAACCGCAACCTCCATCGCGGCGCTGGCCTTTGGATTCCAGGCTTCTGCCGATGATCTGTCCGTTCAGCTCGCTGCTGAAAAGAACTGTAAGACCGTCGGTCAGATCGTGACCAACGCCGTCGATGCCCAAGGTGGCGCCAAAGCTGCCGAGGCGGCAGTGGCCGGCATCGTGGAGACCGCCATCAAGGCCAAAGCCTCCTGCGCATGCGAAATCGTCACTGCTGCGATCGAATCCACCGGTGCGAGCGCCAAGGGCAAGAAAGCCATGATCGAAGCCATCGTGGAGTCCGCATACAAAGCGAGCCCCGCTGAGAGCGCCACCATCACCGAATGCGCCGTGGCCGCTGCGCCCGCTCATGCCGCGACGATCGAGAAAGTTTTGAACCGCGTCTTCGCTGAGAAAGATGAGAAATACCTCGGTGAGGGCAGTGCCAAGCAAGGCTACGTCGAAACGGAGAGTGCCAAGCAAGGCTATGGTAAAGGTGGTGGAGAGGTTGAGCCCGGGCAGGGAACTCGGGGGCCCGATTGGGATATCGGCGCTGTTGCCTTTCCCGCCCCTGTTTACCTGATCGCTCCTGCTGGTGGTATCATTCCTCCAGGTGAGTCTCCCCCATCTCCGTCTCCCACCAACGCTGTGGTTGATAGCGAGTAAATCGCTCGAATCAGATTTCAATGAAAGCCTAGCTCCTCGGAGCTAGGCTTTTCTCATTTCTGGGAATGAGCTGCGAAGATTCGCCAGAAGTCACCCTGCACTTTGAGAAGGGGACACTATCCATTCAGCACCTTCCCGAGGATGAGGCCTCGCTCCCAGGTCTTAAATGGGATCCGCGTACAAAGACACACCGGGCTCCAGCGTGGTGCTACCGGGAGATTGTCCTCGAACTCCGGCGGCGGCTCATCGATTACCAGGATCGCGCCAAGGACTTTGAGCCCTGTGATTTCGCTTCCGCCCAGAAGCTGGTGCCGCGTCCCTACCAGAAGGAAGCTCTGGATGCCTGGATTGCACACGGCAAGCGCGGCGTCGTGGTGCTCCCAACCGGAGCTGGAAAGACCATTCTCGCCGTCATGCTCATTCGCGCCACTCGTCGGCCTGCACTCGTACACGTACCCACGATCGATCTCATGCATCAGTGGTACGAGGTGCTCTCGGACCATTTCGGCGAGGAAATCGGCCTACTGGGCGGCGGCTACAATGAGATCCAACGACTCACCGTGGCCACCTATGATTCCGCTCTGATCCATGTTCCGCAACGTGGCAATGCCTTCGGGCTCGCCATCTACGACGAATGCCATCACCTCCCCAGCGATCAGTTTCAGTTCACCGCCATCGCGAATCTCGCGCCCTTCCGGCTCGGCCTCACCGCCACACCCGAACGAACCGACGGCCGCGAACGCTTCCTCTATGAACTTCTGGGCGATCTGTGTTTCCGCGCCCATATTGATGAGTTGGAAGGCCAGACCTTGGCACCCTATGTGGTGAATACCCTGGAGATCGAACTCAGCGAATCCGAGCGCGAAGCCTATGACACCGCGCGTGCTGAATACACGGATTTCCTGCAATCCGAGCAGATTGATATGCGGTCGCCCGATGGCTGGCGCACCTTTATCTGGCGATCCAGCCTTACCCCTGCCGGACGCCAAGCCTTTCAAGCTTACCTTACCCAGAAACGTCTCAGCCAAGCCGCGAGCGGCAAGGAAGCCGCCATTTGGAAACTTCTTCAAGAACATCGCGGCGCCCGCATTCTTATCTTCACGCAGGATAACGAGATGGCTTACCGGTTAGGGAAACGTTTCTTCCTGCCCGTGCTCACCCACCAAACCAAGCTCAAGGAACGCAAAGCTTTTCTCGATGCCTTCCGCCAGGGAGATTACGCCGTGCTCGTCACCTCGAAAGTGCTCAACGAAGGTGTGGACGTTCCCGAGGCTAACATCGCCATCATTGTTTCCGGCAGTGGGAGTATCCGCGAGCATGTGCAACGCCTCGGCCGCATCCTCCGGGCACGCCCTGGCAAAGAAGCCATTCTCTACGAACTCATCGCGAACCAAACGGGTGAGTTCTACGTGAACCAACGCCGCCGTCAGCATCGTGCTTACGAAAGATTTAGTTAGGTTTTCCAACAAACGAAACGCCATCGTTCCGGACTTCATTGATCCGGATAACAGCCGGCTGCGGCAAATCGCCGAACAGCTTTTGGAGGTTTTCCGCCATGCCGAGGGTAAAACACGCTCCGTCTTGGAGGAAGAAAGCAAGCTCGTCGTCGATGCGGCAGAAGCCTCCGGTGTCTTGGTGCGTGGCTTTGAAAAACTGCTCTTCGATCGTGTCGAGTTTGACACCCGTGCCGATGAAGATCTCATCGCTTGGCGGCACCAACTCTTTCTTAAAACGAACGCGCTTCTCACGCATAAGGCATTCGCTACTCTCGATGACTATCATACGGCCGTTGCTAAAGAGAGTGGTGAGGGCGCGGGTGACCTAAGCAACAAGCTCTTCAGTGATCTTCCGGAGAACCAACCTGTCACCCGCTTCCGCCCGCTCTCCTCGGAAAGGCTCTTACATCGCTACAATTGTGCGCTCGTTCAATGGCTCCTCTTGCATTGCCACAGCCTGATCATCACTGCCGCCCCGGCCGATGCGGTGATCTGGCGTCAACTTTTCCGCCGCTTACGATTTCAGCAATTGTTAGCCGAGATCCGTAAAAAACGCGATGGGCGATTTGAGATCCGTGTCGATGGGCCGCTCAGCCTGTTCATGCAGACCAAGAAATACGGTATGGCCCTCGCCAACTTCTTTCCTGCCATCCTGCATCTCAAAGAGTGGGAACTCCGCGCCAAAGTCGAGCTTCGCAATCGCAAACCCAAAGATCTCGTGCTCGATGCCTCTTGCGCTCTCCGGTCCTTCTCCAATGCCTTCCTGTCTCACGTCCCCGAAGAGATCCGGATGTTTCAAGAACTCTTCGAGAAGAAATGCGCCACCTGGAAGATCGAAACCGCCGCGGAATTCGTCTTGCTAGGCGGCGACGCCTATGGCTTCCCGGATTTTCAATTTCAACATCCCTCAGGAGCCAGCATCGCCATGGAACTCTTTCACCCTTGGCACGGTGCGCCCCTTCGTCAACGACTTGAACAGCTCGCGACGAGCAAAGAACCGTCTCTCCTAATTGGCGTGGCCAAGAAACTCACCAAAGACGAGAGTGTCCTTACCCTACTCAACCAGTCGGATTACTTTCAAGCACACGGTTTCACCTTTCGAGACATGCCCAACGTGTCAGACGTCATGCCATTGCTAGATCGCCTGCTTTCGTAGCGGTGGGGTACGAGGGCACTTTTTGTAGCGGAACTCGTGAGAGTTCCAGGCGTTGGACTTTTCGTAGCGGAACTCGTGAGAGTTCCGGGCGTTGGACTTTTTGTAGCGGAACTCGTGAGAGTTCCAGGCGTTGGACTTTTTGTAGCGGAACTCGTGAGAGTTCCGGGCGTTGGACTTTTTGTAGCGGAACTCGTGAGAGTTCCAGGCGTTGGACTTTTCGTAGCGGAACTCGTGAGAGTTCCGGGCGTTGGACCTTCATTGACCACTTGTAGTTTAGTCATATTCTTTCTCAAATCTCGACACGGATTCCTCACCAGGCTAGGCTAGATGTGTGGAGACTAGAATAACGGTAGCTTGGCGGTTTTAACACGTGAGGATTCGGCCGGCGACAGAGGCTGATTGGGAAAGCGTGATTACGATTTACAATCAAGCCGTGGCTACGGGTAAATCCACCGCTGACTTGAATCCGGTCACCGTGGCATCACGGTTAGAGTGGTTCCATCGCCACACGCCTAACCAATACCCTCTCTATGTCGCGGTGGAGGAGGAGACTGTAATCGGTTGGTGTGGTTTGAGTCCGTACCGCCCGGGCAGGATGGCGCTGCGTTTCACGGCAGAGATCAGTTACTACGTGCACGAGGACTGCCAACGACGCGGCGTGGCCACGCGCCTTCTGTCCCATGCCCTTCGTGAAGCGCCTCGCATGCCGCTGAAATCGTTGATCGCAATCCTGCTTGATCACAACACTCCCAGTATTCACCTGCTCAAAAAGTTTGGTTTTGAGCAGTGGGGGCACTTGCCAAACGTGGCGGATTTTTCGGGAACCGAGTGCGGCCATCTCTACATGGGCCGGAGGGTTTGAGGTCCTGGGCAAGGGCGAGAGTGTCGTGGATCACTCCGTGTTCGAACGCCCGAAACTTGGGATTCGGGCGGCCAGAAAATGGCCATCGAGGATTCGCCTAAAACCGTGCCACCCGTATCAACTGCGTGGCGCCTACCATGATATCGATGCCAAACGTCCGCAGCGCGTCATTGCCACCCACTTCGATTTCGCGATTGCGTGAGGGCCACGACTGCAGATCGTCTGTTTCTTGTAGCGCATAACTTCGGAACCCCTCGGTTTCCATGGTCATCAATAACTGCGTGCCTTCAAAGTTGGGTATGATCAAGGGCGTTTGCGGAGAGGCCGGGAAGTCTTCAACGAATACGAGCTGCGCGATCAAGCGGAGAAAGATTTGTGTCTGTTGGTGTGTCAGAGGGCGGCCGGAATCGAGAAGCCAATTGCTGGCACTAGACTGGAAATCTGATAGCCTAGGTTCGCGATCTTGGAGGGAAGACTCAGCATAATCGACGACACATTTGCCTTCCGCATCAATGATTCGTATGTGAATGACAGGCCTGAGGCCTAAAAGGCCGGAAACCGTTTCGGCAATCCCGGTGGCTTCCCGTTGAGGAATGGCGGAGCCATCGAAGTAGTCCTCAGTTTGCCGTCGTAGACGGCTGATGGTGAACGGCAAGTTAAGTTCCTCCTCATTGGTATCCACGATTTGGTTGCCTCCGGCATCGAAGACGCGCAAATGAAGCGCGCCATCAATGTCATTGATGGTGATCAAGCTGATGCCTGCAGCTGGAAGCGCGTCAACGTTGGGAAGGGACTGCGCCTTCACGGAGTAACCCAATTCCGAACGGATCGTACCCACCATCACTTCCGCCGGGCGATCCGTTGGAAAATCTTTGGCATCACTAAGTGTGTGGAAGCTCAGCGCAAAGTCCTGGATCTGCGAAGCTAGAGGCTGATTAGGAATAAAGTTAGGAACGGGTGGGAGCTCATCCTGAGAGTGAGCTGCGAAACCAATGGCAAGATATGTTAGGAGAAGTAAACGTTTCATGGCTGCCAAACTTCGGTTTCACGGTAGAAGGCCTGCCAGGCGAACCAGAAAGACCAACTGCCTACCACATCCTCGCCGGTTTCTTTGTCAGTCACAGCGATCGTTCCGGCAGCCGCATTCCAGAGGATGACGATGGCATGGCCGGCGAGTGAAGCGTCTATAGGAGTTTGATCAGGCAATTCATCACGCGGTATGGCCATGGCCTGGCCTTCAATGAGAATGCCGTAGATCCATTCTTTGCGGGGCAAATCATCGCGAATTTCGCCAAACTCTTCCTCGTAAAGAATGCCCGTGGGATCCGCAAAGTACCCGGCGTAGGGATTGCGTGTGTAATCGCGATCGGCGCCCGTATCGGTAGAGAGGACTTCGCCTTCCGGATACTGCTCTTTCCACGCTTTCCATTTCACTTGTTCCCCACCTAACCATTCCAGCTGCGTTTTGAAGTTGGGACCGGTGACGGACTGGAGAAGAAGTTGCGACCAAAGACTTTCGGACTGGTGATCATACATCAGCACGTTATCTAAGAAGAGCATGCCGGAGACGCCAAAGGTCCTCACTTTACCGTTGATCCGCCGATTGAAGATCACGCCCGTTCCACATAAGGGGCAATAGGTCACGGCAAAGTGGGTATCGCCGATGACGTCGTTACAGATCTCATGCCAGTTGAGAATGCGATAGGGATAAGCCCGCGTGACGCCATCTACGGTGAATGTCAGGAGATCGTCGTCATCTTCTAACAAAACGTCGGCCTCTTCAACAGAAATGAACTTGGGATCGAGAATGGACGGGATGCCATCGCGTGGCGGTCCGCCACGTTTGATTCCGGAGCGGGGAATCACGGCGTGTTCGAGTTCGAATCCGTTGAGCGTGCCCAAGGTCGTCTCCACCTCGGTTTCATAGTCTAACCAAGTCTCTGGAGATTGATCGTAGAATCGTCGTGGGTTCCCGGAATTTGGTTGGTAGGCCAGCCAGGAAGAACGCTCGAAGCTGAAAACTTGGGGATAAACGTTGGGATCGGTATAGAGCCACCCGATCACCGGATCGCGGTAGTATAGCATTTCGGAATCACTTTCTGGACCTAACAAAAGCCAGCCGTGATCCCGATGGTAGAGCCAAGGTGAGTGCGTGGCATTGAACGCGCCAAACCACTCCGAAACCCGCCAACCCGGCGCGCCTTCCGCCTTGGCGTGGCGGAGTGGTGACCTGTCCAAACGCGCGCGTGGCGCCAGGTCAGCAATCAGCACCTGGAGGCTCACGGCAAGGAAGGCAAGACAGCATTTTTTCATGGACCACCAATCGGAGTGCAATCACCGGGAGGTTATTCCCGAGCACGGATTCGGGTGTGACGAAAGTGGTGGGTACTTTTCGTCGTTCCCAATCCGTGCTAGGGAATAATCGACGACGTGAAAGCTCTCACAAGTATGCGGAATTCAATTGGGCTTCTCTGTGTGATAAGCGCCTGCGCCACCTTTGTCCATGGCCAGGCGGTGGTGGGTGATTCCGTGAATCCCAACCTCTCATTTGCAATTTTTGGTGAGGATGGCGGTCTGGAGAATCGATCTCTAGCAGAGTTTGAGAACCAAATCGTCCTACTTTATTACTACGCGCCTTGGTGATCCACGTGAGGGTTCGAAGGCGCTCAGTTTGGGCGCGATATCTTGCGCTTTTATGAAGGAACGAATGCGAACGGCGCTCAGATGGTTTCCGTCTTGTTAGGCACGGAAACCGAAGGATTCGACTTCGGTATCACGGCCTTCCGGGATGCTCACCGCTATGATTTGGCGGGTGTCGATGCCGTGGTGGACGCAGGAGATCAAACGCAGATTCGGGACGGGTTCTCCGTCTTTTCTGGACAGCCACCCGAGCGCAATTCCTTCCAAGTGCCGATCGGTGACCGCCGCCGCTTCATCATTATCGATGGCTACGCCAATTTTGAAATCAAGCTTATCACGAATGACTATCGCTCGTCGCGCGCGGAAGAAGTTCGCGCTATCATTGATGCCATTGAGCCGGTGGCTATCGAGAATCCATTGATTGACTACTTTGGAGGCGAGCCGCAGGTAATGATCCAGTTAGTCTCTGACAAGATTCACATTTCATTCGAGCGTAAGACCAATGTGGAAGGCCTTGACTGCCATTTCGAATTCAGCTCAGATCTGGTAACTTGGGAAGAACTCGTGATGGATGAAGATCAAGAGCGTGTTGAGTCGTTGGGAAACGAAAGGGAGACTGTGACTCGCACGATGTCTCGTGGGGAAAGCAACGGCTTCTTGCGTTTTCGCGTCAGCGGGCGGTAGCGGCTCCGCTGCGGTGATGCATGGTGATCGCGTCTTAGAAATCGATTCATTATAAAAAACGCGTCTACATCGCTTTGCTATGGAGACCATTGTCGATCTGGAAGACTGAACTGATATTCTACATAACAAGAATATCTCGGTGCCTAACCAATTTGTGTAGAACGTCCGTCATTGGTGTTGCCACTAGTCTGCCGTTAGGCTGAGATTTGGGCATGCTTCATCGTATTTCCTTAGCAATAGTCGCAAGTGGTATGTTAGTTGGTTGCAGTGTTTCTAATGTTCACTTTGGGTCTTCCAGAGGGGCGCCTCTGACCGTGGTAGCTGATAGCAAGACCGTTATCCCGGAAACAAAGAAGGCGTTTCAATCCTTCGATTCCGTGTGCACGAGTAATGGACACGTCTTTTTCGCCGGGAAGGGTGGGGGAACGCTGGGGCTTTATCGCGCTCGCGGTGGCGATCTTCCGCAAGCCGTGCGAATCCCGGCTTCAATCAAGGCGAAGCCAGGTGATTCGAAGCCTCTAACGCGTGCAGAATTCCGCGTCTTGCAGATTGATGCCGTGCATTGTGATGACGGGAATCAACTCGTGTTTTTAGGCGATATTTTCAAAGCTTCGGCGAATGATCGCGTTTTCGGTTTATCGGGATTTGATGCGCGCGAGGGCAGTTTCCGCTATCTGGAATCGCCGCATTCACGAAACGCTTCATTGGTCGATTTCAACGAGGGACGGTATCTCTACAAGAATGGCCGCACCTACATCAGTGGACGGCTTGGGCATTATCCGACCAATCTATCATTGTTGGGGCGCAGTGTGACTTCGGCTGCGATCGATGGGCAGCATGTGGCTTACATTCGTGGGAATGCTGTTCGGGTGTTGGTTCCCAACGAGAAGGGGAAACTCATTAGCCGGATCTTGTGCAACACTTCGACGAAAGTGCCAGGCTCGAACAAGACGTTCACCAGCTTCCGCAATGTGCGGATTGATGCGGGCAACCTGGTCTTTCACGGCGTGAGCGGCCGTCAGCAAGGCCTCTACATCATCCACCTGAAACAACTTCCTAACTGGCCTAACACTCGCGCTGAAGCCGTGGCAGCTGCTCTCAAAGTGGTGGCGGATAATTTCTCTCACCCACTAAACGCTAAGCAACAACCCCTCTTTCAAGCCGTATCCGATCCCCGCATCGACGGCTCTCAAGTCGCCTTCATCGGGCATCGACAAACGACCCAAGGTCACCGGTCCGCCATTTGGATGCACGACGGCTCTCGTCTACGCTTGGTGGCTCAAAGTGGGGACGCCGCGCCCAACGGATTGGGCTATTTTCAGCGTTTTCCGCATCTCGCGATCGGTGAGGGTACCGTGGTTTTCCAAGCCATCTCCTCCAAAGGCCGCGGCGTTTACCGGACGGGCCGACGCTCCCTCTTCCGTAGGGGAAATCCGGCGGCCAACCGGGATTTGATTGTCCAACGATAAGGACAACACGCTTGCGTGTCTTATTGGAATGTCGCCCAACGGCGCACCTTCGTTTCGTAGAACCTTTCCAACCTGTCCAGAAAAGGTAAGCGCCGAATGTCTTCGAGATAATCCGGGAGATCTGGGTGATTGAGATCGATCTGGCGTTCGAGGACGGCGGAGCCACGATCGTCGCTGGTGATACGATCTTTGGTGAGGTCGATTTGGTTAGGCGCGACCTCTGGATCTTTAGCAATGGCCTGCACGCGATAGTGCACGCGAAAGCTATTCGACCGCGTGGTAATGCGAGAGTAAATCCCTGCGTAAGGCCGCTCTAAGGTGTTGTCGCCAGTAAGGCGATGGGCGTCCCAGAAGTCCTGGATCGGTTCGAGACTGGTCTTGGGATCCCACCGGACACCCTTGGGGATCAGGAACTGTTCACAGATCTCCGACTCATGGATGAAGAGTTCGCCGCGGTTGAACTTGGCCTCGAACTGTTTCAAAGTTTCGAATGCATCGATGGGATAGGACCAGCCTTCGTTCCAAGCATTGCGGCGTTTGAATCGGCGTCCTGCGTGAGTGGGAATGGCGAGGATTCGTTCTGCCTTGAGCACGGCGTGGAGAGCCGTCGCACGATGGATGTTGATGAAGGGGAACATTTGAAAGTTTAGGTTCACCTTCCCGTGAGTCGCGAAGGGTTCGCCAACATGTGAGGGTGCGCTCGCTGGCATCCAGAAATGGTCTAGCCAAAGGTGATCAGGAGGGAGCCCATCGATCCCGTGCAGGCTCTCGAATTGAGGGATCTCAAAGCCTTCGAGCGATCTCCTAGTGCCGCGCAGGTCTACACCGTTACCGGCCTCTCCAAGATGCGGCTGATGAGATACGTTAGGCCGAAACAAGAGACACGTCCATGGCGCATTGATCTGAACAGCACTGGGCAACGAACCAAACGCCACAGGTGACGCTACCATGCGACGCGGATTGAAGCGTTCCGGATGGCGGTCTTGATAGGATTGCGTTTTCTTTAGCGACAGATCGGCTTCAAAATAGGCGTACTTTTGATTAAACACGCTGCTCCCAAGCGGATCGTTGGCACCATCATCCGGTTTATTGATGTAGGCGCCATCGGGAACCTGCCCAGGGGCATTGTCAAAGTCGCGAGTGATGCTAGGATCAATGGGGAAGTGATAGTCACGACTCAACAGAGGCGCAAACGCTTCGCGATCGTTTGGATCAAAGGTGAAGTCGGGACGGCTTCCTTGTTCGTACTCGACGCCGTCGACCAGTTGGCGGCCATGCAAATCATCGCCGAAAGTCGCGCCCGGCACGATGTCGGATCTGGTTGCCCAAGTGAGTGAATGGCTGGCCAAGGCCTCTTCAGTCAGAGGATGAGGGCGGAAGAGTTCGCTTGGCACCACGCGTTTGGTGGCAATGTGCCGGTAGTCCCCGTGACTGACCGTGAGGCCTTTCACGGATTCCGTCAGTTCAGGATCAAGAATGGTTCTAGTGGAGCCCCAGGCAGACCTGAAACGCCGACTATTCCATCCACGGTAGCGTGGTGAGGCCAACTTTGGTTGAGAGACTTGAACGGATTCACCTGGTGGCGCGAATCTTAGGGCGAAGACCTGAGAGATCTCGGAGATGTCAGCGGCACGTCGAGTGCCTAACAATTCATACAGAATCAACTGCAGAGGCGCTGATTGCTCCAGCACTAGGAGTTCGTCCTCACATACCACGATCGGCGTCTGGCAATAGAGCCCACTTAGGGGACCACTTCCGCTAGGTAGAAACGTTTCTCCGGAAAACCCTGGCTCATCAGCCGATACCTCAAAGGTCCCAAAGCGCATCAGCCGATACCCACCCGGTCCGCCCCACGCTGGCCAGAGGTCGGGCAGTTCACCCCGCACATCATTCTGGTTAGGATCAATGGAACGAACCTCGGGACCGGACGGATCGGTGTCTCGATGAAAACTCGAGCCCCACAGGGTCAACGGCACACCATTGACCTTCAGCCCTGTCTCAAGATGCGCGCCGCCTTGATAGCCAGGCCCACCCGTCTGCAACCGCAGCGCCAGATCAGGATGGATAAAATGGTGCCCTTGGGCGACGGAGAAGAGTTCGGGAAGAAGCGCAGCCTGAATCAGCGCAAAGGATTTGCCCACATCTTCAGGGCCAAAGGAGTGTCCCCGCCACTGCTCATAGAAGGGATGTTGGTTGCCCAGAATTCGCTCTAGCAGATCTTGATCAGATTGGGATCCCTCAACGTCCCGGAAGCTTGGTTGGTCATCCTTCCAAGCATCCATCCGAACCCGCGCCGTCTTAAAAAAGGTGAGGGCCACTTCAGATAGGGTATAAGAACGGCCCGGCCCTCTTGGTTCTAGGGTTTCCAGGTACCATCCACTCTCGTGAGAAGACTCGCCGTCGTCAGTCTCCAACTCGCGCCCGATCAAGCTTAACCCTCGCACTTGCCCGAAGGAATTCTTGGCCGTGGAATACCCGGCGTAGGGTTCGGAAGAATGGCCATCTACCAGATTGATGCCGCGGATGTAGTCCATCATGAGCGTGGCTAGGTGAAAGTGCGGCAACAGGTACTCGTTGGCATCTTCGTAGAAGCGCGGTTTGTAAGGAGGAGCGAAAGACGCCCCGTATTTCTGGGCCAACGATCTCCTGTAACCAGGCGGGTTCTCATAAACCAGCGACAAAAGATAGTTAAACAATCGCACATTGTGGCGATTGCTGCCTGTGTAAAACTCTTCCAAGGGAAACCGCGCGTCGTCTCGCAGGTAAATCAAGGGATCAGAAGAACCTAACGTGACCAACTCGGTAAGCCTGCGATCAATCGCCGTACGCGCTTCCTCATTGGTTGATACCGGCCAGAGAGAGATCCGAGGTTTGCCCAGAGTCGTGATCTCCGGTGCGCTACTAGCCGTGGTGATAAGACCTTGCCAGTATGTGGCGTGAGGATTCGATCCTCGCGCTCGGCGAATCCAGGATGCCTCGTCAATATGCAAAGAATCGGTATCAAACTTGATCGGCTCCTTTGCGGTTCTCGTTCCCGCCTCACTCCCACCATGCACCACTCGCGGCGTCAGAGCGTAAAGGGATTCAAGCTCCGCCTCGGTAAGGCTTCCGGCACCATTGCGTTCTAATCGTTTGGCAGGATAGAGAAGGCTACTCAAACAAGTCATGGCCGGGTGCCCCGTGTAACGTTGCACTTCGTTCGTGACAGGCTGATACAGGGAATCCAACCGGCCTTCTTCCATGTATCCTTTGGGCGTTTCCCACGGAAGTCCCTCCGAAGCTGTGTTCACATTCACTTTGCACGATTCGTCATCAGTCCAGTAGGCGAACCGGGCAACGATCGGATTCTCTTCCGAAGAGTTTCCTTGGAAAACATCATTCTCATCTAGAAAACCTAACGTTCCGTCGGCTAGCACATAGACCCATTCCACCGGCATCGGCAAAGCCTCGCCATGGGCCGCATCGCTCAAATGAAGCCCTTCCACACCGGCTAGCGTTTCCGCGCGCGGGTCGAGAATTGGGTAACGCCTTTCCTGAGCCAGCTCGACAGGTTCGTTGAGATCGACGAACCGAGCCGGCGCGTTCTGCCACTCCCGTAATCGTTCCACATCTTCTAACAAATCAGCCCAACCACCGACAACGCTGTCCGGACTCGAATACAGTTTGAAAGCTTGGACAGCCTCTTGCGAAGTCGTGAACACACGGATCAAGCCAGGCTGAGACGCCCATCCCCAGTTCTCCTGAAAGCCAAAGAGACTCGTTCGGGGCGCAGGAGCATCGCCATCATCCGGCGGATATTCAAACTCGCCACCCACACGCCATGACAAGGTCGTGGCGCGCTGGAGTTGGTTCGCGACCAGAGAAGCGACTCGATTGGGAAGACTCAGCACTCGTTGCTGCGCATCGCTGACCCTGACCAAACGATAGAAAATGGTTTGGGAAAGACGAGCCTCGTCAGCACCTGTAGCGCCCAAAGTATGTGGCATAGCGACCCAGGAACCGTGATCCAAGTCGAGAGAACGCTGGAGGAGAAGATCGGGCGCGCCGTCCCACCGCAGGACGACGCGATCGGCGACCACGTGAACCTGAAGATTGGGGCTTTGACTCCTCGCCACGTCGTTCCAAGCGAGAACAGTCAGGATCAAACACAAGAAAGGAAAGGATGGGCAATTCATATTAATTGAATTTGCTTTGTATTTACAAAAGCAATCTCCGTCAATGGAATTCTCGGGAATGATGCGCACGAGGGTTTACGTTGGCAGATAGAGAGAATGGCAGGGACGAATGTCCCAAATGTCCGGCTGAGGCGACGTCTCTTCACATGACCACGTCGGATTCCCTAACGAAAGCGCCCTAAGTCGGACGGCTCAGAGAGCCATCCCAGCCAAATTTGATCTAAGGAACTTACCAACGTGGAATTAAGCCTCGGGCGGCACCCATCGTGTGCCGGGCCCGCCAAGCGCGCGCGTAAATTCTCTAACAAGTTTAGTTTCCGGTTGAAGTTATTGGGGCGGAGGTAAGACCACGCCTGCAAAGCGGCTCCGAGCCGTTTGCGCTCATCGCGAAAGCCTGGGTAGTTTGGAGCATTTGCATGCGTTGAAAGGCTCCATTCAGCCAGGCTGCGCGTGAGACACGTTCGACCCCAATAAATCTGCAGAAAGGATCTTTCGGATGGGATCTCAACGCGAGCTTCGCCGGCGCGAAGTATTCTTTTGAGCGGCCGTTGGCGCGCGAAATCTCCATCGCCAGCATCCAATCATACAGCTAGACTTAAACCAAGTCTAGCAATCTATCGAGCAAGGCCTTCGTTAGAGTTACTTCTGCAGCTCCGCGAAGATCAACCGGCCGGCACTCGTTTGCAGGGGGCTTCCGATAATCACTTCAACGGTTTCACCAAGATGATTGATGGCGTTATTGACGACGATCATGGTGCCGTCGTCCAGATAACCCACTGCTTGATGCTCGTCCTTGCCTTCTTTCAGCAATTTTATTTGCATGGGGTCGCCTGGCAGAACGTTAGGACGCATGGCCGTCATGAGCTGATTGAGATTCAAGACCGTCACGCCTTGCAGTTGCGCTACCTTGCCAAGGTTACTGTCATTGGTCAAAAGTCGGGCGCCCAAACGCTTGGCTAACTGGATGAGTTTGGTGTCCGTGGGTTCATCGGTTTGATTGTAATCTTCCTGGATGGTGACTTCCAACAACGCGGATTGCTGCATTTCATTCAATGTTTCCAAACCCCGCTTGCCACGCTCGCGCTTGATGCTGTCTTTGGAATCCGCCATCAGGTGCAATTCATCTAACACAAATCTTGGGACGACCAGCGCGCCGCTGAGAAACCCGGTCTCGCAGATCTTGGAGATGCGGCCGTCGATGATGATGTTGGAATCGACTAACAGAGGCGAATCCTGCGCGGAATCCTGACGAAAGCGCACATAGGGAATAATAAACGAGAACTCCTGGCGGTTTGCCCGCATGGCCAACGCGGCGCCCCAGTAGCCGAAAGCCAAGTAAATAGCGACTTGCGTCACGATCTCCATTTCCGGTGTGATGGGCGATCCTTCAGCGCTGGCTTCATTGAGGAGCACGAAGACGAGCCGAATGAGGTAATTCACCAGCAGGCCTCCTAACAGGCCCACCATCAATCCAACGGTCGCATGCGAGAATCGCCGGAAGGTGAAGTTCTTCATGGCGATATCTAGCAAGACGACCCCTGCTCCAAAGACCGCGCCCACCAAAGCCCCGAGGAAGGTCGATACGTCCAAGCCACCCGCCGCAACAATGCCGAAGATAATGGCTAATACCACAAACGCGGCGCGAAAGAGCGTGGTTGGATTGAGAGGGGGCATCGTTTTGAAAATGATGGGTGCAAAGGCCGGGAGGCGCAAGCTCCAAGCCGCAGGGTGCTCGCAGTTGCGGGGAGAACTCCAAAGGGCCATGATCTGGGCGTGGTCCCGAGTGAATCAGCTTCCTGGGTCAAACGCGAACTCACGGCACTTGTTAGCCGTGAGTATGAATTTGTGCGTCGTTTCTATCATCGCCTTTGGCTGAAACCTCTGGGCGAGCGGGTGAAACGCGGCCGCGCCGTGGATCAATTGCGCCTCCTCTCTGCCGACACCAAACGTGGGGTAGTGCGATTCGAGTGCGTGCGCAATGAGTCGCGATTCCGGGCGGGCGACGTTCTCAGATTGAGCCGCAATCAGCCTCTGACAAACTTTTACGAAGTCACTTGGTATGGAGAAGAATTGGCGTGGGTTGGTGTGACGTTTTATCAGAAAGCCACTTTGAAAAAGTTCCTCGAACGGGAGCCAAAGCAAGGCACTTGGACGATTGATGAGTCTTACATTGATCTCGAATCGCTCTATCTTCGTGCCTTTGAGAGTTTAACGGATTCTGCGATGGGCCGTGATCAAGTGGCGCCCATCATCGCCGGCGCTCTGACGCCCACGGTCGATTTGGACAGCTTTGACCAGGAGATCACGGCTCTAGCAGAGCGCGAGATGAATGATTCGCAGCAAGAAGCGGCGGCCATGGCGTTGGCGGCACAGCCCTATGCCTTGATTCAAGGACCTCCCGGCACGGGAAAGACGCGCACTTTGGGCATGATCGTGGATCGTTTGTTAGAGCGTCGGGAACGGGTGCTCATCACCGCTCTTACTCATCGTGCCATTCACGAAGCTCTCCAAAGTACCAGCAAATTGGTTAGCATGGATCAGTTGGCCAAGATCGGTGTGCCGGTTTACGATCCCAGCTTGACGGTCAAAGATTACGGCAGCTTTGCGGAGTCGCCGCTGGCTGATTCCGGCGGGGCTTATGCGATTGGTGCCACGCCCTTCACCTTGTGGTCGCGCCGCTTGCGGGATGTGGAATTTGACACCGTGATCATGGATGAATCCAGCCAGGTCACGCCTGCCCTTGCGGTCATGGCCATGTTGAAGGCGCGGCGTTATGTGTTTGTTGGGGACCATGAACAGCTTCCACCCGTGATGGCGCACCTTCAGGATACCGAGCCGGCGGACACCGCAGTTCAGAGTATCTTTGGCCGGTTGCGCGATCACTCTAGCTCTACTATGCTGCGCATTGGTTATCGCATGAATGCCGAACTTTGCGCGTGGCCTAGCGAGCAGTTCTATTCAGGCGAGCTGAAGGCCGCTCCTGAAAATGCGGGACGGCGTTTGGTGCTGCCCAACACCACTCCCAACGCGAGTTTTCTGGCGTCCGAACCCTGCAGCGAAATGCTTTTGTTAGACCACGGCGAATGCCGGACGGCCTCCTCCTCAGAAGCCTCCGCCGTGGTGACTTTGATCGAAGTTCTCCTGAAGTCGGGCCTCGCGGCTAGTGCCATCGGTATCGTGGTGCCGTATCGTCGTCAGGCGAACCGAGTCCGGCAGCGGTTGCGGACGCGGAGGTGTGCCATCACTCCTGAGCAAGCGCGCGCGATCACCGTGGACACGGTGGAGCGTTTTCAAGGAAGCGAACGTGAGGTGATGATCCTATCTTTCACCGCTTCCGATCCGGATTTCATTCGGCAGCAAGCGCGTTTTCTTTTTCAACCTCAGCGATTGAACGTGGCGCTGACGCGCGCTCGCTCAAAGCTCTACTTATTGGTCAGTGAAACGCTGCAAGACGCCGCTCGCAAGTTGGCCGCCGCGCATGATGAGGACGCCGCACTCTTCGTGTCGCTCTTGGATGCCACGCCCAAGCTTTCATGGACTCCGGAATAGACTAACGTGGCTCGCCTAACGCCTAACCAACCTGTTGGGAACGTGCCCGCACCTGTGGCACGGATGTTTCGTTTGGTCAAAAGCTTGCCCGATGATTTCATGGCGTGGTTTTCATTGGGGCATGACGACACGAATCACCCGCATTTCTTTCTCGTTTGGCGGGAGCGCTATTGCTTCCTGCTCCACGTGGCGCCCACCAGCCAACAGCTCGCGGAGACCGCTCTGCAGGCGGATTTCCTTACATACAACGAAGAAACGCTGACCGCCGACTCCCTAGGCGCTTCGGAAAACGCTGTGCTAGAAGCTTTCGCCGCCAAAGTGCATCCGGAGTTGGGCCTGCCTCGAGATGCTGCCGTTCCCGTCAAGAAACTGGTCGTCTTTCCCAATGTGAAACGCGGCACTATTGATCAAATCATTCTGCAACGCTCCGAGGATAACGACACGGCCTATTTGGGATGTTATCAACTGGGCGAGGCGCAGTTCACAAACTATTTGTTAGAGATCGCCGTGGCGGCGCTTCCGGCGTATTCGCTTTCTGTTTTCCGCAAACATTTTAATCCCGAGTGCACTATTCCACGAACGTTCAGTCCTCTTGCACCGCCGGAGCGCAACGAGCAGGCCAGTCTAACGGAATTGCTCATCGATTTCGATCAGGAATCCGTGGCCAAAGCGGATTTGGCGCTTTCATCAGAAGGCGAAACGTTGGTCAATGACTTGCAAACCCGGCTCGTCACCGGTGTGGCCGGCAGCGGGAAATCCCTCGTTCTCATCATCCGGGCCATGCTCATGGCGCGATTGCACGAGGGTTCCCGGTTGCTTGTACTCACGCATAACCGTCCCCTTAGCAACGAGTTGCGACAACGCTTTCAACAGATCTGCGGGCATTGGCCCCACTTCGAGTGGCTCACCTACTTTGGCTGGCTGCGGCAGTGTTTGGCAGAAGAGGATTGGCCGGAATCGATTCTTTCAGGAAAAGCGCTAGAGCAAATGGCGCGAGAGATCCTTCAAATGCATCCGAAATTGCAGGATTTCAACCTGCCCTTTCTCCTCGATGAAATCGCCTGGATCAAAGATCATCGCCTGCACCAACGCGATGCCTATCTCATGGCCAAACGGCAAGGGCGGGAACTACCACTTACCACACCACAACGCGATCACCTGTGGCGCTTTTTCCGGGATTATCAGTTAGGTTTAGAGGCCCGGCAAGCGACGGATTGGAGCGGCGTCGCCATGCGATTCTGGAAGGCCGTCGTTCGTGATCGATCCATTGACCTGCCAGAATATGACGGCATCTTTGTTGATGAAGCGCAGTTCTTTGCCCCAGCCTGGTTTGACTGTGTGAAGGCCGCCCTCCGGCCCGGTGGCCAGCTCTTTCTCTGCGCGGATCCCACTCAAGGCTTTCTCCGCCGCCGGCAATCGTGGCTTGCTAGTGGCATCGATGTCAGGGGGCGCACAGTGAAGTTGGACCAGCCTTATCGCAACAGTCGCGCCATCCTCACTTATGCCACCGATTTCTATCGTTTCCGGATTGGAGAAGAAGATGGTGACGAAGAACTCAATCTCCCAAACGCGGAGCGAATTGCCTCGTGCCCAGAGGTCGGTAGGCCTCCTCAGGTTATCCTCTGCGGCGGGGCGCAAGCGATGACCACGCGTCTGGTGAATGAAATTCAAGCTCTCACTAAGCGTGATTTGCGGCCTGGAACTGTGCTCATCTTACACCAATCATTTGGTGCGCTGCAGGATCTCGAGAAACGTCTTGGTAACCAAGCGCGTATTCTCAAAGACACCACACGCAAACCCACTCAAGTCTTAGCCGGCCTCAGCACACTCAACGCCGGCACCGGCCTTGAAGCCCCCATTGTCTTCGTTCTCGGCATCGATGCCTTATTTGAAAAGGAAGCCAGTCCAACCCTAACTGATGCCGAACGCCGAGCCCTCATTCGCGACCACACACGCCAACTCTACATGGCTTTCACTCGCGCTGCCCGCCAATTGGTGATTCTTTGCACTCGTGCGGAATCCGAGAGCATTCTCACGGCTTCCCTTTCCGCCGGTTAGTTAGCTTGGCCGACGTCAAGCAGTTGGGTTAGCGCCGAATGCGTAAGCGCAAATACCCGTCGGTTTCCGCAGGGAATCGCATCTCTGTGAGAGAAAAGCCATCGTGTTCTTCCATTGCCTCTTCGTGATCGGGAAGAATGGGAATCCAAGTCTCCAGATCGTCAGATTGCTGCACAAAGAACTCGTAGTCTCCGGTAATGCTTTTGTGAAAACGAAGATGCAAAGCACCATCTCGCATTTCGACTCGTGGTGTGTGTCCCCCTAGCGCTTCAGCGAGAGCGGCTTGAGGATCAAACCCCTCATACGTTTCTTCTGCGACTAACAAACCGGCGTCATCAAAGACTCGGATTGTTTCGCCATCGGAAGAGAGCCGGCCCCGATACTCGCCAATGAAGAAGAGCCCGCGGCCACCACGAGGTCCGGTGGTGCGATCGCGAAAGGCGCGAACGCTTTTGACGAGATAGAGTTTGCCGCGATCTCGTTGAAGGATGTTTCCCTTGGCGGGGATGACGGTACCGGGCGGCATGACGAAATCGACGGCACCCTTCACCGTCCAATCGGTGAGATCAATCGCTTCCTTGTTAGGATTGATCAATTCGATGTACTCGGAATCGCGATCCCCTTCAGGCAAGAAGTCGATCTCTCCAATTTCGATCTTGAGCCCAGGCGTTTGCGCTTCGGGCACAAGCCCCTGGCCGGAGGGGCCGTAAGTCTCCAGCAATTGGCGGCGCCGCTTGGGTAACATCGTATTGATGATCGTGTCCACACCGGCTCTGGCGTTGCCGCGAGCCCACTTGGCGCTGTCCGTTTGGGCCTCATCTTCAATGTGTGCCAGGAACTGACGGAGACGTTCTTCAAAGTAACCGGCACTAGCGGATAAATAATTGTCAACCAAGGTTCGAAGGCGCCGCAAGTACATCTCCCGCGTGGTGGGGTAGTCGAGAATGGCGGCCAGGAGGTAGTTTTGATAGATCGATTGGTTGGGGGCTTGTGTGTGGTTACGATCGCCGTAGAGCGGACTTGCATAATTCTCACTGTCTAAGGTCGTGCTCGTACTGAAGGCGCCATCCATGTCCCAGGGAATCCGTTGCCAAAGGTCAGTTTGGGGATCGCGATAAACGTAGTAGTTCTTGGTCAGGCGATCCGCATTGCGAATAATGCTTTGCCCCGCCATTTCGTTTACCATCGCGGGCAGATTTACGTGATCGAGCACGTAGTAGGCGCGATCCACTTTACTGCCGTTACCCAGTCCGGCGGTGAGCGCCCTCAGGTCATCGTAAGGTTCCTCTTTACGTGTCTCTTTTTGATAGAGCGCCGGCGTCACGGTCTTTGCTAGTGTCGAGGGAAAGCCGTTGGCTTTGTACATGGCACCGTTTGGATCGAGGCCTTGTTGGATAAGGAAATCCTCATCGACCTGCTCGACGAATGAAAAGAGACCGTGATACTCGGCATTGAGCCGGACATGCCAGTGCTGCGTGAGCGGAGCCGGCGTGCCAATGTCATTGAAAAACTGAAAGGCCGCATTTTCACGCATGGCCGAGGGGTCGACGAAGTGGGATTGCAAATTGAATTCCTCGACTAAGCGGCGCTCTGGATCATAACGGAAATGTTCGCCCGGATTGAAATCGAATTTCAATTTCGGTTTCTCCCATCCGATGGCTCCGAACTGGCCGCGTCTCCTAACAAAGAAGTTATCATAAAAGACGCCCTCGAAGTAGGCGGAAGCACGCGCACCCGTGGGCGTGACCGCGGACTCCGGGTCGTTCGTGAACCAATGCAAGATAGGGAGATCACTAGAGAGCTCCGGATCGTGGATCACACTACCAAAGTACTCAGCGCCATCCCGTCCCGAGGAAACGAGAGGGAGCGTGCCTACGTGATTTTGAGAATCAGAGGCTTCAAATCGCCAACGAACCATCTCGCCCGGTTTCCAACGGGAACCGAAGAGCGTCTGACTTGAGAGCACTGCGGCATAGATGCCATCGTCCGCCGTTTCATCGGGAGATACGCCATCGTCGCGCATTGCTTGCCTCGCCTCGCTCTTGTAGAGCACGCGGTGTCGCACGATCACTTCGTTGACCGGCGCCGTGGTTTCTTGAACGCGTACGCGGACAATGAAGTCTTCGTCCTGCACGGGCGGGTTCTCGATCGGTTCGGGGACAAGTAGTGGAGGCGCATCGGGCGGATCCGAGTTCGTGGTGCCGGGTGTGGGCGTGCTCCAGAAGCGGTAGTTGGTAGAATCATCCAATCCGTAGGCATGATCAGTCAACTGCGGCGGGTAGTCTAATGTATCGACCGTTTCACCCTGAGCATTCGTGAGAACGATCGTTTCTCCATCGCCACTAAGCTTTAAGTTGGCGTGCCATTCCTGTTCTCGAAAAACATCCTCTCCCGAGGCGTAGATGATCAAGAATTGGCTAGGCTCTAACGAAATGGCAGGAAACGCCCATTTGTTAGGGGTCGCGGGGTCGTCGGTGAGATGCCAGTTTTCTAGTGAAACCGTGCTAGAAGTCTGGTTTCGTAATTCAATCCAGTCGGGAGTACCGCCTTGGGCATCACGAAGGCCGTCTCGATTGATGGCGACAATCTCATTGATAACTACTGCACCGGGTTCCTGGGCGTGGCTCGTGACGCCCAGGAGCGCGGCAAGGGAAAGGTGCAGGACCAGCCAAGCGCTAGGGCAACGGGACGCTAGCACGCACATAACGTTGAGTCCACGGAGCATCCTTCGTGAGCTGAATCACGCGATAACGTCGAAGCTCAACATTGGCATCATTGGTAGGATTGGCTCCGAGAGCGCTGAGCGCCGGACCGCTCACTTCTGTCCAACCATCCAGATTGCCAGAGGCCTCGATGCCGATGGTTACACCGGTGTCTTTGCGGGTGGGCACCTCGAAGATGATCTGGCCCTCAGCGTTTCGCGAGACACCGAGTGCCGGCGCGGAACTTGGACTGTTAGGATCTCCTCCCATAAGGAACTCCAAGTAATTGATCACTTTGTCTGTATCGGGATCGGCATTGGGACCGGCGATCGTATCAGCCGCTCCTGGCCCAAAGACGCTGTCCGCCCAACTCGCATAGTCGCCAGTACCTCCGCCTCCGTTGTTATTGCCGCCTCCGGCAGCGACCGCAATTGGCACATCATCGGCATCGCTGGCCCGCCAGCTTCCTGGTGCATTCACATCGGCGCCACCCTTAGGATCTTTCAATACGAGGTAACCGCCTTCGCCATCGGTACCCTGCGGCCACTCCATATTGTCGTTGAATGTGACGTCGACGAGTGCGGCGTTATCGTATTGAGCCATCAGCTGTTCGCCATCGTTGGACAGACTACCTGTGTATTCACCGGCAATGGCGAAGCCGGTGCCGTAGCGCATTTCGAAAGCGGCACGATTCTTCACCAAATAAATCGTGGTATCGCCGTCAATTTCTTGAATATCGGCACTAGCGAAATCAAATTTGATTCCATTCAAAAACTGAATATCCCGCAAATTGACGCGATTATCGGTGATATTAGCAATCGCCAGAAACTCAAAATCTTTGCGGGAAAAACCAGCGCTGGCTTCTTCGCCACTGGCTCCGGCCGGGCGGTAATTAATTTGAGTGATCTGTAGACTTCCTTCGGCGGGTGCGACGGCGCCCACTGCGAAGTGGGACTCGATGATCGCCGACCATTTATGACCTCCAAAGAGGCTCTCTTGATAGTTGCGCACTTTAATGGTCGCTGATTCGCTGAGTTCGATTGGGCCCTCGTAGGGTATCGCACTATCGGAGAGGATCCCACCTGGAAGTCTGGGATCGGAACCATCTAAGGTATAGTGAATGGTGCCTTTTGCGAAGATGGATTTATTGATCGCAATCTTTCCGCCCACTTCCACATAACCGCTTTCGTTAGAAAACCGCGGCGTCTCGATGTCACCCGTGAGTCCCGCATCTTCAAATTGATTGAAGGCGATATCGGGGCGCCTCACGAAATAATCGTCCATCAAACGATCGCGCTCCGCATCCCAATCCTCTTTCGTATACGGCGTGGAACGCGCAGCGTCACCCCAACGTGCGGATTCTAAAATCACCGCCCGGCCAATTTCATCGGTGCGGCGCCTATAAATGCGTTGCAAACCTTCAGTGGACATCACGCCGCCATTAAAGAAGTGCTTTTGAATGGCGTCGGCAAAGCGAATGCGATAGTCCGCATTCTCAGTGAGACTTTGATGAATACCGGTTGGACCAGGATTGTTGCTGGCATTGACGATATCGTCATTGAGGCCTTGAAACACTTTCTCCGCGTCCCATGAATGATAGCGCCATTTGCCATCAATAGGGCTCAGGCTGGCATAATAGTTCTTATGTCCCCAGTCACGATTCGCGAGCCCGAGATTGACGATCATATAATTGATAAAATCATCAATATCGAGTTGTTGTTCAATTTGAGCATAGACCTCGGGATCATCGGCGTCGCGAACGAAGCTGTTGAATTCGCGATAGAGCGTCAGTGTGTCTTCGCCGCTGACATTGACACCCCCCTGCCCAGGATCTCCATGCCGAGTGACTTTCCATTCGTCACGATTGCCGCCCTGATAAACTTCTTGGAAAGCGTCATCGGGGCGCTCATGCAAGTTGTACATACCCCAGAAAGTGCCGTTGACGAACACGAAAACATACCTTCCGTGGGGGCTAACGCCTCCCATGGCGCGATGCAAATCCGCAGCCGTCTGATCCCTTAAATATTGTGCCCATTCACGTTGTTGCGTGGGAATGGAGCCCCCGTTGTAGGCCCATGTGTTGTTGTGACGCGCGTCAACTGTTAGAGTATTAAATTCCTCTCCGGCTGAGGGATCATCGTAGAGTGGATAGCGCAGGGTTCCTGGACCGAAGTCGGTATCGAAGCGAAGCCGCATCGAGAGTTTTTTGATCTTCCATCGTTGAGGGCTGGTCTGGCCGACGATGCGCACGGCGCAGTCAATTTGAAAACCTTCTTTCCCGTCTGGATGCAACAATTCCGCAGATGCCGGAATATCAATGCCATCCTGACCGATCCTTCCTGGATAGATGCCTTTGTTTAGAGAGAAAAACTCTTCGGGTTCAACCGCCAATGATAAGATGGGGAGTGTTTTAAAATCATCGACAATGGTATCTTTCCAACGTGGATCTTCGGTAATACGAGGATCCATTTCGTAGTCGGCATCTTCACCGGATCCCCAGTCATCACCCCATTTTTCCACGAGTTCGTCACCGGTTTGACCAACGGAATGTTCCAAGAAAATATAGCTTTGCGTGTCGACGTTGGATGATTGAAAACCGCTTTTGTAAGCGAAAGCACGTAAGGTGGTCGTCTCATCAATGGTGAGAGGCCCTTCGTAGGTATCGCCAATGACGCCGGTGAAAAGAGATCCGCGACTTGGAATCCGGCCGTCCGTTGTGTAAATAATCGTCGCGCCTTCCGTTGCTGTGGTGATTTCTACGGAAATCGGTTCATTGTAATAACCGCGGTCAATACTGAACTTGGTATCGGCAACGAAACCCTCCAATCCCTTATTGCCATTAGCTTCACCTGGGGTGGGTTTATCGAAATAAACCGCATCCGCACTAATCATCCCATAGGAAATGTCCCGGCGTTGTGGCGGATAGTTGACAAATTCCGAAGCCACCGTGCCGTCCGGCGCATAAAGCCCCAGGTAGCCACCTGAACGTGCTAGTTTGAAATCGGTGTGTAGTTCACCTGAAGCTTCCGCCCGGTTTTCTCCGGAAGCGAAGATGATCAGGTAATCGCCTGGCGCTAACATCAAACTAGGAAACGTCCATCGTGCGGTATCTTCTGGGTCATCCGTCAGGGTATAGCCAGCTAGGTTGACGGCGTTTCCTCCACTGTTCTGAATTTCAATCCAATCTGGCGTCGTCCCCATTTCCGAGGTGAGTGATTCTGCATTGGAGGTGAGAAATTCGGAAATCACTGGGTTGGCAAGGGCCACTCCCGGGTAAAGGAGAAGAAGGGTTACGATCAGTCTATTCATAAATGGGGTCCTCAAATGGGGTTTGTTAAGTGAGCACTATGGCCCACTGATAGCCCTGAACGCAATCTCCTTGAGAGAATTTGCCGCGTTTCACGCAGATGCGCGCGGCCGTAGATCGCGAATCGTGCGGAGATCGCCCCACTCGCCACCGTGAATCTTACGGCTACCGGACCTTCGCCGGTCTCCGAAGAAGTCGCGTTTGGCTTCGAAAAAACCCTCCACAAACGGTCTTCTACCAATAACGACGCCTTCTGTAAAAGCGCGAACGCGACCGTCTGAAGTCGTTGTGGCGGTTTGGGCGCTTAAGCCTGTTAGAATGCGGCGGTATTCCCGATGAACCATTCGCCAATCCACTCGGCTGCTCTGGGCGGCAGCCTCGCGCCATAACAAATGCCCTAAACCACGACGTGCTTGTTGGTTTCCCGCAACCGCTTCCGCATAGCCGCACCAAGGATAATCCTTCGGATCCGTCACCAATCCGGCGCGCACGGCATTCAAATCCACATAGGCGGCGACGTTCATCAACGGGTCCCAACCATCTTCAATGACGAGACTTCGGAACCGGGATTCCCACACGCGCCCCACGCGATCGTGACGCCGGTTGAACCACGTCGAGAAACGTTGCAAGAGCGTCTTCATGAACGCGCTCAAATCATGCATGCGATCACTGAATCGCTTGCGATAAGCGCGGAGCAGTTGTTGCCCGGCTAGTCCAGGTGTTAGAACGGGAATCATCCGCATGGTTTGGCGAATTTCCGCGACTTCCTCACGGGTGTAGAGCGCCCGCAAACGTCTCCAGAATTCGTGATCCGAAAGATCGTCCACCTTCTCTGGCACATGCACCACGAGGTGGAAGTGGTTCGAGAGCATCGTCCACGTGATGACCTTCACACCGGAAAAGGCCTCCGCCTTTCTCAGAAGACTCACAAACACGCGCTTCTCCGTATCGGTGAAGACAAATGCCCGACCGACAAACCGCGACACACAGTGAAAGAGCTGCCCGGACGCGCCCTGTTTGGTGAAAAGTTGCATACGCCGCGGCTTCATCGTGCCCTTTCCCTAAACCACCTGCCTGCAACTGCCAAGCATAATTTAATTAAGGACGTGTGCTTTTACTAAGGCGCTTGATTTGTGGTGGGAGCTTGGTATGAGGGAGTCATGAAAACGACTTTTATTGGGTGGTTGATGTTGGTGGCGGCGGCGTCTTTCGCGGAGGCGATGGAGGTCTACTTTGGGACGAGTGGCCAGGAGACGAAGGGAATCTATCGAGCTTCGTTTGATTTGGAGTCGGGTAAGCTTTCCTCTCCGGAATTGGCGGCAGAGATTGGTTCGCCGGGCTTTCTCGCTTGGCATCCTAACGGAAAGTTTCTCTATGCGGTGGCGCGGACGGCTGACGGACCGGGCGTTGCCGGGTACGTTCGTGCTGAGGATGGTTCGCTTAAGCTTGTCAATACGGCCTTGATCGGGGATGGCGGAGGGACGCATCTTGCGGTGCATCCGTCAGGGCGCTTTCTGATCACGGCGCAGTATGGTGGCGGGTCGACGGCGCTCTTTCCTTTGGATGATGAGGGGCGTTTGCTAGGGCCGGGACGCCTAACGGAACATGAAGGTGGCTCGCGGGTGGTGGCGAGACGTCAAGAATCGCCGCATCCGCATTGGTGTGGGTTTTCTCCGGATGGGAAATTCGCCATGGTTCCGGACTTAGGTATGGACGCGATCGTGATTTATCGAGTGGATGCCGAGACGCCGGCGATCACCCATCACGGCTTAGCACATTCGGTACCCGGAGGCGGTCCGCGGCACATGCGTTTTTCCAAGGATGGCAACCATATCTTTCTTTTGAATGAACTCGCTCTGTCTGTGACGACGTTCGCTTATGATGCGAGCGTTGGGACGGCCAAGCAGCTCTCGACAACGCCGGCGCTCCCCGATGAGGTGAAAGCGCAGGAAGTGTTCAACTCCGCATCAGAGATTCTCGTTCACCCCAGCGGACGCTTCGTTTACTCGGCCAATCGTGGTCATGATAGTGTGACCGCCTACCTGGCAGACCTGGCGACGGGCCAGTTGAAGGTCACGGAGGTTGAGCCGATTCGTGGCGCTTGGCCGCGCAATATCAATATGGATCCGACCGGCCGTTGGTTACTCGCGGCGGGGGCGCATTCAAATACCATCGCGGTCTTTGCCATCGATCAGGAAACAGGCGCTTTGACTTTCCAGCGAGGCTCTGTGGTCAACGTGCCGGGACCGATCTGTATTCTCTTCAGTCCCCACGCGGATTAGGCGACCTAACAAAACGTATTCGACACGCTATGGATTTTCCCTTGTTTCGAGGGCCGTTGCGTAGTTTTCTCCACCCATGGCGTTGTTGAAGACGGTCCTCCAAGCAATTCTTCGGAAAGGTTCCCTCGTGGGAATCTTGATTATCGTCCTGATCCTGCTCGCGGAGGTGGTTCTATGGTTCGTTGCCCCGACGCCGCCATATCAACGGTACGAGTACACGTTTTCCAACGAGATGGAAAAGTATGGGTTGAACGACACCTGCACGTTTCGCGTCGACGAAAGGGAATTGCGTTCGCGTCCTGGTGCTGAAGGTCGCGAAACGACCTGCCGTATCCTCTATGTGGGAGGTGAGGGCGCCTACGACTTATTGCAGGATGTGGAGGACACGTGGTGGGGGCGCACGGCGGCGGCGTTAGAAAAGAAATACCCGGAGATAAGTTTTCCCGTGGATGTCAAAGCCACATCGGGTGGGTATGGTAAAGAGGTCGTGATGGCCATGAGGCGCGGTCTGCAATGGACCAAGGGCTATATCAAAGACGTGCGCCCACAGATTTTGATCGTCTCCTTTGGCGTCTCCGAGGTGCTCGATGTCCCACAGGACTATCGTTACAACCAAACCACCATGCGGTCGCTTCACGGTAGCAAACCAGGCGGTTTGAAACGCAAGCTTGCTTCGATTTCCCAGATCGCGCGCCGGATTCGGCAGTGGCGTGGGGTCAACTCACAAGCGCACCAAGAGCGGAAAGCGAATTTGGAAACCAAGAATCATTTTCTCAACAGCCTCGGGCAGCAGCGGGCGATCTATGAAAAAATGGAGTTTGATAGTCTGCCTCCCAGCCGTCAGGGAAGAAATGACCCGATGCTAGAGTACATGGACGGCCTCTTTGCGTTTGAAAAACTCGCCGAGCGTGTGGGAGCCAAACTGATCGTTGTCGGAGAGCCCTCTTTGCATGATAACTCCCCACAAGGTAGCGAATTTGGGCGGTTGAAAAGACCGCGATGGGAGCAGTATCCAAGTGCGAGCAATCCGCAAGGCAGGGGCTTGCGGCCTGATCCCGGGTGGGTGGAGAATGAGTTGAACCGCTATTACCGCGCGGCCGATGATTGGTGCATCCAGACGGGTGTGGCGTTCGTGTCGCTCAATGACGATTTTACCTTGGCGAAGAATGTGAATCACTTCCTCGATGACATGACCCTCACCCTTGAAGGAAGCCGCGTGGTGGCCAATGTGATGACACCGGTCGTGAGCCGGGTAGTGGAGAAGATTTTAGCGGATTGACCGGAATCATTCCCGGGCTTAGACGTCTAGCCTTCGCAACCACGCGACACGTTTTTAACACAAATCCACCTTTACCCCCGTGGTAATCTGCTTTAAACATGGCGCGCCCAACCCTCGGAATCGTATCCGAAAAATCAACGTTAATATAATTACCATATCCAGCTATGCCCCTGACTAGACTCCAACGCGGTTCGGTTTCATCCACCTTTGCCTTTGGCATTGCGGTACTTTGTGCGCTTCTCTGGGCTCCTGATTTGTTGGCCCAAGATGCTGAAGTGGCGACGGAGACGAAAGGACCATCGGTCTTCGATCTAATTAAGGAAGGTGGCTGGGCCATGATCCCGCTAGGCATTTGCTCACTCGCGATGGTGGCCTTGATCATCTACAATTTTATTCAATTGACCCAGTCCAAATTCGTTCCGGCCGACTTGCGGGCGCAGCTGCTTGAATACATGTCAGCGTGCAAAGTGCGCAGCGCCATCGAAGTCGCCTCAACGAGCCCTTCTTTCTTGGGGAGAATGCTGGCGACGGCGTTGCCTAAAGTGGATGCTACCGACCCGGAGACCTTGGGTCGTGAACACGTTGAGGATGCGATCGCTGATTTTACTGCTCGGGAAAATCGCTCTTACATGACCATGATTGGTTACCTGTCAGTCATTGCGCAGGTCGCGCCGATGTTAGGACTGATGGGAACGGTCTCTGGTATGATTGGGGCGTTTAACAAGCTGCGAGGATTGGAATCGCCGGATGCGTCCGTTTTAGCCGGAAACATCTCGGAGGCTTTGATCACCACGCTTTCCGGTCTGATTATCGCTATCCCGGCCATCATCGCCTTCTTTGTTCTGCGGAACCGTCTCAATCGATTGGTAGCCGAGTCTCACGAGGCCGCTGAAGATATGGTGGACGCCAGTCTGAACACCCTCAATGCCGATCAACAGCTCGCCAAGGTTCCGGAAGGACTTGCCAGCTAGGGAGTAATCGCTTAAGATTTAGCGTTTCTAATTCACCCCCGTTACCCGGCACTCTCATGGCTTCCAAACGACTGCGCGCCCTAGCTTCTGGCGAGCAGGAGCATCTCAAGATGGACATGTCTCCTATGATCGACATGGTCTTTCTCTTGCTCATCTTCTTCATGGTGACCTCGCGGCTTATCGTCATCAGGCAAGACAAAAGCGTGCAGCCGTCCGTCGCCCTGGAATCCAAGCCGCTTTCTGAAGCGCGCGGGCGCATTGTGATCAATATCCTTCAGAACGGCACTATCAAAGATATCAATGGTAATGTTATCAATCTCACCGACGTGGGAAGCCTTTGCCGCACTCGATTGGAAGAGAATAAAGTAGCTAACATCCCTACCAAACTGCACTTGCGTGCGGACCGGCGCGTGAAAGTCCGTGAGGTGAAGAAAGTGGTGGATGCCGCGGCGAAGACCGGTGTGATGGATGTGGTGTTCGCCACCTACAAAGTGAACAAGTATCAAGACTAACTAACGCATACACGCACCATGGCACGCCGCAGCTACCTCCATTTGGAAGAACAGAACGAGCCTGAGTTAGACATTGCGCCCTTGATCGATGTGAGCTTTCTCCTGCTCATCTACTTTCTGGTAACGTCGACGATGCAGCCTAAGGAAGGTGATTTGGATATCACTTTCCCCTCGACCCAGAGTTCAGAAGTCGATGTGCCACCAGTCGACCCGCTGAGCATTTACTTGCGGGAAGACGGTGTGATTCTGGCCGGCGAGGGGGGATCCGAGCAAGAATTGGAGACGGACGTGACCTCCCGAAAGTGCCCCCAATTGCGCTCTACGCTCGAAGAATACAAGGCGCTTGCCGATAGCACCGACTCGACGCCCTTTGTCGTCATCCGCGCGGACGACAACGCCGTGCAGCAGCGCTTCATCGACGTCGTGAACACTTTAAGTGCGGTGGAAATCTCGAATGTCACCATCACCGGATTCCGGGAGGAGGAAGAGTAGACTTTCTTCTCTGCCCGGCTTCGTTGTTTGATGACGGGGATTCCCCGGCTTCCACCCGCTACCTCCCCGAAATTCTTGCCAAATTGTTGCGGGTCCTATGGGGCTCTCTAGACAAGTAGGCGAACTTGACGACCAGACACCCAAGCCAACTATGACTAACAACTTATTCGCCGCAAAATGGCGACTACCATGTATGCTAGTGATCCTAGGGATGCTTTTGAGCATCCCCGTTTACTCCCAAGTGGGCGCTAATGCCGGCGATCGATCTGCGGAAAAGCAGACCTTGGAGGCCGTGGGCCTGATGAAGAAAGGTCAGTGGAAACAGGCCCATCAAATGTTTGAACGCATCATTGCCGAGTGGGGAAATGACGCTTTCTACAAAGAATTCCCGCCCTTTGGCACCGTCTACTACAACCGCGGCTTCTGTGAGATGAAGCTCAAGATGTATGCCGAAGCGGCCAAGTCTTTTGAAATCTGTTATCGGGATTTCCCAGATCAAGTTGAAGAGGATGGCAAACAGGGCGGCCACAACGTTTATCGCAAAACCGCCGTTTTCCAATGGGCCGCCGCCGAACAGTACCAAGAGAATTTCGAGGAGGCGATCAAGCTGTATCAGAAGTTCCGCGAGTTGAATCCCGAACCACGCAAAGATAGCTTCAATCCCGGTGCTTTGGATCTGAATCAAGGCATTTGTTATGCCAGGATGGATGATCGATTGAATGCTGAAAAATATGTGAGTCAGGCAATCGCCAACGCCAAACGTTATCGCTTGGCGATCGCGTCGCTTTGGCCAGGCTTTCTGGCGGTGCTTGATAGCTTCACGCGCTCCGAATCCTCTGGCGATATAGATAAGGCGGTGGCGTTTATTGATAAGAACGCTCCGGCGTTACTTGGAGACGTTCTGCCTCATGCTTATTTCTCCAGCCGCGTCTTGAAGCTCGCTCAAGAAGCCGTTGTCGGCGGGCACACGGGCTATGCTTGGCGCTTGTATGGCATGATCCCCAAGACCGCAGATGTCATCCGTGCCGGAAAGATCGCTGATCCATCCACCATGACGCCGCTTGAGAAACACGCTTATGAAACATGGCAATCGAATGAGGCAAAGGGAGAACCATTGGAGGTCGCCACTTACTTCGGCCTGGCCAAGATGTACGAAGGAGAAGGGAGCACGCGAGCGGAGTTCGCGATCTATGATTACATGGGGACGCATTTTGATAAGACGCAATACCGTCCGCAAATACTCTATCTTGCTACCAAGAAAGCTTCCGATATTGGCCAGATGATCGATGCCCAGCAGCATGGGTTGGCATTCTTGAAAGAGTTTCCCGAGCACGAATTGCGGCCGGATGTGGCCGCTTTGCTCCTGAGTTCCATGTTCTTTAATGGAGAATATGAGCGATGTGTTGAAATAGCCGGTGATCTCCGTGAGTCATTGGCCGTTGGTTCAGAGGCGCGCGATCTCCCCGACTTCGTTTATTCAGGTTCGCTTTACTACCTCGGCCGTTATCAAGAGGCGCAACCGGAGCTCGACCAACATGTGGAGAAATATCCGGAAAGCCCCTATATCGAGAACTCGTCTTACTACCAAGCTAGCAACAACATCAAACTCTACGAATGGCAGAGGGCATCCGAATTGCTCGATGCGTGGCTGGAGAAGTATGAGCCGGAAAGCTCACCATTGCTGGATGTCGCTTATTTGGATCGCGCCACTTGTTACTTCGCCCTCTCTTCTCCCCAGAATAATGGCAACTCCAAGGCGCTTGAGTATGCAACAAAAGTCGTAGACGGTTTCCCCCAATCCAATGTGCTCGATCGTGCCCATAGTTTGATTGGCGATATTCGTCAAAACGACGGCAACCTGGCGCAAGCAGAGGAAAGCTATTTAAAGGCGCTCGAGATTGCTCTCGAGGAAGATCATTTGATTACCGCGGCATCAGCGCAAATGCAATTAGTTGCGGTAAGCGTGGGCCAGGAGAAACATGCCGAGGCGATCAAGCATTACGACACCTTCTTTGAGAAATATCCGGATAGTTTTTATGCGCCTAATGCCGCTGTCAGCGCTTTGCCGGCATTTGAAGAGGCGGCGCCGGAGCGATTAAATGAAGCGCTGGATCGCATCAAAGATTTAATAGTGACTTTGGGAGAAAATCGCGATGCCGATGGCGTGGAACGCACCTTGAATGCCTATTCCAACTTCCTGCTTAAGATGAAGGATAAGAAGCCGCAGGACGTCATTCAAATATTGGATGACTTTCCCAACAAGTTGGGAGACCGCACTCTGCAAGCCTGGTTATTGATCACCAAAATTGGGATCATTGAGGAATACATGCCAAAGGATAATCGGATGCTGGCAAAGGCGCGTGTCTATTATCAACATCTGGAAACGGATTTTGAAAAAGAGGAATTAAGTGACTTCATTCTCTATCGTTTGGGAGCAAAGATTGCCGAGACGAGTCCCTTCAAAGCAGCGCCATGGTTTGAAGCCGTTTCCAAGAGCGAAGACCCTGAAATGGCGATGCGCGCACAGCTTCAACTAGCCCGCATTCAAGCCGGCTCCTCTCAGAAAGCTGAACAGGATAAAGCGATTAGTAATTTGGTGCGGATCCGAAAGAATCTAGCCGACAATCCTGAGCTTGTCGGCATGGCCACCCTGGCACTAGCGCGATTGTATCACGATCGGTCCGCCTGGAGTGACGCCAATAAAGAGTGGAAAGCCTACATGGAGAATAAGAGTTATCGCAAAGACCGGACTGAATCCCAGTTCAAGCTTGGCGAAAGTTACGAGAAACTTGGCAAGAGTGACGAAGCCCTGCTCTCCTATCGCCAGGTGATTATCCTTTCAGCAGCTAACTTGGATTTCTCTGCTGAGGCCGTTATCCGCATCGCCAAACTAGTCTGGGCGAGAGGTGATCAAGTGACAGCTTTCCAGTTTCTCAATACCTATCATTATAAGATGAAAGGCAATAAACATCCCAAGGTGGATGAGATGGAATCACTCCGGCTGAAGTATATCGATCAGCTGAAATCTAGCGGAAAGTGGAAGGATGAATACCTCAAGGTGAGCGAGAAAACCGGTAAAATCACACCCGCGAAGAAATAATGAAGATCACTGTTTTATTATCTGTTGTCGCAGGAATGAGTCTTCTGCCGTGGACGGCTCTGTCCAAACCGGCACCTGCCGAAATCGTTCTCAAAGGAAAGCGCACGGCGGAAACCGGTTATGTGGTTAAAGCCCAAGCGGGAAAAGTTTATTTCAGCGCGAGTCCCACGGGAAAGAATGCCGTTCCCTATTCAGAGTCCCTGATCTCGAGATTAACCTTCAAAGAACCTGAAGGCTGGGCGGAAGCGGAAAAGGCTCGTCTAACGAAGGACTTTGCAGCGGCCGAGAAACTTTACGAACAGATCGCCGTGGACTATCGCGATGTGGCGCCACTTGAAGATAATTACGGTTCTCTCGCGCGTCTCAATCAACTCGAATGCCTGCGTAATCTGGGTGAATACCGCAAGCTTGCCCGGGCGCGGCCCAACCTAAAGAAAACGAGTTTGAGCGATAGCTATCACGCGCAGATCGATCTCTACGTCGGTTGGGCCTCACTGGCGAGTTTGAAGACGGAGCGCGAGATTGAGCAGCTTGAGAACCTGATCAAAGGCTTTCGTGAGAAAGAACTCACGGGAAACCAATTGGCGCAGGCTTTTTATCTCAGTGCCATGGCCAATGAAAAGGCCGGCAAATCCGATGCGGCGCTCACCGATTACCATCGCGCTTTCACTTTAGACTTTGGTGAGGATCGTGACCTGGCTAAGATGGCCATGGAGTCCGCACTCAAGCTTTACGCCGCGGTCTACAAGATTGAGAAAGACCGGCAACGGCTTCAAGAGGCTCACGGCTTGGCCAGCATCTACAAGAGCGTCTTTGGTGAGGTGCCGTCGGAAGCCGCGCAATTTGATAAACCCTTGCCGCCTCTCGAAGCGGACGAAGGCTAACGATGCCCATAACGTAACGGTGACACGAAGTCGCCGCCGAAAGATTCCTGATTGTCCGAAGATTCTAACAAAGCCCCTGAAGCGGCGGAACGCTTATCCATCCGCGAACTGAAACGCCGTGCCGGACCGGTTCCTGTAGAGGCTGCTTTGTGGGTTCAGTTAGATCAAGCTGCCGAGAAAGAAACCCGTCAAGGCAAGACCTATGTCGAGTTGGTCTTTGCCGACGGTATCGATTCGCTTACCCTTCGCGTCTGGTCGGATCACGCGATGTTCGAGGCTGCAAGGCAGTTGCGAGCACCGCATTTTCTCGAACTCACCGGGAAATGGGTCGATCGCGGACAATACGGCATCGAGACCTCGGAGTGGACCGTTCGGGCGCTGGACGAATCCGAGCGGGAAAAGCTGTTGCGTGGTCCGTTAGAGCTGCAGGAGAAACAAGCAGCCGACGTCGCCTACATTGTGCACACGGTGAGTCAATTGAGCGATCCCCGTTTGCGAGGATTGTGTGAGCGTTTCTTGGAGGAGTTTCAAGAAAGGTTTCTACGCACGGCGGCGGCCCGCGAGTATCATCATGCTAGAAGGGGAGGGTTGGTCGAGCACGTGGCGCAGATGATGCGCTCCGCAGAAGCTTTGTTAGGGGTCTACACCCATATCAATGCCGATTTGGTCCTCACCGGTGTCCTCTTTCACGATTGCGGCAAACTCTGGGAGAATAGCTATCAGAAACTCGGCTTCACCATGCCGCACCAAGAGATCGGGGAACTCATCAGCCACATCCCGTTGGGTATGGAATTAATCAATCGCTTGTGGCGCGAGCTTATGGAATCGGAAGAGGCCGCTGCTTGGGCCGAGGTCACACCCCGAAATGAAGATGTCCGGCTGCATCTCTTGCATCTGATTGCCGCGCATCACGGCACTCGTGAATTCGGTTCTCCCGTGCTTCCCAAAACGCCGGAAGCCATGCTCTTACACTTTGTTGATAACATTGATGCTAAAATCGAAATGTTTGCCGAAGCTTATGAAAAGGCTCCGCTCGTGAGCAAGAACGTGTATGAACGGAGCCGCCCCTTGTTTCACTCCGTGGTGCGGCCGTTACCGGTCTTTGCTCCCGCTGAGACGACTCAAGGCGAGGACTCGGAAGCGTGTGAAGAGAGTTCCACTGCCGAAGATTCGTCCGGCTCCGAACCGACGGAGGCGGAAACGGCAGAAGGGAGTTCGATAGCGGAAGAGGCCAACCAAGGTCCTAACGTTGAGGTGGATGAGGCGCCTGCGTCCGAGACTTTGGAAACGGCGTCTCCCGCCGGATAGTGAACGGTGAGCCAGCGATCGCGGGACCAATAGTCAGTGATCCATGCCTTGCGGCCCGTGCGAAAGTAGATGTGATCGCGGTTGAATTGATAGTCAGGTTTGTAGGAATCACCGGTATCATCTGCGAGCACCAGTTCCGTCGCGGCTTCAGGGCTCATGGTCGTTTCAAGAAGATATGTTTCGCCATCTACTCTAGCAACGCACCACGCGTGGCCTAACAAGAGGCGCGTTTCGCCGATCACCACGCGGGCATCGATACCGCGGCTGATCAACCAATCTGCTAAAAGAATGGAAGTGTCTTCGCAATCGCCGGTTTGTTTGGTGAAGGTCTCAGCAGAGCGTTGCCAGTAGTCTTTCGTGACCGTGTTGTTAGGGGCTTCGGCATCTTGAGTGTATTGACAGTGATTGAGAACGCTCTGCCAGATGAGTTTGAGTTCTTCCAATTGCGTCATGCCCTCTTTGAAAGCGGCTTCCGGCTCCAAGGCATCCATGAATTGATTCACCCGCGCGTAACGTCCCGCCGTTCCCACGGCCAGAATGTCATACGCTTGATCACAGTGCGGGCAGCGCAGAAGGAGGATGCGATCACTGCCCGCGAATTGGCCGTTGTAAGTCTTTCGGCAACGAGCGCATTGATGATGAAACTGTTGGCGCTCACCGGTGAGGAGGTTCGGCGCGAAGTCGGGGAATCGCTGCGCTAAGACCACCCACACGTGCATGATCTCTTTCTCCGCTTCCTCGCGCATCGCTAACGCGAGGTGCGTGTAGGCCTCCTTGGTCGCCTCCTCCCAGATATCCATTTTATCCAGAAAAGAACGGTCATGGGAAGGGACTGGGAAGACGCCGACCCAGAATGACGCTAGATCGGGAAAGGCCAGTTTCGCCTGATAGAGCAACGTCTCGGCGGCATAGTCTGCGATCTTGGCTTGCGGTGCCAGTTGTTGCTCCAGCCACTGAGAAAGCGCCGGGTCAGGCGTGAGATGCGAGCCCACCATCCCGGCAGATTCGCGTACCGAATTGATATGAGCGGTCAAAACGGACTTCTTGATCACCGGCCGGGCGGGGTCGGAACCCTTGAGCGCCTCGGGATTGATCAGGACCGCACCGGCCACCGTAGCGAGAAGAGCAAGGAAGAAACCGGTGATTTTGAGATCCATATTTCGGCAAACAAAGTCGTATAGTAAATATGATTTTTATAAAAACAAACAACTTCTTGCCTCCTATTGGACGTGGGCCAGGCGAATTCGGCCTTTACAATCAGAACCGCAGGGCTACAAAACGCCTACCATGTTCGCCCTGATCGATACCCGAATCTTCATCATCTTGGTCATGATCGTCCTCATTGCTGTTGTGGGCGTCTATGTGTTCTACGAGACCAAGCGGTTCCGCTAAGAGCCAATCCTTACTGATAATAGCCCCAGCTGCCGTTGTCCGGGGTCTGCGGTGCCGACGGAGGTGCGGGCGGTGTGTAGGGATCGGGCCGGCCTTGGATGCGATTTCCGAGACGCTCAAAATCGCGCCCAAATCCGTAAATGGTGTGCCCACAACCGGAGAGCGTCACCAGGGTGAGACCCAGAAGGGCGGCTTTAGCCGCGGCGACTAAGACGGATGAAAGAGTGGTGTGGCGTTGCATAATAGTTCGGCTTTATTAACTATAAGCGACTGTGAAATAAGACGCTCGTGGAATCAAGAGGAGATTAGATTCCTGCCTGCGCGATGGTTCCGGCCCATCCTCTTGCACGATTCGGAACCAAACCAATCACCTCACTTGCGACGCCAGCCATTCTTCCAGCCAGGCGTTCCAAGTCACATCGATAGACATATTAATGCGTTCGTTAGGGCTATTGTTGTGAACGGAATGCCGTTCACTAAGCTTCATATACCACAATTCCCCCGGTTGCATCGGTACGATCGATCCATTCAGTTGAAAAATCACCTGATCATCACTGAAAATGGGAAGGGTGAGACGCACCACTTCACGATGGACCGCATCCAAAGTGGGGTCCGTATGTTCTTTAATAACCGCCCCAGCCTCCAAACGCATAAGCCGGATGCTAGTAATCTCCGTATCGAACGATTGGAAGATTTCTTGAAAGTAAGGGCAACCCTCTAACATCGGCTCGTCCGCCCAGTCGTGGGTGCGAGCATCCTTGACGTCACTGGCCAACGGGACGGGACTGTAATACACGTAGAATGGTTGAGCGAGACTCGATACGATCGCCGCCGTCTCCTGCCTCAGCCGCTCCACTTCATAACGTCGATCTAACAGAATGCGATCCGGGAGGGAGTCGGAGATACGCGTATCCTCAGCGAGGGTGGTCATTTTGATAGGTTTGTTGTTGTGTCGCCATAACAATGAATGGGCGGGCGAATGTCAAGCCGCCTGCTATGAGCGGATGTGACAAAAGTGGTGGGCGCTTTTCGTAGCGGGAAACCCGCGAGCTTTCCGGGCGTTGGACTCCGCTGCCGCAACGTCACGGTCGCCCGTTCGTCTCTGCATTCAATTGAGCACCACTCTTAGTCACCTCCTCCTTCGCATTGCCACTTGACGAAATCGTGACGTCAGCCTACATGCAGGCTCATCGCCGCATCCATGAAGTTACTTTACGAAGGCAAAGCAAAGCGCCTTTACGCGACGGAGAAGCCCCACGAGCTTCTCATGGAATTCAAGGATGATGCCACGGCCTTTAACGGGGAGAAACACACCCTCTTCGAGAACAAAGGGAAGCTGAACAAGGCCCTCAGTTGGTTGCTTCTGCAGAATCTAGAGCGCGAAGGCGTTCCCACACACTTGGTTAGGGATGTGGACGACATTCACATGGTGGTTAAGAGTGTGGAAATCATCAAAGTTGAAGTGGTTGTGCGCAATGTCGCGGCTGGGAGCCTGTGCAAGCGCACGTGGCTTGAGGAGGGAAAGGAACTCGCCGAGCCCATCGTGGAGTGGTTTCTCAAAGATGATGACCTGGGTGACCCCATGATCAATGACGATCATGTTAGGCTTATGAACTTGGCCAGCGAGTATGAACTGGCTCAGCTGAGGGCCGATGCCCTCAAGATTAACGGAATCCTTAAGCCGTTCTTTCTCAAGGCGGGCATGCGCCTGGTCGATTTCAAAATTGAGTTTGGACGGTTGCACAGTGATCCCTCGCAAGTCATCCTCGCCGATGAGATCACGCCGGATACCTGCCGGCTCTGGGATGTGGAGACTGGCGAGAAAATGGATAAGGACCGTTTCCGTCGGGATCTCGGCAATGTCATGGAGAACTACGCAGAAGTATTAAAACGCGCTGAAGATGCAGCTCACAGCTGAAGTGTCAGGACGATTGGGGAAAGCCAAGAGCTGCCAGGGGCTGCTCTACGCCCCCCTGGAACGCGAACTCACCTATCGAAAGACCCAACGCTACGAGTTTGATTACACGGGTAGTGAAGACGTTCTAACCGATTTCATTCGCAAAGTGCTGGTCGATGATGTCTGCCAGGAAGTGGCGTTTCACGGGAAACCGCTTTTTGAGGACCACCGCTTCCACCTCGATTACGGGATGAAGCCCAGCGCTCTGGATTTGGAAAAGGAAACCATTCTCAATTACCACCGCGAGGTCAGTGATGATTCCATGACCATCCAGTCCCTCCGGATCTTCACCCGGCTCTATATCTTCGCACGCTCCGGCAGCGACGCCTCACCTGAACCCTTCATCAAAGACGTGGTCAATCCTGCTATCCACGTCTGGACCGTCTCGGATGTCCAATCCTGCGCCTAACCAAACGTATCGCCACATCCCTGTCCGTTCTTTAGACGGAGAGGCCCTGGAACGCCTGAGCCAAGACATGAAGCTCTCGCTTTCGCGGGCGGATATGGAGGCCGTGCGCGCTTATTTCGAAGAGGCGGGGCGCGAACCCACGGACGTAGAACTCGAAGTCATCGCGCAGACTTGGAGCGAACATTGCAAACACCGGATCTTCGGTGCGGAAATCGCTCACGAAGTGGATGGAAAACGTGAGACCGTGGATAGCCTTTTCAAAACTTATATTAAGGACGTCACGGAGAAGATTTGGAAGGATAAACCCGAATTCATCTTGGGCGCTTTTGAAGATAACGCAGGTTTTGTTAGACTCGATGACGAGAAGGCCGTGTGTTTGAAACTGGAAACTCACAATCACCCGTCTGCCATCGAACCCTATGCCGGCGCCAACACGGGTCTCGGAGGTGTCATTCGCGATATCCTTGGCGCAGGCAAAGGCGCCAAGCCGGTGGCTTCGTTAGACATTTTCTGCTTTGGCAGCCCGGATACCAAAGGCGAGGAAATCAAGGCCGACGATGTGCTGCATCCGTTAGGCATCATGCGCGGCGTCGTCCGCGGGGTGCGCGATTACGGCAATCGCATGGGCATCCCCACCGTGGGAGGCGCCATTCAGTTTGATCCCGCCTACATTTACAATCCATTGGTCTTCTGTGGCACCGCGGGCGTGATTCCCATTCAGGATATCGCCAAAGAAGTGAAAGCCGGGCAGCAGATCGTCGCCGTTGGTGGCCGCACTGGTCGCGATGGTTTGCATGGCGCCACGTTCTCATCCGCAAGCCTCACCACCGAATCGCACGAAGAAGACCAACAAGCGGTTCAAATCGGGAATCCGATTGAAGAGAAGAAGGTGAGCGACTTTGTGTTAGAAGCACGCGAACGTGGCTTGATCGAGTTTATCACCGACTGCGGCGCAGGAGGGTTCTCCAGCGCCGCAGGCGAGATGTTGAGCGAGAGTGGTGGCGAACTTTATTTGGAACGCGCGCCGTTAAAAGAGCCCGGCCTCGTGAGCTGGGAGATTTTCCTCTCAGAAAGCCAAGAGCGCATGGTCTTGGCCGTCAACGAATCAGCGTTAGACGCCCTTCAAGAGCTGGCAGAAACCTATGAGACCGAATGCGTGGTCTTGGGCCATGCCGATGGCAGCGGCATTTTGAAGGTCCGGCACCATGGCGAACTCGTTTGTGAATTGGACTGTAGCAAACTTCACGAGGCGCCTCGCCGGCATCTGACTAGCCGGTGGACCTCCCCAACTTTTGAAGAAGCCCCCAATCTATCCGGAGAAGACCTTACCGCACTTTTTAAGAAGGTGTTAGGCGACTTCGCCATCGTCTCCCGAGCGCCGGTCATCCGCGAATACGATCACGAGGTGCAGGGCAACACCTTTCTCAAACCACTGGCCGGCAAAGAAGGCGATGCGCCACAGGATGGCTCTGTCATTCATGTCGATGATAGCCCGAACATGATGGCGCTAGCGCTTTCCATCTTACCTGAGTGGGGCAAGACCGCTCCCTATGAAATGGGCATGGCCTGCGTGGACGAGTGCGTGCGCCAGCTTGTGCTCTGCGGGGCGCACCCTGAGAAGATCGCCTTGTTAGACAACTTCTGTATGGGCAATCCGGACGACGAACGCGAGTTAGGTTGTTTGGTAGAAACCGTCAAAGGCATGGCCGAGGCGGCGCTAGCCTACGGAGCGCCTTTCATTTCCGGTAAGGATTCTTTCTACAATTACTTCGAGACGGACGATGGTCCCGTTTCCATTCCCGTCACGCTGGTATCCAGCGGGTTGGGTATCATCGAGGATCGCGCCGCCGTGGTCGGAAGCTCGTTGCGTCGCGCTGGCAGCTCACTCTTCTTGTTAGGGTCTTTGGGTGAAGAACTCGGTGGAAGTGTTGCCGCGCGCGGTTTGCAGAAGCTCTCTCTGGCCGTTCCCAAGACTGATTTGGCGGCAAATTGGAACCGTTATCAGCGTCTGCATGCCGCGATGGCCGCTGGCCTCGTGCTCTCGGCGCATGATGTGAGTGAGGGCGGTCTTCTCGTCGCGCTGGCTGAGATGAGTTTTTCCAATGTCGCCGGTGTGGAGATTGATGCCTCTCTCACACCAGGGCAACTTTTCGCGGAAACACCTGGTTGCTTGGTCGTGGAAGTGGATTCTGTGAACGTGGTGGCCTTCGTCGCCAGAACCGGCGAAGAGGATGCCACTTTGTTAGGCAAGACCGTCGCAGAACATCGGCGGTTGGTGGTTGGCGATGTGATCGATGAAGAGATAGCCCCCCTGAAAAACCTATGGAAGACCGGCCTAACGCCTTACTACTAAAGTTCCCCGGCACCAACGCGGATGAGGAAACGGCTCGCGCGCTACGCGTGGCCGGCTTTGCCACCCGCACCGTACCCATCACTCGCGTGACGCGCGAAGACTTCGACGCCACGCAGTTAGGCGTGCTCTCGGGTGGCTTCAGCTATGGTGATTACGTCATGGCAGCACGTTTTGCCGAACTGGAAGTGGAGAGGCGGTTGGGCGATACGCTAACCGCTTTTCGCGATCGGGGTGGTCATTTGTTAGGAATCTGCAATGGCTTTCAAATTCTCATGCGGCTCGGTCTCCTGCCTAAGGGAAGTTTGGTGGACAATGTCAGTGAGCGTTTCATTTGCCGATGGCTGCCCTTGAAGCGAATGGTCGATGACTCACCTTTTCTGCAAGGCATGCCCGAAGAGATCGAATGGCCTATTGCCCATGCCGAAGGCCGATTGATCACTCGCGACGAAGCTGACGCTGAAGCCTACGTGCGCGAGGGCTTGGCCACCCTTTGCTACGTGGACAATGTCAATGGCTCTTACTCCGCGATCGCTGGATTGCAGGACGAGACGCGGCGCGTCTTCGGCCTGATGCCGCATCCCGAGCGCTTCATTTACAAAGACCAACATTATGATCGTGATTGGAATGGTGATCCCGGCTATGGCTGGGGTCATTACCTCTTCCGTTCCATCTTCAACACCGTCTCCGCGTCATGAGTGATTCGCTGACCTACAAAGAAGCCGGTGTCGATATCGAGAAAGCCGCCGCATTGGTAGGCGATATCGGTTCGTTGCGGATGCGCACGGAAGCGAAGCGTCAGCTCTTTCAAAGCTTCGGTCTCTTCGCCGCCGGTTTCGATCTGAGCGCGTATCGCGAGCCCGTCATCTTCACCGGATGCGATGGCGTGGGCACGAAGTTGAAAGTTTTGTTAGAAAGGGATGCGTTAGAGATCGCCGGCAAGGATTTGGTGGCCATGAATGTGAACGACGTTCTCACCAGTGGCGCTGATCCGATCATGTTCCTCGACTACATCGGCGTGGGTAAGATTGATAAAACCAAGATCAAACGCGTCATCGCCGGGATGGTGGATTATTTAGAGGCTTGTGAGTGCATTCTCGCCGGTGGCGAAACCGCGGAAATGCCGGACATGGTCGAGCCCGGGATGATTGAGCTATCAGGTTTCTGCATCGGCGCGGCCGAGAAACAAGCGCTCATTGATCCTGGCACTCTTGCTGTGGGTGATGTGCTCATTGGTTGTGCCTCAGATGGGTTTCATGCCAATGGCTGGAGTTTGGTTAGACGCGTTCTCGATCGCTTTGCGAGTGAGTTCAGCGAGGACGACATCGCGGCCCTACTTCCACCAACACGCCTTTATCACCAGGAAGTATGGGCGCTTCGCCAAGCAGCGATCCCGGTGAAAGCCATGGCGCACATCACCGGCGGTGGGCTTCCAGAGAACTTGGAACGGCTACTGAACGGTAAAGGCTTACGCGTTCGGTTGTCGCAGTGGGAGAATGAAGTGATTCAGAAAGTGTTAGCCCATGTTGAGGAAGCAGAGGCCATCCGCACTTTCAACATGGGATTTGGTTGGGTTGTGGCCGTGAGCTCCGATCAAGCCGATGCCGCGACCCGCGTGCTGCCGCGGAGTCAGATTATCGGTGAAGTTACGGCCGATGAAGCGATCGATATCCGTATCGAGGCATGAGCGATTCCCTCACCCACGAGTGCGGCCTGGCATTCATCCGATTACGAAAACCGTTAGCCCACTTTCAGCATCGTTACGGTACGCCGCTCTACGGCTTTCAAAAATTGTTTCTCCTCATGGAGAAGCAACACAATCGCGGGCAAGACGGCGTGGGCATTGGTTGTCAGAAAATGGGGATGCCGCATGGCCAAGCTTATCTCTTTCGCCGCCGGTCCATTCAGAAAGAATCGCTCTCACTCGTCATCAACCAAGAACTGCAGAAGTTCGACCAATTATGCGAGCAAGGCGTGATCGATGTCGAAGATTCGGAAAGCGTTAAGGAACATTTCGACTTCGGTGGTGAACTCCTCATTGGGCATTTGCGTTACGGCACCTCCGGTCTTTTTAATGAGAGTTCGTGTCACCCCTTTGTGAGACGTAGCAATTGGCCGACCAAGACCTTGATGGTCTGCGGGAACTTCAATATGACCAACGCCGCGGATTTGGTGAAAGGTCTCATCGATCGCGGCCAGCACCCGGTCTTCGGTACGGATACCCAGACCGTACTAGAAGAGATCGGGTTTCACTTGGACGAACAACACACCGATCTTTATCGCGAGCTGCGCGATCTAGGCATGCCTGGGCGCGATATCCCGGCAGAGATTAGTAAACGATTAGACGTGCCTGAATTGATCCGTGTGTCCGCCGAGGTTTGGGATGGCGGTTACGTCATCGTCGGCGTGGTAGGTAACGGTGATGGCTTCGTCTTGCGCGATCCGCATGGCATTCGGCCCTGTTTTTTCCACCAAAGCGAGGAGTTCATCGCTTTCGCCTCCGAGCGTGTGGCACTGATGACGGCCTTTGATTTGGACCAAGATCAGGTTAACGAACTTGAGCCCGGTACGGTGGCGGTGGCCAAGGGGAACGGTGAGTTGATCTTCAAGGAGTTTGCCAAGCCGGTGCAATCGGCGCCTTGCTCCTTTGAACGCATTTACTTTTCGCGTGGGAATGATCCGGACATTTATCGTGAACGCAAAGCCTTGGGCGAAGCACTCGTCCCGCAGATTCTTCGATCCATTGATAACGATCTGGAACACACCGTGCTCAGTTTCGTGCCCAACACTGCGGAGGTCGCCTACTACGGTATGATGGATGGCTTGCGCAAACATCGTCGCCAAGAAGTGCGCGCCCTCCTGAAAGAAGCCTCACGCAGTGGCGAACTTGATGATTCTTTGTTAGACGCACTCATTCTTCGCAACTGGCCACGCGACGAAAAGATCGCGCAGAAAGACATCAAGCTTCGCACCTTCATCAGCCAGGAGAAAGGCCGCAATCAGCTCGTCTCACACGTTTACGACATCACCTACGGCGTGGTGAAACCGAAAGATAATCTCGTCGTCATCGACGATTCCATCGTTCGCGGCACCACCTTGAGGAAGTCCATTCTCAAAATCCTCTCACGGACCAATCCTAAGAAGATCGTCATTGTCTCCACAGCCCCGCAAATCCGTTACCCGGATTGCTACGGCATCGATATGTCAGAATTAGGTAAGTTCATTGCCTTCCAAGCCGCGATTGATCTGCTGAAGAAACGCAGCATGATGGCCTTGGTCAAAGAGGTCTATGAAGGGTGTCTAGCAGAACTTGAGAAACCTGCCGAAGAGAGACGCAATTGCGTGCAACGCATCTACGAACCTTTTAGCGACGAAGAAATCTCCGAGCAGATTAGCAAGATGGTAAAGCCGCAGACGTCGTGGGACGGCGATGTCGAAGTCATGTTCCAAACCATCGGCAACCTCAAGCAAGCACTCCCGGAAAACTCCGGGGTCTGGTACTTCACCGGCGATTACCCTACCCCGGGCGGTTACGCAGTGGTGAACCGTGCCTTCATCCATTACTACGAAAAGCGCGACGGCCGCGCTTACGATTTGCCGCTTTCGTAGATGAGGCGTGCTTTCGATTGCGCATGCTTACGGACTCACCACGCGCAATCGGACGAATAACCGATTGGCGTCTCCCACTGCAGCCGTCGTCCGATAGCGCACCGTTTCGGTCTCGCCATCCGCTTCTTCCTCAACGGCGACCTGTTCCAGGAAACCTTCCGACTCGCCCTTCCAATCACTTTCGTTGAGAGTGGTGGTGGCTTGAGGCACGACGAGTGCGACGTTCTCAATATTCCGGCGTCGCTGTATGCGAATCTCAATCCGTTCATTGTCTCCAATGTCTAACTGAGGGAGCAGATCAGGAATGTCTGGTTCTTGCGGATGTCCGCCTAACGCAAACTCAACAAAGTTGTTGAGACCATCCAAATCAAGATCCTGATCCGGTGCCGCTTCTTGAGGGGATAGATCAGGAAAGCGATCCAGAATCCAACCCCAGTAATGAGGCCATCCCGGCTGGTATTGCAAGGCGTAGAGCGCTGATGTGCCATCTTCGAAATGCGCGGAGAAGGCCAACCTTCGGCCGTCCCAACCGTAGCGGGAGATCTCCATCCACGACACCGCTCCTTCGTCCGCGAGCATTTCAGAATCGACCACTTTAACCATCTGCCCCAAGCGCGCACCGGTATAGATCCCCCAACGGGTCTCACCAGAGGGCCGCACTGAGGCCGCCGCAAAGCCCACATATCCCCATCGCGTCACGGCAGGCGAACTGATCTGGGAAAAGTGCCAGCCTCCTCCCGGCGTGAGGAGATCCGCATCGCCGACTTTGACTTTCATTGTCACTTCATCCGGCCATTTCCCGCCGGGGGGAGAGAAAGCAATGCCATCCACGATTTCGCCATCAATGATCCCCGTCACGTGCCACGCCGTTTCACCTGTGCCTAGAAACGGCCCATTCTTCACCCAATAGGTGTCTTCAAGACGCGGCCTAGCGGGCCTGATCGGATTCTCGATCGTCGTGATTGGAACTAGCTGAGGTACACGTCTACCCATAAGGCCCTTGACGAGATAAGTGCCAGACCCACGGCCGAAGTCGAAATCGGGATCGGACGTGGTGCCTTCAAAGTAAAGGCGCCCGCCACTAGCATCGATCTGGAAACTGAAGTGAGTGAAAGGCCGGGGCAATCCCGGAGGGATATCACCCGCCTCGATCACGGTCCGTTTCTGAGGAAGAAAAGTCGATTGAGAAAAGATCCCTGTCGCCCCGCCCCCGCCCTCGGGCTGGTTCGTAAAATAAAGTCGTTGGTCGCGGTAAATCGCACTTGGAATCCGTTCCACTTTGGTTGGAAAATCATCGCCTGCGATGTCTCCCGTTCTAACCAAGACGCGAATGCCGGCCGGCGTCCACGAATAAATCGCATCACCACCTTCGGCAAAGGTTCCGTGAAACACTACGCGGTCTCCCCAATCAACGAACGGCGTCTCAGTCTTGAAAACAAGAGGGCCCAAATCCTCAGTCTCCGGTTGCCGACTGCCCTGCGCAGCCACCGCCGTGATCTGGGTACCATCGTCTGTTAGTAAGATCTCGGATGGAACGTTCGCCCCAAATTGCTCCGGGCGAACAAAGAACGCTGTGCGGGGAAAGAACGCCGACGGCGGCGTGACTTGATCCACGGTGAGACCCGCATGGCCTGGGATAGAATCTCCCTTGCCGATCACGCGTCGCAGTTGACCCGGCGCTTGAGAAATGAGGGCGAGTACGATCGTAATGACCCATGCATGTATGGAGGGAACAGAATTCATGCTAGAGAGGAATCATAGAAGAATGCGGTGGTTCTGCAAGTAACTGAAAGCTTAGAGTCCCTCTATCTCGGTTCTCGGCCACGAACTCCACGATCTAATAGAAGACCGGCGGCGGCTCTCCCTTCAACGGCTTAGCCTAACGAAAGGTGTTTCCGCGTAAAGGCGTTATGAAATTTGCCTTCGGGGTCGTATGTTCTCACAAGTTTATGAAAGTCCTCTAGCTTTTCATACCGGGATTGGAGCATCTGGTAATCCATGGCGAACAGCTTGCCCCAATGAGGTCGTGCTCCATACGGAGCGAGCTGACCTTCTATCACGGGCAAGCATTCGCGAACCCCTTTTCCGTCAGCTTTCCAAGTGAAATGAATGGCGAGGCTTGGCTGTTGGTAGCAAGGGCTCATCCAAAGTTGATCCGCGGCGACGGTGCGTAGCTCGGATGCGCGGAGGATCGGGCGAATGCGATCGCCCAGACTAGCAATAGCCTTGAGAGCGCCGGCGGCGTGTTCCATCTTAACGAAGTATTCCGACTGCAACTCGTTTCCACGCTCAGGAAGCGAATCCATGCGAAAATGAGGCAAACGTTCGAACCACGGCGCCGGCTGATTGCGTTTCTCATTCTTCACCAGTTGGGCGCCAGATAACTCTGCCGGCGGATTGAAATCCACGTCGTCGCGAACTTTGAGTCGTAGGCTAGCAGTGTCCCATTTCGTGAAGACACTCACGCTGTAGGCACTGGCCATGATGGCCGGCAGGTTTTCGTAGAGATTGGCTAGGGGCAATTGCCGATAGGCATACTCGCGTACAAGGAACGCCGGTTGGATATCGAGCCAAACTTTTGTGATGATCCCTAGGGCACCGAGATGAACCACCGCTCCCGGAAATGTGTCAGCATTCTCATCCCGGGAGAGCCGATGCAAAGTGCCGTCGGCTGCCACAAACTCAAACGCGGAAACCGTCGTGGCGAGATTCCCGTTCTCGTTACCGGATCCATGCGTGGCCGTGGCCATGGCGCCTGCAACCGTGATGTGGGGGAGAGAAGCCAGATTGTGCAGGGCGAACCCTTTCTTGTGAAGGTGCGGACCGAGGTCGCCGTATCGAATGCCGCCTTCAACAACCACGGTTTTTCCAGCGTCATGCACCTCGAGTATCCGGTTCATTGAGCGTAGTGATAGAAGCTGGTGCGCGCTATCGGCAATTCGGCTGAAACAATGACGTGAGCCAAGAGACTTCAGGGATGGGAGTTTGCTGACAGTCTCTTGCAGTTGTTCAGTGGATTCGATGCTTGTTAGCTTGTCTGTTCCGTAGCGAACGTTGCCCGCCCAGTTGTACTCACCACGCCTTTCTTGGGAGTGAAGCCAAGGGGTCAGTGAAGTTCCGCCTAGTGCGGCGAGTGATTTTAGGAAAGAACGTTTGGTGAGGTTCATCGTCGTCGGAAGGTTAAGAGTTATGTTGTACCGAGTCCCAGTTGAATGGCCATTACGCCAAGGCACAGGTGCGGAAGCTCGTGAAAACGTCGTTTCGGTCGGGATAGTACGCTTGGCGATAAGTGCTGCGGATCAGGCATGATGACGTGGCGCACGATCCGCCGCGGGTGACTTTGTGATCACCGAATTGCAAGGTGGACATGTAAGGATACATGTCCACACAGAAGCCGGGATAAGGTAGAAACTGACTGCTGGTCCATTCCCAAGCAGTGCCTATCATTTGCAGACAACCAGAAGCACTGGCGCCTTTGCTTAGGTTAGTCACTGGCTGCCGGCCCAAACATCTGCCATCCATATCGACCGTGTTCGCGGTGGGAGGATCTTCATTTCCCCATGGAAACAGCGAGCCATCACGGCCGCGTGCGGCCGCCTCCCACTCGAACTCAGTGGGCAAACGTCTCTCCGCCCAACGGCAGTAGGCTTCGGCTTCCCAGTAGCTCACGTGCATGATCGGCGCCTCCTGTGGTAGGGGATGCCAGGCATCAAAAAAGCGTAATTGCCAATCGCCCTCCGCTTGGCGCTTCCAGTATCGCGGATGAAGGGCACCGCTCCTTTCCAGCCAGCGCCGCCCACCCACACTCCAATGCTCCGGCGTTGTGTAACCGTTAGCTTCGACAAAGGTGAGATACTCGCGATTTGAGACGAGGGTGGGAGAGATTCCGAAGGGTTTCAGTTCGATCTCAAAAGCGGGTTTTTCATTATCGAACCCAAAGCCCGTGGTGGCAAAGTTAGCGCTCTCGGCTTCGAGCCCGATCACATAGGTCCCTCCTTCAACGTCGATATCTCTATGAGTTTGCTGCTTAGCCGAATCGTCAGAAACCGGGACTGAGGTAGGGGGCGAAGCATAGCCTAACGTCTGGCGTCCCCAGATCATCGACTCGATGTGCATGTGCTGATGAAAGATGCCGTATTTATAGAGATAATGTTCTGTGGGAACCAGATCGTGGGTTTCTATCCGCTTCCGAACGGCCTCAAGGGTGCGAGCGTAGTAGTCAAAAGTAGTCGCTTTGTCAGGCACGACGCCATCCTTCCAACGTTCGCGGTGGGGAATCTCAAACGAATCCCATATCTCGTCAAAACCGGGCATGGCCACGGGGACGCGATCCAGTGCGCGGAGGATGAAATATTCATAGAAGAAGGCCGCGTGCCCAAGCTCCCATATCGGCGGATTGATTCCTGGCTCGTAAGGAACGTTGAGCTGCGAATCGTCTAGTGTGTTGAGCAGTTCACGTGTGCGCTGATCGGTATCATCCAACGCTTCGAGCAGGGATGCTTTGGTGTTCATTTTTCCGTTAGATTTCGAATCAAGGCCTTCCAAGCGGCGTGCTCTTGTGCGGGATCAAACACATCGGCGAGACGTTTGGTTTCGGTTTCTAACAAAGCGCGATAAGCGGAATCCTGCTCAAGTTTGAGTAGGCGCTCCGTTAGAGAACCGGTGTCTCCAACGGGGAAGAGCCCTGGATACTCGTCCCCAATCAGACCTGTTACACCATCGATGTTCGACGCGATAACGGGAGTGCCTTGCACAATGGATTCACCCAGGATTCGCGGCCCTCCTTCGGACAAAGAAGTCAATGCCGTTGCTTGGCTTTCGCGGATGAGGCGGTGCAGATCCTCTTGTTTCAATGGCCCCAAATACTCATACCGAGGATTAGCTGCTTCCTCCGCCGCGACCATTTCTTGATATTTCTTTTCGAGAATCGCTCCCGCGTGGCGGATAACGACCTTGGAATGCGGCGGCAAGTTTCTCGCCGCGATCGCTGCGCGCATGGGATCCTTCACATCGCGCAGATGACCGGCCACCAGGATCACGAACGGATCCCGTTGCTTGGCGGCAGCGACGAAATCGGAGGTTCGCCGAACTGATTGGATGATCACACGAGTTTTTTTGTGATAAGCGTCAGGAATCTTCGCAAGTGCCTTGTGCTGGAGCACCACGAGGGCGTCGGCAATACGCATGGATTCGATGGCGTCGGGCTCCGGTTCTGGATAAATATCGGTTCCTGTAAGTGCTAGAATGATTCTCCCGGTTGCTCCAATTTGACGATAATGTAGGATCGCTTCTCGACTCTTCACGGCATGAAGCGCTACTAACAAATCGCTCTCCCGATCTAAATCAAAGCCGATCTCGTGGCCCTGGGATCGCAGAATTTCGGTCCACTGGTCCGTCGTGCTTTGGTTCCCGGTGTGGACGTTACCTACTTGTGGCCTGGCAATAGTGATCTTCATGTCCTAACGGAAGCACGTTGATCGGCTAGTGGTAGACGTTTCACACCGCCACCCTAGGCGGGACTGAGTCGTGGACTCAAGTCTAAGCGTGTCTCAAAGCGGCGTGGACGTCGCTCATGTGCACGGTCTCGTGATCCGCTAGGAACTCGAGGATACGGCCGAAGGCTTTCACGCCGTCGCAAAGACGGAGCGTGACGATGGCGAGTGTTGGGGCCCGGCTTTCACCTTGCTGAAACGGGACGTTTTCTGATCGAGTAATTTTCTCGCGCGGTCTGGCGGATGAACTCAATGTGAGAGCTTTCGTTTGCGAAATGAGCAAACGTCTCGAGTTGAGTTTCGTGTGCTTCGAGAGCTTCGAGTCTCGTTTGAGTATGTTCGGAAAAGTCGCATTTCAAATGAGGAACGTCGGCATGGTTGACGATTTTCGGCATGGAAAGGTCAGGCTGCCCGGCTTTGAACGTGAGTAAGATCGCCCCGTCGACTCCCTCGACTGCCCGCAATACCGCCCGATGAACGAGCAGATGGGCTGGGTGCCAGTATTCACCCCAACTTCCATGAGTTAAGATGATTTCGGGCTGATCGGAGTCAATGTGAGACCTGATCTGTGACGCCAGCGTCGACGGAGAAACCTCCGGCGGAAAGATTTTGTATTCCGTCCCAAGCGGATCGACGTGGCCGAGGAAAGTGAGCTCATCAATGCCGAGAATGTCGCAGCTTCTTCGCATTTCCCGTGTGCGAATCTCCCCGAGTTCGTCCCGAGTGGTGCCAGCAGGCAGGGGACCTCCTTCGCCTCTGGTGAGGCAAAGAAGATGGATTTTCGTGCGGCGCCTTCTGAGTTCGCAAATCAGGCCGGAACAGAAGACTTCGTCATCTGGATGTGCGACAACAACGAGTGCCCTCACTGGATCGATTTGATCGAGGTCGATCTCCTCAACTTCCGGATTTCCTGGCGCCAAACGGTGCTTCAACAGCGCCCAGCGCCGCCAATAAAAAACGGGATCAGACAAGCGCTGGATCAGCTTTTTGAGCATAATTCAATGATGATGAAAGCTGAGGTTGAAGAAGGACGAAAGTGCGAACTCACGCACACGCAGGTGATTGCAGATTGGCTCTTTTTTAATATTTGCTAGTCATCATGCAGCGGAATGTCATTGGCATCGATGACGTTTTGAAAATTGGAATCACCAATCTCTCCCCATTTGCGGAGATAAGCATTGCGCCGTGAACGGCTTTTGTTAGTTGAAGCTTTGAGATAACGCTGCGCCGCTTGCTCATAGGCCCCATCATCGACATCGAAATACACGGCGGGAAAGATCAGCGGCATCAAGATGCGGTCTCCCACACAACGCGCTGCCAAACGCGTGCGCAAACCGCTGACGCCGGGAATGCCGCGTGTGCGCAGAGCGTAAACCAGTGACTTGGCCAGACCGCGCGGAGACTTCAGAGCTTTGCCGAATTCGCAGGCGAGGGCGGCCGGCAAATAACCGCTCCAATCCAATGAAGGCTTTCCAAGCCGGAAACGCTCAAAGTCGAGATAGGGCTCTCTCAGAAGTCCGCGCAATTCGGTCATCCACTCTTGCAAATCACGGTCCGCGTAACGCTCGTAGTTAGGCGAGAAACGAAATTCTAGCGCTTCTTCATAAAGACGTTTCAGCTCTGATGGCGCATCTGCCAGGGACTGCATGCGTTGCTGTTTCTCCGCGTAACTCCAATCATATTCGCCACGAGAGAAGAGATAAGCATCACCGAATCCAATGAGCGCCTTCATCACGTGCTTGATGATGAGTTTGCGGTCGGATTCCTGGAGTGCTTGTTTTCCTAACACCGCATCGTTGATCACTAATAAAGTGCCACGATTGACCATCAATCGGAGCACGTCGAAGGGCTCGATCTTCTCTTTGCTAAATTGGTCGAGGCCACGAAGAAACAGATCATCGCCAATGACTGTCTTGTGGCCAAAGCGCATGTCATACCACATGACCAAGCAGGGCGACTGCACGAGCCGCTGCTCTTCTATGAAACTGATATCGATGCCCAAACCCGCATCCTGAGCAAACTGTGCCACACATTCGCGCATCCGTGGATACAAGTCAGTGGCAAATCCAGGCCGTGTGATGACCATGAAATCAAGGTTATTGTGAGGGCGTTCGCTCCCATCGATCACTTGGACCCCACCTTCGCCGCGTCCGTAACCGCCGATCAGAATCACGCTGCGGTAACTCTCCCTCGGGAGGATCTCTTCAAAGGCACGGCCCATCTTGGTCAGAAGAGTCGTGAGACTCGCCTCGACTTCGCTGCCACCACGGGCGGTGAACTTTCCAAAGTCAGGCATGAGCAGGCACGGGGGAAGAAGGATGATTGGCAGGCACAGCGATCGTATCGATAAAGAGACGCTCTAACTTTTTCATGTGTCGTTCAGGTTGAAAGGACTGTTCGTAGAGCTGAAAACCTTGCTCTCCCAGATTCCGTGCCTTTTCCGGCGAGGCGGCCATGCGTTCGATACATGCCGCTAAAGCCCCCACATCGTCGGAGGGAAATTGATAGCCGTTGACGTCATCTTCAATCCATTCCGCGGTGGCGCCCGCGTCCGATCCAATCACCGGCGTGCGTTGACTGATCGCCTCCACGGCCACCAGACCAAAGGTCTCCGGATTCCGGCTCGGGACGATTACGGCGCGGCTCTCGCGAATTTCACGAAGGACATCATTGCGTGCCATCTTGCGGTGAAAAATCACACGCTCACCGAGACCTAACTGTTTCGCTTGATCTTCATAAGGTGTGGCATCGCCGATACTACCAATGATACAGAGTTTCATCGCTGTATCGGCTCTAGCAAAGGCGCGCAGAAGCAGATCAATGCCTTTGCCAGGCAGAAAATTGCCTACAAAGACAAACTGATCCTCTTTCTCTTTCGCCGCAGATTCTTTCGAAGGCGCCGGTTCGCAATCGGCAAAGAGCGGGATGCGATGCACGCGACCGGGTTCGAAGTCGTGAGCCACCACATGCTGACGCATGTAGTTCGATCCCACCACCACATGATCACAACGGCGGATCATTGCCTGCAAGGTTCGTAACGTATTCATACGGCGAAACTTCACACCCGGCCATTCGTGGATGCGATTGATGAAACCAAGACACCGATAACAATTCCACGCCGTGGCCGGCCGACGGCATACTTGTTTTGTTAGAGTAGTGATCTTGTGGTAGCGCAGGCAGAAGTGGTCGTGATCGTGAATAAACATGATCACTGGGCAGGCCGCCGCATCGAGAAGCCGCTCCACACATTGCCTGTCATTGACCTTGTGCAGGTAGATCAAGTCAGGCGAATACTCCCGCAGTTGCACTTCGGCCTTCGCCATGGATGTGGCGCCATCGGCAAACACCCGGAGGAAGGCATCGTCTGTGGGATGTGACGCGTCGTAGAGGAGCCGTCCGGTGTGCCCGCGCGCCCGCAATCCAGTGGCTGTGGCCGCCACATAGCGCTCGCAGCCCCCGTAAAACGAGGCGCGGTCGTTTACCCACAAGATGCGAAGTTGACGGTCGTCCGGCATACGAGGCGAGCGTTACCCCGAGGATTGGCCTTGTCTAGACCAGAACTGCCAGAATTATCATGTATGAAATAGTTTCTGTGGATCGTTCTCAACTCAACTTGCTGAGACAGGCGGATCAGCTTCACTTTGCTTTGCTGGGAGATACTGAAGCTGCTCCACTCAGTCTGGTTGCGGCCTTGCCTTGGCCGCCGGTACCAGCTGTTTGAGAAAATTCAAGGGCTCTCGCCCGCTTTGGATTGAATGAGCTTCTGGTCTTCCTCTGACAGTTTATCGATCGCGTAGTCGACTTGCTTGCCATTGGTCAACTGAAGCTTGGCCTTGTCACCCGAGACGGAGACTAGGGCCGCTCGAACCGTCTTGCCTTCCGTGTTGGTCCAAGTTCGGACAGGTGTTAGATTCTTGGGGCGTTCTATGAGTCCAAACTTCCTCTCTTTTTTCTCATCCGCTGTCGCGCTCTTGAGTTCACGTTTGATGATCTTCTCCGCTTCATCATCCATTGGGTGCCCGCTGAAAACAAGTTTGCCCGCTGTGCTGAAGATGAAAAGGTGCGGGATACCACGCGTCTCTACTGGACCGCTGCCACTCTTGGCCACAGGAAACTCCATTTCCAGCTTCTCCACCATCTTGATAATCTCCTCCTCGCTAGCATTCTGACGATGTACGCCTATGATCTGCAATCCCTTCTTGCCATACCGTTTGTTCATCTGAACCAGATGCGGCATGGAGCTAATGCAAGGCCCTCAGCGGATGCCCCAATTCTCAATGGCGACGACTTTGCCATCGAGTTTGTCTAACGAGACTTTGTCACCGGAAATGATGTCACCCAGTTTCCATTCGGAGAGTGAGTGATCCGGAAGTTCCTGGTCATCCTTCGCATAGGAAAAGACCGCCAACGCAGCCATGCCGAGGCATGTGAGAGAAAACGTTTTCATTACAGGGCGAAGCCTACTTTCTTAACCATGGGCATGCAACGGAATTCGCCTTCCTGGTGCCTGTACAGAGCAGTGAGCGGAAATTGGAGAAACATGTGAGTGAGCCGATTCAGGCCATGTGCATTTGACAGGAAGCGCGGATTGCTCATTGACGAATTCTGACAAGGCTTTCTATTCTCCTATCATGTGCTCACAATGCTTGTCGTTAGTCTCCCGATTGTGCTGTATCGTTGCCGTCCTCACATCTTCGCTCATTGCCGAGCATCGCGATCCTACCCGCTACGATGGTCACTATGAAATCCGTGATGGCGTGGCCACTTCGTTCGGCTTTGTGTTGGCGACGGCATCATGGCCGGGCCTATGCGGCAGACACTCTGGTGCAAGTGATAGGATTCGGCTCGGGCTATGATAGCCTTGCCTTTGCTGTGGATGGCCGGGCCGTGGTCTGGAGAGAAAATGAGATCTCCGTGTATGATCAAGATCTCGTTTGGCTGGGCGCATTCCCCGTCGATCCCGGAATCGAGGTGATGGCGGTCTTCGACCGGGAAGTCTTCCTGTTTCGTGAGGATCTGTCAGTAGATCAAGGGTTAGAAGTAGAGGTAATACCACTAAGCGAACAGGTTCCGGAAGCATCTCCTCAATCCTACACGCAGGAGAGAGCGGCGCGTGATGCCAATGCCATCCTGAGTTTGGATGGACGCTTCCATATTTATTCGGCGAATCGAGGCGATGAACTCATCTTTCCTCACGGCTCAACTCGTGCCACCGAGAGAGTGGACCGGAAGGTTAGCAAATGTAAGGAACCACCCGATTGTCTTGAAAACTCTCCTGCCCAACGCCCAAGTGAACCCCGCAGTGAAGGTGCGAGGGTTCACTGCGGGGTAGTGCGGGGGTCGATTGCACTCTTAGGGGTTGGTTTAAAACGCTACTCAGGGAGCGTTTGACGGCAAATTTTTTAGCGTCAGATTTTTTAACCTATCAAGAGAGATTCTCGTCCCGGATGACTTCAAGGGGTGGTCGTCGAGTTAATCCACGGCTTAGCATCAGACCTAAGAGGAGTGTCGCCAGACTGCTCAAAAGAACGGCAGCGAAGATCAGGACGGGACTTGCAAGAAACGGTGTCTCGAAAACGAACTGCGTTAGGGGCCATAGTGCTAGGAGTGCCAGCGCCGCGCCGGCCAGGGAAGCGAGCACGCCGAGCGCGACGTATTCACTACAAAGAATGCGCCAGATCTGGGCGCTTGAACATCCTAACGTTCGCAACAAAGCCATCTGCCGCAGGCGGTCGCCCCGGCTGGAGACCAGGGTGGCGACGAGAATGAGCAAGCCGGTGAAAACAGTGAATGCCGCCATGAAGCGGATGGCCATGGCGACCTTGCTTAGGATGTCTTCCAAAGCTTCGATGACCAGAGTGAGGTCGATGACCGTGACGTTTGGAAAGGCTTTGGTTAGGGCTGTTTGCAATCGGCCCGACACGGCGGGGTCACTAATAAAAGTCGTATAAACATGATAGCTCAAAGCTTCTTCAAGAATGCCTTCCGGAAAAACCAGGAAGAAGTTCAAACCCATGGTTCCCCAATCCACCTCTCGAATGTTGGCGATGACGAGGCGAAGGCTGACGCCCTGCACGTCCATCTCAATCTCGTCGCCCACTGTGATCTTTAAATCTTCCGCGATTCCTTTCTCGATGGAGACAGGCGCGGCTTGATCAACCTCGTAGTTCTCAACCCGGGCGATCCATTGGCCGTCAAGGAGCTTTTCAGATTCGCTGATCTCGGAGCGATAGGTGGTGCGAAAGTCCCGCCTTAAGATCCACCCTGGCACTTTATCTTTCTCATCATTGACCAGTTCGGAAACGGAACGGCCTTTGACCGAGAGGAGGCGCATGGATATCAGCGGAGCCGTTTGGATCACTTCCGATCCATGCTCTGCCAATGTGCGTTCCACACCCGCTTGCTGATCGGGTTGGACGTCGAGGAGAAACACGTTTCCCTTCTCGGCAAGACGATCGCTATCGAGTTGTTGCAGAAGCACGCGTTGCACTAAGAGCAGTGTCAGGATGAGAAACACCCCCAACCCAAGCGCCATGACCACGGCGAAGGTCTGATTGTTAGGCCGGTAAAGATTAGCCAGTCCCTGGCGCATTGCAAAGGACCATCCGTGACGGGCGAGCTTTCGGCTGGCCCAAGTGGCCACAAAAGTCACCAAGGCGAGGAGCATGAACACGGCGATCAAACCGCCAGCCATGAAGAGCGCTTGTTTTTTAGGCCCGCCGCCTAACAAGCTGAAGCCCAGTAGTGCGGTCACGAGGAGTGTGCCGATGCCCCAGGCCCAGGGATCGCGTTTGCGGCCGCTCGTATTGAGGAGGGCGCTTCGGATAGCCGCCAGAGGCGGCACGCGGCGAATCTTGAGCAAGGGAAACAGTGAAAAGCTCACACATATGATCATGCTCAAACTAGCCGCGAGGAAGATGGCGGTGGGCGAGAGTTGAAACGGGATCTCCAAGGGCGCGACGGCTGATAGGAGTGCTGGAAGTTGCGCTTGAATGGCTACCCCTAACAATACGCCGCCTGCACAGCCGATCAAACCCAAGGTGGTGGCTTGAATCACATAGATGCCAAAGGCCTGCCGTGCCGTGCAACCCATGCAACGTAAGATGGCCACATTGGGGAGGCGCCGGGAAATGTGTTGGTGAATGGCGCTGGAGATGCCAATGCCACCGAGAATGATGGAGGCCAAGCCGATCAGTTTAAGAAAACGATAGAGGCGATCGAGCTGTTTGCCAATGCCTCGGCGGCGCTTCTCCGGCGTTTGCCAACTGATCCGCAAGGCGTCGAGCTTGGGATCGAGTTTTTCGGCAAGTTTGTGAGGATTTTGGCCGGGCGGAAGCTTGATGTAGGTGCGATAAAACGCTAGGCTACGCGCTGTGAGTAGGCCCGTTTTCTCGATGTCTGCCAGAGGAATGAGCACTTGAGGGGCAAAGGCGGCAAAGAGAGACGCTCGCGGTGGCGAGGAGGTAAGTGCGCCCGCCATCACGTGTTCGGTATTGCCGAGTTTTAGCGTGTCGCCGGGCTGCAATTGAAACTGCTCAACCAAGTTTTGTTCTAACACAAAGGTGCCTGAGGCCAGACTGCTTTCCCAGATTCCCGCGGGGGTTGTTTCCAAGTCGCCATAGAACGGGAAGTCCGCATTCACCCCACGCAAATGAACCAAGCGCGCCATGTCCGCCTTCTCGCTGTAGGCCATGGTGGTGAAGGCGATCTCCGAGGTTTGTTCGCCCCCGATCTCTTTGATCAAAGTGGCGGCCTCGCCGGCAAACGGTTGCCGGGCGGAAAGTAACAAATCAGCGCCTAACAGAGCGCGTGATTGCTCTTCGATCGCGTCATTCACATTGTCGCGAAGGGATTGGATGGCGACGAGGGCCGCCACCCCTAAGATCAGGGGACTCGAAAACAAGAGCAACCGTCGGCGGCCGCGACGGCTGTCCCGCCACGCCATGGTTAAGAGCCACGTTAGGGAGTCACGCATGGTTAGGAGATTGATTAGGCTCACTTAGAGTGCCGGCGTCCATGGTGCGCATCTCATCGGCTTCCCGAGCGAGACCGCGATCGTGGGTCACCATGAGAATGGCCGTGCCCGCTTCTTGATTGAGTTGAAACATCATCTCCACCACGCGGGAGCTGGTCTGCACATCCAAGTTTCCCGTGGGCTCATCGGCAAACAGAATGGCTGGTTGGTGGATAAAGGCCCGTGCGATGGCAATGCGTTGCTGTTCACCGCCGGAGAGTTGAAGCGGATAGTGATGACCGCGGTCTTCCAATCCAACTTTCGCTAACAAAGCACGTGCCTGTTCGCGGCTCGCGGATCGGCCCAACAACTCCAACGGGACAAGGACATTCTCCAAGGCGGTCAGACTGGGAATGAGTTGGAAGTTCTGAAATATGAAGCCCACGCGCTCCCGCCGCAAGGCGGCACGGCCGTCCTCGGAGAGCGTCTCGAGTTCGCGGCCATCCAAGGTCACGGTGCCGGACGACGGCGTGTCCAAACCCGCGCATAATCCTAACAACGTCGTCTTTCCGCTTCCTGACGGACCCACAATCGCGCAAGATCTTCCCGCCTCAAGATGGAACGAGACGTCTTTCAATATGTGGATGAGGTCACCGCCACTATCAAAATGCTTGTTTACTTGTTGGGTCGAAAGAATCGGCATGGCGCAGGAATGTGCTCAGCTGGCGGCCCGCGTAAAGCCCGGGAATGATGCAATCTCGCTGCCGTTTGCCCAGAGAGCGAAAGTGGACGACACTGTTCCTTCATGCATCCGCCAAAGAAGCCCTCCTTCGCCAAACCGGGTTGGACGATTCTCGGTTGGCCCGTGTTGTTTGCGCTTGGTTGGGCGGCCTCGTCCTCTTTGGAGACTCGGCCTGCCTCTTACACTGCGGTACCGGCGGCGTTTCAACTGTTGCCTCCTGAGAAGAGCACCAAGCCTTGGCTGGGCGACTCGCAGGCCCTTAGCGAGTGGTTGGATGCCGGCGCGGAGAGGCGCTTGGAGCGATTCCGTCAGTTGGCGAAATGGAACCCCGCTTTGGCCGCGGCAATGGCCCGCGCTCATTTCGATGAGCATGGCGCCATCGACGCGTTGGCTGAGGTGCTAGAGTTATGGGCGGTTTCGGATCCCGGCGCCGCGGCGCGGGAATTGCATGGATTGCCGGAAGAGGAGGGCGTCCAGCTTACCAAGGCTTTGTTGGACGTGGTGACCAATGAGAATCCCTGGGCTTTGGGGGAATTGATAGAGCATGGCGACGCCGTCACGTGGCCCAAGAGAATGCGCACAGTAGCCGTAAGAGAATGGAGCCGCTACGATCCGAAAGCCGCTGTCGAGTGGATGACTTCGTTAGAAAATGAAGAAATGATAGCACAAATGGCCAAAGCGAGTGCGAGTCAGTTCGGCGTCTTCAATGAAGTGGGCGGTGGTTGGGAAATCTATCTCCAGGCTTTTGGACATCTCGATATTCTAGAGGGCCGGGATCCCCGGCATTCGGGAAATGGATGGGTCACGGCGCAGACTTGGGAAGAGGCTGAAACCTTTGTCGAATCGATCAAGCACCCCGCCGCACGTGCGGACTACCTTTCGTCCTTTCTCATGAACACGCATTTGCGAGACATGGGTTTGGCCAAGCGACTCTTTGATGAGAAGATTCCAAAAGAATTAAAATCTCAGGTCGCGCGATTGTTGGGATCAGCGTTGGCCATCGGGGGTGACGAAGCTTGGCGGTGGATGCGGGAACGAAGCGAGTACTTTGATAGGGAGGCGCAGGCAGATTTCCTCTTCTTTGACAGCTTTGACACCAGAGACTCGGTGCGCACTCGAGAGAAGGCGGCGGAGTTGCTCGCCGAGGTGCCGCCGGGCGAGGAGGTTCCGGATCGTCTCGTAGACGTTATTAGCACTTTGAGCGTGATCGGCGGGATGCAGGATCTTCAAGACACGCTGAGTTGGGTCATAGGCTTGGGTCACGAGAAACTTGAGCAACATGCGTTGACAGTGTTAGGTCATCGCGTGCGCGGCGGTGATCCTGCGATCATGTCAGAGATCATTGCGGAGATCAACGGCGGAGAATCGCGTGATCAATTGATCAAGGAGCTTGTTAGTGAGATTCCGGACGATCCGGAAAGAGCCTTTCAATGGGCCAGCGTCGTCACGGATCAGGAGTTGAGAAAAACACTCACCGGTCAAGCGTTGGATCAGTTCTGGGAAGCCACGCCGGATCAGTTGGGCCGGCTTATTGAGAATAGCCACTTGGAAGAGGCTGAGAAGGCCCGTTTACGCGCGGTTTATTTGGAGGGAGAAAACCGATGAATCGTGCCTGGCTCCTCATACTGGTGACGATCGCCATGCCCATCGCCGGTTGGATGGTCGGACGCTCGGCGTCTTCACCAGAACCATCGTTGGCTCCGGAACAGCGTGTCGCAAAGCAGAGCCTATCGCATGATGTCCCACGTACTCCAACCATCAAGCAGCAGCTTAGAAACTTGGTTAGCCACTCGCTTCCGTCCGAGGAAGCTCTGCAACAACGGGAGACCTTGTTTGCCCAGTTGGCGACCGATGATCCCGAGGGATTCCTGTCATTATTCGAAGAAGGCCTGGCCGGCATGGACCAGAAAGAGCTGCTCATCCAATGCGTTGAGTCGCTTGCCGCCAAGGATCCGCAAAGAGCGGCGCGGGCGATCAAGAAACTGCCCGGGGGCTGGCAGCAGGCCGAGGCGTGGACGGCCTTTGCTCAAGCGGGAGCGATCGAGCATGGACCGGAAGCACTGGCCGAGGCCGATCAAGCGGGCCGGTTTCGTTGGCACGCCATGAAAGCTTTGATCACACGCTGGTCAGACGACGATCCGGGCGGCGCTCTGCAAGCGCTGACCGCAAACAATGGCATCGCCGATGTGGAAACGTGGTTTCGTCTGGCCGACACTGACATCATGGCCAAATGGGTGCGCCAAGACGCTTCAGCAGCATTTGATTGGTTAGGCCAATTACCCGTTTCCGATGCCTTTAGAAAGAATATCGAGTTCTTCTTGGGTCATTCTCTGCGCGGCAATTTGTCTGACATTGAGGCGATGCCGAATGAATCTCGTGAGCGCGTCTTGGAGATCATTGGGCCTGACGAGTATGCGTGGCTGGGTCGGCGGCATGAAGCGCTAGCATTAGTTGAGCACGACCCCAAATCAGCCCTTGAGTCGGCGTTGGGCACTCTTGATACTCGTATCCACGAAGGGCGGAAGTTGGTGAAATCGGTGTTGGAAAAGGTGAAAGCCGCTGATCCGCAACAAGCCATCGATTTGGCCATGACCCTGCCTGGCCGTGCCATGCGTCATGAGTTCTTCAAAGAGTATTCGCGAAGCGAAAGCGCTCAAGATCCTCACACTCTTTTCAAGTGGGCGAAAGACTTGGAAGATCCCGCTGCGCGCGCTGGAGCGATTGAGGGCACAATTCAATCATGGATCAACGATGACTTTGTGAGTGCGGTGCAAGCATTGACCAGCGTGGCAGGGGAAACGCTCTCCTTTGAATCCTATCGCAGGATCACGGGCGCGATTTCCGCCGAGACGCTGATAGGTAACGAAGCCAATCAGAAAGCGGTTCGCGATCTCTTGGAAGCGATGCCTACTAACAAACAGCAAAGATGGCTGCGCGAGATCAAAGAGAATATGGGAGGCACCCTGCCTACAGCGTTGCGGCCATTTGATGGCGCTTTTTGAAGAGTCGAAACAAATGAAGGCGATTCACCAGGCTCGACATCCAGTTTGCACCAAGTAGGAGAATCGATAAACTTTCGCCATGCGTCGTTGGCATTTCTTCTTCCTCGTTGGATTTCTTGCGCTTCCATGCGCTGCTTCCGAAACCAACCGGTCTCTCACCAAGCGCGTGGTCATTCTTGGCGATAGTCTAACAGCTGGTTACGGCATTCCCAAAGACGCCGCCTATCCCGCCCTCCTTCAAAAGAAAGTAGGGGAAGCCAAGTTGCCTTGGCGGATCTCCAATGGCGGCCGCAGTGGCGATACGACGCGTGATGGGGTCACGCGATTGAATTGGTTGCTCAAACAACGCGCAGATATCTTCGTCGTAGCGTTAGGGGGTAACGACGGCTTGCGTGGGATCGATCCCAAATCGACCAAAGCGAATTTGCTGAAGATCATCGCCCAAGTGCGAGAGAAATACCCCAAGGCAAAGATCATGATCGCTGGGATGCAGATGCCGGATAATCTTGGCAAGGACTATACCGAGGCGTTTGCAGCGGTTTATCCGGCCGTGGCGAAAGAAACTAAAGCCACCTTGGTGCCCTTCCTTTTAGAAGGCGTCGCTGGAGAAACGAAGTTTAATCAGGACGACCAGATTCATCCCAACGAAGCCGGACACGAAATCCTCGCGGAAACCATGTGGAAAGCGCTCAAGCCTTTGATGAATGGGGAAGAATCTAAGCGAGAACGTCCTTGATTACGTGGCCATGGACGTTTGTTAGCCTCCGCTCAAGGCCATTGTGATAGTAGCTCAGACGCTCGTGGTCGAGGCCCATGAGATGGAGGATGGTGGCATTGAAGTCGTAGACCTCAATGGGATCCGTGGCCGCTTTAAACCCAAACTCGTCGCTCGCTCCGAAACTGAATCCTTTCTTGACGCCGGCGCCGGCCAAGATGCAGGTAAAGGCATCGGGGTTGTGATCGCGGCCAGTGCCATTGCCCTGGAGGAAAGGCATGCGGCCGAACTCGCTACACCAAACTACCAAGGTTGAGTCTAACAATCCGCGACGTTTGAGGTCCTGAAGCAGCGCGGCGGTGGGTTGATCCATGATCTCGGCTTGCATGGCATGAGTCTCTTTGATGTTGGAATGGGAGTCCCAATTGGTGATGCCGTTGCCTCCGGCGGGATCGCTTCCATTGAACAATTGGACCACGCGGACGCCCTTCTCAAGGAGACGTCTAGCAAGAATGCAATTCTTGGCGTATTCACGTTTCAATTCGGTGCCCGTATCCGTGCCATATTCTTTGTGAATGGATTCCGGTTCCGCTGACAGATCCATCATGTCGGGAACGGATGTTTGCATTTGACCGGCGAGTTCATAGCTGGCGATACGCGCAGCGAGGTCGGCGTCACCAGGATACTGCTCGAGATGTTTGGCATTGAGACGTCGAAGAAGCTCCACGGTTCTTTGATCATCGGCAGCGGTGAGTGTGCTAGGCCGGCGCAGATTGGCCGGCGGGTTCTTGGCATTGAAGTCCGTTCCTTGAAAGGCGGCGGGCAAGAAGCCGCTCCCAAAGTTGTTCTTCCCCGAACGGGCTAATCCACGAGGATCATTGATAGCGACAAAGGCTGGAAGATCTTCACATTCCGACCCCAAGGCATACGTGACCCAGGCGCCGAATGACGGGAAGCCTTCCATGGTGAAGCCGGTGTTGAAGAAGTTCTCTCCTTGTGGATGCGCACTCGTTTGCGTGTGCAGCGAGTGAATAAAACAGAAGTCGTCCGCCAAGGCGCCCATTCGCGGCAACAACTCGGAGGTCATCTTGCCGCTTTCGCCGCGTGGCTTGAACTCCCAGAATGGCTTGGCAATGTTTCCGGTCGGGCCTTCAAACGTTACTGCAGGAATGCCCGGCGGCTTTTGGCCGTGGTATTTGGTTAGGGCTGGCTTGTAATCAAAGGTATCGACATGGCTGGGCGCGCCGGGACAGTAAATAACGAGCACTTGTTTCGCCGCTCCCGCAAAGTGGCTGCCACGCGGGCGATAGGGATCATTAGGTACGATGTCAGGGCGAATGGGTTTCTTGCCGCTGAAAGCAGTCGGATCTTCCTCCGCGGCTAACAATGGCGCGAGACCAAGACCACCAAGCGTGATGCCAGTCTGACGCATGAAGTTCCGCCGGCTGAGCAATTCGCGGCCGTGGAGAGTGAGATGTTCGGGGCGATTCATGGATTCAACGTTTGATGTAGTTTGGCCGTGAGATTCTTGACAATGTCAGGGTTGGCATTTGCCACATTGACCGTTTCTTGGGGATCCTTCTCGTGATCATAGAGTTCGGTGAAGATCGGTTGCGATGAGGGATCACGATGATCACGCCACACGACTAGCCGATGGCGATCGGTGCGCAGCGTGTAGCCAGTGAGATGATTCTCAAACAAATCGCGATTCCAAGCATCGCCTTGCTGCTTGATGATGCGGTCTTCCACGTCTTTGATCAACGGGCCAAAGAAGGTCTCACGCATCTCGGGCGATAGGGGATTTGCCGCCCACTCACGCAGGGCAGGATTGGGGAACTGGGTGATAGCAGCATCTTTCCATTTGAGATCGGGATCATCCAAGAGCGGCGCAAAGCTCCGTCCTTCGATGTGACTGGGTTTGGGAAGGGCAGCAAGATCGCATAGGGTGGGGTAGATGTCTAGCAGTTCAACAAGAGCTGTGCTGTGCTTGCCCTTCGCTTTCATTTTCGGCGTCGCGGCGATGAGCGGTACTCTAGCGGAGATCTCGTAATTCGTCGCTTTGCCCCAGATGCCCATTTCACCGAGATGCCAGCCATGATCTCCCCAGACAATGATGACCGTGTTATCGCTGATGCCAACTTCTTCTAACGTCTTCACTAATTTGCCAATCAAGGCATCCACATAACTCACACTGGCATAGTAGGCGTGGAGTAAGGTGCGAGAGAGGTCGTCGCCAAGAGGACCGTATTTCGGGATACCCGCCCGGGTGCGCAGCTCGAATGAAGCGTGGAGACCCATGGCCGCGCCGTTCTTGGGGCCCTCGACTTGCGTCGCGAGTTGGATCTTGTCGCGATCATAGAGGTCCCAGTATTTCTTTGGAGCGATCCAGTTTAGATGCGGAAGTTTGTAGCCCATGGCTAAGAAGATCGGCTTATCCACCTGATCACTCGTCATCTGCTTGAGTGTCGCGATTGCCAACTCGGTGTTGTAGCCGTCGATGTAGCGATGATCCGGAACATCCGCCATCTCATACGCTGGCCCGCTTCCAAGCCCGCGTTTCGCGGCTTCACCATATTTTTCTAACATGGCTTTGAAATTGTCGTTGCGCAGTTTCTGATTCTCTTCTAACGCATAAGGCGTCTTAGGCCTTGGCACTTTCACCAAGCGGTGTGCCGGCTTGCGAGTCCAGGACTCGGGTGAGTGTTCCGGGCGATGGTAGATCTTGCCACAGAAGACCGTTTCATAACCGTTATCGGCAAAGTGTTTTGGAAGTGTGGTTAGGCTGTTATCAACTTCAGTAAAATCGATGTAGTTGTGAGTCAGGCCGTTGGTGTCCGGTCGCGTGCCCGTCATCAAGCTGGCGCGGGACGGCGAACAGATCGCCTCTTGGCAATAAGCGCGATCAAAACGCATCCCCCGCGCCGCGATGGCATCGAGATGAGGCGATTTCACAGCGGGTGAACCGTAACAACCTAACTCCGGCCGCAGGTCATCGATGGCGATGAAAAGGATGTTGGGTTTGTCAGCGGCATGCGCAATGCCAATGAGAAAGAGGCTCGCGTAGAGACGCAGAGACGCAGAGATTCCTGATATGAGAGTCATCCAATTCTTTAAGTTACTATTTATGGAAGAAACGCGAATTCGTTAGAATTGATTAGGCTACGGCAGACCAGTTGCAGGTCTGTCTCCTGACAAGCTACCCGCTCATCCTCACTGGGCTCACGCGCCAGCAGGAGTTCGAAGACGCGCTTTAAGGGGTCTTTCTTCGCCTCAAGCTGCGCGCGTTCGGCGATGAACTTCGCTTGCTCAATCACGAAATCGCTATTCATCAGATTCAGCGCTTGCAGGGGCGTGGTGGAAACGGGGCGTTTGGCGCGTACTTGGCCGCAATCGGGGAAATCAAAAGCGGTGAACATCTTATCATCGACGCGGCGATAGCGTTCTTGATAGAGCATGCGGCGCCATGTTTCCGGGCCGTGATTATCCACTACTTCCCACTGGGCGTAGGTTTTCTTCACATTGTGAATACGATAGCTGCGGCCACCAATGGTGGTATTGAGTTTTCCTGACGCTTGCAGAATCCCGTCGCGAATGACTTCGGCCTCCACACGCCGCGGTGGGTAACGCCAGAGCAAGGCGGCCGTGGCGTCAATTCGCCTGCCGGCTTCCGAAGGATAACTCGCCCGGCGAAAGGCCTCCGTCGTCACTAGCATGCGCACCAGACTTTTCATGGACCACGGTTTCATTCCCTCATTCTGCGAATCAACAAACTCCGAGGCCAACCAATCGAGGAGTTCTGGATGCGTCGGCGTGGCGCCGGCCAACCCAAAGTCGCTGGTCGTCGAGACGATGCCGGCACCAAAGACATGATGCCAGATGCGATTGACGATGACGCGTGCCGTGAGTGGGTGTGATGGTTGGGTTAGCCACTGGGCAAACTGTAAGCGTCGTTTCGCATCGGGCGCCTCTGAGGTGAGCCCGAGATCCCCTTTCATGATGGCGAAACCGGCTGGAGAAACGTCATCGCGAGGATTCTCCGGACTACCACGGTGCAGCACGTGGGTGACCTTCGGTTGCTTTGTAAACTGCGCAACGAAGCTGTGTTGCGGCCCCTCTTCTTTAAGTTCCGCGATGTGTTGATGGAGCCTAACAGACGCCTTCTTGAGAGCCGGTTTCTTGTTCAGGGTTTGGCGTGATACTTGACTATCACCCAATTCACTCCAACTGCCGTCGGGCTGCAATGCTAGGATGCGAACAGGTGGAAACTTGCCCGATGGCATTTTCTCCAGGTAATCCGTTTCAAAGTAATACTCCCGATTGCTGCTGTAGCGGAAGCGGCTGACTTCTTGTGGATCAGCGAAATGAATCTCCACCCAAGGCTTCTCCTTGCTGCGATCGGGAGCGCGGGACTTCCACATCATGGTGCCGTAGACGCCGTCATTGGCCTTCGATAACTCACCGCGGAGTTGCGTCATGTTAGGATCCGTTTTTAACTTCGCTCCATGAGAGGCCAGGGCGAGATTGTGGTAGTAATCGTGAGGGCCGAAGACTTCGAGTTCATCGATGAAGACGGCCCTCTGATGAAATTCGATTCGAATGGCTTTCGTGTTGGTGGCGGGAAACTGAACTTCGGCAAAGCCTCCCCAATTCTCTTCCCAAGTACCGAGGTATTTGCGCAACGTGGCGCGTTCTTTGAACATTGCCGCGCGAATCTCTTTGGCGCGTTTCCTTCGAGGATGGGTGTCTGAGAATTCGGGGATGCGTCCGCCAAACTCAACTCCCTGAAAAACGGCGGTTAAGGCATAGTAATCTTGAATCGATATGGGATCGAATTTGTGATTGTGACAGCGGGCACATCCCACCGTTACACCTAACATCGATGCGCCTACGGTTTGCATGATCTCATCCATCCGGTCGGCCCGAGCTTGCCGAATCGCTGACGGCTCTTCTCCCACGGTCGCGGCCGGCACGTGCGGTCCGGCGACCAAGAATCCTGTGGCATCGCCGGAACCCAATTGATCGCCGGCCAGCTGTTCCCTGACAAAGCGCTCATAGGGCACATCTTCATTAAATGCCCTCACTACATAGTCACGATAAATCCACGCGTTCTTGCGATAAAGATTGGATTCTGATCCATTCGTTTCCGCCCAACGAATGGCGTCTAGCCAATGCTGCGCCCAGCGTTCACCAAAGTGTGGGGAAGCGAGTAGGTCATCTAACAAAGATTCATAAGCGCCATCGGCGTCTTGAGCGTACGCCTCCTCGAATGCCTGAATCCGCTCAAACTTTGGCGGTAAACCCGTTAGGATGATGGATGCGCGCTTGATGAGTGACCGGGCATCCGCAGAGTTGTTAGGCCCAACGCCTGCCTCTTTCAAAGCTCGATACAAGAAAGCATCGACCGGATGATCAGCCCCATGTGGAACCTCAGGGCGCACCACCGGCTGGAAGGACCAATGATTGGTGGTGACCTCCGCTACCGATTCGTCCATCTGACCAGGCCATTCAGCACCTTCCGAAATCCATTCTTCTAACAACGCTACCTCCTCTTTCGTAAGGGGGTCGCCCTTTGGCGGCATGATCTCATCAGGATTGCTCCCTTTGACAAGATCCAGGAGATAGCTCTTGCTTGGATCGCCGGGCACAATGCTGGGTGTGCCGGTATCACCACCACGAAGCAAGACGGCACGTTGGTCGATTCTCAGCTCAGATTTCTGTTTATCTGGACCGTGGCAATCTAGACAGTTTTCCGTTAGGATCGGTTCGATATCCTTGGCGTAGTCGACTGCCACCGCGGTCGTTGCTGTTAAGAGAAGTATGGTTAGGTGGGATCTCATGGGCTTGTGAAGGAGGCCTCGGGCAGAGGCGCAGAGATTTCTAATCTTTGAGGTTGTTAACGAGTCGATGGAGATCGTCTTTGAGTAGGTTGCTCCCGAAGTTTAGCAAAAGCCCCAATTCTAGCTTTGCTAGCTTGATGTAAGTGAGCGTCTGCTTGCCATGAACCACAGTCGACTGCTCAACAGACTTGAGTTCAATGAGCACCAAATCATTGATGATCATGTCCGCACGAAAACTCTCATCTATGATGTGGTCATCCCACTCCACCGGAATCGGCACTTCCGTGGCCACCTTGAGTCCGGCCTTACGTAGTTCGTAAGCGAGGATTCGATGATAAACCGACTCTAACAACCCTGGTCCAAGCTTCATATGAATATTGACGGCGCGATCGACGATGACTTTCGCAATTTGGTTAATATCCATGGTTGTAATCTCTGCGCCTCTGCGTCTCTGCGCGAGGTTATGATTGGCTGTTATGGTTACCATCATCAAAAGCATGGTGTGGTCTCAGGAGAGAAACGATGGAGAGATTTCATAGTTATGAAGGAAGGCGCGCGCAGAGGCGCAGAGGCGCAGAGGCGCAGAGATTTCTAGGATCTGAGATTGTTGATGATATAGGTGAGCGTTCGTTTACGGCGAAAGAGCTGGTGATTGTTTGTCGTTTCCTAATGTCCATCTCTGCGTCTCTGCGCGAGATTAATTCTCTATCATTGCTCGCACTCGCACGAATCCGTTCGTATTGTTAGGAAGTTCCACCGTGACCGAGCGCAAGTCTCCGTCAACTTGCTCGCTTACGGTAGGTGTCTCAATCTCTTTCCAATCCTGAAGATCGCTCGACTGCTGAATTGTGAGTGCGGAAGCGGCGAGTGTGGTGTGATAGGTTAGGGTCATTACCTCGTTGACTCTCGTTAGTTCCAATGGAGCAGAAAGAATCTCGATGGGAGCAGCATCCGCCTGCCCTGGCGATCCATTGAGCGTTCCGGAGGCGATCCAGCGGTTCCCATTCAAAATAAGCGAACGGCCTTCGCCATCAGCGGATGTGGGCCACGGGTCGCCGTTGTCATAAGTGACCGTTTGCACAATCGCATCATTCGCATCGGATAACGTGAGGGTTTCGCCGCCATTGGCGAGCGCGGTGCCCTCTTGAAAAACGCCCGCGATGATGGCGTCGTGCGTGTCGCCATGGACTGCTCGAAAAGCCTCAACATTTCGCACGATGAGAAGACGCGCATCGGGTGCAAGCGACGGGATGGAGCCATGTGAATCGAAGTCAAACGAGATCCCATTGGTAAAACGCAGTCCTGTTAGAGCTATCGGGACGTCGCCGCGATTATGCAACTCGACGAACTCCGCACGTGGCGTGTCTTTCGGGTGATACATGATTTCGCTGATGGCAAGACCGTCAACTCCGACCGTAAAGGAGGCTTCTGTCAGGGCGGACCACTCTCCGAAGATGGAACGGGACCGCGCTTTCAGATGGGCGGATTCTGTGAGTGTCAGCATCGATCCAGGGAGAATGGTTTCCCCATCGGCAGAAATGCCGCCGCCTAAAAGCCGCGGGTCCGATCCATCCCTGGTGAAATGGACGGCTCCCGGGCCATCAAATCCGAGTTCAAATCCATACGGGACCGTGCCGCCATGTTGTGAGAATTTCGGCGCTGCCACATTTGGATAGAGATCGCGGGAACGCAGCTGTTCAAGGACAATGCCAGAACGTTGCGGAATGTAAGTCTCAAGAAGCCACGTGAGGATCGGAAGATAGTGATCATCGCGGGTGTAGAGATCGAAACGTTCCCGAGGCCAGCGGCCTGGACTGACATCACGGCGAAAGTCTCCCCAGCGAGCAGACTCCGCGACGATGGCTTTCTCGATCGCTTCCGATCGCGCCGTCCACATCGCCGCCGCTTTTTCTGGAGTAAGCGGCCCGTCATTGAAGAAATGCGCGTGAACATGATCACCGTAATGAAGCCGGTATTCGGCGTTGCGTTCCAGACGCTGTTGGAGTCCAGTCGGCCTCCGGTTACCATTGTTGTCCGTGACATTGGTAGCTAGTGCCGTGGTAAAGAAATCCGGCGGTGGATCGAAGACGCCGCCTCGTACGTGCGAAGCCGAAAACTCCGTATCCCACGGAAAAAATAGATAACCGGAACCTTCTTCACGCCTGCGTGCGGCGCGCCAGTTGTGACCGTCCCAGTCGCGGTTCCCCACATAAGCGTTGAGGATCATGTAATCGATGAAGGCATCGATGTTAAGAAACCCTTGGATCTCCGCGTAAGTTTCGGGTGTTTGAATATCGCCATACGCGAGGTTCATCATCCGATTGAATGCCGCGAGATCTCCGTTAGTGGCGACTGACGAATTCACTGTGTCGTAGTCGTCATCTTCTCCGCCAAAGTAGTTGGCCATGTGATTGGCATCCGGTCTTTCGTGCAAATCGTAGAGCCCCCAATAAATGCCGTTGAGAAAGAGATGCACCCAACGGCCGTGCGAGCCGTTCTGCCCCATGGCATTGAAAAGGTCGCTTGCCCACTGATCGCGGCCATAAAGTGCGTAACACGCTTGATACCAATGGCGGTGCATCCAGCCAAAGTTGTACTCCGGCCGCAATTGCAGCACATCGAACCGATTAATCGCGGTGTGGCCGACGGGCGTGTTCTCAAATAACGGGTAACGCAGTTTCTCTGCTCCATAGGCCGCGCGAAACCGCAAAGAGAAGGCGTGTTTGGGGGTGTCGACATTCCGTGAAGAACCTCCCTGAATGCGGATTCCCGCATTGATGTGAAAGCCCGGCTCGGAATCATCGGGCACCATGAACTCTGCGGAAACGGGCCGCTCCCATGAGATGCCCTCGCCGTCGGGCCGCTGATAGATGCCCCGATTGCGATCGAAGAGCGCATCGGGATCGAAGACCAATGATAGAGTCGGTACCGCGGCAAAAGCCTCATCAAAGGCGTCGGCATAGGCCGGATCATCCACAATGTCAGGATCCATGTCGTAATCGGCTCGTCCACCTCCCCAGGCGGAGGGGTAGCCCGCCGGCCGCCGTTGCTCGACAATGTCGTCGACAAAGAGATAGGTTTGTGTGTCGATGTTAGTTGATTGAAAGCTTTCTTTCGTAGCAAAGGCCCGTAGCGTCGTGGTGCTGTCAATGGAAATAGGTGCTGAGTAAACAGTGCCATTGTCAGGAGAAGGCGGTGTGCCATCGGTGGTGTAATAAATCGTCGCGCCTTCCGTTTCGGACGAGATCGTGAGATCAAAAGGCTCTGAATAATAACCCCGATCTTGTGAGAATTTGGTATCCGCTACGAAGCCTAACAATGGCGTGGGCCCATTCGCTTCGCCCGGCGTGGGTTCGGTGAAAAAGCCGAAGACGCTGCCTGCATCCGTCGTCACGGCAGTAAGTTCAGGCGCAATGAGAAAGTCAGCGGAATTGGCGCCGGATGAAGAGAAATTGAGTCCATGGATCGCCAGAATGTTGGTTCCGGAGGTTAACGTGTTTGCTGGAATGGCGTAACTCTCTGGCGTATTCACCAATTCATCGGCGCGTTCTGCCGTGGCCGTGGCATCGAAGGCGAGCGGGTCTTCTTCAGGGGCGCTGGCGGCAGCCACGCGTGTGCCATTGAGATAGGCAACGAAGCCATCGTCGAACCGCATGTTGAGTTCAAGTGAAGTGATGGTGCTAGGATCTTCAATCTCAAAGGGAAGGCGTAGGTAGACGGACGCATTCACAAACCACATGGCGTTGCGGGTATCCCCCCCTTCGCCAAGGCCTTCGGTGTGTCCGTAGCCGATGGCGGTCGTGGCCGCCGTCCAAGAAGCCTCGTCAAAGTCCGGCAGCTGCCAGGCGTTCCCAATATCTTCGTTAGGCACCCACCAATGACCGGAGGCATCCGCGGGAACCACCACGGATCGCGCCGTGGCCGTTCCCACGCCATACGACACATCTTCAAACTGTGGATCGAAGGCAGGCTCGAAAGCTTGGATCAAAGTGCCGTCTGGTGCGTGGAGCGCCAAGTATTCGCCGTCACCATCCAGTGAGAAGTTGGTGTGGAGAAAGCCCTCAGCGTCGCGGTAATCCTTTTCCGATTGGCCCGAAGCAAAGACGATCAAATAACCGCCGCCTGGGATGAGCGTTCCGTTAGGGAAGGTGTAACGGTCTGGCACTTCCACATCATCCGTGAGTCGATAGCCCGAGAGATCGAGAGGCTCGCTATCCGGATTGTGGATCTCAATCCAATCTGGCGTGTTGCCGTCGCCATCGGTAAGCGAATCAGCATTGATTGCCACGAACTCGGTGATCTGCGGTTCCGCATCGGACGCGAGAGGCGAAAGCAGAAGGACGGCCATCAGGAGCCGCCCCATGGATAAGCCGTTATTGTTGGCCAATTCTAACATAGAATTGAAGTTGGTTGGGTGGCACATTGAGAGTCTCCGTAGTCGAATCGCTGGTCGCGGTGAATGGGCCGGCGAGATCAAACCACTCCGTGAGATCCCGGGAAAACTGGGCTCCGTAGTTGGTTCCAGCTGCAGAATCCCACGTGACGGTCAAAGTGCTGTTTGAGGCGTCGCGTACCAGATTCGTGATTTTGAAAGGCGGCGGTGGTGTGCCAAGCGTTGCCACAGTGTTAAAGGCTTCCTGAATCTCTTCCGCAGAAAGGACACTATCATAAATGTTCATGATGGCGATTTCTCCGGCGAAGCCGGTCAAGCCTTCCGGCGTTACATCCGGCTCCTCTGTGCGGCCGCCGAGATTATTGTCCCCACCAAAGCCCCCGGAGCCCCACGCGAAAAGCGCGGCACCATTTCCACCAATGATGACATCCGTGGTCTCTGAAAGTGAGCGAACGGTGCCCACGGTATCCCGAATCGAAATGTCCACGGTGCCATTGCTGGCACTGTTGGAGAAGACTAGCTGCACGAAATCATCTAACAGAAGCCCTGAAAGAGGCACGGTGACATCCAATGTGCGGACGTTCTGTGCCGATCCGAGGAATCGAAAACCACTGCTGTTCACCAGAGCGGCGATGCCGTTCTGTCCGCCACCCGATTCAAAAATCACTTCGTGATCCGTCGTCAGGTCAAACGGGCGCAACCAAATCTCTGCCGTGAACTCTGCAAACTGAAAACTACCGGTATTGCCTCCGGCAAGGCCGCCACCGGTTGTGTAGGATTTCGTTAGGTTCGTGTTGGCGCTAGGCGCTAACAGGTCATCTGGAAAGGCGTTGCTGATGTTCAGATTCTTGTTGCTCACGCCATCTACCCACGTCGTGTCATCATTGTCAGGGTGATCCGCCACGTAGCGATGCGCTGGAATCGGTCCGGACAGAATGGTCACGGTCACGCTCGCGGTCGACTCACCAAAGGCGTTGGTCGCGGTCAGGGTATAGGTCGTGGTTTCGCTAGGATTCACCTCGATCATGGTTGTCCCGGTGACATCCATGTCACCAGGATCAAGCATGACGCTATCCGCACCGGCGACGAGCCAAGACAAGTTGGTCGACTCGCCAGTCATGATGAGCTCGTTAGCAGAGCTAAACGTGCTGATGTCAGGCGCGGCGCCGGCGATGATCCGCAAGGTGGAAACATTCACGGCTTCTCCGCGTTTGGCTCGGATCCGGTAAGTCGTCGTTTCGTTAGGTGTCACCTCGATGCTTCCGGCACCATTCTGAGTCGACGCTGCCAAATCCGTGACATTTCCCGCCCCGTCGACGAGTTCGAGGGAGTCTAGAGAATCTGCCACCTCCCAGGAGAGCGTGGCAGGGTTGCCCGGAGACACGCTTTCGCTGTCTGTATCAAAGCTCTTGACCAGCGCGACGCCTGAGGGCCCGAAGTTGTAGACGTCTGCTAGCTGCGCATCGGAGAGAACGCCGTTGCCGTCGGAGTTGTCCCAGAACGCGATCTCGTCCATGGCCGCATTGAGATTGTTGCCACCCGTGGCACCGGAATTCTCCACGCCGATCAGTGTGGGACCGGCGTGAGGGAAGTGGATCGGACCGGTGTTCAGGTTGGCCGGGCCGGCAGTCGCTGCAGCGATGGCGGCTTCATCGACTGGATTCCCGGTGAACTCTAGCAAAGTCAGTTGAAAAGGGACGTTCTCGATCCCCTCAGAATCATAGCGGAATGCGAAGAAGTACCAAGTGCCATCATTGCTCAGGGTCATGGGATGATTGAATTGGCTATTCACCGCACCATTGTTATCGCGAACGAGCACGCGCATGCGGTTGCCCGAACCCATATCGATGCGGATGCCATCTTGTGCGTTGGTATTGGTTACCTGCGTTTCGATAAACCGGTCGAAAGCATCCAGGGTGACAGGTTGCACCCAGAAAGAAATGGTGAATTTGTCCGTTGGTTGGATGGCCTCATGATCGCCCAACTCGATGCCGCTGCCTTTGGCAAAGAGATAGGACGTGCCCAGATTGGGGCGAGCGGAAGGATGACCACGTGTGAGAAAGGAGAACTCCGGATCATCCGGATCGAACCCGATCGTGATGGCGTCATCGTTGTCACTAGCAATCTCCGCAACGATGTCGGGAGAAGTGGGAGACTCATCGAGAGGATACCAAGCTACGAGCTTCGCTTGCGCGGTAGCGGAGAGAATAAGGGTCAATAGGAGTGTAAGCGTGGTGGATTTCATATGGGGTTTGTTGGATGGTGATTTGATACTGAAATAGCTAGTGATGAGCGGCCTGACTGCGGCGATGAAGTTCGCGAATCTCGTTGTCATCAACAGCGGCATTGAGGATGGCGAGTTCGTCAATACGGCCGTTGAGATTGCGGATGGAGAACCAAGGCGTTTCCCGGAAAGGCTGTCCCCAATTGCCAATCTCGCCGTTTCCAATTCGTAGGGTCTTGACGAGAAAGGCTGGATCAATCGCCTCCTGCGAAATCCGCTCACCATTCACGTAGTGAGAAACGGTGCGATTGAGAGGATCGTAAACCGATGCCACGTGAACCCATTGGCCGCTCATGGACAGATTCCACATGGACGGGGAGTAATAGACGTGATGGTATCTCACATCGGGATGCTCCGGATGCGGTTCGGAGTCGTCGACCATGACAGAGAGCATGAGTTTGCCGTCGTTGCGAATCTGCCAGTGTGGCTCGCCGGTTTCATAACCATCTCCCATGAAAAGAGCGTTGTAGCGGCGATCAAGGCTATCGATGCGCACCCATGCAGCAAAGGTGAGTGCATCGAACTCTCCTGGGATGCTGACTCGAACTCGGGATCCTGGTCGCCGAAACTCAAGCGCTTGTTTCCAATCCCCCCAACGCCCTGCTGCGGGTTCCGCAAGGATGACCGCGCCGTCTAGTTCGGTGTTGCGGGGTACTGTTAGGTTAGGGATTACCGTCTGAGTGTTGTCTCCATCGAACGTGTAGTAGGCAATGACTCGTGGATCCCTGGCAAAGGCCTGTTGATGAATTTGCCAGCGTTCGAAATCTTGACGTAAACGCGTGTCGTCCATTCCTTCAAGATCGGGAAAAGCGACGCGACCGAGAGGTTGCTCCGCCGGTTCACCTTTCTCTGGCAAGGCCATTGCCGCTCCGCTCTTCATGAGGCTTTCTTCGCCGTTTCGATGCCTAACAAGAATTTCTCCATCAAGAACCTCAACGTGCGCGGCGCCGTCGCGCACCTCCAAGCCGAACTCCGTTCCAAGATCGATGATCTCCGTGGATGGTGCATGAAGTTTGAAACCACGGGCTGCCGGCGGCACCTGCATACGCACTACCCCCTCCCGACACGTGGCTTCCCAAGCCGATTTGAGTACAATTTCGGCGGGGCCCTTCACGACCATCATGGCACCGGAAAAAAATTGCACTTCCGCCACACCTTTATCGAGGTGCAGGATCTCCGCACCTAACGTTTCCCCCTTCCGCCGCTCGCGGCCTCCCGTCCATTTGGCGCCCATGAGATTGCCCAAGACCGCGAAACCTTCGGCCGACGTCACCTCATTAGATTCCGCCGCCGGATCTCCTGCCACGTTGTCAGGGCGATGCATCATTACGCCTATCAGAATCGCCACGGCGGCGGCAGCGGCTAGCGGTATCCAAAGATTCGGCCAAGATAGGCGAACGATTCGGCTTTCGTGAGGTCTCGCCGTATCTGCGACTTCCTCTAATGCCACTTCGCGCAGACGGGCATCCATACGGGCTTCATGGAGGAATTCACGTCGGCAGGCCGGCTCTCTCTTCAAGAGATCTTCTAGTGCATCGATCTCTTGATCCGAGGCTTCGCCTAACAAATAGCGACGAATAAGGTCTTGGGGATTCATATCAGGATGCCTGCAATTTGAGATTTCGTTGCACGCAAGTGGAGAGTTTGCCCCGCAAGCGTCCCAAGAGCTTGTAAAGCGCGTTAGCCGATTTCCCGCTTCGTTCTGCTAACACTTTGACGCGGCCATCGCCTGCATAGGGCGCCAAGAGAAGTTCACGGTGTGTATGTGAGAATTGATCCAAGCAGGACCGCAACGCGTGACGAGCAGCGTCCTCGTCTTCATCAATCGCCTCCGCTTCATCGGCCAAGAGTTCGAGCACACCTTCACTGAAGACTCGTTTCTCGCGTCGCATCGCAGCGATCGCGGACAGGCACTTGAAGCGGACGATCACTTTAGCCCAGGGGAGGAACCCATCCTGATCAGCCAGTTGATCAAACTTCTCCCACATGGTGATACTGGCCTCTTGGATCACCTCATCCACCGCATTCCAATTGGGCAAGAGAGGCCGCGCGAAGACACGTAAGGCGGATTCGTGCCGCATCAGCAACCGCATGAAATCGGCATCGGTCTGCCGTGTGTTGGGGGCTTTTGAAGGCTGATCGTAGGAAGACACATCATGCTTATTTCAAAAAGGGCGCCAACCTGCCGCCTTAATTTCAAAAATGCGCCGCGCGTTGCCTTTTTTACCGAGGCCGCCACGGGCAGAATCAAGGCGATGACCTCCTCGCCGAGACTTTTCGGCTCGTTGAGAAGCTCAGACGCTCAGAGACCCGCACCAGTCAGGTTTTAGCGGGATGGAGAGGTAGGGAGGGGTGGGGTATATTCATCTTAAGAATAGTGGTCGCGCAGCGTCCTAACATAATAGCCTGGCGTTTCTACCCCCCCGGTTTCAGAAACGCTATCCAAAGCGTGGCCGAGCAACAGCTCAGGATTCTCTCCGAGCGCTAGCATTCATGATCCAATCGATTTAAGTACACCGCCGAGGTGGGAGACGCGCAGAGAGAATGAGTTGCTACAGGCGATTGAGGCGCGTTAATTTTTCACAGCGTATTAGAAAAGCGTTAGCGCGAAGTGACGCCTGTCTTCGGATTGGGATCGGCTATCACCCGACATGAAGACAATGGTTCTCTGCGTTTCTCCCATCTCTGCGGTGTCCAGACCTGGTGAGAGCAGAAGATATCTCAATCACCCATTCCAGGCGCACTTGAAGAGATGGGCTTGCGCACCCATTTTCACTAATAAAGTGACCATTCAGCGCGCCGTCGGAAGCCTGATAGGCAATATGCATCAAGCCGTCGGATCCGTTCACATGCTTAATCCGATAGAGAACTCCTGCGCCCCGCCTAAAGATCCTCGCTATCTCTTTGGCATTCATTGATGATGAATCGAACGTCAAAGCGATGTCACTGCCTGCCGACAGCGTGCTCCGAGTTCGAGTTTGATGGTTGAATGTTCATGAAGCTTTCGACTGAAGACGGGCAGGCAGTTGATCATCCGCGTCTTGTTCGGTCTTGGTTGTTCTATCAGGGGCACATCTCCCATGGTTTCCGGTCGAACTCTTTCAGTTCAACACCACATTCCGAAATCTGCACCCGCGCTCCGTGATCAACAACCCGGAACATCTCCAAGTCCATCTCGACCTGAATGTCTGAGTCGTCCCAATGCCTTGGTGCCTCGATGCGATTGGGGCTGAGACAGTGGATCAGGAGACATCCTGGCGAGTCTTCCTTGGTGAGCAGAATTGTAAGAGTTGGATGGCTCTGAGTGAGATTCCAAAGTCTTGCATGGCCTCCGTTCCATCGTCCTAGGAGCGTTGGAAAATGACGCATAATGTCCTCTCTACGATCCATTGGATTTCTTGACCGAACGTTTTGTATGGGACACGTGTCGTGATATCACGATACCCTTTCTAAGATTATCAGGAAATCGCGCAATTTCTCCTAAGTTTTTGGCGAACCGCTTGAGCCTGAGTTCTGCGTCTTGAAGGCAACGCTTCCCAATCCTAGGTGAACTCACCCTGGTGACCGATCCCTGCTCGAGAAGTTGAAAGGTCATAAATTTCATATTTATACTCGACAACTGTTGTAATTGTTGTAATACAGTTGGCGTTATGCAGCTCTCATTGGACGCCTACAGCGGAGAACCCATCTGGCGACAGATCGTCGAGCAGGTGAAGTTCCGCATCGCGTCTGGAGAACTGGGTAGTGGGGAGAAATTGCCTAGCATTCGCGGGCTGGGGAACAGTCTGAGCATCAATCCGCGGACCGTGGTGCGGGCGTATGAAGAGCTGAGTCATCTCGGCCTCGTGGTCATGCGGCAGGGGCAAGGTGTGTTTGTTCGGAATGGCGACGGTCGGGAGCGCGTGAGCGAAGAAGCGCGGCAGCGCACGCTCATCGATCTCAGCCGGCGCCTGCTCGCCGAAGGTGCGCGTATGGGCGCTACCGCCGAGGACATGATCCGTCTCTTCACTCAGACCGCCCATGAACTGGAATCCAACCGAAACTCGTCATGAATGAACCTTTGTTAGAAGTGAACCACGTCTGCCGCCCCTATGACGGCAAACTCGCCGTGGATCATGTCACGCTCAACGTTCCGGCTGGAACGATCACCGCTTTGTTAGGCCCCAACGGATCCGGCAAGAGCACCTTGTTCAAGATCATCGCCGGTCTACTGGAACCCTCCGAAGGCGAAACCCTGCTTCTCTCGCATTCCACGAGAAGCCTAACCAAAGACATGCGCTCGCAGATCGCGGTCATGATCGACGGGCATCAGCCGCCGAATTGGGCTTCTCCTAAGCGCTTGCTTCAGCTTCAAGAAGAAGCTTGTGCTGAATTTGACCGTGCCTTTGCCGAGGATCTGCTCCAACGCGCCGGCATTCGCCTAACCAAACGCTTCGGCGCTTTGAGCAAAGGTCAACGGCGTTGGGTACTCACGACCCTCGCCCTGGCCACGAAAGCGCCGTTGCTCCTCCTCGATGAACCGGCAGACGGTCTCGATCCGAAAGCGCGCGGGTTGCTCTATGAAACCCTGCGCATGTTGGTGAATGAAGGCGATCGCGCCGCCATGGTTGCCACGCACATTCTCACGGATATCGGTGCCGTCGCGGATGACATCGCTATTCTTCGTGAGGGGAGACTTATCATGCACGAAAGCCTGGAAGCACTGCGCGAGGAGGTTTGTGAACTGACGTTGCCTCCCGGTTCGGAAAGTCTCCAGGATGACGTTGAGTATCTGGCAAAGATGCCAGATGAAGCGTCGCGCCGTTACCTCATGCGACGGCCGCAGGCCGAGGCGTTGCTTGAGAGTGATGTCAGGATTCAGATCCAACCCGTGCCACTGGAATCGTTGTATCTCAATCTCACCGGGAGTGCCGGCGAGAAGGAAGAAGAATCCCTCATTTTAGCTGCCTAACTTATTCTTATGACTCAGAACTTTTCTCCCACCCTGTTTCGTTGGTTGTTACGTCCCTTACTGCCGATGAACTTTGTGTTAGTAATTGCCGCCGTGCTCTGGGCTGCGCTCTATCGATTGCCCATGCATGCCTTTCAACTCGTGCCCGCTCTTCTCATCGCCGGTCACGCCGTGCTCTGCGCCTCGTTTCTCTATTGGGGATGGAATGGCACGGCCGGCTTTGGCTTTCTGCAATCACGTGGGTTCAGTGCTAGGCAGCTTTGGGCGCATCGGCTGGTGGCAGCGGTAGCGAGTGCGCTGATGGTCTGGGGAGCTATAGCCATCGTCACTTGGACCCCATTGCGTGGTTGGCTTCAGGGGGAGTTTTTTCAGAATCCCCTCTATCCTTTCATGGCCTGGCGCGATGCCCTGACCACGTTGCAATGGCTGGGCCTCTATCTTCTATTTATCTCTGCCGCGCACTACGCCTGGATTCGCCAAGCGCAACCCACGCGCTATCCGGGTGCCGGTCATGCGCTGCTATTCGCGCTTCCGGCTTGGATTGCGGTGCTCGCGCTCTTTCCTGATGGCGTCACACAGCACTCGGTAGGCTATCTGTTTTTCACTGGAATGCTAACATTTATTCTAAGTTTGCTTCTGTTTATCGCGGGCTATCGCCTTTCAAAAACCCTTGAACTTTCCTTATCATGAACTGGGAACTCCTATCACAACCTTACACACTCACACTCATTCTTGTCTGCATTCTACCTATCGTGGCAGGCTTGGCGGCTCTTAAGCGGCGGCGGCAGATTGTTTACGCCGGCATCAGTGGGAGTGGTCTCGACCGGCCGCCCGTCCGTGCGGCTGCAAGCATGGAAGCTGCCATTCTCGCCGTTGCGGGGCTTGGTGTCATGGGCCTTCTTTTCACGGGAGACGTGCGCGAGATTCTGGAGTATCCCAAAGGCATTCTCCCGCAGCGGGTCGTCCTTTTCTGGGGGCTGTTGATGTTAGCGGTCGTGCTTTTGATAGGGTCCGTCGTCGTGGCTTGGTGGGGACGCACGCGATTGGGATTGCTCGTCATGTTAGGAACCGTGTCAGCTTACGGTTTGCATGTCGATGCCCATAAGCGTTTCTACGTGGGTCGGCCCATCCGCATCCTGGAACCGCCCGGGGATCTTGTCTTTACCATCCGATTGAAGGACGCTCATCAAGGTGGGCGCGAGATTATCGGCGCCGATTTCTGGGTAGGCGATGTCTATCTTGGTAAGACGCCTATCACCATTGCCAAGCAAACTTTCTGGGAAAAGGTCGGCACCGTCGCCAAGCCTGATGGCTTTGACGACGAAGCGAATTTCAGCGAAGCTATCGTGCCTAACAAAGGATTCGTTGAAGATGGCTTCTGGCGGCACACATACCCCGATCCTATTCACCCATACTATCGCAAAGTCAAGACGCGCACGGGCGTCCGCTTCGGTGCTCCGGAACATTCGCCGGAGCATCCTTTTCGGCACAGAGCCATTCCGGTCTACGGGCGTGCGGAAGTTGATGGGGAGCCTGTTAGAATGATCGATCAGGTCTTTACCCAACGGATCTTTGCGGGATTGAGAGAACCTGATGTGGGAATTGACGTGGTATTGCCGGTGCGAGAGACCAAGATCGAAACAGTGATAGCGGATCTGCGTCGAGCAGACTATCAATTGAACGACGCAATGTTAGAAGAATTGCTCGCATTAGGGATGCTGGGTGAATCGCGACTCGATCTCCTGCAGCATGTTGAGCCTCAGCTGGGAGACGTGCTCGAGACAGTGATTGCTGAGAAGCTCCGCAGGCGATTTGGCTACGAGCCGGATCTCGGGGTGGACAGGGCACGGGAGTGTTTTGAGAGGCTCCTGTCAGACTTCGCGTCCGTGGCAGACCACGTCACGGAAGATCACGGTCAGCTATTGGTTCGATTGGCGCCTCAACTCGATCCCGACTGGCTCATCGCGCAGATCTTGCCTTACATTCGCTCAGAGGATTTCGTTCATCGTCATCTAAGCGATTCCTTGAAGGAGAATCGAAGGGGCCGACTCTTGCATGCGGCGATCGTTCTTGACCAGCACCTCAATGAGGCGTTTCCAGATAGAGCCAACCCAATCGAAACGCGTTTGGTTACTGAGATCCTTCGTTGGCACGTTCCGTATCTTCCGCAACATCGCGGACACAACGACGGCATGAATTATGCGCGTCGGTTCGGCGGCCCCGTTTATGAAGACTACCTTTTCAAACACTCCGACCGGAAACCGGACACGCTTCAGGGACAGCTCTTTGTGCCAGGACCTCGCGGACGTGAACTGCGTGAAACCCACGCCACGTTCTTCTGGGGTCTGCTTGCCCAGCAGCTCAAACACTATCACGAACCTCACGATATCCTCTTTGCGGACCGTCCCTGTGGACCAGAATCGACGGCGCGGAGATTCTGGCATGCCCACTACAAACGCGAGATTCGCAATCGTTATCGTCTCGAAATGCCCTACGCTTGGCTCAGATATTTGGTTAGGATGGAGCCTGACACACCAGTAAGGCTCTATAGCCAAACTTACCGAGAAATCTTAAGCCATCTTGATGCCTCCAATTTCAACAACCTTATCATCGGTTTGAAGTGGATACTCACCCTTGAGCCGTCCAAGCAACGAGAGATTCTGTTGGAGCTTTACCAGCTAACCGAGGCCAACGAAGACAAGTTTGTCTTCACCAGGTCACCCGATATCGGGCAAGCACCCGCCGAAACCATCCTCACCCAACTCGACGAATGGTTAGGCTGGCTAGGCGACGAAGATGCCATCGAACGTCTGCTCAATCGTCCTGACATCCCGGCCAGTGATTGGTATGACCGCATGCATTACTATCCACCTCCACGAGCGCTCCTCAAAGCAATGGTAGAGCATCATGACGCTGCCATCCGCGAGCTGGCGGATCCGGTCATGGCCAAGTATCCGCTCGATTACGTGCGAGCAATCGCGCGTTGAACCACCATTACTCGGCAAGCCGGATCAAACTCGACTCCGTGCGGATGACAAACCCATCCTTGGCCACGGCGAAGGAAGAGAGACCAAACTCGCCGAGCTTGTTTTCAGCCACCTGCTGAAAAGTCGTCGTCGGTTTGATGACGGTCGTCACGCCGTTGCCATTGTGGAAATAGAGATGACCGTTGGCGTAGACGGGTGACGCAGAGTAACCGCCGCCGCCGTCAATGCGGTTCTGCCAGACTTGCTTGCCGGTCTTGGCTTCGAAACAGCTGAGAATGCCTTTGTCGTCATTCACGAACAAATGATCGCCGACAACGATGGGAGAACTTTCTTTGGGAATGCGTTTGTCCACACGCCATTTGAGATGGGTGTCCGTGACGTCGCCCTTTCCGGTGGGATCGATGGCTAACAAACTGGCTGTGCCGAATCCGGTACAGACGTAGACCAAGCCGTGAGCAAAGAGAGGCTTGGGGACGACCGAGTAGCCTTCGCCGTAGCGGCAACGCCAGATTTCTTTGCCATTGCTAGGATCGTAGGCGATGACGGCGCCGGAAGCCGGACTCACGATTTGTTGGCTGCCGTTCACTTCGATGGCCAAGGGCGTGCTGAAGGAGAAGGTTCGGGAGACCTCGACTTTGCGCTCCGTTTTCCAGGCGGCTTTGCCCGTGGCTTTGTGGAGTGCGACGATGAATGGCGCTTCTCTGCCATCGCAGGAGTAAATCAGTTTATCTCCTAACAAGATTGGTGAGCCGCCATTGCCGTGTAGGGGCGGATACCTCAACGACTCCTGACGCCAGAGGACCTTGCCGTCTTGGGCATCCAAACAAGCCGTGCCGTCATGACCATAGTGCACGTAGAGCTTTCCTTCTTCGTGGACGGGCGTCGGTGAGGCGTGGCTGTTCTTGCGATGAATATCGTGCGCTTCCGGTCTAACAAAGACTTCCGCGTTCCAGACTTGATCTCCGCTCGTCAACTCAAAGGCAAGCGCCCTCAATGAAAGCTGATCCGCGTTCACCGCCGTGGTCACATAAACGCGATCCCCCACAACGATTGGCGAAGACCACGCTTTGCCAGGCACCTCGACTTTCCACGAGACCTTCTTGTCGGAACTCCATTCGATGGGCACCTCCACGCTCTGGGCGTGGCCCTGCCCGTCTGGCCCTCGAAATTGCGGCCAATCAATTCCGGATACTGGCCCCGCCAGAGCCATAGCAAAGATAAGTGAACGAATCATAACCGGACCATGCGCTGTCTTGATCCGATGATCAAGAGTTCGAACTTTTCGCCTTGGTAATCCGGCATTGACCTGGGCGCGCTCTGGGGCTCTATCTCCACAGCTCGATCTATCGTCATGACCTCGCAAGAAATTCGCCAGTCCTTCTTAGACTTTTTCAAAGAGAAAGAGCACACCATCGTGCCTTCATCCTCGTTGATGCCGTCCTCTCCAAACCTGCTTTTTACCAATGCGGGGATGAATCAGTTTGTGCCCTATTTCCTGGGGACGCAATCGGTGCCGTATGATCCGCCTCGAGCGGCGGACACGCAGAAGTGCATTCGTGCCGGCGGGAAACATAACGATTTGGAAGATGTGGGTTACGACACCTATCATCACACGCTCTTTGAGATGTTAGGGAATTGGAGCTTTGGGGATTACTTTAAGAAAGAAGCGATCGCTTGGGCTTGGGAATTGGTCATCGATCGATGGAAGTTTCCGGCAGAGCGGCTCTACGCCACGGTCTACCGTCCTGGCGAAGGCGATCCCGGTGAGTTTGATCAGGAAGCTTACGATTTCTGGGCAGCCTTGTTTGAAAAAGTGGGCTTGGATCCTAGCAAGCACGTTGTCGATGGCAACAAAGCCGATAATTTCTGGATGATGGGCGATACGGGGCCATGCGGACCGTGTTCTGAGTTGCATGTGGATCTCACGCCTAACGGCGACAGTGAGGGTAAGCTTGTCAATGCCGACGATGCGCGTTGTATCGAGATCTGGAATCTCGTCTTCATCCAATACAACGCCGAGCCGGATGGATCCTTCCGTCCGTTGCCGGCCACGCATGTGGACACGGGCATGGGTTTTGAGCGCGTGTGTAGTATTTTACAAGGGACGAATGGCCTAAGCGATTTTAGCGGCACGATCTCTAACTATGACACCGATGTGTTCACGCCGCTTTTCAATAAACTGAGTGAGATCAGTGGCAAGCAGTACACAAGCACGCTCCCGAAGAGTCGCCAGACGGCTTCGGAACAAGAACTGGTCGACGTGGCTTTTCGCGTTATTGGTGATCATATTCGCACCCTCAGTTTCTCGATAGCGGATGGCATTCTGCCAGGAAACAAAGATCGTAATTACGTGCTGCGAAGAATTCTGCGCCGAGCGGTGCGCTTTGGCCGGACACTTGGTTTGGGTGAAGACGGCACACCGTTTCTCAGCCGATTGGTGCCGACGTTAGTGGCTGAGTTTGGGGAAGCTTTTCCCGAATTGCGCACCCATGAGCAACGCATCGTGGAAACGTTAGATTCGGAAGAACGCAGTTTTAACAGGACCTTGGACCGCGGTCTCCAGCTCTTTGAAGCGGCTGTGGAGAAACTTCCTCACGGTGAAAAAGCATTCCCTGCAGATACCGCATTCAAATTATATGATACTTATGGTTTTCCGTTAGATCTTACGTATCTAATGGCTCAGGAGAAAGGGCTTACTGTAGATAAGGCCGAAGTGGACCGTATCAAAGATGAGCTTGCGAGAATCAACTCCGCAGCGCAGAAGAAGCTCACCATTCGCGCCCAAGATATCTCCACTGATGTGCATTCAGTCTTCACCGGTTACGATCGCCTCACCGATACAGGCCACGTTGTCGCGATTCACGAGCAAGATGGTGTGTGTCTCGCCATCGTGGATCGCTGCCCTTTCTACGCAGAAATGGGTGGCCAAGTTAGTGACACCGGAAAGATCACCGTGGGTGGCGATGAGATCGAAGTGGTACGCACGCATCAGTTGGGCGATGCCCTGGCACTTCAACTAGCAGAGAAACCAGCCGGGTTTGGAGATGAGCCGTTAGAAGTTAAGATGATCGTGGATCAAGAACGCCGGAAGGCAGTGGAATCCAATCACACTTCAACGCACCTTCTACACTGGGCATTGCACAAAGTGGTGAGCCCTGACATTGCGCAACAAGGATCGTATGTGGGACCAGATCGATTGCGATTTGACTTCAATAGCCAAGCACTCACCGAAGCGCAGTTGACTCAGATCGAGGAAGCCGTGAATCGCCGCGTGATCGAGAACGGGGCCGTTTCTGCGAAGGAAGTGCCGCATACCGACATTCAAGGGCGTGATGACATCATGCAGTTCTTTGGCGACAAATACGGAGACGAAGTGCGTGTGGTGCAAATTGGTGGCGAGCCGCAAGCCTTGGACGGTTATTCCATGGAACTTTGTGGGGGCACGCACGTGCGCAGCACCGGTGAGATCGGTCTTTTCAAGATTCGCTCGGAAGGGGCGATTTCAGCCGGCATTCGCCGCGTGGAGGCCTTGTCAGGATCCTCGGCGGTGGCTTATGTGAATGAGCAACTCGCTGACAAAGACGCTAAAATCGCGGAACTTGAAGCCAAGCTGCTTGAGGCCAACAAGACCCTAACCAAAGAGCGAGCCGCCGCTCAAGCGCGCGAAGCAGACCGCTTGTTAGGCGATGCCATTGAGAAAGCCAAAGCATCGGGTGAAGTTCCACCGCGCCTTCTCATGGAACTGAAAGGCGGTGCAGGTCTGCTGCAAGAAGCGCTCAATAGCCTCAAGAAACGTGGGTTCGAAGGCATCGGCGTCTTTGCTTTGGAGGACGCAGGGAAGGCGCACTTGGGCGTGTTGGTAGCGAAAAGTCTAACGAAAGACTATCAAGCCGGCAAACTCGTCCAGGAATTGGCGCCGGTCATTGGCGGACGCGGTGGTGGAAAGCCGGAGATGGCGCGCGGGGCTGGTGACGATCCCGGCAAGATCAGCGAGTTGCTAGAAAAGGCGTCGGAGATCATTGGTTGATGGTCGTCGATTTCTCCGATATCGAACGGCGGCGCTCCGTTTCAGAGAAACTGGCGACCATGATTGATCGGGTGTGACGAAAAGTGGTGGTCAATAAAGGTAGAGGAACTGGTGACCGTTCCTTCGTGGCAGCGGAGTGCCCCGCCCGGAACGCTCACGAGTTCCGCTACGGGGCGCCACGCCCGGAATGTTCACGAGTTCCGCTACGGAGTGTCACGCCCGGAACGCTCACGAGTTCCGCTACGGAGTGTCACGCCCGGAACGCTCACGAGTTCCGCTACGGAGTGTCACGCCCGGAACGCTCACGAGTTCCGCTACGAAAAGCGCCCACCACGTTTAGTTAGTCATACCCTGATTAATTCTGGAAAGCATCCCGTACAGAAATAACGTACAGAATGAAAGCGATCAGCTGCACCGAGGCGCGGGAAAACTTGGCTGCCACCATGGACCGCGTTTGCGAAGACTCTACTCCAGTGATCATCACCAGGAAGCGTGATCAGGCAGTCGTGATGATGTCGCTTGCTGATTATGAGGCTCTCGACGAAACCGGAGCCGTTAAGAAATGACCTCAGTGGTTGGTGGTCGCGACGTATCAATCAGGAACATCGTCTCGTTTACTGTATTCGAAAGGTCGACAATGAGGACCAGCTTTGGATTGCTCAGTGTCGCTATCATTATTGACGCCGCGCGCTGCGTACGTTGTTCTGTCATTGACGTCATGAACTCCGCACTCTCTTTCATTCACTCTATCGTTTTAACGATTGCCGGCGCCATCGGCCTTGGCCATTCCGTATTGGCTCAAGAAGACATCCGATTCGGCTTGATTGGTCTCGATACCTCGCACGTCATTGCTTTCACAAGCCGCCTCAACAACGCTGACCACAAACAGCACGTGGCCGGCGGCAAGGTGATCGCCGCCTTCAAAGGTGGCAGCCCTGACATTGAATCCAGCCATACCCGGGTGGATGGGTTCACCAAGACTTTGGTCGAAGACTATGGCGTGAAGCTCTATGAGACGATTCCCGAGCTGTGCCGGCATGTGGATGCCATTCTCTTAACAAGCGTCGATGGCCGGCCGCATTTGGAGCAGGCCAAGCCCGTGATCGAGGCGGGTTTGCCAATGTTCATTGACAAGCCTGTGGCGGGAAGCCTTCGCGACGCCATCGAGATTTATCGATTGGCGGAGGAGAAAGGCGTACCCTGTTTTAGCACCTCCTCCTTGCGCTACTACAAAGGCGTTGTGGAAGTGGCATCCGCAGAGATCGGGGAGCTGCGTTCGGTCATTTCTTATGGACCGGCATCGTTGGAGCCGCATCATCCAGACCTCTTCTGGTATGGCATTCATCCCACGGAAGCATTGTTCACGGTGATGAGCACCGGCTGTGAAAGTGTGGTGCGTACATCGACGGACGCCACGATCGTGGTGACGGGTGAATGGTCCGGGGGCCGCATTGGGACTTTACACGGTATTTGTCAGGGCAAGGCCGGTTATCAGGTGACGGCGTTTGGCAGCAAGGGCATCGCGAAACAAAGTCAGGGAGGCGATTACTCGCCGATGTTAGAGGAGATCGTGAAATTCGTGCGCACAGGAGAACCGCCGGTATCGCCGGAAGAAACGTTAGAGATTTATGCCTTCATGGAAGCGGCGGACGAAAGCAAGCGGCAAGGCGGCGCGAGGGTAAAGATCGCCGATGTGTTAGCAAAGAACGGTTGGGTGGCGAAATAGACGCGCAGCGCCTTGACTGGATCCGGCCAGACCCTACGTCCCATTTTCTGGATGGCCCAACATCTTCTTGGGAAACGAGCGGGATCGCGCTACAACCGTGCGATCATGAGCGGTTCTTCCTTAAGAATAATCCTAACTATCTTCACTTTGGTCACGGTTTCTCCAGGTGAAGAAGACCTATACGATCTGGTCGTCTATGGCGGCACCGCGAGTGGCGTGATCGCTGCCGTGCAGGCAAAGAAGATGGGCAAGTCCGCGGTGATCGTTTGCCCTGACAAACATCTTGGCGGGCTCACCAGTGGCGGTCTCGGTTGGACGGATACGGGCAATAAGGCGGTGATCGGTGGTTTGGCCCGCGATTTTTATCATCGTGTGTGGAAAGTGTATGACCAAGCCGCTGCGTGGACTTTTCAAAAGAAATCCGAGTATGGAAACAAGGGTCAGGGAACGCCGGCGATCGATGGCAAGAATCGCACCATGTGGATCTTCGAACCGCATGTGGCCGAAGACGTGTTTGAGGAATATATGAGGGTGTTTGGGATTCCTGTGCACCGTGACGAATGGTTGAATCGTGAATCCGGTGTGAGTTTAACGGAGGGCAAGATCACCTCTATTGCGATGCTCAGTGGGAAACGATTCGCCGGTAGAATGTTCATCGATGCTACCTATGAAGGCGATCTTATGGCAGCTGCGGGCGTGGATTATCACGTGGGGCGTGAAGGACGCGAAGTCTACGGGGAAGAATGGAACGGCGTGCAGACCGGTGTCCTCCATCACCGCCATCACTTTGGCGCCGTGCCCCAACCGGTGAGTCCTTACGTTGTGCCAGGCGATTCTAACAGTGGTGTCTTGCCGCGCCTTTCGGCGGCGCATCCAGGCGAACGTCATCGCGGCGATAAGAAAGTGCAAGCCTATTGTTTTCGCATGTGCCTCACCAATGACCCACGCAATCGCATCCCGTTTACGGAGCCGGAAGGCTATGATGCGAGCCAGTATGAGTTGTTAGCGCGGATCTACGAAGCCGGTTGGCGGGAGACGTTTCAAAAGTTCGATCCCATTCCCAATCACAAAACGGACACCAACAATCACGGGCCCATGAGTACGGATAACATTGGTTTCAATTATGATTATCCTGAGGCGAGCTACGAGCGTCGTCGTGAGATCATCAAGGAACATGAAACTTATCAGAAAGGTTGGCTTTGGTTTCACTGCACGGATCCCCGCGTGCCTCGAGAGATCCAGGACAAGATGAAATCGTGGGGACTGCCTAAAGACGAGTTCACCGATAACGGCCACTGGCCCCATCAACTCTACATTCGCGAAGCCAGGCGCATGGTTGGTCACTATGTGATGACCGAGAACGAACTCCTCCAACGCCGGGAAACTCCGGACTCCGTGGGCATGGGTAGTTACACCATCGACTCGCACAACACCCAACGCTACATCACGCCCGAAGGCTATGTGCAGAACGAAGGTGATATCGGTGTCAAGTGCCCACCCTACCAGATCGCCTACGGATCTTTGGTGCCCAAGAAAGAACAATGTGAGAATCTTCTGGTGCCGGTATGCGTCAGTGCTTCCCACATCGCCTTTGGCTCCATCCGCATGGAGCCTGTCTTCATGATCCTCGGCCAAAGCGCGGCTACGGCGGCCATGATGGCTTTGGATGAGGGTTGTGCCGTACAAGATGTGTCTTACGTCCAACTGCGGGAACGACTGTTAAAGAATGGGCAAGTGCTAGAATATGATTCGCCGCCGGTGACACCGACCAAACCAGCGCTCGATCCCAAGAAACTGCAAGGCGTCGTGATTGATGATGCGCGAGCGAAGACCTCTGGCGTTTGGAAATCCAGTTCGGCGACCGCACCTTTTATCGGCTTTGGCTACCGGCACGATGATAACCAGGCTGATGGCAACGCAGTCATCACCTTCGAGGCGGCATTGCCGTCAGCTGGAAGGTACGAGGTTCAATTGGCTTATCCAGCCCATGGAAACCGGGCGACAAACGTCCCGGTGACCATTTATCACGGCGGCGGTGACAAGACGCTCACCATCAATCAACGAAAGAAGCCATCGATCGATGAAGTGTTTGTTTCGTTAGGGGAGTATGACCTGTCTAACAAAGCCGTTGTGAGTATCTCCAACAAAGATACTGACGGCTATGTTGTCGCCGACGCGGTGCGATTCTTATTGAAGTGAAGGATAAGAGGCGGCGAGACGCCGCCTCTTTCATGGCAGGCGATTTAATTACCGCAGTCTCCACCACCTTCGGCTTGTTGCCAGAAGGCGATCACAGCACCTTGGGGATCTGTGGCGATGGCGAAGCTACCCATTGGAAGATCGACGCGTTCTTTACACATCTTGGCCCCCAGTTCCTTCGCCTTGGCCACAGTGGCGTCGAGATCCTCCACATTGATATAGCTCATCCACATGGTCGGCGCGCCTTCAGCCTCCGGGGGTGGCGCCATGCAGCCCGCGACCATTTCTTCACCCTGGTTAAAGATCGTGTAGTTTCCTGTGGGCATCGGCATCTCGTTGGCCGTCCATCCCAAGAGCTTGGAATAGAACTCGACACTGCCTTCAACATCACGCGTAACAAGTTCATTCCACCCGATCGTTCCTGGCGGCTTAGGTTGCTGGTTATCGCTCATTATTCTAAGTAGAGTTTATGTTTACAATATTTGGATTCCTTTTATTCTAACAATTCCATGATTGCCGTGGGAATCTCTGCTGCGTGGACCATTTCGCAAATGGTTTCGTAGTCGAACAAGCTCTCGCGACGGCGCCGATATTCTTTGATGGCTCTCGCTCGTCGCCGCGTCGTTGCGAGAGCCCATAGTGCTCGATACGGCTAGTCGTAGGTGATCGGGTTTGAACCCGAAAGACTAGCCAAGCGTGAAGAAACTTGTTACGTCCACGTCCATTGCCTGACCATGGAAATCGACCACACCGACTCCGCACCCAATAGCATCGCCAAGCCCGACCCCGCGTTTCGTTGCGCGGCATTTCTCGTGGATGTGCTCGTTGCCATGGCTTTGTTTGTGGTGTTCTCGCTCATTCATCCCGCCCTTGGTTGGCTGGCGAATTCCGCCTACCTGCTCTTGCGCGATGGGATGAACTATCCCTACCTGGAACGCCGGTCGTTGGGAAAAACCCTCACGCAGTTGCGAGCGGTGCGGGAGGATGGCAGCCCGACCGAGCGGGCGAACTCGATTCTACGCAATCTTCCAATCGCCCTGGCGGGCCCGATCTATGCCGCGGAAGCGCTGGGCGCCGGAAAGTACTGGGCGGGACTGGGTGGCCTTTCTTATCTGGCCATGGTGATCATCGTCATCGAAGCGATCCTCGCCCTTGCCACGCCCACGGGACGTCGGTTAGGCGATTATTTGGGACGGACTCTGGTGAAGAAAGACTAGCATCGTGAGTCTCGGGCCGGACGAGGTTCAAGGTGCCTTGGCATCTGGCGAATGGCGCTCAGTGTTTGACGCAAGCGCCCTAACACAAGGCGCTAAAGCGATGCGTGCCAAGCGCGTGCGTGACGTTTCCGCTACCTTGCTCGATACAGGAGATATTGAGATCACGAGCCAAGTGATCGGGGCCAATGGCGTGAGTTTCGCCTCCGCCATCGCCGTCTGGGAAGAGAACCGCAGTTTGGTTTTTGAGGGGGATTGCTCTTGTGGCGTAGGCACAAACTGCGAGCACAATGCCGCAACGTTAGAGTATTTGTGCAAAGCCAAGGGCGAACGGTTGGCCCAGGCATTTGGTCAGAAACCTCAGGCAGCGAAGATGACCCAAGGGCAACGGCTTCAATTGGAAACGGAGACTCTGCCTAACAAAGAGGCGCTAACATTCTTGTTGCGCGTGGAGCGGCGCCCTGAAAATGAAAAGCTGGCGTGGTTGCCGGAGATCTATGCACAGGCCTACGCCGTCTATGAAGGGATTCGCGTTCCCCTTGAACCGAGCGGAATGTTGCCGCCGATCGTGACTCCCACTAGCAAGATCAAACGGGATCGCACAGAGGAGATGGCGGGCTTGCAAGCGCTTTACGCCTTGGACCTGCGGCCTGGCGCAGAGGAGCCGCCGATGACATTGAAGAAACTTACCAAACCGGATCACGACGGCACGCTTTGGGCGCCGGACAAACAGGCTTGGCCGCATCCGGAGTTTTACTGGCAACGCTTCCGCCATGAAGGTGGCCCGGCTTTGGAGCGGCGTCGCTGGGAAGTGCGTTATGCGCCGAACGTCGGCCATAAGCCATTGGTCTTCCGCACCGATACCTGGCGCGCAGAGATTGTGGAAGAAGGGCGCGGCTGGTTTTCATTCTCCGCAGGGTTTAAGATCGATGGCGAATCGTTTGAACTCCAGCCCATTCTGGCGGCACTCGTGAACAACGACTTTCTCAAGGTCACTGCGGGCATGCCGCCGGGCCAGGAGTTCATGATCTTTCTACCCGATGGCCGCGGACTGGCGTTACCGGTGGGACGATTTCGCAAGATTCTCACCCTATTGGGCCAACTCACACAATTTAAATTCACCGAAGGCCCGCTCAAAGTGAGCAAGGTCGATGCGGCGCGGTTAAGCGAGGAGGAAGATTTACAACCCGAAGCTCCGGCTGAGGTCAAAGCGTTAGTGGTGGATCTAGCACATTTCGAGCGTATCGAGCGCGTGGCTGTGCCCAATGGTGTGCGGGCGACGTTGCGTGAGTATCAGTTAGAGGGTTACCAATGGATGCAGTTCCTGGCCAGGCATGGACTGCACGGTATTCTCGCCGACGACATGGGCTTGGGAAAAACGCTGCAAACCTTAACGCATATTCTAGCAGAGATCGAGGCGAATCGTCATGATGAGCGTCCCTGCTTGGTGGTGGCGCCGACGAGCGTGGTCATGAACTGGCAACGCGAAGCTGCGAAATTTGCGCCGGATTTATCGGTGTTAGTGCTACAAGGCGCGCAGCGGAAGGCTTTGTTTCATAAGATCCCGCAATCGGATTTGGTGCTGACGTCTTACGCGCTCTTGCCGCGGGACTTGGAAGGGTTTCTCCAACATACCTTTCACCTGCTCGTTCTGGACGAAGCCCAACATGTCAAGAATCCTGGTGCGCAAATCAGTCAGACTGTCTGCCAGCTTGAGGCTACACATCGCCTCTGCCTCTCCGGCACGCCGATTGAGAATCACTTAGGTGAACTCTGGAGCCTCATGCACTTTCTCATGCCGGGTTTACTAGGCACCTCGCAGGCCTTTGCCGAGACCTACCGTACACCGATAGAGAAAAATGATAGTCAATCCAAACGTGATGCCTTGGCCCAACGAATCGGCCCGCTCATCTTGCGCCGGACGAAGCATGATGTGGCCAAAGAACTGCCGCCTAAGACCGAAATTCCGCACACCATCGAACTTACCGATTCCCAGAAAGATCTCTACGAAACCGTGCGCGCTACCATGGACAAACACGTGCGCCAAGCGTTGGAGCTTCAGGGTCAGCAATCGCAGGTCGTTTTTCTCGATGCCTTGCTTAAGCTGCGCCAGCTCTGCTGTCATCCTTGTTTGTTGGAGGGTCAGGGAACCAATGTCGAATCAAGCAAATTCACTTATCTGGTAGGTTTGTTAGAAACGTTGCGTGAAGAAAGACATCGCGTGCTACTCTTTTCTCAATTCACCTCGATGTTAGGGATCATCGAAGGACACCTCCAGGAAGTGGAGTGCGCCTATCTTAAGCTCACCGGCGAAACCAAAGACCGGCAGAGTCTCGTGGAGCGGTTTCAAGGCGGCGAGGGCGAGGTCTTTCTCATTTCCCTTAAAGCCGGCGGTACAGGTCTAACTTTAACAGGCGCCGATACCGTCATCCACTACGATCCCTGGTGGAACCCTGCCGCCGAGAATCAAGCGACCGACCGTGCCTACCGCATCGGCCAAGACAAACCCGTCTTCGTGCACAAACTGATCTGCAAAGGCACCGTCGAGGAACGAATTCAACAGATGCAGGGCCGCAAGGATGGTCTGGCTAGAGATCTACTTGCGGGAGCGACGCAACAGTTAAGCCTCACGGCAGAAACGCTTGAGCAGCTCTTTGCGCCCATCAGCGAGGTGTGAGTTTCAGACAGAACCAACCGAATGTTATGAGACGTCACTCTGAATCACCATCGTCCTAGCCAAGTTCTGGGCTGAAGGATCAGGGAGTGCGTCTCCAGACGTCAACTTCCAGAATTTCTACTATCTCCAAGGATTTCATTGCGCGGAGGCGGTTTGTGCGAAAGGTGGCCCTTAAGTTGGTGTCCCGCCTACCCCATGCCCAAGAAGAAACAACTCGCCCTTTTTATCTTTGTCGACTCGATGGGATGGGAAGTCGTTCGTGGTAGGTCATTTATGGATGACATCCTGGTTTTCAAGGGGCCGATGGGGACGGTTTTCGGGTATAGTTCGACGTGTGATCCAACGATTCTGACCGGCAAGCTGCCGCGTGATCATGGGCATTTCTCTTTCTTCCGCTACAATCCGAAAGACTCGCCCTTTCGCGTATGCCGGTTGCTTGGATTGCTTCCCAAAGCGATCACGCGGCGTGGCCGGGTGCGGCAGATGATGAGCCGGGTGATTGGACGATTCTACGGCATCACCGGTTATTTCCAAATCTACAACATGCCGTTCAAGTATCTGCCGCTCTTCGATTATACCGAAAAGCGGGACATCTATCAGCCGGGCGGCATCAATAGCGGCGACAAAACGGTTTTTGATGCGTTGGAAAAAGACGGCATTCCCTTTCACGTCTCCAACTGGCGGCTTCCGGAAGAGAAACGCATCGAAGCGTTAGAGCGCGAGTTGCCTGACAAACGCCTCGAATTTGCCTACCTCTTTCTTGGTGATATTGATGCCGTGATGCATGAGCACGGTACCGAAGCGCCGGAAGTGGATGCTAAAGTGGCTTGGTATGATCAGCGCCTTAGGCGATTGCTAGATAGGGTGAGGGAGTACTACGAAGATGTGGAGCTCTACATTTTCTCTGATCACGGGATGACGAATGTGGTGGAGGAGTGTGATTTGCAAGGCAAGATGGAGCAGTTAGGCCTAACGTTCGGCAAAGATTTCACCGCTGTTTACGATTCGACGATGGCGCGGTTCTGGTTTTTTAATGATGGGGCTAAAGAGAAGATCACCCGAGTGCTGGAGGCCGAAGAGAAGGGGCGCATTCTGGATCCTGACACACTGGCCGATTATGGCTGCGACTTTGATGATCACCGGTATGGCGAACTCTTCTTCTCGCTCCAGCCCGGCGTGCTTCTGAATCCCAGTTTCATGGGGGAAACCCGCCTTGGCGGCATGCACGGCTACGATCCCTACGACAAGGACTCAGTGGCCTCGCTGATGAGCAATCGCGAGATCCCTCAGCCGCCCAAACGGCTTGAGGACCTCTATCCCCTCATGCGCGAGGCGGCCGGCCGCGCTGCTTGTGGTTGACGCGCGGCGTTCCATTCGGTTCGCTGCTACCGGATTTCTAACTTGAACCAACCCCATGACTGCTCGTTTCCTCATTTCATCCATTTGGCTTAGCCTAACCACGCTGCTTCTTGCTCAAGACGAAGCTCCCGACTATTCGAAGATGAAAGTCGATAAAGTTTTTCAGACACTTTGTTCAGCTTGCCATGGGCAGAATTTGGAAGGCGGCCAGGGCACCTCGCTCATTGATGGCGAGTGGAAACACGGCAGTACCGATGAAGCGATTTTCAAGTCCATTGCCAAAGGAAACTTGGAATTGGGCATGACGCCTTGGGAAGGCGTGCTAAGCCACGATCAGATTCGGGCATTGGTGATCTACATCCAAGAGAAGGAGCGAGAGGCGGCCGTCAAAGGTCTGAGCTTTCCTGAACCCGAGCCTGGCAAGATCACCAAGACGCAACATGAAAACTATCTCACCGAGGTGGTGGTGAATGACGGACTGGAGAAACCTTGGGCACTAGCGTTTCTGCCGGATGGCCGCCGATTGGTTACGGAGAAGACGGGAAACCTGCGACTGATCAAGGCGGATGGGACGCTTCATCCGGAGCCCATCGCCGGCACGCCGGAGGTGGTTTATCACGGGCAAGGAGGCATGTTAGAGGTGGCCGTTCACCCTAACTACTACCAGAACGGTTGGATCTATCTGGGCTTCTCCGATGGGTGGCGTGAGAAAGTGAAAGACGCAAAGAAACCGAAGACGCACACGCTCACGGCGGTGGTGCGCGGGCGTATTAAGGATCATCGCTGGGTGGATCAGCAGTGGATTTACCGGGATAACGGCAAGTTTTACACCAGCGCCGGCGTTCACTTCGGCACGCGCTTTGTTTTTCAAGACGGTTACCTTTACTTCATTGTGGGTGAACGTGGCGGCTTAGAGATCTCCCAAGATTTAGGAAATCCTGCGGGCAAGATCTTCCGTCTGCACGATGACGGACGCGTGCCGCTGGACAACCCGTTTGTGGATCACGAAGGTGCGCTGCCGGGCATTTGGTCTTATGGCCACCGCAATCCGCAAGGTCTCGATATCGATGCACGTGACGGTGAGATTTACAGCACGGAACACGGTCCGCGTGGTGGTGACGAGTTGAACCACATCAAGCGTGCCGCGAATTACGGCTGGCCGGTCATCACTTACGGCATGAATTACAATGGCACACCGATGACTTCCAAGACGCATCAGGAAGGCATGGAACAGCCGCTCACTTACTGGGTGCCTTCAATCGCCACCTGCGGTTTGAGTTTTTATCGGGGCGATCATTTCCCTAACTGGAAACATGACTTGTTTGTCGGAGCCTTGCGTCAACAAGAAGTGCGGCGCCTGCGCATTCAAGACGGGCGAGTTACCGAACAGGAGATTGTCTTTAAAAACTTCGGCCGTGTCCGTGACGTCACGGATGCGCCGGATGGTTACCTTTACATCATTCTCAATGATCCTGATCGCATTGTTAGGCTGAAACCGGTGGAGCGCTAACCCAACCGGACGATGACTCGCCGCCGTCAATTCCTTCGCCATGCCTTGATTGCTTCCGGTGCTTGGTGTCTTCCGCCGCTCTTTGCTGAGGAGCAACGGCGGTTGCAAACCAAGGCCGTGACTTCGCGTGGATTCGAGATCGCCAAGATCGACCGCACGACGATTCGCCTGCCGTATCGGGAGTTTCCGCGCCGGGCCATGGATCGCGAATTACCGCATTGGCGTTATTCGGAGATCTGTGAAGTGACCTTGAACAACGGTGTCACGGGAATTGGCGAAACCCTTCTCTATTACACGTGGGGTGTGACGAGCGACGCGAGTGTCAGGGATTCAATCGGCAAGAATGCGGCGGAATTAATGTGGAAGGATTCGTTAGGCGCCGGATTACAGATGGCGCTTTTCGATGCCGTGGCACGTAGTTTAGAACAGCCGATTCACCGTTTACTGGGCCGGCAGGTTCACGAGCGGACGCCGTTGTCTTGGTGGAATATTGATACGCCGCCGGAAGACATGGCTGCGGAGTGCCGGGAGGCGCTTCGGTTAGGGTATCTCTCTTACAAAACCAAAGGCCGGCCGTGGTTCGATCTCTGGGAACAAGTGAAGCAATCGGCTTCCGCTGTACCGGAGCATTTTAAGATTGATATGGACTTCAACGACACACTTCGCGATGCGGATCGTGGCATACCCATTCTTAAAGAACTCGAAGAGTACCCGCAGATCGATATTTATGAGTCCCCCATTCCCCAGAATGATGTGGCAGGCAACAAGCGCATTTGTGAGGCGACGCGCGTGAATATTGCCATGCATTATGGCACGCCAGAACCGGCGACCGTGGTGCGCGAAGGTGCGTGCGATGGGTTTGTCATTGGTGGGGGTGCTAGCCGTGTGCTGCAGCGAGCGGCATTCGCTGCGGAGGTGAACATGCCATTCTGGCTTCAGTTGGTGGGCACGGGCATCACGGCGGCGTATTCCTTGCACTTTGGAGCCGTTTGTAACGCAGCTACCTGGCCGGCTGTGAATTGCCACCAGCTTTATCAACATTCGACTCTCTCAGAGGACATCTTGGTTAAGGAAGGCCATGCCGAGGTTCCTGATTCACCCGGGCTCGGTTATGAGCTGAATCGCGACATCATTGAACGCTTCCGTGTGGAGAAGCCAGCGGAACGCCCGAATCCCAAACGGTTGATCGAGACCGTGTGGCCCGATGGCAACCGCATGGATTTTACGGACGGGCCGGTGAACTTCATGCTCACGGCAGCGAATCAGGAAAAAATGCCGTATTTCAAGCAGGGCGTGATGACCCGGCTCGTGCCCAACGATGGTACAGATGCCTGGCAGAAGCGCTATAGCGCGGCGAAGCAGCGTGATTAGCGCCGGTCTTTAAAGTTCACGGCTCGCGCTTTCCGGTCCAAGTTCCTTGAAACTGATCTTCGTAGCCTTTCGGGACCACGGTGCCGGAGAGCGATCCGTCTTCTGACAGCGTGCCTTCGTAAACGAATTGGACATCGTTCCCGCGCACTTCCCGCGTGACGTTGGCCTTGAACTTGCCATCTTCGAAACTAACGGAATCGCAGGCAAATTCACGATCACTCCGATCACTGGTGAACACGCCACTAAGTTTCTCGCCATCCTCACTAATAGCCAAATCGTAGGTGCGCTCATTGCCTCCTAACGCAATCACGATGGCCCATTCTCCCACCACCGTTGGCACAACCTTGGGAATTTCTTTGGTGGCCACCCATTCACCAGTGGCCTGATCAATGTCATCGCTATCGTGATAGGCCCACGTGCCGGTAAGTTTGTTCTTCTCTTTGTAGCTGGCCGCCACCTTGATGGTGCCCTCGCCAAAGGGCAGGGCGAGATTGACTTCATTGCCGTCTACTTTCACTTCGGTGAACTCGGCACTGCCGGCATCGGACTCGGCTTTGCCTTGAAAGCCGGAACCGGTCTTTTCAAACATGATTTGATGTTCGTTGTCGCCCTGATCGGTCTTGGCCAGAACGTTCCAGGTGCCGGCGAGATCTAACGTCAGCACACGCTCTGCTTTCCATGGTCCGGTGGCGGCTTCTTGACCGGCGCCGTCAAAGATCACCCATTTTCCGGTTAAGAGATCTTCGTTCTCTAACGTCGCCACAATGCGCGTGTCGACCTCGTTACCGTTCAAGTCCAAGACAAAATCAACCGTGACCTTTTTCTCACTGACATTGACCTTGTCAAAAGTGATATCCGCACGTTCCGACTTCAAGCCGCCTGAGTAGACGCCGGCGTTTTGTGTAAACGTTACCTCGGACTCGAGTTCTGTTCCGTCATCGGTGGTGGCGATCGCGTTCCACTTGCCGGCAATGGAGTCGTTCGTTGCCGCAGGCGCCGGTTCTGCCGGAGCCGAGGTCCGTACGGCGGTCCAAGCCTCGGCAATGTGTTCGGTGCCGGCGTCGTCAAAGAGATGCCATTTGCCGCTGAGCTTGCCTTTCTCCGTTTCTTCCGCGACCACGCGTAGGAGGCCTTTCTGGCCGTTGCCTTCCACGTCGAGCTCGAACGTCACGGTCTTTCCGTCAATGTTGATGCGGTCAATGGGCCGTTCCACATCATCGCTTCCCACGGCCGTGCCGGTGAATTCGCCGCCCTCTTTGGAGATGGTGAACGACGATTCCGAGGTATCGCCGTTGGGCGTCTCAGCCGTGGCTTCCCAATCGCCTAACAACGAGATGGAATCTGCGGCGACGAGCGGAGATTCCAGAGGCAGGCCAATCCAACAAATGAGTGCGAGGAGGGTGAAGGTGCGCATGAAGAGGTGGTCTAGCGGATTTCCCTCTTTCAAGCAAGGGGAGAACGGGGCACCTTCGGGGCGAATGGTTGCGAGATGACCAAGTTTTCACATTTTCCGGTGGCACCGGCCGCGAACGTGACTATAAAACGCCCTTCCGCGGAGACCCGCGCTTATTCCGACGCCATGAAGACCGAGACTCACCCCACCTACAACAACGTCTGTTTCGAAGATCTCAACACGGGCAAGCGGTTCCTTTCCCGCTCGACCATGACCTCGAACAAGACGGAGACGATTGATGGCGAGGAGTATTTCGTCGTTTCATGCTCGATCACCTCGGATTCGCATCCTTTCTACACGGGTGAGAAACGCCTCGTGGATACGGCCGGCCGAATTGATAAGTTCAACCAGCGCTACTCCAATTTCCGCCGGCCGGAGAAATAAGGTCCGGTGTGGAAACTCTGCGCTGACACCGGCGGCACCTTCACGGATTGCCTCGCCGTCAGCCCGGATGGCCGAGAAGCGCGAGCCAAGGTCCTCTCGAGTGGACAGCTACTCTACAGAGCGGAGGCACTAAGCCCAACGACGTGGCGTCTCCACGGAGCGGGCTCCTTGGTCCCGGGTTTTCTCAGGGGCGCGTCGATTGAGGGTGCCATCGTCGTTGCGCACCAGGCTGATGAGGTGCGATTTGACAGGGACTTACCTTTGGCAAACCGGCTCGATTTCGCCACCGGTCTTGAAGCGCCAGTCGTGGGCGCTCACGTGCTGACTGGCACCCCTCTGGCAGAGGCGCTACCGGAAATCGATTTCCGCTTGGCGACCACGCGGGGAACCAACGCCCTGCTGGAGAGTCGGGGTGCGCGGGTGGCCTTGTTCGTCACGGAAGGATTTGGCGATCTGCTGCGGATTGGCGATCAAACGAGGCCGGATCTATTCGCCCTGCATTGCCGGCGGCCCGAGCCGATTCACGATGCGGTGATCGAGGTCTCGGGGCGGCTCAATCATGAAGGGAAAGAACGCTCTCCACTTGATCTGGAAGCGATTCGTAAATTGGCCGTTCCTTTACGAGCGCGCGGCATTGATACGGCAGCGGTTGCACTCTTACATAGTTACCGAAACGCTGTGCATGAGGAACAGGTTGCCGATTTGTTAGAAGAACTGGGGTTCGCCTATGTGGTTCGGTCATCAGAAACGTCCCCACGCATTCACTATGAGCGGCGCGCCTCTACAGCGTTGATCGATGCCTACTTGGGCCCGATCTTGGAGGCCTATCTATCAAAAGTCTCAACGTCTCTGCCGGAGGGATCGCCCCTGCGCGTGATGACGAGTGCGGGGGATCTCGTTCGCCGAGAGCAATTTCGTGCCAAGGATAGTTTGCTCAGTGGTCCGGCCGGAGGAGTCGTGGGTGCGGCAGGTGCGGGCAAACAGACCGGCGCCGACCAGATCCTGGCTTTTGATATGGGCGGCACGAGTACGGACGTCTCTCGTTACAGCGGTCAGTACACCTACCAGTCTGAACTTCAAGTGGGCCAAGCTCGGCTGCAAGGAAACGCCTTACGCATCGAGACAGTGGCAGCGGGAGGTGGGTCCCTTTGCACCATAGTGGACGGCGCGCTCCGGGTGGGACCAGAGAGTGCGGGTGCGTCACCGGGGCCGGCATGTTATGGCGCGGGCGGCCCGTTAGCCCTGACGGATATTCATGTGTTGTTAGGCCGATTGGATCCGGCTCACTTTGCCATTCCGCTAGACATCGATGCTTCGCGACGGGCCTTTGATCAATTTCTCGAAGAGCATCAGCTTTCCCCTGAGAAAACGTCGTCTTATCTTGAAGGCTTTCTGCAAATCGCGGACGAACGCATGGCCGATGCCGTGCGGCGGATCAGTCTCCGCGAGGGGCATGATCCGTGCGAACACGCCTTGGTTGCCTTTGGCGGCGCGGGTGGGCTTCACGCCTGCGCTCTCGCCGATTTGCTAGGGATTCGTGAGATCATCGTCCCGGGAGATGCCGGCATTCTCAGCGCGCGCGGTTTGCAAAGGGCTGCCTTGGGAAGTCAGCGGGTGAAACAAGTGCTCGCGTCATGGAGCGAAAGTGCCGATGATGTTGCGGATTGGTTTCGAAGGTTGGAAGTGCAGGCGGCAAATGATTTGGACGTCGCACGGAATCTGTTGGAAATAGAACGCGAACTAGCGTTGCGATTTCACGGGCAAGAGAACACTCTAACAGTGCGTTACGAGCCCAATGCCGATCCCATTGCGAATTTCAAGACACAGTATCAATCAGTGTTCGGCCATGTGCCAGATCGTGAGATCGAGCTGGAATCTATCTGTGTTAGAATAAAATCGAGAACACCACCTCGGCAACAGGAAAGCTATGCCAAGCCGCTCCGGAACTGCTGCGATGCCATGCCGCTTTCCCGCTCAAACTTATGTTCTGATACCGTTTACTTAGGGCCGCGATTGATCAGTGATGCCCATAGCACGCTCTTTCTCAGAGAGGGCTGGCACATGCAGCTGGGCTCGTTGGGCAACATCCGCCTTACGAAAGCCGATTCGACTGTGAAGGTCTCAGAAGAACGGCCGCCCGAGGTTCTGTTGGAACTCTTCACGCAGCGGTTCCGCCATCTCGTTCAAATGATGGGGGATCAGCTCAAACGGACGGCGCTTTCGACCAATGTCAAAGATCGGCAAGACTACTCGTGTTGTCTGTTAGACAGTGAAGGTAGCCTGGTGGCCAATGCGCCGCATATTCCGGTGCACCTCGGCGCTATGGGGCTTTGTGTTAGGCGAGTGATGGAGGCGCTTCCGGTTGGGGAAGGGGATATCATTGTCACCAATCATCCCAGGTTCGGCGGCTCGCATTTGCCGGATCTCACGGTCATTATGCCGGTCTTTCATCAGGGCGTACGCATTGCGTTCGTCGCCAACCGTGCCCACCACGCGGAGATTGGTGGCATCAGCCCCGGCTCCATGCCGCCGGCGGCTAAGAGTTTGGAGGAGGAAGGCGTGATCTTGCCGCCCATGCATTTGTTCAAAGGCGGCCGTTCCTGTGAGGCTGCGGTTAGGCAAGCCTTCCTCGATGGCCCCTTTCCAACTCGCGCGATAGAAGAGAATATGGCCGATCTTCAGGCCCAAGTGGCTTCATGCCGCCTTGGAGCGCATTTGCTCGGGGAACTAGTTGTGCTGCATGGTTCTGACCGGATCACCGATCAGTTAGGCAAACTCTATGAACAAGCAGCCGCTAGTGCGCGTGCCATGCTATCGACCCAATGGCGGAAAAGGCGTGATGCCACCGAAGTGTTGGACGACGGTTCACAGATTTGCGTTAGGCTTGGGTCGCGCGATGACCGCTATGTGATCGATTTCTCGGGAACGAGCGAGCATCATCCGGCCAATCTCCACGCCACACCCGCCATCGTTCGGAGTGCCGTCATCTATGTCATGCGACTCTTACAAACGCGCGATCTTCCTCTCAATGAAGGATTGTTAGATTTATTGGATATCCGGCTTCCGCCGTGTTTTCTCAATCCCGATTTTTCCCAATCGCCTGCGCCACCGGTGGTGGGGGGAAATGTGGAAACGAGTCAGCGCGTGGTCGATACGTTACTTAAAGCGTTAGACCTCGCCGCCTGTAGTCAGGGCACGATGAATAATCTCATCTTCGGTAATGAGGTGGTGAGCTATTACGAAACCATCGCCGGTGGCGCCGGTGCCGGCCCCGGGTTTCACGGTGCGTCCGGTCAGCACACCCATATGACCAACACCGCCATCACCGATCCAGAGATCCTCGAACGACGGTATCCGGTCATCCTACATCAATTCCGGCTGCGGGCCGAATCGGGAGGCGCGGGTCAGTTTCGCGGTGGGGACGGTGTGATCCGGGAAATGGAATTCACTGCGCCCTTAACGGTTTCGCTGTTAACGCAGCACCGGAACGAAGGACCGTATGGGGGGCGTGGCGGGGCTCGAGGTTGCCCTGGCATACAGATCTGGACCCACCAAGGCCGGGAGAAGATTCTCGATGCATTGACAAGCTTTGAGGCCGCACCGGGCGACCGTTTACGTATGGAGACGCCCGGAGGTGGTGGGTGGGGGAAAGCGTTCGATTGAAAGAATCGCTAGGTCCCCTCCGCATCAAGCGGCGTTGGTCTCGTCAGAACGCCGGCGTCCCAGGGCAATCAAAGTGAGGATGGCGATCAGGGAAAGGATCCAAACACTGCCAATAACGAATAATAAAGTCTTCAATAGAGCCATGGAATTTCCGAATTTTCGCAATATTCGCCAATCTCAGTCTCATTTCACCGAATTTTTGCAAACTTGAATCAATTGTTGGTAAATTTTCCACATTCTCGATCGAGCTTGTGAAAGCGATCTCACGGAAGACCGTCCTAAAACCAGCCTGAGGAGGGCGGCGATTACGAACAAAGTGGCTCTGACGCCTGCTACTCACTGAGAACACGATCCCGTTGTTCCGGGCTCAGCGTGTTCAATGTAGTGGCTAAACGACGAGCGTAGTCTTTCATCGCTTCGGGATCGACTTCGACGCCGTCGTTCGCCGCTGATTCGACGATTTCGGTATTCATGGCCTCGACTTCCTCTTCAGTGGGGGGCGGTGGGGCTGGCGAATCCGTTTCACCACTGCCATCACGGTTTGACCACCAGTTCCACCACCAATCACCCCATCCAGCACTCGCCGGCGCGGCCAGGAAAAGCATGGTGATGGCAAGTATGAGGGGTGATTTCATGGTTATTCCATAAATTATGATAATTATAATTATATGCAAGCAGACTTTGCTCTGGCTGTATCGATCCGTCCTTTGTGGTTGTTAAACAGGCGAGAGCTCCACTCCGATGTGGACGGCCTACGGCCACGCCCGCTACGGTTGATCCATGGATAATTTCGTCGATTACCATCCATCGCTTGATGGCATCCGGGGATGGCTCGTGGCATTGGCTTTGTTCGTCATTCTCATCCCCCTCGTGCTGATCTTTGCGTTTGGGGATGATTCTTGGAAGATTTTAGCGTCGTCAGAGCGTTGGCGTGACCTCACCTCGGACAAGACCAGTCCAAATTACAACCCGCGTTGGCAGATTGTGATCTTATTCAACGTGATGGTCTTCGGCATCCTCCTCCTTGCCAGCCTTGTCCAAATCTACCTCTTTATCACGCATCACCACTGGTTCCCGCGCTTCTTTACCGGATTCATGATCGCTGCCTCCGCCGGGGTGATTGCGTCCGCGCTGGTCGCGACTCAGATCGACGAAGTCAGGAATACGCGTGCCGGCATCTATGCTTGGCGGCTTCTGCTTACGGTAGGCTTTGCTGCGCTCTGGATCGCCTACATCCGGATGTCGCCCCGGGTGCGCTTTACTTTTCTTAACAGGTAATCACTCGGTCGAGGCAACACTCTCTTCAGTGCCCTCGATTTCGCCGATCCGATCTTGCAGGTCAGTGATGAATACCTGGAGTTGCTCTTGGGCAGTGCGCTCCCCATCAAGGAGGTCGCGAAGTTCTTTGGTCTCGTCCGCCCAGGTACGCTTTTCTTCGTTGAGTGCCGTGATGTGGGTGGCACGTTGGGCCAGTTGCGATTCGAGTTCGGCCCCCTGAGCACGAAGGGATTTCACTTCCGAACGCAAACGATCCAAGTCTTTCAGCACCTCATTGGCCGTCGCCAATTCCGCATCGGCCTTCGCGATTCGGGTGTTGAGATCCAGAATCTCCTCGGTGTGATCCGCTAACAGATCCGACAACTGTTCATTCTTCAGCGTGAGACGCTCACCAGCAGCCACGCCTTCCTCCACGGCATTGCCCAACGTTTTCTTGAGATCACGCACGGCTTGATTGAGCTGCTCATTCTCACGCTTCAACGCTTCCTGCGATGAGGAAGCACTGGGCTCACCGATGACTTCGTCGCTGCTTGCTTGCTTGAGCAAGGCGTTGAATTCGTTCCGTTGGGATTCCAACGACTGCTGAAGATTCGCATTCGTCTTGGTGAGTTCATCAATCTTTTCTGTCAGTTTCGCCTCTTGCACTCGCTCCTCTTCCGCCAAGCTGGAAAGGTCGGTGTTGAGCTTCTCGACCGTGCTCTGGAGTTCAGCATTGCGATGCAACAGCTCCTGGCGCGCGCTTTCGAGCGCTTTGATTTGCTCTTGAGATTGGCTTCCATCCGCCTCCAACGCATTGATCTGTTCACGTAGAGCTTCCGTGTCCGATCCTTCGGCAGTGGAACCTTGGGATTCTAACTTCAGCGTTAATTCCTCTACCGAGGCCACGAGCTGGGCTTTCTCGCTGTCCAAGGCGTCTCTCGCCGTCAGGGCTTCCGCGAGTTGTTGGGAAAGTTCTTCAATCTTCGATTCTGAGCCCTCGTCAACTTCTCCTTGAGCGGCCAGCGCCTCCTCACTCAGACGGAGTTTTTCTCTCACTTCAGCCAATTCCGTTTTCTGCGCGTCTAACTCAGAAGCTAACTCGGTATTCGTCTGCTCAAGGGCATTGATTTGTTCACGCAAAGATGATTCTTTCGCTTCGGCATCCTTGATCGTCTCGCTTAGGGAAGTCTGCAATTGAGACACTTTGTTCTTCAGTCCGATATTCTGGTCCTGTAGCCGCAGATTTTCTTCCTTGGCCTGTGCCAAGTCATTCATGACCTCTGAGAGACGCGTATCCAGGCTCTTGAGTTTCTCTTGCTCTTGTTTGAGCGCATTGGTGATCTCGGTGTTCTTCGTTTCCAAACCGCCAATCACTTTCCGTAGAGAAATCTCGGTGTTCTTGTGATCTTCAATGGCCATGGCCAAGGAGCCACGCAACTCGTCGATGGTCTTGCTCAGACCGTTCTTCTCCGCCGTGAGCTGCACCACGTTGGCCTTGGTTTCAGAGAGCGACTTGCCCAAGCCGTCAATCTCATCGCTTAACTGTGCGTTCTGGTCGTTGAGCTGCGCGTTCTTCTCCTGCTCGTCGTTGAGGTTGTCCGTCAACGCGATCTTATCATTTTCTAAACCGTTGTTTGTAGCTTCAAGCTCCGTCTTTGTTTGCTCCAAATCCTGACGCTTGGACTCACTGCTGAGGAAGGCGGCCAAGGCACAGAGAAATAGAAACAAGGCGGCCCATTGTAAGAAGGAGCCGGAACGTTTCGACTTCACCTGTGGGGAGATGCTTCGTTCGGTGGCAGGCACTTCGCGATCTGGTGGCGAGCCATCTGTGGCCTGAGCCACTAGCTGAAGAACATTGATGTTAGGAGTATGCTCCGTCCAGATAGAGAAGGCATTCCCTGGCAACTGAATAGATGATGGTGAGGTCATGGCGTTAGCGGCGGTCTTGGTGGTGGCGGTTGGTGAAAACTTGCGAGTATCAGGTTTGATTGGCTTGGAAATCGGTTGCGGGTCCGGCAGGTCCTTTGGCGGACCAGTCAAAGGGTTAGTCTTTGATGACGATGGCGGGATGTGAGTGAAAAGCTTTCCTAATGAAGGCGGCGGCTCCTCCGGTGCCGCGGATGTGTCGTCCTGGATAGGCTTCACGGTTCGTTCCAAATTCTTTCTTGCGAAGCCGCGCTGCACCCGTGCGCGTTGGGGACCGGGCGAGACTTCTTCGTCAGGCAACGAGAAGCCGCGGCTCTCAGAAGGGCGCCCCGCGCGCGAGAGGGAGGGAGAAGGAGACTCCAACCGCGTCCAGAGAGAGAATCCATTACCCGGCAAGACCAGCAACTCCCGTGCTTCCGCGTGGTGGCCATCACGTAGAGACCAAGACGTGGAATCGGATTCTGTGGGAGGCTTGTTAGTCATGCGTCCGTGAAGAACACTAAAGTTTCTAGGATATCTAAGGTTAAAAAGAAATCAATCTATCTTAAATAACGCCAGGACTTTGAGGGGATGTTCGAAGAAAATCAAGACAAATATATAATTAAAACAAATTAAATAATCGCGTCATACCTTCTTTGAGATGTCGGTATAAATGCGATGATCTGCCCGTGATTCTACTGCTCCCTCGGGGCCAGGGATCCAGTGACGCAGATGGCCACATTGGCGAATAAGCCCCAAATCCCCGGAGGAATGGTCTCTAATAGGGCCCAATCGACGAATCTGAGCCCCACTGCCAAAGCCGTCCCCACCGCCATGCCGAGAAGGACGGGCCGCGCTTTCAAGCGACGCCAATGCAAGCCGATCAAAAAAGCCGGCGCCAGTTGGCAGAGCATTTCCAACTTGAGCTTGAGCAAGGCCCAAATGGTCTGGCTCTCCTTGAGCGCGATGGCGAGCCACACCGCCGCCGTCATCACTAGCAAAGACATCGCCTTCCCAAAGAGGTTCAAGTGCCGCTGGCCGGCAGTGGGTCGGAGACGCGGATAGATGTCTTTGGTGACCAAAGAGGCGATGGCCAAGAGTGACGAGTCGATCGTGGACATGGTTGCTGCAAGGATCGCTGCGATGCACATCACGATGATCCATTTCATCGCGGGGATCTGGGCTACAATGTCAGTCAACCACAATAACGTTACCTTGTCAGAGCCCGCTTTATCAAGATCGGGAAACTGGGCGATGGCAGTGAGCCCTAACGTCACCATCAAGAACGTCGTCAGCAGCGGCATGAAAACCATGAGCTGTAATGAGCGCCGCAAGGTTGCGCCGTCCTTTGCTGCGTAAATCCTCTGAATGGCATGCGGATACATGGAGATACCGATGCCGACGATTAGGATATTGAAGAGCCATTTCACTTTCTCAGAAAAATCCGGCGCCCGCAATACCTCAGGCCGCGTCTCGTGAATGGTTTCCGCTGCTGCGGGCAAGCCACCATAGTGTATTTGCACCGCGACGAAGATCGTGAAGACGCCGATCATAAGAATGACGCCCTGCAAGACATCCGTCCACGCCACGGAGCGCAAGCCACCCAAGAGTTCGTAGGCTAACATCACCACAGCTAACACCATGATGCCCGTTGAATAACTGCCTGGTATGCCCGTGATGGTCTCCACGAGAAGACCAAGCGCTTTGAGATTGGTTAGGACGTAGTTTCCCAGTGCTACAATGCCTAACGCCGTGGCGAAGATGGTGAGAGGGGCTGATCCGAAGCGGTCCTGCAAATAATCGCCCATCGTCACATAGTGTTTCTTCTTTGCAAGCCGTTGCAAACGAGGCGCATACACCAAATAGAAACCGATGATAGACATCATGAAAGTGACGCTGACCAGGAACTGGAATCCTTGCCGGTAAGCGTTTCCGACAAATCCTAGCATCGTGTTTCCGCTATACTGCGTGGCGTAGAGCGTGAGGAGAAGCACCATCAGGCCGAGCCCACGCCCTCCCAGATAGAAATCCGCCAACGAATCCTCTTTCTTCGCCCGATGCCCTAACCATCCTAGCAGAATGAGTACGACAAGATAGAGGCCGATCACGATGTAGCCCAAAGTCCCCAAGAGACCGGTTGTGGAATTGGTGGCGTCTGGCGGCATGCTTATTAACTAACGAATTCCTTAGTGAGCGTCTAACCAATTTTCGCCCACGCCCATTTCCACCACGATCGGCACCTTGAGCGGTAACGCTTCTTGCATGCACTGCTCGACGAGGGGCGCCACCAAGAGTTGTTCATCGCGATAGAGGTCGAAGACCAATTCATCGTGCACTTGTAAAAGCATTTTAGTCCGAAGATTCTCCTTTTTTAAGGCCGCCGCTACGCGAATCATGGCCAGCTTGATCATGTCGGCGGCACTACCTTGTATCGGCGTGTTAATTGCCGTCCGCTCAGCGGCTCCCCGTACGGTCCAGTTACTGGAATTGATATCGCGCAGGTAACGCCGCCTGCCGGTCATGGTCTCCACGTAACCATCCTCTTTGGCTCTCGCGATGGTGCCATCCATGTGCGCCTTCACGCCCGGATAGAGCTTGAAGTACTCCTCAATGATGACTTCCGCTTCTTTCTTGGGAATGCCTAACCGTTGACCTAAGCCAAACGCAGAGATCCCATAGATGATGCCAAAGTTCACCATCTTGGCCGTGCGCCGCATTTCCGGCAAGACGTCGTCTGGTGCCACTCCGTGAACCGCCGCCGCAGTCGCCGTGTGGATATCCGCGTTCTTTTGAAAGGCGGCACACATGTTCTCATCGCCACTGAGCGATGCCATGACCCGGAGTTCGATCTGCGAGTAATCCGCCGCCATAAGCACACGATCCTTCCCGCCCGGAATGAATGCTCTTCGAATCTCTTTCCCTTGCTCCGAGCGGATCGGAATGTTCTGCAAGTTGGGATCGTGCGACTGCAAGCGCCCTGTCGCCGTAATCAATTGTTGAAAGGTGGTGTGTACTCGGCCGGTGTCGCGATGCACGCACCCTGGCAGATTATCGACGTAAGTGCTTTTGAGCTTGGTCGCCTCCCGATAGTCCAGAATGTTCTGCACGATCTGGTGATGGGGCGCCAAAGAGGATAACACTTGTTCGTTTGTTGCATACTGCCCCGTCCGGGTCTTCTTCGGTTTCTCAACGAGTTTGAGTTGATCGAAGAGAACCTCGCCTAACTGTTTCGGCGAATCCAGATTGAACTCCGTGCGCGCCTCTTGGAAGACGTTGCCCTTCAAAACTTCTGCTCGTTCTGCCAACTGATTCCCCACGTCAGCTAGCGCTTCGGTGTCGATTGCGATCCCCTCCGCTTCCATGTCTGACAAGACCGGCATGAGCGGGCATTCAATCTCGTAAAAGACTTTCTCCTGGCCTTTCTCCTTTAGAATCGGCCGCAACTTCTCGGCAATCTGCCACGTCACATCAGCATCCTCGGCGGCGTACTGCGCGACCTTTTCCGGATCTCTCTCCGTCATCTCTAACATGCTCAGCTGCCCATCAGGATCCGTGCGTTCTCCGATCAAGCTGGTGATTGAGATCGGCGTGTAGCCAAGATACACCTCGGAAAGATAATCCATCCCATGCCGCTGATCGGGATCGATGAGCGAATGCGCTAACATCGTGTCAAAAAACGGACCGTCAACCGCCAAGCCGCGAGCACGCAGGACACTGATATCGAACTTCAAATTATGACCGACCAGTTCCTTCTTCGGATCGGTCAAAACAGGTGCCAGGGCCTCGAGTATGGCCTCGGCAGCTTTTTGATCCTCAGTAGGTAATGGCAAATAATAGCCTTCGTTTGCCTTCCATGAAAAGGCTAAGCCTAATAACTGACAATGGACGGGATCCAATGATGAGGTTTCCGTATCAAAGCAGAACGCCTTCTGCTTTTTCAGATCGGTCAGAAGCTTCGCTTGTTTCTCTTCCGTATCGACGGTTTGATAGTGCTTCTCAATTTCCTGAATCGTCTTCAGTTCGTCCGGATCGATTCCTTGCGCTCGCAATCGCGCGCCACGGCCGATCTTGAAGTTTTTTCCAAAGAGCCGTTGCCCGAGTGTTGTGAACTCGAATTCGATAAAGAAGCCTTTGAGTTGGTCTTCATGATAGTCCCGTACCACCAGATCATCCAACGTCGTGCCCAACGGCACATCCAATTGAATGGTCGCGAGTTTCTTGGAGAGCACGCCTTGCTCGCCGAACTCGATCACTTTCTCCTTCTGCTTGCCTTTCAGTTGGTCCGTGTTTTCTAACAAGCCCTCCAAACTCCCAAACTGTTTGATCAGTTTTTTCGCCGTTTTCTCCCCAATCCCGGGTATTCCTGGGATATTGTCAGAGGTATCTCCCCACATACCGAGGATATCGATCACTTGATCCGGCCGCTCGACCTCCCATTTGGCTAACACTTCTGGTAAGCCGAGAATCTCATGGTCACTTCCCTGCCGTCCCGGCTTGAAGATGAAGCTCGTTTCTGAAACGAGCTGCGCAAAGTCCTTGTCCGGCGTAACCATATAAGTCTCAAACCGCCCGTCCTCATCTGCCCGCCGGGCCAAGGTCCCAATGATGTCATCCGCCTCATAACCATCCAAGGTGATGACCGGGATATTGAAACACTCCGCCAGACGTTTCACGTGGGGGATGGCCTGACTGAGATCTTCCGGCATTTCCTGCCGCTGCGCCTTGTATTCGGGAAAGACCTCATGCCGCGCCGTCGGTGCCGAGGTGTCGAACACCAAGGCAAGATGGGTTGGCTTCTGCTTGGTCGTGATGTCTAGCAGCGTGTTGGCGAAACCAAAGACCGCTGAGCTGTTGAACCCGCTCGAAGTGAAAATCGGGCTGCGAATCAACGCGAAATGCGCCCGATAAACCAACGCCATACCATCCAGCAGGAACAACCGGAACGCCTTCTTCTTCTCAGCAGCCATGCCCCCAGATCAACAAGGGCCCAGAAAACTGTCAATCCATGGAAGAATGCTGAATCGCGTGGAAACAATGACGGTTGGATTGTTGTTTGCCGTCATGGCGATTCAAGAGGCTGTTACGCTTCTTCAGGCACGCTGATACACCAAAGCGCGTTCTCCGTGCGGATGAAGATTTCACCGTTGGAAAAGGCGGGCGTGCCATTGCTAGCGTCCCCAAGGTCATTGGCAGCAATGACGTCAAAGTTAGGATTGGCTTTCATGACAAAGGTCACGCCTTGCTTGTTGGTCGCATAGATTCTATCGCCGACGAGAACCGATGATCCCCAGACCGGGCCACCGTGGTCACCTGAGCGAATGCGCGCTTTGTCGATCTCTTCACCCGTCTTGAGATCGAGGCATTCGCCGATGCCGGTCATGTTGATGACGAAGAGTCTGTCATCTTTCACCACGCCGGTGGACAAACGTGCGGGTCCCATATCCGTCTTCCATACGCGGTGGGTGTCTGTAACATCACCTGAACCGCCAAGCTTCACGGAGATGGCCGGTCCCTTGAATCCACCCATAGCAATGACTTTGCCATCGTGAATGACGGGTGACGTATAAACGAGCGGGTTGAGACCGCCACAACGCCATAGTTCATTGCCTTTGTGAGGGTCTAGCGCAATCACCCATTCGGGGAAACTCATGATGAGCTCTTCGCGATCGCCCGATCTGGCAATCACGGGTGTGCTGTAGGAGCCGATGCGTCCTTCATCAGATCCTTTAAAACCATCTTCACGTTCCTTGGTCGCCTTGGCTTTGGGTTCGGTATATTCCCAAACCGTCTTTCCTGTCGCTTTATTTAACGCGTAGAGTTTCGCGTGTTTGCCAGGGCCGTGATAGAGGAAACAAAGATCGCCATGCAGCACCGGCGATACCCCGCCGCCAAAGTCGTGAATCTGCGGACCGAGATCGCGTTTCCATATCTCTTTTCCCTCCATGTCATAACAGAAGATCCCCGCCGAAGCATGATACGCATAAACATGCTTGCCATCAGTCGCGGGTGAGGACGCACAGTAGGTGTTGGTGTTATGCTTCGGTTCCTCATCTTTGTAGACGGTGCTCTTAGACCAAAGCTGCTTACCCGATTCGCGATCGAAACAAAGCAAGGATCGTTTACCGGCTTTCTCTTCAGCTTGAGTGATAAACACTTGGTTTCCCCATACCACGGGCGAAGAATTGCCCATCTCGGGCAACGGAGTCTTCCACCGTACATTGGTCTGGTTGTCCCACTTCACCGGATAACCTTCGTCCTTTATCGTGCTGTTTCCGTTAGGTCCACGCCAGTTAGGCCATTCGCCGGCTAGGAGCGAAGCATGGAATAGGAGAGTGAGGAGAAGAGTGAGTGTGTGTTTCATGCCGGCATGATGACGCCAAGAGGCTGCGAGGGCAAGCCACCAGGTAGAGCTTGACCGGAATGGCATCAAAGCGTCTTTAGCCGGTTTCATGCCCATCACTCAAATCCTCACTCATCCTGGCGGCGCCCATAAGGATGACTTTCTCGCGTGCTGTGTGCTGATTCACGTCCATGGGGCCACTGTTAGACGCGCCGAGCCGGAGATCGCTGACCTCGAAGACCCGGAGATTGCCGTTGTCGATGTGGGCCATCGCCATGAGCCCGGGAAGAGCAACTTCGATCATCATCAATTTCCCAAAGAACACCCGCCTTTATGCGCGCTTTCGTTAGTGCTTCAAGATCTGGGGGTCTATGACGACGCGCGACGTTTCTGTGATTGGCTGGAACCGGCCGAGTGGTTTGATACGCGCGGCGCCATGGGCACAGCAAAGTGGCTGGGCGTGAATCGCGCCGTCATGGATCAATTGAATTCACCGATCGACGTCACGCTACTCCGACGCTTTGCGCAATGTGGGGAAGTCAAACAAGGTGAGGCTTTGTGGGAAGTGATGCGTTGGATCGGAGAAGATCTCATGATCTACTTGGAGACATTGAAACAACGGTTGGCATTTATTGGGCAACACGCTGAATTCTGGGAGTTGGATGGCGAAGGTGACAGGATCGAGGCGCTCTTCATGCCCCGCACGGATCCGCTTCCTAACGAACCTTCATCCGGACTCCCACGCTACATCGCGGGTGAAGAACGAACGGCAGTTGGCGCCATGGTTTATCCCGATCGTCGCGGCCCCGGATACGGGCTATCCCGTTATGAGGATGACCCGCGATTCGACTTCACGCGGATTGCGCACGAGAGCGATGTGCACTTTGCCCATGCACGGGGATTCGTTGCCAAGACGTCGGCGATCGATCGGAAGCGGTTGCGGGAACTTTTGCGATTGGCGTTGGTTGACTAACGGCAAGTAGAAGACCAGAACTCAACCTTCAGCTGGAAACGGATCGGCTGTGAGGCGGAAGTGCACTTCTTTGGCCGTGATCACTGGGGCATTGCTGACACCCAATCCGTCATGAGCAGTTCCCGATTCCACGCGCACCTGGCTTGCCGGCGAGAGCGTGGCCGTAGCCCACACGGCGCTCATGCCCAAAGTGAGCAATGTTAGACTGATCCAGACGGGCATACGATGACGGCCTTGAAAGGCAAGAATGCCACGAACACGGTCTTCGAGAGGACTCCCAGCGGGTGAGGCCATGGCGAGGAAGAGGCCGTTGGTGATGGCCAAGCGCGGCGTCGCCGGTGTGCTAAGTGTTTGTGCTAGCTCAACGAGATGCCGTGCATAATGCTTCGGTTCCGTTCCCGAGTTGAGAACGGTCTCGTCGCAGGCGTGCTCACGATCGCAATGCAACTTGTGTTTCAGGATCCAAACGAGCGGATGAAACCAATAGAGCGCGCAGACATACTGACAAAGCCATTGCGTCCAAAGATCCCGTCGTTTCAAGTGGCCTACCTCGTGCAGGAGCACCACGCGCAGGCGTTCTGCACCCCAGGTCCGTGCGTCTTGCGGGAGATAAACGCATGGATGCCACAGCCCAGCCGCCACTGGAGACCGGAGTGAATCACAGGTGCGGAGATCAATGCGGCCACGATAGCCCAACGCCTCACGCACATCGGCCACCGCAGCTTGCCAATAGCCATCCTCAAGAGGCCGGCTGGCACGGCGCCAGCGCTCTAACCGCCACACCCCTAAACTCTGGCATAAACAAAGAAACCCAATCCCGCCAAACCACAACAAGACCCACGGGGACGTCGATCCCCCGGCGGATTCATTCCCTTGACCAACTGAAGGCGCTGCGGCCAAGAAATTTGGCAAGAGATTCGTCTCGAAACGTGGAAGGCAAAGAGACAAAGGCAACAGACCAAGGCCTAACATGCCCATTGTGAGGATGCCGCAGCGGAAATCCGCTGAACGATGTTTGGCCAGTTTCCAGCCTAACCAAATGAGCCCGGCGAGGATGGTGCTCCGCACACCGAGACTGATGAGGAGATCCTGACAATGCGCGAGGTTCATGAGGTGACCTCCCGGTTGTCGCGGCTCTCATCAATGAGCCGATGAATGCGCGTGATTTCATCCTCGGAAAGTTTCTGATCCTTGGGATCTAGCAAAGCTGCTACAAGGTTCTCCGCGGAGTTGTCGAAGAAGGTCGCCAGCAAATTCTTCAAAGCCGACCGTTTGGCTCGTGAAGGCGCTACCGTGGGTGAGTAAATGTATTTCCGCTGGCGCTTCTCATGCTTCAAATACCCTTTTTCTTCCAGAATGGCGAGCTGTGCCCGCACGGCAGAGTAGCTGGGAGGATCGGGGATAGCTTGTTGGATCTCCGCTGCCGGGGCAGAGCCCAGCCGGTAGACGGCATCCATGATTTGGCGTTCGCGGCGCGACAGCTGCTCAGTTTGCATGACTGCTAAATTGCTCGCACTTCATTCGAGCGTCAAGTGGTTAGTTTGGGCGATTTGCTGGAAAGAAATAGTAAAATAAAGTGAATAAAGCCGTTGACGATTCCACGAAATGCTAGTTTTCTAGCAATCCATGATGGTGCGATCAATCCTTCTCTCGCTAATCGGGGCAACCGGATTCCTTGGGCTCATCGGGTGCCAAACGGCGCCCATGCCGGCTCCGAAGCCGATGGCACGGGATCAGGGCTTTGCGGCGGAGAGATCTGGGAGTCCGATCACCCATCCGGGGGAGCCCCTTGAGCGCCGGTCCAAACTTAACCGCGCCGGTCTTGCCACCTCCTTCGGCGAATCGATCGAGTCGCAGATGGATTACACGTCTTTCGAACGCGGTTTTCTGGCCAAACCTTACGCGGTGGGATCGGCACACTACAATGATCACGAAGGCGCTCTGGCCATGGCGCATCAACTGGGCCGGCCCGTCACGCTTGAGGGCGGGATGATCACGACCGCGAAGGGCACGGTCGATTGGGGATTGAAGGATGCGAAAGGCCGCTTTCTCGATGGTTACCTCGTTGGTGAGAAGGTTATTTTTAAGGGCACTCGGGGCGATCGCTACGTCATCGTCGTGCGGAACAATACGAGGCAACCGTTAGAGTTTGTCATGTCTGTGGATGGCCTCGATGTGATCGATGGTAACCCGGCGAAGTATTCGAAACGAGGCTACGTCGTGGGACCGAAACGAACTTTGGAAGTCAGAGGTTTCCGCACCAGTACGGATCGCGTGGCGGCCTTTCGCTTTGGCGCTGTGTCAGACTCCTATGCGGCGTTGCGTCATGGCGACACACGTAACGTGGGCGTGATCGGCGTGGCCGTCTTCACTGAGAAGGGCAACAAGAATCCTTGGCGTTTGTTAGAATCTGAAACTCAACGGCGGGAGGAAGCCAATCCTTTTCCCGGCCGATTCTCTTTACCACCGCACTGAGGGAGTATGGTGGGTCACTAGGACGGGCGTGCGCTTTTAGAGGGGGCGCCGCCCGTCTTTCTTTTTCAAGGGGCCGTCATTTGCCTGCCGTTGCATCGGGCATCCAGCTCCGCAAGAAAGGGAACGGCGGTTTCCGCCCATTCATCGGCCGAATGATAGGAAGCGGCCGCAGGCCCGAAGCAGGATTGCAGAATATCCGTATCGATGATCCCAGGATTGAGCGCGACGGCCGCCAAGCCGGCGGGTAATTCTTGAGCCAACGCTCCATTCAGACCTTCAATGGCCCACTTCGTAGCGCAATAGGGTGCCACCTCGGGCGAGGTTGAACGTCCCCAACCGGAACTGAAATTCACGATCACGCCGCTTCCGTGCTCGATCATCAACGGCACGCAGTGACGAATCATGGAAGCGACTCCTTTGATGTTCACATCGACGACGGCGGAGAATTCTTCCGCGGGCACTTCCCAGAGTGGTGCGTTCCGATTGATGAGCCCCGCGTTGTTGAGCAAGAGATCGGGAACGCCGATGGCGGCCACCGATTGGCTGACGAACTGCTTGGCTGCGTCGTTGCTTTGCAAGTCTGCCGCCGCAAAGTAGTGATCTCCCTCAACCGTAGCCGTCAGTTCGTCGATCGCCGATTCATCCCGCCCGCAACCGCTGACCTGCCATCCCAAACTTGCGAACTTGCAAGCCATGGCCCGCCCCAATCCGCGGGTAACTCCGGTGATCATCACATGCTTAGCTTTCATGGTATGCGAATAGAGGGCGTGTTAGCGGAGTCCTTCGATTGCTTCCTCGATCGCCTCCATGGGGACATCAGTGGAGACAAAGGCATCTCCCAGGCTGCGCAGCAGAACGAATCGCACCCGACCGCCCTCAAATTTCTTATCGCGTTTGAGATAATCCAATATCCGGCTGGTTTCCAATGAACCTGGCAACGTGGCCGGCAAGTCAAAGGCGGCGAGAAGGTTCGCAATCGAATCCGCGTCTTCATGAGACAAAGCAGCATGTTGACAAGACAACCTGCCCGCCGCGATGAGACCGAGACTAATCGCTTCTCCGTGTAAAAGCTGGCCATAGCCCGCCGCAGCTTCAATGGCGTGGCCAATGGTGTGGCCGTAGTTCAATAGCGCACGGGTGCCCCTGGTCTCCCGTTCATCTTCCACCACGATGGCGGCCTTGATACGCATATTTCTCGCCATCAATTCGGGAAGCCCCGTCGACCGATCAGCCGCGACGGCCTCAATGGCAGGGATCATGGGCGCATCGCGAATGGCCGCGTGCTTAATCACCTCGGCGAATCCTTCATTGAATTCTCTGTGTGGTAAAGTGGTTAGAGTGTTGGTATCGGCAAGAACCAAAGCCGGCTGGTGAAAAACACCGATCAGATTCTTCCCTTCCTCCGCATTGACCCCGGTCTTGCCGCCTACCGAACTATCTACTTGTGAGACGATGGTGGTGGGTATCTGCACGTACGGCACACCGCGATAAAAAACGCCGGCGACAAACCCTGCGAGATCACCAATCACGCCGCCGCCTAACGCTACCACGAAAGCGTGCCGGTCACAACCATGCTGAATCATCCGGCGGCAGAGATCCTCCACTATGGCCATGGATTTCGAGGCTTCCCCAGCGGGAACCTCTAACAAACACGCTTCAAAACCGGAATGACTCAAGCTTGTCATCAAGGTTTCGGCGTGCAGGCGCCCGACCGTTGCATCCGTGATGACAGCACAGCGTTTGGCGCTTCCCAGCTCTAACGATTGCAGGTAATCGCCGGCCTGCGTTAACAAACCCGGTCCCACCTGGGCCTGATAGGCACGATCCCCTAACGGAATATCAACGGTGATTGGAGTGACGGCCATGATTCTCGCTCTCTCACTTCGCGAGAAGCGTCAAGTTATTATTCCGGCCAGTGCCCTCAATCAGACATCTTGACGCGTTTCGAACGATCTGATTCCATCGGTTCCATGACACGAACTTCAGCTCTTACCCTCACTTCTATCATAGCCCTTATGTCTGCCTCCTCGCAAGCGTCCGGTGCCGAACCTTCGGTATTAAAGAAACCCTATGGAACTCACGAAGGCAAACCGGTCATGGTCTACACGTTAGACAACGGCAATGGTATGACAGCCGAAATTCTCGATCTGGGCGGAATCGTCGCTAGTTTGAAAGTGCCCGATCGTGACGGCAAGGTTGCGGACGTGGTTCTGGGGTGCAAAGACGTGGCTTCTTACATTAATGATAGCCCCTACTTCGGCTGCATCACGGGACGCTATGCGAACCGCATCGCCAAGGGGAAATTCACGCTTGATGGCAAGACCTATGAATTGGCGACTAACAACGAGCCCAATCATCTGCATGGGGGCGAGGTTGGATTCAATAAACGCGTCTGGACCGGGAAATCCTCAACGGTGGGAGGCGAACCGAAGCTCGAGTTGACCTATGTTTCGCCGGATGGCGAGGAAGGTTATCCCGGCACCCTCACCAGTGTGGTCACTTACAGTCTCACCAAAGACAATGGTCTTAAGATTCATTACAAAGCCACCACGGACAAACCGACTGTTTTGAATCTCACGCATCACGGCTATTGGAATCTGGCCGGCCATGATAGCGGAAAGACCATTCTGGATCACGAGCTGCAACTCTTCTGTGACCGGTTCACGCCCACCGATGAAACAGCTATCCCGTTGGGCGAGTTGCGGAAAGTCGAAGGCACGCCTTTTGATTTCACTAAGCCTCACAAGATTGGTGAACGCATCGGTACGGATGATGAACAAATCAAGTTCGGCAAAGGTTATGATCACAACTACGTGATCAATGGAGAGGCCGGTAAATTGCGTCCCGTCGCGAAAGTAGTCGAGCCGACGAGCGGCCGGGTGATGGAACTGCATTCAACTGATTACGGTGTGCAGCTCTACACCGGCAATTTCCTCGACGGCACCTTCGAAGGCAAAGGCGGCCAGACCTACCAACATCGGACGGGTTTCTGTTTGGAGTGCCAACGGCATCCTGACACGCCTAACCAAGCGAGCTTCCCATCGGCCGTGCTTCGTCCGGGTGACACTTACGAGAAGACGACAGTCTACAAGTTCTCCACGCAGAAATAGTTTGGGTCGGTCGGCGGCGAACAAAAGTCGCCGCCAATCACAGACTGATTTAGGGCGACTGAACCGCCTTCACCCGGAAAACGAGCGGGCCGAGATCTTCGGTCACCGGTTCTGAATGCGTGTAGGTGCCAAACTCGCCGGAGTCATCGACGACGACCTGCGGACTCTCAATCGTTTCCCAGTCATTAAGATTCGTGCTTTTCTCGAGGACGTATTCAATGCCCTGAGCGTTAGAGTTCATCAAATGGCGAACCTGGGCGTAGTGAACTGTCATATTATCCTCGGTTTGTTCCACAAGCTCCACGGTGAGCGGCGACCGAGTATCCTCACCAAAGACATATTCATAGTAATCCGTTAGCCCGTCGCCATCGGAGTCCGCATCGGGATCACCGGTGAACCCACCGCCTCCATTGCCATTCCCGCCGCCGTCTGAATCCGGCGTCGTGGTTGGATTGCCGCCGATCTCGGCACTACGCGCCCAACTCTCAACTTCATCGGGATCAGGGTTGTGGGAAGGATTGACTAGGACCAGACTATAGCCGGCTCCATCGGCTTCCACGGTCCACGGTTCGTCGTCATCATAGCGAAAGTCTTGGATATCGTTACCCTCGGCATCGACCAGAGTGATGCGCTCACCGCCGTTATCGAGTTTACCTTTGTATTCTCCTAGGTAAGGAACGTCCTTGTTTCGCCGCGAAAAACCTTCACCGTTGTGAACCAAGATAATCGATTGGCCCGGTTGCAGGATGCGATCACCGGCGGCGACACTGGCAAAGTCAAATCGAATTCCATTGGTGAAATGCACACCGGTGAGATCAATCAAGCCATCGCTGATATTGGTTAATTCGATAAACTCGAATTGAGCATTATCCTTGATGCCGGCGAAATCTTCTATGGGCGTCGGATCGCTGGGGCGATACATGATTTCTGAGATGACCAAATTCTCAGAAGAGGCTGGCTTCGTGCCGATGGTGAAAGTGGCCGTCGTCTTAGGAGTCCAGTTTTCCCCGTTCAATAAACGAGCCGTGATGGTTTGTGCGCGATCGACCGTAATCACGCCGTCATATTCCATAGCGGCGTCATTGACGGCACCACCGGGGAGACGTGGGTCAGACCCGTCGGTGGTGTAATAAATGGGCCCGTCAGGGAATTTGTTGGCGTCAAACAGGCCTCCTTTATGCCGCGTGATTTCCAACTCGATCGGTGCGTCGGATTCGCTATCCAAATGACTAAAAATGGGTGCCCGGTAGATCTGGCGGTTTACGACCATGCTTTGATCGTCCATCCAATCGAAACGATCAAACATCCAGTCTTTGAGATAGTCGATTTGACCTTGATAGGAATCAATCCTCCGCTCGACGGAGGCCACATTCGGCCAATCGGGTGTTCCGAGGCGTGGGTATTCACGAAAGTGGCGGGCAACGGGATTTTGAATCGAATCCGGTTCGCGATTACCGACCGGTTCCGTATAACCATCCATCAAGCGGTCCACATGCGCATCAATAGTAGCATGCAAACTTTCTTCCGACCACATGCGTTGGCGCATAAACCAGTAGCGGTCCCAATACGCCAGATTGTATTCCGGGTCTTTGCGCAACTCTCGATACCAAAGGCGGCCTAGACCATCGCGGTTGTCATCATAGAGCCAACTTTCGGGATTATCACCGGTGGCGTAATTCGCGTTTCCAAGTGAGATATTAAAATCCTAGAGAGGGCCGGCGCGCACTTTGCCATTGCGGTCTTTATGCCAATAAGAACTGAAGACATAGCCATCAATCTGCTTGGTGCCCTCGATCATTAATTGCGCATCAATGAACGTATCAGGCTCAAGAAACGCCCGGTAGCCACGCTTCGGATCGTCGCGAACATCCGGCGCAAGCGATTGTTCCAAATCAGTGAGATAGCCGCGGATATAATCCAATTGTTCATCATTCAAATGATCCGGGGAAAAACTTTGCAACGATCCCATTCCGTAACGGCTTCCGTAACTAATACGTGTCCTGCCGGAATCATCCTTGTCCTTACGAAAGATATAGCCGCCCGTGATCATCTGGGGATCGACTGTCTGTTCATTCATTTGCTGAATAGGCACGCGATTCCGATCTACTTTAATTTTCTCAACCAATAGAAAGATGCCCCGGTAAGAATCATATCCTAGCGTATCGGTGTCGCGTTGGTTAAATAGGACCTCGCAGAACTCCGATCGCACTGAAGTCCCGTCATCTCCGCGAAGTTCGCGCATCCAATCGTAAATGAGTTTGTTTCGCATGAGTGATTTCTCACTCCAAGGTCCATACAGCGCCCAGTCGGATTCCGCAGGCATGCCTAACAAACTCTCGTTTCGGTCCTCGCCGTCAATATCCCGAAGCTCGAGCGCATAACTTTTCTGTCCGAAGCCGAAGGAACTCTCGCCCCGCGTGTGGACACCGGAATTGCCGTTGTACTCCGGCTCGTCCGTAAGCGTGGCCCGGCCCGTTTCCACATCCGGCGTGATCACGACGGTCACGGCGTCTTTAAAAGCGCGGCTATTATCCACGGTCGCACCAAAGCTATCGATCAAGATGATCGGCAAGTTCGATTCAAACACTTTACCGGTTTCCGCAAATTGAGTCAGCGATTCATCCATGACGATAAAGGCTTTTCCATCCACTCGACTCGGAAGGTGGTCGGGCAATTGCGCGCGAACGGTTAGGAGCATGGTTTTATCGACCGTGATAGGACCGGAATAAAGAGGCGTGAAAAGCGAAGGTTCCGTCCCATCGAGTGAGTAGCGAATCGAGGCCTCGGGATGATCCGGCACTTCGAGTGTGACCTCTGTGGATCCCTCGACAACTCCGCCTTGGTGGGAGAATTTCACACTTGGAGTGAGGCCGTTAGGCGACGGCGATTTTGAATTTGGTTCGTTAGGTGTGGCTGGGAAAAAATACCCCACATCACTATCCCGCATGCCATACGAAACATTCTTACTCAACTCAGGATAAGTGATCGTCGACACAATGGTTTGGCCATCAGGATTGACCAAGGCGAGGTAGCCTCCATTGTCATTAAGATTAAAACTGGTGTGAATATTAGACTCGTCGACGGTAGCCGCACTGGGAGAGCGGTCTTTCCCAGATGCGAAAATCAGTCTTACTTCATTCCGGGGAATGGTAAGGGATTCGATTTGCCAGAGATTGGGTGTTTCTTCGGAATCTGTTAGATAATAGCCGTCGAGAACGGCATCGCTATCGCCAGTGTTATGAAGCTCAATCCAGGCCGGGCTATTGGCGTCTTCGTCATCGATCTTGGTATTGTCGGAGACGACTTCTGAGATAATGACTTCTTGAGCGTGGCTTGTAAAAACGGTGACAGCGGCCAAGAGCGCTGCCCACAGAAGGATTCGGGGTCGATTCATGGGATTGAAAGGTAAGGAATTCGGAACGATAACCGGGGAGACTCCCGTTTTTCAAGCCCGCGTCGCTTATTCTTCGCCGCTTTTGAACTCTCCCGCCGGGCGTGCTTCCGCCTTCAATGCGTGGTCGAAGGCAATCATTTGACCCGTCATGGCCTTCACGCGATCCGGCTCCTGTTCGGTCAAATTCGTGGTCTCGCTGATATCGTTGCCCAAATGATAGAGTTCCACGACTTCAGGCGCTTGTTTCTTGGGGCGTGCGCGGCGGAGCTTCCAAGGACCTTGGCGCATGGATTCAAGACGTTGACCTTTATAATAATAGTAAGCCTCATGCGGCGTCTTGGCGTCAGGCGCCCCGGAAACCAGTGGCCAGATATCTTTGCCATCCATAGTACGATCCGTGGGAATGGGTGCTTCTGCTAGTTTCGCGAAAGTCGGCAGGAGATCAATAGTGGCCGCGATTTTATCAGTCACAGAGCCCTCGGGAATCTTGCCCGGCCATCGCATGAGGCAAGGCACACGCATACCGCCCTCATAAGTTTGGAATTTGTAGCCGCGTAGCGGATCGGCATGCCCTCCGCGGCCGCGATTCAGTTTCCAAGGACCGTTGTCTGAGGTGTAGACGACCATGGTGTTGTCATCGACACCCGAGGACGCTAACGTTTGCAGAATTTCACCCACACTCCAATCAATTTCTTCAATGGTATCACCATACAAACCTCGCGCGCTCTTTCCCCGAAAAGCTTGAGAGGCGAACAAAGGGATGTGAGGCATGGTGTGAGGAAGGTAGAGAAAGAACGGTTGCTTGCCCGCATGCTCTTTGATGAAAGCAACGGCTTCTTCCGTGTAGCGTTTGGTCAGGGTTACTTGATCGGCCGGGTATTCAATGACCTCTTGGTCACGCATGAGCGGTACCCAATTCTTTGGTGGCTTTGTGTTGGCAATGCGCTCGGCCGAGGCGCCGGCACGAAAGCGAATGTCGTCTGCGAGCTTGGCTTCGGGATCGATGGTCATGTCATTGCTATAAGGTATTCCAAAGTAGCGATCGAAACCTTGCCGCGTGGGGAGGAACGGCGGTTTGTGACCCAGATGCCATTTGCCGATACAGGCCGTGGCATAGCCTTGTTTTTTGAGGATCTCCGCAATGGTGATTTCGCTAGGATTGAGCCCTGTGTGATGGCGTGGGAAGAGCACGCCTGGCACGCCGACCCGAGTGGGATAACATCCTGTTAGAAGAGCCGCCCGCGAAGGTGAACACACTGAATTGGCTGAGTAGAAGCTTGTGAACTTCCGACCTTCTGCCGCCATGCGATCCAAGTTGGGCGTTTTGATTAGTGGCGATCCAAAGCAGCCAAGATCTTGATAGCCTTGGTCATCCGTAAAGATGAGGACAAAGTTAGGTAAAGCCAAGGCCGCATGACAAAGCAAGCCATAGAGAAGTAGAGCGAGAACGGAAGAGCGCATAGAGTCGCCTAACGATTTCTCGGCCGTATGTCAATTCACGGCCGCAGGCGCTCAGCTGCCTTACTTTCCCGCCTCAATCTTACACGGTCTCTAACACCACTTCCAATCCGTACACCCCCTCGAAGAAATTTGCTTTGTCCTTGAGCGCCAGTTCTTCCACGCGCACGTCCATCAGTTTGCCCACTTGCAAGACCAGGTGATCCCGTTCGAGACGTGCTTTGATAGCGGCGACGCGTTGGGTGTGGCTTCTATCCAAGGCATCCGCCACGCGAAGGATAGCGGCAAGCTTGCTCACGCGAATACGGTCCGCGCGTGGAAGATCGCAGAAGATGGCATGGGTGGGCTGGGGGAAAGCGCGTCGATGATAGCGGGCTACGAGCCCTACGATGACCGTCTCTTCATCATTGAGACCAAAGATTTCGCTGTGCTGGATGATGTAGAGTGAGTGCTTGTGATGGCTGCGGCGACTGACAAAGTAACCTACTTCATGAAGGATACCGGCCACCCGAAGAAGAAGTTCATCTTGCGGCGTGAGATTGTGGAGGGATTGAAGCGTCTCGAAAAGCGTGGCACAGAGATTGGCCACATGAATGCCGTGTTCTTGATCAAACTTGTAGCGTTTGCCTAACTGAATGGCCGATTCAATGACCTCTTTTTCAAAGCGCTTGGTGGTGAATTCTCCACTGGCAAGATTGATCAAGAAATTCTCTTCAAAGCGTCCGCCGGCTAGTTGAAGTTCTTCCATGTGGAATCGATCTGCCAGGCCTATGTGACAGAGCAATCCGGGAACCATCGCGCTGGCGGTGTGGATATCGACATTGAGATAGGAGGCAATTTCGCCTTCGTCCATCTTTGTTAGTTTGCGTTTCAGGCGAGCCAGCTTCGTGAGCGGTACAGGCTCCATGCGGTTGGGTTTGACGCCGAGATGCGCGGCGACCGGTTGGATCTCTTGCCCAAATGCTAGGATGGCGTCGATATCGTAATTGGCATAATCATCTTCAATCTGATCCAGCATCCCGTTAATATGGCCTTTGATGAGTTCTGTCAGACCGTCGCCACCGCTGGGCATGCGTTCCACGGCTTCGGCGACGCGGTGCGCCCCGATTCTATAGCTGGCATAGCCACCAAGTCGCCCCCGGCGAAAGATCATGAGCCGGGTATTGCCCGGTCCGATGTGCGCTACGAGCACTTGCTTCTTCTTGAGGGCGGAACGGCCTTTCAGCACTCGTGCGGCGTAGAAATAAACCAATCTCGTCATATCCCCTTCGTCCAAAGGCCGCAGCTCTAACTGGCAGGCGATTTGCAGGCGGTTGAGGAAGAGTTCACAGTTATCTGCCTCAGACAGAATATTCGTTCCCACGCCGGTGACGCCATGGTCCGGCCCCAATCCGTACTCGTTGAGCGTGGCATAGAACCGCCGGATGATATGAACGCAACGTTCCGCGTTGCTGCGGGAGATTTTGCCGTCGCGGAAAATGTCTTCCGCTAGGGCCACCGGTTGTTCCAGGAATTCTAGCAGTTCTATGGTTTCGGCATCGGGGGGTGCCTCCATGATGAGCATGGAAACCGCGTTGGCGCCAATGTGAATGAGAGCCGTTTGATGAAGGACGGGACGTACCGCGTCTCCGTAGGATTCAACTGGGTCCATCATCATCATTCACTCGATCATGAAATGGATTTGTGCGCATAACTGGCCGCCCCACGCACCGCTGCATCGTCTCCTAATTCCGCCGGTACAATCTTGAGATCTTCCGTGAGTTCAGGAGTGACGAGTTTGACGAGCGTTTTTTCTAAACCTTTCACGTAGCGTTTGGCGAATCGTTCGACCAGGCCACCGCCAAGCACGATTCGGTCTGGGCCTAACAAGCTCACGGCACCGGAAAGGCCGATCCCGAGAAGTTCGATCGCTTTATGGATGATGACTTCCGTTGCTTCGCCTTCATTGACGGATTTCTCTAGAGCACCACTCTTGATCTTGGCCAACGGGACCCCCACGAGTGAGGGTGCTTTACCACGGTAGGCTTCCACCGACGCCGCGGAAGAGATGGCAAGCCGGCATGTGAGATCCTCTAGAGTGGGCCATTCTTCTCCCGGGCGAAGCAGGTTCGCGCCGCCCATTCGTACGTCACCCAACTCCATACAGGTGTAGCGGCGGCCTTGAAGAATCTGGCCGTTGAAGACGAAGCCGCCACCAAGCCCCGTTCCTGGGAAAACTCCTAACAGAGAACCTGAATCGCGGCCCGCTCCGAATTTGTACTCGCCGTAGGTTCCTGCATCGACGTCATTCAAGACGGTGACCGGGCAATTAAAGACATCGCTCAAATGCTTTCGAACCGGGACATCATGCCAACCGAGGTTCGGGGCTACTTTGAGAACGCCTTTCTTGAGGTCGACCACGCCGGGGCAACCAATGCCTAACGCTTGCACGTCCGCCTTATTGCCTCCTGCATCATCGATAGCGGAGCGAATCGTCTCCGCGATGGTGTCCAAGCCAGCCTCAGCGCCTTCGTGGCCATTGCTAGGATTGCGCGCTGAGCCTATGACCTTTTCGTTGTCGTCCAGCACGATGGCGTAGATTTTCGTGCCGCCGAGATCGACACCGATGGTGAGTGGTTTTTCTTTGCCCATGTGTATTGTTAGTGAAACTCAGCTGCTCACGGCGACCACACCGGAAGGTCTGAGCCGTCTCAATTTCTCCACGGACTCGATGATGACTGTCAAGGCGCGATCCAAATCTTCGCGAGTGGTGAAGGATGAGAGAGAAAAGCGAATAGTGCTCAAGGCCCGTTCGCGGCTGAGACCCATAGCGGAGAGGATGGGTGAAGCGTGAAGCGCACCAGTGTGGCAGGCGGAACCGGCTGAAGCACAGATCCCCTCCTCATCGAGCAAGATCAAGAGTGCCTGCGCTTCGATCCCGTCAAAGGCGACGTTCGCGGTGTTCGTTAGGCGATGTTCCGGATGGCCATTGACATGAAATCCGCTCAAACGTTTGCCTAACTGTTGTTCGAAATAGTCACGCTCTTCTTTGATTTGCGCCTGCCCGTTGTTTTCAAGTTTCTGGCGCATCAGATCAGCGGCCTTTCCCAATCCCACAATGCCGGCTACATTCTCTGTGCCGCCTCGCCGTTTCCCTTCTTGGCCGCCGCCAATGAAGCGTGGCTTGAGTCTGACATTTGCATTGGCATAGAGCGCCCCGACGCCTTTCGGGCCGTGGAACTTGTGTGCCGATAGTGCGAGGAAATGAATGTGCGTTTCTTTGACATTGATTGACGTCTTGCCTACGGCTTGCACCGCATCCGTATGAAAATAGACGCCCCTGGAAGCGGCGCGCTTGGACGCTTCGGCGATGGGAAAGAGCACGCCGGTTTCGTTGTTGGCCCACATGAGCGAGACGAGGGCGGTTTTCTCAGCGTCGATGGCTGCGTCTAACTGATCGAGATCGAGTTCTCCTAACTCATTAACAGAAACTTGCGTTGTGGTGTATCCTTGTTCTTCTTCAAGACGATCAAAGAACTGTAACACAGCGGGATGCTCGACCGTGCTCGTGACGAGGTGCTTGCGCTCGGGCGAACAAGCGACGGAAGAAGCGATGGCGGTGTTGTCGGCTTCGGTGCCGCCACTCGTGAAAATGATTTCATCCGGCGAAGCGCCTATCAAGGCCGCTACTTGTTCGCGCGCCCTATCGACCGCTTTCTTGCACCGGCGTGAAAAGCCGTAACCGCTGGAGGGATTGGCGTAGTAATCCGTGAGGAACGGCATCATCGCCTCCACAACTTCAGGGTGAATTTGTGTGGTGGCGTTGTTATCGAGATAGATCATGAGATGTTGTTAGTTATCCGCGATTTCGATGCGGTAGCGGGTGAGAGAACGATCGATCTTCTGACTGTACGCGTCAATTCCGCCTTGGAGCGTACGCACATTGGTGAAGCCATGCCCTTCCAAGTAGGCAGCGGCATCCATGCAGCTGTTCTCACCTAAATGATCATAGATGACGATGGCCCGATCCTTGGGCCACCGGCCCATGATCTCCTGAAGCTTGTCGTGGGTGAACATCTCGGTGCCTTCGATTTTCACATTTTCGTGTTCTTCCCGTGTGCGAAGGTCTAACAATGCAGGTTTCTCATCGGATTCGAGATGTGCTTTCAAGTCCTCCGGGCTGAGCTGGCGCTCCATTTCTTTGGCGTGGCTAGCCTCGATATGAGCGATCACTTCATCCACTGGCAGATTCTCATTCCGCGCACAAACGTCGCCTAACGTTTCATCGGGGCGAAACCCACAGCTGGCACAGCCGCCGATGTGGTACCTGGCGAAGAGGGCGCGTTGGGCCCCGGGAAAGACCTCGAGGAGATCGCTCATCGGGGTTTGGGAATCAATGTGACTGGTCATAATGATTGCCAGCTTAACGAGAAGTCGGCGGTGGACAAGGCCCGGCTGGGTGCGCTCAAAAATGGCGGGCAGTTTTCTTAGCAGAATTCGTGAGAGTTTCGGCGGTGGACTTCGCTGCCGCGAAGGAATTGGCACCCGTTCTTCTACCTCATTGACCACCACTGTTTTAGTCGCACCCCTAGTTGGAGACCGTAGGAAACCATGCCGAAGGTTGCGTTGGAATGGAGGTCGCTTTGTTAGTAAAAAATCGGAGGCATTACTCTTCCAGTTCAAAGATTTCATCGACGGTTTGCCCGAACACTTTTGCAATGCGTAGCGCTAGTGCGAGTGAGGGAACATACTTTCCGGCTTCTAGCGCGATGATTGTTTGACGTGTGACGCCGACTTGCTTGGCGAGTTCGGATTGTGTCAGTTCGTTGTAAGCGAACCGCAATGCCCTAACTTTGTTGCGGATTTCAGCCTTGGGCATTCGACACCCCGATGCGATTGAGGACAAGGATGAACACAGCGTTCACGATCATAAAACTGAAGCCATTCACGCCTACGATGACGGGGAGGATGTCAACGGTGATCATGGGTTTTCCCCGAAGCGTGAACACCAGCCAGACGCCCACACAAGTGAGAGACGTAAGCAAGCAAGCAACCATGGAACTTCGTGACCAGGCCACGCGGGCGATCGTCTCCGATCGCTCGTCGGTATCCATCTCTTCATCTGACTGGGGCCGAAAGAGAATCGGCACAAAGCCGGTGAAGCCGAGTAGGCTCAACCCGCTCATCGCTGCCACGGGGCCGACAAATGGCCAGAGCAGGAGGTAAGCAGCCATCGCCATGGCTGCGATGATCAGAATGAAGAGAGATGCTCGCTGATTGAGATCCATGAATTTATGTTAAAAATAGATTACATAATGTAAAGTTATTCATACATTAGGGTTTCGGTTCGTAAACCAGGTTGGACTTCCTTAGGCTCCATTCGCAGCTATAAAAAAACCGCCGGCGTGAATACACCGGCGGTTTGAAACCCCACAACCTAGAGGCAGGAGATCCTCCTCCTCCAGTGCCGAATAACCGCGGAGGGGTGGGTTGTCCGGAAAGTCCATGCAGGTCGCGACCCCGCTCGCCCGTTCAGTTGAGAAGACTGACAGCGAACGGAGTCGCGGACTACATGGATGGAGGAGGAGGAATCATGGTCTCAGGCTACGTGTGTTAAATTACCAACCTTGAATGGGTAAAGCAAGGAAAAAGTTGGTTTTTAAACCGATTTTTTATTCTCTCAGCAGAGAATGGAGATTAGGCGTTTTGAGCCCTATGGGCCTGCTTCCTCGAAAACCGTTGTACGGATCCGCATGAACCGGTGCGGGCTTTCCGTCAGTGGCTTCGTTAGGGCGATCGTGACTTCCTGCCGGCCCTCAACCGTGGTTCGGACATTGGCCAGAGTGAAAAGGTCTGGGCTCCATCCCCAGGAATCCGGCTTTAGGTCGGCTGATGCTTCGAATCGGAATTTCGCGGTTGGTGCATTCGGTTTCCTCCAAAAGGAGATGGCCAAATGATGCTCGTCTGTGATGCGGGCTTTGACCAGGCGGACATCGGACACGATGCCCGAATCACGCCGTTGGGCACCAATTGCCACAGACGATGCCCCCGGTTCGGGAGCGTTACCACCCCCTATTCTGGCAGAATCGAGCGCTTGCGGCTCGATGCTTGCTAGGCTGGCGATTCCAAAGTTACTATTACTGTCTCTAAAAATGGGATCATTTCGGAAGAGGGCATCAATAGCGGCGAAATCGAGAGGCGTTTCGTTCGCTCCGTTCCCGGGCGTATCAATAAACTCGCCAAATTCAAACGCGTTGACGCCGTTAAAGCCAACGTTCTCGATGTTGGCCAGAATTTCATCGAGATCGGTGGTCGGCGGTGCTTCGTCCGCCGAACGATCCGGAGGTGCCGTGGAATAAGCGTCCGAGCCGGCAACGATCGCAGTTTCGGCAGCGCGCGTGTTATCGGGAACACGCTGGTTTGTAAAGTTTGGCTTACGATTCACGTCAGCCGCAGTAGTCGCGACCTGATTGATCGTTGTCGTCGTGTTTTTGACTACATCAGCCCCACTAGCAAACACCTGAGGGCTGTTGTGATGTGACTTGATGTCATCGCTCGCTACTTCTTCGCCTAACTGATACCGCCAGCCCGATACGGCCTCGCGTTCCGGCTGGGGCCAGGCGGACAGGACCGGATGCCGATTCTCATGAGATTCTGTTGGCTCAGGCACTGCCGCATAAGAGGGCAGAGATTTCGACTCGAGCGTTGTGGATTGAGGCAACTCTTCCGGGCCAATGAACGCGATCGCGCTGAGAATGGCTACTAACAATGCGGCCACCCGGCAGCGCTGGTCCCAGCTAATCGGATGACGCGTTTTCCATGGTGTGAGAATATTGCGAACCCGAACGATCAAGGGCTTGTTAGCTAGGGCGACACGCGGGCGAATCTGATCATGCCGTAGAGGCTGGTAGCCCTCAAGTTCTTGCGTGGCCACTGAGGTGAGGTGTTCGGCGTAGTCCCCAGGCCGATGCCCGGCAGCTAACACCGCGTCGTCGCTTGCCTCCTCGCGATCATCGTCCATTTCCCGCGCGGCCCACCAGACGAGTGGGTTAAACCAATAAACCGCTTTGACCAAATCTCGCGCTAACGTCACCACGAAATCACATCGGCGAACGTGGGCAAGCTCATGCATCAACACCGCCCGCACACGGTTGCCACTCCAAAACGCCGCAGAGGCGGGGAGTACGATAAAGCTGCGAAGGATACCCCAGGTCATGGGCATGATGGCGCCTGGAAAGCGCAAGAGATTCACCCCGTGGCGAACGCCGATCTCACGCCGACAATCATTGAGCAGGCGTTCCCACGGTTGACGTTGGAAGGGAAGGGAGCGTCGCTGCAGACGGAAGAGCGCGGTCAACCCAAGTGCCATCCTCAGAAGGATGCAGCCGGCACCGGCTAACCAAATTCCTAGGATCCACCACTGGGCGTAAGCCAGCCACGACGCTTGCCCCCAATCCGGTAAGATGCCCCACTTGGGTGCTAGAGGCTCCAAAACTAACAATACCCCCATTAGCACAAAGCCACACATCCAAACGAAGTGACGCTTGCTGGCGGAACTCGTTGAGAGTGCAATGAGGCCGACGCATAGAAGATAGAGCGTGCCCTTGAAGCTGCAGGTAATCAGCAGGCTCAGTAAACTTCCAGGTGCTGTCACGTCGGGGGGCATGACTCTTGCCGCGAATAGTTGTTAAGTTAGAATATCAAGGTGTTAGTTGTTGCGTTCGCCCTTGGCCACTTCAATCATGCGGGCAAGTTCCGCCAATTCATCCGGGTCGTAGTCGACCTTGGGATCGGCGAGATAGGCGCCCAACCCTTTGTGTAGGGAGCCATCAAAGAAGGTGGTCAGGACGTTGTGCAAAGCGGATTTGCCGACGGATTGCCGTGGTTGAGTGGCTTGATAGACAAACTCACGGCCTTTCTTGGTGTGGGCAATGTGGCCTTTTTCTTCCATCACACGGAGGAGGAAACGCACCGCGGCACGAGTGGGAGGTTCTTCCATCTCGGACATGATCTCAGTGACCGTGCATTTTCGAAGACGGAAGATGATCTCAAGGAGTTCGCGTTCGCGGCGGCTTAGCGGAGGGAGCTGGTGAACAGAGGATCGCATAACAAGAAATGTAGACGGCAATCGCTAAAATCGCAATTTTTTGAGACAAAGGTCAAGCCCAGAATCGCTTGCCCCGTTCTCTCCTTTAAAAGGACACTGCTTTTAAAAGAAAAGGCGTTGCTTGGCCGGGTTCACCTTCTTAACGCAAAGAGCCGTTCCCTTTTCCGGGGAACGGCTCTTGGATGAATCCTAATCTAAGCGAAACCAGACGGAGAAATTCCTTAGGAAACCTCAGCTCCTTTATGACCAAGAATGCGGACTGTGCGGTTGAGTTGATCGAACTCAATCGGTTTCTTAATCACGGTGACAGGCCCGCTGGAAAGAATCTTGGAGAGGATTTCGCTGTCGGGGTAGCCCGTGATGATCACGATTGGCATGTCCGGATGGAGTTCCTTGAGTTTGGAGTAGAGCTCGTCTCCGGCAATATCGGGAAGCTTGAGATCGAGGAAGACGAGATCGAAGCCCTGGCGTTCGGCGAAGCTGAGTGCTTCCGCGCCGGTTCCCACGACAATTCTTCCGAATCCGGCTTTTTTCAGGAACTGCTTAAAGAGAGTTTGAAGGGCTGGGTCATCGTCCACCACAAGCACAGTGGGTTGGCCCGATTCTTCATTTCTGAGAATGTCGCGGTCGAGAAGACTGCGCTTGATGCGCCACCGGCCACCAATCTGGATGGCTGGCAGCTGTCCGCGTTGGACAAGGTAGTAAACTGTTGGAAGGGGGATGCGGAGGTATTCCGCTGTTTCTTTAACAGTTAAGAGTTCTGGTTGTGCCTCGTTTGACATGGGATTTGTTGGTTCGCTGCGATTAGTCGCAATTCTTAGATGTGCGACCCACCGATACCAAATTTATAATTAATAGCAAGACGGAAAATCAAAAACAGATCGATTTTTGAGTAAATCCGCGATCTTTCGCATTCTGGCGATTTGATATTAGCGCTTGGCTCTGTGGAAATGAAGTTCCAAACGGTTCTGGTTGCTCTTGTTTTATAAAACAGTTCTTTTCAGTTCATCTTCTCTGCTGAGCATGCTTTCTATCAACTCCCCGGTGAGGGCTAAAGAAATCAGCTCAACTACAACAGCAATGAACAGCTAGTGAGAATTCGGTTTAGGTTCCCTGACATCTAACTTTCCGGTTTCCATCCGACCATGATCTCTAAATTATGAGAATTCGTTTCACTTTGTCAAGCATGACCGCGCTAGTGGTCCTGTTAGCTGCTCAAATCACTGTAAAGGCCACATCGGTGGAGCTTGGTTCTCGGCCACCCACTGGTATCCAGGACAATGCGAGTGTCTTCGACGCAGATTCCATGGCTGAACTGACTGGGATGCTCCGGAACGCTTTGGAGGATCACTATCTTGAGTGCTATGTGGTGACCTACGATTTGATTCGAGGTGAAACGGGGGCTGAACGGGCGGCGCGCATTCGCAACACCTGGGCCCGCAATCCGTTTGCCATCGCCTTGGTGTTTGATGCCAGTGTTTATGAGATTTCGTTAGTTGGCACGCGCGATTTGGAGAACTTTGTTTCACGCCGTCAGCTCGAGGGTGTCTTCCAACGAGCGGGTGCCGCTGCGGTGACCTACGTGAAGGGATCGAAAGCGAAAGGCGAGAGACCCCAGGAGCAACAGTTGATTCTGCACGCGATGAAGCGGCTCTTGACCGATCCGGTCTTGGCCCACCGGCCGACCATCCCCGAATCCAACAAGTTTAGCGGAGCGATGTACGTCCTTCTGGGGGTGTTCGCGCTTTTGGCGCTGATCGGAGGTGGCTTGGCTTTCTATTTTGAGAAGCGTCTCGCCAAATCGCGTGCCCGCCATCAACGCATCACCCATTTCCCCCCCACCCACATGCCGACTCGCCTCGGCGGACTTTACTCCGGGGGCATCAGTGCCAGCTTGGAGTGAGTCGTCGTGACACTGGTGTCACGACAATTCCTTTTCGCGGCCGTGGCAAACGTGCTAGCCTTTTTGAATGCGCGCCCATCGCCTTTCCCCCCTATTACTCGCCATCTGCCTGACCTTCAGCCCCCTTTCGCTGCTGACCGCTCAGCTAGTCATTAATGAAGCCGATCCCGATCAGTCGGGCTCGGACAGTGGAGAATTTGTCGAACTCTACGACGGCGGTGCCGGCAACACGTCGCTCGATGGCCATGTAGTCGTCTTTTATAATGGCGGGAACACCGATGCGTCCTACCGGGCCTTTGATCTGACAGGCGAGACGACCAACGCTGCCGGATTCTTTGTTCTGGGAAACCCGGACGTGCCCAACGTTGACCTCATCTTCGATCCGGGGAATTCCGGGGCTCTCCAGAACGGCCCCGACGCCATCGCGTTGTATGAAGGGACGGCGGATGATTTCCCCAATGGGACGCCGCTCACCGACGTCAACCTCGTCGATGCCCTCGTTTATGGCACCGACGATAGTGATGACTTCGACCTCTTAGATACTCTCACACCTGGGGAACTTCAGCTCAATGACACCCGCACGGAATCCCTCTCTCGTCTTCCAGATGGCGGCGATCCCTTCGATATCTCTACTTACGCGTTGCAAGTTCCCACGCCCGGATTTGCCAATGTCATCACTGAAACGCTCGAATTGACCCTCGAATCGGCGTCTGTGACCGAGGACGCCGGGGAAGTCTCTCTCACCGTTTCGCGATCCGGGCCCACGGATGCGGCGTTAACCATTTCTCTAAGCAGCGATGATTTCACCGAACTCAATGTGCCTAACGAAATCATCCTCGATGCCGGCGTAGCCGAGGGTTCCGTCGCTTTGACGATTCTCAATGATAGTTGGCCGGATGGTGCCCAGAGTGTGAACATCGTGGCCGGCGCTCAAGGATTCATGGACGCCTCGATCATCCTTGAGGTCACCGATGATGGCGATCCCCTGGCGCTCGTGGTGAATGAGGTTTATGCCAATGATCAACTTGATGCCAACGGCGACAACGAAGGCGGCGATGATGGTCCCGGACTTGATGAGTTTGTCGAAATTGTCAATGCCACCAACTCTCCGTTCGACCTCACGAATCATACCCTAACGGATATGGTGGCCGGTCGGCATACCTTTCCGGAAGGTACGGTGCTCGATCCCGGATGTGCGGTGGTAATCTTCGGAGGAGGCGGCGTGCTTGAGGGAAACAACGCGCAATTTGGAGGTTCACTTGTTCAAAAGGCCAACGGTTCGAATCAATTCGGCTTGGGTCTGAACAACTCGGGTGACTTCGTACGCTTGCTGGATCCTGACGGAGCTGAAATTGCCGGCACCCGCTTTGCCCAAGCCTTTGGTGATGCTTCCTTGGCTCGCAATCCCGACCTCACCGGCGCTTTCGTGGACCACTTCGAGATCGAAAGCGACGCCGGTCCCTTCTCCATCACGCCGGGCGTCCGTGCCGATGGTGAGCCCTTCTGCGCCATCGCGCTCAACCTAACTCTGATGCTAAGCAATCAGTTTGTCGCCGAGAACGGTGGAGAAAACGTCTCGACTCTCACTATCGTTCGTTCCGGCGAAAACGCTGAGCCGCTCACGGTCTCTATTAACAATGGCGATCCATCTGAAATCAGCCTTCCGGTTAGTGTTGAGATTCCGGCGGGCCAGGATTCGATCGAAGTGCCAGTGGATGCCGTAGACGATCTGGCGCAGGACGGCCCCATTATCGTATCAATTTCTGCTAGTGCGCCGGGCTTTGTCACGGGAGAAGTCATGATTCAAGTGGACGACGACAATGATGAACCGGTGCTCGTCATTATCAATGAACTCGATGCTGACCAGCCGGGTGATGAGATCGGTGAATTCATCGAACTCTACGATGGCGGTACCGGCAATCTGCCTCTTGACGGTCTGATTGTGGTTCTTTTCAACGGAAACAACGGCCAATCGTATGACACCATTGATCTCTCTAACCAAAGCACTGACGAGAACGGATTCTTTGTGCTTGGTGATTCCGAACTCGCGGAAGCCGATTTAGGTATCGACGGATTCACCTTGCAGAACGGCCCGGATGCGGTGGCGATCTACCGCCAACATCCTGACGCTTTCCCGAATGGCTCTTTCCCTCTTGAAGATGATTTGGTCGATGCCGTGGTCTATGGAACCAACGATGATGATGCCTTTGATCTCCTTGATTTATTGACGCCCGGCAATCCGCAAGTGAATGAAGGCGGATCTAACAATGAAGCCTCCATCTCCCGTTCGCCCGACGGCGGGGACGCCTTTCAAACGACCACGTTTGTGGCGGTGGCGCCCACACCGGGAGGCCCCAACGGCGTGCCGCCGGCTGAATCATACGGCCTCTGGGCGGGGCAGTTTGAGAACCTAGGTGGCCCCGACGATGATCCTGACCAAGATCGACTAAGCAACGTTTTCGAATACGCGCTCCGCACTGACCCGCTTCAGCCCAATCCAGATCGTGTCCCGCAAATCCAAGCCACCCAAGATGGATTTGAAGTCCGTTATCAACTGGAGGGAACGCTTCCGCCAGATGTGCTGATTGGTTATGAAGCATCCGAGACCTTGGAAGGCTTCATGCCGATTGAGGGCGGCGCCCTGATGGAAACCATCCAGGGAAATACCGTCACCGCTCGCTTCGAGCGTGACTTCTCAGCGACGCCGCGCTACTTCGTGCGGCTTGCGGCTTTTCTCGCCGTGCCCTGACACATGCCTCCCGCCAAGAAGAAACGCGCCGCCAAGAAGAAACCCGCCAAGCTTAAGAAAGCTGACAACGTCTTTGTCTACGTTGGAACCGACGAAGGCCGGGTGAAGCAATCTGCATTGGAGCGATTCAACCAGTTGTCAAAAGGGCTGGACGAATTCGGTGCCGAGACCGTCGATGGTACAGCAGAGAATTCCGAAGACGCCGGCCGCATTATCGGACGCACGTTAGAGGCATTGCAAACCCTGCCCTTCTTCGGCGGTGACAAAGTCGTCTGGCTCAAGACCGCCAATTTCCTTGGCGACAATCAGCTGGGCAATTCCAAGACCACGCAATCTGCCCTGGAAGGCCTAACCAATCTGCTCATCCAAGGTTTGCCCGGGGATGTCAAGTTCGTCGTCAGTGCCACGGTTGTAGATAAGCGCCGCAAGTTCTACATGAAGCTCAAGGAGCTGGCCGACATCGAGATCTTCGATAAACCGGACATTTCACGAGACGGCTGGGAACGCGACGTCATGCCCTACGTGAGCGAACAAGCCAGCAAGCGTGGCTTGCGCTTTGAGCGGGGCGGCGTGGAGTTCTTTACCATGTTGTTAGGAACCGAGACCCAGCAAGTCGATCAGGAGTTGGAAAAGCTCGATCTCTACTTGGGTGATCGCCGTGATGTGATGATCGACGACATCCGGCAGGTCGTCTCTCTCAATCGTGGCGGCGTCGTTTTCGAGATTGGCAACGCCATCTCCAAACGCCAACTCCCTCGCGTTCTTGAACTCATCGACCACCTCATGCATCGTGGTGAATCCGCAGTAGGCATCTTGTTAGCGGCAATTGTCCCCCAAGTCCGCCGCCTCCTTCAAGCGAAGGACTTGGTGCAACGCTTTAACATTCGCGCCACGAATTACCGCGCTTTCGAAAGTGCACTCAACGCCCTCCCCCGCGAAGAGATTGCGCACCTCCCGACGAAGAAAGATGGTAATCCGAACTGTTACCCCATCTTTCTCGCCTCCATGGAGGCCTCGAAATTCAAAGCTAAAGAACTTCGCGCCGGCCTTGAAGCTTGTCTTGACGCTAACCTCAAACTCGTCACCACCGGTCTCGAACCCAAAGTCGTCCTCAATCAACTTGTGGTGCAATTGTTAGCGGGATCGCCTGCTAAAGTGTGACGCGAGTCATGGATCGCTCTGTCATCCGGTGCGGCCAATTTATTATTCCTCGCGTCTGGACCGTTTTCTATCTTGTTCTGCCATTCTCTGTTTGGAGGAAGGTCCACATAGGAAGAGCGACATTCCTTGAATCGTCCCCATGGAAGAAAGTGATGATGTGGAGAGTAGATTACTTTCGCAATCGGAATGGGGTGCCGCAATACTTACAAACAAACCGGCGATAAATGAACATATCAAGCACCATAGACGTGGAGTAGGTCAACGGTGGATAGCGTCTAGCATTGTCATTCATACGGCAGCGAGCGGTTTGAAAAGGCGCGCCCTGGCAGAGCGGACAACGGATCTTGGAGCCGGCCGCATAAATGATGAGCCTTATGAGGGCCCCTAACACTAAACATCCCAAAGCGCCCGCGGCCCAAAGCCGTTGCTTATGCGGGTCACTTTCGAAGACCATTTGGAACAACGTGACCGGTAAACCGATCACACAGATCCAGAGCAGGAGGCTAAGGAACATCATCTTCACGAGCCGTCGAGACCTGGGGAAGGTCCGGGCGTACTTGACCTCGGGCATCTTCTTACTCACAAAGCAACAATTCTTGGTTGTTTAAGGTAGGGGGATCTTTAAGCCCGTTGAACTTATGTCAATCGCGAACTGCTCGATTGATCCATAGCTACCATACCCACTCAGGGGGTGAGTCCCGAATCCACGTAGCCCATTAGGAAGGCACCGGCCCCAAGAACCAGGAGGATGATCGCAAGCAACCAGGCTTCGCGCTTTAGGAAACGAATCCAAGCGCGTGAACTCTGGGTGGAAGTCGGGGTGGCGAGTTCCTCCGGGCGAGGATGGCGCGCGGCGAATTTCGGCCGGGGAGCGCCGTCACAGAGACGAGTAGACGGTTTTCCCGGGCGCGGGGGAGGGATTGCCACGGGTGCCTTGGGCGCGGTCAGCCCCAGAAGGGTAGGGGCAATGATAGTGGCCAGACACTTGGGGCAAGGGCCTCGGGCACCCATCTTTGTGCGGTCGATCTGCAGAGGGAAAGCGCACAATGGGCACCGGAATCTCAAGATTGAAGGCGAAGCGAATCCATTTCCTGAAGGGGCGGCCATGGCGCAGCATTCATTAGACGGCCCGCCTTGTCTCGGATCTGATTATGGAAATAGAGGATTATTCTTGTTTTTGAGATGGTGCTGTCAGGCGACGGCCAATGAGCCACCACAGAAGGGGAGGCGCTAGCGCGCTGATTCCCAGTGCGGTCAATGGCGCTTCCGCTCCCCAATGGCCGATGGTCGCGAAGGTGAATCCCAGGGGTACGCTTCCACAGGCCAAGGCCGCCAGAAATCGACGAAAGGGCATCCGCGACAGACCGGCCAAGCAGGCGATGGCCTCGGCCAAGATGGGTAACCAGCGTGATAGGGCGACCAGCCAAGCGCCGTGCTGTTCGAAAAGTGTGCGCCCGCGATCGAGATCCCGCGCGCCGGCCAAGGCCACGGCCGCGCGTTGGCCTAACAAACGGCAAAGTCCATAGCCGGTCAATCCGCCTCCAATCGATCCCAGCGCCGCCAGTGCTCCGCCGAACCAAATGCCATAGAGATAACCCAACGCGCTCATGATCACGGTGGAAGGCAAGGGCAACAAGAGATCACCTATCAATAATCCCACTCCCACCAACCCCGCCCACGCCCCCATGGCCTCCAAGCCTTCGCGCGTCCACGTTTTCTCTAACGGTTCACCCCAGATGAGGAAAGGGATGAGTAGAGCGATGGCGAGGATAACAAAGAGCCAAAGTAACCGCATGAGGGAATCGGCTAACGGTCACACAGATCGTCGGCATAGGCGAAGAGCGCCGGTGCCCCACCGGTGTGCCAGAAGAGGATCTTCTGCCCGCTTTGATAGGCGCCTTTCCGGATGAGATCTAACAAGCCCGCTATGGCGCGGCCGGCGTAGACGGGATCGAGAAAAATGCCCTCACGTTGAGCGAGAACTTGGATGGCCTCAATTTCTGATGGACCCAAGATGCCGTAGCCCAGTCCCAAGTAGTCAGCGTTAAGCTGGAAATCATCCGGCCCAACACGAAGATCTGAGTCTATCAGACAGGCGGATTCGTTGGCGATATCCGCCATTTCTTGCTGGTAGAGGGGATCGCGATCGATCGGTTGGTCCACGCTAATGCCTAACACTGATCCGGTGTAGCCTAACAAACGGGCGCCCAAGGTCAGGCCGGCTTGCGTTCCTCCGGAACTGGTGGCGCAGACCATGGCATCAAGTTCATTCCAATCGCCCGGCCATTGATCGCACAGCTCGGCCATGGCGGCAACGTAGCCGAGGGCCCCCACGCCGGTGGAACCGCCGATGGGGATCATGTAAGGCTTTCGACCATCAGCCAGAAATGCTTCCGTGAGATCAGTGAGATGGGAGTTGCGTTCTTCGCGCGGGACATAGTGCGTGGTGGCCCCACAGAGCTCGTCTAGCAAAGCGTTGCCATTGGGGGGCTCCGTGGGGTCGCCGCCGAGGACGAGATGGCATTCCAAACCGTGCGCCGCACAGGCTGCAGCAGTGAGGCGGCAATGATTTGATTGCGGGCCACCCGCCGTGAGGATGACATCCGCTTCACCGGAAAGAGCCTCCCCTAGCAGAAACTCGAGTTTACGAACCTTATTCCCTCCCATGGCCAAGGTGGTGAGGTCGTCTCGCTTGATCCATACTTCCGGGCCTGCAAGATTCTCGCTCAAACGCGTGAGCGCATGCAAGGGCGTGGGCGATGTTGTGAGAGTTACCCGCGGCAGACGATTCAGATTGGATAGCATTGGATCACTGTCTATTTAGACTAACGGTTAGCCGATTGGTGCTTCAAACGCGGAATCTGGCAAGTCGGCTATCCCTAGTTGAACCATCTCAAACAGTCTATCATTTTCAAGAACTCTCGCGACGCCGTCCGCGAATTGCCATCCGTTCTTGTTACTCTCAAACCCGGCATTATTGGCTATGGCGCGGTCTTTGTAAGCATACTGGGCATGGTTGCGAAAGTGCTCCCGCACGTCTTCCCAGGTCCACGATTGCGTCGATACTGGGAAGAACTCGGTGTGGTCGTTATCCATGGGATGGATCCGGTGCGAGTTTGGGATAGGAACCAGAAATATGGTCGATCTCTCTACATTTCCGGGAGCAGACCACTTTGCCTCTCCAATACCACCAATCATCTGAAGATCTTCCGGTTGCAAATCTCGTGGAAAACCAGTCGTTGAGTTCTGCATGCGCAATTCTTCGTTTGCCTCTCGGATCGCACCCCTAAGTATGAGTTCCGTTAGGTTGAACGGCTGTCCGACTAACAACGTGAAGAACTCGGCTTCAACACAGACATGGCCACCAAAGACATCGCGACAACCAGGGAAACTCTTCCTCGCGTCACGAATCTGGATCTCGACCGTCCGCTTTCCGTCTTCATCTTTTCGAACAGGAATCAGGAGCGTCGTCAGGTGTGGAAGATTCATGGATTCCGCCCAGTGGCGTTCCGCGAATCCAGTGAGCACGATGATGTCGTCGCGCTCGTCAATCAGAGGTAATAATTCCATGGTTAAGGCTATTGCTAGACAGGAAGGTCAAAGATCATCAATCACCGATTCTAGCAACGTTTGGATGTTCTTGATCAAGGATCTCTTCGTCCTCGATCCGTAAGAAATCGTCACATGCAGGTGATCCTTTCCGTCGTGAACAGGATAGGCAATCACGTAAGAGGCCCAATACGGCCTCTTGATGATCGTACCCAGACGTCCGCCTCCCCGCTTCCGTCGAAGAATAGATGGGTGCAAACAGGCATCGCAACAGCCATAGAGACGGCAGCGATGATGCTGATAACCAGTGGATTGCGCAGCATTGGAGTACTCATGCTATTCGCCTAAGCCTATGAGTTTCGGCGCGGCCAATTCGGCTATGTTTATGGTTGAGTTAGTAATGTTATAAATGGTAGTCCAGGCGTTTGTTTCTTGGATGTCTCCAGGTTCACGAGGGAGGAGGTGTTCGTATCCTTGAGATTCAAAACGCCACGCGAGTGGAGAACTCGGTTCTGAGACGCCTGTCGATCCGCCACCTAACAAGGCGCCGGCGACTTTCGTACACCGCAGATCCCGGAGGCGCTAGTAGCGCTGGACACTCAATGTGCGGAGCCATTCATAATGATCGCGCTCCAGGGTGGCGTGGTCCGGGATGGGGTAGAACAGGAGTTCCGTTCCATGGGCGATCCAGAAGCCGGTACGTAGATTGAGAAACGAGATTCGCCCGAAGGCGGAGTCGAGGCTGATGCCCTTGATCTTCTTATGAGGATTGCCTCGCAATTCCTCGATCTGATCCTTGAGCTTCTGTGGGTGCACATTGGGAATGGGCGAGCCGTGGAAGGGATTGGCATCTAACAAACGGAGAAACTCTTCAATATCAAAATCGATCTGGGTGAAGAGTACCTTGGGCGCCGATTTGGCCTGGTCCAAGTTGGTGATGAACTCACCAAACTCCAAGGGCGTCATGTGGCTCATGACGATGGCGCTTAGCGGACAGATTTCCTGGTAAGTGCGGATGAACCCGGGTTGGTGATCCTTTTCATAAGGCGCTTTCGTTAGACGTAACACTTTACCCTCTACCGAAGTGATAAAAAGATCCATGAAGGCATCGAGATACAGATGCTCCAACACGCGATAGGTGCTGATGAATTTGGTGCGCTTCGGTTGGCCGTCCGGCTTCGGCACCACTTCTTTGAGATAGCGATCAATCTCAAAATACTCGTTGCGGAAATCGGATTTGATCTCGGCAAACACCACTTGGCCGTGAAAATAGCGCGAACTCCCAATGGTGTAGTGACTCCCAAATTCTTCGGGCGCCAAGTTGGACGCCACGAGAGCGTGATTGGGCCACATGATGGCGTAGAGGTGCTGTTCGTAAGGGAGACTCATAAGGTTTCAGGCGGATCTTGATTGGCTGTCATTTCCCGAAAACCCCTCTTTCGTGTCAAGCGCGCGCACGCGACAAGATCAGCGAGAGTGGCATGATGATGAGATCAGTGGGCCGGCAGATGAAGGAACGCGGCAGGCCATAATTACAATAATCGCATGGCGGGCGTCTGGTAAGATTACCTTTCACGCGATAGCCGAAGCAGGTTGGGCCTGACGGAACCGCCAGACGGCTCCTGGCTTTGAAGCAAGCATGAAGGGTCACCTATTCTAAACAATGCTAGCTGCCCACCTTCGTTGGGAGGCAGCATGCTCCTAAACCTACCTCATTTACCGCTGTGCCGCCTTGCATGCGGTAGTGTGTTAGGGAATGACGCACGGACCCCCACGCTTGACACCTCTCGTTCAATCCCTCGAGATATCTTGATGAGATCCCTTCTTTGTACGCTCTTGATGCTCGCCGGGATGTTTCCGCTTGGGGCCGCCGAGAAACCTAACGTTCTCTTTATTGCCATTGACGATCTGAATGATTGGATTGGGTGTCTGCAAGGGCATCCACAAGTCAAGACTCCGCACATGGATCGTCTGGCCGCGCGGGGCACGCTCTTTACCAACGCGCACTGCCAAGCGCCTATCTGCAACCCTTCGCGAACAAGTCTAATGCTAGGATTGCGGCCATCGACGACTGGGATCTATGGATTGGCCCCCTGGTTCCGCCATGTGGATGGATTGAAGGATAAAGTGAGTATGGGTCAGTATTTCTCACACAATGGTTACCACTCCATGTCGGTCGGGAAGATCTATCACGGAGGATCGAAGGGAAGGGAGGACGAGTTTGATGAGTGGGGGCCGAACATGAAAGTCGGCGCGCGGCCACCGGCCAAACTCGTGGAGACACCGGAAAAGCATCCGTTAGTGGATTGGGGCACCTTTCCTCATGAAGATGAAGACCGTGGCGATTGGGCAACCGCCAGTTGGGCAGTGGAAACGTTAGGGAAACAGGCAGACGCCGAGAAACCTTTCTTTCTTGCCGTGGGTTTCTTTCTTCCTCATGTGCCTTGTTACGCACCACCCAAATGGTTCGATCTCTATCCCGATGACGAACTTCAGTTGCCACCGCATCTGGAAGGGGATCGGTTAGACCTCCCAAGATTTGCTTCCTACCTGCATTGGTCGCTCCCCGAGACGCGATTAAGTTGGTTGAAACAGGCCAACGAATGGCGATCTTTAGTGCGCGCGTATCTAGCGAGTATCAGTTATGTCGATGATCAAGTAGGGCGTGTGTTAGACGCTTTGGAGAAAAGTGGTAAGGAAGATGAAACCGTTGTTGTTCTCTGGTCGGATCACGGTTGGCATCTTGGTGAGAAAGATATCACTGGTAAAAACACGCTCTGGGCGCGCTCCACGCGCGTGCCGCTCATGTTCGCCGGTCCCGGAATTGGCAAGGGCAAAGTCTGTCATCGGCCGGCAGAGTTGTTAGACTTGTATCCGACATTGATCGATCTCTGCGGGCTACCCAAGAAGGCTGATTTGGAAGGGCATAGCCTTCAGCCACAGCTTCAGGATCCTCAGGCGCCGAGAACGTTTCCAGCCATCACCACACACAATCACGATAACCACTCAGCGGTGACGGAAGACTGGCGCTACATCCGCTATGCCGATGGATCGGAAGAGTTTTACGATCTGAAGAATGATCCTAACGAGTGGACGAACCTTGCCGGCGATGACGCTCATCGCAAGACGATGGATCAGTTAGCGGCGCATCTTCCCAAGACAAGTCAGTGGCCCGCTCCGGGTAGTAAGAGTCGCGTGTTAACCTACAAAGACGGCGTGGCCGTTTGGGAAGGCAAAGAAATTGATCCGACAACACAAACGCTGCCGGGTGATGTGCCGGTCACGCTCCCCGGGGCGAACATCTTTCCGAAAGATGCCGAACCTGTGGAGATCCTTTCCGAAGGCGCCGGTGAGGGCCCGGCGTGGCATCCGCGTCACGGCCTGGTGTTCAGTGGCGGCGGCAACATCCAACACTTGGATCGCAACAACGTGCTGGGCGTCTTTCGGAAAGGCACGGGTTCCAACGGCCTGCTCTTTGATCCCGATGGGCACCTGCTCGTCTGCGGATCTAAGACGCGTGAAGTCTTTCGCATCCGGCCGGATGGCGACATGGATCTCTTTTCCAAGAGTTATGAAGGCAAACGCTACAACACGCCTAACGATTTGGCCATCGATTCCAAAGGGCGCCTCTATTTTACCGATCCGCGCTATGGTTCCCGTGAGAGCATTGAAATGTTTGATGACCAAGGGAAAGCAATCGAGGGCGTCTATCGCATTGATCCCGATGGCAAGGTCACCCGGGTCATCACTCATGAAGTCGAAAGGCCTAACGGAATCCTTGTTTCGCGAAACGATCGGCATCTCTACGTAGCGGATAACAATAACAAAGACATTGGCGGCGCGCGGAAGCTCTGGCGCTTTGATCTCAACGACGGTGAAGTGGATCTCGCGACCCGAACACTGATCTATGATTGGGGGAGCACCCGTGGTCCGGATGGCATGGCGCAGGATATCATGGGCCGGCTCTACGTCGCCGCGGGCATCCACAAGGCCAAGCCACCGGTGGAGACCGGGGCCACCAGCACGGCGGGTGTGTATGTGCTCAGTCCGGAAGGTGCTCTGTTAGACTTTGTCTCGATTCCCAATGATGAAGTCACCAATTGCACTTTCGGCGGACCGGATTGGCGAACCCTCTACATCACGGCGGGAGGCCATCTCTGGGCCATCGAAACCGTGGCGCCGGGACACATGCCCTTGTCCGTCAGGGCCTCTTCGAAGAAGCCCGTCTTGCTTTACAGCCTTCATTTCAATGCGGAAGGCGAGAACCGCTATCCGGCAGATGGCGCTTATTCCAAGATTCTAAAAAAGCTAAGCCGAGACTTCGAGATTCGCGTGCACAACAGACCGCTGAACAAGACCACGCTCTTAAACGTGGACGCCGTCCTCATCAGCAATCCCAGCGCCAAAGCTGTGAAGGGCTATCCGCCGCCACCACGATTTCGTCACCAAGCCATCACCAACCTGGTGGATTACGTGAACAACGGAGGCGGGCTCCTTATCATGGGCAATCAGGAGAATCACAATTTGGAAACCGTCACCACCAACCAATTGTTAGGCCATTTCGGTCTCAAATGGGTGGATCGCTTCACGGATGCCAAAGCCCTAACGCTACATGAAAACACACCGGTTGTCGGTGGTCTCACCTGGGCTTACTACACGGGAAATCTCATCGAGACCGCCGCCAATCACCCGGCCAAGCCTCGCCCCATGGTCCTCAATGACCTCAGTCAGCCACCGCTTACCGGGTCTCGCGATCAAGCTGGTTGTCTCCTTGCGATGGCGGAGCCCGGCCACGGCCGCGTGCTTTCTGTCACCGATTCTGGTTGGATCATCAATAACGTGTTAGAAGGCAAAGGTATCGCCGGCATGGTGATCAAGAACCACGACAACGCAGAGATCTTTCACCGGCTGGTTTCCTGGATCACCAAGCGTTAGTTGATTGTCAGAATGAGCCTCAAGGAACGGCGCTTTTCAAGCGCCCCGCACGTGTTCGGCGGTTGAAAACCGCCCCTCCTTGAGCTTCCCGCAACCTCACGGTCGAATGGCACGATGGGAAAGCGCCCGGAAGATCTCTTGATCACGGATGACCCCGAGCACTCTACCTTTTTCCCCGACAATCAATGGAGAATCGCTCTTAGATCGATTGCGGATCACTTCTTGAAAAGTCATGCGAAGCGGAATCAATCGCCCTTCGTTCTCACAATTCTCTAACAACTTCCCTTCCTCATCCATTTCGAAATAGCCAGCTTCTGCGCGAGGCAGATTTTGAATCGGAAGCATGATCGTTCGGGCGGTCAGGACTTTCAGTGGGTTCATCTGCGCGATAAAATCTCTCACATAGTCATTAGTAGGAGCTTGAATGATCTCATGAGCTTCGCCGTACTGAACAATGCGGCCTGCTTCCATGATGGCAATGCGTGAGCCTAGCCGGAAGGCCTCGTCAAGATCATGACTCACAAAGACAATCGTTTTCTGTAGGCATCCCTGAAGCTCCAACAGCTCTTCTTGGAGACGGGAGCGAATCAACGGATCCAGGGCGGAGAACGGCTCATCCATAAGCAGAATCTCGGCATCGGTGACGAGTGCCCGCGCCAATCCCACCCGCTGCTGCATGCCGCCCGATAGCTCTTGCACTAGTTTGTCTGAGCAGTCAGCTAAGCCAACCAACTCGAGATGCTCTGCCACTTTGTCAAGCCTCTTCGATTTGGGGACGCCCGCCAGCTCCAAACCCAAAGCCACGTTCTGGGCAACCGTTCGCCAAGGGAGCAACGCGAACCGTTGAAAGACCATGGATACGTGCTGAATCCGCAATTGGCGCAACTGTGAGGGCGCGCAATCGGTGACGTCTAGAGTTTCGCCTTTGTTAGTGACGAAGACAGAGCCGCTCGTTGGTTTGGTCAATCCATTGATGCAGCGGAGCAGGGTCGATTTGCCTGAACCGGATAGTCCCATGATGACAAAGATTTCTCCTGGCTCGATGGTCAAGCGGATTTCATCCACCGCGACGACTTCTCCCGATCTGGAATCGTCTCCAAATACTACCTTAACGTTTTCAAATCGAATGTGACTCATTCTTCTGCCCCTGCTGGCGACGTTTCGTTAGGCCTGAACAACCGGTCGAGCACGATTGCTAACAAGACAATACACAGCCCCGCTTCAAATCCACCGGCGACATCAACGGTGTTCAAGGAACGAACGACGTTCTTTCCCAAGCCGTTGGCACCGACCAAGGCAGCAATGACGACCATGGAGAGCGATAACATAATGCACTGCGTGATGCCAGCCATGATCGCAGGGCGAGCATGCGGGAGTTCAATCTTCATCAGTAGCTGTATCGGAGAAGCTCCAAAGGCTTTGCCGGCTTCTAACAGATCTGTCGGCGTAGAAGCGATTCCGAGGCGTGTTAACCGTATGGGAGCAGGTAACGCAAAGATCACCGTCGAGATCAGACCGGGAACGACTCCCAAACCAAATAGAATCAAAGTGGGAATGAGATAGACAAAGGTGGGAATGGTTTGCATGAGGTCGAGTAGAGGCCGAATCACGCGCTCAAATCGTGGCCGATGGGCTGCGAGAATTCCCAAGGGGACACCGATGCTCACACAGGTGATTGTGGCAAAGCACACCAAGACCAAAGTCTCCAACATCGGTTTCCAATACCCTAGATTGTGGATCAAGAAGAAGGCACCGAACACCAACACAGGCAATCGCCACGATCTTTGCCTAATCATAGCAAGCCCTGACATTAATAGCATAAAGAGCCACGGTGGGCACGCTTGGAAAACTTGCAGTAAGCCTTCAATAAGCGATTCGGCCACCGAGGAAATCCTATCAAGCACGTCATCGGCATGCCGATTGATCCATTCGATGAGCGATTCAATCCCGGCGCCAATGGGAATTTTTGATAGAAGCAAGGTCCCGATGATACCGGCTAAGGTTCCTTGAAATCTGAGCCGACGAAGACACGTTCCACAGTAGGCCAAGCTGGTTCGCCGTCGTAGGTCGTGACACCTTCCATCCACCGGCGCAAGATATCTGGATGACTGCCTAACCAATATTTAGCTGCGGCAGACGGCTGCCTGCCGTCATCGAGGATCAACCCCATCATTTCATTCTCCATTTCCAACGTGAAAACCAAGTTCCGCAAGAAGCGGGTCACATTGGGGTGCGCCTTCGCAAAGCCACGGCGAACAACGGTGTGAACACTGGCTTCACCATAATTGGGCCCAAAGGTTTCATCTCCACCTGACAAATAGGTTATTTCAAAGTTGGTGTTCATAGGATGAGGAGCCCATCCAAGAAAGACAATCCACTGCTTCGCCTGGATCGCCTTCTGCACTTGGGTGAGCATGCCTTGTTCACTTGAGACCACGAGCTCGAAATCTCCGAGGCCAAAGGTGTCCTTCGCGATTATGTCAGCGATCATGAGATTACCTTCATTGCCTGGTTCAATGCCGTAAATCTTGCTGTCTAACTCTTTATGAAATCTGGCCACATCCGAAAAATCGCGTAAGCCGGCCTGGGCCGCGTAACGGGGAACGGCTAATGTATACTTGGCGCCTTCCAAATTCATCCCTAGCACTTCAATTGAACCTTCCTTCACATAAGACCCGATCACATCCTCTTGCGCAGGCATCCAATTGCCAAGAAAGACGTCGATATCTTCGTTTTTAAGGCTCGCGTAGGTCACGGCTACGGAAAGCACGTCGATTTCAACGGCATAGCCTAGCGCATTTAGAATCTGCGAGGCGATTGCGGTGGTTGAGGTGATATCCGTCCAGCCGACATCGGAAAACCGAATCGTGCGGTCGTCACGATCATCAGGTCCCTTTGAGCATCCCGGCGCGATCACTCCCAAGGCGAGCGTTACGGCGACTCCGAAGGGGCGCCAATCAAAGGTTGGAAGCTTGGGGAGTCTCTTGTGGGGATTGAGAGATCGGCGCATCATAGCAAGAACCTCGAAGTATCAAGCCTCGTCGGGGAATTCTCATCAAGCTCAATCTTGGCCAGCTCATGAACTTGGACTATCCAGACTGAATGCACCGTCTAATTGCTCTATGGGCGCATCCGCGTTCGCTCTCCACTGTCCTGGAGCGCGTCATGATTTCCAGGGGAGACCTGCATGTGGTTCATGAGCCTTTCTCGCAACTCTATTACTTTCTCGAAAGACAAGCTGCGGCCGTGGAGGCCGAATTCTCTGGCAATGCGGCCAAGAGCTACGAGGAAATACGGGACGAGCTGATCCAGCTCTCGCGTCAGCAAATCGTGTTATTCAAAGACATGTGTTACCACTGTTTGAAGCATGTCGCGACAGACGAAGGCTTTCTGGCCAAGACGCGCCATCTCTTTCTCATTCGTGATCCGGCCAAAAGCATTGCCTCACACTACGCGATGAATGCCGATGTCACGCTCGAAGAAATTGGCATCGAAGCGGCATGCAAGCTATTTCGTCGTGTGTTAGAAGCAGACTTAACCCCAGTTGTGGTAGACGCGGATGATTTGGTAGCGAATCCTGAGGGGCTGGCGAAGGCGCTATTCCATGAACTGAATCTATCTGAATGTGCCCAAGCCCTAAGATGGGAGGCCGGTCATCGGCCTGAATGGGACACTTGGAAAGCATGGCATGTGGAGGCGGCCAAGTCTAACAAGATTGAGAAACGCGAAAACCGGTATGCTCACACCGTCGAGAACCATGAAGGCCTGAAGCGCTACTATGAACATCATCTCCCGTTTTATCAGGAACTTTGGACGCACCGTATCGTTCCCTAGCCGGATTCGCTTCAATTTACCAAAGCCATCTTGTTACTCGCGTCCCGCAAGTCAGGCTTCGAAGCGGTAACCTACTTCGCGGACGGTGATGATGTGGCGGGGGTGCTTGGGGTCTTCGCCTAGCTTGGCGCGGAGATTTTTCACGCAGCGATCGATGCTGCGGGTGGTGGTGAGGAGGGATCGTTTGGCCACGGCTCTTAAGATCATTTCGCGGGTGAGGGCCCGGCCGGAATGGTTAACGAAATAGATAAGCAGGGAAAACTCTTGGGGCGTGAGATGGATCTCGACGCCTTCTCTGAGAACCCGCTGTGCTTCGGCATCGATGGTGAAGGTGCCGAAGTTCTGTTGTTGCGTTGAGCCGCCCTGGTAGCGGCGGAGGGCGGCGCGTAAGCGTGCTTGGAGTTCGTGGATGCTAAAAGGCTTGATGATGTAATCGTCGGCGCCGAGATTCAGTCCACGGACGATGTCATTCTCCTGTCCGCGGGCGGTGAGCATGAGGATGGGCATGTCCAGGCCCTCGTCTTGGCGCAGGGCGCGGCAGACTTCAAAGCCGTTGGCGCCGGGTAACATGATATCTAACAACACAACATCCGGCGGGTCGTTGGCGGCGAGATCGACGGCGCTATCACCGTCACAGGCGACCTGGACTTCGTAACGGTCTTTCTGGAAGGCATCGACCAGTCCGCGGAGTAAGGCGGGGTCATCTTCCACAATGAGCAAGCGGGGATTTTTCATGTCGCAATAGGGAAGAGCAGGCGAAAGCGGCTGCCTTCCTTTGGCGTGCTCTCGACTTCTACACGTCCGCCGAGCGCAGTGACCACGGATCGAACGATGTGTAATCCGAGCCCGCAGCCACGCTGATCGCCATCCAATTGGTGAAACATTTCGAAGGCACGTTGCTGCTCGCGTGGGCTGAGTCCCTGGCCCTGATCCTCGACCTCAAAACAAATGGTGTCGTCACGTTGAAATCCTCGCAGAGTCACCGGTGACTCTTGCGGTGAGTATTTGCACGCGTTGTCTAACAAATTTAGAATCGTGGTGATCACTGCCGCGCGATCGCCTTGAATGGTGGCGAGTGAATCGGATGACTCGAGCTTCAAGCGATCGCCGGCGAAGTTGCGGCAAGCTGTATCATAGCTCTCTTTGAGGAGTTCGTTTGGACAAAGGGCCTCTTGATGCAAAGCATCCGATCGTTTCTCGATGCGGGCGTAAGTTAGGAAATTCTCGATGAGATGACTGAGCCGCGCGTTCTCTCTGGCCATGATTTCAAGATACTCACGGACCTGTTTTTCATCCATTCGGTCTTCCGCTAGGAGTACGTCTACTAACAGACGCATGGATGAAAGAGGCGTCTTTAGTTCATGCGAGATGGTGGCCGCCAAGTCTTGCTTGAGTTGCGCGCGGCGAACCTGACGGGAAAGGCTGTGAGAGATCAGCCAGGCTAAGAGGGCCAGGCTCACAAGGGAAATCCCGCCGACAAGAGCGTGTTGAAGGCGGCGTTTCTGAACCAAGCTCCGCAAATAGGCTGGTGGTGCTTGAATCGCCAGTTGCCATCCTTCCCAGCGGTTGGTCAGGGCATGGGTGGCGATCGGCTTGTCGCGCGGGCGTTCGTTCAAAGGAACCACGTCGATTCCCGCGTCTTGCGGAAGATTCAACTCTGACAAAGCTTCGTCTAACAACGCCTTCAGGGCCTCTTTGGTGAACAGGAGTTGCACCCGGCCATCGTGGGTCAAATACGAAGCCAGGCCCGCGCCTCGATCGATGACAAACCGTTCAGGAATGATTGTTCCCCTAACGAATTGCTCTAATGAAGCCAAGTTCTCTGCTGCAAAGGTTGGAAAGGACGCCTCGGGAAAGGCTTTCATGAGATAACGTCTTTGTGAGGCCGGAATCACAGAATCATGATAAGAGTTTAGGGCTTCCCAGAGACGCTCTCGGATGCCGGCTGCGAGTTTCTGCTCACTGCTGGGAAGGGAATCGATCACCAAGCGCGCCAGTCCCAGACCCAACACTCGTCCGTGCCGGTCGCGCACGCGGTCAAATTGTGAATCTGTCAATTTTTCAAGAACCTGGACGGCCTGCGACCAAGCCTCGTCTTCCAGCAAACCCGTTATTTCTTCCCTACAACGCTCTAAAAAGAGGAGATGTGCCTCGGAACTCTTAGGAACATCAGGAGGCAACAGGGTGGGATAAAGCGCCTCGCCGTAGCGGTCAAACAATCGCGCACTGCTGGCCAGATGCTCCGTGGCGATTTTTTGGAAGGCCGCTTGAGGGGACAGCTTTTCGGTTAGTTCCTCAATGGATGCCAGCCTCGCTTCCCAGGCGTCATTTAGCTTCGCCTCCCCCGCGTGAAGAAAGCCGGCGTAAGCATCGCTCAGGCGTTGTTTTGATGCCAAGCGCTCTTGTTCCAGCGTGCGATGAAGAAGCCATCCCACGTAGAGCAGGACGATGACGATCGCTACGAGCAACAAGCCGAGAGGCCGCCGGAATTCCCAGCGGCCTCTCTCAGAAAATGAATGAGTGCTAGTTGCCAAATTGAGCGCGGCAAGCTGCCAGAGCTTTCTGTAAGGGAATGTCCGCGGCGAGTTGGTCCGCGCGTGGGATCCGGCGATTGATGCGGGGAACCACCGCTTCTTGCCCGGGGTCCGGCTGCACACCCCACTGGTCTCCGGGCTGGGCATCAGGCAGGCGGCGCAAGCTCTCCCCGGAAGGTCTCACAAACGTCGAAATGGGTACCTTGAGCGCACCGCCGCCGGCAACTTTGACGATCGTTTCCACCGTTCCTTTCCCAAAGGTCTGCTCGCCGATGATGGTGGCGCGTTGGTGATCTTGTAAGGCCGCGGCGACAATCTCCGCGGCCGATGCGGTGTGGCGATCCACGACGATGGCCACTGGGAAGGTATAATCGTCGCCTGCCTCTGCGTGATATTCCTTGGCTTCGCGATTGCGATAGTGTTGGGCTACAATTAAGCCGTCATCAAGAAAGAGATCAGCGGTGGCATGCGCGGCTGCCAAGCTACCTCCGCCATTCCGCCGCATATCGATCACTAACGCTTTCATGCCCTGGCCTAGCAAATCGTCGATTCGCTCTTTCAATAATTCTGCCGCGTTCTGGGTGAAACTCGACAGTAAAATGGCCCCCACTTCCCCCGCATTATCGAGAAACCACTCATCTTGCACTGCCGGAAGGACAGGTCCGCGTTCTTTCAGAGTGATCTCAGCGCGTTTCATACTGAACACATGCGTATCACCGCTATCAACCAGACGAACTTTTAAGCGGATTGTGGACCCTTCCTGACCTCGAATACTCACGATGGCGTGATTGAGATCTTTGAAGTCTGCAAACGGCCGGTCATCGATCTCGAGGATCTCGTCGCGTGGGGTCAAACCGGCCTTCTCAGCCGGCCCCCCTTGAATCACGCCGGTCACTATGAGCCGGCCTTCCTCTACCTTGAGCATGGCCCCGATCCCCACGAGCGTGTTGGTCATGTTGGTCTGGAAGAGTTCGAGTTCTTCGGGATCAAAGTAGTCTGCCGTTTCACCTAACGATTCAACTAAGCCTTCAAAGGCCGCGCTCAGCAGCTCTTCGCGATCCAAATCGGGCAAGGCCATATCCATGATCTGACGCAAGCTGTGATCCACGGTTACGGGCTTTGGAGGCGCATCATTCCATGTGTCCACGTCCGGAAAACTATCCACGACATCATCCAAGACGGAACGCGCCGCGACGCTATCGCCTTGTTTCAAATGACAAGCGGCCAATCGAAACCGCGCCTGCATCAAGAGCTCAGGATGCCCGTTCTCCACATGGAGCATCTCTTCATAAGTGGAAATGGCCGCGGGCACATCGCGTTTGATTTCTTCCAAATAGAGCGCGTGCTCAAGGCGATCGCTGAGATCTTGGGCCAACGCAGGATGGATTCCCCCCAACGCGAGAAGCATTAGGGCCGGCAGTAGATTGCGAGTGAATCGAAACATGCCGTCACTCCTAGCGTGCGTTTGTGATCATTTGATGATCATGGCGAAGATTTCCAGGCGGCAGCGATCCGCGGCAATGGAAACTCATCCTTACGTTTTGAAGAGACTGGATACGGATTTGCCTTCGTGAATGCGGCGAATGGCTTCACCTAACAAAGGGGCAACACTGAGCGGCGTGACCTTCGGCCCTTTGGCCATCGGGGTGCTATTGGTGCAGATCAGCTCGGTGATCGGCGATTGCTCCAAACGCTCGAGGGCGAGGTCGTTCAGCACGGCATGGGAAACACCCGCGCGCACGGATTTGGCGCCCTTTTCTAACAAGAGCGTTGAGGCGGCCACAAGTGTGCCCGCCGTTTCCGTCATATCGTCCACCAAGAGCACGTGGCGGTCTCTCACTTTACCAATGATGCTGTGCGCCTCCACCTCTGTGGCACTGAGACGTTCTTTGGCTACGATTGCCATGTCGCACCCCAACGCTTTAGCGTATGCGTGGGTCATCTTGATCCCACCCACATCCGGTGAAACGACGGCGAGGTTCTCAAGATTCTGTTTCTTGATGTGGCCCAACAAGATGGGCGCCGCGTAGAGATGATCGACGGGAATATCGAAGAAACCCTGAATTTGTCCGGCGTGCAGATCCATGGTGAGCACGCGATCCACCCCGGAGGCGGTGAGTAGATTGGCCACCAATTTGGCAGTGATAGGCACGCGGCTTTCGTCTTTGCGATCCTGACGGGCATAGCCAAAGAAGGGAATGACCGCCGTGATGCGATTAGCCGAAGCTCGTTTCACCGCATCGACCATGATCGCCAATTCCATGAAATTGTGATTCGTCGGCGGACAAGTGGGCTGAATAATGAAGAGGTCACTCCCGCGGATATTTTCTTCGATTTTCACAAACGTTTCGCCGTCTGGGAATGTTGACACTTCGGCATCACAAAGAGAGATCCCCAAGTGATTGGCAATTTCCTGAGCGAGTTCGGGATGGGCGGATCCAGAGAGAAGTTTGGGCATGGGGGTAAATGTGAGGGAGAATCAACCGACGAAGATCCGGTGAACGACGGTGCCAATGAAAGAGAGGGTGAAGAGAATGGGACAATACCCGAGACTGCGCACCGTCCGTTTGACTTGTTTGCGGCGACGTCGCGTTTTGACAGCGGAAAGGGCGCTGCTGACCACCGCGGCCCCGGCTAATCCCATCGCCGGCACCGCGCGATTCATGCCGTAATCCGCACTCGATTCCGAGGTGCCGGTCGGCTCGATGAACTGGAGAATCAGAACCACACCAATCACGCAGGCCAACCAGAACCAGAAGAGCATCACAATGCCCCGACTCAATTGCCGGTCGGATCTCGATGATTGCGCGTCGCGGGCCATGTGGCACGAGGTTAGATAGCGTTGGGAGGGAATTCAAGGGCGAGATGCTGTCCCGTGAATCAACCCGTTGAGATAACCAATGGCATGAAGCCGGCCCAGCATTTCGTAACCAGGGTTCTCGTTAGATTCACCGGCGAGGGTTGGCACGTGATCGGGCCGAATCGGCCCCGTGAAGCCTGTCTCACGGTAGGCGCGAATCGCCGCCGCCATATCCGTCTTGCCGGTGTCGTGAAACGTTTCAGTAAAGTGTGTGGCCGTTCCTTTCACGTCGCGAAAATGTGCGAAAGCGATGTGTCCGGCGAACTTTCGGATGCCGGCTGGAATATCCTCACCGCGCGATGCAAAGGTGCCCTGACAAAAGCAAAGTTGATTGGCCGGGCTCGTGCTGATGTTGAGCACCCGCTCAAAGGCCGCATAATGGATCATGGTGTTGTCTTGCCCACGAAAGTTCTCCAAAGGCGGGTCGTCTGGATGCAATGCTAGCGTCACGTCATGATCTTCGGCATAGGGTAGGATCTCTGTTAGAAACAATTCCAGATTCCGCCACAGTTGATCGGCCGGTGTCGGATCCTGAATGCGCGGCACGCGGTCCACTTCCTCTAAGTTGAACTCCGTGACCAAGGCTCCCCCGCGATCCGCTACCGTGAAGGACGTGCGTTGCCAGTCATCATTGGGCATCCAGTTGTAGCAAAGTGTCGAGATGCCACACGCGTTCATGTTAGAAATGAGTTGCTTGATCGCCGTTAATTGGTCTTTGCGGCCTGGCTTCCCGTGCACCAAGGCGTCGTGAGGCAAGTGCCGCTCGATCACGGTGATCCGTAAATCTTTCGCGCCGGCCTCATCACACAACCGCTGAAGAGACGCTCGATTTGTCCCGGGATAAGGCGCCACGATCTCTCTCACGCCAATCTGCGCTGCCAGAGTCAAATGATGATCATTGATGGGTGTTAGGAAGAGCGCGGGCTGCATGGGCGCTCATTCTTTTCAAGGGGCGGCCAGGGTAAAGGGGAAAGTCCATTAGCCGACCAGGTAGCTTGCCAAGCGATCGATGGAATCACATTCTAACTTCATGAGTGCACCGCGTTCTCTGTTGGCTATGGCGCTGATTGCTTCGGTGCTCGCGGTGCCCGGTACACGAGGGCAAGATCGGCGCTACGAAAAACAAGGCGCTTTGCCGTCTCACTTGAAGCCCACTTTGTCCCCTCCGCGAAGTCCACAGGAGGCCCTGTCATCGTTTCGAATCGACGAGCGGTTCCAAATTGAATTGGTGGCGAGCGAACCGCTCATCGCCGATCCCGTAGCCATCGAATTTGATACGCAGGGACGGCTTTGGGTGGTGGAAATGCGAGGATTCATGCGTGACCTGAAGGCCACTGACCAGTTTGAGAGGAGTGGAAGCGTCGCCGTGCTTGAGGATCTCAATGACGACGGGCTGATGGATCGCCGAACGACGTATCTCGACGGATTGGTACTTCCGCGCGCGCTTTGTCTTTATCGCGGCGGTTTGTTGGTGGCTGAGCATGATAAACTCTGGTTCACCCAAGACACTAACGGAGACCTGAAGTGTGATGAGAGAGTCTTGGTCGACGCTGAGTATGCCACCAAAGGAAGCGTGGAGCATCGGCCTAACGGATTGCTCATCGGTTTGGATAACTGGATTTATAGTGCGATGTCTGAAAAATGCTATCGTTTTCACCAAGAGCAGTGGGTGATCGAGGCGACCGAAGAGCGCGGTCAATGGGGAATCACTCAAAACGATTACGGCCGGCTGTTCTACAACTTCAACTGGTCCCAACTGCACTGCGATCTCGCACCTCCCAATGCGCTCTTACAGAATCCGCATTTCGAGCCGGCGCTTTCAGTCAATGCCACGGTCACCTTGGATCAGCGTGTCTTTCCCATTCGCATGAACACGGCCGTCAACCGCGGTTATCGCCCAGGGGTGCTTGATGAGAAAGGGCGGCTGCGTGAGTTTGCCTCTGCTTGTTCACCATGGGTTTATCGCGGCGGTACGTTCTCCAAAGAATTTGTGGGGAATGCCTTCGTCTGCGCACCCTGCGCCAACACCATCAAGAGAAACTTCGTTGATGATGCCGGTGTTTCCGTTAGTGCGAGGAACGCGTATCCCGATCGCGATTTTCTAGCTTCAACCGATGAACGGTTCCGGCCGGTGGCCTTGAGCGGAGGTCCCGACGGCGCCCTCTATGTCGTGGACATGTATCGCGGTGTCGTTCAGCAAGCGGAATTCATGACGACTTATTTGCGGAATGATAGTGAGAATCGCCACTTGGCGCAACCCATTCACTTGGGACGCATTTATAGAATCCAGGAGAAAGTAGCCGATCCCCACGCGCCGATTGCATGGAACGATCGCACGTCATCTGAGCTCGTGGCGTTGTTAGAGCATCGCCATGGTTGGGTGCGGGATCGCGCTCAACAGAGACTCATTCATCTGGGTGACCCTTCTGAAGAAGCCGCCTTGAAGACCTTGGCGGTAAAAGGCTCTTCCGTATCAGCGGTCCATGCACTTTGGACACTAGATGGTTTGGGAGTTGATATGTTTGAGGTTGCCCTGAAACAAACACATCATGAGCATCCGGGATTGATCGCTGCGGCATTTGCGGTGGCAGCGAAACAAGCCGAATTGCCTGGTCAACGACTGTCATTACAACAACGCGTGCGCAGGAGCCACCGGCTAAGTAATGTTCACGCTTTTCATGGAGCGGTGGCGCTGGGAAGGTTTGAGAATCAAAAAATCGTGGGGATTCTGAAAGAGATCAGCGACCTCTACTCAGAGGATGCCCTGATACGTGAAGCTTTGCTAAGCAGTCTGCGCGGCCGTGAACTATCATTCATCAAAGAAGCGCTGGCCTCGACGGCTCCCGAACAAGCCGGGGCCGGTATGTTGATGCTAATCCAAGGAGCTGCCGTATGCGCCGTTCGTGGCGAGAAGCGTGACCAGATCGAGGAATTGATAGCCCTAGGCCAGGGTCCTTTAGAGCTTCATTCCGCCATTCAGGAAGGGATTTGGCAGGCCCTTTCTCAGCGAGTCGAACCCCTAGAACTAAGCCGTGACCCCAATCTCGCCGATCCACGATTTGCACAAGTCCTCAGTTGGCCAGGACACCAACCAACCAAAGCATCCCGACAGAAACTCCGTCAACTCAATCGAGACGAACGCGAATTGGTAGCCCGTGGTCAGACGCTCTACAATAGCCTTTGCGCTTCCTGTCATGGCGCTAGGGGACAGGGAAAAACATACTTTGCACCCCCGTTAGTGGATTCCGAGTGGGTGTTAGGCGAGCCTGAACTTCTCGCAAAGATACTCCTTCATGGCGTCGAAGGTCCGATGACAGTTAAGGGCACGGTTTACGCCCCTCCCGACATTCTTCCCGCCATGCCTCCCGTCGGCATGATGAGCAATAGTGACATTGCGGCGGTGCTCACATTCATTCGACGAGCCTGGGGAAACACGGCTGATCCGGTGGGACCGGAAAGGGTGCGCCGTGTGAGAGACCTCAACGCTCATCGGAAGACGGCTTGGACGGCTGAGGAGCTGCTTTCGTCTTTGGAATCAGCGAAGAAACAGTGATTTGTTAGAAAATTCCGTGAGAAACCACGGATCACACGAATGCTTTTGTCATCCGTGGTTTGCACCCTGGGTATGACTAAGCACTTTTCGTAGCGGAACTCGTAAGAGTTCCGGCGTGGCACTCCGCTCGTAGCGGAACTCGTAAGAGTTCCGGGCGTGGCACTCCGCTGCCGCGAAGGAACTGTCACCAGTTCCTCTACCTTATTGACCACGACTTTTAGTTGCTCCCTTGTCCGTTGCAAGCTGCCAGCCAGTTGCGGATAAAGAAGAAGGCGGAGAGTTTCCCCTCCGCCTTCCATATTTCTGAGGCAATGATAGAGCGATTACTTCTCGACCACGCGGAAGTAAGCGGCGTCAAGCCCGCCTGTTAGGATGCCTTCCACGGATGTGGAGGCGCCTGTTCCCGTGACGTCTTGAAGTCTCGCGAAGTCCGTTAGGCTCGGGCTTCGTTGGATTTCATAGGCTTTGCCATCCTCGCTTTCGAAGGTGATATTCATCGTGCCGCCATCAGCAGCGTTGTAACTGATGTTCGTAATCTCGAATCGGGCTGCCGGCGGTTCCGAAGGTGTGATATCGAGAGGACTGGTTCCAGAAGCTAACATCGCCACTTCCGCCGCACTCAGCGCCCGGCTCCAAAGCGACACGTCATCGAGATCGCCCGTGAACCAATGCGAGGGATCTGCCCGGCGGATGCCGCCCAACGACGTGGTGTTGAGTTGACCGGCATCGAAGTCATTGGTGCTCCAACTCTCGCGGGTGTCCGCCACGCCATCAATGTAAAGCACGCCGGTGCCGTTGCCTTCCACCCATGCGAGGTGATGCCACTGTCCGTCTAGGGCAAGCCCGTCGGACCATTCGTGATTTCCAGGCGGACGGATATACATGTCCACCGTATCGGCGGCACCATCACTCTGCGTGCCCATATTGAAGAGCGGATTGCCGTCTTCGGTGGAGGCCTCAGCAAAGAAACGCAAGTCTGACTGGCCCGTGCCGACGGCCCGTACCCACAGCGAAACGGTGCGGGCCGGATGCAAATTGATGGGCAGTGCCTCGCCAGGTTCGGCGATGTATTCCGCCATGGAACTATTGGCACTATCAAAGGCCAACGCCATCCCAGACCGGCCTTCGACAAGGCTATTGGCATCGAGATTGACCAAAGTGAGAGGATGGGTGCCGAAGGCATCGGGCGATGTGGTGCCGTCTATTTCATCAAGCGGCCAGTAGGCCACGAGATTGGGATCACCATCAGGAACGCTGTTAGGATCGTTGGGATCGAAGTCCAACGCCACCTCTTGGCCGTCCGGCCACGAATCGCCATCGGTATCGGCATTGGTGGCATTGGTGCCTAATGCTTGTTCTTCGCCGTCGGTGAGTCCATCACCGTCAGTGTCTGGGTTCGTCGGGTCGGTACCGTTGGCGATTTCCTCTCCGTCGGGAATCCCATCGCCGTCCCCATCAAAGGTGTCATCCTCTTGAAGGACGGACCCTGGATTGTCGAAGAGGAACTTGGCTTCTTCTTCGGTTAGGACCTTGCCATAGATCTGCACGTCATCAAACACGCCGCTGGCGTTCAAAACGCCGAAGAAAGAGCCTAACAAGAACGATTGCGCGGGATCATCTTCTACGGAAGGTGGCGCGTCCAGCGAGCCGGCTTCGGTGCCATCGACATAGACCGTCAATTTGTCGGCACCGAATTCCGGGCCGTTGTCATCTTGATAGGCAATGACGACGTGTTGCGTTTGGCCGGGCGTGAGCACGCCATCGATCGTGCCTTGCTCGGCATCAGCATTGAACCAAGTGACGTCCGTCCCGGCCGTTAGAGCGGCATAGGCAGGAGACGCCTCGCCCTGAACCCCTTTGGCAAATAGGGTAACCAAGCCATCTGGAGCGTCGAGATTCAGCCACATGCTGACGGAGAAGGACTCAAGACCACTGCTAAGCCGGGCTTGCGCATAGCCACCGCCGGTGATCTGTGCGGCCGTCCCACTGGCTAGGCCATCCTGACCCAAGGCCACCGTGTTCGCGCCGCCGACCCTCACATATTGGCCATGCTTGAGCAAGGCGCCGTCTAACATCACATCCCCATCTGCTTCATCCATGTTGTAATGAGCGACTAACTGATTCGTGGAGGGGATGATGGTAGAGAGATCGATGGTCACGACTGGATTACTCTGGTCATTGCTCATCAACTCGAGGAAAGCGATGATACCGCCCGTCTTGCCCGCCGGGTTCAGCGTGATATCGAGGATACCTTGTTCTCCCGGTCCAAGTGTATCGGGAATGGCATTCACCGTGAAGAGCGCCTGATCGGCTCCGGTTAGGGTGGACCCCGTGATATTGAGCGTCTGTTCCGCACCGATATTGAAGACGGTGGTTTGGCGATTGAAAGGACCGGTTCCGGCAATGTCGCCAAACAGCCCGCGGCTCCGCACGGCGAGATTGGGGTCGTCGGTGTCTAACGGATCACTCGACAACTCAGGATCACGGCTGATGAAGAGGTCATCAATCATCATGCTGCCGGGACTGGTGCCTTCACGGCTGGTGGCAAAGAGCAGGGTGTGCGGTACGGGTGTGCTGCGGTCTCCTTGAGCGTTTTCAAACAAGGTTGTGCGGGAAGCCTCGCCCTCACCTTGCACATGCAGTGAAATGGAATCAGTGGAGTCGCCAGGCGCGTTGGTGATATCGGCCCAAATCTTATACCAAGTGTCCGGCTCCAATTCGTAGGAATCATGAAACATGTCCGGGCCGATGCCGATCCGGCCATTGTCATCGCCCTCGTCGCGTTGGATATCGACAAAGCCGCCGAGATTCGCGTTGAGTTCATTGTTAGCGAAACGCAGGGTCTTGTTGGTGATCCCCACATGCACGCCACCACCGCTCTGATCACCTAACAGCTTCGCTCTGAAGTAGAGCGTGATGGTGTCGCCGTCGTTGTTTTTGAAACTCTCCAAGTCGGTGAAGCACATCGGCGTGCCTTCGCCAAAGCTCATGACTTTGTTCCCATCGTCATCACTAACAAAGCAGCCGACGCTATCAGGTTCTTTCCAGTAACCGCCACTGGATCCGAGAATGGGACCATCCTCCCAAAGATCGAAATCATCGAACAGATACCATCCGGGGCCAATCCCTTCCCTGACATCGATGGTGACTTCTTCTGTCACTTCAGGGTCGCCGGGACAGGAGGCCGTTATGGTAAAGGTCGTCGGTTCGGTCATGGATACTTCTAATCTCCCCACGCCGAACCGTGTGTTGGCTGTCACATCGCCAATACCTTGGTCGATATTGACCGTAGCGTTTTCATTGGTTTCCCAAGTGAGGATGGCGACTTCACCTTTCGACACTTTTAGCCTTTCAGCTCGAAGTCTAACAAAGCAAGGAATGCCACCACTCTTACCTGGAATGGGATATTGGGAGAGCAGCTGAACCTCTTCTGGAGTGAGCACACGAGTCCAAGCTCCCACATCATCGATCAATCCCGTCCACCAATGCGACGCACTGGCACGAAGGATGCCTCCAATCGAGGTGTTGTTGACCTCGTATCCCGCATCCGGATTGGCTAGAGGGGCGACACCGGGTGCCTCAATACCGTCCGCGACACCATCGACATAGAGAATGGTTTCATTGCCACTTTGGGTCCAGGCAAGGTGACGCCATTCATCATCAAAGGCAGGTTGAGTCGAATACACGTGGCCCGTCGTCCCGTTATTACCTCGGATAAAGAGATCCACCGAATCATCGGCGCCGCCGCTATGGGTGCCGATATTGAAGAGCGGATTGCTATTCTGGTTAGAGCCTTCGGAAAAGACCCGCAGATCGTTCTGGCCCGTGCCCTTGCCTTTGACCCACATGGAGATCGACCATTCCTCATGATGATCATTTAGAGGCAATAAGTCGCCCTCGTTGTGTTGACGCCAGAGCAAAGTTTGATTGCTCGCTACAAAGGAGAATGCCTGGCCAAATCGGCCTTCTACTAGATCTTCTGCGGTCAGGTTATCCAAATTCATGTTATACCCATTAACAGGATCAGGCGTGCGGAATCCACCATCGACCTCCTGCACCTCATCCAAGGGCCAGTGAGCGGCAAGACCATCTGTCAAACTAATAACTCCGTCGAGTCCTACATCGAAAAGTTGATCGACATCTTCCTGAGTGAGCGCGCGGTTCCAAGCGCCCACGTCATCAATGAGGCCGGTCCACCAGTGGGAAGCACTGGCTCGCAGGATGCCCCCGATGGAGGTGTTGTTTACTTCATAGCCCGCATCGGGATTGGCGAGTGGGGTGACGCCTGGGGCTTCAATCTCATCGGCAACACCATCAATGTAGAGTACTGTTTCATTGCCACTCTGCGTCCACACAATAAGGCGCCATTCATCATCAAAGGCGGGCTGACTAGAATAGACGTGCCCCGTCGTACCGTTGTTGCCACGAATGAAGAGATCCACGGAGTCGTCTGCACCGCCGCTGTGGGTGCCAATGTTAAAGAGCGGATTGCTATTCTGGTTGGATCCTTCTGAAAAGACCCGCAGGTCATTCTGACCGGTGCCCTTACCTTTTACCCAGAGCGCCACGGACCAGGCTTCATGATGATCATTGAGAGGAAGCAGATCGCCCTCTTCATGTTGCCTCCATAACAAGGTTTGATTACTGGCGACGAAGGAGACGGCTTTTCCAAACCGGCCATCGACAAAGTCGTCACCGGTCAGATTGTCCATGTTCATGTTGTAGCCATTGCAGAGATCGGGCGTTCGAAAGCCGCCATCGACTTCTTGAACTTCATCGAGAGGCCAGTAAGAAACGAGGCCGTCCGTGAGAGCAGCGCTCACTGACAGAATACTGCACAGCGAGATACCAATCGAGACAGCCCCCACACGGAGAGGATTAGGAGTTTTCATAGGATATGAGGTTGGTTTAGGTGGGGTATCGAAGGATGAATTCCACTAGAAGGATCGCGAAACGTCAATCTTCAGCGTAAAATGAAAAAGGCGGAGAGTCTCCCCTCCGCCTTCAACTGAAGTGCTTACGAAATGACTTGAGGTCTATTTCTCAATGACGCGGAAATAAGCCGCATCCAATCCGCCGGAGAGCACACCCTCGACAGTCGTCGAGGCGCCCGTTCCGGTCACATCTTGAAGTCTTGCGAAATCCGTTAGGCTTGGGCTGCGCTGAATCTCGTAGGCTTTGCCATCTTCACTTTCGAAGGTGATGGTGACCGTTCCGCCATTGGCAGCGTCGTAGGTGATGCTTGTGACGTTGAAGCCCGCAGTGGGTTGCGGCACATCGGCCACCACTTCGCCGTTACTTCCGCTGACAACGATGTTATCAAAGAAGAAGTACTCGGAATCACTGTTGTTGGAAGCGGCGACCTTCACTTTGATATGAGTCGTACCGGCAGGTAAATCACCGGCGCTAGTGCTGATGGTCACAAAATCACCATCGGCAGGCGCCTCCGCCGGATCCACTTCGAAGACTTCCTCTAACACATCGCGAGGATTCTCTTCGCTCGGACCTTCACGGGTGCCTTCGACAGAGAGGAAACAGATCTCATTGTCGAAGTTCACGCCATCAGTCGAGGTGAGCACGCAGAGATCGATGAAGTCATTGTTCTCAATGCCCGTGCTATTTTGGAAGACCCGCACATCGACAGAAACCACCGCATCGCCGGCGGAATCGATGGCGATCGCATCAGTGGTCAGCTCGATGTTTCCGTTATGAACCATGAGCTGACGGCCACCGAGGTTGAACTCGTCCTCGCCTACCACGAGATTGCTCACCACACCCACGTCGCCATTGCTGGGGCCGTCCCAACCAAGTTCCACGCCGTCGTAGACAAAGGAAGTGGCGCCTGGCGCAGCATGCTCGAAGCCGGTGAAGGCGGCACCTGTAGGCGTGCTCGCGGCACTGTTAGGATCAGAGCCGAAAGCCAACTCCTCACCGTCACTGGCGCCGTCACCATCGCTATCCGCGTTGGTGGGATCCGTACCGGCGGCGGCTTCGGCATTATCCGATACGCCATCGTTGTCGGTGTCGGCCAGGATGGGACTCGTTCCGGCGTCGCGTTCCGCGCCATCAAGGATGCCGTCACCATCCGTATCTGGATTGGATGGATTGGATCCGATCGCCCGTTCATCGGCATCGGTGATGCCATCGTCGTCGGAATCGAGATTGATATTTTCACCTAACGGTTGTCCTGGATTGGCAAAGAGGAAGGCGGCGTCTTCACCTGTGACCGCTTTGGCATACACCTGCACATCATCAATGATGCCGTCGAAACTGAGCGTCCCAAAGTAAGAACCGATGAGCAATGGGTTGGCCGCTACGTCGACGATTGCCGGCGGCGCATCTTGGTTGAGCACCTCCGCGCCATCGATGTAGATGCGGAGATTGTCAGCGCCGGCGTCGCCGCCGTTGCGATCTGTGTAGGCGAGCACGATGTTAGCTTTGGTCCCTGCTGCAATGGAACCGACGGGATCGGTCACTTCGTTCTCTTCGTTGAACCAGAAGACACTGCCGCCATTGTAGAGTAGGGCAAAGGCCGGGGTGCCGCCCTGTTCTCCTTTAGCAAATAAGCTAGATTGCTCACCGTCGTCCGGCTGGATCCACATGCTCACGCTGAAGGAAGTGAGATTACCGCCTGACAACCTTGCCTGCGCATAGCCGCCACCGGTAGCGCCGGACCGTGAGACGTTGACCGCCGTGCCATCGGCGAGATTTCCGGTGCCGAGTTCAAAGGCGCCGCCGTCCACGGCGACGTAAGTGCCGTGCCGAAGGAGCGCCGAGTCTAACATGATCTCGCCATCCGTTTCATCCATACGATAGTGCCCGATCAGCTGATTGGTCGAGGGAACGATGGCGGAGAGATCCACGGTGACGACCGGATTGCTCTGGTCGTTACTTGTGAGTCCTAAGAATGCCAGAACACCACCCGTGCGCCCGCTCGGTGTGAAGGTGATATTGATAGAGGTTTGTTCGCCGGGTCCCAGCGTGCCGGATGGATCACTCACTGTGAACAAGTCGGCATCGGCTCCGGTGAGTTGAGCTCCCGTAATGGTCAGCGAGTTGGTTTGACCGATGTTGAGAATGGGCAATTCGCGCTCGAACGGACCGCCACTGGAATCCACGTCGTTGAAAATTCCGCGTGTGCGGACGGCCAAGTTCGGATCATCGGTGTCTAACGGATCGGTATCACCAAGCCCGCCCTCACTGACAAAGACGTCATCAACATAGAACGCCTCCACGCCGATGTTCTCACCTTTGGCCGCTAGGAAGAAACGGTCATGATTGATCACGTTGCCGCGATCACCCATGGATTCTTCGAAGATGGTTACCCGCGTGCCATTCTCCTCCGCAATGTGCACGGCGATGGTGTCATCGCTGTCGCCAGGGCTGTTGGTGATGTCCAGCCACACTTTGTACCATGTGTCTAACGCCATCTCGAAGTCCGCCGGTTGGCCATCAGGACCAATAGCAATGGTGCCAAAGTCATCACCGTCGAGGCGGGTGATGATGACGAAGCCTCCTAGATCGCCATTGGTATCACCACCGAAACCGTCACCGCGCATGGACTTGTTCGTTAGACCTGCTCGCAAATGAGCCGCCGTTTCATCCGAGCCGTTCAGCCGCACCCGGAAGAAAGCTGTGCGTGCCTCGTTGTCCTTCGTTTCAACGGACTGCAAAAGGGTGAACATGGTCTCCTCGCCCTCTTGATTCATGGTGAGAACGCGCTCGCCTTCCAAGTCGGTGATAAAGCCGGCGGGATCCGGACTTGGGTTCGTCCAGTATTCTTTGCGGCCGATCTTCGTGCTGTCGCGGAGAAGACCGGTATCCCAGTTGTTGAAGTCATCCAGAAGGAACCAACCGGGAACCACACCCTCACGAACATTCACTGTCACATCCCCGCTAACAGACTCATCGCCACGAGTCGCGGTGACCGTGTAGGTCGCTTGTTCGGTGATAGGCACTTCCAACCGGCCGACACCGAACGCGGCTTCCACTTCTCCAATCCCTTCCACTGAGAAAGTGGCGTCGGCATTGCTTTCCCAAGTGAGAATGGCAGGGTTACCCTTGGGAACCGTGAGCCGTTCGGCTGCGACGTCGATGAATAAGGGAATGAGAGGACCGTCCCCTCCAACCGGGATGCCGTTCTCGAATAAATCAACGACTTCATCGGCGGTCAGAGTCCGCTTCCAAACCGCTACTTCATCGATTAGTCCCGTGATCCAATGGGAGGGAGCGCCGCGGCGAATGCCACCAATGGATGTCGTGTTGACCAAGGTGTTATTATCAGCGGTGAAGCGCTCGGTCGGTGCGAAGGCGTTGGCATTGAAGTCCGCGGAGTCCGCAACGCCGTCTACATAGAGGACGGACTCGGCTCCGTTCTGCGTCCACACAATGTGATGCCAGTCCTCTCCATCAAGCGGCTCCTGAACCGACTTGGTGTGATTCAGGGTGTCTGTACCGGTTGCCCTAATAAAAAGGTCGATGCCGTTGTTAGAGCCATCATTGGCTGTACCAATATTGAACAGCGGGTTGTTATTTCCGGTGTTGCCCTCAGAAAAGAAGCGGCGGTCATTGGTGCCATTGCCGTTCTCATCGAATTGCTCTTGCGCATTGGCCTTGGTCCAGAAAGAGACCGTGATGTTGTCGTACTGATGAATAGGCAATGCATCTCCCTCCGCATGGATCCGCTCTAACATCGTCTGCTTGGTGGCATCAAAGCTGATTGCCTTTCCCTTCACGCCATCGACGAGGTCGGCATCACTCAAATTGATGGCGTCCATACTCAAACCGCTGATCACATCTTCGGCTTTGCCTCCATTGATCGCATCCAAAGGCCAGTAGGAAACCAGGTCGATCAACAGAGGTGGATCAATTCCGTCCTCGTAGAGTAGCACTACCTCATCCGCACTAAGCGCGCGATCCCATAGCGCCACTTCGTCAATGTCACCCGTTATCCAGTGGGAAGGCGCCCCGCGGCGAATGCCGCCAATGGACGTGGTATTCAGGGTCGTATTGTTGTCCGGTGTGAAGCGCTCCGTTGGTGCGAAAGCATTGGCATTGAAATCGGCACTATCAAGCACGCCATCAATGTAGAGTTTGGAATCCGCGCCCACCTGTGTCCACACGATGTGATGCCATTCTTCGCCTCCATCCAGCGGTTCAATGACCGATTTGGTGTGATTGAGCGTGTCTGTTCCCGTGGCCCGGATAAAAAGATCGATGCCATTGTTAGAGCCGTCATTGGCCGTTCCAATGTTGAAAAGTGGATTATTGTTGCCGGTGTTTCCTTCGGAAAAGAAACGGCGGTCATTGGTGCCGTTGCCGTTCTCATCGAACTGCTCTTGGGCATTGGCTCGCGTCCAGAAAGAGACTGTTAGGGTGTCATTCTGATGAATGGGTAATGGGTCGCCTTCGGCGTGGATGCGCTCTAGCATCGTTTGTTTCGTGGCGTCGAAACGGATCGCATTGCCCCAACGGCCCGGAATGATATCAGCCTCACTTAGGTTGATGGCATCCAAATTCATTCCGCTGACTGCATCTACCACTTTGCCTCCCTGGATCTCGTCCATCTTCCATCTGGAAACCAATCCGTCTAACAAAGGATTATCAGAGCCGAAAGGCGTCTTGGCATTGAAAAGCTCCACCACCTCGTCCGCACTCAAGGTGCGGTTCCAAAGGCCGACTTCATCAATGTCACCCGTGACCCAATGTGAGGGTGCGCCGCGGCGGATGCCGCCGATTGAAGTCGTATTGAGAAGGGTGTTGTTGTCAGCCGTGAATCGCTCCATCGGCGCAAAGGCATTGGCATTGAAGTCTGCGGAGTCGGCCACGCCATCAATATAGAGTACGGACTCAGCGCTATTCTGAGTCCAGACGATGTGATGCCAATCTTCGCCATCGAGTGGTTCCGAGACCGATTTGGTGTGGTTCAGCGTGTCCGTTCCGGTGGCGCGAATGAAGAGATCTATGCCATCGTTAGAGCCGTCATTTGCGGTCCCGATATTGAAGAGCGGGTTGTTATTACCAGTGTTCCCTTCGGAAAAGAAACGGCGGTCGTTGGTGCCATTGCCATTCTCGTCAAACTGCTCTTGGGCGTTGGCGCGGGTCCAGAAAGAGATGGTGATGGTGTCATATTGATGAAGCGGCAAGGCATCGCCGTCCGCATGAATGCGCTCTAACATCGTCTGCTTGGTGGCGTCGAAGTGGATGGCCTTCCCCGAAACGCCTTCGATGAGGTCTGCATCCGATAGATTGATCGCTTCCATATTCAGACCACGGACACGGTCAGTTGCTCTGCCGCCATCGAGATTATCGAGGTCGTAATAGGCGACCAGGCCTTCCGTCAGTGCGGCATGCCCGATCCCGGTGAAATAGAGCGCCAAGCCTATGGGTAGCGCTCTTTTGAGGAGATAGGTAGGAGTTTTCATGGGTTATTGGATATCCAATACCGGTTTACAAACTCAATCAGCTGTAGGTCAATGATTTCACGTTCTGAAGTTCTGAAGCTCTTTTCCGTTCATTGACGACTCGAATCAGGTTTCTTAACGTTAGAAAATCAACCCTTGTCCCATGCGCCCATTCATTTCGCTATTCTTGTTAGCCTTTTCGCTAACATCGTCGCCTGCTCAATTCGATTCCGTCGTCGTTTTCAATGAAATCCATTACCACCCGGTAGACGGTGACGAGGCCTCGGAGTTCATTGAGCTCTACAATCAGAACTCCGTGAATGTGGATCTCTCCGGTTGGACGTTGGAAGGCGCGGGTGATTATGTATTCGAGGGGGGAACCACGATCGAGGGGCGCTCTTTTCTCGTCATCGCCAAGGATCCGTCCGCCGTGGCCGGCGTGGATGCGGAGGGCCCGCTCCCTGGTGCTTTGGCCAACGGCGGCGAACAACTAACATTGCGCAATCATAACGGCCGCATCATGGATCAATTTGATTTCCGCGACAGCCATCCCTGGCCGGCTGGTGCAGACGGTTCGGGCGCGACTCTCGCAAAGCGCGATCCCTTGACTTCAAGTGCCTCGGCGGGCAACTGGGCGGCAAGCCGTGACTTGGGTGGCACGCCTGGCGCAGCCAATGTCTTTCGTGATGACAATCCCATTCGCTTCAGTGAAGCGCCTTCCGTGGAGGCGGATGGTTTCTGGGTAGAGCTTCACAATGTCACCACCCAGAACATCGATCTCAGCACCTTTGAGATCCGCACGGCAGGGGGGGAGCCCATTGCCTTATCAGGCGAATTGTTAGGGGAAAGTTATCGCCAAGTCTCAATCGAAGGTCCCGTTACCGACGGACAACGTTTCTTCTTGATAGACGCTTCGAACCAAGAGTTCGCCGATGCGATGATTGTTAGGGATCGACCTGTGGCAAGAGCAGCCTTCTCCAACGGAATTCTCACGAATTCCGCTACGGGCCGTTTCCTCCAGCCTAACCAGAGCACGCCGGGCGAGGCCAACAGCGTGCCCTTGGATGACAGCATCGTCATCAATGAAATCATGTATCACTACCGGCCGGACTACCAAGATCCCGACGATCCGGAATCCGTTTATCGCGAGAACGATGAAGAATGGATCGAGCTCACCAATCGCGGCACGGAGACGGTCGATCTCACAGGTTGGCGGCTGCGCGGTGGGATTGAGTTCGATTTCGAAGATGACGCGCTCTTAGCTCCCGGCGCTTTTCTCGTCGTCGCCGAGGATGCCGAAACACTGGCCCTGAAATATCCTGATATTACCATTATTGGGGACTACCGGGGCACCTTGCGCAATGGCGAGGATCTCGTGGAGCTGCGCGATGCCCTGGGGAATCCCGTGGATCAGGTGCATTATCTCGATGAAACTCCTTGGCCCGCGGAGGCCGATGGCGGCGGCTCCAGCTTGGAATTGCGGCATCCTGATATGGATAACAGCGTGCCGGAAGCCTGGGCGGCTAGTGACGAAAGCCTCAAATCAGAATGGCATACCTACACCTACCGCGCCACGGCTCAGCGGCCGGTCTACACGGCGAATGTTAGGAGTTTTCACGAGTTGCGCATGGGTTTCATTCAAGCCGGTCGTTGCTATGTGGATAATGTGAGGGTTGTTCACGACCCGGACGGTGCCAAGAAACAACTCGTGCGCAATGGCACCTTTGGCAGTCTCTTCGCGCCCATCACGTCAGGAAACTGGCGGCTGGTGGGCAACCACGGAAAGTCGGAAGCCGTCAAATTAGCGGAAGAAGGCTCCGTGCTCCAAATCGTCGCGGAGAGTTCCATGAACTACCTCAACAACCTTTGCGAGGCGACCCTAACGGAAGAAGTGGAAACGGGCGAAGAGTATGAGGTGAGTTTCGATGCCAAATGGTTAGGCGGTAGTCCGCAGCTGCGTACGGAAGTTTATTACAACAAATTTGCTAGGAAACATATTCTTATCATGCCGGACAAACACGGGACACCGGGGCGGCAGAACACGGCCTACGTGGAGAATCCCGGTCCCACCTATCGTGAACTCACTCATGAACCAGCCGTGCCCACTGCTAGTGAGTCCATTCGCGTTTCCGTTCGTGTCAATGATCTCGATGAGATCGACAGCCTTGCCCTCTTCTATTCCGTCGAGGAGGAAGATTGGCAATCGGTGCCCATGACCTTGGATGGCGAGCGCTATGCGGGTGTTATTCCTGCTCAAGCACAGAATGATGTCGTTCAGTTCTATGTGGAGGGCACAGGCAAGAGTGGCGGAGTCACCCATTATCCTGCGGACGGCCCGGAATCCGGTGCTTTCGTGAGGGTGGATAGTCCTTCGGGCCTCGATCCACGTCAGGTCATGCGCTTGATCGTTCGCCCTTCCGACGCCACGGGCATTCACGCTCCCATCGATATCCTCAGCAATCTGCGGCGCGACTGCACGGTCATCCTCAACGAAGAGAAGATCGTCTACAACTGCGGCGTCCGTCTGCGTGGCAGCATGTTTAGCCGTAGCAATGGCGGCGATGCCGGGCTGAATATCAAGTTTCCCGCGGACAAGCGCTTTCGCGGCGTGCAACCCACGGTCATTGTCAGGCGGCGTAATCCCCAGGAGATCCTGGTCAAACACATGGCGAATCAATCGGTTGGAGTGCCCGCTAGTTACAATGACCTGGTAGAGCTGCGCGGTTACCGTTCCGGACAATCGGGCTTGGCACGCATGGAGATGGCCCGCTTTGGCGAGAACTATCTTCGTGGCGCTTATCCTAACGGTGACGTCAATCCCATGTTCAAGATGGAAGGCATTCGTGACTTCCAATCGGCCGGCGCCGGTGGCGTGAAAAATCCTATGCCTATCGGCTGGATCGTGCAGTTCGACTTCGCTGATCTCGGCGACGACAAAGAACAATACCGTCACGTCATCCGCATGATCAGTGCTAGGAAACAAGACAACTACGAACCAATTATTGCCATGTGCAAGGCCTTCGATGCGCCGGATGACCAGCTTCGCGAGGCGGTGGAGGCCATTATCGATACGGATCAGTGGTGCCGCATGATGGCCATGCAAACGCTGTGCGGCATCGCTGATGTGTATCCGATAGAGAATCCGCACAACTTCAATATCTACCCTCGCCCGACCGATGGGAGAATCATCGCGCATCCTTGGGACTGGGATTTCACCTTCAACTTGGGCGCCACCTCACGCATCATCGACCCGCGCGGCAGCCGCAAGAACCTCTGGCGCATTCTTGAAGAGCCGGGCATCAACCGGCTCTTCCGTGGGCATTTGTTAGATTTGATCGATACCGTTTTCAATGAGCGTTATGCCAGTGAGTGGTTTTCGCATTATGGTGATGTTGCAGGACGAAGTTTCAGTAGCTCGGTGAGTTACGTTCGCAGCCGCGGCAATTCGGTGAGAAGCCAGGCGGCGTCCTCCAAAGTTTTCAGTATCACTTCAAACGGTGGCAGCGCCATCACGGTAGACACCCCGGAAGTCACGCTGCAAGGTGTGGCCAGCGTCCGCGTGCGTACGCTGGAGCACCTCGAAACGGGGCTGGTGTTAGAACCGCATTGGGTCGATGACGAAACCTGGGAAGTCACGCTGCCCTTGACCGGCGAAGAGAACACCATCACGCTGCAAGCGCTCGACTATCAAGGCACCAAAGGAACGTTATTTAGCCCCACGGGCAAAGATGCCATCACCGTGACCAACACCAGTGCCCTCGCCGCGCCCCAACCGGAGACTTTGCTCCTTTCGGAGATCATGTACCACCCCGCCGCGCCTTCGGAACAGGAAATCGCTGCCGGGTTTGAGGATCAGGATCTCTTCGAGTTTATTGAACTCGTGAACGTGGGGACGCGTCCGATTGACCTGACTTCTCTAACGTTCTCCAACGGTGTGCAATTCGCCTTCGCTGGAAGCGCACCCCTAGCGCCCAGCACCACGGCGTTGATCGTCTCCAATCGCGAGGCCTTCGAAAGGCGTTATGGCACCGGAAAAAACATCCTCGGCGTCTACACTGGCAGCCTCGCTAATGGCGGCGAAACGCTCACCCTAAGTGGCGCCAACGAACGCACGATCCAAGATCTTCGGTTCAACGATCGTGCTCCCTGGCCCGAAGCAGCGGATGGCGAAGGCTTCTCGCTTACACGGGTCTCACTCGATGGCAGCCTTTCTCCTGACGATGCGACCCAGTGGCGCGCCAGCATCGCGGCGGCGGGAACGCCCGGCGAAATCGAAGAAGCTCTCACGTTCACTTTCGCGCAATGGCAGCAAGAGGTCTTCAACGAAGCGCAACGCGCCGATACCACCATCAGTGGTTTCACCGCCGACCCGGACGGCGACGGGTTAGCCAATGGCTTAGAGCATGTGTTGGGCCAGAATCCGCTGCAGGATCAAGGCAACGTGATCACCGTCGAAGAAACGGCGGAGGGATACGCAGTGACCTATCCACACCGTCTCGGTGCCCCCGATCTGACGCTGCAACAATCCACCAGTTTGCAAATGTGGTCGCCAATGAGCGGCGGCTTCACCACCCAACGCGCACCCAGCGATGACATGACGGAGGTCATCACCCAAACGATTGCGATCCAAACCGAAAGCCTCTATCTACGCCTGGCCATCGGCGACTTCACTCCGTGATTGGGGGGGGGTGACCTAAACCTAAAGATTGAGGATTTGGTGACCGTTCCTTCGCGGAAGCGGAGCCCAACCTCCGGAACTCTCACGAGTTCCGCTACGGGAGCCCAACCTCCGGAACTCTCACGAGTTCCGCTACGGGAGCCCAACCTCCGGAACTCTCACGGGTTCCGCTACGGGAGCCCAACCTCCAGAACTCTCACGAGTTCCGCTACGGGAGCCCAACCTCCGGAACTCTCACGGGTTCCGCTACGACGAGTTCCGCTAACGAAAAGTGCCCGCCACTTTTAAATTTCGGACAAATCGAAAACCAGGCTCAAGGGGCGACAGCTGGAAGGTAGGTCGTATTATCGGCCTGGAAATCTTTGATGTAGCCCGAATGGTCCTCAGTGCTGACTTCGCTGATGGGAACTTCGTCTCCCATGGGTTGCAGCTCTTCGGATGAATCCTCAGCGTCGGTCTCGGTTGCTTTCATCGCTGCTGCCGCGTGTTGGGGAGCGGAGTCACTCGGAGACGCCTCCGGTTCGCTGGCTGAGGCCTGATTGGGCGCAAAGGGCAAAGAACCGTCGGTGAAGAGACAGAAGAGAGAGAAACAGAGGAAGCCGAGGATGCCAAAGAGCACCGGTGCCAGGAAGAGCGGACTCCGGGATTGGACAGTGGGCTTGTCTGGAGCGGTGTCATCCAGGGGCTTCTGGGTCGAGGCGAAGATCCCGGAGGGATCGTCAGTGCTAAGACTATCGAAACGACTCAAGAAGTTGGAGACGTCGAGTTCCAGAAATTTACTATACTTACTCAGGAAACTCTTCGCATAAATGACACTATCGAAGTGTCCGTAGTCATCCGACTCGAGAGCGCGGACGGTGCTCGCAGGAATGCAGATCTCTTCTGAGACTGCCTCCTCGCTTAGCCCTTTGCTAAGCCTAACTTCACGCATTTGTTGACCGAGAGAATTCATTTGGGAGGGAGGAAATGAAGAACCAACTTAATAGTTGGGGGATTCCTCTTCAAAGTCCATCAAAATCTCACGTGGTTTCGCACCTTCACCCGGTCCGACATAACCACGATCCTCAAGAATGTCCATCATGCGGGCCGCGCGAGTGTAACCAAGGCCTAACCGGCGCTGCATGAGCGACGTGGAAGCGCGGCGTTCCTGACGAATCACTTCCAGGCACTTTGATAGGATTTCTTCATCTTCATCTGAGACATTGCTCTCCGATTGGCTTCTTCCCTCTAACGTTTCCTGTACTTCCTGTTCGTAAACCGGATCACCTTGTTTGCGGCAATGCTCGACCAGATCTTGGATCTCTTCATCCGAAACGAGCGCCCCTTGCGCGCGCACCAATTGACCGGTACCAGGCGGGAGATAGAGCATATCGCCCTTGCCGACGAGGCGGTCAGCACCCTTGGCATCGAGGATGACGCGGCTATCGATTCCAGAGGCGACTTGGAAGGCGATCCGGCAGGGAATATTGGCCTTGATGGTGCCGGTCACGACGTCCGCGCGAGGCGTTTGGGTGGCCACGATGAGGTGGATGCCCGCTGCCCGCGCCATCTGAGTGATCCGCCCGATGGCCAATTCCACGTCGGCCGGGGCCGTCTGCATGAGGTCAGCGAGTTCGTCAATAATGACCACGATGTAGGGCAGAGTATCCGGAATTTCGGGTTCCTCAGGGGTCGCGAATTCATGCGGCGGGAGATCTTCATCCTCATTGTCGAAGGCGTCTCCGTCATCGTCTGCCTCCGCGTCCTCATCGTCCAACACCTCGGCCTCGGCGTCTTCAAGAGGAGCGGGATCGCCACCATCCAGATTCACCGGTTGGATGAAGAAGGGCGGATTTTCCTCGTCATCGGAATCGGTTGCCGTTGACTGCAATGCTAGTTCGTTAGGCGCCTCTTCCGTGACGGGCGTGGCCATCTCTTCACTCAAGTCGAGTTCCGGTTGGGTCTCCGCCGGATCCGCTGCGGCTTTAAGCGGTTCCTCTTCTTTCGGTTTGTTAGTCGCAACCGGCGAGTCTGTGCGTTTGCGTGAGGGCGCCCGGTTTGGTTTCCTAACAGGCTTGTCCCGGTCCCGGGCGTTGAAGGCATCGAAGTTCCGTTTGCCCGTCTTGGCGAAGAGCTGATAGCGCCGTTCCATCTCTTTGACCACCCAACGCAATGCTAGGATCACTTTCTTCGGATCGGTCACCACCGGCACCACGAGGTGAGGGAGATCGTTATAGATCTGCATCTCCACCACCTTGGGATCGATCATAATGAAGCGGAGTTGCTCCGGAGAGAACTGAAAGAGCAGACTGGCGATAATCGAATTAATACAGACACTCTTTCCGCTCCCCGTGGCACCGGCGACGAGCAGATGGGGCATCTGGGCGAGGTCCGCGAGTACCGCGTTCCCGTAGACGTCCTTTCCGAGGGCGAGCGGAATCCGGTAGTCGGTATCTCGAAAAGCCGGATCATCGAGAAGTTCGCGCAGCGGGACGGGGACTTTGTCTTTGTTGGCGATCTCGATGCCCACGGTGTCTTTGCCGGGGATCGGCGCGATGATATTGATCCGCTCCGCCTTGGTCGCCCGGGCGATATCCGGCTCCAATGTCGCGATCCGGCTCACGCGCAGGCCCTTGGACGGGTAGATCTCGTAGCGAGTGATACTGGGTCCTCGGGTGATATCTCCTGGGTAAACTTCGAGCCCGAAGGTGCTGAGCGTCTCGACGATGATGTTCTGGTTTCGAATGAGGAAACTCTCATCAGCGGGCGCCGCATCGGGATCGGCTTCGTCAAAGTTCAGGAGATCGAGCGGGGGTAGCTTGTAATTCTCAAAGGTGACACCCTGAAAGGTCACCCGCGTGGGTAGCGTCATGTCAGCCGCATCACGTTTCGGCGCCTTGGGCCGGCGCGCGGAGCCGTCGATGATCTTGCGTTTGGGAGGCTCCAGTTCTTCAGGAACGGGCGGTTCTTCCTCAGCAGCCGCCGCTTCGGTTTCGTCAGAAGCTTCAGTTTCGGCGTTCGCGGGATCCGTACTGGATCCGTCGATCACGGCCTCCGGAGGCGCTTCGTTCTGCGCCACGACGACCCATTCCTCTTCTTCTCCCTCGGCGTTGTTTTCGTCCACGGAGGCGCTCTTGGATTTCTTCGCCGCTCGCTTCCGCTTCGGCTTGGGCGACGTTTCCTCGTAGTCGTCGTCGGAAAAAGCGCTCGCTTCGCCCGCCAAGGCCACCCGCCCGCGGCGCGTTTTCATGAAAGCTTCCCAGGCCCGCTGACAGCGATTGAAAAACGTCACCGGGTGAAATCCCGTGAGCAAGACCAATCCCAGCAGGTAGGCCGTTCCCAAGATGAGCTGAGCGCCGAAAGTCCCGATGTAGCGCCGAAACCCGTCCCCGAATAGGCCGCCCACCGAACCGCCCGGCCCGTAGATTCCGTAGGTCGAAGCCCAATCTTGAAAGAGCACGGGTTGCAGGTGTGCCAAGCTGGCCCCGGCGAAGACGAATAAGACCAGTCCGCCAATGGTGCGTTGGTTGATGGGAATGGGCGCCACGAATCGTGCCAGCCCAAACCAACAGAACCCGACCGCCAGCAAATAGCTTCCGGCGCCAAACATGAAATAATGAAATCCAGCGACGATCGCTCCAATGACCCCCAACAGATTGTGCGCCGGATCGTTAGGGGGATTCTCGTAGGATAAAAACTTCACCCAGGGAGGGATATCTTCCTTCGTATAGGAAACGAGCGCGAGGAAGAGCAGGATCCCTAACCAAAGACACCCAAAGGTCAGAATCGCCCCAATCGGAGTCTGCAACGGGGGCGTGGCTTGGCGGCTACGCGTGCTCTTGCCGGGACGTTTCCGAGCCGACGCTTTCTTTCTCGGGCTACTTGGCATAGTCTAACTATTAGGCCATCTTAATTATTAGAATGTCCGTTGCAAGATCTATTCGAGAAGTGCTGGAGCGATCTGGTCGGGGCCGAATTTGGCGCGGCTAACCATTCTGCTAAGCCAAATCCATCGGCGATGCCTTTCGTGATGGTGGTCTGAGAGAAATTCCGTTTCTCTAGGCTCCTTTTACCATCGGCAGATCGCGCACGCGTCTGCCCACAGCAGCAAAGAGCGCGTTGCCGATGGCGGGCGCGATCGGCGGGACACCGGATTCGCCGACGCCGGCGGGCGGCTCATCGCTTTCGACGAGATGAATGTGAATCTCCTTGGGCGCCTCCGCCATGCGAGCAACGCGATAGGTATCAAAATTGCTCTGTTGAATGCGGCCGTGTTTGGCCGTGATCTCTCCGAAGAGCGCAAGGGAGGCTCCGAAAACGGCGGCTCCCTCCATTTGCGCGCGGACGCGATCGGGATTGATGATGGTTCCGGCGTCGACGGCGAGATCCATACGTGGGATGGAGATCCTCTCGTCTTCATCGACCTCCACCGTGGCCACGGCAGCGACGTAGGCTAAAAAGCTCCGGTGAGCGGCGATGCCAAGACCCCGATCCGGTTTCTTGTTCCTCTGTTCTTCCCGCCAGTTCGCTGATTCGGCGGCCTTTTCAATCACATGACGCAGGCGGCCGATGTCGATCGGATATTTGGAGAGGGGTTGATTGTGGTTAGCATAGTCCGCCTTTTCTTGAGTGGGATCGACTTGGCGAGGTGGCCCCAGAGTAGCCAGCAAGTAGTCTAACGGATCCACGTTCGCGAGATGCGCCAATTCATCGATGAAGCAATGCAAACCGAATGCATGGAAGGCATGACAGACCGAGCGTAGCCAGCCGATGCGGACGTGATTCGCCGCCGGACCATTCTCAGCGCGATGATTCGGAATCTGATAGGGCATGTCATTGAGTCCCATGCTCAATTCGAAAGTCGCGCCGGTCGTCGCCCCAGTCGTAAAGGTGGAACTGATGGTGGGAAAGGCGCTGCGAAAGAGGAGCGCCTGCGGTTTGCCGTCTTGGTCGAGGCCAGCCTTCAAATGCATGGCCGATACCGTATGGAAATAATCAAACTGGATGTCGTCCTCACGCGTCCACACGATTTTGACCGGCTTGCCGATTTCTTTGGATAGATGTGAGGCTTCCACCACAAAGTCAGGCTTCGATTTGCGGCCAAAGCCGCCGCCAAGGAGGGTGACGTGGCATTCGACATCCTCAGGCTTGATCCCCATCGCTGCCGACACGGCAGCCTGAACCGCTTGGGGATTCTGTGTGGCGGCATGCGTGACCACCTTGCCATCCTTGAAAGAAGCGACGGCCATGGGGGGCTCCATGGGTGCGTGCGCGATGTGCGGTGCGTAGTAATTCGCTTCGTGCGTCTTAGCGCTTTCGCCGAGAGCTTTGTCGACGTCGCCAACCTCACGAACCACTTTCTCCTGGGGTTTGCCAACGGTCTCTAACAAAGATTTTTTATAGGTCGCGGAATCGTAACTTTCATGCGGGCTTTTGGACCATGTTAGTTTGAGTGCTTTGCGTCCTTTGATCGCCGCCCAGGTGTTCTCGGCAATAACCGCCACGCCTCCTAGCGCTTGAAAACTGTGGGGTGATTTAAACGGTGGGATTACCGCCGTGCGAATGACGCCCGGAACTTTGAGCGTCTCCACGTCATCCATCTTCTCGAGCGTGGAACCGAAGACCGGCGCCCTTGCCACCGTGGCAAAGACCATGCCCGGCATTTCGGCATCCACTCCGAAGACGCCTTTGCCACGACAAAGATCTTTGAGATCAGTGATAGGCATCGGTTTGCCTACGTAGCGATAATCCTCTGGTTTTTTGAAAGTGAGAGAATCCGGCTCAGGAACGGCTTGTCTGCCGGCCAGCTCAACCAACTCGCCATAACCTGCTTTGCGATCGGATTGACGGTGAACCACCACATGTTTATCAGTCGTCAGTTCAGTGGCATCGACCTCCCATTTCTGCGCCGCGGCCGCGATTAGCATTTGGCGTGCGGAGGCGCCAATGGCGCGCATGTTATCATAGAACCGCACCACCGAACGCGAACCATCGGTGTTTTGATCTCCCAAGCGTTTGTCGCCGATGGCCTGCTCAATGACCACGCGCTCCCAATCGGCATCGAGTTCATCGGCAATAATGGTAGGAAGCGCTGTGCGAATGCCCGTCCCCATTTCAGAACGGTGCGCCACAATTCTCGTCGTCCCGTTAGGTTCGATGCTGAGAAACAAATCCGGTTTCCATACAGAAGCCTCATTCTCCTCTCCCTGTGCCCTCGCGAGTACCGGCATGCCTAGAACGAAGGCTCCGGCTGAGGCGAGATGGCCCAGGAAATGGCGGCGGTTGATGATTCGAATCTCATTCATGACTTGATCTCCGCTGCGCGTTTGATGGCTTTCCGAATCCGTTGGTAAGTCCCACAACGGCAGATATGTCCCGCAAGATGAGTGTCGATGTCATCGTCAGTGGGTTTCGGGTTCGTCTTCAACAAATGGGCCGCCGCCATGATTTGGCCACTTTGACAGTAGCCACATTGCGGCACGTTTTCAGCGATCCACGCTTGTTGAGTCGGATGATTCCCCTCGGCGCTGAGGCCTTCGATCGTGACCACTTCGGCCCCCTGAGCTGCCGACATGGGAAGGGAACAACTGCGAACGGGAGCGCCCGCCAGATGCACGGTGCAGGAGCCGCACAATCCGGCGCCACAACCGAACTTCGTCCCCGTTAAACCAAGCACGTCACGGAGATACCAAAGTAGTGGCATGTCAGGATCTCCCTCGAATCGGCGTGCTTCACCGTTCACTGTTAGCTCTATCATGATGGTGAATCTTCCCGGATCTCCGGGTTTCAACGCCATTTACTCTCGAGTGCCCATGGCAAGTAAAGACGATTTTACGCTTTCTCCCCAAGGCGAAGTGCTTAAGCCTTCCACTTCAATGGATGAAACGACGTCAGTGCTAAAGGCCTTGCTCGATGCCTTGGAGCAAGGACAACGTTGCGCGCTCGCGACCGTCGTCCAAACCACTGGGTCGATTCCCAGAGCGGTCGGCGCCAAGATGTTAGTATTTCCGGATTCCCGTATCGTCGGAACGGTGGGTGGCGGGAAATTTGAGTCACTCGTGATCGCTGATGCCCTTGCCGTCATAGAAAACGGCGAAACATCCTCACAAAGCTACCCATTGCACGAAGGCGATGAACACTCCTTTGGTGCGATTTGCGGTGGCGAGGTCCAAGTGTTGATCGAAGCGCAAGGACCGCGTGAGGCCATCGTGTTAGTCGGTGCCGGTCATTGCTCACGCGCCATCGCCTCTTTGGCTATGGAAGCCGGAATGGGCGTGACCGTGATCGATGATCGTCAGGCATTGCTTGCGGACTTCCCCGCCAACCGCATGGTGTGCGATATTCCCTCCCGCTATATCGAGGAGCACCCTTGGCGGGAAGAAGAAGCGTTGATTCTAGTGAGCCGTGCCTACCCGATCGATCGCGATGCCTTGCGTGCCGCCATGAACCATCCGGGGGCCGGTTATGTCGGCATGATCGGTAGCCGAAAGAAAGTGAGGAAGGTTTTTGAGCAGCTTGTTAGTGAAGGCGTCTCGCCTGATGCCTTGCGAGCGGTCTACGCGCCAATCGGCTTGGACATCGGCGCGGACTCCCCGGGAGAGATCGCCATCAGCGTGCTCGCCGAAGTGTTGGCCGTCTTGAGAAAACGTCAGGGCAATCACCTTAGTCGGACGGAATGATGCGTTTGGGCGTCGTCATCCTGGCCGCCGGAGCTTCGCGGCGTATGGGCCGGCCTAAGTTGCTTCTTCCTTGGAAAAACGGTGTGGTCATGGAGCATCTGATAGGTGAATGGCGAGCGATTGGCGCGGAACAGATCGTTGCCGTTGTTTCCAAGAACCTTCCGGAACTTGATCAGGTGCTCGATGAGATGGGGATTGGGTTTGAAAGCCGCCTCGTGAACGCTGAACCGGAGCGAGGCATGTTCAGTTCAATTCAGCTCGCGGCGTCATGGGTGGGTTGGAAGCCTGAGTTGACGCACATTGTCATCACGCTTGGAGATCAGCCGCACGTGAAACGGGACACTCTGGAGGCTTTGGCGACCTTTGGAGAAAGCCATCCCGGCTCAATCTGTCAACCCGCCCGGGCAGGCCGCGCGAAGCATCCCGTGTTATTGTCACGCGAGGCGTTCCGGCAGATTGCGAAACACGCCGGACCAACCTTGGCTCATTTTCTCGCCGGGCGCTCAGAAGAGCGATTGACCCTGGAAATAGACGATCCCGGACTGGATTTCGATCTGGATCGGCCGGAGGATTATGAGAGGGCACGGTAACGGCCAGTGAATGCCGGAATGGGTGATTTCATACGATCCGTAGGTGATTTGCTATGACCATAACGGGGCCGCAGAGAATCGTCAGATAGGTTCCACGAACGCCACCGTTGGTGGTGACGCTTAAGGGTGTGACTTAAAAGTGGTGGTCAATAAAGGTAGAGGAACTGGTGACAGTTTCTTCGCGGCAGCAGAGTGCCACGCCCGGAACTCTCACGAGTTCCGCTACGAAATGTGCCCACCACTTTTCGTCACACCCGACGCTTAAAGGCGACTGGCAGGTAAATATGCTTCAGGTATAGGAATGATAGTCCTCGGTAGGACGGCCATTTCTAGTTGCCCGAATGCTTGTTGCGGAGCGAAACCATCATTACTAACATAGATAATTTCGGCGATCATCTTTAATAGCGCGCGCGAACGCAGAGGTTCAAAAACTGTCAGCAGCTAGCTTAGGCTTCGTTAGCACTTTGGCGGCTCTTTTCACCTGGATCATGAGATTTAGGCAAATAATCAACCTTCACATTCTGAGGAAGATAGCCTTTATCAAAAAACGATTGCACGAGACGATGTTCGTCAATCATGTCAAAATCCGTTTCGAGTTCAATATAATCGATATCTCCATCCACGCCCAGCACCCCTGACCAGTATCCGATCTCTTTCTCTCTCAGAATTCGATCGATCTTGACGCGAAGCGTTTCGACGCCGTCAAATGGGTGGCCTGGAGGGAAATGAATCCAAATGCAATCGCGAAACTGCGATTCATACGAGGGCGGTTGTTCAGAGCATCTTTGAAAGAAAAGACTGGTGAACACTACAGCGATGAAGGTAGACCAATGCATTTGTCTTGGTGAGCGTTCGGCTAATGAGCCGACTTTCAATAAATCGAAACCGTATCAAGCCCGCCACGTCGCTTTGATATGGTGACGCATGAGAAAGAGCGTGGGGAGCATGATGAAACTTCCGCGGAGGGCGATGTGAATGAAGCCTAGCCAGCCCGTATCGGCGGGGCATGGCCAGCCGATCTTGAGCAGGATGAGCAGAGCAAAGAAGCAGGCAAAGGGTGCGACGGATTCACGGATATGTTCGTGAATGTAGTCGCTCACGCGCGTTTCCAAGAATCGCAAGACCGGGGGCATCAAGAGGAAAAGATTGACGAGCAATGCCGAAATCAAACCGGCGGCAACGAGTCCGATGAGGCCGAAATAGATCATGAGCACAATGCTAAGAATGATATGCGTCGTGAGACGGCAGATCGTGAACCGAAAGATCACCATTTCCTTGCCAACCATCATGAGCACGCGGTCCGCAGCCGTGGACGTGATGTGCGTCACATAGGTGACGAGCAATGTCACTTGGCCGATCCAGATCAAATGATCGGGAACATAAAGTTGTCCCATAATGAGGCGAACGAGTTCTTCCATGTAGGCCGCCGCGAGAAAATAACCGGGGGTGATGAGAAGAAAGAGGAGGCGATTGGTGCGGTAATAAAGCTGACGCAATTTTTCCTGTTCGCCCAAGGCGTGAATGTGCGCCGCGGCCGTGGTCACCACGCTCATGATCTGCATCGCCATACCACCCAACAACTGCGCGACTTTCGCGCTTGGTTGATACATGAACATATCGGCCTTGCTAGCGGTGGCGACACGGCCTTCTGCAGCGCCAATGACCACGCGATCCGATTGCGAGAGCACCGTGTAGTTGCATGTATTCACGTAAGCGATGAGCGAGAAGGAGAGCTGCTCCCGCACGGCACTGAAATCGAATTTGAAGGGGTTGAGCGAGATGAATCGAAGCACGGGGAATACGATCAAAGCCGTCACCACCGAGGGCAAGACGGTGAACGTCATGGAGAGCAACATGATATTGCTGAGCAGCCAACCATTGGCCACGGCGTGACTGATAGCAAAGTAGTAACCAATGGCCGCCGCGACGGAGAGCCAATTGAAGACGTAATGTTTCTGCACACCCATCATGGCTGCTGAAAAAAGCCCTAACGGAAGCATGGTGGCTAACATTCCGGTGAAATAGACGTAGGCGAGTTTGAAATCCGGCAGATTTTCTGGAGAGATTTCAAAGACGGCAAAGAATGTGGGACGTAAGAGAAGAGTGATTGCAAAGGCTATCACTCCCAGAAGCGTGAAACTCCAAAAGGCCGTCGTGAAAAGCCGGTCGATTTCGTGGGTCTTTCCTTCCGCCGTCTTGACCGCCACGAGCTTCTGGATGGTGAAACCAATACCGAAGTCGAGCATGATGGAGTAGCTGAGGAAGGACCAAAGGATTTGCCAGAAAGTGTAAGCTTCCTGGCCGAAGCCATTGATCACGGCACGGAAGACGAGTACTCCCGTGAAAAGCTTGATGATGAAGTGCGCATAACTACTCGCCGTGTTATGCACATAACGCTTCTTCCAATCGATCTCGGCCATACGTCGTCAAGGCCGGGAAATCCGCCGCGGCCAAGGCGCGCAGTTTGGCACTGATCCCCCCTGTGGCAAGAAACGCTTCCCCGGTGACGAAGGCATTTGATGAGGCTTCAGGGCATTCTTAGTTTCGCGAATCAAGGATCGAATCCGTTCGCAGAATCCTCATCTCCACCTTCGCGGAAGTCATCGAAGATGGTGGCGAATTTCGTCTCTTTTGACTTCGTCGGTGTTAACCGGAGCGTGACCGGCCGCCAGATCCCGCGACGCTTGGTGATGATCTGGACATCCGCTTCGATGAACACGTCGCCATCCTTCTCGTAATCGACCGAAACCAAACCGGGAATCACGTAGGTCGCTTGCCATCCCTCGCCTCCCGCGCCCGGCGCAAAGTCCAAACGACCACTCGGCGGCACCGAAGCGGAACGCGCGGCCGTTCGAATGCGCATGTTTTTCACGCGCATGGCACGATGTTGCTCACGATCGCCCCAGGCCGTGAAGAGGCATTTGTAGGGACCGGTCTCACGCTCGCCCACGGCAAAGTAAACCATGGCTGAGAGTGCGTATTTCACCTGGCCATCGGTGGTGATCATCTCAGCTGTCAATTCAGCCCCCGAATGATCCGGCCGCGAGTCGGCGAGTGCGTAGTCCTCGCGGGTTTGGACAATGTGGGCACAGCTATTGAAGAACAGGAGAAAGAGAAGGAGAAGGATTGCGTGGGGGACGGGCGCTTTCATAGTAAGGGCGACCATACGCCGTTTCGCCAATCTGTCATGCTCCTTCGCCTCACCATCCTTCTCATCGCGTTTCTTGCTCTGGTTAGCCTGCTCTTCGGCCGGAAAACCATGCTGCAGATCAAGGGCGGCCTGCGCGCACGCAAGGTGGATAAGGCAGCTGCAGATCTCATGAATTCCGGCAATGATCACGAGGCGTTCATTGCGCAGATTCCCGACATTGCGGAACGGCATCGCAAACAGATCAATGATAGTTTCGGTGAAAAGCTAGGCTATCAAAAATCCGATCTCGCGCGTTTGGACGCGATCATTGAAAAAGCCTGGGGAAAAGACTTGCCGGCGAATATCGATACGTTAGTCCTAACGTTTGGCGCTTATTTCGGCGAAACCATTCGCAAACTGCGCGGCGGTCAGTGGGACCACGATTTCGAGCACGGCTATTGTCTGCGGTCTGTGGGCGGCGTGGCCACGATTTACCCCTTTGAGAAGGTGAAGAAACGCTTTCAAGACAGCAGTCACAACGATCTGGCACTGTTCTATCGCGCCCTGGTCAAAACGATTGAGAAGCCGGCGTGAAGTGGACGCCCGGCCAGTGCGGCCTTGTTGCCGGTCCACTCGCCTTTGTGCTCATCCTGACGTTGTTTCATCCAGCGGGACTCTCACCGGAGGCCAACGCCGTCCTTGCCTGCACGGTGTGGATGGCCATCTGGTGGATTACCGAGACCATCCCGCTCGCCGCCACGGCCTTGCTTCCCATCGTTCTCTTCCCTCTAACAAATGCCCTTACTGTACAGTCCACCACCACTTCCTACGGACATCGCTACATCTTCCTCTACATCGGCGGTTTTCTCCTCGCCATCGCTATTGAGAAATGGCAACTGCACAAGCGCATTGCCCTAACGGTCATTCACACGATTGGCGCCAACCGGACGCGAATTATCTTGGGCTTCATGCTTGCCACGGCCGGGCTGTCCATGTGGATCTCCAATACCGCGACTTCGGTCATGATGTTACCCATTGGCATGGCGCTGATTTCACAACTACAGAGCCATCCGGCGGCCTTGCCAGAAGAGAATGCCAAGTTTGCCAAGGCCTTGATGTTAGCGATCGCCTACAGCGCGTCCATCGGCGGCATGGCCACCCTGATCGGCACGCCTCCTAACATCGTCCTCGCCGGCGTGGTGCAAGAACTCTACGGCTATGAGATCCGTTTCTCACAATGGCTGGCCTTCGGTCTACCCATCTCGCTTGGGCTGCTGGCGCTCTGCTGGCTTTATCTCACGCGTTTCGCCTTTCACTTCGAGCAGGACACGTTGCCCGGCGGCCGCGAGGAGATTCGCAAGCAACTCCATGCGATGGGCAAGTTGTCAGTAGAAGAGAAACGTGTGTTGCTGGTGTTCGGTCTCACCGCGCTGGCTTGGATCAGCCGGTCTTTCTTGCAGCAACAATGGGGTCTCTTTCCGCGGCTAGATGACACCATCATCGCCATGATCGGTGGTCTCATGCTCTTTCTCTTGCCTTCCCAAAAACCTAAGCAAGCGCTTCTCCGCTGGGAAGACACCAAGAACATTCCCTGGGGCATCGTGCTCCTCTTTGGCGGAGGCATGGCTTTGGCCGAGGGCTTCAAATCTTCCGGCTTGGCGGCATGGATCGGTGGTCAAATGACGCTGCTGGAGGGTGTCTCGCTGGTCCTCCTTGTTCTCATCCTCGTCGCTTCGGTGAACCTCCTTACGGAAATCACTTCAAACATCGCGACGACGTCCATGCTGCTCCCCATCCTTGCTCCCATGGCGCTTGCGATCGATGTGCATCCGTTCATCTTGTTAGTCTCCGCCACCGTCGCGGCTTCCTGCGCCTTCATGCTTCCTGTGGCCACCCCACCCAATGCCGTCGTTTTCGGATCCGGCCACTTGCGGATCCCGGACATGGTGCGCACCGGACTCTGGATGAACCTGCTCTCGATCTTGCTCCTCAGTGTGATGGTGTACTTGCTCTTGCCACTCTTGTGGGGTTTTGAGCCGTTGGCTTTTCCTGAAGCGTGGCGTTAGTCAAGCCGGGTCAATTCAAGACGAGTTGAAGTCAGTGCATTCGCCCCTATTGCGGTTCCTCTTCAGTCATGCGATGGCGCCTCGATGGTCGGCAAACGCTTGAGCGGCGTCAGTTCGATGGTGTGTCCTTCGAAGTCTTTCACGACCGCGCGCTGTCCCCACTCTGAATCTTTGGGACGAGTGATTATCTTGGCACCGGCATCCTCAAGTAGCCTAACGGTCTCATCAACGGATTGAACTTCGAACCCGATCCGAGTTTCTGTTGTAGCGATTCCAGACTTCGAAAGCGGATAGATCTCAAATACGAAACCATCGACTTCCGATGCATAGTGCTCAGGGCCCTTCCCGTGAGTGTGTTTCTCGAATGTCAGGCCGAGCTTCGTGTAAAACTCAGCCGTGCGATCAATGTCAGATGATCGAATAACCAGAAGGCTAACTCTTGCTGATGGAATCTCCATGGTTCAGCGACGTTTGAGGCGGACCATTCGCTCCTGGCAGCGCACCTTCGACTTCAGTTGAGGTATTGAATCGTCCTCCGGCTTCAATTGCGAGGCGGTAGGGGGTTGATCCGCGCCAACTTGTGTGTCTTGTACGGGTTCGCCTGTGGGCTCGTCAAAAAGCCGGAACGTAAACCTTCCTCCCGATGAAGCAGCCAATGCCAGGATCACAGAGAAGGGCGGGATCTGATGCATCATTCCTTAAGCAAACGTCTATGGTGAGGTGCACCCGGCCGCGTTCAAATGAAGGGTGAACATCGAAAATCTAACGAACATCCCGATAACGTCAAACAAACTCCGAAGCTGCCGGGTGTCGCGGTTCTTTGGCTTTCCTTCCGTGGTCTTTTTAGGTATGGGTTTGGTCGACAAGGTCATGTAAGAAGCGATTTCCAATGAACAGTCTAACAAAAGGCGATTCTTAACCTGCCGACGGTGTAGATGAAGAACCTAGCCGCGAGGAAGGCGGCCGAGAATCTTGCCCTGCCTACCAAGAGGTGGATCGGAGCCGGTAAATCAAGGCTTGGAAGCGAATCGTAGCTACCAGTATCCAGTCGGAACTCAACACAGGGCAGGTCTACGGGTGGTCTCCATGCGCGTTGGCGAATCAATTCACTATGTCTTGAACAATTCGTATCGATCTTCCAGCAATGATCCAAGGCGACAATAGCACTGTTAGGGAAAGGCTCGTTAGGATCACAGTAACCTTCAGGCGGGCTGCTAACAGGCAGTTGGCTTTGGTGTAGCCTGATAGGATTCCGCGGACAAGATTCCATGATTTTCTATTTCTAGAGTTAATTGAGTGTGAGGTAGTTAGAGTGAATCATTCTAACACAGAAAGGAGCCGGCGTTCAAAATCTCAGAAAAAATGTTAATCAGTTGTTCGGTAGGCGTCATGGCGATAGTACTTCGGACGAGTGTCAATGCGCACGTGAAGCCAAGAAACCCCAAGTCCGGCAGTGCTAAGCCACCTTGGCTTCGTCTCGAGGTTCGCCTTCAACGCTTCGCTGGTTACTCGCCATAGCTCGGCAGTATCCTCATGGGGAGCTGTCCTTAGGAAATTCACCAAGTGATTATAGTTTGCCCCGCCTTGAGGTGGAACAGGAGTGATCATGATCCCGTTACGCCCAAGATTTGGGAAACTTATGACCTTCCTCCGAGAGGAACGAAAGTGTTCATGAAATGGTGACGGATCGGCAACTCTTGATTGGAGGAGAGGTGACTCAATCACCACGAATTCATGGTCCGTAGAAAGATTTGATAGTGTCACTGGAGGGGTCTCCCAGCACAGGCTTTCAAAACCGGAATCAAGTATGGTCGAGCTGTAGAAGTCCGCGAAGGCAGGACTTGTAGCCCACAATTGGTGGACTTTCTCGTGGGAGAGGTATCTCCCATCTTGACGTATCCGGAACTGTTGGACACCGACGCCTAAATTAACGGATTGCGAAGACCAATTCATGAACGTCAGATATTATAGGATGCCAGCGCGGGAAAGCGGCAGCGGCCGCCGCAGTCCATAGGCTTTACCCTGAAGTGTTGGTTCTGCGGCGGATCACGCTTCTCATGAAAGTTGATTCCGTAAGCTAGCTTTCGCCGGCATCCGGTTCCGTGAGGGCGTTGGTGATGAACTCGCGAGTCCTCGGGTAGGACATCACGTTGGTGTGATGAACGCCGGTGGCGAACTCTTTCTGAGCTTCGGCCGGAAGTTGTTTGGAGTCTGCGGGGCTGTAGATGAGAAGATTCTCTGGGGCGATCCATGGTGCCAACGTCGCGATCTGTTTTTTCCCGCTTCTTCCCCATACACTACCCGTGTTGACAACCAAATCGTTAGGAACATCATCGGTGAAGAAGGCATCCAGGCTGGAGTCGGCGCAGTCTTTCCAGACTTTGAGAAGGTTCATTTCACCTCCGGGTTCGTAATCGGCCGATACGGCGTAGTGGCGTAAGTGTGAGTGCCCGGGCTTCGCGGCATTGAGACGACCTAAAAACTCGTTAGGAGTCGAGGCCTGAGGATTCTGCGCCCAGAGCCCGGGAATTTGCCGCAGGGTGGCTTCCACGAAAGAGGCTGCTCCAGTCGAAGCCAATGAAGCAAAGCGTGCAAAGAAGCCGCTCAGCCTACCATAAATCCCATCTGGATCGATATGAATGATGTTCGCTAACATGTCAGCGGCTTGTCCCCAGTTCTTCGGATTGGCCAGGGAAGTGCCTGCATTGGGCGTGCCCACGAAAATCACTCGCCGGACAATTTCCGCCGGCGTGAGGCCGTTCTTCTTTTCACCAAGCAGTTCCGTGAAAGCTCTGGCCACTAAGCCGCCACGACTATGGGTAATGATATCAATCCGCTTTCTCGTCTTGATGCGGTCGTCTAACAAGCGCCATAGATTCCTGGCATTGTCCTCAGGAGACACAGAGAGCGTGTGGTGATCGAAGCCGATGACCGCGGCATACTCCCGGCAAGCCCAGCGGATAAAACGGGAACCCAATCCTTTCACTGGTGAATCGGTGCTGCTGAAAGTACCGTGAATGATCAGAAGCACACGGCCATCCTGTTCCTTGGCATCGCCGTTGATCCAACGGAGACCGGATTGATTCAAGGGGTGGGTGGTAAGATCAGGATTGACGGTGAGGAGTTGCTGTTCGCCGACTTGATCGCGATCGTACTGGGCGACCAGGCCTTCGATCAGGCTTGGGCTTTCACTATCAATCAGCCAGCGGCCGATAATTCTGGCATAGTCCCCAATGCCGCGCTGGACGCCGAGCCGTTCGCGGAGCTGTGGTTGTTGTGATAGTTTCTTCCACACGGATGAATGGGGCAACTGCCTCACGCCCTCGTTGCGATCATTGACATATTGCCAGTATCGGGCGCCGTTCACTTCCACGAGTTCAAGCACGCGTTTGCCGGGAGGTGGCGGTGAATTGGTGCGTTTGGTATTGACCAGATCCAGCTCCATATCAGCTCGTGCCACGAGGCGCTGGGTTTCTTCCACCGAGGCTTGGATGGGGCGGGCCGGTTTGCCTGAGGCGGTGTAATAGCGGCGGCGCGAGTGGCGGCGTTTGGCCCGCAAATCGCGCTCTTCTTGAATTTGCAGATCCTCGCGATTGAGGGGCTTGGCAGGACCTGCCGATGCGCCCAAGGAATCGAGAAGCTTGAGTGTCGGATCGCCGTAGAGCACCAAGCTGGCCCAGCTGAGCCCGGTGAGAGCGCTAGTGGCTCCTAAAGTGGCGTCCTTGGCCAGGCGTTTGGCTGAGCGCAAGGCCTCTCCCAAACTAGCACGCTGCAGAAGGAGCTCCTCATAGAAATCCGTCGCCATGCGGAGGGCAACGGCATCATTGATAGGCCAAAGGGGGCCTAGATAGGCCGATACCCCTTCGTTGATGAAGGCCGTGGCTAATCCGTAGACATTGCTTTGATAGTGTGTGGGTTTGGAGGCGCCCATCGAGGACTCGCAGGCGTTGGCGAACACTAACCAGGGCACGGATTCGCAGCGTGCTAGAGTGTTTCTGATCTCCAACGCCCAAAGAGGACCGTCGCTAAACAGCCACGCGCTGCGTTCCGGTTCCTTCTCATCGTAAAGGGCGTGCCCGGCAAAGTGAATGATATCGTAGCCGCCTTCACGCAGGAGTTCGCGAAAGTGTTGGGTGGTGATTTCCTCCTGAATGAAGACGTCGCGATCTCGTGCGAAGTCCAGCGCGCCACGCAACTCGCGACCAAGCCGTTCGAACTGATCTGCCACTTCTTTGGCTTCCTCACGAGCGCCCGGCAACTGGCGAAAGTCCTTGCCGGTTTGGGCATCAAACTCGGGATCGCCGATAATGAGAATCCGCACGCCTTGGGTCTCGCGTTGCCTGAGCTGTTTGGATAAACCACTGCGCATGTAGACTTGGCGCCCCATGGCATAGCGTTCGCCGAAGAATTTCTTGCCATCGTGCATGAGCTCCCAGGGGAAGCGCATGAGTTGGGGAGAGAGTTGGAGCTGCAAATGAAGGACGATGTCTTCATCCTCTAACACCCAATCATTCCACTCCTGTCTGAGATTGTCATTCAGCCGTTGAACAATATCTTCTCCTAACGTTCGGCCCAAGGAACGCAGCGAGTGCAAGTCTTTGCTCTCCGAGCGATCCGCTTGCAACAGTTCTTCCAAGCGCTCGAGCGTGTTATTAATGGTCCGTTGGTTCACACAGCTCTTGTGCTCGGAGACGGTGGCACCCCGCCGGCTCGATTCCAAGCGTAGGCGGTAGGTGCCTGATCCATCCTCTTCGTCAGCGTTTGTGATAGGATCGGCATCTAGGAAGGGATCGTGATCTCCCCGGGTGATCTCGAGCGTGATGCACGGCGGTTTTTTCAAGGCCTTAAACTGTGATCCCAATCCGGACATCACCGAGTGCGGGCCAACCAGGCGTTCGATCAAGTCGCTTCGGGCGGCGCCGCCTGCCGTGGCTAGCAATGAGCTGATCAATTTCCACATGGATCCCGGGTGCTGCCGGATCAAGGTGATCGCCCCTAGCAAAGACACCCAATGGACATTGCGGTGGAAGTCCAAATCCAAGTACTGCGAGTTCACGCGAATGCGGTCGAGGTGTTCGGGCCGGTGGATGGAGACGCCGCATTTGGCTTCATGTATTGGCTTGGCGGCGATGATGAAGGGCGTGCGGTCGAGCGTGGGTTTGCGCGTGGGATGGACGAGTTTGGCCACCTCCCGAGCGATTCGCAGGAGGTGTTTCGCGCCTTCCATGTCGGCCTTGATGGCTTCCACATCCATCAGTCGGTAGCTGGCAAGCATGCGCTCGAGAATGTCCCGGAAATGGGGTTGGCTCGGCGGTTTCCCAGATTCGCGCTCTTTCTTTTCCAGTGTCTTGACCTTGGTAAGCTTGTCCTCCAAACGTTCTCCTAACGTTTGCAAATCTCCTTCAAATTCCTTCTGCACCAAAGTGTAATGGCTTGCTTTGTGTGAGAAGAGTTCGCTTTGGGTTCTGTAAAGTTGATCTCCGACTCGCTCTAGCGTGAGACGATCATGCGATCCGTTGCGGCGGGACTTGAGTTTCGAGGCCGCCTTCTTATTGCCCATACGGTGCGTTTCGGAGGCGTTGAGTCGCGCCTCTTCCGCGGATGGCTTCCGTTGTTGTTCCAGACGCTTTTCGTGAATGGGATTGAGACAGTCCTTTGCCGGATCATGCAGTTGTCTGAGTTCCTCACGATACCAGAAGTCAATGGCATTGGTTTCAGCGTCTCTGCCAGGATCACCGATCTCATTGCTCAACTGATCACATATCGTTTGCAGCAGTTCGTAGAGATCGAACGAGATCAATCTTGTCCGATTGGCATCATCATTGAGTTCGATATTCTGATAGTGCGCTACTAGAAGTTCGTGAAAGGCTTGATCCCGCGCTGCCCAGACGACTTTATTTCCTAACATGCCCATGAAGGCCACAAAGAAGGTGTCCAACGAACGCGTGACCAATTCCAATTGACGGAGATCGAGTGCGGTCACGCTTGGCTTGAGGAGATCATTTCGATCGATAGCCCGGCCTGCCACGTCGACACATGTCAGAGCAAAGTCTTTGGCTGACGCCAGTTCCGAGGCTGTTTCTCCGCCTCGCTTAGGCGCGGGAGCCTTGCCTGAAGGAGATTCCTCAGGTTTGTGGCATCGCGAGCCCCATTCTTGAATCAAGTCATAGTAAGGCCACGAAGGCGCGGGAAAGTTATTTTGTGAGGCAACCATGAAAGTCGCTAAACCTTCAAATTGGTAGGCCATCTCCAGATACTGCATCGAAGACATGTCGAACCCAATGACGTCGATAGGTCTACCACCACGACGCTCAACGAAGTGTTCTAACAGTTCTCGAACTTCAACGGGATCCAAGGCGTCTTTGTCCGTGTCGTCATTACAGAAAGCGAAGAGGCGGCGGTAGTGGCGGTCGGCATCGGCGTCTTCGTTCTCGGAAGTCGGTTCTTCCATGCCTGAACCGGCGAAGATTAAAGCGATTCGCTCGGAGGGGCACGCCTGCACCGCACGTTGCATGAACTCCTCCAGCGTTCCCGCATGACCAGAGTTCATCTTATTCAGTGGTTCGATTTCTCCTTGGGTACTGAGATAGCGCCGGGCACCGTCCGGTCGGTCCCGATAGATGGCGAGGTGGCAATTATTCCCTATGTCGACATCCTCCAAGTGCTTGGCCGCTTCGGTGATCGCACTGTGAATGGGTTCGTAATCTCCGCAAAGGTACAAGAGGATGGTCCAGAGTCGCTTGTTAGGATGACCGGTCTGAGACGTAGAATCCGGTAACACGTGATCAGCAAAGGAAGCGGACTCTGGTTTGGGTGGTTTGGGTAGGGTGGAAGCCGTCATTTTTCGGGTGATTGCTAGAGAAAAAAGATGCAGTCTCCCCGTCGCATGGCAATTATGATAAAACTCCCTGCGATCAAGAAAACTGAGAACATCCCTCGCTCGGTATATCTCTAGTAAAGTCAGTCGCGGCAGTTTCTACAATAATTTTTTTGAAAAATTGGGATCGCTCGCCTTGCGGAGGAGGCATTGCGTTCTCGCAGAAGGTTGAATGATCGGTGTGAATAGAATTCCGCCCGGCGAGCGTCCCTTTCAAAAAGCAGCCGTTCTTTCTCGATAGAACTTAGGCTTGAACCTCAACGACAATTGTTTAACATACCTGAAATATGAAGATTTCTAAGGCTTTAACCGCGATAAGCATCGCCTGCCTGAGCCTGACCAGTTGTTATTACAACGACTACTACGGCCAGCAGGGCTACAACCAAGGCTACGGCAATCAGCAGGGCGGCTATAATAGCGGTCAGGGTGGTTACCAAGGAGGCCAGCAAGGTGGCTACGGTGGCGGGCAGGGTTACAACCAAGGCGGTTACAGCGGCCAGGGTTATGATCAAGGTTACACGGGTCAAGGGAGCCAGGGCTATGGCAACCAAGGCGGATATTCTGAAAGTGGCGAAGTGGTGACTTTGCCGGGAGATAGCGGAGGTTACAGCGGCTACAACCCACCGGCGGGTGGCGGGGCGGCATCCGGTTCGTCTTACACGGTGCGGAAAGGCGATAACCTTTATCGCATTGGCAAGGCGCACAATGTCTCCATGCAAGACATCATGCGGGCCAATGGTCTGACCTCCACAACGATTCATCCGGGTCAGCAACTGATCATCCCGTAGCTGACCCTTTTGTCTGGTGCGTTGAGAAGCGGGGCAAGCGAAAGCTTGTCCCGCTTTTTTATGAGGGATAGACTTACCGGATGCGGCTTCTAACATATTTATTGGCAGGCTACGCCGGTATGTTAGTGGTCTGTTCGGGGCAGGAGATTCCCAAGCCGCAGGTGGCGGACACGAAGTTTAGCATGGACCGTGGATTCTACGATGAGCCTTTTTATGTGAAGATCACTTCGGCGACGGAGGGCGCCTCCATTCGTTACACGATCAACGGCTCCACGCCCGGCAGTGTTTTCACCGGCCGGTCCTATCCTGGAGGCGATGGGATTCTTATTAGTACCACGACGACCCTTCGGGCTCAGGCGTCTAAACTTGGGTATGAGCCGAGCGATATCGATACGCATACCTATATCTTTCCCCACGAAGTGTCTAACCAGCCGGATAAGCCGCCGGGCTTCTCCACGGCGTGGGTGGGCTCGGACTACGGGATGGAACAGGATCCTGCGCAATTGGCTCGCATTGCGGGCGATCGGTCTTTGGATGCCACCCAAGCCAAGGAGGTCATTGCCCATTCTTTGCGCGCCCTTCCGGCCGTTTCGCTGGTCATGGCCCATGAAGATATCTTTGGCGCCAGGAAAGGGATCTATCATCACCCTTTGGAACGGGGCAGGGATTGGGAACGCCCGGTTTCCGTGGAATGGGTCGATCCAGAGGGAGCGCAGGGATTTCAGGTCGACGCGGGTATTCGCCTGCAGGGCTTCACTTCGCGCTTTCCTGAGCGGAATCCAAAGCATTCGCTGAGGTTGGTCTTTCGCAAGGCGTACGGACCAGGGAAATGGCGCTTTCCCTTATTTGGGCCGGACGCCGCCGGCGAATTTGACACCTTGATTCTTCGGTCCAATGCGCAAGATGCTTGGGTCTATGATAGTGCGGGGAATCGGGCCGGCCAATTTGTTCGGGACGAATGGACGCGCCGAACGCATCTGGCACTGGGCCAACCGGCACCGCATGGAACTTGGGTGCATCTCTTTATCAACGGGCTCTACTGGGGCGTTTACAATCCCACGGAACGTCCGGATGCGGCGTTCATGGAGGCCTACGTTGGCGGAAGCAAGGACGACTATGACATTCTCAAGAACCACGAGGAAGTTTTGGATGGCCAAGGTGATGCCTACCACGATCTCCTAACGCTCATTCAGAACGATCCCAATCGGTTTAGCCGGGGCTACCGCAGTTTTGAGTCCCTGGCAGCTTATCAAGCCATCCAAGGCCTTGATCCGTTAGGCAAACCCGATCCCGAACTGCCTAACTACGTGGATGTGGCGAGTTTGATCGATTATCTTATTCCTAACATGTATGCGGCCGCGGTGGATTGGCCGGGAAACAACTACATCGGGCGTTCGCGTCTTGAGGATAGCGGCGGATTTAAGTTTTTCAGCTGGGACAACGAACATGGCTTGAAGGGAAATGTGTCAGAGAACCGTGTCGTCCCCCATTGGCGGGATGAAGATTCACCGACCAAAGTGCATCATGCTCTCAAGTCGAATGCCGAATATCGCGTGCGGTTCGGCGATCATTTGCATCGCGCCTTTTTCAATAGCGGCCCGCTCTACGTCGATCCGCGCCGGTCGGAATGGGACCCTGAGCACCCGGGGAGAAATCGCCCCGCCGCGCTCTGGATGAGCCTGACGGGCGGTCTCGAGGAGGCGCTCATCGCGGAATCGGCGCGTTGGGGCGATTACCGGCGCGCGCAGACCTACACGGTCGCCGATGACTTCAAATCGTTGCGCGCACAGTTGTTAGAGAATTGGTTTCCTCAGCGATCACAGATCGTCCTCAAACAGTTCCGCGATGAGGGATTATACCCGGCATTGGAAGCGGTAACGTTTAGTCAAAATGGGGGCGTGCTCGAGCCGGATGGATCGCTATCATTATCCTCGAAAAGCGTGAACCCGTTCCTGGCCGGCGCGACGATCTACTACACTCTGAATGGCGAGGACCCGCGGGCTTTGGGAGGCGCCGTTCACGCTGATGCCAAGGCCTACAGCCGTCCGTTGCGATTGGAGAAAACAAGCTGGTTACTTGCTAGGGTGGCCCATGAAGGCGAGTGGTCCGCATTGAACGAAGCCTTATTCCTCGTGAACGAGATTCCTTTATCTGAGCACGCCGGCCTCGCCCTAACGGGAATCCATTATCATCCGGTCGAGCCTAACGATGCAGAAATCGCGGCCGGTTTTAAGGAAGGCAGCGCCTTTGAGTACCTTGAGCTGACGAACATTCATGCTTCAGACGCGATCAATCTCAGCGGACTTAAAGTGAGAGGCGGCGTTTGGTTTGATCTGGAGGAGCAGGCTTTGGTTAGCCTCAATCCTAACGAGCGTGTCTATATTGCCAATGAGCCGGAGGCTTTTCGTGAGCGCTACGGTGATGCCTATCGCCTAACAGGAACCTACCGGGGGCAGCTTAGCAATGGTGGGGAAACGATTACCGTTTTGGATGGACGGGGGCAATTGTTGCAGCAAGTGGCTTACGATGATGAGCCGCCTTGGCCGCTTGAAGCGGATGGAATGGGACCGGCCCTAACGTTTTCTGGAGAATGGCGGCGCACCACGGACGATCAAGGTCGTCCGGAGACGCGTGTGGATCCCTTTATCGCTTACTTCGGCGTCCCAGGCCATCGCTTGGCGGCGGAAACGACGATCCGGTTGGAGGGCGGCCGCTTGGTGATGCAGTTCACACGGCTCACCGAGCCAGGCGTTGAAGCCAGTTTGGGATTTGAGTTCTCGAAGGGCTTGGATAGCTGGTCGGCCTTGGATGCAGTCCAGCTCGAAACGAGTGCGGATACTCCCGGAAGAGAGCGCGTGGAAGCGGCATTTAATGCCGTTTCGGCGGAGGGATTCGTTCGGTTGAAATTGCAGTTTCGCTAATTTATTCGCTTTAATCCTGGACCAGTGCGTTTAGGGGTGTTAAGCTCTATTTTTAACGCTTACTTAACATGCATGCCGCTCCCTCTACCAAGAAGCAAGGTGGCTTCACTTTGCTTGAACTGCTCGTCGTCATCAGCATCATTGCCATCCTCACTTCCATTGGTCTTCGCGTGAATCAAGCGATTGTGACCAAAGCCCGAATGACTCAAGCGCATACAGAGTGCTTAAGTCTTCGGTTAGCCTTTCGGGAATACTTCAACCAATACGGGTACTTTCCCTTGGAAACATCGGGGCCGCACTTCACCCAAGGGGATATCATGTGCACTCTCATGGGCGAAGATATTGGAAGGGATTCTAACCGGCGCCGTCACCGCTTTTACGAGACGAGCAAGCTTGCTTCGAAGCCCGACCGCCAAGGATTCTATGTGAAGGAAGCGCGCCTCAATGATCCTTGGGGCATGCCCTATCGCTTTTATATCGACGCCGATTACGAAGGCGCCGTCTCGCTACCCAAGGCCTATGGCGATATTTATGGGTCGGAACTTCCCGGTCACAAAGTTTTCATTCATTCGGCCGGCCCAGACCGCGACTACGAGACCGTGGAAGACAACGTGAGCCACTTGGGTGATTAGTCTCGGCAGTAGAACAGCGATCGTCCTATTCCGCTTTCCGGCAGCGAACGAATAATGCATAGCGTTTCTCGCTCGTTTCCGGCGGATTCACGTGAATGGGAGGACTCCAGGCGTTGAATGGCAATGTTAGTTTCAGATCTGATTTGGTTTCATAGACTTGAAAATCCGGGATCTCGACCGTGCCTTGCACGTCTTCACGATCCACTTGGTAGTTGATGACGGCTTGCTCTTTGTCCGGCAGAATCTCCGTCCACCGATAGTGCATTTGCAAGGTCACTTGATCATCTGCAACACCCCCTTCCGGCTCCACGCGAAGCGTGCTTCCGGCATTGACACTCGTCCCTTGGCCAAAGCTCTCAAAGTAGGAATGAGACGTGGTGCTGGAGATCGCGGCTCCGCGACCTGAATCAACAACCACCATCAACCGGTCGGCGAAGGTGGTCTCAAACGCAGTTGCTGATTCTGACAGAATCACGTCAACCATGATCGGTGGCGCTGGTTTTCCAGTGGCTTGGGAAACCGGCCCCGATTTCCAGCCTCGGAGAAACGTTAGGAGGACCGAGTCCTCCATTGAAGGATCGCATTGAAGGCCTAACAAACGCACGCCAGGATTGGGCATCCACACTTCCGTGGTGAGCTTCGTTTGATGAATCTCCGGAAAGTCATAGAAGCCTTGAATGGCCTCGCCATCGCCTACCGGATGCTCGATGTGGTAACGCGCCGAGCCCGGTTCGGCAGGATGAAACGTGAAGTCGATGGTCTGTTTGATCGCGTGGCCCGCTGTTTCGGGAGTGGTTTGCCATTCCATGCCTAACACGCGGATCTCACAACCAGTGGTCACCCATTGGCCACGCTCCGGGAAAAGGGCGGTCCACACTGTGGCGATAGGCGTTTCTTCTCCCCCGGTGAATCCAAATTGGAGGCCCGATCGGCTCGCTGCGGCTGCGTAGCAAGCCAATTCGGCCTCTTTGTTAGACAAGCCTGATTGAACGGCCGCATAGAGTTTGGCGTCGTTCTCCCAAGAGTGGTCCAGATAGCTCCGAAGCCGCTGACGAGACATCCGAAAGCTCGCCACAGACGAATGCAGATTCAGATCCTCTGGTCGCTCTAGTCGTTCCAGCCAGGTCTTAATCTCTTCTTCTGAACCCTCACCACGTTCCCTCAAGAAGGCCGGGATCCTTTCTTCAATTGGCGGTGCGGTGGTCACGAACTTGGCAAAGCACAACTGATAACGATCGGCGTCCTTACCGATATACCAATTCTCGCGGCTGGCGTGTGTTAGGATTACGCGATTCCTCGGCAGATTGACGTTCGTTCCATTCCGCTCAAAGATCCGTGTTCTCATGGTCTGGGCGGTGGGGTCCTTGTCAGGCTCCAGGCCCAGCCGGCTTTTGAATTTGACTTCACGCGGAGAGGCGAGGGCGCGTTGGAGAGGTAATGAAACTTCTGCTCCACGATGGCCCGGCCAAGGGTGGACGCATGTTTGCCCACCGTCGACAAGCATCAACTGGTCGTAGCTTGGAATCACGTGAAAGTAGTCGTCAATGAGGGTGTGATTCGTGGTCTCGAACCATTGGCGCCAAGTTTGGAAACCAGTGACGCTGAGGGGATCCGGATCATTGGCTGGAAAGCTTAGCACTTGCAGAATCTCCGCGCGCCCTTGCTCTGATTCTGTTAGAAGGCGTTGAAACAACGCCACGTCGTCAGAGTCAGCGTTGCGGTTCAAGAGATCAGGTTCCACGCTCTCCGGTGCGGCGGCGATCACCGTCACATGGATGCGCCCCGGGGCGGGTTCGTCAATGCCGAAGCCTAACCAAGAATGAAAGGCCTCGCCCGGTGATGGCGAAATCGGCACCGCACTGGGAGCGAAGGGATCCTGTGCTCCGGCCCATCCGGCAAGCAGGCTCAGAAAGACGATGCTCAAGGCCGTTCTCATTTCCAATCCACCTCCACGAAGATGAAATAGGTGCGACTGCTCGACGCATCTCGCTTGGGAATAACCGCAGCGAGACTGATTTCCCGTCTTCGCAATCGATACGACGCCTTCACTTCAATGCGATTGAACTCAGGAAACTTGATCTCCCAAGCGTCGCCATTCGGATAGTGCCCATGCTTCATCACTTTCCATTTGGGTTCCTCTCCATCGTGTAAAAGCGTTAGTTTTAGCTTCAGCCGATCCGCCGCTTCCGTGTGCTCCGTATGGATCGTCGCCTGTGTTCCCGCCACTTCCGATTCTTCCATCACCGGTTTCAATCCCGTCATCACATCTCTCTCTTCACCATGTTCCACGGGCACAAACCCGTTGTGAAAGAATATCGGTTGCCCGTGTGTGAAACGGCTCTCCTTCCCAATGGCACCCGTTGTGGAAAAGGCTTTGGTCATCGTTGCGCTGTCGTCCTCAACCAACCGATTGATTTGATCTAACAAAGCGCGATGATTACCCGTATCGGACGCAAGAAGCTTTGCCGCCGCGAACGCAGGCACTTCGTAAAGGGTGACGGCAAGACGATACGTCCCAGCAGGCAAGGGAGGACCGCCACGATCCTGAGTCCAAGCCGCATGGGAAAGCATCGCTAATAAGAAGAAGGCGCGGTAAATCATACGCTATTTTGATAACGATTGACCAGCACCCATTCAAGGTAGAGAAACGGAAACATTTTTTGAGAAAATCTCTTGTCACTCCATGAAAGGAAGGTTTACCCTCTTTTCCGACGTTGCGTTTCGGCGCAGCTGTCACGAGACGGCCCGATTGGTAAGTTTCATCTGCAGGTTTTCATGGGGGTTTTCCTGTAGAGGCATCAATCGGGCCGTTTCCTTTGTGCCTAGGCCGGTTTCCCGTAGCTCTCGCTTGCCAAGGATCAGGGCCTGACCTAGCTAAGGCGCTGTCTCCTCCCCATTTCTCGATGTCTCCGGTGCCCACCTTTCTTTACAGCTTCGACTTCGATGGCACGCTTGTGGACGAACCTCCGCACCCGACCACCCATCCGGAGCTCAACACCTTCTTGGCACAAGTACAAGCGCAAGGCGGCGTCTGGGCGGTGAATACGGGCCGCACTTTGTTTCAAACCTTGGAGGGACTTGCCCAACATCGAATCAAGCCGTTGCCGAACTTCATCATGGCCAAGGAACGTGAACTGTACTACCCCGGGCAGTTCAATCGTTGGGTGGATTTGGGCGATTGGAACAAACGTTGTGCCAAAGAACACAAACGCTTCTTGCGCACGCATCGCAAACTCTTCAAAAAAGTCCGCGCCTTCATCGAAGCCGAAACGCATGCCGATTACGTCGACACGTTAGAAGAAACGCCCGGCATTGTGGCACAATCCGAAGAGGAGATGGCACGTATTTGCCAGTTCATCGAGGAAGAGACGGCTAACGATGACGTCATCTCCTACCAAAGAAACAGCATCTACTTGCGCTTTGCCCACGCCGCTTACAGCAAGGGCACGGTTTTGGCTGAGTTGGCGCGCGTGTTAGGCATTGATCGCACCCACATTTGTGCCGCCGGCGATAATCACAACGACCTTTCCATGCTCGATCCACAGGTCGCTGCCTATGGCGTGTGCCCCGAGAATGCGATTCCCGAAGTGCATGAAATCATCGCCGAACACCCCAGCGGATTTGCCGGTCAAGGGCGCGCTAGCTTTGGGATTCTCCACGGCATCGAGCAGCTCCTGGCGGGGGAACCAAGCGGTTCATGAACCGGCTCACTCATGCCCAATGCCGGTCGCTCTCCCAGCTCTACCGCATGCCGTGGGATCGCCAATACGCCTACTGGAAACTGCGCACGGATCCGCTCTATCCTGCCGTCACCGCCCCTTTGTTGGACGCTGACGACGGCGAAACGCCTTTGTTAGACATCGGGTGCGGATTGGGGCTGTTTGCGTTTTATTTGCGCACCGCAGGTTTCAAGGCGCCCATTCAGGGGTTGGACTACGATCATCGCAAGATCGCCGTGGCCAAGAAAGCAGCCGGCGCCTTTGAGAGGATCCAGTTCGATACCCAAGACGCACGCGAAGCGTTTCCCGACTTTTCCGGGCACATCACCATCCTAGACGTGTTGCAATACCTAACATCTGAACAGCAACGTGAACTCCTCACCGGCGCCTGCGACGCCCTGGCCCCAGAGAGCCGCTTCATCATCCGCAGCGGCTTGCGCGACCATTCCTGGCGCTTTCGCGTCACGCGCCTGGGCGATTGGTTCGCCAAGCTGTGTTTTTGGATGAAGGACGGTCCCGTTGCCTACCCCGATCGGCTCCAACTTCAAGCGCATCTCGAGGATGCCGGGCTTGAGGGATCGGTCACACCCATGTGGGGAAAGACGCCCTTTAACAATTACCTCATTGCGTATACCAAGCGTTAGTTAGTTTCATAGGAAGGCACTTTTCGTAGCGGAACTCATGGGCGTTCCGGGTGTGGCGTCGAACGAGGGGAAGTCTCGCGGCGTGTATCGAACGCCCATCACCTCAAGACTCAAAGCGTCGACTGAAGGGTTAGTTTCCTAGGAAGCCAAGTCGACTTGCAATAGCCGTTCAATCACCTTGACCACCGCGGCCGGTTTCTCCGTTTCGTTGGCGATAAAACGATCAATGATAGAGCGCTCCTTCAACCAGACGGTATCGAAGGGAGTTTGTAAAACATCTGATAGAGTTTTCGGTTCAGTGAGATGATCATGGATCGCGCGAAGCCGCGCCACTTCCAACACGGAGTGTAGCAATGGCTCGCGGGCTTCCTCACTGAATCCGCCGCCATCGAGCAGCTTGGCCATCTTGAGTTTCTTTCCAGTCAATTCAGAAAGCTCTGCCATGCGCTGGCGCTGCTCGTCGGTATAGGCTGGAGTGGCGTCGGGCTCTGACCCTGGCATGACGGTCAACGGACGCACGGCGCGCGTCGTCATTTGAATCACACCCGCTTTCTGCAACTGCGCGATGGCGTCAGCCGTGGCGCGGTCCATGATTTGCAAAGCGCTTTCCTCATGTTGATCGCCTAACGATCTCTCAAAATGCGTGCGCACTTGTTGCTCAGCATTGGCGGTGAGATCATTCACGACCACGACAAAGGTGTTGGATAGGTCGTCACTTTGTGGGAAATGCTCTTCCGCTCGCATCAGATTATCACCGAGATCACCCAAGCATCCCTGACCAAATGCTAGACACGGATCGCTGGGCACCTTGGGACGCGCCGGCTTGGCGCTGTCCTTCTTTAAGGTGGCTGCGGTGGTGAGCACCTGCTCTAGCTTATCGACAAAAGCCTGACTGCCGCGTTTCATGGTGATCTCATCCAGATCACCTTCCATATCGAGGACGCCTTGGGCCAATTCACGCTTGGCCGCCAAGGTACCAAGCATGCCATGCTCGATGGTGTGCCGGGAAACGAGATGGATCACGGTCACAGGGCGAGTTTGGTGTTTTCGCCAGGCCCTGGCGATGCGTTGCTCCAACTTGGCGGGATTCCACGGCAGATCACAATTGATGACTACACTGGCATTCTGCAAATTCAGTCCCACACCACCGCTTTCCGAGCAAAGAAACACGCGGCAATTGGGATCTTCCTTGAAGGCGCGAATCTCCTCACGGCGCTTCTGTTGAGGCACGCTCCCCGTATGCCAGGCATAGGAGAGGCTCAGTTCCTGTAGCAAATCACGCACCAACTCCAACATTCTCACCCACTCCGAGAAAATGATGATCTTCACGTCGTCTTGCACCAAGTACTCGTCTAAGACTTTCTCAAGCTCATCGAGTTTCGGACAGGCGCGGTCTTTGGAATCGAGAATATAACACGTATCACAAACCATGCGCATCATGGCCAGTTCGCGCATCAATCTCTCCTGTTCTTCTTTGCGCAACGGACGTTTCCTAGCCATGGCGGCTAACCTGCCCACAATCTCTTCGTGATAACGATAGGAGTCCAACTGAGACGGGCTCATTTCCACGAAATGCGTGCGGTCGGTTCGCTCGGGCAACTCGGTTTCAACATCACGCTTCAAGCGCCGCAACATCACCGGCTTCACGCGCTCATGAAGCTTGCCGAGATTTTGATAGTCACAGGGTCGTCCGCGTTCGTCGAACTGATAGTAGTCCCGGTTAAAGCGGAACAAAGGGCCGAGTAGCGATGGATCCAAGAAATCGACGATCGAATAGAGCTCATCGATGCGGTTTTCAATGGGTGTGCCTGTTAGAACGAAGGCATACGGGCTCTGCAATCGCTTCACCGCCCTTGCGGTCTGCGTGCTCCAGTTCTTGATGCGCTGAGCTTCGTCTAAGACGACGATATCCGGCTTGAGATACTCATTGATATCTAAGGCATCGGGTCGGATTTGTTCGTAATTAGTTAGAGTAAAGAATGGATCGTGATCCCGATAGTCTCTGAGGCGTTTGGCCTTGGGCCCGTAGACGATCTGATAGCTCAAGTGCGTGAACTGGTTGATCTGCTCTTCCCATTCCGTTTTCAAGGAAGCGGGGGCGACAATCAGAGCACGCTGAGCTTTGCCTAACCGGTGCAACAAGGCACAAGCGGCGATGGCTTGGATGGTTTTTCCCAAACCCATCTCATCCGCGATCATGGCGCGTCCGGTGAACGCCAAATGGAGCATGCCCTCACGTTGATACGGATACAGAGGCACTTTCGTTTCGTGTGCCGGGTAGTGCCCGGCCTGCACTTTCTGTTCATATTCACGGCGTAGCGCTTGGCGCTCAGCAAGTTTCCGTTGTTGAAGTTGCCAGGGAGCAATCTCTTTGGAAACGCGGAGACCGTGAACCCGGCAACGCGCCAAAGTCTCAAGCGCCTCATCCATGGAAACGGATTCAAACAATTGCAAATTGGAGTCAAACAGGCGCTGCAATGCGCCGGAGAGCCGCCGTTGCGTGTGTACCTGCAGGGATTGGCGTTCGGGGTCGGGAATCACATCAATGCGCGGTGAACCTTGCGTCACCGTTTCCGCAAACCGGCGTTTGCGCAGCTTCCCTTGCAGATACTGAATCACGGCTTCCACGTGCTTGCAGGTTCCCAAACCATTGATACGGAAGTCCGTGCAATCACAATGGCACAACCGGGGCTCGATGGAACGGATCTCCACCTCGTAAGATAAGCCACTCGGCGAATGAACTTTGAAGTTGGAGTAGGCGGGATGTTCTGGTGTGAGGTTAACGACCCGTGGTTTCTCGTCCAGGGCGCGCAAGAGCCGGCGGTTGCGTTCATCCTCATCCGTGGTCCGCCAATCTGTTAGTGATGGCACTTTCTTGGCGGTCTCATCGCGCAGGCTCGGTTTCTTCTTCTTCTGAATCCGCTTCTTCGTCGTTGGCATAGCGCCGTGCTACTCAGCTCACAAAGACCTGACAAGCCGCAACTCGAGTTCGGCATCATTCGCGGCTTTGTATCCTGTAGATCTCATGAGACCGAGAAATGCCAACAGACTTTAGATCGCTCCATCATAGAAACTCGAAACGTCCGCGAGAAACCGTTTCCACACACGCTACGGTAAGGCTTCAGCTTACGATGACTTTCGGTGTCAACCTATTCAGCGGCGTGAGAAATGCAGGCCACCAGCCGCGTCCTAAGCTTGAGCAAGAAAGTATCTCAGGAAGAAGTCAGATGATTCCATTCCTCAACCAGGCTCAGCCTTGCGACCCAGTCTTCCACGATGGCTCGATTGATACTTTCGCCACTGATGCGGAGCATTGCCGCGATATCACGCAAGTGCTTATCACTCCTCCCTTCACGGAAATACAGTAGCTTTCGAATAATCACATACTCGGGAGGCGCCACAGGAATCTCAGTGCCACTAAGTTGGATGGGCTTCACATGTGCCAGTGCCCAACGATGAAGCTCTTCATTACCACACAAGTAGACGTCCGCCTTGAAACCAGACTCATGGTGAATCAAATTGAAATGGCCACCACATGTCCGATTCGCTTCAATCGCCAGGACATCATAAGGTGGGCAGTAGAACTCTTCTAGCGGAAAGAGGCGGCAAACATCCTGACATTTCGCAACCGGCAAGAAGACCACAAGATCGACGTCGTGCGTGTTCCGCGGTTCGCCATAGAGAATGGCTGCCACCGAACCCGTGACCATATACCGCACGTCAAGCTCACTAAAGCGTCTAACAAAGACAAGAAAGAGCGGTTCATCCAGTTGAGGCATGGAGAAAGAACTTCCGAGTTTCTTCTGTGACTTGTTCCTCAGTCCAATCGGGATGCAATTGACGCATCCAGGCCATCTTTAGCTCACGCGCTGTCCAGTAGAGATCACTTGCCGCCGCCATCTTCTCTTGCGGAGTCATCCGCTGATACGCCGCGATCTGGGCAGGGTGAAGCTCTGGATCCCAAGGTGGAGTGCTACGCTTAGAGGGCATTGACGAATGATAGAATGGACCGCGGCCCATGGCAACCGATCCTTGGAATGATTCGATACCTAACCTACGTAAGTCTGACTCAAACGCCCGCTCAGTGATTGAACAGAAACTCTTTCGTGTTCACCAAAGCCCAGATGATGTCTTCGAAGGCTTCGCGTTCGGCGGTGGCTTGTTCCTCAGGCTTCTTGTCTTTCGCCGCTTGGCGTTTCTTCTCGAGATAGGCCAGGGCGATACTGGTTTCTTCGCTATTGGGAAGACGAGAGAAGGCCCGAATATAGAGGTCTTCGATTTTCTCTGTGTTTGGCTGATCTTGGGCGTTAGCGAGAGCGGCGGCGCGGCCGTTGTCGTGGGCGAGTTTGTCTTGGATGCCTTTGGAGTTTAGTAGATGGAGGCTCTGGGCGAGGTTGGCGTCTTGAGTGCGTTCGCATTCGCAGGCGCTGTCCATTTCCGGGCGGCCGAAGACAGTGAGGAAATAAGAGCTGCTGTTGAAGCTGTCGTCAGGCAGTTGCACGGCCCGGGTGGAGACCGGTTGGCCGGGGAAAGCCGTGGGAACGTTGGTGAGGCTATCGATGGAGTCTAACAAAACCTCGGCGGTGAGGCGGCGGGGATAAAAACGCGAGTAATTCTGTTTGTCTTCCTCATTGTACTGATTGGGCAACGCACTAAGCTGGTAAGTCTGTGAGTTGCAAATGGTGCGAACCAGTTCTTTGAGATTGAAGCTGCTCTCGATGAAGTGATTGGCAAGCGCGTCGAGCAATTCAGGATTGGTCGCCGGGTTGGTCACGCGCATGTCATCCTCGGGTTCGACGAGGGCCCGGCCGAAGAAGTGTTTCCAATAGCGATTGACTAGCATGCGCGCCATGAAAGGATTGTCCTTGGCCGTCATCCAGCGAGCGAGTTCGCGACGTGGATCGGTTTCCGCAGCCAGCTCTAGCGTTGGGGCACCAAGTGGTGTGGGCTTAACCGTTTGGTTGTTCTTGGGATTCTTATCCTGGGCAACGCCGGGGCGATGGAAGATCATCTCTTCACCCGGTTGCAATCCCGGCTTGCGGCCGATCTGAGAGAAAAATGCGGAGAAACCGTAGTAATCTTGCTGGCTCCACTTCTCGTAGGGATGGTGATGACACTGGGCGCATTGCAGGCGCACGCCAAGGAAGACCTGGGCCACATCTTGCAATTGTTCTTCACGTTTGTTCACTGCTCGAAACCAAGCCACGGCAGGATTGTGGCCGATTTCACCGGTGGCGGCGACGAGTTCGGTGATGAATTCGTTGAAGGGTTTGTTCTCATGCAGGCTCTGGCGGATCCAGCTGTGAAAGGCGTAATTGCCACGCTGATCCGTGCCTTTGCGGCGCTTGTTGCGCAAGATGGCGTTCCATTTGTTGGCAAAGTAATCGGCATAATCCGTGCCTTCCAACAATTCATCAACCCAATACGCGCGCTTGTTAGGATCATCGCTGGCCATGAAGGCGCGGACTTCTTCGGGCTGGGGCAAACGGCCGGCAATGTCGATGCCCGTGCGCCGCAGGAAAGTAGCATCGTCACAGGGATCCGAAGGCGGAAGGCCTAACGTTTTCAGCTTCGCGTAAACGCGTTCATCAATGAAGTTGTTTGCTGGCGGCAGGGAATCGACAGGAGCGCCTAACGGAATGGTGGCGCGGAAGACGTCGACCAATTCTTGGAAACGGATCATGACCGCGATGTCCCCGGTTTGGCTGGCCATGGTGACGAGACCAGTCTTGCTCACCTCCGCCATGTCTTTCTGATTGGATTCGTATTGAACGACGCGGGTGACGTCACGTGTGGAGCCGTCGCTGTAGTGAGCCGTCACTTGCAATTGCTGCTGCGCTTCCGGCTTCACGATCATTTGCTTGGGCAGCACCTCGATGCGCTCCACGACGGGATCGGTGTCTTTGCCGTAAGGCATGCCTTGCTCGATCCAGCGGATGACGGTGTGGTATTCCGGCGATTCCTTGTCCAGGCGTTCACCGCCGCCGTGAGGCAATTCGCCGATCCCCTTGCGAAGCAACAAACTATGCTCCGGAGCTGCAGGGAAAAGCCGCCGCCCACGTCCTTCCTTAACCAAGTAATCGTAGTCTTCCGTCGGTTCGAAGCCTAACAATGAAAGCCGAAACCCGTTCTGACCTTCAGACTTCCCGTGGCATCCGCCGCCATTGCAACCAAACTTGGTAAAGAGAGGCACAATCTCGTTAGGAAAATTGATCGGTTGAATGGTCTCCACCTGTTCGACACGAACCGGTGTGGTGGCTTGGAGGCCGCCGATCTTGGCGGTGACTTGGGCGATGCCGTTGGATTTCGGTATGACTTCGCCGACCTGATCGATGGTCACGACGCCGTGAGGTTCAGCCAGAAGCTCCACCTCACGTGTGACATCTTTGAGAGAACCGTCTTCCAAGGTAGCGGTGACCACCAACTGTTGACTGGCATCCGGTCCTAACAAGAGTGCATCACGGCCGGTTGAGATCTCGAGATTGGTATAAGTCAAGGCCATTGCCGAAGGCATTAGGCTGAGTAGGATAAAGAAATTGATAGAGCGCATAGTGGGAAAGTTAGATAACCTCGGGAAGCGGTTTGTATTGGGTATCGATCAAGAATTGCGGGCGCCCGGTGAGATCCGGAAGCGTGGTCGATTGCACATCAATGCCCATGTTGTGATAAAGCGTGGCGAAGATCTCCTGAAAATGAACCGGCCGGTCATCGGCTTCGCCGCCTAACCGATCCGTGGTGCCGATGACTTGACCAGTGTTCATCCCACCGCCCGCTAACAAGGCATTGCAAACACGCGGCCAGTGATCGCGGCCACCTTGTGGATTGATCTTGGGCGTGCGGCCGAATTCACCCCACGCGATGACCGTGACGTCATCAATCATGCCGCGATCCGTTAAGTCATCCATCAGTGCGGTGAGCGCTTGATCAAAGTCAGGGAAATTCTCTTTGGCGCGTTTGAAATTGCTGCCGTGCCAATCCCAGAAGCTGTAGCTCAAGGTCACAACCCTGGCACCTGCCTCAACGAGCCGGCGGGCGATCAGAAATTGCTCATTCAAACGTGGCGCAGCATCGCCTTGTTCTTTCTCGGAGCCTTTGCCGTAGCGTTCGCGCAACTTGGGATCTTCTTGGCCGACATCCAACGCATCTAGCAAACGACTCGAGGTGAGGACATCGAAGGCTTGCTGGTTAAACGAATCCAATCCTTCCATCATTCCGCTCCGGTCGACATCGCGCCGGAAACCGTCGAAACTGGCTAACAAACCCTTGCGATCGCCGAGACGCTCGATGGAGATGCCGTTCAGGGTCATGTCTTGCTTGATCTCGCCCGCAGGATTGAAGGGGGTGTGCCCCATGCCTAGGTAACTATTCTTGCCGAAGTTGTAAGGCGTGTGCCGCATCTTTGGGGAGAGATTGACATAGGCGGGTGCAATGTCAGAGGCCGGGCCTTGCAAACGGGAAATGGCGGAACCGAGTTCCGGCCAACCGCCTGGCGGTTGATTGTTGTGATGACGTCCGGTCATGCATTGGAAGGAAGCGTGACGCCCAACGGAGCCAACTAACGAATTAATGAAAACGGCTTTGTCAGCGCGTTTGGCCAAGAGCGGCAAGTGTTCACAGATATTGATGCCGGGAACATTGGTCTTGATCGGCTTGAACTCGCCGCGAATTTCTGAGGGCGCGTCCATTTTGAGATCATACATGTCTTGATGCGGCGGCCCGCCCGGCATGTAGATCATGATGATGGCTTTGTGAGAACTGCCACGGTTTGCCTGTTTCTCAGCTTGCAACAGTTGTGGCAAACTTAGGCCGCCCATTCCCAGAGCGCCGACCTTGATGAAATTCCGGCGAGATACGCGGTCACAGAAGTGACCGTCTTTCTCGCCATAGATGGTGAGCATGATAAACGGGGGAACAGTGTTTGGTTAGACCAACTCGGGCATGGGCGAGAATTCCTGATCGACCAGGTAGCGTGGCCGTCCAGACAGATCATTGACGGTGGCCGATTTTACATCGATGCCGACGTTGTGATAGAGGGTAGCGAAGACCTCCTGAAAATCGACGGGCCGGTCCACGGCCTCGCCGCCTAAGCGGTCCGTGGCGCCGATGACCTGACCGTGATTCATTCCTCCACAAGCCATCAACGCGGTAGAAACACGCGGCCAGTGATCGCGCCCTGCACCTGGATTGATCTTGGGCGTGCGGCCAAACTCTCCCCAAACGACAACCGAGACGTCTTTATCCAAGCCGCGTGCATGGAGATCCTCGACCAAGGCGCTCACCCCCTGATCGAGCATGGGAAAGTCCGTGCGCGCGCGGCCGAAGTTGTTGCCATGCCAATCCCAGCGGCTGAATGCTAGGGTCACACAACGCACGCCGGCTTCCACTAACCGGCGTGCCATGAGGAATTGATCGAGCCGTTTCCAAGGACCATCCGCCGTGGGCTTCTCGGTGCCTTTGCCATAGCGTTCACGCACTTTGGGATCTTCGTCAGAGAGATCGAGCGCCGCAGCGAGTTTGCTAGAGGTGAGCACGCCAAAGGCTTGTTGGGTGAAGCTATCCATCCCTTCCATCATCCCCGATGCGTCGGTTCGGCGACGAAACTGATCGAAACTTGTTAGAAGCCCCTTGCGATCGTCAAGCCGTTCTAACGAAATGCCGTTGAGAACCATGTCGCCGCTGCCACCGCCGTTGGGCTGGAAGGACGCGCAGGAGGGACCGAGGAACCCAGGTTGGCCCGGATCGCCCCAGGGTTTGTGCGATGTCTTGGGTGAAAGACCCACGAAAGGCGGCATGCCGGGTTTCGCGTTGCCCTGCAGCTCTGCTAGGACCGATCCAATGGCCGGCCAACCACCCGGAGGCGCATTGCGTGGCGAACGTCCGCTAAAACATTGATAGGGATCGTGGCCGCCATGTGCACCGACGATCGACCGGATATAAGTGAGTTTGTCTGAAATCTTGGCCAATTGCGGGAAGAGTTCGCAGATCTCAATCCCCGGCACATTTGTCTTGATGGGGGTGAACTCGCCGCGAATCTCAGACGGGGCGTCCATCTTGAGGTCCCACATGTCTTGATGCGGCGGTCCGCCGGCGAGAAAGATCATGATGATCGATTTCTGTGTCTTGCCGTTTCCGGCTTGCGCCTCAGCGTTGAGAAGCTGCGGCATGGCCGCGCCCCCCAACCCCAGCGCCCCAAGACGGAGGAACCCTCTGCGCGAAATGCCGTCGCAGAAACGCTCCTCCTGGTTACCTAGGATCGTGAGCATGGTGGAATGATTCTGTTGTTTGGGTGACAGACCCTGGGGTTTTTAAGATCTGGAACCGTCAATCTAACCCCTAGAATAGGTGGAGGAGTCGCTCGCATTCAAGGTTATTAGGGGGCGACGACACGTCGTGGGCACTTTTCATAGCGGAACTTTTGAAAGTTCCGGGCGTGGCGCCTCGATCGAGGATAAATAGGAGCCCAAGGGATTGTATCCTGTGAACCGTAAGGATCACTATTGCGCACCCATAGACGCACCGTTCACGAATCCGACGTATGATCACGAAGACCCCCCTGGCCACCCTTGGACTGATCTGCCTGACCCAGGTCATCACTCTAGCACAGACTACGATCGACGCGATCAAGTTGAACGAGATTCAAGTGATCGGAACACACAACTCGTACCACCTGGAACCTAACCAGCAGGTGATGCAGTTGATCAAAGGAGTGAATGCTCAGGCGGCCGATTCAATTGCCTATTCTCACAAACCGATAGAGGAGCAACTCGGACGCCTTGGAGTACGACACCTCGAGTGGGATCTCTATGCAGATCCTGAAGGCGGTCTCTTTGCCGATCCCGCAGCGCGAAAGCTCATCACCGATGATGGCGGTGATCCGGGCCCCACACACGACCCGGAAGGCGTTCTCAAGACGCCGGGCCTTAAGATCATCCATTCACCGGATTTCGATTTCCTTACCACATCCCTTACATTCAAACAGGCCCTAACATCGCTCCGAGACTGGTCAAAAGCGCATCCTGGTCACGTTCCGATCATGGTCCTCCTGGAAGTGAAAGAATCATCCGGCTGGTCCGGCGGTGTCAAGCCGCTCAAGTTTGATGCCGAACAACTTGATGGCATTGATAGCGAAATCCTCTCCGTGTTCGGGGAGGATGAAATGCTATCTCCTGATGATGTTCGTGGTGACGCCGAAACCCTGAAAGAGGCGATTGAAAGCAGAGGTTGGCCATTATTAAACTCGGTTAGAGGCAAAGTTCTGTTTGCTCTCGATAATGGCGGATCGGTGCGTGATCGCTATGTCAGGGCGCATCCTTCACTTCGGGGCCGTCTGCTCTTTGCTTCCGTGGATGAAGAGGATCCGGCAGCCGCATGGTTCAAGATCAACGATCCGATTCGTGAATACGATCGGATTCAGCGCCTTGTTAGAGAGGGTTTTATGGTGCGCACGCGTGCTGATGCCAATACAACGCAAGCGCGAAGGAACGATCCAACTCAACGAGACAAGGCCTTTGCCTCGGGAGCCCAGTTTGTGAGTACGGACTACCCCGAGCCGGATCTTCGCTTTTCCAACTATGAGGTGCGTTTCGATAGCGGCCTTGTTGCCCGCATCAATCCGGTCGCGGGCCCTACTGAGCTTGGGGAAATCGAATTGGATCGGGCCGGGTCTTGGATCGTCTGTGAGGGTACTTACGACGGGCATCTTCAAGGCGTAGCCACAGATGGCACGGCGCTTTACTGGTCTCACACCGTCCGATTGGTAAAGACGGATCTTCGTGGAAAGCTCATCCAGCAGGTAAACGTGCCGGATCATCACGGGGACCTAACGCTGCACCATGGCAAAGTTTATGTTGCCGTGGAATTTGGCGAATTCAATGAGCCGCCGGGCGCCTCAGATCCGTGGGTTTACGTTTACGACGCGGAATCACTCAGACTTTTGGAGAAACACCGCGTACCTGAACTGGTGCACGGTGCCGGCGGCATTGCCTACAACGAAGGGCGATTCGTCATTGTGGGAGGATTGCCGAGTGACCACGAACAGAACTATGTGTTCGAGTATGACGAGGGCTTCAACTTCCTAAAACGTCACGTGCTCCCTAGCAAGCAAACCAGGCTTGGAATTCAAACGGCTGCCTACATGGATGGTTATTGGTGGTTTGGTTGCTATGGTAGTCCGAAAAACCCGGGTCTTCTCAAGGCCGACGAGAACTTTCGGCTGGTTGGGCAAGCAGAGACCAACTTCAGTTATGGAATCGCCAGGTTAGATGCGACCACCGTCATACGTGGCGAGTGTTTCGAAAATAGTAGGCGAGGAAAGGTGGAATTGTTACGCAGCAGCGTTCCTGAAGTGGAGCCCGTCATTGCTGAAGTGAGACTAGCAGCCTACAATGTGCTCTTCGGAGTCTGGGCCGAACCGGAAGCCGTTGGCGAAATGTTCAAGCCTTACCATTTGGATGTCATCGGATTCAGTGAAGTTCCCAATGGCGATTGGACGGCACGCGTAGGGCGTGTCCTGGAGATGGAACACGTCTACGTAGGAAAGATTTCGTCTGCTAACCATCCGGACAAGTTCAAGTCGATCCTTAGTCGAACACCGCTAACAAACCCCCACGAAATTGCGCTCACGAGTCATGAAGGCTGGTCACCTGCATCGCTCGTCGGTGCAGAAACGCTGGTTCACGGCCTTCCCATTCTGGTCTACTCCACGCATATTCCCGGTCGTCCTAACGCGGAAGGCTCTGCCGCCGAGTTCATCTCCCAATCGGTGATACCTCAAGCCCAAGAGAAAGCGAAGAACGTCGTGATTCTGGGTGATCTCAACAACTTGCCTGGTGATGGTGCACTAGCACGAATCGAAGCCGCTGGAATGCGATCCCTGTGGGCTGATCTTGGCATCGCCACCGCCAAACTGAGTTCGCATCAGCATATTGAATCAGGGAGAGAGTCCGGAGTGATTGATCACATTTATTTCTCAACGGCATCCATGGCTAAAGCCACCGATGGCGGAGTCATCTACAACGCGTTCAATCCTCCCCACGCAGATAAAGAGATATCCAAGTACCAAGACGCCTGGAAACAATACGGGAAACCGCTGTCAGATCATCGGCCCGTCTGGGCCGTGCTGGAGTTTCCGTAGAAAGAAAAAATCTCATGAGACCGAAGAAAGACCAGTAAACGGTGGATCGCCCGATCATCGCAACCGAAAGCGTCAGCGAGGGACCTGTTCGCGCCTACAAGCTGGCGGCGGTCCTATCAATCTGGCGAGAATGTACCCGAGAGACTCGCCTTTGGATTGAAAATCGATTTCCGTGGCCTCGGTTTTTCGGTGGTATTGAGACAAGAGTCGGTTCCATCATGACGCGAAAAAAACCATGAAGCGATGAGAATAAGTATCTTTACTTTCCTGTTCGGTCTTCTGCTAGCCTTTTTCCCTGCCATGGGCGCCGAGGTGCCTGCAATCCTTCCGCGGCCCGACGCCACACCACCGTCTGCTGGTAAGGTCAAGGTCTACATTCTCGCTGGGCAATCCAACATGGTGGGCTTTGGTTACCTCGAGGGTTCCCGGCCTGTCTATCCGAGTATCTATCTCTCCGCGGATCCTAACATCAAGATTGGGCGCATGCCCGTCGGGTCTTCCGCACTTCTCAAGCATGGAGTCTATCAGACTGACAAAGAGGATGCCGCTCAGGGAGCCAAGGTTGCCGTCTACTCAGGAGCTTACAAGGCGGACACGGACTACAACACCATGGAGCCGGTAAAGGAAACGATGGTGGCGCTCGGCACGGTGGACGCTCAGCTCCCGACGATCGATGGTCCTCACACAGTAGTAGCGAAGGCCTTTATCGATGTGCCGATGAGCGGCTCTCATGAGATTCACGCCGGTTTCGAAGAGAGCACTCACGCGGTCGTTTCGTTGCAAGGCAAGGAGGTCTACCGCAAGGATCCTGGCAAAGATGCGGTGGTCACAGCGGTTTACCTCAAACAGGGAAAGCGCTATCCCATCACGATCACCTACATGAATGGCGGATCCGCAGCGTTCTGGCTCAAGCACATCGATCTCAAAGGCCGTGGTGACCTCGCCACGCTCATTCAAGAAGGTAAGTACACTTGGTTTGCCGATGCAGGCGGCAAGTGGACGGTGCGCAACGATGTGACCTATTGGGAGACGCGTATCTCCAAGGAGGAAGGCGGCAGCGGCGGGCCTCTCACAACCACTTCGAACGGCAAGTTCATCGGACCCGAAGTTCCCTTTGGTTATGTCATGGGCACCTACCATGAAGAACCCGTTCTGCTCATCGAATCCTCCATGGGCAATCGGTCGCTGAGCTTCGATTTCCGTCCGCCTTCCAGTGGTAAGACCGAGGAAGAGAAGGCTAACGAGTATTGCGGTTATGAATACGACGCCATGGTCGAGGGCGTCCATAGGACGCTCTCTAACATCGATCAAATCGTTCCCAACTACCGAGGGCAGGGTTACGAGATCGCCGGCTTCGTCTGGTTCCAAGGGCACAAGGACAAGAACGTTCCCAAGGCTGAATACGAGATGCACCTCGTCCATTTGATCCGGGATCTGCGAAAAGAATTCAAGACGCCGGAGATGCCGGTGGTGGTCGGGACGGTAGGCTTTAGCGGCATGGACATGGAACCCGGGCACTTCGTCACATGGGAGGCGCAGATGGCGGTCGGTGATCCGAATCAGCATCCCGAGTTTGTCGGCAAGGTGGCGAGTGTTGATACGCGGCCATTCTGGCGTTCGCGCGGGGAATCTCCAACCAATACAGGCTATCATTACAATCACAATGCCGAAACTTACGTGCTCACCGGTGACGCGCTGGGACGTGCGATGGTGAAACTGCAAGGCGGCAAGGCGGAGACACTGGCGGTCGCGTCCCGGCCGCAACGGCACCCGGATGTCGAGATGGTTTACTCGGATGCCGTCACTGGCATTTTCAACAAACGCGGTCCCCACTACCCTCCCGAGTATTACCGCGAAATGGGGCAGGCGTTGAAACCAATCCTGATGGAGGAGATGGTGCCCGCATTCTTAGAGTCGGCCTTCGCGCCTAACAGTCGCAGTAATCTTAAAGGGATTGTGACCGGCGAGAGACCCACCAAATCCCTAGCAGATATCCGGAGCGATCTCGACACTCTGATAGGCTATTACGATATGGCGGGGATTCCAGATTACGGTTGGAAACCCTTTGGTCCAGAGATGCGCACTGCCAACTGGTCGTATTTCAGTTTCGATCCACCCGAGAAACAGGAGTGGGAGCGGAGCGACCGCTACCGTGAGATCACGTTCCCAGGGGGGATGGCCAACTGGTTCGCGACCGACTTCGATCCCGCCAAGGCTGGCTGGAAGACGGGCCAGGCACCTTTCGGTCGCATGGGCGACAAACTCGACCGCCGGCGACCACGTTGCAACGGCGCTCTCTGCGGCTGCAGCGAGATCCCAGCCACGCTCTGGGAAAAGGAAGTGTTGCTCATGCGGCGGACGTTCGACCTTCCGGCAGTGAAAGAGGATCATGCCTACCGTCTGATCCTTGGCGGAGCAGGGTGTGACCGCTCCGGTGAGGGCTTCGCCATCTACATCAACGGCAAGCTCCTAACGAAAGTCAACGGTGGCTTCTACCGCTACACCGGCATTCGCGGTGCCCATCTTTACAACGATATCCTACCTGAGTTTCAAGGAGGCAAGGTGACCATCGCGGTCATCAGCTTCCTGCGGTACACACACTTCAGAAACAAGACCACGTACTTTGGCCCCCATCCTGACTACTACAGCAAACCCGTGCCCCCCAACGGCCACGTTAGTCTCTGGATGCAGGAAGCCAAACTATCTCCAGCCACTATCGAAGCGGCGGAGAAGAAGGAGTAGGGCTTGTGGCGCTGGCTTCAGTCGGCCTTGGAAAGCAAGAGATTCAATAAAGACTAACACGAATCTGTTTCCCTAGTCGAGTCGGTCAGGCAAAGCTTGAGACTTCGGGTGAGAACGGGTGTAATGGGCTCGTCGATGAACTTGAGCATGCTTCGCAACCTGAATCCGGTGGGTGATGGCATGCGTTACTTGCGAGGCGACGCCCGTGCGGATGCCATTGCCGGGCTGACAGTGGCGATCATGGGGGTACCGCAGGCGATGGCATACGCACTCATCGCGGGCCTGCCCCCGGTTTACGGGCTCTATACCGCAATTGTCACGTGCACGGTTTCGGCTCTGATGGGGACTTCCAATCATCTGGTCACGGGCCCGACCAATGCCCTGTGTATGGTGATTCTTAGCCTCACGGCGCCGCTCACTGCGAAGTACAACATTAGTCTCTTCGAGCTGGTCTTGCTGCTCACCTTCATGACGGGCGTGATTCAGTTAGGCTTCGGTCTGTTGCGCCTGGGCGGCATTGTGCGTTACGTGTCGAACGCCGTTGTCGTCGGCTTCACCGCAGGAGCGGGTATTCTCATTGCCACCAATCAACTGAAGAACATCATGGGCATTAGTCTTGCTGATGCCCATGTCGAACGGTTCCACGAGGTGCTTTGGGCAACGCTTCAACGCATTCCTCAGACGAACCTTTATGCGCTCTTGCTTGGAGTGCTCACCGCAGCCTTGGTGATCGTGTTACCCAAACTGAACAGGCGGCTTCCCGGTTCGCTCATTGCGGTCGTGGTCACTTCGCTCATCGCCTTTGTCTTTGGATGGCATGAAGTATCGCGTGGCGATGCCAAAGTGGAGATCGTTCGCGATATCGAGCCCATTAGCGCGAGCCTTAATTTATTCCATGTTCCGCAATTCTTTACCGAACCGAACTACGAACTTGCACGCGAACTTGGATCCGGAGCCCTGGCATTAGCGCTACTAGGGCTCATTGAAGCGGCATCCATCGCTCGCGCCGTGGCTGCCACTTCCGGTCAACGGCTCAATTTCACCCGCGAATTTGTCGGTCAGGGCGCGGGAAACATCGCCGGTTCATTCTTCTCCTGTTTTGCCGGATCCGGCTCCTTCACACGCACGGCGGTTTGCTTCAAGTCCGGCGGACGCACGCGAATGGCGGCGGTTTTTTCAGCTATCTGGACGACCCTAACCGTGCTCCTGCTTGCGGACTTGGCGAACTACATTCCCAAAGCGAGCCTAGCGGGCATCCTCGTGGTCATTGCCTATTCAATGATCGACAAGCATCGCCTGGCGCTTGCCTGGAAAACGAGCAAGAATTCGCGTCTCATTCTCTTTGGCACTCTAGCATCGACCTTGGTGTTGCCGCTAGAGTTTGCCATCTTCGTCGGGGTTGCTCTTTCCATCGTCATCCTTCTACGAGTGACAGGGAAGACGGACCTGACGCAACTCGTGCCGCGTCACGGCGGCGGATTCGACGAACTGCCGTTCCAACGGGCGGCTCCTTCACCCGTCGTCACGGTGAATATGGAAGGCGCGCTCTACTTTGCGGCGGTCGAGGATCTCGATTACGAATTGCTGCGTGCGATCACCCCGGAGACTCGGGTCATTGTTCTGCGAATGAAACGCCTTCGCGCGGTCGGTAGCACGGCCATGGCTATACTCGGCCACTTCCACATACTGCTCCGAAAAAAGCATATCTACTTGGTCGTATGCGGGATCGAACGGGAAATGAGTAATGTCATGACCCATTCGGGCCTGCGCGAGACCATTGGTGAACAGAATATTTTCTGGGCTGACAACAAACTACATCAATCCACGGAACTAGCATTGGCCCGAGCTTGGAGCATTGTTGAGAAGGAGAAGAAAGCGGGGACGAAAAGGGAGCCCGAAGGCGGCGCCTCTGACAAAGCGATAGAGTTTACAGCGCGAGAAGTGCTCAATCGCCGGGCGATCCGATTTGGTAACGAGCATCAACTGCGTGAAGCCATCTGGCTAATGTCCGAAATGCACAAACACACGGACCCGGCGACCCCGCAGCCGCTCTTCCTCCAGGATCACGAAGCCAAGCTGGCAGGCCATTTATCAGCATGGAAGCTCATTCAAGAGATGATGGGAGAACGCGATCATGAACATTTGGCCACCGCCTCCGATGATGAGGTGGGCGACTACTTGCGCAAGCATCTCACCACTCGCATTCATACCATCGCGCGCACCGATCTCCCACAGCTCACCGCGGACTCCCGGCTCGGCGAATTGCTCAAAGCGATGGTGACGCATGACGATCTTGTGCTCCCTATATGCGACGAATCGGGACGTATCATGGGTTTGGTCGAACAATACCCGCTCTTGCGCGCGTTAGCCGAAAGATTGGATGGAAGGAAGACTAACAAATGAGTGATCGCGAAAAAACCATCACTGCTCGCGATCTCATGAAATCCGCGTTTCGGACCATTGCCGCAGATCGTCCGCTACGCGAAGCCAAAGACTACCTTATCGACTTCGGCGAGAAACAGTCGCCCCTCCCTTTAGTCGTCGTTCATGCCGATGGCAGCCTCGCCGGCCTTCTCACGCCGTCGGCTCTTTTCAGAGCTCTCCTGCGCAAGGTTCGTCTTGAGAACGTTCACACTTTCACTGATCTTGAACTCCTTGCCGCCATGGGCGGTCAGTTGGACATGCAGGTATCAGAAGCCATGGTGCGTGAGGTGCCTCGCGCTTATCCCGAGGACCGATTGCTCGCGCTGATGAAGCTGAGTATCGAGCACCGGGAACATCGGGTGGAATTCACTCCCGTGCTCGAGAATGAAGCGGTAATCGGTATCGTCTACGTTACGGATATCTTCCATGCCGCGGCTTCACTATCACTCACTCATGAGACAGAGGGTATCCAATTGCCCTCCGACCACGACGACGAGATTGGGCATTGAATGCTGTCGGCCTCCGTCTAACCAACTAATCGGTCGCTGAGCTTGGCGATTGAGCTAAAGAATCAAAGTAACGTTAGTCGAACCACTCGTCTTCCGGATCAAAAGCGGGAATGGGGACGTTGAGGATCTTGAGTTGGCCCACGGCACGATGACGGCAGCCCGGCTTGATGAAGACGGCCGTTTCCGGTTTCAGTGGATGTTTCTCGCCATCGAGTTCGATGTGCCCCTCGCCCTCCAGGACGAAATAGATCTCCGTCATTTTTTTATGATAGTGCACCTTGCTGTCCTCTTTGATTTCCACTACATGCATGGTAGCGAGATCATTGTCAGGGGTGGCAAAGGCGCGTTTTGCGAATCCGCAAGGACATTTTACGGGATCGATGTCCGCAAACTGCGCGATCATGTAACTGGCAAGGTCTTCAGACATGACTAAGCCAGGATATCGCGGACCACATGTCCATGAACGTCGGTTAGTCGAAAGTCTCTGCCTGAGTAGCGGTAGGTCAGTTCTTCGTGGTCGATCCCTAACAAATATAGGATCGTGGCATGAAGGTCGTGAACGTGAACGGGATTCTCCTCCGCATGCATGCCGAACACATCTGAAGTGCCGTAGGCCAGACCTCCCCTCACCCCGCCACCGGCGAGCAAGGTGGAGAAGGCGGTGTGATGATGATCCCGCCCGGCCTTACCCTTCTTGTCATCTTGTGAGTAAGGAGTGCGCCCGAATTCGCCTGTCCAAATGACCAGAGTGTCATCCAAAAGGCCGCGGGCTTTGAGGTCGCTGATCAATGCGGCACTCGCGCGATCTGAATCGGCGCAGAGTTTCGCATGACCGGCATCGTGATTACGGTGAGTATCCCAAGGCTGGGTGGCGGAGTCCGTCGTGTAATAAACGCTGACGAACCGGACGCCTTTTTCCACCAATCGGCGTGCCAGCAAGCATGACTTGCCGAACCGCGACTCTCCATAAGAGGCGCGCACATGCTCGGGTTCTTGGTGAATATCAAAGGCATCCGTGGCTTCCATTTGCATATGATAGGCTGTTTCCATGGCCTTGATCTGCGCCTCCAGCTCCGTGTCCTCATCGCGCGCGGCCAGATGATCGGTGTTCATCTGACGCAAGAGATCCAATTGACGACGCTGCTGCTTAAGATCGTAACGCGGGTTCCTGACATTTTTCACCAAATTGGCCACCTCCATGTCATCCGTGGTGAAGACGGTGGATGCTTGGTAGTTCGCAGGGAGAAACCCGCTACTCCAAAGTGCCGGCCCCACGACGATCTTCTTTCCCGGCCGCAGCACCACATATCCTGGCAGATTCTCATTCTCCTGACCCAGGCCATAGACCGACCATGAACCTAACGAAGGTCTCGTGGGTTGAATGTGGCCGGTGTGCATTTGAATGAGCGCCGGCTCGTGATTGGGAATGTCCGTGTGCATGGACCGGATGACGCAACAGTCATCAATGACTTGGGAGAGATGAGGTAGCGACTCACTCACCATGAGGCCACTTTGGCCTTGTGGCGAGAATGTCAGGGGGGATGGCATGAAACCGCTGCCTTTATTCTTCTTATAAAGTTTGCCCGTGGGTTGTTCGCCTGCATGCGTGGCCAGGGCGGGCTTGGGATCAAAGGTGTCCACGTGAGAGGGCCCACCGTTCATGAAGAGAAAGATGACGCGCTTGGCTTTGCCGGGAAGGTTCGGCTTCAATCCGGCGGAGGCGGGATTCGCCCCTAACAAACGATTCGGAAGCATGCCGGATAGGCCGACCATGCCAAAGCCTGCGGACAGACGCTTAAGCATCTGCCGGCGTGAAAGTGGTGCGAGAGGAAGGCGATTCATCGTGATCCGTTAGTCAAGATACAACATTTCATTAGAGCACATCAAGACTTGAGCGAGTTGCGCCAGCCCCGTGCTTCCGGCGGTTTTGAGAAACCTTTCTGCCCGCGCCCTCTCGTGCGAACTTGCCGTGCGGCTAACAAGCCGACGGTAGAGTTCCCCAATAGGGTCATCCGTCTCGGTCGCACGTGCCGAAAGACGATCCGCCTGATCGATCATGAAGGGATGATTGAGCAGATAAAGCTTCTGTGAAGCGGTCGTGGTTTCCGTTCGGCTAGAGGCGTGCACGTTAGGATCCGGGTAATCAAACTGCTCCAAAACGTCATTGAGATCCAAACGACTAATGCGTGAGTAAAGAGTGCGGCGAAAGTGTTGGGGATCTTCGATCTCGGAAGAAACGCCGCCTTGTGGGTTGAGAGATTCTGAAGCAGCGAGCAAGGCGTCGCGCCACATCTCAAAGGTCAGGCGTCTCCTTGCTCCTCTAGCAAGCCAACGATTCGCCGGATCGCTCTCGGTTTGCTTCGCATCTCCGTAAGACGCGGAACGTTGATAGGTGGCGGTGGATAGCATTGCCTTGAGGAGACGCTTGATAGAGCCGTGCGATTGGAACTCTAGTGCGAGATCATCGAGAAGTTCCGGATGCGTGGGCTTCTCGCCTAAGATGCCGAAATTACTTGGCGTGCGTGTCAGGCCATGACCGAAAACCTCCTTCCACAATCGATTGACCATGACGCGGCTGGTGAGTGGATTGCTGGGATCAGTGATCGCCTCCGCCAATTCCCGCCGGCCGCTGCCATCGGTGAAGGGCTTGGGTTCGCCATCTGAGAGCACGGTTAGGAAACGCCGCGGCACCACATCGCCTTTACTTTCGACATCGCCGCGGATGAAAACAGGCAAGTCTTGAATCTTCCCTTCTTTAACAATATGCCGAGCCGTTTCGGGGCCCTCTTTCTTGTCCTTCTTCCCTTTCTTGGCAGGCGCCGCCTCTGCTAGAGGTTTGTTTAACATGTCCGTGCTGGCAAAGACGCCGGCGAGTGCGTGGTAATCTTGTGCGGAGATGGGGTCGTATTTGTGATCATGACAGCGTGCGCACGCCACGGTGAGCCCCAGAAAGGTCCGGCTAACGGTATCCACCCGATCCTCCCACTCATCCGCCATGACATCGAGACGTCCGCGATTGTAGTACTTGGGGCCGATTCCCAGAAACCCTAACGCATCGACTTCCCGTTCGCGCACGCCTTCGTAGAAATCGGCGGCGAGTTGCCAACGAATGAAATCGCCGTAGGGCAGATCGCGGTTGAAGGCATCGATGACCCATTGGCGATAGAGATGGGCGTTGGGATAATTGAGAGAAGTGTTATTCCCCACTTGATGTGCCTGATCCTCGGCGTATCGCGCTAAGGGTAACCAGAAGCTAGCAAAGCGCTCACCATACGCGTAGGAAGCCAACAGACGATCCGTTAGGCGATCGCGATGATTGAGCGGTTGATCGTCCTTTTCAAAGGACAAGTCCTTCACAGATGGCGGCAAGCCGGTGAGAAGAAAGGTGGTCCGCCGGAGAAAGGCTTGATCCGAAAGCTCCGGCGCTGTCTCCAACCCGGCACGTTCGGTCTCACGGTGTACAAACCGGTCGATCCGGTGATCAGCGGTTGGGTTGGCGGTGGCCCTTGGAAGATCCGGTCGTGAAGGCGGCTGGAAGGCCCAATGATTCGTCGTCTCTGCAGCCACTGCGGAAGTGGCCATTAAGAAGAGGAAAAGCCTGAAGACACGGACGTGCCAGAATCGTGACATGCGTTCACGAACCCCACGGGAATCCGCAAGTTCCAAGTGCCGGCTGGTCCTCACGAGTTCTTCCACCAATTACCGTCGCGCTCCCAGGACTTGGTGTTGTCGGACGCCGATTGAGGGGTCTCCACTGCTTCAGGCTCGTCGCCGAGATCCCGCACCACTTGGCCTCGGGGCGTGGGGAGACGTTCGCGCTTGAGAAAATGGCGTGCCACCATCACCACGCCCGCAAGGACGGCGAAGAGAATGGCAATGAGGGTGAGGGCAAAGCCGTCCGCCACTTCGAAGTGACGGAAGGGAGGAGCTGACGCATCGCCCAAGATCATGGCGAATCCGTGCTCGTGTTGAGACTCAGACGCATGGGAATCATCTTGGAATGGGTGAAGCCGTGTTTGGCAAAGAATGCCTGGGATTCTTGGCTGATCTTGTCCGTTAGGATCGTGATGCGGCGGAAGTCACGTTTCCTAACGAAATCTAGCACATAGCGCATCATCTCTCCGCCAAAGCCGCGCCGGCGGTGATCCGGATGAATGATAAGGTCTTCCATGAGAACAACGATACCGCCCTCAGCTGTACTGATGGTGAATAACAGATTCACCATGCCGATAATCTTATGTTCGCTGCGCAGCACGAAGATTCGCCCTCTGTTAGGTTGCTCGAGAATGAGCCGCAAACCATGCGTCTGTTTCTGGCGATCCGGCTGAAAGTCCTCCTCCAAACGAAAGAGATCCATCACCAACTCGACCAACATGTCGAGGTCTTCGATCGTTGCCGGCTCGATGCGCAGGCCTTCAGATTCTAAGAGTGACGTCATGATGGATAGGAGTGGTATGCGAGGTTCGCCCGCAAGAACCGGGCCAAATTGGCCGTGGCGGCGGGATCATAGCCGAATCTTTCCTAAAGGAAAGCTTTCGAATAGAATCTACCGGCAAGGCGTCTCATGCCCCGAATCCATTATTGATCTTATGATGAAACGACTCCTCAATTCCCTCCTCACCGTGACTGGCGTGTTGGCCCTAGTGGCCGTGATGAGCCCGATCGACGCCTCGGCCGACCGGTCTTACCGCAAGGCCAAGAAGAAGTGCTACACCTCGCATCATAACACCTATCGGAGCCACGGTCATGTCCGGCATCAGCAACACTATCATCATCCACGCAGGACCTACAGCCGCCGCATCATCACCCACCCTCATTACGGCGGACCGATCTATTACCGAAACAGCGGCCTTTATATACGCACGGCCCCTCGCGTTTACACCACCCGCCGCTACTACGCGCCGAGTTATTCCACTTCCCGCACCCGGTGTTACCGCCGCTAACGAAGTTCTGAGCGAATCTTCAAGATCCCCCTCCCAATCCATGCGGGCCTTCTCTTACGAGGAGGCCCGTTTGTTATTCTCATGAACGGCTGCGCCTGAAAGCCAACGCGCTAACGCTCACGCCAATCAGGAAAATGCTAGACGGTTCGGGGATGGTGAAAGGTGTGGTGGAGAAGGCAAGCGGATTGGCGTTATCCGTGGTCCAATTACTAGTGTCTAACACTGCGGATTGAAATGCCGATTCCGAGCTGAAATTGCGAGGTCCCGTATAGGCGGCGTTGTCGACCTCGAGATTAAGCGCGAGAGAAAAGAAATCTGTGAATGGCTGGGCCGAAGTATTCGGACTTGAAGACGTGATGTCCCAACTACCATTATTCATTTGTAATCCAGCAATAAAATTGCTGTCGGCACCAGATGTCGGAGTCGTTCCTTGGTAGGCAAAGATTTGGTCACCGTCAGCTGAGAGTGCAACCCCTCCGGAAAGTGTGCCCACGTTGGCGGTGTCATTGGTAATGTCGAGCGTGACGATCGTCCCAGCTGAGATATTTGAACCGGACATCCACGTGCTCGTCCCTTCCCCGGAACGGAATCCGCCGGCAGCAAACCACCCATTATCCGTGAAAATGATTTCCGTCGTGCTATCCATGTCCACGGTTGTCGTGAAGGCGATTTGATCGGGGTTGTCACTGTTATAACCGACGAACGCCAACTGACCGCGAGCCAAGGTCGTCGCTGCGGTCGCAAAGTTAGAGAAAACAATAAAAGAAACAGAAGCTATTGAAATAATGGCGAAGATCTTCATGAGCAGTGAAGTTCGTGCCATCTATAGACGAGGAGCCTGAATCTGAAAATAGTTTATCGCAACTTTTCTGCCTCTTGGTTAGAGTTCTTGGTATGGGTCATTTGTGGGGCACGATAATCTTGTCGCCTGGCAAGAGTACGCGGTCCAACTGCTTAGAGTTTGTAAGATCGATCTTCTCCGACTCGCCGTTACGAATGAGCCGGCCATTCGCGGGTGCCGCCCAATCGGTGACGCCGTCGGCCGCATGCAGTGCGCCCCTAACAGTGAGGTCGTCGATCCAAGAGATGCGTCTGGGTGCCTTGACCTCGCCACTGACAATGATGCTCTTCTGAGCCGAAGACCTGTTGAGACGTTCTTGAGCGGTAATCCGTGCATCGATCTCTTGCACTTGGGGATGTTTTTCGCCCAGGCCTGAAGCAAGCAACGCGTCACGATCTGTCAAGAGCTCACTATGACCGGAATAGTTCGATTGCGAGGCGACGAATTGGTCCACTTGCATCTGTAGTTCGAAAACCAATTCAGCGAGTTTGCTAGGGTCCGTCTCTTTCGAGTTCTCAGGATCGTTGCGCTGTGCTTTCCGCGCCATCTCCAACTTAGTCTCTAACGTACGGCGTATACTCTCAACCGCGGCGTCCATCATTTCGCCAACGGATGTAATCTTGGCTTCCACCTCCTTAATCTTCGGATGTTTGTGACCCAGCCCGGACGCCAACATTGCCTCCTTGGTCAGTCGAAACTTCTGATAGGTTGGCCAGAGTGTCGTGAGTGTCGGATCAGACGTAAAGTTCGCTGCAGCGAGATAGAGTTCGTCTCCCTCAAGCTTGCCCATAAGTTGCAGTTGCCGCTCAAACGTAACTGTTAGCACACTGGGGCGATTTCCATGCACGGCTTCCGATAATTTGTCAGTCAGGTCTTGGATCCTGGATAGATTTGGGTCCTTTGCCGGCGTCGGAAACTTGTCTTGGGCGAGACCCGGCAGAATCAACCAAGCCGCACCAGCCATCACAGCCAGAGGGAGCAGGGCTGTGGCGAGAAAAGGGAAACGTCGCCGGTGTCGCGCTGAGATGTTAGTTTCTAACAAACGCCGCACACGCAGTGCTAGGCCGCTACGATGCGATCCCCGCGCCGACATGGCGAAACGCATCCCTTCATCCCGCGCCTCTTCCAATCGTAAAAGTGCCTGACCATAAACCACCGGTTTGTCGCACACCTTTACCGCCCCATCATCGCAACAATGCTCACGCTCAATCCGCAAACAACGCCCCACCCACCAGACGGCCGGATGAAAGAAGAGCAATGTCTCCACCACGGTTTGTAGCAGATTCGCCAAGTAGTCATGCCGCTTAATGTGCATCAGTTCATGCGCCAAGATGGCTTTCACTTGAGATTCATTGAGTGCTTCCAGCAACTTGCGCGGGAGCAGGATCTTCGGGCGAACCATCCCGATCGCGCAGGGGACTTGGATACCGTGGCAATAGCACAGCAACACACGCGCTTGCATGCCCAACTCATGTTGCACGGCCTCCAACCATTGGCGTAGGTGATGCGGGACGTCCTCACAATAACGCGAACGTGTCAACCTCGTGACACGCCACCAGCTGGCGAGACGAAGCAGCGCCAGCAAGGCCACCCCTACCAACCACAAGGTCACGGGAACGACATAACGTGGAGGCGGTGCCGGTTGGAACTCCGGCTCTTGAGACAACGGTACAACGCTTTCATCGGCGTCGATTGCTGCCACGCCATGGCTGAGTTGAGTCGAAGAATAGGCAGGAAGGGGAACCGTTGAAACGGCGGTCCAGACAGGCAAGGCTACCATGGCAAGCAAGGCCAAACAACAGAGCCCATACCGAAGTGACGCAGACGCGTTTCGACCCACTTGCAGCAGGACTGCTAACAAGACGGCGATGAGGCACCCTTGCCAGAGCGCGTGTTTCAAGAATTCTCCTAACAACGGGACGATGATTTCTTTCATGATTCTAGCATTTAGTCGTGTTCGTCAAGCAAAGCGCGGATCTCCGCGAGTTCTTCCTCGGTCGCCTTCTTATCTGAGAGCGCTTGCATCAGTAACTGGTGCCGCGATCCTTGGAAAACTTGTTCAATGAAATCCTTGAGAAGCCTTTTCTGGGTTCGTTGAGCATTCTGCTTGGGCCGGTAAATGTGTGAACGTTGGGATTCATCCCGCAGGAGCAGCCCCTTGTCCGTCATGATTTGCATGAGCTTCAGGACGGTGGTGTAGCCGGTCTGCTTCTTTCGCGATAGCTGGTCACAGACCTCACGGACGGTGGATGGTCCGCGGTTCCAAAGCACTTGCAAGATGGCTAGCTCAGACTCCGTAGGCTTGAGAGAACTCGGCATGGCGATGCATCATACGAAGTGTTTCGTAGAAATCAACGAAAGATTTCGTAGTTCGTGCTCGCTCGCTGCTAAGCCCTGCCGAGCCGAAACGCTTTCCTCGGTACGAGCGTGTAGAAGAAGTCGTGAGACTTCTCCCCGGGTCACGCGCCACGCCCGGAACTTTCACAAGTTCCGCTACTTTCCTCGGTACGAGCGTGTAGAAGAAGTCGTGAGACTTCTCTCCGGGTCACGCGCCACGCCCGGAACTTTCACAAGTTCCGCTACTTTCGGCTGTACGAGCGTGTAGAAGAAGTCGTGAGACTTCTCCCCGGTTCACGCACCACGCCCGGAACTTTCACAAGTTCCGCTACTTTCGGCTGTACGAGCGTGTAGAAGAAGTCGTGAGACTTCTCCCCGGTTCGCGCGCCACGCCCGGAACTTTCACAAGTTCCGCTACGGGGTGGGCGACAATTCCTCTGCCCGGAACTTTCACAAGTTCCGCTACGTGGTAGGCGACAATTCCTCTGCCCGGAACGTTCACAAGTTCCGCTACGAGCTTGCCCATCGCGACGGTTCATGGACAGATGTCGAGCCGTTCATGAATGCCTTACGTTCTCCTTTTGTCCTATCACTCTGTCTAGCGTCAGCATTTGTGGAACCGCGGATACTAACAAGGCGCCCTAATTAGTCCATGCGTCATCGTCCGCTCATCATCGCGCTCGTTCTTGCCTCCATCCTCTTTGGCGTGGCGTTTCCGCGTCTGCGGATGGATTCGGATATTCTCACCCTCCTTCCTCCCAATCTCCCGGAGTTGCAAAGCCTTCTGACTATGCGGCAACAATTCCAGGAGCAGGAAGACTTGCTCGTGGGCCTCCATGCTAACGACCCTGAACTCCTCGATGAAGCGGCCGATTCCCTAGGCCAGACTTTGCGGAAGGTGCCTGGTCTGGTCGGTCACATGGAAGGGGATTCCGCTAGGGCAATGCTCCGGGAAGCTTCGCAGACCTTGGGGTGGATGATTGCTAACGCGCCTCCTGACAAAGTGCAAAGTTTTCGGGATCGTTTGGCGCCGGGGAAAGTGGAGGCGCATCTCGAAGAGGTCGTCGACCGCATTGGCTCGACCATGGACATGGCGGAGATCCAGCTGCTGGCCTACGATCCCTTTGGGTTCACCGATGTCATCGACGTCTCGCTGGACGGCGATGACGGGCCGTTTCAACAATTGGCCGCGAGCGGTGATCTCAAACTGGTTCGAATGGCGCCTCCTGACAAGGCGGCTAGCTATCGCGAAGCGCACACTTGGACGAGAGATGTTCGTGAAACCATCGAGCGCTGGAAGGCGAACCGGTTGGCAAACGAGTTGGAAGTCCCGTCTATCTGGATCACTGGAGAGCTGGCTTTCATGGCCGAAACGGGGATGGGGATTGAGCGCGATTTTTCTAGCACCATTGCCATCACGTTCACGCTGATCTCGCTCCTATTCTGGTTCACGCTCCGCAGTTTGAAACCCTTGGCCGTGGGCATGGGAATGGTGCTTATCACGTTGGTCATCACGGTCTCGATCGGCGCGCTCCTGTTGGGAGCCATCACCGCCATGAGCATGGGTTTCGCGGCTGTGGTGCAAGGGTTAGTTGTGGACTATGGCGCCCTCATTTACCGGCATGCCATGATCCATCCGGAATGGAATGCAAAGCAATTGAGAGGCGCTGTGCAACGACCGATCCTCGCTGCAGCGGTTACGACCTCGGTCGTGTTCGCAGCGTTGACATTAGGTCAGTTTCCAGGATTGAAACAGTTCGGGATCCTCGTCGCAACCGGGACGCTTGTGGGAGCCGTGATCATGCTCTTCGTCTTCACGCCTCTGGTGCCCAAGCTGGCCAGAACCCACAAGCGGCAGCCTTCGTCCCCACTACTGAGCCGCCCTCTCAATCACCGGTTCGCCTTGATCGCTACGTTGATGTTAGTCAGTGTGGTGATCATCTCCTTTGCTTGGCGAGGGTTGCCCCATTTCGATCCCAGCACGTCTTCCATGCGGCCCCGGCATAGTGAGGCCATGGATGCTTGGGAGAAGATTCAACTAGCACTCGGACAAGATTCCGAAGTCATGGTGCCCGTTCTCGTGCGAGGCGATTCAGCCGAAGAGCTGTCAGGGAATCTCACGGCTACCGCCGAAGCATTATCAAAAGTGCAGAATGACAACAATGGACTGCGATGGTGGTCGCCGCAGAGCATGGTTCCGCAGACCGAGGCGCAACAAGCTAATGCGGCTGCGTTGCGCTGGATCCTATCACAACGCGAACGGCTGAGCGCGGCGGCTCAGGCGGCCGATCTGGAAGAAGACGCATTATCGCTTTTCAATGATCTCATGGATTGGTGGGAGACGACTTACTTGCCGGCCGAGAAGAAAACCTTGCCCGGTTTGGTTAGGCAAACCCTCACTCACACACAGGATCAATGGTACGCCGTGGGTTCTATCTTCCTCACCCGGCCTGCAGACTTGGACCTGTCTTCCGATGCCTTTCGTGAGTGGTTCCGGCTGCGCATGCGCACCTTGGAACACGCGCTCTCTGGTCAATCTAGCTTCGCCTCCCTAACAGGTTGGATGCCCTTGGGACCAGCCATCGCGCGTGCGGCGCGGGAGGATGTCTTGACCCAAAGTGGTCCGGTCGCAGTCATCCTGCTAGTTACCTTGATCATCGTTCTGAGACGCCCGCGAGAGATTGTCCTAGCGATCCTCTCCCTGACCCTCTGTCTCACCGCTTGCCTAGCCTTTCTTCGTCTGCTCAACCGCCCACTCAACATGGCTAACATAGCGGCCTTTCCCCTCATCGCCGGCGCAGGGATTGACTACAGCATTCACATCCTCCTTGCTCTCCGTGAACGGAGAGACATCAAGATGGTTCAGCATCTGATCGGCAAGGCTCTGGTCATTTGCGCGCTTTCTTCCTGCATCGGTTTTTCAAGCCTCCTCCTTGCCGGAAACCGTGGCGTCTTCGATCTCGGTCTGGCCTGCAGTGGCGGCCTGATTCTTTCCGCGATCATCGCGTTAGCACTGCTGCCTTATTGGTGGAAATGGTGCCACCGTGAAGTTGGCGATCGATCGCCTCGCTTCGAGTAGAGATCACTTTTCGTCACACCAAGACTGGCATACAGTCGCTTTCCCTTCTACAAATGGGCACACGATTTCCAGCTAGTCATGAAATTACCTACCTTGTTCGTTGTCTCCTCTCTTGCGCTATCGCCGTACGCTGTGGCTCAAGACGCACCTGATCCCTATAAAGAAGCCATTGGCGTGCTCCAGTCGGTGGGCAATGAAGGGGAGGGCAATGAAGCAGCCGCCGAAGCTTGGCGGCAAGTGATCCAAGGAGACAGCGCAATGATCGTGCCTCTGTTAGATGGAATCGGTGATGCCAACGGGCTGGCCGCGAATTGGCTCGTCTCCGCGGCCCAAGCCATCACCGATCGGGAATTGAACGCGGGGAGATCCCTTCCCTTAGAGTCTTTGGGTGCGTTCCTTATGGACACGCAGCAGAATCCCCGTGCGCGACGATTTGCTTTCGAGTTGTTAGAACGTGCTGATCCCGATACCGCCGAGTTGTTAGTGCCTGGTATGCTGAATGATCCCAGCACGGCCCTACGGCGGGATGCCGTCCAGGCTTTGTTAGATCAGGCCGCAGCGCTGACGGAGGCGGAAAAGAAAGCGGGAGCGGCTATCATTTACCGGCAAGCGTTAGGTGCTGCGCGGGACATCGATCAAGTAGACACCGCAGCTAAGGCACTCCGTGAGTTCGGCCAAGAGGTGGATCTGCCAGAGCACTTTGGTTTTCTCATGCATTGGTCGGTCATCGGCCCCTTTGACAACACGGAACGCAAAGGTTTTGAAACGGCGTTCCCACCGGAATCCGAGATCGATCTAGGTGCCGAATACGATGGCAAAGATGGCAAGGTGCGTTGGTCGAACTTTGCGACTTCCGATGAATACGGCATGGTCGATATCAACAAGGCCTTCGGCGAACTGAAAGAGGTCACGGCTTATGCGTACGGCGAATACACATCGGCGACCGATCAACCCGCTGAGCTGCGGTTAGGATGTAAGAACGCGTGGAAGATCTGGCTCAATGGCGAATTTATCTTCGGCCGCGATGAATACCATCGCGGCATGCGCATTGATCAATACACGCTTCCCGTCAGTTTGAAAAAGGGGAAGAACACACTCCTAGTGAAACTTTGTCAGAACGAACAGAAAGAAGAGTGGACGGTGCAGTGGCAATTCCAGCTGCGTGTGTGTGATGCCACCGGCACGGCCTTGCTCGCGCTCGATCGCCCACCCACACCACAACCCAAGCGGGGCAAAGTGGATCAAGGCTAAGTATTTCCAACTTCTTCTGTTTTATCATGCTCTTTCTGAAGCGGCGCCACAGGCGCTAACCTATTGAGAGCACGCCTCGCCTCCTTAGTTCCTAGAAATCACATCATGAAACATCTATCTATTCTCAGCATAATCGTTAGCCTGGCCGCTGGTTCAGCTCATGCGGACTGGCGGCAGTTCCGGGGTCCCAATGGTAGTGGCTACATCAAAGCAGAAGGGATTCCCACCACACTCGAGAAAGACAAGAACGTCGCCTGGTCGCTCGAGCTTCCGGGCAAAGGTCTCTCCAGTCCGATCGTCGTGGGAGACAAAGTCTTTGTCACGGCCTCAAGCGGCGCGGACCAAGCCAAGCTGCATGTCTTCTGTTTCAATGCCAGCGATGGAAAGACCGTTTGGGAACGGCAGTTCTGGTCTACGGGCCGCACCATGTGTCATAGCAAGACGAGTGTGGCGGCGCCGACTCCCGTGAGCGACGGCGAAAATGTGTTAGCGCTTTTCTCCTCGAATGACCTCTTCTGTCTGGATCTCGAAGGGAATGTGAAATGGCTTCGCGGCCTTACTAACGATTACCCCAATGCTAGCAACAGTCTTGGACTAGCTTCCTCACCGGTCATCGCCAATGGCATCTTCATCGCGCAGGTTGAAAACGATAGTGATTCGTTCGTGGCCGGAATCGACTTAAAATACGGAAAGAACCTGTGGAAAATCACTCGTAAGAAACAAGCCAACTGGACGTCACCTTTGGTGCTGAATGGTTCCGATGAAAAGGCATTAGTCGCGTTGCAATCGGGGTGGGGCGTGGATGTGATCTCGCCTGCCACGGGACAAACCGTGTGGAGCTTCAAGGGAGGCGCCTCGACGATTCCCTCGAGTGCCGCAGATGCGAACAATGTCCTTTACGTGCCTTCCAATGGTCTGACCGCGATCAAGGCCGGCGCCGATGGGGCAGCGGAAGAGTTGTGGCAAACGGGGGCGATGCGTCCCGGCACCGCGAGTCCGCTTGTGATTGGTGATCGCGTCTACGTGATCAACAACTCGGGCGTGCTGAACTGCGGCAGTGTGGAAGATGGGAAACGCCTTTGGCGCATTCGGCTGAAGGGTCCATTTGGTGCTTCGCCCATCGCCACGGACACGCACCTTTATGCCTTCAATGAGGAAGGCCTGGTTCAGGTGATTTCGCTAGACGGCGAGGAGGGGAAGATCGTGAGCCAACTCGAATTGGGCGAGATGATTCAATGCACGCCGGCCATTGCCGGCGGCGCGATCTATGTGCGGAGCAACAGCCGCTTGTGGAAGTTGTCTGGGTAGGATTGGTGGTATTGCCCGTTCAAGGAGTCGCGGCGTCCCGCAGCGAGATTGCTGGAACCAATTGCCGCAAGCTCAAGAAATCGATTCATAGATTGGGTCACGACCTCAGGCTCAAGCCTGCACTTCAACTGGGCCATTCTGGACTTAAACACCTCTGGTCCTATGATCACCTACGATCCGGGCACTTATCCCCAATCGCCCAGCCTTTGAGTGGAATGGTGAAGTGAGATACCAACCCGGCGTCAGTGTCACTGGCTCGGGGTTGGTTTACTGGGATGCGGCCTACAGACAGCAGGATCTGGATGGACATGAAAATATTTACGGAATGAATCCTGACTCTGGATTGTTTCACGCTATGAACCGGCACGTAGCGCTTGAGGATTTTGTGAAATTGTTATTCGTCACACGCATGGGACGTCTCTACGCAGGTGGGCCGGGTAATCAGTACCTTGACGCGAGCACGGAGGCTCACTCCATTTTCAAAATGGGGCCACCCGTTCAAAGAGAAGGCGCACGGATTGACGTGGCCTCTGTGTGCGACGAAGGTCTTGGAGTTTATAATATTGGTAGGCATTTCACGCAGGCAGAGTTTCAGGAAGTCGCCGGAGTGGCGACAGGACATGAAGTAGGCCATCTTCTTGTTGGCAATTGGCACGAAGATCCCGGCCATGGAACCTTGATGGGAGACATCGTGTTCGTTGTTGTCAGTGGTGGAGTGCTAGTCCGCATCGATGGGTTGGATGACGTCGAGTGGAGCGACGCGGCTACCGGGAGGATCGATCTGCCTAACCGATATTCTGTGCCTTAGGAATGAGACCTGCCAGTAGCCAATTTTTGATGTGGCTTGCACTTACGGTGATCGGCATCGCTTGCGCCGCCGTTGCCGCACCGGAAGCGAAGGTCGAGGTTTTTGACCCCTATGAAACCTGGCTGGAGGGTGAACGGTGGGGCGTGTATGTGCGGGTGACGAACACCGGCAGCGAGCCTTTTCCGCTGTTAACGCACCCGGATACCAGACAGCTATTTCTTGAGGCTACTTTGGGTGAGCCATCCAGGCCTCTGCCGCAGAACATTCTCGAAGATTCGCTCCCCAAGGTCGAGGAAGCGCAATGGAGTGTCGTGGAGCAGGCGGCGGCTTGGAGGGGTGCTGTTGAGGTCGGTCCCGGCGAGCAGTTCGTCTACGGACCAGAAGCGTTCATTGATATTGAAGGCCTGCATGCCTTGCAATCCCGCCGGATGTCAAGCTACCGAGTGCATATACTGTTGGCAGACGGAACGTGGTCCTCCTCTCCTTTGACTGAGCGCAGATTCGTGGTCGACAATGAAGCTTGGCGGGCAAAGCCGATTGCTGAGATCCCCCTTCGGACTGAAGGACTCAACGCTCCGGTGCGCAAGATCTCTGTCGTCGGCGAATCATGGCTATTCGAAGCAGGTTTTCGCCTTTGCCGTGCCCCTGCGGGCTACCAACCGGACTTTAGAGTCCTTGGCGATTCACGAGATTTGCTTGAGATCACCTTTGCGGGCATCGAAGGCGGTAAAGTCCTGATAGACAATAGAATGGCAAACCCAATCTCCGGCCCTTCCGAACTCGTTCCCCAACTCGCGCTGTGGCAGCGCCTCACTAATCGCCCAATGGGTTGGGCGACGTCCGAAACGCGGGCCGAAACCGTAGCAGATTTACAAATACGGGAGAATGATGGGGACACAAAGGATTCTGAAGACAGCGAATCAATTGAAGGGGAAAGGCCATCATCGACGGAATCGGTGGATGCCGCCATATGGCCGTGGATCGCTGCGGGAGTATTCTTGTTTTTTGGAGCACTGTGGTTGGTACGCAAGTAGACGTCTTGACCGCGACGGGGCAAGCCTGAATGGAATGAAGTGCCTCTCGATCTCGCCAATCTCACTTGGGGGCAAGGTGATAGCACTGAAGGTAAGAATCTTAGGAATTAGTATTTTGTCGCTCTTTGCCAAGTTTCATTGGGCATGGAGTCATCCACCCTCAACAGTCATAGAAAGCGGCAAGGATGTCACCGACTCGTCGCCTATTCGGATTTTTTTAGAAGTTCCATTTCCGAACATGCTTCGAAAGGAAACCTATCAATTCAAGTTTGAAATCCGTAATCAAGGGCGAGAATCCTTCCGCATGGTGGGGCTTCACGAGATGGCTGGGCACCAGCTCTTCGTTAGAGCAGACTACAAATCTGAGGGTGCTCCCGATGATGTTTCCAACCCGGGGTCAGTGTCACTGGCTCGGGGGGGTTACTGGGATGCAGCCTACAGACTACAAAAGCCTAACCTGCATCAGCAAGTTTACGGAGCCAATCCAGACTCTGGATTCATTTCACGCCATGAACCGGCACGTAGCGCTTGAGGACTTTGTGAAATTGTTGTTCGTCACGCGCATGGGACGTCTCTACGAAGGTGCACCGGGTAGTCAATACCTTGACGCGACCACGGAGGCTCACTCCATTTTCAAAATGGGTCCCCCAGTAGAGAGGGAAGGAGCGCGGATAGATGTGGCCTCTGTATGCGATGAGGGTTTCGGAGTTTATAATATTGGTAGGCACTTCACGCAGGCGGAGTTTCAGGAAGTCGCCGGAGTGGCGACTGGACATGAAGTAGGCCATCTGCTTGTTGGCAATTGGCACGAACAACCCGGTGATGGGACCTTGATGGGAGACATCGTGTTCGTTGTTGTCAGTGGAGGTGCGCTGGTCCGCATCGATGGACTGGATGACGTCGAATGGAGCGATGAAGCCACCGGGCGGATTGATCTGCCTAACCGATTTTCTGTTCCGTAAGAATGAAACCTATCAAAGGCAGATTGTTTGTGCGAGTGAAGGCATTGTTACCGGTCTGCGCCGCAATCGGTGTCGCAGTCGCTGCACCTGAAGCGAAGATCGAGGTATTTGACCCCTATGAAACCTGGCTGGAGGGTGAACGGTGGGGCGTGTATGTGCGGGTGACGAACACCGGCAGCGAGCCTTTTCCGCTGTTAACGCACCCGGATACCAGACAGCTATTTCTTGAGGCTACTTTGGGTGAGCCATCCAGGCCTCTGCCGCAGAACATTCTCGAAGATTCGCTCCCCAAGGTCGAGGAAGCGCAATGGAGTGTCGTGGAGCAGGCGGCGGCTTGGAGGGGTGCCGTTGACGTTGGACCGGGCGAGCAGTTCGTCTATGGACCAGAAGCGTTCATTGATATTGAAGGCCTGCATGCATTGCAATCCCGCCGGATGTCAAGCTACCGAGTTCATCTACTACTGGCCGATGGTGTGTGGTTCTCCTCGCGAGAGCACGAACGCCGCTTTGTTATCAATAACGAAGCTTGGAAGGCGGAGCCAATCGCCGAAATCCCTCTTTCTGAAGAGCTAACTGCTCCGGCGCGCGAAATCTCAGTGGATGGAGATCACTGGCTCTTTGAGGGAAACATGCGGTTGTGTCGTGTTCCAATCGGCAAGACCCCGAAATTCGTTGTCAACTTGGCTACGCCTAATAATACATTGACTATCACGTTTGAAGACACGGATAGAGTCATACGAGTGGATAACGATATGGGCTTTCCCATCTCCGGCCCTTCCGAATTCGTTCCCCAACTCGCGCTGTGGCAGGCCCTCACTAATCGCCCAATGGGCTGGGCGACGTCCGAAACGCGGGCGGAAACCGTAGCTGATTTACAAATGCGAGTGAATAACACAGATTCAAATCGCTCTGGAGATAGTGAATCAACCGAAGATGAAAGTCCACCAACGGAATCGGTGGACGCCATCATATGGCCATGGATCGCTGCGGGAGTGTGCCTGTTGTTTGGAGCACTGTGGATGGTACGCAAGAGGCCGTCGTGACTTCCCTCTGGCGAGAGCCTGAACGGGAAGTTTCGACGTTCATGAGATTGGACACATGGCCACGCCTGATTTGAACGGGGCGGGAGGACACGAACTTCCCGCCAATTCCAATGGGAGACTTATGGGAGCGCTTGATCCAGTGACGAATGGGGTGTCGATCAATCTCAATACTCTCTCATTGGGACACGGTGATAGTATCCAAGACACGAGTCTCAGAAACCGGTGGTCCGATGATCCTTAAAGCCATAAGACGACATACGAGGATCTTGGTCAGGATTCTTCTACTGACACTTTTCATTCACGTGTCGTCCCTTCGAGGTTCGCCCCTTTCCTGGGAAATTCATCAGGCCTTTCCTACCTGGATTGAAGGCGAGCGGTTTCGGGCTTTCGTCAAGATTGCCAATGTGGGAGATGAATTGATTCCTTTGGCCGGTCATAGTTGGAATTTGCTGATCCAGCAGACGAGGCTGGTGCCTCAATGGAAGGAAGGAGTTGAGCATCTCCATGGGGGCCTTCTCCACTCCCATCATCTTCCTCAAGCGGCAGAGCCTTGGAAGGCAGATCAGGATTGGGCCCTGTCATTGAAGGAGCTTGAGAGAGACCTGGGAAGGGCGTTGAGACCGGGCCAGAGCGAGGTGCTTGGAGACCTCGCTCTGCGTGGGCTCTGGTCCAGCTACCAGATGCCGAACGCTCATCTGGAAAGCTTTCAATTAGCCCTCCGATTGGGGCCCGATCGTTACGTTTTCTCAGAGCCTCAATCGTTGCTCATCGCCGGTGCGCCTCGCATCGATGCTCATCCCGTGCTAGATACCATTGAGGTAGTCGGTGACTATTCCGTTCCCTTGCGAGAGGTTGAAATCGAAGGCGAGAGATGGCTCTTTAGCAGTATCTTTAGGGTCGCTCGTATCCCTAATGGGGCGACGCCGCGGTTCCGCACTGAAGACGAGAAACAGACATTAGTGATAGAATTCGATGGTGTTGACGAGGAGCCCGTTCGTGCAGATATGCGGCAGGTGTTCCCACAGAGCGGTTCCGAACGAACGGTGCCCCATCTTCAT
>CBDDAB010000014.1:0-1277965 GCA_965224685.1 Verrucomicrobiales bacterium | reverse complement strand
CCTACTCCGAGCAGCCGCTCGCCGGGCTGCCGGCCTCGCTGCAACAATTGCTGGATGTCCCGCCGCCCTCGTCGAGCTGGATTCCCCAGTGTCACGCGCTCGCGCTGGTCCTCGCGATGACCGAGGCACGCCAGCTCGCGGCCGAGGCCGAGGCCGCGTGGATCCGGGAGGCGGCGACCAACCTGTTCGCGTCGCCGATGTACAAGATCCTGATGTGGGCGTCGACGCCCAGGTTGGTGTTCCGCACGGCGAGCGTGCGATGGGCCGCCTTCTTTCGGGGCTCGTCGCTGCGTAGCGAGATCCACGACCGCAGCGCGCGGCTGACCCTCGAAGCGCCCCAGGCCTTGTTCAACCGGGACCTCGCCGAGATCTACGTGCACGTGATCGACGCCGCCGTGAACTACACCAAGGACGACGTCGAGGCGGCGACGATCGAGCTCGAGTCCTTCGGTCCGGCGGGCCACATCTACGTCGGGCGTTGGTGATTTCGACGGGGTGCCCCGCTGGCCTTAGCGCTTTCGCCAGCTTGCTGCTACAACCCGCTCGCTTTGCCCAGGCCCGACCGAGACGAGCTGGTGGTGGGCGGCCTGCGTTTGGTCGGCATCACTCAAGGGGGCGTGGAGACCTGTCTTCGCGTGCCCAGCTTGAAGCTGTTGTTCGACATCGGCATGTGTCCGCCGCATGCGATCTCGGCCAACCGCGTGTTGGTCAGTCACGGCCACGCGGATCATCTCGGCGGTCTGCACTACTACGTGTCTCAGCGCGGCATGCGGAAGCTACCGCCGGCCGTCGTCCACGTCCCCGCGGAGATCGTCGCCCCCCTCGAGCAGATCTTCGCCGCCTGGTCGCAGATCGAGGGCTTCGACTATCGGCTCGATCTGCGCCCGACCTCGCCGGGGGATCGGGTCTCGGTCGGTCGGGATCTGACGGCGATCGCGATCCGAACGCACCACCGGGTGCCGAGCCTGGCCTGGGCGATCGAGCGGCGGGTTCGCAAGCTCAAGCCGGAGTTCGTCGGTGAGTCCGGCGCGGCGATCCAGAAGCTGCGCGCCTCGGGGGTGCAGATCGCCGACGCGGTCGACGTACCCCTGCTGTGCGTCACCGGAGACACGACGATCGAGACCTTCCTCGAGTCCGAGCTCATGCGCCGCTGCAAGGTCCTCGTCCACGAGTGCACCTCGTGGACCGACGCTCGCGGCGTCGAGGACACCCGTCGCTGGGGTCACACCCACGTCGACGAGCTGATCGAGCACGCCGAGAAGTTCGAGGGCGAGGCGCTGGTGCTCGTGCACCGCAGCCTCCGACACACGCGGGCCCAGGCCGAGCGGATCGCCCGCGAGCGCTTCCCGGCCAGCGTCCGCGACAAGATCCACGTGTTCGGAAACTGAAGGCCCCGCTCGAAGAACTAGCCCATGGCCGACGACTACGACGCGCACGTGCTGATCTTGGGGGCGAGCTTCACCGGTCTCGAGCTGCTCCGTCGGCTGCGCCGGACCCGACGAGGCCGCGCGCTCGAGGTGTTGATCGTCGATCGCCAGGCCCGGCACCCCTACATCCCGTTGAGCCACGAGCTGCTGACCAAGCGCATGGCGACGGGGGTCGAGGCGGGGACGATCCTCGATACGGCGGCCTACGTGCGTGGTTTCACCAAGACCCGCTTCGAGGTCGGGACGATCGCCGGCTTCGACGTCGACGAGCACGCGGTCCTGCTCGAGGATGGGCGGCGCTTCTCCGCTCGCTTCGTCGTGGTCGCGCTCGGCTCCGAGGTCCGTCCGCCGCCGGGCTTGGCGGGCGGCGAGCACCTGCGCGGGTACAAATTCGCCGCCGAGCTGGCCGACCTCGGCGGCGAGCTCGAGGGGCTGCTGGCCGGGGTCGAGGAGGCGAGCGAGGCCGAGGGTGAGCCGGCGATCGTCGTGGTCGGCGGCGGGATCACGGGCGTCGAGATCGCGGGCGAGCTCGGTCATCTGCGCGCCGGTCGACCGAGCGGCTGGCGGGCGCCGAAGGTCACCCTGATCCAGGGCGCGTCGCGGCTGTTGCCCGGGCTGACCGAGCGCGCCGGCGCCAAGGCGCTCGCGGCCCTGCGCGAGCAGTCGAGTTCCTGCTTGCTGTAAAGGTTTTGATAAACGGGGCTAACCTTCATGAGATGTTCATGATCGCCGCGCGCCGTGAGGCGGCCCTGATTGAATACCAAGATCTCGTCCGCTAACTTCAGCGTGGCAAAGCGATGCGCGATCATGAGCACGGTCTTACCTTGCATGAGTGTCTGCAAGGATTCCTGAATCTTGCTCTCGGCTTCGGAATCCAATGCGGAGGTGGCCTCGTCAGGATCAAGAGAGGCGCATCACGCAAGAAAGCGCGGGCGATGGCGATGCGTTGCTTCTGGCCACCGGAGAGACGGGTGCCTCTATCGCCGACGATGGTCTCGAAGCCGTTCTCGGTTGCTTGAATGAATGATAGGGCATTGGCCTTCTTCGCTGCAATTTCGATCTCTTCGCGAGTGGCTTCAGGTTTACTGAGGCGAATGTTCTCTCGAATGGTGTCATTGAAGAGAACGGGATCTTGCGGCACGAGCGCGATCTGATGCCGGAGATCCCCAAGCCTCAGCTCACGCAGATCCTTGCCGTCTAACAAGACCCTGCCTGAAACCGGATCGTAGAATCTGAGGACGAGATTGATAAAGGTCGATTTGCCGGCGCCGCTGGGTCCAATGAGGGCGTAGGTGCGGCCGGGATCCAGGAGGGTGTCGACATCATTGAGCGCTCGTTGTGACTCCGCATCGTCGTAGTGGAAACACACGTTCTCAAATTGCAGTCGGCCCTCAACCGGACCGGTGAGGCGAAGTGCTTCCGGTTTCTCTTCCACGGAAATGGGCGTGTGCAGCACTTCTTCGATCCCGGTCTAACGAAGCGATACCTTTCTTGAGCTGACTATTGATGGCGCCAAGACGTTTGATAGGATCGTAACACATGTGTAGGGCCACGAAAAGCGAGACGACCTCACCCACATCATATTCCTTATTTGAAATGGCGGCGGCGTAAATGGCGATAGTGATGGCAAACCCGGTGATCACTTCAATGATGGGTGAAAGACTCTTCTCGTACTTCACCACTTTAAGCTGATAGCCTAACGTCTTGGCCACGGAGCGGCCGAACTTCTCTTTCTCATAGCCTTCCAGTGAAAAGGCGCGGATCTCGCGCGTGGCGCCCAAATTCTCGGTGGCCACCTCCGTCACATTGCCCGTTTCCTTCTGCAATTGCTGCGCCTTGCGCGCGAGCCGTTTACCCACATAACGGATGGGTAACACGCAGATAGGAATGGCTGCCAAGCAGAACAAGAGAAAGAGATTGTCATCATTTTTGATGGACAGGTAGACGAGATAGCAGAAGGCGGAGAGAAAGACGAAAGGCTCTTTAATAAGGTTGTTAGACACTTCGACAATGCAGCGCCGAACCAAGGTGCAATCCACCATCAGGCGGCTGAGGAGATCCCCTTTGTTGGTGTCTTGAAAATAAGCCAAGTGAAGATCTTGGATCTTGCCAAACAAGCGGTTGCGAATCTGCTCCAACACTTTCACCCCGCAGTAGGCGATCAAGTAAGTATTGAAAAATCCGGCAACCGCGCGCACAAGAATGGCCAAGGGTAATGTTAGTATGGTGATCAAGAGCACGGAATCCGCCTTGCCATCATCGTTCCCAAAGATGATGGGAATGTTATTCTTCACCACCGTGGGAAAAGCAAATCCACTGGCCACGCCGTAAATGAGTGCGCAAAGGATCGCGCCGAAGAAGGCGACGCGATGGGGTTTCAACAGCCCGTAATAGGGAGTGAAGCGCCTGAGACTTGAGACCATGCCGAAAAGGAAGTGACGAACCAATGCGGAGCTTAAAGCCGCGCTCGAGGCATCAATCCTCGTGCTCGTCCGCGAGGAGTTCGCGGAACTTGATGGCTTCCACGCCGACGGCCACGGCCGTGCCAAAGATCGTCTCGGCGCTCGCCACGCGGGATACTTGAGCCGCCGGCTTGGACAAGCCTAACAAGAGCTGGCCGTAAGATTGTGGGTGTGCGCCCAGGATCAGTAACTTGGAGGCAATGTTAGCGCTATTGAGGTCGGGAAAAATCAATACGTCGGCTTTGCCGGCCACCAGGCTGTGGACGTCTTTGCGCTCAGCGGATTCCGGTTGCAAGGCGACGTCCACTTGGAACTCGCCATCGACCTCGAGATTGACCAGCTCGCGCTTGGCTCGCTCGCGAGCAGCTTCGGTGGCGGCCACCATCCGCTGGGCGCCGGTGGTCTTGGCGCTGCCGCGCGTTGAATAACTGAGCATGGCCACGCGGGCTCTGCGGCCCAGCAGGGCGCCGGCCAAGCGGCCCGCTTCCACCGCGATCATGGCCAGTTGATCTACCGTGGGGTCGGGAATGATCGCACAGTCCGCGAGGAAGACGATGCCCGATTCGCCGAAGAGCGGGTTCTCCGGATCCACCACGGCCATGCAGCTCGACGCGGCCTCACAATGATGCTGCGGTTTGATCATGTGGAAGAGAGGGCGAAAGAAAGCTTCGGGATATACGGTGTTGCCTCCAATGATGCCGTCCGCATTCCCGTACTGCACCATCATGGCGGCGAAGTAATCTGGTTTGCGGATGATCTCTTCCGGGTGCTCCACATTCATCTTCCGGTAGCGCTCCATCTTCTGAAAATAGGCTGCCAACCGCGGGAGTTCGACGCTGGTTTCCGGATCGATGATGCCGACCATTTCCAAGGAGATGCCCTCCTCCTTCGCACGCGCGCGGAGCTTCTCTTTGTTGCCTAACAGAATGGGCACGCTGATCTCACGTTGTGCCAATTCTTGGGCCACGAGCAGGACACGGCTATCCTCAGGCTCGGGAAAAACGAGACGCTTGGGATGCCGCTTGAGCTTTTCGATCAAAGGGCCCGTGAAGGCGTTATCCGATTGGAATGAATGAGAACTCATTTCTTGAAGAAGGCTGTGCCCGCTACGCACAAAGTCAACAGCTACGAGTGTGGGTGAAGGGATAAGGCCATTTCCCGACGAAACAACGAAATCCTGAATCGAAGCAAGGATTTTTCATGGCGGGGACTGGGAAGACTTGCCAAGTTCGGCGGGTGACGGCCAATCTCGCAGACTATCACATGCACACGACTCTCTGTCATCATGCGGAGGGCTCGCCCATAGACTATGTCGAGCAGGCGCATCGTGTGGGCCTGAGCGAAATGGGCTTTGCGTGTCATAGCCCCATGGCCACGGACTTCGACGACTGGCGCATGAGGCGTGAGGAACTGCCGGCCTATTTAAGCATGGTGGAGGCAGCGCGACGTCATGGCGAGCAGCTCGGCGTGACCGTACGGCTTGGACTTGAAGTGGATTTTCTCCCAGGTCACGAGAGCTGGATCGAGGAGCTCTCCGGCATGGCGGATTGGGATTACCTCATTGGGAGTGTTCATTACCTAACAGACTCCTTGGTGGTCGATCACCCGGATCATCTCAGTCAATTGCGAGACCTGCCCGAAGAAGAAGTGTGGGAACGTTATTGGGATCTCTTTATCGAGGCGGCAGCGACCGGGTTCTTTGATCTCATGGCTCATCCCGACCTACCCAAGAAGTTCGGCATGGCACGGCCTGAAGACTTCATCAGTGGTTATCAACTCGCTGTCAGTGTGCTGCGTCAAATGGGCGTGGCTTACGAGATCAACACGGCAGGGTGGCACAAACCGATTGCCGAAGCCTATCCAGCGTTGGAATTCCTTCAGTTAGGCCGCGAAGCGCATTTGCCCCTTGTCATCAGTTCTGATGCGCACAAGCCGGAAGACGTGGGGCGAGACTTCGCCCGGGCGGCGGACTTGGCGAAACTAGCCGGCTATCAAGAGACGGCTCGATTTGAGAAACGTCAGGTTCACCTCGTGCCCATCGATTCCTAACATGTTGCTGCATACAAAATCACGTTCTCTCACCTTTCCGCGACGCCCACTCCTCATGGGCATCGTGAATGTAACCGACGATTCCTTCTGCGATGACGGTTCACTTGAACTGGAAACCGTCCTGCAACGAGTCTCACAAAGCACTCAAGCAGGCGCCGACATCATCGATCTCGGCGGAGAAAGCGCCCGTACCAATCGGGGACCGATTACCGTCAGGGAAGAGATCGATCGGCTCCAACCTGTGCTCGATGCGTTACCGAATCTCTGGCCGGCAATGGCACCTCGGGATGACGAGCAGATCTGGCCGCCGCTCGTCTCCGTCAACAGTTGGCGGCACGAGGTCGTCGCTGAGGTGCTGCCGTTGGGCGTGGACTTGCTCAATGACATCAGCGGCCTTACCACTCCGGACAACGCGCGACTTTGTGCCGCACATGGAACGTCGCTCCTCATCATGCACACGGTCGGCCTCCCCAAGGTAGCCCAATTGCAGCAAGAGTACGAAGACATCTGGCAAGCACTCTTCGCCTTCTTTGATGAAAGGATCGCGGTAGCGAAAGCTGCAGGGCTAACAAAGTCGCAGTTGGTGCTTGATCCTGGCATCGATTTCGCCAAACAACGTCGCGAAAACTTGGCCGTCTTTCGTCATCTGGACAGGCTAGCGGAACGCTATGAATTGCCCATTCTCCTCCCCATCTCAAGAAAAACGGTGATCGGAGAGGTGCTGAATTTGCCCGATCCCAAGGAACGTGATGCCGGCACCATGGCCTGCTTGGTGAGTGGATTGCTGCGCGGTGCTGCCGTCTTTCGCGTGCACGAAGTCAAGGCCATGTATCAGGCCTTGCGTGTTCTTAGGCCCATTGTTAGCAAAGGGTGTGAATGAGCGCCTTGTTATCGATCAGCGATACGCGGCATGGTTTCCTTCGATGCCATGCTCCATCGAATCCTTGGCGGAAGGAATGGGCATGGCAATTGGAGATCATCACAAACGGACATTGATCTCCTCTGGCACACTAACCAATGCGAACCAGGAACCCATCAACGTCTTTTTGAAAGTCTACGCATCGAGGTCCTCTCTTTGCAGCGGCATCTTTCGGCATTCTCGCGGCTGGCGCGAGGCGCAGCATCTTCAAGCCTTCACCAAATGGGGTATCAACGCGCCCGACGTGATCGCCTATGGTGCTCGCCGACGCTACGCGGGTCTCGGGAGCGAACTCAGTTTCATCATGACCAAGGCGATACCTGAGGCTCTCGAACTGCGCGAACTATGGAAGAATCCGGATGAGCCTGGAGATACGGACATTCGCTTAAAACTGATTGCCCAACTTGCTGATCAAACCCGACGATTGCATGCGCGACGGTTCTATCATCAAGATCTCAAATGGCGTAATCTTCTCGTGACGCCTTCAATGGAAATCTATTGGATCGATTGCCCCAATGGCTACCACACCCGTCTCGCCCCTCGGCAACGTCACGGCTGCATCAAAGATCTGGCCACGCTCGACAAAGTAGCGAAAGACCGGTGTACAGAGGAGGAACGGCTGCGATTTGTACAACATTATCTTAAGGAGCATGAAATCAACGACCGTGTGCGTCAGTTTGCTGGTAAAGTGACGCGCTATCGGCGCCGGCGTCAAGATGACTAGCAAGATCTCCTACAAACGCCCCCCAGCCTCACAAGTCGAAGCATGGCTTGAGGGCGCCACGCTATTGGAAGAGGACGCTTTCGGGCCCAAGATCTACGCTCTGGGTGATGGTGAACGCATGCTGAAACTCTTCCGCCGCAAGCGCTGGCTCTCTTCCAATCTGTGGAATCCGTATGCCAAACGATTCGCTACTAACAGTCTTCGATTAAAAGTGTTAAACATCTCCACGGTGACAGTGATCGAATGGGGGCGCCTCACATCCTTGGGAAGACAATACGTCCTCTACGAAAAGTTGCCCGGCGAGACATTGCGGGATTCGATGGATTGGACCCCGCAGCAATTGGGAGCCTTTCTAGCAAAGCTTCACGATTGCGGCATCTATTTCCGCTCCTGTCATTTGGGCAATATCCTCCTGCTCGAGAATGACGACTTTGGCCTCATCGATATCATGGACACGCGCTTCTTTGGGAGATCGTTAGATCTGCGCCATCGCCTGCGCAATTTCTGTCACCTCACACGTGTTGAACGAGATCGCAAACGTCTCAAAGAGTCTTGGCTAGCCTTTCTCGAAGGTTATAGAGAAGCTTCGAGCGCAAGTCCGGCGAATTGGTTAAGTGAAGTTGAGAGAATCATTTAGGCAAGTGAGACGCGGAGAGAAACTCACACAAAGCCACTAAGACACGAAGAAGAGAAAATGAGTGCTATGGCTTGGTGTCTTGAAGTGAGAACTTCCAACTCGATTGCGTCAGTGAAGAGGCTGAGACATGTCCAACCGCCTAAAGGCGGAACTACAAACGTCGGTGCTTGTGGCCCAGTCTTTGGGCGGCCGAGGCACTCCAGGACGAGTTCCACAGATTCGAGGCCCATCGTAAGTTTGGAGGTCAGGCTAACCCCGCGTTAGGAATTCATCGAGATTGAGCAGGACACGAACCGTCGCAGTGAAACTCGCGATTTTCTCGCGCCGTTCCACCGGGTGAGCCTCTCCGGCGAAAGCAATGGCTTCGTCAGGGTGATCTTCGTACCAAGCTGTGGACTCTTCTAACAATGTCATGAGGCGTGTGAGTTCGGCCTCCTCGGGGTGCCTGGAAAGACAAAGACGAAAGGCAAGGCGAAGGCGCTCGGCATCCGATTTCACTTCGGCGTGATCGAGGACTCGCAACGCCAAGGCGCGGGCCGCTTCGGTGAAGGTATCGTTATTGAGCGTGATGAGTGCGGCTAGGGGGGTGTTAGACCTCGTTCGTTGAACACAGGTAACGTTGGAATCTGGGCAATCAAACGTCATGAGATTGGGATGCGGAGCGGTACGTTTGAAGTAGGTGTAGAGGCCACGACGGTAACGATCCTCGCCCTCACTCACCTTCCATTTGAAAGCGGAGTTATAGTTTACGTCCGAGACGCCCGCAGGCATTAGCGGGAAAACGCTCGGACCGCCAATCTTGGGGGAGAGAAGACCAGCGGCGCTTAATGAAAGATCGCGCACGATCTCAGCTTCCACGCGGAAGCGGTTCTGACGTGCTAAGAGGCGGTTCTTGGGATCGCGATCGATGAGCTCAGGACGATGATGGGACCGCTGCCGGTAGGTGCTCGATAACACAATGGTCTTGATGAGCTGCTTGCGGGACCAGCCTTGCTTGATGAGTTCGGCGGCTAACCAATCAAGTAAGCGTGGATGTGACGGACGTTCGCCGCGGACGCCAAAGTCATTGAGAGTTGTCACGAGACCGTGACCGAAGAGGTGCGACCATATATGATTGACTAAGACACGCGGGGGTAAAGGATTCTCGCCGTTCACAAGCCACCGCGCCAAATCCAATCGATCGCCGGTACTGCCGTCGCGGTGGCGGACAGGCGGCAAGGTTGCTAACGTGTCGGCATCCACTTCATTCTGCGGTTGCTTGAACTCACCGCGGCGAAAGACATGGGTGGCGCGGCGTTCCTTCTCCCGCTCGGAGAGGACACGCACCGTCATCTCAGGCTTCTTGGGAGCTTCACTTTCCGCTTTCTCTATCAATACGATGAGCTCCCGCGTTTCCGGGTGGTTCCTAGCAAAGTGTCGCCAGAGGCGATCGGATTCTTCCGTCGTTCTCGCGGGCACCTCTTTCGTTAGGATAGCGCGGAGAGGTTTGGGGACCACGATCTGGGTGGGCGACGTGAGCAGGGAAAGGCGGAAATGCCCCAAGGTATGTTTCTTGCCATGATTCTGTGCGAGCGTCACCGTGAAAGGCACCGCGCCTTCGAAGGAGATGGGGCTGCTCAGGGCGAAGATCGCTTCATGGGCAACGCCCATCTTCGGACTTACCGCCCAGCCGGAATCCGCGTCGTCATCAATGGCCTCCGAAACATGCCAATCTTTCTGTGAATGCGAGGCTTCCGAAGCAGCGAATATCTGTTTCTCGCCTTCGATCTCGAATAAGAGATCTGTCAGGACAAAGTTGCCGTTGTCGGCACGACCCGGTCCCCGGGCCGGTAGATTCTCATGAGGCAACACTTCCAAGCGGAGGGCAGAGATCTGTCCCGCGGGAAGGCGCCCTGAGATCGTGTAGGTGACTTTGTCAGGTGGCGCGCCCTCCGCAAACAATGCGCCGTCATCCCTGACTCCAAGCTTCACACTCCCAGAAGTTTGGGTGTCATTGATAGTGATCGGCGCGTAAGTGGGATGGTCAGCCGCTTCCGCCAACAACCGCCTGGCCTCCGATTCCCACGCTTGAAAGGCCGTCCGCAAGGATTCCCGCATAGTGGCTAACGCGTCTCTTCGCGCGGCAAGAGACGCGTGATGAGCCGCCAATGCCTCTTCATAGCGATTCATCTCGGCAGCGGAAGTGGGCACTTTGGTAGTGGTCTCGTCGCCGTTGTTAAAATAGGCGAATAACTGATAGTATTCATTCTGCGTGATCTCGTCGTACTTGTGAGTGTGACAACGAGCGCAAGTGAGCGTCAGTCCCATCCAAACGGAACCTAACGTTTCCACGCGATCCATCACGGCAGCGACTCGCCACTGTTCGCGATCCGTGCCGCCTTCAGTGTTGGTGAGAGTCTGCCGATTAAAAGCGGTGGCGACAAGTTGATCCGGTGAAGGATCTTCTAACAAATCGCCCGCGAACTGTTCGATGGTGAATTGGTCTAGCGGCATGTCCGCATTGATGGCCCGGATGACCCAATCACGAAATTTCCAGGCATCGGGGCGGCCATTATCCTTCTCATAGCCATCGCTATCCGCATAACGAGCTTTGTCTAACCAATGCCGCCCCCAGCGTTCGCCAAAGTGTTGGCTTGACAGCAAGTCATCCACCAGTTGTTCGAGACCAGTTTCGCGATCTCGTTCGAGGAGAGCTTGATAGTGATCCACTTTCTCGATCGTGGGAACCATGCCTAACAAATCGTAATACAATCGCCGGATGAGCGTGATGCTATTGGCTTCGTGAGAGGGGACAATCTTCTCGCGCTCCAACTTGGCTAACACAAATCGATCGATCGAGCTCTTAATCCACTCAGTTTGGCCAATGGCCGGCGCTTCCGGTTGTTGCAGAGGCGTGTAAGCCCAATGTTGCGGCCAGTTCGCACCCTCAGCGATCCACTGCTCAAGCAAACGTTTCTCATCGGCAGTCAAGGGTTCAGCCTTGCCGGGTGGCGGCATCATCTCATCTGGATCTGAGGCATGAATCCTGTCCAAGATCACGGACTCATTCACTTGTCCCGGCAGAATCGCGCGCTTTCCAGATTCCAAGATTGCGGTCGCAGCATCGATCCCTGTTAGACGCAAACCGCCCTTGGCTTCATCAGGTCCGTGACACAGCGTGCATTTCTCGGCAAAGATCGGCCGGATATCGCGCTCAAATTGGATGGAGCTTCTCGCATCCAGACCGCTGGTAAGAAACAACGACGAGACTATCAGAATCGTTAGGTAAAGGAAGCGAATCATGGCATGCTCTTTAGATAGTTTCATTCGGATCTTGGCCAATTAGGTCAAGGTCTGCAAGGCACTGTTACGGAAGTGCGCCTGTTCTTTGGGAGAGCGAGCAATTGATCGTTACTTGCATTCACTCCCGTCGCGACAACTATGAATGAGTTATGTTGGCATCAAGGGCTCACCTCCATGTGGGAAAAAATCGTGGCACCCCAGGAATACGATCGCTCATTCCGGCCTTGGCTGCGGGAACCTTGGCCTTGGACTGCGGCGGGGCAGAATCCATCAACGCCGAACAACGAGAGTTTTTCGAGTCTTCTGTTAGGCCGGTCTTAGTAGACCATTGTTATCGTTGTCACTCGGTCGATGCGGAGAAGCTTCGGGGTGGACTGCTCCTGGATAGCCGCTGGGGATGGCAACAAGGAGGCGAATCCGGCCAGGTCATCGTGCCCGGCGAACCTGAAAAGAGCCGGCTCGTTCAAAGTGTGAAGCATCATCCGGACTTTGAGGCTATGCCGCCGAAGTCGAAATTGCCGGAGGCGAAGATTCAAGCGTTGACTGATTGGATCGAGATGGGCGCGCCCGATCCACGTGGAAAGCGTGAACCTCACCCGGAGAGCGATGCCTTTGATTTGGAGGCGCGCAAGGCGTGGTGGTCGCTCCAGCCACTAGCAAAGGTCGAGCCGCCCAGCGTCCAAGACGAATCCTGGCCGCGGAACGATTACGATCGCTTCGTTCTATCAAAGTTAGAAGAAAAGGATTGGAAGCCGGCGGCCGAGGCTAACAAGCGCACCTGGATTCGGCGCGTGACCTATGACTTGATCGGGCTGCCGCCGACTCCTTCGGAAATAGACGATTTCTTGGATGACCTGTCTAAAATGGCGCATCGCAAGGTAGTCGACCGCTTGTTAGAGTCGCCCCGGTTTGGCGAACACTGGGCTCGGAAATGGATGGACCTCGTTCGTTATGCGGAAACGAAAGCATTCGAACAGGATTACTCGATGCCGCATGCCTACCGGTATCGAGACTACCTGATCAAGGCTTTCAATGACGATGTGCCCTTTGATCAGTTTGTGCTGGAGGCGCTCGCGGGCGATTTGTTAGAAAAGCCACGCTTGCATTGCGAGACGGGCGAGAACGAGTCGCTAAAGGGCCCGGGATTTGTTTATCTGGGCGGTGGTCACCACGCGCCACCGGACTTGCATGAAGATGAAATTCGGGTATTTGATAGTGCGATCGATGTTATTGGCAAAGCGTTCCTCGGCACCACAATTGCTTGCGCGCGCTGTCACGATCACAAATTCGACGCCGTGACCACGGCAGATTATTATTCACTCTACGGCATCCTGGCAAGCTCACCATTTGCGGTTCAAAACGCGGTGAATCCGCCATTGTTAGACCAGAAGATCCAAGAGCTGGCGCGTGAAAGGGAGAAGCTGCGGGCGGCAATGGCGGAAGTGCTCGTTCAAGATCTCGCAACGGCTAAAGAGGACTTAGTGGCACTGGCCAACGGCGAGCAGGCCGGAAGCCCCACTGCAAAGCGTTGGGCGATGGCGTTAGAAAAGAATGACGAGTGGCCGATGCCAGTGCTTGGTAAGGACAAAGCTCGCTTACGAACACGCGAGAGCGGCGATGCCAAACCAATCGGCTCGTTGAATCAGCATGGTGAGTTCGTCACTTGGCGAACGAATGGCAGAGGATTCGGCGAAGGACCTCGATCTGCTGGAAGCTTTGTCATCGGATCTTCTCCTGACAAAGTGATCACGTCCTTTGTCGGCGGATCCGCTGCCACCGGCGACCTCTCTTCGCGCATCGGCGGTTCGTTGCACTCGCCGATGTTCAAGCTGGATCACGATCGGGTGTGGGTGCGAGCGAAAGGCAAAGGCGCGCGGGTGAACTTGATGGTGCAACATTATGAGCTGGTGGGCTTTGGTCCCACCACGAACGCACTTTCCATCCCAGTGAAGAACGAAGCGTGGCATTGGGTTTCCTTCCGCATTCAACCCCGGTGGCGCGGTCTGAGGGCTTACATCGATGTGCAGATGAATGGCATGGCCAACACGCCCGCGTCGAAAGGGCCGCATGTGTACCGGCATCAAGAAAACGCTTGGGTGGCTATTGATCGTGCTATGTTAGGAGATCGCCGGCCGCCGGCCGCTCCATTTGATACCGCTCCGAAACGCAATGCGGCCGGCTGGGCGCAACACCTGCAAGAAGTCGCGAAACGTTGGCAGTGTGGTGAGAGCCGCAAGGGAGATGACGTTTGGTTGGAGGCGTTGTTCGCTAGCGGTTTTGCTAAGAATAGTGTGAGTGGATCTGAAGAAGTGCGAAAGGCCTTTTATATCATCAAAAGTTTGCGCGAGAGCGTTCCCGTTCCCAGGTATGTCCGCACTCTAACCGATAATCAAGGTGCGGATGAACCGGTTTATGTGCGAGGTTCTCACAAGAATCTCAGCAGTGAGCCCAATCCCCGCCGGTTCTTGGACGCCCTCGACCCACAGCCGTTCACAGGCGACGGCAGTGGCAGACTAGCCTGGGCTCGGAAGGTCGCCTCACCGGAAAATCCGCTCACCGCAAGAGTCCTGGTCAATCGGCTCTGGCACCACCTATTCGGCCGCGGAATCGTTTTCAGTGTCGACGACTTCGGCCAGATGGGCCGCTTACCGACGCACCCCGAGTTGCTCGATTTCTTAGCCGCTGATTTCATCGAATCCGGTTGGTCGATCAAGCAGATGGTTAGGTCATTGGCTCTTTCATCAATTTATCGAATGAGCAGCAAGGCCTCGCCGGAATCGCAGACCATGGACCCGGATAACATATGGCTTCAACACATGCCCATTCGCCGCCTCACGGCCGAGGGCATTCGCGACACGATCTTGGCCGTGAGCGGACGGCTTGATGTGAAAATGTATGGGCCGGGAATCCCGGATGCTCTTCACGAGGCCGAGAAAAGCCGCTCTATCCCGAAAAAGCCGGGACCGATCGATGGGGATGGCAGGCGCAGTGTTTACTTGGAGCTTCGCCGAAACTTTCTTCCGGCTTTTCTAACGACTTTCGACATGCCCAATGCATCGACGCCCTTTGGCCGCCGCAATGTGACCACGGTGCCGGCGCAGTCTTTGGCATTGATGAACGATCCTTTCGTCATCGGTCAGGCCGGTCATTGGGCGAAGCAGATCCTACTGACGGAATCCTCCTTTCAGGATCGCGTTCACGATATGCATGTGCGAGCGTTTGGCAGGCCGGCGAGCGAACATGAACTTGAATGGGCCGAGACGACCTTCGAAGCCCTAACCAAAGAGATAGAAATCGATTCAGCCGTCGCCCCTGAGCGTGAAGAGGTGTGGAAGGATTTCTGCCACGTGATTCTGAATCGCAAAGAACTCATCTACATCAACTAACACCGCCATGAAAACGCATCCGCTAAGCCTGACTCGAAGAGAGTTGATTCGCAAAGCCGGTATGGGCGTCGGGGCACTTGCCTTCACGGACTTGATGCAAGAGCAAGCTTGCGCCTCTACCGTTATGTCTCCGGAGAATCCGCTCGCTCCGAAACGTTCCCACGCTTTGGGGAAGGCGAAAAGCGTGATCTTTCTCTACATGGATGGTGGCGTGTCGCAGGTGGATTCCTTTGATCCCAAACCTCAACTGGCCAAAGAGCACGGCCAGCCTCCCAAGTTCAAAGTCGATGCCACCGTCTTCAACAACAATGGCAATCTCATGGCCAGTCCCTGGGGCTTTCGTAACTATGGTCAAAGTGGGATGCCGATCAGCGACCTCTTTCCTCACATTGCCACCTGCGCGGATGACTTATGCGTTATTCGCTCCATGACCGCCTTTTCCCCCAATCATCCCAATGCCAACTACGCCTTGCACACGGGCCACGCTTTGTTAGGCCGGCCCAGTATGGGCGCCTGGTGTTCCTATGGTTTGGGGACCATGAACCAGAATCTGCCCAGCTTTGTCGTGTTGCACGGCGGCCAAGTTCCGGCGGGAGGCATGATCAATTTCGACAGCGGCTTCCTTCCCGCCAATCACTCCGGATCCGTTTTTCGGCTAAGCGATCCGGCCTTAAAGAATATATCCCGGAAAGAAACCACCACCGCTTTGCAAGAGACCAAGCTCGCGCATTTGCAAGCCATTGATCAAGATTTGTTAGGGAGACTTGGGCACGCGAGCCAAGTTGAGTCAGCCATTCGCAACTATGAACTCGCCTTCCGCATGCAGATGGAAGTGCCGGAGGCGATGGATATCTCCGGCGAAAGCGAAGCCACGAAACAGTTGTATGGCCTGGAGGCCAAATATGGAAACACCCGCCGCTATGGCACGCAGTGTCTGTTGGCAAGACGGTTAGTAGAGCGCGGTGTCCGCTTTGTCGAACTCACGATCAATCCTGGCAATGGCGATCGCTGGGATCAGCATGGCAATCTTCGCGACGGTCATCGCAAGAACGCCTTAGCCGTGGACCAACCCATTGCCGCCTTGATCAAAGACCTGAAGGCACGCGGTTTGTTCGATAGCACGCTGCTAGTCTTCACCGGTGAATTCGGCCGCACACCCTTCTCGCAAGGGAAGAACGGACGCGATCACAATCCGCAAGGCTTCAGCCTTTGGATGGCCGGTGGTGGGATCCGCGGCGGCACCATCTACGGCGCTACGGATGAATACGGCTATCGGGTCGTTCAAAACAAACTAACTGTACACGATCTCCATGCCAACATGCTCCACTTGTTAGGGATCGATCACACCAAACTCACCTACCGGTTCAGTGGACGCGACATTCGCCTAACCGATGTACACGGTGAGATCGTTCCGGAGATCTTGAGTTGATGGGACTAAGAGTGGTGGACACGTCTCGTAGCAGAACTCGTGAGAGTTCAGAGCATTGGACACGTCTCGTAGCGGAACTCGTGAGAGTTCAGAGCATTGGACACGTCTCGTAGCGGAACTCGTGAGAGTTCAGAGCATTGGACATGTCTCGTAGCGGAACTCGTGAGAGTTCAGAAGCATTGGACATGTCTCGTAGCGGAACTCGTGAGAGTTCAGAGCATTGGACACGTCTCGTAGCGGAACTCGTGAGAGTTCAGAGCATTGGACACGTCTCGTAGCAGAACTCGTGAGAGTTCAGAGCATTGGACACGTCTCGTAGCGGAACTCGTGAGAGTTCAGAGCATTGGACACGTCTCGTAGCGGAACTCGTGAGAGTTCAGAGCATTGGACACGTCTCGTAGCAGAACTCGTGAGAGTTCAGAGCATTGGACTCGGCTGCCGCGAGTTTCCCGATCAAGTCTCACGCGTCGTCGTCTTCTGACGAATGTTTGGCGATATTGAAGGGCGAGAAAATGAGATCACCGTCTTTCCAATGCAGCCGCCGGGCGACGTCTTCGATCTCGATTCCTTTGCGGAGGTTGATCTCAAATTCCACATTTCGGTATTTGCCGGCCCCTTTCGTTCCTTTGGCTAGGATTCCGATGATTTCGTTGATGTCCGTCACGCCCTGGAGCGCTGCGGCGCCTCGATCCATGGCGGCGGCGTAGGTGCCTTCCACCGAACGCGCTGCTTGTTGAACGTCAATTTCATGACGAGATAGCAGGGTCGCCGCGGGCCGGAAATCTCCGTTATCCCGGTTTTTCGACCGCAGGGCCGTGACGTAATGTTTGATCGTAGATTTGAAGAGTTCACGCTCTTGTGTCACCCATCTGTTAGGGATGCTGAACTCATATCTCAGCCCGTTCTCACCATCTACGAACTTCATCGACTGCATTTCTTCCTCCAACGCTTGCACAGGTTTACCGTTAGGGCCAAGCATGGAGGTGATACCCTCGAAGTGATTGGCTAGGCCTTTCTTCCAATCTCTGAGAAACGCTTTCGGATCGGAGTTCTCATCGAATTGGGCATTGCCCGACACCGAAACTTGCGCACCGATCTGAATCATCATTTCGTAATCCTTGGCCTTCGCACCCAGCAAGGGATCAATCTGGTCCAACCAAGTCCCTAGTAACAAAGGCGCTTTAGAACGAAGCGCTTCCAAAGCAGCAGGCTTTACGTAAAGTCCGAAGTAATTGGAAGAGTTGCGCGCTAATGCTATGGGCAAGGGATTTGGATTGCCGGGTTCGTCTTGAGTTTCTTTCGATAGAAACTCTTCTACGGCGCCCGGCTCGCCTAACACGATAGTGTGACGGTCTAGCAAAGCGAATTGAATCTGGCGAAGTCCGAGAACGCCGCTGTGTACGGTGACGGCACCCACCTTCTTGGGGATGGAGAGTCCTCGGCTGAGATCATGAACGAGGAGCCGGCGATTGAACTCCTCTTTGGAGGAAGCCAGGGCGAGGAACTGGCCACGGCGATCCACGATGAACGTTAAGTGATCGATTAAAGATAGGGAAATCCCCCGGACGTATTTATTCAACGCCTCATCAACTTGGCCGACCCGCATGACATCGAGACCATTGGTCGATTCTCGATAGAATTCGACACAGGCATCAGTGTCCATTGAAAGGAGCATGACGGGGTCTTTGGTTAGGAAACGGTCGAGAAATTGCTGGTGACCGGTCTCAGTAGACCATCCCATCTTTTCCAAGAACGCGTTCATCATGGGCTGGCCTTCAGTGGCCATATAGGCACCGGCGATGGCAAAGAGAGCGATGAAGCCAATAGCAACTTTGTGCCAAGGTATGACTCCGCGGTAACGTGGCCCACGTCTCCTGGCCTGCATCCGTTCCACCATGGTCTTGGGTCGACGCCGGAGAAACCGGCCGCGCTTTTGACCTGCGGACGCTCTGTGGACGGTCGATTGATCTCCGGCGCTGTTCTCGACCGTCTCGACCTTAGAGGTAATGATAGGGCTGCCTCGGGGAGCCGGGGGCCGGCGCATGGTCTTGGAGGCTGTGGGTAGAATCTGTTGCCCGGGCCGATCCGCGCTGGGAAGCGATGTCGTTGGATCCGCTACTTCTTCCTCCTCTTCGTCTTCCTCGAACTCGGGAAGAGCCGGGATGTCGACGTCCGACACATCGACGGTGGGTTGGCTGGGAGGTTCGGTTGATTTCGCGTCATCAGAAGATCCCTCATCGAAGAAGACGCTTAGCAGTTCCGCTTCTTCTTCGGGATCGACGGCAGCCGGCTTCTCAGGCTGTGGAGTCGAGGCAGCCGAGGGTTCTGGTTGGGACATGGGCGTTTCCTCCGGAATGGCGGAAGTTTCATCGTCCGGTCCCGCGATAACCTGTGGCGCCCAGCCTGCCGGCGCATTGCTGGCCTTTGGCGTGGTTTGATTGGGAGCCATGGGGACAGGTTGAGGAGTTGGCGATGGCGTGGGAGCAGGATGCTGAGGTGGCGGTGAGGCCTGCGGAGCCGGTTGCACCGGAACGGGATTTGCCTGCTGCACAGGAGCTGGCGTAGGTGCCTGAGCGGTGGCCGCCGGCGCCTGTTGCACTGGAGAAGTCGCTGGTCGAGGGAGAGCCGCAACAGGTGACGGCCCTGCAGGCTGTGGATGTGCCGCATTGGGCAAGGTTTGCGGCTCAGTTTGAGGCGTGGGAGTCGAGGCGGCGGCGGGCAAGGCCTGGGGCCCACTGGACTCGCGGGGTGGAGCTTCTTCCTGAGCGGATTGAGCTTCCATTCCGGGAATCGGCGGCAAATCGAAGGGGGCCTCAAAATCCGGTTTAGGCCGCGGATGAAGCATATCGGTCCAGCGCTGCTGTGTAGCGCTATGAGATTCGTAGGGGCTCTTTGGCGCACCGGGGTGGGAATAGACGAGCTTCAACTGGCCCACCTCGATCTTATCGCCATCCGTGATGATCGTTCTCCTGACCTCGTTGCCGTTGACGACGACGGGCCCCTGCCCTGATGACTCCAAGAGCAGGCGGGAACCCTCTTTGCGGATGGTGAAATGATGACCCGCTACCCCTAGGCCGGCGGGAACCAGAATCTCGTTGGTTGGCGACGTGCCAAATCTCGCTGGAAAGGAGCGGAAATCCAAGAGCTGACCGTTACTGGAGATGAGGCAAGGCATGCGCCTCTAATTTTTATAATTATCATACTTAATCAAGTGGATTATTAAGACCTGTTTCAATTTGCCCGCTTCTCAACCTTCTTGGTGGAATGCCGGCGATGAAACGTTCCGCTATCAATCGGGTTTATCGGGAGGCCTCCGCGTTCTTGCACAGCTGTCATTGGCATCTTCCGCCGAATCCGCGCTGGGATGTCACGGACTTCGGATTGGGACGTTTTGATGAAGAAGGGCTCGTGCTGGTGAATCTCGCCGAGGAGCCGGAGTATTGTGAAAAGATCATGTACGTCCGCCCCGGCCAGCGTGTCCCCGAACACTGGCATGCGAAGAAGAAGGAGGACATTATTTGCCGTGCGGGTGAACTTGTCATGCACCTTTGGCATCGGTCGGGATCGTATCGATACAAAGTCAACGGTAATGGGTTTGAGGCTTCTGGTGAGAAAAACCTCACCCTAACACCAGGCGAACGGGTGACTCTTTTTCCCACCGTCGTCCACGCGTTCTGGGCAGGAGGTGCGGACCCCTGTCTCGTCAGCGAGGTATCCACTGCCAATGACGACCTAACGGATAACTATTTTGAGAATCCTGATATCGGCCGATTTCCGGAAATCGAGGAAGATGAGGCGGCAGAAGTCCGCCTCGTGGGCGAAGCTCAAGGTTAATGATGCCACTGCTTTGTTAGTCAATCTTCAAAACAGTTAACTTGACCATGCTGTTTGCAGTCCGCCTTCAGGCAGCTGGCAGCGTAAAAGAGTATGATTGATTATTGACGTTGTTACAAATGAAGGAACCGCGGCGTATCGTCGTGGTTCGTGCGTTCTTGCAGCGAAACGCCACGACTCCTTGAACCAATAAATAACATAAGGCGAAACGGCCTCGCCACCGCAGCACTTTGCTTCGTCCCTTTCTAATCCATCCTCTCAAAAGGCTACTGAAGCCCATTCAAATGCACCATGCTCTTGCCGATGCTGGCGATGGGGTCAGGTGATTGATCTTGCTCCACATGGCATTGCGCGACGCCTTGCTTCGCTGCCGCGGCAATGACCGGCGCCATGGCGATATCGCCGGCTCCCAATTCCTTGAAGGCCTCAACTGGCACTTTCCCCTCATCGTAGATGGTGTCCGTCCCGGATCTTTTGTCTTTGAGATGGAGTTGAGCGATGCGTCCTTTCAAACGCGCCATGGTTTTTAAGGCATTCCAGCCACCCAATTCCGCCCAGAAGACATCTAGCTCAAACTTCACTGCAGGATCCTCCAGTTCATCGATCAGCACATCGAATCCACAACGCTTCTGCCCCTTCGCCAGCGGTTCATACTCAAATGAGTGATTATGATAGCATAGCTGAATGCCCAGGTCTGCACATCGCTTGCCTAACGCATTCATGAAAGCAGCGGCTTTCTGATAATGAGATTCGGTCTCGCGATGTCCTCGCCCAATGTAACCAAAGACGAGGTAATTCAGCCCCAAAGTCTCACACTCATTCAGAATCGCATCGGCTTCTTTTGACTGCGCGCCCGCATGCATGGTTTCCCAATTCATGAAAGACGATGTGACGGCGAGTCCTTGATCTTTCGCCATCTTCGCCACGGCGCTTCCTCCATCCATCACGGACATCAATTCCACTTGATGATACCCTGCTGCTTTCACCGCTTGCAGCGTTTTCTTAGGATCCTCTTTCATTTGGTTCCGTACCGTCCACAACTGTAAGCCGATCTTATCTTTGTATGGGCTAGAGGAGGAAAGTGCTTTTGCTAGGGGTGAAGAGAGTGCCATGGCGGAAGAAGAGAGAGCGAGAAATTGGCGGCGCTGATACATAAGCCCTGTTTAGGCAGCCTTCGTCTGGTTGCCAATTTCTTTCTCGATCGCCTGCAAACTTCAGTTACGCTCCCTTAGCTCAATCATGCCTCCCCAACGTTTCTACGCCTTGCTCACCTTCGTGGGTTTCTACACCTGTTGTTACCCCGCTAGCGTGTTGTCTGAGGAGAGCGAAGCTGGCAAAGATCAACGCGTTTTCTCTCCTCAAGCCATGATTCTGTTCGATGCGTCGCAGAGCATGTATGGGAAAATTCCCGGTGTGCGTCACAACAAATTCGAACTCGCCAAGGATTTGTTAGAGCAAATCTTCGCCCAATGGCCCCTGGATATCCGCTTGGGTTTCATGGCCTACGGTCATCGAGGACGAGCTGCGCCGCAAGGGGACCGCTGTAAAGATATTGAGGTGTTAGTGCCGGTTGGGCCGATGAAGGAAGCGCTCATGCGAAGAAAGGTTCAAGGACTTCGGGCCCGTGGTGCCACACCGCTCTGTGCGGCCTTGGAGAAGGCAACTGAAGCTGTCAATGCCCCGCACGAGCCCGCTCACATCGTTTTGATCAGTGACGGAGCGGAAGAATGTGGGGGCGATCTTGAAGAAACGGTTCATCGCTTGGCGGGCAACAGCCGTCGGCTCACCATTCATATCCTTAGCCTTGGACAAACGGCGGAGAACAATCATGTCCTGCAGAAAGCCACGGCTCTAACGGAAGGCACTTTCCACGCTGTGAACGAAGCGGCTCAAGCGCTTCCCGCATTGCTTGAGATCACCTCGAAGATCGTCGCCAGCACGAACGTCGTCATCACCGCTCACACGACATGGGAAGACGAAGAGCCGGCTGCCAAAAGTTTTGAGTGGAGAGTGTATTCCGGCGAACCGGATGAACATGGGCGATACTTGCTTTTTGCCAACAGCGCCTCACCTCGCCTGCGGCTGCAAGCGCTGCCGGGTCTCTACTGGATCACTGCGCGATCTGATGAAGCGCTTTACTCGATGAAAGCATTTGTCGATGACGCGACGCCGTTTCGACATCGTCTCAGCCTAACCAAGGGTAAACTGCTTCTCAACCTACCTGAAACGTTTGAGGGGGATCTTGTCGTTCAAAGTGCCGCGCCCGTTGAGGATGAAGCGAATCCAACGGTCAAACGATCTCGGGTGACGGGCACGCAGACTTATGAACTGCCGGAAGGTGTCTATCGCGTTACTTTGAAACGCGAAGCGGAAACGGTGGCAACGTTAGTTGCGCGGGTTGAGGCCGAACGCGAACGACACTACGAACTGAAATTGGATCAAAACGCTCGACCGCAAAGCTAAGACTTTTCTCTCGCCATCCCCCAGCGATGATGTAGAACGGGAATTTCCCCCAGATCTGTGACATACCAAAGATGGAATCCGAATACACGAAGGTCATCCCTGAACTCTTGCAGTCTTACCACGAACTTGGTGGCTTAAATCGTTGCGACAGCACGAATCTCCCCTCACGGAAAGCGATTGCGCAAATCTGTGAGGAGCTTCTGACGATTCTCTTTCCTGGCTACTTTGATAGTGAAGCCGTTTCAGAAGACGAGCTTGAAATGCTCACCACGGAGCGTGTGGCGGCCATGAGCCGGGAACTGTGCAAACAGATCGCCAAGAGCTTTCAATGCAAGGCGGGCAAGGCGACGGCCGAGTGTTTTGAGAAAGTCAAACAAACTGGAAACGTCTTTTTTCAAAGTCTTCCAGAAGTCCGGCGCTTGCTTAAAACAGATGTCGAAGCCGCTTACGAAGGTGATCCCGCAGCCACCAGTTTGGAAGAGATCATTCTCGCCTATCCTAGCATCGAAGCTATTTCCATCCAGCGGCTCGCCCACGTGCTCTACAAAGCAGACGTCCCCATCCTACCCCGAATGATGACCGAGTGGGCGCATTCCCAAACCGGAATCGACGTGCATCCCGGAGCACAGATCGGCCCGCATTTCTTCATCGATCACGGGACGGGCGTGGTCATTGGGGAAACAACGGTTATCGGTAGTCACGTCAAGCTCTACGACGGCGTCACATTAGGAGCGCGCAGTTTTCCCAAGGACGAGAACGGCCGCATCGTCAAAGGAATCAAGCGGCACCCCAACGTAGGCGATCATGTCACGATCTACGCCAACGCCATCATCTTAGGCGGCGAGACGACGATTGGCGCGAACAGCACCATCGGCGCCAATGCCTTTATCCTCGAGAGCGTCCCCCCCAACTCTTTGGTCGCTCTCGGTGAACTCGAACACAAGATCGTCGACAAATCCAAGCGTGCCGCCAAACAACGCCAGGAAGAGAGTGATAGTGAGCCACCTGTCGATTGGAAGGAGCATCCTTCCAGCGGACCTGACAATGACCTTACAGAGCAATGCAAGGTCATCGCGAAACAGCTGGGGCTTCCTCAACTCGCCAAGCGCGTGCAAGTCCTTTGGAACCGGCGTCTCACCTCCACCGCTGGGAATGCTAATCATCACAATGGTCAGATTTCTCTCAATCCGCGCCTGCAAGAAATCTCTCCTCAAGAAATCGACCGCACGCTGCGCCATGAACTCGCGCACCTGGTGGCCTACGCCCGTGCTGGAAGGCGGCGAATTGAACCGCACGGTCCGGAGTGGCGTCAGGCATGTGTGGAGCTCGGGATTCCTAACGAGCCGCGATGCCACAACCTTCCCCTTCCTCGCCGGCGCCAACGCCCGAAGTACGCTTATCAGTGCCCCAATTGTCTCGAGGTGCTCTTACGAATCCGTCCCCTCAAGCGCCATTCTGCTTGCTATCATTGTTGCCAAATCTATTATCGCGGCCGTTACCATTCCAGGTTTGCCTACGAAAGGATCCCCCTTCAGTTGGGCATTCAACTTGCTGGAGAAATCGATCCGAACCAATAGTGCCGGGTCATGGATGAGCATACCCGCGCCACCCTCAAAGAGAAGATTCTCGATCAAATCGCCGAGACGGAAGAGCGCATCATCAACCTGGAAAAGGCAACTGAAGCCGTGGCGCCGGACAAAGCGCTAGGGCGGCTTTCCCGTCTCGAAGCGATGAGTGACAAGAGCGTGAACGATGCCGCTCTCGCACAGGCGCGAGATGATTTGGAACGCCTGGAGTTCGCGCTTTCAAAAGTCCTCCAAAGAGACTTCGGCATCTGTGTGACCTGCAAAGTGCCCATCCCTGAAGAGCGATTGCTCGCCATGCCTCACGCCGCTCAGTGCGTCCGTTGTGCCTCGGCCAACACCGGTTAGGGACGGATACAAACCTTAAGCGCCTCGCCGGACTCCATCAACGTGAAGGCTTCCGTCATACGCTCAAGTGGAAGCGTGTGCGTGATGATCTTATCCGCAGGAAATCTGCCACTTTGAATCAATGCCTGAGACGCTTGAAAATCTGACATTTTTTCGGAATAGGATCCCGTGATCACCAGCTCTTTGTAGTGGAGATGATTCGTGTTCAACACCGCCGTGGGCGCTGACTTAGGCAAGCCGCCAAAGAACTCGACGCGTGCTGCTTTGCCGGCGAGTTCTAGAGCATCGGCTTGCGCGTGCGCATTGCTGCAAGCGACGATGACCACGCTCGGCCCCAGCCCATCCGTAAGATCACGCATGGTCTGAAGGTGACCACCGTCTCCGTCAACCTTCACAGCTCCATCGAGATCAAAACGCTCTGCCAACTTCAATCGCGCCTCTGATGTGTCTAACATCCACACTTTCTGCGCGCCTTGCAACCGCGAAACCACGGCGTGCATCACACCAATGGGTCCGGCTCCAATCACCGCTACCGTATCATGAAGACCAATCTGCAATCGGCCGTGTGCGTTGATCACGCATCCTAACGGTTCCGCTAATCCCATCTGATCGGAGGGCATGTCGCTCTCCACTTTGAATAGGTGTCCGCCGGCAACGGCCTTTGCCGGCACTTTCATGTATTTGGCAAAAGCGCCGTCGTAATGATAGGACATCGTTGTGCGGCTTACACACAGATTTGCTCGCCCCATCTTGCAATAACGGCAGGTGCCGCATGGCATGACGATGTACATGACCACTCGATCTCCCCGTTGAAGATTGTTAGGAGTGTCGGCAGGCGCTTCTAGCACACGCGCGCAGAATTCGTGTCCCAGAATTCGTGGCGGCGCGATCTTCTTGTCACCATGGCGATACGTCCGCAAGTCCGTGCCGCAGACGGCGCAAGCGTCAATTTCTAACAACACCTCTCCAACTCCGGTCACGGGTTCATCGACCATCTCGATTTCAATGGATTCTTTCCCTCGATAAACAGCTGCTTTCATCATCGGTGAGCTTTAATAAATCTTCCGGGCCACGCCTGCTCATTGTAGTCGACCGCTCTACCGGCGTCGATGATGAAGCGGCCATTCACCATCACGTGGCTGATTCCTGTAGTGAATTGGTGAGGATCTTCATAGGTTGCCGGTCCCTGGATGGTATGGGGATCCAACACCACAAGATCCGCATAACTTCCTGGCAGTAAACGGCCTCTCTCTTTGAGTCCAAACCGCTCCGCCGGCAAGGCCGTGAGTTTGTAAATGGCGTCTTCCAAACTGAAGAGGTTTTCATCCCGCACCAAGGGACCGAGAAGCCGTCCCACAGAGCCGTAGACGCGCGGATGCACTTGGCTATCGGGATAGTAGACTCCGTCGGTCGCCATCACGCAAAGATCATGCTGAAGCATGGGATACACCATTCTATCATTACCCCCACGAATCACTAGCAGTACGGCTAAACTCTCTTCTATGAGGAAGTCCGCCACCGCATCTTCCAATGATTGATTCCGCTCGCGTGCTAATTGTGTGAGGGACATCCCATGATACGCGGCGCCCTCTCGCGTCTCCGTCCAGGCGATGATAAGTTGATCCGGATCGGCCGACCAATGAGCCAAAACACGAGCCAGTTTTCGGCGAATGATAGGTTTGCACAAATGCGCTGCGACACCAAGCGGCCCGTCTTCCCACACCTCATAAGGTAAGATGTAGTTAAGCATGGTCGAAGACGATTGATAAGGGTAGACGTCAAAGGAGAACTTCACTTCGTTCCGAGCCACGTCATCGATGTAGCTTAACAAGCTATCGACCGTCTCTTGCTCCCTGCTTTTCAAGTGGGAGATGTGCACATCCACCTGTGCGCGTTTGCCTATCTCTACCGCTTCCTTCACGCCCTCGAGGATTCCCCGTTTGTAACGGATGTGGCTCACGTAGAGACCGTTAGAATCGCGCATGGCCGAACAGGCGTCGACGAGATCCCTCGTGGTGGCAAAGCATTGATTCAGATAATCCAGCCCGGTGGAAAGCCCCACCGCACCCTCTTCCATGCCCTCAGCAATCAGGGACTTGATCTGGGTCTGCTGCGCGTCGTCAATCGCCCGGCTACTGAAGCCGTTGATCAACGTCCTGACGTTCGCATAAGGAATGTGAGTGGCCACATTCTGCGCGCTTTGTTCATCGAGTTGGCTTAGATAATCCGTTAATGATTCCCAACCCGTGTAGTCGGAAATCTTCAGACCATCTACAGAACGTAAGTAGTGCATCCAAGGCAGGGCCGTATCCTTGTTGACCGGTGCATAAGAGATGCCATCCACCATCAACACCTCGGTTGTGAATCCCTGGCGGGTCTTGGCCTCAAGGTGCGGCTGTTTCAGTAACCAACCATCGCTGTGTGCATGCACCTCGATGAATCCTGGCGCCACCACTTTGCCCTGCATATCGATCTCGCGTGCAGCCTGAGCCTGAGCGAGATCACCGATCGCTTGGATGCGATCGCCGCAAATTCCCAGATCCGCCTGAAAACGCGGATTCTTCTGTCCGTCGATGACTTGGGCTTGGCGCAGAATGACGTCGAACATCGTGTCTTCCTCTCGCTGGCTTGTGGGCTCCTGGCAACTGGAAGATTGCTCTTCTGGGGCCATCGGGTTAACTGTTCTAATGAACAGTTTTTATATTGAGCTTCACGCTCGTAGTGCCTTCAGCTTCCACCGCGGCGCTTCTCACCCCGAGGCTCTCATGCGTCGTGCGGCTGATTTGGAGATGCCCGCCTTGGCTATTTGTGATCGCGATGGTGTTTACGGAACGGCTCGCCAGCATCACGCCGCCAAGGAAACCGGCGGCCGCGCTCACGTGGGTTGTGAGATGACGATGGAAGACGGCTCGGTGCTACCCTTGTTAGTGCGTTCTCGTCAGGGTTATCGGAACCTTTGTCAGTTGCTGACGAAAGCTAAACTACGGGCGGCCAAGAATGAAAGCCGTGTACATTGGCATGAATTGGAGGAACGCGCGGAGGGTTTGGTCTGTCTCACAGGAGATGAAGAAGGTCCTTTACGCCGAGCCTTACAAACACACGGCAAAGAGGCCATGGAAATGCAACTGGACCGTTTGATTCGTATCTTTGGCCGGGGAAATATTTATATCGAACTTCAACGTCACCGTGCCCGTTTAGACGCATTTGAAAACACGCATTTGATTGACCTTGCTGAGTATAAAAAACTTCCTTTCATTGCCACAAACGGCGTTTGTTATGCTGATCCACAGGAACGCCCCCTCTTTGATGCTTTCACTTGCCTAAGAAATCACACCCATCTCGACCGTGCCGGAAAACTTTTATCACGCAATAACGAACGTTATCTCAAAAACGCACGCACGATGGCGGCGTTGTTTCACGATCTCCCTCAAGCTCTTCTTCACACCTGCCGGCTTTCAGAGTCTCTTGAGTTTAGTTTAGAAAACCTCGGTTATCAATTTCCGAGATACCCTGCTCCCGAAGGCGAAACCATGCCTGAAACGTTGCGTCGTGTCGTCTTCGCCGGCGCTCGCGACCGTTACGGCTCGCCGTTAAGACCGCGCGTTCGAAAACAATTGGAGCATGAACTCCAGCTGATTATCAAACTGGAATTTTGTGGTTACTTTCTAATTGTTTGGGATCTTATCAATTACGCCCATAAGAATAATATTCTCGTCCAAGGGCGTGGCAGCGCTGCGAATAGTGCGGTTTGCTATAGCCTTGGGATCACGAATGTCGATCCGATTGGAAGCGATCTTTTATTTGAACGTTTTTTAAGTGAAGGCCGCGAGTCCTGGCCGGATATTGATCTTGATCTCCCAAGCGGCGATCGGCGTGAACAAATGATCCAAGAAGTCTACCGCCGTTTTTCACCGAGAGGCGCTGCCATGACCGCGAATGTCATCACGTATCGTGGCCGCAGCGCGATGCGGGAGATGGGGAAAGTTTTACAGATCCCTGATGACGTCTTAGGACGATTTTCCAATCTCTATGCGAATGGTGATTACCGTCATACGTTGGATTTGGAAACGCATATTGAAAAATCCGGCCTTGGACGTTCGCATCCCCGATTGCCCGCATTAGTGAATCTCTATCAATCGGTTTACGGTTTGCCTCGTCACCTAGGTCAACACTCGGGAGGCATGATCATTTCGGATACGCCGCTAGACACCGTGGTCCCACTAGAGAATGCCTCGATGCCCGATCGCGTCGTGGTGCAATGGGATAAAGACGATTGTGAGGATCTTGGTATTATCAAAGTGGATCTTCTCGGTTTGGGAATGATGGCAGTGATACAAGATACTTTAGAGGCCTGCCGCTCAAAAGGTGAGGCATTTGCCATTGACCTCGCCACACTCCCCAAAGATGACCAAGCCACGTTTCAATTGATGCAAGAAGCCGATACGATCGGTGTTTTTCAGATCGAAAGCCGAGCACAGATGGCCACTTTGCCACGCATGAAGCCCAATTGTTTCTATGATGTGGTGATTGAAGTCGCCATTATTCGCCCCGGCCCCATCGTGGGAAACTTGGTGCATCCTTATCTCAATCGCCGAAATGGCCGCGAGAAAGTCACTTATATTGCAGAAGAATTTCGCTCTGTGCTCAAGCGCACTTTAGGCGTACCGCTTTTTCAAGAGCAAATACTTAAGATGGCCATGGTGGTCGCGAATTTTACCGGATCCGAAGCGGAAGAATTGCGCCGCGCGATGAGCTTTCATCGTTCCGAAGAACGCATGATGAAAGTCATGGATAATTTGCGTGCGGCCATGACGCGACGACACGTTGCGAAAGATATCCAAGATCAGATCGTTGATTCCATCAAATCATTCGCTCTCTACGGATTTCCCGAATCACACGCCATCAGCTTTGCTTCTTTAGCCTATATGAGCGCTTGGTTGAAGGTTCATCGGGCCGCCGAGTTTTATATCGGTCTTTTAAATAATCAGCCGATGGGATTTTATTCCTGTGCCACCCTGATCAAAGATGCGAAACGTCACGGGATACGCGTTTTACCCGTATCCGTCATCGATTCTGAAGTGGGCGCGCGAGTGGTCGATGAGCGGACGATCCAGTTAGGACTTGAGCAAGTTCATGGCGTCACTCATGAAGCCATGGAGCGGTTGGTCGAAGAAAGAGTCCGCCGGCCCTGGCGTGATTTGGACGATCTGCTATTGCGCTGTCAATTGCGCCGGGAAGAAAGCCGCGCCTTGGCGAAGGTTGGCGCTTTGAATGCCTTGGCCGGTCACCGGCGTGGGGCCTTGTGGCAAGTGGAGCGCTCGACTGAACGCGATCTCTTCAATTGGCGTGGGTGGTCTACTTGGGACGTTGATGACAGTAACGCGCCTTTGATTCCGATGAACCGCACGGAACGTTTGGCGGTTGATTATGATGGCTTAGGCTTAACGACCGGCCCGCATCCGATGGCTTATATTCGGCCGCAGTTAGCGGCTATTTGGTGTGCCTATGATCTTAAAGACGCTCATCACGGGCAAATCGTCACCGTCGCGGGCGTGGTTATTTGCCGTCAACGTCCCGGAACGGCTAAAGGCCATGTCTTTATTAGTCTTGAGGACGAAACGGGTATTTCCAATAGCTTTGTCCCAGCTCCGACTTTTGAGAAATACCGCTTAGTGATCACTCAAGAGTCGTTTCTCACTATTCGCGGTCGTTTGCAGAATGTGGATAACGTGAGGACGATTTATGCGATCCATGTGGAAGGCCTGCCATTCGAAGCAACGCTCAGGACGTTCTCACACGACTTTCATTGAGTTCAGTACAGCAGAACGGCGGCCCTTGCGGACCGCCGTCTGTGATAAAGTATTCTTTAAACGAAGTATTGATTAGGGGAAGGTGATACCCGTGCCCTTCGTAGCGGTGTACTGAAGCGTGGTGCCCGTAGCATCGATGAAGAGGTAAGGAGAACACTCGGTCTTGTCGCGGTCGCTCATGTTGGGCACACCAAAGAACTCACCGAGGAACGCACCGTCCGTCACCGTGGAACCGGACACGATCGCGTTGATGGTAGCCTTCAGGTCAGAACCGCCGAGGGTGACGAAGTCAAGACCGGCAGCTTGAGCAGCCGAGCAAACGGAAGAGAGGTTCTGAGCGTTACGCTTGTCCTTACTGTCTTTAGCAGCGCCAGTGAAATCGGAGATTTGAGGAACGGCGATCGCGGCAATGACTCCAATGATCGCGATGACGACGAGCATTTCCACGAGGCTGAAACCCTTAGAGATGGACTTGTTAACTTTCATGATTGATAGAGCTTAGATGTTGTTGTTTTCTGTTTGTTGTTGTTGTTGTATTTGTTTGGAGCGGAATTGTGGTAATTATAACTATTATGGTTGAGATGCAAGCAGCTTTTCCATTTTTTTCTGAATGATCCGCGAAATCGATCGTTTTCTAACGCGCTGCTTGGCCCGCCGGTGGTTTCGCCCCTGCGTCACCCCCAGGAAGAATCAACTTACCAAGACTGAAGATCGGCGAATAGATGGCATAGATGAGGAAGGCGACCATGAGCCCCAGAAAGATGATCGTAATGGGCTCCAGGATCTTATCGATCTGACCCGCCATGTTATCGAGCTCCTCTTCATAGTCATCGGCCACCTCATTGAGCATGTCAGTCGCAGAGCCCGTTTCTGCGGAGATCTCCATGATCCCGCAAATACGCCGGCCATCGTCACCCAACCAGTGGGATTCTCTTAGGAAGCTCTCCGACAGACCATCACCCGCCGAGATGTGTTCACGGAGTCGATTGAAAAACTCACGGTGATAGATATGAGGCGATGTATCAGCGGCGATGCCAATGGCCGTATTCATCCGCACATTGGACTCGACAAGCATAGCAAATGTACGAAAACCGATCGCAGCCGATGATTTTCTCACGATACTCCCTACGACTGGAAGCCGAATAAAAATCTTCTGCATCGTTGTATTAGCAGCGATCTTTCCCCAATTCTTAAAGATCGTTCCAAGAATGACAAAAGGTATCGCCGCCAGATAGGGCTGTTTCATCAATGTTTCTGACATCTTCATCATGAAGACCGTCGCAAACGGCAACTTCGCGCCCATTGAACCATAGAGATTGGACAACGCCGGGACCAGCGTGAAACTCATCACGATAATCACAGCAACCGACATCACGATAACAATCGCCGGATAGATGAGACCATTCTTCAACTTCTTGACGATCTTGACCGTCTTCTTCTGCCCCGTTCCAATCTGTTTGCAAACAGCGGGTAACTGACCGGCTTCCTCGCCGGCCCGAATCAGCGCCACAACTTCTGGCCCAAACAACTTTGGAAACATGTCCATGGCCGTACTGATCTTCTCACCCGCAGAAATCTGATCACAAATCTCGGCAATCACCCCACGATAGACGGGGGTATTCATTCGGTTCGCCTGCAATTCGAAACTCTTCCGTGTCGATATGTTTCTCTCCAAGCACCGCGCCACACCGGAGAACAACGCAGCCCGGTCCTCCATCGACTGCTTCGCCATGCTCAGTCGGTGAATCGTTTCATCAAGGCCGACGATATCAGACACCTGAGCGACTTCATTCGGGGCCCGTCCGGCTCCAATAATCGCCTTCTCATCATCATCCGTGTCGACTACTGCCGTAACGGTCTTACCCGTAAACGAATTAACTAAAGCAACTTTCTTTAACATGAATCCTCTAAGTGAAATCTAATATCTCACGGCCCTCATAACATTAAGCCGTGTCGTGCTTCCGCTGGTGTCACTGTAATAAATTAATCTAAAATCCGCGACATCCACCATATCATCAATCGCAGGAAGATCGGTGAATTGCTGCGCTGTCACTTGGATATTCAAGCTGCTCATCTGTGGAAGCTTCGGCATCACGTCTGTAATCTCCGATACTGTGGTTCCTCCCAAACCCAAATGATAAAGACGGACTGCATTCTCCTGCCAATTCAATGCACGTGCCGCGCGGGCGTTGATCTCCTCTTGCTTAGTCAAGGTTACTGACAAAGACGCGGCGGCTGCCACGGCAAACATCAATAGTGAGACCGCGACCAACGTTTCGATAATAGTATACCCGGATGAATTGGATGAACAAGACGTCATGGCGAGACAGGTGGTGGCGGATAAATTTCGATCCAAGCTTGGCGAGGATCCATGCGTTCCAGTAAATCTCCCTGACTTTCCTTATTTAGCGTCAACGTATTCCCTGTAGCCACTTGCAAACGAGCATCCGTCCGGATCCCGCCCTCAATCGTAAGGGTTGTATTCAAGTTAAACAACAGAGGCGTCTGTTCCACGGAAAGCAACATTCGCCAATTCCCAATCACATTGTTGGCCTTGACTTCAACCAAACTACTTCCCTGTAGCCCCATCACCAAGCGCCGGTAACTGTTATTCTCTAACTCAATCGTCTCCAACTCTGGCGATCTCACCAGAATAAAAGTCGCCGGTTCACCATTAGCAGTCGCCGAGTTCGTGAATCCTTGGAGTTTTAAATGATGAACACCACTATTGACCATCACCGGCGCCACCGCCGTATCGTTTAAGTTAATCGTAATCAGCCGTTCGTCCGGGCCGATGCCATCATCGTCTGGAATCATTTCTCCAGTCACACTTCCAACAGTGACTCCCCACGATCCATCCACGACCATAGGGGATGTATCGTGAGTAATCTTGTGATGAATCGTATTGATCTTACGCGTGGCATCGGGATCGGGATGAGTCGCCGATTCCGTACCGATCTGGATCGCATTGAATCGCCCATCCATGACCGGTTGGGCAGCTGTGCTGATCTCATTGACTCCCATCGTTAAGGGAGGCATCGGAAAGTTTGACGCAATTGATGCGCTTCCACCTAGATTCTTCACGGAGACACCGATTGTACCCGGAAAATCAAAGCCTCCGGTTCGAAAGTCTGTGAGGTCAGTTTGAACGATGTCATCATCCGTCCAGAAAAGCGTCCGCCCATTTACGATGATACTTCCCTGGACGTCTTCCTCATACGTTGATGTGCCCATTGGCTTATGCATCACCAAGAGATCGCCGGCCAAGAGTGGCGAACGACTTTTAAGTTGTACGAGATAATCCCGAGAAATATCGCCCGAAGCATACGGCGCCGGTTGCTTCAGTGCCACGGTGACATTCTCTGTAAATCCGCCAAAATCGCCTGGACTAAAAGGGTTTCGCAAACTGAATTCCTGGAAAGTTGCATAGGCCGAAGTCGTCGTCGCCGGAATCTCGACACGTCCCCAGCCATTCTGAATATCTAAGATGGCACCAGTACCGGGTTCGGCGATATGTCGGCGCATGAAGTAGTGTCTGGCCAATGCTTGTCCGTTGTTAATCGATAGTCGCCTCTGAATACCAATTTCGGCGTGATGAATATACTGGCTCCTGTTGCCGAGCAGTATTGTCAAGGACGCCATCCCAACAGTTCCCACCATCAAAACAAGCAAAGCCGTCACCAGAACGCTACCACTCCGAGAGCGCGCATACCCTATTGAACACTGTTGATGGGAAATGTTCATACTATCAATGAGGCGGAAATAGAGGAACTGTAAACATCAATCCGGATCGGGCGGTCATCCGAAAGTATCCCGATCGCACATCGCCGGATGGTACGGAATCCGCATCAAGATCCTTACCGTCCTTACCCAACATCATGCTGGGATCCGGCCACCACATGAAGAAAAAGGGATGCCGCTTCGCCCGCTTATAGGCGTCGATGGTGACACCATGAGGATCAGTCGATGTCTCGGAGAAAGTACTTCTTCCGTCACGTTCAAAAACAACAAATATCGGCCCAAAGTCTGCGACGCTAGCCTCGTGATAGAATACATCATAGTAGTCGGAAAGCACCGTGCCCACATAGCGGCGGACACTTGCATACACACCCGCTGGTGAGCTTATTTCTAAAAGATCGATCTCGTAGATAGCGCGAACGCTTACTTCGTCCGCTTGATCGTAAGGCTGTAGAATGAAAACCGTTCCTCCCATATGAACGCTTGAAGCGATCGGGGAAACGTTTCGGAAAGCCGTATAGATCGACGAGGCATCCACAAAGCCAGGCTCCAAGACTAGCGATTGGAAATTGGCGGGTGTGTCGATCTCAACTCCTCGCACTGATGAGGGAATCGTGATCGCCGTTGGCCGAATCGCTGTCGAGTTCAAGTTTCCATTCCGCGACAAACAGAAGACTGCGGAAGCTTTCTCCACATCTTCCCAGAAACGATCATAAACCGTCGCCGCCGCGGCCGCCCGGCCGTAGGATGGGGCGGTATAGGCATCAATGACCGTTCCGGAGAAGAGGGGATAAAAATTCGCTAGCGCTCCGGCAAGCGGTGTTCCTGCAGGTGGATCAATGGTTAGTTTCGATAGCGACTGGTAGTGCTTGCCATTGTAGGTGATGGCTTGATAAGCGATCGCAGCGGCAGTGAAGAAGGTCGCACTCAAGGCGCCGGCAAGGAGCAGTTCCGCTAACGTGAAACCACGTTGCGTTTTTACTCGGTTGGCTATTGATGAGATGAGCACGATTGATTGGATTCTAGGTTATGCGATCGGAAAGACTTACTCGGGGCCGTAGTCGCTAGGGTCTTCTCCCGGAAGACGCACGATATGGAACTGTTTGGATCCTCCACCACCGGTCTGTCCTTTAACCAGTGCTTCCACACGCGTTCTCATTTGAATGGGAATGCGCATCATTCGCGGTTTCTTGTTCACGGCAGACCGTCGCGCACGTTTTTTCTCGATCCATTCCAGATCCAAATATTGTTCCGTGATCTCCTTCACAATCAGTTCTTCCGTTTGGTCAGGTAGAACTTTTGGAAGAATCTCCTCTTCCTCGAGTATCATGTCACCAAGAAGTATCTTTCTGCCATTATTGACCACGCCGGTAACTTGCAATCCCGATAGCACTTCGCGAATACGATCTTCCTGACTAAATTCACGCTTGGTAACTGCCTGTTTCTTCTTTTGCGAGAGGAGAGTGTAAGGATTTGGCTCATCAACGACATCGTAGCCTTGACGTTGAAGCGGTAGAATGCCGACGGTCTGGGGATTGGCCTTATTTGCAGATTCCACAGGCGGTTCGACGCCATTTTGAGCGCTGAGTTGCTCAATAGAAATCAGCGCAACGGGCACTATTGTTAGAATAGAGATTCTCTTCATGATTTACGTATTGGAGTCTTTTTCGTCTTCATTGGGCATCGTGGGAACATCAATCGTCACTTCCATCCTGATCTCCGCATCACCGGTGGCTTTACGCACGCGGCAAGATGAAATGCGCGAGGTCGGCATCAGTTGCTCCACTTGGCCCAACCAGTTAAAAAGCGTCGCGTAGTCACCTTGAAATATGAGGCTTGCCCGTTGGATCTGCTTGATGATCCCATGTTTGTCTTTATAACCTTGAGGGTTAAAGCCTTCGTTAAAAGGATCCACTCTCGAGTCAGTCATTAACTTCTGGATCTGCGTGGTGACCGCATTCGTGTTGGGATAGCTTTCAAAGGCGGGCTTCCAGATTTCGTAATAGCTGATCTTATCCCGGCTTTTTTCCTGGAGTGATTTGTAGGCATTGGCTGCATTAATGCGTTGGCGTTGGGTGTTCTCCGCCGTGGTGCGAGCACCTTCGGCTTTTTTGCGTGCATCCTGAAGCTTTGCCTGCATCTTCATGATCCCGAAGAAGCATGCAGCAATGGCCATAACGACGACGACGCATGCGAGTTGTTTATCTTTCATCTTTTTGGCCTCTTAGCTATTGTTAGGATCTTGCTTGATCAACGTTGTGGTATAAGTGATACTCTGGGCATCACGAGATCGACTTGGGCTAAAGGCGCGATACTGATTGCTCTGCAGAAGACCGATCGTCTCTTCCAGCTGATCCGTTTCGCCACCATTGAGCTTAAGTTTCAGTTGGATCTGCCAAGGATTCTCACGGTGCCGGTTAAGATCGAGCTCAACGATACCTATGCTGGGATCAACACTGCGATTGATGATCATCGCAAGTGGTTGCAGGCTATGGGAGCCTTTGATCCATTCGATCATTGAATCAGCTTTTTTTAGGTTGGCTTGCAGTCCTTTGGTTTGCTTTTGAATCTGAGCAATCTTCGTTTTTTCGCCAGCGGTGATTCGCTCTTGGGACGTCCGCACTTTCTCCACCGAATTTTTCTGAAGCATGAAATAGGCGGCGAAGAAGGCACAACCGGCTACCGACAAGTAGAATAAGATCGGTATGGCGCGAAGACTTCCTGGTAGTGGAGGTGCTACGGGGTCGGCCTCTATCTTAAGATCGTGACAAAGTTGCATAATCGGAGTGTTTAGTTTTTTCCAATAACCGACCAAAGATGGTCTTCGATCGAAACGTCGTTTATCGGGTAGTTAGGGAGCATTTGCTTGAGTTGCTCCAGGCTGTTCGGATCTTGATTGTCGTTGACGAAGAGCATGGGCGCTTGAGGGTCCCAATCATTCAACATTGGCTGCAGAATCTGTCCTAAGGCAGAGAGATCACCAGGTTCGTAGAATGCGGAACGGGAGCGCAATTCAGTCCATTGACCCTCGCGCTGTTTCAGAATACAGACGGAACCTTCGCAACAAGCAATGACGAGATAATCTTTTGGAATACCTGATTCAGTAGACTCTTCGTTGTCTTCTTCTTTATCTTGATTCGCTGATTGATGAAGTCGGTAGAGGACTTCTGTTAGGATTGCGAAGAGTCCACATGAAATCCGTCCCGTTTTGAGACCGGCTTTTTTAAGCGCTTCCTGGGTGTCTTTGATTTGCGATTCTTCACAAGCCAGAAGGAGGCTCGAATTGGTTTCGGGGTGGTGCTGTACAGCGTAAGTTTTTCCCCGTTCATATTTGCTACCAAGGACGGCCTTGGGATTCGTGCGCAAGAGTTCCTCGTATCCCTTCTTTCTTGAGAGGTTGCTCTCAAGCGAGAGAATGAAACGATTGTTCAGAGAAACCGAGGTCCATCCCTCGTCGGTCATATTCAGCCAATCATCGGCCATGACTTGGAGTACATCGGAAAAAGAACCGGTTTCGACGCCACTCTCTCCTGTTTGGCTACCCTTGAGCATGATCTGCCAAGTGACGGTATTCCGATTCACATTTAATAGTAACGTTTTCTGGTTTGCAAACCGTTGCCCCCATGACGCCGCTGGGTCGGCCGGCTCAGGCCGAAACGCGGCAAAGGTGAGAAGATTTTTAATATGAGCTAATTGCATGGTTAGGAGTGGTGGTTGTTATTGAAGGACTTCTTGTGTTTCGAGGTACTCCCGAACTTCGTGTTCAGTGTAGCCACTGTTTTGATTGGTGGTATTCCACCGCCACCCTTCGGAAGCCCGCGTAGCGAGGCTATGTTCAAAATTCGACATACCTCGCTTCCAACCCACTTCGAGTTCTTGATCGAGTTTCTTGAATTCGCCGCGGCGGATAAGGTTGGCGACGGAGTCGTACTGCAACAGCAGTTCGTGGATGGCGAAACGTTTTCCCTTTTCCTCGTCTAACATTAACCGTTGGCAAAGGATCATCTTCATCACATCGGCAAAGGTGGTTTGGGCGCTCTCCAATCTCTCAGAGGGGATCAATTTGAGGAAACGCGCGACGGTCTGAGCAGCCGTGGAGGTGTGTAACGTAGCGACCACCACGTGACCGGTCTCCGACGCTTGAAGTGCAATTTCGGCGGTCTCACCGTCTCGAATCTCACCAATGTTAATGACATCGGGGGCCTGACGCAGGGCGGCCCGGAGTGACGAACCAAAGTCGAGTTCGTCTGTCCCCATTTCCCGCTGAGACATGAGTGATGGCGTATTGTCCGGATATACGTATTCGATCGGATCCTCAAAGGTCACCACGTGTTCGCGCCGTCTCTGAGCGCGGTGCAACACCATGGCGGCAATGGTTGTGGACTTACCACTGCCCGTTGCGCCACAGACGAGGAACAGCCCATTCTTCGCTTCGAGGAAGGCCTTAACTGCCGGTAGCGGAACATTAACTTGCTCTGCCGTCGGAATCTGGACGGGCAGCAGTCGCATGACCCACCGCAGCTTTCCGCGTGTCACCAGTTGATTCACACGAAAGCGGTGGGGACCAAGAACCACGGCATAGTCTTCACACCCGGGAGTGACCTCCAACTGCTGGCACGGGGTGTAGATGAAAGACTCATCCCGATGAAGTTCACCGTTCAGCTTGTAGCAGAGGGGTTCCCAAGGAGTGATATAGAAGTCACTGATGCTCCCCGACTGAGCGAGTTGCATAATGCGCTGGCCAACGGGCGTGTCTTCGCGGAAATCGTGTAGCGGCATTTTGACGTTAAAGTTGGAGTGGTCTTAGATTATAGTAAACGTTAAGAACTATGATATTTATATGCCGCCCCTTCAAATGCAAGGACACAGTTCACTTTTCCAGTATTTCCATATTTTATGGTTTTTACAGTTGAAATACTCCGGAGCGGCCATAATTATGGTTTTTCTAAATAACGACCAACTTAGTGATGACATCGTTCAGGCCTCTTCCACTCCAATTCCTTCTCGTCGCCACCTTCTATCTAGCCCTCTCAGCCGCCCAGGCAGCGGATGGCTACGCCATCAGGCACTCGCCAAACTACGAAAAAGCGGCCAAGCCGCTTCGCACCGCTGAGAGCCAATCCTACAAGTTCTCGCAAGCGCGCCTTTCAGACGTCCTCCGACTCTTTGCAGAAGATGCCGGAATCAATTTCATCTCCCTTCCAAGTGATCAGACCGACTCGTCCCGCTTGGTGACCTTCACTCTCCAAGCGAGTCCGTTCACTGCCCTGGAAACGTTGGCGGAGGACAACGGGATCGCCCTCGTTTACAACGGAAACTTCTGGAGTCTCAAGCCCTCCAATTCGTCTGAACTCATCGCAAGAAACTATCAAATCAACCACAACACCAAAGAGAAAATCACCGTCAACAGTTCCGGAGGCGGCGGAGGCGGTGGAGGTGGAGCCGGCGCTAGCGGTATCACCACCGGCATTGATCTCTCATCGAACACCGGCCCGGCATTCGAAGTCGAGCCCAGTGAACTGATCGACGACGTGAAAGAGATCTTAGGAATCTCTACCTCAAGCGCAAGTTCACTCCTAACCAATGAGGCTTATCTGCAAGCTGTTGGGGGTGGCGGAGGAAATAGCATCCTCACACCGCAGGCGACCGCACTTGTTCAAAGTGAAAACAACGAATCGGGAGCCAAGGTCCTTTGGAACGCCGACACGAACACGCTCTTCGTCGTGGCGACACTTCAACAACACGCCATGGTCAAAGAGTATTTAGATCAGGCGGACCGGCCACAGACCTTGATTGCCGTAGAGGTGAAGTTCTTCGAAACCACCAAAGATCCCAAGCGGCAGCTCGGAGTGGATTGGAGTGGCACGTTAGGCGACACCGGATTGGGCTTTGATGTTTCAGGCTTGAATACGGACTTGGATCTCAACCGCCTCAAGAACACGTTGGCACCAAGCACGGCCGTCCTCAATGCGCAGGACGTGAGCGCAACGGTTAGGGCACTCATCACCGATCAGGAGACGACGCAAGTTTCCTACCCACGCGTTCTCACTGTTAACAATCGCGAAGTCTCTATCCGTAGCGTGGTCAACGAACCGGTTCTTGCGGCCTCCTCCTCCACAACGCCTGGAGCCGGCGCTACCACGACGTCATCCGTTCAATACCTACCTATCGGAACGGTGATTAACATTCTGCCACGGGAGATGGACGATGAAGAGGTTTTGTTAGATGTTTCGCTCACCGTATCCAGCATCATCGGTGAACGCATAATCGCCGGGAATCCTTATCCAATCGCCAGTTCACGCGTCTACAGCTCACCTTTGCGCGTGCGGTCCGGCTTTACCGTCGCCATTGCCGGCTTAGATGAAGCGTTAAACACCAACGGCAAATCAGCCGTACCCGTGCTAGGGCGCATCCCACTCTTTGGCGAGCTGTTCCGCAATCGCTCGAATAATCACTCGCGCAAGAATCTGATGATGTTCATCACGCCCACCTTGCTTCGCAGCAAGACCGAGGGTGTTTCCGAAGAGCCCAGAACCTTGTTCACCAAACGCTCCGATCGCTCTCTCTACCTCCGTGGTACGGGCGTGGGGAATTACGACGCCACCATGGCGCAGTGGGATCGCGAACTCATCATGCTCGAGCGCAAAGCCGTCGAGGGCTACGCCCGAAAGGAAGACTATCAGCTGGCTGATAGCATCTACATCGAGAGCGCCGGCCGTATCAAGCTGACTAAGGCTTTCGCTAGAACCCGCACCATGAGTGCCGATGAGGCGCAAATGAGATTGCGCGACCTACGCACGCTGAATGAACGTGCGGAGCGTGTGCGCAAGAAGCTTTGGTTCGCTAAGCGATGAGCTTGTTGGTTGGTCTAGGGCAGATCCAATAACTAACTAAAACGGTTCGCGCCCGAGCGATTGATTTTCACCATTAATCGCATCGAGACCCTCCTGGACCGATTCCTCAATGGTTGTAGTCAACGTGGCAACCGTTTCACGGGCACTTGATTCATAGGCTTCAAGATGATGGGTGAGATCCACCGGTGCTTGCAGACGCACGATAGCCTTTCGTTCTCCGTAGGGTGATTGGGTCTCCGAATAAACATCTTCCAACAACTTCTCTACAGACTCACCCACCCGATCCAATGTCGGTGCTTGATCGAGGTAATCACCGGAGTAGCTAAGAATACGCAGCGCCAACATGGCCTCACCGGCCCACGTGACGGCCACCTGATGATCAGCCTTTTTATTCGGATCCGTGCGAATGCGATGGATCGTGCTGCGAATCTTCCTGACCCGTTCATTCAAGCTTTTTTCAGAGCGAGTTGGCAATCCCATCTTGGATTCTAAGTGACCGATCATCAGCGTGGCGCAATGCTCCAGATGATCCCTAACTGATCCATCGCCCGGTTCCTTGGGGATCAGGCCACGTTGCTGAAGGAGGCGTTCGAGCGCCGCCAACCCAATGCGTTTGACTTCGTCCGCCGGTGGCGCTTCACGATTGAGGACGGATCCGATATCACCGGCCATCCTTTCAAGTTTATCCAGAATAGCGGCGCGTTGATCAGTTAGATGCGTCACCTTGATCGCCACCGGCAACACGCAAATGGACGACTCAGGGCCGAGTGTCTTCTGAGCTTTCATTCCAATAAAGGCCGCACCATCGAGGAAAGGCGTGATCCGATCGTTCATCAGATAGACGTTCCCTTCAGGAAACAGCGTTAGGGCGTAAGCGCCCTCTTGTAGAAGACGCATCGCTTCACGCATGGACTTACTATCATTGCCATCTCGATTCACCGAAAAACAACCGCCACGCTGCATGAGCCACCCCATTAACTTGTTTCGCTGAAACACTTCGTAGGCAGCCATGAAGCACGACATGACACCACACTGACGTTGCACTTCGAGCATGATCTGCGGATCGCTGTGTGTGGAATGGTTAGGCAGAAAGAGGATTCGCTTCCCGGCCACACGACGGGCGCTGTCATAGTGCTCCATGCCTTCAACCGCCACATCCGTAATGAGATGACGCTTGCTGGGCAGGTTCCAATGGCCATTCACGACACGTCCCAATCCAATCAACAACCGGCTGGGGCGGGCGGCGTAGAACTGATAAGGCGTATCCGTAAACTCTAGCATGATCTTTTATCTCAGACGCACGGCCCTGTGTCCACACGCAAAGAAAGCCCCGGCTACCTAAGGCGGCCGGGGCTCGAAGATTAGTCTGTTAGAACCAAGTCTAATTCGACCGGTTAATCATCAACAACCACGTCATCAATGTAGAAGCCAGAGCCATTAGGCTCACCGCCATCGGTTAGCAGCAGCCACTCGATGATGATCTTCTGGCCGCGGGCGTCCGAGGGGATGGTTTGGCTGAATTGTTCCCAACCGGGGCTCGTTCCCCAGAAGATCTCTTCGCGAACCCAAAGGTCGTTGCCGCCTTCGTCGAGGATCTTCAACTGCACGCCTTCGGCTTCTTCCGTGGCGTCGACGTAGTACCAGAAGCTCAGCTTCGGTCTCGCGATTTCTGTTAGGTCGATGACCGGGCTGCGCAGTGAAGCCGCCGCGTCATTGCCATAGGGGCCATCGAGATCCGTGCCATAGGCATTGTCGCCACTGCGTGCAGCCGCTAAGCCGTCCACAGCCGGCGTGCCGAGTTCCCACATCGTGTCGCCTTGAAGTGTGGTCGCGACCCAGCCTTCGGCGCCGCTTTCGAAGTCTTCGCTGAAGGGTGGAGGCGGCGGCAAGATACCAATGCGGAAGTAAGCCGCAGGATCAGCCGGCTGCGTGGCCGTGAACTGGAATCCGGCATCGCCAGCGAGCATGGCGAGATTGGCGTTATCAGCCGGTCCCCACTGAACGAGATCCAGACTTTGCTCCAAGATGTGATCACTGTCAGGATTGGGCGTGGTGAAACTGATGGCCACATTGCCATCGATATGCTCATAGGCGTAGATGTCAGGGGCAGGGATCGGTTCGCCCACCCAAGCTAAGCCACCCGGCTCGATCACGAGAGGTGAATCGGCGCCGTTGCGCGTGATGATGGAGTAGTTAGGCGAGCCAGCGATACGGCCGAAGACCTCACCGTAGGCTCCGCCACCACGCTCGAAGTAGATGGCTTCGATCTCATAGGTGCCGGCCTCAAGGTTGATCGTGGCCACCGTGCGGCTGTTACCGGTTAGGCAATCGCAGCGGATGGCATCGCCATCGATCTCACCGCTGCCGGTGGCGTTCTCGATGATCTCACCCCATTCCTGACCGACGATGCGCACTTCCATGCCGTCGTCACTTTGGAATCCAATCTCATAGCTTCCTGTCACGGGAATGACCAGGGTGGCCGTTCCAGAGACGGCGAAGTCGTTGTCATCGCCACCGCCATCAGTGGGCATCGCGAAATCGCCGCTGATGCTGCCCATGGCGCCGTTGTTCATGAAGTTGAAGGCATCGAAATTGCCAGCCTCACCGGTCGCCGCGATATCAGCGCGGCCTGCTTCGAGGTTTTCGATCGGATCACCGCCTGGAGCAGAGGACATGACGTCCCATCCATCGGCATCGACACCGGGCTGCGGGAATTCCTGACGCGCGCCGGTCGTGATGCCGACGAGGCGAAATTCCTGATCGCCACCACTGAGGTGATTGCCCTCGGCGACGGCGAGTTCACCGAAGTCACCGCCACCCCGCTCGAACCAGAGGAACTCAAGGTCGTAAACGCCGGGGCGCACATCGGTCGCGACGACACGACTGTTCGAATTGCCGGTGGGTCCGGGGAAGATGAAGGAATCCGGCGATATGGGATCGATGTTTGCACCACCGGTCTTATCGGTGAATGTAAGTCCTCTGACACGCAGCGCAAAGCCATCGTCAGACTGTACCCAGAAGGTGTAGTCACCCGCACGTGGGATACGAACTTTGCCGTTGGCGTACTGCACGAAATCCTCACCGGTCCACAAATCATCGGTGGCGACATCGTCAGGATAAGGATCGTCGTCGCCGAACTGACCGGCGCCACTACCATGGTTGATGTATTCATGTTCGAAGTCCGCCACTTGACCTTCGAAAGCCGGTTCATCAGCGCTGCGGAGCCATTCGATGGCTGTGGGTATATTCGCAACCGTGCCATTCCCCCAAACATAACGAACCCCGGCGACGCCATTGGCGCCGGGGGGGCCGGGAATGGGATCGGCTCCCATAATGGGAGCCTTCACTAAATCATCAGCCACTTCGTTCGTGACCGCATTTCCGTTAGATTCAGTGGCTTCCACTTTCCACGTGTGGGTACTTTCGAAAGCCCATTGTTCGGGCGGCGCATAGTTGATGACAACAAGACTCTCGCCGTCATTTCCCGTAGCGGACTCGATCGTGCTATCCGCCGTGACATCGGCGCCATCGACGGTGAGCTTGATCGAGTCATTGACGAGCATGCTCTCTGGGAAATTCTGATAGGTGATCGATAGGCCATCTCGACTGATGCTTCGCCTAACAACAACCGGACGGACGGCCACGACGGTTTCAAGATTGAGATTATCAAAGTGGTGCGCCTGATTGGCGCCACCCGTCCGGGCACCAAAGACGACCGTTCCCGGGCTGGGGAAATAATCGATGCGCTCATTGAAGACCTCTTCGCCTTTCCAAGTGATGCGCAGCACGTTGGTGTTAGGATTGAGGTTGGCGGTGAAAGTCTGCCAAGTGAGTTCACTGTAAGGATTGTCGAAGTCCTCACTCTGAGGTCCGGTTTGCAGCGAAGTCACATCGTCCGCTTCACCATTCAAGGTTTCGGCGGGGATCTCCTGGAGGATTTCATTATCCACCCTGACACTGAAGCCGACAGTATCGGAGCCGCCGCTAAACCACGCGTCAAAACCAATGCCCAAACCGGTCTGCGATCCCTCCTCGGGAAGATTCGCCTCACCAGTTGGCGACGCTGCATACCCTTCTCCTCGTGAACCTTCCTCGAGGAGCGGGTCTCCTGGGCGAACAATGTTCACACTAAAGCCATCTGCCGGGCGATCGGTTCCGCCGCCAATGCGTGCGTCAACGGAAAAATTGAATCCAGCGATGGGCCGGTCAATCGAAGGGAAAATGATCGCTGCCCGCGCGCCATTCTCGGCATCCGTTAGACTAATGTAACCACTATCATCCACGCCATCATTGGCCCGCCATTCCGTCGTGGCGTTATCATTGGAAACGACTTCCAGTTCGTCGAATTGCGCTTGGTCATTGAAGTCCAATGCGAGACCGCCTTGATTAAGATTCTCATTAATCAGACCAGCTTGATAGACTTCCATGACTTCCGACAAACTGAGTGCCCGACCAAAGATAGCGACTTCGTCAAACAAGCCCGAGAAGTTTTCTCTACCATCCTGTCCACCTATATAGAGTGGCTGCGGATTGACCGGACCGGCCGTGATCTCTCCTGACAGAATCTCTTCCCCATCGCGATAATAGGTTAGGGTGGTGCCGTCTTTGACAACGAGATTGTGAGTCCAGACATCAACTTCGAACATGGTCTCAGCGCCGGACACATCTTGGCCACCTCCATCGAAGTGCCATTCGAACTTCCTGGGAGTGAATTTGATGAACTCGCGCGGAGCAAAGTCCACGCCGTCAGGCCCCCAGCGATTGCCGAAGACAATATTGTTATTGTCCGTCTCGTTGGGCTTCACCCAGAAGGACCATGTGAAGTCGCTATTCTCGTCTAACACGGGGAGGATTTCTCCGAGGTCGACATAGGAACCGCCACCCGACTGGTAGACGGAACCACGTTCAGCATCGGTCACCCAGGCGTCACCGGGTTCAACAATCTGCCCGTTGTTGCCATTATCGCTGCTATCGATGGCGATCTCGCCATTGCCTTCATCGAATCGCCAATAGCCAAGTAGGCCGTCGATCGCATGGGTTGAGGGTGCCATGAGTAGAGGAAGGGCGAGTGCTGCCAAGGACGAAAGCATCGGCCGACTAGATCCAAGCTTCCTCGTCGGCGGGCTGCTCAAGGTGAGGATTTTCGTGGGTATTTTCATAGGTGGTGTATCAACATGTTGGGGTTTGTGGGGAACGTTTCTATTGCGTCACCTGACCCGTAATATCGAGAGTAATCATAATCGTAAAGATCGATTCTTAGGAATTAGCTCTCTGCTGGGACAAGAAAAGCCCCGGCCACAAAGCGCGGCCGGGGCTCTCTTCAATAGTGTTTTCTAGCAGAGCCGTTTAATCATCGACGACCACGTCATCAATGTAAAAACCAGAGCCGTTCGGTTCGCCACCATCGGTCAGCAAGAGCCACTCAAGGATGATTTTCTGGCCGCGCGCTTCGGATGGAATCGTTTGGCTGAATTGTTCCCAACCGGGGCTCGTTCCCCAGAAGATCTCGTCGCGCACCCAAAGGTCGTTTCCGCCTTCGTCGAGGATCTTCAACTGCACGCCTTCGGCTTCCTCTGTGGCATCGACGTAGTACCAGAAGCTCAGCTTCGGTCTCGCGATTTCTGTTAGGTCGATGACCGGGCTACGCAAGGAGGCCGCCGCGTCATTGCCATAGGGGCCATCGAGATCCGTGCCATAGGCATTGTCGCCACTGCGTGCAGCCGCTAAGCCGTCCACAGCCGGCGTGCCGAGTTCCCACATCGTGTCGCCTTGAAGTGTGGTCGCGACCCAGCCTTCTCCACCGCTTTCGAAGTCTTCGCTGAAGGGTGGAGGCGGCGGCAAGATACCAATGCGGAAGTAAGCCGCAGGATCAGCCGGCTGCGTGGCCGTGAATTGGAATCCAGCATCGCCTGCGAGCATGGCGAGATTGGCATCTGTGGCGGGCCCCCACTGAACCAAGTCGAGGCTTTGCTCGAGGATGTGATCACTGTCAGGATTCGGCGTGGTGAAACTGATGGCCACATTGCCATCGATATGCTCATAGGCGTAGATGTCAGGGGCAGGGATCGGTTCGCCCACCCAAGCTAAGCCGCCGGGTTCGATCACGAGAGGCGAATCAGCACCGTTGCGCGTGATGATGGAGTAGTTAGGCGATCCAGCGATACGGCCGAAGACCTCACCATAGGCTCCGCCACCACGCTCGAAGTAGATCGCTTCGATCTCATAGGTGCCGGCCTCAAGGTTGATCGTGGCCACCGTGCGGCTGTTACCGGTTAGGCAATCACAACGGATGGCATCGCCATCGATCTCACCGCTGCCGGTGGCGTTCTCGATGATCTCACCCCATTCCTGACCGACGATGCGCACTTCCATGCCGTCGTCACTTTGGAATCCAATCTCGTAGGTTCCTGTCACGGGAATGACCAGGGTGGCCGTGCCGGAGACGGCGAAGTCGTTGTCATCGCCACCGCCATCAGTGGGCATCGCGAAGTCGCCGCTGATGCTACCCGTGGCACCGTTGTTCATGAAGTTGAAGGCATCGAAATTGCCAGCCTCACCGGTCGCCGCGATATCAGCGCGGCCTGCTTCGAGGTTTTCGATCGGATCACCGCCTGGAGCAGAGGACATGACGTCCCATCCATCGGCATCGACACCGGGCTGCGGGAATTCCTGACGCGCGCCGGTCGTGATGCCGACGAGGCGAAATTCCTGATCGCCACCACTGAGATGATTGCCTTCGGCAACGGCGAGTTCACCGAAATCACCGCCACCCCGCTCGAACCAGAGGAACTCAAGGTCGTAAACGCCGGGGCGCACATTCGTCGCGACGGCACGACTGTTCGAGTTACCAGTGGGTCCGGGGAAGATGAAGGAGTCCGGCGATATGGGATCGATGTTTGCACCACCGGTCTTATCGGTGAATGTAAGTCCTCTGACGCGCAGCGCAAAGCCATCGTCAGACTGTACCCAGAAGGTGTAGTCACCTGCTCGTGGGATGCGGACTTTGCCATTGGCGTATTGAACAAAGTCATCGCCAGTCCACAGATCATCGGTGGCGACATCGTCAGGATAAGGATCGTCGTCGCCGAATTGGCCGTTGCCACTGCCGTGGTTGATGTATTCGTGTTCGAAGTCAGCGACTTGACCTTCAAAGCCGGGATCATCGGCGCTGCGCAGCCAATCAATCGCCGTCGAGATACTCGCGACCTGTGTGCCCGTGCCCCAAACGTAACGAACCCCGGCGACGCCATCAGCGCCAGGTGGGCCGGGAATGGGATCGGCTCCCATGGCCGGTGCCCGAACCAAGTCATCAGCGACTTCATTCGTGACCGCATTTCCGTTAGATTCGGTCGCTTCCACTTTCCAAGTGTGGGTGCTTTCAAAGGCCCACTGTTCGGGCGGCGCATAACTGATGACAATCAGGTCTTCGCCATCAGCCCCTGTAGCCGATTCGACTGTAGTATCCGCCGTGACGTTTGCCCCATCGACAGTGAGCTGGATCGAGTCATTGACGAGCATGCTCTCCGGAAAGTTCTGATAGGTAATGACCAAACCGTTTCGTGTGATCGATTTCCGAACAACAACCGGACGAACGGCCACAACGGTTTCAAGATTGAGATTGTCAAAATGATGAGCTTGATTGGCGCCACCTGTGCGCGCACCAAAGACGACCGTTCCCGGACTTGGGAAGTAATCGATGCGCTCATTGAAAACCTCTTCGCCTTTCCAAGTGATGCGCAAGACATTCGTGTTGGGATCAAGATTGGCGGTGAAGGTTTGCCAAGTCAGTTCACTGTAAGGATTATCAAAGTCTTCACTCTGAGGTCCGGTTTGTAGCGACGTCACATCATCAGCTTCACCATTCAAGGTTTCGGCGGGGATCTCCTGGAGGATCTCATTATCCACCCTCACACTGAAGCCGACCGTATCAGAGCCACCACTAAACCACGCGTCGAAACCGATTCCCAAGCCAGTCTGTGAACCTTCCTCAGGAAGATTCGCTTCACCCGTTGGTGACGCTGCGTAGCCTTCTCCTCGTGAGCCTTCCTCCAAAAGGGGATCACCTGGGCGAACGATGTTCACACTAAAACCGTCCGCCGGACGGTCGGTACCGCCACCAATCCGCGCGTCGACGGAGAAATTGAAGCCAGCGATGGGCCGATCAATCGATGGAAAAATGATGGCTGCCCGCGCGCCATTCTCGGCATCAGTTAGACTAATGTAACCACTATCATCCACGCCATCATTGGCCCGCCATTCCGTCGTGGCGTTATCATTGGAAACGACTTCCAGTTCGTCGAATTGCGTTTGGTCATTGAAGTCCAATGCGAGACCGCCACTTTTAATCGTTTTCCCTTCGCCGTTGTTCCAAATTTCAGCAATTTCAGCTGATGTGAGGGCACGATTCCAAATGGCCACGTCGTCGATCATCCCAATCCAAGCCCGTGTTCCGCGGTCTGGATTGGTGCCAATCATCATAGGCATGATGTTGTCCTGAAGAGGGATATCAGTCGCCTCTCCATCTGGCTCACCGTCCACATAGAGAGTAGCGGTATTTGTACTAGGATCACTGACAAGAGCGACATGATGAATTTCGCCATCATTGATTTCTTTTGATCCCCGAGCATCATTATTGTGACCTCCACCATTTCCCGCCATGCTGTTAGTTCCGCCGCTACGGTGGACCCTCCATTGCCCTTGTTCACCTTTCCCAACCAATCCTTGCCAATTAGTCGAAAATTCATCGACGCGAAACCATGCAGAGACAGTGAACGCGGTGGGGGCATCAGGCGCACCGAAATCGAAGCGATCCTCCACGGCGAGCGGCGTCTCCACATATTTCATGTCGCTTAACACAATGCCACTATCGAATTTGCCAGGACCGAATGGGATATCCGTGGTGGGGAAAGCCGCGATCGTATCCAACTGATCCTCAGCATCGCCGCCTTCCCATGTCTTCCCAACGCCATCGGCAGCGGGAACCTGTCCAGATTGATCCGTTAGATCGCCATCGAATGGCCAATAACCAACTAGGCCGGTTTCCAGATCGGCACGGGCCGTCATGGAGCCAATGGCCACAAATAAGGTAGCTGCGAGGGCGGTGACCCGGAGGCCGCGCCACGATCGCCATGTCATGGATATGGGTATTTTCATAGTTACGAGATGTAGGGTGCATCGCAAAGCCGATTCCGGTTCAACGATGGGGGGTGTGGGGTTTGAGTTGGACATACCAACTCTTCTTTCGCCTTCCGTGTAGAAGATGCCGTCAACCTCTGTAAAGGCTAAATCAGCCGAAATCGCCTTCGTTTTCCAAATTGAGTCATGACCGGTTGGTTTCCCACCTCACATAAAAAGTCCGGAGTGGATGACCACCCCGGACTGAATCGAATTCGACTTTCGTTGAAGCCTTACTGGGCCCAGCTGGACAAGTTGCCGTTAGTCCGATGTGCGAGAAACGTCGAGCCACCATCACCTACGGTGACTTCGCCGTCGCGCTGCATAGTGAACGGAGCATAGTCGTGCCAGATGGTGTCACCTTCTTCGTGGTAAAGGATAGGGCCGCCGCCATCTTGATAATGCGTGACGGCATCCGTTCCGAGAAGGAAGTGATTCTTCCAATCATGCCAATTGCCTCCGATCTGCAAGATCACGAATCCTTTCGATTGTGGCACGGCGACGAGCAGGACGCTGAACGTGAAGACAGCCGCCATCATTGAGGTAAACGCCATTTTACTAAGACGAGATTTCATTCTTCTTTTCCTTTCTGACTGGTAATGATTTTGAGTTAGTGTGCCCAACTGGATATACTACCATTGCTAAAAATATGGGCAAGGTAAGTGTGCTTCTGATCTGGAACGGTCACCTCAGCATCCCAGCCACCACTGGTGAATGGACTATATTCGTGCCACAAAGAGTCCTCGATCGTATGATCTGACTGAACGCCAGTCCCAGGTTCAATGAATTGCGTGAAGGCATCCGTACCTGAAGGAGTGAAGTGAGCTTGCCAATCAGCCCATCCGCCACCGATCTGAAGGACGACGAATCCTCCGTGGCTTTGCTGAGGTGCTAGGACCATCAATCCCCCGAAGGCGATCGCCACCGATGCCATCGAAGTGAATAACAGTTTCTTTAAGTTCATAGGTATGTATGTTATGGGTTTATGGGTTGTTTCTCAGGGCTACCATTATTGGTCGCCGAGATCATTGTGTTAAGGTGGACTGCATGAATTATTGGTGAACTTTCGTTAGGCCTAAGAACTTCTCGATTGCCTGCTCTGAGACGCCGGCTTCGTTCGCGGCAGCGAGCGCACCTTCGCGATCCGTCCGCGACCAATTGAAAAGAACCATTCCAGTGATATTTTCCCGCAAAGACTCCGACTGGATGGACCAAGCCCATTCCAAAGAAGCTTCCGGGTCGAGGCTCGTGAGTTCTTGTGAGACCAAAGCCGCTCCTTGATCTCGTGCCGGTCCTTCAGGAATTTCGTTCAACCAGGTGGATGCGGCGAGAGGATCGGTGTGGGCCCAGAGTCTTACAATGTTTCGCACAGCTTTGGGAGAGGCCTCGATAAATTCAGGCTTGCTTTGCAACCACTCAGCCGCCGACGCCGGATCGACGGTCGCCCACGCATTGGTTAGGGCGTGAACCAAATGTCCCTGGGCTTCGTCCGGCACCGCCTTATTAAGTTGCTGTGCCGCGATTTCAGGAGACTCGTAGGCCCAGTGACGAATCAATTCGGAAGCTCCTCTAGTAAAGGCCATCTCATCCAGTCCCGACAACCAATCCCATCCAGTCTGGGGATCCGTGTGGGCAAACGCCTCGGCGATGCCTGCTACAAATCCATCGCGATGAGGTCCCTCTGGCAAGATGGCGAATTCTTCGAGAGCGGTCGGAAGATCTTTCTCTGCCCATCGTGCCGCGATTGCCGATGCACTACCAAAGCGGTCGGCGACGGCTTGCCGGTCGAGGTGGAGCAGCCACGCCCACGCCTCGCGATGGTCCTCCTCAGCAAACCGGCCTGCGACGGCAGCGAAATCAATGAACCCAATTCCAGAGGTCTTGGCGATTTCCTCCGCCACATCGGCCGCGTACCGCGGATCCAATTGGATCCCCTCCGAGGTGAGTTCGCGAAGAAGCAAGAACCGGTTCCTGCCCGTTTGCGATTCGTTTGCCCATTGGACAGCCTCTCGCGGGTCCTCCTTCAACATGGCCCGCGCAACCGCCCTAACAGCTCCACCTTCATTCTGCCATCCTGGCCAAGCTTGTAATACCTTCCTTGCCTTAGCGGGGGATTGCTCGGCGACAGCGCCCAATGCGGCTGTCAACGCCTGACTCTTCAGACTCGTAGAAGGAAGCGATTGGGCCCAGGTGATGGCTGCATTGGGATCGTCGAGAACCTTCTGTCTAGCTAACGCTTCTACGAGCAAACCTACGACCTCCATAGATGTGCCATTCTCCTTCAAAACGGCGATCCCATCCACGGATTCAACAGCATCCCACAACTGGTGAACCTCTTCCGACGACAGATCAAAACGATGTCCTAACGTTGCCGCCATCGCGACACGATGATCGAGGGGCAATACCCTAGCGATCTCCCTGAACAGGCCGTCCTTGATTTCACCGCCAATGTCGCGAGCGATATCCAGAGCGTACGACGCATCCAAGGCCGCTAACGTCATCACCACCGTTTGAAGCGACGCGCCATCTTCAGCGAGAAACCATTCGGCATGCCTATCGATAAAGGGCCTTAGATTCTTCTTGTCATCTTGCCAGAGCTTGGTGATGACCGCCATGATTCCAAAGGTTCTGAGCGAATCATCTTGCAGGCCCAAGAGCCCCTCTCCTAACCCCCCCGGCCGCGAAAGATCTACGGTCTCCGTGCGGTTAACAAGATCGATGATCGCCCACTGCCGGTACCCCGAGGGTTCCATCCGTACAATTTCGGCGAGTGATTTCATCGGTTGAAGTAAAGGCGCCCGCTGTAACGAGCCTTCGCTCTCACGGAGAGCACCGGTTGCAGTATGCCCAGAGGAGGGAGGACGATGGTAGAGCAGATAGGAAGCACCTAATCCCAGGCTCGCAGCGAGCAATGCCAGACTAGCAACTGTAACATTCGCAGTCATGAAAGATGTGTTTATGGTTTGCCTACCGAGGCAGGTGGCCGTGCATTTTGAGATCGCGTTGAAGGTGATCTTTATCGCTTTGTGATAGAGGCGATTTCGCTAGAAGTTCGGGAATGTTACCGTTTGTCGGCAAATCCTTGAACAAGTTGCTCATCCAATTCGTCCGGTCGCGAAAGTCACGGATGTTTGCGGCGTGGGCAAAGGAGGCTGAGGGGTCCGTGGATAACAGATGTCTTGAAACGCCCTTGGAGGCGGCATCTTTGAGAGCCCCTTGGGGTAGCTCTTCAATCCACGTTCCAGTGGCATGGAGGTCATTCGCGGCCCAACTTGAAGCGACCGATTGAACGGCTTTGGAATCGATGCGACTCAACGGCTCCGTTGCCTGAGCATGAAATTGAGACATCCAAGCCGCCGCTCTAACGGGATCCGAATCCGCTAACTGGGTCGTCAAGTCATTGCGGGCATTGATAATATCAGCATGATGCCAATTCTCGAGCTCTGCGAGAAGCTCAAGGCCCTTCTCGGGCGCAGTCGCTCCAATCCCTTGTGCTAGTCCTCTCAAAACAACGGGATTCTCTAGCAGACCTTCATCCAGATTTCGATACCACTCGATCGCTTCGTCCGTTCCTGAGTGTGCTAGCCCTTCCAAGGCCGCACCCATGGCCACTGCCTGCGTCCCAAGATCCAGGTTATCAACCCAATCGAGCGCGGCTTCGGCATTCGTTTCCGTCCATTTGGCAACCAGATCACTGAATAACTCCGGGTGGTTTCCAACAATACCAGAGTCGACGAACAGTTGGGCGGGAAGCGCCGGTGAGTTGGTGTTGGCGAATGCTGCTGTCAGGGCATCGATCTGCGTGGCGCCAGACGTGTGCTCAACGATCCATGTTAGCGCCTCGTCTGGAGCGTCGGCGGCCCAGGACTCCGCTAATCGCTCGATCACGGGCACTGCGTTGCCAGTCATCGGGAGCTCCGCAATCTCCTGCGAGGCGGCTGCGGGATCGCTTGATGCCCATTCCGCTAAAGCGGAACGCAGGGCCTCATTTCGCGATTTCGCACCAGGAATGGATTTGGCCCAAGCTACTGCCCGTTCCGGATCATGCTTGGCCCACACACCGGCGACCGTCCGAATCGCATCGCCCCGTTGTCTCAGATCACCCACTTCCAAAGCTTGTTCCGCAGCACGCTGGGGGTCTCTGTCAGTCAGAGACTCGAAGATCGCTCCGATGGGCGAAGACGAGTTCAAAGCAACGCGCTCCGACGCTACGACATCTTCACGCCGCTCCTTTCCTATCCGGCTTCGATCACTATCTTCAGAACGCCCTTCATGCCCAAGCCGTCCTACCCCTTGAAGGGCACCAGACAAATCGCTCTCAGCCCATTTGGACAGAGCGAGTCCAGCGAGTTTCGTCCGGCGGTGAAGATCCTGTCTTGCGTACTCAATCGCACTGGCAGGATCCCGGCTTGCCCATTGCTCATGCACCAGTTGCACCAACGACATGTCTCCCGACGCATGGAGCTGCTCGATAATGGCCGGAAAGTCGCTCGTTGAGGATCTCGCGAGGAATTCGGCCCCTCCAAGTAGGCGACGAAACGGATCTTCCGCTTTCAAAAGCTGGTCTAACCGGGCGGAACGCTGAAGTGTGAGTTTGGGAAATTCATAACTTTCCCGTACAAACCGTTCTCTTGCGTATTCGTTAGGCGAATCGAATAGCCTTTTACCAAAGCCAAATGCCAGCAGGGCTGACGCCACCACGAGTGCTGTACTATGCCCAATGCTCATTCTGCTCGTCTCCCCGTTCTATAAATGGTGTAGCGTGCCATCAATACGCTCGCCTGGCATGGTTCGACCCAGTGTCCTTTGACGCGGACTCAAGAATCGACACTTGAACCAGTATTTTGAAATACACCACAGGGCACGGACCCCATCTTTCCACCCAATCTTCTTACCTTCGCTGTAGGTACGGCCATAATAGCCGATCCCCACTTCAAAAACTCGCGCTCCCAAGTGGGCGATCTTGGCTGTCAATTCCGGCTCCACACCAAACCGCTTTTCCTCAATCGTAATTTGATCGGCGATCTCTTTGCGAAAGACTTTGTACCCAGTCTCCATATCCGTCAGATTGAGATTGGTTAGCATATTAGAAAATAGTGTCAGAATTCTATTTCCTATCATGTGCCAGAAAAACAGGACACGCTTCTCTGAAGATCCCAGAAAACGGGATCCATAAACCACATCGGCCGTCCTCTCCACAATGGGCCTCAATAGTCGTTTGTAGTCCCTTGGGTGGTACTCGAGATCAGCATCCTGAATCAGCACGACATCTCCCCTAGCTCGAGCAAGGCCCGTCCTGAGTGCGGCTCCCTTTCCCGTGTTGCGTAGATGGGTTTCAAGGACCACTTCGGCGTGTTCCTCCGCTAGTTCTTGAGCAATGACACTGGTGCCATCAGTTGAAGCGTCGTCGACCACAATAATTTCCAAGCCTTCGATAGAACCAATATCTTGCGCCAAGACTAGCTCTATAGTGTTTCTCAAGAATCGACGTTCGTTATAAACCGGAATGATAACAGATAAGTTCATCTAAACACGTAAGTTAAGCAATTTAATCCTGCCAATTCCTGGATAGGCACAACACATCGAATCGTGATCAACCCACCGTCAGGTGTTGGTATGAATTTTGAGGGAAGTCGTCAATAAGAATCGAATGAAGCACACAAAGAAGCGCCTATCGGGCCTGCTATTCCCTTCCCCGTCATCCTCCAACTCCATGGGCACAAGGATTCTTCATGTGTATACGCACCTATACTTTCCTTCTTTCAATCAATTGATTAAAAAGAACGACTGAATCATTTCGGCTAGCTTTGTCCTTACTAAGAGTATATGACATTGGGGTGTCTTCGGAAAAAATGAACTTCATTGCCTTACCGTTGTTTGTTGTGGCCTTCACCCTTGGATGCAATGGGAACCGTTATGAAATGAGTTCTCCTATTGATTCGATCGACCTTCGTCATTCAGGTAAAGTCACGCTTCAATTCCTTGACCGTAATGGTCATTTTATTCCCTGGGTATGGGTTGAGCTTAAACACGATTCCTTGCCCTTGGTTAAGTGCCAAACGGACCAGAATGGGTGCCTTATCATTAATGGCTCACAACTTACGGAAAAGGTGACGCTCCATGCACTGCCTGCTACTCAAGTCGTTGTAAAAGAGTGACGATATGATTCAGTCAATTTGGCGCTATTGCTTGGATGGCTTTCAAAGCATCCGTCTATCCCTATTCATTGGAATCATTTATCTTCTTCTCGTGCTAATGATGACGTGGCCCTTAGCAGCGCGATTATCCACTCACGTAACCCCAGGCCATCAAGGGATCCTAATGGTAAGTCAACTCAACGTTTGGACCCTCGCTTGGAACCACCATTGGATGCAGCACCCTTCCAAGAATTCTTATTGGCATTCCAACAATTTCTACCCCCATCAATACGCCTTGGCGTATTCCGAGCCGCAGTTTGCGACGTCTTTTCTAACACTGCCGCTTGCCCTACTGGGCGTTCCGCCTGTTTTAATTTACAACCTGATCTTCTTACTATTCTGGGCCGCTTCCGGCTGGGCCGTTTACTTGCTTACACTTGAAGTCATCTCTGGCCGAAGCTCGCATTCTGTTCCCATCACTGCAAGAGTGGCGGCCTTTCTTGCCGGGTTGCTGTTCGGTTTCTGCCCCTACATGATTCGCGAGCTAGGAGTCTTACAGCTATTTGCCCTTGCATTCCCACCTTTGGCTCTCTTGTTTCTACTGCGATTTGCCGCCAAGCCGTCATGGCGGAATGTCATCCTGTCATCCCTGTGTTATATCGTCTGCTGGAATACCTGCGCCTACTACGGCATTTTTCTAACGGTGTTCATCATGGCCCTGCTCGTAATGTTCTGGTCGCGGAAGTGGCTATCCAAAGATTATCTTGTTCCTGGATCGGCCGCCGCCGTCTTGATTTTGATATGCATGTTACCTTTAGCGCGCGGGATGCTGGCACCAAAGGAAGCGCTATCCTTGGACCGTCCTGTTCAATTGGTGGAGAAATTGTCCGCTGTTATCTACGGTTACGTGATTCCCCCCAGTAACAGCGTTCTTTACGGGGGACTTCTTGACGTGGGTAGACCCGGAAACACTTTTTTTATCGGTGGATTGCTTATACTATTAGGTCTCATTGGCTTTGGGATACTGGGAAGAAAACTCGGCAGCCTAAGAGTCGGGCGATACTTCAAGGTGATGGCTATTCTTGCCTTGTTGCTTTCCTTTGGGACCGCACTTGCTCCTTCAAGTCCCGATGGCCTCGGATTGTTCTCCTTTGTTTACTGGCTCTCGCCTTACAATCTGTTGTATGAGTTTTTTCCGGGCTATTCTTCGATTCGATCGCCCTACCGATTCTCCATCTTCGTGGCACTTTTCATGGCCGTTCTTGCCGGAAGTGCCTTCTATTGGTTGCTTACACTGATCAAGTCGAAATATGGCAGAATCATCGCCGCGGCGGTCTCGCTGAGTTTGGCTTTGGCGGAGTTGTGGCCGAGAGAGGTCCGGCTGTACGCGTTGCCAACTTCTGCACAAGACGTCTCCAAAGTATATTCTTGGCTCGCCGAGAAGGACGATGGGGGCGCGGTAATCGAGCTTCCCATGCATACACCACGTGGAAGGCCTACGATCGATGCGGAGTATATGTACGCAAGCATGTTCCATTGGCATCCTTTGGTAAATGGTTATTCTGGGTTTGCTCCGAGAGCGTATCAGGAGCTCCTTGGGCTTTCCAAAGCTGAAGGTTCACCCCAAAGGCTCTTAGCTGGAATTCTCGCCTTCTCTCCTCGATACGTGATTATTCATTGGGACAAAGTCTCTGCGCTTCACATGCCCGTCTGGCGCGAAATGACGCAGCTTGGTCTTCGGCCCATCATCAAGGATGGTGAAGTAATCCTCTACGAGACGAATAAACCCACGACACCGAGGCAAGACCTTCTCAAACAAGTAAATAATAGCGAGGCGTTCGCCTCCTACCATGAAGTGCCTCCCGCAGTAATGTGCCATGACGGCAGATGCTTGAAGCGTAGATCTGCGGGAGGCATGATCAGCATGTGCCAAATCTCAACGAACTTCAAGAAGGACACATCTCCTACGAGCTTAGTTGCTTCGATCGCATCTACCTGAATCTACGTTTGCCACTCCTCTGCACGCTGGGCGGGATCTCGCTGTTCATTCGCAAGATCCTTGGTGAAAAGCTTCCGCTGGTGAGCGTCTTTAAGCCCTTCCGGGACCAGTTCGTGGAGAACATCGAAACCTTCGCCAAAGACAACGGGCTCGGCATCCACCGCTTTGCTAACAACGAGAACAAAGAAGAAATCGCGCAGCAACACCTCGAATCGCGGGGGACGCGTAGGCCAGGCGTCTACTTTATAGGCAAAGCGCAAGAGAAAATCAGCGTGGTCCAAGGCGGTTCGGCCAAGAACGAAGAGACCGGCGGATGGTGGTACCGGCTTCGTTGGGGTAAAGTCATGGCCAACCAATACTACTTCTACATTTGGGATGACAACTGGGGGAGTCTCTTCATCAAATTCAGCAGTTACGCCCCCTTCGCCGGGAGAGTCTGTCTCAACGGGCACGAATATGTCAAACGCCAGCTAGAGAAACAGCGTATTCCTTATGAGGCTCTCGACAACGGTGTCAAATCTTGCGCCGATCCAGGGAAAGCCCAGCAAATTGCCAATAACATCACGGCCTCAAAGATCGAAAACACAATTAGAGACTGGCTCAAAATCATTCCGACTCCGATCACTATCTTAAAGAACAGGATAAAGATCCGCTACGAGATCTCCATGCTACAAATAGAATACGCTCTTACCCAAGTATGGAAAAAAGCGCAAAACGGACGGCAATTCTTTGAGCAAGCGATACGAGAAAACCTCGATCTAGGGCGCCCTGAACGAGTGGGATTAATATTCAGAAAGCGAATAACGAAGCGGAGCAAACAAAAGCGTTTTATGACCCGTGTCATGCAATATGGAACCATTCCCGTCTATCACATCTATTATAAACTAAACAAACTGAAACAATATTTCAAAGAGGCCATCTCGCTGCGAACGGAACTTACGATCAACAATCCCCGGGATTTTCAAGTAGGGAAAACGCTCAATGGAAAAAACCTGCGCGCGCTGCGCAAGGTAGGTGAAGCCACCATCAATCGCCTCTTGCGAGTAGAAACATTGAGCCACGATCCCTCAGTAAGCGGCGAGAAGATCAAAGCGCTAGAAACACCCGCCGAGGTGGGAGTTGGAAAACGAGTGAGCGCCTTGCCTCGCAGTAACACCCGGGTGCAAGCCCTATTGAACGCCTTGATAGGCTGTCATCTGATCTGCGGAGGATTCCGGAATCGGGATCTGAAGAGCCGAGTTGCTCAACTTCTGGGAAAAGAAGAACCAGAAATATCAACCGGACAGATGAGCTACGATTTGAGGCGATTAAAAGGACACGGGGTAATCCGGAAAATAGAAGGAACGCATCGCTATGAAGTGACCGAGGAAGGCCTTCGGCTAGCCTTATTCATCAGCCAAGTGGAGCGACGCGTTTATCAAGAAGGCGCATCGGAGTTATTCAGTGAATGGCACGAAGGCAACCTCCACCAAGCCTACAATGCATTTGGCCAAGAGGTTGAATCGCTGTTTGCGCGTCACCACTTAAGTCGAGCGGCATGATGAATAACAGGAGAGGTATGTACAAAAGCCTTCATTATCTCATTTATATATGATTGAAAGGAGTTTGACCTAGATGATCAAATTTCGAAAAGTAAGCATTTAAGGATCTGGCGATCACACGTGTTCAAGGAAAGCCAAATCGGATCAAGTGTGTCGGAAATCTATCTCTCATGGCCGGCAAGATGGTATTAACCACACCTTGGACATGCCCAATTTCCGTGTCAGTCACTTGGATTAGAGAAGATCAGGCAAATCCCATGACAACCAAGGGCGTTTATAAAAATAGCCTATTGATCAAAGAGAACTCGCCACTCGATGTCGAAATCGCTTCCCCGGGCGTGGGGAGCTATCGGATCGAATGCGTGATCTCCATTGATGGCCATACATATACGAAGACGGCGTTCTGCCAAATCTCCGACAACGGATTTGTCACTTCAGATCTTGAGGGACTTAGCGAATGAAGGCGTCTTACCGAACAGCCGCCTACTATCTGATCCTCGTCTTCATAGGTGTTGGGATCGCGGTTGTCGCCTTTCGCAGCTTTGACTCTAAACGACGCCAAGCACGAGCCTTCTCGGAGTTCACCCGTCAGCCCTCCCTAACGACTCGTTTGCAATACTTGGCACCTCATGAACTCAACGTCCGCTGGGAGATCGGAGACTCCGCTATTTATTCACTAGAATCAGTGCTAGGCGGGACAACGAAACAACTTCACTATGAAATCGCCGCTCCAGGACTTGATAAGAGCGGCCGCAAATGGTTGCTTCACTATGGGCAACGTGAGATTGCAAAGAAACCCATTCGCATTTGGCGGCTATTGAAGGAAACCGACATTCGAAACGGCGCCCAAGCCAACATGGGATTGATTGAAATTCCAGGATTCATCACCTACCCCTACTTCGGACGGCATGCGAATTGGAAACTCGCTGTGGAATCACTGGGAAAAGAACGCTTAGAGCTAAAGGCGGGTAGTTTTGAAACGGAACGTCTTCTTATTTCCGTACAGTCAATGGATGAAAGAGAAGAGCCTTTTCTTGAGGTTTGGGTATCGCAAGATGTTTCTCCACTAGGGATTGTTCAGGCACGCTGGCAGGGCCAACGTTTTACCCTTACAGAACATCGGCGTGGTGCGCCCGATTCGTCAGTGAGTGAAGAGGTTCTTTCAATAGTCAACCAAGCGCCCATCACGACTTTTGCATGTAGCCGCTGTCACGGCGAAGGTGAAATAGGCGGGATGAAGGTAGCGAGTGAGTCTCCTTTCCAACTTAGCGGAGAACAACTGCACTTTCCAAAAGTACTTCACCATTGGCGGCAGGCGGGCATTGAGTTGGAAAAGGAAGTATCCATTCAATTCGCAGGCATGAGCGGCGATCCAACTAATCGGATGGTGCGATTTGAAACGCAAGCAGGCACGCTTGAAGTCCATGCGGACGAAAGAGGAAGGGTGCCGTGGATGATGGAGGAGCTGGATCCTGATCAACCTCTGACGCTTTCGTCTAACGATCGCCTAATCATATCACTTCCTTCAGCAATCTCTCTGCAGACTCAGGAAGACAGTTTGAAGGACGTGAAATAATGGTTGCGGCGTTGCCATTCACTTCAGACTATTCAGATTCCGTTCAATGAATCTACTTGAGCTATTCTGATGACAACTCGTCGTATGGTGGAGCAACGAGCATATGGCCTCGTCTTCCTACTGTTCTGGTTAGGTTCGTGTGGACAAAGCGATCGGAAGTTACCTGAGGCTGGCGACTCAGATCAACAGTCGGGGCCGTCCACAACCAGCCGCCTCGAGCAACTTGAGAAAACGACCTACATTGATCCTCTAACGGACGCCTATTCCCGAATCGATCCCGCTCGCGATGGATGGGAATCCGAAGTCTTTCATGAAGAGACGGCGCTCAAACTCGAGGAACTCACCCAATGGCTGAGCACCTCGGCGGAATCCGAGCCACCGGCAATTATAAACGAGCGCTTTCTCAGCTCCCCATGGATCCCTTCTGATCTCGCAGTCGTTTTTCAAAGCGCTGAATTGGTCATCAAACGCGCACAGCCCGCCGCAGATAAGCAAGTACTGAAAACTCCATTGCGTCAACAGGCGGCATCCTTTCGATCGGCTTTCGGGCCTAACGGATTTCGTATGAAGCTCAAACCGTTTCGGGTCATTCGGCAGGAGGAATCGACGATTTCTCATGTTCGACTGGAGGCTTTTGGAGAATCCTCGACAGACAAAGGTTTAAGACAAGTCACCTCTGAGTGGTCCATCCATTGGAACGCTGGTCCAACGCCACTTATGGAATCAATTGAGGTCGTTTCCTATGAGGAGATTGCCTCAAACGATGGAAGGACACGCTTTCAAGATCACACCGCTCACGCCTTCACAGAAAGTGCGTCGTTACCCGCCCTCGTGACTCACGGCACGGACCATTGGCGCGCCCGGCTTCCACGAAATCTGGGGCTCGATGTTGTGGGCAACCATGGATTGGCGATGGGGGATGTGAATGGAGATCGATTAGATGATCTTTATGTCTGTCTGCAAGGCGGACTACCCAATCAGCTCTATCTACGCCAACCTGACGGCACTTTGTTAGACTACTCGCGTGAAAGCGGCGCAGACTGGTTAGACTACAGCAGTAGTGCTCTGATCGCCGATTTCGATAATGATGGCCATCGCGATCTGGTAGTCGGCCTAGAGTGGCGACTGCTTTTCATGCAGAATGATGGTTCGGGACGTTTTCGACTCGCCTTTGGTACCAGTACTAGAGGCCAAACGTATTCTTTGGCTGTCGCCGATGCGGATCAGGATGGCGATCTCGATCTCTACGCCTGTGGATACAATCCGCCGGCCGGTTCGGTTCGGCAGGGTGTGATGGGCGAACCCGTGCCTTTTCATGATGCTCAGAATGGTGGCCAGAACATGTTTCTTCGGAACGATGGCAATTGGGACTTTCAGGACGTCACGGATGCTGTCGGGCTCGGCCACAACAACAACCGCTTCAGCTTTGCCGCGGCTTGGGAGGATTACGACAACGATGGTGACCTCGACCTCTACGTCGCCAATGACTACGGCCGGAACCATCTCTACCGTCAGGAGAACGGTAATTTCACTGATGTGGCCGATAGGCTAGGTGTGGAGGACACCTCGTCTGGCATGTCCGTTAGTTGGGGGGATTATAATCGGGACGGACGAATGGATGTCTACGTGGGAAACATGTTCTCATCTGCTGGAGGCCGCTTGGCTCATCAGGACCAATTCCATCGGGGCCAGGGGGAATCAGTTAGGAGGCTCTACCAAAGAATGGCACGCGGGAACACGCTATTCGAATCGCTATCTGACGAGGGATTTTACGATCGCAGTTTGGATGCTCAAGTGCAAATGGGGCGCTGGGCCTGGGCTTCCCCGTTTGTCGATATCAACAATGACGGCTGGCAAGATCTGTTAGTAGCTAACGGTTATATTACGACCGAAGACACGGGCGATTTGTGAAGTGTCTACTGGCGGCAGGTCGTGTCGCGATCTCCTATCGATGACTTTTCGCCCACGGTGATGGGCCGCTACAAGCAGGGACTCAAAGCCATGGGGCGGCTCTTGCACGAGAATCGCTCGTTTAGTGGACATGAGAAACACTGCGCCTTTCTCAATACTCGTGATGGTGCCTTCGCCAATATCTCTGCGGTATCAGGCATTGATTTCCCTGAAGATGGGCGAGCGTTAGGGCCAGTTGATTGGGATGGTGACGGCGATTTGGATCTTTGGATCACCAATCGTACGGCACCACGTGTGCGCTTGCTTATCAACCAATCGACTTCCGCAAATGGTTTCCTATCACTATATTTAGAAGGCGATGGCGTGACCGTGAATCGTGACGCAGTCGGGGCGCGAGTGTCGATCGGTCATGATAAACCGCTCATTAAGACCAAATACGCAGGCGAAAGTTTCCTTTCGCAGTCTAGCGGGTGGCTCCATTTCGGCCTCGGTGATCAACAAGAGCCCGTGGAGGTTTCGGTGCAATGGCCTAACGGAGACACCGAGACGTTTTCCGATCTGAAGCCTAACGAGTTCTACGTGATTCGCCATGGATCGCGGAAAGCCGATGCTTGGGAAGCTCCCAAGATGAATCCTGTCTTTTCTGAGCCATCCAACGAACTTGATCTTCCGGAATCTTCGCCCAAAGCGCGTATCATCCTCACTGAAGGTCTCCCTCTCCCTAATCTAACGGTCGTCGATGAGATCGGAAAGACCAAGCTCCTCGCCCGCAACCAGGGACCCAGATTGCTAACGGTTTGGGCCACTTGGTGCAAATCCTGTCAACACGAACTCAAAGCCTTCGGCGAAGATGCGGCGGCCTTGAGACAGGCGGGATTACAAATCTTCGCGCTCAATGCCGACGGCGAAAGCGGGTCACCTGCAACAACCAATGCAACGGTGACCTCGTTAGGCTTTCCATTCGAAAGCGCCACGGCCACGGAGAAAGCCGTTCGTTCGCTCGATCTGCTCCAACGCTCGGTGCTCGATCGCTGGGAACCGCTTCCCGTGCCTAGCAGTTTTCTCATCGACTCCAAGGGTTACGTGGTTGCGATTTACAAAGGTCCGGTAAGCACGAACCAAGTCTTGAGTGATATGCCGCTCACGAACGCCACGGCGAAGGAACGACGCGATGCTAGCGTGCCCTTTGCCGGTATCTGGTTACATGACCCGCCCTCTGCGGATCCCTTGCAAGTGTCCTCGCAAATGATTGATCACGCCATGGTCCCGGAGGCCCTGGACTATGTGAAACACGCCACCGCACTTGATCGGCAATACCGCAAGGATACTATCAAAAACAGCGACTTGGCGGACCGCTATTTAGTAATCGCAACTTTGTTAAGAAGTCAAAAGGCCCATGAAGAAGCCATTCAGGCTTATACTGAAGCCGGGGAACTCAATGCGAACGATGTTCGCATTGCCTCTGATCTCGGCGATTATTTCAGAGAATTGCGCAAACCAACCGAAGCGCTTACGCAATGGCAGCGAGCCCTTTCTCAAGCTCCTAGTGATCGCACTCTCCGTGAAAAGATCGGCATGACGTTTCTCCAATTGGGACAAGCGAAACAAGCCATTCCACATCTACAGTGGCTAACCGAGCAGCCAAGTGCGACCAAGGTTCAGCTCTTCTATCTCTCGGTGGCATTGCAACGAAGTCAACAATGGCGAAAAGCGATCGAGAAACTCGAAGCCGCTGCGCCCTATTCGCAAGCCTTGAATAATCTTGCTTGGATCCGCGCCACACACCCCGATGCGCAATGGCGCGACGGCAAGTCGGCCATCCAACTCGCCTCACAACTGTGTGAGACCACACAGTTTCAAAACCCCAATTACATCGCTACATTAGCGGCTGCCCAAGCCGAGGTGGGCCAGTTTGAAAAGGCGATCGCCTCGCTCGATAGGGCACTACCCATGCTCTCTCCAGCACAAGAAGCCATGCGAAAGAAGCTGCTCGAGCGTAAAGAACACTTTCAAAAGGGACGGGCCTATCGTGACCAAAGTCTGTCTCAATCGATAGAACAATGAAGGCTGGAGCGTTTCGGTAGTCAGCATCGCCTGTTGGGGATTGGCATTGCCTGAATCGCACGCCTCATTTAAGAGGATCTCAATGGAAAGCGATCAGCTATCTTTTCTTGTCCTGACGACGATCACTTTCTTGTCCTGCGGGTGTGGCGACCATTCGACCTCGTCAGACGCGTTACCCGGCGAGGACACCAGTCACAAAGAGATCAACCCAGTTCCCGCGGAGACGGTGTTCGTCACAACACCCCTACCAGCGCTTTCCCAACGGGATTATGTAGCTCCTTTAGCGGATTCCTACGAACGTCTGGATCCCTCCAAGGATGGATGGGACACGGAAGCCTTTAATGATGCGGCCAAGGCACAATTGGATCAACTTGCGACTTGGCTCCAAGATCCTTCTTCTGCCGAAGGGCCTCCCACTCCGGCGCCAGGTTTTCAAACAGCTCCATGGGCATCAGCAGAGCTGGAACTCGTGTTCGAAGATAGCGGCATCGTCGTCGAACGGCGGCCGTTCAACGCTCCTGCCCAGTGGTTGAATGGGCGCGAGGGATTTGAAAACGCGGCAGCAGGATTGCGAGCTGTGTTTTCGCAGGGGCTAAAGAAAGTGAAGTTCAAACTCTTCCGAATTGAGCCAGGCAACGATTCAATCACTGCAAGAGTCCTCTTGGAAGCCAGCGGATTGAACCAAGACGGATCTAACACACAAGTCAACGCCCAATGGGCGATGCAATGGCAACCAGCGCCTACCCTCCAGATGAAGCGCATCACCATAACATTCTTTGAGCAAACGCGACTGGAGCCTAAGGAAACGACTGTCTTCCAAGACCACACTGCATCCGTGCTAAGTGGAACGACGCATTTCCGTGAGCAGCTATTGCGGGACACCGATCACTGGCGGGCACGTATTTCGCGCAACTTAGGGGTCGACGTGGTGGCCAATCATGGTCTGGCCATCGGTGATGTGAACGGCGATTTGTTAGACGACCTCTATCTTTGCATGCAGGGCGGCTTACCCAACCGCTTGTACCTTCGCAACCCTGACGGAACACTGAAAGATCATACCAAGGAAAGTGGCGCAGATTGGTTAGACTACTGCGCCGCAGCCTTGATCATCGACATCGACAACGATGGCCACCGCGATCTCGTGGTGGGCCAGGAATGGCGTATTCTCTTTATGGAAAACGACGGCCACGGGCGCTTCGATCTCGCGTTTGGCATCGGGACCCAAGCACAGACCTTTTCTCTAGCGGCCGCCGATTATGATCAAGATGGTGATTTAGATCTCTTCACCTGTGGCTACAATCCCACGACAGACAACATCCGCCAGGGTGCCATGGGCGAGCCTATGCCCTATCACGACGCTAAAAACGGTGGCCGGAACATGCTCTTGCGCAACGACGGCAATTGGGAATTCAATGACGTGGCCGATGAAGTGGGAATGGGTCCGAGCAACAACCGCTTCAGCTTTGCCGCGGCTTGGGAAGATTATGATCGCGACGGTAATCTGGATCTCTATGTGGCCAACGATTACGGCCGAAACAACCTCTACAAACAAGAAAACGGCCGATTCGTAGACGTCGCCGGAGCGTTAGGCATTGAAGACATGTCCTCCGGAATGTCCGTTGCTTGGGGCGACCACAATTTGGACGGAAACATGGACCTCTATGTTAGCAACATGTTCTCCGCAGCAGGCAACCGCATCACCTACCAGCGGCAATTCAAACAAGGTCAAAGCACTAATGTGCTTGAAACTTTTCAACGTCACGCAAGGGGAAACAGCCTGTTTGAGAATACCGGGGATGGAGGTTTTAAAGACGTTAGCGTACCGGCAAACGTGACCATGGGGCGCTGGGCTTGGGGATCCATGTTTGTTGATTTTAACAATGACAGCCTGCAAGACCTTGCCATAGCGAATGGTTTCATCACTGCACAAGACACCGGTGATCTGTGAAGTGTCTATTGGCGGCAGGTCGTGTCGCAATCCCCGGTCAATGATTTGTCAGAAAGTGCGAGTATGCGTTATCGCCAAGGGTGGCAAGCGCTCAACCGGCTCTTACATGAAGACCGATCTTTCAGCGGCCAAGAGAAACACTGCGCCTATCTGAACACCGGGAAGGGAAGATTTACAGACGTCTCTGCGATCACCGGGCTCCACTTTCCCGAAGATGGACGGGCCTTGGGAACGGTGGATTGGGATTTCGACGGTGATCTCGATCTCTGGATCAGCAACCGCACCGCCCCACGCGTGCGCTTCCTGCGCAATAGCATTAATACCGAGAATTGTTTCCTATCACTGCACCTTGTCGGAAAAGGTGGCCGCTCGAATCGCGATGCCATCGGCGCCCGTGTCGAAATCAAAACAAATAAACCGTTAGTGCAAAGCAAGCGGGCGGGCGAAGGCTTCCTCACTCAATCCAGCGGTTGGTTGCATTTCGGCCTCGGCCAATGGGAGGACCCGGTAGAAGTGAAAGTCCAGTGGCCGGATGGTTTGTCTGAGATCTTTGCCGACGTGGCGCCTAACCAATTCTATGTGCTTCGTCAACAATCAGGGCAAGCCGAGCCCTGGACGCCTCCCGTCAACTCTAGTGCTTTCGCTTCCAAGCCCACCACGCTTACTTTGCCTGAGCCTGAGAGCGAGGCCCGCATCATACTCCCCGATGGACTAGCCGTTCCAGAATTGCACTCTTTGCCAAATGGTAAGGTGATTGACTTGGGATCGCGACCAGTCCTGATCAATGTATGGGCCTCATGGTGCCAGCCCTGCCGCGAGGAGCTGGCTGCATGGGCAAGCGGGGCAAACACTTTCTTGAAAGCGGGTATTTCGGTCATTGCCCTCAATGCGGACGAGGATGAGAAAGGACGGACCCAGGCAGCAAAGCTCGTTAAGAAACTCTCTGCTCCCTTTACTTTCGCAGATGCATCGCACGGGAGTCTGAGAGCACTCGATTTACTTCAACGCTCCGTTCTCGACCGCTGGGACCCCATGCCCGTGCCGAGCAGTTTCCTCGTCGATTCACGGGGGTACCTTATTGCGATCTACAAGGGCCCGGTGTCAGCTGATACGGTTGTGAAAGACCTGACCTTGGCGAAACTGTCAGCAGAACAAAGGCGCGCTGCGTCCACGCCGTTTCAGGGCATTTGGACACACGACCCCTCCGTTTCCGATCCCATGCGCCTGTGCACGCAGTTCGTGGATCACGATCTTGTCGATGAAGGCCTCACCTACCTACAACACGCCACACGACTCGATCAGAAGTGGCGGGCCGAGAGGATTGCACCTAGCACCTTAGCTGATCGTCACTATGTCATGGCCACAATCCTGCGCGCCCAATCCAAACCCGAGCAAGCCATGGCTTCCTATCGCAATGCACACACGCTGAATCCGCAAGATGTTCGAGTGGCCGCTGATTGGGGCGAGCTATTGTTAGGATCAAAGAAGTATCAAGAGGCTATTCAGCCAATGCAAGCAGCCATCAAGTTGGCGCCCGAAGACCAGGGCCTGCGCCGCAAGTTAGCCATGACGTTAATGCGCACCCGGCAGCCGGCGGCGGCTGTTCCCCATTTCAAGCACCTTGTCAAATCCCAGCCCAGACATAGCGGCATGGCCTTTTATCACGGGCTCGCCTTGCAGCAAGCGGACCGAGTGGAAGAGGCGTTGGCAGCCTTTGAGTCCGCCCTCCGAATCGACCCAAAGAACTGGGCTGCCGCCAACAATTTGGCGTGGATTTACGCAGCTCATCCGAACGAATCCATCCGCCGTCCCAAGCGGGCTTTGCAGATCGCTACGAGCCTCTCAAGCGCTTACAAAGATGCCAACCCGACCTACCTTTCGACGCTTGCCGTCGCTCAGGCTGCCAATGCGCAGTTCCCCGAGGCGATCACTACCCTCAACCGCGCTCTCAAAGTTGGGGGAAGCCAAGATCCCAAGTGGAGCGCGGCCTTAACCAAACGCCGCCTGCTTTTCGAGAATAAGCAGCCCTTCCGTGATGCCACGTTGTTAGGCAAACCCAGCCGATCTCGTTGAAGAGACTCGGCCGGGCTCACTTACTTCACCTTCAATAGGAAAGGTTCCCAATCAGGAATCCCGTGGACGTTTCGCAGTGTGTGAGTCACAGGTAGTGCTCGCGGCGCTTCCGGGGGGCGCTGAAGCGTTAGTCCCGCTTCCGCGGGTGTCCGGTCCGCTTTGCGTGAGTTCACGGCTGTTGAGGCTAGGACGCAGTTGTCCCAAGAAGTCGCGCCCCCGCGAGACTTCGGTAGCACGTGATCGATGTTTCCCTCGCGAGGTTTCAGTGGCCGGCCGGTGTATTGGCAACGGCCGCCATCGCGTTCGCGGATCGCCCGAGCACTGAACTTCGGGCGTTTCACCGGGACACGATCGAAGTTTGCTAGGACCACGACGGTGGGTACGCGTACTGGACCATCCACCGTCCCAATAGTCTGGTCACCTTCGCGGACAGGCAGCGTTCTCCATTGGTCCCAGGTGGTTGGAATCATGGTGTCCGCCGCTTGCACATCCAGCGCCGTGACAACGCCTGTGGCCATTTGTGCGAAGGTCATGGCCGGCGTGGACACATTGATGGCTTGCCAGTTTCGATTTAGAACAAGGACGGTGTTCTTATGTAGGATGCTCATAATGTTGGTTTATAAATTGGCCGGTGTCCGTCCTTTATCTCTAACGTGATGACTGTACGCACAAAGAGGACGAACCGAAGTTCGTCCTCTTGCGTTATGCGAATTCTAACAATCGTCTCTACGAGCGCCTCGCCAGTCGCAGCCGGTCGTGTGCCTGATCCAGTTGACGTTTGATCTTGGCCACCACGGCTTCTTGCTTCTTCACTGCTGAATCGGCAAAGAAGGTGGCCGAGGAATCAGCGGAAGATTTCCTGACATTTCTCTCGCCCGTTCCGTGCCGGGCAATCTCGGCTTTCTTTTGTAGATCTTTAAGTTTCTCTTCCGCACGAACCAAGGCCCTCTGAATCTTATCAATCTGAGTGCGCGTTGCTTCCGTCTTTTCAGCCTTGGCTAACATGGCCTTGTCGGCTTCCTCCATCTGCTCATTGCGAGCTTTGGCCACACCGTCGCGCACTTGGCTCAGATACTTGCCGGAAAGCCGTGGCTCCGGTTCGCCCGCGCGAGCAGCAGCGGCTTCCGCCGGATCGTAAAGAAACTTTTTCTGTAGCTCAGGCTGGAGTTTCTCGTAATCGATATCGGCAATACCGGTCATGTGATAGATCTTGATGCCCGTGCGGGTGGCTTCCTTGATTTGCGCCTCCCGGTATTTCTTCCCATCCGTGGTCACCAATTTATCCATATTGGTGCTAATCATCGATTCACGTGCGATGCGTTTGGCGACAATGTCATTCCAATCCGGCTCATCGGTCGCCGCCGTTTCGGCAGCGTCCGGCTCAGTGCCGGACTCCGATTCCCTTTGTTTTCTGGCTTCTTCCGCCTTGCGTTTCGACCGTGCCTCCAATTCCTCCAAATCCCTCTTCTTCGCCTCCGCCAACAGTTTCTCCCTCCGTTCGCGCTTCTTCCTCTCCTCTTCTGCTTCCGCGCGCCGCTCCTCCTCTTCGAGCTTTGCGAGGATTTCTGCTTCCGTTAGTTCGGGCTTCTTACGCTCACCACAAGATGTGAGCCCAACCATGATGGCTCCTGACAGGATTCCTGCCAGCAAACCGAGACTCCCTTTCATAGTAATCAGATAGTTTGAGTTAGATGTGATCAAGCCGGCGGGAGAACCCACCCACTCTGTGTTCCCTAGCGTCCAAGGGCGCCAGATTTGTCCAGCGCTGACTTAAAAGACACTTCAGGACGCGATCTATTAGAAATAAATTCAAATTTTCTCACGACCATCTGCGGGAAGTCCCACCGTAGCACGTCTCAGAGGGTGACTTGTAAGAAGGATGTAAAACTTTCGCTAATGACAATCAGATGGTGAGCCGGCAGGATCTTGAGATGCCTTTCTCAGCCCTACACAAGCGCTTTCGCCTCTACAGCCTCTTTGTTCTAGCGCTGACATGGCTCACTTGGGTTGCTGGTATGCACGGCAAGCCGAATGTTCTCATCTTTTACACGGATGACCAGGGCACCCTAGACGCTCATTGCTACGGTGCCAACGATCTCTACACTCCTAACATCGATCAACTGGCCAAGACGGGCATTCGTTTCACCCAAGCATACGCCCACACGGTTTGTTGCCCTTCGCGAGCGCTCCTCCTAACAGGTCGCCACCCACAACGCTCCGGCATCACCCATTGGACCCAAGGTTCCCGCAAACTCACTGAGGGGAATCCTAACGGCACGAATCTTCCGGCTGAAGAGGTGACACTCGCCGAAGTGCTCAAGGCTAACGGATACACGACAGGCCTCATTGGCAAATGGCACTTGGGAGCACGTGAGGGGCATGGTCCATTGGATCAGGGTTTCGATCGCTTCTATGGACACTTGGGCGGCTTCATCGATAACTACCGTCATCACTTTCTTCACGGCCGCGGGTTTCACGATCTCTATGATCAGAAACGCGAGATCTATGAAGACGGAAAGTACTTTCCCGATCTCATGACCGATGAGGCTATTCAGTTTCTTGAGAGGAATCAAGAGAATCCCTTCTTCCTCCTCGTTTCCTTCAACATCCCTCATTATCCCGAGCAAGCCGATGCCAAGTTCGACCAACGTTATCAAGATTTGGCGATGCCGCGAAAGAGCTATGCCAAGATGATTTCTACAACGGACGACCGCATCGGGCGCATTCTCAAAAGACTAAGCGAACTCGGCCTACGCGACGATACCATCATTATCTTCATGAGTGACAACGGCCACTCGGCCGAGGATGGCGCGCGCATCAAAGGGTCCGATCACTCTAGCAAACTGCCTGAAGGAACCTATTATCACGCTCACGGCGGTGGCGGCTACACTGGAAAATGGACGGGGCACAAGGGAACCTACCTCGAGGGTGGTCTACGGGTCCCGGCAATTCTCAGCTATCCGAAAGCCCTCCCTCAGAAAGTGGTAAGAAATCAGGCCATCACGGCGGCAGATTGGTATCCAACGATTCTCGAACTCTGTGAGATTCAGACACCTGCTGAACTTGTGCTAGATGGTCGATCCCTTCTCAAAGTCATTGAGGATCCGCAAGCACCGAGCCCACACAAGACACTTCACTGGGCTTGGGGAAACGGCTGGGCCGTTCGTGAAGGCAAGTGGAAGCTCATCGGAACTCAAGACAAGCCAAGGCAGCTCGTCAGCTTGGCCGATCCCGAGCCGGAACGAGTCAATCATTTGCGAACGGAACCAAAGTTGAGTAATCGACTGCATCGCTTGCACCAAACGTGGATGAAGTCCGTGACCAAATAAGATTCTTTTGATACTTTCTCCGTGATCTTCCTCTTCGCATGATTCCGTCACCTTGCCGAGAATGCCTATTGAGCACTTGGTTGCTGCTCGTTTTCGCTACCGTCATGGCAGAGGCTTCCCTCACTTACGAGGAGCATGTTAGACCCATTCTCAAAGAGTTCTGTTTTGACTGTCATGGTGCGGAGAAAGAACTGGAAGCGGATTTGGATTTGCGGCTCAAGCGGTTGATCCTTCGAGGTGGTGAGAGTGGACCGGCGATCGTGCCTGGAGAAGATCCACAAGACAGCCTTCTGGTTAGGCAACTCCGTGATGGCGAGATGCCTCCGAGCGGTAAGAAAGTCCCACCGGACAAGATTGCGGTCATCGAACAGTGGATTGAAAGCGGTGCCGCCACGGCCAATGCTGAGCCCGAATCGCTACGCCCGGGCGAGATCTTCATCACGGCCGGGGAACGCGCATTCTGGGCCTTTCAACCGATCACCCGTCCCAAGTTGAACGAAACGCACCATCCTCGGGCACGCACGGCCATTGATGAGCTCATTGCCGGTGATCCCGAGTTTACATTCGCACCGGACGCCGACCGCCGTACGTTGATTCGCCGCTTGTCTCTAGGCCTAACCGGCCTCCCACCCAACACCCAACAGATCGAGACCTTTCTAAGCGACTCATCCGAGCAGGCCTACGAACGCCTCATTGATCGATTGTTGGATTCACCTCATTATGGCGAACGCTGGGGGCGGCATTGGTTAGACGTCGCCGGCTACGCAGATTCTGAAGGGGCTACCAATGCGGATACGCCTCGCGCTTGGGCTTGGCAATATCGCGACTATGTCATTCGCGCCTTCAATGCGGATAAGCCTTTTGACCAGTTCATCCGAGAGCAGCTCGCAGGTGACGAACGAGTGCCGCGTCCTCACAAAAATCTCTCACCTAACCAAATTGAACTCCTCACCGCCACGGGATTTCTTCGGATGGCAGCCGATGGAACGGGAAGTGGTGCCAATGACGAAGCTTCAAGAAACCAAACTCTAGCAGACACCCTGCAGATCGTTTCCTCTGCCTTTCTCGGTCTAACGCTTGAATGCGCTCAGTGTCATGATCATCGCTATGATCCCATTCCCCAGCAGGACTACTTTCAATTGCGCGCCGTCTTTGAACCGGCACTGAATCCCAAACACTGGAAAACCCCGGCGCAACGCCTTGTCTCGCTCTACACCGATGACGACCACGCTGCAGCCGCCAAGGTCGAGGCTGAAGCATCGTCGATCCTTAAGGAGAAATCGACACTGCAAGATCGCTACATTGAAGAAGCGCTACGCAAAGAAGTGTCGCGATTTCCAGAAAACCTTCGGGAGTCTCTCTTCACCGCCCGCATGACTCCCGCCAACAAGCGAACTCCCATACAGAAAGAACTCTTACAGAAACACCCCAGCGCCAACATCACCGGCGGGAACCTCTATCAATACAACCAGAAGGCCGCCAATGAACTGAAGGAATTTGACAAGCGCGCGGCCAACGTTCGTGAAAGAAAACCCTATCATGCCTACCTTCGCGCCATCACAGAGGATCCTGAGGCTAACGTGGAAACACGCCTCTTTCATCGTGGCGATCACCGCCAACCGGTTGGCGATGTTCTTCAGCCAGCAGCGCTTCGTATCACGGCGCAGCCGGGCAATCGTTTCACCATCCCACATGGACCTGGAAGACGCACCGCCTTTGCTCAATGGCTCACTAGCGGCAAACACCCGCTTGTCGCCCGTGTGTTAGCCAATCGCGTTTGGATGCATCACTTTGGCCGGGGTCTGGTGGGCACACCAGGTGATTTCGGTGTGTTAGGCGAACGGCCGACACATCCTGAGTTGCTTGATTATCTCGCCGATGAATTGATGACCAATGGGTGGAGCCTCAAGAAACTTCATCGATTGATTCTGCGGTCGACAGTCTATCGGCAAGCCTCGGTCTCTGATAGAGTGCATGCCTATGATCACTTTTCAATGCAACGATTGGATGCGGAGACCCTTCGCGATCGTGTGCTCGCCGTCAGTGGTCTGTTAGATACCACTTTCTTTGGACCGCCCATCGCCGTTTCAGAGAATGACGCCGGGCAATTCAGCATAAAAGCGCCGCGCCGGAGTCTCTACGCCACCGCACGTCGCACGCAACCGATCACCTTCTTACAGAGTTTTGATGCGCCGGTCATGGAGACGAATTGCAATCGCCGCGAAACCAGCAATGCCGCGACGCAAGCCTTGATGATCATGAATGGCAGTTTCCATCTTGAGAGCGCCAAACAGTTTGCCCAACGCGTCTCGCGCTTAGCTGGCGAATCGTCAGCGGAGCAAGTGGCTCACGCCTTCATGCTTGCTTACGGGCGCCCGGCACGAAGTGTTGAGATCAAGCGTTCCATCGCTTTCCTTAGTGAAGGGGCCACGCTTGAGCAATTGTGTCACGCCTTGTTGAGTTCTAACGAAATGCTTTATGTCGACTGATCTCTCGTTTCCATCTCGCCGACAATTCCTCACCAAGAACGCCCTCGGCATCGGCGGCATGGCCATGGCGAACTTACTGCGGAGTGAGCATTTGTTAGCCACTCCGGCAAACAAGCCGCGCGGGCCGCAACGATTCGATATGAAAGCGAAGTCTTCGCTAGCGCAGCCGAAGGCACAGGCCATGATCTCGCTCTTCATGCACGGCGGCCCCTCCCACATGGATCTCACCGATCCCAAACCGGAACTAACACGTGCTCATGGTAAGGAGTTTTCCGGTGATATTCAATACAGTTTCGTCAATCGTGCTAGCAAGACGTTGTTAGGCAGCCCCTGGCAGTTTCGTCATCATGGTCAATGTGGCACGGAGATCAGTGAACTTCTCCCTGAGTTGGCGGAGATCGTTGATGACATCACGCTCATCCGTTCCATGCATACCGGGCACAATGGCCATGAAGTTTCCATTCGCTACTGGCATGCAGGTATTCCCGGCGTCACCGGACGGCCTACCATGGGTTCTTGGTTAACTTATGCGTTGGGATCAGAAGCGGAGAATCTTCCGGCCTACATGGTCCTCAAGGATCCGGGCGGTCATCCGGTGGACGGGGTCAAGAACTGGACGAACGGCTGGTTGCCGCCGCTCTATCAAGGCACGGTTGTTCGAGCCAAGGAACCCCGGATCTTCAACCTCAATCCACCGGCCTCCCTACGCGGGATACCGCAGCAACGTTACCTGAGCTTTCTCAAAGATCTTAATGAAGCGCATTTACAAAGGCATCCAGGCGAAGCGGATTTGGAGGCGCGCATTCTCGGTTACGAACTCGCTGCTCAGATGCAGACCGCTGCTACGGAAGCGTTAGACCTTTCGTCAGAATCGGAATCCACGAAGAAGCTCTACGGGATCGATCAAGAAGCAACCCGCGAATACGGCACCCGTTGTCTCATTGCCAGGCGCCTTGTTGAGCGGGGCGTACGATTTGTCCAACTCTTCCTCAACGGTCAACCGTGGGACAATCACTCAAATATTCGTGGGAATCTCCCAAATGTTTGCCGACGAACGGATAAGCCTGCGGCCGCGTTGGTTAAGGACCTCAAACAGCGCGGCATGCTCGATAGCACGATCGTACATTGGGGCGGCGAAATCGGACGCTTGCCTGTGACGGAGAATAACGGAAAAGCTGAGAACGCCGGCCGCGATCACAACGGCCAGGGATTTAGTTGTTGGTTGGCCGGAGGCGGCTTTCGCGGTGGCATGACCTTTGGCGAAACCGACGAGGTCGGTCATCGTGCCGTAGTCGACAAAGTCACTCCCAATGACGTCCAAGCCACTATACTTAAGCTCTTCGGCATGGATCATCATGAACTCGTCTATCAACACAATGGTCAAGACCAACGCCTCACGGACGGTCGCGAAGCCCGCGTCATCCGGGAGATTCTCAGTTAGGCCATGTCCATTCGTTCGGTATTCGTTGCCGTAATATTACTTTTGTTAGGTATTGCGGGAGCAGAGAAACCAAGCGACCAGATCTATCGTGATCGTGCGCTGCGGCAGGAAGGGGATCCTGCACGCGGGAAGACAATCTTTCATGATGATCGTTCCGCTTGTTCGCAGTGCCACACCGTTGATGGCTCTGGAACCAACGCAGGCCCCGATCTCTCCGTCGCGGGTAACAAGTTTTCACGGGCCGATCTCATACGATCCGTCATCGAACCTTCTTCATCTATCATGATGGGTTACGCAACGACGATTGTTAAGACGAAGGCCGGCGCGAAAATCATAGGCGTAATCAAAACCGCCTCGGAAGATGAGATTGTCATCGCTGGAGTGGGTGATGTTCGGGAAACCATTCCCATTGAAGACCTCGCTTCGCGTGAAACGAGCAAGCTTTCTCTCATGCCACCAGGGCTTCACACGGGATTAAAGGTTGAAGAATTCATCGATCTCATCGCCTATCTGGAAAGTCTGAAACTAGCAGAATCTGAAATGGAAAATACGCGCGGCACACCAAAGGTGATTCCGCGTCTGAAAGAATCCGTCACGCTGTATCCCTTCACTTCACCATCTCATGGACTGCACAAACCGGTTTGGTTCGAAGAACATCCCGTAATCGACGACGTCTATATCGTTGCGGAGCAAGAGAGAGCGACCTTGTCGTTGATTGACAAGACAGGAGAAACTGAAGCCAAGACCTTGTTCGTCAACATTCGTCCGGAAGTGTATGTGCAACCGAATGAAGGTTTGTTAGGTGTGGCTTTTCATCCCAACTTTATAGAAAACCGTCGTTACTTCATGATGCATGAGATCATGGATAACGGCACGGAACGCGGCATGGCCATCGTCGAGCGACGTGCGAGCGAAGACTACCGAAGCGACGCCGCTCCTGAACTTCCCTCCAAGCGCATCCTACGCATTCACGCGACCACCGAAGTGCATCATGGCGGCGGCATCGACTTTGGGCCGGATGATTACCTCTACATCGGCATGGGCGACGGTGGGCCGCAAGAAGATCCGTTGGGCCATGGTCAAGACTTGGGAACTTTGGAAGGGAAACTTTTACGCATCGATGTCGATAACAAAGATGCCAATTTGGAATACGCCATCCCCGATTCCAATCCCTTTGCTGAGAGCAAAGATCCTAACGTGCGCCGCGAAATCTATGCTTACGGCCTTCGCCAAGCTTGGCGCTTCAGTTTCGATGAAGCCAACGACGAACTCTGGATCGGCGATGTGGGCCAGAATCGATTCGAAGAAATCACCATCGTTCGGCCGGGTGAGAATCACGGATGGAATGTCTATGAAGGCTTCGAACTCTTCTCCACCGACTACCGGCGGGAAGACGAAACCTATGTGCCACCAGTGGTTTCCTTTGGAAGACATCACGGCCTTTCCATCACGGGCGGTTATGTCTACCGCGCCAATCCTGGCTCATCCTTCTACGGCGTGTACATATGTGGGGATTACGAAACCAAACGTCTCTGGGGTGTCACTCACGATGATCGACAGTTGAAGACCATCAAAGAGATTGGAACAAGTCCGGCGAAGATCGTCTCCTTTGGGAAAGATCGTGAGGGTTCGCTCTATGTCGTCGGCTACGATGATGGGGTGATGTATCAAATGGATTTCCGCGAGGCGGATTTTCATTTGGAGTGATCTGCGAATGAATAGCCTGAGAATGGCATCCCCGGCGGGAATCGAACCCGCGACTACGGATAGAAAGTCCGTCGTGCTCGCCACTACACTACGGGGACGCAATTCGTTGGCTGTTTTCAGCTCTCGATCGCCTCGGACCCACCAGGCCACACATTCCAGTTCGGCCGACTGCCGTCTTGGACATAAGCTTGGATGGTGCTCGCTAACACTGCGCCTACACGGACGATCATGGTTAGGAAGACACCATCCTCACAAGTGGGTTGATTGGCTTTGGGTTCGTGATCGATGACGAAGTGTTCATCCCATCGAACCGTTCCATAAGTGCCATCGGCGGCGAGACCGGCGTGGAGACACGGCGTGCTCGTTTCCAGAACATGCTGTTGAATCACCTCACGGCTAGCGCCATTGTCAAAGCAGTCGACCACGAGATCCTGGCCGTGAAGGATCTCCCGCACATTGAGATTCGTTAGGCGAATGCCGAAGTCTTTCACGCGGTTTCCCGTGAAGTTGAATATCTGCCTCTTGAGGGCTGCGGCTTTGTTCTTGCCAACCATCGGTTTCACGAACCATTGGGAAGCGAGGTTCTTAGCCTCCACGCGATCGCCGTCGACGACGGCAAGGTGCACGTCGAGATTGCGTGAGAAATAGAGGGCGTGCGAACCAAGAGCACCGCCACCGCAGAAAAGAATGTTCATAGCGCTGATCGATTGGGATCGCTAGCCAAAGGGGACCTGAGGACGAACGATGAATCGTGTTTGATCTCCTTGGAAGCGATCGATGACATGGTTAGAAAAAGCATCGTAGGGAATGGCCTGAGGGAGTTCCGGAACCTCGCCACCACGAACAGCTTCTTCGCAGATACGCCTGATGGTATCATCGCTAGCGTCTGGAGTCAGCGCGGCCTGATAACGACCATTGAGGCCTTGATAGGTAATATTGATAGGAATCTGTTTCATGTGAATAGGAATGAATAAGTTTAAATATATCGTTAGTCTCGAAAGACGTAGAGTTGACCTGTCTGCTGCGCTTCATGCACGGCGGCTGGTAGACTGGTAAGGTTGAGCTCGCGATCAGTGCCTTCCAGGCAGATGCCGGCATCGATGATTTGGAGGCTCTCCATATCCACGACACACTCGAACCGGCTGGCGTTGAGCCGGTAGCGTACCACCGCTTCGCGTGCGGAGAGACGGCGCCAATCGGCCAATTCGGCGCCTGTTTGCGAAAGCGCTTGCGAAAAGCGGGATTCCAACGAACGGCGTCTGACTTCCTCAGCCTGGCGGCGAACCGCTTCCTCTGCTTGAAGGCGAATCCGGCATGCACGTTCTCTGGTCAGCAGCCGTTTGGTGGATTCTAACAGAAAAGTATGTGCCAAGGCAGGGGTCACACCTTTAAGATGATTGATAGACCGATCCTCCTCGTATGCACTGCGAACTTCTGCTTCCGTCTCAGATTCAAAATTCAACGATTCGAATCCGTGGCTTCCATCGAACCAACGCCACGCCACCACGGATGAAAACCTCGGAAATTCCTCGTCTTGTGGAAGGCCGAAGAGACGAACACACTGACGGTCTGTGATCAACTGTTGGTTCATCAGGTAACCGGAAATGCGTTGCAGCTTCCAGGCGTTGGGATCTGGCTCAATAGCGGCTTGCGCTTCCGCACAGCGGCCTCGCAACCGAAATTGGTACCATCCTGGATCTAAAGGCGATCGAAGCCGGTAGACGCGCCGGTCGTCGCACACCTTGAGCCCAGTGAAATAGGGAAGCCGAAGTCCTTCATCATCCTTAGCTTGAAGAAATTTGCGGTAGTCCATGATTGATTATTAGGAGAATCTGAGATCACGCGAGTGGAGAGAAGTGTTAGCTGAACGAACAGTTTTAAAGACTGTTTGCCGTACTATTTGGCAACTTCTACCGTTGATTAGAAGGTGGGATTCGAACCCACAATCGCGTGTGTGACTTCCAGCCGATTGCGTGATCTCTGAAGATTGTTAGTTAATTCTTGATTTTGACGAACAAACTGGCAGGACGTCAGTTTCACCATGTGAGACAAGCCTATGGGCTGAAGGCCCAAGAGAACAAAGCCCAGGCCTTCAGGCCTGGGGCTCGGTGAGGTGCTACAAGGCGGCCAGAAAGGTCGCGAGAACCGCGCGCGGTAGAGTCATTCTCGCGACCTTTCAGGCCGCCGATCCCAAGCTATCACGCTATCCCAAGGCTAAAGCCTTGGGCTTTGGTCTCTAGGCCTTTCAGGCCTGGTTTCTTACTAACACTCATTCCGAATACTCAATCAATGATCCCGCATTCCAGCCGGTTTATAGAAAAAGAGTCTGTGTGACGCGAGTGGCGAGAAGTGTGTGGATTAAGCATTGGATTCGAACCAATGACAGTCTGATTTCAATTCAGATGCTCTACCTATTGAGCTAGCTTGTAACTTCCAGTCGATTGCGTCATCACAGGAAAGTGATCGTCACAACACGATGCCGGAGCGGAGCCAATTCTCCGCCCCGGCGTTTGCCAGGTTGTGTCTAAGTTAGTTTTTAATAAGGCTTCACCAGTAACTCAGTCTGGAGGATCTTCTCCACCAGCGATTGCCGGGACCGATAAGGCGCCGCTTGCAAGACCGCCTTCAGGGTGCGCTGCACTTGGTAGACGTCGCGGAACTGATCCACGTCGACTTCCGTGTAGGGCACGTTGAGCGCTTCCGAAGCTTCGCGCACGGTGGAACCACGTCGCCAACCACGCGCCACGTTGACGATATGGGCTAATGCGCTAGGGCGATAGCCAGAGCGGGAGATCGCCTGGGCAAACTTCGCTCCTTGTTCGCCACACTCGTCACCAACCGCGAAGATGATCAGCTCAGCGTCCGAAGGAATCCGAACGCCGTTTACCTGGAACACTTCGATTCCCACGCCGTAGTTCGTCCCGCCACCTGCACGAATACCGCGCAACATGTGTTGAACGCCGGCAGCTGAGTAGTGACGAGGCCGCAGGAGATTGCCCACGGTGTTGAAACAAGAGATGTGAAGTTTCTCGGGAGGGAACCCTTGCACGATCATCGAAAGCGCTTCACGCGAGAGTTCGATCGCGTCTTCCATTGACGCACTCACATCGATGATGAACATGACATGAACATCGCTCTCTCCGGTGGCTTCTTCGACGACTCGTGTGACGGATTGGTCCGCGGCCGCTTCCATCTGCGCGGCGGTTTCGCGGTTGCGTAGGTTCTTGGCGATGTTCCGCGTGCGTTGATCCTCTTGAGCTTGGATCGCCGCTTCCCAGCGCTCGCGAATGAGTTTGTTTCGCAGGAGATCAAACTCTTCCAATGTCGGTGTTAGGATGGTGAGGTCTTTGTCCGAAAACTGACCAATCAACGCCACAAAGATCGCCGGGGTGAGACCCACTTCCGGCGGAAGCAGCCCCATGACTTGTTTCCAGCCTAGTTGATCACGAACGATGATCTCGCAGATCTGACCTTCGTTGAGTCCTGCGAAGGAAACTTTACGGATTACGAGATCCGTTAGGCCGATGGTGCGATGGCCGTCACCGTGCTGTTTTTGAGGCCAGCCAAGGATCTCAAAAAAGCGCTGTGACTTGGGTTTGTAACCCACCATCCGCGCAAGCTTGCGAACAGTCGCCGCATAGCCTGCTTTGCGCAATCCTTCTAACAACGTCACGTTCGCTTCACGAAAGGCCAGCCAATCGCGCACCGCTTTGTAGTAGCGGCCCATGAAAGGCTTGCGCTTGTGGGCGTTTCCGAAACCCAGGGTGCGGTTGATCTCCGCGACGCCGGGAAGCGCCAGCACTTGACCAATGCGCAGGAGTAGCTTTGGGTTCAGCATCTTGCTAGAACCGCGTTGATAGGATTTGATCATCGCTTCGCCGACTTCGCGAAAGTCATCGTCGTGAAAGAGCACGATGCGTTTCCCTTCGATATCTTCCGTGACCGGTTCACCACAGCGGTTCTGCACCAGCATGAAGGCCGCGCAGACGACTTTCATATCGCGCCAGTCGGTTTCACGCATGACATAGGAAGCGAAGCGGGCAGCCAATTCATGGTTCATCTGCCAGATCTCTGCCAGCGTGTTGTAGACACGCTCGATTGCCTGGATGTTAGGGCCGGGTGGGCGGAGAGTCAGACCTTGTCTTGGGCCCTCCCGGTGAAACTGACGAATCTCGTCACGCGTGGCGGCCCGCCATTTGCTGTTTGAAGCAATCACGCCCGGGCGATGGTGCCAAAGGTGATCCGGGAAATTGATCAGAAGATCGAGAAGTTTCTCGGCCGGACCGAGTGATTCCGTGATGGATTGGTTGGTGTTGGTGGCGACCATAGCATGATCCTCCTTTCTTGGTTATTTGGTTTATGATATAAAAACGCCCCCGACCGGATTTGCACCAGCATTCTCCGGATTCAAAGTCCGGCGCAATTTCTGTTTCTGCCACGGGGGTAGAGTAAATGGTAGGCCCGGTGGGACTTGCACCCACACCATGCGGATTAAAAGTCCGCTGCTACCACTATTTGAGCTACGGGCCTGAAAAAATGGCGGAGCCTTGAGGACTTGCACCTCACTCAACCTAGATGTTGGCTAAGCCATTCGGTTAGCAGCCGATGCCGGCACGCTTGTCCGGTTAAGACTCCTTGAAATTGGTAGCCACGGTAGGATTTGCACCCACAACCTCCTGTTTCTAAGACAGGCGCCTCTGCTAATTGGGCTACGTGGCCGTAAAAATCGATGGTGCTCACGGCAGGATTTGCACCCGGGCTTAAACCGGATGGAGTCTAGCCAGAACGAGGTTCTGACCAGATACCTCGCTTCGCGATCTGCTAGTTGGGCTACGTGAGCTTCTCAAAATAGCTTGTTGGTGGACGCCACGGGACTTGCACCCGCCACACGCTGCTTGCAAGACAGCATCGCCCCTGTGGAACATGGGCGCCCTTCTAAAAATGACTCTTATTCTCTATTCTGAGAAACCTAAAAATTTTCATGTGACGAAACAGGCGGTTGCGTGCTCTATAGCATTGTTCCTTCCCAACCATATGCATCCCGAAGTCCAGCAACTCGCTATTAACATCCTCGTCCTCCTAACGGCGATCCTCGTCCCACTCCTTCTTGTACTCGGCATGTGGCGCGCTCTGCAGATCCTCACATCACTCTCAACCCGTCAGGTTGAGGTTGAGGCTGGCCGCCCTGAATTGCCCAAGGATTGATTGGCACTTCTGGTAGGACTCGAACCTACAGCCTCCTGGTTCGAAGCCAGGCGCTCTGTTCCATTGAGCTACAGAAGCCTTGGACTGGCACGAGGTGGAGGAATCGAACCTCTCGACTTCCGGCCCACGCTTTAACGTCAACGGTTTAGAAGGCCGTTGTGGGAACACCTCGCTTGCGAAATCACACTGGTGCGGTATCCCGGTAACGCTCCGGGGTCTCAGGCTTGGCATGCCCGTATCCTGCTATTGAACGAATACCGCAAATGAAAGTGGTAGGGAATGATGGTTACGCTCCATCGTCTCCTGTTTGTAAGACAGGCATTCTTCTATTGAACTAATCCCCTGAAAAATGGAGCCAGCGAAGGGTCTCTCACCCTTATGTTCCGATTTACAAGATCGGCGCACTTGTCTGCCACACTGGCATGAGGAAAGCTTGGGCAACGGGTGACAAACCCGTCCTACTCCGATGGCGCAGGTGGATATTCTTTGTAGCACGGGTTTGCAACCCGTTCGCTTCACACGCAATCACACACGTTCAAGGATACCGTTAGCCGCCGCGGACTTGAAACCAAACGACCCCCTGAACCATGTATCTGCGGATGCTTCCTTCCCAACAGAGCATCCTCCATGCCGCGGAGGCTAACGGTTTACCCAACAGAATTCTTTATCATTTTGAAATGGTACGCCATGCCGGTGCTGCCCCGGCGCCTTCTGATTGGAGGTCAGATATCCTGGCTGTTAGACGAATGGCGCGTTTGTCAGAAAAAGTGGAGCCTCCCGTGGGTATCGCGCCCACCAAACGCCGGGTTTGCAATCCGGGCCGTTCACTTGCTCGGTCGAGAGGCAGAAAGAAATGGGCTGGTCAACGGGATTTGCACCCGTACAGCGACCTTCACAGGGTCGAATGCGAACTCTTACATCATGACCAGCGTCTGGTATCCTCGCCAGGATTCGCACCTGATCCGGCTCCTTCGCAGAGAGCCATGCTTCTCTTACACCACGAGGATAGGAAAATGGCGGCCCATACCGGTTACGCTCCGATGCCATCTGTTCGACAGACAGAGATGCTACTATTACAACAATGGGCCATTTCGAAAAATGGTCGCCCTGCTCGGTAACGCTCCGAGGTCATCCGGTTATCGACCGGGCGCTCTACTATTGAGCTACAGGGCATTTGGAAGATTACGAATGAAAGGAAAGTGGTGGCCGCTAGGGAGTTGCACCCTGCCCTCAAGCTCTTCAGGCTAGCGCTCTCCTGCGTGAGCTATGCGGCCTTGTTCGAAATTAAGTAAAGATGGCGGAAGGGACAGGACTCGAACCTGCACGCCCGTTAAAGGACTGACTGTTTTCTAAACAGCGGCCGTTAGACCTATTATTCTCGGCTTACCCTTCCGGATAGTCACAGTGAAATGGCTCTCCCACTTGGATTCGCACCAAGAACTCAGGCCTTAACAGGGCCGTGTGATACTGTTTCACCACAGGAGAATAGAAAAGTGGTGGGAGTTGGTGGTAACGCTCCACTCGTCGACTTCCGACATTATTTGATGACGGCGGTTTTACAGACCGCTTGCCGGAACAACTCCCTTCTTAATGATTGATTGGTTGCGGGAGAGGGAATCGAACCCCCGGTGCTAGGCTTATGAGACCCAGTCGAGTACCAGCACTCTTCCCGCTGAGAATGTTGCTTCGTAAGGATGAATTGGTCGCGGGAGGGGGAATCGAACCCCCGACGCCCGGCATATGAAACCAGACTAAGTAGCCAACACTTATCCCGCAGGAACTCGATGAACGTCGCTACCGAGCCAACGCAGCTACCCGGCCTCAAACCGGGCGCTGCTCTTGGCACTATCCAGCTTTGTCATCATAAGAAAATGGTCGCGTCGACAGGACTCGCACCTGCTTCCGGATACTTCCAAGGTACCCATCTCGACTCTTCGAACTCGACGCGTCTAAATTTAGCACTTGAAATGGAGGAGTTAGTTAGGATCTGTCTCTGTTGCTTTTTCGAGCTACGCCAGGTTGTGGAGAGAATCGCGCACAACTCGTCGGCTTCGTTTCTCAGGTCTATAAGACGTTCTGCTGGAAGGAGGCCGCCTTCCACAATCAGCTCAATCCAAAGCAGCGACTCGTCAGCCTCTTCAAGCGCGACGGCTACCTTCGAAATGAACTCTGCCCTGGACCGACCGCGACACGCAGCACGATAATTCGCCGCTGCTGAAGTAGCCGACCTCATCAACTGATCAGCCAGTACGCGGCCTTTCACGTTCTGGGGCAAGTGGTCAATCAACTTCATCACCCGCAACGCCAAAGCCTTGGTACGATTCTTCATTTCATCTCTGTCCATGCCTCATCCTAAATGCTAATCCCACGCCGCCTCGGTGCTGCCCCGAGATCGACCGGGTTTGGAATCCAGTGTGCACAAGCTGGTGCGCGGCGTTGAGAAATGAGATAATCTAAGGGGCTTGGAAAAAAATAATCGTCCCAAAGCGCAACCATTCTGTTAGGAGCGGGTTTGAGTGCCTGTAGTCCTATGAGAAGAACCTGACTCTAACTCAATTCGTTTATGGAAGAACACTGCGCGTGATCTCACGGGCAGCGCGAAACGCAAGTTCATGGCGGGCGTCGTCGATGGCCTTGGCCGCGGCGGTCAACGGTGGGCTGAAGACTGTCTTGGCTGGAATAGGCAACTCATTCGCAAAGGCAAAGAGGAACTCGATTCCGGCATTGATTTCGTCGATCAGTTTCACAAACGAGGTAGAAAGAAGGCTGAAGAACATTATCCAGAATTACTGGAGGATATTCGCGCCGTTGCTGATCCCCATGCTCAGACTGATCCCAGTTTTCGCTCTACTCGCCTCTATGTCCGCATCACTGCTAAAGAAGTCCACCGGCGACTGGAAGAGCGCCCAGGGTATGACCTATCAAGTATGCCTTGCGTGAGAACCATCAACAGCAAACTCAATCTGCTCGAACTCCACCCTAGAAAAGTTGCCAAGACCAAGCCGATGAAGAAAGTGAAAGAAACCGACGCCATCTTTGATATGGTGCATGAGATCAATGCGGCGGCCGATAGCGATCCCAAGCAGTTGCGTATCTCCATGGACACCAAAGCGGCGGTAAAAATTGGCGAGTTTAGTCGTGGTGGCTATAGCCGAGGCGAGCGGAAGGCCCTTGATCACGACTTCAAAGCGAAAACAACCCTCGTGCCCTTTGGGGTTTATCAGCCCGAAACTGGCCAAACCGACCTATGGTTCTCAGAAAGTAAAGTGACAGCGGATTTTATGGTTGATCGTCTTGAAGAGCTGTGGCCGCGACTGCGTGCAGAGAATCCTGAAGTAGAGGTGCTAGTGATCAACGCCGACAATGGCCCCGAGAGCGATGGCCGTAGAACCCAATGGTTGAAGCGCCTGGCTGAATTCTCTACGGCTCATGATATAGTGATACAGCTAGCCTATTATCCACCCTATCATAGCAAGTATAATCCTATAGAACGAGTGTGGGGAGTGCTCGAAAACCATTGGAATGGAGAGCTACTGAGCACAGCGGAGAAAGCGCTGGGAATGGCCCGAAGCATGACATACAAAGGGTTGAATCCCGTCGTCACACTGGTCACCAAGACCTACCAGACCGGAGTGCGACTGACAAAGAAAGCGATGAAAGAATTCGCGCCCCAAATCAGTCGGATGGCTGGATTGGAGAAGTGGTTTCTAACAATATTCCCTGAGCCTGAAATGGGATGATTATTTATTTCCAAGCCCCTAAACAAATTGATAGAAGGACGGGCGGTCTTCGCCCGTCCTCCCTCTTTCATTATTAGAGATAAAGAACGAACACCGTTATCCTTCTGGTTTGATCAGGATAGCCGCAGGTTTTCTCGACGGACGTTTCGGTGTTTCCGGCACACCTCCCAGGGGAAAGCCTCTCATTTCGCCTGAAGAAATGAGAGGAAACGTGATTTTATGGAGACCTGTTAGAAGCCGCAGGACATAGGGGTCCCTTGACTTTCAGGAGTCATGCGCTAGCTTCGAAGTCAGCCAGACTGAGTAGCGATCATCACTCGTGGATGTCTCTGTGAATCGGTTTGCCTCTCCGCCCATTAGCAGTTGCCGCTGTTAATGGGCGTTTCTTGTTTCGGCTATGTTGTTAAATGTTTTCGTTTAAAGTGCTATGTAGAAAGAGATTCGGTAAGTTCGTGTTACGAGGGCATTAAAAAACCCTGCTTCCTTTCGGCAAGCAGGGTTCACGCAAGTGTTTGCTAAGCAATCCTTTATGTGAACCTACTTGCCATGGTTAATTTGCCTTCAAAATGCTCATACCAGCGCAAGCTACTCGCGGCACAATCACCAATGACTACCATACCATTCGGCAGCACGGGCCGCTGGGCCTGTCCGAGGTTTGGTGTCGTTATGGATCTTGCTGAAGACATTCTAAAATTGGTTAATGATGTGTGGGACGTTAACGCAGATGGATTATTCGTCAACTCTTTAAATAAATGAAATTGGTTCTTGGAGTCTCTTCCATTCGAGTACTGGCATTCCACATTGTCCTTTCGATTCCGGTGCGTTTGTTCTAATCTTCCAGCCCCAACAATCTCTTTAAAAAATGATGATTCTTCCAAACTGGACGGTCGCACTCCAGATCCTGGGACGCGCCTCCGCAATTTGCCTTATCCTAACATCTGCATCTCATGGACAAATAGTCTCGACCGGGTTCCCGCTTCCCACAGGAAACTGGAGTGCTTTAGTCACAGCCGAGGGTTACATGGATTTGGTTATCGATAACCGCTCAGGCTTTGACGGCCGGGAGTACCTGTCAGGTGAATGGGCTCCTGCCATTAGTTATGCCGGCCACGCGCCCATGTGGCTCGCGCGGCAACATTTGTTTCCAGATTGGGAAACCAACTCGGACCTAATACCTGAAATGCGTGATGGCGAAAGCATCTGGGTCAAGGATCCCGCCAATCCTTTCAATGCCGATGGAAATCTCATCCTCCAATCCATCCAACGCAATGCCCATATAGAAATCATTCACGAATACCAAATATTGAATGTGCCCGGCGGCCTTGCCCAAGGACTTACCCCCAGCGGTGGTGCCACGCCGGAAATGGCCATGATCTTGGGTGACGGCTTTGCTTTTCAGCACACGCTGATTTTTCGCAATATTTCGAATGAAGCCTTGGAGGAGTTTTATTTCTATCATTTGCTCCATTCCCTACAGGCGAGTTATTCCGTATACGATGGGACGGATCACGGAGGTCCGATGGCTGACTACCGCTTTGATTTCACTCAGCGCGGTGATTCCTACAGCCTCAATACCGAAAATGGAGGGGTCTATAGGCATAGCGACTACGTGACCGTTCACTCTCGCGTGGAACCGGATGCGTTCTCTGTAGGGTACTATGGCGTTCGGGGAACGGACGTGCACGATATTGGCAAACCTGCGACGGGCGTTCATCTAGATATTGAAACCAACACTTTTTCAGGCCTGGCGGAATTTGAGCCACCTGAAGGAGGTTGGGTCGCCGGCGCCGCACGCTATTCACTGGGCACCATTGGAGTTAATGAAAGTGTGGAGTTCTCGTTGCTACTGAGCTTGCGCACCATGTCAGAGATGGTTTATCCAGATTCCGGTATCGTCGTCGAACGCCCCATGATTGAAGACGGTGAACTCAAGCTCTACGTGCAAGACCAGCGCAATCTCTTTAATGAAGTCGGCCTCGGCTTCGGGCTCGAATCTAGCACCACGATGCAACAGGATACCTGGACGTCTCTAGGCATTCCGTTCATTTCGAATCCTAACGATCCTGGGCGATTCAGTTTCACGGTGCCTTATGACACAAACGTGCCTGAGAATTACTACCGAGTGCAATTGATCTTCGCCTCATTCTGACCCTCGCGCTAACCGAGATTTGGGTTGCCGCCTTGCTTATCCTAAGCAACACTCCAGGCTCGTTGGCACGGTACAGAGCCATCAAGTCGGGCTGTAGCACAGCTTGGTAGTGCGCTGCGTTCGGGACGCAGAGGTCGTGGGTTCGAATCCCGCCAGCCCGACCATTTAAATACTGAGAAACTAATGAACTCCCAACGAGAGGCGCTTTTCAAGCGCCTCAATGCTTGATCCGGCGATTGAAAACCGCCGCTCCTTGGACTCTCCACAATCCATAACACTCAATAATTATTGGTGCGTGTGTTATTCAGCAGGTGTGAGGACCGCCTGCACCCTCGTATACTGCCAGGGTGTATTCGAACCAACAGGGGTGCGGCTGCGATATCGTACGCGATTGGGTGCCGATAAGCTCCGTTCAAAATCCCGATCCGCTTCACTCCAGTCATCCAACGAAGCACCCGCCAAATAAAGCGTCAGGGAAACCTGCTCGAGACCTGGCCGCTGCGGATGTTCTATGACCAGATACCCATCGTCAATGAACACCTCAAGGGGTAGAGCGTCAGGCCTCTTGGGATTGGTGGCGAGGGCATACTCCAACACGTTGACGATTTGATCACGATCATCGTCAGCGAAATCATCCGTAATGTTGTTGGCGGTTCTCCAAGTCTCATAAGCGGTGACTTCAGGCGGTTCGGGTTGCTCAGGAATGGAATCGGTACCCGGATCGAAAGCGCCAGGACTTCCGTTAGGGTTTTCACTGGCCAGCCAATTCGTTGGGGCATTGGGATCCGGATTGCTCTCAGCATTGACCAAGATGAGGCTACGTCCCGATCCATCTGCTCCGGCAGGCCAATCGCCTTTGTCGTTGTAACGGATGTCTTGAATCGGGTCATCCCATCGGCGGACCAAGGCCACGCGTTCGCCGCTATCGTCAAGCGCGCCTTCATACTCACCTAGGATGTTGATGTCCTCACCATAACGTTCCGCAAAACCCGCGCGATTGGAGACGAGCACACCTCTTTGTCCCGACGCTAACATGGCACCCTCATCAAAGGAGTAGGTGAAGCCTCGCAGGAAATTCAGGCCGGTCAAATCAACCGGGTGCGAACCAATGTTAAGGAGTTCGATATACTCAAAATCACTTCTGGCATAACCCGCAGCCTTCTCTTCATCCGTGCGCTTGGCGGGATGATACATGATTTCTGAAACAACGATGTTGCTCGATGAAGCGCGATCGATGCCCACGAGATACGCGCCTTCACTGATGCCTGACCATTCATTGCCGAGACGCGCCCGAGCTCTTACTAACACTCGACCATCGGGCAATCGAGCAGCAGTGCCACCGGCGGTGATGGAACCCTCAAGCTGGGGGCTAATGAGCATGTCCGAGCTGCCAAGCCCGTCGTTAAATCCATGTATTGCCAAGACGTTCGCGCCGACTCGCAACGCAAATCGTTGCGGTGTGATGTCAAAAGATTGAAACGTGGTCGCCTCGCCATCGGCATGGCCTCCGGTGGCATCGGCGTTCCAAGTGAGAGTCGAAGGGCTGTTTGCCGAGGCCACTCGAACACCGTTAAGAAAGGCCGCGAAGCCGTCGTCATACTTCATCTTCAATGTGAGTTCCGAAAACGCACCGGGGTCCGGCACCGTGAACGGAACTCTCACATAGACACTGGTATTCACATCGTTCATGGCCTGATTCACATCCAGGTTGATGAGACCACGATAACCATTGTTCTCGTCGTAGCCGACCGCCCCGGCCCCGTTGATCCATCCGTTAGGCGTGAAATTGAGGTCGCGCCAGCGCGTGCCCAAGGTGTTATTGCTAGGCACGAACGCGCTGGCAGCCGCACCCTCACGTTGCAGAACGGTGATCTGTTTCCCGGAGGGTTCGGCTTCCAAAGCGGCGGATGCGACGTTTCCGTTCGGATCTCGTGGATCACTGCCGTCGAGCGTGTAATAGATCTGCCCCGATGAGGCTTCAAACCGGATCTCAGTACCCAGCGGAACGGCGCCGGGATTGGGCTGGAACTCCGGAGCGCCGACGGCGGGAATCCAGCCGCGGGCGCGTAGTTGGCTCATCACCGTTTCCCTTCGGGAGCGGATCCAACGCTTCAAATCTTCGGTGGCGCTCATCCAATGACTGCGGCGGAAGGGCGTGGATCCCTGCGCGTCACCCCAACGTGCGGATTCGGCAATGATCGCTTGATCAATCTGACTCGCCCTCCGCTCCACACGCGCCACCGCGTTATCAGGATCTAACACACCATTGTTGAAAAGATGCTGCTGCACGGCATCGGCAAAGCGTTGCCGGTAGTGGGCATTGGCTACCAATCGCTCGTGCAGCCAATGCGGGTTGAATTGATTCTGGCTGCTTCCTGACGTCAGGGGAAAGGTCATGTCGTTATCGCCCGTGCCTAACGAATGTTCCGAATCGTGTTCAAAATACTTGAAGCCATCTGGAGTGGTTCGGTTGTAAATGGCGTAAAAATTATTGGGATTGGGCTGGGTAAATCGCGAGCCCGGGCCGTCGCGATCGCCCGTGTAATAGGTGATGATCATGTAATCGATAACGTTATCGACGTCTAACAATCGTTCGTAGGTGGCGTTAGGCGTGCCATTGGTATTGAGCCCCTGCACCCGAAAGTAACGTGCATCGGAAGAGAATCCCGCGCTCGCTTCCTCCCACAAGCGGTTGTGCGCGGCGCGATCTCCATCGGTAACAGAGCCAAAGGATTTGATCACGTCAAAGTCACTCTTGTCGCCGCCCATGTAAGTCTTAGCAAAGGAAGCTTCGGCGCGTTCCTGCGTTTGATAGAGTCCCCAATAAATCCCGTTCAAATACAAGTGATAGTATCGGCTTCGTGTGTAAGGGCGCCCCATTTCTCCCTGAGTATCTCTCGAGAATACGTCGCGTAGCATCGTGTTCCGGCTATCGCCCCCGAACGCCCACGAGTAATTCTGGCTGGTGCGCAGATCAATGTTATCAAACGCGTCTGCTCCTTCATCGCCGAACATCGGAAAACGCAGCTTCCCCTCACCATATTGCCGTTTGAAGAGGAATCGGAACGAATGTTTGGGATTATTGTCTGTGCGACTAAAGCCCCCGCGAATACGCAGACCAAAGTCGATCTGAAAGCCTTTGCTGCCATCGGGATGGAGCAGTTCCAATGAAGCCGGGCGTTCCCAACCACTGCCGTCGCCGCCCGCATTCACATAAATCCCGCGGCTGGAATCGAACAGATTCTCCAACTCCGTCACCACGGAAAGCGTGGGCACCGCTTGCAAAGCGCCCACCACATCCTCTGAGTTCACAATGTCAGGATCCATGCCGTAATCCATGCGTTGATTGCTCACCGCGCGATCTCCCGGCCATCCGCTAGGCACCTGATTGTTAGGCGATTGTCTAACGACGTCGTTTAGAAAGAGGTAGGTGACGGTATCCACGTTAGTCGAAACCATCCCTTCTTTGAATGCAGCGGCGCGCAAGGTGGTGGTCCTGGCGATTCTGACAGGCTCCGAATAACGTGTGCCGCTGGTGGCGGTGGGTTCATCGCCATTCGTCGTGTAGCGAATGACCGCATCCTCCGTGGCGCTACTGATCTCCACTTCAAAAGCCTCCGTGTAGAAACCGCGATCCACGGTGAATTTGGTATCCTGTACAAACCCGCCAAAGCTCGGTCCATTCAGAGCACCGGGAGACGGCGTTTCCAGATAGCCCGTTTCACCCGTTATGACATCCGTTGAGCGCGACGTATCGAGCTCTGGCATGATCACGAAATCCGAGCTGTCCGAATTGACGTTCAATCCCTGAATCGCGAGTACATTTTCACCATTTCGCAGAGCGGGAATCGCAGCCGAAGCATCAAATCGCTCGAAGACCACCGCCGCAGAGTCGTCGTTCAATCCGGTAGCAGAGGAATCCCACCGCGGCGTGCTCGGAGCGTTGGCAGAAGCGACCTGAACGCCGTTGATCCACGCGATAAACCCGTCGTCGTACTTCATCCGTAAAGTAATCTCTGACAAATTACTCAGATCGTTTACTTGGAACGGAATGCGCAGATAAAGAGAGGTTCGCTGGTCAAAAAGCTGGCCCTCCAAATCGCCGCCTTGACCTAACAAACTCCCATAGCCATTGCCGCGTTCGTAACCAACGCCCGTGATGGCACTGCTCCAAGATTGATCATTGAAGCTGAGGCTTCGCCACTGCGTTCCGATATCGCTGGTGGGTACGATGACTCTCGCGCTGGTGCTGGAACGCACGGCATTGGTCGTGATCTTTGAACCTGTCTGCGCCACGCCATACGACACATTCTCAAATTGATCTGGGTAAGCCTCGCCGAAGTCGGAGATCACGGTTTCGCCATCGGGCGCCACCAGTGCGAGGTAACCACTTTCACCAAGCTTGAAATTGGTGTGGAGAGGTTGGTTAGGATCATTGCGATCTTTCCCGGAGGCAAAGATGATGAAGTAACGGCTGGGCTCCAGCTGGACCGCAGGCGCACGCCATTTCATGAGATCAGCCGCATCATCAGTGAGGAAGTAACCTTCCAAAGAAACGGGTTGAGCGTCAGGGTTGTGGATCTCAATCCAGTCCGGGGCGTTGCCGTCTTCATCACGTAATCCGCCGGAATTGCTGCTTAAGAACTCGTTGATGACGAGTTCGCTACGCCCAGAGCTGAGGAAGAGGGCGTAGAGAAGGATCAGGGTGTGGATTCGGGGCATATTTGGGGGGTTGGGGTAGGTGACAAGTTCGTTTCGTAACAACGTTCCCGCAACTGATGGTCTGTCATCGTGGGGCCGTTCCCGATTTCTCAAAATCGGGAACGCATCGCTGTTTTACGACCAAGCTCCCACGCCTCTTCCCCGGTGAATCCCCGAAGACAGCACTGCCTTCCAAATTTGGAGATCCCCGGTTGACGCTCTGACGCATCCCGCCACTGTTCCCTCCCCATTTTCATAATGAACGCAGATTCCCGCCGTCGCCGCCAATCCCCCACAGTGCCCATGAGCACTGACCGCGCCACGCTTGATTTTCTCAATTCATTCCCAGAAGGAGCCCGCAATGAGGGCACGATGTGGCACAAGGAAGGGTCGGTCATCCAAATCTTCGGCAATCACCTGCAAATCGAAGGGCGGGTGCAAATGGATGGCAAACTCTATCGCACGCGCCTCAGCCTCCAGGGAGATCGCTGGGTGGGCGAATGCTCGTCGGAAGACGAAGCTAGCCCGGCACTCTACGCCACCATGCTTGAGCGCATCGAACGCGGAGAGAACCTGCCCGAGTCTCCAAACGAGGTGGGTGAGAAGTCGATCTACGAGTTGATCGAGGAAGAGCTGGACCGCTCACTGGAAGAAGACGAAGAGCAGTACCTGGCCAAGCTTGAGAAACGCTACCGCCGTTACGAAATTGAGGGAGAGATTTTTGATCACGACCTTGTTAGGCTCTGCGCCAAGTGGGAGGTTGAAAGTTTCGATCCGTTAGATCTCTGGCCGGTCAAACCGGCCAACATCCTCGAGTTCTGGAACTACATCGCCTACACCTTCGAAAAGAAGAACGTGCGCTATCCCAAATTCATGGCGGCAATCACGGATCTAAACGCCACGCACGAACGCATGCGCACCTGGGAATGGGAACGCGAGGTCCAAGGCTGGAAAGATCGCATCAATGACGTGATCAAGCAGCCGCCTCAGCCTTCCACCGAGGAAGTGGATTTCCGTTTGTTAGTCACCAATACCGAAGCCAAGCTGCAGGTGCGTGCGCAGAGTGATGACACCAAGGACGATGATGAGGAAACCGAAAGCGAAACGCCCAGCTATGTCAGTCTCGCCAGCAAAGAAGACGTCGATGCCCTCATCACGAAACATTCGCAAGGCGTGCTGCGTCTTTCCCCCTTGTCGAACATCTTGTGGATTCATTACGTGCAACATTGGGAATCCACCGGCTCGCCAGAGATTAGGCTCGATAACCGTCAGAGCGCGGAATTGATGAACCAACTGTTCCACCAACCCGCCCTGAGAGAAAGCTTGGTTACTCTTGATGAAAATCCATTCATGCATTTTGAGGAACCGCTCAAGTGGGTATGTGAGGATGATTCCATGGAAGAGCATTGCTTTGCACTGCGCTTGATCGGCAACAACGGTGAACCCATCCCCTACGCGCTGCGCGTCCTGCCCGGAGCAGAAATGCTCTATCTTTCGGACGAGGCCGTCTTCCGAGGACCAGAGAGCTGGGATGAAGCGGAGATCCTGCCAGAATATCATATACCCAAGGACGCGCTCGCCACTTCCGGCGGTGTGGAGTTTCTGGCCAGCGTTGGTGCGCCCCTTCCGCAATCGCTCGAGGGCAGCGTTGAGGATCGTTCGCTTGAGATCACCATTGAAGTGCGTTTGTCAGGGAAAGCGTCTTCTGACAGCGAGAATGTTTACATGACCGTGATCGCTGAGGACGCCGAGGCCCTACGGCGCGAGGAACTTCGCAAAGACACGTGGCGCATTATCCATCAGCCCAGCGCCGGTGGAGACAAACTCATGCGCTTTAACCGGCGTCTCTTGCATCGCTTTCCTTTTCTCATTGAGCCGATCATTTCCTCCTGGGACGGCAATGAAGAGGCCTTTCGCATTCGCCTAACCAAGAATTTCCCTAACCGTTTCAAAGCCTGGGCCGAAGCGCTGCCCAAGGAAATCAAACTCGATCTCGATGATTCGCTAGCCTCCATTCTCGATAATCCCGTCGAGGCTTCCGTCCAATTTGAAGTCCAAGAGCGGGACATGGATTGGTTTGACCTGCGCATCCGCGTCAATGCCGAAGGACTCGAGCTCACTGACAAAGAAATCAAGTCACTAGTGGAAGCACATGGTGATTTCGTCAGAATGTCAGATGGCAAATGGCTTCGTCTCGACTTCAATTTGGACGATGAACAGAAGAAAGCGATCGATCGCCTGGGGCTTGATCCCTTCGATCTCTCCGGCGAAACGCACCGCATGCACGTGCTCCAATTAGCCGATCGCGCATCGAAAGAAGTCTTCGACGCCAAGACATGGGAACGGATTCAGGAGCGTTCGTCCTCCCTCAAGCTCCAAGTGCGGCCCAAGCTGCCTGCCGAACTGAGCAATGTTTCACTTAGACCCTATCAAGTCGATGGCTTCCAGTTTCTGGCCTATCTCTCTACAAACCGCTTTGGCGGGATTCTTGCCGACGACATGGGTCTCGGTAAGACGCTGCAAGGTCTAACATGGCTCCTGTGGTTGCGTTCCCGGCAGGACAAAGACATCACGCCCCCCAGCTTGGTCGTGTGTCCCAAATCCGTCCTCGATGTGTGGGCTGCTGAAGTGAAGAAGTTCGCGCCAACGTTAGACATTCAAGTCCTTCGCAACAAAGAAGAGTTGGATATGGAGCGGATTGAGAACGGTCTCGATATCTTGGTGCTGAACTACGCGCAGCTTCGCGTCTGCAACGAGCATCTCAAAACGGTCAAATGGCTCGCTGTGGTGCTCGATGAGGGGCAACAGATCAAGAATCCCGATTCCAAAGCCGCGCGCGCGTCGCGTTCGCTTGAAGCCAGCAACCGCTTGGTCCTAACGGGCACTCCGCTAGAGAATCGTTTGTTAGACATCTGGAGCCTCATGGCCTTCGCCATGCCAGGGGTGCTAGGCGACCGCAAATACTTCCGCGAACACTTCGACCGCCGCAAGGATGCCGGCGCTCAGTCTCGACTTGCCGCGCGTTTGCGCCCCTTCATGCTTCGCCGGACCAAGGATCAAGTCGCCATGGATCTCCCTCCGCGCACGGAAGAGGACGTCTTCTGCAAGATGGAAGAGGATCAGCTCTACATGTATGAGGATGAACTCAAGCGCATCCAAGGCATCCTCGCCGGCAGTGAAACGGACGCCGAACTGAAGAAGAACAGCTTCGTCATTCTGCAAGGCCTTATGCGATTGCGGCAGATCTGTTGTCACCCTGCTTTGTTAGACCCCGATTACGCAGAAGCGCCCAGCGCCAAACTCATCGCGCTTTTCTATTTGTTAGACCAACTGCAGGAGGAAGGTCACAAAGTCCTCGTCTTTAGCCAGTTCACCAGCATGTTAGACATCATCAAACAGAAGCTGGAAGACGAGAACCGGCCGCATTGCATGCTCACCGGTAAGACCAAGAACCGCCAGGAAGTCGTCGAGAATTTCCAGCGCAGTAAAGACCCGACTTGTTTCCTTCTTTCCCTCAAAGCCGGTGGTAGCGGTCTCAATCTCACCGCATCGTCCTACGTCGTGCTCTACGATCCCTGGTGGAACCCCGCCGTGGAGAATCAGGCCATCGACCGAACACACCGTATCGGCCAGAAGAACAAGGTCATCGCCTACCGCCTGCTCATGCGCGATAGCGTGGAAGAAAAAATTCGTGTCTTACAGAGACAGAAATCCGCCATGGTCACCGGTATCCTCGGCGAAGAGAGCTTCACCAAGAATCTCGAACGCAAAGACCTTGCCTTCTTGTTCGGTGAGAGCCTGGATTCTGAATGATTCTACCTTGGTAGTTCCTTAATTGAATGTGGCTGGGACTGTAGTCCCTGAGGACGGGGAACGATTGGGGCCAACGTCCGCTAGCCGATCCTATTGATCAGGCAGGGAGGCTTTCCAAGCGTCCGGCTGAGGGCGCGTTCGTTCGGGAGTCCCGCGTGGTCATGTGAAGAGACGTCCCCGCACACGGACGTTTGCGACATACGTCCCTGCCACTTTCTCTATCTACCAAAGTATAATCAATTCGACCAACGATCACTTGAACGTCTCGCGCAGATCCCCTGCAATGGCGCTTCATGAAAGCCGCTTACATCACTGAGAAAGGTCCAGCTGAAAACATTCGCTACGATGAGCTTCCCACGCCCGAACCTCAGGGCTCCCAAGTCCTGATCAAGACCGGCGCCGTTTCCCTCAATCCGGTCGATACCTACTTGCGGTCCGGCGCCATCGCCATGGAGTTGCCCACGCCCTATATCGTGGGCTGTGATGTGGCCGGCGTGGTGGATGCGGTCGGACCCGAGGCGACGCGATTCAATCCCGGCGATCGCGTTTGGGGAACCAATCAAGGTTTGTTAGGCCGCCAGGGCACGTTTGCCGAGTATGCCTGTGTGGAGGAAGGCTATCTTTATCCCACGCCGGATGGCGTTTCCGATAAAGATGCCGCCGCCATTTCGTTAGTGGGGATAACCGCTCACTTGGGTTTGGTGCATCGCGGACATTTGCAGGAAGGCGAGACGGTATTTGTCAATGGCGGCAGTGGCGGCGTGGGGTCGACCGTGATTCAAATGGCGAAATGCCTGGGCGCGGCCCGCGTCATCACCACGGCCGGGAGCGAAGAGAAAGCTGCTATTTGCCAAGCGTTAGGTGCGGATGAAGTGATCCTCTACAAAGAAGAATCCGTTCTAGAGAAAGTGCAAGAACACGCCCCGGATGGCGTTGATCTCTGGTGGGAAACCGTCCGCGAACCCAAACTGGAAGACGCCGTCACCGCGATGGCCCGAAACGGCCGCATCATCGTCATGGCTGGCCGTGAAGCGCGGTCCGAAGTGCCCATTGGCCCATTCTATGCCAAAGGCTGTTCCTTGTTAGGCTTCGTCATGTTCATGGTGCCCGCAGAAGAACAACGCAAGTGTGCGGAGGACATCAATCGCTGGCTCGCTGCCGGCACCCTGAAGCCGCGGATCGACCGCATCATGCCGCTGGCCGAAACGGCGGAGGCGCATCGCATTCAGGAAAAGAGCACGGTGGCAAACACCGGTGCCTTGAAGGGCAAGATCGCCCTCAGGCCCTGACATACACACATACGCGCTTTAGCGAGGCATGAAACTCGCCGTCCATTCCGGCGTGGGCGGCAGATCGCCTTTGGTTACCTTGGCCTTCCATTCACTATCAGTCATGCGATTGAGATCGGTGAAAATCTCGTAGTAACTGAAGACAGGCCCGGCGAAGACGCAGCGGCGTTCACCGTGGTTCACGGCGATCATCATGAGGTTTACGTTACCCACCGCTTGATGGAGAATTCCACCTGGATCGTTGGTGCAGATTGGATCGGGCAAATCCGTGTGGACATCGGCGACTAATGGATCCCAGACATCTGAGTGGTGCGTGTCATCACTTCGCGCGAGTTCACTGTGGAAATAGAGTGCCGGATACCAGCCGCTGTACTGACGAACACCCGTGTATTCATTAACGGTACTTTCGACCAGACTCTTCATGAAATCGACTTCAGTGTCAGAGAACGCAGTGTGACTCAATTCATGTTCTGATAGTCTGGCCAATTGCGTCATAGTCGACTCAAAGGACTCAAGATAGCGACGCATCGCGGCCAACCGCTCTTCTCCGTTGACCCGCACCGTCCAGCCGTCAACAACAACCTCACGCTCCTCTGAATCAATGGGAAGTTCTGTCAGATGAGAGGTGGCGATCTTGGCAAGGTCAGCCATGGCCTTCCAAAAGTCGGGAACGGGTTCGATATATCCCGCAGGATAATCACATAACACACCTGGCGTGTAGCTTTGTTTTACGTAGAGCAGCGTGTCATGGCGAAGCTGCGTCCATGAAGCCAATTGCGTATTCATGCAGCGCGCCGCGAAAGCTTCCGTCCGGAAGGTGTCGGGCATGCGGGCAGGGGTGTCTAACGAAAGCGCACGCAAAGCGCCTAACCATCCTTGATAGAGATTGCTCTGCCAGAAGGCAGGTTCTTGCGCTTCGATCGTGTGATAGGTAGCGGCGAGGTGTTCTTGATAGGGGTAACCATCTCTAAAGGGCATGCCTCCAGTGTCGCGCATGCGGTGAGCGAGCCAACCGGTGGCGTAGCGATTTCCCAGCGCACCGAAAGCGACGTCGAGACTACTGGGGACTCGTCGATAGACGGGCAGGCGATCATAGACGGACTGCGAGAGCGCCCAGCTATCGGGCGTGAACCGCTGGCCAAAGAAAGTGAAAGAACGCGCCGGTACCGAATCGCCTTCGCAGGTTGTCAGTCCAGGGCCCGGGATCTCTTGTACGCCATAGTTGGCTGTTAGGATTGCCTCTTGGACGCGGCCAATGTCTCCCGGCGTTTCAAAGGACTCAAATGAACGAAGATTCAATCCTTCCAACAATCCTAACATCTGCGGAGGCGTCATGGAATCCGACAGACCGACGAAGGCTGCGATCGCAGATTCCATCTTCCGCCAGGATTCCATCTGATCACTGGCTTCCAAGAGCAAGGAAAGGCAGGCCGCCACCGCCACGTCGTGTTGCGATCCCGGTCGCGGCGAACCCGCCCCCAGCCTGAAATCGACAAATCCCAACCATATCAGCGTTCGGAAATAACTCTCCAACGGAACTTTGTCTTCGTAACGCCCCCGCGCCTCAAACTGCGTGAAATCGAGCACCCTTTTCGCCTCCCCAAAGGGCGTGCTAAAGGGATCGATTAGGGTGTGCTCTAAAATGTCCTCATACCATCGATTCACCTTCGATGTTTGAGATTCTAACATCGGCCGCAACGGATCCGGTTGACGGATGGTGAGATCAGGCATGCGCTGCCCTTCTTGAATGAGTGATGCAGCAATGGTTAGATAGAAATCGGTGTCCCGCAGTGCCTCTGCTAAAGGGCCGTCTTGATGTGTCTCCCAGATCCCGGGCAGTTTGGCGCGCATCTCTGCGAGAATATCTTTCACCAGGGGATGTAGTGAAATCAGCTCCACTTCCTGAAGGATGAGATCGTAAGAGCGATGCCAGGCGTGAAGCGCCGCGTCGGCAGAGAAGTAAACCGGCAAATCATCCGTCCAGATGTCATAGAACATGTCGACGAAGGTTTCCGTTTGCAGTCTGTCCGTCACCACCATGCCTTGGCGCTTGAAGATCTCCAATTCGTCGTTTTGAAGCCGGAAATCCGTTAGACGGCGTTCCGGATCGTCCGCGGGTAGACCTTGATTGTGCTCAGCCGGAGAAGTGTTGAAGGCATCCCAGAATTCGGCCTCCGTCACATCCCAATCGATGCCTTCCTTTGGTGGCGCTGTGAGACCGTACTGAGTTTCGAATTCCTTATTCGTCATTCCGCTAGTTTGCCGGAGAAAGAACTCAAATTGCTGTCGATAACTCGGGACGCCTTCACCACCTGCTTTGTCGAGGAATTTGAACTTGGGCTCGATCCCCAACCGGTAATGCATCCTCGGATGCGAATCGCGGGGAATTTCAAGCACGACCCTCTGGCCTGCTTGCGCTTCTTCAATCCAGCGTGGTTCGCCAACGGGTTCCCAAGTCAGCAAATCGTCACTTTGGTAGGCTTGGGAACGCAACAACATGGGCGTGCCGGTCCATTTGGGAAATTGCGGCTTGAGTGATAGGACGTTTGATTGGGTACCCGGCGAAGAGCCGATCGTGATCTCCGTAGCGTTCTGAGCAAACGTGATTGCCGGAATGAAAATCAGGCACACAAAGAAGAAACGCAGCGTTTTCATAGTCGTAAAAGTTGATAAATCTACCTTTCCACGTCCAGAATAAAGTTGTTTTTTAAACCGAAAGCGGAAAGGGATCAGGGTTTTGCCCCGTCACTTTCGTCCATTCTTTCATCAGATGCCCGTTAAAAGATGCGCATGAGCCCGGGGTACAAGATCTTTGCCCACCACCTTCATCAGGCCGCTTCCGAAGCCAAGATGCTCGATGGCGGCTGTGTATCCATGGGCGAGGCGATCGCTGATCACGACGATGTTCGCAACATCGCGCGGAATGGCGGCGAGTTCGGCCCCCAAGAGGAGACCACTGAGGTAGTCGGCATTGGTGCTCGGACTGCGCCGGTCGAATAGGCTCGCCGCGCGGACATCAAAGACCGCACTGAGCAAGGGTTGGCTTTGCGCATCAGCCACGCCGTCAAGAAAGGCCGACGATTGGCCCCAATGATCCAGATCAATCTCCCCGACGCTCGCCTTTAGAATCGTATGGGTGGAGAGCGCTTTGAATACGTCACCAGTCATAAAAGTACGGAAGTGCGTGATTGATCGATCTTCGACCATGACATGTTTACAATGAGTGCCTGGGAGGATCACCAGGGTATTGGCTTTTTTGTTAGTTGTTAAATGCCACCCGATGACAGTGGTTTCTTCGCCGCGCATGACATCCTTGTCTTCGAACTGAAGTCCCGTGAATAGGGAGACCGGGTAGGGGAGTTCCCCGGAAGGCGGGAGATGACACGGGCTCCAATCTGGTTCCTCGAGAGAGAAAGGAAGCTTGGCATAGCGAAGCTCTCTCATGCCGATGGAAGAAGAGGCCATCCCGGAAATCAAAAGAGGCATATTTGAAAGGCTCATTCCATCCGCAATCGGCAACTGAGCCAAGGCATTCGACAACGTTTGCTGGAAAAACGCTTCGCGATCGATGTCTGCGTCGCGAAAACGCGTCCAGACCGAAGCGATTCCATCGGCGCTTCGCCATTCTGATAGAATCTGAAAAGGATCAGATTGCACTAACCATAGACGTAAGACAGATGTTCCCCAGTCGACGCTGATGAATCGGGCCATGGTGTTATTGCTCTGTCGATCGCGGCATTGTGTCCTCTGTTAGGCGCGCAAGCGCTTCTCCAGCCAAGAATAGTGAACCGGCGATTAGGATGAGTTCCGGGAACGATTCGCCTTGCTCCAGGGCGCGGTCAAAGCTCTCTGTGGTGGTGACGTCTACGTTAGGCAGATCGATGGTGCCAGCGATGTTCTCCGGCGTCTCGGCACGGGCGGAACGGATGGACGTGAGAATGATTCGCGCGCAAATGGGCTGCAGGATCTCGAGAAGTTCCTGGGGCTGTTTGTCGCGTGCGCAGCCAAAGATTAACGTGGCTTGTTTGTCAGGAAAAACCGCACGCCAAGTCTCGGTCAAGGCTTGCGCCGCCGCGGTGTTGTGAGCGCCGTCAATCACGTAGCGATCGTCCAGCTGGTGGAAACGCGCGGCCCAACGCGTGTTCTCCAGTGCCCAAGAAATAGCGTCGTCTCGCAAGTGGATCCCCGCAGCTTTCACGGCGGCAATGGCGACGGCCGCATTCCAGCGCTGATGATTTCCAGCAAGCCCAACGGCCTGAGCGTAGGGCTGCTCGACAAAGGTGATTTCCGTTGAGCGTTCCGTCGCAGCTTGAAGAAGCGCATCCCTTGCTTCAGGCGCTTGCTGTGCACTGACAACCGGAACGCCGGGCCGCATAATGCCGGCCTTCTCCCTTGCGATGGCGCCTAACGAATCTCCCAGAATACGCGTGTGATCGTAACCGATGGAAGTGATCACCGAGACGTGCCTGGGTTCTAACGCATTGGTGGCATCCAGTCTGCCGCCGAGCCCAGTCTCCAGAACGATAGCATCCACGTTTGAGTGGTAAAAGTGTTGGAGCGCAAGCGCTAACGTGACTTCAAAGAAACTTGGGTGAGGTTCCCACCCGGCGATCGTTCTCCGTATCCTGCCTAACCAATGTTCGATCGCTTGATCATCGATGATCGCGCCGTCAACACGCATGCGTTCTTGGAACCGTATGAGATGGGGCGAAGTGAAAAGGCCGGTTTTGAGGCCGTGCCGGCGAAGGAGAGCGTCAGCGAAGGCGCAGACGGATCCTTTGCCATTCGTGCCGGCAACATGGATGGTGAGAGGTGCCTGATTGGGCGGCTCCAACTCGGCGATGAGGCGGCGCATGTTGTCGAGGCCCAGCTTGACGCCGATGCCTTGGAGGCCGAACAGCCAATCGAGTTCGCTCAATCGAGAATCCGCGTTGAGGACTCCGCTAGACAGGCATCATGTAGCCTAACAACGACGCTAGCGTCGTCCGCATGTCTTTGCGCTCCACGATGCGATCCACCAGGCCGTGCTCGAGCATGAACTCTGCCGTTTGAAATCCCGGTGGCAAATTCTGATGCGTGGTTTCCTTGACCACCCGAGGACCAGCGAAACCGATCATGCACTTGGGTTCTGCTAGGATGACATCACCCAAGGTTGCGAAGCTCGCGGTGACGCCGCCGGTGGTTGGGTGAGTGAGAACGGAAATGTAAGGAAGTTTGGCCTGCCCCAACCGCCCAAGTGCCGCGCTCGTCTTGGCCATCTGCATAAGGCTGAGGATGCCTTCGTGCATACGCGCGCCGCCGGATGCGGAGAAAAGCACCACGCCGGATCGTTCTGTCGCCGCACGTTCAATCATGCGCGTGATCTTCTCGCCCACCACAGAGCCCATGCTCGCCCCAAGAAACCGGAAATCCATCACACCGATACTAACAGGAAGCCCTTCAATCGTCGCACGTCCCGTGAGCACGGCCTCATTCAACTGGGTTTTGGCCCGATTCTTTTCTACTTTACTAGCATACCCCTCAAATCCTAAGGCGTCGACGCTGATCAATTCGCGATCCGTCTCCACGAAGGAATCGGCATCCACCGTGTGCTTGATACGTTCACTAGCAGAGAGCTTGAAATGATGACTGCATTTCTGGCAGACACGCAGGTTCTTCTCCAGCTCGATATCGTGAATCACGCTGGCACATTCCGGACATTTATCCCAAAGACCTTCGGGCATGTCCTTCTTCTTACCGCGTGGGAAGAGAAAGGGTGGTTTCTTAAAAATCGCCATGATGAAAATGTGGGAGGGAAGAAAGTTTAACCGCGGGCTAGGGTGATCACAACCACCTTCTTCGCCCCCGCCTTTTTGAGAATCCGAGCGCATTCGTGGGCCGTCGAGCCCGTGGTGAAGACGTCATCGACCAAGAAGACGACTTTATTCTTAATCACTGCTTGTTTGGAGGGCGGGCACACAAAAGCCCCCCGGAGATTCTCCATGCGTTGACTTCGCCGATAGTGGGTTTGCGAGGATGTGTAGCGGATGCGCTTAAGCGCAGGAAGCACCTGGAGACCCTCGTGCAGAGCGAGGCTGCGCGCCAATTCCTCCGCTTGATTGAACTCGCGTTCGCGGTAGCGCCGGTGATGAAGCGGTACTGGAACCACGCAGGCATCTTGTGAGAGTTCCTGAACCCTGGAATCCATGAGGACTTCTGACATGAGTTCGCCAAGCAATGGCCGGAGAAAAAGTTTCTGGTGGTATTTGAAGCGGTGGATCAGATCGCGCAAGAGACCGCGCGATTGATAGGCGGCCACTGCGAACTCGAATGAGAACCGGCGCCCTTGGCACGTTTGGCAGGTGAAGTGATCAGTGCTATCAGGGTGAAACGGCTCGCCACAACGCTGGCAACACGGTTTCTGACAAGACCACAATTGACTAACGCAGTCCGGGCACAAGCAAAGTTCGGTGCCGCTCAATGCATCAAGCCGCTGGCCACATCCCGGGCAACGACGCGGGTAAACCAGTTCTTTCGCCGCCTGCCAGAAGCTGCCTGCGGACAATGAAGCCATGGCGACAGGATGATGTTAGGGAAGCAGCCACGAATGGTGCTCGTAGTTCACGATCTCCACTTGTGCGGGATTCTCAGCACCCGGTGGATACCGCACATCGAGAATCAGCTTGAGTTCGAGATTGCGGTTATCTTGGCCCGCTTCAGAGGGAACGTTTCGAAGGTCAGTGGTAGCGGCGAGAAAGTACTGGATCAAGCGCCGCGTGTTGGCGTCTGCCGTGTCCCTCTCAAAATAGCCATACAAAGTGTGCCGACGTGTGGGATCTTCTAGTTTCAGACAACGGAATCGTTTCTCCGTGAACGGCGTTTCGTAATAATCGGCGTCCGTGACATAGGCACGCAACCGGACCGTCTTGGTTGCTCTTGCATCGATGAATTCCTTCCAACCGACTGAACCATGACCGACAAAGCTCTCCCAATCCACGCGATAGCCATGCGACTTCGTTTTCTCCACATAGAGATCACGCTGATTGCCGTCGATGGTCACGAGCAATTTGCGGAAATTGTTAGGCAGCACTTCTCTAGATTTGTTATTCTCCCGCACGCGGGCAAGATACTTGGGCATCCCATCGCTATAATAATCCCTCACCGCAGCTTCCAATCGTTTGGGTTTTCGAATGAGCGGAAAGACATCATCAACCTTTTCTGCATTGAGGAAATTATTGATCAGGACTTTCCATGTACCAATAGACTGTCCAGTAGGCCGGTCGTCAGTAAACTGAGCTGCTACTTCCGGACTAGTCTCCACATCATCACTATCAGTTTCAAAGCGCTTCGCCGCGGCGAAGAGGCCGATGCCCGTGATCATCATGGCAGCAATGCCAGTGTAAGCGTAGAGACGCACCGCACGCTGCTTCTCGGTCTGCCTTTTCTTGCGCGTACGCACACGAATACGTTTGTACTTGCCACCACTTTGTTCCTCGATGACGGCATCAAGCTCACTTTCGTCCTGCTGCTCGTGAAGGTGGGCATCTTTCGTAGCTTCCACCCGGCGGCGTTCGAGTTCTAACGCTGATCTTACCGGAAGCTTACTCGTCGCCCCTTCTTCATTGACGTATTGGCCCCGGCGGGTCTCAACCAATGGTAGACTGACCACGCCCTCTGAAGGCAAGCTTTCTGAAGTGGGTTTGCTAGGATTCTGAGGTTCCTCATCTTCTTCCTCATCAGACTGCACATACTGCTTGCCGGGCTCGACAGGCTTGAGGTTAACCGGCGACCGTCGCAACCGCTTGCGTTTTCTCGCCGGCCCACGCCTTGGCGGAAGCTTCGTGCCGCGGGATAAGAGGGGTTCGAAACCGCTCTCACAGGAAGGGCATTCGATCTCATACACACAATCCTTGCGGTCAATCTTGATCGTTTGTTGGCAATTGGGGCATTCGAAGACTAACCAATTATCCACTACCATAATGTCCATTGCGTTGGGCGAGGCAGCACTCTTTCGGCTTTCAGATGTCGCGGCTTGAGTAGGCATCAGTCGTCTTTCTTGGGTGGTTGATCGTCTTGTTCCTTGTCTTCGGTTCTAGAATCGTCGTCAATCTTTTCAGAGGCTGATTCCTCTTCCCCGGGCCCGTTCATCGGGGGACGATTCGGAGCTTTCCTCATAGGCCTCGGTGTGGAAATCGTAGCTGCTGTAAGGATCGGGATCTTCTTCTTGGTCAACCGAATCGTCTTTCGGTTCAAATCCCTCCTCATATTCTTCGGCGTCGTGATCGTAATCGACGTCATCTTCGTCATCCAGCATGGCGTCATTCTCGTCAAAGGCCTCCCGGGCGGATTCGTCGGTTTGTGGGAGCGTGCCGGTCGGGAGCGCCGAGGGCAACTTCACGTTCGACGTGCCTGCCGCCACGGCAGCCCGTGCTTCGCGGCGCCGGGCTCGTTCCGCTTCCTCCTGGGCCTCCGCACGGCGATCCTTGCGATTGATAAAGAAAGCTAACCAAATACATATCTCGTAGAGCACCACTAACGGACCTGCCAAAAGCAGGAGCGTGAAGGCATCCGGAGTGGGCGTGATCAAGGCCCCTACAGCGAAAATGATAATGATCGCATAGGACCGGTTGCGATTCATAAAGTCGAAGCTCAAGAGACCGAGCTTTACTAACGTCATTACGATCACCGGCAGCTCGAAACTCAATCCGAAGATCAGGATGAGCTGGCTGACGAAGCTAATGTATTCACCAATTCGCCAATTGGACCACACACCCAAGTCATCGCCGTAAGAGTGAAAGAACTTCAACACCTGCGGTGTGACCACCAGGTAGGCGAAGACGACACCTACCAGAAACAAGCCAAAGCCGATAGCGATCGCCGGCATGATAGCGCGTTTTTCTCTCTGTGTGAGGCCGGGAAAGACGAATTGCGCGATGAAATAGAGAATGAGTGGAAACGAGACGATGAGCCCGGCAATGAGCGCAAGCTTGATGGAGAGCGTGAACACTTCCGGGGGGCGGAAGGCACTCATATCGATGAGGTTCCCCTGGCGGTCCACGCGCGCGGTGGGGTTCTTCTCAATCAGCTCCAAGACCTTGTCGCGCACGTCCGTGTTGTCAGCCAGCGCTTGGTTGATAAACGGCTCGCGTCGATCATCCTCGAGATGCAACGTAGCGTTAAAGATCGGCAAGGCGTCAATGTAAGGACGCAGATGCTGCTCTTCCTCCGTCAGCGCGGCATCGAGAAAAGCGCTTCCCACCGCTGCATCAAGATTGCGCACACTGTTCGCCAGCTTCTCCACTTTCCGCCAATCCTCTTTTCCGATACCTGACGGAAGTTCGATATTCGCGCCCAGTCCGGCGAGCGAGATGGGGTAGCGGATGATGTCTAACAAAGGGCCGCGAAACGTGAAGGCGCCGATGGTGAAGACGATCAGGGTGATGATCACTTTCATCAAGGTGCCACGCAACTCCTCCAGATGTTCGAGGAACGGCATCTCTTTGTCATCCACGCCCCGCTTGCGTTTCAATTGATCGCGTGCGCCAAAGAGTTTCGCTAGTATCGCTTTCATACGTGGGAGGAAATGGTCGTAGTGAGAGGGCTAAGCGCTCAATTGCTCAGACCACCTTTCAAGCTCTTGTGAAACATTTTTAGGTGACGGAGCGCCAATGGCCTGTCGCGCTTGCAGCGCTTGTGTCACGTCTAACATCGCAAACACGTCCTCTCCAAAAGCTTTGCTATGCGCTTGGTATTCCGCCAGACTCATTGCAGGGAAAGGTTTTCCATGCGCCAAAGAAAAAGCGGTGAGCTTCCCAATTGCTTCGTGAGCTTCACGAAAAGGCACGCCCTTCTTGACCAGGTAATCCGCGAGATCAGTGGCCAAGAGAAGCGGATCGTTCGCTGCAGCCGCCATCGAAGACTCGTTCACCGTCGCTTGCGCCATCATTTCCGCGAAGACCTCGAGACACAGGGAAGCCGTATCAATGGAGTCGAAAAGGCGTTCTTTGTCTTCTTGTAAGTCCCGGTTGTAAGTCATGGGCAACCCTTTCAAAGTGGTTAAAAGGGATATGAGATTGCCAAACAACCGCCCGGTCTTGCCGCGTGTGAGTTCAGCGGCATCGGGATTTTTCTTCTGCGGCATGAGGCTGGAACCGGTGGTGTGCGCATCACTCAACCGCAGGAAATCAAATTCCGCAGACACCCACAGAATCACATCCTCACTCAAGCGCGAAAGATGGGTGCCTAACAAAGCCAGCACGAAGAGAAGCTCCGCCATGAAATCGCGATCACTGATCGCGTCCATGCTATTGCGGCTCACGCGGTTGAAGCCAAGATCCGCTGCGACCGCCTCGCGATCGATGACAATCGTGGAACCAGCTAAAGCGGCGCTTCCCAAAGGAAGGCAATCGATACGCTTTCGAGCGTCTGTTAGACGCTCATCATCCCGGCCCAGCATTTCCACATAAGCTAAGAGATGATGGCCTAACAAAACCGGTTGGCCACGCTGCAAGTGCGTGTAACCCGGCAACACCGCTTCGGGATAGCGCTTGCCCAGATGAACCAATGCGCTTTGCAAGGCAGCGTTTTGTTTTCTGAGATCGTCTACGGCATCCAAACAGAAGAGCCGCATGTCCAAGGCCACTTGATCATTGCGGCTGCGCGCCGTGTGCAGCTTTGCGCCCGTGGGACCAATGCGATCGGTGAGCGCTTTCTCGATATTCATGTGGATATCTTCGAGATCCACTGAGAAGGCAAAGGTGCCCGCAGTGATCTCCGCTTCAATCTCGCGGAGCCCGGCAGCGATGGCTTCGCATTCTTCCTGCGTCAGAATTCCGGCTCGTTGCAAGCCCCGTGCATGCGCGATCGATCCCCGGATGTCATAACGATAGAGCCGCCAGTCGAACGAGATCGACTCGCCAAAGCGTTTCATCAAATCCGTGGTCTCTTCTTGGAAACGGCCCTTCCACATAATGCGGCCGGAACATGTGGCGGGCCTGAAACCCTGCAAGCCTTAATCCCGTGCGGGCGCCTCGGCGTTCTCATCGCCGCGACTGCAGGCTCCCAGACGCTTGAGCTCATCGCAAGACGCCTCGATCCGGATCATCTTGCGAGACGGTTTGAATCCCAAACGCCGCGTGATGCAGTCCTCCAGGAGATTGATGTGGTCGTCCTCGAACTCCACCACCTTGTCGCAATCAGTACAGATCAGATGGTTATGGTGCGGGTGATCGAGAAAGTTTGGATCGTAATGCCGGTTATCTTTCCCCAGATCGATCTCGTGTAGTAACCCGCTTTCCACCAGGAGAGCCAAGGTCCGATAAACCGTGGCCCGCGAAGTCGAGGCGTCCTGAGCCCGCGCGCGATCCCACAGATCCTCCGCCGTGAAATGCTCCGTCCCCGCGAAGGCCGCGCCCACCACGGCCTCACGCTGAGGCGTGTGCCTAAGGCCCTTCCCTTTCAAAAAGGCGGCAAACTTCTCGTGAATGGCGGCAAGTTCCATGGTTGACCTGGATCGTAGGAGGTGAAGCACCCCCCGTCAAACCTGCCTTCCATGACCTCTCCCCCAATAAAAGGACACTGCTTTTAAAGAAAAGAAGTTGCTGGGCTTGGAATGTGTTTGAATGCCGTCATCGCCTCAAAAAAAGTGCCAGAGAACTACGGCAATGACGGACATACTACCGTTGCTCCCTTTCGGGCCTGGCGGGGTTCGCAAGCCGGCAATCCATAGCCCCTGGCGAGCGATCCTTAAGCGGGTACAGATTTGGAGACAAACGGTTTTTTGACGGGAGATTGCAGAAAAGGCTTGCCACGCAGAAATTGGCGCTCTATTTTTAGCGAATGAAAGATGCTTCTCTTCCAGCCATTCTCAAGCCATTCAGAACCAGCTCTCGGCGTGATGCGTGAAGCTTTTCTAAGAAACCGCTCAAAAATGGTTGCCAAAGGCTTCTTTCTTGCTCAAAAACCCGGCTTCGCGACGGTCCACAAACCATCGTTTACGCCCCAACCACGAAAGATTCGTAACCACTAAAACACCGATGCATAACACGCTAACCACACTGTCTCTGATCGCTCTGATCGGTGCCGGCGTTCTGAGTTTCATGAACAAAGGCAAACTCGCTGAGGCGAATTCCGATAATGAGCAAGCTCAGGTAGCCCTCACCAAGGCCAAGAAGGATCTGGAGAACCGCGAGACCGAGGCCAACGATCTTGAGGGCGACTTGGCCTCCGCTACAGAGGAGCGCGCCAAGTTTGAAAAAGAAGAGTCTGAACTGTCTGGGCAAGTTGACGCCAAAGACAGCGAACTCGAGGAGGTCGAAGACGCGTTGCGCACCGCGAATGACGAACTCGCACGACTGAAAGACGAGGCCGACAATAGAGGCCGACTGGAAGAACTTGCTGAACAGCTTAAGACTCTCAGATCGGACAATGCGGAGTTGGATCGTCAACTTGCTGCCCTGACCAGTCAGAGCAGCAGCTTGTCCAATACATCGGCGTCCCTCCAGTCGGAAATCGATGGCATTCGAAAAGAAGTCGAAGACCAGGACAAAGGGATCGTTCCGGAGAGTTTCTCCACGCGTATTTCACAGGTTTTTCCCGATTGGGGATTCGTCGTCATCAACGCTGGCAACCAGCAGAAGTCCGCCGAGGGCGCCACGCTTTCTGTGAAACGCGGCGGCGTTGAAATTGGGAAACTCAAGGTGACCGAACTCTTCCAGAACCGTTCCGTGGCCGATATCGTAAGAGGGAGCGTCTCAGGTGGCGTGACCATCCAACCAGGGGACACTGTTGAGCCATCAGGAGAATAAGCCGATCTATCGAACACTAAGCTTCCTTACAACATGACTAAAGTATTTCTCATTCTCGCCATTCTCGCCAGCGCGGCGGGTGCCTTCTTCACCTGGCAAAACAAGACCGCCTTTGAAGAAGTTCACAGTGAAAACAAAGACCTCGCGGAAGAAACAAAAGGGCTCAAAGCGAAGCACCGCAAAGCGTCCGTTGTTTTCGAAGACACCAAGGCAGAACTTTCAACAGAAGAGAATGCTCGCGAAGAAGCCTCCACTCGTGTGGAGATCCTTCGCGGAAACCTAAAGAGACGCACCGATCGCATTGGCGCTCAGAACGCCAAGCTGCGTGAAACCAACACTCAGATCGATGAATTCAATACGATCTTGGGCGGAATCGGCGTTACGAATCCGGACGAACTCAATACCTCGCTCGAAGAGGAAACCGACAAAAGCACAGACCTCACCGCTCAGATCGATGAGCAGAAAGTGCTCATTGAAGGCCTCAAGTCTCAGGTCAATGACAAGCGCGGCGTTTTGAGTGGTCTGCGTAAAGCGATTGCTGATCGCGCTGAGAAGTTCAATGTGAAGACCCGCCGTGCGCGTATCTCTGCGGTGGATCCGGCTTGGAGCTTTGCCGTTATCAATATTGGCAACACCGCTGGCATCAATGTCAACGATCGCGTGATCGTTGAGCGTGGCGGCCAGCGTGTCGGCTTGTTAGTGATCAAGAGTGTCGAGCGCACCCAGATCGTTGCGGACATTGTCCCCGGCGCCAGTGACGGGAACGTGCAGGTGGGCGACTCCGTGGTCTTTGATAGTCAGGACGAGCAAAGCTAACTTTATTGCCAAACACCATCATGATCTCCCTTCGCCAAACCTTTTCTAGAGCGCTCGTGCTGCTAGGATGCCTGGCATTCTTGGGAGCTTGTGAGAGTGCGAAGTTTAGAACAGATCAGGGTGACGAAACCTCCATGCCCTGGGCCACGCCGGAAGGGTTCGAAAGTTCCGGAAACTCTCCGTTAGGTCCTTTGGGAGGAGGCTTTCCCGGGTCCCGATAAAGAAGTCTCGTGGATCACTCCGCGATCCCACGACTCTCAACTCGTTTAGAAAAAAGACGCCGGTTCACAAGAACCGGCGTTTTTTATTTCACATGCTCCCCGACATTCTCACGCCCATTCCCGGCCCACACTCAATTGCTTGTGCCGAGCGGCTACGCCGCTACGAGTCGCAGAATGTGACCTATCTTGGTCCCGGCTTCCCCATCTTCTGGGATCGTGCCGAGGGTGTGAATGTGTGGGATGTGGATGGAAACCGTTTTCTCGATCTCACCAGCGCCTTCGCCGTGGCCGGGCTCGGCCATGGCAACGCCCAGGTGAAAGCGGCGCTGGACGACCAAGCTTCCAGACTCTGGCATGGCATGGGAGATGTGCATCCGACAGAACTCAAAGCGAATCTTTGTCAGGAACTCAGCCGCCTCACCTACGAACGTTGGACTGGTGAAGAAGCCAAGACCATTCTTTGCAATTCCGGATTCGAAGCGATCGAAGCCGCATTGAAAACCGCGTTTCTCAAGTCTGGCAAACCGGGCGTCATCTCCTTTCAAAACGGCTATCACGGTCTCGGCTACGGCGCCTTGACTGTGACCGGTCTCACCAAATTCCAAACCCCATTCACCAAGCTCTTGCCGGCGTGGCGCCATGAACTACCCTTTCCCGGGCCTGAAGACGATCTCCGGCCCATCCTCGACCGACTAACGCATCTACTAAGCAAGCACGATATTGGCGCGGTTTTGATGGAACCCATCCAAGCGCGTGGTGGGAAAATCGTGCCACCTCCAGGATTCCTCACGCAAATACAAGAAATGGCACGCGCTGCCGGTGCCCTATTGATCCTCGATGAGATCTACACCGGCTTCAACCGGACGGGTGCGCTCTTTGCCTGCGAGCACGAGGCGGTTGCTCCCGATCTCATCTGTGTGGGCAAAGCGCTCACTTCCGGCTTTCCTCTCTCTGCTTGCATCGGCACGGCTTCACTCATGGACGCCGCTTGGCCGCCGTCGACCGGCGAAGCATTGCACACGAGCACGTTCTTAGGTAATCCGTTGGGTTGCGCCATGGGTCTTGCCGCGCTCGAGCAACACGCCGATCCCCAAGTTGCCAGGACCGTTCAAGGGAAAGGAGCGCTCTTTCGCCATTATCTGGAGACACTCGGAACCGTGCGCGGCCGCGGCTTGATGCTAGGATTGGAAATCAATACGCCGTCAGGAGAAGCCGATGGTTGCCTTGCCGCTCATATCATCACCGAAGGCCTCAAACACGGCCTCATTCTCTTAGCAGACGGCCCCCAAGGAAACGTAATCGCCCTTTCGCCCCCGTTCGAAATCAGCGACGCAGAAATGGAGTATACGGTGGATACGTTAGGCAAACTGCTGAAAAAGCCAACCGTCGGATGATGGGATGCTCGTCCCCCAGTGGAAAGAAATGGACACGCTACCCTAGGTGAGACTAAACCCGTACGAAATATGAATGCCTCCATTCGAGAAGCCCGTAACCCGCATGGGGTGCGAACCAAAGTGATGGGTAAGATTGTAGCGGAACTTGTGAAAGTTCCGGGCATGGCGCTTGGAACGAGGAGAAGTCTCACGACTTCTTCTACACACTCCCCTCGAACGCCTATCGCTTTGAGTGGCGTCCACCCGGATGGGGTGCGAACCAAAGTGATGGGTAAGATCGTAGCGGAACTTGTGAAAGTTCCGAGCGTGGCGCTTGGAAGGAGAAGAAGTCTCACGACTTCGTCTACACACTTCTATCGAACGCCCATTGCTTTGAGTGGCGTCCACCCGGATGGGGTGCGAACCAAAGTGATAGGCAAGATTGTAGCGGAACTTGTGAAAGTTCCGGGCGTGGCGCTTGGAACGAGGAGAAGTCTCACGACTTCTTCTACACACTCCCCTCGAACGCCTATCGCTTTGAGTGGCGTCCACCCGGATGGGGTGCGAACCAGAGTGATGGGTGAGATCGTAGCGGAACTTGTGAAAGTTCCGGGCATGGCGCTTGGAAGGAGAAGAAGTCTCACGACTTCATCTACACACTCCTATCGAACGCCCATCATGTTGACTGGCGCCTTCCCGCACGCGTAATCGTCATGTGGCAAGGCAAGGCTCTCAGGCGTGCGGATTGTGTCAGTGGATTAGCCTTCATCTTGTTGGGCGGCTATGTCTTGTACGAAGGACTGCAAATGCCCATGGGAGGCGTGTACGCCGGAGTGGACAACCCTTGGTATGCCTCACCCGCAAGCTTTCCACTTCTGATCGGCGGTCTCCTCGTGATCCTGGGTGCCATGGTGGGTTTCAAAGGATTACGGAAGGGCGGATATCCTGGCATCACCGGCGCCGTGAAGCGTGCATGCGCCCGTCTATTGAAAGCGCCCGGTCGAAACGGCGTGGTCGTGGTCGCGCTCTTGTGGCTCTATTATCTTCTCATCAAGTTTCATTGGATTCCGGGGCATCGCGGGGAGAACTACGTGGCCTCTAGCAGCGTCTTCCTTAGCGTGTTCGCCCTGTGGTTCTACCGTCCCCATAGCAAGTTTCCTAAGCCACTGATCATCTGCTTGATCCTAGCCGGCGCCGTGGGCTTGTCCTGGGGCGTGGCCAAACTCTTCAGCGGTCCGCTCCGGGTACCGCTTCCGTAAGCGATGTTCGAGACCTTCGTCTTATTCGGCCAACAACTTGGTAAGATCGTCAGTCTCCAGCATCTGGCGGTGATGCTGGCTGCGGTGATCATGGGCATCGCCTTTGGCGCGCTCCCCGGCTTAACAGCGACGTTAGGTGTGGCATTGCTCACCACCGTGACCTATTCGCTCGATCTACCGATCGAAACATCCATGATCGCTCTGATGGGCGTGTATGTCGGCGCCATCTATGGCGGTTGTCATCCAGCCGTGCTCCTGAACATACCGGGCACCGCAGCCGGCGCGGCCACCGCCTTGGAAGGCCACCCACTTTGCCGGCAAGGCCGAGGTGGTGAAGCCATTGCCACCGCAACCGTCACCTCCTTCCTGGGAACGGTCATTGGAGTGTTGGCGATGCTGTTGTTAGTTCCTTTGCTAACTGTGCTAGCAATCCGCTTCCAATCGACGGAGTATTTCCTGCTCGCACTCTTTGGCGTGCTCATTTGCGGATCGCTCACCGCTCCTGACACACCCATCAAAGGCTGGATCATGGGGTTGTTGGGATTGTTGTTAGCAACCATCGGCATCGATCCCACGCATGGCTACCAAAGGTTTACTTTCGCGGTGGCGGAGCTCTTTGATGGCATCCGGCCCGTGCCGGTGATCCTGGGAGCGTTTGCCGTGCCGCAAATCATTCGCGCCATGATGCGTCCCGTAAAGGCAGGTTCCATTCCAAAGATCGTGCGCATCTGGCCGAGGCTCATGACCTTGAAACGCAATTTTCTCAACGCTGTGCGTTCCGGCTTGTTAGGCGTGGGTGTGGGATCGATACCGGGTGTCGGCGAAGACATCGCGGCCTGGCTGTCATACGATACGGCGAAGAAGGTTAGCAAAGAACCGGAAAAATTCGGCGAGGGAGCCATGGAAGGGATCGTCGCATCGGAAACGGCCAACAACGCCTGCATCGGCGGAGCATTGATTCCCCTGCTCACCTTAGGGGTCCCGGGATCGCCTCCAGCAATGATGTTGTTAGGAGCTCTCATGCTCTATAACGTGAAACCCGGCCCGCAACTGCCCGAGACTCAACCGGAGTTCATCCCCATGATGGCCGCCATTTTACTATGGGCTTCACTTGTCATGCTGATGTTAGGGTTTCTGCTAAGCCGCGTCTCCGTTTACATCCTGCGGATTCCCTCGGCCTTCCTCATGCCCATCGTGGCCCTGTTTTCCATCATCGGTGCCTACGCCCTGCATAACAGTATGTTTGATGTCGGCTTTATGTTAGCTTTCGGATTGGCCGCGTATTTCTTGGAGGAACAGGGTTATCCTGTGGCGCCGCTGGTGATCGGTCTTATCCTCGGCCCCATGGCGGAAGAGAACCTCAGACGGGCGCTCATCACATCGGAGGGCAGTCTCTTGCCGTTTATCACGCGACCGCTCTCAATTGGTTTTCTCTTTCTCATTGCCCTTTCCCTCTTCTTACAATGGCGATCTCGACGACCCCAAACGCCTAGGCCTTGACGGACCCAACGTCCGGTCGCCAGACTACGAGTCGGCAGACTCTAACTAATGCAGACACACGCACTCATGCGCTTTCTCCTCGCGGCTCTCATTATCGCCCTCGCCGCCTGTGGTGATGAGCCAGAACCTGGCAATATTATCCGCCCGCCGGTTGATCGCGAAACCGTCACCGCTCCCAAGAGGAGCGCGACGCCTGCCAATGAATCACCCCTTCCTCCAGAGTTGGAATGGGTACCAAATCACGAACGACGCGCCTTCAATCAGCCTTTCCGTGACGAGTTCGCACGATTTGATGCCGGGACGGATGGATGGGACACGGAAGTGTTTCAGAATGAAGCCACTGGGCAACTCGAAGTGCTCAAGGAGTTGCTGCACCAACCCGATACTCTATCAGAATCCTTGAGCGATGTCGTCACCGCAGACGTTCGAGTGAGCGATCTCCGGCCAGCCTTGCGAGAAGTCTTCCGCGACGAAGCGCTCGCCGCCTGGCGGGCAGAAATCAAGACGAGCCCAGCCTCGCAAGGCATCGACGCCTTCGCTAGAGCCATTGAGGAATTTCTCTCTCCGTTTCAGGACCCTGAGGCATTGCAGATCAAGTTCAAGATCGTCACCGTGACTCCGGATCCTAGCACTGGCATCGTTGCCACACGGTTACTTTATGAGGGCAGCGGATTGATCGATGGCAAACGCCGGCAGCAGAACGCCATGTGGCAGGTCCGTTGGCGACGCTTCAAGGACGGCGACACCCCGCCAAAGATCACTCGGTTAGACTTGGAATCCCTAACAGAAAGTGCATCCACCGGTGAGAAAGCCACGCTCTTCACTGATATCACGGCATCGGTCTTCGCCAACGAGCCTGCTTGGGAATCGCATCTTCAGTACGGCATCGATCACTGGCGCCATCAGCTCGAGCGCACCTTGGCGCCGGGTCTCACTTCCAATGCCGGCCTCGCTGTGGGCGATCTCAATGGCGACGGACTCGAAGATGTCTATCTTTGTCAGGCACTGAGCTTGCCGGACCGCGTGCTCATTCATCAGTTTGACGGGACCGTAAAAGATATGGCCAAGGTCATGGGCTTGGACGTGCTTGACGCAACTGCTAGTGCGCTCATCTTGGATCTCGATAACGATGGGGATCAAGATCTCATCGTCGCGGGAGATGGCGGCGCCTCTGTTTACGAGAATCAAGGCAGCCTCAAATTTCAAAAGCGCACCCACATCCCCTTTTCCAGTGCCGTGGATTCCATGTGTGCGGCGGATTATGATCACGATACCTTTCTCGACTTCTACCTATGCGGTCACACCCCCGCCGGCGGCGAGCATTCAGAAAGTGTGTTAGGCATTCCCCTGCCCATCTATGACGCTGAGAATGGCCAGCCTAACAAATTAATTCGCAATTTGGGGAATTGGGAATTCCAAGATGTCACCACCGATTCAGGCATGAACGTGAACAACTCGCGTTTCTCCTATGCCGCCGCGTGGGAAGACTTCGATGACGATGGCGACCAGGATCTCTACGTGGCCAACGACTTCGGTCGAAACAACCTCTATCAGAATAATGGAGGCACTTTCAAGGACGTGGCGGGCGAACTTGGTGCTGAGGATATCTCCTCAGGCATGTCTGTTAGTTGGGCGGATTTCAATCGCGATGGGCGCATGGATGTCTACGTGGGAAACATGTTTTCCAGTGCCGGCACCCGCGTGACGTATCAAAGGCAGTTCCGCCCGGGCGCCAACGCGGAAAAGCTTGGGCACTTGCGGCGGATGGCGCGTGGAAACTCGCTCTTCGAGAACCGGGGTCAGAACGCCTTTGCCGATGTGAGTGTGGAATCCGGTCTCACGATGGGACGTTGGGCTTGGGCTTCGCCATTTGTCGATTTCAACAATGATGGCTGGAAAGATGTGGCGGTGGTCAATGGTTTCGTGACCAACCGCGTGCAGGATGACTTGTGAAGTTTCTATTGGCGACGCGTGGCGTCGCATGGCACTGACGCTCCGGCATCGGGTCGAAACACGGGCGATTACCGGATGTCGTGGATCACCATCAACGCCCTCTTGCGCCGTGGCAATAGCTGGAGCGGGCACGAGCGTCATTGCGGTTATTTGAACATCGGCGAAGGGCCCATGATCAATGTTTCGTCGGTTACGGGGCTTGATTTTGAAGATGATGGGCGTGGCTTAGCCCTAACCGATTGGGATCGCGATGGGGACTGGGACCTATGGATCACCAATCGCAACGCGCCTTCCGTTCGCGTCCTTCAAAATGAGGCCGGCCAGAGCAGACCATCCTTGGCCTTGAGGCTCACGGGGAAAACATGCAACCGCGACGCTATCGGCGCGCGCGTCACCTTGATCGGCCGCAAGCCGATCAGCACTCAAACGATCCGCGCCGGTGAAGGCTTCGTTTCGCAATCCAGCAAATGGCTCACGTTCGGTCTGGGGGATGATCCAAGGCTGCACGGGATCGAGATCCGCTGGCCGGATGGAAAATTCGAGCGCCTAACGGATGTGCGTTCGCCAGGACGCTATCAGATTACTCAAGGCGCCGGTCGTGCGCACAAGTTGGAAGGCGACATTCGTGCGCCCTTGTCTTCCAACGAGCCTATTACCCGGGCACCGCTCACAGCCTCTAGCCGCACGATCGCCTACAGTCGCCTGCCCTTCCCAACGGCAAACCTAAAGGATCTGAACGGAAAGATCCTTTCCGTAGGCGATCGCAAGACGCCGAGACCCCAGTTCATTCACCTGTGGGCCAGCTGGTGCCCGAACTGCCAAGAGGAGTTGCGAGAGTTCACGGCCCGTCGACGCGAGCTTCAAGCCCAAGGCCTCCAAGTGTTCTCCGTCAACACCGATTTGTTAGACCCTGACACGGGTAGCGAGGCCGAGGCCCGGAGAACCGTGGAAGATTTGAAAGTCCCCTTCCCAGTCGTCTGGGCAACGGACGCCTTTATCGAAACATTGGAGGCCGTCCAGCGGGTCTTGCGGGATGAGCAAACTCCTCTGCCATTACCCTCGAGTTTTCTGCTAGACGCCACCGGACGCGTTGCCGTCCTCTACCGCGGACCCGTCTCCCTCGATCAACTTGTGAAAGATCTCGAGATCTTGAAAACCCCGGCGGGTCAGTTAGGCGCCATCGCGCAACCTTTCCCAGGGAAACGGACTATTTGGCCTAACGCCATTGATCCGATTCAAGTCGCACTCAAGCTGTACGAGGGAAACGACCGGTCTCTGGTGACGCGTTATTTGGGTCAACTCATCGAGATTGCTGAGACCAAAGCACCAGGCCACCACTCCATGGATGCCGGAGGTTTGCATTATTTCATGGGGACGCTACTCGAGGAGGCCAATCAAGCAGAACGCAGCATCATGGCCTATCAATTTGCCATCAAGCGTGATCCCAAACACTTCCGAGCCCATCGCAACCTGGCGCGTCAATTGGCCAGAACCGGCAAAGCGGAACAAGCTGTGGCGCAGTTCCAGCAAGCTTTGGCTCTTAGACCCAACGATGAATCACTGCGCTTTGAGTGGACAACCACACTCTATCAATCCGGCCAAACAGAACTAGCGGTGAAACAACTACGCCAGTTCGTTAGCCGGCATCCCCGAGACGTTCGTGGTCTTCGACTTCTCGCTTGGGTTCTCGCCACGGCGCAAGAGACCTCTCAGCGCAACGGGGCTCAAGCCCTTCAACTAGCGCAAGCCGCCATTCCCCTATCGCCTCCCAACGATCCTGTCGCCGGTGACGTCCTCGCCGCCGCCTACGCCGAAGCCGGCCAGTTCGACAAGGCTACCGAAACCATTCGGGCCGCCATCGCGGCCGCCGAAAAATCGCCCGCTCTCCAGTCGCGGGTGCCCGCCATGAAACAAAGGCTAGCTGCCTTCTCAAAAGGTCAGGCTTGGCGAGGTCAATGAGTGTTAGACAGAATTGACAGAATTAACACAAGCCATTGGAAGGATCGACCGTTGGCGTTGGGCACCAAGAACGATGCCTGCCCCGCGAAGTCAGCGGTATCCTATATCATTCTGTTAATTCTGTAATTTCTGTCTAACAATGCAGCCTTCACTGAGAGGAGATGGGCAGTTCCGTCGAAACCGCCAAGTCTTGTCCACGATACTTCACTTTGAGCGCTACAGAAGCGGAATACTCGCCTCGCTTTGCGTCTTGGTCCGCCTTGAGTTTGAGGGTTGCTTCGGTTTGGTCTTTCGCGATGTCGGCACTGGCCGGTTCGAAGAGCTTGGAGTCTTTCGGTGGTGAAACTTCCACTTTCACCGCTTCGGCGAAGCCGTAGAGACGTTCGATTCCTACTTTAATCTCCGTGTCCGCTCCAGGCGTTAAGCTTACTTTTTCAGGTAGCGACACGAAACGCATCGGACCCTCAGTGATCTTGAGGGTGAACGGATGAGAGTAGAAAGTGTGGACGATCTCCTTGGGCTCGGCTTGTTTCTTCGCTTCCTCAGCACGCTTGGCAGCTTCGTCGCGAGCTTTGTTGGCGGCTTCAACTTCTTGCTTCTTCGTAGTGACCGCCTTGGTGCGCTCCTCGTCGGTCAACGCCTGGTCCGATTCAAGCTTTGTCAATTCTTCCGCGAGTTGCTTCGCCTTTTCCTCCAACGCTTTGTGCTCCGCAGCGGCCTTGTCGGCCAGTTCGGGCCGGTAGCGGTGCCTAACCTTGCCTTCCCACGCGCGAGCATTCATCCGATACACGCCAGGAGTAAACTTATTGTTGTCTTTGTTAGCAAGATCGAGGGTAATCTTGGTTTCCTTGGCGTTGGGATCGAAATTGATTTCCTTAGGTGAATTCAGTCCAGGCAAACCCATGAGACGCATCTTAAAATTGCCGGCTTGGCCGATGTCGCGGGTGATGGTGAAAGGAATGTCTAACGTTCCAGCTAAGCAAGATTCATAAGCGGCCTCTTTCGGTTTGAGGGCGATAGGTGCCGGCTCTTGTCCGATCACGTTTAGAAATGGTTGCGAGGTGAGCCGAGTTTGCGACCGTTCATTGTTAAAGTCACCAATGGTCCAAAGAACCTCTGCGCCATGCGCAGGGCGAGTCACAGATTGCTCACCGATCACCGCATTTCCAGTGATTTTGATAGGACCAGACCAAGGCACAAGATCTTCCGCCGCTTGTAAGAGGAGAGTGGTCTTGTGTTGGCCTTTGGCGATCTTGCTGGGTAGTGCGGCAACCCCCTCAGGAAGACCTTCAAGCCGGATATCGATGGCGCCGTTGAAGCCGTCTTGACGAACGGCGAAGACATCCCAATGGGCGATGCCGCCGGCTCGCAAGGTCGGCACCCAACGCGTGCGATTGTTGTTCATTTCGGAGGGGCGCTGGGCTGCGGCGATAAGCTCGAAGCCTGGATTGGCTCGGGTTAAGACGAGCTCGTATCGACCACCCTGAGTAAACTGATTCTGGAGAATGAATTCATAGTGAACGTCTTTCTTGGCGTCGAATGCTAGAGACGGATCACGGCTGCCCGTGGGGAACGCGCGAATTCTAACAGGATCATCGAGATCATCGTCTTCCACGATCTTCTTGCCATCGGTCATGACTTTGAGGCGAAAATCTGAAGGATAGCCAAGTCTCTCGGAGAAAACCTGAACCCACACCTTGCCTGATTCTTTGGCGGTGAAGGCCACTTTGCTCACTTGGCCCGTTGGGATCTCGCCGGCAATGCGCGCGGGGAGGGTATCAATCGTTTGCGTCAATCCCTTTGGCCGTTTGGCTAGAGCCAGCTCAGCAACTCGTCTAGCGGGAGTGTTCAACGTCGGATCATCCGCTCTGGTTAGGCTAAGCCGATAGAAATGATTGTGGTCTCCTTTGAATAGGAAGTCGTGAGTAGCAATGAAATACTTTCCTTCTTTCGGCGGCGAGAAATCCAGAACCGGATCCACTCCAGCCATGTCACGGCTGCGCATGATTTCCCGGCCTCTCTCATCGTAGAGAATCAAGGTCGGATCCATTCGTGAATCGATCCGTTCGGCGTGAACCTCGATACGCAGAGGTAATCTGTCCGTGACGACAAACTGAAACCAATCGAGCGCCTGACTACTGGCCGTGCCATTCACCGCTTGCCCAATTTCGATAGGCATGGCTTCCGCCTGTTTCTGGTTAGGCGTCTTCTCGTCTATTTGCGGAATCGGACTGACGACAAACGCACGCGCATTGGAAACCCCGAATCGACCGGCAGCACGAACATCAATCACGCCGGGCGTGGCATCTGATGGAATCTCAATGCGATATTTGCCATTCTTCACGTAGCCTTTGATCGCAGGATTCGACGTGTAAAGTTTATCGATCTCGATCAAGTGCGCGCCATGAAGTTGCACCTCAACGGTTTGGCCTAACTGACCACCAGGCGGGAATACCGCGTCAAGTTGACTGAAGGGAAGCTGAGCCAACACCTGCGCTTGGGAAAGCAGGATCAATCCGAGGATTCGAGCGAACGGTAAAGTCATGACGAACGGGGTTTTCTTGGATGAAATGGTGCCGCTGTTATAAACTTCCAGTCAATGTCGATCGTCTCGCTTTCTTTGTTGTGGCGGACCATCCCGTCCAACCCTTGCGAGAAGGAGGCGATGCTCCGCTACCGCCGATTCTCCTTACAACCTAGGGTCTAACCACTCGCAATCGATAGTAAGCCTGTCGAGTCGTTAGGGATTCGGGATCGCGAAATATGCCATCGTCTAGACTTCCCAGGCTTTGCCAGTGGAGAAGATCGAATGAGCGATCGACCTCATAGGATTGAGCTGGCGGCGTCTTGAGAAAATTGATGGCAAACCCGAACTTCCCAAATGTCGTCTTGATGATGCTCGCTGGGAGAATAGACGCACTGATTCTAGCGAATTCCTCAAGATGGCTCCGTCCGTCGCGATCAGGGACAGCGTTCGCGTCGGAGAAAAGATTAGGATTGAGGCCGTTTGCGAGTTCGTAGTCGTCGGGTAGGCCGTCTCTATCACTATCCACGCCTCTGCTAAAGGGGATCGAACGGATTTGGAAATCGTCAAAGAAAAAGGTGGTGACGTTGCTTGAGGAAATAGTTAGGACGATGCTCACACCCTGCGGTGAGTGCTCGAGATCTCCTACGAGGTCGACCCCACCCGCTTCGATGGTCACCCATTGACGTTCGTCGGTATTGAGTGAGATGAAGAGCTGTTGCAGGGCTTCTTGGTCCAACGTCTTGGAGAACAAAATCGTGCCCGAATCGGAATAACCGCCCAAATGGTCGAGCGGCTCGTTGTTAGCGTGGATCTCAATGGTGACCTCATCGTGCCTTGTAAAGACCCTGTCGAAGTTCGCCACGTCGGCGGCCATGGAGAAACTCACGTGGGTATCGACAAGCCTTTCTATGGGAAGCCACACACTCTCCCAGAATATTCTGCGATCTGCGACCGCGAGAAAGCGGTGGTTGCCACGCGGATCCGTGAAATCGACGTCGACGCCACTATCACTGCCACCGAGCAATTTCCAAGACATGGCCAATCCCGTGCCCCGTTGCCTTCGCGTACCGGGCTCGATATCCTCGAAGTTAATCACTCCCAAGAGTTTTTCTCCCACGCGATCATCGCCGGCCAGATTGGGATCAGTGCCTTGCATCACTTCGAGACCATCGCTGTCACCGCCACCGTCACTATCCGTTAGTAGTGGATTGGTTAGGTAACGAGTCACTTCATCGCCATCATCGATTCCATCGAGATCGCTATCGGATAGAAGCGGGTTGGTGCCTACGGTACGTTCAAGGCCATCTTCTAACTGATCGCCATCAGTGTCCGCCAAATAAGGATTGGTGCGTCCCTCTACCTCTTCCCAGTTCGTTAAACCGTCATCGTCGAAGTCCGCGCTAGCGTCGGTGGCATCGCTGGGATCGAGGAAAAATTGCGCTTCTACCAAGTCGGTGATGTCGTCACCATCGGTATCATCTGAAGCGCTCCACAGGGGCATTCCCAGAAGTTGTACATTGTCGAACCGATAACGTTTGCGTTGGCCGGGTTCGTGGCGCCCGTTGATCACTACTCGAACATGCGTTGCCTCTTTCGGAAGCAATTTGAAAGGCGACCGAAAGCGCTTGAGAGGTGCGCTGAGTGCTGCATCGATAGCAATAGCGTCGTGAAGGAAACCAAAGCGTTGCTCTTCCAGCATTCCTTCGAGAGGCGGGCCCGCGCCCTCTATCAATCTGCCGATCTCTTCGAAAGTACGTCCGTGGTTTCTACTCGCTTCCAGCACAACGTAGAGGCTGTCGCTACTGTGATAGAGTCCGTGGCTCGGTTCATACACCCCGATATCGATACTCACCGCGGGAAAACGGACGCCTCCCAAGGAGAACGGCTGACTTGTCCAACGGCCCCAACCATCTTCGAGCACGAGTTCGCGGCTGACTAGCGTGAATTCGTCACCGGAAAGGGGATCTGTTAGACGATCGGCAAGATACCAGCGGCCTGTCTCAGTGGTCGCACTCCAGCCATGTTCATTCTCATTACCCGGAAAAGGAAACGCTTGTCCCAACGGAGCGGCTTCGAACGCACATTGTGAAATCACTTCCAATCTAGGGAGAGAAGCCGCCGCATCAGGATTGGTGGTGGCGGCGATTTCTTCGCCATCGGAAAAGCCATCACGGTCAGAGTCTGAAGATAGTGGATCGGTATGATAGGTGATCACCTCTTCGCCGTCTATGAGGCCGTCCAGGTCGGTATCGGCTACGAGCGGCTTTGATCCTATCAGATTCACTTCTAGTCCATCTGATAGACCATCCTGATCTGAATCAGCGGTTTTTGGATTGGTCAAATGCGTGAGCACTTCTTCGCGATCGTCGAGACCGTCCTGGTCGGAATCCGCCAATTGTGGGTGGGTGGCGTAGGCAAATTCCAAATGATTGGCCAGCCCATCCGCATCCCCATCTTCATCGCGCCCCGAGGTGAGATCGCCAAAGAAGCTCTCCTCCCAATCGTCGGGCAAGCCATCCGCATCGCGATCGGTTTCTTCACCCACAATGATGAGACGACCTTCTCCTGCTACGGCCTCCGGAGCGAATCCTACCTCATTGATGAGCTCACTAACGGAATAACTCCCTGGCCGCAAAGTAAATTTGGTGACGGGAATCGACAAGTTTCCTAACAGGATTGAATGATCCAATTGAAGATGAAATTCATCCGACTCTAAAACTAGCTCCGTATCGGGCGCCGAGACGTTGTACCCAAAGTCGATCATCCCCGCCTCCCTCACCGTAAGTCGACGGGCAAACGCGCCTGGTCTGGCAAAGCGAACACGTGCATTGCGTTCAATAATCCACTCGCCGGCATAGGCGCTGCCGATACCATCCACTTCCAAAGACATCGCTCGTTCGGTGAAGGGCCGATCATCGCCAAATGTCGTTTCAGGACCTAACAGCCACACCTTTCCTGATCTTGTCAGTGGCGCCTGCCACAAAACAGGCGTTTGATCCCATTGAAACAAGTTCACCGTCACCGTACCGCTCAAATCATGATGAGTACCACGCAAGGCGCCTTGTTCTTGCCATTGCAATCTGGCATCCTTCAAGGTGAGCCGATCGATCTCCGTGTGGTGGCGCCCCCACAGCATTAACAAGCTGTCATTTTGAAGGCTGAGTGAACGGCCTTCAAAGGTCACCTCGCGAGCCCAGGGAGAGTTCAGCTCCAGCCGGCTGAGTACGGCGTAATCGCGATCCTTTACCGGAGCGACACCATCCTCCCAGTTCTGTCCGGTCGTCCAGTTCTCGAGGAAAGCACTAGTCTGGACGAGGCGCACCGGTTTCGGCGTTTCTTGGGCATTGTTAGGATCAGATCCTAACGCCTGCTCGGCCCCATCATCATGACCATCGCCATCCGTGTCCCGCTCACTTGGCGACGTGCCCCAATTCGTGACTTCAGCGAAATCTGTTAGACCGTCGCCATCCGTGTCCGCGTTCGCCGGGTCACTGTCGTACAGATGCACCTCAACGCCATCACTGAGACCGTCGCCATCGCTATCGGTAGCATCCGGTTGCGAACGGTTCACGCGCTCTTCACGATTTGTTAGGCCGTCGCCATCGTGGTCGTCGTCACCTGAGGAAGCAAGGGTTTCGAAAAAGTGACGTTCCCAAGCATCGTCCAATCCATCGGCATCCACATCTTGAGTAGTTAGGGTCGCCAGATCCACCACAGTGAGAGGTTCGTAGGCGACGGTGAACGGATCCTCAACATGACGGTGATCGCCCAGCTCCGCCGCAACAAAGACCGAAGCGAGTGCCTGGAAACGTTGCTCCCACATGACAAAGGTGACCTCATGCAAACCTGAGTCCAATGTGATAGCGCCTAACGAAACACCTGCGGCGCGGGGTTCCGGGAATAGGGCCACCGCTTCGCCATTGATCCAAAGGCCGCCGCCGTCATCCGAGATGAAACCAAAGGTGATCACGGCCTTCTCTGGGACGTGGATGAGGCCGGTGGCACGCAAGACCCAATTGTCGTCGCCATTGAAGTGCGGGAACCGTGGCGCTTCCGTTCGTCCAAACACTTGTGTTAGAGGTTCTGCCAAGCGGAGTGATCCGTTATCCGAGAAGAACACCTGCCGCGCTTGGCTAACGGCCTTGGATGTGCTCGCCAATGTCTCCAAAGCGTTGTCGAGGGTATCGATCAAAACCTGGGAGGGAGCTTGTTTAATCGTCCAAGCGCCTTCTCCAACGGACACAGGCGATGCGGCCGGCAATTGCCCGATGGCCAGCGACGCGAAGATGAGAACATACGGAAAGGCCTTCATGCGTATGGATACCGTTGCAGCGACACGGGAAAAGGTGACAACCGATAACCTGATGGGCAATATTCTGGCAGCGTATCGTAGCGTAAGCTTCAACCTGCCCCTCCACCGTGGGCGCAGCTTAGAGGCTACGCTCGTCGTATCTTTCTCACAAGTTTTCACTTGGTAACCTCGGGCGAAGGTGCTTGATGTGGGCGCATTATGGAAGAGGGCGTTACTGAACAACAACTCTTACAAACCCGGCGCGAGAAGCTGACGCAGCTTCAGGAGAGGGGCGTGCAGCCCTTCGGGGGGAAGTTCGATGTTACGCATGAGCCCGGTCCGCTCAAGAAGGCGTTCGAGGAAGATGTCGACGTCGCGATCGCCGGGCGCATCGTGGCGCAGCGGGACATGGGCAAGAGCCAGTTCTTCGATATCGCTGACGGCTCGGGACGCATTCAGTGTTTTCTCAATGCCAAAGGCGTGGGCGAAGAAGCGTTTGAGATTTTTAAACTGCTAGACCTTGGCGATTGGGTCGGACTTCGAGGCAAGACTTTCAGAACCAAGATGGGCGAGCCATCCGTTAGGGTGAGCGGCCTAACCGTGCTCTCCAAATCATTGCGTCCTATGCCGGACAAGTTCCATGGGTTGGCTGACAAAGAGATCCGCTACCGGCAGCGTTATCTTGATTTGATGTCAAACGAGGAGAGTCAGAACGTCTTTCTCAAACGCATCGCCATGGTTTCGGAAATCCGTCGTTTCCTAGAGGATCGCGGATTCCTCGAAGTGGAAACGCCCATGCTCATGCCGGTGGCCGGCGGCGCCGCGGCGAATCCGTTTGAAACGCATCATCGTGCACTCGATATGCCGCTCTTTCTGCGCATCGCGCCGGAATTGTATCTTAAACGTCTGTTAGTGGGCGGCCTAACCAAAGTCTTCGAGCTCAACCGCAACTTCCGTAACGAAGGCATTTCTCGGCGGCACAATCCGGAGTTTACCATGCTCGAGGCTTACTGGGCTTATGCCGATTTCGAGACCATGGCGGATCTGGTAGAGGAAATGATCTGTCACCTAGCAGAAAAATATTGTGGCGGCCTCACCATCGAACACAAGAACGAGGCCGGCGAAGTTACACGCACGATCAACCTCCAACGACCCTGGAAGCGTAAGCCCTATCGTGATCTCATTCGCGCGATCGATCCCGATTGGTTCGACCACACACCGGAGAAACGCCGGGAGCGTTGCTCGGAACTGGGCGTGGAGATTTCTGAAGACATGGAAGACTATGAAGTCACGCAGCAAGTTTTTGAGAAACTGATAGAAGAAAAGACCTTTGATCCCTGCTTCGTAACCCACGTGCCCAAGGAGTTGGTGCCTCTGGCCAAACAGAATCCTGACGATGACACCTTGGTCGATGTCTATGAACTGATCATCAACGGCCAAGAAATCTCTCCGGGTTATTCTGAGCTGAATGACCCCATCGTGCAACGCAGGCGTCTCGAGGATCAGGCTGGCGAGGAGACGCAGGACATCGATGAGGAGTTCATCACCGCTCTGGAGCACGGCATGCCTCCGGCGGGCGGCATTGGTGTGGGGATCGATCGTTTGGTCATGATGCTCACCGGGGTTGAGAACATCCGCGACGTGATCCTCTTTCCTCACATGCGGAAACGCGAATAGTTGCGGAAATAAAGGCCTTTTCAGCAACGTCAAACACGCGTATCGATAGATCCACCCATATCAAGAAAGGGCTTCTCTTATGAAATCACGCTACGCACCCCTCTTAGGCCTCTTGTTAGGCGCACTCGCTATCACCTCTTCCCATGCCGCAGATACCGTGGCCACCGAGGGAGCGGAAGTCGGGAAATGGACCATGGACTTCGATGCAGCCGTGAAGCTGGCGGGCGAGAAGAAAATGCCCATGATGCTGAATTTCACCGGTTCTGATTGGTGCGGCTGGTGCAAGCTGATGGATAAAGAAATCTTTGCTGAAGAAGAATGGAAGAAATATGCAGCTGAGCATGTCGTGTTGGTTACGCTGGACTTCCCGCGGGACGAAACCATTGTTCCGGAGAAGTACAAGGACCGGAATCGGGAACTGCAAGCGAAGTATAGTGTGCGTGGATTTCCGACCTATGTGATACTTGATAGTGACGGTGAAACGGCCATTGGTCAGTTAGGTGCCGGGCGTGATAAAACGCCTTCTTCATTCATTGAAGAATTCAAACAAGCTTCTCGGATGAGCGCCGCGAACATTGAGGCCTATGCCAAGGCCAATCCGGACAAAGCCGACGCCTACAAAGCAGCCATCGCCGAGTTCCGTAAAGCGCAGAAAGAGCTTAAGGACTGGGTCATGACTGGGCCTGAGCAGAATGAGGAGAACAACAAGATCTTTGAAGGTTTTAAAAAACGGATCGAGGAAGCGAACGCCAAGCTGGAGAAGTTTTAAGGGCTGGTTAGGTGCCTTTGCTCAAGACTTTCGCAGCTCTCGCTCTAACAACGGCGCCGCTTCTCGGTGCATCGCCCGCGTTTTCTCAACTCGAACGTTTTCACCAAGAGATCCCTCAAGGATTGATTGGTCAGATTCTGTTAGAGAATCTCAATTGCCATCGCTGCCACGCTCCGGATGAACCTTCGCGGGGTGCTCCCGACCTAACAGACGTCGCCAATCGCCTCCATCCAGGAGGTATCCAGCGACGGCTTCTTGAGCATGAACACATCGAGGTGCCGAAGGATACGGTCGCGGCGCTCACGCATTATCTCCGAACGCTTCGCGAACCTTCAGATCAAGTTGACGATCGGCTAGGCGATGCTGGGAAAGGTAAACGCCTGTATGAATCAATCGGATGCGTGGCTTGTCACGGCTCGGAAAAGAACGACGTTTTTCACGACTATCATGGCCAGGGTCTGCTCGCCTATTTGAAGGATCCGTCATCGCGATGGCCTGAAGGAGGCCGCATGCCTAATATGCAACTCACGCATTGGGAAGCTCGCGACGTTTCGGCTTATCTGCTAGAAGATGCGCCGATGGCTCGGGCATTGGAATTGGACCAAGCGGCGGCTGAGCAGGGGCGAGCCCACTACGAGCGGCTAGGCTGTGCGACTTGCCATGAAGCCCCTGCGGACGCGGTGCATTCGAAAGCTCGCCCGTTCTCCATTGCCAATCTGGCGGCGGGTTGTCTAGGCGATGCTAAAACGCATTGGCCTAGCTACTCTCTAGCGAAATGGCAGCGCGATGCCATTCTTGCCGCGCTTCGCTCAGAACCGGACGATACCACCCCTGACCATCAACTCCTCAACTCTCTCATTCAATTCAATTGCCTCGCCTGTCATGAACGTTCCGGTCTTGGCGGCGTTGCCCAGGATCAGGATCCCTACTTCACCTCTGCGGATCTCAATCTCGGCGAACAGTCTCGCTTGCCTCCGACCCTCACCGGCGTTGGCGCGAAACTGAAGCCCAAGTGGTTGCGCAAAGTACTGCAACGAGGTGCTTCCGTCAGGCCTTACATGCACACCAGGATGCCGGTCTTCGAAAGAGAATCGATGGCTGTTTTATCGGATTTGTTTGCGTCAGTCGACACGCCCATAGCGGAAAACGAAGTTTCAGGTTTGGAAGAACGCGCCCTGAGAGAAGCCGGCCATCGTCTCACGGGGGTGAAAGGTTTTGGTTGCATCGCATGTCATACTTACAAGGGGAAGAGTTCCACCACGCTGGCGGCGGTGGAGCTGACCTCGATGACGTCTCGACTGCGGAAGGGCTGGTTTGAGCGTTACCTGCGCGCGCCCCAGGACTTTCAACCGCTCACCATCATGCCGTCCTACTGGCCGAACGGCGTTTCCACCCGGCCCGATGTCCTTGAGGGAGATCCTGACAAACAGATCGAAGCTTTGTGGCGGTATTTGGAACGCGGTCGAGAGGCGCGGGCGCCTCATGGGCTTCAACGTGAGCCTATCGTGCTCAAGGTTGTTGACGAAGCGGTGATGTTGCGTCGCCAGTATCCGGGAGTTGGTAAGCGTGGCATTGGCGTGGGCTACCCGTCCGGCATCCATCTCGTCTTTGACGCTGGCCAGATGCGCTTGGCATCGCTGTGGACCGGCGAATTTGTTGAAGCGTCAGGCGTCTGGCGTGGACAGGGATCCGGGAATGTGCAACCGCGCAGCCGTGAGGTCTTCACTTTCCCCGGCGGACCCGCCTTGGCCAGACTGGATTCGCCGTCGGCATTATGGCCTAACGACGAGGCTAAGAAAGCCGCAGGTTTCCAGTTCATGGGCTACGATCTGGATGCCAAACGGCGGCCGACGTTTCGCTACGCCTTTGAGGACGTGAACATCGAGGACCATTTCGTGGATTCCCAAGACCCATCGGGCCGGCCGTTGTTCACAAGGACGATTCGGCTTGCTAAAAGAGTGCCAGGACTGGTGTTCCGAGCTGCCTCTGCTGAGCGCATCGAGAAACAAGAGCGAGAATGGCGTATCAACGAGCGGTTGACGATCACCACCTCGTTAAAAGGTGAGGTTCATTCTCAAGCATTGGTTATCCCCATGAACGCCGCGGAACTAACGCTCACGTATCAACTATTGGACAAACCCTAACGATCATGCGTTATTTGTCGGTACCCAAACTCGAAGCGGAACTTTCAAAAGTTCCGCGGTGGCCGCGCCGATGGATGAGAAGTCTCACAACTTCTTCTAAAGGCCCAAGGTTCGTAGCGGAACTTGTGAAGGTTCCGAGCCTGGCCCTCTTGGCAATGGGATTTTTTTCGGCAACGGCAGCTCCGTTGAGCGACGCCGAATGGGGGACTGCCGCGGTTGAGCAAGAGTACTATCGCATCGTCGATCTGCCCGTTCCCAAAGATTTGTTCATCGAGGCCGGCAGCTTCGATTGGCTGCCAGATGGCCGCCTTGCGATCGGCACCAGGCGTGGTGATCTCTTTCTCGTAGCGGGTGCCGATGACGAACACCCGCAGCCGACCTATCACCGCTACGCAAGTGGCCTTGATGAAGTGCTAGGCCTCGCCTACCGTGATGGCGCCTTTTATGTGACCCAACAAACAGAGTTGACCAAGATCACCGATCTGGATGGCGACGATCGTGCCGATCGCTTCGAGACCTTGAGTGACGTGTGGGGCTTTGAGCACTATCACGAGTTTTCTGTGGGCTCGAAGTTTGATCCCGAAGGCAATCTTTGGGTGGCTTTGTGTCTCTCGCAATCCTATCATTCTAAAGCTTTATTCCGTGGATGGGCACTGAAGATCACGCCTGAAGGTGAGACGATTCCGATGTGCAGTGGCATTCGCAGTCCGTTAGGAATTGGCATGAATGGGCAAGGCGCCATGATTTACGCGGAGAGCCAAGGACCATGGAATGGCTCGTGCTCTCTCAAACACCTCAAACCGGGCGGTTTCATGGGGCATCCGATCAGCTTCAATTGGTATCCCTACGCGCCAAGCATGGGACCAAAGCCGGTAGAGCCGAACACGCGTTCCCGCCTAACGACCGAACGTGAACGTGTGAAGGAACTCGTGCCTTACGCCGTGGTCTTTCCCTACAAGAAGATGGGGCAATCGATCTCCGGCTTTGTGGTGGATCGCAGCAGCGGGAAGTTCGGCCCCTTCGAGAACCAGCTCTTTGTCGGCGATTACACGCTTAGCGTGATCATGCGCGCGACCATGGAGGAAGTGAACGGGGTGTGGCAGGGCGCTTGTTATCCCTTTCGCGAAGGATTCTCCACCGGCATTTTGAATTTGCAATTCACGCCTAACGGACGCCTCATTTCCGGAGGGACCAATCGCGGCTGGCCGGTGCGGGGGGATCGCGAATATGTCCTGGAAAGGCTGGAGTGGACGGGCAAGACGCCTTTTGAACTGCAAGAGATCAATGCCACACCCAACGGTTTTCTGCTCACCTTCACCAAATTGGTCGATGCCGAGAAAGCGTTCAATCTCGATGTCTATGACTTGGTGACTTACACGCACATTTATCACCAGGGATACGGAAGCCCGGAAGTGGATCACACGCATCCAAAGATCACCAAAGCGGAAATCTTGCCTAACGGAAAACAAGTTCGAATTGAGGTCGATGCCTTAGCTCGCGGACACGTGCATGCGTTTCATTTGCCCGAGATGCGTTCAGCTGAAGGCGAAGAGCTGGTTCACCCGCAGGCCTATTACACGCTCAATGAGATTCCCAAGAAGCCGTAGGGTTCGTTTGCACGGAGAGCAGAAGATTCTAGAATGGACGGTATGAGAATCCGGCAGATTTACGTCTCCAAAGATCACAATTACTTCGGGCATCACGGGAAGGAACCGGGCACTGCGGAAATGATCCGGGTACCTGAGGTGCAGTGTGTGGCAGGCAAAGGATTGGTGGGTGATCGGTTCTTTGACTACAAGTCCGATTACAAGGGGCAAGCGACTTTCTTTAGTCTAGCGGTTTACGAAGAACTGTGCTGCAAGTTCAACGTTCAAGAGCGAGATCCGTCTGTTTTCCGAAGAAACATTCTCGTCTCCGATGTGGATTTGAGGGGCCTCATTGGCACTGAATTTGAAGTGCAAGGCATTCGTTTTTCCGGCTCGGAAGAAGCGGCGCCTTGCTACTGGATGAATCAGGCTTTTGCCGACGGCGCGCATGAGGCGATGCGAGGGAACGGCGGCTTGCGTGTGCGGATTCTGTCTGACGGCGTCTTGCGAGAAGGTGAGGCATGATACCCTTCGATGCGGTAGTGCTCGCCGGCGGCGCCTCCAGACGCATGGGCACGGACAAGGCCTTCCTAACACATCCAGGCACGGGAGAGCCTTTGTGGAAACATCAGCTGAACCTGTTGAGGTCGCTCAATCCCAGAGCACTTTGGCTTTCAGCGAACTCCCGGCAACACTTTGAGGCGCTCCCTGGCGATGTTGCGATTATACACGACGACGTTTCCGGCGCCGGCCCCATTTCAGGCTTAGCAAAGGCGTTAGCAATGGTAGATCGCTCAATCGTTGTCCTAGCCGTCGATCTCCCATCGATATCTAGGTTAGCGTTGGCGGGGCTGCTGAACCAGGCTTCACCAAATCAAGGCGCGGTGTATCAAGTGAACGGTTATTTCGAACCCCTGGCGGCCGTGTATCCCAAGGGCGCTGCCACATCAGCTCAGGCTTTTCTCCAAAGTGGCGGCCGCCGCCTGCAAGATTGGCTTACGGAGTGTGTGACCAGTGACTTGATGAAGACCGTTGATTGTCCTGACGCGTGGCGTACCGCGTTTCAGAATGTCAACACGCCGGATGATTTCGCGAAATTGTCAGAACCGTTCAAGTGACAGTCAGATTCAATCATCATGGCAGACGCTCCACTCGCAATCGAGCGTAACCGATCCGGTCGCTTTCTTGGATGAGTAGCGAAACTTCTTGTAGGCCTTCGCCTAGAGAATCCGGTGTCTCTGTCTCCAAGGCGCGTTCATCCACTTCAATCCAGGTGATCATGTCAGCTGATGTTTCCAAGACCACACGATGAAAGGGGAGATCCTTCCGGACTTGATAGCGGAGACGAATGTGATTCACGCCGTTGTGGATGATTTCTTCAGACCGCAAACGGGCGTCCGCGGTCGCTTCGAGTGGATGCAAGCCCAACGCGTATTCGATAATGTTGGGTAACATGTCTTTGTCAGGATCAGCAAGATCGCCGGCGATTGCGGGATCGTTGCGTTCCGCTTGATCAAAATAAGCTGTTTTCCAGTCGTCAGCCGTGGGTTCTGGCTCTGGCTCAGATCCGAGATTAGGATGAAATCCGGGGGTGCCACCCGTGTTTTCTGAGAGCGCCCAGTTTTCCGGTTCACTAGCAAAGGCTTGCAGGTCCAGACGTTCTAACGAACGCCCATCTCCATGGGTAAGCGGCCAGGGCTCGGAGGTTTGATAGCGAGCTTGATCAGCGGGGATCTCTAGTTCCGGTTCATTGCTATCCGGAAGGAAGATCGTTAGGGTTTCGCCGCTATTGTCGAGGCGCGCCGGCATGGGGCCCGCGATCAAAACATGGCTAGGAATGGCATGGGTTTCTCTGAAGGCGTCCACATTGGTGGCAGTCGTGAGGACTGCGAGTGCTCCGGGATCCAGTGACCCGGATTCGAAAGTATAACCCGTCCCGTTGATGCGAACATTGGTGAGATCCACCGGCCCTGTGCCGACGTTGGCGATCTCCACAAACTCATGTTGCTCTCCTGCAGGTTGGATCAGTAGCTCCGTTAGGACTAACGGGCCTACTTTGGGAGAGGCATTCTCAGAGCCCAAAGTAGCCGCAGCAAGAAGGGCGATACTTTCTTCACCCGCGGAATTGCGGATGAGACCGTAGGTGCCACCTACCGGCGCGGCGCCAAAGCGGAAGGAATCGATACGACCATCAAACAGTCCCTCGGCGTTGGTGGCGAGGAGAAAAGCCTCGTCACCCGACGAACTCAGAGCGAAGTTCGCCAACTGCGTTTCATCAAAAACTGCTAGTCCTCCAGGACCGAGGACGGTGCCATTGGGAATGACAAAGGCACGCGGAAAATCAAGGTCATCCGTTAGTGTCCATCCACTGATGTCGATGGACTCGGCAGAAACATTGCGAAGCTCGATCGCATCGACTTGGGGAGGCTCGGAATTGGACAGAACTTCATTGATGCGAACGCTGAGGGGCGCTTGGCTAGCCGTGGTTCCTGGGGTGCCAAGTGGCGTGACGCTACTTTGCCAGAGGGATGGCTCACTGAGATCGGCCGACGGTGCACGCGGATTGGCAGCGACCAAAGAACCGGATTTCTGGAAGGGCTCGCTAGGCCAAGCGTCGGTGTGGTCATAAACCAGGCTCCGAATGAGCCCGCCATCGTCGGCCACTAATTGCAGATCATCTCCACCATTACCTAGTTGACCATCAAAAGTGGCGATCACGCGACCAGCAGCAGCGACGCCATACACGGCTTGAAAAGCTGCAATATTCCGAACAAGGAGCACACGTTGATCGGGAGCGATCGTGACGTCGGGGAGCTGTGCGGTGATGCCGCCGGTAACGTGTGCGCCGGCGAGAGAAACGGGCTGCGGGCCGATATTCAACAGTTCAATGAACTCGTGGTCGTCGTTGTTCACGCTGCCATCTCCAAAGTCGGGAGGTTCGATCATCAACTCGGAGATGGCCAGATTCGCCGTCGCGGCTGGCTCTTCATCGATCAAGTAGCGCAACGTTAGAGGTGCACTCCAACCTGAACCCGTGGGTACTCGTGTGGAGTTCGGTGAGTTGCCGCCGCTGGGATCGTAAACGCGCGCTGTCAACACCGCTGACTCTGTTAGAGTAATCGGTCCATTGTAAGTGACGCCTCCCGAGGCCGTTTCATTCTCCTCTTGCTCGCCGCCGATCAAGCGAGCTTGGATCAGAAAGTCGCTACTGGTGTTGCCGCTATTCAATCCATGAATCGCTAACAAATTGGTGCCCTCACGGAGGCTCCCAAGCCCTAACTTGGCGTCGAAACTCTCAAATGTCACCGCGGCACCATCGTCATTGGTGCTTGTGGCGCTTGAGTTCCATATTAGTGATCCCGGGGCATTGGCTTGAGCGACTTGGGTGCCATTGATGTAGGCGGCAAATCCGTCGTCATAGCGCATTTGCAGGGAGAGAAAGTTGAAAGAGGCGGCCTGTTCTGCAGTGAGTTCGAACTTCAATCGCAGATACACAGAAGTGTTGACGCCCTTCAGCTGATTGGCGCCCTCGAGATTGACGCGAATGTAGGAATCGTAAGTCGTGTTGTCGTCGTATCCCACGCCATTGCGGCCATTGAGCCAGGAACTATCATTGAAGCTAGCAGACGTTCTCCAAGATGTTCCGATGTCTCGGCCGGGAATCAACGCGCGGACATTGGTTTCCTCGTCTAACAAAGTCGTTCCTTCTAGCACAACGGTTGAGGAGCGTGGTCGGGGATCCGAGCCGTCGAGCGTGTAGTGTATTTCGCGATTTCCGCTCATAGATGGCGAAGAAAGGCGAATCTGCGTGCCGGCAGGCACCACGCCCGCTGCGCGGTTCGCTTGTGGAGCCGTTAGGAACCGGCCGTCCATCCACTCGAGACGTGTCTCCAACCAGTCCTTTAGGTGATCCACCTCGCCTTGATAGCTACCGAAACGTGGGCGCACATCCGGCCATCGGTTGAAGTTACGCGCCTGAGCTTCATTAAGAGTGCTAGCAAAGTCATCAATAATGCCATGAACATTGGCCACACTGAAAGGTCCCTTACGGAGCTCGAAGTAGCGATCGATGTAGCGTTGCCAGAAGTTCTCGTCGGCAAACAGCCGGTTCCACCAGGGAAAGGTGAAGTAGTTCGTCCCCCCTTGCCACGTGCGCGGATTGTCGTCACGTCCGTCAGTGGACTCCATGGATCGATCAAAATCCCAAATGGGCCCCATTTGAAGTTTACCATGGCGCGGCTTGAACATGTAGGTACTCAGTCGCAAGGCATCGGCATTGAGCGAGAGCACGTTTAAGAGGTGATGATCAATGAAGGCATCGACATCGATGTACTTCTCGTAGCCTAACAAAGGATCGGAAGCATTGGGGCCGTTCAGCGCATCGCCGAAGGCATTCATGTAGTCGCGGATCCAATTCGCTTGAGCGACCGTCACATTCTCTTCCTTCGGATAGACGTAGCGCAGTGTTTGGCCGGCACCGGAAAAGCCGCTATCTCCTGGATCTGCGCGATCGATTTTTAAAATATAACCGCCATTGATGCCGGGCTCCGTGCTCACGCCGTCGGGAAGCCGCTCCACATCCACGCGATCCGCATCACGCGAGATTTTTTCCATGAGCGTGTAAACACCATGATAGTCGCTGGAGTTAAGATCGCCGCCATTGGTGTTGAGATACACTTCGACGAATCGCGTGCGCACAGCGTACCGCCCCACTTGATTGCTGAGTTCGTAAATGAGCGGATTGCGCATGAGGGCGCGGTCAAAAGTGTAGCGTCCGCTCAAGATCCAATCCGATTCCGACGGCATCCCTAACGGACGAATATTTTTATTCTCGTTAGCCTCATTCCAGGCTTCGATGGCCCACGATTTCTTGGCAAAGCCAGTGGAAGATGAGCCTCGCACTTTGTAACCTGCTCGCGTGCCTAGCGAGTAGTCCCCTAAGAGCCGCGTCCGGCCGCCGGCGCCGTTGGGTTCGAAGATTGCCCAGAAGATGAAGGACTTCCCGTTGTCGGCAGATTCATTGCGATTGAATTCATCGAGCACCACGACAGGGAGATTGGATGTGAAATTCCTCACATTGCTCGCGAGACGAATGTAAGCCTCTTCGGCGACGGGGCCTGGCGCCTTTCCCGACTCAAAGGCGCGGGCACGCACCAATGTGGATTGATTGATGCTGAGCGGAGTCGCCGCGAAGGCGCGCGAAGAGGCCGATGGCAAAGTGCCATCCGTCGTGTAGCGAATGACGGCACTGGGCGACTCGGCAGTGAAAGTGAGTGATAGACTCCCGGTGAATCCTTTACCGGGTGAGGAGAACGTCACCGGACCTGTCGGCAACCCTTGCTCCATTCCGTTGGGTAGACCGGGTGTGGAGGTCTGAAAATAGTTTGCCTCACCAATCGAAGCCTCCGTTTGCCTCAGGGCGTTGAGTACCGGCATGATGATGAGATCCGAGCTGGTGTTGTTCGCATTGAGGCCCTGAATCGCAAGGACATTCCGGCCTAGCTGAAGCCGGCCGAGATGCTCATTGAGACTGAAGTTTTGAAAGATGACCGCATCGCCATCGTCGTGTTGACCGGTCGCCGAGGCATTCCAAGAAGGGTTGGCAGGCGCCAGCGCCGAGGCCACGCGTGTGCCATTGAGGTAAGCAATGAAGCCGTCATCATACTTCATGCGCAAGGTGAGACCCACGAGATTCTCTAGCGAAGGCACCTGAAACGGAACACGCACATAGACACTTGTACTCTGATCATACATGGCATTCTCAACGTCCGCACCACTGCCGATGAGACTATCATAGCCACTGCTACGCTCGTAACCGACACCGGTGGTGGCTTGTTGCCAAGCAGCGTCATTGAACGCCTGCTGCTGCCAACTTGCTATGGTGTTGTCAGGAACGATGAAGCGGCAGGGAACGCGTTCTTCAAGTAATGTTAGCGTTTCTGTATCGCCCTGCTGCGCCAAGCCATAAGAAACGTCTTCAATCTGCTCAGGGTAATGATACTCAGTGATCACTGTTTTGCCATCTGGATGAACGAGCGCCACATAACCGGCCTCTCGAGGGAGCTTGAAATCCGCGTGCCATTCCGCGCCGGGTTCACGACGATCCTCTCCAGAGGCGAAGACGACGAGATACTCGCGAGGAGCGAGCACGCGTTCAGGAAAACGCCACTGAGTGAGGTCGCTCGGATCGTTTGTTAGCGTATAGCCTTCGAGATCGATGGCGGTGCTACCCGCATTGTAGATTTCGATCCAATCCGGCGTGGTACCGTCAAGCGCGGTCACGGCACCACGATTGGCCGCCATGAACTCTGTTAGGATCAGCTCGGCGGAAGCCTGTGTGAGGAGGTGCGCGATGACAAGCGACGCCAAAGCGCCGCCCAGAAGGCGTGGGGCTGCAAGAAACATAGGGGTGCGAGGGAGAATGGGGGAGTTGCATAGTATACGCGAGATCCGGGGCGGTTCAATCAACGGGCGGAAGAGGCGCTTATGAGGGCACAGGCTTTCGCCCGTTCACGGCGACTAAGGGCACGTGTTAGGGAGAGGCGTAGTCGGCTTGAGAAACCGTGCGCTCACCACCTGAGGGAACAGCCGAAAGCCTACACTCCAGCGGTTGTGGTTTGTGTGTTGGAGTGTAGCCCTTAGGCGGCCGCATCGCGGAGCGATCTACAACACAGTGGTCTACCGTTCTTCTTCTTCTTCTTCACCGAAAGGAGACGTGGCGCGTTTGCCAAGTTCCGCCCATTCGTGGTCCATTTCTTTGGCCTTCTGGTAGGTCAATTCATCGAGTGCGCCGGTTAGGGGAATCGTGATCCACCCGAACCCGTTTTCGTCCTGCGTGAAGTGCTTGGCACGATAGGCTTCTTCCTTGCCTAACATTTCCCATGGCATGCCAATGCGGGCTTCGCCTTTGAACCCGAGCTCAGGCCCATCGTCCACAGGTTCGTCATCGGCCACAGCGCCACGCAACGCTTCGACGATGAGACTTTCCATGGGGCGAGTGTCCATTTGATAGTCGAAAGAGCCTTGCACTTTGGCGATGTCTTCGCCGTTGACCAAATCCATTTCTTTGACTGTTAGGACGCCTTTGCGCGTGCGGAAGGTCAAGCGGCTTCCGGAGCGGAGCGGCATGAGGCGGAGTTCTGATCGCGGCGTGATCACGGAGAGGGTGCGGAGAATGGGGATCTCGCGCAACCGCCCGTCTTCGGCAAAGACGAGTTCTCCATCAATGACGACCCCTTCTGACCGGTTGGGGGATCCAGTTAGCTTGAGGGTGAGATCGCAAATGCCGGCGACGGCGTGATGATAATTGGGACGTTTCTCCTGCTCTTCCTCATTGAGCTTGCGATGGTTTTCAGGTACATCGGGATCTAGCAGATCACGAATATTGATCGTCTTCATGACCACATCGATGTCCAATTCCGGACTCTCCCCCAACAGAATCGATCCCGAGACCGTGACTTCACCGGCTTTGCCCAAAGTGAAGTAGCCGTTCTCGATCACGGCCCGGCCGTCTTTAATAAAAACTTTAAGCGGCTGAGATGGAACCAACTTCAAACCGTAAAGCCAGTTCTGACTCAACATGCCTTTCTCCAGAAAGAAATACCATTGCCCGAGTTCGCGTTTGAGATAGCCGGCCGCGTCTAACATCGATCCTTGAGAGGTCCAGTGCGGTCCCCAGTGCAGGTTCACGGCGTGAAGGGTGATCTCGCCAAAGCGCGTCTTGGAGAAATCAGGTGCGGCGTGTAGGGGCCCGCTCTTGCGTGTGTAGCCCGGTTTGGGGCCGGCATCCGCAGTGCCGCCTGCCCGGAAGCGCACTAGCAGATCGCCTACGCCGACGTTCTCTAGCGTCCAGCCTTCGTTGAGAAGCAGGTCACTCCATTTCGCCCGAGCGGTGATGCGTTTGGCATCGACTTCTTTGAAGAGTGCATGCGGTCCGCCGGTCGCTGCATAGTCCAGCGTCGCGATGTTATTCTTCCAATTCACATTGGGCATCTCGCTCTCGCTGCTGCCAAGGAAATGATCCATCTCCACTTGCACCGCACTACGGAACGCATCGCCATTGAAATACTTGCGGTTCCGCACAAAGAGGACGACTGCGACGATGGCCGTGAGGACGACGAGCCGGACGAAGTAGCCGCCCAAGCGAAAGAGAAGCGGGCTTTCGTAGTCGGGATGGAACGCGCGGTGCCGGATCTTTCTGAGGAAACGCTTCTCTTCAGCGTACTCCTGCATTCCCTGAGCATAAGATTTGTTTCTGCGGGCCATACCCTTCTAAAAAATACAATACGTTTGGATATTAAGGAGATCGAACCTTTAGGACTTCCCAGTTGTTTTCAAGGAGAAAAGCAGCTCTCCCGTATACACCCGTTTCTTCGTCTCAAGTCAAGGGGTTCACCTGGGTGCAAACCAATGTACTGGGCAAGTTCGTAGTGGAACTTGTGAAGTTCCTGGCGTGGCGCACCGAAAGAGGAGTCTCACGGCTTCTTCGACACGCCTGGATCGAACGCCGATCACTCTGACTTGCACCCGGTTCACCTTGTTTCCCTGGTCTATCTGCTGTCTCATGCGCGCATGAAAGCACTCCTTAGATTCCTTGGGTTCCTTGCTCTGGTCGCGGTAGTGGTCTGGGCGATGCAAGGAACGAAGCCGGAAGCCATTGCTGAAGCCACCGAAACGACTGCTCCATCTACAGGAAAGACACGTCCCAAGTTGCCGACAGCCGAGGAACTGAAGAAGCTCCCTAAAGACGGCGGCCCCAAGTACAACCGGCTGGTTTTCGAGAAGAGCCCCTACCTCCTACAACACGCCGCCAATCCGGTCGACTGGCATCCATGGGGACCCGAGGCCTTTGAGATCGCGAAGAAGCGAGACCTGCCGGTCTTCCTCTCGGTCGGTTATGCCACCTGTCATTGGTGTCATGTGATGGAGCACGAGTCGTTTGAAGACGAAGCTCTAGCAAAGTATCTGAACGAGAATTTTATCAATGTGAAAGTCGATCGCGAAGAGATGCCGCATGTGGATCAAGTCTACATGACTGTGACTCAAGGCATGAACAATGGCCGTGGCGGTTGGCCCATGAGTGTGATGATGACGTGGGACCGCAAGCCGTTCTTCTCCGGGACCTACTTTCCAAAGACAGATTTCGAATCCATCGCGCAGAATGTCATCCGCCTGTGGAAAGGTGAGGAGCGTAACAAACTCACCGACATGGCGGATGGGATCACCGAACAATTACGCGCCCTAGCAAACAGCGCCTCGGGTGAACTCCCGGATGCCAAAGTACTCGATGAAGCCTTTGCCTATTTCGAAAGTACCTACGACAATCAGTATGGCGGATTCGGCGGACCGCCCAACTACGCGCCCAAGTTTCCTAAGCCGCACGATTACGCTTTGCTTCTTCGCTATTGGAAGCGATCAGGCAGCAAACGCGCGTTGGAGATCGTCGAGCGCTCCCTAACGGAAATGCGATTAGGGGGCATGTGGGATCAGGTCGGCTTTGGCACACACCGCTATGCCACCGATCGCGAATGGCTGGTGCCGCACTTTGAAAAAATGCTTTACGACCAAGCCTTGCTGGCCATGGCTAACATTGATGCTTATCAGGCCACAGGCAAAGCGATTTACAAACAGACGGCGGAAGACATCTTCACTTATGTGCTCAGGGACATGCGGGCACCGGAAGGTGGGTTTTACAGTGCCGAGGACGCGGATAGCGAAGGTGAGGAAGGAAAGTTCTATGTGTGGTCGAATGAGGACCTCAAGAAAGTGCTAGGCGATGAAGATGGCGAGTTCTTCATCAAACTGTTCCACTTCGAACCCGAAGGCAACTGGGTGGAAGAGGCGCATCCAAACGTCAAGACACACACCAACATTCCTCATCTCAAAGGCACGGTGGCAGAGAATGCCGAGCGACTGAAGATGAAGGAGAGCGAGCTGGCGGCCAAGATTGAAATGGCCCGTCAGAGGCTATTCGCCGCACGTGAAAAACGCATTCATCCCCTCAAAGATGATAAGATCCTAACCGATTGGAACGGCCTCATGATTGCCGCGCTGGCACGAGGCGGCGTGGCATTCCGCAAGCCGGAGTACACGCAAGCGGCTGAGGACGCGGCCGCCTTTGTGCTCAAGACGCTTCGCGAACCTAATGGACGCCTGATCAAACGTTATCGCGATGGCGAAGCCGGGTTACCAGCTCATTTGGAAGACTACGCGTATCTTCTCTGGGGCTTGGTGGAACTTTACGAAGCGTCCTTCGATCCCCAATATCTCAAGGAGAGCAAAGCTCTAGCACAAATCTTGTTCAAGCGCTATTGGGATCCCACCAATGGCGGCTTTTTCATGACCGCAGATGATGGTGAAGAGCTTATTGTTAGGAGCAAAGAAGTCTATGATGGCGCCCAACCATCGGGCAATTCCGTGGCGACCCTGAATCTCTTGCGTCTGGCCCGGCTGACCGGTGACACCACTCTTGAAGAACGCGCCAAGGACACGATCAAGGCCTTTAGCAAAGACCTGACCGAAAACCCAGGCGCCTACACCGTGATGTTGCAGGCGATCGATTTCCTAACGGGTGATACGCGAGAGATCGTGGTCGCCGGCAAGGAAGGTGCCGCGGACACACAAGCGATGTTAGATCTCTTGCAGCTGCGCTTCGATCCTAACAAGGTGGTTCTTTTCAAGCCTGACGGGCCTGCTGGAGCGGCGCTGAGCAAAGTGGTGAACTACGTTGAGAATCACGGTTCCAAAGACGGGAAAGCGAATGTCTACGTCTGCCGAAATTTCGCCTGCCAGCTTCCCACGACGGAAATCGAGAAGGTGAAGGAATCCCTGCAATGATGAACCACGCGCACGTGAAGGCGCTGCCTGGTGGTATTGAGATTTCCGATGACCGTCATCGGCTGGATTCTGATCGTGTGCATGGGTGGATCGCTTCCACCTATTGGAGTCCCGGCATCTCCAAAGAGCGCTGGCAACGCGCGGTGGATCATTCCACGGTGGTGGCGGGGCTCTATCATGAACGCCATGGCCAGATGGGTTTTCTCCGTGTGGTCACGGACTTCACACGGTTCGCCTATCTCATGGATGTCTATGTCGACGAGGATCATCGCGGGCAAGGGTTAGGAAAGGCGTTAGTCGATTACATCCTTCGTCACCCCGCGTTAGATGACGTCGACACCTGGACCTTAGCCACCGAGACGGCGCAAGATCTCTACGCGCCATTTGGCTTTCGTCCGCCGGAGAATCCCGATCGCTGGATGGTTTGCAAACGGCGTAATGACTAAAAAAACAAGATTCACTGCGGACACCGAATGTCATTTCATTTACCGAAGAAACCAGAACTCACCCAGCGTTCAAAAGTTGGAAATTCAACCAATTTTACTAGACACGATCTTACCGCGACCATTGACTTCTCTGCGTTAGCATCACGATTATGAGGGGCACATTATGAGCGAAAAGTCATCATCATCCGATCAGGCGCACCAGAAGGTGGAAGTGGAACCACGCGGTCTACCCGAGCGCTATGATCCCGCTGGTGACCCCTTCGAACAGTTGAATCAAGGCGCCCGGCCTGCGGAAAGAGATTCGTCATCGGTCATTCAGCCGCGTGACTTGCCGGAACGTGATCCCAGTGAAGAGCTCAGCGCACGGGAAGAACGCACACTTCGCCAAGCCGCTCGTCTCTTACAAGAAGGCAAATCCCGGGAGGAAGTGGCCAAACAATTGCAGATTGAGCCCTTGAAGCTTCGCCGGTGGGAGACGGCGTATCATCAGTTCTTTCAAAAAGATCTCAACGACGGTGACTATCATAACACCGACGCGCAGCTACGCGACATGCCGGATGACGCGCGCGAGAAGTTTCATGACAATTGGGAGCAAGTGCTAGAGAAAGAGACGGAACGCCGGGTCAAGGTCGGCCCCACGAGGGCGAAGTTGATGGCCATGCCGTGGACGCGGTGGCTCTTTCGCAATGATCACGGCGATCTCGATTTCGGTACTATCGGAGGTGTGTTCGTGGCATTGATAGCCTTGGGCGTGACCATGGTTTACATCAATAATGCCCGCTCCAATCCCGTGGCCGAAGACGTGGGTGACGATGAATTAATGATCGGAGGCGACCTTAGTACTGTGCAACACGATCCCAAAGAAGCAGCCAGAGCAATCGTCGCCTTTCACCGCACCAAGACTTGGGAAGAGAAACTCGATTACGTCATCGATCCGGAACGCGTCAAGCCACTGATGGAAGAGTGGTATACCAAACATCCAGAGGATGTTTATCTCGAGCGCATCACCTTTCATGCGGACCAGGAGGTCGATGACGGTGGCCGCAATTTCTTCATTGTGGCAATTCAAGGAGGCGATGAAGACCAGAATGTGGCCCTAGACCGGCCTTTCTATATGGCGGTTGAGAAACGACCGGGAGGCTATCGTGTGCACTGGGAGATCTCTTCAGGCTACGAACAAATGCCGATGGAGGAGTTCATTGCTAACAAAGTCACCACGCCGACTGAATTTCGTCTCCAAGTGGAACTATCTGACTACTACAACTTCGACTTCCAAGATGACCAATGGATCTCTTTTAGCGCCACCAAGATGGGCATGATCGATCCCATCTTCATCTATGGGAAGCGGAACGATCCCGAGATTTTAGAGATCGAGAGTCTTCTCAAGATCGTGGCCAGGCCCAAGGGCGTGATCGTGAAACTCCGGTTCCCTGACAATGCCACGGTGAGCAATCAGGCGGAGATCACGGAAATGGTTTCCAGCAGCTGGTTCCGCTCTTAGGCCTCCGGAATAGGGTCGCGATCCGCCCTCAAGGCTTCCAAGAAACCTAACTGAATCGCTTGCCGGGCCGGCCGCCCTGTCAGCGCGTCTACCAATCGGAAGCGTATGTTGCCGGTACGCGATTCTTCGTAGCCCGCCCAGTAGGGGTAGTAGAGCTGCCCCCCAAGGGCGAGCGAAGACGCGGGCAATCGTTTAACCAGACGGCTAAGCCTCCATTGCAATAAGGATTCGCGTGCGATGGCGAGAGTTTCTTCTCCGTTCAGCGGGTAGGGGAATTCAGACTCGATGGCGCGTGTCTTGAGGTGGCTTTGGTTGAAGGCGATTGCCGTCCGTGCATAACCATCCACGAGAAGCAACGCCTCTCCCAATTCGACACACTGACAGGGTAACCAAACTTGTTCGATGCGGCGTAGACAACGCGCTCGCCGATACCAACGCCGCTTCTCAAGCAGCTCGCGCGCTTGAGCCTCGGTGCACCCAGGCACCAAGCCCAAAGCGGGGTTCATGAGTTGCGCTTCAATCGCCTGCCCAACCAGAGACCGCCGGCTCCGATGACCAGCAGGGCGGTGCCGGAGATCACCGTCACGAGTTTCTCGGCGCTGGTCTGCGGCCAGCAGAGCCCGATCAAGACCAGCACCCCAAAGACGGCAAAGAAGCTTCCCAACAACGTCAGTACCCAAGCATCACGGCTGGCAAAGGAAGGTGTGGAATCAGGATTGTCCTCCATATGACGAGACGTTGGTTAGAAGATGAGATAGATAAAAAGATAGGGCGTTAGCAGAACACAAACCCAAATCCGGAGGTCACACCAGCGCGATTCTTTTGGCGCTCCGCGAAAGATGGACTCGCGTCGCAGAAACATCGTCCAGAGCGCCCCGAACAAAAGGAAGAGGCACACACTGATCCGCCACAGCGGTTCCGGCACGCCATCAAGAAAATGATGAAGGGGATCCAGGATCACCTTGAGAGGAGGGACGAGCACGCGTTCGAGAAAGGCAGTCATGGCAGGCGGTCACGTAAAAGTTTCTGCGTCGCCGGATCCGTTTCAATCCAGCCCCAAACCAAGCCGCGGAGACGCTCTTCCGGCGGAGGTTGTGTCACACGGCTAACCAATGTGGTGACCGCTAGGGACCACACAAAAGCCCAGAAGGCGACAAAGAGAAATGGGTCCTTTGAAGGAAACAACGATTTTCCTACTAAGTTCAAACACAATGCTAACAAAACGCCCGAAACCAATCCCACGATCGCTCCAGGAGTATTCGTCCGCCGCCAGAAAATGCCTAACAAGAGCAAGGCTAAGGTCGGGCCTTGAAAGAGGCTGAACATCGTTTGCATGGCTGTGTAGATGGTTTCGAAATGATCGATCACCGGAGCGATGGCGCCTGCGGCGACAATCAACATCACGGTGAGCACACGCCCGAGGATGAGGCAGTTCCGGTCTGGAGGCGCCTGACCGTACTGCCATCGGTAGAATGGGCGGTAGCCATCGGACACGATAATGGTCGTCGCCGAGTTCAGGTATGAGTCCACGCTCGACATGAGGGCGGCGAAGAAGGCGGCAAAGACCAATCCCAAGACGCCCGGTGGCAACACATCCGCCACCAGTCTGGGAATCGCGCTATCCGGGTCCTCAAGGTTCGGGTACAATGCAAGGGCTGCCAAGCCGGGAAGGATGACCAGCACGGGCACCAGCAATTTGAGGAAGGCGGCAAAGAGAAGGGCGGCCTTGGCATGCCACTCGGATCGCGCGCCCAATACGCGCTGGATCACCGCTTGATTACTAGAAAAGTAAGCCGTGGATAGAACGATTCCCAAACCAAAGAGGATACCCGCCCACGGGTAAGGCGTCTCGGTTGAGTTGGGGAGAAGCAGTTTGAAATGTTCACTGAACTCAGGGCCGCGTGCCTGAACGGTTTCCACCACTTTCCCCACACCGCCGATCTTGTGCAATGTCAGCGCTAATAAACCCGCCGTGCCGACAAACATGATGATCATTTGAATGACATCGGTAAGGACCACAGCCGTGAGCCCGCCCAGCACCGTGTAGAAACCAACCAACGCCACGGTCAGCCAAATCCCGCCAAACGTATTGAGATTGAGGATCGTTTTGAGAAACACCGCCGAACTCCACAGCATCACCGCAAGCATGCTAACCAGAAAACAAAGCCAGATGATCGATTGCAGCGTGCGCACGACCTGCCCGTAGCGTTTCCCTAAAAATTCCGGCAAGGTGGAAACACCGCTGCGCCAATAGAAAGGCACGAAGATAAAGGCCACGATGATCATGGCCGGCACCGAGCCTAACCAATCAAAGTTCGCCTGCGCCAAGCCATATTGATAGGCCGCTCCCGCCCCGCCGATCATGTCGATGGCGCCGATATCACTGACCACCACCGACATCCCAATGGCCCAGAACGGCAACGATTTCCCTGCGAGAAAGAAATCCCCAGACGATTTCACATAGCGGCTGAACACGATCCCCAAGATCAAGACCGCCACCAGATAAAAGATCAGGATCGCAAGATCAATGGAAGTCAGAGTCGATGCCGCAGCAATGAGCATGGCCGCTGTGCATACCGATTCCGCTCGATCGCGTCAAGCTGCCCGATTGATGAGGGTATGACGAAAAGCGGCGGGCACTTTTCGTAACGGAACTCGCAAGAGTCCCGGGCGTTGGACTCCGCTGCCGCGAAGGAAGTGCCAGCAGTTCCTCTAACTTTAAGGACCGCCACATTTGGTTACCCCCGATTGATGACGGCTCGACGCGGATTCGCGAGAGCCCCGGGTGACAGGCCGCGTCGAATCGATCTCGATCTGAACCAAGAGATCGTTGAACAGCGTTGATTCTCAGAGGCTAACCTCTCTCTTTCGAACTTGCCACCTCTGAGAAGCTTGCTAGGCTCTCCGCCATCGTGTGGATGAGGTTTTTGACAGGCTTCTTCAGTCTCACGCTTTGCTTGACAGCAGAGCAAGGGGAGCTGTCGTCATCCCCTGACTTCTCCGCGGGCTTTGAGGAACTGGTGGCGCTGGATTTGCCCAACTTGGCGGGCGCGATCTGGGTCTCGCTCCATCCCGTGCTTGGCGAAGCGGAGGGATGGGACGCCCGCCAAGAGCAGAATCCCATCGCAGGCAAAGGCTGGGCTCTGCGCAAGGCAGAGCCGGACGCGGTGCAGCGTTTCGTCGTCGGGGTGCGGGAGCTGCAAGGATATGCTGCCGCTCAAGTGAAAGCGGTCGTTTCCCGGGCGGACACGATGAATTGGAATGAGCGTAACCTGTGGGGCAATCGCTATCGCACCACCTTCAGTTTAGCCAATTTGCTAGGCGACCTGGCGGCTGTGAACGAGTCCCTCGATTTTTTCGAGAACATGATGGCAGCGAAGCCCCAGGAATTTCAGAATGCTGGCACCGGGCCGGGGCTGGCCCCCTTTCTGATCTTCGCCACCCAGCTCTGGCAGTTGGGGCACCACGAAGCTGCTAACAAATTAGCCAACCGCCTCCTTCACATCACCAAGCCACCATCGAAGCTCATCGACAGTGTTGTCAACTTCTGCGCTCAACGCGATTTGGAAGCCGTGACAGAGACCTTTCAAGCCAAACCCGATTGGAACATTTATGAGGATGGTTTGTCAGGGTTAGTCGCCAGATACCCACGTGGCTGGAAGGCTTTGGAAGGTGGGGTCACTTTGTTAAGAAAGGTTCGTCGTCATGCTGAAGCGCCCGTGCCAGTGGAGACCATGCATCTCCCGCCTGGCAAAGAGACCGAAGTCAAAGAGTTGCTCGATCGCTTGGTCAATGAATCCTTGGATATCAATCAATGTCCTTTGTTAGAGGGCATGACACCGTGGGTCTTGCGCGAGGATGCCGAATCGCTGGAAGAGCCCTGGCGATCCCTTCAGGCCTTAGGCCTGGACGGCGTGTTGGCGCTGACAAATCTGATTGGCGACGCTCATCTCACGCACGCCATGCGGCCGGTAAACTCAAGTTACGGAGCCTATTCGTTCCACGAAAACCAAGATCCCTTCCTAGCCATTCCACGACCGCTCACGCGAGTGGAACTTGCCTTGCAACTCATCAACAACGTTCTCCCGGCAACGCTCCAAAGCGTCGAGCGAGACCATAGCTTTCAGGCTAATCTCGCCGATTGGTGCCGCCGCGAGCGCGGAAAGAGCCGGGGAGAACTAGCGCTTGCTTATTTTATCGAGGAGAACTCCCGACACGCCCAGCCGGCGATCGCGATCCTTATTGAGGAGGACGAGGCATCGCTCTTCAAAGCTGTTGAAGAGCATCTCTACGAGAAAGTCATGAATGAACCGCCACTCGATTATGTGATGACTTCGACGCTTCGCCTGGTGGAGACTTACATCACGCAGCGAGGAAAGGAGGCCAGCCAAGCCTTTTATGACCGACTTCTTCCACCGTTCGAGAAGCGATTGCAAGAGGCGGTGCCCGAAGGCGGCTTCGCCGAAGGAGCAAGCGAGGCCTATCAGTTGCAGCAAGTCCGCGTCGCCCTCACTAACATTAAGGGGCGGTTTGATGACAACTTGATAGAGACGCTTCTGTCAGGCCTCGAATCTGGAGAAACGCCCCTGGAGACCGTTCTCGAACCGTTGCAACGCCTGCTCACAGAGAAGCCGCCGCTGGAGACGTGGCCAGCCATTATCCAAGGTCTAACCAAGATTGAAGACTTGGCTGTTCTGAGCGCGATTCTTCAACAGCTTTCCTTTCAATCTTACCGCCTCATTACCAACGAAGCCGGTGAAAAGGCCCTTGCGGAAACCGAGGCCACGAGAGCGTTGCTGCGAGAGGCGTTGCTCAACGAAGAGCTGAGACCGGCCTGGCATCGTTGGCTGGAGAACACCGAGACTTTCCACGCCGAGTATCAGACCTATCCCTCACCAAGCCACCAAGCCACCACTTTACTCAATACGCTCTCTCCTGACATTGAGGCCCTAATGCACCTGGGAATGATCTATGATCGCAAGGAATGGAATCAGCGCATCGTGGCCTACGCCAAAGCCATGGTCGATGGTGAAAGCCTTCCAAACTGGCCTCCCAAATCCGACAACGTCTCGGAGGAACGGCGCCAGCAACTCACCAAAGAAGCCGCCGATCAGAAGTCTGCGGCCTTCGTGCCCTGGTATCGCACATTGAAAGAAGATGAGCGTCTCTTTCTCGCCCAAGCGTTTCAAGAGAATCCAGAACAAGCTCCCTTTCTTGCCGAGGCCATGCAGCACCTTCACACCGTGTCCTTCGAATCCGAAGCCCTTGAAAAAATTTACACCTGGCAGGATCTCATGGGAGAGAAAGCGAATCACGATTCCTTGGAAAAGATTGCTCTTTCATTGCGAAAACTCAGTGAACCCGCAATGATCTCCATTGCTGTGGGAACATACTACGAAGGGTGCCTCATGCAAGAGATGCCTCTCGAACAAGCCGGGTATTACGTGGATGCCATGCCGGAAGAAGCGAAAGTGGCTCTCTATGTTCAGCAAGGTAGTGAGAACATGGTCCTTTTCTGGGATTCCACGCGCGAGGCGCCCGTCGAAGGCAACCTGAAGCAACTTGAAAACCTCATGGCGAGACGCCAGAGCGACGACTTTCAGAACATCCAGTTTGTCGTGCGTCCGTTAGATCAAACGCCGGCCGAATAACGCTATCATCATCACCATGAATGACACCAAGAACACGCTTGAGAACGAGAAGGACCCTGCTGCCCAATGGGAATCGGTGCGGGAACATGTGGCTAAGATTCGCCAGGAAACGGCGCGTGTCATCGTCGGCCAAGACCGCGTGATTGAGGAAATGTTAGTGGCGCTTCTTTGCAAAGGGCATTGTCTCCTGGTAGGCGTTCCCGGTCTGGCCAAGACGCTCTTGGTCAGCACCTTAGGAAAGATCCTTGGGCTCGATTTTCGCCGCATTCAATTCACGCCTGATTTGATGCCGACCGATATCATCGGCAGCGAGATCCTGCAATCGGGCGAGGGCGGTGACCGGCGGTTTGAGTTCACGCCTGGACCCATCTTTGCCAATCTCATCCTCGCCGATGAGATCAATCGCACGCCGCCCAAGACGCAGGCGGCTTTGTTAGAAGCCATGCAAGAGAAACAAGTCACCGTGGCCGGCCGGACGCGGCCCCTAACCGAACCTTTCATCGTCTTCGCCACCCAGAATCCCATCGAGCACGAAGGCACGTATCCCTTGCCCGAAGCGCAACTCGACCGGTTCTTCTTCAATATCCACATTGGTTACCCATCGATGCCGGAAGAAGACGAAGTCTTGAGGCGAACCACCGGCCACACTCTGCCAGAGACGGATACCGTACTTGGTGCCGGTGGTCTCACCACATTGCAACAAGCAGCCATCGACGTTCCGATCCCGGATCACGTTTATGAAAGTACCCTCACACTCGTTCACGCGTCGCGGCCGGAGAGCGATCTCGCCGATGACTACGTGAAGAACTACGTCTCTTGGGGAGCCGGACCGCGAGCCTCTCAATGTCTTATTCGTGCAGCGCGTGCCTTGGCGCTTCTGCGAGGGCGATCCGCCGCTTCCGTAGATGAACTGCGCGATGTGGCGCTGCCCGTACTGCGCCACCGGGTCATTCCGAACTACAACGCCACCGGGGAGGGGCTCAGCTCTGAAGATCTAATCGCGCATCTGCTAGATTCCTCCAAGAAAGCCCGGGCTTCCGCGACCGCCTACAAGGTTTCCTGATGGCCACCTATCGTTTTCTCCAACCGGGAGACATCAAGCGGCTGCAAAGTTACGAGTTTGCGGCCAAAGCCATGGTCGAGGGTTACCTCGCCGGGCATCATCGGTCGCGCCAGCGAGGGAGCTCCATCGAGTTTCACGAATACAGGCAATACGTGCCCGGAGACGATCCCGCCCAAGTCGATTGGCGCGTCTATGGGCGTACCGACCGGCACTACCTCCGGACGTACGAGCAAGAGACCCGTCTTGAGTGCCATGTCTTCCTCGACAGCAGCGCATCCATGGGTTATCGCGGCCCTGACAATGCCCTCACGAAACTCGAGTACGCTTCATTCTTTGCCGCGTGTCTCGCGTGGCTGGTGACGAAACATCAGGACCAAGTTTCCCTCCATCTCTTTGACCGGGAAATCCGGCAACACTTTCCACCAGGGAGTACTCGCCAACATTTGCACCAAATTCTCAACACGTTAGAGCGCAATCAACCAGGAAACGAGACGGATCTCGCCGCTGCGCTGCAGCGCGCGCAGCCGCTCATCCGGCGCAAAGGCACCTTAGTCGTTTTGTCAGATTTCTATGAAGCGCCGGAGTCGCTCTTTCACGCGCTGAATCCCTACTTGCATCGCGGTTTTCGAGTGCACCTCTTTCATCTCCTTGATCCCACGGAAGTGACCCTTCCCGGTGACCGGCTCTTGCGCTTTGTCGATCTCGAATCGCCACGCACGCGCGTCACGGCACACACCAAGGCCATTTCCCAGGCCTATAACCAAGCCTTACAAGGTCACATCCGCCGTCTACGCCGCTTGGCTTCGCGCCGGCAGGTGGATTACTTTCTCAGTCAGACCAATCGCAGTTACTTCGATCTCTTCGACCGGCTTGTGGCATGAATGTGCTCTTGGGAAACAGTCATTGGTTAGGCTTTCTGGCGCTCGCGGGATTGCCCGTCTTGCTTCATCTGGTAGCGCGCGCACGACCGCCCGTTTACGAGTTCGCCTCCCTACGCTTTCTCCAAGAGATCACCCGCCGAACCATGCGCTTGAAGCAACCGCGTGATTGGTTGGTGCTCTTGTTAAGGACTTTGGCCGTGTTCGGTCTCGTCGCCGCTTTCCTTCAACCCAAGTGGTTTCAGGCTGCGGGCAAACCCCTCGCGGGGACCATGACAGAGAAGACGGTGGTGCTTCTCATCGATCGCTCCGCCTCCATGGCCTACGCCGAATCCGGAACGTCGCGCTTGGCCAAAGCCGCCGATCAAGCTCGTAGCATCCTAGAAGCTGCGGGCGGGCTCACCCTGGCCAATGTCGTTTGGATCGATCGCTTACCCGAAGCTGTTTATCCCGAGCCCGGTCCCAATCGCGATTACCTCATCGATCAGGTGCAACGCCAACAGGCCGTCCCGGAACCCGCGGCGATCGAAGCGGCGTGGAATCTCGCCCTGACACAATTCGAGGACCGCGGCCAAAGCGCGGCCGAACTTTTTATCCTGTCAGATTTCCAAGGGAATGCGTGGAAACAGGCTTCACTCAATACCCCCGGTGACATCGCCATCTATCCCATCGCCCTAACAGACGACTCTCCGACAAACGTCGCTGTGATTGATCTCGGAACAGCTCCTGCACAACCCCTCGTCGGCCAATCTTTCGATGTGCATTGCCGCGTGGCCAATTATTCGCCCACGCCGCGGCGTCAAACGGTGTTTCTGCAGGTGGGGCAGCAGCGGCAGTCCACGACAATTGATCTCACACCTTGGGGCGAGACGGAGACGGTGCTGAGCTTTCAGGGTCCCGGAACGGCTACCTTCTTGCCGATCGCGGCGCGTCTCGATGAAGACGGCTTTCCGGGTGATGATCTGCGTCATGGCGTCGCTGCCGTGCGGGCCGCTTTGCGAGTCGCTCTCGTTCTTCCGCCGGGTGACGCGCCCGGCGCGGAAACGGTGCGTCAGTTAGATAGAGCGTTTTCTTGGGTCTCTGTAAGTGAAACTAAGAGCTTGCCAGAAGCCGCGGCTATCGCACCTGACGTCATGCTCGTCTTGCCGGGCGTGGAGATGGATTCTGACATACTACGTGAATTCGCTTCCAACGGCATCACCGTCTGGCATTGGGCGGCGGCATCCGCTGGGCAACCCATGGAGCGTCTTGAAGCCGGTTGGAAATTGGCCCTGACTCAGCCCGAGGAAGCGTGGCTTACGCTCTTTGCTCAAGGCGAGTACGGCAATCCCTTCGACGGCCGCGTTTGGGAACGAGTACGTTTGAAGGACATCAATGGACAAGTGATAGCCCGTTTCGAAGATGGCGCGCCGGCGCTCATTTCTGATGACGCGGGCTTCTATCAATGCGCCATTCCACTCGATCGCGAACGTTCAAGTTGGAGCGTTCAAAGCGCTTTTGTCACGTTGTGGGGCGAGATCTTTCGCACCAGTCTCCGGCAAAACAGCCAGCACGAACAAGAAGTGCTCACGGGAATGCCCATCACTTGGCCACCGCCACCGGAGATCGATCCGGCATCGGTGCAATTGCTCGACGCGCAAGATCGCGCGCAAGCGGTCGAAGCCGTTACCACGGTGGAGGGGCCGAGCCTCATCAGCGTCGGACCAGCCATGCCCGGGCCTTATCGTTGGACCCTGAGCGGCACGATCATCGGCCGTCACGTCGCGAACTTCCCCGCCGAAGAGTCTGATTTGCGCTCACACTTTGACGACACGCCATTTGCCGCTCAGGCCGGCGAGAGCGGGGTGAATGCCTTAGCCGCTGCCGCACGACGCGACGGCCGTCCCATTTGGCCTTGGTGCCTTGCCGTGGCCATTCTTTGCCTCTTGTTAGAAAGCCTCGTCCTGGCTTGGCCTCGTAAACCTCTCAAAACGGCTACCGCCATCACTTAGTTCCACGATGCAATGGCAACCTCCCATGCCCTGGCACATGATCCTTCCGCTTCTCGCGGCTGGTATGGTGATCTGTCTGTGGCTGGCATGGCATAGCGCACGGGAGTTCGGCCGGCCACGCAGGGAATGGCTGATGTTTCTACGCTTGTTAGGCCTCTCGGGCCTCGCCTTCTGTTTTCTGAATCCTGGTCAGTGGCATCGACCTGAAGAGGCCTCTGCCCGCCGTTGGGTCCTCTTGTTAGACCATACGGGCAGCATGAACACGCCGGATGGAGATCCTGAAGGCGCCACCCGTTGGCAAACGGCCGCCCGAGCTGCCGGGACATTGCTCAAAGCACGACCCGAAACCACGTGGCGGCTTTTCGCTGATGAATTGGAAATCTCCTCTAATCGAGACGCCCTCACTGACACTCACGCCCCACCCCGGAGTAGGCAAAGCGATCTTTATAGTGCCACCTCCACCTTGCTAGGGGCCTCGTCTAACAAAGAGCTCGCCGGTCTCGTCATTCTCAGTGATGGCCGGCAAACAACCACCACCAAACCCGACGATACCTTGATGCGGGCCCGCGCCCTGCAAGTGCCCATTCACGCCATGGTCGTCGGTGGCCAGATCACTCCCAAAGACATCGAGCTTCAAGCGACGCGTCGTCAACTCATTGCTTTTCCCGGACAGACGATCACTTTAGGGGCCTCGCTCACCGCGCAGGGATTGGGAGATGTTCGCACGTCCCTATCGCTTTCCCTTAAAGGGGAGAGTTCTCCGTTGGAAACCCGTGATCTCACCCTCACCGATGGCGAACCACGGTCAGTGATCTTTGATGTGGTGGCTCCTGATGTCTCCAGCTCTTACACCCTCACCACGCCGGTTTGGGAAGGCGAGCAGCGGGAGACCAATAACGGCGTGACCATTCATGTGCGTATCTTGGATTCCAAGACCCGCGTGTTTCTTGCTGAGGGGGCGCCTTATTGGGATAGCAAGTTTCTCGCCCAACTCTTTCGCCAACAACCGTATGTGCAATTGCGTAGCGTTCATCGATTGAGCGACACGCGTTTTTTTCAGATTGATAGTGAACAAGAGGAACCGGTGGCCACGGATCAAGATACTTTTCCGGAAACCGCTGAAGCGCTCGCGGCCTACGATTTGGTGGCTTTTGGCAAGGGGATCGAACCCTTCATCACGGCGAGCCGGTTGGAGGCGCTTCGCAGCTATGTGAGGGATCACGGCGGCGCCTTGCTCTTTGCCCGCGGACGGGCCTATGCGGGAAGGCATCCCGGCTTAGCTTCCTTGGAACCTGTGACCTGGAAAGAAAGTCGCCTGGATTCCTTTCACTTTCTCCCAGCGCCCGAGGGCGAATCGGCCGGGCTCTTTGGCGAATCACTTCCCGGCGCGAAGGAAGCGCTTTGGTCTCAGTTGCCTCCCTTACAAGATGCTCAAGAAGTCGATTCGGTGAAACCATTTACCCGTGTGCTCGCCCATGGGACCTTGCCCAATGCGAATCCGGGCACCACGGGATTCCCCTTGCTTAGCGTGCGGCGTTACGGCTTGGGCGTGGTGGGTTTGGTCAATGCCGATGGGCTGTGGAAATGGGATTTTTTTCCCGAGGCGCGGTCATCGGGAAACATGTATGAGGAATTCTGGTCGCAACTCATTCAGTGGATGGCGTCCTACTCGGAGTTCCTGCCTGGTCAACAGTACTCCATGCGTCTCAATACCAATCAGACGCTTGTGGGTGATTTGGTGAGTGTCACGTTAGGCTGGCGTCCCGAATCTAACAACCAAGCTCAGAACGCTCCGGACGCTGTTCCTATCATTCATCTCGCTCGCCAAGGCAGTGAGGAAACCCTCACTCACACACCTGCTGCGGTACGGAGCGATGACGGGCGTCCACAATGGCGTGCCAACCTCTCACTGGACTCGCCTGGCGAGTGGTTGCTGCATTTGCAAGGCGCAGAAGGCGAGGCGCTTAACGGACCTGAGCTGGTGCTTACGGTGAGCGCCCCGCCCGGAGAGCAGGACCAGCTCGACGCCGATCCCGCCCGGCTGCAGGCCTTGGCCGAGGCGACCGGCGGCCGGTTGTGGTCGGCAAGCGAGGTAGAAGAGCTGGCTGCGATCATGGAACCGCCTCCGGCCGTCCTTGCGGGTGATTTGCAATGGGACGCGTGGTGGCTACGTTGGCCTTGGTTGCTCGCCCTCACATTCTGTTTCGCTTTAGAGTGGTGGTTTCGCCGCCGTTGGGGTAGTGTCTGACTAACTGAATGCTTGGCTTCAACTGATGAACGCACCGAGAGAAACCGCCTTCGAGAAAGAACTCGCCACCTTCAGACGAACGTGGCGGCGCGGTCTACTCTGCCGTGGGGGGCTCGCGCTGGCGACCGTTCTGATGTTGCTCATCATCCTCGGCGCCCTAGCAGACCGCTGGTTCGCTTTGAGCATGTCGGCACGTTGGGGTTGGCAGATCCTCACCGGCATCCTTTTGTTAGGGGGCGCCATCATCGGCCTAACGCGTTTGCGCCGCTTCGACACCAAAGCCGCTGCACGGACCGCCGATGGTGCCACGAATCGGTCGCGGCAAGTCATTCAAGCCGGACTAGAGTTGCTCCCGCAACAAGATGGAGGAGCGCCCTTACAAAGCTACCTCACGCAACGCGCCATCGATGAAGCCGCGGCATCGTTGCAAGAAGTTCCCGTCGTCGCTCGACGCCCTCGTGCCGCGATTTGGCGTCAAGCTTACTGGCTCGGAGGTATTCTTTTGTTAGGAATTGTTCTCGCATTGATTCATTTGCCTGCGACTACGCACATACTCGCCAGACTCTGGAACCCGGGTGCGGACTTGCCTCCCTATAGTCCTTTGCAATTTACCATCACTCCGAGTCAGCCTTCGGTGATTTATGGTGATGATCTGCTTCTACAAACGGAAATCTCCGGTGGCACCGTGACTGACGACGCGCGCTTTCTGGTCAAGGACTTACGTAGCGGCCGGGTTGAGGAACGTGCGAGTTTTCGGGAACCGGGGCAACGTTATGCTCAACGGTTGGAGAATGTGGTGAACCCGGTTGCCATTGCGTTCGGGGTAGGTCGTGCGCGCAGCCCTTGGCACACGGTCGAAGTGCGCCTGGAACCACGTGTGACCGCAGCGGAGGTCCGCATCACTCCGCCGGCCTACACGGGTCAACCCACGATCGCCTTTTCGTTAGGCGAAGGCGAGTGCAAAGCCATCACGGGATCGCAGATCGATGTCACCCTCACAAGTAATCGTCCCGTGGGCGGCGGCTCCCTCACTTTGTTACCTAAACAACCGCTAAACAAAGAGGTGCTCCCGATCGTAGGTACGATTGAAAGCACGCATCGCATCCGCTTTACTTGGGCGCTTACAGATTCCGCTTTGGCGCAATTCACACTTGAAGATATCCTCGGCACCCCGCTGGCCAAACCGTTAGAAATCGATCAGATTGCCATGCCTGATGTGCCGCCGGTCGCGACGATCACTTCGCCTGAGTCGCGCATCCTCGCCACGCCCAATTCGGAGATCCCTTTTGCCGCGGAGATCGAAGATGATCTGGGACTAACGAAAACGTCCTGGATCCGTTCCCTAGCAGGTTATCGAGACCGTTCGCGACTCATGGCCCAAGGCAAGTTGGGGAAGCGTCACGAAATGGAGGAAACCGTCGCTTTGGCGCCTCTGGGAGCGGAGCCCGGGCAAACGTTAGAATTCGTGGTCGAAGGTATGGACGAGAACCCGACGCTGATGGGTATCGGCACCTCGGATCCGGTTCAGATCCAAATCATCTCTCAAGACGACTATGCGGAACTCATTCGCCTGCGCACGACTCTGGATGAGTTCACCGCCCGCTACGACGCCTTAGCGCAAGCGCTAGAGAAAGCTCGCGCCGGTTTGGAAGCGGTGGAGAGCGCTCAGTTTCCCCACGACGCTTTGAAGGAAGCGATGAAAGTGCACGAAGAAGCGGCGAAGACCTTTGATAGTGTGGCCAAGGACTTCCAAGCCTTCGATTCCGAGGCCGCGCTTTCTGAGATGGCTCAAGAGACGGCGCAGAAGTTGCGTGAGCAGCTGAGGAACATGGATCAATTGACCCGTGCGCCTGATCCGCTCGTCGTACGCCGGGAAGCACGGGCATTGCGTGAAGCGTTAGGCGGTGCGCAAGAAGCCATGGATGCGGAAATGGAGAAAGCGGATCAGTTCAAAGCCGTGGGGCGCGTTATGGAAATGGCTGCGACCTTTCAAAAGATCCTGCGCGATCAGGAATCGCTGGCCAAACGGACGGAGGCCATTGCCAAAGAAGTGTCGCAAGGGATCATGGCTAATGTTCCCCAGTTAGGGGCGCTGGCACGGGTTCAACGGGAGAATCGCGAAGCATTGGAGGCCTTCACCAAAGAACTTCGCAAGCGCGCCGAAGCCTTGCCTCAAGAGTTCGAATCGCTTGGCGAACAAGCCTTACGGTTTGCCGAAACGGTCGAAACTTTAGACGTGGCGCCTGCCATGGGCATGGCCGCTCAGCGCGCCGACGCCGGCGATTCCTACGAAGCTGCTTCCAACGCCGCACTCGCCTTGCAATTGCTCCAGCGTGTTCTGACAGAGCGTAAACAATCGCAATGCCAGTTTGCCGGCATGTGTCAGGGCGGCATGCCGAAGTTCGAGATTCCCCAGGACATGACTGCAACCATGGAGCAACTTTTGAAGGCAATGCTAGGCCGTTTGGGGAAACCTGGAGGAGGCGAGGGGCAGCAACCCGGGCAGGCAGGCGGAAGCGGCGGTATGGGATTGGGGCTCGCCGGGAGCGACGGGCGCTACATGCCCGGCTTTCATCAACTTCGCTTGCCCATGTTCGGCCCCGCGCGTCTGCGTTTTCAAGCGCCCGCACCGGGGATGGGCAATCGTTCCGGTCGCGGTGGCCAGGGCGGTCGTGGTTCAGGCGGATCCGCGGCCACGGTGGAGAATGAACGTGCCACCCTTGAAGCATTGCGGCATCAAGAGACCGGACAAAGTGGCGCCGAGGCCGTTCCCGAACGCTACCGCGAAGCGGTGAAACGCTATTTTTCGAACGAAGACGTTGATTCGCCGTCAGATAAACGCTAACATCCACACCGCATCATGACGAAATCCATCAAGACTTTCCTTTCATTCGCACTCCTCGTCTTCATTGCAGGACCCGGCTCCCTGTTCGGCGGCAAAGAAGGCGCGGTCGATTGTGGTCTGCTTATTTATGCCGGGACCAAGACCTCACGCTGTTTCAGCGATGAGTTTCTCAGCACGGTGCAACAGAAAACATCCATCGCTACGGACCGTCGTTTCAAGTCGGTCAAACTGGGTTCGGATGAACTGTTTCAGTTTCCGTTTGTGGTCATGACAGGAGAAGGAAATTTCAATCTCACACCGAAAGAGCGCGAGCAATTGAAGAAATATGTGGAGAACGGCGGCTTTCTCCTGGCTTCCGCCGGCTGTTCAGACAAAGAGTGGGATACCTCATTCAAGCGCGAGATCAAACGGCTCTTCGGTTCTGACAAATTCAGCAACGTGCCGCAGAATCACGCCATCTACCGCACGGTCTTTCCCGTAAAGGACCTCAAGCTTTCCAAGTCAAGCGGGATGGCGAAACTGCAAGGGGTGAGCCTCAACGGAAAGCTCGTGGTGGTGTATTCGTCAGACGGGCTCAACGACTCTTACAATGCCACCGGCTGTTGTTGCTGTGGCGGCAATGAGATCAAGAACGCGCGTGAAGTGAACGCCAACATCCTCGCTTACGCTCTCTTACACTAACGAATCCACGGAATGAGCCGGCGTGTTGCGATTTGCCTTGGCCTGCTCGTCGGGCTTGGACCGGATCTTTTCGCGGCTACTTGGCCCAACTTGCGCGACGCCCTGAGTGCCAAAGATTCTCTGGCCGCGGACGATTGGGCCGAGGTCATGCGCGCCTATGGCCGGGAAGACGTTCGTGATGAAGTGCGCCGCACCATGGAGGGCTTGGATGCGCTGCCACGTGTGGAACTGGCGGCCATGCTGGAACACGCCGATCTCGCTGTTCGGTTAGGGGCGCTCGATTGGTTGGAGACGGGGACGCAGGATGACTTTGGTTTTGACCCATGGCGTGTCCCTGGTCATCCCGATAACGGCGAGGCCCTCGCCAAGTGGAAAGCGTGGGCGGAAGATGCGGAAGTTGAGGAGAAACCCCGCACCCTTTCCCTATCAGACGCTGACGCCCAAGCGGCTTTTCGTCAATTGCTCTCCGGCCGGCGCGAGCAGGAAGATCGCGCTATGCGTTTGTTAGAGCCGCATGGCTTAACGGCCATTCAAAAACTTGAAGCGTTTCGTAGCGCGCATCCGGAACTCCCTGATGGCGCGCGGATGCGTTTGCGCCAAGCTCAGTACTTCCTGCTTCTGCGAGAGCTTTCCAAGAATGAAGCCGAAGAATTGGCGCGCCGTTTGGCCTTTGGGAACCGTGACCAGAAGCTCGCCGCGCTCACCCGGCTCAAGGATTTTGGCGAACGGACGTTGCCGATTATCGAGGATTTTGTTAGTCATAGTGATACGCTGATTCGTGAAACGGCGGTCGACGTCATGCTTTACACCGGCACGCGCAAGGCGCTGGAAACGATCCAAGACCAACTGGCACAAGAATCTGACACCAATGTGCTTCACGCCGCCATTCGCCAAATGGCGGACATTCCGGTCAACGCTTCTCGGGAAATGCTAACCCAACTCGTGAAGCATCCTGACGAAGACATCGTCATAGAGTCGCTCGCCGCGCTTGAAAGTCTCTCTTACGCCACCCCGGAGATCGTGCTCCCCGCACTCAGGGACCCACGCTGGCGGGTGCGCGTGGCGGCCCTCGCATGCATCGATTCCGATGGCAACTTGAGTGCCTACCGTGAACCGCTGGTGACCATGTTGGAAGACGAAGATGAGTTTGTGCAGGCGGCCGCGGTCGATGCTGTGGTCATTGCCTATGGAAGAAACCGCACGCGTTCAGGCCGGCTTTCTCGCTCATCCAATGATCAGGACGAAGATCTCAAGAGGGTTCAAGAAGAGTTGCGTGCACTCTTCGATAAAGATCCGGCTTTTACCGCGCCGGTGATCAAGGCCTGGCTCTCCTGGAATCAGCCTCTGCCTGAGGCCATGAAGGCGACCCTATCAGAACGCTCTCCTGATGCCATCATGCCCTTGTTCGAATCCTTGCGGAGTTCAGGGAACCACACGCGTGAAGTGGTGCGCTTGTTATCGGAACATTCTTCTTTAGACGTTCAAACCGGCGCCTACCGGCTGCTCGCGGAGCCGTCCAACGATCGGGAGATCCGGCTCCTCACCAATGTGATTTTAAATGGTCCCGATGCCAAACGCCGGGCGGTGCTTCAGAGCTTGCAGGTTCCGTTAGATAATAGCCAGAAGGCTCAAGGGATTGCCTCCCTGGATCAGGTGACCGTCTCAACTGTGACCGAGAAGACGTCGCTGGACCCGCTTTACGACGGGTTTCTGCTTCCGCTAGAGGCATTATCATCAGCCTCGCCACCCGCCGGCAACGAGAAAGACTCAAAAGACCTCTTTCAACTAACCGAAGCGCAGTTCAAGTTAAAAGAAGCCCTTCAACAACACTATGATGCCACGGAAGATGCGGAAGAGAAGTTTCAATGCCTGAGGCAACTGCTAGCACTTGGCCATCGCCCCGCGGTTTCGGCGGCATCCAGAGAACTCACCAAACGACCGGTCAGTGAACGCCTTGCGATTGCCCGGGCGATCGATGGCAAACTTCACTCCGCGCATTTGGAATTGTTGGGACAACTCTTGCGCGACCCCGCTCCGGAAGTTCGCCGGGCAGCCGGCAAACTCTGTCTCGATACAGCCAAGCCGGCGACCATCCAGTTGCTCTTTGGCGAGTTCCGCCGTTCCGGGACATTACTACAACCTCACGAGATCTATTCTTACAGTTTGCGCAAGAGCGTGCAACAAAGGGACACCTCCAAAGTCATCTTTGCCTGGGTTCGTGAGGTGTTGGCGGTCACCGATGAACAAGATGGCAAGACCGTGCTTGCGCTGCTGCTCAGCGCCATGGCACCGGCTTTCCCTGAAGAAACAGTGGTAGGCTTCTTGAAATCGCCTAACCAATGGGTGCGCCGCGCGTCTCTGTTCGCGCTGGCCCAGCAACGTCCGGAGATCTTTCACCAGAGATTTGCTAGTGTGGCCACTGACATGTCTGCTAAAGTGCGCGCGGCGGCGGCCCACGCCTTGATCGATCTGAGAAACTATTGGAAACATTCGTTCAACGACGTGCATGAGCTTTACGGCGTCTCACTTTCTTCAAGTTCCAGCGGCCTAACACGACCACGCATCCCGCGCGGTGCGGTAGGGGTGTTGCGCCTTCTCACCAAGGATCCCATTGCGGAGGTCCGTTTTGAAGCCGCGCTGGCCCTCTTGCAGTTGAGCCAACCCGTCGATCTCAATACTTTGATCGCGGCGTTTCGTGAGCTGCCGGAGGACGCCAATGCCGGCCGGCGTATTGCCGATTTCCTAACCAAGAACCTCTTGCGATTGGGCCCTGAATTTGAACCTTTGCTTGGCTTGTTGGGCAAGAATGATCTCAATGCCAGGCAACGCCAACAAATCGAAGCGCGTCTCCGCAAGGACGGCGAAACCATCCTGACATTTAACGATTTGGTAAATCAGACGGTGCCTATTTCCAGTGGGCCGCCCGCTGAGATTCGGTTGGAGGCATCAGAAGATCCGGCGACGGACTCCACTTCTCAGGCCCGTTCGGAGCCGTTCGAGGTCTACTACTTTCACAGCCCTGGCTGCCCTGATTGTGCGCGTGTGCGGAATCACCTAGAGCAATTGAATCAGGATTTTCCGACTATGAGGATCGTGGAGAAGAATATTCGTTTGCCGGAGAACACGGTGCTGAACCGGGCACTTTGCCTGCGCTTCGGGGTGCCGAGCCAGTTGCAGAATGTCACGCCTTCCATTTTCACCGAAGCCGGATATGTCATTCGCGACGAGGCCAAGGTCTTTCATCACGTTGAAGGTCTCGTGCAACGCACTTCCGCGATGCCGCCCACCCCGGATTGGGCGGTGCTCTCTGCCACCGAGACCGCTACGGCGACCAGGGCCGTGGAAGCGCATTTCCAATCCCTCACCCTCGGCGTGGTCCTGGCAGCAGGTTTGTTAGACGGCATCAACCCTTGCGCTTTCGCTACGATAATCTTCTTCCTCTCCTACTTGCAGGTGGCGCGCCGGAGCCCGCGGGAGATTCTCATGGTGGGCGGCGCTTTCATTCTCGCAGTCTTCCTAACCTACTTGCTCATCGGCCTCGCTTTGAACGAAGTCATTGGCAAGATAGCTGAGTTTCAATGGGCGCGTACGGGGCTGAATTTGATCTTCGCGCTCTTTGCCTTCCTCGTCATGGTGCTGAGTTTCCGGGACTATGCCAGGGCGCGACGCGGCGAACTCAAGGACATGACCTTGCAGCTACCAGACGCTCTGAAGAACCGGATTCGCGGGGTGATTCGCACCAGTGCGCGCAGCTCTCACTTTGTCATCGCCGCCTTTGTCTCGGGTATCGTCATTTCTTTATTAGAACTGGCCTGCACGGGTCAGGTTTACGCACCGATCATTTACGCCATTCAACAAGGGTCCAAGAGTGCCATCGCTCTTCTCATTTCCTACAATCTCGCCTTTATCCTACCCTTGGTTGTGATCTTCATCCTGGCATACGGCGGTCTCAAGAGCGATGCCTTGATTCGTTTTCAAAAGAAACACACAGCGGGCGTGAAGTTTGCCATGGGCGCTTTGTTTCTCATCCTCTTTCTCGTGCTTGTGGGCACGGCCTTTGGTTAGCCGCCTGGCGACGTCCACAGGCAGCGTGGTGCGTAAGCGAGAACAAAGTACATCCTTCGCACCAGCGCCCGTGCTCTGTTTTGCGCACAAACCAAGGCAATACCTACCATAATGGGCGGATCTGCCAGGGCTCTACCATGGGTTGCTGTTCCGACTGTGAAGGAATGCCCTTGCTGAAGGGTCAGTTACTTTCCCGTCCCAATGCCTGGGTTATAATATGACGCTCGAGAACGCAGAATCCACCCACCAAACCATAAAAGCACTTAGCATGCACACAGAGGAGAATAAGCTGAGACGAAAGAATTTGTTGAAAGTGCTTGAGCATAACGACTGCCAATCTCGGCAACCTATTTTATCGACGACAATGTCGTGTTTCGGATATACGAAGTTGTCTGATATAAAACGTTATGTCAGAAGATGAATCCGTTGGTGCAAAAGATCGCGGCTAGCATTTCGAATGCTGCGGAGCCATTCGAAACCACAGATCAGACACTGACTCTTGCACACGAAGTGATTTCTAAGGTTCGCGTGAATGGTTTTAAGCCAAGCGAACCTTCGGTAGCCGAGGCTGATTTCTCGAACTCAGATGTACTGGTGCTCAAGGGGGCGCTTCTGGATTATACTAGAACCCATTCTGAGCACGAATCTCGAGGTGCCGCCTATTGGGGATTAGCAGCGCTCCATGATAAGTCGGACAGAGATCTCTTTCGCGGCCTCCTCAGAGAGGAATCGACCAAAGAATTCGTTGACGAGCAGTGTTTATGGCAGATTATGATTGCGCTAGACAACATCGGAGAAGACGTCATGGAGCCAATCAACAGAACCCCAGAGAAACAGAGTGGAGACACGTGGGCAGCGTCACGCTTGTATCTCGGGCGTTGCGGACTAACGACATAACAATTTGGAGCTGCTAACCCCGGCTCCTGTCTGAGTTTCTGGCGATGATTCTTTCTATAACACAAACCACGCGATCAATGCTTTCCGCCAGCCGGGGTTAGCAGTCCATCGACGTTCTGCCAAAGAATCTTCATGGCCCGGTTTCACGTGAAAGGAACATTTCAGCTGGATGGGGATGGTCCCCGAGCGGTCATCTATGGTGACGTAGTTGAAGGCACGATTCGCGAAGGGATGAGCGTGCAGATTCCATTCAACGGCAGCCTTTCAATGGCAGCGAGAATTGAGGCGATCGAGTTTCTCGATAATGTTTCTGAGAGGATCAGCCATGTGGGACTTGTTTTGGACGTCGAGGAGCTCGCCCAGGAAGAAGTCGAGCTGATTCAGAGCCTCAACATAGGAGGCGAAACCTTGGAGATTACGGATTGAGTCACATGAGCACCGATCAGACACTCCAGCTACTTCTGACCGTCGAAGACAGATTCCAGATTGAACAATTGGGACTCATCCTAGCCCCGGATTTCTCAGTTCCCAACGGGGCATGGAGTGATCAGACGGATGCAGTCACCGTCGAATCCTCGGACGGTAAGCGTTTTACTACCGAAGCTCTGTTCGGGCTGACACATTTCAACATTCGGGACCCCGAGGTATCGATTGATCGCAGATGGAGAGTGACCGTGACGCTCCCCTCCGCCCAGAGAGATCAAGTTTCGGTCGGAAGCAGGGTGTTCGCATCTCCTGAACTCGTTGCGAGCCTTCACAAACAAAATCAGGCAGAACAAGACTGGTAGGCAACGGCGATGAGCGCGTCTAGTTCGCTTCGCTCTGGACTGTCCACCTCGGCGATGCCTACACTTGGACGTTCGGCTAGTAGGAAATCAGATCCTGAGAATTATAGAACTAAACCGTGAATAAGAATCGCATCATATTGATATCCGTCGCAGCAGCAGCCTGCGCCTCGTTCTTGATCTTTACATCGTGGCGTCAAGAAAAACCCAAATCGATCTCTCAAGCGATCGACCCTATTTCTAACGACAACCCGCCTGCTGAAGTGGTAGTAAACGCGGCAGCTGCAGCAATAAAAGGTGAGTTGCAGACGCTATATCACGTTAAGACTGGTGATTCGCTTTACTCTATCGCGAAGAAACACAACGTCTCAGTCAAGGCGATCAAGGACGCCAATCGAGATACGAACAATCTGTTGGCGGTCGGCGAAATCATCGTAATTCCGACTAAACCCTAACGAAAGCCGAACAAGGCGGAGCTGCTAATCCCCGTCTCGTTCCTGAGTTTCCAGTGATGGCTTTAATTTCAATACTAACTGCGCTATCAATGCTTACCGTCAGCCGGGGTTAGCAGTCCTTGATCGTTAGCATTACAATACTGATGAGCGTCGAAGACTTCAGAAACCATGCCCGTCAATGTTTCGGCTACTTGATCACCGACTTTGACTTTCACGAAGAACGCGTGCGGAAGTATGATTCCACGAATCAATGTCAGGTTTGCTATGAATCGGATACAACGCGAATTTCAATTGAAGGTATCAACTATGGCATGAATGCGGACCTTCGAATCTCAAGCGTTGATCCTACTCGTATGAAGTATTCAACCTATTGTTTCGATGATCTCTTGGAGCTAAGGTCAGTAGACATCTGGACTCCGAAACGCCGGAAGGATTTCAACCAGTACGAGCAGGTTGAGTTGTACGGCGAAGCGCTACAGGATTCAGCTTCAGATATTCTTAGGGGAGACCACTCCATATTCCCTGATTTGGCAGCTTGCATCGATCGCCGCGCTAGACTCTTCTCTCAGATCTAAAAAATGCTAACAAGCCGGAGCTACTAACCCCGGCTCGTTCTTGAGTTTCCAGCGATGATATCAAACCTCAGTACTAACTGTGTCCGGAGCGCTTCCCGTCAGCCGGGCTAGCAGTCCTTGGACGCCTTCCAATGAAATTCTACCGATCATGATGGGTGAAGAGTTCGCACCAAAATTCTATGAATGTTCGCCGGTAGAGTTGGCGCATTCCGAGGGAGGGTTTTGCGCATAGCTCAAACCACGTTTTCGATTGGTAATTCAATCAAGATTGCTTCTGGTGGCGATCTCTCTGATGGGTTGCAGCTCTCGAAGACAATCGTTGATAATGCGGACGGATTCATTCCTTCACAACGGCTTTTTCAGCCCACGAATTATGGGATAGTATATCATCCTGTCCGTTCGGATTTCCTTTCTTTGAAGCGGTCTATGGCAAGCATAATTGGTATCCGGAAGGGAGCGAAGAGATCACTGTCGCCTCTGATCTCACGGTTCAGATCGATGACGGAGTTTACGGGACATTTGCAGTTTATTCGGATACTGGTGATCAGCTCTTGTACACAGTCCTCGAGAACAATCTGTATGCCAAAGTCGATCTTATCTGGCTAAGTTGTCCTAGCGACAGTAGCTCTGAAAAGTTTCTAACTGCCATTTCGCCGCGAACCGCTTTTTATGACGCTACAGGTGAGTTCGAACTAAACCCCGAGCCTCGGATTCTTGTCGAGGTTCGGCCATCACGCTTGGCATGCGAGAACCTCTGGAGGAAGTTTTGCGAGGATGGGCAGTGGATGTGGGGCCGAAGCAGTGCTCCGATTGCGACAACAATCACCTCAGGAGATACGGGGCAGCCTCCGCAGGATGGCGTCCAATGGATTAAACCCTGACAGATGACGCGACAATTGGAGAACTAGTCGGTGATGTCAAGTGCGAGTGATGTCGCTGGTTCGCAAACCCGCCGGAAACTCTGCGATCTCTGTGCGAGATATCTTCATCATGACCTCAAGCAGAGCCATCCCAAGATCTCTCGCTGCGGCGCTGCGAATGAAAGGATGCCAGAAGAATAGCCGAAATGGCCAGGAAGTTGACTCTTGTCAGGTGAATCCTATCAAGCTACGATTGGTTCATGACGAACAACCAATGCTATCTGAGTTTCGCCTCCGCCAGTGAAAGCGGCAGGACGAATAAACAATCGAACATACCAGATTCGCTGACACCTCGCCCGGTATGAATTTTTTAATGATGAAATCATGTTCTGACATCCAGCCTACTGGACCAGCCGACCTCTCGGAGAGATGCCAGCTGTCTTTAGGCGTTAGGGCAGGAAAATGAACGACTTTATCGAGATCAGAAACTCTGATGAGCTTCGAGAGATCCTAGGCCCCGTTACTGAGCCAGCGAAGTCCAAGGTCAGAACTGTTCTGGACGATATTGATGTCGAATGGATCGCGGCGTCGCCCTTCTGTCTAATCGCGACGAGCGATCGAAACGGAAACTGTGATGTATCGCCCAAAGGCGATCCTTCAGGATTTAGTAGCGTGATAGACCGTTCGACTTTGTTGGTCCCAGATCGACCGGGAAATCGTCGTGCAGACGGCTTGAACAACATTCTTGAGAATAGTCATGTGGGTTTGATCTATTTCATTCCCGGGCGAGGCGATACCCTGAGAATCAACGGGCGAGCGAAGATTCTGAAGGATTGTCCTGAGTTTGACAAGATGATAGTTGGGGGACGTCGGCCTCGTCTCGGGCTGCTGGTGGACATCGAAGAGGTTTTCTATCATTGTTCCAAAGCCTTCTTGCGATCAAAACTGTGGGATCCTGAATCGTGGCATCCTGACAGTGTTCCATCGAGAGCGGCCATCTCCAAGGCGCTTGAGCGGAAGGATCAGTCACTCGCCGAATTGGAAGATTACTATGGGGAACGATACAGCAAAGGCCTATACTGAACGAAGCCCTTACAAGGCCTGGCTTCCAATAGGCTGCGCGCCATCTTTCGAAAGTTTTATGGAGCTTCAGCCCTCAATCTTGAAGTCCGAGTGCGCTCTCAGGCAGGCTGTGGTAGCACGTTGAGGTTATGTGAACAAATGATTCGCCCTCACAAAGCATCAGGCACGGTCCGTCGATTTGAGAGACGTAACGCTAACCCAGCGAAGACTAAGTGGTGGAACGTCTATCGCGACGATTGCAGCGTGGTTTCGTTTGAAGGACTGATAGGCACAGGAGCACCGGTATTTGAAAACGGTGTCCGCGTAATAGGAGCGAAAAAGAAGACCAATACCTTTAAGTCCGAAGCGACTGCTATGGCGACGATTGAACGTGACTGCCGAAGGAAGCAAGACTCAGGATTCATCGAGGTTGGTATCGAGCGTTCGCCCAGGCGAGGTAGATTGAACAAAGCTTTGAATCGAATCGAGGCTTGGTTCTCGCGTCATGCACCTGCTGATTGTCCCTTCCCGTTCGCGGCTGGCACTTCTGAAGGATCTTTGAGAGAGGCTGAGCGCATCCTTGGGGCCCGGTTGCCGGAATCCTTTAGGAAGTGCTACTTAGCCCACGATGGTAGCAATCGAATCGATATATTTCAGATCCTTGGTTTAGGTCATTGGATGCCCTTGGTGGGATCTGTTAGTGTTGTAGACCGGTGGGAAGGTTCGAAGCGGAATTTCGAATACGGCGATTGGTTTGAATTCAAGAGCGAGCCAAAAGGACCGATAAAGACGGATCACTGGAACCATAAGTGGATACCATTCACTTGCGATTGTTCTGGCGACTTTCTTTGCATCGATTTGGCACCTGCGAAGGGCGGAGTGCGTGGCCAAGTGATCTTCTGGTGGCACGAGATGGGAGCAGTTTCCGTTGTGGCTGATAGTCTCACGGACGTCTTCTGCTCGTTGGCCGACCGCCTTGACGAAGGAGACTACTCGTTTGGTGAGTTTGGCGCGCTAGAGCCATCGAGCCTCAAGGAGCCAAACTTCGATGAGATGGTCGATCTTCTTACTCACAAACACATGACAAAACGGAACTGCTAGATATGAAATCTCATCTTCTACTCATATTGGCCGTCATCACATATAGTGGATGCGCCTCTCTACCTTAGGGGCTTGGAAATAAATAATCATCCCATTTCAGGCTCAGGGAATATTGTTAGAAACCACTTCTCCAATCCAGCCATCCGACTGATTTGGGGCGCGAATTCTTTCATCGCTTTCTTTGTCAGTCGCACTCCGGTCTGGTAGGTCTTGGTGACCAGTGTGACGACGGGATTCAACCCTTTGTATGTCATGCTTCGGGCCATTCCCAGCGCTTTCTCCGCTGTGCTCAGTAGCTCTCCATTCCAATGGTTTTCGAGCACTCCCCACACTCGTTCTATAGGATTATACTTGCTATGATAGGGTGGATAATAGGCTAGCTGTATCACTATATCATGAGCCGTAGAGAATTCAGCCAGGCGCTTCAACCATTGGGTTCTACGGCCATCGCTCTCGGGGCCATTGTCGGCGTTGATCACTAGCACCTCTACTTCAGGATTCTCTGCACGCAGTCGCGGCCACAGCTCTTCAAGACGATCAACCATAAAATCCGCTGTCACTTTACTTTCTGAGAACCATAGGTCGGTTTGGCCAGTTTCGGGCTGATAAACCCCAAAGGGCACGAGGGTTGTTTTCGCTTTGAAGTCGTGATCAAGGGCCTTCCGCTCGCCTCGGCTATAGCCACCACGACTAAACTCGCCAATTTTTACCGCCGCTTTGGTGTCCATGGAGATACGCAACTGCTTGGGATCGCTATCGGCCGCCGCATTGATCTCATGCACCATATCAAAGATGGCGTCGGTTTCTTTCACTTTCTTCATCGGCTTGGTCTTGGCAACTTTTCTAGGGTGGAGTTCGAGCAGATTGAGTTTGCTGTTGATGGTTCTCACGCAAGGCATACTTGATAGGTCATACCCTGGGCGCTCTTCCAGTCGCCGGTGGACTTCTTTAGCAGTGATGCGGACATAGAGGCGAGTAGAGCGAAAACTGGGATCAGTCTGAGCATGGGGATCAGCAACGGCGCGAATATCCTCCAGTAATTCTGGATAATGTTCTTCAGCCTTCTTTCTACCTCGTTTGTGAAACTGATCGACGAAATCAATGCCGGAATCGAGTTCCTCTTTGCCTTTGCGAATGAGTTGCCTATTCCAGCCAAGACAGTCTTCAGCCCACCGTTGACCGCCGCGGCCAAGGCCATCGACGACGCCCGCCATGAACTTGCGTTTCGCGCTGCCCGTGAGATCACGCGCAGTGTTCTTCCATAAACGAATTGAGTTAGAGTCAGGTTCTTCTCATAGGACTACAGGCACTCAAACCCGCTCCTAACAGAATGGTTGCGCTTTGGGACGATTATTTTTTTCCAAGCCCCTTAGCTTGGTCCTTCCCTATCATTTACCAAAGCTGAGAACATTGAAGGCGGAGTCGTGCTCTATTTCGTTTCGACGGGAGAATCCAAAAAACCTAGCCAGGAGTTCGTCAAATCCGCCTCTTTGTTAGGAATGGGCAGAGATCTTGATCTTACTTTAGAATCTAGTGGCCACTACATCATCTTTGGCGCTAAGGGTGATGGTGACCATTGGTCTAGCACCTCTCAATTGCCCTACCGTGGGTATACGTGGAAGAGCAAAGGTGGATCGTTGATCATTGATGGGCAAGAAGGGATGATCACAGTGTATCCCAATCCCGCACACCAAGTGCCAATCGTGTTCCATGAGGATATTGCACTTGAACCAGGAGATCGATCTGTGGAAATAGGGACCATTGTCCTTGACGGTAGCCAGTGGCCGTTGATGGCCGAGCTGTCTGAATCTTCGCTTCACATTATTGACTAACAAACAGACGCTCTATGCTTCGGTTCCAATCTGTTGTTGAAAGGCTCTACTTTAAATCTTATGCCAATCCAGTGAACAACGATTCCCGTCGCCGGGGATCGGAGGTTCTAAACATTCGAGGAAGAGAATCAGCATGAGTGAACGCGTCAAATGCAGGAGATGCGACTCCATGATTTTGGACGTGACCGCAAAAGTGAATGATGGACTCTGTGGCCACTGCATTCGCGACAAGCATAAGGAGGACTTCGACGCGGTCGTTAAAGGATGGATCGACAACCCTTCCACATTACCGGGCGCGCACGGTAATCCAGAGCCTAAAGATTTCGCCTTGAAGCTCGCGGCCAGCCAAATTCGAAGCCGCCTTTATCCCACTGAACAAGACCAGATTGAATACTTTTGCGAGGATTTCTGCGAAGCAGCCCACGCCAAATGGACGAATCAAGGTAGCTCTGGCCTGACTGCAAAGGAGAAGCACTCTCTCGCAGTCGAAACCTTCTATGGAGAAGTACTCAATGGCGGACTCCAGCAGTATCTCGGAAACGAAAGTGGAACGTTTGCCCAGTGGGCGGATGAAGCTTTTGAAGCAATTGGAATTCCTGCGTACGCCGAAGTGATTCGGAACGTTAAAGAACTCTTTCCCAACGGTTTGATCCCAGAAGACTCAAATGAACGGTGGGATATTGTCGAGTCAATCGACGATGACCGTCTGGAGGAGATTGAGGAACCATTCTGGGAGCATTACCAAGATCACAAGAACGAGATTAGGGACTCGATGTATGCTTACCTGAAGAACTAAGCCCTGCCGACGGGTGGTAAGGCACTCTTGACGGTCGCCTAAGAAATGGATTCCGTCAGAATTAGCTTGTTGAGGTTTCGATCTCCCCGCGCGGGAGATCCTCAGAATCATCGATGGACAGAGAAAGGCCATTCATGCTTAACGCGGTAAAGTCGCATGCGTGGACGGCTAAAGCTTTGACAGAAAAGCACCATCGAAGTGTCCTTTGCCTTGAATGAATGACACTTGCCCCACTTCACTCCCCCGTCTGCCATCGTCTCAAGCGTGTAATGGTGACCCTTGATTAGATGAGTGAGCTTCACGCGATGAGATCCGACTGGAAATATCGTGGGGAGGAATTCGACTGGTGCGACATCAGCGACTTCTGTTTCGTAAAAGGCAGCCGCTATCTGAGCGCTGCTAGGGTTCTGAGAGGATGGCTGGACGGCGATCCAGGCATAATGGTAGTTAGCGTCAATCACGATCAAGCAGATGATGTACTGAGTCTCGAGCTCAGACCATGGCTTAACCAATTCAATTGGTTCTCCATCTGAACGGATCGAAAGCCTTGCCAGGGCCGGATCATTTGTCCACTGATGATCGTCTGTGAGATTGGGGATAGTCTGAAATTCCCTCTGAAGCAACAGAATCTGCGAATCCGATAGAACGACGTTACTACCGATAGGGGTGACAACAATCTGGAACGTTTCGAGATTGGGAGTTCCAACCAACGAGTCTGTGTTCAGAGCAAGAGTGACATCACTTTCACCATCACCATTTACATCTAACCGTTGCTGCGAATGTTGCGCCAGAACAATAGGGAAATCCGTCGGACTACCTACGAGTGACCCATGTGCCGGAGCTACGATTAAAGGAATTAGTGCTACGATAATGAATCGGCTCCAGTTCATACACTTAGCCTATCTGTAGGTGAAGGATGTCATTTTTAGGGTTGTGTGGCCCCTCTGATCTCTCATGCGATGCATCTTGCTCGTGGTACGGATCGCCCGGTATTAGACAGTTGTAATTGATTCGCCTGGAGCAGTGAGGGAATAGAAACAAGGACATGACGGAGAGGTAGCGATACATGAAGAGCGAAGTGAGATATGAAACGTGACTCCTTATCCGCATTTGACGGAACTTTGGATCAAGGATTTCCTCCTATTCCGTCAAATGATCTGTCCTAATGACGTTCACATCGAAACTGAGCCATTTAGGAGCAGAAAGAGGCTCCATCCGTCTGCTCAACGAATGCGATGTCTGTCGTCGATTGCTCAAATAGAGTTCGCACTCCTACGGCTTCAGGAGCACACGTAGTCGCAAGTACTGGCTGGATTCGCTCGGTTCTTGCAAGGCGACGGTGACGCGCTCGACACCGTTTCCCAGATCTTCCACCACAGGCTCAGCGGTTTTCAGCTCACCATTCTCGTTAGATATCCAACTTTTTAAATCGGCCGAGGCTTCAAGTTCATAATCCAAATCTGCGGCGTCTGAGAAGCGGCGATATTGAAAAGCCGGCACTGATTGATTCTGCGTGTTTGTGACCATCACCACTTTGAATGCCGGCTGGATATCCTCGCGTTCCGGATGCGAACTCAGGCCGTATTCTAGCAATTGTGTGTGCCCGTCTCGATCGAAGTCACCTTCGGGTTCCATATCTTCTTCCACCCGTTCGAAGCGAAAGAAGCGTGTCCTCCATTCGGCTATATTGTGAGTGCGTAAATCGAGATCCGCGTCCCACGGTTGGTTGAGGGCCGCGATTTCTTCGACCTCGCCGCCGAGATCAATGTCTGCACGATAGATGGACTGGCCGCCGATCCCCACGCCATCCGTTCCGGTGTCGCAAATGTACGCTTTGCGCGCGATGGGATCGAGAACGAGACCGTGCGGGGTGTCTAGATTCTCCAGGATATCTTCCGTATCGCCGCCCTCGATGGGCCGGCGTTGCAGTTTGTTAGCGCGGCGGTCACACCAGTAGAGGTAGCCACGTTCAAAATCGATTTTCACACCGCGCGTGAGCAAGAGATTATCCACGATCGTTTCTCTGCTAGAGCCATCGAGATTGGCACGATTGATTGTCCCGTCGCCGAACCCACCCCAGAAGAAGCGATTCTGTGCCAGATCCAAATCCAAGTAGTAAGGAGCGATTGTCGAAATCACTTCCTCGATCCCTGATCCATCGGAATTGGCGCGTTCAACAAGGTTGCGTTGTTGATCGCACCAATAGAGTTTGCGATTGGTTAGATCGAATTTGAGATCGGCTGGAAACCCCAATCCCGTGACAATCTCCTCCATCTCACTACCGTCGAGCCGCGCGCGAAAGATCTTGTCCGATTGATTGTCTGCGAAGTAGAGCCGGTTGTCTGGGACATCGATCGTGATCCCTCGCAAATTGGTCGAGTCGATCGTGGCCAGCGTCTCGGGCTCCGAGCCGTCCAGATTGGCCCGTTCGATCTTACCGGCCCGGCGGTCTGACCAATAGATCTTGCCTGCGAAGGCGGTTGAAGACACCAAGTGGGCGGCTAGAAGCAACATGGAGAGTGGGAAACGGCGGCGCATGGTTCTTAAGTGGGTTTTATTCTTAGGGAAAGGATAGAAGGGCGCATCGGGCGACGTCAAATCGAGTGCAAGTCAAAGTGATCGGCGTTTGATTTTGTAGAAGAAGTGGTGGGACTTCTCCTCGTTCGATGCGCCAGGCCCGGAACGTTCCCAAGGAAAAGTGCCCGCCCCATTGGTGCGCACCCCCCGGGCAAACCAGGTCTGGTTACTAACGTTCATCGTATTCTCAGCCTAAACATTGCCATGAGTGGCGAAACTTGGCAGACTCATGAGCGTCATTCTCTATGTGGCGGTTACTGATCATCCTTCTGAGTGGTGCTGCCTTCTCCGCAAAGATGGTTCGCGCGGATGAGGGGCATTGGGCTTTTCACAAGCCGGAGCGGCCTCGTATCCCTGCGCGCCATGACGATGTGGCCTCTAATGCGGTTGATGCCTTCGTCAATGCGCGCCTAGAGGCGGCTGGATTGAAGCGTAGCGCTGCCGCCGATGACCGGACCTTTATGAGGCGAACGTATCTGAACGTGATCGGGCTTCTCCCGACCTTTGAAGAGGTGCAGGCATTTGAAACATCCTCACATCCAAACAAACACGAGCGTTTGATCGATCGTTTGTTGGCGTCGTCCCCTTATGGCGAACGTTGGGCACGGCATTGGTTAGACGTGGCACGTTATTCGGATACCAAAGGCTACGCTTATGCGGGCGAAGAGTTCAACTTCGTCCATGCTTGGCTGTATCGTGATTGGGTCGTGGATGCCCTCAATGCGGATCTCTCCTATGACGACTTCGTGGTGAAACAGTTGGCCGCGGATCGCTTGGTTGCGACGGGGCAAGCGCAGAAGAAAGATCTTGCGGCCATGGGATTCCTCACCTTGGGCCGCCGCTTTCTTGGGGTGGAGCCGGATATCATTGATGACCGGATCGATGTGGTGACGCGCGGTTTGTTAGGATTGACCGTCGCTTGCGCACGCTGTCATGATCACAAGTTTGATCCCGTTCCCACCAGCGATTACTACGCTCTATATAGCATTTTCAAAAGTTCTTCCAAAGCCTTGACGCCCGTGCGATCGTGTGCGGATCCCGAATTGGCGAAGCGTCGAAAGAAACTTGAAGAGACTCTGAGGAAGGCGTCAGACGAGAGCATCGACCGATTCATCGATCGCTTGGAAGAGTATCTCATCGCGGCGCTCGACCTATCCAAAGTGCCCAAACCGGATTTTTCGGAAATCATCGGCGCCCATACGCTGAATCCGGCGCAAGTGCGCCGTTGGTATGAGTTCCTCTCCCAAGAAGCGCGACGGGATGATCCGGTCTTCGCACCGTGGAAAGCTCTTGCAGAGGAGCAATCGCTAACGCCTGGAAGCGTGGCGAAAGTGCTCGGGCGATTGAACGGGGTCAACCGAGTGGTGATCGATGCGATTGAGGAAGCCGCGCCTCTGAATATGGAAGATGTGGCGCGTTGCTATGCCCGCGTGTTGAAAGAGGCTCACTCACAACAACATCAAGGCGAAGATTGGAAAGCCCTGACAAAGGTGCTGCGAGGTGAGGGCTCTCCAATCGCTATCCCCCAAGGGCACGTGCACGCCGTGGAATGGCTTTTTCACACGGATGTGAAGCGCGATCTCAACGCGAAACAAGCGGAATTGGAACGCCGGATCTTGGCTTTGGGTAAAGCAGCGCCCCATGCCGTGATCTTGAAAGACCGGCCCGTCCCGATCCATAGCGCCATCTTCAATCGCGGTGATTACGCTAGTCAAGGTGCGGAGGCGCCGCGTCGATTTCTCACAGTGCTCAACCACGTCGCGAAACCGATTAAACCCCACACATCGGGTCGGCTTAGTATGGCGCGAGCGATTGTTGACCCTGACAATCCGCTTACAGCGCGAGTGATCGTGAACCGGCTCTGGCATCACCATTTCGGAATCGGCCTGGTAAGGACCACGAGCGACTTCGGATTGCGAAGCGAATCGCCCAGTCACCCAGATTTGTTAGACTACCTCGCCTCCGAACTGGTCCATCATGGCTGGTCGCTGAAGTCCATACACCGCGCGATCCTGACATCCAGCTTGTACCAGCGTGCGACGAAGCCGGAAGCGGATCCGAGCGATCCTGAGAATCGTCTCTTGAGTTTCTTTCCATCGCAGCGCCTCGCCTTCGAGACCATGCGTGACGCGCTGCTTCAGGCAAGTGGCGAGCTGGAGCAGGAAATGGGTGGACCGCCTAAGACCCTATTTGGTGAAAAAGCCAGTCCCAGACGAGCACTCTACGGCAAGATCGACCGGCAGTTTCTCCCCAAATCACTCCAAGTCTTTGATTTTCCTAACCCGGAAATGCATAGCCCAAGACGCGCGGAAACCAGCGTTCCTCAACAAGCCTTGTTTTTTTTAAACAGTCCCTTCATTCAAGCGCGAGCACGGGCTTTAGCCGCACGCGTTGCCGCGGAGATTCCGGAAAACGACCTAGATGCCAGAGTGCGACGTCTCTATGAAATCGTCTACCAGCGTCCTCCCACAGCATCACAGATGTACGAGAATCGAGCCTTCTTAGTTGAAGGGAAGCAGAAGGACACCGCTAGGGATCGCGAGGAATTGGATGTTTGGGAACGGCATGCCCAAGCATTGCTGCTGTCGAATGAGTTTCTGTTTGTTGACTAACATGTCATGAGTGCGCTTTATCCTTATCCCTATTCTCGCCGGAACTTTCTGCGCTATTGCGGCATGGGGATGGGCATGGTCGGCCTCAACGTGCTTTCCGGGCAAGAGGCATTGGCAGTGCCTCATCCACTCGCACCCAGGCAGCCGCCCTTTGCTCCGCGCGCCAATCGGGTGATTCATTTCTTTCTCAACGGCGGCCCGTCACATGTGGACACGTTCGATCCCAAACCCGCTCTCCACCGCTACGCCGGCCGGCCGTTACCAGCAAACCGCTACCTGCGAACGGAACGCAAGACCGGTGCGGCCTTTCCCTCGCCGTTTCCTTTCCGTGCCTATGGGCAAAGCGGCATCGAAGTGAGTGATCTCTTCCCTCGCATCGGCGCTCACGTGGATGACATCGCGGTCGTGCGATCGATGAAGGTGGAGTTGCCCAATCACGAACCCTCACTGATGCTCATGAATTGTGGCGACAGCGTGCTCAGCCGGCCAAGTGTGGGTTCGTGGGTGAGCTACGGTTTGGGGACCGAGAATCAGAATCTGCCGGCCTTTATCGCCATGTGCCCGGGTGGTTACCCTATCAAAGACGCACAGAATTGGCAGTCCGGTTTCTTGCCTGGCATTTACCAAGGCACTTTCATCGATAGCAAGCACAAGGAGATTGAGAAACTTCTGGAAAACATTCGCAACGAGGTCACGCCGCCCGCGCGCCAACGCGAGCAACTTGATTTCATTGGTCGACTTAATGCGGATCGCGGCAATGCCCGTGCCGAAGCGCGATTGCAAACCTTCGAACTCGCTTACCGCATGCAGATGGAGGCCACGGATGCCTTTGATATCGATCAAGAACCAGCCTTGATGCAGGATCTTTACGGACGCCACGTTCACGGACGTCAAACGCTAATCGCTAGACGCTTGTTAGAACGAGGGGTGCGCTATGTCCAGCTCTGGCACGGTCAAGGTCAACCGTGGGATCATCATGATAACATCGTCAAGAATCACACCAAGACTGCCGGCGAACTCGATCAACCCGTGGCGGCTTTGCTAGGTGATCTCAAACAACGCGGCATGTTAGAAGATACTCTCGTCATCTTTGGCGGTGAATTCGGCCGCACGCCGACCGTGGAACTCAATCTGGGTGGCGAATCCATTCAAGGCCGTGATCACAATCCCTATGGATTCACCGTATGGCTCGCCGGCGGCGGCATCAAAGGCGGCACGGTCTACGGCGCCACCGATGAATTTGGCTTCTATGCCGAGGACAAACCCACGACGGTCCACGACCTCCACGCCACGATTCTCTATCTGTTGGGCTTCGATCACGAAGCCTTCACCTACCGCTACGCGGGGCGGGATTTTCGGCTTACGGATGTGAGTGGGCACGTGCTTCGGGAGATCATTGCGTGAGGAAGGTTCTATCCGAATCGCCAATGGCTCATTGATGTGCCGAAAAGAGGAAATAGTTAGGGAGTGATCGTCTGTCTTTCATGTTGGCCAATGATTAAGATGTGCTAACTAACATCTCAAGCGACCGGGCGCCAAAGTTCCAAGAAAGCCAGATGCTAACCAAAGTGATGGGCAAGCTCGTAGTGGAACTTGTGAACGCTCCGAGTGCGGTGCTTCGAACGAGGAGAAGTCTCACGACTTCTTCTACACACTTGGACCGATCGCTAATGTTCCAAGAAAGCCACTTGCACAATTCAGGAGCACGATAGGTTGACACCATGCTGCGGGTTTAAGGGGTTTTTCCCGGAGCACTGAGTCTGGCCGCTTCGCACTTTAGGAGCGGTTGGACTCATTCTGTGTACAGTCCAGATTATCAACGGGCTAACATGGCGTCCTCAATGAAGGCGAGCGCTTTGTCGAAGCTGCACTGGGTGAGGAAGTGATCGAGTCGTGGGGGTAGATGACCGGTCTTTAGCCGTTGATGCTCTTTGAGAATGGCTTCCGAGATATTTTGCAGATTGCGCAGGTGCGTATCAGGATCGGCGGCACGTGTTGCGGAATCGGCAATGACTTCGAGGCGCCGGCGTAACAAAGATGCCAGCTGGGTGAAATCGGTTTCAGGATTCATGAGAGGTATAGTACTCTGATGAGTTTGCACGGGGGATGAGCAATCCACAAGCTAAGGTGAGCACGGTGGTCACGGGCCAGGTCCAGACAAAGGAGAAAACGGATTTCAAGCTGTCGCCTTCCAGTCTGTAGGTGGGCAAGGCGGCCAGCGATTCGTTGACGCCCGGCCAGACTTTGGCCACCAAGACCCAGATATCCGTGCGGACGAAGAGGACCAAGATAAAGGACAGGACCGTCCCCACCACGAGTCCGCGCACACTGGCGTTACCTAACATCGCCGCCAGAAAAACGGCCAGAACGGGCCCAAAGGTGTAGCTCGTCATGCCAAAGGCCAGCGGCAAGATGGGGATGTCCTGGCGCACGGCGAGGAGGATGAAAGTGAAGCCGGTGAGGAGGATGCCCCAACCAATGACTAACATACGCGACTTGAAGACCAGCGACGGGTCATCAGCGGAAATGCCGTCGTCCCGTTCCGGATGATAGATCAATGATAGGGTTGTTTGACTGAGTGCGGCGAGGATACTGTCCAAGCTGGAAATGGCCGCGGCGAAAACGGCTGCCAGGATGAGCCCGCTCAGACCGGCCGGCAGGATGGAAACAATCCACATGGGAAAGACGGCGTCCTTATCTCCGGGAACCTTAACATTGCTCTCAACGCCCGTCCGAGGATTGGCAAGCACGGCCGCCTCTTGCATGAGGCCGGTCGCGCTTTCGGTGGCGGTGGCTTTGTAAAGCACGGCCGCTTCCTGTTCGTTGAAAGGGTGGTGATGATAGTGCACGACCAAGGCCGCGCCGACCATGAGCATGAGAAGCGTGACCGCTTGGCCCACGGAACTCCAAATGATCGCCTTGCGTGCGGCCGATGCTGAGCCGCAGCAGAAGATCCGCTGCACGCAAAGTTGATCCACACCGAAGACGGCGAGATTTTGAAAGGGCACGGCAAACAAGGCCACCCACATGGTGAACTGAAGTTCGGCGCCGATGCCGAACGTCCAATCCCACGTCCGCGTGCGTCCGAGAGTCTCCGCCGTGGTCCACAACTCGCCTAGCCCGCCGCCTAGCGAATTGGCGATATAGAGCAAAGCGATGAGTCCGCCGATGGTGAAGAGGAAGAACTGCATCACATCGGTCCAGATGACCGTTCGCATGCCGCCCATGAGCGTCCAGCCCACGGCAAAGACGCCGATACAGACGATGCACCAGGCGATGGGCATCCCTGTCACGACCTTAAGAGGCAAGGCCGCAACCAGCACCCTAACGCTTTGCGCGAGGATGCTGCCAACAAAGAATAGCACCGTGGCCAGAGTCTTGGCGCCGTTCCCCAGGCGGGCTCCCATGAAATCGTAGGTGCTGTAAATTTCCCGTTCGTAGTAGTAGCGGACAAACCAGATCCCCACAATGATGCGAGCGATGATCGAACCGATGGCCCACTGCAGATAGGTGAAGTCGCCATTCAGAGCGAAGAGCATTCCCGGCACACCGATGAAGGTGACGCCGCTGATCTCCGTAGCGATGATGGAACCTGAAACCGCCTGCCACGGCAGGGTCTTGCCGCCGAGGAAGAAATCGCGGATGGACGACTGCTTCCCCCGCATCCTATGCCCCACCAACGTGCACAGGCCCAAGTAACCGAAGAGCACGATCCAATCGAGCGTGGTGAAGAGGTCGTTGATGGGCTCAGGAGGCATGGGTGCGATGATTCATGGGCGGCTGTGTGATGGCCAGAACTTTGTCCTCAACTCTCAAGCTTGAGAATCTTAACAGGCGTTTCTCGCTGATTTCTAACATTCACCCGAACAAGTTGTGGAACATTCCAAGCTTCCAAAGCTCCCAATCCCGTTTTTCCGCGATGTTCCACAGATGGTCTTTCTAGCCAAACCACCACCCCTGAAAATCTAACACAGCGATCAATTTCCGGATACTCAATTCTTGAAACATAGAACTTTTTAGATCTTCGAAAATTTCTTTCGAGAAACTCGCGGTTGTGACTTGCAATCCCGCTCAGAATCGCACAAACCTGTCACTAATGATCTTTGAAATTGGAAAATACTTTTCGAATCCGTCAAAATTGTTCTTGTGTCGCGAATTTGAAAATCGTATTCTACCGATCGCTTGGATGAAGCGGATCCCGGCTGGTTGATTCCTCTCCAAAGACACGACTTGCCTGCCACTATAACAACCTCCCCAAACCCTTACTCATCAATTCTGCCCAGTTTTTCCGTTAGACTTTCTCACGCTCATCAACGCCTCAACTATCTAGGAATCAATTAGTTACGGTCATGCCATCTCCCTCAAACAAATCTTCGCATCCTCTCTCTTTCGCCCTCCGTTCCACGCACGGTTTCGTTTCGCTCTCTGAACATCTAAGTTGCCCGAGATTCACATTATCACCTATCTCGAACGTCTCTTGCATCAGTTTTAGGCAGTTGCGTTAGGATCGCTAACCTCATCAGTATCCAATTCCCAGCGCCCTTTCAACGTAAGCGTTAGAGCCGTACGCGCGTTCCGGGTGCTCGAGCAACTTCGATCTATTAGCAGGAGCAAACTGTTCAGATGTCCGAAACTTTTCAAGAGGCATGGCCGCGCATCTTAGGGTTCGTTTCTCTTCGCGTTAGTGAAGACACCTTCGAGCGATGGTTCTCCCAAATTTCCGCCGTTGAGTCGGACGCCAGCCGCATCGTCCTCTCGGCCCCCAATCAGATTTATCAGTTCTGGATTGAGACCAATTATCTCCCCATTCTTACCGAGGCGATCGAGACCATACTAGGCAGCCGGCGGCGCATCGAGTTCACTTTTCGTGATCCGGATATGCTGGACAGCCCGCCTCCCGCAACGGACCCAAAGCCTGCTCCCGCGAAAAAGCGGACGGGACGGCGAGCCAAAGGCCATTCCATGGATGAACTGGTGATCCACGCGGGGCTCAACCAACGCTACCGGTTTGACACGTTTGTGGTGGGTGCGAACAACGAGTTCGCCCACGCGGCTTGTCATGCGGCGGCTCTCAATCCGGGACGCACCTACAATCCCCTTTTCATCTACGGCGGTGCCGGTTTGGGCAAGACCCATCTGATGCACGCCATCGGGCACAGCATCTTGAAAGAGCGGCCCGAATCCAAGGTGGTCTACATTACGAGTGAGCGTTTCACTAACGAATTCATCGAGGCGATCGGTGGCGGCTCGATTGTAAAGTTTCGCCAGCGTTATCGCGAGGCCGATGTGCTGCTCATTGACGACATTCAGTTCTTTGCCGGTAAGGACCGCTCTCAAGAAGAGTTCTTTCACACTTTCAACTCGCTGTGCGACGCCAACGGGAAGCAGATTGTGATGACGTCGGACCACCCGGCGAGCAAGATCAAGAATTTGGAGTCGCGGTTGGTCTCGCGGTTCGAATGGGGCATGACGGCGGAGCTAGCGCCACCGGATACCGAGACACGGATTGCCATTCTTCAACGCAAGATGCAGGAATGGCGTGTGAAGGTGGATTCCGGGTTGATCCAGTTTCTCGCCGAACGCATCCGCAATAATGTGCGACGGTTAGAGGGCGCGCTGCTCCGGCTGGCATCGTATTCCTCGATGAACAACTTATCGCTCGACATGCGGAGCGCGGAGAAGTTGCTGCAGGACGTGCTTCACGACGAGGCCGCCAAGGACGTGACGATTCCTCAGATTCAGAAGCGCGTGGCGGATTTCTTTGATGTGCGTCTCAATGACATCCTGGGGAGGAAACGTCCTGCCCAAATCGCCTTGGCGCGTCAGGTGGCGATGTTCTTTTCGCGCGAGTTGACCAATGCCTCCTACCAGGAAATTGGCGATGCCTTCGGTGGGCGAGATCATGGGACGGTCATTCATGCCTGCCGCGCGGTGGAAGCCAAGCGCCAGAAGAATGAGACGGTGAAGCGGCAGGTTGACCGGCTCTACGGGGAGCTCTCTGAAGCCTCGAGTCGTTAGGGTATTTCGCGGCTCAAATCCTCGCATTCACACCATGGTCGACCCCCTCTGCAGGGCGCGCTGGGCGGGTGAATTCGCCAGTTGCCAAACGGAACGCCATCCTCTATAGGACTAGCCCCATCCCTCAAAGGAACGCAGGCTATCTTACTATTATGAAGTTTCGGATAACTAAGGAGAATTTTCTCAACGGGCTCCAACAAGTTCAACACGTGGTCAGTACGCGGACCACGCTCCCTATTCTCTCCAACGTTCTCCTCGAGGCGAAAGACGGCCAGCTCCATCTCACCACCAATGACCTGGATGTGGGCGTGCATGCAAGTGTGAGTGCGGATGTGGAAACGGAAGGAGCCACCACCTTGCCGGCGCGGCGCCTTGTGAACATTGTTAAGGAGCTCCCGCAAACGGACATCGAAGTGGACGTGGATGCCGAACATGTCGCATCAATCACTTGCGGCCCGAGTTTCTTCCGAATCCTTGGCCTAACCAGTGAAGAGTTTCCCGCCCTGCCTAACTTCGATAATGCCAAGGAGTTCAAATTCCCTCAGGCAGAGCTCAGGGACAGTTTGAAGAAAACCTCCTATGCCATCTCCACCGATGAGACGCGGTACGTTCTCAATGGGATCTATTTCTCTTTTGAAAACAACACGCTGATTATGGTAGCGACGGACGGCCGCCGTTTGGCCATGGTGGATCATGAGCTTGAGTTTCCCAAGAGCAACGAAACGTCTATCATTGTACCGACCAAGGCGGTCAATGAGTTACAGCGTCTGTTAGGAGACGCCGGCGAGGTCACGATTTCCATTGCCGAGAATCAAGTGGCGTTCAAGCTTGAAAAGCTTTTGTTAGTGAGCCGTCTTATTGAAGGCAATTACCCCAATTACCGCCAAGTCATTCCTGAGAAGACGGTCGACCGGATCACACTTGAGCGTGAAACCTTCCTGCAAACGGTCTATCGGGTATCTCTCCTGACCAGCGACAAGTCGCACTCGCTTAAACTAGTCTTTGGTGAGGATAACATTGATATCATGGCCAACTCGCCGGACATCGGCGAAGCTCGCGAATCGCTTCCGGTTCAACACAAAGGCAATCAGTTTTCCATCGCCTTCAATCCCGAATTCCTCATGGCGCCACTGCGAAATCTCGATACTGACGAGATCTACCTTCACCTCATTGATGAAATGAGCCCGGGCGTCATCAAGATCAACACGTCCTTCCTCTACGTGCTCATGCCCATGCGCGTGACGCAGTAGCACAGCAGCGGACAAGCTCGCTTGGCGACCCAGGGGATGATCGGGCAGGGATGGCTCTCCGAGCCGTCAGAGGACAAACGTCCGCGATTAATTGGAGGTTGGGGTGTCCTCTGGCTGAGCTTTCACATCAAACAGGTAACCTTCACCGCGTACGTTTTTAACCATGGTGGCATAGGGACCTAACTTTTCGCGTAAGCGCATCAGATGGGTGTCCAATGCCCGGCTTGCTGATTTCTCGCTGATTTGCCAGACCTCTTCTTTCAGCGCTTCTCTCGTTACCAATTCGTTTGGCTGCGTCATCAGTTGAGCGAGGATCTTGAATTCGGTCGCGGTGAGATTGACGTCCACCCCTTCAAGGTAACAACGAAGATCCGAGCGGTCTAAAAGAAAGGGATCGCAGGAAATGGTTAGTTCCGAATCTTTCGCCGCACGCCATTTCAAAAGTCCGGCCACCCGTAGGACCAGTTCCTTGGGGCTGAAGGGTTTTGTCAGATAATCATCGACCCCCAGTTTGAGGCCGGCGATGCGGTCGCTGGTTTCGGCGCGCGCCGATAGAATCAAAACGGGGATATTCTTCGTTAACGCATGTTGCCTCAGATCTTGAAAGACTTTGAAGCCGTCCCGTCCTGGCAACATCACATCGAGAACAATGGCGTCGGGTTTCTCACGTCGTGCGAGGGCTTCGCCCTTGTTACCGTCCGCGGCGCGAAGGCATCGATAGCCGGCTTTCTCCAAGTTGTAGCACACGAGATCAACGACATCAGCTTCGTCGTCGATTACTAAAACGGTTGCGCTTGAATCACTCATCACCTATTGGCGTCAAGATTAGGGAATTCATCTGCCGGAGTCATGATCGTTTTTCGATCGCTAATGGGTCAAGGGCGTGTTGTTAGAAAGAGCGGCCGGAATCGTGATGGCCGCCATTTGAAGCCATCGGCTTCGCAAATCGCTCTCATGGCAAGCGGTGCGATTAAGAACCGGTCTTTTCCGGTCTCTAGCCGCGCTTTGTAGAAGAGCGCGAACTGATCCTCCGCGACTCGTAGCCGCCCCTTCCGGTCTTCGGTCAGTTCAGGCGTGCGACTTCCGAGTGGCACGGCGGTCTGCATGAGCCAGTAGTGCGTTGGTGCGGTGACCTCCCGCTTGAAAAAACGGCTGCCAAATCCGTGCTCAGGTTGTCCTCATCCTGGCCGGTGAGGCAGGCGTAGAGAATGATGGATGCCATGGGGTGAAAACAGCCGGATAGTCCTGAGAAAAGTTTTCTAACATTGCGTTGGTGAATCGTCTCTCCAGGCGCGACTTGGAGTTTGCTTGGCTGTCCGTGAAAGGCCAGAATCATTCCAGCCAGCGGGCCCGAAGCCCGGGCGGTCTCCTGAATGGACTGCCTGAGGGCTCCCAAGCTTTGAATGCGTTGATAGTGGGGATGCGTTCCCGGAAGCAATGCGAAACTCTTGTCCAACGTCTCTTCCAATCCGTCGAAACTGCCGACGGGATCACTCTTCGCGATGAGAACAAGGATCGTCTTGTGTGAGGAGGGTGAATGGTAAGGCGTCGATTGGGCACAAGCGGAGAGGAAGGTCCCCAGAATGAGGAGCGCCGTGGAACGAACAAATATCGGCACCAAAGAAGACGGGCGCGACGATTCCCGCCGCGCCCGTTTCGACTTAATCAAGTGTATAAACTAAAGAGTTAGAATTCGAGACGAACGGCACCGAATCCGGTGACGGTGTCGAACGTTCCCGTGTAGCCGTCCAAGTCCTCGAGTTCAGCGTATTCAACGCCGAACATCAGCTTGAGGCTTTTGTTAATGTAGTAGTTGAGGCCGCCGTAGACTGCCCAGTATTCCTCACCGCGAACACCTCCAGCGGAAGGTACGCCGGGATCGCTTGCCACCACGCGGCGGGCATAACGGCTTTGATGACGGATGAGTGCGCCATCATCACCTTCCATGTACTCGTAGCGCAAAACGGCTTCCAGTTTATCCGTTAGCATCAACGTGGGCATGATATAAAAGCCCCAGAGATCGCCACCGCTGTGCGTATCGGCTTGCACATACTCTGCGACCAGATTGAACGGGCCATTTCCGAGAGCCAAGCTTGCGGCAAAGGCTTCTTCAGGACCGAAACGCTGATTGATGCCATCGTCGTCGTTGCTGTTGATGTAGTCAAAACGTAAGGCAAAGGTATCGAGACCGATGTTCTCCGAAAGATCCAGACCGATGCTGGCGTTTAAGAGGTATTCGGGCACGCCTTCGTTGCCGAGGTCAGTTTCTTCGGAACTGCGTTGATCTCCAATTTCGCCGTTGTAGGCACCTACCTGCCAATCCAAGATGCCGAAATCGCCCGAGAGACTGGCACCAGTGATCTTGCCAGGATCCATGTAGTTGGAAAGATTGGTCCTCTCAACGGTCTTAATCTTGGATGACGACGTGTTGAGTTCGTAACCAAAGCGCGGACGCAGTTTCTCAAAGGAAATGGTTGTCCAATCGAGCCCGTTGTACTGAATGTATGCACTGTCTAGATTGGTGCTGCTACTGTCAGGCAGGAGGTTCGCCATGATGTGGAACTTCCAATTATCCAGGAGTTTCCCATCGACGCCGAGACGCACGCGGCGCCATTCGAAGGTGTGGAAATCGGAGTAGTCACTCGCGTCGGAATAACCGAATTGATAGTGCATCCGGCCACGGAGTTTGAGTTCCGTCACCGCCGATTGCTTGGGCGTGACAAAGACGTCATCGCTATCGACCGGGTCCACGATGGGATCGGGCGGGAGATATTCTCCAGCCACGAAGTCCGTCGGGCGCTTCGCGGGTGCTGCAGGCTGCTGTTGATCAGCCAGTTGGGTTCTGAGCTGTCTAAGCTCATGTTCAAGTGCTCGCAGGCGGGCCTCGGTTGCTGGTTCATCAGCTTGCAGGCCGCCGGTCGAGAAAGCGAGCGCCATCGGAGTGAGGAGGAGTTTTCGATTGAATCTGATCATAATGTTACGCGTTCTTCACACAACGCTGCCGTTCTAGAGAACTTTTGTTACGAAATCAAAAGATTTAAATGTGACAAATTTGGTACGGTCAGCAAAGGGGCCTTCGCCATTGAGGCTGGAATCATAATTTCTATACCTCGATCTCTCCTTCTCTTTACTCAGTCGTCACTTTGGAAGGGAGATCCGCGCTCAATTGAAACGAAATTGTCACATAAGACCACTCTCACGCGAAACCCAGGTCGCTATGTAACGACAACGTCACTTAAGCCCTCTCGTGAAACCTTACGAAGAATTCAGATTAGCGCCGCAACTCATTTGCAAATCATGACTAGAAAACACCTATTAAAGTTAGGCGCTCAAGGAGCGCTTGTTGTTGGAACAGCTGTCTCTCTTGCATCATGCGGTGGAGGCGGCGATGGAAAGACCATTTCCGTCAATGGATCAGACACCATGCTTCAGGTGGGGCTTGCCTGGGCAGAAGCCTATCAGGAAAAGAATCCTGATGTGCTGATCAATGTGAATGGCGAGGGCACTGGCACAGGAGTAACCGCGATGATCAACGGCACGACGGATTTCGCGCAAGCGAGCCGTCCATTTAAAGAGAAAGAGATCAAGGATATCGTCGCCGCGCGTGGCGTGGAGCCGGTTGAGCACATCGTGGGCTTCGACGGCATCGCCGTGTTCATGCATCCCGACAATCCCATCAAGAAAGTCTCCATGGCTCAACTCAAAGAGATCTGGGCGGAAGGCGGAACGATTGATAACTGGAGCCAGCTCGGCGGTCCCGATCTCAAGATCGAGCGCTTTGGACGCAGTAACAGTTCCGGAACCTACGGCTTCTTTCAGTCTGCCGTCCTGGGCAAAGGCGTGGAGTACAAGCCAGGCACCGGTGCTCAGCCCGGATCAACCGCGGTTGTAGAACTCTGTCAGGAAACGGTCGGCGGCATTGGCTACAGCGGGATGGGTTACAAGACAGACAAAGTGGGCTGGCTCGCCGTGAGCAAGACCGATGGCGGTGCTGCTTTCGAGCCCGGCAATGAAACGGTGGGCTCCGGCGATTATCCCATCGCTCGTAAACTCTACATCTACACGCTGGGTGAACCCACCGGCGTGGTGAAAGAATACATGGATTGGATCAAGGGACCCGAAGGCCAGAAAGTCCTCGCCGACGAAGACTTCGTGCCGTTGCCCAAGTAATCCATCCCCCTTACCTCTAACACTAGAACTCCAGCCGCCGCGGAGCGTCACTCCGCGACTCTAACCAATCATCATGCCCTCAGGAATCAGCTCTCTCAAGGCCCGAGGAGGTGCCCTCCTCGACAAGGCCGAGAAACCCATCCAGTGGCTAATCACGCTTTGCGGCTGGAGTTCTATCATCTTTGTTGCGGCGATCTTCTTCTTCATTTTTGAAGAAGCGCGCCCCATCATGCCTCACCTCGATTGGGGGGAGTTCTTCTTCTCTCACCGCTGGATCCCCGTTCCCGCGGAAGGGAATGAAGCGTCCTATGGCGCTATGGGAATCATGTATGGCACCTTGGCCATCACCGTGGTGAGTATGTTTATCGCCATGCCCTTGGGTCTCGGAGCAGCGGTTTACATTTCTGAGTTTGCCGGGCCCAGACTCAAGGAGACCTTGAAGATCTTGATCGAGTTCTTGGCCGCCATTCCCTCCATCATCTGGGGCTTCATTGGCCTCGCGATCATGGGGCCGATCCTTCAAAAAGTGTTTAACATACCCGTCGGAGTCAATCTGCTCAACGCGAGTATCGTGGTGGGTTTGATGGCGGTGCCGCTCATCGTCTCCATCTCGGAAGACGCCCTGCGCGCCGTGCCGGATTCCTATCGCGAGGCGTCGTTAGCCTTGGGAGCGAGCAAGTGGGAAATGATCTACCGAGTGCTTTTCCCCGCCGCCAAGAGTGGTTTGTTAGCCGCCTGTATGTTAGGCGTGGGACGTGCCGTGGGGGAGACCATGGCCGTGTGGATGGCCTCTGGCGGCACCGATAACATCCCGGAGAATATCTTTGACCCCATGCTCCTGTTAGAGCGCGTCAAAGCCTTGACCGCGACCATCGCCGGAGAAATGCCGGAAGCCGTTCACGGCGGCGAACACTATCAAGTGCTCTTCGTCATCGGCATCGTGCTCCTCACCATCAGCGTGGTCATCAACGTCGTCTCTGATCTGATCATCAAAGGAATCCGCAACGAGAAAAACTAACGGCGACGATTATGGAAACGAGCAATCCCTTTCAACCCAGTCAGGTCGAGAAGCGCAAAGCGCGGACGGAGTCCTTCGCCAAGTGGGCCATGTTCAGCATGGCCGTCTTGTTGATCATCCCCGTCCTCACCATCCTCATCTATCTCTTTTACAAAGCGTCTCCCGTGCTTTCCCTCGATTATCTGTGGGATTCACCGCGAAACCGGGGGAAGGAAGGCGGCATTTGGCTGCCTCTCATTGGCACCTTCTACTTGGTGATCGTCTCCCTCCTGCTCGTGGCGCCGGTTGGCATCCTAGCAGGGATCTACATCAACGAATACGCTCCTAACAATTGGTTCACCCGCATTATCAACATGGCGGTGACCAGTCTCGCCGGAGTCCCTAGCATTGTGCACGCACTCTTTGGTGTCGGCGCCTTCGTCCTTACCATGAAAATGGGCGCTTGTTTATTCGCCGCCGCCTGCACCATCGCGGTCATGACCATCCCCGTCATTGTCACCGCGACCCGGGAAGCGCTGGCGGCGGTGCCCATGGCTTTCCGCGAAGCCTGTTGGAATATGGGGGCGACGAAATGGCAGACCATCCGCACGGTCGTGCTGCCCAACTCCGTCTCTGGCATCCTCACCGGCGTGATCTTGGAGATCTCGCGCGCTGCCGGAGAAACCGCGCCCATCTTATTTACCGGCGCCGCCGCCTCCGTGGCCGTGCGCATGAGTTCGTTAGGCGATAAGTTGATGCCCTATCAGTTAGACGATCGCTTCATGGCGCTCTCCTATCACCTTCACGTCGTGGCTGAGAAAATCCACGGCATGCCGGAAGAAATGAAATACGGCACCGCCGCCGTGCTCATCGCACTCATTCTTGTCATCAACAGCTTCTCCATCACCCTCCGCGTCTTTCTGCGCTCACGCAAGAAGTGGTAAATCCCTGTAGCCCTCCCATTCTTCTAACATATGAGCGTTCATATCGAATTTAACAATGTCACCGTGCGCTACGGCAAGGATATCGCCCTCGATGACATCGATCTGAAAATCCAAGAAAAGGAAGTCTTCAGCATCGTCGGACCGGCGAATTCCGGGAAGACGACCTTTCTCAAATGCGTTAATCGCACCATCGATCTTATCAGTGGCACCAATGTCGATGGAAAGATTCTCGTTTCAGGCGAAGACATCGCGGAGATGTCCAACGTTTATGCTTTGCGTCGTCGCATTGGCATGGTCTTCCCTTTGCCTGTCGGGCTTCCTATGTCCATCTACGATAACGTGGCGTATGGGCCGCGCCGACGCGGGGTTTCGGACAAAGACGAACTCGATGAGATTGTGGAGCGCTGCCTTGTGCAATCGGTTCTTTGGGAGGAGGTGAAAGATCGCCTGCACATGTTAGGCACGAAGTTATCCGGCGGCCAACAACAACGTCTCACTCTTGCCCGAGCGCTCTCGCTCGATCCGGAAATCCTTTGTCTCGACGAATTCTCCATCGCCATCGATCCGGTCACGACGATGAAGATTGAAGAGGTACTGACCGGACTTAAAGAACACATGACAATCATTCTTGTCACGAACCTCACCCAACAAGCACGGCGCATGGCGGATCACGTTGCCTTTTTCAATGCGTCCGAGCTGGTCGAGTGGGGAGAGACGGAAAAACTCTTCGAGAACCCTGACAAAGAAATCACCGGCCGTTACCTGAATGGGGAATTTGGTTAGGGCTGACAGCGCAACGCTTTTTTATCCATAGATCATGGCCGATTCAGAAGACTTCAGTATCCGCGTCAACGACTACAACCTTTGGTATGGGGATTTTCAGGCCCTGCTCCATGTTACGGTCGATATCCGGCCCGGCATCGTCACCTCTCTCATTGGCCCCTCGGGCTGTGGAAAAACGACCTTGTTGCGTTCGCTCAATCGCATCAATGAACGTTACGGAAATGTGACGACGACGGGTGAGATCAAAATCCTGGGCAAGAACATCTTGGACGATGATGTTTCACCCGCCACCTTGCGCAAGAACGTGGGCATGGTCTTCCAACGCCCTAACCCTCTGCCCATTTCCATTTATGACAACGTGGTCTACGGCATTCGTTCGCATTCGAAGAGGAGCGAACTCACCAAAGGCGCTCTAAACCAAATGGTGGAGGAAGCTCTCACGGAAGTGGGGCTCTGGAACGCCGTGAAAGACAATCTGAAACGCAAAGCGACCGGACTAACACTGGAACAGCAGCAGAAGCTCTGCATTGCGCGATTGTTGCCCCTGAAACCGCGGATTATCTTGATGGACGAACCTTGCTCCGCTCTGGATGCCGCCGGGATCGAGCGCATCGAAGACCTCATCAATGACTTGAAGGAGCGTTTCACCATTGTTATTGTCACCCACAATATGGCCCAAGCGAAACGTGCGAGCGACGAGTGCATCTACATGTATCTCGGTGAAATCGTCGAGCACAGCTCCACCGGTGATCTCTTCCTCAATCCGCAGAAAGAACAAACGGCCATGTACATTGAAGGTCGTTACGGTTAAATGCTAGTTTGATACCACCCATCCAACCAATGAGCGAATCCCACATCCTATCAAATTTCCAAGACGCCCTCAATCAATTGCGCAAAGATGTGCTGACCATGGCCAGCACAGCGGAGCACAACCTGCGGCACGCCATGCGGGGGCTGCTCGACCGCGATTCTCAACTGTGTAGCCGCGCTATGGCAGAGGACGAGGAGGTCGATCAACTCGAGAAACGTATCGACCAGGAAGGCATGCGTATCCTTGCTCTCTTCAATCCCGTGGCCATGGACCTGCGTAAGGTGGTCTCAACGATGAAGATGTCGACCAATCTGGAGCGCATCTCTGACGAAGCGGGCAACATCGCTCGCCGTGCTCGCTTGGTCCTCAAGAATCCTGAGGTGGCTGAGGCAAAGTTGTTAGAGCCGATTTACGAACTCTCCTCCAACTTGCTTCACGATAGCATCCGCGCCTTTTCGGAAGGCGACATGGAACTGGCCAAATCCCTAGATGCGCGGGATGACGAGGTAGACGACGCGCATAACAAACTGGTCAAAGACTTGCGCAAGCGCATGGAACAAGATCCGGAACGCCTCAAAGATTACCTCGATCTCATGTTTATGGTGCGTTCGCTAGAACGCGTGGGTGATCACGCTACCAACATCGCCGAAGACACCATCTACGTGGAGTCCGCCGAGGACGTGCGTCATCAGCATTAGCCCCTGAAACCCCAACGCGCTTGACGGAGAACGGCCCGCGGTGAGTCCGCCAGTTTCTCATACCAAATGGTAACCAGCGTGCCGTCGTCGCGTTCCACCGTGGACGGATAACCCAAGTCGCCGCCGGCGCCATCATCAGAAAGGGTGATCGGCCCGCTCCAAGTCTTGCCTCCATCGGAACTGATACGCGCTTGATTGCCATGGGGCTCGCGGCGGTAGCCATAGGTCATCAATAGCCGATCATCGCGCAGACGCAGCAGATGCGAGGGCAAGCCCCAGACACCGATGGAATGCGGGTCGCTCCAGGTCCAACCTCCGTCCCCCGACTCACACTGCAAGGTTTCCCTATCATTGTTCTTGTTGTGATTGCGAATGTGCACGATGAGCCGCCCGTCCGCGGTTTCTACGGCATGAAGCTCGTGGTAATCCCGGTGATCATCGCCTTCGCGTGTGGGGATGTCAGACAACCAACGCCAGGTTTGACCATCATCTGTTGACTCACAGACCCCCACTTTGTTTTCTTTGGTCCATAACGCTTTACCGGCGTAGAGCAATCGCCCATCGGAAAGTTGAATCGGACCATGGGGACTGTTGACCGGCACACGGTAGCGTCCGGAGAAGGTCACTCCGCCATCAGTGGACCGGATCATCCACGTGCCCAAGGCTTCCTGACGTTGTTCGGAAGATATCCGGCGATGGGCCGCTTTCCAGCGAGCAGCCGCTTCCCCCTCTTTCTCTTCTAACAAGGGTTCATAGGCGAGCGACGTGAAAGTGGTGATCAAGATCGATCCATTCGCCGTCTCTAAAACCCCTGCGTCCCGGTCATCAATGGGACCATCAAGCACCACGCGAGGAAACGTCCAGCTCTCACCACCATCGGATGACCGCTTCAGGTCCACTCGGCCAAACGGGCACACGTGATCTTCGCGTCCTCCCGAGTAAACTAACAAAAGCTCGCCGCCTTTCCTCTGCGCGAGTGTTGGCCAACCGTGATAGAGATCCGGCAAATGGCTGATCACGCGACGGTCGTGAATCTTGGTGGCAGGCGTGGCCCGGCCATTCGAAAGCGTGGCTGCAAAGCCTGTTGTGGCTGCCAGGGAAGTCGTTAGGAACGATCGCCGGTTAAGGGGTGAAGCAGGCATGAGCGCATTGAAGCATGAAAGGCGGGGGAAGGCGAGCAGGTCCCTGGGGGGGAGGCTCGCATGCCGGTGCGAGAATCGGTTTGGGTGTTTGATGATCCCGTTCAGGAGCGGCGTCATTTCGCCCATTCCAATTTCGTAGTGCTAGTGTATGCCCTGCGGCTCAAAAATGTTTTGAGCTTGCCGCCTGGGGCCGAACATGATGAAATACGTCCCTTAACCCTAACATAACCAAATCATGGAATCTAAGGTTGCTAAGCAGGTGTTGTACAGTGGGGATGTCCAGGGTCACGGCTTTCGTTATGCCGTGTACCGGGAGTCGCTCAGTCACGATGTGACGGGTGAGGTGCAGAATCGTCCCGATGGCCGAGTCGAAGTCAAGGTCATGGGCTACGCTGAGGATATCGATAAGTTTCTGCGGAACATTCGGGAGAGTCCAATGGGAGTGGACATCACGGATGAGGAAGCGCACGACATCCCGCCGCTCCGTGGCATGTCTGGCTTCAAATTGCATTAAGATTGCCTCAAGCCGCCGGCTCATGACGGATTCCTCCCTGGTGGTGGTCATTCGCCGGAGCGGCGTTTGTGAGAAATCCGAGGTTATCCGTCGTAGCGGAATTCGTGAGAATTCCGAGTTCTGGCTCATGACGGATTCCTCCTTGGTGGTGGTCACTCGTCGTAGCGGAATTCGTGAGATCCGAGGTCATTCGTCGTAGCGGAATTCGTGAGAATTCCGAGTTCTGGCGATGACGGAACGGTCACGAGTTCCACCGCGTTGGTAGGTTCAGGCTGGGTCTGACTAAAAGTGGTGGGCACTTTTCGTAGCGGAACTCGTGAGAGTTCCGGGCCTGGCACTCCGCTGCCGTGAAGGAACGGTCACCAGTTCCTCTACCTTTATTGACCACCACTTTTAGTCAGACCCGGTTCAGGCTTGCCAAGCAGGCGGGTCCCTCGTTGTGTGGTCGACATGGAAATCCTCGTGGCCACGCTGTGCGATGCAGCCAATGATTATAATGGGAAGCTCTGTCTTCAGGGATGTTTTGACACCATCTGTGCTGGAAAACTCCCCGTCGTGCATCCGCAGTGTTCGCTGGCTTTACGCATCTGCTTTCGTTCGGAAGATGAGGGGCAGCATAAATTCAAGATCGCCTTCATTGACGACGATGGCAAGATGGTGATGCCCGCGTTTGAGCCTAACATTCAAGTAACTTTCCCCTCAGACAGCTACTTCGTGACGCGGAATTTGGTATTGAATATTCAGCGTCTCCAATTCCAAGCCGCCGGCCAATACTCGATCGATATTCAGGCAGACGGCGAAATGCTCACGCGGATTCCGCTACGCGTCTTGAAGGTGGAACAGAAGCAGCAAGGGGATCCGGATGCCCAAGGGCAGGGATTGACGTAGTTATTACGCTAACGCTTGACATGCGAGCGGCGGCTAACAAGCCGCCACTGCTCGAAAAACTAATCGCGTGGCACTCCTCTAAGGAACCCTCACACGGTAATAACCGTTAGGCTCACCCGTGCGTGCGGCGTCGTTATCCGTGAAGGACGTGCTCGCACCCGTGGCTGCTTCGGCGCTCACTTCAACCCAGCTATCCGGCTCAAGCGTCGTGGAGTATTCGATGACATACTCCTTACCATCCACACTGGACCACGTGAGTTCCACGCCGTCTCCTGTGCGTAGGGCGCTTGTTAGCGCGAAGACCGAGTTTGGATCATTAGGATCCGTTCCGGCAATCGCTTCCGCTGCGTCGCTCTGACCGTCATTGTCAGAGTCCAAATTGGGATCTTCCGGTGTTTCACCGGGCAGGACCTGACCAGGATTGGCGTTGAGAAAGGCGACGTCTTCCGCGCTTAGCGCCAACTCGTAGACCTGGAGATCGTCGATCACGCCGTTGAATCCAAACGAGCCACCCAAGGCACCGATCACAAGTGGGGTGGCGCTCGCATCATCAAAACCGTTCACGCCTTCCGCACGGCCGGCTTCCTCGCCGTCGAGGTAGACGACGATTGAGCGGTTCTCCAAATCAGCGTTTTGAAACACCACGACCACATGGTGCGGTTCGCCGGCAGTGATGCCGCCGATAGCGGGATCCGTCTCTTCACCGGCAAAGACGAAGAATGTCCCATCCGAGACCGCAAGCGCGAAAGGATCGCCCTGGGATTCGGGAAGATTCTTAGAGAGCAACGTGAACACATCGGCGCCCCCTTCATCCGCTTGGAACCACATGGAAAACGTCGCATCCACGAAGGGCTCAAACGTGTCGGTGATCTCGGCGAAGGCCGCGCCGGTATCGCCACGCTGGAAGCGGACGGCGGTGCCGCCGGCAAGGCCGGGTTGGCCTAACAAAGACTCGGAGCCTTCACCGGTGATCCTCAGTTCGGCATGGCGGCCGCGGCCCGAGGTGTCTAACAAACTATCCCCTTCCGTTTCGTCCATCGGATAGTGCGCGACCAAACCGTTGGCATTGGGGATGAGGGCGGAGAGATCGACGGAAACGATGGGATCATTCTCATCATTGCTGGCAAACTCCAAGAACGCGGTGAATCCACCCGCGCGCCCGTTTGGATCAAAGGTCACATCGACACTAGCGGTTTCGCCAGGAGCAATGGTCGCGGGTACCGCGCCGACACTGTAGTGATCTCTGTCAGGACCCGTGATCTCAGCGCCGGTGATCTCCAGCGTTTGATCCTCTCCGCTATTGACGATTTCCAGGGTCACGGTGCGGCTGCCGAGACCGACCAGCTCGCCAAAGACACCGCTGGTTTGCACCCGCAGATTGGGGTTATCGGTGAGGATTTCACGGATTTCGGCGCGGACGTAGTCAAATTGAATCCAACTACTGGGACTCTGCCCCGTCCGCTCGATTTCGATCACGTTAGGACCGGCCACGGCTTCGACTTCAGGTACCAGAAAGGCCTGCTGGATGGTCGTGGCCTCCGCCACACTACTACGGGAACCGATCTCCGTCCCGTTGACGCGAACCACCAAATCGTGAATGGAATCAATGCCGCCGGCGGCGCCTAACTGAACCATCTCGAAGGTGAGCCGGATCTGTGAGGCCGGGCTCGCCTGCTCTGGTGTGAGATTGAAATGAATGCGGGAAAAAGGGTCGCCGGATGTGAGGGCGCGTTCAAAGAAACTCCAATCTTCGTCATCGGTTACCACACCGATGGGATCCGGATATTCGCCGGCCAGATAATAGTCGTCGTCGAGAGCCTCGGCACTGCCGGGGCCGGGCTGGGCGCCACCGGCTTCCTGTGTGAACTCGCTTTGGTTGCCGTTCTCTTCGCCAATCTGCCAGAGTTGTTCATAAGGCAGCGGCGTGGAGTTTGGGTCGGTGGGACTGGAGCCGTAGAGCACCTCGTCATTGTCATTCTCGCCGTCACCGTCGGTATCGACATCGAGTGGACTGGATCCCGCAGCGATTTCACCGCCATCCCGGAGACCGTCGCCATCCGTATCGGGATTAAGCGGATCGGTTTGGTGGGTGTTGACCTCTGCACCGTCTAACAAGCCATCGCGATCCGAATCCGCTACCCGCGGCCGCGTGCCGGCTTCAATTTCGGGACCGTCTAACAAACCATCTTGATCCGTATCATTCTGATCCGGCTCGGTGCCTTCTTCGAACTCTTGTAAGTTGGTTAGGCCGTCCTCATCTTCGTCTTGAGCGGCGTCCGAGGGATCGTTTGGATCGAGAAAAGCGAATTTGGCTTCGTAGGCATTGGGCAAACGGTCGCGATCCGTGTCGTCGGAACGGAACTCCGTGGTGATGCGGTCGAACTGAATCCAGGCGCCGTCGCTACCACCCGTGCGCTCGATTTCGATGGTGTTTGCGCCGGGCTCCGCGTTCACGGCGGTGCCATCAGCGAAGAAACTCACCACCTGATCGTCGGCGATGCCTTCCTGGGAGAAGATCTCCACATCATTCCATCGCACTAACAGATCATGCACGCTCTCATCTCCTTGGGCTCCTAAGCAGCACAGGTCTAACGTGATCTTATACTCAGAGCCCTCACCGGTTTGAACGTCATCGAGATTGAAATGAATTCGGGAGAACGTGTTCCCCGATGTCAGGGCGCGCTCGAAATTCGCGGTCGGCTCGTCTTCGGCCACGGTGCCGATAGGATCAGGATACTCACCGGCAAAGTAGTAATCGTCATCAAGCTCTGTGGCGCTTCCAGGCGCTTCAGGCGATCCCCCTTGTTCTTGGGTGAATTCGCCCTGACCGCCATCGTCGATGCCCAACTGCCAGAGATCGCTGAAAAGGACGGGAATGTCATTTGCGTCGGTGGGATCCGTTTCCAACTCGATCTCGGTTGCATCATCCACACCATCCGTGTCGGTGTCTGCTAGAGTGGGGTTGGTATTGTGGGTGTTGACTTCGTCGCCATCGGTCAATCCATCGCCATCAGTGTCCGGATTCACTGGGTCGGTATTGTTGGTATTCACCTCGGCAGCGTCATTCAAGCCATCCTGATCCGTGTCTGCTAAGAGTGGGTTCGTTCCCCGCTGTAACTCATCCGCATCATCAAGTGTGTCATCGTCCGTGTCGGCCTTTTCCAAGTCAGTCCTGGCCTGGAATTCCTCGGTGTTGGTGAGGCCATCACCATCTTGGTCGGCGGCGCCATCGGCATTGTTGTTAGGGTCGAGAAAGGCGAACTGTTCTTCAAAGGTATCGGGAAGTCCATCGCCATCGAGATCCGAGGCACCCACTTCCAACCTCAAGTAATCAAACTGAATCCAGCTACTATCACTGCCCCCCACCCGCTCAATCTCGATGGTGTTGGCCCCGTCTCGCGCACCTAACGCTTGTGCTGAGCGCGTTTCTTCGACCAAGGTAGGCTCTTGGATATCGTCGATGCTGTGAAACTCCCTGCCATTGAAGCGAAAAACCAGGTCATGCGTGATGGGATCGATGCCGGCGGCGGCGCCCAACTGAACCAGATTCGTTGTGAACCGAAGCTGTGAACCCGGTGAAGCCGCTACCGAGTCTAGCATGAAGTGAATGCGATTGAAGGCATCGCCAGGTGTCAAGGCGCGGTCATAGTTGGCAAAGATCTCGTCTGTGGCCACGGTGCCGATGGGATCGGGATAGGTGCCGGCAAAGTAGAAGTCGTCGTCCTGTTCATCAGGACTGCCTGGTTCGCCATTGTTGCCGCGTTCCTGGCTAAATTCTGATTGGTTGCCATTCTCGGCGTCCCCGAGGAGCCAGAGTTCGGCAAAGTCTTGAGCTTGAAGGGTGGAGAAGCTTGCTACGAGGGCAAGGAGACAACAAACGATGGGGAATCGTGGTGCTTTCATAGAATGTGAGGGGGTCAGGAATTGGGTGCGTGACAAAACATGCAAATGCTCGGCCGTAAAGGCAAGAAATGCGAAAGCCCGTCAAGGCATTGGGAGCGACGAATCAGTTATTCTTAAGTGACTGGAAAGTAAGGGAAGCCAACCTTTTACGTGGAAAGGAGGCGATCTCGTATGGATCCGAAACGTCCGACACACGCCCCAACATAGTCAAAATTCTAATCTAACACTGACAGAGCGCCACGAAAAGTGAAACGTGATTTCGCTCGACACCAGATCCTTTGCCAGAATCGTAGGGTCGTCATGAACGAAGCCAAGATGATCCGCCTCTGCCTCCTCGGCCTTCCACTGGGGCTCATCGTTCTCGGTGCCGCTTCCTTGGCCATCCATTTCTCGGGTAAGGATCAGGACGGTGTGCCCGCCGTATTCAATCAACTGGCGAGTGAGATTCAGGAAAGTGATCTGCAGGTTTATGTGCGGAATTTGTCTGAAGTCATTGGCCCGCGACATCTAGAGAAAGAAGGTACGCTGAATCGGACGGCAAACCACTTGGAGTCCACTTGGGGACCGGAGAACTTTGGCTATCGGGTAGAACGTCAGGAATTCGAGATTGATGGGCGACTCACACGCAACATCTGGATCGATCTTCCTGGCGGTGATTTGCGCAACGAAGTCATTTGTGTCACGGCCCACTATGATCATCCGCTCGAGCGATCAGTGTCTAGCAATGAGGCCACGGGTGCGGCCGCGCTCCTGGCGCTCGCACAGAACTTCATTGGAGAGAGGCCGGATCGTACCATCCGCTTTGCCGCCCTAACAAACGGCACGCCGCCTCACGGTGGGACGGAGAATGGCGGCGCTTTTAGATTGGCTTCGATTATGAAATCAAAGGGCGATCAAGTGAGAGCGGTGCTCTGTCTCGATGGATTAGGTAGTTTTCCCAAGACAGCGCTCAGTTACTCTCCTGAGGTGGAACGCTATTTCGCGGAGAGCGGAGGCTTCCTGGTCATCGCCGGCATTGAAGAAAATGCTGACTTGATTAGAAAGGCAAGCGAGTCACTCAGTTTGACCGTGCCAACGATTCAAGTGGGAATAGAATCATCGGAGATCGCCTCGTTAGCGTCACACGATTTCCGGAGTTTTCACCAACTCGGATTCCCTACCATTCTCGTCTCGGGAAACGGCCGGTTCTCTACAGAATCGCCTAACGAAATAGATTGGCCAATTTTCACGGAGACCGTTCAGGATTTGGCTACCGTGATTCGGAGTCTAGCCAATAGTTAAGTAGGTGCGCATCGTGATGTGATTGCACGAGTCCGCACGCTTGCGGAGTTTCGTTGATCTTGGCAAGCTAGGGCGCGTCGCTTGTCATGAAAATGAACGCCTTTTCGCTTTTCGTCGCGATCCATGGATTGGCTATCGCCCTCGGCTTCCTATCAATTACGTCGAACACTCATGCTCAAGGGGTGATTTGTACGATCGATTTTCTCGGCACGGAAATGGACGTCTATCCCATCGCCAACCCAGTGGCCTGGGAATTCAATGAACTGGCCAACGGTACCATCCTGGATCGCGATCCCTTTGATGACGTCATCGCCTCCTTTGCCGCCGGGGGGATCGCCCGGTTACGTAACGACGGCAAGACGGAGAACGTGGCCGGGAGCTACAGCCCCTATGGTCACGGCGCCTTATTCCCTTTTGACGAAGGGTCTTCGTCATGGACGCAAGGCATCAGTCCCGACGGCACCAAGATGATCGGGACCTATCGTCTGGCCAATTCGTTTACCTACCGGACCTTTCTAAGAACGCCTGATTCAGGCCGGACGCCGCAATTCCTGGAAGACCTGTTCCCAGCGGTTAAAGCCCTGTCAGAACTGCGGGCGGAACCCGATACCGCACCTTTCGGTACGCGTGGTCTCGATGTGAATGATAGTGGCGAGATGCTCATTCAAGCTCTCAAGGGCGACGAAGTTGGGCACTATATTGTTAGTCCGGATGGAGGTGTTTCACTGATCGATGTGGAGCCTGGACAGGGATTGCGGCTGAACAACTCCGGCGAGCTGCCGCCTCCAGACGGATTGGTCATCAATGATCACGGAGACTATGCCGGATTCTTGTTCACGGGCGATACTCGGCATGTGACCTTCAATGGCTCGATCCTTCCCGGTTCCGAAGGTGGCTGGCCGCATGCGGTGAGCAACACGGGTTACGTTGCTGCCTCCCCGGGATTGATTTGGACGCCTTCCGGCGAACGCTTTGATATTCGGGAGGTCATCACCGAAAAATGTCAGGGTACTTTTCTTGATGAATGGTTCGCGACGATTGGTGGACGAGAAACGATGTTAGCTTTCGAAGGCAAGACGTTCATCAATGATCAAAAGCATGTCCTCTGGCACGGTGGGAGACGACTTGGAGAAGTGTTCGGTTTGTTCCTCATGCCCGCGTGTCCATCAGTGGATTTCGAGAGTGCTGCCGAGGACGGTTTCCGTTTCGAACGCGGCCGGTTCCGTATTGATGTGGGCAGCCGGTTCACGGTGAAGACCACGATCCGCAACACCGGAAGAGGATCACTTCACGAGATCAACCTTAGCCCTAGCATCAATACACCATTCTTCCGGCAGATCGGTCCCACGTTACCGCCTATCCCGGTTACGCTAGGCCCGGGCGAACTCTACGAAGGCTTCACGGAGTTTGAGGCGGCGGCACCTGGTGAATTTGAGAGCAAGGCCGCGATCTTGAATGGCACGGGTGGGTGTGGGCCGGTCGAGGAAATGAGCGCGCGATTTCTTGTCGCGGTCGAATCTGGTGAGGAGGTTTCCCTAACCATTCAGCTACCTGACGAACCTCTAAAGAAGGACGACCGTACAGAGGCTAAAGTGGAAGTGCGACTGAATACGGATGAACCGCGAACCATCACATTCCGCGATCCCTTGCTGGAAGAGGAGTTGCCGCCAAATGAGGACGAAGACGAAGAGGAGGGTGAGGAACCTGAGGGTCATCTGGATGTTGGATTCATCGAGTTGCCCGAGCCATTCCAGCTCACAACCAATGAACGTGTCCGGACCTTCACCGTGCCGATGCGCATTCTCAAAACGGGACAAACGCATTTGCTAAGCCAAATCGAAGTGCGTGAGGGACCAGGAGACGAGGATTTCGAAACGGTCAAGGCCCGTCAGCCGGTGACCATCGTGCCGTTTGAGATCACGGTGACCACCACTCCGAAGCAGCTTCGGCTCAATCAGACACCGGCTTCGGAGAAAACGGCGGCCTGCCGTGACTTGGAAAGCGCGCGTGACGACGTCACCAATTGCGTGGAAGTGAAGATCGATATCAAGAACACCTCAAACGTCACGGTCGATAATGTGAATATGCCAGGTATTACGAGGATACTCTCATTGATCACCAACCGTGATCTCGAAGATCCCGGCGTGCCTCTGACACCCGTGCAGTTCCTCCCGCCGATGAGCGAGGCGATCCCGGTTACGGAGCAGAACCCGGTGCCTCCTGAACCGGAATTTTTCTCTTTGGAGCCTAACGCCACGGCGACTTTCATTTGGCATCTCGATGCCTACGCGGGCCCCGCTTTGCTCGACTTCAAAGCCCTGGTGCTGGGATCGATCGATGGCGAGAATGTGAGGGATCTCGCGACGGGTAAGATTCACGTGATCGATGAACCGCTTTTGAAGTGGGGCGTACGCCCACAAGCCGGCCGCACGGACTATCTCGCGGGGCAGCCGGCTCGAGTCGATGGCTTCATTGAGAATGTGTCCAAAGATAGTGGCGAGGCCAAAGACATTATTGTGCTAGTCTATCAATTGCCCGAAGGCAATCTAGGCGGTGGTTTTATGCAGAAGGCGGCGGATATTGGAAGCAAGACGCCGAAGTATTACGAAATCTTCGAGTTGCCAGCGGAAGGCGACGAGCGACGGCTTAGCATTGGGAGTATTTTCAGATCCCTGCCGCTGTATGAAGCTTCCGAGGGAAAGGTTCGCTATGATGTCAGGATCTGGGTGAAGGAGGAAGGCGGACGCACAGTCAACGCCGATGCCCAGGCCTTCTTGGAAGAAGAGGGGTGGACGGACGCCTTCGACGTTAGATTTGCCGCCGTCACGCCGCCGGAAGACACCTACAAAGACGAATGTCTTCGCAACGGTATCCCACCTGAGATTTGCGGATTAAGTGAGGGTATCTACTTTGTGGCGGGAGAATCCGTGGTCGGTCTGTTAAACTTCATGGCCGACGGCTGGAACGATGTTAGAGTGCACGGGCCTTCCGTCCTGGCCAATAACGGGATCACCATCACCAACTTGTGGAATGCGGTGGTGAAGAACGATCCTGGCGCTCAACATGCCATTTTGCAGGAAATCTATGTGCAGTTTGAGACCTATCGCGAGCTGGGCATCATGACCAGACAAACTGGCAGCGCTATCATCCGGACCTTTCCGCAGTTTCTCGAAGAGGGCACGGAAGCGATGGCCAACTTTTATAAGGATATCGACAATGGTGATCTCGAGAATTTGCGATTCAAAACCGGCAAGTTCTTTGGATCCAATCCCGATCTCTTGTTTGAACCGTTAGTCCTCATGCGGAGCTACGGCATCATGAGCCGCAGTTTGCGTAGCGTGGACAATGCTAGTGAAGAGTTGGCGGAACAAGTGTTGCGCGCCAAACACCGGCAACGGCGCGAGCGTCTAACCGTTGACCGCGACACGCGTGTCGCTCGCGCCGAGGCCGATCCCAATGTGACGGATCTCTCGACGGCCCTTCGCGCCGGTGATGACATCCCGCCTAGCCTCATGCTCAAGATCTTCGGGGTCGACAACCCGACGATGCGGCGTTTGCAGAAGTTCTGTGATGATAACAAAGTCATTGTCGCCTTTCGTTCACGGCATCCGCGTTCGGCGACGCTGCTTCGCGCCGGAAAAGCTTGGCCCAAACCCAAAGCGCTCAAGTGGAAGACGGTCAACGATATCGACTGGAAATACTTGGGCTATCGCCAAGACGCCGTGGCCACCATTCAGATCGTGGAACCGCCCTCAATCTTATTGAACAAATCTGGCGATGCCTTGAAGCGTGCGGCCGACGAGTACATGGACGTGTTAAAGCGCCAGAAACCCGAACTACAATCCAATCCCGTTCTGGCTGATGAAGTGCGTTCCCGCCTTATCAGTCGCACCAAAGAATGGAACAAGCTTTCTAGCAAACCACCGAAAATTGAAGGTACCGGTTCCCAGGCAGAGATCACCACGAACTTCGGTACCGACGCCCAGTTTAACCACGACGTGGCCTCTCAGGTCGGCGGCAATCAACTTCGCAAGGTGACGACGGAGCGGATCGAAGGCGCGGTCGATCCCGTCACCGGCACGCCGCGACGGACCTGGAAGATGGAAATGGAGGGACCCAATGGTGGTGATCCAAAGGCGGTCACAGGTGATATCGATGTCATGGCGATCCTCGATGAGAACGGTGCCTTCATTCGCGACGAAGCCAAACGCATCCAGATCTACCGCCAACTCGCCGAGAAGATTGATATGCAACACGGTGAGAGCTATGCTTTTCGGTTAGACGAGATGCGCGAAGATTTCCTGCGGTGTTGCGTGGAAGGGAACCAGGCCATGGCCACAGTGGGACCCTGGCCGGGCGGACCGAAGGCAGGGCATTTCGTCGATAACAAATCGGTCATGGACTCCGGTCCCAACACGGCTTTCCGTCAACCGCGCCAGCGCACCAATCAGTCCGGCGATATCGATACGGTCTTGCGCGAAGACGAGTTTGTCACCGCACGCCACGCCGATCCGTTAGGGGAGTTCCCGTTGATTAACGGAACCCCTAAGCTGCACAGCATCGATTACACTTTCGCCAACCGCTTCCGCCGTCAAATCTTCGAGGAAGCGATTGAAACCGTGTTCCGACACATTGCTTATCTTTTTCCCGGCATGGTCGCACGCTTCATCAATCGAGATATGGGAATGGAGGATCCGCCGGAGGATGAGAATCCTCCCGTGACGTTGATTGAAGAGGGCCCCGTGCTCCGTGTCTTGGCGGTGGATGAAAACGATCCCGCCAACGGGCCGCGCGTCTACGAACGCTGGACGGAAGAGAATGGCTGGCAACCCATCGGCATCAGCGAAGTCATCGAACTAACCGGGGGCAACTTAGATCAGATCCAAATGGCGCCCACCACCTCCCTGCCTAGCGGCGCGCAACGGGGCCAGCGCCGCGTCGAGATCACGGAGCAAGCTGAGTTAGGTGCTCAAGGCCGTTTCTTTGAAGTAGGTGACCGTGTCGTCCTCAATCCCGGTGGCGAAAACGAAGAATTCGCCATTATTCAAGCATTGGGCTCCTTGGTGTTCACGCGCGGACTAGCATTCGATCACGAGCCCGGCGAAATGATCGCCCTCGCGCCGGGCGATGGTTTGCCGGACCTCGATTCCGACGGTGATGGCGTCACCGATGAACAGGAAGATCAGTTAGGAACGGATCCCAACGATGCCACCTCGTTCTTTCGCATCACTTCGATCACCGTTTCTCCAGATGGTGCGGTCGTCACACTCACCTGGCCTAGCCGTGCCGGCAATCGCTACACCGTGGAGACCTCGCCAGACCTAACCGATGGATCTTGGAGTGCCTCGAGCACCGTTACGGCTGATGATGCGGTGACCTGGGCTTTGGTGTTACCCCAACCTGACGGGAGCGAGCTTTACTACCGCGTCCGGTTCAATGCGGAATGATAGATTGGTCCGGGATTTGGCCATGGTCCCAGGGTGCAGGCAATCAATGGGCTTCGAATTGGAAGAGGTTCAGCCCTCTGACTGGTTCATTCTTTCAAAAAACTTGGGAAAACTGAATAATCTCATTTGCAATATGGAGTAGAATTATCATAATTATCGACCATGAAGTCGATGGTTCCCGATAAAGAGAGAAGCCGCGTGTTGGTCGTCGAAGACGAGCGGCCTCTCCTATCTTACCTCAGCGCCCTGCTCAACCGGGAGTATGAGGTCTTCACTGCAGAATCCACGACGGAGGCCGAAAAGATTATCACGGACCGGGACGTGCAAGTCGTTCTCTGTGATCATGATATGCCCGGTGAGAAGGGCCTCGATTTCCTGAGCCGGATGCGCCAGGCCCGACCCAAGACACAGCGTATTCTCCTTACGGGCCACGCCGAAACCGATGTCTTTCTCAAAGCGATCAATGAAGGCGATGTCCTGAAGTTTCTCGTCAAACCTTCCTCCATGGACGAAATCCGCGACGCGGTGGAACTCGGGTTGGATGAACACGAGAAGATGCTGGAGAACGAGCAGATCGAGCAGGAGAACCAAGAACTTCACACCAAACTCCACTCGGTTCCATTCCTCAGCCGCCGGCTTCACTCCATGGCTCAAAGCGCGTGGGATCTTTGTGGCACGGCGATGGCAGCGACCATGGTCGGCGCCGGAATCGTCTTCATTCTCGGCATCATCGTCTTGGTCGGGCTCTTTATTTTCAAGAACGCTGCGGGCGTGGATGTCCTAGAGAACACACGTCTCGGGCAGATGCTCCCGTTCTGGCGGTAGATTGTAGAAGAACCCGCGGGAGTTCTTTTCGCTACGAGCCGTCCTCCCAGGAACTCTCACGAGTTCCTCTACGAATGGCGTTCACCGCTTTGACCAAACAGGCAATCCGTGGGAAAAGAGCCCATGCGAAGGTTGCTCTTTCTCCTCTCCCTGGCTCTCGGGCTGGGAGAGCTTTCAGCGGAGCTGACGCCAGAAACATTTCGGAAGCTGCATCGGGAAGTCCAGCCTCAAGAAGAAGCTTGGACAACGATCCCTTGGCACCAATCGCTCATTCCGGCACAGCATCAGGCTGCCCGGGAAGGCAAGCCACTGTTCATCTGGGCCATGGACGGGCATCCTCTCGGGTGCACGTGAAACAACGGCGTGATCGACCGTTGGTCGACCTTCTCTCATCCCAAGATCATCGAGGCGCTTCAAAAGAAGTTCATTCCGGTCGCCATCGATCAGTTCAACCAGCGCCAGCAGAAAGACGCGGAAGGGGAATTCTGGCGCAAGATTGCTAAGCAGGTCGACTACGAACGTTTCAATCCTACCACTCAGGGCCTTTACATCGCCACCGCCTCAGGACGTTTGATAGGCTTCCACAATCACCGCGGTGTGGAACCGACCTGGGAGCTGATGAAGGACTGTCTGCGCAAGTATACGGTTGAGCGTGATGTGGCGCTCCTTGATGGGGCCAAACTTGATCCGTACTTTGTTGCGCGTGTTCCGGACGGCGCTCTCGTGGTACGCAGTCACGGCAAGGTGTTAGGCGGCTACGCTACGCCGCGATCCGTCTGGGAAGCTCTAATTCAAAAAGCCGTTTCGCGGGACAATGTGTGGATTCTAAAAGAGGAGCGGGAGGCGCTTCGCCGGAGTACGTTTCCCAAGAGCTTAGCCATGCGGTTGGCCCGTTTCCACTTAGTCGATAGTACCCGCGGAGAGCCTGTATTCTGGCGTCACGATGAAGTGCGCGAGTTAGAAATCACGTTAGACAAGGAAGGGACGATTCGAGGCCGCGTCGTCTTGGTCAGGAAGAACGGCAAGAGTGGCTATGAAGCGGATTTGTTGGGGGAATTGGAACACACAAACGGCCGTCTATCTCGATTTGATCTCGTTGCCCACGGCGACTACTGGGGACACGGCCGCTATACTCGGAATCCACCCGAAGGACGTTTTCCCTTTGCTTTGAGCTTTCACCTCACGGATCAGAAATCCGTCTACGATCAAGTCCCTCCGCAAGGGACCAAAGGGGGAGCGAAGCGGTATGTGTCACCTGCGCTCTGATCGGTGCCGAAGGAATAGACTTAGACCCGCGAACATTAGAAAAGATGAGGAGGGCTCCGGTATGGCCACCAGGCCATCACCCATACCGATGGTATCGGGACCGGCCGTCGCAGCGGTAAAAGAATAAGTGACGGAGATCGTGTCTGTGTCTGACAAGCCTGCGAACACTGAATGGGGAATATGAATGGCAAGCTCTGCGTCGGAATTCCCTCCAGCCGCGAAATTCACAAGCGGATCATTCTCGTTAAAGGTAACAGAATTATCTTCGCCTGAATCCAGATTCCAGAGAGAACTTCCGCCGCTGGAAAAGGCAAGTTCATTCATCGTTATGGTGGTTCCATTGACGTTCTCATTCATCACAATCACGAATTCCGCATAATAGACCGAGTTGATTTCGCGAAATCTTAACGCACTCCTCTGAAATTCCCATGCTGATGCGGAAGAAATGTCAGCGGTTGGGGAACCGTTCGCAATGGTGAATGTATCGTTGACGGTAAAGAGGCTATCACCGTCTGGATGCCCCGTGGTTGATTCTGTTTGTTCTGCATTAACGATAATCGCAGCCCCTTGAGATTCGCCGATGTTTAGAACAAAGATTGATACGGCCGTTACAACCAACCAAATAAATGGATGGGCAATGAGATGTTTCGAGTAGGTCTTTCGCAGCATTGGATGTTGATGTAGATTTTGGGGGAGGAATGAAAAAGAAAACGCTAAAGCCGGTTAATGAAACGACCGTATGGCAATATGATGACGGTTGTTGCGAGAGTGCTCTTTTGTTAGGCGGACGTAAGCTTCCAACCGGTCCTTCGATGCCTCTCGATTAGGGCGCTCCTGGCCGAGTTCGGGTGTCAGTTTCGGGGAAGTGATTACGATTCCTTCCTTTACATGGGAAAGGTGTGAAGGTGGCTGTAAGCCGTTGCCGTGTTCAGAGATCAAGTGGTCGAGATCCGCAGCTAGATGGGAATATCGTGGAATAATAGCGGTGCAATGGGCATTGGAAAATACATCCACAAGCGTTAATGATTTGTATCGCCGCTCATCAAGTTGTTCAGGCAAATGAGCGCCTTCTTCGATGTAGACACGAAAGCCACCGTGGGCCTGTTTCGCATCCAATAGCCATTCATCTAACGTAGTGGACTCAAATAGTCGAAGTGATGAAGGCAGAACTTTGAAACTCGCACCGGTTCTCACTAAGGCTCCCTCAATCAGAGGCCGACCGGCGATCAGCAGCGTTATTTGAAAGCTTCCGGACTCCATGGCGACCATTCGGGTCTGAAGTCTCATGGTACCCTTCCACCACGACGCCTTGAATAGATTTCGAGATTCGGGGTCAATGTCAGACAAGAGTTGGAGGTCTGTCACGTACCTAAACTTCTCTTCAGGATCCGCACTCAGGAACGCCAGCAGGGTTTCTAAGGCATCCTCTTGCTCAAGTCTCTGTTGGGTGAGTAGTTGAGGTGTTCTCCCTTCTTCTGAATGCTTGATCTGATCTAGAGCGAGGGCCACATGTGGCGCGGCGAATTAGGTCGTGGGATTGTTTTCAGATTGTTTGGTGGGATTGTCTGTTTTCTTCGTGGGATTGTCAGTCTTTGGCGTGGTGGTGCGCTGAAGTTGTAATCTCAGATTACGAAAGGCTCGCGCTCCTTCCTCGGGGGTGAAGGCGTCGGTGGGTTTGCTTGGCGGCCGTGGTTTCGATGGTTTTGATGCTCTAGTTAGTCTCGCCCGACTGATGTTGAGGTCTTCTTCGAATCGCTCGAGTTGTAAGAAGTTACTGGGTTTGAGCGCTCCCACGCGGCGACGCTCGCCTCGGATCTCCCGTTGCAAGTAGCTGACGACTTGTTCGACATCTTCGCTGGTGAACCCGGCTCGTAGCAACTCATACCAGGCTCGTTGCCGGTCGAAGCCTAAGATCAGTTTCTGCCCGGTCAGTTGGCAATAGTGTTGGTGTAGGGCCGCCACTTGCTCTTCGACGGGGCTGCTTTGGTTTGATGGTGTTTGCATAGCCTAATGTTTATCTTGTTAGCCTTCCGGCATGCCTCCTCGATGGTCGTTGGCGGAGGGAATGGTGGGCATCACTTGCTGTACGTGATCGGTGGTGATGTGGTTGGCTTTCTCTTGGCTGGCTGCGATCCACGCGGCACGGGCCAGTTGCAGCGCGGTGCGCGGCCGCCCGTTGCTGGCGTTGGTAATCAAGTCCAGGGCGGCGGGGATGATGATGTTTTCCTTCAAGTCTACGGCGTTTTGACTGGCTTCTAGGAGTTCTTCGATCTCTTGGCTTTCCCACGGTTTGAGCTCATGATGACAGGCGATGCGGCTGTAGAGGGCGCGGTGGCTGCGTAGTCTTAGACTTCCTAACAAATACTCGTCTCCAATGAGTATGAGACTAAAAGCGGGACGCCGGGCTAGATCGATGCCTAACAATAGCCGGATCTCTTCGAGCGCTCCGTGGCTGTAGTTCTGCGCTTCGTCGAGGATGATGATGGCGCTGGTCTCGCCAAGTTCTACCAAGGCTTCTTCAAGATGCATCAGGGTGGTGCTGCGGGTGCCGCCGGCTTTGCCGAACTTGCGGGCTAAATAGGCTAACAATCCGGCATGGCTTAGGCTGGCCTGGGTGATGGCGATGGCGCAGTAGAGCCGCGGATCGAGCTTGTCTTTCCAGTGGCTGACGAGATGGCTTTTCCCTACGCCGTTGGGGCCGCTGAGCAACATGAGGCTGCGGAGGGCGGCGCTTTGGGTTAGCAGTTGCTCGGCTTGTTGGATCTGAGGGGGCTTTTGATAGTGGGAGGTTTCTTCGTTGAAGGGGATGCCGGTTGCTCCCCAAAGATGGGTGTAATGAGTGATGGTGGAGTCTGTGATGGGCTTGCGGCCACTGCTTTTTCTAAGTCTGGTCGTCATGGTGTGATGATGATAGCGTGATGTGGCTTTGTTAGCCCTGGTGACGGCGTTCGTAGTTGAGCCGGTCGATCTGACTGTTGAGGTGTAGATTGACCAGGTGAGCTGTGCCGACGTGATGGTTGTGATGATAGATCTCCAGCGATTGCTCTTTGCTTACGGCAAAGGGGTCGTAGCGCACTTCGATGCGACGTCCGCGTAGGCTCAAGTCGACTTCGTAGAGGCGATTTTCGATGCGAATGGTGCCATTCTTGCGCACGGTGCGGTGGATGCGGGTGTAGAAGAGTTTTTCCAGAGCGTGATGGCTGAGTTCAAGTTGGCGGAGGTGTTCGGCTCCGGCGTGGAAACGGGCTTGCGGGGTGGTGCCGGTAGTGCTGTGTTGACGGTTATGATAGTCTTTCTGGAGCCAAGTGGAGAACTTGGCATTGAGGTCTTGGAGACTGTGGACGCGCTCTTCGGGTAGTGATAGGGTGGTTTCAAACCCTACCTGAATACTTGAGAATAGGCGTTCTATCTTTCCCTTATCCAAAGTCGTCAACTACACCTGATCCCAACTGTTCAAGAGAGGTCTTCCGGGTTACCCATTGCTTTCATCCGTTGTGCGGGCGGGAGTTCGAGCTGGTAAAGTTGCGCCAGAACTGGGGAGTCTATCGTGTCTACTTCTTTGATGATTCTGGGGAATTGGCCTCTCTAGAGGCTTGCTGGACCGATGTGGAGGCTCCAGATCCCTTTGTGGAGGTGGCGGAAGGTAAGGCGATCGCCCGCTTGGCGGACTTGTTAGCACTGGCGCGTTTGATGGCTGAACTCAAAGCTGAGGCTGTTAAGCAATTAATGCCGCCATTGTAAACCTAATGATGCCGAAGCGAGCGATTTATACGCGCTTTATCGATGATTTTATGCCTTATATGCAGTAATTTAGGGAAAGTTGAATTGACAAAACGAGCGATTCAGTCCCTCTTGTTGGGCATAATTTAATTAACAGTCTATCGTTCCGATGCCATCGTCTTTCTCCTCTCAATCCAAACGAGACGCTCTTCTCCGTGCGGGCGCTCTTCATCCCCATCCTGACCGGGTCACTCATTCTCTTTTCCAGCAGAGCCCGTTCTTTGATCCTCATGATTTGCTCCAGGTCAAATACGAGGCTCTTCGTGCCTGGGAGGCTGGGGAGGATTCCGTTTGTTCTTTGGCTAGGCACTTCGCGCTTTCACGGCCAACTCTCTACGCCGCTCGCTCGGCTTTTCGTGACGATGGCTTGCCGGGATTGTTGCCTGGTAAACGTGGCCCGAAGGGCGCTCACAAGCTTACGGAGGAGGTTCTTGATCATGTGAGGGCTTTGTTAGCAAAGGATCCATCCCTCACGCCATCTGATATCCTTGAGTGTTTGCGCAATGATCTGGAAGTGGAGCTCCACTTGCGCACGTTGGAAAAGGCTTTGAACCAGCAACGCCACCTGAAAAAGGGGCGACTAACAACGTGAGTCACCTGTCCTTGCCATTGGATAACGCCTCCTTGCGCTCTCTCTATGAAGGCCTACGCGACTATGTGTTAGGAGGATGTCACGGTGACTCATTCGACTCGGCGCTCGAACTGTTCCTTCATCAGGGAATGGCAGGCTGGATGCAAGCACCTCCGGGTGAGTCGATTGTTCCTGGCGGCCTCCGGGATGAGGACCGATTGACTGATCACGATGTAAGCTCTTCCAACGCCCCTTCTTTCTCAAGCTGGCAGGCACAGGCGGTGGATCTCCTGAGTGACATGCTCTTTGTGCGGCTTCATGCGGGTGAACCGCTTCTTGAAGGCACCCGCTAATCGCATTTCTAACACTGATATTTATGAGTAACGAGAACTCTTTGATAGATACCAATGGATCCCGTCACGAGAAAGTGACTACGCATCATCTGCAACGCAAGGCCTACCTCTACGTGCGGCAGTCGACTTTGCGTCAGGTATTCGAGCACCAGGAAAGCACCAAACGGCAGTATGCTCTCCGTGCTCAGGCTGTCGCGCTGGGCTGGCAGGAGGAGAATATTGAGGTCATTGATAGTGACCTGGGGCAGTCGGGAGCATCTTCTGCTGATCGCAAAGGCTTTCAGAAGCTGGTGAGCGAAGTCGGCCTCGGGCAAGTGGGAGTGGTGATGGGATTGGAGGTCTCTCGTCTGGCGCGTAACAACAGTGATTGGCATCGCCTGTTAGAGATCTGCGCCATTACAGATACACTTATTCTCGACGAAGACGGACTCTATGATCCGAAGCATTTTAATGACAGGCTTTTGCTGGGTTTGAAAGGGACGATGAGTGAAGCGGAATTGCACCTGCTGCGTGCGCGTTTGCAAGGCGGGATCTTGAACAAGGCACGCCGTGGAGAGTTGAAAATGCCTTTGCCAGTTGGCCTCGTTTACGATCTGGATGATCGTGTGGTGCTTGATCCGGACGAGGAAGTTCGCAAGGCGGTGGCGCACTTCTTCGCTACATTCAAGCGAACAGGTAGTGCCTTGGCGACAGTGAAAGCTTTTGATCAGGAAGGGGTGCGTTTTCCTCGGCGTGGCAAAGCGGGAAAGGGAGATATTGTGTGGGAGAAGTTAGTGCATAGCCGTGCCCTGCAAACGTTGCACAACCCACGCTATGCTGGTGCTTTTGTCTTTGGCAGGACGCGGAGCTGGCGGGATGCTGAAGGCAAACAGCGCTATGAGGTCTTACCACCGGATCAATGGCAGGTGACGAACAAGGACGCGCATGTTGGTTACATCTCCTGGGAGGACTTTGAGAGCAATCTGAAGCGCCTGAGGGAGAACTGCCGAGGCTATGGGGAGGATCGCAAACGGCGCGTCCCTGGTTGTGGCCCGGCGTTGCTACAGGGGATGGTGATCTGCGGAAAGTGCGGGCAGAGCATGACATTGCGCTATCATTGGCGCCAAGGACGTGAATGGCCTGACTACGTGTGTCAGCGTGAGGGCATCGAGCATGGTCAGAAGATTTGCCAAACTATTGCCGGCAGGAACATTGATGAAGCTGTGTCACGGCTCATTCTGGAGAGTGTCACGCCCTTGGGTTTGGAAACGGTGCTAGAAGTACAGCGGAAACTGGAGCATCGGTTAGAGGAAGTCGACCAACTGCGACGGCAGCGGGTTGAGCGCGCGCGTTACGAAGCAGAGAAGGCGCGTCAGCGATACCTACAAGTGGACAACGCCAACCGCCTCGTCGCCGCCAACCTCGAAGCCGAGTGGAATGAGAAGTTGCGTATTCTACAAGACGCCCAGGATACCTACCAGAAGCAGAAGAATGCATTCGACGGGCGATTTGACAAGGAACAGGAGCAAGAGATCCTTCAGCTAGCAGAGAGCTTTCCTCAACTGTGGAATGATGCCGACACCAGTCATCGGGATCGCAAACGGATGGCCAGGCTGATTATCAAAGATGTCACCCTGACAAAGGGCGAGGAAGTGCTTGTGCAAGTGCGCTTCACAGGAGGCGCTTCCAAGGTGCTCCATGTGCCCTTGGGCAAGCGAGCCTGGGAACTACGTCAGACCAAGAAGGAAATCGTCGCCGAGATCGATCGACTGTTAGACACGCACACGGAAAGCCAGATCGTGGTGGAACTCAACGGACGGGGGTGGCGTTCAGGATCTGGCAAATCATTCACACTACGGATTGTGCAACAACTACGCAGGGCCTATCAGCTTGTCTCGCGTTACGATCGCTTGCGAAAGAAAGGCCTCCTGACCAAGGAAGAAGTGGCGGAGATGGTCGGCACTCGTCCCAGCCTCGTGAACTACTGGAGGAAACAGGGCCTTCTCCGGGGCAAACGCTTCAGCGACAAGAACGAATACCTTTACTTCCGTCCGGCGAAAGCCAAGATTAAGCAAATCAAGAGCCGGATGCAGCTAAATTTGACTAACTGAATCACTGGCTTTTTTTAACAGTAACCATAGAGTGCATCATGCCATCTTCGCCTTGCTCCAGGCGGCGTAAGGCTTGTGATGCAATAGGCGGATATCGAGATTGGCGCAGACGATGTGGGTGTGTTTGCTAATGAATGGGGCGCCGTTGTCGACGTAGAGTTTGTGGGGGAGTCCGCGGCGGCGGACGGCTTCTTTGAGGGCGTGATGGAGGTTTTGCGTGTTTTCGCTTGTGTAGTAGGCGGCGTAGGGAATGAGTCGGCTGTGATCGTCAATGATGGCGCAAAGCTGGGTGCCCAAAGTAGCGCCTTCGGTGGTGCGGAGTTTGGGACCGGGGCTGAAGTCGGCCATCCAAAGATCGTTTGGATAGGGGGCTTCGAAGGCTTTGGTGGGGCCGCTATGGATGTCCTCAGCTGGACGCCCGTGATGCAGTCCAGCGGCTCTGAGAAAGCGATAGACTGTGGAGAGTGAAGGCAACTCTCTACCTTCTTCTTGAGTGAGCCACCGGCGATAGGCCACTTTGATCGGAATCTGTGGATATTTTCGCCGCTGCGTGAGGATCCATTCTTGTTGTTCGGAGGTGAGCGCACGTTGTTTGCCGGTGTCTTGCCTGGGATGTTTGGTGAGTGCCTGGAATCCGTCGTTTTGATAGGCATACCACCAGTCTTCGAGAGTGCGAATGGCGTAGTGTTTGCCGGATTGGACATCGGGCCAGGGACGCAAGGCTGCTTGTCGTAAGGCTGCGGCTAACGACCGGCCTTCTTCCTGAAGTTGTTGCAGGTAACTGATGGCGCCGTAGCGGACCAGAGCGCTTTGTTCTTGGGGTGTTAGAGTATGGTCATCAGACATGCGGGAGCTTTACCCCCGCAGTGATTTTGCGAAATAGTACGGTTATGTGGGAAACTCGTGGCGAATAATAGAGAGATGTTAGTTGGCCTTCAAGCACCGGTAATCACCCAATAGGCTCTTGCCATGGAGCGCGAGTTCGAGAAGGATCTCCCCGAGGTTGCCGGCGGTGAGGCGAATGGCTCTCCAAAGTTCTTCTGCGGTGTTTGTAAGAGCAATGCGCTGCCCGAAGAACTCGGTGAGGCTCTGGCGCCTGCTTTGATCGGCGAATCGGCACCAAGCTCGCCGCAGGCAACCTTTCTTGATTTCGCTGCCATTGGCGTTGTTGCCGTCGTCTTGGCCACCTTGGGATGGAGGGGCGCAGCGTTGGTCAAAGTCTTCTTCCACGCATGGGAGATGGACGGTACGATAAGGCAAGAGGTGATCGGGAAGAACACTAATGGTCCTCCCGGCATACTTGCAAAGAAAGCGCATCACGGTGATTTGCGCGTCTCCCTCGACATCGGCAAAACGCTTGTAATTCCCATGGCGATGCAGGCATTGGCCCTCTTCGTGATCGAAGGCACATGGAGGAAATTCATCGGTAGCTGGATAACTGGATCGGCGAATCTGCATCCCCCCATTCAATCATCCCTGTCTACGTCCTCATTCTATATCGTGGCTGGCTCCCCGAAACCCAGTCTGACTCTCATCTATACCCGTTCACACGAAGCATTTCGCCACGGAACACCACAACGCTTCCGCAGGCCCCTGCGAAGAATAGCCCGCAGAGCGTGACGGCCCACCATGGGAGTCCCAATGTTCGCCCCCAAGTGCGTTCAGGGTCCCAATAGGCGTCCACTTCAGCAGGATCGAGCGATACACCGAGAGCTGCACGGTTTTCTGTGGCCCCCGTCGTACGCTCGGAGAATGTCCGAGATTTATCCACCTTTCGCTTATGGATATTATTTATTTTGATTAAAATTATGTATAAAGCGGAAAATTCAATCTGAATTCCGAAAATATTCCCTTTTCGTTACCGAGTCCCAAGTTCGTGTCGTAACCGATTTATGCTGAAGGCCAAGCAGCGACGCCTCCTTTTCATCAAGCCAAATTCACGGCACAGAGAAGGGCTGATTCAGTGTGTCCCACTCGTTTTTACCATACGGCGGGCATAACGATCAGACGATTGGAAGCCGGCCTCAATTGAGGTGAAGGGCTTGGAACTGGTGACAGGTCCTTCGCGTGAGCAGAATCTCACGCGCCGAACGCTCACGAGTTCCGCTACGAATAGTGGTGGTCAGCAGTTCCTTCGCGGAAGCGGAGTCCAACGCCCGGAACTTCTACGAGTTCCGCTACGAAAAATGCCCACCATTCCTAGTCACACCCGCCTCAACACCTCCGGTTGGAACGCCGACGGCAAAAGCCAAGACCGAGTCCGGCGATCATCATCAAGGCCATGGCAGACGGTTCGGGAATCACGGGCGGTGTGCTCCCGTCACCTGCGCCGAAACCGATGAAGTCGGGTCCGCCCGTGCCTGCGGTGAAGTCGAAGGTGGTGGAGATGGTGTCTGTATCTGCTAGCGATGTGAAGACAGAATGATGGATATAGATTGCGATCTCGGCGGAGGTCCCTCCTTGATTGAAGTTGATACTCCCCTCGTTGAAAGTCACTTGACTATCTTCTCCGGAGTCCAGATCCCATAGGGAGCTTCCTCCGTTTGAAAGTGTGAATTCGTTCATCGTGATGGAGTTCCCATTGCCGCCCTCGTTCATCAGTATCACAAACTCCGCATAGACTTCGCCGTCACCTAACGTTGTGAAATTCAGCTGGCTCTTCGTGAAAGTCCAAGGGGTCGCCGTCGTGAGATCAATCTGGGGAGACCCTGTCGCAAACGTTAGTGAATCGTCGACAGTGAATCCAGCATCGCCATCGGTTAAGGATTGAAGAACCGTGTCGACTCCCGTGACAGCGATATTGACAGCGCTCGCTGTCAAGGGGGTGAGGAGCATAAGCGTCAAAACGGCTTTGAGAAACAGGTGGGGCTGCATGGTTGTTAGATGCGGTTGTTAGTGGGGGAATTAATCGAGCTGTTCGACGACGACGTAAGGTGGTTTGTTCTTGGTGAGAACTTTGGTCACGTGAACGAAGGCTTCTAATCGGCCCTTCGGCGATTCGCGATTCAGCGTATCCTGGTCAAGGCGGGGAACAATAATCTGGGATGTGCTCAGCACGCCGCCCTTGGAACTGGGCAGATAGGAGGGCGGCGGCAACTCGTTGCCACGACTAACAAGCATCTGTTCCAACTTGGCAGCCTGGCTTGAATAACGCGGAAGGTAAGCCGCGCAATACGCACCGGAGAACACATCGACAAGCGTTACCGGTTTGAATCTTCTCTCATCAACGCCATTGGGAAAGTAATCGCCATCTTCAAGGTAGACACGAAACTCCCCTGCGCTTTCGCCCGGATCGGAAAGCCATTCGTCGAGATTTGGCGTATCGTAGAACCGCAAAGTTGCCGGTTGAATGCGAAAAGCGTTTTCCATCTCAACCAAACACGCCTCCACCACGGGACGATTACCAGCCAGCAAGGTGATTTGAAGGCGCTCCAACTGATCTGTGATCATGCGTGAACGCAGACGCATGTTGCTCCGCCACCACGATATCTTAAGAAAACTTTCCGTCTTAGCGTCCAATGCCGATAAGCCCTGAGGGTCTGTGACATAGCGGGATCGCTCATCGGCGTCTGAACTCAGGAAGGCCAGGAAAGTGTGTACGGCAAGCTCTTGACTTGGACCTCCGCTTCGAGAGACAGGCACACCATGACCTGCGGCAGGGCTCTCAATCTGATTGATCGCGAAGGACACAACCGCTCCACAGGCTCCGGCAAAGAGTAGACCGAAAAGCAAGGCGACCCAGAGTGGGCGGCGGTGGGCCCGGCCCCAGGCGCGTTCCGGATCCCCGAAGGCCTCCACGTCTTCCGCTTCAAGAGACCATCCAGGTTCCGTCTGGCGCTCCCTTCGAGATCGAAAATCTTCCGAAGGATGATTTATGGAATTTATTTTGATTGCCCATAATTATACAATTACTTGTGAATGCAATTGATTTAGGGCGATAAAATCGCGCCCTCCGCCCAGGTTGGGTTGTTGGGAATCAAGCTGAAGAAGATTCTCTTTCGAGCGGTAACTTGCGGGCGCTGAAGGCGTGGCGTTGACCACGGCCTGCCAAGTTTGCCAAGTGTTTTCCTAACGAAGAGACGAGGACAGTACGGGCGAGTGACGTCGGATGACGGGGCGCCGGATTTTCATAGTATGATCACAACGCGGCCGTGACGAAACGTGGTGGTCAAACCCATCGTGAGCCCGACTTGAAAGTAGCATGTGAGCTATATCATCAGTTCAGCGGCAACGGGATCGACGAGAGCACGGCTGGACCGCGTCATGCGAATGGTGTTCTGACATTGCTGCAGCAAACCTTCTTGCACAAGATCTTGCGCTCTGTCCCACACCGATGGATCAAGCAGACGAATGGGCAAGCCGGCCGTGGTACGCAAGAGGAGCGCGACGCGTTCGTTATGTCGGTTGGCATTGGTCAGAGGCGCTTCGTGCTCCCGCAGTTTCGCTCGGTTGTTCGGCTTGGTGGCCACGTAGCGCGCTGTGTCTGGCGGATTTCGCCAACGCTTTGAACCCACGGTGGAAACAGCGCTTGGTCCGAGGCCGAGATAGTTTTCGCCTGTCCAATAGGCCTGATTGTGGTGAGAAAGGTTTCCGGGCAGCGCATAGTTGGAGATTTCGTAGTGCTCGTAACCGGCATTCGTTAGAATATCGTCAGCCAGATAGAAATGGTCGGCGTTGGTTTTTTCGTCGTCTTGGAACCGTCCATGGCCTAACTGATCGAAGAAGGCAGTGTCTTCCTCGTAAGTCAGATTGTAAGCGGAAACATGTTTCGGTTGTAATGATATCGTTCGTTCGAGGTTCGTACGCCAATCATCCAAAGTTTGGCCTGGGAGAGAGAACATGAGATCGATATTCACGACTGGAATGCCCGCATCGGTTAACATTGCGTAAGAGCCTGCGGCTTCCTCGGGCGAATGATCGCGGCCCAATGTTTGCAGGTGTTTTGGTGTCCAGGATTGCACGCCGAGACTGATGCGCGTGACGCCTAACTGACGCATCATTCGCGCTTTGGCGGCATCGAAGGTCTTGGGATTGGCTTCGAGTGTCCATTCAGTGAGATCTTGCAAGGGCAGGCGATCCCGGAATCCCTGCAGCAAGCGTTCCAAGTCGCGATGGCTTAATAAGCTGGGGGTACCGCCGCCAAAGTAGAGGGTGGTCGGCCTCAGATCCCATTCAAGACCGCAAATCTCCAGCTCGCCTAACAAAGCCGTCACGAAATCGCCCATCCGTGTTTCTCCCGGTTGATGCTTGTAAAACGCGCAATACGGGCAAATCCTGTGGCAGAATGGCAGATGCACGTAGAGATGACGGATGATCATGGTGGCGAGCCGGGAGCGTCGCACGTGCCCGAGCGGTCTGCAACACAGTGGGAAGCACGCTTGGCAGGAGATCTTCTCAAGGAAGTTTCGCGTTCTTTCTACATCAGCCTCAAACTCTTACCGGGGCGGGTGCGTGGGCCGATTTGTTTGGGTTATCTGCTAGCGCGCACTTCAGATACGATTGCCGATACGGAAACCATTTCAGCGGAAGAGAGGCTTGCTTTTCTTTCACGATACGAAGAGGCGATTGTCGCTGCGAAACCCATTACAGGTTTGCAGGCTGAGCTGGTGAAAACCTATCAACCACGCCAAACTCATGAGGGAGAACGCGTGTTGTTAGAGCATGTCAGTGAAGCGCTGAGTTGGTTGGGTGCTGTTTCAGGGTTTGAGAGAGAAGCGGCCCAGACGCTATTGAAAGAGATCATTCATGGGCAGAAATTAGATTGCGAGCGCTTCGGCACGCCCGGCGAGCTTCGTTTCTTGGCTAAGGCTGAGGATCTAGAGGAATACTCCTATCTCGTGGCTGGCTCGGTCGGGGTTTACTGGACCCGCCTCTGTGATCATCATTGTAAAAACTTCGCAGCGGACTCTAACAAAGTAATGTTGGGGCGCGCTAGGGCTTATGGACGTGCTCTACAGCTGATCAATATCCTGCGCGATCTCCCGGAAGATTTTAAGAACGGCCGATGCTATTTGCCACGGGAAGAACTCCAAAGCGATACTCCTTCACCTGAAGCCTTGAAGGAAGTGAGTCAGGTTTGGGAGAAACGGTGTGAAGAACAATTGGATGAAGCGTTAGATTATTGCCTGGCGGTGAAGCCGGCGCGGTTGCGTTATGCCACCGCGTTGCCCATGTTGCTGGCTTATCGAACCTTGGCCTTGTTGCGTGGCGCTACCTGGGAGGAGCGCCAGAAGGGTGTGAAAGTTTCCCGCTCCGAAGTGAAAGGAATCATGGCCAGAGCGATGGTGGCGAACACCATGAAGCGCCGGCTGGGTAAACTAGCAGATGAGTTGCGGGTTCATTAGTGAGTAGGCCGCGGCGACGACCTGGAAAAAAGTTTCTTGGCGATCCATCAGACCGCGGACCTCACGGATGACACGGATTGATGGGGAAAGCGCCCTTCGTTATCCGTGAAATCCGCGTGATCCGTGGTTATGATCCTATCTTGTAGCGCGGTAGAATCCTGTAGGCGCCGCGAGGCGGTCGGCGTCAGTTTCTTCGATCGCGCCCGTCACGCCTGTCGCGATGATCTCCCAGTTAATGAGATCGATCGAATATTCAATGTCAGCGGTTTCCCCATCGGGAATCGTGATCCCAAAAGCGCCACTGGGCTGAATACCCGCATTGCTGATTGTGAACGGGCGATCCGGCGTACCCGGACCGCCTCCGCCACCGTTAGCCTCTCCGGCAGCCCGAGCGAAGGCGGCATCCACATTGTTGAAGTTGTTCAAGGCTATGCGAATTTGGTAGTCACCGGCCGGAAGACTAACAGAAGCTTCGCCGGAACGCCAAACCTCGGATGGCGTGGGATCCGCGGAGGTGTCGACGGAAACCAATGGTGAAAGCAAGGTGTTCCCATCTGCATCGTAGATACCCACGGTCGAGGCCTCGGATCCATCGTGACCTTCGCGGTTAGCAAATGAGGCACCAAAGAGAACGCTCGCTTCCGATTCCAAAGTGAAGTTCTGGAAGATTTCGAAGATGCCGTTGAGATCGAGGATCTGGGAACCATCGGCAGCCATGTCAACGCCGCTTCCGTAATTGGACCCATCGTTTCGAATCAGGTTCCAGGTAGCATCGTCGCCGGTTTGACTCCAACCCGTGGGTGCCGTGCCGAGGTTGTTGGTATTGATGTTATTGAGAACGGGCTCTTCAAATGAACCATTGACCAGAAGGCTCGTGCTTGCATTGGCGATCAAAGGATCAGTGCCGCTTTCAACCTCAGTACCATCGCTGAAACCATCGCCGTCCGTGTCTCCGTTGAGAGGATTGGTTCCAAGTGTTAGTTCTTGGCCATCCGGCAAGGAATCGCCATCCGTGTCGGCGATCTTTGCGTTGGTACCGGCGGCTTTCTCAGTGCCATCGTCGGCACCATCGCCATCCGTGTCGGCATTGTTAGGATCGGTGCCGTCTTCGAGCGTTTCGACACAATCCGTCACGCCGTCGCCATCCGTATCCGCATTGGGATCATCGCAACCGGGAGGCTGACATTCCAACGAATCGTCGACTATCATGTTTCCAGATCCCGTTATTTGATCCTCTGAGAATCCAATGCCTACGAGCGCGGGTACGTCCAAGGTCCCATTGCCCAGGTTGCCGGCAATACTGAAGAGAATATTGCCATCTAGTGGATCGATGCCTTTCAAATCGATGACCTGCAAATCACTAGCGAGAGCAAGAATAAAGTTGTCTCCCTGAATGCGAAGATCGCCGCAGAATTTGGTGGGCGCGCCAATGGCAAGCCCGCCGCCGCTGAGGAGGACGTCTCCCTCGCCGGCGCCACCGAGCCCGTCTGCAGATTGCAAGGTGAGACTGGTGCCGTCGATGGTGATATGGCCAGTTAAACGGCTCGCCGGGCCATTGATCACGATTTCGCCCGAGGGATTGTCCAAGCTGCCTCCGGCGAACGTGGCTCCCTCTGAACCCACTAACAGAGAATTGATCGTGAGACCGTTGTCATCCACATCGATGGTACTGTTACCGCCAAAGGTGATCTGACCGTCCAAGGCATTTGACGAGACCGAATGAATGAGCGCATTGCTGAGGATTGCATTGACACTAGCGGTGCCCGAATGGGCTAACGTCAGTTTTGATCCGATTAATGTGAGGGAATCCCCGGCGAAGGTGCCCGGCGTGGTGGTCAATTCATCGGAAATGCCTGCTAATGACGCATACTTCATCCCGGCAACCGGTACGGCTCCACCCCAGGTCGAGGCTTCCATCCACGGACCCGATTGGACAGCGACGATGACATCCGGAACCGAGTTTGCGTTGTTGGGATCGGTGGCAAACTCTGGATTCACTTCCACCGAATCCAGAGCGCCGTCGCCATCGCTATCACCACTGGCGGGATTCGTTGCGTGTACCGTCACTTCGTCGCCATCTGTTAGCGTGTCGCCGTCTGTATCAACCAGCGTGGGATCGCTGCCGTGATCGTTCACTTCAGGACCGTCTTCCACGCCGTCCCCGTCGGTGTCTTGGTTGTTGGGTTCTGATAGATTTTGAAATTCTGCTAGATCTGTCAGGCCGTCGCCGTCTTCATCTCCTGTGCCATCTCTACTCAAATCGCCAAAGTAGAAGTTCTCCCAGAGATCGGCCATGTCATCACTATCAGAGTCATCGCCTTCAAGTGGAGCGAGTGCGATGTCAAAGGCGTTAAGGAGTTCGAAGTCTCCTTCGTTGAACGACGTCACCTCTCCAAACCCGCGCGCGATGAACACGTTCACCCCGGCGCCGCCGCCATTTTCCCAATGAGTGAGCACGAGGTCGTGCTGGCCAGGCTCGAGGTCGACCGTGATCAGAGAGTCGGCACGTCCACGATTGGGGGCTTCGCCGAGTTCCACACCATCGATGGTGAGAACAAAGCCATCATCACTATTGACGCCAATTGTCACCGGGCCGCCCGGTTGTTGAATGAAGATCTTGCCTGTGACCTCAATGGCGAAATTGTTGTGATTGGGGCCGCCGGCAAAGTCGCCAAGGCCTCCAAAGGGAGCGCCTTCACCGTTGCCGTCCGGTCCCCAAAGCGGGTAGGGTTCTATGGAATCCCGGTAGGCGCGCGCTTGGTCATCAACGAAGTTCACGAAGCCTCGTTGCACCGTGATTTCTGCGTCAGGCGCTTCTTCACCAGATAAGACGGCTTCCATACTGCCGCGGTCAGCGATCGATCCCGAGCTGACGTGGCGAATCGTGAAGTTGCCTCCTTTGAGTTGAATGGAGGCCACGCTTTTCACATCGTTAGGATCAAAGCCGCCAGCAACTTCGAGTCCATCCTGAGCGCCATCGCCGTCAGTATCCTTCTCGTGAGGATCGCTCCCAGTGTCGGTGGCATCGACGTAGACGCCGGTATTCGTCTCCACGCCGTCTAACAAACCATCGCGATCGGTGTCCGGCCGCGTTGGGCTGGTGCCGGTGTCTGTCGCGCTCACCCACACTTCGGTGTTGGTTTCCACGTTGTCGTCCAAACCGTCTTCGTCGGTGTCCTTGACGTTGGGATTGGAGCGAAGTGTAAACTCCTGAACGTTCGTTAGGGTATCGCCATCGCCATCTAGGGCGGCGTCAGCGGCATCGTTAGGATCCAGTCCAAACGTCACCTCCCAATCGTCTGGCATCCCGTCGCTATCCGCATCGCCGGGTGGGCGGAGGCCGTTCTCAAACAGATTCTCGATTTCCGTTTCGTCGAGCACGGCATTGTGAAGCACCACTTCGTCGAGGAGACCGTCGAATGGCGTGAACAAATCCGCACGCGAACCAATGAAAAGCGGGTTTTCGTTAAGAGGGAACTCATCAATGGCGATGATCGCTTCCAGGGTCTCGCTTAGCTCGCCATTGATATAAAAATTCACGTCACCGCTTTCCGTTTCGGCGGTCACTACCACATGAGTCCAAATGTCCGGCGCGATGATAGACTGCGTTCCCTGTTGGAAAGCCGTGTCATTGGCGCCGCCTTGTTGATGGAGAAAATGCAAATGCCGGCCGCCATTCTCGATGCGGAGCTCGTAGTTGCCCGCATGGTTGTCATTGGAGTCTGTGCTAGGGTTCTTGGCGATAATCCCATCCCAAGCATTCTCGCCGACGGGCTTGACCCAAGCGGCAATGGAGATGGCGTTGGTGATATTGAGCGACTCTGAGTGCTCGACCAGGACGTGCCCGCCATTGGTTAAAAGGAGCGAAGTCCCGCCTTCACCCCGCGGGGTGTCATCGCTGAATTCCGCATCCACGAGAGTGCCGTCATTGCCATTGCCCGAGCTGTCCGTGGCATCGCCATCAAACGTCCAGATCCCGACAAACGGTGGCAAGCTCGGGACAGGACTAACGAGTTCCTGAATCTCTGCATCCGTTAGGGCGACGTTGTAATGACGAAAATCATCCATCAAACCCTCGAAACCTTCGACTTCGTTGTGACGCGTGCCGATGTTGAGAAGTGAATCCGCCGTGATCCGGCCGGCCGGCACGCCCGTCCCACTGAAGACTTGTTCTCCGTTGACCAGAAGGTTCAGCATGCCATCCTCACCCTGACGCCAAGCGATGTGGGACCATTCATTTTCCGGAACCGTGATGTCAGTCGTCTCCCAAGAGCCCGCGTAGTAGCTTAACGTTAGGGGATCGCCTCCGCCGACGGCATTGCGGTCGCCAATGGCCGTTTCAAACTGATCTCCACCACGGCTGGTGAGGCGTTCGAGTCCGGCGTTCTCTTGGAAGGCCGTGGGCTTGATCCAGTAGGTCTGCGTGAATTCGTCGGTATTTAGATTATCATTTCCCTCAACGGTCACGCCTTGATTATCGGTGCCGTTGCCATTGGCCAACGACAGGGATTGCCCAGAGCCTAATGCGGATGGGAAGTCCGCATCGTATTGAGCATCATTCAAGTTCGCGCCGTGGGTGGCGAACTCCGACGAGTCATCGAGATGACCGTCAAAAGTGAGCCACAGAACCGGATCCGCAGCAACGGCACTGGACAAGAGGCTTATAGTTAAAAGTGGGAGTGTTAGTTGTTTGAGGTTCATGAGCAGCACTGGAGTGAGGTGTTATTCGTGTTTTGGAAACGGGTTCAGACTTTGCCGAGGATCCGGTTTAATGAATCGGAAGTCTGATAGATGAGGGCTTCGGGATAGTGTTGGTAGGGGTGGAAATACTCGAATGTTAGGTAGCCGTCGTAACCGGTTCTATCCAAGGCCTCCATCACAGCAGGCCAATTGGTGGTCCCGTCGAGAAGAGGGCGGAAACACTCTAACGAATGATCGGTGCCTTTCTTAGTGAACTCTTTCAGATGGATATTTTTGATGCGTTTGTCTAACATCGATATCCAATGTTCAGGAAACTGATACATCATGATATTCCCGGTATCAAAGTGAACCTGAACGTGTTCGTTATCGAAGCCATCGACGAAAGTGTTCATTTCTCCCGGCGTCATAAGGTAGCCGTTGAAGAAGATGTTCTCGATATTCAGATAGACGCCTAACTTTTCGGCGTTGAGTAGTAGTTTGCCCACCGCTTCTTTGGCGCGCTGATCGCAGACGTCGTTGGGAACGGGATCGTGATCGTCACGCCATGGAATGTGCACCGCGCCAGGGACGAGCAGCACGTTTTCAGTGCCCAAGTCTTTCGCCGCCTGCGCGATCTTGCCTGCAAGTTCGAGACCGCGCGCCCGCTTAGTGGGGTCATTGCTAGTGAGTGGGTAAGGCCAGAAAAGGAAGGAACACATGCCGCTGATGGCAATGCCGATGTCATCGGCCATCTTGCGGATTTCCGTAAACTCTTTCGTTCCGGACTTGGGAGAGAGATCGCTTTCGAGATCGTAGTTCAATTCGATGCCATCAAAGCCGGCGTCCTTGGCCAACTGCAGACATTGCCTCAAGTTCATGCGGTCGGGGTAGGGGAATGCCCAGAGATTGATCGATTTCTTCATGTTATAACGCTTGGGCGAAGCGTTAGTTGGTTCCGGATTATCTGGCGTCTCTTGGGCCGTGGCAACGGTAGACGTCAAGCCTGCGAAGCCGGTTACGGCAGCCATGGATTTCAAAGCATCGCGTCGCGAAAACGCCGCGGAAGCGTCAGTAGGATATTGGGCGAATGAAAAGTCAGGCTTCATAGGGCCGGTTATACGCTTCCCAACCTGCTCATTGAAGGCAATTCTGCCCTGCCTAGACCTTTTGTTAGTCGATAAACTCGATGGGTCCGGGCAGGTCTACTTGCATGCGGGCCTTGAGATTCTCGATGGGCGCTTCTTTCACGGCGGTGGCTTTAGTGACGACCTTCTTCTCATCCCCCTCTTCCTCTTTCTTCTCCTCTTTCTTGGGGATCATCCGTGAGATGATGGGTTGGATGGACTGATAGGGATCCGTACCCAGAATGGTGGGCTCTCGTAAGAGGACGGGCGTGGGGCCGGTTCCGCTTCCGTAGAGGGCGAGAGATCCGGTTTGCATGATGTTCTCTGTCTCGAGTCGAAGGGTCTCGAGAACCGAATCGGGAGAATGCACTTCGCACGCGCCGCTGAGATGGAGATCGGGGGGGATGAACTCTAACACGGCAGTGCGTTCGTAACGTAGGCCTTCGGTCTCGATCTTTTCATAACAGCGGTCGGTGGCCAGTTGACCGGAGACGGTGCAGATTTCCACCATCTTGCCGTCCTCGGGCGGGGTGATGAGTTCGGGCGTGAAACTTCGGGTGGAGGCGTTCATGAAATCGACCCAGATGGGAAGGCAGATCTCGTTGCTGAAGGCGCCGGTGTAGATGGGTTGCGGATTGATGAAGCCGGACCAAACCCCACAGGTGATACGGCTGTTGTAGCCGATGAACCAGGTATCGGTGAAGTCGTAGGCGGTGCCGGTCTTGCCTCCGATGGAGGGGAAACTCTGAAGACCTAACTCTTTACTGGCTTTGGCCGTGCCTTTAGTGAGAACTTCTTCCAGGCAACTGTGCGTTTGATAGGAGGCAAACTCGCCTAACGCGTCGACTAAGTCGCGTTCGGCGGCATTGGAAGAGTAGATGGGCTCGCCATCGGCGGATTGGATCTCGCGAATAATATGGAGTTCCTGGGGACGAAGACCGCCATTGGCAAAGAGGGTGTAGGCTTTGCACATTTCTGCTAGGGTGACTTCACTGCTGCCAAGGAATGAGGAAGCGTACTCGCGCAAGGGGCTTTCGATTCCAGCGGTTTTCACAAATTCCAGGAAAGCCTCCAAGCCCACGCGGAGACCCAATCGTACCGTGGCGGCGTTCTTAGAGAGAACGAGCGCTTGTCGGGCCGTGATCTCACCCATGTATTGCTGGCGCTCGAGTGTTTCCAACGCCCATTCGCCCAATAGACCGTCGGCCCCGCCGATCTGCACATATTTGTTATCTAGCACTTTGTCGGTAACGATCGATCCCGGATAATTGCCGTTTTCAAAAGCCTGAGCGTAGACGAAGGGGATGAAAGCGGAACCGGCCGGCCGGCGTGCTTGGGTGGCGCAGTTGTATTGGAAGTGCTGAAAATCCCGGCCGCCGATCATGGTGACGATACCGCCGTCGTCGTTGTCCACGGCTAACAAGGCGCCCTGTAGATACTTTGGTGCCGGTACCGCGGTGCCATTGGTGCGGGCTTCTTTCAGTAGCTTGACATATTGGTCACGCGTTTGATGTTGGTAACCCTCGCGTGTTTCCACTTCTTCCAAATGTTCCCGTAGCGCGCGTTCGGCTTTGTGTTGTAGATGCGTGTCCAGAGTGGTGAAGACGCGGAAACCGCCCGCAGCGGCACGTTTTTCGCCTAGCACTTTGGTGATTTCTTCCCGAATGTAGTGAAAGGCGTGGGATGAACGGGAAATGCTAGAGAGGGTGTTGGTGACGATGGGCCGCTTCTTGAGGAGTTCGCAATCTTCTGGTTTGAGGAAGCCTTCGATTCGCATGCGATCGAGGACGTGGTTGCGGGCCGTGAGAGCGCGGTCACGATCCCTTAGAGGCGAGTAAATGTTAGGTGCCTTGATGAGTCCGCAGAGCATGGCGGCTTCATCGATCGTAACTTGACTAACGTGTTTACCAAAGTAGCCGTAAGAAGCAGCGTTCACGCCATGGAAGCCATGGCCGAAGAAGATGCGGTTGAGGTAGTGCTCGAGTATTTCTTCCTTTGAGAACTCTTTCTCAATGCGGCGAGCGAGAAAGGCCTCTGTGAGTTTCCGGCCGTAGCTTTTGTCTAACAGTTCAAACGTTTGCCGCCCTAATTGTTGGGTGATGGTGCTGGCCCCTTGGGTGCGTCGGCGCGCTTTGAAATTCAGGAGCGCGGCGCGCACGATGCCCATCCAGTCCACGCCGTTGTGCTCAAAGAACCGGGAATCTTCCACGGCGATGAGCGCACGGATGAGTTCCTTGGGAACCTGTTCGATCTTGACCGGAAGACGGTTCTGAACCCGGAAATCGCGGCCCATTTCCTTATCGTGGCGGTCGTAGAGAATGCTCGCGGCTTCCAGTTGGCCGACCTCTGATAGATCAAACTCGTGTGCCTTCTTATAGAATGGACGCAGGAAGAGGGTGAGCAAGAGACCGCCGATGACGAGCCCGATGAGCGCGACTTTGGCCAGCCGCTTGGACCAAACCGCCCACCAAGGAGTCCGGGACCGGCTAGAGGAGCGGGAACGTGAGGAATCTTGCTTGCCTAATCGAATGGCCATGATTGATGTCTGGGGGAGGTCTAGTGTAGGCGCGACGTGACCAAGTTGTCTATTTTAATAATAGTATTAATAGTGATGGTAGGATTTGAAAAACTGGAGATTGTGCTGAGCACATTTCATGGATAGGCCGGCGGAGACCCCTCTAGAAGCTCTGGTGAGGCGGCAGATTCACGCGCATGGACCCCTTCCTTTCAAGGATTTCATGGAATTAGTGCTCTATCATTATGAATATGGATACTATGCCAAGCTTAAAAATCATCCAGGCCGAAGCGGAGATTTTCTAACCAGTGTGGCGGTCGGGTCGTGCTTCGGGGAGCTGCTGGCAGTGGCGTTGCATCAGAGGTGGCAGGCAAAGGGATGCCCGCATGGGTTTACGGTCGTGGAGCAGGGGGCGAATCACGGTCATTTGGCTGGGGATATTTTAGACGCGCTATCTGCTAATTTTCCAGCATTTTATTCTGAGCTCACCTATGTCGCTCTCGATATCGCTTCTTCGCTGGTCAATGATCCGCGCTTGCGCGGGCACGGCGACCGCTTCGAGGTGCGGGAGAATCTGTCCTCCTTTCATGAACCTTTTCGCGGGGTGTTCCTTTGCAATGAATTGGTCGATGCCTTTCCCGTTCACCGAGTGAAGTGGATGGGTGATGCGAAGGGTTGGGGTGAGATCTTGGTAAAAGAGCGGGCAGGTGAACTTGACTACGAGAATGGTGCGCTAACGGATGAGCGTTTGCATGCCGTGCTTTCTGACATTGATACGGAATACCTAGAGCCCGGTTACGTGACGGAAGTGAATTTGGCGGCGCGTGATTGGTTAGGTGAATTGCGGCGGGTGATGGGTGAAGGCGAGGTCTTGATCATCGATTACGGCCTAACAAGTGAATCCTACTTTCATCCAAGCCGCCGCGAGGGAACGTTGCAATGTTATCGGGGGCATCAACGCGGAGGGGATCCGCTACGCTACATGGGAGAGCAAGATCTCACAGCGCATGTGAATTTCACCTTGTTAGAAAAATGGGCAGTGGAAGCCGGATTTGCCGTGGTGGCATTAACCGATCATCATCGGTTTTTCACGCCTCTAGCAAAGGAGCGGCTTTTGGCTATGGAACGGGGTGTGGCGGCGTCGGGAGCTTGTGCTCTGGATGCCAAGTGGTTGCGCCAGTTTCAGCAATTGACGCATCCAGAGGCGATGGGACGTGCGTTTCACGTGATGGAACTAACAAGTGGCGCCACAATTGGTTAGGCTTCGGTGAGGCGCATTTCATTGAAAACCGCCCGCAAAGTTTGCGCGGCCCATTGTCCTGGAGCGTTCGCCTGGTGGAGGTAGGCGTAATTGAGTAAAGAGCCACATTGGGCGAAGAGTACACGTGAACTCATGCCCAATGGACCCATGCCCATGACCGCCCAGGCCAGTTGTTTCGCGGACAATGCCTCGATGAATGTGAGGAGGGTGGCGACATCGGCAACCGTGTTGGTGGTGACGGCGAATTTGAGAATCTGCGCGCCTCCGTCCACACCCCGATCGGCGGCGTCTTTCAAGACTTCGAGGGGCGGCGTCTTTTCGAAATCATGATAGGATCCCACGAGCGTGAGGCTCTCATTTTGAATCCGCGTCACCAACGTGGATGCGGACTGAAGATTGGCGATCTCCAAGTCGATCAGTTGAGCCCATTCCAGGTAACTCGCGTAGAGCGCTTCCCGCTGGCCCCAGCCGAGATGACCCACGCCACCCTCCGCCGGATCCCGAACCGTCAAGAGAGTGGGCCGAATGTTCAGGCTAAGGCCATGTTCTAGCTGGGGAAGATGATCATGCAGGGCGTCGACTCGGAACTCCAAGAAATCGCAGGCGTCCGTTTGGGGACCAAGAGTTGGCAGGACAGAGAGGGTTGCCAAATCAGCGACGGCCCCTACGATGGCTGGATAGTTAAGAACCATCGGATATCAGTAATCAGTACTTGTTTCTTGTGGCAAATGTAGTTTTTAGATGGATCTACTCCCCTAGACCCTGACCCATGCTCGCCCGGAAAGAGGAAATCAGTCTCCAGCTAAATCAAATCATAGATAGCTGTCTTCTGGCATTGGCTTTCTGGTTGAGCTGGTGGCTGCGCTTTAACGCCCCGGAATGGATCGACACCTACAGGATCGCTCCGTTCGGGGAATTCCTTTGGGTTATGGCGATCGTGGTGCCGTTCACACCGCTGATCTTGGAGTTCCTGGGGTTCTATACCAATCCTTTGCAGAAGAGTTCGCTCGATTCGTTGCGGCAGATGGGGCAAGCGCTGCTCTATCTGGGCGTGATCTTAGGAGCCGGGGTGATCTTCTTCCGGCTGACGGCAGAGAGTCGCTCAGTGCTCATCATCTTCGCGGCCATGGCGGCGGTCTTCCTGCTCGTGCGCGAGCGCGTCTATCGGCAGATTCTTCTCCAGCAACTTCGGACGGGGCAATTGCGTCAGCCCGTCGTGCTCATCGGGCTCCCGGAAGACGTCGACACAGTATTCAATAGCATTCCGCTGGAGCATCGGATGGAGATGGAGGTGGTGGCACAGTTTGATGTGACCAAGACGGACACGGAGGAATTGATTCGCGTCTTGCACGATCAAGGTGTCTCGCGAGTGATCTTCGCGGCGGAACATATTCATTTTAATGAAGTGGAGAGCGCCCTCGCGGCTTGCGAGACTGAAGGTGTGGAAGTGTGGTTGGCGGCGGATTTCTTCCAGACATCGATCGCGAAGCCGGACTTCCAGATGATCGGTGGCAAGCCGATGTTGATCTTCCGATCCACGCCGGAAATTTCGTGGGCGTTATTGTTTAAGAATCTCTTCGATCGCCTCGCCGCGTTGATTTTGATCATTCTCACGTCGCCAGCGTGGTTGGCGGCGGCGATTGGCATCCGGTGCTCATCCAAAGGTCCGGTGTTTTTCTGTCAGGAACGTGGCGGTCTCTACGGGCGGCCTTTTAAGATGTACAAGTTCCGCACCATGATTCCGGATGCGGAAGCCAAGCGGAGGGAGCTGGAAGAGGAGAATCAGATGTCCGGCCCGGTCTTCAAGATCACGTCCGATCCTCGGATTTTTCCCTTCGGCAAGTTCCTGCGCAAGACGAGCATTGATGAGTTTCCGCAGTTGATTAATGTGTTGTTAGGGCAGATGAGTCTGGTGGGGCCACGTCCGTTGCCGACGTATGAAGTGGCGCAGATCGAGCAGAGTTCGCAGCGGCGGCGGCTTAGCGTGAAGCCTGGGATCACGTGTCTTTGGCAAGTGGGCGGACGTAATCGGATCAAAGACTTCGATGAATGGGTGGCTTTGGATCTTGAGTACATTGATAACTGGTCACTTTGGCTCGATGTGAAGATTCTCTTGAAGACGGTGCCTGTGGTCGTCTTTGGATCGGGCGCCCATTGAATGCTTTCCACTAACTTTATCCTCTATGAGCAACGCATCCTCCCACGGTAAGAAAGTCGCCGTGGTCACTGGTGGGGCCGGATTTCTTGGTTCCCATCTCACTGACAAACTTCTTAGCGAAGGTTTTCAAGTCATTGGGATCGATAATCTCGTCACGGGTAATGTTAGGAATGTTGCGCATTTGGCAGAGTGTGATGACTATCGCTTTGTCGAGCACGACGTGACGGAGTATATCGACGTCGAAGGACCGGTTGATTTTGTCTATCACTTCGCTTCACCAGCGAGTCCGATCGATTACTTGGAGATTCCCATCCCCACGATGAAAGTCGGTGCCTTGGGGACCCACAACGCCCTGGGCCTGGCCAAGGCGAAGGGTGCGGCCTTTCTCGTGGCGTCGACCTCCGAAGTCTATGGTGATCCGTTGGTGCATCCGCAGACAGAGGACTACTGGGGAAATGTGAATCCGGTGGGACCGCGCAGTTGTTATGATGAGGCCAAACGCTTCGCCGAGGCAATGACCATGGCCTATCACCGCCATCACGGTCTGGACACGAAGATCGTGCGCATTTTCAATACCTATGGTCCGCGCATGCGCCTTGATGACGGGCGTGTGGTGCCGGCGTTTATCGGCCAGGCCCTCCGCGGCGAGCCGCTGACGGTCTTTGGCGACGGCACGCAAACGCGTAGTTTCTGTTACGTTTCCGATCTGATCGAGGGTATCTACCGGCTTTCCCAGAGCGATTGCCATGAGCCCGTCAATATCGGGAATCCCGTGGAGATGACGATTTCCGAATTCGCGGAGGAGATCTTGAAGCTCACAGGAGCGGGCGTGGAGGTGGATTACAAGGCCCTTCCTACGGACGACCCCAAAGTCAGACAGCCGAACATTGAAAAGGCACGGGACATTCTGGGGTGGGAACCCAAGGTGGATTTCAAGAATGGGATCGTGAAGACGTTGGACCATTTTAAGTTGGTTCTGGAATCGTAGTGAGTCTAAAAAGCCTTGATTTACCGGGCGAAAACCGGCATAAAGGCGCAAATTTTAGCTCGGATTTTTTTATTGAGAAATTTCTAGCCAACGATTTAAAAACAACCCATTCTCCGCGACTCGCACCCAGATCACCCATGAAAACCAAGGCATTTCTTACCCTTTTCACCCTGGCGTTGATGGCCTTCACGCTCACAACTGAGTCTCAAGCTCAGGTGAAAATCTCGAGCGTAAAGAAGCAGGCCGTGCTCTCTCCTCAGTTCAGTTTGAAAGGGGATAAGCCCTTCAAGCCTACGCGGCCGTGGCTTGAGGCAGAGGTGATTTTTTCAGCCAAAGGCAACACCGATGACGGGTATCTTCCAGCGGCTCTCACGGTGGAATTCTATGTGGCGGTCAAGAGCAAGAAGGAGAAGAAGACCGTCGTGATCAAGCACGAGGGCACTTATAATAATGTCGCTCTCAACGCGAAGCAGGCGGTGGCTGTTTACTTTCCGCCCAGGGAATTTGCGCGCATGGTAGGTAAATCGAAGCCAAGTACGGGGGATGTGGAAGCCATTGCAGTGGTCATTTCTTATGAAGGCAAGCCGGTGGCGGTCGAGTCGAGTGGTTTCAAGAGTCCGAAGTCCCAGCCTTGGAAGAAGCTTTCCCCAGCCGGGGAGTTGTTAGCAAAGAAAGACACGCCCTTTCGGGATCTCTATTACGACGATTATCTGACCGCCGAGTAATCCAGCGTGTTAGGGGTCGTCGCTCAATAAACTTAAGCATCGCATTCGAGTAGCATTTCTATGGCAAGTAAATCCTCCTCAACGGTAATTAACCTGGGTTCACAGAGGGTAAGTTTGGCGTCAATTGTGGGAGGCTCGAAAGGGGCGCTCGCGTTGACGCGTTATCATCATCACGATCTGGAAGGTGATCCCTCAGAAGATGCAACACGCATGCCGCGGCTTCAGGGTGCTGTGAAAACGGTCGTCGATGCGGCCAAGGTGAAAGGTTCGCTCGTGCGGTGCGCGATTGCGGGGCAGCCGGTTTTCATGCGCTTTGTCACTCTGCCTCCCTTGAGTGAGGATCGGGTGGATAAGATCGTCGAGTTCGAGGCCCAACAGAATGTGCCTTTTCCGATCGATGAAGTATCGTGGGGCTACCAGCTGATCGGTGAGCCGGGATCCACGGACGTCGAAGTGCTGTTGGGGGCTATTAAGTCAGATGAGTTGTCATCGATGAATTCAGCTGTGGAGCGGTCCGGTGTTAAGACGATCTCCGTTGATGTATCGCCGATGCTTGTCTACAACGCCTATCGTCACAACTACGCGGATGAAACGGAGCCGGTTCTGGTGCTCGATATTGGTGCTCGGACGGCGAATCTAATTTATGCAGAGCCGGGTAAGGTTTTTATTAGCTCCTCCCGGATCGGCGGGGCGAGTTTCACCCAGGCCATTGCCAAAGAGCTGGATATTCCGTTTGCGGCAGCAGAGCAGTTGAAGCTTCAAAAAGGTGCCATCAATATTGGGGCGGAAGAGCCTGCTGATGAGCAGGCAGGAGCCATCTCAAGTGTGTTACGCAATTCCGTTACCCGCCTTCACGGGGAGATTGTCAGGACTAACAATCGTTATCGCAGTCAGCAGGGCGGTAACATTCCCACCAAAGTGTATTTGGCAGGGCGTGCTGCTGGGACGCCCTATTTGGCGCATTTCTTGCAAGAGAAGTTAGGAGTGCCGGTCGAGTATTTTAATCCGCTGAGAAATGTGGGCATAGGTCCCAAAGTGAATCAAGAGCAGGTGGCTGCGGAAGCGCACACCATGGGTGAACTCGTTGGTTTGGCGCTTCGTAATGGTGCGAGCAGTCCCATCGAGTTGGAGTTGGTTCCGGAGTCGTTGGCCAATGCGCGTGATCTCGAAAAGCGCAAGCCGGCACTCATCTTGGGTGTCGTGGGGCTTTTGTCAGCGTTGGCGGCTGGTGCGTTCTATTTCACGCGGGCGGCGCAAGTCGTGGCGGATGAGACGGACGAGGTGAATAAGAAGAAAGACGCCTTGCAGGAAGTGCAGCGCGGGATCGACGCGACGAAGAAGGAAATCGCTGCTGAGCAGAAGCGGACCGCGCCTTACACAGACACCGTTCTGGGGCAATCTTATTGGGTCGAATTCCTAGCGGACCTCAATTCGCGGGTGAAGCATCCGGAAGTTTGGTTCACCTCCATTGAGCCGAGGATCAAGGTCACCAATAATCTGACCAATCAGATTGGAAGTGATGCGGCCGCTGCGATGGGGGCCCGTTTCCGGGGCATGGATAGTCTTCGGGACCGGATCGCCCGGGATAATCCAGGGCCTCCTGCGAAGAAGGGAGCCAAGCCTGAGCCCTTGGCCATTGATACCGTGTTCGTGAGAGGGCAGTATCGTGCGCCGGCTAGTGGTGTTGTGGTGTCAGAAGATTTGGTTAATGAGCTGCGCGAATCGCCCTACTTCGATCTCTCCAAAGATGCTTTCGGTAATGACTTGGAGATCTCTGATATTGCCGATGTAGAACCGAATGATGACGACTCCGTTTGGTCCTACAACTTCGCTCTAACGCTACCCTTAAAACAGCCCTTGGTTATTGAAAATACCACCGCCTCTAACTAAATGAATTGGATTAAGCAGAACTCGTTTTTGTCGGGATTGATCGCCGTCACGGTGATCGGTGCCATCGCGCTGACTTATTTCTTGATGAAGCAGAAGGGGAAGCTTGCCGAGGCCAAGGAAGAGTACGCCACTGCGGTTTCTCAGCTGACGGGCTTGCAGAGGAAAGCGCCCTTCCCCAGCGAAGAGAATGCCGAAGAGTTGCGCGGCCGCTTGACGGCTTATCGTACAGAGGCGGATGAGCTTCGCCGCAAGATGTTAGCCATGCAGGCGCCTCTCCCTGAGGGTGTTCGAACCACCAAGTTTTCCGACGATCTCAAGACGGAAGTGGAATCCGTCGTTTCCAAGATGGAGATGAACGGCTTCGATCCCCCAACCAATTTTTATTTGGGGATGAAGGACTACGAATCGCGGGCGCCACTAGAAAAAGCCGCCGCGCGTCTGCAATTTCAAGTCAATGCCATTTCGTGGCTCTGCCATCTCTTGCTCGATAATGATGCGACAATGTTAGACGTCAATCGTCCATCTCAAGGCTTTGAGAAGAGAGAGGCTGCTCCTGCTGCTACCACTCGTCCCAGACCGGGCAATCGGCAACGGCCTCAGCGTGAGGAAGAGAAAGAGAAGCCTGTTAGTGAGATCTATCCACTGGAGGTCGTTTTCCAGATGCCGCCGGCGAATTTTCAGATCGTGATGAATGCGCTCTCTAACACGAAGACCGTTCTCGCTGAAGAAGGCGAAATCGTGGATGGTGGTGAATATTACTTCGTGACTCGTTGGGTGCGTCTTGAGAATTCCCGCCCTGATGCGCCGCCCCGATCGGACGCTCCTGAAGAGGAAGAGGAGGACGAGGCCGCGGAAGAGGAAGAAGGTGGCGACGAAGGTTTCACCCTTGAGGCCGCGGATGACGGGCCGAGCAAGAACATGGTTTTCGGTCAGGAACAAGTTCGCGCTTACCTCGCCCTGGATCTGGTGCGCTTGATCCCAGAAAGCGAAAACGCGGAATAAAGTTGAATTCTCTTATTATCTAAAGCAATCTAAAGAAGAAATTTTTAGCGCTTATGGCAACGAACGAAGATTGGCTCAAGGAGAACTACGAAAAGGCCGTTCTCATCGCTGCAACCGTGATCGCTCTCGTGGTGGCCGGGATGCTTATCTTTTCGAGCTTCAGCTTCGGGGAGATTTTCGAAAACAACGAGCCTCCTCGGAAAGATGAGTTTGAGGATACAGGCGTGAGTCAAGTGGAGACCGCAGGAGGGAACCTCCTGAAGCCCGTGAAATGGGACGGACAGCACCTTCTCGTTTCCGCGCCGGTTTTGGAAGACTTTGAAGGCGGGCAACCTAAATTGGTAGCCGTCACGGGTGAAGGGGATTCGGTTCACGATCCGATGACCAACGCCTGGATCATGCGCTGGGGCCTCGACATCACTCAGGGTAATCTTGGTGATCAAGACGAGGACGGCGACAATTACAGCAACCTCGAAGAGTTCCTGGGTAAGACTGATCCGACGGATGCGGAGAAACATCCCGATCCAATCTCCAAGCTCTGTCTGGCCAGCATGGTGACGTCCGATTTGAAGCTGGTTTTCCGCACCAAGGTCGATGCTAATCTCTATCAGATCGATATCGTGTCTGAGGAGAAATACCGGTCCCAGAACAAGGTCATTGGCATTGGCGATCGCTTTGGTCCCAACAACACCAGCAATTTCAAGCTCGAGAAATATATCGAGAAAAAGGGAGTTGGCGCTGGTGGCGTTCCCGAGGACAACTCGGAGGCCGTCGTGAGCTACATGGAAGCGGGCGGCACGCAGCGTGTGCGGGTCAACTTGGTCCGCAACGACGAGTGGGAAATGCCCACCCACACCGGCAATTTTCTCAACCGGTATAACGGCGAAGAATTTGAGGTGAAGCGGGGGGATTCCTTCAAGCTCTCCAACGATCCTGACAACACTTTCACCCTGATTGAAGTGAATGCCGGAGGGGCCATCCTCAAGGACCAGAACGGGAAAGACCTGAAAATTAGTCCTTGTGAGTAGTTTACAAACCTAAATTAACTTGAATAAAAGAGTGCGAGTTCTCTTAACGAAGAATCCCATGATCAAGAAACGCCTAAACCTTCTCCGTATCCCTTGCGCGGTGGCCCTGGTCGCGCCCGCCCTTGCGGTGTCCGCCTTTGCCGGTGGCACTGGTTCGCCGGGTGGTATTGCCGAGCTTGAGATCCTCAACCGGCAGAACCGGGTGGCGGAAGCCAACGACCTCTACACCACGGGGGTCCGCGCCGGGAAAGACGGCGACTATGAAGCGGCCTACGATGATTTGAGTAGTGCTCTGGAGCTTCTGCCCTACGCGGAGAATACCGAGGCCCACCGCATGGTTTACTCCGAAGCGTATGTCAAATACGCCACGGTTCATGCTCAGCAGATCGCCGCGAAAGGCCGTGCTGAAGAGGCTCGCGCCATCGTTGAGAGCGTTCTCGCGGTGGATCCAAGTGATCGTGCCGCCGCAGCGCTTCTAAAGAGGCTTGAAGCAGGTGAGTTTCCAAACATTCCTCAACACGGCGAGAACGCTCGTCGGGTGCTCGAGCTTCTCAAGATCGGCCGTTCGAACTACGGCCTCGCCAAGTACGATGACGCGGAAGACAACTATCATGAGGCGTTGCGTATTGATCCTTATAACTCGGCAGCTCGCCGTGGGCTGGAGAAAGTTGATCGCGCCCGGCTTCGCTACCGCGAACAAGCTTATCGCCACACCCGTGCCGAATTCATTCGTCAGGTAGATCAGACCTGGGAGTTGCCCGTTCCCATGGCAGGGCGCGAAGGCGGTATTGATGGTGGTGGTCCTACTGATGACGGAGGTCTCGGCTACATCACGGCGAAGCTTGATGGAATCATCATTCCTCGCGTGGCTATGAATGGTTTCTCGCTCGCGAGCGCGGTGGACTACCTGCGTCGAGTCAGCCAAGACCTCGACGATATCGAAGGGGATCCCGCTCGTCGCGGCGTTAATATTCTCATCGACGAACGCAAGATTAACGCTTCCAGCCCCGGTGTCCTTGATCAACAATCGATCACTCTGGAACTCGAAAATGTGCCGCTAGCCGAGGCGCTGCGTTATGTCACGGGCCTCGCTGGGGTGAAGTTCCGCGTGGAGCCTTTTGCCATAGTCATTGTTCCTCTCACCGACCGGAGTGAGGCGTTGTTTACCCGTCGCTATTCCGTGCCGCCCTTCTTCCAAACCATCGATGGGGGTGATGATGATGACGGCGGCGCTGTTGAGGACGATCCGTTTGCGGATCCTGGCTCCGCTGATGAGGGGCTCAGCCTGACCCGCCGCAAGACTGCCAAGGAGATCCTAGAGAGTAAGGGAATCGTTTTCGAGGGGGAAAACGCGACAGCTTTTTACATTCCTTCCTCCAGTGAGTTGGTGGTGCGCAACACGCAGGGTCAACTCGATGTGGTCGATGAATTCGTTCGCAACCTGATTGAGGACGAGGTCAAGCAGATCAAAGTCGAGGCCAAGTTTGTGGAGATCCAACAGGATAACTTGAAAGAGTTTGGCTTTGACTGGGTCCTTGGAAGCTGGGGTCTCGGTGGCGGCGATCGCGTTATGGCTGGTGGCGGTAGCATCGGTGGTTCTGAAAGAACTTTCGATGGGAGCCAGTTTCCTTTCTTCGGTGAGACCGTCAATGCCGGCGCGCCTTTGAGCCCGGTAACAGCCGGTCTCCGCAGCGGGGCTGAAGCCATCTCCGAAAGCGCGATTCAAGCCCTGGTTGCCGCGGGTCGCGTTGGCGCGGCATCAGAGATTGTCAATCCCGCCCCAGGCGCCTTTGCGCTGGCTGGGGTGCTCACGGATCCTCAATTCCAAGTCATCTTGCGTGCCTTGGACCAGAAGAAGGGCACCGATCTTCTCTCCGCTCCGAGCATTCTGACGCGTTCCGGTCTCCAAGCTCAAGTGGAGGTGATTCGCGAACTTATCTATCCCACGGAGTATGATCCGCCCGAGTTGCCACAGGACTTCGGTGATCTTTCCGATCTTGTTCTCGGTGGCGATGATGGTGGTGGCGGTGGTATCATCCCGCCCGTTGAAGCGCCACCTAGCTTCCCGGTGACGCCGGCGACGCCGACCGCCTTCGAAACCCGAAACACGGGGGTGACTCTCCGAGTGACGCCGCAGGTTGGTCCCGACGGTTACACCATCGAGATGGACCTCGTGCCTGAGGTGGTCGAGTTCGAAGGTTTCGTCAACTACGGAAGCCCGATCACGACCGGTGGCACGGACATTCTGGGTAACCCGACCCGCATCGTTCTCACTGCCAATCGCATTGAGATGCCAGTCTTCTCTACCAGGCGGGTCACGACGAATGTCACCGTTTATGACGGCTCGACGGTCGCCATCGGCGGTTTGATTCGGGAAGACGTCAAACACACCAATGATAAGCTGCCTATCTTCGGAGACCTCCCTGTGGTCGGGCGGCTCTTCAGAATCGAAGCTGAACAGCGGAAGAAGCGCAATTTGATGGTATTCGTCACTGCCCGTTTGATTGATCCTTCCGGTCAACCACTCAGGGGTGATGAAGAGGAAGACGAAGATGAGGATCTTGATTCCTCACTCTTCCCACCCGCCGATCCCATTGAACCGATGAGTTACGGGAAAAACCCAGTGAGCTACGGGAAGTAATCAGTCAGAGCGAATTCCACTTTTGATGATCATGATGAATAAAGATCTCCCCAACGCCCTCAAGTGCGCGCCTTTGGCAGCCGCAGGATTCTTGGCCTTCGCGGTGCCAACGGATGCTCTGGCGGGACCTGGAAGCTATCTCTCCTACTCGGCCGAACAGGAGCGGCTGCAACGTGAATACCTCGTCAATCAGGCTCGCGAGGCTTACTGGCGCGGTGTCGAGCTTCAGAACAACGGCGAGTTATCGGCGGCTGGAAGCGAATACCGTTTGGCCTTAGACACGCTGCCCAATGCCGACCGGACGGCGAAGGAACGAGCGATTTACGCCGATGCGTTTGCCAAGGTTTGCATCGTTCTCGCAGAAGAGCAGGCCGGAAACGGTGGCATCAAGGATGCCGGCCGTTACATTGATGTGGCCCTGGAATACGCTCCGGACCATCGCGGTGCCAACGAAATGAAGAAGCGTTTGGAGGATCCCGAGTGGTATGCGCCTGGTGACGATAAAAAGCACCGTTCTAAGGTGGCGCGGGTCTCGAGCAATCTCGGAGAAGCTCAGGGTGCCCTCGATCTCGGTGAGATTGATGTGGCTGAGCAGCGCTACTATCAAGTTTTGAGTGACGATCCCTACAACACCGCCGCTCGCCAAGGGCTGGAGCGTGTTGCCAGGGCCAAAAGTCGTTACCTTGATGCCGCTTACGATCAGACGCGTGTGGCGCTTCTGGATGAAGTGGCTGAGAAGTGGGAAATCTCTTCTCCGCAGCGTTCCCGGCTTTCCGGGGGACCTTCCGGCGATGAGTTCTCACTGAGTGGCGATTCTCGCGAGGTCATCGGCCGCAAGCTGGAGACGATCATCGTCCCGGAAATCAAGCTTGGCCCAGTTAACGTGAACACCGCGATCGAGTATTTACGCTTGAAATCCACCGAGCTCGATCCTGAAGGCCGCGGCGTTAAGTTCGTTCTCGATGAGCAGAACATCGCGACTGCTGATGCGAACGCTTTGAGTCAGCAGTTCTCGATTGAGATGAGTTCCGCGCCTCTTGGTGTCGTGCTCGGCTACATCTGTGAATTCGCCGGTCTCCGGTATAATGTCGAGCGGTTCGCCGTGAAGATCGTTCCCAGCGCCGATGTCAGTAGCGAACAGATTTTCTCCAAAACTTATTCCGTGCCGCCTTCGTTTGAGCGCATGGGGGTGGCGGAAGAGTCTGGCGGTGAAGAAGACGACATCTTTGGTGGCGGAGACGATGCGGGCGTCGCGCGACGGGCCACACCCGATGAGATCCTGAAGAGCCGCGGTATTCCGTGGCCGGAAGGTGCCAGCGCTTTTTATAACCGCGCTTCCAGTTCACTCGTGGTGAGCAATACCCAGAGCAACATGGAACTCGTCGATGCCTTCGTCGAAAGTATCCAGGAAGAGATCGTCAAGCAGGTCGAGATTGATGTGAAGTTCGTTGAGATCCGCCAGGACAATCTCGATGAACTCGGTTTCGATTGGTTGCTAGGTGGCTTTGGTCTCGGCAAGGGCGACCGTATTCTTGCTGGCGGTGGGACAGCAGGAAACTCCCGAAATATCTTCACCTCGACAGAGAATGGTGGCTTCACCTCGAGCACCTTGGACGGTGAACCAGGTCAGTTTCCCTTCTTTGAGTCCACCATTGATGCCAATGGCGGCACCATCACGTCACCTTGGGGACGCAATCCCGTCACCGGTGGCTTGAGAACCGGGTCTCAAGCGATTCAAGGCAACGCCATCGATTCGCTTCTTGCAGATTTGCCGCGAGGCCAAGCTGAAGCTCTCACGCCAGCCCCGGGAATCATTTCTGTGGCCGGCATCTTGTCGGATCCCCAATTTCAAGTGGTGATGCGCGGCCTCAGCCAGCACACGGCCGCTGATTTGGTCACGGCTCCGAAGGTGGTCACCAAGAGCGCGCAACAGGCTCGCATCGAAGTGATTCGTGAATTGATCTATCCCGTTGAGTTTGATCCGCCCGAACTGCCCCAGGAGGTTGGTATCTCCTCTGCTGGTATCTTCCCAGTCACGCCGGCACACCCCACCACTTTCGAGATGCGTCCTACAGGGGTGACCCTGGAGGTGGATCCCCAGGTCGGTCCGGACAATTACACGATCGAACTCAACCTCGCTCCTGAGGTGGTCGAGTTTGAAGGCTTCGTGAACTACGGAAGTGAGATCACAGCGGCAGGCACCGATGCCTTTGGTAATCCCACCAACATCGTGATCACTGATAACCGCATCGATCTTCCGATCTTCGCCACACGCCGGGCGCGCACGAATGTCTCCATCTATGACGGCTCGACCATTGCTCTGGGTGGCTTGATTCGTGAGGACGTCCAAGCAGTAAACGACAAGGTACCCATCGTCGGTGACTTGCCTTATATCGGCCGCTTGTTCCGTTCATCCTCGGAGCAGCACTTGCGCCGGAATCTGGTGATCTTCGTCTCCGCCCGTTTGATCGATCCATCGGGTGCGGCTTTCCGAAAGCAACTGGAGAGTTCCTTGGAAACCACGCCAGGCGTTGAGTAGACGCAAGATTGTCATTTTCTAACTTTGCCGGGGGTGGAAGAGTAATCTTCCACCCCTTTTCTTTGTAGCGATATGAAGTCAATCGTCGTGACCGGCGGTATTGCGACAGGCAAGAGTTCTCTCGTACGGGCTTTGAAGGAGCGTCTGCCGGCACTCGGCCTTTTCGATTGCGATCAAGAGGTTCGCCATCTCTTGACACAACGGGATATCTTGGAAGAATTGCGCCACAGGTTTGGCGACCGCATCTTCTCTGGAGATGGGGCCCTTAACCGTAAGGAACTGAGGCAGATCGTCTTCGGGTCAAGCTCACGCCGCCGGGAGCTGGAGTCCTTATTGCATCCGCTTGTGAGAGCACGGTGTGATGAGGCCAGGCGTGTCTTCTCGAGCGAAGAGCCTGCGGGAATCTTCCTCGCTGACGTTCCCCTTTACTATGAAACCAACGAAGTCTATCCCAGTGACTTGGTCATCGTGGTCGCCACGACGCCCGAGACGCAGCGTGAGCGGCTCATGAAACGCAATCATCTTTCCCAAGCAGAGGCACAACGCATCATAGATGCCCAGATGCTCATCGGAGACAAAGTGGAGCGTGCGGATCTCGTCATTTGGAATGACGGCGCACAGGAAGTCTTGGAAGTGCAGGCAGATCTTGCGGCATCCGTGCTCGCTCTCTAGCAGAACTTTTTTATGAAAACTGAAACGACCTCGACTGAAGAGGAGACAATCGAAACCGGTGAGACGGTGGCGGTGATGGAGCAGGCACCCGAAGAAGAGCCGCCTCGCACCTACGACATCCCCGATCATGTCGTTCTCAACGACTACCACGAGTGGCCGGTGGCCAAGCTTCAACAGCTCGGCCGTGAACTTGATCTTCGGGTATCCGGCAATCGTTCAAAACATCAGCTGATCTTCGAAATCCTTGGCTTTTACGGACGCGAAGGTGCCAAGATCGATGCCGAAGGGGTGTTGGAGACGTCGGGAGATGGATTTGGCTTTCTGCGCTGGCCTAAGTTCAGCTTCGCCCCGTTTCCAGATTCCATTTATGTGCCGCATGCCGTGGTGCGCCGACATCATTTGAAGACCGGTCTTCGTGTTAAAGGCCGGTTGCGCCCGCCCAAGCAACGCGAGAAATACCTGGCGCTTGATGAAGTGCTGGAAATCGAGGGCACTCCGGTTGAAGACTTCGAAGCCGATGCCAACTTTGATCGCTTGACCGCGCTCTTCCCTTCCGAGCGGATCTTGCTTGAGAATCGGGAGTTGCAATCGGTTAGTGCTCGGGTGATTGACTTAGTTTCGCCGTTAGGCAAAGGCCAGAGAGGATTGATCGTCGCTTCCCCTCGATCCGGGAAGACCATTCTTCTCAAAGAGATTGCTCAGGCCATTCATAAGAATCATGACGAGATCGAGTTGATTATCCTTCTCATCGATGAGCGGCCGGAAGAGGTAACCGACTTCAAGGAAACGGTTGATGCTAGCGTCTTTAGTTCGACGTTTGATGAACCGCCCATGCGCCATATTCAGGTTGCTGAGCTTGTGTTAGAGCGCGCGAGGCGCTTGGTCGAGATCAAAAAGGATGTGGTCGTCTTGCTAGATAGTATCACGCGATTATCACGTGGTTACAACAATCTCATGGGTGGTAAAGGCGGGCTCACCCAAGGCGGGCTTAACCCCAAAGCTCTGCAGAAAGCCCGGCGTTTCTTTAGTGCTGCGCGGAATGTGGAAGAAGGTGGAAGCCTAACTATTCTCGCCACGGCCTTGGTGGAGACGGAGAATCGCATGGACGATATCATTTTTGAAGAGTTCAAAGGCACCGGTAATCTCGAAGTGCATCTCGATCGGGAATTGGCGGAAAAACGCATCTACCCCGCCATTCACACCTTGAAGTCCGGCACGCGGAAAGATGAACTGCTCTTTCACCCGGATGAATTCGCGCGTGTCGGCCTCTTGCGCCGGCAAATGGCTCAGGTACCCGCAGGCGAGGCGATGGAGAAGCTTGTTAGGAATATCAAAACCTCGAATTCTAACATCGAGCTCTTGCTATCCGGTTTGAAGTAAATGGGCGACGAGGTTCCGGCCAGCGTTCCGTTTCTTACTTCAGAAGCGGACCTCAAAGCGTTTCTGGATGAGTGTCCGCGTTCGGCGCCTTGCTGCATCGATACCGAGGCGGACAGCCTCTATTCTTATCGGGAGAAGATCTGCCTAATCCAATTTGCCTGCCACGATCACCTAGCGATCATTGATCCCTTGGCCATCGAGAAGATGTCGCCTTTGCTAGACTTTCTCGATCAAGCATCGGAGGTTTGGATGCACGGTGCGGATTACGACATGAGTATCCTCAATCGAACCTATGGCCGGGTGCCGGATCCCGTTTTCGATACGCAGATTGCGGCAAGGTTGGTGGGGTGGCGTACCTTTGGCTTAGCTCATTTGATAGAGAAGAACTTTCAAGTGCAGCTCTCCAAGCAATCCCAAAAGAAAAATTGGGGAGAACGCCCACTTCCGGAAAAAATGTTAGAATACGCAGCCAACGATGTCCGTTATCTGCTCCCTCTAACGAAGATTTTCTCTCAGTGCCTGCAGGAACTCAATCGCTGGGACTGGTTCGTGCAATCTTGTGAGGCCGCACGCCATCAAGTCCTCAACCGCGTCGAGAAGAGCCGGGACGAACTGTGGCGCATCCCTGGCTGGGGACGCGTACAAGGACGAGGCTTGGCATATTTGCGAGAACTCTGGCGTTGGCGGGATGAATTGGCCTCCCGCCGGGATAAACCTCCCTTCAAAATCATTTCCAACGACCAACTCTTGGCCATGAGCGTGAAATTGGCCCAGGGTGAATCTGCGGAATTGCCCCATCGCTTCCGCCCCTCGCAGCGCAAACGCTTTGCGGAGGCGGTGACCGTTGCACGCGAGCTTCCCGAAGACGAGATTCCCAAGCGTATTCGAAGAGCCCGATTACCCAAAGCCGAGGATTGGGAAACCATTTATGCAGCGCTCCGCAGGGCCCGAGATGACGCCGCGGACTCTTTAGACATCGAGGCCTCCATCATTTCTTCCAAGGCCAGCATGGAGCGCTATGCCTTCTCAGAAAGCTCAGAGCGAACGCAATCCTTGCGTGACGAACTCTTCCTCCCTTGGCAACAGGCCCTACTCTTCGAGGCGTAGGTCCAACTCGTACGGGACTTTCGAAGTGCCGAGGCAACACGCCCGATTCTTTCTCCTTTCCCCGAAACCAGCGGCGCGCTAGTTTTAGCGCTATGAACACTGCAGGTTGGCTGTTTGGAATCGGCATCATCCTAAGCGTGAGCGGCCTTGCTAGGGCCCAAGTAAATGAAGAGAAGGCCGTTGAAATCGAGGAAGAACCTTCAGTTCCTTTGGTGACCTTCTCGCCCGCAGCCGGTGTCTTCACGGATGCCCTAACGGTGACATTAAATCATGAGAACCCGGATGCCGCCATTTACTACACGATGGATGGATCGATGCCTAGCCATGAGACGGGATCCCTTTATAAAGGGCCGATCAAAGTCACCCAGACGGTTCAGTTGCGAGCGCTGGCTCTTTTGCCAAATGACATCGCGAGCGAATCAGAAAGTGCGAACTATGTGAAGGTGACCAAAGCGCTTGCGGATTATCAATCGCCCTTGCCCATCATGATCATTGATACCTTGGGAAAGGGCAAGGTGCCGGGAAAAGGTTGGAACCAAACCGGCGTCGGCATCACACAAGTGGCTAGAATGCCGGCCCTATGGATGCTTTTCGACCGCAAGAAAGAGAGTGGTCTGAAGGCGAGGATGTTGGATAAGCCGCAGCTTTCGAACCGCATCGGGATTCGTGAGCGCGGTTCCTTCTCCTCCACTTGGCGGCAGAAGCAGTACAGCGTCGAAGCCTGGGATGGGGCTGATGACGATAAGGATGTGACGCCGTTAGGCATGCCAGAAGAGGCCGACTGGTGTCTCTACTACCCAGACCCTGGCAAAACTAAAGACCGCACGCTCATTTACAACGCCTTCATGTGGAAACTCAGTGCGCTCGCCGGGCGCTACGCGCCGCGTTTTCGTTGGGTAGAGGCCTTTATCAACGAGGATGGGGGGCCAATCGACGGCAGAGATCGGCGAGGCGTCTATGCCATCGTGGAGAAAGTTTCGAGGGGAAAGTCACGTATTCCGTTTGAGAAACTGTCAGATGATGGAAGCACTGGTGGGTGGCTGCTGAGCATCAATCGCATGGACGCCGCTTATTACAAAGGTTGGCCGGCACCGAATGGTGCCACGCAGCCACAGTTCTTTCACACTGCTGGTCCTGACAGAATCCTCCAATCCCAACCCAATGCCTTCGGTCGCGGCGACGATATTCCGCGGCTCAATCGGGCCCAGCTTAATTTTGAGAGTCCGAGCGGTTATAAGATCTTGCCGGCGCAACGTGCGGCCATTGAAGGATGGTTCAAGGAATTCGAAGATGTGCTTTATGATGACGAACGCTGGCAAGATCCCACCGAAGGCTACGCTAAATACATCGATGCGGCGGACTTTGTGGATTTCTTCATCTTTAACAATCTTGCGCAGAACTTCGATGGCTTATTGTTAAGCATTTATCCGTGGCGCTCTTCGGAGGACGGCCGCTTGCGGCTTGGGCCTACGTGGGATTTCAACTATTCGTGTTATCAGGATAGTGGATCGCCTAGCAGATCGGTTATGAATCAACGGCACCAACTTTGGTTCGGCCGATTGTTCGATGATCCGGCTTTCATGCAACTCTATCAAGAACGCTGGCAAACCTTGCGGGCGGGGGCGCTCAGCAACGCGTCGATGTCTAGGGTGATTGTGGAATTGAAGGATGAGATTGGTGATGCCAATGCCGTTGCCCAAGGCATCTCCTCGGCAGAGCAATGGCACCGGCGCTTGAGAACCATGGAAAACTGGCTGCATCAACGTGGGGATTGGCTGGACCGGCAGTTTCCCAGCATGCCTGAGTTTCCATGGAAAGACGGTGCGGTGGTGCAGAAAGGGACGCCTCTAACGATCACAGCACCGCGGGGGCAGATCTACTTCACGCTTGATGGGAGTGATCCACGCGAAGGACGGCTGCCGGCCGCTTCGGCACAAGAGGTTCCGGCTCCCGGAGAAGTGGTGCTTTTGCGTTTGGGAGCGCTTGCCAAAGCTCATGTGCCGACCAACGATCAGTTAGGCAACGAATGGATGGCGGTTGACTTTAATGATAGAGAATGGTTGCAGGGAAAGAGTGGCATTGGTTATGATCGGGAGCACACTTATCGCCGCAAGATTGGGCTCGATCTGCAGGATCAAATGAGAGGCAAACGCACGAGTTTCTACGCACGTATTCCTTTTGATGTCGACTTGGATCCCAAAGCGTTTCTCTCGCTTACGCTCAACATGGCCTACGATGATGGCTTTATTGCGTATCTGAATGGGAAACGAGTCGCCTCGGAACGCGCACCGGAAGAGCCGGCTTGGAACGCCCGAGCTTTATCCAAGAATAACGACCAATGCGGCATCACACCCACCGCTTTTGTTATCACTAAGCACCTTTCGCACCTCCGTCAGGGAACAAACGTGCTCGCCATCCAAGGTCTCAATGATAGTGTCTCCAGCTCTGACCTGCTTGCCGCTCCAACGATCGCAGCAGGCGTTCCCGCTTCGAATGAGGGGGCGGTGAAATTGACAGAGGATACCACGATCACGGCGCGGGTCTATCTTAATGGCCTTTGGAGCCAGCCCGCTAAGATACATCTTTCTGTGGCATCCAAATGAATCCCTCTTACGGATAATCACCTCATGAAATGGCTGATAATCTGCCTCATCCCCTTCACGCTCACTGCGGTCACAGCTGAAACGGAGTTTGAGAGGGTATTGGCGAGCTACGGCAATCTTGAAACGATTGCCGGCACGGGCGAGGATGAAGATGGGAATTTTTGGAGCGCCGATTATGAAGGTGCCAAGGCGACCTCGGTGGAACTCTCCAATCCGCACATGACCATGGCGGACGCCGCAGGGAACTACTACATCGCGGACAAAGAATCTCACAGTATCCTCAAAGTGGATCTTAATGGAATCCTCACGACTTTCGCCGGAACGCACGAAGGCGGCTACAATGGCGATGCGGGAAAAGCCACGGAAATTCAACTCAACAGCCCCAATGGACTTCACGTTTTTCCAGATGGCACGGTCTATATCCTCGATTTCTTTAACAAACGTATTCGAAGGGTCGATACCGATGGGAACCTTACCACCCTGGTTCATGATGAGGCCGGTTTCGGACCCGGTCGCGCTTTGTGGGTGAGCCCTGATGAACAGACCGTTTATTTTAATGGCGCCACCACCATCAAACGGTGGAAGCCTAGCATTGGTATTGAGACCGTAGTAGATGACGTTAGCGATCCCGGTAATTTGACTGTTGATCCTAACGGAAATCTTGTTTTCACGGCGCGTGGCAGTCACGAAGTGTTTCGCCTGGTAAATGGAGAGAAAGTTCTCATTGCCGGCAATGGCGATGATGGCGAAGGAACGGGTGGCATCGCAGCCACGGAGGCGCCGTTGAACAAAGTGCGGGGCATTGCGTTTCTTCCCAGCGGCGGTTACTTCCTAGCCACACAGAAAGGCGGCGATATCTGGTATGTCGATACGGCCGGCGACATCCACAAGTTTATCGATGGGTCGGGATCTGGAAACACGCGCCGGGGCGATGGCGAATCCGTGACCACGCCGGGAGTCAAGATCGCGGAACCGCGGGCCATTGCTTTAGCGGCTAACGGGGATCTCATCATCACGACCAATGATAAAGGATTTGTTAGAGTTGTGAAAAGAAAACAACCTGCGCCAACGAAACTTAAAGTTGGGCGTGTGGATGAGGGGCTTCAGTTAGAATGGGACGGCATGCCTGAGCAGAGCTATGTGATCGAAACAAGCACTGATCTTGGCGCGTGGACGGCGGTGTCGAATTCCTTAACAGGCGCCTCGGAAGCGGTGTTTCAATTGGAAGGACCCAAGCGTTTCTACCGGATTGCCTCTAGTTCTCCGTGAAGACATCGCCAATGGCTTCACGTTGCTCGGCGGTGACTCGCGCATTGTTGAAGGCCGCTTGCGCAGCCGAGGCATCCTGCTCTCGCCATTGGGAAAAAACGTGGTGGAGTACGTCCGTCTGATGTTCGGTGCTGCTGAGTGTTAGGGCCCATTCATAAGCGGCGTTGGGATCGCTTTCCGAGACATGATCAACGAGCCGTTCTGTGGCGGCGTCCCGTGCACCTCCCTGTGGTAGTTGGCCGATCCATTCCGATGCGGCGAGAGAATCTGCCTGAACCCAGCGATCGGCCACGCTTTCGATCGCGCGGCGTCGGATGTCGCCAACCTCAGGGAGCCCTTCCGCCCAGTCCGCGGCTTGGTGGGGCGAATATTCACTCCAGTGTCCGGCCAGATCACCTGCCAGATGGTCGTAGCCAGCCTCGGTGAGCGCATTCTGTTCGAGATTGCCTAACAATTGGCTATAAAGATCGGCGGCACCAAAGGGATCGCTTTCCGCTACTTGCTCAACGATGCCGCGCGTGACGTGTTGGTGATCGCGACCGGCAAGTTGTTGTGCCCAGTCTAACGCTTCGGCGACATTGTGTTGCGACCAGCGATTGCCAACCGTGTGAAGCAGTTCTTGGCGCGCCTCACCGGCTTCGAGGGAAAGCGCGAACTCGCCCGCGCTAGCAGGATCCTGTTCCGCCCAGACATTGGCCAGCCCGTCGAGTGCATGGGCCCAAGCACTCGGGTTCTCTTGAGACATGGCCCAATCGAGCGCAGCACTCTGATCCGACTCAGACCAAGCCCTGGCCACGCGATGGGTGAAATCGAGTTTGCGCTCCGAGGCCGGCAAATCGCTCACATAGGCTGCGGCAGATTCTGGATCGTTGTGGGCCCAGTCATGAAGCACTTCGTCCATGGCCTCTGTTTGCAGGGCACCTGTTAGAGTATCGATCCACTCCAAAGCGCCAGTCATATCCTGGCGGCTCCATTGGTGGGCAACGTGCCGGACAAGTTCGCGTTGATGATCTTGGTGAGGGACTTCAGAGAGTAATTCCGCTGCACGGGCAGGTTGTGTGGCAGCGATGCTACTCAGCGCGTGCGCATACGCTCGGCTGCGTTGGCGGGGATTGGTCAGAGATTGTGCCCATGCTAGGGCTTCCTCCGGATGATGTCCGGCCCAAGCCTCCGCCACACTAGCCACGGCCGGATTCTCAGGCGAGGCCATGGCGTGAAGGGCCGCCGCTTCCGGATCGCGATCTGCCCAGGACCGATAAAAGTCCCGATACTCGCGCGCATTGGGTAACTCACTAACGAAATCCGCAACTAACGGAAGATCCTCCAGACGGGCGGCGTCCACGATGGCGAAGAGCGCTTCCCGTTTCCAATCGGGGGAGGGAAGTTTGGTGAGCCAACTCTGCGCTTGAGCGAGATCGCGTTCTGCCAACTCACGGAAGGCGATATGGATCACGTCGCGCTGGAGATCACGGTGATCGGTTTCCAGTGCTTTGGTAAGCGCCGTGGCGGGATCCAAATGTGCCCAGCGTTGGAAGAGCGCCCTCTGGAGAAGACGATAGTTGGGATCAGACGAATCGAGCTGCGCGGTTTCGCCTAACAAGCGTTCTAGCGTTGGCGTGTCGGCACGATGCAAGAGACGCTCCAACTGTTGCATGGCTTGCCGGCGATCTGGATTGCTGGCTACTTGCAAGAGAGAAGCGGCACTACCCGAGAAAGGTCTTTCCTCTTCGTGCCCTTCGTGATCGGCCCTCGCTTGTCGTGATGCTAGAACATCGCTGAGAGCCGTCGTGCCTTCGTCAGTCTCGTTGAAGATCGTCCTGGATTCTCCTTGGGGAACTCCTGGTCGATCGATCAAGAAGCGGTCTGTGGCCATGCCCAAGCCGAATGCCACAAGGGCGACGAGCGACGTGGTGGCTAGGCGATTCATGGTTGGCAGTCTACATGGCTTAAGCGTTGCTGTTTACTTGGCGTCGCGTTGAAAGCGCGCCTTGAGCTCGTTCAATTGCTGCGCAAGCGCCTCAAGCGATTTTCCGGAGAGTGATTCATGAGGTGTTGGTGTTAAGCCTAGGAGTTCCTCATAGAGTTGAATCTGACCCTCAATTTTGCCCTCTTCGCGTCCTTTCGCTTCCCGTTCCGTTAGAAGTTTTTCCAGGGTGCTCATATAGTTGCTTCTGAGTTCAGGGTGGGTGGCGCGTTCAAGTATTCCTTGAATATCTCTCACTCCGGAGGAGCCGTCAACGTTGAGAATATAGATCCACAAAGCGCTGACCAAACCGGCGTGGGTTTCCTCTTCGAGTAAGCGTACCAATAGCGGCAGGCAACGTTGCAGACTTTCTAACAACTTTCCCTCCGCGGCTCCTTTGAGCATGTCCATCACCACGCGGGCCGCCACCGTACCGCTAAACTCCGTGGCGTCCATTTGTGAAAGATCGATGAGGCTGTAGTGGAGATGAGGTATCCTTTCTCGGAACTGCTCCCCAAGCTTTTCCCACCCATCGATGAGACCGCTTAGGTGACGGGTCACCCGCCATTCGCGTGGTCCTTGATGCAGAACGACAGGGACAATCGCGGGCAGTGTTCTCCGAGTGGGATCTTCGCGCTGCAAACGTTCCCAGATTCGCAAAATGTAAGTCAATAAACGCAAGGGCATCCAGCGATCTGCGGCACTTTGGTGTTCAAATAAGACGTAAATCTTGATCTCACCGGCATCCCGGAGTTTAGCCGCATAGAGGAGATCCGCTGCGGAACCCTCTAATTGATCGGAGACGAAGGTTGTGGGTTCGTGTGTTAGTGTCTCCCAAGAAATCGCTTCGGAGATTTCTGCGGGCAAATAATGCTGCAGCACGCTCGCTGCATTGTGAGGATCAGCAAAGCCCAATTTGGCAAGTTTGTCATGACCAAACTGGAGGGGGTTGGAAAACTCACCCGGCATGCGGCCATCCCATGAGATTCGCTACTCATTTGTCAACTAGCGAGCTGTAGGGATTTCTAGGTCTTGATCCGTTTCATCCGGTCCGCTAAGGCCTTGTGGATGAACTCCTCGCTTCCTTCATGAGTGCCCTGATCAGTCTTATGGGCATGGCGGTATTGATTGGCTTGGCCTTGCTCTTGTCGAACAACCGCAAGGCCATCTCTCCTCGAACCGTGATCGGCGCCTTTGCCATACAGTTTTTGATAGGAGGCATCGTGCTCTATCTTCCACTGGGGATTGACATTCTGAAGGCACTATCCGCGGCCGTCCAAAGCGTGATCGATCTTGGATACAAAGGTGTGGCGTTCCTGTTTGGGAGTTTGGCAGATAAGGATCAACCGACAGGGTTTATCTTCGCCTTTCAAGTGTTGCCGGTGATCATCTTTTTCTCATCTCTTATTGCGGTGCTCTATCATTTGAAGATCATGCCGCTTCTGATCAATACCCTGGGGGGCGGATTGAGAAAAATGCTGGGCACTAGCCGGGCGGAAAGCCTCTCGGCGACGGCGAATATCTTCGTGGGCCAGACGGAGGCGCCTTTGGTCGTGCGTCCTTACATTGCCCGAATGACGCCTTCTGAGCTGTTCGCAATCATGTCAGGTGGTCTGGCGTCTATTGCGGGATCGGTCATGGCTAGTTACGCCCAGCTTGGCGTCCGCTTAGACTATTTGTTAGCAGCCAGCTTCATGGCGGCGCCGGGCGGGCTGCTCTTCGCCAAACTCATCATGCCGGAAACGGACACGCCCAATGAGTCCCGCCTCACAGAAGAAGAGATGGGTGAGGAACAACCGGTCAATGTGGTGGATGCCGCCGCCATGGGAGCCACGAATGGTTTGAAATTGGCGCTTAATGTTGGAGCCATGCTTCTTGCCTTTGTTGCCTTGATCGCGATACTCAATGGTGCGGTTGGGTGGATTGGAAGTTGGTTTGGATATGGGACGTTGAGCATTCAAGAGATCCTTGGTTACTTGTTTTCCCCTCTTGCTTGGCTCCTAGGCGTGCCTTGGAATGAGGCGGCTCAGGGAGGGAGCTTCATCGGCCAGAAATTGATCGTGAATGAGTTTGTGGCCTATTTGGATTTCACGAGTGTGAAGGAATCACTCACGCCGCGGACGGCTGCCATCATCACTTTCGCTTTGTGTGGATTTGCCAATCTCTCATCGATTGCGATTTTATTAGGCGGCCTTGGAAGCATGGCACCAAGTCGTCGGCCGGAGATTGCGCGTTTCGGGCTTAAAGCCGTTGCCGCTGGCTCGCTTTCCAATCTGATGAGCGCGGCCATCGCCGGGTTCTTTCTCTCGTTCACCGCTCTATAGTCCACACATGAACACCCACACGATCCTCCTTTCACTGCTCGCTGGTTTCATCGTCGGCATCGTTTTCTCCGCAATCAAGTTGCCGCTTCCTGCCCCACCGGTTCTTTCGGGGGTGGTGGGTATTGCGGGGATCTATCTTGGTGGAGTGACCTACCAATGGTTTATAACTCATTTGCTAAGCCGATAGGAAACTTATGTTTCTCCCTCAGGAGATCATCCGTAGGAAACGCGATGGCAACGAACTCGATGCGGATTCCTTAAAGGCCTTTTGTCAGGAGGTCGCGACAGGTTCGATTACGGAAGGTCAACTGGGAGCCTTCGCCATGGCTGTCTACCTGCAAGGTATGAGCGCAAAGGAATGCGTGGCGCTGACACTCGCCATGCGGGATTCCGGACACGTGATAAGCTGGGATCAAGACGCTTTGGACGGCCCTGTTGTCGATAAGCACTCGACCGGTGGGGTGGGGGACGGGGTTTCATTAGTGTTGGGGCCGATGTTAGCCGCTTGTGGCGCTTACGTGCCCATGATTTCCGGCCGTGGTTTGGGACACACGGGTGGCACGTTGGATAAACTGGAATCGATCCCGAAATATCAAATCACACCCGATGAAGCACGTTTTCGAAAAACAGTTAGGGAAGTGGGCGTGGCTATTGTGGGGCAATCCACTGATCTCGCGCCGGCCGACGGTGCTCTCTATGCGGTCAGAGATGTCACCGCTACGGTCGCGTCCTTACCCTTGATCACGGCATCGATTTTATCCAAGAAACTGGCGGCGGGTTTGCAAGGTCTGGTCATGGATGTGAAGGTGGGAAGCGGGGCTTTCATGCCCACGAACGCGGATTCTCAAGCCTTGGCAAAGTCGATCGTTTCCGTAGCCAATGAGGCTGGTTTGCCAACGAAGGCAGTGATGACGAATATGGATGCCTGTTTGTCAGCCAATGCGGGCAATGCACTAGAGATTCGTGACGCGATCGCGTATCTACGAGGTGAGCGGCCGAGTCAACGATTTCACCAAGTGGTGATGGCGTTAGGGACCGAGCTTCTTTTGTTAGGCGGCATGAAAAATCCCGAACAGCGGTTGAAGCAAAGCCTCTCATCAGGAACGGCGTTGGAGATCTTTGCCAAGATGGTGGCGGCTCTTGGTGGACCGAACGATTTCCTGGAGCGCGCAGACAGATACTTGCCAAAGGCGCCGGTCACTCGTGGCATCGAAGCGGTTGAACAGGGCGTTGTCAGCACGATTGACGTGCGGGCGCTGGGAATCCTCGTCGTGGAATTGGGAGGCGGCAGATTGAAACCCAACGCCCCGATCGACCACGCCGTGGGGCTTGAGAATGTGATCACTCCAGGGCAGAAGGTGGACGCGGGAGACGTGTTGGCGACGGTTCACGCGCGCACGGATGACGACGCGAATCTCGCCGCGGCGACGTTGCGTGAAGCGATCACGATTGGTGAGGAACCGCCCTTTACCTTGCCGGTGATTCATGGGACTTTCGGGGACTGATATGGGTACTCCTCACATTGATGCGCAACCGGGTGACTTTGCGCCCACCGTCTTGATGCCGGGAGATCCATTGCGTGCCAAATTCATTGCGGAGACTTTCCTCAGCGAAGCACGGTTGGTGAGTTCGGTTAGAAATGTCTTAGCTTTCACCGGCATTTACGAAGGCACGCCTGTTTCTGTGATGGGGAGTGGCATGGGGATTCCGTCCATTTCAATCTATGCCACCGAGCTCTATCGGGAGTTTGGCGTGGAGCACATAATCCGCGTGGGGAGTTGCGGCGCTGTTGCCGAGTCGATTGCGTTGCGTGATGTCCTCATCGGCATGGGGGCTTGTACGGATTCCCAAGTGAATCGGGCGCGTTTTGGTGGAATGGACTATGCGGCCATTGCGGATTTCCAACTGCTGCGCAAGGCAGTGGAAACGGCGGAGCATTTGGAGATCTCTGTGAGGGTAGGCAGTTTGCATTCGTCTGATTTATTCTACGATCCTCGTGCCGAGCTACTCGATCATTTGGAATCCATGGGAGTGTTAGGCATTGAAATGGAGGCGGCCGGTCTCTATGGATGCGCCGCGGAATGCGGAAAGAGTGCCCTCGCTATCTGTACGGTTTCAGATCATTTGCGACGGAAGGAATCCATGGCCGCATTGGATCGGGAGCGGAGCTTGAAGGACATGTGTCGCGTTGCTTTGGAAACGGTGAGCAAACTCTAACATGCCAAGCGAAAGCGTCCTCTCATTGCTCCAGGCCGCCGCCGCGGCCCGGCGTCTGGCTTACGCACCTTATTCCAATTATTTGGTAGGAGCGGCTTTGCAGACCGAGGAAGGCCGCGTATTCACCGGGTGCAATGTGGAGAACGCTTCCTACGGCCTAACCATTTGTGCGGAGCGCACGGCGGTTTTCAAAGCCGTCTCAGAGGGATGCCGGCGATTTGGCGTCTTGGCCCTGAGTCTTGAAGCCTCGGGTGCGCCTTGCGGAGCGTGCCGCCAAGTGCTTTACGAATTTGCCCCGGCTCTCACGATCTATGTGGGTGACGGAGAAGGGGTCTATTTGGGTGAATGGACTCTAGCGGAGTTGTTGCCGCACGGCTTCGGACCGCCACAATTGGGAGTCGATACGGAAAGCTGAAGTTTTAGCGTTTATTTCCGGTAGACTTGTTCCCTGGCGCTTGCTATGAGGAGGCTTTCTCCTCAGCCTACACATCATGAAACAAATTCAGAAGAGTCTAACGGCGCTGATCATCATCCAGTTGATCATCGTGATGCTGCTCGGCGCGACTGCCTTGCTCAATCGTCAAAACCACGAAGAAGTGAAACGCCTGCGCGAGGCCCTGGTGGCGGAAAAGGCGGCATCGGACGAAGAAAAGCCCTTGGCGGACCGGGTGGCGGAGGTGGAGTTGCGTTTGGGAATGCGCGATCCCAATGCTGAGAAAGTCTCTAGCGCTTTGCGCGATCAAATGGCTCAGGCCGCTCAGCTGGATCAGCGCTTTCGTGATCTGCAGAATGGGCAAGCGCGTGCGCGGTCTCCTATCGAGAGTGAAGAAACGACGAAGTCCCCGGCGCCGAGTCCGTTGCCTGACACCACGGGAATGGATCTCTCGCCTCAAGAGCAAGCCATCGCTGCGCTGCCCGTTGCCGGCACCATCACGGAGTACAACGAGGAGTGGGAATTCTGGATTATTGATAGGGGGCGGTTTGGTGGTATGGCCGAGGGGCAACAATATGCTGTGCGTCCCAAAGACGCTTTCAATGTTCTGGCGAGCGTGAAGGTCGCGAGTGTGCGCCCGCAAGATGCCACCATCGAGTTGGTGCGCGGGACGCTGCAAGATCCTAATCGGAAACCTCAGCCGGGTGACGTGCTGGTGAGCACCGCCGGATTGCGTTGATCAATGACTGCCAAGTTACACGATCGGCTTCAGGAAATCATTCGGCACAAAGAGCAGGAGATCCAACCACTTCTGCATCGTGAGGAGAAACTGCGCGCCGCCGCCTTGGTCCGGGATGATTTCCGCTCCATGTATCAGGCGTTGGATTCCGCGCCCGATGAGCTGGCCCTAATTGCCGAGGTGAAGAAGGCTTCGCCCTCCGCAGGAACGATTAAGGAAGACTTTGATCCGCTTTTGCAAGCCCAGGCCTACGACGAAGCCGGGGCCAACGCCATTTCCGTGCTCACAGACGAGAAATTCTTTCAAGGGCATTTGTCTTATCTGACGAAGATTCGTCAATGTGTGAGTATCCCGGTCTTGCGGAAGGATTTCATGATTCATCCGGCGCAGATATACGAAGCTTCGGTCGCCGGCGCCGATGCCATCCTGCTCATTGTGGCCTGTCTCTCACAAGACGATTTGCTTAGGCTATATGAAGTAGCTGAAAACTGTCAGCTTGATGTGCTCATGGAGGTTCATGACGAGGTGGAACTGGAGCGTGCATTGGAGACGGATGCCAAGATTATCGGCGTGAACAACCGCAATTTGAAGACTTTCGAAGTGGATCTCCACACTACGGAAAAGCTAAGCCATGAAATTGACGATCAGCTGATCTTTGTCAGTGAAAGTGGGATCAAAACGCGTGACGATGCGGAAAAGGTTTTTCAATGGGGCGCCGACGCCATTCTCGTGGGTGAATCCCTTATGCGCGCGGGCAAGGTGTCGGATCATGTGGCGGAACTTACCCAGGGACTGAAGCGGGCGGATCAGCCGATTTAACGGTCAAGCTAGGGTTGTTCGGCTTCTGAAGGAACAGATTCGAGCGCTTGCGGCGCCATTTCTTCCACCCATTCTTTCATGTTTTCTTCAATGAGTTGTTCGGCAAAGGCATCGGCTCCTTCGTCGGTCAGGGATTTCTCACTCCATTTGGTGAAGCCGTAGTAAGATAAACCCACCGCTGCGATCCAACTTGCGATCATCCAAGTCACTCGTCCAGGATCGGGTGCGCTGGGGGCGAAGCAGGCGCCAATTCCGAACAGCAGGGCCGCGAGCATTCCATAGAAACCAGCATCCATGACAAATCGGTAGTCTAGAGCATCAATAACGGATGCTAACACTTCTGCGATGTCGATTTCTGACTCTTTTAGATTGGCACGCAGTTCCGAAATCGGTGAGGCATCGGTCATGGTGCTCATGTCTTCAATCAAAGCCTGCTCAGTGCTTGTCTCGGCGTAGACACCTAAGTAGTAACCTAACACAATAAGCACTAACACGCCGATTCCGCCGCTCGCGATTCCCCAATTGGAGTATCCTTTCTGAGGGCTGGTGACACTCATCACGGCGAAAAGAGAGAGCAAAGCTGCACACCCCAACACGCTCCAGATGCATCCAGCGACAAATGGCATGGAAATGCCCATGTCCATGCTGTTAGGGTCCATACCGTACTCAGTGAGATTCTCTCCGTCCTCTTCAGTCAGTTCATTTTTGTTGAAGAGAGTCTTATGTAAGGGCTCAGTAGGTAGTTTCTTCCCCTGGCAATTCATTGAGACTAGAGGCAAGAGGAAACACAAGCCTACCAATATCACAGTCGGACTGGCTAACCAGCGGATCCACGTCATTCCCTGATTCTTGGGCGCATATGAAGGCAGTGCTCCTGAATGGACACTAGTACTCACAGAGCCGGAAGCCCTGGTTATCGGGGCACTGGAAGACCTAGGTTTGAGCGCACCAGCGCTTGCGCCAGGGACAATCAATCGTGGTCGGCCATCGGTTGCTGGGAGTGTGGTGACTTCTTCTTCTACCAATTCTTCTGGGGGCTCTGCGGCGGATGTTTCTTCGACTGGAATTTCTTGCGCGACCTCTTCTTGATCGCCCCAGGTTTCGACCGTTTCATCTGAAAGCAATGCTTCTTCTGTAATCACGGCGGTCTCTTGTCCGCGCGATTCTAACGAAGCTTCTGAAGTCTCAACCGCATCTTCTTCCTCATCCTCGACGCCCTGCTGCGCGTTGAGTAATTGCTGAACCGGTATCCATTCCTCGGAATCGTCAAAACGTGCTAAGTCGTTCGCGTGAATCTTGTTCTCCCACAGGAGCGATTCTAGCTCCGCCCAGGCGTATGGCCCGAATTCTTCTCCATTTTGAAAGATGAACACACGCATGCGGCATCATAGGCGGCAATCAGCGTCGGGTGACAAGCTCGTCCTTGGGTGAATTGAAATTGGTTTGCAGGACGCACTTGCGTCGTCAAGGAGGCGCGCCACCATAGCAGTTCTAATAGAAGTTTTTCAATGAGCCCTGTCTTGACCTCGTGCGATTGGTTGGCCGAGAGCCCGGAAGAGGTGGCCCGTCAGTTCCGTCACCTGCAAGGCTTTGTGTTTCTTGATAGTTCCGATGCGGCCATGGCGCCTGGGCAGGACCGATTTTCATTGCTCACGGCTTGCCCACGCCACGTGGTGAAGGGCTCGCTGGACAATCTCGAGGATCGCTTGGCGTTGCGGCAACATTGGGAACTCGGGCGACAGTGCGGTCCGGATTGGGGATTTCCCACAGGTGGCCTCATCGGTTGGGTTGATTATGACGGGGCGTTTGTTTTTGGCGAATATCCTAGTGCCTTGATCTTTCATCATCACGACGCAAGGTGGTACCTTGCGGGTGAGCCGCACTTTCTCGAAAAAATCCATGGGCCGGAAAGGGAGCCGGTTTTTGACGAGCTCACCTTCGAGTCACAAATGAATAAAGAGAGCTTTGTTAGAAGGGTGCGGCGTGCCCAAGAATGGATCGCGGCGGGAGATATCTATCAGGTGAATTTGGCCCATCAATTCCGCGCTCCGTGTAGGTCTAACAACGACGCTTATGCGTTGTATGATCATTTGCGTACGATTTCGCCGGCACCCTATGCGGCGTATCTCCATCTGGATGGGCGTCACGTCCTTTCTTCGTCGCCCGAATGCTTCCTTAAGATGAGTGGCCGGGGCATTCAAACACGCCCTATCAAAGGTACTCGACCGCGTTTCGCAGATCCGCAGCAAGATGAGAAATCGGCGTATGACTTGCTCACGTCGCAGAAAGAGATCGCCGAGCTCGTTATGATCACGGACCTGGAACGCAACGATTTAGGTCGGCTTTGCGAATATGGTTCGGTCCACGTGAGTGAGCTGCTGGCCTTGGAGCGTTATGCGCAAGTATTTCACTTGGTGTCCACTGTCGAAGGCCGATTGCGTGATGAAGTGGATCATCTCGAAGCGTTGCGGGTTTGTTCACCCGGAGGTTCGATCACCGGTGCGCCGAAAAAACGGGCCATGGAGATTATCAAGGATCTTGAGTGTGTTCCACGAGGTCTTTACACCGGTTCCATCGGCTATCTTGGGTGGAATGGCGAAAGTCAATTCAGCATTGCGATCCGAACATTGATCCATGAAGAAGGATACTGGCATTTTCACGTAGGTGCCGGCATCGTCGCGGATTCCGATCCGGAGCTTGAATACCAAGAAACGCTTCACAAAGCAGCCGGAATCCTGAGGGCGTGTGAGGGCGAAAGAGCTCTATAATTCTTGAGCGAGGAATTGGCTGAGGTAGCGCTGGCTTTGCCGAAGAGAACCTTTGCGTCCTTCTAACGATTGTTCATAAGGGCGATCCTCAACCTCGACGCAGACCGGACCCGTGTAGGAACTTTCGCTCAGAACGGAGAAAAATCTCCCCCAATCCACGTCGCCCAAGCCTGGAAGCTTGGGTGTGTGAAATTGCAAAGGCGTACCCAGAATGCCGACCTCATCTAACAAATGCCGGTCCACTCGCGCGTCTTTGGCATGCACATGAACGAATTTATGGCCAAACTCGCGGATCGCTTTGAGATAATCCATTTGCAACCAAACAAAGTGTGAGGGATCGAAATTAAGTCCAAAGTGATCACTCGGGATTTCTTCGAACATGCGCCGCCAAATAGCCGGTGCATAAGCTAGATTCTTACCGCTAGGCCATTCGTCATCGGTGAAATACATCGGGCAGTTTTCAATACCAACCCATACGCCATTGTCCTCAGCTCGTTTGATCAACGGTTCCCATACCTCCTTAAAGCGCGGCCAATTGCCTTCAATCGACCTCTGCGGATCACGGCCGATAAAAGTATTGATCACGTTGAGATCTAGCTTAGGCGCGGCCTCAATCAGCTTTTCCAAATGCGCAATATAAGTGGCCGCCTCCTCCTGATCTGCCGTGAGCGGGTTCGGATAATATCCAAGCCCGCTAATCGCAATCCCCGACTCCGCCGATTGCCCCTTGATCTCGCTCGCCCGACTATCGGAAAGATCGGTCACATCAATATGCGTGACACCGGCATACCGTCGCTCCGCCTTGCCCACCGGCCAGCACATCACTTCCACGCAAGAATACCCCGAACTCAACGCGAACTGAAAAACTTCCTCAAGAGTAAGATCCGGAAGAATAGCACTAACAAAACCTAGTTTCATAACAACGATTGTGGATTGGCACCCCAACCAAACTCAACGCCCATCTTTGTCCAATAAAAAGACATTGCTTTAAAAAGAAAACGATTGTGATGATTGGCGGGTTTGCTAAAGTGGCGTTATGAAACCACGAAAGATGTTGTTGCGCTCCTCGGTAACCGGGCAAGAGGGGCAGCATTTTCATGTGCTTTCGCGCGTGGTGGATCGGCGATTTGTTTTTCAGGAAGAGGAGCGCGAGTTTTTTAGTGGATTGCTTCGTCAAGTTGAGGCGTTTTCGGGCGTGGACGTGATTACATGGACGATACTCTCGAATCATTTTCATATTGTCGTGCATATCCCGGAGACCGTGGAGGATTTGCCGGAAGAATTGTTCTGGGAGCGATTGCAAGCGCTGTATTCGCGGGATGAGATTCACGAAATCCGCGAGACAATGAAGTTGATTCCGAAGATGACGCCGGGTTTGGCGGGACAGCATTTGTTGCGAGACTATCGGCAGAAGTACATTCGGCGAATGCATGATTTGAGTGAGTTTATGAAGACATTGATGTTGCGTTTCACGCTATGGTTTAATAAAAGGCATCAACGGGTGGGGCGGTTGTGGGAGTCTCGATTTAAAAGTGTGTTGATTGAAGGGGAATGGGATCCATTAATGAACGTGGCGGCGTATGTTGATCTGAATGCGGTGCGTGCTGGGATCGTGAATGATCCAAAGGATTATCGATGGAGCGGCTACAGCGAAGCTGTGGCAGGCAAACGGCGAGCCCGGGAGGGTTTGGGGCATTTATTGTTTAAAGATGCTTCAGCCGATGGCGAACTGATGAGTTGGCGGGTGGTAGGGAGAGAATATCGGAAAATCCTCTTTGGCATCGGAGGGGAGCGTATGGACGTTCAGGCTGGAGAACGAGTCCGAACGGGAATTAAGGAGCAAGATATTCAGGGAGTCACAGCGGCGGGAGAGAAACTAACAAGACCTCAGTTACTCCGATGTCGCTTGAGATACTTTACCGATGGTCTTGTGATCGGTTCAAAGCGGTTTATTGAGGGATTCTTTGAAGAGAAACGTGATTACTTCAGTGCGTCGCGCAGAGAGGGGAGCCGTCGGATGCGAGGTGGGGATTGGGGAGAGTTAAGAAGCGGCCGGGATTTGCAACGCAAGCCGGTCGAGAAACCAGTTTGAGTCTGACATCTCACAATTTATGCGTGACAATTTTATTTCTTTTAAAGCAGTGTCCTTTTATCTCTTCTGACCGATGGTCTTGTGATCGGTTCAAAGCGGTTTATTGAGGGATTCTTTGAAGAGAAACGTGATTACTTCAGTGCGTCGCGCAGAGAGGGGAGCCGTCGGATGCGAGGTGGGGATTGGGGAGAGTTAAGAAGCGGCCGGGATTTGCAACGCAAGCCGGTCGAGAAACCAGTTTGAGTCTGACATCTCACAATTTATGCGTGACAATTTTATTTCTTTTAAAGCAGTGTCCTTTTATCTCTTCTGACCGATGGTCTTGTGATCGGTTCAAAGCGGTTTATTGAGGGATTCTTTGAAGAGAAACGTGATTACTTCAGTGCGTCGCGCAGAGAGGGGAGCCGTCGGATGCGAGGTGGGGATTGGGGAGAGTTAAGAAGCGGCCGGGATTTGCAACGCAAGCCGGTCGAGAAACCAGTTTGAGTCTGACATCTCACAATTTATGCGTGACAATTTTATTTCTTTAAAAGCAATGTCCTTTTATTTCTTGTCGAGAAACCAGTTTGAGTCTGACATCTCACAATTTATGCGTGACAATTTTATTTCTTTAAAAGCAGTGTCCTTTTATTTCTTTATTGATATTTTCGTGAATGAACGATGCTTGTCCGTTTTATTTGATCACGTAGATCTTTTCGTCAGTGAGGGTGATGGTGAAGCCGCCGCGTCGTGGGTAGACGAGGATCTGTTTGGCGAATTCGCCTTCGAGTTCGGGAAATTCTCGTGTCTTGGTGCCAGAGAGATCGAACCGAACGAGCGGGGAGTTCTTCACGGTACCGAAGATAGTCTTACTATTGTCTTCGCGGACGACGAGGGGCGTTGGTTGGCCGCCGTCAACGGCAACTTCGGGGATTAACAAGTCTTCGAGATTGAAGACGTAGATGCCGGCGGTTTTGATGGGGATGCTGCCTTGTTTGCGGTTTCCTTCGAGATCGGTGAGGGAAACATAGAGATCATCTACAGAAATGAAGAGACCTTCAGCTTTGTTGGCGATCGGATTGCCAGCTTGTTCGTAGGTGAGTTCGTCGTCGGTCACGGAGAAGCGGTGCAAGGCGCCTCCGCTTTCGCAAAGGAGATAGCGGCCGTCTGAGGTCATGGTTAGGAAATTGAACTCCTTAACACTTTCGGCTTTGTCACCGGAGCCGTCTGGCAGGGTGAAGTCGGCGGCGTTGTAGTGTTGGACTTTCTCGCCATCGATCAGGTCAAAAACGGTGATGGCTTGCCTGTCATCGGTGACACAGAAGCCGTAGAAACTGGTGCGTCCGGTGGTGACACGGCTGATTCCAGGTATTTTCTCAATTACGTTGCGGACTTTGAGGTTCCTCTCGTCGACGATCCAGAGTTCTCCGGATTTGGTTAGGAGTACGAGCCCTTCGCCACTGAGTACGGACCACACGCAGTCGATTTTAAGGTCTAACTGAAGGTCCACTTGATTGCGAAACACATCGACTTTGCGGACGGTGCCGTTGCGATCCACGACGTAGATAAAGATATTATCTTTGTCCCACATCATATTGGGAATGATGTCAGGAGCATCGAGGTTCCATTCGTTAGCTTTGAAACCGCTCATGGGGACACGCTTGCCAACGATACGCTCGGCGAGTTCGCGGGGCAGTGGGTATTTCCCGCGGTCTTTGTCGTCCTCATCTTCCTTGGGGTCCTCATCTTCCTCACCGCCTTTAGGTTTTCTGAGCGGATTGTTATCGCCCAGGATAAGTTCGATGGGCTCAGAAATGCCGCTTGGTTCGCCGTCCCGTTTGTAACTGAGTTGGAGGTAACATTTGCTTCCAGGCTCGCCTGTCACTGGAAATCGCTTGGTGATTTCGTCTTCGGTTAGATCAATTTCGATCTCCTTCATCTTATCTGATAAGAGACTCCATTCCTGCCCGTCTTTTTTTACGGCGGCTTTGATGGCTTCCTTACTGATATCTTTCTCCAGGCCCAGGTGAAGCGTTGCTGATTTGAGCTTCTTCAAAGGGTCTTGGCGATCAGCAGAGAATTTGAAATCCCACGTGCCGGGGCCGCCTTCTTGTTTGACTTCGAAATTCCCCAAACGCCCGCGCATGATCTCATGCAGCTCGAAGGCGGGGATGGCATAACCGATTTCCTCGCTCCGGCGGTCTTTCTCCACGGTCACGCCTACCAAAGCGCCGTCGCTATCCACGATCGGACCGCCAGAGTTTCCGGGGTCGACCTTGGCGAAAAATTTAATGCGAACCATCGCACCTAGATCGTTGTGACGGAAGCCGGATACCTGACCGTTATTAATCGTGATCTCGGTATCGCCTAACGGAAAGCCAAATACGGTCACATCTTGCGTCTCCTCCAGTGGCTGTTTGGAAAATAAGTCGAAGGCTGGTGGCGGGTCTTTCTTCAACACGCGCAAGATGGCGAGATCGTGAGCAGGATCGGTAGCGACCAAGTCTGCGCGGACGGGTTCAGCATCGCGGTCTTCGCCGTGGAAGACGACCTTCAACCGGGTGCGCGCCTCATTCACCTCCGCCCGGCCTCCATGTTCGGGATCGATCACATGATTGTTAGTCGCAATATAAGCGACGTTGCCGATGGTTTTCACGACGAAGCCGGATCCGGTTCCTCCGTCCTCGTCATTCTTCGTTTTGATGTAGACGGTGGAGGCCTCCAGTTGCTCGCGAATCTTGGAGGAAAGCTTCTGCGCGGACGCGGACGAGCCGAAAGCAAGACTGAGAAGGAGCACACAGAGAGTGCGGAGTAGGGCGAATTTCATCACCCCGCATCGTTGCATAGGGCGCCCGGGAGCGGCAAGTGAAAGGGCGAGGCGAGTGGCTGCTATTCTTCTTCCGTGGCGGCAACAGGTTTCACTTCGATATTTCGAAGCGCCGCTTTGGTTTGAAACGTGGCGATGCCGAATGGGACGCACTCCTCGATTTCGCCGGGCCGCATCTCGAGTTTGCGTCCTTTGTGAAGGAGATTCACCACGCGCCGGTCATCGATCCAGGCTTGAAGGAGGGTGTCCGTGACTTTCAAGCGGAGTTTGTACCATTTCTTATCGTCCAGTTTTTGAACGGAGCCCGTTTCATTCTCTGAGGCGTCCATGCTATCAATGCTAGAGATGCCAACGAGGAAACCGCCCCAGCCGCCCACAACATAGGTGGCATGGGAATCACCGATGGGAAAAGTGAGGGCGCAGAAGAAATCCGTGCCATCGATGCGTTGCGCTTCGAGTGTGATCTCGTAGTTGGTTTTAAAAGGTGGCTCACCATCGAGCTTGATACCGGTCAGAATCTCGCCCATGCCGAGAACGATTTGGCCGTCTTCCACAAAGATCTCGCCGCTGCCGCCAAACTCGATCTTCTTCCAGCCCTCGAGGGTCTTGCCGTCGAATAACACTTTCTTTTTCGACTTGGGCGCAGGTTTGTCCTCGGCGCCGCAGGAGACAAGAAGGGATACAGTTAGGATACCGATAACGGGCAAAACGGAAAGGAGGCGTAGAGTCATGTTAGTAAGGTTATTCGGTGGCAGGGAGGTAACGGTAGTAGACCTCAAGCATTAAGATAAAAAGACAGGTGCGGTAAGTGAGTTCATCGCCGCCAGCGGCTTTGCTAGACGACGCGCCTTCACCGCCTTCGAACGGCCAGGAACCATCCTCAGATTGCGCTTCGACCACTTGATCGCGGAATTGTGCGTTCCATTTATCCCAGTCCCGGCCGCCGCGTTGAAAGACGGCTTGGGTCCCGTAGTACCAACCGTAGATGTTAGCATCCTTGGCGCCGAATTCGAATTTGTGATCGAGAATGAAGTCCACCGCCTTCCGCACGGAGCTGTGCGATCCTGAGCGGAACATCTGTTGGGAAAGCGCGCCGACGCCAGTGAGGCTGAACCGGTCGCCTGGATTGCGATAACCAAAGCCGCCGCCCGGTCCTTGCATGCTACGGAGGAAGTCGATGCCTTCGCGTGCGGCCCGTTTGATCCCTTTGAATTCCATGCCCGTTAGGGTGGCTGCTTTGAGTGCCTGCATGTGCCAACCGGTTACCGAGGTATCGCCATTGCCACGTTCACCGCTGTTGCCGGTTGTGTCTTTATACCACTCGGATCCGGAATAGTCGTAAACCCAGCCACCATCGTGATTCTGTCCGGTGATAATGATCGGGACCGATAATTCAATGGCTTCTTTCAACGCATTCATGTGGGGAAACTTCGTCTGGCCATATTTGAGTAAACTGTATGCCTCACAGAGCGCGTAAGTGGCGATTCCATGTTCGTAGACCCAGGAATGCCCCGTACGGCTTCGCATGATGCCTTCCTCATTCAAAGCTTTCTCTGTTAGGTAATAAATGCCCTTGCGGATATTCTCCGCGTAGTCGTTGGAATCGTAAGTCTCACAATGCCCCAAATAAGCTAACAATGCTAGTCCTGTCATGCTGGCTTTGAAGCCCTTACCCCAAGAACCGTCTTCCGATTGCGTGCTCTTGAGCCAATCGAGCCCCTTGACCACCGCGGCTTCAGTGGCGGGACTGCCGCCGCCTTCAGCGAGACGTTCGCGGCGATCCTCGGCTGAGCAGCGATCGCGTAGCGGGCTGCCGGGTGGGGGAAAGCCACCGGCTCCCTGACCGTCGCCCCCCATACCCATCCCAAATCCGTCGCCAAAGCCCACGCCGAAATCTGAGGTGTCTAACACCATCTCCGGCATCTCCGGCACCACAACATTGCTCACGGCGGCGCTGGCCGTGATCACCTTGGTCATTTGTGAGGAGGATGGTGCCGGCGTTTCCTTCATCACCGTTGAGAAGTCCTTCTTCTCCATTAGCTCCTGGGTGTGGCCGGTCGACGATTGCATAATAATCTCCGGCTCGTTCCTTTCCGGGCCGACGAGATACCAGAAAGTGAATCCGGCGATGACGGCGAAATGAAGGATGCCGGCGACGAGAAGGGCGGACACGGTCGATGTATTCTTTTGAGAACGCTGAACGGAATCAGCTTCCTCAGTAGTATAGGTCTGCATGGGTGCTGGAAGAGGGGCGAGGGAAGTTGGGTGGGTGCGAAAGACGGGCGCCTGAGGGGCCGCCCGCCCCCTCAGAATAAGGCTCCCGCCAAATGCCTTGTCAAGATCGCCAACTTACGTAAACGACCGAGCCGATAGCGCTTTTCAAAGACCTGAAACCCATCGGCGCGCATCTTTTCCAAGATGGCGCGGTAGGTAGCGCGCATCATTTCCGTGGCCACCACGTGTTTCCGCTCAGAGTCAGGGAGGGCCGCTGCGGTCTTTTCATAATAGCCGGCGGCGCGTTCATACTGGAAAGCCATCATTTCATGGAAACGCGTTCCCGCGGGACCATCGTCTAACACGGCGTCTGTTAGGCCGAAGTTGTCAAAATCTTCGCGTGGCATGTAGATCCGCCGGTCCTTGCGCCAATCTTCCACCACATCACGCATGATGTTAGTGAGTTGGAGGCAATAACCGAGATTCTCCGCATAGGCATCCGTTCTCTCCGGATCGCAGCCGAAGACGCGCATGCAGACGAGACCGACGGCGCTGGCCACGCGGTAGCAATAGGCTAACAATTCATCAATGGTATCGTAGCGTTTCTCATCCAAGTCCATGGCCATACCTTCGATGAGCAAATGGAAGAATTTTTTAGGTATTTGACAGGCTTCTTGAACGGCCAAGACCTCGGATTCAAAGGTGTTGGGATTTTTAACGTCACCGTCAAAAAGCGCGCGCCAGCGGTCTAACTGATTTTCGCGTTCTGATCGCGAGGGGCCGGGTTCATCTACGATGTCGTCCACCACGCGGCAGAAGGCGTAGTAGGTGATCATGGCTTGGCGTCTTTCGCGCGGGAGCGTGATGAAAGCGAGCGTGAAGTTCGAGCCGCTTTGCCGGGTGATCTCGGCCGCGTCCTGCGTCGTGGGATCCGCAGCACTCATAGACGGAGTGGCGGTCGCCGGCGGATGCGGGCTTGGAGAGTGGCGAGCTTCATGGGCGGTGCCGCATTCTTTGCCCGCTTCTTCTGGCTGACGTCAATGCAGAAGTAGAGGCATAACGCATTCACGAACCAAATGACCAAACCGGCGCGGAGGATGGCGCTCATCACGTGCCAAAGCAAGACGCCGTGTTCGTTCGTTAGGACAGATGTTAGAAGATAAGAATCAAGTAATCGCAAGAGAAAGAAATGGGTGAGGCAGAGAAAGAGAAACCAGGCATACCGCCAAGCGGTGCGGGAAATGAAGTGGAGGCCGCCCTTCACCGCGTCTAACAGAGCGGTGCGTTGAAGGAGGAGTACGCAGAGCGGAATGGCTCCCGATAGCACCATGATCACGAATTTCGCGCCTTCCCACCAAGGGGCGGTTTTGAGATCCAAGCGATCATTGGCGAACCAATTGATCGCAATGGCGATCATGGCCAGGCAAGGGATGGGCAGCAATTTGGGGAAGCACTTTAGCGACCAATCGATGGCTTCTTTGAAGCGGCAGCGTCCGGTGCCTGTGCCATGGCTACGATAAGCGCCTAACACCAAGACGATCTGGAAGAAAGTGGTGAGGATCAGCGCCCACACGAGTTCAGCCGCACCTCGGAGCAAGTGATGGAGGCCGGTGAGATCGGGCACGCTAGCATAACCCCACCCGAAGCTTTCAGATGCCTGATGACTCCACCACCATGCGGAGAGCAGGCAGAGAATCACGAGGCACCCGGCGATCCAACGGTGGCCTTTCCCAAAGGCTACAAACAATTTCGGGGCCCAGTACCAAGAGGTGAGGAAGGCGAGCGGTGTACCGAAGAGAAAGGCGATTTCCATGGGCACCACGAACCAGAACACCGAACGCAGGTCGTGAAGTGCTAGAGGAATCCAGGCTAAAATATCCTCCCATTGTCCCAAGGCCAAGGCTAGGTTGTCCCCGCCGCCTAGCCCTGTTTGTTGCCAATACTGCCAAGCCACATGCGCGACTAGCAGTAAGGCGAGGCCGATAATGAGCGTAAAATTCGTGCGTGCGAAACGAAACCCCGTGGCGAAGGCGGCGCGCAAGGGATGCAGCCGCATGAACAACACGTAGCCAATGATGGCACCGAACAGCCAGAGCAGGGGCTGCCAGCGCTCGTCCATGATCTAACGGAATGCTTGTAAAACTCTAACGTGGCCTCAACGAATCAGCCCCCAATGCTTGGCAAAGGGCCAGTAGACGAAGAGCGCCGGCCCAACGAGATTCTTCTCCTGCACCGGCCCCCATGACCGGCTATCCCAGCTGTGGCCGCTATTATCCCCGAGGGCGAGATACTGTTTGTCTTCGAGTTTACCTTGGTTGAATCGCCTGCCGTCGCGAACGGCGCGGCGATAGCCGCCTCCGTCACGATCCATCACTTTCACGATGCCAGGTTCCGTAGCGCGTTTCTCATTGATGAAGAGTTCGGGTTGACGGATTTCAAACGTGTCTCCAGGCACGGCGCAAAGGCGTTTGATATAATGCTGCGACTGCCGGGTGGGAGAGCGATTGATGATTTCGGGTATCCCTTTGGTTGTGAAGACAAAGACCTCGCCGCGCTTCGGCATGCGGAAGTGATAAGAGAATTTATTGACTAAGACTTGGTCGCCAGTGTCCACATAACCACGTGCCAGCAGCGTGCCCTTTCTGACCACATTTCTCCGAATCTTCTTCATCGCGCCAGTCGTTACTTGAGGGATGGAATGGTTCTGGGAATCCACGACTCCGTTTCCTCCGAGTTCCGTCTTGTTGAGTCCCAAGGCTTCACCCAGTCCCAAACCGCCCCTGTCAGAGGGGGCGAACGCTTTGTCCATCGGTGACCACAATTTCAATCGCTTGAGCTTCTCACCATTCAAGCCCTCGCGCTCGATGTAAGTGAATGAGAAAAACTTGAAGGGGTTCTTCTGATAGACCTTGGTGACGAGAAAATCTTCTTTGGCTCGAAGATCGATAAAGTTGCGGCCGTGCCAGAAGAGGTTCCACGCTTTTGATACCGGATTGGTTTTTACCTTCGCCCATTCCGCATCCTTATCTTCACCGTGACCAAAGGCAATGATGCCATTGAGCGTGGGTTGCATGGATCCGGTGGGGATTTTAAAAGGTTGGAGGAAATAGGAGCGAATCCCGAGCGCAATGACGATGGCGACAAAGAAGACTTCCACATTTTCACGAAGCCCCGAGTGCGGAGGCATGGGGACGGAACGTTCGCAGGTCTTTTGAAGTTCCTTGGCCTTTTCTTTCACCGCTTCTTTATCGCGTGCCTTTAAAAGCTCGCGAAATTCTTCCTGCTTGGTTTCAATCTCCTCGCGTTTCTCTTCACTTAAGATATCGCGTTTGTAGTGCACAAACTTGGTGACGCCTTTTAGCAGCATCTTACCCTCTTTAATGTATTTCGGCGTGAACATGGTGTTTTTTGAAAGTGGTTTTCGGCTAGCGGTGACGTTTAGTCGCCGCTACGAGCGCGAGGTTTAATAGCGGCATACATCTAGTTTAAGATGAGGTCTTGAGCACTTGGATAAAGGCTTCTTGAGGGATGCTCACTTTGCCAACACTCTTCATGCGTTTCTTGCCCTCTTTCTGTTTTTCTAACAATTTGCGTTTGCGCGTGATGTCGCCGCCATAGCATTTAGCGGTCACGTCTTTGCGCATGGCACCCAAAGTTTCCCGTGCGATGATCTTGCCACCCACGGCCGCTTGGATGGCGACTTTGAAGAGCTGGCGGGGGATCACTTCTTTAAGCTTATTGGCCAAATGCCGGCCACGGGATTCCGCTTTGTCACGATGCACAATGGTGGAGAAGGCATCGACCGGCTCCCCGTTTATTAACATATCCATCCGCACCAATTTCGCGGGTTGATAACCGGCATGTTCGTAATCCATCGATCCATACCCGCGGGTGAGACTTTTCATATGGTCATTGAAATCGACCAAGATCTCATTGAGCGGCATGATAGCGGTGAGGAGCACACGGCGGTCATCGAGCGTCTCCGTATTCTGAATTTCGCCTCGTCTCTCCAAGGCTAGCTTCATGATCTCGCCGATATAGTCATTGGGAGTCATGATGAAAACGCGCACCACCGGTTCGCGAATTTCCTCAATTACCGAAGGCTCTGGCAAATGCGTCGGATTATCCACGGTGATTTCTTCACCACTGGTCAAACGCACTTCGTAAATGACTCCTGGATAAGTTGAAATCACATCCATTTGAAACTCGCGCCGCAATCTTTCCTGCACGATTTCCATATGAAGGAGACCGAGGAAACCGCAACGAAAGCCAAATCCCAGCGCGGCTGAACTCTCTGCCTGATAAGTGAAGGCCGCATCGTTGATCTGCAGCTTGCCCATGGCGAGTTTGAGCTGTTCGAAATCATCTGAGCTGATGGGGTAGATCCCGGAAAACACCATCGGCTGGATCTCTTTGAAGCCGGGCAGAGGCTCCGGCGCGGGTTTCCGCGATTCCGTGACCGTGTCGCCGATCTTGACCTCCGTCGACGTCTTCATGTTGGCGATGACGTAGCCCACATCACCGGTGCCCAAAGATTTCTGCGGGCTGGGTTTGGGCGTGAAAACACCCGTCTCTTTCACTTCGTAGGTCTTGCCCGTGCTCATCATGCGGATGGGCGTGCCCGGCTTCAGTTCGCCAGAAACGACCCGCAAATAAGAGACCACACCGCGATACGTGTCGTAAACGGAGTCAAAAACAGATGCGCGGAGGTAACCGTCGTGCTCGTCTTCTGGAGGGGGGACGCGCTCGATCACCGCCTCAATGATGTCCTCGATCCCGATGCCCATCTTGGCGCTCGCCTGCACAGCTTCCTCGGCCGGGATCGCCAAGATATCCTCCAACTGCTTGAGGACCATGGGGATATCCGCGCTGGGGAGGTCGATCTTGTTGATGACTGGAATGACCGTTAAGTTCTGCTCAAGCGCCAGGTGCACATTGGCAACCGTTTGGGCCTCAACACCTTGCGCGGCATCGATCAAGAGAAGGGCGCCCTCACAGGCGGCCAGGCTTCGCGAGACCTCGTAGGAGAAATCGACGTGCCCCGGGGTGTCGAGCAGGTTCAATTTGTAAAGATCCCCGTCCTTCGCCTGGTAATGCATGGTCACGGGATGGGACTTGATCGTAATCCCACGCTCCCGCTCGAGATCCATGGAATCGAGCAACTGATCCTGCTTCTCCCGCTCACTAATGGTCTGAGTCAGCTCAAGCAGCCGGTCCGAGAGCGTGGTCTTCCCGTGGTCGATGTGTGCGATGATCGAAAAGTTGCGTGTTCTCTCGGTGCCCATGAAGGAAAGGGCCGGAAACTAAGAGGGAGTCCCGGGCTTGTAAAGGTGAGAGAAAGTGCCCTTCAAAAGATCCTAAGCCACTCACTTCCCGCGAAATGCCAACAGCTGAGACTCAGTCCTAACATACAGCGTATCGGCATCCAGAGCGGGCGTGGCGGCGATGGGCTCTTCAAAGTCATGTTGGTGCACCGCTTGGAAAGTGTCGCCCGCGGGGACGACGGTGATCACGCCTTCAGCCGACGTGAAGTAAAGGTGCTCATTGGCGATGATGGGCGAGACGCTGTAGTGACCACCGGCACCGAGGCGCTTGCGATAGAGGACCTTTCCGTTCGCCGCATCCACGGCACTGACAACGCCACCATCTCTCACTAAGTATAGGCGATTCTGATAGAGAATCGGTGAGGGCACTTCGGGGATGTTGCGATGCAAGTCCCAAGTCACGTGGGTCGCTTCCACGTTTCCGCTTCCACCCGGTCGGATGGCCATGAGATGCGGTTTGCCGCGATTGAAGTTCAAGTGATTCAGAAACTCTTCCCGGCTCCAGGCTTGATCTCCGTCTTTGTCCACCCATTTCAAAATACCATCCACTCGCTTGCGGCGTTTGTCAGGATCTTTGGGCAGCGGCATGCCGAATCCAGGATGACCTAACGGAAGATCGGGGCGAAAGGGAAAGGTGAAATGTCCCGTCATCTCCGCGCGGGCGATCTTGCCGTCCCTGTCGGTGTCGAAAGGCTCGAGTGCTTTCCAATAAGGTTCGGGATCCGGTTGATCATCGGCGACGCCGCCTAACATCGATGCGGAAACATACACATGGCCGTTCCCGGACACAGGAAGCGCGATCGTTTCCCTGGAAAAGCCGGTGACGAACCATTTCTCTTCACCCGTCTCGGCGTCATACCCGCACACGCGCCCGCTTCCTAACACCACCAGTTCATCACCACCGGCATGAGGAACGATCGCCGGCGTCGACCAACCGCTTCGAACAAACGGACGAGGTGTTTCCCACACCAACTTGCCGGTGGCCTTTTCCAGGCAAATGACCTTTGATTGACTGACTTTGCTATCAGGTTGATTGGCATCGTTGTCTAACACCAGGATCACGCGATCCTGGTACCCGACGGGTGAAGTGGACATCCCGTAAAGACTCTTGGGTGTGGGAATGGGCTTCTTCCAAAGCTCCTTGCCATTGTGATCATAACAAAGAAGCCCATACGATCCGAAGTAGACGATGACGCGTTCGTCATCCACGCACGGCGAACAAGCGGCCCGGCTACCGGCTTGATGCACTTTCTCCAATGGAACTTTGGGTGCTTCAGCGCGCCACAGTTGTTGCCCGGACGTTTTATCAAAAGCCAAGGTGATCAATCGCTCGTCTTCGATCGCTGTTAGAAAAAGGCGGCCTTTAGAAAGAACCGGCGACGACTTGCCAGGCGGCACCTTCACCGTCCACGCCGCTTCATGACGATTGATAGCCACCGGTGGCTTGGCATGGGGAAGAGAACCCGTGCCATTCGGACCTCGAAATTGATTCCACGTCGTTTCCCCACCGAGATGGCTGGAGAAAGCGATGCCAAGAAACAGGAGGACAAGGATGCGCATGAAGCCCACTCTAAACATGAGAGGAACGCTGCCAAGTTCGGAGGGTATGACTAAAAGTGATGGGCACTTTTCGTAGCGAAACTCGGTAGCGGAACTCGTGAGAGTTCCGAGTGTGGGACTCGGTAGCGGAACTCGGTAGCGGAACTCGGTAGCGGAACTCGGTAGCGGAACTCGTGAGAGTTCCGGGTGTGAGACTCGGTAGCGGAACTCGGTAGCGGAACTCGTGAGAGTTCCGGGTGTGAGACTCCACCCAGCTCGTAGCGGGTCTTGTGAAAGTTCCGGCGATCGCCGATCACTCCACCGCGCCCAGAAGCTCGCCCGTGGTCACGGAGAGCCGATGCTCTCCCCCTTGCGTATCGCTAAGTGTCAGGATGTCATCCGTCCATTCAAAGTTTCCGGTCGCATGGTTAGGGTGAATCCCCCTTTCCCAAATGATAGTGCCCTCACTGTCAAAGCGGCTAGCACCGTCTTCGCAGATGGCTAACACATCATCCTCAACACGCTGCAGCGAGTAAACGCCACCCGTTGCAGGCAGCAACTCCCAACGCTTCTCCAGATCTGGCAGTCTCAGGGCAGTCAAATGATCACCCATCCCCATATAGAGCGTGTCCCTAACAATGAGGCCGCAGTGATCAAAGAGGACGCTGAGCACTGCGTTCACAGAGACAATCACGCCCGACACCACCTCTCCGTTCTGATCTCGGCAGATAAGGCGCCGCCGCCATCGCACCGAGCCGACGCCGCCTCCGAGAAGGATCTCGCGTTCGCTCTCCTGCACCACTACCGAGTCGCCTTCTTCAGCTTCCACCACATACACATCGGAGGCCCATCGCGTGGTATCCGGTTTCCAGCGGCCCATGCCTAACTTCTTCTGAACCGTCTGAATCAAGGCCGGCTTCGATGGCTGGAAGGCCCATGAATGGAGGACAAAGAGGATGGTGAAAACGGATAGAAGCAGGGCACCTCCGTTTGCGATGGGGCGCCGCCCATCTTCACCCCCAAGGCTAATGCTGATCACCGCTAACAAGACGGCCAGAACGGGAAGACCTAGCGCAATCACCAGATCGCCCTCGGTGAACCGAGGCACGGTCTTCATCCCAGCCGCAAGGGCGACGAGGAAGGCGAGCGCCAACCCCAACACTCCTAAGACATAGGCGGCAATAATCATGCGGAGGCGTATTAGGGATTATCTGGATAGAGTGTGAAATCAGGATCAGTGGCGATGCGGCTGAGTAAGATCGCTGGACTAACGGAATCTGTACTGGCGCTGTGGAACGTTTCGTTGGCCAACCCCCACGCATCGCCACGCTTTTCAAAGCGAATCACACTGAGTTCAGAGGTCGATGCATCCTCCATCGCGGTTTCGTAATACAGACCGATGCGATCGCGCTCCGATTTCAGAATCAGAAAGCGCCCGTTTTCAATGTCCGGCATCATGCCGACGAGTGCCTGGACCTGTTCACGTGTGGGCTCGGGTGTACCGGGAGGCACGTTGAGATAAGGGCGCGCCGTTTCCAGGTCGAAGGCGTCCATGGCGTTGCGCACTTTCAGGTAAATAGCTTCTAATTCGTCTCGAATGCCCGGCATGTATTTGATTGGAGGTTATTTCAAGGCCCTTCATGGCGAAACCGGTCTCAGAGTAACTGGATAAGGGCCAGTCCATGCTAAACATGGTTCGCAAGCAGCTCTAAGAATGTAATCAACCGTCGAAGGCACTGAGCAAGGCTCGCCATTCTTCGTCTACCAAATCAGGATCGTCGACCGTGGACGCAATCTCTTGATTCAGAATCTCACGAAACTTGGCCCGCATTCGAAAACGGTGACTTTGATTGATGAAAGACTAATGCCCAATTGATCTGCCAGCATGGGATAGGGAATGGCCTCTGAATCACACCACAGGTGCTCCTGCAGGGCATCAAACAATTTCTTCTTCTCCGGACCATCATAACACATCCGTACGGTAGCTGTTACCGACTCAATGAGGGTTCGAGACCACTCGCGATGAAACAACTTTTCAGGATCATCGTAACTAACCACGGCACCAGTAAATCGCTGTTCGGCACTATCATAGTCAAAAGAGAGCGCCGTCACGTCGCCTCCCCGTTTCAGCGCCGACCGCCTTTCATACTCGCTATGCAGAAAGTTTTTGATCGACGTCATGAGAAAACATCGAAACTTGCCGCGATTGGGATCGGCGTGAGCAAGTATCGACTTTTCTAGCAATTTTTCAAAAAAAGCTTGGGTGAGATCCTCACTATCTGAAGGATTATTTCCTCGGCTGCGAATGAAGGCGTAAACAGGATAATAATAGCGTTGGCACAAACGGCTCAACGCATTGGTACTCAAGTCGGTGGTCGGCCCACCGGCAGAGAGGACCATCGTCCATTGCGTAGTATGGAAATGAGACGTCTCTTCCCAACCCTGAATCTGCATCCCGGCGCTATATCATAGAGGCAATTGGATAGGAACCCCGTTCTTTTCTTCAAAAACGGCACGGCAATCGATGGCCTGGAGTGGCTCCGAAAATCTCGGAAGACGAGGATCCTGCATTTCCGTGACTTCCTTCTAGCCGACGACCCAAGCTGCGCGCCTCAATCCATTCCATTAACTATGACCAGCTGCGCCTCCTTCGACGCCCGCCCAGCACACACCCTGCCAGAATCCCCAAGGCACACACCGAGGGCTCAGGAATGATAAACAGCATATTGGGATCGCTGCTCGTCACGGTGAAGGTCGACACATCATCAGTTGCGACAATCCACGGAAGGGTGTTGCCTGGATTTGTTCCATCTGCTTTGAAGATCTTACCTTCTGTTCTCGCATTCATCTTGAGTTCCCGGCCGTTCAGTCCAGCGGCGGGAATCGTCGTGTCGAGACTGAGATCCACGAAGAAGGTATCGCCGTTTCGAGTGAACGAGGTCGTGAAGAGATCTCTAGAAAAGTCAGGCGCCAACATGGTGCTCGTGTCTAACAACGTGTTGACTCCCCCTCGGAAAAGGTCCTCATCGGTGTCACCCGTGACCACATCCACGCCCATGGAGGTCCAGACATTGGATGGGGACACGTTGCCTGACGGATCCGTTAGGGCGAAGCTCGCACGAATGCTAAGATTGAGCACGGCATTGGGATCGGTCCCGTTGACAGGCATGAAGGTCACCTTGGACGTCGCATGGAACTGCGAAAAGGTACCCGAAGTATCGGATGGCATTTCTGTACGTCCACTTTGAGTGATCCGGAAACCGTTAGAAGCAGCGAAATGGGCCTGGGCGAAGTCTGAGTTGGCCCCATTTACCTGCACCTGCGTGTGGCCTGTGCCCGAGGCAACCGGCGGGCCCACGAAGGCACATTGACCAAAGCCTGGGTCATTGCTTCGCGTGAAATCGCCACACCAAATCTGAGCCGAAACCGTTCCGATCAGATTCAAGAAACCGAAACCAAGAATCACCAAGACGAGTTTCCACGGACCCAACTTCGTCCTACGAATGGAACTGGTGGCCGTCATGCGGTTTTGAAGGTGTACGTAGAGGGAACTTTCGTTGGAAATGACCGGAGATTTGATCGTATTCCTCATGGTTTGAACGGTTAGATGCTTGATAAGCATTGGGCATTACAGGAACGGCCGGTCTCCGGTTACAGACGAGGAGGTTTTTTGAGAGCGAACGAGATCCTCCACCCATGAAGATGACATAGCCCAGGAGGGAAACGCTCCTGCATTTCCGTGACTCTATCTTCTACACAGTGTCGGAGACAAATTGAAAGACGAGGACGTCTCCCCTCCATCCATGAACATACGAAACCCTGGTGGGAAGAGTTCCCGCTCTTCCGTGACTTTTTTTGTTCCACGTCGTGCGAGAATAAGTTGGAAGAGGAGGACGTCTTCTTACCTCGACACTGCTGAGTAATTTCTCGGTTATTGTCAGGGTTGCATTTTCTCTGGATTTGGGATGATCCGATCAATGTGATGTAACCGCAGGCTTTGTAGCCCGGTAATGTCTGGCAAGCCAAACTATACCGAGGAATACGATCGTCGACTGCAGATCCACAATGAAGCCGCTAAAAAGTGTCTTTGTCGGTCACTTCTATTTTCGAGGCTTGGATGGCTTAAACGCAATGAAATCCAATAAACATAAAATAAAACATAACAATGAATCTACAATCGAAAATTCTAACAAAAAATGAAAAAGGAGAACTAGACTTCAGTTTTGACACCGCCTTTTCGGAAACGCCTGCGGTCATTCTCACGCCTTGTTCATCCAAGGAAATAGGCCATGTCACAAGCTTAAAAGCCGTTTCAAATACGGGAGGCACGCTCTACAGTGACAGTCATAACTATCAGATTTACATGATAGCCTGTGACCAAGGTCATGACGTCATAGGGGACGTAAATGCTTTGGCGGGGTCGGTCCCCAAATCGGAAAAATCTGTAACCATCTCTCTCGAGGCCGGAGATCTCTCATCCCCTGCCCCAGCTATCCTAATAACAACATGCTCAGGCGGCTCCGTAAAACACGTGGATACCGTGGATGACTCAGCGGCATCCGAATGCTCCGTCATCAGTGACAACACTAAGGATATCGCTATCAACTATCTAGCGATGGACATTGGAAGCGGCCAAGACGAGTCCAACAACATGGTACAGTCTGGCATTTACAATAAGACAGGAAGTGGTACGGCTAGGGTCTATTTCAGCAGTGCCTTTACCAATCCGCCTTGCGTGGTGATTTCACCTTGGTGGGATGATGCTAACGATAGTGTTGGGCACATTGATACTGTCACGAAGGTTACCAAGGATTATTTCGAGTTCTCTAGTGACAATAGCACCTCCAAATCTGCTTACCCTTTCTGCGTGAACTGGCTCGCAGTCGGCACGCCTTGAGGACGTATCAGTCGCGCATACCTGTGGTCAATGACAGAGGCTAAAATAACAGACCTTACATGGAGAAGGTTAACGGATTCGCCTGCGGCCTCTCTCTTCTGACCTTTCTTCCCAAACACCTTCAGAATCGACGAGATGAAGAACACCCGTTCCAGCGGGTGTTCTTCTTGCTTTTTAGACCCTTCTGTAACCGTGCACAAGAGTGACCGGTAATGCGTAGGGAAACCAACCATCTACGTTCATGAAACTGATTCCTTATTTCCTCATCCTCACGGTCTCTCAATTCATCTACAGCCCACTTCTAGCCAAAGAACCAACGGAGAAAGCGCTAGTCGGTCATACCATGGAGAAGCTTAGAGTGAAGGGCACGACTTACCACAAGGTGAAAGTCACCAAGTTCGACGCCAACGGCCTCACCATCTTTCATGAGTCCGGAGCGGCTACGCTTCCAGCGGATCAACTGCCTTTATCATTAAAGCGACAGTTCCCGCAGTTGCTGACGCCGCCCAAACCCACTCAGAACATGGCTTCCAAAGTCAGCGCCAAGCGCCGGGCTTCCACGCAGACCTCTCAGGTCACGAAGCGGAACACCCGCCTGCCTAAACGCGAAACGACTACGAGTGATGCTCGCTTGACCGCTGAACTTTCACCTGCTGAACACGAAGCGGAGAAGAAACTTACTGAGCTTCTTGATCAATACTCGAAAAAACAGGGAGCCTTGGTTGCTTTAAAAGAGGTCATCCGTCTCCATCAATCGGACGCGGCCAAGATCCACAATGGTGTGAACCAGCAGTTTGTGAAATATCCGGATTTGCAAGATCTGCGAAACCAATCCGGTAATGTAGCGAAACTTATTTATCGCGAGTACCGGTTAAAGGGAGAGATTGCCATTCTTGAAATCACCCGCGCCATTTCACCCCAGGAGTATTTAGCCATTGAAGATTCCCTGCCAGCTTATGCCAAACTCGTCAACGCGAGCCATAAGCTGCGGGGGCAGGCCAAGGTGAAGTCGATTCAGATTCAAGAGATCAAGGCACGTGAAGGATTGAAGCGTGCCAAGAGTCATGACGCGGCCAAGAGAATCGAAAAACTCACGCATGAAAAGCGCGTGTTGGATCAACGTGCCGCCATCGCTCGCGGCGAACAACAGGCGGCCTTGCGCAAGCTGGTCACCAAACGCCGCAATTGGCGCAAGACCTTATTGCGATCCTAGCATAACATCAGGAAAGTCACGGAAGAGCAGGAGCTCTTCCCTCCAGGGGTGGTATGTTATAAGTCCCCGTCTTCCGATTCTCCTCACGCAACTCCTACCTCCTTGTTTGGATCTTTCTATTTCTCGATTCCTTTCCCATTATGGTCGCCAGACGACTCTCATGCCCTCGGTCACCACCATTCTCAAAGCCATCCAAACGGGTGATGCCGATGCCTCCCAGCGTCTGCTCGATGTGGTGTATGAGGAACTCCGTCAGTTAGCTTCCGCCAAGTTGGCTCGTGAGAGCCCTAACCAAACCTTGCAAGCAACGGCGCTCGTTCACGAGGCGTGGATGCGGCTGGGAGAACCTAACAAAGGCTGGGAGAACCGGGCGCATTTCTTCTCTGCGGCGGCTGAGGCCATGCGCCGCATTTTGATTGATCGCGCTCGCGCCCGCCATCGTCTTAAACGTGGCGGTGATTGGGATCAAACGGATCTGGCCAATGTGACCATGGCCACCGAAGACCCTGACGAAGTGATACTCGCGGTCCATGAGGCGGTGGAAAAGCTCAACGCCGAAGACGAAATCAAAGCGGAGATCGTAAAGATGCGTTACTTCATTGGTCTCAGTCATGAGGAGATCGCCGAAGCGTTAGGAATGGGTGAGTCGACGGTGCGACGTCATTGGACATTCGCGCGCTGCTGGCTCTACGCCGAGCTCAGCGAATCCATGAGGTAAGCGGCCAGGGAAGAACTCCCGCGCTTCCGTGACTTCCCCTCCACTCATGAAAAAAGCCAATCACCTTAGCGCTTCCTTCGCCAGGCGACGCATGAATGATTGAGAACTCATCCCAATCATCATGCCCAACCCACATCGCCTGAGCGACGAAGAAGCTATCTTCAACGAAGCCATTCGCATCAAGGATGATACGAAACGAGCGGCTTACCTTGATGGAGCCTGCCGAGAGGACGCCGATTTGCGTTCGCGGTTGGAAGTCCTTTTGAAAGCGCAGTTCGACTCCGTTGGTTTCATGGAGACGGAGGAGAAGAAGCCCGTGATCCACGAACAAGAAGGTTCGATCATTGGGCCTTACAAACTCCTGCAGCAGATCGGTGAGGGCGGCTTTGGCGTCGTCTACATGGCGGAGCAGAAAGAACCGGTGCGCCGTCGCGTGGCGGTGAAGGTCATCAAATTGGGCATGGATACCAAGCAGGTGGTCGCGCGTTTTGAGGCGGAGCGGCAGGCCTTGGCCATGATGGACCATCCGAACATCGCCAAGGTGCTCGATGCCGGAGCCACCGATTCCGGGCGGCCCTACTTCGTCATGGAGTTGGTGCGCGGGGTGCCCATCACTAGCTACTGTGATGAACAAAAGCTCTCTACCCAAGAACGTCTCAAACTCTTTGTGTCGGTTTGTCAGGCCATTCAACATGCGCATCAGAAAGGCATCATTCACCGCGACATCAAGCCTAACAATGTCTTGATAGCTCAGGTAGACGGACGCGCTGAACCCAAGATCATCGACTTTGGGGTGGCCAAAGCCACACAGAATGATCTCACTGACAAAACGCTCTTTACCCGCTTCGAACAGTTCATCGGCACGCCCGCTTATATGAGCCCAGAACAGGCCGGCATGGGTGCCCTGGATATCGATACACGCAGCGATGTCTATGCGTTAGGCGTGTTGCTCTACGAATTGCTCACTGGGTTCACGCCGCTCGATACCAAGGAACTAAGAGGCACAGCCGTCGATGAGATACGGCGCCGAATCCGAGAAGTGGAGGCCGTTCGTCCTTCTGCTAGAGTCAGCACGTTAGATGACATTACCCGCAACACGACGGCCGAGCGCCGGCAGGTGTCGGGCCAGAAACTCAGCCGCCACTTGCAAGGGGACTTAGATTGGATCGTGCTCAAGGCGTTGGAGAAAGATCGGGGGCGGCGTTATGAGACGGCCAACGGCTTGGCTCAGGACGTTGAGCGCTATTTAAGAAATGATCCCGTCGAAGCCGTTAAGCCCAGCTTCACCTATTTGCTAACCAAATACGCCAAACGTCATCGTCCAGCCCTTGCCACGGCGGCAGCCCTGGCGGCCACCTTGGTGGTTGGTGCGACAGTTAGTGTTGGGCAAGCCATCCGGGCCAAGAAGGAGGAATCCAAAGCGAAGGTATCTTACGCGGAGGCTTTGGATGCAAAGTTGAAGGCCGAGGCTGCGGAATCGCGCGAACGTGTGCTCAAGGAAGAAGCGTTAGGAAATGCTTACACCGCAAGCATGCGTCAATTGCAGTTCGATTGGGAGGAGGGCAATCACTCGCGGATCCAAGACACCTTGAGCCGGCAGAAAGATTACACCGAAAAGTCTTTTGAATGGGGGTTTTGGCACCGTGCGCTCCATTTGCAGAAGGCGCGCTTTCCCACCTACGCTGGTGGGATTAAGTCGATCGATGTTAGTCATCAAGGCGACCGGGTGGCGTTGGCCATGATCGATGGCACCGTCGAAGTGCGAACGCTTCCCAAAGGACGAAAGATCACCACCATCTCCGGGCATCCTCACTGGTTGCAGGCTGCCATTCTTTCACCTGACGGCAAGATGATCGCCACCGCCGGATCTGAAGCGTTCTTCGAGGGTTGGGTAAAACTTTGGGATGCCACCACCGGCGAAGAGATCCGTACCCTTGGTTTGCCTGGTGAACTCAATCAGCAGCAGCCAGGAACGCTCGGCTACAGCCAGAATGCGATCACATTTTCACCCGACGGCCGTTTGTTAGCGATGGGTGGCGTGCATCGCAAGCTGGGCATACAGCTTTGGGATGTGGCGACAGGCAAGAGGGTACGTACGCTAGGCGATGATTGGTTTATTTGGAATTCGTGGATCCATGGACTGGTTTTTTCTGCCGATGGTACGCGCCTAATCTGTCGGTCAGAGTATGGCATCGAGCTCTACGACGTCGCGACCTCAAGGCGCTTGGCTGCTCTGGGCGGCCCTGGTGAAAAGCCGAGGTTTCAAATCGGGGGCATCTCTCTCTCATCAGATTCCCGATTCCTGGCTGTGGCCTTCGATCAAGGGATCAAGGTCTACGACATCCATGATGATGATTTCTCCAACGAAGTTTATCAGTTTGATATAGAGAAAGGCCGGCCCGCCTTTTCACCAGACGGCAAATGGCTCCTTGTTAGAGTGCGGGGCGACGCTTACGTGCACGACGCCGCGACTGGCGAGTATCTCCAGACCATCCGTGGGGTGGGATCGAATGTCGACTTTCTGCCAGGATCCAAGCAGTTCGTCTCGGCATCGGGCCGCTGGCTGAAGCTTTGGGATGTTGAAGGCACCCATCCGGCTCGCGAGATTCCTACGGGCTATGAGATCTTGGGCCTTTCGAACGACGGTTCGAAGGCGGTGGTTAGTCTTGGTGAGGACCGGAAACGTGCTGACTCTGGCGTCCTTGATCTCGCGTCTGGTCGTCTTTTTGAGGGCAAATTGCCGGCGTCCTTGCGTGATGATCAAAACATCGATGGCGCCGCCATTTCCCCTGACGGACAGCTGGTTGCGTTTGGATCCCGAGATGGGAAAATACGTGTTGGGGATATTCGTACTGGAGACATCCAATTGACCATCGATACATCAGGGCCCAACGGAGATGCTCCCGCCCAACACTATCACCTGACCTTTAGCTCTAGCGGAAAATCGATCATTAGCATCGCAGGTAGAAAAGAGCCCATCACTTTTTGGGACGTGCAATCAGGACGAAAAGAGTTTCAAGCAAGTGTTAGCGATCATGGTTTCGCTTTGAGCAACGATGAAACGCTGATGGCCACGCACGACGGGGAGAAGGTTACCCTGTGGGATGTGGACAACAACGAAAGGCTTCACGAACCTTGGCAACCCCTCCCTATGATCGGCAAGTACGTTGGCATCGTATCGATCGAGTTCACCCTTGATGGGCGCTTTATGATCGTCGCGGGTTATGCGGGTGCGATCACGATGTGGGATACCGAAACAGGGGAGTTTATCCGCGATTTCAACGGTCACCGGGAGACCGTGGTCGACATCGCCGTGCTACCCGATGGCAAACGGCTTGTTAGTGTTGGGAGATATGAATCGGTGCGTCTTTGGGACTTGGACCAGGGTAATGAGTTGCTAGTCCTCAACCATCCCTACCTGAAAAATCTCTATTGGGGCCGACTAGGCGTCTCTAACGATGGCTCACGGATCACTCTCTCTAAAAGATGGCATAAGGATAAGGTGATCGTTTGGGAGACCGCCTCGGAAACAGAGATTGCGGAGTGGCAAGCCGATGAAGAAGCGGATGCCGATCGGTGGGCCGTCGAAGAACCGGCCATGAGAGAAGCTTGGGAACAGCGCAAGGAAACCGAGGCCACGTTCTTGAAAGACGCCCGTGAAAAGGCGTTGGTCCAACGTGATGAGCGTCTCGCCAATGAGGTGGGCGCGATCAAAGACTGGCTCGTCCTCGCGCCCATACCCACGATTGGTGAAGAGATCCGGGCAGCCGTGAAACAAGAGCAGCTTCCTAACGAATCCACCCTTCGACCGCGAGCAGGCGAACAGGTCACGCACGGCGATGAGGTCCTCGCCTGGAAACCTGTTCGTGTTGCTGATCATGAACTCGATTTCGACGAAATTACCGGCACGGATTCTGAATTCAGTGCGGCCTACGCTGTCACTTATTTGAAAAGCGAAACCGAACTTCCCAATGTTCGGTTGAACATTGGGAATAGCTATCTCACTCGGATCTACGTGAATGGGCAGGAAGTGCATCCTCATATTCCCAAAGGAACGGAAAGTGTGGTCCACTTGAAGGCGGGGCTTAATGTGATCGTGATGAAGGTGGTCACCGCCCGCGGGTCTTGGGCCAGTTCGCTCTGGTTGACCGAGCGCAGTGGTGCCGCGTTGCCCGGCCTGAGCGTGACGCTCGATCCGGAGTTGGAGTAGGATTACCCAATCAATGGAGGGAAGAGGTCCTCGTCTTCCGATTATTTTTTCTCCCGTAGGCAATGAGGGAAAGTCACGGGAGAGCAGCTCTTCCGTCCACGCTTGAGTCATTTCATGATTGGAGGGAAGACGTCCCCGTCTTCTGATTTCTGAATTGTCGCGCTGAATGAAAGTCACGGAAGAGCAGGGGCTCTTCCCTCCAGAGTTGAGTCATTTTATGATTGGAGGGAAGACGTCCCCGTCTTCCGATTTTTTCTTTCATCGTTCTGTAACCGAAACTGAAGCGGATCGGTAATGCCAATGGGACTCAGTAGATTCCTTTCACGAACGGATTGAAGCCCGCTAAACTTATTCGCAATCCAACTCAAGCCTCAGTCACATGAAAACGGATACGCTCTCAAACGCAGGACTCCTCTGGCATGTCATCCCTTCCGAAGGGGAAACGATCCAATGTTCGAATCATCAACTAAAATCCCTCATCGGGACTGGCGTAATCTCAAAAGGAACGCCGGTCTGGCATGAAGGAATGGCCGATTGGAAAGCGTGTGGTGAGGTTCATCCCAACTTCTTCAAAGCTAACCTAAAACGGCTTCGTACGATCAAGACTCCGGATTCGCAGGAAGAACAGGGAAATGCACATCGATTACTCATTGGAATAGCACTGATCTCTCTGTTTCTATTGGTGTTTTGGGCGATCTACCATGAGCTCACGAAATCGCCGATGACATCATCTTCGGAGAGCGTGAAAGGCCTATTGCTAGGCTTGATGCCGGTTGCCGTTTTCCTTGCGGCACTTGGAATCTTGACGAGGGTGGGCACTGGTGAAGCTCCCATTGGTGACCTTATTGAGTTCGTTGGAAAGTTGTTTGTGCCCATGACAGTACTTCTCGCGATTCTCTTTGGTCTGATATCCTCAATGAGCCAACCAAGTTTCAGTGGTGGAATGGGGGTGCCCGCAAGTTCTGCGCCGCTTCATCTTCTCATTATCACATTGAGCGTTACGGTCATTGCCATGAACCTCATGCTCAGACAGTATTTCCAAGAGGCGGTCGGGTACTCGTCACTCGCCAGTTTTATCCTAACACCTGTCACTTGGTTGTCCTGTTGCTACATAAGCTTCTGGGCGATGAACGCTATTTAGCCATTACAAAGGAGCGAAGGAACTTCCCGAGAGCCATCTGATTCGTTGGATCACGTCACCTTTGGACACTCGGGCTCGTACTCCTGCCTTGGTGGCTCCTTAAGGAAGTCACAGAAAAGGCGGAGAGTCGGGTTTCGGGTGGGCTACCCGTTTTCCGATTTTTTCTCATTACCGTGTAACCGGATGGGAATCGCTCCGGTAATGCCGGATGCGTGGTGCTCTCAATAGGCACCGTCGCGATTCATTCACAATTCACTATCAACCACTTACCCACATAACCTTCTATGAAACTGTCTCTACCCATCCTCTTCTCGGCGATGGCCCTTTCGTTGATTGGGACTTCCCGCAGTCATGGCGCAACCACCTTTGTCTTCGATGATTTTCGGGATAGTTACACGACCAACATTGTCGTCGCCAATGCAGGTCAATCGATCTTTGATGTTTCGGTGATTACCAATCTCGATGTTCCCGGGAGCGTCCGGACCGCCCGATTGGACAATCCTTCGGGTCAATTTCGCATGTCCTCTTTGATCGATACGACCTCCAGAACGCTCAGTTTGAGCGCAGACTCCGTAACGCAAGGAACGCTCTTTCTGGATTACGATTTCCTTATTCCAAGAGACGCCACCATCGGTGGAGGCGATGCCATCACGCTTGAGATCCCGAGTTCCGATCACCCTCTCAATCCCGCGAGCGTCTCTCTCGCCTTTCGAAGCGAAGGTGGTGCTTTCAGCCCTCTGGTGACGCTTCCTGCTGTGGTTGGCAATCATGAAATTCCGTTTGCGTCCTTCACTGGCGTTGATTTCTCAAAGGTCACCGATATGGAGGTTGAGTTCGATGCGAGTGCCGAATACGATGGTCAAATCAGCTTGATCGGTGTCACGAAATCGCAACCGTCCAGCGGTGTCCCCGAGCCCGGCTATGGTATGGCATTATTAGGCTTGTTAGGTTGCGCGGTCATGCGGCGGCGCAAACGCGCCTAACGAAATAGGTGAGCTCTTCCCTCCAAGGTTGGAATGCAATGATGGAGGGAAGACGTCCTCGTCTTCCGATTTTTTTCGCGGTCGGTGTAACCGGTCCAGCAGGTCCCCGGTAATGCCCACGACGCCATGCCCAATACATGGCGCCCCCTCATCATCTGAGGAGCGAACACCTAAATCCATCACAATTAAAACACATCACCAAATCTCTCATGATAACACAACCAACCCTCTATCTAACCACCGCTCTGGCCGCTTTCCTCGTGGGATCGGCGGGCGAATCCCATGCTGCGGTGATCTTCGACAACTTTGGTCCGGGGGATTCGTTCAACAACGGCGTGGCCTATCGAGTGTCAGGACCTTCTAGTAGCAGCGAAGTGGACTTCGCTCTTGGATTCGTGCCCACTGCCAATTTCCTTCTCGATTCGGTCGAAGTGCCGCTCCTTCATTCCTCCGGGTCAACAGACGTGCATGTGCGGATTGCCGCCGACGACGGGAGTGGCCTTCCCCAAACAACGTGGCTTGATGAAATTGTGGTCACCGCTCCGAATGTGACAGCGACGATTGTCACGGCAGACTTTGACAATTCGCTTACCTTGGTCGCTGGCGAAACCTATTGGGTCTGGCTCTCCGCCCCTGGTGATGGTTTCTCTTTTTAGGCTTTTAATAGCACCAATTCGAATGCACCGTTGGCGCTTTCAACGACTGGCATTGATTCGGGCGGCACCTGGGATCTGACTGTTCATACACGCCCGGCTATGCGCGTGAACGGGATCCCCACCTCAAGTGGTGTTCCGGAGCCTGGTTATGGCCTGGCCTTGTTAGGCTTGTTGGGTTGCACGGCTATGCGGCGGCGGAAGCGCGCCTAACGGAATAGGTGGAGGGAAAGTCACGGAAGAGCGGGAGCTCTTCCCTCCAGGGTTCGGATTTCATGATTGGAGGGAAGACGTCCCCGTCTTCCGATTCTTTACTCACATTACACGCAACGAAAGAGATCACGGAAGAGCGGGAGCTCTTCCCTCCAGGGTTCGGATTTCATGATGGAGGGAAGACGTCCCCGTCTTCCGATTTTCCCTTACATTACACGCAACGAAAGAAGCCACGGAAGAGCGGGAGCTCGGGAGATCCTGAATCGCAATCGCCCGCAGGCGGACGGAGACGAGGACCTGCGCGGTTGGGAGTGGCGTCATTTATGGCTGCAATGCCAGGGAACGCCCCATCGACAACTCTTCGCGGGAGAGAAACGAATCAGTTTTTTATCCGTCTCCTATGACGGCAAACTCACCGCTGTGACCTCTTACGGGAATGTGTGGCTACTCGATACTGAGACGGGGAGAGAGATCGCTTCGTGGGGGGGTGCCCACGCGCTTTTCAGCCCTGCGACGCCTTGGCTCGTCTATTGGAGTCAGGGTGTCGACCCGCAAGATGGGGAGATGGGCGCCAGGCAAGATGGCTTTCGTCTGTGGAACGTGGTCACGAAAACGGTGGAGCGTTTCTTGCCAGTGAATGGGAGTTTTCTTCGTGGGGTGGCCTTTTCCGGTGACGGCAGCGTGTTCGCGGTGGCAACAACCCCCTACAATGAAGGGGACAAGCGACGTTGGCTTTTTTGGGACATCCCAAGCGGCGAACGCCTCAAATCCATTCCCGCTGATAGTATCGGTCCCGGCTCAAGCTACCCCTTTGATCTGTCGCAGGATGGGCGGTTGGCCGCGCATGGTGTTCTCACAGATGATCTAGGCATCATTCGTGTCGTCGATGTGCAGTCAGAAAAGGAACGTTGGAAGGCGGAGCCGCATCGGCTTGGCGAATGGGTGGAGCGGCTCAAGTTTTCACCTGATGGCTCTCTCCTGGCAGTTGCCATCGGCACCAATACCAAGGAAGTACAGTTGTGGGATGTCAGGTCGGGCACGCAGATTGCCGATCTTGAAGGGCACACCGAGTATGTGAAGGATCTGCTCTTCACGCCCGACGGGAAACGACTGATTTCGGCGAGTGCGGATCAGTCGATTCGGATTTGGGATGTATCTGATCCTGACAACATTCCAAGTAGCTCGACCGTCCTCCGTGGGCACACGGATGAGGTCGCCCGTCTAGCATGGCATCCAAACGGAACAACGCTTCTCAGTGGGGGAAATGACGGTCAGGTGTTAGCTTGGGACATGAATAACGAATCCGCTAGTCGAGCACATGTTAGTTCCACAGATGCCAGCATCGTGGGCTGGCCTTTGAAGGCCAATCACCCAAGTGAGACGACGTTTCTGCCCGAAGAATGGGGAACGGGGAGGATTCGGATCAAAGCTGTTTCACCCAATGGTGCGTTCGTGGCAGCAAGTGGCTACAGTTTAGGCCATGAGGCCATCGGTCAGAATCAGATCGATGTGTGGCAGGTCAGCACGCAATCACGCCTCGGTATCTTTGGCCGTTTCCTGAAGGCTTGTCACGCCGTCACCTTCTCACCCGACAGCAGACGGCTCGCCGGTGGTGGTGGCGGCAGTGAGTCAGTGAAGATCTGGGATCTGGAATCGCGACAAGAACTTCTCACCTTGGAGACCGATCACGGCCCCTTCAATGCGATCCAGTTCTCGGACGATGGCACCAAACTCGGCGCACGCTCAGAGCGCGGGATCTACCACGTCTGGCGCGCACCCTCATGGGAAGAGATCGAGCGGATCGAAGCAGGCCACTAAGTGGCGCTAGGAGGGAGGCATCCCCGTCGTCCGATTTTTCTTCAAGATTGGTGTAACCGTTACCGGTCCGATTTCACGGCATCCTTCATCTCCTTTGGACGCGGCAGGCGAAATTATTGGAGATGATCTGTAACCGAAGGACATCGGCTTCGGTAGTGCCACGTGTGCCGAGCGTTCGGCCACTCAAAATCATCAATCAACTATTCAAACTTATGAAAAAGACACTACTCGCAACGGCCCTTTTTGCCGTTGTTGTATCCACACCCAGCCACGCTGACATTACCGCCACAGTCGATCCGATTGCAAAGACGATCAGTTTCGAAGGAGAATCTCGGCGAAACCCGAATAATGATTTCGTATTCTATTGGGGCGTTTTTGGAATCTTCCCTCACCACGTTAGTTCAGAAGCTGGAACCGCTCCAATACAAGTGATCGGATCGCCAACCGATTCGGTATGGGGTTTTGATTCGGCGGCGTTAATCGGTTTCAACAGCGCGGGCCTTCCACAGATAGTTTTTGTGCAAGATCGCGATCATCAAACGGAACCTAACACAACACCCGTTTCAACCTTTCCGACGGAGTTGGTCAGCTACGCTTCCCTTCCTGTTGCGGCTGAGTTTGAAGCGTTGTTAGCCGAGGGTGATATTACCCTGCCTCCAATTACCTCGCGGGGTGCGTTAGATTCCCTGACATTCACTCTAAAAGCGGTCACTGATACCGACAATGACGGCATTCCCGACGAGGAGGACAATTGTCCTACGGTTTCAAATGACGATCAAGCGGACTTCGACAATGATGGAATCGGGGACGGCTGTGATAGTGACATCGATGGGGACGGCGTCGACAATGACGTCGACAATTGTCCAGGCACGCCAAACGAAGACCAATTGGACTTCGACGGCGATGACGTCGGAGACGGCTGCGATGGTGATATCGATGGGGATGGTGTTATCAATGAAGAGGACAACTGCCCTTACTCCGATGTCAGTGAAACCGTCATCATCGGAACCTGCGACACGGGTCTCTTGAATTTGATTTTCAACGATGGCTGCACGACGGCGGATCTTGTCGTCATGGTTCTTGAAGCCGCCGTGGCCAGCGAACCGCGCAACCGTGGGCAATTTGTTAGAATGGTTGCTCATGGTTTGAACACACTGGTGGAAGAAGGCGTGCTTACCTGGGAAGAACACGAGATCCTCACGAGCTATGTGGCAGACAAGAAGCTTGCCTGCTTAGAGTAGGGCGAACTCCAAGGAACCCGACGAGAGGTTGCGTTTGGCATGATTAGCTAAACTGCGTCACAAGCGAGAATCAAGGTTCCTGCTTTTCCTGGCTTCCTTGGGAGGAAGTCACGGAAGAGCAGGAGCTCTTCCTTCCCGGGGTGGAAATTAAATGATAGAGGGAAGACGTCTCAGTCTTCCGATTTTCAATCTGAAGATCTCGTGATTGGTAACTGGGTGAATTCCCGCCTGGTAATGGCAGGCGTGAGATCTGTCAAATACACGAACGACGGCACGGAGTCCATTGCTCCATTGCAGAAACTCTTCGTCATCAACAACGATAAAAAATGGCAGCGGACCTGTAACCGGAATGAACACTCTCCGGTAATGCCGGGTGAGCCGAGAGGCACCTTCACAAAGAACCAACCAAGAACCACTAACCTACTTAATACCATGACCAACGGAATTGTCTGGGGCATCGCTTTCTAAGCCTCTCTTAAGAATAAGTCAGTAAATCAAACAGCCAACCAAGAACCACCAACCTACTAAAACCATGACCAACGGAATTGTCTGGGGCATTGCTTTCTAACGCCTCTCTTAAGAACCAGTAAACCAAAGAACCAACCAAGAACCATTAACCTACTAAAGCTATGACCAACGGAATTGTTTTTTAAATAACTAACAAACCATTCAATGAACACCCGATTCAGCGGGTGTCCATTGGATGGACTTTCCTTCCAAACACATCCTAACAAACGAATTATCATGACAATCAAACTCGTGCTCCCTGAAGAAGAACCGGGATTTATTCGTCACGCGAGAACAGAAACGCTGAAAAGCCTGCATGAGTCACCCACGCAAGCCGCGATCGCTCCTGCTCCGTTTGCCTTCTACGTCATGGCTTTCGCTGCCCCCAGTGACACACCAATTGCCCTGGCAGAATTCACAATGTTTGATCAAGTTTACAAATCGTTCGTCGAGTCCCCATATCCAGCGTCGATGGATCTCGCTCGTTTCTGTCCAATGGACCAAATGGCAGGGGTTCGAACCATCTATCTGGAGCCGGAATATCGTCAGACAACCGGTTCTCTCTATCTGCAGCTGGTCGCTACTGGTTGCCAAATCGCCCAACGTCTCGGAGCCCGTTTCTCTATGGCGACGACCAACTCAGAGAATGACTATTTGAACCGCCTGTACGCCAAGACTGGGGGACGTCCTTTCGCACCGATTCACATGGAGGGTCTAGCCGAGATCGAGATCGCTCCTTGGATCTTCAACATCCGCGAGTTGCTCAATCACAGGCTTGTACGTCGTGCCCATGCGAACGCTGCTATTGATATCGACTTTGAACGGGCCTGGAAGATCCGGTCGCGCACAGCTTGGGATGAACACTGTCACTGCGCTTAGCTGGCGTGGCGAATCCAATTCGGAAACCACCACTCTACAAGCGAATGGAAGTCCGGGAGTAGCGTTGTCCTCGCAGATGGCCAATACTTCTTTCTTAGTCGCGGGTAGCATCAATCCTAACAGACCAATGCGTAAGCTGCATGGTCATCTCGATTTGTTGAATTGAATGATGTGGTTAAATTCGAAAATCAGAGCGAGCCTCTTCGAAGATTCTCAATGGCTTATGATGGCCAAACGAACCCCAACGTAACCAACAATGCGGGTAATTTGCTTGCCGAGAAGCGGATTGGGTGGATTTCATCATCCATTATGGGAGACTCCAATGCCGAAATCACGAGAGTGTTGAATCAGGCGCTCCATCTGGAAATGGCGGAACAGGACGCGTTTGTCGCAGAATCCTGTGCCGAGAATGAGCGTCTGCGCGAATCGGTGGAGACCTTGTTAGGCGCTTACCAAGAAGGGTCTCGGCAGGCTAATGATCCTCAGTACAAGGAACAGCTCTGGCAAGTGGTGTACGATGAATTGCGCGCTCTTGCTAGGCGGAAAATGAATCAACTACCCGTCGGGCAAACACTCCAGGCAACGGCGCTCGTGCATGAAGCGTATTTACGATTGTCAGAATCGGATAACGTTCTCTCTAAAGGCCGCGCCTATTTCTTCGCTGCCGCAGCCGAATCCATGCGCCGCATCCTAGTCGATGAGTTCCGGCGCAAATCACGCCAGAAACGCGGTGGTGGTTGGGAACGCGTGAACTTGGACGACCTGACCGTAGCGGAAGAGTCCGATTCAGACGACGTCTTGTTCGTAGATGAGACCCTAACAAAGCTTGAGGAGCAGGATCCGTTATGCGCTCAGTTGGTGAAATTGAGATTTTTCGCTGGGATGTCTAACAAACAAGCTGCCCTGGCACTGGGCGTTTCGGAACGGACGGCCGTGCGCAACTGGACTTATGCCCGGGCGTGGCTGGCAGCCGAATTGGAAGGGATGATAAAGGAATAGAGGAACGGTCTCAGCGACTTCTTACACAACGAAAACCCGTTGTGTTGGGCTTGTGCGTCGGTTGCAGATTGCCACGTTCGGCGCAACGGGCGACGTAATTGGCATTTCTCCAGGATCCTCCGCGAATGCATCGCCTAACCGATAGTGAGGATGTGGGACCGCGTGGATTCATTTCAGCCGAAAACCGGTAATATTCGGGATCATACCAATCGAAGCACCACTCCCACACATTGCCGCCCATATCGTAGAGCCCATAGGCGTTGGCTCTGTTAGGGCCGGGTGGCACCTGACTCCCGTCGTAGTAACCAACGGGAGAGGTCTGAGATAAGATGTTTGGGGCGGACTCAAACGGGTCGCTACTTTCGTAAAAATTCCCGTCATTGCTGGAAACGCTTTGGCCCCACGGATAGGCGTTTGCTTTCAATCCGCCCCGTGCTGCCCTCTCCCATTCAGCTTCAGTCGGCAAACGATAGCCATTGGCATCCCACTTCACGTTCGCCGCCGTGAGATTCACTTGCCACCTCCGATAAACCTTCTCGTGGTGATCATCCTGATAGTAAGCAGGTGTTAGTCCCTTCATTTCTGACCGCGCATTGCACCACTTCGCCACGGCATACCAGGTGACGGATTGAACCGGATGAAGGGGGCCTTTGGCATTTCCCGCCGGAATCTCATTGGCGTAGCCATTCTCCAGCCCCCACTCTCTCACTTCATCCCACAAGACTTTGGTCACCTCGAAGCGTTCCATGAAGAAGGCATCCAACGCCACGGCATGTGGAGGCAACTCGTCTTGCAAATGTTGCGGGTCGAGTTCGTCGCCAACAGCCGCTTGCCACCCCATCATGAAAGTCCCTTCGGGAATCACCACCATTCCGGCTGGCGGTGCTCCAAGTTCATCTGCAGTTGTTAGTATTCTCTTCTCTTTCTCCTCCGGTTTTTCCCGAATCAGGGCCAGGATAGTCACCAACACTAAAATCCCTGCTACCAGACTCCCCCAAAGGAGGTGGTGACCTTTCTTCGGTAAGGGCGATGGGGCGGTAAGATAACGTGAGGACTCCGTTGTTTCTTCGAGTTGAGCCACGATATCGCTCATGATCGGCAAGCGGCGATCTGACTCTTTTTCTAAACAACGACGTAGCAATGATGTGAGTTCCGCCGGTGTATCGGCCGGGACGATGGCAAAGTTAGGATCAGCTTTGAGAACTTCAGCCATCACGTCAGAGATGGTCTTGCCTTGGAATGGTTTCTCACCAGTGAGGCTTTCAAAGAGACAACAGCCGTAAGCCCAGACGTCGGTACGCTGATCCACCTTTTCCCCGCGCGTTTGTTCAGGGCTCATATAAGCCGGCGTGCCCATCACGGATCCTGGTATGGTCGAGGCCCCTAACGAATGAATGGTTTCTGCCGTATTCAGATTGAGATTCGGCTTGGCCAATCCGAAGTCAAGGACCTTAACCAGACCGTCTCTTGTGAACTTGATATTCCCCGGCTTGAGATCGCGATGAACGACGCCTTTGGCATGGGCGGCACGAAGAGCTTCGGCGATCTGGCGAAACACGCGGAGGCATTGATCGAGGGGAAGGGCGCCTCGCTGCAGTCGCTCTGCCAGAGTCTCTCCCTCAACCAACTCCATGATAATCGCCCTGGAATCGTCGAGATCCTCGATGCCGAAGATGGTAGCAATGTTGGGGTGATTGAGAGACGCTAGCACTTTAGCTTCACGCTCGAACCTAGCGATCACCGAACTTTCATCTGAGAGCGTCTGGGGCAATACTTTGATGGCGACCTCACGGCTTAGTTTGGTATCCGTTGCTCCGTACACTTCCCCCATGCCGCCTGCGCCGATCTTGGACGTCACGCGATAGTGCGCAATGCTCCACTGATCAGGTTCGTTCTCCTGGCGACTGCTATCGTTTTCATCACAGGATCTCAACAAGGTGATGATCCGTAATCGAAGATCCTCGTCGCCGGCGCAGGCATTCAAGATGAAGTCAGCTCTTTCCTCAGGCTGCTTTCTCAGCGCTTCAAGGAAGATATCTTTCTCGCGGTTTTCTTTGTCGACCACGTCCCAAGACTATCCATCGACGTCCTTTCATGCCAAGGAATCTCATACCCCTTACTCCATAATAACGAATCGATAAAACGCCATCCGTTCACCGGGCAACTTCGGCAATCGAGCTTTGATGAAGCCGTTGCCCAAGTCTTCAAACGTTGATCGAACTCTATCGAGCACTCGCCAATTCTGACTAGCAAGATCCGAACTGACTTCAATGGTGACACGCCCGAGGTCGAATTTGCCAAAGCCTCGGCCCGTGAGAATCAACTCAGAACCGGAAAAACCAATCTCCGCGATTTGGTGCGGGGCTGACAGATTGGGATCGACGGGCGCGACGGGTGATTCGCCGGAAGGATCCTCCGAACTTGAGTCATCAGCCACGATTACGGGATCGATCATTTCAACGAGCCGGTCGCGATAGAGAGCATGACCCAATGCATTGGGATGCGCCGTGCCACTCTCATCTCCCTGGATCATCATCGACTCCTCTATTCTCACGACCCAGTTTTCTTCAACGATGGGCACGGGTTCATAATGGGGATTGGGAATCACCAAATCGGGATCATAAGCGGGATTGGGGATCAGCATTTCGGGATCATAAGCGGGATTCGGAATCGTCGGATTAGGATCGTAATCAGGGTTCGGCACCGTCAGATTGGGATCATAATCGGGATTGGGAATCGTCGGGTTCGGATTATAGCTAGGATTGGGAATGGTCTTGTTGGGATCGTAATGCGGATTGGGGATTGTTTTATTAGGATTGTAATGAGGATTGGGAATCGTTTTGTTAGGATTGTAGTTAGGCAATCGCTTCACTGGTTGATACTTCGGATTGGGAAGCGTTTTGACGGGATCGTAGTGTGGGTTGGGGAGGTTCTCCACGGGGTTATAGTCGGGATTGGGATAGGATTCGATCGGATCATAGTTAGGATTGGGAATATTCTGCACCGGGTTGTATTGGCGATTGGGCAATTCTTTGACTGGATTGAAATTGGGGTTGGGAAGCCCTTTCACAGGATTAAAATCTGGATTGGGAATCGAAACGATCGGATTGAATTCCGGATTGGGAATGATCGGCCGGATATCGTTAACACGGCTGGCGCAGTATCCATGGTGCCGAAAAGCGTTCGCGATCCCGCCAACATAGTGCCAGCCATAATCCTGCGCAGCTTTACGAACGGCTAGGTTGAGTGGCACCACGACTTCTTCATAGCCCCACTCCATGTCTTTGTTGGGAGGGCAGAAGTTTCCGCGGGAGCCACGAGTCGGATCGAAGTACTCGGTGATGAAGACTTCTCCAATATCACGCTTGGAAATCTCAGCTGCAAGATAGGCGAACCGCCTGGGAAGTCCTGTTTCAAAATCCCACTCAAGTTTTTCATTGAGTTCATCATTGTCCTCGCATCCCGGCGCGCTCAGATCGGGAGATTCATCCCCATCGGAATCTTGAGCAAGACAGCTTTTGAGAATGCTCGAGAAACCGCGGGCAAGATTATTGGCGCCAACGGACATCATGAGGACGTCAACACGACCGTTCTCGGTGCGTTCAATAGCTCGATCAAGTTGGTAGATCACGTTCGCGTAAGTTTCGTCCGGATTATTTTCTCCTTCTCCCGGGAAGATGATTCTAGCCCCGCTCTTCGCCACATGGATGAAGTGCAGATCCGTATCAGGATGACGCTTGCTGAGGACAGCGGCCGCCAAGGCCGGACCCGCTCGATTGGAACGATGATGATGTTCTGCGTCGGCGTCCGTGTAAGTGGCGTCCCAAACCGCTTTCGTGATCTCGACGAACGGTTGAAGATCGTAGGCCTCGTCAACAATGTCCGAGAAACGATCTTTATCCAGCTTGTCGTTGGGAATCATCTTTCGCGGATCAAAGAAGGGGTCCGGTTGAATGCGAATGGGATCAAAGCTAGGGTTGGGGATTTCGAGATTGGGATCATAGGCTGGAAAGTCAGGAAGCAGTTCCTTTAGGTTTTCCGGGATTGGGTAGGGTTGAAAGTTCGGATTGATCACCTTCTCAACGGGATCGTAGTTCATATTGATCTCATTCTTTTCTGGGTGATAATCTGGGTTAGCGCGTTCTGGCCCTGGAGAATAGTTAGGGTTTGGAAAGTACCGAATAGGCCAGTAGTCAGGATTGGGAATAAACTCCTGCGGAATATCCGGATTGCCTTCGCCTGACGCGACTGAATCGCCTATGGAAACGATAGTGAATTCGGCTTGAGATTCTAACAAAAAGGCGACAGAAACTGTTGACATCAAGGAGCCTGTGATTAGGCAGCGCCAGGCATAGGAGAGACCTGGAGAGAATAGTAACGATAATGTGGATTTCATGGCTTTGTAATTGGCTTCATCGGGTGCATCATGCCCCCTAGCCACCTCCGTCATTTGGGGCATGGACTACGCCAACTTTCCGAATTATTTCTGCGTTGGGGTGCAGGCGCTCCAACTTGAAGGGAAATGGCAGACACGTCTTGAAGCTTTCTCTACATGAGCGCGAGAAGTGAGGCGAATCTGTAAAGAGAACGGCGTCTGTCAGTTATGATTGACGTGCCGGCTGCGACCTTGCCGTGTTTGGCGATACCTCTCCCGACATAAGAGAGTTCTGCCGCTTGGTTTCACTCACATCACCAAAAACCATTGAAAAATGGGCGCGTCGCTCACTTTGGCGTCGTTGTAAGCCAATAGAAAGCCTGACGCTTGTTGGGTCTCACGGCGCCAAAGGGTTTCCTGGCATCGTAATAAACGAGACTGAGTGTACGCCCATTTCCCATCTTCGTGTCAACGACTGTCGAACCTTCGCCGAGTGTTTCCGCTTGGTGCAATTCGTAGAGCACGTTCTGCTTGGACCTTACCGTGAAGTTGATCAATGCGTTGGGGCTAGTTAGCGCCTTTTGAATGCTTGAATGGGGTTTGCGAACCGCATCGATTCCAAAGGCCAAGGCATTGAACCGAGCTGTGCCCCACAAATCAATGGTGGCGATGATTCTAACGGTTGTCACGGGATCGAAGTAAACATTCCGCCAGGCCTGAAGTGTCATGTCTCCGCGGAAATCAATTGTTTGTTCCTCGTCGTTTGTATCGAGGGCGAGTTCTCCCAGCTTAACGTCACCCTCGTTGTAGAGACTAGCCGTCACGTGGATCCGGCCGTTTTCTCGCCCAAGAGGCAGAACGTTTTCTGTCTCGAAGCCACTGTGCAAAGTGATGCCTTCAATCCAACGTTTGGGATTGTGCGTGATCACGATGAATTCCACGGTTTGGGACAGGTCGGGCCTCTCCCCAATGGTGGCCGCCTGGGATTCCATCCAAGAGCTGTCTCGCCGAGACCAACTTGGCGAACCAAGGACAGAGTAGAACGTCGCTCCGGATCGAATGCGCACGGCTGGAACATCAAACACATTGTCTCGAGCCCAATCGGAAGCGAATGCTAGTGCGTCCAATGTTTCCCGGTCGATTTCACGCGCGGGATTTTCTCCCACGGCTTCTGTTATAGCGACAAATTGAAATGCTAGCGAGGGATCGAGCCGGGCACTCCAAACGTGCTCCCTGCCATCGTCAATGGCGCTAAGCGACTTCGTCTCGGGTATAAAGGGGTAGCCCGGTTGAATGAGCGCCGCTTCCTCTTTGGTGAAGCCCGATGTGAGGATCCACTCAATGAGAGGGCCATTGGTAGCTTCCGAGATATAGACGTGATTGTTCGACTTTTTGATAGAGTCCACCACACTACCCGCACCTGATTGCCGCATGAGATAGCCGACGGCGCAAGCGGTGTTGGACGAGTCCACAAAGATCGGCGTGTGCCGCGCATGCTTGCCGTTGTTCTGAGGAAACCTTCCTCTCTCGCGATACGCCTCAAGGACTTCAAGGTTACGATGCCGTGAAGCCAGCAATTTCGCCCGTCGTGCGTCGCGTCGGTCCTCAGTCCACGTTTGTTCGCTGGCAGATTCAAGCGGTCCAGCGCTTGATTGAGTTGGGTTGTTTCCCATGATCGCAGCAGTGATAGCACCCTCGAGAAATGCGCATCCAGATCACCAGATCGCCGCAAGAAGGCGCTTTGCAATTCAGGCTCGGATTCAAAAATGATTTCGAGAGGATCAGCTGATGCGAGTAGAAGCGTCAGGCCAAACAAGTGCACTGAAAAAAGAGCAACCTTCATGATACTGACGATGCTGCTAAAGATTCGTTGAGTTGTCGACGCTTTCAGCGGGGTGTGACTGAAAGGGAGGTAGAGGGGGACAGGTTTGTTTCGCGAACCTATTTTGCCCGCGCCAATGGATCCGTATCCGGCACCGCCTCAGTTTCGTCGATCCGCACCCATCCTCGTTGAACGAAATCCTTGATCTCTACTTGTTTCAAATCTTGCGACGATTGCGGATAGGCGAGATTCAAAATCATGGCCACGGGTTTCTTTTTCCGGTTCTTGGCAAGTTCTTGTTCTAACTTTTCTGTTAAGGGATCCGTTAGGAGTGTGTAACCAAAGATGGCGGTTTCCAATTGTTCCGGAAAACGCATCTCCCAGCACTGATGGATTTGGGGGTCGGAGTACTGCCAGTTGTAATAATCGCCTTTCCGCACCACCACACGGAAAGGCTTCGGCTTCCGGGTACGGCTGATCGAAAACAGGTTCCAAGGCGTTTCCTGGTAGCCTACGGCGACTTCCCAATCGATCTTGTAGTCATCTTCGCCCACCCGTTCGAAGGCCACGTAACGGGTTTCGTAATTGGGAGATACTTTCACATCAACCAAGACAAAGGGCCTGCCTAACCGAATGGCCATACGGATATCACCTCTCTCAATGTCATTGGGGCGGATGAGGGGGCGCTGTGCATACCAGGCTTGCATGCGTGGCCGCATCTTTTCAGGTTCGCGGATCATCGGGAGATAATCTTCCCAACGTTCCACGGCGAAATACTCGTCGAGAAGGGTTTCAATCTTTTCAATGGAGACGGGTTTGTAGACTCCAAGTGCGTTATTCACTGGGTCCTCGCCGACCAATGATTTGCGCATCAAGTACCCGATGAAGAGAATACCGATCGCTAGGATAATGAATGCAGTGGAGACGGCTGCGGTGTTCCAGAACTTGTTTTGAAAGGACAGCCGTCTCGTGAAAAAAAAGCGGCCTAACAAAGGCAAAGCGCGAATCTCTCGTTTGATCGCCCGGATCTCATCAAACTTCTTCGCCTTCACATTCACATCACGCTGCGAACGCCGGCTTGAAGACGCGTCGCCCACCACACGAGACCGGGTGCGCGGTGGCGACGTGGCGTCTTTGGCGCCGCCCTGAGACGACTTCCAGTTGACTCTCGCCTCGTCATCTTCGATGCCGGCACGGTCCACGACGGGTTCAATTTCATCCAAAGCTTCCCAAAGATCAGGCTTGATTGGAATGGGTGTCTCGGGCCGTTCCCTTTGTTGCGTCACTGGCTTGGGGTCGTCGTGCCCCAATTCTTCAAAGGGGGCTGCCGGAGAGGGTGTCTCTTCCGGAGTCCAATCATTCTCCAGGAACGGATCATGCCTGGATCCCCGATCCATCGGCGCGGCACGCGGCTTCATCAGCCGCTTCTGCGTCTCTTTCTCGTCCTCCTCAAGATTGAGTCCACGGAGAGGATCAGGCCGGTTATCTGCCATACTTCCCAACATTATTCACAAATTCTTGCCAAGTTCCAGCGGTGAATCGGCCAAATACACTGAAAGGCAGCGCGTTACCTTGATGGGGTTTTTCGGAAGGAAGGAATCAACACCACTTGCTCCTTCACCGACATGAATACGAACATGCCTTCGCCTCTCAGCATCTTCCTCAGCCACAGCTGGGGTGACAAAGTTGCTGCGGACCAGCTCTATCAAGAACTTCAATCCGCCCTAGCGAGTGAACTCTTCACCTTGTGGATGGATAGCCGTGCCATGCAGGCAGGGGACAGGCTGAATGACCAGATCACCGCGCAAATGGACCGGTCCGATATCGTCGTGCTCCTGTGGTCCTCGCACGCCGCGTCCCCCAAGGGCTTCGTGTTGCAAGAGATCGAAATGGCCGTGGCCAAAGGTCTGCCGGTGATTCCCTGCGTTCTTGAGTTTCAAGAAGAAGACGGCCGGCTGAAGCCCTCGCCTTCGTTACCGGAATGCCTAGCAGATTGCCTCTATATTGATTACGCGCACGGCGTTCCGCTTCGTACGGCGGCGCTTCTGTCCAAGATCTTGATGGAAGAATGGCAGGCTCGCTGGCAGCCGAAGGCACGACCAGGCAACGACCCGCGACAGGAAGTTCTAACGGAACTCAAACATTATCTCGACTGCCTGCGTGCCGAACGCGATCCTTCAAACCGCGACTACTGGATCCGGCAATCGTGTCGACGCATTCGCGATTACGCACATGCCACGGGCGATGCGCAAAGCGTGCAGAAGTTTGTGATGGCGGCGATGAATTCTAACGAGATCACCGCTTCGGAAAAGAGCCTCATCGCCGACGCTCTGGCCCATGCCGACGAAACGCCGCCACCGCTTCCGGATACGCCAAATGGTGGAAAACTTCTTGGGACCGTGGCCAAGATCGCATTGGGCGGATTGGCTCTCGGTCTCGCAGCGAGAGCCCTTCAGCGACGTGCCCACCAAGTACCCGTCCCTCCGCCGTTGCCACCGGAGGATGAGGAAGAAAACGAAATTCAGGCGCCGGTTTATTGGGAAGATGAGATGCATGCTAGAGCCATGCGCAGTGGGATCTCGCTTGATCTGCCCACAACGACCTACGAGGACACCTATTAGAAAAGCTTCACCTGCCGAAGCCGGACTCCTAGACTTCGCAGGATGTTTCGAGCTTTTCTCCCAGCGATTGTTGCGGCTTGGTGGTGCCTCTTCGGATCGAGCTATGCCCAAGCTTTTCGTGCTGGTGCTAGCGCGATCGACGTCACACCCATGAAATTTCCGGTCATCCAGAATGGTGGATTTCTAGAGCGGCAAATTCACTTGGCCACGGAGAAACTTTACGCACGATGCCTGGCCCTCGATGATGGGCAAACGCGTATGGCCATCGTGGTCGTCGATAGTTGCATGATACCTCGCACGCTCTGTGATGAGGCGAAAGCGTTAGCATATGAGAAAACCGGTCTCCCGCCTGACAAGATCCTGATTGCGGCCACGCACACGCACTCGGCGCCCAGTGTGATGGATCACTGTCTCGGATCGCGAGCCGATCCTGATTTCACCGAGTTCCTTCCTCCCAAGATTGCGGAAGCGATCGTGACCGCCGTTGATTCATTGGAACCCGCGAAGGTGGCCTGGAGTCAGGTGGATGCGGGTGCCTTCACGCATTGCCGCCGTTGGATCACGCGTCATGACAGCTTGTTAGAAGATCCCTTTGGTCAGCGCACCGTTCATGCCATGATGCATCCAGGCCATGAAAACGCGCAGTATGTGGGGCCGTCAGGACCGAAGGATCCGTGGCTTACGTTCCTCAGCGTTCGCCGGACCAATGGAGAGCCCCTCGCTTTATTCGGCCATTTCGCGATGCACTACTTCGGCGGGCACGCGGGCGCCTCAGCCGATTACTTTGGCCACTTTGTGAAGCAAGTGAAAGAACGTCTGGCGCCCGACTCAAAGGATTTTGTGGGGATCTTGTCGCAGGGAACAAGCGGCGACATTTGGCGGGCAGATTATGGCGAGCCGAAGGAAGACGTGTCGATCGAGGGCTACACGAAAGGACTCGTGGATCTGGTGATGGAAGCTCACAAGGAGCTTGCCTTTGAAGCCGATGTGGATCTCGCCATGGCTGAGAAACGGATCATGCTGGGACGTCGTCTACCCAACGGGGAACGCCTAACATGGGCACGGCGCTTGTTAGGCGAAATGGGTGATCGGCGTCCGCAGAACCGGCCGGAAGTCTACGCTGAGCAAGCGATTTTCATTCACGAAAACCCCCAAGAAGAAGTGGTGTTGCAGGCGGTTCGTGTGGGTGAGTTAGCCTTTGCCGCCATGCCTAACGAAGTTTATGCTCTGACTGGTCTCAAAGTGCGCGCACGTAGCCCGATCTCTGGCACAAGCACCATCGAGCTGGCCAACGGCGCCGCCGGCTACATCCCTCCTCCGGAGCAGCATGCCCTCGGAGGCTACACGACATGGCCGGCCCGCACCGCGGGATTGGAAGTGGAAGCTGAACCGAAGATCGTCGATGGTGTGTTGGCTTTGTTAGAAGAGGTGAGTGGGAAGCCGCGCCGAGTGGAAGAAGAAGAGACTAGCGCATACGCAAAAGAAGTTCTTTCGTTGAAGCCTTATCTGTATTGGCGGCTGGGTGAGATGGATTATGGTCAGGCACGCGATGCCTCAGGGAATGAGCGGCATGGTAAACACCATGGCTTGCTTGCCATGCACTTGCCGGGAGTCGACGGTGTTTCGTTTGGTGGGAAATACGCCAGTCACGCCACGCATTTCGCCGAGGGGCGGATCGCGAGTTCCATGAACGAGCTGCCTAACGGTTACACGGCAATCGTTTGGGTGTGGCGCGGTGTGGCCAGTCACGGCCGACTCTTTCAGCTAGCAGATTCGCTAAGCATAGATGCCGATGGTCATTTGATCCTGGGCGACTTTAAGAGTGATCAACTGATTCCATTGAAGCACTGGATTCCGGTGACGCTCGTGCATCAGGACCAGGAAGTGCAGGCTTATGTCAATGGTGAGCCTGTGGTCTCGGGAACCCTCTCTGGCAACCCCCAGCCTAACGAACTTGCGCTTGGCGGTCCGGGTTTTCAAGGCAAGCTTGATGAGTTCGCTTTCTTCGATCGCGCGCTCACCAAAGCAGAAATAGATGCCCTTCATCGCATCGCCCGACCGCAGCCCGATTCGCCGGCGCTTTCTCCGGAGGCTTCGTTAGAACAGTGTCGCGTGGATCGTGGCTTGCAGATCGAGCTCGTCGCCGCGGAGCCGTTGGTTCGGGACCCTGTGGCGATCGACTGGGGGCCGGATGGGAAACTCTGGGTGACGGAGATGGCGGATTACCCCTATGGCATGGACGGCCAGGGCAAGCCCGGCGGTCGTGTTCGCTATCTAACCGATTCCGATGACGACGGGCGCTACGACACCTCCACTGTTTTTCTTGATGGTCTGAACTTTCCCACCAGCGCCATGCCATGGCGTGGAGGTGTGCTTGTCACGGCGGCGCCGGAGATCTTCTATGCGGAGGATCGCGATGATGATGGCCGGGCGGATTACCGTGAGGCCTTGTTTGAAGGCTTCATGGAAGGGAATCAGCAGTTGCGCGTGAATTGCTTGCGTTGGGGTTTGGATAACCACGTCTATGCGGCTAGCGGAGGGCATCATGCTGGATTCGGCGCGAAGAACGTGATTCGATCAGTCAAAACGGGCGCAGAAATTCCGTTAGGCAGTCGCGATCTGAGGATGCGTCCCGACGAGGGTTGGTTAGAGCCGGCGTCCGGCCCCTCACAGTTTGGCCGAGTGCGCGATGATTGGGGAAATTGGTTTGGCGTGCAGAATAGTTTCCCGCTTTGGCATTATGTCCTACCGGATCGCTACTTGGCGAGAAACCCCCATGTGCCGGCGCCGGATCCACGCAAGCAACTCCGGGGAACCAATCCCCAAGTCTACCAGATCAAGGCGCAACAGAAACGCTATCATAGTTTCGAACAGGCAGGCCGGTTCACGTCTGCCTGCGGGCCATGCATCTATCGTGATGATTTCTTGTATCCACGCGAAGAAGGCCTCACTCATGCGTTTACCTGTGAACCGTTTCACAATGTGGTGCAGCACCATCATCTGCGGGATGACGGTGTTTCCTTCCAGGGCCAATGCGCCCCGCTTGATGATAACAGAGATTTCTTTGCCTCGGCAGATCGCTGGTGTCGTCCCGTCATGGCCCGCACGGGCCCGGATGGCGCTTTGTGGATTGTGGACATGTATCGCTACATGATCGAGCATCCCGACTGGTTGCCTGAAGAAGGAAGAGAAGAACTGAAACCTTTCTATCGTTTTGGCGAAAATCGTGGACGCATTTACCGTGTGTTTCCCAAAGGCAAATCGCCTAAACCGATCAAGACCTTGCGTGACCGGCCAACAAAAGAACTCGTTGAAGGTCTGACGGATTCCAATGGCTGGGTGAGGGATACTTCACAGAGGCTCATGGTGGAACGTCAGGAGCAGGATGCCGTGCCATTCCTGAAAGAGTTCCTCAGTCAACCATCTAAGAGTTACGTACGCTTGCAAGCGTTAGCGACCTTGTCAGGATTAGATGCGGTTGAAGAAGAGACTCTTCTTCTGGCTTGTGAAGACTCGCATGCGGCCGTTCGGCGTTGGGCGCTTCGGTTGATTGAAGATTGGGATGATGCGCCGTTTTTAGAGAGACTGCTAGTAAAACGCGGTGTGGATCCGAATCATAAAGTACGTCTCCAGACCGCCCTTACGCTTGGTGAACTACCTGGACGCGTAGCTGGGCGTGCGCTTCCCGTCATCATGCGGGCCCTCCACCACCCGGATCTTGATCGGTTCATGGCCGCGGCCATATTGAGTTCGGCAGAGGCGCATTTCGATATGATCGTCGAGGACGTGCAGTTCAAACGGGCTTGGAGAAACGAGGTGTTTGAAGGTTTGTTAGCAATGGGGGTGGCGCGTGGTTCGATGGAAGAAATATGGCGAGGCGTTTTAAAGTTGGCAGAGAATGATCCGGCCCGATTTCAACTGACAGGAACGGCGTTACGACTCATGAAGGAGGCCGGTGAAAACGTTTCTGCAATTGGAGAAGCGCCGGTTCGTGCAGAAATCGATCGGCTCATCATGAAAGCCCGCTCTTTGATCGCAGATCCTGCATTGGCTGCTCCATTACGTAAGGCGGCGATGTCCGTGTGTGGCTATTCGGAGGATAAAGATCAAGAATCGGAGGTATTGATGAAGTGCGTTAGGGTAACGGAAGAGGAAACCATTGTCCTTGCGGCGATTGCTGCTTTAGTTAGGATGGAGAAGTGGGCGTTATTGCTTAAGAACTGGTCTTCCTACTTGCCCAACGTGCGCGTGAAAATTCTCGAGGAGTGCTTCAAACATCAAAGTGGCGTGACGGCAATGATGGCGGCGTTGGAATCGGAACTCATTCAGCCGATGGATTTGGGCGCCAATCACAAGCAACGATTGCTCAAGCATCGAAACGTTGCGATATCAGACAAGGCCAAACTCTTGATCGGCCGTTCTCCGTCATCGCGCGAAGAGATTATGGCAGCGAGAAAGCCGGCATTACAGCTCAAGGGAGAGGCCTCGAAAGGGCGTGAGGCCTTCGAGCAGATCTGTTCGGCCTGCCATCAGTTAGGAGGCCTCGGGAAAAACATTGGTCCCGACCTGCGATCCCTCACGAATCATACTGCGGAGGCGTTGTTTGCCGCCATTATCGATCCCAATCGTGCCGTCGATCCTCGCCATCTTGCCTACACGGTGACGCTCAAAGATTCGACGACATTATTTGGCATGTTGGGATCTGAGACCGGAAATAGTCTTGGAGTCAAAGCGCTAGATGGGACGGAAACGACCGTGTTAAAGAACCAGATTGTGAGTCTTAACAGCACCCAGGCTTCTTTCATGCCAGAAGGGCTCGACGAGGGCCTCACCGATCAACAGCTGGCCGATCTCATCGCCTTTGTTCAGAAGGAAACCGAGAAGCCTGATGCGCCGTGAGTTGGGAGAACTTTGAATCGGGCTCCCTATTGCACGGGATCGCACTGGCCACGTGTATCGTGTTGATCATGTTGACTTGGATGCTCACGCGTCGCTGGCGTGGTTTCGTGTTGGGTAAAAAGTTAGAAAAAGTGATCGGCGTGGGATGTCTCATCGTTTGGATCATCAACACGATCTATTGGAACACGAATCCCAAGGTCGGTTGGGAACAGCGGCTGCCCTTGCACTATTGTAACATGGCCAACCTCATCGGTTTCATCGCGGTCATGTGGCATCGCCGGCATTTCCAAGCCTTGATCTATTTCTGGGCCTTCGCCCTTTGCATCTGGGCCTTCATCACCCCCACGGTGCAGGACGGCCCGGCCTACATGGCCTTCTGGATTTTCTGGATCTATCACTTGTTTATTTTTCTGGCCGTCCTGCAAGTCTTGGTGGGTCGCGGCTTTCGCCCCACGACGCGCGATCTCCGATTGGCAATACTCACCACGGCCGTCTATACCGCGCTTCTTGCCGTGATTGATGCCGGCTGTGGGTGGAATTACGGCTTCGTGGGTCCGAGTTCGCCCGAGTCTCCTACGCCCATTGATCAGTTAGGACCCTACCCGCTACGCATTCTTTGGATGGGCCTCTTGGCTGCGGGTTTATTCGCCTTGCTCTGGTTGCCCTGCCGGAAGTCCGGTCAAGCAGACTAACGAAGGATGAACTTGATGTCTTTGATCCGCTGTTTGCCGAACCGCTCTTGCAGTTTGCCTAAAATCTCCTCGCGCATGTCTTCCAGCACGAAGTGAATCGTCGGCTGGATCATACGCACGTGAAGCACTTGGTGAGCGATTTTTTCCGGAACGGATTGCAGACAAAGTGGATGACCAACCGCTTGCATCCACGCCCGTTTCATTTCATCCTCATCAAACCGGTCGGAGAGACCTAACTTCTTCATTAAGCCAGGTACGACGTCTCCCACCACTTTTGAAGTGTTCTTAGGCAGCTCTTGATGGGGCACGCCGCGCCACTCTTCGAGTAATCGTTTCCGCCAGGCAGGTTTCATGAGTGAGGGAAGGGTGACCTCGTCTCGTGGCCTTTTCAAGGAAACACGATGGGACCGACTGGTGTCCCTCGGACTCAGCCAGTGGGATTCCCGACAAACGATGACCGGGCTAATCAGGTCTGGGAGGCTTGCGTGGTCTCGAGCGTTTCCGCTTTCTCGTCGTGGAGACGCCAGTTGAATTGCTTGATCTGCATGAGGCGCACGTACGGTTTGCTGGGGTCGTCGGGATCCGTTTCCCAGCGCAGTTCGACGATGGGGAAGTAGGAGAGTAGCCATTGCAGCTTTTGATCAAGTTCTTCGCCGTATTTCGTGTGCTTGGGGACGAAGGCGTAACCACCTAACAAATCATCGACTGGTGCATCGATCTTGTAGCACCATTTCTTCTCAGTGTTCGGCACTTCGCCCGTGAAGTCATGAGCGCGGCGAAGGATCACATGAAACGACTGTGGCTTACCTTTGCCCGTCGTCCTATCGATCTTGGGTTCGTCCAGAAACTTCTGAAGATGTTTGTCCTTAAACTGCACGTAGGTGACCCAATCGGTTAGGAAGCCGTCCGATGTCTCTTCCACGGTCATGGGAAAAGAGGCTTTGTTAGATTCGGTGACGACGCGAAAGAGGTAGAATTGGAAATCGGAGTCGGGCAGCTTTTGTTTGTGTTGAAAGCTGATCTCGATGAGTTCCTCCGCTTGATAGGGATGCTTCAAGTAGTAGGAACCCATTTGTTCGCGCAATGCTTCGCCTCCTACGGATCGATCGATCAGTTCTTCCCATGTCTTCGATGTGATGTAGTTCTTCAGAAACTCACGGGGTGGGTCTAACAGGCGTTCACCTTCTTCGATCGGCTCGTCTTCTAACGGACCCACTTCGATTTCATCATTGAGCCTGGGTTTGGTGTTGTCTACCAAATGCCTTTCCGGCGGGCCGGACTTCAAGGGAGCCTCGGTGGGCGGACTCGACTGGGGGGAGACGGGTGCGGTACCCACATCAGCATTGACGTCTGCCGTGGAAGGCACATCGGCGCCGCTGTTGAGCATATTCATCAACTTGGGAGCGGCCAATGCGCCGCCTACCAAGAGAGCGCCTGCTGCAGCGATTCCCACCAGGAGCCTGGGTGAAAATCGGCGGCTAACCTTAGCCTGCGCTTTGGCCTCGCGATCGCGTCGGGAGCGTCTTGGCCTCGGTGCCTCGGAAGCCGGGGGTGCAGGACTTTTCGGCTCAGGATCCGGAGCCGTCTGCCTGGCGGCTGGGATTTCCTGTGCCAGAGGCGGAGAAACTTGTTGAGGAGGTTCTGGAACACTCGCCGTTGGGGGCGCGGCGCCAGGGCTCATGGGATTCAACGGGGGCTGCGGCTGAGCAGAGGGCGCTTGGGGAACCTCCGGCGATGCAGCGGCAGCTTGCGGTGGCGTCTGAGCTGGGGGCGGTGCTTGCTGAGCTGGAGGTGATTGTGAAGCAGGCGCCGGTTGAGTAGCTGGCAATGGTTGACTAGGAGGCCCTTGGGCGGCGGGGGCGGCGTCAGGTTGAGCGGGCGTTGGGGCTGGCGCAGTGATCTGCTGACTACACGTGGGACACGGCCCCGTTACTCCCGCCATCTCCGGTGGCACGGAGAGTTGCGTTCGGCAGAACTGACAGGAGAAGTGAATGAGGCTCGAGGCAGGCATTTACCAAGATTCGATTTATCATCAATATCCCTCTAAGAGGAATAACTGCAAAACCTAAAATCACTAGATTTTTAGTGATCTCGAACTTGTGTCTCATGCACGCGCGATCTTCTTCCCGCTGTGCTTGATAGAGCTAGTGGTCTTGGCCAATCTCGATCGGTTTGTAGCCGCCACGGCTCTTAAAGTAGAAGAAAAGGCCTAGGTAAATCACGAGCATCACGGCCGGCAATGCGGCCTGCCGCACGAAGGCTTGTTTCTTATTGGCATTGATCGTCTGAAAGACCTTCTCTTTCTCCTCGCCTTCAAGCGTTTCGACGACGTCCATTTTCAAGCTGGGAGATGCTCCAAACATGGTCTCCCTCGCGCCGCCATCCACATTCGCGTAGAGAGCGGGCTCATTGGCCTTGAGATCAGCGTCGATGCCTTTGTCTAGGTACAAGCCCATTAGCGGCGTACCCAGAATGCCCATGCCAAGGACACCGACGGCGGACACGCCGTTGAGCGTCAGGGCACCCCCTTTAGGAAATTGTTCGGATACGACTCCCAGAGTCGTGGACCAGAGGAACGTCTTTCCAAATGCATAGACCACTGCCGCGACCACCATCAGCGACGCCGGTGCCATACCGAGGAAGAGTAATCCTAACACAGCCAATGCCGCGCTGATCACCAGAAGCCCGATGGGAGAGAACTTGTGAACGATCGGTCCAGCGTAGAACCGGAGAATGGTCATAATGATCGAGACGAACACAAATACCCAGCCCGCAAGTTTGGGCAGATCTGCGCTCAGCAGATCCGCCATCCAAGCGTCTGTCCCCAACTCCGTGGTGGCGAGGAAAGGCATGGAGAGCAAGATGATAAAAAACATCATGTTCCCTAACGATTGTGTGTAAACGAAAGCGCCGATGGCTACGGCCGCAGCAATTCCTAACGAGAGCGCCAAGGGAAAACTCGTATTCATCATCTGGCCAATACCCATCACGACCAGCCAGGCAATGAGAAAGAACCCAAGCGCGCCGACCTCCCGAAGCATATCACGATAAGTCACACCCGCAGCGACACGTTCTTGTTTGGGGAAATGACAGGGCATGATGAGAAGCGCATAGAAAATCACCGGAATCAGGCACACACCAAATTTCGTCATCAGCCCCACATTGGAATAGCCTAACAAGAGGCCAGCTGCGCCCCCCAAAGCTAAGCCGGCCGGCCAACCGGCGTGCAAGATGTTGAGCCATTTCGATTTCTCTTTGTTAAAAACGGTTGCCACAACCGGATTGATGAAGGCCTCTACCGTTCCGTTAGCGATCGCCACGAGGAACGTGCTCCAGTAGAGAAGATCTGCCGATTTCTGTGCCACCGCCACTAGTGTGCCTATCACTGCAAGGGTGTGTGCGATGATGGCAAAGTACGCTGAAATTTTATAGCCGATCTTATCAATAATCAGGCTGAAGAGGATGATGCTGAAGGCAAATGGCCAAAGACCGACGCCAAGGATGCGGCCAGTTTCGGCACCTGATAGGTTAAAGTCCTGCTGTAACTCCGGCACGACTACGGATCGCATTCCGAAGAAGAACGACGTGGCGACGAGGGCGACAAAACACGCCCAGAAGAGTTTCATGTCGCCCTCAGGGGCGGAGGTAGAAGAGGAGGATGCTGACATAACGAATAGGGTTTTCTGAGGACACTAGCCGAAGGTGTTTGATCAAACCGGGAACGTGCGCCTTGTAGCGGCGGTCATAGCCTTGCCGTAAGTTCTTTGGCAACTTCGAAATCGCCTCTTTCCAAGGGGCGCCTCGCTTGAGGGCATTGGACGCGCACATCGCGTGAAAGGGACTTGACTTGTTAGCATCAGAGGCGGCGACCAAGATTTCCATAGCCTTCGCAATGTCTGTGCTTTGCGGCTATAGCATGAGAACATCGCGTCTTGCCTGCATGGCACGATCAACGTCTGCCCCTGATCTTTGTCGCACTGACTAACTAAAAGTCGTTGCTATCACAAGCCGCTCACATGGTGTGAGAATCACCTACCCGGCGCGCGCGAGAGAGATCCGAATGTGATGAGAAAGCGTTCCGGGTAGCGGTGACTTAGTCGTCACCGAGTGCCACGAAGCACTTATCGGCGACAGCAAGGTCGCCGAGAACTGGCTTTGCTAGCTTTCTATCAATCGATTCTGTCCTGACGCTCTACTACAACCCCGGTATTGAATGCCGATTGGTGAAGTTGCCCGGACTCGGATCCATAAAATGTTAGGCTGGCGGGAGCGGTGAAGCGCCTAGCGAACCGAGATGGCGAACAAGGATACTTAAGATCTGTTGTTTATTCAGGCGCCTGTTGGATTTCGCTGGCGCCAGTATATTCTGACAGGAATTTTCCCATGGTGGTCGAGTTGACCATGCCGCGTTAGGGGCCGATCTCTTTGACGTGAATATCGCCGTGGTTTCTTGGGTCTAGAGAGACTGCGGTTAGCCCTACGTAACCCCATACCTTGATGATGACCAGCACCTCTCCTCAAACGATTGTTCCGCTTCAGCGCGAGCTTCCTGCCGTGACTGATTGGGAAGACTTCAGCGCTTGGTGCCGCAAGAACGGCCGTCCTGCGCTTCCTGCTAGCCGGGAAACACTAACGCTATACTTTTCGGATAAACGAAACCGTAAGGAAGTGGTACCCAATGATCGCTTAGGCATCCTAGCACTCATCGCCGCGATCGCGGGAATGCTTCTCCCCGTTGTGAGCGGTTCGACATTGTATTTCAAAAACGGCAATCTTGAATTCAGCCTGGTTCTTGGATTGCTTATCTTTATCGTTAGCCAAACGATCACTTTAGGAACAGGCTGGGTGAGCCGCGAGACTCCCGCCGGAAAAGCCGGTCTTTTGATTGCGGTGATTGGCTTGGTGACGTGCGTGGGAATCGGTTGGCTTTCGTGGAAGGCTGGTCTGTTGCCGATGCTTGTCATGTAACCGGTTTCAAAAAGAATTGCACAAATCGCTTGCAATTGATTTGTGCGTCTTTATTCTAGCGATACCAAATATACATTATTTGGGGGGGAACATTAGCCTCGGGTAGAAATTCTGCCCGAGGTTGATTTCGTTTATAGCCACTGCTTTTTCTGACAGTGGGAGGCAGAAATGCCATAGCTCTTTTGACGAAACCGATCCTAACGTTTTGAGATGACAGCAGGATTTCCTAACTAACCGGATGGTTGTCCAGGAATTGTTAGGTCATGGCATGATTGTGGGTCTGTAAATTGACGAGCTGTCTCCAGCTTCACCAACCCGAATGGTGGTGAATCCGATTGATCCAAGCGCGTGTACCCTCTAACTATCTTCACGATGTCGTCCTCTTACTCATCGGTTTTCGAGTCCATGATCACTTCCATCCCGCGTTACCAGCTAGCGCTCCTCTTCTGGCTAGGGCTCGTCGCCGCCCAGGCTCAGGAAATCGTCGCGCACCGGGGGGCTTCCCATGACGCTCCTGAGAATACGCTCGCCGCTTTTCAGTTAGCCTGGATACAAGGTGCGGACGCCATCGAAGGGGATTTCTGGCTGTCTAAGGACAATGAGATCGTCTGCATCCATGACGAAGATCTCGAGCGAACCGCTGGTAAGAAAACCCTGGTCGCTAGGAGCACGTATGGAGAGCTCAAGAAACTCGATGTCGGATCGTGGAAACACCCGCGTTTCGCCGGCGAACGCATGCCAACTCTATCACAAGTCTTGAATACCGTTCCAGCGGGAAAGAAGATTTTCATCGAGGTCAAATGCGGTCCGGAGATCATCCCGCCGCTTAAGAAAGTGCTCGCGAATACCACCCTGAAAAACAACCAGATCGTGATCATCAGCTTTGATGAGAACGTGATCGCAGGATGCCGCAAGGCCTTTCCGCTTCTTAAGGCTCACTGGCTCACGAGCTTCAAACAGAACAAGGTGACCCGGAAATGGCGGCCCTCGTTAGATACGGTCATGGCCACATTGCAGCGCACACGTGCCACGGGTTTGGATTGCAAAGCGGAACCCAACGTGATCAAGCCCCCAGTGGTGAAACGGTTGCGTGATCGCGGGTTGGAGTTCCATTGCTGGACCATCAATGAGGTCGAACTCGCACGCCGGTTTCAGAGGCTTGGCGTCGATTCCATCACCACGGATCGGCCAGGTTGGTTGCGTGAGCAGTTAGGTCTGGCGAAAGCCGATTGATGCATCTTCGTCACTTGGAAGATTTACTTCATTTGGGAAGCGGCATAAGCTTGTCGTGACTCACCACGGTGACCTTCAAATTATCACCAACCCTGCTCGCACTTTCGATGACACGCTTCGCTCTTTTTTTTCTATTTGTCAGTGTTCCCGCAGTTTCAGTTCTTGCTGAAGATCGGTCTTACGACGGCTCGGGAAACAACCTCACAGAATCACAATGGGGCGCCGCGGAGACGCCCCTGCAACGCATGGCCGCGGCCGCGTATGCCGACGGCGAGTCCGCCTTGGCTGGAAAGGACCGGCCGAATCCCCGATTGGTCAGCAATCTCATCGCGGAACAACGTGTTCTCTCGGAGGATCAGCGTGGTCTGAGTGACATGACTTGGGTTTGGGGGCAGTTCCTCGATCACGATATCGCGCTCGTGCTCCCGACAGAGGACGAGTTCATCCCCATCATGACAGAGCCCAACGATAAGATGGCACCTATGATTCCCATGACACGATCACGAGGGACCATGAAGGACAATGTAAGGGAACAAATCAATTCCGTCTCTGCGTTTATTGACGGCTCCAACCTTTACGGGAGCAGCGAGGAGCGGGCCCTGGCCCTGCGAGTCAAGGAAGGTGGTTTGTTGCACACGAGCGCGTCGGGACGTCTCTTGCCCAAGAACTTTGAGGAGATCGAAATGGAGAACCCTCACGATCGTCCGATCACTGAACTCTTCATGGCTGGTGATGTGCGCGCTAATGAGAATCCGGCACTACTCGCCATGCATACGCTTTGGTTGCGTGAACACAATCGCTTAGCCGATCAGTTAGCTCAAGAGAATCCGGAATGGAGCGATGCTCAACTCTATCAGAGAGCTCGAAGAATCGTCTCAGCGGAAATGCAGGCCATCACTTATCAAGAGTTTCTTGCTGCCTTGTTAGGTCCGTTTGCGCCGAAGGTCGAGGACGCCGTTTATGATCCCGCTCTCAATGGCACGCTCTTTAATGAGTTTTCCGGCGCGCTCTATCGCATCGGCCATACTATGGTATCCGCTCACATCATGCGCATGCGGGATGACGGCAGCGTTCCGGCGGAGGGCGGTTTCGTTTTTAAGGATAGTTTCTTTGATCCGGACGTGATCGAGAATGCGGAAACGGTTGATCTGGTTCTCAAGGGTGTGGCCACCAAACCCATGCAACAGATCGACCCGTTTGTGGTGGATGCCTTACGTAACTTTCTCTTCGCCGATCAAGGCGCGGGCGGTATGGATCTCATCGCCATCAACTTGCAACGCGGGCGGGATCACGGTTTGCCGTCTTACAACGATGTGAGGGAGGTGTTTGGTTTGTCTCGCCGCGAGAGCTTTGAGTCGATCACTAGCGATGGCGCTCTTGCCAAAGCGTTGGAAGAGGCCTATGGGGACACCGACAAGTTGGATCTGTGGATTGCTGCCATGGCGGAGGATCATCTGATGGGAGCCAGTGTGGGCGAAACGGTGGCCACGGTTCTGGCCAGGCAGTTTCGCCACCTACGTGATGGCGATCGCTTCTTCTTCATGCACGATCCCGGCCTAACGGATGCCGAGAAAGCGCAGATTAGAGCCACGACCTTGGCAGACGTTATCAAGCGCAACACCGACCTCACACACTTACAAGATCGTGTCTTTATTTCCCAGCCCCGTGAAACTTGGCGAGACACGGATGGCGACGGCGTGACGGATATCCGCGAAGCGATCGCACGCACCGACCCCACCGACCCTGACAGCAGCCTGCGTGTGATCCGATTCACACGGGCCGCCGGTGGTGAGGTGACGCTCGACTGGAGCAGCGTGCCTGGAAAGGAATATCTCATTGATTACTCTGCTAGCTTAGAAGGTTCATGGGAAGTGGTTGCCACGGTCTTGGCGGAAACGGGTGAAACGCAACACCAACTTAGCCGCCACGCTCCCGTGAGTGGTTTCTACCGCATCGCGGTGAGGGACTAAGACCGGATCCTTAATTGGATTCTTAAATAGCTTGCATGGGAGACGAACTCCCTCCAGCGTTTTGTTCTAGCGTATTCGTTATGCTCCTCAAAGTAACCGACTTAAAAACTCACTTTCATACCCGCGATGGCATCGTCCGCGCCGTCGATGGGGTTTCTTTTGACCTCGATCGTGGTCAAACCATTGGCATCGTGGGTGAATCGGGTTCGGGGAAATCCGTCACCTGCTACTCGTTGCTTCAACTCATTCCCATGCCCCCAGGAAAGATTGAGGGCGGCACGGCTGAGTTTGATGGCGAGGATCTTCTTCGCATGGATGAGCCGGCCTTGCGCAAGATCCGTGGCAAGCGCATTTCCATGATCTTTCAGGATCCCATGACGTCGCTGAATCCCTATCTCAAGATCTCGACTCAACTAACGGAACCACTGCGCATCCATGAAGGCATGGGAAAGAAAGAAGCTCTGGACCGTGCCATCGAGGAGCTGGACGCGGTAGGCATTCCCGAAGCTTCCAAACGCATTCATGCCTACCCACACGAGTTTTCAGGGGGGATGCGGCAGAGGGTGATGATTGCCATGGCACTCATCACGCGACCGGAACTCCTCATCGCTGACGAACCCACCACGGCCTTAGACGTCACGGTTCAGAAGCAAGTGCTAGAATTGATCAAATCCCGTCAGGAGGAATTGGGAACGGCGGTGATTTTCATCACTCATGATTTGGCTGTGGTCTCTCAAGTATGTGACTATGTGAATGTCATGTATGCGGGGCGCATCGTGGAAGCGGCTCCCAAGAAACAACTCTTCTCCCAGCCGCGGCACGCCTACACACGAGCGTTACAGCGATCCATCCCCGCTTTGCAAACGAAAGGCGAGACGCTCTACACCATTCCCGGCATGCCTCCCAATCTCGGGCGGGAAATTCACGGTTGTGCCTTCGCACCCCGATGCGAAACGTCGACTCGCGAGCGTTGCCTAACAGATCGACGCCCGCCCTTTGTCGAAGTCGAGCCGGAACACTGGGTGCAAGATTGCCCTGGTTGTCTGGGGCCGATGTCGAACTGACGAGATCTCACCATGCTTGAGGCGGAGGATGGGTCCGAGTATTTGGCCTCATCCAGAGCGCAAGATTTCGAGCAGACGTTGATCCTCTTTCTCACGCGCCGTTTCCAATGCGGGCGTTGCATCCGCGCCATAACGTAATAGCAACTCGATGATTCCTCGGTTCTTGGTGATCACCGCTTGAGTCAACGGAGACCGGTTGCGATCGTCGAGATGGTTCACCTTCGCACCGTGGTCTAACAGGAGTTCCACCATCTCTGTGTGGCGGTTGAGGATGGCTCGATGAAGAAGCTCACCGCCATAGTGACCTCCGGGCGCCTGGACGTTCGCTCCATTCTCCAACAACGCCTTGGCCGCCTCCAGGGAGCGATTCTCCACGGCATAACTGATGGGATGATGGTCATGTCTGTCGTGGGCATGGAGATCCGCGCCGTGTTCTAGCAGAAATGTAATCACATGGGGATGATTCCCCCGGGCGGCGTGATGCAAAGGCGTGGCTTGACGGCCATCGCGTTCATTCACCGCTGATTTGTTAGGCAACCGGCCAAGACCGGCGGCGGCGCAAGCCGTGACCTCGCACCCGTGACGGATGAGCAAATCCGCGATGTCGCGATGCCCCATCCATGCCGCGTTAGCCAAGGCTCGGCTGCCATCCGCTCCATTCTCTAACAAGACCTCTACTACCTTGGTGCAGCCCGTGAGCACAGCATCATCGAGGGGTGTGTGATGGTGCGAATTACGTGCATGCACCAACTCTGGCATCTGCACCAAGACTTCCTTCATCGCTGCCACGTCGCCAGATTTGATCGCCTCCATCAATATCTTGCGGCCCTCGCGGCGGTTCTTTGGCGGCGGCCGTTTCATGTCATCGTTCAAACATCTAAGGCGATGGAGCATACGATATCTTTGAACTCGTACCGTTTGTTGCCCTGATCATGCAGTTGGATCTGAAAAAGATTCCCGGGCTCTTTCTTTCGCTTGGAATCTCGGAGAGCCTTGAGGAGATCTTGCTCAGGTCGCACGTCGTCCTGATTCGATCCCACAAAGGTCATACTGATGGTACTCTTCTCGCTGAGGGCTGAAAAAACGACGATCATCTTCCCCCGATGGCCGGTCTCGGCGAACTGGGCAGGGTCTTGAAAAGTCTCCTTGTAAAGGAGTTTGCCATCCTTGTCTGTGATGGTGAGGACGGCGCTGCGAAACGAACCCATCGTTCCTTGGGTGAGAATCTCCAACTTGGCTACCGTGCCGTCGTGCGTTTCCGCCAGGCAAGTGGTGTCCGCGGTAACTTTTTGAAGCGAGAGAAGTGCAATCGTTAGTGCCAACACCGTAAGAGCGACCGTTTTCATGAAGCACCTCCTAACAGAAAGGAAGGTTCCAAGTCAATTCAATGGAACTCCGGGGTTGCGAGCGGCAGCGGTGGGCATTCGATGCCACCGTGTCTCTTAGCTACCTAACGCATGAGGGGCGCCCTGGCTTCGTTCATCGATCTAATGAATCCTCTGGATCATGTTGCTTTGTGGAGCACACCCTGACAAAGAACTTCGGTCTAATCACGATCATCTCTTCGTTTCACCAATGGGGTTAACCTGCAGATCACGTCCGCTTCGTAAGTTCCCCCAATCGCCCCCGCGCATTCGCCGACTCCCTTCTCTTCGCGATTCACTGAAGAACGATCGCTTTTCCTCAAAGAAGGCTTCGATAAAGGCCTTGGAGCCGATCACCAGACCATCTGTGAAATAGCGCAAGCGGCACCGCAATAGTTCTTGTCGCGACATCTTCCCCCGGGCCGTCACCACTTCTTCCACTGTGTCCGATCCGATTCCCCGTCGAACAGTCTTGCCGGTTGTAACGTCCTGCTGCTCCTCGCCAATTCCAAAGAGAAGCTTCCGATACTCACGCCCCACGATTCGCCAATCCATGAGTTCATTGTTTGCTTCGGCCTCTCTGTGTAACAAATGCCCTAAGCCACGCCGTGCGCGTTTCCTCCCCACAACCGCCTCCGCATAGCCGCACCAACGATAATCCTTAGGGTCATTCACTATTCCGGCGCGAACAGCATTGAGATCGACATAGGCCGCCACACTCATCAAGGGATCCCAATCACCCTCAATTAACACGCTTTTAAACCGCGACTCCCATAGCCGCCCTATTCGCTGATGACGCTTATTAAACCATAGCGTGAACCGCAGCATCAAGGTCTTCATAAACTCACTGAGATCATGCATCCGCCGAATAAACCGCTGACGGTAATCCCGCAACATCTGTTGGCCCGCCAAACCCGGCGTCATCTTTGGAATCAACTTCATCGTCTGCCGAATTTCATTGATCTCATCCCGCGAGTAAAGCGCCTGCAGCCGATCCCAAAATTCATCTTCCGACAGCTCCTCCACCTTCTCCGGAATATGCACCACGATGTGAAAATGATTGGAAAGCATTGTCCAAGTAATCACCTCCACCCCGGAGAACACCTCCACCTGGCGAAGCAATCCCTTAAAAAACTCGCGCTCCTCTTCCTGAAAAACAAACCGCCGATCCACAACACGGGACAGCACATGAAAATATTGCCCCTCTTGCCCAGTTACCAAGGAACGCAACAACATTTTACGCGGTTTCATATCTCCATTCTCTACCAAGTCTCGAACCAACGCAATCCCTTTCTCTTGAAAAGCAATGTCCTTTTATACTTTATATTCAGAAGGCTCAGACTTAGATCTCAAACGATACTCGGAGCCTCAAGACCCTATGGCAGCCGATCGGGTTTCGAACGTGCTGAACTGTCAGGGCAAACGCGACTACCTTTGGGAACCTTGGCTTGCTTTGGGACGCTTTGGTTTCTTGGTGAAGGGAATGGCCGGGCGAGTCATCGGATCGTTCGGGGTGCGAAAGACATATGGCTCCCATAGGGCACGGACCTTCTCCCATTCTTCGAGCGTGCGGGTGGGATACCAGCTCGGCGCACCGTGTTTGATGAAATCGTAATCCTTGTTTTCAGCGTTCTTTTGAATCCAATCGCCGACCGTGGGCGTGGGACAGGTTTCTGGGTAGCGTCCTTTCCCGCGAAAGTCTTCGGCGACGCCTTGGTCTTTGATGACATGATTGCGCCAGTTCTCCAGTTCAGCAAGGAGTTTGGTTTTGACATCAGCGTATTTCGGATCGTTGGCGACGTTGTGCACTTCGTGAGGATCTTTACCCAAATCAAAGAGTTCGATTTCGGATTTCCGAGGCGCCATGAAGGCGGCTTGGGCTGGCGTGAGTTTTCCCTTGAGATTGAGAACATTGAGTTCTGCTAGAGGCGGGTAGGCGCCTTCTTTGTAAAAGCTGAATTGGCAGTAGGCACGCTCCGGCATGAGATTGAGGATCAGCTTGTAATCCTTAGAACGTATTGAGCGCATGGCGTCGTGTGTGATATCCATCTTGTCACGCGCAGCGAAGACGTATTGGCGATCCCTTACATCCTGACTAAAGAGACTCTTACCATGCAAGGGAAGGGGCGCTTTCACGCCGGCGATTTCTAACACGGTGGCGCAAATATCGATCGTGTACACAAGGTCTTCGCTTACTTGGCCGGGTTTCACCTTGCCGGGCCAACGCACGATCATAGGAACTCGTGTGCCTTCGTCATAGAGAAACTGTTTGCCACGAATGTGGCACCTGCCGTGATCTCCAATAAAAAAGACGATCGTGTTTTCAGAGAGGCCCTCGTCTTTCAGGCGCTTCAAGAGTGTCCCCACTTCACGATCCACGAGTTGCATTTGTTCGAGCCCATTTGCCCAATCGCGGCGCATGAAGGGTGTGTCAGGGTAGTACGGCGGCAGTTCAACATCTTCGATCGCAATGGGCCGCTGTGGATCACGCTTCCACGCACGATGGGTGCCGCCAAAGGTGATGCGTGCGAAGAATGGTTGGCTAGGCTTCCGCTCGCTCCAATCTTTACCCATGAAAAGTTCTTCTTTCGTATCGGGCAAGAAATTGCAGTCGATCTTCCAACTCATCACACAGGTAAAATAACCGGCCTCGGCGAGGAGATGGGGAATGGGGCGGATGCCGTGAGGAAGCGGTTTCTTTTTAGGCTCGCGATGCTGATGCGCACCGAGGTAGTTCTGGTGGAATCCTGTCATCATCGCCGATCGCGAAGTGGAACAGACGGGCGAGGTAGTGAAGGCCCATTGGTAACGAATGCCCTCGGCGGCCAGCTGATCCACATGTGGTGTGTGGATGCCCTTCGTGCCGTAGCAAGACAGATCAGGGCTCCAATCTTCGATCGTGATCCATAGTATGTTAGGCCGTTGTTCTTGGCTGTTGGCTACTGCTGCTGCGAAGGCAGACAGTGTGATCGCGAGAAAGATGGGCATGCGGTGCTTCATGAGGGATTCGTTTCTGACCGCCGATGGCACTGAGGTCAATATCAACGCAGGTGAACTCAATCGGCTATCCAGAGTTTCACGCTGTGATCTCCTGAACATGACACTAACGTGTGCGCATCGGGGCTGAAGGCCAAGCTATGGACATAGCGGGAGTGCCCGTGAAGACTGCCAACCTGTTGAAAGTGCGTGAGGTCCCAGATGCGGATCACGCCGTCTTCTCCGGCGGTGAACAGACGCGTCGTGTCATGACTGAAAACCGTGGAGTAGACTCGGCATTGGTGGTCAAACGTGGCTAGTTTCTGGCGACTATCACTAGCCCATAGGGACACGCCGTCACCCGCTCCCGCTGAGGCGATGAATTTGCCGTCAGGGCTCACGCTGATGGATTCGACCTTGGAGTCATGCGTCATCGTGGCCGTTATCGTTGAGGTAGGGAGATCCCACACTTGTATTTGATTGCCCGCACAAGAAATGATCAAGGTGCCTTGCTTGTTGTAGTCAACATCCGCCACGTACTGGTTAGGCTTAAGCAGAAGTTCATTCAATTCGCTTCCCGTTTCGGTATCCCATATCGAAATCTTGCCTCGCAGCCCAAGGGCGACCTGCTTTGAGTTCGGATGGAAGGCGGGTGTTAGTTTGTTCCTGGCTGTTTCGCCAATGTCGTAGCGTTTTTCAATCACCCGGTCGCCGTTCTCGAGATCCCACCACCGAAGCGACCTCAGTGTGGATGCGGCGAGGAAGCGGCCGTCCGGGCTGTAGGCCACACCGAGTCCAATTTCGCCTAACGCAATGCGACGCAACGGTCCGCCACTATGAATGTCCCAGATGCGCGCGGTCTCGTCCCAGGAAACCGAGGCGATGTGTTTACCATCCGGACTGAAACCAACATCGTAGACATAGCTAGAATGCCCATGAAGCCAGGAAGGCTTTTTCTCCATATCCCAGAGTTTGATCTCGTTGGTATCTGCTGACGCCAGGAGTTTGCCCGAAGGTGAAAAGAGGACGTAGACCGGTTCTGCCTGGTGGCCAAGGAGCACTTCTTTGGGTTGACCTGTTAGGCTGTTCCATAAACGAACCGTGTGATCACTCCCGCAGGAAGCGACGGTCTTCCCGTCGGGACTGAAGGCAACGCGAGTGACGTCACCTCGATGACCACTCATCCAAGCGATCTCGCGTTGGGTCTTCACATCCCAAACGCGGACTGTTTTATCGACGCTGCCACTGACGAGGTGCTCACCCGTCCTGCTGAAATCCAAGCAGACCGTGTCATTGGCGTGCCCGGTGAAGCGCCCGATGGACTGGCCTGATGCCAGATCTAGGAGCGTGATGGAGTTGTTGGGATAAAGTCCGCCAATCGCTGCAACATCATTGTTAGGATCCGCTTTGATGACACGACTGAGAGAATGGCTTGGATAGTGAGCGATTTTTTCTCCAGTCGTGGCATCGTAGACGACGTGTGCGGTGTCATTTAAAAACACGAACTGCGAGCCATCATTGATCGCAACGACGGTTCGAGGACTGCCTACCTCCGTTCGAAAAGGCATGTCAACCCGGGACTTTGTTATGACGTTCCAGAGCGACATCGTGTGATCGGATATTGTTAGAATGTGATCATTGCTAGTGGTGCTGCCAAGAAACCTCGGCACATCGTCGGCCTGGTATCGATGTGTTAAGATGGGTTCTTTGGTGGCGGGATGAGAAAGAGTCAGCGTGCCGTTCGATCCAAGATGGGACACGGCAGAGAGATTGATTGTGAGATTGCTTTCCGGAGGAAGTTCCCACCAAGGTTGGCCGTTGGCGATTTCCCAAACGGTGATCACATTCGTTCCCTGACTCGGATCAGCAGGGAAGAATTTCTCGGCGATGCGTTGTTCTTCCGCATCGAAGGCCAGATCACTTGGGAAACCGCGCATGGGTGTTAGTGTGCGATAGGAAGGCTTCAATAGACTATCGAAGTAGAACCACTCCCAGTTGCGATGTTCCTTTGGTGCTGATGATAGGGATTTGCGCAAGGCCACCGTCTCGTGAAGCTGCGCCGCGGATGACGCCGCGGAGAGCTTGGCCTGATAAGTTTCCCAGCGGGCTTCATCGCGTTCGGTTTCGGCGGTGGCGCGTGCGGCCTTGGCTTCCTGCCACTGCCAGAGCACGCCGGTGATGCCGGCAATCGTCGAGATCACCGCCGCCGCACCAAGCGCCGCCATGGCCGGGTTGCGCCGGCACCAACGCCAACTCATTTCAAGCTTGCTTACCGGGCGGGCGAGAATGGGCTCGCCTAACAAATAACGCTCGAACTCATCAGCCAAGGCGTTCATTGAGGGGTAGCGGCGTGCAGGGTCTTTCTCCAAACACTTGAGGCAAAGCGTTTCCAAATCTCGATCCACAAGAGACTGACTTTCACGTAGAGAAAGAGGCTCTTCATGAATGACTTTCTGCAAGGTATCGACTGGAGTTGCTCCTTCAAAAGGAGGTTTTCCGGTAAGCATTTCGAAGAGGATAGCACCCACGCCATAGACGTCCGCAGCCGTGGTCACGTCTCTGATCCCTCCTTGGGCTTGTTCTGGCGCCATGTAGCTTGGACTGCCCAACACCGCGGTTGTCAAGGTGAGCCGGTTATCTTCATCCTCTAACTTTGCCAAACCGAAATCCGTTAGGATCGGCTCACCGCTCTCATCCAAGAGAATATTGGATGGCTTGAGATCGCGATGGAGTACGCCGTGCTCGTGGGCATAGGCCAGTGCCCGCGCCACTTTCAACATGAGTCGGGCAATGGTTCGCTGTTGGTTTGCGTCCGAATGCAGTTGAAGTTCAGGGAGACGTTCCGCCAGGCTCTTCCCTGAGATCAGCTTCATGGCAAAGAACCGCTCCGCGTCCGCTTCGCTCACTTCATAGATCGGCACGATGTTAGGGTGATCCAGATTCGCTGCCGCTGTCGCTTCTCGCATGAAGCGTTCGTTGGCCTCGGAGTTCGAGAGATGGCCGTTTAACATCATCTTCACGGCGACCATGCGGTTCAAACTGATTTGGCGTGCTTTGAAGACGATCCCCATGCCGCCGCGAGCGATCTCTTGGAGCAGCTCATAGTCACCAAGGCGATGCGAGAGCTCCGAGTTTTCCGACGGCAAATCACCAAACGCCGCCAACTCTAGCAAGCATGCGGGGCAGTGGCCCTGCGTGGCCTCATCGCGGAAGGCATCGCCGCAGCGTTGGCATCTTGGGGCGTTCACAGAATCCACAGATTGGGAATCCATATCAGTTCCTCAGGCCCTTTCACGCAAGACCGACATCAGAAAGCGTAGTTCTTCGTCGACTTCGTTGGGGTCACTAACGGTGTCCGCAATAGCTTCTCTAACGAGTTCCCCATAGCGTTGTCGCATGCGATGGAGGCTGCTGCTAATGGCGCCGGCCGTCATACCGAGTTTGTTAGCAAGAGCCTGGCGCGTATCGCTCGTCTTATCATTACCGACAAGATGCGGCTCAAGGTGCTCGAAGAGCGCTTGTTTCCCCACCTGGACATGCGCCTCGCGCAACCGGTCGATGGCTTGATTGAGCAAAGATTCGGCCCAGCCCCGATGGTAGAGCTTTTCGGGATCTCGTTCATCCGTGTTCTCCGCCTGCAGCAATCGTTCTCCAGCTTCTGTATCGATCGAGACAGTTTCCGCTTGGCCGCCACGCTTGATGGCCTGACGACGGCGTTGCTCATCGCTCAAGTAATGTTTCAAGGAACCAAGGAGGTAGGACCTGAACCGGCCTCTACTTGGATCGGCGGTGGCGACCATTTCGCGCTCTAGTAGATGCTCAAAGAAACCTTGAACAAGGTCTTTGGCATCGGGCTCAGCGTGACCTTGGCGTCTCACATAACCATAAAGCGGATACCAGTAGGCCTGACAAAGTTCCGCAAGCGCTTGATGTGAATCCACGGTATCATCCCCTTGCAATCCCGCCTGAAGCACAAGACTCCAACGTGTGGTATGAAACGCTTGGGGGTGAGGATCAGCCATTCTTTTGGAGCAGCGCTAGACAGAGAGAAGCTCTCGCAAGCGTTTGGTCGTGCCTTGGCGATCCAACCGGGAAGCGGCGACGTCTAAGACAAAGGCTTCCCAGATATCGACCGGAAGTGCAGGATTGGGAAGCAGATCGTTATGATCCAGAAACACGAGGCAACTTGCTAGGGCGACTCGCTTGTTGCCGTCGACGAAGGGGTGATTGTTACAAAGATAGAACAGGTAAGCCGCCGCCACCTCGATGGGATCCGAAATAATCGGTTGGCCGCCAAAGCTGGCTTTCGGTGCCGCCACGGCGCTTTCTAGCAATGCTTCATCGCGTAAGCCATCGGCTCCACCATGGGCTTTGATCACTTCGCGCTGAATGGCTTTCACTGCTTCCATGGAGAGATGGGCGATCTCTTTCATAAGAAGCTACTTCGAAAGCCGATCGAACAACTCATTGTTGCTACCAATCAGTGCCCGCGCCCGCTCGGCCGCCGTTTCATCATCGATCAGTTCGCGATTCATGGGCGTGAACGTTAGGGTTCCCGACTCATGAACGGTCACCGATAGCTGATCGCCCTCCTTCAGATGCGCCATCTCGAGAAGTGCCGCATCGAGGATGATACCCTTGGAATTGCCGACCTTAGTGATTGTCTTAATCATTGTTAAACATTGTATGACGCCAGTAAGAAGTCAATTTTAGAAAATTTCGGAAGAAATGCGCGCCCATTACTGAGGAAAGGGTATGCCCTTCCGTTCCTCCCCCTTATGGCAGGTGTTTATTCCCCTGCTAAGCACCGGTCTCTCCTTTGCCCAGCAACAGCCGGGCGAAATCGAACATGGCACCTTTCAGCCGGCTTCGCTTACCATGTCGCTCAGTTCGTCACCTGGTCTGCGGGTGGATACGGTGAACTCGAACTTTGGCGACCACTGGGTGCTGCTGAATGAGCCCTCGCCCGCCACGACGGGCGTGATGATGGCCAGCATCACGGAGAATCTGTCGGGGATCGGTACGCCGAGTATCAATGTGGTGGGCAATCAGTACGCGTTGGCCACCGCGAAGGCAGGAGCGATCCAAGGCGAATTCAATCAAGACACAGCGATGGCTTGGTTTCCCTACAGTCATTTCTTGGGAGGTGTTTCTAGCAATAGCATGAACGATGGACCAATCACTGGTCTGGTGGCGTCAGCCGGAATCGATCTCGGTGAGGAATTCATCGATAACGGCGACGGCACCTACACGGTGGATATTACCGGTTTGGGAGCGCACTCCACCGACGGCATTCTGCTAGTCACGGCGGTGAGCAATGAGAACAACTTTGCGCTATCCAAGTCCAATCCCACGCTGGGCACCTACACCATCTACTGTCATGACAATAATACCGATGGCACAGTCTATGAGCGTGACCCCGTAGCCTTTGTCTACATTCCTGAGGATCATGATATCCCTCAGATTGTCGCCACGGGGCGTATCTTAGCCGGCGGTTTCAATTCCAAGACTGGAGACTGGAGCTTCACGCGAACAACCGATGGCGTCTATCATCTCAGCATTCCGGGGCATTCCGCCCACACCGGAACACTGATCATCAGTCCTGAAGGAGGGCAGGATTACAATGTGGATAACGTCTGGACCCAACGCTGGGACGAGGCGGCGCAACACTGGGTCATCACCACACGAGATCTTCCCGCTCTAGGGTCACAAGATCTCGGCAACCTAGACAAAGCGTTCAGCTTCGTCTTCCTAACGAACCCACCCATTCATGTGGATCCTTCGGCGGCTCCAGACGGCGATGGCCAGACCTGGCAGTCAGCCTATCAAGACCTCAATGATGGACTCGCGGCGTCCCATCCGCGTGATACGATCTGGGTCGCTGAAGGCACCTACAAACCCAACGCACCGCGAACGAACAGCTTCATCATTCAAGATGACGTCGAGATCTACGGTGGCTTTCCTCCTGGTGGCGGCGATGGCACTTTCGCGGCGCGAGATCCAAATCCCGCGACGAACAACACGGTGCTGTCCGGTGACTTGTTAGGCGATGACGGGCCGAACTTTGCCAATCGCAGTGACAATGTGCATCATGTGATCAGCACTCATGCGACGAGCGCGACGACCCGTGTGGATGGCTTCACCATTCGTGGAGGCCAGGCGGATGGACCGGATCATCACCGCCTTGGAGGCGGTATCTTCAATGGCAATGGCTCGCCTTACTTGGTGAATCTCATTCTGGAATCAAACTTCGCGCATTTCGGAGCGGGCATGCATCAGAATCGCGGCGTACCTACCTTGGTCAATGTCATTGCTAGGGACAACGAGGCAAGCATCGATGGTGGCGGGCTTTATTCGACCAATGGAACGACCCTACGTGGTGACAATCTGCTCTTTGCGCGAAACAAAGCCGAACGAGGGGCCGCCATTCGAGCTTTCTCGACGCAGCTCACCCTAACCAATGCCACTCTGGTGGATAACGAAGCCTCGATCGATAGTGGCGCGCTCTACGGATCGGGAAGTCACACGCTCACGAACAGTATCGTTTGGGGTAACACGGCGCCAAGCAATCCTAACTTCTCAACTAGCTTTGCCCTCAAGGCGGACAATTTGATCGAAGGCGAGGCTGGTGCGAGTGATCCACACTTTGCCAATACGGATTACGATCTTTCGCCGCTTTCACCTGCGCTCGATGCGGGGCGTGCGGATCATGTCAGTCCAGACACGCTTGATCTCGATCGCGATGGCAATGTGCTAGAAAAGCTCCCGACCGATGTCGCGAGCTATTGGCGTTTCAGTGGGTCGGCCATTGATCTCGGGGCGCGCGAGGCGTGCTTTGAAGTCTCGAATCTTGATAGAACCGTTCTCACAGAATCCTGGGAAGTGGGCCTGGATCCTGGCGGCGTCACGGATTTCCTTCCCAACGGATGGATCGCCGAAGTTCGCAATTCCATCTGGCGTCCTGGCCCGGATGCGATTGGGCCTCGCTTCGATGACGCCGACCCGCTTGCGAGTCCCGCCCACGGAAACAACACCCTCTACATCGATAGCGAGCGTGCCGTGTATAAGCGCACTGACATTCTTCTTGAAGCGGGCAAGACCTACACCATGAGCGCTGCCATCGGCGGAGACCGGGCCGTCGATTTCTCGAACTGGCAGCTCATTCTCAGAGCGGGTGCGGAGAATACCGGCGAAGTGGTGGGCTTCATGAACGAGAACTCGCCTGGGGCGGTGAATCCTAGTCCGGGCCAGTGGGCGTTGAACCGTCTGGTTGTGCGGGGCGATGAAGCACCTGCCAGCACTTTGAATCAGCCCATCGTCATCATGCTGAGAAATAGCCTTAATGGCACCACGGCCTATTTCGATAATGTGCGGCTGACCGTAACGGGCGAATCGGATCTCGTCACGGCCACACCCGTTCCTGGATCGGTCGATGTCAATGTGAGTGCGGCCATTTCCATGACTTTTGCCTCGGCCTTGGATCCATCCACCATCAATGCCAGCACGGTGACGGTCAGTGGTTCGATATCGGGAACACGCACTGGAGCCGTTGGATTGAATGAAAATGTCCTCACGTTCACGCCCAACCAAGCGTTCGCCGCTGGCGAGACGGTCACGATTCAGTTAGGCGAAACAGCGCGTACGCTCTCAGGGGAAACGTTAGGCGATGTGAAGCTGGTTTATCAAACGGCCCTCTCCCCCGAACTCGAGGCTCGCGCCCGGCAGAATGAATCGCGGCCTGGCAGCGCTACGGGAAACATGGTGGATACGGCTACCGGTGCCTTTCGGCCCAGTTTCACCCCCATCACGGTCAATGGGGTGCGTCCGTTAGACTTTCCTATCCTCTACAACTCGCTCTTTACCGCCAACACGGGCGCCCTCGGCTACGGTTGGAGTCATGGTTACGAGACTCGGCTCACGGGCGATCCCCACGGAACCCTCAGTGTCATGTGGGATGCCACGCGTCGCAACAGCTTCGCCTTCAACGAGCCAGGTGAACCTTACACACCTCTCGAAGTTGCCGTGCAATACGCGGAACTGATCCGTCGTGCTGATGGTTACTGGTGGCTCACCCTACACGACGGCACCGTCTATGAGTTCAATGCGGAGGGGCGTCTCGAACGTTTGGGAAACAAGGTTTTCCAGTGGTTGGAGATGCGGTACCAGTTAGGCAAGTTGGTGGGCATCTACGAGCCCATTGCTGAGAAACTCCTCACGCTATTCTACAACGAACATGATCTCATCTCCGGAATCTCCGATGATCTCGGCCGTGAAGTCTTCTTTCTCTACGATGACCGTCAGCGTCTCTTGGCCGTGACGGATCCGCTCTATTACGGTGAAGATCTCATTGGCGTGCCCTTCGGGCCCAAGAATATTCCTGACAATAGTGCGGTTGGCTTGACGCACAGCATGACCTTTGATGGCGATGGCACCGTTGGCCGGTTGCGGGTGGAAACGGGCAGCTTCGCCCATGCGCGCATCGCGGATCTCAAACTGACATTAACCTCACCCAGTGGTCGGAGTGTCGTCATCCACGATCGCGAGGATCATGACCCGAGCTTCGTCGGGATGATCATCGATGACTTTGATGGCGAATCGGCGAAGGGGAACTGGCAGCTATGGGTGCAAGATCTCGCGGCGGGCACCGCTGGATTCCTACAGGACTGGAGCATGCGTTTCACCGGGCCAACCAACTCTGCCATCTATGCTTACGAAGACGGCGCCTTTCCTGCTGCGGGGCGACTTCTCAAGGCGGAGGACGTCTTCGGTGTGCGTTACTTCGCCAACACTTACGACGCTGATGGGCGTGTGCTGACGCAAGATGATGGTCATGATAACAATGAACTCAGTACCTTCACCTACCAAAGCTTGCCAGGAGGCGCGGTGCGAACCGTGCATACCGACCGTATGGGCCAGCCGTACACGTATGCGCATGAGGACCAGAGGCGACTGACTCAAGTCGTCGATCCGATAGGGAGCACGGTGCGTTTTGAGCACAACGCCCGCGGCGATCGTACCAAGCACATTGATCCCGTGGGGGTGGAGACCCGTTTCGAGTACGATGATCGCGGGAACTTGGTGAAGGTCATCGAGCCAGGCTTTGCTGCGCGGGAGATCCCCTTTGAATATGATGAACGTCGCAATGTGACGAGCCTCCACAACTGGCCGCAATCAACCAAATTGAGCTACGACGAGTTGAACAATGCCACCGAGCTTCGGCAACTGTCAGGGAAGCTTTCTCGCAATGACTATGATGCCAGCAGTCAGATCAGCACCATCACCGACTTCCGTTTGGAGGAAAGCAACAATGAAGACGTTCAAGAAGTTGAAGTGAGCTGGGATGGCACCACGGGGAAGGAGCGCACCGTGACGCTTCCTGACGGAGGGACCATTGTCTATCTCTACGATGCCATCGGTCGCCTCGTGCGGACGACCAATGCCGAGGGCTTGGTGACCGAAGACACCTATTCGCAGACGGGACAACGCATCTCTCAGACGGATCCGTTAGGCAACGTGATCCAGAGTTGCTTTGATCATCGCGATCGATTGGTCTTACAGATCGACAAGAACGGTCATCGCACGACCTACGCCTACGACGCGAACGACAACCTCATCGCGCAGACCAACGCGCTCGGCGAGACCACGACGATCACCTATGACGGTGAAGATCGCGTCATCGCCACCACGACCGCAGCCGGGCAAACGACCCAACAGATTCGCGATGCCTCCGGCCAGATCATCGAACGGGTCGATCCTGCCGGCCGGCGAACCTACTATCAATACAACCTCGCTGGTCAGGAAACCAGACGCTACCGCGACGATGGCAGGCAGATTCTTCAAGCGACTTACACGAACTTCGGCCAGATCGCTACCGAGACCGACGCGAATGGAGTCCTCACATCCTATGATTACACAAATGTGCTTAAGCAACCACAGAACGTGACCGTGGGTGGTACGCGGACGGTGGGGGCTACCCGTAGCCAATGGGCTTCCGAGGGTGTGGATCGCGATCAGCGTCCGATTAGTGGTCCTGGCGGCACGCGGGACTTTCGGGGCAGTCTGGTCGAAGAGCTGGCAAACAAGGCAGGCCACGAGACCACCTTCCAATACAACGACTCGCAACAGGTCTCCCGCGTGCAGACCGTGACTAGCAATGGCACGTTGACACAAAGTTATGATTACGACAACCGCGGGTTGATGACCAAGGAAACGTCCAGCTCCGGGCGCGAGATCACGTTTGCCTACGACGACCTTGGCCGCCTAACCAACGCGACACCGAAGGAGGCTAACGACTTCAGAAAGACCTTCACTTACGATGCCAATGGCAACCTCATCACCGCCACGCGAAACGATGGCAATGGCTCACCGGCGAAGACGGTGCAGCGCGAATACGATGCGCTCAATCGGTTGATCCGTTTCACCGATGCCGATAACCAGACGCTACGTTTCCAATACAACACCGCTGGAACCATCTCGGCGATCATCTATCCTGATGGGAAAGTCGTGCAATACACCTACGACTCGAGCAATCGCATCACCTCGGTGACCGATTGGGCTTCTCGCGTGACGCGTTATCGTTATGATAGGCACGGTTACATCGATCTCATCGAGTTTCCCAACGGCACACGGCGTGAGATGGTCTACGACGCGACCGGCGCCATGCGTTCGCGAGTGGATCTCGATGTGAATGGACAGCTCATTGTCGGCTACACTTACGAACAGAATCATCCGCAGGAGTTTGCCAACGAGCGTCCATTGCACGCTGAGTCTCCTTACATTCCTACGAACGTCACCATGACCTACGACGAAGCCGATCGGCTCGCCACTTACAATGGCAGCCCCGTGACCTTCGATCTCAATGGAAACATGACTCAGGGGCCGGCTGGTCTTGGGGCCATGCGTTACGATGCCTACAACAATCTCATCGCCGCCGGTGCCACCACCTACGAGTACGACGCTGAGGATCACTTAGTTGGTTGGGAAACGGGCGGCCAACAAACCCGCTTGGTTGTCGATCCTGGTGTGGGCGGACTGTCTCGCATTCTCGTTAAACGTAACCCTAACGGGACCACGACGAACTTCGTCTATGGCGTGGGGCTCATTTACGAAGAGACCAGCGGCGCCACCAAGACCTTCCATCATGATCATCGTGGCAGCACCATTGCCTTGAGTCACGATAGCGGATTCGTCGCGGGCCGCGTGGCCTACGGACCGCACGGAGAGATGCATTCTCGCACGGGCGACACGGACACGCTCTTTCTTTACAATGGTCTCTATGGTGTTCTGACAGACCCCCAAGGTTTGGTTAACATGCGCTTCCGCTGGTACTCGCCGGTGATCAAGCGGTTCATCAGTCGCGACGCCCACTTTGGCAGCATCCTGAGAGCGGATTCTATGAACCGCTATGCCTACGCCTCTAACAATCCTATCAATGGCGTCGATCCGCATGGCGAGGAGGTGATCACCTGCACCCTAGCATTGGCAGCGATCACCGGTGCGGTCATCTCCGTAGGCGTCACCATCGCGGTCGACCTCGCGGATGGATCCTACGACTCCACCCCGAAGCAACTGGCAGCAGCCGCCCTTGGCGGGGCCGTAAGCGGAGTACTGGTGGTTGCGTTTCCCGGAGGTGGGGGAGCCCTCCTTGCCGGAGCCGCTGGCGGCGGCGTGGAGAGCTTGGTCAACAACGGCTTCGACGATCTGGGTCAAGTAGCTGTCGATGCTGGATTGGGGGCCGTGTTCGGAAAGTTAGGAGGCGGTGCACGCCGAGGGGTGAGCAAGGGCGGCAAGAAGCTAGCAAAGACCTTGTTCAAAAAATCAACCTCCAGAGCGCGCCCCAAAGCGGTGAGAGGCTGGGGCGACATCATCAGGCAGTCCGTGAAACAAGAGATCCGCGACGCACCAATCGAACTGATCGCAGGCATTCCGTTAGGTCTCGCTCAGAATGCGGCCAGGGATCGGATCGCGGCCATACGTGGAGGGTCAGGTGAAGACACCGAGACGGCTGATGGGGAGCCTGACGACAACATCCAGATCCAACGCGAAGCCTTATCAGCACCCCAAGTGAATTACCGGCGCTATGGTTCCTTCATTCACTGGTCCATCTACATCGGCGCACTGGAACTTGCCGGCCGCCCCATTCCCGCCCACCCTAACAATACGATTTCAAACTTCTAAATCTCAATGAAAGCAACCTCCGTCTTACTCTTCCTCGCCACGGCTTGCCTTGCTCAGGCACGTACCTATCAATATGACACTGAAGGTCGCCTCATTGGCGTCGCCTATCCAACCGGTGATGGCATTGCCTACACCTACGATGAGGCGGGGAATCTCCTTCAAGTCGAAGCCCTGGACCTTCCCGCGGCACCCAGTGATCTCACGGCTTCCCGCAGCGACAACGAGATTGTTCTGAATTGGATGGATAACTCAGACGATGAAACGGGATTCCAAGTCTACCGACGCTTAGATGACTCCCGGACTCGCGCTCAGTGGCGACTGATGGCCACCCTCGCAGCCAATACCCTCACCTACACCGACACGGATAACATCTCGCCCCAAGCCAAATACGAATACCGTGTCGTGGCGACGAGCAACAATGGTCCTTCCGCAGACAGCAACATCATTGAGGCTGTCGATCCCAATGCCCGGCCCTTCGAGATTTCCGATCATTCGGTGTCGTTGATGAATGAGGATGCTATCGAATTGACGTTAACTCTAACAACCATCGCAGGAAATGCCTATGCGATTGAAGAAAGCACGGACCTCATTCGTTGGACGCTGACCCGCTCTATCACGGCCGATCACGTGGACAACAATGGCACTTACTTTCTGGGTGATTTTACTGACGATACCACAACCGTGACGCTTCAATTGCCGGCGTCGACCGAGCGCATGTTCTTTCGGCCCGTTAGGTGAAGCTGCCGGACGTCGCAACGGCTGGCCTTCGCGGGAGCCCAACCGGCTCTATCATAACAGCCCAGGGCAACGCCCTGGGACCATCGATTACGGCGATGCAGTCTGAAGGGCTGCGCCATATCTCCGCGGCACCCAAGTGTCGATTCCCGGGCGTGGCCTGGGTTTGAAATGATCGCGGTTGCTTGCGTGAGACGTATCTGATTACGTCCGCGCCATGCCCGCTAAGAAGAAACGTGTATCAGCCAAGGTCAAACGGTCCTCCAAGAAGAAGGCCGCGAACCAGGTCATACGCATTCACGGGGCGAGGCAGAACAACCTGAAGGGCTTCGATCTCGAGATTCCGCTCCATCAGTTGACCGTGGTCACAGGCCCAAGTGGATCAGGGAAGTCGTCTTTAGCCTTTCAAACGATCTATGCCGAAGGGCAACGGCGTTATGTCGAGACTTTCTCGCCCTACACGCGGCAGTTCTTTGATCGCATGGACAAGCCGCAGGTCGAAGACATCGAAGGCATCCCGCCGGCCATCGCCATCGAGCAAACGAACAATGTCAAGACCACGCGCTCCACGGTAGGGTCGATTACTGAGGTCAATGACTACCTCAAACTTTACTTCCCCAAAGTCGCTGAGGCGAACTGTCCCGATTGTGGCCGGCGGGTGGAGCCTGATCATCCGACATCGATCGCGACGAAGATCAAGGATCTCTATGCCGGGAAACAGGTTCTTCTGACCTTCGGCGTGCCTGTTCCGCCGAAGACGAAGGTGGCGGATTTCTTCGAGTTCCTCCAACAACAAGGCTATTTGCGGGTGTGGCTCTTTGGTGAAGCCTACCGCACCGATGAGCCTAGCAGATTCAAAAGGAAGAAGCTCCCGGCTGTGGTGGATGTCATTCAAGACCGATTAAAAGTCGCGGCCAATCAATCGGGGCGATTGTTAGAATCGCTCGAAACGGCGTTGCAATTTGGGAAAGGCCAATTGCGCGTGACCGACACCACTAGCGGGGAGGCGACGGAGTACTCATCTGGATGGCATTGTCCCGCTTGCGATCGCGATATTCGGCCGCCTTCGCCAGGGCTCTTTAACTTCAATCATCCCTTGGGTGCCTGTCAGAGTTGTCGGGGCTTTGGCCGAACCATTGGACTGGACTTGGAAAAAGCGTTGCCGGATCCCAGTCTCAGCATTGAAGAAGGTGTGGTGGCGGCTTTTCGCGGTTCCAATTATCAAGAATGTCAAACTGATTTGTTAGGCCACGCAGCCTTACGTGGCATCGATATCCACGCGCCGTTTGAAGATCTCTCGGCTAAAGATCAAGAATGGGTGCTCTACGGCGAGCAGGGACCGGATGGTGATGCCGAAGAGAGTTGGCGAGAGAGTCAATGGTACGGCGTGCAGGGATTCTTCGATTGGCTGGAGCAGAAAGTCTACAAGATGCATGTTAGGATTTTTCTCAGCCGCTACCGTTCCTACACCACCTGTCGCGCATGTCATGGGGGACGTTTGCAGCCGGAAGCCTTGAACTTTCGCTACGATGGCCAAACCCTGCCCTGCCTTTGGCAAATGTCGATTGAAGACCTGGTCGCCTTTTTTGACAAACATCCTCCTAACACGGCTGATCCGAGTGCGGAGCTTCTCTATGAACAAATCACCAGCCGGTTGCGCTATCTCGATCACATAGGGCTGAGCTATCTCACTCTCGACCGCCCCACGCGAAGTTTGTCAGGCGGCGAATTGCAACGTGTCAATCTCACAACTTGCTTAGGCGCTTCGTTAGTGAATACGCTCTTCGTGCTCGATGAGCCGAGTATCGGCCTGCATCCTCGGGATATCGGCCGGCTGATCCAACTGATGGAAGGGCTCCGGGATAAAGGGAATACGCTGGTGGTGGTAGAGCACGAGGAGGCCGTGATTCGGTCAGCGGATCATTTGGTAGACATCGGCCCGGGACGTGGCGCGCAGGGCGGCGAGTTGCTTTATGCCGGACCGGCGGCGAATCGGAACAAAGCCAAGTCGCTCACGATTGATTACTTGTCAGGGGCGATTGAGATCCCAGTGCCAAGGAAACGGCGCAAGACCAAGAAAAGCGCTTCCATCGTGATCAAAGGCGCGCGCCAACATAATTTGCGGGCCTTGGATGTGATTATTCCGCTAGGCGTTCTCTGTGTGGTGACCGGCGTTTCCGGTTCCGGCAAGAGCACCCTCATTCATCACGTGCTCTACCGGAATCTTCTGCGCCAGCGAGGTGAACGGACCGAAGAGGAACCCGGCCGCGTCAAGAGCGTGACCGTGAACGGCGCCATCGATCAATTGGTAATGGTCGATCAATCACCTCTATCACGCACACCAAGATCCACGCCGGCCGTTTACATCGGCGTCTTTGACCTGATCCGCAAGCTCTTCACCGCCTCACCTGATGCCAAGAGCCGGGGACTGACCATGGGCTACTTCAGTTTCAATTCCGGTGCGGGTCGTTGTGAACGCTGTTCCGGTTCGGGCTATGAAAAGGTGGAGATGCAGTTCTTGAGTGATCTCTTTGTCACCTGCCCGGAATGCGAAGGACGCCGTTATCATCCCGAAGCTCTCAAGGTGAGGCTTGAGGATCGTTCTATTGCTGATGTGTTAGAAATGACGGTCGATGAAGCGCGGACTTTCTTTGAGGCGATGAGCGGGAAAGCCGCGGCAGCCATCGTCTCGGCTTTGCAAACCCTAACGGATGTCGGCCTGGGCTATTTGCCGATGGGGCGTCCCTTGAACACACTTTCGGGCGGGGAAGCGCAGCGATTGAAGTTGGTGGGGCATTTGTTAGCCAAGGAATCGCAAGGCAAGCATGCCCTGCTCATCTTCGATGAACCCACAACAGGACTGCATTTTGATGACGTGGCCATGCTCTTGCGCGTGATCCAACGTTTGGTCGATGCAGGGAATAGCGTCCTCGTGATCGAGCATCACTTAGAAGTGATCAAGAGTGCGGATCACGTGATCGATCTAGGGCCGGACGCGGGCGTTCACGGAGGGGTGTTGGTCGCAGAAGGCACGCCGGAAAAGATCGCCGAGGTCTCGCATAGTCACACTGGTGCTTTTTTGAAAAGGATCCTTCAAAAGAAGCCGTTGCGTGCTGCCGAATCGTCTCCGATCACGCGGCGCCTACCCAAAGTCGTCAGCCGTGATGACGACCGCATTCACGTTCATGGCGCGCGGGAGAATAATCTTAAGAACCTCGACCTCCAGTTACCACGCGACGAATTGCTAGTGGTGACGGGGCTTAGCGGATCCGGAAAATCGACACTTGCTTTCGACATCCTCTTTGCTGAGGGGCAGCGCCGTTTTCTCGATAGCATGTCGCCCTATGCGCGGCAATTCACCCAACAGCTTGAGAAAGCTGAAGTGGATTTGATCACCGGTCTGCCACCCACGGTTGCCATTGAGCAACGGATCTCACGTGGCGGTGGCAAATCGACGGTCGCCACGGTGACGGAGCTCTATCATTTCCTGAGATTGCTCTACTCCAAAGTCGGCGTCCAGCATTGTCCTGACTGTGGCTTGCCCGTGGAGAAGCAAAGCGTTAGTGCAATCGCGGCCTCCGTGGGCAAGGCGGCGAAACGCCGAGGCGTGCATTTGTTGGCACCGTTGATCAAAGCTAGGAAAGGCTTTCACACTGATGTGGCCGATTGGGCAGGCAACCACGGTTACGAGATGCTTTTCGTCGATGGCGAGTTCAAGCCCGTTGAGGGCTTTCAAAAGCTCGCTCGGTTCAAGGAACACACCATCGATGTGGTGATCGCCGATTTCTCGGGCCCTGACAAAGGCATGAATGCGGAAACTTTGCGAGAGAAGGTCGATGAAGCGCTCCGCATTGGAAAAGGCACGGCGAAACTACGTCTGCCTAGCGGTGACATGCGCATCTTGAGCTCAGACATGACATGCCCCGAATGTGATCGCGCTTTTGAAGAGTTGGATCCGCGGCTATTCTCCTACAATTCCCCTCATGGCTGGTGCCGAGTTTGCCGTGGTTATGGCCAGGTGGCTAAACAAGTGACGTATTTCGATGACTCGCGATCGGAGTCAATGTTAGATGCGGAGCTTCAGGAAGAGATGCGCCGTGGACGTGCAGATAGAGAAGACTATGTCACCTGCAAAGCCTGTGATGGGGCGCGTACCAATGACATTGCTAGAGCTGTGTTGCTGCAGGGCATCGCCTTGGAGGAGATCACGCGCGTCTCGGTGAGCGAAGCCTCCGGGATCTTAGATCAATTCACTTTCAAAGGCCGCGATGCCTTGGTCTCGCGCGATATCTTGAGCGAAGTATCCCAGCGCTTGCGGTTTCTTGATGAAGTGGGGCTCTCCTATCTCTGTCTTGATCGCTCAGCCACCACACTCTCGGGCGGTGAAGCGCAGCGCATTCGCTTAGCTGCGCAGTTAGGATCCAATCTTCGTGGCGTGCTTTATGTATTGGATGAGCCCACGATCGGCTTGCATCAGCGCGACAATGTGAAGCTTCTTAATACCTTGTGCGCGCTGCGTGATCAGGGGAATAGCTTGGTGGTGGTGGAGCACGATGAGGAGACGATGCGGCGTTCGAATAGCATCCTGGATCTCGGTCCTGGCGCGGGGAAATTTGGCGGCGAAGTGGTGGCGCAAGGAACCCTATCACAGATTCAGAAAAACCAATCTTCGGTTACGGGGAAAGCATTGCGGGAGCCCATGGTTCATCCGCTTCGCGGGAAACGGCGCCCCATACCGGGCAAGTCCAATACCAAGGCTTGGCTAAAGATCAAAGGCGCTCATGCCAACAACTTGAAAGCCGTCGATGTGACCATCCCGTTAGGGCGACTCGTTTGTATCTCAGGGATATCCGGCTCGGGGAAAAGCAGTCTCATGCGAGGCGTGATCAAGCCGGCGGTGGATGCCACGCTCTCGAAGCCCGCCAAGAAAAAGGCGAACATTGCGGCCAAGACATGGAAATCCATTTCCGGCACGTCGAGTTTGGCGGCCGTTTACGAAGTGGATCAATCGCCCATCGGCAAGACGTCGCGGTCGACGCCTGGCACTTACGTCAAAGTGTTCGATGAGATCCGCAAACTCTTCTCCGGCGTGCCCTCCGCACGTGTCCGTGGTTACACAGCGAGCCGTTTCTCCTACAATACGAAGGGCGGGCGCTGCGACACCTGTGAGGGTCATGGCCAGATCAAGATGGAGATGGCCTTCCTCCCCACTTCCTATGTAAAGTGCGAAGATTGTCAGGGACTTCGTTATAATGCCGCGACACTGGAGATCGAGTATCATGGCAAGAACATCGGCCAAGTGATGCAGATGACGATCGATGAAGCCGCCGATTTCTTTCAGAGTAATCCCAAGATCCACCGCTCTCTCCGACTTCTCAAAGAGACAGGCACGGGCTATCTTCAGTTAGGCCAACCCAGCCCCACCTTGAGTGGCGGCGAGGCGCAGCGTATCAAATTGGTTACCCAATTGACCAAAGGCGTGGCGCGCGCGGAGAACGCGCGTTTGCGCACGCAGCAGAAAAACCTCAAAACCAATCTCTATCTCATTGAAGAACCTTCTATCGGACTCCACATGCACGATGTGCGCCGGCTCATCGATGTGCTGCATCAGCTAGTCGACGACGGCCACACGGTGATCGTCATCGAGCACAACATGGATATCTTGGCAGAGGCCGACTACCTCATTGACATCGGCCCCGAAGCGGGCGCAGATGGCGGCACCATTGTGGCCGCGGGAACGCCTGAGCAAGTTGCCAAGGTCAGATCGAGTCAGACCGCACCTTTTTTGAGAGAGATCCTCACGAATACGTAGCACGAAGTCATGAATCCGGCGAGGCAACTCGACCGGTTCGTAGGCTGCTGCACCTTATCTATCGCCGGCCTTTGCTTGCAGCTCGGCGGCTTGCTTAAGCAGCGCCTCTTGCTGTGCGCGTAATTCAGCCATCTTTTGAGGTGATGCTTGTGCTTGGTTCAGCATCTTATTCACCTGATCGAGCTGTTGCGCATTGATCTTGGCGTAAATCTCGTCGTTCGGCATCAATTGCTCTACGGGGTAATTGTTAGCCTGTGCCCATGCGGCCGCAGAATCGGGGTCTTCGCGGTACCATTTCTGGCCTAGGTCTTGCACCGTCTTGTTGCGTAGGCCGTCGTTATTGATGTTGAGAGCCGATCCCAATGCCGATTCAGGAGAAAAGTCCATGAGACGTTCGGAATAGGCTTGGACACCGAGATCGGTGGAACCGGAGTCGGGCTGCTCATTGAGCCATTCGCCCAAAGCGGCGAGGTCATCTTCAGCCCAGGAGCGCGCCATCTTCTGAACGCCCATGGATTTAGACCAGCTCTCAGGGAGACTAGCAAACCAGTCGGTGGCTGCGTCAGGGTCCGTTTTGATCCACCCGCGGCCGAGATCCTCGATAGCTTCTTTGGCATAACCCTTGTGCACATACCCGCGCAGCCAATCGGCAGCGGCTTCAGGATCGACGCTCACCCAATCTTCGGTGAGTTCTTCAAAGGCTTGTTCCTTGAATTTGGGATCCTTGATCGATTCAGCCCAGTTGGTGGCTCCGGACGTGCTTTCCTTAAACATATGGTTGGCGATCTCGCCAATGAGATACTCGCGATTCCGGTCGGGCTTTTGTTTTTCCAAATATTTCGCAGCTTCGTGAGGATTGTTTGCGGCCCATCCCGAAATAAGGCTCTTCTCAAGTTGATGCGTGCGCTGTTCTTCAGGCAATTTTTGAAACCAGGCTAACGCTTTTTCCGGATCTTCCGTGGCCCAAGAAGACATGACGGGGTCTAACAGATCAGCCTTGTCGATACGGCTATTCCGCTCATTGTCCTCAATGAACTTCATCGCCCCTTCGCGATCAAACTTGGTCCACGCATAGAGGAGCATCTTGTACTCGTTCAGGTGTTCCGGCGTCATGGGGATGTCGCGGAAGGCGGCCAACACCTTGCTCAGGTTTTCCGGACTGAGATTGTCTAGCATTTCAGCCAGGCTGGCGTAACGTTCTACGGGACTCCCGGCCTTGAAGGCGGTGTGGAGATCTTCCTCCAGATCTTCGGTAGAGTAGACGGAATTGGAGTAGCGTTTGATCAGCGCTGCGCGGATGGGATCGACCGGGCCACCGCCACGAGAGGATTCCACATCGATGAGATTCCCGCCGATCACGATCTGCCGCCCCGGGCGGTTCGTATCCGCGTCTTTGGATGAGGTATGCCCCAAGAAAAAGCCACCGGCCCCGGCGGCGAAAGCGGCGGTCCCAATCAAGAGCCATTCTTTCACGGCGCTAAGATAGGCGTGGGATTTCCGTTTCGTCAAACGGGGTGGGTGGGGTCTTCATAAGCCGGATTCTGTCGCGCCCGAGGGGCACGTGCGACCATTTATCTCCCGGCACGAGGCCGAGCCTCGCCGAAGCGAGGTGCGACTAGTACCCGGAGCGTATTTCCGCGTCCGAAGACGTGGAACCGGAGGCGGCGCTCCTTACTCCTGTTCTGTCTTGCACCACACGGGGTTTGTCCTGCCTCCGGACTCACGTCGCGGAGCGGTGAGCTCTTACCTCGCCATTTCACCCTTACCCGGGGGCGGCCGAAGCTACCCCTTGGCGGTATGTTTTCTGTGACACTTTCCGTCACCCAGCGCTTGGGCATCTGGGCGCCCACACTTTCATGTGGCGTGTTGCCGACTGGTGTCCGGACTTTCCTCTCCCGCGATCAAGCCGCGAGAGCGATCGCTCAGACCCCACCCGCTGCGGAGCTTGGCATGCTTCGCGGGCGGCGCAAGCTCCCGTTCGGTGAAGACACATCGAATCTTGACTCAAGCCCCAATTACCTCCGCCAAACCTGAACCCAACTCAACGCTCCGCTGCGGTTGAGTGGTGAGTGTGGCAATGAAGGTAGCGGAACATCTGAGCGTTCCGGGCGTCGCACTCCGCTAACGCGAAGAAACTGCTACCCGTTTCTCGACCTTCCTTGATCACCAGTTTTAGTCACACGCTTGGAAGCGTGACAAGTTCATGGTGATTGATTACAAAACAGACCGTTAGGCCCTGCAACGAAAGAAGCGTTAGGCCCTGCAAGGAAAGAAAGCTCTAACCCTCCGTACCGATGTCTCCGATGCTCTCCCCCCTAGCCAAACAACTAGCTGCGACTTGGCTCGTCACGTGCCTCATTCAAACGATTGACGCATTTGAAGACAACTTCGATGGCAACCGTAGCGATCGCTGGACGCACTTTGATCCCATTGCTGAAGTCCAACTCGCAGGGCCTTCCACCTTTGCCTTTGAAGACGGTGTCTTTCGCATGGAAGCCAATCCACCTGCCGCTGATCCCGCTGGCCCGGCGCGCGTTTTCAGCTACATCGATGACGAGATTTATAGCGACTTTTATTGTGCGGTGGACGTCGTGGATTGGAATGACGAAATCAACCAAGCGTTTGGGATCTTAGGACGGGTCGATAATGTTGGTCTTGGGCAAACGACCGGCTATGTGTGCAATTACGACCCTAACCAAACAGGAGGGCAGCCAGGCGGTCAATTTCAGATCAACCGCGTCGTTGATGAGGCTTCCGCGCCGACGATTGCAATTGGCAACGTCAAATTGCTAGATGATCATTCCTATCGGTTCGTTTTTCGAGGTGAGGGCAATCGTCTCATCGGTGCCATCTATGATCTGCTAGATCTCACCGCACCAGTCGTGCAGATCGAAACCGATGGTGATCAGAATCCTGACGCTGTCACTTTCACGGAGGGCCGGTTCGGGCTTTTCTGTTTCTATCGCGGTGGTGATCTCACGGAGGATCACGCACGTCCGACCGTCACGTTCGATAACTTCATCGTGCAAGAGGCCAATCCCGCTCCCGAACTCTTGCCCGGCATCGACCGCGGGGGAGACAGCAGAGCGCAGTTTGTTTCTCATACGCCCGTGTCGGAAGCGTCTTTTCATCCGGCAGCGGAAGGTTTACGCGTCACCGTTCGTCAACCTGAAGTCAAGCCACAGGCCATTTCGCTCACTCTCAACGGTGAAGCCGTTCCCAGTGACGCGATCGCTTACACCACGGAAAACGGTCTCACGGAGGGTTTCTTCGCCGGGCTTGATCCCAATCAAATCTATGAAGCCCGTGCGGAGTTAGGCGGCGTTGCGAGTGTTTGGCACTTTGATACCTTTGAAGAGAGTTTGTTAGACTCCGGCGAAGCCATTGTGGTGGAAGCAGAGGATTACAACTTTGGCGCTGGTCAGTTCCTCGATCAACCCGCGGCTGGAGGCGCCACCGAAGCGGGCGCGGTTCTGCCTAACGCAGACGCTAGTTACTATGATCGTACTGGTGAGATTGAAATCGACTATCATGATACCGAAGGCGGTCCCGTGGGGGAGAATGATTACCGCGTTGATGACTTTGTGGGATTACGTTCCGGTTCACAGGAGATCGAGCCCGGACCATTGCTGCGCGATGCGCCACGTGCGCGTCATACGGAAACCGGTGCGCGCGACTATGAAGTCTTTCACACGGAAGCTGGTGAATGGATGAACTACACGCGAACCTTTCCCGATGGAGACTATCACGTCTACCTCCGCGCGGCCAGCCAAGCATCGCAAGACCTCCTTCTGGATCGCGTGACGAGCGATGCCACACGGCCTAACCAAACAACGGAGCCCGTTGGCCGGTTTGCACTAGCCAATCAGGTTTCCCGGTTCACCTGGCGTTTTACGCCCCTCACAGACAACGAAGGCGAGCCCCTAACCGTGCCTCTCTCCGGCGAGACCACTCTTCGCCTCACCATGGGTGGCGAAGAGAGCGCCTTTGAGTTTCGCCGTGTGTTAGCGCTAAACTACCTTCTCTTCGTGCCGGTGTCGCAGGATGATCCCAATCTAGTGGTCGCTCGCAGCGGACTCTTCGGCGAGGTAGCGGGAGCGGAAACGGCGTCCCTGACATTGCGCAATCGGGGTGCCACTGAACCGCTTATAATCAACGAGGTCTTGCTTGAAGGGGAGGATGCGGCGCATTTCACCTTTGTGGAGCCACCTGCCACGCTCTTGCCGGACGAAGCGGCGGCCATTGACATCAGCTTCGCGCCCAATGGGCGCGAAGGCGTCTTTCTCGCCAAGCTGGTCATCGCGACCAATGATGAAAGCAATCCGGAGATTCGGGTGGAACTCACGGCGAGCATCCCCGTATCAAGCGGATTGTTAGTGCACTATCCTTTCGACGATGCCGCTGGTTCCACAATCGCTACCGATACCTCAGGAAATAGGCGAAATGGCGCTTATGTGAGTGAGGCGGGCGCCACGCTTCAGTTAGGCCAGGAGGGCCTCGCGGGAGGCACGGCATTGCGATTGGACAACGGATCCGAAGGTGGCGGCGGTGCCCATGTCGAGATCCCCATCGCGGCACGGCTTCCTGTCTTGGAGGCGTTAACCGTTTCCTTGTGGTTTCAGCAAGATGCCGGTGCTAGCAATGTGACCATTTTATCTAAGGGACTCGAACCCGCCGATCCCTTCGCCCTCGCTCTGGATCAGCAAACCTTGGCCTGGGGTGCCGCTGGCGAATCCGTCTTTCAAACCGAAGCCGCCTACTCGGCTGAGACACCGCATCATTTGGTGATCCGTTATGAGAATGGCGCCACCAGCATCTTTATCGATGGCGCTGTCTCCGGTCAGGCTCCGGAGGAGAGCCCGGTGTTTGTCGATCGCTCACCGAGCCCTTTCCTCATTGGCGCACTGAGCGGTGGCGTGTTAGGCTTTTCTGGGGTGTTGGATGATTTTCAACTCTACGAGCGTTCCCTAACAGACGAAGAAGTGGCGTTTCTTCACGCCAATCCGGGCACAGCGTTAGGAGAAACGGAAAGTCCAGACTCGGATGGTTCGGTCTCTGCTAGAATCGTTGCCGATGAAGGTCCAACTTACCGGTTGGTAGTCGACGGCCCTGCGGGCCGAACTTACACATTGGAAGCGAGTACCTCGCTTTTGCCGGATTCTTGGGCAACCATTGGCGAATTTGAAGCGACGGAGGCAATGTTAACGATCGATCTCTCACTCGAGGATGCGGCGGTGCGATTCTATCGCTTGCGCTATTGATGTGGACATACTTTATCCGTTGCGACGACTTTCGGCAGCCGCCGAGCCCTCTCTGCAATTCGCAATCGGCGGCTAGCGTTTTCGCTACCGCATCGATTAACGATTCGTGCCTACGGTCGTTCGCCAGTTGGCGAGTTTCTTCTTCAGCAAGGCAAGCGTTTCCGGGTGCCGATCTGCGATGTTCTTTGATTCCGACGGATCGTCTTTTAAGTCGAATAGCTCGTCCTCACCGGACTCGAATTTCTCAACGAGTTTCCAATCTCCAGAACGAATGGCTCCGGCAGAGACACCTCCGAGGAAATGCGGTTTCTCAAGGGGATAGTGCCAAGCGATGAAATCGCGATCGGGTCGCTCGTTAGCATTGCGCCAATGCTTCATGATGGAGATACCATCCACTTCCTGATCCGAATGGGGCTCCATTTCGGCGGCTTCCAAGATTGTCGGGTAGAAGTCTGTGTTAACCGTTGGCATGTTCGAAACACGCCCGCCTTGAATGCGCTCCGGCCATCTTACGATCAAGGGAACGCGAATGCCGCCTTCGTAGAGTTGGCTCTTGCCGCCACGTAGTGGCGCATTGGAGGTCACATTAGTTTCGCCACCATTGTCGCTGGAAAAGATCACGATGGTCTTTTCAGTTAATTGGAGTTCCTTCAGTTTCGCCATGATCATGCCCACTCCGTGATCGATTGATTCTAACATGGCGGCTAAGTGAGGATTGTGATCGGCCGCCCAGTGATGGCCGGGATCACCTTTGCCCAAGCCGGCGTCCTCACAGAGATAGCAATTCTCACGGGTCGATTTTCCGGGAGGGTGTTTCTTGCGGTATTTTTCAACAAGACCGGATCGCCCATTGAGGATTGTGTGTGGGGCATAATGACTCAAGTAGAGAAAAAATGGCCGGTTTTGATGTCGTTCGATGAATTCAACGGCCTCGAGATTCAGTCTGTCTGTTAGGTATTCGTCGTTTCCGAGCCGATTCTTTGGCAAATCAATCCAAGAGACGGGCTGCGTTCGAAACACGTAAGGCCATGTGTTGGCGCCGTTACCCACAGACTTGACTTCGCTTCCAATATTCCAATCAAACCCGTGATCCGCCGGTCGCCATTCGACCTCGGCACCGTGATATTGGTAGCCCGTGAGATGCCATTTGCCGACCATCCCCGTAGCGTAGCCATTTTTCTTAAGGATCTCAGGTAGCGTCACGAGCTTCGGTGACAAACCTTTGCTTGCATCGGGCCGCAGGTAATCGGAGATGCCCAATCTCGCCGGCGCTTGTCCGGTCAGAAGAGCGGCTCGGTAAGGTGAACAGACGGGCGCTGCCGCGTAGGCGTGGGTAAAGCGGATTCCCTCGCCGGCGAGATGATCTAGGTTAGGTGTTTCGTTAAATTGGTTGCCATAGCATCCAAGTTCACTCCAGCCCAGATCGTCAGCCAGAATGAAGACGATGTTGGGTTGGGTGGTTCGTTGGGCTAAGGCTGAACCTATCAAAAGATAGAAACAGGTTCCCAAGAAGAGATCATTTCGAGTCATGGATTACTAGTGTGGGGAAGGGTAGCGTGAGCTTCGTTTAACGCGCAATCCAGAAAGGTGCCGGGTGCAGTTTGCTCGGTTCAAAGGCTATCCAATGAAAGCGGAATTCTCACGAGTTCCGCTACGAGCTTCTCCTATCTATTCGTAGCGCAAGGCGTCGATCGGATCAATGTTAGCGGCTTTGAATGCCGGGTAGGCGCCGAAGATGAGGCCGACTAACATGCATATGCCAAGACCGTATGCCATCCAGTCGACCGGAAAAACAATGGGTGTGTCGAAGATCACGGAGAGGATGTTCCCGCCGGCCACGCCTAACATGACACCGGCAATGCCGCCTACAAGGCAGAGGATGATGGCTTCCATAATGAACTGCGTGAGGATCATGCGTTTGCGTGCGCCGATCGCTCGGCGCAACCCGATCTCTTTGGTCCGTTCCGTGACGGATATGAGCATGATATTCATGATACCCACGCCGGCGGCAAGAAGGGCGATCGAGCTAATCACGCCTGCGCCTGCCCGCACGGCAAAGGTGATTTCACGAAACTGCTCCATAAGGCTATCGTTAGACACAATCTCGAAATCATCCGGATCACCAGGTGGCGTCTTACGCAAGACGCGCATGAGACCCCGCACCTCGTCCACCGTATCTTCGTAAGTATCCTCGCCGCGGGCCTGCACGAGAATGGCCACACTTACGCGCTTGCCAGCGTAGCGCTGCAATCCCGTAGTCATGGGTACCAAGATAAAATTATCCTGATCCCCCTCGATCAATTGCCCTTTCGACTCCAACACCCCGACGACTTTGTAGGCGAGTCCATTGTACGTAATCCGCTCGCCAACTCCGGAACCAAATGGAAAGAGACGTTTCGCTAGACTGTTGCCTAACACACAAACCAATCGGGCGCTATCGATATCCGGTTGTTGCAAGGCACGGCCTTCTTCGATATTCCAGGTCCGGGCGATAAAAGCTTCCGGGGTGACGCCTTTGAGCCCCACGTCCGGATTGGTTTCCTCGTATCGTGAACGCACCTGGCCGTAGGCAAAGTTTTCTTCCAAACCCACAGTCACCGGCAACTCAGCCCGCTCAGCGACGGCCAGACCTTGTTTCATCGTGATCTCCTTCCGTTCGCGAATGCGATTCCGTTCTTTGGGAGAGCTGAAGACAAACGGCGGTGTTCGTTTGATGGTAAAGGTGTGAGGACCTAATTGGGTCATACTCGCCTGAGCATTGCGATCCAACACACGGAGGACGGTCATGACCACAATGATCGAGAAAACGCCAATCAGGATGCCTAACAAAGTCAAGCTGGAGCGGAGCTTGTGAGAGACGATCGAACTCAGGGCCATTACCAAGCTTTCCCAAACTTCATTCTTCCACACCCGCCAACGTCCTCGGGGGCGGTTCAACACAAACGTCTCGAGACTGGCGGTTTCGCTCTTCACAGCTTGGCGGCAGAAGCCTCCCGGAGGAACACGCCGCGGTCAAGCTCCGCTAGGTTCCAGCAGGCAAATGGCCACCACACCTGCTACGGCAACGAAGGCTCCCACGATTGATCGCGGTGTGGGCACTTCCTTTTCAAAAAAGTAGACTAACGGAATCAATGCGATGGGTGTTGTCGACACGATGGCTTGAACGAAGGCGCTGTTGCCCACCAACACGAGACTCCATTGAAAAAGCGTCACGCCTACCACCGGCCCGCAGAGTACGGCGCCGGCCAGCCAGGGCCACCATTGCTTTGCAGGCGCGTGCGTGCGAGGCCTCTCCCGAAGTTTCAATTGGCGGCACCACCACCATGTCGCGATCATTAGAATCAACCAACCGCCCAAACAACGTTGGAAGGCCTGGCTCAGCGCATTCACCGGAACCGGATCCGCGTAGCCTTCCGCCAAGCGGCTGAGAACGGCTCCCAATCCCTGACCCAAGCCGGCCACCACAGCCAGAAGAACACCTAACGGATACTCACGTTCCCGGTGCGGCGTGCTTGGACGTCGCCCGGTTACGGCCAGTGCAACGCCGACCAACGCCACTAACATCGCCGCGAACTCCATCAACGTGATCGTGTTGTCTAACAAGATCCACTCGCCCGCCGCGGCGAAGAGCGGCGCCAGACAAAGATTGATCAGCAACGTCAACCGCGCCCCAATCTTGGCATAGGCGAGGAAGAGCGCGATGTCTCCAAATCCAAAGCCGATGACCCCACTGAAGAAGAACCAACCAAAGGCAGCATTGCTCAATTGAAGCCCTCCCGAGAACTGCGCGATCACGGTGAGTAAGGCTCCTGCAAAGGTAAGCCGTAACAGATTCGCCCACATCGGATCCATGAGCCGCGTCAAGCGCTGCCCGCAGACACCCGACATGGCAAAGAGCCAAGCCGTGAGAATGGCCGGAATCCAAATCATCGCCGTCGTGCATCCTCCATATCAAATCCGTTGCCAAGGGAAATTCCAGAATTTGAGTCGGACCCAAACCGAGACAGAAGGATGGGCTGAAGGCCCAAGAGAACAGATCCCGGCCTTTCAGGCCTGGGATCCTTACTAACACTCATTTGATAACGTCTATTGCACCATTCAAGTCATTACATTGGGTGTGACTAAAGTGATGGGCACTTTTCGTAGCGGAACTCGTAAGAGTTCCGGGCGTTGGCCCTTTATTGACCACCACTTTTAGTCCTCCCCCATTACATTAGTGGGTTGGCTTTCTCGGAGAAGTAGTGATAGCGTCCGCTCGTGAATCAATTCTTTGGGAAAGCCGGTAAGGTCTGGTTCAGTTTCATGGTCATGGCGACGATGCAGTGGGGAATTTGCCAGGAGCCGGGTGCTCCAGCGGAAGCGGAGCCGCCTGTCGTGGTCGACGAGGTGGCGGAAACGCCCTTGCCGTTGCAGGCCGATGAAGTGGAGAAGCTGCTCGTGGCCTCGGAAGGCCGGTCGGCGCAGGCACGTGATCAAGCTCTGCAGCCGATCAAAACCGATCTCGCGCAAGCGAGGCGGCGATTGGACGCCGTGCCGCCTGCGTGGCTAACCTGGTTCACACTGGCTGCCGCTTTGGGCGCGCTTGTTAGTGTGTTGCTCATCGCTCGTCAGTCCAATCGCCAGGCGGAAAAGCAACTAGGCGCCCTGAAACACACGCAGCTTGAGTTGGATGCGGTGTCCGATCAAGTGGCGAAGTTGCCCAGCCAGTTTCCGCGATTGCAGATCGACCCACGTCGTTTAGCTGAAGGGTTAGGACCACATTTGGCGGCGGTTTCCCAACAACCGCCGCCCCCGCCACCCACCGCCCCTCCCGAGCCCGGTGTCTTCTTTAAAGATGAGGTGGCTTTGCCTAAACTAGCGGAATCGCCATTGAAGTATTTGCGATATTTGGAATTGTTGCGTGGCGAAGTGGGGCAGTTTTACCAGAGCCTTGAGAGTTCTGAGGACCCGGGTGAGGCTTTAGCGCTGGTGAGCTGGATGCTCTCACGTTTTCACACTCACGCGCCCGGTGAAGCCGCACAACGGTGGACCACTTTGTTAGGGGTCGCACAAGAAGAGGGCGTGATCTGCGATCGTGCGCTTTCGGCGCGGATGGAGCAGGCGGGGAATCACGAAGAACGCCGGCGGGCCTTTCACCGGGCGCTCTATCGCGATGTCTTTGAGACGGAGATCAGCCGTCACCTCATTCTCTTGGAAGAATTGCGTCAATTGCCGAATTTCTCTGGCTCGGATCAGTCATACGCGGCGTGCCAGAGCGTGGCCGAACGCGTCGCGCCGATGGTCACGAACTTCCTAAGCCAGACCCAAGAGCTGGCCGGTTATCATCCTCATTATGTGCCACTATTCTCAGAAATCAGCGACGACGCGGCGCCCTATGTGCGCAACCGCCCCACCGAATCTCTTCCCGTGGTTTACCGGAATCTCACGCTGCCCCGGCGGCGAGTGCTCTGTGTGCTCAGTTACGGCTTGCGTCGTGACCGGGGCTGGGAGAATGAAGACACGCAAGTCATTCTGAGCTAAGAAATCATGTTGGAAGCCCTGACCGAGCGTTTCAATAACGTCTGGCCCACGCTGGTGCGTTATTTCGACAACGCCAATCTATTGAGTCTGAAGTTCTGGGTCACACCCGTGGCCACCGTGCTGATCATGACCTTTCTCGTGCTCATCATGGCCAAGATCTACCGGCGGCCGCCGCAGTTAAGCGAGGACGCGCACCCGGGCGATGCGCCCATTCGCTTTACGCGTATCTTCAATCTTTGGCGGGCCTGGCTGGTCGCGGGTTGCTTGACAGCGCTTCTGCTAGTGGCGTGGATCACGTTTGTCAGCCGGCGTGGCGAAGCCTTCCGCGCCAACTATGAGTTGCCCACGTTGATCAGCTTCACTATCGCCATGTTCTGTCCGGTGATTGCGTTAGTGAAACTGCGCAGGAGTTTCACGCGGCAGAAATTGAAGAATCTCGCCGCCCAAGCGCACACGCCCCGTGAGGAGCGCCGCACGGTGACGGCGTTGCGCCGGGCCTTTCGGCGTGCCAAGGCTTGGTTACTAGTTCCCTTGTTAGGCTTGGCGGTCTTATTCATTCCGGGATTGAGCAAACCTTCCCTCGTCGCCATCATGCTAGACAATTCGGGGAGCATGGATGAACCCATTGCCCAAGCGCGGGAGATCTTGCGCAATATTCTCCCGCAGTTTCCTGCCAAATCGAAATTCTTCATTACCACTTTTGACCGCGATGCCAGCAAGGGCAGTCTACAAGAAATCATCAACACACCTCCGGCGCAGATCGACACCCTTTCGGGTGTGGTCATGGGTTTCGAGAATGCGGATGAAGCCATTCAACACATTGAAGGTGTGAGCACGGATCAGGGATCGCCAATCTGTGAAGCCATATGGAAAACGTATCTCGATATCAATCAACAAGATCCTCTCACGTTTCCTAACAGACTTTTTCTCATCATCACTGACGGCAAAGACCGACGAATCGGCTTTGATCCGGAGAATTTCTCTTTCTTCAACTCCGACGAGGATTTCGCGCAGGTCTTTCCGGAAGACATGGTGCACTTCATCGATGTGAGGTTGGAGGAAGAAAGTGGTGGCGAAGGGGAGGCGCTCTTCCGCGCCGCCGAAGCGGCGGGCATGACTTACAATGATGCGCAAGATCCCGAGGTTTATCAAAGCGTCTTGCAAGGCTTGCTCAGTCCGTGGACGGTCGACAAAGATCTCGTCTTCATCACCGTGCTCATCTTCGTCTTCTGCGCTCTCTTGGCTCTCCTCATCAATCCCAAACGCATGCAGCGCATCCGCTAGACAATGGCCAAGCGATTCCAGGGAACAAGTCAGGCTGATGGGCCAGTTCGTAGCGGAACTTGTGAAAGTTCCGGGTGCGGCGCCTCGAACGAAGAGAGGCCTCGCGAATTCTGCGACACACCCCTGTCGAGAACCCAACACTTTGGCTTGCCCACGCGGTTTCATGCTCTCTTGTTAGGCCTTTGCCTCTTGTTACCGAATGCCCTACGGGCAGATCCCTTGCCCAAAGACATCTTCCTGCTCGTTGATGTGTCCGGTTCTATGGTTGGCAGCAACTACGGGATCGGTTATGGTAAAGTACAAGAGGCTCGCAATCTCGTTCGCGATCTCCTGACCGACCGCTTCGATTGGTCGCGCTATCCGAACTGGCAATACTCGCTGCTTGCGGAGGAGATCTTGGGCGTGACGAGCCAAGCGCCCAATCACGCCCCGCTTCTTCAGCCGGGAAGCCGTCTCTTCATCAAACGTTTCGGCGATCCCGCCACTTCGAAAGCGCCTTCCATTCAGCGTCCGATTTCCAACGTCGTCACGGATGTCGATACCTTGTTAGGACGCTTTCCGCGGGCCGCTGACTTCGATGACCAACGAACCTTTCTCTGGCTCGCTCGCGCCATGACGCGTCGCGAAGCCATGGCCCTTGGAATCACTTCTTATCTGCTCATCGAGATCACGGATGCGCGAGAGGATAAAGAGAATATCGTCGATCCCACGGATCAAGTGGCTGTGCGTGAATTCAAGAGTCTCAAGCATGTGCCCATCAACGGCGAGATTGGCTCTTTCTCTCACAAACAAACCAAGGGCGAATACGTGCTCCAAGTCAATGTGCGGCTCGTCCGCTTGGCAGGCGATACCGGCGCGGCTTCGACGAGTAATGCGCTTATTAGTAACTTGCAAATACCTCAAGGTCTTCGTGAGGGTGATGACGCCGTGATCTCTTGGGATAGCTTCAATGCTCCCGGCGGGATCTCTTACACAGCTTCCCTGACGCCCTCTGGCGGTCAGCCTATCGAAGAGACGACGCAGTCTCAACAAGTGACCTTTCCAGCGTTGAAGGCGGGTGACTATGCCGTAGCCGTTTCCGCTCCGGGCGCCAATGCGCTCCGTGGACAGTTCCAAGTGGGAGCCGCCGGTAGCGCGCCGGCAGTTCCCTCTTCTAACAAGGACTCCGGTGGGTCAGAGATCATTCTTCAGACGCCCCGGCGCGATGCCGAGATCCAGACGGGAAGTGTGACCGTGAGTTGGCGGGTGATCAATCCTCCCTCAGGCGGCAAATACATCGTGACCATCACGGGACCACCCGGCGCACCGAAGATTCCCAAGAAAAGCATCGATGGAACGCGCGCCTCGTTTTCGGTTCGGAAATCGGGCACCTATCGCATCCGCGTCGCGTCCACCCAGCTCGGCGTGAAGCCTGCATCCGGTACCTTCAGGGTGAAAAACGACTCCGGCAAGAAACTCCTGTATGCGATCTTGGCACTGATCCCGCTTGGAATCGTCACCTATATTGCCGCTCAGCATTTTAAGAAGCGTCGTCATGGCAAAGATGATGACTTTGATAGTTATGCGGAAGATTTGGATTAGCGTCGTTGGGCTCTTGGGTGCTGTGGGTTTGTTAGCCCTGGTTGGTTGCGGGGACAAGCCCGATAGCAATCCTGCGGACGTTTCAAAATCCGAGGTTCATATGATGCCTGATCGCGGACATCCGCCGGTTCTGGGCATTGTACCAGCGTTTCAATTTCGCGATGGGTCCCTCACGGAGATCTCATCAGAAAACCTTCGAGGTCAATCTTGGACGGCCACGTTTACCGAGCCGCCGTCGTATTTAACTCAAATTGAATCTCGTTGTGTCGTATTGACGCCAGATTCATTGGGTTCAGAACAAGAAGTCCGCCGCATTCATGAAGCGGTCGTGGAAGGAAACGGATCTTTCGTGTTAGTGGACGCTTATTTGAGAATAAGAGGGCGCTACCAATTCGATGATCCACTGGCTGAAGCCAAGCTCCGTCATGATATGCGCGCCCTTGGGGCCGAGATCCTCAACGTCCCTGCCGATCTTCGAGACAATGATTGGCTCAAACAGCGTGCTAAAGAACAAATTGAGGGAGCTGCGAGTCTAGGCGCCTACCATGATTTCTCTTTCACCGATCAATGTGAGGCGAGCGGTATTCGCTTCATGCATAAGATCGTTGATGAATCGGGCAAACGTTTCAAAGGCGTGCACTACGATCACGGATCGGGAGTCGCTGTGGCGGATGTGGATGGCGATGGCCATCTGGATATTTATTTCGTCAATCAAGTTGGCGCGAACGAGCTCTGGCGGAACCTTGGCGATGGCAAGTTCGAGAATATCACGGAGCGCGCCGGTGTCTTTGTAAGCGATCGCATTGGTGTTTCGGCGTCGTTTGCCGATATCGACAATGACGGCGATCCCGATCTTTATGTGACAACCTTGCGCAAAGGCAACGTGCTGTTTGAGAACTTGGGTGAAGGCCGTTTCCGCAATATCACCGCGGCCTCCGGTCTGGGCTACAAAGGGCATTCCTCAGCAGCCGTTTTCTTTGACTACGACCGTGACGGCCTTCTCGATCTCTTCCTTGCCAATGTCGGCCAATACACCAAGGAAGAGACGATCAACGTCACCATGGAGAGTATCCGGGGTGAAGCGGATACGGGTGATCAATACTACGTCGGGTTTGAGGATGCATTTGCCGGTCATTTGAAGTCCGAGCGACTAGAGCCGAGCCGACTTTATCGCAATCAGGGAAAGAACAGATTTGTGGATGTCACGGATTCTACGGGACTGGATGACCAAGGTTGGACAGGCGATGCCGCACCGATCGATATCAATGCCGATGGCTGGACGGATCTTTATTTATTAAACATGCAGGGAAATGACCAAGTCTTTCTGAACCGCGAAGGACAACGATTTGAGAGGGCTCAACCGTCATTGTTTCCCAAGACATCCTGGGGCGCCATGGGCATCAAAGCGTTCGATTTCGAGAACGACGGTGATCTCGATATTTATATCACCGACATGCACTCGGACATGAGTCAACATATCGGTCCGGAGAGAGAATTCGAGAAATCCGAGATGCGTTGGCCGCCTTCGTTCCTGCAGACCGAAGGAACGAGCATTTATGGCAACGCCTTCTACCGCAGGAAGGCAGATGGAAGTTATGAAGAAGTTTCGGATGCCATCGGTGCTGAAAACTATTGGCCTTGGGGGCTCAGTACGGGTGATTTGAATGCGGATGGCTACGAAGATGTATTTGTAACGGCGAGCATGAACTTTCCGCTCCGATATAGCACCAACCTCCTGTTGCTTAACGATCAGGGTAATACGTTTCGTAATGCCGAGTTCATTCTTGGTGTGGAGCCTCGAGCTAATGGCATGGCCGTTCCGTGGTTTGAATTGGAGTTAGCAGGGCGCGACAAAGAAGCTCCCGTGCTCAATGTCTTACAACGTGAGGAAGAAGAACTCGCGAAACTGCCCGAACGCGTCGTCGTCTGGGGCGCGATGGGAAGCCGTTCGTCTGTGATTTTCGATCTCGATGACGATGGCGATCTCGATATTGTCACTAATGAGATGAACCAGCGCCCCATGGTGTTGATAAGCGATTTATCCGAGCAGAAAACGAATCTGAGTTATCTCAACGTTCAATTGGTGGGCAAGCAATCCAATCGAAGTGGCCGGGGGGCCGTCGTGCGAGTGACAGCTGGTGAATCGACTTGGATGAAAGTCAACGACGGCCAATCAGGCTATTTATCGCATAGCGACTTTCCTCTTTACTTCGGTCTCGATGACCAGAAATCAGTTGATCAAATCGAGGTGGACTGGCCGTCGGGAATAAAACAGATCGTCAATGGGCCGATCGATCTAAACCAAGTACTCCGAATTGAAGAAAGTGGTGAAGCGGCCGCTGCGCCATCAACCAATACTCAGGAAGTATCGAAATTGGATGAAGGAACGGAAGCGATTCACGTTCGCCCTGGAGAAGCTATACAAGAGGCAATAGAGGAAGCGGCAAAGCGGCCTACCAACAAACGCGTCATCGTGCATGCGGGCACCTATCGGCCACGAAAACCGGCACAAGCCCTGCTTTGGTTTAACAAACGCCATGAAGGCGTTCGTGTAGAAGCGGAGGGCGAGGTGATCTTGACGGCAGCCAATCCTGATATGTCTAAATCATCGGACCCAAGCTATCCGGCGATCGTCAATCATGTGGTTTACTTTGGCGATGGGATCACGCGAAAGACGGGTCTAAAAGGCTTCAAGATCACCGGTGCCAATGGCTTTTTAACCACTTCGGAAGAGCCTTTGATTCAACCCGATATCGACGCCGATAATCTCGAGAAAGCAAAGTTCTTCTATACTGACGGAGGCGGCATCAAGATCTTTGGGCGTTCCTTCCCCACAATTGAGCAGGTAGAGGTTTACGACAATTTCACCAGCCCCTGTGGCGCCGGCGTCTCGGTTGAGCATCGTGGTCATACCGACGGTTCCCGGAGGCAGTCTGTCTTATTGCGTGATTGTATTTTTCGAAATAACCGGTGTCCCGTCAGTGGCGCTGCGGTGGATTTATTGCACGGAAGTTCTGCTGAAATTATCAATTGTCTCTTTGTCAATAACGCTTCCAATGAGCCTATGGATGACCGTGCGGCGGATCCTGGAAAGTGGAAACCTCAATATGGTTCCGGTGCCTTAACGATTTTTCCCAAATCCCGTGTGATCGTCCGACGGTGTACCTTTACCGGCAATCGTAATGCCATCGACGACTCCAGTAGTGGAAACCTTTATGAAGATTCTCTTCTCTGGATGAATCATGCTCCTGGTGGGTGGCCAACGGGATCGCGTTATGAGTTCGATATTGCCTCAGGCGTTGGCGTCACCGGTTGCCACATGAATGGCGAGAAAATCGATATCCACAATGTGATCGATCCTGAGAATAATGTGCTCCACTGTGCGGATCCGAAATTTGATGATCGCTATGTGCCGCAAGCACCAGGATTCGAAAATGTGGGTTACCGACCCCCTCACGGTGCTACCAAACGGTAGTATCCCTGTGCCGCAGCCGTTCTCACGGCGTCCGAGTCTTCGAAAATGCCGTTGGTGGTTTGGCCGATGGTCACCCACGAATCGGAAGTCAGAGTCTCGGAGTATTGCACATCGATCGTGGTCGCAATGCTGGATGAAATCGTTAAACCGTTAGGTCCTGATTCGATGAAGGCAATAGTCGGTAATGGGTTCGATGTACCGCCACCTCCGACAAGATTCCCGATACCGACTGCAATGGCTTCGACTTCGGCTTCATCAACAGCATAGCCCTTCCAAATGGCGACATCATCAAACCAACCTTGCGTGAAGCGATCAAAGTGGTTGGCGATGACTAACGGATCGTCATTCTCACCCATGGCCCAGCCGCCCACATCCGTTGCAGCGATATCGTGGACGGTCACGTGGCCGTCGACATAAAGGCGGATTTCCTGAGCCTCCGCATCACGTGTCACCAAGAAATGATGCCATTCATTGTCACCATGACTGATACCGGAATTGGAATCGATTCGACTGCGGGGTGTGCCGCCTTCGCAACAGCGTGAGTCTAAAGTGAAACCATCTGCACGTGTCTGCAATTGCCAATAGCCGCTTTGCGCACGGCTATTGTCATGATAGCCCTTGGTGACAAGGCCTTGATCATTTTCTTCACCATCACGTTTGTACCAAAGCGAAACCGTCCACGACTCGTCTTCAGGAAATTGAAAGTCATCGTGGTCGGGCACTTCAATAAATCCGTTGGAGCCATCAAAGAAGATCGCCCCGCCGTGGCGGCCTTCGTTAGGCTTCCATTCCGCCGTGCCCGTGATTTGGCCCGTATGCGTGTTTGGCGAATTGGATTGATCACTGACCGTGTCACCATTGGCTTCATCGAGAGGAAAGTAAGCCACGAGCGATTCGGCCAAGGGACCGCCCGAAGCACCCGCTCCCGGATCCGAACCATCAAGAGGATCCCACCCACGCCGAACCTCAAATCCGTCCGAGAAGCCATCGTCGTCTGAGTCGCGATTCGTCGCATCGGTGCCTAGAGCCCCTTCGCGGCCGTCATCCAACCCGTCGCGGTCGGTATCGGCGATGAGCGGATCGGTTGCCGATTCTTCGCTATCACTAATGCCATCACCATCCGTGTCGGCATTTCCAGGATGCGTTCCTTTCTCGAATTCCTGAGCATCTGTTAGGCCGTCGGCGTCTTGATCAGCTTCGGCACTTGTTGGATCGGAGCCCAATGCGATTTCTTCAGCATCGCCAAACCCATCGGCATCGGTGTCAGGATTGGTGGGATCGGTTTGATGCGTGTCCCGTTCCGCTTTGTCGGTAAGCCCATCGTCATCCGTGTCGGACTTCAAAGCATCGGTTCCCAGTTCGGCCTCTTCAGCGTCCGTGAGCCCGTCGTCATCGCTATCCACATCCGTTCCGCTTCGCAGGAAGCTTCCCGGTTCCGCGAACAACGTCTCCACGTCTGAAGCGGAAATCACGCGGTCATAGATTTGAACATCATCGAGGACACCATCTAACGGAAGTACTGAATCATAACTGCCTAACCAAATGGCGCCTCGAGTGTCTCCGAATGGCTGACTATTCACTCCCGATGCACGTGCTTCCCCATTGACGTAGATCGTTGTGGTTTGAGATGCCGATTCATGGGTCACAACAATGTGATAGACTTCTCCCGCGATGATGACACCGGCCTCCGTATGCACGTCCTGAACCTCCTCGATGAGCCAACTGAGGCCGCCTTCAGATAGCAGGAGGGCCACATTCGGCGTGGGATCCGAACCTTTCGCGAAGACTGAAACCGGTGTCTCAGCGCCAATTTCATTGGCTTGTAACCACAGGGATACAGAAAAACTCTCAAGTGTCGGAAACGCGGATCCGCTCGCCGTCACCGCGCTTCCGCTGTTGATGGCGACGGCGTTTCCCCCATCACCCAGGAGACCGTTGTTTCCTAACGTCGCGCCGAAGCTAATCTGAGCCGAACGGCGATTGCCGCTGCGATCTACTAACACTGCGGCGTCCACCGTCTCATCGAGCCGCCAGTGGGCCAAGGGACCTTGAGGATCGATCACATTCAGCACCACTGGTACCACAAGACGTTGATCCTCGGCGTCAGGGTCGTTGCTAACAATCTCAAACTCGGCCCCAAATCTGCCGACGCCTCCCGCCGGATCAAAGGTGAATCGAATCACGTCTTCGCGACCTGGGACCACCGGATCAGGCAGGGACTCTATAGCAAACAGATCACGATGAGTTCCGGAAATCGTCACCTCATTGATTGTCAATGGTTGGGTGGCTCCACCATTGCGAACCTCGATCTCTTGAGTCGAACGCACGGCCGGCACTTGTGGGAGTTCCAGGATCGGCCGCACCACGATGCTCGGATCAGAAATCGTCGTGCCGCCACCGACGAACGCCACGACACCGTTCTCGCCTAACACAGCCACGTCTTCTTTTGTTAATGCGTAACCCTTCCAAACGGCGATGTCATCAAAGTAGCCTACCGTATACCGGTCGAAGTGATTGCCAATGACGAGGGGATCCTCGTTTTCACCCATGGCCCAATTCCCGGAAGTCGCATCCGCCGCATTTCGCGACGTGATTTCACCATCGACGTAGAGACGGATTTCTCCGGCAACACTATCTCGCGCAATGACGAAGTGATGCCATTCATTGTCTCCGTGGCTGATACCGGAATCCGAGTCTAGGCGCACCCTCGGGTTTCCACCCTCACAACAACGCGAATCCAAAGCGAACGTCCCGGCCCGCGTTTGCGCCTGCCAATAGCCGGTGGTGGCGCGCGAGTTGTCCTGATAACCTTTGGTCACCAGACCTTGATCATTCTCCTCACCCTCGCGTTTATACCAAAGTGAAACACTCCAAGACTCACCTTCGGCAAATTCAAAGTCTTCATGATCCGCCGCCTCAAGATACGTGCCCGCTTCGCCATCGAGAAAAACGGCCCCACCAAACACACCTTCATTTGGCAAATGATTCACCCCGCCAAACAACGTGGCCGGATGGGATTCCCCGGCGGTGGAGCGGTCTTCGGTCGTGTCGCCGCTGATGTCGTCAAACGGCCACCATGCAATGGGTTGATCTTGGGCGATTGTTAGTTGAGCAAATACTGCAAAGGAAAAGAGGGAAACGATCCACTTCATGCGCCCACCCTGATCACGCAATAGTCATGAAGCAATGGCAAATGGGGTGCGAGTCAGAGCTGGCAGACAACATCTGTAGCGGAACTCGTGAGAGTTCCGGGCGTTGGACTCCACAACAACATCTGTAGCGGAACTCGTGAGAGTTCCGGGCATTGGACTCCACAACGACATCTGTAGCGGAACTCGTGAGAGTTCCAGGCATTGGACTCCACAGCAACATCTGTAGCGGAACTCGTGAGAGTTCCGAGCGTTGGACTCCACTACGGCGAAGGAACACGCACGAGTTCCTCTACCTTTACCGCAAGGGAACGGAATGCGCTCGCCCTACCCTGAGGCCGCGATTCGTTCGAGGTCGGCGCGGGTTTGGGCATAACTGATATTATAAGCTGCCACTTTCGGATCGGGATCTTCACCCCGGAGACGGCAGGCTTCGCGATAGAGATCCGGCCACCAATTGTAATGTTCTGTCAGGCCCTCGCGCCTCCACTTTTCCCAGCCGGTAACGACTTTATCCCAACACGCGTTTCCGTAAGCCGAGGCGTCTGCCACCGTCTCAAATTCTTTCACATACCAATCCCGGCCGATCCGCGCGTGCAGCACTTCATCAGCCCAATCGTAGTCTTGGAACAGCATGGCCAAGGGATCACCGGAATCACGTCCTACTTCCCACTCATAACGTTTCCCGGTCTTGCTCATCAGCCCCTGCTCGATGTACCAAAGCACGGCGTGACGTTCTTGAGGCGTGAGCTGTTCGTTGAGCTCCTTAGACCAAGTGAAATTAACGCGCACACAATCCGGCCAGGAGATTCCCAATGTAGCAAAGCCCACTTCACCCATCATGGCGTGACGCGCCTCATCCCAAAGTTGGCGCGTCATGTCGCGATAGAATCCCCATGGTTTACCGCCGTCCTCTTCATCGCCATTCTCCGTAACGAGATCAAACAAGATGGTAGCCATCATCTCCGGGACATCGATCTCGCGAAGACGTTTGTAGTACATCATCAGCACCTTATCCTTCTCGGAAAACTGGGGATCGTAGAGAAACTCCTCCGCATGAACGCCCATGTTATACGGGTCAGGAAAGCGCTCGTCGCGTTGCGGCGTCCGGTCGAATTGAAAGGGCGTGGAACTGTAACGTTGCGAGGGCAACGAACAGGTTTCCGGCTCAAAGACACCATCCAGCCCTCCCGCCGCGTCTAACCAAAGAGCTAACTCTCCGAGCCATGCGTCGCAGGCACTCACCTCCTTCTCGCCGACCAACAGCTTCATTGAACCAATGGCAGCCTTTCCCCAGACCAGCATCTGTTCGATATCGATTAACGCTGATCTTAGGATGCGGACGGTAGGTGCATCTGAAAGGAGATTGGTTTCCTTCACGTGCCGCTCAAGGCTCTCTTGCAAACAGGGAAGTGCATTCTCATAGATACCTCGAAGCCAATGATAGGCACTGGGTGCGGCGAGAATCTCGTCGAAGTAGGTTTGCAAATGCGGATCGGGAACTTTGTCCAACCCGAGCGGCGGGTGACGCATCTCTGCCACCCGCTCTCGAAGGAGCGTAATCTGTTCGCTGCAAAGATAGGCATGATAGCTGAGCCCCATCTTGAGTTCGTAGACAGGTTCCGCGGTGAGTCGGGCGAGTCCGGTTTTCCATAGACGATTGAAGGCGTAATGATAGCGTTTCAAGCGGTCGACGCATTCCTGGATCCCCAAGCCCTCCGAGGCGGCCTCTTGAAAAGAGCAGAGCCCGGCTAGGGCGGGTAAACCGTGAAGGGATTGGGAATGCTCAAGCTTGGACATGGCGCTAGCCTAGCCAGCCTCAAGCGTGATGTCGACCATGAGGTCGTGACTGACCTGTTCGAGATCGCTGCGAAGGGTCTCCAAGGATACGCCCGCCGGGACCTTGAGCAAAGCGGAAGCCTTGAACAAAGGCTCCGCGGACATGGCGGCGCTCTCCGTTTCCGTCTCCAGTTCATCCACGTTCACGCCGTGATGGGCGATCACTCGCGAGATCTGGCGGACGATGCCCGGCCGGTCATTTCCCACCAATTCGAGCCTAACGACTTGGCTAAGCTGCGATTCCGGTGCCGCCGCACCTTCCAACAGCGTGATGTGCAAGCCCCGATCCTCAAGCGCGGCCAAGGCCTGTAAGAGAGCCGCACGACGTTCGACGGGGACTTCGATGCGCAGGATGCCCGCAAACTGACCGGCCAAGCGGGCCATTCGGCTTTCTAACCAATTGGCGTCATGGTCTGACACCAAGGCCGAAAGGGATTCCACCAATCCTGGGCGGTCCGGTCCGATAACCGTCATCACCACGGAAAGCGTGTTCATCTCAGAAGCAACGGAATGAGTGCTAGAGGAATTCGTTGATCAAGTTCTCCAGCATCTCCTGGCGCCCGCTTGGGGTCACGCCCACTTCGCCTTGCTCCAACGCATGCGCTTCAAGCTCTTTGAAACCCACGTCGCCATTCTCGATCTTCTGGCCCAAGCCGGAGTCGTAGCTCTCGTAACGGGTCTTCACAAAATCACCAAGACGCCCATCTTCCATGATGGCATGGGCAATCTTGAGTCCTCTAGCAAAGGCATCCATACCGCCGATATGCGCGTGGAACAGATCCACCGGCTCGAAACTTTCACGCCGCACTTTGGCGTCGAAGTTGAGACCGCCTGTAGTAAATCCGCCCATCTTGATCACGGAAAGCATGATCTGTGTGGTCATGTAGACATTGGTCGGGAATTGATCGGTGTCCCACCCTAACATTTCATCTCCCGTGTTGGCATCCACGGATCCCAAGGCTCCGGCTGCCGCCGCCACTTCGAGTTCATGTTGCACCGTGTGCCCAGCCAAGGTGGCGTGATTGGTTTCAATGTTAAGCTTCAAGTGATCTAACAAATCATGTTCGCGCAGAAAGTTGAGGCAGGCCGCGGCATCGGAATCGTATTGATGCTTGGTCGGTTCCTTGGGCTTGGGTTCGATGTAAAACTGCCCGTTGAAACCAATCTCCTTCGCATGGTCGACCGCCATGTGGAGGAAGCGGCCCAAGTGATCCAACTCGCGTTTGATATCGGTGTTAAGCAAAGTCTGGTAACCTTCGCGACCACCCCAGAAAGTGTATCCTTCACCTCCTAAACGTTGCGTGACTTCCATAGCTTTCTTCACTTGGGCAGCCGCATAGGCGAAAACGTCAGCGTAGGGGCTGGTCGCAGCCCCTTGGTTGTAGCGCGGATGCGCAAAGAGACAGGCCGTGCCCCAGAGCAACTTGATCCCCGTCCGCTGCTGTTCTTCTAACAAGACATCTGCCACGGCATCCAGGTTCGCATTGCTCTCAGCAAGGGTGGCACCTTCGGGAGCCACATCCCGATCGTGGAAACAGTAGAACTGGATGCCTAACTTCTCCATGAACTCAAAGGCGATTCGCGCCCGGTTCTGGGCGTTCTGGACTGTGTCTTCGGCACCTTCCCAAGGCCGGATGGCGGTGGGCACGCCGAAGGGATCCTGCAGCCCATTGCGAAAGGTGTGCCAGTAGGCGATCGAGAACCGCAGATGCTCGGCCATAGTCTTGTCGCCCACCTTGGCCTGGGCATCGTAATGTTTGAATGCTAGCGGGTTCTTGGATTCAGGACCTTCGTAGGTGATCGCTGGGATATCGGAGAAATATTCAGATGCCATGCCTCATACTTCTGAGACGCCTCCAACCGGTCAAGGGGGAATTGAGAATGGAGAAGGCATTTTTTCATGGAGTGATCCATAGGTCTTCTGTCAGAAACGGAGTTTTATCCATGATTAGGAATCGACTACTTTTCTTAACACTCTTGGCCTTGGCGAGCGTTTCTTGGACGTTCGCCGACGAGGAGGGCGCCTCAATCGGCTCAGCGCAAACTAAACCTAACGTGATCCTCATCCTTGCCGATGACATGGGGATTGATTCCGTTTCCGCCCTCAATCCGAAGATGGGCATGCAGACGCCCTCCATCGATCAGTTAGTTCGTGAAGGCATGGCTTTCACCGACGCGCACTCCACCTCCGGTGTGTGTTCGCCCACCCGATACAGCGTTCTCACCGGGCGTTATCATTGGCGCTCGCGGCTCAAACGCGGGATTGTAGGGAAATGGGAGCGGCCACTCTTTAAAGATGCGCGGCTTACTCTAGCAGAGATGTTTCAAGAGGCGGGCTACGCCACGGCATGTATTGGCAAATGGCATCTCGGCTGGCACTGGCCCAAGCAGGGCGGCGGCACGACCGAGAAACTAGCAGAAATCGATTTCACTGCTCCGGTAAAGGGTGGGCCCAACGATCACGGTTTTGACTATTACTACGGTGACGACGTTCCAAACTGGCCGCCTTTCGTTTGGCGCGAGAATGAAAAGATCTTGGGAAAACTGACAGCCCAAATGCGTGCGGGAACCATGGTGGGCGTCAACGATGGTCCGTCTGTTCCCAGCTGGGATTTCCATGCCGTGCTTGCCGAGTACTCCAAGCGCTGGGCCCAACACATTCGCGACGCCGCTAGGAGCGACAAACCTTTCTTTCTCTTTGCGCCGATGCCATCGCCTCACACGCCGATCGCGCCGAGCGAGGCCTTCCAAGGACGATCCGAGGTCAGCGCCTACGCGGATTTTCTTATGGAGACCGATGCAGCCGTTGGTGCTATGATGAAAGCGCTAGAGAATTCGGGACAAACGAATGAGACCGTGGTGATCTTCACGTGCGACAACGGCACCTCGCCCAAGGCCGACTTTGCTCAACTCAAAGCCTCTGGCATTGATCTCAATGCCAACTGGCGAGGCTGGAAGGCAGACGTCTATGAAGGCGGGCACCGCGTGCCCTTCCTTGTGCGGTGGCCGGGCAAGATTCAGGCCGGCAGCCGCAGTGATCAAACGATCACCCTCGCGGACATCATGGCGACTTGCGCTTCGATCATCGATTTCAAACTTCCTGACACCGCTGCTGAGGATAGCGTTAGTCTATTGCCGGTCTTGACGGGCACGGACGTGAACAAGCGGCTACACGAAGCTGTGGTGCATCAGTCCGGCTCGGGACATTTCGCAATCCGGCGCGGTCCCTGGAAGTTGCTTTTCTGCCGAGGATCCGGGGGGTGGAGTCCGCCTCGAGAAAACGAGGCCGCCCAGCAGGAACTTCCATCCATTCAGCTCTACAATCTCGAGTCCGATCCCAAGGAATCCAACAACCTGCACGCAGAGCATCCCCAGATTGTTTCGGAGTTGACGGCGAAACTGCGCCAAATCATTGAGCGCGGCCGTTCGACTCCGGGTGCGGAACAACCGAATCATGGAGACGCCGATTGGTGGAAGGGATTGCCTTGGCCGAAACCTTGACCTCGGAAACGAAGCTTCGCAGCCTCGATAGCTCAAGAGATCGGTTAGGCCGAAGACCGGAACAGACATCCACACCAAATGGCATCACGGTGCGAATGGCTTCGGCGACATTGCTAGGAGAAAGACCGCCCGCAAGCCATACGGGAAGGGAACTTGCCTGGACGATTTGGCGGCTGATGGACCAGTCGTGTGTCTTTCCGGTTCCGCCGCCCTCGCGATAGCTGACTTTGGAATCGAGAAGCAAGGCATCGGCCACCTTGGAGAAACGCAGCGCTTCGTCGATCGATGTTGAGTCCACCACCGGCACGACTTTAATAAGCGTTATGTCAGGGCGTGTCTCTTTGAGGCGAAGCATACCCTCAAATGAGATCGGCCCGAGCAGCTGAAGGGTGTTGGCACCCGTGGTGTGTTGGTGCCGGATGATCTTCAGTGGATCGTCTTCCGAAGTCAGCAGCACGGTGGAATTCGTTGGTGGAACGGCCTCGACGATGCTGCGAATCTCGTCGTCATCGATCATAAAACCGCTCCCACTGGGCATCTGCGAGACCAGTCCAAGCGCGTGTGCTCCATGGGAGAGGGCGAGTTGGGCTTCCTCGATGGACTGGATACAACAGACTTTGATTCTCATTCGGAAAGGTTCTGACATGAGGTGGACGACACTTTTGAACACAACTCGGCGTTGCCTTCCAGAGTGAACTTGTGAGATCAAGAGAGGATGACGACGCACCTCCGTATCCTCATTCTTTGCGGGCTTCTGACATCTCCCCTCGGCTGGTCCGCGGAGCGACCTAACTTTCTCTTCGTCATGCTGGATGACTCCGGCTGGACGGATTTCGGATGTTATGGGGCCGACATTGAAACACCTCACATTGATCAATTGGCGAAAGAAGGCATTCGTTTCACGGACTGTCATGCGCCCGCGCCGAACTGTTCGCCGTCGCGTGCGGGATTTCTCACCGGCCGCATTCCCTCACGCGTGGGCATGTATTCTTACATTCCGCCCAAGCACCCCATGCATCTCCGCGCTGAGGAGATCACCATCGCCGAGGTGCTCAAGGAGAAAGGCTACGCCACCGCACACTTTGGCAAATGGCATCTCTCTGATTTGGAGAACACGGAACAGCCAGCTCCCAATCAGCAGGGTTTCGACCACTCGTTAGGCACGAGCAACAACGCGCAGCCAAGCCACAAAGATCCCGTGAACTTCATTCGCAACGGCCAAGCGGTGGGCAAGGTTTCGGGTTATGCCTGCCAGATCGTGATCGACGAGTTCACACAATGGTTTGAAAAAGTGCCAGAGGACCAACCGTTCTTCGGCTTGGTGTGGTTTCACGAACCCCATTCTAGAATCGCTTCACCGCCGGAGCTTGTGTCCTACTATCAGAAGCAAGACCCGGCCCTAACCAAGAAAGAGGCCACTTACTATGCAAACATTGCCAACGTGGACCTCGCCGTGGGACGTCTCTTAAAGGCGTTGAAGGCATCGGGAAAGGCGGAGAACACCGTCGTTTTCCTCACCTCAGATAACGGAGGCGTGAACGCCCATTCCAATCAAGGTCTACGCGGTCGCAAATCCTTTGTTTACGAAGGCGGGCAACGTGAACCCGGCATCTTGCGTTGGCCGGCCAAGATCAAGCCTGATCAGGTATCGGACACCACCATCAGCTCGCTCGATCTCTTTCCGACGGTTTGTGAAATTGTGGGGACACCCTTGCCCAAGGATCGCAAGATCGATGGAACCAGCCTCTTACCGCACTTGTTAGGCAAAGGACCGCTCAAACGTGAGACGCCTCTTTTCTGGTACTTTTATCGTGTGCAACCGGCCGCCGCTTTGCGGGATGGTGATCACATCATCCTCGGCTATCTTGACGACCCGATCAAGAAACACACGCACGCCCTGACCGAACCCGACATGCCGATGATCAAGTCCGCGCCGTTGAAATCGTTCGAACTCTACGATTTGAAAACCGACCTGGCTCAGGAACACGATCTGAGTCACGCACAGCCGAAGCGATTGCGATCAATGAAAGAGAAACTAATTGCTCTGCACCGCGACGTGGTGGCTGACGGACCTGTGTGGGACTTGAAGAACTGGCGAAAGGGTTCTCGTTAGTCATAAACGCATGGTAGAAGAAAGCCGCCATCCCATCCCTCACCAATGATCAAGCATCTTCCCAACATCATCGCCCTCCTTGTCATTTACATTGCCGTGGTCATGAACTGGCAGTGGGTCTGGGGCGTCCTCTTCCTCATGTGGACAGTGCCGGCACTCTACTCGGGCCGGGTGCATCTCATCTCTCCGGTTGAAAAGAAGGCCAATCCGGTACTCTTCTGGACCATCGTTCTCACTTGGATCGGCTTGAGTCTCTACCTGATCTTCACCGATCTCATTCCCTTTCTTGGTGCCCTGTCATGAGTACTAAAGTCGCCGGGCGCATGATGCATCTGTTGCCGGTTGAAGCCTACACTTCGCAAGCTTGGTTTGATCGTGAGCAGGAGCACATCTTCTCTCGCACCTGGCGGTATGCCGGCTTTGCGGAAGACATTGCCGAGCCCGGGCAATACCTCTCGGTCCAAGCCGCGCTGAACAATCTCTTCATCGTCATGGGGCGCGACAGAAGATTGCGCGCCTTTCACAACCTTTGCCGGCATCGTGGCACCCAACTCCTTCGAGCCGCTGGCAAGACAAAGAAGTCTATCAGTTGTCCCTATCACGACTGGACTTACGATTTGGAAGGAAAGTTAGTGTCTGTGCCCGAAGAGGAGTGGGAGTTTGGAGGTGTGAATAAGGCCTGCCTCGGTCTCAAACCAGCTTCGGTGGATCTTTGGCGTGGGATGCTCTTTGTGCACCCTGATCCCAATGCGGGCTCGATCATCGAATGGTTCGGCGCGGTGGAACCCAAGCTCGGTCCCCATCAAGTTGACGATCTGATCGAATACCCAGAGGCCCGTGTCGAATATGAGATCGCAGCCAACTGGAAGATCGTGGTTGAGAACTACATTGACGTCTATCATTTGGCCCATTTGCACTCCGGGACCTCGGCCATGTACGATCACGCCAAGGCGGAATACGGATTCATCGGCCCCCACTACGCTTTCAAAGAACCTCTATCTGCCGAATACGCTGCCGATTTAGAAAAGAACAGCCCCACGCCCTTGATTCTTCCGGTGGAACAAGCCGCTGCTTATGTGCCCATGCTTTTCCCCGGCATCGGCCTAGCAGAAAGCGAATCGAATTGGGCAACTTTCATCGTCACACCGTTAGCACCGAATCGTACGCGAGTGGAGAATCGCGTGCGCGTGGCGAACGCGTCCACGTGGGAGTACACGAAGCAAGAATGGCGGTCGGCCGCTTTCTGGAGTAAACAGATCAAGCCCAAATACGAAGGTGATCGTGAGACTGATCCCATGGCGTCTGGCGATTTCACCACCGAGGACATCCATGCTTGTGAGCAACAGCAGAGATCCCTGCAAAGTCCCTATTTTGAAGTGGGTCCCGCGTCACATGGAGAGAGTCCCATCATGGACCATCAGCGTGCGGTGCTCAAATATTTGGAGGGGAAGGCATGAACCGGGAATTTCACAGGCTTCGCGTGGCCGAGACGCGTGAGGAGATCCAAGGAGCGGCCAAATCCGTGATGTTCGAGGTGCCGGAAGAACTCAGAGAGGCCTTTCGGTGGCGACCAGGACAGCACCTCACCTTACGTTTTGAGTTAGGCGGAGAAGAGGTGAGGCGAACCTACACAATCTCTTCGTCGCCTTTTTCTGGAGATCCCCTGCGAATCACCGTCAAGCGTGTGCCGGGCGGGCTTGTTTCCAATCACATCAATGATCGTGTTAACAAGGACAACGAAATCGACGTCATGCCGCCCTCCGGAGATTTCTGCCTCGATCCAGGAGAAAAGGAAAGGCGCACTCACTATTTCTTTGGTGCCGGCAGCGGGATCACACCGCTTTTCTCAATGATTCACTCTATCTTGTTAGCCGAGCCTCATTCAGTCGCGCATTTGATCTATGGCAATCGCAATGACAAGAGTATTCTCTTTCAGGAAACCCTGGCAGAACTCCAGGGAGAGCACCGCAAGAAACTAACGGTTTCTCATGTGCTCTCTGCACCATCGCTGCTTTCTTGGTTCACGCCGTGGCGTCAGGGCAAGATCGACCAAGACGCCATTCGCTCGTTCATTGATGAAAATCCACCGTATGCCCAGGACGCGCATTACTACATCTGCGGTCCAGGCGGAATGAATTCCTCCGTGAAACAGAGCCTCCAAAACATCGATGTGCCGGAAGACCGTATTCATCTGGAAAGCTTTGGCGGAGCCAAGGAACCCGTCCATTCCGTGAATAGTGTGGCCGCTCAGGCAACGGTTGTTCTTTTAGGTCAAACACACAGCGTAGCTGTCTCTCCGAATCAAACCTTGTTAGATGGCGTATGCAAAGTCGGTCTGAATCCTCCTTACTCCTGCCAAGCGGGTATTTGCGGCGCCTGCAAGGCTCAGCTGATCGAGGGAAGTGTGCATATGCACTCGCGGTCGGCCTTGGATGACGATGAAGTGGAACGCGGCGCTGTCCTAACATGTCAAGCTGTTGCCACGAGCGAATCGCTTAAAATTAAATATTCCTAGTTCTCTACCTTATCAAGCGATCGCGCATTAACAATGAGGCCAGTTGCTTTTTCGCGCCAGGTGAACGTATCGGGATTGAATTCAAATGCAGACTTATTGAGTGCCGGCTCGGCCCATTTGGAGGTGGCCCAAGGCACGAGTTTGGATTTGGCTTCGGCGAAATCCGGATCGCCAGTGAGATTGCGCCACTCCTTTGGGTCCTCGACTAGATCGTAGAATTCCTCCCCGCCGTCATGGTAGCGGATGTAGCGATAACGATCCGAACGCACGGCGACATTGCCAAGCTGATACTCGATGATTGAGGGACGGTTCCAATCTTCCTGCGGGTCGCGCAATAGCGGCCCGAGACTAACGCCATCATGCGTGGCGATCGCGGGTAGTCCACAAAGTTCGTTCAGTGTCGGAAACAAATCTAACAAATTCACGGGGCGTTCGCATCGGCTTGGCGTCACAGTGGGACCCGCGATGATGAACGGTACACGCGTCGCTTCTTCCCACAGCGTGGATTTGTGCCAGTGTTGCTTTTCACCAAGATGCCAGCCGTGATCGGACCACAAGATAACGAACGTGTTGTTTGCATAGGCGCTTGCGTCGAGAGCATCAAGGACGCGACCCAGTTGCGCATCCGCGTAGCTGATGCTGGCCAGGTAGGCCCGGATGGCATGCTTCCACTTTCCAGCTTGGCGAATCCTCACCAAGTCATTTCGACGCGACTTTGCTAGGATTTTCGCCGCCTTGGGCAAGTCATCTAGATCGTTCTCAGGCGCTTCGGGAACGGCGATTCGATCGAGCGGATAAAGGTCGAAGTAAGACGCTGGCACATACCAAGGCAAATGAGGGCGGAAGAGGCCGCATGCGAGGAAGAACGGTTTCTCGTGGGCGCGTTGCAAGAACCGGACGGCGTAGCGGGCGCTGCGTGAATCATCATAATCCGGTTCATCGAGCTTGAGCGAGCCCCAGTCGTTCTCGTGACCCAAGCCATCGACGCCACTGAGGGGAAAGCCTTCCGGATAAGGGCCATGTTTCGACCAGGGATAGTTGAGCTTGGAGCCGCGAAACCAAGGGTCATCACGGAAGAGCAATCTTTGAAAGTCATCCCACTGATTAGGCGGGTGATTCCCAGCCGTGTGATGAAAGATTTTTCCGGCACCAACACTGAGATAGCCCTGACGCCGAAAGTAAGCCGGAATAGTGACGATGTCAGGTAGATTGGGATACCACCAGTGGCTGTTGTCGTAAAAACCTGTCGTCGAAGGACGAAACCCTGTTAGAATGGCGGTTCGTGAAGGCGCACACTTGGGCGAGGGACAGTGTGCGTTGGTGAAGAGAACGCCACGCGCGGCGAGACGATCAGTGTTTGGCGTGTACACCGTTCCCTCGTAACCGCCCAGACAATTGACCCAATCCTTCATGTCATCCACTGCTAGAAAGAGAACGTTAGGACGTTCATTAGCCTGCACTGAGCAGATCACGCACAGAATCCATGTGTATAAGATCCTCATGGAACTTTGTACTCAGGGTTCGGCCGCATTGGTTCGGCGCCGACGGCGGTCTTCCAAGCGCGGAGTTCGGCCCGCAACTCTGAAGTGAGTTGCGGTTCACTTTCGAAAAGATCGGTCGATTCACCGATATCGTTGGCAAGATGATAGAGTTCAACGGTGCCGGTCTCGAGAAACTCAATCAATTTCCACGGCCCGCGGCGAATGATGGACACAGGGGCGCTTGAGGGATGTTGGTTGTAGTGCGGGTAATGCCAGAAGATCGCTTCTCGATTTGGTGCGGAGGCGTCGCTTAGAATTTCCGCTAGGCTCACGCCGTCCACATGTTGGTGTGGTCTGGCAGGAAGTCCGGCAATTTGCAAAAGCGTTGGGTAAAAGTCACAACTCGTCACCGGCATCGCGCTGGTCCGTCCGGGTCTGTTTACTCCGGCCCCACTCACGATCAGCGGCACGCGGATGCCGCCTTCATAATGGGAGCCCTTGTTGGCGCGGAGTGGTCCATGCTTCGTTGCTCTAGCAAAGCCGCCGTTATCGGAGGTGAAGATCACAAGTGTGTCCTCCACTAAGTCCAACTCACGAAGAACGGTCATCACGCGCCCCACACCGTCGTCCACCGACTCCACCATGGCCGCATACGCTGGTTTCCCCTGACGTTCAGACTCAGAAATGGCCGCATAACGGTCCACCTTCTCCTTCTTTCCCTGCAGCGGGGTGTGCACGTTGTAAAAAGGGAAATACAGAAAGAACGGTCTCTCACGAGGATGCTCTCGAATGAGATTCACCGCGGCCGCCGCAAGCACATCAGTTAAGTAGTCCCCTTCCTTGCCGCCGTCATACGCTTGCTTCGCCGCTTTGTGAGGCGTCGTAGGAATACGCCAGGTGCCTTTGAACGGATAAAAATAACTCCCCGGTGCGCCGTGGTCGTCACCTGCGATGTTGACATCGAAGCCGTGATGTTCCGGCAATGAAAACGGCGCACCACCAAGATGCCACTTACCGATGTGCCAAGTTGCGTAACCGGCTTCGCGGAGTGCTTCTGCGAGGGTGATCTCTTCCAAAGGCAGCGAACGAACGAAGCGGCCCTCACGCATGCGGTTGCGCTTGGCGTTCCATCGCCCCGCCGGCAACCACTGGGTGAGCATGAGCCGCGCCGGATATTTGCCAGTCAGGATGGCAGCACGCGTCGGCGAACACACCGCACAAGCCGCGTAGGCGTCGGTAAACCGCACGCCGGACTTGGCTAAGGCATTAATGTTAGGTGTCTGATAGTAATCACTCCCCTGACATCCCAAATCCATCCAGCCGAGATCATCAACGAGAAAGAGGACGATGTTTGGAGCACCAACGGCACACCTTCCGGTGACCCACAGCAGAGAGAGTCCTGTCAGCAGTCGTTTCATGGCGATCTATAGGGGTTTGTTAGCATTCATTGGGCCGGGATGGCAAGAAGTCAGCGTGCTGCTATATTTATCGGAATCGTCTAGTTTTAGGCGAGATTCCGCCAATTATAGATATATATCTGGCGGAATCTGCGAACCACACCCTAGGGTTCGCCAAATTGACGATGGTGATCAACAAGCTTGAAATGCGAGTTTTCCGTCTCCTTTTAGTGGTCGCTTGGCCCAGCCTTGCGGCCGAGGGTGACTGGAGGCCGATGCAGGCGCCTCGATGCATTCCGCCCTCCATGTTCCAGGCGATCGATCCGTCCTTGGAGGTCACCGTCTGGGCGAGCTCACCGCTCCTTTACAATCCCACTAACATGGACATCGATCACGCCGGGCGTGTCTGGGTCGCTGAGGGTGTCAACTATCGTGGCAGAAAGGGCACGCGTCTTGCGGGCGATCGCATTGTGATTCTGCAAGACACTGATGGCGATGGCAAAGCTGATCGTTCCCACACATTTGTGCAAGAGATGGGACTCGTTGCGCCGCTCGGGGTGGCAGTCATTGACAACGTCGTCTACGTTTCACAACCGCCGGATCTTCTTGCCTACACCGATATCGATCGCGATTTGAAGTTTGATCCCACGATTGACAAGCGCGAGGTCGTCCTCACGGGGTTCAACGCGATCAATCACGATCACGGTTTGCATTCCCTTACGGCCGGCCCGGACGGGAAGTTCTACTTCAACAACGGCAACTGTGGTGCGGTCTTCACGGACAAGTCCGGCAAGACGTTTTACATGGGCGGTACCTACGGTAGTACCGGGCCTAACTGGCCTGCTGATCACCTTGGTCATACAGGGAAAATGTCCGACGACGGTCATGTCTGGACCTCTGGATTCGCGGTGCGCATGGATCCTGACGGATCTAATGTTGAGATTGTTAGTCACGGTTTGCGCAATGCGTATGAACAAACGCTGACCTCATTCGGCGACATGTTTCAGAACGACAACGACGACCCCCGCGCCTGCCGTACCACGTTTGCTCTCGAGTACGGTTGTGCCGGCTATTTCACCCGCGACGGTAAACAACGTAACAAGATGGTTAAGCGGCCGGGTCAGGATTATGATAGGGTTCATTGGCGGCAAGATGATCCCGGCACCATGGATGCCGGCGACGTCTACGGCGGTGGCGCCCCGACCGGCATCGCGTTCTATGAAAATGGTGCGCTCGATTCCAAGTGGAATGGTCTCTTGTTAAGTGGAGAAGCCGCGCTGAACACGATTCTCGGTTACCAACCCACACCTAAGGGCGGCACCTTTGCGCTGGAGCGTTTCGATTTCGTGACCACCAATCCCGATAAACAATTCGAAGGCTCTGACTTCGCCGGTCCACCGGGAAGCCGTGCTGGCGTTTCACCAAAGTACTTTCGCCCTAGCGATGTCACTATCGGGCCCGACGGCGCGATCTATTTCTGCGACTGGTTCGACCCGCAAATCGGCGCTTCCAGTCACCTTGACGAGTCGTTTTCCGGCACCATCTACCGAATCGCTCCTCCTAACTTTAAGCCGGTTATTCCCACAATCGACCTCGCTACCATTGATGGTCAGATCAAGGCCCTACGCAGTCCGGCCATTCATACGCGTTACCTCGGCTTTCGCGCACTCAAGGAGCAAGGCGCTGGCGCGTTTCCGGCCGTCGCCGCTTTGTTAGACGACGAGAACCCATGGATCGCCGCGCGTGCTGTCTGGCTCCTGCCTTATCTGGGAGATCAGGGCGTGAGAATGTGTATTGATCTACTAGATCATCCCGGATCTCAACAACGTGTGGTTGCCTACCGCGCTCTTCGACGCGCGGGACATGACATGGTGGCACATGCGCGCCGCCTATGTACTGATCCCTCGCCGCATGTCCGTCGCGAAGTTGCACTATCATTGCGCGACGTTCCCGCTGAACGAACGACTGACATCTTCGTCGAACTCGCCAGACGTTGCGACACTACGGACAAGAATGCGCTCGAAGCGATTGGTCTCGGTGCCGCCAATCAGGAAAGCGTGATTTGGAGAGCGATCAGGGAGGGCCTCGAGCCTGGTGAACCTGCCGAATGGCCTGACAGTTTCGCAAGACTCACCTGGCGTCTCTGGGGAACTGCCTCGATCGATGATCTTAGAGCGCGCGCCATGGATCGTTCCCTAACGCTCGAACAACGCCAGTTTGCCGTGGAATCGATTGGTTTCATTGATGACCCGCGCGCTGCCAGCGCCATGCTTGAGCTTGCGTCTAACGGTTCTCCCATGAGGGGCGAAGCGGCAGTTTGGCTGATGCGCAACCTCGCCGGCGAATGGGCCAAGCATGACATTGCCAAAGGGCTCAAAGAGAAAGGCATTTACGATCCGGAAGCGATCGTGGTGCGTGCCTCTCGTGTTCCTGATCCTCCAGCCAACGCCACGCAGCCAACCGTGGAGGAGATCCTCAACCTCGAAGGCGACGTGACTCAAGGAAAGCTGGCGGCCACCACTCGCTGCGTTCTTTGTCATCAGATCGACGGCAAAGGGATCGACTATGGCCCCGACCTTCAGGGCTGGGCGGCGACCCAAGAGCGTGAAGCTATCATTCGCGCCATCGCCGAACCCTCGGCGGGCATCGCTCACGGATATGCGGGCACGGAGATCATCCTCAAAGACGGCGAGATTATCCACGGCATCGCTTTCAACAATAGCGAGCTTTGGATGGAAAACGCGCTGCCGGTGGTCATCCAATCCGCAGGCGGTCTCACCCAACTCATTCCCAAAGATCGCATAGAGAAGAAGGGAGCCTTCAATCGTTCTCTCATGTACGACCCCGCGACGCTCGGGCTGACCGCCCAGGACATCGCCGACATCGTGGCTTGGTTAGAGACATGCCGTTAGGGATGGCACTAAAACACTGTGACTAACTACTGGCACCTTAGCCCAACTTCCACTCGCCTCGCATTGCTCGCTTGAGAAGCTTGTTAGCGGCTTCATTGCCGGGAAACGACTCCTTTTCTGGGTCGTAGGTTAGTTCCTTGCCAAGCGCTGCGGCGATCGCGCCTAGTTGACAGCAGGTGGCGGCGCGGTGAGCAGCTTCGGCAGGTGCGGCGGTTTCTTTGCGGGAGTAGACGCAATCAATGAAGTTGCGGTGATGATTATTCGAGACGTAGAGGTGTTTGTCAGATTCTTTGAGTTTGATGCGGCGGATTTCTTTGGGAGAGGTTTCCAGCTTGTTGTTCTCGGTGAAGGCCCAGCCTTGGTCGCCGATGAATCTGGTGCCCCACTTGGATTCGTCGTGGGTTGAGATCATGCTCATTTCCACGCCATTGGCATATTGATAGTCGATGCGAAAGCCTTCCGGCGCATCGTAGATTCCGCTATCGCGTTGGTAGACGTCGGTAGCTTTGATCTTCACGGGAGCCGTCGAGTCGGTGTCGTTGCCCCATTGGGCCACATCGAGGAAATGCGCGCCCCAATCCGTGATATATCCAGGCGCGTAGTCGTTGACCCAACGGAAATTGAAGTGACAGCGTGCTGCGGTGTAAGGTGATTCCCGGGCTGGGCCTAACCAAAGTTGATAATCGAAGCCCTTGGGCACAGGCTGCGGTTTTTCCATGCCGGAGAAGCCGCCGCGAATTTCGAACTTGGCCGGGACGCCGACTTCGATGCGCTTCAGTTCGCCCAAGTAGCCGTTGACCGCCCATTGACAAGCCATGCGTGTGTAAATGCCAGAACGCCTCCAGGTGCCGCATTGCAAGACACGTTGGTGTTGTTTGACCAAGTCACTGACATAACGCCCTTCAGCGATACTGGCCGCTAACGGTTTCTCACAATAGACGTCTTTGCCTCCTTTCAAAGCCGCGCCGGTGATGAGGGCGTGCCAATGATCGGGCGTGGCGATCATGAGGGCATCGATATCTTTCCTCGCAAGCAACTCACGGAAATCGTTGTAGCCGGATGCCGCTTTGAGCTTGGCCGTCTTGAGAGCCGCCTGGCGGTGTTTGGCATCGACGTCGCAAATGGCCACGACCTCCACGCGTTCATCTTGAAGAAAGGCCTTCAAATTACCCGTACCCATGCCGCCCACGCCGACACAGCCTAACTGAACGCGATCGTTGGGAGCCTTGGCGCCGCCTTTGCCGAGGACGGAAGCGGGGACGATCATGGGTGCGCCGATTCCTAGGGTGGTTTGTTTGAGAAACGAGCGTCGGGACGTTTTCATGACGGAGAGTTTACAAAGCTGCCTCTTACGGCAAAAGCGTAAACGTCACCACCGGCGTATTCAGCTCCGTGTTTCCTGATCGTCGTTGCGGGGCACTCGCAAGTTGAAACTGAATAGCTTCGTTTCACTTAGACTTTCGTGGAGCAGGCTGACCAGCACCGTTTGGTTGTGCTGTTAGTGTTGTTTGGAACCCTTTAAACAATGCGGTAACCTTGTGCTCTTTGAGTTTGAACCCATTGCCTTCGTTGCGATCGTAAGTCTGGTGCCCCTTGACCTCGAACACAGCGAAGACACCCGTTTCTATCTGCATGCCTTTGCGATACCCTTCAGCAAATGAGCAATAGAGAACGATTGTCTGATTGTACTTCCTCCATCCACCCGAATCTCGAAAATTAACATCTTCCGATCGTTTCAACACAAGGGGCTGAACTTCGGGGCCCATGTATTTCCCGCCCGAACGCTCCCTTGCCAATTGCGAGTAAGCATCAAACTCCTTCTTTAGTGTATCATTCACTTTCACAATCTCCCAGAACCTCGCGATCAATTGTTGGCTATAGTCTCTCCGGCCGTCGTCGATTCCCTTGAGATCTACCGTTATCGATTCTTCTGCATTTGCCGAAAAGGCGAACAACAAGATAGCCAATATAGAAACGCGCGCGCTCATTTGATTCGTCTATCATCATCATCAATCTTGACGCAATCCTTATGATCGAATGGCGCGAAAATAAGAATGGCTTGGGGTGTTCGTTAGACATGGCGACAGATCAAGGAACAGCGGCGTCTCGCCGCGAGAACTCCTGCCTCGCGGCGAGACGCCGCGGCTCCTTGATTTACTAACAACGATTGAATTGCTACTTAATTCTGTGTTGTTCGCCTTTACCCTGTTTCCCGATGGGCCTCGTAGTGCGTTTGGTCTATCAAGACGGCGTAGGTACGTCCTCATTCGAAGCTCCCGTGCCGCTGCTTTCAGGCTAAAGCCTGCACTCCAACATTTTCACTACGGCGAACGCCCGCAGGGACGCTCATTTCTTTCTTTCACGAGCCACTTCGTAAAAAAGCGACGTGCCCCCGGGCGGAGGATGCGCTACACGAAAGAACATGGAACTCGGTACCTTACTTATCGTCGATGACGAGAAGCACACCCGCGAGGGGTTGCGGCTCTCGTTGGAGGATGAGTTTGATGTCTACGTGGCGGCCGATATCGCGGGCGCGAAGGAGATTCTGAAGACCGAGGCCATCGATCTCATGGTGACGGATTTGCGATTGGGTTCTGAGGATGGGATGACCTTGATCGAGGATGCCTTGAAAATGCCGCACCCGCCCATTGCCATCATGATGACGGCTTATGGCTCGGTGAATCTGGCGGTCGAGGCGATGAAACGCGGGGCCTATCACTTTGTCACGAAGCCGCTCAATATCGATGAGTTGGAGATTGTGATCAAGCGCGCCCTGCGCGGTCGCGACATGGAGCGTGAGAACACGGCGCTCAAGCAGCAAGTTGAGAAGCACTTCGCGCTGGACAACATCGTGGGGAAATCCGCCGCCATGGAGGCCATCTTCGATACGGTCAAACAAGTCGGTCCTTCGCGCGCGACGGTCTTGATCCTTGGCGAGCACGGGACCGGCAAGGAACTCATCGCCCACGCCATTCACAATGCTAGTGGCCGGCCCAAAGCGAAACTCACCATCGTTCACTGCGCCGGTTTATCGCCGCAACTGTTGGAGAGCGAACTCTTCGGTCATGAGAAAGGCGCTTACACCGGCGCCAGCGAGCGGCGGATTGGACGGTTTGAAAGCGCTCATGGCGGGACCTTGTTTCTCGACGAGATTGGCGAGATCGACGCCTCGACCCAGGTCAAATTGCTGCGCGCACTCGGCGAACGCACCATTCAACGCGTTGGCGGCAATCAAGACATCAAGGTGGATGTGCGTGTGGTCGCCGCGACGAACAAGAATCTGGCCACGCTGGTGGAGGAGGGGGATTTTCGTGAGGATCTCTATTACCGACTGAAGACGATTCTTCTAACCATGCCACCGTTGCGGGATCGCAAGGAAGACATCATCCCGCTCTCACAGAAGTTCCTGGTAGACTGCGCAAAGGAGAACGGCAAACCGCACCGCGACTTGAGTGGTGAGGCCCTCAATGCGTTGATGGCCTACGATTGGCCCGGCAATGTGCGCGAGTTGCGGTCGGCGATCGAGCACGGAGTGGTGATGTGCAATGGGAACAAGATCACCGTACGCCATCTTCCTATGGAAATTAGAATAGGCTTCAATGGAAGTGGCGAATCTGGTACGAGTGCGAGTGAGATTGCACTTGCGCCTGAAAACGAATTCAACTTGCATACGATGGAACAGCGCCTCATTGAACGTGCCCTTGAGAAAACCGGAAACAATCGGACCGAAGCCGCCAAGCTCTTGGGCATCAGCCGGCGAACCCTGCAGCGCAAATTGAAAGCGGACTCAGAAGATTGAGCGACCTCGGACAGAGGTGGTCCAAACGCAACACCATTTAATAGAATCCCTTAATCATAATTTAAATAATGGCAGAGATTTTCTCTAAAGACGGCGAACTCGACGCAGGCATGATCGTGCGTCGTGTGCTCTTCCTCTTGCTTCTTCTGGGGCTCGGGATCTATCACCTGTTCTTCAATTTCAACGGACTGACGACGAAGCGCGGTATCGATCAGGCGCAGATTGCGCGGGAGATCGCTGCGCACAAGACCTTCAATACCAAGTTCTTGCGGCCGCTCTCAATCTATCAGGTCAACTCCTATCGCAAGGACGCAGAGCTGGAGGGCTTGGTCTCGCCGACGAATTTCGCAGACGTTTATCATGCGCCCCTCAACCCGCTGCTCAATTCCGTCGCCCTTCGTTTCTTCAAAGATCAATGGGAGTACACGGTCGATGCCGGTACCAGTATCTACTTTCTGGATCGCGTCATCGTCGCGGTGTCGATGCTGCTCTTCCTAGCATCAATCTTCATCGGCTACCTTCTCGCCTCCCGGATCTTTGATACCAAGATCGCGGGGATCACCTCCTTAGTCGTCTTGTTATCATCGACGATGTGGGACTTCACGCAATCGGGCATGCCCCAGATGCTGATGTTGTTCCTCTTCTCCTTTGGTCTCTATTTTCTCTTCAAGGCCATCGAGACGCAGCAAGAAGAGACACCGCCATTTGTGTGGATCGCCTTGGCCGCCGGTTTCTTCGGCCTCCTGGCCCTGACACATTGGTTGACGATGTGGCTCTTCTTCGGGCTCCTGCTCTTCTCCGCCTTCTACTTCCGACCGCGCGGCGTGATGTCGATCCTACTCTTCACGATCTTCGTGGCCATCGTGGCGGCTTGGGGCTTTCGCAACTACAAGGTCTGCGGCGATTGGTTAGGCTCTGGCATTTACACCCTGCAAACGGGTCTCGCAGAAGGGGATGCGTCGGCCATCTTCCGCAATTACGATCCCGAGCAACAGGGCTTCGATACGCGCGGGATGTTCACCAAGTTTGTGGTCAACTCTCTCAAGCAGCTGGAGGATCTTTATAAATACCTGGGGTCCATGGTCATCGCGCCCCTCTTCTTCCTCAGCTTGTTGCATCCATTCAAACGAGCGGAGATCGCTCACTTCCGATGGTGTATTCTCTCTATGTGGTTGTTTGGTGTGTTAGGGATGACGATCTACGGGCTACCGGACGGCCGTATGGACCCGAATCAGCTGCATATCCTCTTCGCGCCCGTGATGGCGGCTTATGGGCTCGCCTTCCTCACGGTGGTGTGGAATCGCATTGGCTTTGAAACGAATCACCCGCTGATTGCCCACGGTCATTTGATCATCGTGGCCGTGATCAGTGCCATTCCGCTTCTCTTACCCATGCCGAAGAACATTAAAAATGGCATCAGTGCGAGTAAGATGCAGAAAGCCGTCTGGCCGCCGTATTATCCGCCTCACATCGCCTACCTTAATGATTGGACGAATGATCAGGAGATCATCCTGAGTGATATCCCTTGGGCCGTGGCCTGGTATGCGAACCGGACGGCCGTTTGGCTTCCCAAAGACATGGATCAGTACAAGGATTTGGAGGACTACGTGGAAGGCATGGGGAAACAGTTCGCCGGCGTGTTCATTTCCCCCATCACCGTGAATGGCAATTTTATCACCGACATCTCGCAAGGGCACTACAATGCCTGGCGGGAGGTCATCTTGGCCGGGGAAATGCTCGAAGAAATGAACGCTGGCATCTTGCCTGAGGACTTCCCCTTCCAGGAGATCCACCCGATCAATACCCAGCTCTATTTCTTCTCCGACCGCCAACGCCGTTCCGGCGGTGGTTAAGGCACCACGCGGGTGACATTTCGTCTTGCCGTGTGCCGGTAGCCCCCAATTAATGGTAGGCTTTGCGCGACCATGGCGAAATCCAAGACTGAAACCACTCCACCCAACTTTGAAGAGGCCCTCTCCCAGTTGGATGCCATTGTCGGCGCACTCGAATCAGAGAGCATTCCCTTGGAGGACCTGATCCAGCAATACGACCGGGGAATGAAATTGCTCGCCACTTGCCAGTCGCAACTCGAGACCGCCAAGCAGCGCGTGGAAATGATCGGCCAGCGGGAGGAAGCAAACGCGAATCCATCTGTGGATCACCCTAGTGAAAACAAACCCCATTCTTCGGAACCCAGCGATGAGCTCTTCTAATCCCACTCCAGTCAAACCATTCGATCCCGCCATTCGGGGTCCTGAAGATGTCAAAGCACTGCCCGAAGAGCGTCTTCCGGAACTTGCTGAAGCCATCCGCGACATTCTCATACACGCCCTTTCCCGTACGGGCGGGCACCTCGGTCCCAATCTCGGCGTGGTCGAACTCTCCATCGCGATGCATCGCGTGTTCCAAACGCCCAAGGACCGGTTCATCTTCGACGTGAGTCATCAAGGTTACGTGCACAAGATGCTCACAGGACGGTGGGACCAGATCTCTAGCATTCGGCAATATGAAGGTCTCAACGGTTTCCTTCTACGAACGGAAAGTCCGCATGATTGTTATGGTGCCGGCCATGCCGGGACGGCCGTAAGCGCCGCGCTCGGAATGGCTGCTGGACGCGACCTCGTCGGTGGTGATGAGCACATCGTCGCGGTGGCTGGTGATGCCGCTTTCACTTGCGGGCCGACGTTTGAGGCGCTTAATAACATTGCTTCGCACACCGGCCGGCTCATCCTCGTTCTCAACGATAACGAATGGTCCATCGCCAAGAACGTGGGTGCCATTGCCAAGTACTTCAACCGGCTCGCGACCACACAGACTTACGCGCATCTCCATGAGAAAGCGGCGAGTTTCCTGGAAAAAATCGCCGGTAAATCAGCCCGGCGGCTTGCCGGCAAAGTCGAAGAAAGCGCCAAGCACCTTCTCTTACAGAATGTCATTTTTGAGGAGTTCGGCATTCGTTACTACGGGCCGATCGATGGCCATGACATTTCCACACTCGTTCATACGTTAGAGTTTCTCAAGACCCAAACGGAGCCGGTCGTCTTGCACATCATCACGGAGAAAGGCCGCGGTTACGAACCTGCCCTCAAGAATCCCGGTAAATTCCACGGGCTGGGTAAATACGCCGTGGATACCGGTGAAACCGCGCCGGCATCTGCGCCGACCTATTCGCAAGTCTTCGCCCAATCCCTTGCCACCTTTGCCAAGGGAGACGGGAAGATCACCGCCATCACCGCAGCCATGCCCGGTGGCACCGGTCTGGCCCATTTTCAGAATGAAGTGCCGGAGCGTTACTTCGATGTGGGCATCGCGGAGGAGCACGCGGCCCTCTTCGCCTGCGGGCAAGCCACACAAGGGCTCAAACCGTTCCTAACGATTTACTCTACCTTCATGCAACGGGCCTATGACATGCTCATCCATGACGTGGCCATTCAGAATCTTCCCGTTAGGCTTTGCATGGACCGGGCCGGTCTTTCCGGCGATGACGGTCCCACGCACCACGGTCTGTTTGACATCGGTTACCTGCGTCACGTGCCAAACTTCATTCACATGCAGCCCAAAGATGAGGATGAGTTCGTGGACATGCTCTGGACCATGGCCAATTACGATGACGGCCCCTCCGCCGTGCGTTACCCGCGCGGAGCCGGGGTCGGAGCTACCCCGAAAGCTAAGCCGCAACTCTTGGAGATCGGTAAAGCGGAAGTGGTGAACGATGGTCATGACGTCGCCTTGATTGGCCTCGGCACGATGTTTGAGATCGCAGACCAAGCGCGCACTTTGTTAGAGAAACAAGGGCACTCCGTCGCTCTGATCAATCCGCGTTGGATCAAACCGATCGATACCGAAACGATCGAGCGATTCGCGCGCAAGGTTAAGGTGATCTGTACGCTCGAAGATCACGTTCTCCACAACGGCTTTGGTTGCGCCGTCATGGAACATCTCTCTAAAGCTCGCATCACCACACCCGTAGAACGCATCGGCTGGCCGGACGAATTCATTGAACATGGTTCCGTCCCCATCTTGCGCCAGAAACACGGTCTCACGCCGGAGTCTGTGGTGGAGAAAGTCACGCCCCATCTTCCCCAGACCGGTCAGCGAACCGTCGAACCTCTCACCGCTGCCGCCTCATGAGCCGCTCGTTTCTCTATCTCCTCATGGCCGGAGTTTGTCTCTTGTTAGGCTCGCAGTGCTCCCGCAAGAGCCGCCTCCCCGCAATCGATCTCCAGGCGAACCAAGCCAAAGCCGAGGCCGCGATCTTGCGCTATGCGGAAACGGCCTACACCAGCTACCGCACCGCTTGGCAGAAGGCGGAACTCCTTCGCGCTCACGCGGTCGCTTTCGTCGAAGCGCCCTCAGCCAAAGGTCTCGTTGAGCTGCGAGAAGACTGGGCCACCGCGCACAACGCCTTTCGCCGCACCGATGCCTTCCGCTTCACTGGTGGACCCATTGCCGAAACCGGTCTCTACGAGCGCATCGCTGCATGGCCGGTCACACCAGAGTTGATCGACACAGTTCCCGGCAACCTGCGATCTGGCATCGTCCAACAGATCGCCATGTTGCAGAATCTGACCGTGGATGGTCTAGCGGAAATGCACGACCCTAGCAAAGGCGCAGTATTCCTTGGTTTCCACGCGCTCGAGTTTCTCATCTACGGGATCGATAGCTACGATGATGGCGCTGGTTCCCGTGCCTTCTCGGATTACACCATAGCCAAGAATGCCAAGCGCCGCGGAGATTACCTTGTCTTGCTCGCCACCGAGCTCGTCGCGAACTTACGCAAGCTTGCCGACGCTTGGAATCCCGGCGGGCAAGCCACTTACCGTCAGAACTTTCTCGAGCTTTCGCCGGTCGATGCCATGCATCAGATCTTGGGCGGGCTCGCGCAACAATGTGCCACCGGTTTGGATGGCAAACTCACCAAGGCTCTGCGCACCAAAGAAGGTGAAGACGAAGTTTGCCAATTCAGTGACACGAGCCTCGATGCCATCCGCAACACCATCTTTGGCATGCAAGACGTCTTGTTAGGGGTGGCGCCTTCACGAGATCTGGTCGGCGAAGAGCAGCCAATGCTCAATTTGATCGCCGAATCCGATCCCGAGGCGGCGAAGGGTTTGAAGCAAGGTCTCTACGACATCCGTGCCAGACTGGCGGCTCTGCAAGAACCTTACGATCAATTGATCAAGTCCGATAACGACGAAGGCCGCGCCAGCCTACAGGCTATCTCTGAACTGCTGACCAAACAAGCTGCGCTCTTTGAGAAGGCCATGACCGCCTTCCGGAAAAGCTAAGCCAAGCCGCATGAAGGCAGCAATCACCGGCACGGGTTTCATGGGCGTGGTCCACGCCGAAGCCCTGCGCCGCTGCGGGATTGAAGTCGTTGGCATCCATGGTTCCTCCCCGGAGAAATCAGAAAAAGCCGCGAAGCAGTTGAGCATCCCCAAGGCCTACGCTTCTTACGATGATCTCGTCGGCGATCCTGACATTGATGCCGTTCACATCACGACTCCAAATCGCTTTCACTTCGCCATGGCCAAGCAGGCGTTGGAAGCGGGGAAACACGTTCTTTGTGAAAAGCCGCTGGCCATGAACACCACGGAATCCGCCACACTGGTGGAGTTAGCGTCAAGCAAGCAGCTCGCTGCGGGTGTGAACTACAACATCCGGTTCTACCCTCTATGCCTCGAGGCCAGGCATCGCGTTCGCAGCGGCCGCATCGGCCAAGTTTACTCCGTTTTCGGCAGCTACGTGCAAGACTGGCTCCTGCATGAGACCGATTACAATTGGCGGGTGTTGGCTGAAGAGGGCGGCGAACTCCGCGCCCTCGCCGATATTGGCACCCATTGGTTAGACCTCGTGCAGACCATCACCGGCTTGAAAGTCACCAGCGTTTTCGCCGATCTCAAAACCGTGCACGAGAAACGCCTGCGGCCCGAAAGCGAAGTCGAAACCTTCTCTGGCAAAGTTACGAATGAAGAGATCGAAATGCACGCCGTCCGGGTGACCACCGAAGACTTGGGCGTCATCACCTTGCGCTTTGAGAACGACACCCGGGGTAGTCTCTTCGTCTCCCAAGTCACCGCCGGCCGCAAGAATTGCCTGCGATTCGAAATCGCCGGCTCCGAGGGCGCCATCGGCTGGGAAAGTGAAAGGCCGAATGAACTTTGGCTAGGCCACCGCGATGAGCCTAACCAAACCGTCATCAAAGATCCCGGACTCTCCCATCCCGCCACCCGTCCCTATATCGACTACCCTGCAGGCCACGCCGAAGGCTTTCCTGATAGCTTCAAGATGTGTTTCCGCGCCTTCTACAATCACATCGAGCAAGGCGACTTCACAGCCACCCCCGACTTCCCCACCTTCGCCGAGGGCCACCAAGAAATCGTCCTCTGCGAAGCCATCCTCCAAAGCCACCGCGAAGGGCGATGGGTTCATCTCTAACCATCATCGATGTGGACGAGGTCGACCAAACCTCCTATCATTAATCCCCGAGGGCAATGCTCCTGGGAAGGCCTCTCAAAAGGGCATTCCATTTGGCGCGGGAACCCGGGACCGGCTTGGATCGGCGCCGGACAGATGTTCGATTGATTCTTGATGTTTCCAAGGGCTCGCCAGTCCTCTTGTTCATTTGGCACATCGAAACGGCAGGTGCTTCTGAATAACGCAAAGGCGCAGGGGCGCAAAGGACATTCAATTGACCTCCGGCCACACACTTTAATTAAACTAGAGCTTTTTCCAACACTCCGCAAACACGAATCCATTCCCAATCATTCGGCGTTCGCATTGTGTGAGTCCTCCTGCTTGAAGGGTTTCCTCGATTCTAGGCAAGCGTGCCGTGCTGATCTCGGTAGTTAGGCGAAAAAAGCGGTACATGATCGCTAAATGAAGGCGGTGCCGGAAACGAGCGTCAGTGAAATCGGTCACGATCCAGGTTCCTTTGGGTGCTAGCAGAGTGGCGATCTGCGGAATGATCTGACCCAACATCGAATCCGAAAAACAATCGAGGAAGAAATGGGTGGTGATGAGATCAAAGCGTTTCTGCTGACTTTCCGCGAGGAAGGCTTTGATGTCTTGGCACACATGCTGCACGCGCGCTTCGCCGCAGCGTTCTTTGCGAGTTTGAGCATGCCTTGGCTAGCATCCACATAAGCAAATTCGGCGTGAGGCCAGGTGACGAGGGCTTGTTCGAGAAAACGGCCGTCGCCCTCTCCTAGCGTGAGCACTCTGTCAGGGGGATCGTGGGGCCAATCTGATAGGAAGGCGCAGCGGGCTTGTTGAAGCGAGTTTCCAAAACGCAGGCGTTCGAGGGGGGCATACCAGGGCGCGAGCGTGTCAAAGCTCATGCGTGGCTTTCAATTCGGCGAGCGTTTGATCGAAGGCCGTCTGTATGCCCAAGGCGCTGAGGGCGAGGAGACGGAGCCTTTGCACCAAAGAACGCTTTTGAAAGGTATCCGGCAATCTCGATAACAAGGCGAGCACATCACCTGGGTGTGAGGCCTTGGCGACGGCGGCCTGGAGCATAGCAGTAGGCGAAGTTTCTTCCCAAGGCGCGGCATCGGCCGCGACGAGAAAGGGCGTTCTCAGGACCTCTTCGTCGTTTTGAATGATCACCAAATCGTAGAGATCACCAGGTGATAGAGTGAGCGTCTCCATGATCAGCCATGGCTGGTTGGCTTCGAGTGTTCCGGTATACATCTCGGCGCCGGTTTCGTCTTCAATGCGAACGGTGTGCGCGTTGTCGACAGGACTGCCTAACAAAAGGGGTGGATTGGTGAACGTTGTCGTTTTGATAGGACTGTAAACGTCGAGACTGTCACCCGCCCTCGTGGCGCCGGTCCACAAGGCGTCGAGCGTGGAGGCGTGGCCGAAGAGCGCTTGGGCGGCAGGATCTCCCGGGGCAGGTCGAAAATCTGTTAGGGCGTAACGCTGTGGGCCGGCGAGAGTCTCAGTTTGGCCGTCGGCGCGTTGGATAAAGGCGGCCGTCCCTTCGGGTAAGATCAGTTCATCTCCAGTCGCGAGTTCGGCGATCTCGTTGACGGCGTAGGTTTCTCCAGCGCGGCGAAGCTCAGCATTGCCCTCACTGATCATCACATAGCCCGACGGATTGGGAAGTGACGGGACTTCTGCTAGCGATGAACTGTCTTCGGGATTACGAAGCATGATCACCAGCGCTAACATGAGCACTGCGGCAATCGCCACGAGAGGCGTTCGCCATTGCCTGAAGCTTGAAGGCATGGGGACGATCTTGGAATCCGTCTCTTGTTCTTCGTCGCTCCAGTGTTGCGTGAGTTCTTCTTTCAACGCCTCAGGCATGGGAGCGGATTCTTCCTCCATCTTCGCGGCAGAGGCCGCCAATTGGTCGAAGACCGCCTTGGCTTCTTCCGAATCGAGTTCGTCTCGCAGATCTTTGGCCTCGTCTTCGTTCATGCAGGAGTCAACGTTAGTGTTTGGCCAAGTAATTCGCGCACGCATGGGCCGAGCTTCTCCAAACCAGAGGTGAGCTCTTCTTTCAGCTTACGAAATTTGGTAGCTTTGGACGCCGTTGCCTCCAACCCCAAAGCATTGAGGATATCTTCTTGGGTCAGGAGTTCTTCTCGGGACCGGCCTTCGAGAAACAAGCCAAAGATCAAGCGCCAACCAAAGTCACTCACGCATTCCTTGCAGTGTTTGTAGATGTCGAGAAACTTCACGCCCTCTGGTGCGACGTCCTTCGTAAGAACTTGTTCTTCATCATCAAGGGAAGGCTGCGGCCCCGGCATCTTGCCCAATTTCCGGCGGACAATGGTTGAGAAAAGCGGGAATATTTCTTCGATTACCGTGAGGCGTTGCAGGAGTGATTGGCCCGTGGTCTCGGAAACCTTTGTGAGATCGGCCAACGACTCGTGTAAGACATCCTCGGCGTCCTGATCGGGCTTCCGCCATCGTTGGGCTAGACCAAAGGCGATCGGTTTCACTTGATCATAGAGTTTCTGCCACTCTTGAGGATCGCGGTCTTCCTGCCGAAGCATTTCCAAATGGGGATTCGATCGCTCCTCGGCGGCATACTTGTCAGGATCGGCTGCCGCCAGACGCTCCTGGGCAACGAATGTTAGAGTCGTTTGGCGAACGTGACGGTCTACCCAGGCACTCGCTTCGGCTAGAGAGCGGTCTGCTGACGAAGCCGCCATGTAACCGCGGATCCCTTCCGTGGCCAGCCGTGTGGCGTGCTCCTCAGGGATCAAAATCTCTGAGAGCGGACGCCGCGCCTTCGCGAAAGCCACTTTCCATAAGGCTTCAGCGCGATCTCCCAGAGATTGGTCCATAGCTGGAAGATCCTGCTTTGCGACGCGGGGGAGCGCAAGTCTCCAACCGGCGAGAACTGGGGGAAAGGATGCGGTCACGCCCTTCCATGCGGCCATGCGACGAGGATTCTCAGAAAAACGGTGAAATTTGAGAACGCCTTGGCGGCCACGGCATGAAGCGGCGGGAAGCCGGCGATTCGGCTCATCCGATCAATCAGAACACCCTTCCATTATCATGAAACCGCTTCAATGGGATCGTGCGCGTCAGCGTCATCTCTGGTCCCAACTCTATCATTACATTCAGGCTAACCAATCGTGTTCGGCTGCCGACGCCGAGGATCTCACACAGGAAGTCTTCCAACACCTTCTGCGTAAAGACCGGCTGAACTCGATGATTGAATTGGCTATCGACGAGAACCACTTGCTTTGCCTGCTTCGGAAAACGGCCAAGAACTGGCTCATCGACCGGTATCGTCGTGCGAAGAGGCGGGAATTGAGTTTCGTTTCTCTGGACGACGCCATCGAGCATCGAGCGTCAACGGGAAGCGATCCGGCACAAGAGGCCTCTGCTAGAGAACTCAAGGCTTTGGAAGAACGCTGTCAGGAAGAGATACGGCAATCGTTTCTCCGCCGAGGAAACAGGGCGCTCTATCACGAGCTGCAAGCGAGACTCTATAGTGTGCGAGACCGCTCGGATAACTACGCCCATCCCGCGGCGAAGCTGGGCATGACGACGTGCGCCTTTCGGGCCGCTCTGAGCCGTTTTCGCAGGGTCTATCGGAACCGCATCGCTCAAGAATGGGCCGCTGCCTAGGCGGCTTTCGGGGGATTAGAAAAAAGATCGCCTTTTTTGAGAATCCCTTTCGGCCGGGCGCATGAAGCCTGTGAAAGCCCTTAACAGGCGAACCAAGAACGCTTTCGCCAACCAAATCTAAATCACCACTAAACACCATGAAACTTCTCTCTCTTAACTTCAAATCATGGGCGCTTGCCGCCTCTCTAACGCTAGCCGCACCGTTCGGTACTATGGCTCAAAACGTCTCCAATACCTTTGACCGTAATATCCCCACCGAATGCCGAGACAAACTCAAAGGCTTCGCGCAAGCCGGACATCAGATCCGTTGTGTGGCCTTTCCTCCAGCGGGTGGCAATCGCTGGACCTTGGTTTCTGATCAAGGCTTCTTTAATCGCGGCGTGCCGCAAGAGTGTCATGAAAAAATGATCGAACTTCGTAATGCCGGTCACAGAATCTTGTGTGTCGCTTATCCTCCCGCAGGTGGAAACAGTTGGTCGATTGTCACGAACAAGAGTTTCTTCAATCGCGGTATCCCGCAAGAGTGTCATGAAAAAATGATCGCCTTTAAAAATAATGGCGACAATCCCATCTGGGTCGCTTTTCCGCCGGCCGGTGGCAATCGCTGGAGCGTGATCACTAGCAAAGGCGCTTTCTTCAATCGCGGCATCCCACAGGAATGTCATGACAAAATGAGAGAGTTCTCTAGTGCGGGTCATCGTGTGCGTAGCGTGGCTTTTCCGCGACAAGGCGGCAATCGTTGGACGATCACGACGAACAAAGGTTTCTTCAATCGCGGTGTGCCCGATGAATGTCATCGCGTGATGCGCGCCATGACCCATTGCTTGGGGAGCGCGATTCGCATGGTTGCCTATGATAGTGACCAGAATGGCTTTGTCGTGATCTCCAATGCCGATCCGATGGGTGTTGAGGCTGTGCTTCAAGACGCCAATGATGAGAACAACGCTCTCTTATCGCTCGATACGTTTCATGACAAACTGAAGGCGGAGTTTGAAGGCAGAGTGGGCAAGTATGCTTACGTGATCCGTTATGGCAATGCGGTGCGGTCGGCTGCCAATGGATGGAAGCGCACCGCCTCCAATCCTCCTGCTCAGAAATTCTCGATCTACGATCGCTTCAATCCCGCCAGCGTGAGCAAGACCATCACCGCCCTAGCGGTTCTCCATGCTTTGGAAGCCAAGAACCTTAGTGTCCACAGCCTCATCCATCCCTATTTGCCCAAGTCTTGGAGCATCCCTGCCTCGGTCAAGGAAATCACCTTTGCTGAAGTGTTGAGGCATCGCAGCGGATTCCGCAATGCAACTTATGGAAGCGGTTACGACACCTATGCCGGCTTGAAGGCAATCGTTGCCGCCGGCGTGAATGAGGCGGACAAAGGGTATGACTACGAGAACGTCAATTACGCCCTCGCACGTATTCTGGTGGCTTACCTTGATGGTTACCAGGGAAGTTTTCTTAGTGTCCTTGAGCCGGTCGCCACGGCGCAGCGGTTTAATGACTATCTCAATAAGCACATCTTTGGCCCGATTGGCGTGACGCCGGTGCTATGCAAGCCTGATGAAAACGAGGAGACCCGTTTCTATCCTTACCCCGCTGGCAACTCGCAAGGGACGACTTATGGAGACTGGACGCTCAAAGCGGGCGGAGCCGGTATCCACGTATCCATCGCCGAACTCTCCATTCTGTTAGACAGACTATCAAGCTCCCAAACAATTCTTTCTACCAGCATGCGCGAGCAAATGGATCAGATTCATCTGGGCTGGGATAAAACCGGCAGCACGGATAAAGGCAAGTATCGGAGCAAAGGAGGTTATTTCCCTGGCAGCTGGAACGGCGGCGCTGAACTCCGCAGCATCATCATGAAGTTCGAAAACGGTATCGAAGTGGCCGCAGTCTACAATGGCTACAAGCTGAAAGACGAATACGGCGTGGGCGGCGCGGTGATCCGGGCCTATGAAGATTCCTGGTTCAGCGTTCCCAAGCTCTCCTTCAAAAGGCTTCCCGGCGGCAGCGAGATCCTAACCTTTCAAGGGTTGAAAGGGCACCACTATCGCGTGCAGCGCAGCGAAGATCTCAAGCATTGGCGCGACGTGAAGACGTTGTTCGGCCAAGACAACGAAGTCCAAGTCTCTTTGGACACTGGGCTCAACCCACGCAACGCGAGGATCGGAATGTTCCGTGTGTTAGTCACTCCCGGCGAGCCCCTGATCCCCGGTCTCGATCTGGATCTCGATCTGGTTCCGGTGGAGCGTCCTGGAATTCCCCCTCTCAAAATTCCGGTCGTCGTGGGTGAAGGCTTGTTGAGAAGATGATTTGTTCGTCTTATTAGAATGGGTGAAATGCTAGACGATCCCGGTCCGTTTGGGCCGGGATCGTTTGCGTTGATCGGGGCGGCTTTAGTACGTCATCAAGTCAAGGTTAGTGAATCGAGACGCTCGGTTCCTTGATTGTAATCACCTCACACGATCATCTCAGATCCGATGGCTGTGACAAATCCTTGCCACGACTCGCCCATTTGTTATGATTGCCCGCATGAAAACGTTCGCTAAATTCATAATCTTTGGGATGAGCTTGATCATGATTTCGTGCGATCGCGAACCCGAGTTGGAGGCAGGCTACCCAACGGAGCGGCAGATGACCGATCGCAAGGGCCGGACGTTAGACGTTGTCATCACGGGGCGGAGTGAAGAGAAAGTGGCCTTTCGCCGGAAATCCGACGGCAAGACCTACGACTACCCAATTGCGCAACTGGCCGCGAAGGATGCCGCATTTGTGCGCACGTTGCCCGTGACCAAATACGCCGTAGAGCCGGTGAAGCGCGAAGTGCCTCGTTATATCAAACATCGGGAGAAGGAGATTGCGGAGCTGGAGCGCAAATTGACGCGCTTGTCGAGGGAGCTGGAGGCCCCGGGCACTGTGCCCACTCGCGGGCGGGCAATCGTTCGGGAGAGCACCCAAGCGAAGCAGCGAATCCACGAACTGAAGACCGAGATCGAGGAATTTCAGGCGCAGAACCGCAAGAATTGAGCGTTTCCCTGCTTGCAATGCCGCCCGGCTTGACTACGGTCGCCGCCTCTCGAACAAGCCTACTTTCTCCCATGTCCCAGCACCGCAGTTTGAAAACATCCTCCACCGTTGGCGCCAAGCGTAGTGTGCTAAAGCGATTCGAGCGTATCGAGCTTCTCAAAAAACGCGGGCAATGGAAGGAGGAGCAGAGCCCCATTGGCCTGCCCAAGACCAAGCCGGAAGCCTAATTCCGGCGCTTTTTCTCGTTTTCTCCCCGGCGCTTCTTCCCCAGTCGATTCGATGCGCCTGAACCGGTTTTTAGCCAGCTGCGGGCTTGGCTCCAGGCGGTCCTGCGAAGCGCTCATCACTGCCGGACGCGTCCACGTTAACGGCAAGGTCTGCGTGAACCTGGGCACCCAGGTTGGTGAAAACGATATCGTTCATTTCGACGGCGAAGCCCTCGCACCGAAGAAACAGCTCGTTCTTCTCCTAAACAAACCGCCGGGTTACACCAGCTCCAAGGCTGAGGAGAAAGGACGAAAGACCGTCTACGATCTCCTCCCCGGCGAGTGGGCTCATCTGAACTACGTCGGCCGTCTCGATCGCGAGAGCGAGGGTCTCATGCTCTTCACCAATGACGGTCAGTTGGCCAATCAGGTGATGCACCCTAGCAAAGGTCTCGAAAAGGAATACGAAGTCCATTTGGAGAAGCCTTTCCTCCGGGAAAAGAAAGGCGTCTTGCTCAAGGGCATCCCCATTCCTGAAGGCCTCGCCAAGATGGAGTCCGTCGATTTCCTATCGCGCAAACAAGCGCGCGTGATTCTGAAACAAGGTCTGCGCCGGCAGATTCGCCAAATGTTCGCCATCATGGGGTGTCCGGTGCGGCGCTTGCGCCGCGTGCGCATCGGGAGTCTCACCATCGACGGACTCGCTCCGGGTAAATGGCGCGTGCTCAGCGAATCTCAAGTAGACGGGTTAAAGAATCGGTTAGGCCTTCTCTGAATCCTTGCGCCACGCTGCCGGATCTTGGTGGTAGTAGCGGGACAACTCGTCGTAGAGTTCCGGATGCCGTTTCTTCAACAAGCGGGGTTTCTCAAAGAACGTCTCCGTCGCCACCGCGAAGAACTCGGCCGGATTGGTAGCGCCATAGTCATCTAATAAAGTCTTCTTTCCATGCCGGACGCGGAACTGCAGCTGATCGAAGGCGTCCTGCATTACGCGCGCCCAACTAACATACAAGCTACGGCGTTCAGTCAGGGTGAAATCACCTCTCTTTCCCAAAAGCGGTGCGCCGTCACCGGCACCATCTTCCTGATCGAGTTGATGGGCAAACTCGTGGAAGACCACATTCTGCCCGTCGTGAAGGTGGGAAGCCCCGCGTTCCACCGCATTCCAGGAGAGCACGACCGATCCCGTCGTCCACGATTCACCCAGACGATGGAGCGGTCCTTCAGCGACGATGTTCCCATCCACGACAGAGGTCGCACTAGCAGTGAAAGCCGCTGGATAAACGAGAATGCTTCGCAATTTGGGAAAGTAATCCATGGGCCGCCGCACCAGCAGGACACATGCCTGCGCTGCGATAGTCACGCGGATCTCGTCCGTGATCTCCAGGCCGCCACACCCTTCAAATCGCTTTTCTGCTAGAAAAACTTGCACATGCCCACGCAACTCACGCTTATCCGCTTCCGGCATTTGTTCGTAAATCGGCACATTCTGCTGAATCCACCCTAACCACGTTTCAGGAAACGGTTGATTACGAATTCGGGCACGCCGACGATTGCGAAAGAAGCGAAACATGATGTCAGGCATTCATCATGCGTCTCTAACGCTCACTTTCAAGATCGTATTCGGTTGAATCAACGATTAGAATTCTAACAAAGCCAAGGAACGGCGACATGCTTGTCGCCCACGAGAACCCGGCAACAAGAATGTCGCGCCTCCTTGAACCAACTCGCGGTTGGCTCTCACTTATTGATTCAAAGCTGACAATCTTCTAGCCATTACCCATTTCGATACCTAACCTGCCCCATACCATGAAGAATCCATCCCATACTCTCTCACGCCGTCGATTTATCCAGTCGACCTCGGCCACAGCATCTGCCGCGTCCCTTAGCGCACTCGCCTCATCCTTGGGACAAGGCGTGTTCACTGGTACAAATGATGAATTGAAAATCGGCCTCATCGGATGTGGCGGCCGCGGTACCGGGGCCTGTGCGCAAGCGCTGATCGCTACGGACACGCCGGTGAAGCTTATTGCCATGGGCGATCTCTTCGCCGATCAAATCGAGGCGAGTCACAAGATGCTGAGTGACGGAGCGGATAAGCGTTATGATCGCGAAGCTTTCCCTTCTCTCACCAAGCAGATGGATGTGCCTCAGGAGCGCCGCTTTACCGGATTCGATTGTTTTCAAAAGGTCATTGATAGTGGCGTCGACATGGTGATTTTAGCGACGCCGCCGGGTTTCCGTCCGCAGCATTTCGAGGCCGCGGTCAAGGCGAACAAACACGTCTTCATGGAGAAACCGGTCGCCGTGGATCCGCAAGGTATCCGCCGCGTGATTGCCGCATCCGAAGAGGCCCGCAAGAAGAAACTCTCCGTTGTGGCGGGAACGCAGCGCCGTCATCAGAATCATTATCTCGAGATCATCAAGCGCGTGCATGATGGCGCTATTGGCGAGATCGTTTCAGGACAATGTTATTGGAATATGGGACCGCTTTGGGTGGAAGATGCCAAGCGTTATTGGGAAACCTATCAATCAGGCAAATGGACCGATATGGAGTATCAGTGTCGCAACTGGCTTTTCCACGTTTGGCTCTCGGGCGATCACATCTGTGAACAACATGTTCATAACATTGACATCATTCACTGGGCCATTGGCGGTGATCCCAAGATGGTCATGGGGGTTGGCGGCCGTCAGGAACGCGTGCAGCCACAGTATGGCAATGGCTATGATCACTTTGCCACGGAGTTCGAGTTTGATAATGGGGTTCGCGTATCAAGCATGTGCCGGCAACAAAGTGGCGCCAGCTTCAACGTGGCCGAGCGCCTGGTGGGCACCAAGGGGCAAGTCTTTCTCGACAACGGTAATGGTCTGATCACCGGGGAGAATGCCTACACTTACGATGGCGAGAAGAACGATCCCTATGTACAAGAACATGCCAATCTTATTCGCAGTATCCGCAATGGCGATGCCCTGAATGAGGGCGAACAAGTCGCCCGGAGCACGATGAGTGCGATCGCCGGCCGCATGGCCGCCTACACTGGCCGCTCCATGAAATGGGAATGGGCCTATCAGCGATCACAACTCGATCTCACACCTGCCGAATACAAGTTCGGAAGATTGCCCGTCGAGCCACCGGCGATTCCTGGGGTGACTAAGTTGATCTAACGGAATGCCAGAGACGGCGGTTTGCAACCGCCGGAGTATAGCATGGGGCGCCTGAAAAGCGCCCCTCTTTGGGGGTTCGCTTCGTCTAACGCGTCAGCCACTTGTCGGAACGCTGCATATGCCTAACGGAAAGATAAGCGGGCGCGGAATCATATTTTCCGTCATTGACCAGAAACAGAATATCCGTGCGCCGCACGGCCGTCGGTGATGCGGAGGTTTGTTGCCACGGAATACGAATTTCCCAGACGGAGCCTTCGGGATTCTTGCGGATCAATCGGCTTCCCTTACTAGCATCATTCATCTTTTCCCTCAGTTGCTGAACGAGCGGATGTTTCTCGGTGTATTTGATCAGCAGTTGCTTCAGTTCGGCTTCGTAGGTCTGGGCTCCATGAGGTTCCCGGAGGACTTCAGCGTGAAAGGCTTTGAGCGTTTGGCCTTCGTCTTTCCAACTTTCCGCTAAACTCACTCTGAGTTCTAACGTTTGACCTTCTTGAAGCGTTGCCGCCATGAGATAGCGGTGATCCCCGAAATAAACAGGTGTGTCTGGCACTTTCGTCGTCCATTTGGGCTTGCTGTGAATGCTCAATTTGGCCACCGGTGGCAGGTGAGTGAGCGAATGCGCGTCTTGAATCAGGCTATTGAGAAACGAAGCCTCTTCTAGCTTAACCTGTTCGTTAGCCTCGCGCTGGGGAAGTTGGAAGGCGGCACGGTGGGCGGCTTCGTTCCGGAGTGAACCGCCAATGTGCTTCTTAAAGAGACGAAGCAAATTGGGCGTGTAAGTCCCGGTGCGTAACAACCGCGTTTTGATCTTTGGCGGCAACGCAGCCGAAGCCATGATGACCGGCTTCATGAGAAAAGCATCCGAACCGGAATTTCCAATCGTTTGGATGAGAAACGGGCTGAGAAAGGAGAATCCATCGGCGATTCCTTGACCTTCTGGGTGATAGGTCCACACCGATGGCGCGACCAAGAGCGTGTTGTTCTCATACATCACACGGAAAGGAAGGAAATCTACGGCAGATCTGTTAGATCCAAACTTCGATTTCAGTAACGTCGGATTCAGCGCCGCAAGAATGGTAGTACGATAATGAAATTCATTGATGGCGACCGGTTCGCCAAAGGGAGATTTGTGGAAGCCTAACGATTGCACGCCAAATGTCACCCGATCGCTGAAAACCCGCTCCGCGAGGGGATGATAATCCGGCTTGTGTGAGGCGAAGGTGAGCTGTGGATAGGTGCGGCCGATCTTGGAGTGGTTGCTATCGAAGCTGCGAAACGTGTCTTGAGTGAGTCCGGCGGCCGTCCCTTCTTCAAACCACTGGTTGATTTGATCGATCATCACCTTGCCCGCCGGATTGGCATAAGGCTTGTCCCATTTGGCAAAGGTGAGCGGCTTCTTACGTGTGACGTTGCTAGAAAGACTCTCCGGCCAGTCGATGACGTAGTTAGGCAATGGCGTGTCTGCCAATAGTTGATCCGGCGATACGTGCTGGCTAAACGCTGAGACGGAGAGGGCCCAAAGCGCGATACCGCCCCTTAAGATTGGAGATCTTTCCATAGTTGCTGAGGATCTTCACCGCGGAGATAGCGGCAAGTTAACCAGAAGTCCCGCCACGTTACGCGAAGCGCGCCCTCTTTGGCAAATCGTCTTGCAGAAGATTGAACGGGAGGTTTTAGAAGCCGCATCTTTCCTCGAGATTTAAGCCGCCGGCAAAGATCCCAGTCTTCAAAAACGGGCAGGTCGCGAAAGCCGCCGAGTTCGAGAAAGACGTTTCGCCTAACAAAGAGAGCTTGATCGCCAAAGTAGAGACCGAAGAACCGCCCGCGCCAATCGGCCAAGCGACAGGTGCAAGCGAGAAGAGGTGACCACGGTTGAAAACGCCGCGCGAAGCCACCCCCGGCGATGCGAGGATCGCCGGCGACACCTTCGAGCCGTGGCATGGCGGCAGCCTGCACTAACGTATCGGCGTGTAGAAAGAATAGGATTTCTCCACCGGCTGCGGCGGCACCGGTATTGAGTTGGGACGCTCGTTGCCGCGTCTTCGCATGGATCACGTGGCAACCCGCGGCGCGAGCGATGGTCGCTGTTTCGTCATCGCTTCCCGCGTCGACCACAATGATCTCCTTATCTTCGGGACTGGCGTCGAGCGCGGCCAAGGTTGCCGGCAAATGGGCAGCCTCATTCCATGTGGGGATAATGATAGAAATCATGAACGCACTCTCTGGATCTTGTCGGAATCGACCCGGTAGTGTTATACCAACGTCATGAGCAGGTCATTGGCTATTCTTTTCATTGTCACGAATCTCTGGCAAACCGCCCTCACGAGTTCAGCACGCCCTCGATGGACCGAAGCCCAAGCTCAAGCTTGGCAGGAGAAGCATTCCTGGCTGGTGGGCTGCAACTACGCCCCCGCTTATGCGATCAATCAGTTGGAATTCTGGCAACGCGGCACTTGGGATCACGAAGCTGTCGCGCGTGAATTGAAATGGGCGGGCGACCTCGGATTTACCAGCTTGCGCGTGTATCTCCATCATCTTTTGTGGCAAAGTGAGGATCGTGAAGGCTTTCTCGAGCGGGTGGACTGGTTTTTGAAGACGGCCGACGCCAATGGTATGGGCGTTTTGTTTGTTTTGTTAGATGGTGTGTGGGATCCTTTTCCCAGAGCGGGGAAACAGCGCGATCCCAAACCGCACGTTCACAATTCCGGTTGGTTGCAGAGCCCTGGCGTGGAGATTCTCAAAGACCCGCAGCGGCACGACGAGCTGAAGGATTACATTCACGGTTTCGTCAAACGCTACCGCGCCGACAAACGCGTTCACGGTTGGGATATCTTCAACGAACCGGACAACATGAACCGCCCGGCCTACGTGGAGCACGAACCGGAAAACAAGTTGGAGCTTGCCACCGCGTTGTTGAAGAAGGCCTACGCTTGGGCGCGAGACGCCGATCCCACGCAACCAATCACTTCAGGCGTTTGGTTAGGACCATGGCCCGAAGACAAGAAACTCTCCGAGATGGAGACCTTTATGTTGAAAGAGTCTGACATCATCACCTTCCATGCCTATGGCGACCTGGCTTCGGTGAAGCAATGTGTGGAAAGTCTGCAGCGTTTCAAGCGTCCCATCCTCTGCACAGAGTACATGGCGCGTGGCAATGGAAGCAAATTCGATCCTATTCTCGGTTACTTTAAGGAACAGCAAGTCGGCGCCTATAATTGGGGCTTCGTGTCAGGCAAATCGCAGACCATTTATCCGTGGGATTCTTGGACCAAGACCTACACTGCCGAACCTAAAGTGTGGTTTCACGATATTCTTCGTCCTGATGGCTCGCCCTATCGGAAAGGCGAAGTGCGTTACATCAAACAGCTCACCGGCAAGGCCAAGAAGAAAGAACGCCCCTTCACACCGGGCGGTAAATACCGTCAAGGTGACAATAACCGCCCCCGTCCACGCGTCATCGATCCAGGGTCTGCCACGAAGCCACCCTCAGATGCCATCGTCCTCTTTGACGGCACGGACATGTCCAACTGGGATCTTGGTAAGAAGAAGGACGGCACGCCCTGGCAAGATCCCAAATGGAAGATCGAGAACGGATACCTGGAGGTGGTGCCTAAGACCGGGGGCATCACTTCCAAAGAGAAATTCGGCAGCTGCCAGATCCACATCGAGTGGGCCACGCCGGAGGAGGTGAAAGGCAACGGTCAAGGCCGCGGTAACAGCGGCGTCTTCATCGTGGGCCACGGAGAAGTGCAGGTGTTAGATTCCTATCAAAACGACACGTATCCCGATGGCCAAGCCGCTGCTATCTACAACCGCTACCCACCTCTAGTCAACGCCTCCCGCAAACCCGGTGAATGGCAAAGCTACGATATTATCTACTACGCTCCGCAGTTCGAGGCTGGCAAAGTCACCAAACCCGCTACCCTAACCGTCCTCCACAACGGCGTCCTCGTTCACCACGCCGCCGAAGTTCCGGGCAAAGCCGTCGAGTGCCCGATCAGTTTGCAGGATCACAAGAATCCCGTGCGGTATCGCAACATCTGGGTGCGGCCGTTGCGAGGGTATGATGAAGCATCACCTTGATCGTCGTCGATTTCTTCGAGATCGAACGCCCTCCAACCACGTGACGCTCCGTTTCGGAGAGCGGTGACCATTGCAAACCCATTAATCACGTCATTCTTTGTCCCATTTCCGGCGCAGGGAACACATTGAGGGTAGAACGATCTCATGCCCACGGATTCTCTGCTTACACGCTACCTCGAAAGCCGCTCCAGCGCCGACTTTGAAGCGATCGTCGACGCGCATGGCGCCATGGTCTTTGGGACGGCTTTGCGGTCGACGAGCAACCGGGTGCTTGCGGAGGAAGTCACGCAGGAGGTCTTCATCATGCTGGTGCGGAAAGCGGATGCCATTCGTGAGCCTCACAAACTAGCGGCTTGGCTTCATCGCGCGACGATGTTCAGCGCTGCTAATATTAATCGAAAAGAATCGAGCCGCCGCCGGGCCATGAATGCATATCAGGAAGAATCGCTTGCGGAAAGGGCGTTTGCCTCCAAGGAAGATGAAATCGCCTGGCAGCAGGTGGTGCCGTTGTTAGATGAGGCCATTGATGCCCTACCCGTGGCGGATCGCGAAGCGGTGATGCTTCGCTTCTATGAAAAATCCGCTTTCAAGGACATCGCCCGCCTAACCAACCGATCCGAGGCCGCGTGCCGCAAGCGCGTGGCCAGGGCGCTTAATCGATTAGCAGCATTGTTAAGAAAACGAGGCGCCGTGGCGTCGCCGAGTGTCTTGGGCATCGGTCTCGGGGTGTGTTTCACACAAGACACTCTGCCTTTGACCTCGAAGCACGTCACGCAAATCGCCCTAACGGCAGCGCCATCGGCGCCTGCCTCTACGTTCACCTCTATCTTGTTAGCCATGTCTGCCTATAAATTCACTTTACTCACCGCCGCGGTTGCGGCCCTGGTTCCCGTGGGTTGGCAATGGTATGCCAACCACACCTTCGCCTACAAAGATCGAACGTTCACGCCTCATGAAGAGACGGTGATTGTGGAAACGAGACACTTCACGGAAGAGACTCCACCGAGTGCCCCGCGCTCCAGTGCCGAGATTCTAGCACAGCTTCAGGAATTTACGGCGTTTCGTAATCCCTACCATACCGGCGTTAAAGCGCGTGAACTGATGTTCAGTTTACGCCCTGACGAAATGCAAGCGGCGTTTGAGGCGGTGAAGGCCTTTGCTTCGACCTCGAGTCAAGGGGCTCATGTGGCGATCACCGCGCTCTTCACCCGTTGGGCAAGCATCGATCCGCCAACGGCGAAAGAACACGCCTTGAGTCTTAGCAAGCCGCGTCTTCGAGGCGGAGCGCGCAGTGGACTGGTGCAAGGTTGGCTGGAGAACGATCCCGCATCTTTGGAGGCGTTTATCGAGAGTTTTCCCGAAGGCTCTGACAAGACGCAATTAGAGGCTTCGCATTGGGTGTTTCAGACTTACAAAGATCCCATCGCCACCGCAGACAAGGCACTTGCCATCGAAGATCCTGACAAACAGACCGAGACATTGAATCGCGTTCTCGTTTACTGGTGGAACGATCCACGTGCCGCGATCGATTGGCTGGATAAGGTAGAAGACAGTGTGGCTAAAGACGCTTGGATCGACAACTTGTTGGCGGGTCTCGCCCAAAGGAATCCGGGTGAGGCTTTTGAAGAGTCTATGCGTTTATTAGAAGGCGAACCGAGGAAATCAAACCTTCGGCGCATCATGGAACATTGGTCGGCTGCCGATCCTGAGACGGCTTTCACATCACTGATAGAGTTGCCTGAGGACACGCGCGATGCCCACATCATTGAATCGTACGCACGCGGTTTGGGTGCTCATCTGCATCTGGCAGGAACTTATGTGGAAGCGCTGGCAGATGAATCGGAGCGTCATGCCTTTGTGAGGGGCCTTACCGCCGGCCTCTCCTACGAGTACAATAGGGACGCGCTCGATACCCTAACGATTGATCAGGTCACCCAAGTAAGGCCCTTTGTAGAATCCTTGCCGCCGGGAGACGACCGCTTTGCGTCTCAGTGGAATTTCGCCACGGCGTGGGCGTCACTCGACTTCGCATCGGCCAGAGATTGGTACAACGCCCAGCCAGGTGTGCAGGATCGGATGAAGGAGAAATTCGTCAAACTACATACTCAATGAAAACCATGCGTCCCCTTTTCGCTCACCTCATCGCTATGATGTTAGGCATCGCCATTGGGCTCGCTATTCGTTCGGTGATGAAGCCATCCGGCGGGCTGACGACGTCTTCCGACGCTGATCGGGTGACGTCCTTGCTAGGCGTGCGTGACGCGAGTGCAGCGGATCGCGTGTTCACCCAATGGTTGGACTCAGGCTCGAGCGATCGTTCCGTTGAAGAGAAGAACGCGTTGCAGTCGGCAATCTTCGATCTTTCAACACATGATCTGAGGAAACTGGCCAACCGTTTGATGACTCTCGATCTCTACGAGCATAACGCTGCTTTTCTCGCTACCTTTTCTGCCTGGGGAGAGCAGGCGCCACGCGAAGCCCTAGCCATGATCGAAACGCTTCCGCCAAGTCATCGTTCCTCGGCGCGCGATCGCGTCTTGGAAGCGTGGGTCTTGGTTGATCCCGACGCCGCCTTCGCCTACGCCAATCGCGGACCGAAGCGAAGGACGGAGTTCGTCGGCCTAACAAAGGACGCCAACTTGTGGCACACGCTGGCGCGAGTCGATCCTCAGCAAGCGTTGGCGCGGGCTTCAGGTATCGCCGATGCCAAATTGCGACGGGCCCGGGAAGACGAAATCGTCGCCAGGATGGGCTACGAGGATCCGGAAGGAGCCATGAATTGGCTTGAGGCCCATCGTGCCGGAGACGCGAAGAAGGAGGCCGTCGTTGGCGTGCTGAGAAATTGGGCATCCGCGGAACCTCGCAAAGCATTCGACTACCTTGTTAGCGAAGGCGAAGCCCTCCAAAGCCGCGACGCTTACAAACGGATTGGTGGAGCGATGAACCTTGTGGACGCCACTGGGCTTCGAGAGAAGGTCCCGGAGAAGTACCGCAACGCCTTCTGGGGCGCCTTCGTTGAACGGAAAGCCTATTCTAGCCCTGCCGAAGCCGCGCAACTGGCTTCATCCCTAACGGAAGGCTACTCACGGCGTGGAGCGCTCTACAGCATCGCCAGCCAGTGGTCCATGGTGGATCCCGTGGCGGCGTCCGAGTGGGTCAACGAACTACCGCGATCCCGCTCGCGGGATTCGGCCATTTCCGCCCTTGCCCATCAACTCATGAGCACCGATCCCGAGGCGGGTGTGGCATGGTTTGCCGATATGGATCATGAAAGTGATAGGCGCCCGCACCTCCATAATGCTTTGATCGACTGGCTGCGCAAGGATCGATCAGCTGCCATGGCCTGGATGGATGAACAACCTCCAGAACGCGTTTCCCCAGATTTGAAAGCGGACGTGCTAAAGGACGTGCCTGATAACCGTTAGACGACTACTGCATCGATACCAATCGTCGCGAAACTTGTGGAAGTTGCAGGCGTGGCACATTAGAAGTCTCACGCCTTCTTCTGCACGTTTGTATCAAACGGCCATCACGTTGACTTGCACTCAATCGACATCGTGCTCTTGACCAATTTCCTCAGGGCGTGCTAGTCGGGCGGGATGTCGGGCATCTTTCATGCGGTCAAGGCGGCACTCGATGCGAAGGGCGTGGCCTATGAAGCCGTTCCCGATCGCGAAGTGCTGCGCGCGCAATTTGATGCCCATCACACGCGGGTCCCTCTACACATCCAGGCCTTCGAGCCTATTGGCGCCATCCACGTGGTCTCAACGGCCCTTTTCACGTTTGAGGATTATCATCTACTAAAACTGTCAGAACTCCTGATGCGTTGTTCGGAGGCCTTGACCATTGGCAATTTCGAACTCATTTGGGATTCCCGGCAGGTGCTCTACCGCGCCGCCAATCTCTTCGAGCCTACCCAACCATTTCCCGATCGCCTGCTTCACGCGCTCATCCATGCAGCGGTAGCAGAGATGGATCGCCTCACTCCCGTTCTGGCAACGATCTCCCAGAGCGATGCGGCGGCCTTGGCGAGGTTGAACGTTCCCGATTTGCTACAACGTGAGGATTGGTTGCCCGACGTGCCGCCTGCGCAAGACCCTTCGAACCGTCCGTGACCGCCATGTCTGAGGATCGCTTCAATCTATTGGACGGAGAGCGGAAATACGGCCCTTACACCAAGCGAGAAATCGCCTCTATGTTAGGTAACGAAGAAGTGACGATGGAAACGTTGTGCATTCGTGTGGGAGACAGCGAAGTGCTCAAGGTAGGCGAACTCTATCAACCGGCTTCGGCCGCGCCCGCGCCGGAGCACGAATTCGAAGATGATGAAGAAGATTGGGGCGACGATGAAGATCAAGAAGACCTGATCGAAGAGGTGGAATGGCAAGATGGCATTTGGATGGCCGATGATGAGGAGGACGAAGACGAGAGTCAGGATCATGAATCTGCCTCTCAAGACGAAGAATCGTTTCACTACGACCAAACGTTAGTCGTTCTCCATCCGTCCTTTCTCGCCTATCCCAAATTCCTCATCACCTTTTTCTTATTCATCGTAGGTTCCACGATTCTCTTGGCGGTCAATGCCGGGTTTGGTACGGCTGATTTTCAAGCCTCCAAGTTTTTCACTGTCCTAGGATACCTGGGAGCGATCGTGATCATCGTCCTGCTCGTGATCTATCGCCGATTCGATCGCTACATCATCACCCGGACGCGGGCGGAAGTTGTACGCGGTATTTTCGCCAAGAGCTCTAACGAAGTCCGAATCTCCGATGTGCGTCGAATTGATGTCGACAAGCCTGGTTTTCTCGGATTGCTAAACATCGGGGACGTCAAACTTTCCTCAGCCGGCACGGGTGGTTTCGACGTGGTCTTTGGTAAGGTCCGCAATGGTCATCGTGTGAAAAAGATCCTGCGCTCGGTGCAACGAGACCCCAACGCGCCCAAGGCGAAGCTCGTTCGAGGACGCCTCGCAGGTAAAGATTAAGCTAGGCTTGGAGTACCCAAGCCCGCGGGGTTCACCGCTTTCTGCTCAATGCGTCGAGCTCATCCAATTTAAGCCGTACGCTCACAATGTATGGCGATTCCCCCGGTGTCCAGTGGCCGTAAGTAGTCGTCACGATAGTACCGTCCGGGAGGATTTCGACTCCAGGATAGGCGCAGTCTTTGGCTTTGTGATTGTCCATGAGCCGAACGCGGTATTGGCCCTCACGTCCTTGCACGATATCTTCATAAGTGCCCACCCAGGCCACCCAATCGCCCGCGGTCTCGCTTTCAAGTGTGGTATCACGGAAGGAAAGAAAGAGGCGCCCGTCGGGTGCGTAGACACCTGTATGGCGGTCTCCGGTGAGCGCCGCGGGAAGTTCTCGCGGCTCTGTCCATGACTTACCTTCGTCGTTAGAAAAAATGACGAAGCTATTGCGCCGCCGGCTATTCTCTCTCAAGAGCACCGCTAATTGATTTCCTTCCGGTGAACGCACGGTGCCGGGCTCACAAAGATGCACGTCGGAGCCGCTCCACAAGGCTTCGGGGTGCGACCAGGTGAGTCCGCCGTCTTGGGAGAAAGTCTTGTAGAGTGTGAAAACGACCGGCTCGTCAAGCTTGCCGTCTTTCTTGAAAAACCGGCCGTCATCGTGAAAGAGTGCAAGGTAATGACCGGCGCCTGTCTTGAGTTTGGTTAGGCTACCCATGACCACGATGCCGCCCCAATCACCCACAGATTCTAGCGGCGTCCACGAATGGCCATCATCCTCGGAAACTGCTAGTCGCGCAGGATAAAGCCCTGACCACATGATCAGCCGCTTCTTACCTGCGGCATCCATCACGCGATGAATGGTCGGCACTTCCTTCGAGGTGCTCCAATTCTCCGGAACGGGAAGCCGTTCACTCCAGGTGAGACCCGCATTGCGGCTGCGTTTCATGACGATTCCTCCCCTTCCGTGCCCCTTGGGATAGACCGCGATCATGGTCTTCTGATCTTCCAAGAGAACGGTGGTGGGATGGCCGAGATACTGGCCCTTCTCGCGATCCACGATCACTTGCCTAGCGGTATCCTGAGCGAGATCCAAGGTGGGAATAGTGTAGGCCTTAGGGAGGGAGGTTTCCTCGGCGTGAATCGATCCGATTCCCACTGACAAAGTAGTCACAAGAAACGTACGCGGTAACCAGCTCATGAAGAGATCGTGTGAGTTCCGCCTTTATGAAGCAAGCATCAAGCGTTAGGTAAGAAGTATGCGTCTCTTTAGTTCCTTGCTTATGATCTATCTATCCGCGCTCCTTCCGGCGTGGAGTCAACGCCCACTACCCATTAGCGTGTTGGAAATGGACCGGGGAGAAACCGAGCTCACCCTTTCTTTCGAGAGCACGGCTGAGGGCGTGGAATCCTGGATCACTGAACACTCGCCGAGTTTGAAGGCCGATTCTTGGGAAGTGGTGTCGGATGCCACCATCACCGTTGAGTCACCCATGCGCTATCGTGTTCGGGTACCGCTACAAGAAGGCGCCGAAGGATTCATTCGCTTTCGCGGAGACGATGACAACGGCGGCAGTTCCGTTCCTCACATCTTAATCAACGAACTCATGACCAATAACGATACCACCTTGATGGATGGCGCTGGTGATTATCCCGATTGGATTGAATTGGTCAATCAGGGCGACACGACGGCCCAATTAGGTGGACTTTATTTGAGTGACCGGCATGACAATTTGGATAAATGGGCCTTTCCCGAAAACCTATCGCTGGAACCCGGCGCCTATTTGATTGTCTTTGCTTCCGGAAAAGAGGGCGATGAAGTGCCCGCTGATGAGTTGCATGCCGATTTTCAAATTCGTAATGGCGCAGAGCCCATTCTATTATCCACAGCGGATGGCCAAATCATTGACCGGTTACATCCAGGCCCATTGGCGTCCGATAGTTCATTGGGCAGGGATCGCGATGAACCGGATACGCTTTATGTTTATGAACCCAATCGCCCAACACCTGGTGAAGAAAATGGGCGTTTTCTCTTCGGCGCGCCCTCACCCTTTATTCAAGCGCCTTTGTTCTCGGTTCAAGGCGGAGCGTATGACGAACCCGTAACGCTCGAACTGATTCCTGCGCGAGAAGACGATGTCATTCGTTATGCCACAACCGGTGCCGAGCCCATTCATTCGCTCTTTAATAGTAACGCCACCCTTTACACGGAACCTCTTACCATCAACGAACCAACGGTCATTCGCGCCAAAGTCTTTGCTGGTCGCACGAGCCGCACGGTCACGCAAACCTACATTGTGGGGACCCAACACGATCTCCCCATTATTTCTCTCAATGCGGAACCGGAGAATTTCGACTTTCGCGACGGCTTTCTCTACGGCTTTGGCGACCATATGTTCACGGGCGGCGGCAATATCGTCGGCAACTTCCCTTACTCCAGTTCTAATGCCTGGCAGCGCGGCCGTGAGATTGAAATCAGTTTTGAGTTTTATGAGCCGGAAGATAACGACGGATTTCAGATGCAAGCGGGCATCAAGATCTTTGGCGGATGGGGTTCTCGCGGGTATCCTCAGAAATCCTTGGCTCTCTTTGCGCGTCGAGAATATGGTCAAGGCCGCATTCCTCACCGTCTCTTTCCTAACAAAGAGATTGATTCCTTTGAATCCATCGTGCTTCGGAATTCGGGCAACGATAATCAAAGCACGTGGTTAACTTATCCTCGTCCACCCATTCGTGAGTTTTCTGATCCGGAAAGCCATGGAAGTTATTTCGTTAATGGCAATTTCACCCTCTTCCGCGATGCGCTTATGACCGGTCTGGCCAGTGAAACGGGACTGGATGTGCAAGCTTACCGGCCCACCGTAGTTTATCTCAATGGGGATTACTGGGGCATCTACAATATTCGCGAAAAGATGAATGAACACTACGTGGAAGGGAATCACGGAGTGCCTAGCGAGGAGCTCGACCTAATAGAGGGCTATGGTGCCGCCAACGCCGGATCCTCAACCGAATACAATCGGATGCGCAACTACATTGGTGGCCGGGATATGAATGATGCAGAACACTATCAGTTCGTTCAAGCGAACTATTTGGATATTGATAACTTTATCGACTATCATTTGGCGGTCATTTATGGGCAGAATTTCGATATCGGGAATATCAAGTGCTGGCGGCCTCAGACGGAGGGCGGGGTCTTTCGCTGGTTACTCTACGATCAAGATTACAGCTTCAATTTATGGAAACCAGAGGTCTACTTGCCGGCCATGAAGCGGGATTTTTCCGATTACGAAAATATGTTCACCTTTTATACCAATCCATCTGGTTCGGGAACGGGATGGCCCAACGCCGGTGGCCGGACACTGCTCTTGCGCAAGATGCTTGACAACGATGATTTTCGAAACCGCTTTGTCTTGCGATGCGCTGATCTGTTGAATCATCATTATAGCGCCGCCAACGTGTTACAACGTATTGATGCGATGGCCGCGGTCATTCGACCGGAAATGAGCCGCCATCTGCAGCGTTGGAGTTGGGACGCTATTCAAGAACGAGGCTTTGGTATTCCACATAAGGAAGAGGACGAACCCTTGGATATTGACCATTGGGAGCGCAACGTAGAAGTATTGAGAGCCTTCGCGCGGGGGCGTCCGGAACAATTACGATCTCAATTAATAGAGCATTTCGATCTACCAAACGGTACGGCCACCGTTTCGATTGAGAATACTGATCCCACCAAAGGTTCCATACGCATTCATTCGTTGGCGATCCAAAAGGCCAGTTGGTCCGGCGTTTATTTCCGAGATCATCCACCGGTTGTGGAAGCGATTGCTGCCAATGGCCGTCGTTTCGTTGGCTGGGAGGGGGATCTCACCGGTACAGATGTTGCGCAACGATTGAATTTGACCGGAGACCTTGCGATCACTGCGCGGTTTGAATAAGAAACCCTTCCTGCTCTTTCCAAATGAATGCCACACGCCGACGTTTTCTCTCTACGATTCCTGCCTTCACGATTCTTCCTTCAGGAATCGTCGGAAGCCGCACCCTCAAGCCGAGTGATAAACTGCACGTGGCGGCGATCGGTATGGGCGGCCGCATCCAAGGACACGTTTCTCAGCTATTGAAATTGGGTCATCACGTGACTGCCTTCTGTGATGTGGACGAGAATCAGATCCGATCCTCACAGAAGCGCCATGGCGATGCGGGAGCCAAAGTGTCGACTTATAGTGATTACCGGATCTTGTTAGATAAAGAGAAAGACCTCGATGCGGTGGTGATCTCGACGCCGGATCATTGGCATGCGCCCATTTGCCGTGCGGCAATGGCTGCCGGTAAGCACGTCTTCTGCGAGAAACCGCTCACCCATACCCTATCAGAAGCGCGCCTTCTCCGCGATCTCTCCAAATCCTCCGAAGTGGTCACACAGACAGGCAACCAAGGGAGTGCTTCGCCCAATCTTCGCCGGAGCATGGAGGTGATCGCAGCTGGATTGATTGGTGATGTCACCGATATCCATGTGTGGCATCCCGTACATGGGCCGCCCTACGGAACGGACCGGCCCGCAGATGCGGATCCCATCCCCACAGGATTGGATTGGGATTTCTGGGTCGGTCCGGCGCCCTCGCGTTCATACAAATCAAACATTTATCATCCCGGAAAGTGGCGCGCCTGGTATGACTTCGGGAATGGAACTTTGGGCGATTTCTGTTGTCACTCTTTCAACATGCCGCTCCGTGCTCTCAACCTTGATTATCCGAATAAGATCGCCATCAGCGGGAAGAAGCTTGGCAAAGAAACCTTCCCCGAAGCCTGCACCGTGACCTATCATTTTCCACAACGTGGCAAGCGCAAGCCGGTGAAATTGCATTTCTACACCGGCGGCGATGAACCGCCTGAGACGAATACCAAGGAATTGCGAAACACCTTCGGGGGCTTGCCGCGAGTGGGCTGTTTGTTAGATGGCACCAAAGGACAACTTTCGTCAGGTCTTTGGAATTCCCAATGTTATGTGCGTCTCAGGGGCGAGCCCAAGTTTCGTGGCGCCGATAATCATGAGGCCGCGAAGAAGGTGCCGATCACGCTCCCTCGCTCAAAGGGACATTTGGAAGAATGGTTAGATGCGTGCCGAGGTGATGGCACTTGCTTTGCTGATTTCGATCTGGGTGGTCATCTCACCGAGATCGGTCTTGCGGGAGTTGTGGCGCTGAAGCTGCAAGAGAATATTGATTGGGATGGCCCTAACATGCGTATTCCAGGCAGTAATGCCGCAGACGCTTACGTCAATAAAGAGAGCCGTCCCAATTACTTGTAAGTCATCTTAACTGGCCATTCACCGATTCCAACGGAGCCGAATGATTGGATGGTGGCGTTGTCTGCGGATGCCTTTGTGCCTCTTCCAACTCGTTTATTAACCAATGTGATAGGTTGCGAAGTAGATCGTCGAATGGAGAGCAATTCTTTCTTGGCGATCAGCCAAGAGCGCCACTACGGGCTCAAACGGATCTGATTCGGAAAAGCGGTTGCGCATGGCTTCATACCGATTCGAATCCGATAGAAGAACGTGAGAAGCCTCATCCGGCGAGATATCGAGCTGAATCCTTTCTGCTTTCTTGGTGCCGAGCTCAAACGTCGTCCATCCGTCCAGTCCCACGGCGTGATCATAGTCTGATCCCACTGAAGGAATGGATAGGCCTAGAGAGCGTATGAGTTCTTCGAGGTGGACCTCAAAGTCGTAGACCACGATCGAACACGCGCGAGTAGCGACTCTCAACAATTCTTCCTTCAGCCGCTCGGATTTGGTATAAAAAAGCGATCCTGCGAAGGTGATGACATCGAAGCTTCCTTCAGGGAAGGCCTGCAAATCATCGGCACGGCCCTCCCGATACCTAATATGTGGATGCGGTTGGCATTTTTCTAACACTGAAGCGCTAGAATCCAATCCCACCACTTGGCTACAATACGCTGCTAAAGCCACCGCCGAGTAGCCAGTTCCACAGCCAACATCCAATCCCATGCGGAACGTTTCATTAGAGCGAAACACTTTCCGCAAGATCATTTGATGTAACGGCGGCCTAAACGCGGCATAATGCCGAGCGACCGCATCGTCATATTGTTCCGTCATTCGTTCACGCAAGATTGCCGCATTATCTTTCCTTCGTTCTCTCGGGAGTTGTTAGATCTATCAGGCTACGCGAGAACGCCTGATTCACAACCTTTCTCCTGTCAGTTCGCCGTCATCACTGAGAATGATAGTGTGATCGAGCGCAGACGAGCTGTGGTAGCCAGTAGGCGAGCTATACCCCAATGACGCAGAGCCGCAAGTCAGATGCAAGCGCCCCCATGCTAGCCCGGCGGTTGCAAACCGCCGCCGCGGCTCCTTGGATTGCTAACAATGTCAAACGATCATCGCTGATCTGTGACCTATCCACGACATGCCGCTTTAGGGAGGCTTGCGGTGCCTGGTCTAACCTACCGAGATCGCAACACGAGTCTGAGAAAGGGATGGGCTGAGGGGGCGTCGGCGGTTGCTTTGAGGCAGATGGTGACTTCTTCCAAGTCGCCTCCGAGATCCAGAGTATTGACGTGCTCTAACAGGGTGGGATCGTCGATCCATTTCCGGAGATCGTTGGACGCTTCGACGACAAAGTCGACGTGTTCCTCGGCGCCTTTGCGGCGTTGGAAACAGATCGCGAGGTGGGGGCCGGCTTCGTCTTGGATCCATTCGGGGCGCACGGGTGGGGGGCCTCCGGGATCGACGGGGTTCAATCCTAACAAGAACTCTTCGAGATCGGTCCAGCGATCGCCGTCGCGGTTCATGGAGGCGAAATCCGCTTCGGAGGGCGCGTCTTGATCGCCGCCAGCGGTGTTTCCTGAATCGAATTGGCCTAACCAATCTACGAAGCCGTGGGGAAGGACTGGGTTCGGTGACGGTCCTTCAGTGCCGTCGTCGTTGAGACGGAGGCGTTCGTGGGCGTAGACGACGCCGTTGATGCGGAACTCTACCATAATGACGCGATTGCCATCGGCATCGACTGGTAGAGGTTCGGCGCCGCTTCCATCTCCTGGCTCGCCATCCACTGGCTTGAAAACACCGTCCTCACCGTCATCGGGAAGCTCGATGAACTCGACTGGAACCTGGCTCTTCTCGATCGCCACTAAGTCTCCAGGATAAGTGATGGCATCACCGCAGCCTTCGCCTTCACGCGGTTCGCGCAGCTTGTAGACGACTCGTAGTTTCCCCTCTTCAACACACACTTCTTGGATCTTCACGCCGTAACACGTGTCGGGACGTTCCCCCAAGAAGACGCCTATGATCGTAAACTCTGACAGATTCACTGGCGGTGGAATGGGGTCTACGAGAGGGCCGGGTTCCACACCCAAGAAGTCCCACCATTCATCGACGGTTTGGATATGTAACCGTTTTCTTTCTAACACTTGAATTGGCGATTCCAGTCGCTCGAAGTCAAGTGGCATGCACTCGGGAACCGCATACACAGGCAGCCGGTAAGTGTGCCGCTCGAAGTAGGGGAGTTCAGGTTCTTCAAAAAACTGCACTTCCGATGCGGTAGCATTGAGTTGAAAGAGATCGCCAGATCTAACAGGTGATCCCCAATCCGTTATGGAATGATAGGGAAAACCGGTGAAGGCCACTTCCACATGCGCGGCGACGGAAGCGTTGCCTTCCTCTAACTTGAGCGTCGCGCGTGCGGGAATGCGATCGTCTTCATCTTCAATGACAAACTTCGTTTCCGCATAGGTGAGGTCATCGATGCGGAACTCGACCGTATAAACGTCGCCGGGCTCCAGCGGCGGTAGCGGCCCGCCGCCATCACCGATGCCGCCATCGGGTTCCACTGGAATGGGTGGGGCGTCAAAGCCCGGGTCGGGAAGTTCGATGAAATCGATCGGCGATTCCGTCTTCTCAATCGCGGCGAAGAGGGCCGGATACGTCGTGGCCTGCACACAAAGTTCGTTAGGTCGCGGATCGCGAAGTTGATAGGTGGTGAGAATGACGCCGTCCCGCACCGCGATATCGATGATCTTGAGCCCATAACATCCCGTCGGTTTCACGCCGCGGATCACGCCAATGAGGGTGAACTCCTCAAAGTCCACCGGATCCGGGGCAGGTAGAACGTTAGGACCCGGCTCGAAGCCGATCAGCTCCCACCATTGGTCGCGGGTCTGAATCACCACGTTCTGTTGCTGAGCAATCTGTGGGTTGATATCGATAATCTCGAAATCGATCGCTTCGCCGTCATCATCTTTGGCTAGCGGTAAACGAAACCGGTGCCGTTCGAAGTAGGGTAACGCGGGTTCCCTAACAAAGTGAATCTCGGAGGCTTGGCTGTGAATGATAAAATGATTTCCACGACACTCGACAGGGCCCCATTCAGAAATCGAGTGATAAGGAAATCCCGTGAAGGCGACTTCCACTTCAGCCTCGGCGATCTCGCCGTCTTGCGTCACCTCAATATTCGCGCGCGCGGGGATCTTTCCGCCGCCTCCAGAGATTTCAAACCGGGCGCGAGCGTAGGCGATACCATTGATACGGAAGATGACGAGATACACGCCGGCATCGTCCGGTCCCGGCCAGCCTAACGAATTGCTGGAGTCCGTGTGAGCGACCGGAGGATCACCAGTCGGGGTGCGTCCGTTGAAGGTCACGGGCAGATCGGTCTTGCGAATCGCCGCCATGAGGCCCGGGTAGTGATAGCTGATTTCCTCACCCTCGATGATGCCGGGCGTCCATTCGACATAGCGCACATCAATGGATTGCCCATTGGTGACAATGCGATCAAATTCCGCGCCGGCGCCTTCAACTTGGCGGCCAAGGTAGATGGCGACAACTGTGTGAGTCTCGAAATCGACTGGAATGGGCGGAGCGTCCGCATCAATGTCAGGAGGCCAGATCTCGCCGATCCAGGCATCCCATTCTTCTTCTGTGCGCAGGACGACCTCATGTCTTTCCGCCGGTCGCAAATAATCCGGAAGCAACTCGAGCGGCTCGAATGATAGCTCTTCCCATTCTTTGTTGGGGCTCTTATCAAAGAGACAGTACTCGTGCCGTTGCGTGATGGGCTCGATATTGAAGGATTCCAGTGGACCATTAGCCTTGGCATCCAAGTAGATCGTCTGACCCTGCCGCCACGGCCGGCCCCATTCACCAATCTGATAGATGCTGCCATCTGCATTGGGCGAGATTTCTGCTTTCACTTGGGCAGCAATCTTCTCCTCGGTGCGCACGATATCGATATTCGCAGTCGCCGGGATCTCACCGCGTTCGCCTACCTTGAAGTCAATGTGAGGACACAATTGATCGTTGATCTTGAATGACAAACTGTAAGGACCAGGAGGGAGGAATCCCAAGTCATAGCGCCATTTAAAGGTACTCTCTCCGGGAAACTCCGCATGGTCCCGGAAACCGGCCTTCGCATGAATGATGATTCGGTTCCCGTCCCAAATGGGATCCCCAGGTTCCATGATTCCCAGATGCGAATCATGGAAATGGACCACCACGATCGCATAGTGCCGGCCGTTGGGATCACTCTGCACTTCCAATTCAATCTCAGCCTCAATGGGCTCGCCATTTTCAAAGACACGGAATTCGTGGACTCCTAACACGCGACTACCGGATTGAACGATGAGTTCGTAGTGGCCCGATTCTAAGTCAGTTAGGGGATAGTTTTGAACAAACTCTACCGGGGCCTCTTCGCCGTCTGGCGAATGAATTGCTTGGAAGTCAATCGTCAGCCGATTCCCATGCCGCTCTATTTGACCGAAATCCGTCACATGGATTCGACCTTCATCGAACCTGTAAGTGACGACGGCCTGTCGTTCGCCATCGGCGTTTAGTTTGACTTCGATGCCCACACCAGACGGATACGCGGGCCGCGTTTCGCCCACACCAATTCGGAAGGAGCCTAGGTAGTCAGGAGGAAAGAAGCTGCCACCGATCCCTTGCACTTCATCTGGTTGTAACAGAACAACATAGCGGCCATTGTTAGATTCCGTCCAACCATTCTCCGGCGGTTCTAATTGATAGGTAGCCACCGTGCCGAGCGTATCGACTTCACCTTGTGGTGGTTCATCGCCGCCTAGGGGGGCCGCACTCACAAAGGTCGCCAACTCGCTGAAACCATTGCGACTCACCACCCAGAGATCGTTATCATTGAGACTCGAGCGATCGACCGCTCGATAGAAATAAAGTTTCAACTCAATCGGGTCAGGTGAGGCTTCGTAGAAGTCTTCGACTTCGAGACCGACAGTGGAATGAAAAGCGGGAATGGGATCCTCTGCAGAAAGGAAACCAATCGTTTGCAGGAGGACTGCGAAGGCGAAAAATGGCGATCTCATGGGGCGCGGGTGGTTCAGATCTCTATTATACGGACCTCGCTCGTGTTTTGATCGGGGAAGTTGTTGAAGCTGTTTGTTTGCTCACATGAGCCGGAACGCTCGAAGGCCGCTACGTGTAACGCCCTACGCTCATAGCGAGCGCCGGGCTCCTGAGCGCTCCTTCCTTGCGGGCTGAGTGAGTTCCCAATACGGTTTTCTCTAACCGTGACCCACCTCATGAAAAACACGCTCCTTGCCGTTGCCACCCTCTCGCTTCTAACGGTTTCCACCTTTGCCGGCACGTTTAGAGAGATCACCATCGATGGCAGCTTCGACGATTGGTTAGGCGTGCCCGTGCTGGAAACGGCTGACGCCAATGCAGAAGGATCCTTTGATTTCAAAGACATCGCCATGGCCAATGACGACGCCTTTCTTTACATCAGAGTAAGGCTTCACCGGCCTGTGGCGTATGCGAGTTTCCATCATGACTTGGCCTTTGATACCGACGCCGATGGAACCACCGGCACCAGCTTGTGGGGCGTGGGTTCGGAGATGCTGGTGGAAGATGGAAACAGCTATCAACAGAAGAATGGGGCGTTCAATGAGGGCGGTGGCTCGAACTTGAATTGGCGGGCGGCACCTGCAGGGGTCGCGGATGCCTTTGAAATGCGTGTTTCGCGTGGGGTGTTAGACACTGAGCAATTGCCCTTCTTTCAGGGGGATGACATCGTGGTCTCCTATATCGCGCAAACGTTAGAATGGCAGTTGAGTGATGCCATCCAAGGAGTGCCTTACACATTTACTACCCAACCCGAACGCTTTCAAGGTTCCAAAGTCCTAGCGGATTTCGAGGAAACCCTTTGGTTTTACCAAGAAGTCGCGGATCCCGTCGCACCCGATTGGCGTTTGGCCGATTACACGGGCGAAGTCGTGCAAGGCCTCGACGAAACATGGAAGGTGGATCAGGGCTTGTTCGTCCAGGGCTTTGCCAACGATGCCTTTCCCGTGGCGACGCAGGTAGCGTTGAATCCTGGACGCACCACCTATTACTTTCGCACGTCCTTTCTTTGGGAACACGCGGGCGAAGGCGTGGCCTTCCAAGCGGAGGCCTATCTTTCAGACGGGGCCGTCATTTACCTCAATGGCGAAGAAATCCGGCGCATTCGCATGCCGGAAGGCATCATCGAGCCTGGAACCGCCGCGCTGGGACTAACGCAATCTCTTGGTGAGGTCGAGTCATTCAGTCTCCCTGCACGATCGCTTCTGGTTGGTGAGAATATACTGACCGTCGAGGTGCATCGCGTGCCACGCGGTATGGAAGCGATCGCTTTCGGGCTTCAGCTTTCGGTTAATGATAGCGTCCCGCCAAGTCTTGAAGACAACGCGAAACCGGAAGATCGCGAGGTGATCGAAGGAGAAAGCACGGTCTTCGCTCTTGGCGCCATCGCCGGTACGGCTCCCTTTGACTATCAATGGTACAAGAATGGTGAGATGATTCCCAACGCCGATGGTGCGCAGTTGGAAATCCCTGAGGTGCTTGAGGGTGATGCCGGCATCTATGAAGCTGAGGTGCGCAATGCTAGTGGCACCGTGCGTAGTCGTGCCGCTGTCCTCACAACGACAGCAGCGCCCCCGGTCTTTACCGAAAACGCCTTGCCCGCCGATCAGACCGTGTTGCTTGGCCGGCCGTTCACTCTCACGGCAGCCATCGGAGGATCGCCACCATTCACTTACCAATGGACCTTGAACGGGGAAGTCATTCCCGGCGCGACCGGCGCTCTTTACATGGTGGACGCGGCTTCGGCTGCGGATGCTGGTGATTATCAACTAACAGTGAGCAATCGTGCGAGTGCTCTTGAAAGCCGCATCGCTACCGTGTTGGTGGAGGGTGACACGGAAGCGCCCTTGATCACGCGCATCACCGGAGGGTCTCAAACGGTTACGGTGGTTTTCTCCGAACGCGTGTCCAACGTGCAAGCCAGTCAGTTTCTTATCGCAGGGGACCCGGCTGTGGAGGTTTCGTTGAGTGAGGAGGGAAGAACCGTGACGTTGCATACGGCGGACGCCCTCACATTTGGACAGACTTACGCACTGGATGTATCTGGAGTGGAAGATCCTTTCGGAAATGCCCTCACCGATTCACAGGACTTTCAAGCAACCATCCTCATAGACGGCGATTTCAGTGACTGGCATGGCATTGATCCCATCGCGACGGATGCCCAGTCGGGCGATGGATTAGAATTTCATCAGTACTGGGTGGCCAACGACGACGAGTATCTTTACGTGCGTTTCAGCTTTCACAGTGTCGTGGGGCCGCTTCCCGGCAGTCATTTCTATCACCTTTTCATTGATGGCGACAACGATCCTAACACGGGTCTCAATGGTTCCTCACTCATGATCGAGAATGGCTTGGGTTGGTTGCAGATCGGTGGTGGTTTCAATGAAGGCAGCGTTCCCTCCACGGGGTTTGTCTTGGCACCGGAAACGGCTTCCACAGAATTTGAATGCCGCGTTTCGCTTGCAGCCGTGAGCCAGGACGGTGTGCCCTTGGTGACGGCCGACGCGGTGGGGCTTCGCTTCGAGCTGATCGATACGAGTTGGGCGGTGATCGATTCCGGTCCCGATGGGGATCCCATTGTCCACGCGCTCGATGTTTCGCGTGATCCGGGATTACCCGTGACACCCCGGCCATTTGTCATTGACTTGTTAGGGACCCAGATCGAACTCCAATGGGAGAGTGGCGTGCTGGAAAGCAGTGAAACGCTTCGACCAGGTAGTTGGGTTCCCGTTCCTGGCGCCACCAGCCCTCATATCGTTTTACCTAACGAAAGCACCCAGTTCTATCGTGCTCGGGATTGAGTCATGATGAACCCGTTGTCCAAAGCCTGGCGTGAGATGGTCATCCTCGCCGCTGCCCTCACCACCGTTGACGCAAAGGAGATCCGGTTCCTAGAAGACGATGCCCTCTTTCCCAAGCCAGAGAGCGGCTTCTATCTCTATCAGAATCTCGACAGGCTGACCGATGAGGTCGAAACCATGCGGGAACGAAATGTCACCTTGATCTGGGGCAAGATTGACCTCGAAGGCTTTCGCGCCACCGCCGAACTTCCCGAAACCTACCTGGAAAAATTGGATCAAGGCTTTGAACGGGCGCGGACAGTCGGTGCCAAGGTAATCGTCAGGGCGTCTTATGGGCATCGCGGACCGGGGGGTGACTATCAAACCTACGAAGATCCTCAGTTGGAAATCATCCGTGGACATGTGACGCAATTGGCGCCGCTCTTCACACGCCACACCGATGTCATCGCCTTCTTTGAAGCGGGTTTCTTGGGTCCTTGGGGAGAATGGCACACCACTGCGGCAGCGAGGGCACCGGATACGCGCCGCGCCTTTTTCATGCACTTGCTAGAAAATACGCCGCGTGAGCGCATGATCGTGGTGCGCTACCCGGCACTCAAGCAATCGCTCTTTCAATCCAACGAGCCGCTGACTTCAGAAATCGCTTACACCGGTGAACCCATCGCGCGCACCGCGCATCACAATGATTGCTTTCTCTCTTCGCCCAATGACGTGGGCACCTACAACCGGGAAGGCCTTACCATGGTCCAAGAACAGGCGTACCTCGAAGCGGACACCCTGCACACCCTCTTCGGTGGCGAAAGCTGCGCACTGCATGAGCGAAGTTTACCCGACGTCGCGACCTTCGAAATGGAGCGGTTGCATCTCAGCTACCTGAATTTGACCTATCATCCAGACGTCCTCAAGCGCTGGCGGGAGAGCGGCTTCATGGAGACCGTTGAACGGCGGATGGGAGCACGATTCGTTCTTGAGTCGGTCGTGCTCCCTGACAAAGGCACGCTTGGAGGAGATGTGAGTCTTGCCTTCACTTTGCACAACCGCGGCTTCGCAGCGCTCTACAACGAACGTCCCGTTCAGCTGGTGCTCCGTGACGCCGATGGGAAGGAGAAGGTGCGTTTCCCATTGGCAGAGGTGGATCCGAGACGATGGAAACCAGGCGAGTGCGCGCGTTTCTCCGCGGCCGTGAAGCTCCCTGACAATCTGCCCAAAGGAAACTACGCTCTGCATCTTGCCTTGCCTGATGCTTCCGTACGCTTGGCTCAGGACCCCCGCTATGCCGTGCGCTTCGCCAACCAAGACGTTTGGGAGGCCACCACCGGTGAGAACCGGCTTGTGCCTAAATGGCCGATTGAATGAATGCTATTGGGATGCTTAAACCTATCATTATCACTTACGTATTCGCTAGCTAGCATCCCGTGGTCACCAATCAAACTTCTTAATCTTATTCTCCAATTGCGCGATCCTTTCTTCGACGGCCTGCTCCGCAATGCTTCTATCATTGGTGCCTAGAGATTCGACCCAGGCGCGAGCGGCTTTCGGATCGAGTTCCGGCCAGTTGTCTCCAACTGTCGAGAGTGCGACCGCACGAAATTCCTCCGGAACGCGGTCGAGAGAGGCAGCAGCCTCGGCGGGTTCAACAGTCGCCCAAGAGCGAAATAGGTTTTTGTAGTGATAGTCTTCTCCGTCGTCAAGGCTCCGGAGCGTTTCGAGCGCGCGGCTGGGCTCGACATCACCAAGGCCCTGCAAGATTGCGCCGAGACCCATATCGTACCACGTGTCATTTTCAAGAGTGCGCAAATGCTCCAGAGCAGCGCCCGCATCGGTCTGGCCCCAGATTCGGTAGGTGCGACCAAGCACCGGGAGATCGGGGTGAGTGATCTTAAGATTGATTAGATCCTCAGGACCTCGCTGCATGAGCTGAAAAAAGAGAATGTTCTCCAACGGCTTGTATTGCGGGTGGTCGCGTTTAGAGCGCAGCTCTACTAGCAGTTGCGTCATTTCTTTTGGAGACATCTCGTTTATTTGCCGGTTCAAGTCTTCAAATGGGCGAGCATCGGGTGCGTTGACGATCTCGGCAATCTGTTTGGCGATAGGCACATCCTCCATAGAGCTATTGTGCGTTTGTGAGGGTTTCATGGTTCGCGTTCGATTGCGAGCGATAATCGAATTCCCCGTATGGCGGTGCGGCTGCACCGCTTCAGCCTTCTGACGTAGCTGTTCGCGCAACGATTGATTGCTGTTCCACTGCAATCCAATCGGAACGGCAGCGAGAGCGGAGACGACAAGGGCAGTCTTTGTTTTTGTAAAGGCCATGGTTTGAAGCGAGTTGACGATCAGTTTGGAAATGGGAAGTGCCGATGCCGTGGCGGCAGAGGATGGCAGGAGATTCGATGCCAGCGATGCGGGAGCCGCTTTACCAAGGTGTGTGGTTAACAAACTACCTAAGGCGACGACTGGAATCGCGTAGCCCTGATTTTGAAGGAGTGTGCTCAATCGTTTGAGTGCGCGAGACGCCTGTTTGCGGCACGCCGCCTCGGACTTGCCGACTCGCTTTGCGATCTCAACATAGGGCATGCTTTCGAAGTAATGCCAGAGAATCACATCGCGGTCGGAGGCTTTGAGAGCGTCGAGGGCTTCATCAAGAAGAGGCAACGTGTCATCCATTACCTCGGTGCCCGGCGTTCCTTTCTGGTTAGTCTCTTGATGCAGCTTGATGACTTTCTCCCGTTTTCGGCGCTCTACTTTCATCGTGTCGTGGGCAATCCATCGTGTGGTCGCGAAAAGCCATCCAGCTAGTGAAGTGTGGTCGCTGAGCGCCCCGGCCTTCCGTGCCAGCATTGCAAACGTTTCCTGGGTCACATCTTCAGCAAGCTGCGGATCGGACACCCGCCGCAAGGCGCTCGCGTAAACCATTCCTCCGTAAGCGCGGAATAAGTTTGCGAAAGCCGTGTCACTGCCACTGACGGCGTATTCCTTCAGCCACTTGGCAGCATGGGTGTGTCGGCGTTCTTCCGAATGGCTCATTTCACATGGTCACCCTTCTAATGGAAGGTTTCCCCGAAAATGTGACACGGAGTATTACTTTCTTGGAGTAACTCTGACATTCGCAACATCAGATTACCCCGGTCGGTGCTGTGCTGACGCAAGCCTCTTATGAGGTCACGGCTCTGGAGCCATCCTGAGTCATCCTTCCTGCAAGGATTGAATCTTCTCGGGCCGACTCGGTCTTCCCAACCATACGCTTGAAGAATCCCGGCTCAGTTCTCTCGACACGATGGCGCATGGCGCTTCGGTGAGATCAGGAATGAGATTTTCGTTAGATTCTCTGGCTGCTAAATAACGGGCGTAGAGTTTGGAATCGAGATGGACTTTTGTGGCGATAGCTGATCCGGTGGCCGACGCATGTCCAGCCCCCCAACTACAGACATCGCCGTCTTGTTTGAAAACGAAGATTGGCAACAGCCTCTCTTTGAAGTCTTGGACAAACGAGGGCTTGCTTATTCAAAGATCGATCTCAAGTCCGCGGCTTTCGGGGGGCACGAATTCCCCTCGGCCAAGCTCTATTTCAACCAAGCCAGTCCGAGCGCCTATGTACGAGGGCGTCCACGAGTGGTTCCGTTTACTCTGGCACTGCTGAAGAATCTCCAAGTTCAGGGGGCTCGCGTCCTCAACGGTGCCGATGTCTTCGCCTTCGAACTATCCAAGAGCGTTCAGATTGCTCATCTTGAAAAACTCGGTATCGATCATCCGCGGTCGATCATTTTCAATGACGTCGAGGCGCTTGCTGATCGCGATGACTTGCGGTTTCCCGCCATGCTAAAACCGGAACAGGGAGGAAGCGGTGCGCGAATGCACAAAGTCGATAGTCTTGAAGCTTTGCGTTATCTGCTAGAGCAGCAGCCCGAGCTTTGGGACCCCGATCAACTCTTGCTTCTCCAGGAGTATCTCCCTCACGATGTGGCGTTTGGCATCGTTCGCATGGAGTTCTTGGGCGATGAGCTTCTCTACGCGATGCGCGTTGTTACCCACGGGCGCTACAATCTTTGTCCATCCGAAACATGCAATCCTTCGGGAGTCGAGGACGCTAGCGCTTGCGCTATCTCGACGGATGCCGCGGCGCCTCCGGTCGAGTTTCATCCTTACCCCAACCTACCCGATGAAGCCCGCGAAGCCGGTCAGCGTATCGTTCGAAGTGCTAAGATGGATGTGGCAGGCATTGAGTTTCTTGAAACACCGGGCGGCCGTCGTGTCTTCTACGATATCAATGCCAACTCCAACTTACGGCGGCCTATTGGGATGGCCTTTGGCTTCGATCCGTTCGAGCGTGTGGCGGATTTCTTGGAAAATCGACTTGCTGCAGAATAGGCCGTAGGGCGAGCGGATCCGTTTTGACGCTCCCAAAACCCCGCTCGTGAACAGGCTAAAAGCCTGCATTTCAACAGATACGAATACCGTTAGAGGCCAACGTTTAGGCTGCTCCTTGTGATGAAAGAATCAGGCACTGCCGGTCCGTATCTTTGACTTGCGTTCAGACCAACGCTAGGCTTTATCTAACAAAGCGTCAATGATGTATTGACTAGGGCGAAAGTCCTCGATGATGATTTCGCATTGATGGCCGCGCTTCATCCTGACTTGAATAATGTTAAAGTTAGGCGTTTTGTGAGGCGCAAAGAGGATGTCATCATGCGTGGAATTCTCGTGACGTTTGAACATCTCCGGAATGATATCGCCACCGAGGTGGTCGTCCCGGCCCGTGGCCAAGTGGCAAGTGCCTAGCACTTTCTCGTCCTGAATATCGGAATAGGATACGGGTAATACCTGGGTGCCGAAACCAAGTTCTCCTAACGTTCCCGTCATGGGATCGTCCGCGAGCCGTGCGTTGTGCGCATCGATCGTTTTCTGCTCACCCTCAATCAAGGTGCTGCTGACGATGGACCGTTCCTCCACATCAAGGAGTCCCAAGGTACCATCATCATATTTCATGGGGAATTGACCGTTGGCATTCACAGGCACGAAGTAGACCTCTCCAGCGGGGAGGTTGGCCACGTCAGGGTTCGTACCCTTGCAAAGTCCGTGCGATTTCTGCGCTTCCTGACCGCCAAGATCCAAGGCTGCGGTCAAGACCCGGCCGTCCTCAAGACCAAAGTCAATTTCGATTGTATCGGCGTTCGTCATGGCTAAACGCATGCGCTCGGCATCAGCCGAAACCTCATCGTAATCCACCGCCAAGCCACTGTTGAGAATGACATCGTTCATGCCGTGCATTGTCGCTCCGCGAAAACCGAATTCTTTGCATTTGGCAGTCAATGGAGCGGTCGCACTCCAAGTCGAGATGCAGAGAATAATGTCATAGTTCGGATAAATATCGCGATCCAGCGAGAGACGATTGCCCTCGTGATCATAGCAGTCATCCCGCATGTCGAGGTTGGATCCATTCGTACTGTGATAGGCGAACATATCGCCTCCATGCATCCCCATATCCTCCATGGCGCCTTGATGCAGCGCTTGGTAGAAGTGACGGTGCGCACGCGATTGCACGGGAAAAGCTTCTGGATCCTGGAGAAAATGGAATGCCTTCATCTTCTCGGCAGGATCTTCAAAATCCGTGAGGATGCAGACACGGCAACCTTCGGTCGGTTCGAAAACCGTCCTCAACAATCGGATCAGATCGAATGACCGGTAGGTGCGCTTGGATGGGGAGGCAATGAGTTCTTTGGTGAGTATAGACATTAGTTAGTTTTTAAAATATTCTTTAAGATCATTCTTCAAATCGATTTCATCTCAAAAAGGCTTCTTGCGGGGCTAAAGGTTGTTACGTCTCCGGCCCTACGTGAGCAGCACTCCCCGCGCTTTATTCTCACGATTTCATTATTTACGTTCCAAGACCAGCCGTAGAAACCGCTGTCATAGTTTTTAGCGCGCAGACCCAGCAAACAGGCGATGAGGAAAGCAATGCTAGATCGCCAACCGGTGCCACAATAAAAGATCAGCATGGTGTCGCCGTCATCCACACCCGCATCAATGATTCCCAACTTTCGCCATCGTTGAGAGATCGCGTCCAGCATTGGTCCCAAACGGCGTGTCTGCCCGTCTACCAAGTTGGTCCAATTACCTTGGCACGTGGCGGTCGGAATATGCCCGGTCTGTGAGAAGAATGAGTAACAGTAGGCCAGGGTGCCATCCCACTCTCCTGGTCGCCGCACATCGACGAGTTTCCCCTGGGCTGAGGGTGAAGAATAAGCGATTTCCTCGACCTCTTCAGTGGTGGCCAGGATTTCCGGCCGCGCGCGCCAGTATTCCAATGATCCTTCCCGGGACTCGCCGCTATTCCACAGTTCGCGAGCGTGCTTGATCTTTGGCGAGGAAGGCTCTCCAGCGGATAACCACGCCTCAATCCCACCATCAAGCAGCCAGATCTTCGAAACCCCCGCGTACATCAAGGCCCAGACGAGCCGTGCCGCGGCCATGGCGCCATCGGGTTCGCGTCCGTAGACGATCACGAGCGTGTCCGGTGTGATTCCGAGGCGCTCGATCGCGATCCACAGATCAGAATCAGCTAGGAGGTTGCCATCAGCTGGGTGATCGTAGTCAGGATAGTACTTCGATCTGTCCGCTCCCGCCTCCAGGTACGATGGGTGCACCTGAATGGCCCCTGGGATGTGACGGGTGGGGGTGCCAACTTTGACCAGCGGGTGATCGTGCGAAGAAAAATGGGCTTCAAGCAGTTTCCACCGGCTCATGCCTTCCGGCGCACTGACATATTCCCTAACCAATCTTGGATTGACAAGCCGCACATCGGCCAAAGGCCGCAGGGGCTCCGGAAGAGCTAGTTTGGAACGACGACCGCCGCTCCGCGTGACTGTGGTCAGCGGGGCCATGGGGTTCGTCTTCGACTAGTTGAAATCTGGAGGATCATCGAGATGAGAGGGGACCTACGCGGCGCTGGTGTGGATTGTCAACTGGACAAGCGCGGCAGTAGGGTGAGCGTTTGTTAGGAATAGAGGCCGGAGCCTTCCAGGCCAGATCTTCAAGGGGACCCCGCGACACGTTAGCCGTTAGCCGGCACTGGCTAACTAACAAAAGATCGAGGCGCCCGCCTCTCGCACGAGGGGGGCGCCTCTTTTGTTGAGAACTAATTCCATCAACTCCAAGCAATGTTCAAGGTATGCGAATCGACCGCGAGAGATGGAATCAGTCTATGGCTTGGATAAGAACCCTCACACTCTAATCGAACCGCCATCGTCGGGCGGTACGGTCATACGGAAGTTTTCTCCGTAGGTGAGTTTCTGTTCTTCCAAGACACCCAAGGCGATTCGTTCAATGCACTCTAACCGGCCGGCATTCGAGAAGCGCAAATAGAAGAGGTGACTCTTCCGTTGAAAGGATTTCCTGCATTTTTTCAATGCGCCGGATTTTCTCATTTCCGGCGATCGAGGTATCTGGAGCGGCCGGATCTGGGATGCCAGTTTCGGAGAAGATGCTAGATAATTCGCTCGTCTCTCCTGTGCTCCTAGGACGAATATGCCAGAAGCGATCGATTGCTGGCATTTGGTTATGAAGCATGGTTTCTCTACCATGACACCCGTTGCAGGTATGCCGGCTGAATGCCCGGCGAGCGTCAGGTTCAAGGTGCCCTGCGGCAAAGGGATTCCACCACTGAACCATGCTGATATTTGAAGTGGCTCCCCTAAATTGATCCGCCATCAACCAGTCCGGTTGTTTCACCTCGTCTCCAATGCTTCGCAAATAAGCCATCAACTTTGTGGCCTGCCCATGCCTCTTGCTATCTGGCGTGTTAGTGACCGGGTGAGGAACCAGGCGCAATGTTGGGAGATCAAACACGAATTCTCTAAACTCCCATGGGTTTGGAATGGCATCATTCGTTCGAACTTGTTTGAGTTTTCCCCGAATCCTATCCGTTGATAGCGGGTTGGTGACTTGCCGGACAAGTTCTTCCAATTTGGGACTGTAAGATGGGGTATCCCAGAGGGCTGCCAAGCTCGCCCACTCCTTAAACCACGCCACAATCGCAGGGCCAGCAGTCTCGGCATTGAGCGGGAAGCTTTCAGCGTCTTCAACATAGTGCATTGAGTACTCAAAAATCACAGTCATGGGCCCTGCGCCATCGAGATCTGTATCGCGCGCACCAAAGACAAGGTGCGTTCCCCCGGCCTCGCCCCAACCATGATTCTGAAAATCGATCAGATCGGGACGGAGGCTGATCGCCAACAAGCGGAATGGCGATTTTTCTGGAAGATAGTCTTCATTATCTTTTTCCCACATTTCATGAAACGAATTATAGCGGCCTCCCCTCTTCGGCGTTTCAACTTCAACGTGACTTCCGTCCGGGAATTCGTGGGTTCTAATCACGTTCGCTTTGTTCCAACTTTCGATCCAATCCGTTAGCGCCTCTCTGATCACTTTCTTATTGGTTCCGGGTGGAAACATGGATCGCCAAGCATGCCCGAAACTCCAAACGCCGTCTGGATTACTCATCCCTTCCGGTTTGGCCGGATCCCAAGTGCGTTCGGGGTCCTCTACGACACTTAAATGTTTGATAAGAAGGGACTTATCAAAGTCAACGGGAACCTGAGAAGCAGCCAGTTTCAAATGCCCTGAGTTCAGCGTTAATGGTTCTTTCTTATTCCATGAGTCGAGAACCTGCTCAATGTTTTCGTTAGGAGGCAAGCTCACGGTCAGAGCATTCCTACCGTTCCATACTTGCAGATCTTTCTTGGCATCCTCGGTCTTCTGTTGTTCGTAGGCGGCTTGCAACCGGTTGAACCAAGTCCCGGAAATTTGTTGGCGCTCAATTTGGCCCTTGTGAATGAAGCATTCAACGCCTTCGCGCATTTCTTTGGTCGACTGAAGACCATGGCGCTCGATTAAGGGAGCGATATTTGGGTCGATATGCACCAGCTCAATGTCAATGAGGTTTCCTCCTGTTGGCGTAAGTGTTATTGTTCTGTGCTCCTGAGATGGCAATTTCGTCATAGTGGTCATGAAAAGACCTAGAGAGAACATGAGGAGTATCCATTGGTTCGAATGCGCAGTCATTCTTTTACAGTGTATCTTGATCATATTAGGAAGTTGTGTGTCGTGCAACTCTTGACGATTTGATCATCATTAAGCAATCTGAGGGTAGAGTGTGACGGAATATCTACCGGGAAAATTGTCAATGCGCCCTATGAGCAGTTCAGAAACCAGCAGGAGAGCCGGCCCGGCTAGTGGACTCTTTGATTTAGCTAGAGAAGAGTTGATCAATCAGTCTGCGTGGCTAACGGTTGACGAAGCTCAGGAGGAATTGGGGCAGGATTATCAGATCCACCGGCTCTTAGGCAAAGGAGGCATGGGCATGGTTTTCCTGGGGACGCATCGAAAAACCAACGACAAGGTTGCCGTCAAAGTGCTAGGCCTTGATGTTTGGGATGATTCCAAATTTGCCCAGCGATTTCAAAGAGAGATCCGCATTGCCCAAAGGCTGGATCACCCATGCGTGGTCGCAACCAAAGATGTCGGGAAAACGGCTTTGGGGCGCTATTTTTATACGATGGAAGTGATGGCGGGTGAAGATCTGGCCAGGACGATGCGCAGAAGGCGGCTTTGTGAAACCGAGACCATGTCAATCTTGGAGAGGGTGTGTGCGGGAATTAGTTATGCGCATAAGCAAGGCATCATTCACCGTGATCTAAAGCCCTCGAACATCCTCACGAATGCTCAAGGGGACGTTAAGGTGGCAGACTTTGGCCTAGCCTTCCTCGTCGATGAGCATGAAACCCGCCTCACCTCCACAGGAATGGCCATGGGAACGCTAGAGTATAGCTCACCCGAGCAACTTTCTTCGAAAGAGCTATCAGAAGCATCGGATGTCTACAGTCTGGGGGTCATCGCCTATGAGATGCTTACGGGCCAAGTACCCCGTGGAGCATTTAAACCACCGTCCACTCTTTGTGCTTCCGTTGATCCCGTGTTTGACAAAGTCATTCTTCGTACACTGTGCCCACAACCTTCGGATCGATTTCAAAAGGTAGCGGACTTTCTCGAGGAACTCAGACATGCTCACGAGACGGCGTTGTTAGTGGGAACAGAGGCCATTCTAGGGGCGAGTCAGGCCAAAGTCATTGAGAACTTTTATGCAGAGGCCATGGCAGAGGTGCCTGATTCCGTGCGTCACTTTGTGGAGGATTCTCTGCTCACGGCGTCGGGTTATCGCGAGAGCCGCATCTTGGATGACACTGCGGAGACAGCAGGCATTTCCACCGCAGATTTACAGCATTTGGTTGATCGGCGCCTACTTAGATTGGAGAAAATTCCCGGGGGGCAACGAGTGGAGATCAGCCATGAACGGTTAACGGGCGTGATTCAAGCAAGTCGCGATGCAAGACATCAACGGGAGCATCTCAAAGCTATCAAAGCCAAAGAGGCCGCACTACGTTGCCGGTTTCGCCGTCAGCTAGGATGGACTTTTGTCGCTTTCATTGTCGCGGTTGGACTCGTGTGGGGAGTCAAGCGTGACCAAGATGCTAAGCGAGAAGCGAGATCGAAGAACCTCGCTAAGCAGAGCGCCCGGAACTTGCTTAATCTAGCCACTAATAAGTGGATTGAGCAGTTAATGCCCCTAGGACGCCTGGACATCCTTGAAGATGCTCATGAGACGATCCGCCAGAATCTGAACTCTGAGGTGATGGACGAGAATGATGCGGAGACTCGCGGGCTCAAGCTACGGCTTCTCAACGCTTCGGCGGAAGTGGCTTTCGCGAAAGGGGATACGCAGAAAGCACAGAGGCTCTTGAGTGATGCTCTGGAGATAGCAGATACTATCGAGCCTCAAGACGCGCGTTTCAAAGCAATCTGGTTGGCTGGACAGGTCTTCGTGGAGATTGGCGAGATCGCTCAGGCCATAAATTTGTTAGAATCGGCCCTTGATGAACTCTCGCTCTCGATCAGGGCCGAGTGGAAACCGTGGAATGGCAGGTTGCGATACATTCTGGCTCAAGCTCTGCAAGCAGAACGCCGCTGGGCTGCTGCGCTGCAAACCGCGGTGGCCGGTGCCTCCCATTTGCCCCAACGACCGGACCAGGTAGCGGATCGTGCACAGCATGCTGATTGGGCAAACTGCATGGCTCTCGCTGGTGAGCTTGCTAGTCAAGATAAAGATCATGACAACGCGCGTAGATTCTTTGATCGTGCTCGCGAGCGCCTGGAATGGCTCATCTATGAGGATCGCGATGATTACCGCTGGCATTTGGATCTTATACGCTGTTTACATAAGGAAGCCCGTTCTTATCACCGCTCTGAAGATATCGAGTCCATGAAACGCGTGATCGCTGATGCGGTTGAGAGGACTCAGGCCATGATCGAGCGGGATCCTGAGAACCTCTTATGGGAACATGCCCACGCAACCACGCTCGTCTGGTTAGGCATGGCCGCTCCCATCATTGATCAAGAACAGCACGCGCGGTTTACCGAGGGGCGCAATCGATTGGAACGCTTGGTAGCGCGTGATCCGGGAATGAAGCGTTGGCGTTGGGATCTCATCGCCACCTTGCAACAATTAGCGGAATACTTCAGTGTCCGAGGGAATCCAACGCTCGCCAGTGAAGCGATGAATAGGGCTTTGGATCAGTTCGATTTCTTGATTCAGCAGGGAATGAATTCTGATCAATTATATGGACTAACAGTGCTATTACAGAACGCCGGAAGAATTTACGCGGCAGATGAGAATGTATCGGTGATCGATTTCTGGAAGCGATGGCAGAGAAGAGCCGCAGACGAGGCCGGCTATCAGCGTCAATCCGTGTGGTCATTTACTGGCATGTGTTCCAGCATCAAGGTCGCACGTGAGCTGGCGTTGCAAGGCGATCATGATGGTTCTCTAGCAGAATTGGAAAGGGCGATAACCAATGGGCTGGTTTTCTTTGAAGCTTGCGAGTCCTCCACAGCCCCCTCGCCCAATTGGTCGTGGCGGAAGCCGCTCATTGGAATCGTTGATGAGATGTTAGAGCATGTCGTTACGCATAAGCCGGACTTGGCGGCACGTTGTCATGTCTTGGTGAATCGAATGGATGACCTCTTATTCCGGGCCGCGGCCAGGCACTTCCCGCCCCCAACAGATGACCTTGAGTGCCTCAAAGAATCGAAATTCTTTAATCGGAAAACACCACGCGCCACAATCGGCGATGCTCTTCTTCATCGCAGAGCTGAGTCACCGCGTAATCCCTAGCGGCGACGGAAAGCTTACGCCTCAGGTCCCGGTCTCTTTCTAATAAACGCGCGTAATGACCGAAATCCTCTCGTGACTCACATACGAATCCCGTCTCGCCATGAACGACTAGTTCCTCGAGGTGCCCTTTTCCCGCCTGTATCAATGGGACGACGCCCGTGAGCATCGCTTCGACAATGGTCCTTCCCCAACTTTCTAACAGATCCGGGCCCAACTCATAGATAAACAAATCTAACGAATGCAGAAATGAAACCTGGCTCTCTTTCAGTGGAGGGACGAGATCCCAAGCTTGACCAAACCGATGATCGGGCCACTTCTGAAAAAGTTCTTCAGTCCATCCCATGACGCGGAACCGGGCGTTTTGAAGACCCAATGATTCATAGGATTCCGGGAAGTCCGTGGGAAATTTGGCGGGATCAGGTCTGGATAATCTTCCGATGACAATTTCGTTCGAATTGCCTCCAGCGCTGGAATACCGGTCTTTAAATGGAAACCAATCGGGGCGAACATAGTTGCCGGTCATGACCCAAGGCAATCGGATACCCTCGACAGGCTCGATGAGGCCCCTCTCCGCTCCAAGTTCGATCTTATCCGGAATGCCACCCATCGCCAACGTGTAGCCCGGTTCCAGCACCGCACGTTGTGAGTCGGACACATAGATGATCTTCTGAAAGGCTCCAAGAAACACCATATCCAACTCACCCTCAAAATGCCACATCATGTCGTTGGACCATGCTACCTTGAGTCCTCTCTTACGGGCTTCAAAAACGCGTTTCTCTTCGATAAATGAGCGATTACACATAGCGAGAGCCCAACCCTGCAAAGATTTAGGAAGATCTATCAATCGCTCTACGGCGACACCGAGTGACTCTAGGTAGCAGCACCATTCTTGATGCTCATCCAGATTAACCCCATCATCCGGTACCAACGTTAGAGTATAATCATCACTGAGCAAATGCAGGAGCCCACTCAACCGTGTCGAAGCCCCTCCAATATTCGAAGGCCAGCCAAAGACATAAACCGCATCTTTCGTATCCCTTCCCGCCATGGCGATCTCTTAGAATGAAACGGAATCGTTGGCAAACTTTTCTACTTGGATATTTCGAAAAAAGACGAAATAGTGTGTCACAGTGAAACGTGGATGGCTTAACGATGAGTGAGGTGAAAGCGCTTCCAAAGCCCTCGATACAACAATACCAACATAGAATGGAAATGAAACTCGTAATTGATACCAATGCTGACGGATTCGCTAAGGTGCTGGACGCAGCCAAATCTTCTGGTCTCGCTATTGATACCGCGTCTGCGGACGCGAAGCTGGCGGCACTCCAAGCTGCAGAAAGAACGCTGATGGACGCCGCGAAATCGTTAGAAGATATGATTGGGGAGGCCCAGCCAGAATACGTTACTCTGGTTAAGAACATGGCGAGTCAAGGAGACCTAGACCAGGACTGGATGAATCCTGTTCAGTTTCAGTTTAGCGTTAGTGGATATAATTCCAACATCCCTTGGACCAATGCACCCACGACTTATATGCTTGCAGAGGTCAAATCCGTCGCCAATCACTCCCACTCTCCCTCTGGGGATGTGGAACGTGACTAACGTTGATTGAAACCTGAGAGAGATGCTTGCAACGCTTGCAATTCTTCATCTACTTGCCCGGCAGAGACGTCGCAGAGCGTTTCGGCGATCACTTCTCTAAGAATGATGCCGAACCGCCGTCTCATCCGTTTCATAGCTTGACGGACTGCCGCCGGTTTTTTATCCAACCTTTGGGCGATCTCGTCCGCGTAGCCTTGGTGTCCGGCGAAATCATCTAGGTAGGGTTCTAACGCGCGAAACCAATCGCCGCGTCCCGCCGCGTCCGACTCCTTTCTCAATCTCGCCATGGCTGCCTGCAAGGTGCGATTCGCCCATTCACGGTCGTACACGGCTTCAGGCGTTGCGCCCTCATACCACGTGGCTTCGTAGCAAGTTTCGCCCTCACCACCGTCAATCCATTTCAGCGGAATGAAGCCTACCTTTCCACCGCGACGTTCTGCGGATTCGCGTTTTCTCGCCGTGCTCCAATGATTCCTAAATGATTGTAAGAGGAAATCTCGAAATCGACCTCTGTTCACGTTGGCCTTCGAAAAGAAATCGGTTCTGAGCATGTGTTGGAAAAAGCTCTGAGTGAGATCTTCAGCCTCGGCACGCCGGGCTCCACGAGAGCGTGCATAAGCATAAATAGGACTCCAGTAGGTCACTGCTAAATACTCTAACGCATTCCGGCAATCGTCGCTAGATCGCTGCTCTTCAGCGGCAGAGACGATGGTTGTCCATCGTGTCAATGGAAATCCACTAGACGGCTTCCTTATCGATTCCTTCTCATCGTCGTTACTCTCCACTTTCCGTTTAGAACAACAAATCGGAGGAGTTCCAAGAAAATACCACGGCGTCTGTCACGCCGTCGTGCTGGAAGGATTACTAGATGATGAGGGAAGCGTTGGTTCGAGGCTAGCTCCGGGCACGCGCTTCACCCGGTTAACCCTAACACAGAATTGAAATGCCACGTAAACCTACGCCTAAGAAACGAACCACAAGACGCCGCCGTACGAAGGCAACCGAACCCAAAGCTAAATTCACTACGGAGCTACGCCAAGGTGCGGACAAACTCGATGCCGGCCTCGAATCCATGATGCTCGCCATCGAAGAAGGGCAATCCGTTGATCAATCTATTAGTTACACGGCGGCCGATGGTGCGTTGACGTTGGATGTCATCGTCGAGATGGACGACCCTAGCATTCAAGTTGAAGGCCTCACGGTTGGAACGACCATCGGCAACATCGTCACCGGCGCTGTGAAAGCGGAGAATCTTAAGACCGTGATGAACCATAGCAATGTCAGACATATCGAAGCCTCTCGTCGTGTTTCGGCGAATCTGCATTTCTCTGTTCCGGATAGCAATGCCTCGCGCGAAGTCCTGACAAATGGTCTTCCTTCAAATTTCAATGTTCCTGCCGGTGAAGATGTCGTGATCGGCATTGTCGACTTTGGCTGCGATTTCGTGCATCGCAATTTCCGCCATGCAGACCTAACGTCGCGGCTGGAGTATTTCTGGGATCAGAATGGGGCCCCCACCGCGCTATCCCCGGAACCATTCGGCTACGGGCGGGAATTTGATCGGGAAGCCATCAATGAAGCTCTGAGTGCTAATGACCCCTACCAAGCCCTTCGCTACACGCCCACTGACCTTCATGGGACACATGTGATGGACATTGCCGCCGGAAACGGCTTGGCCACCTCAGATCCCGGCATGGCACCTGGAGCTCACCTCATCTTTGTGGAACTCGCGGGTGATATCGACGTCGCCGGAGAAAAGACTCTCGGAAGTTCTAGGCGTTTGTTAGAAGCAGTGGATTACATCTTTCGCAAAGCGGATGAAATGGGCCTACCCGCTGTGGTCAATCTCAGTTTGGGGACACATGGCGGCCCCCACGATGGGAGCACATTTGTGGAACGTGGGCTCGATGTGCTGTTAGAGCGGTCTGGGCGATCCATCGTCATTGCCGCGGGGAACGCCCATGAAGCGGATGGTCATGCCGAAGGTTCGCTCGCTCCCGATCAATCCCGGGATTTGCACTGGCAGATCTCTGCCTCCAACCCCTTCACCAATGAGCTGGAAGTCTGGTATCCCGGTGATACCGAGCTGAAGGTTACGCTAACAACACCCTCGGGCCAAGCATTGGGGCCGGTCGATTTAGGGCGAACGCTAGTGATCCAGCACGGCGGAACAGTCGTCGGCCACATCATTCATCGTGCCCAAGATCACAACAACGGCGATAATCACATCGATATCATTCTGGATCCCCAACTCGATCCAGGAACGTGGCAAGTTTCACTGGAGAATGTTGGGGAAAGTGAGGTCGTATTCGATTCATGGATTGAGCGAGAGGGCCGTATTCAATCAAGTTTTTCATCGCAGGACGTCTCGTCCAGAAAAACGTTAGGTTCGATATCTTGCGGACGTGAACCCCTCATCGTTGCTTCTTACACGGCACTTACCCCAGATCATGCGATCTCTGATTTCAGTTCTGAGGGGCCCACCCGCGATGGCCGGGAGAAACCCGATATTGGTGCGCCGGGGCAAGATATCCGCGCCGCGCGGGCCGGTACTCAAGGCCAGATTAGCTTTCCTGGCACTAGCATGGCTGCGCCTCACGTAGCCGGATTGGTGGCACTCTTGATGGAGAGTTCCCCGTCTCTTTTGAGTCAAAACGATATCCGGCGTTTGGTCTTAGGGAACGCCAGCACAAGTCCGCCCAGCGGTGCGGGTTGGGATTCTCGTTATGGCCATGGCCGAATCGATGCTCTCGCCGCATTGCAAGCCTTCGCACCCACGGAAGTCGTATGCGACTCGCCGCCAGCGACCGTTGCTGCTCAGGCCACATTTGAGGCCGTTGGGCCTCGCAATGTCGCCGATCCGTTTCTCCACAGTCTGGCACAAGCTTCGGCATCGACACAGGTGCCGATCGAGGTCAGCATTCGCTTCAATCCAGGTGTAGCGGCCGAAACTTCTCTGCTCGTTTCCGGAGGACCAACTGTGGCCGGAGCCGGAACCTGTACGATCCATTCACGCGATCGTTGTTCGCAAGTCGTCATCAATGCCATTCGCGGCGTACTGATATCACCACCAACCATCACCGAGTCGACCTCGTTAACGAGTAGCTCAGGGCTTGGTTTGGACAATCTCGCTAAAGGCTTGTTAGTCTTTCCCGTGCGCACGAGGGTTCGTGAAAGCGGATGTCGTTTGTCCAATGCCGTCAACGCTTCGGCAGTCAGAGCTCTCAGCACGGTGGGACAGATAGTCGATCTCGTATGGAATGATCTAAATTCCTAACATTTACCGTTTAGCTTCATGAATACCCACATAACACTCGTTGTGGCCGTGGCCTGTCACGTCATCCTCTCCCCAGTCCAGCTGGTGGCGGGTGAGCGAACCGGTTCTGCCCAAACCGAAGCCAACCCCGCCGTGACGACGGCACAAGATGGGGTCGTCACGCCTGCTTTTCGAACCCTTACCGACTGGGGACTCCGTTTGCAACGAGCGGCGGGACCAGCTGATCTGGAAATTGCGGCGGACTTCTCGTTCTTCAAGAACCTCGAGACGGGCGATGACACCGTCTTCAACGCTGATTTTTTTCTTGGTTGGGATCTAATCACCCTCGATGTTGACGACAAAGGAGAGTGGCGGTTCGAACTCTCCGCCGAAGGGCATCTCTCAAGTGAAACCGATGATCGCCAGGATGCGTGGATTTTCCGCGGTGGCGTGATTCGCGAGCGAGTCATGTCCACTGAAGGTAGCCTTCGAGGATTCTACACGTCGCTCGCCATCAAGGATGAGACCGACCAAGACTTTGACACGCATCGATTGAGTGGAGAGTTCTTGTTCACCCCCACCTATGAAGCTTTGGCCATTGGCCGCTACCGGCCGTTTCTCTTCTTACCGGAATCTTGGATGATCTGGCGCTGGCGTCCTTACGTGATTGCTGATGCCGGCAGCGTGATCAATGGTGATGGAGGTATCCAAGACACCAATGTTAGGCTAGACTTCCGTACTGCGGTCGACGTCGAACTTCCTGGCATCGCCTCTTTTCTAGGCTTTTCAAATGTCATTCTCACAGCCGATAACCACATCCATTACCTTCCGGAGGAGAATGAGACGTATCATTATTTGAACGCCAGCGCCAACCTCATGTTCAGTGAGAACATCGGCCTCAACTTCAATTACGAGAACGGAAAACACCTTCCAAACTTTCTTCGTCGAGAAACCTTTTCTGGAGGTCTTTCTATCAAATTCTGACTTAGTGTGAATCTTGGACACTCTCGTGCGAAGATTTCCCTACAAGTTTAGCAAGGACGGCCCAATATTGGTTACGGCCGTTCGTTAAAGCAGAACCGTTGTGCACGGATGAAGAGATTGTCCCGGCATCGAGCATACAACGGCATCACATGACCGTGAGCTTCCGTTAGCCCTTCCTCTTTCAAGCCTTGAGGCTAAGGCTGTCTCAGATGGCCGCTTATCTGGACAATCTTTTGAAAACGCCGCCGGTCACCACCTTCCCGGGTGTGGCCGGCGGCCCCAATTAAGATCAGCGCACATTTCTTGTAACAACTGGTTTGGGTCTGCGCAGGGAGAGAATGAGTTCATCTTTCTTTTCTAAACTCAGCGCTTCACACTCATGAAACCATCGAAACGAAACACTTACTCTAGCAGGAAGCTGAGCGCATTGGCGTTCTGCTTTTGTCTTGCAGGGCTGGGCCTCGTGCAGGCTCAGACTCCCCAAGACGCTCACTGGTACTTCGACTACGGAGGGCCCTCCGGGGATCCCTTTGCCATGGCTGAGGTGGGCCAGCACATCTACATGGCCGGCGGTTTTCTCAATGTCGCGGGAAGTGGTGCCCTTAAAAATCTGGCCCGCTTCAATCGCAACACGGAAACTTGGGAACAAGTCCCTGGCATTGATGCAAGTCACTCTAACTTTATCCGAACGTTGTTTGCTGACGATCAGGGCAACCTCTTTGTCGGAGGCGATTTCACGCGTATTGGCGGCATCGAAGCCGACCGCATCGCCATGTTCGATACGTTTCTTGGAACGTGGTCCGCCTTGCGCGATGGGAGCAATTCCGGACCGGATTCCGGTGGTGTGTATGCGGTGGCTCGCGCTGGAGACTACGTTTACATCGGCGGTTTCATCTTTAATGGCGACCCATCACAGAAATACATTCGTCGCTACAATTTGACGACCAAGCAATGGGAAGCGGTGGGCAATGGCTTGAATGACCGCGTGCGGGCGTTGGCCGTGGATGCGGAGGGTGTTCTCCATGCCGGTGGGGCGTTTGACGGTGGCGTGGCCAAATGGACGGGCTCCACTTGGGAAACAGTGAGCAACGGAGTAGACGGGATTGTTCGTTCACTCGCCTTTGGCCCTAACAACGAACTCTATGCGGGTGGTGATTTCACCACGGCCGGCAGCCAAGGTGCTTCCATGGTCGCTTGTTACGCTAATGGGCAATGGAACAACTTGGATGGTGGTCTTAAGGGTGGCGGCCATGTGGCCGGTGTGTGGGGCATGACGGTCGATGCGAAAGGCCGCTTGTTTGTGAGTGGCGACTTTGATTTTTCTGTCAATGGCGATCAACCGATGAACAAAGTCGCCATGTATGATGGTGCCAAGTGGCGTTCGTTAGGCTCTGGTTTGGGCAACTCGACCTCACAGATTGTCAACACGACTTTAGCGATTGGAAACGATGTCTACTTTGGCGGTGTCTTTGCCGCGCCCTTTGGCTCGGCCAATGCGAAGAAGAACTTTGCACGATGGAACGACGAACTGGATTTCACGGATTACCTGCCAGTCTCAACCGGCGGTGTGGTCTTGCAAGACACCACTCGTGAACCCGTGGTGGCGGACCAGCATTGGTTTCTCGATTACGGTGGACCTTCGGGTGATCCTTTCGCTTTGGTGCCTAACGGCGACTACATCTACATGGCCGGTGCGTTTCTCAACACCGCCGGTGACGGCAATCTCAAAAACCTGGCTCGGTTTCATGTGAACTGGGAACGCTGGGAGCAAGTGCCAGGCATCGATGGCACGCACGCTAACTTCATTCGCGACATCTTTTCCGACGACGAAGGAAAGCTATGGGTGAGTGGCGATTTCTCCCGCATCGGCGGCACGGATGCCGACCGTGTGGCCAAGTTCGACCCCAAGACAAGCACATGGTCGCCTCTCCGCGACGCGGGTGCCCTAACCGATAAGCTCGGCCCCACTTCAGGCGGCGCTTACGCCGTGGTCAAGTCCGGTGACTATGTTTACATCGGCGGCTTTGTCTTCAATAGCGACGATCCCAAGATGCGTTTCATCCGTCGCTTCAATGTGACCACAAGCACCTGGGAAACGGTGGGCGCTGGATTGAACAATGCTGTGCGTGCCTTGGCTCTGGATGCCAACGGCAATGTCTACGCTGGCGGCTCGTTCACCGGGACGGCCGATGGCAGCAGCGCGATGAATGGTTTAGCGATGTGGGATGGAAGCAGATGGTCGGAAGTCGGTGGTGGCGTAGACGGCGCCGTGCGCGCCCTGACCTTTGCTGAGAGTGGCACACTCTACGTGGGTGGCCAGTTTACAAATGCTGGAGGAACAGCCGCTAATAACATTGCGGCATGGGACGGCGTTTTCTGGAATAGCATGGATGGCGGTGTGCAAGGTGGCGGCGACGTCAATGGCGTCTATGGCATCAGCGTGGATGCAGAAGGCCGCGTTTACATTGCCGGTGATTTCGAACGCAGCACGGCTGATGAGACGCGTCTCAACAAAGTCGCTGTCTACGGTGATGCCGGGGTGTGGCAGCCGTTAGGCTCTGGTTTGGGCAACTCCACTTCGCAGATCGTGAACACCGTCACGACCATTGGCACCGATGCCTTCTTCGGTGGCGTGTTTGCTGATGCCAACGGATCGCCGAATAAGAAGAAGAACTTCGCGCGCTGGAATCCTGATGTCGATTTCCGTGATCATGTGGCCAGCGTGAATGCGCCACCGCGTCCGCAGGATCCTCCCAAAGGTCCCAAGCCCGATGAGCTCGCCGAAGCGAACAAGCACATGTTTTTAGAGTATGGCGGCCCTGATGGCGGCGATCCCTTTGCCATGGTGCGCCATGGCCAGTACATCTACACCGCAGGTGCCTTCCAACGGATCACCAACAAGAGCGGTATCAAGACACTCGCCCGTTTCAACCTGGAGACGGAGCAATGGGAAACGTTGCCTGGCTTGGACGGAAGCCAAGGTTGGGTGCGTTCGTTAGACATCGACCATGAAGGCAATCTTTGGGTCGGCGGCGACTTCAGCAGTATCGGCGGCGTCAGTGCTAGACGCATCGCCAAGTTCAACACGGCCACCGGTCAATGGAGCCCGCTTCGCGACCGCAATCATCCCGATGAATTCGGACCGGTTTCCGGTGGCGCCTATGCGACCGTCCGCTCTGGCAACTACGTCTACATCGGCGGCTTCATCTTCAATAGCGACAACCCGGCTGAGCGTTATGTGCGCCGTTTCAACCTCACGACCAACACTTGGGAAACAGCCGGTAACGGATTGAATGGCCGCGTCAATGCGATGGTCGTTGACGCTAACGGACATGTCATCGCAGGGGGAAGCTTCACCGGTTCCGGCACCACGCCGATCTCTTCGCTTGCTAAATGGGACGGCGAGAAATGGTTGCCTGTCGGTGGCGGTATTGATGGGGTTGTCAGGACCATGAAGATCGATGTGGACGGCACGCTTTACGTGGGTGGTGATTTCATCCAAGCCGGGAGCACGCAAGTGAACATGGTTGCCGCTTGGGACGGCGAGAAATGGGACGATTTCAACCTCGGTCTCGCCGGCGGCGGTTCGGTCAAAGGCATCTGGGGCCTCGACCTCGATGAAGACGGTCGTCTGTATGTTGGCGGGGATTTCGACGAATCTTGGATTGACGGCACGCCGCTAAACAAAGTCGCCGTTTACGATGCCTCCGGAACCTGGCAGCCGTTGGGCCACGGTGTGGGGAACTCCTCCACCCAGATTGTCACCTCCGTCATGGCTGATGGAAACGACGTCTTCTTTGCCGGACTCTTCGCCGACCCTAACGGTTCACCGAACCGCAAGAAGAACTTCGCTAGGTGGAATCCAAACCTCGACTTCACCGGCTACGAGCCTGCCCAGAATGTTGAGCCACCGGTTGATCCAAGTGGTCCACAGCGTCCGGATGATGACAAGCACTGGTTCTACGACTACGGTGGTCCCTCCGGCGATCCCTTCGGCATGGCTAAGTTGGGCAACTACATCTACATGGCCGGCGGGTTCTTGAGCAATGCAGGCGACCCCGAGATGAAGAACCTCGCGCGTTTCAATGTGAACACCCTCAAGTGGGAGCGCGTCCCCGGCATCACGAGTCTCCATCGCAACTTCATCCGCGCCCTGCATGCGGATGACGAAGGCAACCTCTGGGTTGGCGGCGACTTCAGCAGCATCGCCGGCATTGAAGCTAAGCGTATCGCCAAGTTCAATCCCGTCACAGAAGAGTGGAGCGCCTTGAGCGATCCCAGCGCGGGCGATGACGCCAACGGTCCCGTTTCCGGCGGTGTCTACAGTGTGGTGCGTTCCGGTGACTATGTCTACATCGGTGGCTTTGTCTTCAATCACAATGATCCCTCCAAGCGATTCGTGCGTCGGTTCAATGTGAGGACAAACAAGTGGGAATCCGCCGGTGACGGTCTCAACGCCAAAGTGAGCGCCCTTGCCGTGGCCTCTAACGGAGACGTCTACGCAGGCGGGATCTTCACCCATTCCGGCAGCACGCCGGTTCAGTCGTTCGCCAGATTTGACGGCCAGAAATGGAACGAAGTTGGCGGCGGTGTGAACGGCGTGGTGAGAACGATCTCCATTGCTCCTAACGGAATCGTTTATATTGGTGGCCAATTTGATCAAGTTGGTGGATTGTTAGCCAACAACGTCGCTTCCTGGGACGGCGTCTTCTGGAATGCCATGGCCGGTGGGGTCATCGGCGGCGGCAGTGTGAACGGCGTCTACGGCATGTCGATTGATGGCAATGGCCGCGTCTACATTGGTGGTGACTTCGACTTTGCCGACTCCGATTTGCATCCGCTTAACAAAGTCGCCATTTGGGATGGCAGCGGCAGTTGGGAACCTGCTGGTTCCGGTCTCGGCAACACGAGCACACAGATTGTGAATGTTGTCCTCGCCGATGGCAACGACGTCTACATGGCCGGAGTGTTCGCCGATCCCTTCGGTCCGCCCAACCGCAAGAAGAACTTCGCGCGGTGGAATCCGACCTTGAATCTCTCGGGAGACACCGGTGTCGTGGTTCCCAAGATCGAGCGGCCTCTGGCGGGTCTTCAGTTGGTCGGAAATGAACTCCGCGTGAGTTTCCAATCCAAGCCCGACGCCACCTACCGGCTCCAAGTCAGCGCCGATATGCGCACTTGGACCACCATCGGCGACGTGATCAACGGCGACGGCCAAGGCTGGATGTGGACCCTCACCAAGAACGTGGATGAGAACTACTTCCGCGTGACGGAAGAGCGCTAACTTTTCGCTAGTCGCGGCGCCACTCCCCAACCAACCAAGACGGCATTTCGAGTGAAGTGTCAGGGCGAGAGCGAAGGACGAGAGTCCTTCGCTCTTTGGTTGGAAATCGGTGAAAGGCTTTCTGATCGTCTTGCTACAGACCGAGGAACCTCGGCGTCTCGCCGCGGCTCCTTGATTCAAGTCATCACGGATTGCGCTTCCGAGCGCAAACCACGCCGGCCGTGTGCGAGCGTCTCTGGCATTTCGGCGAAGTCGCGCATGGCGGTGACGAGTTCCTCAAAGCCGTGCTTCTCTACATTGCCGATGAGACAATCGGTTAGGTCAGGGCGGAGATCGGGATACTTGCGGATGAGTTTCCCAAAGCTGAATGATTCGTCGTAGAACGCGTAGACGATCTTGCGCATGAGTTCGATACCGTCGCACATGCGTTCGCCATAGGCATCGAAGCGGCTCGCGGAGTAGTCTTTGGCCTCGAGTGCTTCATGAATGGCATCAGCGGCGAACTCACCGCTCTTCAGGGCAAAGAACACACCGGAGGAGAAAACGGGATCGAGGAAGCCAAAGGCGTCACCCACTAAAACCAAGCCGTCGCTAGCACAGTGACGGGAACGATAGGAGTATTCGCCGGTGACCCAATATTGGCCAAACTGTTCTCCACTAGCGATGTGCTCTTTGATCCATACGTTAGAATCCAATTCACGGGTCATGATCGTAGCGGGATCATTGCCATCGCGGTAGAGATAGTCGCGATCGCCCACCACGCCCAGGCTCACCACATCGTCCTTCAAGGGAATGTACCAGAACCAGCCTTTCTCGGGGATATAAGCCACGGTAGTGGAACCTGCCTCTAGGCCTTCGTCGCGTTTGGCGCCGCGATAGTAGGTCCAAAGCGCGATCTTATTAAGTATGGGATCCCGTTCCCGCCAACGGTTTTTTGAAATAGCTAGAGCATCGCGTCCGGTGGCATCAATGGTTAGGGGCGCATGATACTCGATGGCTTGGCCGTCTTTTCCAATAGCCTCCACGCCGATTACCTCACCAGACTCGCCGTGTAAGAATTGTTTTACTTTGGTTTCTTCGCGAACGTCCGCGCCTTTGGCCGCAGCATTCTTGAGCAAGAGATGATCGAACTCATCGCGATTGACTTGCCAGGTGGTCGATGAAGGATGGTCGTAGTGTTGGAAGAAATAGAAGGGCTGTGACTTCTTGCCGTCCTCGGTGACGAACTGAACACTGAGCTTCTGTGTGAAACCGAGGCGATCCATTTCTTGTACCAAGCCTAACCGTTCCAGTGGGAAATAGCAGAAAGGCATCAGCGATTCGCCTACATGATAGCGCGGAAACTTGTCCTTTTCTAACACCAACACGCGATGACCGCGTTCGGCTAACAAAGTTGCGGCAGTGGAGCCGGAGGGGCCGCCACCCACCACGATGACGTCGAATGCGTTTGATTGGATCATGATCGCAATGGATTACGCTTCCGGAGCTTCGGTAGGCGGCAAGATTTCCACAATCTCAGCGAAGATCTTCCCCGAAGTGAGGGCGAGCACATTGCAGCGGCCGAAGAGTTTGATTCCCTGATCAGCTCCCAAGGTGTCCGCCATCAGCGCGTCGGCGTGGGTGGAGAAGTAACCTCGGGGTGCGCTACGATGGGGAAATTTGGCCTGCTCAAGGATTCCACCCAGCGGCCGTTCGCCCTCGCGCACCGGTGTGGCGATGTGTGTCGGAAGTTGATCGAGATAGATCCGAATGGCTCCAAACTCCACTGGTGCGTTGTTATCTATCCGGCGAAGGACGACTTCGCGGCTCAAGATCGGCTCTTCTAACACTTGATCGAGGCGTTCTAAGGTGAGATCCGCTCGATGAAAGTCACGCAAGCGCGGCGTCATGTCTGAATGATGCACGAGGAGGTGACGATAGGGCTCGGGCATCACTTCTCCGTGGAGGAAGGTGACCTCTGGGAATTGCGCACCCGTGCGATCGTAAAATCGCGTGAGCGGTGCCAGAAACGTATCCCGCTGGCTCGCCTTAAGTGTATCGTGCATGGCGATGCTCTGTTAGGAAGAACTCGTGCAGGAGCCGGTCTACTTGAAGTAGTCCATCGCGGCTCAAAGTGATGGTATCCTCGCCCATGGAAATGAAACCTTCCGATTGCAGGTAGTCTAGCTGAGTCTTGAACTGATCTCTGACATCCACTCCAAACTTATCCTGATAATAGGAGGGGCGGACTTTGCCTAACTTCATCCGCAGGATAAACTCGCGGACCAAGCGCTCTTCCTCGTTCGTTTCATAAGCGCGGAAGATCGGGCTCTCACCGTTATCAATGGCCTGCATGTAAGGACCGACGTCTGCTTGATTTTGAAAGTGGACGTGATTGAGAATGCCAAAGGACGCTACGCCCAGTGGCAGGAGATCGGCGCCCTCCCAAAGCGCATCGCGGTAGACGAATTTCACTTTGTCAGGGTTTTTCACCACTGTGTAGGCGCTGCTGATCCCATAGCCGGCCTTTTCAAATTCTTTGAAAGCGTAGTCGACCCAGCGCCGTTTGGTCGGCCAATCCGCCACGGGAGCCGTGAATTTGCCTGCCGCTTTCATTTCCTTGTAAATGGTGGTATTGTAAGGGATCTCCATTTGGTAAATGGTCACACACTCCGGATCGAGGCTGATCGCTTTCTCTACCACCCGTTTCCAGTTATCCTCCGTCTCCTCCATCATGCCGGCAATGAGATCAATATTGATCTGGGGAAAGCCCAGCTCCTTGGCAAAGCGGTAGGAACGCTCAATTTCTTTGGAACGATGGGCCCGACCGTTGGTCTCCAGAATGTGGTCGTCAAAGTTCTCCACGCCCAGGCTTAGTCGCGTGACACCTAACTCGCGGATCTTCTCTAACTTTTTCTCAGTCAGGGTGCCGGGCTCACATTCGAAGGCCACTTCCTCCGCCTTATCCCATGGCATGATCGCCTTCATGCGGCTCACCAGATCATCTAACTGATTGACTGAAAGATAGGACGGCGTGCCGCCGCCGAAGTAGACAAAGGTGGGTTTGCGGCCTTGAAGATAGGCGCGCTTGGCCATGATCTCGTATTCGCGCATCCCCGCGTTGATGTAGGCATTGATCTCCGCTGCATTCTTGTCGGTGTAGACGCGGAAGTAGCAGAAGTGGCAACGCTTGCGGCAGAAGGGGATGTGAAAATAAACTCCCAATGGCACATCGTTAGGTGCAGGTTGATCGAGAACGCTCTCGACCGCCGATTTGTACTCCGGTTTCCAGAAAGAGAACGGTGGGTAATTGGCTACGAAGTAATTCCCGGCTTCCGTTTCCTTCTTCTCGTCCGGCTTCTCCAGGGGATGTTTGAGCGTGGTATCGTCCACTTTGGTGCTCATTGTCTGATTGAGGGTTGCTGTTGTTGTTGTTGTTAGTTGACAGGCTTGAAGGCGTAAACAAATCCGTCCTGTCCCCCGACGATCAAATGACCTGCGGCAATGGCAGGAGCCGCCGTGATGGCGTCGCCAGTGTCATAAGACCAGACCTCTTTGCCGGTCTCAATACCCACGGCGTAGAGGCGTCCATCATCGGAACCCACGTAAGCGAGATCTCCGGAAGCGACCGCTGAGCTATCGATGCTGCGCCGGGCTCTGAAGCTCCATTTCACACTACCATCGTTACGATTCAGGCAGTAGAGACGTTTGCCGCGATCCGCCACTAACACGTATTGATCTGTCACTAACGGAGAGGCGAAGTAGGGGAAGTCGCGTTCTTGGTGCACCCAAACTTGTTTCTTCTCTGCAATGCTATAGGCCTCCGCTTGATTGCCGTAATGGGCCATGTAAACCAAGCCGTCTTTGACCGAGACGGAATTGGCCACGTAGGAGCCGATTTCAATTTGGCCGTCTGGTTTGCCAGTGACGGCGTCCACCATGTAAAGAATGGCGTCGCAGCCACCGAACATCACTTTGCCATCGGCGATGGCCGGTGTGCCATTGACGTAATTGCCAGTCTCCGCTTTCCACACCATCTCGCCCGTATCGGGATTCACACAGTGCATGAAGTTGTCGTAGCTCCCTACATAAACATAACTCTTGCCGTCCTTGGTAAAGTAATTCACACCGCCGAGGATCTCGCCATCAGTCTTGTACTTCCACAATTCGTCGCCCGACTTCATGTCCAAGGCATAGAGATGACCGTCGCCAGAGCCCACGTAGACCTTGCCATTGAGAATCGCTGCTGAACTCTCCAGTGTGTCGCCGAGTTGTTTCATCCATTTCTCGGTGCCGGTCGCGAGATCGATGGCGCGGAAATCGCCATCCTGGCTGCCCAAGTAAACGGTGCCGTTGGCAATCGCTGCTGTGGCCACGATAGGGCCGGTCATTTCGAGTTTCCAGGCGAGCTTTAGAGGAGGCTTAAGGACGGTTTCCGCCACGCCGTTCAAGGCCGAGTTTCCGCGAAAGACGGTCCAGGCATCGCCATTAGCGGTCGCTGGCACGGTGGTGGCTGTTTTCGAGATCTCGGGCTTTTCGGCCGGGTCATCGGTGGCGGCGAGAGTGAAATAGACGCCTGTGAGAGCGAGCACTGATAGCAGGAAGAGGGAAACGGAGCGGTGCATCTGAGGACAATTACGCCGTTGAACCCTCGGCTCAACCGAAAGGCGCGGGGCCGAATCGCCTGGAGGAGGAGGCTGTTGATAGCCATGAGGCGAGGTTTTTCATGAAAACCATATATTATAGAATTACTGATTTGTGGGAACTGCGAATCATGATACGATTCCCATCGTGAAACTCCACGTGTCGAAACCTGACCGCTGCTGTCATGCTTGTGGTGAGATTCTCGCTGACCGTTGGCGATTGGATCCGGCGTGCCCCTGCCCCTATTGCGGCGAGCCTGAGGTTCCCAAGGTCAGCGTGTTCCGATGGCAGACGGATTCGCAAGGCGCCCCCGCTCGTTTGGCGCGAAATGCCGACGTGGCGCCGCCGGTTCCTACCCGAAGACTGAAGCGATCGAGGAAGCGGCGTGATGCTGCTGAGCTGCTGCGCCGATCCTTCGAAGGTTTCTCCCAGCAGCGTTCAGCGGCCTTCCTAAGAAAGGTCGGCAAGTCGACGCCCCTAGCCAAGCGACCCGTAACCGCGCCTCCTCAACGCTCAGTATTGCGAATCGTGGGTCTCCTTGCCGCCACTGTTGGATTGGCTGTCTGCGGTGTGGCCATGCTCGCACAGGTGAAGGAGGAATCCGCGAAGCCTAGTGCTGCGGTCGCCCCAACAATCACCAAAGCAGACAAATTGGCCATCTTAGAAACGTGGCAAGCTTTCCTCAATGCGCCTAACAGTGAGGCGTTGCTACCTCTATTGAGAGAATCCGAAAGGGTGGGACCTCTTCTGACATCTTACTATCAATATCACCCCGTCCGGCCTGGAGGGATTCCGCAAACGCCGCCGCAGTTTGATCAATGTCAGTTTCGCTTGGAAGAGAACGGCGGGGAAACAGTCTATCGCTTGCACTACAGCACAACGGACGACCGCGTCATCGAGGCGTCTTTTGTCAGAGAAAGAGGTGCCGTTTTCCAGTTAGACTGGGAAGCCTTCGTGGCCCATGGCGACCTCTCGGTTAGGGAATTCCTCGCGAGTGAACCGGACACGCTCTCCTTGTTACGTTTGCGTGCTAGCATTGTTGAAAGAGGAACGAGCCTCTGGCAACTGCACGTCGGCGACCGGGAGCGATGGCATGGCATCGCCTATCTCCCCGTTGATCGCTTGCGCTTCTCCGAAATCTTGGATCACGAAACCGACCAGCCCTTGTTCCTCACCGTCCAGGCGCGATTCCGTAAGCTCGCCGGCCACCGGAAACCTGTGGCCGTGATTGAGACACTCGTTCGTCCCAGTTGGTATGCCCCGAAACTGTAGTTGATTCGGTTGCAGTCTTAGACAGCCATATTAATTCGCCTCTGGTAACGCCACCTGCTCGGGGGTCTTGAGATACGCGATGAGATCGATCACCTCGGCATCTGTTAGCGTCGCTAGCAAACCCTCTGGCATCATGGAAACGGGCACCGTTTCACGCGATTGAATCGCTGACTTGGCGATCACGGCCGGGTCTTGACCCACGACGCGGAGCGTCACTTGGCGTTCGCTTTCATTCGCAACATTGCCGGCATACGTGCGGCCGTCTCGAGTGGTAATCATCACCATCTTGTAGTCATCTTGGATGACGCCGCTTGGATCGAGGATGTTGCTGAGGATGTAATCGAGATTGGCTCTGTTAGAGCCCGTGATGTCTGGGCCGATCTCGCCTCCTTCACCGTAGAGTTTGTGGCAAGCAGTGCAGGTTCGTTCGTAGATCGCGCGTCCTTGATGCACATTGGCGTCGGCGAGCGCGTCCTGTGTGAGGAGCTTTTCATACTTTGCGTAAGCCGCCTTCTTGTCATCGGCCAATTGGTCGATGGGCCCCCACACTTCGACGAAACCATTTCCCACGACGCGACGCAGTTGACGCGCAACGTAAGCCGGGACATCGCGCTTGGGGATCTTGCCGGACTTGATGGCTTTGGTAAGTTCCCAACCGTGGTTTGGGCGAGAAGCCAGTGTGTGCACCACCTCTAACTTGTGTGCGGGATCGAAACCGGCGTAGCGTTCTAGCAATAGCTCCCCAAGATGATCGGCTTCGTAAGCGGCCACTGCACGAATGGCCTCTATGCTCAAGTCGCTCTCTTCTAACAAGTTAGGAATTGCCTCAGCCAATTCAGGTCGTTTCTGAGCAGCCAGCCCGCGGAGGGCCTCGAGGCGGGCGTCCAATGGCGCATCGGCATCCGTCAGGGTCTCTAGCAACTGCTTCGCCGCCGAGGTATCGCCAAACTGTTGGGCTAGGCCTAGCGCGAGCTGTTTCATCTCTTGGTTAGGATGACTCTGAAGTTTGGCGTAAACCGGCTCCCAACCATTCGGTGCGCTCACATCGTTCCTTCCTTCCAATCCATCGCGCATGCCATGGAGGAGATGCAGTCCAGCCCCTCGATCCAGCGCGTTCCCAATACATTCCGCCAAATACTCAAGCTCGTTGGCATCGGCAAGCCTTCGACCAATGTGGCGGGTGACTAACGGCATCTTGCTTGATCGGGCTATCGCGTTGCCTGACCTGGGGCGTTCGGCTACCAGAGATTCAATTCCGAACCAAATCATCTTGGGAATGTTATGGTCATTAGCATCCTTCGCGTGATTGACCAAGGCCCTGGCGAGACGAGCGCGGGACTCCATGGGAATTCTCTGCAGAGCACAGGCCAGATAGAGTCTCACCACGGGCGAGGGATCGATGGTCGCCATGCTAACAAATTGCGTGAGCGCATCAGGAGAAGGTGAGCCATCCTCACAAAGTAATTGAATGGCCCAGGCGCGAATGTGAGCGTCTCGATCGTGCAAGGCCTTGAGCAATTGATCGGAGTTGAACCCTCGCGTGACGTGCAAAGCCCACATCGCCCGCAAGCGCCAGTCGGCATTGGCATCTTCTTTATATATCCTTTTCAGACGCTCATGTGTCTCTTCTCCGAGTTTCCCCTCTACCGCCCGATGCTGGAGAATCACCCGGGCGCGTCGCGCGTGCCACGCGCTCTTACTGCGTTGCAGGCCAACAAGATGCGCGTCATCCAATTTGGCCAGATCACCATAGCGGCCTGCCCAGGGGCGCGCGGCTGAGTTCTTAGGAACGATGCGAAAGACTCGTCCCGTTTCTTTATTCAGAACGTCTTTCCCGCAGATGTCTGCGTCGTGCCAATCTAGCACATAGACACCTCCTTCGGGGCCGATCTCCATGCTGAACCCGATCCATTGAGCATTGTTAGCGAGCAAGAAATCTTCGCCGTCTTGACCGACGAATCCCGATCCTTTCGGCACTAACTTATCCACGAGTACAGCGTGTTCATGAATATTGGCCATAAAAATCTGGCCGTGATAGCGCTCCGGATAGGCATCTGATAGATAAATGCGTGCGCCGCCATGTGCCGAGCGGTGCCGGTGATCCGCGATCGTCCGGATATCGCTGTAAACGTAAGGATTAAAGTGGCGCCCACCCTGACGATGATAAATACCGCCGGGAATGACGTGCCACAGATGGGGAATCACGCAGGCAGTGATGAAGAGTTGTCCTTTGGCATCGTAGTCGATTCCCCACGGATTGCTAAATCCATGCGCCACCACTTCGAATCGGTCCTTCGTGGGATGATACCGCCAAATGCCACCGTTGATATCCACCCCGTCTTCTTCAAAGACATTCGGAAACTCGTCCTTGTGCTTATAGAGCTTACCTTTTCCGTTTGGCTTGCGTACTCGGGAGGGCGTGGCGTAACCCTGACAACCATACAGCCAGCCATCGGGGCCCCAGTGAAAACTGTTCAGCGTTTCATGCCGGTCGCGAATCCCCCAGCCTGTGAGCCGTACTTCGATGTCATCCATATCTGCCACGTCATCGCCGTCGCGATCCGGAATGAAGAGAAGATTGGGCGGCGTGCCTAACCAAAGACCGCCAAATCCCACAGCGATGCCGGCCGGGAAAGGGATGCCTTCAGCGAAGACCTTACGGCTGTCCGCCACGCCGTCACGATCGGTGTCCTCCAAGATGAGGATGCGGCTATCACCAGAATTGGCGAAGCCGTCACCACGGGATTCGTAGTCGCGATTCTCCGCAATCCACATGCGTCCGCGATCATCCCAACAGAAGGCCATAGGCTGGGTGATCATTGGTTCACGAGCATAGGCATTGACCTTGAAACCTTCGGCCACGGTAATTTCTTCCACCGCGCGCTTAGGAGTGAGAAACTCGGCTTCCCGTCCCTCGCGTTGAGCGATACCCCAAAGCGCATAAGTCCCGCCTTGATTGCTATACCGTTTCCACTGTTCCGTGAGATCCAAGCCACTTAGTTCGCCAGTGTAGATCACTAGCCGATGCTTAATCGTCTCCGTGTCGCCTTTGGCGATCTTCCAATCGGCTTCGCGAGCGCGAATCGGCCCCACCCCTAACTGGCCATCCACACGCCAATGCTGAGGGAAACCTTTGTTATCGGAGTGATCAAAGATCGCCACATGCACGAGATCGTCGCGCCCTTCGACTTGCATGCCCACATCCAGCCACATTGCGCGTTGGCCTTCCGCCCTAGCATTGTGCTGTCGCGCCGCATTCACAGCTTCGCCTTTAATGCCTGGCGTCCAAGGCATGCGAACGAAAAGCCCGCCGTAGTCATACTTCCCAATGGTGACATCGATCTTCGCCTCACCTTTCCAAACGAGATCCAAATCGAATTGCCCTTCATCATCATGTATGTTCCACGTTTGTGTCTCAGTGAGGATCGATTCGCCGTTCTCGTCCAACAAATCATAAACCGTCTCCCAACTAACATCCTGGCCTTCTGCCTGAATCACTCTTGCGGAGACGCGTTTCCAATACCCATCTGCCGGATGATGAAAGTAATCGCGGCTGTTCACCCGCGTGAATCCCCAATAGATTCCCGTCTGATGCTTGTGATGACCGGGGCTGTACTCTGTGACATATCCTTTTCCATCCGGTGCTACGATCGGATGCAAGTAGGGCCGGTGGTCCCCCTTTGCGACTTGTGTCAGGATCGGCTCTGACTGCCCCTCGCGGAAAACTTCGATCGTTCCAGTATCGGGATCATGCTTGGCGATCAAATTGGCCCCGATCGCAGAAGCGACAAGACACCCGCAAAGCACAGCAAGAAGAAAGAATTTGGCAAGACGAGTCATAATGAGTGCATACCACGAGAGAGAAACCTTCAGGAAGGCTGATCTTCAGTATGCCTGCTTAGCCTGGCGCCGTTAAAAAAGTATTGTTGATGTCGATCCCGGCTGTTACGCTCTCCATTCGGTTTGCGGGGACAATCGGAGACCACAAAGTCTATCAAGGAGATTCAATGAATCGAGTTCGTATGAAAATGTGTTATTTCCTTCGAGGGATACTCTTACTTATCTTTCAGGTTTGTTGCTTCCCGATCCTGCCCGAAGTCGTTGGGGATACGCGCGTGCCAGCAACCATATCAACTTCTGCGAATGGCACGATGTGGATAACCGTGAACTCCCGCAAAGATCACTATTACGTCCTTTATCGTAGCCAAGATCTAACAGAGAGAGGCGATGTCGCTGCCATGGCGGTGGGTAATGATGCGCCGCTCGTTCTCAAAGACCGGTTTGCTCCGATCCCGGATCAAGTGTTTTACCAGGTACATGAGATCAGTTACGAGGCGTCTGACGATTTGGATCAAGACGGTCGCCTTGATTATCTTGAGCTGCGCCCGAGTTTGTTCGCACCTGATCTGCCCAATGGGAATGCGTTCAATCCATTGCGGGATCTCCGTCCTGGGGAAGGTACGTATTTCTTAACGCGCGAAAGGTTTGAAGAGTTATCGGTAGGCCCCGGAAGCGGTGGGATCAATCGTGGGTTGATCAATCGCGATCTGTCTGGAGAGCGATTTCAGAAGTTTGTCGTATTTCCTAATTTCGAATCTCATGCGGCGGTGTGGTTCATGAATTCGAATGTGCATTCATCCCATGGGGGCTTCTTGAGAAGGATGCGTGAGCTGGGGTACATTGGTAGTGAATTCGCCTTTCATTGTGAGTTGACGAGAACATTCAATGGATTGGGCGAAGACGCCTATCTTTTCAATTTTCAGCAAGGGGATCTGCCAAGGGAGCAGGATATCATTTTAACCTATCAGTTGTTAACGCATAATATGCCAGTAATTGATGGTAATTTGTTTTATCGACCCTGGGATACCAGTCTTATCGAGTATCGGCACGATTCCGCACTTCGGGCAGAGTTGGAAGAAGCTGGGGTGCCCATTTGGATCGAGACCGACGAAGAGATGGCTGCCAATGAATACACCGTTCTCAATTCAGGAATCACATTGGGATTGCTTCGCGTTTTTGACGCCGATGAAAAGCCATCTATACTTGATGTCGCCATCTATAAAAATCTTCCCAATGATGTTCCTCTCGTTCGTGGGATCATTACGGAGACTCCGCAGACGCCCTTGTCTCATGTGAACCTTCGAGCGGTGCAGAATGGCAATCCCAATGCCTTCATTCGCAACGCCTCTACGCATCCTGACATCGCGCCATTCATTGGCAAATATGTGCGTTTTCAAGCGAATACTAAGGGATATTTGCTCGAGGAGGTGACGCAGGAGGAAGTGAATGAATATTTGGAATCTATCCGCCCTGAGGATGCTCAGTTTCCGCCTCGCGACCTTGACAGGGTACAGGCAATTCGATCGCTTGAGGAACTTGGTTTTGCGGATTCTGACGTCATCGGCGCCAAAGCGGCGAACGTGGCGGAACTCATTGTAGCATCGGGTGCTCTAGAGATTCCTCGTGAAGTCTTCCCGGCGATTGGTTATGCCGTTCCCTTTTACTTCTACGATGAGTTCATGAAGCATAATGGCTTCTACGAAATGGCGAGAGAACTATTGGCGTCGGAGGGATTCGCAGAAGATCCTATCATTCGTGATGAACGCCTAAAGGCCTTTCGAAAGAAGATTCGCAAGGGAAAGATGCCTCAATGGATGCTCGATGCGCTAGCAGAAATTCAGGAGCCATTTTTAGACTTCGAGGGTATACGGTGTCGCTCCAGTACGAATAATGAAGACCTGCCGAACTTCAATGGGGCGGGACTTTATGAATCCTACACGCATTATCCACACGAGGGTCATCTTTCAAAATCCATCCGACAAGTGTATGCTAGCCTTTGGACGTTTATTGCCTTCGAGCACCGTGAATTCTATCGGGTGGATCATTTCACCGCAGCGATGGGCGTCTTGATGCATCCGAACTACAATGAAGAACGAGTCAATGGTGTCGCCGTTTCAATACCGGCGCTAGGATTTGAAGAGATCCGATCGTACTCAAGCCATGCCAATGTGCAGGTAGGAGAAGATCTTGTTACTAATCCAGAGATTGGCTCCCGTCCCGAAGTTTGGCTTCTTGATCTTGATTATTGGAGATTCAAGGATGATCCCCAAGGGAGATTCGTGAATGGTAGGAGGCCTTTTCGGGTTGGTAATTCTAACCAAGTGCCTATTGGGGAAACTATCTTGTCGGAGGAACAGGCGACTCTATTGGGGAAGTATCTTGGTGAGATTGTTGCTCATTTTCGAGCGTTGTATCGGGGAAATGAAAACTTCGATATAGAGATCGAGTTCAAAGTGGATCGGGATGGTCAGCTTGTCATCAAGCAAGCACGGCCGTGGGTGAACTAAGGTGCCTTCAGAAGGCGTTGTTCCGCATGCGCAGAAGATCACCCGGCTCGTAGGAACTGGGCACATCGAGATCCGCGTGATCCAGACGCACGAGTTTCCAATCCCACGGTAGCCACGATTCCTTTTTCCAAGTGAAGATGCCCGGCGCTTCGAGCCGGTTGGCTTCGCGGATGATGGCATTGCCAATTCCGATGCCGGTTCCGGAGACTTTCACGCGTCCTCGCACCGTGGCGGTATCACCGGCGATGTCCCAAGTGGGCGCTTGGAAGTCTAACGATAGGACCATGAATTGGCTACGCACGTCTTTGATCGCTTTGCCCAGGTCCTCCCGGGTCCAGCCCCAGCGATCGGCATAATCTGAGGAGATATGTTTCTCACATCGCCGCCAACTCCCGTCTTCGATCGCTGTGATGAGGGCTTCCTGTTTGGATCGCAACTGACGCTCGGAGGTCCAGCGGAAGGCGATGAGATAGCCCATCACGAGGATGGTGGCGATGATGATCCAGTTGGCCTTGTTCAATAGAAAGGGGGGCATCTTTAAACTTGCGAACGACGGTAGCGTGAGGGTTGATGAAGCATGAAGATGAAATACCGGCCGAATGCTGCCGGGATCCTGATGGATGGTAAAGGCAAGATTCTTCTCTGTGAGCGGATCGATAAGCCGGGAGCCTGGCAGTTTCCTCAAGGCGGGGTGGACAAAGGAGAGACGCCGTTGGAAACCCTTCACCGCGAGCTTGAGGAGGAGATTGGGATCAAACCCTCGCATTACAAAGTCACCAAGGAACAAGGCGGCTACCGCTATCGCTTTCCTGACGGCAGACTAAAGTTCGGAATCTATCACGGCCAGGAACAAACGTATTTTCTCTGTCAATTCACCGGCAGCAAATCGGATATCCAAATCGAAACCGCGCACCCAGAGTTTCGTGACGCCAAGTGGATTGCTCCCAAGAAGTTCGATATCGATTCCGTGCCCGACTTCAAGCGAGGGGTCTTCAAGCGGGTGTTTCGGGACTTCTTTGAGGTCAAGCTGTGAGGGATCGCTTTCGCTTCGGGCTCATGGCAACATCGCGGCGGCGCGTTGGGCGTGTTTGTTGGCAAGCTTGCGAAGTGGCGCTGCGGATGTTGCCCATAGATCCTCGCGTAAGCGGCTTGACAGGCTTTGAGATTCTCGACGTAACGATTCCGCATCTCCCGGCGAATCACTTTCTCCAAAGCCTGCTCGACTTCCCACTCGGCCTTCACGCTAGAAAACTGCCGGAGTTGCGTCAGGGCCTCTTCAACTTTTCTGCGTTCAGCTTTAGGCAAGATTTGGAGAAAAGGCGCTGCCGCGACAGATTGCAGTGTTAGGTAGAGGGGGAACGCATCTTTTTCTTGAATCTCGTCGGCCTTCTTCAGTTCACGGAGCAACCAAGAACGTGCTCGCAGTTTAAGCGAAGCGTTAGGAGGCACTCCTTGTTTGGCCGCTTCAAACCATTGCTGGAGATTCGCTGAGATCGTGGTGGGATAGGCGTGTCCCGTATCCGGCCAAATGCCTAAAGTTACATGCGCTTTGCGGCGGCGAAGCTTTTCCGCGGCCACACGACTCATCACGTGATTACCATCTGTTTCGCCGACACCCACAAACACCCATGGCGGCGACGCGAATGGTTCTGTTGAAGAACGTTGTTTGTCGTAGAGCCCAGCGCCAAGAATGAGTCCACCGGCCAACCATTTGGCGCGTTCGATCATCATCCCCGAAATCCAGCCGCCTTTGCTGAATCCTGACACATACGCGCGTTTGCGATCCATGCGCAGGTGAGCGGCATGCTCCCGAATCACTTTCTTCAACACGTCGATTTCTGCTTGAATATTGGCCTCGGTGAATGGGAAACGCCCCTTTTGAAGATAGGTCATGCCCACGATCACAAAGTCGTTTTCACCGGCAAGCCGTCTCATGGGACGCGTGGCAGAGGATCCATTCGTGCCGTGATAGTGAAAAATCACCGGCCATGCGCTGCTTTTCTCATGACCACTGGGCAGCCACACCTGAAGCGGAGCTTCAAGTTCGGAAACGCGAATCTCTGTCGTCTCCGCCTGGACGGCCAGTTGCAGCCATCCCCAAGCAATCATTAAAAACAAGTGCGTAGAAGAAGTCGTGAGACTTCTCCGCGTTCGATGCGCCACACCTGGAACTTTCACAAATTCCGCTACAATCTTGCCCACCACTTTGGTCGGCACCCGTTCACACCAACCGAATTGAGGCGAGACTGACATTATCTTTGCCATCGGCAGCGATGGAGGTCTCAAACAAATGTTGTGTTAGAGTTTCCGGCGAGTCGGTGTGCTCTTTAAAGGCCCGCTCAAAGTGTTTCTGCCAGAGCCCGCCCACCAGGCCATCGGAACAGAGAAGGAACCAATCATTGCGGTCGAGCGGCAAGGAGCCCAATTGCGGATCGATCGTCTGCACACCCGCACCGATCGCTTGCTTGAGCAGGTGCCGCCGTGGATGTGTGCGGAATTCCCGCTCATTGATCTCCCCGCGTTTGTGGGCGGCGAAGACACGGGTGTCATCTTCCGTGATGAGCTCCAAAGACTGGTTGCGATAGCGATAGAGGCGCGTATCCCCCACGTGCCCGTAGTAGACATTCTCAGGAGTAAACCAACAGAGCGTGACGGTGGCGCCCATACCGGCAAGGTGCGGTTTGCGATCACCGATCTTGGTCACCGCTCGATGCACGTCTTGCAAACAATCCGCTAGTGCGTTGAGACGATCGGGATAGAACTGATTGGCGGCCAATTGATAAGTCCGGGGAATGATCTCACGCAGCCGGCCTACGATCAATTCACTAGCAAGATCTCCAGAAGACGCGCCACCCATCCCGTCACTGACGACGAAGACGACGTCGCCCTTCTCAATTTCTGCTTCACCTTGGTTAGGCAAATGCTGGTAACCTTCTTCTGTTAGAGAAAAGGCGACAAAGGTGTCGTCGTTCTGTTTGCGAAACGGGCCGCAATCCGTTAGGCCGCTCCATTGCAGACGCGACCACGTTCGCTCTAGGTGATCCGTGGGCTCTACCAAAGTGGCGAACTCGAAATCAATGACGCAGAAGCGGCCGCGATGCGCGTCATACGTGATGTTGCGCACGGCTTGATCCCCGTGCCTGACACCATTCTTCTCTAGCTCATCATAGATTTTGTCCATCTTCTCCTGGCTCATGGTCTTCACGGGCTGTCCGCAATGACTCATGACAAGGGTGAGTTCATCCTCATCCGCTTCCAAAGCGCGTGGCACGAAATCGCAGCCGCGCCGCTCCAAGAAGCGCAGGATCTTCAATTCGTTGTGAAAGCGTTCCTCAGCAAGGCGGCCCTTGTAAGTCTTGTAAATCTTGCGGCCGTCAAAGCTCACCCGTACAGAGGCCCTAGGAGACTCCTTGAGTTCTTTCATTCGCAGAGACGCGTGACCTCTATCTCGAGGGAGTGAAACTGGGTCCACTGCCACCTGAACCACCACGCGGCATCCAATCGCCCATTTTCGTAAACAGCAACGCGGACCCACCGACTAACGCCAATAGAATCAACACGATTAGCACTTTTCTCCATGGGCGGACCGGATCCGGAAACTCCAGGGAAGAGGGGTTCTTCAAAATGTCGCCTTTGATTTCCTTGCCACCAACGGTGACGCGGGTCACGCGGCGCTTCTTGCGCACGCGCCGGCGGCGCTCCTCTCCTTGTTCCGGGGCTTCTTCCATGATGCGCACTACTCGCACGCGCTTGGGGGCTTTGGCAAGTGCCGTTCGAAGCTAAGAGTTGCAGGCCCAAACCTTTCATGCAGAGTCAGCGCCACCATGAGTGATTCCTCTGTGCGCACCCGCTTTGCCCCGTCGCCCACCGGCTATCTGCACATCGGTGGGGCGCGTACTGCGCTCTTTAATTGGCTCTATGCCCGGCACACCGGCGGCCGCTTCGTCTTGCGAATCGAAGACACCGATCAGAGCCGGAACATTGATGATGGCATCGCCGCCATTCTGACAGGATTGCGTTGGTTGGGGCTCGAATGGGATGAAGGGCCGGAGACTGGCGGTGAACACGGACCCTATTTCCAAAGTCAGCGCCAAGCACTCTATGACAAACATCTCGAGACCTTGCGGACCAAGGATCTTGTTTATGAGGAAGAAAACGGCGCAGTGCGATTCCGCTCACCCGGGAAACCGGTGGTCGTGGATGATCAGATCTGTGGCCGCGTCGAGTTCACACGTGATGAACCGGACATGACCATCCGTCGACCGGACGGTTCTTACATCTTTCACTTTGTCAATGTGATCGATGATTTGGAAATGAAGATCACGCACGTTATCCGCGGCGAAGATCACTTATCCAATACACCAAAACATATCGAACTCTTTCAGGCTCTCGATGCCGAACCGCCCGTTTACGCGCACATCCCACTCATTCTCAATGCCGATGGTTCCAAGATGAGCAAGCGCGATCAAGGAGCGTCTGTTAGTGAATACATCGATAGGGCTTATCTCAGTGATGCGGTGGTCAATTACCTAGCTTTGTTAGGCTGGTCACCCAAGGACGACCGCGAAAAACTCGGCGTAGAAGAAATGATCGCTCTCTTTGATTTTCACGGAGTCAATCAAAGCAACGCTTCCTTTGACCTGACCAAACTCACTTGGCTAAATAGTCAGTACCTTATGGCCCTGGACGCTGAGGCTCTCTTTGCTCATGGCGAACCGGTGCTCCAACAGGCGGGAATCGATATCTCCAACGGCGATAACATCAAGAAAATCCTTGGACTGATGCAGACCAAAGCTTCCGTTATCTCCGAGGTGCCTGACAAAATTGGCTTTTTCTTTAGTGAGAGTTGCACGTTTGATCCGGTCGCCGTGGAGAAACTGGCCAAGTCGCCGGAGAATGGTGCTCGGCTAGAGTGTTTGGCCGAGCACCTGAGCAGACTCGATTCCTGGACTGAAGACGCCATTGGTGAAGCCATCACCGAAACAGCGCAGGATCTCGGCGTGAAGAAGGGCGCTCTCATGTTTCCCGCCCGCGTGGCTTCCAGCGGCACCACTGGCGGCCCGGATCTTTTACCCATGATGGCCTTGTTAGGCAAAGAACGCGTGCTCTTGCGTTTCCGTGAAGCCATGGCCAAGCTTGAGAACGCATGAATGCCGACGTCCACACCCTAGCAGATCTACGAGCCTGGAAAGCCTCGACGCCGTCTTGGAGCGATGCCGAGCGCCCTGTTCTCGCCGTGTTCGGCGATCCCGTGGCGCACTCGCTCTCGCCTCAGATGATGAATCCGGCGCTCGAAGCCATGGGGATTGCGGGCCGCTATATCCGTTTGCATATCAAGGATGAAGAGTTTGCCGAGGCCGTTCGGCTCCTTCCGGAACTCGGTTTCTATGGAACCAATGTCACCATTCCTCACAAATTCGCTGCGTTGGAGAATGTCGATGAAGTGGATAGCTTAGCCAAGCAGTTAGGCGCGGTGAACACCGTGGTCGTGGAAGAAGACAAGCAGCTACTGGGATTCAACAGCGACGGCCCCGGCTTCGTCCGCTCCCTCCGTGAGGCTTTCCAAGTGGATGTGAAGGACTTGCGGGTGTTGATCCTTGGTGCCGGTGGTGGTGCGGGTCGAGCGGTAGCGATTCAATGCGCGCTTGAGCATTGCGAGCGCCTCGTGCTCGTCAATCGCACCGCTTCCAAAGCGCAAGCTCTAGCGGAAGAGCTGAAACCACACTTCCAAGATGAGCGCGTTCTCGGTCCGGTGGAGCGTTTGGAAGCCGTGGCTTGGGAGGACGATGTGTTAGAGCGCCAGTTAGACAATACCGACTTGATCATCAATGGCACGTCATTGGGAATGAAACGGACCGATCCCGAACTCTTGCCGCACCAACTCCTGCAACCACACCACCTCGTTTACGACATGGTCTACAAACCCGCGCGCACCAAGCTCATCACCGCGGCAGAGAGCGCTGGAGCACGAGCCGTGAACGGCCTTTCCATGCTGCTTCATCAAGGCGTGATTTCTTTGGAGACGTGGTTCAATCGCGAGGCCCCTATCGAAGTGATGCGGCAGCATTTGATCGAAGCGGCCGGCCATCGGAGCGCCTAACCAACCACAAATCATGAAAAGAGTCCTTTCCATCCTGGCGTTCAGCTTGGGATTGGCAACCGCAGAGCCGCCTGCCCCTGTTCGCAACGCCATTGGCAAGCAAGGCGCGGTGGCAACGGTTCATCCCATCGCCTCACAGATCGCCCTTCAAATTCTTCAAAAGGGTGGCAACGCCATTGATGCGGCGGTCGGCGCGGGTTTAACGTTAGGCGTCGTTGATGGCTTCAACTCAGGGATCGGTGGTGGTTGTTTCCTGCTCATTCGCAAAGCCGATGGCAGTGTCGTGGCTATTGATGGCCGGGAAATGGCTCCAGCTGCGGCTCATCGGGATATGTTTATTCGAGACGGAAAAGCCGTGCCGGCCTTGAGCCAGACGGGCGCTCTCGCTGTCGGCGTTCCAGGTGCGCTCGCCGCCTATGCCAAGGCCTTGAAGGAACACGGCACCCAAGAGCTGAGCAAAGTGATTGCGCCTTCCGCCAAAGTCGCGAAAGAGGGCTTCGTCCTAACAAAAGGATACGTCAACCGGCTCACAGGTTCCGCAGCCAAGCTTCAGAATTTCCCGGCGTCCGCCGCCATCTTTCTGGATGAAGAGGGGAAACCGCTTCAGGTGGGGCACCGGCTCGTTCAATCCGATCTCGCCAAGACCTACGAAGCCATTGCCCGGGAGGGTATCCGCTATTTTTACCAAGGGACGTTTGCCACCAAGATCCACGCTTGGATGCGTGATCATGGTGGCATCCTAACGAAAGCAGACATGGCTCGTTATACCCCGATCGAACGTGAACCCATTCGAACCAGTTATCGCGGCTACGAAGTCATCGGTTTCCCGCCACCCAGTTCGGGTGGCATTCACGTCGCGCAAATGCTGAATATGTTAGAAAAATGGGATTTAAAGGCTTTGTCAGAAGCGGATCGATACCATCTCTTGGCCGAAGTGATGAAACTCGCTTTCGCCGATCGTGCGCATTGGTTAGGTGATTCTGACTTTGCCAAGGTCCCGAAAGGTCTCATCGACAAAGACTATGCCAAACAGCTGGCGGCCAAGATCGATCTGAGCAAGACCACCCAAGTACCTGGACATCACGAACCCGCCGGTGCCGCTACCGATCTCTTTGGCAAGCACACCACCCATTTCTGCGTGGCCGACGCGGCTGGTAATTGGGTGGCCTGCACCCAAACGGTCAACACATCTTACGGCAGTGGCGTGGTGATCCCCGGCACGGGCGTCGTCCTCAACAACGAAATGGATGATTTCGCTGCCCAACCCGGCGTACCCAACTTCTTTGGCTTGTTAGGTTCAGAAGCGAATAGTGTCGCACCTGGCAAACGCCCTCTCTCTAGCATGAGCCCCACCATTGTTCTCAAAGAAGGCGAGCCTGTCTTCGCTGTCGGTGCCGCAGGCGGCCCCACAATCATCACTCAAGCACTCCAAGCCATTATTCATCGCCTCGACTTCGACCGCCCCCTAACGGAATGTCTCAGCCTCCCCAGAATCCACCATCAATGGTCCCCCGACCGGCTTCTGGTCGAATCAGGAGTCGACGCCGCCGTCCAAGAAGCGCTTCAATCCCGAGGTCACGCCATTCAAAAACGCCGAGGCATCGGCGTCAGCCAAGCCCTCATGCGCCATGCCGACGGACGATTGGAAGCGCAAGGTGACCCGCGAGTCCTTAGCAGCGCGCTCGCGTATTGAGAGACTGGCATTGCCCACTATCCACAAGCCTGCCCGCCCTGGTCAGTGAAGCAGAGTTTGAGTTGGCCTAGCGAGACCGAGGAAGCGCATCCTAACAAAGCATGGCAACGAGATTGCCTACCAATTCTCAATCTCGACACCACCCACGGCATTTGATCTCCTACCTTCAATGAAGACCGTGCCAGTTGTCCTCTATGTGGCGCTAACCAGCTTCGTATGGGGTGCGCCATTCGACTATCACAGTGTAAGAGGACGGCAAGCATCACCCACCCTGGGTGGGCTGTTTGAAGGGGAAGAGTTGTCTTTCAAAGCGCCCGCACGTGAGCAGACCATGAAGCATTATGGTGAGGAATGGAGTGGTGGGGCCCATCTCTTGTGGCACGGCGAAATTGAGGAGGCATTCCGTACGTCACTCCGCATCGAACGAGCAGGCCGTTACCGAATTTCGATGCGCCTGACGAAGGCGCCTGACTATGGTAAGTTCTCGGTATCTTGGAATGGGGACACGTGGTTGCCAGAAATCGATCTCTATGATTCGGACGTTACGCTAACGCCTGTTCTGGATTTGGGAGAACGAGCGTTGAGCGCAGGCGAGCAACATCTGGTGTTCACGTTAACAGGCGCACATGCTGACGCGAAACGGTTCCGAGAGAGATTTTATTTGTTAGGGATCGACTACGTGATTGTGGAAGCCTTGCTTCCCCCACCACAATCGATCAAAACACCGGAGTCAGAGCCGGCGTTCGCTTCGACTCTAACTGAAATGCAGCCTTTGATGGCGAAGTACTGTTTCCGCTGTCACGGTGGCGACGAAACCAAGGGTAAAGTTGACCTGAAGAGCCTCACTTCGAAAGAAGGTTACCTTGCTGATATCGATCTCACGCGCAAAGTGGCTGAGGCTCTCGCCTTTCACGAGATGCCTCCCGAAGATGAAGAGCAACTTCCGGCGAAGCAGCACGCGCAGTTGACCGCGTTGTTTCAAGGGTACGTCGATGTTTATTTACAGGAGTCGAGGACGCTCCCGCCGGTAGTCATGCGGCGGATGAACCGCTACGAGTACAACAATGCTGTGCGCGATTTGTTAGACCTAAAGGGAGATATCTACGCTCTTCCAGAGAAACCGATTCGCGCTGAAAAACCCTATTTTGATCCGGCTACCGGGCGTTTCCCTGATCGCGTAAAGGTTAGTAATCGGGCTTTGGGCAAGAATCAGATCGAGCAGCACATTCTCACCGGCGTGAGTCCTTTCGCTATCGATCTGCAGGCAGAACACGGATTCAACAATCGTGGAGATCAGCTCAGTCTCTCACCCATTCTGTTGGAAAGTTTTGTCCAACTAGGGCAGGCAATCGTCAACGCACCTGAATTCGAAGGCTATTCCCGATCTTTTGAACGACTCTTTCAATGCCCGGAGACCGCGACCCACGCAGAACAGATCGCTCTCGCCAAGAAACGCTTGGCGCCGTTGTTAGAGCGCGCCTTTCGACAGCGTATCGATGCCGAAACACTCGGACGCTATGTGAAACACTTCAAAGCACAGCTCGAGAACACTGGCGCATTCACCACCGCGATGAAAAGCGTGATTGCCGGGGTGCTGGCGTCACCGCGGTTTATCTATTTCACCGAGACGAAATACGAGGCATCGACCGAGGAACGCGCCAATGATTACGAACTCGCAGCGAGACTAGCGCTTTTCCTTTGGAGTAGCATTCCCGATGCCGAACTCCTGCGGCTTGCGCGTGAAGGGCAGCTTGCGAAACCGGAGATTCTCCAAGCACAGATCACCCGTTTGTTAGAAGACCCCCGATCTCAAGCGCTCTCACAGAGCTTCGCCCGCCAATGGATGCGCTTGGATCAGTTGATCACCGCCGTGCCGGATTTCGAACGTTTTGAAGTGTATTATTCGCGCATCGGTTGCGAGCAGTGGAAATTCGGTTTGCAGACGATGTTAGAGCCATTGCTCCTCTTCGAGAGCATCCTGGTTGAAGACCGATCCGTTATGCTCTTGGTCGATTCCAACTATTCTTACCGCTCTGACGAAATGGTCTCCTGGTATCGCGATGAGAAACCCTTCAAGAACAAGGCCAATCGCAACCGTTTCAACACCTTTGTGCAAACTTTCACCAAACGCGATCTCACTTCGCGGCGCGAAGGTGGCGTGATCACCTCGGCGGCCACCCTCACCATGACCTCTTCTCCCTTGCGCACGAGCCCCATTATTCGCGGTTCCTGGGTAGCCACGGTCATACTCAATCGTCCGCCGCCACCACCTCCCGATATCGTGCCCGAGATCGAAGCCGATGACGCGGCCATCGAGGCGCAAGGTCTGACATTGCGTCAACGGTTGGTCCAGCATCAAGTCAATCAGACCTGCGCCTCGTGTCATCAGAAGATTGATCCGTTAGGCTATGCGTTAGAGAACTTTGACGCCGTGGGGCGCTGGCGTGATCGCTACCGTTCCGGATTACCCATTGACGCCAGCGGGGAACTCTTTGGCGAAGCGAACTTCAAGAATGTGATCGAGCTGAAAGACGTTTTGTTAGAAAATCCGGAGTGGTTTATGCGTGCCTTCAGCGAACACCTGCTCTCCTACGCGCTGGGCCGCGAACTGAAGGTTGAAGACAAGCCGGCTGCCGATCGCATCGTGCGTCACGCACTCGCTGATCACGGCAAGTTCTCCACCATTGTGCATCAGGTGGCGACGAGTTATCCTTTCCTCCATAAGACCAATCAATCCGAACTTAGTTCACAGCCATGATCTTGAAGAAGCCGAATCTTTCCCGCCGCACTTTCCTCCGAGGCGCAGGCGTTACTATGGCGCTACCATTCCTGGAGATTATGCGTCCGCAGAGTGCCATCGCTCGCGTCACAGAAAGTGGCACGCCGCCTGTACGCGCGGCTTTCTTCTACATTCCTAACGGTGTGGTGCAATCCGCGTGGCATCCAACGGAAACCGGCGACGGATTCAAGTTAAGCCCAACGTTAGAGCCCCTGGCGCCGGTACGCGAAAAGATCACGCTCTTCACCAAATTGGATCGCATCAAAGTCGCGGGAACCGATGGCCACGCCCAAGCGGGCGCCTGCTGGTTGAGTAGCGCGGCTCCAGACGAGCTTTCTCCGGCCGGTTACCCTCTCAAACGCACCATCGATCAGATCATTGCCGCCGAGACGGGCAAACACACCGCTTTCCGTTCGCTCGAGCTCAGCTGCAATCCTTACGAAGACAATCGCGAGTCGATCTATTTCGATAACATCTCTTGGTACGGACATGGCCACGTCGCGCGCTCACTCCGCGATCCCCAAGCGGTTTTTAATCGTCTCTTCGCCATTGATGAGCATGCCTCTACTGGGAGTGTGCTCGATCTCGTATTAGACGATGCGAAAGCCCTAAACCGGAAGTTAGGCCGGCTCGACCAAGGTAAGTTAGGCGAGTACATGGATTCTGTTAGGACGGTAGAGCGTCAGATTGAGCGGGTCAAAGATCGTCAAGCCGCCATTGATGCGCTCAAGCTGCAACCGCCGCTAAAGCCTTGGCAAGCCATGCGCCGTGATGAATTCATTCAGGTCATGGGCGATCTCATGATCCTGGCCCTGCAAACCGACCTCACCCGTGTGGCCACCCTCATGTCCGGCCCGGAACGCTGGGGTTCACCGCTCACCATTCACGGCTTGTTTGACAAACCTATTCAGCATCACGGTATGACCCATGCTCAAGGCAAGGAGCATGTGCGCAAAGAGCTAGAACAGGTCGACCGCTTCCATGTCGAGCAATTCGCGAATCTCGTGGCCAAGATGGACGCCATTCAAGAAGGCGATGGCACATTGTTAGACAGCATGATCTTCACCTTGGGATCCGGGCTTAGCAGCGGCGAGCTTCACATCTACACTGATCTTCCCACGGTTATCGCCGGAAGTGGCGGCGGCACCTTTACGACCAATCGTCACGTCCGATCACCTCAAGGCACGCCCATCGCCAATCTCTGGTTGACCATGGCACAAACAATGGGCGTGAAAATCGATCGCATTGCCGATAGCACCGGCACTTTGAAGGTAGGGTAGGCGCGGGTCGAACCCCCATCCTCTGAATACTGCAATGTATCTACGAGAGTCCAAGGCACCGGCCATCGCTGAACCGGAACGGTCTGGGGGTACTCCTAAAACGCCTGTCATAGAACTCGCCACGCGAAGCGGAAGATTCGCCTTTTCACCTAGTCGTCTTGCTAGGCCTCGCCCGGCATGGCTTCGTCACTGATGCCCAACCGTTTCTCAATCTGTTGCTCCAGGTAAAGCAATTTGTCGATCTCCGTTTCCGCCGGGATCAAGGTGATGTTACGTCCGTCTGTTAGTCTTGCTTTGAGTTCGTAAACTTGAAACGAGCCCTGCTTGGTGGCGCGTACCTTGTCGCGTACGAAGAGTTGTTGCACTTGATCACGCCGTAAGTCCCGGCCGCCTTTCCACGGTAGGGGACTATGATAGATGCGCAATTGGTGAGAGCGCACTTCCACGGTGGTTCGATTCAAGAATCCCGTGATCGCACTGTACCCAATGCCAACACCGACAGCCACATGCACGATAGGAAAGACAAAGAAGATCAGTTTCATCGCGGCAGGGCCGGGCATTTGCGAGCCCATCACATACCAGCCAACCAGAAACGCATTCCAAGCGATGGCGAAGAAAAGAAGAAAGAAATGGTGAGGTTTGAACCAGCGCCAAGAGATGCGGAGCCGCGTGGGGCTGTCTTCGATGGAGAGCTTCTCCGGCCGGCCGACCGGTCCTTTGTTCTTCCGTGCAGGCTCAACTTGGGGCGGTGTGTAACTGGGCTCCGGCTTTTGAAGTTCTTTAGCGAAGCTCATGACCGCGCGGCAGTGTTGACAGGTGGCAATGCCCGTCGCCATGTCCAAATCCGCTTTATCGAGAACGGCCGCGCATGCTTTGCACTTGAAAACCATGGCCGGGAGCTTCTCGTGAATCTTCCGGGTGGTCAACGACCGGATGCCTCGGTTTCGGCTGATGCCGATTTCAAAAAGGCGATGAGATCCGCGGCGTCTTTGGGCGAAATCGTTTCGTGAAGGTTGGCCGGCATCAGTGAAACAGAGGTGGATTCGATCTTGGCTATTTCACGGCGTAGAATCACCTCGGCCGTTCCATCGGCTCGTCTGATCGTCACACTGGTTGCCGATTCCGATTCCAAGATCCCGGCACTAGCAGAGCCATCACGTTTGTTCACGATGTACAAGGTGTACTCCGGATCGATCTTGCTACCGGGATCCAAGAGATCGACTAACACCGCCTCATCGGGTTGATTGCTCAAACTATCCAAGGCCGGACCCACTGCGGAGCCGCGTTTGTCGTGCACGTGGCAAATGAGACAGTTCTTATCATAAACGGCTCGGCCGTTTGCCACGTCTCTCGGTTCTTTCAGCGCTTGCTGATAGCGTTGCAACCGCTTCGTTGTGGCTTCATCACGCTGGTCCGGCAACAGCTCCCCGGCCCGCGTCGAGAATCGGCTTTTCAAGAGTTGATCACGTTGAACCACGGTCAGTTCGCCACGCGTGATGATTCCTTTTTCGATAGAGTCTAACAACGCCGCTAAGCGATCTTCTCTTTCAAAGACGGCTTTCAAGATCGCCTTGCGGATCTCGGGGGAAACCTGCGGCCAGGCTTGTAAAAGAACCTCACCGACGCGCGGGTCATCAACATTCGCTAATACGTCAACGGCGCCCTTCTGCATTTCCGGCGGCTCTTTCGGGCCTAACAAGGAACGAATCAATGGATGCAAAGATTCAAAGGGGCCCTGCGCGACCATCTGGATCGCGGCCAATCGTTCCTCGGGTGTGGCATTGAGATTGCGAGTGGTTGTGATCTCTTTCTCAAGGCAATTCTTCACCACAACCGAATCAAACCGTGCCAATTTCCGTGCCAACTTAAACGCCAATAAACGAACTTTGGGCGATCGGCTCCTCATAAACGGCTCGAGCCGTGCCGTTGGAATACGGTCGCCGACCCTCTTTGAGTCAAGCCGGGCAAGCAATCCTGTCAAACTCGCTATCTGGGAGGCCGGTTCAGCGCCCGAAGCTAAGATCAGTAATTCGATCAATTTGTCATCACCGCGTCCCGCTATGGTCTCCGTCACAGGCTGGATCCAAGCCAAGACATCTTGGGGCAGATTGATTTTTCCCAACCAAGACTGGAGAAGCCGCCATCCGTTAGCATTGTTTAGCGAACTTAAGATGGCTGCCTTCATCCACCGGTCACCGCCATGGTTTAACACGAGTTTGCGAAGCGCATTGGCCGCCTCCGGGTGATCTTCATTGCCTAGCGTCATGGCTAATTGCAGCCGGACCATGGGGTCCGGATCATCGATCATGCTTTTGAGTTCCTTAACAAACGGGCTCGTCTTGGTAAGGCAACGCAGCGCATGGCGCCTCACACTGTGATGGTGATGTTTCAATGCTATGGTCAGTGATCTCTCATCGAGCCCTCCCAGCATACGCAAGGTGTAAAGCCCTAGAATCGCGGCGTTGCGGTTTGTCTCCGGTGCGCGAAGCAAAGCTTGAAGCGGTTTCACGGCTTCGCGATCGGCACGTTCGATAAGAAGGCGTTGCGCCGTCAATCGTCGCCATCGGAAGGGTTCATTTAGTTGACTAACAAGCTCCTGGGTGCTTAGGTTAGCGAAGTTCGGAGTGGGAGCGTGTGTCTGATTCTTCGGAAGCAATCGCCAGATGCGACCGTGTTCTTTTCCCTTATCCAAACCATACTGTTGCTGAAGAAAACGTGGAATCGCCGAATAATCCTCAATGATCTCGCGATACATATCGACGATATAAAGCGCTCCGTTAGGGCCCGCTCGGAGATTCATGGGGCGAAACCATTGGTCCGTTGAAGCGAGAAACTCCGACTTCTCTTCACCAGGCGCGCGCCGCGCCGTGTAGCCGGCGCCATCGCGCTCTAGCAGACATCGATGAACGATATTGAGCGACGGTTCACAGTAGAAAAGATTGCCTTGATAAGCGTCGGGGAACGACGCGTCACTAAAGTACGTGGTGCTGCAACCGCCTGAAAAGTAAATGCTAGTTGTCTCGTGTTTTCCGTAAAATTCGACCCAAGCCGGATCCTGTCCGCGACGAACCCGCCACGGATGCGGTTCGCTAATGCGGTAGCCTTGATTGTAGTGGGCTGCGGCATGGTTAGACGAAGGCGTGGCTACGAAAGGGTTTCGTTTCAAGTAATGATAGGGCAACGGCAAGGCATAAATGGCAGGGTTCCCTCCAGTCGAAGGGAAACGGTCACCGTCGTCATTGATCGTCATTCCGAACGTGCCCACGCGACCATTGACTGGTTCGATCGCCGTGCCGTCGGCTTTGATGCGAAAGTCGTTGCTCCCGATCTTCACAGGTTCCTTGAGATGAGGGCCGGTGATCGTACCGCCATCACCGCCACTTCCCACGTAAATCCAGCCATCGAAGCCCCAGCGTGGATTGTTGATTCCGCGCTCGAGCACACGAATATCAAATCCTGTATACAAAGTTTCCCGAACTTCGGGCAGCCCATCCCGGTCGCGATCCGCGAAGAACATGATGTGTGGCGCGCAGGTCACGATGACGCCGCCGCGCACCGGCAACACACCGTAACTTGGCGGCAAATCATCAGCCCAAGTCAGCGCCTCATCCATCACGCCATCCCCATCACGATCGCTTAGTTTTTTGAGAACGCCATACTGCAAGGCAGCGGCTTTCATTGCGATTTCGCCTCCTTGAAGTTCCCAGCGAATTCGCCGCACTTGGGTATCGAGTACACCCGTCTTGTTCAAGACCTGCGTGTCCACATGCCCTTCAACGTTGTAACCGTGTAACTCGCAAACAAACATATCGCCATGCTCATCAAAGGCGATGCACGAGGGCTCCTTCACCAACGGTTCACTGGCTACGAGCTCGATGCGGAAGCCTTCCGGCAAGCGCATCTTGGCTGCGCTTTCCTGCGGCGTTAGCGGTTGTGGCGCGTCGGGGGCCGGCAGGATTTCTGCTCCGGCAACACACTGAAGCAACAATGTGAGTGCAATGCAGAATCGCTTCATCGTTGATCCTTTTGCATCTTCAACAAGGCTTCGGCAAAGCCCTGGCCAATGCGAGCCATGATCTTGGCGGATCCCAAGTAATGATATTCCTGGTTTGAAATGCCTTTTTCAAGAATCTCAAGCTCTTGTTTGGTAAAGGCCTCCGCACGTTGTTTTTCGAGTGCTTCACGCGCCTCTTCACGGTTGAGGTTTTTCTCCTTCTGTAGATTCTTTACTTCCTGCCTCACTTTGCCATCCCGCGTCTTCAGCGCCGTCAATTGATGATCCCAAAAGTTCTCTGTTAGAACCACACCGACATTACCGTCAAACTCGGGGAGCAATGCTGGTGAGGCCATGGCATCGCGGAAGTTTTGATGAATGCCTCTGTACCGCTGTTGTGAAGGCCCGTATTTCTCTACCGGTCCGCCCACGCCTAACACACCGATCACAAACGGTAACTTGGGCACAGAAAGATCCTTCCGCACATCGCGAATGAATTGAGCCATCACTTCACCGTAAGTGCCGTAGCCGCCAGGCTTGTCGCGGTTCGGGTAAGTGCCACGATCTACCATATCATTCCACCCTTGAAACCAGACGAACCCGGCGATTTGGTAACCTTGTGAGGCGTTATACGCCGGATAAACTTTCTTGATATCGGCGAGAACTTTTTTCACGTGATCCAGCATTAAACGATAATAATGTCCCGTCGCTTTCTCCTTGGCCGCTTTGATTTCATCAAGGTCTTTGCCCTGCTTCTTAAGATGCTCTAACTGAATTTCGTTAAACAGATAGGGCCCTGCGCTCGGCGGCCGGAAATCGGTATTGATGCTCTTGCCGCCCCAAGCGGTTTTGATGATGAGGAAGGGTTCGTCGAGTTCTTGATGCATGCGCATACCGAAGGTTAGCTCCGGTCCAATCTTGTTTTCATCGGCGCCAAAACCGGTCGTCAAGCGCCCGCTCTTCTCTCCACCCGCGGAGAGATACGAAATCCAAACGTCCTGGAACACCTTAGGTTTGCCGTCTTGACTGCGGATACCCTTCAAGAGCGGGGCCGTTTCCGAATCCATTCCGATATGGTCCATCGTCCGAACATGGGCATGACCTTGCATGTTGGATTGCCCCACCAGGATATAGACTTTGAGCGGTTTCGCTTCTGCGGAGAGGACCGGCGGCGAGAGACTGAGTAGCAAGGAAATGGCGAATGCACAGACCCGATATGACCGGCAAGTAAGAAGGGCGCGAGATAAGAACATGCGCCAGTTAATCATGGTTTCTCTCTTTGGAACCACTTTCTTTCATTCAAAAAGGGGAATCCTATCCCGCCTATCGGCACGCCCTTCCTAACAGAAGAAGTAAGCAGCTTCCAAATGCGGTCCTCGGCACCAGGGCTGCAATCGTTTGCCAGGCGTCGCGTCGCGACCGATGCGTCTTACTACGCCTTGTTCACCAAGCTCACCGCCCAGTTGTGAAACTGCGTGACCACATCATCGAGCCCTACCTCGAGAAAGTCGACCCCGGCGACGGTTTTGATAAGATAGAGGACCAGGAGTAGCCCTAACCCACAGATAAAAAAGCCGAGCGAACCGATCAAATAGATCGACATGGCCTTCATGGTGAAGCGGCCGGCATCGCGACTGAGCGCACGGAGTTGGCGGCAAAGACTGGGCACCTTGCGCATCTTCTCCTTCATCACCGCATTCTCGGCGGAAAGCTTCTGCTGATGCAGCATCTCTTTGCGCTTCTCCAAACCGCTGTTGATGGCTTCGCAAACCGTAGAGAAATCGGCTGGCTTAGGTAAATACCGATGCACATCGCCTTCATTGATCGCCCGAATGGCTAGATCGAGATCACGCTGACCCGTGAGAAGGATGCGCTGAATGTAGGGGTAATCTTGCCGCACTCGGCTAAGGAAATCCAAGCCGTTCTCACCCGGCAATCCATGGTCGCAGATGATCACTTCGATATCCTCTTCGTCCAAGATTTGCTGGGCGTGCTCGCAGTCGGGTGCCGCATAGACCTCGTAGTCCCGGCTCAAGATCCTGACCAAGACATCCATGACTGGCTGCTCATCCTCAACTAGGAGAAGAGCGGCTTTGCCCGCGTCTTGGGATTGAAAGTTATCAGCAAAGGCAACCATTTCGCTATTGTTGTTATGAAAATTACAATAAGTCAATAGTTTTCGGCTCGAATTCATAATTAAGAGAATCAGATGAGAACGCCTGCGCTTTTGAGATCGGCTGCCTTATAAATACTATAAATAATATATTTTCCGCGCCCGGAATTAGGCATCTTCGCCAGGTGTGGCACTTTGGAGGTCGCCATGTTCCCCCGTTCTTGCCCGTCCCCCAGGTGGCGCCTGCATCTTTGGCTAGCGCTAATTCTTCCCGGTGTGCTCTGTGCGCAAAGGCCGGCGCCGGAGTACCGCACGATCGCTCACCGGCCCAATGTCCTTCTCCTCCAGCCGCCCGCGCCATCGGCGGTACCGTCGCATTCTAAGGTTGCCCGGCTGCTGGGTGTTTCCCGCCAGCTTGCCGATCGTGGGATCCCTTACCGCTACGGCGGGACTTCGGAATCCGGAATGGACTGCTCCGCCTCCGTTCAACATCTCTTTGCCAAACTCGGCGTCGTCCTGCCGCGCACCTCCGAGGCTCAGGCCAATCATCTGGCGAAACAAGGCCAGCTCTTTCGCGCGGCTCCTTGGGAATCCGAAAAAACCATCTTTTCCCGGCTTCAACCAGGCGATCTCATTTTCTGGGTGCGCAAGGCTTCTCCCAATCGCGTCAGCCATGTCATGATGTACATCGGACCCGCTGGTGACGGCAAAGTGCGTTTATGGGGCGCACAAGGAACCGGCAGGACAGGGCTCAGCGGAAGCGGCGTGGACTACTTCGAGTACCGTATCGGTTCGCGAAGGAAGAGCACGCTAGTCGCGTACGGCCGGCCGAAGTTCCCGTGAATGGGGGATAGCACGCAAGTGGAGGCGTTCTTGAATCTCGGGAGAGAGGGAGACGTGATTCCCAATCTCCTCAAGTGTACGGACGCCATTACTCCGACCCGTGTCGGTGACATAAATCCATCGACCGTTTGGAGTAGGCCGCGGAGAAAGGATCAAAAGGCGTGGCCGCGATTCGTCAGGCTCACCGTCTAACAAAGGTCCCAGGTAGATCCACGGCTCCGGTACGGCACCACGCGGATGAAACCACGATTTCTCCAGTCTTGTTGGGAATTGTCCATGCTCTAATTGATGCAAGCGCGCCTGTGTCCACAGATTCCTGGCTTCTACCGCCAAATAAACATCCTCGCTGCGAGTGATGGATTCGTTCACTATGATTTCGTCCTCCCTCATCAGCCAGCCTAACTGATGAACGATTCCCGTCATCGCCGTCGCCGCACCAAAGAGAAGCAGGAGCAGGATCACCGCTGCCAACGTGGCGCGGAAATCTAGCAAAGACCTCAGAAAGCGATGGAGAAGAAAGACAGCCAATGCCAAGGCGAAGCCGCCACTCAACCAAAGTTCCGGATCCACGTTTACTTCGGGGAGGACTCGAATCAGAAAAAACACCCAACCGGCGTAAAGCGAAGACCTATCGGGAAAGGTGTCGAAACGGGTAGAGCGGTTTCCCGGGCACCCTGGTGTTGCGTCCGCCTGGGCTCTTCCTATACTGACGGCATGATGAAAACCTTCCCTACACTCATGACAGTTCTGGCCGCCGTGTTCTGTGTCTCCGTGAGTTGCGGCGCAGATGAAACGATGAAGGCGGGCAAGAAAGGAACCAAGATCAAACGAATGGACTCATCTACCTCCGCCAAGATCAAGCGCTCCAAGCGCGAGTTTAAAAAACCTACTGACAAAGAGCTTAAAACGAAGCTAACACCGCTTCAATACAAGGTGACGCAGAAGGAAGGAACGGAACGCGCCTTCACACCGGGTAATTTTGAAGGCAACAAGGAGCAGGGCATTTATGTGGATATCGTTTCCGGTGAGCCGCTCTTCTCCTCCACGGAAAAATTCGATTCCGGAACCGGCTGGCCGAGCTTCTGGGCGCCCATTCATGCTGAAGAGATCGTCGAACATGAGGACCGCAAATTTTTCATGACCCGTGTCGAAGTGCGTTCAAAGACCGCGGATTCCCATCTCGGCCACGTCTTTCCGGACGGCCCGAAACCGACGGGGTTGCGCTACTGCATCAATGGTGCGGCGCTACGTTTCGTTCCGAAGGATAAACTGAAAGAAGAAGGCTACGAAGAGTATCTCAAGCTCTTCAAAAAGTAGCGCTGCCATGAACGATGGGATCTCCCAAACGTCACGTCAATCCGCTAGTCTCCTGGAAACCTGGTTAGCCGATCGTCTAACAGATGGCGCGGAGATATGGCTGCGGGAGAAGTGTCAGGTTCTAGAGGACGATCAAGCGTTCTATCTCGCCTTCGCCCTCGCACCGAGAAAGCTTGGTAAATCGGATCTCAACCTTTCGCCGGACGAACTTGAGGCGGCGAAGGCGTGCTGTGAGGGTTGGCAGCCACGCTTGTGGAGTGTGGATCAAGCAGCGCGGGTCTTGCTCATCCTAACGGCTTCGTCAGATTTCGCGATCTTTCAAGGACGCCTCCGGAAACTCTTCTCCACCGGTGATATGGGGGAACTGGTGACGCTCTACCAGGCGCTAGCACTTTTTCCCAACCCGGTTTCTTTTACGGCCCAAGCTGCAGAAGGGCTCCGCTCTAACATTAAGGCGGTTTTTGAGGCCGTTGCTCACGGCAATCCTTTTCCGGCAGCGCATTTCTCTGAGGAACAATGGAACCAGATGGTCCTCAAAGCGCTCTTTATCGACAGCACTTTGCAGCCGATTCAAGGATTTGATCAGCGCGCCAATGCGGAATTGGCACGCATTCTGGTCGATTATGCTCACGAACGTTGGGCGGCCGGGCGCGCTGTTTCGCCCGAACTCTGGCGCGGTGTGGGTCCCTTTGTCGACGAGAACAACCTCGATGATCTCAAGCGCGCGTATGGTACCTCCGATCCCACGGAAAAAGAGGGCGTGGGTTTGGCGTTGGCCGCGAGTTCCAGTGCGGTGGCGCAGGCTTTGCTCGCCGAGGATGAAGCGCTTGCGCAGAGAATTCACTCAGGAGAGGTCACTTGGGAAAGCGTGCATCGCGCCTTGACAGTTGCCTAACCAACAACTCCTTTCCTCCACGGTCATGCCTGACGAACCGAACACCCCGGACATCAAACTCATCGATCCGCACGTGCACATGAGTGCGCGCACGACGGATGATTACGAACGCATGGCGGCGTCTGGCGTCGTGGCTTTGATTGAACCAGCTTTCTGGTTAGGGCAGCCCCGTACCACAGTTGGCGCTTACATGGATTACCTATCCAGCTTGGTCGGCTTCGAACGCTTTCGCGCAGCACAGTTTGGAATTCGTCATTACTGTACCATCGGTCTCAATTCCAAAGAGGCGAATAACGAGGAACTGGCGGAAGCGGTGATGGAGGTACTGCCATTATACCTTCAAAAAGAGGGCGTGGTCGCCGTCGGAGAAATCGGCTACGATGATCAAACCGACCTTGAAGACCGTTATTTGAGAAAGCAGATCGAACTCGCGAAGGAGTTTGAGATGGTAATCATGATTCACACGCCCCACCGCGATAAGAAACGCGGCACTTCTCGGACCATGGATGTGTTAGAAGAACACGGCGTGAATCCAAACATGGTTGCCATTGATCATAATAACGAGGAAACCGTTAAAGAAGTGCTCGATCGTGGATTCTGGGCCGCCTTCACGCTTTATCCCAATACCAAGATGGGGAATGAACGGATGGTGGAGATTGTGCGGGAGTATGGTTCCGAACATATTTTCATTGATTCCGCAGCCGACTGGGGCGTGTCCGATCCGCTCGCGGTGTCCAAGACCTTTCGACTCATGGGAGATCGCGGCATCACCAAAGAAGATATTGAGCGCGTGTGTTATGACAATGCTCTCGCTTGCTACGGCCAGAGTGGTCAGTTCAATGAAGAGGACTGGCTCAATCCGCTTCCTATCGATCAACGGAATCTATTCAAAGGAAATTCTGTGCTTCGCGGTGGTCAATCGCCGCGCATCGATGAAAGGGAAGAGAGTTTGGTCATCGAGTGAGTTCGTTGAATGAAGCGATAGAACGCCATTAGTAGTGGTGCCCTGAGGTCATGAGCCGCTGCGACGATATTATGGCAGCACCGTCATTTCACCTTTCATGATCAGCCAATGTCCGGGAAACGTGCAAATGTATGGATAGACGCCGGGCATTGTGGGCGCACGAAAGCGGAGCGTTTCGGTTTCCCCTTGGTTGAGGAGTTGAGTGTGGTGCAGGATCTTTTCTGACTTGGGGAGGAAGCCCTTTTCCAAGCCCTTGGGATCTTTGGCCATCTCGTTCCCTGCCATGCCGATCTCTTCCCCTGCGCCTGGACTAACAATCACCAAATTATGCGCCGTGGCATCCGGATTGGTGAAGACGAGTTTGACCGGTTGACCTGCTTTGACCGAGAACGCGTTCTTGGTATAAAGCATCCGCTCGGGGATGCAGGAAATTTCAATGGCGAACAGATTCTTCTGACGATCGAACCGGCGCTCTTTCGGTGAGCGGATGTCTTTAGGTTTTCTGTTAGTATTCGATTTCTCAGCGGTCGCTAAAAAGCCGGTCACTTTTGTTCTGAGTGTTTCGTCTTGCTGCCAATGCCGGGAAAGGCTTTCCGAGCCCAAGGTACAGCGCACCGCGTAACGCAGATGATCTCCCATTGGAGCATCGAGCACTGGCAGGATTGCTTCCAAGGCTTCGCGCGTGCCGAGATAGCTCGCAGCAATTGCGGCCTCCAACCTGACGAGCCCTCTCGCATCCTGCGCGCTTTCGCGGAGATGTGAGAGCGCATCGGGGTGAAAACGCAGTTGCCGTGTGGCGGCGGCGCGCGCGAGGTGATTTTCACAATTGATGAGGTCCACCAACAACGCGGAGCGATGCTCTCCGATCATGCGATAAACCCAAAGGGCTTCCAGTTGGTGGTGGCGGTGCCGAGTGTCGCTTGGGTCTAACGCTGCCACCCACTGATCCAATGCCTTGGCGATGGCTTCTCGAGGATGGGTGCGCAACTCACGCTTTGCCCAGTAGCGGAAACGGTACTCGCGACGTTTGAGTAGGTCTAACAAGTCACCGATGGATTGCCCGGCGATCTTTGGAGGGGTTTGCAACTTGGCGCCTTTGGGGACGATTCGCCAAATACGGCCCGACTTTCGATCACGCCGGGGATCGCGTAGCGAGTATTGCGCGTGACCTTTCACCGGATTGTACCAATCACACACATACATCGCCCCTCGCGGACCATAACGGAGATCCACAGGAATGAAGCTGAGGTTTTCGGAAAAGATGAGATCGCCCTGATATTCTTCTGCAAAGTGATCATCGTGCTCGATCCATTTGTGAATTTCGACGCGATTGGTGGGTTTGTAGCGGACTTTGATGAAACCGCCTTGGAGTGCCTCCGGCCAGGAGGCAAAGTCGACGAACTCATGCCCGCACACACCCGAGTAAGCGGGAATCCCATTGGCCCGTGGATGCTGCTTGGGATATGGGGGGTTGGTGGCATGAAAGGCGGAGGCAAAGATGGGATGGCTCGCCACATGGTTTCCCCAATCATCAAATGTCACGCCCCAAGGATTGGTGTTAGGGTAACTGCCAAAAGTGGTTAGGCGTTGATTGCTCGGCGTGAAACGAAACCAAGCGGAGTTCTTGGCACGGATAGGACCGTAGGGCGTTTCCACTTGGGAGTTGTGAAAGATCGACTCCCGAAATAAGAGATCACCGTCCGGCGTCCACACGAAGTCATGCAGCGCGTGATGCGAATCCTCACATCCGAAGCCGGTGAGTAGTTTAGTGCGTTTGTCAGCCTTGCCGTCGCCATCCGTGTCTTCGATTAAGGTGAAGTGCGGTTCTTCGGAAACGTAGGCGCCCTTCTTCGTCAGAGCGAATGATAGTGGCACATGCAAATCGTCCGCCCATACCGTGGATTTATCCGCCACGCCGTCGGCGTCGGTGTCTTCGAGAATGACTATCTTGTCATTTGGTTCTTGGCCGGGGTAAATGTGAGGATAGGTAGTCGAGCATGCCACCCAAAGCCGGCCTCGAGAGTCCCAGCGCATTTGAATGGGGCAGGCAATGTCAGGAAAGTCCTCTTCAGAGGCGAAGAGATTGACCTCGAATCGCGGATCCACGCGAAAGGCCTTAAGCTCATCTGCAGGAGAGAGCCACTCATTGGCGCCTCGCGATTCGATCACTTCATCCAGCGCCGGCACATTCTCGTCATCGACCAGCCCGGGCGTCTGACCTTGCGCCATCGCCCAGGCATGGCGTTCGCGGTTCGCCGTCATGATCTCGAAGTTCCGCATCGCCGGTAGGAAGTCGAGATAGCCATATTGTTTGTTGCGTCCACCCGTGTAATAGAAGGTGTTCAAGGGGCGATAGCGGCGGAAGTATTGCCTGTTTTTATCAACTAACACATCGCGAAGGGCTTTGCTAGTCTCAGGAGATGATTCCCGGAAGACCTCGCGAAAGAGAATGGCATCCACACGTTGATAACCTTTCTCCGTCAAGTGCGCGCCATTGATCGTGTAGCGCGAATCTTCTGCGGCGAAGAGCGCTTGGGAATCCTCAAAGAGCGAGGCGAATCCGACCCTCTCTCTCGCCGCGACGTCGCGCATTGCTTGAGTGTAGGCCTCAAGACGCTCATTATTCAAATCGGCTGCGGGAATGTCCGGAAGATTCTCATTAGCAATAGGGCTTAACAGAATCACCTTAGGCCCCGTTCTCCCGTTGTAAGCACTGGTGGTCGTCTCCTGGATCCATTTGGTTAGGCGCTCTTCGAATTCCGGGAGGTTTTTAATACCACTAAAGGATTCGTTGAACCCGAAAGCAGCGAAGATGACATCGATCTTTTCCCGAGTGAGATGCTGTGGTACGGTGGCGAAGTTGTCAGGGCGCGGCTGCAAGTCCACTTCATCAGCCGACCACGCGAAGTTACGAATCACCAGTTGATGTTCCGGATGCGCTTGGTGCAACATCGCTTCGAAATACGCGAAGTCCTGGGCACGATCGAACAAGGTGTTTCCTACGAAAGCGATGCGATCGCCTTGATTTAGAATGAGCGGCAGTGTCGTGGCGATCCGCTCAGTCGTTTCAGGCGTTGGCGCGGATTCGGCGTAGATGCCAAAGGCCGCCAGTTCAGGATCATGAGGCGGCTTCTCTTTCTTCGTGGTCGTGTGTTTGGCATCCCGCTTGGTCTCTTGAGCAGCGAGGAGTCCGATCAGTAGCGTTAGGGTGCCGAGAAAACAGAGGAAAAGACGCATCCAGGGATGCAAGGCCAAGACACGCGCGGCGTCAAGAGGTGCGCGCTGTTACCCAGAGAACAACATGGCCGCCGCCATGGCTGCCATGCCCAGGTCTTCCGTTAGGGTCACGTTCGATAGCGGGACGTTGAGCGTTTCTCCCATGCAGGCGCAAGTGAGTTTCTTGCCCTGCCGCATGGCATTGAGCACGCCCAGGGATCCGAAACCGAGTAGAACGATGGTCGCTACATAAACCACCGTCGGCTGCCACATGGAAAGATAACCCAATCCTAAAACCAATTCGAGAAAGGGATAAGCCATGGCATAGTGTCGCGAGATCGCTGCCAACAAATCGTACTTGGCGAATCCGGCTGCGAATGCCTTGAGATCAAAGAGTTTCACCATCGCGAAAGCGACGAGGAAGTAACCCATGAAATCATGCATCCACCTTCTGCCATTCCAAGCTGCCGCGTAGTCGATTTGTTTGGCCAGAGCGGCTAGGACAGACACTGTGACGATCACGAAAAGAGGTGTGTAACGAGACCATTCGGGGGAGTTTGGCGAGTCGTTTTCTACCAGGTAATTCTCCGGATTTGCATCAAACGCTTCCTTGCAACCCTTTGCACAGAAGACATAGGCGTCGCCGCGATAAGTAGAGCGGATGGAAGCGTCGTCATCCACTTCCATGCCACAGACGGGATCGACTTTCATAAGTTTATTGTCATTCCATTGCTGCTAACACTCTTAACCAGCGCCCGCCACCATCTTCTCTGTAGCCTGGCCTTTCAGACTGGTGAACGATTCCAAACCCATGCTTCTCCAAGAGGTGAGGATAATGGTGAGAGAAAGACATTTCTCGCCCATAGATAAGCGAGTCGGTTTCCTTTTCGAGATTATGATCTGAGCCAATTGTCTCGATGACACCAATGGCCGCCGGCTTGCAGCGATGGGCGATTTGTGAGAAGAGGGATTCCAGTTCTTCCTGGACGAAGTATTCGAAGACACCGCCATTGGTTAAGAAGACACTTCTCGGCTTCGCGAAAGCCGGGATCCAGTCGGTGGCATCTGCTGCGACGAAAGTCACATTAGGATTCTGGCAACGGCTGGTATTATCTCTGACCTGATCATGGCCCAAGTCGATTCCAACGAATCTATCTATCGATGTCAGCCTAGTGGCTAGATATTCGATCACTTGTCCTCCACCGCACCCTATCTCATAGAGTGTATCGATCTGTTTGCCTTCCAACCAGCTTTCCAAAGCATCGATTACAGTCACATCATGCTGTAAGAACATGCGCTCAAAGCGATCGGGGCACCAATCGTGGAAATTCTTAGCGTGATGGCACCAATAGTTAGCGAGGTATTTTCGGAGTGTTAGAAAATCTCTTCTGCGAAACGCCTGCGCATAAAGGCCGCTCCTAAGGATCTTATCCATAAGGCTGAGTGACTCGTCAAAGGGGTCGGCGTCAACTTTGGCTGCACGTTCTTCAAAGAGTGGTAAAGCAAAGTTGCCCGTTATGAGTTTGACTACTTTTGACACGGGAAAATCGATCAAGTGGCGCTTGACCGCGTTGGCCTTCTGATAGGCGCATTCCATGGCGTCTGTCATCGTATCAGAATCGAAACGTGGTGCCTAACTGAAAGGATGTCCCGGGCGCTACTTGCTTGCTTCGGACATCGTTGTGAAAGGGAATGTTAACCGCGGCGTTAACGCCCCATTTTTCGTTGATAGTCCACGAGAGGGCAGGTGTGACGGATAGGGTGACCGATCCCGTGTTGCCAACGTCCTCGCCTTCGAGCTTGTCGCGGTCGCGGAAAATGCCATCGACTGACAGCTGAAGCCGCAAGGAATCCGTCATAGCATAGCCTGCTCCAAGACTTGTTTGCAGATAGGCGCCTGGCTCGTGACCGGCGTCGCTCTCTCCCAAAGGTATCGTCGCCAACAAGCGCCCGAAGAGGGTCCATTCCTCGAGGGACTTGGCATAACTGATCCCAAGTTTCGGATTGAAGGTTCCGTTGCCTAACTGAAAAAGTGAAGGCGCCTCCATTCCGGAGAACGGCTGATCGTTGTCCTCTCCTGTAGGAAATTCGATGCCTCCGAACAAACTCAAGCCAGCGAGAATCGGATGCTCTTCTGCTTCCTCAAGCCAGGGTGACCACTGGGCTAGCAAGGTCACATCTCCCAAGCCGCTGATTCGGCGGTCCCGTGTGCCCTGCTCTTCGCGAATGCCTTCGATCCAAGGAACGAACGCACTCAGCCGGAGTTCATTGGTTGCCTGATAGCCAAGCCCCAAATTGATTCGGTGAAAGGTGGTGGAAACATGCGTGGGATTGCTCGCCTGACTTTGACCACTGAAGAGGCGATGGCTATGCCGGTAGGTATAGTCTAGGGAGAGGTGAAAACGGCCGGATTGGCCCTCGGTATCAAGGATCGTTGACCCGCCAACTGGCAGGTCGGGTAGTTTTCATCCGCCTCACTGCGCATAGGTGGAAAGATGGAGGCTAGCGAGTGTCGAGAAAATGGCGAGAATTACGTTAATAAGCTTCATGTTGAAGTTTCGTTTCTTTGTTAAAATTGTGCTAGGAGGTGAAGCGGTTGGCGCTTTTATGTTAGAGTTTGTTTTTCTATTGATGAGAAAGGCATCAGAAGCCACATCCGAAGTATCCATGGGAGACATTCGTGGTTTCTCCCTGGCAATGTATTTTTCAGTGGCCCGGATTTGGCCGCACCGAGAAAGGAGTGAGTGGTTCCTTACTCGATCGGAAACCAATCAGAGAGTCGCGAGTGCGAGGCGCATCACTTGTTTGGAGCGCTCATCGCCCAATCAGAGAGCGCGATCATGATCGCGGCTCCGGCGATGTTAAGGTCAGGTTCTAAGGATCAACCTGATGTGAAGACCTCAAAGCAGATAGAGGCAATACACCTGACAGAGCAGGCGGCCGGAAGGAGTCCTCGGAAGGGGAGTTTCGAAATGTCCAATGCCGTCGAGGCTTGAACAAAAATCTTTGAGCGGGAATGAGTGGCTCCTGAGCGCGATTTCTCCCTCCTCTCCCTGTGGCCTGGGAATATCCAACACGCCGTCGGCCGATCTTTTCTCAATTGTGGAAAGACACGTGGAACAGGGCTGTTCCTCCGAAGGGGCATCGGGAGATCCTCCCTCACACCCGCAACTTGCCGGGGCCTCTTCGATCCCAAGGAGGAAGCCTAAATCTTGGCAACAACATAGGGGATTGGCGACCAGAAGGGCCAATACCGTTGCCAAGATTTTGAGATACATAGCCGTTAGTCTACGAGGTTGATTGCCTAGCGCAACCTTGAATTGCTAACCGTGTGCCAGTCAAATCGATGACATTCGATACGGGCAGGTGGACAAAGTCGTCCGCTCCAATCACGACTCAATCGTCGTCGTCAAAACTGATCAGGCCGGTGTTCCGGTCCTCCGCCTCCGGATGACGATTGATAAAGAAAGCGAAAATCGCCGCGATGACGGCCAAGCCTAATAGTTCGCCTAACGGATAGTTGGTTACGTCGGTGACACCAAATGCCATGAGGATGGTCAGAGCTAGCCAGAGAAAACTAACAATTAAATACTTCATCGGATCGTGCTTGAATGATTCATGCTGGATCGGCAATCCCTCAAAGGCAATCAAGAAACACGAGCTGTTTGGAGACGGGAATTCTCTTCGGAGAGAACGCGATGGGAGATTATCGCACGTTCAGGCTTCACTCGAGGCAGAGTCTTGCCGATCATCTCGTGCGCTAATCACACTCTGCTTATGAACCTGATCTCACGAATTACCCTGACTCTCACACTATCGCTTTCGCTGTGTACTTCCGCTTTGGCAGGGAAGGAGGACGGCCGTCTCGATATTTATTGGATCGATGTGGAAGGCGGTGCCGCGACGTTGATGGTCACGCCTGCCGGTGAAACCATTCTTGTGGACACGGGACTGCCGAAAGATCGGCATATTCAGCGCATGAAAGATTGCGTGACCAAGACGGCGGGGCTCAGACAGATCGATCACTTGATCATTTCCCATTATGACGGGGATCACTACGGCGGTGCCGAAGGACTTTCCAAGTTGGTTCCCGTGATCAACTTGTATGACAATGGGAAATTCGTGGGGATGCGGAATCATCCTGGTGAGGGGTATTTCAATCTTTCCTGTGAGAAACGTCACGTCGTGGATCCCGGTGAAACGATTCCTTTGAAACAAGTGGCTGGTATGAAGCTCGGATTGAAATGCTTGGCGACGCGGCGGCAATTTATCGAGGCGCCGGAAGGTGCGGTGCCGAATCCCGTGGTCGATTGCGAAGATGTTCCATTGAAAGATCCCGACCTTTCGGAGAATGCCAACAGCATGGTGCTTCTCCTAGAGTTTGGTGACTTTCAGTTCTTCAACGCGACTGATCTGACTTGGAACTTGGAAACAAAGTTAGTGTGTCCGGTGAATCTGGTTGGAGAAGTGGATGTTTATCAAGTCACCCATCACGGCCTCGATCGCAGCAACCATCCCTACATCATTCGGTCATTGAAACCGACTGTATCGGTGATGAATAATGGGCGCACCAAAGGCTGCGCCCCGGAAGTGTTCGCCAATCTAAAGAATCAACCTTCGATTCAAGCGATGTACCAGGTACACAAGAACCAACGCCCTGATGGCAATGTGAATAACACGGACGACAGACGTATCGCCAACACCGAAGATGGCCGATCGGGTAACCATGTGAAACTATCCGTCGCACCGGATGGGAAATCTTACACGGTTGCCATTCCTGCGACGGGGCATGAAGAGACGTTCAAAACGAAATAGGCCGTTACGTGACCGTTCCGATCCGTTCACGCACCGAGATCGGAACTTCCCGCAGGTTTCCCCTACGAAGAACGATAAATGCCAGTTCGGAGTCGATTTAATCTGAGATTCGACTTATTTACCTGGACTATGACCAATCATCATCATTGAGAGCAATGGATAGACGATCCCTTATGAAAATGTTTGGCGGTGCTTTGACGCTACCGTTGTTAGAATCCACGGCGCCTGCCGTGAGGGCTGCGACCGGTGCGTCAGGCGTTCCAACCCGCCTTCTCATTGTGGGGAATCCTTTCGGGGCGCATCCCCATCACTTTTTTCCCAAAGAGTTTGGAAAAGAGTTTCATTTACCTAAAACGCTAAGCTCGCTCGATTGGCTGCAGGATCGCCTGAGCATTCTGTCGCACACGGATCACGGAATGAAGAGTGGTCACGGACGTGAGGTGGCCTTTCTCAGTGGCGTGCTTCCGGAAACGAGTGCCGCTTTTCCTGAGAAGAACATGTCCATCGATCAGGTTGTGGCGCGGCGAACGGGAAGCGCCACACGGTTTTCATCGATCAACGCTTGTTTGGAACGCGGCATTCGCATGAGTTGGAATGCCAATGGGGTCGATATCAAACCATTTACCGATGTGGAGAAGCTCTATGATTATTTGTTCCGAAATCTGACTCCCAAGGAACGTAGAACTCAGAAAGGTATTCTTGAGAGAAATGGCAGTGTGCTCGATGCCGTGCGGGAACAATTTAACAGTGTGAGAAAGCGCGCATCGCGTGGGGATCAGAAGCGGCTCGATCTCTTCGCCGATTCGCTTCGGGAGTTGGAGTCGAACATGGTGGATCGCCAAGCTTGGGTGGATCGCGACAAACCGGTATTCGATATTTCGAACCACTTCCAAGGCACGGAGATCACGATCGCCAATCGTTACAACGCGATTTTTGATATGGTTGCTTACGCATTCCAGACGGACTTGACGCGGGTGGCTACGATTGGTTTTTCACCTGAATTGAAATACACCGATGTGAAAGGCGTGACACGTGGCTACCATGCGTGCACGCACAATGGCAGGAAAGAGGATACCGTCGCAGAGTTGGTCGCGATTGAATCTTTCCAGATTGATCAGATGTCGCGATGCCTCAAGAAACTGGATACCATCCCCGAACCGCATGCCGAGGGGAGTATGCTTGACCACACGGTGGTCCTCTTTGGCAGTGGAATGGGTTATGGCGGCACGCATTCTAACCGCAATTTGCCGATTCTGGTGGCCGGTGGCGGCTTCAAACATTGTGGTCATGTTGATACCCGGGATGCGAGTGGTGATAACATGCCGCTCTGCAATTTATTCGTCACGCTGTTGCAGCGTTTCGGCATTGAGAGTGATCAATTCAATACCAGCACGGGCGCGTTTGATTTCTCCGCCGCTTAACAAAGTGCTTAAGATGCGCATTCTCAAACAGGTGCTATCCGTCCTGGGAATTTCCCTCATCTGTGCCGCCGCGGATGTGGCGTTAATGAAAGAGCACTGCTCCAAGTGCCACACGGGTGAGGAACCCAAGGGAGAATTCGATCTCCAAGATCTGGGGAAGAGTCCAAATGCCAAGAACCTCGACTATTGGCTCGGCAGTCTCGAATATGTTCGGGCGGAGGAGATGCCGCCGGCGAAAGATAATCGTCTGACGGTTGAGGAACGGGAGCGTTTGGTGGCGTTCTTACAGAAGCATGTCAGTCAATACGAGGAAAGTGCCGGCGATTCTGCGCATCCTTCACCGAGACGGCTGAATAATCGCGAGTTTGCTAACAGTTTGTGTGATGTGCTCATGATAGAAGATGTGGGTACCCATCATCCTACGGCGATGTTGTTAGCTGACACGCTCAGGGATGGCTTTGATACGCATGCTGAAGCCTTGGGGATGAGTGAGTTTCATTTGGATCAGTATGTGAGGGCCATTCGCAAGGTCCTCGATGCGACGATTCTGTCAGGAGAGCAGCCACCGACGAAGAAATGGGAAATCTCTTCTCAGCAATTGCGGGTGGCCTCGTCATGGAACCGAACGCGTCCGGAGCGTGCCAATCGCACAACGCAGAGCGTCGACTTGTTAAACGCGGAAGTTCGTGCCTACATGGATGGATTTGAAACCGTTAGACAAACGGGTCGCTATCGGATCACTTTGAGGGCGCAAGCGGTGGATCGTCATGTGTATGATGAAGAGAAAACAGGAATTTATGATGCCGATCCCCTGAAACTTCGCGTGCATATGGGGGATCGTCTCAAGGATTTCGAGCTGCCCGAGGACGAAGTGCTAGAGATTAGCCTAGAAGAATGGTTGGCCGCGGGCACGCGCCTCCAGTTTTCATTTCCGACTGATGGCCTTCGTCTCATGGGCAACGGAAATTTCAAATTCCAGAACCGCATTGCGCACGACTATATCAAGGCGAACCGCCCGAAACTCTATCATCGCGTTATCACCGAAGAAGTGCCCAAGGCAAACTACAACCGTCGCAAGCGCCCGGCGCATCATAGTCATTGGTCGCCCTATTGGCAGGGTCCCCGGCCTCGTTTGTATAGCGCGACGGTAGAGGGGCCGATCTATGATTCGTGGCCGCCGAAGCGGCAGAAGGCTTTGTTAGGCGAGAATCCAAGTGTGGCCAAAGCGGAGTCGATCCTGCGCTCCATTGCAAGAAGAGCCTGGCGTCGCGACGTCGGTGAAGAAGAATTGTCACCCATTGTGAGACTCGTGCGATCGCAAGCCGAGACGTTAGGCGACCTGGCAGCATTGAAAGAAGGTATCGTCGCCATTCTGACATCGCCGTCCTTCCTCATGATCCATCCTGATGAAGGCACGCTTACTGACAGATTTGCCACCAAGTTGAGCTATTTCTTGGGGAGCACCACCCCGGATGCGGCACTCATCGACCATGTGCATTCCGGTAAACTCGACTCGGTGAGTGATCTTGTGGACGAGATCCGAAAACGCGTTACCAATGGGCAAGCCGATGCGTTTTTAAGACACTTTCCCCACGGTTGGCTTCAACTCGATCGCATCAACTTCATGGCGCCGGATCCCGATCGCTATCCGCTTTACGAAAAGAAGCGTGTTAGTGAAGACATGGTCAACGAAGTGCTGGCCTTCTTTCGTCACGCCGTCGAGAAGAATCGGCCTGTGCCGGAGTTGCTCACCGCGAACTACTCTTTTATCAATGCAGATCTAGCAAAGATCTACGAGGTTGACGGTGTGCCAGGTGATTCGCTCCATCGAAAACACACTTTCCACGATGGACGGCGCGGCGGGTTCCTGGGAATGGGCGCCTTTCTAACGTTGACCGCGGACAATCTCACGACCTCGCCGATTCATCGTGCGATCTATGTGATGGAGAATTTTATGGGCATCCATCCATCGCCGCCCCCGGCCGATGTGGAGATCGAGGAGCCTGACATTCGTTCAGCCAGAACGATCCGGGAAGTGCTTGCCGCGCACAGTTCCGATCGCACATGCGCATCTTGTCACCAAACCATTGATCCATTTGGTTATGCCTTTGAGAACTTCGATCCCGTGGGGGCGTGGCGCGACTTCTATGATTTTTCGGACGCCTCACCGACCAAGCGAGGACGACGCGTGAGGAAGCCTGAGGGGATTCCCATCGACGCCTCGGCGACGTTTCTTAGCGGTACCCAGTATGAGGACATCATCGGGTTTCGTCAGCAAATGAAGTCAAAGGCCAATCGCGAAAGATTTGTGCGCTGCTTTATCACCAAGCTGCTTACCTATGCGAATGGTGAAGAACCGAAATCTTTTTCGGCGATTGAGGAGATTGTTAGCATGTCGCGCCGGCATGATTACCGTATCATTGAGACGATGGCTGAGGTTGTGAATAGTCCTCTCTTTCGAGGTATTCCAAGAAGTAGTGGGACGGCCGCCGATCCCTAAAGTTTGGGTAGGGATGGCTCTCTGCGCCGTCCGCGAGAGGGCGCGTTCATGGCAGATCGAAAGTGACTTTGTTAGAGGGCGTCCACTTTGCCGTACGTTTGGGGACAAACGTCCTTGCCCGTCCTACTCTAAGTGGCCACAGGCATTTGAAAATGGTCCCAACCGCCCGCCTGCTCAAGTTCGCCGGCCATGCTTTCGGAGTCCGGGCAGAGCCAACCGATCTCCGTGAGTGGGAGACCGGGGAAATGTGTGCGCCATTCGGAGCGAAGCGATTCCGCTTGGTCTGGCGAGACGGTGAAGAGCAGTTCGTAGTCTTCGCCATCGCTGAGAGCGTTTTGGACTTGGCATCCCGGCGCAAGAGGAAGCTTTTGAAGCACTAACTGAAAACCTACGCTGCTCTGTTGAGCAAGACGGGGAAGATCTTTGGCCACACCATCGCTCAAATCCATCATGGCGGAAGGTTTGTGGTGTTCTGTCAGCCAGCGGCTTTCCCACACGCGCGGTTGAAATTGGAGATGCCGGCCTTTGGCTGAACCGCCTAACATACCGGTGACAAAGATCATGTCACCTTCACTCGCGCCGGAACGGAGGACGCAACGCTCTTTCTCGACGAGACCTAACAGGGAAACGGAAATCATGGCAAACTTGCCAGTGCTTTGGGCGGGGCGCGAAGTCTCGCCACCGACGATGGAGACACCATATTCGCGAGCCACACTAGCCAAGCCCTCGTAGAGATCTTTGGCGTAACTTAAATGATAGTGAGGTGATAGGACTAACGTGATCACGGCCTGGGTGGGCCAGCCTCCCATAGCGGCGATATCACTGATCACACGTGCCAAGGCTTTGCGCCCGACGAGTTTGGGGGGTGTGTCAGGATAGTAGTGCACGCCTTGGACAAGACAGTCTGTTTTGAATAACTGATAGTATCCCGTGCGGCCGTACTCAAGCACGGCGCAATCATCTCCGGCTCCCGCGACCACTGAGCTATCGATAGGGAGACCTGAGGTGAGTCGGCGGACCACCTCGTCCTCGCCCAGATCGGACAGACGCGGGGAACCTGACTTTTTCAAAACGCCGCAGTGTAACAACACTCCCGTGCAGGAGAAAGGGAAATCTTGTTTAGGAGGGCATGGGCGCCACGAGCATGCCGATGACGTTCGCCAAATTGAAGAGCATGTGAATGACGATGGGCACCCAAAGACACCCGGAGAGTTCGTAGGCGAGCACGAGGAAGATGGCCAGGGTGAAGATGGGGAGAACGGTGATGACACCAGGGTGGGCTAGCATAAACACCATGGAGGAGAAGAAAGTGGCAAAGAAGCGGTCGGAGTAGCGCTTGGCCACACCGTAGAGATAGCCACGATAAAAAATCTCCTCGAAAACGGGCGATACGAATACCACGACGATAAACATGCAGATGCGAAAAATGATGTCCGAATTGGAAACGAAAGCCTGAACGCTGCGTTGAGGGGGAATCTCTCCAAGGAACTGTTCTAAGAACGGTGTGGCCACCAAGCCGACGCTCATGACTAGCGGTATAGCCAACAAACCAACAACCAAACCCCAAATGGCGACGCCCTGTGCCGAAAGGCGTCTGAGGCCGAAGATCTCTATCAGATCCACCTTGCGAAGCATGAACCAAACGATGAAGAAACTGATTAGCGCGATCTTGGTCAGGGCATCCGTTAGGAGCATCGTGGACGAAAGTTCGAACTCTTTCGCAGGTTCTTCACTAGCTTGCGCCAGGAACTCTGCTAACACTTTGAGTATCTGCGGTAGTAAGAGGAAGAAGGCCACGATGACAGCGACGTCTTGCCAACTGAAAGGCTTGGTTTCCACATTGCCATGCTCATGCCAACGGATGAGAGGATCGCGTTGGCGGAGAAAGTGATAGATCGGAAGCGCTGCAGCGAAGGCGATCCAGATGAACCAATGTAGGTCTGTCTGAATTCGTTCGTGAATGGCTTCCATAGGCCCCGTGCGCGATGATTGCGAAGGATGTTAGTAAGCAAAGTGCTCGGGTAAGAGATAGACCGCGCCGGGTTGGAGTTTTGGAAAGAAGCGCTCGTCCAATTCCAACTTCACGCGTTGAACATCTGCTGATCCCATTTGAGAAGATGATTTGCCGAGGAAACCGAGCAGGCTGCCCAGGCTCACATCTTCACCGTATTTGACGATGCGGGCGTTGGGCGCGTTACCCAGAATCTTCGCTTGAGCATAGGCATCCTCGATGTAGCCGGTGGCATCAATGAGTTTGGCTTCCAAGGCGTCTTCACCTGTGAGAATGCGGCCATCGGCGATGCCGTTCTTGAGTTCATCAAGCGGGATCTGACGCGCCTCGCTCACAATCCCCACGAAACGTTCATACATGGCATCCACCATCTTCTGCACGTAGGCACGTTCTTCTTCGCGGATGGGGCGTGACGGGCTGAGCATATCTTTGAACTTGCCACTGGTGAAGACGATGGATTCCAATCCGACTTTGCCTAACAACTCACGATAATTCAGTGTTTGGATGATGACACCGATGCTGCCGGTAACCGTGGTTTCGTTAGCCATGAGATAGCTTCCGCCGCAGGCAATGTAGTAGCCGCCGGAAGCGCCGACGCTGTCCATGTAGACGACAACCGGTTTCTTGGATGCAGCGGTGCGCACGGCATTGAAGATATTGTCAGAAGCCGTGATCTCGCCCCCGGGCGAATTGATGCGGAGGACGATAGCCTTGACCCGGGAGTCGGCCGCCGCCGCTTCCAAGCGCCGTTTGGTGCCCGTGACCAGATCGGCAAAGAAGGCGCTCCCGCCAAAGCTGGTGATCATGCCTTGCACGTCAATGTGTACGATGGTGTCTTCGGAGTTGCCGGCGTAGAGTTCTACCTGACGGAAGTTTCCCGGCGCCCGCGTGTCCGGCCGCAAGGCGAACGACGCTAACAGAAATACGTTTAAAACGGAACTCAGCCCTAACAGGACGAGAAAGAGGATGGCAAAGAAACCGACGGCCTTCTTACTCATGCGCGGACCCTCTGGCAGATTCTCAGGTGAGACAAGCCTTTTGACCCGCCCTCTTTAGTCCCAATCGTCACCCAGGCTGGCGGAAACGCCGTCGAGACAGCGTTCTTTGATCGATTCCAGAAGCTTCCGATACTTGCCGGACTTCATTCGGGACATCTTGCGCGCCTCTTCCATGTGTTTGTCGGGATCCACCACGATGAACGGTTCGCAGCGCAATTCCACCGCATCCGGCCCCGCATCGCGAATCTGCAGGCTGACCCGCTCCGCGACCTCCTGATCGCTATTCCACCCGCCCCACGCCAGATAATCCATCTTAGATCCCGGTTTCTCGTAGAGATAAACCGGACCCCGGCTGCGCAGATATTTGTAGCCTTCTGCTTCCATGACTTCGGCCGTGGCATCGATCACTTCTTGACGATAAACGCCATCGATCTCGACCACGGTTTCCTTAGTCGTGAGCCCCACGGAGGCGCATCCGCTCAGGAGGATGAGGAGAAAGCCCGCCAAGTTTGTGAACGTCAGTGCCTTGTCCATGGTGGCGAGATGCTAAGAAGAATTCATCAGATTGCCAGGGAAAATCATGCGCGCCATCATTTGCCTGACATTGACCCTGGGGCGATAGGTCTTTAGAGAAACCTGGATGGGCCAGCCGATTGCCATGCTTAAAGACGGTTTCTGGGAAGAAACGGCGGTCTATCAGAGTGATGATGGTGTAGAAGTGGTGCGGAAATGTAACAGACCCAGTGCTTTCCGGGCGCCTTGGGCTCGGGAAACCTTGCGTAAAGAAATTCGTTATCTTCAAGCGCTCAAGCCTCCGGCAGATCGCTGGTTTCCTCCGCTCGTGCGTTCTTGGGAAACGGAGGACTCGATTGGCTATGAGATCCCCTACTACAAAGACCGTGCCAATGTTGCGCAGCACATCGACCAAGGAAACTTCGATCAGAGTGACGCTGAGCGATTGCAACAAGCCTTGACGCAAGCTATCCTCACAGACATTCATGAACCTCGTTGGGAGGGCGTTGTCCTACCCGGGCATGTCAAACAAGTCCTAACCAATGCTGTGGATCAGTTAGGCCAAGAGGAACGCTTTGCGCATCTTGTTGCGGAGAAAGGATGCCGCATCAATGAGCAGGCATACCCAAGTTTGAAACACACGCTGGTTCAGTTCGAGGAATCGGGTTTGTTAGACGAATTGGATAAGGGTCCTCGCGTGCGATTGCATGGCGACTTGATCTTAGAAAACATCCTGTGCGGCCCGTCCTTTCCCCAAGAACTGGATATCTTATTCATCGATCCCGTGTCCGTTGCCGGTGTGGAAGCCGGGCATCCGCTCTTTGACCTTGTGAAGTATGAATCATACGCCACCGGGGAGTTGTTAGCGTTGCGCTCTGAATGGCTTGAGGTGACGGAGACAACCGGGGGCTATCATTATCACCTTGACTGGGAGCGATCGGAACTCGCGCTGTATCGGCAGCTCGATCTTTGTCAGACTTTTCGCAGGAACTTTGAAAAACGTTACGGCACGATTTCGCAACCTCTCTATCTTCTCTTGGATGGGTATTTCTCCCTGGCCATGGCGGTGAACACAACCGGAAACCAACAGATGGCGCGGGTCCTGAAGGGCATTGTCGTTTTGAATGCTGCGTTAGTGTCGTGGATCGCTCCGCGATCCAACGCTTAAGGAACAGTCGTTTTCAACCGCCGGGGCAATTGAAACGCGCCTTCCTTGAGGCTCGTTAGGATTGACGAGCTAACTAAGGCCGCGTCCGCCCCGCATCGCGAATCGCCTGCAAGCGTGCCGCCATCGCTTTCACACGTTCAGGATCACTTGTAGCGAGGTTCTTCGTTTCGCCCAGATCTTCGGCGAGATTGTAGAGCTGCGGTTCCGGGTCCACACCCAACTCAGTGTTGGTGTTCTTATTGATTTGGGGACCTTTGCCAGGAGCGATGTATTTCCATGAGCTTTGACGCAATGATAGGCCGCGCGCTTGTTCTACCAGTTCCTCGCGAGCCTTTTGGGATCTGCCTAACAAGACGTCCAAGGTGTCAAGACTATCGAGCGCGGCGTTGTCCTCGAGTTTGGCCTCGGTGAGTTTGGCCAACGAGGCATAGAGATCGATTTGGCTGAAGAGCGCATTGGAGACGACTCCCGGTTTCACCTCAGCGGGCCAGCGCACCATCATGGGCACGCGGGTGCCGGCCTCGAAGTTGCTGTATTTGCCGCCCCGCAACGGACCGGCTGCTTGGTGCGAGCCGATCTTGGTCACGGCCTCGTCTTCATAGCCGTCGTCAAGAACGGGACCGTTATCGCTCGAGAAAATGACGAGGGTGTCTTGGGTGAGACCTGATGCATCGAGCTTATTGAGAACCTCACCGATGCACCAATCCATCTGCACGATGCAATCGCCCCGCGGCCCCATGCCTGACTTGCCCACAAATCTGGGGTGGGGGACGCGTGGCACGTGGATGTCGTGAAAGGAGAAGAAGAGGAAGAATGGCTGATCCTTGGAGGAGTCGATGAATGACAGAGCTTCTTTGGTGATCACATCCGCCATGTCTTCATCGACCCAAAGCGCCTTCTTCCCGCCACGCATGCGGCCGATGCGGCTGATGCCGTTGACAATGGTTTGGTCATGCCCGTGGCTGAACTTCATCTTCAGAAGCTCCGGATGGTCTTGACCCAGAGGCCCGCCGTCGAAGTCTCCTTTCTGGTAACTAACATAAATGGGATCCGCTGGGTCCAAGCCCACCACGCGATGGTTTTTGAGGTAAACGCAAGGCACGCGATCGCCCGTTGCCGGAATGAGAAAACTCGTGTCAAAACCAATCTCCAGCGGTCCCGGTTTGACCTCGGCATTCCAGTCAATCCCGTCGTCACCACCCAAGCCAAGGTGCCATTTGCCGATGACCGCCGTCCGATAGCCGACCGACTTTAACATAGAAGCCATGGTGGGTTTGCCAGGTTGAATGGCCGCTTTGGCATTCCCACGAAGGATCCTTACGTCTGGATGGCGAAAGGCATATTCACCGGTGAGCAAGGAATAACGCGAAGGCGTGCACGTGGCCGCTGAGCAATGGGCATCGAGAAAGTTGACGCCCTCTTTGGCTAAGCGGTCAATGTGAGGTGTCAGCCCCGCTTGCGCACCATTGCACGTGACATCGCCATACCCCAAGTCGTCGGCGTAAATCAGAATGATGTTAGGCTTGGCGCCGTGGGCGGCGCCGATGAGGAAAAGGGATAGAATCGTAAAGAGACGGCTCATAGCGTGCTCATTGGAGAGCGAAACACCGAGCGGCGCAAGCCAGGAGGACGGCCATTTCTGGCCGTCGAGCCCCGTGATCTTCTCCTAGGCAATTCCCTTTGTGAGTCTATAATCCACCTATGCGTTCCCCAGCGATTATCGGTTTGGCCTTCTTTGTCACAGGGCTTCATCAGGCGCAGGCCGTCGAAGAAATCGACTTCAATCGAGACATCAAACCCATCCTCTCGCAAAACTGTTTCGCCTGTCATGGGCCCGACGGGCATGATCGCAAGGCGGGGCTTCGGCTCGATGTGCGTGAAGCGGCGATTGAGAAAGGGGCCTTCAAACCGGGCGTGCCCGAGGAAAGTGAAATGATGCGGCGCATCGCTTCTGCAGATGCCGACGAAGTGATGCCCCCACCAGAGTCTAACAAGACGCTTGATGCCGAACAACAGCAGCTTTTGAAGCGATGGATTGCTGAGGGAGCAACCTACAAAGAACATTGGTCGTTCATTCCGCCGCAGCCCCAAAGGCCTCCGGCTTCCGCAAGTCAGGATGATTGGTGCGTCAATCCCACCGATCCATTTATTCTAGCAGAGATCGAGAAAGCAGGGCTCCGGTCGTCAGAAAGCGCCGCGCGCGGTCAAGTCATTCGCCGGTTGACCTTCGACCTGACCGGGCTGCCGCCTTCGGTTGAAGATGTGCAGCGCTTCGTTAGGGATGATCATCTCAATGCCTACGAGCGTCTCACCGATCGTCTCATGGCATCCCCACATTACGGCGAACGCATGGCCCTGGCCTGGATGGATGCGGCGCGCTATGGCGATACCAGTGTCATGCATGCCGATGGCAATCGCGACATGTGGCCTTGGCGGGATTGGGTCATCGCTTCATACAACGCTAACAAACCGTTTGATGAATTCACCGTGGAACAGCTAGCCGGCGACTTGTTGCCGGAAGCCACCATGGAACAGAAGATCGCTTCCGGCTTCAATCGCAACCACGCGACTTCAGACGAAGGCGGTGCCATACCGGAAGAGTTGCGTGTGGAATACGTCGTCGATCGCGTGAAGACGACGTCGAACGTTTGGTTGGCCCTCACCATGGAATGCGGCCAATGTCACGATCACAAGTACGACCCCATTTCGCAGCGCGAGTACTATCAATTCTTCGCCTATTTCAATAACACCAAGGATCCGGGTATGCAGACGCGAAGAGGGAATCAGGCGCCCGTGGTGCGTGTGTTATCCGATTCACGCCGGAGAGAGTTGAGAGAAGTCCGGGCAAAGCTGGCCCGTTTGGAGAAAGACCGCCAAGAATCTCAAGCGCCGGTGGATGAAGTGGACCGTTGGCGGTCAGAGCTTCGCGAGAATCCTGACAAAGCGACGCCGTCTCTGGGGAGCTGGCGCTTGCAAGGACCGTTTCAGGGCAAGAATGAGAAAGAAGCCTTTGATAAGGATTTCGGTCCGGAGAAGAACGTCTCAACGCTCAAAATAGACGACTGGGAACCAGTTGCTTACGCCGAGGGTGAAGTGCACCAACTCGACTTAAAGGATCACCAAGCGCTCTATCTGGCGAGGGAAATCCATAGTCCCTTTCACCATCAAACGGAACTCAAGTTTGGCAGCGGCGATGGGCTCAAAGTCTGGCTCAATGGCAAGAGTCTGCATGCCAAGAACGACAAACGTGAAGCCGCCGCCGATCAGAATAAGCTCAAGGCGCCGCTCAATCCCGGTCACAATCTGTTACTGGTCAAAGTGAGCAATCGAAAGGGCAAAGCGGGTTTTTATTTCAATTGGCAAGCCCCCTCCTTGCCTGACAAGGTGACCAACGCGCTCGCTGCGGAAACCCCCACCGAGAAACAGCAACAAGAACTGGCTAACTTTTACACCAAGAAAGTATGGGGTAGCGGTCTTGAACTCGACAAACGTATTGCCAAGACCAAGGAAGACGAACAGCACCTGCTCAGCACGGCGCCTACCTCCATGATGATGGAAGACAACAACGAGAAGCCGCGCATGACTTATCTTCTCAAGCGCGGGCAGTATGACCAGCCGCAAGAAGATGAAGTGATTCCGCCCGGGGTGCCTTCCGCATTGCCACCACTACCCACCGGTGCCCGGGAGGACAGGCTGGGACTAGCGGAATGGTTGACTCAGCCGAATCATCCCCTCACCGCTCGCGTAGCCGTAAACCGGTATTGGAATCTCTTCTTCGGTCGCGGACTGGTGAGTACGATTGGTGACTTTGGAAGTCAAGGCGCCTGGCCCAGCCACCCGGAATTGTTGGATGCCTTGGCGGTGGAGTTCGTGCGTTCAGGGTGGGACGTCAAACACCTAGTGCGTCAGTTAGTGACTTCGGCTACCTATCGGCAGTCAGCAGCGATCTCTTCTAACATGCAGGTGAAGGATCCCAAGAACACGCTCCTAGCACGTAGTCCGCGGTTTCGTTTGCAAGGCGAGTTTGTGAGAGATCAAGCGCTCGCGCTCAGTGGCTTGCTCGTGCATCATTTGGGCGGACCGGGCGTGAAGCCTTACCAGCCACCGAATATCTGGAATGAGGTCTCACTCAACGGAGGTCTGCGCTACAAACAGGACAACGGCCGGAAACTCTACCGCCGCAGCATGTACACCTTCTGGAAACGCTCCGCTCCCATGCCTAACATGATGATCTTCGATGCGCCCACTCGAGAGAAATGCGCGTTGGATCGTCCGCGCACCAACACACCCCTGCAAGCGCTGGTCACGCTCAATGACCCGCAATTTGTCGAAGCCGCACGCGTGTGGGCAACGCGTTTGTTGGGTGAAGGGATCGCCTCGGATGAGAAGCGTATTCATCACGCAGCGCAACAAGCGATGGCTCGAAAAGCCACTTCCCGTGAGGTCGATATCCTAACAAACATTCTGAACGGGCAACGCGAAACCTTTCGAGCGCATCCGGATCAGGCCAAGGAACTCTTGAGCGTCGGCGAGTTTCCCGTTGATGAATCACTGGACGCTGCGGATCTCGCGGCCTGGACCATCGTGATGCAAATGGTTCTCAACTTGGATGAGACCTTGACCCGCGGGTAACATTTCCCAACTCCTCCTTCACGCTGAACGCCAGCGGTTGATCCGTTTGGTGGTTCTGTTGGAGTGCAGGCTTTAGCTTGAGTTCGCGCCGCTTGTGGTTCCTTTATTCTAACATCACGTTGGCTATTATTAGTAATGTTTCCGACGTATTATGTCGCGTCACACGCCCAGACATGAAATACAAGCGGCATGACTGATTGGCAATCTTGTGTGGAAGCTCTCGCTGCTGCTGGGCGTGACGTTGAAGAACGCGCGACTGGGGATGCCGTTGCTGCGGGCGAGGGCTATCGTTTCATCAATCGGCTCTATGCCTCGATGCGTTTGTTCTTGCTAGAGCAAGATCCGGAGAATCCGGATTTCGTGCCGGTGATGACGCCGCACCGCAAGTTCTTCGCGGACAATCCAGACACACTCTATCATCGGGCGCCCATTCGTGAAGATTTGGTCTACCGTATTTCGGGGACTCGCGGCACTTGCGCGTATCTGTCGTTCTGCGTGTATGCGGTGGGGCCTAAGGGAACGCGAATCGTCAGTGATTTACCGGATGATCGATTGGAATGCGACTCCGAAGGGCGGTTCGAAATCGTCTTGTCCTTGCAGGCACCTCCTGACGGTTGTCGAAATTGGTTGCGGTTTGAGCCCGGTGTCCGCTCTTTGGTGACGAGGCAGTACTATTTGGACCGATCACAGGAAACGCCGGCGACCTACGAGATTTCGTGTGAAAATGCCAAGGATTCAAGTGAGTTGAGCGACCTCACTCCACGAATCGGTCTTCTGCGAGACTCGTTTCAACGCGCGTGGCAAGCCACGCTCAAGGCGACGGATGCTTGGCGGCAGACGCCGAATGTGATCAGTTTTGAAAGTGGTGCCAGTGGGTTGCTGGACCTCTTTCCCACGCCGGACAATCAGTATGCCGGCGGATGGTTTCAGTTAGGCGATGATGAGGCGCTTGTCGTTGAAGTCGATCCTCCAGATTGCCGCTACTGGTCCGTCCATCTCATGAGTCCTTGGTTAGAATCTTTGGAGGGCCAAGCTAGTGTCAACAAACGGCAAGTGCAGTTGGAGGCCGGTCAACCCGCAAGGTTTATCATCGCCGCGCGAGATCCCGGTCAGCCCAATTGGCTAGCCACAGGCGGGCGCCGCGAAGGATGTTTCGCTTTCCGCTGGATGCAAACCGATGCGGCAGTCAGCCGCCCGGTGTGTCAGGTGATTTCTTTGAGTTAACTTGGAAGCGACGCCGCTGCGTGATGATGCCTCCAGATTTGTGGCCCTCCATTTCTCGCGCATTGGTGGTGGCGTTGGTGGCTTGGTGGTTGAGTGGGGTCTTGGCTCCGGCATTGCGTGAGGTCGGTGATTCGAGATGGCGCCGGTGGGCGTGGGGGCTGGCGTTAGCGCCGTTTCTCGTGCCGCCGATGTTGGTTGCTTACACGTATCTCAAACTGTTCCTGAAACTTCATGGGCATCCTTGGGCTCAGGAGACCCTCTACGGGGTGTTGCTCTTTGTTCGGGTGTTTCCCGTGGCCTTGTTGGGAAGAAGTCTATTGCCGGCGCGGCTTTCGCGGTCGGCGTGGTTTTGTTATGGCTTGTTAGGAAATTCGGTTTGGCAGAAGTGTTGGTTTTATTGGCGGCATCGGGACGCGGGAGGCGCCCTGGCGTTTGGACTCGCCTTTCTCTTTGCCTTTCAGGAATTTGAGTTGGCTTCGCTCTTGCAGCGGTCGGCGTGGACGGTGGCGCTGTTTGATGCGCAGACGCAAGGCTACACTCTAGCGGCATCACTACGTTGGGCGGCTGTGCCGCTGGTGATTCAGATCGGATTGTGCATTCGTTTGATTTTTCTGATGCGAGCCGCGGCGTCTGACTCTGAGGACGATGCCGAACCTGGACAATTAGGCTGTTTGTGGATCTATGTGAGTCTGGCATCCATCGGCACGATTGTGATTCCGTTCGCGGCCTTAGTGGGTGATGCCTGGCCAGGGTTACCTGAACTGCCTAGGGCCTTCTCGCTGCACCGGGAATTGGGAGTGAGTGTGAGTCTGGCCGGGATCGCGGCTACGTTGAGCACGATTGTGGCGTGGATGCTTGTCGGTCGGGCTCGGCGTTTGATGACGGCAGGAGTTGTTGGTGTGTGTTTGTTGGGACCGCTTCTGGTGGCCTTGAGTCTCCTGGTTTTCCTGAATCTGCCAGGTCTTCGTTCCGTGCGGGACTCTCCCTTGCCCTTGTTGGTGGCACACATGAGTGTGATTCTGCCAGGTGCGCTGCTGTTGTGCGAGTTGATCCGGCGTCGCGCCACCTCTTCCGAGGGCTGGCTCGCGGTGCGGACGCCACACGCACCCTGGTTGCGATGGGTGTATTGGCGGCGCCCGTTCTTCTTGGTTTGGGCGTATGGTTTCTATCTGGCATTCTTTGAAGTCACAGCTTCGGCGATCCTCACCCCGGCGTCGATGACACCTGTGATGGTACGCCTTTACAATTTGATGCACTACGGACGTGACACCATGCTTTCTGCCTATGTCTTGGTCATCTTTTTGGCACCCCTCATGATCCTCGGACTTGCCGCAGCGTTAGGCCGCGCCATAGTCTCCAAACGCTCTGTTTGACGGCCCACCATGTCATCTTCTGTCGCTCATTTCAACGACGTCACCCTCCCGGGCAGGCGACGGCCCCGATTGGAGAACGTTTCTTGCGTGATTCCCGAAGGCGTGACGGCGGTGATGGGCAATTCGGGTGCGGGAAAGACATCGCTATTGAATGTGTTAGTTGGTTATGAAAAAGTCAGTGGCGGCGAGCTGCGAAAACCGGATTCCATTTATTGGGTGCCCCCTAACTTCGGGTTGTGGGAAGCCTTTTCTGTAAAACAGCATCTCCTGGCCGTATCAAACCAACAGACGAACCTCTTAGAAGCATTTGATCTCGACGATTGCGCTGAAGCTTACCCGCATCAGCTATCGTTGGGTCAACAAGCACGCGTAGCCGTGGCGCGAGCTTTGGCTACAAACGCTGCGTGTCTGGTCATGGATGAACCTCTCTCTCACATAGATCGTGAAAGATTGCCAGGCTATTGGCAAACGATCCGTGAACACACGCGCGAGCGCTCGCTCGTCTTCTCCTCGCATGAACCGGAGACGGTTCTAGCAGAAGCCTCGCACGTGATCTGTTTGCAAGAAGGAAGGCTTCGCTACCAAGGCGACGTGGCGACGCTTTATGAACGACCGGGTTCGGCCGAGTTGGCTGCCTATCTAGGCCGGACGAATTGGATCGAGAGGGAAGAGGCCGCTAAGTGGCTGCAACCCTTCCCTTCCTCGTGGCCGCGCTCCATCCGTCCGGAGACTCTCGCATTAGTACCATCGTCAACAAGTGCCTTGCAAGTATCGCACGTAATTCGTCGCGGGGCGGTCACGGAATCGGAGCTTCTACATAGCGAGACGGGAGAGAAAGCAGCCTTTCTTCATCAGACGCCACCCAAGCAGATCGAAGTAGGCGCTCAGGTGTTGCTTAAAGTGTTGATGGTTGTGGTGGCTCTGCTAGCGTTGCCCGCATGTCATGAGCGCTCTGAAGCACCCCAGCTGGTTTACGAAGAGATTTCCAGCTGGAAGATCCCCATTGATGGTCCCAAGCTCCCGGCGCCGCGCAGTGTGGCCACTGGTGTCGACGACGAGATTGTGGCTTTGGATAATGCGGGGCGAGTGTTAGTTTATCACGCGGATGGTACCATCAAGCACCGATGGGCGATGCCTGACACCGCCAATGGCCGGCCCGAAGGTGTGCTGGTTCTAAGTGATGGCACCATCGTGGTATGTGACACGCATTATCACCAAATCGTCTACTTTAGTCCGGTGGGCGGGATCCTCCATAGCTTTGGCAAATATGGTAGAAAGCCCGGAGAGTTTATCTATCCGGTGGCCATTGCGAAAGATCCCCAAGAGAATCTTTATATCGGAGAATATGGGGAAAACGATAGGATTCAAAAATTTCGCCGCGATGGCACCTTGGTAAAAGTGTTTGGATCGTTTGGAACGGAGCCAGGCCAATTTCAACGGCCGTCCGGGATCACTTGGCAGGACGGCTATTTGTATGTCGCCGATGCCGTGAATAACCGCGTGCAGGTGTTTACGGATGATGGGGAGTTTGTGAAAGTGCTGGCCATTGGATTCAATGACCGGCCCCTGTCGCTGCACCTGCCCTACGATTTAGCGGCGTGTTCTTCGGGGCACCTTTATCTTGTGGAGTACGGCGCGGCGAGGATCACTAAGATGCGAAAGGACGGCACGATCATTGGCCAGTTGGGTTCTCAGGGGACGCGTCGCGGGCAATTTCTCAATCCCTGGGGTTTGACTGTGGATTCTGAAGAACGCTTGCGGGTTGCCGACACGGGAAACCGTCGGTTGGTCGCTTTGAATAAACCAATGAAACCTTAAGGGAGATCCGTTTGAGCATGTAAGGTCTTGGCTTGTCTCAAGATTGCGACTTAAATTCGTTTGGAGCTGTCACCTATGTCATCGTCATCAACCGAGGGAACTGAAGAAGAACCGGCGCCCAAGATGGCGAACGTGCGGTTTCGGCGCAAAGAACTTCATTTCTCCAAGCCGCTGGGAGCACCTGCAGACGTGGATACGGCACGCATCTTGCCCATCGAACCACGCATGGCGACCAGGGCGGTGCGCGTCAAAGCGGAGCCGGAAGCGACTCCAAAGCCGATACCACCCCCCGTTGCCAAGCCATTGAGCGAGCCAACGAATTCAAATGGGGGGGCCGGTGGCTTTCCCGTCACGCCTCGCGCTAAGGATCAAAACCATGCGAAGCGTGATCAAACGGGCGACCCTGAAGATAGATCCACGCGTTCGAAATCCAAACCGGGTGCCCGGCTAGAAAAACGTGGGGAGGGTATTCCCAAGGCGCTTCCGTGGTTGAACCGGCCGGAATTTGAGGACGATGATTTGCCGGAGATTCCTATCGAGCCGGCGGGCACGGCGTTTAAGAACCGGCCGGTCAACAGAAGTGGCGTCGACGAGTCCGGGAATGAAGAACCCAATACGAATCTGAGGGGGCATCAGCTCAGGGCGGACAATCGGTTAGAAGCGAAAGAGCGCGCGTCCTTCGGCCTCAACTGGCGTGGCTTAAAGAGATCTTACGATCACGATGCGGCCCTGCATGAGGCGGAAGTCTCAAAGTCCCAACTGGGACGCGCCTCACGGGCACGAATGACCTCATGGCTCTTTCGGCGCGGCACGCTCAAATTGGAACTCACGGTCATCGCCGGACTGTTGATTGTGGTGGCAACGAGTCTAGCGCTTTGGTGGATCGCGCCGACGCAGACGGCGTCATCTGGAACCGTGATTCAAGAGAGTGAAGCGGAGATTCGTGACAAGCCGCCAATCGTCATGGGCCCAAACGCGCCTCTATTTCAAAGTAAGGCCAAGAAAGCGATTCTAGCGTTTTATCGAGCGGCCTCGCTGGACGAGTTGGCGCCGTTGGTTAGAGACTACGAAAGAGATCACGATGCTTTGGTGGGTTGGTTAGCCCGGCGTCGCGAACCTTTGCCGATTGCCGCCGGGCGGATCAAGCTGAGTCAGGGCCGTATCGAACCGGTGGGAGATCAGCGATTTCTGACGCTGCAGGCTGAACTGCCTCACACATCGCTGCCTCGAACGGTGCTCGTGGAGATCACGCATGATGGGTTGTTTGTGGATTGGAGGTCTGCCGTCAACTACCAGGAATTGGAGTGGGAAACCTTGATGGATTGCCAGCCGCAGCATGCGGTCGAGTTGCGGGCCAAAGTGAAACCGGACAGTTATTTCAACTATCAATTTGCCGATCGGACGGAATGGATGTGCTACCGTTTGGAGCATCCCAATGAGGATCGCTGGCTCTACGCTTACACCCGCCGCCGATCGTTGATTGGGGATCAGCTCGTGCGCGGCTTGGTCTCGGAATCTGATGATCTGGTCGTGCTCAAGGTGCGCTTCCCTGAAGTCATCGAGACCCCCAATATGTTGTTGATTGAGGCTGTTGTAAGTTTGCGAGGATCGCTGCCCGCCACACGTCAAGAAAAGTAGTTTCCATTCACCGAATTTTCATGGATACCGTGTGCAAACGGATCGTCTGCTTGGATGATGAGCTTGGATTCGGCCGTGATGTAGGCTGTCCCGGTGATCTCGGGAATGAGCTCACCGGCTTCGTCACGTCTAACAGTGCCTTCAAAAACACTGCCGACGATGCCGGCTTGCCGCCAAATCTCGCCCTCGCGTAGTTTCCCGGATTCAAAGAGACATGCGAGTTTCGCGCTGGTGCCCGTTCCACAAGGGGAGCGGTCATAAGCACCACCAGGGCAAAGGACATAGTTCCGGCTATCCGCATGAATGTCAGGTGCCGGCGCAAAGACTTCAATGTGATCGATCACCATGCCGTCGTCGCCGGTGATCCCGTCCCGCTCCAGCGCACGTCGAGCAGCGATGCAGAATTCCGTGAGTTCGGGAAGATTGGCGTAGGAAACCTCTAACGAATGCTCTTCCACTAGCAGAAACCAATTGCCTCCCCAAGCGATATCTGCCGTGACGTCACCGTAGCCGTCTATGGTCAATCGAAGACCCGCTTGCCGCCGATAGCTGGGAACGTTCGCGACGCGTACTGTCGTGGAATCGATAAGCTGAGCTGTAACCACTCCGACAGGGGTTTCGATTCTGGCGCTTTCACCTGGCGCCAGTTTGCCCAAGTGATGCAAGGTCACCCCCAGACCGATTGTTCCATGGACGCACATGTTGATGTAGCCCTTGTTATTAAAAAAGATCACGCCTAGATCACAGTCCTCTCGAGATGGTTCTAACAAAAGACCGCCAACGATCGCATCGGACCCACGTGGCTCATTGACCACAGCCGATCGCACCCAATCATGATCCCGCTCCAAGATTTGGCGCCGTTCCGCCATGCTCCCCGTGCCGAGATCGGGACTGCCATCGATCACCAAGCGTGTGGGTTCGCCGCCCGTGTGGGAATCTACGACTTGGAGAGAGGTAGGCTTCATGACGCGGTTGCGTGTGCTTTCGATTGGCGGCGTTTGATGGCAAAGAAGATGAATGCCAGGCCAATCAAGATCATAAACGTCGAATAAAACTGCCCACGTGTGAGCGTGAGGATCCGTTCCGCATCCGGTTCACGGAAGCGTTCGCCTAACATGCGGAAAATGGCGTAGAGGATGAAGAAGAGCCCCGTGAGGATTCCGTGAGGAAGTGCCTTCCAACGCAGCCGGATGGGAAGCAGGATCAGCGTGATGAGAAGCCCTTCCAACAGCGCCTGATAAATTTGTGAGGGATGTCTGGGGGTGAGCGTTTCGGCGAGTACGGCAATCACATCGGGATTCGTCCACGCCGCTTCGATCACTTGAGTCGCATCGGTGATGGATTTCCCGGGAACCACGCTATCAACTTGCTGCACCACACCGGCCACCGTTTCCGGGGGCAATCCGCCTCGCAGTTCCTCCGGAAATTGCACCGCCCAAGCCACCTCCGTCTTGCGTCCGTATAACTCGCCATTGATGAAATTGGCGATGCGGCCGAAGAAGATTCCCATGGGCGCGATCACCACCAGATTATCTCCCAGACCGGGCCAAGACAGCCGGTGGCGCTTCGCGTAATAAAGCGTGAAGAAAACGATGCCGAGAATGCCGCCATGACTCGCCATGCCTCCTTCGAGAAACTTGAAAAACACGAGCGGGTTCTCAAAAAACTCGTTAGGCCGGTAGAAAAGAAAGTAGCCCAAGCGCCCCCCTAACATCACGCCGAGAATGGCCGTATAGACGATGAAATCCGTCACTTGTTCCTCCTTCAATTCGCCGTATCCTCGGCGCGCCAAGAAACGTAGGAAGAGAATACCCACGATAAAGGCTAACAGATAGGCGAGCCCATACCAGCGAGGACCAAACGTCTCTGTGATCCGGAATATAAAGGGATCGAGCTGGTGAACGTAGTAACCGAGGAAGGACGTCATACGGCGCTAGAGATTGGTGGGCAGCGCGTAAAGTTCAAGTCCCGGATGCAATGGCTTGGGATCTCGTGGCGGTCGGCTCCACAGGAGTGGCCATTCCCCGCGGACCCGTTGATAAAATTCCCGAAGCCGATGCATTTCGGAGTCTCGAACAGTTTCTGCATCCAACCACGTAAATTTATGATAGGTGTCATAACAAATAACGATGTGCGTGATACCTTCCGCATGCATTTCCGCCGGAGATTTCAGCGGGCTTTCCGCCACACCAAGCCATACGTAGGGATCAGCGGCTATCCGGGCATCCTTGGGCAAGTGCTCAGCAATATAGGATTCCAGTTCGGCACGGCTGTCTTCCGAAAAGCCACGGCGAATCTTGTCTAACCATGGTAGCCAGGGAACAAGTATCATTGTTAGTAATACTCCCGCCCCTAGCGATGTGACTAGAGGGCGTTGATGGCCAAGATTGTGAATGGTCTGGATCAACTGACCTAACTGAAGCCCGATATAGAAGAGTGCGGTCAGCATCACCGGCAGCAAATAGCGATCCGAGTATTTGGGGCTGAAGGTAATCGCAAGAAAGGTTAGTGCCGCGGCACCCAAGACCGGGCCGTCCACCTTGGTAAGTCTCCGAAAAAACGGAATCCACAACATAAGCAGCAATAACCCATGATAGCCCAGATCGTAACGGAGTCTCTCCCAGTACGCGAAGTTGGGAACCGGTGAGCGCACGCCCTCATGCCCGGCCATCATCCAGCCGATCTCTCTCGAAAGGGAGCTTGTTAGAGTCGAGGCGCCATCTTCCATAAAGAGTAAGCGAAGGTGAACCGTGCCGACTAGCAGAATCATTGCTAAGAAGAGTGCGCCGAGCGTATTCTTGCGCGACCCAATGGGATGCATCAACGCCACGGGGATGACGACTGCTAACATCAACAGGCCGGCGTATTTCGACGCCATGGCAATGCCCGCCGCCAATCCCATGCCCGTCACGGTCCACCAAGATGGGGCTTTGCCATGTTGGAAAACGGCTAGGAGCACCAGGCTAATTCCTAACAAATAGGTGGAGTCTTCTTTGAAATAGTGGGCAGCTTCGTAAAACCGCCAGTAGATCAGCATGACGATCCCTATCGTCACGCCACTAACCCAGGAGTGCCGGTAAGAGCCGGCCAAGGCGAGAACGCCGATCGCCAAAGCCATGCATGCAGCCGAAACCATGCGGCCCAGCTGAGTGATCGCCGGGAGGTCGTTGCGCTTCACAGTGGCCAACCAACGCGCGCCTTCCGTCAACTCGAGGAGCAGCAATGGGTGATGAAGATTGCGGTAATGATAGCGAATTTGATCCACTTTGCTCGGCTCGTCACGATGATAGGCTGCCGGCCATGTCCGGTGCTCGGCATAGAGCCAGAGGGCTACCAAAGTGAAGGTCATGAGAAGCGCCCCTTTCATTTGTCTACTGACGATTTCAAATCGAGTTGTCAGAAGGCAAGGCCTTCTCGTAAAGATTCGGCATGACTGCAAACGAGGCGCGAACCCGCATCGATGATTTGACCAAGAAGATCGAGCATCACAATAGGCTCTACTATTTAGAGGCGAAACCCGAAATATCGGATCGCGAGTACGACCGGCTGTACCGTGAGTTGGAGGATTTGGAGGAAGCTTTTCCGAGATGGCGGCAGGCTTTCTCGCCCACGCAGCGAGTGGGTGGTGCGCCGTTAGAAGGCTTCCAAACAGTGACCCATCTCGAGCGAATGATGAGTTTGGACAACACTTACAGCGAGGAGGAGCTAACACAGTTCTACAATCGGCTGTTGAAGAATCTTCAATGCACGGAATTGCCGGTCATTATTGAGCCCAAGATTGATGGCGTGGCCGTTTCCGTGCTTTACCGCAACGGCGTCTTGGAACGCGCGGCGACGCGGGGCGATGGTCAGTCTGGCGATGACATCACGCAGAATATTCGCACCATCGATTCGCTTCCGTTGCGCTTGCCGGATGGCGTACCGTCCGATTTTGAAGTGCGGGGTGAGGTCTACATGCCACGCGATCGTTTCGATCAAATGAACTCGGAGCGCGAGGCCGAGGGGGAGCAGCCTTTTGCCAATCCGCGTAATGCCACGGCCGGCACCTTAAAACAGTTAGACCCACGCATCGTGGCGAAACGCCCGCTTGATCTTATCTTTCACGGCTTCGGATGGCTAGGCGAGGATCTCGGTTTGGAGACGCAACAAGCCTTTCATGATTTGCTAGACCGGGCAGGGCTTCGCAAGAGTGAGCTGATCTGGCATGCCAATAAACTGGACGGCGTGCTCGGCGCCATCCGGGAACTCGATGAAAAACGGCATGCGCTCGCTTACGAGACGGACGGCGCCGTGGTGAAGGTGAACGCGTTAGAGTTGCAAAGAGAGCTTGGCGCGACGTCCAAGTCGCCTCGCTGGGCGATCGCTTTCAAATATCAGGCGGAGCAAGCGGAAACGCGCATTCTTTCTATCGAGGTCCAAGTGGGGCGTACCGGCGCCCTCACCCCTGTGGCGAACTTGGATCCGGTGTTCGTCAGTGGCACCACGGTTTCACGAGCCACGCTTCACAATGAAGAAGAAGTTCAACGCAAAGACGTTCGTGTGGGTGACGTCGTCGTCATTGAAAAGGCAGGCGAGATTATTCCCGCCGTGGTGGAGGTGAAGAAGGATTTGCGCACGGGCGATGAAGAAGAATTCGTCATGCCAACTCACTGTCCGGTGTGCGGCACGGCCGTGCAACGCGATCCTGTTCAGGTGGCCGTTCGTTGCCCGAGCCCCACCTGTCCAGAAAAAGTGAAACGCCGGTTACGTCACTTCGCCGCACGTGGCGCCATGGATATCGAGGGCTTAGGTTCGAAGTTGGTCGATCAGCTCGTTGATAGCGGTTTAGCCAAGCAGCTGAGCGATCTTTATGCGCTCGATGCGATGCAGCTAGGCGGCCTTGAGCGCATGGGAAGTCGCAGTATTCAGAATTTGTTAGACGGTCTTGAGAAAAGCAAGGACCAACCGGCATGGAGACTGCTCTTCGGCCTGGGGATTCTTCATGTCGGCGCAACTTCCAGCCGGAGTTTGATTGATCACTTTGGCAGTATCGACGCCGTGGCTGCAGCCGATTTGCCCGCTTTGGAAGCGGTTGACGACGTCGGCGCGATAGTCGCGCAGAGTCTCCATGATTTCTTCCGCGATCCCGAGCACTCAGCGGAAATGGAGCGTCTGCGAAGTGCTGGATTGCCCTTCGGTGAATCAGAAAAATCAACGGATGAAGAGGATTCAACAGGGAGCGATCTCTTGGCGGGGACTACCTGGGTCATCACCGGCTCGTTGAGCCAACCCCGCGATCACTTTGCCGAATTAATACGCCAGCACGGCGGTAAAGTCAGTGGCAGTGTCAGTGGTAAAACCTCTTTTCTTCTCGCAGGAGAAAAGGCCGGCAGCAAACTAACCAAGGCAGAAAAGCTGAACCTACCGGTTCTCACTGAAGCCGATTTCATGGCTAAACTTTCGAGCTAACGGAGCGATCCTTGGGATTTCACCTACCGCCACGGTGCCGCGAAAAGTTTCGTAACGCTCGGTAGCAGGTTCTTAAACCCATTCAGACGAACCTGCCTACAACGTTATGAAACACACGCACCTCATTGTCACCACCGTCATCGCCGCACCAGGATTGTTGGCGCTGGGTTGGGCCCTTGGACACCGAGACGGCTCTTCCGATACAGCTCACGCCCGCGTCACCAACGCGAGTATTGAGACCAACGCTACGCCTGCGATCGCGGCTCCTTTTGTCACGCCTTCTCAACGGCGCCAAGGAGGAGAAGCAGGGAAAGAACGCCTACCGGCAGACTTCCAAGACCTCGTTATCATTGCCAGCAAGCTTCAGGAGTCTGACATGATGACAGAACTGCCCGATCTGCTGATGCGCGTCCCCGCGAGTGAATTAGAAACCTACTATCTAGAATCCGCCAAACATCAGCGTGGCCTTGAGCAGGGTTTGGGTTTGCTCATTCAAGACGCGCTTTGCAAGAAAGACCCGGAGCGCGCTCTGGCCATGGCCAATAGCGGTAGTGTCGGCATCCAGGACGCGTCTGTCTTGGTCTCCAATGCTGTTCGAATCATTGCCAAGACCGATCGCGAACGCGCTCTAGCCATCGTTGATTCGCTAGAGGTTGAATGGTTGCGCACGAGTGCAATCGCCAATCTTGGCATGGCCGTGGGAACCACGGATCCCAAGTGGGCATTGGATTACTTCCAGTCCGCGGGGTCCGCCCTTTACATGGCAAATCAAACGACCTTGATGACGAACTGGGCTCGCGAAGATCTCGCTGCAGCGACGGCTTATTATGAGAATCTGCCAGATCGCGCTCCCAAAGGGATGTTGTTAGAGGCTTTGATCGTTCCCATGGCGCATCAAGATGCTGATCGGGCATTAGCCTTCGCGGAGACGCATCGAGCCGAATCCCGCCGGGTCCTTGGCGAAATTATCCGTACCGTGGCGGAGAGTGATCCCAAACGCGCGGCGGAGCTGATTCAAACGCTGCCTCCTGGAAACGCACGATTGGACGCTCATCGTAATCTGACACGAGCCTGGTTCCGCCAGGATACCGAGGAGGCGCTTGCCTGGGTTATGGCCTTGGAAGAGGGGCAGGTGCGTCAGGAAATGTTGGAACTGGCCACCGAACAAGTGGTGAAGCTTGGCTCCGTGGAAGCCTTTGATCTCGCGGTGAATGAACTGGAGCTCCGCGATGGTGGTTGGTTGTTAGAGGGAGCGATCCGGCACGCCCGCAAGAGTGATCTCACGTCCATCCGTCAACGTGTGAACGCGCTTGAAGAGGGCAGGATGAAGTCCCGAGCGTCCAGTGCCCTCCTGCAACGGCTCGCCGCATCGGACTTTGTGGCGGCGACGGAATACGCGGAATCGCTTCCAGAGGGACCGGAGAAAACGCAGGCGCTCACGAGCTTTGCGCGTACTTGGGCGAACACTGATCCCAAGGCTGCCTTGGAATGGATAGGCGAGGAAGTCGAAGGCGATGCCCAACGAGAAACTGTGGAAGCGTTAGTGACGAATTGGTCAGGAAGCAACCCGCGTTTCGCGGCTGCCCAGATTGAAGCCCTTCCCCATAGTGAAATGAAGCAAGCGGCGGTGACGGCGCTTGCGCAATCGTGGAGCCGGATGGACATCACGGCGACGCTCGATTGGTTAGGTTCGGTTCCTGAGGATCTCGGCCGGGAGGCGGCGCGGGCGGCGGTGCAGAGCGGCAGTTACCAAGAACCCCTGGCCGCCGTGGACTTCCTGGAGGCCAATTGGGATATGGTGATGGGTGAGGATACCCAAGCGGATAGCCAGGTTGTTGGACAAATTGCTAGTAGCTGGGGCCGCCATGAACCCGAGAAAGCCGCTGACTGGGCCTTGCAACTGCCAGAGAGCGCCTTGCGTCCTAACGCAGTGCGAATGGCGCTTGCCGAGTGGGCTCGCCGGGATTCCATGAGCGCGTCCCAATGGCTCGCCGATGTGCCGTCGAAGGAGATCCGCGATGCTTCTGTACCTTCGTTGGTCGAAGCGATCGTTCACGCCGATCCGAGTTCAGCTTTCTCTTGGGCGTCTAGCATCAGTGATGAAGGTCAACGTGGCGCGATGATTCAGCAGGTTGCCGTGAACTGGGCGAGGAAAGACGTTCACGCTGCAATAGATGCCGTGGCGAGTGCCTCCATCAGTCAAGATCTCAAAGAGACGATCATGCAGAGCATGCCTTAGTTGAGAAGATATTGTGTGTCACCTTCAGTATCGAATTGCCTAATCTTATATCGATGAAAACTGCCTTAACCAAACGCTCACTCGAACGATGCCTCCTATGTTTGGCGGTATTTCTGATGGTGTCCTGTGGTTTCTCTGGAAGACGCCCGCTGGTTCAAGCCACAAGTCCTGATGGGCAATGGAGTGTTGCCGTGACGGGAAACCGCCTTTGGAATGGCGCGATCGAAGTCACCGCGACGACCACTGCTTCCGGCACGGCTCCGCATTCGCACGGCGTGATCGATCTTTGTGAGGATTGGGATGAAGCGCGGGAGAAATACGCTGATATTCAGTTTGCAGGAGAGGAAGCGCGTGCGGGGGAGCGCTCGTTTCGAAGACCGGCATCAGACTAACGGAAATGTCGTTGCGTTGGCGGAGCGTCACCTGGCGAGATCGATGCTCCGCCAATCCGTGTCCTCTGCTCATGGACGATGCCGGCCTGGCGTCGCCGGCATCCACGGCCGTTCCGGCATCACGCAATGGATTGACCGTGATCTGCGAAGTTCCTTAAGAGGTTCGTGACATGGCGCCTGATTCCTCCAGCCGTTCGAGCGACTTCCCGGCCACTCCTTGGACCCTCGTCCTACGGTCTAACGGGACGGATACCCTGGCCGCGCAGGCTCTCAGCGAGGTTTGCCGGCTCTACTGGTACCCGCTTTATACATTTGTGAGGCGAGAAGGTTTTCCGCCCCACGATGCCGAAGATTTCACGCAAGGATTCTTTGCCTCTTTTCTCCAACGCTCCAGTTTGGAAAGTGCTAGCCAAGAAAAGGGGCGCTTGCGCAACTACCTTCTACGGGCCCTCAAGAATCATATCGCTCAGGTCAAACGCAATGAAGGCGCCCTCAAGCGCGGTGGCGGTCGAGAAATCATCTCGATCGATTTCGCTGATGCTGAGGGACGCTTCGCTAATGAGCCCATCGACGACATCTCTCCAGACAAGCTCTTTGACCAACAATGGTTGGAGGTGACTCTTGAGCATGTGCTAGAGAGTCTTGAGAGAGAATACGCGGCCAAAGATAAGAAACCCCTCTTTGACCGCTTGAGCGGCTTCCTCGTCCCAGCGGCGGACGATCCGGATTACGCAACGCTTAGTCAAGATCTTGGGCTTTCCCAAGGCGCCCTTCGTACCGCCGTGTCTCGCTTGCGCAAACGATACCGGGAATTGCTACACCGCCAGGTGGCAGCCACGGTGCCCTCGCAAGATGAAGTGCGCGATGAACTCACGCAACTGATGGGCAGTTACGCCTAACGAATGCTAGAAGCGTTCTCTTGCGCAGCGATCAGTTGCTCCAATATTTCTTCGTTAGTTCCGCCCGCGCTTCTTCCGCGGTGAGAATTCGACCGTCTGTTAAAAGAATGCAGGTGCCAGGATGAGCGGCTTTTCTGGAAGTCCGGCGACGGCGTGGTTTGGTCTCGCGTGATGATGCTTTGTTCGATTCAGCAGTGAGTGGATTCAGTTTCATTTTTATGTAGTCCAAGTTAACGACGGTGGAACGAATACCGACTATTGAGCGACGGTCGATTGCACTTTCGCCTTCAAATTATAAACACCCTAGGGAGTTTACTGATGAATCTCCATCGTCATGTCCCTCCCCTGGCCTGGAAACGCTTTTCGAGTTCCGCTGTGGGGAACTCAATCCCCGAGAACCTTGGTGATAATCGTCGTGGTCTGGAGATTGATCTTGTTGATCTGATCCTTCGTATACACCCCACTTCCGCCGGGATCCATCTGCTTGCGGAGCTTGGTCAGATCGGACTTGAGGGCAGCGATTTTCGATTGGGAGAGTTTATCCACCTCGATGGTTTCCATTTCGTTGATGAAATAGTCGATGATATCCAACCGAATCGTGTTCTTGGCCTTCTCGGCGTCGAATTCTTGCTTCAAAGCTGAGCAGGCCACTTGGAGAGCGCGCAGCCAGCCGCCCAGGCTGATGAGGTGGGCAATGTGAACGTCCCGGAGCAAGACCAGCTCGGCTTCGACGTCGAGTTGCGTGGCGGCAAGTGCCTTCTTGAGCGCCTTCCATTCGCCAGAGAGACTGTGCTCGACGAGTTCCTTGGTATGGCGGTTCATTCGTTTGTCCGCCCCCAAGGCTTCGGCGTGAGACTTCAGCGCCTCTCCGATGGGTTTGAGATCGCCACGCTGTTCGCAATGGACGGTCAAGAGGCCGTCGGCAATCAGGATGCCCATGCTGATGGCGGAGATGGCGCGTTCCTTTGGCGCATGCTCGGGAAGTTTTCGGCTTACCTCGGCATATGGTAAATCACCAAGATTCTCGAGATCCTTAAAAATGCGCTCGATTGAAGGCGCTGTGAAATCATTGACGCCAAATTCCTCTCTAACATGCTCATCAAAAAGAAGATCTTCAGGAATCGCCGATTGGCTCCACGCGGGAGCGAGGGTTAGGAAACCCATGACGACAAGACTAGCGGATAGGGTGCGGTGCATAGAGGGCAGACAATTAGACACACTGAAAGGTCTTGAGTTCAAGGAAATCGAAATCTCCATGAACTCCATCATCCTTGAGTAACGATTGCACGTTCTTTTAACCATTATTGGCTTTTGTCGCGCATCGACTGTTTGTTAACGTTCACTTGGGAATTCTACCTTGACGCTCATTGGTCGCAACGCATCATATGCGCCACTCCCGGCTGATGCGTCTAGCAGAAGCCCGGAAGCGAACTCATGGATTGGCCCCAGACCATTTGGTTTATCTTGTATACGGCGGTGCTGCTCGGCCTATCGGTCTACGGCGGGCATCGGTTTGTGATCATCTATCTATATTGGAAGCATCGGAAGGACAAGATTGTTCCCAAACAACGATTTGAGGAGTTGCCGTTGGTCACGGTGCAACTGCCGGTCTTTAATGAGGAATATGTGGTGGAAAGGCTGATCCGTTCGGTGTGTGCCTTGGATTATCCCAAAGATAAATTGCAGATTCAGGTGCTGGATGACTCCACCGACCACACGACGCAAATCTGTGAGGACGAAGCGGCACGCCAACGGGAAGCTGGTTTCGACATTCAGGTGATCCATCGTACCGATCGGACGGGCTTCAAAGCGGGTGCATTGGAGGAAGGCATGAAAGAGGCGCAGGGCGAGTTCATCTTCATCCTGGATGCAGACTTCGTGCCACCGAAGGGAATCTTGCACGAAATGATTCATTTTTTCACCGATCCCAAGTTGGGCATGGTGCAGACGAGATGGGGCCATCTCAATCGCGGTTATTCGCTCCTGACAAAGATCCAAGCAATGTTCCTTGATGGGCACCTCATCTTGGAACAAACGGCCCGCAGCCGCAGTGGACGCTTCTTCAATTTCAATGGCACGGGTGGTATTTGGAGGCGGTCATGTATTGAAGATGCGGGCGGCTGGCAGCATGATACCCTAACTGAAGACCTCGACTTGAGCTACCGCGCGCAGCTTAAAGGGTGGCAGTTTGTGTTTTTGAAAGATGTGGTCACCCCTGCCGAGCTTCCGGTGGACATGAATGGCTTCAAATCGCAGCAGCATCGTTGGACCAAAGGCTCGATTCAGACTTGCAAGAAAATGCTAGCGCGTGTGTGGCGAAGCGACGTCCCATTGCTTGTTAAGTTAGAGGCGTCGGTCCATTTGACCTCGAACTTCGCCTACTTGCTCCTGGGTGCCTTGTGCTTCTTGATCTATCCAAGTAGCGCCCGGCCCGATCTGCCCTGGCACTGGGCTTTGTTGCTCAATGTGCCGATCTTCGTTGCCGTCTCCATTTCGGTGTGCGCCTTCTATGTCGCCTCACAGAGTATCCTTCATCCCAAACGTTGGTTACGTGAGATGATCTATCTTCCGCTTCTGTTAGCCCTAGGTATCGGCATGTCGATCAACAACGGCAAGGCCGTCCTCGAAGCAGTCTTCAACAAGAAATCGCCATTCGTCCGCACTCCGAAGTACGGAATCGACCGGAAGAAGCAGCAATGGAAGGGCCTCCGTTACACGGCGCTCAAGTCGGTGGCGCCAATCTTCGAAGTCCTCTTCGCAGTCTACTTCACGGTTTTAATCGGCATCGCCATCGCTCGGGAGTTCTGGCTCTCCATCCCCTTCCTCATGCTGTTCCAAGTGGGATTCCTCTACGTGGCCTTTGGCTCGCTGGCCCGGCACCTGCCCTCCCGCTGGTTTAAGAGATCCTCAGATTCGAAAGACCCTGAGCCTGTCGCATAATTTCCTCTCGCATCAGCGAGAGAAATAGATATGCTCCGCGCTCGATCCTCGAGAACCTCTTGATTCCCCGTATGAAGTCCATCCCCCTGGCGGCGACCCTTATTCTCACTGTGCTGGCACTTTCCAGCTGCGCGACCCGGGACAAAAGCCACGTGATGGTAGTGAGCGTCAAAGATCAGAAGATGGCGCTCTTCAAGAAGGGCAAGCGAGTGGCCACCTACCCGGTTTCTACCTCGAAATTCGGTGTGGGTAGCCGGAATGGCTCCAATCGCACACCGCTGGGTAAGCTGGAGGTTGCGCGGAAAATCGGCGGCGGCGCGCCGATGGGCATGGTCTTCAAAAGCCGGCGTCCCACGGGCGAAATTCTCCGACCCAACTCACCAGGGCGCGATCCCATCGTGACCCGGATTCTCTGGCTCCGCGGATTGGAGCCGCACAATCGCAACACTTTCGGGCGCTTCATTTACATTCATGGCACTCCTGAGGAGCGTAAGATCGGTTCGCCGGCCAGCTATGGGTGCATCCGCATGCGTTCGCGCGACGTGGCCGATCTCTACCGCCAAGTCGGGCTGGGTGCGCAAGTGGAAGTGACGACGTCACGCCTGCCGCTTCCACCCATGGCGGAACAGATGAAACGCGTGGCCGGCGCCCTAGGAGGTGCTGTCTACAACGTGGCCACACTTGGTGCGGGTCTGCGTTCGAAATCAAAGTCTTGACAACCCAAGCTGCCCTCCTACTTTCCCCGCCCACTCGCACTCTCATTATCTAAAGATTCATGGCCAACTCTCAATCTGCTCTCAAACGCGTCCGCCAAACGGCGACCCGCTCCGCTCGCAACCAAGCCCTCAAGTCCCGGGTCAAGTCCGCGCGGAAAGCAGCGATTGATGCCATTGAGTCCGGAGATAAGGCCGCAATCGATAAGGCGCTGGGTTCGCTCTACTCCGCAGCGGATCGCGCGGTGAAGAACGGCGCCGTGCACCGGAATTACTCAAGCCGGTTAAAGAGCCTGTTTGCCAAGCGGGGTTCTGCTTGAGAGCACGCCTTTCCCCTTTATGGGGAGGTCCGTGGTTAGAATCCCTGCGACTTCAACAAACGTTGAAGCTCTTGCTGGAAAGCCATCACATCTTCCTGGGAGGGGCGGTGATCGGGCTGATCGGGATCCAATCCAAGACGTCCCAATTGATCCACATACCAAGCGGCTCCCTGACCATCGCTAAAGGTCACGCGGCCGCTAACCATCGATTGGGGCTGAGCGATGCTGTCAACGGTGACGCTAACATTGCTATCTAAGGCCGGCGATTGGTCAGACTCGTCATCATTTTGAGAAGCCTCTTCTTCAGATGACGATGCGGCATCCGCCTCTTCATCATCTGGTTCCGCGACGGGGAAGGAAACCTTGAGTTCCGCCACCAGCATGCGCGCCTCCAAGTAAGTGATATTGACGCCAAACTCTTCGGCGAGTCGTTTCTGCACGTCCCCTAAGCCGGCGCCTTGGCTGGCCCATTCACGCACGGCCTCTTTCTGTTCGTCTGTCAGCATCGCGATTAGAATTCTTGATGTCTTCTAATCGCGATGCCTGAAAGTGGCAAACGAAGACCGCGCGCGGCTTAATAGTAGTAGCCGTCGTAGCACTCGGCGCCGTAGTTCGAATAGCGCTGCGGATACCGGCGGCCACGGTAGTAGTTGCGATCGTCGTAGTAACGGCCACCGCGATAGTAATCATCGTTGCGGTAGTAGCGGCGCTTCCGCTTGTAGCTGTTCTCGCTCTGGTGTCCGACAACGCCACCAATCACGGCACCGGTCAGAGCGCCCGCTAGGACGCCCTCTTCCGTGGTGCATGAAGTCATCGTGAGACTGGTTCCAGCGAGGGCGAGAATCAAGAGTCCAGACCAAAGACGGCGGCTCTTCCGGCGTTTCGAGAGGGAGGGTGAGGTCATTCCATTCAGAGAGTTCGAGCGGAGAGACGGCCCAGGCGGCCCGGCTATTCAAAGAGGCCGAATCACCACGCGAAAATACCCGGCATGCTGATCAGAGCGGAGCTCCCATTTTCTCATGCTTTCTGTGTCGATGGGGGCGATAGCCACAATCTGCCACGTGATCAGATCGGCAGACCATTCGAGATCGACCGACCACGGCGTCGTTTGAAAGGAAATCGAGAGCGCGAACGAATCAGCATCGAATCGTAGTGGTGTAGGTGTCGGTTCCGTCGGATCGGTACTAAAAACAAACTCCGCTCCATTGATGAGGCCATCCCCATCCGGATCGGCATCAAATGTGCGATCGACTTCGCTAAAACCCCACCGCTGCAACCATTCTGTGAAAGCGTCAGGCGCCGGCGGCTCGCCAAACCCTAGCAGAGTCGTTTCGTCGACGGAGCGAAAGCGCGAAGACGGATCATCAAAGCCGGAACTCCCGCCCAATGTCGTTGAATGAAGAGTCAGGTTCGTATCGCGTGTGGAAACACCCCCACCGATCCACGCATCGCCCGGATCACTGCCTATGGTTCCGAATACATCAGCACGTTCCCAGCCTAACTGAATTTCTAAGGCATCGTTGCCGTCGAATCCAAGATTGTCGCGGATAAATGGAAGCTCACCATCCGGCTCCAGGAAACCGGAACCAAGCGATCCGCGATCCACCAAAGTAGTGGTAGGAGAGAGGAAGTTTTCGTCTAACAGGTAGTTTCGCGTGGCTTGATCACCGATGACCAGCACCTGTCCATCCGGCCATTCTCCCACATCCATGAAGATCTCTTGTGTGCGCATTGTGCTTCCATTGGTATAGCGATAGAGAATTAATGGCGTTTCTGATAGATCGATCGTGCCTCCTGATCGATTGAGAAGCTCCACGGCACGGCCCGCGGACAAGGAAGGCGGCTCACGGTACTGTGTAATCAGGATCTTCCCTGAAGGATCGTGATTGCGGATTTCGACCGAAACCCATTCCGACCGGTACCCGGAAGCCTTTGCTTGAAGCATGCTGCGACGGTCAATGTTAGGCAAGCCATCATCAATGGCGGTGAAGGCAAAGGTCGCGGTCGTTTCTCCCGGAGGGATGACGACTTGCGAAGGCTGGGCTATGGCTAGGACGGGTAACTGAGCGATGGATAGATCGACGGTGACTTCGTTGGAAGCGGGTTCCAGAAGCGTGATCATGCCCTCTGTATCCGCGCCGCCCTCGGCAATCACCTCGTCGTCTAGCTCCACATTCATGCGTGGAAGAGATTCTAACGGAATCTCACTAAGGACGGCGTAATGATCAGATGCTAACTCGCTCGTGTTGAGTGCCACGGGCCCCCCGGCTTTGGGGACACCGTCGTAAGCCACATCTAACAGGCTGTTAAAAACCTCATTACGAACAGGTCCGTTTAGTCGAATACGGTCGCTCACAAAGACATAATCGAGAGGCGAATCGCTTTCGCCGATGAAGGTGCCATTTGCTCGGCGGTCAGCGTGACGGGCATCGGTGAAGCGCAGACGTCCTGGCGAGAAAGCCTGATCTGGAAAACGCCGGTAAGGCAACCTAACCGAATTACTGGCAAGATCGCTGCCTAATTGATAGCTCGGTGGTAATCGTGAGCCATCGCTGAACGATGTGGTGTCCGACGGCCACGCTGCTGCGTGAAAGTTTGCCAGATCCCGGTTCTCATTGAAATCGCCAAGCACAATGATAGGATCCTCGGAGCCGTTAAGATTGCGCGCCTCCAGGAATTCGATAATCCGATAGGCTTCCACCGCCCGCCGGAACTCATCTTCGTCTGTTCGGCCGGCTTTGAGATGCACGGTAATCAGCGCAGGATCGTTTTCCGTGTTTGGCACATCCACCTCCACATACAACGGGTAGCGTGTGAGTTCACGGCGTCCGTCATTCCCTCGGCCAATCTGAATCGTCTCGCGAATCGGATAACGGCTGGCGATCACCACAAACTGATCGCTGCTGAACTCGCCATTCACAGGCTGCTGATTGACAAAGGCATCACCCACGGTGGCTAAATGTTCGCGGTCCAGATCGAATCCGAGTTCATTCAGTAGCGTCTTCAACAACCGAAAATTCCCGATAGAAGAGACTTCCTGAAAGGCGATGATGTCAGGGTTAAGCCGGATGAGAATCGCCTTCACGGCCTCGTAAGGTGGCGTACCACGATTGCCCACGCCGTTGAGCACATTGAAAGTCACGACACGGATCACCCCGGCGTCACTGAGCTGAGGTCGATCGTCATCGATGATGGTTAGCATCGTCGACGTTGGGGGATACATGCCGCCGGCATCGGCCTCGATGGTGACTGTGCTTACTTCATCAGTGATGTCGTTGTCGACGGGCTGCAAGAGGAGCGTTCGTTCGCCGGAAGCTGGAAGAGTCACCGTTTCCGGAAGCGGAAGCCGTTCCGGCTGGGAACTTGTTAGGGCAATGGAAACTTCAACATCCGGCGGTGGGTTTGCGTTGATCAGGAGGCTCAATGCTTCCATCGAAGACTCCCGCACGCTCATATTTGAGAGTGATAGGGTCAGCGTGGGTCCCGAGTTTCCAAGAAGTTGCTGACCCGCATTGATCGCGCCAGGACTTGCGGGCGCCGGTGCGCTCCAGGTGAAGTCATTGTAGACGGTTCCTTCACCCTTAAGTTGCAAGGATTCGTCTTCGGCGGCAGAAGATGATTCATTGACGGGTATGGGTGTGCTGGTGAGGCCGTTGGCCACGCCGTCTGACGCGGTGAAAGCACCCTCATAACTCAAGAACTGATTCACTGCGCCGCGATCGGCCCGATAAAGTGCAATGCCATCGGGCGAACCATTCTGAAGCCCGCTAATCGGAACTTCGATAGTGCCAAATCCAGAGCCGCCTTCGTCTCCCAACCGGCCTCTGAGTTCAATGGTGCGATAAGCACGTCCGTTAGAGCCGTTGTAGAGGACGATGTGATAGGCGCTCAAATCCGTGCCGGCCGGCCCGAGGATCTCGATGAATTCGTTGAGATCTTGCCCGGCGTTGTCGTAGTGGATCTCATTGACAAAGATTTCTTGGCCTTGAAGGGAGTGGCTAACGAACAAGCTGAGAACCAGAAAGAGGAACCTATTCAGGGGGGATAGGGGGTGGGTGGCGCTTGGCGCGCTCCAACTCTTTGGCATAGTTAAACAAGGGGCGTTGGTTAGGGGTCACGTCGAAAGCAATGGGGGCTCGTTCACCAAAGAGGCGTTCATTGACCACCTCTCCAGGCAGCGCGATGGGATCGCCAAAGGTCCATCCTCGGTTGAAAACCTGGTTCGCCAGCGCGTCATCGCGAACCATGTCTTCCATGAGTTTGAGCAGACGCTTGCCGGATACCGTCAGCTGCGTCTCCCGCGCCGAACGTTTCTCAATGTTGGTGTTGGATTTCACCTGACCTGGGAGATGGAAGTTGGCCACCAACTTCATCGGCTCATAAAGCATGCGGGACTCTAGTGCTTCCGCATTCATGCGTATTCGGCTTTCCTCCCGGCGCTCTTGGGCCTCGACGTTGGTGAGGGTGGGTTTTTTTAGAATGGGTGGACTATCATTGATCGATTTTAAGATGACCTCGTAGCGCGAATCAGAAGAGGATAGCGGTGTGCACTTAATCGATGCGCAAGGCAGGCCTTCGTCACTGGGAGGGCTGAGTTGAAAGGCGTTGATATCCGGAAAGTAGCCGGTGATGGATAGCGCCATCTTGCCATTGGGCGAATGTTTCATCTGATAATCCGTCCACGCCTCCACGCCTTGAGCGGTGGCGACAATCTCATCGGCCAGATCCCGCAGTGCCATCTCGGCTTGAGGCCCTTCCTCGGCCAGATTCACCTCGTCGTCCCGCAAATCTGCATTCGCCTTGGGGTCATAGATGAGTGTTAGTAAAAGTTTGCCGGAACCATCGGGATTTAAGCTGTAGGCTTGGTGAATCTCAATACAGCCCGTCAGCAGACCGAGACAAACCGCCCAATAGCTAATCAGGCAAGACAGACGCATGGCGACACGCTAAGGTAGGCCAACGCCAAACGCGACCCCAATCTCTCCCCCAAATGATTGTCAGACTTCCCCAACTTCTTGGCATAGGAATCTTTGTCATGACCACGCTCGCTTCGGCCGAACGGCCCTTGGACAAGATCATGGAATCGCTCCCCGAAGGGCTCGCATCGCGAGTGACCGATCCCAAACACGAGGTGCAAGTGCTTTACCTTCAGATTGACCGCGACGAAGCGAACGAACCTTATTTTACCCAGCATGGTTGGCGGGTGAATGAGGAGCGCTATTTCTATCCGGCGAGCACGGTAAAATTCCCCTTGGCTCTCCTTGCATTAGAACAGTTGGCGGAACTTAACGTGCCTGATCTGGATCGAAACACCACCATGCTCACAGATGCCTCGCAATCTTGGCAGACGTCCCGCCATGTGGATAAGCGCTCTCCTAACGGATTGCCTTCAATCGGCAATGACGCCCGCAAGATCTTTCTAGTGAGTGAGAACGATGCTTTCAACCGGCTCTTCGAGTTCGTGGGTATCGAGAATCTTCACCGTCGGCTCGAAGAGATCGGGCTTGCCAAGACCCGAATCGTGCATCGGTTAGCAGTTCCGCGCGAGCCTCATCATAGCCGCTTCGCCAATCCCATCCGGTTTCTGAATCAGGACGGCGATTTGCTCCATGCTCTCGGTGAAAGATTGAGCAAGGATTCCTACTATCACGGTCAACGCGTCTTGAAAGGCAAAGGCGTATGGCGAAACGGCGAGGTGCTTGCTCAACCGATGGATTTCTCCGACAACAGTTTCTTTCCTCTTACAGAACAACAACAACTCTTGCGTACTCTAATCTTTCCCAGATCGGTCTCCAAGGACCAACGCATTGCGCTTACAGAAGATGATCGATTGTGGGTGCTACGCTGCATGAACCGCTTTCCTCGTGAAGACGAAATCTATGCCAAAGAGTCGATCAAAGACACTTACGTCAAACGCTTCCTGAGCTGGCATGAGTTGCCCATTCGGTCGACCCTGCGGTGCTTCAATAAATCAGGCGAAGCCTATGGCTATCTGACCGATAACGCTTACATCATCGATGCCGAGCACGGCGTTGAGTTCTTTCTCGCCGCCGTGATCCATGTGAATGCCAATGAGATCTACAACGATGACGTCTATGAGTACGAGCAGATCGGTTACCCGTTCTTTGCGGCTTTAGGCCGTGCCGTTTATGAATACGAAAAACAACGCGCGCGAAAACACCGCCCGGAATTCGGCGAGTTGGGTTCCGTTACGCAATCAATTCACAGGCATCCCTTAGGAAGAGCTGGAACTCGGGAAGCTCACGCCGTCTAATCGGTGTGTGAAAACTAACAAGAGACGCAAAGCTTCCCAGTCCCAGCCGAAATCAAAAGTAATCGCTCTGCGTCAGGTATGCGAGTTCATTCCGAGCCATTTGGTTAACAAACTTGCCCGAAAGCATGGTGTGGACAAGAAATCGAGAGCGTTCACCCCCTGGAGCCATGTCGTTTCGATGCTCTTTGCCCAGCTTTGCGCTGCGATCTCTCTCAATGATATCTGTGATAATCTTCGCAACCATCGCGGCCTTCTCGCCACTATTCGTGGTGCTCTCTTCCCAAGCCGCAACGGTCTCTCCAATGCTAACAAAAGCCGCAACGCCGACATGGCAGAGGAGTTGTTCTGGAGTGTCCTTAATCACTGTGAGTCCCAATCACCGGGTTTCAAGTATGGGCCCAAGAACCGCAAACGAGGACTACCCCGTCGCTTCAAGCGCACGATTCACGCCGTCGACTCTTCGACGATCAAGCTCATCGCAAACAACATGGACTGGGCCAAGCATCGTCGCAGAAAGGCAGCGGCCAAATTACATCTGCGGCTGGATGTCGGCAGCTTCCTGCCCGGGTTCGCTGTCGTAGAAGCCGCAAAGCACGGGGACAATGTGAGGGCGCGCGAACTTTGTGCAGGCATCCAAGAAGGCGAAATCGGCGTGTTCGACAAGGCCTACGTAGACTTCGAGCATCTCTACGACCTGGATCAACGAGGGATCAATTGGGTGACTCGCGCCAAGAGCAACATGGCCTTTCGTGTCAAGCGGCGTCTGCTCAAGAAGCCCAAGGGCAATATTCTCCGTGATGACCTCATCGTCTTAACCACGGCCAAATCAAAGGCGGCCTATCCCGTCGTTCTCAGGCGTGTCGTAGCGTTAGTAGAAGTTGACGGCAAGATGCTTGAGATGGAATTCATCACCAACAACACCAAGTGGGCCGCATCCAGCGTCTGCGAAATCTATCGGAGTCGCTGGGCGATCGAAGTCTTCTTCAAGCAGATCAAACAAAACCTCAAGCTTTGCGACTTTCTTGGCAACAATGCGAATGCAGTGCGTTGGCAAGTATGGATGGCTTTGTTAGCCTATGTGTTACTGCGATATTTGGCATATTTGAGCGATTGGTCGCACAGCTTCAGCCGAATTTGCACGATGGTGCGAGGGGTATTATGGGAAAAGCTAGCACTGCGCAAACTGTTAGTAGCCTATGGGACAGCAGGTGGTAGTTTTCGAATGTTAGGGAGACTGGATCAAGCGTATCTGCCTGGTTTTAAGTGAAATTGAGGGACAGCATGTGAAACTCTATCAAAACACACACCAATAAATAGTCCGAAGAGAGGCCAAATTTAAGATTACACAATCGAAGATCGAAGGTGATTCCAACTCATTATCAATGAGTTACGCGCCTTCATGTCCCGCTATGGGATGCCTGTGCAATCAATTCCTTGATCACGCGGCCGCCAAATTGGCTCATCTGCTTGTAGCGCCCCCCATGAAAATAAGTGAGCTTGTTGTCATCCAGACCTAACAAGTGTAGGAGCGTGACGTGAAGATCGCGAATGGGATGGACCACGTCCACCGCATGAGCGCCTAGCTCATCTGTGGCCCCGACAATACTGCCTTTCTTCACTCCACCCCCGGCAAGAAGCATGGTCATGGCATCGATGTTATGACCGCGACCCAACGAATAAACGCCACCGCGTTTGTTGTTGTCAGGCGTGCGGCCAAACTCGCCAGTCCATACGACTAAGGTCTCGTCTAACATGCCACGTGTCTTGAGGTCTTTGATCAGGGCCGCCATCGGTTTGTCCACGCTGCGAATACGGGACGAATGCCCACGCTCTAAGTAGTCGTGGCTATCCCAGCCACCACTGAAGATTTGCACAAACCGCACGCCTTTCTCCACCAGTCGACGCGCCATCAGACACTGTTTTCCAAACGGTGCCGTCTCCTTTTCATTCAATCCATACATGTCCTTGATGTAATCCGGTTCCCCTTGGAAATCGATCACGCCCGGCACCTCTGCCTGCATGCGGTAGGCGAGTTCGTAGTTCTCCATGCGCGCTGCTAGCTCGCCGTGTTGAGGATTCTGCGAAGCATGGTGATCATTGAGAAATGCCAGTTCATCAAGCGCCCGGCGTAGGTGTTTGCGGCTCTTGTGACTTGGAGAATGGAGATCGAGAATAGGCGATCCGCTAGGGCGCAATCGAGTGCCTTGATAGTAGGCCGGCAGAAACCCATTGCTCCAATTGCGGGAACCTCCTTGCGGCATGGCGAGCTCTGTCATCACCACATAACCGGGCAAGTTCTGATTCTCCGTGCCCAAACCATACGTCGCCCAGGACCCAAGCGCCGGATCCCCACCAAGACGGCTGCCGGTGTTCATGTGAAAGAGTGCTTCCGGATGATTGAGCGATTCCGCTTGGCACCCACGGTAGTTGCATAGCTCATCGGCCACCTCTGGATCCGCCATGTGCTGCCACTGATCACACATTTCCAATCCCGACTGCCCCACTTTACGAAAGCCAAACGGACTCCCTACAAAGAATTTGAATCCCGTCTCCAAACCACGCGTGAGTTTGGATTCCTGTTTGTGACGCTTGGTCAACTCCGGCTTGGGATCAAACGTGTCCGCCTGACTGGGACCACCTTCCATGAAGAGCATGATGCAGGCCTTCGTCTTCGTCGGCACCATGGGTGGTTTCGGCACTAGCGGAGAAGCCATCGCGGCTTCGCGCGCAAGCATATCGGAAAAAGCCACGGAGCCTAGCGAGGCACCTAAGCCGTAGAGAAACTGCCGGCGGGAAGCAGGCGTGGACAAGGGACGTGAGCAGATCATGATTTCAATCGGTTGAATTAATAAACAAAGGCGAATTCGTTAGTATTGAAAAGTAGCAAACAGAAATCAGCGAGGGCGCGTGTTTCCGGGCTGACGTCGGCCGGCTTGGTATCGGGTTGGTAGTTTTCAAAAACGGGCAATATTTCATCATAGGGAAACGGTTTACCGGAGAATTCCTCAACTAGGGACCGATTGATCTTCTTTGGATAAACGACGGGTTCAGGTTGCACACCACGATGATAAGCTTGCATTTCCCCAACATATTCGAGCATACGGACACTTTCGTCAGGTTTCGGCTGGCGTCCGAGCGCTCGTTGAAAACCGTGCTCGATCTGCTCAGACAGATCCGGTGATGTTTTCTCCAGTGCCAACGCAAAGGCGATGGCGCGGTCAGACATCACGTCGCTATTGAGCAATGTGAAGGCTTGCGGCGTCACGGAAGCCGCATCGCGCACTTCGCAAGAGTCGTTAGGATTCGGCTGATTGAAAAGTTCTAGAAACGGATCGGGCAAACCGCGCACGCGATACGCGTAAATGGTACGGCGATTGCGTTCTTGCGGCGTGGGGGAAGGTTGATGCGCCGGGGCGATGGAAAACTGGATCATGCGCGGTTGCAGGGCGACTTCCATATTGATCTCCGGCATGATGGGAAGGCCGCCAATTTGAGAATTGAGTTCGCCCGTCACGGCCAATAATTGATCCCTAATCTCTTCAGCAGTGAGACGGCGAGGCGGGAAATAGGCGATCAAGTCATTGTTAGGATCTTTCGTCGCCAAAGCCTCCATTTGGGAATGATTCCCAGCTTGCCGGTAGGCCCGTGAAGTCATGATCACCCGATGCAGCCGCTTGATCTTCCAACCGTGCTCCACCAAATCAGCCGCCAACCAATCGAGTAGTTTGGGATGTGTGGGTTTCAGTCCTTTGACGCCAAAGTTAGTGGGATTGCCCGCGAGTGGTTTGGTAAAGTGATGCTGCCAAAGGCGATTCACGATCGAACGTGTGGTGAGGCTGTTGTCAGGATGAGCGACCCATTTGGCCAGGGCCAAGCGGCGGCCTGTCACCCCTTTGGGAAGCGCATAGGGATCATTCTCTTTCTCAGAATCCGCCGGTAAACCAATGGCGCTGAGCACTCCGGGACTGACCTCATCTCCGGGGGCTTGCAGTGAGCCTCCCATGTAAATTTTACTAACAGGCTGCCAATCCGGATCGGGTTTGGGATTCATCCGCAGCTTACGAGCGCGATTCCACCGATCCGGGTTGGCCTCGCCATTGTAGACACTCTGCGCCATGGGTTTATAACGCTCCAAACGGCGTTCCCATATCCACTCGTCTTGCTCGCGCACCTTGAGTTGACCCTCATCAATGTAATCAAGGCCCACATGACGTGGCGGCTTCGCCTCATCTGGCAGGTCTTTGCGATCGTCTTCCGAAATGTAGGGAAGACCGCGTTCATCAAACCATTTCTTAGCGGCCGCTTCCTGTTTCGCCTTGATCTTGTCTTTCTCCGTGGTAGCAAATTCTAACAAACGTTCAACATGCGCGCGGCCGGATTCGAATCCCTCCTGACTCTCACATCCCACAAATGGAGCAGGGCGTTCGGCCATCTGTGTGCCGGCAAAGGCCGCATAGAGCCTGTAATAATCACGTGTGGGAATGGGATCGAACTTGTGATCATGACATTTGCAACAACGCATAGTCGTGGCCAGAAAGGTTTGCCCCACCGAGTTCACCACGTCATCGAGGTAAATCTGGCGCGCTTCATCCGGCATCACCATCGCATTGTCCCAGGCACCCATTCTTAAAAAACCTGTCGCCACAATCCACTCACTTTCCTCAGGCGTGTACTCCCCTTTCATGCGGACTTGCTTGACTTTCTCCTCGTTGCTCTGGACGCGGCGGCTAACGGAGGCATCGGCCAGTTCATCACCCGCGAGTTGCTCGATGACAAATTCATTATACGGCTTGTCCTCGTTGAATGCCCGAATGACGTAGTCACGGTAACGCCAGGCATTCGAACGTTCGTAGTCATTCGAGTAGCCGCCGGTGTCGGAATAACGGGCGATGTCTAACCAGTGTTGTGCCCAGCGTTCGCCGTAGTGCGGGCTCTCGAGAAGCTTGTCGACAAGATCTCCCACTCGTTCTCGGTGCGCTTTTTCATCGGTCACGTCGAGTTTCGCCGACCAATGCGCCATCGCTTCCGTCGAGGGTGGCAAACCGGTCAGATCGAGATGAATCCGCCTAACTAAAGTGCGTGCGTCTGCTAGAGGCGCGGGCTCGAATCCTGCCGCCTGGCGTTTCGCATCAATAAAGGTGTCGACGGGATGAGCGTCCGCCGGAACTTCGGGCTTCTCCACGGGTAAGAAGGCCCAGATATCTTCACGCTTGTAGCGGCGGTAAGTCCATTCATCACCGAGACCGCCACTGGTTTTCACAATGAGGCCTTCATCCGTCTCTAACTGATGGCGCTCTTCTGCTAGGAAACTCTCACGTTGATCGGCTTCGACCCAAGGCGCTCCGGCGTCGATCCATTCTTTCACAAGAGCCACTTGTTCACTCGTCAGCCGGTCATTCTCTTTCGGCGGCATTTCGAGATCCGGATCTTCCCAAGTCACGGCGCGATAGAGATCGCTTTCAGCGGCTTTGCCGGGGACGAGCACTTTGTCAGAGACTTCGCCGCCTTTTAGCATGTGTTCTCTCTTGGTGAGATCGAGTTCGCCTTTGATCTTGGCCGGATCTTCGCCGTGACAGGCGAAACACTTGCTCTTGAGAAGCGGATAAACTTTGAGAGCAAAGGTGCGATCCATCTCCGTGGAATCACTGGCGGCTTGGGTTTTAAAAACACAGGTCGCGGCGATGGCCGCGACGAGTGCTGGAAGGTGGTTGCGAACGATCATGTTAGGGTTTTCCGAGTTGATAAAAAGATTGGATTTCGGCAGGGGTCAGCACTTCAGAGTAGATAGCAAATTCATCGATCACGCCATTCAAATGGCGAACGGCAAATTCGGGATCATCACGTTTCGGCTGGCTCCAATTCCCGATCGAGGCGCCCCCAATAACCACACGATCCGGGATCTTGTCCGCCGGCAAGGCCTCGCGGCTAACAGCTTCGCCATTGACGTAGTGCGTCACGACGTGATCATGTCCGTCGTATGTCGTGGCGATCTGCAGCCACTGCCCGCTCAGAGCGGGGTTCCAGATAGGAGGAGAAAAACAAATGTGTTTGTCTGGGTTCCCGCGGCCATGGCGTTCATGCGCTTTGACGGAAAAGAAAAGCCGTCCATCATTCATGATCTGCCAGTGCGGTTCATGCAGTTCGTGACCGTCTGTTAGAAAGAGCGAATTGTAAAGCCGGTCCAGGCTATCGATTCGGACCCAGCAGTACAATGTCAGTGAGGTGTGGATGCCAGGAACAGTCACTCGCACCCGGCTTCCCGTTGGAGAGAAATCGAGTCCCGCGGCGGCGTGATGCCAGCGGTCGAGCGTGCGATCCGCCCTCACCAAGGCACCATGGATACCGTTGACCGAGGCATCGAGTAATTGACGCGACTCCCCATTCGCCGAAGTCATGGGGTAGTAAAGCAACAACCGAGAATCCGCCGCACGTTTGGCAACGGACTTCACCCAGGTTTCACGCCGGTTTTGACGTTGATCTGCTAGGCTTTTCTCCAGATCGGCGATTCCCACAACGTGCTTCGCATCGAAGGTGAGTGGCGAAGCGCCACGATCTGATTCCCAGCGCAAGGCCTCCCCTTCTTTTAAAAGACGCGGCGCTTCTTCAGCCGGGTGCCACTCGATCTCACCGTCTAACACATGAAAATCCGCGTATTCAGACGTGACCTCCATCGCGAACTCCGTGCCCAGATCGACCACCTCGCCATTCGCCGTGCGAATGCGAAAGCCCTGCGCGGGCTCGGGCACGTGCGCGCGCACTTTCCCCTGAGAAACGTGCATTTCCATCTGCGAAGTCACATCAAAAGTCGCCTCCCCCTCAATGATCACCGTGACGCCGCTGAAGAGTTCCAACCGCACCGTCCCTTGTTTCAACTCTAACTCTCCCACCGGCAGGAGATCCCCGTCTCGAAGCGTCCTCTCATTTCCCCAAACCGCGTCCGATTGGCCCGCTACCACGCCATAACCCGTGGCCAGCGCTTCGACCGTTGGCATCCCTTTTTCAGTAGGACGCTCCATCCAAATCATCACACTCCCACCAATCAAGAGGAGAAGGGCTGCAGCGATCGCCAACGTTCTCGATCGATCCGCCATCCAATGCCTCTTCACCGGATCGCGCAACGATCCACGGTTCTCTTCCGCCTCTGTTTCTAACAGGGCGTGCAAGGCCAAACGTTTGTAGTAGGTTTGCCGTGCTGCCGCATCCACGTGAAACTCGGCCTCCAATCGCACAAAGTCCGCCTCGCTGATGAGGCCTTCGAGAAGCTCATCGATCAATTGGTCACGTTCGCTTTGTCTCATGATCTTTCCTCCCCTAACAGTTGGCTGTCGATGCAGGCCGCCAAATTGTTGCGCAATCGGTGCAGCGTCACTTTTAAGCTACTAACGCTACGATTGGCTTTGGCCGCATAGTCCTTGAGTGGCGTCTTGTGAAAGTAGCGATGCCGTAGGAGATCGCGGTCCGCCGGCCGCAGCTTTTCCATGCAGCGGGTCAAAGCGAGTTGACGTTTTTCAAAGTCGATCACGTTCTCAGAAATCTCTTCCGCCATCACATCGTGAAGTTCCTCACTAAAGACCAAGCGCGAATCTCGCGCCTGGTGTTTGCGAAAGTTGAGCACTTCATAGCGGGCGATTTGGAAGGCCCAGGCTTTGAAATTCGTCCCCGTAGTAAAGGTGTCACGTTTTCTCCAAATAGTCGCATTGGCTTGCTGGGCCACGTCCGCCGCCCCCGATTCCCCGGGAAGGAGCGTCATCACATACAGCCGGATCGCCGCTTGGTGGCGGGTCAATTCAGCGACAAATTCGGCGTCTGGATCAGTCTCGAGCATAGGCAGATTACTAATAAATGGCCGGTCTGGAAAAAGGTTAACGAGAAAGTACGCCTAAATGTCGACTTTCCCGGGGCGCGCGCGTTACAGAATCTCGCTATGAAGCGATTTCTCCTGTTTCTCGCCCTTGTTGCCGCTGCTCAGGCTGCCGATCCCGATCGTCCTAACATCGTCCTTATCATGACCGATGACATGGGCTACGCTGACATGAGTTGCCAGGGCGCGACGGACATTCACACGCCACATCTCGATCAAATGGCGGTCGAAGGGACCCGCTTCACGGATTTCTACGTGGCGCAACCAGTGTGTACCGCTTCGCGAGCGGCGTTGATGTCAGGGTGTTATCCCAACCGAGTGAGCCTGCAGGGCGCCTTGAATCACACCAGCCGCAACGGCATTCATCCTGACGAATGGCTTATCCCGGAGATGCTCAAAGATCGGGGCTATGCCACAGCGGGCATGGGCAAATGGCATCTGGGTACCGTGGCGAGCTTCGCCGCACCGAGGAATGGATTCGACGAATGGTTAGGCATTCCCTATTCTAACGACAATACGAAATACCATCCTGTCCTCTGGCGAACCATGCCGCCGCTACCCTACTACGACGGCGAGAAAGTCATTGAGGAAGACCCCGATCAAAGTCTCTTCACCAAGCAATTCACGGAGCGAGCCGTCGACTTCATTGAGCGCCACCGTGATCAACCTTTCTTTCTCTACATGCCGCACGTGATGCCGCATGTGCCCATCTTCGCTTCAGAAGAGTTCAAAGGCCGGTCGAAACAAGGTCTTTATGGGGATGTGATCGAAGAACTCGATTGGTCTGTCGGTCAAGTGTTAGAAACCCTCAAGCGCTTGGAGATCGACGATGACACTTTGGTCATCTTTTTTTCCGATAATGGCGCGTGGATGAGTTACGGCGAACACGCCGGCTCCAACACACCGCTACGTGAAGGCAAGCTGACCACGTTCGAAGGCGGCGTGCGCGTTCCATGTATCGCACGCTGGCCTGGCAAAGTACCTGCCGGACGCGTTTGCGATATCCCCTTTATGGCCATCGATTGGCTACCTACTTTTGTTGAACTCTGCGGCGGCAAACCGCCCACTAGGAAGATCGATGGACGAAGTGCCAAGGCCGTCTTGTTAGGCGAAGAAGATGCCAAAGCCCCCCATGAAGCACTCTTTTTCTACGGCGGCACCGAGCTGCAAGCCGTGCGGCAGGGCCCATGGAAGCTGCATTTCGCCCACCCTTACATCACCACCGCGGCTGAGCCTGGCATCGGTGGCAAGCCTTCCAATTGGGGCAAGAACAAAGCTCAATCCATTACCCAAAGTGGCATCAACGGCATCGCTAGCCGTCACGGCGGCCGCGTGGAGCACCTTGAACTCTCCCTTTTTAACCTAACGGACGATCCAGGCGAAATCAAGAACCTCGCTGGATCCCGCCCTGACATAGTCGCCCGCTTAAGCAAACTCGCAGGTCCCATTCGACAGCAACTCGGTGATAAACTAACAGGCATCGAAGGAATGGAAGTGAGGGAATGCGGCTGGGAGAGACAGCCGGCGAATTAGATATTGAGAATGAGAAGCCTTCGACGGGTAGTACACTAATGAAAGAATCGTGCTACAAGGAAGGAGCGCCGTCTCATCGCTAGGAGTCGTCCAATGAGCTGGATGCCAAGTTATTCGAACCAGATGCCTCGGCTTCGTTGTTGCGATGGCCGTCCACACCAATGCGTTGTTTCAGCTGGTGGAGATCGGGATCCTTGCGGGCACCCTCCCTTAGTGTGGCATTTAGAAGAAACGCTTTCTGCAGAGAAGACATCGCTTCGTTAAAGCGCCCGAGCAGACAGGCGTAACAGGCGAAGTTGTAAAAGAAGATTGCAGTGGCCTTGGGATCGGTCGAAGTGACTTTGGCATGGTGCAATGTCTCCCATGCCATTTGGATGTGCCCTTTTTCCCTATGGGCGTAGGCCTTGTAGATATGGGCGTCGAGCGATTTGGGAAATCGGGCAAGGATGCTTTCAGTATGGGAAAGCACTTCATTCCATCGCCGACGGGCACAAGCTAAGTGGATACTGATTTCTAGAAGTCGATGATTCGAAGAGTGGGAAATGAGCAGCGGTGCGATGATAGCACGACACTCCTCAAACATCTCCAGTTCCAGGTATCCCTCAGCCACCCGTAAGGTCTGATTGATTGTTGTGTCTGTGGTGCTCAAAACATGCTTACAGTGCCATGATAATCATTTGCAAATTTTCAGCAAATAACAAATCCCTAATCTGTTTTTCGCTAAATTTCAGTTTTTTATATAATAATATGTATATTTTCGACATTAGTTGCCTGCGGTCAGGCCTTTCTACTGGGCTTTGAGAATTTGCTGCCCACTCTGATTCTTACCGTTTGTCAGTATCTTCCGGCCAAACGCAGACGTTGGTCTCGCCCAGTCGCGGCGCTGACAGACGGTCGTTGCAGTAGCCGAAGAGAAAACTGAGATGAGTCTCCGGACCTGATTTGAACGCTGGCAACATGATCGACTCAGACTTCCGCTCACCTGATGGATCGACAATCGCAAACTCGGGAATGGAGACCAATCCGTGCTGCTCAATCTGCAATTTGAGCTTCACCGATGAGCAGTGACTCCAACTTTCGCTCAGGAATCCAATGGGTTTCCCTTTGCTGAGGGAGTCCATCATCATGCCCGAATCGAAGTCCACCTGTAGTGCGGCGCCGGTGAGTTCTTCTAGATGGCCTTTGCGAGATGGATCTACGAATACGCTGAGCAGCAGCTGCGGCGTTCGTCCGTCTAGTAAGACTATTTGATCGAAGAAGACGAATTCGGACTCTTTAGAGAGGGTTGTGGTTGAAATCCATCGGCAATCTTTCGCATACGGCAAACGTGAGGGTTGAGAACGCATAAATGAGAATAATTTAGGGGTTAATTTTGAGATCCTAGATCTTATTCAAAAGTCACTTCGATCTTTATTAGGCACCTCACGTCTAACACAGACAGGGGATGCCTAAGCAAAGTGGGTGGAGGTGGCGGGTAACGTTCGACGCTACCTCCTCCCGTCTTAAGTCATTTGGAAACTCCTGTGAGTGTAATCGTGAAGGTCGTGCCCATTCCCACCTCACTTTTCACATCGATGACCCCTTCGTGCGCCCGGATGATTTCCTGACAGATGGCCAAACCGAGTCCCGCTCCCCCTTCACCGCGTTTCCGTGCGGGATCTGCGCGGTAGAAGCGTTCGAAGAGGTGCGGCAGATGCTCGGGCGCGATGCCCTGGCCTTGATCCGTCACTTGTGCCCACGCTGAGCCCTCTCTTTCGCCAGTGGTCAGGCGGATACATTGGCCTGGTCCACTGAAGTTGACAGCGTTGGCCAACAGATTCATGAGCACCTGCTGCAGCTGATCGGTTCGTCCATAGCAAGGAGCCGGATCAATCTGTGTTTCTAAGGTCAAGTCGCGCGCGTCCAGGAGCGGCTCCATGAACGCCGTGCATTCCTGAGCGATCGACCCGAGATCAACGCGGTCCTCAGGGGCGGAATCCGTCTTGGCATCGAGCGTGGTCAGCGTTAGCAGCGAATCGATGAGTTGTTGCAGCCGCTTGGCCCCCCGTTCGCAGGTAATGAGAGCCTCCTTGTAGGCGTTGGCTTCGCGATCGCGAGCCAGAGCCGCTTGGGCATGAGATAGGATGACCGACACGGGTGTGCGCAACTCGTGAGCGGCATCGGCGGTGAACCGGCTCTGACGCGCAAAGGCCTGCTCCAACTGATCAAACGTCTCGTTCAGATCCATCGTTAGTTGGCCGAGTTCGCCACCGGTGTCCTCGTGAGGAATACGCGTATCCAATTCTCCCGTTGCAAATCTCCTAGCAGATTGACTGATGGTTTGGATAGGGCGAATGGAACGCGACAAGAAGAACCACCCCCCTAGAAGTCCGAGCGCAAGAATGCCAAAGCCACTCCCTGCCAGTTGCCAGGCAAGGCGTCGCCATTCCCGGGATTCACTTTGAATCGACTTCCCGAGCAGGAGGCACTCACCGGGCTTGAGAAAGCGATAGATTTCTCGCAGATTTCCTCGTGTGCGTTGAATGTTGTAAGCGCGCTCCCGATTCGCCGCTTCTGGAAAGGGAATCGTTTCCGGCGCATCACCCACTCTTCCTAATTCCGTCCCGTTGCGACGCCAAATGACGATGTAGTCGCCGTCTAAATCGTTCTTGGAGAGGAATGACTTGGCTTCTTCAGAATCGATAAAGTCACGCAGCATCCGAGGTCGTTGTGCGCGTGGACCTTGTCGGCGCGGAGGACGTGTTTCATCGCGAAAGTTCGCAAGTATCAAGGAGATCTCACGATCCAAGGCGGCATCGATTCGTTTGAGGTCATTGCCTTTCTGGTGACGATGCGCCATCACGCCAAATCCACAGAGCGCGCCTGCTAAGAGCAAGCCATGCCAAAACTGCATGCGCCATCGAAGTGATTGCGTAACTTTCACGGATTAGAAGACGTTCGAATGCAATAACCATGCCCGCGACGGGTGACAATGATGTCTTTACCCAGTTTCTTGCGAATGTTAGAAACATGAACATCAAGCAAATTGGAAGACGAGTCATCCATCTCGTCGAAGAGATGCTCGTAAAGTTGGGCCCGTGTGAAGACGCGGTCGCGGTGTTGCGCTAGCATGCTCACCAATGCGTATTCTTTGGCGGTGAGGGCGATTTCACTTCCATTGAGCAAGACCCGGCGCGCGTTGAAATCGATCTCCACGTCTCCAAAGCGTGCTTTGGCCGCAGGATGACCGGCGGATCGCCGGATCAACGCGCGAATTCGGGCGAGCAATTCAGGTAGATCATAGGGTTTGGGAAGATAATCATCGGCACCACTATCCAAACCACGAACCCGATCGGATGATTGATCGCGAGCCGTGAGCAGAAGAACCGGCGTCTTCTTGCGCACGCGTAACCGCTCTAACACCTGAAACCCATTGATCCCGGGCAGCATCACGTCGAGGATGACCGCATCGTAGTCCGTCCAAAGCGCCTTTCGCAACCCGCTCTCACCGTCCTCGGCTTCATCGACGGCATAGCCCTCCTCCCGCAGCACGCCTGCGAGGCTGCTTAGCAGATCGGGTTCGTCTTCGATTACAAGGAGGCGCATAGGCTGTTCACGATGAGTGAAGGGGTGGTTAGTAGCCAAACCTAAAGAACCGATGAAGACGGGCGTGAAGGAATCTCAAAAAAACTTCCGGCTCTTCATCTGCGCTTTAGGTTCGCGAACCAGGTTGCGGCTATTATGAAAGCGACCCTAGCCGTTTCCGCCACCCTCCTTCTCTCTTCCAGTGTCTCTATCTGGGCACAGGATAGCCGTCGATCTTCGTCTCGGATGCCGATTCTTGTGCGAGCGCTTGATCTCGATCGCGATGGCGTGATCTCGCTGTCGGAGATGGAGAAAGCGCCGGCCTCTTTGAAGGAACTCGATAAGAATGGGGATGGGAAACTCGCAACTAGCGAAATCACGAGCGGGGAATCACGGCGGCGGGGTGATGGCCGAAACTCGCGTCGGCGAGGTGGTGGTGGGCCGCGGCCGAATGACTTTGGGGAAGTTGGTAGAGGTCTTGGCGAATCAGGGATCACGTGGTATGGCCGCTTGGACACTGCTCTAGCAGAAGCCAAGCGTTCGAATCGCCCGATCCTGTTCATGGCCGCGGCCTCGCAGTGTAACGGTGTGCCGGGCGTGTTCTGACCGGGTTATACCAGCACGCAGGACCGTGTGTTCAGCAATCCCGAGGTGATCAAGGCTTCCCGCAAGTTCGTGTGCGTGCGCATCGAGTCCTATGGGAGTGAAGAGAATCAGAAAATCGTTAGGAGTCACTTGAATGGTAGCTTCGCCAATACGGCCTTCTGCATCTTGGCCCCCGATGGCAAAGAGAGACTAACAAGAAGCGGCCGCGGGCCTCGGCAAGTGTTGTCAGGAGACTACGCTGAGGCGCTTGAAGCCATTGCCGCGAAGTACGAATCTCGTGGCAAGGTGAGCGAAGCCGCCTTGCCCGACTTCCCAAGTTTCAAGTTGGCGCTTAATGTGTCGGCCGCGGACGAACGTGTCCTCATGTTGCTTGCGGGTTCACCAAATCAGTTAGGCGAAGCGGAGAAACGACTTCGCTCATTGGTGTGGGATCCCAAAGTTCAGGGACGCTTTCACCATGATTTGGATACGACAGGCGACTGGAAAGAACCGCTGTCACTAGGTAAAGACGCGAGTGCGGGGATTTATCTCATCAAGCCCGATACCTTTGGTCTCGAGGGGGAAGTGATCGAAAAATTGCCTCTGGATGCAGCGAACGATATCATTGTCAGAGCTCTGGCCAAGGCCAATACCCATTACGCCGAGACTACTGAGAAGAAGAACTATTCCGACCACGTGGCAGAAGGACGGCGCCGGGGCATCACTATTGAAATGGCGATGCCTTACGGCGAAGATCGTGACGGTGATGGCGAAATCGACCCGCGGGGTCGCAGTAGAAGGCGATAAGGTTAGGGATGGGTGCCATGAAATATTTAACTTTATTGAGTTTGGGAATCGCTTCCCTGGCAGTGGGTGAGCAGACCGCCGAACCGGCCGCGACAGATCGACCTAACATCGTTCTGATCATGTCGGACGACATGGGTTGGGGAGACGTGAGTTATCATGGAAGCACGATCAAGACGCCTAACATCGATCGCATCGGCAAAGAAGGCGCGGAGCTCGACCGGTTTTATGTCTTCCCCATTTGCAGCCCCACGCGAACGGCCTTGATGACCGGACGGTCTCCCATTCGCTTTGGCATTCTAAGTCCGCTAGGCGGTCGTGGAGGAGTCCCCAAGGAAGAGTCTTTCTTTCCTCAATCCCTTCAGAAAGCCGGTTATCAGACGTTCATGGTGGGCAAATGGCATCTGGGACGGGGTGAAGGCTACGAGCCTCTCGACCGCGGATTCGATCATTTCTACGGTTTCATGGGCGGCGGCATCGACTATTACAAACACACCTCGGGCCGGGGCACTGATTGGCAACGTAACGGAAAGACGATAGAGGAGGAAGGTTACTCGACGGATCTCTTTGCCAAAGAAGCGATCAAACTGCTCAAAGAGCGGGACAAAGAGAAGCCGTTGTTTCTCTACTTGCCTTTCAATGCGCCGCACACACCGTTTCAAGCGCCTGACGCTTTCCTTGAGGATTATGAGACTCAAGGATTCGATTCCCGAAATGCCGCGCGCGCCGGAGCCATCACGGCGATGGATGCCGCCATCGGCAAAGTCTTGGAGGCGCTCGATGAAGAAGAGATGACTCAGAATACGATCGTCCTCTTCTTCTGTGACAATGGGGCGGGAGGAAGTTCAGATCGCCGGAATCGTGGTCGGCGCCGCGAAGCCGGCGGTAACCATCCAGACATCGGCAACACGCCCCTCAAGAGTGGCAAAGGTAGCGTCTATGAAGGGGGAATTCGTGTTCCTGCGGTCATCCGTTGGCCGGGCGTGATCTCGCCCGGCACCAAGGTCGACACCGTCGTATCCGTGCTCGACGTGTTTCCCACCCTAGCAGACGCCGTGAGGATGCCGCTAGAATCGGTCAAGCCCTTGGATGGTGTGACGCGGTGGCCCGTCATGGAAAAGAAGAATAAGAAGATGGAAGCGAGACCGCCATTGGTAATCGCGAGCCGAGGGACCAAAGCGGTTATTGAGTATCCTTGGAAACTCGTACAGGACCGCGGAAAAACCTATCTCTATGACATTGGTAAAGATCCTTCGGAAAAGCGGGATCTGTCCAAGGAGCATCCTAACCATCTTGAACGTCTCAAGAAACGGTTGGCGCCTTTTGAAACCATGCTGAAAGAAGCGGCTAGCGGCTCTGAGCGCCGGCGCGGACCACGAGGCCGGCGGGGCCGGTCGACCAGCAGGACGCGGTGACGCCGTCTAATCCCATAGTTTTATGAAGCTCTCCCTCCCATTACTTCTCATCACCCTATCATTTGCCAAGGCGGATCCGCTGGTCACGTCGTGGCAGACCGGAATTTCTGGCCGATACGCTCGTGTCTACGCGACCGATGCTGATGAGGCCTCGGGAAATGCTGTGACCACTTGGAACCGCGGTCAAGGTGTGCAGGCGATGCCGACATACGCCGGCGTTAATGAGGTCGCCGTGACAGCGGCCGATGTCTATGTCCGGGCGACCGGACTTGGCGCCCATATTATGGGGCCCTGGTATGGTAACGAGCAACGCACCAATTTGTTCGTGAATTATCCGGCCAATCAAGCGGTGCTCTATCGCATTCCTCGAAATCCGGGTAATCCTCCGACAGATAAAAGTCTTACCGGGCTGGGGCGCATCGGACTCTTCGTCGATGGCGTTTCCATGTTCGATTCCCGCGACGCCTTTTCCTATGACACCTCTTCGGGGCAGGATCAGATGCCGCGTGCTCAGGCAGGTGTGGTGGGCGATCGCGTTTGGAACCGCGATGCTTACGTCAATGAGGGTGTCACCTTTGACCGCGGTAACGCTCATCAGGCCGGATCACACTATCATTATCATGCGAATCCTCCTGGCTTGCGGAGTCTGTTAGGCGACAGTGTGGATTACGATCCGCAGACCAATACCTACACCGAGAACTTCAATGGAAGGCATTCGCCAATTCTGGGATGGGTGCGTGATGGCCATCCGGTCTATGGACCCTATGGATACGCCGACCCGAATGACCCGAACAGTCTGGTCACGCGCATGCGCTCCGGCTACAGGAAGCGCACCATAACCGAGCGCACCATGCTTCCCGCGCACGCCGCACGCGATCAAGGATACACCTCAGCTGGCGACACATCCGAGTATACTCTACCAATCAATCTTCGGGGCCCTGATGTGACGCCAGGCGAAGGCAGCCAGTACGAGATCGGTCATTACATCGAGGACTACGAGTATCTTGGAGATGTTGGATTGATGTTAGGAAGTGACTTTGACCTGGATGTCCACAATGGCCGCTTCTGTGTCACGCCGGAGTTTCCCGAAGGCACTTATGCTTACTTCGTTGCGATCGAACCCGATGGTACGCCAAAGTTCCCCTACAATATTGGCAGGACTTACTATGGAAACCCTACCGCAAACCCTGCGGCAACGATTCCGGCCGGCGCGGAGATTATGTTTCAAGGTGGTCCGGAAAAGAGGACTGGCGAGGGGGTAATTGTTAGAAACAAATCTAACGGAGATGTTACTCTTACATGGAGTGCTGTTGAGGGCGGAACCTACCTTGTCGAGCAATCTGAAAACTTGGAGGACTGGGAAAGCGTGACTGCTCACATGGATCGCGATGAACTCGTCGCTCCGGATCCCGGTGCCCTGGCCAATAACGACCGGCGGTTCTATCGGTCAACGTTAGTCGATGTTCGCCCTTTTGACGACAATGGGTTCGATGTCGAACTCGATCTTGGGCCGGAGGGTGGCAACCCGATCTTGCTACTGATCATTGATGACTGGGGCATCGATTGGAGTCCGATCGATAATCCCGGCGCTCCGCGATTGCCGGAAATGCCTAATTTACAATATCTCGCAGACGAAGGCGTCCGGTTTTCTAACGCTTATGCTTTACCGATGTGTTCGCCAACCCGCGCCACATTGTTAACGGGGCGCTACGCATTCCGGCACGGCGTCGGCACACCTGCCGGTGCCAATTTGCCGGGGGAAGAAGTGACTTTGCCGGATGCCTTCGCTGCTGCTGGCTCGGACTACGCTTTGTTGTCGATCGGCAAATGGCATCTTGGTGGCGGCCAAGACGGTGCGCGGACACGGGGCGGATGGCCGAGTTTTTCCGGGGCGCAGGCCAATCTCGAAGACTATTGGGCGTGGACGAAGACGGTCGATGGAGTGCAAACGCCCGTGACTGATGTTTATGCCACTAGCGATCAGGTCGATGACGCCGTGAATTTCATACGCTCTCAGCCAAATGGCGCGCCATGGTTCTGCTGGATTGGTTTCACCGCGCCGCACGCGCCTTTCCATGATCCTCCAGCCGGGCTTCTTCCTTCGGGCACGGCACCCCCGTCGAACAACCGCGACCGCTACGAGCAGATGCTCGAAGCGCTTGATTACGAGATAGGGCGTTTGTTAGATGAAGTCGATTTGAATGAAACCAACGTCATTCTCGTGGGTGACAACGGCACGCCTAACAACATGCTTCAGTCGCCATTCAGCAACGGACGGGGCAAGGGCACTCTCTACGAGGGCGGCATTCGCGTGCCGATGGTCGCCGCAGGCCCCGATGTCCGAGCGCGTGGTGTGAATGACAGTCTTGTGCATGTGGCGGATCTTTATTCGACGATTCTCAGTCTCGCCGGGATCGACTCGGATGATGTGTTGTCCGAAGGGACTCTGCTTGATTCGCGAGACCTTTACCCGGCATTGACCGGAGGGCGTGTGACCGGTTGCGTGGTCAGCGAAGCGTTTGGCAACCAGATCGACAGTCCTGGTAGATCCATTCGCGAGGGTGATCACAAACTCATCATCTTCGATAACCCTGACACAACCGCCGATACGCCTAGATTTGAGTTGTACGATGTGGCGAACGATCCTGACGAACAGATGGAATTGTTAGCACGGAACGGTGGTCCAAATGCCGTACAACAAGCCGCGTATGAGGCTCTGTTGGCTAAGAACGAAGCGTTGGGTGGCGGCTTTGGAGACATGGGAGACGATCCTGGCAGCGGTAATGGCGGCAATCCCGTGAGTACGGGTATCCTCAGCGTGACGCCGGATAGCGCGCCGGCGGGCGCGAACCTCACCGTGACCTTCAACTTTGACAACACCGCGGCGCCACCTGTTCCGCCGCTGAACAACATGCAAGGCAACCCGATCACTCCCAGCGTCACCCTTGGCGGAGTTCCTGGCACCAACGTTAACCGGCTGAGCCGTTACGTCTTACAAGCGAGTTTTGTGTTGCCGAGTCGTTCCAGCGTTCTTGGCGCCGAAGCGATTTTCCCAGGTCCCAATAGGCCCACATTTGGTCTAACAATCGCATTTCAGGTAATCGAATGAGCTGGCTGCGGCGGCCTTCCGGTTCGCCTTAACGGAATCCTCGACTACCCTCGTGCGGAGGCGTCGATTGCAGGTTCTCAGCCGGCCATGTCGCTGTGCCGGCGCGATCGTTGGGCCTTTGGGCGTCGCCTGCGACAAAAGGAATGAATAGGCCTTCCTATCATTTTGAACGCCTGGTGTTGCTTTGGTTCTAACTTTTCTTAAACATCCTCGTTATTGAAAGAGAAACTCACCCATTTGCATCGCCGGCTCACGGAAACCGTTCTGGGCTCGGAAGAACCTTCCTATCTCATTCTCGTCTCGCTGCTCGCCAAAGGGCACGTTCTCATTCAGGGAGCACCCGGGATTGGCAAGACGTCCATCGCGCACACCTTGGCGCGATCCATCCATGGCACCTTTAAGCGGATCCAATTCACACCGGATCTCTTGCCCTCAGATATCCTGGGCTACTCGATGTTTCATCAAGGCACGCAGCAGTTCCATTTCGTGGAGGGGCCTGTTTTTAGCAATGTCTTGTTGGCCGATGAGATCAATCGAACGAGTCCGCGGATTCAAAGCGCTCTATTAGAATGCATGAATGAGGGGCAGGTCTCGATCGATGGCGTGACGCGGGAGCTCAATGCGCCTTTCATGGTGCTGGCCACGCAGAATAACCTTTACGCGTCCGGCACCTTTCCGCTTCCCGAGCCGCAACTCGATCGGTTTCTAATTTCCATCAACATGCATCTGCCTGATTTGGAGACTCAGGCGGATATTATCAAACTTCATGCCTCCGGATCGCCTAACGAGAAAGCGCTGAACGCGATCCTTTCTGCGGATGAACTCGTTCGGCTCCAAGATGAAGTGAGCGCGGTGCCCGTGAGCGATAACGTATGCCACTACATTGCCAGTGTGTGTGAAGCGGTGCGCAAGCACAAATCGTTAGGCAAAGGCCTTTCTGCTAGGGCGTCGATCGCGCTCATGCGCGCGTCGCAAGCGGTGGCTTATCTGGAGAATCACAACGCGGTGCATCCGGATGACGTCAAGCGCATCGCCACGGCGGTGCTCAGTCATCGCGCCGGCGCCAAAGACTCAGGCAGCAGTGTGAAGAACGTGCGGGCAGCGCTCGATGACGTGTTGCTCAACACGCCTGTGACGTAAAGAGAGCGGATGGCGACACACTTCACGCGGCGCGGTCCCTCGAAGTCGGGCCCGCGTTTCACCAGCCGGGGCATTGTTCTGGCGGCGGTGTCCATCGTGGCGGTGCTCATTGGCGCCTACGTTCAGGAAAGTGTGGTGGTGCAGTTAGGTTTATTCGGGTTACTGATCACCGTGGTTGCCGGTTTGTTAGCATGGAACAACGTGCGTAAGATCGATATCGTGCGGCTGCTTCCAAGTCACGTCCATGCCTTGGAAGACTTTGTTATTCAGCTCATCGTTACGAATAAGAAACCTTGGTTAGACAGCTTCGGCTTGGAGATCGAAGACGCGCTCCTTCCCTACGCCAATCGCGGCCTGCAGGCGCGCTGGGTGCGTGCGCAAGGGCATTGTCGCATGGAATTCACCACTCGGTTAGTCAAGCGAGGTGTCATGGAGCGTGCCTCCGTGACCATCACTTCCGCCTTTCCATTTGGTCTTTTCAAAATGCATGAACGCCGCCGTATCGCCGCTCCGGCCGTGATCTATCCTCGCGCCGTGACGCCACGGCGGTTGGAACATCACTATGATAGTGACTACTTGGAGGGAAGCACGGAAGGGCTCCTAACACGTGAACCAAGTGGGGATTTTCACGGCATTCGTGAATTTCAGGCCGGCGATCCGATCAAGACCATTCATTGGCCGGCCACGGCGCGTAGCGGTAAGGTTATGGTCAAGGAACTCGATCTCCCCATGCCCGAGCGTTACTCCATTGTCTTCCATTCTTACTGTCCGGAGCGCAGTTTCATTTGGCCGGAAGCTTTTGAGACGAGCATGGAACTCCTCGCCGGTCTTCTCTACTACTGCGCCCGTCAAAACGTACCCATCGATTTCACCGCAGGCTTCAATGGCTGGCGGACGGTGCATGTGCAAGACCCCAGCGATCTCACGGCACCTTTGAGTATCTTGGCTGAAGCGCATCACATGCCTGACAAATCACTCAACCGGCTTGTGAGGACGGTTGAGGCCTTACCCGGGCGGCATGCGCTCTTTGTTTTTAGTGAGACGCCGGTGAAACTCTGGGCACACCGTTTGCCGGCCTTGAATCGCCCAATCACTTGTTTGGACAATGCCGATATACAAGTGAAGGCTCCCGTCTTTCAAATCGCCTAACAGGATCTATGAAAAATCTCCCGGCCTGCATCCTCATCCTGCTCATGGCGGGGGCGGGTGCTTTGTGCAGTGTGCTGGGAAATCATCTGCCCATTCTCGCCACCTTCATTGCGATCTTGATAGGTGGCCCCATGATGGATGCGCGCCCGCGGGCAGCCGTGTGGCTGAGTCCTCTTTTCGCCGGGGTGATCTTTCTCGCGGGGAGCCCGCTCACCGGCGCGCCTTCGGAAGGTTTGTTAGTTTCAGCGGTGGGCGCTATTTATTTTATCACTTGGAGCCAGCTCCGCGCTGAGACTGGTCTTTCCCGCCAAGGCGTGGTCACGGCGAGTTTTTATGCTTCGCTTCTCGTCGCTTACCTGCTTCTGCGCCAGCGCGTGTTTCCGTTCTTTCCCATCGCGGCGATCTTCATCGCCGTCGTTTTTATCCTTCTCAGTTTGGCGGTGTGGGAACTGGCGCGCCGCAGCCGCTTGGCCAACGCAGGGCAGGTGGAATCCGCTTCCATGCCGGATTGGTTGGGCCGATTGTGTATTCTTTTGGCTGTGTTGCTAGGAGCTTTTCTGCTCTTTCGCCTCCCCATGCCTTGGGCGGCGGAGACAGCTTTGAACGTGGCGCAGGATCTTGGATTCACCGCTCCTGAACACAAACCTCGTGAAGAAGCTTACAAACGGCGCCGTCAAAACACGGAGAATCAATCATTGGATCCGCTACGGAAAACCGATTCAGAGAACGCTAACCAAGAAGATGCGCCCGATGAAGGGGAGATCAGTCAACAATGGCGGCGTGGTCAGTTACCCGAACAAGCGGACTTGCAACTCGACTCCGTACCGCGATTGCACTTGCGTGTCCTCGATCCCCCGGCGGAAGAGGCGTATGCGTTAGGGCGTCCGATCTATGTGCGCTCGCATGCTCTGGGCAAGTACGATCGTCAGAAAGGGTGGGGGCGGGGCGATCATCTCGGTCGCTGGGTGGCCGATGCCGATGATGGAGCCCAGGACGGTTGGGTCCGTTTTCAAACCGTTAACGACGATGCTATCCCCTTCACGGTGTTTCTCTACAATCACGTGCGGGGCGGTGCGCTACCCGTCCTCTCGAACTTGCTCGCTTTGGAGTCGCCGCGAGTGTTCAACCAAGGCGATGATTTCTTCGCCATCGAGGCGGGAGGCGATATCCAATATAGCGGTACGTCCTCGCCTGTCCTTTACGAAGATGTCATCACGAAGAAAGGGTTAGAGGTTGGTGAGACCAAGCCGTTTTATTTGGAGCAGGCTCAGGGAGCCGTCTTTCGAGACATGCGCAATATTATCACGGGCAAGTTGGATCACGAAGACCCTACGGTGAAGGAGAAGCTCAGTTACGTTCGGCAATACCTTCAAAACAACTATCAATATAGCGAAAAAATCGAGAATCCTCTCAAACAGGATCCGTTGTCCAATTTCCTCTTCAGTGAGCGACGGGGTTACTGCGATTTCTTTGCCTTCGCGGGTGCGCACCTGTTGCGTCAGTTGGGCATCCCGTCGCGTGTGGCTTATGGGTACGCGGGCGGTCTCTACGATCCTAACCAACATCTCTTCACCTTCCGCGGCAATGACGCCCACTCCTGGACGGAGTTCTATTTGAATGACTATGGTTGGGTCATCTTTGATCTGGTGCCCGCCGGTGAAGGCGCCAACCGGCCTGCGCAAGTGGGTGGAGTACCGACTGGCTTGCGCGACCCTTTGGCCCAGTTTCGTGAGTTGGAGGAGGAGGAACTTGCTGAAAACGAGAACCCATTGCCCGAGCAATCCGTCCGCCGCGATTGGCAGTCCTTCTTTGCCGGCATGTGGATTCTTCGCTACTTGGACTACGTGTTAGGCGTGATTCTCATTGGGCTCTTGTTAGCGTATCTCTATCGCAAATGGCGCCGTCGAGGCGACGATGACCATCCGTTAGCCAAGAAGCGAAAGCGCAAACACCGCCCACCGCCTGGTTACTTTCGCGATTTCTGTGAGATGTTCGCCAAGTTGGGGCACGAACGAGCGGATGGAGAGACCCTTCGTGAGTTCAGTGATGATCTTAAAGACGCACGGCTGATTGATGACCAGTTCGATCCCATGGTCGAGTATCACTATGGGGTGGAGTACGAAGCACTGGAGCGCAGCAGAGATCGGGAGCGTGCCTTTCAGAAGCAAATCCGTTCCTATCGCAAACGCGAATCTTGACGCCGGGGGTGACACGCCTCGAAGACGTGGTTCCAGATGGGCCGTGGCGAAAGTTGCATTGCCGCGCCGTGACGACGGCGATAGGGTTCGCCGCAAGATGAAGAAGGCACTCTCACTATTGGTGGCGGCTAGCCTAAGCTGGGGCATCCCGGGGCTGGCCGACGCGGAAGAAGCCCAGCCGCCGAAGGCTGTGGGCAAGGCTCGGCAACTGCTTGACGAACTCACGGCATTCTACCGTGGCATCGATCAATTCACCGTCTTTTCACAGCTTTCGCTCCGGGTACTCTCCGAGGATCAACAGGTCTTGGCTAAGGACGGCATCAAACAGGTCATTGCGCTGAAACGGCCGAATCAATTGGCGGTGCGTTCCTCTGGAGGCGGCCAGATGATGAGCGGGCCGAGTGGCTTTCTCGATGCGAAGGGCAAGGCGACCATTCTTCTCGAAGATCAGGGCGTCATTCAAGCAGAGGACATCAAGGACTTGGTAGCGTTTTACCACGATGAGAAACTCGGTTACAACGACGCCATGAAGGGCAACTTGCTCTTCGATCAAAACCTCACACTTTCCTTGCTCAACAAGCTCTTGTTTGAAGAGATGGGCAAGACCTGGGATCAGGACCTGAAGTCTCTCACTTACGTGGGTGAAGAAACCATTCAGGAACAGAAAACGCATCATCTCAAACTCACCACGGAGACGATCCAAGAAGACAAGCCCGTGCGAATGGATATGGATTTGTGGTTTCGTCAGGGTAACGAACCCTTCCTTGTGAAGTTGGTGCCGGATGTGGGTAATCTTATTCCTCAGCCGCCCGGCCAACCCAAGATCACGGCCGTGATGGAAGGCACGTGGTTCGATTGGGTCACGGGTGAGGAAGCCGCCGATGCCGACTTCGCGCCACCCAAGCTCGATGAAGACCTGCCCGTTTTCGGGAGTTACAAAGAACTCATGGAAGTCCAGATGCAGGAGGAAATGAAGGCGCAGAACCCGGCCTTGGGGCTCACCGGAACGCCTGCGCCTGATTTCGAGTTGGATCTTTTCGAGGGCGGCAAATTCAAACTCAGCGATCAGAAAGGCAGGCACACTGTGTTGTTAGACTTCTGGGCCAGCTGGTGCCAGCCGTGTCGCGACGCCATGCCGCAACTCGTCAAAGCGGCTGAGGCCTTGAAAGATCAAGGTGTCCGCCTTGTGAGTGTGAACCTCATGGAGGACAAAGCCACAGTTTCGAAATTCCTTGAGGAAACCGGCCTCAAGGTCTCCGTAGCGCTCGATGTGGAAGGCACCGTCGGCGAGAAATACCAAGTCCGCGGCATCCCTCAGACGGTCATCATCGGCGACGACGGCGAAATCAAGCAAGTCCACGTGGGCTTCTCTGACGATCTGGAGGCCCAGATGACGGCCGAGCTGCTGCACATTCTCAGTAAAGAGGAGGACGCGGCCAAGGAGGCCGCTCCGGCACCATCGCCGGGATCGTAACAGGTCCAGCGACCTGGAAGGTTATCTGGGCGTGAAGGTGTTTGGCCGGGGCACCCTTAGGCGGATAATGTTGCGTTTGCTGCCTGGGGCGTGCGGCAGTAGGGTCGCGTCACGATTATGCAGGAAATCTCCCGATCGGCCAACCCATTTGCGGCACTTCCTCCAGTAGCGGCAGTGAACGGGAGCGGATTCCGAAAGCGAGGTCGTGAAATTCTCCTGCAAGCCGCACTTTTCAATTGATGCTTCCTACGAGACTTTAAGGATAGTTACCGAAGCACCCGCCCCCGATCGATATGAGACGTCCCTTTCTTCTCCTGCTCCCGGCTTTCGCACTTACTTCACTGACTTGGGCCGATCGAGAAGAGGCCGAGAACGCGGCCGCCACCGAGGAGACACCCGCCAATGAGCCCATCATTGTCCCGGCGGAGCCCGTCGACCCCATCCGCGCTCTACGTGAGCGGGAAGCCAAGGTGAAAGACGTCTTCAATCGAGTCTCGTCGTGTATTGTGGCGCTCGGATCGGCGGATCAGCAAGGGCAGGGCTGGGGAAGCGGGGTGATCGTCAATGAGTCCGGGCTCATTCTCACCGCCGGTCATGTCACGGAGGCCACGGGCAAAGATGTCATCGTCTTCCTCGAGGACGGCCGCGAGATGCCTGCCAAGGCTCTGGGCGCCAATATGAACCGCGACGCCGCCATGGTGCAGATCATTGCCGATGAATCGGTGAAGTTTCCCTTTGTGGACGTCGCGGAAGCCAATACGGCTGAGCTTGGTGACTGGGTCGTCGCCATGGGACATCCCGGGGGCTACGATCCCACCCGGCCTGCCCCTCTCCGTGTGGGCCGCATCATTCAGAAACAGAAGCAGAAGTTGCTCGTGACGGACTGCACTTTATCCGGCGGCGACTCCGGCGGCGCGCTCTTCGATCTCGATGGACGGTTGATCGGCATCAACTCTTCCATTGCGCAGAGTCTCTCACACAACATTCACGTGGCCATTGCCGTCTTTCACAAAGACTGGGAACGCTTGCAGCAAGAAGGCGAATCCTGGGGAAAACTCGACAACCTTTTCGAAGTACCACTTCCCGGCTATGAGAGTCGCGTGGACCGCAGCAAGAATCGAGCGTTGCTAGGCGCCAGCTTTGATACTCGCGGGCGAAATGGTGTGCTCGTCAAAAAAGTCCGGCCGGGATTCCCCGCCGATGAGGCCGGGCTGCGCAGCGGCGATGTGGTAATCAAGTTCAACGGAAAGAAAGTCTCTTCTTACAAAGAAGATTTCTTTCCCCTTCTCGCCATGCTGGATCCGGGCGATGAGGTCGCTCTGGTGGTGGAGCGGCGAGGCAAAGAGATCGAATTGGAGGTCACCATGGGCGACCGCGACGAATTGTTAGGAGAATGAAGGACAGATAAGATTGATGAAGACCTATTTCAAAAACATAGCTCTCTTGCTCTCGGCATCCGTGGTTGGCGTGACCTTGGGCTTTGCCTTGGAGCCTTTCTTACATTTCGTCGATGACGAGGAAGAAACTGCTGAGCGGGCCATCGGCGAGTTCTTCGAAGGCATGGAACGCAAGCGGGTCAAAGTGGAGTTTGAGAAACAGCATCGAAGCACCCTGGCAGAGTTCTCACCAGTGATCTCACAGGCTCGCGAGAGCACTGTTAGGATTCATAAAGGAGAATCCGTGGTTGCGCTGGGAACCATCGTGGCCAAGGAGGGCCTGATCGTGACGAAGGCTTCCGAGATTGGTGATGACCGCGAACTCGCCGTCGAGTTGCCTAACAAAGAGAAGCATGTCGCCGAGATCGTGAAGGTTAATGAAGACTACGACCTCGCGCTTCTGTGGCTGCACCACTTTGATCTAGAGCCCATTGAATGGGCGGCGGGTGAGAACGTGCCTATTGGCACTTTCGTCGTGGCGAATAGCCGCTCGGAACTTCCCATCGCCGTGGGTGCGGTCAGTCTGCCCATTCGCAATCTCGACGAGAGCCGCAAGGGCTTTCTCGGTGTGCGGATCGATAGCGCGGAAGGAAGGCCCGGGATTGTCGTCGTGGAAGTGACCCCCGGCTCGGGAGCGGAAAGTGCCGGCATCCGAGGTGGCGACGTGATCATCAGCATCGATAAGCAACCCATGGCGACCGAGCACGACCTGATCAATACCATCTCGCAAAGCGAACCGGGCGATGTCGTTTCCGTGGAACTCATTCGGCGCGATGAGAAGGCGGTGATCGACGTCACGCTGGGTGACAAAGAATCCGGCATTCCCTTCATGCCCATGCACCGAATGTTAGACCACACAGCGCAGATGGGTAGCGGTCTTAGCACCAAACGTTCCGGTTACCCCAAAGCCCTGCAACACGATCTCTTTCTCAAGCCTTACCAAATTGGGGGCCCGTTAGTCAATCTCGATGGGAAGGCCATCGGCGTCAATATCGCGCGCGCCAGTCGCGTGAAATCTTACGCCATTCCTTCAGACGTCATTCTCGATTGGCTAGGGGATCCCAGCTCCCTGGCAGAGGAAGTGCTCGCCACGCGCATCAAAAATGCGGAGTCCGAGCGTGAAGCCGCAGCGGAAGCTCTGAAAGAAGCCGAGGAACGCGTGACTGAAGTGGAACGCGCGATGGATGAGCTTCGTCAGCGCCGGGAAAAGGAGGCGCAAGAACGCGCCGCGGAACAAGCCTCCGCCGAAACCGAATCGGCAACAACGCCTGAGCCGGCGGAAGACGCGCGCTAGGGTATCGACAAGGTTGTTTCCTTCATGAGTCGAATCGACACCAGGCATTTCACGATGCTAGTGAGTCAAGGAGGTGCGGCGTCTTGCCGCCCGTCTGGCGTTCTCGCGGCGAGACGTCGCGGTTCCTTGAATAGCACCACCCGGAACTGCAAACTTTTAGTGGCTTGTTAGTCTCATCATGCGCACATTGATCAAGCAAGTCCTGGGTCGCCAGGAAGCCTGCGACGAACTGGCCGTGGCTGGTTGGGTGCGTACGCGACGGGATTCCAAGGCGTTCTCATTCATCGAACTCAATGACGGTAGTTGCTTGCAGAATCTCCAAATCATCGCTGATGCCGATCTCGCTGACTATCAAAACGTCCAACGCCTCACCACGGGTGCCGCTTGCGAGTTCACAGGCAAGCTTGTGCCCTCACAGGGGAAGAATCAGCGCTGGGAGATGCACGCCGCTTCTTTCCGAGTGTTAGGCGATTGCCCCGAAGATTATCCGCTTCAGAAAAAAGGGCATTCCCGCGAATTTCTTCGCACGATTGCCCATTTGCGTCCGCGCACCAATCTCTTTGGAGCCGTCTTCCGCGTGCGCAGCCGCCTGGCCTTCGCGGTTCATCAGTTCTTTCAGGAACGCGGATTTCAATACGTGCACACGCCGATCATCACAGCCAGCGATTGCGAAGGCGCCGGAGAAATGTTCCGCGTGACCACGTTAGATCCGAAGAATCCTGACAAAGATGCTCAAGATTTCTTTGGTGAACCGACCTTTCTCACCGTCAGTGGTCAGCTCGAGGGCGAAACCTTCGCCTGCGCGCTCTCAAACATCTACACTTTCGGCCCCACTTTCCGTGCGGAGAATTCCAACACCTCGCGGCATGCCAGTGAGTTCTGGATGATCGAACCGGAAATGGCTTTCTGCGATCTGGAAGGCGACATGACCCTGGCCGAATCGATGGTTGCCTACCTTGTCGAAGATGCCCTAACGCATTGCTCGAGCGATCTCGAATTCTTTAACAGATTCGTTGATAAAGGTTTGTTAGAACGGCTTCGCTCCGTAATCGATCATCCTTTCCAACGGGTCGCCTACACGGATGCCATCGAGATCCTTCTCAATTGTGGCGAGTCTTTTGACTATCCCGTCGAGTACGGCCTGAATCTGCAATCCGAACACGAACGATTCCTGACAGAGAAACATTTCAAGACTCCGGCGACGGTCTACAACTATCCTAAGGAAATCAAACCCTTCTACATGCGGCGCAATGACGACGATCAAACCGTGGCGGCTATGGATCTGTTGGTTCCAGGGATCGGCGAACTGGTAGGCGGCAGTCAACGGGAGGAACGCCTCGACGTTTTGGAGGCGAACATGGATGCCCACGATCTCTCCAAGGAAGCTTACTGGTGGTATCGCGATCTTCGCAAATTTGGTAGTGTGCCGCATGCCGGCTTTGGACTCGGTTTCGAACGGCTGATCATGTTCGTTACCGGCGTCGCCAACATCCGGGACGTCATACCATATCCCAGGACGCCCGGTTCCGCGGAGTTCTAGCCTGTGATCGGTGCGGTAGCGTCTCGCCGCCGAAAGGCCGCCACTACCAAGCTGGAAGCCACTTACTTACGGCGGCGTCCTAGTATGAATCCGCCACCTAGCAAGAGCAACAACGCTGAAGAGGGCTCGGGAATGACGGCGCTACTCAAATTAGCGGCACCCGGCGTGTCATCGCCGCCGTCCGGATCAAATGCGCCGATCACCCACCCGCCTGGGGCATCGCCATCGCGATAAACATGACCGGGGACGAATATTCCGTCAGGACCGATTGAAGCACCTAACGGATAACTGTACTCGGTCGATTGACCGCCCTCCGTACCCGGCACGCCGCCGGCTACTTCATGCAATCCCACGGCATCCACCACGCTGGACCAAGGGGTGGAATCGAGCGTTCCGTCATCATCAGTGTCCAAGTCATCGGCGATGACCCCCGTGAATCCTTCTACCAAGGCGTAAGTCACATTATCACTATTCTCAAAGTCCAAGGTCGCTTCAAAGTCGGCTGTGCCGATGCTGAATGAGGCCTCTGCAACCACAGCATACGCATCCGCAGCGAAGGGATCGGCGAAGGCACTCAAATCCGTGACGTTTTCGATCACACCGCTTCCGCCGGCACCATCGCCAATCACGATGAGCGTGAGACCCGCAAAGCTATCTGATCCTGGAGCATCTGAGTAAAACTCGATGAATTCATCGTTGTCGCCACCTGGTTGATCCAAGCGAATTTCATTGAGAAAGACCGAACTCCAAGCCCAGGGCACGAGAAGGAATAAGAACAAGAAAGCAGTGAGTTTCATGGATTTGATAGAGGAACAATGGCTGATTCATGACAAGAACATCACAGGGACGCCATTGAGTAAAGTCACAATCTCGTGAGCTTCAACGGCAAGTGCCGATGACAGGCGTTTCATAAATCCGGGATTATTCCCCAGTTGGCGACTATTGCCCTTCGGACATGGGGAATCTCCCCCATTCTTCGTCAGTGCCACTCGAGTCGCGAGCGGTTTATAAGGTGCTCATTATCAAAAGATTAAGACCAAGCGAGTAGAGCTGGCACACATTGAGCATCTCGAGACGAACTGTGAATGCCAACCACTTCAATCCCAAACCTCACTTTCAATTTCGCTAAATTTAAAGCGAATCATGACAATCGTGTCATTTTTCAGATCTCACCCACCCCATTCACTAACACACTAATCCCAAACGATTCAGACCATGAAAAAATCAACCCTCCCTCTTGCCCTGGCGGCCATCGCCGTCACTGTTTTCACTACCAACGCCGATGCCCGCGGTGTCTTTGGACTGGGTGGCTCGCGGTTGGCGGAGTACGACACCGATGGCGACGGCGTCCTTTCCGATGAAGAAAAAGCTGCAGCCAAAGAGGCGCGCGAAGCCGCCCGGCAGGCATTCATTGATGTACATGACACCGATGGCGATGGCGTCCTCAATGAGGAAGAACGTGCCGCGGCCAGAGAGGCACGTGAAGCCGAACGCGCCCGTGCCAAAGAAGAACGCTTTAACGAAATCGATGGCGATGGGGATGGCGAAGTCTCTCAAGAGGAACTAGCAACGGCACTTCCCGAAGCTAGCGAAGAGCGTGTCGCCCAAGTATTAGCCCGCTATGACGCGGATGAAAACGGCACCATTTCGGTAGACGAATTCCTGAACCCTGAGCGTCCAGAACGCGCCAACCGTGGAAACAAGCGTGGCAAACGAGGCAGCGTCTCCCGCAGGCGTGGCCGGGCAATCGGGATCCGAGGTGGACGCCGCGGCGGTAATGACGATGGGGGCGGCGACGACGCCCCGGCCGGTGATCCAACCGAATAAAGATTACCATCTTTCCCCCAAGAGACCTTATTCGTCTAACTAATATTCTAACCGGAGGGCAGACGCTAGCGTTTCGCCGAGACTTCAAAAAGGTGGGTGAACCTCGTCGAGGCTAAAGCGATGCCCTCCGGTTTCTTGAACTTCATCTGCCCCTCTCAACCCCAGCCCCCTAAACTGAAAATCCCGCCTCACCTTCCTTGGCCCCCATCGAGGAAGTGAGCGCGGGATTCGGTCGCCAAGGAGGTGATGATAATCTTCAGGGCGCTTGCAAAAATGCCTCTCGTAGTAGAAGGCCATGGTGACGCGGTTGCAATCCCGACCTATCGCGACAGGATTTCGCACCGTTTCGGAGAAACTATCGTGACCTCTTCCCCTTAGGGATTGGCACGTAGCCAATCGGCGATCATTTCGATCTCGTGCTCTCCGAGCTTCGCCGGTTGTTCCTCCGTGCCGCCGTAGCTGGGCATGCGGTCGTTGCGGTCGCCATAGAAACGTTTGTGTGAGGGATCTTTGATAAACTCAACCAGCCATTCTCTCGACCCATAGCCTTCGAGATCAGGGCGCCGCCCCTCGCCTTGGAAGTGATGACAATCAGTGCACGCCATGACATCGATCAAAAGTTCGGGGAGCTGCGCAATCACCTCGGCGTCCTGGGCGTCTTGGTCCGTTTGATAGGGCAATTGTGCTTCGGCAGAGAGCCCAATGATGAGATCGGCCATATCCTTGTGATCTTGTTCGCTGAAGTCCGCCACGTCTTCCATAACATAATCCACCATCTTGCTCACCTCTTCACCTTCGTCAGGATTCACGAACTTAGTGTTCCCCCAATACTTGGGTGTCGTCAGATGATCAGGCGACATGAACTCGGTGAGCCATTGGCGGCTAGCAAAGCCCTTGAGATCTGCAGCCGAGGTGTCTTCCACCAAAGCCCCCATGCCATCTTCGCCACCATAAGCGTGACAGGAAGCGCAGTGCGATTTGAAGAGACGCGGTCCCTGCGTCATGGGATCCGTGCGTAGGAGTGCTAGGGCGCCTTCGGGAGGAATGCCGTCATTCTCTTTGATCAAGGCTTTTACCCTCGCGGCATCCGTCTCGGCTTGATGCACGGCTGTTTTGAAATGCTCACTCTTAAAGTCCTTCGAAAAAGCGGCGTAAGTTAAAAAGGTAAATCCACCGATAAAGAAGATCAGAAAGGTTACGGACAACGCATCTCCCAATCGAATGTCACTACCTGGTAGCCTCCATTTCATGGCGCCAATGAAGGGCAACATCATGAAGGCGGCGAAGAGAACTCCAGGAATGATCACCGACCCCCAGATGGGCGCGGGTATGCCTAAAATCACTTGGTCACCCGGAAAATACTTCAAGAGTTGGAAGAGAAACATGAAATACCAATCCGGACGGGCGGCCGAATATTGTTCAGCCGGATTTGCGGGTGCCGTCAGGTGTGCGCCGTGTTGCCAGAACACAAAGACCAAGACCACTATTAAAACACCCAAACATGCCACGGCGTCTTTCAACACTTGATCCGGCCAGAAATAAGCGTCCGGCCCTTTCTTAGGCATCTTCACCGTGATTCCGTGTCGCCGAAACAAGTAAATATGCCCTATGATCAATAAGATCAATAAAACCGGCAGGACGCCGGCATGTAGGGCGAAGAAGCGCGTCAGCGTGTAATGCCCATAGTCCGCTCCCCCCACGACCACGCGTTGTAATTGATCGCCAATAAACGGCACCCCGCCCATGAGATTAGTCGCCACTTTCGTCGCCCAATAACCTTTCTGATCCCAAGGCAGGAGATAACCAGTGAGTGACATTGCCAGGGTGATCATCAAAAGAAACATACCAAACCAGAAATTGATCTCTCGCGGTGCACGGTAGGCGCCATCGATCACCACTTGAAGCAAATGCAGCAATAACAACACGGTCATCACTTGCGCCGTCCAGTGGTGAATACCTCGCAAGATCCATCCGCCCGGTACTTCTTCTTGGATGTAATAAACGCTTTCCCAAGCGGTCTGCGCACTAGGGCTATAAAACATCCAGAGCATGATGCCGGTGATAAATTGGAGCACGATAGCGAATGTTAAGGTGCTCCCCCATACATAACGCCAACGCGCCCCGCCGGGCACGCTCTCAAAAAGTGCTTCACGAATAAACCCGCGATAACCCGTGCGATGATCCAGCCAATTAAAAATCGCTCTCATTACGCAATCACTTCCTTTTCTTTGATATTCGCCTTGAAGTTTTGATAGTTCACCCAGACTTCATTCTCACGAACTTCGATCTCCAATGAATCCAATCCACGGGGACTCGGGCTATTGGGATTCAAGACTTCGCCCGTGAGGCCAAAGGTGCTGTCGTGACAAGGGCAGGAGAAATTGTCGGACTCCCCGAGATATTCCACTGCGCACCCCAAATGCGGGCAAGACGCATTGAAAACTCTGAAATCCTCGGGAGCCGTGCCTTCTCCCGTTCGCTGGATGAAAACGCTTCCGACTTCCGTCAGCGGATGCCTTGTCCAGGCATCTTTGCGTTCCGTGACCACTTTGAACAACTGAGGTGGACCGTCTGGCGGTAAGGAATCTAACGTTGTGATGCGAACGAGTAGACCACCGGAGGTTTTTTCAAATAGTGGACTAACCACAACGTTAAGCCCAGCAGCGATCGGAGCGGCGGTGGCCACACCACCGAGCACGACGCAGGCCGCTTTCTGCATGAAGTCCCGCCGGTCAGACCCCGCATCAACGGGTTCGGCTGGAGGAGAAGCGTCTTCGGAGGGATTAGGTTCCATCATCTATCACGGGTAGAAACTCACCACGACAGGGTCAAGCCTCATGATCATTTCGCTGTAACCCGATCGGGTGACAGCCGCTGTTAGGAGTGGGTAGAAGAAATCCCCTGACTCATCACTTGATGGGAAAATCGAAATAGGTCTCGGGAAAAGGCTCATCCGCCAAATGGAAGTGCCACCATTCTTCAGCATAATACTGAAACCCGCGACGCTCCATCAAGGTGCGAAGCAATAACCGGTTGGCGCGCTGCTCCGGCGTGACTCCCAGATGTTCTGCGTGTGACTTGGGGTCGAAAAGATCAAAGGGAGAACCCATGTCCAACTCCTTCGGTTTTGCGGGATCTGTTAGGTCGACCATGGTGAGATCGACCGCACTGCCACGACTGTGTCCGGACTTTTCCGCAATGTAACCAAGATCAACTAGTTTTGATTTGGCAACGTTAGGATAATAACGCTTTTTCAGATCCGCATCCGCCGGCTCTCGCACCCAGCGCATGAAATGATCCACTGAACGCTGGGGCCGATAGGCATCGAATACTTTGAGACCCAGTTGGTAGCGCTGCAAATCCTTCTGTACAAGTGCAAGAGCGTCCGCGCCCTTTCGGCTCATCAAACTTCGCGCCGCGTCATAGCCATCGACCGACTCCCCAACGAAATTGTTAGCACCCGCATAGCGAGCATCGATCACGATCGACGGAATGGCCTCTTTCAAATCGACGAAATCCTTGGGCATCGAGGGCTCCGCCTGCTTCTTGGTCTGGGCGATGGCCAAGCACAAGCACGTCATGCACGCGAGAAGGGCAGCGGTCTTACTCATCTCACATGCTGATTCCGGTTTATTCGATCTGCAATCGAATCCTTCGCCGCGGCACCGGAGCCCTCAGAATCGGCATGGCTTGTCGTCTCTTCTTGAGGCGAATGGCGTGGAGATTAGGGTGAAATCTATCGATGTTAGAATGAGATCCTTGGACTGCGGCAGCGGGCTGCCGCAGTCCAAAGTGTGCCCAGTTCCGCTCCCAGCAGCGTGTTAGTAAACACTCTTGATCCGTAGAATCGCCTCGCATGAGAAACGGATAAACAAGGCCAACGGCGTGTCCTGCCGGCCTTTCCACCGGTGATAGGCCGCTTCCACTCCCTCCATCGCCGGCTTCCCGAGGGAAGTTCGAAGCTCTAGCAAACGTATCGCTTCAAGCACGGTGAAAGGCTGTTCCGATTTGAGGTCTCCAACCAAGCGTTCCTCGCTGAGTTCCCTTTCTTCAAACCGGGATTCTACCTGGTCTATCAACAATTCCATATCGAGTGGGTTTGATCCACTTGCTAACTCAAAGGACAACCTCGACTTGGCCAAGCGCACTTGATCCCGCTCTGGCAAATAACCCAGATCGCGGATCTTGAGGGCTTCTTCGCGCAATCGTTGGCGCATGGTTGCTAGTGTCTCCGCGTGTTCCGCGTCACCAGCCAAGTTCTTTATCTGCTGCGGATCACCACCGACGTCGTAAAGCTCTTCGCGGGGCCTTTCCGGTCCCGCATAAGCCTGCTGAGCCTCGGTCATTTCACCGAGAGGGGTGCGGTAGAGTTCATGCCGGATCTCACTCTGATCCGGATAGACACTGCGCTGGTTCCACCCGTAGTAAGGCATGTAGTTCCGGATGTAGAGGAAACGATTCGTTCGAATGGATCGTGCAAAGTCGAAGACTTCATCAATGCGGTCACGAGCGCCGTATACGATTTCCCTCGGAGGGTGATCCTTTGCTGCCTCACCTAGGAAAGGAATTCCTTGCATCACGTTAGGAATCTCGAGCCCTAACAGACTGAGCACCGAGGGAGGGAAGTCGACGAAACTTACCAAGCGATCGATTCTGGCACCCGGCGCATCTGGTGCCAGGTGTCTATACTTCTCAGGGAAACGAATCATCAGCGGCACCTGCATCCCGGAATCATGTAGGACTCGTTTGTGCCGCGGCAATCCGGCGCCGTGATCCGAGTAGAAAAAGACGATGGTGTCTTCCGCGAAACCATCCAGCTCGAGTTGTTTCAATAGGTCACCTGTGTGCTGATCCATCACCGAGATGCAATCGTAGTAGCGTGCTAACGTTTTACGAATTACCGGTGTGTCAGGGTAGTAAGACGGAACCGGCGCTTTATCGGGATCATGAATGTTTTCAGGCGCGAGTTTCGACTGCACTTCCAGCTGAAATTTCTCATAGGACCACGTCATGCTCCGCGATTGATGGGTGGTCATGTCATTGAAGACGGCAAAGAACGGCTGCTCTCTATCCGGCCGGTTCCGCCAGTGCGCCGTCGCAGAGGTGTCATCCCAGGCTTCCGCGATCAGACGTGTTTCGGAAGCCGTGTTGTAATCGGTCTTCACATTGTTACAGGTGTAGTAGCCTGCCTGCCGAAGATAGCTCGGCCAAGCTTTGATGGTCTCAGGAATCTCAAAAGCACTCCGCATTTGATGGGTGCCTAACGTTTGCGCATAAACGCCTGTGATCAAACAGGATCGCGACGGCGAACAGACTGGTGCCGTGGCGAAAGCGTTTGTGTAGCGCACACTCTCTTCCGCGAACTTATCCAAAGTGGGCGTGTGTGCGTAGGCATCCCCCCAACAGCCAAGATTCGGGCTCATGTCCTCAGCCGTGATCCACAGAATGTTCGGCCTATCAGCCGCAGCAGCCAGTACCGAGGACACGAGGATTAACAGAAAACTTCTCATGAAGCCATGATGGCCGCCGGAAAGGGCGGCCATCAAGGAATTTGATAGACAGAATAGAAAACGAACGCACGAGGTTTAGGGGGGCAAGTTCGTAGCGGATCTTGCGAAAAAGTTCCGGTCGTGGCACATCGAACGAGGAGCCGTCTCACGACTTCTTCGACACGATGGTATCAAACTTCGCACCCAGGTCTCAACGTTCGGTCTGCAATCCTTCTTCTGAAGATTCTAACTGAAACAGATGGCGAAACTCTTCCGGTACTTCGGAGTAGGTGTTGGAGTAAGTCGATCGGGCGCCCCCATCCGGGGTATGTTCCGAGACTTTGATTTGAATCTTATCATCATCCAGCGGCTTGAAGGAAATGGTCCGGTGACGTTCACCAAAGAGACCGAAGCGCTTGGTTGATTGACTGGTGCCAAAGAATCGCGTGGCCAGAAAATCCCCGCGCTCTTCGCCTAACGATTCATGAAAGAACGTTTCCAGTTCTTCCTTCATCAACTCACCCGTCTCGGGGAAGGCTTCGATTTCGTATACTTGTTCCTCATCTTCGAGTGTAACCGCGGTGACATTCTCTTTCTCGATCTCCCAGATTCTCTTGCGGTAGGCCGCCATGGTCTCATTGATAGACCGTACTTCTTCGTTGGAGAGACGAAGGAGACGCGCCATCTGTTCCGTTAGCAGGCCGCTTTCATCAATGGGATTCATAAAAAGACTTTCAATATCCTCGAAGGGCAGAGGAAACACGAGCCCCTCTCCCGCCAACCCCGGCACTGCCGGAAGATCGCCCGGAGCAGAGGGAAGCGGCTCATCTTGCTCGGCGCGTGTCAGCGCCTGAGTCAATTCGGCCGCCTTGAAATCGGAAGGAGCCGCGGCTTCTCGTTTAGCTGTTAACGTATCGCCAGCGGCCACTTCAACTGATTGGACAGAGTCGCGTTCACGTTTCAAGCGATGGATCTCTTGCCATTGCATGCTGATGGGAATCGCGGCGAGCGCGGTCGCTGCAAGGAAGGCTTTTGTCTTTCCGTAGGCCATGGTTTCAAGGGTGTTAGTGATGAGTGATAGAGTTGAGACAGCAGTGAGGTTTGTCAGGGCGTTCTGGGCCAGACCTCCGGCCATCCCAGTCGCCGCTGCCTTGCTCATCTGAGCCGTGAGAGTAGCCCCCACGAGTGTCACGGGAATGGCGACGCCCTTGCGGCGAAGTGTTCGGCTTAGCTTTTCAAGCACCCGTGACACGCGCTTGCGGCAAGCTGCCTCGGATTTGCCTAGCCGCTGGCTGATTTCGGCATAACCAGCCTCATCGGCAAACCGAAGAAGGATGATCTGGCGTTCCGCGTCATTAAGTTCGTCCAAGGCTTGATCCATGAACGGTCGACTTTCATCAATCACGGTTTGCGGATTCGCGGTTATGAGAGGGTCCTGCGCCTGTTTCATGAGTGCTTGGCGTTTGCGTTGATGGCGGAGCTCCCGCCGCAGCACATTCTGACATTGTAACCGCGTCGTGGTATGCAACCATGCCCTCAGGACGGGATATCGCCGGGCGGCTTCCGCTTTCCGGGCGAGAATGATGAAGACATTCTGCGCCGCCTCTTCCGCCATTACCGGGTCGCCTGTACGACGCAGTGCGCTGGCATAAACCATTCCTGAATGACGCTCTACCAGAACACGAAAAGCCTCCTCACAGCGATGGTCTGCGAAGGTCTCTAGAAGTTCTTGATCCGTTGACATGGAGGGCATGCATCATCTTATGTCCGGATATCGATCTTTGTGACATCAAACTCCAAGCGGCTGAAACGGTGCCAGATCACAGCGATTCAAGGGACCCATCTGAAGAGGCATCCTCATCCGAGGTGTTTTTTGATTTGATGTTAGTCTTTGCCGCCGGATTTTAAGGTGGGCGCTTCCACGGCATTCTGTGTCGCCCAGGCGGAAGCGGCGGCTTCGTCTTGACGCATCCAACTACGTAGTCCGTGCTGGAGCATTTGGGCGCGCATGTCTTCGTCGCCGATTGTGGCGGACCAGGAAACGGCGCCTTCGGGATCAGTTTCCCAGGCGGCTTTTGATAGGGCGGCAGCGCCTATGTCACGGGATCCGCTGGGGGGTTGTTGTGATAGCCAGGTGGAGGCGCTTTCGGGATCGATGTTCGTCCAATTCCACATCACTTCACCCATGGCGTGACGCACGCCTTCGCCCTCCGGATGGGTGCTCAACCAAGCGGCTGCGTTAGCAGGATCGCGGCGGGCCCATTCGCGTGCCACTTGTGAGATTTGTCCCTGCGTTCTCTCGGAATCTGGTAGCTCGTCGATGAAGCCCGCGGCTTCCTCGGGAGTGGATTGCGCCCAACCATCCAGCACTTGTTCAATCGCTTTCTCGCGTTCGCTACCCACTAGCGTTTGTGCCCAATCCATAGCTTCGCTTGGGTTCTGTTGTCCCCACGATTGTGCCACTTCTCCCACATAACCGCGCCGCGCGGGATCCTCGGCCATGCTCATCACCAGTTCGGCAGCCTCCTTGGGATCTGTGCTAGCCAAGCTCTCCAAGACGCCCGCCATGGCGCCATGCCTTTGTCCGGGTGGGAGATTGCTCGCCCATTCCATGGCGGACTCGGCATCCTGACGCACCCATTCTTTGGCGATGGTGCCGGCGAGAATGTGGCCCATCTTGGGTAGGTGTTGGAGGGTATTGTCAGGATCATTGAGCCAAGCCACCGCGCGCTCGGGATCCATGGCGGCCAGACTGGCGAGAATGCTAGTGGCATCCTGACCACCTCGCTTGAAATCCATCGCCTTCAGACTGGCAAAGGCCGCTTCGGGATCTTCCTGACCCCATCTCGTTAGGAGCATGTGAGCGAGAAAACGAGCTTCCGGATCCCAGTCTGGAGAACCGGCTCGCAGTTCTTCTAATGCTTTCCCGATCTGATCCGGCGGCAGCGATTCCACGTAAGGGAGCAGGCTGCGAATACGCTGCATGGGATCGCGCTGGGCGAGAATGACCCTCAAGTCACCTTCAAACGTTTCCGGTCGCTCTCCGGTCTCGGCGTTATCAGGTGTTTTGTTCGTAGAAAGCTTGCGCGTGAGTCCGCCCGCCGTGGGTAGGGATCGCTGTTGGAGATTGATCGTGGTTCTCAGCTCATGTGCCTCACGTTTTAACTGGGCATTTTGAGTGTATTGCCAGGCGATGACTGCCGCGGAGGCCACGGCGATGGTGATAGCACTTAAGGTTGATTTGTTCATGCCTGTCTTCGGTTTACAATGAAGCAGAGTGAGATTTCGAACTCGAAATGAGGCGAGATTTTTCGCTGAGTGAACTTAGCCTAACTGAAAAGCTCGCCAATCGTGTTGCCGTGGTAGATGTGGTGGGGGCGGCCGCTGAGATCATGCCAACGTGCCTCGTGAGGAATGCCCAGCGCTTCGTAGATGGTGGCCGCGAGATCTTCGGGCGTCTTGGCATCCGCAACCGGGGAGCCACCCACTTTGTCTGTGGCGCCGACGACCGCGCCGCCTTGCACACCGCCGCCTGCGAAGAGGACGGACTGCACGGCGCCCCAATGATCGCGGCCGGGAAGCGGGGCATTGGGAATCTTGAAGATTCTCGGTGTGCGGCCAAACTCGCTGGCCATGACCACGAGAGTATCGTCTAACAAACCACGATCCGTCAGGTCATCTAACAGTGCGGCAACAGCTTGATCCATGGGCGGGAAGAGGTAATTCTTCAGATTGGGAAAGGCGGCTTGATGCGTGTCCCACGTCTCGTTGTTTCCCAGATTGACCTGAACCAGACTCACACCGGCCTCGACCAGTTGGCGGGCTAACAAGAGTGACCAACCGAAGAGATTGCGTCCGTACTTGTCTAACAACTTGGGATCAGCTTGATGCACTTCGAAAGCTTCTTTGGTCTTGGGATCAGACAAAAGCTTCACCGCCATTTCCTGATAGCGGTTCATGGATTGGCTTTGGGCGAGCGTCTCCAAATGGGCTTGCTGATCATTGAGATGATCCATCAGGGCGAGCCGGTGCTGGAGCCGGGTGAGTCCTACGCCTTGCGGTAAGGTGAAGTTGGGAGCGAGAAAGCGCTTGGACGTGCCATCGACCTTCCCATCGGCATGATGAAAGAGATAGTCTGGAAAAGCGCCGTAGCTCGCAGCGTTGTATTTGGCCGTTTCGACAAAGAATGGTTCTCGACGTTTGCCTAACAAGCCGGCGAACTGACCAGGAATGACGCGTCCCGTGCGGTGAATCAACTTTTCCGGCAAGACCATGGAGGCCGGCAAGTTGGCTCGTGGGGTGAGTTGTTGGGAGGCGAGCGCGGCGATCGAAGGCCAATCAGTCTCCTTCGGTTTGCTGGGGCTGAAGCCTGGCGGCATGTCGCTCCGTCCCGTGAGCATGATGTGATGCCCGTTCGAATGTTCGTTGGATCCATGCGTGATGGACCGGCAAAGTGCCCAGCGATCACTGTGTTTGGCTAACTGTGGCAGGTGTTCGCAAATATGTAATCCCGGCGTGCGGGTACGGATGGGTTTGAATTCGCCGCGAATTTCTTCTGAAGCCTCCGGCTTCATGTCGAAGCTATCGATCTGTGAGAGTCCGCCGGAAAGAAAGATGTAAATGACAGACTTGGCCCGTCCCGATGACGATTGGGCGGCTCCGGCCGATTGAAGGAAGGCCAGCTGATCCATGCTCAAGCCTAACAAGCTTATTGACCCCGCCTGGAGCAGGGCGCGGCGTGTTAGTGAGGGATCGTTGGCAAAGGTGGGGGGATGCATTTAACGAAGTAGCTTGGAGGATTCGGCGCTCAAAGTCGAGCTGGAAGGCTCTTTCTTGGCCAAGCCAAGTTGTCCGGCGAAGATCTCAGTTGGGCGCGCGGCATCTTGAACGAAGCGCGGCTGATCGGCTGAGATCAGCCTACTCGCGAGGCCAGCTCTTCATCCATTCCTCGATATCGATGCAGACCTCACCACCACGTTTGAAGAGCAATAACGCACCTTCGTCTGTATAGGGTTTGTAAGTGACGGGCATCTTCCACTTCTGCATGGCTCCCACGCCGTCTTCCACTCTGGCAATATCCGCAATCCGGTCCACAGCGCCGTGGATGACTAACATCGGCATGCTATTGAGTTCTGTGGCGCGCGTGAGATCCAGGAACGCTTCACTTTCGATATCTGAACTGATGAATACCAGCGCCCGGAGCTTAGGGGCCAGACGTTCACCAGCCAGAGCGACGCCTTGGGCGCCCGTTCCATAACCAGCTAACACAATGGCGGAACCATTGAGGTCTTCGTGCACATCGCAATAGGCGATGGCGTCGCGGACACGCGCTAAGGCTTCATCCGGGCGGTGGCCCCAACGCCCGGCACCAAAAGTTGGGGCGACGATGGCCATGTTCATTTCATCGGCGAACGTCTTGAGTTGCCAGAGTGGGCCTTTGAGATTGCCGCTAGACGAATGCAAGACGATCAATACCGGCCTGCCTTTGACAGGTGGTGAGGTCCCTGGCGGATGATAATAGTACAAGTGTTCATTGTTCGGCACCTGGCCTAACCAATCGGCATAACAGGCGGCAAGCTGCGTGCCGTAGTTTCGCAGATCAGCAGAATGATAGCGCAGATCCTGGTAAACTTTGCTCACGGCTTTGCGCGTTTCTTTCCCCCCGCCATCATCAAACTCGAATCCAAACAAGCCCGCGATGGAAGCAGCGAGCTTCAACTGATCCGGTTCTGCCACCAGGTTAGTAGGATGCCAACGTTTGAAGCGGCCATCTCCCTCATACACCGATTCGAAGATGGGATTCTCCTCGGCTTTGCCGGTAGGGGAAGTGTGATAGGCCCAGCCCAGGAGACCGGCCGCAACGATACCGAAGATCGTGGCCCAGACCTTTGGGTGACCGGTGCCGTCTGAATGGAGAGTTTGTAAGAGCGCCGCCACCAGACTGAAGAGCGCCAGAAAACCGAAAGCGAAGAACCGGCTATGGTCCGCTTCTGCCTGAATAATGAGCAGGATAGCGGCCACGGAGAGCGGCAGCATGAGGATCGCCGCGACGATGAGGAAGATGGTGAAGATGAAGCGCATGGAATATTCCTTTAGCGGGAACTCTGAGAGGGGCCGCTGACGGTGTCAATCACCTGCTTTGCGGTGCATGATCCACCGCGGCCGCCTTCAGGCGGCTCTGGGATGACGGTTGTCTTCAAAAGAGGGCGAGTCTTTCGGGTAAGGCCGTCACTGAGCTAATTGGAGGCCACCTGCCGTGACTGAGCTTTCAGATCGGTATATCGCCTGATGTCGAAGGCTCCCAAATGCACGCCGACGCCGTTGATGTTCGTCCATTTGAAGTCAGAGCTGACCGAACTGAGATCAAATTCGAAAGACTTGCCTTCCGATAGGCGCCACTGCTTGGAGGATGGCTCATAGCGAAACCACATATCGAGGCCTTCGTGTTGATACCCCCTCACTGCATGATGCCGAATCGCAAAGACACCCGGCTCCACATCGCTGCCTTTTTCTGGTAGTGTGAGACCCATGAACGGGTCGCCCTTGATTTCGCCTCGGTGCGGCAGGCACGCGTGTGGCGAGGCTAACATGGTTTGAAAATCACGATGACCGTGTTCGCGATGGGCCACGATCAGCCAGCGCCAGGGTGTCTCTCCGGATTCCTCGACCGCAACGACGAGAAACTTTCCTTTCTTGCCTAACTTGCCCTCAACGTGATCCAGACGGCGCCATCCATCGGGCACCAATTGATAGGCATCCTTGCCTGATGCCGGGATCAGTCCGCGCATGCCAGCGATCCGCGTTGCGCGGCTGTCCACCACCAACTGATAGTCTTGGCGTTCCAGGTCGTACTCGCCATCGCGCATATCGCCCTCCATGAGATCTTGTGAGGAACTCAGCCGCCATTGAATGATTCCCGTCCGCTCTTCGCCTTCCGAGTCGCGCTCGGAAAAGTAGCCACGGAGTTCATCTTGGTAAAAGTAGGCTTTGATGAAAATGGGAGTCTGCTCTTTCAGCGGTAGCTCACGTTTGCCTACTCGGATGCGTTTGCCGTGACCGGCCACGCCGTCGATTCCCTCCATGATGCGTACTTTATAATAAATGGGCGTTTGGTGATCGCGCCTCTCAACCAGCCAATCACCTACGATCTCGCCGTAGCTGAGACCTCGCCGGGCGGGCACGTAGAATGGTTTGTTAGTGTGACCGCAACGCACCAGCTGACCACTACGAAAGGATCGCACATCGAGATACTTGTTTCTCAGGTAAGGGCTCTCAACTTTGCCTTCTTCGCTGGTCAATCGTCCCGTTGGGTAGGCTGTGAGGTAGCCCGGAGCCTCCCACACCGAAGGCTCGTCTGTGCGCTTAGGTTCTTGTCCGCGAATCTTGTCGATCCCCACCTTCACAATGCTGTAGGCGCAGAAGAGGAGGAAGATGAGGATCAGGAAACGCATGATATCGCCGAAGTATCAAACAAGACCGGACTATCATCGCAATCGGATCTCTCAGCCAGCTGAAACATCAGCAATGCTTGTTTTTTAAGTTAGGAAAGGGCGATTATTAAGGTGTGTTAAATGAATGGCGATAGAATTGCAAGCGTTAGTGAGTCCTCCTGTCTGGAGTTGCACGCGGAAGATGGGATTATGTTAGACGTCGACATGCGATGCGGCTCCGCTGAAGCCTGCCGATCCAACAGCATCAGTGCAGCCGTGTGCTGGAATGCAGCCTTCAGGCTGTGGGAGAGGGCGAGGCTTGCTAAGCGCTTTTCAAGCCCACGAAAGTTCTTCGTCGCGTGCCAGCTTGCTGGCGTTAAAACCACGGTGTTGATTGCGGTTGATCAGGTTTGCCAGCGCAGCGCCGAGTACGGCGGACGCGAGCAACCATCCCCAACCGTTTCGTCCCGCTTTGGCCATCAGAACCGGCCAATTGGCGCTATCGCGCTTGGTATCGACCTCCGCATCTTCGTGGACGACCATCGGCTTGAGCGGCATGGATAAGAGCACGGAAATCTTGGCGAAGGATTCCTGCATGTCTTCAAGCATCTGCGTTTGCAACTCAAATTCTTTCTTGGCCTCGCCCCATTCTGCGCGCTTGCGGTGATAGTCCATGGCGTCGTCGCGTGCGCGCTCTTGAAGCGCCTTGAGGAATTGAAGCTGTTTATCTAGTTCCTCATCGTCCGGGTTCTCAGAACGCAAGATCTCTTTGGAAGTTAAGGAATCTGACAGTTTGCGTACTTGCTCCGCGATGATCTCGCCATCCTCGGGTAAGATCCGGTATCGCTCGCTTAGGTCGAGCATTTTCAAACGGGCCTCTTCCACTTTGTCCGACTGATCCTTCAACTGCTTGTGCAGCGTATCCAGTTCGTCGTTATGCATTTTCATGATGACTTCTCGTTTTCTTATTGAATAAGCTGAGGCGATAGCATTGCCCACATCACGAGCGACTGTCGGATCGCTATCACGAAACCGAATCCTAACCATCTTTGAATCGCCAGTCTGTGAGATGGAAGCCTGACGCCTAATGCGCTTGAACGCTAACAAACGTGTGGTGTCCCACTGGCGATCCAATTGCAATCGGTCGATTGCTTCATAGAGCGTGCTCTTCCCCCGCAGAATCTCCAACTCGGTTTCCATGTCCACCTCTGCAAAGGGTTGTTTCGCTTCGCGATTCTCAAAGAGTGGGAACGCAGCTCCCGTTTGTTGGGGCCGAATCTCAATGGTCACCTGGCTTTCGTAACTCTCGTGTGAGTACCACTGAAACCATTCCAAGGCTAGCAAGACGGCGAAACACACGGCCACCGGCGCGAGAAAACCCAACCACCGTCGATTCTTGACCGGTTTCGGTTGCTCCGGTTCCACACCCGATTCTCTAACAAGCTCCCGCCCGATCGTTGCCGTATCGCCTAACCGGTGACAGGCCAGCACGAAACCTTCCTCCTCCGTGAAGCCGGCCTCAACCGCCTTGTCCACGTCATCGCGCAGATGCGATTCCAGTTCCTCCAAATCTTCTCCTGGCACATGCTCCGAAGCATCGTTGCGCCAGGCGTCTATCGCTTTCTCTAACTCAAACATGGTGTTGGTTCTCCCCAGAGGGTGTTCAGAGTTTCATTGACCACTTTCCACTGCTCACGCTCATTCTTCAGCGCCTCTCTTCCACTCGCCTCGAGCCGGTAATACTTCCGGCGCCGGCCAGAATCCGCCGTTTTCCAATCCGAGCTGATCAAGCCCTCGCGTTCAAGCCGGTGCAGCACCGGATAGAGCATGCCGTCGGTCCAGTTCAGCTTCTGGCCGGAGACCTCCCGCACTTTCTGGATGATGGCATACCCATAGCTTTCCCCCTCGGAAAGGATGGCGAGCACGATCGGTCGCGAGGAGGCCGCTACGAGATCTTTCGATATCATAGCAGTTCTATACATAGAGACGCAATGTATGTCAAATCACTTTCTTTTCCCTGAGAACGGCTGCTACATCTGGCGCCTCATGCATCCTTCTGTTCACCTAAAAGACGCACATCTTAGCGGCATGGGCTTAGCCAAAGTGGGCAACTCCATGCGGCAAGAACCGTTGCAGACCTCAAAACAGCTCTGTCATTTCGACGAGGAAGAGGCCGCTCTCCTCACCCATTGCTTCTTGAAGCCTTTTCGAGCCCTGGAACTGCATCGCTTCGATCGCTCGGGAGATCTCGAGGCGAATGAGATCTATTCACAAGCCAAAGCGATCTTTGAAAGGCATAGCAGTCTCCTCAAGCGTAGCGCTAAGATCGCCAAGCATCTCTATGCCCGATCCAAACACCCTAACATCAAATCAGGCGATCTTTGTGTCGGCTTGCTAGACAATGTCATGGTGGCAGGCGAGTCGACGCAGGGCTTGTGTCTGATCAAATCGGAGAGCAAAGTGCCCTTTCTTCAGATCGCGATTGTTGATGACGACCTATGTCTCGTGACGCAGCAAGGCATTTACCCTGACAAGATAGACAAAGGCTGTCTCATTCTGAATCACGATGCCGAAGGCGGCTACCTCGTTTACGTTTTCGATAAAGGCGGTGGCACCACGCATTTCTGGATCAACGATTTCCTAGGCGTGGTGCCCGCTGACGATGATGATTATCATACACGCCGTTACTCGGAAATGTGCGTAGCTTTCGCCGAGAAAGGCCTACCCGAAGAAGTTCGTGCCGAAGAACGCGTGGAGATCGCCAATCGCGCTTTTGATTACATTGATGCGAATCAAGAGTTCGATCTTGAGGATTTCAAACGGACGGCCCTAGAAGAACCGGAGCTCATCGAGCAGTTTAGTGAGTTCAAGGAAGCCTATGAAGACGAACACGGCCAGAAGCTCAACGAAACCTTCGTCGTCGTGCAGGGCGCTACCGAGAAAGCTAAGAAGCGGCTCAAAGCTCGGCTCAAGCTTGATACCGGCGTCGATATCCGGTTCAGCAGCGGTTTCGTCAAAGAGTCCGAACAGTTCCTAGAGCGCGGCTTTGATGAAGACCGGCACATGAACTACGTGAAGATCTATTTTCATCAGGAGACGTGAGCCCGAGGAGCGACGGTTCTCAACCGCCGGATAAGCACCGGGGCGCTTGAAAAGCGCCGCTCCTTGGGGATCGTTTCGACAATAAAGCTCCTACGGCCTTGCTCTGTAAAATCCGGCAGGTGCGGCCAGGCGATCAGCGTCGGTTTCTTCAATGGCGCCGCTCACGCCAGTGGCGATGACCTCCCAATTTAGCAAGTCAGTGGAGTACTCGATGTCGGCGGTCGCGCCGTTGGGAATGGTGATCCCAAACGCACCACTGGCTTGGATGCCTACATTGGTTAGAATGAGATGGGGACCGGGACCTTCGACAGGACCTGTTAGAGCTTGGCCGTTGAGTCCCCGATTGTAGACATCGGTGACTTCATCTGCCGAGAGAGCGCGGTTGAAGATCGCGACCTCGTCAAACTTACCGGCAAAGTTCTCCCGCCCGTCCTGACCGCCCAAGTAGAGCGGTTGCGCATTCGTGGGTGCCGAAGTGATCTCGCTCGAAGCGATCTCTGCACCATTTCGGTAATACGTAAGGGTCGTTCCGGACTTGACCACCAAGTTGTGAGTCCATTCGCCGATCACAAACATCGTGTTGTCTCCAGGGACATTCTGCCCGCCACCATCGACATGCCACTCGAAGACGCGAGGCGTGAACTTGATGAACTCCCGTGGTGCGAAATCGACACCATCCGGCGCCCAGCGATTGCCGAAGACGATGTTATTGTTATCCGTCTCATCGGCATTCACCCAGAACGACCAAGTAAAGTCGGTATCCAAACCGATGACTGGCAATGTTACCAACTCAATAAAGGATCCGTTTCCTGATTGGTAGGCAGCGCGCCCACCGTTCTCGATCCAAACGCCATCTGGATTGACAACGTTGCCATCCGCACCTTGCCCACTCACATCAACCGCCGAACCATCAAGAGGCCAGTATCCAATCACGCCTGGAATGTCAGGGAGCACGGGTGGATCGATAACGCCAGCGGCCCAAAGAATGGCGTTTACTAACAAAGTCTTGCCGTGATCCGTTAGGCTATCGAAGGTGGCGTCGGTCATGGGGAACGCAACCCGCCGAGCAGGAGAAATACCGCCGTTAACTCCGGAGCCTTCTCCCACGGCGCCACCGGTATCGGTGACAAAGAGCATGGCAAAGCCATCAACCGCGCCGCCGACCCCATTCCCGACTGCGACCGTGCCGGCTGACAGTTCGGAGGAGCCCAAGGTCTCAGCACCGGCAGCCGTGAGGAAATCAATGGTCGTGCCAGCCAATGAACCCGCGATGGGATGATCGCCCAAAGCCATTTGCGTGGTGTCGGTCGATTTGGTCATTGTGGGCAGGCTTTGGCCAAACTCGCCGTCGCCACTGTCCATGATGGCTTCTTCCCAATTGAGAATGGGCACCGCGGCATTGTGAAACTTTCCTCTAACAGAGCCCGAACCAAATGTGGAAGACATGATGATCACATCGGCTGTCTCAGAGCCGTTGGTGGCGCTCGAGTTCATGTAGCGCACAGAAGTGAATCGCTCACCCAAGAACGCTAACACATTGGCGTCTGCGCCCGTTTCGCCTGTGTCATCGGCACCTAGCACAAGAAGATCCAGTTCGGTCTTGGGTGGCCCGGGTATCTCAAGATTCCCAGCCGCCACATCGGTTGGCGTGGCACCTTTTGATAGGGCTAACACTTCTTCGGCCGTCAAGGCTCTGCTCCAAATGGAGACATCATCGAGATCGCCGATGTAAAACTGTTGGGCGGCCCCTTGCAAACGCGAACCAAAGGTCACCTCTTCGCCATTGGGATCCGTGTCCACCTCGACGGTGGTACTGCCCGTGCCACCGACTTCTTGCAACTCCCCGTCCACATAGTGAACCAAATCTTGCATGAACTGACCGCCTTCAGGGAAGACCGACACCACATGATGCCATTCACCATCATTGATCACTTTGGTCCCAATGTGAAAGCTTCCTTGGATCTCTGTTCGAATCGCACCGACTGGGCCGTTATTCGCATTCTCGTTTAGACGGGTATGCCATTTCAAACCCGTGGTCGAGGTTCCCCATCCAACGGTTCCCGATGGGACATCGACGCCCCAATCCGTCTTCATCCAGTAAGAGATGGAACGCGGATTCGCCCCGCTGATGCCTTTCCATCCCGTTACGGTGAGATCGTCATCGCCATCAAAAGAAAGGGCGCCGCCTGTTCGACCTTCCGTCCACGTGGGGGCTCCATTGCGAACCATCGCCGGGCGGCCGACACTAGTGCTGTCCTCGGCGGCTGTGCCAGTGCCTTCATCAAAAGCCCAATAGCCTTCCAATCCACCCTCAGCACCACCTCCTCCCGGAGTCACGCCACGGAGCGCCTCGCCGGGGTTGTCTTTCAAAGTTTGAATCTCTTCCGGGGAAAGAACGCGATTGTAGTATTGAAAGTCGTCGATACTTCCCGCGAAACCTAACGCTTGCGCAAACGAGCCTAGCCAGAAAGGCTCCTCTTCGAAATCATCAAGTGGATCCGGATTGTCGAGCGTACCAGCTTCCACGCCATCAATGAAAATCGCGGCACGCGTGCTGTCGTAGGTGGCAACCAAATGATGGGCCGTTCCGGCACTGATAAGGTCGCCTTCGCTGGCGAAGATGGGACCGTCGTTGACAAAGAACGACGCATTGTTACCTGACTGAAGCACCGCAAAGACAGGGGAGCCGCCTGTGCCTCTGGAAACCAGCGTTCCCTGGCCGGCTGTATCGGCAGCTTGAAACCAAAGGGACACCGAGAAACTGCCTAACAAACCGAAAGGCTTGCCTTCGAGCCTCACAGAACCGCCATCTGCTACCGCGACGGCCCGTCCACCTGCCAGCGGATCTTGATTCAAGGTGGCGCTTCCGCCCCCGGGCTCTAACGTGCCACCACGGCCATTACCTGAACTATCCCCCAATGTCGTTCCGTCCGTTTCATCTAACTTGAGATGAGCGAAAGGCCCCGCAGGATCCACCACCCCTATTTTGAGAGAGACTTGGCGTGTCTGATCCTCGGCGTCCACGTCGTCGTTGGTGACTTCTAAAGTCGCCTCGTAAGGGCCCGTAATCCCCTGACTGTCAAAGGAGAGGACGATGTCGCCGCCCGCCTTCGGCTCCAAGGTATTGGGAAAGCTCACGACGGAGAAACGATCCGCATCGGCGCCGCTCACCGTGATATTTGTGATCGCAAGCGGGTTCGAGATGCCGGTGTTTCGCACAGGAATCGTCAACTCATGTTCCGTTGGTGGAATGTCCAGCTGACCGAAGTCTTTCTTCGTGCGCAAGGAAATGTTAGGCCCAGGCTGGTTGTTGAGCGGATTGTCCGTCACAAATTCCATCGCCGCCCAGGTGGCAGCATGAAACAAGCCGATGGGCGGATCTTCGTCCTCGGTACAGGTCACGGTCGATTGCTGCCCCCACGTCACCCAGCTCTTGTTAGCCCCGCCGGGCCCGTCATCGGTATCGAAGTCATTCCAGAAGTGTGTGTATTTCATCACATTGTCAGGCGTGAACTCGGGAATGAACCCAAATGGGATGCGTTGTTCGATCACATAACCATCCTCTGTCTTGCGCGCAGCAATGTCAGGGCCGTCGAGCGCATCGAGCGCGTCACGCAATAGACCGCCTGGCCCGTTCTTTTCACCGCCCTCGGCGCTGACTAACAAAGGATTTCCGCCGCGTTCGATCCCTTGCCGCGCCCCTAACTGATCGGCTTCCGCCCCTTCCGGCAGGAAATTGTCATTGATCGCCACCGTGATTTGCATGTCATCGCGGTTAGGATCCGCATCTTCAAAGGTAGCGCCCATGGCTACGCAATCGTCACTATCACCCGCCGCATCAATGAAGAACTCAAAGCCGTCATTGAGGAACCCCTGAGAACCGGTTTCCGAAGCGTCCCGGTCGCCCCTAACCATTTCATCAACGACAACGGATAGGATGTAGAAGAACTCGGTGTCGTAGGCGAAGTAAGTCGATGCACCAAAGTCACCCGCCCCACCGTCAGTGAGGTGGGGTTTTTCCGTGCCGTTGAAGAAACCCACCTTATCGATGTCGTAGACCAGATAATCGCCTTGAGCATCGAGGCTTTCCGCCTCAAGACCCGCCGGCGCATCGGGTAGTTCCAGGACGGCTTCAAAGTTCTCCAACGGCCAATCGGAGGTGTCGCCGTCAATGGTGACGGTATCGAGTTCGCGAACGAGGATGGTGCCTTGCGGCCCGGCTAGTAGAGAAGATGTGAGGTGTAGAGAGGCCAACAGAAAGGCGGCTACGAATTGAGCAGATTTCATAGGATTGGAAACGGGGTTTATGATCAGCAAACGAATTTACCGAACGCGGCTTATAAGGAATCGGCACAGCTTTGACGATCAAGAAATCTGGCGATAGGTCCTCGCCGCGAATATCCTTTTTGATAGGGCGGCGCAGATCACAAAGTACGGAGACGATTGAGGTGATTTCGTCAGATATCACTTCGATTTTTCTACCGCCGCTCAACATAGATAGGAATGCGCTCTTCCGCTCCCGCTTGAAAACATGTGAGTAGTGTTTTCGCGCCGACTCGCACACGTCGTCCTTCATTACTTTGTGGGCAAAGCAATCGTTTTATGGGGCATATGATTGCTTGGTGAGTGTGCTACTGAAAGCGTCGTTTCAGTAGTTTCAGGAACCATTTCCACGACATAGACTGACACCGTGCGTAGCTCTTTTGGAGGCCCCTGAGATGCAAGCTGTTCACCATAGGCGAGCGTCTTCTCGACCAAGATTTCCTGACTCATCAACCAGGCTTCAACGGAGATCACTCTATTCTCAGATAGAACCTGGTTGAACTCTTTGTCTCCTTGTCCGTCGGCTCCACCAGCCAGAATGATTCGGGGCTGTTGCCCCACAACTTGCTCCAATTCATTTTTTATGGCTTTCAACGCGACGAGCGCTTTTTGATCCAATGCGTCCGAACCGAGGTCAAAGTAGATCTTTCCCAAGGACCTCAGCCGCTCAACCATCACCGGCTTTGGAGGCAGGTTTGGTTCCTCTTGCTCTTGAGCCGTCTCCAACGGTTTCGGGGCAGGGGCTGGTAGATCGAGGATAACAGAAAAGCTAAGCTCCACTGGATTCTTAGCATCCTCCAATTCAGCTTCAATAAATTGGAGGACTTCCTTTGCAGAGCGGCACACAATGGCTTTCTCGATCGGATTAGCGCCATCACTAGGCTGAAGAAACAGGAGTCGCTCGTCTTCTTTGGTGAGTTCGTCGACTTTCGCAAGCGCATGATCCAAACAGATGTCATCCCGGCGATCGAATAGATCGGCATCGAACCCACCATTCGATACGCGACGCAAGAGATTGGCGTAGCTCAGCACCGGATTTTCGAATTGCCATGCAGCTTCGAAGAACGATCCCACTCCCTCATCTGCCTTAGGTAAGAGGGTAGGAAGGGTACGTTTAGAAACGTCATCGCTATCCAGCCGTGACAAGACGATGTCTGGGACAAAGCGTCTTGCAATCGGTGCGTTCGGCAGAAGCGAACGTAACACGTCCTCTTCAAAAGCATTGGCCGTCATCAAATGAATCTGGACTGGTTGAAGTTGATCTTTTCGCGCACAAGAGGCCGTCACGAGGATCGAGCAGGCCAAGATCAACATGGTGATCTTCGCAGCGACTGACGCCACAGCTCCCACATTCGAACTCGAATGGTTTCCCTTATTTGAGCGCGGATGAACGCTATCGGGAGCAGGAGACTTTACGTGAGCTTCAACGGAGGATTCTATTGGGTCCGAGGATTCTATTTCAAGTTGCGCTCGTAATCCCTGACGTAATACCACCGATTGGGCCTCCGGCGATTCCTGGTGAGCAGAAAGACAATCGAGTTGAGCATCGGTGAGACGTCCCCAGCTTTTGATCACATACAGGTTCTGGCCATCCTCGCTTTGACCTGCAGACTCCAACCGGTGGTTGACAGCAGGAAGACTCACTTCTGCTAATCTGAGGTTGGTTTCAAAGCGAGTCGTTCTGAAGTCGTTGATATGGAATCGATGCGCCTCGCGGTCATGTTTCTCAGAAGGACTCATCATCGCCTTGAAGTTCAAATATTCTGCGAAGCTCTCGCGGATCGAGGCCATGGCATAGCCGCTGGCCGAGAGATGAATGGCGGCACAACCTGCGTAGATACATAGCAAAGCTGCCGTCCAACCGCCTAAGATAGGAGCTGCATAAATGATCGAAGCCATCTTAAAAAAGGCCGGTAGCACGATCACACCAAAGCCAAGAGCGTTAAAGATTTTGAAATGCATTGGTCTAGTACTCAAAAGGTAGTCTTGGTCCTCCTGAGATTCAGCCACCGCTAATTTGGCCTTCCTGAGGGTTTTATCGGCGGTACCATAGTGCCAAAGGGCTGCACCACCGATTTCAAGAGCGACCAGGCCGGCGATAATGCTAGGATGGAATGGCAACACAGCGTTTAAGAGAATGAGCGCCAGGCATTCCAAGGTGATGGCAAGAACAAACAAGGTGATGTATAGTGACTTGCCATAGGTGGACGTTAATCCCGGATGAGTGAACCCTCCGCGGCTAAACGCTTGTTTCTTTGTTGATAATGACCGCGCCTTTGTCTCGCGGCTTGGTTCGAAAGCTGATCTTCGTGTTTGGTATCCTTTCATTTTCTTATTTGCCTGTAAGTGTGTTCATGATTGAGTTAATAACATTGAAAGAAGCGCCTTTTTTAAGGTTCTCCTTCGGCGAGAGAACGGCCGCATTACCCGTTGCATTGGGGCCACCAGCTTTACGCGGCATTTTATGGTCTACGTGTGCATTCGTGAGTGTTCTTCCGGATTTATCGCTCTTCAAACTCCAAAAATGGTTGCTTCGATTCTCAGCTAGAATTCTTGCCCGTAAGCTTTGCGCGAATCTCCGGCCGGGCTTTGGCGCTTGCTGTTGGCCCAAATGGGCGTATTTGCCAGGAAATATTTTTTTTCCAACGGTGCTGAAAAAGCTTCCTGACCCTCGGATTGGCTTCTTCCGACTATTTTTTACGGTAAGCGTGCCAGGCTTGACGGATCTGAGCATCTTGACGCCGCGGGCTTCTCGAGACAGCGAACTAGTGCTTTTTTTACCAGTTCGCGGAACTAACAATTTCCTGCCTGCCGCCTTCGACTGATTATTGGTGGACCATGGCGATGACAACAGTCCTGACCGCGACAATCCGGATCGCACCGAAGGTGGAGGTGCCTTTCGGATGGACGATTTAGGCACACTGATAACTCTGCTAGGAGCCGGTTTGACTACTTGGGGTTGGGGCATCCTCTTGGGCGGTGGAGGTGGAGCAGGTCTTGGTGGACCGCCATAGAGGTTCGCGTACGATAGAAAGAGTACTGCCGATAGTGTTATAAGTGCTTTCATGTTAGTTATTTATTGTTTTCTTTTTTTAAATGACGGAGAATGCCATCATAGATTTTTCGGAAGGTCGCTACGTCACCGCGATAAAGAACCTTTGTCTGGAGACGCTTCGCATCGGTTAGAGCTTGGTTCTGAATGCTTCGACCCAGTGCTTGCCAACTGTGATTCTCCAGCTGGGCCTCAACGAAGACATCCCAGGGGGCGGAGCCGGATCGAACTTTTCTCACAGCCGTTAGAAGAGCGGCGCCCTTTCCAATCAGCCCGGTCGCGGGTTTGAGAAAGCCCAGTTCGGCCGTATTGAGTTTCTTATCCGCCAAGACAGCGAGATTGGGACTAACATGGTCTAAGAGCAGCGGAGTATTGGGATCGAGGAACTCCGGGCGCTCAGCTTGAAGGAGTTCTCCCGCCAGGGCCCGACCTACGTGTGCGAGGTAGAATGTCTTGGCTAGTCGTAGGACCGATGGCACTTCAGCAAGGCTGCTAGGGATGACAGCAGGCCATGCAAACTCAGATTCCGTTGAATCTTCGCAAAGCGAGCGAAGAAGCGAACCTTGCTCGAAACTTGTCCAATCGACGACACTTGGGGGCTGGGGAATCTCAATGGTCTCGGGCAGTGTGGTCCTTTGTTCGACTACCTGGAGACCACTCTCCGCTAAGGCGAAGCCAAGTTCATGCGAACTCTGTAACAGGGCGTTGGCATATTGCGGATCATCCTCTAGCCAATAGTCTGCCAGAACGTAGTGGGCAAGGCCGCTCCCCTTCGATGCCGCCTCCGCGTAGATCTCGTAGGCTTGATCATCTCTCCCACGAACCGCCGCTGCTCGGCCAAGACAAGTCAGAAGCTGTGCCGCATCTGAATACCCCGCTGCGGCACTCAACGTTGAGTCGTCCAGTAGGAAGTTGATGGTGGATTCGCTGAGCGCCTCGATCTCAGCATCAGATCGCTCCGGCCCACATAAGAGGATCACGCCATCCCTCAGATCCCCGGGGTCCTCTTCCTGGAATGCGTCCGAAGGAGGAGTGCATCCTGCAAAGATGAAAACCACGATTGCGCACCAGACGCCTACCTGTCCACGGACATCGGGCGTATCGGCAAGATCAGAGTCTCCAAGAGGTTTATCAGGGTCCGGGCACTTTCGTGGACAATTCTTCATTGCTGAGCTTCGGGTCGCCCCTTTGGGGCGCAATTGCCGGAATATCGAGTTTTTCATGGCTGGAACGGTGTCATAAAGTGCACGATAAGCAATCGTTTTTTATAAAAAAACTATTTTGAGCGTAAAAGTGCATGATATCAGTTTTGTGGGCGGAATCTGTCGAGAGAATCAGTCATTTGCATCAACAAGGCTCAATTGGCGGGAATTCTGCTCGAATGCCGCCAATGAGGATGGCAATCGTTCTTGCTGATTGAAAAGCGTGACTTCTTCTCTAAGTATCCCGCACTATGATGCGCAAAACCCGTTCAGTGGTGAGATTCAACAGAGATCTTCTCAAGGACGCCCTTCTCAAACTGACACAGGTCGATCGTGCCGTTCGCACTCGTGGTGACCAGGCCGAGGTCTTGAAGGTTGGGCGGAGATGGCTTTTCAAAGCGCTATCCGGTGAAGAGGTTGCGTTAGAAAGCGCCAGGCGGGTCGTCAAGGGCCTCGAGGCAAAGGGTGTCAAGACCGATTTGGACAAGCTTATTCTGGAGAGCGATGTCGATTTGACCTCGAAGGATCCCTTCGAAGTCAAACCGTACCTCGGAGCCCACTTCTATACGGTGGACGACGAGAAATTCTTCTTCGGCCGCCAAGACGAGACAAAGCGGGCCATCTCCATCATCCTCGACGGACTTGGCTTTCGCGATCATGTAGATCGGGCGTTCGAGGATTCTCCAAGCAGGGTCATGTTGCTAAAAGGGCCCTCAGGATGTGGCAAATCGTCTTTCGTTAGGGCAGGTGTCCTAGCGTCGCTCCAAAAATCCGAGGGAGGGCATGCCATTGATCACAGAGTGATCGCACCGGAAGACTTCGATGGAGGACAGTCGGGGGGAGAGCATTCGTTTCCGAACGCTCTTGGGGAGATTCTGGGTAAATGGCTCAATGAAGCGCGCCCCGGTTCAAGGGTCCCCGATATCGTAGATGACGTGAGCGAATCATTGGGAGATAAAAGCTTAGTGTTAGTTTTAGACCAATTCGAAGACTACCTAGATCATCCGAGCGTTCTTTTCGGAGAGGTGATGGAATTCGTCCGGCTTTCAGCGGAGAAGCCCAATATATTCGTCATCACGGTCGTCAATTCAGCTCGTCTCAAGGAGTTTGATGACCATAGGCCGTCCCTCGATTCACTGGAACCGCAGGTCCTCATCCTCGGTCACGTGAGCGATGCTGCCCTTGGCATTATTATTGAAGAACCTTTCCGTAAGGCTGGATATCCACTAACGAGAAAAGTGGCAGCTGACCTGCTGAAACAAGCGCAGGAACTGTTTCCGTCGGACCATCATTCTTTAGACGCCTCTTCTCCTCTTCCCTTGCTTTCCTTGGGGTTAGCTAGGTTTTTCTCTCATTATCAGCGTGAAAGAAACGCTTCAGCCCAAGCGAACGTTCTTAGAAAAGAGTTTGGTCCCGATAGTAAACGTCGAGAAGAGAGTCATGAAAAAGAATTGAAGGCTCCTGAGAATCTCTTCGCCAATGAGATCAAGCGGAGAGCAGACCTGGCATGGAAGAAAGCGAAGAATGAGGAATTGTCCGCTTCCGCATTGGAGTACGGGCGCTTTCTAATACCTTTAATAAGAGTTCGAACTCCAACTGGAGTCTCCTCCGACAATCTGAGTACAAGTCAGATTATAGATTTTGTCCCCCTAAGAAAAGCGCCACATCCCACGCAACGTAAACTTTTCGAGGCGTTTGAAGATGAGGGACTGATGCGGCAGCAGAGAAATGGTTGGGTATTTAGCCATCGAGGTGTCATTGATCACTGGCCTCATGCAGCAGACTGGATCAAGCATAACATGGCGCTGTTCCGGATTCTTGATGAATTCCGGGATCGGGCATTTGAGTGGGCGAAATCAGAAGACAGATCCATGACGCCCAGTGTCACGGATATCGCAATGGCTGCAGAGATCCTTAATCTGTATTTTTATTCATGGCACGATCCTCAGACTAACAAAAATGAGGAGATTCCAGAGTTTCAGCTGAGAAATTACTGCTTAGAGGTCTTTCGCCACAGTCAACATCCTCGAGATGAAGTCCGATATGCGCATCCGACAAGCCGTCTGCGGACGACGTATGTGCATTTAGCTGCTGCCTACGGAGAAGTGGAGCTTCTGAGGCAGTTCATTAGTTTGGACAAACGATGCGCTTCTCTTCGCAGAGAATCTGATGGAAGCCAGCCTTTGATGGCCGCGGCCTGGAGTCATGAAGATGCCGTACGAATATTGCGCGACAAAGGAAATGCGGACCCACTTGCCATCGACGCCAAAGGGTTCCGGCCATTGTCTTCGGCTATTTCAGGGCACAATCATACCGTATTCACGTGCCTTCTCGAGGATTATCTTAAGGACCATAGGAAGGCTCTTTTCGATCAACGAGGGTGGCCCATTGTGCATTCGTGTGCGCACGAGGGAATGCTCAAGATGTTCCAAGAGATCACGAATGGGATAACGCAGGATAGCGACGCAAACGCGTTATACAACCTTCGCGCGATCGAGAGAGGGGGGCTTACTCCCCTTCACGTCGCTGCCCGGAATGGTAAATCAGAATTCGTGGAATTCCTTTTAAATAATGTCTCCATTGGGCAGCGAGACTTCAATGGTCAGAATGTCTTGCACCATGCCGTCATGCAAGGGCAGGACGAAGTGATCGAAATACTCTTGGGACTCGCCAAGAACGAAGAGTTAATCAATGATTTGGATAGTCAAGGTTATACGCCATTAATGCTCGCGGCTCACCGGGGAGATAAGCGCACTATAGATAGGCTCTTCGAGTTGGCGAATCCGGATCCAAATATCCAGAATCCCCGAAACGGTTGGACGGCATTGCACTGCATTCTCGAAGTAAAGGCTAAGTCTACCGGGGACGAAGCGGTGGCCGAGTCTCGTGGAGGGGGGAAACCTCCTGATCCACTAGATGAAATTGCTAGGGAGACGGAGGATATACAGGCCGTCAAAGATATTGTGAATCTCCTCCTCGAAAAGAAAGCCGATCCCTTTCTCCAAGATTTTCAGGGCCGCTCGCCGATTTCCCAAGCGAGTGGAAGGCGGATTGTGTATGAAGAGTTTGAGAAACGGGTCGAACCTGATCCTTTTCGTCCCATATCCAAGGATGGTCAGACGTTTTTGTCATTACTTGCGGCGGATCGCAATTGGGCGATGCTGAAAAGACTCATTCCGGCTTGTAGCCGCAAGCGCAATCGTACTCCCGTGAGTTGGAATGTTCCCTGTGGCCCTCAGGGAGCAACGCTTCTTCATTTGTTGGTTACTGATGGAGCGCCGATCGATCTTGCCATGACTGTCTATGACAATGGTGGAGATATGACATTTAGAGATGAGCGAGGCGTGCCGCCATTCCATTTGCTTTGTCTGAGACAGGATGAGGAAGCGGTACGCTTTGCGGTTGAGATCGGTAGTGATTATTGGGAGATTCGAGATGCTCTCAATCGAACACCTCAGGACTTTAGCTCCCGCCCACTGAAAAAGGAAATAGGAGCGGAGCTGCCAAAAGCCCATACGGTGTCGTGGGATACGGAATTGAATTGGCAAGATGAGTCGCTCAGTAAATCTGTAGTTGAAGAATTGTTGGGTGCTGAATTCGCGCTCAGAGAGAAAGTGATTGTAGAGCGAAGTTCATTGCCCTTTTATCAAAGAAGCCGCGTTCAAATAATCCGGTTCTCCTGTTCAAGGGTTCCGTTCAGACCGAAGTTTTTCTTGCAGATTGACGGCGGGTTTCCTCAACGATTAGACGGTAACTCACCATTGATTCACCAAACGAATAGGAAAGTGGGAGTGAAGTTGGTGGGAAGTAAGAAGATTTTAGATTATCTTCGCTTTTTCTGTTACTTCGTCAGAGGAGAGGAAGGAGCATTTTTTATAGTAAGCTCGAATAGACACTCCGAGATCCCCGATTCCATTGACGAGGCGGAAAAGAAGAAGATCGCGATGGCGATTCAACCGACACAGATATTGGGAGACGGGAAGACCTTTCCGGTCAAAGTATCGGCTACTGTTTGGTATGGAAAAAACCTATTCTTCGCAGATTTCGCTATTAAAGAGGATGGTATGATCGAGATGGAGAGGGATTATTCGCTTTTGCGTGACCGATCAGTGGCTCTCGATTGCCCCCTCGGTTGACGGCACGATGTATCAAGACCGATCTATCGTGGAAAACAGCCTGTCGACACATCTTTGCTGGAGGACAGCAATGGGCGCCGTGGCATAGTCGTCTGCGTGCTTCATTGGTCCTCAGGTTTGAGCCAAGGAGAACGGGCATTGTTCGCGATCTCTTTATCCAAGGCTCCCATCCGTTTGCGTAGCTTGGCCACGACGTCGGGTTGCTGTTCGGCTAGATTGTTCTGCTCGCCGATGTCTTCTTTAAGATTGAACAGGAAGATCTGCGGGGAGCGGCCAGGGTTTGCATTCTGCCGTTGCCGCCGGCCTCGCGGAACTTTTTCTAGCAGTTTCCAGTCTCCTTGCCGGATACCTTCGACATGTCCATTGGACGTATAGTAAACAAACTCATTGCGTGGCGACTCCTGGGAATTACCCAGCCAAAGTCCCGAGGCGTCTATGCCATCGATCTTCTTACCCGTGGGCAATGAAGTGCCTGTCAGCGCCGCAATGCTAGGAAGCACATCGATCGTTCCCGTGAGTTCGTCGCAAACGGTGCCTTGGGGAATCCCTGGACCGCGCATGAGGCAGGGCACGCGCTGCCCTCCCTCGAAAGTCGTGCCTTTCCCCGCTCGCAACGGTCCGGCGGATCCTCCGTGATGCTTGAAAGAGAGCCAAGGGCCGTTGTCGGTGGTGTAGATCACGTAAGTTTTTTCTGTTAGTTTCAGTTCGTCTAACGTCTCAAGCAACCGCCCCACTTCGGCATCAATGTGTTCGATGGTATTAATGTAGGCATTCTTTGGGTCTGGGTCGCGTACCTCGTCCGGGACATAGAGGGGAATGTGAGGCATGCTATGGGGAAGATAGACAAAGAAAGGCTTCTCCTGATGGGCTTTCACGAAGTCAATGGCCTTCTGTGTGCAACGCCGCGTGATCGTTCGCTGGTCGACTGGCAGTTCCACAATCTTCTCGTTCTCGAATAGGGGCGTCTTCCACTTGGTGAGCGTTGATTCCGGATCGTTCCACAGAATGTCCATGCCATCGGGGCCACCTTTGGGTTTCCCCTTGTTGTCAGGATGATTCATGTCATTCGAGTAAGGGATGCCGTAGTAGGTGTCGAAACCGTTGCCCGTCGGGAGTACTTCCGGATGATGACCGAGATGCCATTTGCCAAAGCACGCCGTGGCATAACCTTGTACCTTCAAATGATCAGCAATGGTGTGCTCGTCAGGGTGCAGACCTTTCTTCGATGCGGGAAAAAGCACATGCTGATGCATGCCCACGCGCTTGGGATAGCAAGCCGTGAGCAACGCTGCTCGCGAAGGCGTACATACCGGCGACGCGACCATGAAGTTGGTAAACTTCCGGCCCTCGCTTGCAAGTCGATCAATGTTAGGTGTTTTGATCGTCTTCGAGCCGAAGCAACTCAAGTCGCCATAACCCTGATCGTCGGTGAAGATGATGATGAAGTTAGGCTTGGATTCTTGGGCCAGACCTTCGGCTAGTGATGCGAGAACACCAGCCACGGTGAGCATGATAACAGCGATGGGAAGAGGTGAGGTCATGGTTGATGAAATGGGGTTTCTTGCTAGTGCGGAAATCGTATTGGAATCCTCCGATCGGGCTGGAGAATTATCTGGATTCTTCTAAGATCACACCACTCCATAAGCAAGCATCGCATCGGCGACTTTGACGAAGCCTCCAATGTTAGCTCCCTTCACGTAGTTCACGAACTTGCCCTCGCCCTTTCCATGCTCGACGCACTTCTGATGAATGTCGTGCATGATGGTCTGCAATCGCGAATCCACCTCCTGACGGCTCCATGATAGCCGGAGCGCATTCTGGCTTTGTTCCAATCCCGAAACGGCGACTCCACCGGCATTGGCCGCTTTGGCAGGGCCGAAGAGGACCTTGGCATCGACAAAGGCGCGGACACCAGCGAGTTCAGTGGGCATGTTAGCGCCTTCACTCACGGCCACGCAACCGTTTTTGAGCAAGGTCTGTGCTTCCTCGCCGGAAAGTTCATTCTGCGTCGCGCAGGGCATCGCGACTTCGACCGGCACATTCCATGGCCGCGCTTTAGCATGAAAGGAAATCTCTGAAAACTGATCCGCCGCTTCATGAATGCGCCCGCGGCGAACCTCCTTGAGTTCCTTGATATGCTCTAACATATCCCAATCCAATCCATGCGGCGCATGAATAAAGCCCGACGAATCGGACATGGTGAGCACTTTGGCCCCTAGGGTCATCGCTTTCTGTGCCGCGTAGATAGCGACATTGCCGGAGCCGGAAATAGCCACGGTCTTGCCTGCAATCGTGTCATCGATCTGGTTGAACATGTTCTCACAAAAATACACGCAACCGTAGCCCGTGGCCTCGGTGCGCACCAGACTCCCGCCAAAGGAAAGGCCTTTACCTGTTAGAATGCCGGCATAGCGATTGGCCAATCGAATGTATTGGCCGAAGAGGTAGCTCACTTCACGAGCGCCCACACCAATGTCCCCCGCAGGGACGTCGGTATCCTCTCCGATGTGCCGGTGAAGCTCGATCATGAGCGACTGACAGAAACGCATTACTTCGCGGTCGCTCTTGTCTCTCGGGTTGAAGTTGGAACCGCCTTTACCGCCACCCATGGGTAGACCTGTTAGGCTATTCTTAAATATCTGTTCAAATCCGAGGAACTTGAGGATACTCTGGGTAACCGATGGATGAAAACGCAGGCCGCCTTTGTACGGGCCGATGGCATTGCAGAATTGAACCCGCCAGGCGCGATTGACCCGAACATTGCCTTCGTCATCTTCCCAACAGACGCGGAAGCTGATGATGCGATCGGGTTCGGTTAGGCGTTCGAGAATCTGGGCTTCGCGATATTTGGGATGCTCTAACACATACGGCATCAGCGTCTCCACCACCTCACGCACGGCCTGATGGAACTCCGGTTCGCCGGGATTGCGCCGGATCAAGCCGGTCATGAAATTCTCAACTTCTTGATGGGCATCTTGGGGAACGGACATGGGTGAGAGCCTCCCCATGCGCACCACGGGCGTCAAGTCATCGGAGAGGTCAAGCGTGCTCGTCAACGTGATGGGCGGTCGTAGAAGAAATCGTGAGACTCTTCTCGCCGGAGCACCACGCTCGGAAGGTCCACAAGATCCGCTCCGAACTCACCGCATCACAGCGGTTTGCACCGTAGAACACGAATCCGCCGGCTTTCGCTCATCTTCGCATTGAGAGACGGCAAAGATTCTCTATCTATAAGGCGTTCGAAATCCATCGAAGCTCCGAATTCATCCCAATGAAGAAGCAGTCCTTGTTCATGCACGGCGCCTGGCTGGTGGTCGCCACCGCGGCTTTTGTCCTTGGTTTCCAATGGCGGCCCACTCAGGTCTCGAAGGAGCTTTCGTCCAGCCTGCCGGGTTCTCAAGACTCACTCATGGCAAACTCCAGCCGGAGCGCGAATACCGGATCAGATGCGGCGGAGGATCCTCTGAGGGTTTCAAACGCTAAGAGTGCGGTTCTCACAGAACGCGATATCGAGCTTTTAGGTGAACGCTTCCGTACCTCGACGAGCCCGATTGAAAGAAGACTAGCGTTTTCTAGATTACTCGAAGGATTGACCGCGGAAAACGCGTTGCAAATTCGCAAGCAGATCGAGCACTTGGATCATCGTCGCCCGGAGTTTCGTGAATTTCATTACGCTTGGGGTGCGGTGGCCGGTGTCGAAGCCGCACTCTTTGGTGCAGGGACGGAGGAAGACGACATGTCTCCAGCGCTGGCCGGCTGGGCGAGTGCCAGTCCTAGCGAAGCGCTGAAGTGGTTTAAGGAACTTGATATGCCTAACAATCCCGCGTTCGATCCTCTTCTCAAAGATCGCAAGCTCAAGCCGGATGGGCTGCGACGTCACTTGACGCGCGGCTTAGTTCAAGGGTTGGCGAACGCGGATCCCAACATTGCCGGAGACTATGTCAGTGAAATGGCGCAAGGACCGCATGACCGTTCGGCGCATCAACTCATGGGCTCTGTAGTGGAAAGCGTCTTGCGCACCGATTCGGCTGCCGCGGCAGCGAAGTGGGCGGAAGCACTACCCAATGAGCTGGGCCGCCAAATTGCCATGAGCCGTGTGGCCCATCGTTATACGGAGGATGATCCGTCGGGTGCCATGTCTTGGGCGGAAGCGCAAGAGGGCCATCCGCAAGTGATCGGCGAAGTGGGTCATCACTTGGCACGCAAAGATCCCGCCGAAGCGGTGGAGTGGGTGACGAGCTTGCCGGAGAGCCCGGGGCAACACGCAGGGATGCATCGTTCGATGCATGAGTGGGCGGCGAAAGATCCCACCGCCGCGAGCGCTTATCTCAATGAATTGCCGGAGTCGCGAATGAAAGACGCCGCCATCAGCGGGTTCACGCGGCGCTTGGCTTGGGAAGACCCGCAATCGGCGTTGGCCTGGGCGGAGACAATCTCTTTTGAGAAAGAACGCATGGAAACGACGATCCGAGTCGCTCAAGCTTGGGCGCGCAAAGATCAAGCTGCCGCGGCCGACTGGGTCGTCGCATCGGGTCTGCCGGAGAAAGCGCAACGAGTCATCCTCGACGCAGCTGCAGACAAACGTTAGTCAAAACGTGACAACCCCACCATTCAGCCGCCGTAAGCGCCTCGCTGGGCATCTCGGATGGTCCGTGTTCGCCCTCGGCATTGTTTCTGCTCGGGGCGCCGGCTCCTCACGAACGTCATACGAACAAGGGAGAGTGGTTTCATTCCAGCGGTCTACCGGAGAAGGCCTTGGGCCAGATGACGGGAAGGGAGATCGCTAACAAAACCGCGAAAAATACGCTGGCGCGCAGGGGGCCCTGTTCGAGGCACCACGCGCGGAACGTTGATTCTACATCCGGAGCGCAGGTTTGATTGGAAAGAAGGGGCGCTGAGATGATTGTTTGACGGTGGCAGAGATCAAGGAATTGCGGCGTCTCGGCGCAGATTTGGCGCTCCGCGGCGGGAAGCCACGGCTCGTTGAGCACCATTTCGTCCGTCCTGAATAGGAACTTCGTACTCTTTCACGAAAAACTTCGATCACGTTGTAACCCTATCGGTGCGTTGGTCTATGGGAGTGATGAAACCATCCTATTCATGAAGACCATTTCCTTATACTGTGCTACTGCCTGTTTGACTCTGTTGTTCCTCACATCCACACTAAGCGCCGAGTTTCGGAATTTCACAGACACCCGGGGCCGTGTCATTCATGCATGCCTCGTTTCATTCGATGGTGAACGGGTCACCCTCCGCAACGAAACGGGAAAAGAAGTTTTGATCTCGATCTCGTCGCTGAGCGATGCGGATCAGGTCTTCGTTCGGCGCTATGAAGAAGAACGCGTGGCCATCGTCAGAATGACGCCTTTCCAAGAACCTAACCGGACGCGATTGGTGATCTCCGGTCTTTCCAATCGGCGCTATCCCATCGAGCGGTCGCCCGACCTGCAGCATTGGATGCCCATTGGAGATGTGGTGACCAATCACCTAGGCGAGGGCGTCTTTGCTGATGCAGGCGTCCTCCCGGCGCGCGCTTTTTACCGCGTGCGGCTGATTGAGGATACCCACACCAATCCTCCCAATTCGCAAGGTATCATCGAACGCTATCATCGTGCCATTGGTAAAGATCTCATGGACCGGCTAGCTTCGACTGATGCGACCTATCGTGCAACGATTCAAGATTCGAACGGCCGGTCGGAATTTGAGAATCGGATTGTTTACACTCACACAGGGCATTTCTACGGCCGAAGCGAGGGGGAACTCCTTGGGAGCATGTTCGTATCTGAAGCTGGATGGAACGGCACCGAAACCTGGAGTGTCGCACTTCTCAATGGGCACGAACTACCGATAACAGAAATACTTGAGCTAGACGAACTAACAAATCAAGCAGGATTGAGTGCGATCTCTTTTGAAGGCCAAGTCACTGAACTTCCCGATCAAACCTATCGCGGCGAAGTGGTTCACGCTGTTGAGGTAATCAATGACGATGGCGACACCTCGACACATTTCTTCGACACCCAGACGGCTCTTCATGTGGGAACCTACACGGTTCCGGCTGCCCCAAACACCGCCGACCTCATCGAGACACGAATCATTACGCACCGGCAGATTGACGGGATGCAATTTCCCTGGCTCTTCCAAATGATTGCGACGGCCAATGGCAATCAATCGAGGACTATCATTGAGTTTACAAAGATCGAACTTAATAAACCTTTCGACCCTACGTTTTTTGAGAAAGGAGCAGACAGAAACACGTTTGGATCTGATATCTCGCCGGCGTTGTTAGACCCAGCGATGGCTACCGAGACGGCTCCCGATCTCTTTAACGTGACATTTGAAACCACCGCGGGCGATTTCACTCTCGAAGTCAATCGCTCGTGGGCACCTAAGGGAGCCGATCGCTTTTACAATTTGGTGAAATTAGGTTTCTTCCAAGACATCGCCTTCTTCCGCGCCATCGATAACTTCGTCGTTCAGTTCGGCATTCATGGTGAGCCGGCAGTTTCAGCTGGTTGGAACCAAGCCCCTATCGAAGATGAATTGATCGTGCGGCAGTCTAACACAACCGGAACACTCACCTTCGCCCGATCAACCCCGGATTCTCGAACGACCCAACTCTTCATCAATTTGGCAGACAATACACACCTGGATACGCAAGGTTACACACCGATCGGAGAAGTCATCGAGGGCATGGAAGCTGTGAGAGCAATCTTTACCGGCTACGATGATGCTCCAAAGCCGTCGCGTATTCAGTCCGAGGGCAACGCCTACTTAAAGAACGCCTTTCCCTCTCTAACCTATATCAAAAAAGCCGTCCTCGCAGGGGAATGATGCGATTCTGACTCATCGCTAAAGATCGATGTTAGTGTCAACGCCATTGATGGTATCGATGGTGCCCCCACCGATCTCGAGATTGAAAGGCAACGCCATCGATTTGTGGACGCGAAGTCCCGTCCCGTTCTCATTGGCGATGTTGAGTACCTCGATCTGCAGATCGCCCGTCACATCATTGAAGGTGAGGCCATTCCCCTTCACACGCTGGATGGTAAACGGCGGCACCTGCCCGATATCGAGATCGCCTCGATACACGACCTGTTGAATACCATTCGAAGGATCACCGTCGGCATCGAACGTCACGCGATCAAAGAGAATGCCCGACGACTCCGTGGTGCCTCCGATGATTTGATTCGGGAAGTCCCAGGCGCGCACGATGGTCGAATGCAAGCCACCGCCAACAATGGAAATGGCGGGCTGCATTGAAGATGTTGTCAGGGTGCTATTTCCTGCTAGAGTGAGAATAAGCGACGTCGCCGAGCTGCCAGAGACAGTTGAAATCGTCGATTGGTCCGTCGCGAAGAAATTCGAGTTCATATGAACTATCAACGTTCCGTTCTCGGCATTAATGAAAACCCCTCTTCCCGTTGGATCCGGAACGCCAAGGCCAAAGACGTTGTTGAAAATAAGATCAGAACACCTGACCTACCCGATGGATCCTCGGGGTAGAGGGAGCGGCAATGCAGATCAGGCGATAGAAAAAACGGATACCGAATCGTGGATTGGAGACCGATTTCGATCATGATACACTTCTGCATGCCTCAATTGCAGCTTCCCATTATCCAAGAAGGCACCCACTTGATCACCGAGAACCTTGGCTATCAACGCCAAGAGAATCAAGTCGTCTACCTGCACGGCATGATGCCCGTCTTCATCCATGATGTGGAGGATACCGCTTCGTTCCAGATGATCGTTAGTCAATTCTACATCAACGGCAATGCCAAGCAGGTGGACATCGTCAACGCCTTTGGCATCAAACCACTTGCCCTCAAACGTTGGGTCAAAAAATACCGCGAAGGTGGACCAAAAGCCTTCTACATAGAAAAGCGAGGCCGACCACGTGGCTCTAAAAAAAGGGGCCCAGGCAGATAGCGCCAGACCGGCGACAGCAAGCAACGTTGGCGGACTCTGATAGTCAATCCCAGGCCAGCAGCAAAAGCCAACGCAGCCGCGAAGATGCTGCTGCCCCCTTAGGCGTCGCCACCACCGATCTTGGCATGCGCGTGCTCGCCGCCGTCGGCAAGATCAGCAAAGCGCCAAGCACCTTTCAGCGTTGTGAGGACGTCAGTTTCGGGGGCGTCTTGTTAGCTCTACCCGCCTTATTAGCTTGTGGTCTACTCCGACACGGTTCGCGTTACTTCACCCTGCCGGCCGGCTATTACAGTCTCACGCACATCTTCATGATCCTCGCCTTCATGGCTTTGTGCCGGATCAAATCCATCGAGCAGTTAGCCTACAGCGCTCCCGGAGAATGGGGAAAATTGCTAGGCTTGGATCGATGTCCTGCAGTGAAAACGCTGCGTAGCAAACTCAAAGAACTCAGTGCTCAAGACAGCGAAGCTTGGGCTGCGCATCTTTGTGAGGACTGGATGCAGGAAGATCCCGCCAACCTCGGCGTTCTCTACATCGACGGGCACACCCGCGTCTATCATGGCCAACAAACCAAGCTGCCACGTCACTACGTCGCCCGCCAACGTCTCTGCCTGCGCGCCACCACCGACTACTGGGTTAACGGCTTCGACGGTCTGCCCTTCTTCAAAGTCAATCAAGCCATCGACCCTGGGATGATCCAGGTGCTCGAAAAAGAAATCATTCCCACACTTGAAACGCAAATTCCCAACCAACCCACCGAAACCGAGCTTAAGGCCGATCGCTATCGCATGCGCTTCCGGTTAGTCTTCGACCGCGAAGGCTACAGTCCCGGTCTGTTCAAACGCATGAACGCCAAACGCATCGCCTGTCAAACCTACCACAAATACCCCGGCGAAGATTGGCCCGAAGACGAATTTCATCCTCACCAAGTCAAACTCATCGACGGTAGCCAAGCCGAGATGCGGCTTGCCGAGCGCGGCACTTTGTTAGGAAGCAAACCTGCCGAGCAACTGTGGGTGCGCGAGGTTCGCAAACTGACCGAAAGCGGGCGGCAAATCGCCATCATCAGCACCGAATGGCAAGCCAGCGCGGCAGAGATCGCCGGGCCACAATTCGGCAGATGGTATCAAGAAAATTTCTTCAAGTATGCGCGGCAACACTTTAACCTCGATCGACTTATCGACTATCAGCTTGAGCCAATAAAAGCTACCGCACGAGTGGTCAATCCCGCCTGGAGACAGCTCGATAGCGAGATCCGAAGCCGAAATGCCCAGCAAGCCCGGCGCAAAGCCAAGCTGCACGATCTCAGTCTCAAAGGGCAAGAACTCACCAGTAAACGAGCCGAGCGTTACATGGCCAAAGCCGAAGCCCTGCGCGAAGAAATCGAGCGCGAGACCAGTGAGCTTGAGCAACTCAAAAGCCGACGCAGCAAGACAGACAAACACATCACCGTGAGCAAGTTACCCGAAGAAGACCAATTCATGAAACTGGCCACCCGCAGCAAACACTTCATCGATACGCTGAAGATCATCGCCTACCGGGCCGAGAGCGCCATGGCGCAAACGATTCGAGAACACCTTGGAGCGCACCATCAAGACGAAGCGCGCGCCTTTGTGCGCGATCTCTACACCACCGAAGCCAACCTCATCCCTGACAACGAAGCAGGCACCCTAACCGTGGAGATCCACAGCCTGTCCACGCCCAAAGCCAACGAGATTCTGCAGCATCTCTGCGCTGAGCTGAGCGCCACGGAAACTGAATATTCTGACACAAACCTAAGGCTGATCTTCAAATCGGTATCCGATTAATTTCCCTCCCAGGTCCGGTGTTCTGAAGATCTGCGGATCGTGTTAGGCCATCGTTGTTGGTGATTTCAATGGCATCGCCAAGAATGGTTCCCGACTCTCCGATGCGAGCAAAGGTGACAAGCAGATTGGTATTCACTGAGTTGATGGCATCGCCGTTGGTCGTGTTGATCAACGTGGCACCGATCTCGTCCCCAAGCTCCGAGCTTGCAGCACTGAAACGTACGGTACCTGCGTGATTCAGGCGTGCTCCTTCAGCTCCCGTATTCATGATATCAACGTTAGCGAAGGTAAACGCGCCGAGGTTCGAGTTCGCGATATCGATACCGGCAAAGCCATCGGAAGTTCCATTGATGGTGAGCACGTCTTGGTCGGTGTCATCATCATCGTCACGCACCATGAACTCCCCGGAGTAATCCGTGATCGCCAATCCAGATTCCGTCGTGTTTGAACTGGTAACATTGTGGAAGCGAACGTTGCCTTTCGAGATTTTTGTTAGCCTAACGCCATGCTGGCCGCCGTTGGAATCGACTGTGCAATCCGCGATAGACAAGGCTCTCACATTTTTTCCTTCAAAGCCGGGCGCGGAAGAGGCCGTGATCTCGAATCCCACCAATCGAAAACTCTCGATCTGACGCACACTCACCGCTGCTTGCCCTACCGGCGCCAACAACTGAGCCCGAGAGTCACCACCGAACACCTGTGTACCAACGGTTAGCGGTGTTTTACTGCTAATGATAGACACTTCAAACCCTGGCGCGGTCGCACCGTCGATTGCGATGACCTCCGCATAGGCTCTCGAGAAAACGTATAGCGTCTGCGGATCACCGTTTTCTCCAAATCGAATTCTGGCCTCTTCCAACCCTAACATCAGACTTTGAAACGGATCAAAGAACCTGCCACTCCCCTCGGTTTCGTGGTCGGAATCAACAAAGATAATCTCGCCTTCTCCAAGACGAAAGAAATCCTGGGGAGCATCCAAAGGTATTTCCACGACGAACCTATCATTATGCGACACAGGCACGATCTGCACGACCTCCCAAATGCCATCACTCGTAAGCTGGCTTCGCTCGAGCAACGCGGTTCTAGGTGCGGTCGACCACGAAACCCGCAGGCTCTCCTCATCCGCCATTCGCGTGATACCGAAGTCAATCCTCCCCTGCGCGCCGGACCAATTCATGGCACCTATCCCTATGGCACTCACCAAAGTCACTCGCATCAAAACTCCCATTATCGCATTCACATGGCGATCGTAACGACGCCCTCTGCGAATTCAAAGGCGATTGCGCCTTATTGAAGACATTCGATTTATTTCCCTATAGTATGGCAACATGCCCATCTTACGCCGCTGGTTCTTCACAAGTTTCCTGCTGATGGTTACGGGGCTCACCCTTGGATGGTGGCTTCAAGATGGCGGGACACCTAACCGTTCAACCATGGCCCGTGAGTTTCACGTTGGCGTAGCGAGTTCGCTTTGGCGCAATCACGTGACGCCTATTGATTCCGAGGAAAAGCAGGCGTCAGGACGAACGACTGGATTGATGGACCAACAGATTCGCGAGTTGGGAAAGCTAGCCCGCGAAGGTGAGTCGGACCCGATCCGAAAACAGGCGATCAACACCTTGATCGCCCATCTGAATGCGGAGAATGCTTTGCGCATTCGTCAGGAACTGGAACACCTGCCGCCACATAGTCCCGATTACGACGCCTTTCATCATGCCTGGGGGCGGGTCGCGGGAAGAGAAGGCGTGATTGGCGCTGCTCGCTTCACCAAGCAGGCCAGCCAAGCCTCCCTCGCCGGCTGGGCCAGCGTGGAGGCGGAAGGTGCGCGCTCGTTTTTTGATAAATTGCAGGTGAGCGCGCACAATGGCGATGGTACAACGAATTTTCTAAGCCAAGAATACCTGCGGCCAGGTCTCACCAAAGGCCTCGCGGAGATTGATATCACGTTGGCCACGGACTTCATTCATGAACAATTTCAGGCAGGACTTATTGGTGACAAAGCGGTTGGCGAGCTGATTCGAGCGACGACGGAAGAGGTCGTCGAGCTGATTGGACAGTCGGAAGCAGCGACGTCGTGGGCCGTCAGTCTACCCGTGGAGCTACGCAACGAAGCGCTCGCCGGTTTGGCGCGTCATTATGCTGCTTCTGACGTCGAGGGCACGCTTGAATGGTTAGGTGGTCTGGGTGAAGAAGTTCACAAAGGCGCGGCCTACTATCACACCTACCACACTTGGCTCCAGCAAGATGTGAACGCCGTCCGCGAACACATCGGCACCTTACCGGTGGAGTCTTATGAGCGTCATGAAGCAATCAGCGCTTACGTGCAGCGAACCATTCGCGAGCAAGGCGCTGAGGCGATTCCGCTAGTGGAGTCCATCGCGGACGAGCGGAGCCGTCATCGCATCCTCTCAGAAACCTTCAATTCCTGGGCGCGACACGATCCCAAAGCCGCAAGCGCCTATCTAGCTCAAGAAGAAAACGCGTTCACACGAGACCACGGCATCAACGGCCTTGCTGCGAGCATCGCGCGCGAGGATCCGGCAGCCGCCATCGCCTGGGCTGACGAGATCAGCGATCCTCACGTCAGGGAAACGGCCCTCACAACCGTTGCGCTCGCCTATTTGGAAACCAATCCCACGGCAGCACGGGAATGGCTTCCGGAAAGCGGTCTTCCTAACGAAACCATGGTGCGCGTGCTTGAGCCATCGCTCGAGGATTACCACCAAATGAAGTTCCTTGCCCGTTGACCCAACCGGCCCCAAGCGAGATTCTCTCGCCCACTGTCCCAGGCTTCTGCTAAGCGATAGTCATGCGCTCCACGATTATAAGCATCCTTTGCGTAACACTACTTGGTTTGATTTCTCCAGGCCTCACCCAGATTGAGAAAACGCTCCAATCCGAAACGAAGCCTAACATCATTCTGATATACATCGATGATCTCGGCTATGGCGACCTCGGGGCCTATGGAAGCCTCGACATCCCCACTCCCAACATCGATCGCCTTGCTGCGGAAGGTGTGCGCTGCTCGGCTTCCTACATCACCAACCCACCGTGTTGTCCCAGTCGTTGCAGCCTCATGATGGGGCAGTATGCGCAGCGCTTTGGCAAATACGGCATGTCACGCGGATTGCCCATTCCGGAGGATCGTCCGACCCTGGCAAAGTTTCTGAGCGACCACGGTTACGTGACGGGCCAGATCGGCAAATGGGACATTGGTAGCAAACGGCAAGGGCCTTTGCGGGTAGGCTTCACCGAAGTGGCCAAGATCCCACCTAAGAAACGCTACACCAAAGAAGAAATTGCTAGGGCGCCTAAAGAACTGCGCAAGCATCTCGATAAGAAGCAGGGCAAGTCCAAGTACTTCTGCATCAACAAAGCAGGTGAGACGGTGTGGCTAACGGATTACGATGGGGATTCCATGGTCGACTTCATTGATCGCCACGACGCGAAACCGTTCTTCCTCTACTGGTCACCGGAGGCGGTGCATTCTTTCAATACCGAAGTCCCCAAGCGTCTAACGGATCGAACCATGGCGGACGGGAAACGGCGCAAGTTGGCCGGCGCCATCGTTTCGGTCGATGATCAAGTGGGCAAGTTACTAAAAGCGTTAGACAAACACCGGCTACGCCGCAACACCCTCGTGATTTTCTCTAGCGATAATGGCGCCAACGGCGGTGAAGGCGGGTCATCCACACCCTACACCGGTGGCAAGGGCCAAGGGACGCAGAAAGAGGGGTGGGTTCGCGTGCCAACCATCTTTTCCATGCCCGGCACGCTGCCGGAGGGCAAGCGTTACGATGGCTTGATCGCCAACTTTGACTTTTACTCCACGATCACTTCGTTAGCTTGTCAGGCCATTCCCAAACACTGCGACGGGGCCGATTTGATTCCCTATCTCAAAGGCGAACGGACAGAGAGTGCCCACGAATACCTTTTCTGGCTCAACAACCAACCTGATGATGCCGTCCGCCGGCATTTGATCGCCGTCCGGTGGAAAGATTGGCGGCTCTATAAGAAATACACCAAGGATTCTTGGCAGTTGTTCAACCTCAGATCGGATCCCAAGGAGGAACACGATCTCGCAGCAAAGCATCCTGACATTGTCAAGCAAATGAGCGCCCTGCACACCGCGTGGTCCAAGACGCTCGCCCCGCCGCGCGAAATTCCCAGGATTCGTGTTGGTGAGCCTGTCAATCCCACCGGTCATGGGTGGCTGGTGGCAGAGATAGAATAAAGGATGGAACAGCTCAATTAGCTTTTTAGTATTGCTTAGTGGAATCAAAAGAGTGTAACTGTCTGGGTTTATTTGGCCGCCCATACGGCAATTTACCTGGTTACTTTTGAAGAATAGTGTCTTTATTCGTAGATCATGCAATGTAACTCAAACCGAGGATTCCGTACGTGAATACTTCTAGATTATGGCGCCATGCATGGGTGATTCTTGCCTTCTGTTCGGCCTACACGGTATTCTATGGATTTTTTTTATTTAAGAACGAATTCTTAAGCTTGGGAAAAGTAGGCGTAGCGGGTGCATGGTTGTTCATTGCTGTTTGCAGTGGGTTCTACGCTCACTTGGCTCGGCGAGCTTGGGTCTATAGACATCACATTCACTCGACAAGATCCTTTTTTCGCCTCGTTAGGCTGAGAAATCCGCAAGACTTTAGCAGAATCAAAGTCCCACGCAGTCTTGATCGAGCGACCTATTACGTCGAGGGTATCGAGCTGAAGAATATTCGATGCTTCGACGAGTTAATCTTAGACTTCACGAATCATCAAGACGTGAGTCCTGCAACGCTTATCGTTGGAGATAACGGGACTGGCAAAAGCACCATTCTGCGATCACTCGCAATCGGCTTATGTCCGGAGTCTGAGGCCGTGGGGCTTATGAAACGTATCCCTGGAAAGTTTTTACGTCACGGGAGGGACGAAGGCAGTATTGTCGTCATGCTCCGATCCGGAGAGAAGCGAGCGATGATCAAGACGCGTATCGATAAAAAGGAACGCGTTCGGCAGACGACAACCCCCAACTCTTTTCCATGGCAGGACGTATTCGTCTGCGGATATGGAACTCAGCGTACTGCAGAGAACGAGAAGAGTCCTGTCGATTATGAACGGCAATTTGCTGTGGGATCGCTGTTTAGCGATTCCGCTGCCCTGATGAATCCTGAGGTGGTTTTCCTCCGACGTGAACCTGAGGAACGTCGAATTCTTTCACAAATCCTCCTTGAGGTTCTCATGCTTGATCCCGCTGATTGGAGTGTTGATTTTACCAATTCTGGGCTTGAGCTGACTGGACCTTGGGGTTCTCAACCGGTTGCGTCAGTCGCCGACGGGTATCGCTGTACAACTAAGTGGGTGCTTGACTATCTTGGTTGGCAGCTTCTTGCCGGGCGCTTTTCGCCAAAGCGCAATGCAGGAGGTATTCTTCTTATTGACGAGATTGAGCAACATCTACATCCACGCTGGCAACGCTTCATTCTACAACGCCTCCGAGAAAAATTTCCTACGACGCAACTCATTGTTACCACTCACACACCCCTAGTCACAGCTGGAGCCGCAGATTTGGAGGGCGCCCAAGTCCTAAGTATCGTATCTGATGAGCCTGGTCGAGTTAGAGTATTCGATATACCTAAGACGGAGCTACGTGGTCGGCGAGCTGATCAGATTCTTACATCCGTATTTGGGCGGGGATGTCCATCAGATCGTTAGAAATCGTGGATGGAGGTTAGAGTTAGGCACTGGTTGGTTAGTTTGTCAAGTTAAAGACTTGTGTTAGTTTTAGTTGATTTCGCTCCACTCTTTGGTAAGCCGATCGCGTCGCCGCAGGAGGATAGGGCAATGCTGGGAAGCAACCCGAGCGCCGCGCGGCTGACCTTATACGCAGGAGGAGTGGAGAGACGGCACGTCTCTCCCTTCTTTTCTGCCATACTCCTGCGGTAAGTGGGGAATGCGGTAAATCCCGGGGGTCGAGGGGGCTGGCCCCTTGCTTGTAGCCATGGTTGAAGGCTTTCATTGAGGGGCAGTGTTAGTCTTGGTCGAGAACTTCTCGCAGGTGTGCCATATCCCGCCAACCCGTGATGCGTCGAAACGTGCTCTCGGCGTAGAGTAGACCGCTTGCTAGGTAGCGATCAGCCATCGTCTTCCGCCCCTCTCGCGTTGCTGTTCGCCAACGATTCACTTTGCTCATCCGACGCCGGATGTTGAGGATGGCATTTTCGATGATATTGGTGCTCAGAAGACTGCGGTGAAGACTAGCGTGAACACCTAAATCCTGTAGTGCTGTGATTTGATTCCCAGCTTCTTGTAGGCTTGATAGAGCAGCGCTGTTATGTCGCTTCAAAAATTCACTGAGTTCATCATACGCTTCTCGTGCCGCTTCTTTCCCTTCAGCACGCCGCAACCGGTTGAGCAAACGCGCCAGTTCACTGTGTTGCCGTTTAGAGAGATAACTGCGTAGATTGCGCTCTTTATGCACTAAACAGCGCTGGATTACGGCGTTCGGATAGTGCGTGAGAACGGCTTTCTCCAGGGAATTAGAGCCGTCTAGGAGCGTTAGGAACCGTTTGGCGATGCTTTTAAGGCCTCGCTTTTTGAGGTTTTTGAGCAAATCGTTAGCAACTTCGAAACTCTCACTGCTGCCAACACGGAAATCGAGCATCTCTTTGCTACCATCGGCTCGGATGCCCAAGGCGACAATTGCGGTTTGATCGCGACTAAGATGCACGCCATCTAACATCAAGACCAGATAGCCTTCTTCGTGCAATGGGCGGGAACGGAACGCTTCGAGTTTCTCAGCTGAGTGCTCTGCCCATTGCTCGGAGATGGTGCTTTTACTAACGCTGTCATTACTGAGGCGACTGACCCCACGCGTGCTTACTCCCTCAAGCAACAAGCGCATCACTGCCTGACTGATGTTGTTGACATCCTTAGCCGCTTCGTAGGACTTGAGGCTGACTTCTTGCTCACTGCCGTCTTCCTGCCGTTGACGGACGCGAGGGCGCTTGATGTTTTCCTTGCCCCCATCGATATAGCAAATGCCTTGTTCACTTCCCGCGCGGCGAAAAGTGGTAGGGGGCCGGTCCCGGTCGTGGGAACGGCCGCAGAGATCGTGCACTTCTTGCTGCATGAGCTCGAAGAGGGCGAGGCGCACGGAACTGCGCAGAAATTGGTTGAAAATCTCGGCGCTCTGGCCGGATTCGGACTGGAGAAACTGTTCTTGGAGTGTTTGAGTATTCATGGATGGTTGGTTTTTTCTTAAATTTTGGTGCCCTTCCCTGTAGGCAGGGCGCCAACCATCCACCATTCCTATTTTAACGATCCACTGGACGTCTCCATTTGGGCTTTGGTCTTCGAAAAGCCCAGGCAGTACCGAGGACGCAGACCGCTATGCCGCCCTAAGCAGTTTGTCAGAACGGACGAAGGAGGAAGAGGAAGAATTCCAACGCCTCCGCCGTCAGCTGAAACAAGGAGCGGGCGGCGAACATGTGTTCAATCATGAGGTGGAAGAGGCCATTTCGAAGGTGCTGGACGAGATGGCCCGTAAGGCTTCTGATAGAATCGCTTTAGAAAGTGAACTACGGCGAGAGTTGGTTACGATCCTTGAGGAGACAAATGCTGAATCCACAACTGAGGAGAGAGCGTCTTGATCAAAATCGAATTCGATGGATACGGCGAGCCCGCAGCTGAGACCGAACCTGAGCGAAAAAGATTGTCGCGATTGTGGAAGGCATGGCGTGCTGACTGCGAGGCAAAGACTCAAGAAATGACCGATGCCGTAGATGCAGGAACAGACCCGAAAGAAATTAAAATTGATCGTAAACTCTATTCAAGAGATACGATTAAGGAACTGCACTTCATGGCCAAGGACGGGCCGTTTCAAGGAAAGTGCGTCTATTGCGAATCCTTCATCACAGACTTTCAGCGTGGTGACATAGAACATTTCCGCCCCAAGGGAGCGGTCACAGATTCAGACGACAATCCAATACGAATAACAGATCGCTCCGGCGCCGAGCGGGACCACTGGGGATACTACTGGTTGGCTTACGACGAGACCAACCTTATGCCTACCTGCCAACTCTGTAATCAGCCATCGGGTGAAAAAATCGGCAAATGGGCCCGTTTTCCTGTCACTGGGACCTATGCCAAGTATCACGACGACGATCTCACTTCCGAGCGACCTGCTCTCATTAATCCGTTAACGGATGATCCCTCGCGGCACTTAGAAGTCGACCCGGACACCGGACAAATCTCGGCAAAAATTCTCAAGAACTCCGATACTGGGGAGATCCTTAGCGACCCCATCTCAGGAGAGCCAATGCGGTCCCAACGAGGATTGACTTGCATCAAAATCCTAGGACTCAAGGAACGCGATCAGCTGACTTCCAAGAGGCTTTCCGCCGCCAATAACATCAAACGGCTCTGGGGAAAGCTAGCCGAGATTGAATCACGTGAGGCAGCCAAGAAAGAGTTGCGTGAAATCCTCGCAGGCGGCGGCGAACAAGTCTTGGCGAGCCGGTGCATGTACAAGAAGCTGGTCGATGAGCTCAATGACATTGGTAGATGACGCCGAAGCTAAGTGTTTTGACAATCTTCTAATCTAGCCAGAACGCGTGGTCACGATGAGCTGATAGGCCCCCACCTCTTTATCGGCCTCGCGCCGAACGGCCTCAAGCCGGACTTCGCCTTTCTCCAGCTTGACGCCATCGAACAAAATCGATCCCGTCTTGGTAGACTGCTGAAGCGTTTTCTCACCTACCTTCAGCGTGATCTCAGAGTCGTTTCCTGTCACGACCTTAGGATGAAAGATGACTTCGATCTGCGCCGTCACCGGCTTGGCCACCTGGACCACCCAATGACCCATCGCGCCTTCCCTCCAGGTCGTCCCAAGCCAATCCTGTCGGGTTAGCGCAGTGGGATTCTCATATTCTGTTCCTATCACGACGCGAGGAGGCGCGTAGTTGTCAGGGCGCGTGTTGGAGACATCGGCGAACCACGCTTCATAATCCTTCTTGAGTCGAGCCAACACCTCCGGCCGCTCGCTTGCCAGATTCTTCCTCTCTTCCGGATCGTCCTGAAGGTTGTAGAGCTCAAACTTCGGTTCGCCATCGAAACGTTCTTTGCCAAAGCCGGAGGCGTGAAGCAGTTTCCAGTCGCCGTCACGGAGCATAAAGTGGTGGTAACGTTGCGCGGACGTGCCGCGGTGAGATTGGATCACAAGTTTTCGGTTAGGCCATTCGGTGGTCTGCGGTGCGGTGAAGAGCCCGAGAAAGCTGCGACCGTCCAACGCATGAGGACCGGCCTTCGCATCACAAGCTTCGAGAATGCTCGGCATGACGTCGATGTGCGCGGTCAAGGCGTCCACCTTCGCGCCGGCTTTAATCTTGGCCGGCCAATGCAGCCAGAAGGGAGAGCGGACACCGCCTTCGTGGACGTTGGTTTTCATCCCACGCATATTGCCGACATAGCGCATGGTGTTCGGGCCATTGTCGTTCAGGCGTATGACTAACGTGTTTTCTAAAAGGCCATTCTGCTTCAAGTGGGCCATCAGACGCCCCACGTTCTGATCTTCGTTCGTGATCATGGCGGCAATACGTGCCAGTTGATCCTGCATCAGCGCCCTGCGTTCGCCCGTAGGCGCATCGGCTTGGAGAACCGTGAGATCCTTGGTCATGTAGTGTCGGCGAAGGTCCTCCGGCACATCGTGATAGGGGCCATGCGGCGCATTGGTCGGCAGGTAGACGAAGAACGGCTTCCCAGCTCCCTTCCCAATGAATGCTAACGCTGCGTCAAAGTAGACATCGGTGCAGAAGCCCTTGGTCTTCACCGCGGCGCCCTTCTCATCAAAGAGGATGGGATCGGTGAAACGCCGCTCATTCTCTAAGGGTTCTGATGGCTGCGCTAGGCCGCCACCCCGATGCATGAGCACCTCGTCGAAACCCTGATCCTGCGGCCGCATCGGATAACAATCGCCCAAATGCCACTTCCCAAACAAACCCGTTCGATAACCTGCCGCCTTGAGCGCCTCGGCTAGTGTGTATTCGTCAGGATCCATCATCGAACGGCCAAGCCACGTGTCGATACAGCGGGTCCGTTGATTGTAGCGGCCGGTCATGAGTGATGCCCGGGTCGGCGAACAGACCGGGCTAACATAAAAGGTGGTCAAACTACCACTGTTGGCGGCCAAGGCATCGATGTTAGGCGTTTCGATCAAGGTGTTTCCATTGACCCCAAAGTCGCCAATGCCTTGATCATCGGTCATCATGAGGACGACGTTCGGACGTTCATTGCCCATAGCCAGACATGAAAAGGCGAGTAGTGAAAAGAGGATCGCGAGTCGCTGCATGCTCATCCTTTTAAATCGAGAACCGTTACCTCGAAAGAGCAAAGTCCGTTTCTTCCTATAGGCTCACAATGAATAAAAAAAAACGGCCGTCTCACATGAGACGGCCGCTTGAAAGAATCTAGTTGGTCGAGGAATCCTATTATACGGATCCGAAGAGCGTTTTTCCGGTGGAAAGGAGATCCTCACAGGCCTGCCCGGTGCGGTCGGCCATGCTTTGTTCACCCTTTTTAAGGTAACCGCGGGGATCGTAGGCTTTCTTGTTTCCGATCTCACCATCGATCTTGAGAACGCCTTCGATATTCTCACAAACGTGTGTCACGATAGGACGGGTGAACGCGTACTGGGTATCGGTATCCACATTCATTTTCACGACTCCGTAGCCTAACGTTTCGCGTATTTCTTCTAACAAACTTCCCGAGCCGCCATGAAAGACGAGATCGAATTCCGCGGCGTCCCCATACTTTTCCATCACCACTTTCTGACCGTCGCGGAGGATGTCGGGACGCAGCTTCACGGCGCCGGGTTTGTAGTGTCCATGGACATTGCCAAAGGTCGCGGCAAAGGTGAACCGCCCCAAGTCATGCAATGCTTCATACACGGCCAACATGTCTTCCGGAGTGGTGTAGAGATGTTCTTCCGGGGTGTCTTCAGATCCCGCGGCACCATCTTCTTCACCGCCGACCACGCCGGCTTCCACCTCAAGGATGATCTCGAGTTCGGCGCATTTCTTGAGATAAGTCTTGGAGATGGCCATGTTTTCCTCGAGAGGCAAGATCGAGGCGTCTAACATGTGATTTTGAAAGAGGTTGTTCTCACCACGCTCGCGTCGAGCTTTGGTCGCTTCCAACAGAGGATCGAGAAAGCCCTCGGCCTTATCGGGCTGACAATGATCGGTGTTCAGCGCGATGAGTACGTCGTATTGTTCGGCGAGACGATGGGCGGCTTCGGCGAGAATGATCGTTCCTTTGGCGGCGTCTTTGTGATTCAGCCCCGAGGCAAACTGACCCGCTCCAGTGGAGAACTGAATGATTCCGTCGGACTTCTGATCGGCGAAGCCCTTCATCGCGGCATTTAGCGTGATGATGCTGGTACAGTTGATGGCCGGGTAGGCGTAGCCGCCCTCTTGAGCCGCGTCCAACATCGCGGCGAATTGTTTCGGTGTCGCAATTGGCATACGGCCCTTTAGACACCGCTGAGAATGGCGTCAAGCGATAGAACGGCCACGGAGAAATTCATGGGGAAACCGGTTGGATTTCCAGGCCATCGAGCCAGGGCGCCGGAATCTGCGGCGGCATCCCGCCGAATGGCTGGTAGGCCGGGAGCTGAATCATGCTGATACTGTGCTTTTGCGAGGCGATGTAGAAAAGCGCCTCCGCGCAATCTTCCGTCTGGATCATGGCCCGCCGGTGCTCCGCCGTGGGTTGAACCGGGCGTTTATCCACAATCGGCGTGTTGGCCTCGCCTGGAGCGTATTCTGAGAGGATGATCCGGTGCGCGCTGAGCTGAGTGCGCGCCGTGAAAAGCAATCCGTGGACGGCCCATTTGCTAGCGGTGTAAGGCACGCCGGCGTAGGAATCGAATCCATGCCCCGCGGTGGACGACACCACGACGATCTTGCCGCCGCCATGCTGCGCCATGGGTTTGGCAACCGCTTGGATCATGTTTACTACGCCTAACACATTGACGTCTATCATCTGTTTCCAGCTCGACTCGCTCGCCACCTTGGCCGGGTCTTCATGAGCCATGAAACGGTCTGGCGTGTTGATGCCCGCCGTGTGGATGAGGGCCTTGGGAGCGCCGGCGGCAAGAATAACCGCCATTGTTTCCGCAACACTAGCAGAGTCTGCCACGTCGCACGCGACTGGGGTGATTTCGTTTGAAAGGGCAGCCGTTTCTTCTAACGACGTCAACGTTCGGCCTAACACAAAGGTCTTTGCGCCCGCCTCGGCAAAGCGCTTCGCCGCCGCCTGTCCCATGCCGCCGCCACCACCCGTGACGATCACGATTTGATCCTGCCAGTTTTGATTCATCCTCGTGCCATAGCGGTTTTAGAGAAGATGAATCAACCCTTGATTAGGAGAGCGGTAAATTCTAGCCGCGCTTCTCAAAGGGCGAACGCGCGCTCAACTCTTTCAACGCGGCCGCCCATTCAGGTTCCGTAGTGCGAAGCAGAGTGACCGTGTCATCCTTGAGCGTGAGATCGACCTCGAGCACGCTGGGATAAACCACCCGCCTCTCATCATCGAAAACCTGCCGTTCCTCTCGCGCTACTTCGAAGAGTGTGGGGCCTTGGGTGTCTAACCAATTGAAAAACTGTTTGGCTGCCGCGGCATCGCGCCAGGCGGTTTTCCAGAGGAGCTGCGGACCTTGCGTGTCGGTTTGATAGAGTAACACGCCATCACCATCCCATCCGGCTGCAAGAACATCGGCCATGGCATGGGACACATGCATGCGCAGTGCGCTTCGAATGAGGACCTCACCAAGCACGTTGTCCCAAGTGGGTTCATGACGTTTGATATCCAACTGCGCCCAGCGTACTTGCCGCGGTTCATAACGGGGGGTGCGCAGGTAGCGATCCGGATGAAGCAAGTGCGCAGTAGTCGCAGGGCGTTGTTGGTAGATCGAATCCAAGGCCACACCCGCCTCGACGATCGCCTGACAGAAATGCACGCCTTCGCGAAACGGCAACATCACCGCGTCGCGGAGAATGGGCGGCAAGGCTTGGGCGCGTGCGTCCGCCAATTGCCAAACCGGCGATTTGGCGGCGTCCATTTCGTTATAACGCAACATGTGCCAGAACGCATCGCCGCCGACAAACGCCCGCTGAGCTAGGGCCTGATCCATGTTCACCTCGATGGGAATCTGCTGTTCCCGCCATTGGAATTGCTGTTCTAACAACATTAATAAAAGTTGTTGTGATAGGGTGGCGCGCGACTCGGCTTGCGAGGGATCATTGGTCTCCGTGTATAGGAGTTCGTTATTCTGTGCATCGTAATAGGCGTCTGTGAAGAGCGTGGGCGCCGCGCGAAATCGCGCATCAAGATCCTCACTTGGATCCAGGAAACCTAGCAACTGCAACACGAGACCGAATCGGCTGAGCGAATCGGAAGGAAAGGTGGCATCGAGATCACGTTTCCAAATGCTTTGCAGATCGGCGGGCGATTGCTTCTTAAAACTGAGCGCTTCTTGATAGGGGAGTTCACGCAATCGCGACAGCCGGAAGGCTTCATTGAGGAGAAGAGCTGTGTTGCCACTGTCATCAGCGGGCGTTGGTGTTTGAGAAACTTCAGGCGGCGCTGGATCTTCCGCGTTCGACGGCGTTGCAGGCTCAAACTCGACCGGCTGGACCGGCTTGGGCCGTGTTTGGCTCAACTTGACCTGATGAAGGGAATAACCGGCGGCGGTGGCCAGCAGCAAGAGAATCACGAGAAGAATGCCTGGGCGGCTCATGAGCCAAGCTGATGGTAGACGTGCCATCAATGTCAAGCGACACGGGCGCAAACCCAAGCGCCACCCGCTGCTTGCCGCATTGCCAACGCCCGTGAATGCGCCACTTTGCCGATGTGAATCATGAATCTCGATGGAGCGTCGCTTCGGCGGTCGGCGTTTTAGTGGTATTGTTATTATCGATGTGGCTCGTCGCACGCCTGGAAACGCCCACCGTGAAGAGGACGATGGTGATCGGTCATTCCGTAGAAGGGCGGCCTTTGGTGACCGAGGCCTTTGGTCATGCTCAAGGTGGCGTTCTTTTTATCGCCTCCATCCACGGAAACGAAGGCGTGGGAACGCCTCTGTTAGAGGCCTTTTCCGAGCGTCTAAGCGACATGCAGCTTAGTGAATCCGTTTGGCTGATTAAGAATGCCAACCCCGATGGCCTGGCGCACAGACAACGCCTGAATGTCAATGGCGTCGATCTCAACCGCAATTTTCCTGCCGAAAATCGCCGCGACCGTAAACGCTTTGGGTCGAGCGCCCTCTCGGAACCAGAGAGCCGCGCGCTCCATGCATTCATTGAGCAGGCCCAACCGCGATTGATTGTCAGTATTCACCAACCCATCGCCTGCGTGGACTACGACGGCCCGCCCGAAGCGAAAGCGATCGCTCAGACCATGGCCCAAGCCTGTGATTTGCCCTTGCGCAAGCTCGGTGCTCGTCCCGGTTCTCTCGGTGCCTACTTCGGGGAAACGATCGGGCGGCCCATCATCACGCTGGAACTGCCCAGCCTCGCGCCACACGATCCGAAGAAACTCTGGCGGCGATATGGGCCGGCATTGCTAGCGGTGCTAAAAAAGTTGGTTTAACAACTTAGAAATGTTGACAATTCTGACTTGTAGAACAAATCAAGATCCCTACAATCGAGGTTGTAGATGGTTGAGAGACCACCCAAACCCGAAAACCCCACAATATAAAAGGGCGAAGTCTCCCAAGGCTTCGCCTTTTTATTTGTTCGATTGCGTTTTTGAAACGCAACGTCGATCACGAGCCGTGTCGAACTAGGGAAGAAGACCGTTGGCCTTCCGCTGTTCTGAACTGAGATGTTCCTCAGGTTGCCTGTGTCAGTTAAATAGTTGTAGCGTTCGGGATGGATCTCGCCATGAGAATGTTGTTAGTGACGGCTTCCCTTGGTTGGGGAGCGTGTCTATGGGCTGATGTGCCAAAGTGCGATTTGCTTCCGAGGCCAACGATCGGCGAAGTGCGTGGTGCTCACACAAAGACCTTCGAGCTTCCGCTGTCATTCTACCACAGCAAGCCTGTGGTGCCGGTCAGGTTGGATGCCGCTTGAGGATTTGCTTTGCGCGCTAAGCTTGAGGACCTGTCTGGCAAAGAGCGAAACGCTGTTGTGAGTATTGTCTGCTGCCAGCAGCTTTCACTTTCTTGCCGTTCCAGATTGTTTCCAATTCTTAATGCCCCGCGGCGGCCACCGCTTTCGGTTGGCCGATGGCCTCTAGCATCTCACCGAACCACGGCAAGGTAATATCAAATGGCTTGCCGCCTTTGATTCGCGGAAACTCAATCACCCGCATGACGCCACCTTGATCTTCGTCCAACCCTGCCACGCCGTTGATGCCGTTTGGATCGAGCGCGGCTTGTGCGGCGACTTCGGCCGAGCGTTTGATGAGGTCGAGATCCCGTTCGTTCGGCGCTGCCGAACGCGCGAAGTAGCCGCTCTTCTGCACGAGGACTTTGTCCGCTTTGAGCTTGCCTTGAAGTTGTTTGGCAAACCATTGACCGGGATTCAATTTATCGATCTTGGCGTGACCGAAAGCATCGCGCGGCACTTTCTCACCACGGGTTTCCATTTCCTTAACAATGGCATCAATCCCGGCACCCTCACTCAAGAAGAGATGCACGCAATCATGTTCCTCCATCGACCGGTTCAAACGCTCGACTTCCTCGTCCAAATTCAACGCCATTTCCGGTAGCCATACCGCATCCACATCCCAACGGCCTTTTGATAGAAGCATATCGGGATAAAAGGTCATGGCATCCAGGCGTTCGCGATAAGCCTGGGCGGTGGCGGCGGCTAACCAGCCACAATGCCTACCCATGACTTCATGGACGAGTAGCTGGCGCGTGCTGGTGGTGTTTTCATTGGCAATGTTAGCATAAAAGAGGGCCCCTTGTTCTGCAGCGGTCCAAGCGCCTAACGTTTGCACGATAGGGTGGACATCGTTGTCCACCGTCTTGGGCATGCCGACGACGTTCAGCCCGTAACCGTTCTCTTCCAAATAAGCTGCCAGATCAGCGGCCGTCGTATTGGTATCGTCACCGCCAATGGTGTGGAGAATATCGATCTTATCTTTCTTGAGCTGCTCAGCCGCAACGTGAAGTGGTTGCTCGCCCTCTTTCACCAGTTCACGTTCCACGCAGTCTCTGACATTGGTCAATTTCACGCGGCTATTGCCAATCATGCTGCCGCCAAATTGGTAGAGTAATTCCGCCTTCTCTTTAACTGAGCCCGGAAATGCCACGCTCTTTCCAAGGAGCAAGCCTTGGTAGCCGTTGAGATAACCAATCAATTCGGCATCGGGAGCAAGCTTAGCATACTGGCTAATCAGCGCGCCGATAGAGGAGGAAAGGCAAGGAGCGAGGCCGCCGGCAGTGAGGAATGCGATTTTCATGGGCATGAGGGCGGCTTCTTACCGCTCCTACACGCCTGGCGCAAGCAGCAGGTGTGATTAAAAGTGACACCTATTAATGTAGCGGGACTCGTGAGAGTTCCGGGCGTTGGACTCCGTTGCCACGAAGGAACTGTCACCAGTTCCTCTACCTTCGATTTTCACGCTCTCAAAAACAAGAACACCCTCCCACCGGATGGATGGGAGGGTGTTCAGAAAGGATGGGGATTTTGAATGGTTAGGTTAGACTTTCTCTGTGAGGCCGAACTCCTCACGGTAGTCACGACTCAGATGCTTGTTCGCCGCATCAGCGTTAGGTCCGGTGAAGACTTCTTTCTCGCGATCGATCTGAAGCGCAGCGCCCAAGGTGGGCTTGAATTGCGCGAGATCGACTTCATTGGCAGCCATGTGCTCTTTGAAACGTTCAAAGGTTTCCATTGCATGATCGTTGCCTTTGAGTTGTTCGGCGATTTCGTTAGGATTGGAGTCAGCGCCGACGCGATGGGACACATTTGCCACGTGGCAAATAGCGGCGGAAAGGTGTCCGCACTTGGCATCGCCTTGAATGTCGCTTCCTTTACGGCTGCGCACGGCCTTGATGAAATTCGCTTGGTGTGAGGACCCGTCATTCCAGCCATCGAACTTCTTAATCTTCTTGCCCTTGTTATCATAGGCGACGGATTCCGCCACATAGCCTTCTTCGCAATGGATCACGTTTCCAATATCGAGACCGGCGGGATGATCCCGGCGCACTTTGTAGACGGACCGCGACTTGCCACCCTTGGTATCACTGAGGCCCCGCACTTCGAAGATCATTAGGCCCTCGTCATATTCAAAAACTGCTATCTGAGTGTTAGGCGTTTCTCCGTCGTCGTCGTAGCCAAAGCGGCCACCGACGCTAATAACGCTCTTGGGCAAAGTTTCCGCACCAAGCGCCCAACGCGCCACATCTGTTTGGTGCACCCCTTGATTCCCCAGATCGCCGTTGCCGTAAGCCCATTGCCAGTGCCAATCGTAGTGAAACTGTTCGCGGCGAATGGGCTCGATCTGAGCGGGCCCGCTCCACAGGTTGTAGTCAATAGGGGTCGGCACCTTCCGCGGCGCGTCCACTTTGCCGATGCTGTTGCGAATCTTGTTACAGAGCCCGCGCGAACAGATGATCTTGCCGAGTTCACCGCCCTGCACGTAAGCGATGGCCTCATGCCAACCGGGACTGGAACGACGCTGCATGCCCGACTGCACAATCACATTGTATTTCTCGGCCGCGTCGATCATGCGCTGACCTTCCCAAATGTTGTGCGTGGTCGGCTTTTCCACATAAACATCTTTCCCAGCCTGACAAGCATGCACCGCCATCGGCGCGTGCCAGTGGTTGGGCGTGGCGATAACCACCGCATCCACATCTTTGCGCTCTAGCACTTTGCGGTAATCTTGGTAGGCGTCTGCCTTGATCTTTTTACCGGCCAGCTTCTTGCGGGCCCCTAACGAACGATCCATGTCTGCATCGCAGACGGCTACCAAGCGCACGCCCTTGAGCGACGCAAATTCATTCACATGATTGCCTCCTCGGCTTCCAGTGCCTAACACGGCCACGCGAATGTCTTCATTGGCGCCACGGATACTGGACCAGGTGGTTCCCGGGAGAAGACTCGCGCCGGCCCCGGCCAACGTGGTCCCTAAGAATTTGCGTCGATGGATCTGATTACTCATGGATGATGGGTTTTGTTATTTGGATTCAAGAATTCGGGGCGCGGGCGCCGCCAGACTTGGTAAACCCGGTTAGCGTAGAGGAGTCGTCCCCAAGCGAAAGCTTTTTTCCGGGCAGCCCGCCTGAACAGGCACTCTGATTTCGAGGTTGAAACGCAAGGATGTATCCTGGTAGGAGAGACCCTCGGTCGATTGACGGGCTATGAAAATCAATGCCGATGAATGTCCATGGGGTGACAAGGCCACCACCTCCCTTCGCACATTGAGCATCATTGCGTGGGGGCTCCTTGGCGTTGCGGGCCTTGTCGGCCTTCGCCTCGTTTATGAAGCGAAAGCCTGTCATGACTTCATCCAGTTTCATCAGTTGACCCAATTTGCCTCATCCACGTTGGGCCTATTTCACGGCGAAACTGCTCCTCCAACCAACTTTATTTGGCCATTTGGTGGATTCACCATCATCGCTGGACTCATCTTGTTGATCAGCGGCGGTCTACAAGGGCTCGCCAGCTTGCTAAGATGGCGTCGTTGTTGGCGTTATTGGTTAGTATATGGTTTAATAATCGCCCTGTTAGTGTTGCCGTTCATTTTCTGGTCGGGCGCTATGAAGTTTGCTTCGACCGCGGTTGATTAGTTCTACTTTAGCACAAACGCCCCTGCCTAGCGAACGGACAACCTCAAATAACGGGGATCGGCGGTTTGAATGGTCGACACGACGACCTCCGAATCGGCTCCGTCGGCTTCGGTCCGCGTATTGATCACTTCAGCGCCTGCGGCTTGCCAGCTTTGCAAGTTCGTGGAGCTTTCCAACGTGATCGTGACGCCGGTTAGGTTACGACGACGCGCATATCGTACTTCCACGCCATCAGTTTCCGTTCTCGCAATGGTGAGTGCCGCTTCGTGGTCGGCCGTAAGCGGTGCTGTTCCGAGAACGAATTCCGCGATATTCGCTAGGCCATCAGCATCAGGATCAGCGAATTTTCCAGAGATGCCCTCATCGGCTTGTTGAGCGGCATCAAAAGTAGTCGTCACCCAATCTCCATAGGCGATGCCGTCCGGTCCAGGCTCGACTTCGGCGTCGCTGATACCAGGTGTGCCCAGGTCTGGTTCGGAGATTTTCCAATTGGTCACCTCGTCCGCGTAGGCAGCTAGGGAAACTCGCTCTAACGAACGCCCTAATCCATCGGCTTCTGCCGGCCAAGGATCCGCGTCGTTGTAGCGAACGGAGTCCACATCAATCAATGGAATGCGTTCTGTGCCGCCGTCTTGAATCGGCGCTCCGGGACGCCGCACCGTGAGGCGTTCCCCGTCATTACTCGCCCGGCCATCATAGGGACCGAATAGTTTGATTTCAGCCGGGACCTCATACCATTGACGAAATTGATCCGCGCTCACTTTTGTAACCAGAATCGTCTCGCCGGCGGCCATGCTTGCGTCATCTGGAAATGAAAACCCAATGCCGCCAATTTCCCATCCAGTCAGGGATAGGTTTTCATTGGATAGATTCACCAGTTCAATAAACTCGCCGGCGTCACTGATATCTCCAAAGGTCTGTTCCGTATGATACATGATCTCAGAAATGACCACTGGACCGACTAGAGGATCACTATTGGCGGCACCAAAGGTCGGTGTGGCTTGCGCCGGATACTCGACGCGACCCTGAGAATCCACGGTTCGCCCTAGGGAAACATTGTCTGCGGTGGCCCCAAAACCGAATCCATTACTGTAGCCTGCCAATTCTCCTTCGGCCGTTGCGGAAAAGAGATAGGCATCGTCCCCACTTGAACTGAGCGAGAAGGCTGAGCCGAAGTATTCCCCAGGAAGCGAACCATTATTATTGGGATCATTATCATTGTCCTCGGCAAAGGTGATATAACTCTTGGCTGATAAGATGGTACCGGGCGGGATGACGAATTTCATGGGTGTATTGGGATCATCCGTGAGAAACCAGCCGCTGATATCCACATCCGCATCGCCATCATTATAGAGTTCAATGCGGTCGACCTCAGGCGCGGTGGAATTGGCCAAGATTTCATTCACATAAACCATCAAGGGTGCCACGGTCTCGCTTGCCGCCGGGGAACCACCCGCCTCAGCGCTCGCTCGCCACGAGGCTCCTCTGTTAGGATCATCATCACTTTCCGGTGACACGCGCACGAGCGAGAAACCTTCCCCATCGGCCAACGGAGGCCAAGAACCGCCATCTCCATACTCAAACTCCGATATCGCACTTCCGTCCGCGGCAAGCAAACGGATCGTCTCGCCATTATTATTCAAGTTCCCATCATAAATGCCTAAGACGCGGACCGTATCACCATAACGGTAGCGGAATGCTGCCACATCTCGCACAATCACACCGGCTTCACCCGCATTGATAATCGCGGATTCGCCTAACGTAAAGGTATGCCGGACACCGGCATCAAATGTCACTCCAGTAAGATCCACAGGTTGATCGCCTTTCGCCATGACTTCGATATATTCGAAATCATCACTATCCACATGCCCTATCAGAGATTCCTCGGCTGTGGGTGAACCTGGATGATACATCACTTCTGTCAGCACGACGTTGGTGTTATCGGCCGCGGCGGTTCCCACAGCGAAATAAACATTGCTTAAAGCACTCCAATCGCCGCGATTCGAACGTGCCCGCGCCTTGATGCGAATGGATTCATCTAGAGGGACCGCCGAGGCATACTCTTGTGCGGTAGCGGCCACTTCTCCGCCAGGTTCGCGCGGGTCCGAGCCGTCTGTGGTGAAATAAATCTTCCCTGGATTGAAAACGGAGAATGCTTTGGAAGATAGTTTCATCTCATAACCACTATCCACACGCCCGCCAAACGGATCAATCGTGACGCCGTCAAGATCAGGATACAATCCCCAGTCACGAAATTGCTCAATAGAAACCTCGGTTCGTCGCGGAAAGTAATCATTGATCAATCGATCTTGTTCCCGTTGCCATTCATTATCGCGTGTGAAGGGATTGGAACTGCGCCGATGATCACCCCAGCGAGCGCTTTCGGCGATCATTGCGGTGTTGAGTTCTTCCGCGCGCTTCATCCACCGCGCCATATTTCGCTCAGGCGTCAAGGCACCCCCATTAAAAAGATGCTGATGCAAGCGATCGCCAAAGCGCACCACAAATTCCGGAATATCATTCAAGCTGTTAAATATAGTTGATGGATCATTGGACGGTGTGGGCAGACCTTCATTGATGCCTTCGAGAATACGTTCCGTATCCCAGGAATAATAACGCCAAGGCGAATCGCTGGTTCCACCTCCGGCGGCTTTCCAATTTCCGTCATTTTTCCAATCGCGATTGCTGGCAAAGCGCTGGATGGTGTGCCAATCAATGTACTGATCGACGACTAATCTTTCCTGGATTTCTTCCCAATCCTTGTCTCGCGCGGCGTCACGCATCGCGTTGTAGGAACTGAGGGTTCCATCAGTGGCGCGGCCTCCATTAATCGAGTCAATCGCGTCCGCGCGACCACCGTGATAATCTGCGTAGTGTGCATTGTCCAAGCGTTCATGAACGTTGTAGATACCCCAATAAAGGCCATTGAGATAAAGGTGCATGTAATTGCCATGACCGCCCGATGGATTGCCCATTTCAATCATGGAATCGCGCGCCCACTGATCCCGCGTAAGCTGGGCACGCGTGCGTTGATCGTTATTGTTGTGAATCCATGAATTATTGTAGCGCGCGCGTAAATGAATCGCGTTGAAACTCTGTTGAGGTGAGTTCTCGATCACGGGATAATTCAATCGACCTTCGCCATAGGCGCGGCGAAACCGGAGGCTCATGGCGTGCTTAGGTGAACGATCCGCATTACGGCTGGCGCCGCCCTGCGCGCGCAGCCCACATTGAATTTGAAAGCCTTTGCGCCCATCAGCGTGCAGCAATTCCGCCGAGGCCTCGAACTCATACTGAAAATCCGCACCGGCACCTGCCGGCGCCCCTCGCGTGGTATTCAAATAAAGGCCATCATTGGCCCAAAGATTGTCTCGTTCCGTGACAACGCTCAAAGTGGGAAGTGCCAACATCGCATCATCCATGAGATCGCGATAAGCGGGATCATTCACAACATCGGGATCCATGCCGTAATCGGCCGTCTGACCATTCCATCGATCCGGCAAACCGGGTTGATCATCGGATTGCTCTAGCACATCGGCCACGAAGAGATAGGTATGGGTATCGATATTAGTCGGCTCCATGCCTGTCTTGAAAGCCCGTGCGCGTAGCATCGTCGTTCCCGTGATCTCGATGGGGCCGGTGACTTTCTTCCCCGGACTAAAAACACTGCCGGCATCCGGATCGCTCCCATCCGTACTATAATAAATGGTCGCGTCTTCTGTTGCGGTAGTGATCTCCACCTGAAAAGGCTCGTTGAAGAAACCGCGAGTCACGCTAAATTTCGTATCCGCCACACGAGGGGGTAACGTTTCTTCGCCAGCGCCATTGGCAGCGCCCGGTGAGGGCGAAGTGAAGTAGCGTTGCTCCGTACCTCCATCGGCATTGTTTGAGATGCCATAGGAGATATCGACCCGTTGTTTAGGGTACCTTGAAGCGAATTCACTTAAAACGGTTTCTCCGTCCGGGGCAACGAAGGCCAAATACTCGCCGTCTTCAGTCAACTCGAAATTCGTATGGACGTTGGCGGCAAAGAGGCTCGCGCTATTCTTACCCGAAGCGAAGATGAGAAAATACCCCTTGGCGTCGATCGACTTCGAAGGGATTCTCCATTTACGCAGATTGCGGCGGTCATCTGTTAGGAAATGGCCGTTCAAGTCATAGGCACTATTGCCTGGATGATAAAGCTCGATCCAGTCGGAAGGATCGTCATCGTCATCCATCAACGTTTCCAAGTTCGATGCCATGAACTCAGAGATGATCGGCGTGTCCTGGGCATGGAGAACTCCCAATAACAGGAACGCGAGCAAGGGATAGAGGAATTTTTTCATAATGTGAGGGGTTTGCTGCCGGTGCAGCATGGTGACGAGCGCAGGAGCCTTTGCCAAGGTGAACTTTACGAGGAAATCGCCACCCCTGCAAACGGGACAGAATCGGATATTCTTGTTAGTAACGATGGCGTCCCGCCGCCGATCGCTACCAGATCGGCCGTGGAGCACACAGGTTTGTTTGGCGTTGACGGCCGGGGGCGCCGCCGTAGTTTGCGGCCTTCGGCGCTGAACCGTGAATTACCCTCTGCTTCTCAAAACCTTCGGCTTGATCCTGCTGATTTTGGCGTTGTTCATGCTGATCTGTTTCGGGATGGCTTGTTACGAAGCGCGTGTGGGGCATGATCACGCTATGGTGGGCATGGGCGCCTCGACAGCCCTTACATTGATCAGTTCGGGCTTCTTTCTTTATCGCGGACGGGGACGTCATCCGCAAATCTTGCGGAAAGATGCGGTGGCCGTCGTGGCGTTGGGGTGGTTGATCGCGGTCGCCTTTGGTTCGTTACCTTTCCTATTGTGCCGACCCTCTCTCTCCCTGCCCAAAGCATTTTTTGAGTCGATGTCAGGATTAACCACGACTGGATCGACTGTGATCGCGGATTTGACGCTATACCCTAACAGTCTGTTGTTGTGGCGCAGTCTCTCGCAATGGATCGGCGGCTTGGGCATTCTGGCGTTGTTTGTCGCTTTGCTATCTTCGTTAGGTGTGGCGGGACGCGCGTTGGTGCGAACGGAATCCTCTCTGAACACGCGGGAATTGAGCACGCCACGGATGAAGGTCCTCACCATGCGTTTGTGGGGCGCTTACGTGGTGTTGACCATCGTGTGTTGGGCCGGCCTGTGGCTGCTCGGCTCTCAAACCCTGGCGGCCGGTATGTCGAGCTTTGAGGCCCTTCTTCATGCGCTCACCGCGGTGTCGACGGGTGGCTTCAGTCCGCACAATGCCAGCATTGGACATTTTGATAGTCTTCCGGTGGAACTCTATCTTTGTCTCTTCATGATTGTGTGCAGTTTCAACATGGTGCTGGTGGTGCACTTCATGACCTTTACTTTTGATAAACAAGTCGGACGGGAAGAAGCCAAAGTGTTTGTGTGGATGATTGGGTGCATGATTTTGTTAGTGACTCTAGATCTTTGGCTGCGTGATGCCGGCGGGGGCAATCCTTTGCGGCGCGCCTTCTTTCCCGTGATCGCGTTTTTCACGTCCACCGGCTACAGCACCCAAGACTACGATCAATGGCCGCTATTCTCCCAATGTTTGCTCATGCTCGCCATGATCTGTGGCGGCTGCGCGGGTTCGACTTCCGGTGGCGTGAAAATGAATCGCGTGATCCTCGCATGGCGTCATGTGAGGCAAGAAGTGATCCGCACCTTTCGCCCGAACCAGGTCTTTCGTATGCAGCTGAATCAAGCCACGGTGGATGAAAAGGCCCAGGTCCAAGTGCTTAGTTTTCTGGTGATCACCGCGGGGATGATTATCTTATCAACGGGGTTTGTGTGCTTGATAGAACCGTCGATCCCCGATTTCAAAACGGCTTTTGGCGCCGTATTGGCGACGTTCCTCAACATGGGGCCTGGCTTTGGCGCCGTAGGTCCTACGGACAACTTCGCTCACTTCAATCCCGCGACGCTTACTTTTCTCAGCCTGTTGATGTTGTTAGGCAGGCTAGAGATCTTTGTTGTCGGCGCACTGTTCGTTCGCAGTCTTTGGTCGAGATTTTAACACTCGAGCCGCGGTGGGAAAGCACGCGTTGAACATCGCCGCGGAGCCACGGCGAAATCTCTTGCCAATTCATTTGCGTTGGTCTGTTTCACACGCGGCCTTTTACCGACTATCCTCGCTCATAGAGGGAAATCACGGGCCAGCCAAGCTGGGAGCGCTTCCAGACGTGTCCGCCCGCGAGTCGTCCCGCTAAAGAACGCCATTGTGGCGTCTTTGTCGCATCGCGTCCATTGCCGATGGCAGCGTTTCGGTTAATTAGTTCGACAAAGGGAACGAGACTTTGCTAGTTTCGTGCGTTGGTTTGTAGTTTGCAAACTAACAGCTCCACTCAAACCTCATACCTGTCATGTTCGCTCTTCGTTCAACGCCTTCCTCTATTGCCGTCGTCATCATGGCGATGACACTTCATTCAGCTCTTGCACAAGATGTTAGTTTAGTGCGGCGGTTTGCCGCTTGGAATGATCCGGCGGCATGGTCCGATGGCGCGGCGGCCGGGGCGGGCAAGAATTATGTGGTGGATGCCGCGGGGCAGGATCTGACGAGCCCGCGGGCGTTCAGTCCGAGGTTCTTAGGTGATCTGTTGGATATTCAAAGTGGCGGCAATCTCGATCTACGCCACTTCGGCGGCTCGGCCAGCATCGCTAATTTGACTCTATCTGGCGGTGCCATCACCCATGGTGCGGGCCGGGCCATTGGCGTCGGCGGTGTGGGCGAGACTCTCTCCGTGACGGACGATTCGCGGATCGTGGTGGTGCGGACATCGCAAACGTTGGAGGTGCGCTCACGATTGACCGGGGATGGCGGTCTCATTGCTGAGGGCGCGAGTGTGGAGCCGGGTGATCGCGCGACGATTGCTTTGTTAGGAGTAGGTAGCGACTTTTCCGGAGATTGGACGGTGGCCAACGTCACCCTCAAAGCCGTGACACCGGGATCACTGGGGACAGGCAACGTCTTGATCACGGAAGGCACCCTTGATTTTGACTATCGTCATCACCAAACGGATGGAAGCCTCACTATTCAGGGCGGTGAAAGCCGGCTTTTGTTAGACCAAGACATTGTTTTCAATGAAGTTTTCTTTGGAGAAACGGCATTGCCCGCCGGGGTTCATCCCTGGTCATTCTTCGATGAACTTGGTGCCGGCGAGCAGATCATTGATGGCGGCGGCCGCTTGATCATCGGGGATCAGGATGCCGATGACGATGGCATGGCGGACGCGATTGAGGTGACGCTCTTTGGCGATACCAGCAAGGGCGCGGGTGGTGATGAGGACGGCGACGGACTCACCAACCTTGCCGAAGTGCGCGGCAATAGTGATCCCACCAAAGCGGACACGGATGGGGATGGTCTCAATGACAACGCTGAGGTTGAAGCGGGATCGAATCCGACATTGGAAGACACTGATGGTGATGGGCTTACGGATCTTGCGGAGGTGGAAACACATGGGACCAACCCGCGCGCGACGGATACAGATGGCGATACCGTTAGTGACGGCGATGAGGTGGCAAACGGTACCGATCCCCTGAAGGCTGATTCGGACAACGATGGCTTTGACGATGGAACAGAATTGGCCGCCAATTCGGATCCGAATGACGCCGAGGATAAACCCTCCGGAAGTTTCATCCCTGCGCAGGTTGAGGTGGGCGCGCCCGTGCTCTTGGAGGTGCGTTTTAATCCTAACGATGACCCCATTGGCACTAAGGAGGCGAATATGGCTCTGAACACGGATGAACCAGAGATCCTCTTCGTCACCACGGTCACTGATGGCACGGGCCTAACAGAGCCCATCACCGGGGAGGAACCGCAGCAAGCCGTCGTTGGTTTTTTTATGGATCCGAGAACGCTTGAACAGACGCGTGATCCCTTTGTGATTCTAGGCAATCCCGACGATGAGTTGCGCAAGCTGGACGTGAAATACAATCCCGTCTCCAAACAATATGTGGTGGTGACGAGTGGGCGAGGTTACCGGCCCAATTCGCAGGACCTGCCATTGGTGGCCCTGGTCAATCCTAACAGCGTCGCGGGCGAGGACAGTCCTGTGGCCAAAGCTTTCGTCCATGACGCGGCGTCAGCAGTCAGCTATGATGACGTGGCTGTGGCCGTGAGTTCTAACAACGGCAACATCCTGATAGTCGGTGAGCACGACTTCGATGGAGAGGGTGAAGGCGTGGTCGGTGCCTTGTATGACAAAGATGGCAATGCCTTGACACCCAACTTCACGCGATTGGACCGGCTTCAGCCGGAGGGTGATGAAGATGACCCGGACGTGCTGTTTCTTCCTAACAATGACGTGTTTGTCTTCTTGGTTAACACCGATGGCGACGGGCCTCCGGATCTCTTGGATCGGGTCACCGGTTCGGTCATTCAGAGCGTCCCGGATGCTGACGGGAATCTTCAGTTAGGCGAACAAGTGGTCTTGGGAGCGGACCGTAAAGAGGGTGTGCCCGAGGGCCATCCCGCGGCGATTGAGAATCCTTTTAACAACGAACTGATTGGGGCGCTTGACTACGACAACGGCTCTCAAGGCGGAGATATCTTCTACTTTCAATTAGGCGAAGCACCCGCGTTTCAACTGACGACGACTCAGGATCAGGTTCCCTATCTGGAGGCGGAAGGCAACAATCCGTACAACCACCGGCATCCCCAATTGGCGGCCGATCCCAACAGTGGTGTGATCGTCATTGGCCATCACGCGCGCCAAAGCGCTGCGGACCCGGCCTTGCCTAATGGTTATGCGATCACGGTGCTGGGACCGGATGGAGCCGTCTTGCCCGGACGAAGCGAGTTGAATAATGGCTTTCACGCCTTTCTTGAAAACGAAGCGCAAACTGACAATGACGCTAACTGGACTAACATCAAGTATGACCCACTCAGTGATTCGTTCATCGTCGTGTTTGCCGATGACGCAGGTGAAACCAAGGTGGTTCGTTTCACCGTGGTTTCGAATCATTTAGAGCAACCGAGTGACGGCGGTGGTGATCCTGGAGAGGGCGGGGGACCGCTCTTTAGCGAGGATTTCGAGGGCTTGACCTTGGGTCCCAATGTCGATGAGGGAGTGATTGGTGAAATGGTGTGGACGAACGAGGCTCCGGAGGGATGGGAAATTGATAACAGTCAGCTTTTCGGCGTCGATGAAGACGGCATCGGGGTGACTGAATGGAAGGGTTGGGCTTTTGCTAGTAAGGAATGGTGGATTGAAGCGGCGGGAGATCAGCGGCGTTCCGAGTGGTTGAGTGGTAAAGGTACGGTGGCCATTGCCGATCCGGATGAATGGGATGACATCGGTGGGCCCGGTGCGCAGGAGCAAGGTGGCTATAACACTTTTATGAGCTTACCCCCTATTTCCCTCGAAGGCCTGCCCGCGAACACCGTCGTGCTCAGCTTCGATTCCAGTTGGCGGCCTGAGTTTGACGATAACTATCATCAATCCGGAAACTTGAGGGTCTCCTTCGATGGCGGTGAGCCCATCGAACTCTTCGAATGGCTTTCTGATCCCGGTTCGCCGAACTTTAAACCCGAGGCCATTGATGAACGCGCCATTGTTCCGCTCAATAATCCTGAAGGCGCCTCCAGCATGGTTATCACCTTTGGCATGTTTGACGCCGGCAACGATTGGTGGTGGGCCATCGATAATATCGAAGTCGCTACCGGTGCGGTTCTATCAAAGATCGTGGGTCGCCGTTCGACCGTTTTGTTAGAAATCACGGATACGGGCACCAGCACGATCGATGAGAGTAGTGTCAGTCTACAGATCGATGGTCAAGCGGTGAATGCCACGATTAGCAAGGCCGATGGTGTGGTAAGAATCGAGTACAACCCCACGCCGCCTTTCACATCGGGATCTCAGCACACTTACGTCATCACGGCCCAAGATGAGTCCGGAGCGGCCGTGACTTTTGACGGCAACTTCGATGTGCCGGTGCCTATCTTGCCAGAGGATCCCCTGCCCGGACCGGTCGGCACGGATGGCGAATTCGGTGTGCGTTACGTGTGGGGAAGCGGGAGCTTGAACAATGTCAGTCGAGTAGTTGAGGCGTTGCAGGCCGTTGAGGCCGGCACTTGGGAAGGTACTTTCTTTGATACCACACACGCCTTCATCAATCATGGCGATGGCAACGGTCTCTTTCCTGAGGACGATCCCTATCCTGAAGAAGTGGAAAGTGACGAAGAAGGCTTATGGACTGACGAGGATTTCTTACAGTTTGCCAAAGGCACCATTCGCGTGCCGGAGTCCGGCGAATACACTTTTGGCGTGCAGACGGATGACGGCTTCGCTCTGCGTATCTTCGGCGCTGAGTTCAGTAGAGTGCAAGGCAACGGCCAGCTCGATCCGGGGAACTCGAACACCATGGCGCATCCGGGCACAACGGGAAACAGTTCCACGCGCGGCATCGTCACCCTAGCAAGAGGCGATTACGATATTGAGTTCATGTGGTACGAACGCGGCGGCGGCGACTTCGGCGAACTCTACATCGCGAAAGGAGCCTTCCCGGGCGATGCCGATACGGATACGTGGCAGTTGTTAGGCCGTCCGTCCGATGGCGAAACGCCGTTCGTGACTCTGGTAGGTTCGCCACTAGCATTGCCCGAGATTTTCAACTTCAGTCTGCGGGATGGCACTGCAAGGGTCGATTTTACCACGCCCGATGAAGCCTCGAGCCATCTCTTACAGCAAAGCCGTGACCTCGTGACTTGGGAAGATTTGGCAAATGACGAGATGATCGATGGCGCCGATGCTTTGGTGAGACGATTCCTCTTTCCGCAACCAGCTGATCCCGACATCTTCTTCCGCGTGGCCGTTCTTCCGCCACCGGCTCTCTTTGCCGATGACTTTGAGAATGGTGCGGGCGATTGGATTGTGGAGACCGCTTCAGGAACGGACTGGGAACTGGGGACACCCAATGCCGGTGGGCTTACCACTGCCGCGAGCGGGGCCAACGCCTGGGGCACCAGTGTGGCCGGCAATTACGGCCCAGGCACGGTGACGTCTCTCCGTTCTCCGGTCATCGATCTCACCGGCATCGGCCGGCCCAAGCTTAGCTTCAACTATTTCATCGACACCACGGAAGAAGTTGAAGGTGGCCAACTCCGCTTCCTCACCGAAGCCGGCGACGAAGTCTTCACCCGTCAAGAGATCTTCTCAGGCAAGACGGAGACCTGGACCCCGTTCAATCTCACTATCCCACGCGAAGCTCGCGATCAAAAGATCGTGTTAGAATTTCGATTCCTCAGTGATGGTAATGAGGATAACCGCGCAGGCTGGTACATTGATGACGTGCTGGTTGATCGCTAACCGAGGATCATTGCCGCATTGAATGTGTCAGGTATTAGTTAGGCCTCATCCTGGGGTGATTCTTCGCTAGGTTCCCGTGGCGGCCGGCGCTTCTTCACGGCTTGTTTCAACACGTACTCAATCTGTCCATTCACGCTGCGCATCTCATCCTGCGCCCAGGCTTCAAGTTCTTGCCACAACTTGGGATCCAGGCGCAGGAGGAATCTCTTTCGTTCGGGCACTAGGAATAAAGGGTGCCGGTGTTCACCACGGGAGTGGCTTCTTGATCGCCACAGAGGATAACTAACAGATTGCTCACCATGGAGGCTTTGCGTTCATCATCCAGGTCGAGCACTTTCCGGGAGGCGAGTTCTTCCAACGCATGTTCCACCATTCCCACGGCGCCATCCACGATCTTGCGCCGGGCGGAGATGATGGCCTCTGCTTGCTGACGCTTCAGCATCGCACTGGCGATCTCCGGTGAGTAGGCGAGATGGCTCACGCGTGCTTCTTCGATGAGAATGCCGGCCTTCTGCACGCGCTCCTGCAATTCATCTTTCAGTTTGGCCGCCACTTCCATGCTTCCGCCGCGCAAGGTGAGTTCGTTGGGATCCTCTCCATGTTCACCATGATCATAGGCATAGGCTCCGGCGAGATCGCGTACAGCCGATTCACTCTGCACTTCCACAAAGTTAGAAAAGTCTTCCACGTCAAAGATCGCTTGGGCGGTGTCTGAAACCCGCCAGACCACCACGGCGGCGATCTCAATCGGATTCCCGCGCAGGTCATTCACCTTGAGGCGTTCGCCATTCAGATTGTGCGAACGCAAAGACACCTTTTTCTTGGAGTAGAATGGGTTGGTCCAATGAAAGCCGCTCTCTCGGACTGATCCTTTGTAGGCTCCTAACAAAGTTAGCACTGAGGATTGGTTCGGCTGCAGGGTGAAGAACCCCTTAGTACAAACGATTAGGGCCACGAACACCAACAGATCCGCCAGGACGGGAAAGGGATGTGGCGGTCGATCCCGCACCTCGAGAATGAAGATCACGATTGTGCCGATCACTCCCAGGATAAGTATTGGAAGAACGATCCACCCACTGATGGTGCCAATAGATTGCTCGCTACTGGCCTTCGACTGAGGACTGATTTCTTGTGACATCGCAGATATTATTATGATATCATAAAGATGTCAAATCAATAGCTTCCATTCTTAAAACAGCTTGGTCAGGCCCGGTGCCAGCTCGGTCTCGCCCAGCTTCCTCTCGAGAATCGTGAGGGCGGTGATGCCGTCGCCTCGTGGATGGATTGGAGGGTGCTCAGCTCTTCAAGGAGGATGCGATTGCGTTGCATTCTCGTCAGGACTTCGCCGCAGATGCGGCGTCGGAGATGTCAATTTTTACCGGTTGAATAATGCGATGTTAGTGACGCGGCTCATTAAGCTACCAAGATCAACGCAGTTGGAGCAATTTGATAGAATGACTGCGAAGACGTCTTCGCCCGGAAAGTAGACGGCGTAGCTTCCGTAGCCGGGAATCCCGCCATCATGCTCGATGGTGGCGCGATCATGAATGTTTCCTAACCGAAACCCGTATCCATAGTTAGTCGCTTGGTCTCTATCAGTTTTATAGTTCTCAAATGCGAGTTGCAGCGTGTCTTCCTTCACTACTTTCGCTTGGTGGATAGCCGTGTTCCATAGGTGCAGGTCCCGCGCGGTAGAAATCAGCGACCCAGCGGAGAAGGGAATCTGCACATTGAACTTTGCCGCATTGGTGACGCGGCCATTTCGAAGAACATGACCGCTGGCCCGGCCCTTGATGATGTCTTCATTGCTTGAGAATCGCGAGCCGGTCATTCCCAGGGGCTCGAAAATCTTTTCAGCCATGAATTCTCCGTAGGATTGCCCGGACAATTTCTCGATGATGTAACCAAGGATGTAGTAGCCTGAATTGCTGTAGCTCCGTTGTTGCCCAGGCGCGAAATCCATGGGCGCCTTGCTGAAGAATCGAATGAAGTCGATTGACTCAAAGGGCTTCAGCGCGAACTGCCCCGTGCCTTCGATCTTGGTGTAATTCTTGATTCCTGAAGTGTGTGTTAGGAGGTGATGAATGGTGATTGTGTGACCATGGGTTGGGTAATCCTCAACGTGTTTGGTAATGCAATCATCCAAGCTCAGTCGCCCCTCTTCCATCAGCATGAGAATCGCCATGGCGGTGAACTGTTTGGTGATGGAAGCGATACAGAACTTCCTATCTACCTCCATCGGAACTTCTAGCTCGACGTTGGCCAGGCCATAGGCCTCGTGAAATACGATGTCCTCCCCTTGAGAGATCAACGCAACGACTCCTGGATGATCGGGCGGACAGGTGTTGTTCAACACTTGATCGATCTGTTCTTGATCGGTTTGAGCCTGACAAAAGCCAATGCCTTCAATCAGGCAGAATACCAATCGCAGGGCAGCATTTCGGATATTCATCGATCAGCGGGTTTGCGAGGTGTTTCGTTAATGACTTGGATTCCATAGGAATCCCAGCTTGTGATTGTGCCATCTGGATCGTTCTGGTTCATCACGGTTTCCCTGACCACAATTCTTATGTTAGGTAGTGTGCTCGAAGTGAAGGTGGTCATGCTCCCCTCCATGACCGGGTGTGTCTTCGTGGATTGCGAGCGGAACTGGTTGTCTCCCTCCAGAAGCTGCTGGTGCAAGGGATCAAATTGATGCTTCTGAGCCGTGGTTAAGGTGACTATCGAAATGCCGTTCTCGGTTTTAAATGACAAGTCGTGGGGTACTTGAATCGGCACCTCCGATGTGGCCGTCAGCGTGCGGTCGGACTGATAGACGTAGCTTTCGGGAACGCCCTCTGCTCGAACAAACTTGAATCCGTGGCGCTCCACTTCTTTGCCAAAGGCCGTTTGAGATGTCAGCTTTGATAAACGAATAAGATCTTCGATGGTTAGCCCCCGATCCTCACTGGTGGTCATCATCGCCACGGCAATCACGGCGGCGAATAAGATAGCGACACCGGTGTAGAAAGGAACTTTGGAAGCGATTGCTGACTCGGGAATGATGGCCATCGGGTTTGTAGGTGAAACAACATCGGAGGTGATCTGTGTGGTGAGTTCCTGGCTAAATCCTGGGGGAGCATCAGCTTTGGCAACATCATGGGCCAAGAAAGCACTGAGAGCCGTTGTTGAGAGCATGAATCCTTTCCGTTGCAAGTTGCGGCGCAGTTTCTCCAGTGCGCGTGTTAGCAGCTTGCGAACAGCTTCTTCACTCTTTCCCAAAACCTTCCCAATGTCCTTGTAGGACTTCTCATCAAAGAATCGTAGAGAAAGCGCCGTGTGTTCTTTGCTAGACAGGGAATCAATCGCTTCATCGAGAAGTGGACCTACCTCATCGATAGAATCTCGGGATCCTTCGGTCTCATCGACTTCGAATTGGATCAAGGCCGCTTCTTTCCGTTTGGTGTTGGCCTCTTTTCTATTGAGATTGCGTGATTCTAATACTGCCGTGCGATGGAGCCACCCGGCCAGCTTTCCTGGTTCGAGAGACTTTGATTTGCGTGCCAAGATCAGAAACACATTCTGAGCCACTTCTTCAGCAATCTGACGATCGTGAGTGCATCGCATCGCCACTCCGAAAACGAGTCCCGAATAGCGTTCAACGATGCATCCAAACGCCTGATTGCAGCCGTTTCTTGAGAATTCCCGGAGCAAATCTTGATCAAGCATCAACGCCATTGGTTTGATTGAGGTTCCATTTACAGGAAACCGTCATCCTAATGATGGAACCGGACAAAGAATTTGGATGATTCACATCGAGGAGTCGAGCCATGGCCTGACCCAAGTCTTTTCAAGGCAAGATTCGCCTTATTGATAGAAAGGACCCTTCGTCGCCACAGAAACTTTAACGCTCTTGGCGGCGATTGAAATCATCGCTACGAGACGCTCACCCAGACATTCTCTTTGGCACTCTGAATGAGCGCCTCAATCACTCGCATATTCGCCACGGCATCGGTGATGGGCGTGGGGACGGGTTTGTCGTCTAAAATGGCCCTAGCAAAGAGATCGCCTTGAATGGTGTACTGATCGCAGATGGGGAAGGTGATCTCTTTGATCTTTTCCCTCTTCTGAAGCCACATCCTGCATGGGCGATCCGGCGGGGCGTTGAAGGGGATCTCGATCTCCACGCGGCCGGTGGTGCCAAAGATGTTCACGCGTTGATAGGGCGCGAGCTGGGTGGAGCAAGTAAAGTTGGAAGTGTGCTTTCCAAAGTCTAACATGCCCAAGGCCAAGCGATCGACCTTAAAGTTGGGGTCATTCTCTACGATGCCGACGACGCGTGAAGGTTCGGCATCGAAGATGAAACGTGAGAGAGAAATGCAGTAGCAGCCGATATCCATGAGCCCGCCGCCGCCAATGCCGTCTTGGTTGCGAATGTTTGAAGCATCGTCGTTGAAGTAAGAGAAGGCACTTTGAATGGTGCGCAATTCACCAATAGAACCTTTGGTCGCAAGTTTCTTGGCTTCAATCCATTGGGGGTGATGGCGGTACATGAAGGCTTCCATCAATTTGAGATGGGAATGCCGCTCGCCTGCCTTGGCCAATTCCAAGGCTTCGGCCGTGGAGAGACCAATGGGTTTCTCACAAAGCACATGTTTCCCTGCCTCAAGCGCTTGGATCGACCACGGGACGTGCAAGTGATTCGGCAAGGGATTGTAAATGGCGTCGATGTCAGGATCAGCTAACAACGATTCATAACTCCCGTAGGACTTGGCAATGCCTAACGATTTGGCTGCCTTTTGAGCGCGCTTCTCATCACGCGACGCGATACCCACCACCTCGGTGAGTTCTCCCCTTTGCATGGCGGGAATTACTTTCTTGGTACCGATCAGGGCCGTGCTCAGGACGCCCATTCGTATCTTCCGATCCTTAGTCATGGATTTCGCTTAAGAGGTGCAGAGAGAATTGTAAAGAATTCGAGCGGGATCCCGGCGCCACGGTTGGCGATGCTCCGAGCAAGAGGCTTGCTCGAGCCGGTTCTTTCAACTTAGAACATCCCGTCATGAGCCTCGTCATTCCTCCGTTTCTGTGTGCCCTATCGCTTTGGTTGGCCGTCAGCGCCGTTGCCACAGGTCAAGTCCAGCGGCCTAACATCTTGCTGGTTCTCGCCGATGATGTGGGGCAGGAGGTGTTGGGGTGCTATGGGGGCGAATCCTACCCGACCCCTCATCTCGACGCCTTGGCTCAGTCAGGAATGCGGTTCCAACACGGTTACAGCATGCCGGTATGTCATCCAACGCGCCTGTCTTTGCTCACGGGCAAGTATCCTGTTAGTCTAGGTAACGTGGGATGGGGGGACTTCCCAAAGGCGGAAGAAGAGCACTCGCTGGCCAATGTCTTAAAGTCTGCCGGGTATGCGACGGCGGTTGTGGGGAAATGGCAGTTGTGCCTGATGAAGGACGATCTTCAACAGCCACGCCGGCTGGGTTTTGACCAATGGGACGTATTCGGCTGGCATGAAGGCCCGCGTTATTATGAACCGATGATCTATCGCAATGGCCGGGTGCGTGAGGACACGCTTGGACACTATGGTCCCGATCTTTATGTCGAAAGCTTGATCGAGTTCATGAAGGCAAATCGGGAGAAATCGTTTTTTGCGTTTTACTCCATGGCGCTTTGTCATGATGTCACGGATGATTTGGAGAGGCCTGTGCCTCACGGCCCGTTTGGCCGCTATGATAGTTACGCAGAAATGGTGGCGGAAATGGATCGCAATGTTGGTCGTCTTGTGGCGGCGCTCAATGCGTTGGACTTGCGTGAGAAGACGTTGATCCTGTTTACGAGCGACAATGGCACACCGCAGCAGATGATTATCCGGGCTGAAGGCAATCAACTGATCAAAGAGCCTGTCGTGTCGCGTCGCCATGGACGGGACATCCCTGGCGGCAAGAAGAAGCTGACTGACGATGGAACTCGGGTGCCCATGATCGCGACTTGGTTAGGCACGATCAAGCCTAACCAAGTCGTTGATGATCTTGTCGATTGCAGCGACTTTCTTCCGACCTTTGCCGAGCTCGCCGGGGCTGAGCTTTCAAATCAACGGCGATTAAACGGTCAAAGCTTTGCCAAACGCCTGCGTAATGAAGGCCCCGCGCCTCGTCAGTGGGCCTATGCGCAGTCCAACGCCTTGCCTAAGCCGGGCGGCACGGCGCCCGATGGCAAGGACACCGGGCAACGCTGGATGAGGACTGCGGAGTGGAAACTCTATAGCGATGGCAGACTCTATCATATGCAAACGGATGGCGAAGAGAAGCATCCTATATTGAAGGACGCGGATACGGAGGAACAGAGGGCGATTCGAGCCTTTCTTAGCAAGGCCTTGGGCGAGATCTTGTAGGGCGGCGGCGAGACACCGTCAAGAAGGCACAATTCTAATCCGTCGGCAGATTCTGATGCAGGTAGCGCGTCATGAGGCTGTAGAGATGCAGGGTGGTGTTCTTGCCTTCTTTGATCGAGTGCGTGCCTCGCGGATAGGTCATCATGGTGAAGGGCTTGTTATGGCGCACCAGCTGATCGACGAGTTTTTCGAATGTTTGATAGTGACAATTGTCATCCGCGGCGCCGTGGATGATAAGGAGGTTGCCCTCTAACTGATCGGCGAAATGTATTGGCGACCCGTCGTGGTAACCTTCCACATTCTCGCCTGGGAGTCCCATGTAGCGCTCTTGATAGATGGTATCATAATAGCGCTGGTTTGGCACGGCGGCGATGGCCATGCCGGTTTGGTAGAGATCGGGATACTTGAACATGAGATTCAAGGTCATGGAGCCACCGCCGCTCCACCCCCACACACCGATCCGTTTGGGATCGATGTAAGGGCGGGTTTTCAAGACCTCTCGCAAGGCGGTCGCTTGCTCCTGAGGAGCGCTGATTCCCACCTTTCGAAAGGCTGATTTCCGCCACGCGCGGCCGGCGGGCACGGCGGTACCTTGATTATCGATGCTCATAATGAGGTAACCTTCTTGAGCAAGCATCCACTGCCAGAATTGGCGATCGCGGCCCCATCGGTTGGCCACGACTTGGCCTGCCGGTTCTCCATAGACGTAAAGTAGGAGGGGATAGGTTTTCTCAGGATCAAAGTTGGGCGGTTTGGTGCACAACGCCGGCAGCTTGGCTTCACCAATATCAACTTGAAAGAATTCCGTCGGCGTTTTTGATAGAGTTTCGACCTTCTCCCGGAGCTTTTCATTCAGCTCTAGCTCTCTCAAAATCTTGTGATCAGGCAGAGAGATCAATCGCGTGACCGGTGGATCATCGATCGTGGAATACGTCATGACGGCAACGTCGCCGTTGGGAGACAGGTTGTAGGTGTAAGTGCCAGGCGCGGCATCGCGGGGCGTGAGACGCGTGAACCCGGAGCCATCGAGACCCACTCGATAGAGGTACCGTTGCGTGGGATCGTTGGGAGAAGCGATGAAATAAGCCCAACGATTGGCGCTATCTACTTTCAAAAGCCGAATGACATCGAACGCGCCCGGCGTGAGACAGCTGATCTCCGTGCCGTCGCGCGAGGCGAGATAAACATGGCGCCAGCCGTCGCGATCACTGATCCAAGTGAAAGCCGCGCCATCGCGCACCCAGAACATTTCATCGTGCACGTCTACCCACGCTTCGTCGCGTTCCGTTAGGATCGGGTTCACGCTGCCATTGTGTATGTTTGTTAGAAAAAGAGTGTTGGTGTTCTGCGCACGGTTGAGTTGTTGAATCACCAGTTCTTGCGCATCGGCCGCCCATTCCATTCTCGCGAGATAGTGATTGCGTGGATCTCCGGGAACATTCATCCACTTGGTTTGACCGTCTGCCAGCGAAACCACGCCGATTCGGCAAGCGGCATTGGTTTGGCCCACTTTGGGGTAACCAAAGGAAATCAGCTTGGGATAGAGTTCTGATACCTGGTCCACCATTGTGTACTTCGGCACGTCACTTTCGTCAAACTGCCAGTAAGCGATCGCCTGGCTATCCGGGCTCCAGCGGAAACCGTCGCGAACACCTAACTCTTCCTCATAAACCCAGTCCGAAGTCCCATTGATGATGTTCTCCGATTCGGTCGTGGTGAGGGCCCTCACCGAATGGTCAATCAAGTCCTCCACGTAGAGGTTCCTTTCCCGCACATAGGCGACTGAGCGTCCGTTCGGCGAAAACTTGGCAAACATGAGCGACGAAGGTGGTGCCTCGCCACCCAGCCGACGGAGCACGCCGCTGGCGCGATCCAAGACCCAATAATCGCCACGGGTGTTCCGGCGCCAGACGCGTTTCGAATTGGTGTAAATGAGAAGCAAGGATTCGTCATCAGAAAAGGCGTAGTCTTCGATGTCTAACGGATTCTCGGTGCCAAACGGAATCAACTCCGAAGAAGCGACCATCACCTGAGGCTCCTGATCCTTGCCCGGTTTGAATCGCCAAATGGCCTGGCCGGGCTGGTCTTCGATTTCTTCGAGAAAGGTGTAGCCCTGACCGTCCTCACGCCAATGTACAGAGAAGGACTTCGATTTGAATTCCTTCTCCACAAAGATGCGCTCAAGAGTGAGTTTGTCAGGAGGCGTAGTGGTTTCTTCCTCGGCGAAGCCGGGAAGCAGAAGGCCGTAGAACAGAAGAAGGCATACTTGGAATCGAGACATGATCTTTGGGGGTATGTGAGGGAGAGAATCCTTAAGCCGGTGCGTGGCCAATGCTCGAGCCGCCGTCAACATAGAGGGTCTGACCGGTGATGAACCCCGATTCTTCGCCTAACAAGAAGGCATTGATGGCGGCGAGTTCCTCTGGTTTGCCGGTGCGTTTGAGGGGAATGTTATCGATGTAACGTTGGCGGCTTTCGCTCCCGGGCGGGTTGTTGGTGTTGAAGAGTTCGGTTTCCACCGGACCGGGAGCCACGGCGTTGACCGTGATGGCGTGAGGCGCCAGTTCCAGAGCCCAGCTACGCGTGAAACTGATCAAGCCCGCTTTCGCCGCGGCGTAACTCGTGCGGAAAGGCACACCCACGGTGACCAAGCTGGAGGTCTGCACAATGCGGCCCCATTTCTGCGCTTTCATGTGTGGGAGTGCGGCTTGTGTGGTTTGCAGAGCAACTCGTAGATTCACGTCTAAGACGGCGTCCAATTGTTCAAGGGTGATCTCTTCCAGAGGTGCTGGATGAACGAGTCCCACATTATTCAATACGCCGTCGATTTGATGCTCGCTGGTAATGGATTCTAACGCTTGCGCCGTGGCTTCGCGATCTGCCAAGTCCACCGTGATGAATGGACCGGGAAACGATGCCGGCTCCGTCCGTGCCAAACCGATCACAGTGTGCCCGGCTCTCCCGAGACGTTGGGCCGTGGCATAACCAATGCCTTTGCTCGCTCCCGTGATCAGATACGTCCTCTTGATGTCGCTCATAGATTCATGAGCTTAGCATTCAAAAGGGCGCCACTTCAAGCGGCCTCGAACTTGTTCTCGCTCAGCTAGCGAAGCAGCAGCGCGGCTTGGGCGGCCGCCGCATTTTCGTGCACGATCGCGTGCAAGGCCTTAGCCATCTTCACCGGCTCGGGAGCTTGCCACACATTGCGGCCGATGGCGATGCCCGAACAACCGGCGCCGATGGCATCCGCCACATCGGCTAACAGTTGCTCGCGATTGGAACCAGCGGCGCCCCCAAGGATGACGACGGGCACATAGGCTTCATCGACCGTTTTTTCAAAAGCGTGGCGATCGCCTGGATAGGCGGTTTTCACCACATCAGCGCCTAACTCACAGGCTAAGCGCGTGGCAAAGTGAATCTTTTCCGGAGTGTAATCCCAGGCTTTGCCCAATCCGTAAGGCAAAGATTCTAACATGATAGGATGCGGCTCGTTTATGCATTCTGCTATCAGGTCCGCGCAATCGATGAGGTTAGCCATCTCACGCTGGTGCCCTGGAAAGGTCATGTTCATGAGGGCGTGCGCGCCGACTGCTTTGGCCTCCTCAATCCCATAAATGCGAAAGGAACCATCCGCGTTGCTGTTCTCAACGCAGGTGTTTCCAGTGTCGGTGCGCAGGACCACACCTTTGCCGGCGAGTTCTTTCTTAAAGGCTCGCGCCACGCCGAGATTGACGATGAATCCGTCGCAATAGCTCTTGAGTTCTTCAATGAGCGCTCCTGTGTCCTCCAAGCCGGGCACGGGCAAGAGGGTGCCATGATCGATCGGGATCATCACCGTGCGATTGGTCGCTGGGTGAAAGAAATGTTTGAGATTGGTTTTCTCCGTCATAGGCTTCGATTGAGGCTCGCGTCATCCCGGTTGGCATTCAAGTCGAGAATGGGCAGGTGTGCGATTCAAAAGGTGACATCGGCAGCTTGCAAGGTATCGACCAAATCTTCGAAAGAGAAACCGGTGTCATAACGGGAGTCTAGCGCTTTGCTAGCAGTGCGAAGGGTTTCCGTCGAAACGCGCCCACCCTCAGGCGACGCGACAACCGCTAAGTTGCGTGTGACGGGCACGCGAAAAACATAGACGGTGGGAAAGGCGTCACGAATGGCGGCGAGGTCTTTGTTGGTGTCTTGGTTAAGGATGAGATTGAAGGCCACGACGCCTCCGGGCTTCAATCTAGCGTGCAAACTCTTGAGGAAACTAACAGTTTTCAAATGAAGCGGGATCCCTTCAAGTCCGGTGGCGTCGCTGGGTTCCAGAAACGCGTCCATGAAGATGACGTCGTATCGTTTGGAAACGCGCTCGAGGTAGACAAAGGCGTCTTCAGTATAAATGGTTGTCTTGGGTCCGGGTTTGGTGCCGAAGAGATCTTTGGCCAGACGCACGACCTCAGGATCGATCTCGATAGCGTCGACGTGGGTCTCTTTAAAATGGTAGTTGATAAACTGGACCATGCCGCCGCCACCAAGCCCCACGATGAGGACGTCGTCTTGCGGATGCCGGAGGAGGCGTGTGGCAAAGAGTGATCGGGTGTAATGTAAGAGCAGATTCTCGGGATGATCCAAATGGATGGCGGATTGCCTCACCTCTTCACCATCGGGTTCCACAAAGAGCAGGGTCCGGATACGGCCGTGCTCCCGGACGCGAATGTGTGAGAACTTGGAATGCACGTCCTCAATGATCGCACCGTGGGTTTCGGCGATCCGCCGGTTCATGCGCTCGCGCCCCACACATGAGGTGAACACAGCGAGGAGACCCAAGACGGTGAGAAGGCCAACGGAACGGCGGAGTATGGAGGACATCACAGCTTGTCGATACGGGGAATGTTGGGGGCTGTCGAGACTTCCAAACTTTCTTTGTAACATCCGTCTACCATCAGCGCAGAGGGGCATGACAAGACATCGTCACTTTCACATCCAACTCTTGCATACCATGAAATCTTCCACCTCTTCCCAAGACGTCACTTCACCGTCATCCGACTCCGATCAAGCAGCCGCCGCGGCCAAAGAAGCCGCCATGCAGGCCAAAGCCAAGGCGGGTCAAGCCGCGCAAGCGCTTCGCCAACTCGATGGGCCTAACAAGATCGTCGCCGGCGCCCTGCTAGTGGCGGCGATTTGTGCTTTGGTTTTTGATATGGTGAGCTTTGAGATCACCTCTAGCAAACCCGTTTCGCCGACCATGGCGGCGGAGATGACCCGCATGGAAGGCATGCTCAACGGAGCCGCTTACTCCGCCTTTTCATCCACCTTGTGGGGCAAGATCATGATGCTCAGCGCCGTGGGTGGCGTGGGTCTCTTGATCTGGAGTCATCTGACCAAGCAACGCGCCGGTTGGGTGCCCTTAGCCATCGCCGGATCGGCGGTGCTGTGCCTGGCCATGATGCTCCTCATCGGCCTCACCGGCGCCCCGAGTGATGGCTTGTTTGCCAGAAACGAGAGCTATCTTCGTCCTGACATAGATCTCACTTTGCTCGGTTACTGGCTACCGCTTCTCGCTGCTGGCGCCGCAGCCGCCGCCGGAGCGAAACGTATTCTCCCCGGATAAACAAACACCCCGCTTTCTTAGGCGCCGTCATGCTCGCACGCTCGCGGGCATGGCGGCTTTCGTTATCTTCATCGCCTTGGCGCTTTCGCTGGTTGGCCCATGATGAAGATTCCCGCCCCGAGTCGGTTGCTGGCGTATTGTTTCACTTTGCCCTTCCGAATGAGGCTTCGAAGCGCGGCATTGGGTCGGGCATCGGGATCGAATCGGCCGGCGCTCGTTTTCAGGTAGGGGAGGAGTTTCTTCACATCCTCGATCTCGGGCACGGGACAACCGGTCGTACACGGCACGCGGCCGATGAGACGTTGTGATCGGCGGGCGCGGAGCATCGAGCTTGCCTTGGGATTGTAGGAATGGATCACCACGCCGTTGGGGACGCGGCCGTGCAATTGCGGATCGGGGAAACTGGGCGGGTAGAGGATCTCGGCGTAAATGCCAGAGACGCCTTTCTTGGTATCCCCTGTCTGAATCGAGGTGTCTCCGTTCTTGGCGATGCGCACGCCGCCCATCGTGAAGAACCCGGTGGGCGTTTGCCCGTCGGCGAAACCAAGGCCCTTCTTTCCGGTGCCGCAGCGGACGGTGGCGACGATGTCTCCCTTGCTGCGCGCTAACACATGCATGCGCTGTTTCCTTGGATCAACCACGAAGACGTGGGCCGGATTGTAGTGGCGGTAGCCGGCGGCGCGTTGCGCTTGGATACCGGCCTCAATGCGTCCTAACACTTCATTGCCCAGTGTGGCGCGGGCGCGTTTGCTATAAGAAACGGCAGAAGCGTTGGTGACACACCCTATCAGAAGGGTGAAGAGCAGAAAGCGAAGGTTCATGGGGGAGTGGGTGGATAAATTAGCTACTTTGACAGATCAATTCGAATTAGCTCCTTATCATTACGCGCAAACACGGATTTATCCGCGAAAGCCGGATGGCTCCATAGGACCTTGCGGCCCCACGCGCCATTCGTGGGAGTGAGGATGTGTTGGCGGCCGAGTTCTTTGTAACCGCTTGCTGAGAGTTCTGCTAGAATGAGGTCGCCCATTTCACCCAGTAGCCAGTACTGTTGGTTGGGCTCTTGGTAGACGAGGAAGGCTGTGCCGTGGCGGGCGCGTTTCTTGACGTCCGGTGCGAGGCTTGGTTGGGTGGTGGTCCAGAGGCGTTCGCCGTCTTTCGCTGATACGGCAATCAGGGCACTCGTTTCGCTGTCCACGCCGTAAATGACGCCGTCACGCATCTGTGGTGGGGCATTCAAAGGGTAGACGGCCTTGTCCACGCCACCTCGCCAGAGTTCGCGGGCAGCGGGCTTGTCTTGATCGAGTTCTAACATGACGGCGATGTTCTTTCCCGGACCGGCAGTGTAAAGTTTGTCGCCTGAGAGGAGCGGTGCCATGCGGGAAATGCTGTAGACGGGTTCGAGTGGGACGGACCAGTAGGGATTTCCGTTAGAGGGATTCAACGAGACGACCGCCTTGGGATACCAGAAGAGAAGTTGCTCCACACCCGCTCGATTGAGAACCCAGGGTGGGCAATAGCCGGCTTCTTCAGAACTCAAGGCCTTCCATTTCTCTTTTCCTGTTTTCTTATCAAAGGCAACTAACACTTGGTTGTCGCCACCCGCCGTTGCATAAACAAGATCGCCATGTACTAACGGATGTGCCGAGTAACCCCAGCGAGGCGGTTCGGATTGGTAAGTTTTACAAATGTCATGCTGCCACACCACATCGCCGCTTTCGGCATTTAGGCAGAACAGGTGGCCCATAGTGCCTTGGAAATAAAGGTGCCCATCGATCACGGTGGGCGTCACGCGCGGTCCTCCAGGATACGAAACGACGTAAGTCACTTCGTACTCGTGCTTCCAAATCTCCTCACCGGTCTCGGCATTGAGGCAAAGAATGCGTTCGAGGCCTTTGCGAGGGTGAGCGCTTTGAGCTTTGCCATCAAAATCTCCCTCAGTGATGACGAAGTCGGGCACATACACTTTCCCCTTGGCGACGGCTGGGCCGGCATAACCCCAACTCACGGGGGCTCGCCAGAGCACTTTCGCGCTTCCCTCTGGCAAGTCCTTGCGCACGCCGTCCTCTCGCCAAATCCCGTCACGCTTTTCACCTAACCATTGTGGCCAATCCGCTGCGAGCACGCTGCTCAGGCTCGCAAGTAACAACAAGGCAATCTTCTTCATATCGGAAAGCTTTCGAGGGGTGAGCCCTTGTCAATCTTCTCCTTGGCGAAGAGGGCCTCGGCGGCAGACAATGCGCCGATGAAAGCGCGATTTCTCCTGATTCTGTTCTTCTTTCTGCTGCACGGCGCCCTCGCGGAGGAGGCTCCTTTGGACTGGAAGCGCTTTGAGGTGGCGGGGCGTCAGGCCTTCGTCATCTTGCCTTCGGAAGAAGTGCGTGAGGCGAAGGTGCCTTGGGTGCTTTACGCGCCGACGTTTCACGAACGGCTTCCCAATGAACGGCACGAAGGCTGGATGATGCGACAATTCCTGGCCAAAGGAATCGCGATCGCCGGCGTGGATGTAGGCGAGTCTTATGGAAGTCCCGCCGGCCGGGAGATCTACACCGCGCTCTATCAAACCTTAACCAGAGACTATCAATGCGACACCAAGGCGTGTCTTTTAGCCCGGAGTCGCGGTGGGCTCATGCTCTACAACTGGGCGGCGGATCATCCTGACAAAGTGCGAGCCATTGCCGGTATCTACCCAGTGTGTAATTTGCTCAGTTATCCAGGTCTAGCGAAAGCGTGTGGCGCCTATGGTCTTACGGAGGATGAACTGGAAGCTTCCCTATCACAGCACAATCCAATTGAGCGTCTCCAGCCCTTGGCTAAGGCTGGTGTCCCCATTTTTCATATTCACGGAGACGTCGACAAGGTCGTGCCTATAGAGAAGAACTCGCAGATCATTGCCGATCGCTATCGTGAAATGGGCGGGTCCATGACCTTGCAAGTGCCCAAAGGACAAGGGCACAATATGTGGCAGGGATTTTTTCAATGTCAGGATCTGGTCGACTTCGTGATCAGCAAAGCCACTGGTGAAAGAGACACGAAGCAGCGCCCTAACATTCTCTTTATATTGATCGATGATCTCGGGTGGATGGACCTTCGCGTGCAGGGAAACGAAGCGGTGCACACCCCAAACGTGGATCAGCTGGCTCGTGAGGGCATGCGTTTTACCGACGCGTATGCCGCGGCCCCGGTCTGTTCACCAACGAGGGCGGCTATTCTCACAGGGCTTTCACCGGCGCGCTTGGCCATTACCAATCATCTGCCCGATCAGAAGCGCTTCATTCCGGATAACGCGGTCGTTCTGCCTGCGGAAACGCGCGATCGGTTGCCCCTGGATCAAGTCACTCTAGCAGAGCGCTTGAAGGACGCCGGCTATGCCAATGCCTTCATCGGGAAATGGCATTTGAGTGGACCGGGCAAAGGCGACGCGCCGTTCGAGCCCATGGCACAGGGATTCGATATCAACATCGGTGGGTGCGGCTTCGGTGGACCGCCCACCTTTTTTGATCCCTATCGCATCCCCAACCTGGAGCCACGTCGTGAAGGCGAATACTTGCCGGACCGGCTCGCCGACGAGGCCATCGCGTTCATGAAAGAGCAAACGGCGAAAGAGCATCCCTTTCTCCTCTTTCTATGGAATTACACCGTGCATTGGCCCATGGAGGCACCAAAGGATTTGTTAGAAAAATACGCAGCGCATGAAGGTCCCGGGCTCAATGATTCCCGCTACGGTGCCATGATCGAGGCGATGGACGCGGCAACGGGCCGGGTGATCAAAGCGTTAGATGAACTAGGCGTTGAGAAAGAAACGTTAGTCATCTTCACGTCCGATAATGGTGGATTCAGCGGTGTGGCCGACAACCGTCCTTTGCGAAAGGGCAAAGGATACCTGTATGAAGGCGGTTTACGTGTGCCTCTCATCATGCGTTGGCCGGGTGTGATTCCCGCCGGTTCCGTATCGAACGAACCCGTCGTTAGCATGGATTTCTTGCCCACGATTCTTGAAGCTGCTGAAGTATCACGCCCTGAAGTCATGGATGGTGAGAGTCTCCTTCCCATTCTTAAGAGAACGGGAGCCCTGAATCGAGAGGCGCTGTTCTTCCATTACCCAAACTACGCGTTTCATCGGTCCAACCGCCTCGGCAGCGCCATGCGGCAAGGCCCTTACAAACTCATCGAGCGCTTTGATGACGGTTCATTTGAACTCTATCACTTGAATGATGATCTCGGTGAGAAAACGGACTTGGCGTCGAAGGAACCGGCACGTGTTCAGGCGATGGCGGCCAAGCTGAAAGCATGGCGGGAAACGTCAGGCGCGCGCATGCCTGTTAGAGTAGCTGAGGACGAGCCGCAGAATTAAGCGCATCATTCAAGTGTCACGATATCGATGCGGGCGTCCGCGAACGCGGTGTCGGCAGTCGCAGCATCCACTCTCTTCCATGAACGGTAGACATAACTGAGCGACCGATTGCGTATGGTTGAATCGTCTATGGTACGCGCCCAAGCAAAGGCCGCGTGAGGGTCTTTAGGGGCCGCGTTGGCAACGATTCGAGACACAACGGTGTCTCTCACAGGACTCTTGTCTAAGGTCGCGGCCCAATTCGCAGCGGCATTAGTGTGGTGCTGTGACCAATCGTCGATAAAGCCCGTAATGAGACGAGATGCCTCGCCTTGAGGCGCTTGATCCAGTATCCATTGTGCGGCCTCCGCAGCGACCTCTTCATCAATGAAAGCTCGGTAAGCGGTGATGGCGCTGATTAGTGGCGGAGTTTCTATGTCAGGAAGGTCCAAGCGCTCTAAGAACTTGGTGGCTTCTTGTAGGCTCCCTAATTGACCGACCTGATAGGCCAATCGCTTGAGTGCCTTCTCACGAGGCAATCCATCCGGCCATTGAGCCACTTTGTCAGCAAGCGCTTGCACCGCCTCGTGCGTGTGCAATGCCCTGACGACGCCGTCTACCGCATGCGTTACGGCCTTTGGATCATGTGATTCAAAGGATTTGATGAATGATTGAGCTTTGCTGAGATCTCGTGCGGCCATTCCGTTGGCCAACCCCCTGATGAGGTCGTGCCGCCCTTCAAGTTCCACATCCCCCTTACCGTCCTGTCCCTTGGCGATCCTTTGTTCAAACCATTTCATCGCCGCGTCCGGATCCTTGACCGCCCATTTTTTCAGGACGTTTCCAATGGCATCCGTATCATCTCCTGCAACATCGATGGCATACAAGGGATCTGACTCGCTCAAACGCGAAAGGACATAACCACGCAGAAGCCGCGCGCCATCCAAAGCAGGGGTTTCGGTGGTGATCGCGAGCAGGGCTTTCAAAGCGGTTGAATCGAGATCAAAGAATTGGGCATCCGAAAGGGCTTTCGATATGGCCATATCCTCCGTGCGATAGGCCCGATCGATGGTGCGCACGAAAGCGCGCATTTCTTCCGGCGTTCGGGGTAGCCTGAGACTTCCGTTAGATGAACCACGGGAAAACCGATCGGGTGATTTAGTTATATCGTTAGTAGTCACATGAAGCTCCGATTCCAGCGATGCTACTTTCGCTAGAAGTTCTCGCTTCGACTGCCAATGCCAGGCCCATGGCAAACAGAGGCCGGCAAAGAGCGTGAATCCAATAAGGAGTGATTGCTTTCCGTAGGTCATGATTTGGAATGAGTGGATGACAAGGTTGGTTTGGCTGAATTGAGCAGCTGAAGAGAGAACGCTCTGACAAAGTTGCTGTGAGTTGACGGCTGCTGCTGCTTGGTGGCTCTGCGAGGCAAGTCCGCTTGCAATAGCGGCAATGCTAAGCGACGCCCCACGACGTGCGAGGAGCTGCCGCAGCTTGTCCAAAGCTCGCGTAGCCCGCATTTGGCAAGCTCCCGGCTGCAGCCCGGTCTCTTGTGATATCGCGTTGAAACTGGCGTTTTGAAAAAAGCGAAGTTGAACGATTTTCCGATCCTTGGCTGGAAGGCTGTCGATAGCATCGTCGAGAAATGGCAGGGCCTGATCCCATTGGGCTTGGTTGGAAGTTTGATAGAGGCTGTCATGATTCATTTCAAAATAATCCTGATGACGTTTCGCTCGGTTGCTTGCAGAGCGTCGGGCATGAAGGGTCCGTAATTTCACAGTCTTCAACAGCCAGCCGAGGAGATAGGGGTGCCGGGAGAGTTTCATCGCGCGGCGCGCCATGATCGCCAACACATCCTGACACACTTCTTCTGCAAGCTGGCGGTCGCTGCATCGGCGTAAGGCTGAAGCAAAGATGGTAGCGGAATATCGAGCTATCAGCTCAGCGAGCGCCGATTCGTCATCGTTTTGAGCAAAGTGTCTCAATAATTGCTGGTCGCGTGTCATCTTCATGGAGGAGTTGCAGCAACTTGAGAAATCCCACAAAGAAACTCCCAAGAACATTCAATTGCGAGTCATAGCCGAAGATGAGGAAGGAAGCTTTGAGTTGTAGTCGGTGGGCGACCATGTCAGCCGAAAGGCACGATGGTTTGGTGGCATTTGTTAGATATATGTCGCCTTTTCCGGCATCTCCTGACTCTCCGCGTTTACCAATTTATCGCGAAGTGCCTCAAGCTCGTGTTTTTTCGGAATGAGCTTTTGATCAACCAGCCGCTGCTGCATTCGGCTTTCCCATACGATGGCGCACCCCATGATAATGATGAATGGGATGATCATCCAGTCTGGTGAGCCGGTCATTCGAAAGAAGGCCCACAGGAATAACAGACCTCCGGCGTAGGGTGGGATGAAACCTAAAAGGATGCGATTTCGCGTGTTGACTTCAAATTCAAGCTGTCTGATATCGCGTTCCAGTTCATCGCGAAGCGAAGATGAATAGTCGCGAGCACGTTGGGCGGCGGCCTGTTTCCTTCGACTTAAAAAAACCGAACTCCCAAAGTAGATCCATCCGGCAGCGGCTGCGAACAATGCGAGAATCTCCCAACGGCTCGCCATCCGCTCCAAGAAGCCACCGAAGTAGGCGATGAGAAGGATGGTGATGACGCCAATGACAAACAAGCTGCTCGCGTAGGTTTGGATCTCTTGCCAGAAGATCAGGCGTTTCAACTTGAGGCTTTTCTGCCTGAGTACCGCGTGTAATCCCGCTTTATTGACCGCGTACATCGGTTCCGAACTTTGGGCGTTCCAGATCACTTGCATATCTTCGAATTTCATGGTTTCTCTTGTGCTGACTTCTTTGTTAGGTGTTTCTTGATGCGGTTGAGCTTCACGCCGACGTGGCTCTCCGTGATTCCAAGTGTTGAGGAGATTTCGCGGTAGCTGTAGCCATCGAGCATCATGAGTGTGAGCGATCGATCGACCCTATCAAGTTGGTTGATTTGATCATACAACCAGTCGAGTTGCGGGCTGCTGCGTTCGGATGGTTTTAACAGCAAGTGTTCGCTATCGAGGAATGCCTGGTCGTTATCCCGGCGCCGTTTCTCGTTCTTTGACCATGCCATGGCGGTGTAAAGACCCACGCGATAGATCCAGGTGCTGGCTTTGGCATCACCACGGAATTGTGGGATGGAGTGCCAGACTTGAGTGGCGATTTCTTGAAACAGATCTTCCTGATCCTGCGGAGTGAGGGCGTAGGCACGCACCACTTTGAAGAACACGCCGCGATAATCCTCGAGCCAGTCGTCGAAGATTTGCTGCTGTTCGTCATGCTCCATTGCGCTCATCATGTCTCAGCCCAACTAGTGGAGGACGGGCATGGATTTCTTACAGGGAATTGAAAAAAGTTCGGTTCATCCTAAGATTACCCGATGTTACCTGCGCTACATCCTAATCATCGGCAACGTTCACGTTTGGGTGAGAATGACATGGTTCGCTAAACATGGCGATCTTTCTATTGGTGTTAGAATTCAAGCTTAATGACCCTGGCCTCCGCAGCGATCCTTCTCTTCCTGATCATGGATCCGTTTGGAAACATGGTGACGTTCAATTCCTTGCTTAGCGGCCTGGAAGCGAGACGGCGCGTCGTGGTGATTCTGCGAGAGTCACTGATCGCGTTCGCTATCCTCTCACTTTTTCTTTTCACGGGGAAATGGGTGCTGGCCATTCTCGGGCTGCGTGAAGCGACTTTGAGCATCTCTGGAGGCATCATTCTATTTCTTATCGCCTTGGGCATGGTCTTCCCACGCAAGAGTGTGATGGCGCCCGAACCCAGTGAACAAGAAGAAGGGGAACCTTTGGTGGTTCCGCTAGCGATTCCCTTAATTGCAGGCCCATCGTGCATCGCCGCGCTCCTTCTCATGGCGAGCAAAGAGCCCGAGAAGATGAGTCAATGGATGATCGCTCTAACCTTAGCCTGGTTGGCATCGACCATCATTTTGACGGCCTCTGTGCCGCTCTTCCGCTTTCTCGGCCGCAGGGGATCCGCCGCCATCGAACGTCTGATGGGCATGTTGTTAGTGATGATCGCTGTACAAATGTTTCTCGATGGCGTCAAAGCTTACTTGGCGTAGACACGGCATTCTTGCCGTGTTTGGGAGGGGGCGTGCCTCCAATCTTCTTAATAGGTGACAGACGTTTCGCGTCTGCCTTAGCTCGCCAGGGCCGCGGGCTTGGTCTCGCGGCCTGAAAGCTGTTTGGAAGATTCCACGAGTTCGGCGATCGTGCTGAGCATATCCACGAGTTCGAACGGCTTGCGCATGAAACCGGCAGCGCCGAGTTGAAGCGCCGTTTCGTGAGTTTCATCGTCCGCGTAGCCGGTGAGGATGAGCACCGGCACATTAGGGAAAGCGGGTTTGATTTCTCGAAGCCCTTGGAGGCCGTCCTTGCCCGGCATGCTGAGGTCGAGGATCACGGCGGCAGGCTTCTGCCGTTGTAGAAAGGCGACGCCATCATCGACGCATGCCGCAGTGTGCACGCGGTAAGTGGATTGGAGGAAGATACGCATGCTTTCGCGCAGCGACCGTTCGTCATCAATGACGAGAATCCAGGGACGCATGGGGATAGCAGCTGCGTGCTCCGGCGTGTCCTCACTCATAATCATAACCAAATATCAATAATCTTAGGCTTCTCGGGTTTGCCTCTCAGTAAATCTATAAACCAGCCATAAATTCCACTCTTCTTCAAGTTCAATCTTTTGATGAGGCTTCGAATTGTTTCCCAAGGTGATAGGACCGATCCAACTGGTCCGTAGGGGAATTATCACGATTGAGTATCTAAAGTGAATAAGAATTTGGGGCTTGATATCCTTAAGGAGACCTGCCTTTTAATCGACCTTAATATGTCTGGCCTCCCCGCGCGAATTCGTCGCAGATTTGATAGCTACACTCTTAATAACGAGTCGCAAAGTCGTTCTCCGGCTGTCCCAGTCATTCTTGCCATCGACGACGAATCCCAGCAAATCGAGACATTGCGGATCATTCTTAAACCTGGATTCCGTGTAATCGCTGCAGGTTCTGTGGACGAAGGTCTCGAAGTTTTTCGCCGGGAACGGCCGGATACGGTGATCATGGATGTCCGAATGCCCGGTAAGGACGGTTTGCGTGGACTGGCCGAGATTCGAGAACTGGATCCCCTCACCTCCGTGATCCTCCTCACAGCCTATTCCGATCTCGAGATCGCCCGGCACGCGATTCGACTTGGGGCTAACGAGTTCATGACCAAGCCCTACGACGTGTTCGAGCTTCATCGCAGCGTCCAACTGGGCGTGACCCAGAGTTGGCACCGACGTCGTCATGTGGCCCGATTGCACGGGATTCCGTGGCCTTCGCCGTCACCTGTCTCCAAGCCCGACAAAAGTCTAGCTCAATGGGCGGCGATCGCCCCGCCGCCGACCTTCTTTGAGTCTTGTAATTATGTGACGGCGCTCACACCGGATGGATCGAGAATCCAGGGGAACATTCTGCGATTGAATGAGGATCAGGTGATTTCCAGTGTCCAGGGGACGCAGTCGCCGCTCGCTGCGGCCTGCGAACTTCACGACTTCCACGTCGTGCTGGGCAACCGGACCGCCTACCGCGGCAAGGCCACGATCAATCAGGTCATGGAAACGCACCTGGCCAAGATCGTCGATTTTAGTCTGGGGTCTAACTGGTTCACGACCGTGGATACCGACGAGGATGTGGAATCCCGCTGCAATGAACAGATTCCGAATGTGCAACATGCTCGCCGCGCGCTGCGCAGTATCGACTACTCATTTAAGATCGTGGTGTCGGATATGCTCACCTTGCTCCGCGATCTCCATGAACATCTCGAAGGTTTGGAAATGGAGCTTCGCAAGGCGCGGGAAAACGACCGGGACGAACTCGAATACCGGGTCTTGCAGCGGACGCGAGAGGAAATGCTACCGTCTTTGGAGGAGGTGTTCGAAGAGTTCGAAGCTGTGTGCCGCTGGATTCCCAGTGAAGCCTTCGAGCTTCATTTGGCTTACGCACAGAAGCATCTCCATCCCTATCTGATATGTGCGCCGTTCATCCAACGAGTCTACGAGAAGCCGTTTGGGTTTCCTGGTGATTATGTGATGCTCAATCAGCTTCTGCAAAATCCCTATCAGGGGAGTTCCCTCTTTGCCAAGATCATCAATGCGTGGATCGTCAATAGTCGAGCTGGGGACGCCTACCGCTATCGCATTGAACACCTAACAAAGCACCTTTTAACTACTCTAGCATCGGCCGATTCATCGCCCGTGCGCCTCTTGAGCCTGGGGTGCGGAGCCGCTGAGGAGTTGCAGCGGGTTCTGCGTGATGGGCAATTTGCGAAATGTGGGGTGCATGTCACACTCGTTGATTTCAACGAGCCCACTTTGATTTATTGTAAAGAACAACTCGATCGCCTAACGCGGGCCCATCCTAACTGGCGGGTCACCTACGAACAACTCACGGTGCAGCAATTCCTAACCGAAGCCAGCTGTGGCGGTCTTGGCCGGCACCCGTTCGATATGATCTACTGCACGGGGCTCTTTGATTATTTGCAAGACCGCACGTGTAACCGCGTGATCAAGGCCTTCTTTGAACTGTTGCGGGAGGATGGACGCATCATTGTCAGTAACTTCAGCCATGCCAATCCCATCCAGGCCTTCATGAATTACTTGTTAGAGTGGCACCTCCTTCATCGGGACCGCGAAGAACTACGGCGCCTCGTTCCCGACGCGATTGCCCATGACGCGACGTTAACACATGACGCCTCACCGGAAGCGGTGGAGAACTACTTGCATATCGTCAAAGCCTGAAACGTGGCCGGGGCATCCTTTTTAGACCACCACGGATCACGCGGATCTCACGGATGACGGAAGCACGCATGTCTTGAAAGAGAGGCACTATTGAGAAAATAGATGTCCCTGCGAAGTTCGATCTAAAATTCAAGCTTCGTCCTATCAGATCAGTTGTGGGTGCCTGCGTCGGCTTTAGGCTCCTTCTTATGAGAAGGCATCTATCTCCATACAGCCTCTTATTTGCGTTAGGCATGCAAACATCATTGGCTAATGAAGTGGACAAACGAATCTATGAGAGAGGAACGCCTGAGTATGAAGCGGCCGCCGAGCCACTGCGCCAAGCCGCCACGACGCATTTTCATTTCAATCAAGCGAGGTTTAAGGATGTACTGTTATTGCTTGCGCAAGATGCCGGAATCAATTTTATCTCACCGGCTACTGATCCTTATAAGGAGCCTTTGTTAGTAGATGTCGATGCCGAGACAAGTGCGTTTGGCTTGCTGGAAGAACTGGCGTGTAGGCACAAACTGACCTTATCATTTCATGGCAAATTCTGGACGATGTCAGAGAAAATGAATGTCTTGCCACCACAAGAGAGCAAGGCCGTGCCCCTCGACCGCGAAGGTCCACGCGTCTATCTGCTTAACGGCAAGGAAATCACTCCGGAGTGGGAGGTATTGCGCGAACGTAATCGCGACCCCTCTAACGAATCACCTTAACGGATCTCCAAACACATGGGGATCGGTCTGGGCCGCTGCACTAAGGGGACCGCTCATCATTCGATCGATGACGCCTTGCAGTTTCTTGCGTGCGTTCAGGGATTCTCCGGCCGGCACCTGTTTCTCGGTAGGTGTTAGGTGGTCGATCGCATAGAGCCGGCCATCGGCGAAGAGTTTGTGTTCATGATCAAGCGCGAAGATATGACGGGTGAATTGATCTTTATCCCAACCGGGGCGGGGATCATACCAGAAAAAACACGCTTCTCTAGGGGCACCTGGCTCGCCGCGCAGTTGGGGTGCGAAGCTAACGCCATCGGTGCGCCAATCCTGGGGGAGGGTCGTGCCGGCGACTTCGGCGAGGGTGGGAACGAAGTCTGAGGCATCGATCAGGTCATTGCAGATTCCAGCCGCGATGGTTTCAGGCCAGTGGGCGATAAGTGGGACACGAATGCCGGCCTGCGTGGGCATGCCTTTGCCGCCGGGGATCGACAGATCTTTCATGGCTGACGTGATCCGTTTGTCGGTACCATTGTCAGAGTAGAATAGAATCAGCGTGTCTTCATGGAGGCCTAACGAAGCCACCGCCTCAACCAGGCGTCCCACCAATTGATCCATATAGCGCACCATGTCCGGAAAGTGTGCCGTGTTTTCATCCAGCCGTTTCTGCGCATCTTCCCATGCCTCGGATAGGGGCGTGGGTACCATGGGCCAATGTGGCAAGGCCATGGGATAGTAGATAAACATCGGCTCTTCGCGATGTTTCTTCATAAAGTTGATGATAAAGTCGACGGACAGATCTTCACCATATCGTCCTTCGATATTTTGATAGAATACATCGTCGCGCAGGTAGGTGGGATTGGCAAAGCGTGAGCCTTTGTCTTCGGTGTGCAGGGCGTGGAAGAGGGAATAACGATCGAATCCGGCGTCGCGGGGATGCATGCCGCGGCCTCGTCGTTTGAGGGCACCGGGATAGTCCGGCGGATCATAGCTCTGGAGCTGCCATTTCCCGGCGATACAGGTCTTGTAACCAGCATCACTTAAAAGATGGCCAAAGGTGCGCTCGTCAGGATCAAGGATGCCGAACACTTGCCAGTTTCGGTGGTTGTCCTTGCCGGTCATGATCTCCACGCGCGTTGGTGTGCAGAGCGGTTGGGAGTAAGCGTGGGTAAAACGCAGGCCCTGCCGGGCGAGGGCATCAATGTGTGGTGTTTGATAGCTCGTTCCGCCATAACATCCGAACCCTTCGATCCCGATGTCATCCGCCATGATGAGAAGGATGTTTGGTTTACCGGGTGGACGTGCCTCCAAGGTAGAGATCCCAAGCGAGGCGAGTGAGGCAAGAGCGGTGATGACGAATCGCATGCTTACCTTGAACGAAGATTCTGCGGGATGAGTCAAGACATGGAGGATGCAAGCCGAAGTGATGGAATGGCACGTAGCGGCACTCGTGAGAGTTCGGGCTTGCGCCTAATCCGCCACCACGTCCGTATCAGGATAGCTTCCTAGGATCTTGAGAAAGCTGCAATGTTCTTCGAGCTCTGATAGGGTCTTGGCCAATTCCTCATCCTCACAATGGCCTTTGACATCGACAAAGAAGAAGTATTCCCAATCTTTCCGTTTGGACGGCCGGCTTTCGATTTTAGATAGATTGATATTGAAGCGGCTGAAGGGCATGAGGGCGTGATAGAGTGACCCGGGTTGGTGGCGCACGGAGAACATGATCGAGGTGCGGTCATTCCCTGTCTGCGGACACGTCTTATGACCCAGAACCAGAAACCGCGTGGTGTTCGTCGCACTATCCTGAACGCTTTTTTCTAACACATTTAGCCCATAAAGCTCGGCGGCGAGTTTCCCGCCTAACGCAGCCGCATTGGTCTCTTTGCTAGCGATTTGTGCCGCACGTGTGGTGCTGGAGACTTCAATCTTCTCCGCGTGTGGAAAATGTGTATGTAGCCAATTGCGGCACTGCCCAAAGACTTGCGGGTGCGAATAGAGCCGTTGAATCTGATCACGCGGACCATTGGCCATGAGAGCGTTGTCAATCCGCAACAAGACTTGCGCACAGATTTTTAATGGCGAGTCCGCAAACAGATCGAGCGTGTGATTGACCGCGCCTTCGGTCGAATTCTCAATCGGCACCACGCCATAATCGGCAATGCGTCGCGCCACCTGATCAAATACATCACCGAAATTCGGCTGTGGCACGTAACGGACGCTGGCGCCAAATTTGCTAATAGCCGCTTGATGGGTCCACGTGCCTTCGGGACCGAGATACGCAATCCCCAAGTCTTGTTCCAATGCCAGCGCCGCTGACATGATTTCTCGGTAGATGGCCCGTATGGATTTGGACGGAAGCCGGCCCTTGCTCTTTGCGATCAAGGCTTGCAAGAGCTGCTCCTCCCGTTCCGGAGCGTAGATCTCGAGCCCGTCTTTCTTCTTAATCTCACCCACCTCGTGCACGAGGTCGGCCCGCTCATTAAGCAGCGCGAGCAGTTTGTCATCGATGGTGTCGATCTTCTGGCGGAGTTCGGAGAGCGGCACGATTGGAGGTCGGTGGGTGGGTTGGAATGGGGGCAGCAGGAAAGACTGCGTCTCTATAGGAGGTCTCCGCGGACCTTTCTAGAGAAATCTCCCCCGCAGAGCCCCCGTTGAAAACCGCTTGATGGCCCCGCGCGCCGGGCTAGCGTCCCGTTCATGTCTCGACAGCTACACGGATTAGGGGGGCGGCTACTTGCGGCTGCCATGATGTTTTCCGCACTCTTCACCGCGCCGCTTCACGCCGCTGCAGAGGAGTTGAAAAAGGAAGATCTTGAAAAAATGCTCACCAGTTTGGAGAGCCTACGCAAAGCGATCCTCTCTCAGCGGAGTGCGCAGAATGCCACCGCCTTGAAATCGTTTAAGAGGCACGCTGCCTCCCCGACGGCAGCCAATCAATTCTACATGGATTGTCTAAAGAAATTGCGGTTCACCGATGAAGGGAAGCGGGCCGAAGCTTGGCGTGAGTACCGTGATGATGAGGGGAATGAGTTGAATACTAACTATCATCGCGCGGCGAAACAGTTAGAACTCCGCTACATCATCCTCTCGATCGAGGCGGCGCGAGCCAAGGACCGGCGTGATTTGATGCCTGCACTGATCAGTTTTATTGATGATTTGTTAGAAATAGACGGTCGAGGGTTTGAGCACATTGATAGCGCTGATGGATCGATCTTCACCGAAGCGTACGAAATCCAGGGCACGGTGGATCCGGGTGACTGGCAGATGGACCCAACCAATATTTCAGGTATTTATGATAGTGCCATACTCCCACATATGCGCTTGCATAAGGATGAACGCTTGGTCACGGCTTGGACGAAGAAAATCGAGCACAGCCGCAGATTCGCTGAGCGGCGCAAAGAGGGCGAGATTAAGGAAGAACGTGAGGAAGCGCGCGAAGAACGCCGCAATCGCTCTCGTCGAGGTGACCGCCGGTACCGAGCTGAAGCCAATGCTGAGAAGGACGACTACGAAACCTTCCTCAACGAGGAACTTCCGGAATTGAAGTGGGCCATGTGTGATGATTTACGGGAGCACGGATTCGTGTCGGAGGCGCTGCCGTTGATGATGCGAGCCATTAAGGAACATCCGGAGTTTCCCGGTGTCACGGGATGGCTAACGGAAATGGAGGTCGCCATCAAAGCTGCCATGGCAGGCGAGAATCCCGCTGCCAGCAAAGCGAAAGAGTGATCTCTCGAGGAAATCATGGCGGCGAGGGAGCGGCCTCCTCCGGGATCAATGGTAGGAGGCTTCGCCGCTCGATTCCTTCTCCCGATTACTTTGTATTCACTTCGATACGCATGTAGGCAGCCGAGCTTTGCTCGAGACGTTCGTCGGTTCGTACGGTGACCCATTCGGTGGCGTCGTCGATCGCAACGCGATCACCCACTTCAGTGGACACAGCCGTCCAGGTACTCATGTCAGCACTCACTTGGACCTCAAAGTTGATATCCGTCGCTTTGGTGTGGCGGCGATAGGTGACCATAAGGTAGCCATCGTTGGTTCCAACGTTAGGAATGCCGGTCGCAAGATCACTGTTAGGATTCAGATTGAAACCGTAGGCGACCAGATTGGGCAAACCCAGTGCATTGGGTGTGGCGGCTGGGCCTGACACGGCGTCATTCGCTTGGTCTTCCACGGAAAACACGGTGCTTTTCCAAGAGGCGTAAGTGACGTCTGAGGGGTCCACCGGGCCCCCACCAGAACTCGCAGTGCCTGGTGTGCCGTCTGCTCCCTCACTCGCCGACCAATTCTCCGCCGCGTCCCAAGCAGCCACCTCGGCATTGGGATCAGCGATCACCAAGGAGTGCCCTTGTGTGTCGGCGTCCTCGGACCATTCCTGATCGTAGCTGAATGCTAGAATGTTTTCATTGAAAGCATCTTGCAGAACGATGCGCTCGCCGCCATTGCTCAGGTTGCCGGAGAACTCACCGAGAATATTCACGGCGTTTCCGAAACGAGTCTCAAAAGCAGCGCGATTGCTCACTACGACACCATAGGCGCCTGGCGCTAACATCGTCCCCTCTTCAAAGGCAAGCGAGACGCCATCAGTGAAGGCGACGCCGGTTAGATCGATCGGCTCAGTGCCGGTGTTGTGCAGCTCGAGGAATTCGAAGTCTTTGCCTTTGTATTGGCTACCTTCGGCCGCTGGATTGGGATTGTAGAGGATCTCTGTGATGCGCAAAGCGTTTTGGGGACTGGAGGGATCCCCTTCATAAGTGAACTCCGTCACGAGATTACCTTCAGGATCGAGCAACTGCAGGGTTTCGCCCCGGGCCGAAAGCTGACCGTCGTAGTTTCCCTGAGCATAGAGATTCTCGCCTGCCATCGGGCTGGTCTTGCGGGCGCGGAAGGCCGCCAAGTCGCGGGCGATATAGACTTTGCCGGCATCGGGAGAAAAAATGCTCCCTGTCAAAAGCACTGTTCCGGGGCGGAAAGTGTATTCCACGGCTCCGGTGATCTGCCAATCTGATAGATCGACGAGCTCACCACTCAGATTTTGAACCGTGAGAAATTCTTCTAACGGATTTCCTGATTCGGGGCGGTAAACGATGTCTTTGAACTCCAACTTCAGTTCGGAAGATGGTGATTGCGCATCAGGCAGATCTCTTAGGCCGTAAATATAGTCGATGCGTCCCGGCAGGTATTCATTACGAATCCGATCCACGGCCTCGCGCATGGTATCGATGTTATCCCAACCGTTGCTCACGCGGTCCCGAGCCTCCATTTGCGGAAGGTATTTCGCATACTCCAAATCGGCATCCGACACCACGCCTTCCGGATCGATGAGGTCTTCCAATTCACTCAAACGTCTAAGCATGTAATCCGATTTGGGTGCGCCACCTGGAGGGCCGTAGAACTCATCGTAGAGCGTGCGAATACGCCGGTAGTACAATTGCTTAAACGTACTATTGTTCACGATCAGTTCAGACATGCGGTTCCCACTCACTTGTTCGGGTGAACGCAACGTGGTTTGAATGGGGTCATAGAAATAGGTGTGGGAACCAATCCAACGCCGACCCAACGAGAGGTCCACGTCCCAGGGTAATTGCATCCACTCGCCGGTTCCCTCGGTGTCGCGAGCCACATAGTAATTCTTGTGCCCGTAATCGGTGTTATTAATGATGACGTTACCAGCGAGGAAATTAATCGTGCGAGGCAGATCCACAGTGTCATAAAGGTAGGCGATCTTATCTGCCGTCGAGCCGCTGCTGATTCCATCGATCAATTCCTGCAGATCTTCTTTATCTTCATAGCGCCGCGTTTTCTTCTCGCCGCCGTTCTCGGAAAATGGATCGGGACTGCCAATGCCATCCAGTCGGTTGTACATTTTATAGAGGGCGCCAAATTCACTAAGCCCCACGCGATCTAAGTAAATATCGTCGCCGTCCTCGACCATATCCCAAGTTCCTTCAAACTCGCCGTTTTTCTGAATGCGAATGGGAAAAGCAAAGTGCCCCTGTACTCCGCAAAGTTCGTACAACTCATAGGCCATCGTGTTGCGCACTTTCGATTTATCCGCCCAGTTGGTGAGGACATTGACGTCTTTCACGCGTCGTTCGCCTTCTCTCCATTTCAACCGGTGACCGGAATTGAAATCAAAGTCCCAGCTGCCTTGTGGGAAATTGCTACGGTTACTCGTGCTCTGGCCGTGGAGGTCGACCAGAATGTTGTCATAAAACTCGCCATTGAACATCACGCTCGAGCGGGCGCCCGTTCGCAGGTCCGCGCGGGCCGGGTTTTCCACAAACCAGTAGAGGATGGGTAACTTGGACGTTTCCGTCGACGGATCGGCCGCGACGGTGCCGAAGTACTCGTCGGCATCATCTTCATCGTGGAAAAGTGGTAGGCGAAGGGAGTTGCCTTGATCATCCTCCGCTTCGACGCGCCAGCGAATCATCCCTCCCGGTGCCACTTGATTTCCGAAGATGGATGTTAGACTGAATTCAGCCGAATAGATGCCATCACCCGCTGCCTCATCCGGGCCTTGCCCATCATCGTTCATTGTCGTACTACTCTCTGATTTGAAGTCGAAGCGGTAGTAGAGCGTCACTTCATTCACGGGATGAGTCGTTTCATCAACGGTCGCCGTGATCACCATCTCAGATTGCTCCGTCAAGTTGGGACGCCCTGTCACATTCGTCACTTCGACGATGTTAGGACCAATGACACCGGCTTCACCATTGGGGGCGCCTGGAGTTGGTTCAGCGAAGTAACCGGTTTCCCCATTCGAACCGACTCCGTAGGACATGTCGCCGATTTGTACGGGATAGGGGTCAAAGACATGCTCAATGGTCACTTCGTCTGGCTGAACCAGCGCGAGATACTCACCGTCGTTGTCCAGTTTGAAATTCGTATGGGTCTTTTTAACCGGGTCGCTCGCTTGAAAAATCGTTAGGGCAGTGTGCCGATTCTTCTCTGAAGCGAAGATGACGATCTCGTCGTTGGCATTGACGGTGAGGCTAGGAAACTCCCACTTCCCGAGATTCTCTGGGTCATCGGTTAGGAACCACCCCTCGAGATCCACGCGCTCATCGCCGGTGTTGCGAATCTCGATCCAATCTTCAGAGTTAAGCTGCTCATCGTCCAAAGTGCTGAGGTTTTCCGATTGGAACTCCGAGATTTGAAGTTGGCCCGATGCCGGAAGAAGCCCTCCGGTGAGGAGAAGCAGGGCGCCGAGAGCGAAGCTGGGACGGCGAACAAGAGAGGGGTTTTTGATGGTATACATAAGACGTTAAGGGACTGAGGGTGCTCGCTAGGAGATCATTCCATTATGAAATCTACAGTGGAGCGCCAACAGAATCAATTGGGAAGCTCCATTGGAGTGCGACTAAAAGAGGTGGTCAATGAGGTAAAGGAATTGGTGACAGTTCCTTCGCCGCAGCGAAGTCAGCGCCCGGAACTCGCACGAGTTCCTCTACAAAGTTGCCACCACACTCTTAGGCATACCCGCTACATGCAAGAGGGGCACGCCAAGCTCGGTGGCCAGGCCCTTTCAGTAGGTTCAGCGCCACGATGGTTCGTGGGTCGTGAAAAAGCCGAAATCCGTACTGGTTCCCTGCGAGCCCGATCAAGGCATACCGCCTTGCGTTATCTTTCCGTCCCGAATTCTTCTGTCGAAATCCTCAGGCCTAGCCAATTCCTTGCTAAAATAACCCCATTAATTTGGCACCTAACCACATGATACCGAGGTCGACGATCAAATGGCTGATCCAGGCACCTAACAAAGTGCCTTGGCGTGCATAGAGAACACTCCACAGCCAGCCGCCGATGCCCACATTCACGCCAAGAAAGACGGCCATGTCTAACCGGAAGAACTGTGAGAGCACGACGATGTGATGCGCACTGAAGCCGATTGCCGCCGCAACATGCGCAATCCACGGCCGCGTCAGCCTGCGCAGATTGCCGTAGACGAACCATCGCCAATAGAACTCTTCGATCCATGAGTGAATGATAGAAAGGAAGAGGGCGAAGATCAGAAAATGATCAAGCACACCCATGCCTTCCACTCGCGTCCGAATGTTGTCGGCACCTTCGCGGATGACTCCCCCCATGGGAGTCGCCATAAGACCGAACATCACAGTCACGATGGCGATCCCCAAGATGGCGCCCTCCAACAAGGACCGCCCCGCCGGTTGATGCCCGGTGAACCGGCCACTCCAAAGGGGCTCTTTCAAAATCCACCGAGTGGCCACTACCGGCCACACCACTAGCAGAATCTTTTGAAGCGTGTAGAGCCCGTTGGCGAACGTCGTGCCGGCAAAGAAAACAAAGTAGAACAGCGAGGTGATCAATGGCACGACCATAGCTGGCACGAGAACGAGCCAGCGCGTTCTATCGCTCTGTGAGGATGACATCACTCGAGAGTCTAGGGCAGATTGACGCTCCTGCTCATCAATAAAATCAATCGGTCGATCAAACGATTGAATACTCTAGAGCTTTACCTGAGGCCGCCTGACCAGTAGCGCTTGCCCCTCCGATTACCTCCGGGCACGTTGGAGCCTAACGAAATCTCTCTCGGAAGCGCCAAAGATCTCGAGATCCAGCACGAGGTCCCCCCTTTGGAATTGGGTGCGGCACGACTATCGAGATAAGGTCCAACCTTCTGAACCGCGAGCAAGAATCTCCACGGCGTTCTCGGGTTCGCCTGCGAAGTCCCGTAGCAATTGCGCCATTCGGCACATGAAGGCAGCGAGATGTTGCCTTCACGATTGTCATGGGAAAGGCGCGCTTGGCGATACTCCACCAAGTGTTTGACAATCTCGAGTTACCTTGAAAGGCCGCCGTACTGAGCGGCGTCATGCTATTGCTTCGACGCCGGGTGTTCACTGGAGCTCCGGCATCTAGGTAGCTCTTTACCGCAGTGAGGTCGTCTGGTTCAATGCCTCTGCCAAGGCGTCTCGGAGCAGGTCTGGGTTATTTGCGTAGCGAAGTTCACGCGCTATTCTCTCACTTTCCGCCACGTGAAGAATGAAGCCCCGGTTGTGGATGATCGTAATCCGCCTTGGTGCCGTGACGACCTATGAAGGTGCCGAGAAACCGCCCTTCGGCCGCCATGTTTGTCAATTGACGCCGCTTGAACTCTTGGCGTTCGCCGGTGGTCACCACATAGACACCGTTTCTCACATTGGCATCAGTTGAGGTGGATGAAGCCGCCGACAGCGGTCGTGGTTATTGTATCATGCATGGAATCTTTCTGGTGATTTTGATAGAAATACTTCTCACAATTCATACACGTTGTCGTTACTCCTCGGTTTCGACCACTAACCACAAAGAAGTTGTCAACGTGAATACTTTTCAGTAGTGAAGGTTTAGGTGTGAGAGTTAGGTATCATACAATTCATTACAGATAGGGTAGAACTGAGGACCGTTTATGAGTGACCTTGATCCGAAACTACTATTTGAAGGCGGAGTCCAGCATCTAAAGCAAACGGAAGAGAATTCCGGCGTCACGGAGAAAATGATGAAGTCGGACCAAATGGAACTTCCAGGCTACGAGCTGCTTCGCACGATCGGGACGGGAGGGATGCGAGCGCGGGTTTACTTGGCTCGGCAGAACGCCCTCGATCGTCTCGTCGTGATCAAGTTTCTGGCTCTCGAGTGGAATACGCCTCCTGATTTCATGGAACGATTCAATCGGGAGGCTCAGACCATGGCGAAATTGCGACATCCTAACATCGTTTGTATTTACGACTTTGGTCGGACAAAATTCGGGGACGCCTACATTGTGATGGAATATATTGAGGGCAGCAGCTTGGAACAAGAGATTCAGGCACGGACTCTAAGCATCGATCAGGCCATCGATATAACGGCCCAGATCTCTTCGGCCATTGGTGAATCTCATCGAATTGGCATCTTGCATCGGGATATTCACCCGGGGAATGTAATGTTGACGACTAACAAGGAGGTTAAAGTCGCCGATTTCGGATTGGCAAAACCAATCCGGCTCAACGAAGATGAGGTGTTAACGAAGACCCATTCACTAGTCGGTGTCCTTGATTATATGAGCCCTGAACGACTTGATGGTAATCAAGAAATCGATGCGAGTAGTGACATCTATAGCATTGCCGTTATTCTTTATCAAATGCTCACGACTCGCCTTCCTCGGGGAGCTTTTCCACCGGCATCGAGCTTGGTACGTTCGCCTCGAAAACTCGACACCATCATCATGCGTGCGATGCATGCCGACAGTGCAAGACGATATCTATCGGTTGAATCGTTTGCGGCTGATCTGTCATCAGTTAGAAATGCTAGACATTTTTTAAACGCCAAAAGGTTGATTGTGGGTGGCATGGCATTTCTTGCCATCGGCGTGGCGGCTTTCTTTGCAATCTTGCCGGAGGAACATCAGCCGGCTTGGAAAAAACACCTTCAGACGCATCTGATCCGAGAAGGTCTGTTCGTAGCTCCTTCTGCCTCTGCAGGAGGGATAGGGACCTACGAAGCGCCGTTCAATACAATCAAGGAAGCATTAGAACACTCTAAGCCTGGTTCGGTGATCTATTTGCGAGGAGGAGTTTATCGGGAAACGATTTTCCCACAGCTGAGCGGCAAAGAAAAGGAAAGGGTTACCATACGGGGATATCCTGGCGAACAAGCCGTTATTTCGGCTTACGATATTCTAGACCAAGTGACATGGGAACGACATCAAGGGTTTGTATACAAAACAACGCTAATGGCGACAAATGCTTTAGAGGAAAAAGGAATTGGATCTTACCGCGTGAAAGTGGACGGCGACCGAATGCGTGAAGCGCGTTGGCCCAACAGTGAGTCGCCGTTTGTCTTATCCAGCGAATCCTGGGTAAAGAGTAAAGTTGGCCGCCTGTCGGATCATGCAGGCCAGGAGTTGCCAGAATTGGCAAGAGGTCTCTACCAAGTTGATGAACTACCCGATCTGCCGTGGAAAAAGGGCACTAGGATATCGCTAATGCCGGGAGAAGGTTGGTGGCATATTCCGGGGATCCTGCAAGAGGCTAGAGGTAAGGAACTCATTTTCAGTTACCCAACCAACCGTAACCAAGTTCAAGACAATATGAGGCCCGCTTCAGGGGACCGCATGTTTCTTTGGAATTCACTCAGTGCCCTTGACGAGCCGGGAGAGTTTTTCGTCGACGTAGAGGGAGTCGATGGCGCCCCTCATACTCTTTATCTCTGGCTTCCAGATAATTCGTCACCTAGCGACCATCAGATAGAGATTACGAATCGCACAATGGGCTTCAAAGGGGGTGCCGGTTGTTCATTCATTCGCCTGAGCCATCTTATATTTGATTCAGCCAGCATAGATTGTGATGAGACCACGAAATTTATCGAATTTGATACGATCGCTGTCACCCATTTGGGTTCATGGGATGATTTGAATGAGGCGGCGGTGAGTCTTTATGGCAGTCGCCATTCATTCATCAATGGCGAGATCAGTCATAGTCTTGGGCCCGGGCTCTTGGCAGGAGGGGATGTTCGCATCAAAAACAATGTTGTGCATCACTGCGTGCAGAGTTTTCTAGCAATGGAATCAGTCCCGACGGGATCTGTTATCGTCCGCGGCAACACCTTCTTCGAGAGTCAAAACTTAGGGCTTCACCTCGGACACAATCATAAGATCCTGATTGCAGACAATCATTTGAGCAGGATCGGCGGAGGGCTCGCCACCGGCTACGCGGCGATTTGGGGTTGGGAACCTGGGAACGGCAAAGGTTCTAAGATTACTCGCAATTGGATTCATGATGTTAGGCCTCATCACGGAACCGATAAACAGTGGCGAGGCAACGGCTTCCGAATTGCTGGTTCCAGTGACACTTATTACAACTTTGAGTTTAACAACAATCAACTTTGGAACATTGCAAGTGATGCGGTTGAAGTTGAGCAAGTGTGTCTTGTTCCTAAGACAGCGCAATTCGGTATCAGCCACAACACGATTCTGGGGGAGATGAGCCTCAAGGGCTTTCCAGACGAGAGGTTTCACGCGGGCTTTGCAATGTATAACAACATTATTGGCTCGTTGGATCTCTCAGGCGATCCTTCTTTGTTTCCTGAGTTTTTTACACACAATCACATTATCCATTGGGATTCATCGCTGGACTTTGAACCGATCCACCACGGTTCCAGTGGGATTGTGGAAGAAAAGGACCGTGGTTTACTTCTTGGACCCGGGTCCCCCGTCATCGATCAAGGGATAGAACTTCCAACCGGCAGGCAGGAGTTCATTGGTCGGTATCCTGACATCGGAGCGGTCGAATATGGATCTCCTATCCAAATACCTGGCGCGTATGTGAGAGAGCAAGATCTTTCTCAATTAGCCCTTAACATTACGGCGGACCTGGAATCCAATTGGCATGTCGAAGTCTTCAACGCGCCGTTAGGTCGAAAAATCCCGGCAACACTTGAGATCCAATTTGATAGTGACTCGGCGGTTTACAGAGTTGAACATACTTTTTATGACTCTGACAGACAACGGGCTACAGCAGCGTTTTCGATCGATTCAGATCCCAATCGCAGTTCTAGGGTATTTTACTCAATCGATGGCGATCGTTTCTTCGAAGGACTACCCTTGATTACTCCGAAAAAAGACTAAGAAGATAGTGCATCTCGTCTTCCAATTCATCAGGGTGGCTTACGGTTGATGCAATTTGTTTCAATAGCATCACGTGGAACCTTCGCCTGAATCGATGAACTGCTACCTTGAAGGCGCCAGGAGTCATGCCGCTCGGAGTGCTTTGCTTCACGGAATGATTTGTTGCCATGAAAGATTTTAGACAAACGTAGAGTTCCTCTTTGTCATTGTTTGTGAACTCCTCGCGTAGTTGTTCGAAAACGCTCTCCAAGATGGTGAGGGCCCATTGCTTATCAAATAGTCGATCTGGAGTCGTGGTTTCCGCAGGGAGTTTACGATATCCTGATTCTGCGACCTCAAAATCAAAGGAAGTCAGCGTAACGCCGCCGCCTCGTTTTGAAGCGTTTCGCATTCTGCGGTGATCACTGAGGAAAAATTGAAGATCTCTCAGAAGAAAGGACCTCAGTCTGCCTCTTTCTCGGTCAACCCCGGCAAGGGTCCCCTTGGAAACTAATCTCAGAAAGTAGTCTTGAGTCAGGTCTTCAGATTCCTCACGAGAGTAGCCTCGTTTCCGAAGAAAGCACCATACTGGGAACCAATACCGTTGACAAAGCTCATTCCATGCTGCTCGCGACTCCTCAGCGTTTCCAGCACGGACCTGCAGCAAAAGGCTCCATCGTGTCGTGCGAAAACGGGACTGCATGGAGACGCCTTCTATCATTTTTCGATTCTGTGGAAATACAAGTTTTTGTGCGATTTTCCCAAAGGGAAATAGTTTCTGAAATTAATTATGTTTATCATAACGAGGTCGAATGATAATGAAGCATAGCGTTAGAGACAGTTTCGAAAAGAAAAAACGAAACATCGTAACCGAATCCAAATTCTTACTTAGAAGGGAATCATAGTCTCGCCTTGGCGACAAAACGCTTTGGCCAGAGCAACGTCGTAGTGCCTTGAAGGCTCTTGAAGCACCGCGACAAATTTCAACCAAGAAAACCCTCGAACACCATGATTCAACACCATTCGATTCCCGCGTTCCTTAGTAAATTTCTGAATCTGACGCACAAACTTTATCTAATATCCTGCTTAATCTTATTTAGCGCGATAGCTGATGGCCTGGCCCAGCAACCGAGAGAGGTTGACATCGTATTGATCGTAGATGGCAGTGGTTCGATAATCGGGGATTTTGCGTTTGAAACGATCATTGAAGATCTCAGTACTGAGCTCCAAGATAGGGAAATTGATGCGCGTTGGGGAGTTGTAGGATTCGGACTAAGTGAAGTAGAGGCCGATCATGTGAGTATCATTGAATTCCCAGATGGTTTATTTACCAGTATAGAATCCGACGTTGTATGGGCTATTGATTCTATTCCCGCTCCAGCCCAAAGCCAACAGTCGGAATCCGCGTGGCTCGCTATTGAAGCCATATTGGAGCCTGAATCTGAGTATCACGCGAATTTCCGCCCTAACGCAAGTGTCCACTTCATTATCATCACCGACGAGCCGCAAACGACGAGTTTTGTGCCTACCCGGCTCATTGGTCCTCCGGGTGATCGGATGAAGATAATGCGAGATTTGTTAGCTCGGGACCAAGCAGACGTTTTTGACGACGTGGTGGTAAGCGTGGTTTCACCCATGGACATCTACGATCCCGGCGACACAGATCTGATCATTCTTGGAACGGATCGGCACCATATTGGGTACCAAGCAGGAGATCTTGATGAGATTGTGGATGTGCCAATCGTTTATCGTGACAGCGATAACGATGGAGTGGACGATTTCGTGGACGTCAATGTCAATATCGAACTCGAGCCGTTCGATGAGCTAATTGATCCCGACCTGGCGGATCTAGGCTTTTTTCCGCGCATCGATGTTGCCGCATACTCAGAAGACTTTGGAAGCCAGAACATGACCCCTTTGACGATAGGTGAACAGGACTATGTCGACTTGGCATTGGACCCCATGATGCCCCTCATATCCCGCGGTAATATATGGGACACTAGCCATGCGCAGGAAGGACCTAACGATTTCTGCTTGCCCTTCGCTTGGGTCACAGCCAGGCGCATCGAATATCAGACTCGAGTGCCAGGGGATGCAAATGATGACGGCATATTCGATTCTGCCGACTTTATATTAATGTTTCAGGCAGCAAAGTATGAGAAAAACGAAATAGCTTTGTTTGAAGAAGGCGATGCCAATGGAGATTTCTTTTTCAATTCAGATGACTTTGTATTCCTTTTTCAGCTAGGTCATTATGTCGGGCCGTAAGGGTGCGCCAGAGCCTCAGCATTTGCCAAACAAGAATCCCTTAGTGGCGCGGTGAGAACATTTGTTATGATGTTAATGGGAATAGAATCAGAGAAGACCCTCGACAGTTTCCATACTCCGTTCGGCAAGCTATCGTAAGGGATTGGGCAGACAAGAAGCCCATCCGGTTGCTCACATGGCTCAGCATAGACGAGCCTGCGCTAGCCGGAGATGATTTTTCCGCCGCATGCCTTCTCGCAGCCAAGGTGGCAGTAAAAAGAAACACTGAGGCAGCCCTTGGATACGTGGATGCCATTTATCCATCGATTGAGGTCACGGAACATGGCTCTGTGGCGAATCTCGCCTCTTCGGAGATTCTCAGGCAGCTATTTCGAAGACAACCAGATGTCCTGGTGGACTGTGTCGTCACCGGCGTGAAAACCAAGCGTTTTGACCGGTTTGAAAATCAGGGTCCCTCTGTGAATCGGCCACATATTCCCTACAGCTTCTCAACTCGGTCAACCAAGACTCTACCTTTGTTGAAAAGATCTCTAACAGTAGACAACAGAATCTCAGGATCGTCAACAGCCGTGAGCTTTGCGATAAGTCCCACAAGGACAACGTTTTGTGACATCCAGGCGGCTACATAATCGGCTTCAAACGCGCTTCCTGACATTTGTCCTTTATGCGCCGCTTACGCTGATTGATTGACTTGCGAGCCCTCTGACAGTTTTCGCTGAGCAATACCGTTGCCGTCCCTTGTTCCGGACATCAACAGCATATAACGCCTTGCAGTTCAAACATTTACGGAGATCCTTCATTAAGGCAAAAGATAGCCAGAGGAAGAAAGAAGAAAAGATTTTTGTTAGAAAAAGAAAAAAGATGAACCCGGTTTTCAAACCGGTCACTCAGCCCCAATTTCATATCGGCCATGACAGACTGGATGAGGGAAGATATATGACGGGTTGATGCGCTGCGCATCCCAGGAGCCGGACTGATTGAGGAGGTGTCATATTGCTGCGTGCAAAAGTAAAGCGACATGCTAATGTCGTATTATGAAACTATCAAACGAACTCTATGCCAGGTGGGAACTAAGGAAGAAAGCTATTGCTGCTATTCACTCCGGAAGGTTAGCTTTTTTGATGGTAGTTCCTGTGACCAGGACCCGTGCCGGACAGCCAAATGTAGTGGAGGAGTTTTCATATAATATTCCTATCTTTAATATTGTTACACTCTCTGTCGTTCAGCCCTGAAGCTTTGATTCCGAGGCTGGCGAACTATATTCATTCGTGAACCTTCTATGAACAGGAGAGTTTATCTAGCGCTAATACTGTTGCTTCTAGCCGGTCTCTTGATTGTCTTTCAGGTTAAGCAGAGTCAAGATAATGAACGTGGCTCGGATTCTGGGTTCAAGGAATCAGCCTTGCATGCTCAAGGTCTTGATAAGCTGAAGCTGAGCCGTATCGGCTCTAAGGATGAATCGAGCGAATCTGAGGAATCAAGAGATTTTCTCTCAACCTCTCATGAATATGGTTTGTATTACGAAGGGAAACAGGAATTCTACGAAAATCTTAATCTTTCGCCAGACGAATTTAAGCGCAAACGCAGAACGGCACATCCAGACAATCCCCTGTTTAAGTTCTACATAAACCGACTAAAGGCAGAAGATCAGGCCGTAGTGAACGAAACTCTGCGGCTCTTTGCAAGTTCGCTTGCCCCAAGAGACGATTGGGATCTTAACGACGAAGTTGCACAAGATGCGACAGAGCTTGGGGCGGTGTTTCATGGCCTAGGCACATTGGCCCCATACGTTAAGACAAAGAACTTTGCCTACCGAGAGCTATACGATTTAGTCAGAGCCCTTTCTCCGCACCTCGAAAGTGATGATGAGGAGCGTCGCTCCGACGCACTAACCATCGTCAATGCCGCGACTTTTGGTGTTTACGAGGGCAGGACGCCAGAGTGGTGGTCTTCTGAGTTTTCGAAATCAACCCTCGCTGAGGTATTTCTTGGAACTCATCCAAGTGTATTAGACCACTCAGATGTCCGCACTGTCCTAAACGTCGTCAAGCCCGATTTGGAAGGGGAAACTGAAAATTTCCCATAACGTATATCTTTGCTGAAAACGCTTCCCAGCATGAGAGACTTGGGAATTCATTAGTTCAAGGCGCGCAGGCGCAGTGAACTCAAGCAATCTTCTTCTTACGCTTGGCTCAAGGTCGTTTAATCCCATTGGAGTAATTGCTTATCACAGGAATCGTACCAAATGGTTATTGATAAGGAGATTACCCTCCGATTTCGCCACAGAATTATCTTTACAAGAGACGTGTTTTCGTTCGAAAACGACGCATTGGCAACAGTACTAGGCTGCACTGTAGGCACACGTTCAAAAGTGCTATTATTTGCAGATGATCAACTGCGAGTGGGTGATGAAGTGATCTCCTACTTTGAACGGAACACATTTGATCTTGTGACGCCTCCCATAGAGTTGCCAGGAGGGGAGTTTTCAAAGAATGACTGGTCACTCGTCGAAAGGGTGTGGAAAGCAGTTCATCAACACCAGCTATGTAGGCAGTCCTTTGTCATCGCGGTTGGTGGCGGAGCAATTCTAGATCTAGTAGGATTTGCTTCGGCAACTGCGCATCGAGGTATCCGCCATGTACGTTTACCCACTACAACACTTAGTCAGTGCGATGGCGGCGTCGGAGTGAAGAATGGTGTGAATTATTTCTCAAAGAAAAACTGGATAGGGAGCTTTGCTGTTCCCCACACTGTTATCAACGATTTCCGATTCCTTGAGACCCTATCGTCCCGTGATAAAAGATCTGGGATTATTGAGGCAGTTAAAGTCGCACTCATCCGTGACCATACTTTCTTCGAAGCCATCGAAGCTCTCGCACCAGATCTCAAAGAACTAAAGGACTCTGCTTTGGAGGCAATAATTGAAGAATCAGCTAAGCAACATGTTGATCACATAGTTAATGGTGGCGATCCTTTTGAACATGGTTCAGCCCGACCACTAGATTTCGGGCATTGGGCTGCTCATAAAGTAGAGCAGCTTTCTGTGTTTTCAGTTACGCACGGTGAAGCAGTTGCGATTGGCATTGCGCTCGATCTCCATTACTCAGTCAAGGTCGGATTGCTGAAGGAGACGACTGCAGACAGAATACTTGCTTTAATTGTTCAGCTCGGATTTCAACTGTATGTACCCTGCCTTGACTTGAGGGATTCTCAGGGGCGTCCGGAAATCCTTCACGGATTGGCAGAGTTCCGTGAACACCTCGGAGGTGTTCTATCCATTACGTTGGTGTGCGATATTGGCCATGCCATCGAAGTTCATGAAGTGGAAGAATCCGCAGTTCTCTACGCCCTAGAAGCGCTCCGCCGACAATTCGGAGCGTAAGGACGTACGACATATCTCTATATGCTAGAAGAATGTGACTGCGAAGACTTCATCCTATTCAAAGGTCGGCGAGGGCATCCACTCACTGAGGAAGAGAAGGCAACCAACACCCTAGGCAGCCGCATTCGGGCGAGAGTCGAACACGTCTTCGGGAGGATGAGTCAAATGGGAATGGATGTGGTCAGAATTTGACCCTCTGGCAAGTTTCGTGATCTGGAATATGCCGTAACCTTGTTCGATTCTTATGTTGCGAGTCTTGATTAAGCTTGTCTTGGTCACCGTCCTTGCTTGAGCGGAAGATGATGAGCGAGTGATTGCCGTCCGCAACCAGGATGGTGGGTCCCAAGGATTATCGATAGGATGGGGTGCGTTTACAGGAGCGATGGCGCGAGAAGCTCATGAGCAGCGAATTCAGATTTGCCCTTCGAAGGGGCATTGCCAAGCGGTTTGGAATCGGCATACGCTCCGCGCGTGAGTCTGAGTCTCCTCGATTGGTTTATCATTGTTGGCTACCTGGTCTTTGCGCTAGGCGTAGGCGTTTACTATGCGCGGCGGGCGGGAAAGAGCCCGGAGGAGTATTATCTAGCAGGGCGGTCGCTGCCTTGGTGGGTCATTGGGACCTCGATGGTCGCCACGACCTTTGCCGCGGACACACCGCTGGCGATTACGGAAATGACCCGAAAAGTGGGTCTATGGGAAAACTGGTTCTGGTGGAACTGGTTGCTCTATGGATTGTTGGCTGTCTTTCTCTTCGCGCGTCTCTGGCGGCGAGCCAATGTGCTCACGGAAAATGAATTGTTAGAGATACGTTATTCGGGGAAACCGGCAGCCTTTCTTCGCGTATTCAAGGCTGGCTACTTTGCTATCCTGTTCAACTTCATTGTCATGGGTTGGGTCATCACCGGGATGTCATCAATCCTTGCGGTGATGTTAGGAGGAGATCAATCGACCATGATCTTCGTCCTCGTGGTGATCGCGGTGATTTATTCACTTTTGTCAGGATTCTGGGGGGTGGTGGTCACCGATGTGGTGCAATTTGTTATTGCCGTTGTGGGCTCGATCGTCCTGGCGGTGGCGGCAGTCAATCACGTGGGTGGCTTGGATTCGATGTTAGATCAGGTGAAGACGGCCACGGCAGGGAATGAGCACGCCCTTAGCTTCGTGCCTTCGCCTCCGAAAGAGGCGCTGTCGTTCGGTGAGTATATTCAAACGCCCTTCTTTCAGTTTCTCGTCTTGGTGCTGATCATGTGGTGGTCGAATCACAGCTCCGACGGGGGCGGCTACATCGCTCAACGCATGATGGCGGCTAAGAATGAGAAACACGCTTTGGGAGGCGCTTTGTGGTACACGTTGGCGAACTATGCCGTTCGGTCATGGCCTTGGATCATCGTAGCGCTCGCATCGATCGTGATGTTTGGGGATCTCTCGGACAATGAGTTAGGCGACAAAGCCGGCTATCCTCTGGTGATGAAGGAAGTGCTAGGCAGCGGTTGGCGAGGCGTGCTCTTGGTGAGTTTCTTGGCGGCGTTCATGTCGACGATTGACACGCATCTCAATTGGGGATCTTCCTATCTTGTCCACGATATTTGGCGACGTTATGTGCAACCGGACCATACCTTTGCTAATGAAGTTGAGGCGAATCGCCACTATGTGATCGTGAGCCGGATCGTCACCGTGGGGCTCATGATAGGCGCCGCGTTGGTCGCCACGCAGATGAGCAGCATCGAGAAAGCGTGGAAATTTGTCATGGCCATGAGTGGGGGCATCGGTCTGGTCTTGATTCTGCGCTGGTTTTGGTGGCGGCTCAATGCGTGGACGGAGATCTCGGCTTTGGCAACGTCCGTCGCCGTAACCTTTGCCTTTGAAGTCCACGCTTACATTCAAACCGTCGACTCGCCTGATGGGTACGGCTTGTTCGCTTACGATCCGGTCTTGTTCGGCATTGAATTCAAGTTTCACCTGCAGTTGTTAGTCATCGTTTTCACCTCCATTGCGGTCTGGTTACTCGTCACTTTCCTAACTAAACCCGAGCCGCAAGAGACCTTGGAAGACTTTTACAAACGTGTGCAGCCCGGCGGATGGTGGGGACCCGCGCAGGCAAACGTTGAACAAACCAAGCAATCCGTGCTGCCAGGCTTTGTCATGAATTTCTTCGCGGGAATGGCTTTTGTGTGGGGAGCGATGTTCTTCATTGGGCACCTGCTGTTTTCGCGTTGGGGGCACGCAGGGATTTCACTGGTTTTCGCGGCGGCGGGATTCTGGTGGATCTGGACTCGTTGCTTGAAGCAGATCGAGGAATAAAGCGCATGAAGCTTGTTCCAGCCTGCGTGTGGCTAACAGGATTCCTAAGCGTATCTGTGGGAAAAGACCTGCCGGATCGCGTCGACAACAGCCGCACCGACTACTTTCCCCCCATCGTCAAGCAACGCTTCGAGTCCTGCGCACAACAAGTGGGTATTTACTACATGCTCACTTACGAACGCTGCCGCGCGCTGGGAATTCGGGCCGTTCTCCCGGAGAATCAGTTGGCATGCGGCTTTGCCTGGCATTTTCTCAATCGCGGAATCAATCGCGGCGCGGAACTGGCCGAAGGGTGGCAGCTGACGCAAGCCATGGGGGTTCCCAGTGTGGTGACCTACGGCAGCAACGAAGGGGATACGGTGGATCATTGGATCAGCGGCTATGAACGTTATCGCGAAGCGATGCGTCATGGCGTGCGCGGCTATCACTTCACGAAACTCACAACGATCGAGGATGTGTTGGAAGCGAAGCGCTGGCTTTATGAACGCGGCAAGGAAGAGAAAGCACCCGGCGGCTTGTTGGCGATGGAAGGACGTTTGGAGGGATCGGAAATCATCGTCATGCCTAACCATCCGACACCGATGATCAAACGTTGGGGCGCCGAAGGACGTGGTCACGTCATGACCTGTGTGGGTTATGACGATCGCGTGGGCATGGATTTCAACGGCGATGGCCTCGTCACCAACGATCGCGATCTCGACGGAGACGGCGAGGTGACGTTGGCCGATTGGGAGTCCGGTGCCTTCTTGTTAGTCAATACTTATGGGACCGGTTGGGGCCATGAAGGCCGCGTGTACCTGCCTTATCGCAACGGCGCCATCACCACTTTTCGCCGCGGTCAATGGGCTGCCAGGGTGAATGTTAGAAAAGATCACGAACCGCTACTTACTCTCAAAATCACTCTCCAATCGAGCGATCGTTCAGCCATTCGTCTTCGAGTCGAAGCCGGTGAAGCGTGGTTCACGCCCGTGCTCTTCGCGGAAGGGAAAACCCTCCTCAAAGCCCGCCAACCCGACAGCCCGGAGCGCTACAGCCGATTCGTGACGGGGAAAGGGCGCCTTGGCACTCTCGCGCTCGAGTCGCCGGTGGAAATGGGCTTCGATCTTTCTGGGGCATTGCGGTGGGAGGCGAAGACCTTCGCCTTGGTCGCCGGCGTCGCTCCGGAATCCGGGGAGATGGAGGCCAAGATCATCTCGGCATCTGTCCGGCGCTACCTCCCAGATGGCGCCCTTGTTTCAGAACACGTTTTTCCCGATCTTCCTAAACAGCTGACTGTTAACGAATGGCGCCTTTCTTCTAAGCCGCCTGGGCAATGATGGCGGACTGGGAAAAATCGTGGTCTCCACTCGTTGTCAAAGCTTCAAAGCTCTCCTAGGATACCCGCCCTTCCCCCTGGGGAGGCCTCAATTATCAATCACCGTACCCGAATCCGTTCATGATCATCAATCTCCAACGTGGGACACAATGTCAGGCTCAACTGACCATTGAGATCCCCGCTGAAGACGTCGCCGCCGCACGCGCCGAGGTGTCCCGGCAGTTCTATCAACACGTGCGTATTCCCGGCTACCGTCCGGGAAAAGCTCCCAAGAAGCTGGTGGAGAAACGTTTCCAAAGTGGGATCAAAGAAGAGCTGGAGAAGCGTCTTGTTAGTCACGCTTTTGACGAAGCGAAAAAGAAGGAAGAGCTTCACATTCTCCAGGTCCAGAGTCGCCAGGCCACCCCCAATGTGGATGAGACTTATACCATTTCCGCCGATCTCCTGGTTGCCCCGGAATTTGAACTGCCCGAGTACAAGGGCATCCCTCTAGCACTTCCAAGCGAGGAGATTCGGGAAGATCACTTGGAAAAGATCATCGATCGCTGGAAGGAACAGAACGCCGACTACGATGAAGAACCGGAAGGCACGGCGCTAGCCATGGGGCACTATGCGGTCGCGGATTACCAAGGCACGCGAGACGGCGAACGGATCGGCGATGATGATTCGCCCATGCTCAAGGTGTATTTCGACCGCCAAGACGCGTGGGTCTTCATGGATGAAGAGACGTTGTTACCCGGTTTTTGTGGCGAAATGTTAGATAAAAAAGCAGGCGAGGAATTCACCTTCAACCTCACGTTGCCCGAAGATTTCCCTGACGAAGACCTCAAAGCCCAGGAGGTCACGTTTGCCGTCACGATCAAGAGGATCATGAAGAAGACGCTTCCGGAGTTCACGGACGAGAAAGTCTCCGAATCCACCAATGAAGAGATCAAGACAGTGGATGAATTCAAGGAGAACGCTTCGAAGGGCCTCAAAGAAAAGATCGACGCGCATCTGGATGATCTTCGGATGCAACAATGTCTGGAGCATCTGCACGGTCTTCTCAATTTCGATCTCCCCAAAGAAATGGTCGATCAGGAGACGCAGCAGCACGTCAATCGCATCGTCAATGAAAACCAAAGACAGGGCATCGATACGGAAAAACTGCTAGAAAACGAAGACAACATCGTGAACATCGCTTCGCGAATGGGGGAACGCGATGTGAAAACGAAATTCATTCTGAATGAGATCGCCACCGCCGAGGGCATCAATGTCAACGATAACGAGGTGTTCAACCGCGTGGGGCAATTGGCGGCCAGTGCGCGGATTAGTCCTAAGAAAGCGGTGCGAATCCTTCGTGAGAACGGTCAATTGCACTCCATTGCCGAGGAGATCCTCTTTGGTAAGGCCCTTGATTTCGTAAAGGAGAACGCTAGCGTCAGCACCGACGAAGCCAACAACGCCCTCGACCAGATCTGGGAAGCGGAATCCTCCTAATTTCAGGCCTGGCAAGCATCACACGATCCAGCCCAATTTATGAGTCTCCCAGATCCCTACGCCGCGCCTTCACTAGGACGCCCCCAGAACTACATCATCCCCCACGTCATCGAGTCCGATGCCCGTGGTGAGCGGGGTTACGACATTTATTCACGCCTGCTCAAGGACCGAATCGTCTTCATCGGCACGCCCATCGATGATCAAGTGGCGAACATCGTCATCGCGCAGCTACTCTTTCTGCAAATGCAAGATCCGCAGAAAGATCTCAATCTCTACATCAATTCGCCGGGGGGGTCCGTCTCGGCGGGGCTCGCGATCTACGACACCATCCAGTTTCTCACCTGCAATGTGAACACCTACTGCATCGGCATCGCCGCCAGTATGGGTGCGGTACTCCTCGCCGCCGGTTCTCCCGGCAAACGTTTCGCCCTGCCCAACTCAGACATCATGATCCACCAAGTCTCCGGAGGTGCTCAAGGCACCGCTAGTGATGTGGAGCGCACGGTCGAATACATGTACCGGCTCAAGCAGCGCTTGAACCGTATCCTTGCCAAACACACCGGCAAGACAGAGGAGCAGATTGAGAAAGACGCCGACCGCGATTACTACATGACCGCTGAGGAAGCCTGTGATTACGGAATTGTGGATAAAGTGATGGAAAACAAACAGGAACTTTCCAAAGATAAAGCTTCCGAAGACAAATCAGGCGACGACAACTCTAACGACAGCGACTAAACTTACCCGTCCTCCTCCAACACCGAATTTATGGCCCGCGCATCGAAACTGACCATGTGCTCTTTCTGTGGAAAGAGTCACTCCGAAGTTCAAAAACTCATCGCGGGTCCGGGGGTCTACATTTGCGATAGCTGCATCAATGTCTGCAAAGATATCCTCGATAAAGAGTTAGGCGAGAAAGAAACCTACTCCCCGGATTGGGACATCCCTAGTCCCCAGGAACTTTGCGACCGTCTCGACGACTATGTCATTGGTCAGGATTACGCCAAGAAAGTCCTCTCCGTCGCCGTTCACAATCATTACAAACGCATCTCACAGAATTCTTTCTCTGATGTCACGTTAGGGGACTTCAATGAGGTCGAGATCGAGAAAAGCAACATCCTTCTCATCGGCCCCACCGGTTCCGGGAAAACGTTATTAGCGAAAACGCTAGCGCGCGTGCTCAATGTGCCTTTCTCAATCGCCGATGCCACCACCCTCACCGAGGCGGGCTACGTCGGCGAGGACGTGGAGAACATCGTCCTACGCTTGTTGCAAGCGGCTGACTATGATGTGGGCCGCGCCGAACTCGGTATCATTTACATCGATGAGATCGATAAAATCGGCCGCAAGACGGAGAACGTGAGCATCACGCGCGATGTCTCCGGAGAAGGCGTGCAACAAGCTCTTCTCAAGATTCTCGAAGGTACCGTGTGCAACGTTCCACCTCAAGGTGGCCGCAAGCATCCTCAGCAAGAGTACATTCAGGTTAATACGGAGAAGATCCTTTTCATCTGCGGCGGCGCTTTCGTCGGTATTGAGGACGTCATCGCGCGGCGCCTGGGTAAGAATGTGTTGGGTTTCAACAACGATGGCGGGATCCGCGGAAAGGAAGCGAAGCCGCCTGAACTCAAGAAGGTCGAGCAACAAGATTTGTTAGGCTTCGGCCTCATTCCGGAATTCATCGGACGTCTACCCGTGATCTCCACTTTGGAGAAGCTCACCGAGTCCGAACTCGTCCGTATCCTAACGGAACCCAAGAACGCCTTGGTCAAGCAGTATGCGAAACTCGTGGCCATGGAAGGTGCGAAACTTGTCCTCACCAAAGACGGGCTCAGCGCCCTGGCTAAGGAGGCCGTTCGCCGCGGCACCGGCGCGCGTGCCCTGCGATCAATCTTCGAGCGGTTGATGTTAGACGTGATGTATGAACTTCCCAGTCGCCGCGATATCGAGTCCGTGAAGATCAATCGCGGCGTGGTCGAAGGCAAACGCCAGGCAACCTTTCGCAAGAAGCCTAACAAAGACGCTGCCTAATATCGGGCCGTGCTCATCCTCGCGTCTCAATCTCCCCGCCGCGTCGATCTCCTCACGGAGGCAGGCTACGCCTTTCAAGCTATTCCCGCAGACGTCGAGGAAGCTTTCGATCCCAAGCTTTCGCCCCCGGAGCTCACGTGTGAAAACGCCCGGCTCAAAGCTCAGGCAATCGCGCCACAATACTCTAATCAAACCGTTCTCGGCGCGGATACCCTCGTGTATCTCGATGGCCAACCCCTGGGCAAACCCGTCTCGCTAGACGAAGCCGTCTCGATGCTCACCCGATTGGCGGGCCGTACCCACCAAGTCTGCACGGGAGTCGCTCTTTGCCGTGAGGCACCGGTTCATGACGAATCCTTTCACGTCATCACGGAAGTCACTTTCAAATCACTAACCGAGCCTCAGATTCGCGCCTACCTCGATCAGATCAATCCTCTCGACAAGGCCGGTGGCTACGCGGCGCAAGAACACGGTAGCCAAGTCATCGAAAAAGTGGAAGGTTCTTGGACCAACGTCGTGGGGCTTCCCATGGAAGCCGTCGCCAAAGCGCTAGACGCACTTGGGGTCCATCCTGAAGTCAGCTCATAGCTTTCGTCGGCGCACCTACCATTTATCCTGGAGAGCGCTTCAGCGCCCTAGAAATCCACGGTTGCTCAGCGCATCATTGATATCATTGATGCCACTGACGCTGATTCCACCTAGGCTTACTTGGGTGAGATTCACCGACCCGCCTCCTGCGACCAAGGTTCGCGCGGCGCCCAACTCTTGCGAGCTGAGCGTGGGCGCCTTGGTGAGCGAGGGGAAACGAAGCGCGTCTCGAAGCGCATTCTGAGTCTTGAGCACGGCGTTAGGATCTCTATTGAATTGATCCAACCACGGGGCGAGAAGCCTATCTGTCTGACGCGCCGCTAGCATGGATTCAAATTTGGGGAACGACGTGGTGGCGGCAAACGTGCGCGCCCCATGATTGATCAAGCCGTGCCAGTCTTTGCCATCGCCGAGCAAGAGCGCCTCATTACCTTTGTCGCCACCGACATAGCCACGAACCTCACTTCCTCGAATGGATTGAATGGTCATCATCATTTGTTGTCCTTCGAAAACTAACAAAGGCACTCTAACGGTGTCGCGTCCGTTGAATCCGGCCAGAATCCGTGTGAGGTAATCGTGGTCCACGCCACCCAAGACGACGATATTGACCACCAAATGATCCCCTGTTCCGATCGGTGTGTAGACGGACTGGCGGGTCACGCGGTAGAATTTCTTCTTCTCATTCGCGGCGATGGGAAAGGCCTTCGCGTAAGTGGATGACTTGGTGTTGGAAGGGATGGAATCCGCGACCTCCCAATCGTCATCGAGTAGGTCTGCGGTGCACTCAATGGTGTAGGAGTGGTTCTTCTCCGTGGGAAAACTGATCACGATCTTTCCCCCGGCCAAATCTTCCTCAGCGTTGAAATCCACGTGAGTCGATTCCGACCATAACGCTTGAACAAATGCTATGATAAAGCTCAGGCAGACCGTAGGGGGATGGAAGATCTTCTGGCACATCATGGACACACTGGCATAGATTGGGTCACTCTCTCAAGAACGCTCTTTCAGGGTTTACGTGACGAAGAAAGTGAACGTTTCATTGAACTCATGGATTTCGTTAGGATAAGCGCTTTGAATCTCTTCCTCGCTATGGGGGCTACCGCGTACTCATGGGGAAAAGACTCGGCGGCGCTCGAAGAAATTCAGGTTCAATTCGCTGCGGGAAATCGTGAGGTGGGATTGGATCTCGCCCGAAACTACGCGGAGGAATCGCGCGGGCTCGAGCCGGAACCTCGAAGAATCGCCCTCAAATCGCTGGCTGATGTCATGGAAAAGCACGCGATGCCGGATCACGCAGACGGCTATTTGAGTGAGGCCGTTAAGGATTCTCAGGAGCGTCTCCAGGCTTGGAATTCATGGGGATCCCAGGCCTTGGAACGGGGAGATTTCGTCACGGCGAGGTCGCGCTTTCAACAAGTTCACGATCAGATGCAGAAGAAATTGGGGAGCGACGATTGGCAAGTGGGCTTCTCCAAAGTGAACCTCGCCGCCATTCATCAACAAGTGGCTGATTTCCCGGGCGCGATGCGTCTCTACAAGGAGGCGGTGCCCTTGATCGAAAAGACGCCCAAGAAATATCTGACGAACAATGTTGTGACGCAGATGGCTAGGACGTGGTCCAATTTCGGCCTGTGTCATTTGCGCTTGGGCGACTTCCAAGCCTCCGAGCACGCGCTTCACAAGAGTCGCGATCTCGCCGAACGTTCCAGCACCTCCGACGCTTACATCCAGTCGGTGATGCATCTCGGACTGCTCTACCGGCGGATGGGTGATCACCAGAAAGCGTTAGAATGGTATGCCTTGTGCTTGAGACAAGAACCACGTCTCACGGCGGCGGACCGCGTGCGGGTGCTCTACAATCAAGCGGTTCTCTTTATCGATCTCGATCGACTCGACGAGGCGGAGAAGAATTATGGGCAAGCGCTAGCATTCCTCGATACCTTAGCGGATCAATCGTCTTCTCTTAGAATCACCGTCCTCCGTGGTCTGGCCTCCATTGATTTCCGTCGCGGTCGGTACGCGACGAGTCATCAACGCTACACCCAGGCGTTGCGGCTTTGTCAGGATCGAGAAACGGATTACGAGCGCACGCAAATCGTTGATCAGTTAGGCTACGTCGAACTCTATCAAGCCCGCTACGAATCCGCTGCGCAACGGTTTGAGGATAGCTTAAGGCTGAGGAGACAGATGTCCGGTCCCGATCACCCAGCGCTCGCCAAGAGCCTTGAGGGGTTGGCGCTATCCTGGCATCACCACCAAGAACCTGAACGCGCGGAGGCGGCGCTGACCGAGTTGATTGCTCTCAACCAGCGCCTTTTGAAAGCGATTCTCTCCTTCACATCGGAAGACCAACGCCTGGCATTTCTGAGGACGCACCCGTTCGGACTCAATGCGGCCGGAACCATGGGGCGAGGTGATAAAGCATTGGAAATTCAATGCCTTACGAAAGGCGTTATCCTCGATTCCATCCTTCGTGAGCGGCGTCTGGCGAAATACTCAGGAGAAGATGAGACTTTTCTAACGGAACTCAAACTAGCGCGAGCAGAGGCTTTTCAATTGGGTATCGAAGGCCATCCCCGTGCAGTGGCGGCTCGTGAGAAAGTGGCGAAAGTAGAGAAACGATTGGCGCAAGCCTTGCCTGTGCTCCCGTCCCGACCAGCCGCCGTTCCGATTCCGGCAGATGGCTACTTGATCGATTTCTTTCGCTACTATCATCATTCGGGCGCTGATGAATGGGAGGCGCGTTATGGAGCGGTGATTGCTGCCCGGGAGTTGCCGAATCGAGTGGTTTCGTTAGGCTCGAGTGCGGTGATCGATCGCGAAGTTCAACGGTTTCGTCGTGCGTTGAAAGTGGGAGATGCGTCCATGCTTGAGAATCGTCTTGTTAGCCTCTACGAGCATCTCATCGGCAGGTTGGACCTCAAACCGACCGAGGACGCCACGATCATCCTATGTCCCGATGGCGACTTGAATGTGGTTCCCTTTGCCGCGCTCTTGAATCCGGACACGAAACGTTTCCTCATCGAGGAAGTGCTCCTTCAGCAAATCTCATCGCCTCGTGATCTCGCCCCGGCGAAGCGTTCCGGCCGCTCGCCAATGCCGACGGCTTACTTCTTTGGGAACCCGACCTTTGCAAGAGATCCCGATTCGCCATCCCCCTTCACGCCCCTGCCACATACGGAATCGGAAGTTCAACGGGCATCCGCTCTTTTGAATAGCCACTCATGGAAGACACGCTTGAAGCTCCGTGAAAGTGCCACCGAGGCAGCCTTGCGGCAGATCGCTTCCCCACGCGTGCTTCATCTCTCGACGCACGGCTTCTTTCTCTCCTCAAACTGGAAGCCGCTTCCTGAACCGGCCCGCCGACTGAATCAAGAAGCCCAACGGGATAACATTCATCCCATGGATCGCTGCGGCGTGGCGCTTGCCGATGCGGGTGCCACCGTGAAGGCCTGGCAACACGGCCGTCTTTCGCCCTTGGAAGACGATGGCGTTCTTCTCTCTAACGAAGCAGCTGAACTCAATCTATCACAAACCGATTTGGTCGTGCTTTCCGCGTGCAGCACGGGGTTAGGAGAAGTGATCTCCGGCGAAGGCGTCTTTGGTCTGCGTCGCGGCTTCGCACAAGCCGGTGCGCGCCACCTTCTAGTAACGCTCTGGCCGGTCAACGACCGGGAAACGGTGACCTTTATGGAATCGTTTTACAAACGTTATGGCCAGAGCAACGCCGCCCCGGCAGCCTTTCAAGAAACGCAGAAGGAATGGCTCCTGAACCGGCGCTCACGTAATGGCCTGGTAGACGCCGTCACCCACGCCGCCCCCTTTGTGTTAACGAGGCATCGTGGGTGATTGTTAGGCGCAAGCGAATTCGAGGTGGCTGAGGAGACGGAAGGCAGCGGTGAGTATTTGTGTGGGTGGCGATGAAGATGCGGTTGGTTACGGAAACGGCACATGTGATTGATTAAGACCGATGCCAATGATACACGGGCGATGTCATGTTAGAACTGCACACGATCAAAGAGATTCAAGCCCACTTGGATTCCGGTGCCCCCGTGGAAGGCGTGGTGTTCCAAGGCGTTTCCTTGCTAACGTTAGAGTCGCGCTTGAATGACCTCTCTGTTAATGGGAGCATCTTCCTTGGATGCGAGATGACGTCTGGGTTTGCGCTGGCTGTGCAGCAGCGGGGTGGGGTGGTGTTTCCCAAGATGGATGAACTGCCGTTCAATCCCTTTCGGCCGCACCTCTACACGGCGGAGGAACTGTTCGGCGGGTTTGAACTCGCGGATCCGTGTAGTTATTGCGACACGCTCGATGCGCGTGTTTACCGGCATTGGGAAACGACGGGCCGGGCTTCGCCGCGATCCGTGGTGGAGGGGATCATGCGCCGGACACATGATCAGTCGGTCACGGACGCGATGCTAGAGTTCCTGGAAAAGGAGGACCGCAAAGTGGTCGCGATCATGGGGGGGCACTCCATGAAACGAACGGACGCCCGGTATCGTGAAGTGGCGTTGATCTCGCGGGCGCTTACGCGTGAGGGGTACTTGATGGTGAGTGGGGGTGGTCCGGGTGCGATGGAGGCCACGCACTTGGGAGCCTGGTTCACCGAACGACCGGATGACGAGATTGAAGAAGCCATTGCCATTTTGTCCGAGGCGCCCAGTTACAAGGATCTGGAATGGCTGGCTCGCGCTTTCCATGTCCGGGAGAAGTATCCACGAACGAGCGAGGCCTCGATCAGTCTAGGCATCCCGACCTGGCTTTACGGGCACGAACCACCCACGCCCTTTGCCAGTCACATCGCCAAGTACTTTGCCAACAGCCTTCGTGAGGAAGGCCTCATTTCCATTGCTGTTCACGGGATTCTCTTTTCGCCGGGGAGCGCGGGGACCATCCAAGAGATCTTCCAAGATGTGACCCAGAATCATTACGGCACCCTCGGCATGGTCAGCCCGATGATCTTTTATGACCGCGATTTCTGGACGGAAAAGAAGCCTATTTACCCGCTGATCCAGCAGCTCGCCGAGGGGCATCGCTATGGAAAGCTCCTCGCCTTGGCAGATGACGTCGATGAGGCGCTTGAGGCCGTGAGGCGTCTGGAACCGATTCCCTGGGACAAAGAGGGCTGGCATTTCTGCCGGGCACATTGTTCGGCTGCCCCGTGAGGCCTGTCGGGAGGCCATAAAATCCCCGTGGAACTATAAAAGCAGCAAGTGTTCCACCGGGGTGAAAAACCTTCGGAAAAATTCCGGTAAAAAGTCTTGCCACCTAAACTTCGGTTCCTATAGTGCGCGCTCCTTCCCGGGGGGCTCCCGTAGTTTCCCCGTAAAACAAGGACGATTATCGGGCGCATCCCGGAGAATAAGGCACTTCCTTAGGGGTCTTATGTACCGTGCGCTCGGTTGTAACCAACCCTTCTGAAGTAGCCTGCATGCCAACTATTAATCAACTCGTCCGCAAAGGACGCCGGAAGCAAGTCGAGAAATCGAAGGCCCCGGCCCTTTCAAAATGTCCTCAGCGTCGTGGCGTTTGTCTTCAAGTGATGACGCGCACGCCGAAGAAACCGAACTCTGCGCTGCGTAAGGTGGCTAAGGTGCGGTTGACCAACGGGCAGGAGGTCATCGCGTATATTGGTGGTGAAGGCCACAATTTGCAGGAACACTCCGTGGTGCTGGTGCGCGGAGGCCGGGTGAAAGATTTGCCGGGTGTGCGCTATCACATTGTGCGAGGCGCGCTCGATACCCTGGGAGTCGATAAGCGGCGTTGCGGTCGTTCCAAATACGGAGCCAAGAAGCCGAAGGAGTAATCACTATTTTCATATAAGACCATGGCCCGCAGAAAACGCGTCTATCACAAACCGGTTCACCTCGACCCTCGCTATGAGAGTCCGTTGGTGGCGAAGATGATTAATAAGCTCATGCGTGGCGGGAAAAAGGCCCTCGCTCAGCGCATTGTTTATAAAGCAATCGATCTCTCCAATGAAGGATCCGACAACGTGGATCCGCTCGAGGTCCTCAACCGGTCTATCGAGAATGCTAAGCCGCGCGTTGAGGTGAAGAGCCGTCGCGTCGGTGGCGCCACTTATCAGGTGCCGATGGAAGTCACCCAGGATCGCCAGGAATCGTTGGCGATGCGCTGGATCTTAAGTTTCGCTCGTGGCCGCAAAGGGGTTCCCATGCATGTGGCCTTGGCTAACGAGATCAAGGAAGCTGCCAAGAACCAAGGCAGCGCGGTGCGTCGCCGCGATGAAACCCATAAGATGGCGCAAGCCAACCGCGCCTTTGCTCATTTCCGCTGGTAGTCCCCGGACCCCTTAGCCCCTTCAACCTTGTTCTCCTCCCTAAATGCCTGCCAAATCCAACGCGTCAAAACGCTCTCATCCTCTGGAGCGTACCCGAAATATCGGGATTGCCGCGCATATTGATGCAGGTAAGACCACGCTCACGGAGCGCGTGCTTTTCTATACGGGAATGATTCACAAGATTGGCGAGGTCCATGATGGCAATGCGACCACCGATTGGATGGAGCAAGAGCAGGAGCGTGGCATCACCATCACCTCCGCGGCGGTTTCCTGCGAATGGGTGCAACGCCCGGAAGAGGGTGTCTATAAGGTCTTCGAGGCCGACGATATTCGGATTAATATCATCGATACACCTGGTCACGTTGATTTCACCGCCGAGGTCGAGCGTTCGTTGCGCGTGTTAGATGGCGCCATTGCCGTTTTCTGCGGGGTGGCCGGTGTGCAGCCGCAGTCGGAGACGGTGTGGCGGCAAGCGGTGAAATACAGTGTGCCGCGCATTGCCTTTATTAATAAAATGGATCGCGTGGGGGCGGATTTCAGTCGTGCTGTTGAGGATATGCGCGAAAAGCTGGGCGCCAACGCTTGGCCCATTCTGATTCCAATTGGTGCGGAAGAGGATCTGCGTGGTCAGATCGATGTGCTGAATAAGAAAGCAGTCATTTACACCGATGACGATACCTTCGGCTCCACTTATCAATTAGAAGAGATTCCGGAAGAGCTTCGCGATGTGGCGGATGAAGCCTATGACGGCATCCAATCGCAGATGGTCGACCTCGATGAAGAGGTGGGCATGAAGTTCTTGGAAGATCAAACGATCACCAAAGAGGATCTGAAAAAAGCGCTTCGCAGGACGACGATTGCGAACAAGATCGTTCCGGTGGTGGGTGGTTCCGCTTTTAAGAATAAAGGGGTGCAATATTTAGTCGATGCGGTGGTCGATTACCTGCCGAGCCCGCTCGATATTCCGGCGGCGAAGGGCATGGATCCGGATGATCACGATAAGGAACTTGAAGCGGTCACGAGTGATGAAGAGCCCTTCTGTAGTTTGGCTTTCAAACTATGGTCAGACAAGTTCGTCGGTAAGTTAGTTTTCTTCCGCGTTTATTCAGGTTCTATTTCCAAAGGCCAACAGGTTTACAATCCGCGCACGCGCCGCAAAGAGCGAATCGGCCGCCTCATTCAAATGCAGGCGGATAAGCATAACGAAATCGAAACGTGTTATGCGGGCGATATCGCCGCCATGGTCGGTGTGAAGAATGTCGTCACCGGTGATACGCTATGTGATCAAAAGCGTGGCATTTTGTTAGAGCCGCCATCCTTTCCGGAGCCGGTGATTTCCATGGCCATCGAGCCCAAGACCACTGCGGATCAAGAGAAGATGGCCACGGCTTTGCAGCGTCTTTCTGATGAAGATCCCACCTTCGTCGTGACGACGGATGAAGAAACGGGTCAGACGATCATTTCCGGAATGGGCGAGCTGCATTTGGAGATCCTCAAGGATCGCATGAGCCGCGAGTTCAATGTCGATTCCAACGCGGGCAAGCCGCAGATCGCCTATCGCGAAACCATTTCTGTGGAAGCGGATGGGGAAGGACTTCTCAAGAAACAAACCGGCGGCCGTGGTCAATATGGTCATGTCATCATCAAGGTTACGCCCAACGAACGCGGCAAGGGCCATACCACGGAAGACAAGATCGTCGGTGGCTCGATCCCGCGTGAGTTTATCAATGCTAGCCTGACAGGGATCAAAGATGCCATGATGAACGGCATCATTGCCGGCTACCCCGTCGTGGATGTTCATGTGGAGCTGTTAGATGGTTCGCATCACGAAGTGGATTCGAGCGAGCAGGCATTTAAGATGGCGGCCATCTTTGCGGTGCGGGACGCTTTCAAGAAGGCGAACGCGCTTTTGTTGGAGCCCATCATGAATGTCGATGTGACCTGCCCCGATGAGTATCAGGGCGATATCATGGGCGATTTGAACCGCCGCCGCGGACGGATTCACAGCATGGATTCGCTCAATGGAATTTGTACAATTAAAGCCGAAGTCCCGCTAGCAACCATGTTCGGATATGCTACGGATGTCCGCTCGCTCAGCAAAGGGCGCGCTGACTACACAATGACCCCCGCCAAATTCGAAACTGTGCCTCAAGTAATCGTCGATGAGATCGTCGAGCAGCAAGGCTACGGAATTTCTGCCTAAAACGATTTTATTAATTAAAGCACCACGGACTCATGGAGAATCAAACCATACGCATTCGGCTTCGAGCCTACGATCACCGCATCTTGGATCGATCCACGCTGGAGATCGTTGATACCGCCAAGCGAACGGGCGCCAAAGTGTCAGGCCCTATTCCGTTGCCCACGCGGATTGAGAAATTCAGTGTGAACCGTTCTCCACACGTGAATAAAAAATCCGCGGAGCAATTTGAGATCCGCACGCACAAGCGTCTGTTGGACATTGTCGACCCCACCGCCCGTACCGTGGATGAGTTGAAGAAACTCAATCTTCCGGCCGGTGTGGATATTGCCATTAAAATCTGACCGCTATTCTGATCATGAGTTTAGGATTAATTGGAAAAAAACTCGGGATGACCCGGGTCTATCAAGAAGACGGTTCTGCTGTTCCGGTCACGGTGGTCGATGTCAGTGGCAATCAGATCTTGCAGCGTAAGACCTCGGAAAAAGACGGTTACTCCGCCGTGCAAGTTGGCTTTGATGATCAGAAGATCGATCGTTTGAACAAGCCCAAGCAAGGTCACTACAAAGCGCATGGTGGCGAACCCAAGAAGCGTATCCGTGAGTTTCGTTGTGAAAACGACGAGGCCTTGCCGGGCGAAGACGTGAAAGACCTCGGCGCGACTTTGTTTCAAGACGGTCAATGGGTGGACGTGATCGGCACCACGAAAGGCAAAGGCTTCCAGGGTGTCATGAAGCGTTACGGATTCCATGGCTCGCCCATGACGCACGGTTCCATGATGCATCGTCGTCCGGGTGCCGTTGGTTGTGGCACCACGCCAGGCCGCATTTGGAAAGGGCGCAAGATGCCGGGCCGTCATGGTAATTATCGCCGCACGGTTCAGAATTTGAAGGTCGTCGCCGTGCGCGAGGAAGATAACGTGCTTTTGATTAGTGGGGCGCTTCCGGGGGCCAAAGGCGGTTATGTCATGATCCGCCCGGCCAAGAAGAAACCGCTTCCCTCTAACGGATAACCTTTTTTAACTAGCTTAGTCTATTATGTCAGCTGCAGTTCTAACATCTGAGCAAGCCGAGTCCGCAGAGATTGCGCTCGTGACCGGCGGCAAAGGCTCTCAGGCCGTCCACGATGTGGTCACGGCCATGCGTGCCAATCGCCGCACGGGTAGCGCCAATACCAAGACGCGCGGTGAAGTCTCCGGCTCGAATAAAAAGCCTTGGCGGCAGAAAGGCACGGGCCGTGCGCGTGCCGGTCGTGTGACGTCGCCCATTTGGCGTGGTGGTGGTGTGGTCTTTGGACCTCGCCCACGTGACTATTCCAAGTCAGTCAACAAATCGACCCGCCGCTTGGCCTTTCGCGCCGCGCTGGGTGCTCGCGTGGAGGCGGGCGATGTCTTGCATGTGGATGATTTCTCTATCGCAGACGGCAAGACCAAGAGTTTTATCAATGAAGTCGTCGGTCAAGCTGGCACGCCGAAAGTGTTAGTTGTGAGCCAGGCCTTTGATGACAAAACTTATTTGGCTGCTCGCAATGTCAAAGGCGCTCAATTGATTACGGCTGACGAACTGAATGTCGAACAGCTCTTGCGTTACGACAAAGTGATCGTCACTCAGAGCAGCCTGCCAATCTTAGCCCGGAGGACCGGTAAATGAGAGATCTCTATCAAGTCGTTAAAAACATTCGTCTGAGTGAGAAGGCTTCCCTTCTTCTTGAGGAGAATAACGAATATGTCTTCAAGGTCGATCGCGCCGCGAACAAGCTTGAGATCAAGCGTGCGGTGGAGCATCTATTCAAGACCAAGGTGGCCAGTGTTCGGACCTGTAATTACAATGGTAAGAAGAAGCGCGAGCGTCGTGCGGATTTCGGCCGGACGGCCCATTGGAAGAAAGCCATCGTGAAACTGCAAGACGGCGAGCAAATCGAACTCGTCTAACCTTTTTCAACCTTTTGAAACGCTCTCAAGGACGAACTCAATAACACCCCAGGAGCCATGCCTTTAAAATCATTCAAGCCCGTGACGCCCTCCAACCGCTATAAAATGTGGTCGGACTTCAGCGAAATCACGAAGACTACCCCTGAAAAATCTCTGCTCGAGCCGCTGAAGAAATCGGGTGGCCGCAATAATCAAGGTCGTATCACCTGCCGCCACATTGGTGGTGGTCATAAGCGGAAATACCGCCTCATCGATTTCAAACGGAAGCGTCATGGTGACGTGGCCAAAGTGGTGGCCATCGAATATGATCCCAATCGTTCGGCGCGCATTGCCTTAATCGAATACAAGGACAAACAGAAAAGTTATATCCTCGCCCCCGCCGGCCTCGAAGTCGGTGGGAAGGTGAGTTCTGGTGAAAAGGCGCCGCCTGAAGTCGGCAACTGCCTGCCGCTCAAAGTCATTCCTTTGGGTAGTTCCATCCATAATGTGGAATTGCAGCCGGGACGCGGCGGCCAAGTCGCGCGGAGCGCTGGTCAGTCGGCGACCCTTACCAACCGCGAAGGTGGCTACGCGCTGGTGCGCATGCCTTCCGGTGAGATCCGCAAGATTCACGAAAACTGTTATGCCACCATCGGGGTCGTTGGTAATGGTGATCACATGAATGTGGTCAGCGGCAAGGCCGGCCGTTCGCGTTGGCTGGGCGTGCGCCCAACGGTGCGCGGCATGTGCATGAACCCGGTCGATCACCCCAACGGTGGTGGTGAGGGTAAAAGTAAATCCGGCGGTGGCCGCCAGCACTTGAAGAGTCCTTGGGGCCACGTCAAAGGGCAGCGCACCCGCGATAAGAAGAAAGCGAGCGACCGGTTTATCGTATCGAGCCGTCGCAAGAAACGCCGTTAATCCAATTTCTACGTTTATTATCTCATGGGCAGATCTCTTAAAAAAGGACCCTTCGTTGACATCAAGTTATTGGCCAAGGTCGATAAACAGACGGCGGAGAATAATAAAAAGCCGATCAAGACCTGGTCGCGTAAAAGTCTCATTATCCCTGATTTCGTCGGCCACACCTTTTTGGTGCACAACGGCAAGAGCTTTATCAGCGTCTACGTCACGGAGAATATGGTCGGGCATAAGCTCGGCGAGTTTTCTCCCTCGCGGAAGTTCGTCGCCCACGGCGGCCAAGGTAAGAAATAATCCCTTTCATCACTAGCATCCTCCTCTTCATCATGTCTCTAACCCTTAGCCAGTCCATGCGCTATGGCGCCCTGCTTGGAGCAGGTGTGCTCGTGCCGTGGTGTCTGGTGGGTCAGCAAGACGCTGAGCGTGGTGTGGAAGAGTTGCAGCAGGATGAGACCGCTTATGAGCTGGTGATCGAGCAGCTAGAGAAGAAGCTCGACGAGGCGAATTTGGAAAATGACCTTTTGAGTGAAAAGGTCGGTCAATTGCAGAATACGGTTCGCGAGTTGGCCTCCAGCCTCACCGAGGCTAAGAGTGAATTAGAAGAGCTGACGGAGAATTATAAGCAAGCCCTGGTGAATCTGGAGTTGCTGGGAACGACGTTTTCAGATGAAGAACTTCGCGAACGCCTCATTAAGGCGGCTTCCGATCTCCGGTTGACTGCGGAAGAGAAAGAGAAACTCGCTACGGCGTTAGTGGCTGTTTCCGATGCCGTGGAAGCCTATATGAAAAACGCCGTCAATGACGACGCCCAGGCACGGTTAGGCGTGGAGACGGCTTTGCGAGGTGCGGATGAAGCATTGGGCTTGGCCTTTAGTGATGACCTGACGGAGAAGACACTGGCTGAGGCCAAGGTCATCACGGTGAAGAAAGAATTTAATATGGTTATTGTCGACGTCGGGAGCCGCCAGGGTTTGCGGGTGGGGACGCCGGTGAAAATTCAGCGGCGCGATCGGATGATCGGATCGGCCCTGGTGATCGATGTCCGCGACACCGTTTCGGGAGCCATTGTTTTAGAACTGAATGATCCTAACGAATCAATTAAAGTGGAGGACGCCGTGCGCGTGGATCCTACGGGAGTTTAAGAAATAGTAAATTGCCATCACGACTATGAAAGTATCGTCAACCTACAAATCCGCGCGCGTTTCGCCTCTCAAGGCAAGGGACGTCGCCCGTGAGATCCAGGGGCTTTCCGTTTCCGCTGCGATCAATGCTCTCAATTTCACGCCACGCAAAGCCGCGCATCTCATTGGCAAAACGCTGAAAGCCGCGGCCGCTAATGCAGAGAACAATCACGACATGGATCCTGACGAAATGATTGTGGAAGAAGCCACGGTGACGGACGGGCCATCTTTCCGCCGCTTCAAGCCTCGCGCCCGAGGATCAGCGAGTGCCATCAAGCGCCGCACCAGTCATATCCGCATTGTTCTCGCACCTAACTCCGACGATCTCTAAGACCACCCTCACAATTCATTATGGGACAGAAAGTAAATCCAATCGGCTTCCGCCTCGCCGTCCAGAAAGACTGGGGCTCCAAGTGGTATGCTAGTGAAGCAGAATTTCCCACCTACTTGCATAGCGATCTCAAGATCCGGGAGTATTTGAAAAAGAAGCTGCAATTTGCCGCGCTTTCCCGCGTGGTGATCGAACGCGCATGGAATAGTGTGCGGGTCACGCTCTACACGGCGCGTCCAGGTTTGGTCATTGGCCGCAAAGGCTCGGAGATCGAGCGCATGACAGCCGATATCTCTAAGATGAGCGGCGATCGTCAGGTAAAGATCGATATTTTTGAAATCAAACAACCAGAAGTCGATGCCCAGCTTGTGGCGGAGAATGTTGCGCTTCAGTTAGAGCGACGGATTTCCTTCCGCCGGGCCATGAAACGTGCCGTGCAAACGGCCCTGGACTTCGGTGCCGATGGCATCAAGCTGCGCTGCGCCGGCCGCCTCGGTGGCGCGGACATTGCGCGGGCGGAGTGGTATCGCAAAGGTAAGGTGCCCTTGCAAACCTTGCGGGTGCCGATCGATTACGGTTTCGCGGAGGCCAAGACCACCTGGGGTGTGATCGGGGTGAAATGTTGGATCAACAAGAAGCCCGAAGAGGCGAAGAATGTGGATTCGAAGTAACTCTCTCAAAGTTTAATCAACGACTAACGAAAGGATTCTGTTATGGCCTTGATGCCCAGAAAAGTGAAATACCGGAAATCCCAACGCGGGAGCCGGGCTGGCAACGCGCAGCGGGGTAACCGCGTGAGCTTCGGTGAGTTCGGACTGCAAAGTCTGGGCCGCGGGTGGGTGCCCAACAATCAGATCGAGGCCTGCCGTGTCGCCATCAACCGCTACCTCAAGCGTCGTGGTAAAGTCTGGATTCGCATCTTTCCTCACAAACCCATCACCCGCAGACCGCCGGAAACCCGGATGGGTAAAGGCAAGGGCGCCCCGGATAAATGGGTGGCCATTGTCCGCCCCGGCACCATGATGTTCGAAGTGTCCGGTGTCTCGGAGACCGCTGCTCGCGAAGCCATGCGCTTGGCGGCGAATAAGCTCGGTATTCGCACCCGCTTCGTCGTCCGCGATGCGCATTCCTAAATCTACTAACGAAGATCCCTCTAACGATAAGCGATGAAGATCAACGAACTAAACGAATTGAGCACCGATGAGCTTTTCTCCAAGCGAGGCGAGTTCAAAGAAGAAATGCTCAATCTCCGCATCCAACAGCAGAGCGGCCAGTTGGAGAATTCCGCACGCATTCGCATGGTGCGCCGGACCATCGCTCGCATCGAAACCATCTTAGGAGATCGCCGCCGAAAAGCTGCGGCATCCGGTTAACCCGATCTAACGAACCCACTACCTTTCTCATCTTATTCTCAATGAGTGATAACCAAGAACCTCAAGCTCCCAAGCGTGGATTGCGTAAGACCCGTGTTGGCGAGGTCGTGTCTGATAAAATGGACAAGACCATCGTCGTCGCCGTCGTCCGCCGCGTGCCGCATCCGAAATTCCGGAAGATCGTCAAGTTGACTTCCAAATTCTATGCGCATGATGAAAAGGGCGAAGCCGTCGTGGGCGATCGCGTGCGCATCGTCGAATGCAAGCCCCAGAGCAAGCTCAAGCGTTGGCGTTTGGTTGAGGTCTTGACGCATCACTAAACCGCCGCTTTTTCACCATCCCTTTTATCCCTGAGTTTATTAATCATTCACCTAGCCACACGTTATGATACAGATGGAATCCAAGCTGCATGTCGCCGACAACACCGGTGCGCGTGTGGCTAAAATGATTGGTGTGCTCGGCAAGCGGACCCGCCAAGCCGGCGTCGGTGACGTCATCACGGCACACGTGCGCGAGTCCACGCCCACGGCTAATGTCAAAAAAGGGGATGTGGTACGTGCCGTGGTTGTGCGGACGGCAGCTCCTATCAAACGTCCCGATGGCTCGATTCTTCGTTTCGATCGCAATGCCATTGTGATCATCGATAAAGATAAGAATCCTCGCGGAACCCGCATCTTCGGCCCGGTCGCTCGAGAACTCCGGGAGAAGAATTTCATGAAGATCATTTCTCTAGCCCCAGAAGTATTATGAGCCGCATCAAGACCCATGTGAATCGTGACGATATCGTCGAAGTCATTGCGGGTAACCACAAGGGCATGTCCGGTCGTGTCCTTCAGGTCATCCGGGAAAAGGACCAAGTCATCGTCGAGGGGGTGCGCATGATTAAGAAGCACGCTCGCAAATCACAAGACCGGCCGGACGGCGGCATCATTGAAAAGGAAGGGCCCATTCATATTTCCAACGTCCGTTTGACCACCTCCAGCGAAAGCTAACCTCACTGAGCAAGACCCATTCGTATGAAACCTGAACTGCAAACGTTCTATGAAAACACCGTGCTTCCCGCGCTCCGGGAAGAACTCGGGTGTAAGAATATTCACGAAGTACCGCGCATTGAGAAAGTGGTGATCAACTGCTGCGTCGGGTCGGCCGCGGACCGCAGTCAAGCGGTAGAAGATGCCGTCAACGAATTGACCACGATTACCGGTCAGAAACCCGTGGTGACAGTGGCTAAGAAAAGCGTTTCGAACTTCAAACTTCGCGAAGGCCAGGAAATCGGCTGCAAGGTGACGTTGCGGCGGCTTTACATGTGGGAATTCCTTTCTCGTCTGATCAATACCGCCATTCCCCGCATTCGGGATTTTCGTGGTATTTCTCCCAAAGCTTTTGATGGCAATGGCAATTACACCCTTGGTATCACCGACCAGACGATCTTTCCCGAGATCGAGTTGGATAAAGTGAAGCGTAACCTTGGTTTTGATATTACCATTGTCACCACGGCCGATAACAACGAAGCGGCCTATGCCTTGCTCGATAAAATGGGCATGCCCTTCAGAAAACCTGCCAAAGCTGCTGCTGCTTAATTTTTATTTCACTGTATCATGAGTGTTCTCTCAGATCCTATCTCCGACTTCCTTACTCGCCTCAAGAACGCTAGCCGCGCTCAGAAGGAAGAATTCCGGGCGCCTTACTCCAAGATCAAGGCGGAGATCGCACGCGTCCTGCAGCAGGAAGGCTATGTGTGGTCTTATGAAGTTGATACCTCAGGCAAGTGGCCGGAGATTAAAGTGAAGACCAAGTTCGTCGATAAGACACCTGCGCTCACTGATCTCAAGCGCGTCAGTCGCCCCGGATTGCGTCACTATGTCAATGTCGATGACATTCCACGCGTGCTCAATGGATTGGGCATCTCCATTCTTTCCACCTCACGCGGCATCCTCACCGGTCACGAAGCCAAGAAGGCAAACGTGGGAGGCGAGCTGCTCGCCTATGTTTGGTAATTCTTTAAGAAGTTTTTAATCAACTAGTTTATCAGCCCTATGTCACGCATCGGAAACAAACCCATCGATATCCCGGAAAAAGTCACGGTGAAAGCCGAGGCCAGCCACGTGGTCGTGGAAGGTCCTAAGGGCAAACTGGAATGGGATCTTCCTCCTAACATCGCTTTTAAGGTGGAAGACGCCACGGTCACGCTCACGCGTCCGGACGACAGTCGCACCAATAAGTCCCTGCATGGCACGGCGCGGAGCTTGATTTCGAATATGGTGGAAGGTGTCTCAGCCGGTTTTAGTAAAGATCTCGAGATCCAAGGTGTGGGTTTCCGTGCTGCAGTGAAAGGCTCAGAGCTTGATCTGAATCTCGGTTTCTCGCATCCGGTACTGCATCCGATTCCTGAAGGGATCAAGGTCACCGTATCCGATAATACCAAGATCAAGGTCGAAGGAATCGATAAACAGAAAGTCGGTCAATTTGCCGCCGAAGTGCGTGCCTATTACCCGCCCGAACCCTATAAAGGCAAGGGTGTGCGATTAGTAGGCGAATACGTCCGGCGCAAGGCTGGTAAGAGTGTTCAGAAGTAAATTTGTTAGTGTTTTATTGTTCTCTAATCCGCAATTGTCATGAGTAAATACGATCGACGCAGAGCACGACGCCGCGTGCATCATCGCATCCGCAAGAAAGTCTCCGGGACGGCGGAGCGTCCACGCTTGGCGGTGCATTTCTCTAACAAAAATGTCTACGCGCAGCTCATCGATGACGAGGCCGGCCGTACTTTGGCTTCGGCATGCACCTTGGACGCGGATGCCGGGAATAAAGGCAAGGCCAATGTCGCATCAGCGACAAAGGTAGGCGAGGTCATCGCCGGTAAGGGGAAAGCAGCGAATGTGTCTTCCGTGGTCTTCGACCGTGGCGGCTATCTTTATCACGGCAAGGTCAAGGCCCTCGCCGACGCGGCTCGGGAAGGCGGGCTCCAATTTTAATCTATCATGAGCGACAATAATAGAAACCGCAGGGATCAAGGCGGCAGAAGAAAAGACGAGCCCGCTGCCGAATCAGAAGGTCCCGAGTTGACCGAGAAGGTGGTCTTCATCAACCGCTGTGCCAAGGTGGTCAAAGGTGGCCGCCGCTTTAGCTTTAGTGCCCTCGTCGTCACGGGAGATCGTGAAGGTCAAGTCGGCTTTGGGTTCGGTAAGGCGAATGAAGTCGCGGAATCGATTCGTAAGGCTAGTGATAGTTCCAAGAGATCCATGGTGAAAGTGTCGCTCAGCGAGCACACCATTCCCCACGAAGTGATCGGTGAGTTCGGCGGCGGCAAGGTCATGTTGCGTCCCGCTTCTCCCGGAACGGGCATCATTGCCGGCGGCGGCGTTCGGGCGGTCTTGGAGGCCGCCGGGGTGAAGGACGTCTTGGCGAAGTCGCTCGGTTCTAGCAATCATGCCAATGTGGTCAAGGCCACCCTCACGGCTCTGCAGTCACTCCGCTCGCGCGATGAGGTCTACAAGCTCCGCGGCAAGCGGACCGCCGCTCAACAGGCGATCTAATTTTCTCTCTTCTATTGACGCAAATCCGTAACCGATTCTCAGCATGAGATTACACAATTTGAAACCCAACGCCGGTGCCCGGCATCGCCGCAAGCGGCTCGGCAGTGGTGAAAGCTCCGGACTAGGCAAGACCTGCGGCCGCGGGCACAAAGGCCAGCGTTCACGCTCTGGAGGGAGCATCCGCCCGGGATTTGAAGGTGGCCAGATGCCCCTGCACCGTCGTTTGCCCAAGAAAGGCTTTAGCAACGTGCGCTTTGCGGACAAAGGCATTGTGGTCAATGTCAGTGGCTTAGAGGAACGTTTCGAGGCCGGTCAAGTGGTCAATGAAGCTGCCCTGCGCGAGGTCGGCCTGGTCAACGGCCCCTGTGACTATGTGAAAGTGCTCGGCAATGGCGACGTCACCAAAGCCTTCACTCTGGAAGGCCTTCGCGTGAGTGCTTCTGCCAAAGATAAGATTGAAAAGGCAGGCGGAAGCGTCGCAGAGTCCGCCGACGATTCTTAACATCCCGCCCTCTCTCACGTTCCACCTTTGCCGCTCTCTTAGACCATGATTTCAGCCTTCACCAACACGCTCAAGATCCCGGAGCTTCGCGACCGGATCATGTTCACGCTCGCGATGATCGTGATCGTACGCATCGGAGCGGCCATCACGCTGCCCGGGGTGGACGCATCGGTCTTGCAGCAATTGGTGGATGAGGCTCGGGCCAATGCGACGAGCACAACGGCGTCGCTCACCGCCTTGTTGAATGTCTTTAGTGGTGGCGCTCTCACCCAGGCAGCCGTCTTCGCCTTGGGCATCATGCCTTACATTAGTGCATCGATTATGATGCAACTGCTCTCGGCGGTGGTGCCGAAGCTCAACAAGCTTCGCCGTGAGGATGGCGGTCAGCAGAAAATCAATCAATACACGCGTTACGTCACGATCGCTCTCTGTCTCTTCCAAGGCTTCATGTTGGCCAAGACGTTGGAGAATCCGGTGAACAACCCGCTTTTCCGCAATGTGCCCAGCGCGGCGACTTTGGCCGATCAGTTAGTGCCTAATTCGGGGCTCGCCTTCCAATTGACTACTGTCATCGTGATCATGGGGGGCACGCTTTTTCTCATGTGGATCGGTGAACAAATCACGGAGCGCGGGATTGGAAACGGGATCTCTCTCATTATCACTGTTAACATCATTTCGGATCTGCCCGGCGGTCTGGTCCAGGTCTGGAACACTTACATTGGCGGATCCGGTCAAGGCACGGAGAGTCCCATGGTTCTGGTGTTGATGGTCGGCTTCCTTCTCCTGGTCATCGCCGGCACCATCTGTATCACGCAGGCTCAGCGCCGTATCGCCATTCAATATGCGAAGCGGGTCGTGGGCCGGAAAGTCTTTGGCGGGCAATCCACCTTCCTGCCATTGAAGGTGAATTACTCGGGGGTCATGCCCATCATCTTCGCCAGTGCGATTCTGATGTTTCCCACGCAGATCCTCACCTTCGCCTTCCCCCAAGCCGGTTGGGCTAATCAATTGATGAGTGTCCTCACCCCGCCCCACTGGATTTATTATGCGGTGTCCGCGTTGATGATCTTCTTCTTCAGTTATTTCTGGGTCGCAACCATGTTTCAGCCTAACCAAATCGCGGACGATTTGAAACGCAACGGCGGCTATATTCCTGGCGTGCGGCCGGGCAAACCCACTGCGGAGTTTCTTGATTACACCATGGGACGTCTCACCTTTGCCGGGGCGCTCTTTCTCACCATCCTCTTCCTCATACCGGGAATTGTGGGCTCGCTGCTGAAAGTGCCCTTTGCCGCGGCGCAGTTCTTTGGCGGCACTAGTCTCCTCATCTTGGTGGGTGTTTTGTTAGATATCATGAGGCAAGTCGAGACCCATCTCTTGCAGCGGCACTACGACGGCTTCTTGCGCAAAGGCAAGATTCGCGGGCGGTCCGACCGGCGGGTCTCTACCGCGGGAACGGCAACCGCCTCCAATTCGGGAGCGATGCTCTGGCTCTACGTGGCCCTCTCCGTGCTCATTCTCTTAGGAATGTGTTACTACATCTACACGAACACCACGGGTAAGTAGGTCGAGTCCACGTATTCTGTTAGACGCTGTCCGTGGCCCAGCCGCGTCAGATTCTCTTGTTAGGCCCTCCGGCATCGGGCAAAGGCACTCAGGCCAAACGCTTGGCGCGCAGCTTGAGCTTGGCCCATTGTTCCACCGGTAGTGTCCTGCGGTTGGAAGAGAAGCGTGCCACGCCGTTGGGCGAACAGATCCACGCGTATTTGAAAAACGGTTCGTTTGTGCCGGATGACCTCATTCTTGCCATCGTCCGCCAGTGGCTCCAGAGCGTGGATACCGAGTTCGTCCTCGATGGTTTCCCCCGAACCTTGCCGCAAGGCCAAGCGCTGGAACGGTTCCTCGAGGACGCTGAGCGCCCGCTGCCCATCGCCGTTTGTTTGGAAGTCTCCGAGCCCGTCTTGCGCGAACGCATTTCCGGCCGCGTCGGTTGCGATCCCTGTGGCAATGTGTGGTCGAGGAACCTTATGCCGGACGTGTGCCCGGATTGTGGAGCACCGGTAAGAGAGCGCCCCGATGATTCCGTGGAACTCTTCGAGGCACGCCTGGCAGAATACCGTAAAAAGACCTTGCCATTGCTTCCCCACTACGAGGATAAGAATCGCTTGCGCCGGGTTTGCGGGGAAGGGCATCCTGACGCAGTTTTCCAGCGTCTTCTAGAGGCCCTCTCCCATGAGTAAAGAAAAGATCAACATACGCGGCGGAAAGCAGCTCGACATGATGCGTCGGGCCGGCGAGACCGCGTGTGAGATCTTGCAGAAAGTCGCCGCCACGGTGAAACCCGGCGTGACTACGGGCGAGGTCGATCGCTATGCGCGTGACTTGATCGCCGAACGTGGCTGCAAGAGCGCCTTCTTGGGCTATCGGAACTTTCCCGGGAATATTTGTATTTCTGTGAATGAAGAGGTGGTTCACGGTATCGGCGGTCCTCGAAAAGTGAAATATGGAGACATCGTGAAGATTGATGTCGGCATCGTCAAAGACGGCTGGGTGGGGGATAACGCGCTGACCGTGCCCGTGGGAACGGTTTCTCCTGATGTGCAACGACTGCTGTTGGCCACGGAAGAATCCCTTCACGTCGCCATCGAGCACGCACGGCACGGAGAAATGTTAGGCACGCTCTGTCATTCCATTGAAGACTACGTGACCCGCCACGGTTACACCGTCGTCCGCGAATTTGTCGGACATGGCGTCGGCCGCCGCCTCCACGAAGCGCCCCAAGTGCCTAACTACGGCGTCAAAGGAGAGAAACCCCGCCTTCGCGAAGGGATGATCCTCGCCATTGAGCCCATGGTCAATCAAGGGACCGCTAGAGTGAAAGTACTCTCTGACAAATGGACCGTTGTCACCATGGATCGCAAACCCTCAGCCCACTTTGAGCACACCGTCCTGATTCGCAAAGGCGAGGCGGAAATCCTAACACCACGGCCGCGTCTGACTTTTTGAGAATAAGCGTTCGTATCAAGCGAACGCTGTTCGAGTGTGGACTGAACGATTCCCAGAAGGTGTCGATTCGGGCACTTCTTTCAGTTATTGGCATCAACGACCCTTACGTCATCGACCGAAACGACGGTCCAGGCAGCGCACTCAAGTGCGATCTTGCCGCCGTCGCTACTGGGAGTGGGATCCAGGTAGTCGATCAAAGGTTGTCCGTTGACTTCGCAGCGCAATTGAAGACCACCGGCCACGTCTTTGATCTCGAACGCAATATCCTGATAAAAGGAGGCGATGGGGAAAGGATCACTGAGATACGCCGTTTCCAATTCACCGCTTCCTTCTTTCAAAACCACATGGCTTAGGTTCCCGTCGTTGTTTCCGCGGAACTCTAGCGAGTATCCATTACCGTTGTCATCTAGATAGGCGTGAAGCGTCGCCGGCTGCCAATCTTTGGATATGCAGAGCTTTAACTCGACCCGATAGCTATTCCAGTCGGGATAATCGCCGGCCGTAGCGCGTTTGGAACTTGAGGGGGCCAGACACCGGAAGCCCTTTCGCGTGGCGAACCAGCCATTGGCATCCACCGTCCAGCCATTGCTATCCCAATCGTCGAAATCATTCTCAAAGATCACATAACCAGAATTGCCGTTGCTGCCGCCCTGCGACCCCGTATTGCCGCTTTGGACGGTGGGCACGACGGCGAAGTTATCGACCTCAGTGCCGTCTTCATAGGCAAGACAGACCACGCCGGCTTGGCCTGCTGCTGCCAAGGGACTCGATTCCAAATGATCGATCACTAACACCGTGCCGATGTAGGCGTGGAATCGCAGCCCACTCCCTTCTGGGGTTACGGTAAGAGAAATCTCCTCAAATTGCTGGGCCACATCGAGATTGGGATCGAGCCCGGAAGTGAACTCATTTACAATCTCCTGATTGCCGCGCCAGAGACGAACCAAGGGGAGATTGCCCTGACCATCCGTGGTAACGGTATAGTGATAGCCTTGCGTTCCGTCATGGAGTACAGTTAGTCCGGAGGATTTCCAAGCATTGCTGAACTTCACCTCAACGCGGGCGACCAATGGGGCACTGAAAGTCATACCTTCGACCAGCGCCACGGTGGACTCGCTCTCAAAGGGGGCCTGCATCGTCCCGCCACTGATTGTCCAGCTTGCCAAATTCCAGCCGTCCCCAAGATTGTCATCAAAGTCATCAACGAAAGCGCCGGGAACTTGAGTTGAAACCGAGCTATAAAAGAGTTCGAGAAACTTCGCCGCGCTAAGTGGATGGGGGTGCGAAAGCGGATGTAGCGGATTAGAGATGAGGTTGGGGTCATTCCAGTAGTTTGGCAACAAAGCGTGAGATATCGATGCTCTGGTAGAATCGCTCTCATCCGTCAGGATTCCTCGGGAAAGAAAGAATTCAAAATAACAGGTGTAATCGACATTGTTCTGTGAAATCCACTCGTGCATTCGCTCAATAAATAGGGGATTGTCGTTTCCTCCTCGTGTGGGTTTGTAATCCAGGGGATCGTCATTCGGATCAGGGGAGCTGGCAAAGGGGGAACGGTTCCCTTCAACGATCCCCCACTCACTAATCCCAAATCCTTTGTTTCGTGCTGTGGCAAATGCGCGATATGAATCCAAGCATGGCACAATAACAGATGACGCCAAACTCCCATCAAAGTAGTCAATATCCTTTCCTTCTGCGAGAAACTGCCACAACCACTCTGTGCGCTCATTCATGCTCGCCGAGCCTGGCTGAGGCAACTCATAGGGTGGCCAGTAGTATCCACCGTGTGTATCATAGATATCGACACTTACGAAATCTACATAGGCGTCGCCTGGATAAGCATGTTCGACAGGATTCATTCCGCCATCCTCATCTTGACCAATCAGAACGCACCAAACCCACTGGAACGCCGGGGCTGGAAGATTGCCGGGTGCCTGTGCCGTCATCATCACTTGATGAATGTGCTGCCAGACCTGTGCGAACAAGCCGTAACTTACAATTTGACCATTCTGAACCGTATTCCAGGTGCTTGGGTCATTTCCAATTTGCCACCCATTCGAGGGTGCATTGACGTTGAACTCCCAAGCCAAGCGCAACTGACAATCATGAAAACCTGTTTCGATCAGTTTAACCGCGATGCTGTTAAACGCCGCATCATGATCACCATTGAGGATTTCTTGCCAACGATTTGGATTATTCATTTCCTCTCCCGGCATCATGGGGAGGGCAAATTCGACGACGTAATCATCTGGTGAAACGTTGTTCGCGGGATCATTTAGAAATGCCTGCCAGTTGTTTAGTGCAGAACCCGTGCCGGCCTGGTTATTGAATGCGTCGAGATCTGCCCAAGTGTGAGCGAATAGTGAATCCGATATGATGCCAGCCCTTTGACCTGTCCAGGATTCCCAAGCGGGAATCCGATTGAAGTCTTGAGGGTTGATGCTGACCCCAAGTTGCGTTTCTGCGGCTAAAGGCAGAAGAAAACACGCCGAAAGCGCGTGAATAGCGACAGATAAAGGCTTGTGATCGAACATAGATACTAATGATTTAGGTAGTGAAATGAAGTAAGAGTAATTGCTGTATCTAAAAGTTGGTTGTTGCAAACTTCAATAGATTCTCTTTTTAAGGAATCAAGAGAGAGGAGTTTCCCCTCTCTCTCTTTTTACCATTGATTAATAAGATATGACCGCTCAGTTAAAAAAGATATCTTGTGGAGAATTATTGGAGAAGATCGTCCCTGGATGAGATAGTGAAGCGTTCGTTGCTACAAAAATACCTCCGCCGAGGTTCTGCGCTGTATTGGAGGACACCTCAACATTCAGGAGAGTGCAGCTTGCACTGAGTCCTACAAAGATCGCTCCACCATCCGACGCCGTATTGCCGTTAAGGCTTGATTCGTAGAGCGGTTGAGTGTGACTTCCTTGCAGGGAGATATTGCCACTTGAATAAATGGCGCCGCCAGATCCTCCTGCCGTGCATCCAAAAAAATCGGAAGCGAATCCGCTGACCGATCCACCGAAAGAACAGATGGCGCCACCAGCACCGCCGGTTGAGCCCGCGCTGCATTTGCTAAACAAGGTGTCATACGCGTAGATGGAACCACCCGAAAGATAGGCACCGCCTCCATGATTATTAGAACGGCAGTTCAGGATTTGACAATAATAGAGTTTAATGTGTCCCCCGTTGGAATTGAACGCCCTGCCGCCCCATGATGAGCGAGTTGCCGAGTCTCCTTCAACCGTCATATTGTGCAAGTCCAAACTTGCTCCACTCGACAGATAGAAGATGGATCCATCTTCTCCACTCATTCTAATCTTCGGGTTCGCTGCGCCATTGTAGGAACGAAAAATCGCTTTCTTGTTTGCGGGTACAGATAGCGTGCTTATCCAGGCTCCTCCGAAGAGGTTATAGGTTTGCCCCGCTTGCAGATAGAATGTGTGAGATGGATCATTGCTGTTATTGAATGCGTCATTGAAGACATCATATAGTGAAGAAGATGGAGGAACCGTATGGATGCCTGCCATAAGATTCGATTGAATACCTGCGACGCCGACAACGGCCAGTAATGTATGTAAGAGTGAGATAGTTTTCTTTTTCATGTTAATATTGATGTGTTTGAATATGGATGCCTTGAAACAGGCATTCCCTTATCTCTAAGGAAGATTGTCGGGTGTCATCACGTGAGAGGGACAAATAACCCAATTTTTGTGCGCTTGATGGAGCGAAAGCTTTTGTCTGCGATTTGGCAGTTAGTTTGTGGGGCATCGACCATAGGTGGTGTCTTGGACGGACATCGCGGGTTCTTGCGTGGTACTGGCAAGAGGGTAGAGGGCCCGAGCGCGGTACCCAACCTGACCGCGCTCAAGCGGGATTTCGTGGAGCATGCTCTCCTGGTGAAAATCCTTGGCCTCTGATTATTAGGTAAGGATTTCGTGGGCGTCGATCACGTGAGGTTCCGCGATCTGTCGTATTTTATTGCGACACTAGGAGAGTTTACGACTCTTGCTGCAATAGGTGTTCGATGAGACTGGGATAGGCCTTGGTGGGAAGATTTTCGGGTGGTTCTTCGAATAGCCAGGACTGACAGAGGGCGGCGGCGATGATCTGTGCTCGTGACCGCAAACGCCAGTGGGCGACGGTGGGTTGCTCGGACGCTTGTTGGCCTGTTAAGCCTGGATGGGGGAGTGCTACTTGGGGGTCGCGTAGGAGTTCGTAGGTGGCGATCTTAAGATCAGCCTGTGATTGCCAGGCTTCTGACCACGGTGTGGGAGGTCGGCTTGAGGGGAGTAGGACGGGATCGGCGATTTGGCAGAAATCGAGGAACGATGTGCAGTCTCTCAGAGTGATCGTAGGTTTGGATGTGGACGGGTTGACTCGAAAGCCTCGCTTGTTTTCGAGTTGATCAAGGAGGCGCACGGCACGGAGGAATAATTCTTTGGATTCTTGATCCTCCCAAGGAGCATTTCGCAACGTGAGCGTTTGGGATGAGGTGATCTGGATGGTGAGTTCTTCGGTGAGCCAGTAGAACAAGGACGTAAAGGGGAACTTGGCTAGGAGGGGACTTGTCTCCGATATTGTTAAAGGGGCGTGGAAACGGGCGGGCTTACTCTCAGGGCCGGTAAGCTTGTAGCTGGGCAAAGCGGCATCCGTTAGGGTGAGTTGACCTTGTAGATGGTCACCCGAGCCAGCTGTCCAACGGATGGGGTAGGGGTTTGGTTCGATGAGGTTTGCTTTGAGGAGTTCGAATTCCTTCCAAGCATTGGTCCAATTGGGCTGAATGGACTTCCAATACAAGAGGCCTCCGATGAGCAGGAAGGCGGCAACCGTAGTGATGGCCCATCGCATGGCGAGCGTCCATGGCCTCATGGTTGCTCGCTGTTGCTGCTTTTGAACGGTGTGTCGGAATTCAGCGACGGACTGAAAGCGTTCGTTAGGATCAGGATTGAGTGCCTTGGCAATCGCTTGATCTAACGGTTTAGCGCTGCGATTCTTTGCCGATGCGGGAACGTAGGCGCCGATGGGGAGTACTCCTGTAAGCATCTGATAGAGGACGACTCCCAAGCTGTAGACGTCGGTTCTGGGATCAATTTGGCTAAGCCCGGCCAACTGCTCTGGTGCGATGTAGCCGTAAGTTCCGGCAATGCCAGTTTGAGAGACGGTCCTGCTGCTCTCGTACCATTTGGCTAAACCGAAATCGGTGACTTTGAGATGTCCCTTGAGATCAATAAGGATGTTGGCTGGCTTGATGTCGCGGTGAATGATTCCTTTGTCATGCGCGTACTCGATGGCTGAGCACATCTGAATGAAGAATCGAATAGCTTGATCTATTGATAGGGGAGCATTGGACAGATTCTTCGCTAACGTTTGTCCTTCGACATAATCCATGACGATGTAGAGATCGTCGTCCCGGGATTGTCCGAATTCCTGAATAGCTACGATATTCGGATGGTCGAGAGCCTTCATGGCCTCGGCTTCTTGTTCGAATCGGCTGGCCGTTCGAAGATCGGTAGCTACATCTTCCGGGAGAATTTTCAACGCGACCCGGTTCGATGTTTGCCGTTTTCTGGCTAGGAACACACCTGCTCCCATGCCGCCGCAGCCTATGAATTGCAGGAGTTCGTGAGCTGGAAAGCTGGGGCGCAGATCTTCGAGCCGATGATGAAAACGCAGAGCTTCCGGGGATGAACCGCTTACCAGGTCATCCGCAGCGTCGGCGAAGAGCCTCCCTGGATCCGCTCCACCGAGTACGTCCATTCACCCAGAGAATAGCCGTTGCAAATAGCGCAGTTCTTCCCCGATATCGCCTGGTGATGACATGGTGGCGCCCACGCAGTCCCGGAGGAGAAGCCTGAACTGAGCGCGCATGCGATGAACGGCCGATTGAACGGCATTGATTTTCATGTCGAGCTTCTTCGCCACATCTTCGTAGCTGGGTTCGTCTTCTGGCGAAAGAAAGCCCCGAAGGGCATTGAAAACTTCGAGCCGACCGCGAGCGGCGAATTGTTCTTCAAGCCTGAGTGCGGCGGTTTCCAACACGACCATTCCCCAGCTACGGTCAAAAACTTCATCCGGAGGCGCATCGGATGCCAGCTTCATTTGGAAATCGAGTTCCCACTCCTCGCTATTGATCGAGAGCAACTGCACGTTGCCACCACGCTTCTTGGAGGTGCGTTTCGCCCAGGCATCCCGCAAGTAGAATTTAATGTCTGTTAGGAGAAAAGCTCGCAACTTGCCTTTCTTTTGAAATACTTTAGCCAGCACGCCATTACGCATGATCCTACAAAAATAGTCCTGAGTGAGATCTTCTGCATCTTCCTGAGAATGGCCGCGGGCCCTAACGAAAGAGTAAACCGGCCTCCAATAGCTTTGACAAAATGCCTCCAAAGCGGCTTGTTTGTCATCGCTACTTCCTTCGCGAATGGAGTGGATCAAACTCCATCGAGTGTCGATAGACCAGCGATTGAGGTGGACCGGGGATTCGGCGTACGAGCCCATGAGTTTCTGTATCATGTGCCCAAGTATTGACCAGCTAAATCGGTATCTTCTAGAGTTCACTCCGTGTCGGTCCGATCCCTTGTCATCTTGTCATTGGTACTAGGATTCCCAATTGGTGCATGTGCTGAGACCTTCGTGGACGTGCCATGGAGTTCCGGGCAAGATTATTCCAATGGGCACGCCGTCTTCGACACGGCAATGAACCCTAGGGCGTCATATCAGCCTGAAGCGTTTTGCTACCATCAGGCAAACTTCACTGCGACGGCGCGATGGAGGGCAGGTGACCGTTTGGCCGTGGGTTCGAAGCCGTGGGAGCTAATTTACCAAGTCACCTCTGATTCAGAAGAGCCGCTCACGATCGAAATCGATTTGTCGCATTCGCTGAGCGCGGGAAAGCTTCTCTATTCCGCGTTGACTGGCGCCTCTAATGTCGTGTCGGGAGTTGATTTGGAATTCGACACGGAAGGTGTTGAATCTCAGGGACGTGTTCTTGGTCTTCGCCTACAACTTTATCAAGACGGGGAACCGCTCTCCTTTGCACGCACCGCTGCACGGGGAACACTCGTCCCGAAAGACTCGGCCACGGCGAAAGCACGGTTCCAATTTGAAGAGAATGCGTTGGTGGCCTTGCCGCTTGGGAACGATTATGTGGGACTTACAGGTTTTTTCTGTAGTGATAGTAGTTCGCTTCGATCCTCGTGGAACCGAATCATCATCACCATTTTTGATCCCAAAGAAGGAGGAATCATTCGTGAAGGAACTGAGGTGGATATCCAGATTGGTGGAATGTTAGGTGATGCGCGTGAACCTCCACCTTTGGATGTGACACCGGCTCCTGAGACGTCTATGCTAGTCGATGGCACGAGGCCTCTCCCTTTCTCTATCCCTATCCGGGATTTGAGCGCGCTTGATGACGAGATCCACATCACCTTGGTCATGGCGGGAGGCCAGACAGAAGTCGAGGAGCCGAGGTTGGTTAGGGAGCAGACTGATAGAGCTGAACTCAAGCTCGCATGGCAGCCTGAGGCATCGTCCCGCCGCGCCCTCGTATTCTGGGGACTTTCCAGTGGGGACGTCATTTGCCATCGGCGTTCGGACGTCTACTTTCATCGCTCTTACTTTCCAGTCTCTCTTTCCTCGCGATTTGAGAATTCTGCCAAAGAAGTTATTGATGAGTCCCCCGGTAGTCGTCGTTTTCTATGGGAAACCAATCTGGCACTTTCGAAGAAAAACGGGGCTGATCGAACAGAGGCTGGCCAGCTGTCCCACCATGTGAATCATTGGTCGAGAATAGGTGGTGGTCATGAAGCCAACGGGAACATTCTCCCGGCAACTTGGAGATCGGGCTGGGAACCGGCGATTGTTAGTGATCATTCGGGGGCTGTGCTAGGCATGAATGATCGTGGTGATGTGGTCGGCTATCTGGAAACGGGAGATCGTTCACTCCCCTTTATTTTTGAGAAGGGAAGGCTCAGCATGCTCGCGACGCCACGCTATGCTGTCGATGCTCAAGCCGTGGCGATCAACGAGAATCGTCAGGTTGTGGGATCGTGTTCAATGCTAGTGAGTCAATATCCTCACCGATTTGCCTGCGTGTGGTCAAAGGGCGATCTGGGGTTTGGGCGAGCGAATGTTTTACCCACGACGAAGGATACCACCGAAAGCCGGGCTTTGGATCTGAACAACGATGGTGTCATCGTTGGTTATTTTATTGAGAATGGTGAACCACAAGCTTGCCTCTGGCGTCCAACCGATTCGGGTCATCAGCTGGAGCCCTTGGGTTTTACTGGCAAGGCTACTGGCATCAACACCTTCGAGTGCATCATTGCCAATGCCAGTGATGGCGAATGTTATCTGATTCAATCCAAGAGACGTTATGATCTCAGAAACTACTTAGTTGAGGGTGCGTCGTGCTCGCTTCACAACGTGATCGATATCAATGATCATGGAGAAATTAGCGGGACCGGGATTCTTGATGGCTCCGAACAAGGTATCTTACTTCGTCCGTATTACCCGGACGATGAGCCTTGAGTGATAGTGTGCCAACAACTAACTTGTCTTGGTTCTAAGCCCGATACTCCAAGCATAAAGCTTGAAACTCATGCGCATCGCGGCAAGTTCTCGTTTGGAGTTTGCTTGAAAAAGAGAATATTCATTGCTGCATTAGTCGGCCTGGCGTTTGGCATTTCTAGTAGGCTTATCACTGGGAGGAGTGATAGGATGCAGATGTCTCCAGACTTGTCTGCATTCGCTAAGACTGGCAAGCCATCCATCGCGGTAAGCAAGCGGGCTCCGCATCAGTCAGCTCATTCTCAGAATCCTCACCTCCTCAACAACTTCATTCGCAAACTCGTCGCTGCGGAAGAATCTGAGCTGGAGGCGATTTATGAGGAGATGGTTCGAACCGGACTCAATGATAACGCTTCTCTCTATGCATTGTTCACGCGTTGGGTGGAGCTCTCGCCTCATCGTGCTTTGGAGGCGATTCGCCGATTGGACCAGCAATATCATTTCCACCATTTGATTAGCGCTTGGGCGGAACACGATCCTGATGAAGTGCTAGCGGCGGTCAGTGATGAGGAACTGAGGATTTATAGTTCCTCTCTCATTGAGGGCGTGGCTTCAACTGATATCGATCGAGCCATCTCACTGGCACATGCGCATTTTCAAGGATGGATGGGCAGTCAATTGCTCATGGAACTGGCCAAAGAAGAACCCCAGCGTGCGGCGACCCTGCTGGATGCTCACTTCAATCGAGTCGAGAATGAAGGCGTGTCAGCATCGATTGCTGCGGCATGGATGCGCCAAGATCCCGATGCCGCTCTGGCTTGGGCCAATGGGCGTCCACTTCCGGCTGATCGCCAGGGTGCGCTGGCGGGCGCGTTGGGCGCACTGCTAGAATTGGACCCAGAGCGGGCGGAAACGGAGATAGCGAAATTGCCGACGGGAAGAGCTCGGGCGGTCTTGGCCGTGAAACGCGCGCAGGTCAAAGCTAATTCTGCTTTCAGCGAAGCCACGGAATGGGCGCACTCGCTTCCCGAGGGACTTGAGAAGTCCATGGCGCTCAGCGGGTTGGCTGAGAGTGTTAGTGAAACCAATCCATCTTTGGCCATTGATCTCCTCGGTGAGGCGACGGCTTATAACGGGTCGATCGATTTCGATTGGCAAGCGCTCTTTGCGAAGACGATTCCGGCCATTGCCGAGACCGATCCGAAACGCGCTTTCCAATTCTTGCAGGAAAGCGCGGTTGGCGGAGAAGCGCGATGGTCGGCGGCCCGTGATTTGGTTGAAAAGTTAGGTTCCCGTGACGATATTATGGAGGTTCTCGCTGACATCCCTGCCGGAAAGGTGCAACAGGTCGCCGTCGCCTCTCACCTTCGCACGATGGAATCTTCTGAATGGAGTGAGGTGAAATTGTTTGTGTCAGGGCTGCAGGATCCGCGTTCACAGGAAACGTTCGCTAACAACATCGTCAATGAATTCATCGATCAGGATCCAGACGGGACCATCACGTGGCTGAACACGCTTCCCGCGAAAGTGAGCGAACCAGTCTTATCGAACACTTTAAGACAAGTTGCCGCGAATGATCCGCAACAGGCTGCTGAGTTGTTAGACCTCATTCCGAATGAAACGACTCGCGTTGCGAGTATCAAGAAGATCGTGCCTTACATCTCAAACGCCAGAGTGGCCATCGATTTGATCGAGAGACTGCCATCGGACCAAGTAGAGGAGTTTGTAACGCATACCTACACTTTCACTAAAGACGATCCCAAAGTCGTGTCCACCTGGGTGGCCGGGCTCGCCGAAGGTACGGCGCGAGATACGGCCATCGCCGGCATGACGCGGGCGCTGAGTTGGGGTGGACGCACCAATTCCGTTCGTGATCATGAGCGGGCGTTTCATTGGGCGTCGACCATGACGGATGAGGCGAAGCGGCAAGGAATCTTGAAGCGGATTTTCCAAATGTGGCGGCATAAGAATCCAAGTAACGCCTCTGATTTTCTGCAGTCAGATGCCGTTTCGCCAGAAGATCGAGCTTTTCTAACAGATCCATGAAACGACTGTATGGTTCTAGCTTGGCCTTTCTCGTGTCGCTAGCAGTTTCATGGTTAGCCACAGACAGGTGGATGGCGGCGCAACAGCCCTCTCAGAATGAGTGTAAGGTACACGCGAGCTTTCACTTATTGGGGTCTCGTCAGGGGTTGAGTAAGGCCGGTTTGGATCGCGTTCCCGAAACGATCGCTCAGCTCGCTGCGTTAGGTCACGGATTAACGTATTTGTCAGAAGAGGAATTATTAGGGTATGAAAGCGAGGTGGCTTCTTGGAAGTCTCCATCGATGCAGGAATTGGTTGCGGCAATGATCAAAGAGGAGAGAGCGCTGCGGAATCGTGAACTTCCACCGGCGGCTCTCGCCATGTCGTTGGTCTCTTATTTTAAAGGTGAGCTTACCTTAGAGAAGTTGCCTCAGGCGATTCAGCGCCTGCTCTCTAGAGAGGAATCCGCCATTTTTTCTGCTAAAGATCGCTTTGGTGATCCGCTCGTTTCTCGTCTAGGAATTTCGCGTATCTTCAATAGTCTGGCGTTGTTGGATCCTGACAAAGCGGTAGAAACCGCTTTGTCTATCTCTGACGTCGATCGGCGCCACGAAGCTGTGAGCGCCGTTGTGCGAGAGATGGCCGAGCAAGATCCAGAGGTGGCTTTCCAAATCTTGTTGCGACTCCCCAACGAACGAGGCCGTAGCCAAATTGGAAGGCGAGTTTTTCAGGGTTTGCTCATGAGAGATCCCGCCGCGGCCGTGGGTCATGCGCAACAGTTGCAGGATCTCGGAATTAATTTGGATTTCCCTGATCGGGCGCTCACGCAAGCGTGGTTTCGAAAGGATCCAGACGCCGCGATTACGTGGTTGGAGTCGAAACCAGTGCATGAATCAAGCATGCTCTATGAATCCGGCATAATGGGTTTGCTAAATGAGAGCCGGTTTGAGGAAGCGGTGGATTTGCTTCCCAGGGTAGCTGAGCCGCATCGATTGTCGGCGATCAACCGCATTGCCAGCGATTGGGGCTATGTGGATCTGGAGAACGCGGAGGCGTGGGCGTATTCTCTTGAAGACGAGGCAGCAAGAATGGGTGCTTTGTCAGGAGTCGCCTCAGCTGCCAGTAGCCGCGATGTGGATAAAGGATGGCAGTTGGTGCGCGAACTTGCGGCGATGGAATTGGGCCGATCAACTTCAACCCAGCTTGCGCGAACGGTCTACGAACTTGAAGTCAAGGCGCCGGGCATGCTGCAACGTGAACCGTGGTTTCAATCATGGTTGGAAGATTCAGGAAACGAAGTCTCTCTTGATCAGCTTGCTCAATCTACCTCCCGTTACATTCCCACCTTTTCGGCAACACTGCTAGAATATATTCCCCCTGACAAACAAGCCGACCATGCTAGAAGAACGGCGTCCAGTTGGGCAGAGGTCGATCCGGTTACCGCGTCTCGTTGGGTGGAATCTCTCGATCCTGGGGAAACTCAGTTTCAAGCGGCCCATGCCGTCGCTCAAGAATGGGAGCGTTATGATAACCAAGCAGCCAAAGCGTGGCTCAGCCAGTTTTCCAAAGAATGATAAAGTCCCGTCTCGCCTCGCCATTCCTGGTAGCATCCTCGTTGCATCTCCATGTATTCGGCGAGTCTAGATGGTTCTAGAGTTTCTTCAGGGCCTCTAGTGTGCTTCGTCGTTTCGTTTCATCGGTGATTTGACCCGCCCATTCGATCGCACTTTCAGGATCATCTTTGACAACGATTTCGGCGAAACGCGCCATGGCATGATCGGCAGCTGATCCCACTTGGAGACTTCCTAACCATTCTCCGCAGGCATTGGGTTGGGTGCGCGCCCATTTGTTCACAATGTTAGCAAGGTGGCTGGGCAAGGCCTCTTCGGTGGATCTTTGCAAGAGCCAGTTCACAGCTTTGTGAGGATTCTCGGTCAAATGCGTTTCCGCGACCGTCCAATCAAGATAAGAGCGGTCTTTCGTGGCCAGATCTTGCTGGTTCAACCAGTCATCCATGAACTGTAGTGATTTGCCAGTGGCATATTCTTTGGCAACCAATCCCATAGCGTGCCTTCGGCGAAAGGCGCGAAGCGGATCGCCATCGTCGGTTAAGCTGCGAGCGAGTGCTAGCATCCGATCGCGATGCGAGGCGTTCTCAAAATCGCCGGTTGAGAAGAACCCATTGATGGCCGACATGCGATAGAGATCGTCTTCGAGGCTGTCTAGCGAGGCGACCGCCGCTACAGGATCACGGCTGTTCCATACTTTGAAGATGTAATACATGCCGTCGTGAAATTGGTGCACGTTTTCAGGTAGGCGTTTCCCTGCAGACAACCAGAAGGCGAATGCATCAGCAGGATCGCTTTCTGCCAGACTCGTGGCGAAACCTGCGATCGCTTGGTTGCTATCCAAGCCATATTCCAATGCTAGGAATTTCTCAAACGCGGCATCGCGATCGAGCTGGGCCAAGCGGGCGAACAGATCCCTAGACAGGTGTCTGCGTTCTCTAGCATTGCGATTGTGAGCAGCTTCCTCAAGTGCTCTGAGAACTTCTTCTTTGGACAAGCCATTGTCACTCTCACCGGCCTCAATGGGTGTGGCCGGCAATGCGTCTATCGGTGTCTCAACCATCGATACGGGAACGGTCGTCTCCGAATCCGTCTCCATCTCAATCTTCGAAGATTCTGATCGAAATCCGTATCGATAGCCTGCATGGCCGCACAGGATGCAGATGATGGCGATGACGAGGAGTGGCTTCATGGCTCACGAAGATCGTTAGGATTCCGCTCGTGATTCTTGAGCCACGATTCGGCTGCTGCGGGATCTTGTTGAAGCCAGAATCCACTAACGAACTCAAGGAGATCTTCCTTTCCCTTCTCCGATGCCTTCGGCCAGAGCCAAGTCATCGCCGCTTCGGGATTCTCACCCATGAAGGCCTCGCTTATATCCAGCGCCGACTCAAAAGCTTGGTTCTTGTTAGGCATTTCGATTCCATCAAACCACTTCGTGACCGTATTGGTATTCGCATGACGCGCCCAATTTCTTCCGAAGTTTCTCACTGCTGATAGCTTTAATGGGGCATCGGAAATCTCTGTGATGATCTGCGCGACCGAATCGGCCCGTTCGGGGTCATTGCCAAATGCGGTCACGGCGTCAATGGCGACTTTCTGTGTGTCGAAGTCCAACGACTCGAAATATGTAAGGGCCCCCTCAGGATCGCTATGCAATGAGCCGCTGAACGTATTCTTAGCAACCTTTTGTAAAGTATGTTGACCAAGTGCGCCGGCCTCTTTCTCTTTCATGTACCAATCATGAGCCTCATTGGGATCCGCTCTGGCCCAAGATAGCGCCAGACCGAGCGCTGCATGTTTCCGAAGTGTTGAAGCCACGTCACCAAGGGTTGCGCAAGCGGCGTTGCCTTCGAGTTGCCCCCACCGTTCAAAAATGACAAAAGCAAGATTGGCTTTGTTTTCTGCAGTCCCGTCTAGATAGCGGAGTGCGCTATTCATGTCACTGCTCTCAATCTGCTGTGCAAGTTCCCGCATCTCCTCGTGTACTTCAGTCAGTTCGCCGGATGCTGACAGGCTTACCAATTCCTTCATAATTCGCTCGAATGGCGATAGGGCCGATTTGGGCAGCAATCCAGAGGTAAGAGGATCGTTAGAATGTGCGTTTGTCCTCGTAGCGACACTGGAGGAAGGGCTTGTAGTACCAGTGGTCGCGGCCCTGATGCGAGCGTTTCGTTTGCCTAGCAGAAGTCCTCCAGTCGTGGAAGCGAGCGCCAATAAGGTCCCGGCAATTACAAGTGAGGTAGTTCTCGTCATAATCAATGCTGTGGTGGTTGCAAAAGCTGACGTCGATGAAGGGGCGGCGGCTTGAGCAATAGAGATCGGCGAGAGCCCGGCTGGGGCGGACTTGGCAAGTTCCGGACTCAGGGAAACCGCTAGAGCTGCCGTGCTCGCCGTGACGCCACGATGGCGCAATAGGGAACTGAGTTTTTCCAAGGTTCGTTGCACGTGGCGTTGCACCGCGGATTCGGACTTTCCAACGTGCCTGCCAATTTCCTTAAGTGTGCGTTCCTCCATGAAGCGCAAGAAGACCACTTCGCGGTCTTCTGCATCGAGCTGGTCAATGGCCTCATCGAGAATTGGCAAGGTATCATTCCAAATTAGTGGATCGACAGCCCCATCATCGAGGGAATCATTGGAATAAGCTTTCATGGTTCTTCTCCGATTGCCTTCCGCGCGCATCGCACGTGCCGACTCCAAGACGGCGGCACGATGCAGCCACCCTGACAACACGACAAGCTTGTCGAGGCTTCTGGCTTTCCTAGCAAGAGTTGCAAAGACGTTTTGAGTCAGTTCCTCCGACAAATCAGGCATTCCGGTGCGGCGAAGATTGACCGCGTGAACCATGCCCACATAGCGCTCGACTAACATCGCGAATGCGCGCTGGTCTTGTTCCCGACAGAATCGCTGAAGGAGAGCCGAGTCGTCCATTTGCTTACTGTACTTCGCCTCGATCAGGAAACTTGCGCAGAAAGTGAAGAAATTCACATTTCCTTGGGACCGTGCTAAAGCCTTCGCCTATGAACAACGTCAATCTAGATGAGAAGTTTTCCCGCATCGACGAGCATTGGCGGCCCAAGGTCGTCGCCGAACTGAATGGTCAGGAAGTCAAACTGGTGAAATTCGAAGGCGTCTTCCCCTGGCATCATCATGAGTCTGAGGATGAGTTGTTCCTCGTTTGGAAAGGCATGATGAAGATAGAATTCAGGGACAGAATCGTGGCTTTGGCAGAGGGTGAGATGTGCGTCGTGCCCCGGGGCGTGGAACATCGCACGCTGGCCGAGTCCGAAGCGCAGGTGCTAGTGTTTGAGCCGGCGGCGACGAGGAACACGGGGAATGTAACCGACGCTGAATTCACCGCTCCCAACGGCGTGAAGATTTAGAGCATGATTGCAACACTTGGCACGCACTTAGCATGAGAATCCGGCTCGCTGAGGAAGCCGATTGGCCGGATCTGTGGAATATCATCGCACCCGTTTTCCGCGAAGGGCAGACATACGTTTTCGATCCTAACATTAGCGAGAGCGATGCGAGACGTGTCTGGATTGAAGATCCAAGCGTAACCTTTATTGCGGAGGGCGAAGACAACGAGATCCTCGGGACCTACTACCTTAAACCGAATCAACCCGGTCTCGGATCTCATGTTTGCAATTGCGGTTACGTTGTCGCAGAGCACGCGCGAGGTAAGGGGATTGCTTCACAGCTTTGCGTACACTCTCAGAAGGAGGCAGTGGCAAGAGGCTTCCGTGCCATGCAGTTTAACCTTGTGGTGAAGACTAACGAAGGCGCTATTCGGCTTTGGAAGAAACACGGCTTTGAGATCGTGGGCACGCTTCCCGGCGCCTTTAGGCATGCCACCCTTGGCTACACCGATGCCTACATCATGTACAGAGTCCTCGATTCGTCTTGCTGAGCGATTTGGTATCGCTCGTGTTCAGTTGGTTCTAACGGTTTCTTTGATCAGATCCAGAGTCTTTTCCAAGGCTTTGAAATGGCTCCCAAATAAGTCATCCTCGGCGAAGACGGGAAACCTTTTGTGGGGACGGATCCCCACGCCTTCTGGGACTGTGCCATTGGGCATCTCCCAGATCTGATTGGATAGGGTCAGGTGAAAATCGTTAGGCATCCATTTGTTCAAGAAGCTTGACAGACACCCGCGCGTGGGTTCGCCCACGTGCGTAATGTGAGGGAAAGCTTTCAACGCAAGCACGAGGGCTTCTGCTGCACTCACCGTACTGTTAGTAGTGATGACGTAGACCGGTTTCGTGTATTGATAGGGGCCGGCTGGACGGACGAAGCACTTTCGTTTCGCATCGCCACTTTGGCCCGCTGCATGATAGCTCATGACGTGGCGACGTTGATCGGCGAAACGGCCGGCGATGGCCAAAGCCGCGGGATCGTAACCGCCAACGTTGTAACTGAGATCCAGGATGAGTGCCTTGCAGTCTTTTAAGGCTGCTAGAATGGAATCCAACTCGTGACCTAGAATGGTGAGTTCTTCCGGCCGGGGTGTTCCTTTCGGGCTGAATCCATAAAGTCCGTCATTCTCAATGTAGCCGACGTTTCCTTTGAGAATGCCCCACCGGAACCGGTCTTGAGCCGCCAGCTTCATTGGAGGTTCAACTAGCAACGCATCGACCTTGGCCTTGGTGTCTTTCGACCAATGCCAATTGAACTCGCCCGGAGTTTCGTGCTTGTTCTGTTGGGCGAAGGCTTTCTCAAGGGCATCCAACACCGTTGTACGGCCGGACTTGAAAGGAGCTTTCCGTTCAGTCCAATAAATTCGCGTGTGGCTATCGCCTAGTCCTTGCAACATTGCGCATAGACCCTCGAACAAGACCTCGTTCGGAGTCTGTTGGTGCACTTTTTGAAGAAAGGCTTGTTTGCGGGCCGGCCAATCGAACCGGCGTTGCGCAAAGAATGGAAAGTGCTCGTCAAACTGTTGGCAGATGAGTGTTGCGATAAATGGCGGCTCCTTAAATCGAGGGTCTTTGTCAGGATCCTCGATGCTGTCCTTTGGAAGGGATTGAACCCGAACGAACTCATCACGATAGAAGCGTTCAAATCGCGTGCCGTAGTCCTCCTTCCACAGCGAGAGTTGCCGGTCGTTGTCAGAGACGTCAAAGAGCTTATAAATTTCTGATAGAGGTTTCCCCGAATCCGGCGTCACGCGGTAGCAAAGCGTCTTCGTGTAGTCATAAAAGGCACACGCATCTTGAGTGATCTGAAGATAACGGCCGTCGTCGGCCTGCTTCCAGATGCCGAGAAGCTGTTCCGGAAGCGCGTCTTTGACCTGCTTGGGAGACACCTCAGCGTGTGCCGAAATCGGCAATAGGATGACCATTAATGCCATCGATGTGCGGATTCTCAGCAGCCTCGTCATCGGTCAAGGTAGCATCTTTAAGTGCTGTGGCTTGTGCGAAAAGAGGGGTGATCATCGCCTATTTGTGGCAGACTTTGTCTTCTGGGATCGCATTAGAGGGAAATGTTACCTTTCAACGCCATATGACTCGGGATCAACCGGACGCAAACTGCACTACCACCGCAGCCGACGACGTCACCCGGATCCTTGCATCCGTGGAGGAAGACGGACGGGCGGCAAGCGAGCTGCTTCCGATCGTCTATGAGGAACTTCGAAATCTGGCTCGTAGCCGGATGGCGCGTGAGTCCGGCGAGCAAACATTGCAGGCCACGGCGTTGGTTCACGAAGCCTATCTGAAACTGGTGAAGAACGGCGATCCTGCTTGGGAGAATAAGGCGCATTTCTTCGGTGCCGCCGCCGAAGCGATGCGGCGGATTCTCATCGACCGGGCGCGGAAAAAGAAGTCGGAGAAACACGGCGGAGAAATGAAACGAGTGCAGTTGGAGGGGCTTGATCTATCTGGAGAATTGGAGGACGAACAATTGCTAGAGCTCAATGAGGTCCTGGAGCGATTTGAGAAGAAAGATGCCGAGGCGGCTCAACTGGTGAAACTGCGGTTCTTTGCCGGGCTTTCGTTGCGAGACGTGGCCAAAGTGATGGGAATGTCAGAGAGAACATCGCATCGGGTTTGGGCTTATGCGAGAACGTGGCTGTTCGCGGAATTGAATCGGGAATAATGTATGGCCAACAGGGAACGCGACATTTTTCTAGAAGCTTTGGAGATGGGATCGCCCGAGGAACGGGCTGCCTTCTTGCGTGGCGCTTGCCGGGAAGATGAGATCTTACGTCGTGAAGTGGAGCGATTGCTAGGCGAGCATGGTAAAGCGATAGATTTTTTTCAAGAAGATTCCGGGGAGACGGCTATCGAAACCATTCCGCTCGACGAAGGTATTGGCTCGATTCTGGGTCGCTACAAACTGTTAGAAAAAATCGGTGAAGGCGGATTTGGAATCGTCTACATGGCCGAACAGCGAGAACCGATCAAACGCCGTGTCGCCCTGAAGATCATCAAGTTGGGCATGGATACGAAACAAGTTGTCGGCCGGTTTGAAGCGGAACGCCAAGCACTGGCCATGCTCGATCACCCTCACATAGCCAAAGTGCTCGATGCGGGGGCGACGGATACCGGACGACCTTATTTCGTCATGGAATTGGTGCGTGGACTCCCCTTGATGGCGTATTGCGATGAACACCGCCTAACCATCGAAGCCCGGTTACTGCTTTTCATGCAAATTTGTCAGGCGATTTCCTATGCCCATCAGAAAGGGATCATTCATCGCGATATCAAGCCATCTAACATCCTGGTATCCGTATTGGGTGACAGGGCCCTTCCCAAAGTGATCGACTTTGGCATCGCCAAGGCCACGCAACAGGATTTGACCGATAGGACGCTGTTTACGCGCTTCCACGAATTTATGGGAACGCCCGCTTACATGAGTCCGGAGCAGGCGCAATTGAGTAGCTACGATGTGGACACTCGTAGCGATATCTATTCATTGGGCGTCCTGCTCTATCAATTGCTTACGGGGCGCACGCCCTTTGACGCCAAGGATTTGCTAAGCGTGGGCATCGAAGACATGCGACGTCGGATTCGCGAGGAAGAACCTCCAAAGCCTTCAACCAAGCTAAATCGATTGGCGCGGAAGGATCTAACCGTGGTTGCGGGTCAGCGCCAGTTGGAGCCGGCGCGATTGCACGGTCTCCTCAGTGGTGAGCTAGAGTGGATCATCCTCAAGGCCATGGACAAGGATCGCGCACGCCGCTACGAGAGTGCGGCGGCCTTGGCGGAAGATGTGCAACGCTATCTCAACAATGAGCCCGTAGCCGCCGCCGCACCCAGCAAAGTCTATCGTTTGCAGAAGTTTGTTCGCCGAAACAAGCTTGCATTCGGAGCCGCTGCGGTGGTGGTGTTAGGCATCGCCGCAGGTGCCGTAGGATTGGGGCTGGGTTATGTGAGAGCCCAAGAGAAAGCGCGCCGGGCAGCGGACACGACAGCCGCCCTGATCGAGATGATCGAAAAGGCAGATCCGAATGTGGGTGAGAGCGGGGAATTCACTGTGAATGATTTGCTAGTTGGGTTTGAAGATCGCATTTCAGAACTTCTTCCATCTGATCCTGACGTTGAGTTTAAATTGAGGTTCGCCACGGGAAAGGCCTTACTAGAACGCAGCCTTTTCGAGCTCTCGGAGAAGAATCTATTACGCGCGTTATCCGTAGCTGAGCAGTCAGACGTTTCCCAATTGGAGATTGCCACGGTTCATAACCTTCTAGCAGTCATTTACTCGCGGCGGCATCAACCGGAGAAAGCCTCACCACATCTAGCGATCTCTCTCCAGATTCGCGAAAGAGAATTAGGCACTGAGCATTCGCTGAGTTTGCACACGAGGCTGACACAGCTTCAAGTGAACTGGGAGTCCGTCTCGCCTCAGGCCGGTCTTGAGATCCTCAATGAGATTGCTGACATTGCTAGGAAACATCCAGGTGAGAGAAGTTACGATCAATTGCTTCTGCACGCTCTGTTCCGGCACGCCAAGATCACCAACAATGAAGGCGATTTCGAGTCGACGGATCGCACTTGTGCCGAGCGTTTACAAGTTGCGGGACGTCTCTTTGCCGAGAATCACCCCACGTTCATCCTCACTCTCAGTCAGTTAGCGGAATCCAAGCGCTACCAGCGTCAGTGGGACGAGGCCCTTGCATTGTTAGACGATGCCGAACAACGGGCTAACAAGTGGTTCGTCAAAGACGATGCCACGCACATTGATCTCTTGTTAGAGAAAACCAAAGTCTACCGTGATCGTGGTGACGTCGATGCTATGAAAGCCACGGCGCGGGAAGCTATTGAGCGGAGTAGTAAGACACTGGGCGAAGATCATCGGATGACGCGGCTGGCTAGGGAAATGCTAGGCGAGGCGTAAGAACAAGTTTCGCCGGCAAAGTTGGCAGACTCGCCCACGCTGGAGCGCATTAATCGATTGAACCACGAATCGATTACCATGAAACGCTTCACTATCATCCTTGCCTCCCTCATCGCGGCTCTTTCTCTATACACATGGGAGAGACGCTTTGAACTCGTCCAATCGCAACATAAAGAGATCAATTCCGTATCCCTGGATTTGCTTTTGTCTCTCGACGGCGGGCGCGAATTTGCGACTAAGCGAAAAGCTAAGCCGAAAGTCTCCGGCGAGCAGGCAATCATTGCTGCGGTCAATCACGTGGTTGAGACGTCGCCCGGTGTGATTGAGCTCACCCATCCGCTTCATCGATCGAAGCTCACCGCGGAGAGCGGGCTGACATTTACGCCAAACCGCAGTCCGAGTCCATGGCGCTGGCAATTGCGCCACTTTGGAGGCGAGCGGCAGAGTTGGGTCAAATCTGAGCACCGCAAGATTCCCGCGCAACGCTTCGAAGATCATAGTTTTGGATTCGACTACGGGCTGTTTGTCGAGCGCTATGTTCCGCGCGAGAAAACGTTAGAACAGCAGTTTGTCATTCGGGAGAAGCCGTTTCTAGTCAGAGACGAAGATCTTGTCATCCGTGGCGAGATCGATGCTGGCGAGGCGGTCTTTGAGGAGCACGAAGCCGGTTGGGTGTGGCGTGATCCCAAGACACGACGCGTTACCAGCCTAGGCGATGTCTACGTCTACGACGCGGAGGGCGAAGAGATTGCCGCCGAAATGCTAGTAATTTCTAGCGAAACCACCATTCGTGTCGACGGCGGGGCTTTATTAGCGGCGACGTTTCCGGTCACCGTTGATCCGGAGATCGGCACGGACGATTTCGGCATCTCCTTTCAGGCGTTTACGGACTGGTCAAGGCGCAATCCCAGCGCGCCAAAGATGGCCTACAATCCAGATCATGACGTGGCCATGGTCGTCTGGTCGGGAACGATGGCAGACGGCCAGCGCGAGGTCTTCGCACGTGTCTGCAATAGCGACGGTGAACCTCTCAGCGATCCCGTTCAGGTCAGCGCTTCGGCCCCGAACGGGCCTCGAGTGCGTTTTCACTCTGATGTGGCTTATGACCGTGGAACACAGCGATTTGTCATCGTTTGGAGCGGGCGCCCCGAAGGCTTTGCGGAAGGCCACACAGAGATCTTTGCCCGCAGCTATCCTCCTAGCGGAATTCCCGACGATCCGTTTCAGGTCACCATCGTGGAGAATATCACCACGCCAGATGTAGGCGCCGTGCGTCCTTTGGTCACGGCTGGACCCAATGGCCAAGTCCTGGTGACCTGGGCGGTGAATGGGGATCTTGCACGAAACGTTCCCTTCAGCCTGAAGGCTCAAATGGTTGATGTGGCAAACCGGACGGTCATTGGTGGACCGCTGACGATTCAGGATGACATGGCGCCGGTTAAGATTGCGGCTGCTTTCAACTCCAATGGCGGGGAATTTCTCGTAGCGTGGGGCAGGAGAAATGCTGTGGGTGCCCCCAATGATGTTCTCACTCGTCGCATGGGGCTTCGCTCTGGAGGCCTTGTCTTGCTGGAGTCGGATGCTGAAATCGTGGGGCAGTTCCCGCCCGCGACGAGTCTGAATGATCTCGGCCTTGCCTTAGATCCGCGCCAGACGGAATACCTTCTTACTTGGTCCCTAACAGACGACGAACCAGGTAGCGGAAATCTTGGAGTTTTCGGTCAACGTCTGGACGAGCGTGGGCGCGAGATCGGAGCGGACGATTTTAGGATCGATAACGAAAGTAGTCGCGGTCGTGGAAGCGCCGTTTGCTATGACCTAGAAAGCCAGTCTTACATTATTGCTCATCTAAACCCTTCAATGAATTGGCTTTGCGTGAGGCAACTATCGGCATCCGGTCCGCCAAGCCTTGTGAATTGCCAAACTGTTCAGACCAATTACGACGGCCGTTCCGAAGTCGCAACGATCACAGGGACGAGTGGTGGGCGCTTCCTTGTGGTCTATCCCGACGCTGAACCCCGCCGCCTACATGACGGCGATGAAGAACTCTTCATCCGTGCGTGGAAAACGCTTCCGGCCGGCGGAATCGACGCGATCGGCGAACACTATCACTTGAGTGAAACGCCGGCACCCCAACATCAAGGGTCCTTCAATGCCTTCGATCCCGAAGTTGTGTTCATACCAGACACCCAAATTTACCCGCCGGGAACCTATCTCGTCATCTGGCGAGGAGACGGCGGGAACATCAACGATAGACCCGCAGCGCGGGAAGAGTTTGAGATCTTTGCTAGGTCGATCACTCACGATGGGCAACCACTGCGCCCCACCGCTAAAGGATTCGCACAGGCGCGCCGCATCACGCATATGGGTGAGGATGGAGATAGCGGAATTCAAGTTGGCCCGCCTATTATTGCGCTAAGACAGAGGAGCGACCGGTTGAGTAGCGGCGTTCTGATCGTCTTTTCTTGCAACGGGGAGGACGGCACGGCTCGCGATAAGTCAGAAGTTTACGGAATCTTCGTCAATTCCGATGGCATTCCACGCGCCAACCCTTTCCGCATTACTTTCACTGGAAACGATGACGAGCCGGCGATCGACGCCAGCGAGCCGGATGTCGCTTGGGACTCCCTTCGCGACCGTTTCATGGTGGTGTGGAAACGTGATGGCAACAGCATATTGGATGACGACAAGTTCGTCATACGCGGCGCCATGATCCTGGGCGGCGATACCTCAGGTGTCATCGAGGATCGCTTTCTGGTTAGTCCCCATCCGAGCCAGATCCCATCCGCAAACGAAGATGGGGCACCGGCGGTGGTCTTTGACGGTCAACATTTTCTCGTCGTGTTCCGGGGTGTTTACAATGTTGGCGGGGGAATGGAGCACGCCATCTGGAGCCAGCGCTTCACTTCCTTTGGGAAAGTGTTTGGCCATGCACCGATCCAGCGCGTCTCATCCCCTAACGTTAGTTTTCACGCCGACCATCCCGACGTGGCGTTTAATCCAGTTAGAAACGAACACTGCGTTGTCTGGCAGGGTAGTTTCTTCGAGGGCGGCCCTAGCAATATCTATGGCCAGCGGCTAAGCAAGTTTAACGTTCACCAGGACGAACCTTTCAAAATCAATCACCTAGCCTCATCCTTCGCCTTCGACACCGAGTCGCGCAATCCGCGCATCAACTATGTGCCTGCTGAGGAGAGTTACTTGGTCGCTTGGCAAGGGCACGATCGCCGAAGTGGCCGTGGCATTCCTAAACGTCGCGTCTTCGCCCAATGGGTGGGTGATGAAGGTGAGATCGACTCGAGCAATGTCTGGCTTAGCGGCCCAACAGTCGAACCTGAGACCATCGGCATGGCCGTGCGGCCGGATGGGGAAGCCATGGTGGTGTGGCAAAGCCTGGACAATTCGGATTCCTTTCACCTGAATCACCAAGACATCTACGGCCAGCGCTACCACAAGCCCGGCCATCTTGAGATGGATGTCTCCATTGAGAATGACCGCAACGTGGCCATCGCCCTGCTCAACGCCGAAGCCGGCGCCAAGTATGTCTTTCAAGCCAGTTCCGACTTGAAGAATTGGACTTTCCTAACATTTAGCGAAGTAGCCTTCAGAAGCGGAACGTTGCGGTTTCTTGATGAAAACGCCTTCAATGAGTTCGATCAGCGCTTCTATCGCATCTTTAGGGCTCCAAACTAACGCTAGTGCCAATCGCGGCTGAGGGAGATGGTCGCCTCATTGTGGAGGCAAATGTCAGCGACAGCAAGAAGCGACTTCATTTCAAACGATGTGCGCAGGAGGCGGAGACCACGGTTTCCGCCTGCCTGTGTTTGGATTCACGCTAAAAGCCTAGGGCAGTTTTCTTCTGAAGAATGTGGCAGACTCGGCTTCACGAGAGCGCATTAACCCATCGAACAACCTAACTGATTCGATGATGACCATGAAAAGACGCTCTATTCTAATCGCTTCCCTAACGTTTCTCATTTTGTCCGTATGTGTGATGCTAACAAAACGTGGAGGGAACGCGGTTTCGATGTTAGCTGGCAGAGCTCAGTCGATACCGATGAGTCCTCAAGCTAACGCTGTCACTTCTATCAAAAATGCGACAGCGTCCCCCCACCGCAAGCTGACCGATGAACAAGTCATCGTCGCCGCGGTTAATGATATCGAGGAATCTTCCCCGGGAGTGGTGCAACTGACACACCCATTGCATCGTGCCAACCTCACTGCTGAAAAAGGCCTTACATTCACGCCGAACGGCAGTGCGAGTCCATGGAACTGGCAGCTGCGCTACTTCGGAGGAGAGCGGCAAAGCTGGATCAATTCGAGTAGCCGCCAGATCCCAGCGCGACGTTTTGAAGACAATAGCTTCGGCTTTGATTATGGGCTCTTTGTTGAGCGTTACGTGCCGCGGGCCAAGACGCTGGAACAGCAATTCGTCATTCTGAAGAAGCCTCACCTTATGAAGGGTGAAGATCTCGTTATCTGCGGTAAGATCGAGAGTGGTGAGGCGACGTTCGAAGAACACAGGTCCGGTTGGGTCTGGCGGGATCCGTTATCGAAGCGCGTCACCAGTATGGGCGGCGTTTACGTCTACGACGCCGAGGGCGACGCCTTGCCGGCGACGATGGAGGTCGAAGCCAACAAGACGGCCATCTATGTAGATGGCGGAGCTCTCTTGGCGGCCACCTATCCCGTCACAGTCGACCCCGAGATCGGTGTCGACGACTTTGGCATCAGCTACCAGGCGTACCCTGATATGCAGTTCTACGATGCGCGATCCCCTCGCATCGCCTATTCCGCTGAGAATCAGATTGCCATGGTGGTTTGGCTAGGGACTTTGGCCACCGGAGCGCGAGAAGTGTTTGGAGTGCAATGTGATGGTGCGACCGGCAAGCCGTTATCTGATCCCTTTCGAGTCAGTAGCTCCTCCGCTAACGGTGATCCACAGTTTGGCGCCTCAAGGCCGGATGTCACATTCGACCAAACAACTCAGCGTTTTGTAGTGGTCTGGAGCGCGCGGAAAGAGGGCCATGCCGAAGGACACTGCGAGATCTACAGCCGACGGTATTCAACTTCCGCAATCCCGTCCGATGTGTTTCAGATCTCAATCGTCAAACACCCCAACACACCCGATGTAGGTTCGGTGCGTCCGGTTGTGGAAGCGACTGGGAATGGCGAAGCGCTAGTGGCATGGACGACTAAGGAGAATGTTGAGCTTGGTGTGTTTTCAGAGGTGAGAGCGCGGATGATCAGTACAGCTGAAGATCGATTCACCGGTAACTCAGTGTTATTGAATCAACCGGCTCGAGGTGATGAACCAGACGACCAACAGCTCGCTGTGATTTTTCATCCAGAAGATCGCCAGTTTCTCGTGGGCTGGAACCGCGCCATCAAGAGCGCCTTTCAGGATGAGGTTCTTGTTCGAAGGATAGGACGAAACTCTGGGACGCTAACGCTCATCGATTCCGCTCCAATATCGATAGGGCATTCGAGATCGAATCAGCCCGACATATCGGATATCCATTTCGCGTTCAATCCGCGGACGTCGCACTACTTGGTGACTTGGAGTTTTTTCTCAGGATCGGAAGGAGTGGCTTTGGGACAGCTACTCGACCGAAGTGCCCAAGAGATTGGGCAGGAATTCGAGATTGCAGGACTCGATGCCACGACCACTGGTAGTGATGTTAGTTTTGATCATGCACTCGACTGCTTTGTGATGGTTCACTTTTTCAGATCAGATGGAGAGTACTGCGTCCTTACGCTAGCCGGAGCCGATCCCGCAGCCGGAGTTCAGGAGCGCTCTTGTGTCAAAATCAATCCTCACACAAGCTTCTACGATTCTCCCGCGATCGTCTCCACAAGTGCCGGACGCATGCTCGTCGTGTATGCGGATGCGGAACCGAGAGTCCATCACGAACATAGTAGCGAACTCTTTACTCAGACGTGGACCATTCCTTCATCTGGAGTACCTGAGAGCACGGATAGCAATTACTTCATAAGCAAGACGGCGGCTCCGTCGCCTTCAGGTTCGTTTGAAGCTTTCGATCCGGACGTCGCCTTCGTCGAGGAACGGCGTAACTTTGGGTGGTATGTGGTGGTATGGAGTGGAGACGGTAATCTCAGGATAGGTTCTCCTTCTGCAACGGAAGAACTTGAGATCTTCGCAAGGCAAATTGATCTCGAAGGAATGCCAGCGGGCAATCCGGTTCGACTGACCCGCATGGGGGACGATGGCGATACGTCGGTCGATGCCATCAGGCCCAGAATCGTTGTCCGCAAGAGCAAGCCTAACACAACAGAGACGAACATTTTCATCGTTTTCCAAGCAAACGGTCATGGTGATACCGCTCCCTCCAAATCGGAAATCTATGGCCTTTTTACAGACAGGGCTGGCGTTGGTCTCTCTCACAATGTTTTCCGAATCAGTGAGACTGGCCAAGACGATCAGGGGAGCTTGGATGCCGTTGAACCCGCGGTCGCATGGGATTCCGTTCGCAATCGGTTCCTCGTGGCATGGAGAGCGGATGGCCCCAGTCTTCTGAGAGACGATCACTTTTCCATCAAAGGTGCCTTGATTCGTCCTCCAGATCGAGTGCATGGACTGGGAACGATAGAGAGAACACTACGCATTAGCCCTAGCACAACCGTCATCCCCTCTGAAGGGAAAGACGCTTCGCCCGCCATTGCGTTTGATGGCGTTGATGAGTATCTCGTCACCTACGCAGGCACACTTGACCTTGGCGACGGCAGGGGCATGCAGCGGGCCATCTGGGCGCGGAAGATCGATGATGAAGGTGACGTGGTGCACTCGGTCTTTGAACGTGTGAGTATCGGTCACCACGCCGAGAACCCTGACATTGCCTTCAATCCGGACAGACACGAATTCTGCGTGGTGTGGGAAGGCAATCCGTCTACCCATTCTAGCATTCCACCGCGAATCCTGGGTCAACGGTTGACGGTAAATACGACTCAACGAATCGGCCATCCCAGTTTCGACATCAGCCATACGGCAACGACCATTCTCGCAGACACAGAAGTGCGCCTGCCACGTATTGCCTACGTTTCGGAATCCAAGAGCTACTTGGTTGTCTGGAGTGGTCGTGAACGCCGGCCCCACCGCGGCGCCGCGATCGGTAGCCGCCGGATTTTCGCCCAGCAGATTGGCGGTGATCGCGAGTTCCTCATGAGCAATCTGTGGCTCAGTGACCAAGCGAGCGCACCGCAATCAGCGGGTATCGCAGCTGGCATGAATGGTGAAGTTCTAGCCATTTGGCAAGGGCTCGATGATCGCGACATCTTTGCCCACACGCACTACGACATCTATGGGCAGCTCTATCAGATGAACACACGGCTCGACGCAGAAGTCTCGATTGACGAACCCCATGTCATGGTTGATTTCCAAGGTGAAGCGGGCGTCAAATACGTGGTTGAAGCGAGTACCAATTTGTTAGACTGGATTTTTTTGACACCGGGACTTGTCCCAAATCAGAGCGGGACTGTGAGCATCGAAGACGCCCACGCCTTCCGCGAATTCGATCAGCGATTCTACCGCGTGACCCGGAAGACAAACTAACCGTAGGTGGCTTTATCACCTTGCCGGCAAGATGCCGGGACGCGACTCTGTTTCGAACGGAAATGAGAATGAAGCAGATGATTAAATCCATGTCTCTACTTCTGACGGGATTGGTTTTAGGGGTGTTGCTGGGCAAGGTGACCTTTCGAACGTCCTCCAAGGATGAAATCGTTAGCAATATCTCTCCTGTTGTCTCGCCCCTGCCGCAGCAGAGGACGTCCCATCATCAGTTGGTTGATCTCGCGAAGCTTGGTCAAACCATGACTAGCACAAGTGACGGGCTGAAGTTGGCAGTGATCTACGGAAAGATCGCGCATTTGTCTGCCGATGAGGTGGAGGCATTGTTAGAACAAGTTGCTTTATCCACCGATTCCGCCGTTCGGCGGCAGCGTGAGAAGTTTCAAGACGCCTTGATTCAGCGATTGTTAGAGATCGATCCTTCGAGAGCAATAGCGGCTGCCTTTGCAAGATACCCAAATGAAAGTGCGAGTGATGCTGTGGATCGCACGCATCGTTGGGTGCGGCCCATTTTTGAGAAAGTTGCGCATGAAGACCTGGCGGAGGCGAAGCGGTTGGTAGCGGCGCTTCCTGAAGATGATGCGTGGCTTAGACGACGGGCTGTTGAGGCGATCCTCGACAGGGCGGACACCCATGATCCGGGAAGTTTGATCGAGTGGGCCAAGTCGACGAATCCCGGATTTGATGCGTTTGGGGAGAGTGTCAGTGATTTTACGGAAATGCGGGCCTACATGATTACTCCTGACGACGATATTTTCACGCGTTGGGCTAAAGAAGATCTGGCAGGAGCGAAGGCCTATGTGTTAGGATTGAAATCTGGAAAGGAACGCAGCCAAGGGTTGGTAGGCATCGCGGAAGCACTTGCGGTGACGGATCCGGACTCAGCCGTGAGCTTTGCCGCGGGACTCACCAATCCCAATGAACAAAGCGCGGTTTGGTATCGGACGATTCATTTACTGGCCAGCACGCGTCCTGCGGATGCCGCGCGGTTGTTAGATCAGATACCTCACGGCCGGATCAAACAGTCTGCCGTCAACGTTCTAACGGAACAATGGATTCAGAGAGATCGCTCTAGTGCCCTAGCTTGGATCGAGACTCTTGGTGATTCTCAACTTCAACAGCAAGTGTATCAAACGGCCGTCTTTGGTATCGCCGAGGATGATCCGGCGGGAGCCATCGATCTCGCAGCGAATCTCTATGGGGTGGAAACCCGGCGAAATGCCATCAGTGAAGTGACCCAACAGTGGTTCAATGAAGATGCCGTATCGGCCATTGCCTGGCTGAAATCGCATTCAAGCCACGAATTCAGTGACGAAATCCACCGCTTTGCCTTGCCACAGTATGCAAATGAAGATCCGTTTGGTTCGGCGGCCTATTTCGATCAACTCGTCGCTCAGCATGGGCTAACAGAAAATTTAAGCGAGGCCGCGGGAAATATCGCCTACTCGTTGGCCGGCTTGGATCCGGATCGTGCGGTGGTCTGGGTGGAATCACTTCCTGACGAAAACACGATGCAAGAAGCAATGGAACAGGTGATCTATTCGATTGCTGATGATCACCTTGATCACGCCATGGCTTTGGCCGCCACTCAATCGGAACTCTCAGATTGGGCTGTCTATCATTTAGCCGAATCGATTGCGGCTGATGACCCTGGTCAAGCGATGAAGTGGATCGCTAGTCAATCGGAGGACTTGCAGCGGATGGCGGTCAATCGGGTGCTGATGGATCTGGTTCGTACCAACCCCACTGCTGCGGCGGAAGGGCTGCACGCTTCTTCGGGGTTCCTCGCCGAGGCGGAGTGGAATAGCCTAACGAAACCAGCCGATCAGATCGCGCGCACCTTGGCGGCGACCAATTTGCAGGGGGCATTGGATTGGGCGGCTGAACTGCCAGCCGGCGAGGTGCGAAACGCGGCCATGTCGACCCCGATGCATCTTTGGCTGCAAGCCGATCCCCGCGCCGCCTCGGAATGGATCGGGCAGCTTGAAGATGCATCCTTACGTCAACAGGCCGCCTACCAGCTCGCCGATCGTGTGCGTGATAGTGATCCGGAAGCGGCCTTCCTTTGGTCGCAGACCTTACATGAAGACTATCGCCTCGCCATGATGGGTGAAGCGTTGCGTACTTGGAAAGACGTCGATCCGGAAGCCGCGCAGCAAACGCTCGACGCCACGGAATTAACCACCGACGAGCGTTTGAGGCTTCAGCGTGAATTAGGGAAAGACTAGTGCAATGGCGTGATATTAATGTTCCGATAGGCCACAGGACCGTGATCGCCCTGAAACATGATCGGGCCCTTAGCGGCTTCTTTTCCGGTCACGCCGCTCGGTGTGGGGCCTTTCAACTCCAGGTTTTCGTGAAGAACCGTGCCGTTGAGTTCGACCTTTAGGAGTTTGAAATTGGAGGTCTTGTTTCCATCGGCATCAAACTCGGGGGCTTTGTATTCGATGACATACTTCTGCCACTCACCAGGTTTCTTGCAGGCATTGACGGACGGCGGTGCCGCACCATAGACGGCTCCCATATCACCGTTGCCTAACTGATCTTTGCCATAACTATCTAACACCTGCACTTCATACTCGCCCATAACATAGATGCCGGAATTGGCTCCTTTGGCCACCATGAGTTCGAGTTCAATGCGGCTGCTGCCAAAGGTATCGTTCGAGTAAATATCCAGACTCTGACCGTGGCCTGCAACGGTGTTCACCATCGCGCCTTCACCGGCTTCGACGGCAAGCGTGCCGTTGTTCTCACCCAGACCCGGTTTGCCCACCACCCACTTTGCTTTCACGTCTTTTAGTTTCCCGGCTTTGTGAATCTTAAAGGACCAATTGCGCAGATCTTTGCCGTTGAACGGAACGGCCGCCTTCGATTTGTGGTGATCGGCGATGACAAACGACGCGCCGAATGCTGCTAAACTGATGATGAGTAGAGAAGGTTTCATGAGGTCAGGCATAAGAGATGAGAATGTTGCCGACAAGAGCGAAATCCGCTCCTTCACCTCGAGACCTCCACGAATCTCAGATTGAAATCCCACCCCTTCTTATGAGAGAATCCCGCCTTGGTGAGATCGCGGATTCTACTGATCACATTGTTTGTTTCTCTGGCGGCCAGGTCGGTAAACGGGGAATCGGAGTGGTGGGCGTTCAAGCCCTTGGCTCAGGTGAAACCTCCCGCGATGGCGGGCCTCTCTCCTGTTGACGGATTTGTGAACGCCGTGCTCGAAGCGAAATCGCTTACTCCCATCGGATCAGCGCGTCCGAATGTCCTGCTGCGAAGGCTTTCATTCGGTTTGTTAGGCCTCTCGCCCTCTCTGGATGAGCAGCAAGCCTTTGCGGCTGATCAATCTCCTAACAAAGTGAGTCGAGCTATTGACCGAATGCTTGCGAGTCCTCGCTATGGGGAGCGCTGGGGTCGGCATTGGATGGATGTCGCGCGCTACGCGGATACGGCAGGCGACAATGCCGACTATCCCATTCCTGAAGTCTACCGCTACCGTGATTACATCATCAATGCGTTCAATGCAGACATGCCGTACAACCAATTTGTTAAGGAACAATTGGCCGGCGATATCCTAGCAAAGGCGAACCCTTCAGACCGCTACGCCGAACAGATCACGGCGACAGGTTTCCTCGCCTTGTCCCGCCGGTATGGCACGGGTCCCTACGAACTTTGGCATCTTACTTTGGAGAATACGCTAGAGACCGTTGGTCAAGCCTTCATGGGCATCAATTTCAAATGTGCTCGTTGCCACGATCACAAATCAGATCCACTCACGATGCGGGACTACTATGGTCTTTACGGCATCTTTGCTAGCACAACTTTTCCGTGGGCGGGATCCGAAGAGATCAGCTCAAAGAAATTCAATCGGCGTGAGTTCGTACCTTTGATTCCTGACAAGGATGCGAAACTGAAGATCGACGCTTGGGAGCGGGAGAAACAATCGCTGCGTCAGCAGATTGCGAACGGAACGGGCGATGTTTCCGCTTTGCAAGGCCGGCTTCGCGCATTGGAGAAGCCTGGTGTCCCAAAAGATCTTCCCGTCGCTTATGCTGTGACCGAAGGCAATGCTATTGATGTGCCCATTCAGCAGCGCGGCAATCCCACTGATCCAGGCGAGATTGCGCCGCGATGCCCTCCGAAGTTCCTCGCTTCAAGAGTGGGGACTTTCGAATTGCGGGACGGTGTTAGTGGACGGCGGGCCTTCGCCAAATGGTTGACCGATCCTAATCACCCTCTCACAGCTCGAGTCATGGTCAATCGCCTCTGGCATTACCACTTTGGCCGTGGATTAGTGCGGACGCCTAACCACTTCGGCATCGGAAGTGAAGCGCCCGTGCTGCGAGAACTCCTCGATTACTTGGCAGCCGAGTTTGTCCGCAAAGAGTGGTCGGTGAAAGCGATGCATCGATTGATTCTCGATTCAATGGCTTATCAACGGTCGAGCGCCACGTCAGTCGCCAATGACGCAAGAGACCCTGAGAATCGCTTTCTTTGGCGACGAGAAAGAAGACGGCTCGATGCAGAGGCCTTACGCGATAGCCTGCTGAACGTTGCGGACTCGCTCGACCTCAGTTGGTTCGGGGCGCATCCCTTTCCTCCGGCCAAAGACTGGAATTGGACTCAACACACGCCCTTTCAATCCCGCTATCAAACCTACCATCGCAGCGTTTACCTCATGACCCAGCGTTTCCAGCGGCATCCCTTTCTCGATCTGTTTGATGGTCCCGATACCAATGCGTCGACCGCGGCACGGGGGAGTTCGATCGTGCCTCAGCAGGCGCTCTTCGCTCTAAATAATCCTTTTGTCGATCAGCAGGCGAAGAAGCTAGCGGCGCGTTTGTTAGATGGCGAACTCACTGACAAGAAGCGCATCGATAAGCTCTACCGCTTGTGTTTCGCCCGACCGGTGAACTCCTCAGAAATGGAGCGTGCGATGCAGTTTCTCGAAGAGGCCAAGCAGATGAAGGTCGCCGGGGAAGATCGCTGGCTTAGTATGGCTCGGGTCATGATCACCTCCAACGAATTCTATCATGTCGACTAATTCATCACGCCGTGCCTTTCTGAAACAAAGCGCAGGGGCGGCCACGCTTTTTCCGCAGCTTTCGCTTGCGGCGCAATTTCATGGCGGCGGTTTGGTGGCGCCACAGGGCTTACACCATGAGGCGAAGGCCAAGCAATTGCTGATGATCTTTCTCACGGGAGGTTTTTCGCACGTCGATACTTTTGATCCCAAACCGAAACTCGCCGAGCACCACGGCAATCCGATTCCTGCCTTTGGTCTACGGCCTAACGAGGCGCGCCCGTTGCCTTTGTTAGGCTCAAAATTTGCCTTCAAGCGCTGTGGTCAATCTGGCATTTCCGTGAGCGAGCTGTTTCCCAATCTGCGAAAGCAGGCTGACGACCTCTGTGTCATTCGCTCCCTGCACACGGACATTGTGGAGCATTTTCAAGCCACGCTTGCCATGCACACGGGTTCCGCCACCGTGCCCATGCCTAGCATTGGCGCCTGGCTGAGTTATGGGTTAGGGAGCTTCAATCAGAATCTTCCCTCCTACGTCGTGCTCGCAGAACACTTGCCCTATGCCGGCGCCCAGGTGTGGGACGCTAGCTTTCTACCGGCGGAACACCAAGGCGTTAGGCTGGTGCCGGGCTCCAATCCCATTCCTGATCTCAAGGCGCCTCCGCATGGGACGCGGCTTCGCGAGTTGGAAGCGAAGATGTTGCGTGATGTGAATGAGGCACATGCTAGACTTCGTTCCGGTGATTTGGATTTGACGGCTCGCATGAAGAGTTTCGACATCGCGCGTGGCATGATGCGCGAAGCACCGGAAACACTCGATCTATCCAAAGAATCCGAGTCCACGCTTGAGCGTTATGGTTGCCCACGTGGGGATGATCGTTCCTTTGCCTGGCAATGTCTCATGGCACGCCGTTTGATTGAGCGCGGCGTGCGTGTGGTCGAACTCATCGATACCGGTTCGCATGACAATTGGGATTCACATGGTGATATGGAAGGTCATCGCCCCAAAGCTCAGCGTGTGGATCAGGCTATCGCCGCTCTGCTAGATGATCTTAAACAGCGCGGTCTGTTTGATCAAACGTTAGTAGCCATTTGCACGGAGTTCGGTCGCACACCGTGGAGTGACGGCGGCAATGGCAAAGGCCGCAACCACTACGCCAAAGCCTTTACCAGTCTGCTTACTGGAGCCGGCGTCCGCGGCGGGTTCACTCACGGCGCCACGGACGAATACGGCGCTGAGATCACGGAGAGCCCCTGTCATGTGCACGACTATCATGCCACCATTCTCCATCTTATGGGCATCGACCACGAACGCCTCACCTATCGCTACGGCGGCCGCGATTTCCGCCTAACGGATGTTGCTGGAAAGGTGGTTCACGACGTGCTGACTTGATGCGACGAATCTTTATCTTCTTCGTAGCGCTCGGCCTTATCGCCCTTCCGAGTTCTGCCAAGGATCGGGCCAACGTCCTCTTTATCGCCATCGATGACCTCCGGCCGGCGCTTGGGTGCTATGGCGACCAGACGGCCGTTACGCCTAACATTGACCGGCTAGCCAAGCGTGGGACGGTCTTCAGCCGGGCCTACTGTCAGCAGGCCTTATGCAGCCCCTCACGTCTCTCGTTGATGACCGGCCGGCGTCCGGACACCACACGCGTTTGGGATTTGCAGACGCCTTTCCGTGAGGCGCTTCCGAATGTTATCACATTGCCACAACTTTTTCGAAACCATGGCTACCATTGCCGGTCTATTGGAAAGATTTATCACGGTAGTGGCGCGCCCTCCAAAGATGCGCCTTCGTGGTCTGAGCAGCCGCTTTATGACCACGTGCGTGAGGCGAATCTCCGCTACGCCACGCCTCAGAATTTGAATGGCAAGGGCCTCAAACGCGCTTCGACCGAAGCCGCCGACGTTCCGGATGACACCTACATCGACGGCGTTGTTTGCAAGGCCGCACTCAATGCCTTGGATACGCTTAAGGACAAGGATAAGCCCTTCTTTCTCGCCGTCGGATTCCGCAAACCGCATCTACCATTCTGTGCTCCGAAGAAGTATTGGGATCTTTACAAGAGCGAAACGATCCCAGCGCCCGTCTCGAACGCGCATCCGAAAGACGCGCCGGAAGTCGCGGTGCGCAGCTGGAAGGAGCTCGAAGGCTACACGGACATTCCCGAGGACGGCCGAATCACGGCGGCCAAGACCAGGAAACTCCGTCATGGTTACTACGCTTGTGTCAGTTATATTGACGCGTTAGTGGGGCAATTGTTAGATAGGCTTGATCAACTTGGGCTCGCAATGAATACCGTCATTTGTCTCTGGGGCGATCACGGTTTTCATCTGGGCGAACAAGGCCTTTGGACCAAAGCGAACAACTACGAACTCTCAACGCGCGTGCCCTTGATTCTCGCTGCACCCGGTCAGAAGAAGCCCGGCACGAAGACGAACGCGTTGGTTGAATTGGTTGACCTCTATCCAACCTTGGCCGATGCGTGTGGGCTCGAATCGCCCACCGGGGTTGAGGGTATCAGTCTCATGCCTTTGTTAGATGATCCTGAGTTCCCTTGGAAGACAGCGGTCTTCAGCCAATATCCCCGCTCTCAATCAGGAAATCGCCACAATGGGCATGGCGATATCATGGGCTATGCAACGCGTACCGATCGCTATCGCTATGTCGAGTGGCGTGAATGGAGGACCGGCCACGTTGTTGCACAAGGACTTTACGATCACCACTCTGATCCCAACGAAATGCGGAACGTGGCGAAGAATCCCAAGCATTCTGGGGCCCTCAACCAACACCGTGCGATCCTCAAAGCGGGTTGGCGAGCCGCATTGCCGGGAATTCCTTAGTGATTGATCTCGCTGTCACTTGACAGCTTCCTATTAAGTGAGGCTCTTACATATCGTTATGGCCTTAGACGAACTGTCAGATTCTTCTCGCACAGAGGCACGGCGATACAGACGAGTTGGCGAGCGGCACTAGCGGCGCCTATGGTAATAGAGACAGTGTTAGCTTTGCTTGAATCTGTGTCCTTCTCCAACGTCGTATTCATGATCTCTGTGCGAGTTTTGGCTCAGCTCACAGTTCCACCAGACGCTTAAAGTCAAAGAACGCCTTTCTCCAACGTGTGATCATCACACTTTCAAAAAGTCCGGCTTCCCAGAAAGGATCGTTGTGCACGAACGCTTCGGCTTCTTGATGAGATTCCATGTCTACTAAAAGAATCCCGCCGTGAGCTGTCTTCCCTTCATCATCCAGCATGGCTCCGGCGGCTAACAAGAGGTGTTTGTTCTCGTCGAGGTACTTCTTGTGGGTTGTCTGATGGGCATCGCGTATGGCCATCGAGCCGGGTTTGTCTTTGGTGATGATCGCGTAGGGCATCGTCGAAGGGTACGTTTACAAGGGTGGGAGTTTGACGCCGATCTGTTCAAAGATGCCTCGTGGAGCGCCTCCCGGAACGGGATCGGGACGGATCTCGGAAAGGCCTCGTTCATCGACGCGATAGAAGAAGTAATGCTCGGGAATGGTAACCGATTTGCTGGTCGCAGCCACGGCATCGAAGCCAGGGAAGGCGAGCGTTTCTGTGTGGGTGCCGCCCTGCCGCCAAAGGACGCCGATCGCTCCGGCATCAGTCAAGACTGGTGGATCATTGTCGTAGGACCAATCCGGAAATCCTCGGTAGAGTGCGGCAAGAAATGCGAGAATGTCGTCGCGAGCCATGGTGCGAACCGGTGTCACAAACTTGATGCCTTCGGCAAAACTAGCGCTAATCTTTTCCAGGTCGTGCGTTCGCAGGCCGTCCATGTAAAGCTGCAAGGGTTCTGGAATTGCTGTTAGGGGTTTCATGATGTTAGTGACGGAGGGGGTGACTTTTCAGTCGCCATGTAATCCACGCATAGATTTGGGGCGACTGAAAAGTCACCCCCACTACTTAGTTAGTTAAGGTTCCAAATCCGTTATTCTCCAAGGTTCTGTGCGAGCTGTTACCTTTGCTCTCACCTCGCGCACCTGTTCCTCTGCGATGTCGCTACCATCATTTTCCCATGCGGTCCGGACGTAGCTGAGCACGTCGGCGATTTCTTTATCCGAAAGGAGCTTTTCGTGGCCGGGCATGATACTATCATAAGTCGTGCCGTTCACTTCGAGCGGACCTTGAAGGCCTTTCAAGACGATGTTGATGGGAATCTTCGGGTCACCTAACAAACGCTGAGATCCAACCAAGGGTGGAAACACGCCGTCCAGCCCCTTGCCGTCGGGTTGATGGCAGGCGACACAGGAGATATAAACGTCCTGGCCTCTCTTAGCGCTTTCCGAAAGGCTTTTGATAGGATTGATGGGAAGGGCGTTCGTGCTGGCCGTCGCCAATTGACGGCCAAGATCCGAATCCGTGCTCCGTGCCAGTTCGCGCAAGCCGGATGAAATCAACTTCGGTTCCTTCCCAATCCTCTCAAGCACTTGCTTGAGAATCGTCTGAAGGTAGGGGCGCTCAACGCTACGATTGCGTTCTATCAGAATGCGAAGAAACCCTTCAGGATGGTGGAGCACGGCTAGGCGAATGGCATCTGCCAGATGCTTGTTGTCCTTCAGGTTGGGTTCCGCGTCGATGAGGGCCAACAAGGTCTCTCCCAATGTGGGATCTGGTGACAATTCGACTAATGATAGCGCGGCGGCTTTGCGATCCAGCGGATCGCGATCCGTGTCACGGAGGCGTTCGAGAGGCGATCGTTCTCCGCTAGGAAGCCGTGCCAAGGCCGCGACTTGCACCGCGTCCAGCTTTTGATCGTCTGCAGCAAGCAAGAGATGAAATTGAGCGCGCGAGTCGGTGGAGGTTTCCCTTCGCTTTAGGATCGTTTCTGAATCTAACATGCGAGTTAATCGGCGTTGAGCGGCCAAACGCCAGAAGAGATTGGAGTGGGACAGCGCTTTCACTGCGCCTTCCACATTGTCGAGATCAGGGAGCGAATCATCCTCACTACCAATTGGGTAGATGCGATAGATGCGACCGTGTTCGCGGTCGCGGTCATCGGATTTGAGCGCATTGCCAGCGCCCTTCTCAAAATGACCACGATAGGGGTTATGATTGCAAATGGGGTTGTACCAATCCGCCATCCACACCGCGCCATCCGGTCCAACTTCCGCCGCCACCGGTGTCGACCACGCATCGGCCGAGGCATAAAGGTTGTGTTCGAATTCTGTGGTGACGAAGCGATCGCCATGCCGTTCGATTCGCGGTGCCGAAATCAGATGCATCGGCGTCTCACAAATCAACACGCGCTGATTCCACCAGTCCGAGGGAAATCGCCGGCTTGTGTAAACGGCATGCCCCGCGGCGGATGAGTGTTCTTCTTTAGGGTGATTCTGAAAATAGTCGTTCGTGATGGGCGCTAATTTCTCTTTCCGATCCGCCTTCGCCACTTGCTGACCTTTCCTTCCCACCATTTCAAAATAGCGATTGGGAATCGTGTGATACCAACTGGGGTTTCCGTTAGCCGTCGAGCCGACGAGATCGCCTTCTTCAGTAAAACCAACGCCCCAAGTGTTGTTGCTTGTGTTCTGCAACACTTCAAAGGCCGACCCGTCCGGAAGAAACCGGAAGACTCCTTGGCTCGATCGATGACGTTTCCCTGCCAAAGTCACATCCAATCCGCTGTAGCCGACACTAGCATAGATCCAGCCATCAAATCCATGACGCAAGTTCGACACACAGGCATGCGTATCGCGAAGGCCGATTCCTGACCAAAGTACCTCTTTCGTATCGGCACGATCATCGCCATTGGTATCGCGAAGCATGACCATGGATTCGCCATCCGTCGCGATGGCGCCGCCCGCGATCGGCAAGACTGACGTGGCGATGTTCAACCCTTCAGCGAAGATCTTCATAACATCGGCGCGTCCATCCCTATCCGTATCCTCAAGGATCTTAATCCGGTCTTGCGGTTGTTCGGTGCCGATCTTATGAGGATAATCAAAGGCTTCCACTACCCAGAGCCGCCCGCGGTCATCCCAATTGATCGCGATGGGGTTCACTACCATCGGTTCCGAGGCAAACAACCGGATTTCGAATCCGGGCGGCACTTGTGCGAATTTGAGAGATTGCTCCGGTGAGAGTGGTTGTTGAATTTGGTTGAGAGGCCCAACAGGATTGTCGGGATCCTTTGGCGCGGCTGCTAGCCGGTAGTGCAACTTGGGCAAGTCCTCCACAGCCAGCCATCGCTTTGAGTCATCGTGTGCCGTCCAACGAACGGCCCGGTGAACAAGGTCCTGATACTCTGGCAAATTCCAACAGCGGTGATCGTGACCACTCGCGGTGTAAAACACGCGTCCCTTCCCATAGGTCTTGACCCATGTCCAGGGTTCATCCTCACGTTTTTGTAGGATCACACGATCTTCGCTGTGACGCTTGTGCACATAGGTTTCGTCCCAACATTCAAAACCCGGCCAACCTTTCATTACGGGATGCTCTTCGTTGACGATCCGTGCTCGGAACACGCCAGATTGATGAGATTTGAACTGAGCGCCTAGCAGTTCCACATATTCATCAAATTGCGACTCGCGAAAGCAGCCGGCCGCACAGTGTAAGAGCACACAACCGCCGCCATTGCGGGCGAAATCGAGCAGGGCCTTTCCCTGGGTTTCCTTATCGATCTTGTAAAGATTGGCGAAGATAAGCAGGACATCGAACCGTGCGAGGTTCTCTGGTGTTAGGGCATCCACCGTGTGGGCATAAGTGATATGGATCGCTTTTGGGCCGAGCGCCTTGCGAAGAACACGAAAACGTGTCGGTGGGTCGTGATCGAAACGATTTTCACTCCCTAGAAACAAGACCTCGATGCGGTCAGGATCTGCTGCCTCGTTATCTGGAGAGGCAGCCAGCAACAAGAAACACCCAATGCCTCCTAAGATCGTTAGGGGAATGGTTGCTGGTCGAAATCGGGAAAAGAAACGGCGGCAGGTCCCAAGGCGCATGATGGAGACGCTATCAGGACAGACTCATCATTGCCAAGCGGATCTGGAGTCCCCACGTGTGTTCTAATCTGGCCCAATTGATCACACACTCTTTTCAAACAAATAATGCGACACTCCCCACTCGCGTCCCTCATCATAGCCCCACAATTCCGCGCAGGCCATGAAGAAGATGCGCCAGTAGTTCCACCATCTGGATGCTTGTGAGGCGCCGTAGGATTCGATTAAGATCGGAAGAATGTTTTTCCGGTGGCAATCCATGTTCGCAAGCCAGGCATTGGCCGTTCGTTCATAATGGCACCCGTTGACTTTCCACAACTGCCGGAGCTTGAGGTCATCTTGAAATTGGCTTAGTAAATCATGTGATGGCATTTGGCCACCGGTGAAGAAATATTTGGCCATCCAATCATCATCGCTCTCGATTTCATAGTGATAGGCGGCCACCCGATGGGTGAAGATGTGGACAAAGAGCTGTCCATCCAGTTTGAGCCAGGAGGCGATGCGCCTCATTAATTTCTGATAGTTTTTCATATGCTCGAACATTTCCACGGAGACGACGCGATCAAAGATACCTTCTCCCTCGCCCTCGTAATCATTCATGTTCGACGTGCGTACGGTAAGATTGGTCAATCCGCGCCGCGCGGCTTGTTTGTCGATATATTCTTTCTGACTCGCCGAATTGGAGACGGCGGTAATGCTTGCTTTGGGGTAATGCTCAGCCATCCACAGCGTGAGTGACCCCCAACCGCAGCCTAGCTCCAAGATGCGCTGGCTGTCCTGAAGGTCGGCGCGCTCACACGTGATTCGGAGCATCTTCTCTTCCGCTTCAGCTAATGTATCCTTGGGTGAATCGAACCAAGCCGAGCTGTATTTGAGCCGCGGGCCGAGAACATATTGAAAGAACGCTGCCGGCACTTCATAATGTTGTTCATTGGCGGCGTTCGTTTCGATGGCGATAGGTGATTTGCGTAAGTCTTCCGCGTGTGCCTCGGTAGCCGCTCTTTGTGCCTCCTCCGTCTCTTTCACATGCGACCGTAGCGTATCGGCAAGTCGGCGTCGAATTCCTGCGCGGATAGCCGAGTCTGGTAAGATGCCCAAAGTGAGGATGAAGTTTGTGAAGCTCATGAGGTGGACTTGTTGGGTAGTGGTATGAGAGCGCTGGTCGTCTTCTGGTAGTTGCGGTAGACATCACCTCGTTTTCGCACAGCCAGCTCTTCTGTTAGAGGAATGCCGGTGATGTTCAAAATAAAGTGTAACATGGCTAGGGGAGCGATAATGGTGAGCCATCCCCAAGGCGTGGGAAGAGCCATGAGAAAGAGCCCCCACCAAAGCAACGATTGAAAGAAGTAGTTGGGATGGCGCGAATACCTCCACAGACCATTGCGGCAGACGGCATCGAAGTTCGTATTCCCTTCTTTAAAGCGCTTGAGCTGTCCATCCGCAATGGCTTCGCCAATGAGCGCGATGGCCCATAGAACTCCGCCTGCGATCTCCAATCCGTGGAGATGTGGCGATGCGTTATTGCAAATGCGCCATACGGGTAGCATCAATAGCCACACCAGAAGACCTTGGGCGAGAAAGAAGTAGAGAAAGGCCCGATCGCCTGTCCAGCGTTCTTTGAGAACCTCATAACGACGATCCATCTGCGGATGGTGACTGGCCACGCGCCGCCAAAGATAGATACCGATGCGCAGACTCCAGGCGCTGATAAGACACGCAATCACCATGCGCCGCAGTGGTAGTCCGCTCCCGAGAAGAGCATAGAGTGTGGCTACCGGGGCGAAGGCGAAGGACCAAGTGACGTCGACAATACTCTCATTCGTTATTCGCCGCGCGAGCAGCCAAGTGCCGGCGAATAGAATCAAGATAACAACTGCGTTGAGAATGAGGGCGTTCACGCGGGTTTCAACAGGATATCCCGGGCAGTGGCCTCCGCCGGTAGTTTGAATAACAAGCGTAGCATGTAGATCGCCATCGCGATATTGCCAAAGGCGAGAATAGCCACGAGCCAACCCGCTTTCGCTACGTGAGAAACCTCACGATAAAACACCCAGCAATAGAAGGTCAGGAATCCCCAATAGGCATCGACCAAACAGGCGATAAACCATGGATGATCACTCACTTCGCCGGGAATCTTCCAAAGAGCTGTGTGGCTGCTCGCATAAACGGTGATTCCAAGCATGGAGAGCAGCACTATTGCGAAAAAGATACGAAGGATGTTAATCATCTCAACGAGGCATTGCACGGCCGTGTATAGACGGCTTGGACGACACTAATGTTCCGTGTGGCAAAAGGAGACGTCCAGTGGATCGTTAAAATAGGAATGGTGGATGGTTGGCGCCCTGCCTACAGGGAAGGGCACCAAAATTTAAGAAAAAACCAACCATCCATGAATACTCAAACACTCCAAGAACAGTTTCTCCAGTCCGAATCCGGCCAGAGCGCCGAGATTTTCAACCAATTTCTGCGCAGTTCCGTGCGCCTCGCCCTCTTCGAGCTCATGCAGCAAGAAGTGCACGATCTCTGCGGCCGTTCCCACGACCGGGACCGGCCCCCTACCACTTTTCGCCGCGCGGGAAGTGAACAAGGCATTTGCTATATCGATGGGGGCAAGGAAAACATCAAGCGCCCTCGCGTCCGTCAACGGCAGGAAGACGGCAGTGAGCAAGAAGTCAGCCTCAAGTCCTACGAAGCGGCTAAGGATGTCAACAACATCAGTCAGGCAGTGATGCGCTTGTTGCTTGAGGGAGTAAGCACGCGTGGGGTCAGTCGCCTCAGTAATGACAGCGTTAGTAAAAGCACCATCTCCGAGCAATGGGCAGAGCACTCAGCTGAGAAACTCGAAGCGTTCCGTTCCCGCCCATTGCACGAAGAAGGCTATCTGGTCTTGATGTTAGATGGCGTGCATCTTAGTCGCGATCAAACCGCAATTGTCGCCTTGGGCATCCGAGCCGATGGTAGCAAAGAGATGCTCGATTTCCGTGTTGGCAGCAGTGAGAGTTTCGAAGTTGCTAACGATTTGCTCAAAAACCTCAAAAAGCGAGGCCTTAAAAGCATCGCCAAACGGTTCCTAACGCTCCTAGACGGCTCTAATTCCCTGGAGAAAGCCGTTCTCACGCACTATCCGAACGCCGTAATCCAGCGCTGTTTAGTGCATAAAGAGCGCAATCTACGCAGTTATCTCTCTAAACGGCAACACAGTGAACTGGCGCGTTTGCTCAACCGGTTGCGGCGTGCTGAAGGGAAAGAAGCGGCACGAGAAGCGTATGATGAACTCAGTGAATTTTTGAAGCGACATAACAGCGCTGCTCTATCAAGCCTACAAGAAGCTGGGAATCAAATCACAGCACTACAGGATTTAGGTGTTCACGCTAGTCTTCACCGCAGTCTTCTGAGCACCAATATCATCGAAAATGCCATCCTCAACATCCGGCGTCGGATGAGCAAAGTGAATCGTTGGCGAACAGCAACGCGAGAGGGGCGGAAGACGATGGCTGATCGCTACCTAGCAAGCGGTCTACTCTACGCCGAGAGCACGTTTCGACGCATCACGGGTTGGCGGGATATGGCACACCTGCGAGAAGTTCTCGACCAAGACTAACACTGCCCCTCAATGAAAGCCTTCAACCATGGCTACAAGCAAGGGGCCAGCCCCCTCGACCCCCGGGATTTACCGCATTCCCCACTTACCGCAGGAGTATGGCAGAAAAGAAGGGAGAGACGTGCCGTCTCTCCACTCCTCCTGCGTATAAGGTCAGCCGCGCGGCGCTCGGGTTGCTTCCCAGCATTGCCCTATCCTCCTGCGGCGACGCGATCGGCTTACCAAAGAGTGGAGCGAAATCAACTAAAACTAACACAAGTCTTTAACTTGACAAACTAACCAACCAGTGCCTAACTCTAACCTCCATCCACGATTTCTAACGATCTGATGGACATCCCCTGGCAAAAGCGGCTTCACAGTATTTGAGATAATAATGCCACTTACGAATGAAGCGAGTTGAGAAACCCAGTTCACGCACGGCCTCAAGTCGGGCATTGAAGTTTGTATTGCCATTCATTGAGAGTCCGGGCATAACTCACTCCGAGATCTTCAAGGTCATGGAGGAACAGATCTCCCGTCTTGCGAAAAGCTTCACTCATGCGCCCCACGCTTAACAGCAGCGAACCCGGAAAGATGTGTTTCTGAATGAAGTCCGTTCCTTTGCGTAACTCCGCGTATTCCCTATCGGGAACGGTGATCATTTGCACCGCTAACAAGCCTTCTGGCTTGAGGAGCTCCTGACACTTCGCTGCCCATGTCTGATGATAGCGGTGACCGACGGCTTCAAGCATTTCAATGGAGACAATCTTGTCGAACCGGCCAGAGAGATCGCGATAGTCGCGCAGCTGAATCGTGACCAATTGTTCCAAGCCCGCGTCTTGGACTCGACGGCGGGCCTCGTCATATTGTGCTTGAGAAATAGTGATCGCCGTAATTCGGCAACGATACCGCCGTGCGGCATAACAGCTGAATCCTCCCCAGCCGCAGCCGATTTCCAAGACGTGATCGTCTTCCTGAAGGCGAAGCTTTTGACAGAGCGCTTCGTACTTTGAGTATTGAGCCTCTTCGAGTGTTTGGGATGAAGTGGTGAAACGTGCTGCCGAATAGGTCATCGATGGATCCAACCACAATCGATAAAAGTCATTTCCCAGATCATAATGTTCTTCGATATTTCGCCGGCTGGAGGATATGCTATTATGCCTCAGGCGATGGCCGATCCGATCAAGCACCTTTAACAACCCTACTAGTTTGAATCGTTGGGAGGAACCCTTATAACGTTTGTCGGCGTGGAGATTGACTATGAACCAAGAGACGACACGGTCGATATGATCGGTATCCCAATCACCATCTAGGTAGGCTTCGCCCAGGCCGACACCCCCACCAAGCGCACACTTTTTGAAGAAGCGCTCATTGTGAATGATGAGACGTGCCTCGGGACCGGGTTTCCCTCCTCCAACGGTTCGGAATCCTCCGTCCGGCAATTGCATGGTGAGCCGACCAATCTGGAATTTATTTAGAGTGGTGAGAACTGGCTTCCGATAAAGACTTTTCTTAGCGATGAATGTGGAAGGCGCGTTCATGAATGACGTGGTGAGGTCAGAGTGTGGTGTGGACGCAAGAGATCTCTTTGCTTTTCCGGATCGGCCGCTTTGCGAATGAAGGGAAGGCGCTTGAGCCAAAGTCTCAGCGCTTGCCAGTGGATTTTAAGGATCACCTGGAAGGTGAGAAACGGATAGCGAAGACTGTACCATACGAGGGGGATGTCCATCAGATCGTTAGAAATCGTGGATGGAGGTTAGAGTTAGGCACTGGTTGGTTAGTTTGTCAAGTTAAAGACTTGTGTTAGTTTTAGTTGATTTCGCTCCACTCTTTGGTAAGCCGATCGCGTCGCCGCAGGAGGATAGGGCAATGCTGGGAAGCAACCCGAGCGCCGCGCGGCTGACCTTATACGCAGGAGGAGTGGAGAGACGGCACGTCTCTCCCTTCTTTTCTGCCATACTCCTGCGGTAAGTGGGGAATGCGGTAAATCCCGGGGGTCGAGGGGGCTGGCCCCTTGCTTGTAGCCATGGTTGAAGGCTTTCATTGAGGGGCAGTGTTAGTCTTGGTCGAGAACTTCTCGCAGGTGTGCCATATCCCGCCAACCCGTGATGCGTCGAAACGTGCTCTCGGCGTAGAGTAGACCGCTTGCTAGGTAGCGATCAGCCATCGTCTTCCGCCCCTCTCGCGTTGCTGTTCGCCAACGATTCACTTTGCTCATCCGACGCCGGATGTTGAGGATGGCATTTTCGATGATATTGGTGCTCAGAAGACTGCGGTGAAGACTAGCGTGAACACCTAAATCCTGTAGTGCTGTGATTTGATTCCCAGCTTCTTGTAGGCTTGATAGAGCAGCGCTGTTATGTCGCTTCAAAAATTCACTGAGTTCATCATACGCTTCTCGTGCCGCTTCTTTCCCTTCAGCACGCCGCAACCGGTTGAGCAAACGCGCCAGTTCACTGTGTTGCCGTTTAGAGAGATAACTGCGTAGATTGCGCTCTTTATGCACTAAACAGCGCTGGATTACGGCGTTCGGATAGTGCGTGAGAACGGCTTTCTCCAGGGAATTAGAGCCGTCTAGGAGCGTTAGGAACCGTTTGGCGATGCTTTTAAGGCCTCGCTTTTTGAGGTTTTTGAGCAAATCGTTAGCAACTTCGAAACTCTCACTGCTGCCAACACGGAAATCGAGCATCTCTTTGCTACCATCGGCTCGGATGCCCAAGGCGACAATTGCGGTTTGATCGCGACTAAGATGCACGCCATCTAACATCAAGACCAGATAGCCTTCTTCGTGCAATGGGCGGGAACGGAACGCTTCGAGTTTCTCAGCTGAGTGCTCTGCCCATTGCTCGGAGATGGTGCTTTTACTAACGCTGTCATTACTGAGGCGACTGACCCCACGCGTGCTTACTCCCTCAAGCAACAAGCGCATCACTGCCTGACTGATGTTGTTGACATCCTTAGCCGCTTCGTAGGACTTGAGGCTGACTTCTTGCTCACTGCCGTCTTCCTGCCGTTGACGGACGCGAGGGCGCTTGATGTTTTCCTTGCCCCCATCGATATAGCAAATGCCTTGTTCACTTCCCGCGCGGCGAAAAGTGGTAGGGGGCCGGTCCCGGTCGTGGGAACGGCCGCAGAGATCGTGCACTTCTTGCTGCATGAGCTCGAAGAGGGCGAGGCGCACGGAACTGCGCAGAAATTGGTCGAAAATCTCGGCGCTCTGGCCGGATTCGGACTGGAGAAACTGTTCTTGGAGTGTTTGAGTATTCATGGATGGTTGGTTTTTTCTTAAATTTTGGTGCCCTTCCCTGTAGGCAGGGCGCCAACCATCCACCATTCCTATTTTAACGATCCACTGGACGTCTCCCATACGAGACGGCCGTTGGTTAAGGGACGGCGTTCACCTCTGATCCAGCTAACCAGCATTTTCTCATCATTCTCGATACTATCGATGTGTATTTCGAGACGGTCATCCGGGATCTTGAACCGAAAATCGAACTTGGCGGTGAGTTTCGAGAAGGGTGATACGTAGAATTCTTTGGGAACGATACGACGGAAAGAACCGTTCTCTTCTTGATCGGTGAGTAGCCAGGGCTTGACCTCGCGGAAAGTGTTGCAGACCTCGGCGACCGCGTAGAGTGGCTTGCCGGACGGGTCGGAGATAAAATAAAAACAGACCGGGTTGAAAAGATAGCCGAGGATCCGGGGTAGGGTGATAAGCCGGACAGTGGCATTTTCTGGGAGCTGAACGCCCTGATGCGCCAACCACGAATCGAGTTTGTCCCGGATGGATTGAGGACTGCGATCGAAGTGATCGCGGTCCCGAAAAGAATAAAGATTAAACCGGTTATGACTGAAGAATAATAGGCTACGGGCTAGTGCCGGGATTTCGGAGAGATCCAAATCGAGGAAGAAGAGATCATAGCGGAAATGGTGCCGTTTCGGCGCCAACCTTTCGTGATACACCTCACACTGATAGAGGGCGGACTTCATGCCGCCATCTCCCATGGATTGCTAGAGAGCAGGGTTTGACAAAGATCGACCGCCGATTTGAAGGCGTCTTCGTGGAAACCGTATCGGAAATAGCTGCCACAGAAAAAGGTGTTTCCGCGAGGATCATTTAGTTCGGGCAGGCGACGCTGTGCTTCGACTGCCTTGAGATCGAATAGCGGATGTTCATAAGTCATGGAGCGCTTGCAGGCATGCTGAGTTACGCGATCACTGGCATTGAGTGAAACGAAGTAATTCTCGCGTTCCGAGACACCCTGAAGAGAATTCATCCAATAATGGGTGCTTTGGCCTTGCGTTTCGGTGCGATAATTCCACGAAGCCCAACATCGCTTTGTTTGCGGCATGAACTTGGGATCGGTATGAACGCGAACCGAATTCGATTGGTAGGCAAAGGGCGTGAGCAATTCGCGCTGAAGCATGGTGGGCTCGTGCAGCAGGCGCAACGCTTGGTCAGCGTGCGTTGCGAGGATCACGCTGTCGTAGCGTTCACTTCCTCGTTTGCTATGAATATCGACCTGAAGGTTTCCTGCGCGGACTTTCTGAATCGGTGTATTTGTGTGGATGCGGTTGCGGAATGGGGCAATCAGCCGTTTGACATATTCACGGGAGCCGCCGTCGACCGTTCGCCAGGGATGCTGGGTGTCGAGTCCGAGAAATCCATGATTGTACCAGAAGCGCAGAAGGGTCATGATCGGAAAACGTATCATCTCGTCTTGAGGTGCTGACCAAACGGCGGAACTCATCGGAATGAGATAGCGCTCGAGAAAATCGTTTCCATATCGCCGCTGCTTTACATAGGGCCTGTCCCACAGGTCCGCCCCCCTGTCATAGAAGTGCGAAACAGCGATATTAAAGAGCTATGAGAGCCCAATTTGGACTCCCATAGCCAAATTCGGCGTGTATAATTTGGTTAGTATCAAAATCAAACCCGCCGAATCATGACCGAAATTAACCGCCAATTAACCTTTCGTCTACTTCCACCTTGTTACGGGCCCAAAGATTATCGCGATAAACGCGCCCGATACCAATTCATGGACGACATCATCGAGCGGGCCGGACTCGATGACCAATTCACGAAGCTTGTTCTCGAACGCCGCGGCCTCCAGTCCCATCAAGTAGGCACCCGATTCCTCAATCACTGCGTCACCGCCTTCCGCACTAACATCGTCCGCTTCGTCGAAAATCATATGCCCGTGCGCGAACTCAGCATCCAACTAGCAGAAAGCAATGTGCTGCAATGGTTCTGTCATACAGGCGAATTCGGCTCCGTCATGCCCCCCTCAAAAAGCACCCTCGACCGTTACGGACGCTTCCTGCCCCAAGAAGCCATCGACCAACTCGGCGCCCAGCTACTGCAAAGCGCCGCCCAACACTCCAGCGACGGCTTAGAGCAATTGTTAGGTTTAGAAAACCCCGTCGATCTGGTCAACGTCTGGTTCGACAGCTTCTGTCTCCAAGCCAACATCCACTACCCCACCGACTGGGTGCTCCTCATCGACGCCACCCGCACCCTGATGAAAGCCACGAAACTCATACGGGAAGCCGGCTTAAAAAACCGCATGCCCCAAGACCCCGAAACCTTCCTGCGAGAAATCAACAAACTCGGGATAGCCATGAGCCAACAACGGCGGCAGAAAGACAGCAAACGCAACCGCAAAGCCATCCTGCGACAGATGAAAAAATCAATTCGCAAGACCCGTCAACACGCCCAGAAACATCGCCAACTCTTAGAAGAAAGATGGCAAGAAACCGAGTGGAGTTGGCCGCAAGTCCAGCAAATACTAGGGCGAATCGACAACATCCTCGAGCAACTACCTGAAGCCCAACGCCAAGCACACGAGCGCCTCATCGGGGAGCGACAAGTCAAAAGCTCAGAAAAAATCCTCAGCCTCTACGAGTCCGACGTGCAAGTGGTAGTGAGAGGAAAGTTAGGGAAAGAAACCGAATTCGGCAACCCCATCCTGTTAGGCGAACAAGAAGACGGATTAATCGTTCACAACCAACTCTACAAAGAAAATGTGAGCGACGCCAAGATACTCCTAGAAGGAGTCGAAAACATCGAAGAGCGACTCAAGATCGAAATAGAAGGCGTATGCGCAGATCGAGGCTTTGCGAGCAAAGCAAACAGCAAAGCGTTAGGAGAAGAAAGAGACTACATATGTCCGAAGCAACTCGAAATCCTGCGCGAAAAAATGGGGAACGGCGAATTCGCCAAGAGGCAAAGAAGACGAAGTCAAACCGAAGGCCGAATCAGCATCTTCATACACAGCATATTGGGAGATATGTTACGAGTGAAAGGGCACACCAATCGCGAGAAGGCGGTGAGTTGGGGAGTGCTCGGGCACAACATGAAGAAACTAGCCGAAATGCGAAAGAAGCAAGCCGAAGCGCGAGAAGCCGAAGCGCGGAAGCAAGCAGCCTAGAAAAAGCGCAAGACAAAGCCGCGCCCCCGGAACACAAGCCGGAGAGGGAGCAGCACGTACCCGCGCCCGAGAAAAAGGCCCGAAAAGCGAGAATCAGACAAAGCACAACCATCCAAACCAACAAATCCGCCCCCGACCAGCGCGGCCAACAACGCGCCTAACAAAAACCACACATCAAATCTCAGAATCGGACGCTTCTGGGACAGACCCTACATATTCCTCGATGGTCATGTCGTCCCATTGCGATTCTTTCAATGCCGCGACCGCTTCTTTATTGAATCGGTTTAGTTGAATAAGAAATCGCCAATGACGGAGGTTGAAAAGATTACGTCGTTGCGCAAAGAGCGCGTTGAGATTGGCGCCATTCCATTCAACGCCTGAAGGTCCGTGATGCACGCTGAAAGACATCGAGGTGGGCTTGGTCGGCACGCCTAATTCGTCAAAGAGACGAGTTAAAAGTGGGTAGGTGACTTCATTGTAAACCATGAAGCCCGTATCCAGAGCGACTTCTCGACCGTTCTCGTCGATCGTGATAGTGTTACTGTGTCCGCCGATATGCGAATCGGCTTCGTAGATCGTGATATCAGCTCGTCGATGCAGAAAATGGGCGCAACCTAACCCGGCAATCCCGCTGCCTATGATAGCGATCTTTTCCATAGACGATCAGGCTTTCGCTGCCTCGTGGTAAACGTGATCGGGCACTTTCCTCAGATCCCAGATGAGGCCGGTCCAAGAGAGGCCTTTTAAGAGGTAGTAGGAGATATCGATCTCCCACCAATAGAAACCTTGCTTCGCTGAGTGGGCATACCGATGATGGTTGTTGTGCCAGCCTTCGCCTAGAGTGATGAGAGATAACGCTAAGCTGTTGCGACTGTTGTCATCGGTGTTGAAACGCCGCCGTCCGAGCACGTGAGCCAATGAGTTGATAAACAGTGTTCCATGAAGGAGAAGGACGGTGCTGATCAAGCCTCCCCAGACGAAAAGTTGCGGGCCATTGGTTCCCAGTGAAGGCGCATAGATGGCTAGCAACGAGCCAGCCAACCACAAACTAATCCCGTATAGAAATGGAATGACATAATCCCGCCGGTTGAGAAAGATGAGTTCGGGATACTTTGCAAGGTCGGGGATCGATTTGTAGTTTGTGGGGAAATTGCTAGCGCTGGTCAACCATCCAATGTGTGACCAGACGAAACCGTCCTGAACCGGGGAGTGTTTGTCATGGTCGTCATCGGAGTGTTTGTGGTGGTGCCGATGCGTGGCCGCCCACCATAAGGGGCCACGTTGCATTGAGGTGTTCCCCATAACCGCAAAGACAAATTGCATGGCTCGCGAAGTGCGAAAGGCGCGGTGAGAAAAGTAACGATGATAAAAAGCCGTGATGGCGAACATCCGAACGAGGTAAAGGACGAGTGCGGTGAGGACGGCAAACCAACTCCAACCCACCCACACAACGGCAAAGCAGGCCAGGTGGAGAACAATGTAAGGTGTGGCGCGCCGGATATCGAACCGATCCGCTCCCTCAAAAGTCTTATCTGTGGGCAAGTAATCCGCATCCAACCACTGTCGAATGATTTCTTGCAGACCTCGTGATTGGTCTTTGATGAAGTGGAGAGAGGAGGATACTGACGGCACGAAAAGAGTTCGCTTGTCAGTTCCATTTGGATTCAGCAAAGGCGGCCCTTCGCCGACTCCTTGATCTTCAAAGAAGTATTTGGACGTGCCAATATCAGCGCGGCCGGCAATGTTGGCATCCGGCGGTCGGAAGACTCGTTATGGTCGCTCCCGGCCCATGCATGGTCCAGAAAAACGGTGGTTTGCTAGGTTTCTCCCCCAACGGCGACATCGTCGCGGCTTCGAAGAGACGTCCGTTGGCACAGACATACTGGATGTGTTCGCTGTGACGGATGTTATGCAGGGGATCGCGGCCCTTTTTAATCACGATCAGATCGGCTAGTTTACCTGGCTCTAACGAACCCAAATCCTTGTCGAGTCCGATGTATTTGGCACCGTTTAAAGTGCCACAACGCAGTGCTTCCATGGGCGTCATGCCACCTTGAACGAAGCTCCACATTTCCCAATGGGTACAAAGTCCATTCAATTGGCCATGGCCGCCTGCCTGCACGAGGCCGTCTTGATCCTCTAATTGTTTGGTGATGGAGGCCACTTTGATGTGATTGAAATCTTCCAAGGGAGCTTTCTCGCGGCGGCGGGAGCGAGGGTTGAGAACATGGGGTGGAATGAAGTTCCTCAACCGCGGATGCTTCCACAGATCGCGTTCTTGATACCAATAGATCTCCCCTGACAAACCGCCAAAAGCCACGCATAATGTCGGCGTGTAACCCACGCCGGTGTTTCGCCAAAGGTCGAGAACATCATCATAGGCGTATTGCACGGGCAACGTGTGTTCAATCCCGGTATGGCCATCGACAATCATCGTCATGTTGTTCATGAATAGAGAGCCACCCTCAGGCACGACCATCATTTCCAACTCCCGAGCCGCCGCGACGATCTGTTGGCGTTGATCACGGCGCGGCTGGTTGTAACTCTTCACCGTGAAAGCGCCCACGGCCTTCATGCGATGAAGGTGGAATTTGGCATCTTCAAGACTATTCACCTCGGCGTGGAAGCTGCCGGCGGCACCATAGAGGATGGTGCCGGTAGAGAATGTTCGTGGTGCAGTGATGACGCCTGCTTTGGTCATCTCGCTTGCGGCAAAGATCTCTTGCGTATTGTTAGACGGATCGTGAACGGTGGTCACGCCGAAGGCCAGGCGGGCGTAATCCACCCAGTTGCGCTGTGGAGTGATGCCTTCGCTTGCTTGGGAGCCGTGCGCGTGGGTGTCGACGAATCCTGGCAGAATCACTTGACCGGACACATCGACGACATCGGCGTCTTCAGGGATCGAGACATCGCCTTGCGCACCAACCTCCCTGATGCGATTGCCCTCTATCAAGATGACGCCATCCTCGATCACGCCGGCATCAGCCATAGTGACCAGTCGGCCGCCTATTAATGCTAGAGTGCCATCCGGTTTGGCGTGTTGCGCAGCGAATCCGATGGGCCGTTTCTCTAACGAATCGTCGCCAGCCTCAATGGGTTGGGTGTAAAGCTCGGGTCCTAATGCCCAGTGAACCTGCTTGCTATCGCCGGAAAAATGTACCCACTCACCAGCTTCTTTGGTAAGTTTCTTTGTGGGCAGGCCTTTTCCTTGCGGGCCGACTTCAATGGCTTTGCCGGTGGTGACAAAAGGTGTAAGGAAGATGTTAAAGCGTTCGATGAACGCGAATTGCTGTCCATTGGGCGCGAGACGGTAATCCGTGGCCCATTTGCTAGTGTAATGGGTGCGCTCGTCCTCGCCTTGCAGATTCACCGAGCGCAAGGTGAGGTTATCAGCATCCTTAGCTGGGGACGCTTGTGTGAAATAAACGCGTTCGCTATCAGTGCCGAATTGAGGATTGCTGCCCGATTTGGTTAGGCGAGTCATGGTGTTTCCCTCGATGGGGATGCGATAGAGGCCGGGATTCTGCGACCACAGATGGGACCTCAAGTAGCCTCCACCTGACTTGCGCACGACGACAATGCGTCCATCGGGCGAGAAGACCGGATCGAGATAGTGCCCTGGATCGGGTGAGATCACGCGTCCCGTTTTCGAGGCATTTGCCGAGAGAGATAACACTCTTACCGAACCCAACGTTTCATCATTCCATGTCGTGTAGACTAGTGAACGGCCATCTCGTGAAAAACTTGGGCAGAATTCAAAGTGATTCGCTTGATTGGTTAGGCGACGCGGTTCGCCATCCGGCAGGTCCTTCACATACAAGCGGCCTAAAGCCTGGTAGACGGCTTGTTGGCCGTTGGGAGAAACGGTCACCCAGCGAAGCATGCGTGTCTCAAACATGTCCGGCGCTGCTTCTACGGAATGTCTTAACGCTTTGGCGATGCGGCGTTCATCTTGAACGTGAAACGGGATGATCGATTCCTTTCCTGTGGCGACATCGATCTTGCGAAGCTTGCCGCGTGCCCAGAGCACGATGGCGGAATCATCGGGCGTCCACGAAAACGCGGGGTAGACGCCATGAACGGCCCAAGCCTCTTGCATATCCCTTTCGAGCTGATCATTGACGAGGCGTATCTCGCCGGATTGCGTGTCGAAGACATGCAACCCCGTCTTGGCACCGACTCGTCTAACAAAAGCAATTTGACGCCCATCGCGTGACGGTATGGGCCGGCAGGCACCGCCGGGACCGGTGATGTAGCGAAGCGTCTCGCCCGTTTTCAGGTCGAGGCGATTGATGACGTAAATCTGTTTGTTCGAATCCTTGTCATACTCGAAAACATCACCCGGCGTGCTATCCAGCGAGTAGTAGAGATACTTACCGTCGGGTGAAAAAGCCGGCTCGTTGACATCCTTCTGATCATTAAGACGTATGGTGAGTTGTACCCCGCCACTCGCTTTCCCCTCCACACCCTCACGATGATACATCCACATTTCTCCCGCGCCCAACGACCGGCGGCTCGTGAAGTGCTTGCGGCCGACGAGGTAGTTGCCGTCGGGTGACCAGTTAGGCCCATTGACCAACTGAGCGGTCTCTTCAGAGATTTGCCGTGGATCTGATCCATCAATGGCAATCGTCCAGAGATTGTTTCCTCCATGCCCGTTCTTGCCCGTGCGATCGCTTGTAAAGGCGATGCGTTTTCCGTTCGGGCTAAACCGCGGTTGCATGTCCCAAGCGATGCCTTCGGTCAGCTTGGTGGTCTTGCCGCCGGCGATGGGCATGAGGTAGAGATCACCTAACAAATCAAAGACCAACGTCCGGCCATCGGGACTCACATCCACCGTCATCCACGTGCCTTCTGTGACATCGATCGGTTGTTGTGATAGGGTGGCGGGAGGTTCATCCACCTTCCAGGCAGCTTCTTCTGCCATCCCACCTTTAAACGTTAGCAAACTTAAGAGAAAGAATAAGGTGCGCATGATCGTGACAAGGGCCTTGGCGTTTCGCCTTCTGTATGGGTGTGTTTGGTATGAAATGGTACTGGCAGCGGGGTGCCGCCGTTGCTTGAACTTATAGCTCACCATAGTAAGGCGCAACGCGGTGCGCGTGTTCGTCATAGGCGGTTTCGAAGAGATCGGTCGCACGTTCCTTCCCAATGACAGCGGCTGCGGTGAGCACTTTCGGTGGTTTGCCAGCCTGTGTCAGGCGGTGAGCGATCTCAGCCTTCAAAGAATTGATGATCATGCAGCCGCCGACGGTCGACCCTGGTGAAACAGCCGTTTCCAGACCGTCAATCTTCACCATAGCGTCGCCCAATGGGGCTCCGGTGTCTAACACAAGATCGGCGAAAGATGTTAGTTTCTTGCCGTCGGTTCGCTTGCTCTCACTCGGTTCGGAATGAGCTTTACTTACCAGTGCGACGACCTTTACCCCGCGCGCTTGAAACTCCTCCGCCATCTCGATGGGCGCGATGTTGCAGCCGCTGGATGAAATAACGAGGGCGGAGTCGGTTGATTTCAATGCGAAGTTGCGAAGAATCTGTTTGGCCAGACCCGACACATTTTCCAGATACATGGCTTGGCGTTGGCCGTTGGCGCCGACGACCACATTGTGGAATGTTAGGGAGAGTTCGACGATAGGGTTAAAACCGGGAAACGAGCCATAACGTGGCCACATTTCTTCCACCATGATGCGGCTGTGACCGGAACCGAAAAGATGCACCATGCCACCTGCCAAGATGCTTTGAGAGAAAAGATCGGCGACCTCTTCAATCATGGGAAGTTGGGCGCGCACGGTTTCTTGAAGTTGCGCGCAGTGGTCAAGGTATTGGGTTGCGGGGGATGAAGCAGGCATTGATGATGTTAGGTTGTTGAGTGATGATAGGCGTGGTAGGCGGCCCCGTAGGCACCGGCCCAGATACCGAGCTGTGCCTGCCGAAGCTCCACCTTGGCACCGGCGGGGCGCCATTCAAATTGATCGAGAAAGTCTTGCAGCGGTTTGTAAAGGTGCTCGCCTGCGGCGGTGATTCCGCCGCCTAACAAGATGACTTGGGGATCCAGGGCATTGATGAGTCCGGTCAGGGTGCCGGCGAGGGCTTTGATAGAGGCGAGCCAGATTTTCGCCGCCTCTTCATCGCCGATGGAGTAAGCGCGTACGAGGGCATGGGTTGTTTCAAAACGTCCCGCGCTACGTTCTCTAATCGTGGCATTTCCAATGGCGTCTTCGATGCTTCCGGGTGTTCCGCAGATATCCGGCGTGCCGTTCGCATCAACGGTGAGATGTCCCAAATGACCCGCCCGCCCGAGGTGCCCTTTCAAGAGCCGTCCTCCACTCACCACTGCACCGCCGACGCCCGTGCCCAAGGTGAGCATGATGACGTCTTCCAGGTCACGAGCCGCGCCTAACCAAATCTCTCCCATCAAGGCCGCGTGGGCATCATTGAGAACGGGAACGGCCTTCCGTGCCAAGGCTTCATTCCATTTCAACCCCTCTAAGCCGGCCAAGCGTCCGGGCATAAACGCTACTGCGGTGCAAGGACGATTGACCAAGCCGGGAGCAGATAGACCGACGACATCGGCCTGTGATCCTTGCGCGTTCTCCAATTCCGACAAGAGCTCACGCACTTGCTGCACAAAGGCGGGCTCCCCACGCGCGCGATCGCCATCGCGTGTGGGAGCCGTGGCCTCCCGCAAACATTCTCCCTTTGGTAATGTTAGGGAGGCGGCTTTGATTTCGGTTCCACCGATATCAATCCCAATGGCATAGGAAGATTCGCTCATCGCCCTTCGCTCACCGTCCAGCCACCATCGACGGCTAACACTTGCCCGGTAACAAACTTGGAATCGTCACTGAGAAAGAAACAGGCTGCGGCATCGAGATCCTGTGGATGGCCAATGCGTCCTCCGTCGAGTGGTTGTTTCTTGCCAACGAAATCCATGATCTCGTCGTTCTGCGCGGCACGGCCCGACATGGGTGTTTCGACTAACGCTGGTGCAATCACGTTAACCCGAATGTTCTTCTTTGCGTAGTAGGCGGCCAGAGATTTGGAGAATCCGATGATGGCTGACTTGGTGGCCGCGTAGATGTGCGAGGCGAAGAACTCCGGAGATGGCGAATAGCCTAACACCGACCCCATATTGAGAATCGCGCCACCGTCACCTTGTTTGAGAAATTGCTTCACTGCCGCGCGGTTGGAATAGATTAGTGATTTGAGATTGAGGTCCATAGTGTAGTCGATGCCTTCGTCGGTGACTTCATGCAAAGCGCCATCTCCTTTGGAGCGGCCGCTTCCACCAGCAACGTGATAAAGTCCTGATAACCGGCCAAAGCGTTCGACGGCGAGATCCAGCGTCGCCGAAATGGAGGTGGCATCGGCCGCATCACCCGCGAGCCCGACTCCGCGGTCTCCTAACTGCTCCACGGCAGCGCTCACTTTCGCTTCGTCGCGACCGGAGACGACGACGTTGGCGCCTCGGCGCACCAGAGCGCGGGCGGCGGAAAGGCCGAGGCCCGATGTTCCACCGATGATGACAATGGTCTTTCTTGATAGTGTGTTAGTCATCAATGACTCGGATGTTTGCTACGCCGAAGAGGCGCGTTAAGGATATTCGGCAGATCATGCATGGCCTAGCGCACTTTCGATGGGCTTCAGCCTGATCCCCGCAGCGCCATTCGCTTCCTAACATCATCGTCTTCAGGTCTCGGGACTGCCCTTCGCCTTCCAATCCACAGCGTGGCTCCCTAAAATTTGCCTACTACCAAAGACGATCTGATCATAGAAGGCCTTCCGGTCCTCACGCAGATTTCCGTCATCATCAAGCACACGGCGCGCCGCGTAGTGGATATTCAACACGCGTGGCCAATGTTCTGGGTTCTCCACATGAAAATGCTCCGCGTGATTCCAGTCTCGAAAGCGTTGTAACAGAGGAAGCTTGATAAGAAATACCCGATTCATCTTCCGAGCGACCTCGTCTTGCACCTCGCGAGTGACCAGCATCACATAGTCGCCATCCAATCCTTCGACACTCGCCGAGAGCTGATTGATAATGGTTCGCTGCGCGTGTTCGCCATCACCGCTGAGATCAATGAGAGGATTGGTCTTGGTTGTGAGTGCTGCACGTTGAAGAAAAAGCTTTTCCAGCGCCGTATTGGGAAAGATTTCTTTGATGTTAGGATAAACGCGTTCCGTGGTGAAGCACAGCACTTCGTGGCCTTCGCCATCATCTAACAACTCGTGATTCTGCACGACGAGTTGACCATGAAACTGGCCGCGGCGCAACTCGGCGCGCTTACGGAAGAGCGTCCACCACGCAACGAAGACACCTACTAACGTTGTGATCAGGCCGCCCAGAAAGGCAGTGACGACTTCATTGGCGAGCGTGTCGAGAATCCACTGAGGCATCACTTCGCGGCGAGATCCACGCAGACGAGTTCTTTGTCATTCCGAGCGAAACAGGCTTTGTCGGCAAAGGCGGGATGACTCCAAACACAGGCACGGCCAAAGACTTCATTTGTGGGCTCTAACACATGGAAGCGGCCGATCTCTTCGTATTTTTCAGGTGTGAGATTGGCTAGGATAAGATCGCCCATTTCATTGAAGATGAAGAAACGATTGCCTTCGTGCCTAACAAGATAAGCCGTGCCATGCCGGCCTCGCTGCTCACCGATGGTCGGTTTCTTGGTCTCCCATAGCCGCTTGCCATCTTTGAGATTCACCGCCATCAGCGCGCTGCTCTCACAGTCGCACCCATAAATGGTGCCGTTGACAATCACCGGCGTGCTGTTCACGCAGTAAACGGCGGTCCTTGGTGTGCCGCGCCATTCGATGGAAGCTACGGGCTTGGAATCGTCGAGTTTGACCAGAGCTGCGGCATTGCCGATGCCACTAGCAAAGAGGTAACTGCCTTCTTGGCGTGGCGGCATGATGGACATGTTATAGGAAGGCTTGAGTGGTACCGTCCAATAGATGTCACCCGATTGCGGATTCAATCCGTTGAGCGCTTGTGGATGCCAGATGACGAGTTGCTTCGTACCGGCATGTGAAATCATCGTTGGAGGCGCATAGCCTGGTTCGCCGGCACTGAGGGCACGCCATTTCTCTTTGCCGGTTGCGGCTTCAAAGGCTACCGCAACACTGCCTTCACCGCCGACGAGGCAATAGAGCGTGTCGCCGTCCACGAGCGGATGTCCCGAAAATCCCCAAATGGGCGTGCGCACTTCGAATTCTTTGGTGAGTTCCTTATGCCAGATCACTTGACCTGACTTGGCGTCGAGGCACCAAAGATCGCCTTCAGCGCCTAACGTATAAACGTTGCCGCCAGCCACTGTCGGCGTGCAGCGAGGGCCGCCCGGATAGGATAAACTGTAAGGGCGCTCGTGTTCGTGCTTCCAGATCTCTTTGCCTGTCTTGGCGTCGAGACAGAGGGTGCGTTCTTTGCCTTCCCAAATCGCGCGGCCGCCGGGATCGTTCTTTAATTCACCGTCAACTTTTTGATAGTCGGTGATGTAGACGCGGTCGCCAACCACTGCCGGGCCGGAGTAACCCCAACCCACCGGAGCACGCCAGCGAATTTTAAGTCCGTCTTCCGGAAATTTATCCACCACGCCGGACTCCTTCCATGTAGAGTCGCGATTTGCTCCCAAATACTGCGGCCAATCCGCAGCGACAAGAGGGGCTATGGTTAGGGCAAAGAAGAGTGAGATGAAGGCTTTCATGACGAGCAACCTGAAGGCGATTGTGACGATTACAACAAACCAAAGACCTTCTGCATTTGTTTGCGCACGGTGGTGAGACGCTCAAGACCGCCGCCTCCAACTTCAGCCGTAGCCCAACCCGAAAAACCGATGTCATCCAGCGCTTTTCTCACCTGATCCCATGGCAAGTCACCTTCCCCGATATCGGCCCATTTCTGTGTGGCGCGATTGTAACCTTTCACGTCCAGCTTCACGCAACGATGCCCAAAGGCACGAATCCATTCTGCCGGTTGACCGTACTTCCAGTGGTTGCCGATGTCATAATACATGCCCACCCAGGGACTTTGAAACCGGTCGACGAAGTCAATGAACTGCTTGGGGCTTTGGTCAGGCCCACCGTTGTGGTCGTAGTGAATCTGGTTCCAGACATTCTCAATGAGAATGGGCTGACCTAACGAAGCCGCCAGAGGAAGAAGCGCTTTGATGCCTTCATAGGCGCGTTCTTCCACTTCTTCCATGGATCCGTCGCTCGCTCGCCCAATCACAATGAGCACCCCATTGCCACCTGCGGCGTGACTCACACGAATGCAATGTTCGATATTCTTCATGCTCGTCTCCCGTTCCTCTTCGTTGGCGCTCGTTAGACGCATTTTCCAGTGGTCGTGATTGATCGCGTTGTGCACGAACACACCAGATTCCTGTACCGCAGCGCGCGCTTCCTCAGCAGTATGCTGCCCGGCCTGATCAAAATCGACGCCATCCAGACCCGCTTCACCAGCAAGCTTTAGCCGCTCCGTTAGGCTGAGTTTCTTGCCCTCGATCTCCTTGGGAATCATCCCCAACTTCACTGAGAGAAGGATCTTCTTACCTTCCGGAGGACGAACGATTGATGACTTCTTGGAGGTTTCGTGATGATCGGCTGAGATCATCATTGGTGTGGCTGCTAGGGAGGCGGCTCCGGCGGCCAGAAAGCGGCGGCGAGTGGGATGGGATTCGTGAGTCATGATCATATGATAAGACTCGATTCGCTGCAGCGAGGCAAGCCTTGGGGTGCTTAGCGGAGCCCAACGCCGAATCTCACCAGTTCCGCGACGATCCGGGGGTGCCCACGTCTCAAGATAGCGACGATGGAGCTATGAGTTCGCCTCAATGAGCTTGAGCGCCTTGTCCGCGAACCGTTTGCCTAACGTCTTGTAGCCCTCGGCGGAATAATGCAGGTCGTTCTCGATCGGCTTGCCCTGACGGTTCTTGCCGTCGTTCAGATCATCGGAATCAACCCAATCAAACTGTGGATTGGAATCCGCGACCTTGACCTGAATTTCACGGATCTTGGTCCAGTGCGGGTACTTCTTGTTTTCGAGATCGAAGTCGCTCAATCGGCCAATGATGAAATGGACATCCGTTCGATCCACATGTTGGCAGACTTGTTTGTAGAGGCGCATCAAGCTGGCTTCATAAACATCGGCCCATTTCATCCTGGCATCGCGCTCACCTTGCATCCAGATGAAGGTCACCGAGGCTAACGTTTTCCCTTTGATCGCGGGATCGACTTTGGCCATCAAGCGATCATAGAGATCGCCCGGCGTTTTCGACTTCTCTCCCGAGGGTGATTCCCACTCTTTGTCCCAGCGTTGGATGGGCTGGCCGCCCTGCGCGTCTTGAACGACGATGACTTTGTCTTTTCCCAAGGCCTTGGAGACGGCCGGCGTGAACGCTTCATCGGGACGATGGCCCTGCATGTTGGATTGCCCTGAGAGGATGAAGAGGTGGGCACCGGAATCGTCCGCGACGGCGGTTGAGATGAAAGCGATGGAGATGAAGGCGAGGATACGGCAAGTTTGCATGAGGCTCATGATGGCGAGGCTAGCACGGTACGGCCTCGCACTCCAGGCCTTTGCCAAGATGATAGGGCCTTGCCTGCGCTCTGGCCGGTTTCTTTCTCCAGAAACGAGCGTGACCTGCAGAGAATTGGCCTTTAGAGTAATGCTAACTAAGATGATTTCTCCGCTGGTTTCTTTGTTAGCAAGTCTCACCTTTGCCGTCTCGGCCAAGGATAACTTTCAAGCCGTGGAACCGGCAGTGTTTATGTTAGAATGCAGGCTGGCCACGGGCCAGACGTCGTTTGGTACGGGCTTCCTCATCACGGATAGTGGATGGCTCGTGACCAATGATCATGTGATCGATGGCGCCGTCTCCATTGTTGCTCGTCAGGGCAAGATCAAGATTCCGGTGAGCGGGGTCTATGGGCGGCTCAAGAAGCCGGATCTCGCGGTCCTTCAACTGGAATTGGAAAAGGTGCCGAAGTTTGAGACCAAACCCCTGAGCTTGGCCGAAACGGCGCAATCGCTTGGTCGGGGGATTGACATCTTCACCTTGGGCCATCCCGCCGGGATCAAAGTGGCGGAGGGCACTCAAGGGACGATCACGGCGGTGGAGGAGGAGCCTCTTTTCCGGTTGCGCTTCGATGCCGCGATCAGTCAGGGCTCTTCCGGATCCCCACTCTGTCTGGCCGCCGATCGCAAGGTGGTCGGAATCGTGACCAGCTACCATACCATGGGCCAGAAGTTCAACTACGCCACGCCGGTGGACGAGTTGCGCGGCTTGCTCGACAAGATGGGCGTGGAGCCCGAACTGCGGCCGCTCTTCGGGGGCTCGCTCTTTGGCGCGAAGAGTGGAATCGGGACCAATCTCGTCATTTCTGCCGTGTTCTTTGCTGCCCTGATCTTCGGCGTCCGCCGCCTGATTCGCGCCGGGAGTTGAACCGCCGGATTTCTGCGGTGGGCCCACTTGACAGACCTAGACCACGCCGCTAGATAACGCGCTCTTTCTCAACAGGCACCTTTTACAATCTCATCTCATGGCCACCATCGACGTCATCCTCCGCGACAAGATCGAAAACCTTGGTTCCGAAGCCGACGTCGTCAGCGTGCGTCGCGGTTACGCCCGGAACTTCCTCATTCCCACGGGCAAAGCCATGGAGGCGACCAAGTCCAACATGACCCAGTTGGAAAACCTCAAACGCGTCCGCGCTGAGCGGGAATCGCGCGAACTCGACGATGCCCAGGCTCTGGCGTCTAAGATCAATAAGGTGAAACTCAAACTCACCATCGCTCTCGGTCAGGGCGGCAAAGCCTTCGGCTCCATCACCACCCAGGATCTCGCGGCTGCGCTGAAAGAGAAGAACAAGAATTTGAACATCGACCGCCATAAGATCGAACTCGACAAGCCGATCAAAGGCACGGGCAAATATGAAATCCCCGTTCGCGTGCACTCGGAAATCTCAGCCAAGTTGCGCGTGGAGGTCGTACCCGAAGCGGCGGAGCCTGCTGAGGGCTAGGGCGGGGTTGGGTAAGGATTGCTTCAGCGCTTTCGATCGGTTGACAGCGCCCGGACAGCGCGTCAATTTTCTGAGATGTCATCGCAAGCCATCTCGCTAACTCCCCAGCTTGAACGCTTTGTTCAAGAGGCGGTGGATAGTGGTGAGTTCGATAGTGCAAGTGAGGTTCATCGTGCCGCGATAGCCGCGATGGCCAGAGAACGCCAAGAGCGTGCGTTGCGTCTTCAACGGTTGCGCCAAGAGATCCAACTCGGAATGGATTCGGGAAGTTCGGTGGAAATGGCTTCCATTGAGTCGTTCCTGGAAGACTGTTGGAACGAAGCGACTCCCAAAGAATAGGGTGGGGCTACGCTATTTCCCAGCTGCACGCGACGACGTTCGAAACGTGATCCGTTGGTCACGTCAGAACTTTGGTGACTTGGCAGCCCAAAGATATCGTCGTCTGATTAGCGTGGCCCTATCTGACATCGAGGCGAATCCTCTCCTCGCTCATTCATACGAACTCAAAGGACTTCAATCAAGCGTGAGGCTCTATCATCTTAAGCATAGCAGCGATCGTGCGGCGATCGATGGAAGATTAGTGAAAAAGCCTCGTCACTTCATTGCTTACCAAAGCGAAGACATTCCGGTTATCGTTAGGTTGCTTCACGAACGAATGCAAATCGTCGATCATTTGAAAGATACCCTCGGTTGAATCTACCCCTCCGCCTGCATCAATTCATACATGCGATCGAAGTGGGTGTACCCGCCGTCGACATACAGAATCTGTCCCGTCGTGTGGGAGGAACGCGCGGATGCTAGGAACACCACCGTGTTTGCGATCTCTTCGCAGGTGGTGAAACGATGCCCTAACGGAATACGATCAGTGATGATCTTGCGAGTGCCTGCAGGATCTTGGCGTGTTTGGAGAAACTTCTCGTAGAGCGGTGTCATGACTTCAGCGGGAATGACGGTATTGACGCGCACGCCGTCCGCCGCCAGATCCAACGCCCATTCTCTTGTTAGGCCATTCACACCACCCTTCGCTGCGGCGTAGGCAGAGGTGCCGCCCTGACCGGTCACGGCCACCTTGGAGCCGATATTGATCACCGAGCCCTTGGCCTTCTTCAACGGCCCCAATGCGAAGTGCACCATGCTGTAAAACTGCACCAAGTTAGTCTCTAACGATTTTCTGAACGCTTCGGGACCTTGGTCAAGGCCCACGCCATCATTGACGCCGGCGTTGTTCACTAACACGTCGATGCGTTGGTAGGTGTCGTGCACCGAATCGATCGCCGATCGAACGGCCTCGCTATTGGTGAGCTCGACCACGCGGTGATCGGCGTTGCCGCCTGCGCCTTCGATATCCGTGATGACCCGCCCGGCGTCGTCGGGATTGCGGCTGAAGATCACGACTTGAGCGCCCTCCGCCGCGAAAGCTCTACTGATACCCTCACCGATGCCCTTGGCGCCGCCCGTGACGATCACCACACGATTGGTTAGTTCCATATCCATGCGTGGCATCCTAGCCAAGAAGCTCGAGGAAACCACGCACATTTCCTTGCCCCAGTTGCTTTCCGGCCCGTATTGCTAGCCATCATGACAAGTGATGCTCAACGCGTGGAACTCCAACGGGAAGTGGATGCCATTCAGATCCCTAGCGGAGACACGATCAAACTGCCGGCCGGACTGCAAGTGATGATCACGCAGAATCTGGGTGGGACCTACACGGTGGCCACGGACTTTGGCTTGGCCCGGATCAATTCCAAGGATGCCGACGCGCTGGGTCTTGATGACTCTGGTGAACCAGCCAAGACGGAAGTGGCCGATGGCGATCTGGAGGGAGCCGTTTGGTCCCAGCTCAAGAACGTTTATGATCCCGAGATCCCAGTCAATATCGTCGATCTCGGTCTCATCTATGATTGTCAGTTGGACGAAGGTGAGGACGGCACGGTGGTCGAAGTGAAAATGACATTGACGGCGCCCGGCTGCGGTATGGGTCCAACCATCGCGGCCGATGCTCAAAGCCGCATCATGACCTTGGATGGTATCAAAGAAGCGAACGTCGAGCTGGTCTGGGATCCGCCCTGGAATCAGGAGATGATTAGCGAGGAAGGCAAGATGAAGTTGGGCATGATTTAGTTAGGCGTTGTGGGCACTTCCGTTGAAACGATCGATCTCAATTTTCTAAGTAGAGCTGGGGTCATTGCTAGCTTTCTGGTTGAGACAACCGCAGGACCGGTCCTGGTTGAGTCCGGTCCTACATCGACCTTGGAGGCTCTGGAAAACGCTCTGTGTGAGCGAGGTTATACGTTAGGCAATATCGGACATGTGTTTCTCAGTCACATTCATCTGGATCATGCCGGCGCAGCTTGGCGACTGGCTGAAATGGGCGCGATGATTCACGTGCACCCCGCCGGGGTGAAGCACTTGGTGGCTCCCGATATTTTATGGGCTTCCGCCAAACGCATCTACGGCGAAGCCATGGAACGGCTTTGGGGAGAAATGCGGGCGATTTCCAATGAACAGGTGCATCCTTGTGAGGATGGAGAACGTGTGGAAGTAGGTGACGCCGTTTTCACCGCGCATGAAACGCTTGGTCATGCCAAGCATCACCTCGCTTGGCAACTGAACGATGAAGCGCTTTTCACGGGCGACGTGGCCGGGGTTAAACTCGGCAACGGCCCTGTTCAGCCTCCGTGCCCTCCGCCTGACATTGATCTTGAAACCTGGGAGAATTCCTTTGATTTGATCCGTAGATTAGCGCCCTCTTGTCTTTATCTCACGCATTTCGGCCGGGTTGAAGAGGCGGCTATAGAGAGGCATTTGAAAGAACTCCATTCGACGCTCCGTGAATGGGCCGATTGGATTCATGGAAAGGTTGACTCAGGCCTTTCTTCAGAGGCATTGGTTCCCAAGTTTGAGAGATTTGTGAGTGATCGTCTAACGGCCGCCGGCCTGGGCGAAGACGCCTGCCTCGATTATGAAACGGCGAATCCCGCTTTCATGAGCGTCTCGGGATTGACCCGTTATTGGAAGAAACGTGCCCAAGCCTAACCAACCATTTGATCTGTCATGAGTCGTGAAGCCAACGTTACGCCGCCTTTGCCTAACCGACCTGCCCGCGCCAAACGCCGCTTTGGTTGTGGTCAAGTCCTCCTCATCATGGCCATCACGGCCTTGGTCACAGCCGGCATCACGGCCTGGTGGGTGAAGCGGCATCTGTATGCATCGCATCTCAAACCCGTCGAGTTGACCACGACTGAAGAGGCTACTCTTACAGAAAAATTGGAACGTATCGAGGAGGCGGCGATTGGTGATTTAGCCGATGCACCAAAGGCGCCCCCGGAACGGGAAACACCCATGGCCGGCGAACTGAATACGGTAGAGCCCGAAGCCTACACCGAAGACGATGCCAGGCGGGAGATCGAATTGACCGAACGCGAGCTCAACGCCCTCATTGCCAAGAACTACCCTGACTTAGCTGATAAGTTAGCCGTGGATCTGGCACGGAACTTGGTGAGCGTCAAACTCATCGCGCCCATGGATCCCGATGTGCCGTTTGTCGGAGGTAAGACCTTGCGGCTTAAGTTAGGCCTGGCCATGCGCTATGCGGATAATCAGGCTAGCGTGGCACTCAAAGGCATTTCGTTAGGCGGCATCCCGCTCCCAAATGCATGGATCGGTGATCTTAAGAACAAGGACTTGGTGCAAGAGTTTGGCGAAGAGGGCGGATTCTGGAAGCGATTCTCCGATGGGATCGAAGACTTGGAGATCACCAACGGCGGCATTCGCCTCAAACTCAAGCCGTAGTGTTGTGGATTGCTTCGCAATCCAACGCCGTTTAATGTGGTGGTTCCTCTACAACTCCGCTTCATGCAATGAATATAGAAGAGATTCGAACCACATTAGGTTGGTGCTCTCTGATCAACATCATTCTCCTGCTCATCTGGTTTGTGATGCTCGTCACGGCACGTGATTGGATTCATCGTCTCCACGGAAAGTGGTTTCGTCTTCCACCTGAGAAACTGGACGCCATCCACTATCGCATCATGGGACAGTACAAGATGTTGGTCTACTTGTTCAATATCGTCCCTTACATTGCCTTGCATATCGCGTTCTAACATGCGCATTCTTCTAATCTTCCTCGTTGGTTTACTCACGCATCTTCGGGCTAATGGGGATCGTCCTGATGTGCTGATGCTCGTCGTGGATGACATGAATGACTGGATTTCTTTGCTAGACGAGAACGCACCTATCAAAACGCCGAACCTCGAACGTCTGGCGCAAAGAGGAATGCTCTTCACACGGGCGTACTGTGTGTCTCCTGCCTGCAATCCATCGCGGGTGGCCACACTAACAGGGTTGCGGCCATCAACGAGCGGTGTCTATGGCAATGGCGCGGACTGGCGCCGTGCGATGCCGTATCGTAAGACGATCATGCAGCGATTTCGTGAGGCTGGCTACTCAGTGAAGGGGGCAGGAAAGATCTTCCATCATCATCTCGAAGGCGCTTTTCACGATGAGGCATCGTTTGATGAGTTTCAACCGATGGCGGCTCAAAACATGCCTCCGGAAAAGCTGAACCGGTCGCCTAAGTATGGCTCGCGCAACACAGATTGGGGCGCGTGGCCTGAGGACGAAACCGATACGATCGATTTCAAAACGGCGAACCACGCGATCAAGGTGCTTCAGGATCCACCCGGGATGCCGCTCTTCCTTGCCTGTGGAATTTTCAAGCCACACTCACCTTTCTTCGCGCCTCCGGCGTATCATCAAAAAGAAAGCCTAACACGACCACCGCGAAATCCGCATGATTGGCGAGATCTCCCCAGCGGCGCCACCAAACTATTGGGGCCGAAGAAATGGTTCTGGCAAGGCATGCGACGCGTCGAGCTTGAACATCCTGGATCTTATCAAGCCTTCATCAATGCCTACGCGGCCTGTTGCCGCTTCGCCGACGCACAGATCGGCCGAATCCTCGACGCCCTAGAGACCAGCCCACGCGGAAAGTCTACCATTGTCGTGCTTTGGTCGGATCATGGTTTCCATCTCGGTGAGAAAGATCATATTGAGAAGTTCGCACTTTGGGAGAAAGCGACCCACGTTCCGTTCATCATCTCGGTGCCCGAGCGAACCAGACCGGGAAGCCGTTGTGATCGGCCCATCGATCTGTCGTCGCTCTATCCCACATTGTTAGATCTTTGCCAATTGCCGCCGGATGCGGAATGTGACGGTGTGAGTGTTGCGCCATTGCTCAAGGATCCTCAAATGCCTTGGCAGCAACCAGCGCTAATGAGTTACGGTAAGGGCAATCACGCCGTGCGAACGGCGCGATGGCGATACATTCGTTATGCGGATGGGAGCGAGGAACTCTACGATCACGAGCAAGATCCTAACGAATGGACGAATCTCTCGGATTCATCCAACCACGACAACATCCTAGCAGAACATCGGAAATGGCTTCCGCAAGAAGAAACCGAGCCCGTGCCCGACTTGCGCCGTACGTTGGAGAAGCCCAACATTCTCCTCATCGTCTCCGAAGATAACGGCCCGGAACTCGGATGTTATGGGGAGCCCTTTGTTAAGACGCCAGTCCTCGATCAATTAGCAGCGAGTGGCACACGATTCGCCAACGCCTATGTGCCTCAAGCAGGTTGCAGCCAGTCTCGTGCCGCTTTGTTGACCGGCCTTTATCCCCACCAGAATGGCCAGATCGGACTCGCCACTTGGAAGTTCTGTATGAAGGACGCCAAGCTGCCGAATCTCGTGCGTTCGCTGAAACAGACAGGCTATCGCACAGGAATCATCGGCAAGCTTCACATCAATCCTGCGGAAGCCTTCCCATTCGATTTCAAAGCGATTCCATCATCTAATTTTAAGCGCGCGGCGATGGATCGCTACGCTCACGAAGCCAAACACTTTATCGAGTCATCAAGGCGTCCCTTCTTTCTCAGTGTCAATTATCCCGATCCGCATCGACCGTTTGTACGACAAGTGGACGGAAAACCTAACGAACCGCTGGCGGCTCATGACGTGAAACCGTTAGCCTATATGGGATTAGATTCGCCTGATCTCCGCCAACAAACCGCCGACTACTACAATTGTCTCATGCGGCTCGATGAATTGATAGGGGATTTGCTGGCGGTATTGCGGCATTCCGGTAAGGCAGAGAATACCGTGATCGTTTATCTTGGAGATCATGGTGCCGATCTCTTGCGCGGCAAACGCACTTCTTACGAGGGCGGGCTGCGCATTCCTCTGATCATCCGATGGCCTGAAGGATCTCAAAAACAAGTTCGCCATGAATTGGTTTCGACTTTGGATTTGATGCCGACCTTGCTTGCCATCGCCGGCGCGAAAGCCATTCCCGAATTGCCTGGCAGAAACCTGATGCCCTTGCTTAAGGGGCATCAGCCCGAATGGCGGCGTTATCTCTTCACCGAATACCACACGCATTCTGCGCATAACTACTTTCCTCAGCGGGCGGTACGCGATGAGCGGTTTAAACTCATTCGCAACCTTCTGCCGGATCAAGTGAACCCGGGCTATCATTTCACCCTAGGCAAGTTCTTCAACGGACTCCCGAGAACGATCCGCCAAGCCAGCCCTCTTGTGCAGCACGCCTATGAAACGATGCGCCGTCCGCCCGAATATGAGGTGTATGATCTCGAAAACGATCCTCACGAATTTGTCAATCTCGCGGGGAATGAGGCGTATGTGGAGGTTCTCGATCGTCTGCAAAAGACATTGCAGACGTGGCGGGAACTCACGGGTGATCCCTTGCTGGATCCCGGGAAGAATCTCCGTTTGCAGAAGGAGATTGAGGCTTGTCGCGTGGATGGGCAATTTGAGAAAAGCCGTCTAAAGCTTTCATATACGGACTATTTCTACGGAACTTCCGAATAACCTTCGCATCAAATCGCTAAGTGTTAACAAGTTGTGGAGAGGGCTATGAGAGGTGGTTTCAACCCTCGAAGCAGTATAGAGAGGCCCTTGAAATGCGCCCCAAGGGGCTTGGATCTCTGTCTGGATGAGGGGCGTGTTCGTTAGGAGCGCCCCCACTATTCTTCCTGCGTGCGGCTTGTTCAATGGGGGGTTGCATGGTAACGAGACACGGTGAATGTGGAATCGTTGATCCACCGTTTGAAAGCGTCTCTCAGGGTTTTGAGAATCCTGGCTGCCGGTTTCCTGACGCTTTTCTCTCTCAGCGCAACTTCTGTCTATGGCGATGGAGGAAAGATGCGCGATCCCAAGGTCTTCAACTTAAGCGATGCCGACCGCCAATACTGGGCCTTCCAACCGCTTAACACGCCTAAGTTGCCTCCAGGTGACACTGCCCACCCCATCGACCGATTCATCGAGGCACGCTTGGAGAAAGAATCTCTTGTTAGTCTGCCTCAAACATCTCGCGAGGTACTGATTCGCCGGGCCTACTTTGGTTTGATCGGTCTCCCTCCGTCGTATGACGATGTCAGGACGTTTATCAATGATCCGGCGGTCGATGCGTATGAACGGATGATCGATCGTCTGTTAGCCAGCCCGCGTTACGGCGAGCGATGGGGGCGGCATTGGCTGGATGTGGTCCGTTTCGCCCAGACCAATGGTTACGAACGGGATGATGAGAAGCCTTACGCCTGGCGCTATCGAGATTACGTCATCAATGCTTTCAACGCGGACAAACCCTATCATCGTTTCATTTTAGAACAGATCGCCGGAGATGAGCTGGCCGATGGCGGGCCAGAGGGAATCGTGGCCACCGGCTTTTACCGCTTGGGTGTTTGGGACGATGAACCCGACGACGAACGCCAAGCGAGAATGGATGAGCTTGACGATATGGTTAAAGTGACGAGCGAAACCTTCCTTGGTCTCACCATGGGTTGTGCGCGTTGCCATCATCACATGTTCGATGCCGTCTCTCAAGAAGACTATTACGCCATGCTCGCCTTCTTCCAGAATGTGCAGCCTTACACTCATCCCAAATACGGGCCCGAATCCGCTACTTACGCACCCATCGCGGAACCGGACAAAGTGAAAGCTTGGCGGCGGGAATGGCGCGAGAAAAAGCGAGCCTATGAAGCTCTTTCTCCGGATGATACCGAGGAGAAGAAGCGGCTAGAGCAGGAAATCAACCGATATGATAAGGAGGCGCCCTTTCAAGGTGGCGTTGCTCTGACGCTGCGCGAGTCAGGTGATCGGGCATCTCCGACGCATGTCTTGATCCGTGGCGATGCCGGTACACCGGGAAAGGAGGTGGCCCCTGCTTTTCCCGTGATCTTTGATCATGAGCCTCCCCAGATCGTCGTGCCTGAGTCGCGCCATTCTACGGGCAGAAGGAAAGCGTTAGCTGAGTGGATTGCTAACGAGCGTCATCCCCTCACTGTTCGCGTGATGGTCAATCGGGTGTGGAAACATCATTTCGGAAAAGGCATCGTCGAAACGACCAACGACTTTGGTGCTGGCGGCGTGCCTCCGACCCACCCTGACCTCCTTGATTGGCTGGCTTCGGATTTTGTTAGGCATGGTTGGTCGGTGAAGCGATTGCATCGCTTGATCCTAACGAGTGCCGCCTACCGGCGAGATTCTTCCTCACATCACCACAACGAAACGAGAGATCCCGGTAATCGTTTTCTCTGGCGGCAGAACCTGCGGCGCCTGGAAGCGGAGGTTATTCGCGACCGTATCTTGGTCGCCAGCGGCGCGGCGAATTTCGAGATGAAAGGCAGAGGATTCTTCCCCATCATTGCGGGAGAAGTGCTAGCCGGAGGGTCGCGACCCGGACGCGGTTGGGACGCTTCTTCCCAGGACCAACGGGCGCGAAGAAGCGTCTACGCATTCGTGAAGCGGACCATGATGGTGCCTTTTCTCGAAGCCTTCGATTATTCGAATACCGAGGGCTCGCTCGGTGATCGATCGTCGACCACCGTTCCCACCCAGGCGCTGATGTTGTTGAATAGTGAATTGGTGAATGGGCAGGCAAAGAACCTCGCTCGGCGCTTGCATCGTGAGTCTGGAAATAATGGTTCGGCGTTTGTTAGACAAGCTTTTCGCCACATCCTTGAGCGCGAACCAGATGCAAACGAGCTTCAGTTAGGCCAAGATTTCCTTGAAGAACAGACCGGCAAACAACTGGGCGCGGCTACAGAGATTCGGTTCCGGCCGGAAGTGCCGGCCGCCCTGGAACGCGTCTTCCGCGATCGCCTGCCACCAGATCGTTTTTTAGTCGGTCCGGAAACGGGCTGGCATTATGACAAAGGCGCCTGGGGTGGGGGCTACGAAGGCATCATGGTGGTCGATCCCACTAGAGGGCCCACTGCTATGTTAGACTTTGCAGTCACGCCTCATGACACCATCGGGGCCTCGCTTCATTTTGAGGAAAATGTGGAAACGGCTGGAGTCGTCTGGGAGACTGCAGAAGAGACGCGGTGTGAGCTTTTGCTAGATTTGAAGACAGGCCGGCTCCAAGTGAGATGTTTCCAAGGGGATGCGATCGATGTGCTAGTCGATCACCCGCTTGCTTCGGTGAAACCTTGGAATCGCTTCTCATTGCGAGACGGAAAACTCCAATGGAATGGCGACACTTTCGAGACGCCGGAACCAGCAGGAAGGATCGGCCTGCGTGTGTGGGGCGATGGCATGCGTGTTAGAGACTTCGAGGTCAAGCGGGGGAACAATGTTTTCTCCATCACCGAGCACGGCATTGATGAAGGCCGAACATTTTCTCGGGAGGCGTTGGCACAAGAACGCGCCGCCGCGGAATTCTGTGCGCTTCTATTCAATCTCAACGAATTCATCCACGTCGATTGATCCCTATGAAACGATACGATCAGTTAGCCCTCCACAGCCGGCGGCATTTCTTGCAGCAGTTCGGGACCACCATTGGTGGCCTCGCCACATCCGGTATCTTTCTGGGCGATAAGGTGTTCGCGAACCCGAGCACACTCGGCTTTGATCAACCCCTCTCGCCACGACCGCAGCATTTTCCCGTCAAGGCCAAGGCCTGCATCTTTCTCTACATGTACGGCGGTCCCTCACAAATGGACACGTTTGATTACAAACCCGTCCTGCAGAAGTACCACAACAAGACGGTGGACATGGAGATCCGGCGCCGGCAGATCAAATCTTCTCGTCTTCTTGGATCACAGAGAAGGTTCAAACGCCACGGTCAATCGGGATCCTGGTGTTCCGATGCTTTTCCCCATATTGCCAAACACATGGATAAGTTGGCGGTCATTCGCTCGCTTTACATGGATTCCTTTGCCCATGGATCGGCGAATCTGCAGATGAATTCGGGCAGGACGTTGCAAGGCCATCCGGCGTTAGGAGCGTGGATCGCGCACGGCTTGGGATCCGCCAATCCCAATCTCCCAGGATTTGTTGTCATGTTAGATCCGCGGGGCGGGCCTATACCCGGAGCGGCCAATTGGACCAGCGGCTACATGCCCGCGGCCTATCAAGGAACGGTGCTGCGTTCGACTGGAAGTCCGATCATCAATTTAAAGCCCAAGTCGTCTATCACTCACGCCATGCAAGGCGACAAGATCCGCACGGCCAATCTTTTCAATGAACGGCATCTTAAAGGGCGTGAACACTATTCTGAACTCAGCGCGCGCATCGCCAGCTACGATCTCGCCTATCAATTACACACCTCCGCGCCGGAAGCCTTGGATCTCTCCGAGGAATCAGAGGCGACCAAAGCCTCTTACGGATTGAATGAACCGAAACCCGATCACCCCCTTGCCATCCCACCGGCCCATTTCGGGCGCCAATGCCTGATCGCGCGACGCCTGGTGGAACGCGGTGTGCGCTTCGTTCAACTCTACTCTGGAGGCGGCCATCAACAGCAGAACTGGGACGCTCATCACGGCGTGGAAGAGAATTTGAAGATCCATTGCCCGGAAGTTGACCGCCCGATCGCCGGCTTGTTAGAAGACTTGGCCCAAAGAGGCTTGTTAGAAGAAACCTTGGTAGTCTGGGGAGGAGAATTTGGACGGCAGCCCGTTTGGCAAGGTGAAAACGGGGGACGCGATCATAACCCCAAAGGCTTCACTTATTGGTTAGCCGGAGCCGGTGTGAAACCCGGCGTCATGTATGGCGAAACCGATGAATTCGGACATGAAGCCACGGTAGACAGACATCACGTCCGCGACCTCCACGCCACCATTCTCCATCTCATGGGGCTTGATCACGAACGCCTCACCTATAACTACGGCGGCCTCGATCAGAAACTCACTGGCGTGGTGCCAGCTTATCCTATGGAAGGGATCCTAGCTTGACCTTAGGGAGCGGTCTGTCATCCCGCCTTCACGTGTCTCGAACGTCGCCATCAAGATTGTCATCCACCTCATGTCGGCGTTAGCATGCCGGCATGGGAAAACAGTTTGAGAAACTCGATGACAAACTCACGGCGTGGATCGGCGAGCAACGGATGTTTTTTGTCAGCACCGCACCGTTGTCCGGGGGTGGCCTGATCAATTGCTCGCCCAAAGGCCTCGATTCTTTTCGCGTGCTCGATGAGCTAACCGTGTGCTATTTGGACCTAACGGGCAGCGGCGTGGAAACGATCGCCCATTTGCGGGAAAACGGACGCATCACCATCATGTTCTGCGCCTTCGAAGGCGGGCCGAAGATTCTTCGTCTGTATGGATCGGGCGAAGCCGTCTTGCCGGATTCGCCGGCGTTCGATGAACTCTACGCCCTTTTCGAACCCATCAGCGGTGTGCGGTCTATCATTAAGGTCAAGCTAAGCCGCATCCAGGATTCCTGCGGCTACGCCGTCCCTCTCTATCAATATCAGGGCGACCGCGATACGTTGATCAAGTGGGCGGATTCGAAAGGAGAAGATGGCGTGACGGACTATCAAAACCAGAAAAACAAGAGGAGTCTCGATGGCTTGCCCGGTTTGGGCGATTAGATCACCGATCAACGCTTGTGCGAGAACTGCAGACTCCAGCGGCTGCTGGGTTGATCAGTGAACTCCACGATGGTGAGTCCTTCGGCATTGTTAGGGTGCGCTTGCGTGCGATGAAGGACATAAGTAGACGGGTGATCCATGTCTTTTTCCAACACTTTCAAGGTGGCGCGAATGCCCAGACCGCTATTGCCGTTGCCTAAGGTCCAGCCATGTTGATAGAAATAATCCCGCGTCATCTGAATGGTCATCCGGCGGTCGCCATTCGGGCGTGTGGAAAGGCGGGCTTGGATGCCGGGCGGCAAGGGCCTCCTGGCATAACCGTTGCCAAAGTGGGCCAGCATGGCGAAGGGACTGAGCGTGGCCGGGTCATCGTCTGGCGGGCAGGTGATGCGGAGCACGCCCACATAACCGATGGCAAGTCGCCTCTCAAACGAGCGTCCATCAATGGCGAGATCTAACTGAAGAGCCGGCTCGCCAATGGTCGATCGAAACTCGATGCCGCGAAAATCGAAGTGAAAGGAAATCTCCTCTTCCGAAGCCTCCGTCAGCAGGGACACGCCGGACTCGAAGACATCCAACTCGTCATCGCCTTGCTTTGGGGATGATGTGAGGGCGAGAAGGGCGGTGGGGCGTTGCAGACTGAGCTGACGGCTGCCCGTGATCAAGCGGGGGAATCGAAGCGTCTTGCCTTCGTGTTCGATTGTTAGGATCAACTCGCCCTCATAACGGTCTGTCTCACTGGCGTTGGGGATATCGAAGGCGAGTTCTAAGGGCGCCGGCTTGGTTCCTCCCAGTGCCAATTTACCCTCAGTGAGCTTCTGATCATTGAGCGTGGCTCGGTAGGTCACTTGTTGCCAAGCCGGATCGTGGCGATGGATCTCGCACCTGACAGAAACGGGCACTTGGCCGCGATGATTGTGACGCTGGCGCTCCGGCCACACCACGGAGACAGGCGTCTTGGGCACCGCGCCATCCACAAAGTGCAGACGCCGGTCGTCAATTACCAGCATCGACACCGGAACACGCCCATTGATCTGATCAACCACACGGTTCGAAGGCAGATCGATCTCAAATGTCGTCGCTTGGCCGGCGTCAGTCGTGAAGGGCCGCCCCAAGATGCCTAACTGATCCGCAAGCAAGCACGGCACCGCCAAACCGGAAAGGGCGTGTGCCGTTTCATTGGCCAGCGTCGTCTTCAACTTGAGCGGTTCTCCAATGATGTCGAAGGCGGCGGAAAAACGTGGCGGAGAGGGAGGATTGATGAGCCCGTGGAACGCGCCTTTCCCCACGGCTCGCATGATTCGGCTAGGGAGATGAGCTTTGCCGTTAGGCGGTTTGATCTCCGTCAGGGTTCCTTTGAAAGCCTGCCAGATCTCGCCGGCTTTGGCCTTGGAAGAAAACAACACGCTTCGTGGAAAGAGAGCGGCGTCCGCATCGTAAAACGGAACGTTACTCTTCCGGGCCCATTCCCGGAGAGCGCCGGTGTAGGCGCGCACTCGCAAATCCACCGAAGGGGCTTCATCCTCGTCCCATGACAAAGCCGACGGACCGATGACAAGGAGATTGGCGGTGACCGCAGCGCACTGCCGTTTCATCGCGTCGAAGGCCGCTATGTAGGTGGGAAGCCCCACCTGTTGTGTAGCGTCGGCCGCGCTGGCAATAAGCACCACGAGATCGGGCTCATTGAGAAGACCGAGCGTGGACAAATGTTGTGTTAGGTTGAAACAGCTCGGATTGGGAATGGCAATCTCCTCGTAAGTGATCTTGGGGCTGGTAATCTCCAAATGCGCGGCATCGTAAACCGAGTGAACGCCTCCGGTGTAGAAATAGGCTTCGCTAAACTCATCGAGGAATGCCCGGCCCGCGGTGACGCCTTCGGGATGCAGCAGCAAGCTGGCTTCGCCGAGAATGGCCACGTGAAGAGGCTGCCGTTGAAAGAGCTTCTGCGCCACATTGGGCAGGGCCTCGGAGAAACGGCGCTGCTGCTCTGAGCTGAGTTCCTCCGCTCCAAAGCTCGGCGCTTGCCCTAGTAGACTCAGACAAACGGTGGCAAGCGCACGCAGGCAGATCGTGCCGAAGAAGCCGTGAGACTTCTCCCGGATAGAGGGTCCCCGCCCGGAACTTTCACAAGTTCCGCTACCAACTCCACCCCATTGGAAAAGATGCCATTTCTTCCGCTCTATTCTTGTCATGATGGTAATTGGCATCGGCACCTAACAGCAGCGTTAAGCATCTCTTCAGAAATGAAATCTTGGGTTTGCAGAATATGGCCGGTCTAATCTGAGTGTGGTTTGCGAATGGCATTAGCGATTTTCAAACCCGCTACGAACACCGAGATTGCCAAAAGAACAAGCGCCCCGAATACCGCCCAGAGTGCATCCCCTAGATTGTAAATGCCGTTAACCACGTGTTGATCGTGGGTCATTGGTGGACCAGCCCAGGCTCCGATCATGGTAGCCACCAGGATCAGGCCAACTAGATTTAGGGATCTCGATAAATGGGTTCTCATTTCCAAACAGGGGTCAAGACGGTCAATGGTCTCAAGACAGAAACCACAGATCGCGACGAATTTCCACTTTCACCTTGTTGGGACGGGTATTGATTCTTCAGCCTATGAAAGTTGTGATTGTCACTCATGAGTTCTCCCACTGACCGCCTAACCGTTTTGAAAACCTCCAAACTTTATATTGGTGGGAAGTTTGTGCGCTCGGAGAGCGGTCGCACTCTGCAAGCTTTGACGGCAGAAGGCAGCCATTGGGCCAACTACGGGTACGCTTCGCGAAAGGATCTGCGTGAGGCCGTGGTGGCCGCGCGCCGGGCGCAACCCGGTTGGCAAGGCTACTCGCCCTATTTGCGAGGGCAGATCCTCTACCGAATGGCCGAGATGTTGGAAGATCGCGCATCGGCCTTTGCCAATGGCCTGATACAATCGGGCGCCGATCCTACAGCCGCTTCGAGCGAAGTGCACACCTCGGTGGACCGGCTGGTTCATTTCGCTGGTTGGAGCGACAAAGTGGAAGCTGTCTTCGGGAGCGTGAATCCGGTGAGTACCCCGTACTTCAATTTCACCGCTCTTGAGCCGATGGGCGTCGTGGGCATTCTGTGTCCGCGGGAACCCGCTTTGGCCGCGGCCGTCACACTCCTGGCGGCGGCGATCGTTTCAGGAAACACCGTCGTTCTCCTGGCATCGGAGAGCGCGCCTCTGCCCATGGCAGACTTTGCCGAAGTCGCGGCCACTAGCGATGTGCCGGCGGGCGTGCTAAACATTCTTACAGGAAAACCGTTAGAATTACTTGAAGCATTGGCGACTCATTACGATGTGAACGCGATCGTCGCCGCGGGCGTGTCCGACGAATCCCGGACGGTGCTTGGTCAACACGCAGCCACAAACTTGAAACGCTTGAGCTTTCCGGCTCTAACAGGAGACGATTGGTTGGGTGAAGCGGCCGATGACCCCTATCAATTGCTCGAAACCGTGGAACGTAAAACCGTTTGGCATCCGGTGGGTGTGTGAGACTTTTTCTTGAGTCATGAGGGCTCTCGTCCTGGTGTTAGACAGTGTGGGCGCCGGTTACGCGACGGACGCCGCCGACTACGGTGATCAAGGCGCCAATACCTTGGAATCCGTCTACCGTGCCAACTCGGGATTCTCCCTGCCGTGTCTCGAGCGGCTTGGGTTGACGGCTATCCTCAATCTGGACACTCAAGGATCAAGTGAGGCCTGTTATGGGTGGATGGAGGAGCGGTCCGTGGGCAAAGACACGACGACCGGGCACTGGGAGATTGCCGGCGCCATCACCGAGGATGCGTTTCCCACATACGCCATGTTCCCCCAATCACTGGTGGATGAGTTAGAGTTACTCACCAAACATCGGTTTATTGGGAACTGCTCGGAGAGTGGCACCGCTATCATTAACCGGTTGGGCACGGAGCATCGTCGCACCGGCAAGCTAATTCTCTACACTTCTGCCGATTCCGTTCTGCAAATAGCCGCTCATCATGAGGTCTTGTCTGAAGCGGCCTTATACCAAGTATGCGCGGAAGCGCGCCGGGTAGCAGACGTCTATCGCATCGGCAGAGTGATTGCGCGGCCGTTCACCGATAAAGAGGGCGAGTATGTGAGAACGAAGGGACGCAGGGACTTCTCCATCACTCCACCGCCGACGATCTTGCATGCGCTCTCGCAGAATAGCATCAACGTTCATGGCGTGGGCAAGATCTCGGATATCTTTGCCGGTGAGGGCCTGACGACGTCGACCCCGACGGCCTCCAATGCCGAAGGCATGGTCGAAGTGGCGCGGCGTTGGCACAAGATTTCTCGTGGCTTGGTCTTTTGCAATCTGGTGGATTTTGATAGTCTCTACGGGCACCGGCGGGATCCCGTAGGCTACGGCAAGGCTCTCTTGGAGTTCGATCATTGGTTAGAGGATTTTCGATCGAATATCCTCCCGGATGACTTGGTGATCATCACCGCGGATCACGGAAATGATCCTACTTGGAAGGGAACCGATCACACACGTGAACGCGTGCCGCTGCTCATGATTCATAGGCATCAACGCCACTGCCTGGGATTGCGCCGCACCTTCGCTGATGTCGCTGCAACATTGTCAGAGTTTTTTAAGATTCCCGCTTGGAGAACAGGACATTCCTTTCTTGATCTCCTGACATGAAGGCCATCGTCCCAGGCCTCGCCTTCTTGCTAGGGATGATGGTAGGTTGGTTGAGTTTGCGAGTGCTGATCAAGACGGATCAACCTGAACCTGAGGAGATCGAGAATCTGTTGGACGCGCAAGGGGCCATCAAGCAGTTGCCTTTTCCCAGACTCATCAACCAAGTGACGGGGCACGCGGTCTTGCCTTGGAACGAGAGTGATCCTGCCTGCGTTAGAATGGCGAATGTTCTAAGAGAAGCGGGAGAAGAGGTCATCACCTTTCTCAATCGCCCTGACAGCCCTGCGAGACAAAAACGCCGCATCAATGAAGTGAGCGCATTGGTTGAAGATCAATTACGCACGACCATCGATCGCCAGGAAGGGATGCGCTGTGAAGTGCCGGTCAATCGCCGGGCCGGGTATCCCGACCTTCAGGTGACGGACGAGGCCACGGGGCGGGTCTTTTATCTTGATCCTAAGCTTTATGAGGCCCGGCATGAGCGAAGCACGCTACGCACTTTTTATTATCAGCCCAATCGGACGACATCGAAGGTCACCTCGGACGCCCATCATTTGTTGATCGGTTTCCGACATGATGGGGAGACGGGTGCCTGGACGTTCGATCACTGGCGCGTGGTGGATCTCGCGAGCTTTCAGATCGGGCTCAAGGTCGAATTCCAGGGCTCCAATCGCGATCTCTATGAGTCAGCTCGCGAAGTGGTTTCTCGCTAATGCCTTCTCAATCGTGCGAGAAAAGGGATCCTCAAACGGAAAAAAGTTGCCCATTTGATCGTTTTCTATAATTACAATCAGAAGTGATTCTCAATAATTATAGTTGATCGATGGTTCACCCTTTATGCCTTTGCCTCTGTTTTGCCGTCACCTGGAGCGTGGCTAAGGCTGATTCCGTGAGCCTGACCTCGGACGGCACCATCGGCTGTATGGTTTTGACCCTGCCAAGTGCCGAAGGGGATCCGTTAGACCGCTTTCTTTCCCGCCCCCTCCCCGAGCCCTCGGCAACAACACTGTTAGGCGCCTCTTTAACCCCGTCCTCGATTGAAAGGCGAAGGCGTCGGGACACCTAAGAACAGATTCCTCTGGCTGGTTCGACCACCTCTTCGGAGGTGATCACCTAGAAGGGCTGCTAGCTGAGTGGTTAGCAGCCCTTCTGAATTTTTACACCAAATCTCGATCGTGATTCAATCTCGTGGCATAAGCCATACAGCTCAATTCGTAGCGGTGGTGTCCCACCGGCGAACGCCGTGGCGATAACGGCGGCGAGATGCCACCGCTACGTTTGCGGAGCACAGTCCATGCTTATTTGTTTCTACAATATCTCCGATTGCGTTAGGCATGGGCATGAAACAGATCCTCATTTCGATCTTGGCTGCCGTGGCCTACCTCACTCCTGCGAATGCGGCAGACCTCCCTAACTTTCTCCTTATAATCGCGGACGACTCCACGTGGTCTGACTACGGATTTGCCGGTCATCCGGATGTGAAAACGCCACACCTCGACGCCCTACGGAACGAAGGCATGTATTTGGATCGGATGTTCTCGCCGGCCACGACATGTTCGCCCAGCCGTCATGCGCTCTATTCCGGGCTCTATGGCGTGCGATCGGGCGCCTATCCGAATCACACGAATCACTTCGAGGGCACCCAGACCTTATTCACCTACTTGAAAGATGTAGGCTATCGCGTGGCCTTGCAGAACAAGAGCCATGTGGGACCGCGAACCAGTTATCCTTACGAAGTCATCAAGGATGCGGATGACCTCACAGAAACCAAAGCCTTTTTTAAGCGGGACGCCAATCAGCCATGGTTCCTCGCCTACGGATCCAATGACCCGCACAGTCCATGGAACCGCGGCCCCACTTATGATCCTGACGCATTGACTATCCCGCCCTACTACCATGACAATGCCAAGACGCGGGAAATGCTCGCCAAATACTACGGTGAGATCAGCAAGCTAGATGAACAGACCGGCCGTTTGATGGCTTTGCTAGATGATGTGAAGCAGAAAAAAAACACCTTCGTCCTCTTTCTCAGCGAACAGGGTAGTTCGCTCCCGTATGGCGGCAAGTGGTCCGTCTATGATACGGGCATCCGCGTTTCAGCCTTGGCTCGGTGGCCTGGAAAAGTGACGGCCGGTTCCTCATGCCAGGCGCTGATCAGTTATGTTGATGTCGCACCAACCTTGCTCGAGATGGCGGGCATCGATCCATCAAAGGTCGACGCGGGCTGCCCGGATGCTGACGGGAAGAAAGGACTCGATGGCCAGAGCTTTCTCTCAGTCTTGTTAGGCAAACATAAGGACTTCCGGGATCACGTCTTCTCCCAACACACCACCGTAGGCATCAATGGTTACAAACAGGCTTATCCCATGCGGGCGGTGCGGGGCGAACGCTTTAAGCTCATTCGCAATCTCGCGCCTGATAACACTTACAATATCCACGGCATTCATCAGGTAGAGCCACTCAGATCCTGGCAGCAGGACGCCCAGAAGGATCCCTCTCTCGCCAAGCGTGTGCAATGGCTCTTCAAACGCCCAGCAGAGGAACTCTACGATTTGCACTACGATCGTTATGAAACGATCAATCTTGCCGAAGACCCAGCGTATGCTGAGATCAAAGAGCGCTTAGGGAAAGAGTTAGATCAATGGATGCGCCGGCAAGGTGATGAGGGGCTGGCGACCGAGATGAAGGCCCATGAACGCCAACCGCGCTATCAGAAACGCAAGAAGAAGAGATGAGACGAAGGGCTACTCCGTCGGCGCCGCGACTGCCAAACGTCGTCGATTTCTCCGAAATCGAATGCCCTCTTGCTAAGGGGAAGCGCTCCATTTCAAAGAAACGGGCGACCATCTGAGTTCTGGGACTCGTGGAGCCACTACTCCAAGATCAACTCCACGCCTGATAACAAAGGCGGTAACACGCTCTCATCCGTCTTTTCTAAACCGATAGCGACCTGCCGTGGAACGGGTACGGACGAGAAGGTCTTGGTGAAAACGCGTTCATCACTGGATGTGACTTGGGCCACATCAAACGATTCTAGCACTCGTTCGCCTTGAAGCGACACATGGAAGCGGCGCTGGCCCACGCCGGCATGATCTGGATCGAAGAAATGAAGCCGTACCGTATAACGCGGCGCCTCGTCTAAGGAGATCGTTTCATCTTCCATGCGATAATTGAGCACTAACTTAGGCGCCAATTCCTTCTTGCCATCGAACGACGTCGCGATACGGCGTCCGGTGCCCTTCAAGATGAAAGCGATGGAGTTGCCTGGCTTCCACTCACTTCGATTGATGATGGATTGAATGAGTGGGGCAATGTTAGGTGTCCGTTGCTCGCCGTAGGCCATCAATTTGTGTGGCCAAGGACCTGGTGACCACTTGACGGCTTCCTGCAGCGTTTTGCGGTTGGTGAGATGATGTTTCTCGTTCTTAAACTGAGCGGCATCCACGTTGTCCTCGATGCGGATCTCCAAATCCGTTGGCGGCGAATCTTTCAATTCCTCATCGACGGTGAATTGAATGTAAGCCTCTTCTAACACTTGGCCGCGAGGAATCTGTAGGTGCCGGAAACGAATCCCAATCACTTGATCGCCCGGTTTGTCTTTGTCTATGACCAGTTCCAGATCGCCGCTATCCAGGGAGATACTGCCATCCGCCCTTTCTTCAGCATCATCTTCTTTCGCCGCCACGCGCACCCGTGGCCGCGTACCATCCGTTTCGATCACCAGACGCGGCGCCTTCAAGGGATCCTTCCCCTGCGCATGCGCAACTCGTTTGGCCTGACCGGAGATCACTAAACTCACACTGTTTCCAAATTTCCAGTCTGACTTGTTCACGATCTCCTGCAATAACGGTGCAATGTCAGGAGAACGCTGATCTTCTTTGGCTTCGTCTTTCTTCAACCAGAGCTTCGGTTTCCACTCGACCGATTTCTCCAGCTTGGGGCGGCTGGAAATATCGTGGTCGGCTTCGCGAAACGGCTCAGCATGAATGGCGTCCTCGATGTGAATGAAGAGTTTTTCTTCATCTCCTTCCTTGGGTTTTTTAGCGTCTTTCTTAGGTGCCTCGTTAGGCTCATCGACGGTGAATTGCACGTAGGCCTTGGAAATGGTTTCGCCCTGAAAAAGTTGCACATCTTGAAAATGCAGACCGATGATTTGTGGTCCTTCGTCAAAAGTCATCTCCAGATCGCTACTAATAAGATTGATCGAGCCGTCCGCCATTTCTTCGGCGTCTCCTTCAGGAATTAGAATCGCTAGCCGATGGGTATCTTTCTTGGCGGCCGCTTTAAAACGCATCTTTGGCGTCAAGGTGATGGTCTCGGCGTTGCGAACACCTGAGGCTGCGACCCAGGGCAACGGCTGCTCCGTATCCACCTGTGCTGAGTGACGTCGAAAATAGTCGACCTTCTCGCCTTTGATCTCAACCGTGACTTCAGGGGATTCTCCACCCACTCCTGGATGTTCTAACCAAAGCGTACCGTCATCGGCCCGCCGGTCGCCAGGCGCTCCGAGATTGATTCCCACGCGTTCCACTGCTTCGTCACTCGCGGCGTCCGCGCCAAAGCGATTGTAGGTCCAAAGTTCCACATCCGGCATGTGCACCAACGCGAGCGAGGTTTGATTTTGATACCCACAACTACACGTTCGCGTGTAATCGGGGGCATTAAGGACGCCGTTAGCGGGGATGAGATTGGAAGTGCAACCGGACTTGAAACCGCCGAAATTTCCGGTGCCGCTCATGTTATCGAGATCGTAGTAGCCCGCGGCCCCCGAGCGAAATGTTAGGAGATACTCGCCGGCAACCGGTGTGTTGCAACCGTAGGCACGAGTGATGCGCCAGGGCTCCATCTGCCCGGTGAGCGGATTCCTGATCAGGTAAGGTGTGCCATCCACGATATGAAAGGCGCCTGACGAATCGGAATATTGATAGGGTGCGGTGAGAACGAGATCATTGTGTATGATGCACGGCCCGCTGTAAGCGCGCTTGCGTTCCTCCCAAAGGATTTCGCCCGTACTTCCCCGATAAGCAATCATCCCTTCCCCCACTTCATCCTTGAGCCGGTCCCGTGATTTGGCCCCTGCTTGTAGGAGAATGTCATGTCTCTTAGAATAGGAAAGCCAGGTGCCGAAGACCCCGCCACGGCGTTCCCATACAAGCGAGCCATCTTTCGCACTGACACACAACAATCGGTAATCTTCGGGCTGTGCCAACCCGCGGCGTTTCATTTTCTCTTCGCGGCTTTTGGGAAGCTTGTCTAGCACATAAACGCGATCATTGCCGGCCACAATGGCATTGTGTAAGAATGAGAACTCCGCATCCACCCGCCAATACTCATCGCCGGTATGGCGATCGAAGGCGATGAGGCCGAGACTCGCCGAGAGATCCTCGATCGCGACCACTTCGGGGTTCTCTTTCTTCTTCCGTTTGCGTTTTCTCTTGCGATCTTTCTTCGGCTTGGTCTTGCCTTCGGCTTCCGCTTTGGCTGCTTTCTCCGCCGCTTCTTTCTCTTTCTTCTCGCGCTCTTCCCGATTCAGATCGTGACGATTGACGAAGTTAGCGAAGTCATTGCCGGCGAAGAGCAAGTCTTCATAGACGCCGATGAAACCCCACGCCGGCCGAGTTTTCGCGTTAGGCGATTTGGGCATTTCGAAGATTTGTCTTTCTTGACCACTCGCCGCGTCCAAGATATGACAAGCGCTGCCGATCGCGACATAGACACTGTCTTCCGTGGCGATGTAGTTGGTCCCCCGGCCGTTGGCGCCCGGAATGTGCACCTGATTGTAGGCGGGATTCAATGGGTCGTCTGTGTAAGTGTGATCGTAGTAGACGCCGTAGGTACCCAGATTCTCAAACTCACGCTTCCACAACACACGACCTGTGTAGACATCTCGGGCACTGATGCAATTCATGCCCTCGATGATATTGCGGCCACCCACCACTTGTTCCGACGGGCCGTGTCCGTGACGCGGCAACACATCGGTGTTGGGACTCCCGCCGAACCAGAGCAAGCCTAACGGAAGCTTCACCAGTTTATCATCCGATTTCACCGAGTTGCGCATATCGCCATACATGTGCGTCCAGTCTGCGGAATCCGGGAGCGCGCCCTGCCGCAAGACAAACGTGCTTCCGCCAGGTCCGGGCACAAGTTCCGCTTCAGGCAATTGCAAGGCAGCCAGACGCTCGACGAGCTTGGGATTGCGCGGGAACCACAAGGCGCCGCCGTAGGGCCTAACCGAATCATAGATCTGCTGAATGGTTGCGGAATCTTGCAGATTCTCAGCGAAAGATTCGCCTAACATCACCAGACTGGCAATATAGGGCGGCGCTTGGAAACTGGTGGGATCTCCTTGATGAAGCACGAGCCGCTTTCCGTAGAGCTTCATGTAGTCGAACTTGCGGCGCAGTCCATCAACCGTGGCCTGTTCCTGCTCCACCGCCACGATATGAAGATCGGATTCCTCCGCCATGGCCTCAAGCAGGCGGCCGTCGTCCACACCGTAGCAAATGGCGTAGCCTTCATTGACGTCTGCTAGAGCGAGCACTTGTCTGGCGAGTTTGTTATCAGAAGAAGTCGAGAACGGCCACTCTTTGCTGGCGTAGCCCGCCCGTGGCGGCTTCAGCGGGTGATCGCTCTTGGTATCGCCGTAAACAAAGATGCGCCCGTCTAACGTGACCGCGACGAGTTTCCCATTCGCCGCTAACAAACGCTGCACTTCGCCATCGATCGATTGCCTCCAAGTGACCGCCGCTTTCTCGGCATCGCCGAGATCGGAAATGGCGACGATTTCATCCTTGCCTGCCGCGTATAAGCGATCGCCGGCCTTGATCAGATCGCCCGTGGCATCTGCTTCAAATTCCCAGACTAACTCTTTCTTTTTATTGTGGGCCTGTACCACGCGCACATCACGTCCTCGTGTTTCCCATTCCGTTTTCAGTTCATGATAGGCGTTGGATTTCTCACAATCTTCGAGCTCTGCCTTGGCGAGGTTGGCATAGAGTTTCGGATCGATTGGTTTTTCGCGTTTCTTTTTCTCGTCATCGAGTTTCTTAGCTGCGTCTTTCGCCGCTTTGTCAGTGTCAGCGGCTTTTTTCTTGGCCTCCGCGAGTTTCTTATCTTTGGAATCTTTACCTACCGCTGCTTCAAGTTCTTCTAACGCCTTCTTAGCCTCATCGGCTTTGGTCTGGGTTTCATCGCGCTTCGTGATGTGCTCATCCAGCGGCTTCTCTTTCTCTTTGATCGCGTTCTCCAATTGCTTACGGGCTTTATTGGAACTCCCCCGTGCACCTTTCGCAGCGCGTTCGGCGGCTTCGAGGCGTGTTTTGAGATTTGGTTGAGGCGCACTGGTGTAGAGAAGGTCGCCGGTCAGAACCGGTTCGTTAGCCGTGAAGCCTGTTTTCTTGCCAGACTTCAATTCATAAGCACGCACGCCGCGAAAGCGCGTGTGCACGAAGAATTCGTCGCCATGCCCCGCAACAAAGGAACCACCATTGGCCTTGCCGCCGGCATCAAGGTGGAAATGCACGAAATCGCCTGTCTTGCGATCATAAGCCGCCGGTACACTGCGCCCACCCGGGACTAACAAGAAGTCCGGCATGGCCACCAACGTTCCCTGCGGTGCCACGCCGCCAAAGGAAGGCGCGGCGTGCGGTTGCTTAATATACTGAGCGCCGGTCCCGTCATTGACCCATTGCACGCGGCCCGTTTCCGCATCGAGCGCATAAATGAAAGTGCCCATGAAGGGCCAAATACTAGCGGCGAAATAAACGCTTCCATCCAGCAACACGGGACCGCCTCGAGCCGGCCAGGCAGATATTACCCGCCGATTGCCTAACACCTTGATATCATCCGGTGCGCCTCGAAATTTCCACAAGAGTTCGCCAGTCTCCGCTTTCAAACAATAAAGATGCCCGTCATCACTCGCCGCATAGACACGTCCGTTTGAGACCACCGGCGCAAACCACAACGGACCGTCTGCGTAATAAGCCCAACGTTCAACACCGGTCTCCAAATCAAACGCGGCGAGTTTGTCTCGTTCGCTGAACGTTAGAAATAACAGATCTCCTGCCACCACCGGCTCGAAATTCCGGTCGTAGGACATCAGGTCGTGGTTGAGGGGATCATCCCAAACGCGATCCCGCTGAGAAAACGTCAGGATCCACTGAAGATGCAAATCCTCCGCGAGTTGCTCGGGAGAATGCGCCGTGTGGCCGGCGTCGTAACGCCATTGCGGCCAATCGGCGGCGGAGGCCCAGACAAGACTGAGGAGCAAAGTGCAGGCAAATGGGGGAAAGGGGCCTCTCATAAATCACTAGGTGTGCATCCCGCGCAGAAGTTTGCGGCTTCCAACGACAAGAATGATCAGCATCAACCCCAAGGCTGGCAAAGTCGTCCACAGAATCAATCGACTTTGGGATCCATTCGTGGTCTTTGCCACCACCTCAATCTCCACGGGCTCGCCACTTTCGCTCGCAATCGTCGTCCTTGTGGGTGTCTTAGGTGCCACGAGACCGGTAAGTTCGGGCATCGGCGTGGGTTTTTGATACGACGTCGTCACATTGGCATCCCAATTCGCCGCCATGAGGAGATCCACCCCGGGATTTTCCGCTTTGACCTGACACGAACAAGCACCCGTTAGATAGCGCGCTGCCTCAGTGATGGTCTCTTTATCAATGCCGCCGCCGACCAAAGCGTAAAGCGCTCGACCGCGGCCGAAGACGGGAATGATCGTCGGTTCTTCCAGGTCTAACAAATCTTCTTCCGTATCCAGAAGCATCCTCACAAACATCTCTTCTACGGCATCTTCACGTGACAAACGCATACTGGAGAACGCGATTTTCAATTCGCTCTCGTCCACGGAGAGCAAGCCAGCATCAATGTCTTCCTGCTCGATCTCCGGAAGCTCTAACGTTTCTTCGAGTTCTCGGAGATTAGCCTCCAGTATTGTCGCAGCTTCGTCATCGGCGGTTTGGCGCCCCGATTCAATGAGCACCCATACCGCTGTGTGGTCATTGGTCAATCGCCTCTCCACTTCTTCTCTTGCCGGCGAGTCTAACAAGGCATTGACAGACTTCGCGGTGAAACGTTCGCTGGTGAGTTCGACAGCCACCGGATGGGCGTCAGGATAGGTCACATAGAGCCACGGCAAGTGTTCCGTCTCTTGTTCCTCCCACATTGCCACCCATTCGGGGCGAGGATCGGCCTTCAGGTCGACTAACTGAATCTTGAGATTAGAGTGCGCTTTCTCGATTGTTGTGATCAGATTACTCGCTTCATCAGGAAGCGTATCTTCGTAAAAGACGAATGCCGTGAAGTCGTCCGGCGGCCAGCGTTCCAAAGCATAGCGGAATACCGGTACCGAGCATGCCCAACTAAGAGATGCTGTGGCCGCTAACCATAGCATTGTCACTAGTAGAAACTTGATCGCCCAATTCACCGGCGTCATGCGGGTTGTTGCGCTTCCTCACGCGAGGCCACGTATTGGGTAATCGCGTCATCGTTATCGCGCGCTGCCCAAACCACTCGCAAGAAATCCGCAGGATGAATGTTATGTCGCGAGAGAAAGTTACGATCACCTCCACAAGAGTACATGATCTCCGGATCCAGTTCACCTCGTAGCTTAGCCCGCGCTTTCGCCGTGATGCGAGGAAGCCATACGTAGCCGCCCCATTCGTCCTGACGCCCTGGCAAATCTTCGGGCGTGAGCACATTCTCGCTCGGGATCCCTTTCTGAATGGTCATGAAAAAGTCACGCCTAACGGAAGCAATCAGAACGGCCGTGGTGGGGGAAGGCACCCCTTCGTCGCCAAAGTCCTCCACAAAGTCGAAGAACTCACGCGGCTTGTAGCCGATCGAGTAAAGTAGTGCTAGATCTTCCTTGGAATAATACGATTCGAAATTCTTGTCGCCCGTGCGGAAGCGGTCGAGACAGCGCGCGAAGAGTTTGCTGAATTCGCTGTCCCACTGGTAGTCGTTGATCATGCCCGCACTCTTGGGATGATTCCCTATTGAGGCAAGTCCAGATCCTGAGGGGGCTGCTAAGGAGGCGCCTCAATGTTAGCGGCGGGCGCGCTTCGTTCTCCGCGTGATCAGCATGCCCATGGCCAGGCTCAATAACTGGGTGCTCGAAGGTTCAGGAATGGCATTAACGGCCGCCACAGCCGCGGCCAGAGAGAAATCCGCCGTGGGATTCATGGGGTCATGGGCGTAAACAAGCGGTGTCGCCGTTCCAACGCCGAATTGCACCTGCACCCAACTGGTCGGCCCATGGTCTGCGGGATTCGGTGTCCTGCAAAAATATTGCCAATACCATATTTTTTATATTTAACGCTAATTGACGTGCCCATAAAAGAACGGAACGGATCCATTCATCGTCGCTCCAAACTGGCTGGCTCACCGATTCCTGTGCTATGCGCAGTGGTCATGACAACCCGCTTTCTCCTAACGGCTTTGGCCGTTGCGGTCCTGGCCAAGCTTCATGCGGCCCCCCCAGTCGAAACCGCTGACTGGCCGGTGTATCTCGGCAGCAAGAAACGCGATCTCTATTCCTCTCTCGATCAAATCAATCGCGAGAATGTCACGCAATTGGAGGTCGCGTGGACTTATGACACTGGGCACAAGGCAGAGTATCAGGCGAATAATCTCATCGTGCGGGGTGTTCTCTACACGCCGACGGCCGGACGGGAAGTGGTGGCTTTGAATGCGGCGACAGGCGAAGAACTTTGGAAATGGGATCCTGCTAGCGAGCGATCAGGAAAAGGCCGCCCCCGGCAGCGCGGGTTGGTCTATTGGGAAAACAGTGAGGGCGAAGAGCGGCGGTTGTTTACGGCTGTTAGGGGGTATCTCTTCGCTTTGGATCCTCAGAGTGGCGAGGTGATTCGTGGCTTTGGTGAGAACGGTTCGATCGAATTGGGTTCAGGCTTGAACACGCCCGGCGTGATTTACGAAGACTTGCTAATCGTCGGAGGCGTGGGCGGGAAGGGGGCCGTGCGCGCCTACGATGTGAGGACGGGGCAGAGACGATGGATCTTTCATTTGATTCCGCGACCGGGTGAGTTTGGTCATAACACATGGCCAAAGGACGCTTACAAAACCGCTACCGGCCTCATGCCATGGTGCGGGCAATCGTTGGATGAAGCGCGTGGCATCGTCTATGTGGCGACGAAGACGGCGGAACCGGATTTTTATGGAGGCAATCGTCATGGCACGAACTTGTTTGCCAATTGCGTGCTAGCGTTGGACGCGGCGACAGGCAAGCGGCTCTGGCATTTTCAGATTGTTCACCATGATCTGTTAGACAAGGATTTGCCCTGCCCGCCGATTCTTCTAACAGTGACTCACAAGGGCGAGAAGATCGATGCTGTGGCACAGGGCACGAAACATGGTCTCCTCTTCGTTTTCAATCGGGTGACAGGCGAACCCCTGTGGCCCATTGAGGAGCGTTCGGTGCCGCAGTCCAAGTTGTTAGGAGAACAGGCATGGCCCACGCAGCCTTTTCCCACCAAGCCTCCACCGCTGATGAGGCAGCGTTACACCGAAGCGGATGCATCGAACGTTTCGCCGGCGACACATCAACTCACGCTGGATCGCATCCAGGCCTCGCCCAACTTCGGTCCCTTTCCCGCGCCTAGCCTGAATGAAACTGTGATGTTTCCCGGCTTTGACGGTGGCATGGAGTGGGGCGGGGGAGCGGTGGATCCTGAGGGGATTTACTACGTGAATATCAATGAAATGCCCTGGCTCCTGCAAATGTTAGAAACCAAGCGTGCTGATGGCTCGCCGCTGGCACGAGGCGAGCGGGACTACATGCTCCATTGTGGCGCGTGCCATGGCTTACACCGCGAAGGGAACGTGGTGGCTGGATTCCCGCCACTAACGGATATTCTCAATCGCAAGACACGCGAAGAGGTGGAACAAATCACGAGGCAAGGCGGCGGCCGTATGCCAGGCTACGCCACGATGGGTGAAGCCAAGCGTGAAGCGATCTTGGACTACGTCTTCAATGCCGATAAGCCTAACCAAACTCGTGGAGAGAATACTAACAACAATGCGAGCGATGCCCCATCTTACGCTTTTGGCGGTTTCCGGCGTTGGCTCGATCCCGAGGGGTATCCAGCGATCAAACCGCCGTGGGGAACCCTGAACGCCGTGGATCTCAACACCGGCGAGATCAAATGGAAGGTGGTTCTGGGTGAATATCCTGAGCTCACAGCGCGCGGCATCCCACCAACCGGTACCGAGAATTATGGTGGTCCGTTAGTCACTGCTAGTGACTTGCTTTTCATCGGCGCCACGGCGGATGAGACCTTTCGTGTGTTTGACAAGGAAACAGGCGCGCTTTTGTGGAAGACCACGCTACCCTTCAGCGGCAACGCCACTCCTAGCACTTATGTTGTCGAAGGGCGGCAATACGTGGTCATCTCCGCCGGCGGCGGGAAATCCGGACGGCCGAGCGGTGGCAGTCTTGTCGCCTTCGCGCTGCCTCGTTAGACCCACTTGGTAATGCGAATTGAGGAACGGCGCCATTCCTGACGCCGAAAGGGCTCTGCTTTGCCGGTCGACCCAGTGGTCCGGCGTGTTCCCAGGCCACGCGAGAGTCCGCCCGCGAAGAAATCGCACTTTTTCTGAAACCCATTCGGAGAAACCTCTGATCCGCTGGTGACGGGCTGGTCCGCTCACCTCCTCCAACCACGGCGGCAGGCGAATCCGTTCCGTCACAACCGAACCGGAATGCACCAAACCAAACCATCAAAACATACAAACTCGTTATTAATCCTATCATGAACACCTCACTTATCGCTAAGACAATCGTTGGTGCAGCTGTCAGTCTCGGTACTATCGGTCTCGCCCAAGCTCAGAATCCCTCCGTGATCGTGACGATCGAGAATATGTCGCCTTACAATGGCACCTTTCTCACACCTGTCTGGGTCGGCTTTCACAATGGCCAGTTCGATTCTTATGATGGCGGCGCGCCTGCCTCGGCACTCCCCATCGAAGGCTCGGATGCCTTGGAACGCCTGGCCGAGGATGGCAGCACAGGCCCCATCAGCGCGGACTTCGATCAGCTTGTCCCTAACGGCACGCAAGGAACCATTGCTTCCAATGGTCCTATTCCGCCGCTGGGGCCCAGCCAATCCGTTAGCCGGTTGTTTGAAGTTGATCCTTCCGAGAGCCGCTATTTTAGTTAGGGCCTGTCCCACAGGTCCGGCCCCCTGTCATAGAAGTGCGAAACAGCGATATTAAAGAGCTATGAGAGCCCAATTTGGACTCCCATAGCCAAATTCGGCGTGTATAATTTGGTTAGTAGCAAAATCAAACCCGCCGAATCATGACCGAATTTAACCGCCAATTAACCTTTCGTCTACTTCCACCTTGTTACGGGCCCAAAGATTATCGCGATAAACGCGCCCGATACCAATTCATGGACGACATCATCGAGCGGGCCGGACTCGATGACCAATTCACGAAGCTTGTTCTCGAACGCCGCGGCCTCCAGTCCCATCAAGTAGGCACCCGATTCCTCAATCACTGCGTCACCGCCTTCCGCACTAACATCGTCCGCTTCGTCGAAAATCATATGCCCGTGCGCGAACTCAGCATCCAACTAGCAGAAAGCAATGTGCTGCAATGGTTCTGTCATACAGGCGAATTCGGCTCCGTCATGCCCCCCTCAAAAAGCACCCTCGACCGTTACGGACGCTTCCTGCCCCAAGAAGCCATCGACCAACTCGGCGCCCAGCTACTGCAAAGCGCCGCCCAACACTCCAGCGACGGCTTAGAGCAATTGTTAGGTTTAGAAAACCCCGTCGATCTGGTCAACGTCTGGTTCGACAGCTTCTGTCTCCAAGCCAACATCCACTACCCCACCGACTGGGTGCTCCTCATCGACGCCACCCGCACCCTGATGAAAGCCACGAAACTCATACGGGAAGCCGGCTTAAAAAACCGCATGCCCCAAGACCCCGAAACCTTCCTGCGAGAAATCAACAAACTCGGGATAGCCATGAGCCAACAACGGCGGCAGAAAGACAGCAAACGCAACCGCAAAGCCATCCTGCGACAGATGAAAAAATCAATTCGCAAGACCCGTCAACACGCCCAGAAACATCGCCAACTCTTAGAAGAAAGATGGCAAGAAACCGAGTGGAGTTGGCCGCAAGTCCAGCAAATACTAGGGCGAATCGACAACATCCTCGAGCAACTACCTGAAGCCCAACGCCAAGCACACGAGCGCCTCATCGGGGAGCGACAAGTCAAAAGCTCAGAAAAAATCCTCAGCCTCTACGAGTCCGACGTGCAAGTGGTAGTGAGAGGAAAGTTAGGGAAAGAAACCGAATTCGGCAACCCCATCCTGTTAGGCGAACAAGAAGACGGATTAATCGTTCACAACCAACTCTACAAAGAAAATGTGAGCGACGCCAAGATACTCCTAGAAGGAGTCGAAAACATCGAAGAGCGACTCAAGATCGAAATAGAAGGCGTATGCGCAGATCGAGGCTTTGCGAGCAAAGCAAACAGCAAAGCGTTAGGAGAAGAAAGAGACTACATATGTCCGAAGCAACTCGAAATCCTGCGCGAAAAAATGGGGAACGGCGAATTCGCCAAGAGGCAAAGAAGACGAAGTCAAACCGAAGGCCGAATCAGCATCTTCATACACAGCATATTGGGAGATATGTTACGAGTGAAAGGGCACACCAATCGCGAGAAGGCGGTGAGTTGGGGAGTGCTCGGGCACAACATGAAGAAACTAGCCGAAATGCGAAAGAAGCAAGCCGAAGCGCGAGAAGCCGAAGCGCGGAAGCAAGCAGCCTAGAAAAAGCGCAAGACAAAGCCGCGCCCCGGAACACAAGCCGGAGAGGGAGCAGCACGTACCCGCGCCCGAGAAAAAGGCCCGAAAAGCGAGAATCAGACAAAGCACAACCATCCAAACCAACAAATCCGCCCCCGACCAGCGCGGCCAACAACGCGCCTAACAAAAACCACACATCAAATCTCAGAATCGGACGCTTCTGGGACAGACCCTAGTTATGTCTCCATGGTGATTCCTAGCAATGATGCTTTCGTTGCCAATGGTTCACCAGTCGCGCACCCCGTCTTTGATGAAAACGGCAACTTTGTTGGGGGCTCGTTTTACATCAAGGGAAGTTCCGTAAACGACGCGGCGACCGAAGTAAACGATGAAGTCCCAGCAAACACGGCGTTCTTCGGTCAAGCAGCGCCTAACACTGGTGTGGATGAGAACGGCGTCATTTTTGATCACGCCGGATTTAATGATTCGTCGCTTGGTGGTATCTTGGCATCGCCGATGTTCCGTGAAGGTGACTTTCTGCAGGAGAATCTCAATCTCGCGCGTGTCACGCTCACATTCCTCGATAAGGATGTGCCGGTGCTTTTCTCATCCGACTTGAGCACCACCTTTGAGTCGCCGGCGCCGAACGTCACGGGCAATCCTAGCGGACGCGCGTTCTTTTTGTTAGACGAAGCCGGGGAGTCACTCGTCTACTTCGCCTTTGCCAACGGTCTAACAGGTGATCTCACGGCTGCGCATCTTCATCTCGCCCCATTGACTCAGAACGGGCCGGTCGTCCTGCCTCTGCAGGTATTCGCCGGACGCTTCGTCTTTGGCCGCATTGAGGTCGCCGATGTCACGGGTCCGCTTGCCAACACCGATGCGCCTCTTGATTCCGTCATCGCTGAAATGGCTGCCGGCACCTCTTACATTAACCTGCACACTGCTACCAACCCCGCCGGCGAGCTACGCGGACAAGTTCATCCCGCCTCCATCCAATAGCGGCTCCCCCAAGCCAAGACCCCACAACCCGCCGCGGCCTAACGAGATTCACCACCCACCAGCTCCCGCCGTTAGGTCGCGGCACTTTTCACCTCCGTCATCATCAGTTCCAATGAAGTCTTTAGCGCTCTCCCTCGGAATCATCGCCACCTTTATGGCCACCATTTACTTTGCTCTAACACTCCATCCCAATCGAACTCACCGTCCGATCCCTTCGGCCACGACAAGCGTCTCATCCGAAACGATCGTTCCCATTCCGATTGCAAGAGCCCAAGCACAAGAAAGTGCGAGCACGATTTCGAATGGGAGCCACGATCTCGAAGCGGAACTCGATTTGCACGCAGCCATCGAAACCTTTGGACGATTGATCTCGACTTCCAACCACGAGCTCTCACCCCAAGACGTTGCGCAAGCAGATCGATTGATCACTAATCTGCAACTTCAATACCCGAAAGAAACACACTGAGCTTACGTTTCTTGGAAATGACCCTTTCTCTTTGATCGCGATGCCAGCCCCCAACAACCCCGAAACCTAGGAGGTCAAAGAGCACCCAAGCAGGGTGGATGTTAGGCGTAAGCCACGTCCACCCTGCGTCATTTGATAAAAATGACCTAGCTACAATCCGCTTACAAGCGAAGCCCGCCCCTTCGATCCTTCGACATCATAGAGTTCCACCTTGATGCCGCCACTGCTTCGCGCTGCGCGATCCACCAGGAGAATGATCTCGTGGCGGCCCGCTGCGAAGCTAGCGGTCGATTCTTCCTTGGCGGCGACGGCGGCTTTGCCGGCCATCACTTGAAGGCCTTGCGGATTCTCAAAACGCAGACCGATCTCGCCGGCCACGCTGACATCGATCTCAAACTTGGCAAAACTGAGATCGTTATTGAAGCCCTTGTTGACACCCATCTCTGCTAGCGGCAATTCACCGGCCACAGTGCTGTAAGCAGGTTGCCAAGGAAGAGCCTCTCCTTTGCCCAACATTGTCTGACTACCAACCCGGCGGATTTGATGACTCACTTCTTTGTCGTAGGGCAACACGCGCCAACGCCTAACATAGCGCTTGGACGGCACCTTGAAGTCGCCTTCCTTACCAAGCTCGGACATGAAACGGACGAGATCGACCAACTCGTCTTGTCGTAAACTCGCCGTAAGACCCGGCGGCATGAGGGAAACGGGAACAATCTCTTTCTTGGCTATCGCATTCGCGGTCACCGTTTGCTCACGGCCGTCAGCGAGGCGAAGGACGACTTCATCATCGGCGTCGCGTATGAGTCCTCCGGTGACGACCTCACCGGACTTTGTTGTGACCACAGTGGTATGATAACCCTCTTTGATTTTCTTGTTAGGCTCAAGCAACGAATCCAACAGGTAATCCACGGGTGCGCTGGCGCCGATGCTTATCAAATCCGGTCCGATGGTTCCACCACCCCCACTGATAGCATGGCATGTTTGACAGAGCAGGGCGCTACGTCGGTAGACCGCCTCGCCACGTCGCGCATCGCCTTTCTCTTGAACATCGCGCATGAAAGCTGCGAGTTCTTCTTGGCTGAGCGCCTTGGTTACCGGTTCCAATCCACCCGCAGTGGTGAGAGCGGCGACCAAGCCGGCCGTCTTGCCACCGCTCGTCCCCGCCTGGCGAACGCCCGTGGTGGCCACCTCTTCAGGGATACGTTTGCCTTGCAATCCGGCAGCCAATTGCCCAGGACCATCCTTTCTAGATAGAAAGGCGTTAAAAATAATGTTAGCTCCTTCCGCCCCAGTAGCTTCTTCCAACCAGTCCACCGCTTCTTTCACACCTTGCTGAGCATCAATCTGCACCAATCCGGCCACTGCTGCCGCTCGTAGTGAAGGAGACCATTCACCGTTGTTGGCCACTTTCACTAAGCTCGCTGCTGCTTTAGCATCTCCGTAGTGGGTCAAAGCTGCTACCGCAATCTCGGGGGCTTGCTGCCGGTCTGCGAGGCGGCGTTCAATCAGGGCTCGCGCCTCCTCCAAACGCCACGCGCCTCCTAGCAGAATCGCGTTGGCAACACCTTTCTCAATGAAGGGCAGGAGTTGCTTTGTTCGCGTATTCGTTGGCTTGATCCGCCGTTGGTTGAAGGTTTGGAATAGTCGTCCTAACATTGCCTCGTCTCCTTCCTTGGCCAACGCTTGCTCATAAAGCACATCGAGCGTTCGAGCATCGCCCACTTGAGTGAAGAGATCAGCCAGGGCCGACACATCCTCCCCTGCCTGCGCGCTGCGCCGAAACGTGTCATGAAGAAAGCGAATCGCCTGGGGCTTCTCCGCGGCTGTCAGAACAAACTGCAAAGTCTTCGGATCAAGTTGGAGAGATCCGCGTTCCAATGCTGGCATCCACACGGACTCCAGTTCTCTAGCAGTGAGCCAGAGTGCGAAATCGATATTCTCATCCACTTCATCTTTCAAGGCACTCATGGCCCACTCAAATCCTTCCTGATCACCTATCTGACGCAGCGCGTTGATGGCTTCCAATCGCACTTGAGCGTGGCCATCGGCGACGGCCGTTTTCAGCAATGCCATCGCATCGCCGACACGTCCGTGCCAATGATAGATCACGCGAACAGCGGCTGCCCGCACGCGATGATCCTCACACTGTAAGAGTTCGCGTAGAAGGGATTCATTGAGGTCGTTGATCGATTGGTGCGCCCAAAGCAGTTCCAATTTATCCTCGAGCGAATTGGTCTCCGCGGTGGCTAAGGCATTCAAAGCTTGGGTGCGATCCAATCGGCGAAGTTCGCGTTTGGCAAAGTGTCTTGTTAGACCGTCTTTAGAACGAAGTTGCTTAACGATTTCGCCTGCGGGCTGATTCACCACTTTCGGCTTTTCTGATAGAGGCCGGCCTTTGTAAGTCACGCGCCAGATTCGGCCGTGAACGTGATCCCGGCGCGGATCACGGAAATCGACTTCGCCATGTTGTATAATAGGATTATACCAATCCGCGATATAGAGCGCGCCATCCGGGCCAATCTTGACATCGATGGGGCGAAAGGATCGGTGCGACGTTCGAACAAGATCCGCCGCTTGCCGTGACACATAGCCGCTACCGCTTTCTGAGAGAACAAAGCGATTCACGCGGTGCCCCCGAAAGTCATTGGTGATCATGTTGCCTTGCCACTCATCTGGGAAATGGCTTGAGCTGATAACTTCCAATCCACATTGCTTGGGTTGACCAGGATTGAGGCCTCGAAGTATTCGCTTCGCATTGTATGCCGTGCAGAAAACACTACCTGGGAAAACATAATTGATACCCTCACCGTAAGCGCCATCGGTAGCGAAACTTTGACCATAACGGTCCCAAACGTGCCCCCATGAATTGACGAATCCTCTATTAAACACCTCAAGCTCCATGGTCTCCGGCCGGAAATGCCAAATACCACCGGCCATTAATCGTCTCACTCCATGAGGGGTTTCCACATGGGAGTGAATATAAATCGATTGGTTGAAATAAAGCATCCCATCCGGCCCACCGCGAAAGGCGTGAATAATATGATGGGTGTCCTCTGTGCCAAAGCCGCTGAGCATCACCCGCCGTTCGTCCTCCCGCAAATCGCCATCCGTGTCTCTTAAGAATAAAAGCTCAGTCGAGTTCGCCACATACGCCCCGCCATCGCCGGGCATGATACCGGTGGGAATCAAGAGATTTTCGGCAAAGACCGTGGATTTGTCCGCTTTGCCATCACCATTATTGTCTTCCAGAATAATGACTTGGTCATCGGAGCGCTGTCCGGGTTTAATATGGGGATAGAGACGAGAACTAACCACCCAGAGACGTCCCTGTGCATCCCAATTCATGCCCACAGGCTTGGCGATCATCGGATCTGACGCGAAGAGATTGATCTCTAAGCCTTCGTCTAGAATAAAACTCGCTTCCTGCGCTGCGGGATCCGGGTCAGGAATTGCGTCAAGGGGAAGGTTGTTCTGGGCATGTGCAGTTGTTAGAATGCAGGCCAGACATGAAGTGATTATTCGTTTCATCTTATTTGCTGAAATAGTGTGTTCGATGGGCGGTAGCGGTGACTTTTAGTCGCCGCCGAATGGTCATAAAAGTTCGGCGGCGACTAAAAGTCACCGCTACGGAAAGGGCTCATGATTTTATCAACTCGTTAGCAAGTTTGGCTATTGCCTTATCTTTCTCTTCAACGAGTGGATCAAATTGCGGGATTTCCACGGCGTTCTGGCCTTGCTCGTGTTTGCGGAAGCCGTGGAGGTAGGTTTCATTTTGAGGGCGCCAGCGGTGAAAGAAGAGTTCGTTCTTTTTATGAATCAGTTTTCGCAATGGGCCGGTATTACTAGTCTCAACGTGACAATCAAAAAGTTTGGCGACGATCGGCGCCAGGTGCTGGTAACCCGTGCTGGTGAAGTGAATACCGTTATCCGTCCACGGGTCATCGCGCACCGCTTTTCCAGCGCCCAGGGCCTCAAACAAATCGATAAAGGCGTACTGATCGATTTCCGCGATTTCTTTGATGGCGTCTCTGTATTGGGCAAGGCGCTTGTTCTGCGCCGTCATGTCCGGTAACGGCGGGCCCAAGTTCTCGCAGGGCGGCGGGCTCATGAGAATCACGCGGGCGCCGCCACTAGCTTGGACAGCCATATTCAGCAGACGGCGATAACCACTTACAAACGCGCCTTTTCCAGCCTCACCTTCAAAGGCGGCCACGGCTCCGTAGCATACGACGAGCACGGTGGGCTTGAATAACTTGAGATGAGCTTCCAAACGCTCGAAGCCCTCTTGCGGCGGACCAAAGTAGGAACGGGCGTGTCCATAAACGGAGTCACCGCTCCAACCGAGATTGCGGAAGGTGACGTGTTTTCCCTTTGCTGCAGTCCCTAAGGTGAGCGCGGTCTCCACGTGGCCATAATTCATTTGCCGTTCGACAAAAGTGTTGCCTAGGAGAGCGACGTGATCGCCATCACGCAGCAGTTCTCCAACACCCGACGAATGCTTTGTCGAGCTTGTTTGAAGATGAACGAAGGTGCCCTTCTTGTTACTTACAACGATATCAGGCTTTTGATCCTTGTTTAAGTCGCGGACAACGAATTGCGTGCCCACGCCGGAATCGTTATCGATCAAGTAAGGAATAAACTTGGCATCTCCAGATCTGCCGCCGCGCACGACTTTGAACCAATAGAGAACGGCCGGTTCGTGAGCCCCCGGGTCGTTGCCATTGTGAGCATACCAGCGTTTACCCGTGATGATATCTTTGACGCCGTCGCCATCCATATCAACCAAGCGCGCGGCATGCGCTTGGCTAAAGGCGACTCCATAGGGATTCTCGTTCGGCTTGCTTCCGGTGATCACATGGCGTTTCCATGTCTTGCGATCGCCCTCTGTGTAGCGTTCGAACCACACAAGGCCATAACTGTGGGCGGCTTCAGAAGTGAAGATGTCGTTGTCCCCATCGCCATCAAAATCATAAGCGAACATATCGGCACCGCCCGGACCGGCGAATTGAAATCGGTGGCCTTTCCATAAAGGATCGCCTTCTAAGGAGTCGGGTTGCTCCCACCAGCGCTCTTTTTCTAACAAATCGACGCGTCCGTCACCATTGACGTCGCCTAAGCCGAGCCCGTGAGTAAATCGGCCTCCCGTTGTTTTCTCGCCAGAGATGAAATGAACCATCCATTTCGTTGTCGGCGCTTTTTTATCGAAGGCGCCGTAGGCAAATCGCCCTCCTACCGAGAACACTAACTCAGGCTGACCATCACCGGTGAGATCACCAAACTGAGGTGACTCATTCTCCACCACATCGACCGCGCGGTGCTCCTTCCAAGTCCCTTTGCCATCGCCGCCGGGATTCTCATACCAAAGCGCAGCGTCTCCAGGAAAGGTCACTCGCAAGACATCATCATAGCCATCTCCGTTAAAATCATAGGCCCACGAATTGAAATTCCGTGAATAACCTTTGGGTGGATAAGCTTTGGTATCATAGATCGGTGACCTTTCCTTGAAGTCGGGTCCAGCATACCAATAAGGACCGCCAAGCGCATCCTGGTGACCATCTCGGTTGAAGTCGCCGGCAGCGCCACCCTCTGTGAAAAACTTATCTGTTAGTTGGAGCCGTTCAAACGCCGGCAAGGGGGCGGCCTCACCCGCGAAGGGCAGAAGGATTGTCGAGACAAGGAAATGGACGCGCTTCATGTCGGCACGCTAGCGACCCCACGTTCCTGGGTAAATGCAAATTCGTGGGGACGGTCAAACGGATTCCACGGCGGCCAAGGCTTCAGCCGCAGCTTCCCAATCGGCGTTCAGCGTAGGGAGTTCTTCTTCGATGTCAGCCAGCTCGCGATTCCAATCGATGGCCTTCCCAGGATCTTTCGCGTAGGTCTCGGGATCGCCTAACAATTGACTCAATTCATCGCGACGTGATTCGAGACTCATGATGCGGGATTCGTATTTCTCGATTTGAGATTCCAAGGTCTTCCGTCGTTGAGCACGTTCCTGACGTTGTTGCGCTTCGAGGCGTTTCTGTTCCTTGGATTTTCGGGCGGTTCCGGAAGCGCCTCCGTTCGAACTCGCCACTACCTTGATCTCCTTCGGCTGTGCTTGGGTGAGTTTCGCCTCCGCAGAAGTGGCGCCCGTTTTCTCCAAGTAATAATCGTAGTCGCCAGCATACGAGGTGAGTTCGCCCGCCTCGATGTGCACAACGCGCTCACAGATCGCACGGATAAAATGCACGTCGTGACTGATGAAAACCAAAGCCCCCTCATATTGTTTCAAGGCGGTGATGAGCGCATCAATACTTGCCATGTCCAGATGCGTGGTCGGCTCATCCATGAGAAGGAGGTTTGGCGGATTGAGAAGAAACTGCACCAAGGCCAGGCGGCTTTTCTCGCCGCCGCTAAGGACAGACACGCTTTTGTAGGCGTCGTCTCCGGAAAAGAGAAAACAACCTAACAAGGTGCGCGCGTCTTGTTCACTCACGCGATGACGAGCGCTCATCACGGTCTGCAACACCGATTTGTTAGGATCGAGCATTTCCGTGCGATGTTGCGAATAGTAACCCATCGTTACCTGTTCGCCTAACCTCCGTTCGCCGTGTTGATAGGGGATGACCTCGCCGAGAATCTTCAGCAAAGTGGATTTGCCCGCTCCATTGGGGCCGACGAGGACGATGCGTTCACCTCGTTCCACCTGGAAATTGAGATCACGATAAACCGTTAGATCGCCGTAAGCTTGATGAATGTGTTCTAACGTAATGCAGCGTTGCGGACCCCGTTTAGGTTGCGGAAAACTGAACTTGAGATGGCGGGTGACTTTGACCGGCATCTCGATCTTCTCCATCTTTTCCAGCTGTTTGATCTTACTTTGCGCCTGAGAAGCCTTGGTATTCTTGGCGCGGAAGCGATCGATGAACCTTTGCAGTTGGGCGATCTGCCGTTGCTGATTCTGATAGGCGGCTAACTGCTGTTGATAACGGGCTTCCTTCTCCGCCAGAAATTTGTCGTAATTGCCCGTATAGGAATGGATAGCGCCCTGATCGATGTCGTAGATCGTGGTCACAATGGCATTGAGAAAGGCGCGATCGTGAGAAATCGCCAGGATGCCACCAGGGTAACTCATGAGGTAGTTTTGAAACCACTGCAAAGATTGCAGATCCAAATGATTGGTCGGCTCATCAAGCATGAGCAAGTCCGGCTCCATCACTAACAACCGCGCTAAATGCGCGCGCATGATCCAGCCGCCGCTCATTTGATTCACCGGCCGCTCAAAATCGTTCTGACGAAAGGCTAGGCCCGAGAGAATCCGTTTGGCTTTCGGTTCCAAGTGATAGCCGTTGAGCCCTTCAAACTTGGTCCTTGCGTCGTGATAAGCCGGTTCATGCGTGCGGTCTTCCGCCTCCAAATTGAGGAGAGTGCGTTTCAATTCGACCACTTCCGCCGAAACCGATGTGGCGAGATCCAGAACCGTTTCTTCTCCTGCCGCGGCGTGTTCTTGAGGCAGGAACCCGACCGTCACGCGGCGGTCCAGCGTGATGGTGCCTTCGTCAGGATCGTCTTCCTTGAGAATGAGGGAGAAAAGGGTCGATTTGCCTGCGCCGTTCGGTCCTACAAGCCCCACTCGTTCCTCTCGATTGAGCTGCAGACTCACACCTTTAAAAAGCGTGCGTCCACCGAAGGCTTTTTCAACATTGGAGAGGGTGAGCATGAGCGGAGGCACGAATGTACGGCCTGCCAGGACTTGGCAACCATGATTCAAGAACCGTTTCTTGCCGCTCATCCCCATCGATACTCTTGAACGAACACCAATTTCGATCAACTCTAGGTGATGAGCGAGCAGGAAGGTCCCATCGAACCGGTTAGAGAAATGCGTCATCACCCTCCACCGCTTCTTTGAGTGTCATGAGATCCAAGTGCCAGGACCGAGCACGGTGGCGGAAAATGTGAATGCTGTTAGGGAGTCCAGGGCAGCCACGGAACTGGGACCGTGGTCTAGATCGACCCCGGCGTGGCGACCGCGTTGGGCATATCAAACGCGGATGGCAATGTGAGTTGCAAAGATCGCGTGTGCTTCTCAGAGAAAAGTAAGGACGCGTTTCGAATCATGCTGGAGATTGTCCTCCACGCCTTAGTCAGCTGCTCTCCCTTCAAGCCCTTGAGCCGCTCAATGCGCCATTCATTGATCCTTTCAGACGTTAGCCGGGAAAGAGGAATGGCGCCCACAGCAGAGCGAAATCGCTCGGCATCCTCTGATGATCCCGTTGAAGACGGAATCCCGAAGATTTCACTAACAATCGTGTGCAATTTTCAGGCGTATGAGTAAACGTCTTCGAGTTGATAGAAGTGTCTGCTTCGATCTGTTCCAGGAATTCGCCGATCGTTGGGCCATTCTCACGTGGAGCGCGAACGCCAATCGCCTGCTGAAGTGCGCCCTTCCAGCCAATCTCTTACAACACGACCAGAACTCAGCGGCACGCTCACAGGCCAATCTCTTGTTGCTCGTTTGCAGATTCACCCATCGCCTTTCCCCATTATTTGAGGCCGGATGTAATACACGGTGACTGCCATTCCACTAACATTCGCTGCTTCAATCGAGACCTCCAAAAGGCCGTATCAGCCTTCCAAGGCATAACTATCTATGACTGCGGGGATTGCTAATGCAATCAGAAACGAGTGGTTCAAAAATGGACCAATTTCAAGATATCAAAATACGATTCGATTTATAACTCGTTGATTATCAAGGTAGGCCCGGCGGGATTCGAACCCACGACCAAGGGATTATGAGTCCCCTGCTCTAACCGCTGAGCTACGGGCCCTAAGTTTCCGATCGCGTTGACGTCGTAGTGAAGCTTGTTAGCGGACTCTTGCTTGCACTATACTCGGGCAAACTTCAAGTGCTCTTTAGACGCCGCGTCTCCTTGAATCCTCAAGAGGAAGACGACAAGCAGGGCCGTATGTCGCCCCGACTTTAGGCCAACAACGCAGAAATAGGAGGGTGATTGGGTGAGCAGAGCTTGGACCGCGGCAGCCGCTGCCGCGGTCGTGAGCCAGCCTGCTGACCATTCTCTCCCGCAGCAGGGATGCGTTTGGAAAAGCGGTAACAGGTTGTCGCAGCGGCGCCCTCCGGGATCAATGGCAAGAGACTTCATTTCACTATATGATTCCGTTTTAGAAACCGGCCAATGGGGTCAAACTCGGAAACGGGTTTGTGCTTGAAGGGTAGAAGGCGATGGTCCGATTTGGGTAACAGCGGCCAAGATTTAGGGATTCTGACATTGCGGTCAAAATATCCAGCGGATTCGCATTCCAAAAGACGCTCTCCCGAGCGCTGCCTATGTTAGTTAGTCAGCAACTCAAGCATTGTATTCCCATGCCCAACAGTGGAGAATCCATTCATTCGAGTTTCACCGATGAATCGCCATCCAAATAAAAGTCATTTGAGCCACTTCTACCCTTTGGCCCTCATCGCATTGGCAGGGTTGGTGTGGGGAGCTGTCGACATCAACGACAACCATAGCGTCGGGGACAAAATTCGAGTCTACCGCATTGCGGTGGCGGCTACCAGTGAGTTCACCAGCTACCACGGCGGTAAAGCAAGCGCTCTAGCAGAAATCAAAGCGATCATGGCCGAGGTGAATCAGACCTTGGAACAGGAATTTGCCATCCGCCTCGTTCTCGTCTCTGACACCCTTCAAAACAGCATCATCTACGACACGGCTCCCGAAAGCGATCCCTATTCCGGTGATCGAAGTGACCACTTGGATCAAAACCAAACCACCCTGGACGCGCAGATCGAATCGGCCAACTACGACATAGGCCATGTGCTAGGCAAGACCGTGTCAGGGAGCGGCGGCCGGGCTGGCCTTGGGGTGGTCACCAATTCGATGCATAAAGCGAGAGGCATTTCCGAGTCATCCGATCCGTCGGCGACGAATGCCGGATTCATCAACCTCATCCTGCACGAGATTGGGCATCAGTTTGGCGCGCAACACACGTTCAACGCCGATGCGGTTGGTTCATGTGTGGATAATCGGGAGCCGGACAACGCCTTCGAGCCTGCGAGCGGATCCACCATCATGAGTTACGCCGGTACTTGTGATAGTGACGACCTTCAAAGCAGTCCCGATCGCTACTTCCACGCTGCTAGTTTTGAGCAGGTCTATGAGTACATTGCTAGCGAGGCGGAGCCCCATAGCACTATCGTCACCGGCAATAGCGTTCCGACGATTTCCGGTGGATCAGACTACGTGATCCCCGCCAGAACACCCTTCGAACTCACGGCCACCGCTTCGGATGCCGATGGCGACAGTTTAACCTATACCTGGGAGCAATTGGACAAAGGTGACGCCATGGGGCTGCCTCTTTTCGACAATGGCGCAAGCCCACTGTTCCGGTCCTACCCGCCGTCCCCCAATCCGGTGGGCCTCTTTTCTCACCACCCCATCCACCCCTTGCCTGCCACCGACCGCGATCTCAACTTCCGCGTCACAGTTCGCGATAACAATCCCGCAGGAGGCGGCATCAATTCCGATGACGTGCTGATCGATGTCCAGGATACTGGTGCGCCCTTTAAGGTTACGGCACCCAACGGCTTTGAATCCTGGACCGGAGGAATGAGCCACACGGTCACCTGGGATGTCGCAGGGACCGCTGCCAATGGTATCAATGCCAGTCAGGTCGATATCCTCTTCTCGTCCGACCGCGGCCGAACCTTTCCGATCGTGCTCGCGACAACTGCCAACGACGGCAGCGAATCCATCACTTTGCCTAACATCACCACCACAAATGCCCGGATCAAAATCCGCGGCACGGGCAATGTGTTCTTTGACACCTCGGACGAGATGTTCTGGCTCACGGCCAACCCGGCCCTGCCTGGAATCGCCGTCACCGAAGTCCACGGCGCGGTCGTGGCTACCGAGGATGGTTTGGTCGGAGCTTATGACCTGAACCTTCATACCCATCCCGGCGGATCGGTCACGGTTGAGGCCGCTGCGGACAGCCAAAGCGAGGTGAGTACCGATGGCGTAACCTACGGCAGCACGGCCTCGTTAATCTTCGACTCGACTGCGGCGCAAAGGATTTATGTGAGAGCGGTTGACGATTCAATACCTGAAAGCGGCCATACGAGCACGATTACCAACATGGTCACTAGCACTACATCAGCGAGCTATCCCCTGACGACTGTGATCAATCAGGTCGTTGTTCAAATTGTGGACAACGAATCGGTCCCCGTGATCGGCGTGGATTTCGGTTCCGCCTCGGGACCTGGCCCTAACAGCTGGAACATCATCGAAATCGACAGTTCCTTAACGTCACTAACCGATTTGTTGAGAGACGATGGCGTCGCGACGAGCATCGACCTAACCATCGAGACCACCAACGGCTGGCCTGGTTGGCACACTGGAAGCCCCGCCTCCACATCCATCCCAAATCACGTGCCCGTGCTCGATGACATCGGCGGATTCTCCCGTGGTGGTCCTCAATCTCTCATTGGAACCTGGAGTGATCTGATCCCCGGCCGGCTCTATGGGGTTTATCTCTTCGGATTGGATGCGGATAGTAACGCCGATAATCGAGGTCAGATGGTGACGATCGCGGGAGCGACCACGCTTCCTTCATTCACCCAAACGCTGTCCGACAACCAGCTTCGCGTGAACGACGCTATTGGCTCCAGTGCGCAGAATCTTGAGTTGAATGAGAAGGTGGTCGCGGCCGACAGCAACGGCCAAATCGTTGTCACCGCAGCACCCACAGGAGATGGGTTCGGCATCGCAGCTCTCGCCCTGCGCGAAATCCTGCCAACCACACCAGGACTAACTTTAACACCCACAACAATCGAGGAAGGTGGCGTCGATGGCACCTACCAACTAAACCTTAACAGCAACCCTGGCGGAACAGTCACCCTAACATTAGACGCTGATGCGGATTCCGAGATCAGCCTTGATGGAACTACCTTTGCGGCCAGTCAAATGCTCACGCTCACCACGACGCTGCCGCAGAACATTACGGTCAGAGCCATTGATGATGCGTATGTCGAGGGCAACCACACGAGCACGATCACCAACACCATCACCTCGAGCACAAGCGCTACCTATCCCGTTACCCTTGCTCTCGACGATGCATTGATAGCCATCTCTGACAATGACGACTTTGGTCCATTGGCGGGTGTGGATTTTGAGGGCGGTGTCGGGGTAACCCCCTCCAATTGGAGTACCATTTCATCAGGCGGCACCGCTTCAAACATCACGCTCGAGGACGGAACCCTAAGTTCGATTGATTTCACAGCTTCGTCCCGCAATGCATCCGGGTTCGTTTCGCCCTCTCCATCAACAGTACCAATGCATACCCCAAGTCTATCGGGGGTCGATTTTACCAACCTCTACAATGGCAGCCCCACGTTTACTTGGTCGGATCTGAGTCCGAACAGCCCATACAATGTCTACGTATTCGCTCATGAAAACTTCGACGTCGATATCGATCAAACGGTGACGATAACCGGGGCAGGAGCACCCCTTGTCTTCTCTCAAACCACGACCGTTGGCAGAGAACTTTGGGTCAATGGCCAGAAGGGTTCCAGCTCGCTCCCTCTTGAGTCTTTCGCGGTGACCGCCACCTCCGATGGCAGTGGAGAGATCGGCATCTCGATCGTAAAGGGATCGGTCGACTGGATGGTTCTCGGTGGCATGGCCATTCAAGAAGCACCCGTTCTACCTGGCATTTCGATCGACACCGGTGGAAGCATCGCCACCACCGAGTCCGGCACCACTGACACCTACACCATTACCCTGGATACCACGCCAAGTGGATCCGTGAGTATCACCACCACGGCTGACGCCCAAAGTGAAGTGAGCCTTAATGGCGTGGATTTCGCCCCAAGCCAAACGTTCAGCCGCTCTGACACGAGCAGTCAGACAATCACGGTGCGCGCGATCGACGACGGCGCTACCGAGGGAGAACACACCTCACGCATCACTCACGCCATCACCACCACGGCCGACGCGATGGACTATCCCACTACCACTGTCATCGTACCCGTCACGGCAACGATTGAAGACAATGACACCAGTGCGACCGTCTCGATCACTGCTAACGATGCTACGGCCGGAGAACCTGACGACGATGGTCAATTCACGGTTTCTCTGAGCGGTGGCACCTTGGCGCCCGCCGGCGGGGTCACGGTTCAATTCGACATCACCGGTACGGCGACCAACGGCGCCGATTACGCTTCGCTTGGCAATTCGGTGATGATCGCTGCCGGTACGAATTCGAACACGATTGATGTCGACGTCACCAATGATGTTGATTTCGAAATGAGCGAAACGGTCATCATCACCCTCACATCGACAAACGCCGGCAACATCACCGTCGCCGGCTCACCAAACGATACCGCTACGGTCACGGTTTCCAGCGATGAGGCGCCCCTTTTCCAAAGCTGGCTGGCCGGCCTCTTCAGCGCAGAGGATCTCAATGACCCTAGCAAACAAGCTACCATCTGGGGCTTCATGGCGAACCCGGATGATGATGAACTAACTAATGCCGAAGAGTACTTTCACAACCTCAACCCCTTGGAATCCAACGAAGGCGCCGTGTCTAGCGATATCATCAATGACGGCGGGACTCTCTATCTGGAGATGGTATTCAGGCGTCGCAAAGCCCCCTCCAACGCCACGCAATTGATCCAGGAAAGCCCCACGCCGGCAGACGGCTCTTGGGACACAGCGTCTGGGATCACAGAAACCACTTCAAGTATCGATGCGACGACCGAGGAGGTAACCATCCGTTTTCCACTTGCCGCACACTTAAGACGCTTCCTCCGCCTGATCATCACCATCGAATAGTTTTCGCCGCAAAGAAACGGAATCAAGTAATGACCAGAAAACGCTCCTCCGTAGAGGTGCCTGGCCATCCTACTCGTGCTGCAGATCATCGTCGGTCCACATCTGTTTGTCAGGACCTGCGGAACGAATCTCGATTTGGTCTTGGGAGAGGACGTGAAAGAAGAGCGGCGTTTTCCAGCGATCGACGATCTCACCGGCTTCGTTGAAGGCGCGGTGACGCTCTGGCAGAAAGGCCATGTGAGCGGGATTCTTGCCGCGAATCGATTCAGCAATGGTGGCATTGGATGCGAAGTTCAGGGGATCGTCTCCTTTGACCAGAGTGCGGTAGCTACCTAACAAACGATCCATCAATTCGAGGTCGTGCCGGGCGTCGCTACGCTCGGTGGCGTAGTCTTGCAGAATCTCCATTCCTATGGCCGTCTCATCTGTGGGCGGCGGCGAGGGTGGAACTGAAGACTCCGGAGACGAACTTAGACTCGGGGCTTTCGTTTCCGGGACGGGAGCAGGCGGTTTGTCCAGGCTACGCAGGAGGAAATAAGCACTCCCGACAAGAATGAGAACAACGAACCATAAACCGCCGTGACGCATCGGATTGGTTAGGCGATGAAACCAATGGGTTTCGTAATCGATGAAGGATCGTAAAAATTGCCGATGTTAGGAAGGACTTGATCGATATTGGGCGAACCCACACCGAACCAATCTAACAACTCCCCAAGATATTCGTCCACCGACGTCGTGGGCAACAAGAGTCCTCCGCGTCCGATATTGAGATCGTTGGCCCCTTCGATCATGCTGAGGGAAGGATAGCCGGACGGCCGCAGCGTGGTGCTCAACACCTTGCCGGCATTGACCGGGCCGCCGATGACAAAGGCATTGCCGCCCCAGGCGTGATCGGTTCCGCGGCCGTTCGAGGCCAAGGTTCGCGCGAAATCCGAGCAGGAGAAGGTGAGAACGTCATTCTCAAGTTGGCACTCTTCGATGGCCAACTGAAAAGCAGTGAGAGCGCCGTTGAGTTGATCCAGTCGATCCGCTTGGGAGTTGAGCAATTCTCCGTGATGATCCCAGCCACCAAACTCGATGAAGAAGGTTTGGCGGCGAAGCCCTAACTTCTCTCTGGCCGCGATAGTCTTGAAAACGGCTTCCATTTGTCGGCCTAACCAAGTGGTGGGAAAGACCGTGGTGTAGGCGGGGGGATCCTCAAAATGCGTGGTAAAGGACTCGCTCGTTTCCACGCTGTCTTTGGTAAGGCCGGCAAAGGTGCGTTCAAGCACGCTAGCATAATGCGCATCCATGACGCTCTTGAGCGCGCTGTTCTTAACGTCAAAAAGCGGCTCACTTGGATTGCTCGTGCTATCACTGAAGCTTAAGGCGCCATCCGGGGTGATGACGAACTGGGTCACGCTCTCGCCCGTTTGCATCACATTGTTGCCACTGAGCGAGATATTCATCGAGACCGAGCCCGTATTGATCGTCGAGTGCAAGACATCCGCGGCGCGGCCGGCCCAGCCGGTTAGTTGTTGCATGCCTTGGGGAACGGAGGTCTGCCATTGTTCGATTTGATCTTTATGTGAGAAAAGCGCTTTGGGAATGGCCACACTTCGTGATTGGTATTCAGCAAGGCTCAGCGGATGAATGAGCGTCCCCACATTGGTGACGAAGGAGAGCCGCCGTTTGCCGGTGAAGGCGCCCGTGCCGTTGAACATATCGGCGAGACCGGGAGCGGATCCGTGCAAACGATAGAGGCGCCCATCGCCGCCGCCCTCTTGATTCAGGTCGATGGTCTCAAATGGTTGCAAGGCGAGGTTGCTCCGCGTCGTCTGGTATTCGGCATAGGGCGCGGCGTCCCTGGGAATGAGCACATTAAAAGAGTCATAGCCGCCGCTGAGGAAGATGCAGACCAGCGATTTGTGTTCCACGGTTTCGCCGAGGTCCACAGCAGCGGCGTGGTTCGCCATCTTCAAGTTGAGCAGCGTGGAGAGGATCGATGCCGAACCAATAGCCGCACAATTCGCTTGTTTGAGAAACTGCCGGCGGGAAGTGGTGGTGGAGTTAGTGTCCATGATAGAAAGTTATTTGAGGATAGCGCCGTCTGGTGAGCAAAGCGTGAGGTAAGCGGCAAGCACCGCTCGTTGTTGAGGCGAGTAGTCGACCGGGAGGGTGTCGATGGCGGCGATGAGTTCGTCGCGCGTGGCCACACTCATGCGTCCGGCGCAGAAGAGGAGATTCATGCGATCGATGAGCTTGCCGGTATCATCGGCGATGACGTTCGTTTGTTTGTAGTCGAGCGCAAACCGGTCCACGCTCCCCCTGCCGATGCCGCCTGGGAAGCCGTTGCTAAGAATGTCCCACAAATGATTGGGAAAGGCGATGCTGGTGAAACTGTCAGCAATCTGAAAAACGGGACTAACAAGATTCTCGGCGCGGACTTCGCCCGGTGCTTGGTAATCCGGCCGGAAGTAGTTGAAGACACTGGGAGCATTGGTAGGCACCTGAAACCCCGCGTTCTGCAAAGCGCCAAGATCCCACCACACCAGATCGCTGTGACGCCCCAAATGAAAGGCTCGAGCGAGAGCGGTCATCCGCAGGACAGGCTCTTTCAGTTTACCAAAGTCCGCTTGGAGGAAATACTGCGGCTCACGCGCTTCTTCGTCTAACAGAATAGTTTTGATCACCGCGCCAAGATCGCCGCGAACGCCACTGCCATTGTCCACAAAGACGTTCTGCACCCGCTCGACGTAGTCCGGTGAAGGATTCGCCGTAACAAAGAACTGGATGAGTTGCTTGCAGATGACGGGCGGCGTGTTGGGGTGATTGAAGAGCATGGCCACGGCATCGCGAATCTCTTGCAAGCCGTTAGCCTCGGACTCCGTCTGGGCGGGAAAGGTGATGTCAGGCCGTCCGGGAGCCTGGCGATTTTTGAAGATGGGTTTCTCGCCGAAATCATGGCGATCGGCGTGCATATCCATGAGCACGGTGTAGTGACTATCATCCCAACCACCGCTGCCCCAGGAGCGCCCACCATACCAGATGCCCGTGAAAACGCGAGCCAACTCTTTGATAACATCATTGTCATAGGTGGGAATGGGTTCGTCGTCGCCGTCAAGAATGCGTTCTCCGTTAGGATGCAATTCCCAAAGACCGATGGTGAAAAGCTGCATGATCTCCCTAGCGTAATTCTCATCGGGAAAGCGATTGATCGACGGATCCGCCTTCTGATTCCCGATGTGGCTGAGGTAGCGCCCCATGATCGGATGCATGGAGACTTCCCAAAGGATGTCTTCGAAGTTGCCGAAAGCGTGCCTGACAAAGATATCATAGAAATGACAGATGCCTTGCGGGCGGGATTCCAAGTTCGTGTCTTGCCGGGAGGCGACGAGAATTTGGCTGAGCGCAAAGGCCAGACGTTGCCGTAACTGATCCGTTCCTTGTGCGGCCCCCCGCATAAAGGGCGTGGTGGCATTATTGCCAGGAACGCCAAATTGACCTTTCTGATAGTTGGGAATTTCGCGCAAGCCGTAGCGGTGGTCTTGCCAAAGTTGGGCAATGTAAGGCTCATGCAATGTCGTGCCTTGATTGGCGATTTGATCGTCAATCCAGCCTTCATAGCCGAGCGCGACCACGCGATCGATTTCTGCCAGGGTGGGCCCAAAGCTGGCTTGCATGAGGAAGCGCGCTCCTTGAGAACGCGAGGGCTCACCGGTTCCGGCGTTGCTCATGGCACCTTGAATGGTTTCGACCAAACGCACGTAGTCACCGGAAATACTCGCCGCTCCTGCCCCGGTCTCGGCCGTTCCGGCGCTATCGGCGCGATTCGCATCCGTTCCCAGGATGATCTCCGCATCATTGGACACACCATCACTATCACTATCCACAGTAGTGAGATCCACCCGATACATATTGCGGTCCACGCCTTCAGCTGAGTGGCCCGCTAGAGTGCGCTGCATGGAAAGTTCGCCACTAGCAGCGTCCCAAGTTCCCGCCGGCCCCCAACCTAAGAGTGTGTCACTCACCATGAGACTGTAGCGCTTGCCTGGAACCGTGTCCCACTCCACATCCACGTCATCGCCCGTGATGGTGAGTTCGGGAGCCAACATGGATTCCGAATCAAAAGGATCCGTTCCGGCCTTGCTTTCAAAACCATTGTTCTGGCCGTCGCCATCGAGATCTTCGTCGGGATCGAGTGACACGGACATGCCCACGGAAGCTTCCCAAAGATCAGACATGCCATTATTATTGATGTCCGCATTGGCGTTCACTGGTGGCGAGACGTCATGATACGGCGGCGTGGAGGTGCCGGAAGTGGGGGAATAGCCGCGCTCGACTTCGAAGCCGTCTTTCACATTGTCATTATCAGAGTCGTCATCGTTCGGGTCGGTCATCCATTGCGCCTCTTGCGCATTGGTCAGCCCGTCCATGTCCGGATCAAGGCCGGCGTCCGAGGGATCATTGGGATTGAGACCGTGAGTATTCTCGTAAGCGTCACTCATGCCGTCATCGTCGGCATCGGGCACGGCTTGAGACTGGCCAATGGTGAGTTGGATCCCAGGCGCGGACCAAAGCGTGGCGTGCTGAAGATTCTCTCGGGAAAGCCACACGGCGGATTGGTCACGCAGGGAATCGGGCGTGCGGCCGGCGAAGGACGCTTCGACAATGTCAGCTCCTGTAGTCTCGTTTGTCAGAATAAAGCTAACACTGCCACCACTTGGAGAATCGACTCCGGCGCAGATGCGGGCCTCGAAGGTAAGCGGATCGGATTCATCTTGTGAACCAAGGCCGGCGAGCCCCATGGCATTGTACCAGAAGCTATCACTATCCCAATGATCCCGCCAACCCCCCCATCCTTGATGACGCTCCAAGACTCCTTCACGTCCTGCTTCGACAAAGAAGCCATGGCCATTCGCAGGTCGAAATCGAAAACCAATCTCCAGCTCACGTGGCCAGGTGGTGGAGATGTTCTGGCACACGATACCGAAAAGCCAATCTTCGCGCCACCGATTCGACAGGGGCGCAGCCGCACCGTGATCCCAAAGCACGCGCACTTTCTCAATACGCCACATCCAAGCTTGATCAAAGTAGGAGTAGAAGGGCAAAGGATCGTATCTGGGAAAGTCGTTAGCATCGTTAGGATCTGCGCCCCAATAGAGTTCATGATAGTCTCCGCGGCCGTCGCCATCAGTGTCAAAGAGCGTGGGATCGGTCGGATGAACAGGATCGTTCAATTCCCGCCCGTCGGCGAGACCGTCGCGATCGGTGTCCGCACGTGACGGATCGGTGGTTGTCTCATCGTCATCGTCCAACCCGTCCTTATCGGAATCCGCATCGTTGGGCGCCGTCCCAAGGGATTGCTCTTCAAGGTTGGTTAGGTTGTCATTGTCAGGGTCCCCGGCAGCGGTCTGCGCGAGATTGCCAAAGTAGGCCATTTCCCACGCATCAAAGAGACCGTCAGGCTCGCTATCAGTTTGGTCGTGCGGCGTCACGACGGCGATGTCATCGAGAAACAGATCTTCGGCAGCACCACCGGTTCGCGATGAGAAAATGAAGATAGCATCGGGACACGGAGTGAATCCGGGCGTGGCCAGATTGGTAAAAATAGAAGAGCCATCGACGGTGAAATTGAGCGTTCCGCTAGTCGCTCCGGATTTTTCCCAAGTGACGACGGCTGTATGCCAGGTGTCGTCGATTGGGACTGCTACCGGTGAGTAACCTCCCACGACATCGGTGCCATTCACCGCAACGTTGTACCCGATGGGCTCGCCCGCTGAAACATTGGCCCAAGTATCAAATTCAACGGATAGGCCTTCGTTGAATCCTTCTTCTCCACCATTATCCATTGGGTTGATCGAGCCGTAGTTAAGGGAGAAGCCGTCAGCAGGCGTCCCGGCAGAAGCAAGACGAAATCGAAAGGAAGCCCGAAATCCTTGTGACGGCGCATCGCCAAGATTGGGTAGCGCGTAGTTAGCGCGCGCACTAAACACCGATGCTGAACTCAACCGCATCGCCTCGGATTCCACTTGCGCGGCGTCTTGACTGACATTGATCACGCGACTACCGTCAGGCAACTCCGTCGTACCGTCGCTGACGCCGGTGAAATCTTGTGTGTAGCTGGTCACACGAACGGTTGGCCTCAGATACACCCCGGGAAAACTCGCGTTGTCTAGCGGATCGGTGCCAACGAGCTGTTCATAATCATCGTCGAACGTGTCTGCATCCGTGTCCACGCCAATGTTCGGCTCACGCGGATCACTTCCGGCGGTGTCCTCCACATCATCATCGAGGCCCTCGCCATCAGTGTCTTTTTTCGTGGGATTCGTTTTCAGACTGAACTCTTGCGCGTCTGTCAGGTTATCATTGTCAAAATCACCGGTCCCGTCCCGCGAGAGATCGCCAAAGAAGAAGATCTCTTTGAAGTCATCAATGCCATCGGTATCGGTGTCGGCGGTAGCCACTTCGTGAACGTCGAAGGCCTGCAAGACATCGACTGTGCTCGTGTTCGCATCAGTGATGGTGCCGAAGTCGAGCCCACCAAAGAGAGTCACTCCAGACCCGCCGTCGCTCTCCCAGTAAACAAAGCGCACATCATGCACGCCCTGCGAGAGATTGACCGTACCCAGGCTCGTATCCCGGCCGCGATTCTGGTTGTAGATCGCCACGAGATCGCCATCGATCCACAACGCGCCGCCATCATTGCTATTGAACCCTAACGTAACGTCACCGGCCGTCTTCACATAGATCTGGCCGGTTGCCTCCATGGCAAAGAAGTTCTCTGCTAGATACCCGCCCAGTAGGGGAAACGGCTTCACTGATCCACCAAAGATCCAGCTATTATCGAAGATCTGTTCCTTAAAATTGATGAATCGCTCGTAATTCAGTGAACTGTTGGTGACGTTGCGATGGCCAGGCTTGAGCACATCCAAGACGCCTTCCTGATAGGGCGCCGAATCAAGATGCCAGATTCCCGCGCTGCTGCGCACCATGCGCACGCGCCAAGAACCGGCACTATAGAAAGGCGTGGGATTGACTGTTGGGTCGGATCCACGTCGAAACTCATCAAGGTTAGTGTGTCCATCGATGTCTGGGTCGAGATCAGCGTCGTTGACCCCCACATTGAGACCAAAGTGTGTTTCCCAATCATCAGACATGTCATCACCATCACTATCAGTAATGCCACCAACGGCCCAAGCATCCATGGTATCGGCAGCCAGTTCGCCGATCTGTGCGGGCGTGAGGGCATCGGCAAAGATGGCGAATTCATCGATCTGACCAGTGATGCTCCCCCAGCCCCCGCCGGTGGCACCCACGGTCACGGTGTCCATATCCAAAGGAAGATCAACAACGTTGTAGCCTTCTAACAAGAGCGCACCGTCTAACCAAATCTGCTTCTTGGCGCCTTCCTTGACAAAGGCGAAGTGATGCCACCCACTCGTGACGTCCGTACCACTGGGAATCTCTTCATTCAGACTAACATCTCCACCACAGCAACCGCCCGTATCCCAAGAGATCCGGTTATCGCTCCAAGGCGCATGCGCTTGCGCCGCGCGATCTTCAGAAGGCGCGCTGATCCAAAAGGCGCTGGAGTTGGCGAGACCGTGGAGACTCTGCCAAAAGGAAATGGTCAGGGTGTCTTTGGCGGCAGCGCCGGCGAGCCATTGTGCGGACGTTGCGCGCATGCGTTGGCTGGCCTGGGTGGTGCCGAGATCGAGCGCGCGATCACCGGGCGATCCGGAGTGCCCGCCCCCATCAGCCGTGTAGGCGGCGCCACTCTCGAAAGTGCCCACACGTCCGGCGACGCGATCCGCGGAGGAAGTGGTAATGGAGTTATCATCGAAATCCCAGTAGGCTAACAAACCGCTACCATTTGCGGGAACGCTGGCAGCTGAGGTGGGCAGAGTGCCTACTAGCACTTCCTTATCATCAGTGAAACCGTCCGAATCCGAATCTCTCATTAATGGGTTGGTGCCCGTCTGCGCCGCACTGACAAAGACATTCGTGTTATCTTCCACATCGTCGTTGAGTCCATCGCCATCGGTGTCGGCTAATGTTGGATTCGTTCCACGATCATTTGTACTGACAAAAATCCAAGTCGCCGATTCCACACCGTCCAACAAACTATCATCATCACTATCATTATCGTTGGGATCAGTTCCGAGGCGCTGTTCGCCGATATTATCCAGATTATCATTGTCTGGATCGCCCGCACCCGATTGGGCTAAGTTTCCAAAATGCGTCATTTCCCAAAGATCTCCCAGACCATCGGTGTCGCTATCGGTAGCCGTGACCACTTCCATAATCATAAACGAGCCGTCACAACCATCGTTGGCATCATCGCCATCGGGACCTGCAGGATTCTGAACGAGATCCAAGACATCTCCGGGCGAGACGCCGAGGTGAATGGTTTGCCAGCTACCCAGTGAATCGTTGAAGTCAATCGTCGTCGCGCTGAGTTGACGTCCATTGATGGCGACGGCCGCCGTGACGCCGTTGCCACAGCTGAGATTGGATTTGCTGACAAAGTAGCGCACTGAGATTGGCGAAGGCGAACCAACCGGCGCCACCCACCTTCTGATCGGCCAGTGGCTTTCGGAGACGTCGACATCTGGATGGGATTGGTTTTGACGGATCTCCGTCCATGGTGGGTTTCCGCTAGGGAAATCCCAGAACGATCCCGTCCACCACGTGCCCGGAAGTTCAACGAAATCTTGAGTAGGATGATAGTCATCACGAGCATCGTCCGTGACGCGGCGATAACCATACCACCAATCGTTCTCGCCTTGGGTTCCTGTGGCGCTCCAATCCGCTTCGGAATCCGCAAGGATCGGGGGAGAACTAGCGGCGCTAGTCGGATCGCGGCCCACACTGACCTCGTAGGCGTCATCGAATCCGTCCGTATCGGAGTCTGTTAGATTGGGATTGGAGCCCGTTTGCGTGGCGGAAGTGTAGGTGCCGCTCCCATCTTCGTGTTGATCCATGAGACCGTCTTGATCAGAATCGGCGGTACTCGCTTTCGTGCCTCGGTCATTGGCATTCACGTAAATGCCCGTCCCCGTTTCGACGTCATCCGTGAGGGTATCGTTATCCGTATCGCTATCATCAGGATGAGAACCACGCTCCAATTCCGTCTCATTATTAACATTATCGCCATCAGGATCGCCGGCCGCAGTCTGTGAGAGATCGCCGAAGAAATGGTTCTCCCATTCATCCCAAAGGCCGTCGGTATCGGAATCGCTGAGATCGCTTCCAATGGCATGCCATTGGGTGACTTCCCACGCCGTCATGGCGTGATTGTGAATGCGAAACTCATGCAGGTGGCCTTCCAGGTAATCGTCACCCGTCCAATTTGATCGGCCTAACCAATTATTGACATCATTGATTTCAGACGGATTGATCGTGGCAGTGCGTTGAGATTCTAACACGCCGTCGCGGTAGTAAGAAAGGTGCCCCACACCTGAGGTATCTTTCTCCCAAACCACCGTCACGTGGTAGATCGTCGCCAACGTGTGAACCAAGTTGTTGCTAAGCTGATTGGATCGCCACGGTGTGGTATCGCGAATCTCGACCCGTTGCGCGCTGGCGCTGGTGCCGCGGTGGGGCACATACATGAAATAATCCGTGCCGTTGTGCGCGACGCCGAAACTATCATACTCTCCAATATTCGTGGCACCGAAATCCCACACGCGCGCCCATTCTTGAATGCCATCCACAGCGTACCAAGCTTCAAAGGTAACGCTGTCTTTGCTAGAGAGGAGCCCGTTAGGGAGATCGACGTAAGCGGCATCCGTTAGGCCGTCGCCACCGGGAAGCTGGAGAGCCGTGCCGGTAAACATCGCTCCGCTACCCCGAATCTCGCCGTGAGCCGTGCCCACACTATCCGGGACCACGGTGGCGGCCGGCGCTGCCCCCGCGGGAGTGTCGAAACTCCAGCGATGCACCAGATCGGCATGGGCCCGGGGCGTGAGTAGAAGCGCTCCGAGAAAGGCGAATTGAAGGCGTACATGAAGGGAAGGCATGGTTAAAAGTGCGGGGATTGGAGCGTAGTTTCGGCGAGAGGGTAGAGAATCCCATAAGGAATTGCCATGGACGGTAAGAATACGCGTCCCGCTTCTCAGATCTTAGCACGAAGTGAGGGAGGGCGTCGCATCTTGAAGAAAGGCCCGCCAGAACCGGCACAGGATTCCAGGATGCTCCGGATTCAGGCGATTCCCGGTCTCAAGGGTGCGGAGAGCAGGCTTTACCTGAATGCGGCAGAGATATGGTTTCGAATGGTCGTTTGACTTCGTGGTAATCAAGGAGTCGTAGCGTCTCTCCGCGACGGTGCCATTCAGGGAACGAGTAACCGGCGTTTTGTGGGCTTTGAGATTCCGGGCCACAAACTAAAGCCCTGGTGTTCCACCCTCGCCCTTGCTTGCCACCCATCGCCGCGGATCGGTCGACGATTGATCTAACACAAGGCTATGCCCGCGTCCATCTGTGGATGGTTTTTCGTCATCATAGCGGACTTCCAAGAAGGGTTTGCCCTTACCTAGACGAACGGCGATTTTTTCACCTTTGTTAGAAAGCTTGCCTGATGTCCACACTCCGGCGAGGGCCTGCGCTTGATCAGGATAACGCGCGACAAAAGCGTCGCGATCCCCAGTGATGACCACGCGTTGCCCGGGAGCCACCGTTCTGATGGATGAATCGGTGAAGGAAAAGGTCACCCCTTTCGAGAATTCTAACCGTGACAGATCCAGAGGCTTCTTGCCCACGTTGGCAATCTCGATGAACTCCGCTCCTGGATCACCCTTATCCGTTCGTGGCGGATGGTACATGATCTCGGAGATGACCAATCCCTCTTCGTAAGCCTTGCTGTTAGGCTTAGGCGCGACGAATGGGATGGGAGGCGACCAGTGGCTCCACCTACCTGAGTTATCAAGAAACCGCACGCGCGCTCGGTAAGTGCTACCGGGGTCGAGAATGCCCGGCGGCACGGTGAGTTCATTTGCAAAGTCGGTTAGGAAAGGACTTTGCCAGACGGCTTCGATCTCGTAGCGGTTGACGTCACCAGCTTCATAGTTAGGCACAGAGGGATGGTGGACTTCACCAATGCGCCAGGACATCCCGGCGAAAGTGGAAGGTCCTTGCGGGTCCGCGAATGCGGAACATCGAAAGCGAAGCACTTCGTTTCCTCCAACTCGCTCGATCGACGGTGTCGCCGGTATGTCAGCATCTTTGGCATGCACCGCCAGCTGCAAATAGCCCCACCCACGATACAACTTGCCACGCTCCCGTGGCCTTCCGTCTGGTGGGATGAGGTATTCTCTAAAATAACGCACGCGCTCTGCGAACGTTCTTTCGTCAAAGCGGATCTCTGCGCCATCACGATGAGGCGGCACGTGACCAAGATAGAAGCGGCCGCGGTGAGATCTGGTCGTGTTAGGATGATAGTTCCAAAGATAGTGATCCACCTCAGCGAAGCTAAGCCCCTCTTCGAATGGGCCAAGATCGCGAAGCATCTCGTCAATCAAGGCGTTTACTTGATCTGATGTGAAAAGGAGATCCAACAATTCACGCGCGCGATTCTTTGCTTGAAGGTTTAACTCACGATGTTCTAGCGCGTTCTTTAGAAAGGGATGCCAGCGTAATTGGTAGGGATCATGTAGAGCGGGACGGAAGGACAGATCGGCGTCCCAAGGAATGGCCGTCCAACCCCGTTCAGGATGGCGATAAAGAAAGTGGTTGTGATTGAGCTTCTGATCATACCGCGCGGTGATGATACTAATCGCGTGGTAGCCGTAGTAGCGTTCGAGGTCCACCGTCCGCCTCCACCAATCGGGTGATTGCCGGCGCCTCACATCATTCCAAAACTCGCGATAGCTCAGTCCGGGAGGGGCCGGAACCGCAGGCGGGCGTTCAACCGTATTGCCTGACTGCTTGATACGATAAAGTTCGCCATCAGGCTCTCCATGATTGTCTAACAGAAAGCCGTCGTTAGACTCAAACGCCATGTACAGTCCCCACAAATCGCCGGAATACTGATCAGCGCCGTGCTCATCGGTATCGTCCACCACACGGAAATGAATGTAGGTGGTGTCAGGCGCTGGTGATCCTGCCAGTTGATAGAGTCGAAATGCCAACCGTTCATTGAGCGAGGCGTTTCCTCGGAAATTGACGTCGTAGGGCATCGTACATGGATTGAGATTGAGGCGTTTCCAGCGGCGACCCTTCGATCGCCCATCAAGTTGATGGGCAGGCAACTCGCGAGTGCGATTGAAATTCAACCGCCACTTGTTCTTGCCCACCATGTAGGTCGTGGTTTCGCCGCGATTGCGGAAGCGTATGTGATCGTAGACCGTCTTTCCCGCGACGAGCGTTCCCGTTAGGTACTGCTCGTTATAGTTGTGGTGATATTGTGAGAATTCGACTTCCTGGGCATCGGCGATGAGATGAAGAATGGGCAGCGCATTCATCGTCTCCTTGGGAAACGTCTTCTTGGGGGTTCTGCCAGGCCGATCCGCAGCGGTCCACGCTGGTGCCTCGTCGTAACAGTAGTAGGCAAAGTTAGGCTGTTCGTCATCGAGGTAAGGCACACGAACCTTCGCGCCCTGTGCGTCTTCTGCAAGAATACGGTAGCGAACCAAGTGGCGGCGTTGTTGCCAGGCTGCGGAGAGACTAACGGAATAGCGATCGCCATCCTTCTTCATGGGCATCGTTTCCCACTCCGTTTCATAGCGTGAATCCTGTTTATGAAAGTAGGCACCCGGAGCGACTCGCTGGCATTGCAGCACCACTTTCTTGATTCCTTGCGGATCTGTCACCTTGCAACTCACGGTGACCACTTCGCGTGGAGCTGGCATCAAAGGCTCATGCTCCACTTGGCGAATCTGTGGGGGTGGTTGCTTCAGAAAGGAGCGGTTGCGTTCACCTGGACTTGGTCGTGGTGGAAGGCTTCCGGGAGGCGGCGTGCGCAATTCCGCATCAATGGAGAAGTCGGAACTCGTGCGCTGACCATTCACTGCGAGAATGGCGATGACGTTTCGGCCTGGTCGCAGGATTAGCTGCGGCCGTTCGATCATGATTTCTTCCCAAGCCGCCTCGTGATTAGACGTGGTTAGGGTACGATGCGTTGGATGAACACCCCGCACACGCAGTCGCCCCACTTCCTTCTCATTAATCCACAAGACCGCCCCGTCATCGCAATAGACGCGCAGCAGAAGCGGACCTTCGATCGGTTTGCTGGGATCGTAATGGAAAATCTTGCGCAGGTAGACCGTCGTGTAACGATTACGCATGTCTTGCAAGACCGTGTGGTCATCTCCATCCGCATAGCCGATCGGCGTTCGCCCCTGTTTCCAGCGCTGATGATCAAAAGCCAACGTTCGCCATGCCTTGGGCGGTTCGGACAGGCCTTTGAAATAATGCCAGTCCCGTGCTTGTGATGCGACTAGTAATTGAGGAGGCTGGTTCGCCGAATCGCTAGTCTCCAATGACGAGCGCCACGAACCTGCCAAGTCGTTGTCCAAATGGGGATTTACCAATTCCAACGAAGCACCGCCTCCAGCAGCCATGGTGGGCCAGGGAAACCCTTCTTGGTAATCGACTTCATCGATCTTCTTGCCCTTCGCATCGCGTAAGGTGAGCGTTTCACCGGAGTTGTTTAGCTTTCCTTCCCAAGGCCCCAACGCTTGCACCTGGTAGTGCGCTCGGAGATCATCGGGATCTTGAGCGACGAGAACGAACTCATTGGGTTTGATGGAGACGTTGTTAGGAAAAATCCAATCCACAGCGTCCTCCAATCGCCACCCTGACAGATCCACGGTTTCGGAGCCCGTGTTAAGGACTTCCACAAACTCCAATCTGGGACCACGTTCGCGCGGGTGATAGTGGATCTCATTGATCACCACGTTCGCCTCAAGGGTGGCAATGTTAAGGAAGAGAAGCGGAAGAGCAATGATTCGCAACGTCTTTGCCCGGTAAATGAGGGATCGGTTCGTAGCCACGGAATCGTCAGAACAAGGCGGACGATCTCAACGGGAGCGAGGCAATGCAAGGGAACAAGGCATCGCCTTGCTGACAAGGTGACCCGAAAGGATTCAAGGCTTGAGATGATTCGCTGTGGGCTCCCTTTTGATGCGCTCCAACTCCGTTTGCAGGCGTTTGGCGAGCTCAGGATGTTCGCCAATGACGTTTACCTTTTGAGAGGGATCATTGGCGAGATTGTAGAGCTGTTGTTTGGGAGCATTGGGCTTGATCTTGCCATCTTCAATATCGCTGTTGACATGACCCGTGAACGGATGCGCCGCCGCACCACCGAATCCATGGGTCCCTACTCTGACATCACTGAATCCGCCATGACCTTTGGCGCCGATGTACATCCAATCGCCTTGCCGAAGCGAGAGATGCGTTTTCCGCGAGGCCGCGATCAACAGGCGCTCACGAACTTTCTTGGATGGTGTCTCCGTGAGCGCAGGGAGAAGGTCGAAGCTGTCTTCGCCTTCACCGGCTCGCAGCGAGCGATTGGTTAGAGCCGCCACCGTAGCCATGAGATCAACATTGCTGACAAGGACATCAGAAACCGAATTGACAGGAATCTTTGCCGGCCAGCGCGCAATAAAAGGAATGCGATGACCACCTTCCCAAGCATCAAACTTGAATCCTAACAAATCCCCATTCATCCGGTGACCACGGCGCCACGCCTCTTGTCCTCCGCGATTGAGCATCCCGCCGTTGTCACTGGTAAAGACCACCAAAGTGTTATCCGCAACTCCATACTCTTTGAGAGCGTCCATGAGTTCGCCCACCATCCAATCGAGTTCGTGAATGAAGTCACCATAGGGTCCCGCCTTGCTCGTTCCCTGAAATTGCTTCGCCGGTGTGAACGGATGATGAATATTGGTCGTTGAGAAATAGAGAAAGAATCGCTGCTTCTGTTTCGCATGAGTGCCTAACCAATCGACTGCCTTGCGAGTGAGTGTCGTTCCCACGGCTTCGTCATCGTAGAGCGAATGCGCTGCCTGGGCGCCGCCAATCTGGCCAATCCCGAACTTCTCGTCAAACAAGCGCGTTTCGGCCTTGGAGTCGTAAACGAACGGATCGTCTTTAGTTAGGCCAACCACGTGATGGTTCTCTACGTAGACGAAAGGCGGATGACTGTTCACGACCGGCATGCCGTAGTAGTAATCGAAACCGAGTTCCAACGGGCCCGGCTGGAGCGCCGCATTCCAATCCGTGGGGTGGTTTTTTCCAAACCCAAGATGCCATTTGCCAATACACGCTGTGGCATAGCCCGCTTCTTTGGCGAGATCGGCGATCGTTGTGCGATCAGGATCAATGACTAACGGAGACTTCAAGAATACCGGTCCCCACAGTCCGCCATGACGGATCGGATAACGTCCGACAAGCAAGGCATAGCGCGACGGTGTGCACACGGCGGAAACGGTGTGCGCGTCGGTAAATCGCCGCCCTTCTGCCGCAAGCCGGTCAATGTTAGGTGTCTCGACATGCGTGGCCCCATAGCAGCTGAGATCGCCGTACCCCAAGTCATCGGCGTAGATGATGACCACGTTTGGCAGTGGCGGTTCTTGTGCCAAAGATCTGGGAATGATTCCGCACACCGCGAGAAACGAGAACAAGCAAACAACCTGACGAACCATGAACGGAGCGTACGGAACGAGTCAGGGGCACGCGAGGGGAAAAGATGGTGCCTCGGTAGCCTGATGGCCACAACGGATCGCTGATGGCGGATTTCGCATCGATTCGAGCAAGAAATTGCCAAGGGCGCGTAACGGCCAGACAAGTGACGACAATTTACGGAAAACCGAGTGAAGAGAAACGCCGATCGCCAGTGGTTCCTGAACCAAGTGGAGCGCGAGCATGCTCGCGTAAGAGCCTCCGTGCGCGCGCTTGGCGTCCGGGCGGACCACGTGGATGACCTGGCCCAAGACGCCTTTGTCATCGCCTTCGAAAAGCGAACGGAATTTGATCGAAGCAAGGACTTCGGGGCCTGGGTGCGTGGCATCGCCAAGCATCTGGTTTTGAACGAACGCCGGAAGGAAGCGCGGCGTTCCCGTCTCTTGGCAGAGCATCTCACCGAAGTCTTGGCGGACCAGGAAGTGGTTCTCGTTTCTCAACCGGTATCGGAGGAGCGCCGGCTCACCGCCTTGAGAACTTGTTTAAAGACCCTTCCCGAGGAAAGCCGTGAGTTGGTTCACTATCGCTACTTTGAAGAACTCTCTCCGGTGGCGATTGGCCAGCGTTTGGAACGCAGCTCGAACGATATTCGGCAGGCGCTCCTTCGGCTGCGCCGCAAACTTCTAACATGCGTGCAAGCCCGGCTTAATGAACAAGCTTTTTAGCCGATGACAGCATCTAAAACATCAACGATTTCCATGCCAATCCTACTTCATGCGTTTGAAGAATTGGTAATGGTGACTTTGGGTCACCATCGAAAAATAACTTCAACTCGGCGGCGACTAAAACTCACCGCCACCAAGCGTGGTGCAAAGTAAAGACGCTAAGAAAAGTCTCGACGAACCATTGGCCGCCTTCATTGATGGCGATATTGAGGCGGACGAGGCGGCGCGATTGGCGGAAGCCTTGCGGGCGCAGCCCAGTCTGGCTCAGGAAACGGCCAATCTGCTGGCCATGGATCAATGGCTTCGGTCCGAATGTCAGTCGGATGATGCGTTTGTCGCAGCGTTAGAAACGCGATTCAACGCGGAAGACGAAGGAGAGGACTTCGTTCGCGCTGTTGAAAAACGCACCTCCGTTGCAGGGCCGCGCCGGACCACAACGTCGTTTCTTCCATGGGCCATCGCCGCAGTGGCCACGGTTTTGGCGGCTTGGTCGTGGCGGCCCGGCCCAAACGGATCTGACGCGAGGCGATTGAATGTTAGTCATGACGCACCTCCGTTCGTGGCTTTGCTTGTCAGTGAGCATGATGCGCGTTTTGATGGTCGCTCTAAAGAATCGGCGTTCAGTTTCGCCGCCGGTTCTTATGCATTGTTAGAGGGCGCCGCGCATCTGCGATTCCGTAACGGCGCCGACCTGATTCTTCAGGCTCCGTCGGCCTTTGAAATTCACGACGCGTTCAATGTGGCGCTCACTCACGGCGAAGTGCGAGCGATCGTGCCACCCTCTGCGAAAGGTTTCACCGTGGCCGTGCCCGACGCCATGTTTGAGGATCTAGGAACGGAGTTTGGCGCTGCGGTCGATGGCGATTCAGGCGCAAGCGAGTTACACGTTTTCGATGGTTTGGTAGAAGTGAAAACGCCTAACAAAAGCGCTTTGCTGGCCTCCGTCACGCATGGTCAAGCGGTGGCGGTGACCAATGGAACGGTATCTGAGATCCCTGCCGCAGCCCCTAGCCGATTCACCACGGCATCCACCATTGCCTACCAACGTTGGCTTTCTCAGCGGGAAACGTTTCAGCAAGATCCTGATCTCGTTTTCTACTTTCCATTCATCGAAGGGGAGCACCTGATAAATGAAGCAACGTTCGGCGCCGAGGTGATCGGAACCATCAAGGGCGCCGATTGGGTAACCGGAAGATGGCCTGGGAAACGGGCCCTCCAGTTTGAGGCATTAGGGGACAGCGTGGAACTCAATATCCCCGGCCGCTATGCGAGTTATTCCATGGCGGCATGGGTCAAGGTGAATCAGTTAGAACATTCTTTGAATGCGTTTCTTAATTCTGACGGATGGGGTCCCGGCATGTTGCACTGGCAACTCAATCGTCTCGGCTACTGCGCCGCCGGACATTTCGAAGGCACTAGCCGATCCATCACCGATGTCCGTGCGACTCTCGGCCAGTGGACGCATGTGGCTTTGGTAGTGGATGGCTCTACGCAGAAAGGGAATTACTATTTCAATGGTCACTTAGCGATGACGGAAGCGTTACCGCCCGGCACGGTTTTCCGGCCCGGCGTCAGTCATTTGGGAAAATGGCATCATCCCATCGAGCGCTGGCAGCCTGAGGTTAGGGATTTTCGCGGGCGCGTGGATGAACTCGCCATGTGGCGTCGCGCCCTCACCGAAGAAGAAATCGTGCGCCTGGCCAGAGAGGGCCGTCCAGGTGGTCACTTGTTAGAATCTGAATAAACCTATGCATCGTATCAACTTTATGAATGTTCGTTGGCTTTCCCTAACATTGGCTCTGGCGAGTCCGGCGCTGGCCAAGGATGACGTCGATTTTAACCGCGACATCCGGCCCATCCTCGCCGATGCCTGTTTTCATTGTCACGGACCGGATCCGGATTCCCGCAAAGCCGATGTGCGATTGGATACTGCTGCAGGCGTGTTTGAGGGTGATGCCCCAGTCATTGATCGAGAGAACCTGGCAGACAGTGAATTGCTCTATCGCATCACGACCAAGGAAGCAGATGAGGTCATGCCGCCACCGGAAAACCATCGGCAGTTGGAGCCTCGCGAAGTCGAATTGCTTAAGCGATGGGTTGAAGAGGGTGCTGAATGGCAATCACATTGGGCCTTCGAGAAGCCCGAGAAACCAGACCCGCCGCAGGTTCAAAATGAATCGTGGCCACGAAATGATTTGGATCGCTTTGTGCTAGCGCGGCTCGAGTCGGCGGGATTGAAACCCGCAAGGGAGGCGGATCCGCGCACCTTGGTGAGAAGACTGGCCTTAGATTTAACCGGATTACCGCCGGAACCACACCTCGTGGAGGCGTTCGCTAATGATCCCAACGACGAGGCCTGGGAAGCGTTGATCGATTCCATGTTAGAGTCACCGGCTTACGGCGAACATCGCGCGCGGTATTGGCTAGACGCCGCGCGCTATGGCGATACGCATGGCCTTCATTTCGACAATTATCGTGAGATGTGGCCCTATCGCGATTGGGTGGTGCAGGCGTTCAATCGCAATCAACCTTTTGATGAGTTCACGATCGAACAACTTGCAGGGGATTTGTTAGAAAACCCGTCGCGGGAGCAACTCATTGCCACAGGCTTCCAACGCTGTAACATCACCACTAACGAGGGGGGCACCATCGTGGAGGAGAACCTCGCTAACTACGCCGCTGACCGCGTGCAAACGTTAGGATGGGTTTACATGGGGCTCACCACCAACTGTGCTCAGTGCCACGATCACAAATTCGATCCCATCACGACGAAGGATTATTATGCAATGGCAGCGTTCTTCCGCAATACGACTCAGGGTGGCTTGGACGGGAACGTCAAGGATGGCCGTGGTCCCGCGATGACGGTGCCGAGCGATAAAGATGTGGCACGCTGGGATGCCTTGCCCAACGAAATCGCCGAAGCCAAGAAGCGACGCGATGCCTACAAAGCCAATGCTGAAGAGCCCTTTCGAAAGTGGCTGCAAACCTTCACCTTGGAATCGTTGGACAATCTGCTGCCAAGCGAAGCGCTAGAGTTCCATCAATCTGAGACGGTCACCGTGAAAGAGGGAAACATTCAATCCTTTAAAGATGCTGGTAACGTGCAGAATGCGAAGCCCTTCACCGTGAGTCTTTGGGTGAAACCTAAGAACGTTCGCCAGAACGCTAGCGCGGTCGCGCGCATGGGCGTGGCGAACGACTATCGTGGTTGGGATGTTTGGCAGGAAGGCAAGCGGCTAGGCATGCACTTGATCAACAAATGGCCGGCCCACGCGATCAAGGTTATGAGTAAAGGCGAGATCCTCAAACCTAACCAGTGGACCCACATCACGCTCATCTGGGATGGAAGCAGCAAAGCAAAGGGCATTCGTCTTGCAGTCGATGGCGTGGATCAGCCGTTGGACGTCAAGAATGATTCCCTCAAGCCGGAACAGTCCGTCGAAACCAACGTTCCCTTGTCCATCGGTAGTCGAAGCCAAGGCTCCGCATGGCGCGGCGAAGTGAAAGATGTTAGGTTTTACAACACTAATCTAGATGGAAAAGCGATCGTGGCTTTGGCTCAAGTCGATGCGCTCCGCAAAGCTTTGGCGAGCCCTGAAGAGAAACCTTCCGATCAACTTCTGACCTTCTATTTGCAAACGGAAGACAAGACCTACGGTGAGCTTCAGGCCACCCTGAGCGGACTTGAAAAAGAACGTGAGGCCATCCGTAATCGAAGCCCCATCACCCATATTCAAAAAGAGAAAGAAGGCTCCGCGATGGCGAACATCCTCATGCGCGGGCAATATGATAAGGTGGGCGAAGAAGTCGCTGCCAACACCCCCGAAGCTTTCTTTCCCATGCCGGAGGACGCTCCAAGGAATCGGTTAGGACTAGCGCAGTGGTTGGTATCGCCGGAGAATCCACTGACCAGCCGGGTGACGGTGAACCGCTTTTGGCAAGAGATCTTTGGTCATGGCCTCGTGGTGACGACTGAAGATATCGGGATCATGGGAGCGTTGCCAAGTCATCCGCAGTTGCTCGATTGGTTAGCCGTCACTTTTCAAGAGAACGGCTGGGATGTGAAGCAGCTCTTCAAGACGATTTTCATGAGTGCGACTTATCGGCAGGCTGCTAGAACCACGGCGGAGAAACTGGAAAAGGACCCTCACAACGCGTTGCTTAGCCGTGGTCCACGCTTCCGCATGGACGCGGAGATGGTCCGCGACTACGCCCTCGCCGTGAGTGGTACGCTCTCGCCCAAGATGGGCGGCCCAAGCACCCGTCCCTATCAACCTGAAGGCATCTGGGATGTGGTGGGTCTGCCAGGGGGTGACACGCGGAACTATGTGCAAGACAAGGGAGAGGGGCTCTATCGCCGCACCCTCTACAACTTCTGGAAACGCATGGCGCCGCCGCCCAATCTCGAAGCTTTCAATGCGCCAAGCCGTGAGGTCTGTACCGTACGCCGCGAACGCACCAACACGCCTTTACAGGCGCTCGTGACCTTGAATGACCCACAGTTTGTCGAGGCCGCGCGCCGACTGGCCGAGCGCGCGCTCGGCAAATCCGAGGATGATCGGCAAGTGTTAGACTATCTGTTTCGCAGAGTACTGTTGCGGCCCTTGCGCAATGAAGAACGCGTTATTCTTCAGAATAGCCTAACGGATCTCCTAGCTTTTTATCGGGAGCATCAAGATGAGGCGAAGGCGTTGATTGCGGTGGGGGATAGCGCCGCCTCCAAAGATTTGGCTCCAAGTCGTCTGGCTGCCTGGACCATGTTGACCAATCAAGTGCTCAACCTTGACGAAACTTTAAACAAATAAGCATCATGAACCTCGTTAGTGAACTCAACGCCTGGCAAACGCGCCGCCATTTTCTCGCCAACGGTAGCCACCTGTTAGGAGGCGCGGCGCTCGCTTCCTTGTTAGGGCAAGCGGCTCAGCAGGACGCCTTCGGAGGCGGTGTCATTGACCGGCATTTCCCAGCCAAAGCTAAGCGCGTCATCTACTTGCACATGGTCGGTGGGCCATCGCAAATGGATCTCTTCGACTACAAGCCGGAGATGATGAAGTGGTATGACAAGGACTTACCGGACAGCATTCGTCAAGGGCAACGCCTCACCACCATGACGAGTGGCCAGGCGCGTTTTCCTATTGCCCCGTCGAAATACCGCTTCGCCCAGAAAGGCGCCTGCGGCATGTGGATGAATGACGAGCTCTTGCCCAATCTAGCCAAGAGCGCGGATGACATTTGCTGGATGCGCAGCCTGCACACGGAAGCGATCAATCATGAACCGGCGATCGCCGCCATGCAGACAGGCAACCAGATCACGGGTCGGCCCTGCCTCGGCTCCTGGGCCAGTTATGGCTTGGGGTCCATGAATGAGAACCTGCCCACGTTTGTTGTGTTAGTCGCCACGCCTAGCAATCGCGAACAGGAGCAGGCGATTTCAGCGCGGTTATGGTCGAGTGGTTTTCTTCCGGGCGAACACGCCGGCGTTTCCTTCCGCAGCAAAGGCGATCCCATTCTCTACATCAATAACCCACCGGGCGTTCCCTCGAGCATTCGCAAACGCACTCTTGAAAGTATCAATGCGATGAACGAGATCACTCATCGTGAGTTGGGTGACCCTGAAACCCTCACACGCATCCAGCAATACGAGATGGCCTTTCGCATGCAAGCCAGTGTGCCCGAGCTGACCGATATCGGCAGCGAACCCGAGCACACCTTCAAGCTTTATGGCGAGGAAGCACGCAAGCCGGGAACTTTCGCCAACACCGCGCTCATGGCGAGGCGTTTGGCGGAGCGTGGCGTGTGCTTCATTCAGGTCTATCACAACAACTGGGATCACCATGCCAATGTGGGCGGCCGCATGCCCGATCAATGCCGGGATGTGGATCAACCTTGTCATGCCCTCCTCAAGGACTTGAAAGAACGTGGCATGTTCGAAGACACCTTAGTGATTTGGGGCGGTGAATTCGGCCGCACCATTTACAGTCAGGGCGGCTTGAGCAAAGAGAACTACGGCCGCGATCATCACCCGCGCTGTTTCACCATGTGGATGGCCGGAGGCGGCACGAAAGGCGGCGCCATCTACGGCGAAACCGATGACTTCAGTTACAATATCGTCAAGGATCCCTTACACATTCGCGACTTCCACGCCACGATCCTGCATTTGTTAGGATTCGATCACAACCGCTTTTCAGTGAAACACCAAGGCCTCGACACCAAACTAACCGGCGTTGAGCCGGCAAAGGTAATTCCTCAGCTTGTGGTGTAAGACTGGGAATACGGATGGTCGGTGTGTCGATAATTTTCCTTACACCGAATGCCGCCTGATTACACAGGATCCCACGGAATTTGCCTTGCATTCCACCCGAGATGCAGGCCCCTGACGTTCGAAAAGGAGTGTCTTTGATTGATTGGATGCAGCGCGAATATGCCCTAACAACAACCCGAAATGCTAAGCCTACGGATTCGGTTTGGCATCAACCGTCCATCCCTTTGTGGAGACGCGGCCGTAGTAAGGGTAGTAATCCCATTCAACAATACCTCCGGTTACACGGGGATCGTTCGTCTGCTTCAAGTGATCAAACAACTGTTGGCGTAGTGATTGTTGGATCTCTAACATCGATTCGGAACCGGCGATATTGATCATCTGGTGGGGATCTTCTCTTAGATCATAGAGTTCCTCAGCGGGCCGCATTCCGAAGGCAAGCTCGGCTAAACGCGCCACCCCGTGTTTGTTTCGATGCTCCATCATGAACGACTTTGTGGGAGAACTATCAATTTCCCCATAAGGGATCGATCGCGCGCATACGGAAGGATCTGGGGAACCCGACGGCCAGCGAGAGGGTTCGAAATTGTGGATGTAAAGATAGTCTTTAGTGCGGATCGCTCGGCACGGGTAGCCTTTGCCTCCCTTGCGGCAGCCATCATGACGTTCCATGGCGATGAAGGCGGCCGTACGATCGGGAGCATTCTTTGCTTGAAAGAGGCTCGTCAAACCCCGGGCCGTCATCATGGCCGGCTTGGTAATACCGGCTGATTCCAGAAAAGTGGGAGCGAGGTCACTCAAGTTAACGAACTCATTCACGTCCCGACCCGGATTCTTGATGCCTTTCGGCCAACGGATGGCTAGTGGAACGCGTGAACCCGCATCGTAAAGGCTGGCTTTGGCTCGAGGAAACGGCATGCCGTGATCACTGGTGACGACCACAATGGTATTGTCTAACAGGTCGGCATTCTCTAAGGTTGCCATGGCTCGCCCGACCATGCGATCGAAATGCTCGACCTCCACGAGATAGTCCAAGATGTCACCACGCACGATATCATTGTCAGGAAAGATGGGCGGCACGATAACCTTAGAGGGATCCTTCCCACTCCGAACGCCGGCGCCAATCTCAAAACCGCGGTGAGGTTCGTGAGTGCCTAACCAGAAACAGAAGGGCTGATCTTCTGACACTTGTTTCTTGAGGAAATCCTCGAAGTTTCCGGCGTAGTCCTTGGAACTCATGCCTTTGATTGGTGTATCCAACGTCTTGCCTTCGAATCGCGGCCCAGCAGGATTGATCGTGCGGCCACCTGGCTCCGGCCTACCTGGTCCCCAACCTTTGCCCGTGTGTCCAATCGCGTAGCCAGCTTCTTGGAGAAGTTGCGTGTAGGTGGCGAACTTCGCCGGCAGCGTGCTGTGAATGTTGCCCGCTTCTTCAAGCCGCCAAATAGGCTGACCTGTTAGGATCGCACTCCGCGAGGGACCGCAAGAAGGCGCGTCACAGAAAGCATGGACAAATCTCAAGCCTTCCCTAGCAATCCGATCAAAAGCCGGGGTCTTGACCACAGGATCGCCATTGGCGCCGGTATGCGCGAAACTTTGGTCGTCGGAAATACAGAAGAGAATATTGGGGCGCTGAGCTTGTCCGTTTGTGAGGCAAAGGGCGGCAAGCCAGGTAACCAGTGCTAAGGTGAGTGATCTCATGGTCATCTACGATCAGTCGATCATAGCAGGACATAAAGATCCAGCCGAAGGGTTGGGGCAAGGCAGGGATGGCTCTCCGAGTCGTCCGGGTGAGGGCGCTTCTCAGGGGATTAACGGTTAGATTTGTTAAGGGGGCCAACTCGAGCGGACGATTGGACAAACGTCCCTGCCCACAACATCGTGTAGAAAGATACTCGTATTCACCAAGTCACCAGCCTGACAGTTGGGACAAGGCAGGGATCGCTCTCCGAGCCGTCCGGGGAGAGCGCTTCTCTTGGGGACAACCGTGAAATGGTAAGGACGCCAACTCAGCCAGACGTTTGGGACAAACGTCCCTGCCCACAGCATGGTGAATATCTTTTTTAGCCTGAGAATAATGTTTGTGTAAGAGACGCCGCAAGGAGAGGCGCTTTTAAAGCGCCTACTAGCGTGTTTCGGCTGTTGGAAACAGTCGCTCCTTGGCCCCTTGGACTTTGGGCTGGAGCAAAGACGCCGGAAATCGATGATAGGAGAATCGATGAGAACGAACCCATTCACTTTCAAATGGTTGATACTTGGCGTCTTGTGCCTGATTGCTTGTGACGTAGCGCACGCACAAACCAGGCCGAACGTTGTCTTGTTCCTGGTCGACGACCTAGGTCAGAGGGACGTTGGCTGTTATGGTAGCAAATTCTACGAGACTCCAGCCATCGATGCCTTAGCGAAAGATGGGATGCGCTTTGATAACGCTTATGCGACCTGCCACGTTTGTTCGCCCAGCCGCGCCAGTATTCTGACCGGCAAGTACCCGGCTCGCTTTAACCTAACGGAATGGCTGGGAGGGCGGCCTGAGCGGGATTATGAAATACTGCACAGTGCGGAGAAAGCCAATGCCTTGCCGAAAGGAGAGATCACTCTAGCGGAAACTTTGAAGAAGAATGGCTATGCCACCGCAAACTACGGTAAAGCTCATTTACGGCGTGACCCGACGACCTACGGCTTCGACGAAGCGATCACGGGGTGGGTGAGATCCTTTTATTATCCTTTCTCAAAGGCCTACACGGGCAAGCTGCCTGCCAAAGAAGGCGATTATTTCACAGACAAACTAACCGATGCCGCTCTCGACTTCATTAATCGACACAAAGATAAGCCTTTCTTTGTGCATCTTGAGCACTTCGCCGTGCATGATCCCATTCAAGGCCGCAAAGAATTGGTGGAGAAATATAAGCGGAAACTCGCATTGATGCCAAAGCAAGATGGTCCGGAGTATATTCTGGAAGCGAATCCGGATGACCCGGCGCTTTCTGATCAGGAGCTTGAGGGGATTGCGAAAGAGCAGAGCTTTGAGAACACACAGAAGAATCGGGTATGGTGGGTGAAACAGCGGCAGGACAACGTGGAGTTTGCCGCCATGGTCGAAGCGGTGGACGAGAGCCTGGGGCGGATCCGGGCGAAACTCAAAGAGTTAGAACTTGAGGAGAACACCATCATCATCTTCACGTCTGACAATGGCGGAATGGCCGCATCAAACCAGTACTGCGAGATCAACAAACCTCGCAAAGACCTCGATTGGCGCTTCTCCACATCCAATCTTCCGCTGCGCGGCGCCAAGGGCTGGAACTACGAAGGAGGGATTCGCGTTCCACTGATCGTCTACTGGCCGGGCCAGACCAAGGCGAACCAGACGTCTCACGCGCTCGTTACCGGAACCGACTTCTACCCAACACTTCTTGAAATGCTAGGCCTACCCGCCATGCCGGATCAGCACGTGGATGGCAAGAGTTTCGTATCCGCATTGAAAGGGAAGTACCACGAGCGCGGCCCCATTTTCTGGCACTTTCCTCACTACAGCAATCACGGCTATCAAAGCCCCAACGGCGCAATCCGAGATGGGCAATACAAGTTGATCGAGTACTACGAAAACAATACCGTGCAGCTGTTTGATCTGGAAAATGATATTGGCGAACAGCGCGATCTAGCATCCGAAAAACCCGAAATCGCGGAAAGATTGCGAACTCGGCTCCAAGAGTGGCGAGAAGAGGTCGATGCGAAGATGCCGACGGCGAAGCCGTAACTGAGATCTCGCAGACCTTGGCTTCCATCGATTTTACCGATGTCACGACCGAACGAATCAATTTGGAAGGATTCTCCGGTTTGTCGTTGAATGGCCTTTATGAGCCGATCTTCCCTGTTATTGATGTTCGCGTTCTCCATCGTGTCGTGGGATTTTACTGATGGTGAAGTTGTTTTCGATCGACACGATCTCACCATCAGCTCAACTGAACGCCAGACCGTGCTAACGGGGTTTCTGTTCCATCAGGCGTTCTCTGATCTCGCTGTCATTGAGATCGATCAGACCGGCGGACGCCATTTGACCATTTACGGGATGATCAATGGTAGTTGGAATCAGCAACTCAAAGGAAACCTGCGTCCTAACACGTTATTCATTGATGTGGCTACCATTGCGGGACGTGACCGTTTGATCACCTACGAGCAGGGACGCGTGCTCTGGTTTGATCCGCAAGCGTCATCCTATCATTCGCTCGTTTCGGTGACTTCCAACTTTGTGCCGCCTCGCAAGAATGAGATTCCTCACGTTGATATCACGCAGGATGTGAACGGTGATGGTCGCGATGACTTGGTGGTGCCGGATAAAGATGGATTTTGGATAGCTGTCCAAACGCGAGATAGCGGCTTTGCTAGTCCGGTCAAACTGGGGCCACACGCTGATCTCAGCGGCATTCTCGGAGCCGATGGCTATCGCTATGACCCTTGGAGTCAGAGCCGGATTCACCAGATCGATTACAATGGCGATGACCGCCGGGATCTGGCCTTCTGGAGCGGAAATCACTTTGCCGTCCATCTCCAGGATAAGCATGGAAGGCTTGCTAGAAGACCGGCGAGATTCACCACAGAGATTGCGTTCGATACGGACCGTGTTCATGCTCTGGCCAATGGCAAGATGGCAGGTCGAGCCCTGCACTCACTAACCGATTTCAATGGAGATGGCATTGCGGATCTCGTCATCTACGCGCTCGAAGGCAAGAGGCTGTCCAAGAAACGGTCGTCCTATCAAGTGCACTACGGCACCCGTAAAGCCGGTGGTTTGTCCTTTACCTCGGAGATTGGAGCGACGTTCCAGTCCAAAGACCGCATTCAGCTTCGTCTAGACTGGCATGGAACCGGACCAGAAACACAGAATCTGCTCAGGATCACATCCATCGCCAATGATTCCGTTAGAGGGAATCCCTGGAAGAGTCTGAAGGGATTTATGGGTGACGATATTGGGCTTAACCTTGAGTTTTATCGAAGAAGCGCCCATGAGTTTGCAATCAGACCGAATACGGTTCGAGGCATTGGGTTAGACGGAGCGCCGAGTCATCGCGAGCCGGGTCATGTGCCGTTAGCCATCGCGCTCCGAGGAGCCACGCACGAGAAACGCAAGACGCAAAGAAAGTGGCCGCGGGCCTTTAATCCCAATCTTTTTATTGGTGATATCACAGGAGATGGACGTGTGGATCTCATCAAAGAAGCGACCTTTCGCGCGCTTAACATCTATGTTGGGGTGCCTGGGCCGGGGTTATTTGCCCAATCGCCTCAGAAAGTGCGAATCATCGTGCCCCACGATGAAGAATACTGTTGGCTGGTCGATCTCAATCGGGATGGCAAACAGGACATCCTGATGCACCATCCCTTCACATCGCGAGACGTTCATGGAGGCAGGAAACGCCCGGTGAAATCTGAGCCGCAACAGGTGACGATGTTGGTGATGCGCTAAACGAGAAGAGGGCGACACCCGGCAGCGTTTGCCGGGTGCGCCCACTCATAGGCTGGAACTCTCACGAGTTCCACTACGGGATGCCTACTTCTCTTCTTTGTTAGAGATGATACGCAGGCGGTAGAACTTTTCAGGTGCTGCGGCAGGAGCTTCTCCCGCAACCACATCGCGTTCTGCAATAGTATCCCAGTTCTGAAGATCAGTGCTAGCCTCGATGGCGAAACAAGCGTCTTGCTTGGCTTCCCAGACTAACCAAACACCGTTGCCATCCGTCTCCACGCGGAGTGGTTGGGGCGAATCTGTTCCACTGCCGGGCTCATCGGTGCCAGGCTTGTCCGTTCCGGAATCGCCCGAGCCTGGGATGTCTTTGTCAGGGCCGCCGTTATCTTTGCCAGGACCATCTGTGCCAGTGTCATTATCAACCACACCATTGTGGTCATAGTGCTGACCGAAGATGGCATTACTGGCCTGTGTCAGGGGTGCTTGATCGTCGTTGCCGTCGAAGACCACGAGATAGGTGCCATCGCCGTTGGTAGCGATCGCGGCGTTGTTCGCATCATAGTCGTCATTGCCGTCGGGTCCGAGATCGCTGATGCGGTGTTGACCACCACGACTACCATCCTCTCGCACTTCCGTGATGAATACTTCGGTCTCACCGTTAGACGTGCCCTCGAGCACATGGCCGCTGGTCCAGACCACTTGGAAGGTGTTGTTGGCGGCTTCGTAAGTTAAGCTGGGAGACATCGGTACCCAGAGACCCGCGAAGTCGTCCAAGATCCCCATATCACTGATCTGATGGGGGAAATCGCGACGCGTGCCATTGCCTCTCACATACTGACCATGGATTTCGGTATTCTGGAAGAAATCATTTTCACCAGCCCAGACAACGAGGAACTCGTTCGCGTCCGGGTTGTAAGCAACGTCCGGCGTGCGCGCGCCGTAGCGGGTATTTAGAATAGGGCCCATTTGACTCACGCGGAGTTCGGGAAATCCGATAGGGTCCCCATTCCCGTTGAGCATTTGACCGATAATCTCTTCTTCTTCCAAGGCCATGGTGAAGGGATCACCTTTCGAGCCTGACCAAACCACCATATACTGATTGTCCGTGCTATTGTAGGCCACGGCAGGATCCACGGCAGGCAATTGGCCTGCGGCGCTGTTGCTCAATCCCCGGATACCATCGAGCACGCCGCCGGAAGTGCGCAGGTGTCTAGCATAGATCTCAGGATTGACGGGAACTTGCGTATTGGTCTCACCGTTAGCGCTCCAGACCACGAGGTATTTGCGGTCTGTCGTATTGAAAACAACATCCGGCTTGGTGGCGGCGAAACCACCGGCGGTTTCACTCGTGACACCGGTCTCCGAAACGCGGAAGGGTTCGCCCGTCCAGCCACCGCTGCGGCCTCGCCAGGTGCGCGCGTAAACTTCTTCATTGAGGGGGCCTTCCACATCTTGTGGCGTGGCTTGCCAAACAACGACAAACTCATTCTGATCCTGCACGGATGTAACCGACGGATAGCGATTGTTTTCCAGGGTGTGAGGATCTTCAAAACGTTCATCATAGCTGACGACGAAAGTGCCAGTGGTGTTCTGCACATCGGGATCACCGGAGACATACCGCATCATGATTTCCCAATCGCCGGGAGCCGTCAGCTCTTGCTCCCAGACGACGAGGTACTGGTCGCTCAAACCCGTGCGGGTTGCACTCGGGCTGGAGGCCATCAGCTCCGTGCCGGTGGCGAAGTCAAAAACGAGTGGAGGATCGCTCACAATCTCGAAGGCATTGTTAGGCATCTCCAACGTGTAGCCTAACATGGGCTTATCCAAGTCATCGGCTCGGGGCTCGCCTACCATGGACACGACCGCAAAGAGACGGTCATTGCCTTCTTGAGGTGACATCGCAATAGCACAATCCGCACCCACGTCCGTCAAATCAAAGCCGCCCTGAATGACATTGCCGGTTGCTTCGGCAACCAAGGACGACCGGATGCCGAGATCTCCATTGGAATGAGCCGCCCAAGATACGGCGTAGGCATCGGCCTCGCCCGAATGCGCGATTTGCACATTGGTAATGGCACTATCATTCTCCTCAACACTCACCACTTTGGGCTCAGTCTTCTCATTGAGGAAACGGTCCATCAAGCGATGATAGATCTTATTCTCATCTTGCCAGACAAATGCCAGATCCTTCAGTGAGGGATGATCATTTGCCGTGACGTCCAATGACGTCATGTCGTTGCTGCCGAAGGCGACGAATGCCACTTTCGGATCCACCGCACCGTTGTTGCCCACAAAGCGGGCAACGATGCTGCGCTCCCCAGTTTCCACATCGGACTGCATCCACGTGACACAATGGCCGCCGCCGTCAACGTAGGTCGAACTGAGCATCAATTCACTCGCGTTGCGAATATTGCCGTGCCCACCGATCGAGCGATCATCGCGCACCGTTCCACCCGCAGGATTGAGCACGCGGCGGTAAACGCTGCGCTTCTGGTCGATCCAAGCTAACACAAACTCGCGCCTTAAGTTAGGGTCGGAACTCAAGGTGAGGCTATTGCCCTCGTGAGGCATGGAGGAAGTGACTTCGTAAGGGTTCTCCGAAACGAGTTCACCGTCTTGATTGATCGCTTGCGCTTTGCCAAGCGTGGTAAAAGCATCGTCCTTGGCTTCGTTCCAAACGATTAAGAAGTTGCGGCCATTGTAGCTCACGGCCGGCCGAGTATTCACGGCTTTGCGCGTCAGCACGAGCGGATCGCCTTTTAGTTGGGGACCGGTTGCGGAGGTGGTCGCATCAGCGGTGTCGACCAATTGCACACGCAACTCAAAGAGGGCAGCGGGCCGGTGATTGCCTTTGATCCACGCCACGCAGTACTTGCCGTCGCCATAGGCCACGGTAGGTAATTCATGAACGTGATCGTCCTGCTGAAGACCGGGCGTACTAATGAGGAAGTCGTTAGTCCCGATCTCCGGATCGATGGTCACCGGATAGGAAGCCGTGCTAAGCGAAGCGCCATCCACCGTAATCTGAGTGGTATCGGCGCTTGCTAACATCGTCGCCGGCAAGATGTCGCCGTCGGCATCAAACACGGTGACTTGCCCGAGACTAACAACTCTGCCAGAGGCTTCGTCTCGCCAATTCCAGCCAAGCTTGGTGTGAGCGGCTTGAAAAGAACCTTCGCTGGTGACTTGGCCACGAACGACGAGATCCTCACCATCTTCCAATGCATCGGGGCGCTTCCGCAACACGAACTGTTGTTCCACCGTGTCCTCTTTCGGAATGTAGCGCTCGACAAAAGCACCGTAATCGAAATCGACGATCTCCTTGTTGTTCTGCGGCACGGGCTTGTTCTTAGGATCGGCCACCGCATTGCGGCTCTCGCTGCCAAAGTGCTGAAGTCGCCATTCCCAAGTCATATCTACGAAGCGTGGAGAAAAGCTGATTCCCTTCTCACTGGAGAACTCCGCATGATGTTTGGGATTGTCTAACAAGAGCTTGTCCGAATCCTCGGGAGAGGACCGGAGTTCATTCAGCGCCAAGTTAATGGCTTCTTGCTCTGTGAGCCGGCGCTTAGCCGTGGCGCCTTCTGAGTTAGCGGATTGGTTAGCGGCGGCATGCGCCTGACGGGCATCAGGAGAAGAGATTCGTGCAGAATCAGGGTGCGCGCCTTGAGGTGCTTTACCAAGGTAGACGACGCCTGAGACGGTCAGCAGGACCATCACGGACGCCACTATCAAGGGTCGATGAGGCAGTTTCATGGGTATCTAAGTTTGGATTCGTTTCAGGTTAGGCGAGTCTCGTCTGGAAGACTCGCATGCCCCTAAGTCCGAAAAATCCGGCGAAACCGGGCCACGAAACTTTGAGAAGATGATTCCCTTTTGAAATTCTGGAGCGCCTACCGACGCGCAAGCTTGATGATCGCCACCTCGGGCGGACACGCGAAGCGGACACGCAGGGTCACGGTGCCCACGCCGCGGCTAACGAACAAGCCGGAGTCTTGGTGCTGGAAGGCGCCATAGATGTAGCGGCGCCCGAGCGTGACCTTGATCGGTGCGTAACCCAAGATAGGCACCCGACATTGCCCGCCATGCGTGTGTCCTGACAACTGCACCACGCCTTGATAATCTTGTCTCACGGTATCGTAAAAATCGGGTTCATGAATGAGGGCCAGACAGGGCTCCGTCTTCTTGCGCCCGCGCATGGCCCGGCTCAAATCCGGGTTACCCGTCCAAATGGAATCTGTCGCCGCTACGAAAAGTGAAGCATCTCGCACCGTTAGGCGAGTGCCTTGATTAACGAGAAAACCGATACCGGCTTTCTGCATCGCATTTCGCACGAGATCAACGCTGGCATGAGTCGCATCGTGATTGCCCATGATGCCCAAGACGCCTTGGTTGGCACGCAATGGCTCGAGCAGTTCCATTAATGGCCCCAAGACCCGTTTATCCCGGTTCACATAGTCTCCTGTGAGGACGATGAGATCCGGTTTCTCCGCGTTGCATCGTTTTACCACGGATTGAATCAATTGATCATCTGTCCCCGGCCGGAAATGAAGATCGGTGAGTTGCGCGATCTTGAATCCCACCAAGGCGTCGGGCAAATCACGCACCTTCATGGTCTGATGCGTGACCGTGGTCTTCCGAGGCTCCACCCAATGCGCGTAACTGATCGCGCCGCCTCCAAGCGCGGCACCGCCCGAAGCCAAGGCTTTGAGAAAGCGGCGTCTGGAATCGTTTGCGATCATGTCATTAGAGACAGTCAGGATAAGCGAGCGTTCGAAACGAGTTTCATAACACCTTACTTTGAAACAGCGCCCTGCTCAGCCGCACGCTCCGCTTTCAGCCTCAGCTGGCCACACGCGGCATCAATGTCGTGCCCTTTCTCACGGCGAAGGGTGGTTTGAATTCCTGCGTTCTTTAACACTTTAGCAAAGGCTTCGCAATGTGCTTCTGTCGGCCGTTTCCAATCCAATCCGTCAACGGTGTTGTAAGGAATGAGGTTCACTTTGGCGTCGAGCAGCCGCGCATGCCGGGCGAGAAGCTCGGCTTGGTCCAAGGCATCGTTCACGTCTTGAATGAGAATGTATTCGAAAGTGAGAAATTGTTTCTTGCGCTCGCGGTAGTAATGCAAGGCCTCGAAAAGACGCTCTAACGGATACTTGCGATTCACCGGCATGATACGTTCGCGCACGGCATCGGTAGCGCCGTGAAGTGAAATGGCTAGGCGGATTTGTAATGGTTGATCCGCTAGTTTCTTGATCTGCGGCACCAAGCCGCTGGTGGAAATGGTGAGATGCCGGGCGCCAATGCCGATGCCCCACGGCGCGTTGATGATTTCAATCGCGTCAAGGAGATTGGTTAGATTGGCCAGCGGCTCGCCCATGCCCATGAAGACCAAGTTATTGATGCGCTTGTTAGCCTCCACCTCCACCTGCAAGACTTGTTCCACGATCTCAGCTGCCGAGAGATTTCGCGTGAATCCCGCCAAGCCACTGGCGCAGAACCGGCAATCATACGCGCATCCCACCTGGCTGGACACGCAAAGCGTTAGACGATCCGAACGAGATCCGTAGAGTGCCGGCGAAGCCGGGATAAGCACACATTCGATGAAGCGGCCGTCATGCAACTGATAGAGGAATTTCCGCGTCGTATCCGCTGAGCCCTGCACGCGAGCGAGGCTCATCGAACGGATCGCATAGGTTTTCGCCAGCTTCTCTCGGAGTCCCAGACTGAGATTGGACATCTCATCAAAGGAGGTGGCTCGTTTCTCATAGAGCCATTGCAGGATCTGATTGGCGCGAAATCCGGCCTCACCCTGAGACGTCAATTCCTCTCCGAGTGCATCACGCGACATTCCCGTGATAGGGGGAAGCGTGGGAGGCAACGCGGTGAGTGCAGACATGGGCGCATCCTGTACTCGATTCTCGCCTTCGTCTACAGAGCCCAACTGATTTGTGAGCCCTGGACGGGTAGCAATCAGAATGATGGGCGTTCATCAGGCGCGTGTCGAACCAGTCGCGGACTTCTCCTCGTTTGAGACGCACCCAAGAAACTTTCACAGGTTCCGCCACGATCTTGCCCATCACTCTGGCTTGCACCAACCCGGTCTTGATTCTCAAGCCATCTCATGAAATGAAAGTGGCGGGTGAATCTGTCCCACCAACGCGCATCGCATGTCCCCCATCCGTCGATTCCAATCACATGCTAACGTCAGCCATTTCTTGGCATGGGGATGCGGACTAGCATTGGCACTTCTTTCCTTTTCCCAAGCTGCTCCGATCGATTTCGCGCGCGATGTGTTGCCTATTCTCTCTGACAATTGTTTTCAATGTCACGGCCCCGATTCCAAGGAGGGCCGCAAAGGCGATCTGCGATTGGACGACGAACAAGACGTGAAGCGCGACCGCGATAGTCATGCCGTAGTCGTCCCCGGCGACGCTTCGATCAGCGAGCTGATTGTCCGAGTGACGTCCAAGGATGAAAATGAGCGCATGCCGCCCCAAGAGTTGGGCAGATCCCTCACTGACAAACAGATCCTGACACTCAAACAGTGGATCGACGACGGCGCTCCCTGGGGACAACACTGGGCTTTTCAAACAGTCGAACGCCCGAAGATCCAATTGGATGAGCATCCGGTCGATACGCTGGTAAATCGTGTGTTAGCATCAGAGGACGTCACTCCTAATCAACGAGCTTCGGGGGAAAAGTTGATCCGGCGTTTGAAACTGGATCTCACTGGCTTGCCCCCCACCCCTGCTCAAATCGACGCTTTTATAGCGGACACACAACCGGGCGCTTGGGAACGCCTCATTGATCGCACACTGGAATCTCCCGCCTATGGCGAACGCCTGGCCTGGGATTGGTTAGACGCCGCGCGCTATGCAGACTCTAACGGTTATCAAGGCGATCGCGACCGCACGATGTGGCCGTGGCGGGATTGGGTCGTGCGCGCATTTAACGACAATCTTCCTTTCGACCAATTCACCATCTGGCAATTGGCCGGCGACCTTCTGCCCAACGCCACGCATGACCAGATCCTTGCCACAGGATTCAATCGCAATCACATGATCAACGGTGAGGGCGGACGAATACCGGAAGAGAATCGTGTGGATTACGTGATGGATATGACGGAGACGATGGGAACTGTTTGGTTAGGCCTCACCCTCAATTGTTGCCGCTGTCATGATCACAAATTTGATCCCTTGAAGCAGGAAGAATATTTTCAGTTCACGGCTTTTTTTAATCAAACCCCCGTCGATGGCAGCGGCGGGGATGGGCAGACGGCGCCGGTATTGGAGGCGCCTTCAATGGAGCAGACAGCAGTCCTGGCTAAGCTAGAAAAAGCTTGGGCGCAGGCTTCGGAGACACTGACACCTCTTCGAGAAACCGTCGAAACGACCGCTCTCCCAGAGGACCTGGACAAGATTCTCAAGAAACAGCCTCAATCCCTCAAAAACGAGGAGTGGGATCAGCTCTATCAATATTTCCAAGAACTCTCACCAAAGCTAGCCACGGCTCTCAAGACGGCCAAAGACGCTAAGAATGCTTTGGATCAAGAACGACGACGCATTCCCAAAGTCATGGTCATGCGGGACCGAAAGGAGCCCCGCACGACCTTCATACTCGATCGCGGTCTTTACAATCAGCGGCGCGATGAAGTCAAGGCAGCCGTTCCTCAAGCTTTGCCACCCTTGCCATACGCACAGAATGCCAATCGCCTAGCCTTGGCTCGTTGGTTAGTCTCCCGGAATCATCCGCTCACCGCGCGGGTGACGGTGAACCGCTTCTGGCAAATGCTGTTTGGCACCGGGCTGGTGAAGACGGCAGAAGACTTTGGCGTGCAGGCGGAGTATCCCGTTCATCGTGAACTGCTCGATTGGCTGGCCGCTGAGTTCATGGAATCCGGTTGGGATGTGAAGCATCTGTTTCGCACCATCATGACCAGCGAAACCTACCAAAGAAGCTCAGCCATGACCGAGGCCTCCCGGGAGCGTGATCCTGACAATCGTCTCCTCGCTCGCGGGCCGCGCTTTCGCATGCCCTCCTGGATGATTCGTGATCAAGCCCTAGCCGTGTCCGGGCTTCTAAATCGCAAAGTCGGAGGCCGGGCGGTTTATTCCTATCAACCGGATGGCGTGTGGGCTGATGCCACCTTTGGAAAAAAACGCTATCAACGCGACGAAGGTAGCGCGCTCCATCGTCGGAGTCTCTACACCTTCTGGCGGCGTATTGTGGGTCCCTCCATGTTCTTTGACACGGCGAAACGGCAGGTGTGTGAAGTGATCCCGCTGCGCACGAACACACCGATGCATGCTCTAACGATCTTAAACGATGTGACCTATATCGAGGCGGCACGCGTGCTTGCGGAGAAGATCTTGCAGGACGCCGCGAACGTGGAGGTTCGCATGCGCCTCGCTTCAAAGTTGGTGTTAGGGCGTCAGCCCTCTCTTGAAGAGCTCAGCATTTGGAAACGCAGTCTCGATCGAACCATGGTAGCGTTTGAAAAGGATCCCGCATCGGCCAAGGCGTTTCTTTCTCACGGCGTGGCTCCTCAGGCCGAGGCTTTGCCGGCGGTAACTCACGCCGCTTGGACGGCGTGGTGTCTCAACTTGCTCAATCTGGATGAATTCCTAACCAAAGAGTAGATCGCATGAATGATTCCTGGCATATTTTCAGTCCATCAAGCCCGGCTCCGGTTCAAGAGCGCCAATTGGCTATCAATCGCCGGCATTTCTTCGGCAAGACAGCGACAGGAATCGGCGGCGCAGCGCTTGCTAGTCTGTTGAGTCGTGACGGCCTTCTTGCCGCGCCCGCAGGTCTCACCGAGATCGCGCCCAAGGCGAAACGCGTGATCTATCTTTTTCAAAACGGTGCGCCTACCCACGTCGACCTTTTCGACTACAAACCGCGTCTGCATCAAATCCACGGCCAACCCGTTCCGGAAGAGTATTTGGGAGGGAAACGCTTCAGCACTATGACGGGTAATCCATCGGGAAAGCTGATGTTAGAGCCGGTGGAACCCTTTCATCAGCATGGCCGGAGCGGCGCTTGGGTGAGCAACTTCATGCCCCACACGGCAACGATCGCCGATGATCTCTGCTTTATCAAAAGCATGCACACCGACGCGGTGAATCACGCGCCGGCGATTTCGTTTCTGTTAAGCGGCGCCCAAATTCCTGGCAGACCCACCATGGGCGCATGGCTCAACTATGGTCTTGGTTCGCCCGCCGAAGACTTGCCCGGTTTTGTCGTCATGACGTCGGTTAGCAAGGGCACCACCTGCGGACAGATTTTCTACGATTTTTACTGGGGCTCCGGATTCCTTCCCACTCGATTTCAAGGCGCCAAATTTCGAGGAAGCAGTGATCCCGTGCTTTATCTTTCCAATCCGAAAGGAATGAACCCGGAACTCAGGCGAGCTTTGTTAGATGACCTTGCTGAACTCAACCAACTCAAGTTTGAGGAAGCAGGCGATCCCGAGATTCAAACGCGGATCGCTCAGTATGAGATGGCTTACCGCATGCAGACGTCCGTTCCGGATCTCACCGATTTTTCTGATGAACCCGATCATGTCCTCGACATGTACGGCCCTCAGGTTCGCGAGCCTGGCACTTTCGCCTACAATTGCCTCATGGCTCGGCGACTTGCAGAGCGAGGCGTGCGTTTCATCCAATGCATGCACGCCGGATGGGATCAGCATAACAGTCTCACGACCGAACTCTACACCCAATGCCGCGATACGGATCAGCCAAGCGCGGCGCTCGTGCAGGATCTGAAGATGCGGGGCCTGTTGGAGGACACGTTAGTCATCTGGGGCGGCGAATTCGGACGCACCCCATTCATTCAAGGCGACATCAACAATCGGCCACGCTGGGGCCGCGATCATCATCCCTACGCTTTCACGGTGTGGATGGCCGGTGGCGGCGTGAAACCCGGTATCACTTACGGCGCCTCCGACGATCTCGGTTTCAACGCACTCGAAGATCCGGTGCACGTGCATGATTTTCAAGCCACTGTCTTGCATTTGCTAGGGATCGATCACGAGAAACTCACCTATCGCTTTCAAGGACGCTATTTCCGCCTCACCGATGTGCACGGCCACGTGGTGAAAGGTGTGTTGGGATAGATTGAGGCGTTGGATTTCGGATGGTTCGATCAGGAAACCGTCCGGGCTTGCGCAGGTCATAAGAATTGAGATTTCGTGGCTTAATACTCGCCGAATCGAAGACTGGAGATTAGGATGACAGCCGAACTATGGACATCAATGTCAGCATCATCGACCAACGAATTGCCAAACTCGCTGAAGAATTAAAGAGCGAGCTTGCAGAACGTCTCAACATCAAAAATGACGAGCGCAAGGCAAGATCTACTGCTTTCGTATATCTTGTTGCGAAAACAATTCTAGATTTAGGTAAGGAGGACGCTCTTGATGCGTTGACAGAGGGTGGCGCGGACTTCGGAGTTGATGCCCTAGAGGTATCTGATGTTCAGGACGGCGAATTCACGGTCACTCTATTTCAAGCGAAATACGATCACACAAAGTTGAAAGGGGATAAAAACTTTCCCGAATCCGCTATCTTAAAAGGAATTCAGGCTGTTGGAACTTTATTTGACCCTCATCAATCAGTCAGTGTCAATCCACTTCTGAATGCAAGGCTCGAAGAGATTCGCTCCTTAATTCAGGACGGTAATCTCCCACGTGTCCGTTATGTCATGTGCAACAACGGAATTTCTTGGACCGATACTGCCCAGGAATTGATTGACAATGCCAACTTCCCTGAAGGAGTTCGATTTGAACACGTAAACCACAATTCGATTGTTCAACTCTTACAATCCTCCCAACCAGTGAGAGACACGTTGCGATTCAAAGGCAAATCTATTGTCGATGATTTCAATTACATTCGTGTATTCGTGGGAAAAGTAGCCGTCAGTGATGTAGCAGACATGTTAGCCAGACATGGAGATCGCCTACTGGAAAGAAACATTAGGCGATACCTCGGAATGATGGGCAATCGCGTAAACGAAGGAATCAAGGAGACTCTCTTGAATCCAGATCAACGCCCGAATTTCTATTTTTACAATAACGGCCTCACGCTAACATGTACGAAATTTGATTACAATGCACTTCAACGGGAAGACCACCCAGTTAAAGTAGAAGGACTTCAAATAATCAACGGTGGTCAAACTTGTAAGACAATCGAGCGAACCCTCAATGCCTTGAATTCGACATCTAAGAATCTCGATCAGGCATTTGTCTTGGTTAGGCTTTATCAACTTCCCGACGATGGAGCCGACCTAGTTCGCCGAATTACCTATGCAACCAACAGTCAGAACCCCGTGGATCTTCGAGATCTAAGGTCAAACGATGATCGTCAGCGGGCTCTCGAAGCTTCAATCCAAGATCTAGGTTATCGTTATAGGCGCCAGCGAAGCGAAGAGGCAACTAGACCAACGGAGGTTACGAGCGCTACTGCAGGCGAAGCTGTTTTGTCAGTATGGCGCAGACGTCCTCAGCAAGCTAAGTTTATGACACGAGAGCATTTCGGAAAGCTTTATGACAAGATCTTCACCCAAGATCTGAACGGTGCTCAGGTCATTCTGGCGACACTGCTGTTTCGGATGGCCGAGAACTATCGCAAGCGACCTCCGGAGAATGCGCCAAAGTTTGCGCCTTATGCAGGGGCTTTCATTGCAATGTTAATGGGGGACGCCATGTTAACGGAGCTGAATTGCAAAGCGTCAGAGTTAAACCACCGCAACTTTGACGCCGCAAAGAAGCTTATCCAAAGCAAAGGGCAAGACTACCTAAAGGACGCCGTTAGGAAGCTTGAGAAAGCTGTTGAGTACTTATACGGCGACAAGGAAATTTCCCTACAACAACTATCGGCAACATTTCGTCGAGGCGACCTCTTTCAGTATATTGAGCTTGGGGACTTGTTCTCTCTCTAACGAACCACAAATCAATTATGTCACTACTTGAAACCACTGATGGCATTGAATTTCAGAGAAATCCACGATATTAGGCATTCGCTTGAAGGATCTCTCGCAAGACGAATGGCAGGATACCGCCGAAGCGGTAGTACTCGACTTCGATCGGGGTGTCGATGCGGACGATTAACGGAACTTCTTGGCTCTCACCGTCGGCTCGATGAATCACCAAGGTGGCGTCTTGGCGTGGCGTGATATCGCCATCGATTCCTAACACATCAAACGTTTCCGTTCCATCGAGATTGAGGCTCTCCGGCATGCTATCGTCTTTGAAGTTCAATGGTAGAACGCCCATGCCAACGAGATTGGAACGGTGAATGCGTTCGAAACTCTTCGTGATCACCGCGCGGACACCTAACAAACGCGTGCCTTTGGCCGCCCAATCGCGGCTGGAGCCCATGCCGTAGTCGGCGCCGCCGATGACAACCAGTGGCGTGTTGTTCGCGGCATAGTGTTGTGCGGCATCGTAGATGCTCGTCTCCGTGCCTTCGGGTTGGATCTTGGTCACGCCACCTTCCGTACCAGGCACCATGAGATTCTTGATCCTCACATTGGCAAAGGTGCCGCGGGTCATAATGCGGTCATTGCCACGCCGGCTGCCGTAACTATTGAAATCTTTCTTCTCGACGCCGTTTTCTTTCAAGAAACGACCGGCAGGCGAATCTTCCTTGATCGCGCCGGCGGGAGAAATGTGATCCGTGGTCACGGAGATACCGAAGATCCCTAACGGACGTGCGCCTTTGATCTCGGTGATGGGCGAGGGATCCATGGAGAAACTTTCGAAAAAAGGCGGCTCCTGGATGTAAGTGCTCGCTTCCTGCCATTGATACACATCACCGGTCGACGAGGGAATTTCGTTCCACTTGGGATTCTGGTCTTCGAAATCGGTGTAGAGCTTGCGAAAGACTTCCGGCTTCAGCGCCGCCTGCATCTCATCGCGAATCTCTTCCAGCGAGGGCCAGATGTCTTTGAGCATCACGGGCTGGCCATCACTCCCATTCCCCAGCGCTTCGCTGCTCATGTCGATATCCACCCGGCCGGCCAAAGCAAAGGCCACCACCAACGGCGGTGACATGAGGAAGTTTGCCTTGATGTTTTGATGCACGCGGGCCTCGAAATTCCGGTTCCCGGAAAGCACTGATGCGGCGACTAAATTGTGGTCGCCGATCGCGCCCTCAATCCCTGCATCCAAGGGGCCGGAGTTTCCAATACACGTTGTGCACCCGTAGCCGACGGTTTGAAAACCTAACTGATCAAGCTCTTTTTGAAGATCGGTCTTTTCAAGATAGTCCGTGACCACGCGGCTGCCGGGTGCCAAGGACGTCTTTACCGCCGGCTTCACTTTGAGCCCACGCGCGTTCGCTTTCTTGGCTAACAAACCTGCCGCTAACATCACACTCGGATTCGAGGTGTTGGTACAACTTGTGATGGCAGCGATGAGGACGCTGCCGTGGCCAATCTCGTCTCCGGCATTGTCCTTGTTCTGCACATTTACCGGGTGATAGCCGTTGTATTCGGTCTTCTCCCGGCCAAACCCGCCATCGCCAACCGGCGTGACAAAGAGATCGTGGAAGCGCCCCTTCAAGTCATCCAAGTTGATGCGGTCTTGCGGGCGCTTGGGCCCGGCGACACTCGGTTGCACATCATTGAGGTCAAGATCGACATCGACGGAGTAATCGCAATCGCCCGTCTGCGGGATGCCGTACATGCCCTGCGCTTTGAAGTAGTTGGCAAAGGTCTCACAGAGTGCCTCATCACGTCCGGTAGCGCGCATATAACTAACCGTTTCATCATCAACGGGGAAGAAACCCATGGTCGCGCCATACTCAGGCGCCATGTTGGCGATGGTGGCTCTGTCAGGAAGCGGCAAGTTGGTGGCGCCTTCTCCGTAGAACTCGACGAACTTGCCCACCACGTTTTTTTCACGAAGTAGTTGGGTCACGTGCAGCGCCAAATCCGTCGCCGTGACGCCTTCACGCAGGCGGCCGGTGAGATTTACCCCGACGACTTGCGGCGTGAGGAAATAGACCGGTTGACCTAACATACCCGCCTCAGCTTCAATGCCGCCGACGCCCCAGCCGACGATGCCTAGGCCATTGATCATGGTCGTGTGGGAATCAGTTCCCACGAGCGTGTCTGGATAATAGATGCCATTCGACTCTAACACACCCTTCGCGAGATACTCCAAATTGACTTGGTGCACGATGCCAATGCCAGGCGGAACCACATTGAACGTCTCAAACGCCTGCTGCCCCCATTTGAGAAACTCATAACGTTCGCGATTGCGCACGAACTCCATTTCCAAATTCCGTTGCAACGCTTCAGCTGATCCGGCGAAGTCCACCTGCACGGAATGGTCGACGACCAAGTCAACCGGAACCAGCGGTTCAATGATCCCGGGATTCTTCCCAAGACGATCCACTGCACTGCGCATAGCCGCGAGATCCACTAGCAAAGGCACGCCCGTAAAATCCTGCAGAACGATCCGCGCGACGATGAATGGGATTTCGTCAGGCGCCAGCGCCTTTGCGTTCCACGAAGCGAGATTTTTCACATCGTCCTCTGTCACTTTCACCCCATCACAGTTGCGTAAAACGGATTCCAAGACGATCCGGATGCTCACCGGCAAGCGAGAGATCTTGCCGAGACCGAGTTCCTCAAGAGCAGGCAGCGAATGGAATTTGGCGTCCGTTCCCTGGCCGGTAGTGAAAGTGCGTATGGTATCCATGGATTCTATCGAGATTGATCGTGTCGTTTGACGTTTAGTTCAGAGAGAGAGGGGCGATAACGCAAGCCCTGCGGGTTGTCCAGAGAGAGCCGGTGGGAAAGATCTCCACACGGAAAAGCCCCGCAAGGTGTCGACCTCCGGGGCTTTATAAAGTGGTTGCGGGGGCCGGATTTGAACCGACGACCTCCAGGTTATGAGCCTGGTTTTCACTCCTATTTTTATAGGATATCGCCGTTACCCCGGCAACGCCCCCGGCAATAAAACTTGATAACCACTATGAGCTACGCCTATCTTCAGATCATGGGAAGGCCGCCAAAGCGAACGAGAACAACCGTTAGCGGAGCCGCGGCTTCATCCCGAATCACTATCAAAGAAGTCATCGAATCGAAGGAGGGATATTCTTGGTCCACCTTCCTTGTCCAAGGCTGGAAGGAATCCGGCCGATGGAAGCGAAGGCGCTTCAAGAAGCGTAGCGATGCAGAGGCATTTGCCGCGCTCAAACGCGTGGAAATCCAGAACTCGGAGAACCGGCTATTCAATGTCGTCACCAGCCTGACGAACGATCAGATTAAGGATGCGGAAGCGGCGATTCGGCAGCTCAGCAATCGCTACACGCTCAGCGAGGCAGTCGAGTTCTTTCTTACGCGGCACTGTGACCCCGATCTCAAGGTGTCGTGGAAGGACGGTGTTAGCGACTACCTCCAGAGCCGTCTGGATGAGGGCTGCCGTGAGAACTCGATAGCGCAGACAGCCAGCGTGCTTCGCATGGCTCAACGGTTCTTTGAGGATCCGTTTCTTCATGAAGTGGATTCCGCAATGGTGAAGCGCTTCCTGGAAAGCCTCCGAGCAAAGAATCGACGAAGTAAGGCAACGCCAAAGACGTGGAATAACTACCGGGCTGAGCTGCATGCCTTCTTTAGATGGGCCGTTGAGGATAAGCAATGGGTTAGGGAAAATCCGGTCGCGGCAGTTAAGCGCAAGACGGCGGCTCAACGAGGACTACCAGAGATCAAGACTGCCTCAGAAGTGGCAGATATCCTTAAGCAAGCCAGCCAATGGCAAGACGGCGTTCTAGCGAAATACTATGCCCTAGCATTCTTTGCCGGCATTCGGCCAGAAGGTGAAATGATGAAGCTCTCAAAAGATGAGGGCCGATATATCGACCTCAAGCGCGGAGTGATTCACATTCAGCCGGAAGTGTCGAAGACTGGCCAATATAGGCAAATCCCTATCCGACCCAACTTAGCAAAATGGTTAAAAGCATATCCAGGCCCAATCCTGCCCAAGAATCATGACCGCTTGCTAAAGGGCTTTCGTCAGCAATGCCAGCTTGGGCATGACATAGCTCGCCACACTTTTATCAGTCATCATGTGGCGGCATTTAAGTCTGTGGGTGAGGCCTCGCTTGAGGCGGGGAATAGCGAGTTTATTGTCCGGAAACATTATCTGAATCTGCTCACGGAGACCGAAGGAGCGGACTATTGGGAAATCACGCCAGATGAAATATCATGAATGAAAGTGATTTAGCCAAATTAGCCAAAGAGCTTCGTGATATCACTGGGCACGATCGGGCAGAAGAGATTTTTGCAAATGAGTGGCTGTATGATGGGAGCCTGCCGGTGCCATCGGTTGAGCTTGTTCGCTTCTTAGCAGCACAGTGCTTGGACGCAAAGGGATTCTTAGCTTACGCCTCCAATAATGATCTGGAGGCCTGCATTAAGTTCCTGGTTTCAATAATCCGCGAATGCCCTGACAAAGAATTACATGCGCAAATAGTAAGTGAGAATGACTTTACTGAATCAGAAAGGCTTCGACTAACTGAATCCGGCAAGTCCACGCGAATGCATGAATGGGAGCCAATAATTGGCCATTTTTTATATGCTGAATCGGATGGCCAAAGAGCTGTTGCAAAGCACATAATGGAGGTGCTTTTGCTTAGGGCGGCATTTCATTTCGATGTTGAAGCAATTAGATCACTTGCAGACGCTCTGGAGCTTCGGCGAAAGAATGAATTCGCCCAATGCTCCCCCTCGCAGAGAATCGCCAGCGAAATCCTAAATTGGAAACTTAGATTAACGCTGGAGCTAGGCCGCCTCCCGTCGAAATCGGAGATGAAGACATTTCTGATGCGTCTATACCCCTACCTACCCGATCCCGATAAAAACCCTAAGCAATGGTCTGCCGCATGGAGGCTTACAAGATGGCCGTCTGATGGGGACAGGAAAGGGGAACGATCCAAGGCCGCGCTAGAGCGGATCGAGAAAATAGCTGAGCGGGTGATCGCCGAATAGTGCTACCTCAATCCGCTTAACGAGGGTATGTCTACGTAGGGCCTGTCCCACAGGTCCGGCCCCCTGTCATAGAAGTGCGAAACAGCGATATTAAAGAGCTATGAGAGCCCAATTTGGACTCCCATAGCCAAATTCGGCGTGTATAATTTGGTTAGTAGCAAAAAATCAAACCCGCCGAATCATGACCGAATTTAACCGCCAATTAACCTTTCGTCTACTTCCACCTTGTTACGGGCCCAAAGATTATCGCGATAAACGCGCCCGATACCAATTCATGGACGACATCATCGAGCGGGCCGGACTCGATGACCAATTCACGAAGCTTGTTCTCGAACGCCGCGGCCTCCAGTCCCATCAAGTAGGCACCCGATTCCTCAATCACTGCGTCACCGCCTTCCGCACTAACATCGTCCGCTTCGTCGAAAATCATATGCCCGTGCGCGAACTCAGCATCCAACTAGCAGAAAGCAATGTGCTGCAATGGTTCTGTCATACAGGCGAATTCGGCTCCGTCATGCCCCCCTCAAAAAGCACCCTCGACCGTTACGGACGCTTCCTGCCCCAAGAAGCCATCGACCAACTCGGCGCCCAGCTACTGCAAAGCGCCGCCCAACACTCCAGCGACGGCTTAGAGCAATTGTTAGGTTTAGAAAACCCCGTCGATCTGGTCAACGTCTGGTTCGACAGCTTCTGTCTCCAAGCCAACATCCACTACCCCACCGACTGGGTGCTCCTCATCGACGCCACCCGCACCCTGATGAAAGCCACGAAACTCATACGGGAAGCCGGCTTAAAAAACCGCATGCCCCAAGACCCCGAAACCTTCCTGCGAGAAATCAACAAACTCGGGATAGCCATGAGCCAACAACGGCGGCAGAAAGACAGCAAACGCAACCGCAAAGCCATCCTGCGACAGATGAAAAAATCAATTCGCAAGACCCGTCAACACGCCCAGAAACATCGCCAACTCTTAGAAGAAAGATGGCAAGAAACCGAGTGGAGTTGGCCGCAAGTCCAGCAAATACTAGGGCGAATCGACAACATCCTCGAGCAACTACCTGAAGCCCAACGCCAAGCACACGAGCGCCTCATCGGGGAGCGACAAGTCAAAAGCTCAGAAAAAATCCTCAGCCTCTACGAGTCCGACGTGCAAGTGGTAGTGAGAGGAAAGTTAGGGAAAGAAACCGAATTCGGCAACCCCATCCTGTTAGGCGAACAAGAAGACGGATTAATCGTCCACAACCAACTCTACAAAGAAAATGTGAGCGACGCCAAGATCCTCCTAGAAGGAGTCGAAAACATCGAAGAGCGACTCAAGATCGAAATAGAAGGCGTATGCGCAGATCGAGGCTTTGCGAGCAAAGCAAACAGCAAAGCGTTAGGAGAAGAAAGAGACTACATATGTCCGAAGCAACTCGAAATCCTGCGCGAAAAAATGGGGAACGGCGAATTCGCCAAGAGGCAAAGAAGACGAAGTCAAACCGAAGGCCGAATCAGCATCTTCATACACAGCATATTGGGAGATATGTTACGAGTGAAAGGGCACACCAATCGCGAGAAGGCGGTGAGTTGGGGAGTGCTCGGGCACAACATGAAGAAACTAGCCGAAATGCGAAAGAAGCAAGCCGAAGCGCGAGAAGCCGAAGCGCGGAAGCAAGCAGCCTAGAAAAAGCGCAAGACAAAGCCGCGCCCCCGGAACACAAGCCGGAGAGGGAGCAGCACGTACCCGCGCCCGAGAAAAAGGCCCGAAAAGCGAGAATCAGACAAAGCACAACCATCCAAACCAACAAATCCGCCCCCGACCAGCGCGGCCAACAACGCGCCTAACAAAAACCACACATCAAATCTCAGAATCGGACGCTTCTGGGACAGACCCTACGTAGGCCGCCGTAGGCAATTGTGCGCGCAAGCAACACCAAGAGCCTATGGTTATTCCCCTTGAAAAGCCCATCGATACACCAAAGTTAGTCGGCATTGAAGCCTGTATCGCCGAGGTGTTCCCTGACCAGGATTCTCGCCCAGGACTTCGCACGTTCCGCGAATGGCAGGCACGCGGTTTCATTCCATTCCGGAAAATCAACCAACGCGTTTTCTACGATCCTCGTGAAGTCAGACACGCGATCGATCGGAAATTCAAAGTTCACGCCAGATCCTAACCCAAAAGAAAGAAGGCCGCCCCGATTTCTCGAAACAGCCCGCGCCACTGGGAATAGTATCGAGATCACGTTGGCGGTCAACAGCCAAAGTTCATGATCACAACGTTAATCCCACCATTAGAATTAATGCTAGGCGAGAGAAGCAAAGGCTGCTCCTCTCGCAATCACCTGGAGGCCAATGAGTTCCGGCTCAATTGCTCCGCCTGTGACAACCCCCTTCCAGGCAACCAAGCCGCTGGTCGCATGGGCAAGAATTCGCCGTTGTGTGAGTCTTGCCGGCTTATCAATACCGCAAGCCTTGAGCAGTTCTTGGAAGGCAACGCCACCGGTGGGGAGCCGTCTTCAGCAACGGCCGCCTAACGAAAAAGGGGCTCTCACCGCCAAGTGCGCCCCTTTTTCAAAGTAACCTTATATGAGTTTTCTATCCGAGATTCTATCGCCGCGCAAGTGGTTTCGATTTCCGCCACAATGTGAGGGGGTGTGCGGATGAAAGGCAAAGCTCTTTGGCCCTTCATTCCCGCCTGGTTGGATGAGGCCGACCTCAGTGCCGCGGAGTTCCGTTTGCTGTGCCATCTGTGGCGATGGGCGGGACAGTCCGCAGAAACGTGGAGGTCAGCAAAGAAGCTCGAAGAAGCCCTGAAGATCAGTAAGCCCTATCGAAAGAGGCTACTAGCATCGCTGCGAGCGAAAGGGTTTCTAATTGTGACGAATGGGCATCGCGGGAAGTCGAATCACTATTCGCTCCGTGTTCCAAAGGGGCTCCCAGCAGATACCCCTAACGAGCTGAAAGGGGATACTGAGGAACACCCCAATGATAGAAAAGGGGCTCCCAGCAGATACCCCAATCAGGGCGAAAGGGGTATTCCTCAGTATCCAAAGGGGCTCCCCACAGATACCCCCAGGGAACCTTCTATAGGAACACCACAGAGTGGGAACTCTAAAAAGGGAGAATGGCGATCAAGGATTGGAAAGCTCTTCAATCGAAGAGCCACCACTTCATGGGATAAGGCCGAAACCAACGCCTTCGAATCCTGGTGGAAGAACCAGCGCTCAAACCCTGACCTCGAAGCCGACTTTGAAGCGATAGAGCAGTTTCGAAGCGAATACTCCTCCTACCAGGGAAGCGCATTCGTCCCACATCCACGAAAGACCATTTCCTCCCTGGTCAACAATTGGGCGAGCGAAGTCACCAAGGCCAAGGAGCATCTTCCAACCCTAACCAACAAACTGAATTCCAATGCAAGCAACCCTGACAAATACGCCTCCGGATTCTAACGAGGAATCGTGGAGCGTGGACCATCGCGCGGAAGCGCTTCAGTTCGACCTTATCAAGCGCGTTATTGCTGGAGAGGCGATCACATATCGCATTGGCGAAACGACGTGCCTTGTCTGCAAGGAACGCTTCGCCTACCGCGCCCCGGAGCAGGATCGGACCCAGCCGAGCAGATGCGCCGCGTGCGAAGAGAAAGCTGAGCAGGAGGCCCTAGCCCAAGAGCGCGAGCAGGCTCGATTCCAGCGAATTGAGCGCGCCAGAGAGCGAGTCCCGCCACTCTACCGTGAGAATGATGTGAGTCGCTTCCCTGCGGTTTGGGAGAAGGTTCAAGCATGGACCCCAAATGACGGAGGGTTTGGCCTTGTAGGGCCCACCGGAGTTTGCAAGACGCGGATGGTTTACGAGCGCCTCGTTTCGACTGAGGAGGCCTGGCTCGCACTAACAGGATTTCGGCTTCAGTTGGCTGCTCAGCAGAAGTGGAGCGATCCAGATTCAAAGCGTTTGATCGAACAAGCGCGGAAGGTCCCCGTGTTGTTCATCGACGATTTGGGCAAGCAGCGTTTCTCCGAATCAGGTGAGGCCGAGATCTTCGATTTGATTGAAGAGCGTGTTTCGCATGCGAGGCCGATCATCTTCACTAGCAATTTGGTAGGTGATGACCTTGAGCGAATGATGAGCGAGAACGTTGCCGTTCCCTTGCTGCGACGCCTGCGGGAGTTCTGCCAGATTATCGTGTTCAACCGTGCCTAGAAGATTCTGAAATTTCTGAAAATACCAACCAAAGCGAAACTAAACCTGCTATAATTAACTATCATGAGCACGAAACCACAAGACCCGCCGGAAGCCGCACTGCTGGCCTGCCAACGAAAATGCAAAGCCATTAATCGCCAGGCTACTGACGCTCAAAAGCTGCGAGACGAGGCAACCGAGATCTCCGAAAAAATTACGGCCCTAAATGAGAAGAAACAGGCTGCCTTGGCGCAGATTGACGCCAAAGCGGCAGCGAAATCCGTCGTCGAATTGGACGCCGAGATCTCGATTCTGAACGGCCGCCGCGCGGATCTCGAGGAGCAGGCTGACACCGCGGAAAAGCAGATCGCCGGCGACGATCTCCAGAGGTTGCGTGAGCTTGTCACAACGGCTGCCAGCGCATACCTCAAACGCCTCGATCAAGCTTTCGAAGATTTGCTCAGCGAAAAGCACTTTGCGCAACGATTCCGCGAGTGGCCAAACGGCGGCGGACTGACCGAAATAAAGGCCGCAATCTCGAGAACATGGCGCGGATCCGACGCGGTCATGCCTATCGAACGGATCAGGCACGAGGGCAACAAGGGTTTGCCCGATTTAAAAAGCTGTCAGGAGGCTCTGCGCGTCCTTGAAGCCCACGGGCCGCTGGCGCCGACGGGATTTGACCTCATTCTCCCTAACCCTAACCCTAACACCAAATCCTAAACCAAACGCTAACAACCAACCTATTCACGACTATGAGCACCGAAGAAATAAACGCCAGCCCGGAAGAAGCCATGAAGCTCGCCAAGCAGAAGCTCAATGCCGTCGTTAGGCTCCGCAAGGAAGCCGATGCATTGCGCGAGAAAGGCGAGGCCCTTGGGCTTGAGGCTGAGCAGTGCAGGAAAGAGGCCGAGGTCGCCAAGGACATCAAGGATGCCGCAAAAGCTTCCCGAGTTATCACCGAGAAGCAGACGCAGATCGAGCTACTGCATGGAAGACGAAATGAGTTTGTGGATCAGGCGAAGGCCATCGAGAAGGGAGATGTCCAAGAATTGCTGACATCTATTGGGCGTCTGATTAGAGAAGCCGCCGGGAAGCTCTACGTAATGGTCCGTGACCTTGGCGAGGGCCTGGCGGATGATCCTGGTTTTGGCCGAATCCATGACCGTGGCAACTTTGTTAGAACTATCCGTGATGCCCTCCGCTTCATGCCGATCACACGTCAACTGAAGCTCCTCTCGGCTCACAAGACAAATGAATCCATCAGCTTCGAAGCTGCGCAGGAGCAGCTGGATCGATTGCGAAAGCTTTATCTGGAGGCTCCAACGAGTATCGGCTTCACCTACCCGGAACCTGACAAAAAGGCGAAATGAACGAGCTTGAGCAGCTTCACTGCGCCCTTTGTGACGGCCGTATCTCCGAGATAGGGGAAATTGGTTTCGTTCCCGAAAAACTCGGTCAGCCGGTTCATCGCGCGTGCGGAGCAAGGTCCACAATGGCTCCATCGGTTCAGAGCCTCGCCGCATACATCAGAATGACGCAATCCGTTCTCCGGGAACGGGATAGAATCCGTCAAATCGTTGAGAAGAACCCCTGAATCCAACTTTCCTCCAAACTTTCTATGCCAGAAAATCCTACACCCCAGAGCGCGTCAGTCAGTCATACAAGGAACTCGCGCGATCAGCCCCCCTCCACCCCCCCACCTCTCAGTAAATAGATTTTAACCATATCCTAACATGAATACAGATTCTAACATGCCCACGCTCGACCAATTGATGGAAGAAGATCCCTCGCTACGAGAAGCCCTGCTCGACAGGCATCACGTTGGCCATAAGACTGCTATGGCTTTGAAACGAAGGGTGGAAGGCCTCACCGGCCCAATGCCTCAGGCGGAAGCTGATCTCTTGGAGGCCAAAGGAGACGCCGAGTTCATGGCTGCTGTGACTAACAAACATCACGTTGGTCATAAGGCGGCCATGGAGAGGAAACGGGCCCTGGACGCCGCAATCGTTCAGCAACAAAACCCTCAATCCCCTTAACACATGGACGATTGCATACGCACATTAAGGCAAGGCGGGCTATCGGAAGCAGAGGCCCAAGAGGTGGTGGATTCCGTGCAACGGCGAGTCCGCACAATGGATGACCCGGCGCCCATTGAAGACAGGGTTGCAGCCGCCATCAAAGAGCTGAAAGCCGAGCGCGACGCCGAAAGGGCAATCATCGAACGGAACGCGCTTTTGACGTTGAAGGCATCAAAGCGAGCTGAGGCTTTTGTTAGTCAATATGACGATCCGGTCGAGGGCTTTCTCGATTTCCTCGAAGGCGGTCAGCGCCTTGATGTCGAGGGCGCCGGCCGCGGCACTGACACAATCATTAAGGGGCATATCAGTCGCGATATTGGCCAGCTGCTTGCACACCTCGAGAAAGAGGACCTGCTAGATGGGTTTGTTAGAGGCGTGCATGACCGGGACATATTCCTTGAAGCCCATGGGCAGGACTCCGGTAATCCTAAAGCCAAGCAGATCCGCGAGATCGCATTCGGCGTGATCGGCGGCCAGGCCGAGAAGCTCAATCTGCACGGGGCATTCATTCGTATCCGGAGCGATTACTTGACCAGGCAAGCATACGGCCGGGGCAGGCTTTTGCAGAAGTTCGGACCGGATCGGTTCCGGCACCGCGGGATGATGATCGCAAAGCTCACTCCGCAAGAGGACATTGACACATTCAATCGGTTCAAGGCGTTCATGCTAGAGCACACCGATCATGCCATTACTTTCGGTGATGCTGATCCTGACGAAGTTCTCAAGTCCGTCTACGACAACGTATTTGGCGGGAAAGGTCATGGCTCTACCGTTAGTGTGGCGCGTGGTGCGAATATAAACCTCAGCGCATCCAAGACCGGCTCACTTGCAAAGTCCGCTAGCAAACAGCGAGTGTTACACTTCAAGGATGGCGCATCCGCCTTTGCCGTTCACGAAGCACTGGCTCCCGAGTCGCTGGCAAAGGCTGTCTTTCACCAAATTGAGCATCAGGCAACCAATCTTGGACTAATGCAATCGATGGGCCCTAGCCCAAAGGCCACCCTGGATTTGGTATTAGGCAGGGTCCAAGAACGCTTCGGCACTACCCCTGGAGGCCGAGACAAATCGCAGACCCTACAGCGTGGCCGCAGGAAGATTGAGACTTCGTTCCGATTCCTCACTGGCGAAGCTAAGAGGCCGGAGACTCCAAGCATTCACACATTTTCTAGCAGCGTGATAAAGCTTATCGCGATGTCCAAGTTAGGGAAGCTGCTTCTTCACAGTTTCTCCGATCGATCGTTGATGGCGCACGGGCTAATCCGTAATGGTGTGGCGGGCTTTGATGCTCTCCGTGCGAGCCTTTCCCTAACAAACCCCAAAGATCCCAAGCAGAGACAAATTGCACTTATGTTAGGCGGTGGAGCAAAGAGCATTCTGGGGTCCATTCATAACCGATTTACCATTGGGACCGAAGGCGTTGGTGTCATTGACAAGCTAAACGAGAGCTTCTTCAAGCTGAGCGGCATCAATTACATGGACGATATCGGCACGAACGCCATCGCTCTAGCACTGCCCCGCCATCTCGGCAGCCAAGCAGATCTCCCCATGTCTCAAATTCACCCCGAGCTGCGAACCACCCTCCGACAATTTGACATCTCTGATAGAGAATGGGATGCCATGCGCTCCACCGTCTACACCATCCATTCAGGGACTGGTGAGATGATGCCCGGCCGGCACGACCCCTCTCACCAAATGGTTACTCCGGACCAATTCGACCGGATTCCAAAGGCCCAAGTCGATGCTCTCTTGAAATCGGAAGGCGTTAGTCGGACGGCTAACAATCGCGCAAGAAAGAGGATTGAGCTAGAGAACAAATACCATGCCTGGCTTACGGCTCAGCGTGACAGCATGATCATTCGGCCAGGAGCACGCGAGGAACGTATTGCCGCCGGCGGAACCCAAGCCGGAACTCCTGGCGGTGCCATTGTCAGGCTTTTGATGATGTTCAAACAGCACCCTATCGCGGTCTATCAGAAGATCCTAAAGCGTGAGATGCATCGCGCCGGCGCCCGCAATTTCCTCGATTGGGTCGCCACTGGGAAAGTCCTCAATTTCCACACCCTCGGCCTCATCGCGAGCACAACGGCAGCTGGCTACATCCCGATCACCATAGACGAGTTTCTCCAGGGCAAGACGCCTCGCAAACTGATCAACGATGACGGTTCGATTCATCCCGGAGCAGCCAAGACCATGGTTGATGCTTTCCAACGCGGTGGTGCCGGATCGCTCTACGCTGACTTGCTGTTGAGGCAATACGACGGCGCCTTCAAGACACTTGCCAGGACCGCCGGTGGACCCGCTCTTGGCGCTGCTGAAGATCTCGCAGCGTTAGTAACTGATCCCTCATCGGCAAGGGCCGTCCGCTTCACCAAAAGTAACCTTCCCTTCGCGAACCTCGTCTACGTCAAGCCTGCCCTTGATGTCCTCCTCTGGAATCACCTCGCAGAGATGACCAATCCCGGAACCCTCCGGCGGCTCCAGCGTCAAATCGAGAAGGAGCACGGTCAAGAATACTGGAATCGACCATGAAGCAGCCCTCACATTATGCCTCGCTCAAGCCTTTGATCAAAAGGCTCGAGAAGCGACTGAAGCCGATGAAGCCGGAAGACAAGGCCGTGACACTCGCGGGAGCCATGCACTTTCGCTATGGATGCGCGGAGATTGGAATTCCCGATGCGATCTGGGAGCACTGCAGCCTTGCGAGCTGCCCGCATCTGAGGGGCGAGTTCGATCTCGTTCTCATCGCTCTAAGCGGGATGCTGCCCAACGAAGACGAGGACGTAACAGACTTCGCAAGTCTCTGGCTCTTCACGGCAAGCGCCATCGTCTCGGCCGAGAAGCGTTTCCGGAAGCGCATCGTTGCCCTTTGGCGCCAGATCCTAGCGGGTGACGCTCTGGAGATCAGCAAGCAGCGGTTCCGGAACATGCACCCTGACCGGATCTTCGAGCTGCCTCACATTTTCATTACTCCCAAGCTCGCCCAATGATTTCACCTCACTAACAACCATATTATACCATGCCAAAGATACCACAAGCAGACCGAACCATTTCAGTTCTCACAGGCCCAGCCGTTCCCACACAAGCACCCGGCCCTAACGTGCTACCCAATAGCTCTCGAGCCATTGATAACGTGGCGGCAACCCTTCAAGCGAGCGCGGAGAAATTGAAGGCGATGGAGGATCGGAAACGCCGAGAGCAAGAGCAACGAGCCATCTTACTCGAGTCATCGAACTTGAGCCGTTGGATCGCAGAGCGTCAGATCCATTACCGCGACAACCCTCGCGAGAACCTGCTCGATGAGGCACGAGGCGAGTATGACGCCTATATCAATGAAGTAGCAGGGCGACTCCCGACCTCACAAGCTCAGCAAGAGTTCATGAATAGAGCCGATCAGTTAGCCGGCCCATACTTTCACAATGCTCATTCATTGGAGCGAATGGCCCTGGCGGATGCTCATCGTGCCGGATTCGATGAGATTGTAAGCAATGCCCAAGACATCCTCTTCAAATCACCAACCTTGGACGATCTCGCAAGCCAACAGGCGATGGTTAGCCAATATGTTGAGCGAGGGTTAATGGCTGGACGGATTGACGAAGAGGCAGCCGCAGAAGCCATTCGCGAGAAGTCCGCAGGCCTGGCAATCGCTTGGGCTCAATCCGCAATGGCCGATGACCCTGAATTGGTGTTAGAGCACCTTGGCAGCGAGCTATTCGACGGTGTTCCCGTTGCTGCGAGAGCGACGTTAAAACGTCAGGCGGAAGCCGCAATAAGCTCGCAAAGTCAGCTGGATCGCGAAGCATTAAAAGAGCGCTTTGATAGTGAGGAAAAGTTGAGATTGCGTGACGGGGTCGGCAACGAATGGGATCACCAAGCCGCGGTCGAAGCATTTGGTGAGACCAGGGCCAATGAAATGCAGAGGCAGTTGGCTCGTGCTGAGACCTTACACGGCGTCGGCCAGGGAATGACCGGCGCTTCTGGCGAGAAGCTCACGGATATAGGGCGTGCGCACCTTCCTCAAAGCCCATCATTCAAGGTCGCCAAGGTTACCCACTACTGGCCTGGACCAAAGAAGGATGCCGCCAAGCACGGCCTCAAAGGCAGCATGGAAGGCGGGATGAAAGATCGCCACGGAAATGACATCTGGGGCCAATCCACTCTTGAAGACTACTTCGAAGGCAAGGGACCCGGCTATGTCACCGTCGCCATGGATCGGAACAGCCCCATGCAAGGCCGCTACCTAGCCTCCCCAGCATTTCCCGGCGTCGTCTTCCGTGTGATGGACACCGGCGAGGCCGGCGACGGCAAAGGAAACAGCTGGGTCGACGTTGCCACGAGAACGCCCGAGAAAGCCGCCAAGCTTACCAAGCACAACCTCACCTTCACCCCCATCTCAGAGCAGCAGGCCATAGAAATCGCTGCCCATAGAAACGATCCCAACTTTCAGCTTCCGGAACCACTAACCGACGAACAGATCGGACTGGCCGAGGACGTGGCCACAATGATAGAACGTGGTCGCGAGATCAAGAGGGCCGATCCGTTCACGTGGTATCGCAGCGATCCGGCTCTTGAGAGCCTAGCGAAATCGCTGAACTTTGCGATGGCTGCTACATTGCCGGCTGATCCACCACCCGGTGCGGAGGTATTCCGGAATCTGCTGTTACAGCGTCAACGCGAGGATACTGATCTCGGACCGGATGACGTCGCCGTCATGCCTCAGCCGGTGGCCGAGCAACTGGTTCAGCGCTTCAACGACGCAGCTACCGTTAACCCTGAAAAGGGCAGTAACGAGACTCTCCAGGGGCTGGTGCTAGAGTTCTCTAATCAGTTCGGAAGGCATAGTGACGTTGCCCTCCGACAGCTGGCGAAAGTCAAAGGCTCCGGCGCTGAGGTTGCTTCGAAAATTGAGCCCCTGCTTTGGCACAAAGATGATCCTGCGATCTTCCACCAAATTGCCACCTCAATCCGTGTGGATGAATCGACGGTGAAGAAAGGGTTTGAGGAGCGCAATCCCAAAAAGATTTCGTTCAGCGAGTTTGAGGAAGACGTCAGGCTGAACAACGATCTGATTAAGTATCGCGCTTCGCTTCTAGGCGGCGATCCCTTCAATGATCGGAACCGCGCATTGGCCGATGGCGTAGAGGAAGTGTTTAGATCCTTTGCTCGCGAGCGAGTTCTCGCCGGCGGGACGGTCGATGCTGCTGCTCAAGACTTTTTCAGCGCCTATCATTACACGGAAGTTGGCGATGAATCCGTCATTGCCATTCCTGCTGTTCTGAATGGTGAGATCGTCACTCCCGCTATGGCGGAGCAAACTGGTGACTACCTGCACTTTGAGCAGCTCGCTTTGGCTGAGCGCATCAGGAAGGACGAGGAAGATCTAGCATTCAGCCTTGATTTCGGCCGCAACGAACGCCTCAACGATGCCCTTGCCGCTACAATGGCACGCCCAGATTGGGCTGATCGGGTCGCTGACCTCATAGAGACACAATCTTTCTGGCTAACAAACGAGCAAGAAAATGGCGTTTACCTCATGCTAAATGGGGAGGTATTCGGGGCACCGGTCCTAGTCACAATGCAAGGAGAAGCCTACGAGATCCCATTTGCCCAGACCTTCCGCGATCACCCGACCGCTCCCGGCGCCCTTGGACGTTTCATAAAAGATCCGGTGGTTAAGTCGTTGCTGGATCGGCCACCCTCAATGCGGAGGTTCTAGGATTGTGAGCTCGGAAGAAATCACCGGCCGGCATTCATCTCTCCACGTGAGCGAGGGCGATGGTATCGCGAGTCTCAACTGCAGCATCTTCGGTCTTACACCCGCAGAACTGGCAGCTCTAAGGAAACGAGACTTCGAAGCGTTCCCTACTCTGGAGCGGAGAGAAGCTGGAAAGAGAAAGCGTGAGATCTTTGTATGCCGAAAGGGCAAGCTCTCCATCGGAATCCGCTACAGCCAAACCCAGGACCGCTGCGCATACGCGATTAACCTATGCGGACCAACAAGTCTATCCGGCCATGCATCGCCGTTACTTGAGAAGATCCGGAGCATGATCCCGCAACTCGCACGGGAGCACGCTTAATCGTAACGTTACGCTTTTCTATGCGTCGGCGCTGGGAATAGAAACGGCGGCGATCCTATGCTTCGCTGATCTGATACCGCCCAATCAGAGCGTCCAAATGCTCGTCTGAGGCGAGCTGATTATCGCGCATGAACCGAACACCGATCTCTAAGAGCGGCTTCTTGTGGACCTGGGCTTTGAATGGGCCCTCAGCGAGGGCAACGAGCGCTTTCTCGGCGGCTTCTTCGCTGGCGAAAGGGAATGTGGAGGTTTCTTCGGACATGATGATGATTGGTTTGATGTATCCAATACCAGAAAACATCGATTAAATCAATGTTCTTGCCCCTTCGGCTTCCGCCCCTTCTTCTTCGGCCCCGCACCCTTTGGCGCCCGCTTCAGCCAGGCGAGGATGAGTTGCTGTAGCCACTCGGGAGGCGTGCGCTCACCACTCTCCCAGCATGCGTATGTCCTGGCAGGAGCATCAAACAGTCGATCCCTCGCTTGCTCTTGCGTTAGGTTGCGATCTTCTCGAAGTTTCCTCAGCTCATCTTGGAATGCCATCGGGCGAAGATAATATTTCCAGCGCAATGCGCAAATAAATTGTTGAATTACCTGCGCATTGCGTATATGGAGAATGAGCCGCCCAGATGTTAGCCCATCCAGACGGCCCTAACACCAATCATAACTGACTATGAAAGATGCTCAACCATTCTTGGGCCCGTGCACCCTTATTGCAAGCACGTCTACTCTCCCCGAGAGAGCCGCCGGTGAAGACGACTTCGTCTTCGATATCGAACTCGACGCAGAGACCTTCGAACGCCTGGATCACTATGCTGGCCTGGAGGAGATGCCCACCATCAACCTCGCGCGGAGATACATTGGAGACGGCCTCGCGGGAGTAATGGCGTTCTTCCTTGGCAAGGATCCCAACGACATACGTCTGAGAACCGCGTTTCGGCCTGAGGTGGGGAATGGAGAGCTCGTCTTTAGCCGCCTCCTCCATTGCCTGATCCTCTACCTTGCCTCGGGCCGGGATCTTCCCGTAAACGAACTGCTTACCGAGTGGATCGCTCTCGGCCTCGAGGCTGAGAAAGACATGGTGGAGATCGAGTTCACCCTTCCCGTGGACCTAGCAGACAAACTAAAAGCTATTTCCGTAAGGAGAGAGTCATGACCACTGCCGCCCTAACCATTTTACGAGACAGCCCCCGCAATGCTGCTAGGGCCATCATGCGCTTGGCATGGCTTGGTATCCGGTCCCACGGCCTAACACGATCTGAGGCGATGGTGTGCGCCAGGGCAGCTTGGGCCAAGTGGCTGGAGATCCGCGCTGAGGAAGAGCGTGAGGACGACGAGAGACGTGCCGTGTTCTTCATCGCCGCCAAGAAGGCCGCAAAGGGCAAACGCTTTCGAAAGAGAATGCGTTCCGCCGGTGTAATCACACCCATGAAGCATGCCGCCCTAACCGCGGTCTCCAACGAAGGATCGGTTCTCGGTAACGGATGCGGCTTCGAAGCCCACACCCCTGAACCCAAAGCAGCCTAGAATCGCCATGACCACAGTAGAAATCTTATCAGCTTACATCGCCGACTCAGAGGAACTGGTGGAGCCCTTTATCGAAGACGTGGGCTCCAAGGAAGCAGAACGAGTGCTCAAACGCCTCAAACGGCTTCGCGAGGAGGCCACCGAGGCAATTGGGAATTGGGAGAACGAAGCGCCTCCCGCAAAACGGCCGCGGAAATACAGCAATGAATCCCTTCTCACCGTGGCAGAAGCCGCTGAGCAACTCGGCATCCCTGCCAGAAGCCTAAGAAACCACCTCTACGCTAACAAACTCACTTTTTACAAGTATGGCGCAAGAGTCATCATCGAGCAGAAGGACCTCGATGAGTTCAAAGAGAAGTGCCGCCAAATTCAGGCGAGTCGCTCGAACACTCCAAGCGAGGAATCCCAATGACCCCGGCAACAACCCCGGCAATATATTCGGCAAATACCTGCATTTACTCGCATTTCTGCGACAATGAGTCTCAACCCTAAGACAAAAGGAAACCCGCGTAAGACGTTGGCCTTAGGCGGGTTGTGTTGGTTGCGGGGGCCGGATTTGAACCGACGACCTCCAGGTTATGAGCCTGACGAGCTACCGGGCTGCTCTACCCCGCGCGATAGGTATGCGAGCGAAGCTCATGGGTTTCAAGTGGTTTTTTTCCGGTTTCTTTCCCGCTTCACTTTGGGCTGTTGACGCCGTTCCTGTTTTTGAAGTTTGCGGCCTAACTTCTCTGCGCTCTTGGTCGCCTTCTCTGCGCCCATCAACTTCCGCACTTCTTTCTCGGAAAAGACGCCCGTGTCTTGATGCTGATGCATGTAGCCTTGAAAGCCTTCCGGATCCATCTTGCGCCAAGTGCTGGCCACCCGCTTCATTGTCTCATGACGCAGCTTGGGTTCCGTGATCGATTCCGCCCAAGGCATGGTCCCGGCAGGATCGTAACGCACCACTTCGCGCGAATAACGCGCCACGGCGTTGTCCAATTCGGGCGATGGTTCTTGTGAGGCCAACCAGGCTCCGGCGCCGTCGCGATCCGCTTGCAGCCAGTATTTCACCACCTGATCCAACACTTTCGAATGTTGCGGACCTTTCGTTAGGCCGGCCGCCCAAGTCACGGCGGCCTCGGGATCCTCCCGAACCCATGCCGATGCCAGAGCCATCTGCGCGCCGGGTTGATCGAGATCCGGATTCGCCGCTAACCACTCTTTCGCAGCACTCGCATCATAACGCGCCCACTGACTAACAATGGCCTCGGCAGCCTGTTCCCGCAAGTTTCCCTGAGGCAAGCCTGTGGTCCACTCGATTAATCGCTCGTGATGGTTGTCTTGATAGAGTTCCTTTAACACTTCCCGCACACCAGACGCATGCTCCTGTGAACCGCCATGTGTTTCGACAAATGAGAGAGCGCGTAATGGGTCGCCCTTGGCCAGGCCGCCCCACACAGCGCGAGTTGCTTCTTTGGGTAGCTTCTCGCCATTTGCAGGATCCGAGACAAAAGCCAATGCCTCCTCGGGACGAAGGCTACCCCACGCCTTCAGAGAAGCGATCTGCGATCGCAGCTTCAGTTCTCGCCCCGGTGTGGCGGCAGCGATTTCCAAGGCCGTTAAAGGATCCAGTTCCGCCAATCGCGCCATGGCCGCCACGTAGGCTTGATTGCGAATGGGTGAAGGTGATTGTTCCGATAGAGCGTCGATCGCAGCCAGCGCATGCTTCCGATTCAAACGTGTAATGATTTCCTGATAGGTTTCGGGGCCGTGAGGATTCTTGGGCAATGCCAGTGAATCTAGCAATGACGTCACAGGATCACTTAGAGGAGCCGTCATTGACGAACGTCCGTTTCGCACACTGATCAATGGAGTGTTCGCAGCCGGCGTCTCCTGATTCACTGCGTAGCCATCGTTCGTCGCCGATCGTTTACCAGCAAAGTAGGCCACACTCATGGTGAAGGCCCATACGATGTAACCAAGGATGATAACGTTTCGACGTGAAGACATGAGTTTCAGGGGAAATGCCGGAAAGGCATGTGGAGCAGTAAACCAATGGCGGGCGCGAGAGTTTCGGAGTTTGTTGGAGAGAAAGAGCGCCACGCCCTAATCAACCACGCGAGCCACGATCTCAATCGAGTCTCCATGGTTAATCCACGGCCAAATGAGAGCGCCTACTAGCAAGATAGTCAATCCGGCACTGATGAGCTTGACTTTCCAGGGTTTGCTAGCCAGTCCGAACGCCAACCCGATGTAGCCTAACACTCCATAAAAGAATCCAGCGAAGGGCGCGAGGTAGAGTGTTCCCGAAAAGCCCGCTTCCTGATGATGAAAGAGTTCATAGGCGATCGCATGAGAAGACCATTCTCCGGGACTCCGTTCCCCATAGGCGTCTCTGAGCAATTTGACCGCCTTTTCCCCTTCCGCGGCCGCCGCTATGATACGAAACGAGCCGCCAAGGGCGAGGACGAGTAGGAGGATAGCGATGTAGGCTTTCATACATTTAACGGAAGTTCTTTGTCACGAAAGACGCTCCTCACGATATCCTTCTACGTGGAAACCGCGACTCCAATCTCACCAGCACCTGCGATCGATATCGAGGAACGGTTGGTCACGCGCACCCAAGCGGGCGATCTCAAAGCCTTCACGCACCTCATGCAGCGGCACATGCGGCGAGTTCGCGGATTCCTCGCCATGCACGCGCCGGCCGTCCATTTGATCGACGAACTCGCACAGGAGACGTTCGTCGTCGCCTTTGGCAAGATCGGTGCCTTTCAGGCCGGGACCTCGTTGGAAACCTGGCTACGCGCCATCGCTTGGCAACTTCTGCGCCGGGAAAAGCTTCGTTTCAGCAGAGATCAGGCGAACAAAGACCGCCTAGCACAGTTCGTAAGTGATCGCTCTCAACACGATCCAGCGCCATCGGATAACCGGTTTCAATTCCTAGACCAATGTGTGGCTCACCTCTCAAGCTCCCAACGCGATCTTCTTCAGCTCAAGTATCGAGACGGCCACTCTAGCAAAGAGATTGCCGCAACCTTTGAGCAATCCGAGGATTGGGTCCGGACGACGCTCTACCGGACACGCAACCAGCTCCGGCAATGCATCGAAAACAAAGTTCAGCATCAAGCGCATGAATGAAGAAATGAAAGAACGCCTGATCCAAGGCGAAACGATTCCTGACAAGATCGACGAGGCCCTTCTCGAAGAATTGGCCGATCAGCGAGCCTGCCATTTCGGCTTAGATATCTTGTTAGCGGATTCGGCTCAGGATGATGACTTGATAAACGCCGTTTGCGATGAGTTGTCTGCGGAGAGAGCTTCGCAAAACGCCTCACCATCAACCACTTACGCTTGGTCTAAGCTTGCCGGTCTCGCAGCCGCAGGCATGGTGTGCTTTGGTTCAGGCGTTTTCGTGGGGTGGCATCGATCTCACGAAAGCGCCCTAATAAACGCGCCTTCCGCCAATCACGAATCGATCCTTCAAGGAACCGAGCGCGGCGGTTACGCGACAGAAGCGGCCGGCATCCAAAGCTGGGAACATTTTCAAAGACTCGCCCATCACGAAGACACTGAAAGCCTCGCCGAAGCGTATCACGAGATTTCCAAGACGCTGTCAGGCCCGCAAGAACGCGAAGCCATCAATCTGCTGATCTATCGCTGGGCAGAACTCGATCCCAATGGCGCCCTCTCATTCTTGCAGGAACAAGATTCAACAAGAGATGTGGCCACGCTCTTTGGTGCTTGGGCACGATTGGATTCCGATGCCGCATGGGGCGCCGCCATGCAATTGGAACCGCCCTCTGCGAGCCGTGCGGCGGCACAACCGATCTTGGCTTACTTGGCCAAGAGCGACCCCAGCCAATTCCTGGAACGCGCCGCCGTCACCGCTGTGACCGAGGATTCCGTTTGGGCCACGGCCTTCGAGAGCTTTGTTGAAAACGGCGAGGATCCTACCAAGCATCTTAAAAACCTGACAGGCAAACCTCGACGTGAAGCCATTCGTGGCATGGCTCGAGCCATGGCCAAAGCCGACGCCGGTCATGCCTTGGAGATGGCCAAGAATCTCACGCAAGCCGGTGATCGCGCTAGCGCTCTAACATCCGTCCTGCACGTGATGGGTGAACGGGACCCGAGCGCCGCGGGGAAGGCTTTGCAAGAATTTCCCGGTCAATTCCCCGAAGTGGAGAAGGCGATCGTGGAACAGCTCCGAAAGAAAGATCCTTTTGAAGCCATCGATTGGATCCGCGAGTTCACCGAAGACAAACCCAAAGCCACGCTCTTCCGGCAACTCTTGCAACAAACTGCGAAAGATGCGGATGACCGCGTTTTCGCCTTGTTTGATCAATTGCTAGAGCAAGAAGGCAAGAATGTGTTTCGCAGTGATATCCGCATCGACGATATCTTCTGGGGCACCAGTGGTTTGGACTACACCAAAGGCATCGAGTGGGTGAAGACCCTTCCTGACGACTTGTATGGATGGAAATACATGATCCCCAGCATGATCTATGCGTGGTCGCATCATGATATGGACGCTGTCATTGATTATGTGAGTACGGTTGGGGATCCGAGCGAGAAGGCCCGCTACGATAGCATGATCGTGCACAACATGCTCTCAACGAGTTGGGACATGGAGAAGACTTGGGACTTCGCTACCTCCCTGCCTGCGGACGTCACAGCCGCGATCTGGCGAAAGTGTTGGACCGGTGGTCGCGTCATGATCCTGCGGCAGCGGCCACCCATCTCGACGAAGTGTCTGATACCAAGTATCGGCAGGACGCCATCAAAGGCATCTCTGGGAACTGGGCAGGATATGCACCTAACGAAGCCATTGTGTGGGCGGAGGCCTTGCCCAGCCCTAACGAACAAACCACAGCCTTCAGCCGCATTGCCCAGACCTGGGCGCAACACGATTCGTATCAGGCCTCCGAATGGGTCGGCACCTTGGATGGCGGCGCACCCCGCGATGCTGCGGTGGCTTCGCTAGTCAAAGAAGTCGCCCCTTTTGAGGGCGATGCGGCGTGGGCCTGGGCTCAAACCATTGATGATCACGCGGTGCGACTTCAAGCCGCGCAAGAAGCTTTCAAAGCCTGGTCTTCCAAAGAACCAGGTGCCGCCGCGGCCGCCGTCCGGGCGAGCGATCTCACCTCCTCGGATAAACAAGAACTCTTGAAGCATCTCCCATGAAGCTCGCGTTCATTCTAACAAGTAGTCTAGCGTTATTCATTCTCGGACTCTTTGCCGGGACGTGGATCCGCCCGGACAGCGGCCCCACCGCGCCGTCGTCGGTCACGAAACCGGAGGAGATGACTCGGACACAGCCCCCACAAAGGCCGTTCCGAGCCGCCCATCAGACCTTCGCGCAAGCCGCTGCCGAAACCAATCTCTTCCAACGCAAGCTCTCGTTGCTCACCGCAACAAGCCGCATCAATGACTCTGAGTGTCGCCGAATGTTAGAAGAGTGTGACCCCGAAGATGAAATGGCCCTGCGGCTGATCGCCGAGCGCTGGGCTTCGCTTGATCCCGTGGGTATGCTTGCGCATCTGACCAAAGAAAATCCGTCGCTGCTCGGTCGCCCAGGCGTGGTCGAAACCTTATTCACCACCTGGAGCCGCAACGATCCCGATCAAGCCTACGCTGAAGTGCATCTGGCAGGAAATCATTCACCGAGGAGACGAGATCAGTTCAGCCGCTTGCTCATCGGCAGCCTCTTGCACGAGGATCCGGAAAAGGCGATCGAGTTCGCCTCGCGAACACAATCCGTCGGCGAGGGACTCTCTGACATCTTTGCTGATTGGTCCGATGATGATCCTAACCAAGCAGCCGAACTCATATTATCGATGCCACGCTGCAACTTCAAGCGCAGCAGCGCCGCCCAACTCGCGAGACGCTGGGGCGAAGAGGATCCATTGGCCGCGCTCCAATTCGCCAGTCAGTTAGAGCCCGTGGCCAGAGAGCACGCGGCCGAATACGTGGTGCGGGGTTGGCTCAAGCGCGATTTGGAAGCCGCGCAACAATACGTCGACTCCACCGATCCCGTCACCCGCGGACGCTTGGGTAAAAACCTGGCGGCCGAACTCGCCAAAGAAAATCCTAACCATGCACGAGAATGGGTAGACACCCATCTCCAAGGCGAAGCACGGTCCTCCGCACTGAAGGCACTGGTCCACTATGGCGCCCGATCGCATCCCGCCACCGCCGCCGCCATCGCCAGTGAATTTCCGGCGGGAAAGGTGCGGCAAGATTCGCTTAACACGGCGGCCAAGCAATGGTTTGAACAAGATTCGGCGGCGGCGGCGGCTTGGCTAGAGGGACTTGAAGGGGCGTTGCGGCATGAAGCTTTGCAAGGATTAAAACGCGCAGCCATCCCGGTGGCGGAGCGCCAGCATTGGATGAAAAGCTTAAAACGCTGACATTGAAGTGAAAGCACGGCAGATCTCCCATCTCTGCGGTGACATCTCTAATTTTAATTCTAACCAAATGGATTATGAAAATCTGTCGAAAGGCGCATGATCCGTCTAACGTTAGGGAAAACCAGTCTGGACCCAATCCGCTTGGAGCACTTGTAACGGACCAACACGCGCCACTCGAAAATAACAATTGATTGGCATATTGGGTAATAGAATCTGCCTCTTGGTTTCTTTCACCAGGGACGAAAGCTCGACCGTATCAACCATCGTCCATTGCGCCATATCCTCCGATGTTTGAATTTGATACGTACCCGAGAATTCCGGCGGCCGCACTTCATCTGGAAACACAAATCCAGCTAGAATAGCAACTTTCTCTCCAGCCTTGTCAAAGTCCGATAGGCGGATCTCAGGCTGCACGGGAACCGCCACCATTCTAACGTTTTCTGCATCCCAGACACGCAAGATCTCACCAGGGCGTTCAGGCGCCGGCTCGGGCTCAACATTACCAATCCATTCTCGCCATTCAAAACCGGGAAAACAGAAATACCCACGTTCCAACAACTCAATTTCGTCTGGAACCCCTTTCCATTCCCCATTGGGAACGGTGATAGAAAACTCACCCTTCTCATTAGTGCTTAGCTCTCTTGTTAGCGATTCTTCCCCCACTCTACCCTCTAATTTCAGGGTAATATCCCCCAGTGGATTCCCTTTCGTATCGTGGATTGTTCCAGAGAAAGTAACCGTATCGGCAGCTTGGCTAGTGAGAAGACCGCTCATGAAGAGTGCGGCCACGGCGAAAAGAGGAGTGTGCGCCTTCATATGGGCACATTTGGCGACTAAAGGTTGTTTTGTCAACCTTTTTCAGCAATCGCTTTGGCGTCTCCTTCTTGCGCCGCGTTAACAATTCACAACGCCACCGGTTCGCCTCGTTTCTCCATTGAATCTCTTCTCCTGCCTCTAACCAGTTGCAACAGCTTGGCGTCCAGGTCCGGCGCCAACACCCCCATCCTGAAACGAACCAGTCTCAGCTCCATGTTGGGAAGGATGTTTGTCTGTGAGATACGTAGCGAGGTTTGCTAGTATGGGTTTTTACCATTGGCCAGCGTAAGTAAGCGGATAACCTACCTTGGTCGAGGTCACTCAAAACAGATTGCCGGCATCCTAGAGTTCATGCACCTTTCGCGCACTAAACTAACAATAACGCTATAAACCACTCGAGAGAAAAATCGATTTTACCATTGAAATCACCCGAAAAGACGCTCATTTCACCGGATAGCCAAGCCGGAGTAGCTCAGGGGTAGAGCAACGCATTCGTAATGCGTGGGTCGGCGGTTCGAATCCGCCCTTCGGCTCTCTACGCACCTGTAGTGTAATGGATAACACGCTGGTCTCCGGAACCAGAGATGTGGGTTCGACTCCCGCCGGGTGTAGGTGAACTTGCAATCAGCAGGATCCTTGGCTCTAATCGCGATTATGAAATCGCTCGTCTTTATTGGAATCAGTCTCATGGCGTTAGGGGTGGCTCTCGCAGAAGAGCCCGCGAAGTCGTTTAAAGCCGGGGATTTTGACTTTGTGATCGCCGAGGGCTGGACGAAGAAGACGAAGGCCCGGGCCATGAGCAGTGGCGGGCTGACTTACAAGGGGAAGGAAATGAAAGCGGGTGTGGACGCGGATTTCTATCACTTTGGCCGGGGTCAGGGCGGTGGCGTGGAGGCGAATATCAAGCGTTGGCGCGGGCAGTTTTCCGGTGAACCCAAGGAGACGGAGCGCTCGAAGCTTGCTGAGGGCAAAGTGGAATTCATCCATCTCGAAGGCACGTTTCTGGATGGGCCGCCCTTCGGCCAGAAAGTACCGCGCGAGAATTATGCGATGTTAGGGGCCATCATCCCCAGTCCGGGAGGTGATGTGTTTATAAAAATGACAGGCTCGAAAGAAGAGGTGGCGAAAGCGGTCAAAGCGTTCAAAGCGCTCGCGGCCAGTCCGTTTGGGAAGTAAGTCGAGGCTAGACAAGTTGATGAAGGTTCTGGTTACCGGCGGTGCCGGTTATATTGGTAGTGTCGCTGTTGAGGAGTTGGTTGCGGCCGGTCACGAAGTGATCGTCTTTGATAATCTCTTTCAAGGACATCGTGCCGCTGTCCCTAACGAAGCCACCTTTATTAAAGGTGACCTGGCCGAGACCGATCTCATTGGCTCCGTTATGCGGGAGCATCTGCCCGATGCGGTGATGCACTTTGCCGCGCGTTCGCTGGTGGGGGAATCCATGGAAAAGCCATTTGATTACCTTGGAGACAATGTGAGAAACGCGCTCAACTTGCTTCAAGCCACTATCGATGCAGACGTAGGGAAGTTCATCCTTTCCTCCACGGCGAATCTCTTTGATCAACCGGAGACCGTCCCCATCGCCGAATCCGAGCGTATCATTCCGGGAAGTCCCTATGGAGAATCCAAGCACATGGTGGAGCGGATGCTCTTCTGGCTAGAGAAAACGCACGGCCTCCGCTATGCGTGCCTGCGTTACTTCAACGCTGCAGGCGCCTCGCCAAGCCGAGGGGAGGATCACGATCCGGAGCGGCATTTGATTCCGCTCGTGTTGCAGGTAGCGTTAGGGCAACGCGACTCGATCAAAGTCTTCGGTGATGACTATCCCACGCCGGATGGTACCTGTGTGAGGGACTACGTGCACGTGTCGGACTTGGCGCAAGCCCATATCCTGGCATTAGCCGCGTTGGACGAGGGCAGCCGCGTTTACAATCTAGGCAACGGCTCGGGCTACTCGGTGAAAGAGGTGATCGATACAGCGCGAGAGATTACGGGGCATCCCATACCCTCAGAAACGACGCCTCGCCGGCCGGGCGACCCCGCGGTTTTGGTGGGTTCCAGTACCAAGATTCGTGCAGAGTTAGGATGGGAACCCAAATTTCCCTCCTTGAAGGCAATCATCCAATCTGCCTGGGACTGGCATCGCCATCATCCTAACGGATACGACGATTGACCAAATGTCCGCCCACGATGTAGAAACCAGCCATCATCTTGTAACCGGGTCATGATCCCTTTCGTGGTAAAGATGGCGGCGAAATGAGTGCGATGGAACGAAAGATACAGTACAAACATCTTAGAACGGACCGCATCATTCAGACGCTGGAGACGTTGAATGGCCGGCTACACCGGCGCTTCCCGGAATCCAGCTTGGCACGTCTTTGTGAGGATCTCGTGGTCGTGGGCCGGCTGGCACAACAGCGGTCCGATGAAATTCGCAATCCACTCATCGGGCTCAGGATTCTCTCCGGGTTATTAGTTGCATTGATTATCGTGATTCCTATCATTAGCGCGAAAGTCGTTGGTGTGGACATGACTGATTTGGCGCAGAACGGCGGCCAATCACTCGACCTAGCCGACTTCGTGCAACTCGTGGAAGCCGGGATTAATGACCTCGTCCTTATCGGCGCGGCCATCTTTTTCATGGTAACGTTAGAGACTCGCGCCAAACGTCGGCGCGCTTTGGAAGCCATTCACGAATTACGGGCCATTGCTCATATCATCGACATGCACCAGCTGACCAAGGACCCGGTCTATGTCGTGCGGGAAGGAAAGGTCACCACATCCGCTGATGAAAGGCCGATGACCCCTTTCGAACTCAGCCGCTACCTCGATTATTGTAGTGAGATGCTCGCGCTCTGCGGTAAGATCGCCGCCCTCTATATCCAGGAGTTCAATGACGCGGGCGCCATCGCGGCGGTGAACGAGATCGAAGCACTCACGACGGGCCTCTCGCGCAAGATCTGGCAGAAGATGACCATTCTCGAGAGCCAGATGCAGCGTGAACAACTGGACCAGCAGGAACCGGCCTATGCAGACGAACGTGCGACGCTCGATGAAGAATTAGAGCAATTTCGAGCACGCAACCACGCTCCAAATGGCTGATTTATTCATAATTTCCATGTAAAAACGGGATATTTGCCAATCCAATTGCCTGAAAAATATATCCACTATTGAAATATCGAGGCAGGCAGGGAGCGTAGACGGTCAGAATTGATTGACCATACTCAAGTAAATGAAGCGTCGCCCTAGTCATCTCACTCTCGGGATCAGCGTCTTACTGATCATCACCCAACTCGCCTCTGCCGGTCCCTTCGGAAAGAATTACTCGGGTAAGGCGACATTGATTCCCAAAGCAGGCTCCTTTGTTGAAGAGCGTCCCCGGCATCGCCTGGGTGTGAACGCGACTGGCGGCTTCAACATTGAGGCGGAATTCCTGAGCCACGCCTTCACTAAGAAGAAACCTGCCGTGGATATCTACCGAGATCCCAGTGAGGAAGAGGACGACTTTTCAGCAGGCTTTGAGATTTACTACGAGCACCTTCTCTCTGATCCGGGCGCCGATCATCTGTGGGGGCTTCGCGCCGGAATCGGCTACAACCGGATCGAAATCGAGGAACGCTTTGCGGGGCTAAGCGGCCTGGGAAACTTGGTCACCTTCGAAGACGAGTTGGATGCAGATCTGATCTACTTGAACGTCGGCCCCTTCTACGAACACCGCTTTACCGAGAAGTTCTACGCCCAACTGAGCGCAGGAATCACCGCTGCCTACATCGATGCCGATCTTGTGACCACGGTTGAGCCGGGCCCCCTGAAATCTAGCGGCGGGGACGATGACTTCCTCATCGGTGCGTACGCTTCGTTAGGGATCGGCTACGACTTCGCGCCTAACTGGGGCTTAATGGGCGGTATCCGCTATCAATACCTCGATCGCTTCGAGGTGAGCAATGACTTCAGCGAAGCCAAGCTCAACTTCGATTCCTCTTACTTTCTCTTCCTGGGCTTGCGCTGGAGTTTCTAGCGTGGGTGGTTGGTTAGAATAAAGCTCTACCGTAGTAGCGCAGCCTGCGGAGAGCGCGAGGCGCGTGGCGTGACGTTTCGAGCCTAGTGCGAGTGCCCAAAGACGCAGGCTAAAGCCTACGTTACGAGGGACTTGCTTTTCAGTGATACGATTTGGCATCTTTGAATGATGTCTGATTCGAAGCGCGCCTGGCCTTACACTCACGATGGCGCCTTTGCCACCACGCAGTGGACGATGATCAGTGATGCGGCGCGAGATGGCGATGCGGAATCAGAGCGTGCTTTGGCCAAACTGTGTGAATGTTATTGGTCGCCTGTCTACGCCTTCATCAGGCGTGGTGGGCATGCGCCGGAAGAGGCGAAGGATTTGACACAAGGCTTCTTTGTCAAGCTGTTGGAGAAGCGTTATTTCGAAAGAGCCGACCGGGCGAAAGGCAAGTTTCGTACTTATTTGTTAGGGGCCGTGAAATTCTTCCTAGCAGATGAGCGCGACAAGGTTCACGCGAAGAAGCGGGGTGGGGATCATGTGCCGTTTACGATCGATCCCGCTACGATGGAAGGCTCGTTCGCCGATGCCATGATCCATAGTGAGACGCCTGAAGTTCTCTTCGATCGACAGTGGGTACGCGTGCTTCTAACGGAGACCGAAGCCGCGTTGCGAAAGGAGTACGAACGCCAAGAAAAAGGGGAGATCTTTGAAATGCTCCGTCCCTATCTCATGGATGAGGCGCAGGAATCCTATGCGGCGCTGGCGGCGCGACATGGATTAAGCGAGGGCTCATTGAAAACAGCCGCCAGTCGCCTGCGCAAGCGCTTCGGCAAATTGTTCAAGGATAACGTGGCCGCGACGGTCGAGGATCCGACGATGATTGATGATGAAGTGACTTTATTACTCGCAGCCATCCATTGATTCAGAGAATAGCGCAATCGCAACGGTAACCTTTCTTCCTGACTTCCCTAGGATCGTGAAACGTGAAACATTCTGATTCTTCAGCAGAGAAGTCCTGTTTGAAATGTGGAGCCACTCTACCCGCGCACTCATCGGTTGAGCGTTGCCGTCGCTGTAGGTTGCTCGATTCATTAGAGGCCTCAGATGAAGGTGACGATAAAGAAGAGTCGACGGATCTAACTTCCATACTAGCGAAGCCACATTCTGCGTTGGAAGTGAAACTCCACCGGTTCGGTGATTACGAGTTGCTGGAGGAAATCGCGCGTGGCGGCATGGGCGTGGTCTTCCGGGCGCATCAAGTAAGTCTGGCCCGTTCGGTGGCGTTGAAGTTTCTCACTGCACAGCGGGCAGGGTCCACAGACGCCCGCCGGCGGTTCCGTTTGGAAGCGGAATTGGCCGGACGGTTGGATCACCCTAACATCGTTCCTGTATTGGATGCCGGTGAGTATCAAGGCACGCCTTACCTAACAATGAGACACGTAAGAGGTGATGCCCTGGTTTTGGAGGATCTCTCGCCGGAAACCTTGTGCTGTCTCCTGGTCAAGATCGCTCGAGCCGTGCATCACGCTCACAGCCGCGGTGTGTTGCATCGGGATCTGAAGCCTTCTAATATTCTGCTGGATCGCGAAGGGGAGCCCCATGTGACGGACTTCGGCTTGGCCCGCGTCCTAGAGTCCGAAAGTGATTTGACGAATTCCGCAGCCATGTTGGGCACGCCGCGTTACATGGCTCCAGAGCAGTGCGGTGGCGGAAACAAGGAAGTCACGGCGGCGTCTGATGTCTATGCGTTGGGGGTGATGCTTTACCAAGGTCTCAGCGGGCGCCTGCCTTTTGAAGGCGACTCTACTCTGGACGTCATCCGTCAAGTGAATGAAGACCCGCCTCCGAAGCTCCATTTACATCACGGCGAACGAGATCTTGGAATCATTTGCCTGAAGTGCCTGGAGAAAGAGCCATCCAAGCGTTATGTTAGCGCCCTTTCTCTAGCAGAAGACCTAGAACGATTCGCCGGCAAGGAACCGATCCTGGCCAAACCTTCCGGCACGTGGGAGCGCACGTGCAAGTGGATTCGGCGGCAACCTGCGTTGGCGGCCATGGCGGGCCTAACTATTCTTGCCCTTCTGCTAGGCATCAGCATTTCACTCTGGCAAGCTTCTGAATCCAAGGCGCGAGGCCGTGAACTCGCTGCCAATCTTTATGCCGCGGACATGCTCGAGGCACATCGCGCTTTCAACGAAGGCCGCTACAGGAAAGCGCAAGATCTTCTCAAAGAACACGTTCCCAAGCCCGGTGCCCTCGATCATCGAGGGTGGGAATGGCACTGGCACTGGGGCATGACAAATCCTCAATTTGAGCTGCTCTTTGAGCGTCCAGGCGTGGAGTTGCGTTGTGCGGATCTCTCGCCTGATGGGAAGACGCTTCTCATTGGGTGCTCCGACGGTACGGCCTGGCTCGTGGATTTGTCAGACGGGAAGGCAACGCTCTTTCATCAAAACCATCGGCGGATCATCGACGCCGATTTTTCTCCTGATGGTCAGTGGCTTCTGCTCATGACTCGTGAGACCCAGTACACGACGCGAATCACGGAGAAGCATACGATTGTGTTTCAATTGACTGCAGCCGTCCCTCACGAATACACTAGCTTTCATCAGAAGTACCGCAGCCCGAATCGGAATCAAATTCGTGAATTTGCCAGGATTCTTTCAGCTGAAAATGGCCGACCGCTTCTGGTCTTGGGCGGCGACGATGGATCGGGAAGAGCACGGTGGCACGGGATTCAGGTGATCGACTTTCAAAAGCCCGAGGGAGAACGGCGAACGGGGATGATGCACGCACTCACCGGCGAGCTGCTCGGCATGTCTCATGATGGCCGGCAATTGATCATCGCAGACGGCGCAGACTTACGCCTTGTGGATGTGATGCGCGGAAAGAGCCGCGAATTGCCCACGCCCTTTGATGGTGAGACTTGGTCGCAGGCTCTGCACGCAAAGCGGATCGACGCAATCGGCGCCACGCGAGCGGCAAACATTTCGCCGTCCGGAAAAGAGTTAGTGCTCTTCGGCCTATTGGAAGATGGCGAAGCTTGCGGCGCTATGGTCCATCTTGAGACGAACGATGTCATACACCGTTTTGACCTGAATAACCACGCCCAGGCCTTTCCCACCTGGTTAGGCGGAAACCTGGTAACCGTGAATGAGAAAGTGCTCCTACAAACATGGAGGGCGGATAGTCAATCAATTCTAACATCACATCGTAAAATCTCAGGAATCGAAGGGAAAGTCACCTTCCTGATCCCTCATCCCTCGGGAGTTCTCCTAACAGGATCCTCGTCCGGTCAGCTTCAGCGTTGGGATCTCTCTGCCGCATTGAATGAAACGTTTCGGCGTTCAGCGGGCGTGCATTCGGGTCTGCCGCGGGCCTTGCTCTCACAAGATGCCTCCACCATTGCTGTTGGATCGTTGATGTCGAACACAACTCAGGTTTGGGATGAGGAAGCGAAAGCGATCATTCATCAATTCGAAGGTGTGGCCCTTTGGCTTGCACCGTCTGGCAAAGAGGCCGTTACCTTGGATTCGAAGGAGGATGCTCCGACCCACATTATAGCCATAAGCCGTTGGGATCTGACACCGTGTCCGGCGCGACGTGTAGAGCGGCGCCTCATTTCGCCCCCGATCAAAGGTGCTTTCCATAGGGTAGCATGGTCGGATGGATCCAAGGCGGCGCTTGGTAAGGTTGATGGCAGCATCGTGCTGATCGATCTCCGAACAGGCGAAACCGAGCCTCTACCCGTTTCCTCAAATCAGCCGATATCCGGACTATCTTTATCACCAAACGGCCAATACCTTGCCTTTGTTGGGATACAGTGCGGAATGATCGATTTACGAAGCGGCCGATTGGTTAGGGCGCTCACCTCCGCATACGAAGGGAACCACCGCCGATCTTTCTCTCCGGGTGGCGAATACTTTGCTCATGCCACCATGGCCGGTCACATTGAGATTTACGACATGAACGCCCTCAACGCACCGCCTCGTGTGCTTCGCGCGCATCAAGGAACCGTGTACGGCTTGGATTTTTCTCCTGACGGGAAAACGTTAGCGTCCGCGGACCGGTTCGGCGTGGTGAAACTGTGGAATGTCGCCACCTGGAGAGAGATGGCGGAGTTCACGACCGAGGGTCACATCGAATTCAGCCGAGATGGCCGGTGTCTCGTGACCAGCGAGAGTTCTGATCATGGAACCACACTCGTGATTCGTCGTCTTTCTGATAGCTAATCAGTTCAGGCTAGCTGTAACCCATTCGTCCGGACTCCCTAGGAAGCGGTGAAATCACGAAACTCACCGCCTATGAAAACACATTTCTTATTGATCTTCTGGACTTTCCTCACATTGCCATTGGGGCAAATGATATCATCAGCCGAACTCCCACTGCCGATCTGCGAAGACTTCGATGACGGTGATCTGGATGGATGGACCCTTCATGGCGATGCTAGAGCAGACAACGTTGAGGGGGTGTTTGAACTCACGGGAAACACTCTGGCACCGTCGAGTTTCAAAGCAAATCAGATGTTTGAGGACTTTGTTATCTCGGTGGACATCCTTCCTCAAGTCAACGGTCTACTCGCATCGCGGCCTGGAATCTTTGCCCGGTTCGACCCCGGCCGCCGAACTGGTTATGGAGCCAATCTTCGCCAAAGCAACTCGACTCTGGAAATCTTCAACTACACCGGTGGCGGTTCTTTCACCCGCCTCAACCGCGAGACATTCGACATTCCAGGGGACAAACCTCTCCGGCTTACATTTCGTGGTGAAGGAGAGGAGCTTACGGCTCAGGTTCTTGACGCGGAAAACGGAACGTTGATTGGAGTGGTGACCGCTTCAGACTCGACCCACACCTCCGGTGAAACCGGCGTCGTGCTGTTCTTTCCCGGAGGCGAAATCGGACGTTTTGATAACTTCAAAGCATTTCATCCTGGCAATCCTCCTAAGGTAGATCCGCCGCGCGAACCCACCACCCATCGCTTCAATCCCGTCCTGAATGATCCCTCCCTGACGATCACTAGCATTGACAACACGATGCGGCTCAGCTGGCTGGGAGGTGGGGAGTTGGAAAAGTGGCAGGAGCAGCGCCTGACTTGGGAAACAGTTAGTCGAGCGAGTCCGTACGCCGAGTCTCGGCAAGGCATGAGTCTCTTTCGTGTTCGCGATCCCTGGGAAAGTGGCCGCAGCGTCGAGGCGCACATTCCCGCTTCCTATGATCCGGAGACGCCGATCCCGCTGGTCGTTCTTCTCCATGGCTACTTCCACACACCTTCCTATATCGAGTCCTTCCTCTTCAGAATGAAACCATTGGCGGAGACGAAGCGCTTTATCTATGTGCAGCCGGAGGGGCTTAAGGATGACACGGGCAACCACTTGTGGAATGCCGTCACCAATCGAACGGGACTTGCGGATGATTTGCGCTATCTCAAGGCCCTTGTTGAAGGCATTGCCGCCGCCTACAATGTGGATCGCAAGCGGATTTACTTTGTCGGTCATTCCAATGGAGGAGCGATGGCAAACGACATGGCCTGCCGTTACTCTGAACTCGTTGCGGGCTTTGTTAATCTGGGAGGATTCGCGAATTTGGACGAAACATTCTGCATCCCCTCAGAACCCGTACACGCCCTTCACATTGGGGGTACGGAAGATCCGCGATTTGCCAACAGAACACTTCCAGGAGGTGAAATCGCACCCACCACCCCAGAGCCCGAAGACTTTGTGCGCCCGAGCTTGTTAGAAAGCCACGCCATCTGGGGCGCCTACAATCAACACACCTCTGAAACGATGGACCAAGAAGCAACACTAGACCTGGCAAACTCACCAAGCGGGATCGATACCCACGTCACCCGCATGACCGGCGGCGCGCCTGGTGGTGCCACCGAACTCTGGACCATTGAGGGAGCTGGTCACACACCGAGCCCCACCAAGAAAGATACTAGCACAGTGCTTGCGGAATCGGTCATCGACTGGTTACTTGCCCATCCCAAGTCACCATAACAGAACAGAGCGGCGGATGGCATCGCCGCGGCGAAGTGATTCACAATGGCTGGCTGTGAAGAAGGGCCTGGAAAGGGCCCTCGCTTTCCAGCCATCATGAATCACTTCGGACTACCAATAGAAGCGTCAGCGAGGCATTCATCTCAAGGCGTCCTCGCTGATGCTTCGGGTTGCTATAGCCAACTAACCTTCCTCAGGCAAATTGGTGTCCACCACTTTAGAACGCACCCTAGTGAAGGCATTTCTGAGCTTTGCAGCATGTTCGTCTTGGCGTAACTTTCTCCCTGATGGCCGTTTCCAAACAGAATCCGTTTCCCGGCATGAATCCTTTCATGGAACAGCAGTGGGAGGATGCATACGCGCGGCTCATTGGTTAAATCAGCGATGAGATTCAGGGAAAACTGCCTGAGGATCTTGTCTCGCGAGCGGAAGAGCGGGTGGTAGGTATTGGTGAATCCGATTCCTCCACGTTTCGTTCAGATGTTAGCGTTGTGGAACCGTGGAAGGGCGATCGCGGATCAGAGGATGGCAATGTGGCCACCATGGAACCGCCCGTCGTGGTCAGGGCGCCCGGAGCAACCGAACCATCGTTCAAGTTCCGTCTCGAGGAAATCCAACGCTGGATCGAAATCAGGGACTTAAGGGGGAAAGTGATCACTGTGATCGAGTTGCTAAGCCCGTCTAACAAATTCTCTAAAATTGGTCGTGAACGTTACCAACGGAAGCGGCAGTCCTTTCTATCTAACGGGGTGAATGTGGTAGAGATCGATCTCGTCCGCCAGGGAATGCCCGTCTACGATAGCGATGTGGTTAGGATCATGGAAGAGAATGACAAACCCTATGGCGTCTCCATTCTGCGAATGAATATCCTCACAAATGGAGAGGGAGATGGAGATGCCTACCTGATCGGTCTGCGTGATCCGCTTCCCGTGATTTCCATCCCTCTCCGCTCGGGTGAACGCGAGATCGCTCTAGCGTTACAGCCACTAATCGATCAATGTCATGAACGGGGGCGCTACCACCTTCTGCACTACGATCGGTATCTTAGCCCGCGGCTGAATGAAGACGATGCCGACTGGGTAGCGGAGCGTCTTCGTTCGAATGGGCTTGCCTAGTAAGGATCAGCCCACAGAAGGCTGTTCATCCTGAAGGCGTTCTGTCATGCTTGCGCGATGCCTTCCCAAATGTCTCCCGCTTGGCCGCCTACGCAGGATGGCGTCTTTGTCACAACGCAATGGACGATCATCGCCGAAGCGGCACGGGAGGGCGATGCCGAATCTGAACGGGCACTGGCGAGACTCTGTGAGAGTTATTGGCCGCCGGTGTATGCCTTCGTTCGGCGACGGGGCCATGGGCCGGAGGAAGCGAAGGATTTGACGCAAGGATTTTTTGAGAATTTGTTAGAAAAGAAATCATTTGCCGGTGCAGACAAAGCGAAGGGAAAGTTCCGGACTTATTTGTTGGGCGCAGTGAAGTTCTTTCTCTCCGATCAATGGGACAAGGCCGTTGCCCAGAAGCGGGGCGGCAGGGCGTTCGGGTTCTCACTTATAAGAGGTTAAGAATGCAATGGCTTTGTTAGCGTCATGGGAAAACTTGTCGACCAGATCGGGTGTCGGAGCTTCGGGTTCTCGTAGACGTAGCAGACTCACGACGGTGGCTCTAAGCAAGGCTGTGGCTTGCGCGGCCGCCGGGCCGCTGCGCGTGCAGGTGTCTTCGCGCCACACCACGTCTCGCCGCCAGTGCTGCCCGTTCTCCACTCCCCAGTAGTGCCGCACTTGCCACCCGAGGCGTTTGGCGAAGGCTTCTACCTGGGCCGGATCGTCCGTCTCGGGATAGGCGATGCTGCTGATGTAGTAGCGGGGCTTGGGACGGTGTTCTTTTTCCGTGGTCCGTTCGAGCCAATCGCGCTCGACCATGATGGCGGTGCGTGCGTAGGGAAACTGCGCGGCATCCGGTTCGATGGGCGCGATCTTGACCCGCCGTTGCTCAACTCGGCCGTGCCCTATCTCAGGCTCTTCTGTTAGGTTAAAAAGGGGGTGCTTCCATACTCGGCATGCAAGACGCGCTCCACTTCGGCTTGCGTGTCAGGCGCGTTGCCTTTGATCGCGATGAGATACTCACCGCCTTTCTCCGCAATGGCTCGGGCTGTAGCCCGACGGCCATGCAAGGCATCTGCAGTGACGGTGTTGCCGGCGAGGTGGGTTTGGTCCTGCCGCAGGAGCTTTTCCGCTGCGCGCGCTTCCTGACCGTGGTTGTGGGCGGCGCTTAAGCCCACAGCGGCGTCTTGATCCTGGTGGCTTGATAGGGTGACGATGATGCCTAACTGATGGCTGATCGTTTTCCCGTCAATGGCTAAAGTGGAAGGCAGGCTTCCGGCTTGCTCTTGCAACCAGGTGCTTAGGTGTTGTGCTAAGATGCCCAAATCTATCCGATGCAATACTTCGCGGTAAACATCATAGCCAGGAACTGGGCGAAAGTGTTTGCTGCCGCGCTTGAGGCGTAACCCTAAACGGGCGCGTTGCCGTTGATTGAGCCGTTGCCCGGTGCGATGGAAACCGCGCATATCTTTCTCTCCCTGCAATAATGCCAGGATGATAATACCTAACACCGCACCTAAAGGATATCGCCGGCCGCATCGATGCCTGGGATCGGGCAGATGCCATAGGCATTGGGCCAAGCTCTCAAGTTGATTGGCTTTGAGAGAGCTACGCGCTTGGGCACTGGAGCCGCCATCGCTTAACGCTTTCACATGCTCTGGAGCGAGTGATTCACTGAGCAATCGTGCACGGGCGCCCGGGCAAAGTTCTTTTAACCACAAACGCTTGGGGCGTTGATCATGAGAGTCGTAGTAATCGCATCGGTGATAGCGAAAGGTTCCAGCCGTGAGCCCCACGGGAATCCATCCAGCCGCTTTGTAACAGGTGCCCGCATGCGACTCAGGATCAGTGAAGGTTTCAGCAAGGGCCGGTTGATAGTGAAAGTGTTCGAGCCATTGACCAGGCAAAGCGCGTACGGCTGCGGCCAATGCTTGTGAAGCCAGATTAGGCCGACGAGCGGCTTCAATAACCAGGAAACGCTGGTTATTGACAATTAAGCTCAGGCGTTGACTAGCCGTGCGCGCATCCCACCCGATCCATTGATCACGATCAGCGAGATGTCGAGCACAAGCGCCCCACTGAAGCAGAGCAACCCAATGCCACAGGCCATCCTGATCTTGTTCTTCGATGACTTGAAAGAGGGTGTGGCCCGAAGGCTGACGTTTGCCCAAGGCGTGCTGGGCCTCGAGCAAAGCCATGAAACGCTGACGTTGATCGAGAGCATCCGAGGTGAGAATGCGCGCGCGCAGACCAGTAGCGGCAGCGGGTTTGGCGCAAGGAAAGGGAGCTGTGTCAGAGAAGGTCGCTTTCATCGCACCATTCCCTAGCCTTTCCGAAGCCTCGTGTCTAGCTGAAAGTTCTTACTTATTGGTATTCAATTAGTTGTGATCTGATATCCGGTTGCCCTGGCGGGGCGGCGGAACCGCGCATTTTTCCATTGATGCGGAAGAGGCGGAGGCAGCCATTTCAGAATGCCTCGCAGAATCCGATACACCGGAAAGGGAATTTGATCGGCGCTGGGTCTTGGGCATCATGGCTGAGGCGGAAGCCTCTTTGTGCACGGAGTATGCCCGCAAAGGTAAGGAAGACGCGTTCGAGATGTTGGTGCCTTTTCTATTGGAGGACCGCGGCAGTCACGGCCTGACATTTCAAGAATTGGCTGAGATGCGTGGCGTGAGTGACGCGTCCTTGCGAATGGCGGCGAACCGGATGCGCAAACGTTATGGTGAAATTCTCCGCGAACGCGTGGCCGCGACGGTGGCCTCACCCGAGGACATCGAGGCGGAGGTGCGCCACTTGCTGGAGGTGCTCAGAGAGTAAGGAAAACTTTCTGCGTTCGGATTCGCTTCTGATTCCTTAGGATGGATTAGAATGGGTGACGATCCCCTGAAGACATGCAACGACTGTGGTTCGCCGCTGCCGCAAGAAAGCGCGGCGGAGCGTTGCCGTGCCTGTGTATTCGCCGCAGCGCTAGACGAGAATGAGACCACGGCTTCTGATATCAGTAGCGTGCTTGTACGCACACGGCCGGCGGCGGAAGTGCAGCTACACGAGTTCGGCGACTACGAACTGCTGGAAGAAGCGGCGCGGGGAGGGATGGGCGTGGTGTTTCGCGCGCATCAGAGGAGCACGGCGCGGCCGGTGGCGCTCAAGTTCATTCTTGGGCATCGCCTGGATTCGCAGGAGGCGCGTCGGCGTTTCCGTCAGGAAGCGGAAGCGGCGGCACGCTTGCTGCATCCTAACATCGTGTCTGTCTATGAGGCGGGCGAATGCCAGGGTCATCCGTTCCTGAGCATGCCGTTCATCGAGGGCGAGACCTTGGCATCCGCGAAAGTACCGCGATCAAGGATACCTTCCCTCGTGGCGGTCATCGCGCGGGCGGTGCATTTCGCGCATGAACGGGGTATCTTGCATCGGGATCTGAAGCCTTCAAATATACTGTTAGATAGTGAGGGCACGCCTTATGTAACGGACTTTGGTTTGGCGAAGTTTGCCGATGAAGAAGGCGACCTGACGCAATCCGCTTCCATGTTAGGCACGCCGCGCTACATGTCGCCGGAGCAGTGCCGGAGCGACCACACCAAGGTATCCATGGCTTCCGATGTGTATGCGTTAGGGGTAATTCTCTACGAATTGCTCGCGGGACGAGCGCCATTTGATGGCGACTCCACACTTGAAGTGATGCGCAGAGTGAATGAAGAGACACCGCCGCCTCTGAACTTAACGAGCCGGGAGCGTGATCTGGCGACCATTTGTTTCAAGTGTCTGGAGAAAGAACCGGCCAATCGTTACTCTAGCGCTTTGGCTTTGGCCGAAGATTTGGAACGCTATGATCGCGGAGAGCCGATCACGGCCCGTCCGGTGGGAACGTTGGAGAGTGCGTGGAAATGGGCCCGACGCAATCCGGGCTTGGCTGCGGCGCTAGCCGTGGCAAGCGTCGCGCTCTTGTTAGGCTCAGTGATATCCCTTTGGCAGGCGCGTGAGGCGACGGTGGCACGCGATGAGTTGGCGGCGAGTCTTTACGCCGCAGACATGGCCGGTGCGTTTCAAGCGATCGAAGACGGACGGCTGGATCGCGCTCGTGCGCTACTCGTACGGCACCTTCCCAAGCCCGGTGCCGAAGATCACCGCGGTTGGGAATGGCGCTGGTTCTGGCAGGCGACCGAACCGCAATTCCAACGCCTCGGGAAGCAACATGTGGTACCCGTTAGCGCCGTCGCGGTTTCTCCAGATGAAAGATTGATCGCCTACGGACTGAAAGACGGAACGGTGGGAATCTGGGATCAATCGGCCCGAAAAGAACGAGGCTTATATCAGGGAGGGAGGGGACGGATTGATGCCCTGGCATTCTCGCCAAACGGACGTTGGCTTGCTGCCACTCATCACAATTGGTATGTCGGCACGCTGCGAGGTACGGTGATCTTTGAGTGTCAGGATGAAGGACTGGAGCTCGTTGCTGAGAACGGGCTCCCAATTGTTGGGTTGAGTGGCTCGGAAAATGTGCCACGGTTCGTGAAGGAGTACTTGATCAACGAAACCTTGCATTTCGTCGAAGATTCCAGTGGGAAAACCGTGCTGTTAATCGGTGGTGAGGACAACTACGAGCATCCCGATCTCCGGCGATGGGACTTTCAAGATCCAGCGGCGGAACCAGTGCCCGTGGTCAGTATCGACTGGGGTGTCAATGCTTACGCGATGTCTCCTGACGGGGAGAGACTGGTCGTTGCTAGACGCCAGGCCGGTGGACGCGATGGGTTGCGTCTTTACCAAACGGATTCCGGCGAACACCGTGATTTGACCGTTCCGCTAGAAGGTGCCATCACCTCGATGGGCATTTCTCCGGAAGGCAAGACTCTTGCCATAATGTTAGAATGGAGTGGAAGACACCACGGCTGTGTGTTGGCATTGCCCTCGGGCGAACAGGTGGCCACGATTGCTTTCGTGACTGACAAACACGCTAATATCACATTCATCAATGAGCATTCGTTTCTCACCGTGCGGAATGAGGCTTCGCTTCAGGTTTGGCGTCTTTCTGGTGACAGAGTCATTGCTGACTGCTTGTTGCACGGAGCGGCCGCTGCACCGCTGATTCGCAGTTCCGGAGGCACCCGCATCGCGGTGGCGCCTTCGGGACATTGGCTGGTCACCGGGAGCGAAGACGGCGTTCTACGACGGTTCCGCTTGAATGAACCCGTGATGGAAACGACCACCACGACCAGAAACACCCGCTCCTTTCCCATCGCCGCCCTGGTATCGGACGATGGGCAGATCATCGCGGCCAATTCGGGACGGCCTTCGCATCCCAAGGAAGTGTTAGTATGGGATCATGCGCAACGGAAACACATCAGTCGTCTCGAAGGCCTCCCGCTTTGGCTCTCGCCCAATGGGATGCGGCTGATCGCCTGCACGTTCGAAACCGATAACGAAACGCACTACGCGGGTAGCGGGTTCCTTGGAGCATCGTCCAGTTATAGCGAGATCGTCCATTGGGACCTAATTGAAGATCCCGCCAAAGCTCTGGCGCGGTATCCCATCGATCCACCGCTCGATCGGATCAGCATGCGCATGGCCTTTCCAGACGGAAATACCCTGGTGGCGGGCAGGGAGAATGGAGAGGTCATTCTGATCGATGCCCATAGTGGCGAGATGGAGGCCCTCCCCAAGGTGTCTAACGGATACATCTATGGCTTAGCTATTTCCGCCAATCAACGCTACCTCGCTTTCACTGGTGTGACGAGTGGGATCTACGATCTCAAGACAAGGAAACTGTTAAGGGAGATCACGCCAACCCGGTCCGTGACCAACGTGCGAGCCTTTACTTCGGATAGCCGCTACTTTGCTCACGGCACAGCAACCAACGCAGTCGAGATCTATGACATGACCGATATCATGACGCCGCCCCGAATTCTCACCGGCCACAAACTGGAAGTCCGTAGTCTTGCTTTTTCTCCTGATGGCAAGACACTGGCCACGGTCGACCTTTCTCATGTCTTGAAGCTTTGGAACGTGGCCACCTGGCGCGAGATGGCGGCGTTCACCTCAAACTGGCACACCGGCTTCTCAGCAGACGGCAGATGTCTCATCACCGACGGCAACTACACCTCAGAGTCCACGGAAGGCCGACTAACCCTACGCACGGCACCAACGTTAGAAGAGATCGACACGGCCAGGCGAATAGCTCGGAAATAGGCAGGAATTCAATCGTTGTTAGTGAATCAAGGAGTCGCGGCGAGACGCCGCGGCTCCTTGATTAGCAGCAATGCCATTTGCTTAAAGGCTGGACTCCAACGGCTGCGATGGCGGCGAATCCTAGCACCTTCAACAATCCGAAATCAACATTCATCAATCGTCAATCCATTCCGGCAGCGACTGGCTATCTCAGATAGTCGCCCGTTTCTCCGAAACAGTGCGCCGCGTGACACGAGGGCGTTCGATTTCGGAGAAATCGACGACATTTCGTTCGATCGGCCAACCCATTCCCTAGGAACTAGTGAACCACTAACGCAACCTTCACTTATTCCTAACAATGAATCGATTTATCTGCCTTGCTGCCCTCATTACCGGCGTCTTACCATGTGCCATCGCCGAAGGACTGCCTGATCCGATTTGCGACAACTTTGATCGCTCTAACGGAGACCTTTCCATGTGGGAAGAGACGGATCTCTCTGGGAACTCATCCTACAGCCTCACCGATGGCGTGTTTGAAATCAATGTGCCTCCAGGAACGTCCGGCCCGGGCGTGACGGCTACTTACGCTGATCATCCGTTCACCGATTTCGTCCTCGAAGCGGATCTCCTCCCCGATCCGGATTCCGGTCGCGTGCCGGTGATGGCAGGATTGTATGCACGAGCGACGGATGATCCTGGCACGGGCACCTCCTACGCGGCGTCGATCGGCAACTCCGGCAACTCCATCGAGATCTGGGACATATCCGGAGCCAGTGGCAACAAGCTTGTTCAGAAAAACGGCCTCAAGATCCCTTGGGAGAAATCCTTGCGCATGGTCTTCAGCGGTATTGGTGAAGAACTAACGCTACAGCTCTTCGACGGAACAGAGCTCGTTGGTGAAACGTCCACCATGAACAGTCGCTATCAGTCTGGCGACATGGGCATCGTTCAGTTTCATCTTCACCATCATCCTAATGGAGTCCGCACTCGCTTCGACAATTTCAAAGCTTACCATCCTGACAAACCGCCGGCAACTTCACGAATCGTAAGCGTTGATCCAGTCATTGACGGCTTCACCTGGAAGATCAAGCAACTTCCCGGCGGAGGTTTTCAGGTAGACTGGACGGGCGGCGGGACGCTGCAGCGGCTCGATGCTGTGACAGGAGAAATGGTCGATGTGGCAGCGATCCCGCCGTTCGTGACCGTGGACCGGGAGAGCGTGTTTCGCGTGCGGGATCCCTGGAACGGCCGCCGCGCGACGGATGTTTATGTGCCTGATAGTTATGATGAGGACGAACCCACGCCGCTGTTGATCGCCCTGCATGGGAGGACTCCGGACACGGGTTATCTTGCGGACTACCTAAAACTCCAAGAGGTGGCCGATAGCCATGGTTTCTTGCTCGCGCATCCGGAAGCTATCATCCCGGATAGTGGCGGCTGGTTTGCCTTTGAGGACACGGGCGACCACTCAGATTCCGCCTTTCTCATCGGCCTAATCGAGGCTGCCAAGGCGAAATGGAATGTCGATCCTAACCGGGTCTTCCTCTACGGGCACTCCGCCGGAGGACGCGTCGCCTTTCAGATGATCGAACGTTATAGCTCTCACATTGCTGCCATCGCTAGCCTTGAAGGCATGCCGCGCCTACCCTACGATGCCGTCGCTGCCGGCGCAGAGCCCGTGCATGTGCTTCATCTCCATGGCACGGCGGAAAATGAATCTCCCGTCGATGTGCCGTTCAGCGGCGGTCCCGTGCAACTGCCAACCGGAGTGGTGACCGTCGCCGGCGTCGAGTACGTTCTAAACCAATGGGCCGCCATCGCCGGGCACGACACATTCGTTCGCGATCCTGACAAGACGCTCGATCTTCAGGACAACCTCCCCGGCCTCGACACCACCGTTTCCCGCATGACCGGTGGGGACGCTGACATTGATGTCGTTTACTGGGAAATTGAGAACAGCAAGCACTTCGAGCCCGGCCATCACGACGACTTCAGCGAGGACGTCATCGATTGGCTACTGGCCCATCCCCAAAGGCGCTGACCTCGTAGGGGGCAGGCCTCGAACGGGCAGTAATCAAACCGCGCTAGGTGGAGGGAGGGTGGACGCCCCATTGGATCCACAGGCTTCGCGCTGCCACGATGAGAGAATCGTTCATCTTAAGCATGGCCACTGTGGCTCGGCCGGTTGGAGTAAGTCCATTGATCTCCAGGCCGGCTTTTACCCACTCAAAGTGCTCTTCCCAAGGTCGTGTGCGCGGATTGAATAGTTCAGCCTCATTCCCGCTCAGCGGATCAATCCCTATCATTCGATCATGCTTGTATCCGTTGCAACGGCTACAGGCCATCCAGAGATTCTCCCGCGTTGTCGTCCCACCAGCTGATTCTGGGCGGAGGTGTTCAAATTGCAACCCGAGGCCACTTACTTTCTCTGAACTCTGGCAGTACCCGCATCGTCCACCTGCGTCACTGCGAACTTGTTCGCGCAGCTTCGACGCTATATAGGATGACATGCTCTTTCCAACTCCTCCTCACTCACAGATTCTCCTCGCCATCGGAGAAGGACGTTTGCATAGGCCTTTCGCATCATCGTGAGATCACTTTCCCCGCCCGGCTTGTATTTCCCTAACTCATTCCCACGCACGAATGACAGGGCAATTGACTTCAGATCTTCATCGGAAAGCGTTTCCAGCCGCGCGAGTTCGATTCGAAAACTCTCGGGCAAATCACCTGGGATAGTTGGCATAGCTTTGGCAATCACTCGTCCAAGGATGGTTTCGATCTCTTCTCCAGAAGGTTTGGCCAAACGTTCGAGGCGATGTAACAAGGAATCCGAAATTGGGATCGAGAGTTCGGTCATGGATCCCAATTTACGGCTTCTATAGTGTTCCGCAACGGTATTCCGTTCGTAGGCTCTTACTCTTATGGCCTGCGATAGTGGATGAGATAATTCACAGCGCCGACGGAGCGGCGCCCATTGGCAGGAGGTTTCGCTTCGCTATTATTCTCCATTCAATTTCGCGTGATCTGTCATCGGACTTCAGGAACGGACGGAAAACTAACATACGCTTTAATGGTTCTTAATAATGAAACAATGGATCGATCTTGCTGCCGTCGTCGTCGGCAATGCCAGAGCTGGGCACGGGCGGCAGGCACACTGGCTTCTCAGCAGTGCGGAGATGTCTTACCATCGGCGAAATCGACACTGCTGAAACGACTGAAGGCAATCTAACAATGCCTCCCATTGCCATGTCTACGTAGGCCGTCCATGGCCGCCTCTTGGCAGCCCCATCGTAAGAACAGCCGCGAATAAGACAAATCCGGTACTGGCCCAAAGACACCCGGTGAGACCACTCGTCATATAGAGAAGGCCGGATAGGAGTGTGCCGGTCAGCCGGCCACACGCGTTGGCCATGTAATAGAAACCCACGTTGAGCGCCACTTTGTCAGAGTCGGTGAAAGCCAGAATGAGATAGGAATGCACGGCGGAATTGACAGCGAAGACGATACCAAAGAGACCAAGCCCAAAGAGGATCGCGATTCTTGGATAGTAATCGAACTGCACGGCGCCAGCGATGCCCGCAGTCACCAAGACGAGGAGGATGCCCCATTTCAAAGCCGCGCGACTCCCTCCTGCGGCCCCGCCCCGCTTAACAAAACCGGGCGCGGAAGCTTGTACCAGACCATACCCAATGACCCACGCAGCCATGAAGGCGCCGACACTGGCGAAGCCCCAGCCCAGCGTCTCTTTCAAAAACACGGGCAGCCCCACGACGAACCAGATGTCCCGGGACGCGAAGAGAAAAAACCGCGCAGCGGAGAGGACGTTGATCTCGCGATTCTTCGAAAACAACTGGGTGAACGTGACCTTCTTCTTCGACTTTCCAAGGTCCTGTTTCAGCCAAAGGAGCCCCAGAATCAGAATGATTGTCAGTCCGGCTGCCATCAACCAGAGAGACCATTGAAAGCCCACGACCCCTAACAAGAACCCGCCTAACAAAAACCCGGCTCCCTTTAGCGCATTCTTCGATCCAGTGAGAATGGCGACCCATTTAAAAAGTTGGCGTTCACTCTTGGAAGAGGTATCCGCCGAATGGGGCACCAGTAGTTTGACGGCGCTCTTGGAACTCATCTTGGTGAGATCCTTCGCGATTCCAGACAACGCCTGCGCTCCCATGACATAAGCGACGGATAAGCCGACGGCCCAATCCTTTTGAACGAATGAAAGCAGGGTCAAGGCCACGATCTGAATAGCGAGCCCGGCATACAAGGTGATCTTGAGACCCAATCGCGAGCCAACCCAGCCGCCCAAGAGATTGGTTAGAATACCGCAGAACTCATAGAGCAGGAAGAGAAAAGCCAACTGGACCGGCGAGTAACCCAAGGTGTGGAAATGCAACAGGACTAACATGCGCAGCGCGCCATCCGTTAGGGTAAAGCCCCAATAGGCTCCCGTGACCACGGCGTAGTTGCGAAGGTCCATGTCGCGAAGCTTTCCTAACGCGACGATAATCGGCCCGCCACCATGCGAACCAACTCCATCATACGGTGCGCATACCCCAACTCGTTGTCATACCAGACCAGCAGCTTCACCTGCGTGCCATCGTTGACCATTGTCGACGGCGCATCAACGATTCCCGAGCGTGTGTCATTGACGAAATCCGCGGAAACCAAAGGACGTTCTTCGTATCCCAAGATCCCCCGCAAATAGCTTTCCGAGGCTTCGCGCAAGAGCCCATTTACTTCATCGGCCGTCACTGGTCTCACCAGCTCAAACACACAATCCGTTAGGCTTGCATTCAAGAGAGGAATGCGCACCGCTACGCCATTAAGTTTCCCTTTGAGTTCCGGGTAAATCATGGTGATAGCAGTGGCGGAGCCCGTCGTCGTAGGAATCAGCGAATTGAGCGCGGAGCGCGCCCGCCTCAGATCTTTATGAGGCGCATCAACAACGACCTGGGTATTGGTCACATCGTGCAAGGTGGTGACGAGTCCATGCTCGATACCGATTTTCTCGTGCACCACCTTCACGACGGGAGCGATGCAGTTAGTCGTGCAAGAAGCCGCCGTGACCAAGTGATGTTGAGACGGATCATAAAGTTCATCGTTGCAGCCCATCACCACATTGAGCGCGCCGTCCTTCACCGGCGCCGCCACGACGACCTTGGCCACACCCTGATCGAAATAAGGCTGCAAAAGTTCCGGCGTTCGAAACTTGCCCGAACTCTCCACGACGATGTCGATTCCCATGGAAGCCCAATCGACTTCTCCTGGTGTCGGTTCGTTAGAATAACTCACGCGCTTCCCATCGACCTCGATTCCCGCATCGCTAACAGCGATCCCGCGATCCCATCGGCCGTGCACGGTATCAAACTCTAGCAGATGCGCTGCCGTCTCCGGACCGCCATGGAGTTCATTGACGTGGACGATCTCTGTTTCCTCGCAATCCCAAGCAGCTCGAAACCCGAGTCTGCCCATGCGGCCAAAGCCGTTGATGCCAATTTTAACACTCATATAGCTCAGGTTATGCGTTGATTCTTATTTGCGGTTTCGCAGCAGGTCTCCACTTGGCCTGGAAGGCAAAGTTCTGGTCGCCCTTGGCAACAGTCCTCGGTGAGAAAGCCCATCAATCGCCGTACTCTTGCTGTCTTGATCTCATAAAACAGCGAACGGCCATCCCGTCGGCACTGAATCAGCCCGGCATGACTGAGCTCCTTGAGATGAAAAGAAAGCGTGGGCTTGGGGATCTTCAGCCGCTTGGACAGATCCCCCGCGCAAAGTCCGCCCTCCGGCCCACTGACAAGCAGGCGAAAGAGCCGTAATCGGCTCGGCTGGGCCAAGCTCGCCAAGGCAGACGCTGCCTCATTTAGTTTCATAATTCTAGAATCATCAAACTATAGAAAATCGCAATCTGAATCTTAAGAAATCGTAAGGTATTGAAGATAAATCGTTAACAGTGAGTATATATCACGGCGGAATCATAGCTTCCGCGATGACCAGCCCGTTACGCTTCGGAGAACAGCCACAGCCACGCATCCTAGATCCTGTTCATTGACCACTGCCACGCGACACGATAGGGACGTAGGGATGACTCTTGCCCCTTACACCTTTGGCGTGGGTGACCGGTTCGCACATCAGGCGGAGGCTCAATTACAGGCTTTCATTCAAGCTCAAGAACACGGTGCAGACGTGGTGCCGGTTTGGAACAAGTCGAATCGCGAGCATCTGATCGTCGGTTCCGAGCCAAGTGCGGTGCGGACGGCAGCCGATGCAGCGGTGGCGGCCTTGGGATGGACGGGGCCGCATCATGTGGATGCCGATCACATCAATCTGGAAACCGTAGACCGGTTTCTGGAGCCGAGTGATTTCTTCACCATTGATGTGGCGGACGCCATTGGGAAACCAGCCACGGCTGGGGACGTGGTACGTTTCGTGGACCGGCATCCCGAACTCATCGGCCAGCTGACGATCGAAGAAGTGAGTGAGCCCTTCGTCACCACACGTTCTGACATTGCGGCCATTGCCAATCAATTTCTTCAAGCGGTGAAGGACGCTGCGGCTATTTATCAACACATTGCTCGTTCGAAAGGGGACGCGAACTTTGCCGCGGAAATCTCTATGGATGAAACGGACGCGCCCCAAGCACCACCCGAGCTATTGGTGATTCTCGCGGCGATCGCTGATGAAGGCATTCCCGTGCAAACCATTGCGCCAAAGTTCACGGGCCGTTTTAATAAGGGTGTCGATTATGAAGGCGAACTCCGTCAATTCGAGCGGGAATTCAATGATGACCTCGGCGTGATCAATCATGCTATCGCCGCATATGGGTTGCCGGCCAACCTGAAACTAAGCGTGCACTCTGGCAGTGATAAATTCTCCATCTACGCGCCGATCCGGCGTGCATTGCAACGATTTGGCGCCGGAGTGCATTTGAAGACGGCGGGCACCACGTGGCTGGAGGAACTCATCGGCTTGGCGGAGGCGGATGGTAACGGCTTGGCTTTGGCGAAAGAGGTCTATGCGAAGGCGTTGGAACATCGTGAGGAACTCTGCGCGCCCTACGCTACCGTTATTGCCATCGATCCCGAGAAGCTTCCGCCTGCGGACGTGGTGAAGGATTGGACATCCGAGGAGTTTGTTAGGGCTCTTCGACATGATGCCTCTGACCCTGAATACAATCCCCATCTCCGGCAGCTGCTGCATGTGGGTTTCAAGATCGCGGCCAAGATGGGCGACCGCTATCTCGAAGCGCTGCGGGAGTTCCGCGAACCCATCGCGAGGAATGTCACTCTAAATCTTTGTGAGCGGCACATGAAGCCGCTCTTCATTGGCTAACATTTTTACGAAGTGGAGTTTTAGATTATGTGGGACCGCTTCATGATCGTCGTGTTCGCGGTTTTCACCGCGCATGCGGCACTCGCCTTGTGGTTCTGGCACCCTTGGCCCGCACTCTTAAGGCAGGTGCTCGCGATCGGCCTTATTCTAACGCTCATCCTTCTTCTCGTTCTCCCGTTCGGAGTCGAAACCAAGTTCGTATGGACGTTTGCGGCGGCATTGTTAGGCTTTGTGGAACTAGCTTTTCTCTTAAAACGCCCGAGTGATGCCTCGTGGATTCCTTCCCACGCCCGCATGGCTTCGGCGGTGATAATGGAAGACGATATCACCATTAAGAACTTCCGGGCGGCTACCTATCCCGAGGGGAAGGAGGTGGTGGAGTGGGTCACCCGGAGCGTGCGCCCGACAGAGATTGAAGGCGCTGAACTCGTACTCCAACGTTTCGGCGCGCTCGAAGCGATGGCGCATGCCATGGTCACCTTTCGCCTAACAAGCGGCGAACACATCGCCGTCTCCGTGGAAAGCCGGCGATCTCCACCGGGGAATTACAATCCGTTAGGCGGCTTGTTCAAGGCCTATCAATTGATCATCATTTTCAGCGGTGAACGCGATGTGTTGTGGAAGCGGCTCGGCGGCGTCCAACGTTATCCCATGGTCATCTATCCCATTGCCGGCTCGAAAGAACAAACGCAGGCATTTTTCAAAGCGCTCGTCGATCGCGCTAACAGCCTTCACCAACGACCCGAATTCTATAGCCTCTTTCGTAAAAACTGCCTCACTCTCATGGTGGACGCCGCACCCATCGTCGAGCGTCAACTCGGCCTCTTCGAATACCGACACATGCTTCCCGGTTATGCCGATGATCTCTTCCTCGATCTAGGCGTCGTGGCCTTTGACGGCGAACTCGAAGCCATGCGTGAGAAGTTCGCCGTTCGTGAGGAGATACGCCCTCCGTCAGAGTTTCCCGACGCCGCGAGTTGGTCACGGCATATCCGTCAGGAACCGTAGTGTAGCCTTCAGGCTGCGCTACGAGTGCTACGTCACGCGGTATTTGGGCGGTTCGTAGTGGACCTTGGCTTCGCCTCGTAAGCGTTTCTCGGGTTCCTTTTTATGAGGCTTGGGATTCGGCTTGTAATAGGTAACCAAAGTGCCACCGGCAACGGCTAACAAGATTCCTAAGACAAACTGCCAGCGGAGGCCGTCCCAGAGTTTGTGCATGGAGATGGCTACGAGGGCATTGACCATGGGCGCGCCGGCGAAGACGATGGACATGACGGCGGCGGGCGTGCCTTTGGCGCCGAAGGCTAACAAGACAAAGAGCGCGCCTAACGCTCCCACGATACCTGCGATCAAACTCCATATACTGCCTTTCATGGGAAAGGACCAATTGGCGCCTTTGGATAGAAGGATGATGAGGGGGGCGAGGATGGCGACCAGAAAGTAGGCGATGCCGACGAGGAGAAAGGATTTGATGCGTGCGATGCCAGGGTCGCCTCCGGCACCTGCGGCCATGCCCATGGAGCCTGAGTGAAGAAAGATACCGTAAACGCCCCAACAAAGGACGGTCATAAGAGCAAAGGCCAGCCAGTTCATAGAAGTGTGATTGTTTGTTGTGAAGTGTTGTGGGGATAACGAAGCTTTATTCTCCCTTGATGGCGAGATCAATTCGTTCGCCAATGGCATCCGGCATATCGACGGCGCGCATACGCTTGGCTTCTTGATCAAATCGCACGCAGATGACCGTCAGATGCCCTGTCGCAGCCGGTTCGTCAGCTTCGTGATGCCAGAATTGAAACTCATAGCGAATGGTCTTGGATCGGCGCTCGAGAATGCGGACTTCCACACGGATCTCTTCCTCAAAACGCAGCGGTTTGCGATAGTCGCAATCGGCCGAAACACGCGGCCAGCCGTAACCGGGGAAGCTCTCCAATCCCGTGGCACCAGAACCTCCCGGATGCACCGAGTAGCCGAGAGACCGGTAAAAGGCGTGCTCCGCATTCTCCATGTAGCGGAAAAAATTTGAGAAATGGACAATGCCGGCGAGATCCGTATCGGCGAAGGGCACACGAAAGTGGTGGGTGAAGACGAGGGAAGGATTCACAGTTTTGAAGACGGGCTTCCGTTAGAATCGGCGAGACCTTCTAGCACTTGTGAAAACTCTTCCGCCATGCGGTCAGAGGTGAAGTACTTGCGCGCTTGCTGCCCGCCTTCGAAGCCGAGTTTGCGGCGGCGTTCTTCTAACGTGAGCATCACTTCTAGTGAATCAGCTAGATTGGCGGGGTCTTCCGGGTCGTAAAGCAAACCGCCGCCAGTACGCTCCAGGATCTCTGGGAAGGCAGCGTGGTTCGGCTGAACGACGGGAACTTCACACGCGAGCGCCTCGATGACATAAAGGCCGAAGGACTCGCCATAGAGTGCGGGGACGGAAAACACGCTGAGTTTCTGAAGAAAGGCCAGTTTCTCCACTGTGCTCAAGTTAGGCGAAATCTCCACGTCATCGGCGAGTCCGGCGGCTTCGAGTTTCTTCACCTGCATGTCGATGAAGGCGTCGTCCACAGCGGTCTTGGCCCCCGCGAGATGCAGTTTGACCTGGACCGTTTCCCGTTGCCGGAGATCGATGAAGGCATCGACCAACGAGTCCATCCCCTTCCCCATGCACATTCGCGCAAGGTAACCGATAACCGGAGGTTCGCTGCGTTTCTCTGGTGCAGGAGTGAGATGATCGAAGTCAATGCCGTTGTGCACCCTGACAATCTTGTTGCCGTTGAGTCCCAGCCGTTTCCGCATGGTCTCTGCATAGTAGTCGCTCACGGCGATGTATTTGGAAATGAACTGGCTATTCTCCTTGAACAGGTCCCAGCTCTGACGGCGGTATGGTTCGGGCAAGGTATCGAGAAACGAGTCCTCACCTTGCAACGTACAAACGACGGGCAAGCCAAGTGATTCCTGTACGGACCGGGCGACACCGGATAGCAAACCGTTAGAGAAAGAAACGATGTCCGGCTTCTCCTGACTTTTTAGCCAATCGAGCAATTTCCGCACTTCTTTGCGCTGCTCGCCATGGCTCCCTTTAAAACTAGCCAAGGTCAATTCACCCAGGTCACGCGGCGACGTCATACCGGCTTTTTCCACCGCCTTGAGTAGAAACGATTCGCGATCGAAAAACCGGTCCAGCCAACGCGGCGTCCACCGGAAGAAGGCGAACTTGTTCTGAAGATACATGTTCACCCCGCCAAGAAAGATGGGGGCTAGGGGATGCTCATCATTCTCCGCATCGTCCGTGACCATGGGCAGGTAGAGCGGCACCATCAGAATGTCATGCCCTCGATCCCTGAGCGACTTGATGAGAGCGTGATCCCGCAGGCAACTACCGCAGTGGAAGTTCCCGGTTCCGGGGGTGAGATGGATGATCCTCATAGGGTGCCGGAAGTCTCAAATGTGATCGGAATCATCTCGTGAAGGCGTATTCTCAAAACTGCCTATTTCATTAGCGTCAGGCTCTCATCTCGCAAGGGAAAGTAGGGGTCTGAAGATCACTTATAACCACAATCATCGCACGAGATTCATCTTAGCAGATGACGCCTTGGGCTTTCTTATTAATATCCGTGATCATGAACCTTAGGGGTATTCTTTCAGCACATCGCCAAGCCGTGGATGAGAAAGAGACGGAAGCGCGAAAGCTCCAGACGGCCTGCCAAGAGATCGATCGGATGATTACCTACGTCATCCAACCGATTTTTGAGGAAGCGGCGCGGCAGATCAGTGAAGGTGGATTCGACGTCAAAGTGGAGTCTGAAACCCGGCTATTTGAGACGGACCGGTCCAGTTTGAAATTTGCCGCCTGCTGTGTGCTCACAGCCGGCAAGAGTATCCCAGCCTCCACACTTACTTATGATGGCAACCCTCGAACGGGCATCATCGAGTTTCGTAAGGTGGTCGGCGGTTTGAAAACGAACGATGAGTATGCCCTGAATGCGGTGACGACACCCATGGTGGAGAAAGAGGTGGAGGAGTTCGTCGTGGAGGTCTTCCCGACGAACCTTATCTGATCGAGGATGACCGCCTGTGGCGTGACTGGCTACCGGCTGATCAGCAATCGGTAATTCTGATAGAGATCACGAGTGATGCGGTAGTCTAACATCGATCCTGTGCCCTGAAAAACCGGTTGATCGACGTCGGTCCAGGTGTCCAAATCCGTGCTTCCTTGCACTTGATAGGTAAGGCCGGTCTCAGATTTCCACTCCAGTGTGAATAGGCCGTCGGCGTCTCGTTCGATTCGAAGCCCCACGTCGGCAACCGAGATTGCAGGCATGCCAGGACTGCCCGGTGATCCACCTATGGCAGCACTGGCTGACCACTGTGCGGGATCGCCAAGCGAAGCCGGATCGCTTTCGTTGCCGAATGTTAGGGAAAACCCCTCGCCATCTGCCTCGGCCGGCCACGGATCACGATCATTGTAAGTGAACTCTAACAGCGATGCTCCAGACGCATCGAGCAAGGCGAGACGTTCGCCGTTGTTACTAAGGTTGCCTTGAAACTCGCCTAATACCGGCACCGATTCGCCATAACGGAATCGAAAAGCGGCGGAATCATTGACGAGCACGAGATGTTCTTCAGGCTCGATCTCGGCGAGCTCGGGGAATCGGAAGCGCACGCCCCCAACGATGCGGGCGCCTGCTAAGATGAGCCGGCTCTGACTTCGATTCGTGATCTCAAGGAACTCAAAATCCTTACGGTTTTCGAATCCGGCATCGATCTCCACCTCACTTGGCGCACTGGGACGATAGTGAATTTCGCTGATGACAATTTCGTTAGTCTTGGGATAGGCGGCATCGACGTAGAAGGTCGTTTCTAACAAAGGCCCCCACCTCGGATTCGGATCAAACAAGGAGATGAACGTCGCTCTTGATCTGATCGTCACGGATTCCGTTAGGGTAATCTCTGAATGCTCGGTCAGGATCGCATTCGCGGCCGCATCAAAGCCACCTGGAAGACGAGGATCCGTTCCGTCCATGGAATAATAGACCGACTCGCCGGGTTCCCTGGCCTGGATGGTGAATAGGAAATCCGAAGGCACGAGGCCGCCCTCGTGATTCACGACCGGCAACGGTCCTTTATAAAGCTCATCTTCTCTCAACTGCTCTAACAATACGGCCTCTCGATTCTCGATAAACGCCAGGATTATTTCGATCTCATTCCGCCAGTCCCGTTCATCAAAAGAACGGCCCGGCGTGGCCCAGCCCCACCGCGCCGCGTGGGCGAGAATGGGCTTTTCCAACTGAGCGATACGCCGATTCAGTCGCGCCCGCGTTGCACTTTCGGTGAGGGCGCCATCACCAAACAGATGTTTCTGGGCGCGATCCGCGAATCGAAGACGGTACTCGAAGTTGTTCATGAGGTCCTGGTGCAAGAACTGTGGATTGCTATGGGCAAATTGGGTTCGACGGGCGCCCCCAAACGGGCCCGTGCGATCTTCCGTGGTGATGATTTGGCTGAAATTGAAGTTGTAACCGCGAATGCCAAAGGTGTTTTCGGCATCGTGGACAAAGAACCGAAAGCCTTGATCCGGATCTTCCCGATTGCGCATACCATACCAGTTATTGCCTGAGCCGTTGTTGTTGAGCCATTGGCTCACAGGCGCATCATTGTTAGCGGTGTAGTAAATGCAAAGGAGATAATCGATGAGGTTGTCCACGTCTAACAAGACAGGATACTCCGGATTCCGGGTCCCATCCAAATTCAGTCCTTGCATCTCGAAATAGAGTTCGTTGGAAGGCTCGGCTTCGTGCGCTCGGCTGAGGTCCCACAGAGCCTGCCAAGCATCCATGTTTCCATCCGCATTCTCATTGCGATAGTTGTTAGAAGGATCGATCTTGATCACGTCGTAGTCTTCTTCATCACCGCCAAAGTAAGTCTCCGCATACTCCGCTTCCGTGCGTTCGTCCGTCATGTAGACACCCCAGTAGACACCATTGACATAAAGATGATGGTAACGGCTGCGCGCGTAGGGTTGACCCAACGCACCTTGGGTGTCGCGGGAGGTGATATCCCTCAGCAGCGTGTTCTGCCGAGCTCCGGCAGGAAAGGCTCCAAACCAGGCCCACGTCCAGTTCTGCGATGTCCGCAGATCAATGTTATGAAAGACATCGGTACCGCCATCGCCAAACAACGGGTAATCCAATCGCGAAGCACCATATTCACGCCTAAAGAGCACACGAAACGAATGTTTGGGATTCTCCTCATTCCGGCTGATCCCGCCCCGAATGCGAATCCCGCAGTCACTTTGAAACCCCTCTTCATCATCCGTAGGCAGCATCTCCAGCGAAGCCGGCCGTTCCCATGATCTTCCGCGGCTACTGGCATTGACATAGATCCCTGTGTCGGGATCAAAGAGATGTCGGCCATCCGTGACTAACGAGAAAGTTGGGATCGCCAAGAGCGCCTCTTTCATTATTTCCCTACCAACCCGGCCAACCACCGCCGGATTCATTCCGTAGTGAAATTCCTGCCCGTTGACCGGTCGGTTAGGCCATCCATCAGGCGCTTCCCGGTCTGTGCTTTGATCGACGATGTCTTCAAGAAAGAGATAGGTTTGCGTATCGAGGTTTGACGGCGCCAACCCAGACTTTTGCGCCACGGCACGGATGATCGTCGTTTGATCGATGGTGATGGGCTCCGTATAAGTCTTCCCGCCAAAGAGCGACGGCACACTGCCATCCATGGTATAACGAATCACCGCCCCTTCCGTCTCCGACGTGATGGCCAACTGAAAAGCCTCTGAAAAGAAGCCGCGATCCACGCTGAATTTGGTATCCGCCACACAGCCCAAGACCTCCTCATCAACGATCTGTTCTCCCCGAGCCGAAAGACTCACATACACACTTAAGATCAACGCGACAAGAGACAACCGGCTCACCATCATCCGAGAACGATGACAGATCCCCTGCCGACGAGAAGCCTTTTCATGTTCCTTCGGCGCTGTCCAATTAGTAAATCGAGGAGCCGTGACCAAATCAAACGATCATCCAGTAAGATGCCAGTGGAAGCGGAGGAGTGAGATCAAGAACGACGGAGCCTACCAACCGTTCAACTGTGCAATGCGGCCGAGGACACCAATTCCATAGCGCCCCTGACGATCGCCACCTCTCCCGACATAACGTTTGATCAAAGGCAAAGCGGGTTCGCCCATCCAGTCCAGGACGTTGTGAAGAAAGCGCGTGTTGATTTGCGGGGAATCTTCAGCAGCGAGCATGGATTCTAGCAATGCAATAGCCTTACTTTTCTCATGATCGAGTTTAACCAAGGTCCAGGCTGCCATCACGCGAATCTCAGGAGCTGTGTCGGCCAGTGCCTTGACCAGGACCTCCTTGGCTGGTGCGCCTTCCTCCTCAAGAAGATGCAGACCGATCACGGCCCACCATCGCATGCCTTCATCAGGATCGCTTAGTTGTTTGGTTAACAGGTCGAGATGCTTCTTGTCCCGTAGAAGTGCGCGATCCGCGGCGTCGAGATACTTGGCGAGCGGATAGAGTTCGTCGTCACGCACCATTTCGTAGACAGTGGTATTGTTAGCCTTCGCCCGGCGTTCGCGCATCACTTCCGGAAGCAATCCAGAATCGCGGAGTTCGAGTTGGCGTTTGCGCATCTCCGCTTTGAGTTCGGCGATCTTCTGCTGATGCTCGGGTTGGTCGATCAGGTTATGAACGTTATCAAAGTCCGTCTGGTTGTCGTAGAACTCTTCCGATACACGAGGCTCAAAGAAGCGACCGGTGATGGCGTCGGTCTTACCCTCCCGGTGATGTTGTTCCCAAGCGGGCGTTGCCGGAGCTTTCCACAAATAAGCCAAATGCTGCCCTGCAGGCGCGAAAGGGTAGTAGTTCTTGTGATAGGCGAAACGCTTGCCGCGAACCATCCGCACATGATCGACACGGCCATCGGCCCGCTCCCGGAAAGCAAAGTGATAGGCCGGTTCAGCCTCCTGGTCCCCACCGAGAAAGACCGTTCCTTGAAAAGTGCTAGGGATCTCGGCACCTGCCAGGCTCAACCACGTCTTGGGCATATCGACGAAACTCACCAGGCGGTCAATCGTCGTCCCTGGCTTCTCAGCGGGGTAAAGATGCCGGTACTTCTCCGGGATGCGCACAATGAGTGGGCAATGGACGCCGCTGGCGTAGAGGAAGCGTTTGCTTCGCGCCATGACCCCGCCGTGGTCGGAGTTATAGATGACGATCGTGTTATCGTAAAGCCCGTCCGCCTTCAGAGCGGCAATGGTCTCGCCTACCTTACGGTCCATGTTCTCAACCGCATCCGCATACTTGGCGTAATTCTGGCGAATGACCGGCAGGTCCGGATGATAGCTGAACAACTTCATCTTCTTAGGATCGTTCTTTGTCTTATCGACCTTGCCATGTGCCCGGCTCTCGTGGCTATCGTTGATGTTCACCACGGCGAAGAAAGGCTGGCCTTCCTCACGATAACGCCAGCCGTAAGGTGACTTCTTCTTCCCGCCCTTGTAGTCCCAACAGTCTTTATCCGGGCGTCCGCCGATGTTGTAGTCTGTCTTCGTGGGATTGGAAGTGTGGTAGCCACGCGCGCGCAAGAGATCGGGGTAATACTTGATCTTGTCGTGCGGGATCTCATTGCGGCTGCGCATCGGTTGGGTGCCATTGGAAATGGCATACATGCCAGTGATCCAGCAGGAACGTGTCGGCGCGCAGACCGCAGCGTTGTCAAAGCAATGCAGGTAACGAAAGCCTTCTTTAGCGAGCTGATCAATGGCAGGCGTCTGCGCATTGGTTCCACCATAACAGCTGACCCAAGAAATGCTGTTATCCTCACTGGTGATCCAGAGAATGTTAGGACGATCTTGATCGATCGCCTGCGCCGAGTGGCAACCCGCCAAGGCTAGGAGACTGGAAAGGAGTCGTGTGGAAGGAGTCATGTTAACTGGGAAGATCCACAAAAGCGGGTAGAGGTCGAGAGGAAACCCATGCACTACGCCGGCCGCGCAATGGTAAAGAAATCCCGCGTCCGTGTGTAACCGTCAGGCCCATGCATCCGTCCCACTGGCCGGTAGGCTTCAAGATTCACGTGGAGATTATCCGGATCGAGGACGCCGTCATGGGTGTGGATGCGTTTGACCACGCCGATGACCATGCGGTTGCGGCCGATTTCCAAGGTGCTCCACTCCGTGCATTCGAGACTCACGGGTGCCTCGGCGATGCGCGGCGGTCTAACGGAAGTGCTGGGCACGCTGGTGAGTCCCACGTGTTCCAACTCGTTCTCACCCGGCGCGAGACTCGCTGCGCACCCGACCATTTGTTCCGCCATGCTTTCGTTAGACAAATTCACCACAAACTCGCCCGTGAGCCGGATATTCCGTGCCGTGTCTTTAGGGATACCCGGTTCGCGATCGCCAGGTGCCAGGGCTACAATCGGCGGCCGGCTGCCAAAGGCATTGAAGAAACTGAACGGGGCGGCATTAACCCGGCCTTCGGGATCAACGGTGGTCACCAAGGCGATCGGGCGCGGGGTGACGAGACCACTGAGGAGTTTGTAGGCGTTGGCGCGATCGTTGCCTTCGAGGTCGAATTCCATAGTCAAGGAGGGTTGAAATCGCGGTTCCGATACCAGTATCGAGGCCACGAGCCAACGTAATAGCGGGGAAACCACCATGGGATCGCCAGCGCATTTACCCGTAAAATCCCCTAATCTTGAGGAAATTTAAAAAATATCGAACGTTCCGCCCTTTCCCGTGTCATAGTCATCTGTAGCCACTGGATCAGATGTGAAGGTAGCTGCATTGATTGTTTCCTTGGTTAAGTTGAGAGGGACTCTTAAGGCCGGGTCGGTGAAAGCCGATCCGGTCTCCCCATTTCTAGGGGCCACCCCCCCGAATCTCGGGCTTGGCGGCGCCGCATTTCTGCGTAGGCTCGCGCCCCATGGCTCGAATCAATGATCATTACCTCAAACTCAAGGCTGGCTATCTCTTTCCGGAAATCGGCCGCCGGGTAAAGCAATTCACGGAGACGAACCCCGATGCAGCTTCCAAACTGATCCGCTGTGGAATCGGTGATGTCACAGAGGCTCTCCCCGAAGCGGTGCGCCAGGCCATGCACGCCGCCATCGATGAGCTGGGAAATCGCGACACCTTTCGCGGCTACGGCCCCGAGCAGGGCTACGATTTCCTGCGTGCGGCGATCGGGGAAAACAATTACCGTGCTCATGGGGTGAGCATTTCCGATGACGAAATCTTCGTTTCCGATGGTTCCAAATGCGATACCGGCAATTTCCTCGATATCCTGGGACCCGGAAACAAGATCGCGATCACCGATCCCGTGTATCCCGTCTATGTCGATACCAATGTGATGATCGGCAACACGGGCGACGCCGATGAGGCCGGCGCCTACGCCGGCTTAGTTTATTTGCCATGCACAGCGGCCAACGACTTCGTGCCTGCCATCCCTAATGAGAAGGTCGATCTCATCTATTTGTGTTATCCTAACAATCCCACCGGCGCCACCGCGACCAAAGAGCAGTTAGCTGCTTGGGTAGCCTACGCAAAGGAGAATGGTGCCATCATCCTCTACGACGCCGCTTATGAGGCCTTTATCACGGAGGAGAATGTGCCACACTCGATCTATGAGATCGATGGCGCGACCGAATGTGCCGTCGAATTCCGCAGCTTCTCGAAGAATGGCGGCTTCACTGGCGTGCGTTGTGCCTATACGGTGGTGCCCAAGGCACTTCATGGCACCACTGCTAGTGGCGGGACACAAGCGCTCCATCCCTTGTGGGCCCGTCGCATGAGCACGAAGTTCAACGGCGTGAGTTACCCCGTCCAACGCGGCGCCGAAGCGACCTTCAGTGATGCCGGCAAAGCACAAATCAACGGACTCATTGATCACTACATGGGCAATGCTAGTCTTCTCTCGCAAGCCTGTAAGGATCTCGGCCTAACCGTTTACGGTGGTGTGAACGCCCCTTACATCTGGGTTGGTTGCCCGGAAGGTGTCGATAGCTGGGGCATGTTTGACCGCATGCTCAACGACGCGAATGTTGTGGTCACCCCAGGTGCCGGGTTCGGTGCCGCAGGCGAGGGCTATTTCCGCATCTCCGCTTTCAACAGCCGCCAAAACGTCGAGACCGTTTGCGAACGCATGAAAGCGCTGCACTGGTAATTTGTTAGTCAAAGCTTCACCAAGCTTCAATTAGGCCTCAGTCGCGCGTTGTCGTTCCGTTTTGTCGTTGTTTGTACCTCACTCTTCAGACGGCAAAGGGAGTCGTGAAATCTCGACAGACGTGCCTCGTTTGTTCTCAATTGCCCACCTTTCGCCCGCCGACCCACAAACCCCAGGATAAGAGTGGTGCGCGGGGACGGGATCGAACCGCCGACCAACTGGGTGTAAACCAGTCGCTCTACCGCTGAGCTACCCGCGCGATCGGGGCGAGACTTTGGGGGCCAAGTGGGGGTGGCGCAACTTTGGAAATGAGGAAATTGATGGTGGGTCCAACTGGAGCCTTTGGGAAACTCAAGATGTCAGAAGGACTTTGTGAAAAATTTCACAAATTGATCTTGCGAACAAATCGGCCTTGTCCTAAACGGACGGTCCCGGGTTGATCACTTCCCCTAACGAGTGATCTCGCTCGCCCAAACCGACCAGTGTATTCACGCCACACATGTTCTCTTCCTTAGGAGATCTCACTTTCCAGCTCGCTGCTATCCCCATCTCAGCTCAGCCTCTTGCCGGCTCAGAAGGGCTGATTGCAGCACTTACCAACTCGGTGTTTGTGGCGCTTATCGTGACGGCCATCATCTTCTTTCTGGTTCGCGCCGGGACGAAGAATGCGACGCTGATTCCCGGTCCGGTGCAGAATGGCGTCGAGTTCATGTTCGAGTTTCTCTACAATCAAGTGGAGCAGGTCGTGGGCCCGAAGGTGGCGCCTCGCGCTTTTCCTTTATTGTGCACGATCTTCGTCTACGTGCTCATTGCGAACTGGTTTGGACTGATGCCGGGCGTCGGCACGATTGGGATTGGCGCACCGGAAGACCGCATGGGTTTCTTTGGCCTGGCGAATGAACCGACCACGCCGTTTCTCCGGCCGGCCACGGCGGACATGAACCTTACATTAGGCATGGCGGTCTGTGCGATGATCGTCTGGTTCTACATCACCATGCGTGAGACGGGGCCGGTTGAGTTCATTAAACATATCTTCGCGCCGAAGGGCGGTCTCACCGGCATCATGAAGTGGGTGCTTGTTCCCATCTTTCTCTTTGTCGGTGTGATCGAGGTGATCTCCATACTATTCCGACCCGTGACCCTGTCATTGCGACTCTTTGGTAATGTGTTTGCAGGGGAAAACTTGCTTCACGCTATGATCACGCTTGGTGAGTCGTTCGGATTAGGAACCACGGCTGCGTTTATTTCGAAAATCGTATTCACCCTGCCCTTTTATTTCTTGGAAATCCTGGTCGGAGTGTTGCAAGCGACGGTGTTTTCACTGTTGTGCGCCGTTTACATCCAGTTATCCACAGCGCACGAGGAGGAGGATCACTAACTAATTACCGGAAACTTTACTACTGTGACCATGCGAAGTCAGTGGGCGGTAGTTCCAAACGAAACAACTAAGAAAAACTAGCAGAACGAAATCATGACAAATCTCTTGTCCTCCACATTCACAGTGCTCGCCGCTGCAGCCGAAGGTGCTGGCGGTGTTGCGGGTTCGCTTTCTTTGGGTCTGGCAGGTCTTGGCGCCGGTATCGGTGTCGGACTCGTTGGTCTCGGAGCTGCCCAGTCCGTGGGCCGCAATCCCGGTGCCTTTGGTAAGATCCTCACCATTGGCATTATCGGCATGGCACTAGCCGAGGCGGTCGCTATTTACGGCCTCATTATGGCACTCCAAGGTAACTAAGCCTAGCATACAATCATTGAATTCCCGCCGGCGGAGTCCAACTCCGCCGGCACTTCCTCTAACTTTCCAAACCGCGCTTTCCAATGGGTGAAATTCTGACTGGTCTAGGTGTCTATTGGCCTAACTTCATTGCCCAGGTTCTCATCTTCTTGATCGTTTACATGATCTTGAAGAAGTTCGCGTTCGGGCCCATCACGGACATTCTCGAAGAACGCCGCAAGCGCATCGAGGAGAACGAAGCCGATCGTGAGAAAATCAAAGCGCAACTGGCAAACTCTGAAGAGGAAGCGGCGAAGAAGATTGCCGAAGCTAATGAAACGGCCGCGCGTTTGATTGCGGAGGCGAAGGAAAGTGCGGCTGCCGTCGCAGAGAAAGAGAAGCAAGCCGCGACGAAAGAGGCTCAAGACATCATCGCCAAAGCACGCGAAGCGACCAAGCTCGAGCGCGAGCAGCAATTGGCGAGCTTGAAGAAAGATTTCGGGAAATTGGTCATCGACGCCACGGGCAAAGTCACCGGCAAAGTGCTGTCCAATGATGATCAGGAAACCATCAACAAAGAGACGGCGGCTCAACTAGCAAGCTAATAGGAATCGCCTAACCAAAGCCGATGAAAGTTTCCAAAGACGCGCTCCGCCATGCCAGGGCTCTTTTCCAGACCTGTGCTAAGGATGGCAAGCTGGATCTCGATCGTGTGAAGACGATCGTGAAGCGCGTTGGTGAAGAGAAGCCTCGAGGTTATCTCGGTATTCTCACGGCCTTTCAGCGATTGGTGCGTCTCGATTTGGAAAAGCGGCATGCCATCATAGAGAGTGCCGTGGAGTTGTCCCAGGAACTGAAGGATGATGTGCTGAAGAATTTGAAAGCCCGTTACGGGGATGATGTGACGAGCGAATTTAAAGTCGTGCCTGATTTGTTAGGCGGCATGCGGGTGCGTGTCGGAAGCGACATTTGGGACGGGAGCGTGAAGACGCGCCTCGATCGTCTCAGCCAAGCCTTTTCATAAAGATACTTTAGTTAGAACAACTGAACACAACCGGATATGAGTAACATCCTTCAGGAACTGGAATCGGAAATCGGCGGTCTCAAGACGGCGGTTGCCAAGTCGAACGTCGGAGTCGTTCGGGAAACAGGTGACGGCGTGGCCAAGATCGAAGGTCTAACCGATGTCATGCTCAACGAGATGATCGAATTTCCCGGCGGGAAATTCGGCATTGCGCTGAACCTTGAGGAAACCGAAGTGGGTTGCGTCTTGCTCGGCGATGGCCTCGATGTGCAAGAGGGCGATGAGGTGAAGACCACTGGCAAACTGCTTTCCGTTCCCGTAGGTAAGGAGTTGTTAGGCCGCGTGGTGGACGTCATTGGCCAGCCTCTTGATGGCAAGGGCGACATCAAAGCAACAGCGACTTATCCAGTGGAGAAGATCGCCCCAGGTATCATTAAGCGGAAGTCCGTTAGTCAGCCGGTTCAGACAGGTATTCTTCCCATTGACGCCATGATTCCGATCGGCCGGGGTCAGCGTGAGTTGATCATCGGTGACCGTTCCACGGGTAAAACGACGATCGCTGTCGACACGATCATTTCCCAAGCCCGCCAGAACAAGGCGGCGGCAGAGTCTGGTGATAAGGATTTCCGCCCCATGTATTGCATCTACGTGGCAGTTGGTCAGAAACAGTCGAACATTGCTAGAACGATCAAGGTCCTCGAAGATTCCGGTGCCTTGGAATACACCATCGTGGTCGCCGCCTCGGCGTCTGATAGTGCCTCCGCACAGTATCTCGCGCCCTATGCCGGTTGTGCCATGGGTGAGTGGTTCATGGATAACAACATGGACGCTCTGATCGTTTATGATGATCTTTCCAAGCAGGCCGTGGCTTATCGTCAGTTAGCCCTCGTTCTTCGCCGTCCATCCGGACGTGAGGCCTATCCTGGTGACGTCTTCTACTTGCACAGCCGTTTGTTAGAGCGCAGCGCGCGTTTGAGTGAAGATGCAGGTGGCGGTTCCTTGACCGCCTTGCCGATCATCGAAACACAAGCGGGTGACGTGTCCGCATACATTCCTACCAATGTGATCTCGATCACGGATGGTCAGATCTTCCTGGAAACAGACTTGTTCTACCAAGGTATTCGTCCGGCGATTTCGGTGGGTCTGTCCGTGTCTCGTGTGGGATCGGCCGCGCAGACCAAGGCGGTTAAGAAAGTCTCCGGAACGACCAAGCTCGACTTGGCACAGTTCCGCGAGTTGCAGGCCTTTGCGCAGTTTGGCTCGGACTTGGACGAGGCTACCAAGGCGAAGATCGAGCGTGGTCAACGCATCGTGGAACTCTTCAAGCAGAACCAGTACAACCCGCTCTCGCTTGAAATGGAGGCCGCCACTTTGTGGGCCATGCAGAATGGTTACCTCGATGATGTGGGCGTCGACAAAGTGAAGGATTTTCAGGGCAAGATGGAGGACTACCTCACCACGCGTAAGGAAAGCTTGTTAGGCAGAATTCGCGATGCCAAGGAGCTGAAGGATGACATTGTCAGTGACCTCAAGACGGCTCTCGACGATTTCAAGAGCAGTTACAAGTAACCCGAAAACAATCGCTTAGCCTAACGACTCTCTAACATGGCCACCGCCCGCGACATCCGCCGACGCATCAAGTCGGTTAAGAACACGGCCCAGATCACCAAAGCCATGCAACTCGTGGCGGCGTCGAAGATGAAAAAGGCGCAGGATCAGGCCTTGTCAGGACGTCATTACGCGGAGCTCATGAATAAGGTTCTGGTGAACCTCCAGGAGTATTCGATCGACGAGAGTCACGATCTTCTTGAAGACCGTGGTGAGGGCAAGGAACTGGTGATTCTTGTTTCTTCTGACAAGGGGCTTTGTGGTGGTCTCAATACGAACTTGCTCAAACGTGTTTTCGCGGAGTTTCCCAATGCTTCTTACGTGACTGTGGGCGCGAAAGGCCGGCAAGCGGTCTCGCGCATGAAGAAAGACCTGTTGGCGGACTTTCACGTGACCGATCCCGTCGACTTTAACCAAGTGAAGACGGTTTCGAAGTTTGTCAGAGATAAATTCCTCGAAGGCGAATTCAATCGTGTTCACGTGGCCTTTACGAACTTCGTCAACACGCTGAGCCAGATTCCTCACGTTGATGCGTTACTTCCTGTGGAAACGGTGACGCTTGGTAAGCCTAAGGACTACGAGGGCGTCGGCGAAGAGAGTGACGCGGATGCCGGCGAAGTACCTGAAGCCGGTTATTCGTTCGAGCCCAGTCCGCGTGCTGTTTTTGACAGCATCGTCCCGCAATACGTGGACTACCAAATTTATCAGATGGTCTTGGAGTCTCGCGCCTCGGAGCACAGTGCGCGGATGGTGGCGATGAAGAGCGCCACGGACAACGCCGAACAACTGATCAAAGATCTTTCTCTTGAGTACAACAAGCTCCGCCAAGCGGCGATCACCGGCGAGTTGCTCGAAATCACCACCGCCAGCTTGGCCCTCGAATAGAAACACAATTTCCCTTTCCCGACCCGCACACCTAACACAATCATGGCTAACAACGAAGGAACTATCGTTCAGGTTATCGGACCCGTTATCGACGCCGACTTTTCCGGCGCCGACACTCTGCCCGATATCTATAATGCGCTCGAGATCACTTACAAAGTGGTCGATGAAGAGGTGAAGCTCGTCTTAGAGGTGCAGCAGCATCTTGGCGACGGCTGGGTCCGCGCCGTGGCGATGTCTTCTACCGAGGGTCTTCGTCGTGGCATGAAAATTGCCGACACGGGTGATTCCATTTCGGTGCCCGTTGGCGAGGGCGTGTTAGGCCGTATTTTCAATGTGACCGGTGACGCGGTGGACGAACGCGGTGAAGTCAAAGCGGACAAGCATTATCCGATTCACCGTCCGGCGCCTGCGTTAACGGATCAAGACACTTCAGCCTCCATTCTTGAGACTGGCATCAAAGTGATCGATCTCATCTGCCCCTTCACCAAGGGTGGCAAGGTGGGTGCGTTCGGTGGTGCCGGTGTGGGTAAGACGGTCGTCATCATGGAGCTCATTAATAACATTGCCAAGAACCACGGTGGTTATTCCGTGTTCGCTGGGGTCGGTGAGCGAACGCGTGAGGGTAATGACCTTTACGAGGAAATGAGCGAGGCGGGCGTCATCGATCAGAAAGATCTCAGCAAGTCCAAGGTGGCGCTTGTTTACGGTCAGATGAACGAGCCTCCCGGAGCGCGTCTTCGTGTGGCTTTGTCCGCGCTTTCCATGGCTGAGTACTTCCGTGACGAGAAGAACCAGGACGTCTTGCTCTTCGTGGACAACGTTTTCCGTTTCTCGCAGGCGGGTTCTGAGGTCTCCGCGTTGTTAGGCCGGATTCCTTCCGCGGTGGGTTACCAGCCCACGCTGGCGGCGGAAATGGGTGCCATGCAGGAGCGGATCACTTCCACTACCAAAGGATCGATCACCTCCTTCCAAGCCGTTTACGTTCCTGCAGATGACTTGACCGACCCGGCGCCTGCTAACACCTTTGCTCACCTCGATTCGACGGTGGTGCTCGAGCGTTCGCTCGCTGAGTTGGGGATTTACCCTGCGGTGGATCCGTTAGCCTCCACCTCCACAGCGCTCGCCCCTGAGGTGGTTGGTGAGGAACATTATCAAGTGGCTCGTGGCGTGCAGAATGTGCTCCAGCGCTACAAGGACTTGCAGGACATCATCGCCATTCTTGGGATGGACGAGCTCAGTGACGATGACAAACTGACTGTCTTCCGTGCTCGTAAGATTCAGCGTTTCCTGAGCCAACCGTTCGCGGTGGCCGAGGTCTTCACCGGAGTGAAAGGTGTCTACGTTTCTCGCGAAGACACAGTCAAAGGCTTCAAAGAAATCCTCGATGGTCAGCATGACGACGTGCCCGAAGGGAACTTCTACATGAAGGCCGGAATCGATACGGTCGAGAAAGCTTCCTAACTGAATACTTCTTCCTAACACCATGGCTATCCAACTCGATATCGTCACCCCTGAGGCCAAGATCTTCTCGGATGAAGTGGATGCTGTGGTGATTCCCGGTATCGAAGGAGAAATGGGCGTGCTGCCCCAGCACGCTCCCTTGGTAACGACCTTGGCGCCGGGCGAGCTTCGCTACACCAAAGGCACTAAGGAAGAAGAACTCGCCATCGGCCAAGGCTTCGTCGAAGTCACGTCAGCTAAAGTGGCTGTCCTCACGGACATGGCGATGAGCGATGACGATATCGATGAAACCGCTGTTCAAGAAGCACTCGAACGTGCCGAGAAATCGCTTAGTGAGAAAATGGGCGATGAAGAGTATGCGGCAACTCAAGCGGCCATCTACAAGATGATGGCCCAGCTCAATCTGAAGCGGAAGCGTAAGGGTTAGTCCAATATCGCTGTGGTACTCAGCATGAAGACCACCGTTTGTTGAAGGGCGACCAAGAAGTATGGGCAGTCCAAGAGATTGTTCACGACATCGCCCATTGCCATCTAGAATCACGTTGAGAACACGCCGTGTACGCGAGAAAGCCCCTCAGATGAGATGAGAGGCTTTCTACGTTTCAAGGAATGGCTTAGAAGCCACGTTAGGCGAACTAATCTCGTCGACGACGAAATACCAGGAACATCGGCAATAGGAGTGCCCCGAACCAAGCGGGTTCCGGTACGGCCACGAGTTGTCCGCGAATTTCTCCCGGGCCGTTTCTCTCTGTGTGCACGTTGATGTAGGTTTGGCCGTTTAGAAGCGCCGCTTCGTTTGCAGGAGCAACCGCGACATCGCCATTGATGCCTCCGCTAGTGGCAGAGCCGTCCAGAATGCCGGCAAGGTTGTAGAGCACACCGGCGTTCTCATGGAACGCGGCACTGCCGGAACTCGGTGTGATGCCGTGGATATGAGCGGCTACCGCATCACCCGATAGATCAGAGAAGCCATTACCACTTCCCCAGTCCACATCGAGGGAGAGAATATTCGTCACGGTATCGTAGGTGATGCCGGCCGGCCCCATACCGCCAGTTCCGCCATTCGTAACCACATGGTTCTCATTTCCGGGCAGGAGGCCGCTTCCTGCTTTGCCAACAAGTTTAAACTTCACGATGGCGGCATCAGTGGCCAGGTGGGTGAGCGCAAGCGTTCCAATAATAAGAAGGGTGCGTTTAATCATTGAGTTTTAGGTTTGAGTTCATTTCCAAGCTCCCGACGTGGGAGCTATATGGAGTATCAATATTCCAATAAAATGAAACCTCAGCTCCAAATACAATTCAAAATTGCATTCATTATTGAAATTGATGCAAACTCTTCCGGCGATGAGTGATCTCCTTTACTCCTGATTCGGAGAGGGTATGGCTCATATTGGCGGGCACCTTCGTCGCGGAACACCTGCGCATTCCGGGCGCTGGACTTCGCAGCCGCTGGAACGGTCACACCCCACGATCAGCTGGCTGGCAGAGACACGATGAATGCCGCGCCGCCGGATTCTGCCGATCGCGCGGCGATGGTGCCGCGGTGCTGCTCGACAATGCGTTTTGCAATGGCGAGTCCCAACCCGGACCCGCCTGTCTTATGATTGCGGCTAGGATCCAAGCGGGTAAACGGTTCAAAGATGCGTTCGGCGTCAGTCGGCGCAATGCCAGGACCATCGTCGCTTACTTGAATCTCAGCCGACTTGGCATCTGCTAGGCGAATTGAGACATCAATGCGCGACGCCGCGTGCCGCATGGCGTTCATAAGCAGATTCTCAAGAACGCGGGGGAAATACTTCCGGCTCACTGCGACCTCCCAGGTGGAGGCATCGTTCTCCGCGCTAACGGTGACGACGAGCTCTGGACGGAATCGCCTCACACGATCACCAATACCGCGCGCCATGGCCACCAAATCCACCGGCTCTCTCTCAAGCTGCGTGGTAGTTTCTTCGAATCGCAGGAAAGTTAGCAACTCGTCTAACAAAGCATCCATGTCTGCGAGATCTTCGTTGAGTGAAGCGATGCGACGGCGCCGCTCCTCGTCCGTCTTGGCTTCCTCTAACATTTCTAAGGCAAAGCCGATCCTTGCCGTGGGGGTGCGCATCTCGTGGGAGACGGCTTGGATCAATTGCCGCTGGTGGCCCAACAGTTCTTGAATCCGGTCGGCCATGAGATTCAGGCGCCGGCCCAACCTGCCTAAGGCGTCATTAGACTTCACGGCCACGCGCGCGCTGAGATCCCCGTCGGCGATCTTGGCGATCGTCTCTTCTTGCACTCGCAATTTCTTCATCAACGGGCGTACGATAAAGATCCCGGCGATGCCGATTAGTAGGAACGCCTGAAACAATCCCCGCCCTCTCAGTTGTTCCTCTTCTTTCATGTAGCGCTTCACCATCGCCGGGTCGGCGGTCAGGCGTACGAGATAGGATTGCTCCCCCAGATCGATCAAGAACCGGTTCGCGTCCGCGGGCGCACTTCCCAAACTTGGAGCGAAGGGGCCGCGTTGCACCAGGGCAATGGCCACGTCACGTTCTTCGCCCATTTTCTCAATGAGTTGACGCGCCTCGGGCTCTGACAAACCGGCGAGTTTTTCTCGAAGGCTATCCGCCAATTCATGCAGGTGCTGCATGGTCCTCGGCTTATAAAAACGTTTCTCCCACTCTTTGCCCAAGCGGTCGAAGGCGACCATCATCGCAAGCACGGTGAGGAAGATGACAACGACAATGCGAAGATAAAAACGGGTCATGGCACTAACAAATAACCCACGCTGCGGATGGATTTGATAAGGCGCGGTTGTTTCCCGTCATCGCCTAACTTCTTTCGTAAACGCGTGATGCGCAGATCGACCGAGCGGTCTAATCCATCATATTCAATACCTCGCACTTGTTCAAAGATTTCGTCGCGGGTGACGACGCGGCCGCGACGTTGAGCGAGGAACCACAGGAGATCGAACTCTGCGGTGGTTAGACTCACTTCGTCTCCGTTCATGGCCACACTGCGATTCGCGGAATCAATCACTAGATTGCTGAGGGCAATCGTTTCCTCGCTTCCCGGGGCCACTGCGGAAGTCGGGCGTTGCGAGCGTCGAAGCAAGGCACGAATGCGGCTTAGAAGCAGCCGCGGACGCACGGGCTTGCTCATGTAGTCATCCGCCCCTACTTCAAGCCCTAGCACTTCATCGATCTCCTCACCCCGCGCGGTGAGCATGAGAATGGGACCTTGATAATGCGGGCGCACCCGCTTGCACACTTCAAATCCATCCAGACCCGGCAGCATGACATCCAAGATCACCAAGTCCGGTTGATAGCGTCCGATCCATTCCGCCGCCACATCTCCCCTCGGTTCCGTGCGGACCTGAAATTGTGCTCCCTCCAGATATTCTTTCACCAAAGCCGCGAGCTTCGGATCGTCCTCGACGAGATAAAGGTGGTTCGTGGGATCGCCGGCCATTCACGCGAATCTACACCAAGCTTCGCGTGACGCGGCGAAAGAAATGTTTCGGCGTGTATCGGGAGGGGAAACGATTCCCCTCCCGATGAAAGTGCTAAGCCGAATGCCTAACGCCGGCGGCGCCGGTACCACATCATGGTTCCAGCAAGGGCAGCCAAGGGAAACGCCGCGCCGGGCTCAGGCACGCCGGCGGATTCAACGCGAATCGTCGCGACACCGTTGGGATAAATGGAGGCGTTGTTGAAATCCAGATTCCCCGGAGTGAAACCACCGGGAGCATTGAGAAAACCATCAAACGGATTGGCCACATTGGTGACCACGCCACCTTCTGGGGCTCCGTTAGGCGCATCGCCCGCCGGAAGACCTGAACCAAACGCATTCCCTGCGGAAAAGGCGAAGTCATTCACTTCGGTACCCGCATCGTTCACCGTTCCCGGCGTGCCAATGTTGAATTCGATCGTTCCGCCGCTGTTGAGAATGGAAGACAAATCATGGGCAAGGGGATTTCCATTCGCGATGAAGTAGTCATTGCTTGGCAGAATCATGGAGGCGTAACTAAGAAGACTGTTAGACCCATCCCCGGCCAAATCGAACATTAGGGTTTGGGAATCGCCAGGAGCCAAGACGCCGGTATTAGCTTGCTGTCGCGTGCTCGTCTGCGCCACGCCGGTCGATACCAAGGTGCCATTGGCGGCGAAGGTGTTGCTCAGTGGCGTGGGATCGCCAACTTCAGCGAGGGTCTCCAACTCCGGTGCGGCCGCGGCGCCGCCATCGTAGCTGTCAAACGATCCGTTGTGGAAGCCAACCCAAACGGGGGCCAAGCCTACGCCACCGCCGGGACTGTTGTTGGTGACCGTGACTTTGACGGTGATAGCGTGAGAGAGACCTAACGGAAGCGCGGTCGCGCAAACGATTGCGAATAGTTTTTTCATGTGGGTGATGGTTTTAGGTGGTTGTGATAGAGAACAAAGCGCCGGGCGCCTTGACGACGCGAAGCAGACACCGCCGGCCCGTATCTATTCCGAAAGAATCGATAATTTTTTTGATCGTCCCCACGGCAACACTTGCATCCGCCCCCGGAATCGTCGCTAATGAGTCCGATTTGCCGGAATAAGTCACCACATGAAAAAATCCAAATCTCACTGGGAATAAGCCAGCCAATCAGACGTCGAGCCATGGAAGTTGTCCGCGAAGAATTCGAGAAAGTGATCGGTGATTACTATCAGGATCTCTACCGCTTCGCTTACAGCTTGAGCCACAATGAACCCGATGCCACCGACTTGACGCAGCAAGCTTTCTACAAATACGCCACCAAAGGGCATACGATCCGCGACCGCTCCAAGACCAAGAGTTGGCTGTTTCGGACGTTGAAGAATGATTTTCTCAGCCAAGCCCGCCGTGCTCAGAAATTCCAGCATGTGGAACTGGAAGATGCTGGGAGTGAACTGCCTCATGAGGAATCGAGTTCACAACAAGCCATTGATAGCCAGCTCGCCGTGGAGGCGCTGCAGAAGGTCGATGAAGCTTATCGAGTCGCGCTCACACTCTTCTACATGAAAGGTCTCTCCTACCGGGAGATCGCCGAGAGCTTGGAAATCCCTATTGGGACGGTGATGTCCCGCTTATCCCGTGGAAAGAACCAATTGAAAACCGCTCTTGCGGCCCTTTGCTAGATCCCATTCTTACAGTCTCATGAACCCTGACGAAGCTAAATCCATCCTCGCCGCTTATCGGGAGGACATTCCCCTGGACGAAGCGCCCAACATGCAAGCGGCTCTCGCTGCGGCCCAAGAGGACCCGTCGCTTGCCGCTTGGTTTGAGGAAGAACAAGCCTTTGACCGGGAATTCGCGGCAGCACTGCAACGTGTGCCCATCCCTGAAGATCTTGAAGCCAAGCTGCTTCAGGGCATGCCGGCCACGAATCATGCCGGTGAGACTCCTAACAAGAAAGTTGTCGCCTTTCCGCAAAAGCAAGTCTGGCTCGCAGTGGCCGCGCTGTTCGTCATCGCCGTGAGCTTGGTGAAGTACTTCGCGTTTCCGCCGCCCGTTGAGTTTCCCGGGACGGCATTCACCAAAGTGGATACTTTTCGCGATCACATGGCCCACTTTGCCAACCAGCGGTTCGTTCTCAATCACACCACGAAAGATCTTAGCGAAGCGCGTGACTGGTTAAGAGCACGGCAGAGCCCGGCCTACGACGAAACGCCCACCGCAATCGTGAAGTTCGAAGGCATGGGCTGCAAGAGTTTCGATTGGGGCGGGCACACTGTGAGTTTGGTGTGTTTCAAAGACACCAACGACGACATCGTACATCTGTTCGTAATCAACCGGTCCGCCCTAACTGATCTGGAACCCGCCACGCCGCTTGAAGAGGTGCTCGTTCAACAGAATTTGGAAACAGGCGGTTGGATGGACGACGAACGTCTGTATGTGCTCGTGGGATCCGAGCCGCATGTGAAGATTGGCAGCATTTTGAAAGAGATCACGGGTTAGGGCAGTAGGAGAGGCGTTTTTGTAAGATGGCTTCCATTCGAAGCCATCCCACTGGGCAATTCTCTTAAGAAGAGCCCACCGTTCTCCACCGCGGCCGCCAGAAGTTGATCTAAGGAAGGGCGAGGTCTTGTCGCCTTGTGTTTCGGCGACCGGTGTCGCCGCTTCCTGACTTTGTTAGCGTTCGATCGATCTATTCTATTCTGACACTCATCTTACCTTCAGCGCCCCTTTTAGGATACGACTAAAAGTGGTAAAGAAACTGGTGACCATTCCTTCACGGGCGGCAACGTCCAGCGCCCGGAACTCGCACGAGTTCCGCTACGGAAGGTGCCCACCACTTTTCAGTCACCCCGTTTATGCGTGCAACCTGAAGTCCCCTTCTTTATATTTCGTGGTGGGAGGTTGGTGCTCGTATGACAATCCTGTCTCGCAAGATGCTGTTCCTTCTAACTTTGCTTGAAAGAAACGACCAAACCAATGAGTAAACGAATCAAGATGTGCACGGACCGGGTGTTGCCCGATGAAGATCTTCATCAGGCGACGCTGAACGCTATTAATGAGAATCCCGCAAATGCCGGACCCATGGCTTCTGTGGCGCCGGATGATTTGAGCCCACGCGAACGCGTGCGCATGGCCATCCTGGTGCAGAAGAAATGGAAACCGGGCCGAACCTTGCGCATCCGGTTCCTTGATGGCGACCGCCGCGTGAAGGAGAAAGTGAAAGCGCATGCCATGGAGTGGACGCGGCATGCGAATCTCCGATTTAGGTGGGTCACTTCTGGAAAAGCGGAGATTCGCATTTCCTTCAAAGAATCCGGTTCTTGGTCGTATTTAGGAACGGATGCACTCTCCATTGCCGCGAGCAAGCCAACCATGAATTTCGGCTGGCTCACACCATCGACGTCTGATGCGGAGTATTCGCGGGTGGTGCTCCATGAGTTTGGGCATATGCTAGGTGCCGTGCATGAGCACCAACATCCCGCCAATGGAATCCCCTGGGATAAACCGGCCGTCTATCGTTTCTACCAAGGACCGCCTAACCATTGGTCCAAGGCTCAGGTGGATATCAACATGTTTCGTAAGTACGAGCATTCGCAGACCCAGTCTTCTGCTTTTGATCCCGATTCCATCATGCTTTACGCCATTGATGACGCCTTGACCAAAGGACGCTACGCCACCAGTTGGAATACACGATTGTCCCCCCAAGACATCGCATTGATCGCCGCTGCCTACCCATCTCCCAGCGTGAAGCTTCACTTGCTCGCGATCAAATGCCTCGATACCCAAGACTGGCGCGGCGAAGATGAGACTTACATTAAAGTTGACCACCGGCGCGTGTGGCGGGGGAATATGCGGAAGGGGCAGGAGGTATCACTAGAAAACGCGGTACCGGGAATCGCTTTTAGATCCCGCGCGCAAGTAGATCTCTATGATGAGGATCCCGGCTTCCTCGGCTCGGATGATCACTTGGGGCGTACCTATGTCCCGAACGCTTTCGCTGGAAAGAAAGCTCGCAAACAAGCCTTCTTTGGTGCCGGAGCGCATTACGAATTGACTTACAAAGTAACGTCATAGCAATTCCGCCATTCGCCACAACAACACCCATTCATCACCATGCCACGCAAACCTGCGGCTTCGAGTAAGAAAAGCGCCTCCGCCCGGAAGAAACGCGCCACCAAGAAACGTCCGGCAGTGAAAAAGAAACGGGCTTCTAACACCACATCCAAACGGGTCATCGACGATGTCTTGCCGCGAACCTCTTTCGCCATTCACGATGCCGAGGCCGAACGGCTTTTGGTCTCGGGTGAAAAACGGGGTTTGTTAGAGGAATACTTTGGTGAGGCCCAATACGCCGAACTCGCCGCGCTCGCGCGGGAGTCCGCAAGACGTAGCATCGTGCGCGGCCGCAAGCGGGTCCTCATTCTGCCGGGGATCATGGGGTCGAAGTTAGGCACCAAGCGCAAGCTTTGGTTTGACGACCTCATCTGGTTTGATCCCACCGGTGTGGCGCGAGGTGAACTTCGCGATTTGGCTCTGCGCAAAGGGGATAAGGTGGTTCCGCTAGGCGTCTTTCTCTTTGCCTATCTCAAGCTCAAGCTTCTTTTGAAGATTCAAGGTTACGATGCAGACTTCCATCCCTATGATTGGAGGCTTAGCACCGGGACGCTCGGGAAACAGTTGCACCAACGAATCGCTGCCGACTCCGCTCGTGAGGTTCATCTGGTAGCGCACAGCATGGGAGGCTTGGTCGCGCGGGCGGCCCTGGCGGAGGAGCGTAGCAAGATCGGCCGGGTGGTCATGCTCGGCACGCCTAACTTCGGCTCTTTCCTCGCCGTGGAAGCCATTCGCGGTACGCATGGTTTGGTTAGGAAGATCGCGGGGCTTGATCTCTCACAGAATGTGGAACGACTTACGAGTAAAGTGTTTAATACTTTCCCGGGTCTGCATGAACTCTTGCCCGCTTCGAGCAAATTCAATGACGTGGATTTGTGGAAGACATCCGCTTGGCCCACAGGACACACCCGGCCCAAGCAAGCGATGCTCAACGCGGCGCACGCCGCTCAAGAAAACCTATCATTACCCAAGAAGAACGTCTTTCTCATCGTCGGCGTCAATCAACGTACGGCCACCGGATTGCGCCTGAAAGACGGCCGGTTTCAATATCATTACTCCAAGTTCGGCGACGGAACGGTGCCTTTAGATTTCGCGGAAATGCCAGGGGTGCCGACCTATTATGTGGAGGAATCGCACGGTGCCTTGCCCAATAGCAATAAAGTCTATCAAGCAACCGTGGATCTCCTGGCCGATGGCGAAACCAGCACGCTTCCGGACCGTTGGGAACGCACGCGGAGCGGCACCGTGGCTGAGGAAGGCTGGATCAGTGAAGAGGCTCTGGCCGCCGAAGCAGAAGCGGTGTCGTTAGACTCCATGAGTCTTCAGGCGCGGCGTGAATTGATGCGCGAAATTGCTGCTCCGTTAGAGAAAGGCGATATTGGAAGCGGTTTCCTAACCAAGACGCCGGAAGCGGCCAAACTTCAACCTGAAAGTCCCTTGGCGGATGGTTTCCATCATTCGCTGCGCAATGTGGAAGTGTCCCGCCGGCGCGCTTTGTCGGTGGAGATTTGTTTGGCCAAAGGAAGCATCACGGCGGTGAATACGCGGGCCTATGTACTCGGCGTTTTCAAGGAAGTTGAACCGGGCGGTGCCGCTTCCGCCATCGACCGCCGATTAAAAGGAGCGGTGAAAGCGTTTACCGATCGTCGCATGTTTTCCGGGGAAGTCGGTGAAGTATTCGCCATGCCCAGTGGCCGCCACCTTCTCTACGCCGAGTCCGTACTCTTCACCGGGCTTGGTTACTTTGACAAATACACCGCCCAGACGCAGCAGTTCGTGGCAGAGAACGTGGTTCGCGCCTTTGCGCAGACCAACGTTGAAGATTTCACGAGCGTCTTGTTAGGTGGCGGTTCCGGTTGGTCGGTGGAGCAATTGGTTTACAATCAACTCGCCGGTTATTTTCGTGGATTACGTGATTGCGAGGAAAGCAAGCGCATTCGCCGCATTACGCTATGTGAGATCGATGACGAACGCTTTCAACAGATGAAAGAAGAAGTTTATCGTCTGGCTAGCACACCGCTGTTTGAAGACATTCAAGTGACTTTTGATGAACAAATCCTTCAAGACGAACTGCCGCCGGCACCCGTCCGCAAGGGCCAAGTAGTCGAGGTTTGTCAACCCCTGGCTTATCTTATTGTTAGTCAAGAAGAAGCTTCGAAAGAAACCGTCACCCTGCGTTCTTCCATCCTTACCGCCGGTTCCAAGGCGACCGTGCTATCGGAACTCTTGGAAGTGCCCCGGGATGGTATCCGCCGCCTTCTCAAAAAGATTGAGAGTCGACGCCTAACCACCGCGACCTTGAAAGAGATTGGTGTGACTGTGGCGGAGGAAGTGATTGGTAAAGATGTCAGGCAAGCTCTCAATGCCATGCGGAATCATCATCTCGTCGTCGTCCACGACGCCACGGCGGCGCCGGTTCCTTGGGAGACGCTGTGTATCGACGGCTGGTTCCCGGCGGCGGATCGAGGCCTTAGCCGTCGTTATTCCACGGAGAATCTCTCCGTGGCGAAATGGTTAGAGCAGCGCCGTCGTGCCGAGACGTTGAATGTGTTGTTAGTCTCCAATCCCACATTGGATCTGCCCGGCGCCGAAACGGAAGCTAAGCGCCTGAAACAGTTGGCCGGTGGTGGTCTGGTCAATCTCACGGAGGTCAATGGTCTCAAAGCCACGCGCTTTCATTTGTTAGAACATTTTCAATCCGGCCGTTATGACATCATTCACTATGCCGGCCACGCTTTCTTTGATCCGGAAGACCGTGCGCAAAGCGGCATTGTCTGCACTGGCAACCAAGTCTTGAGCGGCAGTCACTTGGCCGGCATTGGACAATTGCCCGCCCTCGTATTCTTCAACGCTTGCGAGTCCGGCCGTGTGCGCAGCGCTCGCAATCGCAAGGACCCGGAGATGGAAATGGAGCGTCGACTCAATCGCAACGTCGGTCTAGCAGAAGCCTTCATGCGCGGCGGCGTGGCCAACTACGTGGGCACCTATTGGGAAGTGGGTGATGAATCAGCCATGATCTTCTCCACCACTTTCTACACGAAACTCGTGGAGGGCGAATCCATCGGCGATGCCCTCCGCGCCGCTCGCCAAGCGGTTAAAGAAACCGGTTCCGTTGATTGGGCGGATTACATTCACTACGGCAGCCACGACTTCCAAATCAAAAAGCGTTAGACGTCGCTCTTGCGATTTGAGATGAAGCGAGTCTATCCTCTTTTATTGTTAGGCATGCTAGCAAGCTTTGCCCTTTTCACGCCGACGTGTGTTCGTGGCCCCAGAATGCCGGTGATGGACGGAGTCGTCATGGAGTTCCGGCGATCGGACCACGCGTTGCAGGCAAACGCATCGCGTTTCGAATCCACGCTGCAACTCTACTGGTTTGGGAGTGGGTGTCATCTGATTCAGTTAGGCGACGCGCGGGTCCTAACCGATCCCTTTGTGACCAATGAATTCAATCTGACATCATTGGCCTCCGATCCGGAGCGCGTGGCCAAGACTCTCGCTAGGATCCCTGTTCCCGATGTGGTGCTCATCAATCACAGTCACCACGACCACATCCTCGACGCTTATGCCGCCATGTCCCAGGAATCCTGGCAGAAACGTCAGGTGCCCCTCTATGGCGGTCAAAGTAGTAAGAACCTGATTGCCGGATGGGACGATGACGAAGTGAATCGCCGCTGCCACGCCATTGAAGATGGCGGAGGCTTTGTGGTCAAACGAACGACCCCGCAAGGTTATCAAATCAAGATCACCGCCTACCCGACTAAGCACAGCCCTCACCTGAACTGTGGATACACCCTAGCTGATGGCTTGATTCGCAGACCAAGAGAATCCATTCCTCGAAATCTCTTTGATTTCCAAGCGGGAGAGGTGTTCAACTATTTGATTGAACTCCGGCGTGGCCGAATCTCATTTAACGTATTCTATCTGGGCTCTCCGTACGATCTCAGAAAGATGAACAACAGTGTTCCTCCTGCCGACTCCTCCATTGATGTCGCCGTCATGCTTGCGCCTTCGGCTGAAAACGTGCGCGGCTACCCACAGGAACACCTTGAGCGCTTGAGGCCCAAGCACATTGTTCTTTCTCACTTCAATAATTTCTTCCGAGAAGACCCCGATGAGCAATTATCTCTCTTTGGCATTGATCTTATCCAAATGCCAAAGCTCGTCCGCAGCATGCAAAGTGTTTTCGCACGGACCGAGATAGCGTATCAACGCTTCGAGAGGATGCATGTTCCTGCGCTCACGGTTTTTGAGGAGAATGGTAGAGCGAGGAATGTGATAAGAATTCGGTGAAACGTGATGCATATGATAGGATTCCTCTGAGATCACTTCCACCCGACGACGCCTTACTATGAAAACCATTATTATCGCATTAATATTCATTGTCACTCTTCCATCGGGAGTAGCCGAAGGACTTAAAGATCTACTACTTGAAGAAGCAGACCTGCCCAAGGATGTCACATTCATGAAGGCGAGTAGTGTGACGAATCCGGAGTTCCTCAAAGGGAAGAATCGAGTTGTTTTTTCGGACGACGAAACTCTCAGAAAATTCTGCGCAATGTTTCTCCGCGATGAGTCCTTCGCCTCAAAAATCGACGAAATTTCTTTAACTGCTTGCCACGCGCCTATCAATGATGCGCAAATAGTTGGACATCGCCTCAAAGACGCGGGCAAGGTCAAGGACCTGAAAAAGGCTTACGGTTTTCTCATATCAAAGGTCAAATTCCATGAAATCTTTGAGTCTGGCAATTTGGTTTTTATCGTTTGGTCGAACGATGAAGAGGCAAAGAAATGGTTTGATGCGTTAGCCCGTGTTGTTAGAGAAAAGCTTGAGACTCGTAATGCCACTGAAGAACGGGCGGTGCTCGAACTGATTGTGGTGAAAGAGGAATCGTTTGAAGACTCGATTCCGGTTTCAATCAAATCCTTAGACTTGGAGGGATTCCGGAAGGCTAAGCCGGACTTGTTGATCAAGGGATTAAAGGACGTTTGGCTCGAAACTGGCGAAAGTAATAAGGCAACAGTCAACAAGGACGGAACTCTTAACGTAAAGTCGACCAGTACCGTGTATAACGTTACCATAGAACTATATCCCCGTGATCAGAAAGCCGTTAAGGATCTTTCGGCTCGAGCCAAAGGTAAGAGGCTTCTCATGAAAATCGGAGAAATTCCCCTGATCGCTCCGTATATTTCAGGGCCGTTGGAGGCTTCCGCCTTTCAGGTGTCAATCCACGATGAGAAGGATGCTAACAAGATGGTCACGCAACTAAAGAAACTCGTTTCGAAGGACGCGGAGCCCGATTGATTCGCGCTTAGATAGATATCAGCATGTCGCCGGCCCACTTTCGCGGATCTCGACTAACTTCCTGGAGTGCGTTTGATTGCACTCATCGCATAACGACGGGCGTGGCCTGAAAGGTCGCCGAATCAAAGCCCACGGCTTCAGCCGTGGGTAGGCATCGCCTCATAACACCGTCCTGAAGGGGTGGGAGAAACATTCGCTAGACCGTTTCTCCTGACCTTTCAGGCCACCGCATACGTGGTGCAAACAACCCCAGGCGTGAACGCCTGGGCTTTGGTCTTTGCGGCTTTCAGCCCCACCAAGTTAGGTCGGCCCAACCGATCAGGTGGATTTGATATCAAACACCCAAGAGAGCGATGCGGATCCGTCGTCTCGAGCTCGTTGTCATCCTAGAAAGTGCGACCAATTTCGTAACCCCAAGAGAGACGTTTCTTAAATCCCGGGCACACACCTTGAAACGGTGGGATGCCTACTATGAAAACGTCAACTCCTAGATCCCTGGTCGCCCTCCTGGTGTTCCTGGGAGCGGCTTCGGTCGCTTCCGGGGATATCAGCGTGGGCAAATTCACCTTACAACTTCCGGAACCGTATATCCTGGATTCGGATGCCAATCATAACGGTCTTCATTTCGCCTTCGACGCCACGGTGCGCGCTAACGAGCGCGTGGGGTCCACGTTTCAGCTTCGCTACGAGCTTAGTCTAACGGATCCGTCACGCCGTGGGGCGGTTGTGGGGACGGCGGAATCCACGGTCAACCACCAAGTGCGGTTGATCCGCAACATTGACGTCTCTGAGACGCTCAAACTCACGCCGAGCGAATGGTTAGACTGGCAGAAAGGCTATGAAGCGACCTTGGTCGTTAGTCTGGCCGAAGGGAATATCGCTCAGAAGTTTCGCGAAGTTCAGCGGGTCACGCTTTCCAATTTGAAAGTCTTTGATGCCACGGGGGCGATTCACTTCGGTGAGGTGCCGGCAAGTTTGACCAGTCTCGCTTCGACGCCGGTGCAGCCTCCGAACACCAAGACTTGGTCCATAGAGATTGGCACCGGTTCCGCCAACGGCGAACCCTTACCCAATGCCAACCTCTCCGTAAGCAATGAGGCTGGCGTGCTCACGGTCACGGATGGCGAAGTTCTGCTCGGTGCATTAGGCGATATCGATTACGCGGGTTGGAACCTCAGTCTCGATGAACTGGTGCTAAGCAAAGACGGCGCCGCGGCCAAATCGTTTGGCGTGCACTTGCCTCCTTGTATCGGCCGTTTGGAAACTGAGACCGGTTTGTTAGACCCTTGGATCTATAGCACCGCGCCTCTTGCCTTGGCTGCGGATTTCACGCCTCTGAACGAAGCGAGCGGCGCCCTCGGCGCCCCTGTTTCCATCGTTTCTGAGGAATTGCCACTCATCTTTCGCGCCTCGCAGTGGGCTTTTCGCGGGGACACCTTTGTTCTCACGAATCCGACCGTGGCCTTCGCGCGCAAAGCGTTCTTTGATCAATGGCTCGCGGTCAAAGGTGAGCTGCCCAATACCAACGATGCCTTCTGGTACCATGTGAGTCCCAGCATCGATGGTGACGTGGTTCTGCACAATGACGCCAATCCCGGATTGGATGTGCGTTTGAGCATCCTTCCCGAGCCGGTCATCATGCACTTTCCTCTAGCAATGATCGAGCACCAAGGCGGCACCGTGCAGATTGCCCGCAGTCAGATTGTGAATGGAAGTGAATCCGCGCTCGAGAACTACCGGGCTTACATCGGCTTCGGCCGCGGCTGCCGTCATCCGTTGGCGCCGCACACCATGCCTGATCCGCTGGCGGCAATGTCTGTGGAGGGCGATACCCTTTACATCAATGCGCGGGGCGGGCTTTATGCTAGTGGCGAAGTGACCGATGCGCCGGATCCTGATCCTTCCGTGCCTGTCCTCACAGAGATTCACATGGGACGCAACGGTGATGGTGAAACCGTGCATGCGACAGAGAGCTTTCTTGGCCAACAAGCCGCGTTCTACACACCGGGCGGCATTGTTCCTCACGAAGATCCTCACGTACACGTCAATTCCAGTGTGGTCGCGGAGGCTGACTACGCGTCATACGAGTACCCTAGCATCTATCATCACACGGAAGGATCTGTCTACGCCGGTGCCAATGTCTCGCATTTCGATGGCCTCGACGGCACCTCGCGGGTGGGTGGCGATGTCTTGGGACCTTTCCCCATGACGGAGCACACGGAACTCTACATCAGAGCCTCCGGCGTGACCGGCATCTTTGGTGCGGACGAGCAGTACCTGCCTCAGGTACTGAACATTGGTGACTTTGAACTCACCATCGATGATTGGGAGTTCAGTGCTCTATCAAACCAGCAACACGAAAGTGATATCGAAGGCAACCTTCGCGTGCCTTACCCGGCGGATTTCTCCGTTCCCTTTGACGAACTCTACATGAACTGCTGTGGCAACGTGGAAGACCTGGTTCTCCCGCCTGGAGCACACACGAGGCAGCTTAGGTATTGGACGCTATCAGAGATTGAGATCAAGAATATTGAATTTGTTAGTGCCGATGAATGCACGACAGAGGACCCTGCGTTGAGGGTCGCGGTCGAGGCCAACGTAAACGGCCTGACGGATGATCGCCCCGGTGTGCTTCATATTCTAGGTGAAGATGGGCTAACCAATGGTCAACACGCTAACTATCCCGCGAGTTTTCTCGAACTCGATCCGAACACCGATCTCGCCGGCGGTTATCAAGCGATGCCGGTCCGTCACGCCTTTTACAATGATTACCTGAGCCATACACCAGGTGATGAAGGTCATATCAACCTGGTCGTCGAGAACAAAGCCGCGTTCTTCGATCCCATTAAGGTCCATGCTAGGACTAATGGTTTCAACTTTGGCACGGATTCGGAGTTGCTGGCCAATCAGCAAGTGTTCATGCAAGGCGGTTGGAAGGTTGACGGGAAAACCTACTTCTCTCACGAAGACTTTGATAGTGCCCATGTGGGTTGGCCGAAAGGGAACTCCGGCATGGCTTCACCCATGGATTACTTTAATTCCGAGAGCCAAAGCTATACACCGCGCGCTGAAAGAAGGGTGTGGTTCACCACCTTCGGATTTCCGATCAAATACGATCCCATCACCGCGAGCTTCACCGCGACTGAGGATAAAGGGGCTGACTTGATCGTGGTATCTGCCAACGCCAATCTGCCACGGCTCACGCAGGACAAGACCGAGATCACCTTTGGTGCCGGCTTCAATCTAAACGTATCGAACGTGTTAGAGAAACTGGTTGCGGCAGGGGTTGAGGCGGCCACGCGGGAGATCTTCGAGCAGTTAGACCTTGGGTTTGATGCGATCGATGATCTGTTGGAAACGAAGCTGTGCGCCATGATCGAAGCGGAACTTTCCGCCGCCATCGAAGCGCACATCTCCAACGATCTCTTGGCGGAACTCCAATCTTTGGAAGTGCCTAACATTGATGACTTGATCGACACCCATGTGCTTGATCGCCTTCCCGATGTTGATCTGGCCAGCAACATCATTGGGAAAGTTAACTCGCGTTTCAATCAGATCGCTAATGCCATCCAGCGGGTCGAAGAGTTTCTCTCGGTCTCTTCTCACATTAGCAACTTTGCTGGAGGAACGTTGGATAGCATTCCTTGTGGCGACGAAGCCAAGCAGCAGATCTCCCAAGAGGTCACCGGCGCCATCGACAGTCTTGGCGATCAGTTTGGTGTGAGCGACTTCGGTCAGCGGTTGGCTGCTTTACGCGATCGCGTGATTGAGATCGGCGATTACGTCGAGACCATGCAGGAGGAGTTCAACAATGCAGTCGGCTTTGCTCTGGAAATCGAAAACGCGATCAACAATGGCATTGATCAGATTCACATTTATGCCAACGACATCAAAGACGCGTTGCGTCCTTTCCTAACGCAAGTTGCTGAGGACCTGGAGACCTTCCAAAGTTATTCCGAGGTTAACTTCAGGGCGGAACTCGCCGTACGCCTAAGTGATCAATTGTGCGCCACGGCCTTCGTCGGCCAAGTGCAATCGGCCATCCGCGCTCGTGTGCGGCTCGCACTTGCCTACGCGTTGCAACAAGTCGTTTCCACAGCTTTCCAGCAAGTTGGACTCTACATCGCCGACACCACGGCTGACGCCGTAGTCAATTGCTCTGGTATTGGCACCGCATTGGATAGCGTGGCCGGCTATGCCACCAGCTTCATCGAAGCCGGTAAGTTCTGGGGACATGCCGTGATCAATCGGGAGGAATTGGAACTGCTTCGTCTCGACGGCGAGATGGTGATTCACACCGAACCGGTGGCCATTCGATTGCACCCGTTCTTTGAGTTCCGGTCGCTCACATCTGATGGGAGTAAGGGCTGTAATCCAGCGCTCATTCCCTCGAAACAGAAGGAAGTGCTAGTGGGCGCGAAAGTCTCTCCAGCCATCGTGGCGGAAGAGAATAACAATATCACTGCCTCGGCGAAATTCTCCTTCGCGGAACCGGTCGGCGAGAATCATCCTGAGGTCATCGGTTTTATGGGTAAGTTAGAAATCTTCGGCGGGGGCAGCTTCGCCCAGCCGCTGCGCTTCGACTATCTCTCTGCCATGTTCTCCGTGAGTGGTGACGGTTCCGGCACTTTTGAGAACTTCGAGATGTATCTTGCGGCCGAAGCGGAGGCGACGATGAATGCCAATCCGATCAACTTTGTGCCCTACAGCAATTACAAGTTGCGAGGTGGCTTCTTTGCCGGTCAAACGTGCAGTTCGGATCCCTTACACTGGGCGCCTTACTCTAGCACAGAGACGCCTTTGCGCGGTGTTGTCGCGTTCGCTGAAGGGTCTTTTCCCTTCTACGACTTCGGTTGCCTCCTGCAGGTGAAGGCCAAGGCAGGCATGGAGTTCTTCTTCTTCTCCAATGAGGATTACCCAGAGTTTCCCGGCATTCTGGGGAGTACGATCGAAGGAGAAGTCAGTGGCGAAGTGCTCTGCTTGCTCTCTGCCAAAGGGAGTGTGTCGATGAGTGCCGGCACTTCGTTCAGCGGTGATGCCTTCCTCAATGGGGAGGCTTGCCTCAAGGCCAAGGTCGGCATTTGCCCCGTCTGCAAGAAGTTTGATGACTGCATCAGCGTGCAGTTTTCGCAGGGCGGTGGCTTCGAAGCCGATTTCTAAAGTAACGCCAAACCAAGATTACTTAACTCATTCATTGCCATGAAACGATTCTATCACGCAATCCTGTCTGGAGCCGCTTTCCTAACCTGTCTTTCCTCCCCCTTGTTAGGCGCCGGCAAGATCACCACGGTGGCGCAGGTAGCCAACAACGAGAACGGGGTCTCACACGTCTTCATCCTGGTGGATGGGGTCGAGGGCGCTAAGCTCGCACCACGCTACACGCTCTTCCACAAGCCCGGTGTCGCCAATGCGGCCGGTAACTACGCCAAGATCGGCACGATACTCGCCACCGAGAATGTCAACACGGTCTCGGCGCACTTGGCACTCGCGGAAGATGCTGGGTTCAATAATGCGGAACTCGAAAGCACGTTAGACGGCATGTTAGGCGATCCTACCGGATCCCTAGCGGAAAAGCTCCTCAACACCGTAAACGAGCATCTCCCCAACGGGATGGGCGAATTGCGTAAGCGCATGTTGGTGAGGAGTTTTCCGCAAACCGCGCTTCCGTTAGGCCAGGGTTTCATCGCTGTCGTGCCTTCGGGCACCAACACCTTCGAGGTGCGCAATGAAGCGGGCGACCAAGTGGTTGGCCGCGCTACCACGACCGGTGATCCGGCCGTTCTACCGGCAGTGGGGCGCTTGGGCGAACGTATCGATGCCACCGCCACCGGCGACCTAACGGTTTCCCTGCGTTGGTGCACGCCTAACGCGTTAAAACTCCGCTCCATGCATGTTGCCGGTTATCATATCTACCGCGTCTCGGTCGAGCGTTGGCAGGATCAAGTGGGTGGCAGCGTTCCTCTCAATATGGATCGCGATCTGCTTCTAACCAGTCTCGCCCACGGCGTGATCGATCAAGTGAATCGCGCGTTGGTCGCTCCTGAAGAGGACCTCGACTGCCCGCTCGATCTCACGAGCGAAACCTTCTTCTTCATCGATGCGAACGACACCAAAGATCAACCCCGGAATGCTGAAGGCGGCGAGGCGTTCGAAGATGGTGAGGAAGTGGTTTACTTCGCTGCAGGTGTGAGTCACGTGGGCGTGGTGGGAATGCCAAGCCCAGGTTTGCCTGTCACAGTCTGCGATCGTCTCCCGCCCAATCCGCCAGCTGATCTTCGTGTGGATAACAAACACGATTACGATGCGGCGACGGAAACCGGTTATGACTTCTTGGAAGTCAGTTGGGTGGCCCAGCCCGATGACGAAGTGGAATACTACTGCGTGCATCGCTATCGTGAAGATGCGAACGGTGCACTCAAGGATCGTGCTAGTGGCAATTGGCCCGCCAATAACAACCTCGTTGCCATCGTGGCCAACGTGCCCAACGTCTTCGGCCGGGTCGTGTTCCGCGACGACGGCACGAACGAAGTGCCCGGCGCCTTGCCGCATCCCACGATCCCTGCCAATGCCAACGAGACCTATTGGTACACAGTCTGCGCCATTGACCGCAGCGCCTGTAAGGATGATCAAGGTTATGGCAATGTGGGGGCTCCTACAGGTGCGGTGCCGGCGGCACTCTATCGCAGTGACGGACCGGGCGAGGCTGATGGCCGGCTTCGCATCCCATGTTGCGAATTGGTCGTGACCAACGAGCCCGATGGTGTGAATGGCACGCCGGAACCGCGTTTAACCCTAACAGGCTTCCGAAATAGCAGACGCATTAATCGCGTGGACTTCGCGGTGGAGCGCATGAGTGACAATGAAATCATTCCGCTCGCTTCTCGCATTTTTCCCAAGAATCCTCAAATCAAGCAGGTCTCTGCAGAGGTGAATCTTGAGGACTTCACGGACTTTCGTCTGCTGGCGCGCTTTCGTACCAATGTGGGGAAAGTGTCGGATTGGAACGCAAGTCAGGTTTTCTCCGTGCCTAACGGAGTGCCCGATTTCCAGTTCTTTGGCCAATGGGACTGCTCCAAGAAATCGCCCGGTGGTTGTGGCGGTATTGTTGATCCCGTGGACCCCGATACCGGTGAGTTCGTGGACATCTGTCTCAATCTCAATGCGCCTCCTGCGAGGGCCGTTGAACTCGCGATCTATACGCGTATTGCCAATGGGCCCATGATTCGTCGCTATCGCGATGCCTATGAAGCGGGAATGCAGGTATGCTTTCCAGCGCCGGCCACACCAGGTGAAGTCTGCGTCTTTACTCAGACCTTCGATGACGACGGTAATCCTGGCATTGTTTCGCCTTTTGGTTGTGTGGAGACCATCGGGCATGAAGGCTATCCCGTTCCCATCATCACTAATACCGAATCTTGGGATGCTCAGATTGGCGATCATACTGGACTCAACACCTTAGGCTGGTCATCGCCCACTTCAGGCGTGCATCGCTTTGAGTACAAAGTGAGCCCGCCGCTTCCTAACGCTGACCGTATTTTGGATGAATCTGAGGAGGCCGGTGTGATCAAGAGGTCTTGGAGCTTTCACGATACACTGAGCCTACCTGGCGGCTTTGGCTCGGGCGGATCGGATTTCGCACAAGTGTTACCGCTGATCATTGGGGAGACGCACGTCCTCTGCGTGCGTGCGGTGGGCTCCGGAGATCCTGACACACGTGCCACGGGTGATTGGAGCGATCCCGAGGAACTCTACTGGAGTCCCGAAACCGGAGGAGGAAATCCGCCTCAAGACGGCGTGTCCTTTCCCATCCGGCCGGTGCCGGGCGATTCACCAATCGAACTTCTATCGGTCTACTCGCCTAACGAAGCGGATATCGTGGTCAATGACCGCTACCTCTGGGTGGAAGTGGGCGAACTGGATCGCGAATTGGTGGAACGGGAGACGATCATCACGGCTGGAATCAGTGTTCCGGCAATCCTTAACGTCGAATCCCTCGAACCCTACCTCTTCTTCGATCTACCCATGGTTGGGTATATGCAACGTGTGGATGTTCCTGACAAACCGACCCTTCAAACCACGCATTTCATCGACGAAATCCTAACGGACGATTCTATTCCAGGTCAGATCACGCTGATCGACGAATCCTTCTTCGTCGCCCGGAAGAAAAGCAAGTCCAAGGTCAGCATCTGGTTACGCATGGCTATGCCCCCGGCCAAAGGCGGCTCCTATCGCTGTACCATCCTGCAACATCACCCCGATCGCGAAACCCGTGCTGTTTACCGCACGAACAACGTTCAACTCTAATGAAACCGCTCTTTACTACCCTAGCAATCACCTCTGTTCTTCTGACAGAGAGTCCCATACACGCTAACATCGCTACCAAAGGCGACTTCGATGGCGATGGCCGTCAAGACACCGTTCTATTCCATCGGGAAAGTGGCAATCTCCTCGTCGGCTTTGGCAGTTCCGCGGGAGACGCCAATCATGACAAGTGGATTGATATCCTGGCCATCGATTGGGGCGCCCATAAGCCGGCATCTCAGCCCGACGTCGCCGATTTCGATGGCAACGGTTTCGCAGACATCGTCCTAGCAGATCATGACGGAAATCGCGTTCATCTGGTGCAAGGTCAACGAAATGGCGGTTTTCGCAGGACGGAGTTTCCCGTAGCAGGCCCCATCGGAGCCGGCTTTGCGGATGTCGTTAGAGGCGGATCGGAAGAGATGGTCGTGCTAGCCAATGGCGGACCCAACGGACCCGAACTCTTCTCCGTTGATTCCAATGGCGAGCGGAATCGTCTCGGCGGTGTTGAGCTGAAGAAGGGAATCTATTCCGGATTTCGCGTGATCAAGGAAGGCACGAGAACGTTTGTCGTGTCCACTAGCAATCACAGCGCGGATGTCGTTCCTGTGGATCAGATCAGCTTCAACTTCACAGAGATCAAGTTTGATCCTCAATCTTCAATGGAATCGGTCCCCATGGACCACTTCTACACCCGCACGACTGAAGTGGCGATGTTTGACGGTCAAGCGCACACGATCCTTTGGGATCCCGGTCACGACGGCGTCGCTGTCTTTGCCTTGCTCCTTCCCGCAGTGAATCAAGTGCGGGAAGCACCTCGCTCTAACAGTGCTCCTGTGGGTGGGGTGGTCGTTGTGCCTAAGCAAGGCGGCGACAATGTCCTGGTGACGAACGAAGATGGTGCTAGAGCCACGCTCTACGTTTACCTCGAAGGAGAGTTGCAAGTGTTACAGCACTTTAGTCCTCCTAACGGTCAACAATTTGCTGCAGCGCAAGTCTTGAATGAGGCCGGTGATCTTCAGTTCACTCTGAAACAGCCTAACGGAGACCTTGATTCCATTGTGAAGTATCGGAACGCGGGAGGGCGCTACGTGTTGGAGAACGGCAGTTCCAAGCTGGAGGCGTTTCTTAGCAAGAAACCGAAGACGACCGTCGTGGCCTACACCAAGCATCCCTTGCTGAATCGCGACGCCTACGAACTGGAACGCTTTGCTCAAGGTCATTGGGCATCCAGCGCCCAGCTTCAAGGCGGTGGTATTCAGGCAAATGTGCAAACTTTCGGCGGCGTTTCCGCGGGGCTGGGGACCACCCAGTCGGTCAATCTCAATCCTGCGGTGGCCGTCGATGGCGTGTTAGGAAATCAGTTCGAGGCCGACTCAAGCATCTGTTTCCAAGGGCCCGCCGGGTTCTCTGGCATTGCTGCCGTTTCCGTAGATCCGCCTGCTGGAGACTACGGTGTTTCGGTCGGTATGCGTTTTCAAAAGCATGAGGAAACCAAAGTCATTTACCGCATCAACGGCGGTAATTGGACGACGTGGAACGATCATGTCGTTTTCCTGACAAAGACTTCATCCGTCGAGTACTATGGCCAACACGACTCAGGTTTGCTCAGTCAGATCGACACGGCGGAATATGTCATCAACCAGTCCCTTAGTTTCGCAGATGCCAACAAAGATGGATTGCCCGACGTGGTTGCGACGTCCTATGGCCTGAGTCCGTTTGGTAATGGCAACGCAGATGGCGATGCCTTCAGCGACCTCGATGAGATTCTCGCTGGGACGGATCCTAACAATGCCAAGAGCACTCCTGAGAAATCCACTCTCGTTTCTCAACGCAGCTTTCAAGTGGCGCTGAAAGACGTGGAAGGCGGCATCGTGAAACTAGTTAGGCTCGATGGCAGCGTGGTCGCTCGCGGCACGGTTTCCCGAGCAGGCACCGCCACGCTCAATGTTCCCTATGACGCGCTCCAAGGTGTCGGCCTAGCGGTTTTCTCAAAAGGCGAGGTGGAAATGGCTGCGGGTGTCAGCGGCTTCCCGTCGTTCCCGGAGATTTCCTTTGTCTCCGTGAGCGATTGGTTAGAAAAAGCTCGCGCTGCCGTCTCTCCCGACCGACGCGCGGAATCCGTGGTGGAGATCAGCCCGGAAAGCACTTTGGAAGTGCTGGCCTTTGAGTCTTGGCTCGGTGAATCCTTGGTCGCTTCCGGTAGGATTGCTAGTTTGGCGGAAGCCCCGTCCATCTTCCCATCCACTCACGGACTCAGCAAGCTCTTGCCACGTTTGGGTAATGAGATTCTTGCTAGCGCAACAGCCGCTTATGATCTCGAAGAGGCCATGACAAAGGTGAGCGAAGGTGTGCGAAACACCGCCAAGCCGCAGTGGGACGCTGCCCTTACTGGTGTCTATGATAGCGGCCTTGCCGATCCCGTAGACGCTCTACGTCAACTGTTCTTTGAGAACAAGGCGCCCGCCGGTTACGCAAATCTCAAAGTCGTCTTGCCCGTGCTCGCCCAGGAAACGGCTAAGATAAAGGAAGTGAAGTCCGATAGTGAAACCGTCTCTGTGTCAGGCTCGCTAGCAGTGGCAGATGCCAATTGCTTGGTCTTGACGGCGCCTAACGGCACCACTTACGCCCTAACGGAAACTGACGGCACACCCTTCTGGCCGGAGTCGCCCGTGCTCAATGGCAGCTCGGCGAGTGTTAGAGGAGTGCTAGGTGAGAACCAGCGCGACTGCGCTGATCACGCTCTGATCGCGCTGAGCGTCACCATCATCGCGCCCTCGACCATCGATCCATCCATCGTTGATACTGATGGCGATTCCGTCGATGACACCTACGAGGAAGCCTTCTACGGCACCCTCGACTACGGCCCCAACGATGATCCCGACGGCAACGGCGTGACCTTGGGTCAAGCTTACCACCAAGGCCTACCACCCAAGGGTGATCCCACCATTCAAGAGCCCACGACGCCGAGGCCTATCAAGGTGGTCATCCGGCCAGGCGCGTTACCCGGCGATCTCATCCTAACATGGACCGCCGAACCCGGTCGTTCCTTTGACGTCAGCACCTCGGATAGCCTAACCAATTGGCGGAGCGCAGGCGGAAACGTCACGGAATCCGAACCCGGCGTCTACAGCTGGAAAACAGTGACCATTCCCGAGTTCGAACGCGTTCGTTTCTATCGGGTGATGGAGGAATAGAATCCAGGCCCAACCAAGCAGAGCCGTGGATCACCGGGAGGTGGTTCACGGCTTCATCGCGTGGCCAGGAATCGCCTTTCTTAGGCCTGCGGTAGGGCTTGCTAACAGTCCTCCACATCTGCGGAGGGCACTGCGTTCAGGGACAGGCGTGATTGAGTTTCATGACTGCTTGATCAGAGAATTTGGATATCCTAACGATGAAGCTCTTGGCGGACATCCTTTGTACGAGAGAGGATTGCGATTCTATGGTGTCTATGAGGCCGAATGCACTTCGGGGACGGAACCTATTGGGGACGAACGTCCCTGCCAAATTCGGCACTTCGTGCCTCACGTCGTTACGCTCGCCTCCGTTTGAGTTGAATCTGAATCAACTGCACTCGGGAAGCGCTCACCGCAGCGTAGAGGTTCGTTGTACCAGTGGGAAATAATCCTAACGGATGTTCACAATGCTCAAGCGTGATGCCGTCGGTGGGAACGTACGTGTTCCGTTGCCATTCCAAGATATCCAGTCGACCTGAGGAGAGTGCGAGGATGTTTCCGGTCAAAGTAAAGGCGATCTTGGGCTGATGAACCGGCAGATCCAAGGCCTGACGGCGTCCCCATTGAGAATCTCCCCAAAGGATCTCAGCGCCGGCATCGTTTGGCAAGGCGAGCCGGAGATTGCCGCTCGAAGAGTGATAAATCGATTGAGAAGCGTGAGGTAATGATAGGGTATCGACTCGATCCCGATAAAAGCGGATTAGATGATCATGATAGAGAAAGATGATCTGTTCTCTCGCATAGACCATCGGAACGGGTGCCGGTTCATGAGTGCCGTCACCGGCAATGGGCGCACGCAACGTGTGAGTAGCGATGAGTTCCCCCAATGAGGAATAGGACAAGAGCACCAATTGATCCGCTGTTTGTTCGCGCCTGACGACCCAGGCCACACCGGAAGGCGAGTAGGTCATGCCGAGGAATTCCGCATCGCTAGTCCAAGGCGGATTCTCGATAATGGCCTGATTTCCAAAGGTATCCACCGCAGCCAAAGTGCTCGAAGGAAGTTCCAATGCGCCCAACGGACTCACAATCTCCGGTCGCGAGTCCGCTGCCACGGTCAGCCGAATTCTACTAAGGAGGCGTTGAGGAATGGAAGCGGGGAGAAGGTGGGTTTGATAGTTTCCTTCCCAATCAAATCGCATTAGGGTGTTCCCTTGAGCGTTGTGTCCCAGGGCATAGAATCCCCGATCCCCACGTGCAGCGGTTTGTTCCCACGTGACCCAGTTTGGCATGAGAAAGTCGGTGACTAACTGAATAGGTAACTCTTCTCGAGAAGCAAGACGCCGTCTGGTTTCGTCTTCCTTCCGCTCCTGGGCAAGCTGTTGAGCGAATCGCGCCGTATCCCGCACTAACAAGCGGTCCTCAGGTGCCAGCCGCCGCACCAGGCCTAACAATCGCGTGGTTTCCGCGAAATTCGGAGAGCCCAACCAGCGTCCCGCCACGCGGTAGGCACAGCGTTCGGCGGTGTTTCGCAACGCTTCTTCGGAAGATTGCCGGGCCACACGCACCAGGACGTCCATGAGTGCCAACGCTTTCGCCGGCGGATGATCTTCCGTGACCTCTTCCAGACGGCTTTGGGCACGGGCGACGTCTTGATGACGCTGGTACAAATCGAGTTCCTGCCCCAAACAGAGCGCCGCTTCATTGGTTCGCGGCCAAGCACTTTGTAAGATTTGGATGGCCTCATCGGGAACCTCCAAGTGGTTTTCCAGGACAACGGCTGCACGGGCATGTTGCCCATGAGCCAGCGCCCGCGATACGGCTAGCCGGTAGTGCCGGCGGGCTTCTTCTTCGTCGCCTAGTTGCATGTAGAGTTCGGCGGCCGTTTCGTACTGTTTCTTCTGCTCGTAGATGGGAATGGCCTCTTTGTAAAAACCGCCTTCCCGCAAGCAATGCGCTGCCTCTAACTTATCTCCCAAATGTTTGAGATAGAGAACGGAAGCTTCACGGAAGTGACCGCCCTGCCGCAGCACGTTGGCCGCCTCCCGGTAGTCTTTGAGCAACTCGGCAAAGATGTAAGCCGCGCGCCGATGCCGTCCAAGACGCAACTCTCGGTTTGCGGCCTCACGGTAGCGCCGCGAAAGTTCATAGTGTTTCTGCCAGTCAACAACCCAGGGTGACCCCGGCTTTCCGCCACCGAGTTGATTGAGATCAAAGTGCGGCTTACGTGGTGGCAATTTGCCTGAGGGCCGCGCTGTCCCGCGTTGTTGATTATCGTAAAGCGGGAGTGCGTATTTGAGACCTTCGTCAGGGTTTGATTTCAGTAGATGAATGAGCCGTTCCAGTTCTTTCTCTTGCTCGTTGCGCAATGATCGAAGCCGTTGCTCCGCCCAGGACTCCAGGCGATGCCGCAACCCAGTTGAAACATCGCTTTCTTTGTTAGTTTCCGGTCCCGACAATCGCTTGATCGTTTCATAAAACCGCCGCTTCATCCTTGAACGCCAGGCGCGGATTCCCGATTCCCCGGTTTCCTCCGGCGTTGGAGGCAACTCATCAGCCGGGAATGAACCAATATCCTCTCCTGCATCTTCCAAGAGCAATTCGATGGCCGGCGTCGCCACTGGTGTGATGGTGTAAAGCCGGTCTTGATTGGGAAGCCCAGGGTGCGCCCAACTGAAGTTGACCGGCCGCTCCACCGGCGGTTGCAGGAGGTCTTCGATCCCCAAGGCCTCATCTCTCTCAAAACCCACAAGACCAATGATCGGGTGAAACACCGCTGCCTCGTAGTGAAGGAGCGCATCCATTTCCGCCGAAGCCGGAATAGGGTCTAGATGACTATCTGCGGGAAGGAACAGCTTGGAGTCTAGTCTGCGAAAAGGAATCACACGGGAACGGGGCTGGCTCGGTCCATCGGCCCCAGTCACCAAGACACCACTAGCACTGCGATGAGCAAGGGATCGCGGCAACACATACCACGTCCACGCTTCCAATGGAGCACCCCAGGTCGTCACTTCGCGTACCCAATCTTGAGGCGTGCCGCCAGGAAGGAACCAGCCTTCGGCAACGCCCGTCTGCCGTGAGACCCGGAGGACCGGCGTAAAGTCTGATGTGGCTTCGGATCCCATTATCAACCTGTCGTCAGCTGTGCTTCTGATTCTGCTAGACAAAACTTGATCAAGACATCCGTGAAAACGCGCGCCGGTGTGACGGGTGGATCCTGAAAGAAATAGGGTTCACCCAGCAAATCACCCTGCGAGGTCCATCCCGAAAGGGGTCCGTCCGCGCTCAGCACCAAGGTGATCTCGGGCAGGTCATCTCTCACACTTATCAAATGCAACAAGCCGCGGCTGTCCAGGACGGCTCGGCTGCCTCCCGGAAGCTTCGCTTCCCGCAAGCTGTAACGCGCACCTTCGGGCCCGGCTATTCTTTCAAAGAATGTCAATTCACAAGGATTGGGCCACGGACGGAAACACAATTCCTGTGAGGCCTCTGCTAGACTAATGGTGATCTTGGTCGGAGAACGCTTGGACCGAAGAATGAGCCACTGCGAAACGACGCCCACACCGATAAACCGGCGTCGAAGCCTAGGGGCCGCCGGAAGCCGGTACTCTTCCAAGGCGGCAGAGGCCACAACATCTTCGTTTTTCAGGAGTTCCAAATGCGGCCGTTGCCCATCGACTGCCACACGATGCCACTGATCCCGCAAGAGAATGAGATCGCCATAACAACGATCTACCCGCGTGGGCAGCGGAAGCTCCGCCAGTTGTTCTCCCGAGGTTAGTGAATGCAATGATAATTTGTTAGCATGGATGACAATCGTCATACCGTGCTTCACGATGGCCTGACAAGGTGGCGATTTACAAGGGACGGCCGGCGAAGATTCGACGCCACCCAAGGTCACGTCGATCATGTGGAACCGCAGCGCATTCCGATTCCACACCACAGCGAGGTGCTGGTCGTCTGCGAGGCGGGATTGTTCGACGACGGTCACGGGTTTGCCGGCCGGCAAGCACTGACACACTTGCAATCCGCCTTTGCGGTCATCCTCAAACTTCAAGACACGGCCGTCACGAGAGATCTTGAGCAGACCGTTCTCCTTGGTGAAGAGAGTGCGATCCCTCAAGGCGGGAAGCGGCAGTAGAATGGGAAACACACTCTCGTAAAAGATCGCCGGCAGATTTGCCGGCACGCCCGCCTTGGTGAGATCTGCCGCCACTTCCGCTTCTTGAAACAGACCGCTCAGATCAATCGAAGCCTCTTGAAGCTTCTGAAGCTTCTCTTGCGAGTATTGATAGAGTGCATAGCAGCCCCGCCGGTTGACCGTGGCAACGAAGAGTTTTCCAGGGACCAAGGCCAGGACAGAGGCGAATGAGGCATCTGAAAGGACGTCCTCATGAGTAATGAGAATGACATCACTGGCCTCCTCGGCACGGCGGCTACGCTGCTTAAGATCTAACAAAGCATTACCCGGATGAGCGTGAGGATGCATATGGCTTAGCATTTCCAGTAGCCCGTCGCGTGTGTGCACCCGCACGTCTCTCAGTGGCTGTTTCTTGGTCGGGACAAAGACCTGCATGGGCGTGCGCGGATCCGTCGTGGCGGCCACTGCCAAGGCTACTGCTGCGGCAAAGAGCCGGGGCAGCCCCCAGAGGCGGATGCCGTTGTCTACCAAGAGGAGCCGGGCGTTCTGCGGCGCTCGCGGTGGCGATTCACGCCGCAGATAGAGCGCCTCATTCAAAGCAACTCTCACGGAGAGCACGAGATCATCGTTGGCAAGCTCACTCGTGAGCAGTCGATCCATCGGTCCTCGATTACAGATATCACTGAAGCCGCCGAGTGGCAGCTCATCGGGATCACCCAAGGCGCGAGGGACATGAACCGCGGCCATGAGATTCTTGGTCACCTGAGCTAGTCCTTGCCATTCGGGATCGCCCTCCAACTGGCTCATGAGCGAGCGAATCTGCATCGGCAACGGAAGTTCATCCGAAGCACTACCCCCGACGGCGTCAAGTCCCGTGCGGCGGCGAAGTTCCAATCGTTCCGTAGAAAGAACCGGCAAACGGCCTAACAACGGACGTAAGCCGGCTGCCAAGTGATGCACCGCATACCGGGGATCGGCCTCAGGAGGTGCCGTGGGCGGAACAAAGCCACGCTCTAACAGATGGATGACCGCCTCCACCTCGGCGCTTTCCATCACACTCTCCGATTTTTCAAAGCACACTTCGGCAACCAAGCCTTTCTTGGCCGGTTCACGCCGCCAAGAACTTTCCAAGGTGCGAATCCGGTTCAGATTTTCCTGTAGGCGCTTCTCCCAATCCTCCGGGAAATGACGCTTTAAGAGAATGGGGTCATACACACGCAAACTCGCTTCCCACGCCGCACCCAAACCATTGGCGCCTTCCCAATGATCCCGCGTCGCCGCTAGAAAAAGGAGGAGCGACTCCATGGGCGGCAATCCGAAAGGCTGCAAATGCCGGATCACCGCCATCAGTTCTTCGCGAAACGTCAGTGTTTCGCCACCGGCAAAGATGATCGTGCTGCCCTCCCAACGCCAGAACGCCGGGCGAGTTGGGGTGAGGTATTTAACCGGATGTTGTTCCGTAAGGGTCATGAATCCGAGAGCGAGACCGCTCCGTCCAACTGATACCTTTCCCAAGTGAGCCGCACCGCGCTGCGAGTGAGATGCAGGAAATCATCCTGACAAAGTCGTTCAAACGAACCGTCTTCGCGAAACAACGCGTATTCCGCCGGTGCCAGTTGAAGCAGCCGCCGCAAAGAGGCCACACTCAGCGCCGGTTCCAACGCAAACCCTAACGGTATCGCTAAGGCGTCGTTCACCGAGTAGAACCGTCCAGGCAGAGCCGGCAACGGCTGCCCTATCAAAGCAACTCGCCCATCCCCGGACGAAGCGAATCGCAGTGGCCGCAAACGGCTCTCCGCGGCCCGCTCTGCCCAACAGTGAAGTTCCTCCATCGAGGATACCAGCATGTTGGGTTTCCCGTTCTTCATGCCCACTCGCACCAAGCGAAGTGTTAAACGGTCCGAGTCACGAATCTCGCCTGAAAGAGCGACGGACGGCAACTGCGGGGTAAGTTTGGTTCGAAGTGGCTCCCATAGAAGTTCCTCTGGCACAGTGTCCACCGGCAATCGTCGCGCCAAGGGAATCACCTTGCCATTAGGCGCCAGTCGAAAAATGCCAACATGTGGTAGCCGATGAATCAAGCCCTCGAGATCCTTCGAAAGAACCTCACAACGCAACCAAATCGAATCGCCATCGGAAGCGATTTCCACGGGCGACTCTCGCAAAGCCGCCAACGCTGACGCGGCAACCGTTCCCGGCAGCTTGATAAGAATCGATGAGGCTCCTGCGATCATGTGAGCGCTAATCTAATCAGCCGCCCCGCGACAGAAAGCTTCAATTTCCGAAGATTCAACATCCTCATATGGCCTCACCGAGTTCATCCGCGACGTTCAAATCGTGTCTCGGAAAGAGGATCTCACCGGATATGCAATCGTTAGTCGAACTAGCGTTGCTCACGTTGGATCTAGCGATCCTCTGAACATATGAATTTCGGCGCTGAAGCGCGAGAGAATATTTCAACCGCTCGTCTGGCAGCAGTTTCAGTAATGATCGAATCCAAATACTAACAATAAACCATAGACTGATGCCAAGCTTCAGTGTCAGATGCTTGCCAGTGCTAATTGATGTTACATTGGCTCTTGGGCACTTCTTCAATAAAAAAGCCCGAAGGCAAATACCTTCGGGCTGGAAACTAATACCTGGATATCATTCGGCCCTTCAGACTTAGAACTCGTCTAAAAGTTCGACTGTGATATTACCGCCCTTCATAAGGCTACAATTCAGATAAAACGGCTGAGAGATGGGGGATGTCCATCAGATCGTTAGAAATCGTGGATGGAGGTTAGAGTTAGGCACTTGTTGGTTAGTTTGTCAAGTTAAAGGCTTATGTTAGTTTTAGTTGATTTCGCTCCACTCTTTGGTAAGCCGATCGCGTCGCCGCAGGAGGATAGGGCAATGCTGGGAAGCAACCCGAGCGCCGCGCGGCTGACCTTATACGCAGGAGTGGAGAGACGGCAGACCGTCTCTCCCTTCTTTTCTGCCATACTCCTGCGGTAAGTGGGGAATGCGGTAAATCCCGGGGGTCGAGGGGGCTGGCCCCCTTGCTTGTAGCCATGGGTGAACTCTTTCATCCTCAATTGGTGTTAGTCTTGGTCAAGTGCTTCTCGCAGTTGTGCTAAATCTCGCCATCCCGTAATTCGGCGAAACGTGCTCTCGGCGTAGAGTAGACCGCTTGCTAGATAGCGATCGGCCATCGTCTTTCGCCCTTCACGCGTCGCCGTTCGCCAACGATTCACTTTGCTCATCCGACGCCGAATGTTGAGAATAGCGTTCTCAATGATATTGGTGCTCAAAAGACTGCGGTGAAGACTAGCAGGAACGTCGAGATCTTGTAGCGCTGTGATCTGTTCTCCGGCTTCTTGTAGGCTTGAGAGGGCAGTGCTGCTGTGCTTCTTTAGAAATTCACTGAGTTGGTCATAGGCTTCTCGTGCGGCTTCTTTCCCTTCGGCACGCCGCAACCGATTGAGCAATCGCTCGAGTTCCCCTTGATGACGTTTGGAGAGATAACTGCTTAGATTGCGCTCCTTATGCACCAAGCAACGCTGCATAACGGCGTCAGGATAGTGTGTGAGAACGGCTTTTTCTAAGGCGTTAGAACCATCTAAGAGCGTTAGGAAACGCTTGGCAGCACTCTTAAGGCCTCGTTTCTTGAGGCCATCTAGCAAATCGTTTGCAACTTCGAAACTCTCACTGCTGCCAACGCGGAAATCGAGCATCTCTTTACGGCCATCGGCGCGGATACCTAAGGCAACGATCGCGGTTTGATCCCCACTAAGATGGACGCCATCTAACATCAAGACAAGATAGCCTTCTCCGAGCAATGCCCGGGAACGAAACGCTTCGAGTTTCTCTGCTGAGCGCTCTGCCCATTGCTCGGAGACGGTGCTTTTACTAACGCTGCCATTACTGAGGCGGCTGACTCCACGCGTGCTCACTCCCTCAAGCAACAGACGCGTCACCGCTTGGCTGATGTTGTTGACATCCTTGGCCGCTTCATAGGACTTGAGACTAACTTCTTGCTCCCCGCCGTTTTCCTGCCGTTGCCGGACGCGAGGGCGCTTGATGTTTTCCTTGCCGCCATCGATATAACAGATGCCTTTCTCACTGCCCGCCCGCCGGAAAGAGCTAGAATGCCGGTCACGAGCGTGGGAACGACCGCAGAGATCGTGCACTTCTTGCTGCATGAGCTCAAAGAGCGCGAGTCGCACGGAACTGCGCAAGAATTGGTTGAAAATTTCGGCACTCTGGCCGGATTCGGACTGGAGAAACTGTTCTTGGAGTGTTTGAGTATTCATGGATGGTTGGTTTTCTTTGAATTTGGTGCCCTTCCCTGTAGGCGGGGCGCCAACCATCCACCATTCCTATTTTAACGATCTACTGGACGTCTCCGAGAGATGTCGTTGTCATCGACGAGAAGAACCGAGATGACATCTCCTTTCATTCCCGAATCTTCCAGATCAACGTAAATCCCAGCAAAGCAGCCTTCGGCAGCTAAGCCCTCTTCAAGAGCGGCCTTCTTACTTTTTCCCCTTAGAGAATAGCGCCCAAACGGAATGGCGAGTTCATCTTCATTAGGAAATTCGTCAACCAATTCCTCCAAGCATTCCTCTGTATAATCCAAGAAGAAGAACAGAGCTCCAAGGTCACTCAAGAATTCCCCGCATTCGAAAAACTCCTCTTCTGAAAAAGTGATATGGGCATTGAGGCCCGTCCCGTGGTCGTGCAAATTGGCATCGCCCTCAATGGTTTCCGATTCATCGTCGATATCGAAATCAACGCTAAAAGTGGCTTCTGCATTCCGTCCGAGCGTTGACTCCCAGCGCGAGAAATGAGGGCTGCCATGTGGTATGGGTTTGTTTGGGTCTGTTGCGTCGCCGCTTTATCGATAGCGGAAGTTTTCGCGGCTGAAAAGATACTTGATAAAGTGAAGGTCGAGAATATCTCGCTGGCATTGGAGGATATCGCGGGAGTGACCCGGAGGCCCTTTGAGTTGGGAGAAGACAAAACCTCCGTTCTGATTTTTGTCATGCGGGATTGCCCGATTGCCAATGCGTATGCACCTGAGATTCATCGAGTGATTGATGCCTACGAGAAAAGGAAAGTTCGCTTTGCCTTGGTCTACGTGGATACGGATACAAAGAAAAAGGAGGTTGAGAGACATCGCGAAGAATTCGGGCACTCGGGCTATGTTGCGTTCATAGACTCGAAACACGTTCTGGTAAAGGCGACGGGAGTGACCGTCACACCCGAGGCAGTGGTTATCGGAAAAGACGGCCGAATCGTTTATCGGGGGCGCATCAACAATTTATACGCCGACCTTGGCAAGCGCCGGCGCGCCGCCAGCCAGCATGATTTACGCAAAGCTTTGGATTCCGTTTTGGAGGGAAAGCCAGTGGCAACGCCACGGACTCGAGCATTAGGTTGCTACATTGAAGCGTTAGAATAGCAATCATAGGATATCAACAGAAGCAGAAACCCAGCGTTCTCGGACGGCGACCACTCTCCCGCACCATCATTCCTTTCCGGCCTTCCGCAGCATCACATACATGGCATCGTGGGGGAACTCAATGCGTAGACCATCGCGCACGCGTTCCACCGAGAGATCACGAATGACCATTCCGTTAGGATCCAGTTGGGTGGCCTTGTCGATCTTGGGATTCTTCAGCACACAGGTGATCTGCGTGTTTTCGATATTCCACGGGCTGCTACCCAGATCATCGATGCGGTGTTGGTTCGTCCCATTGATGGGCGATGTTTTCCATCCGTGAGGACGAGCCGTCGTGCCGATCTGAAGAAGGATCCCCTCCGACTCAGTGAGTTCACCGCCATCGATCGAGACGGCGAGAAAGGTCGCATAGTCGTTTTTTGACGTAATCGTGAGAGCGCTGAGATCAATATCGCCTGACTGATTGAGAGCACCAGTCACACCCTGAGCTTTCGGGGCGTTGAGCGTGCAAACGCCCTTGCCGTAGTCCCACCGCAATTGGCCCGTGGTACTCGTGACAGTTTGCGCCTCCGAATCAATTAATGAACGAAGGTCTGTAAGCTGGGCATCGCCCTCCTTGAATGAGACTTTGACAGGACCAGCAAGAAACGTCAGCGGCGTCAGCCTGGCATCGATTCGAGAAGCCGGCAGCTTACTATCCTGGTTAGGATCATACCCAGCGCGCTCAGAAAGAAGAGGCACCCTCATGGCCCAGACTTCCTCAAGAGAGCGATGCTCCACCAAAGCGGGTTCACCTTGAGCCACGTAACCTCGGCGAAACATCAAGGCCGCGGCCGGAAACATGCCGATCTGTGCCGGCGTCGAAAGTTGCCATTTATCGATCGGAGCACCGAAGCCGATGTCCGGAGTGGCGAACCAGTAAAACGTATCAAACCCTGTGAGGGCGCCGTAAGCGGCGACGAGGAAAGGTCCCTCGGACTGATAACGGAGTGGTGGCACCCACGCGCTCTCGGAGATGATCATGGGATGCCCCTGCACCTGCCGTAATGCTAGCGGAAAGTTCCATGGTTGCTTGAGCGCGGATTGGCTGGAGAAACGATCACCCTGACTAATCAGGTAGCCCGTCCGCCCCTTTTCCGTAGGATTGGTGTGTCCGCCACCATGATAATAACGGTTGATGCCGATCACGTCGTTTGCGGTGTAGGCATAGCGCTCGGCGTCTAGCAATTTAGCGCTATCGGCTGTGCGCCAATTGCCGGCATTGATCAGTCCCTCGTAGCCGAGTTCTTCGCGCAAGAAACGGGCGATCTCCTCATTGAAGCTCCGCATGAGATGTGTGTAGAAGGCTAACTGATCGGCAAGACGTTTTGCTAAAGCGCCCGTGGGTGATTGGGTGAAATGCCAGACGACATGAGGCATGACGATGCCATTGGCGAAGTCATCACCCCTATTCCCCGCTCGGCCACCCCAAGTTTCAGTTGCTTGCGGGAGAGAGCCATGCTTCTCGACTAACCAAACTCCAAACAGCCGTGCCAGTTCACGACGCTGCTCACCTTTGATATGGCCTTCCGTCCAGAAGAGAAGACTATCTTCATTCTGGATCTGAAAGAGGGCGACCGATGGATCCTTGGCCAAAGGGATTCCTGTGTGCGGGTTCTCCGGAATAAGCAGCGCACGCAACCACCCTTTGTAAGCCTCTTGCAATGTGGCGTCAAAGAAGAGCAACCCCGTTAGGCTATCGTTCCCGGAATCTTTCAGTCCCCAACCGGGTTGAGGGCGGACATTGGAAGCCCAGTAAGGTGAAAGCGTGGTGTAGATGCCCTCCGCACGCATGGCCGCGACCAAACGCCAAGCGGCATCAATGTCCTTCTGGTTCACGTCCTTGAGTTTCGAACCCCGTCCTGGAGCGAGATGCCCATGATGACGCACCATGTTGACGCCGCGTTTGGCCAACCAACGCGCGTGCTCTTTGATCGCTTCCAAGTCATCCCGCTGGTGGACCGACGTGTTGACCGCCCAGAATCGCAATGGGCGCCCCAATCCATCGACGAAATCAGCCCCATCGTTAGAACGCCTCACATAACCGTTGCTACCGGCCGGTTTCTCGTTGAGGAATGTTAGATCTAGGAGCGCGTCTTTGTGAAAGGGATCGCGATCCGGTTCGAAGGCCCAGGTGCCGGGATCGGCTTTGCCTGTCTTCACACCAGGACGCTTGGCTCCCTGAGGCAGAAAGGGCTCGCGGCTGAGCACGAAACAATCGAGACCACCATGCCGGTTGTTGCGGCTCTCGAAGCGAACGTCCAGCTGGTTGGTTCCCTGACGCAATGTGAGGGACTCAGCTTTGATCCAAGCCACGTAACGCAAATCCGGTTTGCCATCGTCAGCGATGTTCACATTCTGTTCGTTCGCACTGAGATCGATCTTCCGCCACTCGCCTTCGTTGAGACGAACAGACAACGTAGCCCTGCCTACCGGATTGGCGCGCAGCCAGAACTGATGCGCACCACCTTCCGCGGTTTCGATGGTATAGGACGCAACCGGCATCTCTCCCCCGGCAAAGTGCGAGAGCCAATCCCCACCGGAAAGCTCGCCTTTTCTAACCGAATCATACCAGCCGTGCCGTTTCATGCTAGACGAATCGGCCGCTTCACCTTCTATCCAGATCAATGGTGCCGCAGTCGTCGTGGCGAGAAGGGCAGCAAATACTAACACTATAATATATCTATGCATGATTGCTGAGAGCGCTCAGGTTCATTGTCTAGCCCGAAGCATCTCCTTCACTTGCTTAAGTCGAGAGACGGCGCCTTGATTGTTGGGATCGGCGCGAACCGCTTCCTTAAACTGCTCGACGGCCTTTTCTAATTGGCCGGTCGCGGCGTAGACCGTTCCCAGATTGTTGTGGGCTTCGGAGAAATTGGGCTCGACCTCAATGGCTCGTTCCAAGTAGGTCCGCGCCTCGGCGAACTGCCCGGCTTTGCCTAACTCCATGCCCAGGGTGTTCAAGGCGTCGGTATGATGGGGATCGATCTCGAGGGTTCGACGAAACAAAGGGAGCGCGCCGCGTGTATCGCCTTCAACGACTAGCAGTCTTGCTAAATTAAAATGCGCTTGAACAAAGTCATCCTGCAAGGTGATGGCTTTTTGATAGTGTTGCTTGGCTTTCAATCGATTGCCTAACCGTTCGTAGGCGAGTCCCATGTTTCCATGCGCTCCGGCATGTTTGGGATCTTCTTGCAAAGCCGTGGTGAACTCGCCGATGGCTTGTTTGTATTGGCCTTCCTGGAGAAACTTGACCCCTTGGGTGTGGTAAACGCGGGCGTAGTTAGGCTTTGTTTCCCCCAACGACCTCGCCTTGGCTAACACCGAGGGTTCCCTTTCCGCAGGCTTGGGGACGAGCTTTCCGGTTTCCACATCATCGATGAGCTTTTTCAAAGCAGCGGCGGCGATGGCCGTGCCCTTTGCGGAAGGATGCAGGCCGTCTCCTGAGGTGAAGGTGACTCGTGGATTGTCCGTTTGATTCCAGTGCGTCTTAAAGAACACTGACATTCTTGCGGACGGCAGTCCGTGCATTGCCGCGAGCTGCTCAGCTACGTCGACAGGCGGCAGGTCGACGATGTCGTTGTCCTGGAATCGTGGCCAAAGGGCGATCAAGGGTTTGAAGCCTTCGCGTTCTGCTAGGGCGCGCAAACGCTGGAATCCGTCGGTCACGTTGTTGTCGCCGATGGCTTCTTTGTTCCAACTAACGGGATCGGCATCCGCGCGAAAATGAAAGAGATTCAGCCTCAAGGCGAGGTGACGGAAGAGGTGCGATTGACGAAACAAGCCCTTTACCAGGGCGGGCCGTTCAACGGGTTCGCCTAGCGCGAAGGCTTCGCGATTGAAGTTATCGAAGTCGTTCTCGACGAAGAGCACCACGACGATATTGGGATCGAAGGCCAAGCCTTTTCTCTCCAGCAGTTCGATCTCTGCCAGGGTGCAGTAGGCGCTGACGCCGAAGTTCAGGACCTCGGTCGATTGATCTCGGTAAAGAGCCTCCCATTGATGCGAAATCGTGTCCTGTTCAGGCAAACCATGACCTTCCACCACGGAATCACCTAACAAGAGCACGCGCCGGACGCCCTCCGGCTTGCTCAATGTCCGTTCTCTGTCTCGCTGACCGTGAGTGTTGGTGCGTTCGTAAGTTTGGATGAAATCAGGTTGGTCGTTTCGGTAGTTGGCCTTGAGTTCGAATCCCAAGATGGGATTGGTGGAGCGCTGATAGACGCACTCGACCGCTTCGAGATCGATGGCTTTGACTTCGGGAGCCAAGCGCAAGAGACGCGACGCTCCCTCCGCGATCAGCAATGCCACGAGGATGGCCGCCAGCAAGAGCCCTAGCTTGGCGAAGGTCCGCCTAGGGAATCTAGTCAAGATAGAGGAATTCGTTGCTGTTAAAGAGCACGTGACAGAAGTCGGCCAAGCGCGCTTCTTCCACCTCGGCGCCAAGATAATCGACGGCATCCTGCAACGCCTGGGCATCCAAGGCTCGCCCCCACACTGTCTGCGTCGCCGCGGTGGCGATCCTGTAAGGATCCTTTCCATATTCTCGCAACAAGCGTTTGGCCATGGCCTGAGCGCGTTTGAGCGCATACTCACCATTGATCATGGTCAGCGACTGGGTGGGCGTGGTGGTCTGGTTGCGGCCGGCCACACTCTTCAAACCGGGAGCCATGTCAAAGGCATGGAGAAAGGTGTCATTATCATTGCGTTTGTGTCTGACATAGAGACCACGCCTAGGCTTCTCTTCATCCACACTCGGCCCGCCCATGCGGGATTCCCATTCTCCACTCGCCACTAACATGGCATCACGAACCTGCTCCGCCCGTAAGCGGCGGATGCGCGAACGCCACAAGAATCGCTCACCTGGATCCTCGCGTTGTTGCCGTGCCGCGCGTGGGTGGGTCGCTGATTGCCTCCAAGTGGCTGATGTTAGAATAAGACGATGCAGTGGTTTCAATCGCCAGCCGCTCTCGATGAATCGTGCGGTCAACCAATCGAGTAACTCTGGATGGGAAGGCGGTTGCCCTTTCACACCAAAGTCGTTCGCGGTTGGAACCAAGCCTTCGCCAAAGTGATATTGCCACACGCGATTGACGATCACGCGCGGGGTTAGCGGGTTGTTAGGATCGCCGATCCATTTGGCAAGGGTCGTGCGCCTGCCGGAGGAATGTTTACTACCCGAAACATGAGGCTCGGCTTCCTCTTTACTCAGAGCGACCGGAAACCCGGGAGACACCGAAGACTCGCTTAGCTTGTCGGGGATCATGGTGGGTGAGGCTTGGCCATGAAAGTCGGTCGCCGTCATGAGTGAAGGCAGCGGCTTAGGCTTCAGATGAGCGAAGGCCTCTAGCTCTTTCTTCAAGGCCTCGTGCTTCGCGGAATCCTCCTGATTCATGCTCTTGAACGGTCCCCCGCCCTCTTCCAGATACTGCCGCCCTACCAGATACGCCATTTGATGTTCCCAAGAAGTGCGCTCTGCCACCGGTTTGTGAAAACACGCCTGGATGTCTAGCGGAAACTTATCGACGGTCGATTTCCATTTGCGGTCTTCGTAAGGTTTGAGCAGGGCGGCGATGCGCTCGCGAATAGGCGCGGTCGCCTCTTCCCATTCGCGAAGCTGGTTCTCATAGACCTGTCGTTCCGCTAGAGTCGCCGCCTTCAAGTCATCGCGAAAGACCACCGGTTCGAAAAAAGCGCGAAGCTTGAAGTAATCTTTCTGTGGAATGGGATCGAATTTGTGATCATGACAGCGCGCACAAGCCATGCTCATGCCAAGGAAGACATCGCCGGCCACATCCGTCATTTCATTCATGATGTCATTCCAATGCCCGCGCGCATTACGCTGATTGTATTCGTAGATGCCTAACCGCAAGAATCCGGCGGCGGCCAAATGTTCCGGGTCGTCGCCGGACATTTCATCACCCGCGAGTTGTTCTCTAACAAAGTCTGTGTAGGGCTTGTCTCCGTTGAACGCCTTCACAACGTAGTCCCGATAACGCCAAATGTGCGGCCGGTAGGCATCCTGATTCCAGCCATCGGATTCACTGTAGCGCACGAGGTCTAACCAATACCTTGCCCAGTGCTCACCATGGCGTGGATCTGCTAGGACACGGTCCACCAAAGACTCCCAAGCAAGCGGCGAATTATCCCTCACAAAAGCATCAATCTCTTGCGGTGTGGGCGGCATCCCCAAGACATTGGTGTGGAGCCGGCGAATCAGTATAGGCGATTCAGCCAGTGGCGCCGGTGTTAGGTCGCGCGCCTCCATAGCGCTGAGGATGAAGGCATCGATGGGGTTTCGGCACCAGGTGGTATCGGCCACTGTGGGAACGCGGCCTGACTCAATGGGCTGGAAAGCCCACCACTCTTCGGAGGCCGGACAGCTCAACGCCGGCCACGAGAGCGCCAGAACGGGAGTAAGAAGCCAGGGGATGCGGGGCACGTTGCGGATCTTGACGCAGCAAGAGCCGGATCGCAATGCTTCAGTCACGCAGACGAATCTAACTCCGAGAAAGTTGGAGCCGAGGGACGGGCATGATCGTAGTGGAATCTGTTAACGTGCCCGGCGTGGCGCCTCGAGCGAGGACAACTCTCACGGCTTCTTCTACGACCCGTTGGCCCCCTGAAGACGGGCTCATTTGCGGAGAGGCGATGGAAGATCCATCAATTGACGATGCAGACGGCTCGTGGCTGCCCGCGCGATGAGGTGAAGCATTTCCAGACGCCGGGACGCCGGGATGTCGAGGAACTGCGGCTTGCGAATGAGATGCAGACGCTCTTCACGAAGCTCTAACAAACCCCACGCCGAAGGCAGTTCGTGCGGCTCGATGATGTCCGGGAGCACGGCGAGGTAACAAAGATTCGCGCATTGATAGCGCGCGATCTTTTCAAACTTCGTCTTGTGGTGCACCCGATTCTCTAACAAAGCAATTTCACGCATGACCTGTTTGTAAGAGCGATGCTCAAGCCGGGTGAGATCAACGGTCTCGTATTCGGGAAAGAGGGAATCCCCGCGGCGCAGCGATGGATAGTGCATATGTAAGAGTTTTTCCAACGTCATCCGGCGGCGGTGGAGATCCTTGAGACGTTTGAGCGCATCAGCGGCGGAGCGCGTGTCTTTGAGAAAGTCACTTCGGGCCTGCTTGCACTCGATGACCACGGTGTGGCCGATTTCATGCCATCCGGATTGGTAACCGACGACGTCGGCCCGGAAGCCGCTGTTCGGGAGCCGGACCTCCATGGCCTGGATGGCATAGTCATGCTCGGCCAGCCATTGGATTCCCGCTTGTTTGAGCATGCGATGTCGCTGAGATTCGCCGCCTGGCATGAAGATAGCCTCTGGGTGGCGCCCCCTTCTTGGCAAGCCCACCGGCGCTCTTAGCTGCGAAATTTTTTGAAATGCCCTCCCTTGTCAGACCCCCGCTTGTGTTCTACTTACTCGCATGAACAAACTCATCGTCACTGGCAAATTGCTCATTCTTTCCGGTCTTGGTAGCCTCGCCATCGCTCAAGACGGAGACAAGGTGAATTTTGAGAAGGAAATTTATCCGTTCCTTAAGACCAGCTGCGTGGAGTGCCACCGGGCGCCCTACATTAAGGAGGGCCGCACGCGTGCCACGAAGCCCAAGGCCGGCCTCCGGTTTGACGCCGCCTTTGGAATTGTGGACGGGGCCAAGGGAGATGCCGTGGTTGTCCCAGGCAAACCTAAGGAAAGTTCCATTCTCCAGCGAACCCTCCTAGCTGAAGATCACGACGATTTCATGCCGCCTGCTGAGAATAAGGTGGATGCGAAGCCGTTGACCGATGAGCAGAAGAAGCTTCTAGAAAAATGGATCGAACAAGGCGCGGATTTCGGCGGTTGGAAGGGCAATGAAGAGGGCAAGCCCGATGACGCTAAAGACACTTTTGAGAAGAAATCCGAGTGATTGGAACGTGGTGCCTACCCACCCATGAACCCTTTGCAGAGCCCAGCTGCCTTGAGCGGTTGGGCTCTTTTCTTTTCGGGAAAAAGCCATTTGCGCGGTTTAAACTTTCCGCGATTTTCGAAACAATCATAATTCCTCATTAATGGAAAGCCGCTACGAGATCAGAGGAGAGGTCGGCCAAGGAGGCGTGGGCGTCGTCTACGAGGCCTGGGACCGGCAGCTCGCACGGTTCGTAGCGCTGAAACGGCTGCTGCCGCTCGATCCCGAGAGCGCGGCCGAGCGGGAACGCAATCTCACGGCGGTCAACGACCTTCTGCGTGAGGCCTCGATTCTCTCCTCCATGCAGCATCCCAACATCGTGTCCGTATTCGATGCCGGCGTCGACGAGATGGGGTCCTACGTGGTCATGGAGCTGGTGGATGGCGAGGTCCTGCGCGAAGCGATCGAACGCGGTCCGCTTCTCTTTGAAGATTTCATTCAGGTCGTGGAGCAATGTCTCGACGCCCTCATCTCCGCGCATCATCACGGCCTCCTGCATCGCGATATCAAACCACGGAACATCATGTTTCGCTGGCTCCCGAGCGAAGCCTTCCAAGTGAAGATTCTGGACTTCGGACTCGCCAAGTTTTCACCGCGGCCCTCCAAACAGACGGAGGCTTACAAAGACACCATCATGGGATCTAGCGCCTACATGGCGCCGGAGCAGTTCGAACACGAGCCGCTCGATTTCCGCACAGACATCTACTCCATGGGATGCGTTTTTTATTACTGCCTGGCAGGGAAGCTTCCATTCGATGGTGACACCGCGGCCGAAGTGATGGAGAGCCATCTTCAACATCGAGTCACCCCGCTCAGAGATCGTCGGCAGGACATTCCCGCTGAGATCTGTGAGTGGGTGATGTGGCTCATTCGCCGGCAGCCCGATGATCGCCCGGCGACCGCGAAACAAGCGCTCACACGATTCCGGGAACTCTTACAAGATTCGCAAGCCGAAACGGCCGAGACAGCAGAAGTGCTAGTCCCGGAGCCTCTCGTCAAGGAGCCGGAGCAGCCAATCGAAGAAAAAGAAGAGCCGGCCGCCCCTGCCAAACGGGCGCTCCCCAACGAAACCATCGGTCAGGGAGCCTCCCGAAACAAGATGATCGGTCTTGCCGCGGCCATTCTGATCATTGGAAGCCTCGCCTTCCTTCTCATACCTCGAGGCAACAAAGCACCAATTGATTCGACCACCTCTCAAACTCAGGGACCGCCGGATCCCTTTCAAACCCAACCGGGCGAGCCGCCATTGCTCCTCGTTGAAGAGACGAACAAGATTGCCGAAAACCTTGGCAAAGAAGTCAGAGTTCGCGGGCTGGTCACCAACACCGGCAAATCGAACGGCGGCACCAATTTCCTCAACTTCGAACCTCCCGAATTCTGCGTCGTCTCCTTTCCCTCCGACCGGCACCTCTTCCGCTTAGATCCCGCGGATCTCTACGATCAGAAGCAAGTTGAAGTGACCGGAACGGTCGAAAAATACCAAGAGCAATTTCAGATCAAACTCTCCAGTCCGGACCAGATTCGCGTCTTGGAGTAAAGCGGCGCCTAACTTTATGACACGTTCGGGTGCCACCACACGACCGGACCGCACCGCCAACTGAATTTATTCTAACGCTGCAACCACATTTTCATGCTCCGCGTGACAAGATCAGACGCATCCTGTTGCACGAAGTGCTCGGCGTCAGGAATCGTGACCAGAGTGAGATCTTTGGCCAGCCAGTGCCACGTGTCGTTGAGTGCCGGAGCTAACAGGGCCCAATCTTTAAGTCCGTGAATCATTAGGACGGAACACTGAACTTTGGTGACCGGTCCTTTGGGTTCTTGATAGGGCTCCCTGGGGTAGTTTTTCTTGTAGTAGTGCAGCATGGCTTCGAAGTCTGATTTCTCGAAGGCTTCGATGTAGCGAGCTTTCGCTTTCGGATCCTTGACCCAACCGGCGAGGCTCTCCGCGGTAAGGTCTTTGTGTGCGCCTTCTTGTTGGAATCTTCTAGCATAAGCGCTGTTCTTTTGTTGTTGCGGATTAGTCGCCAGTTCTCGCGCGAGCCCGCGCGGGTGGGGGAGATTGAGAATGATGAGCCGTTCCGTCATCTCCGGCTTGGTCATGGCAAATTGCCAGGCCACCATGCCGCCCCAATCATGACCACAGATGATGGCCTTATCATGCCCTAACGATTGGACGACGGCAGCTACATCGTTCACTAATAAATCGAGCGCGTATCGATCCATGCCCTTGGGTTTGTCACTGAGGTTATAACCGCGCTGATCGATGGCCACACAACGGTAGTCTTTGCTGAGCTCCGCCATCTGATCTCGCCACGTGTACCAGAAATCGGGGAAACCGTGTATCATAATGATAGGATCGCCTTCACCAAGTGACGCGTAATGGATTTTCACGCCATCGGAATCGGCATAGCTATGGCTGACGCTGTCAAACACGTCCTCAGCGTGAGCGGCGAGGATGACGGCTAGAAGAAGAGACGTGATTCGAATCATGACACAGAGTAGGACGGCCATTCCTGGCCGTCGAGAGCGATGTATATCTCCTGGATTCGTGGCATTCCGGCGCTATGAGTTCCCTTGTGTCCCGCTCCTCCTTCACGCGATTCGGTCAAGCCACCCTACTTGGTTGTGGCGGCTTGATCGCGCTATCATTTTCCCCGTTTCCCGAGACTCTGAAACGTGGGACCAAAGATCTGATGGATCACTGGAAAGTAGAGAAGGTCGTCATCAAAGAGGTGCCGGTGATTCAGGAAAAAATCGTGGAGAAAGAGGTGCCGGTGATCCAAGAGAAGATCGTGGAGAAGGAAGTGCCTGTCATTGAAGAGAAGATCATTTACCGCGATATTGAAGCGGATCCCAAGGCTCCCGCACCACTGCGTCTCCCCGCTGACTTTGTCACGCACAAAGACGTCAATGTTAGACGCATGGCCAATGCCATGGAGTTTCAATCCAAGGTTACCGCCGCAAAGGGAGGACTCGCTTCCAAGGAACGCCTAACGAAAGCAGGTTACCAGGCGACGCTGGAAATGAAAGTGAAGCTGCCCAAGGCGAATCGCACTCTTGGGGAGTTGGCGACCGTGAATCGCTGGTTGCCCAGCATGCTCCCTGGATTGGCGAGCATGCTTCCCGGTGCCAAAGTATCCGGCTTCTATCCCCAGCTTTACAATGCCAAGGTGAAGCATCTGCAAGTAGAACTGGCCGAATTGGACCAAGCCCTCTCCAGACACAATTTTTATGATTGTGAGACCATGCTCGAACTCACCCATCCGAAGAGCGGTCAGAAAGTGTTGATGATCCAGGCGGATATGGATGTGGTGGCGGACGGTTCGGATGGCGACCGGCAGAGCACCTTTGATCTCAGTCTCCTCGAGTCGCCTTCGTTTCAGCCCGCGACAAGCTATCGTTGGCCCAAACGCACCAATCGCCCCAATCCATTGTTAGTACGTTATCAGCGGGGCCTGGTGCGCGCTAAAGAATACCTCAAGACGGCCAAAGGAAGTGAGAAGAGCCGGATGGAGCATTTCATCAAAACTTATCCTAACATCATTGCTTCGATGAAGAAGGAGAGTTACCTCATTTCCCATGAGGATCCATTCATTGTCATCTCCACGGCCACGCGGCCCTACGTGGACAAGCATCCGTTCACGCCGCGCATCGGCGATTATGCAGTGGTGATCTATCAGAATCGCCTTTATCCGGCCATCTGCGGCGACTACGGCCCCGACATTAAGGTGGGCGAAGCTTCCTTGCGGCTGGCCAAGGAATTGAATCCCAAGGCCACGCCCAAGTACCGGCCCGTTTCCGATCTCGCAGTGACCTACTTGATCTTTCCCAATTCCAGGGATCTTCCGGCTGGTCCGCCGGACCTGGAAAAGTGGCACCGTCAGTGTGCCGCGCTCCTCAAAAGTATCGGAGGACTTGGCGAAAACTATCATTTGCATCAATGGGTCGACCGCTTAGCGCGGGGAAGCGTCAATCCCCTTGAACCATGAGCAGCGTGACGTTATAGGAGCCGCCTCGAAAACGAACCGACAATTCTATGGGAAGAGCCTTCGAATACCGCCGTGCCGCCAAAGAGAAACGCTGGGACAAGATGTCCAAAGTGTTTCCCAAGCTTGCCAAGTCCATCACCATGGCCGCCAAGGAAGGCGGGCCCGATCCGGAAATGAACGCCAAGCTTCGCACAGCCATTCTCAATGCCAAGGCGGAGAACATGCCCAAGGATAACATTGATGCCGCAATCAAGAGGGCGACGGGCAAAGATGCTGCGAATATTTCCGAGAACAACTACGAAGGCAAGGGTCCTCACGGTGTGCTCATCTTCGTCGAGTGTGCGACCGATAACTCCAATCGCACGGTTTCTAACTTAAAGACTTATTTCAACAAAGCCGGTGGTCAACTGGTGCAAACCGGTTCGTTAGAATTCCTCTTCTCACGTAAGACCGTGATCGAGTTTGAAAAGAATGATGAAATGGATCTCGAGGAGATTGAGTTGGAATTGATCGATTCCGGTTTGGAAGAGTTCGAAGTGGTTGACGAAAGCGTTTATGTCTACGGCGACTACACAAGTTTCGGAAGTCTGACCGCCGCCGTCGAAGAGTTAGGTATCTCACCTAAGAAAGCCCGTCTCGAACGTCTCCCCACTTCGCCTATCGACATCACGGAGGCGCAAATGGAGGAATTGGAGAAACTTCTCGACCGGATCGAGGACGATGAGGATGTGCAAGCCGTCTTCACCAATGTGGCCTAGTTCATGAAACGCGGCGTCAAAACGATCATCGCCTCGGTGTTGTTAGGGAGTGTGGGGATCATTGTGATCCCGCTGGCCATACTGTGGCCGTTGTTTTCCGGGGAGCCGGAGGACTTCCAATTCAAGATGCCGGGCGGTGGCAGCATCCAAGCGGAAAAACCCGGGCGGTATTATCTTTGGGACGTCTACAAGACCGTTTATGAAGGGGAGCGGATTTCCAATCCATTGGGGCTCACCGGTTCTTATAAAGTCGAGATTAAGGACGGTAATGGCGATTTGTTAGACTTTCACTATTCTGAAAACTACACGGTCACCTATGGCAGTCGTTCAAAGAAAAGTCTCGGCTATGTTGAGACCACTGAGCCAACCGAACTCCACTTCCAAGTAAGCGGGGATGACACGGGACGCGTGTTGTCTTTTTCACGATCCAACATGGTGAAAGTGCTTGGCTCATTAGCCATCGGCATCGGCGTGGCGATGCTTACCGGCTTGATTGCCATCGGCCTGTTCATATGGGGGTTGGTAAAACTGGTCAAGGCGAGTAAGGAATCGCCTCCGCCATTTCCTCATCACTAACGAAAGCATCGCACTAGGATTTCGTAGTAGTGGCCTGAAAGGTCACGAGAATTGGGTAACGAAAGGTTCCCCCGCCTCTTCGGGGCGGTGTTTTCAGATTCTGCCTACCCGGGGCTGAAGCCGTGGACTTTGCTCTGGCGGCCTTTCAGGCCGCTCTCATTGATGTGCGATGAATGTTATCAATTCACCGATCATGAATTCACCGACCTTTGGTAAAGAACAGACGTTGTTTATCGCTGATAGGCATTTGCAAGGCCTCCATCACCAGCAACATGTCTTCCCACACCTTTCTGCGTTCACTGAGGGCCTGGTTCCGCAAGAGATACGAAGGGTGATACGTCACCACGAACGGAATGCCTTTCCAGGATCGCACTTGCCCCCGCGAACGACCGACGGGTTCTGCGAAGCCAGTTAGCCCCTCCGCACCCGTAGCGCCAAGAGCGACGATGACTTTCGGCTGCACGATCGCGATTTCCGCCATGATGTAAGGGAGACAGGCATACATCTCTTCGGCTTCAGGTTTACGATTCCGCGTGCTTTGATTCGGCATGCCCGGCCGGAATTTGACGATGTTAGAAATGTAAACCGTCTCGCGCTGGAGCCCCATGGCGGTGATGATCTTGGTGAGCAACTGACCGGCCGGACCGACGAAAGGTTCTTGTTGCCGTTCCTCTTCATAGCCCGGAGCCTCACCAACAAACATGAGATCGGCATCCACGTTGCCGACTGAGAAGACCATGGTGTCGCGAAGCGATTCCAGGTGGGCCTCTTCATCCTCAGCGATAAGCTCTTTGAGATAAGCAATCTTTTCAGCCTTGGTCTCGCCGCGCGGTTCTAACACCGTCCGCACGCTGGCGACTTTTGCGGATGGGTAATCATTCTCCTGATCCAGATCAAGCGCGTCCGCGGGCTTCGAAGGCGGGGCGACCGGTTCCGATCTGGGAGCGGGCGGAGGGCTTACCGGTTCTAACGGACTGGCGACAGGCTGATTGGTTTTCCCGGCACGCGCATTGAGCATCATCTGGCGAAGACACTGCCTCGCTTCATTGGTTAGGTAAACGCGCTCGTCGCCATGCGTTTGGCGTTGCCTGAGATACCGCACGAGTTGATCGAGAGCGAGGGGCACGTTTGGAACCATGACCGAACCTAGGAAGCTCGTTTCGCCCTTGGCAAGCACCTGCTCGCGGATTCTCGCAGAGATTCCATAACCGGCATGTCCATTACATTTTCAGGCGCGTTTCCCCCTTGAGATCCCCCAAACCCGTGCGCATACTCGCCCGCAATCATCTCAAGAATCGGAAAGTCATGTTCAAACGTCTCGGCAATTTAATTAGAGGTTTCTTCGGTCTGTTTATCGGCGGGTTGGAGAAGCGGAATCCAGAAGCGCTTCTGGAGGTAGAGAAGGAGAATCTGCGCAAGAATATCGTGAAGTTTAACCAAGGCCTCGCCGCCCATGCCGGCCTCTGCGAGCGCCTCATGGTGCAGGTGAAAAAGCTAGAGAAAGAACGCGATCAGCTTCGCGCCAAGACATCCGCCAATCTGAAGGCAGGCAACAAGAAGATCGCAGGTCAGTATGCCGTGCGCTTGCAAACCGTCTCGCGTGAGTGGGAAGAGAATACGAGCCAGTTAGAGGAAGCGGAGAAAACTTATCGTGAGTTGATGAGCGCCCGTGATGTGATGATCAAAGAAACGCGTGGCAAGATTGAAGAACTTCGCCGCGGTATCGATGACATGAAGGTTCAGCAAGCTATGAGTGAACTTAATGAAATGGCCGCCGGCATGGTCACGGAGATCGGTGGCTCGGGCGACACTTTGAACCGTCTGCAAGAGATGGTCGAAGAAGAACGCTCCAAGGCACGCGGCAAGGCACGTGTGGCCAAGGATAGCATTGATACCACGGAGATCGATGTCTTGGAGATGGAGCAATCCGCTTTGGAGGAACAAGCGCTAGCCGATTTCGCGGCCAAAGAAGGGCTGACGATTGAAGGCGACGGTGATAGCGGCGCCCAAGCTGAAAGTGATTCTGAAGATGGCGACTCCGGAACCAAGTCAATGGGGCCGGCAGAAACAGCCTAACTTGAAAAAGCGCCGCAACGGGCAAATGCCCACACTCCAACACAATCCCCTTGCTGACGCGTCGGGCTGCTATTGATTTAAGAGGCACCAGCGCACTCGAACTATCAAAACGACGAGGCGGCCCGTTTCAATGCAACGGTCGGGCCGAAACCTGCACTCCAACAGCTCCATGGTGTATCCACTGAAGCTTGGAGATCGTCTCGCAAGGTTTTGTTAGAATACGAGCTGTATTGATTGTTAGGGAATATCGTGGCGATCTCGTCACCTCCGGCCGGGTGGTTTGACTTATCGTTCGGGGGCCCATATCGTCTAGGTTTCACCTCGCGTCATGACTCCTCTCCCTCTCACGGTCTCGTTGGCCGTTTTCATGTCGGCCGCCGCCGTTTGGGCGCAAGGGATCGTTATCAATGAATTCGTAGCGGAGAATCGGGGCGGACTTCGCGATGAGGATGGCGATTCATCCGATTGGATTGAGCTGCGAAACCTTTCTAGCACACCCATTAACCTGGCGGGATACACCCTAACAGATGATGCTGATCTCCCTAACAAATGGGTGATGCCGGATCGCGAGTTGGCGGGAGGCGGCTTCTTGATAGTCTTCGCGTCCGGAAAGGATAGGAAAGCCCTAGACGCTCCGTTGCATGCAAACTTTTCATTGGATGAGGGAGGAGAGTATTTGGCACTCTTGGCTCCGGGAACGACCACACCCCATTCCGTCTTTGCCCCCTTTCCAGAACAACGGACAGACGTGGCTTACGGTCGGGGGTCCGGAGGAGAAGTGCCGGAAGGTTATCTATTACAGCCAACACCGAACGAATCTAACGGAGAGGCAATTCTGGGTTTTGTCAGAGACACCAAGTTTGAGCCGAATCACGGATTCTATAGCGAAGCCGTAACCGTAGCCCTAACCACGGCGACTCCAGGGGCGACAATTCGCTACACACTCGACCAAACCGAGCCGACCTTGACAAACGGAATGACTTACACGGAGCCGGTCCTCATCGAGCACACGACCATCCTTCGAGTGGCGGCATTCAAAGAAAACTATGCTAGTAGCGATGTGGACACGCAGTCCTATCTCTATCCCGCCGATATCAAAAATCAGTTTGTCATGGACGCACGTGTCGTGGCGCATCCGGATTATCGCGATGAAATGGAATCAGCGCTGGGAAACACGCTTCCATGCATGTCTTTGCTAGTTCCCAATGATGGATTCTTTGGGCCGGACGGCATCCACACTCTGGTGTCCTTGCAAGGCCGCAGCGCCGAAGTGCCCATTTCTGTGGAGTATTTTAATCCCCAAGATGTGACAGACCGCTTTCGTCTTCGCGCCGGCATCCGCATTCACGGCGGCAATGCGCGATTTCATCCCAAGAAACCTTTTCGCTTGTACTTTCGCGAAGATTACGGAACCGGCCGCTTGCGTCACCCCTTATTCGAAGGTTCACCAGTGGATTCTTTCAAACAACTCGTCTTGCGGGGAGGCGGCCATGACGGCTGGGCACTGGCCGACCGGTTCGAGGCAACGCCGGACGACATCCCGCCCCATGCGTCGTTCTTGCGGGATCAGTTCTTGCGTAAGACGGAGACGGATTTGGGTATGTTAAGTCCGTTAGGGAAATACATTCACCTTTATATCAACGGTTCCTATTGGGGCATTTACGATCTCCATGAACGGCCCAACGCCGATTACTTCAGCGATCACTTGGGGGGCGATGACGACGAGTGGGATGTGTTGCATCATCCAGAGTTCGAAGACGAACTCCATGCCGTGGTCAACGGCAATGACGAGGACTGGCTTGAGTTGATGAGACTATCACAATCTCAGGTTAGCAGTGAAAAGGATCTGCAACGCATGGAAAAATTCATTAATCTCGATCATTTTACGGATTCCATGATCATTCGGATGTGGTCGGGCGACTATGATTGGTTGGGCCCTATCTACCTACCGCGAAGTCCTTCTCCCGATGCGGTCTTCGACAATGTGACTTCGTTTCAAAACAAGAACTGGTACGCGAGCAAACGCCGTGGGGATGACACGGAGAAGTTTCGTTTCTTCACTTGGGATGGCGAGATGAGCATGGGCTTGCACTTGATGTTTAATATCTTTCAAGCGCCGCGTCCGCAGCGGGAGATCAATTTCGATCTCTCCGCGGTCAATGACCCGGGAACACCGGCAGCGATTTATGATTCGTTGATCCGTTACCCTCCTTACCGCCGCTACTTTGCCGATCGCCTTCAAAAACATCTCTTTAATGGCGGCGTCTTGAGTCCGGAAAAAACGCAGCCACGCATGCAGGCGCTGGTGGACGATCTGGATTCGCCGATCATCGCGGAATCGGCGCGTTGGGGAAACACGGCCATCGATGGGACGCTCTTAACCCGCAATGACCATTGGCGGCCGGAAGTGGAGTGGCTCGTGAATGCCTTTCTGATAGGGCGGGCGGAGCGGATGTTGAACGGCTTTCGCGACACGGGCATCTATCCCGATACTCCCGCGCCGGAATTCAATCAGCACGGTGGGTTTGTCGATAAAGGGCAGATGATTACCCTTTCGACGACCAATCCTGACGATAGGATCTATTACACCTTGGACGGCAGTGATCCTGCTAGACCACCCATCACGGACGTCACGCAAGTGCTGCCGTTGAATGCGGAATGCGTGTATCTCGTTCCTTCTTTAACAAACGGCGCCTTCAACAGTCGTTTCCGTTGGACGAGTGTGGATGGCTACTCCGCACCTGCACTGTGGGCGGTTGGCAGAACGGGACTTGGTTATGAAATCGATACCACGGATTACAAAGGTGAATTCCAAACGGATGTGGGGCCTGTTCTGCGCGGAAGCAACACTAGCATTTATGTTCGGATCGGGTTCTCCATGCCCACGCAGAGTCAGATCGATGATGCCGACCGCATTCTTTTGAAAATGAAATATGACGATGGTTTCATCGCCTACGTCAATGACAACTTCGCCACATCGTCAAATGCGCCGGAGGTTGCCAATGGTAATTCGAGTTCATTGTTTGCCCGTCCGGATACCGATGCCATCGTCGAGCAAACTTTTAATATCACCTCTATCCGCAATGTCCTTCGCCCTGGAAGGAATATGTTAGCGATACATGGTCTCAATAACCTTCCTGACTCAAGCGACTTCCTACTTGCGCCGCGAATAGAGATGGTCGAGGAGATCAGTCAGGGTGAACCTTCACGGAGGGCGAAGGTCTATCGGGAAGACATTGCGTTAGAGGAATCGACCACTATCAAAGCGCGGGTACGCAATAGCACAGGAGAATGGTCGCCTTTGACGGAAGCTTATTTCTTCGTGGAGCCGAAATTGCGCCCGGGAGATTTAGCACTAAGTGAGATTCACTATCGTCCGGCACCGCCATCAACGGAGGAGGAGCTCGAAGTGACCGGGAATCGCAATGCCTTTGAGTTTGTGGAACTCGTGAACACCCGTGATACCCCCTTGCCGATTGGTGGGGCGTCGTTCACTCAGGGTATCCGCTTTACTTTCCCTTCCATGACTTTGGCTCCGGGAGAAATGTTGGTGCTAGTGCGCCATCGTGAGGCCTTTGTCGCACGATACGGCGATGCTATTGCCATCGCTGGTGAGTTTGCTCAGGATACCAAGCTCAGTGATATGGGCGAAAGGCTAACATTACGCTCTTCAGAGGGAGAAGTCATTTTGAGTGTTCGCTATGAGGATGCGGCGCCCTGGCCGGAGATGGCGGACGGCGATGGGAAGTCGCTCCTCTTTCGCGGGGAATCCGGCTCTGATCCTAACGATCCGGCGAATTGGACGGCAAGCATCGAGCGGCATGGGCATCCTGGGATTTCTGGCCTCACCACTTACGGAGCGTGGCGGGCCCATCATTTCCCGCGCAACGCCAGAGACAAGGTGGCGGGCCCGGAAGCCGATCCTGACGGCGACTCCTTGATCAATCTTCTTGAGTACGTCTTCGGCTCGCCCCCCAACCACCCCGGTGAAGAGGTGGCCTACGGCGCGTTTCAGGCGGAGAATTTTCAGTTTGTTAGGAGACCCGCTATGGAAGACATCACGTTTGAAGTCGAGTGGTCAAACGATCTGATTGACTGGCAAAGTGTGATCGTAGATGACGACAACACCCTTGTGGAAGGAAATGACAGCGGCCGTGAATCGGTCGCGATGGAGATCCCAGATTCGTCCGTCTCACGCTTTGGGCGATTGAAGGTCACTCTAGCGCCGTAGCGCGGCTATCCTAACATGAGTTTGACCGCCATCACCGTTAACGCCACGTAGAGCACGCCGCGAATAAAGCCCTCACCTTTGGTCACGCTTAGGCGGGCTCCGAACCAGCCCCCCAACGTATTCCCGACCGCCAAGCTAAGACCGGGAATCCACCATACTTTCCCGTGGGCTACGTAAACGATGAGCGCCGGTAGACTGAACGCGGCCACGACGAAGACCTTGTGCATGTTCACGCGCACCAGATCCAGCCTCATGATTCCGTTCAAGACGCCCATGAGAAGAAAACCGACCCCGGCTTGAATGAAGCCGCCATAGAATCCCACCCCGATCATCCCTACGTGTCCCCATACCGTTCGCTTTGACGTTGACGGGAAGCTATCGTTAGAAGCTCTTTGCCTCGCCCGGCGTTGCTTCCAAATCATGAACACCATGGACCCGATCATGATCACGGCGAGGATCCTATTGAACCACTCTCCCCGGATTACCACTCCGGCGTAGGCGCCCATGATGCTTCCCGGAATCGCCGCTAACGCCAAAGTTAAGCTCAATCTGAAATCGGAGAAACCTCGTTTTCGAAAACTCGTCACGGCACTCACGTTCTGAGCCAGAATGGCGACGCGATTGGTGCCATTCGCCACCGATTCCGGTAAGCCCATGAAGATCATGGCCGGCAGGGTCACTAACGAACCACCCCCGGCGATGACGTTGAGCACACCCGCGATGAGGCCAAGCGCTGCTAGCAAGAGGAGCTGCCAACTTTCCATCGCGCTACCATTCCCCCCCGAAGAGCCGCATCCACTCGCATGTACGGCAGTCGCGTTGGGTGCATGAAACTGCCTTTCCAGGCGCGAAGCCTCTCATGATCGCGGACGCCTGAGATGCATCGGGTGTTTTCTCTGGGGGAATATCTACCCAATCGTGGCCGATCCGATAGGCGGTGAGCAATCCGAGTTCGTGAGGAAGGACATCAGACTCTTCGGTGCTCTGCTTTGGCGAGTAGTTTAAGAATGCGAGGATAAATCCCAAAGCCATGAGCGCGCTAACTAACGGGACCCTCACGATAACGTCATTGAACTAACGCAAGGGCATAGGCTGAGGCGCGGGCGCCCAGGCTGCCGGTGCGGGTTGAAAGCGCAGGAGATTTCCCCGGTAATCGACCACTGCTCCATGGGTGATGAGAAAATCCGCGCCAAGAATGCCATCCATGCGCATGGTGCGCTTGCGGGCCGGCGCATGATTGATCGCGTCGAGGTTCAAGACATGCACGCGGTAGGGACCAAATTGAACGTAATCGCCGATGATAATTTCGTTTACCACGCCCTCGTGAGTCTCCGCATTGCGCGAGCCCAGCCAAGCCAATCGCAAATTCGATGAAGAGAGGTCTCGAAGGCTCCGTTTAGCAAAGCGATAGTCCAACACCGTGTGGCTGGCGCCGGTGTCGACCAGAAACGTTCCCTGCTGACCATTGACGCGCACTGGCACGAAGTTGAGACCAAAGTCATCTTGCCGCATGGCCACTTGATGATGGGTACAGCTCGCCAACCCTAGCAGGAATAGCAGGGGTAAGAATTTCAAATCTCGGCAAGTTTTAACAAGAATTCGAACCAACGGGCTCTTTGGATTGCGGCAACCTGTTGCCGCTTTTCCGAACGCAGCCTCATTGACGAAAGTGGCAGCGGGCTGCCGCAGTCCAAAGGCGTCGCCTCTTCCAACTTCTCCAACTTGTTTGCTCATTCTCGCTTAGCCGTCCAAGAAATCAAATCTCCCAGCCGCGACGGTACTCTCGACGCACGAAAGTGTTGGCCTCCGGAGCATTGAGGGCGCGCAGGTTTGGTCCGTCCCACTCAATTTTCTTGCCTGTCCGGATGGCGACGTTGCCTAACAAGACGGTCTCAGTAAAGGGACCGGAGTGGGCGAAGTTCGACAATGCCGCAGGACCTCCCTTACAAGCTTCTACCCACTCGACATCTTCGTTAGGCACACGCGGAATCGTTTTCTCCGGCTCGTGAAACGACTCCCAGCGATTCTCCGGATAAACAAAGAATCTTTCGGAACGCCGCTGCATGAGAAATTTCCCCTTATCACCTATCAAAATCACATCAAACTTCTTCGCGGATTGGGGATCAAACGGCGTGCCCTCGAAGATCTCGGGATCAGGCATGCGACGTTGCTCTCTGTGGCCGTCATACCAGCAGAACTTGAGTTCATGGTTGTAGGGGCCAGGCGCAAAGCGGTAAGTGACTTTCGATTTGATGGGGGCCGATAGGTAAGTGGCTCCGGTCGATTCCGCTTCGATGCTCACAGGGTATTTGAGGTCCAATGCCCAGAAGGGCATATCCATGATATGGCATCCCATATCACCTAGAGCACCGGTGCCAAAGTCCCACCAACCGCGCCACTTGAACGGCGCATAACTAGAATGGTAAGGGCGATCCGGTGCCGGACCTAACCAAAGATACCAATCCATGTGATTAGGAATAGGCTCTGCTTTAGGCATCGACGCCATGCCTTGCGGCCAAATCGGGCGATTGGTCCAGGCGTGAACCTCGCGAACTTTGCCGATGATCCCGGCACGAATGAGTTCCACACCACGGCGAATGGGCTCACCTGCGTGGGCTTGGTTGCCCATCTGCGTGGCCACGCCGTATTCCTTCGCCGTCTCGGTCATCAGCCGCGCTTCCCAGACCGAGTGCGCCATGGGTTTCTGCACATAGACATGTTTCCCCATCCGCATGGCCCACACGGAGGCATGGCAGTGTGTGTGATCCGCGGTCGACACACTCACCGCATCAATGTTGCGCTCCTCTTTATCTAACAACATCCGAAAATCTTTGTAAGACTTGGCCTTGGGAAAGTTTTTCTGCATTCCCTGCAAGCGATTCTGATCGATATCGCAGAGAGCGACAAACTCGCCGCCGGCATCGGCGATGCCTTCGATGTCACTAGAGCCTTTGCCGCCCACGCCGATGGCGGCGACGCGGAGTCGTTCGTTGGCGCCCCAAATCGTGCTGGGGACGAATTGAAAGGCGAAGGCACTGGCGCCGGCCTTCTTGAGGAATCGACGGCGGGATGAAGAAGCGGGTGTCATGGGGATGGAATTGATCGGTTAATTGGTGAGGGCGCGAATCTCGATATCGTCCCACATTCCGGTGTCGTCAAATGAACCAATGCCGAACTTGCCACGCTTGAACGTGTTGTTGGTGGCTTCCATCACCGGCTTCTCCATGTCGTCAAAGAAGATCTGGATGAGCCCGGATTCGACGTTGCGAATGATCTTCACTTGGTGCCAATGATCATCTTTCCAAGGCGTTCCTTTCGTGGTCCTGCTAGAAATTTTGATTCTTGGCGCGTCATCGACGATGAAGATTTGATTGGCGTGATCGTCTGTTTCCTGACCGAGATGCACGTAGTAGAAATGTGAGGAATCTTGATAGCCGAAGAAGAAACAAAGATCACGGTGACCATAACTCTTGTGTGTGGTCTTCACTTTGGCCGTGAGCACGAAGCTCTCTAGCATCATTTTCTCATGCAGTGCGATATTTAATGGGCTGCGGTGCGGTGGTTTGTAGTCGCTGTGTTTCTTGGTGAGCTCGAAGGCGGCATTGCCATCGACTTCTTTAGTGATCTTCCAGGCAGAGGCATCGGTTGGTTTCCAGTCACCGGCGCCGTCAGAGAAATCTTCCTTAAGAAGCGGTTTCGCTTCATCGGCCAAAGTGGGGCCCAGCAGCCCAATGGCCAGGGCGAGGCATAGCAGAAGTCGCGTTTTCACCTGCTCCGTATGGCAGAACGGGCGGCGCTTGTGAATCGAGAAATCCGGCGCCATTTGTGCCAAGCGAACTCGCGCAATCTCTTTATTTTAAAAGAAGTGTCCTTTTAATGGCAAAGAAATGGCGCTCGGGGCTTGACCATCGCGCTGAATCACACCCATTGCTCGCCTAACGCCTACGCCATGGTTTCCGAACCGCCTCCGATCCCGCCCTCCGTCCCATCAGGCTCCGCCTCACCGCCCCCGCTTGAGACGCCTCGCACGTCTGGTTTGGCCATTCTCTCGCTGGTTCTCGGGATCGTGGGCTGCACGACTGGGATCACCAGCATCTTTGCCGTGATCTTCGGCCACGTGGCGCGGCGGCAGATCATTCGTTCGTTAGGACGCCTGGGAGGGATGGGGCTCGCGAACGCTGGGCTGATATGCGGCTATCTCTCCCTGATCATGGCGTTCATTGGAATCCTATCACTGGCCTCGATCATGTTTGCCGGGAAGCGTATGGAAGAAAGGAGAAAAGCACCTTTCGAGCCGGAACGCATCGCCGTACCACGCTTTCCTGAGGCGCTTGATCCTGGCATGATCATCGAAGGGACGAATGTGAGGGTGACGCAGTTTGAGACACAAGGGAGCGGGCCTGGTGGGTCTATGCAGATACGTGTGTATTTGCCAGGAGGATATGAAGAGACTGCTGACTCCAGTCTCTCTGCCGTGCTTGTCGCGCCGGCGGGTAGCAACGGATTCAACGGGACGGACATCGGCCCCCTTGACCCTGACAGTTACCACAAGGAAACACTTCCCTATGCTGAAGCGGGAATGGTCGTGGTCTTCTACTCTCTAGATGGAAATCGCGAGGTCGATGAAAGCCTTTCCGATGACGTGGGGCTGGCGCGGTTTGTTTCCAACTATGATGCTTTCCGTGAAGCGCAGGCGGGTGTCATCAATGGACGGAACGCCTTGGCATTCGTTCTTGAGAATCTAGGAAAGGTGCATCCGGAGCGTATCTACACAGCGGGTCACAGCTCCGCCGGAACCCTATCACTCTTACTAGCGATGCATGAGCCGCGGATTGCCGCCTGCGCGGCCTACGCGCCCTGTGTCGACTTGAAGGCCTTTCATGAAGAACTCTTGGAAGACCCTGACTTGATTTCCTTCCTAGCTGACATCGAGTCCTTTCTAAACCGTGCTTCCCCCATGACCCATGTCGATCGCCTCAACTGCCCCCTCTTCCTTTTCCATTCCAAAGAAGACCGTGTTCTGCCATTTGAAAAGACACTCGCGTTTGCCAATGCCTTGATCGAACGAAGCGACGGCCCGGCTCTAACATTTCGAGCGATCGAGGAGGGCGATCATTACTATCCCATGCTGAGACAAGGCATCCCCGACGCCATCAAATGGTTCCAGGAGTAGGATTACCCCAAGAATAACCACGCCATACCGGTCACGAGTAACATCAGCGCTAGCCAGTCACGAGAGCTGAATCGCTGCGGATTGCCGCTCGCCCAGAAGAAATTCAGAATGGCGCCTGTGGGGCAACCGTATTTGCAATAAGCCATCGGCACGAAACAGGCGGCTAACAGTCCGGCGATCGCTATCACGATACTTGACCAACCGGCGATACGAATGAGGTAGGCGTCGAAAGCTTCTAGCCCTGCTAGGGAGAGATCACTGCGCTGGAGAATCGCTGCGAGTGCCACCCCTAGAAGAAGAAACGGGACGAGCCGTAGCAGTCGATCGATCTGTTTCGGCACACGAAGCTTCCAAGTCAGTCGGCTTTTGAGCAGTTGCTGCGCCGCACCATGGGGGCACAGTTGATGACAATAGATTTGTCTGCTTGTCGTGAGGGGCACGAGAAAGGCGGCGAGCGCCAGCAGAACCAATCCTGGAGCAGTGCGCCACGGGATACCATGCTGAGCCCAACCACCAATGAGTTCTAAAGAAAGCAGATGTCCTGCGGTGAATCCCAAGTAGACGACAAGCAGGACTTGAAAGGCTACCCTAACGCTTCGCCTGCCTCGCAGCGAGGTGAATGCTAGGATGACTCCGAAGATAATGACCACCAGCGTGCCGAGATCATGGAGTCTCCACGCGGGCCACGACGCTGTTTTCCGCTCGGCCTGAGGTTCAACGAGCGCCCTCGCCGTGGCCGCCAGCCCCTCTGCCATGGGCACACTGGTCATGGTCGCGCCCGACACACCTTCGATCTCGCCATCATCAACGGAAATCTTAGTCATTTCATCGAGGGTCTTACCATTAAACAGCGTCATGAAATAGGTATCCTCCGCCACGTCGTCGACATAGTCCGGCGTCTCAAAGCTATCGCGCACCTTGAGGCCGCTGATGATCTTGCGTTTTTCATCTAAGGCTATCAGTACGTCGGTGGGGCCTTGATACCCCATGATGGCATCGCTATAAGGCGAAGTGCGGGTCAAATGTCCTAACAAACGCGCGTTTGCGCCATAGACGGCGACGACCTCCGGACGTGTTCGGACCGCTTCGACGCGTTCAGCGGATTCGAAGAGCTGTTTGGCATCTTGTAAGTCAAGGGGCCGCGGGAACTTCAAGCTCGCGGCCGAACCGGAAACGCGCTGCGCGATCCCTTGCAAGATCGCGCGGCTCGTGAGCGTGGCACCGGAAACACCGTCGATTCCCTCAAGGTCACCTAACGTTTCCCAGGAGCGGCCATTCAATGCCGTCATAAAGACTTCATCGCGAATGACTTTCCCCACGTGTTCATCCGTGTCGCCGCTCTTTAGAATCCGCATTCCCGCGACCTTACCCTGATCGTCCAATGCTAGAAGCGTGTTCGTTGATCCGGAATAGCCCACGATGTGGTCACTTTGTGGCGATGTTAGCAATACAGAGCCTAGCGAGTGACCGCCCGCATCGATGACACGATTCCAATCCTCACCCCTCTTCCGCGGCTCTAGTCGGTCCGCAAGCGGAAAGATTTCGCTCAGTAGAGACGACGAAATGTCGGGCGGATCCTGAGGTGCCCGCTCTCGTTGCGCCGCATTGTGCAGGCACCACACAATCGCCGCAAACACTCCCGCGCGGTACGCTGGGAGAAGCCGGCGGCTAACTGAATGCCGGCGCATCGGCCGCCTTATTCGACTGCTAGAATCTGGATCGCGTCGGCGTGAGCCATACCCCCGGCATCCTTGGTGCTGATGGTGACGCTCACGGCTTGCTCCGGCTTCACTTCGAACTGTCCTAGGGACATGAAGCCGTTTTCTAAGGGCGCCTTCTCCTGCATATTGATTCGCGTGACCGAGTCCTTGCCGCCAATGGAAACCGTGACCGGCACTTTATTGCCTCGGTTTTCGTGCGGTTGATAGGTGAGACGGACCTCGATTGTTCCCGCCGTTTTCGACGTGTGGGTAAATGTTGCGGTCGAGTCAGAGTCATGGGCAGCATAACGGTAGCCATAAGCGACATACGGCTTCAGCCCCTGGCCTTCAGTCCAATTGCCTGTGAGCTTTGCTTGTTTGTCATCAATGATGACGCCCTTTAAATCTTCTACCCGGAGCCCGGAAGCGGGACCGTGGGGACCTGCCTTGGGAAGCGCGTCTGCAGGAATCGTGAACTCATCGTGAACGGTCGCACGATGGGCTTTACCCGGAAGCTCCAGCATCTCTAGCAGCTCAGTCAAATAACGCTCATAGACATCCCGCGGATCACACTTGTGTTTGACGCAAAGTGAAGCGGCCTTCCCGGCCACCTCACCCATCATGCCGCAGGTTTTCATCACGCGGACCGTTCCCAAGGCCTCGTGGGTCACGCTGATACACCGGCCGGCCATGAACAGATTGGGAATATTGCGAGAATAGAAGCAACGGTAGGGCACGGGATAACCATACTGCCGGTCGACCCGGCGATCGTGCTTGGCGATGGCGATGAATGGATTGTCAGGATATTTCTTTGCGTATTGTTGCTTGGGATAATGCAAGTCAATGCTCCAGGTGCTCGGCACGCAGCCATCTGGAAAGTCACGCTTGGCCACGATGTCTTCTTGGTTGAGAATGACGTCGCCTAACAAGCGCCGCGATTCTCGCGGACCGCCAATGTAAGCGAGCCAGGTGAGTTGAGCGTTAGGGTGATCGTTGGCGCCATCGCGATTCTTCATGGCATTGAACGCGCCGTAGACTGCACGCAGGTTCCAATCCCGAATCCCTTCAGCGTCGCCTAACGGATCTTTGTCAAAACCACTCTCCCAGAACCACTGGCCGTGAAAGTCGCGCGGGTAAGGAAAGTCCTTCATTTCCAGGTCCAACGCCCAGGGTGTTTCGGGAAAGTCCACGGGTTCATCCATGTTATCCCAACGCCACATGTTGCTCATGCCCATACGGCCTTTGGGCTCAATCACGGTGTCCGCGCCCGCCAAGGCGCCGATCGTGCCGTGCCCGGTGCAATCGGCAAACCAAGAACCTTCAAACACACGCCGCGCGCTCGTCCGTGTGTCAAAAGCGTGGACTCCCGAGAGGCGTCCATCTTTGAGATCCACTTTGTCCGCATGGTGGTTGAGATAGAGTTTGATGTTCGACTCCGCGCGGACGATGGCTTCTTTCTTCTCGTCTTCGAACTCCTCATAGCGGCCGGGCGATTTGGTGGCTTTGTCAGAAAATTCCTCCACGATCTCGCCAATTCGTGGAAACTTGCCCCGACGAATATTGCCCATGGCCCACACCCGCACTTCGCTGCTACCATTGCCTCCAAGCACGGGGCGATTCTGTATCAACGCCACTTGGCAACCGGCGCGGGCTGCCGAAATCGCCATGCCCATTCCTGAGTAGCCGCCACCGACCACTACGAGATCAAACGGCCCTTCTTTAACCGGTGTGTCAGGCAATCCCAATCTCTCATTTCGCCAAGAACTCAACGCGTCACTCTCCTCAGGCGGCCGATCGTTCGCGTCCTTGGTGAAATAGATCGCATCGCACCGCCCGTTAAATCCCGTCAGGTCTCGCAGGGCGATCGTCGCCTCTTTCTTATCAATCCTAACCGTGCCACCTTCATGCCAATGCCATTCGCTGCCCTTGGTACCGAAGGTTTCTTCTAACGCTGCATCATTGATGACCAATTGAAACTTGCCGGGCTGCCCCTCGGCGCCCCATCGAGCCACCCAATCCTTCGTGCGCACGTAAACATGATAGTCTCCGGTTTCGGGAAACGTCACCTCCGACTGAGAATCCTCGATTGGACGCCCTAACCCATGCGCCAAAAGGTAGGGAGAACCCATCTCGGTGATAAACTGGGTGTCCAATTTCCAGCCACCTCGCTTCGTAAAGCTCTCGGCTTCGACTAACAGATGGTTCGCCGCGGGTAGGCCGGATAAGGTGCAGCTCAGGATGAATAAAACGGTGCGTAGCTTCATGATCTGCCTGCGATCTATTCACATCTCCCGCGGCAACTCAACCGTATCCTGCAACCACCTCTTGAATCCTGCGTCCTGAATCCTTCATCTTGCACCCATGATGGCTTCCCATTCTCCTAAAGATCTGCGTTCTCGCCGGTGGTTTGGCCCGGCTGACCTGCGATCCTTTGGCCACCGTTCGCGCGCCAAGCAGATGGGGTGGAGCCCGATCGATTGGGAAGATAAGCCCATCATCGCCGTGCTCAACACCTGGTCAGACCTCAACACTTGCCACACGCATTTCAAATTGATCGCGGACCAAGTTAAGAAAGGCATCCTGCAGGCCGGCGGCTTCCCAGTGGAAATGCCCGTCATGTCCGTGGGTGAGATTTACACCAAACCCACGAGCATGCTTTACCGCAATTTCCTAGCTATGGAAACGGAAGAGACGTTGCGCTGCAATCCGATCGATGGCGCCGTCTTGTTAGGCGGTTGTGACAAAACCACACCCGCCTTGCTCATGGGCGCCTTGTCCATGAACATCCCTGCCGTCTTCGTTCCCGGCGGCCCCATGCTTCGTGGAAATTGGCGCGGCAAAACGTTAGGGAGCGGTTCCGACGTGTGGAAGTATTGGGATGAGAAACGGGCGGGCAATCTGTCAGAAGAAGCCTGGTGTGAGATTGAGGACGGCATCGCGCGTTCGCCAGGGCATTGCATGACCATGGGCACCGCCTCCACCATGACCGCTCTCGCGGAAACGTTAGGGTTCACCTTGCCCGGCGCCTCGTCCATCCCTGCTAGTGACTCCAATCATCTGCGCATGGCCGCCGAATCCGGCCGGCAATGTGTCGCCAACGTCTGGGCTGGTCTGAAACCCTCACAAATCGCCACGAAAGAAGCGTTTGAAAACGCCATCGCTGTGGACATGGCCATCGGTGGCTCCACCAACGCCATCGTCCATCTCATCGCGATGGCCGGCAGGGCAAGCGTCTCTCTTCCTTTGGAAACCTTTGACGCCATCTCTCGCAAGACACCTTATTTGTTAGACGTTCGGCCCTCTGGACGTTTTCTCATGGAGGATTTCTACTACGCCGGCGGCCTGCGTGCGCTCTTGAACGTGATGAGGCCACACTTGCACACCGATTGCCCCACGATTAATGGCAAATCGTTAGGCGAGAACATCACCGACGCGGAAGTCCACGACGAAGAAGTGATCCGCCCCCTAACCAATCCCCTCTCCGAAACCGGCGGCACCGTGGTTCTGCGAGGAAATCTCGCGCCCGATGGCGCCGTGATCAAACAAACCGCTGCCGATCCTTCTCTGTGGAAACACACCGGTCCCGCCGTCGTGTTTCGCGACTACAACGACCTCGCGGCCAGGATCGATGACCCCGATCTACCAGTCACCAAAGACTCCGTTCTCATTCTTCAAAATGCCGGTCCGCAAGGCGCTCCCGGGATGCCGGAATGGGGCATGTTGCCCATTCCTAAGAAATTGTTAGACGAGGGCGTACGAGATATGGTGCGTGTGTCCGATGCGCGGATGAGCGGCACCAGCTACGGCACCTGCGTCCTCCACGTCGCTCCGGAATCCGCCATCGGCGGTCCCCTAGCACTCGTCCAAGACGGCGACCTCATCGAGTTGGATATCGACGCGCGTCGCTTTCAAGTGCAGGTAAGCGATGACGAATTAGCCGCTCGAAGAGAGCAATGGCAGCCTTCGCCGCCGCATTACACCCGCGGCTATGGCAAGCTCTTCCTCAACCACGTGACCCAAGCCAACCTCGGCTGCGACTTCGACTTTCTCCATGCCGGCGACGCGATTCCTGAACCGGAGATTCATTAAGGATTAAAATTTCGGCTGGTTCTTGATTTCCGACGCGGAAGGCACGGCTCGGACAGGACGGCAATTCGGCGCCCGGGAAGGCGTGAGCGGTCCCAGTCTTCTGATTGACTTTACCCCGGTGCCGGAACCGAATACGGCGATTTTTCTCATGGTTTCCGGATTGGTTCTCTTCGCCCGGCGGTCTCAACCGGTCCGCTAATATTCCGACTGCCTGATTCTGCATCGTTAAGATCCTAACTTTCTGCTGTCGCTGTCTTTCTTTTCGCTAAATCAGTCCGGGAATGGGCATTCCTCCCGTGACGGCGCGGGCGACGTCACGCGGCAGGTGGTCTAGCAAGCGTACTTGGCTGATATCGAACAAGGTGTGCATGATGGTAGCGAGGAGGTGGTTCATCGTCACGGCTTCACTGTTAGGTTCGCCGCCATCGCGGGTGGATTCGCCGATGACCTGGCCCATGTTGAGGCCGCCTCCAGAGAGGATCAGTGGCGCCAGTTTGCCCCAGTGATCGCGGCCGGCCCGAGCGTTGAGTTTGGGGGTGCGGCCCATTTCTCCACAAGCGACTAGCAAGATCTTATCGCTGAGTCCACGGGCATGCACATCCTCGATGAAGGCGGAGACGGCGTGATCAAAGGGCAGACCGACATAGCGCATGCCCTCTTCCATGGTGGCGTTGTTCTGATCGGCGTGCATGTCCCAGACGAAATTCGTGGTCACGGTGACAAAGCCGCATCCTCGCTCACACAAGCGCCGCGCCATGAGCATGAGTTTTCCTAACGATTGTCCATGGTCGCGGTAGTTCTTGTGGTTGTTCCAGACTTTTCGGATGGTCTTAGGCGGGACGAGATGGCTCGTATCGTAGCGGGCGATGACTCCCGGATCTTCTTGACTCAAATCAAAGGCATCGGAAATTCCGCCGATAATGGTGTCGAAAGCTTGTTCTTGAAATCGCGAAAGTCCATCGCCGCCCGTGGTGTCTAACACACGTTTTAATTGATCCAATTGCCCTAACAAGTGCCGGCGATCATCTAACCGGGCTCGTTTCAAATGCAATGTCATGTCCGATTGCAATTGGCCGCCGGATCCTGGCATGAAGGGGGCGTAGGCCGGGCCCACGGGACCGGTGGCCTCGAACTTGCCGAATTGGCGGGTCACCTCTTGGGCGACGGCGTCGACGGCTTTGGGTAAAAGCGCGACATTGGTGGGCATTCCGCTATCAGCACGCGTAGCACCTGCTACTCTAGCATAGAGCGCACCAATATTGGCGCCTAACGAATCGCGGCCCACGATGGGTTTGATATCGTGATTGCCGTCTCCCGTGGCGAACGATCTGACGATGGCACAATGGTGGGCCAACTTGGCAAGACGCGTGAAAGTGCTGCCGAAAGTCACGCCGGGAATCGAGGTTTTGACCTCCCCGGTGACGCTGCGGATACCAGCGGGCGCGGTCATTTTCGGATCGAAGGTCTCCGTCTGCGACGGGCCGCCATGCATGAAGAGAAAGACGACCGATTTGTCCTTGAGCGATTTGCCTAACTGATTGGCGGTGGATTGCGCCTGCAGAAGATGTGGTAGCGTGAGGCCGCCCAGGGCAAGGCTTCCGACTTTGAGGAAACTTCTCCGGTCCGTATCGTGGAGATCCAACATGATCTCTATAAATAAACCATCGATTCAGAGATGTCGATCCTCATTCCGCAGCCGTATTGACGCGTATTCGCACATATTTATTGTCCTGCTGCGAGCGGGGGATGATCACCGTGACGCGTTCTTTGTCATTGGGAATCGTTTCGGTGTCTTCATCGATCTCTGTTAATGAAGTCCAACTAGTCAAATGGTCCGAGGACTCGATAGTATACGAAATCCCTGGGGTAGTGCTCCGTTCATAGCGAAGTTGGAAGCGTTCGTCATCAACCAGGGATACGGTTAGTTGACTAACGGAATCTAGAAGATCATTGGTGCCCTCATCTGCCTTGCCCGGCGTGCCTCCCATGGCACCAAGCTCCCAACTTCCGCCTTGGGTGTTATCGCTACCTGTAAAAACGATCGAAAAACCTTCCTCGTCTAACGCCGGCCAAGGTGATTGATTGTCATAACGAAAGGATTGAATGACTTCGCCTGCTTCACGTTCTAGTGTTAGCCGTTCCCCTTGATTATTCAGCTTAGCGGTTTCCCATTCGGCCAAGACGCGTACTGCTGCTCCGTAACGCTTTGCAAAGGCCGCTTGGTTCTTCACTACCACTGCGTGTTCACCCGCTGCCAATTGGCCGCTTAAATTAACCGAAACGCCATTGGTGAAAACGACGTCCGAGAGATCGATGGAATGATCACTGTGATTGGCGAGTTCGATGAACTCAAAGAGATTCGCTTCGCTGAATCCCGCGGCCTGTTCATCAGGATCGGGTGCGGCTGGATCATAGAGGATCTCGGTGATGACAAGGTTCTCTGAATTGGCCGGACCCACCCCACTCTGATTGGTAACCGTGATCTGATCGCGGCCGACAGGTGAGAAGAGCGATCCGGTTCCACCCAGGATATCCAAACCTTGAAGCGTGATTTCATTCGGACCGGGCTCTAACGGAATCGTGATTTGCCAGCGATCCAGGTCCGTCCACTCGGGAGCGATCAAATCGCCTGTCTCCTCATGACGTAGACGATGCAGACTTAACCCGCCTCGCCCTTCGATGATAACGGACGATTCATTGATCTCAAAATCCTGACCGTTGTTGGTCGCGATGAGGAAAGTTCTCTCCGGCGCCATGCGATTTACTTGCGACGCCACATTGCGGGAACGGCTGGCGATGTAATCGAGATGCCGCTGGAAATTCTGGCCGGGAAGAAGTTCTCCAAAATGATCTGCCCAGCGTTGCATGTATCGTTCATTATAGGTTGTTTCCAAGATATTGTTTACATGGGCCAGATACATCCGCTCGTAGGCGGGATTTCTGAGAATTTTTTTCAGATCATTATTCTCTGTGACCGATCGCGAGGCATTGAAAGCAAAGTCGAGATCGTGTGGGAAATAGGTAAATAGGCCGTCCGCTTGTTGATAAAACATGCCGTTGTGTTGACTGTTGGCGCCATATTGATCCCCAGCGCCGGAGAGGATCGCAAAGGCCATTCCTTGTAGCCAGCCATCGACATTCACCAACGACGGCAAGGCCGCTTGGAAAGCATCATCAGGCATGGAGAATAACTTGGCATATTGAATCATCCCTTCGAAATCGTCGCGATCGCGATTATTCTTAAGAAGGTAATTCCAGCGGTATTCCTCTTTGTCATCGCCGATATCACGGATGCCGGTGCCGACCACGAAATCGGGTTGAGGCCTTTTATACCCGTCTGCGTCCGCAGTGGTGGGATAGTAAATCAATTCGTATTCGTAGAGATTGCCTTCGCTCCCGTTCTCAAACTGCGAATCGAGAAAAATACTTCCGTAACGGGCTAGCTGCAATTCGGCAGCGCCGGTGTGTGCCGATCTTGGAGAGATGACGTGAATCAAATCATTGAATTCTGAAGGGACGCCGCCGGAGTGGGTCATCATTTGATTAAAGAGGATCTCGAACTGACCAAAGTTCACGCCCTCAGAGCGATCAATGGCCACGGTGCGGTGCGTTCCGCGGAATCGTTGTTGATTGGGAAATTTGACATTGAAACCCAGACGTTGATTGGTCACGCGGCCTCGTTCACTCCCCTTCAAACGCACACCGACATCATAGAAAATCTCTTCCTCTTTATAAATCACGGTGGCGGGAATCCGGTCATTGCTCATGAGATTGATCGCGTCATGAATCCAATCTTCATCATCAGGTGTGAGAATGATCCGGAAATGATTGAGCGCCAGCGTGCCGGCCCTACCCGGGTCGTCTACTTGATAGAGGGCGCGCGAATGTTCTGCTAGCGGAGGCGACCAGGATAGGGCGCCTTTTGAATCCGTGGCTTCCACATAGAATTGGATAACGGCATTGGCTGCCTGAGGGGGAATGGAAGCTGAGTAGCGCCCTTCTTCAGTTGATGCCATGCCGATCTCTTGAAACTCACCACTTTCCACACTCCAGAATAAAGTTAGTTGTGAAATGCCATCGGGATCTTCGACTTGAACCGATACTTCACAAGTTTCATCTGCCGCTGGCACAGCAGGCGAGTGGGATAGTGACGATAAAGTGGGGCCAAGATTTTCTATCAATCTCGAATTGGGCGCTCCCGGTGTTCCCTGCGCTTCAGGCGTTATGAGTATATGGGTCTTGGGCAAACGATTGAAGTAAAGGCGCGTCAACAACTGCGGAGAGCCGTTGAGGTATCTTGCGCGAAAGGAAATCTCATAGGTTTCGCCGTTCGAGACCCTGCCTGCGTTGGTGTATTCTGCTTCAAGCTGATTATGCATATGTCCCGTGGGACCGGTGGCAATGACGTGGAGCACATTGTTGTTAGGATCCTCCGGATCGGGCACCACATGACTGTGACGATGCGTGCCACGCGGACGCCAGTCTCGCAGGGGTGCGCCACCAAAGATCGTCCGTTGAAAACTGGTATTGCTGATCAATTGAGTGCCGGCACCGTCCGGATTGCCGACGACACGGACGTCGTCGATCAAGCATTCACCGCGGTCGAGAAAACCAAAGACCAATTCCCGCCATTGATTGTCCGGTCCGACTGGACTCCGCTGAGCGATTCCGCGATAGCGAATTTCCTGCCACTGGTGGCGGGAAGATTCGTCACTTGGAGCCCAAGAATCCGGATTGGCGTTATCGGCATGAGGATCACGTAATTCCAAACTCGAACCTCCTCCATCGGCTTCCGTAGGCCAATGGCCATCGTCGTGATAATGAACAAAGTCGGCGAGATTTCCAGCGGCATCCTCTAATTCAATGACGCCTGAGCGATTGGAGAGCTCCCCACGAAAGCCATTTTCGCTATTATCGATGACGAGATATCCACCAGGGTTTAGAGTAACGCCCTCGTCGAAGGTGTAACGGATATCGCCGCTTATTTCCCACCCGCTTAAATCAATTTCCGTGGTACCGCGGTTGAAGAGTTCGATCCATTCGTCATCGATCTCCATAAAGGGTAAATCGCCGTCGGCGTATTGCGGTGGATGATGATAAAAGATCTCATTGATGACAATATCGGTGTTGAGAGAGACCTGATTGGATTGTCCTGGAGTGGGTTCAGTAGGAATCATCCACTCTTCACTTCCATCTGGAAAGCGAACGCGTCCCCGCCTTCTTACTTCCACAGCATCGGCGACGGCTGCTCGCCCTGGGGTGTAGAGATAAAGGTTATTGCCGATATTGGTCGCCCATTTCCATTGATCATCACCGACAACGAGAAAGCCTCCGGCATCAATATTCCCTTCCAAGCCATGTTCAGCATCCAACGATGGATGACTGAGAAGGTAACCGTTGAGGTCAATGGGAGAGTCGCCCCTATTATAGAACTCAAGCCAAAAGCCCTCTTCGCTGGCAGGCCCCACTTCATTGATGACTAACGATCTTGCCGGGACGCGATTCGTTTCAAAATTCACTTCTCCCGGCGTGCCGCCGATTTGAGCACTCCACGTCCAGTTTTCTGAATGAGGCGCGGCACTATCCAAGTTTACTTTCGCTAACGAGACACCCGATCCGTCGGGTGCCAGGGGCCAATCCCCTCGGTCATTGTAGCGTACTTCATTCATCATCCGCCCGCTCGCACTCAAGAGCCGCAGGCTGTCTCCCGCATTATCAAGCCTTCCGCTCAGCGGCCCAAGAGCCCCAGCAATGGCGGCGGGATCCGAGGTGATGATTAAATAGCCGCCTCCTGAGATAATGGTGCCTTCAGGAAATTGATAGTGCGTTCCCCCTTCGATTTGCCATCGCGATAGATCGATATCGACGGACATTTGATTGTGCAATTCAATCCACTCGGCGGCATCATCCGGCTGGGGATGATACATGATTTCGTTGAATACGACGACACTATCAGAAGACGCTACGGCGATCGTCTGGCACAGTGAAAGAACTAATAACAAAGAGCGCATCATGAGGGGTCTTGTGGTTTGAGTTCCACCCGGCGGCCGGTTTGTGCGGACTGCCGGGCGGCATCGAGGATTTCGGTGACGATCATATTGTTCTCTAGTGAGGAAAGCCCCTGCGGTTCCATATCGCCACGCACGACCGCCGCCAAGTAATTCATGGCACTATCAAAGGGCGCTTCACGAGCCGGTGCGCGCACCCTTGATTCGGGAGCGCCATCCGTTTTCACGCGCACACTGTGATGCGCGATGGTATGGGCGTATCCGGTTTTGCCATAAACTTCCATGTCCTTTCGATTAAACGGCCAATTCCACGACGCCTGAATGATGGCTTGGCATTTAGGATACGTTAGGATAATCGTCGCTTCGTCGTCTACTTTGGGATAAATATCCGGTTTGATTTGTTGCGTGACGGCACTGACTGAGAGAGGCCGCTCATTTTTCATGAGCCATGTCATGAGATTGGCGCCGTAACATCCGAAATCGGTTAGGGCGCCGCCACCATTCAAGACGGGATCGGTGAGCCACTGGATGAAGTTGGGATCGCATCCGATTTCAATGGGCCCTTGATGACCATCATGGACGACCACTTTGCGTAGCGGACCCAGGGCTTGGCGATCATGTAAGAGCTGGTAGGCCTCATGATTGCTGCGGTACCAGGTGGTTTCGTAATTTACTAACAAATGAATGTCATGTTCGCCGGCGGTATTCGCCATGGCACGCGCATGCTCTAACGAAACCGCGAGCGGTTTCTCCATCATGACATGCAGACCATGAGGCGCGCAGTCCTCAACAGCCTGGCGATGCGCGAAGGTGCTCGTATAGACCGCAACGGCTTGGGGTGAAACCGCCGCCACCATGGCGTCGACATCCTTGAAAAATAAGGACGCCGGCAGATCGAAGCGCTCGCGATATTTCGCAACGACCTTGGGATTGGGCTCCGTGATGCCGACAATCTCAACATTCTCAAAACGTTCGCGCCGGCTAAGTGGGCCGTTCACATGGTCATGAGTGAGACCCACGATCCCGATGCGTACCCGTTCTCTCGGGTCGGTTTCTTGGGCTGGCGCGCCATCAATCACGACACAAACTAGGACAGAGAAAAGGGATACGAGCCGATGCATCCCTTGGTTTACTATCCGGGCGAGATTATGGGAATCCCATATTCAAGGAGGGGCGGATTACTTAAGCACTGTCAGCAAGCGGTCGGTGAACCAGACGGCGGCGATCAGGAAGAATGTTAGAAGAGCGAGGAGCTTGAAGCCGTGCCAGTAGCTCTGACGTTGCGCACGGCGGAGATCGGCGCGATTGGGGCTGTCGGGCAGAGGTCTAGCAAATTCCTCTGGCGGGGGGATCAGCATGCGTGCCTCTTCCCGGAGGTGAGGCGCCGCGCGGAGGAATCCTTGCAAGTGCTGGAGTTCACCGTCGACGTCTGCCGATTCTGCTGATAACGCGTTGCGACGTTGGTCCAGCCGCGACCACTTGCGTTTGAAGAAAGCTAGCATCTTCGCTACTGCGTGACGATGATGTAAGTAACTAACAAGGTTAGCGCAGTGAAGATCATGATGGGTAGGGCGAAGGCGAAGCCCATTTTCATCCAGCGCGAGAATTCGGAATCGCCGTCACTTGTAGTTGGGGATGACGTGCCTAACAAACGGTTCTCAGCGCCCATCGATTGCAGGCGTTGGTCGAAACGCTCGATCTCGTCTTTGGCTTCTTTCAAAGCCGATAGGCCGCGTTCAACTTCCACTTTGAGATGCTTCTCATCCCAATCATCGGGATTCATGGTGTTGAGCACTTCGAGATGTTGGGAGAAGACGTCGCCCATTTGAGAAAGGAATTCGGCGCGGCGCTGAGCTTCTTCGGCTTCGGATTCCAAGGTTGGCAGCGCTTCTGTTAGAAGGCTCATGACTTCGGCCTTGCCGTCGCTGAATCGTTGTTGCCTGGCACTCAACTCTTCCAGCTCTTGTTTCTGTTGCTCGAGCCGTTCGCGCTTCTGTTGCAAGGCGAGAAGTTGTTCCTCAGCCTTCTTTACTTTGTCTTCCACCTCGTACTGGCTCTGGGAGTGGCGGGGAACTTCAAAACGAGTGGCCGTTGCGCGGGCGGACGGTTCCTCAAGTGGCAACAAGCTCTCTTCTTGATTGGTGGGATAAGCAACGTTCTGGATCATGTGACGTGGAAATTAGTTAAGGCCAATACATATTACACGTATCTTAAATTTCCAAGTTTTTAAATCTTTGAACTAAATTTTTTTCGCGCGTGTTAGACTGCCCCAAGATGTGGTGTTGAGATTACGTTCTCGACCACAAGATGCGGGATGGGTGATGGGTTCGCAGGTTGGTGACCGCCCGGAGTGGCTGTCCCACGTTACCGGGTGGTGAGGCTTACACCTGCCGCCGGGACCTCATCGCCGACGGCCCACGAAGCCGCATTGGCGAGCATTTGGCGGAAGCTGCTGTTATCGAAGTCTTTGACATGACCGAGCGAGGTGTAGAAGGCACGGGCACCGGAGCTGTTGTGGTTGGTCCAGGCGACGGGTTCATGCGGCTTCACCTCGCCGGCACGGCCCATGAGAAGGACTTTGGCCGACTGTTCTAACGGAAGCACTTGGTAGAGGCTGCCGCCGGTGGGGAATTCATTGCTGGTCACCCCATTGAGAATGGGATGATCACGTCCATCGGTAGCCGCCCAGGCGAAGGTCGCGATCTTGTTACCGTGATGGCCCCGGTAGTTTCCGCCGAACACTTCCGGATCGAAGCGTTCCCAAATGTCCATGCCCTCTGGCGCGGGTTTGCCGCGCAGTGAAAAGGCGTGACTGGCGGTGCGGATGCCGATCACGGGCTTCCCAGCGGTCAGGTGATCGCGGACGAACTGCAAATCCGCCTTAGGCAAACTACGGCGCCGCACACTTATAAAGAGCAAATCAGCATCTTTGACAGAGTGGATCCCGCGCAAGGTATTGGGGGCTTCTTTGGACGCATCGACAAGTGTGAGGCGGAACTGACGGGACAAGTAACGCTCGACAAACGCCGGCACCGTCTCCGCCGTGCGGTACTCTTTCTCAGCTACGAGCGCGACCAGATGCTTGCGCGTGTCTCCCTTGAAATGAAAGGGCAAGCCGCCCAGAAGTTGATTGCTGGTGATGGAGGGGCAAACGTACTTCTCCACGTGCGCGATGACCAGATCCGTCCCCTCAAAGTGACTCACATAGGGCGGCATCTTGGGATTGTACATGGTATCGGTGAGATCGCGAACGAGCGCCACGTTCTTCCCGGCCTTGACCATTTGGCGCAAACCAAAGGGCCTGCCTAACACGCACATATTGAGATGCACGCCAACTAACAGAACATTTTTGATCCCATGTTTTTCTAACACACTCCAATTCTCAACGCCGTCGTCGGTGATGTAGTCGCGTGCGTCATCGATATCTAATAAATCCGTTTGCCGGATCCAGGGAGCCCGAGGATTGCGGCCCCTTTCTTCTAACTCTTTCGCCCATTGATCGTGAGCGGCTTTCTCGTCGTCCTCACCACCATCCGAGTGATCAATGGGATAGCCGGCGGATTCTTCCCTCTCGTCCAACCAGTTGAGCCATTGGCTGATCCCTTCCGGGGCGTTGGCTGCCTTCGTCACAGCTTCAGTCCGTTTTCGCGCCGGGTGCTCCTTGTAGAAGTCGAGGCATGAGGACGGCGCGTGAATGATGACGGCGCCGGCGTCGCGTGCTTTTGTTAGGAAGGTGTTCATTCTCGGGGCCATCTCCGCGCCCCGCTTGGTGGCATTGAGACAGTGATGAGCGTCCCACATGTCACACACGATGACGGCCGTTTCACTCGGGGACCAGGAGGCGTTCTCCTGGACGATGTGGAAGCCACCGCCTTCCTTTTCTTGAATGCGAGAACGCAGCACCCATTGGAAAGAGTCGTTGGCCATGAGCAGGGGAGATAGGGCGAAGGAAAGGAATCCGCCGAGACAGAGAAACGTGGCTTTCATCACGTCTATTTAGCCACAACCGCATGAAGGGGGTCAATCGGGTGTGACTAAAAGTGGTGGACAATAAAGGTTGAGGGACTGGTGACCGTTTCTTCGCGGCAGCGGAGTCCAACGGCCGGAACTCTGACGAGTTCCGCTACGAAGAGTGCCCACGACTTTTAGCCACCCACCGCATGAAGGGGGTCAATCGGGTGTGACTAAAAGTGGTGGACAATAAAGGTTGAGGGACTGGTGACCGTTTCTTCGCGGCAGCGGAGTCCAACGGCCGGAACTCTGACGAGTTCCGCTACGAAGAGTGCCCACGACTTTTAGCCACCCACCGCATGAAGGGGGTCAATCGGGTGTGACTAAAAGTGGTGGACAATAAAGGATGAGGAACTGGTGACCTCGTTCGCGGCAGCGGAGTCCAACGGCCGGAACTCTGACGAGTTCCGCTACGAAGAGTGCCCACGACTTTTAGCCACAACCGCATGAAGGGGGTCAATCGGGTGTGACTAAAAGTGGTGGACAATAAAGGTTGAGGAACTGTTGACCTCGTTCGCGGCAGCGGAGTCTAACGGCCGGAACTCTGACGAGTTCCGCTACGAAGAGTGTCCACGACTTTTGGCCACAACCGGGTCAAATCAGCCAGGCATGAGCAACAAGCTCAGCGATGCTCGCGAGAGCCTCAGGGTGTCATCCCCTTTGAAGTTCCCAGCATCTGCTCGACCTCAGTAAGGCTATGGCCGAGTCTCAAGAGAACAGGGCGCAAAGCATTCCGAGACCACTCCAGATTGGGAATCCCGTCTTGGGAAGTGAACAGCCGGTACCGGCTTTCTGCGTCCATCATCGAGAGAAGCATCGTTCGGGTCGTATTGTCGCCGACGTGAGTCATCGACGCCCGGAGCAGCCCTCCAAGGTGTTCTTCTGCGGTTCCAAGATCCGAAGCGCTTTCAAGAAACTGACGGACGATTCCCTCGTTTTCGAGCGGATTGAGCATGGCCCATGATTCAGCGTAGTCACCCTTGGCTTCTTGAAGCTCGGCGACCAGTGTCCCTACTTCCGAATCGGAGGCGACCTCCCGATAGCCATCAATAAAAGCTTTCACTCCCGAGTTGAAGGGCACCTTCTTGTCCTCGAACGTCCAATCGAGAGCTGCTTGGGGATCGCGCTTCGCCCACTCTTTGATAAGGTTGCTAGGCAAGGTAGAAAAGTTGTGTCCAGCAGGGGCTGAGGCGACCGCTTCCGCCAAACCGTTCAATATCGCCTCAAAGTCAAAATCGTCGCCGTAGATTAGTTCGGTTCCGCCGGAGCCACTGCGCTTGCTAAGCCCTGCCAGGCAAGCTCGCATTAAGGTCTCCGCATCGCGCGCCGCCGCTTTCTCGAGCATGATGACCGGGACCCGTGGCGCCGCACCGGTTTCATCACGAAGCTCGTCGAGCAAAGCGAATGCTCGGTCGAGGTCCTCCTTCCCCTCCAGCTCGACGAAACCATGTAGCAGTTGTAGGCGATCCTTCTCGTTACTGAGGGCCCGCACCCATGTAAGGGCAGCTTCGGAGTCTTCCTGGTACCAGATCCCGAGGATTCGCTTCAGCAAGGACTCGTCTTCAGAACTCAGGCCGTTCAATCCTGCTGTCGCGGAGAGAGCGTCGAGTAACTCAGGAAGCTCGTCGGGGCTCAGTTGGTCCAATTTCTCACGAAGCTTCCCGATTTGGCGCCGGTGTTCTCTCAACTCAGAAAGATGTGCCTCATAGAATTCTGGGGACCTGGAGTGCCCCTGAGAGGCGTTCCCTGGCTGAAGAAGCGAAGGGTGGTTTCTTTCCAAGGGCTCTGGGGTGACCGGCGAACCCGCGGGCTTCTTCACCCAAGCGACGCCAAAGCCGGCAGCGAACGCGACCACACTCACGACGAGCAGAGCGGGATAATGGGATGAGAGCTTTGTGATATCCATGAGTTCTCCTCGTTCGGTGGCTTTGATCCTACCGAGCAAGACGGAACACGATTGGAATGAGTTCCGCTACGAAAAGTGCCCTCCATTTTTAGTCATACCCAGAAACTGTCCAAGGCTAACTATTTTAGGCGGGATTGTCTGGGTTGCTGCGGCGAAACCCTACCCCCTTAAAACAGGATTCCCGCAGCGGGGAAATGAACGAAACCCGCTGCGGGAACCCAATGGGAGGGAATGCGAAAGTGGGACTAGATTAACGCGATCTTACTAGTCGTCAATCAATATCATAAAAAATAGGTATTCTTACGACGCGATCAGTCACCACTGGCTCAGTTTCGAGCGTTTAGTCGATTATACAGCTATTGCTTGTAATTTTACGATGAAACGAACGATTCTTGATGATCGGGTAATTCCCTCTAGGCGGCTCTCTCGCCCTCCTTTATCCTGCCGATGAATGACGCGTGATCCCCATGTGGCCTTGGAAGCCTTCTTTGGATTCCGGAAGTTTCTCCATGGCCAGGAGCGGGTGGTCTCTGCCTTGCTCAGCGGGCAGGACGCGTTGGTGGTCATGCCGACCGGGGGAGGGAAGTCGCTCTGCTATCAGCTGCCGGCAATGATCATGGAGGGGGTTACGATTGTGATCAGTCCACTGATCGCGCTCATGAAGGATCAGGTGGATGCCTTGGTGGCGAGGAAGATTCCCGCAACCATGATCAACAGTTCCGTGAGCGGAGCGGAGCAGCAGGCACGGATCCGAGGCGTGCACGAAGGGCAGTTCAAATTGGTCTATGTGGCACCCGAACGCTTTCGAAGCCCGCGATTCTTGCAGGCTTTGAGCGGGGTGCCCATTGCGTTGTTTGCCGTCGACGAAGCGCATTGTCTCTCGCAATGGGGCCACGATTTCCGGCCCGATTATCTGCGGTTGGGTCAGGCGAGGCAGCATCTGGGAAATCCGCAGACCTTGGCGCTCACGGCAACGGCCACACCTACGGTGCGATCAGACATCCTGACACATCTTCATCTAAAAGAGCCGTTTCAGTGTGTGACCGGTTTTGAGAGACCTAATCTCAGCCTAACAATCAAACACGTCGATAAAAAGACGCAGAAACTGAGCCGGCTGAAGCAGCTGATCAAACAACATCAGACCGGGATCATTTACTGCGCCACGCGCAAGAGTGTGGACGAACTGAGCGAGCGTCTTGATGCGGAGAGGCTATCGGTGATTCCATATCATGGCGGGATGACGGATCAAGAACGCTCGCGGGCTCAGGATCTCTTCCTGCGTCGCGAACGCAATGTGGCGGTGGCGACGAATGCCTTTGGCATGGGGATCGACCGCCCGGATGTCCGCTTTGTGGCACATTATGAAGTGCCAGGCAGCGTGGAAGCCTATTATCAAGAAGCAGGCCGGGCGGGCAGAGATGGGGAGCCCTCCGCTTGCGAACTCCTTTTCAACTACGCTGATACCCGCACGCAGGAGTTCTTCATCGAGGGCAACAATCCTTCACCGGAGATGATTCAGCAGGTTTACAAATGCCTCTTACATTGTGCGGATCCGAATCAGGAGGTTCGGATGCCGCTGCAGGAGCTGGCGAAGCGGGCGAATCTCAAAAACACCATGGGGCTGAGCACCTCCCTCTCCACTTTAGCGCGGCATCGCTACGTGGAGCGTTTTGATATCGCGCACTCGCGGATGCGTGGCACGCGTCTCTTGAAGCCGCATATTGCTCCCAATGCGCTTCAATTGGACTGGGAGACTCTCCGGGAAAAGGAACGCCGCGACCGGGCGAAGCTCCGCGCTATGGTCGATGTGTGTTATGATAGTGGCTGCCGACAACAGGCGATTCTCCGCTATTTCGGCGAAAGCACCCCGGGTGTGTGCGGTACCTGCGACCGCTGCCGTGCCCAAGGGGGAAGGGACTTCCGCGAGCCGGGCGAAGGGGAGGCGCTCATCGTTCGCAAAGCCTTGAGCGGTGTCGCCCGAATGTCCCGGCGTCAAGGAGGGGAATGGGCGGGGCGCTATGGCCGCGGCAGGATCATCCAGATGCTGGTGGGCAGCCGCTCTCAGGAGATTCTTCAGGCGCGGCTCGATGAGCTGAGCACGTATGGTCTTTTGAAAGATCTTGGTACCGCCTATCTCAATGCCCTCTTCCGGGAGATGCAGGAGGTGGGCTTGGTAACGGTTTCTTCCGGTCAGTACCCGATCCTGACGCTGACCAGAAAGGGCGAGGAGGTGATGCGTGGTCAGACCACGGTTTGGCGCCTGCGTTGGCCGGACCCGAGCCCGGCCAAAGCCAAGACCAGTAAGGGTGAAGCCGGCCCGATGGCGTTGAATGAACTGGGCTTTGATCAGGCTTTGTTCGAAAAACTCCGGGCGAAGCGTGCTGAGATGGCCGTGGCCGCCAATCTGCCTGAGGCAGAGATCCTCCCAAATAGCGCGCTTGAGTTCTTCACCCGGCTCCGCCCCACTTCGATTGAAGCCGCCTGTCGTATTAGAGGGGTCAGCCCCACCAAGCACCGCCAATATCTCGACTCGTTTGTCACCGTCTTGAAGGAACATTCGTAGAAAAACTTCATCAAAACGGCTTGAGCATGGAGAGTTTTGACAGGATTGCGCGGTAGAATCCCGGTCGCCGAGGGATCCTTTGCGCCCAAGAATCTTGATATTCGAACCTTGCTTCGAGTTTCAGGTACGAGAGTAGGCTGGCGATCGGTGTATTGCTGGCTCGAAACCAGACGATTCGTTCAATTCTGGGCTACGAATTGGTTATCCCAACCAATCCCGAGAATACGCGATCAGCTATCTTCTAGATATTATTGTTTTTATATAAGAAAGCGATTCTGGTCACGTATACCTAAACACCACTCCTCCAAACGAACCTCAACAAAGTTGGAAGTAAGGAGCACAAGACATGAAGACCTACCTCACTCGCAAGAGAGGGTTTGGTTTCCTTCAGCTCATTGCGGTTGTCGCTGTAGTTGGCATTATTGCGACGATCTCGTTGACGAAGATAACCAATATAAATGATCGGACAGAAGAACAACGTCTCAACACGCACGTCCACGTCCTCAATACCTCAATTAAATCCTATCTAGGAAGTGGCGGATCACTGGAGAACCTAACGACCGCTCAGCAAGTCATCGATAAGATGAAAAAACACGCCGCGAACGGCGATAAAATACCGGGGTATCGCGGTGGTTTTGTCGACTATCGCCTCACGGCAATCGAACAAACCGATGCGGAAGCAGCTACCGATGGTGAATTAAGGGTTCTATGGGACTCGGCCGCTCAGCAATTCAAGATCGCCACCGATGGATCGAAAGGCATTAAAACCTTCAAGATGGATCCGACGGCCACACCCGAAAGTGTTGACCCAGAAGAACGGTCGACTTTTTTCGAATTGGCCAATAACGACTCGAGCCAAGGCGCTTGGGTATGGGATTATGATCGTGAGACAACCGCCGTGCCTAGCCAGATCGTGACCGTGGGCAATCAACAGCCGGATAGTGATATTAATCCTGGGGGAACCAGTTCCGCAAAGGAGCAATTATTGCAACCGACGGTGAGCCCTACACCGGGGCAATTTCCCTTAAGTGAATTTGGAAGCGAAGGGAAACCCGTGACGATCGCGAATCCCAACAATATCAGCGGTGAAGTATCAGAAATATACGCTTCGGTTAATGGCTCCTATTGGCAAACCGTGTCTGATGGCGGCCAAATTTCGGTGCCTCCCGGAGGGAATCTCGCCACCTTCGCTAACGCTAAAGCTGAGTTCACAGCAAGCTACTACAATAGTTTCGTTCGATCCTCGGTGTATGAAGGTACGGTGACGACACTCTCGCCACCGTCGATCGCCACGTCTTCTTCTGAATTTCATCCGATTGATCATCCGATGATTACGGCAACGCTTAGTCACGCCAATGATCCGGTTCACGGGAAGATCGTCTATCAAATAGAAGATGGTGAATGGACCGATTACGCCGGCCCATTTTCGATGTCGCTCTCGAGTTATATTGGTGGAGCGTCTATCAAGGCAAAGTGCATCGCAACCCAATGGCCTGACAACTATTTGGAAAGTAGCGAAGTGGCAACCTCCTTGTCCGTAGCTACCTTTGATCTCCTCAAACCGGTCATTTCTACTGATGCCGCATTATTGCATCCAATCGATTCTTCATCGGTAACGGCGACGATTGCCAATCCGAATGAGGTTACGGGCAATATTTCGAAGATTGAATACTCTGTTAACAATGGCTCCACTTGGAACGACTACGGCGATCCTGTCGTTCTCGGGATTGATGAGTTTCACGAGGGTGTCACGCTGGTTGCCAGGGCTTCTCCGACTATTTATGAAGGTGCGATTATTGCGAGCCCCAATGAATCGACTTCCCTGGATGCTGAGGTCATTACCTTACCAGCGCCTCAGATCCAGCTATCAGGTCAGGCTCTCGACCCTTTGCAACATCCTAGTATTGTTGGAACTCTATCCCTTGCTGAATATTCTGAAGTGGCCAATATCGTTTGCCGTTTAAACGATTCTGATTGGGTTGATTACTCGGAACCCCTCACTTTCACCTTAGCCGACTATCTATCAGGAGTGGCGATTCAGGCGAAAGCGACGCCCCAAAGGCATCCCCACAATATTCTTGCGAGCGCCGAAACGGAATCATCGATTCCTGTGCACGAAGCGTTTCTGCAATCACCCGAGATCGTGGTCGATCCTCCGATCTTGATCGTCGATACGAGTCTATCCTCGATGGTATCTCTCGTAAGTTACAATGATGATTCTGTTTCTAATATGGAGTACTCCATCAACAATGGAGAGTGGATTCCCTATGAAGGAGAATGGGAGGCAACCATTGCGGAGTTTCCGCTAGGATTGGAAATAAGAGCGAGAGCGGTGGCTACTCAGTATCCTTCGATCTTGCACGACAGCCAGGAATCTTCGCGAATCGTCGAAGTGCAGTTGCAAGCGCCGGCGTTTTCGATCACCACGAGTTCTTGTTGCGAGAATCTTTATGACAAGAGCCTCTTCTTGAGTGAGAGCAACGGCATTGCAGGCGTAACCATCCATTACTCAGTGAATGGCGGGCCGGAACAATTGTATGATCCCAATGATGCCAATCTTGGAGCGATCAATATCCCGGGAAACACCATCGTTTCGGCATATTGCAAAGGGCCGGAGGGTAGTCACATCGTCGCGAGCGAAAGTGAGAGTCATGAATATCTTTCAGAACCTCAACTAGCGCTCATGCCCCCAACGATTTCGCCGGGAAGCGCCACCTATACAGAAAGTATTCTCGTTACCATCGAACCGCCGGCCGAAGACGCGAACGCTACTATTGTCTATACGGTGGATGGGAGTGCGCCGATTATTGATGAAAACGGCCATGTTCTTCACGGAATGGTCTACGATGGCGCTTTTGCGCTAGACTACTTTCAGTCAGGAGATCGTTCGCTTGTCCTGGATTGGGAAGACTCCCTTTGGAATGACGGCGCAGGGTGGTTGGACTATGGTGGTGACCAAACGCTACTCAATATTGGAGGGCTTGGCTTAGATGTCACCGTGACTCAATTGGACGACACGGCGCTGGGAGCCTTTGTCGATAACTATGGCGATGAGGTGGTGCTTAGCGCGGATGGAGGAGAGACTCCCAATCTCGGTTACTCCATTTCATTCTCTGAATCGATTAATCTGGATACTTTCACCACTGGCGGCCTGACGATCATGGATGATATTGAGATGGCCAATCGAATTGATCTATACGGTGAAGACGGCACGCAACTGCTATTGGGCTCTATCTATGTCACCAGTTCTCAATTCGCCAATGTCTATATCAATGATGGCGGTATTGAGACGGTCGCAACGAGTGAAGATTATGGAAGTTTAACCACCTATGACTTCGGCGGTCTATCCGTTCAGGAACTGCAATGGCTTCATTACGGCTATCAAGCAGATCAATTGGATCCGCCTGATCCTCCCACTCCGGATCCTGACGATGAGTGCCAATGGGTCCAAAGTTATACTCTTATTGACACCTCGACGAACGAGCCAGTGCCGGGATATGACCCGATACCTGACGGCATTAAGATTAACTTAGCCCATCTTCCTGCGAATATCAGCCTCAGGGCGAATGTCAATGGGGAGAGTTGTGGCGACGGAAACAACGGTCACGGCAATAATATCGATGGCTTCGATTCAAGTAATGAGGGTGATAGCAGTGGGGTTGCGGGGGTCGAGGATTCTGATCCAACGGTCGATGATGAAATCAAAGCGCATCCATCATACGGTAGCGATGGAGTTGTCGGGAGTATTCCTAAGAGTTTAAAAATCGTTATCAACGGAGCGAGCCGCTCCGAGAACTCGGCGCCTTTCTCGCTCAAAGGGGACAATAACGGCGACTATGCTCCATGGAATCCGAGCCCCGGTTACTACACGGTTACTGCGACTCCCTATGAGAAAAGGAACGCCCAAGGCAATGCCGGGACGCCTTTGAGCATGTCACTGGAGATCATTGATGACGATACTTTGCCCGATCCTCTTGAGACCTCTAGCCTTGTCGGTCATCAAATGACGAGTTTTCTCAGCGATATCAACTTTCATATAGCTGGGGACGCGTTATTACCGGCCAACTATACCGTTAGGGCCGTGGCCGTGCCTTCGGCGGAAACCTCTTGCCGAACGTTCAGTCAAATCGTTGAAGAGAATTACATCATCGAGCCGCAGCCGTATGAGCCCAACCAATTGCAGGCCCCGAATGTATCTCCCAACGGAGGCCGGTTTTTAGCCCAAACAGAGGTAACCATCTCCACTGATTCATCAGCGCCCGAGGGAGCGCGGGTCTATTACACACTTGATGGTACGGTTCCGCTTGGAGATGAATTTGGCAATCCCATCACGGGAGTCGAATACACCGGCCCGTTTATCGTGAATCATGGTGGCTCGCCTGGCAGTGACGACGTGACGAAATATGTGCGCGCCCGCGTCTTCCCACCAGAGGGTCAGACCTTGAGCTATCTTCCGAGTAACGGCGTCTCGTCGAAGTTTGAATTTGGGGCAGCTCTACGAATCAACGCTCCGGGTATCACGCCCAATGGAAGCGTCTTCGATGGAAGTGTCGATATCACCATGACGTTGCCGGACAACGCACCTGAAGGTTCGCAAATTTACTACTCATTGAACGGCATGGATCCTGGTGAGGGAAGCGCGCCGGCGAGTGGCGCTCTTTATACCGGGCCTTTCACGCTGTTTCATGACGGTTCGAGCATTGATCAATTGGACCTGCTGGTCATTGCCCGGGTCTATCCTCCTCAAGATGTCATGGATTATTATCGAACGAGTTATGCCAGCTCTGAACTCTACACGTTTAATCCCAGTTTCACCCTCACGTTTGATGAGTTGTTCGCCGGATACGGTCATGGATCGCAGGTCGATGATGCTTATAGCACCTTCGGCGGTGGATTGACCATCACGGCGGGCTTGGATTACCAAGATATGGGAGATCATTTCATACTTGGTGAGGCCGACCGTGCGCTGATTTTTGACACAAGCCTCAGCAACACCGCGGACACCGACTTGGAAGCGAGCCATTTCTTGACAGGAAATGTCGGGCTGGGAGAACAAGACGCCTTTGGCAATGCGTTGATCGTCGCCGAAAACCTCATCGATGTGGACGGCGACGGATTGATCGATAGCCCAGACGACAATGGCGGAGGCGGCTGGGCGCACTTTGACTTCACCTCGACGGAGGTCATGAGCCTTGGTTTCGATATTCTGGATATTGATGCGGGAGAGGAAAGTGACTTCTTTGCGTGGATCTACGATGACTTTGGAAGCTATCAGCGGCTTACGGGAACGGAGTTGAGGGATAGCTTTGGAAGCACCGAGGGAACGCTGGTTTTCGCTGATTCCAGCGCCAATCGGGTGGATCCCATCACCGCGGCCCAGCTGAGCCTCACTAATATCTCAGGGATTCTATTCAGCCTTCCTCACGGAGGAGCGTTCGACAACCTCAGCTTTGAATTGGGTGCAGGAGGCGCCTTCTGACCTCCTTCCTTCAACTCACCGCTTCACCAGAAGCTTGGCAGAAGCCCCAGCCACAAGGTTGGGGCTTCTTTTTTGTGTGTTCCGTGGCGAAATGCTTCGTGTGAACGGGTATAGATGAGAGTCAGACTGGGTTTCGGGGAGCCAGCCACGATATAGAATGAGGACGTAGACAGGGATGATTGAATGGGGGATGCAGATTCGCCGATCCAGTTATCCAGCTACCGATGAATTTCCTCCATGTGCCTTCGATCACGAAGAGGGCCAATGCCTGCATCGCCATGGGAATTACAAGCGTTTTGCCGATGTCGAGGGAGACGCGCAAATCACCGTGATGCGCTTTCTTTGCAAGTATGCCGGGAGGACCATTAGTGTTCTTCCCGATCACCTCTTGCCTTATCGTACCGTCCATCTCCCATGCGTGGAAGAAGACTTTGACCAACGCTGCGCCCCTCCATCCCAAGGTGGCCAAGACGACGGCAACAACGCCAATGGCAGCGAAATCAAGAAAGGTTGCCTGCGGCGAGCTTGGTGCCGATTCGCCGATCAAAGCAGGCGCCAGAGCCTCACCGAGTTCTTCGGGCAGCGCATTGCTCTTACAAACACCGCAGAAGAACTTTGGAGAGCCATTCGCCTCACCGCCGGCAACCTCGGGGAGATCCTTCTCGAACTCGCGCTCCATGGCAAGAGCCTATTGGGTGATTACCGGTGCTTGAAGGCCAACTAACATCTCTCTATTATTCGCCACGAGTTTCCCACATAACCGTACTATTTCGCAAAATCACTGCGGGGGTAAAGCTCCCGCATGTCTGATGACCATACTCTAACACCCCAAGAACAAAGCGCTCTGGTCCGCTACGGCGCCATCAGTTACCTGCAACAACTTCAGGAAGAAGGCCGGTCGTTAGCCGCAGCCTTACGACAAGCAGCCTTGCGTCCCTGGCCCGATGTCCAATCCGGCAAACACTACGCCATTCGCACTCTCGAAGACTGGTGGTATGCCTATCAAAACGACGGATTCCAGGCACTCACCAAACATCCCAGGCAAGACACCGGCAAACAACGTGCGCTCACCTCCGAACAACAAGAATGGATCCTCACGCAGCGGCGAAAATATCCACAGATTCCGATCAAAGTGGCCTATCGCCGGTGGCTCACTCAAGAAGAAGGTAGAGAGTTGCCTTCACTCTCCACAGTCTATCGCTTTCTCAGAGCCGCTGGACTGCATCACGGGCGTCCAGCTGAGGACATCCATAGCGGCCCCACCAAAGCCTTCGAAGCCCCCTATCCAAACGATCTTTGGATGGCCGACTTCAGCCCCGGTCCCAAACTCCGCACCACCGAAGGCGCTACTTTGGGCACCCAGCTTTGCGCCATCATTGACGATCACAGCCGACTCATTCCCTACGCCGCCTACTACACAAGCGAAAACACGCAAAACCTCCATCACGCCCTCAAAGAAGCCGTCCGCCGCCGCGGACTCCCCCACAAACTCTACGTCGACAACGGCGCCCCATTCATTAGCAAACACACCCACATCGTCTGCGCCAATCTCGATATCCGCCTATTGCATCACAAGCCTTACGCCGCCTGGAGCAAGGGAAAGATAGAACGCCTATTCTCAAGTATTCAGGTAGGGTTTGAAACCACCCTATCACTACCCGAAGAGCGCGTCCACAGTCTCCAAGACCTCAATGCCAAGTTCTCCACTTGGCTCCAGAAAGACTATCATAACCGTCAACACAGCACTACCGGCACCACCCCGCAAGCCCGTTTCCACGCCGGAGCCGAACACCTCCGCCAACTTGAACTCAGCCATCACGCTCTGGAAAAACTCTTCTACACCCGCATCCACCGCACCGTGCGCAAGAATGGCACCATTCGCATCGAAAATCGCCTCTACGAAGTCGACTTGAGCCTACGCGGACGTCGCATCGAAGTGCGCTACGACCCCTTTGCCGTAAGCAAAGAGCAATCGCTGGAGATCTATCATCACAACCATCACGTCGGCACAGCTCACCTGGTCAATCTACACCTCAACAGTCAGATCGACCGGCTCAACTACGAACGCCGTCACCAGGGCTAACAAAGCCACATAACGCTATCATCATCACACCATGACGACCAGACTTAGAAAAAGCAGTGGCCGCAAGCCCATCACAGACTCCACCATCACTCATTACACCCATCTTTGGGGAGCAACCGGCATCCCCTTCAACGAAGAAACCTCCCACTATCAAAAGCCCCCTCAGATCCAACAAGCCGAGCAACTGCTAACCCAAAGCGCCGCCCTCCGCAGCCTCATGTTGCTCAGCGGCCCCAACGGCGTAGGGAAAAGCCATCTCGTCAGCCACTGGAAAGACAAGCTCGATCCGCGGCTCTACTGCGCCATCGCCATCACCCAGGCCAGCCTAAGCCATGCCGGATTGTTAGCCTATTTAGCCCGCAAGTTCGGCAAAGCCGGCGGCACCCGCAGCACCACCCTGATGCATCTTGAAGAAGCCTTGGTAGAACTTGGCGAGACCAGCGCCATCATCATCCTCGACGAAGCGCAGAACTACAGCCACGGAGCGCTCGAAGAGATCCGGCTATTGTTAGGCATCGATCTAGCCCGGCGTCCCGCTTTTAGTCTCATACTCATTGGAGACGAGTATTTGTTAGGAAGTCTAAGACTACGCAGCCACCGCGCCCTCTACAGCCGCATCGCCTGTCATCATCAGCTCAAACCGTGGGAAAGCCAAGAGATCGAAGAACTCCTAGAAGCCAGTCAAAACGCCGTAGACTTGAAGGAAAACATCATCATCCCCGCCGCCCTGGACTTGATTACCAATGCCAGCAACGGGCGGCCGCGCACCGCGCTGCAACTGGCCCGTGCCGCGTGGATCGCAGCCAGCCAAGAGAAAGCCAACCACATCACCACCGATCACGTACAGCAAGTGATGCCCACCATTCCCTCCGCCAACGACCATCGAGGAGGCATGCCGGAAGGCTAACAAGATAAACATTAGGCTATGCAAACACCATCAAACCAAAGCAGCCCCGTCGAAGAGCAAGTGGCGGCCCTACACCAACACTATTGCCAACTGACCGGGCAGAAACTGATCTTAGGCTTCGACCGGCAACGAGCCTGGTATGAGTTGCTACGAGCCGGGTTCACCAGCGAAGATGTCGAACAAGTCGTCAGCTACTTGCAACGGGAGATCCGAGGCGAGCGCCGCCGCGTGGGAGCGCTCAAACCCAGTAACTTCTTACAACTCGAGCGATTCGAAGAAGACCTCAACATCAGTCGGGCGAGACTAACTAGAGCATCAAAACCATCGAAACCACGGCCGCCAAGCAAACCCACCGACGCCTTCACCCCCGAGGAAGGAGCGCGAGCCTTTCGTAATCTGAGATTACAACTTCAGCGCACCACCACGCCAAAGACTGACAATCCCACGAAGAAAACAGACAATCCCACCAAACAATCTGAAAACAATCCCACGACCTAATTCGCCGCGCCACATTTTGTGCCTGGAAGGCGCATTCTAGCGAGAAATCGCGCGATCTTTGGCTGATCGCCTGTTCCTACCCAGTAGAATTTCGATATTCTTCAAGCGCCGGGAAACTCGCCTCTTCGCGCATCAATCCTCACTCGTGCGAACTTGCTGACCCTCGCTTCACCCAAGCCTGCGAGTTTTTCACTTGGATGAGAGACTGAGCGCGCGCCAGCCGATGCGAGGTCGCTTTGATGATACCAGCTCTTGATAGCGATCTCAGGTTTGTAAACCAAGAAACCTCTTAATTATGGTTATTATAGTTTTAATAGAAAAACCCTTCAGGCATGGTAAGGATTTCTCTGAAACAACCAACCAAGCTCCCACTCCGACTACTACCAACAACAAACACTAATCTACCTACTGGGAACTGCGAACTATCACTACTATGAAAAACTCTAGCCACACTCGAATAAGAGCGTTCGGCTTCATCCAGCTCATCGCGGCCGTCGCAGTCGTGGGCATCATTGCAGTCATCTCCATTTCTAAGATGACTAATCTGAGTGATCGGGCTGAGGAAAGCCGCCTCAATGAGCACGTCCATTCGCTGAACTCGTCTGTTAAGATGTACCTCAGCAGTGGCGGCTCTCTTGACGGACTCACAACTGCACAAGCGGTTATTGATAAGATGAAGAAGCATGCGGCCGAAGGCGAGAAGATCCCCGGCTATCGCGGTGGATTTATTGATTATCGTTTAACCGCTGTGGAGCAATCGGATGCCGAAGCCGCTGTCGACGGCGAACTCCGCGTTCTTTGGGACGACGTCGAGCAGCAGTTTAAGATCGCCGTCGACGGTTCAAAGGGTATCAAGGAATTCAAGATCGATCCTTCTGCCTCGCCTGAAACCGTCGCGCCGGAAGAGCGTTCCGCTTTCTTTGAACTCGCCGCCAATGATTCCGAGGGAGCGTGGGTTTGGGACTTTGACCGCAACACGACCGTTGAGACGGGAACGATCGTCACGGTTGGCAATTCCAATCCCAATGCTGACATTGATCCCACAGGAAGCAATAATTCAAAAGAACAATTGCTTCAACCCGAGCTTGATCCTCCCTCCGGTCAATATGCTCTCAACGAATATGGTGAAGCAGGAAAATCTATTACGATTTCAAATCCCAACAATTCAAACGGGGAGGTATCTGAAGTCTATGCGTCTGTGAATGGGAGCTATTGGCAAACCGTCGAGAGCGGTGGTTCTGTTGCGGTTCCTCCCGGGGGTAATGTCGCGACCTTTGCCCATGTGAAAGAGAATTTTTCTACTTCGTACTACAACAGCTATGTGCGAAGTGCCGTCTACGAGGGAACGTCTACGACATTAACGGCACCCTCGATTCAATCTTCCGCGACGACTTTTCATCCGATTGATGAGCCCGTTATCACGGTCGATATCACGCATTCCAACGATCCTGCTCATGGCAAAATCGTTTACAGCGTGAATGGAAGCGATTGGAACGACTACGTCGGTACGGTGACCTTGAATATCACCGAATATTTGAGTGGCGCTTCAATCATTGCCAAGTCGATTGCCACGAAATGGCCTGAAAACTACCTCGAGAGTGCTGAGGTGAGCGCGACGCTGGGTATCCAAACCCTCGAGTTGGATAAGCCGATGGTTGCTGCGAGTGCGAGCAGTCTTCATCCCATTAGTTCGCCCAATGTTACGGTGACGATTACCTATCCCAATGCAGACCATAATAGTATCTCTAAACTGCAATTTGCTCTCAATGGAAGCGAAACGTGGGCGGATTACAATGAGCCCGTGGTACTGAGCATTGATGATTATTCTGATGGCGTGACGATTCGCGCGAAGGCTGCTCCCACCACTATGGTAGGAGCTATTACCGAGAGCGCGGTGGAATCCATTACATTGGATGCGATTGATATCATGCATGAACCACCTGTGATCGCCGCGACTGGTTTGGAGTTGCATCCATTGACAAACGCCTCCGTCGAGATATCGATCACCAATGTTGAGCAAAGTGTGTACCAAGCCGTTTATTCTGTGAATAGCGGTGAGACCTGGACTCCTTATGAAGAACCGTTCACGGTAGACATTGACGAATATAGCACGGGTGTCACGGTTCAAGCGAAAGCGACCCCGACTGCTCACGAGGCAAACGTCATCGAGACAGAAGAAGAATCGGTCGAAATCGCTGCGACGACGATCACGCTGGATATTCCTGAAATTGCCCTTTCGGCGAACGCGTTTGATGCGCTTAATAACCAGGAAATCACCGCATCCATAAATGACCCCAACGACAGTGAGGTTTCTCAAGTCGTTTATAGTTTAGACAATGGTCAGAATTGGGACGCTTATTTGGATGCGCAGCTTCTCCATCTTGATGATTATCTAACGGGTGCCACGGTGTTGGCCAAAGCCACTCCGAAGATCCATCCCAATAACATCATCGCGAGTGATCAAGTGCAAGCCGTCGCGGTTGTCAACGAAGCCACGTTGCAATCTCCCGAGATCGTGGCTGATCCACCCACCTTGGTGATTGGGCAGACTTTGGAATCGACCATTAGTTTGGTGAATTACAATGGTGAAGCCTATTCGACGATGCAATACGCCATCAACGGCGGGGATTGGTTGCCTTATGAAACGGCGTTCCAAGCGAGTTTGAGTGATTATCCTGCCGGCTTGACCATCACCGCGCAGTCGGTGGCGACTCAATACACCTCTTTGCTTCACAATAGCCAGGTCGCGGCTCGTGATATTGAGGTTCAATTGCAAGGGCCTACATTCTCTATTACCACCAGCTCATGTTGTGAGAACGAATACGACAAAAGTCTCTTTCTGTCTGAATCCAACGGTATTTCGGGCGTGAGTATTTATTACTCCGTCAATGGCGGCGCCGAGCAGCTCTACGATCCCAATGATGCGAATCTGGGAGCGATTAATATTCCGGGCAACACGATCGTGACGGCCTACTGCAAGGCTCCTGAGGGAAGTCTGGTGCTCGACAGCGAATCAGTTAGTCATGAGTACAACTCTCAGCCACAGTTGGCGCTCGTTCCTCCTACCATTTCACCTGGTGGGTCGACCTTCACAGAAAGTATACTCGTGACGATTGAGGCGCCTTCTGAAGATCCCGATGCGCTTCTCGTTTACACGGTAGACGGTAGCAATCCTGAGGTGGATGAAGACGGAAACGTTCTGAATGGTGAAGTCTACGAAGAAGCATTCACGCTCGATTACTATGAGTCAGGTGACCGTTCGCTCATTCTCGATTGGGAAGATTCCCTTTGGAATGAGGGTGCCGGCTGGTTAGACTACGGCGGAGACCAGACTCTGCTCAACATCGGCGGTTTGGGTCTCGACGTCACGGTCAGCCAGCTTGATGAAACGGCTCTCGGGGCCTTTCTTGATAACTACGGTGACGAGGTTGTCCTTAGCGGTGACGGAGGCGAGACGCCGGATCTAGGCTATTCCATTCTTTTCTCGGAATCGGTCAATCTCGATACCTTCACCACGGGTGGATTGACCATCATGGACGATATCGAAATGGCTAACCGGATCGATCTCTTCGGTGAGGATGGCACACAGCTCCTTCTTGGGTCTATCTATGTGACGAGTTCTCAGTTCGCCAACGTCTATATCAAAGACGGAGGTATTGAGACTGTGGCCACAAGTGAAACCGAGGGCAGTGAGACGACCTATGACTTCGGTGGACTCTCGATCCAAGAGTTGCAATGGCTTCACTATGGATATCAAGGAGACGAACTCGATCCGCCCGATCCTCCCACGCCTGATCCAGACGACGAATGTCAGTGGGTGCAGAGTTATACGCTTATCGATACCATCACCAATGAGCCGGTTCCCGGATATGATCCCATACCTTCGGGTATCAAGCTTAACCTGGCTCATCTCCCCGAGAACATTAGTATTCGTGCTAATATTAACGGAGAGAGCTGCGGTGACGGCAATAATGGTCACGGTAACAATATCGACGGTTTTGACTCCAGCAACGAAGGTGACAGTAGCGGTGTCGCCGGTGTGGAAGATTCGGATCCGACGGTGGATGATGAAATCAAATCCCATCCTTCCTATGGCGGCGATGGCATTGTGGGTACCATTCCTGGCAGTGTGAAAATTGTTATCAATGGCGCTAGTCGAACTGAGAATAGTGCTCCCTATTCGCTAAAAGGGGACAGCGACGGAGAGTATTACGCTTGGAACCCATCTCCGGGAAGCTATTCTGTTACGGCGACGCCGTTTAAGAATCCAAATGCCAATGGCAATGCCGGAACGCCCATGAGCATGACGTTCGAAGTCATTGATGACGAGAACCTGCCCGATCCATTGGATCCGGCGAGCCGGGTTGGCCATCAGATGACGAGCTTCTTGAGCGATATTAATTTCCACGTAGCTGGAGACATGTTGCTCCCTGCCAACTTCGCAGTGAAAGCGATCGCGGTACCATCAGGAAACGTGAGTTGCCGCACCTTCAGTCAGGTTGCGGAAGAGAACTACGTGATCGAGCCCCAGCCGGTCGATCCTAGTCAATTGCCGACGCCCGAAGTTTCTCCAAACGGCGGACGTTATCTCGCGCAAACGGTTGTCACGATTTCAATCGATGAATCAGCCCCTGATGGCACACGGATTTATTACACTCTCGACGGCACGGTTCCGGTTGGCGATGAATTCGGCAATCCTACAACGGGAGTAGAATACACCGGGGCGTTCACGCTCAGTCATGGCGGCGCCGCCGGATCTGAGGATGTCACCAAGTATGTGAGAGCCCGGGCATTTGCTCCTGAAGGTCAAACACTAAGCTATCTGCCAAGTAATGGCTCATCTGCGAAGTTTGACTTTGGATCCAAACAGCGTATCAACGCCCCACAGATATCGCCTTCCGGCAACGTCTTCAGTGGAAGTGCGGATATTACTATGACTCTTCCGTCAAACGCTCCCGAAGGATCAATGATCTATTATTCGACACAGGGCATTGATCCAGGCGCTGGGGACGCGCCGACGAGTGGCACTCAATACACGGGTCCATTCACGGTTTACCATGATGGATCTAGCATCGATCAACTCGATAAGATTATTGTCGCTCGAGTTTATCCTCCCGCTGAAGTGGTAGATTACTACGAAACAAGTTATCAAGCTTCGGAGCTCTACACATTTAATCCTGACTTTGTGCTCACATTCGACGAATTGTTCGCTGGGTATGTGCACGGGTCCCAATTGGATAATGAGTATGATACCTTTGGCGGCGGAGTGACCATTTCCGCTGGGCGGGATTTCCAAGATCTCTGGGATCACTTTGTCCTGGGTGAGGAAGATCGAGCAATCACCTTCGATACCAGCCTAACTGGCACCGCTGATGACGATTTGGAAGCCCTCAACTTAGATGTGGGTAACCTCGGTTCTCTAGGGCAAGACGCTTTTGGGAACTCCTTGATTGTGGCCGAGAATCTTGTCGATGCAGATGGCGACGGCATCATCGATAGTCCAGATGACAACGGCAGTGGCGGTTGGGCTCACTTTGACTTCGACTCAACGAGCGTTACGAACTTCGGCTTTGATGTCCTGGACATCGACTCCGGCGAAAGTTCCGACTTCTTCGCGTTCATCTACGACGACGCTGGTTCTTACTATCGTCTCACCGGTGACGAGATGCGAGATACCTTTGGATCGACCGAGGGCACTGTTGTGTGGGGTGATTATAGTGCAAACAGGATCGATCCTATTAGCGCCGCGCAAATGAGTTTAACCAACATCTCTGGTGTATTGTTTAATCTCCCCAATGGCGGTAGCTTTGATAATATCAGCTTCAGTTTAGGGAGCATCGGGTTGTAGGAAGGCAATCTCCTCAACTTGCTCGATCAGCGATGATCTAGCGGATTTGAAACCCCAGCCGGTTTTTCCGGCTGGGGTTTTCTTCCTTTGCGGCGAAAATGCGTTCGCTAAGTTCACTTCATGCAGATCTATTCCGTCAGCCAACTCACGCGCAAGATCCGGCAACTGCTAGAGATTGAGGTAGGCGAAGTTTGGGTGGAGGGAGAGGTAAGCAACTACCGGAAACAGAGTTCCGGACATCAGTACTTCACCTTAAAAGATCCCCACGCGCAGATCGCCTGTGTCTTCTTTCGAGGACAAGCTTGGAATAATCGGGTGCCGATTCAGGAAGGCGCCAAGCTTCGCGTCTTTGGCGAACTCAGTCTCTATGAAGTGCGTGGGCAGTATCAGTTGGTCGTTCGTCAGGTGAAAACGATCGGTGCGGGAAACCTTCACCAACGTTTTGAGGCACTAAAAGCCAAGCTGAAAGCCGAAGGCTTGTTTGACTCGCCGCGCAAACAATCTATCACCCGTTATCCCAAGCGCTTGGCGATCGTGACCTCTCCCACCGGCGCGGCCATCCAGGATCTCCGGTCGACTCTCAAGCGGCGGGCGCCGTGGGTGGATCTCGTGATCTATCCCGTTCCCGTGCAGGGAGATGGCGCATTCTTAGAGATCATCGATGCCTTGGATCGACTCGGCAAACGCACTGACATAGATACGATTATTCTCGCACGTGGCGGGGGAAGCCTCGAAGACTTGTGGAGCTTCAATGAAGAAGGCGTGGCTCGCGCTATCGTGCGTTGTCCCATTCCCATCGTGTGTGGTGTGGGTCATGAAACGGACTTCACGATCAGTGACTTTGTGGCGGATCAGCGGGCGCCCACACCGACGGCCGCGGCCGAGTTGGCGACGCCCGACCGCATGGAGATGCAAGAGGCGTTCCGCCAACGGCAGCGCACTTTGAACCAACTTGCCCACCGCGCGCTTCAACGGTGGCAACAACAACTGCATTGGTACCAACGAAGCGCCGGTTTTCAGGCGCCGCGGCGCCGGTTGGAGTCGGCAGCACAATGGTTAGACGATCGGGCCGATGCTTTGCAGACCATCGTGGAGCAGGAGCTTCGCGACTATTCCCGACGGCTCGATGCCGGAGCCAATGCACTGCGCATGTTGAAACCGGCCAATCGCCTGCAACGCTATGTGGATCGTCTCGAAACCGTGCGAACGAGGCTGCATTCGGCAAGCGAACGGCATCTAACACAGTTTACCAACCGCATTGAAAGCATGCGCAAGCAGCTGCGTGCTCTCGGCCCCGCTCAGACCTTGGCACGCGGCTACAGCATCACGGTCAATGACGCCGGACACATCGTTCGCTCGGTCGCGGATCTCGCGACAGGCGACCGCGTAACTATCCGCCTAACGGACGGAGAAAGTGATGCCGAAATTCTATCAAGATCACTGAAACGTGAGGAATGAAAGGTCCCAACATGCGGCGGCTCGCAACCGCCGCATTGAGCATCGCGCGGCGCTTGAAAAATGCCGTTCCTTCGGGGCAGCGGAGTGCGACGCCCGGAACTCTCACGAGTTCCGCTACGAAAAGTGCCTTTAAGGCTTTCGCTGGGAGTGACTAAAAGTGGTGGTCAAAAAAGTAGAGGAACATCTGAGGAAGTCCGTCAATAGAGAATCGTGTTTGTTTGCGAAAGTTATTAACAGCTAAATATTTAGTGAAAAGGGGGCGCTAGGCTGCATCAAGCTGAGTCGGCTGATAGGGAGATCTGCTCTTCTCTAAGCTGCTGTTGTAGTGGTTCTCGTCATATGGCGTTCCCGATTTCCAGCAGGCATACATGATCCGCTGCCACTTGAACGCTAAGCTTCTATAGGCCGTGCTTTTCCGAATCCCTCGTCGGGTTTGTTCGTCAATATACGCCTTGGCCCAGTCGCAGTACATCACAGAACATTTCGCATACTCCCAAAACGTCTGGTGAATGAACACGGGCCGGTGATACCTGCGGAAGACCGTCTTTCGTTTACCGCTGGCGTTACGCACAGGGGCGATCCCGCTGTAGACTTGCATGTCTTGAGCGCTTTGTAGACGGCTTCGATCACTGGTCCAGGCACAGAGCAGACGTGGCCCTAGGACGTCTCCTGCCCCGGGGAAGCTTTGCCAAAGTGCGTGATCAGCATGAGTTTGGTAGGCTGTCATCAATGCTTGTTCGATCTCAGTTAGGCTCTGTTCCAATGTTTTAAGTTGCTCCGCTAGACTGCGCATGTAGAGCACGGAGGGCTCAATGAGCGCAGCTTCAGTGCTGACGGGCTTGGCTGCTTTGATCTTCTCCAGTCGTTTCTCAATGACATCACTCCGGCGAGAACCTTGCGCATAGTAGAACTTGCGGATGGTGTCTGCTTGGGCTCGTTGGAGAGTTGCTAGATCGGGCCACTTGAGTAGAAACGCACAGGCCATGGGGGAGGCGAGATCGGTGCCAGCAACTTCTAAAGCCAGGGGGTAATAGTCTCTCAGGATAGACCTCAGACGGTTTCGCAGATCGACTTGGAGCCTAACGAGCTTGCGCCGATTCTCTGAGAGAAGTTGGAGGTGGCGGTCTTGAGGATTGCCCGGTGTCCACAAACGTAGTTGGTCTCGGTGTTGCCGGAGAATGCTGAGGTGGCGTCGCGCATCTGAAGGGTCGTCCTTGGCCCCACTGGGCGCAAAGGCTTTGCGAAATCGGGCGCTGGTGACTGGATTGAGCGGGTAGATGTCGATGAAGTCAAAGGCGGCTAACTGATCGATGAGAGCACCGCGACTAAGTTCGACGCAGAGGGCAATGGGTCGGCCCATGAAGCGTTCCTGAAGGTTACATGCCCAGTTATGGATGGCGTTTGGATTGGATGATAGTGCGGCCTCTTCATTGGTGTCCGTGGTAGTGTCAAAGAGAGCGATGGCATGTTCGGCAAAGGCCCAATCGACACCAATGAAGGCGGCGTAGTCTGGTTCGGATACTGAGTTCATGGATGAAGGAATTAGAGTTTAGGTAGGGCCTGTCCCACAGGTCCGCCCCCCTGTCATAGAAGTGCGAAACAGCGATATTAAAGAGCTATGAGAGCCCAATTTGGACTCCCATAGCCAAATTCGGCGTGTATAATTTGGTTAGTATCAAAATCAAACCCGCCGAATCATGACCGAAATTAACCGCCAATTAACCTTTCGTCTACTTCCACCTTGTTACGGGCCCAAAGATTATCGCGATAAACGCGCCCGATACCAATTCATGGACGACATCATCGAGCGGGCCGGACTCGATGACCAATTCACGAAGCTTGTTCTCGAACGCCGCGGCCTCCAGTCCCATCAAGTAGGCACCCGATTCCTCAATCACTGCGTCACCGCCTTCCGCACTAACATCGTCCGCTTCGTCGAAAATCATATGCCCGTGCGCGAACTCAGCATCCAACTAGCAGAAAGCAATGTGCTGCAATGGTTCTGTCATACAGGCGAATTCGGCTCCGTCATGCCCCCCTCAAAAAGCACCCTCGACCGTTACGGACGCTTCCTGCCCCAAGAAGCCATCGACCAACTCGGCGCCCAGCTACTGCAAAGCGCCGCCCAACACTCCAGCGACGGCTTAGAGCAATTGTTAGGTTTAGAAAACCCCGTCGATCTGGTCAACGTCTGGTTCGACAGCTTCTGTCTCCAAGCCAACATCCACTACCCCACCGACTGGGTGCTCCTCATCGACGCCACCCGCACCCTGATGAAAGCCACGAAACTCATACGGGAAGCCGGCTTAAAAAACCGCATGCCCCAAGACCCCGAAACCTTCCTGCGAGAAATCAACAAACTCGGGATAGCCATGAGCCAACAACGGCGGCAGAAAGACAGCAAACGCAACCGCAAAGCCATCCTGCGACAGATGAAAAAATCAATTCGCAAGACCCGTCAACACGCCCAGAAACATCGCCAACTCTTAGAAGAAAGATGGCAAGAAACCGAGTGGAGTTGGCCGCAAGTCCAGCAAATACTAGGGCGAATCGACAACATCCTCGAGCAACTACCTGAAGCCCAACGCCAAGCACACGAGCGCCTCATCGGGGAGCGACAAGTCAAAAGCTCAGAAAAAATCCTCAGCCTCTACGAGTCCGACGTGCAAGTGGTAGTGAGAGGAAAGTTAGGGAAAGAAACCGAATTCGGCAACCCCATCCTGTTAGGCGAACAAGAAGACGGATTAATCGTCCACAACCAACTCTACAAAGAAAATGTGAGCGACGCCAAGATCCTCCTAGAAGGAGTCGAAAACATCGAAGAGCGACTCAAGATCGAAATAGAAGGCGTATGCGCAGATCGAGGCTTTGCGAGCAAAGCAAACAGCAAAGCGTTAGGAGAAGAAAGAGACTACATATGTCCGAAGCAACTCGAAATCCTGCGCGAAAAAATGGGGAACGGCGAATTCGCCAAGAGGCAAAGAAGACGAAGTCAAACCGAAGGCCGAATCAGCATCTTCATACACAGCATATTGGGAGATATGTTACGAGTGAAAGGGCACACCAATCGCGAGAAGGCGGTGAGTTGGGGAGTGCTCGGGCACAACATGAAGAAACTAGCCGAAATGCGAAAGAAGCAAGCCGAAGCGCGAGAAGCCGAAGCGCGGAAGCAAGCAGCCTAGAAAAAGCGCAAGACAAAGCCGCGCCCCCGGAACACAAGCCGGAGAGGGAGCAGCACGTACCCGCGCCCGAGAAAAAGGCCCGAAAAGCGAGAATCAGACAAAGCACAACCATCCAAACCAACAAATCCGCCCCCGACCAGCGCGGCCAACAACGCGCCTAACAAAAACCACACATCAAATCTCAGAATCGGACGCTTCTGGGACAGACCCTAGGTAGTGTGAGAAAGCGCTGGCCTAAGTGAGCGAAAGTTCTATTGTGATGGTCATCGGGCGGACTTCATCTGAGGATTCGTCACGACTTAGGCGCTGCCGACTTGCTCGAAAGGATTCCTCTATAGTCATCAACGTGACGAACTGGCGAAATTCGTAGCAGGTCGGAGCGCCCCCCCACCCAAGAAGGAAGGAGAAAGTGGCGAAGTTATCAACCGGCGGCGCAAGCCGCGCGGCGGAGTTATTCACAATAACTGGCTGCGATGATGGGCTCATGAGAAGCCCCGTTTCCAGCCATCATGATTAACTCCGGACCTCCAATAGAACTGGTGACCGTTCCTTCGGGGCAGCGGAGTGCGACGCCCGGAACTCTCACGAGTTCCGCTACGAAAAGTGCCCACCATTTTTGCATAGTCCCTTTAAGGCTTTCGCTTGCTCGCTCGCATGAATTTGGTTAGTGAATATTCTAAGTTGATAAGCGCTTCAAAGACTTCGCCTCCCTAATCGCCGTGTTTGGTTCCAAACTGCAGAAAACACTACGAGCATGGATCAAAGGGGGCGGGGATCTCGGGCAGCGCCTTTACGAACAGGGTGATCTGTCGGTGCGGAGTGTGAGAGATGCCGCGACGGTGTGTGAAGCGTTGCACCATGCCATTCACCTCCTTCCGAATGAACGCGAGGTCTCGTCCATGGTGAGCACGCCTTTGCATTCGCTCACCAGTCTGTTTCAAGAAGCGGAAACGGAATCGGCTTACGAGGCTCTGAGTAAGCGGGGTTTGCCGCTCCTAGCCAAAGCGCTGGAGGAAGGACTCTATGGCCAACGATTCGTCTCTGAATCTGATATCCTCTTCCTCCTCAAAGTCATGGTCGCCTATCAATTTCACCCATTAGTTAGGCATGTGGCCCATGCGATCCGAAAGCGCTTGGCTCCCAACCACTACATGTGGCCGGTGATCTTTGCACAATTTGGAGAACAAGGCCATCCTCACGCGCGGTCACTTGTCGATGCCTTGGCGGCCACGCTTCCGGATGGCTTAATCGGTATTTCCTATCTCAAGTTGGTTAACACGTTATGTTCCCGGGACGCCATGGGGGACCATCCGTATGCCTCGCTCCAAGGTCAAGAGAGGCTTAAGCGGCTCATCACCAATACCGATCCCATCTATTGGCCTGAGGCTTCGGAAGCCACGCGAGCGCTTGCATTTATCCCGGCGGAGAGCCGCAGGCCTTTGTTAGCCCTCGCTTCCCGGCATCCGGATCCGCGGGTGCAGATCGATGTTATCGGTGTGGAAGCGGAAGACGGAGATGAAGACGCCTTCGCCAAGCTCGCCCAGTATGCGCGCGACCCGCGTTATAGTAAGCGAGCGTCCTGGCATCTGCGTCATCTCGGTAAAGGGAATCTCATTCCCGAGAGCACGCGCGATCCTGGATTTGCCGCGTTGGTCAAGGTAAGTGAAGCGCTAGAGTTGTCGGAGGACTTCAGCACGCCGCCGGATGAAATTCAGATCGTCGAAGCCGACGAAAGACTCTGGCCTCGCATCGGACTCACGGCATGTTGGTTGTGCCGGTTCGTTTACCACGGGCGCACGGAAGCGATGAATCAAACCGGGTGGGCGCTCGTCACCACACGAGTGACCCTTTATGCGGAAGCGGATGCCTCCAGTATCCCTAACGAAGATCTCTATGCGCTCTTTGCCGCACTGGAAGACGATGATTCGAGTACGGTCTCGGCGACCCTTTCGGTTTTGATCCAGCAAGGCCGCGAAATCTTGCAACTACTGGATGGAGAAAAGACGTCCTAACGTTTCAAAATCAGGGATACCTGAAGAGCCTCCGCGTTCTGTTACCGCCATGGCCCCGGCTGCCGTGGCCAGTTTACCGGCCTTCGCAAGTGGCAGGCCGCGATGACGGCCGGCGAGAAATCCGGCCAAGAAACAATCACCGGCACCAGTGGTGTCGACGACTGGTGCGGGCGGATGCAGAGCGGGAAGTTCAATCAAGCCCGCTTCCAAATCGTGAAGTAGGGCTCCTTGATCGCCTAACTTGATCCCTAAGAGGCCAGTGGCACCTTGATCACGATAACTATCTAACATGCTCACCGGATCGCTCAGTCCCGTTTGCCGCTGCGCTTCTTGTCGCGATGGAATGTAAATGTCCAAGTACGGCAAAAGGCGGCCTAACAACGCCGGATCGCCGCCCTGATCTGAGGTTTCCATCACTGTCTGACAGCCACGACGCCGTATCTCCGGAAGAAGCTCGATCAGATCCGGCTGCAATTTCGGCATCCTGCCAAAGTAGCCAAAGACAAAGTAAGGCGGATTCCCTCGCGCCTCCAGTTGCTCCAGCACAAAGGCCGCATCAATGGATTTGGTCGCCGTCCGCACCTTGGGCACTAGAAAACTGCGTTCGCCGCAGGGATCGACTAACACCGTCACCGCGGTTGTCGGGTCGTTTGGATGAACGCGGAGTGACCGGGTGTCCACACCTTCCGCAGCCAAGGTGTCGCGAATGTGTTTTCCCCAATAATCCTTGCCCACATAGGTGAGGACACCCGTTCGCACGCCCAATCGCTGCAAGGCAACACCGGTATTACAGGTGAGCCCCCCGCAAGAAACCGTGATGGGCTCGATGGGATGCGCGCTCCCCATTCCAATGGGTTGGTCCAGCGGTACCGTTAGACAGTGGAGATCTACCACGCAAGATCCGCAGACGAGACAATCGAGGTCTTTCATGATGTGATCACTTAGCAGATCCTCATGATCATCCATAGCACTGAGGGCGGAACTTTCGCAAGATCCGCTACCGCTCCCTAGCCTGGTATAACTAAAAATGGTGAGCACTTTTCGTAGCGGAACTTGTGAGAGTTCCGGGTGCCAGGCATCGCTGCCGTGAAGGAACGGTCACCAGTTCCTCGACCTCATTGACCACCACTCTTAGTCGCACCCCCCATATGCCACTAGGGGGATCGAAAATGCGATTGATTTCTCAAGGGTATCCGATTGCTTGTTCAGGGTGATGCCGTTTTCCTATCCGCAGATTGAAGCCGCCATTCGTCGCGAACCGTTTCGTGTCTTCTTCCCTTTAGGGATATTTGCTAGTGTTGCAGGCGTGGCTTTGTGGCCGTTGGTGTATGCAGGTTGGTTAGGATTTTATCCTGGAGAAGCGCACGCCCGAATCATGGTTGAGGGATTTGTCGGTGCCTTTGCCGTCGGCTTTCTGGGAACGGCCTTTCCAAAGATGATCGAGAGTCCCCCGCTCACACGATTTGAAATCGCTATCCTGGTTTTAACAACGTTGGGATGTGCCATCGCGCATGCTTGTGGAGAGACGGTTGTTGGCGATGCCTGCTTCCTCGCTACTTGGTTACTTGTACTTGTTAGTTTAGTTGTCCGAATGAAGTGCTTCGGCAAAGATCTTCCTCCCCCAGGATTCGTGTTGGTGGGGTTGGGAATTCTCGCCGGCATCGCGGGTACGATCATGCTTCTGATAGAAAAGGTATCGGCGCCATCCATGTTTCAGTTCACCCTCTCCCGCCTCTTCCTCTACGAAGGATTCCTTCTCGGCCCTATCATTGGTATCGGCGGGTTTCTCTTTCCGCGTTTCCTGCATCCACTGGAATGCCCGCACCATCACCATCAGAAATCGTGGAAATGGCGAGCGTTGGCCGGGCTGATCGTGGGTTTTCTGGTCCTTGGCACCTACATCACACAGGCGCTTGGATTCGTGATGGGATCCCCGATCGTGCGAGCGGTTATCGTGACAGGTTATTTATTCTCCCAGGTCGCGCTATTTCGTCGTGAAAGCAGCACCGGTTCCTTGGTCACGATGTTAAGAATGGCGATCTTGTGCCTTCTCCTCGGGATACTCCTTTCCGGTGTGAGCGTCATCTTCCAGACGGCCGTGAAACATCTCCTGTTCATCGGTGGCTACGGACTGCTCGTGCTCACGATTGCCAGCCGGGTCACGTGGGGGCATAGCGGAAACATCAAATTCACCCGAGGAAAGCAGTGGTCTTTGCGGTGGGTCCTGAGTTTCGTCATCCTCGCGATGGCGACGCGTGTCGTGGCAGATTTCATTCCCGCCATTCGTGTCTCTCATCACATTTACGCCGCCCTTTGCTGGATCATCGCCGCCGGCATCTGGTCCTGGGCCGTGTTACGGTATGTTAGGACCCTGGATCCCGAGGAAGGTTAGTTTGTTTTAACGAACCGTTGGGTCACACCCGACGGCACTTGGTTCCTTGGCCATGCTGGTGTAATGAACTCCTCCATGCCGGATCTTCCCAAAGATGTGACTGCCTACAACCGGGCGATGTGGGACGAACAAGTCACGCGCAAGAACCCTTGGACCGTGCCTGTTGACCCGGAAGTCATTGAGCAGGCTAGGAAAGGAATGTTTTCTATCGTGTTGACGCCGACCAAGCCCGTGCCTGCTGAATGGTTTCCTCCATTGAAGCAATGTGAGGTGCTTTGCCTCGCCTCGGGCGGAGGTCAACAAGGCCCTATTCTCGCAGCTGCCGGGGCGAAGGTCACGGTCTTTGATAATTCACCCAACCAATTGGCGCAGGATCGATTTGTCGCGGAGCGTGATGGTCTTGAGATCACAACCGTTCAAGGCGATATGGCCGATCTTTCGTGCTTCGATGAAGAAACTTTCGATCTCATCGTGCATCCGTGTTCGAACACCTTCGTGCCGAATGTTCCTCCGGTTTGGCGCGAGGCTCACCGTGTCTTGCGGCCGGGTGGTGACTTGTTAGCGGGGTTCTGCAACCCCATCATCTTCATCTTTGATGATGCTTTAAGGGAACAGCAGAAACTCAAGGTACGGCACCGCATTCCCTATTCCGATCTCGAAAGTCTTACTGAGGAAGAGTTTTTCCGTTATGCCGAGGCCGGCGAGCCGGCGTGCTTTGGACATACGTTGGACGATCAGATCGGTGCACAGATTGATACCGGTTTCGCCATCACCGGATTCTATGAAGATGATTGGGGACCCGACTCGGACGATATTCTGGCACAGTATATCAAAACCTTCATTTCAACGAGAGCCACGAAAAGGAGGTGATCCGCTGGTGGGCACTTCTGGTAGCGGAACTGGTGAGCGTTTGGGGCGTTGGGAACGGTCACCAGTTTCCCCACCTTCATGACCATCCCTTTCGGCCACACTCCATGGGGGGTGTGACTTAAAGTGGTGGTCAATGAGGTAGAGGAACTGGTGACAGTTCCTTCGCGGCAGCGGAGTCCACGCGCGGAACTCTCACGAGTTCCGCTACGAGTGCCAGGCCCGGAACTCTCACGAGTTCCGCTACAAAAGTGCCCACCACTTTTCGTCATATCCCCCCAAGAGGGCATGCTTGCGTCTTTTTCCCGTTTTCGTCAGCGTATCGTGATGCGCACAGTCTTCACTCCTACAATTCATGGGCATTTACACCGGTAGACTCTCACGCCGGCCAGGCTCGAGCGCCGAGATGACACGATTCTTCCAGTCTCTCCTACTAGGCATCTGCCTGCACGGGTTTTCGGTTCAAGCGCAGGAGGCGCCGTTGGCTAGACCGAACGTCCTGTTAATCGTCGTGGATGACTTGGGGTGGGCGGACCTTGGTTGTTATGGAGCGGATCTACATGAGACGCCTAACATTGATCGTTTCGCCAAGAGCGCGATGAGATTTACCAACGCCTATGCGGCTGCGCCCGTATGCACGCCGACTCGGGCATCGATCATGACCGGCCAACACCCGGCGAGATTGCACATGACCATTTGGCACGAAGCCTCTGGGAATCCACCTCAGGACAAGCCGCTGATTCCTCCGGTCACCAAAGGAGATCTATCACTTCATCATACAACACTAGCCGAGTTATTGCATGGCGCGGGTTACCTCACGGCTCATGTCGGCAAATGGCATCTGGGATCAGCCGGGTTTTACCCGGAATTACACGGATTTGATATCAATATCGGCGGCTCTTTCTGGGGCTGCCCGCCCACGTTTTTCTATCCCTACCGTGGTCCATTCGGTCATCGCAAAGAAATGCGCTATGTCCCACGAATGGAGGGCGGGCACGAAGGCGAGTACCTAACGGATCGCCTAACCGATGAAGCCATTGGAGTCATTAGGCGAAGCAAAGAGAAGCCTTTCTTTCTCAATCTGTGTTATTACACCGTTCATACACCGATTGAGGGCAAGCCCGAGGTCGCTGCCAAGTACGCGCAGCGGTTGGAAAGTCACGACCATCACCAGAATGCGCACTACGCGGCCATGGTGGAGGCCCTTGATGAAAATGTGGGGCGCCTTCTCAAAGAACTCGAGAACCGACAAATCGACGATGAAACCATTGTCATTTTCACATCGGATAACGGTGGCTTTGTCAATGAATGGCGTGGCCGAAAGGTGACAAGCAATCATCCGTTGCGCTCGGGCAAAGGCTCGCTCTATGAAGGCGGCATTCGTGTGCCGCTTCTCATCCACTGGCCAAGTTTGACCTCTCCGGGTACGGTGAGTGATGAGCCGGTGACCACCTGCGATTTTTACCCGACTTTGCGAGAAGGACTATCGCTGGCCGGCGAAAGCTCCGCTTCGATTGACGGCTTGAGTCTGATCAAGCTTTTGAAGTTGCCTAGCATGACACTCGAACGGGAAGCGCTTTTCTGGCATTACCCTCATTACTATCCGACGACGGAACCGGTCAGCAGCATCCGCGAAGGTGATTGGAAACTGCTTGAGTACCATCGCGACCAACGCCTGGAACTTTTTCATTTAACCGAAGATCTCAGCGAATCGAAGAACCTAGCCGCATCGCAACCGAAGAAGGCTCAGGCGCTCCATCGACGCTTGATTGCCTGGCGTCAGGAAGTGAACGCGCAAATGCCGGTGGTCAAAGCGGATCAATAACGAACCGCGTCTCTGGGGCGAGAATCCCATCTTTAATCCCGCTAAGCCGCCCTTGATTGCCACTCGCCGCACTGCTAGAATGCAGGATGAAAATTCTCAAACGCTTCCCAGACACCATGGCGGCTCACATTGCCAAGTCGATCCTCGAAGGCGAGGGCATCGACGCGTTCATTGCCGATGAGAATCTTGCCAATGCCGATCCGCCCGTCGTCTTCGCGACAGGTGGCGTGCGCCTTATGGTGCCGGATGAACTGCTCCAGCGCGCGCAAGAAGTTCTGGCGAGCGCCGGCAGTGCCGAGCTTCCGGATGATTTCGATCCTGGCGAGCCTAATCCTAACGTAGTGGCTGAAGCGTGATTTCCACGCGGCGATTATGCTGGCGGCCCTCTGCCGTCCCATTGGCCGCAATAGGATGATCGGGGCCGTAGCCTTGCACATAGAAACGCGCGGGTTGAATGCCGCGGGAGCTGAGATAATCGGCGACGCTTCGCGCGCGGCGATTGGAAAGATCATAGTTATAATTCCGGCCTCCGGTGCTGTCGGTATGGCCGGCCACATCGATCAAAGTTTTGTTGAATTCTTTGAGCACTTTCGTGACGGAGTTCAGAACTGGAAAAAACTGACCGTCGATTGAGGCGCTGTTCGTGGCAAAAGTAATGTTCCCAGGCATATTGAGGATGATGTCATCGCCGCGTCGCGTCACACTCACACCCGTTCCGCGAAGTTCTTGGCGCAGCCGGGCCTCCTGACGGTCCATGTAGAGACCAATGCCGCCGCCTGCCAGCACTCCAATACCGGCGCCGATGAGCGCTCGCTTCCGCCTTTCTTTACTATCGCTTCCACTAAGCGCTCCGATGCCGGCGCCTAACGCACCGCCGAGAACCGAGCCAATGGCCGCGCGGCTCGTTTGCGGTTGATCCGTGTAGGGATTGAGGGTGGTGCAGCTGCTACCGGCAAAAGCGATGAGCAGGGCGGCGGAAGTGAGTTGAAACAATCTGTTCATGATGAGGTTCGTTTAATGGGAAAATGAGGGTCAAGCTATTGGGGAGTGTTTCTCTTTCGCGGCAAGCAGTTTTTTCTGATACCGCCCTTGGACGATATCCGTCAAAATGAGGACGACGAGGACAAAGTAGAAGGTGGTCTTCGTCATGGGCGTGACTTCATGGCCAAAGAACTTGAGGTGCGCCAGGTGTCCGCCCTCAGAGAGCAGCATGATCCCCACAATGAAGAGAATGAAAAGCCCGAGCACTTCATACATCCGGTTTTTCTGTAAGAAGGTGGACACACTATCAGATAACCAAATCATGAGAATGCCGCCGATGACGATGGCGGTCGCCATGACGTAGAAGTTCTTGGTCAAGGCCATCGCACTGAGGATCGAATCAAACGAGAAGACGAGATTCATGAGTACGATCCAGAATATGATTGCGCCGACGGACTTCTGTTCTTTCTTCTCTTTGGCCTGATCATGAGCCTCTTCCAATGCAATCATGTGGAAGATCTCCTTCGTTGCGGTGTAGAGAATGAATGCGCCACCTAACAAAACGATGAAACTGTGGATGTTAAATGAGCCTTGAACGAAACCGTTGTCTAGCTTCAAGACGGGATCTTGAAAATAGACGATCATCCGCGTGAGAGCGAAGAGAAGGATGATCCGCAGAACAATCGCGATGCCAATCCCTAGTCGCCGCACTTTCGCCTGCTGGTCAGCGGGCGCTCGCTTGGACTCCAACGAGATATAGAGCAAATTATCAAAACCAAGCACCGCTTGTAACAACGTGAGCATGGCCAAGGTCATGAGGTTTTCGATAGTCAGTAGGTCACCCATAGTTTTTGTTAGGTTTTTTAGAGCCGTGAGCGGAGCCTAGTGAATGTCGCGCATTTCACAAGTGGGAAGATCACGCCACACTGTCGTGATCATTGGGCGGAAAGAGCGTCCCCAACAAACGGCGGCTCGTTGCAATGCCGTCTTCGGTGACCACGACGGATTTGGACTTGTCCCGTGGATCTTTCAAGTAACCTTTCTTGTGGAGCCGAAAGAGGATGTCGCGATCCAATTGTTTGGACACGCGCATGGTTTCATGATCGTGAGGGTGAAGTGTGAGATAAAGCAGTGCTAGAGCCGCTTGATCCAATTTCTCTTCATCGTAATCAACGGTCGGCTCGCTCTCATCGGCAAGCGATTGATCAAAAAGCGTTGGTGCCTCCACGGCATTCACATAACCGGCATCGATGGGCAGGTTCTCTCCACGGGCCGCCGTGGTGGCCAAATAATCACAGCGCTCATTGCCTTCGATTCCGGAGTGCCCACGCACTTGTTTCCATTTGATAGGATGAAGCATGAGTAGCGGATGAAGCCTTTGCCATAGATCGGCGTTGACCACGCGTTTTCTTCCTTTGCGCACCCAGCCTTTGGCTTTCCACGTATTGATCGCGCCGTTGGTCACATTCTTCACGATGTAAGCGGAGTCAGAAAAAATAGTGACCTGACATTTTTCCCGAACCGCTTCCAGTCCGGCGATGACGGCCATGAGTTCCATCCGGTTATTGGTCGTGTTGGCATAGCCACCGGAAAGCTCTTTGCGATGTTTGCCATAGATGAGCAAGGTACCCCAACCTCCCGGACCGGGGTTCCCTCGACAAGCGCCATCTGTGTAAATGATTACTTCCTTCATGAAGTACCGCTACTTTCTCGATCCTCGCGTGAATGAAAACTCAAATGTGATCGCATTTGACCAGGATGACTATAAGTGGTGGGTGTGACTAAAAGTGGTGGTCAATAAAGGTAGAGGAACTGGTGACTGTTCCTTCGCGGCAGGGGAGTGCCACGCCCGGAACTCTCACGAGTTCCGCTACAGAGTGCCACACCCGGAACGCTCACGAGTTCCGCTACAGAGTGCCACACCCGGAACGCTCACGAGTTCCGCTACAGAGTGCCACACCCGGAACGCTCACGAGTTCCGCTACAGAGTGCCACACCCGGAACGCTCACGAGTTCCGCTACAGAGTGCCACACCCGGAACGCTCACGAGTTCCGCTACAGAGTGCCACACCCGGAACGCTCACGAGTTCCGCTACAGAGTGCCACACCCGGAACTCTCACGAGTTCCGCTACGAAAAGTGCCCACCACTTTTCGTCACATGGCGCCAGCCAAAGCCCTGTGAGGCGGGGATGGCGCTCGTAACCAAAACTAGAACCAAACCGAAAGGAGAAGCGACAGAGAAAGTAACGAGCACCTGAAAGCCACTGAGAGACCTAGCAGGAACTCCCTGCCCGGAAAGGATTGACCATCCACCGGAAGCGAGCCTTGGTTGGCGACCAGAAATGGCGTCTTCAAGCGTAGGCAGCGAGCCGTAAAGCCGTGTTATGGAATCCCGAAAGAAAGAGAATGGGGGAGTCTTCGTGATTGTGACAGCGGGGACAGCACCGAAGCGCCGTACAGGTCTGGCTAACATCTACTTGCACGAAGTGTTAGACAAATGGTTCGTAGAATCAGTCCAACCAGCGTGTAAAGGGAGAACTTTCATGGTCCGATTTGCCGATGATTTCATCATGGGTTTTGAGAATCTGAAAGACGTTGAGAAAGTCCAGAAAGTGATAGGCCAACGCTTTGAGCGATTTGGGCTGAAGATCAACGAAGAGAAAACAAGGTTAGTGCGCTTCGGACGGCCGAAGGGTGCGAAGATAGAAAAAGGCCAAAAGCCTGAGACCTTTGATTTTCTAGGTTTCACTCATTATTGGGGGAAATCGAGGAAAGGCTATTGGGTAGTGAAAAAGAAGACCGCGGCAACCCGGTTTCGCAGGACGTTGAGCAACATCCGAGAGTGGGGGAAGAGAAACCGTCACCTGCCAATGCGGGAGCAGCAAAGGAAACTCAATGAAAAGCTCCGAGGTCACGATGCCTATTATGGAGTCAGCGGAAACTATCGCATGCTAGCCAAGCTGCGTTGGGAGGTGGCGAAACAATGGAGGAAATGGCTAGGGCGAAGAAACCGAAGCAAAGCCCCCAACTGGGAGAAATTCCAGGCGATGCTGCGGGTCTTTCCATTGTCACCAGCACGAATCGTGCACTCTCGAATCTAACGAATCCACAAACTCGAGGAACCGTATGCCTTAATTGGGCTCGTACGGATCTGTGGGGGGCGTCGTCTGGCCATCGAGCCAGGCGGCCCTATCCCGGACCCATTTATGACGCCAGCCGGTTGGTTCCGTCGTCCTCTTCATTCACAGGCAGTAAATCGTGGTCCACGAGGAAGCGATCCATGGTGTTGAGCGTGGATTCGAAGTGCTGCATGTTGAAATTGAAATTGAAGAATCCGTGTCCTTCACGGGCGTAGTCGATCAGTTCGCAGGTGTTCTTCTTTCGCTTCATCGAGCGCGCAAATCTGGCGACCGTATCCGGTGGAACGACGCGATCTTGGAGACCCTGAAAAATGATCGAGGGCGGCAGGCCTTTCCTAACGTTCTGCGAAGGGCTGGTGAGTTTGGCTTCTTTAGGGTCCCGGAAGAGATCGTGCCCCACCCCTTTCTTCGTGGTATCAACGATAGGACTGAAGAGCACCAAGGCGTTTGGCTGGCAACTCACATCCACGGGATCGCCGGGTTCGTCGTAATTCTCTAACATCGTGGCGCTGAGGCAAAGATGAGCGCCCGCCGAGGCGCCGCAGCCGATGATGCGGTCAGGATGCAGCCCCAAGGCATCGTGATTCATCCGCAGCCAACGAAAAGCCGATCTTCCGTCAGCAATCGCTTCCAAGGGCGTGACGCGATGACGCGAGATCTCACGATACTCGAAGATCACGGCGACGGCTCCGCGCTCTCGGAAATGCAAACAATGGGGAGCGAATTGACTGATAATCGGCCCATCCCAAACACCCGCGGCAAAGAAGGCGATCACGCTTCGCTCATCGGTTTCTTGGTGACCTGCAGGATAAAAAATATGCGCGTGGAGCTGCGCATTACCCGTCTCCTTATAGATCAGTGCTGCCGCCTCATCCATGAGCTTCTGAGTGCGATCCATCAGCAAGCAATCCAGAGGCCCCAAGGCTCACATGCGCAGTGAAGCAATGCTAGGCATCCGTTAATAGGGGTTGAAGCGGTTGAAGAGTTGGTCATTCAGAAGTCGGGCCAGATTCTCGCCTCCGCTGGAGTTTGGCAATCTCTTTCCTGAGAACGGGGCGGGATTTTCCAAGCTTGCGGCAGCACCCACATGAACCCTAAGTTTCGGTTTATGTGGAGACTCGCCGTTACTTTTTTTTTCTCGTCAATGATAGTCAGCTTTGCTGCTGATTCTCCAGCGGGATTGCAGGGTTCATTAGAACGCGTCTATGGAGAGTGGCGGAAAGCCATGCTCTCTAGAAACTACCCTGCCTGGAAGAAGGTGACGGCCTATGCACGACAGATTGAGACGCGCAATGTGGTGACCTCCAAGAAGAAAGCCTTTCCTAAAGCGCTCTTCGATCTCCCCATGAGACCGCCGGCGACCAAAGGCCTGAGGCCGCTTCAAGTCTTGACCAAAGGTCCCACCGCCGTGGCCATTTACTATGGCAGAGCGGACTTTGGAATCGGAGGACGGGTGCCGAATAGCATGATGTTGCTGAAATTTCTTAAGGAGGGGCATCAGTGGAAATTCTATACGCTGACATTGATGAATCAGCTGCCAAAGGAAGTGCATGCTGACATTGCAGCGAATCGGCTTGGATTTCTGAAGGAAGCGGAGTTTCAGCCTTCGGGCAGGGCGCCCAAGATTCAGAAACCTTGTCCCAAACCGGACTACATCACCGATGTTCACATCATCTCGTTAGGCTTCGATACCAAAGTAACGATCAACGGCATCAGTGAGCACGAGACTTACGACGATTATGGAACGCAATTGGTGATTGGCGGACTCAGGCGTGGCAAGAACACGGTGACGGTTCAGGCGAAACCGTTAGGCAAGCCCGCCTCGGGCCGCAAGGATCTGAAGGTGAGCGTGCACATCAAAACGGGAGACCTCAAAAATCCGGCCATTCAGATGTTAGAGTTCAAGCCGGATCCGAAGAAAGGGCCTTTCACCTACTCAGGCACCATCATCGCCGATCCCAAGAAACTCGCAGGCAAGGTCAAGTGGTAGCGTTTCGCGGGTTTCTTCGAAATCCGGTGCGCGTCAGTTTTGTAAGCATTGGATTTCGGAGCGATCCGCGACAATCACAACCGTTTCAAATAGTGAATCTGCCGCCCGACTTCCTCGAAACCGGCACTGGGATAGAATTGTTGGCCGATGGGATTCTGCTCTAAGGTTTCGATCTTGGCGCATTCCATGGCGTTCTCTCGAAAGTAATCAAACGCCTTGTCCATGAGTTGCCTGCCCACGCCGCGACCGCGCATGCTTGGCATGACCGCCATGTTGGGAATGCGGCCGATGCGGGTCGCGGGATCGAGACGGCAGGTGATATAGCCTTCGACAACGCCGTTCTCTTCAAAAACGAAGACGCCTTCCGCGTTCCGGCCGGCCACATCGTCGTCGATATGCCGCGCTTTGCGCCATTGCCAATCGTGTCCGCCGACGAGCCCGAACTTGTCTTCGATATTCTTATCGATCGCGACCTCTTTGAAGCAGGTGAGCGTGATCTCCTTAAGACGGTCGAGATCGCCATTCTGATAGGGTCGGATCATGTCTTCTCAAGCTTCGCTTCCTCCCTGGCGAGTTTTTTCGAGCGACCGCGTAATTGGAGTGAACCGGCAAGAAAGAGAACGGACACAAAGAAGAGATAGGCGCCATTCCCATCAACGAATAACACGGCGCTGGTAAAGAGAATGGAGAACGGGATCAATAAGATCGCGCTCACCAAGTAATCAACCTGTGAGGGTTTCATGCTTGATTAAGCGCGTCCGCGTCGGCCAATGCCTAACGTTTCCTTGCAATAGCGGATGCTCTTCTCGAGTTCGGCTTTCTGATAGGCTTGAGTCGCTTGGTCCTTATCCTCACCGTCTTTCGGGCGGAATGGGGGAATCTCTTTACCGGTCTTGGCTAGTGCGAGGAAGCTGGCGAACTCCGGTCCGCGAATGTCCTCGTAGCCCTTCCAGAAACCAGGCTTGAGGTAGGCGAACGGCTTGGAGAAGCCGGAGATGATTTCCAATTGCAGCGGCACTTCTGGACAGAGTTCGGCGAAGCGTTGGCTATAGCGCTTCACATCCACATTACCATCTCCCATGGCCGTCCATTGTACCTTAGCGCCGTCTTCGTATTCCCAAACCATGGAATCGCGAATGCCTGACGAAACGACATACGGTGCGAGGATCTCCAGATTCATCAAGGGATCTTCCAATGTCCAGGTCGCGTTCCCGGAATCGATCGTAGCGCCCACGTAATCGGGACCGGCTTCTTCGATCAGCTGTTTCAATTGCCAAGCTTGCATGTCGCCGGCGTGATTCTCAATGGCGATCTTGACGCCCCTCTCTTTGGCGTAGCCCTCCACTGCTTTGCACACTTTGACCGTGTCTTTCATGCGGGCTGTTAGGCCGCCTTCAGATTGACGATCCGCCCCAAAGCCTTGGTAACAACGCGCCGCCGAGGAGCCTAACGTATGCGTTACACGGATGGTGAGCTTGAGCATTTCCTCGGCAGTGCCCCATTTGTCATTGAAGCGCACTGAACTGGGGCAGATGCCGCCCGTGCCGGCTTGAATCTCTATTCCCAACTCGTCGGCCTGCGCCTTGATCTCTTTCAAATAACTTTCGGTATGATTCTCATACACATCTAGATCGGAGAAGAGAATGCTGTCGACCTTCTGTTCGGCCGCATACGCCAACAACTGCGGCGCTTTCCACTTCAGTGCTCGAATGGAGAAATTATCGAAACCCAACTTTAGCGGCTTCTTGTCTGCTGCCTGGGTGGTAACCGGAACCGCTGCCAGACCTAGGGTTGTTGTCGTTGCTTTAGTGAGGAAACCACGTCGATTCATGCAACAGATCTTTGGAGAATTCCTCGGCGGACTCAATCTAAAATGGGGGTGACTCCAGGCGCGACTGATTCAAGGGAATACCTCCATCCATCTCTTGCTCCCATTTGGACGCCACATGAAGACGCCACTCACCCACACTCTTTGCCGGCCATCCCTTGCCGGTCTGGCCTTAGTTCTCTTGGCTTCAACTTCTTGGGGAGCCCTGACATTAGGACTCATCAGCGATTTTGAAGATGGATCCACTCAGGATTGGGGCGCTAATTTCAACCTCGATGTCACCAATGTCGCCGACGGGGGACCTGACGGTGCTGGAGACAATTATCTTGAGCTTGGAAATCAAGGCGGGCCCAATCGCATGGCCATGCGGAACTCGGCCTTGGCCACTGGCATTGATGCCGGTGTCGAACGCATCCAAGTTTATATGCGGCGCCCTTCCGCCAATGCGAATGGCGAATCGGCCACGATTCGCTTGGTATTGTGGGATGGCGCGAATCGTTGGACGTCGACGGACGGTGAAATCATCCCGGCAGATGACGGATGGTCATTGTATGATTTCTCCATCGCTGAAGCGGATCTCACCCAAGTGTCAGGGACGGGAAGCTACACTGATCTCCGGACCAATTTCCAGCGTATCGTCTTCAGGCATGATCCCGATACCCCGAGCTTCGGTGGTTCATCGTTAGTCGGCAATGTGCACTTTGATGACATCGCCGCCTTGGGAGCCATTCCCGAGCCGTCTTCCGTGCTTTTGTTAACGCTGAGCGCCGCTTTGTTCTTTGTTAGACGCAAGCGGGTTTGTTTTCAAAAATAGGCAACCACCGCGTAGTTGTGTAGGAAATGCAGGACCATTGCGGGATAGAGGCTTCCCGTGCGCCATTTGACCCAGCCGAAAAGGAACCCTGCTAGAGCAAGGTAAGGAGCGCTCAAGATCGCGAAGTGGGCCACCGAGAAGAGGGCGGAGGTAAGCGCGATCGCTTTCCAAGGAGAGATCGCCTTTTCCAGCCACTCTTGGATCAACCCACGGAAACCGATCTCTTCCGTGATCGCTGGGGTCACACATAGGAACAGAATCCATCCCGCCGGATGCGCGAAGAGTGATTGATAGTGCAAGCCGTCTCCCTCGAGACCCACTCCGGAAAAGAAGAGATGGTGGTACGTGTAGTTGATTCCTAGCAGGGGCACCAATAGCAATAAGCCTGCCCAGGCTTCCCACCGATCGAAGCCCACACGCCGGAATTGATGGACCAGCACGCGGAAGTAATAGATGCTCGTGAATAGCGTCGTCGCTCCTAAGACTAACGAGGAAGCTAAGAAAAGATGCCCTGTCAAATCGCCATTGCTCATGGGGCTCGTCAGCACACCCAGAAATCCCCCGGCGACTATGGCGATCAGATAAATGGCGAAGAGGCGGTACACCTGGGGCGCCTCATGACGAATCCGTGTTTCATCATCGAATTCGATCTGCGGTACAGGCGTCAGGACGCTGTCCACTTGCTGGAAGGGCCTGCTACAGCTAAGGCAGAAATAATAGCGGGGATCGAGGCCGGCGCCGCAGTAAGCGCAACGGTTGGCGTCATGGTCTTCTGCTCGAGTGGGCGGCTGATCTACCATGGCTTGGGTCCCGATGATGATTCAGGCATCACGATTCTCATCGACCGACGGCCTTGCCATGGCTTCCAAAGCACGAGCTCTGACTCGGCCGACACGGAGCGGTTGAGATGAGCCACGCCACCGTGGCACAGAGAATCAGAGGCGTATTCATAACTTCTTTTCCGAAGGTCCCATAGAACTTGGGCAGCTGTCACCCATGTAAGTTCGACTTCGTAATAGAACTTCAGCCTTCATCCAACTCCTGCATCGTGTACGCTCGACGATTATGACCGATTCACGACGCAACGTTAAAGGTACCGGGTTATCTCTATCAATTGCATTAATGGTGCCTCTTGCCGCGGTGCCCATCTTGCTTGTCGTGGCCATGGCGGAATCGGCCCTATCAAAAAAACCACGATTTGATCCGGTGATTAAAGACATTGAAGGGTGGACCGTTCACGTGGATCCGCAGTTGCTCGATGGACCACACGCTAAGGAAGGCGCCAAGTCACTTGAGATGCTGGCCAACCACCTGCAGCGCCTGACCGTTCTCATGCCGGAAGACCGGTTGCCGAAAGTGCAGAAGCTGGAGATCTGGATCGAACACGATCATCCGGAGATCAACGTTGAGCCGGGCCCCTACCATCCCAGCGTCAGCTGGCTGACGGAGCGAGGCTACGATCCGCGGTTGGCAAAGAAAGTCCACATTACGAGAGCCGCCTCTTTGTTAGAAAGACATCACATGGTCAAACATCCCGCAGTCGTGCTTCACGAGTTGGCGCATTCCTATCATGACCAAATTCTCGGATTCGATGAACCTCGGATCAAAGCGGCTTACGAAAAAGCCATGGAGGAAGAGCTCTACGATGCGGTGTTGGATCACACGGGCAAGACCGTTAGGGCTTATGCGGCCACCAATGACAAAGAGTACTTTGCCGAGGGAACGGAGGCTTATTTCTATCGCAATGATTTCTACCCGTTTGTGAATGCCGAACTGCAGAAACACGATCCCGTCCTCTACGAACTCTTGGTTGCTATTTGGGGCCCGCTAAAGTAGAACGTCTTCAAAACGCCACCGTTACATCGGTAGTAACTTTCTTCACCTCTGATCACTTTGATGGCCCGTTCGAAGGGTTTGATCGTTCCCCATTGTCTTCGGCGACTACCATCGTGTTGTGTATAAGAGCGGCGTTGCTCACGCGATGATCTCATTCACGACGTTTCCTGCGACATCCGTTAGGCGAAAGGGGCGGCCATGGTGCTGGTAGGTGAGACGCTCGTGATCGATTCCCATGAGGTGAAGCATGGTGGCATGAAGATCGTTGATGTGTACTTCGCCATCAACAGCGTGATAACCGAAGTCATCGGTCGTGCCATGAACGATCCCTCCTTTGATGCCGCCTCCGGCCATCCACATGGTGTATCCGTGAGGATTGTGTTCGCGGCCAGGCGGCTCGCTCGCTCCATTGTTCTGTTGGGTGTGTGGGGTACGGCCAAACTCACCGCCCCAGAGAACGAGGGTGTCATCCAAAAGTCCACGGAACTTGAGATCTGTCAGAAGGCCGGCGACTGGTTTGTCGCTTTCAGCGCATTTGCTTCGGAGGCCACTGGCAATCTTGCCATGGTGATCCCAGCCGTCGAGCGAGACTTGGACGAAGCGCACACCGGCCTCGGCGAAACGCCGGGCGAGAAGGCACTGACGTCCGAAAGTGTCGGTGGGCTTCTCGCCGATTCCATAGAGTTCCAGCGTGGCTTTGGTTTCGGATGCAAAGTCGACCAATGGTGGCGTGACTGTCTGCATCTTGAACGCGAGTTCAAAGGACTCGATGACGCCTTCCATCTGCTGATCCGCTTCAAGACGATTCAACTGACGGCGATTCATCTGTTGAATGAGATCGATACGGCGTCTCTGTACGGATTTGGAAAGGGAGGTGTCTGACAGATTGCGAATGGGAGCTTTGTCAGGTTGAGATCCAAGGTGTTGAATTGCCGTACCCTGGTGGATCGCCGGAAGAAATGCGCTGCTGTAATTGCGCTCGCCTTCCCTGGGCAAGATCGTGATGTAACTTGGCAATTGTTGGTTCTCGGTGCCGAGGCCGTAGGAGAACCACGAGCCCATTGACGGTACCACGTCGAAGAGATTGCCCGTATGGAGTTGGCGAATGGCAACCGGGTGGTTCGGACTGTCACCGGTGACCGCGCGCAAGACACAGAGATCGTCAGCATGGCGGGCAGTGTGAGGGAGCAGGTTGCTCATGTGGAGCCCACAGTTTCCCGCGTGTCGAAATCCGGAGATGGGCCCTAACAATCGTGTGTTCTCGAGACCGACCGTGGCTTCCGTGGAGGGAAGTTCGTAAGGCAGCGTGTCGCCCGAACCTTTGGCGAGCCGTGGTTTGTAGTCGAAGAGGTCCATCTGTGAGGGACCGCCCGACATGAATAAAAAGATGATACGTTTGGCGCGTGCTGGGATGTGGGTGTCTTTGACAGAGAGAGGAGAGGCGCTCTTGTGCGTGGATTGCGAAGCTGCGCTCTGTTCCTGGAGCATGGCATTCAGAGCGAGCGAACCGAAGCCGCAGGCCGAGGAGCGGAGGAAAGCACGGCGGGATGGGGGGAGTGAAAATGAGGGATTCATGTGTTGGTTCGGTGGAGATCCAGGGGTGTCGCTGTGCTCAACCCCTTGCCAATTTCTTGAAAAGCCTTCGGTTTAACCAAATGGCCTGAATCCAAGCCGAAGGCTTCAAAGCCATTAGTCCCGGATTGAGCGTAGCGACATCCGGGGTCCCGGAGAGATTCCGCAACATCTAAGCCGAAGGCTTTGAAGCTATTAGCTCCGGATTGAGCGAAGCGACATCCGGGGAACAATTCGCGGAACGCTGGGGACCAGGAACCCAGATGCATCCCGAAGGGATGCCAGCATCGCTCCGTGTCTTTGTCAGGCTCAATCCAAATATTTGGGATCATATTCTACTCCGGCTTTTTCGAGAAACCCCACGAACTCCTCACGAAACGTTCGTTTCCGGTGATGTTCACGTTGGTTTGCAATGTAGGTTTGGACGCCTTCGCGTGCACTGGGGCTGATGGTAAAGGCACCGTAACCTGATTGCCACGCAAACGTCGACTGTTTGATCTCCTCATGCACCCAAATCGATGCCGCCTTCTTTAACTCTCTCATGAAATCGGCTAGACAATGAGTGGATCTCAATCCGACTAACAGGTGGACATGATCTTCAATTCCTCCGATGCCCTGGGGCGTTCCACCTAATCCTTTGACTGTCCCACCCAAATATTCATGCAGACGTCCCATCCAATTCGCGTTGATCACCGGCTCGCGATTCTTCGTCGAGAAAACGATGTGGTAATGAAGGCTAAGATACGTGGACATGTTAGATTAGAACATTGATGTCCAGAGAGGCGCTGCCATCCCTCCGGGATGGCAACATGTTGTCAACGCCTCCCCGGATGTTGCTTCGCTCCATCCGAGGCTAATGGCTGGGAAAGCCTTCGGCTTAGCATGGAGAACTCTCATCACTCGCGAAATAAAAACCGGTTGGATCCCAACACGGCGTGACAAAGCTCCGCCCACACAGTATTGTTAGACTCTAGGTTCTCTTCACCATGGCTCAAAAACTCCAGTGCTGTCTCGACCTCGTCCGCAGCGGGTGGCCGACCGGTCGTCAAGAGATAGAGTCGATTAAGGCGAGCTCGTTCGTCTGAAGGTTCTTCCCGCTCAAGCCGCTCCGCGAGTTTGGAAGCTCTCTTTTTTACAAATGGTGCGTTGATTAGGAACAAGGCCTGCGTGGCCACGGTCGTGTTCGGGCGTGCACCGGTGATTTCGTTGGGATGCGGGAAATCAAACGTACTGAGGATCTCTTGGTCGCCGACAGGGCGTTCACGTTTGAGCGGCAGATAGATGGAACGCCGGTTTTTCACGTAGTCCGGAGTCTGGTCTCCCCAAGTCGGCGGGTTCACGTTTCCGCCCGCGCCGCGAACGTTACCTTTCATTTCCAAACCGAGAGACGAACCACCACGACCAGGGTCGAGCTCGTCGCTGACGGCCAACATGGCATCACGTATTGATTCGGCGGTGAGCCGCCGGCGGGGCATGTGCCAAAGCAGACGATTTTCAGGATCGATCGCCGTCGCCTTTTGGCTAGGCGAGGATGCCATTTGGTAAGTGCGCGAAAGCACCAAGCGACGCACGGTCTTCTTGAGCGACCACTGGTCTTGTTCGTGCAATCGTAAGGCAAGAAAGTCGAGCAACTCGGGATGACTTGGCCTTTCGCCGTGGACGCCAAAGTAGTCGACCGTACGGACAAGGCCTTGTCCAAAGAGGTGGTGCCAGATCCGGTTGACAAGGACTCGCGAAGTCAGTGGGTTTTCGGGATCAGTGAGCCACTGGGCCAATTGAAGGCGCCCACTCGTGCCGGATGGAATGTGGTAATGTGTGGAAACGGGGACGGCGTCAAGAAAGCCGCGGGGTACGACTTCGCCTAACGACTGGAAGTTACCACGTTCGTAAATCGGCGCGTCGCCCGGCGCTTCAACATCGCACACAGCAAGCGCTATTTCTGGAGTGTCTCTCGCTTCCAGTTGGGCAATCTGTGAGTGAAGATCGCCTAACTGTTCGTTGAGCTTCGTCGCTTTAGCGTGCGCCTGTTTTTCCGATTCGGTGACCGGCTGGGCTTGTGCAAGCGAGATCGCCTGACCACTGAAGAGCTGGATGGCGTAATCACCTTTACCAAGATCGACGGCATGTGAATGGTTGATGCCGGTGCCTGTCCAGCCAGGAACGGTTGCACCTGCCAGGACACGCAATCGCGTGTGGGCTTGCAGGCCTTCGATGCTACTGGGTTCAAGAGCATCAAAACTCTCGGAGAAGATGGTGGTGTTGTTTGCGGTAATGGAAAGGTCATCAATGGCTCCGCCGAAACGGCCACTTCCTGGTGCGGCGCTTGTTAGGCGAATGCGGAGATTTCCTGATCCATCACCAGTATAGGAGAACTTTCCAGGCTTCAGTTGCTGCGCCTCTCTAGTGCCTGACCATGAGCCTGGAAGATGCCGGTGCGCGGCGAGCACGCTTCCGTCTTCGCGTAGTAGGTCGATCTGCAAGCCATCTTCTGTGCGTGTTTGCTGCGACGCCTCTGCCCACACACTCGGCCCGGCTTGATAGCGCAGTTCATAACGGAGGCCGCTCTCATTCACTGGTAGCAATTGTTCTAGTGTTAGTGTATTGGCGTCAGTGCCGCCGGGGATGTTTATAACAAGGGTGGTCAGTTCGGCCTGGAGCGTTTGGCGCTGGGAACGGAGATCGGCGAGTGCTTGTCGGCGTTGCGCCTGTTCTTCGGGTGAACTCTCCAGATTGGGAAGGGTGACCTCATTGATGGCACTCCAAACACCAGGGCCGTCGTAGCTAGTTGTTAGCGTGCTGTGGAAGATCCCCGCTAATGCATAATAATCGGCGGTGGGAATAGGATCAAACTTGTGATCATGACAGCGCGCACACGAAAGAGTTTGCGCGAGAAAAGTACGGCCGATTCGGTCGATCTGGTGGTCAACCACGTCTGCGTTGAGTTGGCCCTTGATATAGTTCTGGAGCGTCCAAGGGCCGATCGCCAAGTAACCAGTCGCGATGATCTGTTCACGGCGTTGTTCATTGCTTTGATAGGGCAGTAAGTCCCCTGCAATCTGCTCGTGAATGAAACGATCGAGCGGTTTGTCGCTATTGAACGCCGCGATGACGTAATCCCGATAACGCCAAGCATCGCGAATAAGCACATTCCCTTGGATATCAGCGAGATCCGCGTAGCAGGAAAGGTCGAACCAATGCCGCGCCCAGTGATCGCCAAAGCCTTCCGAGTCTAACAAGCGATCCACGACTTTCTCATAAGCTTCCATCGACGAATCATTAACAAAGGCTTCAATCTCATCGGGCGTGGGTGGAAGGCCGGTCAAGTCAAAGGTCACGCGCCGCAAGAGCGTGTAGCGATCCGCATTCTTGCTCGGCTCCAGCCCTGCCTCTTCCAGTTGCGCGAGCATAAAGCGGTCGCTGTCGTCGCGAGGCCAATCGGATTTCGAAACAGCCGGTGGATCAACTTTCTCAATCGGCCGAAGCGCCCAGAGCTTCGCTGAATCCTCAGAAGGAGCATTGATTCCTGTATCGGCGATCACTGAACCGATCACGCTTGGAATGGCGAGCCATGCTTTCTTAAGAAAGTTCATGAGGTGGTTTGCTTCTCTAAGCCAGTATCTCCTTCACCACTTCGCCATAGACATCCGTTAGGCGAAAGTCGCGTCCCGCATAACGATAAGTTAGTTTTTCGTGATCGAGGCCTAACAAGTGCAAGATCGTCGCATGGAGATCATGCATGTGAACTTTGTCCTCTTGAGCGTAGTAGCCGAACTCATCCGTAGCGCCATGACTGTATCCTGATTTCACGCCGGCTCCGCTCAGCCAAACGGTGAATCCAGCGGGATTATGATCGCGGCCGTCCTTACCCTGAGCCACCGGCGTGCGCCCAAATTCCGTGCCCCACACGATGAGTGTGTCTTCGAGCAGTCCTCGTTGTTTGAGATCTGTTAGAAGACCGGAAATCGGTTTGTCTACTGCCAGCGCATTCTTGGTGTGCCCTCTAACCAAACCGCCGTGCTGATCCCAGACGTAAGGCGTGCTCACTTGCACATAGCGGACGCCGGCCTCACAGAAACGCCGTGCTAACAGACAGCGATGCCCGAAATCGGAGGTCTCTTGGCGATCCATGCCATAGAGTTCACGAGTGGACTCCGATTCATTGGAAATATCAATCAGGTGCGGAGCGATCCCTTGCATGCGGAAAGCCATTTCATAACTCCGAATCACACCGTCGATTTGGGAGTCTAGTGTGCGTGCTAGATGTCTGCGATTGATTTGGTTGAGCATGTCGAGCTGCAAGCGCTGATCGTCCGGTTGGATTTTCGGATTGTGCAGGTGATCGATAGTCGCTTCAGCGGTTTTACTTCCGGAGTGGCCTAACGTGGTCGCTTGATGATGGGCGGGAAGAAAGGCCGAACCATAGTTGCGCGCGCCACCGTGACCAGCAGGTGGCGTGACACTGACGAAGGCCGGGAGGTTTTCATTTTCCAAGCCAAGTCCATAGCTGATCCACGAGCCAACCGACGGGCGCAGAAGATTGTCGCTGCCGGTGTGGATCATGGCCACGGCCTGTCCGTGGGACGTGCCGCGGGTGTGCATCGATTTGATGAAACACAGATCGTCGGCGTGTTTAGCGAGGTGTGGCCAGAGATCGCTGATCCAGGCACCGCTTTGGCCGTGCTGGCGAAACTGCCAGGTTGTATCCATCACAATCCCATCACCGGCTTTGTCTTTCAATGCCACGTCGAGATTATCCAGTCCTTTGATAGGGAGCGGCATGCCATGGAAACGAGTCAGCATCGGCTTCGGGTCGAATGAATCGACCTGAGACACGCCTCCATGCATGAAGAGAAAGATAACGCGCTTAGCTTTCGCGTTATGATGGGGTTTAGAAAGAGAATGAGGCGTGTTGGCCGCACTGGCGATTTGTTGGGCGAAGGCGTGGAACGCGAGCGCTCCAAAGCCACAACCCGTGGTCTGCAGCCAGTGGCGCCGGGATAGGTTGGGTGTGAATTGATGGCATCCGGTCATGACATGAAATTCAGTTATTCGATGAAGCGAAATTCGGTGGAACTGAAGAGCACCTGAACCAACGATTCAGCCGCCTCCTGCATTGATTTCCCATTGTCGATGAGTTGGGTGAGGTAGTCCGTTCCCATTGCTAAATCAATCGAGTCCGCTTCGCGGATGAGTATTTTGAGATAGAGTTCTTTGATGAGGTCAGTCATAACGAGGTTCTCATCGACCGCCTTCTCAGCAACCGCGTGCGTCATCGCCCTGACAAAGGGCGAATTCATCATAAACAACGCCTGGGCGGGAACGTTCGTTTTCGCGCGGGCGCCGGTAACGAGATCTGGATTGGGGAGATCGAAGACGGCCAGGGAAGGGGGAACGGCACCGCGAACGATGGGCAGGTAAATACTGCGTTGGCGCAGTTTGCCGGTCTGACTCAAGGACTCATGCCGTTTGCCACTGGTTTCGATCGCGTACATGCCAAGCTGAGCCACGACAGACTCGCGCGGCTCGCGATCCAACTCGTCCGCGATCGCCAGAATGGAATCGCGAATCGTTTCCGCCGGCGCGGGACGCCGGTTCTGATGGCGCAATAGGGCATTGTCAGGATCGTCAGGCGAAGGCGTCTGGGCCTCTTGCTGATAGGTCTTGGAAAGGACGATCTCACGAATCAACGTCTTCATCGACCACCCATTGGCGATCAATAGTTCAGCTAGATAATCGAGCAACTCTGGATGCGACGGTGGGGCGCCCAAGAGCCCGAAGTTGTCGCTCGTCTCAACGATGCCTTTGCCGAATAGCTGCTGCCAGATCCGATTCGCCATCACGCGAGCCGTGAGGGGATGATTTGGATGTGTTAGCCAATCCGCTAGTTCGCGCCGGCCAGATTGGCCTTCCGGAATTGCCGCCTGTTCCATTCCCGGATAACTGGCAACCTGTAAGAACCCACGCGAAATCTGCAGGCCGAGGTTCCCGGTCTCTCCACGAATGCGAATGTGTAAGTCACCAAACCATTCATTGGCGTGATCCGCCGCGGCCATGGCCTTCGAAATCGAAGGCGTGTTGGCCCTCAGATTATCAAGCTTCTCTTGGAGTTCCTTGAGATCCGCGGTGGGAGCCTGCGCCTCTTCTGCAAGATCGTCCGCATGAACGAATTGAATCGCATCGGCAATGACGTGTCCGTTGGCTTGTTTGTCAGTGAGGTGAATTGAGGCTTCCGATTCGAAGGTGAATGCTCCAATGGGAAACCACAGACCTCGAATGGTCGGTTTGTTCGTCTGATCAATCGTTAGGGTCGTTGCGCCATCCGCGTGCCGGACTCGATAAGACGCACTCTTGGCCAGGCCGCTTCCACCGCCGAAACTCACTCGGACTTCGTAACATCCAGGTTTCGGCAGCTTAGCTTTCCAGGTAATGGAATACGGCCCTTTATTCTTATCCGTGGCAAGGTAATGATCGCCCACATGATTGGTCCGAAAGGTGGACTTGCGCCAAGGCCCGCTTTTCTCCGCTTTGGTATCATCGACCACGATGCCAACCGCTCCTTTCGCTAGCTGCTTCTGTTCTTCAATCTCTCGTTCAAGAGTCTCCATCTTGACCTGATAGGCCTCCTTGAGTGCCCTCGCTTCTTCGTCCATTTCCAATTCCGTCTCCGTCCATCCCGTGACGTTGACGTTATTCATGAGGATACCATCCGCCGTTCTCGTGCTGTGCAGAATCCCGGCCAAGGCATAGTAATCGACCGTAGGAATGGGATCGAATTTGTGATCGTGACAGCGCGCACACCCTAGGGTGAGCCCCATGATCGACCGGCCGATGGTGTCCACCTGTTCATCCGCAATATCGAGATGCATCTTGGGTTTGTTGCGCTCGGTCAGCATCTTGGCCGCGACCATCAAATAGCCGGTGGCGATCAATTGGCGGTTTCGTTGCTCTACCGTTTCGTATGGCAAGAGATCGCCGGAGATCTGTTCGCGCAGAAATTGATCGTAGGGCATGTTCTGATTGAAAGCATCGATAACATAATTGCGATACCGCCAAGCTTGTGGAAACGTGAGGTTAAAGTCGCCACCGTTGGAATCCGCATAACGAGCGACGTCCAGCCAATGTCGTGCCCATTTCTCTCCGAATGCTCCTCGTGATAGGAGTCTGTCAGTGAAGATCGCCACGGCATGAGCCGGCGATCGCTCTTTGCACAATCTCAGGAATTCTGATCGCTCCGCTAGAGTTGGGGGGAGTCCATTGAGGTCGAGGAAGAGGCGACGTACTAACCTCTCTGGTGACGCGGGAGGCGTCTGAGGATTCACGAAATCGTCAATGGATCGATCCTGAGATAACGCTTGCCGTGGTTGAAAGGCCCAATGCTTACGCCCTTCGTCGATGTCGATCGTCTCCTTCTGGTGAATCGGCGCCGTGCCATCGCGTGGATCGACCGCGCCATCCGCAATCCATTGTTTGAAGTCAGCAATCACGTCCTTGGAAAGGTGTGACTTGGGTGGCATCTCCGGCATCTCACCACCCCGACTAATCGCTTTGATAATAAGGCTTTCATCTGGACGGCCTGGAAGAATGGCAGGCCCGGATTCGCCGCCAACCTGCCACGCGGCGCGGGAATCCAGCCGCAACCCTCCTTTGGATTTGCTGGACTCCGCCGAATGACACTCGTAACACCTCTCGACCAACACAGGTCGAATCTTCGATTCGAAGAATTCTAGCCGAGCGGCGTGTTCAGGAGTTGCCCCGGCCGACACCAATAGCACTGCTACCAAAGCAAGCACATGGTTCAGGCGGGTCGGATTCTTCATGTGACGTGGCTAAGTTTACCAATCCTAGCCCAGAATCGTGAAAGGAATGAGCGTATTCTCCGAAATCCTCGTTCCTCTAATCCGGCTGAATTTGTTGAAAATAGCCGTTATGTTGATTATTTTTCAACATAATGGCAGAAAAATACACTCTTCCTAGAGATCATCCTTTTGACTACCAGCTCGCGATGGACAGATTGGCGGAATACCGCTTTTCCCGGAACAAGCTCAGTCAGCTTTGCCGATCGGGAGAGATCCTTAGAGTCAAGAAGGGTCTTTACATTCCGGCGTCTAGAGATGGCAGTCCAGATCCAGTAGATCCGTTGGTGCTAGCAGCGCTCATCTACGGGCCATCTTACGTGAGCCTGGAGACGGCGCTTGCCCATCACGGATTGATTCCAGAGCGAGTCGTTGAGATCACTTGCATGACCACTAAGCGCTCGCGAACATTCGAAACCCTGGTCGGTCGTTATGTCTATCATTTTCTCAGCACTCGAATCTTCAGCTATGGAGTAACTCTAGAGAAAGCCCAAGGCGGGACTTACTTTCTAGCAACGCCAGAGAAAGCTCTCTGCGACAGGCTTGCGCGAATTCCCGGCATTCGAGTACAGAGTGATATTCCTTCACTGCTGGAGGATGATCTTCGACTAGACTTCGATGAACTGAGGCGTCTTAAGTCTAACATAATTCTAGAAATCGCGCAACGTTATCGACGGAGCACTGTCACGGCCTTTGCCAAGTGGTTCCAACGTCAGTGTAGCCAAACCAGCACATCATGAATCAACCGATTGATGCCCTCCTTTCGCGTTACGCGCCCGCAACTCTAACGGAATATGAGAACGCTCTCCGCGAGATTGTGCAAGAACTCGCCCTCCTCGGTCTTTGGCGTTCCAAGTTTTATGAACAGGCTGCATTCTATGGCGGCACCGCTCTACGCGTGTTCTATGCCCTACCTCGGTTTTCTGAGGACATGGATTTTTCACTCCTCGAACCTAACACTCACTTCGATCTCACTCCTCACCTCGAAGCGATACGGACAGAGCTGCTTGCCTTCGGCTTTACGTTTGATGTGGAAAAGAAGGTGAAATCGAATCCGTCTGCGATTGAATCCGCATTCATCAAAGGAGAGACGAAAGTTAATCTATTGCGGATCGGTGCTCCTGAAAGACTTCGAGATCGACTACCCAAACTGCAGCGATTGCGGATTAAGTTGGAAGTCGACACCGACCCGCCGCCCGGGGCCGAGTTTAATGTCGAGACTTTGCTTGTTCCCATCCCATTTCAGGTCAAACTCTACACCCTGCCTTGTCTCTTGGCGGGCAAACTTCATGCGCTGTTGTGCCGGAAATGGCAGCAACGTGTGAAGGGGCGCGATTTCTACGACTTTCTTTGGTATCTTGGCAGGCAAACTCCCGCTCATCTCACTCATCTCCAATCCCGAATGGAACAGACAGGACATTGGGATCCCGAGCAGACGTTGGATCGAAAAGCGTTGCAAGATCGCCTCATGAAGCGCTTTGAAACGGTCGACTTTGCCCAGGCCAAAGCCGATGTCCGGCCCTTTCTGAATGATGCCAACGCTCTCGATCTGTGGAGTAACGAGTTTTTCATGTCGATGATAGATCGAATTAGGTGTGAGTAGACTAAACAAGACATCAGGATGCGATCACCTGCCTGTCGCTTCCTGTTGTAGCCGTCAAAACGTTCGCTCCATCCACGCGTGGATCTTCTCGTTGGCGGCCTTCATCAAGGCTACATTCTCGGTATCGGGATTCTCCATCTCATCAAGCAGCCCGTAACGCCGCGCTTTGTTGCGTTGGTAGGCGCCGCAGAGATGGAAGCCGATGCAGCCGGGGTTTTTGAATAGCTCTGCTAGAGTCTCGGCGTACCAAGCGCCGTTGTTGCGGGTGAACTCCCCCTTTACGGTTTGCCATTTGATCCGCGCGGCGTCTGCCAGGAGTACCGGTTTATCTGTTTTCTTGTGCCACGCGTTGAGATGTTTGATAGGATCACGGAAGTCTTGAAAGGAAAACACATCGACATACGGCTTGGCGGCATTGATCACTTCCATGGCTATGGGCGCATTGGCTTCATAACGATCGCCCAGAATCAAGTGATGCTTGTCGTAGCGACGGATGGCATCGTGGGTGGTTTTGTAGTAGCGTCCGGCAAGTTGAGTGAGTTCTCGGCGGCCGGCCTCCGTTTTCAAACGGTCGGGATCGAACATGGGTCCGCGCCATTCATTCGCAGGCCGCTGGTGGATCCAACAGGGGCAGTCGCTGTAGAAATATCCGATCAGATTGGGATCATCGCTCAACTCCGCGCAATGCGATCGTGCCACGTAATCACACCATTCCTTCCAGTCTTCACTACGGAAATCGAAATGCACGGTGTGTTTCTCCCATTGATGCGATTCGGTGAATGGTAGGAGATGACAGTAGGGCATGCCTAACGCTTGGTATTCGTCGTGAGTGAAAGAGCGAGAGTGCCGCCACTTCCGTACGGTCACTTCCTGCACCCAACCCACGGTATTGAATCCCCACTCCTTGAGATTGGGAACGACCGACTCCTTGATCCAACGAATCGTACTGCCGCCGTATTTCTCACGCCAGATGTGAATATTTTCGGGATAACGCAAGGTTGCCGGATCGATGTGATTGAGCCCCAGGCTAAAGAACGGTTTGCCGTCTGGGGTAATCAGCCACCAATGATCCTCGCGGCGTCCAAGTGTGAAGAAACCCTTGGGACTGATCTGGGTGGTCTTGGATTGAGCGAACGATTTGAAGAATGGTAGGGTGATCGTCGCACCACCTCCTACCAGGATCCCGCGGCGGCTGATCCTTCTATTCCAATTATTGTTAGGCATCATTGAATGGTGTTCATTCTTGGCTGAATCGAGATAGACGATTTGCCTGTCTATGTCCACGGGGATCCAACGGCGGCCGCTTGGCTAATCCTTCGTCACACGGTAGGCGCACCGACGTGCTCCGCTGAGGATGTGTTCTTCGCGCTCGATCTTAACGTCGTTTCCTAACACACGCTGAAAAACTTCTAGCTCCGCTCGGCAGAGTCCCGAGCACATCGATGCCGCTGAGCAGATTGGACAGTGATTCTCTACCAAGAGAGGTATGCCGTCGTCGGCTTCCAAGACTTCGGCCATGTAGCCCTCTTCATTGCGAATCCGGGCGAGCTTCTCAAGCTTGGTGCGAAGCGAAGCGCGTTTGGGCATGCGGCTAAGGTAGTCGGTGACCTGCGCCTCCGTGCGATGCGCGATTAGCTTGTCCAAACCTCTGACACCAAAGGTTTGTGTTAGAGAATCGATCAGATCTTGGGCCAAATCTGCATGCGCATCGGGGAAAAACCGATCGGCCTCTTCTGTAAGGTGCCAGAGCTTTGCCGGGCGGCCGATCGGCCGAGGCTCTTCGCAGAAGGTGACCAAGCGTTCTTCCTGCAGAGCGTAGAGATGCTGTCGCACGGCCATGGCAGAAGTACCAATGTGGTCCGCAATGACTTTGGCATCCTGAGCCCCCTGAGTTTTGAGGAATTGCAAGATGCGTCGCCTGGATTTGGGATCGGGAGTCTTCATTTTTTAAAGATTCTTCTTTACAAACGGTGACTGGTCAACGATCTCTTTTCTAAAGAAAAACCTTTATAAATAAATCTGATGAACGCCACAACTGCTCTCGCACGATTGGAACATGTGAATCTGAAAGTCCGCCATTTCGAGGACGCGCTACGGTTTCTGCAAACGGCTTTCCCCGAGTTCCGCATCCGCCATCAAGAGGGAGAAGGGAACGACCGCTGGGCCCATGTGGGAACGGACGACTACTACTTAGCGCTCACCGTCACGAGCAATGAGAGAGCGCCCGAAGACCGTCCCTATTCGGAATATCCTGGTGTCCAGCATCTGGGTTGGGAGGTCTCTGACGTGGAAGCTCTGCGCGAGCGGCTCTTAGCGGCCGGTTTTGATGAGAGCACTTATCCTAATAATCACCCTCATCGCAAACGGGTTTACTTTTATGATGCTGACGGGAATGACTGGGAATTCGTAGAGTACTTCAGCGACGATCCTGCAGAGCGAAATGATTATTCCCTGCCTGGTTAGTTAGGAGGCTGGTCTCTATAAACGCCTGAAGGCACCTCCCTAACGAGTAGAGAGGTGCCTTGGCTTTGGGGTCGGGGTTGTAACGATTGTGACCGTGCAGGCAGGAGAATGTTAGGTCACAAAGTCTGGAGAACTATCGTTCGACGACACGGAAGAAGCCTTGACGGCCGTCGACTTCGGTGAAGAAGGTCAAGGTCTCGCCGTTGCCTTCCAAGACGTTCTGTTCCAGCGGTGCCTCGGGGCTACTGGCGCAAGCGACATCGGCCCAACCGCTTTGCAAGTCATCGCAGAATTGCACTTTGTAAGTGACGTCTTCCTCTGTGGCGAACTCAATGGCAATCCGCTGATTGCGGGCAAGCGCCACGTTTTTCACTTTCACACCAGGCTCACCGTCGACCGCGGGGCGCACGCCCTCGCCGATTTCTCTAACGGATTGCACAAACGCCTCGGCGAGGAGTTCGTTGGCGTCATTGCCCGTGCCGGCCGTGCCGCCAAAGAGGCGGATCTCGTTGAAGAGCGCGTTCACTTTAACGTCGCCGTTGCCCTCGAAGAGCGGGTTATCGTGTTCCAAGTTGGACACTTCCACTTCCACTATCTGGGTTTCCCCGGCACCGAGAGTGAGTCTTCCACGTAGGATGGTGGACGGTTGCCGGGCCGTCTGACTCGAGAGGAGTAGGAGTCCGTTGCTGAGAATCTGATAGTCGAGCGTGGCCCTTTCCTCGGACACATTGGTCACTTCAAACGGTAGGCGGATGGGATCGGGCCCCACGGAGGGAACCGCCACCACCTCATCTTGCACTGGCTCCTTCACCACCCAGATGCGCGGCCGTTTCACGATCGCTTTGCATCGGAAAGAGTTTGCCGGATTGCCTACTTGTGTGAAGGCCACGAAATAACAGGCGCACTCGCCGGGCTTGAGGCGGCGGCAATCGATCTTCACGCGCACGATGTGACAGCGGCCGGGCGCGATGATAGGCGTGGTGCCGGAACTCGGAGAGAATTGACCGGTGGTGAGAATGCCAGTGCATTCTTGTGTGGGTGTGAGGCCGCCAAGATTCCAATCGTAGGCGCGCGGCTCATTGCTGTTGTTGCAAACGGCAAAGACCACCTCGGCAAAGCCTTCTTGCGGACAACAGTGGGACACGGCTTTGATGCGGCAATTATCCGGCACCACGGGATCACCACAACGCGGCAGCTCGATGCAAATGCGTTCGCCGCAGCACTCTTCAATCGTTTCACTGTGCGCGGCTAGCAGAAAGCAAAGCTTGGTGCCAGGCGTGGCGCCGGTGATGCAGAGTTCGAAAGGGGCCGTATCACCAGGGGCAATGGGCGCCGCTGTCCAGTCGAAGATGAAGGGCGTGGGAGAGGTGTTTGTCAGGATCGTGGGACCTGCAGGTGCTTGAATGGTGCCGTGATAAAAATGAAAGGAACTCAAATTGGTCAGGCATCCTTTGACAAAGTACTTCACTCGGCCATCGGCAGAGATCTCGCAGTCGATCCCTTTGATTTCCACACGGAAACAGGGATCCTCACAGATGGGCAACTCAATGCACACTTTCTCACTGCAACAAGCTTTACCCGTACGATCGAGAAGGCTAACAAGGAAACAGACTTTCTCGCCACCGTGGAAACCGGCGAGGTTTAAACTGATGGCGGTGCTGGCGTTGGGCGCCAGTGGCGGCGAAAGTGTTTGCACTTGCGGACTTGGCAAAGTCGTAGCGCCGGCGGGAAGCGAGTTGCCGGGACAAGGCGTGAAGCGGATCGCCGTGGCCACGTCGGAGGAGAGGTTGGTGATGCCGGCGATGTAGGTATAGGGTGCGCCGGGTTCTTGCGGGCACTCGACCACTTCGCGATCGATCCGGAAACAAGAACCGCAATCTGCGAGCACTTCCACATCACCAATCTGCGTCTTGTCTTGGCTGCAGATCTCCGCATCCAGATCGATAAGATAACTGTTAGCAGGTAGGGTGCTGCCCGTACCGTCCATGCCTTGAAGGCCGTAAATGTTCTCGGGTGCATTGAGAATCAGCGCATCGCCGGATGCCCAGACCAAGCCGTCGCAGTTCACGCCGACGCCACCGGCCGAGTTCCGGCCCGCGCCCATTCCCACGACGTATTTGTTAACCGGACTGGCCGTCCAGGCGCCCGAGGTCCCGGTGTACTCCAATACACGCGAACGATGCGGCGAGGTGAAAGTGGGCGGAACAGAGGTCGCGGGAACGCCACTGTTGTAACGATGATAGCGTTCGGCGATAACCAGGTCTCCGTTAGGGGAGAACGTGATATCCGAGACCGGCATGCTGTATTGTTGAAAGGCGCTGAGAAATGGCAGCGTGATCTCCACTTGCGCGGTTCCGGGCATGATTTGCCCGCTGGGATTGAGCGCCACGGACCAAACCTCTTGAGCCTGACCCGGATCATACCAAACGCCGTAGTAGAGCCGGCCATCGTGATCTTCCAATCCCCACACACGACGCCCCGACCGCGTGAGCCCGGGTGTGCCGCTATCGGGAATGGCGCCGAGACCGGCGGCCACGCGGCCTTGGACACCATGATCGTAGACGTCAGTAATGGGATTGTAGCCGCCCGTGTTGTTTAACTGATAGATCTTACCATCTTCAAGATTGCTAACATAGAAACGATTCTGTCCGGCATTGGTCTGATGATGGGCGATGTTTCCTAACGAAGCGCCATTAGCCACTGCGGGCAGATTCGCAAAGAGCGTGATCTCACCGGTGGTGCCGTCGAGTTTGTAGACGGTGCCTCGATGGCCGCTATTGCTCGTGGGTGCGTTGTAGATGCCGAATACCGTGGAAGCGGTGACATAGATGTTAGGATTATTCGCTTGATCAAGTGTGATGCCGAAGACTTCACCTAAGTTATCGCGGTTCCAGACGTGATCGGATAGCGGAGCTGGCGGTGCCGGCACGCCGAGGCCGAGTTCGTTGTGGAAACGTTTCCAAGGATAGTAACCGCCCGGAAGCCCCAGGGGTGCCGAGCCGAGTTCGCCGGGACTGGTGTCTTGAATCACCACCACATAGCGCGTGGCCGTGGGGCCGGGCAGGGCGCCGGAGAAACAGGTGGCAACGGTGTAACCTTCCTGCAAGGGGAGGAGGTCTTGTGTCACCGATGGTTGGGGACCGGCGACGAGGGAGTACATAGCAGACGAGACGGCAAGGACACTGACACAAGCAGCGCGCCGGCACGTCCACGAAGAACGCGTTTTCAATTTCATATGGGATAGGAATGCTGTTAGGGTTGTTTGGGCCTGGAGGTGTCGGCCCAGCCCCTACAAAGTTTTCCTGTGATGAAAGGTACGAAGTTTTTTGAAAAAAACGTTCCTGGCTGCTTCAAGGGATCTCAGTCCCCTGACCACGGGTTGCAAACCCGTTCTACGCCGCTGCGGCGTTTGCTTAGAAGTAGCACGGGTCTGCGACCCGTGAAGGCTAACAGTGATGGAGTCGGCGTTTGATGACCGCACTCAATCGCCCTCGTAGCGGGACGCTGCGATTCCTTGCATCGCGATGACGTCACCCGATCTTTCCTCGTTCCATCATGTTTCCCCGCTTCTCGGCTACCCTACCGATGCAATCGGGCGGCCTGAAATGGCCGCCCTATCTGTTTGTCGCATTCGGTGTTGTTCTGCGGGGGGAAGCTCTGGCAAGTTGCCGTCATGTATCAACCGTTCCTCCCTGTATTCCTGATCATGACTGCCACGGCGGGAGTCACTCTTGCGCAGATAGATGACTTCGATGATGGCAATGCCGATGGTTGGACGATCTCCGATGTGTTGGCGGCCGTCGGCGGTGAGCCATCAGAGATCACGTTTCCTGGTGGCAATACGATCCGGTTGCAATCCTCACCTTCACCCAATCCGGAAGCTCTCGGACCATCACGTGTGGGCTTTTTCAGTAGCGAGCAATCCTACACGGACGTCACGGTGATCATGGATATGGTGGCGTGGGATGAAGCGTTGCAGCAGGATTTTGGCATTCTTGCTAGAGGAAATGATATCGGTCTCGGTACGACGGGTGGCTACGCGCTCACGCTTGATGTGGATGAGCAGGCCATTTATCTCAGCCGTCTCGATGCTGAAGCGGCAGCCACGCTGACCAAGATGGAGTTGGTCATGGAACCGGGAAAAATCTATCGCTTTCGCCTCACGGCCATTGGCATGAAGATCACGGCGGGCGTTGCTGAAGCGGCGGTGCCGCAAGATGAACTGGTTTTGTTAGAAGCCGAAGACGACGGTTACGCATCCGGTGTGAATGGTTTCTTTACCAATGCCGGCGTCGCCGATGGGCCTACGGATGCCACGTTTGACCGCTTTGTTGCCTTTGATCCGAGTGGTCCTGTTAGTCCGCCTCAGATCATCTCCTTTGATCGCACCGGCGGTAACGTCGCCATTGATTTTCAAGTGCCCATTCAAGGGGGTGGCGGTTATGTGTTGGAAACATCGCCCGATTTGCAAGCGTGGACCATTGCTGCTGCGGGAGATATTCCGTTGGGCATCACCGATGGCCGGTTCACGGTTACAGATCAAACGGCGCCCGCTCATTACTACCGCGTGAACGAGGCTCCGCCCCTCTTCACCGAAGACTTCGAGAGCGGCGCCGAGGGCTGGACTACGATGGTCGTTTCTGGAGACACGCGATGGGAACTGGGCACACCTGCAGCGCCGGAACTCGACACGGCACACAGCGGGTCGAACGCGTATGGCACTTTGCTAGATCAACCGTATACGGATTCCGCAGCCGCCTGGCTGCGCAGCCCTGTCATTGATCTCACAGACAAGCGCCGGCCGGTGCTCAGCTTCTGGTATCATGTGGACGTCACCGAGGGTCAGGAGGGCGTGCAACTCAATTACTTGGACACCGAAGGGAATGCGTTAGGCACCTATGATGAAATATTCTGGACCAAGACCGATGGCTGGACGCTCGTTGAAATCGATCTTCCCGAAGAAGCCGTCGGCCGTCCGATCGTTCTCGAATGGTTCTTCCGGTCGGATCAAGAGCCTGAAAACGGCCCCGGCTTCTTTCTCGACGATATCGTCGTGGATTAACGGATTCCGCTAGTGAGCAAAGCGTTTACCTATCAAGGCCGCACTGCCATCGTCACGGGTGGAGCGGGTGATATTGGTGGGGCCATGGTTAAGGTTCTCCATGAACGAGGCATGCGCGTGGTGATCGCCGATATCGATTCCGTTAGAGCCGAAGCCTTGGCGGAGGAACTTGGTGAAGGCGCCATCGCTGTTTGCGGTGACTTGACGGAGGAAAGGAATGCCGCCCATCTGTTGGAAGAAAGTAAGCGAACCTTTGGCGGGTGCGACCTGCTTCTCAATAACATGGCTATGACCAGCACGGCACGTTTTCATGAACGCTCCGTGGAGAGTATTCAGCGTGAGGTGGACGTCATCATGTTAGCGCCACTCATGTTATCGCGCCTGGCTGTGCCGTATCTTCAAGAAGGGCCTGATCCGCGCATTGTCACCATCACTTCGCTCGGCGGTATCACGCCGTTGCGAGAAACGCCGATCTACACCGCGGCCAAGTTCGGACTTCGTGGTGCGATGTTAGCCATTGCCCTTGATGAAGAACGGCATGGCATCAAGGTGAGTTGTGTTCTCCCCACAGCCACAGACACTTACATGTTGCGACAGGAAGCATTGGAAGGCGGTTCCGTTCTCAATTTCATCGATGATCCGCAGCCTGTTTCCGCCGTCGTGGCGCAAGTGATTCGCCAACTGGAGAATCCCAAATTAGAACGTTATCCCAAGACTAGCGACTCCCTCATCGCGCGCTTCGGCATGCTTTTTCCCAATTGGCAACGCAAGCTCGTGCCACTGTTTGAGAGGAAAGGCCGCCGTGGCCATGCCCGCTATTTGCAGGATTTGAAGGGACGCGGATTGATTGAGGAAGCGCCGAACGGTCAACTCCGGCAGATCGCGCGTTCGCATCTTCAGCGATCGCAAACCCGGGAGCCTTCCAAATAAGGTGCAAACCAAAGTGATGGAAAAGTTCGCAGCGGAACTCATGAGAATTCCAGGCATCAATTTCGTAGCGGAACTCATGAGAGTTCCAGGCATCAGTTTCGTAGCGGAACTCATGAGAATTCCAGGCATCAATATCGTAGCGGAACTCGTGAGAGTTCCAGGCATCAGTTTCGTAGCGGAACTCGTGAGAGTTCCAGGCATCAGTTTCGTAGCGGAACTCATGAGAATTCCAGGCATCAATATCGTAGCGGAACTCATGAGTAGCGGAACTCGTGAGAGTTCCAGGCATCAGTTTCGTAGCGGAACTCATGAGAATTCCAGGCATCAATATCGTAGCGGAACTCATGAGAATTCCAGGCATCAATATCGTAGCGGAACTCGTGAGAGTTCCAGGCATCAATTTCGTAGCGGAACTTGTGAGAGTTCCGAGTGGGGTGCGCCGATTGAGAGGAAGTCTCACGACTTCTTCTACACGTTTATATCGAACGCCCATCAACTTTCAAATAAGCCGGCTGGAAGCCGGTGTGACATCGGGTTACTGGTGTCCCGCCAGTTCAATTCTCTTAGAACCTTCGTCAGAATCAAAGAGCTAACTCAATTATGCCCACCTCAAATCCTAACCATCGCGTCTGCATCATTGGCGGCGGCCCCGCCGGCTTGTCCACGGGAAGAGCCTTGAAGCTCGCGGGTATCGAGTTCGATATCTTTGAGAAACACTCAGACGTGGGAGGCATCTGGGATCCGTCCAACCCCGGCTCGCCCATCTACGAGAGCGCTCACTTCATTTCATCGAAGACCATGTCCGGGCATCACGGCTTCCCCATGCCGGATGACTATCCCGACTACCCTTCTAACAAACAAATACTCGCCTACATCCGTAGCTTTTGTGATGCCTACGGACTAAGAGAGAACGTTCAGTTCAATACACTGATTGAGAAGGCATGTTTTAAGGACGGTGTGTGGACCCTAACAACCAATCAAGGAGAGAAAACAGGCTACCGCTGGCTGGTCGCCGCCAATGGCGTGACCTGGTTTCCCAAGGTTCCCCAGATTTCCGGGGAGGAAACCTTCACCGGTGAGATCATGCATTCGGTGAACTATCACAAACGCGAACAGATTGCCGGCAAACGCGTCCTCATCATCGGTGCCGGCAATTCCGGCGTGGATATCGCTTGTGACGCGGCGGGCGTGGCGGAAACGGCTGCCATCAGTCTGCGGCGTGGATACCACATCTTGCCCAAGCATCTCTTCGGCATGCCCATTGACGTCTTTGGCGAGCAATCGAGCTGGATGCCGCTACGCATTCAGCAGTTCACCACCGCCATCATGCTTCGCATCTTGTTAGGGGATCTGCGCCGGTTGGGATTGGCCAAGCCCGACCATCGCATCTTGGAGACGCATCCGATTATCAACTCACAACTGCTTCACTATCTCCAACACGGCGATCTCACGGCCAAACCGGATGTGGAGCGGGTTGAAGGCAGCCATGTCCTCTTTAAAGACGGCAGCCGCCTGGAAGTCGACCTGATTATCCTCGCCACGGGATATCACCGGCACGTGCCCTATCTCCCTGACGAAATGCTCACATTCAAAGGCGATATGCCCGATGCTTACTTGCGAGTCTTTCAACCCAATCATCCCGAACTTTTCATCACCGGTTTCATTGAAACGAATGGAGGCGCTTACAAGTTCTTCGATCAAATGGCCCAAATGATCGCTCAGGGCATCCTCGCACAGATCGAAAACGGCGCCGATTGGGCCAAGCTTCAAGACATTCTCAACAAGCCCGAACCCAATTTGAGTGGCGGTGTGCGCTACGTCCAATCCGATCGCCATAGCAGCTATGTCAACGCCCAAGCGTTCAATCGCGCGGCCAAGAAATTGCGAAAAACCATGGGATGGCCGGAACTTGAAACGCGTATGTTCGACTCGATCCGGGTGGCTTCTGGTCTTGCGTAGGCTTCAGCGAGATGCACCGTGGCCCCCATCAAAGATCACGCCCGTAAAGCCGTTTCTCTCCTTCTGACGCGTCGAGAGTGAGCCGTAACCAGGGCTCGGTTTGCATGGTGTTAGGTGGTGCTTCCGTGGTGGTGATGATGTATTGGAAAGAGGTTTGTCCAGCGGTATCTTCTAGCGAACGCGCCAAGCGAAAGAGGCGGTGATAGAGATTGGCATCCATGTCTGCTTCGCGGGGGCTATCGTGCAGAAGGAACCGCGGATGAAATCCCGCGCCATGGATGCCGGCCTGGAGCGCTGTCAGGTCAAATGATAGAGTGATCAACGTATCAATGGCGGCACTGTTGAGGTCGCCGTGCAATTGGGCTTTCAGTTGAATCTCCTCACGCGTGAAATGGCACTGCGCTTCCACATCGGGACCTAACAAGCGTTTGATGGTCTGCCGGTATAGACCGCTGATCTGGCTCAGAGCACGGTGCCAACGGCGCTGAAGCGATTCCTGACGTTCATGTGAGGCGGTGATCTCGCTCGTCAATCCCTCCTTCATGCTCATGAGCGCTTGCAGACTATGTTCCGCTGCAAGTGCGCGGTCCATCCGGTCGCGAACACCCTGATACCGCTGCCGAATCGCTTCCGCTTGTTTCTCCAGCGCTGCGCGGCTGGCCCGCAGATCCTCCAGTTCGGTAGCCGCGGCTTCCACCTTGGCTTCCGTTTCCTCGAGGAGCCGCACGGCAAAGTTAAGCGTCTGGCGCAAGGTCTCGATCGGATCCAACTCGCCTTGCTTAGGATTCTGGGTATGCAGTGGGCAGGCTTCCTTGGCGATGGCCAAGGGAATGCTGCAAACTTTAATTCCGGCATCTTGCGTTCGCACATCCAGGGCGGCGTGAAGATGATCACGTTGTTGCCGGGCCGCGCCACGCTTTTCCAGGAGCGCTTCGTAGCGCGACCGAACGTTCGCTTCCTCTGCAGTATGGGCCTCCAATCCCAAAGCACCAAGCTCCCTGGCCTCATGATGCGCGAGATGATGGCGGACCGCATCGATGAACAAGGGATCGGGAACGTCCTGTTGATGAGATTTCGGCAGGTAACCATTCAACTCGTCCACAGCCTCCTTCACGGCTTGCTGGCGAAACGCGATCTGTTCCGGCAGACGCTTGAGTTCGATTTCCACAGTAACGCGATGTTCTATCTCACGCAGGATATCTTCATCCATCAAGCCTAACAGCGACCTCACAAGAAAACGCTTATCGACGGCTGTGAGGCTGGGGGAGCTCGATTGGGGCTCGGCGTGACGCCATGAGAGGAGACCGACAAAGCGGCACTCCTGGTCGCGGGCTAACCAGGCCAAGACATGAAGAAACCGGATCGCTTGGCCGGAGTCGCCGTAGGTCTGTACTGGTAATGGATCCACCACTGTGTGGTGCAGCGTGACGCGAAAGATCTCGTAGTCTTGAGCTTGTTTGTGACCTTCGGCTTTTGCTAGCACTTCCAACGCGGTATCTGCTAGGCAAACAGAGTCTTGCCTGCCTGCGAGCGGCCGCGCGATCACCCACGGCTTGTTGAGAACCCACACGCGCGCTAGCACCCAACCATCCGGGAAGGAGTTCCGCAGCCGCTCACGCAGGAACTGATTTCCCGGCACGCTCTCTCCCAACACGTAACGGATGAGACGGCAAAGACTCGTTTTCCCGGCGGCATGTCCGGTGAAATGCGCGTTCTCGTCATCGCTGAGAATGGCCGGCGTCCAAACGATATTGAGACCGCGACGGAAGGCGATCCGCCGGATCTCGCTCGCCTCGGTGGCCTCGAGATCGCGCAAGAGGCGCAGTTCCTCGATCCAGAAAACGGGCGGAGGAGTCGGGGGGTGTTCCTGCTTCGCTTGCCGCTTACGCTTAGGCGCTGCAGGCATTTCGTCAAAGAGCGAGAGTTGCGAAGCTTGACTCATACGCGGATGGATGAACAAACGCTATTGATCAGAAACTAACCGTTTACCAAGACTAACTACTGGATCCGTCTGGAAACCGAGCGATTGATAGAAGGCGATGACAGCTTGATTCGTATCGCGAACTTGCAGATTGATCTTCGGGCATCCCCGCTTACGCAAGAGGTTTTCGGCTTCCGACATGATCAAGGTCGCAAGTCCCCGGCGTTGATGGTGCGGATGAACGGCAAGGTAATTGATCCAACCACGATGCCCGTCGTATCCTGCCATGCACGAGGCCACAAGCGCCCCGTTGAGTTCTCCCACGAAGAACCCTCCGGGATCTTCTCTAACTTTACGGTCGATGTCTAAGTGAGGGTCATTCTGAGGCACGACCAACCCGCAGCTCTGCCATAGTAAAACGACGTTTTCTCGATCGCCCTCCTCATAGAAACGAATGGTCAGGTCGTTCATAGAAACCGCTCGCGCGGATGATTCGGCTTGGCAAGAGTGAAGATGGCTTTAACTGCCCGGTGCCCCGAGAACGGTGGCTGTGGGTAGAGGGTGGCCCTATCCGCCGGGGTGCAAACCAATGTAATAGGCAATTTCGTAGCGGAAACTGTGAAAACTCCTGACGTGACTTCTCGAACAAGGCGAATTCTCACGAATTCTCGACACATTTGTATCGAACGCTCATCGCTTGAATGGCGTCCGCGGAAAACCAGCGGTGAGGTGGAGCGGAAACCCGCCATCCGCGTGATCATGGTGGGGGAGAGAGTCGCTCCCAGCGGCTTGTTACCTCAGTGCCCGGTCCCCCAATTCAGGATAACAACGTTTTTTTTAAGAAAATGCTTGTCAGATCATTCGCTAGTCGCTAGGGCCCCTTCCAACAACATAAACACACTGCTAGGTAACGTTTTCGAGGCGACGCTTTTCAGGTAAGCAGCACCCTTGTAGAGCGTTGTAGCTTATTATTTTTGTTATGAAAACTCGCTTGCTTCTTCTCTCTCTTTCCCTCTGAGCAGCGCGGTCTTCGCCGCCAGTCCCTACCTCGATCGCTACCAACTCCCCGAGGAGTCGATCGTCTATCAAAACCACTTCGACGGCGAAAACGCCACTCTCGGCGATGGCTGGACCATCCAGCAGGGTGAAGCCTCTATCGTTCAAGAAGGCATCGACGATTCCGGCGCCGTCCGCATCGCGCCCTCCGCTGAGGAACGCTTCGGTCAAATCACCTTTCGTCTCGATCCGCCACCGGACGCCGGCACACTCTTTGTTGATCTCCTAACCAAACCCGTGGCTTTTGAGGAAGAGCCCGGTGAATTTATTGATGCCTCAGGGTCCGTGACCGGCGCTTTCCGTCTGGTAAGAGACGACGATGCTGACAAGCCCACTGCCGCTCTCTACGTCCTCAACGGCAACGGCTTACGCGGAGGTGATTGGATTGACACTGGCGTCACCTTTGACCTCGATGGCGAAGGCCGCCCGCTGCACTGGATGCGTCTGACATTTCGTCAAGAATTCCAACGCGACGACATCGAAAACAGCCAGAACCGTTGGGATCTTTGGGTTGATGAGAAGCTTGTCAGTGTCGACATGGGCTACTACGACAACGAGAACGTCGATCCCGGCCGCATCACTTTGCTGGGCCATCGCCGCATACCGTTATTGATGGATGGGCTTACCGTTAGCACAGGAAACCCGCTCTTTGAAGATGCTGATGTTAATGGCTTGGCAGATCTCTACGAATCGGCCTACGGAATCGAGAGCCGTGAAGGCGATCTTGATAGTGATGGGCTTTCCAGTATCCAAGAATATCTTCTTGGAACGAATCCCACAGTCGCAGATACCGATCAGGATGGATTGAATGATGGAGATGAATCAAAAGCTGACAATCGAGATCCCTTGGATGCCGGCGATCGCACAGGCACTGCAGCTTCCGGGACCATTGGCAACGCGTTCGATATCTATGTGGATCTCACTTATTCCGATTGCTTTGGGTTCTTAGGGCTGCCAGGATCAGTCGAAATTGTGTTATCATCCGCGTTGAGCAATTCGGAGTTGGAGATCGTTTCGGCACAAGCCCAAACGTGGTCAGGCCAGTCTGTTCCTACTTTCATCGATGCGTGGAGTCCCTTCACCATGTGGATCTTTGGACTCTATGAACCCGGATTTGAAGAAGGTGTTTTATCTCTGACCATCCGTCAACGTGCTGACAGCAATTCACCATGGGAATATTCTTCCGAGAGTTTCGAATATAGCTGTGACTGTTCCTGTGGTTGCGTGACGATGTACACAGCTACCAGTGTGGATGTCACGATTGGATTGGGCAAAGCAGACTTTGGAGAGACATCAAGAGAGTTGCGGATCTATCAAAGCCAATGGTCTGATCTCCTTTATTCCCGCGCCTCCGTGCACTACACCGGCGCGCGCCGGACCAATGAATATGCCCGCTCGGAAATTCAGGTCAACGGCCGCACCTATCCCGCCTATGATTGGATTCGCACACCCTCACGCTTTGTCAGCTTTACTGATCTTGATCGTGGTTATGTCATCGATATCTATCCTTCGACTGAAGTCGCCGAGGACAACATTCCCACTGGCGAACCAATCAAACGCATTCGTGTGACCGATCCTGATCCTAACGGGCTTTCAGGTGTCAAGAGGTTGAAGTTTGAAGAAGAAATCGGACGTCCAGCAGTTCGGGAATTTCATTATCGCAATATCAAAGGAAGGGATATTTGGGAAAAGTACGAGGGATCTGCTGCCGATTACCTAACGCGGCCCATGCGCTATGAGAAAGTGGTCTACACCACAACCAACACCTCAAATCGCGACACCTATCGATCACAGCCGGAGCGCGTGATGCGAAAAGAGACCGGACATTGGAGTCCAATCGAAGGGCGGTATGTGGTGGATGATGTCAAAGAGACAACAGATCGTTTATTTGCCTTCGGACGTCGTAAGGTAAAGGAAGTGCTTGATCCCGATGGCGAAGCCCTAACCACGATCTACAGCTACGACACCGATGCACCGGCGATCGATCCAGAGAATCCAGCTGCCAATAGTCATCGCCGTCACCAACAATGGGTGCAGCATCCTGACGGGAATTGGGAATGGTACGCCTACGACCAACAAGGGCGCCGCACGGGCATCGCCCGTCCCGTCGGCAATACCCCTCGTCCTGATGCTTTCCCTGATCCTGGCCCTGGCTATGAGGTTGAATCGTTCGCTTTCGATGGCCCTGGTTATCGCACCAAGATTACTGAGACCAAAGATGGTCACTTTATAAAAAATACCTTTCGGTCTTGGAACGATTCGAGTGTGGAGAACCGTGAGGACGTCACCCATCGCCTCGCCATTTCTTATGATCCTGCTGCAGGTGCCGATGATCCTGACAACGATGTCACGACACGTGTATGGTCCGGGCAGAATGGTAAGCTTGCCCGGCACGCAGATTTCACTGGCGAAGTGATAACGCATCACTATAGCATCAATGGGGACGTTCAGAACCAAGTCATTCAGCGCTATCACAAAAACGGTTCCCTTGCGTCACAGAGTGAAAGACATATGCACCGTTCAGGAACGTTGCTAGAAAGCAAGCGGGTAGATGGCGAATCCGGCCTAACCACGGCTCATACAAGAGTAGAAGATTATGACGCCCTCTATCGTCCTACCGTTACGGTGAACGAAGTACAAGGCGAGATCACGACCAAGGGTTACGATTGTTGTGAGGTGGAATGGAGTGCCAGCAGTCGAGGCCCCGCTCATGTCACCGAACGCGACATCTTGGGACGGGTGATTGGTCAACAGCAGGGCTACAAAGATCCACTGGATCGCGGGAACGCGCTTGAGACCGTAACCAGCCGGTCTCAGTTTAATTATGATGGCATGGATCGAAGAATCAAAGCCCTGGCACTTTCAGCGAATAGCGATGCCGAGCCCATGGAATCATCCAATCATTTCAATCTGGCAGGTCAGCGCACTTCTGAGAATTCTTCAAACGGCATCACCACCGAGTATAAGACTATCATGTTAGAAGATGGTGGCCAAATCCAGCTCACCAGCCTTCCCAAGAGCGGCCAAGACAACCGCCACCGCATCACCCAAACTCGCTACGATGCCGACGGCACCCTTCGCCAAACCCTCATCTATGCGTCAAGTGATCCTTTCGCCACTAAGCCCGATCCACGAACTCAGGTGTCGAATATTCTCCATAGCGAAGGCCAAGATCGCAAAGGCCGCTATAAAGAAGAGGCCAACATCGCGAACATCTTTGACGTCCGGCGCACCCGCACTTATCTCGATGAAGAAGGCCGTCAAAAGGAAATCATCCACGCCTACGGCAGCCGCCTAGCCGCCAGCGAACACTTCGATTACAACCAAGACGGCGATCGCATTCGCCACATCGATCCCGACGGCGTCACCACCCGATACGCCTACAACGAAAAGGGCGAATGCACCACCACCGCCCTCGATCTTCACATCGAGCCCAACGAAGCCCCTGATCACATCGATTACGAAGTCGACCGGATCAGTGTCGTGGATCACTCCGTGATCCAACGCGACGGAGAATCGGTCAATCGTACCACCACGACCGTCCACACCGAATCCGGCCCCATCACCACCAGCATTCAAGAAACCACTCTGGATGGCACTCAATCCAAATCCTGGCAATACAACCAACTTACCACCACAACCAGAACCGAAGGTTCAGAGCTCGGCGGTTGGACCATCACCACCACCGACCCCAGTGGTGCCTACGTGCAACAAACCTATCAATACGGCCAATTAAAACAAACTAGCCGCCACGGTAACGACGGCACCCTCATTTCCTGGACCGCCCAATCCTACGACGCCTACAACCGCGTCCACCAAATCACCGACAGCCGCACTGGCACCACCACCTATCACTACGACGATCAAGGAAGACGTTGGAGAATCAGTGCCCCCAATCCCGAAACAAGATCCGCTACCAACGGAACGCTCGACACCCTCTATCACTTCGACGCCCTCGGCCAAGTCATCACCACGGTGAAACCAGACGGCGGCGAGGTCCATCAAATCTACAACGCCAACGGCTCCGTACACAAAACCCACGGCCACCACACCACCGACGTCCAATGGGGCTACAACGGCAGAGGCGAACGCACCCACATGACCACCTGGTACGGCCACCTCAATCAACCCGCCACCACCCGCTGGCATTACAACATCCGAGGCCAACTAGCCTTCAAACAAGACGCCCACGGCCAACGCGTCCACTACACTTACACCCCGGGAGGAAAGCTAGAAACCCGCACCTGGGCCCGAGGCGTCCAAACCACCTATCACTACGACGGCGCTAGCAATCTCACCCAGATCGATTACAGCGACAACACGCCCGACGTCCACTTCACCTATACCCGCTTGGGCCAGAAACAAACCGTCCATGACGCCGGCGGCCTTCTCACCTACTCCTACCGCCCCGATCAACCAACGGTGCTAGAGTCGGAAACTCGTAGCGGTGACTTTCAGTCGCCGCCGAATCCAAACAGCCATACCATTGCTTCCCTCTACAACGAACCCAAAACCCTAACCTACACTCAAGACACCCTAGACCGCTCCACGGGCTTCCAAATCGGCACCCCCGAAAACCCCGCCCAAGACTACGCCGTCACCTACAGCTACGACCAAGCCAATCGGCTTGATCGCGTCAGCTCCCAAGGCTACGATTTCGTTTACCAGTTCGAACCGATGTCCACCACCGACCGTCTAAAATCAGTGACCGCAGACGGCAACAAACACACCCAATATCAATACGAGTCGGGAAGAGACACCATCACCGCCGTCATCAACCAAGCAGGCCCCAACAACCAGCTCATCTCCCACTACGCCTACCAATACAACCAAGACGGTCGACGGACCGAACGCACCGCCACCACCCTGGATCCTGAATCTAACATCCTCAATCCTTCCTACACTGACATCTTCCAATACCAAGAAGACACCGGCGGCCTAACTCAATCCACCCGCAACGCCAATCCAACCGATCCGAACACCGAATATTACGGCTACGACAAGATCGGCAACCGCACCTCCATGAGTAAAGGCAACGGCGAGTTCGCCCTCTACGACACCAACGCCCTCAATCAATACACCAGCATTTGGAGCCAGGATGGCATCAAGACTATGGATTATGATTCGGATGGTAACCTACTATCAAGTGGCGGCCAAGAATTCACCTGGGATGCCGAAAACAGATTAGTTGAGGTATCTGAAGGTGGTAGGCTCCGAGCACAGTATACCTATGATCATAAGGGACTCCGAATCGCTCGAGCTACAGATGATCGAGAATACGAAAGCTACTTGTTCCAAGGATGGAATCTTGTTGGCGTCTATAAATTAGGGAAGTTAGAAGAGACCTACATCTGGGGGAAGGATCTAAGTGGCAATATCCATGAAGGTGGCGGTGTTGGAGGGTTATTATTTGGTTCTAATAGTGAGCTAGAAGAATCAATATTCTATTTCTACGATGGAAATGGAAACGTTACAGCCCTTTCCAATCCTTCTGCAATGGAGGTTTTTTCTTTTGAGTATGATCAGTTCGGTCAATTAAGTTCTCCGATTTTACCAACAACACCGTTTCTTTTCAGCACCAAGTGGTTTGATCGTGTACTCGGAACGTATTATTACCCTTATAGGATCTATAGTCCGAACCTCGGGCGATGGCTATCAAGAGATCCGCTTGGCGAAGAAGGAGGACTTAATCTAGTTGGTTTTCTTGGTAACGATGTCCCCAACTCTATTGATCCACTAGGCCTGAAGATCTATTTTGTTGGACGTAGCGGTGCATGGGGTAACGGCGGCCCTCAATTTAGTTTGGAAGATGGGTTTTGGATGGGAATTGCGCTCGAAGAACCTTTTCTAGGTCTTGATATTACAGCTGATATTAATGCGAACGGAGGATCTTCAACGGGACTAATGGATGTATTCTTCAATTCCAGCTCTGGATGGATAAAAGACACTTGTATGAACGGTATGCAATGGGTTGATCCAGCTGTTCCTTTGAATCAGAGAAGTTTCAGCTTATATCTAGACTTTGAAGATGGAGATGGCGCAGAATGGGAGACAAGAATTCTGGTTAATCTTAACCCCAACAGTGGACAGGTTAGCTACACGGGTGGCACATCTTTAGTTGGCGGCAACAAGTACAAGATTATAAAGCAAGCTGGCGACAATTTCCTTTACGCTGAGGATCCTAACTTAGACTTGACTCAGACACCTGCCTTTATCCCAGACGTGTCCTTAAATCCCGATTTCTAGCACCGTAATCTCATTTGCCAAATGTTTTATCCTATCGCAATATTATTACTAGCGCTGGTCTTAGTGGACGAGCTGAAAGCCGATATTGAGTTTACTGCGAAAACTGTCGATGACTTGCCGGTTCATTTTATTGATGAAGAACAACTAAACGAAGTTGACGATTGGCGGAACCCTTCCCTTCACAACACCTCCGATCTATTTCTGAAACAGAAATTCTTCGATCAATATAGGTATGTTAATCGAGCGTTCTTACCTTCAAATCACGCTTGGATTGGCGCGAAGAAAGGTGAGAGTTTGAATGACTTTGCACTGTTGGCGCCCCCCTTCTCTCTGATGGTCGGAGTGCCGTGGCAAGCGGGCGATTTCTCGCAAGGGTTTGCTGGTCTTGGGAGATGCGAAATTGGGGAAGGATTGGATGTAAGTAATAGAATGAACCTGGGCGATTTTGAGCTAATCAATCTATTTGGATGTTCCACAAACGAAAGATTGTATCAATTTCTTAGCACAATCGATTTTCATGGATGTCTGGTGCTTCCATTTACTGGCGTGGATTTGACCGCCAACGAGGGCTTTCCGAAAAGTGTAAAGAAACTTGTGATTTACAATTCTCATCTCGATGAAGCGTTTGTTAAATGCTTACTTTTCGAAATTTGATCATCTAGGTCAAACTCCTTTCAATCATATATAAATGAGATAATGAAGGCTTTTGTACATACCTCTCCTGTTATTCATCATGCCGCTCGACTTAAGTGGTGACGCGCAAACAGCGATTCAACCTCTTGGCCAAATGCATTGTAGGCTTGGTGGAGGTTGCCTTCGTGCCATTCACTGAATAACTCCGATGCGCCTTCTTGATAAACGCGTCGCTCCACTTGGCTGATGAATAAGGCTAGCCGAAGGCCTTCCTCAGTCACTTCATAGCGATGCGTTCCTTCTATTTTCCGGATCACCCCGTGTCCTTTTAATCGCCTCAAATCGTAGCTCATCTGTCCGGTTGATATTTCTGGTTCTTCTTTTCCCAGAAGTTGAGCAACTCGGCTCTTCAGATCCCGATTCCGGAATCCTCCGCAGATCAGATGACAGCCTATCAAGGCGTTCAATAGGGCTTGCACCCGGGTGTTACTGCGAGGCAAGGCGCTCACTCGTTTTCCAACTCCCACCTCGGCGGGTGTTTCTAGCGCTTTGATCTTCTCGCCGCTTACTGAGGGATCGTGGCTCAATGTTTCTACTCGCAAGAGGCGATTGATGGTGGCTTCACCTACCTTGCGCAGCGCGCGCAGGTTTTTTCCATTGAGCGTTTTCCCTACTTGAAAATCCCGGGGATTGTTGATCGTAAGTTCCGTTCGCAGCGAGATGGCCTCTTTGAAATATTGTTTCAGTTTGTTTAGTTTATAATAGATGTGATAGACGGGAATGGTCCCATATTGCATGACACGGGTCATAAAACGCTTTTGTTTGCTCCGCTTCGTTATTCGCTTTCTGAAGATTAATCCCACTCGTTCAGGGCGCCCTAGATCGAGGTTTTCTCGTATCGCTTGCTCAAAGAATTGCCGTCCGTTTTGCGCTTTTTTCCATACTTGGGTAAGAGCGTATTCTATTTGTAGCATGGAGATCTCGTAGCGGATCTTTATCCTGTTCTTTAAGATAGTGATCGGAGTCGGAATGATTTTGAGCCAGTCTCTAATTGTGTTTTCGATCTTTGAGGCCGTGATGTTATTGGCAATTTGCTGGGCTTTCCCTGGATCGGCGCAAGATTTGACACCGTTGTCGAGAGCCTCATAAGGAATACGCTGTTTCTCTAGCTGGCGTTTGACATATTCGTGCCCGTTGAGACAGACTCTCCCGGCGAAGGGGGCGTAACTGCTGAATTTGATGAAGAGACTCCCCCAGTTGTCATCCCAAATGTAGAAGTAGTATTGGTTGGCCATGACTTTACCCCAACGAAGCCGGTACCACCATCCGCCGGTCTCTTCGTTCTTGGCCGAACCGCCTTGGACCACGCTGATTTTCTCTTGCGCTTTGCCTATAAAGTAGACGCCTGGCCTACGCGTCCCCCGCGATTCGAGGTGTTGCTGCGCGATTTCTTCTTTGTTCTCGTTGTTAGCAAAGCGGTGGATGCCGAGCCCGTTGTCTTTGGCGAAGGTTTCGATGTTCTCCACGAACTGGTCCCGGAAGGGCTTAAAGACGCTCACCAGCGGAAGCTTTTCACCAAGGATCTTGCGAATGAACAGCGAGATCCCGCCCAGCGTGCAGAGGAGTGGCAAACGTAGATTCAGGTAGATGCGATCGAAGCAACTAAGCTCGTAGGAGATGTGTCCTTCTTGAAGTTCGTTGAGATTTGGCACATGCTGATCATGCCTCCCGCAGATCTACGCTTCAAGCATCTGCCGTCATGGCACATTACTGCGGGAGGCACTTCATGGTAGGAGGCGAACGCCTCGCTATACTATTAAAGTCGCTTTCAAACCTTACTGATTTAGTGCTATGGGGGTGCTCGATTGCTCAAGAGGACGTAGAGTCCTTCTATTTGGGCACATCAGAAAGACTGACGTCGCTTCATTTAATTGGGTGTCCAGATCCGCTTTATCGGGCAATGGAGCGGTCTCAATGGCCTCGACTGCGCTCTTTCCAGTTTCAGGGAGATTTTGGTCGAATCAGGAATCTTGATCTCCCTTCGATCGAGAACGTGACACTCTATGTGCAAGAAAACGCAAAGCGCTCTTCTTCGCTAGACAGATATGTCAAGAGTATGGCGCGCCGTATTTTTAAGGAGAGATCCGGAACATTTAGAACAACGATAGTCTCAAGTCGCTTGCTATTTAAGGATTGAGATTAGGAGAGCCACAAAAAATAATAGGGACACATCCATTATTATATGCTTACTTTTCGAAATTTGATCATCTAGGTCAAACTCCTTTCAATCATATATAAATGAGATAATGAAGGCTTTTGTACATACCTCTCCTGTTATTCATCATGCCGCTCGACTTAAGTGGTGACGCGCAAACAGCGATTCAACCTCTTGGCCAAATGCATTGTAGGCTTGGTGGAGGTTGCCTTCGTGCCATTCACTGAATAACTCCGATGCGCCTTCTTGATAAACGCGTCGCTCCACTTGGCTGATGAATAAGGCTAGCCGAAGGCCTTCCTCGGTCACTTCATAGCGATGCGTTCCTTCTATTTTCCGGATTACCCCGTGTCCTTTTAATCGCCTCAAATCGTAGCTCATCTGTCCGGTTGATATTTCTGGTTCTTCTTTTCCCAGAAGTTGAGCAACTCGGCTCTTCAGATCCCGATTCCGGAATCCTCCGCAGATCAGATGACAGCCTATCAAGGCGTTCAATAGGGCTTGCACCCGGGTGTTACTGCGAGGCAAGGCGCTCACTCGTTTTCCAACTCCCACCTCGGCGGGTGTTTCTAGCGCTTTGATCTTCTCGCCGCTTACTGAGGGATCGTGGCTCAATGTTTCTACTCGCAAGAGGCGATTGATGGTGGCTTCACCTACCTTGCGCAGCGCGCGCAGGTTTTTTCCATTGAGCGTTTTCCCTACTTGAAAATCCCGGGGATTGTTGATCGTAAGTTCCGTTCGCAGCGAGATGGCCTCTTTGAAATATTGTTTCAGTTTGTTTAGTTTATAATAGATGTGATAGACGGGAATGGTTCCATATTGCATGACACGGGTCATAAAACGCTTTTGTTTGCTCCGCTTCGTTATTCGCTTTCTGAATATTAATCCCACTCGTTCAGGGCGCCCTAGATCGAGGTTTTCTCGTATCGCTTGCTCAAAGAATTGCCGTCCGTTTTGCGCTTTTTTCCATACTTGGGTAAGAGCGTATTCTATTTGTAGCATGGAGATCTCGTAGCGGATCTTTATCCTGTTCTTTAAGATAGTGATCGGAGTCGGAATGATTTTGAGCCAGTCTCTAATTGTGTTTTCGATCTTTGAGGCCGTGATGTTATTGGCAATTTGCTGGGCTTTCCCTGGATCGGCGCAAGATTTGACACCGTTGTCGAGAGCCTCATAAGGAATACGCTGTTTCTCTAGCTGGCGTTTGACATATTCGTGCCCGTTGAGACAGACTCTCCCGGCGAAGGGGGCGTAACTGCTGAATTTGATGAAGAGACTCCCCCAGTTGTCATCCCAAATGTAGAAGTAGTATTGGTTGGCCATGACTTTACCCCAACGAAGCCGGTACCACCATCCGCCGGTCTCTTCGTTCTTGGCCGAACCGCCTTGGACCACGCTGATTTTCTCTTGCGCTTTGCCTATAAAGTAGACGCCTGGCCTACGCGTCCCCCGCGATTCGAGGTGTTGCTGCGCGATTTCTTCTTTGTTCTCGTTGTTAGCAAAGCGGTGGATGCCGAGCCCGTTGTCTTTGGCGAAGGTTTCGATGTTCTCCACGAACTGGTCCCGGAAGGGCTTAAAGACGCTCACCAGCGGAAGCTTTTCACCAAGGATCTTGCGAATGAACAGCGAGATCCCGCCCAGCGTGCAGAGGAGTGGCAAACGTAGATTCAGGTAGATGCGATCGAAGCAACTAAGCTCGTAGGAGATGTGTCCTTCTTGAAGTTCGTTGAGATTTGGCACATGCTGATCATGCCTCCCGCAGATCTACGCTTCAAGCATCTGCCGTCATGGCACATTACTGCGGGAGGCACTTCATGGTAGGAGGCGAACGCCTCGCTATATATTGCGCTATTTCAACGACATGACCTCAAAGGCCGCTATCGCGAAAGGGCGAATATCGCCAAAATATCTTTGGAATATTTAGCAGGGCAACCGGATATCAGATCACAACTAATTGAATACCAATAAGTAAGAACTTTCAGCTAGACACGAGGCTTCGGAAAGGCTAGGGAATGGTGCGATGAAAGCGACCTTCTCTGACACAGCTCCCTTTCCTTGCGCCAAACCCGCTGCCGCTACTGGTCTGCGCGCGCGCATTCTCACCTCGGATGCTCTCGATCAACGTCAGCGTTTCATGGCTTTGCTCGAGGCCCAGCACGCCTTGGGCAAACGTCAGCCTTCGGGCCACACCCTCTTTCAAGTCATCGAAGAACAAGATCAGGATGGCCTGTGGCATTGGGTTGCTCTGCTTCAGTGGGGCGCTTGTGCTCGACATCTCGCTGATCGTGATCAATGGATCGGGTGGGATGCGCGCACGGCTAGTCAACGCCTGAGCTTAATTGTCAATAACCAGCGTTTCCTGGTTATTGAAGCCGCTCGTCGGCCTAATCTGGCTTCACAAGCATTGGCCGCAGCCGTACGCGCTTTGCCTGGTCAATGGCTCGAACACTTTCACTATCAACCGGCCCTTGCTGAAACCTTCACTGATCCTGAGTCGCATGCGGGCACCTGTTACAAAGCGGCTGGATGGATTCCCGTGGGGCTCACGGCTGGAACCTTTCGCTATCACCGATGCGATTACTACGACTCTCATGATCAACGCCCCAAGCGTTTGTGGTTAAAAGAACTTTGCCCGGGCGCCCGTGCACGATTGCTCAGTGAATCACTCGCTCCAGAGCATGTGAAAGCGTTAAGCGATGGCGGCTCCAGTGCCCAAGCGCGTAGCTCTCTCAAAGCCAATCAACTTGAGAGCTTGGCCCAATGCCTATGGCATCTGCCCGATCCCAGGCATCGATGCGGCCGGCGATATCCTTTAGGTGCGGTGTTAGGTATTATCATCCTGGCATTATTGCAGGGAGAGAAAGATATGCGCGGTTTCCATCGCACCGGGCAACGGCTCAATCAACGGCAACGCGCCCGTTTAGGGTTACGCCTCAAGCGCGGCAGCAAACACTTTCGCCCAGTTCCTGGCTATGATGTTTACCGCGAAGTATTGCATCGGATAGATTTGGGCATCTTAGCACAACACCTAAGCACCTGGTTGCAAGAGCAAGCCGGAAGCCTGCCTTCCACTTTAGCCATTGACGGGAAAACGATCAGCCATCAGTTAGGCATCATCGTCACCCTATCAAGCCACCAGGATCAAGACGCCGCTGTGGGCTTAAGCGCCGCCCACAACCACGGTCAGGAAGCGCGCGCAGCGGAAAAGCTCCTGCGGCAGGACCAAACCCACCTCGCCGGCAACACCGTCACTGCAGATGCCTTGCATGGCCGTCGGGCTACAGCCCGAGCCATTGCGGAGAAAGGCGGTGAGTATCTCATCGCGATCAAAGGCAACGCGCCTGACACGCAAGCCGAAGTGGAGCGCGTCTTGCATGCCGAGTATGGAAGCACCCCCTTTTTAACCTAACAGAAGAGCCTGAGATAGGGCACGGCCGAGTTGAGCAACGGCGGGTCAAGATCGCGCCCATCGAACCGGATGCCGCGCAGTTTCCCTACGCACGCACCGCCATCATGGTCGAGCGCGATTGGCTCGAACGGACCACGGAAAAAGAACACCGTCCCAAGCCCCGCTACTACATCAGCAGCATCGCCTATCCCGAGACGGACGATCCGGCCCAGGTAGAAGCCTTCGCCAAACGCCTCGGGTGGCAAGTGCGGCACTACTGGGGAGTGGAGAACGGGCAGCACTGGCGGCGAGACGTGGTGTGGCGCGAAGACACCTGCACGCGCAGCGGCCCGGCGGCCGCGCAAGCCACAGCCTTGCTTAGAGCCACCGTCGTGAGTCTGCTACGTCTACGAGAACCCGAAGCTCCGACACCCGATCTGGTCGACAAGTTTTCCCATGACGCTAACAAAGCCATTGCATTCTTAACCTCTTATAAGTGAGAACCGAACGCCCTGAATATTTAGGGACACGTCGATTATTTAATTGACCTTGTCGAAATTCAAGAACAGTCTTCGCGTCATGCGAGAATCACGAATCAAAGTCGATGGAGAGAACGCCGTCTATCATATGATGGAAATATTTACCCTAATGTTTCATAAATCATGTTAGGAAAACGCTCGGGCGGGCAAGAATCTCTGGAGCATTCTTTCAAGCAGTCCGTCAGCTGGCACCGTTAACGTGAGGATTCCATTTGGACGCGTAAGACGACCGGCTCTTGCCACAACTTTCTTTCTTATCGTTGATAGGCTTTCCAGTATCCACAGGCAGGCACGTTTCTCGTTCTCCAAATCTCGCTGTGGTTTCTCATTCGCTATTTGTAATTCGCGGCTCAAATTATGCGCGAGTATATTACAGAGCATGAAAATACGGTTTCCTGCTTCCTTCCGGCAAGGAAGGTAATCGATATAGGTTCCGTTCTTTAATTCGCCAAACGTTTTCTCCTGACTGCCTCGCCCATGATGATACAAGATGGTTGGCACCAGTCTTTCGTTTTTATTGGTCACCACCGCTGTAAACTCATGATCTTCTTCATGGGGGATGAACAGATCCAATTGAGTAATTGTTTAGGGACACATCATTTATTTAATTGACGTTGCTGCAGTTCAACAATTCAAGATCAATTTTCGCGTTATGCGAGAAAATATTTAGGGACACGTCGATTATTTAATTGACCTTGTCGAAATTCAAAAACAGTCTTCGCGTCATGCGAGAATCACGAATCAAAGTCGATGGAGAGAACGCCGTCTATCATATCATCGATCGTTGCGGACGCGGGCGATTTGATCTGGATGCCCAGGACAAAGAGCGACTTGTGGAAATCATGCGCCAGGCGGCCCTTTATTCCGGTTGTCAGATTCTCACTTACACGGTGCTCGACAATCACATGCACACCTTGCTCTTGGTGCCGGGAGATTCGCCCGCTGAATTGAGTGACGAGGTCTTTCTTAAACGTGTGGCCGCGCTTTATGGGAAAGAGGAGGTGGGCTGTTTACGGAGCCTGCTAGCGGCGAGGGATCACGATGAAGCGGCTGTTCGAGAAAAAGCATCGGCGCGTTATGCTGAAGAACGGATGCGGCATGAACGCCGGATGCACGATGTCTCTGAATATGTGAAAATCGTCAAACAGCGCTTTGCCGTGATGTGGAACAAACAACGGCGAACGTATGGTCGATTCTGGGCGGACCGTTTTAAGAGTGTATTGGTAGAGAATTCACCCGAAGCGTTACGAGCGGTGGCAGCATATATCGATTTGAATGCGGTGCGGGCGGGCATCGTGAAAGATCCGAAAGACTATCGCTGGAGCGGATACGGCGAAGCGATGGCAGGCCAGAAACAAGCTCGCGCCGGGCTAAAAGTGGCCATAGGCGAAAGGGATTGGCGGGTGGCCTCGCGGGAGTATCGGAAGTTACTCTACGGAATGGGATCGGAGTGCGCGGTGGATGCGCAGGGGCGACCGAAACGTCAATTAAGCGACCAAGCCGCGCAAGAGGTCAACAAACAAGGCGGCGAACTGAGCCTTCCAAAGCTGCTACGCTGCCGGGTGCGGTATTTCACCGATGGCTTGGTGTATGGGAGTGAGCGGTTTGTGGAAGGGATCTACGAACAGAAACGCTCCTTCTTCGGAAAGAAACGCAAACGCGGGGCGACGCGAATGAAAGGGTGCGATTGGGGTGGGCTACGGGTGATGCGGGATCTTCGTAAGGAGGTCATAGGTGGCTCACTTTAGCTGCCTAGGGCCTCAAGCATGGTGGCCGTGTGAGGAGGATTCTCTTCGAAAAGCGCCCGGTAGTGACGTTCGCAGCGCGTGATGTCATGACGCTCGAGTTCACGGCCGGGATGACGCGCCTGATCGTCGAGCCATTGACTCGCTTTCTCCTTGAACGTGACAGGGTTGGATGCGTCTAACAAACAGACACCTTGATGGTCTTCAGCATAGCGGAGGGTGGGCAAGTCGTTGGCAATGATCGGCAAGCCGGATGCCAAGGCTTCGATCACGGCGACGCCTTGCGCCTCTTCGGTCGAAGGCATGACCAGGAGATCCGCCACCGCCATCAACTCCGCGACATCGCGCCGCGACCCCAGAAAACGAATCCTTTCGGCAGCTTCGGAACCTGCGGCGTCCCACTGCAACTGCAAAGCATAGTTTGGCATCTCTGTGAGACCTGCAAACCAGATTTGCGCGTTCGGATTCTCCTCCAGGAGCGGGCGCAAGGCGTTCAAGCTTTGGCTCTGGCCTTTCTCTTTGGAGAGACGCCCAACGTGGAGAATCACGCGATCGTTAGGGGAAAGCCGGCAGCGATCGCGGAGGGCCTGGCGTCGGTGAGAGGCCTGTTGAAAACGTCGATGATCAATCCCGTTGCTAATGACGCGAATGTCAGGATGATGGCGAACGCGTTTCTCGTAATTCGCTTTGCCCGTTTCACACACCGCCACCACGCGATCGGTCACATGAGTCAGGAGGCACTCGGCCCATCTCAGCGAGCGAATTTTGAAATCATCTTCAGCGTGAAGCGCAATGGCTAGGGTGGTTTGAGAAAAGCGCCAGGGTGTTAGGACTTTGGCCAACCGCGCATAGACCGCGGGAAGAGCAGAGTGGGCCACGATCAGATCGGGTTGAAAGGCACGCACTGCGCGTTGCACCTGCCGGATGCGTGCCCATCGGGAGAGGTCACGTTCCGGGACATGGAGTTCGGCGCCCTTGGCAGCTAAGGCCTCCAGTTCGCCTTCGAACGCCGGCTCGCTCGTTTGCAGGCTCGCCACGGCCACTTCATGACCTTGCTCAAGGTGAGCCACACTCAGATCGCGCACGACCATTTCCGCGCCTGAGAAACGCGGCCGAAGCACTAAATGGAGAATCTTCATAACGCGATTCTAATGGGTTTGGTTATAATTTCAATAATAAATCGCAATTAATATAGCGTTCTCGGACGTGATAGGCACATGATTTGTTCTCATGCTGAATTTCCAGATCTGTGAATCGGTAAGAGACGTTGATTTTTCAGCGTAATGTATTAAAAATTTATCAAATGTTTCGGCCCTTCCTTTCTTCCCCAATTCTGAGGATGCGCGGCCTCCTCGCCCTGGCCTGTCTCGCGCTCGCGGGCTGTTATTACAATCCCTATGCTTTTCATCGCGGTCAGCAGCTTCCCTCAACCGCTTGGCAGAACACTCAGCGGCCGGCTCAAGTGCCCGCCGCCCGCCAAGCCATCCCACCGATCGCGCACTCGAGTGCTCGATCCCACCCTTCCTATAGCCGCTGGAACACGGGACGTTCCTGGCAGAATACCCCACCTCCGTATAATCATCGCGGGTCGGGCGACGCCTGGCGGCAGCATACTCAGGGCCGGCGTCTGACGCCGGAAACGGCCTATTCTCAACCCGCACAGAACTGGCAGTCGGCGCCTTATTACTCCGCTCCCGCAGCAAACACGGCGCCCCCTTCATCGGCCACCTACCAGCCGCCGCCCGCACCCGGCTACGGCGCGCCACCTGGAGGCGGCGGGATCCTTGTTGGTGGCTCCCACTCGGTGCAGAAAGGGGAGACCTTGATCGGGATCTCCCGGCAATATCAGGTGCCCTTGCAGAATATCATGCAAGCCAATGGCTTGACCGGCTCGCTGATCTACCCAGGTCAGAGTTTGATCATTCCCGGGCGCTAACATTGGTTTCGAGCGGGTGCGGCTAAAAGTGGTCAATGCAGCGCCTTCGCGGCAGCGAACGCTCAGGAGTTCCGCTACGAAAAGCGCCCACCGCTTTTCGTCATACCCGTGTCGTGCCAGCCTCGTAGACAGCGCGCGCGGCCCGTGCTAAGAACGCCCTCATGAACCGGCGTCAACTCCTGCAATCTTCCGCCGCCACCGTCGTGGGCGGCTCAGTTTTTCATTCCCTGTCTAACACCACGGCGGCTGCCACCAGCCCGGCTGCGTCCCGGCCTAACCGAATCGGCGTTTCCTCATACTCCTATTGGCGCTTCCGCAATGACGCCTACCGGCCCATGGATCGCTGCCTCGAGGAAGCCGCTGCGGCCGGATTCGATGGTCTGGAGATCTTGCAGAAACAGTTGACGGATTTTTCGAATGAGGCCTTACAGAAAATCAAGCGGCATGCTTTTCTGTTAGGACTTGATCTCATGGGCTATTCCACCCATCAAGATTTCGTCTCGCCGGATGCCGAATCCCGTCAGAAGAATATTGATCACACCTTGGACACGATCGAGCAAGCGTATCAGTTAGGCATTCCCACTTTAAGATTGAATACGGGACGTTGGGGAACGATCAAGACGTTCGATGAATTGATGGCCAATCGCGGCATTGAACCGGTGTTGGAAGGCCACACGGAAGATGAAGGTTTCAAATGGGTCATTGATTCCGTTGAGAAGCTCATGCCCAAGGCCGCGGAATGTGGGGTGACGTTAGGATTAGAAAATCACTGGGGCTTGGGGCTCACGCCGGAGGGCGTCATGCGAGTTGTCGACGCCATCGATTCGCCTTGGCTCAAAGTCACATTAGATACAGGCAATTTCTTGGAAGATCCCTATGATCGTTTGGCAAAACTGGCCAAAGACACGGTGCTTCTGCAGGCCAAGACCTACTATGGTGGCGGCACGTGGTATACGTTAGACCTCGATTACGCCAAGATCGCCGGTATCATGAAAAAAGCGAACTACCGCGGCTACGTTTCGCTTGAATACGAGGGTAAAGAAGACCTCAAAACGGCTATTCCCAAGAGTCTCGCGCTGTTGCGAGAGCATTTCTAATCCGTCAAAAGCATGCCGACGCGTCAGGGTGCCCGTCTGTCTTGGTGTTGGTTAGGTCTAACGGTCTTGCAGACGTTGGCGGCACCACCGGGTATGGAAATCGATCTCCTCGCGGATCCGAATCCTGACACTTACACCCGCGTGCACGGTGCCTTGGGCACGGGGCGGTTTGGCGTGCCTGTGTGCGGCGGCATGGATTGCGATGGCGACGGCTTTGCTGATGCAGCGTTCTCCTCCATGGCAGCGACGTTTCTGGGTAGAGGTCTGTCAGGGATCGTCACGGTGGTATGGGGAGATGGCGGCTTTGGGCGAACGTTAGATAGCGGCGCTGCCGATCAACAAGACTTTCTTCGCATCGCCGGCGCCCAGGCATTGGAAAACTGTGGATCCGAGATTTGGATGGACGATGTGGACGGCGACGGTCTGGGCGATCTCCTGGTTTGCCGACAGAATGCTAGTCCCACACCCCAGCGGCGTGGTGCCGGGATTCTCACCATCGTCTTCGGGAGCGAAACTTTACGCCATCAAAGTTCGGTGATTGATTTGGCCAATCCTCGAGACGATCTCTCCATTCTCCACATCCAGGGGCGGAACGCTTACGATCGCTTAGGTATTTGGGTACGCGCAGGTGACCTCGATGGCGACGGCATCGCCGAATTGGCCGTGGGGGCTGATGAAGCAGATAGGGACGGCGAGATCAACCGAGGTGAAGTTTACATCATTCGCGGCGGCCCGCATTTACGCGAGGCACCCGTGATCAATCTAGCGTCCTTCCCTCCCATCGGGTGGGAAGAGCATGTGATTCGTGTGGCACCGCCTTCGGGATCTGGTAATGGACACTTCGGCGCCACCTTGCAGTTTGGCGATTTGGACGGGAATGATCGCGCGGAGTTCGTGGTCGCCGCAACGTTAGAACGTGCGGGAGCCGGGCTCAGACTTCCCAATGCACCTGCGAACACCGGGCAATCCGAGGGTGGGACCGGTCAGGGAGTTGCCTACATATTGTGGGACACGCTCTTTGCTGAGGAGCGCTGGGAGCCCGGCTACGAGATCGATCTTGATGACTATGAGGACGATGTCAGTGTGCTGCGCGGCTCCTCCCCCTACCTGCACTTTGGTGAAGAACTCATCGCCGGAGGCGACTTCGACGGTGATGGCCGGGCGGATCTCTTTGTGAGTGATCTCAAAGCCTTTACGCCAAATGGCGTTAGTTCCGGGAGAAGTGCTCTCTTCTTTCACGCCGCCAATTTGCGTGGCCGGGAAATCGTCATGGGGCAGCTTCCCGATGATGTGCGCGTCACGGAGATCATCGGCGTGTCACCCGGAGCGTTGAGTGGGGATTCCGCGGCCTTTGGAGACTTTGACCGTGACGGTGTGGACGACTTGGCGCTGAGCAATCCTCACGCACACCCCAAATCACGCATCAACGCCGGTAGCCTGCATGTGCTCTACGGGAAACGCGGTCTTTGGCCGACGGAGATCAATCTAGCGAATGACCAATTACCTCAACAGGAAGATCTGCGCAGTGCTTGGATCGCCGGTGCTCGCGGCAACACGCAGGTCGATGTGGGCGATGTGTTAGCGTACAGTTTGGCCGTTGGCGATATGGACGGCGATGGAGGTGCGGACTTGATTTTTAACGAAATGCAAGGCAATGGCGTGCGTGTCCGCGACGTCGGTAACCTCATTCTCTATAACGGTGATGCGATGCTTCCCCCGCAATTGGTGGTTCCAGAGCCAAGCCTCACGCTCACCGATGAAAAGATGCCCCGGCTTCAATGGTTCGGGCGTCACCGCCATCGATACCAGCTCGAGCGCAGTCGTGACTTGGCGGCCTGGGAATCCGTGGGCGAGCCCCTCGAGGGTGAAGGTGTCTTGTTAGAACAGAAAGACGCCCCTGGGAACGACGCCACGCTTTACTACCGCCTGGCAACAGAAGTTTTCTAACCAATTCATGTTCTGCCCTTCCTGTGAACATCGCATTGAATCGGGTGTGGAACGCTGTGATCTCTGCGGCTTCCAGATGGGCGTGCTCGATATGCGCTACGGCAGGAAGGACGTGGCCATGGATCAAATCACCGATACCACACACTTTCTCCGCACACGCGACAAGGACGCGCTGCAAGAAGTCATCGATGAGTTTGAGACGCAGTTTCCTCAATTCTTTCCCGCCTTCTACATCGGTAATCTTCCTGAGGAAACCCGACTAACGGAATTTGCCATTTGGATGCTCAATCGCGCCCGGGTGTCGGTGTTGGGCGAGATGCGGAATAGTGAGAATCTCTTTCTCTTCATCATCGATCTCACCAGTCAATCCATGACGCTCACACCCGGCTACTATGCCGAGCAATTTGTCAGTGAAAATGACGTCAGGGAACTCCTCAAAGACGCCGGGCCTTACGTCAAAAACGGCGATCTGTTAGAGGCTCTGGAAAAGATGGTTCGTGACCTTCGGCTAACACTCAAACGCAATTATCGCCTCCTTCTCCGAAGCATGAAACCTTTCCCGCCGGCCAAATAAATTCTCATCGCCGCATCGCGCCCGGATACCTACGCTGCCAACCTTATGACCCGCACTCAATGGCTCATCTGCACCATCGCCGCCATCGGCTTTGCTTTTGATATCTATGAACTGCTCATGCTGCCGCTCATTGTGCGGCCGGCTCTGATGGAGCTGATCGGCGCTGCACCCGGCACGCCGGAGTTCGCGATGTGGGTGGGGCGGCTCTTCTACATTCCCGCGCTGGCAGGAGGGATCTTCGGCTTGTTAGGCGGCTATCTCACGGATCGCCTGGGACGGCGCCGCGTGCTCACGTGGAGTATCCTCATTTACGCATTCGGCGCGTTTGCCGCGGGCTTTTCAACCTCGGTGTGGATGCTTCTGGTCTTCCGTTGCTTCGTCTTCGTGGGGGTATGCGTCGAATTTGTCGCGGCGGTGGCCTGGCTCGCGGAGCTGTTTCCCGATCCCAAACAACGCGAGAAAGTGTTGGGCTACACCCAAGCCTTCTCATCAATTGGAGGCTTGTTAGTGGCGATTGCCAACGGCCTCGCCGTCACCTACGCTGCGAGTTTACCTGCGATCGGTTTGCCGGGATTTCTATCCGGATTGGGTGAGATTTCTGATTCCCACGCCGCTTGGCGATACACCTTAATGTCAGGATTGATCCCAGCCATCCCTCTGATCATCATTCGTCCTTTCCTGCCAGAATCACCACAATGGTCTGAGAAGAAAGCAGCGGGCACGTTGAAACGGCCGCGCCTTACGGAGCTATTCTCACCTGAGTTGCGCCGCACAACGATCCTCACCACGCTCATGTTCGCCTGTTCATTCGGAGCCGCCTTCGGAGCGATTCAACAGATCCCTCGCATTGTGCCGGGCTTACCCCAGGTTCAAGCAAAGGTGGAGAATCGCCTAACGGAAAACGGCGGCCGCGATTCCATGCCGGAACCGGCTCAGAAGAAGGTCGCCGCTCAAGTGACACAAGGCACGGCTGCAAGCGTGACCAAAGTGCAAGAGGTCGGCGGGCTCGCCGGCCGCTTCTTGTTGGCGGTCTTGGCCGTGGTCATCATCAGCCGCCGGAAACTCCTGCGCATCTTTCTCATACCCGGTCTGGTGATCATGCCCATCGTGTTTGCGGGCGCGGCCGTCCATAGTCTCACCTGGCTCTACGTTGGGATCTTCTTTGCCGGTTTGCTTACTGTGGGGCAATTTAGTTTCTGGGGAAATTACCTGCCGCGGGCTTTCCCCATTCATCTCCGCGGTACCGGCGAAAGCTTCGCTGCCAATATCGGCGGTCGCCTCATCGGCACCATGTTCGCTTGGGTCACCAGTTCGCTCGCCGTGCAGTCATGGATACCTGGTGGCACGCCTTTTGAGAAACTGGCCTACACGGCTGCCGGCATCGCTCTATCACTCTATCTCATCAACTTTATCCTTTCATTCTTCCTGCCTGAGCCCGATGACTCACAGACCCATTGATGAAAGTCTTAGTTATAGAGGATGATCCAAAGATCGCTTCTTTCCTGAAAAAGGGATTTGGGGAAGCAGGTTTCGTGGTCGATACCGTGGGAGATGGCTTACAAGGCTTGGACCGAATCCTGACAGAAACTTACGATGCCGCCGTCGTTGATATCATGTTGCCGACGCTCGACGGGCTATCCATCATCGAGAAAATGCGGTCCGATGGCGATCGGACGCCGGTGGTGATACTCAGTGCGAAACGAAGTGTGAATGACCGGGTGCTAGGATTACAGAAGGGGGGCGACGATTATTTGGTCAAACCTTTCTCGTTCTCCGAGCTGCTGGCACGTGTGCAAGCGGTGATGCGACGAGCGGGTATGGAGACGACTCCGGAAGGCCCGTTAAAGATCGGGGATCTGGTTCTCGATCCCTGGAAACGTGAAGTGCATCGGGACGGCGAGGCGATTGCCCTGCACGCTCGGGAGTTTGCTTTGTTAGAGTTTCTTATGCGTCACGCGGGTCGCGTCATTTCCAAGACCACTATCTTAGAGAATGTCTACGAGTACAACTTTGATCCCCAGACCAATGTCGTCGATGTACTGATGCACCGCCTTCGCAAGAAGGTGGATGGCGCTTTTGATAAGAAACTGATTCACACCGTGCGCGGTATGGGCTATGTCCTCCGGGAAGAATAGAACGGACTCGAAAGTCGGTCTCGGGTTCAGTCTGCGCCTCAGCCTGTTCTACGGTCTCTTCGCCGCCGCCCTAGCCATCGGCGTGTTTGCGCTGGCCTTTTATTACATTGTCAGCTCCGTGCGCGAAGGCGAGTATCGCTGGCTGGAGGAGCGGGCCAATGAGTACCGCGTGTGGTATCGTGAGGGAGGTTTGCAAATGTTGGTGAATCGGATTGAAGAACAAGGCCAAGGCACCGGAGAGTTCTTCTTCGTGGGCGTTCACAACGCGGGCGAAGCCATTCAATATTTGAAACGGCCGAGTCATCTTGAGCCGTCGGACTTAGAGAAACTTCGCGCAGCCAAGCCGGATCAACGGGGCCGCTATCAATTGCGCTTTGGTGAGGATACTTGGACGATCATCGAGGAGCCCTTCATTTCGGACGGAAGCTACATTCGGTTGGGCCGGAGTCTTCAGGGCGGTGCCACCGTGCTGCGGAAGTTCGAGGAAGCCGTGGCCTGGATCGGCATCCCGGCCCTCCTCGTCGGTATCCTCGGTGGCACTTGGCTAACCTTCCGCGCCTTGGGGCCTATCAGAAGGCTCATCGGAACCATTCGAGAAATCTTGGACACCGGTGATCTCGATAAACGCGCCGAAGCGCGCTCGAGCCAGAACGAGCTCAATGCTTTGGTTAGGTTGTTCAATGAGTTGTTAGGACGGAATCAAAAACTCGTGAGAGCCATGCGCGATTCGCTGGACTGTGTGGCGCATGACTTGCGCACCCCCATGATGAGGCTGCGCGTCACGGCGGAGGGCGCGATCCCAGACGTGAAAGAACCGATCGCCAAGGAAAAGTTGGGTGAGATCTTGGAAGAGACCGAATCCATGCAGAAAATGCTAGAAATGCTCATGGATGTGAGTGAAGCGGAATCGGGTGCCATGCTGCTGAAGAAAGAGCAGGTGGTGGTCGCCGATCTCTGTTCTAGCGTTGTCTCTGTTTATGAATTTGTCGCGGAAGAGAAGGAGATTCGCTTGATTGAAGAAGTCCCGGAGTCGCTCACCGTCCATGCTGACCCGGCGCGTCTGCGACAGGCGGTGGCCAATTTGGCCGACAACGCGATCAAGTATTCGCCAGCCGGTTCCACGGTGCGATTCATAGGAAAAACGGAAGGAAAGGATATCGTGATCACCGTTCGCGATGAAGGTCCTGGCATCCCGCAAGAAGAACAAGCGCGCATTTGGGAGAGACTCTATCGTATCGATGCCAGCCGGCATCAACCGGGACTAGGGCTGGGACTCAGTCTCGTCAAAGCCATCGCTACTGCGCATGGTGGAGATGTGAGAGTCCTCAGTGAGCCTGGAGAAGGAGCGGCGTTCTCGCTGATCTTACCGCGTAGATAGGGGGCGGTTAGCCTGGTTGGTTTATCAGGTGTGATGAAGCCGAGGCTTCATTACCTCCAAGTAATCAACTCGAAACCAATCTGCAATTGGGGCCGAGTCTAATGGGGGTATGCACGTTCACATTCCCATTCACCACGTTCCCCCTGACGAGCGCACATTGCCCCGGAGAGGCGTGGCGACCATCACACCACCAGCCACTTGCAATGCTATGTCTCAAGAAGATTCTCTCCGCAAATATGTCAATGAAGCCAGCCGAACACCTCTTTTGACCCGTCAGGAGGAAATCGAACTCTCCAAACGTATCAAAGGCGGTGATCGAGCTGCGCGTGATCATATGGTGAAGGCCAATCTGCTCCTCGTTGTTAAGATGGCTTACGACTACACGGGGCGAGGTTTGCCTATTGAAGATCTCATTGCCGAGGGCAACACAGGCCTTATCAAAGCAGCCGAACGCTTTGAACCGGCCAAAGGCGGTAAGTTCAGCACCTATGCCGTTTGGTGGATCCGTCAGTCCATGAAACGCAGCTTAGCCAATCATGGGCGCACGATCCGGGTGCCCGTTCATACGCAGGAGAAGATGCACAAGCTTCAGAAGATCCGGGACCACCTCGCGGCGGAGCTGGGCCGTCCGCCGTCATTAGATGAAGTAGCCGAACTCACGGGGGTCCCTTTCGAAAGCCTGGTCGCCATCGAAGAGGCCAACCGACACACTCTATCACTGAGTCAGCCAGTTAGTGACGAAGAGGGCGAGGTGGGAACACTTGAAGCGACCCTTGCAGATGGCCTGGCAGAACCCCCAGACGAGCAAGCCGTCCGCCAGGATCTCCTCTACAAGATGACGACTGTGATCAATCAGCTCGATGCGCGCGAACGTAAGATCATCGAAGGCCGGTTCGGGCTCGGTGGCAATCGCCCTAAGACGCTCGTCGAGATTGGCATGCAATTTGGCGTCACCCGGGAACGGATTCGTCAGATTCAGAACGCCGCGCTTTCGAAGATGCGATACCAGTTCGCGCTCATGGAGGATCCTGCGTTGGGCGCGGCAATGACTTTGTTAGAAAAACGATCTAATGCGAATGAACCAAACAACCAGTAAATCCACACAATGAAATCAAACCTACTCAAACACATGAAATCACGTTATCCATGGACTCTAGCCATCACCGTTGGCAGTGCGATCGGCATCGTCGCTGCGCTGGGTACGGTGATGAACGGCAGCGAGAAATCTGAGCTTGTCCTGCAAACATCGATCGATCATCGACCGCCTGATCGCGAAGGCCCCTTGGGTGGCTACGCCTCGATTGTCGATGACGTTTCGCCAAGCGTGGTAAGCGTTTTCTCTACCAAGAGAGCTAAGCCAATGCCTCGGCTCGATGCCTTCCCATTCGATCTACCAGGCTTCCCGCCGTTTGGCCTGCAGCGCGGCCGCTCGACTCCTCAGGATGGCCTGGGCTCAGGCGTTGTTCTCTCAGAGAGCGGCTACATCCTCACAAACAACCACGTGGTTGAAGGTGCCGAGGAAATCAAGATTGCGCTTGATGACGACGGTGAGCCCTACGAGGCGAATGTCGTGGGACGCGATCCTCTCTCTGATCTCGCCGTGCTCAAGATCGACGCCAAAGGACTCACGCCGGCGATGCTTGGAGATAGCAACCTGCTTCGTGCCGGCGATACCGTGCTCGCGATTGGCAATCCCTTCGGACTCAGCAAGACGGTCACTAGTGGGATTGTGAGTGCCACCGGCCGGACGAACGTGGGTATCGTTGGCTACGAGAACTTCATCCAGACCGATGCTTCGATCAATCCCGGAAACTCCGGCGGTGCCCTGGTCGATAATCGCGGGCGCGTGATGGGAATCAACACAGCAATCTTGTCTCGCACCGGTGGCAATGTCGGCATCGGTTTCGCCATCCCCATCAACTTGGCAGTCAAAGTGGCGGATCAACTCATTGACCAGGGAAGCGTCAAGCGCGGTTATCTGGGAGTGATGCTAGGTGAACTCACTCCGGATCTGGCGAAAGCCCTAGATATCGAAGAAGAAGGTGTGTTAGTCAATGAAGTGCTAGCCATGACGCCGGCCTCCAAAGCAGGAATGATGCCAGGTGATGTGATTGTGCGGTTCAACGACAAGCCGGTGAGTGATGTTCCCAGCCTCCGGTTTATGGTAGGCGACACCCGTCCAGATTCGGAGGCCGAGTTCACCGTGGTTCGAGACGGATCGACTCGCGAAGTCAAGGTGACCATCGGACACTTGGCCGACGCTGATTTAAAACATTCCCCAATCCAAGAGGACGAGCGTTTCCTCGAAGGCATGGAACTCAAAGAACTAACGGAACCCCTGCGCAAACAGCTCAACGTGTCCGATGCCATTGAGGGCGTTGTTATCACCTCAGTCGATCCCACCTCCAGGGCCGCGAAAGCCGGCTTGAAAGCGGGCGACGTGATAACCGAGGTCGCCCGGACACCCGTCCGAACGCTCCAAGATGTCAAAGAAGCGAAAGCGAACGCATCAAGCGATATGCTCCTTCTTCGTGTCGCTAACGCTGGTGGTCAACGTTTCGTCGCGATGAATCTCTCCTAACGCATCCACTAGACCATCGCGAGGTCCGTCCAGGTGACGGGCCTCGCTACGTACGGTTGCGCAGCATTTCGCAAGAGCCTACTCCGGCAAAACAAATGACTCATTAACAGTCGGCAGCGGCAATGAGTTCTCCTATAGTGGGTCATCGCCCATGAACGAGCTTACGGCCACTCTGACATTTCTACTCCTGGTAACCGTTTCGTCTCTTTGCCAGGCAAACGAGCGGATGAATGTGCTCTTTCTTTGCGTGGACGACCTCAACACCTGGTTGCTTTCGGATCCCAGTCGCTACACGGGGAAGGTCGTCGCCCCTACGATTCGGCAACTCGGTAGTGAAGGCGTCGTCTTCACGCGCGCCTATTGCGCGGCGCCAAAGTGTTCCCCCTCGCGATCCGCTGTACTCTCCGGCGTGGCGCCATGGAAATCGGGCATCTATCAAAACTCCCAACTCACCAAAGAAAGTCCGGCGCTGCAGCAAGCGATTTCGCTACCGCAGCATTTCAAAGACCATGGTTATTATGTCGCCTCAGCCGGCAAAGTCTCGCATGGCTACGATATCCGGGGCGTATGGGACGAGCGTCTCTCACATAAACGCGACCCGGTCCCCCCTAACGCCCCCCTTTCAAAGATTGGGCGGGGAGAGAAAGATTGGGGGCCCATTCACCTACCCGAAGGCGAGATGAACGATTCCAGATACGCCGACTTTGCTATCGCCCAGTTGAAGAAGAAACACGACAGGCCCTTTCTCATCGCCTGTGGATTGTTTCATCCACATTACCCTTGGTACGTGCCGCAGAAGTACTTGGACGAGTATCTTTTGGATAAGATCATCCTTCCTGAACGCAAAGAGGATGACCTGACAGATGTGCCGGAAGAAGGCATCCAGTTGGCAAATGCCTCCACGCATAGCAAGATCGTTAGAGCTAATGAATACAAGAAGGCTGTCCAAGGTTATTTGGCGAGCACGAGTTATGCCGACGCTCAAATCGGTCGCGTGCTCGCAGCCTTGGCGGAGAGCCCTTACCAGAAAAACACGGTGGTCGCACTCTGGTCTGATCATGGATTCCATCTGGGGGAGAAAAGTCACTGGGCCAAGAGCACACTTTGGGAGGAAGCCACGCACTCGCTGCTCATGATCAAAGCTCCCGGCGTCACAAAGCCAAACAAGGCATGTCATCGAGTGGTATCGTTGTTAGATATTTTCCCCACCCTTGTCGAGCTCTGCGGGCTACCCGCTCTATCACAACACGATGGTGAATCATTGGTCCCGCTTCTTAAGCATCCGAGTGCTCCGTGGGATCGTCCAGCCGTTTCAGGATTCCTCGATATGTGGAAGCGCGATGTGCATCTCACGGTACGCACGGACAACTTTCGCTACATCCGCTATGGACGTGGAGGCGAAGAATTCTATCACTGCCAAGAGGATCCACATGAATGGACGAACCTAATCGGTCATTCCAAGTTTCGTGACGAACGGAATCGTCATGCCGCCCTCTTACCAGTGGCCGCCCAACCTATACCCTACCGCCAACGCGGAAAGCAGAAGGAGAAATGATACGGAAAGTCCGATCTCAATACGGTTTTCGCACGAGCAACCACACTATCGTTTGGTGAGATTGCCTTCGGCTACGTCGTCAGATTATTATCAGCCTGTCATGGAAGCCAAGTTCGCTCGAGCAGGCCTTGCATGGCAAGACGCAGATTCTGCTCTGCCGTACTGGCCATGATGAGCAACTCTTTCTTAAGCAGATTCAGCGAATCCTGAAAGTTTGAGGGGTCGTGACCGTTCGAATTGCTCATGAAGATAAAGGAGATCCGTTAGTGTGTCACCGCAGCTAGGGAACGGGAGTTTTCTAGGCTTTGGGCAGTTTGGGAGCGGTGGCTTTCTTGAGTTCCTCTTCTTTCGCTTGTTGCCGCCGCGCCGCGCGTTCGACTCGTTTGATATACTGATCCACGTTATCATTCTGACGCTTCTCGTAGGATCGTTTGAGAAGCGGAACCGCGGCAGCGTAGTCATTCTTCCCCACTAACATCTGGCCGTACCGCAGCGCTGCCATGGCTTCGGAATCTTCCACTTTCATAGCTTCTTCGAAGAGAAGTTTGGCCCGTGAGTAGAACTCCGCTCGTTTGATTTCTTCTTCCGCCTCTTTGGCCTGGACTTCATAGAGTTGGGCGAGTTCGATGCGTGCGTCTCCATTGCGATTGTCTTGGGTGATGATGTCCTTGAGTATCGTCATGGCCGAGCTGTGGTTGCCTTCTGAGCGGGCGATCTTCGCTTCCAAAGTACGCAACTCTAACTGTTCCGCATCGGTGAGTTCACCGCGCCTTGGTTTGAGTTGAGAGACATAGCGCTTTGCTTGGTCGACGTGCTGGTAGTTGAAAAGCACGTTGGCCGTGGTGAGCACGGACTTACCTTGAAGTTTCTTTGAGGCTTTCGCCGCAGCCAGGTAGGCAGACAATGCCGCGTTGGGTTTTTCTTGCTCCATGTAGAGCGTTCCAAGTGATTCGAGCACTTTCGCATCCGCCTTTCCCATATGCCGCAAAGTTTCGTAGGCTCGGGTGGCTTCGTCAGGGCGTTGCAGAAGTGCTAGGGCAGTTCCTTTGATAATCCACATACGGTCATTGTCCGGCTCTTCCTCTAATTGTTGGTTCACCAGGCCGAGAGCGGCATCCCATTGCTCGGATCCGACATAGGCGTCGCGAAGGCCGCGCTGCCATTTCTTCTCATCGGGCTCTAACGCAATGGCGTGGCGAAGCGCCGATTCAGCGGCTTGCCAATTCTCTTCCCGGACGTGACAGAGACCGAGTAAGCCGGAAGTTTGCGCCGCGCGATCTCCGAGTTCGATGGATTTGCTCAGAGCCTCTGAGGCCTTGGCCGTGTCGCCGGTCTGATAGTAGGCCAAGCCCAAGTTTTTGTGGGCGCGGAGGAAGGATGGAAACTTTTTGATAGCAGATTGATACCATTTCACCGCCGCGGCATCGTTGCCTTCACCCAGAAAGATGTTCGCCAACATGAATTGGAGCGAAGCATGGGAAACAGTGGGATCCATGTCCCTCAGGAGCTTGGCCTTGAGTCCGGCCATATTGTCCGCGGCTAACATTTCTCTGATTTCCGTGAAATACTGTTTCTGATCTTCATCCTCTAAATTGAGTGGCGGTTCCACATCAGGGAGCAATCCATAGGAGCCCATAAAGCGTTTCTGGAATTCCGGATCTTTGAAAAGGGAGCCGGTTTGCGCCTGGGCGAGAGAGATCAGGCCGAGGCAAGGTATGGCGAGAGTCCATAAATGTTTCATGACGACTGGGATAACGTTAGCGATTACTGACAAAGTGAATAGGTTTGGAATACTTCGGAGGGATCAGACACGCCCACGAGTGACGGGTTCATCCCATGGAGAATTTGATAGGTTGAATGATCTTGGCTCGGACGGCGCGGCCGTTCTTCTTGGCAGCGCGGTAGCGATAACGTTTCGCCGCTTTCAAGGCCTCGGCGTTGAATCCCGGATTGGAAGATTGGCGCACCTCAGCCGACTCCACGCGGCCTTTCTCATCAATCACCATGAGCAAGACCACCCTGCCCTCGACCTTGGCATTTCGCAGGGCCTTGGGATAACGCGGCTTCGGGCCGCTGATATACTCAGGCTTCTCGTCTAACTGATCGCTACCAAAGATGCTGTCTCCGCCTAACGACTCTTTGGAGATATCAATCGTGTATTCGTCATCGATAAGAAAGCCTCCTGCACCCAATCCGGTCGGCAGATCGGGCATCGGGATGTCCAAGTCCATGGGATCTTCTTGAAGCTCGGGAGGCGGTTCTTCTTCCGGCGGTTCCTCTTCTTCCGGCGGAGGCGGAGGGGGTGGAGGCGGAGGGGGCGGGGGAGCCATGATCGCTTTCTGTGCTAACTGGGCTTCCGGACGCCCGATCTTTTCTAACAATTGACTAAGCGGGATGGCTAGAAAGATGGCTGAGGTCATCACGATGCCGCCTCCCAGCGCAACCAACAGCCCCTTCCGCCCACGTGGTGGGCGATAGACGAGATGTTCTTTGGAACTCATCGTTAGAAGTCTATTAGTGAAAGCGACAGAATGAACCTAACACTCTCTGCCTTACCGGCGGCCCAAGAAGTGGCGACATTCCTTGGGCTTTCTTTGGTTCGTTAAGCTCACTTTTGAATGCTCATCGCCCGTGCCCGGATGATTGATATTCGAGTTGGCCGCTATCAAATAACTTGCTTTCTACTGCTTCGTTGAAACGGAGATCTTAGTAGCTCCCGCAACCATCGCTTCACCGTGAACCATCTGCACGATACCGTGGCTGGCATCCGAGTCACCTTGGATGATCACCGGCATCTCCTTGTTGTCTTTCAAGGCTTCTTTGACGGCGGTGGCGACACCTTGAATGCCAATGATGTTACCATCGTAAGCGACATCGTTGTCGGCGGTGACGGCAATGAGAATGCTGTTCTTATCCAGGGCTTGAGCGCCCTTCACCTCGGGTTTGTTCACCTCCACCCCCGTCTCGTTGACAAAGACCGTGGTGACGATGAAGAAGATTAGGAGGATGAAAATGCAGTCGATCATGGGAGAGAGATTGATCTCCACTTCATCGCGCTCGTCGGAAACACTATGGCGGCCTAGCATCGTTCGATAGAATAAGGTTATTACGCCAGTTGAACACCAGCGACGTCCAAGAGGTCGTCATGTTCCTGTGAAGGCCTTTCCTCATGAGCTTCATGATCGTCTTCGACAATGGCATCGAGCCCGGTACGGTGAATCAATGTGAGACTTTCCAGCTTGGCAATAGCGGCCTCGAGACAGTGTTTACGCCGTTTGATGACGAGCGAAACGAAGACGCCGGGCAGAGCGATCAGCAATCCGGTCTGCGTGGTGAGCAAGGCCTCCTCAATACCGCCGGCAACGCGTGAAATGGATTCGCCACCGCCCGCAGCCAGTCCGCTGAAGGTATTGAGCATGCCGATGACCGTCCCTAACAATCCCGCCAACGGAGCGGCGGCGACGAGCGTATTCAAGAGGACAAGCCGGTGATTGACCCGCGACGAAACTTCGTAACGAACTTCTTCAAAGCGGTTCTGCACGCGCTTGGAGTTAATGCTTCCATGTTGAGTGTACTGGATGATTTCTCCGACTTGTCCCTCTGCGGTTTCCGGATTCTTCACCCAGCCTAGCCATTTACTCGTGCTGTGCCCCAAATTTCCTGAGTAAACAAAGTAGATGAGATCAAAGGCAGTGATGTAAAGAATGAGGGCCAGGACCGCGAGAAGGATCATGACCCATCCGCCACTCTGTAATGTCGTAATGAATTCTTCGAGGTTCATGGGATGTGTTAGGTTTTAAGTGTTAGGTTTTAGGCCGCCTCGTCTGAAGTCCCTAGCTCTTCCACCTGATCCTTCTTGGGCTTAACCTTAGATCTGAGTTTTAGCTTGGGTTCCGGCTCAGGATCGGGATTCGGCTCAGTCACTTCCTTGGAGGTGACGCCATTGAGGAAAGCCATGGCCGCTCCTTCCATGCGGCCGATGCGGCCACGGGCCATCCGCGTGAGGATGCCGTGAATGATGAGCACGGGAATGGCCACCACGAGACCGAGTTCGGTGGTGACAAGTGCTTCGGAGATACCGGAAGAAAGGCTTTTGGCATCACCCGTGCCAAACTCCGTGATGAGTTTGAACGTCTTGATCATGCCCATGACTGTTCCTAACAAGCCCATCAAGGGAGCCGCGGCCGCGGTCACAGCCAGGAAGGGCAAGAAGCGCTCGAGCTTGGGGCGAATCCCTAGCAGTTTCTCGTAAAGCAATTCCTCCAAAGCACGCCGTTTGCGATGAAAGTTCTCCACACCTACTAACATCATCTCGCCTGCGGCACCGCTGATCGACCGAGCGGTTTGCTCGGCCTGCTTCCGCTTGCCATCGATGAGGTTCTCCAGAATGGAGTTGATCTGGCGCGGGTGCGGCACAGCAAAGCGCGAGATCTCCAGCAACTTGAAGAGAGCGATAATCATGGCAAAGGCGCCCAACCCCAAGATGCAGTAACCGACCATACCGCCCTTGGCCACGTGCTCGGCAATGGAGTCCTTGGCCCGATCCATAACCAAAGCGCGTCCTCCGGAAGCATCGGCCGGCACTTTGCCCTCCTTATTGTTAATGAGTTTGTTGATGCCTTCGCCGTTCCCCACATCGATCGCCGTAGGCTTGACCCCTTCTTCCGTGATGGTGTTTGTCACGCCATTGAGCGATCCGTCTTTTGAACTGAAGAAGGCCATGGGCCCCAACAAAGCGAAGGTGCCATCGACGACGCCGTCTTCAGTGGATAGAGCTTTCCCGTCGTAGGTGGTGCCGCCTACCACTTTTTCCAATCGGCCGACCGCACGCTCAACGATCCCCATGCGTTCGACGAGTTCCTCCTCGCGAGTGAGGTTGCCCGCTTCCACGCGAGCGTTACTCTGATCAACGGCATCGCCGTGGAGTTGGTATTCACTAGCATGAAGGCGATTGAGAAAACCGCGGGCATAGTCTCGCAGGACGCTCTTCATGAAATCGGACTCGACTCGTCGCGCCCTGACTTCCTTGTCCAACTGCAACTGATCACGCGAACGGGCGACCTGTTCGCGTTTGAGATCTCGCAACTTGGTCGCCTCTTCGCGCACTTGCGCCTCGAGGAGATCGATCTCTGCATTGAGCGGGATCTTCTCTTTCCCGATCTCTGTTCTCAGAGCGTTGTATTCCGCCTGGGCTTTCTCGAGATCACGCTTGGCACTGGAGACGGCCGAACTCAGGGACTGCCCCGATGCCCAACTCAGAGTGCAAGCAAGCGTGAGGAGAAACGTCGAAAAGTAATTGGTCATTCCGTAACAGCGTTAGTCTGAAATCTTGGCGGTGACGGGAACGAAATCCACGTCGGCTTCATCATTGGCGATCGCGACGACACGAGCGATCTGTTTGGCTTCGTCAGGGTGCTCCTCGAAGGTCCAGGCGGAATCCCCCGGCGTGCCTAACCAACCAACGGAGCCGTCCTCCGTGGAGGAATAAGCCAATGCTAGACCGAAGTAAACCGTTTGCACGCTCTGCGTCTTACCTTCCACGGCTCGTTCTTCATTAACGGTCACGATGTCACTATTGGCCTGTTCCGCAGCCTGGAGGATATTGGTCACCGTGGTGACACGTGTGGCGATGCCAGCCTCGTCGCGCTTCTGCTTGTTGTTCAAGAGTTCAAGGTCGGCACCGATGGTCTTGCGCACATGAGGCGGCAGTTTGGGCACCAACTGCACCAATCGTTCTTCTAACTTTTCTATCAGAGCGGTAACGGTCTCCGATGCCTTGGTCAGTTCCACTTGTTCGGCGGCGAGTTTCTGCGTTTCGGCATCGGCGGTCTGCTCTTCTTTCCCGGCATCTTCGATCTGTGCTTTGATCTGGTCCACTTCACCCTGAAGAGAAGCTTTGGTTGCATTCAGCACTTCTTTCTCGAACTGCCAGTCCGCCTTCGTCTCGGCCAGATCTTGGGTCACCGACACCCAGCGATCGATGTAAGTTTGAATGGTGGCGATGTCGTTCTTAGCCTTTTCATTCTGTCCGTATCCCGCTGCGGGAAACGAGATCAGCAAGGCGATCATCAACGGAGAAATCCTTTTCATAGAGTTCTCCGAAATGTTTCCTGGGTGCCTAGGGATTAGCGAAAGCCTTCATGCAACAATCCTGTCACCGAGCGGCCATTGGGGAGGCCCCAATCTGACGATCTTGTAAAGTAAGGCCTCTCTCGTGATAAAAAAGAAAGGAGCCACCGCGTATTGCGGTGGCTCCTTGAATGGAGCTTACAGAGTTAGATGATCCGGTTATTTCAGGACAACACGGTAGTAGCCTGCCGCATTGCCCAAGCGTCCGGCATCATCGTCCTGGTAGGAGGTTTGTCCGGCATCCCCCGCGACGGTCGCCACGTCCACCCACGTCTGCAGGTCGGTGGAATACTGCACGTCATAAGTGGCACCAGCAGCACTTGGCCAAGTGATGTTGTTGTCCGCCGTGACGGCCAAGATCTTGAAGAAATCAGCCGGGTTGTTAGGATCCGTTCCCGTGGCGATCTCGACACTATCAGGTGTGCCATCGCCATCGGTATCGACTCCGGGATCAACGCCTCCGTCCCCACCTGGTAGATTCCCAAAGAATCCTGCTGAGGAGAGCCGCGTCCATCCGTCTGCCCAGTTGACACTTCCAAACGCACCACGGGTGGTGTCGGGTTGATAAAATCCCGTTGAGCCTGCTGGGAAAGGGCTTGCGGTCGCTCCAAGAAGGGGACTGGCGTTCGCCGGCCGCGGGTCCAATCCACCGTCGGCTTGACGGCTAATGCCTCGCAACAACGGATCTTCATACACATTTCCGCGATCCGGCGAGACTAACAGAAGCTCTTCAGTGCTGCTATTCTTCGTCAATGATTCAAGAGAACCATCGAAGGTGCCGATGTCGAACCAAGTGTTATTCTCTAGACGCAAACGACCGGCATTGACTTGTCCCTTCGTCAGATCATCGTCGACCCGAACGGCGTAGTCGCGGAATCCAGTGAACACACTGTTATGATATTGGCCGGCAAAGTTATCCTTGAGTCGGAAGGTGCCATTCTCCTGGGCATCATCGGGTCCACCTCCAATGAAGGTGGCATTGTAGATCTTAGGTTCGGCAAGAGGTTCGAGACTCTTGTCATCACCATCTCCGCCGTCATGCTCGCCACCGAAGTTGGAGCCGGCCCCAACATCTTTCTGCACAGCGAACCAGTATTGGCCACGGCCTCGGAAACCTTGGTCAATATCAAAGGATTCATCTTCATTGAATGCCATGACCATGTAGCGGGTGTCGACCGTGCTACCGAAGAACTCGACGCCGTCGTCCGAATTGTTGAAAACCTCGACATATTCAATCGTGGTGCCGCTCCCCACCGCACCTAATGTTAGTCCATTGATCTCATTGTCAGTGGTGAGTTCACGTCCACCATAACGAATGGAGACATAGCGAAGGATGCCCGAGCTATCTTCGTCATTGGTGCCACCGTAGCTTACCAAATCGCCGGCCGTTTCTGTTGGAAAGCCTTCAACCTTGAACTCTCCAAAGTCTTTGCCGTCGTCATTGGGCTTGTTGAGAACTGAGTTACCCAACAGGATGAGACCTCCCCACAAACCGCTATCTTCCAACGTCACGGCAAAGTTTGGGGTGGCAGGATCACCATCGTCGTCAATGCCGTCGCGTTCGGCGAGTGCGGTGAAGATAATCGGATTCTCTCGCGTGCCTTCGGCGTAGATCTTGGAATCGCGCGTGACAATGAGTGCACCTGGCGTCACAGCGCCATCGGCCTCGAATCCGTAAACAGTGGTACCTGCTTCGATCGTTAGGGTCGCGCCATCGCGCACCCATATGGGTCCACCTAACAGGTAATTGCGATCATTCGACCAGACGGTGTCTTCGGTGATGTCCCCTTCCACGACGAAATCCTCACGCACATCTTGAGGCGTATCGAAATAGCCGAGCTCGGAGAGGCGTGACCAGCCAGTCATCCAGTTCGTGTCCGAGCTGAAGGCGCCTTTATAATTCACCTGGCTAAAAAAGCCGTCATTGGGCACTGCGGACCTTGAGGAGGTGTAAGCAGGGCCGCCTTCAAGTGGACGCGGATCGAGGCCGCCATTGCCTTTTCGAGAGGTGCCACCCAAGAATGGGTTAGCATAGGCGTTACCTTTTCCGGACGTATTGGCGATCTCTTCAGCATTGCCATTCTTGGTCAATGACTCGGGTGTCCCGTCGTAGGTGCCGATGTCATACCAAAGGTTATTCTCAAAGCTCAGGTCACCGGCGGTGTTGGCCCGGGCCTTCGTAAGATCGTCATCGATCCGCATCGCATAGTCGCGGAAATCAGTGAAGATCGAATTGTGATACTGGCCGGCGAAGTTGTCTTTGAGACGGAAGGCACCATTTTCTTGGGCATCATCAGCGCCGCCACCAATGAAAGTCGCGTTGTAAACCAGTGTCCTAGCAAAGGGCTCCAGACTCTTGTCGTCTCCGTCACCCCCGTCATGTTCGCCGGCGAAATTGGATCCGGCTCCGACGTCTTTCTGGATGGCAAACCAGAACTGCCCTCGGCCACGGTAACCTTGGTCAATATCAAAAGCTTCATCCTCATTGAAGGCCATGATCATCCATTTGGTATCGACCGTACCACCAAAGAATTCGACACCATCATCTGAGTTATTAAAGACCTCGATATGCTCAATCGTCGTGCCGCTCCCTACCGCGCCCAAGGTCAATCCGTTGATCTCGTTATCAGTCGTTAATTCGCGGCCGCCGTAGCGAATCGAAACATAACGTAGAATGCCGGAGTTATCTTCGTCATTGACGCCACCGTAACTCACGAGATCGCCGGCGGTCTCTGTGGGGAATCCTTCTACTTTGAATTCACCAAAGTCTTTCCCGTCGTCATTCGGTTTGTTGAGACGCGCGTTGCCTAACAAGATGAGTCCACCCCACAAACCGCTATCTTCCAACGTCACGGGCACGTTGGGCGTGAGGGGATCCCCGTCATCGTCGATGCCGTCGCGTTCGGCGCGAGCGGTGAAGACAATGGGCTGATCTCGCGTTCCGTCCGCAATGATTTGGGAACCACGTGTCACAATGAGTGCGCCCGGGGTCACCGCACCTTCGCGCTCATAACCATAGATGGTCGTGCCAGGCTCGATCGTAAGCGTTGCCCCTTCGCGTACCCAAACAGGACCGCCTAACAAATAGTTTCTGTCATTTGTCCACGTGGTGTCTTCTACAATGTCTTCGACCACGTCCACATCCTGGCCGAGGAATCCAGCCTGCGAAAGATGGGTCCAGCCGGCGGCCCAGTTGACTTCACCAAACGCACCACGGAAATCGGTTGCTTGGTAGAAGCCCTCCGAGCCTTCAGGGAAGTCGCTGAGCGCTTCGGTGAATAAGGGGCTATCAGGGGCAGGCAATGGAGACAGACTGACATTGTTAGTACGGCTGATGCTAGATAATTTGGGATCTTCAAAACGATTCCCTCTTGCTTCCGAAAGGAGAAGCAGTTCCTCAGCGCTTCCGTTCTTCGTAAGCGATGCGAAATTACCCTCTTCAAAACTTCCGAAATCGAAGAAGGTATTATTGTCAAAACGAAGCCGGCCATCATTGATTTGACCTTTCGTCAAATCGTCATCCACCCGAATGGCGTAATCGCGAAAGCCGGTGAAGACACTGTTATGATATTGTCCAGCAAAGTTGTCTTTGAGACGAAAGGCACCATTTTCTTGAGCGTTATCGGCACCACCTCCGATGTAAGTGGCATTATAGATCTTGGGTTCTGCCAAGGGTTCCAAACTCTTGTCGTCGCCATCGCCTCCATCGTGTTCGCCACCAAAGTTGGAGCCGGCGCCCACGTCTTTTTGAACGGCGAACCAGAATTGGCCGCGGCCACGAAAGCCTTGGTCGATATCAAAGGACTCGTCTTCGTTGAACGCCATAACCATGTAACGCGTGTCAACCGTGCTACCGAAGAATTCCACACCGTCGTCTGAATTATTGAAGACCTCAATGAACTCGATGGTCGTTCCACTTCCAACGGCGCCTAAGGTAAGACCGTTGATTTCATTATCGGTGGTCAGCTCACGTCCGCCGTATCGTATCGACACATAGCGCAAGATACCAGAGTCATCGTTATCATCTTTACCACCATAGCTTACTAGATTGCTGGCCGTTTCTGTAGGGAAGCCTTCGACCTTAAATTCTCCAAAGTCCTTCCCGTCGTCATTTGGCTTATTGAGGACAGAGTTTCCTAATATAATCACTCCTCCCCAGAGGCCACTGTCTTCAAGCGTTACGGGAATATTGGGTGTGCCAGGATCGCCGTCGTCATCGATTCCGTCCCGTTCAGCGAGAGCCGAGAACACAATTGGATCTTCACGCGTGCCTTCCGCATAGATTTTGGAGCCGCGAGTGATGATAAGCGCGCCCGGTGTGACGGCGCCATCCGCTTCGAATCCGTAGATCTTTGTTCCAGCTTCAATCGTAAGTGTGGCGCCTTCACGAACCCAAACCGGTCCGCCCAACAGGTAGGTTTTGTCGCTCGTCCAGACAGTATCCGTTGTGATATCGCCTTCCACGGTGACTTCTTGACCGCCTTCAACGGGCTTCTTGAAGTAACCCAGCTCTGATAAACGGGTCCATCCTTCCAGCCAGTTATCATGCGTATTGAAAGCGCCCTTATGATTCACCGGCTCGTAGAAAGGGTCTCCATCCGGATAGGCGGATTGCGCGGAATGATAGGCCGGCCCATCTGCGGCAGGCCGGGGATCTAGGCCTCCAAAGCCACGGCGGCTTGTCCCACCCAGAAAAGGATTCGCATACTGATTTCCGTTGGCGGAAACCTGGGCTATCTCTTCGGCTCCGCTGTTCTTGGTGAGCGATGCAGCGGTCCCGTCGTAAGTGCCGATGTCATACCAAAGATTGTTTTCAAAGGCAAGATCACCAGACGAGTTGGCACGCGTACGCGTAAGATCATCATCGATTCGCACCGCGTAGTCGCGGAATCCCGTGAAGATAGAGTTGTGATATTGACCGGCGAAATTGTCCTTCAACCGGAACCCACCATTCTCCTGTGCGGTCTTTGAACCGCCACCAATGAATGTGGCGTTATACACTTTGACCCGGGCAAAGGGTTCAAGACTTTTGTCATCGCCATCGCCGCCATCGTGTTCGCCGGCAAAGTTAGAACCCGCTCCCACATCCTTTTGAATCGCGAACCAGAATTGGCCACGCCCGCGATAGCCTTGGTCGATGTCGAAAGATTCATCCTCATTGAAAGCCATCGCCATGTATTTGGTATCGACTGTTCCACCGAAGAATTCGACTCCGTCGTCAGAGTTGTTAAAGACCTCGATGTACTCAATCGTGGTGCCTCGACCTACAGCTCCGAGAGTTAGGCCATTGATTTCGTTGTCGGTCGTGAGTTCCCGTCCCCCATAGCGGATGGACACATAACGAAGAACACCTGAGTTATCGTCGTCGTTGTTGCCGCCATAGCTTACCAAGTCACTAGCCGTCTCTGTGGGAAAACCTTCCACTTTGAATTCGCCAAAGTCTTTACCGTCGTCGTTCGGCTTGTTGAGCACTGCATTGCCCAAGATGACAAGGCCTCCCCACAGACCGCTGTCTTCCAGCGTTAATGGAATATTGGGCGTCTCGGGATCCCCATCATCATCGAGGCCATCGCGTTCCGCGAGCGCGGTGAAGATGATGGGCTGATCACGGGTACCCTCTGCCATGATCTTTGAGCCTCGCGTTACAATTAACGCACCGGGGGTTACCGCGCCGTCGCGCTCGTAGCCATAGATTGTGGTGCCAGGTTCAATAGTCAGGGTGGCATTGTTGCGGACCCAAATGGGTCCTCCGATCAAGTATTGATTGCTCGACGTCCAGGTCGTGTCTGAGGTGATATCCTCGATAACTTCAATATCATCGGCATGAACACCATGCCCGAGGAGGAGCCAACCGGCTGCCATGAGGCCTAGCCACCTTCGGCGACGATGAGGGGATGTAACGTGTGTTGAATACATGGATTGCACTTATTTGTTTTTTTGACTTCATTGAGACCATTACTCTGAGCCAATGATTGGAAAATCAGCGAAGTGTGAAAGAAATGACACCTTGTCGAACTTCGGCCCAATCCCCCTAAAGCATTGTTGTTTAGAGTATTAAAACTACTTAATACCAGTTCCCTAGTTCAGCCTTAACGAACTGAGAGATTTACCCGGAATGAATGTGTCAGGAACGTCACATCCTCGTCTACTTCTTCGGTCTTCAATACGTCCAAGTAAGGCCAACGCTGAAAGTTCTCGGGCGTGTGTAGGACTCATAAATCAAATCTTCTCCTTCGTAGAACTTCTCAAAGTCCGAGCCCAAGAGATTCTCGGCGCCTAATTTTAGTTTGAGGCCGCGGCCAAGTTCCTTGCTAAGAAAGAAATCAAGAGAATGAATCCCTTTCTGTACGACGTTGGGTACGGAAGCGCTCGAAGTGACATCGGTGAGAATATCGTCAGTGTAATTGTAGACGAGATTCGCAGATAGCCCCCAATCGGGATGCTCGAAACCAAGATTCAAATTGATGATATATTCAGGCTGCCCCTCAAAAACGGTTGCCGATCCCGTGTTGCCTCCGGCGCCAGTTAGGGGCCCAATCTCACTTTTGATATAGGCGAAGTTTGCGGCGAATGTCCAATATTCCCAAAACTTCTTCCGCATTTCGAATTCGATTCCCGAGATCTCTCCCGACTCACTGTTTTGCCAGCTACGAAAGAAGGTTGTTCCATTCTCCAGTCCAACCGTCGTCACAATGGGTTTATCCATCTCTTTATGAAATAAACTAAGCGCCACCATTTCCCCGGGATTGGGATACCACTCGAATCCAATGTCAAAGTTGTCGATCAAGGTATCCTCCAGCTCCTCATTACCGTTGATTTGAAGCCCCGTGGTTTGGTCAATCGTTTTGACGGGTGCAAACTCGTAGAAGGTGGGGCGGGCTACCGTACGCCCATAGGACGCGCGAATTTTAAACTGATCATCTTCGCCAAAGGTATAATCGAGGGCGAGGGCGGGAAGCAGGTAGGTGTTTGTTTGTTCGCCGTCACTAATGATGTTGGGATCGTTCAATCCTTCAAGAATGGAATAGCCTCTGGACTCTTCCTCGAATCGAACTCCTCCGGTAATTCGCAAGCCGCCGCGTTGATAAACACCGGAAAGATAAGCTGATTGGGTCTCGGAGAAGGCGTCCACGTTTCGAACCTCACCGCCACCCGCGGTGAAGTCTTTGATAAAAAGGCCATCGCCACGCCGCCGCAATCCGGTACCGTTGATGCGCTCATCATTCGAAAATTCCTCGTGAAACGCCTGTCCGAAGGCGTCGTCATTGTCCACTTGGCCTCGAAGGGAGCTTGCGAGGTCGTAAGCGAATAGGCGTCCGCGAACTTGGCGCTGCCGGTCAAAGTGCGAGACGCCAAACCGCATTTTCAATTGATGATCTTCCTTCCATTCCCAAACTGGTAAGGTGAAACCCAATTGGCCGAACAAGGCGGACTCAGTCGTGTTGGCATAAGTGCGGAATGAGTTCTTAGCATTCCCGCCAAAGACATTGCTCTGAGTGAAAACCGTACCCAGTTCCGGAGCGCGGTCATTTTCAGGGAGACCGTCCAAGGACGGATCAGCAAAGATCACTTGAAAGCTTTTCAGATGGCGTTGATCGGGACGGTCCTCCTCGGCATTGGCCAAGCTCAAAATATACTCAACCTCTAGATCACGTAGCTGGGTCAGTTTATGGTATCCCGTAAACTGGCCGACATCCAACGATCGACTAAGGTAACCTATTTCGTCGAAAGCTCGGAAGACACGCGCTTCACTTTCAAAATACTCTTCTATCCGGGGGATTTCGTTTCCGTCCGCGTCAATAAACTGGCCATCTTCTTGGTCTTGGACCCGGCGCCCCAGCGTAACGGTGTCCGCGGCCGAGTTGTTGGTCATAAAGGTTAGTCCTACTACGTGATTCTCATCTTTACTCTGATAAGCGAGATTGATGATTCCTCCCCAATCGATGCTCTCTTCGAAAACGTCCTGTATTTGGCTTTGCCGCGTGGTGAAACTACCGATGGTAAAGGAACCTCGATTGATTTCTTTGCCTAATTGGGTCTTGAACTTGTGGCCCTGATCAAAGGCCACCACAAACCCGAAAGTCCCATGCCCCACATCAAAACTGTTTCCTAACGCTAAGCTATAACTCGTGTTGACGCCCGCGTGCGTAGCGTCGGGTATCCAAGAACCCTGATTGTGAATCGACCGCCACTCATCTCTTGCCCGAGCTTGGTTGGCGCTCGGCGGATTGCGGCCACGTATCACGCCTTCGGGAAAATCAAGCACTCCGCTTATGTCGTCGGGCAAGCCGTCGGATACGCGGCCCAGAAAGTCCATGCTTCGATCTGGGTTTTCGTAAAACCGTTCGTTGGTTGCCTCGGAATCATATTCGGCTCCGACACTCAGTTGCACCAAGAGTTCCTCTGGAAACTTGAGCGTTCGAATATCGACAAGACCACCGGCAAACTCCGCTGTGAGTTCTGGAGTAAAAGTCTTGTAAGTACGAAGTTCTTCTAACAGATGAGTGGCAATGAGATCCAGTTGCACTGCCTTCTTTGAAGGATCGCCGCTTGGGATGAGCGCTCCATTTAGAGTGGTATTCGAATAACGATCCGCCAAACCCCGTATAACGGCGTATTTCCCATCTAACACATTGGCGCCAGCCATACGCCCTACAGCGGAGATAACATCACCAGCTCCCACTTTGGAGAACTCTTCCTTTCCCATAGATGTGATGAGCTGTTCCAGTTCCTTTCGGTCAAACAGTTGGCTTTCAACGCCGTCCTCAACGAGTTCCGCCACCACTTCAATTTCCTGCATTTCGTAGATTTCCTCCGCCGTCTCGATAACGGATTTCTCAAGGGCGCCTTGCGCGTTGGTGAGGTTAGTGATCTGGCCGGCTTGCATGATCACGCCCTCCAAACGCAGCGGTTTGTAGCCGGTTTGGCTGATGATGATGGTGTAAGTGCCAGGATCCACGTCATCGATGATGAAGCGGCCTAAATCATCGGTGAGGGTGACATCGCCGGTTTCTTCAATGAGAATCCCGACGGCAACGATCGGTCTGCCAGTCTTGGCGTCGTAGGCTTTGCCCACAAATCGGGACTTGGTGGGCTCGACCGCTTTCTTCAGAGACTCGGCGTATTCATCGACCGCGGCGGTTTCGTCTTCTTCTTGAGCATCGAGGGTAGTGCAGAGCACGGTAAAGGTCAGAAATCCTGTGAGGCAGAGCCATGTTCGAATGAAAGGGATCGGCATAAGCTTAGACGGAACCTATGACTAGCAGGGCCAGGAGAAGAAATGCCCGGCCGGTAAATATTTCGTCACCTTGGAACTAGAGACCCGAAAGCAATCGTGACGAAACTGCCATCTTCTAATCAGCGTACCGCCATCTACAGCATTCGGCAGAATGGTTGCGACAATCGCCAGACTAACAAGGCCTGGGGCCGAGCCGGCTAGTTTCTTGTTAAGGTGCCATATGACGTTTCAAAACGGCGTCGATCGCCTGGTGACCCACGGGATAGAATTTGGGATCAAAGGGTGTTCCGGCCTCTAGCAGGAGCTCTGCGACTTTGGCGAACGCGCCATTTGGGTGCCGCTTGGCTTCCAGGCAACTGTGCACGGCCCAGCCGATGGGTGTGCTGTCGTGATCGGGATCGCGGACGTCGGGTGGATGACCGTGTTCTAGCAGAAGCTCCACCAACTTGGCATCACCGCACCAAGCGGCGTTGTGGAGAGGCGAATGGCCATGATTGGTCTCCGGGAAATCGACGGGGAAACCCATCTCTAACATGAGCTGAACCGCTTTCATGTTGAGATTGGTTTCCCAGCATGATTTCGCTAACAACATCTTATCTTCGCTCGTGAGTTGTTGCATCACGTCTGGTTGGCTTGTTGTTAAGGAGACGGCTGATTTCCGATCGGCCAGCATGCAGGCGACGAGGAATCGAGTCTTGGGCGCTGAGTGTTTTAGGAGCCACTCGTAAATTTCGCGGTGCCCTCGTTTCAGCGCGATCTCGTGGGGTGAGACATTGAAGCCGAGAGTCCATTGGTAGATGGTCCCGCCTTTTCCCTGAAATCCGATCCCCGGAAACGCGCCGGAGTTGTCGCCGATGCGATAGGATGGGCATTCTGGATCTTCATCAATCAGATGCTTCGCGAGTTGCAAATCTCCTAAGCCGGCGGCCATAAAGATATCGGGCGTGCCGCCATGCTTGATCAGGTAACGTGTGACTTCCGGCGCGTCGGCGATGCGCCATTGAGCGGGTGTGGAATCGTGATCCGAGTCTCTCGCATCGGGATCGGCACCGTGATCCAAGAGAATTCTGGCCACCTCAACAGTCGAGGCAAAGTGCAAGGGTTCCGCCTCATCCCCTCCCTTGGCGTGAATCTGAGTCGGATCGCTTTCTAGCAAAGAACGCAAAGACTCCGTGAGTCCAATCGCGGCAAGCGCATGAATCGAGGCAACCGCGCCGCGTTCGATGAGGTAACTTGCCGTGTGAGGCGCCACACCGTTGGCGCCGAATCCAGGCGTCCACCACTGGCTGACTTTCTCTAACGAAGCACCCTTTTCAAGCAGGAGATCAATCATCTCCGGGCTCTTGGCCGCAGCCAACGGCGGCATTCCCCAAGCGAAGAGGCCTTCATTCAAGGCATCTGCTGGCGGTGCGTGTTTTTCTAACAAAGAACGCACCGAAACGACGGCATCCTTCTCGATCCCTCGCTTGAACTCGTTGACGAGGTGTTTCACCGCAGAGAGAGGCCGTGACGTTGCCAGAAGGCGATCAGTTGAGCCTGCGATCCTTTGAAGACGTTGCGTTCAAGTGGCCGATCAAGATTGCCAAAGTAGCGGCTGAATCGGTAACGGCCGTGGTGGTAGACTTTGGCCTGGGAACGCCCATTCTCCCAACCGACGCCGCCGTATTGCCAAAGCGTCCAGTCTGGCCACAAGGCGTATTGATCCACAAGTCCCTTAGGAGATCCGGGCGGCGGAAAGACCGGGTCTCGGCTGGTGTGTGAGTAAAGTGCTAGCCAATAGGGGGCGCGTAAAAGCCGGGCGCGGGTCTTGCGGTCGGCGGCCTGAGTTTGCCGTTTGAGATCCACGCTATTCTCCAGATAAGCGACCGGGACGACGCCGGTGCGTGCCTCCACGCGATCCATGAATTGCAAGATGGCGGAGAGCTTGAGATCGCCATCGTAGTCCCCACAAAGCAACAAAGACGGTGCTTTCCAACCACGGCTCCGCTTGAGTGCGAAGGCGCGATTCACAAACTGATCGGCTTGTTTGATAATGCCCACATGGCTTTGTACGCGGTAATAAACACCAGGCAGGAGTCCGACGCGATCCGCAGAGTGAAGGAACGCTTTGCACTTGGTGTCTAGACGGCCGCCCTTCCCGGCTCTAGCAATGAGACCACGCGCGCCGTTGTCGCGAAGAGCGGACACATCATTGGTAGAATAGCTGCGGCCTTGGCGTTGACGTTCTTTGGGATCGTAGGCGGAGACATTGATGATCTGGATCATTCGCCCAGGCGAAGTGGGTCTCGCAAACTCACGGCCGGCGCGTGGTTTCGAGGTGGGCTGGGGCCCGGCACATTGCAGGAGGAGGACGATCGGCAGTAGTGCCGTGAAGCATTGGGAAAGTGCGCTCTTCATCACTCTGCGGCAAACATGGGATCCTTCTTGTTTCCACGGGACAGCAGGTACGCCACCAGGTCTAACAATTCCTCTTGGTTCAACGTATTGATCAAGTCCGGGGGCATCTGAGAAACGGAGCTGTCTTTGATCAGGCCCACATCATCCGCCTTCACTTTCACGGGTGGCGTCTTGGGATCGGGCAAATAAATCTCTAACTCTTTGTCTTCGCCCTTCTCCACCACCAAGCCGACGTGGACCGTGCCGTCTTTCAGACGCACTTCTTTCGAGCCATATTGATCTGAAATGACTTTGCTAGGTTCAATAATCGCCTCAAGGAGATCGCGGGTGGAGAATTTGTTTCGAACCGTACTGAGGTCCGGTCCGATGGCGCCGCCCTCACCATCGAACAAATGACAACTGGCGCAGGCGGTGGCGTAGAACAGGTTCCGGCCTGAATCGAAATCGCGTTTCGTTAGTCCCGTTTCGACCGCGGCCGTTGCTTCATCGACCGTCCAAGCTCTCCCGGGCCCCTTTGGCGGCGTGGGAGTGAATGCGGCCTGCGCGTGGACCTCAGCACCGATGAGATCTGCCAAGGCGGCCCGCTCAGCCGGTGACGAGTTCTCTAAGAGATCAGTGCGCATGTTATCCAGGAAACCTTTGTAACTCGCTCCGCCGGAGTGTTCGCCGGCCTTCTTGAGAAAAGTGAGGTAAGTGCGTCGTTGATCAAGGCTCCAACCATAGCGCACGTTTCGCAGCATGAAGGCGTAGGCTAACTGATCCGTGGGCGGAGGATTGTCTAACATCCGCTGAATCGTGCCCCCATAGCCACCGTTGCGCTGAAGTACTTGGGCCCAATCCGGTTTCTTCGGCGTACGTTTGCGGGTCATGAGTTTGAGCCCTTTCTCAATCACGCTCGGCGCGTCCAGGTAGACCAGCAACCTAACCAACTCGAGATTCGCTTCTTCGCTCTTGGCGGGAAGCAGTGGATCGAACTTTCTAACGAGAGCCTGACGCGTGGCATCGTCAGGTGCGCCAAAGCGGATGAAACACAGGCTGTAGGCACGCAAGAGTCCTAGTAGTTGACTCTTGGTGACCGACTTTGGTTCAAGTTCATTCAGCGACGCTAACAGAGACGTCTTCACGGAGGCGTCACCGACACGAGCCAAGGCCACGGCTAACGTGATGCGCGCCTGACGATCTTTCTCCACAAAGACACGCTCTTTCCACTGCGCGAGAGGCTGGCTCTCCACTGCCAAACGCGCCGCATAACGTAGAAAGCGGTCGTTGCTGCCGAGGTAAGGCCAAGCCGTTTTCAACGCATCGGCGTGTTGGGTGCCATGGAAAGTTTCTAGCAGGTGTCTTACGGCCCGCGCTTGGGCTGCGATCGGGTTATCATTGGCGTCCGTGACGGGAGCGGTGGATTCGCCACCATGATAGGTGACCCGGTAAAGGCCGGACTGTGTGTTGCGGCCACCCACGGTGAAATAGAGGGCGCCATCGTGACCCACCTCCGCATCGGTGACCGGCAGTGGACTCCCTGACAAAAAATCCTCCTTCTTCGCCGTGTAACTGGCGCCGTTGGGCTGCAAATGAACTGCCCAGATGGTGCCGAAGGTCCAGTCTAACGCATACAAAGCTTCCTGATACTTCGCGGGAAACTTGGCACCCGTGCCAAAGATCGTTCCGGTCGGGCAGCCCGGTCCGATGTCGATTGTGGGGGGCACGCTATCTTCATTGTGATTAGGCCATTTGCCGGTGCCGCTGCGCCAGCCGAACTCGCTTCCACTCACCACATGACAAATGCGCGTGGGCCGGTACCAAGGCATGCCCATGTCCCACTCCATATCGGCGTCGTAGGTAAAGACTTCCCCATGGCGGTTCACGGCCACATCATACTGATTGCGATAGCCCACACTCACCAAATCCCATTTCTGAGCGTCCGGAGTGATCCGGCAGACCCATCCGCCTGGCGCGAGGCGTCCACGTGCGTGCCCGCGAGCATCCCATCGGCGGGGTAACAAGAGATCCTCATGAAAGGTGCCTCCGGGAAAACGGCTAGAAGTGATTTCGTTAGGCAAATTGGTGTGATTGCCTGAGACGATGTAGAGCGCTTCTTCGTCTTCGGTTAGGACCACGGCATGATTTCCGTGTTCACCGCCACCTTTGGACCCGCGCAGATCCTCCACAGCGTCCAATTGATCATCACCGTCGGTATCCGTGAGACGATAAAGCCCCTTGCCACTGACATGCACATAAAGACTGTGAAACGCCCAGAGCAATCCGTGAGCGCCGGTGATCTCGACTGGAATCTTCTCCACTTTGACCGGCGAATCCGAAACGGTGATGCGATAAAGTCCTTTGTCTCCCTGATCGCTGACAATGAGGCGACCCTTGGGGTCTTTGGTCATGGAGACCCAAGAGCCTTGTTCCGCTTTCGGGACGTTGTAGATGCGCTCCACTTTAAAACCGTCCGGCACGGAGATTTTATCCGCAGACAAGGCCTCGGAAGGGTTTCGTGGTGGCCGCCCCTCACCAAGTTTACCCCAAGGAGCCACCCCGTAAGGCCCCATCACGACTGCGGTCTGCCACGCGCTATCGTCAAAATCTGGGCCACGCCATCGGCGTGGTTTTTCAGATGAAAATCTCCATGTCTTATCACTTTCCACAACATGTTTTGATTCATTGCCTAACTGATAATCTAACTTGAGCAGCAACCCCGCGAGGTTCCCGCCATCATTGCGGCCGTGTACGGCAATCACGTTCCGGCCTTTTCGAAGCTGACTCTTCACATCGACTTTCACTGGTGCCTGCCACTCTTCAGATTTGGCAACCTCCCTCCCATTGATCCACACTCGCATCGCATTGTCACAACTTCCAAAGAGACTTGCCTTGGCAATGTCTTGATCGATCTCAAAGGTTTTACGGAAATAGACTTCCTCGTTAGACTTGGCCTCACCTTTAGCACGGCTCCAGATCCATGAAGGCGCTGCGGGGGCGAGACCAGCCAAGGCGATGAGAACGATGGCTGTACATTGATGAGCTTTGCAGAACGGGGTCGTGAACATGGGGGTTTGTAGCAGGTTTGCGAGCTGAGCTTCAACTCGAAAACCGGCTATTGGCGTTCTCTAGCACTCGGCTGAAAGCGAAGGGGGAGAATGAATGACGGATGAGCGAATCAAGGAACCTTGGCGTGCCGCCACGGCTCGGGCTTCTCGCGTCGGGACGCCGCGACTCTTTGGTGCACTAGCATTACTTAATGGCTGATTCATTTCCGTGCCTGGTCATTGGAGGGCGTGCTTGGCATTTCCGTGAATAAAACCTGTGACGCTGGGACCGCGATTCCCATGGAAGGGCGCAGAAATCTATGAAAACCAACCCCTTCCTCTTATTCAGTGTGGGGATCGCCTGCCTCATCGCCGGTGTTTTCCCTGCGACCGCTCAAGAATCCGAGACCCTCGCTATCCAGGAAAACATGCCACGGGTGGTGCTCAATCAATTGGTCTATCAAGACAGCGATTCCGTGACGGCCACGGTGACCTTTGTGCATGCCGGCGACGTGAGCGATGCGGTCCTTGCTTTGATCTTTGCCGGGAGTGAGCCTAACAATGAAGATGTCGAGGCCGTGAACCTCCAAGCCACGGCGGATCCGCTAGTCTATGAAACCGAGATCCCTCTCGTGACCAAGACCAAATCCGGCGGCGTGACCAAACTGGATGGCACGCTCGAGTTAGCACCGAACGAAATCTTCTCGGCCATGCTCGGCTACAAATACTCCGACCGCACGCAGAGTGCCGGCGATGATGGCGTGGCGGCGGATTGGGGCCTATTCTTCGATGACTCCTTTGCCGATGCCGGTGTGGAAGTGGAAGAAGGGATGGCCCTAACGGATGATGAACTCAACCCGCCGCCCGGCATGCGCAAGATCGGCACCCTCTATTTCAAAGGTGATGTGGGGCCCGTCCAGATTGCTTCGGAAGAGCTACTCTTCCGGCCGGAGAGCGATGCACAATTAACGGCGTTCCTAAGTCGGACCGGCGGTGTGGTCATGGGTTTTGAAGGGAGCCTTGCGCAAGGCCCTGGTCTCAACTTGCCGGATGCCGGATCGGCGTGGTTGCGGGTGAAGATGCAGGGCGATCCGACCAAGATCCCCCAACTCCCACAGTTGCGATCGCTGTTGGGGGAGAGTGAAACCCTGTGCGCGAGCAATGAAGCGACGCTGGCCCTTGTGGCATCGGCAACTGAGCTGTGGATGGAGGGATTCCTCGTGGGACTCAATCCGCGTTCGCAGTTGCATGGCAGTCTTTCCTGGCCGGAACACCTCATTCCTATTGAGCGCGAGCGCACCACGCCTGAGGGCGACACGGAGACTTACACTGAGCTTGAGCGCATTGATAGCTTCGGTCGTTACCCCACGGACACCCATGACCGCAATGCCGCGGCCATTCGCGAAGAGAACTTTGGCGTGAGGCAGATGTGGGCCTTTATGGCCATGTTTGATTATGATAGGACAACCGTTCCCGTTGGAGTGATCGACTCTGGATTTGCGCCGAACCCGGATTTTAAAACGAGCGATCCGCTCTACGCGGAGACGAATCTTGGAACGGGGGCGAGGGGCATCGGCTCCGCCCAAGTTCCTCAGGAAGTGGGCAACAGTTTCTTTGGCGACAAGACCTGGCACGGCAACGGCACGGTCACGACTATCAGTGGTCAGGGCAACAACCGCTACGGAACCGCGGGCACGGGCGCGCAAACGGCTGTGCCCATGCTCTATCACATGGGCTTGGCGAACTTTGCATTGGACATCGGCACGGCCATCCGCATGGCGGTGGATGACGGCGCCAGTGTGGTCAATATCAGCGCTGGTTATCCCTGCCGTATTCTGTCGGTGTTAGGAAATGATGACATCTGCTCGGAAGCGGGGCGGACGGCGTTTATCCTCAAGTTAGGGTTGGCCGTGCGGGCGGCCGCAGCCGCTGCTTGTGCCGCAGGAGGATTGTTAGACATCATTATTCCTGGGCTCGGAGCGGTAACGTGCGCCACGGCCATCGGTGCCGCGGAGACGGCTGCAACGCACTCTTTCGCCGCGCTCTTCTTGGGTGAAGTGCGAGGGCCTGTGGAACGCGGTGTGGCGTATGCCACCGCGGCCGGGGTGCCCATTGTGGCCTCAGCCGGAAACCGGTTGTCCGCCGCAGCCATGGGACCGCTCGCCGAGTTTGTGAACATTGACAACTCGAACATTGATGACTGGCAAGTCATTCCCGCGGTGATTCCTGATGTGATTGCCGTAGGCGCGTGCAATCCAGGCGACCACGACGTCTGGAATGGGAGTGGTTTCAATTTCTACGCTAACTTGCATTTCTGGGGAGATAGCGTGGATCTCTGGGCGCCCCTCGGCACTTTCTATTGGGCGCCAGAGCCCGGTGATGTCTCGCCATCGACCATCCCGGCAGCAGATCACATTCAACGCCCCTTTGGTGGCACTAGCAATGCCGCCCCCTTTATTACTGGCATTATTGCCAATTTGATGGCGGTCAATTCACAGTTAGATCGTCGATTCGCGCCCGTGTCGGAACGTCCTATGCTTCCCGGGCGAATCCGAGATTTGTTAGTTGATACGGCACACCAAGCCGGTGATCCCACCGCTCCCGATTCCGCCGATGACCGGATGCTCTTTGTTTGGAATGAAGAAACCGGAATGCATGAAGAGATCGAGGAACCTCCCCAGCTCCTGGCAGACATGGTCAATCGCCGGAACTATGTGAATGCGTGGGCGGCCACTTGGCAAGCGGCTCAGGATGCGGGTGTGTTAGACTATCCCGGCCTTGGTTATGAGACGGATCTTGGACGGACCGATCGGTTAGAAGATGCCTCCGCGCCCGGCGGCGTGCGTGAACCGCGCCGCGCTGTAGGTAGTTCCTTTCTCGAAGCAGAAGAGATCAATGCCTGCGACCGCGATTTCTGGTGGGCGAGGACGCCGAGCGAGAATTTTCTCTATCAGATTCGCTACGAAGTCACCATTCCCCGTTCGGAGAGTCCCTTAGGGTTTCTTATGAACGGCGTGGCCGGGACACTGGCGTCTCTCACGACGGAGGAGCAAACGCTGGCCTGGGTCAGTCCACCACTTTGGTGGGACTCTGACTTTGGCACGCGGCTGAGTTGTGTTTCTGGTGAGGATAGCATCTACCGGATTGCGACCATCTTGGAAACACAGGATCCGCCGGATGAGGATCATCACGATGAGACCATCTTTGGAAACGATACGTTGAATGACGCCGCGGTTCTCCCCACGACCTCTTGGGGAATCGTGCCGCCGCGTGGCGCGCTCGAAGTGAAGGCTTGGGAGCTATGTGAGGCGGAACTCAACTTTCATGAGCCCGATGATGTGGACGTCTTTCGCATCGGCCTACCGGTGGGGGCGACGGCGCCTTCCTCTTGTGGCGGGGTGGATCCCTGGATCAGTGTGAGTGTGGATCCGCCGAGTACCGCCTTGCGTCTGAAAGTGTTTAGCCGCGCCGGCGGGACCGACACGCTCTTGGCGCGCGGCAATGGCGCTGATGTGCTTCGGTTAGATTGTTTGGATTTCCTTGGGCACCTTCCACTCTACGTTCAAGTGGAGAATGCCGGCAACACCTTTGTCGAATACGCTCTCAAAGTGCGCTATTCTGAACCTGACGAAGAACTAGCCGATCGATTAGAGCTCATGCGGGAGCATTGGGCGATTCCGAGAGATCTGTCATTCTTCGAGAACTTCTTTCGACCGGAGGTTCCCTGGCTCAGAAACAGTCCCGGTCTCCTGCCGCCAAGCTTAGTCAATCCGAATCCTCTCATTGATCCCATTCTCAATGACAACGGCCAGTTTGAGTCCTCGCGCTTATTCTTCTTCGATGTTCCCGCTGACGACCTAGACGTGTCGTTTGCCGCTCTTCTAGGGGAAGGGCAATCGTTGCGCATGGAGATTCTGGACTTGGACGGAACGGTCCTCGGAATGGCCAGCACTCCCGATCTTCAGAATAATGGGCAGTTGCGGTTCGCGGGGTTGAATCAGAATGAATCCGGCCCGACCCGACTCACCGTCTCGGCGCCCCAGAGTCCGATTCGCTGCATCTACGTGCTGCGGCTGAGCGGCCACCGTCCAGGTGATGAAATCGCCTTGTATCTCAGCCGTGATCTCCTGCCTCAAGGCGCTTTCGCTTGGCAAGATCTCGACGCACAAGGAAACGGAGTTCTATCACTCTTGCCGACGCTGTTTGGAGCGGAGGATTCCTTCCTCCAATCGTCGCCGGACTTTCCCGCACTCGACCCGGGCGACTTCAGCATGGCACCAGCTTGCCATTTGGAGTTTCAAGCCGATGCTGAAACAGGTTATGTGCTAGAGTATGAAGAGAGTGGTGTCTGGAAACGCTCTGGCTCGCCCATGGTCTTCGAGCAAGCGCAGACTGTCTCCGCGTTCCTCCCATGCCCACCAACAGGAGGTGGCGGCAATATTCGCATTGGCAAACTTGGTGGTGGCGGCACGTTTTCGCCCAGTCAGCTCCGACAAGTCAATCGCATGCTTTTTCAAACCACGCCCGGCACTCAATACACCCTGATGGGGAATGCCGGTCTTGGCGAAAGTACCTGGAATCCCTATGGAGCCGAACCGGAGTTTACTGGCGACGGCGGGTTCTTCGAGTGGTTTTTAGATCCTAGCATCTTCACGGAAGACCGCTACTTTTTTGAGGTGCGTTGGTAAGACGCCATTGGGACGATGACAGGGCCTTCTGTTGGACAAATGGGCCCGACTTCCTGCTTTTGCGACAGGTGATTCATCAAACATCCTGCAAGGCCGAAGTCATGTTGAGCATCGACGGCGAGGTTAAACATCGCGAACTCGATTTACCGGACGGAATCATTGCCACGAACCGGACACTTTCGTAGCGGAACGCGTGCGAAGTCTCCGTTGCCACGAAAGAACGGTCACCGTTTCTCTTAGCTGCTTGACCTCTGCTTTTCGTCACACCCCATTCATTGACAGACCTTCCTCTCCCCGTCTAACTTGTCCAGGTGTGACGAAAAGTGATGACACTTTTCGTGGCGGAACCGGTGAGAATTCCGGGCGTGGCACTCCATTGCCGCGAAGGAACGGTCACCCGTTCCTCTACGCTGCGTGACCACCACTTTTCGTCACACCCAGCTTGTTCTTCGCTCTTGAACCGATCCGACCTCATACCCATTTCCAAAGAGAGGCGTAGGCACGTCTCATGATGCCTCCACTTGAATTTGGTATCTGGGTTAGTCTTTTGATGCTGGCGTGCGTGGTTTCCGCGGCGCTGTCGGCTTGGGAAACCATCTTACTATCCATGCGGGAACATCGGCTCCGCACGTTGGCAGAGCGCCGTCCGGATCTTGAGGCGGTCTTGCGGGACTTGGCGGAACGGAGCAAGGAATATCTCACGCAAACACTTTTGATTAGCAGCGCGGTCAATCTCTTTGCCGCGCTCACGGCGGTCTACTTGGTGCATGAGAGTGGCTGGTTCGCCTTTGACCGTTCTTATTGGTGGTTGGAGCTCATCATTATTGTTAGTCTTATGGTGGTGCTGTTAGATTCGTTGCCACGCCGGTTGGCGGCGCGGTCGCCGGGAAGAGTTTGTGCGGTGTTAGGACGTCCTTTTCAGAGGCTCATGCGGGGCACGCTTTGGCTGAGCCGGCCGTTATCGGCCAGGATCGAGAAACTGACGCGCCGGATGATTCCCGCTCATATTCAACCGCGAACGCAACTCATGCAGGATGAACTTACGACCATGGTGGACATCCGGGAGGAACGCGGCGCGGTGTCGGAACTGGAAGGTCAAATGATTCGCGAGGTGATCATGCTCGATGAAAAGACCGTCAGTGATTGCATGACCACGCGTTCCGAAACCCTCACCATCCCACGAACGCAATCGCCTCATGACTTGCGGGCGGCGTTACGCGAGACGTTTCATCATTGGATCCCCGTGTACGAAGAGGGCGCGCCGGAACAGATCACGGCCATGCTCGATGCCAAGGCGTTTCTTGCCGCCGGCGATGAGGTTTCGGCAATCGCTGGTTTTCTTTCAACACCTGTCATTTTGACAGAAACCATGCCGGCTTTGGAGGCGCTGGACCGGCACTTGCGCCGGCCACACAGCCTGGCCATCGTCATGAACGAATTTGGCGAATATGAAGGGGTCGTCGGACATAAGGACATCTTTGAAGACTTGCTCGAAGATGAACTGCCGATCCCTGATGCTGAAGAACCGGTGAAAGATTCGCCCGACGGCCGTTTGGATGTGCGAGGTGATGCGCGGTTGGAGGACGTTAGCGAATGGCTAGGGATGCCGTTGGAACGCGAAGGCTTGGACACCATCGGCGGGCTGGTGTTTGGAGAACTGGGCTATTTGCCAGAGCAAGGCGCGGAAGTGACCTGCGCCGGTTTGTCTATCACTATCGCTGAAATCCAAGGCGCCCGAATCCAACGCCTTCTGATTGAACGGCCGGGTAACGATTGAGATCATGCTTTGGGTTGTCATCATATGTCTGCTTGTTTCGACGCTTTTGTCAGCGATCGAGGCGGCGATGCTCGCGGTGAGCAGGGTGCGTGTGCGGCATGGTGGTGCGGTGTGGAAATCCGCGTCTCCGGCGCGGGCCGTGATGCTATCCAAATTACTAAGCCACCCCGAGCGTCTCCTCACCTCGGTCATTCTCACCAATGGTGCCGTCAATCTTCTCTTGCTTCTTTTGATTGCAACGGCGCTGGTGGGTGTCTTTGACCGCGCCGGATACCTCATCGCCTTCACCGTGGCCTTGCCCCTATTCTGGCTGATCGAACTCGTTCCCAAATCCATGGGACGTTATTTCCCCTATCGCTTTCTCACCCTGTGCACACCGGTATTGCAGCTGCTCTATCATCTTCCCGGCCTTCTCTTCGCCGGATTTGGCACCGCATCCAAACGTCCCTCATCTTCCCAACGCGCCGGGGAGCGTGAAGAGTTTCGCCATCTTACCCATGTGATCGAAGACGAAGGGACACTCACGCCCAAGGCGCGCACCATGATCGATGGCATCCTCGACCTTCAGAATGTGACCGCCCAAGATGTCATGCAGCCCATTCAGGATGTCGTTGCCATCACGTCGGAGACGCCCATTGCCAACGCGCTGGGCGTCTTGCGGGAAGCCGGCTACGAAGCGGTGCCCCTCCAAGAAGCGAACGGAGACGTGCGGGTGATTGTGCGGCTGAAGGATCTCGTGCGGAGTGCCAATCAGGCTCCCGCCCGCGACGTGGCGCGCCCCGCACCGATCTTCGATTTGAGCGAACGAGGGCCGGCCATTCTTCGCTTCCTCCGTATGCGGGGAGCCCCCTTGGGCTTGGTCCGAGATGCTTCGGCCCGGGTCGTGGGTGTGATCTACCTCGAAGAGGTCTTGGGTCGGCTGTTGCCGGTAAACGAACCATAACGGTAAAGTTGGTTCTTGCTGGAGGACAGATTGACCCTAGGTTCGTTTCCAACTCGTGAAATTCCTGGTTTGATTAAATGTTCTTGAATCAATTCACAGCACCGGCACCCGCTGGGCCCTGGAGACTGCTCCAACCTTTGGCAACCGCCCCTCGGCATCTCACGGCCGGCTGTCCAGGAAACGCGATTCGTAGTGGAACGCCTCGCCCAAGGCCATGGGCCCCGGTAGGAACCGGCCATCTTGGGAAACATGCGAGCCCTTCCACATTGGACGCCAACCTCAAGTCATCTGCGACCTATGTCATCAACCAACTCGAAGCAGGACCGCCCCAAGCAAGGCGGCGGAAACCGGAACAACTCCCGCAATCGCCGGCCTCGCAACCGGTCAAACAATCGCCCTCGCAACCAAGGCAACCGGCGCACGCACTTTTCCAAGATGCCGCGCCGCAAACCCAAGCCCAGTTTCTGGCAGAGGCTGCTGGGCATCTTCGGTCTCGGTAAGAAAAAAGCCGCACCCAAGAAAGCCGCCAAGCCCGCCGCGAAACAGGCTGCGGGCAAACGGCCCAAACCGGCTCCAAAGAAAGCGGCCAAGAAACAACGCCAACGCCGGCAGCCCGAGAAGGTGGAAGTGACCACTTCACGACTCTATGTGGGCAATCTCTCCTACGATGCCAGCGAATCGGATCTCTTTGAACTCTTTAACGGCGTCGGTCGCGTGGCCAATGCCGAAGTGGTGTATCACAGCCGCACGCAACGTTCCAAAGGCTACGCCTTCGTGGAAATGGATAGCCTCGACGAAGCCCTGCGCGCCGTTGAGGAACTTCACGACAAAGAGTTCATGGGCCGCAAGATGGTCGTCTCCGGAGCCAAGAAGCCCCAGCATTCGAAGGAAGTCGCGTAGGATCTTCTCGTAGCAGAATTCGTGGTGGCGCCATGGGCGACGGAACGCTCACCAGTTCCTCGACCTTTTATTGATCTCCACTGTTAGTCACACCCGATCACTTCTTCTTCTGCGCATAGAGCCAGTCGAAGACGGCTTCGTCCGCGAAGACTTTGCCGGTGATGTTGTGGCCCTCTCCGGGAAACTCAGTGTATTTGAAAATTTTAGAGCGTTTTAAGGTGTCTGCTAGTTTGCGGATGCTGTCAGGACTCACCACGTCGTCCGCATCGCCATGAAAGGCCCACACCGGTACTTTCTTGAAGGCCCTGGCGGCACCGCTATCCACCCAGCCACAGATCACGATGCCGGCGGCAAAGAGCTTCGTTTCGCGTGAGATCAACTCGGCGGTGCCGCCACCACCCATGGAGGTCCCGAAGAGATAGACGCGTTTTTCATCAATGATCGGCAATTTTTTGAGGAGGTCCTTGACGAGATCGATCACCAGTTCGCCCGGCTTGTCGCCCCAGCCGCCACCTGTGGCGCCGAAGGGTTGATAACATAGTGGGGCTAACAGAATCGCCGGATGTTCTTGGTAACGCGCTGGTTGGGCAAAGCGCTGAACCATGCCTTTCTGCTTACCATTCTCGTTATTGATGCTCTTGCCGTGAAGGCCGATGATGAGCGGGTATTTCTTCGAACCATCGAGATCGGCGCCGCCGTAGATCACGTAAGGAAGGGCACGGTAGTCTGCGAGTTCCCAGTCGCCGGTGATCTTGTCGGCGTAGGGACCGGTGATGGGCGTGGGTTCAGCAGGTTTATCCCGTTGCCCGGCCACCCATTCGCGATCTGCCTCCGAAAGTTTGTCTAACGCAATGGTGAACTCACGATTATCTGAAGTGCGTTTGATCGTAACGGAGTCGGCCGTGGCGGAAACAAACTCGGCCTCAAGTGTGCGGCCGTCTAATGCTTTCCATTCGCGCGCCTGGAGTGATGTGAGGATGAAAAGAGCGGGTAGAAAAGCAATGGGCAGCACTTTCATGATCTCCGAGCCTACAGAGATCCGTGGGTGCTGGCGAGATTTTTAGTCATCCCTTGACGTCTTGTCTCATGCAGATGCCTAGGGTTAGCATGGGGACATGAAGGTATGCTTCGTTCTAACATTTCTTGCTTTGTCCATTTGCGGGACTTCCGGCCAGAAGTTGGCCTTTGATAAATATGCAGACAGGGGTCTTACTAAGCAACGCGTGCGTATCGCATCCGCCGCCGTGCTTCCGGATAAGTGGGATAAGGCAAAGAACTGGGTGCGTATTGAGCGATTGGTTCGGCAGGCCGCCGAAGAAGGTGGGGCGGACTTGGTCGTAACGCCCGAGGGCGCACTTGAGGGGTATGTCATTAATGAAGTGAACGCGACCAAGGGTGAGGGGGCACGCGCATCTATACTCAAAAAGTTCGAGGAGCTGGCTGAGCCTCTCGATGGTCCCTACCTCAAGAAAGCGTACGCGTTGGCCAAGGAGTTAGGCATCTTTCTTTTGTTAGGATTTCTTGAGCGTGATGGCGAACAAGTTCACAATACCGCGCTGATGATCGATCCGGATGGAGACATCATTGGTCGCTATCGCAAGACGCATTTCGCCCAAGGCTACACGATCAATCCGGACTGCTACTGTGCGGGCGAAGCTTGCCCGGTTGTTCACACGCCGTTTGGCAAGATGGGAATCCTCATTTGTTATGATCGCCAGTTGCCGGAACCCGCAAGAATTCTCGCTCTTCGAGGCGCGCAGTGGCTCTTGGTGCCGTCGTACGGCAGTTACGGCATTACGGATGATTGGAATACCAATCTTCTGCGTACCCGAGCTCGCGAGAATCGCATGCCTCTCATTTTTACGCATCCCTTCCAAAGTCTCCTCATAACGGAATCCGGCGAATTGCAAGCCAAGGGAGAAGCCAATGAAGTCGTCTTTTCCGACATGCGTCCTGCTCAGGCTTCCTTTCAAGACCGCTTAGGAAACAGGCGGCCGCATCTCTATGAAATTTTGTCAGATCCTCATCCGGTTGCGAGTTCTGGTCCGGTGGTGCTGGAGGGGATCACTGTGACACCCCATCAGGTGTCTTCAGAAATGCGCTATCGCAAGCCCCATGATCCCGGTTTAGGCGCGCGGGTAGAACTCTTTCTCCGCAACAATCAAGAAAAGGCCTTAACGTTTGATGCCAACGCGGATGTGTTATTCGACTCCGTAACGCCGGCCGCTTTGTTAGAATCTGGTAAGTGGGCTTGGCACGACACACCGGCTGCCCGAAAGGATCACCAAGTCACGCTCCAGCCCGGAGCCATGACCGTGTGGAGTTTCAATAGCAAGGGCGATGATTGGGGAGTCGGCACCACGCATCGACTTTCGATCGATGGTCATGAATTATCTCTTCCCCTAACCACGCCGAACGTGTGGCTGTCTGCGATTACTTTCACGGGACCTGATTTTGAGATCGAGCCTGACACCATGACGGTTCACATCGCTAATCAATCCTCACATATGCTAACTTTCCGGCGCATCCGTCTGTGGTTGCCTGATAGTGAAGGAAAAGGCTTGCATCCGAGGCCTTGGAATTCATCGCTCTCGCCATTCGATGAACAACGGCCTGAGATCCCGGCAAACGATCGGGGCGGTTTTGTCGCTAGTGTGGGTAGACTCCCACTAACACACGCAGCAGTCGAAGTGGAGGTCGCCGGTCCAGGCGGCGTGCCCCATAGTCTGTGGGCCCATTTGAAGATCAAACGGGAAATTTTTGATATCAGCGGTGGCTGGATTTCATCCGAGGGGAAGCTTGCCAGGGAGCCCTATCTCAAAACGCTCAAACGCCTTCACATTGATACGGGTCACATCCAAGAAGTGGCAGGCTACACGGATAATCCGGAGCTTTATGCCAAGTATCCGATCAAACGTTTCGCCCGGTTGAACGACTTCGATCGCTACGACCGCGACGACATGTTGCCTAGCATTCATGCGGTCGAGTTCTTGGGCGAACCTCAGTACGGCGGCGGAAAACCCGTGCCGCCGCAAGAAGTTTGGGAGGCACTCCAGCCTTACGAAACCTCGCGGTTTGCCACGACCGTGACCCACAGTGAAGAACGCCTTTGGCGCTACTACGCCGGTCTTTCCGATTACCCCCACTACGATGCCTACCGCGTCGCCGCACCCGCGGCCGATGCCTGGCATTTATACGATCGCTGGCAAGGCGAAACCATCCGATGGGGCGCGCCTTTGGAAACTATCGGTGACATGACCCGCAGCTTACGCGAACTCAATCGCCCTCGCCCCATCGCTTATTGGTCTCAAGGGGCCCACGACTGGCGTTCACGCTATCGTGAACGCGGATCGCCCACCCCAGACGAGCTGCGTTCACAGGCTTACCACGCATTGAGCCAGCGTATCACCTCCCTTTACTGGTTCAATCTGAGCCTGAATTCCCTGACGCTTTATCGTGATCTCATTCAGCCCATCAACGAAGTCAATCGATTAGTGCGTTTGATAGACAATTTGCTTCTGTCAGGCGATGCCTACGAGCATCAACGGGAAGCGGGGTGGGACCTGAGTTCCGTGTGTGGACCTGAGGGGGCCCTTCTCTTTGCCAATGATGTTCGATATGAACCTCAAGAGAAAAGATTTCAGTTCACACCTCGATCCGCGTCCTTAAGGTTCCGGTTGCCCCCCTATCTTTCATTTCCTCGAGAAATCTTTCGCGTTGATGCTCAAGGCACGCACAATGTGGAATTTGAGATCTCTGATAGGGACCTTGTCTTAGAAGACACGATCAATGTCGGAGGCCTCTACATCGCCGCGAAACGTGGCGGCTTGCGCGCCCGCTTGGATCAAGAGTGGCACCAGCTGATGCGGATCGAAGCGAGCTACCAATTTGATCCTGCTGCGAATGATGAAGACTTTGCCGTTCTAATGGAGTTGTTAGAGTGATGTAAACCCCTACGTTCGAGATGCTCGTGACGTCGAGGTGCAAGAGGCTGATTTTGTTTCATGCGTGTGAGCTTGCCGAATGAAGAGAAAGATGATCGAAGGGGGATGTTGCGATCTTTGCTCGGTAAGGATGAACGCGTCTTAACGGCCCCAACGCCAGCGAAAGATCTTCGGCCGCGCCGACTGGAATCCTACTTGAAACGGCCCCGTCGTGCGCGACGTGCCTTTGATTTGAACGCTTGTTAGACGATCACCTTCATACACCACTGTTCCCTCGGCTTTTATCGGCACACGATTTGCAAGAAGACTGAGATTGAGGAGCGCCGCGCCAGGTCGGCCAGGCCGCCAAGTCCCTGAAAAGGCGTAGGTCTTGCCCCCGGTGAGGATCACGGCAGCCGTTCCATCTTGTCTCAAGTGGACGTCGGCCCCGGAGAGATCCGTGTTTTCCACCCGGCACGCATAGCGCCCGTTGCCCCGGATCTGGAAACGCGCATGCCCGAGCGCATGTTCACGATGTCCCTCACGATCAGGCATGACATGAGGCCTCCGAGGATCGCCCCGTTGAAAACGCAGCTCAAATGGACCGCGTGTCGCTCGGGAACTTCCGCTTAATTCCACCCGTTGCACTTTGCCCCGATGCAAGAAGATCTTCCCCGTTCCCGATGCGGATGTTTCTTCGATTTGTTCGATCTCTAATTCTAGCACATCCGCGTCCTGACACCCGTACCAGGCACCCTCCACATGGAAATGGTCTTCGCCACTATCAAAGTGCAATAACGCGCCACCGGCTTTGGTGAGTTCGACTTTCAATTGATCCACTCGGCGATCCGGTCCGCGCATGGTCAACGTGCCATAACCGCGAATGCCGTCGTTCGTACCGCGATAATCTCTTTCGACATACTCACGATGAGTTGGAACAAAGACACCAGACACGCCGGCACCATTCGCCAAGCGCCCACTGATCGTGACCTTGGAAAAGGCGATCTCATTCAAGATCACCACACCGGTCCCGCGAAAGGCCATTTTTTCCGGCCCTTCTTCAAAATGCAAATCGATCACTGAAGCATCCCTGCGAGACCAATAGCCTTTGAAAATGTGATCCCCACGGCCGGAAAACCGCACGATTGCCTCGCCGTTCTTTCTCAAGAAGACTTTCGATTCCGTTAGTCGCATTGTTTCCCGACCAACTTGGAGCGTGCCACGGCCACGTTTCCGTTTCTCCAATCGATACTCACCGGAGCCACGCCGGGAAGTGGCTCTATCACTCACAAACACCACCGAAAAGTCGCCTTGCAAAGCGATCGATTCCCCTTCCACTTCCAAGCGGTCAAAGCCACCATCCTGCCGTAGAGTCACCGTGGCCGTTCCGCGCGCCGGTATCCGCTCATAGGCACGTTTGATCGTTACCAAAGCCCGATTTCCTGTGGCCCGTTTCCAGCTGCCACTGAATCGGAACCCGGTGTCGCCGCTTGCCAACTGAATCGCGGCCTCGCCGGAACGGGAGAGCGTCACCGATGCGGCATCCAATTTCACATTCGGCCCTCGACGGGACAACGTCCCCTTGCCGCGCTCAGAAGCCCGCACGCCCCGGACCGCTTTGTCATGTGGCCGTTGATCCCGATAGCGCCGGTCCTCTTCAAACGGGCGGGCCTTCTGATCCCGGTCAAATAACCACTCCAACGGATTCTGAGCGAGCCCATCAACCATCAACCCGCTCAATGCGGCCATCGTGAGAATCAAGCAATAACGCATGCGGCACGTTAGCCTCGCTTTCATCCTATCGTCACGCACTTATCAAGACGACCATATTTCCGTCATCCCGGGGAACTCATGGGGTCACTCAAGCCGTTGACCATTGGGGCTCTGAACAGACTCACATGCATCGTCAAATGGCAACGGATGCGAAACACTATCATTTGGCCGAGCTAATTAGTTATAGCATATAAGAATTATACGTGGAGTTAGCGGCAAGTTCTCAACGTGGCGATGGACCTTCGACTGGTCGAAGGTCTTACTCGAGAATGAAAAATTTCTTCATTGTCCCGTGACGCCATGCCAGTGTGGGGCCGTGTCCGTTGACGAACTCAAGACCCGTGTGACCCTCCTGACTCGCTTGCGGGATCAAGAGGATCAGCGTGCCTGGGCCGAATTTGTCGAGCTCTACGCACCCATCATGTACAACTTCGTTTCCAAGCGCGGATTGCAGAAGGCGGACGTGGAAGACGTGGTGCAGAACACCTTGCGAGCGATTGCCGGCGCCATTCAGCAGTTTGAATACGATTCTAGCAAAGGCACCTTTCGGAGTTGGCTCTTCCGCGTGCTACGCTCGAAGCTGGCGGATCATTTTCGCAAGGCGGCCCGGCAAGAACACGGCACCGGCCGGTCCACCATGATTCGCGTGATCGAGGAAACGCCCTCAGAGGATGAACAAGCGGATTGGGAGACCGAATATCACCGGCATGTTTTCAAATGGGCGGTCAAACGCGTGCAACCTCAAGTGAACGAGCAGACTTGGAAAGCGTTCTGGATGACGGCGGTGGAAGACAAAGATCCCAATGAAGTTGCTGAAATGTTAGTCATGGAGCGTGGTGCCGTGTACGTGGCCAAGTCACGGGTCATCGCTCGTATGAAACAGGCCGTTGAGTCGGCGGCAGGGGAGTTGGGGGACGGTTGGTAGCGTTTGTGAACTAACGAAGCGGCTCCGGCAGTAACGTCGATACTTCCACCTCACTCAAGGGCGTTTCCAAAGGAAGACTAACCGAATCGTCAAGATGGATCGCTTGCAGGTTCTGCTCGGAAACTTGCTCTGACCATTCCGCCCATTCAGAGATGCCGACGTAGTGGCGTGAGGCGGGAAACTCACGCAACATTGGAAAGTCCCAGATGTTCATTGGATTGGGCTCTAGCGCAAACACGTTTCCCTGGCCTTCCCAGTGGAAATGCTCGCGAAACGTCACCATGTCGGGGACTCGAATCAAGCTGAAGCGAACCCTTCCCGGAAGGCAGAAACGATTGTCCCGGATTTCCTTGGCCTGAAAGGAAGTCCAAGCATGCTCTTTCATGGCACCAAAGAACTTTCGCCCGGAAACGAGATTACCCTCCGCCGTCAATTCGATAGCACACGGTAGACGATGATTCAATGTCAGGCAGGAGGTGGTACCGACAAACGATGAATTCCTAATAGTTAGGCTCAAGTTCTCAGCTGAACGCTCTTCGTCATTACGCGAAAGCATCGTGATCCCACGATTGAGATGGAGAAACGTACAATCACTGATTTCGCAGGAGGAGGCTCCTAACAACGCCACCGTTGCGAGAGGTGCTCCGGTGCGGCTATCCTGCTGGAGTTCGAAACGGCATCGGCTGAGCAAGAGGTGATCTCCCCTGAAATCGATGAGGGGCGCGTGCCCGGGATCCGTCGGATGCCCTTGACGAACGTGCTCTCGCACAAATGTCAATCGTTCAACCACCAGATCTGCCTTCGTAAGTATCCCGGCCATCTCCTCAGCCTGATTGGAAGGCATAGGCGTGAAGTCGAGAACGGTTCGCGAATCTTCGCTGGCGCCTTTCAACGTGATGGCCTTGTCGCCAAAGTCGATCTTGTCGGCAAGCCTCACATAGGTCAAGGGCAGCTCAATCACATCGCTTGATGTTGCAGCCTCAATGGCGTCTGCGAGCGTGGCATACGCTTTGCCGTTAGACTTGACGTGGAAAGGTTTGGGCTCCGTCGGCCGGAGATACCACACCAGCGCGGCTGCGAGGAGAAACGTGCCGGTGAGAGGAAGCCAAAGTCGCGAAAGCCAACCGCGCCGTGTCTTAAACCAATTCTCATCAATCACATCGACCACCTCCTTCGCCGAACGCGGCCGTTTCGACGGTGTTTTGTCTAACAAACGCTCGATCAAGTCGTTCAACCAAGCAGGCAAGGACGGATTCACCTTGGAGGGTGGTTCTGGACATGCCTCGATCACTTTGCGAATGGTCGAGGCCGTGGACTTTGCGGCGAAAGCGGATTTCCCAGTCGCCATGTAGTAGAGCACAGCACCAAGGCTAAAGAGATCCGACTGTTCGCTTGGTGGTTCATCGTCAAGCTGCTCGGGCGCCATGAACTGGGGTGTGCCGACTAACGTTCCGGCGATCGTGACCGATGGCTCCTCCAGGGCACGCGCCAAGCCGAAGTCGGCCAGCCAAGTTCGGCTTCCTCCAGCGTCTAAGAGAATGTTAGCGGGCTTGATATCCCGATGAATCAAGCCCTCGGCGTGGGCAGCGGCCAACCCACTGGCGATCTTTCTTCCCAGCGTGACCACTTGCTCGACAGGCATCGGACTTTCTTTCTCGTCCAGCAAGGCCTGGAGCGACTTCCCTTCCACCAAAGGCATGGTGAAATAGGGTAGGGGACCGGTGCGGTCCACCGTGTGAATAGGCAACACATTCTCGTGATCAATCGCCGCCGCCGCGCGCGCCTCACGAAGGAAGCGTTCACGCGCCGATTCACAGGCGGCCAGTGCGGGAGATAACACTTTTACTGCCACAGAACGATGGAGTTCCGGATCGTAGGCTTTTAGCACGAGTCCCATTCCGCCACGGCCGGCTACTTCCAAAACTTCCAAGGAGTCGAGCTTCCCTAATAAGCCTTCCTTTTCCGATGGTGTTAGGAAACTTAAATCGTCTGCACTTGTTTGCGGCACCACGGTCATGGAAGCTTTGGAAGACTTGAGCCGCTCCATAAATGCCGCAGGCGCCGTGGCGCGACTCTCCTCGCGATCGATCTCTTTCTTGAAGTGATCCATTCGAATGCTCTGCGTGCCACTCGCCACTTCCAATGCCGCCTGACATTTTTCGCATTCGCCTAAATGCCGCTGCACCTCACTCAAGCGCTCTTCAGGTAAGGATTCTTCAACAAGCGCCTTCAATTCAGCCGCGTCTGGACAGGCAGTGTCTTCCATTGAAGCGCATCCTGGCGAAGCCCTTGCGAATGACGCAAGCTTGATTCGGTTTGGCCGACAGTTACGGTTGGAAGGTGGCTACGAGCCGAACGAATTGTGTTGTCGTGACGTTTTTAATCTCAACACGTTGCCGATGATGAGTCGGTTCCAAACTGGGATCGGCTTGAGAACTTGCGATGTAATCGATCCCCTCCTCAAGAGTCGTCCAGTCTTGGAGATCATTTGAAACCTCGTAGTGCAGAGACACGCCAACTGAATCTGAGGGCCATGGATGAGAGAGCACAGCTGTACCGGCCGGGAGCGCCGAGTTTTTGGTGATAGCGATAGGGTCAGACGCTTTCCGAATCAACGGATGGCCGGCAAAGACATATTCCTCCCAGTTCGCGCGGCCGTCGCCATCGGGATCGGCGTCCAATGCTTGGTCTGCCGTCGGGCGGCCCTGAAAATGTCGACCAAGCCATTGCGCAAAGCCTGTTGCTTCCCCGGGTTCCTGAGGATGAAAGCGGAGAGCGTAATGGATGGGCTCTAACTGTGATCTAGAATCGATGGCAAGAAAGATCTGCTCTCCACCAATGACGGGAAAACGAACGGCTTCCTCACCAATGGCCAATTCAGTTAACGCCGTGAGGGTATTACCAGTGAACGCTCCCACTCCACGCCGCCCGCTGTGCGTTGAGGATTCACTCCAACTAACATTCCCATTTTCCGGGGCGCGCCACTGCCACCAGAGCTGGTTACTAGGAAAGGGTGAATTCGAGAAAGAGAGTAACGGCGCCCCGGCTTCCATGGTGGCCAACCTCATTGAAGCGCTACCATCGACGCTTTGCGCTCTTCCTAGGTCTTCTGCCGAGTGAAACGCCCGATTGGGCGGGGCCATCTCCAGGGAGAAATGATAGCGCTCATTCACATTGAAGAGTGCCATGTGATAGATCACGCCCTCTTGGGCCTCGAACTCCGGTTTAGTGAAGAAGCCCGCGCCATGACCGTGAATGATAACCGGCTGAAGCGACAAGCGATCCCCGCCTTGATAAACGCCCGCGACCGGACGCCGGTCCTCGCTCGATACCGTGAGACGGACTAAGCCATCTCGTGGCGCTTCCCATTGAAACCACGCCGACTGATCTTCATAGGCGTTTAGGGCGAAGAGCTTGGGTTCACCCCATCCACGGGATCGATTCAAGGTGCTTCCGTAGACGTTGACAAGCTCGCCCCTAACAGGATACGCATTTTCGAAGAACCGGTTTCGCAACTCCCGATAGGTCACCGGTTCAGACTGAGACTCGAAGTCTAACTTGAAGGAAAACGATGTGTAAGAGCCGATAAGCTGGAGAAAAAGCCGGTCACCTTCCGAGACCGCGACGATTCGGGAGTCGCGGCTCACTTCTTCCAAGCCGTTCTCTCCGTCCTTCCAGAAGATAACCTCCACGTGTGCGTCACTGTGAATCGTAAGCTTAGCCAATCCCGTTCCCGGAGCCTGCCATTCCCACCAGTAAGATTGATCTTCAGCATCTCCGATCAAATGGGCTTCCGAATTCACTGAAGCGTCATTTCCCAAGTCCCAACGTCTTTCGAACGAACTGTTCAGGTCGGCGGCCTTCTCAAGCTTGAGGTGCGCCGTGAAGTTCGCTGGCGATGCTTCGATCATGATCGCGTAGACGCCATCTTTCTCGACTTCAAACCAATCCATTCGTGGAGGAACCCGATCGGAAGTGAAGACCGTCTCACCAATGACACCATCGGCTTCCTCACGGTAGAAGCGAAACAAGGCGGCGAACGGATCATCAAATGTTAGACGGACGCTTCCATCCGAGGGCGCCTTCCATTTCCACCATACCGAGCCGATATCTTCGATCCGTCTTTGGATCAAAGTCTCTTCGCCATCCAGACGCGTGGCCCCCACAGTCGTTCCCTCGAAAGAGACTTCGGTAGACGAGCCCAGATCCACACGATCTTCAAAAAGATCATTCTCTAGCACAACGCCTGGAGTCAGCTGCCAAGCCAAGGGACCGTGATTGTAAGCGTCCGTCGAGATTGAGATCCAATAGGACTTACCGGCGTCGGCCTGAAAATAAGCCGGACGGGCCGTCCACTCTCCAGCAATCACGGGATCCATCGCCTCATTAAGAATGTGCAGGTAGCCGTTTCGATGAGAATCAAACTCAACACTCAAGGTGTAAGGGCGTGTGGATGTAGCCTGCCATTTCCACCAAACAGATGCTTCGAGCCGATCGGCGGTTGGTATGTCAGGAAGCGTTTCCTCTGGCTCAATGGTTGCCAGGCTCGTGTCGCTGGTGATCGCTATGTTACGGGAAGAGATCACGGCGGTCGCATATTCGAAGTCGTCATTTACAGGAGGGGTGCCGAGTGCTGCGAGTGCGAGCTTGGTCCTGGCGGTAATCCCGGCTTCCTTGCTGATGAGAGCAATATGATAGACTTCACCCTTTATCGCTCGAAATCTAGGCTGATCTGTCGACCGATTGTTGGTTAACATTTGCAAGTCATCGACGGCCGATCCTTGATAGACGCCGACATAAGTTGAATGCTCCGAGCCCATGGTGGATACCGCGACCGGTCCCGTCACCGTCGATACCCACCGCCACCAGAGAGAGCCTCCTTCATAGTTGCTATGGAGAAGGTGCTCTTCGTTGGGTTCACGGCTAGCGCCGGTAAATAGAATCTCCCTTTCGCCCAAGGAGAATGGAAGCGCTTCAGAGAACGAGTCGTTAGTGGGCAAGGTTATGGGCGTGACTTCAAACGCCACTTCGCCAGGAGGTCCGTCAATAGCGAGTTGATAGGGTACACCCTCCTGAAGAGGCAGTATTTCCTTTCCTGTGGCAGAACCAACCTGAGTCAGCGCCTCCAAGCTCTCACCAGCATACACCGTCAACGTGTGATCTCCATCCGTTTCAAACAAATAATTGAGTGAGGTAGACGGGCGCCAAGTCCACCAAAGCGTGTGTTTAGGTGCTTGCCCTGGCACATGATCAGGCTCGCCAACTTCTCGCGTGGCAAATTGCGACGATGCTTCAACTCGAAGATGATCTTGCTCTCCAAGATTCACTCGCGAAGCGAAGGCATCAGTTCCCACCGATCGCAGAGCCCCCGCTTGTAAACCAAGCTCCATCATGAATTGCGCCGGTTCACTTTTCTCGATACCCGAGAAATCACCCGCGACAGCAAAGTGATAGAATTGATCAGGGAAAGCCATGAATCCCGTGGTATTGGAAGACGTTCGCACCACTTCCGTTAGGTGGCTAAGGGCATCTCCCTCATAGACGATCAATTCAATAGGAAGCGCATGCCTACGGCGCAGGTTTACTTGAACATACTCGTCAGTAAGGGCCTGCCACCGCCACCAAACGGACGCGCCATCGCGCAAATCGTCGATGCGTTGAGGTTCCCCTTTCTCAAGCAACGCTTTCGCCAGCGATCCGCTCGATCGAACGGGAAGGCGTCGCCCCATGTCGAAGGCATCGGCGAAAAGATCGTTAGGCGGAGGAGCGATCCAAGTGGCGTCATTGAGTTCATGATTGATGAGCCGGCTATAATCGAGACGCCAGGTGAAAACGCTTGGGGCACGCCCCCACACCGCCAAGTAATAGGTCTTACCCGCGTCAACGCGAAACGATTGTGGACGCGAATCCCAATTGAACGTGGCAACCTTGCGCAAACTGAAGAGGCTTTCGGTGAGGATGGTTATGGTCAACGGATCCGTGAAGTTGATGCTCACTAAACCAGACAGAGGTGCCTGCCACTGATACCAAACCGAATGAGAATTCCCTCGCCCCGCCGGGAAGTTGAGACGATCCCATTCATCCTCTTCATTCGTGGCGCCGAAGTTCTGCCCATCCACGGTCACGGAAAGCCCGTGAATGGCCAAGGCGTTCTCAAAATCATCGTTGGCGGGCCGATCATGATACAAAATCTTAAACTCGAATGCCTGGGCATCCGCACTCGAAGAATTAGCGCCTAACCGATAGGTTCGCTCGGCATCCACATAGAAGCTCCAATAAGGGGACTCATGCTCCACACTTGCCGCTTCCCAGGCACCTCCGGCATCTTGTTGCAAGACGGCGAATTCAAAGCCTTGCGGAAGCATCACCTGGTAGCGTGCCGCGCGATCGGTCTTCCATTCCCACCAGACCGAGTTCCGAGAAGCTTCGCTCCAAACGGGCGGCTCGTCAGGATCGAGCGTTGCCCCAAGGTTTGAGGTTTCAATGGTGACTTCGCGACCCTGGAGTTCCATTGGCGAAGCGAAGCGGTCGTTGGCAAGCGTGACGGCTTTGTTGAGCTCAAGTGTTATATCATCTCGTGTCTCCGCGCTTGCGTAACCAATCACGTAACGCTCGCCCTCACGTACTGAAAACTGAAGCGCCTCGCGGCCCGTGTTAATAGGCTTTAGTGTCGCATGTGACTGACCAGCAAATACCCCTAAAACTCCTTCTGGATCATCGCTAAGCGATAAGACCATCACAGCGTTCGATGGAGCCTCCCATTCCCACCAAACATTCCCTAACATGCCATCTTTCATTTCTTCTGGATCCAGGTCCTCAGGCGTCATACTGAGCGTCGAAATCACTATCGAAGCCAATTCCACCGTTCCCAGTTCCGTGCGCTGTGAAAAGTGGTCATTGGCCGGGGGCGGATGCCTCCAGAGGTCAAGGGTCACTGGGATGGCTTTCAAGGTTGGAGATGAAAACGGCTGATCAAAGGCCCTAACATAAACGTATTGACCCCGTTGCAGGCGCCACGGCTCATCCCCCATGGGCAATTGCTGGAGCGCCTCTACATCGTTCCCGACAAAGACATCCACACCCGATCGATCGCCGCCTATCAGATCCACAGAGAAATCCACAGCGGCGTCGGGTTCCCACTGCCACCAGGCGCTGTGGGTTGCCTGGCTACCGGGCTCACCCTCTGCCACTGTCGTGCCTATCAGATCGACCTCGATCTTCTTTCGTCCAGTGAGGGCAACCGTTTGGGCAGCGGAAAACGCATCGTTGGCGATCTTTTCCCTGTGGGAACGATGAAGGATAAAGGCAGGACTCTCAAATTCACTGGAGTTGATCTTGAAATGATAGGTTTCCAAAGGTTCTGCTAGAAAGGAAAGCGGAGTCCCACTCGATTCTGCCACCCTTTCAAGAGAATCTTCTTCAGCTCCGCGATAAACTCCTAGGCGATCAGGCCTCCAATCTTCTACAGATAAATCGACATAGACGGGAACATCTGGAGAATGCCACCGCCACCAGCCCTTACCGTCTAGGGAACCTCGAAGGGATCCCTTCACCTCCATTTCTTGCTCCGCTCCTAGCACAATGGCATTAGCAAAGTCATCGTTAGGGAGTGGCTCTCTAACAAGCAATTCCAGGGAACTCAAGTCGTCTGAATCTTGTTTTCCGAGGTAGTAGGTCTGCCCCGGTTGAGGGATCATTCTGTCATTATTGCGAAGCTCACTCGGAGACGTCAGCCAACCATTGCCATTCGGAACGAGGAATCGAGCGCCGGTCGACTCAACGACAACGGGATGAGCGGGGGCCGTCCATCGCCACCATGCTCGCTCACCATGATTCGTTCCTTCTTCCTCCGTAGCGCCCCGTTGGCGCATTCGCAACCTGGCTGAATTCGTCCAGGAAAGATCAACTGCGTCCTTAAGCCGGTCATTGGGTAACTGAGGGATCGTTTCCACTTCGAAAGCGAAGGCCCCGGGCGAATGGACTCTAAAAGATAGAAGTTGGTTCTCTTCGACCGCAAACGGAGAGCCACTGATCACGCGATCGTTGTGGTGAATGCTCGTGAAGCTAAAATGGCTATCCTCGTCGAGCTCCAGCACTGTGAAGTACAAGAGGCCTTTGCCAGTAGTCTCCCAGGTCCACCAACTGGATCTGCCAGTGTCTTTCTCGAATCCCAAATCCACCCAAGGTCTTTGAAGTAAGAAATCCAGATCCAAAGCTGTTTTCTGCGTTTCGTTAGGCCAAGTTTCGTGAAACGCGGCATTGAAGAAGACGCGATCCTCACCAGCGGAAGGCCTAAGCTGGAACGCGAGGGTTCTGTCCTTTAAGACACGGAAACTCTCTAAGCTATCAAAAATACGATCGAGACTTCGCTCCAGGAAGCTGCCGTCTCCCTGTCTATCATATAGACGTATCCGCTCCCTCCAGTAAGCATGAGGATCCCAAATCTGTAACTCGCCATCCGCCGGAACTGTCCATTTCCACCAAGTTTCCCCGTCGGGAGAGGGTTCTGCTAGAATCGCCACATTCTTGCCAGATTCCAGGAGCAACTCAGATGCCGATTCGATTGCATGAGTCCTATCCGCCACCACCACTTTGGTTACGTCGATGACAAACTGGTTGTGGGAACTAACACCCGTCACGCGAATCAAGTAGGAGCGGCCTTCGACGGCCTCGAAGACCGGCTGCGCGCTCGCCGGAGCGACGCTGACACGAGCGTTTGGTTCATCCCGGACTTCCCAATACACTTCCGCTCTGAGTCTGCGATTCTTCGAGAAACTGACGCAGTGAAGCCCTGATTCTCCGGCAACCCACTGCCACCACACGTCATGCTCACGACCGAATCCTTCATCAGCGGTGGCACCTTGAAGGGTGCCAATGGCCGCTTTCTCTATCAAGGACGCATTCTCTTGGAAGTCGTTAGGTGGCGTTGCAGCAAAGCTCAGTCGGAGTGAGAATCGAGTATAATCTTGTCTGTCGGTTGAGTAAATGAGCCGGAGATAAACGGGCTCGTCTTGGGTCACCGTATAGCTCGGCCCGAAGTCGGGCGGACCTGACGGGCCGTTTGCATGAACACTATCGCTAACGCCATCGGTCCAGATCGTGAGTTGACCCGATTGATGAGGCTCCACCCGGTACCAAACGGTGCCCTCTTCGAGAGACTCTGATACACTTTCTCCATCTTCTACTGTTGCCCGGCCTAGAACGCCGTCCAAGTTTTTATGAGACTGTAGATCAATTGGAATGGCGTTCGAGAACGCGTCATGAGCGGGCGCCCCTCCAGCATGAAAGTGTAGCGTGACCGAACCTGGTGCTGCGGAGGAAGTGTGGCTAATCACGATGTGATACACCTTTCCAATCTCCGGCAGCCAATGAATGAAGGGATATTTGCTAGGAAGCGAAAGTGCTTCGAGCGTTAGCGTATCTAGTGTCCCGCCTGAGTAGACGGCGATCACCATCTCTGTCTCGTCTTTCTCGGTGCTCGCCGCGTAGATGGTTGAGGGAAATGATTCTTCGGCCTGCCATTGCCACCAAACTGAACCGCCTTCCCCGCGGTAGTCGCCATGCAGGGGTTCACCTGCTTCCAGGGTGGCTAGATCAAATTGCTCAATAATATTGGCGCCGTGAAGGATAGCCGTGCGATTGGAAAAGGAATCGCTCTGTCCCCAAACCAAACTGGTTCCGGACAGGAGGATCAATAGAAGTGGAAACGAGAAACGGCGTCCTCTCCTTGAAGGCTTCACGGCGAATGCGTCAATCATGCGATGATGTTAAGGTGCTGCCGTTTCCAACAACGGTTCTTCGATTGCCCTCACTAAGGCGTTGACGTCCAATTGGTCAAGGGATTGATCTTCTGGTAGAGTAAAAGGCGATTCCAACGCCACCATTTTGAAATCCCGCTCCGAAATGTTCGGCGACCAGCCATCCCAAGTGCGAGAGAGGATGACCGGGCGACGGGTTCCCGGAGCGAGATCTCCCGTGACTCGTACGATCACCAGCCGCTCCAAATCGCGCGTTGGACGTGGCGGCAAGGTGAGGACCGTATTTTCTCGGCCTGTCCAATGCAAATGATCGCGAATAGGCTCTAGGCCGCCACCGACTCGGATGACACTCATGCGTTGTTCAACGGTGATCGAGTAGAGATTTCCCTCTACCGGATTCGCGATGACGTCCGCCCACACGTGAGAAGGCCGGAAGATGTAGGGGTGCTTGGTTGCCATGACATTGTCCTTAACAGATAATTCCACGACGCGAGGCTCTTGATGTTGGAGCGCGAAGAAAGTGGTCGACCCGATGACGACATTGTCATGCAAGGAAATCTGCGCAGAACCATCTGCGCCCTTCGTATCATTTCGGAAAAGCAAGCTGATCCCTCGATTCATGTGAAGAAAGACACATTCCTTGATCTCACATTGATCCACATTGCCGATCAGCACCTCGGCCAACGGGATCCCAACGAAATTTGGTTGTTGCAACTCAAAACGGCAACGTTCGAAGATTACGCGGCTACCGCGGGCATGAATCATCGGAGCGTAGCCGACGTCATCACGGTGGCCTTGACCGATGTGTTTGCGCACAATAGTTAGATTTTTTAAAACAAGATCTCCATTGGATTGCAAGCGTGGCAGGGTGTAGAGATCCTCTCCCGAGTTCAGCTCCACGGGGGGAGTGAAGTCTAGCACCGTACGCGTTTCAGAATTTTTAGGAAGAAGCGTTAGTGCTTTATCCCCAAGATCCAGCAGACTTTCAACTGATGTGTAAGATTGAACGAGGCGGATGGTGTCTCCGTCCTCCGCGGCCTCAATGGCTTCTCGTAGCGTGAAGAATCCTTTGCCGTTCGAAGCCAGGCGAAAGGGCTTGGGATCTTTGGTTAGCCAAACGAACGCGAGGATACCCGCCAACACCGTGAGAGAACCGGCGGCCAGGAGCCGCCAGGAAATCGTTGATGAAGGGCCGACCGTTTGTTGATCGTGCCGGTCAAGGATAGCCGCCACCTCTTGAGCGGAGGCCGGCCGCTGATCCGGGTTTTTGCGTAACAGCTGCTCTATCAACGCGCTAAACCATTGAGGGAGTTCAGGGTTCACCTTCAGAGGTGTCTGCGGTTGGGCATCTATCACCTTGCGAATGGTCGAGGCCGTCGATTTCGCAGCGAAAGGCGGTGTCCCGGTAGCCAGATTGTAGAGGACGGCTCCCAAGCTGAAGAGATCCGATCGTTTGTCCGGCGATTGATCATCCAATTGCTCCGGCGCCATGAATTGCGGGGTGCCCACTAACGTTCCGGCCAGAGTGACCGATGGCGACTCCAAGGCACGGGCGAGCCCGAAGTCGGCCAGCCACACGCGCTCTGCGTTATCGTCTAGCAGAATGTTAGCCGGTTTGATGTCGCGATGAATAAGATCCTGTGAGTGGGCAGCGGCCAGTCCTTGTGCCAGCTTGCCGGCGATTCTCAGAATCTGCTCCACAGGCAACGGCTTTTCCCGTTTGTCTAACAATTCCTGCAAGCAAGTCCCCTCCACCAGCGGCATGGTAAAGAACGGAAGCTGGCCACTGCGATCCACAGTGTAGATGGGAAGCACGTTTTCATGATCCAATCCGGCAGCTGTGCGCGCCTCTCTAACAAAGCGTTCGCGGGCGGTTTGGTCGGCGGCCAGTGAAGGTGTGAGGACTTTGATAGCGATCTCTCGATCGAGGTCGGGGTCATGGGCTCGCAGCACCAGCCCCATACCGCCTTTTCCAATCAGTTCCAGCACGTCGTAATCCCCGAGTTTTCCAAGGCTGCCCGCTTTGTGGGAAAAGGTGAGAAAACCAAGCTCCCCTCGATTAGCCGGCGCTGTATCCTCCAGGGCACGCGTTTCGTGTTTCATCCGATCCACAAATTCTCTTGTAGGTGGGTCATGGATGTCCTCGCTCGTCACGGTGTCCTCATCGAGGCGGAAGTTCCGTGTCCCACTGATCGATTCCAATGCCGCCTGACATTTTTCGCATTCACCCAGATGTGGCAATAGAATCTCGGCTCGTTCTTCAGGCAATGCTTCGCGGACCAAGGCTTCTAATTCGACCTGGGAAGGACATGGCGTTTCGCGTTCCATTTGAGGGAACTTTGGGGGACTACGGGGGCGGCGGCAAGAAACATCCCAGAGGGGGAAGCGCCGTCGCCGGCTAGAATTTTAGTTTCAATCCCGCTTGCTTGAACTGCTCTAGCACAATTTCTGAGCGTTGGGGAAAGTAAACCTCTAACAGGTAGTCGCGCTGGTTCCTCCAGTCCTCCAGGACATACGGCGTGTGCTTTCGAGAAGCGTCGCCCCAACGTGCCGATTCTAACACCATCGTAGATTCGATCTCCTTGGTGAGTTTCTGGTAGCGAGCTATCGTTTTTTCAGACGTGAGGGCGCCGCCTTGACCGAAATGCTTGCGCAAACGGGTGATGAACAAGGTTTTGTAATCATCGTCATTTGCCAATAGGTCTGCGTGCATGCCGGTGGGGCGGGCGGGGATCCCGCCCTTATTTAGCCGAGTGTCCAAATGATCAAGGCTGATCTCCGCGTCCCAGGAAAAGAAGTGGCATTGCGTGTTGGTTAGGCGATTGCGTCGCACGGCGAACCAATTGTGCCAATCCCAGTCGCGATTCCCTGCGAAAGAATTGAGGATGATGTAGTCAGCAAGATTGGTCACATCGACCCACTTCCGAAGTTGGTCCAACTGTTGGTGACCCGTAGCCTTGAACCAGAATTCATCTTCGTCCACGTTTTCAGGACGGATCACGATCCAGTCGCGCTTTTCCCCACCAAGATAATCCGCGGCGAAGGCGTCATCAGGCCGTTCGGTGACATTGTAGACGCCCCAATAGAGTCCGTTGAGAAAGAGATGGGCGAATCGTCCGCGTGCTGATGGATGACCCATCGCGAGTTGGGTGCGCCGGACAAATTCATCGCGAAGGTATTGAGCGCGTCTGGCTTGTTTCTCATCTCTATGGTGCCACGTGTGATTGCTGCCGGCGCGTAGAATCAGACTATCAAACGTGTCAACGCCGCCTTGGCCGGGAAACATCGGATACTCAAGCCTGCTCGGGCCATAGGCTCGACGAAAGGCAAGATGAAAACTTTTCTTCACACCCCCACGTCCGGCCCCACCACGAATTCTCACCCCACCATTCACCTGAAATCCTTCGCTATCGGAATCCATCCACTCTACAGAGCAAGAGCGTTCCCATTGACGACCACGAAGATTCGGCTTGGCGTAAATACCAAGATCCGGGTGAAACAAATCGTCGCGATCCATGACGACCGAAAGCATGGGAATCTTTAGAAAGTCCGCGAGAATTTCGGCTTCATAACGCGGATCGAAAACGACCCGCGGATCCATTTCGTAGTCAGCTTCCAGATTACCCCAGCTCAGCGGAAAGCCCTGAGGATCCCAAGGTTGTTCCACAACCTCCTTCAGAAAAAGATAAGTGTGCGTCATCGTTTCGCTCAAGGCATAACCAGGAGCATCAGCCACCGCTCGGAGTGTCGTCGTCCTCGCGATGGGAATAGGATCATGATAGACCAATGCATTGGGACTGCTAGGATCAGAACCATCGAAGGTGTAGCGGATCGTCGCTTGCGGTGGATCTGACGCTAGTATCACCTCGAACGGGGCCTCATAGTGACCACGCTCGATGTTCGGCCAGGGCGTAGCGGCTTGATCTTCCAAGACATCCGTCACGTTGGGTTCCCCAGGGGTGGCTTTGGCGAACATCCCCTCAGGACCTGAGGAGTGGCCACGAGCTTGGCGGGGAAATCTCTCCTGTTGATGCGTATGCAATCGGCCTTCTTCTTCATAAGTGAGCGTTAGGCTTTCGCCTTTGGCATCCAGTTTGAAATTGGTGTGCAGAGATTTGTTAGGATGGCGGCGATCTTTCCCCGAGGCCCACACGACGAGGTAGCTATCTGGCGATAGGTGAACGTTAGGGAAGCGCCATTGCCGTGGCTTCTTGCGGTCGTCGGATAGGAAATAGTTCTCCATGGGAATGGGCAACGGACCGGGGTTGTAGATCTCGATCCAATCCTCATGATCGCCGTCCTCATCCGGGTGTTTCCCGGCGGGTGAGGCAAGCCATTCTGATAGTCTGGGAATGGGTATTTCGACTCCGGTGTAGACGGTCAACGTCTTGGAGGTTTCGCCGTGGGCATTGCTGGCGGTTAAAGTGTAGTGCGTGATACCATCTGGTAACAGGGTGACCGATCCAGTTGTGGTGAGGTTGCCCACATTAATACTGGAAGGCTCCAGACTAACGGATTCAGCGTCGATCAGTGTCCAAGAAAGCTTCACCTCATCACCAAGGGATGGCGCGAGTGGAGAAGGTTCAAATTGAGTGATCTGCGGCCTGGGGTCTCGCACCATGCCACTCCCATCGCGACCTAACACGATGGCGAAAAATGTGCCCGGAGTAATCGATTCTTCATACTCCCACCTTTGGTCACGGATCAGAGCGGAACGTCTGCCGTTGTAGGACTCGAATAACGAAGCCATATCGATGAGCGTGAATCCCTGCTTTGCAAGAGTGGTGATAGCTTCGACTTCGCGATCTGTAAGGGCCGTGTGAAAGACGCCCAGATCATCCACGACGCCCGGCCAGGGATTCGCCGGCTTATCCGGATTGCCGCCAAGAAACACACGCTGAGAAGGTGCCAAACGAGGTGCGCGCCCGTGCGCGACAATCTCGCCGTTGAGATAAAGCCGGGTTTCGGTGTGTGATTGGGAAACGGCGAGTAGGTGATGCCATCTCCCCAAGGTAACCGGACCACCCTCGATCACGTCACCACCACCAGCGAATCCAATGTTTAAAGGCGGGTCTTCTTTAACAAAGATGCGAAACCGTCGCCCTAACCCACCGGCGAAAATGGGAAGATCACCCGTTGGCTTCGCGTCGAGGCGTAACCAAAGAGATACGGAGAGATCTCCCGTCAATTCCATATCGATAGTCGAGGCGAACTCGACAAAGGCAGGACCGCCATCGAGAACGAGCGCTTGTCCGAACACTCCTGAATCATAGGAAGGTGTCTCAAGCATCGAGCCATGATCGGCATGGCCTCCATCAGTGGCACAATCGTTCAAGGAATCCTCAAAAGGCCAATAACTAATAAGCTGGCCTTGGACGAAAGTGAAAGAGCCGATCCAAATGGCCACCGCCGCGAAATGCGAAGGGAGCGACCGAACATTCATAGATCGTTCAGACGTTCGGGATCGGGTCAAATTCAGCTTATCTATCGCATGGGAACGAGCCACGCCCCAAGAAGCGTGACCACGAATCCCACCACGCCCATCAGAGACATCATGGGCGTGACGAAACGCAAGGTTTGCGATTCTTTCATGCCACTCATGCGAGTGATGATCCAGAAACCGGAATCATTCATCCAAGGGATGGGTTTGGAACCGCAACCAATGGCTAGAGCAAGATAGACAGGGTGAAACGTCACTTCACTAACAAAGGCCGCAGCGACGGGGGCCGCCGTGATCATGGCCACGGTCGCCGAGCCCTGCGCCGTGCGCACAATCGTCGTGAGAATAAAGACCACCGGTAGCGCTAACCAAGAAGCTGAGCTTCCGAGCTGCTCGGCAATATCCACGCCAATGGCTGTTTGCCGAAGGATGGCGCCAAACGCGCCACCCGCCGCAGTGATGAGAATGATCCCAGCGCCGGATTGGAGCGCCTTCTGAATCTTCTCGCGAGACTGTTCGCGGTCCTTTCCTGAATACAAGGCTAACAAGATGAGCGCGATGGCGGCTCCGAGAACGAGGGCGAGGTTCTTATCGCTGAGGAGGTCAAGCCACCACTCCGTTCGTTCAGGATCGGAAAGCGTGAGGATGCTACCTGTCGCTAACATACCCACGGGAACGAGGATGGGAAGGAAAGCGAACCAAGCGGGAGGAAGACGCACCACGGACGCAGAGGCCGAGTGTCGGTCGTTCGTCCCTTCGTCAGGCAGGGGAAAGTCGTGTCGTTTATTCATCCACACGGCCCAGGCGTAACCGAACGCTACGGCAAATAAGCCCACTACGATTCCTGCAGCCATCATCACACCGAGTTCGACCTTGAGTTCCGCTGCCACGAACATGGGTCCCGGTGTGGGCGGGATCAAGGAATGCGCCATGGTTCCCCCGGCAACAATGGCGAGAATATAGAGCAGGTAGTTCTTCCCTGTTTTTCGCCGCATGGCCTTCCCGATCGGCATCAAGAGATAGAAAACCGTGTCAAAGAACACGGGAATGGCTAACAAGAAACCTGATAATAAAAATGCTAGCTGCGCACGTGCGGCGCCAAAGAGACCAATAATCACGTCGACAATGCGGCGAGCCCCGCCCGATTCTAACAAGCACACGCCGATCACCGAAGCCATGGCGATGAGAATCCCCACTTTGCGGCAAGTTTCCCCAAAGCCCTCCGCCACACGCGCCGTGACCGGTTTGTTGGAGAGTTCTTTCTGAGCTTGTTGACGCGCGTGGTGGGCACTTCCATCCGTATTCAATTTGACGAGATGATCCTCCTTGTCCCACTCCGCCGCGGCAAAGCGTTCCAAGGAGCTGGTGGGCGTAAGCGTCCCGATGATGAGTGCGCTTCCGATCAGCGCCAGAAAAGCATGGAGGCGCAATAACAAGATCGCACCGAGAACAAGTGCCATGCCCAGGAAGAGAAGGAGGAAAGAACTCACATTGTGGTTCTATGATTCGCATGCGATGGGGGCAAGCCGCGAAGGGGGGGGGACTATAAGTGGTGGGCACTTTTCGTAGCGGAAGTCGTGAGAGTTCCGGGCGTTGGACTCCGCTGGTGCGAAGGAACTGTCACCAGTTCCTCTACCTTTATGGCCCACCACTTTTAGTCACATGGCGCCGAAGTAGTGGGCACTTTTCGTAGCGGAAGTCGTGAGAGTTCCGGGCGTTGGACTCCGCTGGTGCGAAGGAACGGTCACCAGTTCCTCTACCTTTATGGCCCACCACTTTTAGTCACATGGCGCCGAAGTGGTGGGCACTTTTCGTAGCGGAAGTCGTGAGAGTTCCGGGCGTTGGACTCCGCTGGTGCGAAGGAACTGTCACCAGTTCCTCTACCTTTATGGCCCACCACTTTTAGTCACATGGCGCCAAAGTGGTGGGCACTTTTCGTAGCGGAAGTCGTGAGAGTTCCGGGCGTTGGACTCCGCTGGTGCGAAGGAACTGTCACCAGTTCCTCTACCTTTTTATGGCCCACCACTTTTAGTCACATGGCGCCAAAGTAGTGGGCACTTCGTAGCGGAACTCGTGAGAGTTCCGATCTCAGTGATTGGAGTACGATCGGAAGAGTTCGCATCTTCCGCAGCGAGATCGCCGATTTCTTTTAGTTACCCCGCCGCGATGCTAATTTATTGTCCGATCGATCGTGTTAACTGGAGCATACTGGTGACACGTGAACGATCAGACCTTCCATAGCCCTGGTTCCGGCACTGACCTCGACTACTTGACAGCCTTTGCCGAAAGTGGTGACGAAGCCGCTTTCGCCAAACTCGTCGAACGCTACGCACCTTTGGTTTACGGGGTCGCCTTGCGGAAAACACGCCATCGGCAGAATGCTGAAGAAATCTCTCAAGCGGTCTTCCTCATTTTAGCACGCAAGGCCGCAAGCCTCACCACGGTGCGATCTCTCGCGGCTTGGCTGCATCGCGTGACCGCGTTGGAGTCATTGAAAAACCTCCGCCAATCGGCCACCCGCGACCGCCACCTCGTTATGATTAAAGAAAATGTTGGTCACGAGCAAGCTTTGCGAGAGCAACCCGATAGGTGGAAGGAAATCGCTCCCGAAATCGACGAGGCGCTGGGTCGTTTATCCATGTTAGACCGTGATGTGTTGATGTTGCATTACTTCGAGGAGCTGCCTTTCAAAGAAGTGGCTAAACGCGTGGCAACCACACCGGAGGCAGCTCAGAAGCGTAGTGTGAGAGCATTAGAAAAGCTAGCGAGATTCCTCAAACGACGTGGCGTTGCTGTACCGGCCGCCACCCTCGGAGCCGGACTCTTTGCTCAATTGGCGTCCTCCGTTCCTAAAGATTTCGGCCAGGCGCTTCCATCGGCCGTCCTGCATCAACTCGCATCCGTGCCAGCCGGTTCTGCTTCGGCAGCGCCTAGTCTTCTCTCAATCATGACCGTCTCGAAGCTCACGATATCGACCGTAACTGCGTTTGTCTTAGCAGCGGCTCTCCCTGTGACCTGGCAAGCCTTCTCATCAAACTCGCCTGCCTCGATGCGGGATGGCACGAGCAAGGGCCCTCGCTCCCCCGTCGCGATCGGTGCTCAACGTTCTAACCAAATGCCTGAAAACGTTGCCGCTCTCGATCTCAAAGCCTTGGAGCGGGAACTTCGCCGCTTGGTTCAATCCGAAGAACCGGATCCAGCAGCGGAACGGGCGCTAAGACGCTTGATGTTCACACTGGACGTCGAAGAGATTTCCCCTGTTATTCGTTTGTTAGAGCAGATTGCCAAGCCGGAACGTATTCATGAGATTATGTTAGCAGCATTTTCGCGTTGGGCTGAATTTGATCCCAGATCAGCCACGATTAAGGCCGCCGGTTATCCGCCGGCAGGCAAGGGATCCTACCCTCTTCGTGGCGCCTTTGTTACCTGGGCCATGTCGGATCCAGAGGCTGCGGAAGCATGGCTTCTTTCCGCTGACACCGCGTTTCATGAGGAACTGTTAGCGTTTGGCGCCATTGATTACTTGGCGCGCCAAGATCCTGAGCGCGGCTTGGCAGCCGCTCAGCGGTGGGCGCAAGCGAAACCGGATTGGAACGGTTCCGGCTTGGTTCAACGCGCCCTCAATTCATGGATTACGCAAGATTCCAAAGCGGCGATGGCGTGGATCGCTGAAGAACCTAGCGAAGTCAAACGAGATCAGTGGATGGGTGATGCGTTAGAGGCATTGGGAGGCCGTGAACCCCGCTTGGCCATGAATTCGCTGGATCAAATCATGAACCTGGAGCGCCGCGAAGAGGTGATGTGGAATGTCTACTGGGGGTGGATGATGCGCACGCCTACCGCCATCGAATACTTCACGGAGGTGAATGGCGCGGAGACGTGGCCGCTACATTTGGTGCAAGGTGTGGGCGATGCACTGGCCCGCTCCTTTCCGGACAGTGCCCTTAGGCAAGCCAAAGAAATAGAGGACCTTAAGCGTCGAGATCGGTTTCTCAGTGGTGTGTTATCCGGGCTGGCTTGGAGTGATCCCGCTAAGGGAACGGAAGCCGCCGAACTCATTTCCGAGCAACAGGCCGTCAGCGACGGCAGCCTAACTAGTTTCGTCAGCAATTGGGCAAAGCGCGATGCGGCGGCCGCCGCTGAGTGGATTGCTAGTCTACCTGAATCCAGGCGCAAAGATTGGGCGGCCAGCCAGTTTGAGAATCATACCGGCCAGTCTCTCACCGCCTTCGCCAAGCCCAGTTCTCCATGAAGCCTCATCTTAGAAGATTCCTCATTTCCGCTCTCCTAGGGCTCACTGTTGGCGCGTTCGCCGCGCCATGGCTTCGCTCGATCAAACAAGAGCCGGTCGTTACCCTGTCAAAATCCGAGCAGACCTCTCTTCTTGCTCCCAAAGCGAGTCAAAGTGCGTCCGCCGCGTGGCGTGAATTTATTGCCAAACGCGCTCCCGCAACTTCTGCGGCCAACGCTGAGCAGTTTCGCCATGAGCGAGAGGGTGATCTTCTCAAGCGTAGCAATCCCTTTCACAATGAACTCAGATTGACAGACCGGCTACATAGTTTGCCCCTCGATGTGTTAGAGACGTTGCTCCGTCAGGGTGAGTTCGATACCCAGCAAGACGTTGGGGAAGGTTTCGCGAGGTTGGCTCGAGAAAAGTTTGAGAATTCCTTCGACGCCCTGGCTCAGGCTTTCAACGTCATGAATCGGGATCAACGCCAGGCGGCCATTCGAGCCGTGATCAAAGAAGGCGTGAACATTGGTCCTAGCGAAATGATAGCCATCTTTGAGCACCTTGGTGACATGGATGTTGTGCGAGAGATGTCTGCTGAGTTCGCCCAGCAATGGATCACTCGCGATCCGTTCGCCGCGATGAACCACCTCTCCAAGTTGGAGTCGTTGGCCGGAACCATGCGCGGGAGAGGTTTGGCGCAGAATCTCTTGGCAGCTTGGTTTCGCAAAGATCCCGAGGCAGCGGCTTCTTGGGTCAGCGATCACGCCCCCACAGACCGGAAGGACGCCTTTTCAGAACAACTCACAGTGTTGGAACTTTCTAACCAATCCCCTCATGAGGCCATCAATCACATCTTAAAGAATCCGGAGAAACCGGCGCTTCAAGGACAGCTAGCGGCCCAGTTACGCCGGGCTTTCGGATTGGACGCCGCCGCCACCATGGATCAATTGGCTAACATACCCTCCACGCACCTGTTGTGGATGCGCGCCGACGATCTCGCTTTCAATGCCGTCATCATGGGCGGCATGGATGACGCTGCATCGGCCCTGGCACTTGCCGAGAAACTTCCGCATGACCGGCGCCGTGACGGGTTCCTGGCCGGACTGGTGTCCTATGGGGCCTCCAATGATCTCGACTTCGCGTTACAAGTCCTTCCCGCACTTCAGGAAGGGCGCGAACGGGAACAGGCGATCGGTTCATTGACAGAACTTTGGATGCGTCAGGACCCGGTGGCATTGAGCAAATGGTTGGGGGGATTGGAGGCGTCGCGGTCAAAAGACAGAGCGGTCTCGCGTTTCGTAAAAATGCTATCCTCACAAGATCCTGAGCGGGCACGGGCGTGGGCGGAAACGCTTTCCGATCCCACCCTACGCGAACGGATCATGGCCGCCCTGCCGAGCGAGTAGACCTTTCTCTCTCAGAAAGAGCGTGCTTGTTTTGGGGATCAATGCTATCCCTAACAGGAACTCGATTCTCATGATTCGCGCCGACGCTCTCTCCAAGACGTATGATGACGTTCACGCCGTCGTCGAGGTGAGCCTTGAAGTCGGTCCGGGTGAAACCCTAGGGCTGATTGGGCCCAACGGTGCGGGCAAGACGACCTTGCTGCGAATGCTGGCCACCCTTGCTAAGCCCGATGAAGGCGCGATCGAGATCGCCGGCTTCGATGCCGGCCGCGAACCGATGGCGATTCGCAAACGGTTAGGATTCATGCCGGCCGAGTTTGGACTGCCGCGCGATCTGAACATGCGCGAATACATGCGCTATTTCGCCTGTTTGGCAGGTTTGAGTAAACGTGATCGTGATGGCGCGATCGATCAGGCGCTGGAACTAACCGATTTGCAAGGACGCGATGACGTGGTGGTTGGCGGGCTATCCACCGGCAACAAACAACGGCTCTTGTTGGCCAAGACGCTCATTCACGATCCGGACGTACTCATCCTGGATGAGCCTTCCAGCGGCTTGGATCCGCGAGCACGTGTGGAGGTTCGTGAGATTCTGCAGGAGTTGGCGGGTCTTGGGAAAACCATCGTCGTGAGTTCTCACATTCTCAAAGATCTGGAAAGCATTTGCAGCCACGTCACGATCATGGAAGCCGGGCGTACCGTGGTGGATGGCAACGTTGGCGACTTGAAAGAACGTCTCAAGTCGCCCGAACGGCAAGTTCGGCTTCGTGTTCCCTCAGATAAGATCGATCTAGCCGAACAACGGCTTAGCGCATTAGAAGACGTGATCTCTTGTCGGCAAAGCGACGGATGGCTCATCGTGGCGAGCCGCGAAGAGAACTGCAACTACCTTCTACGCACTTTGCTAGATCATGAAATCGAGGTGTTAGGCATGACCGAAGAAGCCGCTGATCTGGAATCAATCTTTATCCAGACAACGAAAGGCGAAGTGACTTAGGATGAGAGGAACTCCGTTCCAATGAGAGCGTATCGTCACCTAACAATTTAGACTAGCAAACAACAGCGCTTGTATTTCTTGCCGCTGCCGCAGGGACACGGCGCGTTTCGGCTAACGGATTTTCTTGGTTCTTGCGTGATGATAGAGACGTCGGGTGTCACACGGGGCCGAATGGATGCCAGTGTCGAAAGCACACGTTCCCCAAACGCGGCTTCGAACCGCGGCATCCGCTCAAAAGCACGGCGGCGATATTCCAATAACGGATCACGTTGGGCAACGGTTTCAAAGTGGACATCTTCGCGAAGCTCTTCCAACCACTCCAGGTGATCACGCCATCCTTCATCCAACACGGATAGAAGCACCTGGCGCTCGACATCGCAAACTTCGACTCCCTCGACGTCCTGCCAACGTTGCGCGTGCTCTTTCAACAAGGTTTTCTCCGGCTCGAACCATTCTTCGATCAATTGCCGCGGTTCGGCGCTTTCAAGGATGGCTTCGCGCCAATCGTAGATCGCTGAACGATGCGAGTGAAGCACGTCATCATACTTTAAGGTGAGGCGTCGCTGTTTGGAATGATGCTCCTCGAGCTGACGCTGCGCGCGATCCAATGAACGAGTGATCAAGGAATGTTCAAGCGCCTCTCCCTCGTCCTGGCCGAACCTTTCCAGCCAACGCGTCAACCTGTCAGAGATACCAAATCTTTTAAAGAGTTCATCTTCGAGACTGACAAAGAAACGTGAACTACCAGGATCGCCTTGACGTCCGCTGCGGCCTCGGAGCTGGAGGCCAACCCGGCTGGATTGGTGGCGCTCCGTGCCGATGACGTAGAGGCCGCCGCGCTCCGCAGCACCCTCGCCTAACCGGATATCCGTTCCACGGCCGGCCATGTTCGTCGAAACGGTGACCGCACCCAGCTGCCCTGCGCGCGCGACAATCTCGGCTTCTTCGGAGGGACGTTTGGCATTGAGCACCCGATGAGGCACACCTTGCCGCCTCAGCATCCGGCTCAGTCGTTCTGAAATATCGACATGCGCCGTGCCCACGAGGACGGGTTGTTGTCGAGCGTGGGCCTCTTTGATCTCCCGCACCACAGCCGCAAGCTTCTCGCTTTGCGTGCGATAAACGCGATCGGGATGATCCTCGCGCTGACACGTTTTGTTAGGCGGAATGGAAGCCACCTTGAGGCCGAAGACTTGGCCAAACTCCTCTTCTTCCGGAAGAGCCGTCCCCGTCATGCCGGCAAGCTTGGGATAGAGCCGAAAGTAATTCTGCAGGGTGATCGTGGCATAGGTGGACGTCTCCGGCTCAATGGGCACGCCTTCCTTCGTTTGCACGGCTTGGTGCAAACCTTCGCTCCATCTCCTGCCGCCGAGAGCGCGGCCTTTCTCCGCATCAATGATCTCAATGTTATTGTCGACGATATGGTAATCCCGATCACGCTCATAAAGAGTGAAGGCCCGCAGGAGTTGATTCACCGCATGAATATTGGCGGCCTGCTCAATGGCCTGAGGCGATTCTTCATCAGGCATAGTAAAGGCCTTGGAGTCATTCGGGGAAAGCAACCGGCAACCACGCTCTGACAGATCAACCGTGCGGCGCTGATGGTCTTGGCTAAAGAGCAAAGTCTCTTTCATTGATGCCAACTCATCGCTTCGATGCACCATACGCATGGACATGCCCGTTTGTTCGACTAGTCGCAAGATAGCCGGATCCTCCAACACTTTGCGAAGTCCAGGATGTTTGGGCATGGCCAGTTGCACTTGAAAAAGGAGTTCCGCGGCTTCGCGTTCATCTCCCGAACCTAACTGAATCTTGGCTTCCTTGATTAGGGCATGGCACTCACGTTGTTGCGCCTGAACCAGCCGGCTAACAGCAGGACACATACGCTGGTAAGCCGCGGAGCGATCGTGCGAAGCCGTCCCTGAAATGATGAGCGGTGTACGCGCTTCATCAATGAGAATGGAATCGATCTCATCGATCAGGGCGAAGAACGGCGGCCGCTGAACCACCTGCGATGAATCTACTGCCGTGCAGTGATCCCGCAAATAGTCGAATCCAAGTTCACTCGCCGTTCCGTAAATGATGTCTTTCTGATAGACTTGCCGACGTTCCTCCGGACTGAACTCCGACTGCAAACAGCCCACGCTCACGCCTAACAAACTGTAAAGATGTCCCATCCACTCCGCATCACGTTTGGCGAGGTAGTCGTTAACAGTGACAATGTGCACCCCACGACCGCTCAAGGCAGCGAGGTAGGCGGGTAGCGTGGCGGCCAGCGTCTTGCCTTCGCCCGTCGCCATCTCCGCGATGGCGCTATCATGCATGGCGAGCCCGCCGATGAGCTGGACGTCATGATACACCATGTCCCATGTACGCGCGGCACCTTCCAAGCTGAGCTCGCGTCCGCAGAGGCGGCGTGATGCTTGCAAAGCGAGCGCAAAGACCTCTAGTGCCCGTTTCTGTAAGGCTTTCCGAAGTTCGTGGTCGTCCTCAATCGCGGCAAATGTCTGACGCCAAGATTGAGATTGTTCCGCGATCTCCGAATCGGAGAAGCGTTTAAAGCGTGCCTCGTGCTGATGGATCCGTGAAACTTCTGTCCGGTATTTCTTGAGCAGCCGGTCGTTACGCGAGTGAAAAAGTTGTGTGTGTAAAGATGAAAGAATCATTGTAATGTTAGAATTAAAGGTTATAAAAGAACACAGTGCTCCCTAACAAATGCTTGGAATATGGGTGCAACCGTACACGGTTCCGGCTTCAGCCGGTAGACGGTCAAGCATTAGTGCTAGGGAATAATAGATCAGGGTTAGACCACTGATGGCGGGTAACCACTACGCTGAGCCGCGTGCTGTCCGGCCCCGCGCAATCCTGGGAAAGCAGCGTAAGCGCCATGGCCTAACACGAGACGCTCGTAGCTTCGTGCTCCGATGGCAATGGAGACGCCTTCCGAAGGCGGCGTCTGCGAATCGGGAGCGGCGCCCGTAAACAAAGGGACTTGGGCCGTGCTGTCCGCCCCCGATTTGATGATCAACTTCCCAGAAGAACCGCCGTTGCGCTGCCAATCCGCGCCAAAGACGCCGATCAAGAGAGCAGAGACCGCAGTGAGAAATTTGATCATTGCGCGCTTAAGGTGCCCAGGAATCCAAGAATGGCAAATAAAACCGATGGGCGATCTCTGACACCGTAGCGCACGTGGTTCTCTAACATCGCATAAACTATGAATCAAAGCGTTTCCCCAATCATATCAAGCGCCCTCCCAACAGCCTAAGGGCTGGATTCCAACAATGACTCAATTGGGACCGTTGTCGAAGTGTGAGCTTTGGTCGCCTGAAGGCGGGGACTACAAACCATGCCGGTCAGCATCATTTCAAAAACTCTCACGTAACCACTACGAATAAGCTTCCGCAAGGATCTCGACGGTGTGTTTGACCGGCAGACCAGAGCCTAACAGATCGAGGTGCAGGCGCAATTGGGTGAGGCAACCGATGTTTCCCGTGACCAGGCAATCGCTGCCGGTGGCAAGGACGCGTTGCGCCTTTTCGCGGCCTAGCTGAATGGCGATTTCTGGTTGGTCCAGGTTGTAGGAGCCGGCGGATCCGCAACAGAGGTGAGGATCGGCGATCTCAACCAGCTCCACGTTTGGAATGGCTTGTAAGAGAGCGCGGGGTTGACTGCGAACGCCTTGGCCGTGACTCAAATGACAGGCGTCGTGATAGGCAATCTTGAGCGGCGCGGGTAGGGGCTTGGGAGGGGTGACGCCTAGCTGATCGAGAAAGGCGGTCACATCCATGACTTTGCCGGCGAAAGCTTGGAGCGCATCCGGATCGGCCTGATCGCGGAGCATGTGTGGATACTCTTGCAGACCGGATCCACAGCCGGCGGCATTGGTGACGATGGCGTCAAGACGCTCTGGGAAAGCGCGCAAATTCTTCCATGCGTGCCGCTGCGCCTGCTTAAGATTCCCGGTGTGCCAATCGAGCGCGCCGCAACAACTTTGGCCCTCAGGAATGAGGACTTCCACACCTTGGGAAGTGAGAAGCCGAATCGTCGCGGCATTGATCTCCGGAGCCAAGACCTGTTGAGCACACCCTAACAACAAAGCGACACGGGCGCGCGGTGCCGCCGCAGCCGAAACCTTGGCGGGAAACGTTTCGGGAGGCTTTGGTGGTTGATCGGGCACTAGATCGAGCGTCTGCCGGACTGATCGAGGAAACAACCCACGAAAGAGCTTCGCCAAGCGACCTAACTGCACCGCGCGAAAGAAGCGTTTGGGATAGGGAAGTGTTTGGGAGAGTCCCCACTTGCGGAGGCGCTCGAACCCATTCCGCCGACGGCGCGATTCGGTCAGCGCACGGAAGGGATTGATGAGGTCGCGGTAAACGACGCCTGAGGGGCAAGCGGGTTCACAGGCCAGGCAGCCGAGACAGCGATCAATGTGAGAGCCAGCCGCTTCCAGAGGCAAGGTGCCCTCTAGCACTTCCTTCATGAGAATGATCCGGCCGCGTGGCGAATCCATTTCCTGACCCAACGCGCCATAAGTGGGGCACGCCGCCAAGCAGAAACCGCAATGCACGCAGGCCTGAATGGTGCCGGCCATGCCCTCGCCATAAGGGCCATGATCTTCTGCTCGGACTTGGTGATGCACGCCTAACTAAAATCCTGGCGGGCGATCGGACAGCCGGCGAATCCGGGCGAGGTCTTTGAGTTTCTCGCGTTTCTCTTGCGATTTCACTTTGGGATTGATCCCACCGGCCACCCGAACGGAGCCATCACGGCTCTGCAGGAGTTCCGGGCGGCTGCCTTTATCTTCTTCGTAGACTTTTCGATTCTGATGATTGCCGTCAGAGCCGATGATGTCGTGCACGTATTGACGAGGCGCTGCTTGGTAAAGCACGTGCACGCGATGCGATTTATCCACGGCGGCTTGAGGAGCTTTGTATTGAATCAGATCACCGAGCGAGTAGGTCTTGCGGATGAATCCCGTGTTGGCATCGGTGAGGCGGAAATAAAGTTTGGTGCGATCATAACCACGGTAAGAGAGGAGAGAGAAGGTAGCTTTCTTACCGCCTCCCACGGCTTCCGTTTGTTTCCAAATCGTCTTGGCCTCGTCAATGGTGAGCAGTTGCGGACGGGAACTCACAAAAGTGCGACTATTGGGATCGTAGACATTCGCCGTGACTTGGTAGTTCCCAAAGCGGTTGACGGGATACGCTTCGTTCAAATTCACACGCAGGGTCTTGGCGTTGGAAGCAGGTATTGTCAGCGGCTGCGCGATGGGTGCCCCGCGACGAGAGGTGACCATATCTTGCTTGGCGTTGAGGACGCGAAAATTCAACCAGCCGGTGCGCGCATTGGGGCCTGTTAGGGTGATGGCCTTGCCGGAACGATTGGTGATCGTGACTTTCAAAAAGACGGGCGAGTGCGCAACGAAGGTCCTTTCCTCTGGCTTCATGCTCACTTCAATTTGAGCGTGAGCCTGTGAGAGCGCCAGCGCCATGAGACCAAGGATGGAGAAGAACCGCGTGTGGATCATAGAGTTATTAAAAGCTAATTATTGAACGTTCATCACCTGGGAGATTCTTGGCAAGCACAAAGTTTACGAGGCACCAGGTTCGGAACTTCTCGCAAGTCCGCTACGAGGGGTTTAGGCCACGGGGGCCAAGGTCGGATCTGGAAGCGCGTCCGCCGGCACCCCGGGGAAGTGGGTATCGACAAAGTCACGCCAACGCCGCCGTGTCTGTTCCGACATTTTCTCGTTGATCTCCAACATGCAATCCTCACAGACAAACATCGGCCTGTCGATGAGCTGCAAGCTGTAACACAGCGCCATCATAGAGAAATGCTGTTTCCCATCGATCGCATCGTGCCGCGTCTGCGGGCAGAACTCACATTGATACAACTCCAATTGGGGATCGTTGGCTGGTGAGAGAGACCGTTCATGTTGAAAGCTAGTGAGCATGGCCACGCTTTCTTGGGACAGCTCTTTCAGCATGTTCTGCTGGCAGGGGAAACAGATGGCGTACTCCAAGATCACCTCCGTGCCGTGGAAGGTCTTCGTGATTTGGTAGGTCTCCTCCAGATCCGACAGGGATTCGCCACAGGAGGTGCAACAGCGGAAGGGCCGCTCCTCATACATGGAGTGGAAGATCTCCGGCAGCGGTTGTTCGTTGACAGGCTCCTCCTCCCGATCATCGCGATCGGAGAAAAACGCATCGTCATCGGATTCTAGTGACATGACTCACATATCATCGTCGTCTTCGCGAGCGCGGTCAACAAATCGCATGTTCTGCTCCAGAAAAACTAGCGGAACTTCACCTGTGGGCCCATTCCGGTTCTTGGCCACGTCCAGCGATGCCTTGCCGGCCTTCTCCTCACGATCCTCTTCGGAATCCGCGTAGTACTTCTCTCGGAGGAGCAGCCCCACCATGTCGGCATCCTGCTCAATAGCGCCCGACTCTCGCAAATCACTCAATCGCGGTTTGCCGCCACGACTCTCCGGACCACGGTTGAGCTGAGCGAGGACGAGTACGGGCACACTCAACTCTTTGGCCAAGGCTTTGAGTCCGGAGGAGATTTCGGAGATTTCTAACTGCCGGTTATCCTGAGCGCGTCGGCTCGTGGAGCGCAGGAGCTGGAGGTAATCGATGGCGATAAGCTGGATGTCATGCTGTTTTTTCAAACGGCGTGCTTTCGAACGAAGCTCTAGGATGCTGAGCGCTGGCGTGTCATCAATGAAGATCGGGCTTGCCGCAAGCGTACCGGCAGCGCTCATCAAGAGGGGAAAATCGCGATTCTGTGAGAGGAAGCCGCCGTTGAGTTTGGACATTTCCACGCCGGCCCGCGAACACAACAACCGCAGCACTAACTGACTGGTGGGCATTTCCAAACTGAACACGGCCACTGCCTTCTGCTGATCGATGCCGACGGCCTCCACAATGTTCAGCGCCAGCGCGGTCTTCCCCATCGAGGGCCGCGCCGCGATGACGATCATCTCTCCGCCCTTCATGCCATTGGTTTTCTCATCGATCCCGGCGAAACCCGTCCCCAAGCCGGTGACCTTGCCTTTGTTGTTATACATCTCCTCGATTTCGGCGATGGCCTTCATCACCTCGTCTTTCATATTGGCGAATCCCTGAGACTTCCGGGTTTCCCGAATGGCGAGGATGCGCTGCTCCACCTCATCGAGAAGCGAGTCGACATTTTCCTGATCCTCATAAGCGCGAGTGATGCATTCCGTACAGGAGTGGATGATTCGCCGCAGGATAAACTTCTGTGTTAGGATGCCCAGGTAGTAAGAGAAGTGCGCAGCCGTCGCGGAGTAGGTGAAAATCTCTCCCAGGGCGGCCGCCCCGCCGGCCTTCTCCAACTGGTTGCGGTCCTGTAACAATTGTACCACCGGAATGACGTCGATGGGCTGATTATTGCTGTACATCTCGAGAATGGTCTCGTAGATCAATCGATGCGAGGGTACATGAAAGCACTCCGACCCTGGCAGACTCTCAATCGCTTCCCCCAGCAATTCCGCATCCGGCGTCTGCAGCAAACAACTCAACACGCCCATCTCCGTCTCCTTACTACTCGGTAGCGCATTTCGCGGGTCATCGAGAATCTCGGCGGCAGTCTTAGGCTTGGGCTTGGCTTTCAGTAAGTTAGGCCCGCCATTGGCTTCGCCTGGAGCGGATTGGGGAGGTGTGTCAGTAAGGATTTCAGCCATTACGGGAAAGCGTGAGGATTATTTCCGTGTCCCAGAAGCGGGGTGGCGAGCCTAACGAATCAAATCAGCGCATCAAGCGATTTCGTTGTCATTGATTGTGGATAACTTCTTAATAACTGTGAATAACGGTGAACAGTTTTTCTAACAATACATTGAACCGTGACATCAGGGTTTCGGTCAGCACGGGATTGCCTTTCCCGGTCGTTCGGCGGCGACTCCAAGCTACCGCTGCCATGAAAAAAAACTACGCTGCCGCATTTGCCCCGTCTTTTCCTTCACGCAAGGTCCGTTCAAGCCACTGATCGAGTCTAGCAAAGACACGTTCTTTGCCGACGTCGTTGAAAGGCTCGTGAAGCAGCCCTTCAAAAAGTTCGTAGGTCTTCTGATCACTGGGTATGGCACTTCGAATGTGATGGACAGCATGTAGAAGAAGTCGTGAGACTTCTCCGCGATAGAGGTGCCACGCCCGGAACGCTCACGAGTTCCGCTACGAATGCGATCGGCGTTCGAAAGGAACATGTAGAAGAAGTCGTGAGACTTCTCCGCGATAGAGGTGCCACGCCCGGAACGCTCACGAGTTCCGCTACGAATGCGATCGGCGTTCGAAAGGAACATGTAGAAGTCGTGAGACTTCTCCGCGATAGAGGTGCCACGCCCGGAACGCTCACGAGTTCCGCTACGAATGCGATCGGCGTTCGAAAGGAACATGTAGAAGTCGTGAGACTTCTCCGCGATAGAGGTGCCACGCCCGGAACGCTCACGAGTTCCGCTACGAATGCGATCGGCGTTCGAAAGGAACATGTAGAAGTCGTGAGACTTCTCCGCGATAGAGGTGCCACGCCCGGAACGCTCACGAGTTCCGCTACGAATGTCTTCGAAAGGAACAAGCCGTCGCCACACGCCTGTGATAAATTTTTCGAAATCTATGGTAATTCGCCTCTATCCAACTGGCACCTCGCTCGCTACAAAGGCGCCATGAAGATTGGTCTCATCGGTTGCGGGAAAATGGGGAGCGCGTTGCTGCAAGGCATCTTGGCGGCCAAGCCGGACATGTTTGAAACGGCGGTCGTGCATGATGCCTACGCTCCCGTCATGACGGCGCTAGCAGAGTCAAACCAACTCATTGAAACAGCGCCCTCCAATCGCGCCGTTGCAGGCGTCGCCGATGTGGTGCTGCTCTGCGTCAAGCCGCAGCAATGCTCTGAAGTGGCCCAAGAATTAGCAGAAGCTTCACGGGCCTTACTCTGCATTTCCGTGGCGGCGGGCGTGACGATTGAGACCTTGGAACGGCATCTCGGAGGAGAACAGCGCCTCATTCGCGTGATGCCGAACACCCCGGCACTGGTTGGTGCCGGAGCGGCGGGTTATGCCTTGGGCACCCGTGCCACGGATGAAGACGCGGTCTTGACCAAGGAGCTTCTCAGTTCGGTTGGGGTGGCGCATCAAGTTTCCGAAACCTTACTTGATGCGGTGACGGGAGTGAGTGGGAGCGGTCCGGCCTATCTTTATCTCGTCATCGAGGCCATGGCGGATGCTGGTGTGCTCAATGGCTTGCCGAGACCCGTGGCGTTGGAACTCGCTGCCCAGACGGTCATCGGTGCGGGCAAGATGGTTTTAGAAACGGGGCTGCATCCAGGTGTGCTCAAGGATCAAGTGACGAGCCCGGGCGGCACGACGATTCGTGCCTTGGCTAGTCTGGAACGCGATGGCCTGCGATCGGCGATGATCCGCGCGGTCAATGCCGCAGCTGAGCGTTCCCAGGCCATGCGTCAATAAGCGGACGGCGAGCTGGGGGAGCTGGGGAGAATCCCTTTACAACGCCATGCAGCCGTGCTAGGCGGCCCTCATGACGAAACCACTCGAAGGAAAGACGGGCGTTGTCTTCGGCGTCGCTAACAAACGCAGCATCGCTTGGGCTATCGCCAAAGCTTGGGCCGATGCCGGTGCGAAACTCATTTTCAATTACCAAGGCGAACGTTTGAAAGACAACGTGACCGAGCTGGCGCAGGCTTTCGGTGATGACACACCGCTCTATCCTTGTGACGTGAGCAAGGATGAGGAGATCGATGGTTTTTTTGATGAAGTGAAAGGGCACACGGATAAGCTCGACCTGATGTTGCATTCCGTGGCTTTCGCGCCGCGTGAGGCTCTAACAGGTGACTTCTTAAGCACCTCGCGCGAGGCCTTCGCCGTGGCCCATGACATCAGCGCGTTTTCGTTGGTGGCGCTTTGTCAGCGTGCCGCCCCCTTGATGACGGATGGCGGAAGTGTGGTGGCCATGAGTTATTACGGCGCGGAGAAAGTCGTCCCTCATTACAATGTGATGGGCGTGGCCAAAGCGAGTTTGGAAGCCTCCACGCGTTACTTGGCGGCTGATCTCGGCAAGAGAAACATCCGCGTGAACTGCATCAGCGCCGGTCCCGTGCAAACGTTAGCGGCACGCGGCATCGCCGGATTCTCAGACATGCTTAATCACTACGAAGAGCACGCCCCGTTGGGCCGCAGTTGTTCGACCGATGAGTTGGGCAAGACCGGTGTCTTTCTCGCCAGTGATGGCGCCGGGGGGATCACGGGCCAAGTCATCTATGTGGATGGCGGCTATCAAATCATGGGCATGTGACCAGGGCACTTATCTTTGATTTCGACGGCTTAGTCGTCGATACCGAGTCACCGGTTTACGAAAGCTGGTCTGAACTCTACGCGGCGCATGGCCATGAACTCACGTTAGAACAATACGTCCGGTGCGTCGGGTCTACGGAACATCAGTTTGATCCGTTAGGCCATCTAAGTGATCTTGTTAGCGACGCAGCATTCGATCCGGAGGCAGCCCATCGGGAACATCGTGCCAAAGTAAGAGCCACGCTTGCCGGAAGAGACACGCTTCCCGGTGTAAGGGAGAGGCTTGCGGAAGCCCGCGCTCATGGGATCTCTCTCGCCATCGCATCGAGTTCCCCATCCGAGTGGATTGATCCTTGGTTAGAGCGGCTGGGCCTAACCGATCACTTTCAAGTCGTCCGCACGCGTGATCATGTCAGTGAGGCCAAGCCTTCGCCCGAGCTTTTCTTGACGGCGGCCGAACAGTTAAGCGTGCAACCACACCAAGCCGTGGTCTTTGAAGATTCCCACAATGGCTTGCGTGCTGCAGTGGCAGCTCAAATGCCGTGTGTCGCCGTTCCCAACGTGATCACTGAAAGGTCCGATTTTTCTGCCGCTGCCCTAGTGCTTTCTTCGCTAGCAGAAATGCCGCTCGAACGTATCTTGCACCACGTTCATGGGACTGCATGAACGTTACCAAGCACTCGCCCACCGCATTCGCCAGGCCATGCGGGACGATTCGCTGCGGTCAGACGAGGCGTTTAACGAACTGGCTCTAGCGATCTTTGAGTTTCAGATCACCTACAACGAACCCTATCACAACTACTGTCGGCAACTAGGCCAAACGAAGCCGGATCATTGGACGGCAATCCCCTCCGTTCCCACTGATGCCTTCAAACAAGGTCGCCCCATTTCCTGTTTTCCCGAAGCGGACTGCTGCAAAGTCTTCCTCACCAGCGGCACCACGAACGACCTTCGCGGAAGACATTATTTTCGCGAAACCAGCCTTTATGAAGACGCTGTGCGCAGGTGCTGGGCGGCCTTGCCGTGGAATGAAACCCTACCAACTTTCGTCCTCACGCCCTCCCCAGCCGTCAGCCCACAGTCCTCCCTCTCGCACATGATGGGCGTCATTACAGGGCTGGCGGAAGACCGCTACTTTGTGGATCCGGAAGGCACTCTTCACGCCGCTGCCCTGCGTGACGTCCTGAAAATGCACGTCGAGGAAGATCAACCCGTGCTGCTTTTAGGTACGGCACTGGCCTTTCTTCATTTGTTCAATGACTTGGCTGACACCGTTATTCATCTTGCAGAAGGGTCATGGGCCATGGAAACCGGAGGTTACAAGGGCTACCGGATCACGCTCACGAAACCCGAACTGTATCGACAGTTCGAAACCGCCCTATCATTGCCTCCAACTCACATCGTCAATGAGTACAGCATGACAGAGCTGAGTTCCCAGTTTTACAGCCGGGGTCTGGACACGCCCCATCACGGTCCGTCTTGGACGCGTTTCGTCATCCGCGAGCCGTCGCAGCATCAACCGGTCGCGAAAGGCGAGACAGGATACCTAACACTAGTTGATTTGGCTAATCTCAATTCTGTCATCGCCATCGCCACCCAAGATCTAGCCACGCCACGCGGGGACGGATTCGTCTTGTCAGGCCGCGATCCCCAAGCGATCGAGCGCGGGTGTTCGCGGGCGATCGACGCCATGCTTTCGGCTCGCAATTTGTAATGCGTTAGTTGGTTCAAGCGAGAGATCCGCGTGCGTGAAAAGGTTTCGTATGCCGTCATGAATCCAAAGACCGGTGTGTGGGGTCCTATGAAGTTCCTCGCCATGCCTAACAAAGATCACTCTGGCAAGTCCATCTTGGCCGCCAATGCCGGCACTACGCAGCGTGTCGACCTGCCAAACGGGGACGTCCTCTTGCCGGTGCGCTATCAGAGACATCCTGAGCGTTTCAATTACACCAGTGTGGTGGTGCGATGTGGCTTTGACGGCGAGACCCTGACCTATAAGGACATGGTTCCGAACTCACCATCCCGCAGGATCGTGGCCTCTATGAACCATCACTAACGAAATTTGAAGATCGGTTTTTTCTCACCTTGCGTGCCGATCACTCGGCCTTTGTGACATCGGGATCGGATGGCATCCGTTTCGATCCTATCCGTGAGTGGCAGTTTGACGATGGCAAGCCACTTGGAAACTACAACACTCAACAGCACTGGGTCACCATTGGTGGCGGTCTCTTTCTTATCTATACGCGCAGAGGCGCTAACAATGATCACATTTTTCGGCATCGCGCCCCACTCTTCATCGGACAGGTCAACCCAGCGACACTCCAGATTTTACGTGATACTGAGAGAATCCTCTTGCCGGAGAATCACGCAACGTTAGGCAACTCCGGTGTGTGCCGGATCAGCGATAAGGAATCGTGGGTGACGTGCGGTGAAGGATTGCTTCGGCTCGGAAAACGTAAGGATGAAAAGAATCAAGTGCTTTTCGTACGAATACGAGCTGAGTAAATTGAAGGCACCCGTTAATAGCCCGTCGTTTACACAATGGGCTTAACCTTCCGAAGACAGATTGTCTATTGGCGCCTTCGCTAGTCGATTCCGCGCGAGTCAGAGGCCCCTTGAAGACCTGGTTCCCGTTTTACTCCATGATCACACCGGACCGATCGACGGCATAACCTATCAAGCCGGATTCCCAATGAGAAATGTGTTAGCATGGGGTGTCGTTAGCGGATCAGCAATGCTCGATCGGAATCTGTGCGAACAGCTCAAAGTGTTCCATCCCGTGGGCGAAGGGGCGGCCGATCCATGCTTCGAATCCAGGGTGGTTGGCCGGTACAAACCCGCTCAGCGGGAGCCACGTTTGATACAGCCAATCCAGCGCACGCATCTCCAAATCGATCGCCCCACGGAGTTCCAATTCCGCCACCCGCATCTCGGGAAACTCAATCCGGCAGATCTCTCCGTCTGGGACCACATCCGGAACTTCCAGGCCGACGTCGTAGCGGCAGTCTTCAGGGGCAGTGATCTCGGGATTGTCCCACATGTAGCCGAGCCATTGCCCATCGGCCAGGCCGCGTTCTTCGGCCCATTGCACCAGCCGTTCGGCGGCAGCAGGAACAGCTTTCTCGTCTCGATAGGGATCGGGAACGCGAATATAGGCGACACAGCGCGCCGGAATGTGCCGGAGCCTTACCTCGAAACCATCCGGATTCTCTCCCGGCTTCAAGCGATCGAGCAGATAGCGATGCTCAGGATCTGTAACCACTTTCCGCCATTCCTCCCGGCGGTTCAGGCGGAACGCCTGCACGTCAAACTCACTGGGCGGTACTCCGTAGCGTTTCTTGAAACTCCGTGAAAAATCGGAAGAAGAGGAGAAACCGCACTCTAACGCAATGTCTGTTAGCGTGGCCGCCTGCGAATGAGTACAGGGCATGGTAGACATCATCGCGACCGCGCGTTCCAGTCGTACTCGTTTCACAAATTGGCTTGGTGTCTCTCCAACCAAACCTTGGAAGATTCGGTGAAAGTGAAAGGGTGAGAAACAGGCCGCCTTCGCAAGAGCATCCAAACTGAGATCTTGGTCGAGGTTTTGAACGATCAAGTCAATGGCACGGTTGACCCGCGCGACGTAGTCGAGCGATCGGGTGTCTGGGTTCTCAGCGTTCTTTAGCAAGATTTGTCAAGCAGGCTTGTGGGGCCGTCTGTTAGCATGGCATCTGATGAATCGATATTCACTCACATTGGCACTGCTCTTCGGCATCTTCGTGTGCCACGCCGCAGACAAACCAGAACCGGAAACCAATCGCAAACAGAAAACCATGAACCTTGGAGCATTCTCAGTCAGCCTCGCCGTCAAAGACATCAAAGCGTCTCGCGCCTTTTACGAAAAACTCGGATTTCGCTCCGTGATGGGCGAGGGGAACTGGCTCATCCTGCGTAATGGAAGCACGACGATTGGCCTCTTCCAGGGCATGTTCGAAGCCAACATTCTCACCTTCAATCCCGGCTGGGATCAAAGGGGCCAGCCACTGAAGAAATTCGAAGACATTCGGGAACTCCAGAAGCGTCTCAAAAAAAGCGGACTCAGACTTGAAGCCGAGGCCGACGAGTCAACCACCGGCCCAGCCAGCCTCACCCTAGCCGATCCTGACGGCAACGTCATCCTTCTCGATCAGCATGTGGAGTAGAGAATACTCTATCATAAAGGTCACTGATTCGGAAACGACAATGGGCCGAGGCGCAAACCCCATTACCACGGTTTCGCCCGGAGCTTGAAACGCGTCTTGAGATCTTTTGTGCCGCGTCGATACGAGACCTCGATTTCATCGCCCGGTCGATAATGCGTCCGGATGTAGATCATCGCGTTGCGTGCGAGTGGATTGGTGGTCACACCATCGACGGCGTAGACAATGTCTCCTTTTTCGAGACCGGCCTTCTTGCCGTTGGTATTGGTCCAGAACTTGGTCACTTCCGAGGCAAAGGCATCGGGTTTGAATCCTAGCGCTTTCTTTGCGTCAGGCGTTAGGGTCTTGGCCCAGAATTCCGGGAAAGGCGTCATCCGGTGACCGATGGATCGCCGATTGATATCCGTCACGCGCCAATAATTGGGCAGGGCAAGCGTCAAGGGGCTGTCTGGCTTGCTTTGGATCTCCACAGAGACGGAGGTCGCTTCTTTAGGCACCTTGTGCAGCGCATACTGCAGATCGCCAAAGGTATGAACACGCCGACCAGCTATTTTAACAATGGTATCATTCGATTTGAATCCCGCTTCTTGGGCAGGGCCTTCTGAACGGAGGAGCACATTGCCTTTGTCAGGATCAATGATCAAGCCAAGCGTGCGGGGATCGGGAAAGGGCCAGGGATCTTTCTTCTTGTCGAAGCTTGGCTTAGCCAGTGCCTGCTCCCATTGCGCTTCGCCGATTTGATGACAGTGAATGCATTGCCCCTTGCTGATGAGTTCCCGCAGTTTGGGATAACTGTTCACGGGCTTGGCCTCTGGAGGTGCAGGATAGGTTGCCGTTCCCTCTTTCCACTGTTCGTGTAATGCGAGTCCTTGATTGAGAGCGCGAAGCAGGCTTTTCTCGGTCAGATAGGTGTCGGCCGACCGGTCATCGCGTCCTCCATATCGGAGATGGATATTCTTCTGATGATTGAGGATGAACACTGAGAATGTTAGATCAAAGTCAAACTCAAACAAAGCGGCATCCACCTTCGTCATATCGACGATGCGCAAACGAACGAATTTTTCTTGCAGAGCTTTCAGGGTAGCGTTAGGACGCACAAACTGTGCATCGAACTCATGACAAGCAGCTCACGTCTCTCAGCGGAACTCTAACAGAATGGGTTTGCCCGATTCTTTCGAGACCGCCAGCGCTTCGTCCAAATCGCTCATCCAAGAAAGCGTCGGTCTGACGGGCTGCACCTGCTCTTCATCGGCGAGCAGTGGGCCAACGAAGAGAAACCCGATTGAGAAACAGAGCCATGATGGTGTTTTCATGCTCCGAGGCTAGCGTGTTTCAGGCTCCATGAGAATCGGAAACCTAGGCAAATGCTGCTAAAAAGTCATCAATCTTTGGTAGCGGAACTCGTGAGAGTTCCAGTCGTTGGGTAGCGGAACTCGAGAGAGTTCCATTCGTTGGGTAGCGGAACTCGTGAGAGTTCCAGTCGTTGGAAACCTATTGGAAGTTGTCGCTCCGTCGGCCGCCGAAAGGCGGGACTACAATCAGCATTGGTTGTTGTTCTCCTGATTGGGAAGTCTCCTGCCATTGATCCCGCAGGGCGTCGCTCCGTCCACCACTTCTAGCCATGTATTTAGCGAAACGTTAGTTTAATGCGTAGACTATCAATTGGACACGCGGTCCAAGGTCGCGATGCACTCAAGATGCCGCGTTTGTGGAAAGAGATCGAATGGCTGGAGTTTTCTTAAATGATAGTCGTGCTCGGCGAAGGCCTTGAGATCGCGCATTTGTGTGGCGGGATTGCAGGAGACATAGACCACGCGTTTCGGAGCGAAGGTGAAGAGTTGATTGAGAAAGGTTTCATCGCATCCGCGTCGTGGGGGATCGACGACCATGGCGGTTTGTTCTCCAGGATAGGAGCATTCTGGGAAGAGGGACTCCGATTTGCCTACGATGAAGGAAACGTTGCCTAACTGATTCTGTTCGGCGTTGCGTCGTGCCCAGAGTACGGATTTCTCGGAGACTTCGACGCCCATGACCCGACCGAAGGCGGGCGCTGCGGTGAGGGCAAAGAGCCCGCTGCCGCAATAGGCATCAATGAGAAAGCGAGCGCCGCCTGACGAGGCTTCCTCTCTGACATAGTCTGTAAAAGCCTCGAGGATGAAGGGATTATTTTGAAAAAACTCGCCGGCGGGAAATTCAAACCGCATGGCTCCGACCCGTTGATGGCAATTCGCTTGGGGATCGGTTAGAACGGGCGGTTCCCCATCGTTCGCGCGGAGCAGCAAGGTGGCGCCGCGCTTGTAGGCGTGAGCGCGTCGACGCACTTCCGCTTTCAATCCGGGTAGCCTTTCATTGATTGCCGGCATGGCGATGGGGCAGTGCTCAAGTTCCACAGCATCGCGACGGCGGCCGAACTCTAAAAAGCCAATGGTCTCAATGACGCCATCTTTCGGTTTTTGAAAATGAGGTGTGATCTTGGAGCGGTAGCCGTAGGTCTTGGGGGAGGGGATGACCGGTGCCACCGATGTGGAAAGACCGGCCAGCCGGTGTAGAAGTTCTTCCACGTGCCGCTGTTTCCATTCTAGCTGTTTGTCATAAGCGAGATGCTGATACTGGCACCCTCCACATTTTCCAAAGAGTGGGCATGAAGGCTCGATGCGATCGGGCGAAGGCTCTATCACTTCCATGAGATCAGCCTCGCTATGTCTCTTATCATTCCGATAGACCCGGGCGCGGACGCGATCGCCCGGTAGGGCGAAAGGGACAAAGACCACCCAACCGTCCAGCCTCCCAAGACCGGCGCCGAGATTAGTCAGGGTCTGAATTTCGAGCTCAATCTCTTGATGATAGGCGAAAGGTTGCGGATGAAACTTCTTTGGCGGCCGGCGTCCAGCAGTCATGGTGGCGACCCCTAGGCGGCACAGGTCGATGCGGCAACTTTTGATTTCCAATTTGAGGAGGTCACGTCATGGTGTGCGCCTTGATCACACTTGTCATCACCAGTCAGAAAGGAGGCGTCGGGAAGACGACGGTCGCGATCAATCTTGCGCATTCCTTGGCTTGCCGAGGTTGGCAAACGCTTCTCGTGGATACGGATCCGCAGAACTCGGTCGGGCTTTCGCTGTCTGAGAAAACCCGCAAGTGCCCAGGTTACTACGACTTCTTGCACTTTGATTGTGACATCGATGAACTCATCATACCCACCCGTCTTCCGGAACTTCATCTCGTCACTGCTGGTCTAACGGAAACCTTCTTTCAGTTGCAAACGGATGCGACCCACTATGCCGGAGCGGTGGCGCGCTTGTTAGGGCAGCTCGATGGTCTGAATTACGATGTGATCATTGCGGATACGGCGGCGGGGCTCATGGGGCACACGCGTGAACTAGCCCGCCAAGCGGATTATGCTTTGTTGCCGCAACAATCGGAACCGCTAGGGGTACGCTCGATTCTGCAATTGTTGGAAGGCGTGGCCCGGTTGCGGCGGGATGAAGGATCGCTCTTGGAAGTCGCCGGCATTCTTCTCACCATGGTGGATCCGCATGGAGAGGAGAGTTTGCGCGTGGCCAGTGAAGTCCGCGATCTCGTACCGGGGGATACCCTTTTGAGAACGGCCATTCCTCGCGATCAAGATTTTGTTAGAGCAAGTTCCTATGGGGTGCCTGTGGGCTTGCTCTATCAGAAACAACCGGCCGCTGCCTTGGTGTTTGATCAATTGGCAGCCGAGTTGGAACCTCGTATCACCCTTCAAAAAGTGGCTCATGGCGAAAAGGAATTCACTCGACTCTTGGATTGATGCGGATCGCTTGGGCGAGCTGCTGGACGAAGTGCGCCCTGGTAGCCTCCAGCGCCCCTCTTTGCCGGCGGCCGAGGCGCTCGCTACGGACGGACCGTCGTTGGAGCAAGAAGGCGAGCCGGTCGAGTCCCTTCTGGCCGAGGAGATTCCCGAACGTGCCTTCGCCAAATCCGTGCGCCCACCCTTACCGCCTCCTGAGCCTCCTGTGCCAAAGCCCAAGCAGCCGCCCGGGGATCTCGAAGGCGATCGTGAAGCGCCTTCAACGATCAACCCCCTAACACTCTATTTTAGGCCTCCCGACGGCCCTTTGGAAACACGTACGCGTGCTTTCCTCGATTGGGTTCGCGAAACGTCCGGGTCACGCAGCGTCTTCATCGTCGATGCCTATGGCGCCGCCATCGCAAAGGATCCCGACTGCGATGCGGTCTTTCTCGCCTCCGTTTCCAACTTAGCTGATGCGTTAGGCCGCGGGCGTGAACACCTCTCGCGGCCGGACCAAAGCGCGCTGCATTTGGAGCTTGGTGATGACGGCATCCTCAGCCTTGTGCAAGGAAAGTGGGACGTGGCCACCGTGGCTTTGGGAATGATTCGAGACGAACCGCTCCCTCGTGAGGTGGCCATCCGTTATCGTGAAGAGTTGGTCAGACTCGCTCGACGCCGCCGGCGCCGGGAACGCGACTAGCATAGACTCTCATCTCGGGGAACGACCATGGAGCGAAGCTCGGAGGTTGGTGCAGAGGCTATTCTCTGCGCGGAATTCGTGGAAATTTCGAGGATCCGGTTCCCGCTATGGTGAAGGAACTATTCCAAGGTCCTCCATCTCCATTGACCAGCTTTCGCCACAACCTAAGTGCTTCCACCTGATGTTCCTTTACGCTAATCAATGACCATGCGTTATCTTGTCCTCTCCGCCGGTACCTTTCTTGTAAGTCTCCTTGGTGCTTTCGCGACCCAATCCATGAATTACGTGGTCATCTTCGTTGATGACCTTGGCTACAGTGATATCGGTCCGTTTGGTTCCAGAGTGAACCGTACGCCTCACCTCAATCGTATGGCGGCGGAGGGGAGGAAGTTTACGAGCTTTTATGTTGCCGCACCGGTGTGCACGCCTTCACGTGCCGCTCTCCTAACAGGCTGCTACCCTCAACGGGTGGACATGGGCCTCAACGCGCTTCCCGGAAGTGTCAATAACATTGTTCTATTTCCTGGAGATCCTAAAGGACTCAATCCTTCGGAGATCACCATAGCGGAAGTCTTAAAAGAGAAAGGCTACGCCACCGCCTGCATCGGTAAGTGGCATCTGGGCGATCAGAAAGCTTTCCTGCCCACACGGCAGGGTTTTGACACTTACTTCGGTGTGCCGTTTTCCAATGACATGGGGTTTGATAACCGCATTCCTTACCCGCCCCTGCCGTTGATGCGTGATGAGAAAGTGATCGAGGAGGAACCGGATCAAACGCTTCTCACCAAACGCTTCACCGAAGAAACCCTCTCATTCATCGAAGCCAACCAAGAAAGACCGTTCTTCGTCTATCTTCCCCACAGCATGGTGCATTGGCCCCACTATGCCAGCAGGGGTTTTCGCGGCAAGTCTAGCAATGGTATCTACGGTGATGTGGTGGAAGAGATCGATTGGTCTGTGGGACAGATTCTCGATAAACTCACGGAACTCAAGCTCGCGGAGCGTACGTTAGTGCTATTCACATCCGATAACGGAGGCGGCGGCGCCCGCGATTGCTTTGTCTCCAACCTGCCGCTGCGCGCGCGGAAAGGGAATCTTTGTGAAGGGGGCGTTCGCGTGTGCATGGTGGCGTGGTGCCCCGACCGCATTCCGGCCGGGACGGTGTGTGGGGAAATGGCCACGGCCATGGATCTGCTGCCCACGTTTGCTAAGATGTCCGGCGCCAAGCTGCCGGAGGGCCGAGTCCTCGATGGCAAGGATATCAGCCCGTTGCTCTTTGGAGAATCCGGCGCCAAGACACCTCATGAGGCGTTCTTTTACCGTCGCGGAATGGAGCTTTATGCCGTGCGCAGTGGTCCTTGGAAACTCTTTGTTAGGGCGAACCGCGCCCCGCTACCGGGTGAGAACAAGCCGCAACTCATAACGCCCGGCACACTCTACAATTTGGACATGGATATCGGAGAAACGACCGACGTGGCGGCTGATCACCCTGACATCGTGGCGAAATTGCATAAGCTCGCTGAAGCCTCGCGCGAAGATTTAGGCGATGGCGCGAACCGGCCGGGCAAGAATGTGCGTCGCGCGGGGTATGTCTCCCTAGAGGATGCCGTGACGCTCACCAATCACGGCGAGGGCTTCCAGCCCATCTTCAATGGACGCAATTTGCAGGGATGGCGGGCAGATCCGGACACCGGGCCTATGACGTGGCAGGTGAAGAACGGTGTCATCCACGGCGAGGGCCAGGAAGACCGGCTCGCTTACCTTGTGTATGCCGGTAATGAAGATCTCTCGAACTTTGAACTCAAGTTTCGCTATCGCATGGTCACGAAGGGAAACAGTGGCGTGGAAGTGAGGACCCGCATCGATCAGACAGGGAAACGTCCCTTTGAAGGTTATCACGCCGACTTTGGCCACGTGGGCATTGGCCCGGCAGTGCTGGGTGCGTGGGACTTTCACTTCGGACGCGCAACGCGACGCGAACATCCCTGTCCGCGCGGCACCAAGTTGATCATCGACGAGAATGATCGTGGCCATGCCTCCCAACTAGCCAATGCCGTAACCCTCGCAGACATCAACCTGCACGGTTGGAACGACGCCCACATCATTGCCAACGGCAATCATTTCCAGTTTCTCATTAATGGCAAAGTGGCGTCTGAATTCACTGACAACATGGCGACGGGAGGCCTTGAGAGGGGCTTCATCGGTCTCCAACTCCACGATAAGGGCATGATTGTGCAGTTCAAAGACGTGTTTCTGAAAGAGTTGCGTTGAAAATAGGTCACGATGTGAGGCCGGGAATGCGGTCGATTGGCAAGATGTGACCTTTGGCATCGCGGACGGTGTGAGGCGAACCGCCTGAAGTGAGTGCGACGCCTTCTAACTTTGTGTCATCTCCGAAGAGTTCGTTCTGTAGAAGGATGCGCTGAAGATACTCGGAGAGAAGCGCTGGATGGGGTGAATAGTGTTTGCGTCCGGGTTGTAGTGCGGGAACAACCCGAAGGGCACTGCGTTTGGTGAGCTTGGTCACGCGTTTCTCACCATTAAGTTAAGTGCGATGATATCATGTTCTTGCCGCACTTTGCGCATTTCCTCCGGATCGGTTAGAATGATCGCCCCGGAGGGAAGGTCTTTTTTTGAAGGATTGGCTACGTCCCGAACGACACGGGTTTGGAGTCAGCTCAAGCGGAAATTTCTATCATTATCCTACGAAGACCAACTTTAGCAGAAACAATAAACTGAGAACGTGCAGGAGCACTGGCACCCGGCGGTATTCACCTGTTAGGATCATGATCGCGGTGTAGGCCACGCAGCCGAGGGCGATGCCGTCCGCGATGCTGAAAGCGAAGGGCATGAGAAGGGCGGTCGCGGCGCCGGGCAGGCTTGAGCGGCGGTCTTCCCAGGAGAGTTGACTTAATTGTGAGAGCATGAGAATGCCCACGAGTATCAAAGCAGGAGCCGTCGCTGCGGGCGGCAATGCTAAAATCAAGGGATGAAAGAACAAGGCTAGGATGAAACAGAGCGCCACGACAATGCTGGTCAGCCCCGTGCGCCCCCCTGCTTCCACGCCGGTGGCCGATTCGATATAGGAGGTGACGGGTGAACAACCGAGACACGCTCCAGTAGAAGTCGCGGCTGCATCCGCGAGCAAGGCATGCGACATCTTGGGGAGATCGCCTTGCGAATCTGTGAGCTGCGCCTGGCGCGAGACGCCGATCAGCGTGCCGACACTGTCAAAGAGATCAACAAACAAGAGACTGAGCATCAGAACCCAAGCTGTTTCCCAATGACGAAAGGGATAGAACCAGTCCAATTGCATCCATAACGAAGCCAGAGATTGCGGCCAACCGACCACCGAATCAGGGACCTGTGTGATCGTACTGTCTTCGCCGTTAGGAACCCACAAACCTATCGTCGCAACAAAAATAATGGCCAACAACACCGCTCCTGGAATGTGTTTGATGAGGAGGACGGTTGCTAACAACAAACCTATGAATGTCAGGCCGGCTGGCGTGGGGCGCCCAGCCTCCGTGAAGGAGCCGAGATCGACCAAAGTGGCAGGGTGCGCTACCACAATGCCCGCATTCTGCAAACCGATGAAGGCAATAAAGAGGCCGATGCCCGCCTGAATCCCAATTTTGAGCGCTTCCGGCAACGCTCCAACCACGGCCTTTCGCCAACCCGTCACGGAGAGCAGGCAGAAGAGAATCCCGGTCCAGAAGACCATGGCCAAGGCGCCTTGCCAGGGAATCCCCGCACCCAAGCAGATACCATAGGTGAAGAAGGCATTGAGCCCCATCCCCGGTGCAAGAGCGATTGGGTAATTTGTAAGGAAAGCCATGAGCAGGCACCCCACCGCGGCGGCCAGCCCCGTGGCCGTGACCAACGCCCCCGCATCCATACCCGTCTCACTGAGCAACGCCGGGTTCACCGCTAAGATGTAGGCCATGGCGGCAAAGGTCGTGAGCCCGGCAAGGCACTCGCGACTAACGGAGGTCCCGTTCGCCTTGAGACGGAAGATGCGTTCGATCATTTGTTATGATTACGATACCGATGCTTGACTCGCAACCCATCAATTCTGGCCAGACTCACTAACGCTTGTTGATGCAGATCTCTTTCCCGAAGTACCCAGCTCACGAAATCTCACGGACGCCTACTTGTTAGCGCTAGCAGTATCGCGTAATGAAAAACTGGCAACCTTAGATGCGCGCATTGACCCGGATGTCATACCAGGAGGAGCTCAAGCCTATACATTAATACCTTAGTGTGTGTGGGGCCCAATTGTGCGCCGTTCGATGGCTGGTCGCGAATGGCTCCGAATTTCGGACACTCACAACATTTCCTCCACATGCGTATTGAGGGCGATGCGGCACCCGATCCGCCAAGCGATCCATTCCCTATCATTAGGACGGAAGACGGCTCCGTAACCAAAGTGCCAGATTTGGACAGCTATCCCATTGATAGTGAGGTCACCGTGACCGCAGTGCCTGATGAAGGGTTTGAGTTTGTCAAATGGCTCTATGGCGAAGAAGAAATCACTGACAACCCAGCCACGATCACTGTTCAAGAGGGAGCTACCCTGACGCCAGCGTTTGCAAAGAAGGTGGAAGAGCCCAAGCCTCTCAATGTCGATATCGTCCCGGCCGTAGCTGTTACTTGGGATTCACAATCAAACAAAGCCTATCAGATTCACGCGTCCACCGATATGGAGAACTGGGAAGTAGTGGTGGATAACGTTGCGGGCACAGGTGAGCGTCTCACCCATTGCTTCATTCGTGAGGAAACGGAGGTGTTTTACCAGGTCGAAGAGAAGTAGAATAGGGCACGTTCCGTAGCAGAAGATGCCAAATCTTGTGAAACTGGCCCGCGCACGGAGATCGGAACTTTTCGCAAGTTCCGCTACGAGCGTTGCCCTCACTTTCATATCCCGCGGTGTTCCATGAAACCCTTCAGTATCTTGAGTCGACTACCGAACGATTGGCTACGCATGAACTGACGCAATCGCCGCTTCGCGGCCGGTTGTCGGCTGATGGCGTTTAGCAAGTCAGGGCGAATCTGGGGTTCAAGTAACTTCATGAAGACGTCTGCTAGTTGAAGCGCGGCGTCCAAGTGCAATTCGCGATGCGCTTGATCGTCGAAGGCATTGCAAAGGTTATCCAACGCCGTGTCCCAGTCTTGATCAGCGACGGCTAACAAAGCACGGAGCAGAATCACATCGGCGGCGTAACGTCCCTTGGGATAGGCTTCCCCGTAGCGGTCTAACAGGCGTCTGGCCGGATCGAAGTCTGCACCTGGATTCATTGTTACCAGAGTCTTCTTGTAGCCCCAGGGATTTGAGGCTTCGGGCCAATGATAGGGCACGACGCGGGCGTGGCTGCGCACGGCCAAGGCTCGCAGGCGCACCAGACGAAAGAGCGCAGCTTCTGATTTGGGGCTGTTAGGGTAATCGGTCAGAAAGGCTTGCAAGCTCGTTGCTTCGTTTGGACTCGAAGGTTTGATGGCTCGATAGGCCATGAAATCGTCTTCTATCGGCCAGATGCCACTCACTTCACGTTTGCGATCGCGAATGGCTCGCAGATAGAGCAACCAATCGTCAATGGCGTTCATCACGTGAGCTTGTTCGAGAGAATGATAGTTTGTTCTCAGTGCGAGACGGAGATTTCCAATCGCTTGAATACGATAGTCCAATGTGTGGGAGGCGTTGATATGCGAGAGTTGTTCAAGTTGTTGGCCAATTTCCCGTGCAAAGCGATTCTGCATTTGGCGTTGATCCCAAGTTGTGCCGGGCTTCAATTCATGAAAGGCGTCTAGGATTGCATGCGCCATTCGCGGGCCGCGAGAATCCCCTGGCAACCAAGGACATTCACTTGCCGGCGGGAAGCTCCAGAAAACGGCTCGTTGGGCTTCCGGTGTTTCAGGATAATCCTCCGCGAGCCGTTTCCAATACAACCGCGACTTCTCGGCACGCTTTGTTTCCACTGCTCGCGCATAGTGATAGGGCGAAAGCTCTGCCATCTTCCACAGACAGGTATTCGCTGTCTCTAACGCTTGCGCGGCGAGTGATTCGTCCACGGCTGATTCTGACGCGCGGGCATAAGCTTGGTGAGCATGATAGAGTTCATCGTATCCATCGAGTGTAAGTTCAATGTCAGATCGGCGGTATCCCAGCCACAGACCATTCTTGAGCCGTTGGTCACTTGTTTGTTTCTCATCATCATGGCAGATGCCCCGGCTATCCAAAGCGGGCATGAGCAGGCGTCCTCGAGCTTTCTCCCAGGCACGGCCCAATGCATAGAGATTCCCGGCGGTTTCCTCTTTCTCGACTTGTCGCAACGCGTCGCGAATGGGTTCGACTTCCGTTTCCCAACGCGCTTCATCGAGGTAGAAGAAACGCCACACGTGATCCCATGCCCGGCTCGCACCGTGAGTCGAACTACCGAGAGGCTCCGTCTCCACCAAGGATCGCGCTTCATCGAATCGGCCTGTCGCCATCAACCGCGCTCGCAAGACCCCGCGAACCCAAAGCTGATCGGCCTCTTGAAGCCGGTCGCCGTTCACCGCAGACAGAATTTCTTCAACAGGCGCGAATTGCACCAGTGTGTCAAACCACTGCCAAAGCTCGCTCTCGAAATGCAATCGTGGATAAGGGGGCGGTTGATCGATCATGTCCGCAAGCTCTTCGATCGCTTCACCGGCCCGACCCAACTTTGGGAGAAGTGTGATGCGACGAAACCGCGCATCTTCGGCAAACGGGCTATCGGGATGCTGGGCAACGAGTTGCTGGAAGATAGCAACGGCAGCTTCCCGCTGCTCCGCACGCTGTTGCGCGATGCCCAACAAACTGAGAAGCTCTACGTGCTGGTTCAGGTCAGCTTTAGACCTGGAAACCAGCTCGATGGCCAAGGCATGGTTGCCCTGTTCAGTCGCCAACCAGCCGAGGATGCAAAGCATTCGCCAATCGATTGCAGGAATGCTCTCGCGATCAAACAATCGTTCCGTTAGGGTGGCGAGGATGGCACGCTTCGGTTCTCGAAGACGTTCACCTCCGCCTCCTCCGCCTCCTCCGCCTCCTCCGCCTCCTCCGCCTCCTCCGCCTCCTCCGCCTCCTCCGCCTCCTCCATCTGGAGTACCCGAGCCTAGCTGGGCGTTCGGTCTAGCGGTTACCGCAATATGTGTTGCAGGGCGGCGCCGGAGACACCTGGCCAAGAACTCCTGAAATCGACTTGATTAGGTTTAAGCAAGACCAAAGCGGGTTCCTCAATTGGGACCCGCTTTCTAACGTATTGATTCGGATTTTATACTAGAGCTCGTAGAGCCCTAACACCGTCCTCGTCAGACCGGAAAACTCTTCTTCTTGCCTGGTCAGGGTACACCCGAGCGAACGCTCGACCATCGTGATCTCCATCCGTTGCGCGGCCGGGTACTTGGCGAATATTTCACGGAGTGGATTGTGGTACTCGACGATTTCCACCGCGGGTTCAAACTCGGGTTGATGTTCGCAGACACACAAGAAGCCTTCACGGTTGCGGATGATGGCAAACGACGTGGCGCGCTCGATGAGATTGTCGCCTTTGATGTGATGCTGATAATAGCGGACCTTGTTAGCGAGGTAGGTGTAAATCAGCTTCTCAGGAGCATTGCCGCCGTAGGCTTCCCGGACGGATTCGAGAATATCGAGGGAGAACTCGTTGGTGAAATTGGGAAAGAAGACATTCGCCCGCTTGCTGAGCCGGTAAACCTTCTCGGGCCGGCCCCCACCTGTACCGGATTCCCGAGGGCGGCGCATGGTATCAAGGAAACCCATTTTCTCAAGATCCACACAGTGCTGCTTAACGCCCATGTAACTCATTTTCATCGCCTTAGCGAGTTCTGAGACAGACATCCCAGTAGATCGCTTGATCGTAAAAAGGATGTCGAACCAATGGGGGCGAGCGATCTTACGTAGCTCTCTTAAAAACATTAGTTGGAACTCTGGCTGGGGCTGGCGGGGGGTAGTCTTCGCGGATCGAACCACCTCGGGGCGCTCCCCGTCAACTGCGAAAAACGGGGCCGTTTGACATCCCAAGACCTCTCCTTACACTCCGGGCGCAGCCCCCACCATCATGCGTTACGACCGGACCGACCTCGACAAGACTTTCAGATCGCACGCCCCAGGCTATTGGGCCGAGGATCCGCCACGGGATTGGGAGAGCTTCGCCTGGCAATTGAAGAACCGAGTCAATTCGTTATCGGAGATCGAACAACACCTAACGCTTTGCGACGAAGAGCGTAGCGGTATCTTGCTCAGCGGATCGAAGCTCGCGCTCTCCATCACGCCGCACTTCTTCAATTTGGTGGATGAAGCCGATCCGGAGGACCCCATCCGCCGTCAGGTCATTCCCCGAATCGAAGAGACGATTTATTCTGACAGTGATATGGCCGATCCGTGCGGTGAGGACAGTCACATGCCCGTCCCCGGTCTGGTGCACCGGTATCCGGATCGCGTCTTGTTTCTGGTCACGGATCGCTGCGCGGCCTATTGCCGTTACTGCACAAGGAGCCGGGTGGTGAGCGGTGCTGGCGAACAGACCTTGGAAACGGATTACGAAGAGGCGTTCCGCTATTTGGAGAAACACACGGAAGTACGAGACGTGCTTTTGTCAGGTGGCGATCCCTTGCTCTTTGGTGACGCCAAGTTGGAGAAGATTCTCAGACGTCTTCGCGAGATCCCTCACATTGAATTTCTGCGGATCGGGTCGCGCGTTCCCATCTTCCTGCCTCAGCGCATCACGCCGGAGTTCTGCCAGATGCTCCAGAAATACCATCCCCTCTACCTCAGCATTCACACCAATCACCCCCGCGAACTCACCCTTGAGGTCAAGGAAGGCTTGGAACGCCTGGCCAATCATGGCATACCGTTAGGCAACCAAAGCGTTCTTCTCCGCGGTGTGAACGATGACGTGGAAACAATGCGCACATTATTACACAAATTACTCATGTGCCGCGTGCGGCCGTATTACCTCTATCAATGTGACCTCATCCAAGGCTCGTCACACTTACGCGCTCCGGTGAGCAAAGGAATCGAGATCATCGAAGGCCTGCGGGGGCACACCACCGGTTATGCCATTCCGCAATTTGTCATCGATGCTCCCGGAGGCGGCGGGAAAGTCCCGATAAATCCCGAATACGTCATCCACCGCGACGATGAACGTGTCGTGATTCGGAATTTCGAAGGCAAGGTCTTTGAGTATCCCGAGCCGAGCGTGGTGAAGGCCGCACCCTTGGAGCCTGCGGTATCGATACCCTGATTTCGTTCCATGCCGGGCGTCGTCATCAAGCCGCGATCGCGGATCTTTCATGGCCATGAATGGGTCTATAGCAGCGAGATCAAGAAGGTCTTCGGCAATCCGAAGGCTGGCGATGTGGTTAGTCTCAAAGATTTCAAAGACCGGCCGTTAGGCTCCGGGATTTACAATCCGCAATCGCAGATCGTCGTTCGCCGGATCTCGCGGCGGAAACAAGACCTCGACCTAGCCTTTTTCAAACGCCGCATCGAACGGGCGATTGCCCATCGCGAGAAACTTAGTCTAGATGATAGAGCGATTCGCCTGGTATGGAGTGAGAGCGATGGACTTCCTGGAGTCATTGTCGATCGCTATGGTGATTGCCTCGTTCTCCAGACGCTGACGCTGGCGATGGATCAACGTCAGGACCTGATCGTTCAAGCGTTGCAAGAACTCCTGGACCCAAGCTGTGTGCTCGCGCGAAATGATAGCCCCATCCGCGCGGCCGAGGGCTTGCCATCGCACAAGGGCGTTCTAGCCGGAGAAACGCCCGATGCATTCTCGCTGGAATTAAACGGGCTTCATCACTCAGTGGATTTGTTAGGCGGGCAGAAAACAGGGCTCTACTTGGATCAATCGGAAAATCATCGATTGGTGGCGTCGCTGGCCCAAGGACGGCGGGTCCTCGATGTGTTTTCTCACCAGGGAGGCTTTGCGCTCGCTTGCCAACACGCAGGAGCGACTGAAGTGACTGGCATCGAGATCAGTGAGGCCGCCGTGGAAGCGGCGAGAGCTAATGCGGCGCGGAACCATCTCGAGGCGACCTTCCTCGAAGCCAACGCTTTTGATCAACTGCGCGAACTAGAGAAAACCGGTGAACGCTTTGATCTCGTCATTTTAGATCCGCCCTCGTTCGCTAAGAATAAAGGGGCCTTGCAAGGGGCACTGCGTGGTTACAAAGAGATTCACTTGAGAGCGTTACGATTGTTAGAACCGGGAGGGATCTTGGCCACGTTCAGTTGTTCGCATCACGTGAATGCAGAAGCTTTTCTTGAGATCATTCGCAGCGCTGCCGTCGATGCGAAACGGACGCTACGCAAACTCGCTACCTACACCCAACGCGCCGATCATCCGGTGATTGCCACCATTCCGGAGACGGAATACTTGCGTGGCCACGCTTTTGAAGTCATTCCGAGTTGGTGATCAGTTGAAGGGTTGGCACTCTGCGTAGCGGAACTCGTGAGAGTTCCGGGCGTTGGCACTCTGCGTAGCGGAACTCGTGAGAGTTCCGGGCGTTGGACTCTGCGTAGCGGAACTCGTGAGAGTTCCGGGCGTTGGCACTCTGCGTAGCGGAACTCGTGAGAGTTCCGGGCGTTGGACTCTGACGCGAGGAAAGAACTCTCACCCGTTCTTCTACCTTCATCAGTCATAACTCTTAGTCACACCGATTTCCGGCAAGCTCGCAGCCGCGACGGCCTGGCCATGCCGCTTATCTTTCTCGTTAGGAACACTTAGCGTGATTTTCTCAGCTAATTCTGGGAATTCGTCACCCAACACCTCTTCCGCACGAGCGATGATGCGTTCGCCGCCTTCACCCGAGGTCACCCGTCCCAAGATCAGAAGGTGTTCGATCTCATAAAACGATGCGTAGTGCGCAATCGCATAACCGAAACACACGCCGACGGTATCATAGATCTTGGCTGCCCGTTCATCGCCTTTCGCCATCAACTCTTGCACCGCCACCAATTTCTCCGGTAGCGGCATCTCGTTAGGCAGGTCGATTCCTGCCAAAGGCACCAAACGTCCGACGCCCTGTTGAGAGAAATACTGCACACCACAACCGTGATCGCCCGACCACTCGTCGATCGGTGCGTTTTCGCGATAATCGATCGGAGCAAAGGCGAGTTCATTGAGCCATGGCTTAATATTTCCGCTAGGATCCACATACCCTGCCGCCTCACTCGTACCCATAGACACACCCAGCACCGCATTGGCATCCATGGACATCGATCCGGCAAGCGCCGTCACTTCGCCATCGTTCACCACTTCCCAAGGGATAGCCGCCCATCCTTCCGCAGCCATCACATCGAAGAAGATTCTCCGCACTTTGCTGGCGAAATCAGCGTCAGAGACTCCGCGGAAAAGCGAGCCCGCCCGCACTTCATTGTTCACGTAGACGCCGGCAGCGCTGCCGCCAATCGCGTCCACTCGCGGGAGGTGCGCCGCCGCACGCCGCAAGGAATCACAAATGCCTTCAAAGTGATAACGAGGATCCGATTCAAAGTAGGGATCCCATGGAATCTCCTCAGAAAAGACGACCTTTCCATCGATCACGGCGGCGGCTTTGCGGTCGCTGCCGCCCAGATCAAACCCGATCCGGCAACCATCCAGGTGTCTCCCTAGACTGACGGAAGCTTCATTGGTCGCAGGCACGTCATCAGGTTGACAAGCGATAATCTCTAACGGTTTACCAAAGAGCCGTTCGCCCACAAATTCGTGATCAAAAGCCCGCGGTCCCCTCGCACTATACACTTTCTTCAAATGATGGGCGATTTCGGGGCGCCCGCCAACGTGGACCTCCGCGCCGCCTTTCTGCCAGAAGAGAAACTTGATCAGACGTTCAACATAGTAATTGGTGAGTTCCGCATTACGATCTTCGTTAGGCAGTAGCCGCACTTCTTGCCGGAAGGACGTGCCGTCGAGCCGTTTCAATGCCAATGAGAGCCATTCACCCTCATCTTGCGCTGCCAAACTTTGATAGGAATGATTCCATAGCACCGCCGGAACGAAGCCGGGATCTAAGACGGGCCGATGGCGAATTGGCAGTTCGAGCTCAGACGGATGCATGTTCGACCCTTCATCACAAATAGCAGCCGCTTCAACTGCAAATCCGATCTGAGTAAATGGGTGAACGTCCTTCGTGGCAGAATTTGTGACTTCCGTGGCGTGAACGCCAGAACAAGGCGTCGCGGGATTGCGATAACTTCCGCCTCCGTTCATCCTTTCTGTCACCATGCCCGCGTTTGTCCGTTTCCTAACCAACCTCTTCGAGAGTGGAAGTGTACAGGTGCCACTGATCAATCACGGCGCGCCGCCCGACTTCCAATCCCTCGCTGCCTCGGAACGGCTGCGGGAAGCGGATCAGAATCAACGTTTGGCCGCCCCCCACACGGCGCCGGAGTTTCACGCTGAGGCCGCGCTGGCAGGCGCGCGATGGCTTTTCCTGGGTTGTCAGCTGTTCATCGATCGTTCGCACACCATCGACGCGTTCAGCACTGAAGTGTCAGAGGGAGTCTTGTGGGAAAAGGAATCGTCTTGCGTTTACTCGGTAGATCTCACCTTGCGCTTTCTGCCAGACCTCTACCGCCACGCGCGCCAGCATGCCTCCAACGATCCGCTAATGAAGACGCTTCAAGCGTTAGCTCAGGCGTGGCCACTCTCGTCGGTTGGTATCCCAGATCTGCATTGGGAAAAATCGGAGTGGGAACCCTGGCAGAACCACCCCTCTCTGCGACAGATCTACATCGATCGCATCATCGCTAGTGATGACGGCAGCCGGCTTGAAACTGGACGATGGGCCAATGCGGTGGCCGAAAGTCTGGGCATGTATGCGCACGATCTGGCAGGACCGAATGTGCTCGCGGCCTTGGAAGCGCATTCGCTCACAGGATGATTGGCAAACTCCAACATTCTTGCCATGGTGCGCGCAGCCATGCTCGCTGACACCCTCGCCATAGGCCGTCGACTTCACGACGAAGTGCTCGATCCCATGAAGCAAAGCTTCGTGGGTAAGGAGGAAATCATTGATCTGCTCGGTCTCTGTCTCGCCGGTGGCGAAAACCTCTTCATTCTAGGTCCGCCCGGCACGGCCAAGAGCGCACTTGTGCATGATCTGGGCGAGCGCCTGCACGGCCGCACTTTCGAATACCTTCTCACGCGTTTCACCGAGCCCAACGAACTCTTCGGCCCCTTTGATATCCGCAAGTTGCGAGATGGTGTGTTAGAAACGAACACCGAAGGCATGCTTCCGGAAGCGTCTTTGGTATTCCTCGACGAGTTGCTCAATGCCAATAGCGCCATTCTCAACAGTCTCCTCACCGTCCTTAATGAACGCGTGTTGCGACGCGGCCGGGAAACCTATCAGTTACCGCTTCTCACCGTCGTAGGTGCCAGTAATCAGCTGCCTCAGGAAGAATCGTTGCAAGCCTTGTTTGATCGATTCCTTCTTCGCGTTCACTCTGACAATGTGCCCGATGATTATTTGGGAAACGTCCTGGAAGCCGGGTGGAAGCTCGAACACACGAAGACCGATCATGTCGAGGGCCTAAATGTCGACGAAATCGCCCAACTACAACGCGCATTGCCGGAAGTGAATCTCCAACCCGTTCACGAACCTTACCTGATATTGGTCAAACGCATTCGCAGTGCAGGCATTCGCCTTTCCGATCGACGGGCCGTCAAACTCCAACGCCTCATCGCCGCCAGCGCCCTCCTCTGTGCTCGCGAAGAAGCCGTCGTATCCGACCTGTGGGTACTCCGCCATATCTGGGACACTGAGGAACAACAAGAACTTCTCACCGCGGTCGTCGATGAAGCTATCAGTGAACATGAAAGGCCCACCCAAACGGCAGAACACCCGAGGGGCCGCGAACACGAACCTCCCAACGCTGAGCATTTGGCAACAGAGTTAGAGAAACTCACTGCCCAAGTCCAATCTTCCGACACACAAGGCAACGACCAGCGCCTCCGCGATCAATTAAGTCTCATTGCGAGCCGTTCACAATGGGTCGCCAACGAAGAACAACGGACTGCGTTGAGCGCGAAGATTGATGAGCTTTGGGAAGCGTTAGAGAAGGACGGCGAGAAGCAAGCCGCAGAACTACCAAGTGCCACGGCGTGATTGGGGGCCGCGAAGCTTGTCTCAGCCGTTCAGGAAGGGGGCTGCGAGCGTTGAGGTTGTTGGGCCTGGAGGCACGCGGCCATGTTCGACCTCCTCATCTTCTTTCCCAGGCTCAACGAATCATTCGCAATACATCCAATGAAAATCGAAGCGGTTGACTTCTTCTATCTCTCCATGCCGGAGATTCGTTGCATAGGCGACGGTAGTCAGGACGTCCTTCTCGTTCGAGTGTGCGCGGGCGATCACGTGGGTTGGGGAGAATGTGAAGCGTCTCCCTTGGTATCGATTGCCGCTTGGTGCTGCCCGATGTCTCACAGCGCTTGTCAGCCGCTGAAGTCTTCCGTGCTGGGCCGGCCGATCAACAACATTGCGGACATTGGTAGGATTCATCGAAGGGTTCGCGAGAACAGCCTCGACCTCCTGCAAGCCGATCACACCTTGTCCGGCATTGATATGGCTCTTTGGGATCTCTTGGGAAAACGATTGGATGCGCCGGTTTATCACTTGTTAGGTTATGAAAAGGCGCCGCCCAAGAAAGCCTACGCCTCCGCGTTATTTGGAGACGATCCCCAGGCGACGTTTCGCAAGGCCCAGGAAGTGCGTGGTCAGCGTTTTCAAGCGGCGAAATTCGGTTGGGGGCCCTACGGCCGTGCCACTTCCGATGTTGACGCCGAGCACGTGCGTGCAGCGCGCGAGGGATTGGGAAACGAAGCAGATTTGCTAGTCGATGCAGGAACGGTTTGGATCGATGACGTAGAGCGGGCAAAGCAGAGCTTGCAAGCGCTGCGTGACTGCGAGGTGCGTTGGTTAGAAGAGCCCTTTGTTTCTGAAGCCTACGACGCCTATCACGAACTTGCTTCTCAGAGCGGAAGCGTACCTTTGGCCGGAGGCGAAGGTTGTCACCAAGCTTTGCAAGCCATCAATATGATGAAACATGCCGGCTTGAGCTACATTCAAATCGATACCGGTCGCATCGGTGGGATCACGAGCGCGCACAAGGTCGCCCAGCATGCTAACGGTCGTGGGATCACGTTTGTGAATCACACTTTCACTACATTTCTAGCATTGTCCGCTTCGATTCAGCCTTACGCTGGAATGGAAACGCACAATCTTTGTGAGTATCCCGTCGAAGCTTCGGACTTGGCGCGAACGCTCACCACGGAGAAGCTCGTCCCCGACGAAGAGGGTTTGATCACTTTGCCTGAACGGCCTGGATTGGGACTCACTCCCTGTGAAAAAATCGTTCAGCAATATTTGGTCGATACAGAAGTTCGTGTCCGTGGTGAACCACTCTATCAGACGCCGACACCACTTTTCAATCGACCGTGATCCCCAAGATGAAGGGTGCCCCGGTAGCGCCGGCCGTGCGAAAACCAATCGATTGCAGGGCTTTGTCAGGATGGGGATTCTCACAGATCACGTGGGTGAGTTGTACCGCCTTTCCCGGTTCCGTGTTGACGAATAGTGCTCTGTTGGGATTGGGCACCCAAGAAGACTTCCAATCGACCATGTGTTCGCCATAGTTCAATTCAACGCTAGACCGGCTCCCATCTTGATACTTTACGATCAGATGCAGAATGGGCGTACCGGTACTTGCCGTTCCATTTAAGAGGCCAAGCAGGAGATGCACGCGTTTTACGGTACGCGTGCAAGCAATTTCCATGGTCTCATGAGGATACACCGAACCATCGGCGGCTTGCTGAATCTGGGAACCAGCGAGTTGGATCAACCCTTTGACGTCGAAGGGAATGATCATCTCGCTCTCCTTCGCCAACACTTGAGGCAGGCGAGCAAGCATCTCATCGGCTCTCCCATGCCAAGTATACTCCTCAAAGAGGTTCACATTGTAATGGTTTGTTAGTTGCAACATTTGATAGGGCGCCTCATCCGACTGCGGCAACGGATAGCTCAAGAGCTTCTGCTGCAAATAAGGTCTACGAAAACCTCGTTCTAAAAGAAGCTCGATCGATGGTGCCGGTTTGGGCAACGCCTGATTTAAAAAGCCCACCAAGGGTGCCGCGGAAATGTCGTAAGTTCGGCCGAACACCCGTTGTAGTTCTGCGCGGGCTAACCAAAGCTGCACATCCTCCTCGACAGAAGGAAGCCCCGCCACATCGTCTCGCAAACAAAGCGTCAACTTGGCGAAGGCGTGATCGGTGGGCAGATTGAATGCGAGTTCTTCAAAAACTTGGACCATCGCTTCCTTACCCGCCTCACCCGGCGAAGGCGAGAGTGCCTCCTTCAGTGACGCTAACAAACGATTCGTGTTTGCCGCGATCACTGAAGGCGTCGCCGTTGGGAAGCTCACTTCCATGTATTTGCGGAAGCAGGCGCCGACCAACCAAAGGTGATTGGCCTGAGGCATGTTCCCCAGGGAACGTTCGACTTCTGCTCTCACCACTGAGGCATGCATCAACCTTTCTGCTAGAGCCGTCGTGGCGTGACGCTCCAACCACACCGGGTGATGGACAAGCTCTCGCCAAACCGTTATCGCCTTATCAAAGAATCCCGTATGGATGTTCAACAGAAGCAAACGGTGGTGCGCCTGCCAGAGTTCTTGATCTGACAGACGGTGACGCATTGCGCCTAGCAAATGCGACAAGATGCGTGCCTTCACGGCATAGTTTCCCGTTCCCGCCTCTTCCAAATGATTGAGAACGGCCCACAAATCCGGAACGGCCACATCCGAAGTTTGCAGAATCTCGCTGCATACGAATAAGGCTTCATGCGAATCACCCGCCCGGCAATAATGCAAGACCTCTGCAAAACGGAGCGCCGGTTCTTTTTCAGAGGCCTGTTTACTGGCCGCTTGAATCACGTGGCGTTGTGCCGCACCCACGTCGCGATGCCACGCAGCCGTGACAGCGCGTTTCCATTCCTGCGGCTGGTAGGGACCAAAGACTTCACATAACTGCCAGGCTGTGGCTTCACGAAGCGCTTGAGTGTCAGGCTCAATCAAAGGCGATGACCGTCGCCCCGGAACCGGTGCGCTCAGCCAAGACGCTAACATTCCTATCTTCCCACGACCAACCTCCGGCAAGGGCTTCTCCCAAGAGGGAACCGGCTGCCATTTGCCTTGATCATCAAAAGTTCTTCCGCCTACCTGAAGCGCGTGCTCTACCAGTGGTCCCAAGGCATGCCCTTCGCCATTCAGTATCACCGGCCATAAACTCACCGCCGCATTGCGTTGCGACTGGCCAGCGTTCGCCGGCGAAACCAGGACTCTCTGCGAATCCGGCGTGAACCGCACCTGATCCACCCAAGGCCCCACACGCAGGTCAGCTGATATCGGATCGCCGGTACCCGCATGCCAAACGGTGAGCGTTCCCTCCGCTTCAGCACGCGAAAGAATGGCGCACCAACGTCCGTCCGGGCTTAACACAGCGTCGCGCACCCTTCCCGGTGGAGCCAAACGCGTTAGCGGTTTTTGAGAGGATACGTTCCAAATGACCACCCCGTCCGCTTCAGTACCGCTCAGGAGCCGGCGCCCCTCGGCGTCGAACGCTAACGCAGTAACTAAGCCGGAATGTTTCATCGTCTTCCCCATGGAGCGCCCGTCGACGCCGGACCAGAGACAAATCGTTTGATCACCCGTGTCCGCAGGATACACGGCTCCGGTGGCAATCGTTTCGCCATCAGGACTCCAGGCGACCTGCCGCACTTCACCGTGATGCTTGAGCCGATAACGAACTTCCTTAGCTGCGACGTCCCATACGGTCACCACGCCGGTATCTGCCCCCACGCCTAACAAATTACCTTGAGGCTGAAATGATAGAGCCGTGACACGGCCCACCTGAGGGAGCGGGAGCGCTTTCCATTCCGAGACGTCGATGAGAAAAGCCTCGTTGTCAGTCGCTGCGGCAAGAAGTTCTCCACAATCACGGGTCGCTAGATGGTTCACTGGCGTTTCGGCCAGCCGCAGGGCCTGCAGTTTCTTCTCGCCCTCATCAAAACGCCATTTCAACACATCGCCCTCCGCCGTGCCGGCGAAGACCTCTCCCGAATCGTGTGGATGACTCGCCACCGCGGAGACAGGTGAATGAAAATCATGAAGCGCCCGAACGGCGCCTTCATCCGCATCCATGGTAACCAATCGTCCGCGAGCCGTACCGGCAAAGACGGTCTCGCCACCATTTGTTAGGCAAGAGGCGGTGACGTGGCCCTGCGGAAATAGCAATGGTGGGCAGGCTGACGTGAGTTGCAAGACGCGCGCATGCATTTCTCCAGCTCCGGCGATGCCTAACTGATTGGATTCGGAATTCCAACAGACATCATTGATCAGACCTTCAAGTTCCATGCTAGATTCCGCAATCGCCCTACCATCTTGCAAACGCCAGGTCCTGACAGAACCCGCTTTCTCCACCGTGAAAAGCCGATCTCTTTCGACAAACCCAAGCGCGATAAACTCAGAACGCCCTTGAATCCTAGACAGCTCGCGTCCACTCGCCACTTCCCACACACGCGCCGTGTGGTCGGCGCATCCAGTCACTAACCATTTGCCATCCGGAGAGAAAGCGGCCGTTCGCATCACGTGTTCGGATCCGTGATCGAAAACCCTAACGGGTGCGGCACCGCTACCGATTGACCACAGATAAGCTTTGCCGTCCGAGGCGGCCACCAGAACGTGTTGGTCATCCGGGCTAAACCAACCCTTCCAAATTTCTCTGGAGTGCCGGAAGCGCTTGAGCATGGTACCGTCCTCTGCCCGCCAAAGCCGCGCATCGCGACCCGTTTGGCTCGCTGTTAGGATCAACGACTCATCGGAGCTAAATGTTGCCGAGCGCAACGAAAGATGATCCAAAGTTAGAAGAGGCTGCAAGCGACCGGTCGACCAAAGTGCCGCGCCACGATGCCAGGAACTTGTTAGAACGCGATCACCGTCTGCGGAAAACTCGAACCCTAACCAATCGCTCACTTTGGACTCGAGGATGGAATCCGTAAGCATTCCGTCCGCCACGCGGAGTTTGCGTCCACCGGTGTAGCCGCCCAAGAGCAGGAATTGATCATCCGGCGTGAACTCCAACGCGGAGGGAATGTCACCGTATTCGTAGGTCCAAAGCTTCTCTGGCGGATGCGCGGCTCTCCAAAGAGCGATGCCGCCTGAACCGGTCGCGGTCGCCACGAATGCCCCATCCGACGATAGGGCGATCTGTGTCACCGGCTCACGGTGCCTCATCGGGGTCATGGTCTGCCAAACGTGACGGGATTGTGTGAGAATCGAGTAAAGCCTGTTCAGAGCGGTCGCGTTGTCAGGGCGACGCGTGAGTGACCGGCACAAATAGGCAATCGCCTCCCCGTAGCGACTTCGCGAGGCCATCTGTTGACCCGTTTGGTAATCCGATTGAGCGAAAGCGGCCTCAGCTTCTTCGCGAGCCGCGTTGGCCTCCGCTAGGGCACCGCGCTCGTTGTGGAGACGTGTTTCTGCTAGATTAGCGTAGTTTGTCGCGCGAATGGCCTGCCAAACACTAATCACCGATCCCAAGATCAGGGCAATCGACGTCAGGCCCACCGCTGCCACTTTCCACCGATTGCGTTGAGCAAATTTGCGCAAGCGGTAGCGCGTGGAGGGCGGTCCAGCCAGAACGGGTTCACAATGAAGAAAACGCACGATGTCTTCCTCCAACATTGAAGCTGACGTGTAGCGGCGTTCGCGATCCTTCTCCAACGCCTTCATCACCACCCAATCCAAGTCACTGTTCACCTCGTGGAGGAGATCCTCGCGAGACACCTTTCTTGCTCGGGCTACCTCATCAAGCATCTCAGGGTCCATTTGCCCCAGCCTCACGCTGGGCCGCAATGGCTCACATTCCAACAGATGCTTCTGCACGCTCAACACGCCGCCTTGGCTCGCCTCATCCAAATCCAATGGCGGCACATCGGTTAGCAGTTCGTAGAGGATGGCGCCTAGCGAATAGACATCGGTGCGGGTGTCCACGTCTTTGCCCAGACTATCCGCCTGCTCCGGGCTGATATAATGGGGCGTACCCACGATCTGCCCCATCTGGGTGTGCACTGTTTTGTCTGTGAGTGTTTGGGCGCCTAACGCTTTAGCGATACCAAAGTCAATAATCTTGGGGACATGCCGGCTGTCTTGAAAGGCGACAAGTATGTTAGATGGTTTGAGATCCCGATGAATGATCGCTTTTTGGTGAGCGTGTTGGATGCCCTGGCAGATTTTCAGAAAAAGCTGGAGACGCTCCTCTATGGTCAGCCCGTTGGACTCGGCATACTCCGTGACCGGTTGGCCATCGACCCATTCCATGACGAAGTAAGGCCGGCCATCAGGCGCCCATCCCGCATCTAACACCTTGGCGATTGCTGAGTGATTCATCATGGCCAGCGCTTGACGCTCGGCCTCGAAACGCGCGATGACTTCCCGGCTATCCAAGCCTGGGCGCACGAGCTTGAGGGCCACCCGGCGCCGGATCAACTCTTGTTGCTCTGCCAGGTAAACCGTCCCCATTCCGCCTTCGCCCAAGACTTTCAGCAATCGATAAGGGCCGATGGCCTGGGGAACGGAGGGGGACATCATTCAACGGGGAGAGGCGAAAGAATGAGCGATCTCGCCGAATCCTGCAAGCAACTGCCGCGCGTTCTGTCCTTGAAGCTACTTACCCCCCTAGCCATTTTCTCAAGCCTGCCGGAGCGCCGCCGGAGAGGGCTCCTCTGAAGGCATGCAGCGTCGTGATTCCCGGCGCGCAACTCCTCACGATCGCGTCTGCTGCTTTGGCGGGCAGCTGCGAGGCCAGAACTTTGGCCAGATCTTGCAGAGCGGTTAGGTCCTTCGAAGGGTCTGCTTGCTCTGAAGGCCCCGAAGACACTAACCAGCCAATAACCAACGGATGGCCGTGCTCTTGAAGCAAGACATGCTCGAGATCGAGATTTCCGTGCACGACTCCCATCTGGTGAGCGTGCTCAAGCCCTTCAGCAAGTGCTACTAACAACCGGCCTATCGAGTCCGTCGTCCACTTGTCATCATGAACGGCATCGGAAAGATGCCGGTCCGGCAATCTTTCCGTAATCAGGAAAGGGTAGCCTCCGCGGAGTCCGTAGTCGATCACGGTGGGAATATAAGGGTGATGCAAACAAGCCCATTGCCGGAAGCGGTCTTGATGCTCTAACGAAGCCGCCGCCATGAGCCTAACGATTAAGCTTACCGGCCGTCGCAGGCGATCCTGTCGGGCACTGTAGACCGCTTCACTAGCGGAGCCATCCAATAGAGCTAACTCCCGCAGATCGGGGAAGAGTTCCTGAAGCGCTTCTTCCCCCGGCCACGAAGGAAGGGCGCAGCGGCCGCACAAGATCTGTTCATCGGCGCATGGTAGACCACAAGCGTGACAGACATTCGATGACATACGGTTCCCCTTTTTAATCGTTAGTCCTAGCAAAGATCTTGCGCAAGTGGCGCAACTCGTCGTCCACCGCTTGCGGCGAGTCCACGGTGGACGCGATCGTTTGATGCAGAAGATGCCCGTACTGCCGTCGCAATTGAAAGATCTCTGAGCGCAAGGTTGAGACCTTCATGCCCAACCGGTCCGCGACTTCTTGTTGGGGCACGCTCGCTTCGCCCCAGGATACATAGGGTTCGAGCGCTTCATAAAGAGACGCTTTTCCGCGACTAGCATAATTCTCCTGTAAAAGCGCGAATACCTGGCGGAGAAGCGTTTCTGCCCATTGCCGTTCGAAGGCATCCTCCGGCGTCATTGCCGTGCGGGGTTCGCTTTGAAAGCGCCTCTCCGCCCGTTCTTGATCGATCGAAACAGGCGCCGAGCCGCCTCCGCGCTTCTGTGCCGAGGCTTTGCGATGTTCGTCAGTGAGATGATGTTTCAAGGCACTCAACAGGAAGTTCCTGAATCGCCCTTTTGACGCCTTGGCGTGATGAAAAGCCTCTTTTTCAAGCAGCTTGGAAAAGAATCCTTGGGTGAGATCTTCGGCGTCTTCGGGACTACGCCCTACTCGCCTGACATAGGCATACACGGGATACCAATAGACTTCACACAACTTGGCGAGAGCCGAACGGGCCTCTGCATCCCCCTCGCCCGCTTGCTGGATCCACGTCCACCTCGTCGCGGGAAAGGCGGCGTCCCGGCCTCGGGAATGGGAAGGGGTAACATCGGGATCTCGCATGGGCACCTCATCCTAAGCGATTGACGATCAATTCCAAGTCGCAGGCGCACCGGAGTATTTACAAAGAAACTTGGGATTTTTTCCAATGATCCCAGGGAAAGTCCGTAGGAAGGGGCTGCAACCACCCATCGCCCTATGCTTCCCACCCCAATGCAATCTCATTCAGAGCCCACAGATGAAATGGCGCCGGCGCGCCAGCGCGGCATCCTGCCGGCACTTCTCATGGGCCTCGCTCTCTGGATCACGCTCGTCGTCCTCGCCCGCGCCCTGTGGAGCCTCTTCACGTAAGCTCCATTCACACGCACTCCAAAGCACGCCACGAGTGGCGGGCCTACGAAGGAAACCGCCGTTGCCGTTTCAAGAACGGTACATTGAGAAGATGGAAGAAGATCAGTGCAAGGATCTCGAGGCTGACGATGTAGTAGGGCCAATCACCCAGGTGATCTAACAGAGATGCTTGTCTGGGTTTGTGGTGCAGAAAGCCGTAGTTGGTCCCTAGCACCATATTGGTGAGCCCTGTCACCACGAGGTAGACCTGCGCCCAAAGAAACGCACGCCAAGGTCCGTGGCGTCGCGGATAGATCTTCAGTCCCAACACAACCGTGAGAGCGGCAATGACGATGCCGGAGTGTATGAGAAAAAAGGTGAAGAAGATGGGGTGGGGAAATCCAAAGGGGAGATTGGGGGTGATGACCGCTTGCAAGGTCCCGGCGAGCCCCCAGAAATAAAGGAGTTCGCAAGCCAGCGGATGGCGAAAACGCAAGGCAAAGAAGGCAAGAACAGCAGCCCAGTTGCACAAATGCATGGGTAGCAAATTGTCCACAATGGGGGCGCCGGATATCCAGTAGGCAATGACTTTCAAAGGATAAGATAACAATAATGCCCAAGCGAGGAATCCCAGTGCCCATCGACTGTGCCGGTGCTGATCGCCACACCGCCGCAGAAGCAGAATTAATCCCACTATCGAGACAATAGTTAGGACGAGAGCCGTGAGGTGATCCCATCCAAAGAGGCGGAAGGGAGGCGCGTTCATGGGTGGCGATGCTCTTCTAACAAATCGGCGGGATCATAAAAGCCGGATTGAGCATCCGTAGCCGCACGTATTTGGCCGACCTTTTCCGGGGAAACAGGCGGTGCTTCGTTACCAAAGGCGTTTCGCACATACGTCAGGACGGCGGCGATCTCGTCGTCGCTCAACCCGCGAAACGGCGTCATGGGTACCTGCCCGGTATAGTGCTTGCCCTTGATTTCCATCGGTCCTAGCAAACCGTTCAGAGTGAGCTTAATGAGCCGGTCTTCATTTCCCAAGACCCATCGCGTACCGGTTAGGGGCGGAAATTGTGCAGCAGGGAGACCCTGCCCGTTCTCTTGATGACAAGTGATGCAATGGCCTTCACGCCGGTAGACCTCGACGCCTTTGAGGAAGAGGCGTTTCGCTTCTCCTGTGAGTGTCGTGGTGACCTCCGGCGCTTCTTCTACCGCGATCTTTTGACCTGACAAACTCGCCAAAGCGGTTTCATAAACAGGCTTGATCCATTCATCGATCGTGTGGGCACCAGCCGCGTGGATAATGGGTAAGCCCGTTTCCGCCGGCAACCAAGAGGCGGCGACGATGGCTTCCAAACGCACACGTCCGTGGACATCGCCGGCGGCCTTCAGTAAAAGTGACGGCGAATCACCGATCTGATGACCACCATACCGCAACACATGCACGGCCGCGGCGCGGACACGAAAATCCTGAGCTGAAAGCAGTTTTTCTAACAAACTACGATCAACACGATTCAATCCCCACGTGACCCATAACGCTTCTAGTAAATGGTGCTCATACCCCGGCTGCGTCGAATCCAGTTTCGCCACCCACGCCTCAACCGCTGTCAGAACGTCATTTGCGGGCCGGCCGCGAAGTTCGCGGCGGGTGCGGTAACGGGTGCGGTCCTCGGGCAACGTCAGATTTTCCAGCAATTGCTCAATCGAGGCCCCGTGAATGAGCGCGGGTTTCACCAAGGGACGAGACGGATAGGTGATGCGATAGATCCGGCCATGAACGTGATCGCGTAGCGGATCGCGCGCGCTGTGCTGCATATGCCCTACCAAGACATTGTGCCAGTCTACCAAATAAAGTGAGCCATCCGGCGCAAACTCCATGTCCACAGGGCGGAAGTTACCGTCCGTGGAGGTGAGGAGATCCTGACGATGACGGCTGCGATACCCTGTCCCCGCATCCTCCATCGTGTGTTGCTTGGTCCCAAGGAAACCGATGGTGTTATGAATTAAAATGTCTCCCTGCACTTCGTCCGGAAAATGGCGGCTGGAAACAAACTCCAGGCCGGAGGTCGGTCGCACGCGATGGGCTTGCTCAATAAGATTAGGCGGATTGGGTGCGAAGTCACCGTAATTCACCCTAACGGATCCCTGAGACATCCACCGCAGATTGGGATCCGATGTGTCGGTAAAGAACGGTTGGCCCCAGGCATCAAAGGCCGTTCCCCAGGGATTGGGAATGGAGAGACGCGTGGTCCGTTCCAAGTGATGCCGCTGTGGAGCATAGCGAAAAAAACCGCCATTCGAACTTCGAACGGGGCCGTAGGCCGTTTCGATATTGCTGTGGAGAAAAGTGCCTTCTCCCATGTAGAGAGCACCAGAAGGATCCGCACAGAACGCACTGATCACATGATGCGTGTCGTGATCATCAAAGCCGCTGAGAACCTTTTCTCTAACATCCGCCACATCATCGCCATCAGTGTCTTTCAAAAGCATTAGGTGGGAACCTTGCGCCACGTAGACTCCTTCAGGCGCCAACTCGAAACCTGTGGGGAGATGCAATCCATCGGCGAACACCTTCAATTCATCGGCCTTCCCGTCACGATCAGTGTCCTCGAGGATGAGGAGTTGATCGTTAGGCTTGGCATCGCCGGGCCGATAGTGTGGGTAGCTGGGCATGGTCGCGATCCAGAGCCGGCCCCGGTTGTCAAAGGCCATCTGCACGGGATTGGCTAAGGCCTCGAACTCTTGCTCCGAAGCAAATAATTCGATCTTGTAGCCCTCCGGCACACGCATGGTTGCTAGCGCCTCGTCACCATACTTGTAGGTACGTTGGCCATTCTTTCGAGTTGGATTGTAATTGGTCTCAATCTCAGGCAGAGTGTGAGTCTCCGCATCGGCCTTCTTGATATCAAAGGGTTTGCCCTGAGCTGCCGCCCAAATAGCGCGATCCCGGATAGCGGTCATTTCCTCCAATTTCCTGAGCTCATGAGGGTAATTGTCAGGACCAAAGGGCCGGTGCCGTCTGCCGTATACATGGACCCCATTGGGAATCTTGTAGTAGTGATGCCAAAACCAGTTCTTCTCCCGCACCGATTCTAACAATTTTCTTGCAGGAGGCGGTTCGGCCGGGATCTTACCAAACAGGGAATCCACCAGGACCGGCGCCAGTCTTTGATATCCCTTCTCGATCAACAAGGCGCCGTCCCGCGTGAGCGGTTCATGCGATTCGCCAAACCATCGCTTGGTCTCGGTGAACAGATTCACGAAGTGGATCCGTTCCTCCTGAGCCACAGCCTCCATGGCGCCACTGTAGAGGGCGAGATTGGCATTGATCACCGTGCCATCGGGCGTGTCTTGAATCGCAGACAGATCTTGAAAGGCAATGGGTGAGACGAGCACGAGCTGCGGAACACTGCTGCCATTATACTTTTGAGAGCGCGTGTGTCTAACGAAAGAAGTAAGCTCTTCCTTGAAGTTCTCCACCCCGGCTGCGCCTTGAAAGGACTCGTTAAAACCGAAGAAAGCGACGATGATGTCCGCCTGCAAACGCGTGAGCCAAGCGTCCGGAGAATCGGCATGACCGTGTCCCACATGGCCCGATCCCCAGCGATCTTTCGCCTCGGATAGCGGCGGGTAGAACGCTTCTGCCCCAGGAAAAGCCCAAGGCGAAGGGCGCCCCGAATGCGGCCGGAAACCCGGCGTGTCCCCCTCATCACAAAGATTGCGAATGACGAGTTCGTGGTGCGCGAACCGGTGATGAAGTTCCCTTTCAAAAAATCCGAAGCGCATCATTCGCGAACCAAGCCCATTGCCAACTAGCGCAATGCGAGTGCTTTTCTCAAGTTCAAGCGGATTTGCCGCCGATACCGGCACCAAGCCCAGCAAGACGCCAACAATCATGGGAGGAATTCTAGATTTCAAGACAGCGAATCTTGCGGCGACAGCTTGAGCGTTGGAAGTCTATTTAAACAAGGTCACGCTTCGTGCACGCTCTCCAGATTGTGCGAGCACTGCGAATCTGTCTGCTCTTGATTGCCGGCCTTCCAGCCATGGGGCTTGAACCACCCAACCGCGCGTTACCTCCATTGGCAGCCTCTCCACGTGATCCCATGCCGAACAAAGCTTTTGAGAGCGCCTGGGAGCGTCACCAGGATTGGATCGACTACTATGGCAGGCATCATCAACAGCTGAGCGACGCCCAACGAGTCCGGGTCTTGCTTTTCGCCGCCATCCAGAATGCGAAGGGTGGAACCTACGACCAATTTGGATCGGGGTCGGCCTTTGCTCATTACCTGGTCCACGGCCCTGTTCGTGAGTGTGTGGAGCTCGGTATCAAGGCGGCACGCGGTGCGGAGAACGTGGATACCTTGATTCTACGTGAAATGCACCAGCGCATGGCAATGTTGCTAGACCCGGCAATAGGCTTGCTCACGTTCCTCGATCACCGTGAGAGTCTCATTACGCTCAATGTCGATTCCATAACCTTGCTCGCCACGCCGGGCCGTCTTCACACCCCGGGAGAAGTGACAGGAGCGAATCCCTATACCTTCGAGCCTCGATCCGTGGGATTTGGTGATCAGCCTAGAAACACCAATCGTATCCCATCGAAGCAAGAACAGCTGAACGCATTTGAAGAAGAGTTAGACAGATTGCTCCATCCCAGTAACCTCCGAGCTCGATTGACCAAAGCGGCTGAAGTCTTTGATTGGGAATTCGAGTGGGATCTATCTGGTACCGGTTTAGACCGTGTGAAGGCATGGTTGGAGGAACACGAGGTACCGGCATTAAGCAGCCTTCCCTATCAAATGCCGCATGACATCTATCACCATTCGGCTTTCATAAAACACACTTCCCTGGATGATTTGCATGCAGCAAGAGTCACCGACTTTGTCGGAGAACGTGGATTTGGCATCTCTCGCATGATGGCCTTCGAACGCCGCTACCGCTACAAATCGTGGGTGGTCGAAAGAACGCGTCTGGTCAGTTTTTATGAACGTTATGAACCCGTTGTTTATCAACATGATCCAATTCGACCACAGAACTCCTTCATCAATGCCCTAACAGATCGAGGCATCGAGACAACCATGGCCGCCCTAAGAAAAGGCCAGACGGTTCCGTCTCGGAAGGCCACGACTGCGGAGCGGCGAGCGCTCACCGCATCTTTGGATTCCAAGCAACCGGTTCGCCTTGAAAGCGACGAAGACCGATTGATCTTCATAGCGCCTATTCTAGCGAAATCACGTTGCGCACGCTGTCATAACATCGCCAAGGGCGAGCCTCTCGGCGCCTTTCTATACGAGCTTGGCATAGCGAATTCCAGCAAGAATCATGTCATGACTGTAGCGGCACCTTAACACGAATTCCTCTACGAAAAGTGCCCACCACATTTCGGCATACCCTGGATCTACTCGAAGCTTTTCTTTGAACACCAAAGTCTTTTAGCATCTCGGGTATGACGCTGCCTACAAATCGACGCCAATTCCTAACCACGCTTGCCGGAACCTCCACCGCCGGATTTCTCCAACCAATCTACGCGGATCATCACGCGAAGAAAACTTACACGATTGGTCTCTCCCAGTACTCCTTGCACCGCACCATTCGCAAAGGCGAACTGAAGCCCTTGGATTATCCGGATTTCGTTAAAAAGACGTTTGGCCTGACGGATATAGATGTTTGGGAAGGAACGTTTCCGAAAGAAAGTGCGCAGGCCACTGATGCCTTCACTAGCAAACTTCGTAAGCGCGCCGATGAGGCGGGGAGCAAGCTGTTTCTGCTTATGGTAGGAGCTGTGAATGCTTCGCTCAAGGAAGCGGCCAAACGCGAAGCGAACGTGGCCGGTTTCACACCTTGGCTCGATCGTGCGCAGACATTAGGTTGCCGGTATGTGCGAATCTTCCTCAAAGCGTTGGACGACGATACGGATGAGGCAATCAACTTGGCGGTGGACAGCCTAACGAAGCTCTCTGACGTCGCCCAGAAGCGCAAGTTGACCCTGGCCATTGAGCCGGGTGCTTCTCAGCTCACGCGCCGGGGAGATTGGTTGGCGAAATTGATGGTGGCGTTGAAACATCCGAACTGCAAACTGATGCCGGACTTCGGCAAGTTCTTCGGCAATGACATTTACGAGGGCACGAAGGCGATGATGCCGCATACGGGGGTCATTTCTGCCAAGTCCCACGATTTTGATGAGCAGGGAAACGAGGTGAAGTTCGACTACCCGCGTCTGATGAAGATCGCTAAGGAAGCCGAGTTCACCGGCATTGTGGCGATCGAGTACGAAGGAAGCAAGTTACCCGAGATCGAAGGGATCAAGGCCACGCAAGCGCTTTTGAAGCGGCTTCAGTGAATCGCGCCTGCGGAGGTCACGGCGCCGACGAAGCCCCGCCGAGATCTAAAGCGAAGAGGCGCCGATTCTATCATAGCCATACACTGAGCCCGCCCCGAAAAAGGAAGACTGTGCTCGTTTTTGAACTCACCCCTATCATAACGCCCAATAGGCGAATAGGCCCCGCCGTTCGGTAGGGTAAAGTTTTACTAACATCTAATCCATGCGGACGACGCGATAGTAGTAATCGATTTCCTGACGATTGGGATCGGTTAGTTCCAACGTAGGGCCTGACGCCATTCGTTCGGTGACAGATTCAAATCCTGATAGGCTCGGGCTGGCTTCGAGCCGGTAAGTCTTCCCTGGAATGGCGGGAATGATCACCGTGAAACTGCCATCGGGGAGGCGCTGAACGCTTTGTATGAGAAAGAGCGGAGAAGTTGCCGGAGGTGCGAATCCATCAGGCACGCTGAAGAAATCAACCGGATCGGAACCGGCGTCGATTTCGTCTTGGTTCGAAACATTGTCGTTGTCGAAGTCTTGATTTGGCAGGACGCTTTCAATCGATCGCACATTGTCAGTATTGTCAGCGTCGACTATTCGCAGCTCTGCTAGGTCATCGAGACCGTCGCCATCGGTGTCATTCAATCCCATGGCGCCTTCATCGAGGGAGATCTCGATCTCACGCAGTTCGACATGATCGTCCTGACGATAACGCGCGAGGATACTCGCATGTGCGCCTGAAATGGCGGGAAGAACCTTGAGACCACTGTGCGATCCAGCGGGAGTGTTGGTGAGGTTCTGGATTTCTGTGAGACGTTCGCCCGTTGTGGGATCGGTGAAGATCGCATGAACAGAACCCCGTCGGATCCAGGTGATCAGTAAGGCTGGTCGCTGTGGATCTGCCAGATAACTGACATTCATCTTACTCGCTCCAGATGGAACCGGCTCGCCCAATGGAGAAAAGGCACCGCCATCCGTGCTGGAAAAAATCACGATGCCACTTCCTCGCTGACTTCTAACCATGAACATGTTTCCCGCGCCATCCGAAGTGATGTCTAAGGCGCCGTCGTCATTTCCGCTTAGAGTCGATTCATCAAACGTGGAGCCGTCCCAAGCGATGCGATGAAGTCCGTCATTTTCGAGACAGAGAATCTGCGCGGGAATCGCTGCGCTACCGGAGCCGGCCGCGGCAAAGGCGAGGCATTGCCGGGTGTTTCCGTCTGTTTGCAATCCACCAAAGTTTTCTCCCTCCCAAAGGAGCGCGTGCATGCGCAGCGGCGCGATCAAGCCGCCTGTGCTTTCAAAGGCAACGAGCCCTGACCAATCAGCATTCTCGATCGGAAAGAGTTCGACGACGGCTCCGCTAAATTCGGTGGCAAGGACAGGATCAGACCAGCCTGAAGCACTATCATCCTGCACGACGTAGAAGAGGTGTGTGCTTGGGAAAGCTTCATTCAGGTCATCTTCAGGAACCGCCGTCCACGCAAGCAAGCTACGCCCATCGGAAAGCGAGAGTACCGTGGCGGCTGTGATGGCCTTGGCATGAGCGACCGTTAGGACAGCGCTACTCCACGCGATATCGCCGTCACGCGTGGCTACCTTGATGGCCAACTGGTCATTGGATTCATCATAGTCGGTAAACATCAACACCGGCTCATCAGCCCTAGCGGTAACGCCAAATTTGGCCAGTGGATTGTAGCCCGTCATCGCTTGTGTTGCCGCCCCTCGATAGAATGCCTGTCCGGTATCTTTCAGAGTGAGACGCTGTTGCTTGATGGTAACAGGTGTCAGTGCAAAGACGGCATCCGTTCCAAACTGGTGATCGAATGGGAAGGCAGGCCACGTGTATTCTTTCTTTCCTTCCCACACATAGAGGTTGGCTTTGGCTTCCAAATTCAAGTTCACACTACCTGAGACCCTTTTGATCCAAGGCCAATCAGAGAACGTATTGGGAACGATTCTCATGAAGTTTCGACCTGCACGTCTGTTTCCAGCAAGGCTCATGCCGGCCTTCGCTTCAAGCCTTCCACCGGCCACACGCGTGATGACGCCGGCACCAAAGGCAGCTTGATAGGTGATAGCCGATGAAACGGCCGTGCCTCCAAACATATGCATCCGATTGGCGCGAACGTCAGAGGCAGGATTGCTAGGCTGGCCAGGCAACTGACTTGCCGTAGGCTCCGGCGTCGGCGGCGGGAACGGCGTGCGGAAAGTGCGGGATCCCGTGAGTCCGACAAAGGCATCAAACTCACCGAAGAAGTTCAAGACGCCGAGTTTCGCCATCAAAAACAACTTCGGCCCTGCGCCAGGCACCTTGAGCACGCGGTCGTCTAACGGATGTTCAATGGTGAAGCCAAAGCCCGTCACCGTGCCATTGATCTCCGGCAATTCCGTCTTCACTTCTAATTCGTAGGGGCCCTCGCCATAGTTTCTGCTGATCGTGCTGCGCGCATTGACCACGCCCCTCACTTTAATGCTCTCATCCTTAAGGAAGTGCGGCCGGCGTTTCTTGCTCAGTTCAGCAGGTTCATTCTGAGCAGTTCCCGTCACCTCTAGATAGAGGCGCTTCTCTTTTCCAATCGCGCCAAAGGTGGTTTTCGCCTTCGCATTGATGCCGATAATACCTGGTGCAAATGCCAGGAAATCTTCCTTGGGGGAGCCAATACCGAAGTTCCACTCCGTACCCATACCGTAGGTGTAATCAATGAATCCGGGAGACTCGGCGTCGTGTGTGATCGCTGCAGTGAAATCGCCCAGCGGCATGAAATCGCCGGTGGGGACCAAGTCGGCCGCCTTCTCGATATTGGCTCTGCTCGAAGCCACGGCACCTAGCACATTCGTCGCAAAGGAAAGCCACTTCGGTATGGGGGCACCGGTGAGTTTGTGGGTTTCCGCATCACCCGGATAATCAGGCAATTCCTGAACGGCGACCGCACCGTGATTGGTCACAGCCACGAAATAGGGTTCGAAATCTCCGGGCGGAAGTGTGTGCAATTGGACAATGCTACCGAGGTCAAACTGATTGCCTTCGCGATTGAAGTTGAGTTCATCGGCACGATAGGCTACGACGTTAGGCAATGTGCCGTCCGCCACACGACGGATCCAGTTGTGCACGGAGGCCGGACTAGTGGGATCAGCAGGACGTGATGGAATAATCGTTACGTTTGGATCACTGACATTGCCATCGAAAGCAGATTTGCCTATCACATACACGGATGCTACTCGATCGATGAGTTGCCGCGAGACGCGCCCATTGGCTGCGGCATTGGGATCGCCATCCACCGTAGGTAGGCTCAGGGTGGTGACATTGGCGTCACGACCTCTAATATGCCAACTGGCGGCAAGTGGTCTTTCCGCGTCCAACGGATCAAGACTCAGTCCCTTTTCATCGCCGGTGAAGCGGACACCCGGCACAAAGAGACCGTAGCGATTGAATCCCGCCGTTTCGATCGTTGGTGCGGGCAATCGTTGCAACCCAGCACTTAACGTTAGGGTCGCAGGAGTCGGCATGGCATTGGGGATGACGCGCATGGCGAAAGGTTCATAACCACGCGCCTCGATCTCGATCAGGCATTCCTTGGCCTGCAACGTGGGCGCCACCAACGGATCACCCACGACGTACTCGCCGCCCACACGATGCACGAGTTCTGTAATCTGTAGACCCGTGCTGTTTAAAGCAGCCCCAGTGGCCGATCGCACACGAATACTAGCATCTGTTAGGGGAGCATCGGTCGTGGCATCGGTCACATTCACGGCGATGGTCATGAGCTTGGTAAATCGCGTGGTTAGGCTAAGCCGCGACGAAGTGCCATTGACGCCCAAGAACTCGGTTTCACTGCCCAAAGCGATCCATCCCGCTGGGGCAGTGATGTTTCCAAACCCTTGAAGCGTTCCCATTACCTGGACAGGCGTGCCGTCCGCCGGCGCAGCGGGGTTGTTTCCTGAACGGAAGGTGGCATTGGGAACCAAGGACCCATCGGCAACATAGATCGCTCTGGGAACGACGGTGAATGTGGCTGCCGGGCCCGTGGAGTTCGCTGGAGTCGCATTCGGGCCCCCACTGAAAAGATCGATCGACGTGCTCTCGCCTTCGTCGGGATGGACGTCCATGTAGAAGCCGTTGTTGATGGGATACCAGAATTCGAAGGCGCCCTGAGGAAGTTTAGATTGCGACGAAGCGAACAGTGCTCCATTGACGTCGAGTAGGCTAACAAATTCCGTACGATCAAAGCCCAAAGGGGTCGTTGGCCCATAGGCTTCGTCTATCGGATCCCACGATCGGACATTGAGCACAAAGCTCGAGGTCGTGTCTTTATACGTGGCGACGAGATCGAGCAGACCTTGCGTGTAAAGGTAGAGAGGTTGCCCCAAGTTCACGCCCAGAGGCGCCGGCGGCCTCGTTGGCAGGCTGCCAGGCGGTTGCCAAGACTCTATGGTTTGGGTAATGGTGTTGAAGTCGAAACGGGCATGTTCGCCGGTGATGGTGTAAGTACCCGGCGGCAATGCGGAAAACGTGACCCGATCGTTGGCAACGATGCCAGTGTGCACGTCTCCCGTTTCCGATGTCGCCGTGAATGTCGCTTGCCTGTCCTCGGTGTCAGGCGTTAGGACATCGCTGTAGAGAGCATGGGTGGTGGGAACACCGGCGAGTCGGCGAGTGGGCACGCCCAGACCTGCTTCCCCGGAGGTTTCCTGAACATTGATCTGCAAATGGCCTAACTGCCGATGCAAATAGAAATTGATCGAGTAATCTCGATTCGACTCTAACACAAGTGGTAACGAAGGAAACGTCGCATTGCCCTTGGGCGGCGATGAGGGAAAGGGAAACGGCCAGGTCGCCGGATAAGGCCACCCTTGTGAACGCGCAATCTTTGCCGTCTCGTCTTTGAAATCAATGTGATCGCCCCAGTAGTCTTCGGCAGAAGGAATCGACACGCCGTAAACCGTTGGCGGAAGTTGGATGGTGAAAAAGCCTAACTCATCGGTAGTGACTTCGCGATTGCGACCGCTTTCCAGGAGCAAGTTGACGGCGCCGTTTCCAGTCAGCTCGCCAAAAGTTAGGCCACTGACCTCTTTGGGCAGATAAATGGGAACGTTAGGATCATCCACATCGGGCGACGTCAAGGCGTCCGCGGCGAAAACGCGTCCTCGTATGGTAGCGGGCGCGACTTCACAACGCAGCACCCTTCTTGTCGCGATGGTACCGTCAAAGGCCGCGTTGTCGTTCAGTTCAACGATGTCTGTGGCTGAGAAATAGGGCAGTGGGTAGAAAGAGTTCTGAAGATCCGACTTCCCAGCGAGGCTCAGCCGATAGCGACCGGGGATAAGTCCACGAAAGTTGCGTTCATCATGACGTGGTTGTCCCGTGAACATGCCAGGATGGCTCGCCTCTCTCGTGATACCTTCGGTCGCGGTGCCCGGAATGCCATCAAGCGTCACTGAAATATTCTGGTAGAGCCAATCGATGTCTTCGTAGAGCGATTCTAACTCTATCACCAACGAACGCTCTTGATAAGTCATCAAGATATTCTGCCGTCCGGCAGGCAGCACACAGGTTCCAACGGCCGGAGTGATGATCTGCTCGAAGACGTCGTAGCCTAACTTTTTCGCCTTCACTCTCCACGGAATGGGCGGTAGATCGACAAACGAGACCAAGCCGGATGAATCCGTCGTGGTGGTGCGCGTGGGCACGACTTCCGTCGATTGATCGATCGGCGATAGCCCCGTCAGTTCGACGATGACATTCTCCAGTGAACCGGAAACCTCTCCGATCGGGTCGAAGCCTCTCACGATGAATGATAGACTTTGGCGCTGATGCTTCAGCAAGGCGGTCAACGCATAATCCATCTCCAGGCGCTGAAGATCCGTGCGCGTGCCATTGGCAGGAATGGGATCATAGAAGGGTTTGGGGCCATCGTTTTTCGCATTGATAGCGAATTGAAAATACCCCGCTTCGAAACCGCGAAAGTCGGCGTGTCCGTTGGCATCGGTGAAAGTGAGACGTTCCTCTGCTTGATCTGAGCCATCGGCCGTAGAAAATCGCCAAGCCCTAACAGGAATACCAAAGAGCGGGGAGCCGTGGCCCACAGCTCGAACCGAGACTTGGATATCGAGAATGATCGCAGCTGGATTGCGGCGATTAAGTGCGAAGTTATTCACGACGTTGTCATCTGCGGAGAGCGGCTCAACGGTAGCCGCCGCCTCGCCGTAGGCAGGATGAGTGGCTGTTAGAGTGAAGGCCCTTCCTTCTGCAACATCCCCAATCCGGTAGAAGCCAAAGGGACCACTAACCACTGTGATCTCCGGGTTAGAAGGTTCAAGTGTCACCTCCGCACCTTCCACACCGAAGCCGGATTCGGCATCGGTGATCCGTCCGATGAGCGTCCCGGCCTCCGCCACGGACATCAAAATCAAGTTAACCAGACATCCCAAGCGAAGCGTAAAAAGAATGCGACATTTCATCCCTACGTACCAGGATAAACATCATTGGAAGTAACGGTCGATTTCGGAGAATCTCGCGCAAATGCCTACAAAACGCTTAGCAAGTATTCTAGCTCTGCCTGCACATCCTCGCCTTCTGCTAGGGTTTGATGGACTTCGGCGGAAAGCGCTTGATGATACTTGCGCCGAAGACGATAGGCGGCTGCCTTCACCGCGCCCTCCTTCATGCCAAACTCATTGGCGATATCTGCGTAGGCACGTTCCCGGTCTCCCCAGAGGGTCGCTTTCAACTCATCCTGCAAAGGTTGTTGAATATTTCCTAACATCGCCTCATCGATCCGGCGAGTGGCGTTCTCGATCAATGTCATGGCCCAAGAGCGATCAAAGACTTCATCCGGCGTGGCTTCAGGATCCACGAGTGTTAAGGCATGGCGTTCTTCGGCCACGGCCCGATCGAGCGAAGCAATCTCTTTCCTCAGTTCGAAGTCATCGACTTCCTCGGAGCCGGGGGCATGGGCAGTGTCTATTTGATAGAACAGCCGCTCATCGAACGCTTGGCGGCACTGAAAGTGCTCCCGCGTGAACTTGCTGCGAACGAGAGCATCAGTGTTCGTTTTGAAAACGAGGCACGGGTGATGGCACAGCTTCAACACCCGAATATCGTGGCCCTCTACGAGCACGGACGATCGGAAAAGGCGATGCTTTACTTGCTCATGGAATTCGTCGACGGCGGCGATTTAAGACAATTGATAGATCAGGGTCCGATCACCAAGGAAGAAGCGATTCGCCTAACGGATGAGGTATGCACAGCCCTGCAATTCGCTCACGACGCCGGGGTGACGCACCGGGATATCAAACCCTCAAACATCCTCCTGACCAGAGAAAGGCAAGTGAAACTGGCAGACTTCGGCTTGGCGAGACTTCTGCGCAATGAGCAGGTAGATCTCCAACTCACATTGACAGGCGATTTGTTAGGCACCTTCGATTACCTAGCGCCCGAACAACGCGAAGGGCGAGATGTGGATGGACGGACGGATATTTATGGCGTTGGCGTCACCCTTTACGAAACGCTAACGGGAAAACTTCCTCGCGTCGCTTACCAACGCCCCTCCAAAGCAGGCAGGGGAACGCGCCGATTGGATCGCGTGGTGGCCAAGGCTCTGGCGGCAGAGCCTAAAGACCGCTATCAGTCCCCAAAGCAACTTTCTGCCGCACTTGCCGTATGCCGGCGTTCACCAGTTCATTCTCCGATCTGGCGGGCGAGCGCCGCCGCTCTAGCGATTCTAACAATAATCGTTCTCATCACCCGGCCGTGGAAACCACCACAGCGGCGAGGGCTGATCTTTGAGGATACGTTCTCAGAGCACACGGACAATTGGTCCATCCATCAAGCGCGCGGGAAGGAATTGCAACAACGGGATGGCAAGATGATCTGGGATACCAATGGTGCGGACGTGGGCCGAGCGAGCATCGCCGCGCTGTCAGACCTTTTTCTTGATCCGCAAGGTCACTACCGCATCGAGTTTGAAATGGGTGAGTTCGAATTGTTGAGTGGTCCCAACGCGGATTACTCAGTCTATTTCGGGCTGGTTGGTGCTGACTACGATCGCACCAATCTTGCACCTTGGAATCAAACCGTTCCGCTACTGAGCTTGCATCTTGCCGCAGATGCCCAAATGGGAATGAATCTCGTCGCATCCTACAAGGATGGATCCGGTGTCGGTCCCAACGGAACAGCTAGCAACGGTCAATTCACCAACGGCCGGTTCCTAACAGGTTGGGACGGGCGCCGCTTTCATGTGGTTTGGTTTGAAATCCTCGATGGAATAGTGCGCACGGGTTGGAGTGGTGGTGATCAGGTGGTGGATTGGCTAGACCTCGATCCAGTCCTCAAATTTAGTCCGCCTGATCTAGACGATTTCACCGGGCCGATGCGCCTGTTCATGTATGGACACAACGGCGGGCTAGTCCGAGGCGCGCATGGCCGCGGCGGACACGCATGCCGCCGCATCACCGTGCAACGCCTGGAGTAAAGTAGCGTGGTTTGACGTCGCTACGATTCAAGGAGCCGCGAGTTTCGTTTATCCTAACGACTTTCCAACCGGAGCCGCAGGTAACTTCCGGTGTCTCCCGAAGCCGGGCGGCTATCACGGATGACAAGGCGTTCGCGGCCGTCGCCGAGATTAGCTGGCGCGCCCACGGGCTGGGCACTAGCATCTTGCCAATCATTGAGATTCCGTGAGGACTCAAGCGTGACATTCATGTCGGCGCCACGGCGACGGGTGTAGCGGATGGCGCCATAGCTCTCTTGGCCGACTCGGACTTGAAGAGCCTCGATCGCCGGCGTATCGGCTGATTTGGGCGACGTTTGGAAGAAGTATTCGGCAAGATTCAACAAACCATCTTTATCGGGATCCGCTGTGAGACCGGAGATCGCGGCATCTGCTTGTTCCGCTTCCGTAAACTCCTGAGCCTGCCATTCTGCTAGCGTAATAGCAGGCTCGGGCTCAGGAATATCACCTCCGCCATCTCCTGGTGTGCCGCCGTCGGCAGCGGCCCAACTCGATACCTGGTTGGAGTAGGCTGCGGTGTCCACGCGAACTAACGAAGCGCCTAAGCCGTCTGCGGCGTCAGGCCAATCGCCGCCATCGTTGTAGTCCACTTCTTCCATTGTGATGAAACGCACATTCTCTTCACCGAGGGCGTTGGTGAAGGTGAGCGGTCGTTGCAGACGAAGGGTCTCGCCACCGTTATCGAGCCGCCCACCGTAAGGACCGAAGATCTCCACACTAGCAGGCACATTGAAGGCCGCGCGGAAAACCCCGGGATCGATAGCCGTGACAATGGCCACCGTGCCCGCTCCGAGCGTCGTGCTGGCAGGAAACTGATAGTCTACCCCGGAAATCCGCCAGGTGTTTTCGGGCTTCCCCGCCTCAAAGAGATCGACGGCGCTGGAGCTGACATTGCGAATCTCGACATATTCGGCTTCGGGATTAGGGCTATCGTCTTTGGGATGATACATGATCTCTGTGATGACGACAGGACTAACTAAAGGACCACTATTAGCGGCACCAAGTGTCGGCGACTGTTGGATGACTTCATGGGAATCGCCCGAAGTCGTGATGTAGCGTCCGTAAGTCGCACCAGGTTCGGCATCGGCATAGGAAAAGCTGTTTCGGTAACCGGTCAGGTTGCCGTTCTCATCGGCAGAGAAGAGATAGACGGTTTCGCCAGTCGAATTGAGACCAAAGGCATTCCCAAAGAACTCGGCCGGCAGATCGGCGTTGTTCTCGACATTGTCGTCATTATCCTGACGAAAGACCGCGTAGCCGCCACCAGCGAGAACGGTGCCTTGGGGGATGGTGAATTTGTTGGGAATGTCGTCATTGTCCGACAAGAACCAACCGCTGAGATCGACTTCGCTATTGCTGGCATTGAACACTTCGATCGCATCTCCGCCGGGGCCGGCAGTTGCTAACACTTCATTAATAACAACATTGGGCACCATGCTCCCGGAAGAACCCGGCGTACCAATGGCGGTGGTATCGACGCCCCAAGAAGCAGGATCACTCAGGTCAACTCCCGGAGCTGGATTGTTTAATGATAGAGAGAAACCGAATTGATCCGGCGTGACCGGCCAGGGTTCGCGATCATTGTATGAAAAGTCCTGGATAACTTCATCACCGCGCATGAGCACCAGACGCTCACCTTGATTGGAAAGCTTGCCAACATACTCGCCGCCAACGGGAAGGTCCGTGCCGTAACGGAGTTCAAACCCTTCGATGTCCGACACGATGACCACGCGCTCACCTGGTTTCAGCGCTTGGATAGCACTTTCCGAGAAAGGGAAGGTGATGCCTCCGGTGAAGGCGATATCGCCGATATACATGTCTTTGTCCCCCGCGTTCATCAGTTCGACAAACTCATAGTACTCTTCTTGAAAGTACCCCGCCTCTTGTTCTTCGGCATTCCCCTCAGACGGATGATACATGATCTCGGAGATCAAGAGATTCTCTGTGCTCGCAGGAATGCCATCGACAACAAAAGCCGTGTTGATGGGGCCGCTCCAACGATCACTTTGCTCCGCGCGTATGACGAGATTCATCGTTTCAGTGACCGTTAGGGTGCTCTCGGCCTTGACCGCCGAGGGATGAACCGTATTGCCTCGTACTCGGGGATCACTGCCGTCCGTAGTGTAGTAGGCGGATTGCGGTGAGAAGAGATTGCCACCCGTTTTCACTCTTACCGAAGCACCACTTTCCACCAAACCGCCGGCGGGCTCGAATCCTGGAGGACTGACATAAAACTCATCCATGAACTCCACGCGCGCCTTGAGCCAGCCCTTCAAATGCACCACTTCACCTTCCCAGCCGGTGACGCCGTCGTTGAAATCTCTCACACTCCCACGATCAGGGCGCTGGCCCGTCCAACGCTCAAAGTTACGCACTTGGGCTTCTGCTAACTGAGCTGCGAATCCATCGATCAGCTCATTCATGTGATCAATATCGAGAACCGTACGGCGATGTCGCTGGTAGCGATCGATGTAATCCTGAAGGAATTCCGGCCGCGCAGCTTCTGGAGTCGAATTATGAAAACGTGAACCGGCGAGGTCCGCCCACCAACCAAAGGTCCGGAAGTAATCCACATTCTGCCAATTGGTCGGCACCTTGGCACGCGTATCGGTGTCACAGCCCATCGTTCTATCAAAATCCCAGACAGGACCGTAGTGCACCTTGCCATTCCGCGGCATGTAGAGATAGGTGCTCAATCGGAAACCATCCGGATCTTTTGTTAGCGTACGCACCACGTATTCATCAATCCAGCTCTCCACATCAATGAGAGAGCGGTACCCCCGTTCGGGATCTTCCGCGATGTCGTCATCTCGAATCACTCGGCGGACTTCGTCAAAGTGGTCGCGCAGCCAACTATTCTGCTGAGAGGTGACAAATTCCTTCTCTGGTTCAATCCAGACGAATCCTTGGCCTGCCGCATTGAAAGTGGTGTCACGCGTGCCCGATTGGCCAGTGGTGCGGTCCACTTTGACCATCACGCCGCCGTCGGTGCGGTTGGTGGGATCTTGAAGATTGATGCGTTCCTCATCACGCTCGATCTTCTCCATGAAGGTGAAGACGCCAACATAATCACTCTGATCCACTTCATCGCCATCCTCGTTCATAAAGACTTCTACGAACTGCGTTCGTGGCGACCAATGCCCCATTTCCCGGGAAAACTGATACGCTAGCGGATTCCTGAAAAGCGCCCTATCAAAATCATAACGCCCACTCAACACCCAGTCGCCGTTTTGAGGCATGCCGAACGGCGTGATGTTGCGGTCGGCGCCATCTGCGTCATCAAACCACGCCTCCATGGCGAGTGATTTCTTCGGCCAGTTGCCGGTACTAGAGCCGCGTTGGCGCGCATTGAGCCGGGTTTCGAGTTCCGCTTCCTGAATGATGGAGGTGCGTTTCTCTTCGACACCTTCCGCACTCTTGGGCGTGAGGATCAACATGGAAGACTTGCTGAAGCGCGCCTTGTTGAACCGGGAACCCCAAGACTCGATCACCACAACAGGCAGATTCGAACTCCAATCCTGTAACTCATCACTCACTTTCACATAATTCTCAGTCTTGATCCGTCCTGGCAGTTTGCCATCTTCAAACACCCGGGCGCGAATTTCCGTCGTTTCACTGATAGTAATGGGGCCCGTGACGTCGTAATACTTCGGTGGTGAGAAAAGGGAGACTGCCGGCTCAGCATTGTTCGTCGTGTAACCAATACGCGCACCCTCAGGCAGATCATCGGAACTTAATTCAATAGTGAGTTCACCGGAAAACGTTCGACTGGAAACGGAGAAATCCACTCTGTGTGTGGGTTCTGCTAGAGCAGCCTTGTTCGCTTCACCGAAGCTGGTCGAAGTCATGTAACCATCCGGCCCATAAGAAGTATTAGCATACATCCGAGGCAGCGGATCGAACTCTGTCAGAATCTCGCCCTCAGGACTAACAAGCGCCAAGTACTCGCCATCGCGCGTCAGTTTGAAATTAGTGTGAGGGATGGTCGCGAAGAGACCACGCTTATCCTTGGCGGAAGCATAAACGATCTTGTAGCCGCCCGGATCGATGCGTTGGTTGGAGGGGAAGGACCATTTTTTGAGATCGCGCTTGTCGTCGGTCAAATAATAGCCGCCGAGCGACACCTGACTATCGCCAGGATTGTGGATCTCGATCATGTCCGAAAGATGATCGTCGTCATCGAGAAATTTATCAGGCACATCACCATCTTCCTCCTGGGTGGGCATGGCCAGGACTTCCGTGATCTGAAGTTGGGCAAGGGCGGGGAGAGCGCCATAGGCGTTGAGCACCAAGAAGATTGAGAAGTAGCGGAGGGGATTTGATATCATGGCAATCAGGGTTGTGTAACGTTCTTGTGACAGAGGCTATCAAAATGGGATGTATTCTGCCTATAAAAATTCCAATCCCCTACCCAGCTTTCCCGAGTCAAGGGCCCGAAATATGTTTGCCAAGACACGGTCTTCAGCTTATTCCCGGCCATTGTTTCCCCCAACCCCCCGCAATTCGTTAGTGTATGAGTGATTCAGGCCCCATCGATCTTGGAGATCTTCAGATCAAACCGCAATGGGTGGATGAGTTGGACAAGCCCAGCACCTACAAGAGTTTTGACGCGGGTGACATCGACCGCCTGGATCAATTGAGCCGGGGGCGCGACCGCCGCAGCGGAGGTGGGGGCGGCGGGGGCAATCGCTCGCGTTCCCAGCGTGGACCCGGCGGAGGTGGCGGAGGCGGTGACCGGCAACGGCGCGACCGATCACGACGCGATGATCGCCCTCGGGGCGACCGCCCGCAAAGGCCCCGTGGGGACCGTCGGGAAGGCGGCGGCCAACGCCGGCAAGGTCACGGCAATCGCAGCCGGAACTTTGAGCCCCGGCCTCAGCGTCCACCTCTGTATGAACTAATCGATATCGATCTCGTGCCCGATGCGCTGGGTTTGCAGGCCGTGGCTAAGCAGATCAAGATGACAGGCCGTTCCTATCCCATCTTTGACCTCGCGCGTCTCGTTCTTGGAGGACCGGAAAGATTTCACGCCCGGTTCCAGCTCAAGCCTGAAACCACCCAGGTACAACTCATCGAGTGCCGAATGGATGGTTCAGTGTGGCTTTCCATGAATGAAGCGCTCCGTCACTTCCGCACCAGCCCGCTCTTTGAGGACTACTATAAAAAGGAAGAAGTTGATGTGGGGCCGCCCAAAGGGAATTTCTCTGTCATTGCCGTGTGCGGCCTCTCAGGCACTTTGTTAGGCCCTCCCAATTTTCATGCCTATCAAAAGAACGTCTCCGACCTGCATCACCGGCGTTTCAGCCGCATGCACATCGATACCTACAAACGAAAGATTCAGATGGTGCGCGATGAGGAAACGTTAGAAAAATGGCGTAATTCTCTGAGCAAAGAAGTCCATTACACTTACATCAAAGGGCCTGAGGGCGAAGAATCGCCGGTTTTCAAATCCACTCGCGACGCGGAAAAGCATTTCGTTGAACACCATGGGAAAGAACAATTTGTGGAAGTCCAACACACCATGGTGGCCGGAAACATTTCTCCCAAACTCATGTCCGGGGCTCTGCACAACATGATGGTTCGCACAGCGGAGCGTCAGCAGCGGTTCCCCATGCCAATGGTGAAAAACTTGAGCCCCATGTTAGAGGAAGCGGGCTTGAAGTTTTTCAAGATCGGAAAAAAATCCACTTTTGTCGCCAGATCGCGCCCGCGGCCCTTTGACCCGCAAGCGGGCGGAGGCGCCTCGCCTCGCGTGCAATCCATCGTCCGTTTCATCCGCGACAATCCCGGAAATGATTTACATCGCCTGGTCAGCACCTTGGCGCCCAACGGCGCCGCCACGGAGTCTAACGAACCCACTCCTGAAGAAGTGGATATCCTCAAGGATCTGCGTTGGTTGATCCGTGAGGGTTACGTCATCGAATTCAGCAATGGTGAACTCTTGATGGCGGGTGACCGGCGGCCGGCCGCCAAGGCAAAGCGCGACAAAGGTCCCAAGCAACAGCCATCACAGAAGAAAGAGCGTCCGGCCAAGAAGGCTAAAGCAACAACAACCGGTCCCAAGACCAAAGCCGGCCGCTCTGCCGCGAAACGTTTTCCACGAGATCCACGCAAGGCAATCCGAGAGCGGATTCTAGCAAGACGGCGAAGAGCGACGAAGCCGAGCCAAGGCTATCATGCCGCTCGAGTCGAAGCGCGACTCGCAGCCAAGCGCCGTCCGAAAGTCGCGCGGTTGCGTCGTCCCCTCAGCCGTTCTTGGCGACGAGCCTGCTGTGACGTCTAGCGCATTCTAAAGCGGCGTCGGTCCATGGCTTCAGGAAAGGCAGACGTCCCGGTAAACCGTTTCCGCATGCCCGCAGAGTGGGAGCCTCAAGAGGCGGTGTGGCTGTCGTGGCCGGCTCGAGTGGAGATTTGGGAGGATGCCTTGCCGACGATTCGCGAGCACTTCTCCAATATCGCTGCCGTGATCAGCCGCTTCCAACCGGTTCGGATCAATGCCGCGAAGGATCAACATGGCTTGGTGTGGCAAGCTTTGGCGCCATTCTTACCGGATAACCATCACATTCAACTTTACGATCACCCCAACGATGACATCTGGTGCCGCGATCACGGCCCGATCTTTGTTGTCGACAAGGACACAGAAAAGCTCGCTGCGGTGAACTGGGATTTCAATGGCTGGGGAGAAGCCTTTGACATGTATGAAATGGACAACGAAATCCCTAAGCTGGTTGCGGCGTCCTTGGGGATCCCTTGCCTTGAAGGTGGGATGGTCTTGGAAGGTGGCGCCATCGAAGTGAATTCCCGCGGACAACTTCTTACCACGGAGGCTGTGATGCTGAATCCCAATCGAAATCCGGATTTGAATGAGAAGCAGATTGAGAAACGCCTCAAGCAAATGCTAGGGATGAATGAGATCTTCTGGCTGGGCGATGGGATTGAGGGCGATGATACCGGAGGTCATGTAGACGACATCGCAAGATTCATCGATGACTCCACGATCATCATATCCATCGAAAACCGGCCGGATAATCCTAACTACAAACCTCTTCAAGCGAATCGTGAGCGTCTCCAGGGCTTTCGCACTCCCGAAGGCGGCCGCGCGGAGATTCTGGAGATTCCCTTGCCCGACCCCTGCCTAGCCCTCAACTGGCGTCTGCCCATTCTCCCGGCCAGTTACGTCAATTTTCTCATTCTCAATGACGCCGTTCTGCTCCCCACTTTCAATCAACCCATCAATGACGGGTTGGCCCTTGCCCGCTTCCGGGAGTTTTTCCCCACGCGGGAGATCCTCCCCATTCCCGCAATTGAGCTGGTGAAAACAGGCGGCGCTCTCCATTGCATCTCCCAACAACAACCCGCCCTCTCATGAAGGTCAACGGCCAACCCTACAGGACGATTTGGAGACATCCTGATAAACCAGCTGCCGTGCAAATCATCGATCAACGATGGTTGCCTTTCCGGTTTGAGGTCGAAGATTTGGAGACAGTCGATGAGGTCGCAACTGCCATTCGTGACATGCATGTTCGGGGAGCCGGATGTATCGGCGCTACTGCCGGCTTTGGATTGGCCATCGCGACGGCAAATCCTCAGGAGTCGCTGGATGCATCGGCGAAGAAACTGTTAGAGACACGCCCTACGGCCGTCAATCTGCGCTGGGCGATCGATCGTCAATTGGCCGCCATCAAAAAAGCGGAGAGCCCTGAGGACAGAACCCGGATCGCCTGGCAAACCGCCCAAGCCATCGCCGATGAAGACGCTCAGGCCTGCGCACAAATCGGCCGGCACGGCCTGCCTCTTATCGAAAGCCTCGCGGCGAATAAACCTAACGGTAAAGCAGTGAACGTTCTCACCCATTGCAATGCCGGTTGGTTAGCCTTCGTGGATCATGGTTCAGCCACAGCGCCGCTTTACGCGGCCCATGATGCGGGAATTCCCATTCACGTTTGGGTGGATGAGACCCGTCCTCGCAATCAAGGCGCACGGCTCACCGCGTGGGAACTGGGACAACACGGCGTGCCTCACACCCTAATCGTCGACAATGCCGGAGGCCATCTCATGCAGCGCGGAGATGTCGATCTCGTCATCACCGGCACTGACAGAACCACTCACACGGGCGACGTGGCGAACAAGATCGGCACTTATTTGAAAGCGCTCGCCGCCCGTGACAATGGCATTCCGTTCTACGTGGCCCTGCCTTCGTCCACCTTCGACTGGCAAACGGCCGATGGCATGGCTATCCCGATCGAAGAGCGATCTGAGCAGGAGGTCACGCAGATTTCGGGGATTGGTGAAAGCGGTGAGGTTGAGCAGACCGTCTCGCTCACCCCAACCGCAACGCCGGCGGGCAATCCCGCCTTTGACGTGACGCCGGCGCGCTTGGTCACGGGCTTGATCACAGAGCGCGGCGTGTGCGAGGCTAACAAAGAAGCTATCTCGGCGCTTTTTTCTGACATGGCAACGAAGCGATAGCCTCACCTACCGGAATTCATGTCATTGACTCAACAGCTGTAGCGGTACGCCTCGCCCCCGTTATCACCCCGGCATTCGGCGCCGAGTCGATGAGCTCACATCTACCAAGTATTCTACTCAAGAGGCCGCAAATTTGACTCCGGCCAGGCCGCCGATAGGGTTCTCGTTGGTGAACGCGCTTCCTCGACTCCTGCACCGGTTCTCTTTCCCTCTCGGCATTGCGATTCTTCTTTCCGCCTCGATGCCTCAAGCGGTAGCGGAATCTCTCACCAAAGAGGAACAGATTGGTCACGTTCTCAACCGGCTCGCCTACGGCCCTTCACCGAGCGATGTGCAGCGCGTCCGCGAAATAGGCACTAAAGCATATCTGCTAGAGCAACTCCATCCCCATAAGATCGACGAAACCGATCCGCGCTTGCAGGCGGCTATGAAGGATCTCTTTGTCGAAATCGTACCTGGCAGCCGACGCTTCCTCGTCAAACAAGGTGATACCTGGCATTATTTCAAAGGCCGGACGGAACCGCCGCGAGATTGGACGTCGCTAACATTTGATGACCAGGACTGGCCTCAGGGGCCTTCCGGGTTCGGCTATGGCGATGACGATGATGCGACGGAGCTGAAAGATATGCGCCGGACGAATGAGCAACGTGGGTATTTATCGCTCTACGTTCGGAAAACATTTCGAGTCGAAGATAGGGACGCCATCGATCACCTCTATCTGCAAATCGCTTTTGATGATGGCTTCGTGGGATATCTCAATGGCGAGGAAATCTTGCGCCAGAATATCCGTGGCAATCCGCCGCGTCATAATCAAGTGGCCATTCAATCGGGCGGCACGCTAGAGCGTGGCGCACACAATACTTATCCTATTAACCAAGCGCGCAAGCATCTTCGCCCAGGAAAGAACGTGATCGCCTTTCAAGTGCACAACTACCGCCCGGGAAGCTCGGACTTATCACTCATACCGGAACTCCTCTACGCGCCTGATCCGCCGGCTAAAGTTATCGAAGGCGTCGCCTCGCTCCAACAACTCATGCACTTGCGGGGGACCTATTCCAAACGTCAGCTCCAAGCCGTTCTCGCCGAATTCTGGGAAAACCATTTCTGTACGGATTTTGATAAGGTCGAAGATTATATCGATGACCTGCCCGCCTATGAACAATTGCAGAGTGATAAGGGGGAACCGATTATTGAAAAACAGATCTTGGCTGAAGCCGCGGGGATCGAGTTTCAAGAATATTCTTTCTTCTACGACAATGCGTTAGGCTACTTTGGTGATCTACTCCTCTACAGCGCCACGAGTCCGTCCATGCTTATTTATCTCGATAGCGTATTGAACATCAAAGGCGAACCAAACGAAAACTACGCGCGCGAGATTCTTGAACTCTATACTTGCGGTGTCGACAACCGCTACACGCAAGAAGATATCGAACAATTAGCGAAATGTTTCACTGGGTGGACGATCCGCAAACGCCAAGCCAATGAACCACATCCCTTCCCGCTCTCTGCGCGGCGTCCCTCGACGAGTCCAAGTTTAGCCGTCGCCGAAGAGAAAGTTTTGTTAGATGCCGGTGCTTCGTGGAAATACCGTAAGGGGAGGCGCGAGCCCACTCCGGATAAAAAGGGAAAGCCCACGCTTGGCTGGACACAAAACACCTACCAAGACAGCTCTTGGACGACAGGCAAGACAGGATTTGGTTATGGTGATAATGATGATGAAACGATCCTCCGCGATATGCAGGGAAGATACATGTCTCTTTATTTACGCAAGACCATGCCGTTGAAGATTCCCGAAGGCTACGACGACGTTGTTTTAGAAATCGCTTACGATGACGGCTACGTGGCCTATCTGAACGGGGTCGAAATCGGGCGCAGCGGCAATATGCTACAAGCCGGTTCGCCTCCCAAACATAACTATATCGTACCGCGCAACCACGAAGTCGATGAAGATGTCGATACGATCAGTCTAGCGGAACGGCGTTCACTGATTCATCCACCGCCGAAGCTCAATACGATCGCGATCCAAGTGCACAACGGCTCGCGCCATAGCAGTGACTTCTCCATTATTCCCAGAATCGTGGCGCGAAATTACGAGCCAGGGAGTATCCCCCTGACGGATCCCAGTGGCACCTGGACCTTTCGTTACGAACCGGGGAAGCATGATCTCGAAGAGAAAACTATATTTCCTGATTCCAGCCAACAAATCAAGATTCCAGCTGATCAAACCGAAGTAGCCGGCGTCAATGATGCCATCACGGTAATTGACGAACTTGTAAGCCATCCTTCCACCGCGGAATTCATCACGATCAAACTCATTAACAAATTTGTATCGGATGAAATATCATTACAATCGTATCATAAACAATCGGCGCCCTCTGAATTGATCAAACTTGCTGACGACGCCATCGCCGCTTGGCACTCGACCGATCGGCCCGGTCATCTCCGCACGGTGATGGAAACCATTCTTTCTCTCGACGATCCCTCAGGTCCCTTTTGGTCGCGCAAGTACCACGATTCCAAGATCAAAACGCCTATTGAATACATCAATAGCTGTTACCGTGCCTTGGATGCCGCCATTGTTAATCCGAATGCCATTGAAAAAATGGCATCGCTCGGCATGACACTCTTTCAGCGTGATGATCCAGATGGGTATTCTGAATTGGGCGTGGATTGGATGGATACGCATAGTCTTTTAGAACGACTGCGTTTCTGTCAGAACCTTGCTATCAACGGCGAATCGAGTGGCGGCCGTTGGTCACTCGAACGGCTGATGCACGATCAGGATCTCACAACAGCCGAGGAGGTCCTAGAGTATTTTAACCAACTGCTCTTTCAAGGACGGCTCTCGGAACATCGTAAGCGGGTGATTCTGGATTTCGCCAATACCACCAATTCCGGCAGGCCGGATCCGGTTTCCCAATTGCGTGGTTCCCGGAAGATGAATCGCCTGCGTCAAATGGTGGGCATGGTCCTGTCCACGCAAGAATTCCAAACACAATAATCGATCAAGCACCATGAAATTGGGACGACGTCATTTCCTCCAATCACACGTGTTGGGCACGGCCGGTCTAGCAGCATTCTCACATCCTTTATTGAGTTACCGGCAGCTCTTGGCCGCTCAAGAGGCGACTTCCAATAAGCGATTGATTTTTCTTTTTCAGCGCGGTGGGAATGACGGCATCAATACAATCATCCCGAGGGGCGACGACGATTACAGCCGGAAGAATCGGCCGACGTTGTATATTCCTGAAGGCGATGCCCTTGATCTCGGCAACGGCTTTGCCCAAGCGCATCCACGGCTCGAGCCCATGATGGAGCTTTATAATCATACTTCTATCAACGGCAATCGGGGTGCAGGAAACCTGGCCATCCTTCACCGGATCGGCTATGCCAAACAAAGCCGTTCGCACTTTGATAGTCAGGAGTATTGGGAGAAAGGCGTGCCGGGAGAATCGGATGTTAACGACGGTCTCTTTTTCCGTCAGCTTTACGAGACGCTGGATCTCAGTGATCCAGCGAACAACTTTGTGGCGGCTTCGATCTCCAGCAATCAATTTCTATCGCTGCGTGGGAAGCGTCCGTTTCCCAACTTCCGCACCGCGGATCAATTTCGCTTCCAAGGAGATGACGACTTGGCCAAGAAAATCTTGGGTGAGCCGTCTCGTTCCGCACCGCGAGCGAGTGGCGTGTTGGGGCTCTATGAAGAAGATCCCGCGACGATGACGATCAAGAAGCCCTACACGAATCTGCTTCAAAATACGGGGCAAGCGCTTGGAGCCACGTTAAAGAAAGTGCAAGATGCCGTGGCTGGTGGCGGTTACGAGCCGGAGAATAACGCCCAGTACCCCGGCGGGAGCTTTGGGGCCAAGCTACAAGAGGCGGCGTTATTGATCAAACGGACGGACGTGCGCATCTTGGGATTGAATATCGGCGGTTGGGACACGCATGCCGATCAAGGCCAAGCCAACGGCCCGCACGGCAATTTGTTAGGGAATGTCGCCTTGGGATTCCAGGCACTTTATCGCGATCTGCAAGCGCAATGGGAGGATCTCATTATCGTCACCATGACCGAGTTTGGCCGAACCTCGAAAGAGAACGGCGGAAAAGGCACGGATCACGCCGAATCCAGCGTCATGTTTGTTGCCGGCGGCGGCGTCAAAGGCGGCGTCTACAATTGCGACGACGAAACTTGGAAACGAGGCGACATGTTCAGCGCCAACAAACGCTATCTATCGCGGAGAACGGATTTTCGTAGCATCTTTGGCGAAATCTTCATGAAGCACTTCGGCGATGATCGCGTCTTGTTAGACAAGGTGATTCCCGGCTATTCCGAGGCTGCAGACGCGGATCCCCATGCATTCCAGTTCTTGGATTTCATAGCGTAAATCAGTCAGTCGCAAGGAGCGGTGCTTTGCAACCGCCGGGCATGCGTGGAGCGCTTCAAAAAAAAGCGCCCCTCCCTGGGGTGTTGTGCTATTTCCAGCTCATCGCTCGAATCTGTCAGGCGCGAGATGCTTCATGGCCACGCATGGCTCTTCGTCCATGAGAACTTGAGAGAGAAGGAGACCGGAAACCGGTCCCAGGCTCAGCCCTAACATCGCGTGACCCGTGGCCACAGAGAGATTTTCATAGCCGCGCAATCGACCCAGATAAGGCAGCCCGTCAGGCGAGCAGGGACGCAATCCCGTCCATACCGGTTCTTCCATGAAATCGTACCCCGCAAATTCTGGGAAATAGGTTGGGATCGCTTTCGCCATGCCGGCGACTTTCCGCCGGTTGACCACGCCTTCCGCGCCGCCGATCTCCATGGTGCCGCCAAATCGCAGGGCTTCGCCCATTGGCGTCACGGCAATTCGCGCGTCCACAAGCAACACACTCAAATGGGGTTTCGCCGGAGGCTTCTCCAAGGTCATGCTGCAACCCTTGCCCGGTTGCATGGGAAGAAACCGGCCTAACTGGCGAGCTAACCCGCTCGTCCATGTGCCTCCAGCCAACAAAACCTCATCCGCTCGAAAATCACCCTGCGAAGTGACCACGCGTTCTACCTGACGACCTCGTCTGATAAATGAGGTGGCCTCACACTCCCACACCACGTCGCCACCGAGGGCCGTCACCGCTGCGATCAGTTCTTTTCGGAAAACGGCGGGAACGAGATGGCAATCTTGCGGGAAGTAGACGCCGCCGGCCACGTCAAATTGAATGTGAGGCTCCAGTGAAGCCACCTGCGAGGAGTCGAGCACTTCCACATCCAAGCCCATTTCCTCAGCTTGCCGGGCCAGCGCCAACTCATGGCGCCCCGTTTCCTCATCATGCCACACGTTCAAGAGACCACGTTCTTCCAATCCGAACGACCAGCCCTCTTCATTGGCGAGCTCCCGGTAAAGACGGCGGCTCTCCAAACTCAAATCGCGCAACACAGGTTTAGCCCGTTCCACATTCTCCCGGCTACAGGAGCGATGAAAGCGCCATGCCCATTGCCAAAGTCCCCAGCTCGGACGCATTCGCACCGAGAACGGACTGCCCGGATCAAGCATCCATCGCAACCCTTGACCGATGACACCGGGAGACGCCAGCGGAATGATATGACTGGGCACCACCAACCCCGCATTGCCCGTCGAACAGTTCGGCGCCTCCGCTCGCCGGCGTTCTAACACCGTCACCTTAACGCCGCGCCTAGCCAAGAAATACGCGCAGGACAAGCCTACCACGCCTCCGCCCACAACAACGACCGATTCTGGTTTGCGTGACATCGAGATCGCCTAACTAAAAGTCAAAGGTCTGTTGGGCAACTGGTGCGAACGATCTCCGATGGATCGGGCAGGGGCCCAACTTCCGCAACGCCTCCAAATGCCGGGGTGTGGGATAGCCCTTGTGTTTCTCAAAGTCATAACCGGGATAACGCTCCGCCATCTTTAGCATGGTGCGATCACGCGAAACTTTGGCAATGATGCTAGCAGCGGCGATGGAGAGGCTTTTCCCATCACCCTTGACCACGGCTTGTTGAGGAAAGGGAAAGTTCGGGACCGGCAAGCCATCAATCAGTGCCATGTCGGGAGCCGAAGCAAGTTTAGAAACGGCCCGAGCCATCGCCCGATGGGTCGCTTTGAGAATGTTCAAGCGATCGATTTCCTTCGGCTCGACACTAGCAGAAGCCCAGGCAATATCATCACGCGTGGTGAGTTCGTCAAAGAGCGCTTCGCGTTTTCCGGCACTCAGTTTTTTCGAATCATTGAGCACCTCGTGCGCGAAATCATTGGGGAGAATCACCGCCGCTGCCACGACGGGACCTGCCAACGGTCCGCGCCCGGCTTCATCGATCCCCGCGACGATCTCATGCCCTGCCTCTCGCAGCGCCACCTCTAGAGAGAGATCGCAGCCCACGGCTCCGGGCGATTGAGGTGCTTAGCGTCCGGCCGGCTTCACTGACATGGCCTGCTTACCGACCCGCCCGCGCAGGTAGTTCAGACGGGCGCGCCGCACTTTGCCGCGATTGGTCACCTCAATCTTTGCGACCTTCGGCGTGTGGACCGGAAAAACGCGTTCCACGCCCTCGCCATAAGAAATCTTCCGTACCGTAAACGCTTCATTCAGACCTTGGCCTTTCCGCCCGATGACGATGCCGCTGAAGACCTGAATCCTCTCTTTGCCGCCCTCGACCACACGGGTGTGGACTTTCACCGTATCCCCCACATTGAAATCAGCGATATTCTCTTTCAGCTGCTCCTGTTCGATCTTCTCAATAATGTTCATAATCGTGGGGAAATAAGGTTTCGACTGGGCCGGGACGACTACCGGAGATCACTCGAAAAGCAACGAAATTCTTCCCGCAAATCACGGGAAAGATTCCCCTGGAAAAAGCATTTGCACGCCCCGAGAGAATCCCCTAGTCTCCGCCACCCCGAGCGACTGCTCAATGCGGAGTGGTAGTTCAGTTGGTTAGAACGCCGGCCTGTCACGCCGGAGGTCGCGGGTTCGAGTCCCGTCCACTCCGCCATCACTACCAACGAGTTAGGTAGATTTCAAGAAAGTTTGGTACACCGTGATTGGTACACTTTCGCCTTCCATATCGGAAGATCGAAGTCCGACAGACTCCCAAAGTGGTCTTTATCCAAGAGGATCTCTAGCCGCCGTCTGCGCGCGGGAATTGGAGCCTGAAAGTCAGATTGCACAAGGGGTCTTCTCTAATGTTGTGTTAGGGCTGTGCGAAGAAGATGAAGTGAAGAATCAGCACATGCCCGACGTAAAACTTCAGTGGGTGGCTGACGATGACCGACCTCAAGTGTCGGCTGGCTATGTTCCACCGTTTGCTACAACCCAAGATCGATGCAGCAAGTGGATGGCCGATGAGGATGGTCCAGATGACTGGTGTGGGCTGAATGTCAGCTGTGACGAGAAGACCAACGGCAAGAAGCGTTGCGGGCCAGCTTGCGGCTAACGTGATTGCCAACGAGTTCGTGTGCCTTGTGGCCAGAATGGCGAAGCTGAACTGGCTAACCAGGAGGCATGGGCCGTAGTCGATGTAGAATGTTGTTCCGCTCAATGGGAAGACAGCGAACGCAGATGCAGTGACTGCCAAGGAGACCAGCCACGGATTGCTCAGGTGCCGGAGAGTTCCAACGAACCAGCCGAAGCAGGTGAGGTTGGCGAGGATTCCAAAATAGAGGATGCCTTCGCGGTGACTGTGGATTGCCGTTTCGATGATGGCTGCGATGGCGAGTTGCTTCCATCGTTTAGGCGAAACGCTGCGGCCTTTGACGCTTAGCAAGTATGCGAAACAGAAGACTTAGAGTGGTTCGACGCTCCGGGTGATCGTGTAGCGAAGCCATGATCCTTCGTGGCCGAAGTAGAGAAGCGCGTGATCGAGAATCATGAGAAGGCCTGCGATGACCTTGGCGCTGTCGATCCAGGTGATGCGATTCCCTGACATGATATCGGTTCGCTGCTGCTGGCGATTACCGTGCTACCGGAATCAGCCGCCGAAATTCACCCGAGAATCGTCGATGTTCCAAATTTAACGCTAAATTATTAATCTTATTGTGATTAGACTTCTATTCATTGATTGATCGTTAAGAATGCCTAACGGAAACGCTTGTTTATTTCTGCTAGAGTAAAGCGAAAAGCCATGTTTTTAAGACCCTAACGCGCTCAAAATAAGATAACGCAATAGTGAGTAACAAATCCGTGCATTCATTCCATTTCTGCTTATCTTTCTGATTACCATGATTGATGAACCAACATCCGTTAGTGAGTATGGTTCTTCGTCGTCTCCATTCCCAGACACGCGTTGGAGTATCGTTGAATTGGTCGGTGATCCAGAAGAAGGGCTTGCGGTCAATGGTGAAGCTCTGGAAGAACTTTGTGAAATCTATCACAAGCCCATTCGCCGGTATCTTTGTCGGTTAGGTTACTCCGCAGATTATGCGAAGGATCTCACTCAGGGCTTCTTCTTGAAGTCCCTTCAGAAGAAACTGTTTGCTCGATGTCGTAAGGAGAAGGGCAAACTGCGAAGTTACCTGTGCGCTTCATTGAAGACCTTTCTCGCCGACGAAGCTCGCTATCATGATGCCCTCAAACGAGGCTCTCAAGCGCATCGCATCGACGATGACGTTTCAGATATCGAGCACTTCTTGGAGAGTGATCATGGTTGGCACCCGATGACCCCTGACAAGGCTTTTGATCGGCATTGGGCAGAGACTATTCTGTCGGAAGCCTTAAAAACGCTGCGTGAGGAATTTGATAATAGGAATAGATCCGAAGTGTTTCGCGTTCTCTCTAAGTTCCTTTCGTGGCGTGCTACTGAAGAAGGACCCCAGTTGGCTGCGGCTGAAGCACTTGGCATGGCGCCGAATGCCTTTGGCATGCAACTACAACGCACCCCCAAACGCCTGGCTACGCTCATAAAAACCCAGATCGCCCGGACCGTCGCATCTCGGGACGCACTAGAACAGGAGCTCGCGTATTTCTATGAGATACTGCGAGAACCTAACGCTTAGCCTAAACCAATGAATCCTCCCTCGGAATCGAGGGCGGGGCGGTGCCGGTATTGCGGAACAGGATTCGAAGATCCAGCGATCTCCGACGTGTGTCCGTCGTGCCTGGCGCACCCACCTTCGCCACTCGTCATCCCACCTTCCGCTGAAGAACTCGATGCCATCCTTCCAAATCATGAAATACGAGACAAGTTAGGCGAAGGTGCCAACGGTTGTGTCTTCAAGGCTTACAATCGAAAGCTCAAGCGGATCGAAGCAGTCAAAACCATGCGAGAGAGCACCGTCTTTCCAGATTTCGCTCGCCGATTCGAGTTCGAGTGCAAAGCCATGGCGCGCCTACGACATTCCAACATCCCGGTCATCTTTGATCACGGCTCTAAAGGCAAAATCCATTACTTCACCATGGACTACATGCCAGACGGGAGTCTCGAATCTCAGCTCGATCAAGAGCTTCCGTTAGAGCGATCGATTGAGATCCTAAGACAGGTCTGCAATGCCCTCGCGTTCGCACACAAAGAGAACGTCATTCACCGCGATGTGAAGCCTAGCAATGTCTTGATGGCGGGCGATGGCATTCGGCTCGCGGACTTTGGCCTGGCCAAGCGCATTTATTCGAACGATCCACGCATCACCCAAATGGAGACCAGACTAGGAACGCCTGGCTACATGGCTCCTGAACAGGTGATCGCAGGCACGGACACTTGATGACCGAGCTTCTTTACGCTCAACTGAAGCCATGCGTGCTCCCGGCAACCGAAGAAACGATCTAACCAGAAGGGCACTCCGTCAACCTTGCTGGAGAAGAATCAGCAAATTCCCCAAGCAGGATGGACTATCTGCGAGTCTGGACCACCCTGAGGTCCGTTTCTTGCTCCAGGAGCTTTGCTAGGGTGCGGCAGTCTTCGGCATTGGGTCCATGGCTTTCCAAGGCGAGGAATTCTTGCAGATGACTGTGGTTGGGCATGTCTTCTGGGCGAAAGCAGGTGAAGGCATGTTGGAAGAGCGTTTCTTCGAGGTCGGGATTCTTGAGCGCTTGGTCGATGGCATCGTCGTTCGCAGGGTTGTCGCATTGGGATTCTGTGAAGGTGGTCTCACGGAAGGCCAGGTAGGCGTCGAGGAAGGTCGAGCCGGGTGGCATGGTGGTGAGGTGTTGTTGGGTGAGGAGCACTTCTTCGGCACACTCGCGAAGCTTGGTCGGGTGTCTGCGGGCCCAGTCTTCATAGAAGTCATGATAGAGCTGACGGATGGCGCTGGAGAGATGCGCGGCGCGCAGCCGGTTCTTGTCGGCGTCTTCTTGCACACCGGGCCATGAGCTGGCCCATGGCGGTCGCGTTGGAGAGTTGCAACGGCGTGAGTGGCAGACCACCAGTGTCTAGGTAGTTGAAGGTCAGCGTGCCGTTAGGCTGGATGATGATGGGCTCGCTCTTTTCATCGACGGTCTTGGTGTAGCCTTGATAGGATAAGCCTTCCTCAACGAGGACGCTGTAGCCGTAGCTAGCGACTGGCAGTAACACCTACTGTTGACACTAGGTCATCGATTCCCTAGAAAGACCACTCAACGCCCAGGATTCGCTAATTGTGGTGATCAATTCGACTCTTCGTTTTTCGTTATGATGATCAATTCTATCAGATGCGTTCTTTGTCTCGCAATCGTTCTCATCATGGCAGTCGATGTTTACTCGCAAACACCCCCGTCGTCACCCCCACAAGGGGTACCAACAGATCCTCCAAACGAAAACTTCGAAGCTCATCTCGAAGACCTCTCATTGCGCGTAACCAGTCTTTCCAGCAAACTCGACGCTGAACTGTCAGCAACCAAGCAATCATTTGAAACAATTCGCGAGATTTCCGCTAGGAACACTATTATTTTTGCCATACTGGGAGGAATTGGAAGTTTCCTGGGAGCGGTCGTCGTCATTGGGGCCTCACTTCGGCAGCGCCAAGAGCATAAAGATTACCTGAGTGAGCGGCAATATTACGAAGACCGAGCGGATCAAGAAGAGAAACGTCGGGCCAGCCTTCACGATGCTACCACGCAACTTTTCGGGCATCAGCTTGAAATTAAAGAGAAGGAGAGTTCGCACACAGAGGAAATTCTAAAATTGCAAGAGAAGAGCATTAAGACGATTAACGAAATCACATCTGCGGTAGCTTCCGGTGCACAAGAGAACGTTAAGAATGTAAACGAGATGTTCGCCGCGATCAAAGAGATCCTGAACTTCAAAGTGCAAGAAGCACACGACGTGCAAGATCGCCTGTCAGAGTTTGAGGAATGGCAGAATGCCAGGGAAGCAGAAGAAAGGAGCGAGCTTGAAGATATTACCACTAGCGCGATAAATCTTCGATTGAGTAGACATGTTTACGCGAACCCTAATCCGGATCTTCGTGCCCAGTTGAACGGATTCGCAAGGGACTTTGATAGATTGGGCAAGCAAGTCGTGATTCGGCTGACCGGAACAGACGCAACATCAGCTGAATCGACTAAGTATGGAGAAGTTTTTCTTCGTAGAGGAACAGTTGCATACTATGACAATGATATTGTAAAAGCAAAGGAAGTGCTAATGACTGCTGAGAAGATCTTTTCCGATGCTTCTGAATCAGCTGAAGGGGATGATGCGAACATCGCCTGCCCACGAGCGTTTACTCATTTTTATCTTGCATTGATCGAGAAAAACTACGGCAATATGGAACTGGCTCAATCCCACATCGATAGATCGTGGGATTACTGGGGAAAGGATCGAGAGCGCGAGCTGCTAACTCCCGCAACCCGTGCCGAGATACTCTTCTACAAGGATGAGATTGAAGCGTCACGAACTTGCATTGAGGAGCTTCTCAATCGTATGGAGAATCTCTCTAGGCGTAAGGCGCTTCCTCCTCACGAACAAATCTATGTCGTCCGTAGCCGCCTATTGATGGGTAATACTTTTCACGTATTGAAAGAATGGGAGAAGGCTATCGAACATTACACTATTGCGATAAACCTAGCAAGCGACGATGATTACTATGTTCGATATTCGTTAGCCCAAGCCCATTTAGCACTAAAGAATGGAAAGGCAGCTTCACAGGAAAGAGCAAAGGCCTTCAAATCACTAGTGGCGTCAGATCATTTAAATACGAAACGCGCACTTGATACGAGAATCTTGCTCAACGCACTAGCGCATAGATGTGCACCGAAAAAGGATCAAGAAGTGTACAAGGCTCGCGTCCTTGAACTTTGGGAACAGGTCACTCCTCTATTAGGTGGCCTTGAGCTCAGGTTGTTTTCACTCGAACAGAAGAAGCAAGTAACAAAAGACGTCTTCTACAAAGAGTTATTCAGCTAGGCGTCCATATGATAGGCTTGAATACTCTCATAGCTTCGGGGGGGCGATGCGAGTGTAGACTTGATTGTTTGAGAAATGACCGGAAGTTGTGGATGAGAGCGGCTGCCGGAACACCAATCGAGTCCTGTGATTGGTTAGGCGGCGGCTCGCTGCTCAATACCGTCAACAAAGGTGATTCCTTGGACGACTTTGTCAAGCTGTCGATACCCGTTGAGTCGACGCCAGCCTTTCTCGGCCTCCAAGCCTAGCTTGTAGACCATTGATAGGGTGGCTTTCCTTGATCCACATCCTTTGGTCTGACGAGTTCGATGGCGCACGGTTGCAAACGTCGATTCTATTGGGTTGGTTGTGCGAATGTGCCGCCAGTGTTCGGCTGGAAAGTCGTAGAATGTTAGCAATGTATCTTTGTCTTTCTTCAAGCAGGCGCATGCTTTGGGATACTTGGCTTCGTAGAGCTTGAGGAATTCGTCATACGCTTCCAGCGCGGCTTTCTTTGTTTCTGCCATGTAGATTTCATGGATGCGTTCCTTGGCTAGCGGTTGCGCTTTCTTAGGCAGCTTATCGAGGATGTTGGCTGTCTTGTGCACCCAGCAGCGTTGTTGTTTACTCGTGGGATACTCCTCTTCGAGGGCGCTCCAGAATCCAAGCGCTCCATCGGCGATGCTCAGTTTTGGAGGGATCTTTAGTCCCCGTTTCTTGAGGTCACAGAGCAGGTTCTTCCAGGACAATTTGCTCTCTCTTTCTCCATCGTTGATGGCTACCAATTCCTTGGTTCCATCGGGCAACGAACCCACTATCACTAAAACACATGGTCGATCGTCGTTGAGCCTGACATTAAAGTAGATTCCATCGGCCCAGAGGTAGACGTATTCCTTGTCACTGAGATCCCGTTTGTTCCATTGTTCGCGCTCTTTCTCCCACTGTTCCTTGAGCCGAACGACGTTGGCTGGAGAGAGGCCTGCGGCGTTCTCGCCGAGGATCGGCTCTAACGCTGCACTCATCTCGGAGGTTGAGATTCCTCGCAGGTAGAGTGCTGGAATGAGATTGTCCAGTGAGGCTACTCGACGCAGGTATGGTGGGAGGATGGCACTGGTGAACCGCTGATCGGGTCGGCGATCGTCGATCCTGGGTTGCCGGATGGGTATGTTGCCGATTCCTGTCTGAAGGTTGCGTTCAGGAAGGTGGCCGTTGCGAACAACATTGCGGTGACCTTGGTCATCACAGAGGTGTTGATGCGCTTGGATGTAATCGGCAACTTCGTTCTCGATGGCGGCCTGTAAGAGCGTTTGGGCTCCTTGACGAAGGGCCCTTTCGAGAGCGCTTTGGCAGACCGGGCTTGCTCCTTGCTGATCATGGATCGATGCTGATTTGGTAGGGTGGTTGGTGGCTTTCATTGGAGTTCACTTGTTTGGTTTCAGGTGAACTCTTCATGATGCCCCGACCGCCCTCATCCACAACTTCCGGTCATTTCTCTCGTCGAAGTAGTCATTGCCCCAGAGATCCGGAGTCTGGCCAATGCCACCGCCTCCGTGATAAATGGCCTGGACGAACCCGCGATCGTGCGGTCGGCAGGGATAGTTGTCGCCCAGATGCCATTTGCCAAACATGCCCGTCGCATAGCCGGCGCTCTGGAAAACGTTGGCCATGGTCACTTCGTCTGGGTGAAGGAAAGATCTGCCAGCGATGGTGTGCCACACGCCCGTGCTCAAGGAATAACGCCCCGTGATCAAGGCAGCACGCGTTGGTGCGCAGGTCGGATCGACATGAAAGTCGGTAAAACGAACACTCTCACGATAGAGTTGGTCGAGATGCGGTGTCTGGACATCGGGATTTCCATGGCACGATAGATCACCGTAGCCTTGGTCATCCGTCATGATCAGGATGATGTTAGGTCGATCTGCGGCCCACGCGATGCTCGGCGAGAGCCCCAGGCAGAGGCCGATCACGAATCGAGTTATCTTGGATATCATCATTTAAAGTCCCCCTTCTGGTTGAAATTTTCCCTGTTCATCGACGGCTGTCAGCTCAACTCGGAGTCCGGTGCTTCGTTGAGAGGGATCCAATTGAAATGTAAGGGCGCGACGGCCTTTCTCCAAGCTGAGTGGAGCGCTTAGATCAGCCACGGGGTCACCGTCCAGCCAGAGTTTGAGTCCCTCAATCTCGTTGATCTGGAGGAGGGCCTTGCCGGACGTGAGCACGTTGACAAATCCGCGAGCAAAGATTGTTTCGCCGCTTGGATAGTCCTGCGGCGGCAATTCGCCGCTAACATTACTGTAGGCTGACAACCAGGGAGTCTCGTTATTAGAGAGTTCGGTAAAGTCGGCTGCTGCAGTTACTCGCCATTTGCGGATCACAGGGCTTTCGTCGTTCGCATAGTCGCCTGGCTTACCCAAAACCGAGAGGAATTTGATTAGATCAAGGAACTCGGCCCGACTTTGCAACTGGTCTGCCAGTCCAGCCGGCATCAACGAGGGAACGGGGATTTCTTCTTTGATGTCCTTGGCAGCAAGCCGCACTTCTTTACCCAGGAGAGCGGAGTCGCGCACCACGATTTCTTTTTCATTTCGGAACGTCACGACGCCGGTTTGCACTTTCCCATTGGCTAGGATGATTGTCTTGGTTTCGTAATGTTCGGCGATCGCGGCATCTGGCTGGAGAATAGACTGGACAAGGTACTTGGTGTCGGCCGCCGCTCCGACGGCGACCAGATTCGGGCCGATGGAGGATCCAGCGGGACCTATCGCGTGACAACTCATGCACGGGAGGGCCTTGCGACGATAAACCAATTCGCCTCTTGCCGCGTTTCCGTGCTCATCCGCGTCCGCACTCAGTGCCTCAAGGTTCTCTTTGACCAGATCAGCACTCAATGAACGGGCGTTGGACGATGCTGAGCGAAAGCGTTCAGCCAAAGCACTGGGAAGTAGGCCGGTGTCCCGATGGAAACGGCTGACACTTTCCGCAACGGCAGGGTGTATCTTGGTTCCTTCTAACTCTTCGCTCAGCAGTCGCCCGCCATGGCGATGTTGCAGGAGCATTTTGACGATCGTTACTGGATCGGCTCCCTTTGGATCTTCCGTCAGCAACTCAGCGACAGCCTTGACTCCGAGATTCAGATTCGCTTGCGCGAGTCCAGCCACAGCGGCATAGCGTGTTTCCAGATCGCTCGTCCTTGTCAGTTCTGCGAGCGTACTTTCATAGCGACGGCTACTAGTCGTCGCGAGCGCGACCGCCAAGGCCTGCCTCACTGCAACACTACGAGAATCGTCCTGCAGCGCCGCTATCTCATTGCGGCCAGCAACGCCCCAGGAGCCAAGCGCCTCCGCTGCGAGAACGGCGATGGATTCGTTTTCATGGCTAACCAATTTCCTTAGACCACGAAAGCGACGTTTGAGTGACCTCGACGCATTCGCCTTTCCCATTCGCTGAAGCGTTTCTAGCATGCCAATGGTCGCCGCAACTGACTTCAGGCCTTCGGCCCTGCTCAGGGCAATCACGATCATTTCCACTTCGGTTTCCGTTCCTACCTCTAGCAACTGAGCTTGAATGGTTTCAATGTCAGTGGCAGTTGGATCACGCTCCTTCAGGAATGCTGCCAAGCGACTTTCCAAACCGGTCCCTGCCCCCTGTTCGGCAAACTCACGATGTGCCGGTTTCGCGAACTCCAGTTTCCCTCCATCCATCGCCGGACGCCAGTATTTCTCCAGGGCTTTCATCGTTTGTGGCAGTGCTTGGTCAAGCACGGGGTCGCCCGGATGATCCAGTGAATGCAAAGCTGCGACGAACGCTTCCGCACGCGGGATGTAGCCGGCAGAAAGAACCGCTTCCATCCTCGTACGAGGAAACGAATCGGCTGCCGCCCGCGCAATCATAGCGACCGGATCGGAAAGCTGGTTGTGCCAGTAGCGAATCATCCGCGCGCCGGCACTGCGAGCCCGGCCATCGTTTGCTGCCAGCACGCGTTTCAAAATCTTCTCGCTGACACGCTCACAATTCTGACAAGCCCACATAGCCTCGACAAGATGATGATCGTAGTCCGGCGTGTCTGCACTTAGCGACTCGACCCAAGTTTCAAGAGCGGCAAGAACCTCATCTGGATCCTGTTCGCTCAACTCTTTCCTGGCCTGATGACGGATCCAGGCTTCCGGGCTCTTGAGATGCTCTATTTGTGCTTCGACTGACATCCCAACAAGCTTAGGCTTTTGGACAAGCGGCCGTTTCTTGTGGGTGATCCGCCAGATGCGGCCATGATCGTGATCGCGGCGAGGATCGCGGAAGTCATGTTGAGCGTGGTTGATGATCGAATTGTACCAGTCAGCTACATACACAGCTCCATCCGGCCCCATCTTGACATCGACCGGACGAAAATTCGGGTGCCTGGAACTGATCAGCGGCTCTAGCACCTTCGCGCTAAAACCAGCACCGTTCTCAATGAGTTCATACCGAACAACGGTGCGGCTCTTGAAACGCCCTGTCAGCAGTTGACCTCGAATGTTGTCACCGACGTGTGTCCCAGTTGCCAGATCGCCACCGCATTGTTTCTCAGTGCTAATGAGAGGTTTGACCCGAACTGCTTCGCCACTGTTTCCCGTCGCTGGAGAGAGATACATGACACGTGGGTTGTTCACCATGAAAGACTGCCCCCAGCGATCGAAGACGTGACCCCAGGGATTTCCCCCCGTTCCCCGACAGAACATCCGTAGCTCGAGTGTGCGAGGATTGAACTGATAGACACCGCCGTTGAAATTTCGCAGAACACCGTACTGCGTCTCGACCTGAGAATGCAGGAAAATGCCTTCCTGAAAATAGATCCAGCCACCAGGACCGCGACGCCATGCGCTGATCGAATGGTGGCTGTCCTCAATGCCGAAACCCGTCAGCACCAGCTCTTTCACATCCGCGACGTCGTCACCATCTGTGTCTCTTAAGAAGAAGATGTCAGGCGACTGGGCGACATAACAACCGCCGTTAGCCAGTTCGATTCCCGTCGGCACATACAACCCGTCCGCAAACACCGTCGACTTGTCCGCCACGCCGTCATCATCGGTGTCTTCAAGGATAATAATCTTGTCGTTGGCAACGTCTCCCGGCTTGAGCTGAGGATAAGCCCACGAACAAGCGACCCACAGGCGTCCTTGCGAGTCCCAGTGCATGTGGACCGGATTCGCAAGCATGGGATCAGCGGCAAAGAGATTGACTTGGTAATCCGGCAGCAACTCAAAATTCTCTAACTGCGACGCTGGATCGTGATTGTTCATCAACCCCAGGTCTGCGCCTCTGAGGTTGGCGGTCTTGATGCCCTTGGCATCCTGTGCGTCCGCCGATGCGGCGGAACAGGCAAGCAGGAAGGTGATAAGAAACAGAATTGAAGTACGTGTTTTCACGAGATCGAGCCAATGGGCTTTATAGGGAATTTATCATTAGTTATTTGTCAGTGATCATTTGTCATTCGATCCGATCACTGCTTCTTAGCTGTCTTCACGGACGCGTTTAGAATTCTGCATAATTGTTGATTTTCATCTATCAGTTCTTCCAGTCGTTCCTGTTTCATCAACTCAGCGCGACAGGCCATCCGTAGCCAAACGCTTGTTTCATTGAGTTCCTTCAGAGCGATCTTCAACTTGTGGACAAAGTCCGCGTTGCTTTCTCCAGCGCGAGCTTCCGCATAATTCGGAGCCGGCGAGGTTCCCGAACGCAACAACTGTCGCGACACATGTTTACCCGCAGCCGAGTTCGGCAGCGCGTCGGCGACCTTAATGATACGAACGGCAAATTCTATCAACCGATCTTCCAATTCATTAGCCTTGGCCGAATCTCCCATCGCTTACAAAATGACAAATGACTACTGACAAATAACTACTGACAGATCTCTTAATTTCCTACTCGCGACAGGCGCCAGTGACGTGTTCGAGGTTCCATCCCACGTCGCAGAGCGGCGTCGCGTTCCTCTGCTAGTGCATTGAACTCAATGACTTCCTCTGGCAATTTCCTTCCACTGGGTGATTTCTTTCGTTCTCCTACGATGTGGACCTGATTAAGCGCCTTCCAGCTGTAGGTGAATTGCAGGTTCTTGTCATTGACGTTAGCGCGATAGGTCTCTGCCGCTTTGTGAGCTGGCGAAGCATCGACAGCCACGCCTTCGGCCCACTGCTCTGCCGTTGCCGTTGTCACGTGCTCTTGGTCGACCGTCAGCACATACTTCCCTGGCTTCAGATTATCGACCACGAGACGGTCTCGAACAGATTCAAGCTTTGCTGGCAATGGCTCTGCATTCGGAGGAGGCACCCTGGGGGCAAACTGTGCGGTCGTATGAAAGCTGAGGCCTGACTCGTTGTTAGCCAAATCATGAATGCCGACGTCGCGCCCAACACTCGATAGCGTCGAAGCATCGATGCCTATACTCCATGAAGGTTGATCGGGGATTTGGTCATCGGCCATCAACTGATCAAAGAACGTGTGGCTGATGGCCCAGTAGCCATAGGCATTGAGGTGAATGCCATTGTTAGTCAATGTCGGACCAATGCGTTCATCCATCAGAAAACGAGACGGCTCAAACAGATCGACGAAGGGCACTCCGGCGCCGGTAGCAACCTCTCGCATGGCCTGCGTGTAAGCTCTCAGCTCTCGATTTCGCTTTTCATGCGCAGGTGTTAGTTTACCCAAGTCCTCGCATGCGATTGGCGAGACTAGGATCAGCCGCACTTCTGACTTGCCGTTGTATTGCTTGCCGGCATGCGAGTCGATCAAGGCTTTGAGCTGGCTCTTGAACTCTTGGAGGCCTTCTTCGCCAGCAAACGATTCTCCCATGCCAAAGCAGGCGATGATCACATCGGTCTTGTGCTTTGTCAGCGTCGATTCTTCTGTCGGGAATCCCGTTGGCCGATCGCGAGCGCTCAGCATGTCCCCGCCCCAGCCAAGGTTACGAATCGAAACCGGGTGCTTGTGGGTGTGTTGTAGGAGCAAGGTCTCCAGATAGCCGTGGATGCGCAATTGATCGGCGAAGGTATTGCCGATAATGGCGATCCGATCGCCAGCTCTGATAGGTGGCTCCGCTGCCGCACATACGGCCATCAGCCACACGAGTAGAAGCGTAGGAATCAGCCGCAGACTAACTAACTAGAGATCTCATCACACGAAGGCACAAAGACACTAAGCATTGCTGTGTGGGTTGGCTTGATACCTCCTTCGTGTCTTCGTGCCTTTGTGTGAGTCTTCCTCTATGTCCCGTTTGCCTAGGTCTTGCCATCCTATTTGCGCTTCTTAGGTTTCTTATCGACCCGTTCAATGTTCCAAGTTGAAACCTTGTCATCAGCACTCGGCAGCGGACGATCGACACCCCAGTGGACTGCATTGACTAGCATGCGCACGAAAGACTCCTCGGCAAAGTCACCTGGATGCCCAAACGACGTTCCAAACACCTTGCCGCCCCATTCATTCTTCCAGGCCCAGGCGACGACATCGGACTCATGCGGCTTCACTTCGATTTTCCCAAACCCTCGGTTGATCGTCCGTGCCCGACCGTCTCCTGATCCCATGACTAACGGAATGCAACCATCCTCCAGACGCGTCAAATACAAAGTGCCAGGTGACACCCAGTTCTTCTTGGTGATGTTCGTCATGATCGGGTGCGTGAGCTGCTCTTCGACCACACTAATCTTTGTCTCACTGCGTTGATGCACCACATACGGCGTGCCCAATGCGCGTCGACCGAAGCCGTTGTTCCACTCGAATCGAGGGTGCCCCTTCGGAAACCGAAACGAGTGATTTGCGGTCCGGAGTCCAATGACGGGTTTGCCAGATCTGAGATAGTCTTCGATCGGCTTCCATTCCTTGTCGGGAAGCTTCAGAAAACGCATGAAGAAGATCGCCAGATCGGCGTCGGCCAGGGCTTCAATACCTGGGAGGACATTCTCCGTCTTCTTCTCTGGATTTCCCTCGCCCATGACAACCGTCGTGCGAAACCCAAAGCGATCCAGTTCCTTCGCAAAGACCGGCATCGTCAACTCCGGTGAGTAGTGCAAGGTGCCGACGACGAGGGCGACGTGCGGTTTGCTTTCGTTGTTTTCATCTGCAGTCGCGAAAACGGAGAGCGAAACGCTTGAAGTGATTGCGACGAGCAGGGCAATGGCCTTTCGTTGGAGCTTCATATGGATTGTGCTCCATAAGCTGCCATATTTGCCGAAGAAAATCCAAATCGCTTCGCCATTGTTAACAATGTGGACTTGTCGGCGGGTTCAATATTTGTTTCTGACAATTATACATTCTCTCACAAGGGCCAGGTTTTAACCGCCAATACAGCAAGCTCTTGCTGCCTCGTTTCGATCTCTTGTATCCCCCAGCTGTTCTTTGAAATAGTCGCGTATGGCGGACAACAATATCAGTACTGTAGCTAGGGTCTGTCCCAGAAGCGTCCGATTCTGAGATTTGATGTGTGGTTTTTGTTAGGCGCGTTGTTGGCCGCGCTGGTCGGGGGCGGATTTGTTGGTTTGGATGGTTGTGCTTTGTCTGATTCTCGCTTTTCGGGCCTTTTTCTCGGGCGCGGGTACGTGCTGCTCCCTCTCCGGCTTGTGTTCCGGGGGCGCGGCTTTGTCTTGCGCTTTTTCTAGGCTGCTTGCTTCCGCGCTTCGGCTTCTCGCGCTTCGGCTTGCTTCTTTCGCATTTCGGCTAGTTTCTTCATGTTGTGCCCGAGCACTCCCCAACTCACCGCCTTCTCGCGATTGGTGTGCCCTTTCACTCGTAACATATCTCCCAATATGCTGTGTATGAAGATGCTGATTCGGCCTTCGGTTTGACTTCGTCTTCTTTGCCTCTTGGCGAATTCGCCGTTCCCCATTTTTTCGCGCAGGATTTCGAGTTGCTTCGGACATATGTAGTCTCTTTCTTCTCCTAACGCTTTGCTGTTTGCTTTGCTCGCAAAGCCTCGATCTGCGCATACGCCTTCTATTTCGATCTTGAGTCGCTCTTCGATGTTTTCGACTCCTTCTAGGAGGATCTTGGCGTCGCTCACATTTTCTTTGTAGAGTTGGTTGTGAACGATTAATCCGTCTTCTTGTTCGCCTAACAGGATGGGGTTGCCGAATTCGGTTTCTTTCCCTAACTTTCCTCTCACTACCACTTGCACGTCGGACTCGTAGAGGCTGAGGATTTTTTCTGAGCTTTTGACTTGTCGCTCCCCGATGAGGCGCTCGTGTGCTTGGCGTTGGGCTTCAGGTAGTTGCTCGAGGATGTTGTCGATTCGCCCTAGTATTTGCTGGACTTGCGGCCAACTCCACTCGGTTTCTTGCCATCTTTCTTCTAAGAGTTGGCGATGTTTCTGGGCGTGTTGACGGGTCTTGCGAATTGATTTTTTCATCTGTCGCAGGATGGCTTTGCGGTTGCGTTTGCTGTCTTTCTGCCGCCGTTGTTGGCTCATGGCTATCCCGAGTTTGTTGATTTCTCGCAGGAAGGTTTCGGGGTCTTGGGGCATGCGGTTTTTTAAGCCGGCTTCCCGTATGAGTTTCGTGGCTTTCATCAGGGTGCGGGTGGCGTCGATGAGGAGCACCCAGTCGGTGGGGTAGTGGATGTTGGCTTGGAGACAGAAGCTGTCGAACCAGACGTTGACCAGATCGACGGGGTTTTCTAAACCTAACAATTGCTCTAAGCCGTCGCTGGAGTGTTGGGCGGCGCTTTGCAGTAGCTGGGCGCTGAGTTGGTCGATGGCTTCTTGGGGCAGGAAGCGTCCGTAACGGTCGAGGGTGCTTTTTGAGGGGGGCATGACGGAGCCGAATTCGCCTGTATGACAGAACCATTGCAGCACATTGCTTTCTGCTAGTTGGATGCTGAGTTCGCGCACGGGCATATGATTTTCGACGAAGCGGACGATGTTAGTGCGGAAGGCGGTGACGCAGTGATTGAGGAATCGGGTGCCTACTTGATGGGACTGGAGGCCGCGGCGTTCGAGAACAAGCTTCGTGAATTGGTCATCGAGTCCGGCCCGCTCGATGATGTCGTCCATGAATTGGTATCGGGCGCGTTTATCGCGATAATCTTTGGGCCCGTAACAAGGTGGAAGTAGACGAAAGGTTAATTGGCGGTTAAATTCGGTCATGATTCGGCGGGTTTGATTTTGCTACTAACCAAATTATACACGCCGAATTTGGCTATGGGAGTCCAAATTGGGCTCTCATAGCTCTTTAATATCGCTGTTTCGCACTTCTATGACAGGGGGGCGGACCTGTGGGACAGGCCCTAGCTAGTCTTTGCTGACCATCAACGACATCGCTGGATTGCTCGTCGCCCAGGATCACGATTGAACCGAGAAAATACTCGGGTCTTGTACTATCAACAATCGCACTACCAAGATCTTCAAATCACTCGATCACACTTTTTCCCCCATGCGTAAGGCCTTTGTACTTTGGAACCTCTAGTCCATTATCTGGAAAGTGATATTTGATGCCGATTTGCTCATGATTAAACAATAGAAAGTTATGTTAGAAGAGTGAAGGCAATTCTAAGCTGCTGCTGTGTTGAGCGGATTCCAAACTTTTGAGAACCCGAGATCCTCAAAATCTCTCGTATTCATCGTGGCGAAATCTGTCACGCCATGTTCCAGTAGTATTAGGGCTGTTCGTACATCGTAAAGCTTTCGGTAGGCGAAGCTGGTTTTTCCCGCTTGACGCCAAAGTCGATCATGGAGCGAGCGGCTGTTGGTGGCGAAACCGATTAGCATCCAGCGTGGGTGATTCCGATAGGCTTCGATAAGATTGAAGGCGGCTTCTGCACTCAGCACACCTTTCTTGGCCGTGATTGGATTGCGAACGAGCCGGTAGAGTTCTGCGAGGACGAATTCTGAGATGGCGACCTTTTCGGAGTCTCCTTGCTGTGCCAGCCAGTCGTAGGCATGACGGTTCAAGGGCGAATCGGCGTTGAAGGCGTGGAAGAGGATGTTGGTATCGATCGAGATCATGAGTTGGCTGCCTCAATCTCGGTACTGCCTTCCTGCGCCAGACGCTTAAGTTCCTCTTCAGAGAGATCAATCCAACCCAGCGCTTGGGGCGTTGGAGGAAGCCACGGTGCATCTTTCTTCCCACGATTCAGGACGGTGACCATGTGCTCGATCCCACGTCGCGCGAGTTCCGCGAGGGACATCTCTCGCTCATCGCAGAGGCGCTTGGCCTCCTGATAGAGATCATCAGGCAGTTGAATTTGGGTACGCGTCATGCTGGAAATATGGCATCGAGAATAATGATGTCAAATTTACATCACATTAGCCAGCCTTGGCTCGTGCACCCTGTGGTTCAACTACGGCTAAATCAGTGGATTACGCGTCTGAATTTGAGGAAAGCGGCTGAAGTCACGGTCAATCGTCCATAGTTCTCGAACACCATGGGTGTGGCAACAAGCAGCGATACGCGCATCGTGAATCATAGGGCCTATCACTTTACTCGCTTCGGCAACCGCCATGACTTGCTCGATGTGCTCTGGCAATTCCGTTAGAATACGAAGACTTGGAGATTCACGCCAGGCGGCAATTTGGTCGGCGGCCTGCGGCGGAGTCGATGGGACTTCCCAGATCTTGGCGTGCGTCGCGATGCCGTAGAATTCGATTAGGCTATGGTAGCAGATAAACCATGGCGCAGCAGCTTCTGCCAAGTGGCGAACACAAGCTTTCGCCTCATCATGCAGGCTAGCATCATTGCGGTGGGCATGAACAAGGATGTTCGTGTCTAACACAATCACGATTTGTAAGAAGGCTCTCGTTGCTCGTTGATGGCGCGATTGATCTCAGTGCTCGACACCATTCTGCTTCCGCCGCCGACAGATGCGTCGCGCAGCTTGAAAGGTTTTGGGTCGTCCTGCAACGTCTGCTCCAACGCTGAAATCACGAGAGCGCGAAACGTCACCTTGCGCTTGGCAAGGCACGCTTTTACGCGGTCCATGAGAGAGTCAGGAAGTTCGACAGTCGTCCTCATGCGTAAAAACATATTCGTCAATACGCTTATACGCAAGCCCTGTTACGGCCTTGTCTGCTGTCGCACTCAATCCACCATCGGGAAGTTGAATCTGCATGGCGTCCTTAGAAAACTAACCTAACCTAGCAACGGCAATGGAGATGCGACCCGATCACGTAACGTGCTCAGTAACAGCAACAAGAGGAGCATTTAAGTGAGGATTGAACTCACCTTCAGAGTGTGCCTCCAGAGATGCCATGACTGAGCCCGACGGGCTCTATCATCATAGCCCAGGGCAAGCGGAGCGCCGCCCTGGGTTTCGATGGAACCGATTTCCGCAGTCTGCAGGGATGCATCATAGCCATGGAGCAAGAGGTTGCCTTGCCTTCGATTGTCTCGCCTAACACGAGGGCTTATGAGTCAGCCCTTCAGACTGAAATCCCAACAAACCAAATTCCCAGGGCGTTGCCCTGGGCTGTGATGATAGAGCCCGTTGGGCTCTGATTTTGAAGGACGACGTTCGTTTAAGCGACGTGTCATTGGATACAAACTCCCATAATCCAATCGCCATTGCCGACCTTAGAAAATAACGGTCTGCAGCTACTGTAGCTTGCGCACTTTGAGGTTCCTAAAGGCGACGCGGCCGGTGTTCTTTTGAAGACCGATCCGTTTTCCGGTGACGGGAGAGGCGGCCTTGTAGTCGACGAGCTGTTTGCCATCAAGTTTGACCGTGACCTGGCCATCGACGACGCGGATCTCAAACTTCCGCCAGGAGTCGGTCTCACCAGCGCCTTCGTATTTAATCTGTTTCACTAGGCTTCCGGTGGGAAAGGGATTGGTGGGGTCCGCGATGTTGAGTTCGTAGCAGTCCTTGCCAGGGTCCTTTGGATCCTTGACAGTGTTAAGGAAGATCCCGCTGTTGCAGCCTGTGGCCGCCTTGAATTCCACTTTGAGTTCGTAGTTTTTGTAAGTGTCGTCGTGGACGAGGAGTCCAATTTCGCCTTCATCGACGGTGATGGCCCCGTCTTCCACTCTCCAATTAGCATCGCCGGCGTCGGACCAACCCTTGAGGGTCTTTCCGTCGAAGAGGGTTACCCACTCGTCTTGATCGGCTTGCAAGTATTTGGTTAGTTGCCGAGGCCCGTAGACTGGAAGCGGTTTGCCACGTTCGTAGGCTCCTAGATCGGGCGCCTCTCCTGTGAAGCCATCTGTAAGGGTTGGGAGTTCACAACCGGCATCCAGGGCAGCCGATCCTTCACGAAGCCGGAAATCGAGTTCCTCCAGCTTGTAAACGCGCGACCGGTCATTCGGGTCGAGTGGCTCCACGCCCTCGAACACATCGTAATCTAGCATCACTCCATTCTTCTCTTGGCCTGTGGCCGCACTGAATGCTTCCAGTGATTGAAACCATTGGGTGCCATTGCCGGGACCTTCCTTGACTCCACGTGAGGTCATGGTGAAATCCTGAAGCCGCCCCTTTGGCTGTGCCCATTGAAACAACGGTTTGGCATCGGGCTTGGTTTGGTAGCCGTTGTAGTCAAAGGAGGTGTAGGAAGTGTAACTCATGGACGACAAGGTAGGCTGGTTGGGGAGATGCCCCAGGAACAGGTTGTTTCTAAACTGGCCGTTGGAGTATTGTCGCACTCTTACCTCCGTACAGAAGGTATTGTTGTAGACGACCAAACCAGCTGGGCGGGCGGAGAACTTGAGACCATCTCCGGAGGTATGGACGATATTTCGGATATAATACGCCGGCCCACCAAAGACGGGCTGACCACTCAGTGCCGAATGGTAAACATTGATGCCACGATTGTTGTAGATGCGAATGTTATGAGCCCCTCCGTCGGCCTCAATGAAGTTATCCGCCATGACATAGATGTCGTTATTGTAAATATCAATCGAGGCGCAGTGTTTGCCAGGACCACCCTCCGGCCGTCCGTGGGTGTCGATGGTGATCGCGTCGTGGTAGTAGGCGATGTAGTTATGGCATACGACATGCCCCTGGCCGTAAACCTTGACGGCGTTGTAGGACGTGATGGGGGCCGGGTCTGGAACTCTCGCCCACCCATGAACACGATCGCGGTCGTGCATCCCGATCATGGTATTGTCGGCAATGTAGAAGTCGTTTGATTCGGCCCAGTGAGTCATCACCCCTTGCCCGACTTTATCCATCTTGCAATTCACCACGGAAAGTCCGGAACAGCCTAACACTCGTTTGAGTCCAGCGTAGAATGCGATCTCTGTATTGACCACGGTTAGTCCTTCGAAGTAGTGGTAGTCGGCCGCCATGATATCAAATAGGCGATAGTTGCCCTCCCCATCAAAGATGACCTCACCATCGCCCGCTGCTTTGATGGAAATAGGGCGCTCCGCGGTACCGTCTTGGGTGAGGACGTAAGTTCCGTGGAAATCGAGTCCCAACGGATTGGCGTATTTGTACCGTTCACCTTTATACAAGCCGGCGTGAACGAGGATCGTGTCACCCGGTTTGACGCGTGGTTCGGAATACAACCACCAATCGCCACTGCCATTGTAGCCGTAGTAGGCCTCGTTTAGACCTGTGAAGGCAGGCTCTTCGCGAGGACCTTCGTAACCTAGCGGATAGACATGATAGACCTTGCCGTGTTCGTAAGGTTTGGGAACGGCGCGGGTCGTGACTTTCTCTGTGTGCTTCGCGACACCAATCAGACCGTCGGGATCTGTCATCGTGAACTCACATTCATAGGTAGTAGCTTCCTTCAGTCCGAAGAGACTGCCAGCGAACATGTTAGGCGTTTCATACACATCCCGTTGTTCGTGGCCCCAAATCTTCTCCCTTTGGATGCGCAACAAAGGTAAACCTTCGCGCCAAGTGGGCGTGCCCACCTCACGGAATCGGACGGTAACCTTGGCGTTGTGATTGGCGTCACCAGAAACATACCATTCGAATCCCGCATTGTTGAGTGTCGGCCGTTCGACATAGAATTCCTGGGGAACGACGGTGTCATCCGGCAAGGCATAGTACTTTCCGTCGCCCACGACGGGTGGACGCACTTTCTTCGATTGGGCGTTCGTGACACCTATACCGATCACTAACGTAGCGACCATCAAGATAAAGGTAATGGACTGGCTCATAGGATAGCATTTCATAGCGTTAGTTTGTCTGTTTTTCGGCTGAATCGAAGGCCTGAGTGATTCGATATTGAATGCTTTTGTCAGTCGCTTGAACGACTTCTACGCGCGCCCCTTTGATTTCAACGACCTTCGAATCAGCAAGGTCCACTTCCACAAAGGCATCTTCCGATGGCCTGGTGATGTTCTTCCAAATCTCCCTATAGGCTACCTTGATCTTGGTTCCCTTCTTACCACCATAAACCAAAGAGCGCTGAAGCTTATCCGAGGACATGGACGAACGTGTTGTCCTCGTGATGCCCTTCGCTTTCGCGTTCACGGCCTGATAAAAATTCGTGATCACTCCGATCGTCTTACCGTCGTTGGAATAGAGGAATGACCCCTGTAGGGTGATCGCTCCCTGAGCCTTTCTAACGCTACCCGAATCAGGGCCGTCCGCGGGCGCATAGTTTTCCCATCCGTCGCTTTCACCGACCCGAACATAGTACCCTGGTGTCAATGTGTAGGCTCCATCCTGACCAAATGTGATTTCCTCAGACAGATGGATGGCTGCCCGATCATAGGTCTCTCCCTGATGAAGCAGCTCTTCTCCTACTTCGGCGGTCGAGTCCGTATTCAATGGAGGCGTCACTCTCTCAGAAGCGAGCGTTAGATTTACAGAAACAAAGAGCAACGCAACTAACAGTGAAATAGAGTTATGGTTTCGCATGATCAGTTCAGTTCCATATGGGGTTCAACAGTTTCCTTGGCAGGAGGACGTGCGCCCCACCACGAGGCCAGCATCGAGCCAGAAATATTCATCCACGGGCCGAAGATCGCAGGACCCAAGGCGGCCAAAGGATCCTTCAGGGTGTTGATGGCCAAAGCGGTTGCCATGCCTCCATTCTGCAGTCCCACTTCAATCGACACTGTACGACAACTACTCTCATCCAGCCGCGCCAGACGGGCGCCATAATAACCGAGTACGTACCCCGCCGCATTGTGCAGGACGGACGCTACCACTAGGGCCAAGCCAATTGTTAGGAGCTTGTCGCGAGAATCTGCGATGATGATTCCTATGATGAAGCAGATACCGGCCATCGCGATGAACGACAAACATCGGTCCATCCACTCACCACGCCGATTCAGCGCACGCAGAATGCTATTCAATATCAATCCGATCGCGATGGGAACGATGATGATCCTGACAATATTGATCACCCAATCAAGGAAGACAATTTCCACGAAGGTTCCGGCTAACATCTTCATGAGTAGAGGCGTCATGAGGGGAGCGAGTAAGGTCGAGCATGCCGTCATGGTCACTGACAAGGCAACATTTCCCTTAGAAAGATAAGTCATCACATTTGACGCCACACCGCCGGGACATGAGCCGATCAGAATCACGCCTGCGGCGACGGACGCCTCGAAGCCAAACCCCATGGCCAAGGTGAAGCCTAACAGTGGCATGATCGAGAATTGTAGAATGATGCCAATACATATTGCCCGCGGCATCTTAAGGACTCGAGTAAAGTCGGAGAGAGTCAACGTGGCGCCCATGCCGAACATGATCAACTGGATGAGTGGCACGATCAGCTTCTTGAGTTCGAAGTTACCCCAATGAATGAAGGCAGCTGGAAAGCAGAATGCCGCCACCACACAGGTCATGACCCAAGCAGTGAACGCAAGTTTTCGCAGATTACTAGTTAGCGTGACTGCACAGGCGCAAACGACCGCTGACAGAACAGCAACCGCTTTTGCCAGACTTGCAGTTTCCGTTGCATAGACATTCCACGCGACGATTGTTAGCAGCCAACCACAAAGGGCAGCCGCGATTACCTTTGGTGAAATTCGGCTGCCTTCACTATCGGGATCAGGAGCGTGGTTCCTTTGCGCTGTCATCTTAAGAGAGCCTCACCGCAGTGTCGCCGGATTCGTGCTTGGCTGGGGCTGATCATTGAAATGCGAAGGACAACTGTATTTCGAAGCGTTGCACAAGAATCACGAATTCAGTTTTCAGTTTGATTGGGCGGAACCAGATGGCACGGGTGTTTTGATTGCCGTCGAGGATTATGTTGTAAAGTTCTTCACCGCGCGCCTTCATCATGGCCTCGACCTGCTCCACCTGGATCGCTTCGACGGCTTCGGGGCGCTGCAGGTCGTCTTCGAGATACCAGCGCAGGTCGTTTTGCTCGGACTCGGTTAGAGTGAATTCTATCTCGGCCTCACCTTCGAGATCGGCTTGGTCCTGGCGCGAGAGCGTAAGCCGAATCTGAAATTTGTACTTTCCGCTGAGCGCTTGCTGCCGGATCTTGAGCTTCGTCATGTGGAGTGGTTGATAATCAGTCTTAGCTGATTCGTTGACAAAACTGAAGCAGGCAAAGTTCTACGTTCTATTCAGCCTATAATTCACGAAAAAATATGTTATGGCCGCATTTCAAGATTTGAAATTCAGCCAAAACCATTCCAGAATTGGTATTATTGGCTGAAAAAAATGAAATTCATTGGCCGCGATCGGGAACAAAAACTGCTGAGGGCCTGGGAAAAGAGACTTCCTGAAGGACAGCTATCCGTCATCTATGGCAGGCGCAGAATTGGCAAGACACGACTGGTTCAAGAAGTGTTTGGCAACTCCCGGTTGCTACGTTTCGAAGGCCTGGAAGGCCAGTCGACTGCAGCCCAACAGCGCCACTTTCTCGATCAACTGGCCTCGCTGACCGGTCGCAGGGAATACGCGGCCATTCGCAGCGCCAACTGGACGGAAATCCTCGAGTTCCTCGCTGACTATGTCGCTTCTGAGGCCAAGCCCTCAGAACCGCTTATCCTCTTCTTTGATGAGTTCCAATGGATGGCAGCGGACCGGGTCGATTTGGTCAGTCGGCTCAAGTTCGTCTGGGACAATCGACTGGTGGGCCTGCCCGTTCACCTCATTCTCTGCGGAAGTGTCTCGTCATTCCTCGTCCGCAAAGTCCTCCACTCGAAGGCGCTCTATGGCCGCATCCATCTCGAGATCCATCTCAGACCGCTGAACCTTCCCGAGGTCGTTCCCTTCATGAGTCGACGCAGTCTACGCGAAGTGGTCGATCTCTACATGGCCCTGGGCGGAGTGCCGCAATACCTCGAAATGGTCGATTCAGCGAAATCGACCCTCCTCAACCTGCACGAACTCTGCTTTTCCCCGCACGGGTTTCTCGTAGATGAATTTGAGCGCATTTTCGCAAGCCATTTCGGAAGAAACCCGCACTATCAGAAAATCGTGGCAACGCTTGCCAGAAAACCGAATGCGAGCCGCGATGCCCTGACCCGTGCCTGCAAATTGGCGTCCGGTGGAAGCCTGACCCAGTACCTTGACGAACTCGAATTGGCCGGATTCATCGAGCGCTACGTGCCGGTTGGGCGTCCGCTCGATTCCAGAATAAACCGCTACCGGCTGAGCGATCCTTACCTCCTATTCTACTTCAAATTCATCCGGCCCGTGCGCAAACAGATCAAGGCGGGACAGGACCTCCCGGCCTCGCGTTTTCTGCCGGAAAAGAAACTGTTTCCTTGGCGCGGCATCGCCTTCGAACGGCTTTGCCTCGCCCATGCGGATCTCATCGCCGCCAAACTGGGTTTTAGCGCCGTCAGTTACGAAGCCGGTTCCTGGTTTGCACGAGCGGACTCAAGCCTCGGCGCACAGATCGACCTGATGTTCATTCGAGCCGACCGAGTGATCACCCTTTGCGAGATCAAGTATCGGAATGGCAAGATCGGCAAAGGTGCGATCGCCGAAGTGCAAACCAAGGTGACGACCTACCCAAACCGGGCTGGAATGTCGATCGAGCCGGTGTTGATCAGTGCTTCCCAAGTGACCCACGATCTAACCGACGAAGGCTATTTCGTCCACGTTCTTTCTCTCGAGGATCTCTTTGGATGAAAGCTCGCCTTGGGGGGCTTCAGAAGCCGAAATAACGGATAAGCTAAGCTCCGATACGGCAGCTGAGTTGGTAACTTGATAGTTTATCGAAGGCTTGTTTTATGTTAGTCAATAATCATTCACTCGCTACTTTCGCCGGAACGCAAGCCTACCTTGGATTTATCGAAGGGGACAAAGCCCAGTTTCAGTGCCGGAGAATCAGGCTTCAGGCGGAAGTCGCCATTGTCCGGATCAACGAAGAGCGGATCGACGGCCAAACTGTGAGTATCAACGCCATCATTTCGTTGTTTCTCTAGCATTGACTTCCCCATCTCAGGATCCGCTGTGTTGTAGTAGATGTTGAAATCGGTATCCGCATCCTTGGCTCGCGCTAAGGCGCGTCCTCGCCGATCCTCATTGGTTCTGCCCTTGCCTGGCGGCAACTCGTCGATGAAGACGGTGTCTTTGCCAGTAGAATAGAAGATGTTTCGTTTGATGACGGCACCTGTGAGTGGGCCTTCCCGGAGTGAGAGGTAGTAACCGCGTGGTGGAGCGAGCACGTCTGCCACAATGTTATTCTCAGCGCGATTGTTCAACTTAAGGATGATCCCTTGGGCCATGCATTTGTAGATCAGGTTCTCCGCAATGAGCGTGTCACGTTGGCCGCCATCGGTTCGAATGGCGGCCTGCATCAGCATCGGCGTGACCAAGTGATGAATGTAATTGCGACGAATCACATTTCCTGCGCCCGCACCGCGAATGTAGATGCCATTGCCGTCGCCCATCTTTTCCATCACGTGATGAATCTCGTTGTACTCGATGAGATTGTCATGGGTGTGAAGATACGGTCTAACGTCTTCCAGAGTTGGCTTTCTTGGTAGGTTACCGATTTCATGTCGGCGGATGGTTCTGCCAACCTCGCGGCCGTTTCTGGTAAAGAAGTGCGTGACGCAACCGGAGATGATTATGCCGCAGTAGGGCATGTGATGAATGAGGTTATTGGCGACGCGATTCTCGCCACTTTGCCAGAGCATGATGCCAGGCGAATGCATGTAAATGCGTCCGGAGTGATGAATGTGATTGCTGTAGACCAAATTGTCTTTGCTCACATCCTTTGTACCGGGTCCGTAGCCGCAGAGGAGGATGCCGCCTCCGCCCATGTGCTCGATATGATTGCCAGAGATCTTGTTTTTCTGAGCATGCAGGTCCACGCGAATGGCACCGCTTCCACTGTGAGTGAAGTGACAGTGTTCAATGGTGCAATTCTCGGTGCCTCGCAGGCGGACCAAGGCGTTAGGCTTGTCCAGCATGTCCCAGTCGTGCTGTAGACCGGCGTCGTCTTCTGCTAGGGTATAGCGGTCGCCATGCGTGAATGTAAGTCTCCGGAAGCATAGATTTCGCACTGGACGATCTTTGGGCCCTTGCTTATCGATCTCGCCTTCGACTCTGAGCAATTCGATCAACTGCGGCGCGAGGACTGGGGAGTCGTTTCTGGGCCAGAGATAGACCTTGCCTTGCTGGGTATTGAGAACCCATTCGCCAGGCTGATCGAGTTCCTCTAGCACGTTCTCGACCCAACACGAGTCGGTGGTCTTGAGGAAATGAAGCCGGTTCATGGCGTACGTCGCATCAATGGACGTGTGAGCAATCTGCTTCTCTTCGTCGACCGATGCCAAGGGCAGGATATTGGAGATCCAAGCATGGTGTGGACGCACGACGATCTCCACGTCTTCGACGTTAGACCAGTTTCTCAGCTTGCCCTGGGGAAAGTGAAGTCGGTTTTGACTCCCACCTTTCAGCGGAATGAATCCGGCGGAACGTGCTCTTGGAAGTATTCCCTCGGCGTCGTAGAGCGTATGGAATTGGCCGGTGACCTTGGCTTCTAACACCTTCCCTTGGGCCTTCTCAGGGAGGCCAGGGAGTTTGCCGACGACTTTGTTCCAAACCCTGATCTGCTTTCCGGAACTGAACACCGGCGTTTCACCCGGATAGGCAGCGTAGGTTACAGTGGCATCAGCTTCGCCTGAGTCTTCTAACCCAAACACCACAGTCTCATCTAGCTGATAGGTTCCCTCCCGAATGTAGGTAACGATGTTGGTCAAAGTACGCTTTTTCAGATCGCGTACGGCGTCGCGCGCTTTCTTTAAAGATGCAAACGGCCCATCAGTTCCTTGAGCGTTGGGAGATGCTAGGGTTCCAGACCACGTGTCCGAGCCACGAGGAGAGACATAGAAGTCTGCCGCCGTTTCTGCGGCACGGCACGGGGTCCCTGTAGTGAAGACCAACACAAGGCTGATGATTAGCTTCATCTTGTCTTGGTCTTTCAGGGAGCTGTGATCACCAGCCGGATGTAGCTTTGTGCTGCTTCGGGGTCTTCCTTAGTCCATCGAAGCGTGTCCAGATTCTGATTCGTCACATCGAGCAAGAAGCCGTCCTTGGACCACGTCTTGAGGTCGCTTGAAACTTCTAACTGAAACTGAGAAGCATTCGCTGCCGGAGATTTGTTTAGGGTAATGGTTAGCAAACCTTCATTGCTACGGGCCAATGTGAGTTGGTCGGCGCCGGAGGAGGCATCTTGGTCACTGGTGCCAAGGGCCATTTCAGCGAAAGCTGGCAGGCCGTCTCCGTCGAGGTCGGCCTGATCGTCACCGCCAGGATCTGGGGTTTCTCCGTCAAGCGCTCCCGGCGTGCCTCCGTCGAGGTTGCTGGCCTGCCACTGCTCGGCTTCGCTGATGTCTGGCATGACCGTAGGATCCTTGAGGGTGAGGCTCTTGCCCATGCCGTCCGGCGTCTCTGGCCATGGCTCGCTATTGTCGTAACGGAGTTCTTGCAGGATCTCGCCTGAGCGTAGCGAGAGGCGCAGATATTCGCCACCGTTGTTCAGGCGGCCGCTCTGAATTTGGCCATCCGGAACGATGTTAGTGCTGTAACGTGAAGCGAATGCGCCTTCGTTAGCCACGATGACGGCGAGTTCGCCGGGGGCGAGATGCGAGCGCTTGGCCTCGATAAAGTCAAACTGGACGCCCTTGGTGAAGACGACATCTAAGAGGCTGATCGTGGCCTCTGAGCGGTTGTAGAGTTCGACGAATTCGAAGGCACTGCGCGAATCGAACCCGGCTTCGATCTCTGCAGTGGAAGGTTCTAGAGGACGATAGTGGATTTCGGAGATGACCAGGTCCCCAGGAGCAGGATGTCGTCCAATGTGAAAAGTAGCTTCTGTCAGAGCGCTCCAATCTCCGTCGGGCTCATGGATCCGTGCTTTGACAGTTGCCGACTCTTGCAGAGACACACCCGGCCCCTTTCGTTCGTATGTCAGAACTCCATCAGCCACGGCACCTCCGGGTAGTCTGGGATCGGAGCCGTCGAGCGTATAGAGGATGTCGCCCGGTTGCGGGTTGAAGAGCGTGCCCGCCTCCATTTGCAAGCGAAAGCCGGGCTCGATCTCACCAGCTTTCTGGAGAAAGACGGGCGCTGTGACGTCCGGATACCACCCTTCACTTTTGAACGCGCGGCTCATGTCCTTGGTTAGGTCCGGAAAGTGATTGTTGATCAGGTTGTCTTGGAAACTCTGCCAGTTTGCCAAGGTACGGTAGTTCCAGCGCGCACTCTCAGCGATCATGGAGAGTTTTGTTTCATCGATCCGGCGTTGCAGCCGAGCGAGGTTCCGGTCCACCGTGAAGGCTCCATCGTTGAAATAGTGTTTGTGAATGGTGTCCGCGAGAAACATCAGGTAGTCCGGTTCTTCGGCGTTGTTCATTTCGCGGAAGATGTTTCCTGGGCCGCGACTGGTCCGTCGACCAGAATTCACCGGTCGAAGATACCCGTCGGCATCTTCGAAATAGAACTTGAAGGGAATCCCCTGCGCACGGGATCCAGCACTTTGAAACTCACTTTCACTATTGCCACTGAGCCAGGTGAGGTGGAACGCGAGATAAGATCCCATGTCGACATGGTCGCGGATATTCGCAAAGGGATTGGGCTGCCCCCCCGATCTCAAGCGCTTCAGCCCAGAAGTCTCTGTTGCCGTCGAAAGGATCTCCCGGGAGGAATTCTTGCGGGCCTTGGTTGTTGCCGTTGATGGCGTCGTAGTCCTCTTCAGGACCACCGAAGTAGCTGGCGAACATGGGAGCATTCCAACGCTCGCGTAGATGGTATTGCCCCCAATAAAATCCGTTAATGTAGAGGTGAACGAATCGGCCGTGCGGCGCGATATGGCCCATTTCTAACAGAGTATCATCTATAAATCGGTTAGAAAGATAAGCACCGCGATTCACCATATCATGGGAACCTGTGCGGAGATTGATGGCGTCGAATTCTTCCGCAGGAGCGATGCCCATCTCGTGGCCACGGTAAAGAGGATACCTGAGCTTGCCCGCGCCATAGCGTTTGCGAAAATGAAGACGGAAGTTCTCCTTGTCAAAGTTGGTGAAATACCCACCAAAGCGGGAGACCCCAGCGTCGATCTGGAAACCTTCCGTGCCATCAGGATGCAGGAGTTCCACAGACGTTTCGAACTCCTCGTCGTTGTCGCTGCCCCGGTCTCCGCCGACCGTCACGTCTTCCAAATCCTCAACCGCCAGCGAAATCGTGGGAAGTGATGTTAGGGCTTCGACCATCTGTGGATGATCGGCATCTGGCCCACTCATCTCTTCCTGTTGCCCCACATCACTGGCAAAGATGTAAGTCTGGGTATCAACGTTGCTTGGAGCCAGGCCGTCTTTGAAAGCCGCAGCACGGAGGACTGTGGTTTCACTGATCGTGATAGGGCCATTGTAGACGTGCTCGATGGGACCGGTAAAGATGCTCCCCTCGCTAGGTGCACGTCCAGTCGTGGTGTAGATAGATAATACGCGCGCCTTCAGTCGCTGTCGTGATCTCGACTTCAAAGGGCTCGGTGAAGAAACCCCGATCGACGCTGAACTTGGTGTCCGCGACCACACCGGCGACCGGTCTCCTGTTTGCCTCCAGAGGTGTTTGTACTGCGAACAGGTTTGCCTCGTCACCATCGGGGTTCACTCGACCGTAAGACATCCAAGCTGGTAATCGATCTTGTCTAGCGAATCCACCACCGTGCTTTCGTCAGGATCGATGATCGCAAAGTAATCGTCGTTCGTTCCAAAGTTGAACGAGGCGTGGACTTCCGTTTGAAAGAGCGAACTGAAGTCCTTCCCTGAGAGAAAGAGGAGGGCGTAGCCTTCGCCAGGGATCGTCAACTTAGGCACGAGGTATTTGGTAGGATTGTCAGCGTCGTCGGTCACATAGTAACCTCTGAGGTCGAAGGCCTCCGCACTGGGATTGTAGAATTCGACCCAAGCTGAGGTGTCACCATCTTTGTCCTCAAGCGAGCCATCATTGACAGCGACGATTTCAGATATGACGGGGGCGGCGCTTGCCGATGAGAGCCAGCTTATCGCACCGACGAGACACAGAGTGATCGAACGAAAGGGAGTTTTCATGAATGGAGTGTTTAAGGGGTCTGACGGGGATTCGAATTTACAGTTCGTCGTGGACTGTCATGGCAGAAGATTTCATTCGTGCTGTTTGCGGTAGGCATAGTCCATTGATGGGATGCTCCACGAACTCCCCACATTTGCCGACAAAAACCTAAATATCCGCATACGTTCGCGACGAGATGAGCAACCGATCACGCACGAGCTGCCGTCGGGGCCTCATTTGGAGAGTTTTGCGTGAGCACCACAATCGCGATCTCTACTTGATTGGCACGTCTATTATTAGCACTTAAGCAAGAAGGCGTTCGAATGTAGCAACTGGAGAAGCCTGCCAACTTTCACCGATTTTAACATTATTACTTAGATGTTCAGGACATTTCTTTGTGTGGAAAGGCAGCTCTCTTGTAAGATGATACAGAAACTCCCATCGCTCTGTGCACGGATGCAAGCAAGCAGCGATTATTTGGAAATCACTGGGTCGGTAGAATCTTGAGCAAGGGTCTGCTTTAGAGGCTCTAGTTTTTTGAAAGTCTACACGGATGGTTCCATCAGCCAGCGTTTTGCGGAGCACGTTTTTACATTCCAAGAGGATCGGCTGACTCCCTCGATAAATGACTTCAAAATCAGGACGTCCGTCTTCTTCTAACTGAATGCAAGAATCTACTCCTTCAGTTTGCGACAATATTTGGGCGAGATGACGCTCTGCAACCCAACCTCGAACAGCCATCTTCAACCGAGGGGCAGCTTGAATCATGTTAAGGATTTCTTCCTCACTGATCTCAAACTCCCGTGCCAGTTTATGGGTTTCACGAGAGTGAATCTTCAAAGCTGCCTCTTCCGAAGCTTGAGTAATTCGACGATCAAGAAACTGATCCAATTTCTCTGCCAGCAAATAGCGATGACCCTGATCTAGCCCTTTAGCTGCCTGCTCAAATTTAACATAACTCAAAAAACTTCTGGCATTGCCTCCGACAAGAGTTTCAACAGGGGCATCGTCTCCAGCTCGTCTAACTCGTTCCCAACAGTGCCAGCCTCTGTCTTGAATGGCGTCAACGTCACCTCGCTTAAATTCAATGGATATAAAGAATTTCGTTAGCTCATGTAGCACTGGATCAATGCCAACGAAAATCCCTCTGTGCGTATCAATCCCTACTAACAGGGTTGTGTAAATCTCGTAAGGATCCTGCCAGATACGATGAAGACAACCATCCTTCTTCCCGTATTTGATTTGGAATCGATGCTCATCTGACGGCCGGTTTTTTGTCTCCTGAGAATTCGCGAAGAATGCGTAGACAATAATTCCATGTCTATACCCCGCAGAATCCTCAAAAGTCACACGAAAGGGAGCTTGCTTCGCACATGATGTCTTAAGGATTGAACAGCCACAGGATTTCAGCGAATCCGTTATAAAATTTAACAGAGGCTCCTTATGCCGCTTGCTGACAGAATACTTGCGGTAGTCCATCTCATGCGCTCGCCCTAGCCTTATTTCTCATTGCTCCTGGACCTTTGCCGGTTCCAGGATGAGCCCTATGTTGGCCCGCGAGAGAATAGTATTGTTGTGGGACCTGAGTTCTTCGACGCGCTTTCGGCAGATCGATTCTCTTTGGTGGAACTAACGTGGCGATTGCCTTCTCCCGCGCAGAATCTCCAAAGAAACGTGCTTGCATCTTCATCGCAACCAACTCGGCTAAAGCTGAAGGAACGGCATTCCCAACCTGTCTTTGCACATCAGCTCGTCTCCCTAGTATTTCGTAATCGTTAGGGAAAGTCTGTAGTGCACAGAGTTCTGCTCCTGATAAATGCCGATTGTCCCAATGAAACGGCCCAGTTGCAGGTCCGGGTTGAGCTGTTAAAGTCCAAGAAGGCTTGTCTTTGGCCAGCTTCAGAAGAAAGTTCCAAAAGCGTGTACGCCAACCAAAGAGGGGCTGCCCGTTGCCCCGTTCCGTGTGAAAAAGATAGTTCTCGCCTTCAGGTATTGAAGGCAAGAGGGCAGCCCATTTGCCAGAAAGCTGTAGGTCGTCACATTCGACATTTGTAAGATGTCCAATTGCATCCCATGCGGTGGTAGTTGGAAGAAGCTCGTCATCCAAGAAATAGGTCTGGGAGCTAGTTTCGCGGCACCATGAATGGGTGGGCTCAAGCTGCCCAAACTGTTTACCATCTCGGTGGCCGAGGATCAGCATTCGCTCACGAATTTGAGGAACCCCGTATTGAGCGGCATTCACACGAATAACTTCAACACCATAATTGACACGCTGGCGTTTGTTGATTTCTGAAATCCTCTGCTTGAGATACTCAAGGCCTTCTGATTTCCCTTTAAAGGCAATTCCTGCAACATTCTCCAAGAGGAAGGCTTTGGGCAGCCCGTCTTCGAGAACTCGAAGGTAGGCGTCAAGTGTACTTGCTCGAGGGTCCGCCAGTCGTTTGGAATCACCAGTTGCCCAGAATCCAGACTTGGAGAACGGCTGACATGGAGGTCCCCCGACCAACACATCCGGCTCCCCTTTTACTAGCCCCGCCCGTTCAAGCAGCTCCTCTGAAGAAACTTGGTGGATGTCGCGATGAATCACGGGCCACTTACGGTTATGTCTGAGAGTTTCTACGCACAGATCATCTAACTCAACGGCCACGGAAGTTGCGAACCCTGCCGCTTCGAAGCCAAGGTCTAAGCCGCCCGCTCCTGTAAACAAGCTAAGGGTCTTTCGAGTTCTGCCCATGGTGTTCAAAGAAACACCTCAAGCCGCCGCTTGGTCAAGGACTGCTTCGAGGATTTGGCATTGTATTCCGTACCGAAGTCTTGGCGACTGTATTCAGAGTGAGATTTCTCGGATTTTTCTTAAAAATTGAAAACTTTTTAGAAATTCATCGACCCTTGGGCCGCGAGCCCATGTCGTCAGCAAGGACGACGACAATATTTGGACGTTCGTTAGCGCCAACTTCAACGAAAGCGCCTACTGTGAACAGCAGAGCTATAAGGAGGAAACCCAACACGGTTGAGGATGGCTTGATAGACTTCACTATGTTAGTTGTTTCTCGTAGGAGCACAGCGTTCCCCTTCTAGGTAGCGCCTCAAGAGCTTGCTCATTGCTTCTACCTTGTCGGGGTAGTCTTGATAGACGTTCTTCGACTGTCGTGGGTCTTCCTTCAGGTTGAATAGCAATCCTGGCGTTTCCTTTGGGTAGGTTTTCAAGCCAAAGTGATCGAGGTAGGCTTTGGATTCTTTCTGTGCGGCTCCCGAAGCGGCATTGATCAGGACCCAATCACCTTGGCGTAGGGCGAAGGCTTTCTGAGAGGTGTTCTGTACAGTGGCCCTGCGTAAGGGTTTCGGGTAGTTCTCACCAGTGAGGACGGGCAGCAGGTTGTAGCTGTCGATGGCGTCGTCGTTGCTGAGTTTGTGGCCGATGATTTCGGCGAAGGTGGCGGCGAGGTCGACTTGGCTGACGACTTCATCGGAGCGGGAGCCGGGTTGGATCTTGCCTGGCCAGCTGACGATGAAGGGGACGCGGTGGCCGCCTTCGTAGACGTCGCGCTTGAGGCCGCGGAATTTTCCTGAACTCCAGTGGTCGAACTTCTCGAGCCGACTGAATGCTAGGTTTTCAGCGCCGTTGTCGGCCGTGAAGATGACGATGGTGTTCTCTAGGAGATCCTTTTCCTTCAGCGCGTTGATCACTTTGCCAACCATGGCGTCGGTTTCGACGACGAAGTCGCCGTAGTAGCCAGCCTTCGATTTGCCGTGGAACTCTTTGTTAGGGACGATGGGATAGTGGGGGGAGTTGAAGGCGAGGTAAGCGAAGAAGGGTTGCTCTGCCTCTTGTTCTCCAATCCACTCGACGGTCTTGTTGGTGACGGTTGGGAGAATGTCGTAGGGGTTCCAACTTTCGGCCATGGGCCCGGGGCGGAAGCTGCCGCCGCCAGCAAGGGGGCGCGATTTGATGACGGGCTTGGTGGGCGTGGTGAGGAAGCGATCGCCTTCGATCCAGCAGTAGGGTGGGAAGTTGATGGTGCCGTCTCCGAAGTAGTGGTCGAATCCTTGATCGAGCGGGCCGCCAGGGAAACGTTTTGTCCAGTAGTGGGATTCCGCTAGCTTAATCCGGGGTTTGGTGACATTGGGTTTGCGGATGGCGTCCCAGTCCCAGCCGAGGTGCCATTGCCAAAGCAGCCAGTGTTGTAGCCTTGCTCTTTGAACATGCGGGCGATGGTGAACTCTCCTGGTTTGAACACGGACGTGCCGAAAGCGTTGACGATGCCGTGGAAGCGACGCCAGTGGTGTTGCCCGGTGAGCATGGCAAAGCGGCTCGGGGTGCAAATGCCAGAGGAACTGTGGCCATCGGTGAAGGTCATTCCCTGACTTGCGAGGCGGTCGATGTTTGGGGTTTGAATCTTGGCCTGGCTGTTCCCGTAGGAGACATCAGCCACGCCCATGTCGTCTGCATAAAGGATGACCACATTGAGTTTGGGCGCCGACTGTGCCATGAGAGGCAGAGAAAGGACGGCAAGAGTTATGGATACAGTGAAGGTTTTCATAGACTATCACTTTGCCTGGTGTTCATGGACTATTTTGAGAGTGGTTGAGGGGCGTTGACGAAACCTGCAGGCCTGTTGTTCTGGGCGATGTCTTGTTCAATCCTTCTCAGGTATTCTGTTAGCTTTTTAACCACTTCTGGCTCGCTCTTGATGAGATTTTTCTTTTCCGCAATGTCGGTCTCCAAGTTGTAGAGCTGGGTCGGTTTCTTTTTGTTCCAATGCAGTTTCCATTTTCCGGAGCGTACGGCGCGAAGGGTGTTGCCGCCATGGTAGAAGAAAGTCTCATGTGGGGTTTTTGACTCGCCAAACAGGACCTTTGAGATGTCTTTGCCGTCGATGGTGTGATCGTTAGTCATTTTGGCTCCTGCTAGTGCGGCGAAGGTGGGGAGGAGATCCATGGTGGTCATGATTTCGTCGTTCTCTTTGCCTGCAGGGATCTTTCTGGGCCAACGGACGACTGTGGGTTCACGCATTCCGCCTTCTAAAGTGGTTCCCTTGTGGCCTCGCAGGATGCCGGGGCTGGCGTGGAGGGTGTTCTTTGGCGGGCCGTTGTCGGAGGTGAAGAGGACGAGGGTTTTTTCGTCAATGCCGTTGGCTTTGAGAGCGTCGAGGATCTGGCCGACGGACCAATCGATCTCAGCGATGGCTTGGTGAAAGAGTTTGTGGCGTTCTTGATAGTCGATGTTGCCATCTTCTTTCTGAAGGTTGGTGGTGACTTCGTCGTCAACGCCTTTCATGAATGGTGGTGAGACGTGAAGCGGTGCGTGCGGGATGGGGTGCGGAAGGTAGAGGAAGAAGGGCTCGTCTTTGTGTTTCTCGATGAAGCTTATGGCGCGCTCAGTGAAGCGCTTTGTTAGGTAGTCGGCGTCCGGATCCAACTCAATGACTTTCTCGCCTTCCAGAAGTGGTAGCGGCGGGAAGTTGTAGTGGTTCTGCCTTGGGTGGAAGGGATGGATGTCGTGGCTGTAGGGGATGCCGAAGAATTCATCGAACCCTTGACGTGTGGGGAGAAACTCAGGTTGATCGCCGAGGTGCCATTTGCCGAATATGCCGGTTTTGTAGCCAGCGCTCTTGAGCACTTCGGCGATGGTGATTTCGTCAGGGTTGAGGCCTTTGCTGTCACCGGCCAAGAGCACGCCGAAGTTGGACCCAGTGGCCATGTTGATCCGATTGGGGTAGCAGCCAGTCATGAGGGCGGCACGCGAAGGGGTGCAGACGGGGGCAGCGACATAGAAGCTTGTGAGTTTGGCACCTTCTTTTGCCATCTGATCGATGCGTGGCGTGCTGACGTGGTCGGCACCGTAACAACTGAGGTCGCCATAGCCTTGGTCATCAGTGAAGATGATGATGAAGTTCGGCCTGTCTGGATTGGCTGCAGCGAACGTGATGAGCAATCCGTAGAGTGCGGCGATAATGAAGTTTTGCATGCTGCGTATGAGTTCCTTGTGCCGGTTTTAAGGCGCTTGGAGAGGCCGGTCCTTGTTCGGTGGGCTTACCTTTCTTGGGGCTGGTCGAGATTGATGGGGCGCTGGTCGGTGCCGGTGACGTGGATGTCGCCTAGTTCTAGCCGGATGGCTTCGGCGTGTTTTTGTAGACGGGCCGTGACCTCGGGGTGTTGGCTGGCGACATTGCGTTTCTCGCTGAGGTCTTTGTTTAGATTAAATAGAGCGGGTTGATCTAGCGTGACTAACACTCGTCCAGCGATCGGTTTCTTGTTCCAGAAAGGTTGGTCATCGACGGATCGTGGAAGATGGAGTTTCCAATGTCCCTCGCGAACGGCCTGGAGGTTGGTGCCGTTGTAGTAGTAGAGGAGCTGGTGGGGTGAGGTTTTGGATTCGCCCTTGAGGATTGATAGGATGTTTTTTCCATCGATCTTCCTATTTCCTATCACTGGGCGTTTTGATGCCTGCGAGTCCACAGAAGAGGGGCAAGAGGTCCATGCTGGTCAGGGTGACGTCGGAGACTTGGCTTGCGGGGATCTGGCCAGGCCAGCAGAAGATGGCGGGAACGCGATGGCCGCCTTCCATGGTGGTGTATTTTCCGCCGTTGAGTCCACCGGTGGAACCAAGCCGGTTGCAGCCGTTGTCCGAGGTGAAGACGACCCTCCCAGATGCCGAACTTGGAGCCGAGGAGGTCGCCATTGATCTTGTGTCCTTTTTCAGCGGCGACGCGGCCGCCGAGGTTGAACATGCCGCCGTTGTCGCTGGTGAAGAGGACGAGGGTGTTGTCGGCGATGCCCTGGGCCTCGAGGGTCTTCATCATTTCGCCAACCATCCAGTCGAGTTCGTGGACGAAGTCGCCGTAGACGCCGCACTCGCTGGTGCCTTGGAATCGGGGAGCCGGGGTGAAGGGATGGTGGACGGCGGTGGTGGAGAGGAAACAGAAGAAAGGGGTGTCGCCGCGTTCTTTGATCCAGCCCGTGGCTTTTTCGGTGAGCTTGGTGCCGACCTCGTAGTCGTTGAAACGTTTGTGCGCTTTGACGGCGCCCTTGAATTGGTTAGGGCTGCGTTGGGCTTCTTAGGGTTTGATGGGAGTGATAGGCGTCGTGTCCTTGGCGCCGCGGCCGACGTGGATGAGCGGGTCGTCGGGATCGCCATCGACGACTCTATCATTTTCTACGTAGACGTAGGGTGGGGCGCTGTTCACAACGGGCATGCCGTAGTAGTAGTCGAAGCCGAGGTCTTGAGGGCCGGGGCGCAGAGGTTCTTGCCAGTCGTTTTGGCCCTCTTTGAATCCGAGATGCCATTTGCCGAAGACGGCGGTTTCGTAGCCAGCCTCCTTAAAGATGTCGGCGATGGTCAGCGTGTTTGGGGGGATGAGTAGTGGTGATGTGACGGGAGCTGGCCCCCAGATGCCCTTGCCGCCTTTGGCGCGGAAGGGATGCTCCCCGGTTAGCAGGCCATAGCGCGATGGGGTACAGACAGCAGCAGCCGAGTGAGCATCAGTGAAGCGGCGGCCTTCCGCAGCGAGTCTGTCGATATTAGGCGTTTTGAGCTTGGTAGCGCCGTAGCAACCGAGGTCGCCGTAGCCAAGGTCGTCGGCGAAGATGAGAACGACGTTAGGTTTCCTTTCCTGGGCTAATGTGGCAGAAAGTGAGAGGGCCAGTAGCGTGAGAGCGAGATGCGCTTTCATGGGTTATTACGGTGTTGTTCGCCGAAGAGTGAAGGCTATGGGATTACTTGAGGGCGCCTTCTGGCTTCCCGTTTGTGGTCAACACGTGAACCTCGTGCGCGCGTGCTTTGGGATGGAAGAATTCCCAGACGACCTTTTTGTCAGGAGTGATCTCAAATAATTTCGGTTTGTCAGGATCCTTCTGACCATAGCTGCAGATGACCGTGTTGCCATTGGCGAGCCGCTGGCCACCACATGGATCCGCGAAGCGACCGTCGACATCGTCGTTGGTGACTTTCCAAGCCACCTTGCCTTCGGAATCAAATTCAACGGTCTTGTTACCGTTGGTGAGGTTGACCAGGGTGTTTCCGTTTTCGAGACGGATGGCGGTGAATGGCCAGTTCTTTGCTTCGCGGCCGCCAAGCTCTTCGAGGTCGGTCTTGATGGTTCGAACGATGGTGCCGTCTGGCTTATATTCGTTTACCTTAAACGCAAGCAGATGCGGGACGAGGTAGTTGCCGTTGGCCAGTTTGCGCGCCATGCGGGTGTGCATGTGAGCATTGTCAGTCTCAGGTTTGAGTGGGACTTCGATGGCGATCTTGCCGTCTGTGGTCACTTCGAGGAGACGGGGTTTGGTGCCCCGCTCGACAACTAATGTGTTGCCGTTCTTCAGACGAACGGCGGTGCCAAGCTCTTTGTTTTCAGGGGCGAGCTTGTAGCTCCAGACGACTTTGCCTTCGCGGCTGATCTCCCTGGCGGTGTTGGCAATAGACGCAAGCACATTGCCATTCTCCAGAACGAAGGCGTCACGCGCTCGGCCTTCGGCACGCCATCTGACTTCTCCATCTTCGCCGACTAGGACAGTGATAGGGCCTGCAATCAAGAACGAGTGCTTGATCCCGGAAGCTGACTTTTGTCGACCGAACTGGGGTGCTCCAATTCCATGCTGAACCAAAGTGACGAATGCTAGTAAGAGAATGGATAAGGCTTTCATGGGATGAATATTAGATGGACAAGAGTGTTCGGCGGATCCCTACTTACCTAGTTGATTGGTTCGCGATGCTCAGCACAACAGAGGATTGACTGCGGCCTCTCAAACTTTGCAGTCTACTGCTTGGCGCGATAGAAACCATTTGGGGCTGCCATGCGGCCTGCATCCGTTTCTTCTAGGGCTCCTGAGACACCAGTTGCAATGACTTCCCAATTGATGAGGTCGGTCGAAAACTCAATGTCTGCCGTGACGCCGTCAGGCAGACTAACGCCGAAAGCCCCGCTAGCCTGAATGCCAACGTTTTCGAGGGTAGCGAAGCGCGCTCCTCCGCCATCAGGCCCGTCACTTGTCATCACAGTGATATCGTCACCTTCGGTCCGCCCGACGTTGAAGGCGGAAACAAGGACACCTTCGGCATCGGTTAGGATGAATCCGCTGAGGCCGGGATCCACACCGTTGTCTTGACCAGAGACGATCATCACCTCTTGAGTTGGACCCGTGGCGACGAAGCTCCCAATGACCGAACTATTTCCACGAGGGAAATCGCCACTCACATTGGTGCCGTCGGATGCCGCTTGGTTGCGCGTATTGCAACATCCGCGGGTATCACCCGCTCCCAACAATTGCACTTGGTAGCTCTCACCTGCCGTTAGCCCTTCGAGGGTAATGCTAGCGCCGTCGGCGTTCCAGCCGTGACTGTTGTAGACAGCATCTAACATTTCGTCGCCCGTCGTACCACCGTCACCCGTCCAGAAGGTGCCATCAGCGTTTCCACCATCGTAAGCGAACGGTATGAACGTGATCGAAGGCCCTCCGATCAGGTCGCCTACGGTGGTATCGAGATCCGGGGCTTCCCAAGTAATGCCTCCAGGAGCTGTGGGCATAAAGAGCAACTCGGAGAAGAACTGCAATCCCGATACCGTATTGATCGTTCCGGATTCGAAATCGATGGTATCCGCCAACCCAGTATTCTCTCCCGCAGCAGCCACCGTGGAACTCGACGTTCCCAGAGCAGCTTCATTGGAGCCAGTCCAATCCGCCTCCAACGCCGCTGTTAGCGAAGCGACCTCAGCACCGTCGATGAAGAGCCTCAGGACTTGCATGCCGTCGCCATTATCGACTTGAGTCGTCCAAATGAGTTCAAGCTCGCCGGCGGCGATCTCTGCATCGGTGAGGGCGTACTCGAGAGTCCCGACATCGATTCCACCGTTTCCAGCCTGACGAATGACCAGCTTATTGCCTGCTTCGTAGACCAGGGAAAGGCCTACCGTTCCGCCACCGGATTCGAAAAGCACTTCGGGGCCGCCATCTGTCTTGGCATCGAAATCAACCTTGAGGCTAAAGGTCGCGTCTCTGGTGTCCCAACCATTGGCTTGCATGGTGCCAAACGCACCGATCTCCGTGATCTGCAAGTCGGGCTGACCAATGTTATTTGGCACACTATTGGGATCAGTTGGATCGGAGCCTTCAGCCAGCTCGAAAGGGTCGGTGAAGCCATCGTCATCCGTGTCTGCCTTCAAAGGATCCGTTTGATGCGTGTCCTTCTCATCACCGTCGTCGAGCAAGTCCCCGTCTGTATCGGCTATCAAAGGATCTGTGCCAAGATCCAGTTCCTCTTGATCTGTTAGACCATCTCCATCGCTATCAATTGCGTCACCAACCGTTCGGATTGGTTCGCCGGGGTTGGCAAAGAGTTGAGCGACCTCCTCTTCGCTCAACGACCGTCCATAGAGCTGCAGGTCATCAATGCGGCCGGCAAAGGGAAGGTTTCCTTGAAAGGCACCAACGAAGAAGTTCGATCCCTCGAGAGGAACGATCGAGACGGGATCATTGACAGAACCGACGACGTTCCCATCCAGGAATACCGTCAGTTGACGTTCCCCGGCTGTGTTATTGTAGGCGGCCACGATGTGATGGGTCATTCCCGCTTGGACCACACCTTCAGTTTGGATGTCCGTTGCAAGAACACCTTCGTCATCCACGAGCCAGCTCAGTTTATCTTCATTTAGCAACAGCACAAAGTCAGGGTTCGATTCGCCTCTTGCGAATAGCGTTTGGTTAGGCTCAGCCACGCTGTCGGCGCGCGCCCATAACGAGATCGAGTAACTGTCCGCCAAGACATCGAGCGCACTCTCGGGCAGCAGCACTTGAGCTCCTCCTGCGACACCGGCTGAGTTGCCGGATGCGAGGGCCTCCTGTCCTAGTGCCAGAGTACCATTACCGGCAACGTACTCTCCAACGAGTCCATTTCCCGAGGCGTCGGCAACGACAGTTCCTTCAGTTTCGTCAAAACGATAGTGATTGGCCGGCGCCGCAGGGTCAAAGACTTGCGCTGACAGCGCAATCATTGAGGTCGGATTGTCGGGATCGTCACTTGTCACGTCCACGTTCGCCACAAATCCACCGGTCAACCCTTTCAAATCAAACGTGATGCTGATTTCACCGGCGCTTCCAGGAGCTATCGTGTCCGGAACGCTATTGATTGTGAAATGCTCTTGCTGAGGCCCTGACAGGATGACTTCGGATACCGTTAGCGTTTGCGTTTCGCCGCTATTTCTTATGGGAATCAACCTTGTGACCTGCTGCGGCACGGTAGGCAATTGACCAAAGGCGAACTGGCGAGGAGCGGCGATATTGGGATCTGATTTCTCACCCAGGCCCTCGATGTTGTTGGTCAGCCACTCATTGACTCCTGTCACTTCCTGATCACTTAACGCGGTGTTGTAGACGACCACTTGAACGATATCGAATTCAGAAACAGCGGTCGACCCGCCAAAACCGGGAGTGGCGGTGGCGCCGGCACGCAAGTCTCCCAGATAGAACTCATCCACACTCGTCACGTAAGAGGAATCTTCGATGTTGAGCACTTTGGTCGTGTTACCATCCGTATTGAACCAATCATCGATGGCATCTGGAGACATGCGAGCGCTACGGATGAAAAGCGACTCGGAGGGGAATTCTTCAGCGTACTGCCCCGACCCCAGTTGACCGTTATCTTTTCTAACACTGGGATCGGATCCCAAATTGAAGTGGTCTCCAGGGTTCTCTTGTGTTCCCGTGATAGACCCGACACCCACCGGACGGGTGATGCTAGCATTGCCTAACACGTTCATCTTGTAGACGACAAAGATGGTGAGATTCTCCATCCCAGCATCGCCATTGATGTCAGAGCTTACCATCAAATCATTGACTTCCGAACCGAAGCGAACGGCTGAAATATCTTCATCGAGAAACGGGCTACCATTTAAGGTTACGAGTTCTCCTGCCAGATAAGTCTCCGGGCCCGCCACGTCGACGTCTCCTACCGCCGACGCGTCATTGCCTCTGCCACTAGCATCCGTCCAAGTGCCTGCATCAAGATCGAACGTGTTTCCAGCATCACGCAACCACAGCACGAGGCCATCCGCGATGGAACCGTCATCCGGTTCTAGCTCTTGTCCCAGCGAGATTGTAAAGGAAGAGACAAGGATGGCGAAGATAAGGAGAGGCGATTTCATACTCTTGAGAAGGTGAAGTGAACCTAAACCGAATACCATTTTCGGATGAAGGTAACGAACGTTGTTTGTAGAAAATGAACAAACGGAACTAAATCGACGGGTAATCTGGGAGACGTCTCGTAGGGCCGTCGATCGCTCCTCCGATCCTACAACTCTAAGTTCGCGTTGAGAAGATTGCGCACTCTCGCTTGCTCAGCTGATCTACTGCTTTGCCCTATAGTAGCCTTCTGGCGCGGCCAAGCGATCGGCGTTTGTTTCTTCAAACGGGCCCGTGACACCGGTGGCGATCACTTTCCAAGCACGTAGGTCCGTAGAATACTCCACACCACCAGTCACGCCTTCCGGAAGAGTGAATCCAAAGGCACTGTTGGATTGCATTCTCACATCAGTTAGGCCTGGGAGGTGATTGATCGCTTCTGAAGCCTCTTCAGGAGCGCCTGGCGTACCACCTTGCTTGGCACTACCCGCCCACGATTCCACAGAACTGGTATCTCCTCCCTGATACACCAAAGAATGGCCCTCAGCGAGTTTTGGCCATGGTTCTACATTGTCATAGCGAATACTCCATAATGTGGAGTCTTTTCGGTCTAACAAGGTGAGACGTTCGCCGCCATTTTTGAGATTGGTTTCATTAGCAAACTCCCCGATAACCGATCCCAGGGAAATGCTCGCATAATGCGTGGCAAAAGCTTCGCGATCGGCGACGATCAATCCATACGCGCCTGCTTCGAGGAAGAGTGGCTGATCTCGATATTCCCGCCGTAATGGTTAAGAATCATGTAATCAGTGAATCCGTCAATGTCTAACACCTCTGCTAGCGCGTCATAGTTCGCTTGATCTGTTAGATCTTCCCGTGCTCTTGCAAACAGATCTCCGTAGGCAACCTCATCGCCATCTTTGGCTTCACCGGAATTGAGTGCATCATAGTCTTCGGCGACACCGCCAAGATAACTCTCGCCGAAACTCGCTGTGGGCCGCTCTGTGGGATTGTAAAGTCCCCAATAGAGTCCATTGATGTAAAGATGCACCATGCGGTTGTGTGCGGAGGGATGTCCCATAGCGCGTTGGGTGTCTTTGGCCCACTGATCGCGCACATACTGTGCACGTCCCCGGTTATCACCCTGAAATTGGTTGTGGTGCAGCCAACTCTGATTGCCGGCCCCGCGAAGGATGAGGGTGTCAACTTCGGTAACAGCCGATTCTTCCTCAAAGAGTTGGTAGTTCAGTTTACCCGCGCCGTACTCTTTCTTAAAAAGAAGCCGAAATGAGTGCTTAGGATTCTTGGCAGGCTCGCGTGTGTGACCACCTTGAATGCGAATGCCGGCATCGATCTGAAAGCCCTCAGTACCGTCTGGATGAATCAGCTCGGCAGAAACAGGACGTTCCCAATTAGGACCACTTTGTTGTGGCCTCTGATAGATCCCATCATTCGTGTCGAAGAGATGATCGGGGTCCGTGACCAGCGAAAGTGTCGGAAGGGCTAACAGAGCGTCGTCGACGATTTCCTTGTAAACGGGATCTTCGGTCACTTCGGGGTCCATTTCGTAATCGGCAGGAAAGCTGCCAACTCCATTGTTCCCTAACCATTCAGTCGGCCAGCCCTCTTGCTCGGCGGACTGGTGGATCACATCCTGAATGAAGATGTAAGTGTTGGTATCCACATTCGTACTCTCAAACCCGGTCTTAAGAGCGACTGCGCGGATGACAGTCGTAGTGTCGACCGTGATTGGCTTCTCGTAGATGTTGCCAATGGCACCTGAAAAGATGCTGCCTTTGGAGGGTGTCTGGCCATCCATGGTGTAATAGATCGTGGCGTCTTCTGTTGCAGTCGTGATCTCCAGTTGGAACGGCTCATTGTGGAATCCTCGGTTCACGCTGAACTTGGTGTCAGCAACGAAACGATCGACGGCGCTGCTGTTGTCGTTTGCGCTGCCAGGTGTTGGGGATTTGAAAAACTGAATGTCGCCTTGCGTGCCAAGACCGTAGGAGATGTCTGTCCGCTGCTCTGGGTAGTCCGGGCCGAACTCGGCTAGTTTAGTAAGACCATCCGGCGATACCAGAGCGAGATACTCACTCGCTCCCAACGAGAAATTCGCATGCCATTCTTCATCGCTTCCGTCACGATCTTTACCCGAGGCAAAGATCAAAAGGTAACCACCCGCCGCCAGCTCTCCAGCGGGCAGTTTCCAATAGGTATCCGTCTCAGTCAGGTCGAATTTTGGGTCGTCTGTTAGGATGAAGCCTTCCAAGGCAACCGGGTTCTCCGTAGGATTGTGGATTTCGATCCAATCAGAGAACGCGCCATCGGCGTCTTGCTTGATCGAGTCATTGATTGCTAAAAACTCAGAAATCACCAACTGAGCATGGGTAGCCAACGGAGAAACGATCACTAGAGAGAGAAGGAGCGACTTCAGTTTCATAGCAATTCGATTAGTGTAGAGAGGTGCTTGGAAAGCGCTTGGCTCTGTGTGAAAGTAGTCAGTAAGGAGCGGCGGATCTGCAACCATCCAACTTTGTGAATGGACGCGCTTGAAAAACTACTTCACTACTCCGCGATAAAAACCACTCGCTTCACCGGCCCGAGCCTCATCGGTGTCCTCGTAGCTTTCAGTCACGTCTGTCGCAATCGGCTCCCAAGTAATCAGGTCTGAGGAATACTCGATGTCGTAAGTCGTGCCCGCGGGCAGTGCTAGCGAAATGCCGTTGGCGCTGCGGGACACACCTGTGATCTCTGGGGCATCGCTAGGCATTCCGCCACCCATGGCATCGAGGACGGCTTGCGGAATCGTTAGGTTTTCGCCTGATGCTAGGTAGATATCATCTACCTGCCCTGTTGTGTGTGCATTCCCGGTGCGAACGAGGAAGTTGATGAGATTTCCATGCGTGGTGTTGCCACCGGTCATGCGGAAGGCGCCCTTTCCTCCGAGTTGAGCCGCTTCTCCACCCGTCGAGTAATAGAGTGTGGTTTCTAGGGCGTCATTATCCAAGACTAACCAAATGTTGTACCAAGTATTGGCGGTGACGTTCTCGACAACGGTGGTGAAGCCGCCGCCATCGCGAACATCGATGTTCGTCTCAAAGAATCGCATGTAACCTTCGTAGTGATCCCAAGTGTTCGGCTCCGCGACGTCTGACACTCCCAGGACGAAGTCGGGCATTTCGCCAGGGCGTGCACGGAAGAACACGGTTCCCGTCTTGCCCGAAACAATGGTGGCTCCCAAGGAAGCATACGCGTTCTGCGCGCCGCCTTCTGCTTCAATCACCTTGTTACCATCCTCTGAGCCGACTCGCGTACCGGCATCCGCAGAAGCCCAACCCCCAAAGCCATCGAGTGGCCCTTCATCTAATCCATCGAAATCATGGGTGACCATCCATTCAACCGTCGGTTCAACTACGACGGGATCTTCGTCGATGGGGAGAACGTCGCCAGGATTGTTAAAGAGCGACGCCACATCTTCGGCAGAGATCACACGATCGTAAAACTGCACGTCATCGAGACGTCCGCTGAACGGGAGCACCTTGTCAATGGAGCCAATAAAGAAGACGTCTTCACCGTCGGTTTCGGGCTCTGTTGGAGATTCAACGGAGCCGACTTCGATACCGTCAAGAAAGAGCGTCGCTTTGTCAGGGCCGAAAGTAACAACCGCGTGATGCGTCGAGCCTGCAGTGATGGCCCCACCAGAGAATTCAGGAGCATCGCCCACAAACCACTGCAATTCTGAGCCAGAGGCCAACAGCGCGTAGGCCGGACTGCCGGCTGGCAGTCCACGACCGAATAAGGTCTTCTGCTGACCGTCCAAGCTATCAGCGTTGAACCAGATTCCGATGGAGAAAATATCATGATTGCCAAGCGTAGTGATAGGCACTGAGGCCACGCCATTTTCAAATCCTGCCGACATTCCAGTGGCCAAGGCCTCTTGACCCAAGGTCACATCTTCATACGCGCCGTGCCGACCGAAGCCGGAGACATCGAGCATGGTCGTTCCATCGGCGTCGTCCAGTGCATAGTGAGCGACCGGTCCTAGCAGGTTGACGATGTTGGCGGTGACTTCAACGACGAACGTTTGATCTTCTGCGTCAACGTCATCGCTCTTAATCTCAAGGGTGGTAGAGAAGGCGCCGGTGTTGCCTGCCGGGGCAAAGCTGAAGGTGATTTCTGCTGATCCATTCGCGGGAATGGTGTCAGGCGCGTCGTCCACGGTGAAGAATTCGCTGTCATCGCCCGTGAACGCGACTTCCGAGATGGTGAGTACGTTGTCGGTGCCGGTGTTGCGAACTGTGATGGTGTTGGTGAAGGTGGGAATGGTCGCGTCGAGCTGTCCGAGACGTTTCCGAGGAAAGACGGTGATGTTAGGGCCAGGCTTGATCTCGACGGGAGGAATGGGCGCATCTGCTAGCGTGAGGTTATTGCCGCTCAAACCGGCCTCATAGATGCCGACAATTTCTTCGGTGGCTAGCGCACGAGACCAAAGTCCGAAGTCGTCCAACTTGCCGTCCCAGTATCCCGGAGTTGAGGCTGGATCATCGCCGGGCTCTAGCAGCAAGGCACCCATGGAGATGAGTGCGGGCGCCGCAGAGGTAGCGCCGTTGGTAACGGACTGCTGTAAGACCAATTCGCCATTGCGATAGAGTCTGGATTCACCACCTTGGGTGGCGCCTTCTTCCGTGCGGGGGTACTCCTCAAACACGTATCCGATGTGCACCCATTCGCCGACGGGGAAGACCTCTGGATCTCTGGCCATGGAGACATCGCCATTGATCGTCCGGGTGCTCGCGACTAGGTGTTGACCATCTTCAGACAGTTGAATGGCGAACTGGCCGCGTGGTCCTGCTTCGACAAAGTTGCTAACAATCCAACCAGACTCTACCAACGTGTCGGCCCACACCCAGAGGGAAACCGAGACGCTCGTGGGTTTGACCTCGCCAAAGTAGTCGGGAACAACGGCCCATTGCGCCGCGTCTGCGCCGCCGAACTCAAGGCCTCCACCAGTGATGCCTTCTGTCCAAGGCGTGCCACCATCGAAGTTGACCAAGCGACCATCGCTGTTGCCAGAAACGAAGGGGAACTCCAGCGATTCGTCAGCGGCATTGGCCGCCGTGCTGCCACTGGTTTCATCGAGCTTCCAATGTCCTAGCAAACCATTCTCGATATCGAAAGTGGGCAGGCTTCTCTCATCCGTCGGACTGCTGTTCTGAGTTACCTCAAAGCCATCACTGGATCGGTCGTTGTCTGAATCCGGGTTGTTAGGATCTGTGCCTGTATCTTCCGCACCGACATACGTTCCTGTGTTCGTCTCCACGCCGTCTGAAAGATCATCGTCGTCGGAATCGGTGTCCAAAGGATCCGTTCCCGTGTCCGCGTCACTCGCCCACACACCCGTCGCCGTCTCTGCGCCGTCGGCAAGACCATCACCGTCTGTATCGGCGTTTTGAGGATCGGTCTTGGCTTCGAACTCTGCTAGGTTTGAAGAGCCATCCCCATCGGGATCTTCGTTAGCATCGTTTCCGTTAGGGTTGAGCCCATTTGCCTCTTCAAAGAAATTGGGAATGCCGTCTCCATCGGTATCGTCAGGGTCAGTCACTGCAGGTGACAGGGCAATGCGATCCCAGGCCGTTTGAATCGAGTTGTTGCAGTTCTGCGCACTAACCGTCACATGCCAATCATCATCATCCCCTTCGCCAAAGATCTCTCCAAACGTGGTGCCGGCGTCCGCCCAGGTGCCGGAGTTGGCATAGACCATGTCGGTCAAGTCCACATCTTGTAGTCCCATGATCTCATAGGACCAGCCAGCTTCGTCCGCGGTGATCTTGGCCGTGAAACCGTCCGCCATCGAGTTCACATCGATCGCATGCTGATCCAGGACAAAGTCGGCAGGGTTGCCGCCATTGTTGTCGCCGACCATCATGCCGAAGCCTTCATTACTTCCCGTCCGTGGAGAGCCAAAGAATACCAAGCCAAAGTTTGGCATTGAACGGTAGAAGGCATCGTTTCTGGCGGTGACTCCTAAAAACATACCATTCGCATTTGGTCGCGCTAACTCATCCGAATCGGGAACGGTTACGCCCTGCAGAATGAATGTCAGATCGATGCCTTGGCCCGTCGGGGAGAACGTCTCAAGGGAAGCGACGCCGCCATTGTGACAACCGCCGGAATTCTGATCGTGCAAGGCACCATCTGTGACGACGATGGTCTGGGAGCCAACGCTGTTGCTCTGGATCACCCAGTTCGCTTCCCAATCGGCGGCGTCGAAGTTGTCATCAATAGAGGTTTGTGCCAGACCCATGCTTGCGGAAAGCGCAGCGAAGACGGACAGAGCAAGAAATCGGAGCAGAGAGGTTTTCATAGCTTTGGACAGGTCAATACCATGAGTAGGTCTGCGGTTACGGAAATACCCTGAATTGCGTTGATAAGTGGGTTTCGCGAGTCAGAGCCAGGAACCTCAAGGCTTACTCGCTTCGTAGAGCGCCTTGATTTCAGACTCCGCTAAGCTTCTGGAGAAGATCATGACTTCGTCGATTCGCCCTTTAAAATCGCGAATGGGATGGTGAATCGTCGGGTCACCCCAAGCCCCAATCTGACAGGTGCCAAACGAGGGCTTTGCCTCCCCTGTCTCGATACCACTCGAAAAGCGGTATCTTGGGTAATCCTTCCCGTTGCAGAAGAACCGCGTGTTCCCAGTATCCAAATCCCACGCGACGGCGACGAACTGCCAACTTCCCAGTTCAACCGTGCCCGACCCTGATTGAAATGCCCGTCGGCCACGGACTTCGGATCGAAGATTGCCATTCCCAAGGATGTAGAAATGAATGTCTCCAATGTCCCAACCATCGGAATTGAGTAAGGTAGAATACCGATGCTGAAAGCGATCTAACTTAATCCACATGGCGATGGTGAAACCATTCACCGGCTCTGAGTAATCTAGCGCGAACGTCAACCGGTCTCCTGGCTGTTCGAAGAGCAGGCCACCCTTGCCCGGCACGCGGCCAGCGACCCGTGTTGCGCCGTAGATAGTTCCATGCGCATCATTGCCAGCTCTATTGGGCTCCATTTCAGACTCCAAATTTCCGGTTTCAGCGAAGTCATAATAGAGCAGAAGATCATCACGTTTGAGCATGGCTCGGTGATGAGCTCCCCACCGCTTCTGCTTCATCGAGTCAATGGAAGCGAACAACGCGTCGTCTGCTTCGCCCTCCACGACGTCTTTGTTAGGAGCAATACCAACGGCTTTCCCAGCTTCGATGGTCTGGGTAGGGCGATGACTAGCAGAAAGTTCGACGAAACCATCAAAGACGTGGAGATCCAATTCGCCCGAGGGCTCTACCGAGAGGCCAAACTCGGTGCCAAGATCCACGATTCGGTTGTCACCCGGTGCAAGCACCTCAAATCCACGCGCTTCCATGGGACAATGAACTCTCATCTTACCGTGGTGGATCTGCACGGTGTTCTGGTCGATGAGTTCCAACTCACAGTGGTCCTCAAAAATCATCTCGACTCCATTCTGCATCTCAATGTGTGCGATTCCTGAAGATAGTGATAGAGTGCCTCGACTGAACTTCGAGTCACCTCGCAAGGCAGAGCCACTGAGTTCAGCTTGGTGAGACGCGGAAAGAATCGCCAAGGGTTCAGCGTCTGTCGAGCCAAGACGCCAGACAATCACTGCGAGTGCCAGGGCGGCAGCCGCCGCCCACCAGTATCGGAATCGGACCACTTTCGTCGGCGGGTCACGGGGACTTTCTTCTTCCGGGCTAACCCGTTCAGAGACCGTTTCTAACAAGAGGCTCAACTCGTTCGCCTCACGGTAGATCTGGCGAGCACGCGGATTGTCGAGCAGAAGAGCCTGAAGTCTTTCTAGGTCTTCGCTAGAGGCAGATCCGTCTCGATAGTCTGCTAGGATGCCATCCACCCAGCGTGCCAACTCATCCTCATTCGCAAATTCTGGCAGGCGGGAAGAACTCATTTCTGGGCAGTGGTCAGTTCGATGCAATCGCGCAGATTTCGCCGAGCGCGGAAGAGTGATTGCTTGACGGCGTTGACCGTCATCTGCAGGCGCTCTCCTACTTGGAGAAGTGAACGCTTCTCGGCATAGTGTAGTCGAACCATGGTCGCCGCATGAGGCTTCAAACGCTGTAGACAAGATGCTAGCGCTTTGAGACGTGCCTCATAGTTATCGAATTCAGGTTTCGCTTCTTCCTGGAGCTTCTCCAAGATCTCTGGAGTGATGAGGCAAAGCGGCTCTCGCTTGCGATCGCGAAGATAGGCCATGACTTGAAAACGCCCAATGCTATGGGCCCAGGCACGGAAGTTGGTCCCTGGTTCAAACTGGTCGCGCTTGTTCCACAGGACCATGTTCGTTTCCTGCAGCACATCCCACGCCGCGGCGCTATTCCCCATGAGAGAATAGATGTAGGCGTAGAGGCGCTGCTGCGTCTCCGTCACGAGTCTGGCAAATTCTTCGCTGTCCTGCATGTTTTTGAGTCTGGGAGAAACATTGGCGGGTTCAGGAATGAATACCAGCAGGGGTAGAAAGGTTACGCATCAACGCAATTCGAGAAGCCTCTTGAAACCGTCGAAATTCTGGCTAGATTCTGGCCAGAATGTCCTACGAGATCATCTTTGCGCCGGAAGCCGTGGAAGATTTCAAGGGCTTTAGCGGCGGCCTCAGAGGAACAATCAAGAAGGCCATTGAAACCCATTTGCGCCATGCGCCCGAACGCATCAGCAAGAGCCGAATCAAGCGGCTACGAGATCTCCGCCAACCACAATACCGACTACGAATCGATCAAATTCGCGTCTTCTATGATGTGGACAGTGATGCGCACCGCGTCGCAGTCCTGAGGATCTTACCCAAGCTCGAAACCTATCAATATCTCGAAACAGAAGGACTACCAGATGAAGACACTACCACTGACTAAAGCAAAGGATGATCTATCGGGCGTGATTCGTGACGCGGAGAGCGAAGAAGTGCTCATCACACGTCACGGTCGACCCGCCGCCATCGTGATTGGTTTTGCCAATGAAGATGAATGGCTGGAATACCGGCTGCTACATGACGAAAAGTTCCTCGCGTCCATCGAAAATGCCCGTTCAAACATCAAGGCAGGGAGATTCACGCGTCTAGAGGATCTTCCTTAATCGGATAATGCGTTAACTTGTTCGTTGAATGAAGGGTTCAACGAAAGTTTGATCAAATCCGTAACCAATTCCGGCACGCTGGCATTTAGAGGTGACGGTAGGGCTGTTGTTTTCTTCCAATCTAAATTTCTATCATTAATCCCATGAAGTCTCGCACGCTCGTCCTCCTACTCACCGTCTTGACGATCACACGTCTGTTCTCCAACAGTCCTCTGATTTATCAAGGCGCTAAAGGCGTCGGCATCGGCAAGCACATCGTCTTTCTTTCCGGAGACCATGAATACCGTTCTGAAGAGACCTTGCCAGCCCTTGCACGACTGCTAGCAAAGCACCACGGCTTCAAATGCACGGTGCTATTTAACATTGATGCCAAGTCTGGGGAAATTTCGCCGGGCAACTCGAACTCACCCGGGATGGAGGCGCTCGATAGCGCGGATCTCGCGGTGGTCTTTCTGAGATTCCAGGACTTTCCCGTCGAGCAGATGAAGCATTTCGAGGCGTATTTAAATCGAGGCGGCCCTGTCGTTGGCCTGCGCACGGCCACACACGCCTTTAGGATTCCTGCCGATAGCGCGTTCGCGAAGTACTCCTGGGACTACAAGGGTGAAGACTATCTCAGCGGCTTTGGTCATCAGGTGTTGGGTCAGTCGTGGGTTGGTCACTATGGGAGGAATCATAGGCAAAGCACGCGGATCGATGTTGTGGAGGACAAGGCGGGTCACCCGATCTTGCGGGGTGTGAAAGACATTTGGGTGCAGGCTGGTGGTTATGTGGGAAAGCCGACGGATGGCGAGATCCTCACCATGGCACAGCCGCTCAATGGCATGAAGCCGGATTCGCCAGCAGACGCTGAGAAGAAGCCGATGCCTTCGGAGTGGACGCGGACTTACAAAAGTGCCTCTGGAAAAGAAGGACGCGTCTTCACCACTCTTTATGGTGCTTCGGAAGATTTGTTGAACGAAGGTTATCGGCGCATGTTAGTGAACGCAACCTTCTGGGCGGTGGGTATGGAGAAGGCGATCAAGCCTGATTTGGAGGTAGGCTTTGTTGGCCCTTATAAACCGAACACGTTTCGTGGAAACGGCCACGCTCGTGGCATCAAGCCTTCCGATTACGCGGGCTTTGAGAGTCCCATTCCAGCCAAAGCTGCCGAGGGGAGGCAAGATCGCCGTGAACGCCAGCGCAATCGGAACCGCCAACGCCGGAATCGCCCAAATCCAAATGACGTCGATGCCCCACACCGACTGAAGGCCGAACCTACTGCGGCGACTTCGGCACGCTCGCAGAAGGTGGCACCTCCAGAGAAGGGCGAACGCATCGTCTTGTTAGGCAATGGCCTCGCCGAGCGCGATGTCTACTACAGCCGGATCGAGACCGAACTGAGCTTGCGCTACCCAGAGCACGAGCTATTCCTCCGAAACATGGGCCGCGTGGGAGACACCCCTGGTTTCAGGCCTCATCCGTCCCGAGCGTCGCAATGGGCCTTCCCTGGTGCGGAGAAGTTTCACCCGGATAAGGAAACCCACAACGGCAAGGGCTTCTTCGGCACGCCAGACCAGTGGCTCACTCATTTGAAAGCCGACACGATCGTGGCGTTCTTTGGCTACAACGAATCTTTCGACGGTCCTAGCAAGGTGGCCAATTTCGAAGCTGAGCTGAATGCTTGGGTGGAACACACCCTCACCAAAGCTTACAACGGTCAAGCAGCTCCCAGGGTTGTTCTCGCTTCGCCGATTGCCTTCGAGGATCTCTCCGCATCGCGAGATCTTCCCAACGGCGAACAAGAAAATGCGAATCTCATTCTCTATTCAGCCGCCATCGAGACCGTGGCGAAGAAGCATGGACTCACGTTCATCGATCTTTTCACACCGACCAAGCGACTCTATCAAGAAGTCGACGAACCTTTGACCACGGGCGGATTCGTTCCCAATGACAAGGGCTACCAACACCTTGCCAAGGTGCTTGCCGATGGCTTGTACGGTGCGCAATCGCATCAATCCAAGGCCGAGCCATCTCTCGTGCATGCCGCCGTCAAACAGAAGGATTACTTCTGGAATAGCGACTATCATTTGGTCAACGGAGTCCATGCCTATGGCGGGCGCTACAACCCCTATGGTCCGCAGAATTACCCGGATGAAGTAAAGAAGACGCGCGAAATGGCGGCTCTGCGAGACACACATATTCACCAAGTGGCCAAGGGAGAGGCAAGCGATCTGGGTGTCGATGACAGCAAGACACACGCCTTGCCACCTGTGCCCACAAACTACCGGCAGAGCAACAAGAACGGCAGCGAAGATTACCTCTATGACGAGGAAGCCGAGAAGTCGTTGGTTGTTCCCGAAGGCTACAAAGTCGAACTCTTTGCCAGTGAGAAGCAGTTTCCTAATCTCGCCAATCCGGTTCAGCTTTCCTTTGACAACCGTGGACGTCTCTGGGTCGCGACGATGCCCACTTACCCGCACTACCGTCCGGGCGATGCCTTGCCCGATGACAAACTTCTGATCTACGAGGACACCGATGGAGACGGCAAGGCGGACAAGGAGACGGTCTTTGCTGACAAGCTGCACTTGCCCTGCGGTTTCGAATTCGCACCCGAAGGCGTCTATCTCTCACAAGAACCCAATCTCGTGCTTCTGCGAGACACGGATGGCGACGACCGCGCTGACAGCACGGAGATCATTCTCGGTGGTTTCGATACCCACGACACGCATCATGCTATCGGCGCCTTCACCGCTGATCCTAGCGGAGCCATCATAATGTGCGAAGGGCTCTTTCTTCACAGCAATGTCGAAACGCCCTACGGCCCCGTGCGCTGTGTCGATGGAGGCTTCTACCGCTACAGCCCGCAAAGAGGGATGTTAGAGCGCACGATTCAAATGAGCATTCCCAATCCATGGGGCTTTGCGTTCGATCGCTGGGGCCAGGATTTCTTACTCTTCACTTCTGGCACGACCATGAATTGGGCGCTCCCCATGTCGGTCAAGCCGACCTTCGGCAGTAAGACGCCACGCACGCGTGACCTCATCCCCGACGGGCAGAAAGTGCGTCCAACCAGCGGCTTGGAGATCGTCTCATCGCGTCATTTCCCGGATGAGGTGCAGGGGGACGTCATCTTGTGCAACAGCATCGGGTTCCTGGGCATCAAACAACATCAGATCGAAGATGATGGCACCGGCTGGAAAACGGCCTTCCGCCATGACCTTCTCAAAGGCAACGATGGCAACTTCCGTCCGGTCGATCTCGAATTCGCCCCGGATGGATCACTCTATGTCGTCGACTGGCACAATGTCCTCATCGGTCACATGCAGCACAACGCCCGCGATCCCCTTCGCGATCATGTGCATGGCCGCATCTATCGGATCACCTATCCTAGTAGACCGCTCGTCAAACCCGCCGAAGTGGCAGGCGCTAGCATCGATACGTTGTTAGAGAACTTGAAGGCACCTGAGCTGCGCACCCGCTACCGCACCCGTCGCGAGTTGCGCAATCATCCTGCGAGCGACGTCCTTCCCGCCGTGAAAAAGTGGGTGGCGGGGCTCGACAAGAACGATCCAGATTACGAGCACCATGCGCTTGAAGCGCTCTGGACCACCTGGGGCATGAATCAGGCGGACGAAAGCCTGCTCCGCCAACTGCTAGAGGCGAAAGACTTTCGCGCACGAGCGGCCGCAGTGCGCGTGCTTCGCTACAACACGCATCGCATCGGCGATCATGTTGCTTTGCTAGAAAAAGCAGTGTCTGATGAACACGGCCGTGTGCGACTCGAAGCCGTCGTGGCTGCCTCTTGGCTCCCTAACATCGAAGCCGCCAAACAAATCGTGGCAGCCGCTGAGAACAAGCCGATCGATGATTGGATGGAAGCCGTCGTCAAGACCGCCGCGGATCGACTCGCTGGGATTGCTGAAGTGGAGGAACCCGAGTTTGTTGCCAAACCAGCTCCTGCGCACCTCGATGCGCGAGGCAAACGACAGTTCTTGGAAGGCCAGGAGATTTATTTCCGTGAGGGCCACTGCGCGACTTGTCACCAAGCCGACGGCAAAGGGCTCGACCCCGCCTTTCCGTCCATCGCCAACAGCCCCTGGGTAGGTGGCGATCCTGATCGATTGATCAAGCTCTCACTCTACGGCTTGATCGGTCCGTTAGAGATCAATGGCAAGAGATACGATGGCCAAGTTCCCATGACGCCTTTCGGAGGCATGCTGAACGATGAGGAAATGGCCGCCGTTCTCACATTCGTCAGGAACACTTTCGACAACAAGGCCGATCCCATCCGACCAAGCGACGTCAAGGCGGTTCGCGATGCTTATCCCGGGCGGCTCCAATTCATGTCCACCGAGGAGCTATTGAAAGAGCACCCTTTAAACTAAACCAAGACATACGTGAAAACCTTCCTATCACTTGCCTTCTCATTCTCGCTGCTTGCTGGCCTCACGGCTCAGGAAGCCCCGAGACCGAACATAGTCTTCATGCTTGCCGACGACTTTGGCTATGGCGATACGCAATGCCTGAATCCTGAGCGTGGCAAGAATCTGCTGATGACTGCGAGTTATTGAACCGATTGATCAAGTTCGTGTCAAAATGGGCAGACCCTTCACAGGCAGACTTCCTCTAAACGGACAAGTAATTCAGAAGATTATGAGCCGACATCTCTTTCTTTTAGTTGCCCTCATCACGCTGGTTCTTCAGTCAGACGCAATTTCTGAAGACTACCCTTGGCCAGATTACAAGATGGCCGACTACAAGTCTTTCGACGCCTACGTGGCGGCCATGGTGCCTCATATCAAAACGGCTCATGATCCATCACGTTCCGTCGAAGCCGTGGATCACTTTGGCACTGGGGCCTACTCTCAACTTGAGCGGTTTTGCAAACATCCCCACGTGCGTGTTCGCGGGACGGCCTATCGTCATCTTCTCACCTTCCTTCATAAAACCGAGCCTTCGGCGCGGCGACGTGAACAATTTCTTCGGTTTCTTTCAGGTCTCGATGACTCTCAGCAATCCATCTGTCAATTCGTCGCCAGGCGCATGAATACGTTTGGTGTCGACGTTCATTCGAAGAAATCGAAAGCCGTTATCACCAGATTGTTGAAGCGAGGTGAACGCAACACGCACACCTTTCGCCATATCATTCTCGCGGCGGGTGTAGCCCGAATGGAATCGGCCATTCCCACGTTGCGACGGCATCGGGGCGAACACGCTACCTTCGCCTTGGCACGCTTGGGCGATGAAAAAGCGCTAACAAAAGTAATCGCTCAATTTCCTATAAACCCAGAAATAAAAGACTTCGGATTGCTGTTCAATAAGCTGAAGTTACTTGCCTATACGAAACAACCCAAGGCGCTCGACCTCATCCATTCCTATCTCCACCAAGAGACGTTGTTGGTCAAAGGAGCCAATGATTACGGCCCCGTGTCTCTTGCAGGGCTCGCTTCCGAAATCTTTGCCGATCTCTTCCCAGAGCTAGCCATCAAAGATCACCTAGCGAGAAGGCAAGAAAGTATCGACAAATGCAGGGCTTGGCTTAAGGAAACAAACAACGCTCAAAACTGGACCAAAGTTCCAGGGGAGATTTCTCGATGGTAAGAACCGTCGCTCAGCCCTATTATTCTTGTCCTGACTTTCCCTGCTTGTTTGCCTCACGGCACCGGAAGCGCGAAACCTAACATCGCCTTAATTCTTGCCGACGACTTTAGCTAATTAGGCAGGGTAATGAGGATGCCGAAGGTTTCATGATGATTAGACCCGCGGACACGGAGCACCTTAGAGTTTTCTCATTATTTAGGTAAAACCGTGGTCATCTGAGGTAGAGGGCTATCACGTTCCGAATGGCTTGGTGAAGGGTTGATGGAATCTCGCCTTCGAACTCAACGCGGTCATTGGGTAAAAGGTGGATTTCACCCTTCCCAACGCTGTTCCGTGGCGAAATGCTTCGTGTGAACGGGTATAGATGAGAGTCAGACTGGGTTTCGGGGAGCCAGCCACGATATAGAATGAGGACGTAGACAGGGATGATTGAATGGGGGATGCAGATTCGCCGATCCAGTTATCCAGCTACCGATGAATTTCCTCCATGTGCCTTCGATCACGAAGAGGGCCAATGCCTGCATCGCCATGGGAATTACAAGCGTTTTGCCGATGTCGAGGGAGACGCGCAAATCACCGTGATGCGCTTTCTTTGCAAGTATGCCGGGAGGACCATTAGTGTTCTTCCCGATCACCTCTTGCCTTATCGTACCGTCCATCTCCCATGCGTGGAAGAAGACTTTGACCAACGCTGCGCCCCTCCATCCCAAGGTGGCCAAGACGACGGCAACAACGCCAATGGCAGCGAAATCAAGAAAGGTTGCCTGCGGCGAGCTTGGTGCCGATTCGCCGATCAAAGCAGGCGCCAGAGCCTCACCGAGTTCTTCGGGCAGCGCATTGCTCTTACAAACACCGCAGAAGAACTTTGGAGAGCCATTCGCCTCACCGCCGGCAACCTCGGGGAGATCCTTCTCGAACTCGCGCTCCATGGCAAGAGCCTATTGGGTGATTACCGGTGCTTGAAGGCCAACTAACATCTCTCTATTATTCGCCACGAGTTTCCCACATAACCGTACTATTTCGCAAAATCACTGCGGGGGTAAAGCTCCCGCATGTCTGATGACCATACTCTAACACCCCAAGAACAAAGCGCTCTGGTCCGCTACGGCGCCATCAGTTACCTGCAACAACTTCAGGAAGAAGGCCGGTCGTTAGCCGCAGCCTTACGACAAGCAGCCTTGCGTCCCTGGCCCGATGTCCAATCCGGCAAACACTACGCCATTCGCACTCTCGAAGACTGGTGGTATGCCTATCAAAACGACGGATTCCAGGCACTCACCAAACATCCCAGGCAAGACACCGGCAAACAACGTGCGCTCACCTCCGAACAACAAGAATGGATCCTCACGCAGCGGCGAAAATATCCACAGATTCCGATCAAAGTGGCCTATCGCCGGTGGCTCACTCAAGAAGAAGGTAGAGAGTTGCCTTCACTCTCCACAGTCTATCGCTTTCTCAGAGCCGCTGGACTGCATCACGGGCGTCCAGCTGAGGACATCCATAGCGGCCCCACCAAAGCCTTCGAAGCCCCCTATCCAAACGATCTTTGGATGGCCGACTTCAGCCCCGGTCCCAAACTCCGCACCACCGAAGGCGCTACTTTGGGCACCCAGCTTTGCGCCATCATTGACGATCACAGCCGACTCATTCCCTACGCCGCCTACTACACAAGCGAAAACACGCAAAACCTCCATCACGCCCTCAAAGAAGCCGTCCGCCGCCGCGGACTCCCCCACAAACTCTACGTCGACAACGGCGCCCCATTCATTAGCAAACACACCCACATCGTCTGCGCCAATCTCGATATCCGCCTATTGCATCACAAGCCTTACGCCGCCTGGAGCAAGGCGAAGATGGCATGATGCACTCTATGGTTACTGTTAAAAAAAGCCAGTGATTCAGTTAGTCAAATTTAGCTGCATCCGGCTCTTGATTTGCTTAATCTTGGCTTTCGCCGGACGGAAGTAAAGGTATTCGTTCTTGTCGCTGAAGCGTTTGCCCCGGAGAAGGCCCTGTTTCCTCCAGTAGTTCACGAGGCTGGGACGAGTGCCGACCATCTCCGCCACTTCTTCCTTGGTCAGGAGGCCTTTCTTTCGCAAGCGATCGTAACGCGAGACAAGCTGATAGGCCCTGCGTAGTTGTTGCACAATCCGTAGTGTGAATGATTTGCCAGATCCTGAACGCCACCCCCGTCCGTTGAGTTCCACCACGATCTGGCTTTCCGTGTGCGTGTCTAACAGTCGATCGATCTCGGCGACGATTTCCTTCTTGGTCTGACGTAGTTCCCAGGCTCGCTTGCCCAAGGGCACATGGAGCACCTTGGAAGCGCCTCCTGTGAAGCGCACTTGCACAAGCACTTCCTCGCCCTTTGTCAGGGTGACATCTTTGATAATCAGCCTGGCCATCCGTTTGCGATCCCGATGACTGGTGTCGGCATCATTCCACAGTTGAGGAAAGCTCTCTGCTAGCTGAAGGATCTCTTGCTCCTGTTCCTTGTCAAATCGCCCGTCGAATGCATTCTTCTGCTTCTGGTAGGTATCCTGGGCGTCTTGTAGAATACGCAACTTCTCATTCCACTCGGCTTCGAGGTTGGCGGCGACGAGGCGGTTGGCGTTGTCCACTTGTAGGTATCGCTGACGCGCCTTCTCTGCTTCGTAACGCGCGCGCTCAACCCGCTGCCGTCGCAGTTGGTCGACTTCCTCTAACCGATGCTCCAGTTTCCGCTGTACTTCTAGCACCGTTTCCAAACCCAAGGGCGTGACACTCTCCAGAATGAGCCGTGACACAGCTTCATCAATGTTCCTGCCGGCAATAGTTTGGCAAATCTTCTGACCATGCTCGATGCCCTCACGCTGACACACGTAGTCAGGCCATTCACGTCCTTGGCGCCAATGATAGCGCAATGTCATGCTCTGCCCGCACTTTCCGCAGATCACCATCCCCTGTAGCAACGCCGGGCCACAACCAGGGACGCGCCGTTTGCGATCCTCCCCATAGCCTCGGCAGTTCTCCCTCAGGCGCTTCAGATTGCTCTCAAAGTCCTCCCAGGAGATGTAACCAACATGCGCGTCCTTGTTCGTCACCTGCCATTGATCCGGTGGTAAGACCTCATAGCGCTGTTTGCCTTCAGCATCCCGCCAGCTCCGCGTCCTGCCAAAGACAAAAGCACCAGCATAGCGTGGGTTGTGCAACGTTTGCAGGGCACGGCTATGCACTAACTTCTCCCACACAATATCTCCCTTTCCCGCTTTGCCACGCCGAGGAAAACGCACCCCTTCCTGATCAAAAGCTTTCACTGTCGCCAAGGCACTACCTGTTCGCTTGAATGTAGCGAAGAAGTGCGCCACCGCCTTGCGAACTTCCTCGTCCGGATCAAGCACCACACGATCATCCAGATCGTAAACGAGGCCAACTGGCAAAGGCATTTTCAACTCTCCACGGCGTGCCTTGTTCAAGATCCCGCCTTGCAAACGCGCACGCAGCAGGTGCAATTCCGCTTCACTCATCGTCCCTTTCAAACCCAGCAAAAGCCTGTCATTAAAATGCTTCGGATCATAGAGTCCGTCTTCGTCGAGAATAAGTGTATCTGTAATGGCGCAGATCTCTAACAGGCGATGCCAATCACTGTTGTTACGCGCCAGACGAGAGACCTCCAATCCCATCACCACTCCCACTTGCCCGAGGCCGACTTCGCTCACCAGCTTCTGAAAGCCTTTGCGATCAGCAGAAGATGCTCCCGACTGCCCCAGGTCACTATCAATGACCTCAATATTCTCCTCCTGCCAGCCCAGCGCGACAGCCTGAGCACGGAGAGCATACTGCCGTTTGGTGCTTTCCTGGTGCTCGAATACCTGACGCAAAGTCGACTGCCGCACGTAGAGGTAGGCCTTGCGTTGCAGATGATGCGTAGTCACTTTCTCGTGACGGGATCCATTGGTATCTATCAAAGAGTTCTCGTTACTCATAAATATCAGTGTTAGAAATGCGATTAGCGGGTGCCTTCAAGAAGCGGTTCACCCGCATGAAGCCGCACAAAGAGCATGTCACTCAGGAGATCCACCGCCTGTGCCTGCCAGCTTGAGAAAGAAGGGGCGTTGGAAGAGCTTACATCGTGATCAGTCAATCGGTCCTCATCCCGGAGGCCGCCAGGAACAATCGACTCACCCGGAGGTGCTTGCATCCAGCCTGCCATTCCCTGATGAAGGAACAGTTCGAGCGCCGAGTCGAATGAGTCACCGTGACATCCTCCTAACACATAGTCGCGTAGGCCTTCATAGAGAGAGCGCAAGGAGGCGTTATCCAATGGCAAGGACAGGTGACTCACGTTGTTAGTCGCCCCTTTTTCAGGTGGCGTTGCTGGTTCAAAGCCTTTTCCAACGTGCGCAAGTGGAGCTCCACTTCCAGATCATTGCGCAAACACTCAAGGATATCAGATGGCGTGAGGGATGGATCCTTTGCTAACAAAGCCCTCACATGATCAAGAACCTCCTCCGTAAGCTTGTGAGCGCCCTTCGGGCCACGTTTACCAGGCAACAATCCCGGCAAGCCATCGTCACGAAAAGCCGAGCGAGCGGCGTAGAGAGTTGGCCGTGAAAGCGCGAAGTGCCTAGCCAAAGAACAAACGGAATCCTCCCCAGCCTCCCAGGCACGAAGAGCCTCGTATTTGACCTGGAGCAAATCATGAGGATCAAAGAACGGGCTCTGCTGGAAAAGAGAATGAGTGACCCGGTCAGGATGGGGATGAAGAGCGCCCGCACGGAGAAGAGCGTCTCGTTTGGATTGAGAGGAGAAAGACGATGGCATCGGAACGATAGACTGTTAATTAAATTATGCCCAACAAGAGGGACTGAATCGCTCGTTTTGTCAATTCAACTTTCCCTAAATTACTGCATATAAGGCATAAAATCATCGATAAAGCGCGTATAAATCGCTCGCTTCGGCATCATTAGGTTTACAATGGCGGCATTAATTGCTTAACAGCCTCAGCTTTGAGTTCAGCCATCAAACGCGCCAGTGCTAACAAGTCCGCCAAGCGGGCGATCGCCTTACCTTCCGCCACCTCCACAAAGGGATCTGGAGCCTCCACATCGGTCCAGCAAGCCTCTAGAGAGGCCAATTCCCCAGAATCATCAAAGAAGTAGACACGATAGACTCCCCAGTTCTGGCGCAACTTTACCAGCTCGAACTCCCGCCCGCACAACGGATGAAAGCAATGGGTAACCCGGAAGACCTCTCTTGAACAGTTGGGATCAGGTGTAGTTGACGACTTTGGATAAGGGAAAGATAGAACGCCTATTCTCAAGTATTCAGGTAGGGTTTGAAACCACCCTATCACTACCCGAAGAGCGCGTCCACAGTCTCCAAGACCTCAATGCCAAGTTCTCCACTTGGCTCCAGAAAGACTATCATAACCGTCAACACAGCACTACCGGCACCACCCCGCAAGCCCGTTTCCACGCCGGAGCCGAACACCTCCGCCAACTTGAACTCAGCCATCACGCTCTGGAAAAACTCTTCTACACCCGCATCCACCGCACCGTGCGCAAGAATGGCACCATTCGCATCGAAAATCGCCTCTACGAAGTCGACTTGAGCCTACGCGGACGTCGCATCGAAGTGCGCTACGACCCCTTTGCCGTAAGCAAAGAGCAATCGCTGGAGATCTATCATCACAACCATCACGTCGGCACAGCTCACCTGGTCAATCTACACCTCAACAGTCAGATCGACCGGCTCAACTACGAACGCCGTCACCAGGGCTAACAAAGCCACATCACGCTATCATCATCACACCATGACGACCAGACTTAGAAAAAGCAGTGGCCGCAAGCCCATCACAGACTCCACCATCACTCATTACACCCATCTTTGGGGAGCAACCGGCATCCCCTTCAACGAAGAAACCTCCCACTATCAAAAGCCCCCTCAGATCCAACAAGCCGAGCAACTGCTAACCCAAAGCGCCGCCCTCCGCAGCCTCATGTTGCTCAGCGGCCCCAACGGCGTAGGGAAAAGCCATCTCGTCAGCCACTGGAAAGACAAGCTCGATCCGCGGCTCTACTGCGCCATCGCCATCACCCAGGCCAGCCTAAGCCATGCCGGATTGTTAGCCTATTTAGCCCGCAAGTTCGGCAAAGCCGGCGGCACCCGCAGCACCACCCTGATGCATCTTGAAGAAGCCTTGGTAGAACTTGGCGAGACCAGCGCCATCATCATCCTCGACGAAGCGCAGAACTACAGCCACGGAGCGCTCGAAGAGATCCGGCTATTGTTAGGCATCGATCTAGCCCGGCGTCCCGCTTTTAGTCTCATACTCATTGGAGACGAGTATTTGTTAGGAAGTCTAAGACTACGCAGCCACCGCGCCCTCTACAGCCGCATCGCCTGTCATCATCAGCTCAAACCGTGGGAAAGCCAAGAGATCGAAGAACTCCTAGAAGCCAGTCAAAACGCCGTAGACTTGAAGGAAAACATCATCATCCCCGCCGCCCTGGACTTGATTACCAACGCCAGCAACGGGCGGCCGCGCACCGCGCTGCAACTGGCCCGTGCCGCGTGGATCGCAGCCAGCCAAGAGAAAGCCAACCACATCACCACCGATCACGTACAGCAAGTGATGCCCACCATTCCCTCCGCCAACGACCATCGAGGAGGCATGCCGGAAGGCTAACAAGATAAACATTAGGCTATGCAAACACCATCAAACCAAAGCAGCCCCGTCGAAGAGCAAGTGGCGGCCCTACACCAACACTATTGCCAACTGACCGGGCAGAAACTGATCTTAGGCTTCGACCGGCAACGAGCCTGGTATGAGTTGCTACGAGCCGGGTTCACCAGCGAAGATGTCGAACAAGTCGTCAGCTACTTGCAACGGGAGATCCGAGGCGAGCGTCGCCGCGTGGGAGCGCTCAAACCCAGTAACTTCTTACAACTCGAGCGATTCGAAGAAGACCTCAACATCAGTCGGGCGAGACTAACTAGAGCATCAAAACCATCGAAACCACGGCCGCCAAGCAAACCCACCGACGCCTTCACCCCCGAGGAAGGAGCGCGAGCCTTTCGTAATCTGAGATTAC
>CBDDAB010000013.1:0-1047119 GCA_965224685.1 Verrucomicrobiales bacterium | reverse complement strand
CGGCGGCCGAGGTCGTGTTGGCCCCATTGGCGTCCAACATCACCGAACATCGCAACGGCCCAAAATACGTTTTCACGACAGCCTTCAACAACGCCTCTCCACGAGCCACGTCGGCCCCGCCGATGAACACGGCCGTGCGGTGAAGATCCTGCGGCCCTCGCGTAAACATCGCCCCATGCACAAGCCCCTGCACCTGCTCCTCGGTCACCCCACGATGACGAAAGAGATGATCGGCGCCCGAATCCACGGCCACCACCGCATCAAACACGCTCGGCTGATCGTCGGGATCTAATTGAAGCAGGATGGCTGGCTTGGTCGACATGGCAATCTCGGTAGGCATGTTGGCCGCTCATTGGCGACATTGAAAAGACGTTACAGAAAAGCTAAGAAGACCGCGCAGATTAGCGTTTCGAGTACAACAGAACACAGACCAAAAGACGAGCCGAGTCGTTCGAACGACTCGGCTCGTTGTGTCGCCGTTGCCAGGCCTGCCAGGCCCCAGAATTCTGTAACCCAGAATTCTGTAACCCAGCAGTTTGCAATGCGGTAATGGACGGGTCGCCCGACGAGGAAACGCCTAGAATCCCTTGAAGGGGTGCGCGGCGCCGTCAGCGCGAGCGGCGAGCATTTCGTCGGCCGAGGGCTTGCCAGCCATCGCGTTGGCGATCGACTGCTTGGTCGCCTCGTAGTTAAAGTCGTAGATCTTCTTGTCGTCTTCGGCGGCGGGGTGAATAAAGACGCCGCAGACGATGACCAGATCTTCGCATTGATCCTTGGGAATCACGCCGTCTTTGACGGAATCGGAAACCGCCTCCGCAACGGCAGCTTGCGCGGGTCCGAACATTTGAACGACCTGCTTCGTGCCCTTGAGGGTCACTTTGGTGATCATGACGGTGGCAGGCTTGACCGCGGCGTTGGGCGCCAACACCGCCAACAGGTTGGTGTGCCCTTCGCTCTGACGAGCCAATGCATTGGCGAACGCCGAGCCGACGGGTCCGTCCTTGCTGCCGATCAGCAAGTCAATATGTGCCACTTCATTGCCATCGCCTACCAGCGCTTCACCGATGTACATCGACATGTTCAACTACTCCTTGGGTGGTCTTCATCTCGCCCTGGCCGCCAAACTTCATCCACATGAATGAACGTCTCATGGCTGCCGCAAAGGACGTGGGATCGTATAAACTAGCAACCCTCCCATCAGAAGTTCCCAAGGACAATTCAACAATTGCAAGGAATATCGGCAGGGGAGGATTAACCTGCGAGTGTTGGCCGCCCCGTCGGCAACCTCACGCATTTGATTGAACCCGCGAAAATAGCAAACCTGAGTGCGATTGCAACCCGGCGTGGACAACTCTCCAATCATTCTGCTCGGCGCATCCATCCGAGCCCTGGCAGCCTCTGCCGCTCGCGCGGGAATTGCGGCCCGCGGGGCGGATCTATTTGCCGACTGCGACACGCAAGCTCTGCTGGATGTCCACCAAGCGAGGCAGTTTCCCTCCGACTTAATTGCCTACGCCGCAAAATCGCCACACTCCCCCTGGATTTACACGGGCGGGCTGGAAAATTATCCTGAACACATCCAACACCTCGCCAAGTCCCATCCCCTGCTGGGCAACGAAAGAGAAGTCCTCCTCCAAGTGCGTGACATCGCACGTATTCGCCGCTGGGCCGCTGCCGCGGGTCTTTCCGCCACCAGAGCGTACGCCCCAGAGAATGCCGACGACGCTCTGGCGCTGGTAAAATCATCCCAATCCTCGGGCGGGCTCGGTGTCCAACTCTACCGCGGCCAGCCATTGGCCGCCGGTCAGCGACTGGAATGCTGGGAGGCGGGACAAGCGGGGTCCGCCGCATTCCTTAGCAGCCCCCACCCCACCCCCCGTTGTTCGCTGCTGGGCGCCAGCTGGCAGATTGCTGCCCACAGTTCGTCGGCAGGGCCGGTGCGTTTTCAATACGGCGGATCGGTGGGCCCAGCCAAGCTTCCCGCCCCTTGGCCGGCAAAGCTAGTGGACTTTGGCGATTTGGTGACCCGCGAAACGGGAATCGTCGGCCTGTGGGGCGTCGACTACATCTATACCCCTGCCTCAATGACCGTCTTGGAGATCAACCCGCGATGGACTGCCAGCATGGAGTTGTTCGAGTTGCTCACGGGCGCCTCCCTTTTGCCCCTGCACATCGAGGCGTGCCTCGGTGAGCGAGGCGCCGCAGGCGGGAGCGAATCCACCAAGGACGGAGGGAAAAATACCTTCCCGAATGGCGGCTTGGGAGCACGCCACTTCATTGGCGTAGATGAGCGCCCCCAATTCGCCGGAGGTAATTTCCCCCAGCTTCCCAAGTGGCTGGAGCGGAAGGGAAGTCTCGACGAGCACACTCCCTCGACGATGTTTGCCGCCAAGCAGATTGTGTATTTCCCCCAGCCGATAGTCACCCCGGATGACTGGCTTCAACGGGTCGAAGGATGGAACGATTGCGCCGACCAACCGCGCATTGCGGACTACGGTCCCCCCGGAACACGCTATGATCGTCATACCCCCATCTGCACCATCCTGCATGTCGCGGCGGTCGCGGACGCCGGAGAAGTGCTCGCGGCAACGGCCGACCGCGAGCGACAGTTGCTTGCGGCAATGCAGAACTCGCCATCGTGATGGCCCGCTCTCCCCACCATTCTCCCCCACCACTCTCCCCAGCCATTCATTTCTTCCCGGCCCCTTCCATGTCTCCGACCACGCAAATTGCCACCGCCATTGGCTTTGTCGTCATCTTGTTTCTCGCCGTGGCGTTAGCCATGCTGCGTGAGATGCGGGGCCGCACGTTAACGTTTTGGCAATGGATTTTTTGGTGGATCGCCTTCTATCTGGTGCGATTTCAATGGCGCTGCCGGGCCCCCCGTCGATTGAAACTTCCGGAGGATGGGCGCGGCGTGGTCTTTATCTGCAACCACCGCAGCAGCATCGACCCGTTCTTCATCACGATCTTGCCGGACAAGGTGATCCATTGGATGGTGGCCAAGGAGTTTGTCGACCACAAGATCTTTGGCTTCTTTCTAAAACGCTGCGAAGTCATTCCAGCGAGGCGCGGCGGCATCGACAACGCAGCAACGCGGACCGCCATCGAGATTGCCAAACAGGGAGGGTACGTGGGCATGCTTCCCGAAGGCCGCATCAACCAAACCGAGGAGCTGCTGCTGAGCGTGCGGCCGGGGGCGGTCCTGGTCGCCATGAAAGCCAATGCCTGGATCGTTCCCGTCTATGTCGAGGGGGCGCCCTACAACAACACCGCATGGAGCCCGCTGCTCATGCGGGCGAGCAGTTCCATGGCCGTTGGCGAGCCGATTGATGTGAGTGAGTACGCGGGCAAGGAACGCGACACCGCGGCGGTCCGTGAATTAACGCTGCGTTGTGTTGGCGAGATCGCAAAACTCGCAGGCGAGCCCGACTTTGAAGTGGAGATCGCGGGGCGCAAGTGGTGCGCCCCTGGCGAATAGGCTGGCCAAAAGAACAGGCTAGCCAAGGGCGAAGCAAAACACAAACGCGAGAGGACTTAGCCAGCCAGCTTGCTGATGCGGTTCACCGGAGCCAGTTCGGTCTCCGACTCCTTGTAGCGGAACTGCATCAGGTAAGCGTCTTCCACGGTGTCTTCATAGTAGTCTCGCAACACGGTCAACGCGCGAAAGCCCTTGTCGCGAAAGAAGAGCTGGGCGGCGAGATTCGTCTCACGCACCTCCAGCACAATGCGGCTTCGCCGTTGACTGGATAGCTTGCTGATCAGCTTGCGGCACATCTGCGAGCCCACTGACTGGCGACGGCAGTCGCCATGCACGCAGAAATTCAGTATGTGGAGCTTGGACTTGTGAAGTTCATAAATCATGAAGCCCACAACGCGGTCCTGGTGCTCGGCGACCATGCCGATGCAATTGCGCTGCCGAAGACAGCGAATGAAGTCGTCCTGCGACCACGGAAATTCAAAGCTATCCGACTCGATCGCCAGCACCTCGGGCATGTCTCGTCGAATCATCCACCGGATATGGACGCCGATGGAGGTATGTTCCGTGTCGCTCATCGTTGGATTCCTTCCCAATGACTGCTTCCCTAACCTCGCGCTGAAAAACGGATTGCACACCAATCAACGGGATTTCCGAGGAATGATGAGCCGGGCAACGTCCGTGTGTCGCGGCCGTGATGAAGGGCCGCTCTCGCTTTTTCAACACGCTCCTAAATTCACTTTCGCCATGCTTTTCGTTTGGTCCACATGGCTCGACGTGGATTCGGTGAGGTGGGGTGCGTTGGTGGCTTTACCTTTTCATCTCACCGAAGGGTCGTAACACTAACAAAAGAATTGTCGGCTGCCAAGACGAACAAGAGGCCACAAAAAAACGGAATTTTTAGCAAGAAAACAGGCGTGATCCACGTTGACAATAGGCCGCAACCGTCCAACTCTCTCGACAATGGCTGAATCCCAAAGTCCCTGTATGGAGCGGGCTTTCGCGGACAGGCCCGTATCGAAAAGCCCTTGGACTGAACGGTTAACGTCCCAGTGCTTCGTAGGTCTCTTTCATTCCACGCATGATGATGGGCCCCGCGTCGACAGAGCAGGAATTAATCTCCCCGTACTGACTCTTGCTGCGGCCGTAGGCAAACGGCGCTTGCTGGTCCCACTGGGATTTGGGAATCAAGTACCCGATCTCGTCGTTGCACAGCCCGAACAGCATCCAACGCTGGCGGTTTTCACCGAGAATCTGCCGAATCGTGGGCTCGCGAGGAGCGTCCGGGAAATCCACGTTCGGCTCCACAGGATCTTGGAACTCCCCTGTCACCAGCTCTGGATAGATCTCGCCAGGCACACAAGCGATGTCGAGTTGCCCGAGCCGCAGCCAGCCGACCTCAGTGACCAGCGCTCGCGGCCGCAATTGATTCAGGGGGCCGGGCTTCACCGACACATTCCACGGGTCATCCATCCAAACGGTTTGCACCCGCCGCAGCACGCCGATTGCTTGGGCAGTGCGGTAGTACGCGTTGTCGATCGGCACGGCAATGGACCGAGTAACGTGAGCAAAGGGGGTTAGTGTGATCGGTCGCGCGGCGCCATCCGCCCGCGCCGCCAGGTCGGCCACCGCCTTGCCATAGGCCGTCATGTAGTCCCAACGCGACTCGTCCCCTCGTTGGTAACCGGGAAACGAATTGGGCGGCGCCATCAATCCTCCCACGGCGCCAGAGATCAACACAACCGGCGATTTCCAGCGACGCTCAAGTTCTGCGACGGTGACGCCCACGAAGTCGGCCGTTAGCTCCTTGTTCTTCGAGCCCATCGCTTCTGGATGACAGTTCCACTGCACGATCTCTCCCAGTCGCTTTCGCCCTCGCCCCTCGAAACGCAGCACGCGCAACACACCGTCCTTCGCCTCCGGCTTGCGACTGTCGCGCAGCAAAGCGTCACTTTGAGCGTACCCAAAGTGAGTCTTCTCGACCGGCGCCAACTCACTGGCTGTGTCACGCACCAGCGAGATGAGCGCCGCCACCATGCGTTGGACGTACGCGTCATGAACGCCTCGAGAAACGACGGAAGCGCCCCAGAGACCAATGACGTCGGGGCCTTCGTGGTTGTGGGTGCTCGAGATTGCCACATGTTGAAAGGACGGCAGTGCCGCTCGCACTCGCTGCACCTCGGGCAACTGCATGCCGATCAAGTCAACCGAGAGAATGGCAACCCGCACAGGCGCCTCGCCGTCGGCGGCATTTGTGTCCTTGTCATCACCGTTGTCTTCGTTGTTCGCTTGACCGCCTTGATGGGCTTCCAAGACGACGCATCTCGCCATGATGGGGTCGTGAACCGCGGTCGCCTGGCGGCCAGGGCCGTATCCCGCTAGCCACACAGGCCCCTCTTGTTCCAACGACGGGGTGATGTCGGCCTCCCCGAACGCCGCGCGCAGCGAAGGCTTTTGAGTTGCCTGAGTTGCCGGAACCGTCGAAGTTGCCTGAGTCGCCTGAGCGTGAAGGCGGCTGCCAGGGAGGAGCCCGCCGAGTCTGTGGAATGGGACGAAGCTATCGATGGCGCTGAGGCACACGACCGCCGCCACGGCCAGAACGACCCCAGCGCGTCGTGGAGCAGCGGGCCCGCAGGCATCAATGCGGCAAACCGCCCACGAAGCGTTCTCCGTCGTGAAGGCGATCTGTCCGAGCTGTCGGAGCAAGTAGATGGGCAAACGGATGGGCGAGATGTTGTTTGACACTGGTTACCCTCATTGATACGCTTCAGGATTCGTCGAGAGCCTCAAAGGCCGATTCTTTCTCCCATTCTTCCGGCACATTTCACCGACCCACTTCCTCACCCCACTAACTCTCCCACCACGACTGCCCAACCGCCCTTTAACCTTTCAACCAATCCACACTAACGGGGTGAACTCGCCCCCATTTGGTTTGCACCACTCCGAGACAACTGGCTATGAATGTAACGAGTCCAACAGTTCCCTCCAAACCCGGCGGCTCAGGAATCATGTTCCTCCTGTCGGCGATGATGTTTCTCCAATTCTTTGCCTGGGGCGCTTGGTTCGCAACATTGTCAGCCGCCATGAGCGCCAACCTGCTTGGGGAATTTATCGGCGGAGCCTACGAAGCGGCGCCGATTGCGGCCATTTTTGCTCCGTTGTTTCTGGGTCTGATTGCCGACCGCTGGTTTTCATCCGAAAAAGTGATGGGCGTGCTGATGTTGGTCGGCGCTTGCATCATGGCGGCAATTCCCAGGGTGGCAGCCACCCCCGAGATGGGAAACATTTTTGTTTGGCTGATTCTAGCTTACATGCTGTGCTACATGCCAACCCTGGGCCTGGGCAACACGATCGCATTCACCCACATTCCAAGTCAGCAGGACTTCCCCAAGATTCGGGTTTGGGGCACGATCGGTTGGATCGTGGCGGGATTGGTGCTAGGCGTCCTGGGCTGGTCGGCGACATTCAACATCTTCTGGCTCGGCGCCGGCAGCTCCGCCCTGCTGGGCGTGTTGTGCTTCTTTCTGCCCAACACCCCTCCGCCGCTCAAAGGCAAGCCGCTTGACGCGCGTTCCCTGCTGATGGTGGACGCCTTTGCGTTGTTCAAAGACTTCAACTTCATGGTCTTCGCTGTCTGCTCCACGCTCATCTGCATTCCCCTCGCCTATTACTACGGCCAAACCAGCGCGTTCCTCACGCATGCTGGATTTGTCGAGGCGGGGGCGACAATGACGATCGGCCAGATGTCCGAGATCATCTTTATGCTTTTGATCCCATTCTTCTTTCGACGGCTGGGAGTCAAAGTGATGATCATGATCGGCATGGCCTGCTGGGTGCTCCGATACCTGCTGTTTGGCCTTGGGGCGCCCGAGCACGTGGGGTGGATGCTGCTGCTGGCAGTGGCGCTGCATGGCATCTGCTACGACTTTTTCTTCGTCACCGGCTTCATGTACACCGACCACAAGGCGTCCAAAGAAATCCGGGGCCAAGCGCAGGGCCTGCTCGTGTTTCTCACCCAGGGCATCGGCATGTTTTTCGGCTTCCGGATTATGGCCGGCGCCGAATTCCTGGGGATCCCGCTCAACTTTCAAGTCGGCGAATACGGCGCCCGCCTGCCAGCGACCGTGACGGACCCGGTCAGCGATGCATTTGCCACCGCCAGACAAGGCGAATCCGTTGGCTTCGTCGAGGCGTTCTCCCGAATGTTCTCCCAAGACATCCCCGAAAGTGTCGACCAGGGAATGCTGTCCAACGTCCTGGACCAATGGGGCAACTTCTGGATTTTCCCAGGCATCATGGCGGCCGTCGTCCTGGTCATCTTCACACTGTCCTTCTGGGATAAGATGAACGTCGACGAAGTGGAGTAATGGAGTAAGGAAGCCGGGAACAATAAACTGCCATAAATCCCCCCGGCGGATTGGATTTGCTGATCAAAACCAACAAAGGGAATGCTTCCAATCCGCCAATTCGGGAAGTTGTTTTTGCCTCGGTCATAAGGAAGCAGCCAAACAACCAGAGCGAGAGCCTATGCCGAGGCGTCCCCGCCGGCCAGCGTCGAGTCGTCGCCTGGTGGATGGAGACGGCCTTCGACCTCTTGTTGGAGCGAATTGGCCTCGTCCATCACTTCGCGGACTTCCGCCTTGCCCACGATGTAGAAAATGGCGCCGACGCCCGCAATCGCGAATGTGGTGAGCCGGAAGACAAAGGCGACCAGCACGCCCGAGGCCTCGTGAGGGTTCGCGGGGAACACCTCGTAAAGCCGCTCCAACGCGGCCTCTAATTGACCGAGTCCTCCCGGCGTCAATGGAATCGCGTTGGCGATCATTCCCAGGGGCACCATCACCATGTGTTCCAGTGGCGTGGGCACATTGGCGAACAGGGCCAGCGCGATGAGGTAGATCGAAATGGCCAGGGCGGAGTGGACGATGATGCTGCTGATGGCGACCAACGCCATCACATCCGGCCGGCTCTTGTAAAGTCGAACGCCGCTGATCACCTTGGCGATCGCTCGCCCAGCCAGCGGGAGCTCGGAGACGCGTTGCGAGAGCCAACCATCGGTGAGCGTAGGCCACATCAGCGCCGCAAGCCCCAATCCGCCGACCAGAGTGCCGACGAGGACGGCGGGGCAGAGCAGCTTCAACGACGGATCGGTGATCGGACTGCCGACACACAGGATCCCGATCGATGCCACGACGAGCAGCGCGTAGAGCCCTGTGACGCGATCCACCAGCACGGTGGCGATCGCCTCGGCCCGACGGCCCGGCTGTTCCCGAGCGATGAAGACCGCCTTGAACAAATCGCCGCCGACCGACCCGGCGGAAACAAAGCTCATCAAGAATCCCATGAAGCCTAGCCGAAACGCGTCTCGCAGTCGGAAAGGCAGCCCCAAGGTGCGAACTAAAAGCCACCATCGCACAAATCCCAGCGAGACCGCTCCGAAGGACAAGAGAAACGCCACGGTCAGCAGCGTCCAGTTCTTCGGCTGCGTCCGCAGCATCTCGAGCTGCTCGGGCTCCACCTGCCGCACGAGGTAATAGAGCACCAGCGCGGGAATCAGCACTTTCAACAGCAGGATGATGGTGCGTTTCACATCAACGATAGGGCTGGAGGAGCGAAGCGACAGGAAGGTGGCGAGTGAGCTGAATCAACCTTGGCGGGAAGCTGGAAGAAATGAGAGAAGTTCCATGGGGTAACCGCCGATACCATAGGGGCCTATCGCGGACCATTGGGGCGGACCATTGGCGCGGCCGAATTCCTTGAGCTCCTCGAATACCTTGAGTTCCACGAATAGGGGTGGGGAGGATGGTTGCGTTAAAAGGGCGCCAGGCGGTTGTGACAGCGCGGGCCGGTTGACAGCTAGAATTGGGAGTGTTACGGTTGGTCCGCGGAATGCGTCATTAGGGGGGCCACCCCACTTCACCATTTTCGGCGGAAAGTGAACCCCACATTACCCAATGTGTCCTTTACAAAGTCCGTCCACAAACATAACTTACTAAAAAGCCGGGGGATTAGCTCAGTTGGGAGAGCGTCTGAATGGCATTCAGAAGGTCAGGGGTTCAAGTCCCCTATCCTCCACTATCGGGGACAAAAGGCCCTTCGGCGAGTACGTCGAAGGGCTTTCTTATTGTGGGGCAAAGAGTTACGTCATCAAGCTGGCAGTTCAACCAGACGACTTCAAGGATTTGACGTTTCTCGGCGTATTCCGCCGCAAGCCACCGTTGACTAAGGGTTTGCGAAAGTTCAAACACCCTCGACGCAAGCTCTGCGTTTTCGTCGCGACTACGGTTCAACGCTTCAAGCTGTAGAACGATCGATGAGTGCCGATTGCGAAGTTCGGTGTTCTTCGCCCCAAACGTGTCATCGTCGATTTGGCCATCGATACGGAGATTGAGGAGACGGTCCTGCTGGTCGGCCAACAACGTCGATTGCCGTTGGAGTTCTGACCGCATCGCTTTAGTTTCGGCCTGTGCGTCTTTGGTCTTCGATGCCAGCACGGCTCTGAACCAGTCGCGTACGCTGTCGTCATCAATGCGAATCTTGTCGAAGAACGCGAGTACCTGAGCGTCGAAGTCAGCTTCCTTGATGCGAGTCCTTGGATGACCTGCCTTGCTGTACTTCGTGCAGCGGTAGTACACGTAATCCTTCGGGCCATTCTTCGTCTGCTTCGTTTTGCATTCGCCTGTGATCTTGTGGCCGCAGTGTCCGCATTCGATTAGGTCACCGGCAAAAGTTAGCGTGTGGGTGACTTGCTGGCGGTTTCCGAGCAACGTTTGGACTCGGTCCCACGTCGCACGGTCGATCAGCACTTCGTGCTTGCCAGGGTACCAGTTGCCTTTGTAGCGGACCTCACCGATGGCGGAGCAGCCGGAATCGGGGCTGACTGTGGCAGAGTACTGCCGGGCAATGAATAAACCGTCCGGCAGGTCGCCGAACTGCTGGACAATCGAAAGGAGGCACTATGCCATTGACAGTAAAAGAGAAGGAACATTGGAAACAACGTGTCGAGAAGAACATCGACAATCGTCAAGCGGTTCAAACGGGACGGCGTCATTTACCGACCAGCAACTCCCAGCTGGAGTCGGACATCAGTTCACAACATGCTCAACGACCGAGCCTACAGCGGGGTGAGTAAGCGGCGGCGGTCCCCACGGCTGGCGACCAGTGAGATCATGACGATTCTGATCGCATTTCAAATATCACAGTTCCGCACATTCAAGCATTTCTACCTGATGTTGCAGGCCCAACATCGACGCGAGTTCCCCGGCATCGTCAGCTACAATCGGTTTGTGGAACTGATTCCCAGAACACTTGGACCGCTCTGTTGTTACTTGACGACTCGTTTTGGGCAGGCGACAGGTATTGCCTTTATCGATTCCACTTCGATCGTGGTGTGCCACAACAAACGCATCAGCCGGAACCGCGTTTTTCAAGGGGACGCAGTAGCATGGGGTGGTTTTTCGGTTTTAAGTTGCACCTGATCATCAATGATCGTGGCGAATTGCTGGCTGCGAAACTGACGCCTGGAAACATTGATGACCGGCGGCCCGTGCCAGACATGTGCCGCCACTTGGAAGGGAAATGATACGGCGACAAAGGTTACATCTCGCTGAACCTGGTCAGCCAACTTCTCGAAGAAGGCGTGCATCTGGTGACCGGGGTTCGCAGCAACATGAAACCGCGTCTGCTGCGTCTTTGGGACAAACTGATGCTTCGCAAACGATCACTCATCGAAACGGTAAATGACCAACTAAAAAATGTTTTCCACGTCGAACATACACGTCACCGCAGCGTGGTAAACTTCATGGTCAACATGATCTGCGGCCTAATCGCCTACAGCATGCAAACTCGAAAACCATCAATCAAACTCACTCCTGAAGAACAGAAAGACTTGTCTACCATCAAAACAACAAAAACAGGCATCGCTTAAACCGAACTCAGGTTTCAAAGAAGACCTCTCCCGCATCCGCACTGGCACCGCCTACACCACAATGAGCATATTTCGAAACGCAGGAATTACCTTGCTGCGAGCCCTCAAAGTCCCCTCACTCACCGCAGCCATCCGCGAAAACGCCCTCAAACTCAACGTCCTTCTCCAAAGACTCAACATTGTGAATAAAACGTAAGCCCTGGTGGGACGCCCGCCGTACTCCGACGGAGGTCCCCAGGGGAATAAATCTTCGATAATAAACCATTGCTCGTCCGAGACTTGCTTACGGTCGTCCGTCCTGGACGCCACATCAAACTGTCCCCATGAAGGGAAAGACGCACGCTTCAACATGGGCATCGCCCTCCTTTCGGAAAGACCAGGAATGCAACTTGCAGACCACTTTCAATCCCAAACTACAGGTTCTGACGGAGACTCATAACAGCGTTTACGATTGCAATTGTCCTCGCCACCCTCGACGCTGAAGCGTTCGCTTTTTTTGACTTAGGTTCCCAATCCCTGTGGTCGGTTGTTCTCCTGGTGCATTCTTGCCAGTGCATTCTGCGGGGAACCGTTGAGTGCTCCATGAACGCTCATTGGCTCTTCCCAACCGGTGAGTGGCTGCATCGCCTGGTAGCTGTTGTCGCTTGGGTTCAGGCCGAGGTATCCGAAGATGTCGGCTGATTGAACGACGTAGTCAAATTCGATGCGGTAGTGTTCAAACTTGGCGATACCCTGGAACTGCATCATCCAGTTTCCGCCCGGATCAGACATTGCGAAGCCTTCGCCCATCAACCGACCAGATTGGTCGTAGATGCGTCCGATGACCTGTGCGCCGGGTCGAGCGTATCCACTGAAAATCGGCTCTGGCGCGAGTGTGAAGATCTGCTTCGTCAACAACGGTTGATTGAATGGTCGGCTACCGGCGTCTTGCTCGAATGACGCATCGAAGTCTTCGTCGAACTTGTGATGCGAATCCCATGTGTAGGGGAGGAAGACTTCGATTGTCACCGTAGCTGTCGAGGTGCCGCCATTGGGGTCTTCAACAAGGTACTTGATGGTCGTCGTGCCGAGGAAATCGTTGTCCGGCGTGAAAACGATGTTTCCGTTCGGATCGACGGTTGCGGTTCCGCCGTGATCCACATCCAGAATGATGACTGTCAGTGGGTCACCATCTGGATCAACATCGTTGGCAAGAACCGGTATCGAGACTTCTTCGCCGATCGGCGTGCGAACGAAGTCGTCGTTGGCCTGCGGAAGTTGATTGTAGACCGTGAGTTGAACTGTGGCGGTTCCGCACGCACCGCTGTCATCGCAGACATCGTAGGTGAAGCTGTCCACTCCGACAAAGTCAGGATCAGGCGTGTAGGTGTAGCTGCCATCCTCATTGATGACGAGTGAACCGTGTTCGGGTCCAACGATGCTATCCACGTCGACCGTGATCGGATCGCCGTTTGGATCAGTATCGTTGGCCAGGACGTTGCCTTCGATCGGTTGGTTGACTGTTCCGATTCCAGCGTCGTTGGCGGCGAATGGAGGATCGTTGGCCGGTCCGGTTGGATCAACCTGAACCTCGATCGTCAGCACAGCCGTATCGCACGCTCCGTTGTCATCGCAAACTTCATACAGAACCGTGTCGGTTCCGGTGAAGCCCGCGTTTGGCCTGTATTCGTACGTGCCGTCCGGGTTGATCGTGATCGTTCCGTTGTTCGGTCCGGCCAAAGGAGTCGTATTAATCGTGATTGGATCGCCGTCCGGATCGCCGTCGTTCGACAGCAGGTCTCCGGTGACGGGCTGATTTACAAACGTCAACGTCGTTTCGTCATTGGCGACAGGCGAAGCGTTCGGATCGGTCGTCTCGACAACTTCGATCGTTACGGTGGCCGTATCACACGCACCGCTGCTGTCACAAACTTCGTAGGTGAACGTGTCCGTTCCGGTGAAGCCTGGGTTCGGCGTGTACTCGTATGTGCCGTTCGGGTTGATGACCAGCGTGCCACTACTTGGTGGAATCACGGGCGTGGTGTTGATCGTCAGCGGATCACCGTTCGGATCGGTGTCGTTGCCGAGCAGGTCGCCGGTGACAGGCGTGTTCTGTTCGACGATCGCTGAATCGTCACCAGCGACCGGTGGATCGTTTTCGCCCGGAGTCGGATCAGGAACGACGTCGATGGTAACGGTCGCCGTCGAACAGGCTCCGCTATCGTCGCAAACTTCGTACTCGAAGGTGTCGATTCCCTCAAAGCCTGCGTTTGGCGTGTAGTCGAATGTGCCATCCTCGTTCAGTACCAGCGTTCCGTTGCTCGGGCCGCTTACCGGAGTGGTGGTGACCGTCAGCGGATCGGCATTCGGGTCCGTATCGTTCAGCAAGACGTTCCCGCTGACAGGCGAATCGGTAAACGTCGTGAAGTTGTCATCCTGTGGAGTTGGAGCTCCCGCAGTCGAACGAACTTCGATCGTGACCAATGCCGTGTCGCAGTTTCCGCCTTCGTCGCACACCTCGTACTCGAACGAATCGAAGCCAACGAAGCCCGGATTCGGCGTGTATTCATACGTGCCGTTCTCGTTCAGAGTCAGCGTTCCATTGGTTGGGCCGTTGAGTGGAGTCGTATTGACGGTCAGCTCGTCACCGGTGTTCGGATCCGAATCGTTGGTCAGGACGTTTCCGGTTACTGGCGTGTCAACCAATGTGTTGGTCAAGTTATCTGCGGCTTTGGGGGCGTTGTCGAAGATCGTGATGTGAACCGTGGCCGTATCACAAATTCCGTCCTCGTCGCAGACTTCGTAGGTGAAGCTGTCATTGCCAACGAAGTCGTTATTCGGCGTGTAGGTATACGTTCCGTTCGGGTTGATGACCAAGGTTCCGTTGGTTGGGCCTTCAATTGGAGTCGTGTTGATTGTCAGCGGATCACCATTCGGATCCGTGTCGTTCTCCAGAAGGTCTCCTGAAACCGGATCATTCTTCTGACCAATCGTTGCATCGTCGCCAGCGTTCGGAGGATCGTTCTCCCCCGGTGTAGGGTCGGGCTGAACGTTCAGCTCGACGGTTGCACTGTCAGTCGCACCGCTGGGGTCAACAATTGAATAGTCGAAGCTGTCTGGTCCGACGTAACCCGTTGGCGGTGTGTAAGTGAACGTGCCGTCCGGATCAATTGTGACCGTACCGCCCGCAGTTGTCGGGATGGTAACCGGCGACGTCGCTGAGTCGCCCGTTGCAGGATCGACCACTGCGATCGGATCGCCATCCGGGTCGCCATCGTTTCCGAACAGGCCTGCGGTAAGCGGCTGATTAGTAACGACTTCAAAGCTATCGTCGCCGGCGATTGGCGGAGTATTCTCGCCAGTCGCTCCGTCACGGACTTCGATCGACAGCTCGGCTTCAACCGTGTTGCCGTTGGCATCAGTTACTTCGTAGACGACGGTGTCTTCGCCCGTGAATCCGTCTGCCGGCGTATAGTCATAGCTGCCGTTCGGATTGATCGTCAGCATTCCGCCTCCAACGGTCGTGATCGTCGTTGGGCCGGAAACCGCTGTGCCGTTGATGCTGGTGACGTTCAAAGGATCGCCATCGGGGTCGCTGTCGTTGTCAACAACGTTGCCGGAAACCGGAGTTCCTTCGTTGGTGACGTTGATGTCGTTTTCAGCAACCGGTGGACCGGTGATCGTCGTTGTGACGCTGCCGGTTCCAACCGAAGTTGTGATTCCGGTGGAACTCGTTGGATTCGTCAACGTGATGTCGAAAGTCTCTTGAGGTTCGTTGAGGCCGTCGTCAGTGATCGGCAAAGTGATATTTAGCGGACTCATCGAGTCGTCGTCCAAACTGGCCGTGAAGGTTAACGCAGTTCCATCAAAGGTAAGTGTCCCAGCGTTGGCTGGGTCAGCGTTGTAGGCTGTAACCGCATCATTGACGGCAGTCGCAAAGTCACTGTAGTCAGCTGGTGTGGTCTGGTTGTCCGCCACACCAAGGTCAACCGAAATGCTCTCGCCAGCCTGATACGTTCCAGTCAGCGAAACAACATAGCCGGCTGAGTCACCTTCGTTCGTTTCTGTTGAGCCAGACAGGTTCCACGTGGCCGGACCGTCTTCGCCCGCTCCCACACCGTCGGTGTCGTCGTTGATGGTGGTGGTGACGGAAGCGTCGGTTCCGACAGCCGTTACAATGCCGGAAGTCGATGTTGCGTTGGTCAGGCCAAGACTGAAGTCTTCTGCTCCTTCGATGAAGCCGTCGTCGGTGATCGCAAGGTCGATGACAAGGTCCGTCATGCTCGCACCGTCGCTTGGAGCGGTGTACGTCAGCGTGCTGCTGCCGTCGAAGGTCACGTTCGGGTTGGCGTCGGCTGCTGCCTGAATCGCTGCCAGAACGTCTGCATAGTCGCTACTGTTGGTGTCGATGTCGGTCAGGTCGAGATCGACGCTGATGACTTCGCCAGCTTGGTACGTGCCGGACAATGCCACGGTGTACTGAGCCCGTTCCGCTCTCGTCGACAGTGGTGTCACCGGTGATGCTCCACGTTGCCGGACCTTCGGCGTCCACCGTGTAGGCATGGGTTCCGGTCTGATCATTGTCGCCATTGTCATACACGGTCACGGTCTCCAGGCGTTCCGCTGCCACCGCCAGATCATATTGGTTTCCAAGAGGATCCGTTAGGCTGCCGGTCGTGGGGTCGCCGTCAAAATCGACATAAATGGTCGTATCGCGAAGTGGTGTCAGCCAGACAGGGCTTCCATTATCACTACTGCTCGGATCACCCGAACCCGGGCCCCATCCCACGACCACGCGCGGTGTGAGATTGCCATCCGGCACCAAGCTAAATCCCCAATCATAAACGTCATTGTCAAACAGACCCCAGAGACCTTCTGAACCATCTCCTGAACCCACCGCAGCCACGGCGGAAAAGACCTGGCCCGTGCTATTGTAAAAATGGCCGCCTGACGTGGCCGGCATCCAATGTTGATGCGTACTCCCGGCTCCCACCACGATCGAACCACTATCCACTCGAGTCTCATAGTTAATCGTGATGGCGGAAGCGTTAGGGTTGTAAAGATAAACAAATGTTCGCTGCCCTCCAGCGCCTTCCCCAATAGGCGTATAATAATTCGAGGTCCACCCCGCGGTCGGATACAACGTGTACCAGCGCGTTTCATAATAACCCGTGAAAAAACCATCCCTACGATCGCCCGTGACCAGATACGCTCCCACTGGCTCGGTCGCGGTGACGCGAGCCCCGGAGAGAATACCGCCATTCACATGATAGCTCTCACCTTGATTTAATGTGAGTGTCGAATCGACGACGCCGTTTCCATCCGTGTCCAAATCAACAATCGTTCCGTCACGAGAGGCTAGAATCAATAATGCCGTGTATTCGAAATTCTCTTCAAAAGCGATGTCTTCACCAATGGGACATTCAAATTCAAAGCCCCAATCTTCCACCGGACAAACTTCTACCGATCCCGCAAGCACCGTTCCCGGCTCATCGGCCCAGCTGGCTCGTGTGACGGCAACGGCTGAGGTGGTCCCAAATTTATCGCGTCCGTCGTAGTGTATGGCGCCCGGATCTCTCGGAAGACTAACAAAGTCTTGGAGGGCCACGACCTGGCCCGCCCCTAAGGTATCGCTACCGAATCCAGGCGGGATGCCATTGCTACTATCACCGTCCCCCCAGATTTCGGTGGTCGCCTGCACAGGGTTCGCAATGTCGAACTCATACCCATCCTCCCAATGATCGTAGTAAATAAGGGTGCCGGCCGCTCCGTTCGAAATAGAGATCACACTGTGCATATCCGGTCCTACCCGGCCGCGATTGTCGTCGAGCTCGTCGAAGGCACGATTTGCCTGGGCCTCGGGCAGCGGAACGAAGAAGGTCTGAACGGGATTCGGAAGCGCGAAAGCGGGCATCGAAGCCACGGTCAGAAGCACTCCGCAGAGGAACCACGATCGGAGATGGGGAGGATTTGGGGGGCGGATCATGGCGATGATTGAATGGCCACCTTGGGCGATCCCTAGGGAATGCCGCCAAAGATGCGCATTCCCACAATTATGTATTTTATGATATTTACAACTAAAGAAATAGAATGAGCGCGAAGATCCTTGGCGTTAAGGGATTACCGATTACGAGCCCGATAGGACCGTGAGCCGAATGAACCGTCGTTCTCCGGCTTCCAGCGCCACGTTGTCGCGCACGACCAGAGTCGACACACTGTCTGTCAGCGTCGTGGTGTGGGGCTCCCCGCTCTGCCATGTCTTGAGATCCCCCGACACTTCAATCTGGTAATCGAGCTGCTGGATCGCCTGACGCGGAACGGTCAGACGCAGATACTCGAAGCCTCCAATGGTCACGATATCTACCACATACGGCACCTCTGTCTCGGCATTGGGTTCTTCAGGATTCGTCCCCAGGGCCATCTCCATGAAATTATCTCTGCCGTCTCCGTCGGGGTCCGACGTCAATTGACCGATTTCCGGATCACCGATTTCGGACGCGCTAAAATACTGTGTGAGCCATTGCTTGGCTGTTAGAGAGCCGCCTGTCGCCCCAGCTTGGACTTCCGCCGTTTGCAATAAATGTGGGGTTCCACTATCATTGATATTCCCCACCACAACGGTTGAAGCGAATCGGATATTCCAGGTGACGGGAAATCCTAACGAGGCGCTTGGCCAAAGCCACGCCGCATCCGTCGCCAAGATCCACTCGTTCGTCGTACTGGAAAAACTTCCCCACATATACACCTGCTGCCCCTCAAGATACGGTGCCACATTCGATGTGAACTCGACGGAACTAGCGAAAAACTTCGTATCGGGATTGTAAGTGGTACGATCAATCACCGTCCAATGGCTCGCCCATTCCGTGGTGTTACCTGACGTAGGCGTGAATCCACTGTCAAAATAGCCAATCTCAAAGGTCACCGATTCATCAAGATCCGCGTTCGTGCTTGTCACGTGTTCTTTTCCGGGGCTGCTTTGCCAGATTACTTTCGCTGCGTGAGCGGTCGTTCCCATTAAGACAAGGAATGAAACGGCACAGATTGCTAAGATTCGTGTCATCATATGAGGAGTGGCTAACAGTTATTCGCCGATGAGGCCGACGCACCAAGGTAAGGGAAGAACGTAGTCCGGCTTCGGAGCTAAATGCCGGTAATAAAAGCTACTGCGATCTTTGGGGAAAAGTGAGGTATCAAAGTCCCTCGGTGTCATGTTCTCGTCGTCGGCAAAGAGCCAACGCGGTGTCTGACTGGTCGCTGGTTCCCAGAGGAAGGTGCACCGAAATTCCGTTTCGTAGACATCGGCATCGCCCAACCACGTGCACACGGTATCCGCCATCGCCGGCTCATCGTGACCGTCGAAGGTATCCTGATTCATAAATCGTTCCGCCGGCGATTGATCCAAAGGATAGACCGCACTTTGTAATGACCATCCTTGAGGCAGCGGCATGGCGAAGGGATTCTTACGCACGATCCCAAGTGACAATATGGTGATGGTCGTTTGCTGCGGGACCACGAAGAGGCCTTGATTGGGTGCAATCACTTCTCCGCCGCTATCCACGAAGAGGGCATCGCCTTCTTCGTCCCATATGGGACCGGAACCTGAAGCATTCGTATAAAACCAATACGGCGTCCAATCACCACTATAAAGATAAAGACGATCCGCCGGGTTCGCCGGATCCGCATTATCCGGTTGAGGTGTGAAGCCGGCCGTCGCGGGTGGGAACAAATCATTGATCGTGTGGTGAGGTCTTAAAATGAATCGATCACCTGCCAAATCCGTTGGAATGGATACCGGCGTCAATTGCGTATTAAACGGCGGTCCGGCATAAAGATCACTGTCAGTGGCCAGAGTAATCGTCGAGCCGGACACACTGGCAATATCAAATCGATGTCCTGCATTCTCGCCTTCAATGATCTCAATGTAATAAGCGGTAATCACGGGAGTGAGTTCGGACTCTAAAGCCACGCCACCCGTGGACGAAGCCACATCAATCGTGTGATTGCCGGTCACCGAGTCGATCACTCCCGAAAGCAGTTCAGGGGGGGTGAATGGATTGGCATAGGTTTCCGTTTGACCTTGCTCAATCACGGACTCGGTCCAGCCCCACACCGGCGTGTAGCTAGTTAACGTCCCAAACTTCACCGCCAAACGAATGAAACCATGTTCAGGCGTGACCGGCGCAAGCAATTGAAGATTGGAGAATTTCACTTCTTCAATGGCGTTACCGACCGGCGTGACCGTTACTCCTGGGGGCGGCGCACCCGTACCCGGTATGCTCGCCATGATTGTCCACGTTTCAAAATCAAAGACGGGCAAGGCACCCAGACCATGAATCTCGTAGGTGACATCCGTCAGGCCGCCTTGAGGGCGATAGAACTTGGCATGAACGCCGGTGGCATCGGACTCCACAAAGAAACCGCCTGGACCTGGCAGACCCGTTCCTGGATGGAGACAGATGGCATACTCTAATAAGTTATCGTAGAGATCGCCGTCAGGATTATCGGTGGGATTCGAGTTGGAACCGAGGATAAAGGCATTGAGAGATTGCCAATTTCCGTAGTCGCCTTGTTTTCCGGGATCACGAAAATCCACATCACGAATCATCGGTGCAGCGTTGTCTCCATTGGCTGCCACGTCGCCATCGAAGTCACCTAAAGTCGTGGGATTGGGATCATTGATATGGTCATTGGGATCCCAAAGAACGTTCTCGCTGTCGAAGTTGTTATCGAGACCGTCGCTGTCCGTATCACTCCCGGAGGCGATATTGTCAGTATCTCCATTCTCAATGATATCGGCATCACCATCGTTGTCGGAATCAGTATCATAAACGTCCGTGGTGCTGTCGCCGTCACTGTCCACTGGAGTAAGCCCTCCGGTGTAAGCCGTATCCAGTCCCATATTCGCAGGGCCTGCATCACCATTGGGGGGCACATAACCTGCAGTGGATTGCGCTTCGACGTTATCAGGAATGCCGTCGTTGTCGGAGTCGATATCAAGATGATCAGGGAAGCCGTCACCGTCAGCGTCTTGTGTTGTTTCACAGGTCAAGTTGGCGATCTCCGAAGCAAGCGTACCGGGAATACCACCAAAGTTTTCCACATTATAGAAGCGTCTGGGAATCGTCTGCGAACCCTCCGGGTCCGTCAGATTCACATCGACAATGCCGGTATAGATACCTCCAACCGACGAAAGCGCCGCCACCGCCGCGTTGGCTTCCGCGTCGCTCGCTGCAAATCCAGTGTTAAATCGAATACCCGTGACCGTCACATTGAAGTCGGTCTTAAAATCATTCATGAATTTGTACGGATCTCCGGGCGTACTGGGATCGATGAGGTCGCTATTGCCAAAGATGGTCTTCGCGGCGTCGGTCATGAAGAGAAGATGGATCTCGGCCCCTGCCGTGTGGGATAAGGTGCTCGTTGCCCCGCTTACGCCAGTTCCTGTGCCGTTGAGAGCATTGCGGAGTAGCGGAATCGTCCGGTGAAATTCGTCTTGCCCGATGCCTCGACGGACAAATGCTTTCGCGACGTTTGGATCCGTCGTAAAATCACTCTCCAAGTAAAGATAAGCATTCGTGGCATCCCAATCAGACCAATAGTGCGCGACGGCCATTTTCACCGTGCCAGTCGTTCCCAGTTCATCGATCACATCTCTGGTGAACGCGGAAAAACTATCCCACTCGCTAGAGCTGATGCTGCCTGAATTATCCATCAATAAGATGACCTCGACATTGCTCGGGCAACTCACATTGGTGAACGCCTCATCCACATCGAGAATTCCATCATTGTCATCGTCGATATCATCAATATCAGGCGAACCGTCACGATCGGTATCCGTGGCATCATCATCGGTGATCGATACGATCCCGGCATCATCTGCTAGGATGGCTCCTCCCGTCGGATTAGAAATCACGACGAAGAAACTCTCCTGACCTTCAGGGATCGTATCTTGAATAATGGAGACCGATACGCTTGTGCTGGTACTCCCCGCAGGGATCGTCACGGTGCCAGTCGCCGTTGTATAATCGGTACCCGCAGCCGCCGTATTATTTAATGTGGTATAGTCCACGGAAACTGGGGAGCCGGAAGTGGTCGTCAGGCTGATGGTTACATTTGCCGTCGCCGCACCTTCGGTGACAACCGCGTCAGAGACGTTCACCCGCAGCGGACCGGACGGAGGCGCGGCCAAGGCGCAGCGAGCACCATCACTTGTCCATCCAGAAGGTGCTCTAGAGAAGAATTCGACCGTGGGATCGGTCGCACCGGTGAGCAGGTGAACATTCTCCATTCGATAAATGATGCCGTTCTCTTCACGCAAGGCATAGAAAGCACCGGCTCCGTCACAATAACACGCGCCGAAATAACCAGTGCCCCGAATGCCACGCAGATTGCCAAGCTTCGTAACCAACCCGGTGCTGGGATTGATTCGGAAAAGTTCCTCGGCGCGGTCCACGGTATAAAGATTGCCATCGATGGCATGGAACGCCCAATCTCCCCACGAATCGCCTTTTGATAGCGTGAGATCGGGCAATAACTGAAGATAATTGGGGGAATTGGGATTCACATCAATCCGCTTGACGCTCGTTTCAAACGCTCTTCCCAAATGGAGAATGCCATTGGCGTCCACATCGCCAATATGATAGCTGTCGGCGTTCAATCCTGGGATTGTGAATTCGGTGACGGAATAATCCGCATTAATCCGCACGACGGTGTCCCACGGCGCCACGCGCTTGAATCCCCAAATAAAGTGATCAGTGATATTGTAGCCGATTCCATTGATTCCGTAGGCGGCAATATTGGCAGCTAAAAGATTCGTCTGCGCATTCTGAAAATCGACTCCATAAAGATCTGCCGTGGTATTCTGAATCAGGAAAGGCGTTTCATCGCATTCGTTATCAACAATCGTAACGGTGGCCTGGCTATCCGCGATACTCGAGGCAGATGGGTTGGAAAGATTCACCACAAAGTCTTCATTCCGTTCGAACGAACCATCGTCCGTCACGGGAATAGTGATCGATTCACTGGCAGAGAATGCGAGGAAGGTGACCGTCCCTGAGGTTGTGGTGTAGTCAGAACCTGCCACGGCGGAACCATCGGCGGTGGCATAATCCACCTGCACCGGCCAGGATACGGGTGAGGATAGCGTTAGATTGACACTCGCCGTACCGGCTCCCTCATTCACGGTCGCGTCATCGATCGAAACGCTAACAAATCCACTTGTTGTGACGAAGCCGAAGTCCACCGTGATATTTCCCGCTGTGGAATCATCGTCATCCGAAGCGTCGGGTTCCAATCCAATCGCAATCTCAATCAAGCGGCTCGTAATCCCATCAACGGGTGCGTTTCCATCGACACCATTGTCTTGGTTATCCGTATCAATAGCTCCAAGTCCCGGCGTACTGGTTAATCCATCCAAGGGAGCGCCCGAGGCAAAGTTTGAAGCTGGAAAGTGCACAAAGTAATCGCCATCCGGGAGACTGATAAAATGGTATTGCCCCTGTTTGTCCGTAACTTGAGTATCTAACAACACGTCCGCGCCGTCGAACACGCCACTGCCATTGTCTTGATACAGCTCAACCGTCACGCCTTCGATATCGAACTCGGACGATTGGCGAATGGCATCCGAAGCAATGCCAGCCGTGCCTCCATCATCCAGCCACACCCGATTGCCAATCACTCCGGCAGGCACGCAGGGCAATGGATCCACACTCATCACTCCGCTATCCGGCCAGCCCTCACCATTGTTGCCAAAGAAATGGATGATGCGTCCGTCATCGGAGATCGCATCCGCCTCATACCAATTGGTAAACGCTCCTAACGGTATTCCCGCTGCTACCATAAGGTCTTCAATTCTACGCCAGCCATTGGTGGAATCCCAGACCGACGCATAATGCCATCCACTGCCATCACGCACACTTCCGACAACCATTCCGGTATTCGACACATCCAAAGCTAGAGTCCGAGAGTAGATACCACTAATATCCGTGAGGGTTGATGTGGAACGATCATAGAGAAAAGCTTGATCCGATAGTGATGGTCCATTTGTCCCAACGACCCACCGTCCATCGGCGCTCACTCCACGCGCCCGCCCTGCCGTTTCACCGGATATTAACGGTAACGCCTGGACGGTGTAGACCGCTCCGGATCTCACCCAGATTACGGGTAGGCCATCACTGATCCCCGCAATCACCGAACCGTCGGAGTTCACAGCGCTGGCAGAGCCCGTCGTATGTCCCCCTAACAAAGGCAATATTTGCGCGGCACCGGCGCCTACCCAATAGACTGGGAGCGCCGGACTTGGAGAAGGCGCTGCGCGAGAAAAGCCGACTATGGTGTTTCCGTCTCCTGAGATCCCACTGGTTCCGGTTAAATCACCGAGTCCGACTAATGGGACCAAGCCCGTCGCAGCCGTCCATCGTCTATTGCCGGCAATCACCACCGAGCCGTCATCGGAGACCCCCCACGCTTGGCCAGAGATCACATCACCCGCAGCATCTTTTAATTCAATGAGGACCGGCTGCGGTCCTGTAAGATCCATCAAATAAGGGGCTGCTGCCAGATCACTCCATAGAACACCAACCGCATAAAGCCCATTTCCCGAAGCGGCATTCACTTCGCTGCCGCCCCAGGCTCCCAAACTCATATCGTTAGCAATCGGATAATCATATCCACAGAAATTCATCCAATCGGGAATGGGTAGCGTGTAGGAAGCGCTAAATTCCGAAGTTGCCCCGAATCCAGATCCGGTTGCGCTCCCATCAATCACCGTCGTGGTCGCTGCCACGGGCATTTCTATAAGGAAGGCGCTAGGAGGAGTGAGGGTGATCGCGAAACTCTGACTTCCCGCTCCAGCATGAGCGATGGTGTGTGAACCAAGGTGAATCTCTCCCTCTCCGTGTCCAGTAGAGTCCGCGGTGGTGTTGGCATAAAAGTCAATGCGGTAGGATCCGGCAAGTGTATCGAGATTATAATTGATCGTGATGTCACCTCCAGCTGGCACCAGCGAACCGATTTCAGGGAAGTTTAATAAGCCGTTGGCAATATTGGCGCCATTGTCCGTATCGCCAGGATCATTCGGAGTAACTCCGTCGGGCGCCCCCCCTGAAGCGAGATCAATACCCAGACCGCTATTGTCGTAAATCGCGTTTTCGATAATGGTGTGACCCGTTCCGCTTCTAACGAAGACCCCTACACCGCCGCTGTTGCGGATGATATTGCGCACCACATCATGATTGTCTCCGGCACTTCCATAAATACTGATCGCCGTTCCCACGGTATCAATGATCGTGTTGTTGCGGATCAAGCTGTCGATGCCCGTTGACGAATTGGTATCGATCGCCAGCTGATTGTTGGCGAAGAGATTGCCTTCCACCAAGGTGCCATTGACACCCGTTTCAATGTGGATGGCGGAATCCCAACTCGAAACACCAATGCCTCGAAATTCATTTCCAGTGATGGTCCAATTATCCGCATTTTCGTCCAAATAAACGGCGACGCTCTCATTGAATCCAATCAAGTTGTTTCGCAAGAAACAGTCCTTGGCATCGAAGACATCGACGAGGTCATTGCCAGACGGCGTTGTCGGCGCACTAAAGCTCGCGCCACCCGATCCTAAAACGTTTAACTCGACGACGTAACGTCCCACTGTTCCTTCAAGATTGAGGGCCGTCCCAGTCGGCAAATAAGCCAATCCACGAAACTGAATGTCTGCGCTATCAGTCCACGTGTTACGGCCGCGCAATTCGACTTCAGGCGCCGGCACTTGCGGGAGGGCGAGACCGTCCACACCCACTGTCCCTCCTGTTCCAAGCATGCCGGGATTGGTGTCACCGATATTGACCGTCTGCGTCGTGCCATCAATCGACGTGAAGTCATCACGAACAATCAATGTGGAACTCAGTGTGATTTGAGCGATTCCATCGGCATCTAGGTCGCCTGCAGGAATCATGAAGATCGACGTTTCCACACCTGCCGGCAAGGCTTCCGGCGTTCCTGTTAGACTCAAGCGCGAACCCGCCTGCGCCAATCCGGTATTGGCTAGTGCCGTAGCGTTGTCGGCAAATTGATCCAATGACCCTAAACCTGAGCTATTGGTGTTCACAATGGTGTCAAAGTTGAACCCGAAATCCACATCGGTGAGCGCTCCGCTTAGGTTCGCAGGCGCCCAATAGATCGAACCAACGGGAAAACTTGCGCCAACAACCGTTTCACTAGCCGCATCCGCAGCGGCACTGGGTGTATGCCCGCCTATCTCATTCGAGACCGCTACTGCGGACCCGGAAGTGGCGTCGGTGCGGTAGGTTTGAATGCCAAATACCGAATTGCTATCGCCGCTTCGAGTTGATGGCACGCGATCCGTGGCATTGTTCACCACACGCACCCGATAGTCTCCTGAGGGCAGACTTGGAAAAGCGTAAGAGCCGGCTTGTGATGCTAGGGTTGATGTGGTGGTGGAGGCGACAAACTGATAGGTGCCGGCATTGTCGCGATAAAGCTCTACTCTTACGCCATTGATACCAACTCCGGACGAAGCACTCAATGAACGGCCCGCGCCTCCACCGTAATGGATGTCTTCATATACGACGCCGGTGATACTATCGCTTCCGGTGAGAACGGATGCTCGTAGGGAAAGATTATCGATGAAAACGCCCGCATCATGGTGAGCGCCTGTGGCTGCGGGATTGGTGCTGATCACCAACTTGGACATCGCAGCGGTGTAGGTGAAAGAGAACGTCACCTTTTGCCAATCGATGTAGCCCTCGCCGCACATGTATTGCGCAATAAAAGTCGTTCTTAGTGATGTCGGCCCGGCGACAGCCGGTTGTAACGTGTCGCTCCCGTCGAGATATTGTAATTGCAGCTGCGCATCCCAAACTCGAGGCGAGTATCCAGATGGATCATAGGCGGAAGCATAGAGACTCAGTTCATACGATTGGCCCACGATCATGGAGGCAGATGGGGTAGCGAGATCAATGATGATCTTGCCGGCATCCGCGCCTGCACCAAAGGGATCTCTGGTCTGATCGTGTAACCAATAGAATTGATTACCACTGTGCGCGAGGTGCGGACTATTGATGAGATAACCAGGGCCATAAGTGACGGTCCCATCCGTATCCGTATAGGTATAACCACCCGTGGCCACACCCAGGAAACAGGCAGCAGCGCCACCCCCCTTGAGGGTGTCATCGGTATCGTCAAGATTTAAAGAAGATACCGCGCCCATGTATCCTGCACCGGAATAACGATCGATGAAACCAGGAGCCAAGTACTCACCGGCCGTGACGGTTGGACACTCAATGTCTGCATTTGGTAAGATATTAGCAGTCAAAGATGGGGAGAGCGTGAAGCCGAAATCTTGAGTGAGATCCGAGTTATTATCATCACCGGCATCATCAGAGGTGAGAAATCCGGTTTCGCTTGCAGTCGGTTCGCCATCGATGCTTAGAGTGAAGACTCCGGAACTGATTCCATTGACTTCAGGGCTGGCGTCATCCACACCGTTCTCATCACTGTCGTCGTCAATGCCATCATCGCCTCCTGCCCCTAGCACAGAGAGATCGCCATAAAGTTCTTCTAGATTGCTGAACTCACTCGCGGGAATGTGGAGGAAATAATTTCCGGCCGGTACGCCGGTAATATAATAATGGCCACCGCCCTGGGTGACACGATGGGTTAACGGGGGATTGGTTCCAACCACATCACCCTGCCTGTAAAGCTCGACAGTGATGTGATTGATGCCTTCGTCCGTATCATATTGGCCATTCCCGTTGGCGTCGATAAATACGAGATTTCCGACACCTGTATGATTGGCATCGGGCCAAGCGGCTCTTCTTCCAAGAAGAGCAAAGTCCAAGTAGGAACTGCTCCACACACCGACAAGCCCATTCTCAGGAATAAATGTGATCTCCATCGAATGAACCAGTTCGGTTCCGATATACGTGGGATAGCTCGAATCGCCGCCAGTGCTAAAAAAGATCGGTTGTCCCGTGTAACCTTTCAGTCCGGATGTATCCCATTCCGCAAGATTGAAGGGCTTGTCATTGATCTTGATGGACCAAGAGAGATCTCTAGGGCAATAGACGACGGGAGAGAGATCGGCCATGGGTTTATCAAACTCGATCCGAAGCTGATACGTCCCATCGTCGTCCGGCATATTAATCGTTAGATAGCCGATATCACTAACCGCGGCGCCCGTAGGACTATCAGCGGCACTGAATCCATAGCCGTTGGCTGCGATCGTCGCGTCAAACGCGTGCCACGGGGAACTTGTATCGGCGTCACCGGGCGTGAGGATGGTGGCATCCCAGGTCATCTTGGCATCGCTGATGGTGGCGTGTCCGAATGTATGCACTGGGAGTCCGCCTCCCACTCCCGGTTCCCAAGGATCCGGAACCATCCAGCGGGGATTGACGGTATCGCCCTGTGGCGGACAGACGCGAAATTGGTAACTGTAATAGCCGGTACACCCATCGGCGTCGGTGATATTAAAGCCAAAGACCGTCTGCTGCTCCTGAAGAGGTGTGCCCGATAGTGTGGTACCGTCCCAGGTGAGACCGTCAGGCAAACTAGAAGGGCTAATCGAAATCGTGTATGGTGCCGTCCCGCCAGATGCGGTGATGGGCATACTAAATGGAACACCGACCTTTCCATCCGGCAATTCACTGGGATTGAGTAATAGACGTGGGCAAATGCGCCACGTGTAGTTCTGAGATCCTGTGCAGCCCAAGGCGTCGGTAGCTTGGAGTGTGAAATTATAAGTTCCCGCAGTAGTGGGTACCCCTGTTAGTCGATTGGGGCTGGCGGTGATACTGATTCCTGGAGGTAACGAGCCTGACGTGACTGAAAAGGTGGTTGTGCCGTTGGCTGGTGAGGCACTTAGGAAGATGGTTGTATTAAATCCAACCGTCCGATCGCTTAAGGTTGCCGGATTCAATGTCAGAGCGGAACAGGCTGCAAATCCGAAATCGATTGTATTTTCACTATCCGTGGAGCCACTGCTACCCGGTTCTCCGCCACTCGTAAGCTGAATGACTCGACTCGTGATCGCACTGATAGTGTTGTTGTAGTAACCGTTGTTATTATTATCCACGCCATTATCGGCTACCTGAGACGAGCTGTAAGGGCTGGGTGCCGGAAAAGAGGCCGGGGGGGTCACGCGCAGATAATAACTACCCGGAGCCACATTGATGAAACTGTAGTCGCCAGAAGCTCCCGTGAGCGTTGAGCTAATCAGGCTATCAGCATCTCCGCCGGTACCGCCGAAGTCGTTATCGGCGCCCGAGGCCCACAACTCCACTGTTGCCCCACTTATGCCACTTTCAGTTGCTGACTGATAGAGGCCATCCGAGTTGACGTCGTTCCAAACGAGATTACCCAAGGAAACTCCCCCTGTCGCACTGGGATTATCACGAAAATCGACATCCGCTAAGAGAGGAGTCGCCGAGTTGCCATCAGCACTGACATCTCCATCTGCATCTCCTAACGTTGTAGGATTGGGATCGTCAATTCGATCATTCGGATCCCACGTGGAGTTGTCGGTATCGAAGTTATCGTCCAACCCGTCACCATCAGTATCCGTTCCGGCTAGAGCATTATCTGAATCCCCATTCTCAGCGATATCTAGCGTACCGTCATTATCGGTATCGCTATCAAGATAGTCCGGAGAATCAGCACTATCCGTGTTAACTGGTGAGATTGAGGTGCCTGCCAGGAATGCCGCACTTCCCGCAGATACTCCAGGCTCATAACCATCTAAATTATCATAGGCGTCGTCCAATCCGTCGCCATCAGCATCAATGAAGGACGGAGGGAAATAGGATGCCGTCGACTGAGATTCGATATTGTCAGGAATCCCGTCGGCATCCGCATCAATATCGAGATAGTTGGGACCGCCAGTTGTATCCGTATTGGGCAACGGAAGAGGGGTCCCGCTCGTCACGGCGCCGTTCGTATCGTCAACGGGGTCATGCAAGCCATCATTGTCCGAATCAGTGATCGGCCCTACACCAATGATTCCATCGCCATCAGCGTCATTGCCCCCGGCCTCGATCACATCTGGAATACCGTCGTTGTCGGAATCCAGATCGAGATGGTTTCCAATGCCATCTCCATCATAATCGTAACTCTCTACCGGACAGATATTGGTGATAATGAACTCAACGACATCATTACCAAATCCCTCAACACCCACTCCTGAAAACTCAAAGGTAACCGTCTGGAATACGCCTATCAGTTGCACGGATCCCGCTGCTGTTCCTTCAGAAATAGTCTGCTTGGCTTCGCCAATATGACTTTCTGGCACCACCACATCATGTGGCCTCACTATCGTCGTCGCCGTAACATCGAAGTCATCTGTGCCGGTGAGTTCAACCAGTGTGATTCCTGGAGTTATAACCTCCAAACGGGCGGAATTCGTAATGCGATTCGGCGGATCATGACCTGAACCTCCCAATCGATCGATATGCAGAATCGGATTCACCACCGGTGTACCAAAGTCTATCGTCATTTGGCCAGTTCCCTGATCATCTCCGGCACCATCAATGTCACTTTCCTGATTCTCAGGCGTGGTATCCCACCTTAGCCATGCCTGAAATGAGCTGGCGCCCACCAGGGGCTCACTCCAAAAATTCTCAGACCCAAATGCACCAGTCGGTGTCGTGTAGAAACTGAAGTCTGCATTTCCCACCGCCGTTCCAGTGATCGTAACTGTCGAACTTCCTGCCGTTGACGTGTACGGGCCAAGCCCTGATCCTGTCCACGAAGACGTGATTGGGTCGCAGCCGGCTAGCTCGATGGAATCCGGAATGCCGTCGTTGTCGTCATCCAGGTCGTCGGCATCGGCAACAGTATCATTATCCGTATCGATCGTCGTGAGCGCCGCATCAACGAATCCGAAATCGATCGTCAGATTGGTGTTATCATCATCGGCATCATCATCCGTATTGGCGAAACCCGTCTCAGTCGTGCTATTGATAGGGCTGGAATTATCAGCCAAAGTAAAGATAGTAGATTTCACTCCGCTCGACGCCGGCACAGCAGCGTCAATTCCATCTTCACCCATGTCATCGTCGCCCGCGGCTGTACCTGGTAAGGAGATGGTTCCAAACAGCGCCCCACTCGAATAAAAGTTCGCCCCGGGAATGTGAACAAAGTAATTCCCAGTCGCCAGATTAGCGAAACCATACTGACCTCCTCCCGCGGTCACGGTCGAATTGACAGGAGCCGTTACGCCGACGGTCGCGCCACTAGCATAGAGGTCTACCGCGACACCATCCACACCTTCACCGGAATCGTAAACGCCATTTGCATCTCCATCGATGAAGACAAGGTTTCCGACCCCGACCGTACCGTCATTGTCCACGAGTGTAACCTCACCTTGGGCATCGACGATCGTTCCGCCGACGGGATTGCTCACGGTGAACAGAAATCTCTCCGCAGGTTCCACGTCCCCGTCGTCTAATAATGGTATCACAACGATCCCCGTCGAGGTTCCCACCGGGAAACTCAAAGTGCCGCTGGTGTTAGTGTAATCACTTCCCGCTGTAGCGGTATCGTCGCTCGTTGCATAGTCGACTGCCACGGTTCCATCTGAAAAGCTGCTCAAAGCGACGGTTACACTGACAGAGCTGTCTCCCTCGTTACCCGTGACATCAAGTACGCTTATCTCTACTGGAGAACCAATGGGCTCCGGAAGCACAGGACCCGCAAGATCACCTGGAGTTGACGCGAGGCCCGTATTGACATGTAAGGACGTATTACCCGTACCCAGATCGACGACATAGAGTGGTGAGTTCGCGGCCACGGATTGAATACCATATAACTTTCCATCTCCGCCAATTTGAACGCCATTCACGGGTGTCCCCGTGGCGACGTTCTGTCTCGGTCCCGCTGACAGGATATCATAGCTAAAAACGTCACCCGAAATGGCGTCGGCACCATAGAGAACACCATTGGAGCTAATGGCAAAGTCTCCCCAAGCGACCGCCGACGCGTCTCCGTTGATATCCGCTACCTTCACGACATCCATAATGGCCGTGTATCCAGAATTGAAGGTTACTTGATAAAGATCATCTGTGGCGTCGGTGCCCACATAAAGGGAACCGTTATACCAAGCGGCACCATCAGAGAGTCCAACCGTAATAGGGGAGGTCCACGCAACATCGCCAAGATCACCCACAATACCGACTTCGGTATTTGTTGAGAGATCAAACTGATAGAGCTCGTAGGTCCCGTTATCGACATACCAGAGCAGATTATTCGGCTCATCATAGGCCAAACCATTCATGCGTCCGGTAGCGGTCGTTGTACCAAGAACAGAAGGAACGCCCGTTTCGAGATTAATCGTGTAAAGGGTGTCCGTGTTTTGGTGAATGAAGAAGGCATCGCCTGGATTAGGGTCACATCCATCAGGAGTGAAACAGATGCCGTCGATAGCGAGACCGGCGCCGCTCCCTTGGGTAAAGTAGAAAGAAGTGCTTGTTGTGATAGGTGCCACCCACTCGAAACAAACACGTTTCCAATTCAAGTCATTCCAGGACGCGCTCGCCGGTAAGGCTTCGTCGTGCAGAACCAGCCCTCCGCCAGAGCCGTCATCAATCCCACCGCCGAAAACTTCTACCCGGAAATTGGCGCCCTGTTGAGGGGCTCCATCCGTAAACGGCGCGACCCAGGCGCAGATTTCATAACACGTTCCGGCAACGACATTGACATCCTGGCGCATGCAGTAGCTCGGACCTGAGGCGGGCAACCACACGAACTTTGATCCTTCAGGGTTGTTTACCGCATCGGCACTATCATCAATCCAGTAAGGCTCGGGAGTGGCGGGGCCCGCCCAATCCGCTACCCAAGATGGTAAGATGGTAAAATCGAATTGGCCGACTGGCTCGGCGGGACTTCCCTGAAAACTGCTTGAAAAGGTTGCCGGAGATCCCGTCGTATCTTCAAAGCCGCGATTTTGAATAATATTATTAGCGGAACAACTGTCGATAACGGTCCCGGTGAGATTCGTCATTGAACCGGCGAAATCTCCCGGACTTGCCGCTAACGAGGTGCTAACATGTGGCGCTGTTCCACCAGTCGTGGGATTCACCGTGTAGAGAGGCATATTGGCCGTATTCTCATCGATGCCGTAGAGATTTCCGTTTCCAGAGATCGTGATGGCGGTGAATGGAACACCACCGGCGATGGGGGCCAGTGGTCCACTCGTATTGAGATCATAGGAAAAGAAACTTCCATTCTCCACACCGTAGATCACACCGCTATCGGTGATGATAAAGTCACCCCAAAGATTGATCGTGGCATCGCCCTTGAGATCCGCCACCTTCACGACATCAACAATCGCTGTCTTCGCGCCATTAAAAGTGACCTGATAAAGGTCATCATTCCAATTGGTGCCGACGTAATAGGCGCCATTATACCATGCGCCGCTTAAGACAGAACTCCCGATCGGGTCCGTCCAACCTGCGTCCGCCAAGTTTCCTATGAGGCCAATTTCGGCGCCGGTATCGACGTCAAATTTGTAGAGGCCATAGCCGGATTGATCGGTATACCAAAGGGTACCTTGTGCCCCCTCGTTTGGATCAAACGCTAAAGCGTTCATATTCCATGAATTGGTCGTCGTGCCGACTACTGAGCTGATCCCGGTTACCAAGTCGATTGAGTAGATCGCGTTATCGTTTTCGTGAACGAAATAATTCCCTGCGTTCCCGCCCGGACTCGTGCTGTTTGCAAAGACCTCGAAAGGATGGTTTCCACCGCAAAGAAGCTCTGTCCGGTCGCTGTCGCCGTCGTGGTCATTGACATCTACTAACGTCCGCGATCCCTGACAATCGTGCGCCACAGGCGATTCCAGCCAGCCTCTGATCTCGTGGTTATAAGTGCCGTCCGCGACAGCTGCCCGAATGCGAACGTCAAAATAGACAAAGGCCTCCACCCATTCGGTCGAAGGTGTTAGTGTTAAGGGATTGCCTGAATCCCACCAGAATCTTAAAAGGGGGCGACCGGTTCCATCCCAATTAGGGGTTTGCGTAAAGTTAGGAATCGAGATGGACTGCCCGATATTCGAAGCGGTCGTGATATTCCCAATGTACTCCAACTCATCGGGAAGCAAGATCGTCATGACCGGATTGACCAAGGGGAAAATATTCTCTGGTGGGGACTGCGTGTAAATTCCCACGCGGACGGTTTCGCCAGGGCTGTAGGGGCCTTCATCAAGGTAATAGAGTTCATAATCAACCGTGGCTAGGTCTGCATTGATCGTGGCGGCAGCCGAGTCCGTGGCATCAGGATAATTGTCCGTCGTCACGACCGCATCACTATTCAGAATATCGCCCACCAATACCGCGACCCCATCAATATCGTTGGGCATTCCGTTAAAGTTTTGAGTCGTTACCTCACCAAATATCCATAGTTGGGCATCAGCGTCATAGTGGTAATCCACGCCTGCCGGCATGGCGCCATAATCGAATCGTATCTCTGTGAGGTACTCATTGGCGTTCAATGACAATTCGGACACCTCATGCTTGGTATCATCATCCGAATTAAAAGAACCTCCGGGCCAGTCGCGCCACGTCGAGGGACTTTGATTGGTCCGGTATTGCACTGTGAAGGACTTGGGTGCGGAGAAAGGCTGCCGATGCAGCCAGAACTCGAAAATAAACTCTTCTGGAATATAATGACGAACGCGATAGTTGGTAACCGCTTCGCCACCCAAGGTTCCATGACGAATCGTATAGTACATTCCGGAACCAATGTAGACGGGGTCGGCACTTTCCCACATATCCAATTGAACCCCGTTGCTGAGGACGGGTGGGACGCTTCCATTGGTCGCTTGTACTTGGACGAGTGGCCAAGAGACCGCGGACTTGGAAACACCATTATCATCCCAATCGAGCCCGGCGGAGTTGTTTGCTTCAGTATCTGTTAACGTACCGGTGGGAAACCTCGCGTTGATGAGGACTTCTCCAGAGAATCCGGAACCTGGCAGGACCGCATCAAAGGTGAAGGTGACGGTGTGGGTCGCGGAATCATAGGCGCCAGAGGCGATATGTGGTGAGATTGCCAGAGAAAGGTATTCAACCTCAGCGGGTAATTGATCGACTATAGAGACATTGGTATAGGTCGATCCGGTATTGGGAAAATCGTATTGTATGCGATAGGTGAAGGCCTCTCCCACATTCGCCGAATCCGTCGTCATATAACCATTTCCCGTATCGACGTGCTTCACGACGGTGGGTAGGGTGCCGGAGTCGATGGTGTTGGAAGCGAAGAACATTGCCGAGGCCTCAAAGTCGGCGCCAAATGGCAATCCGACAATGCCAGGCTCATAACTGCTGCGATCGAGATTGGCGCCATCCGAACCAAGAGTGATCTCGACAATGAGTTCATCGCTGTTATCGAAACCCAACATTCGGGCGTGCTTGGCATCCCAAACGATTGACTCAACATCGGGAGTAGGATTGCTCAATCCTCCTGGTATATTCAGATCAGTGAGATCAATGATCGCCCCGGTATTTTTATCTATTTCATATAGGTGATCATCGGTGCCATCCACGGTAAACATGCGGCCGTCGTGCGTGAGTTCGATACCGTCGACATACATGTTGGAATGCCCCATCCCCTGGATTGGTCCGACGAGAGTGGGGTAGGTACGTTCCCTGGGATCAGGATCAAGGGCGTCGAGATCGACATAGTACAATTCATCGATGAAGGTGTCACTATTCCCTCCACTACCGACTTCGTCGGGTAAGTAGAGGCGATTGGTGGCTGGATCATAGGCCAACCCTTCAGCGGCGTGCCCGTTGGGTTTATAAATGTGACCTAAAAGCCGCGCGCGAATCATGCCTTTATCGGCTGCGGCGTCATTGAGATTGTAGACGAAGAGGGCTTGAGAGCTTCCAGGGTCGTCGACCGTATCACTAGTCGACATGAAATAGGCGTCCCCGGTCGCATTATTTAGAGCCATCGCCTCAATATCTTGGGCCTCACCAATATCGTGTATCGCTCCCGTAATTGGATGAATATAGTTGAGACGTCCGTAATCAGTCGCCGAGGTATGAGGTGAATCGTAATCGCCAAATGACCATAGATGCAGGTGCTTTTGACCAACGGTACCGCCATCGATCGCCCACAGCAGACTCTTCGGATCTGAGTAGGAACAGTTTCCAAACAAACCAACATACATGTGGCGTCCGGCCACATCTTCCGGATCAAAATGAACCGTGATTTCAAGTACCGGTTGATCCGGCTTGAGAATCAGGTAGCTACGGTTCTCGTTGTTGGCGGTACTGGCGGAGACGATTCCAGTCGTGGGATCCCACGAAGGCAGAGCGGCTGAAGGGGGATCATTCCAAGTCGTCATATCACCCGTCAAAGACGACCAAGTGGAAAAATCGGTAATAGGATTCCCACGAGCGTCTCGCGCAGTGATTGTCACCACGTCATTTTCATCAATATCGTATAAGATAAGATTCAGGTCCGTGACGGGTTCGCTAAAGTCGTGGGTGAGCTTTGCCGTCGTTCCCGTCGAGGGCCCCAAGTAGAGGAATGGGATGGGGTCCGTATTGCCAAAGCGAGCAGCATAGGCAGGTTCTTCAGCTTCCGTGGCAGCCCACGTATTCCTATAAAAAATCCCTCCCCCCCAATCGAGAATGACATCATAGGGAACATCGGGCCCGGCACCGTTCGTCCAACTAATGTCGTCAAATCCATGGTAACCGCTCGCATTCAACGGTGATCCTGAAGTTGGCCAGACCCCTTGATAGGATGCATAACCGTCGACACACGCTTCCGGTTGAACGCAATTTGAGATGGCCACATGGTTAAGCGCTCGGGTGAGGTAATCAAAACCGGCTGCTTTGAGATGGCGCCGTGGATCAAACCATTCGGCTTCCGGCACTGGAATGGTGCCGGAATTGGAGGGGTTTTCATGAATGCCGTCATGAGTAATTCCATAGAATACCCGGGGGCCATGAGTCGCGGACGCGCCAACCAATGCGCCTGCTTCGGCTTCGAAATAAATCGCATCAATTCCAGAGGCATGGTCCGCGCTTGTCTGCCAAAGCAACGGCGTTGTCGTGGCACGATAGTCGGCGAACCCTAACACGTAATCCCAAGTCGCGGTTGGATTGTCATAGTCGAGTATCGCGATCGTGGCATTGCCATCGAAAGCATTCTCTTCCGCCCATTGAAATTCAGATGAGGAGTCCGCCATTTCCATCACGGTCAGAGGATCAGGAATGAACAATAAAACACCCGCGGTCGTGTCTCTTAAGGCAAGTTGGAGATCGACGCTTTGAACGGTATTCGTGGTGCTGGATACAACGATCGCATCGAAATCATCGAGATTGTGGCTTACTGGTGTGCTGACATTATCAGGATCGTAGAGTTGCAGCCCGGCGCCGGCGCCTCCGGTTTTCGTAAAGGCGGGAGTCACAACGTGCCCTTGCTCTTCAAGATATCGGATCATTCCATGATCCCAAGCGTCAGCGTCCTGAGGTTTCTGGGCAGCGCATAAATAGAGTATCGACGATGGCCCACAATCTTCCAACTCATGGACAAAGAGTGTGTGATCCTCAACTTCCCCGCTTCCGTCCAAACCATCCGGACCAGGGCTGGCCGTTGTGGTTAGCCTAGCACGTACGCCGAGAGTTCCTAAAGCAGCGTCAACTGGAAGAGTGAAATTTGTCGAAAAAGCATCCCGGGATGCGCCTGGGGGAATTGTTAGATCTGTAAGGATCTGTTCGGCTACGGTAAGCGTCCCGTCACCATCATAATCGATCCATGCATTTAGATAAACGTCAGAGGCGGTTGAATTGGTCGCGGTCGCGACAAAAGCACCGGTTTCTCCGCGACGCAATTGAGAGGGGACATAGACCCCGTCTTCGTCGTCCGTTCCATCGAGATCATCACCGAGGGCTATGGAACTTGAAATAGTCGAAAGCTCAGCATCCGCCGAGGCACCGAGATAAACAGAGGCTGTCTGAGTGCTCGAGGCGCTTGGAAAAGAAGTGAAATCACCATAGTCGTCGGTTTGTCCAAGGCAAAGCATCGGAAGAGCACAAAGCGCCACGATGATCGCGTAGCGGAATGCCGCAAGAGGGGCCTCTGAAGAAGAGTCGAGTAATGAATCGGCACGCATATCGTCTATTTGGAATTCATTACCGCGACTATGGTTCGAATTATATTTATGTTCAATAGATTTTATAAGTTCTATATTGCAAATAATCAGGAAAAACCGCAATCCTGCGAGGCATCAATGAGATTACCGTGATCCAAGGCGATCCTCACATAGGCGCATCAAGATCCTCACGTTTGCCACATCACGGCAGCCCGCAGCTTTAACGTAATGTTGAGCAAGGACCCGCGAGTTCGAGGTAGATAGCCGCGGCGAAGTTTGAATCAGCTACAGCGAAATATCGGCGCGGAAAGATGGTGCGCCTGTCCAGCAATTATCGGCATTGCCACTCAATTCCGAGACGAATCCTTGGAACGAGAATAAGTGAGCGATTGGGTAATAATTTTTATCGTTAATATGTTTATTATGATTTATTTATACCGCCTTCGACGAAATCTCGAATTTCTAGAAACTCATGAAACGGTTGTTTACATTGTTCCTACTCTTCGCAGTTCTCCTCCTGCCGGGATGGGCCCAGGATGTCCAACTTGAGATTCGGAAAACATGTAATGTCTCCGAGGTCACGGTCGGGGGGCTTTTCGCCTATCGACTGCAGTATCGATGCACCAGCACGACGAGCAATGGAACGGCGGTGACGATTACGGATGCGCTTGACTCGAATCTTGAGCTGATGGCGCTCACTGGCTCTGTCCACACGGTGAGCGAGAGCTACGACGCCGACACGCACACGGTCACGTTCACCTTCACTGATCCTTTGCCCGCCGGAGCGTCTGGAGACTTGGTTATTCAGGTCCGATTCAAGGCCGGCACGTCCCTAGGCACGGTCGCGTCCAATCAGGCCACGATGCAAGGGACGAATGCGAACACCAGCGTCTCGGAAGTGGTGAATGTGACGGCAACCGGTTCCGCAGCGCCGCCTGGTGTCACTTTCACCGACGGCGTGTCGGTGAGCAAGTTTGCCTCATTCGCGGAACTCAACCTGCCGAACGAGGAAGTTTATTACTATATTAGGCACGGCAACACCGGAGAGACTGGGCAGGACGTGGACAACTACATCTTTGAGGACATGGTGCCGGAGGGGACTTCCATTTCGAGAATCTACTCGGGATACTGGGGTGGAACCGGGCAGACCGCGGATGTGTTTTTCAAGACCAATTTGAATTCTGCTAGCTGGCAACCTTGGGGTACCAACCCAAGAATCTCCTCTACCGGATCGGGCACCTATATCTACCCTAGCGAATTAGCTTTGGCAGCTGGGGAACACGTCACCGGAGTCCGCATCGAGTACGGCACGCTACCTGGGGGAGGGTTGTTTCATCCGGATGCGCAGAATTCGTACACTTATGTCTATATTGAGCCCACGGATCCCACTATTCTGGTCGATGGCAGCGTGGTAACAAACTGTGCGGACGTCTCCGCTGATGGGCACAGTGATAGCAGCTGTGTTTCGAGAAATGTCGTGGGCCCGAGCTTTGGTGTTGTGCCAGAGGTCTCTATTTATAAAACCGGTCCGGCGAGTCTACAGCTTCCCTACACCTACGGTTACTACTACTTCGATCATGGAACGACGGCTCCGGCCGGAATGGAAGTGACCAATTATTCGTTAATCGACGAAGTGCCGGCGGGATTTGAAATCACGCGTCTCTACACGGGTTACTTCCGAAACACGAACCAACCTATCTCCGTCTTCTATAAAACCAATATCGTTGATAGTTGGACGGCGTGGCCGGGAACGCCGTCTGTCACGACTGGCAGCGGAAGCTATCTCTACAACACCGCGCTGCCTCTTGCTGCAGGAGAATACATGACGGGAGTTCGAATGGACTACGGAACCCTTCCCGGTGGCGGTTATTTCCATCCCGACTCGGGAGCGGGGCGGGCCTCCATCAGGGTGCTTCCCGTGCCCTCCCTGCTTTCAGGCGGGGAGATTCTTCAGAACTGTGCGACGGCGGAATCTCAGAACACCTGACCTACCCGATGGATCCTCGGGGTAGAGGGAGCGGCAATGCAGATCAGGCGATAGAAAAAACGGATACCGAATCGTGGATTGGAGACCGATTTCGATCATGATACACTTCTGCATGCCTCAATTGCAGCTTCCCATTATCCAAGAAGGCACCCACTTGATCACCGAGAACCTTGGCTATCAACGCCAAGAGAATCAAGTCGTCTACCTGCACGGCATGATGCCCGTCTTCATCCATGATGTGGAGGATACCGCTTCGTTCCAGATGATCGTTAGTCAATTCTACATCAACGGCAATGCCAAGCAGGTGGACATCGTCAACGCCTTTGGCATCAAACCACTTGCCCTCAAACGTTGGGTCAAAAAATACCGCGAAGGTGGACCAAAAGCCTTCTACATAGAAAAGCGAGGCCGACCACGTGGCTCTAAAAAAAGGGGCCCAGGCAGATAGCGCCAGACCGGCGACAGCAAGCAACGTTGGCGGACTCTGATAGTCAATCCCAGGCCAGCAGCAAAAGCCAACGCAGCCGCGAAGATGCTGCTGCCCCCTTAGGCGTCGCCACCACCGATCTTGGCATGCGCGTGCTCGCCGCCGTCGGCAAGATCAGCAAAGCGCCAAGCACCTTTCAGCGTTGTGAGGACGTCAGTTTCGGGGGCGTCTTGTTAGCTCTACCCGCCTTATTAGCTTGTGGTCTACTCCGACACGGTTCGCGTTACTTCACCCTGCCGGCCGGCTATTACAGTCTCACGCACATCTTCATGATCCTCGCCTTCATGGCTTTGTGCCGGATCAAATCCATCGAGCAGTTAGCCTACAGCGCTCCCGGAGAATGGGGAAAATTGCTAGGCTTGGATCGATGTCCTGCAGTGAAAACGCTGCGTAGCAAACTCAAAGAACTCAGTGCTCAAGACAGCGAAGCTTGGGCTGCGCATCTTTGTGAGGACTGGATGCAGGAAGATCCCGCCAACCTCGGCGTTCTCTACATCGACGGGCACACCCGCGTCTATCATGGCCAACAAACCAAGCTGCCACGTCACTACGTCGCCCGCCAACGTCTCTGCCTGCGCGCCACCACCGACTACTGGGTTAACGGCTTCGACGGTCTGCCCTTCTTCAAAGTCAATCAAGCCATCGACCCTGGGATGATCCAGGTGCTCGAAAAAGAAATCATTCCCACACTTGAAACGCAAATTCCCAACCAACCCACCGAAACCGAGCTTAAGGCCGATCGCTATCGCATGCGCTTCCGGTTAGTCTTCGACCGCGAAGGCTACAGTCCCGGTCTGTTCAAACGCATGAACGCCAAACGCATCGCCTGTCAAACCTACCACAAATACCCCGGCGAAGATTGGCCCGAAGACGAATTTCATCCTCACCAAGTCAAACTCATCGACGGTAGCCAAGCCGAGATGCGGCTTGCCGAGCGCGGCACTTTGTTAGGAAGCAAACCTGCCGAGCAACTGTGGGTGCGCGAGGTTCGCAAACTGACCGAAAGCGGGCGGCAAATCGCCATCATCAGCACCGAATGGCAAGCCAGCGCGGCAGAGATCGCCGGGCCACAATTCGGCAGATGGTATCAAGAAAATTTCTTCAAGTATGCGCGGCAACACTTTAACCTCGATCGACTTATCGACTATCAGCTTGAGCCAATAAAAGCTACCGCACGAGTGGTCAATCCCGCCTGGAGACAGCTCGATAGCGAGATCCGAAGCCGAAATGCCCAGCAAGCCCGGCGCAAAGCCAAGCTGCACGATCTCAGTCTCAAAGGGCAAGAACTCACCAGTAAACGAGCCGAGCGTTACATGGCCAAAGCCGAAGCCCTGCGCGAAGAAATCGAGCGCGAGACCAGTGAGCTTGAGCAACTCAAAAGCCGACGCAGCAAGACAGACAAACACATCACCGTGAGCAAGTTACCCGAAGAAGACCAATTCATGAAACTGGCCACCCGCAGCAAACACTTCATCGATACGCTGAAGATCATCGCCTACCGGGCCGAGAGCGCCATGGCGCAAACGATTCGAGAACACCTTGGAGCGCACCATCAAGACGAAGCGCGCGCCTTTGTGCGCGATCTCTACACCACCGAAGCCAACCTCATCCCTGACAACGAAGCAGGCACCCTAACCGTGGAGATCCACAGCCTGTCCACGCCCAAAGCCAACGAGATTCTGCAGCATCTCTGCGCTGAGCTGAGCGCCACGGAAACTGAATATTCTGACACAAACCTAAGGCTGATCTTCAAATCGGTATCCGATTAATTTCCCTCCCAGGTCCGGTGTTCTGAATCTACTGAAGATGTGAGGACGAGTTGTGTCGACACTAGCATCACGGCTCCGGCGGCTAATCTTAACCTGTGGGTGTCGGACAGCTCGAATACGCCTCCCTACGGCCCGGGAGCCACGATCAGGCTTTCCTCAGGCATCCGCATGTACAGCAATAACGGTGTCCCCTTGGAGGATCCGGTCTTTGCCCACTTACTGCCCGATACGCTCGAATATGTCGGTAATCCGACGATATCGGGATCGGCTTATGTCGCTGCCGGATCCCCCGCACCGGTCTTTGAAGAAGTTCCAAACTATGGCGGCACGGGAAGGACACTGCTGCGGTGGTCGTGGCCGGGCTGGACCTTGAACCCGACCGGAAGCCAGCAGGATATTTATCTCTACTTCGATGTCCAAGTCAGTTCGACGGCTCCCTATGGGGTGGCCCAGACAGAGGTCTTCGCTGGATGGCAAGAACCGGAAGGCCTTGGCCAAGCAGGAATGGTGACAGACACCTTGGATGTGGACGGGGATGGAAACGTGACTGAGTTGATTGCTAAAGACACACACGATATCGACATTGGCGTAGAGCCCGGGGCGGCAGCCGGTGTCGAGGCGGTGAAATGGGCAAAGGGCGAACTCGATACCAATTACACGCGATTTCCCGACACGGGACTAACAGTGCCGGCCGGGAGTGCTGATTATCGGCTCGTGGTGAGTAATCCGGGCGAAGTGCAGATGCGCGATATCGTCCTGATCGATATCCTCCCCTTCGTAGGCGACACGGGCGTGGTGGACACCAATCCACGTGGCAGCGAGTGGCAGCCTTTTCTCGCCGGACCTGTAACCGCCCCTGCCGGGATCACGGTCTTCTACAGCGAATCCGGCAATCCCTGCCGCGATGAACTCACTCCCGGTGAGCCGATAGGTTGCGAGGACCCAAGTTGGACCGCAACCGCTCCGGCAGACATCACGCTGGTGCGTTCTTTGAAGTTCGAATTCACCACTCTTCTCCTCAATCCCGACGAAGAAGTGATCATCGAGTGGCCCATGCGGGCACCGATCAACGCACCGACCGATGGCGAAGTCGCTTGGAATTCATTCGGCTTCATCGCCACGAGAGCGGACAACGGACTCACGCTTCTACCCTCTGAACCAATCAAAACGGGCATTGCTATTGATGCTCCGGACCTCCCTTACATTGGGGATTATGTGTGGGAGGATACGAACTCAGACGGCATTCAGGATGCCGGAGAAGGAGGGCTTAATGGCGTTCGCGTGGAACTCTTCCGCGACAACGGCGACGGCATTGCCGATCCCGCGACCGACGCCTTTGAGGCGTTCACCGTCTCCTTTAACGATGGTTCCAATGATGGCGCCTATCGCTTTGCCAACATTGGTACCGGTGATTTCTTTCTCGTCTTCTATCCTCCCTCTGGATTTGGAGTGTCCCCACCTGATGCGGGTGCGGATGACCTTCTGGACTCGGATGCGGTAAGCACTTTTCTAGGCGGGCAACTCGTGGGTATCACCCCTGTAACCACTTTGATAGACTTTGAAGAGGACAATTCTTGGGATTTCGGTGTCGATCCCTCTGTCAAACAAACGAGTTTCACCGGTTGGCAATCACAGAACCAAGCGTTGTTGAATGATCAGAGCGGCCCGCTGGATAACCAGGACAATGATCTTTACAGCAATTTGTTAGAATACGCCCTGTGTCTCGACCCAGGATCGGGCGTTCCGTTGCCCGGAGGGTTTTATGTCGAAACGGATGATCAGGGGGCCGTTCACGCGCGCTTTTATCGTCCCCTCGGAGGGCTGAGCGACGTCACTTACGAAGTCCATGGTTTGGAGAATTTGCCAGTGCTTGAAACGGAGACGTGGACCATCATGCACTCCATTCCTGGAGCGGATGCCGCGCCATCGGGTGTGACGATTACCGATGTCGATGGTACCATCGAAGAAGTCCGCATCGCTAATCTCCAAACGATGGCGCCACTCACGGAACGCTCAGGCTTCATTCGCTTGGCTGTGAGACTTGGAGATACTGTTAGTTACGCTCCTGTGTGGGGTTGGACTCAAACCCTCATCGAGGCGGGGAAGATTCAAACCTATGCCAATCCCTTCGGACAAACTGAAGTGCTTTCAGGTAGGATCGATGGCATGAGTGGCAGTCATGGGGTGGAGATCTCCGGGGCTTTGGGCGACTGGGATTTCGCTCTCATCTTGGGGGCTTCGGACGCCCATTACATTGAGGTGATCGATGGGCCGTACGCCGGGCATCGTTTTGATGTGGCGGAGGCTACGGGCAGCGTCTTGACGTTGGCTGCCGATGACTCGCCCTATCAAGGTCCTCCTTTCAACACAGTTGTCACGGTGGATTCCGTTCCCTCCGATTTGGCCGGAAGCCGATTCATCCTGCAGAAACATCATCGTCTTAATGATCTCGTGCCGCCTACGAAAGAAGGATGGACGCCTCAGGATCACACCTTCGTGGAGGGGCATCCTCCCGATCGACTCTACCTTTATGATAGGGACTGGCAGCCCTACTGGCTTTCGTCGACGGCCAATGGACCTGAGCCCTTCTGGGACCTCGCCGGTAATGCGGTCTTCGAGGATGCCGGTGCCACGGTCATCGCACCTACCCAAGGACTCTTTGTCTTTCCTCAAGAAGCTTCCGTGACCTTGCTCAGCGCGGGTATTGTAAGGAAACATCCCGTAGCCATGCCTCTACCGCAGGGTTGGTCGCTACAGGGCACCCCCTTTCCTTTGGATGCGTCGCCGGCGCTTCGTGCCATGAACAAGGATACTTTCGACGGCCACGCCGAACCGGCTCTAGCAGATTCTGTGTGCCTTTGGTTAGGCGATGGGAATACCGATTCTGCAGAGTTTCGTTGTGCCTATTTGTTCGAGCCCGACACCATTGACACGCCGCGATGGGCCTACGCTGATGACGCCTTTGTCAGTCCGAGGGACTTCGAGCTGATGTTCCCGAGGGATCGCAGTGGCTTTTACTACCGGCACTTGGCGCCCAAGCCCGACTACGTCCTGCCGCTACCCTGGTGTGTTGAACTGATTGGTGAATAGAAGATGAGATTGGCAGAGTAATTGAATGGCGAATAGAAGATGAAATTGGCAGAGCAATTGAACGGGCAGAGTGCATCCAGCATGAAGCCTGCCTTCATCTCATGGGCGAGTGACGCTCAAACTTTCAACGTCACCCGCCGCAACATCCGAAGCGATGTGAGTTCAGCTGACCTTATTGCGTTCAAGGCTTGGGATGGGCAAAAAGCCACTCGATCATTCGCGCTCGAATTCCCGAAGCATCATCGCCGAGTTCAACCGTAGGGAAGTGAGTCCCCCCCTCAATCGTCCACAACTCCACGTCGCTTCCATTGGCACAGTCGGTTGCATGGGAGATAACGGTATCGAGGCCTTGAATACTCAAATCGAGATCCAAACTCCTTTTGTCTCCAATCACAATCTCTCCACAGCCATTGTTTCTTCCCCATCGTTCAATATTGCCCATAGCTGAAACAAAAGTCAGGCCAAACGGTGATACCATGTCTCCATAGGGAACAACAGTATCAGCGGTTCCGTGAATATGAAGAATGTTCACCGGCTCGGAGGGTAAACAGTTTTCAGCGTTATTAACGGTAGCACCGGCAACGCTCACAATTGCGGCCACGAGATCTGAATGTTCGCAAGCCATCCGGTAGGACATCATGCCGCCATTTGAATAACCAAGGAAGTAGATTCGTTTTGAATCGATATTGTAGTCTTTGCGGATCCCTTCAATGAGCCCTCGAAGAAAAGTGACATCGTCACGAGTGCTGCCGGTGGCATTCTGAATGATTGGAAGCGCATTCCAGAAGGGAAGATTGTCAGCGCCTGGCAGACCATTTGGAAGTGCGTAAATGAATCCTTCGGACTCTGCCAACGGCTTCATGGGGAGCTGCCTTTCAAGGTCACTAGCATTTCCGGTATATCCGTGTAGGCCTACGATGAGTGGTATTGACTCTTTGGGGTCATAATTCGCAGGGATATAAACGTCTACCGGGCGGTCTAACTGTGTGGCGACTCGATAATACACCTCATCTTGATCGATGGTGTCGACATAAGGGCTTTCACGCGTGAGTTCCTGCCAACCTCCGCTCATGTCATTGGATTTCTCTAACATGCCAAATCCATCCCAATGCACACTCGTCATTCGTGAATCGGGCTTCCCGCTTAAACGGATCTCAACGGTCGTACCACGGCTCTGAGCCAACGGATAGACGACCACGTCGATTCCACTTTTCACGGTTCTGGTCGGTGGAAGAAACATTGCCATCAACTGACCCGGCGCATAGATCGGCGGATCCATGATGAGGTTGGGAAGCTGCGCAAGGATATGGCCGCCTGGAATGTGCGCTCGCGAAACCAGCAAATACCATCCATCACCAAGAATCTCCGAGGCATCAATAATGCCGGTCGACTCATCATCCTGACTTAGAAAGGCTTCCGATTGTGGGTCAAAATAAAGCGCATTGTGAGTCGCTACTTCTTCCACGTGCCCGTCATTGGAATGAAAGCGCCATATCTTACCCAGGCGATCTGAAAGGGTATCGTCATCTTCTTGCACCAGAACGTTACTTTCGTAATCCACACTGATATTGTCGAAACTTCGCAAATCCGGATCCGTGCCGTCGATGGTGACATCGATGACACCACCTAGAGCCGGATTGGTAATATCTGTGAGGGTCACCCGCCAGAGTCGCGTGGGGACGTCATCTCTCACTTTACTGCCATTGGTCGTGAAATAGAATCGGTTCGGGTTAGCCGGATCCCAGTCTCCATCTTCCATATCGGTAAAGATCGTCATCTGAGCATCTTTCGCAGCCGCGAGGCGTTCTTGATGATCAGCACTAGATAAATCAGCCAAGGCCACCAAAGATACGGGGTCTCCATCATTAAACTCATCTCCAGGAAACTTTGTTTTCCCGTCGACCACCAGTCCATAGAGTGTTCCATCAGTCAGCCCTGCTTTGGTGATGTCATTGCCTTCGCTCTTCTTGTCTCCCACATAGACGTAAATCCTGGCTTGAGCGTCTTCGTCGGCCAATAACAGCACCACTGTTAGGTCTTGAGGATGCGGATTTGGCACCACATTCTCAAAAGGCATATTCCCTAAAACCGGCAGTTCGAAGGCCGTGCCCGCATCCGGTCCGTCTACGGCTACGGCGAAAGCACGACCCCCATCGGAGCGATCGGCCCCAGGGCCAAAGTTGAAGGGCGGTAGTTCCTCACCCACTGTGTACAGTCGCGTTGTGGTACCTTTGCCAGTCTCCGGATGATAAAAGGCCGAAGGCGCAGCGAGTGTGGCAGACCCCATAACGAGGATATTCGCGTTGGCTTCCGGCAAATAAGTCGAGGTGGATTTGTCCCATAGTTGGACGGAGGTGATCAGGTCTTCTCCTGACTGAACCGCCCAGGGCGCCTCCTGGTGAGTGGGTTTGTTGATCACCCACTTGGAAACAAAGGATCCTTTCCCCCCGTGCACCCGAGGTGGATAGGGCGTATCGATGTCAATGCCGCCTGTGCCGGCCGGAGCCCACGTCATGTAATGGTTCATTAAAACGGTGAACGTTTGATCGCCATTATCAAAGGCTCCCAATCCATCCGGTTGACCCACCATACGGTAGCCATCAAATAGAGGTTCGTCTATATTGGCTGTGACAATTGATATGGTCTTACTGTCTTCTAAGGATGAGACAACAAAGGGCTCCAGATTGGTGCTTGGTCCACGAATGGCTTCGGGTTCCGTGGCGAAGAGCTGAGCAAGAAAGCAAAGCTTGATAAGGACGCAAAGCGTAGCAATTGCTCGCTTTGTTCGTCGCTCCATCATCATTTGGGTATCAAAAGATCGTTTCTTCATCATTCGTTTTCAGCGTCCCGTTAGTGAAAAATTTGATTCACGGATTCAGCTTTTGAAAGCGGGTTGGAATCATGGGGGACTTGCTACTAGGTGTGACGGTTAAACCTGGGAAGATTGATTGATAATAGAAGGGCAAGACGTGTAAGAATCATTTCAGTAGAGGTTATCACAACCTTCTACTGGTACGGCTATGGTCAGGTAACACAGATTCTTGCGTTAAAATGCTGACGAGGCGGAATTTTAATTCTTGATCTATTAATACCCACTCGGAACTTGCCCTCGCAGGCGATATTCAAGACTCACATAATCATCTAGAACATAGGCACCATCGAATGCGGAGGCGTCCAGAGCATTGACATGAAGAATGTGTTCACCATTGATCGCGTGGGTTTGAAGCAGGGCGTGAGCGCCGGGGTGGGAGCTTCTGACGTTTTCGATGAAAACTCCTCGAGAACCATTCGTATTGCCGGCAAAGAAGGCCTTGTAGTCTGACAGGAGCAAGTGACGCCCATTCACATGATTGTCTCGGCTCCCGTTGTTGCGGTAGGCCCAAACCTGACGCGGATTAAATCCCTCTGTGAGACTGTTTTCGAGAAATGAACCAAGAACAGCTGAGAAGAAAGCTTGGGGTCTGGAGGCGGGCCTAAAGTTTGACACTTCCGCTTTCACATCAACATAGCCTTGATTGGAAGCGATGTAGGTCAGCTTGAATTGGGTCGATAGGTCATAAAAAGACCGCTTTGAGAACCGCACCTTTCCCCCATTGCTATAGGCCATCAAGCCTACATGTTCTCCATATTCGTCGGCATTAAACCAATGAACCAACCGCCCTTCTACATAGAGGGCCATTTGATTGAGGAAATGGCCGGATTGATCTCCCAACACTTGAAGGCGAATAGGATTTCCTTGAACGATCTTGGCCACGATATCGTCATCCAGTTGACCGCTAGCATTGATGCCTGTGCCCGTGGCGCCCCATTGACCCATTCCATTGATGGAGAATAGATATCCTGGAGCGACCATGATGTCGTGCAAACTAGGGTTATTGGCGTTGGCAATTTCCTTGCGAAACATGATCCCAGCAAAGGCAGCCGGTTCACCAGGAGGAAGCTCTACCAAGGTGGTTGCGGAAATTCGCCCGTCCCGAAATCTAGCAAGAGCTTGGCGGTGGATATCGGCACTGTTTGGTACTCGTTTCTCATTTCCCACCAGCCAAGCTCCTGCCTTCGAGCCATTCGGATCAAACTCGATCGGGACACCCGGATCGTGTCGAAGCGCACAGTCGTTCCATCCGCCGAGCCAGTCGCTGAACTCTTGGCCGGGTGTATCAGAATAATTGTCTGAAGCCAGTACGTGATCGATCCGGCTATGATCAATAACGAAGTGTGGTGCGAATCCATTGATCTCGATGAGGAGATCGCCGTCAGGTTCGTATTCGAATCGAGATTGCTTGGCGTTGTAATTCATCGCGGGATGGCGGTCTGGCGTATGGGCTGCGGCGTGGTTCACCCCGTCTGGAGATGTCGCCGTCGGATCCTGTCCCCCGGCGTTCCAGTGCCAAGTGCAAAGTCCTGATCCAGCCCATTCATTGCCAATCGATTGGCCTCCGAGGAGGTTGGCATCAAGCAAAGCGCCGCAATAGACTCGACTAAAATGCAGCTGAAAGTTCCCTGCATTCACGGTGAGGTGTTCCCTGGTAGCGCCGCTCACGGAGTAAGGAACCTGAGCCTGAATCTGGAGAGTTATGGAGAATAGTGATAGTATCCATGTGAGAGAGAACCGGCTGGCCATGGATACTCTTTCTGCTAGTTTGAGGCATGCTATCATTATTCCTTTAAGGTGTTGGTTCCCGGGTTCGGAATCCGATCCTAGGAACTTCAACGCTTCTACTGGATCCAGGTGATCCAGGTAACAGAGCTTTCTATCTTTCTAGCCGCCGTCTCTCTAATTTCTCATCGAGAGCAGCACTTCTTGAATGCTTTGTAACTCCTCTTTGAGCATTCCCCCATACGGGTCTTCCAGGGTTGATCTGATCTCCTCGAGAAAGAGTTCCCGGAACTGTTCTCGAAATCGCTGTGCGGTTACTTTGAGGCTTGCCTCTTTCTTGCCAAGACGGGTTGCGATTTCTGCTAGTTTCAACTTTGAGTTCTCCAGCACGAAGTCCCTTAGGTAGTCGAACAACGCTTCACGGTCACCGGACTGCGTGTAGGCTTCGCGCATCTGGCCGAATACCCGGTCGATCATCATCAAGGTCCATCGGAGGTCGAAAAGTTCCTGGGGGCTACGGTCATCCGTGGATTCCGATTTGTACCAGGATTCACTTGAATCCGCATCAAGGTTTATGAATTCGACATCGCCTCCTCGCTTTTTCGCCTTGGATTTAGCGTGCTCAGATTTCAGGAAATTCTGGAATGAGGTGAGCAGAAATGAACGAAGGCGTCCTCTATCTTGATCTGCTTTTGAGAACAAATCTGTGTCTACCACATGCTGAAAAAAACTCTGCGTTAGATCCTGAGAATCCTCAATACCATGCCCACGTTTTCTGGCGAAGACGTAAAGTGGACTGTGATAGGCTCGACAGAGTTCTGACACTGCGTCGAATGAGATGGTGCCATTCGAATCTCCCGCCCGAAGAACGACGGACCATCGGGTCTCAGGGAATGCTTCCGGTCGCTCGGTTGTTGGTCGTTTGGGATCTATCATCAGTGTGATTTTGGTTCGACGACGAGGCTTCCCCAAATATGGTTTCTGGGACAATAACCGCGTGCGCGAATGGGACGATCATTTTTGCGATCAAACGCTTCTGAGTAAACCTCAGCTGAAGGCCCGATGGTGCCATCTTTGTTCCGTGGATCGGAGCCATCCGTGGTGTAATAAATAACAGGGGCGTAAACCAGCTTTACGCCAAAGGTAGGACTGAGCAGGAGATCGGTGCTGTTTAAGTTCGAATTGATCACCTGCATTGCGAGCACGTTTGCGCCTTTCCTTAGCAAGTGCCGACTCTTCTGGATATCATAATCTTCGAGAAGTATCTCCGTCTCTCCTGGCTTTGGTTGAAAAACTTGCCCATGAGATACTGGAGCACCAGTCGACCGGCAGACTTCTGCACCATTGATATGGGCGATGAAGGCATCATCATATCTAACGGAGAAGTCAAGCGTCTGGACCAACTCCGGATCGTCAAGGTGAAACAAGGACCTAACAAAGACCGTGGGACATTTGTTATAAAGTTTGTCTTGAAGATCGGTCGCGATCAGGCCGTGATTTTGAAAAGTGTGCGGATTACTCGGATCCTCGTACGAGTGGTGAATGTCGTAGCCGACACCAAAAGCTCCCTCTCCTTTGTGAGTGTTCCACGATGCTTGAGCCGCGTCGGTCATTATGCATTCAGTCCACGCCTCCATCCAATGGTCCTCTTTCTCCGATGGAATGACAAATTCCATCGGAGAACCTTTGTCTACCAAGGACAAGGTTCGTTTGATGGGGGCAATAGTCAGCATTGTTTGATTCGACTCAGACAGTGATATGATCGGTTTGGATGGAGCGCGAGGATCTCGGCACACCACTCTCAAACCAATTGCACTATCGTGTTTACCCGGTTCGGTATGGGGTCGTCTCGCGTAAGGAATGGCAAAGACCAGTTGATTGGCAGCGCACCACCACCAGCCACCTCGGATCACCTTTGGCTCGAAACCACCAAGCCCAGCTCTAGGGTCGACTATTTCGTTGTCTCCCAAATCCGCTTTATAAGTATCCCAGCACCATTCTGACACATTGCCTATAAAACCAAAGAATCCCCAACCATTTGGAGGCCTCATGCCTCCCTCTTCCGTCCTACCCGCTCCCAACACGCCGTAATGGGAAATCCAGTCGCTTTCATTTCCGAAGTAATAGAGCGTCTTGGTTCCTGCGCGGCAGGCATATTCCCATTCTGCCTCCGTTGGCAGCCGGTAGCCATCGGCCTCAAAATCACAATGCCACCGACCCGAATCTCCAGCATTTTCATAGTGATAACAAAGCCGCCTCTCTTCGCGAAGACTCAGCCAATTACAGAACTCTATCGCGTCAAACCATGTCACCCCGTTGGCCGGACTCTCATCGCCTGGACTAACAATGATGTCCAAATTGGACACGCTGCCTTTCACTTCCATCAAATACTGTTTGTATAGTCCGGCAGGTACCTCATTGGCAGACATATAGACTTTTTGACTGAGAATGACTGGATGCTCTTTAGAAACGCTAGTGCCCCATGCGGCGTTCTTGATATCCTCGGGCTTTGCTATGCCCATGAGAAAACGGCCTTGATCGAGGCTGATCATGGTCATTCCATGATCATTCATAAACCAATTCGCGTTCGCTTTCGGGTATTTCGAGGAGGTCAATTTCGGAAGGGGCAATCCCCACTTCTTCAATACCCAGCGTGCGGCGCCATGCACAGCACGGTCCGGACTCCGCGCGTATTCGTTCACTGCGATCTCCTTCAGCTCAGACTTGAGATCTTCTGTTAGAAATTCTGAATCCAAATGGCCGACACTTTCGAGGAGCCCAGATCTGACCGCGGGATCGTCACTTCCTTGTATCCAACTAATCGTCGATTCCACATTCCGACAGAGTTTTCCGAAGTTTCGTATGAAACTCGATCTTAAAGTCGGATCGGCGCGGAGGGCCAAACAGTGACGGGCTCCCCGCGTATCGTCCAAATTAAGCAAGGCTATGGCATAACGAAGAGACGTCCCGATCGCTTCATTCTCCTCCTCTAGTGCGGCAAGCAGTCTCTCCGGCAGGTTCTCTTCGGCGCCTCTCCTTGAGAGAAGGATCATAAAATTATGATAGTCACTCAGAGAAGTCTCGGACAATGAATCGATCAAAGCCTCTTCAGATAATTCACCTCTCGAAAACAACACCATGGCGGCGCGATGTTTCTTTGTGTTGTCACCCGTATCAAATACCGAACGGATACGCGTCCTATAAACAGAGGGCTTCAATGTACCGAGTTGCTCTAGCGCGGTCATCACTTCATTCGATGGTCCTTCAACGAGAGCCGTCAGATAGCGGTCCGCTATCTCTTCCTGAAGCCGATAGCGTTGCCACAGGTAGGCTCCCAGAATAAATGACAGAAAGAAGGCCACGCTCAGCGCTTTGAGACCATGCCATTTCGTCGCTGCTCTCATCATGGCGATTTCTTGCGGCTCACGGCGTCCGAGCTTGCGCCAGAAGAATAAGATACTGAGCCATTCGAAGAATCCTGGCAGATTGTATCGCCGCCGCCGCTTACTCCAATGGCGCGTGGAATGGTCCAATCGAGCCTCGGCTCTACCTTTGGCGGATTCGCGCTGTTTCTGAATGAGCCATTCATCCACAGCAGCGACGAGACAATCATGCGTCAAATGATAGGCAGGATCCAAGGCGGTATGATCATCCTTTGCACGGGGCAAATCAGCCCGCGTGATCAGCCTCAAATCCACTTCTAATGCTTCGACCAATTCTTCGAAATCGATCGGCGAGTCATCATAGCCACTGGAGGCCTGCAGTTGAGATCGTGATCGGCTGATCTTGAGAAGTGGATCAGCTTCATCCGGCAAGAGCGCCGCTAGGAATCGTTTGGCCACATTCACATGCTTACGGTAATTCAACGGCCCATTGACACCAAACGATTGCTCCAAAAAAGAAATACCTAACAAAGTCGCGTCACTGAAGTCTTGTTGAGCGTCGCCACGCCAATCACGATGCTTGAGCATCTGGGCAGAAAGCACCAACTGCAAAGGAGAAACTTTCCCATCGTTGGACATGGCTTCGATTGCTCCATCTAAAAACTGACTTTGATGAACAGATAGTTTGTTAGGTTTCTGCGGCAGGGTTCCGTAAGCACGCCCGAATTCACTCAAAACCGTCTTCGCATGATGGGAGTCAAACAAATCGATCGCCCGGCTGTTCACTCCTTCCCGAAGAGGGATTTCCAGCAACTGCATCAAACGATGCATCGCCATCCAGAATTCATCACGCACCAACAACAATGCTTGAACACGCTTGCCGTCACATTGGCGAAGACATTGCACCAGCGGGTTCGTACCGATGAGCGGGCTCTTCACAAGCCATTGCTCAAATTGATCGATGACGATAAGCCATTTCATTCCAGATGCGTCCGCTTCCCGAATCGAAGAAATCGTCGATCTCAAGTCACTTTTTTTGTTAGCTACAAATGCCCGAGGCAATTCATCAAGAATTCGTGCTTCCATATCTCCAGGCTCAGCATTCACGCATAAGACCTCCACCTGCGGATCGATGTTGGGAAGCAGCCCAGCTCTTACAAAGGACGATTTACCACATCCCGATGGACCATAAATCACACCTACGGCACACGGCACAGTTGATTTCTCAGGGTCAATTCGCTGTTGCCAGAATCTGATAGACTCCGGCAGGCCATCGCGCTCATAAGGCCCGGGAAGCAATTTTAGAAAGAATCCTTGGTCCTCCCAGGAGAAGGATCGCAACCCTCTCACATTAATATGTGGCTCGGCTAGAGAGACGAGCTGCTCCGCCCCGTCGTGAACCCTCTCGTAGGCACTTCGCAGATCGGACTCCAAATCACTAGCCTTCGCATACCGCACTGACACCGATCGAGAAATGGCCTTGAGGCAGATACGTTCAAGGATCGCCGGCACATTGGGAACAAGATCACTCGGCGGAACCACCTGTGCCGTCAGAAGCGAATCCACGATCGCTGCCCGATCCTTTCCTTGGAAAGGAACGCGACCCGTTAGAAGCTCGTAGAGAACGATTCCCAAACTGTAAATATCTGAGGAATGTCCAATGCGATGAGTCTCTTCACTGGCCTGTTCTGGACTCATGTAGGCAGGGGTGCCTCGTCGTCCCACGACACCATCTTCGCATTCCTGGTAAGCGATGCCAAAGTCCGTGAGAACCGGTTCGCCGGTCGGTCCTAACAGAATATTGGCGGGTTTGATATCCAGATGGTAGATGCCAAACGTCTCGTGTACATAGTGAAGCGCTTGAGCGAGAGTCATGATCACCCTTGCGGCATGCCAGGGATCGAGCCGCCGCTCTCCTCTGATCTTGTCGCGAAGATCCCCACCTTGTGCGTAAGGCGATACAATATAGATACGCCCATCTTCTAAGGCACCCGCGTCAAAAGCCGAGGCAATGTTAGGATGTTTCATCTTGGCCAAGAGGCGTCCCTCTTTCAAACCCGCCTCCGTGGACACCCCGGCCCGCAGCCGAATCAGTTTGATCGCAACTTTCCGGCCCAGCCGTTCATCCAATGCCAAGAAGACATCTCCAAAGCCTCCTTTTCCCAAGCTATCGAGCACCCGGTAACGCCCAATGCTATCCAAGGCCGCTCCGCAAAATTCAGTCGAACGCGTCGGCTCCTCATTGGCGATCAAATCAAGGAGAGCGATGCCTTTTAAAGCACGACAGACCGAACACAGTTCCTGCGTGGTCAACTTCAATTCCCGTCCACATTTCTTACAGTTTGTCATCGTGCATCGGTCCCAGTTTTTAAGTGTCAGATTCACTCAAGCTCCAACCTTGCAGGAGCGTTTGAAATCTGCGTTCTAAAATATTCGCAATCAACACTATAATTTGAAATAGCCACGTCTTTCCCGTAACAGAACTTCCCAACAACTGAGATCTATCACAATGAAACGACTCATTCTCGCCGTCCCGCTGACGCTATTTCACTTCACCTTCTCCCTCTCCGCTCAAGCGGAAAATCTAACAGATGCCACCGCCAGGGAGATCTACAAAACCATTGATGACATTGTGTTGGCCATTCACCTCTACACTCCCACGGATCACCAGCCGACTGATCAACGTCCCGCGGCAATCTTTTTCTTCGGCGGAGGTTGGAATGGCGGCACCCCAGCCCAATTCATCCCTCATGCCCGCTACCTCGCCTCGCGCGGCATGGTGGCCATTCTTGCTGACTATCGAGTCGCGAGCCGGCATCAAACTTCGCCCTTTGAATGCGTGAAGGATGCGAAATCTGCCGTCCGCTGGGTGCGGACGCACGCCAAGAGATTGGGCATCGATCCTAACCGCATTGCGGCCGGCGGTGGTTCAGCCGGAGGTCATCTCGCTGCCGCCACCGCAACCGTTGAAGGATTGAATGAGGAAACGGATGACCTTTCTGTTAGCGCTATCCCTAACGCCTTGCTCTTATTCAACCCCGTCTATGACAACGGTCCGGATGGCTACGGGCACGAACGTGTCGGCGATCGCTATCAAGAGATCTCGCCCATCCATAACATTCGCCAAGGGATGCCGCCGGCAATCGTCTTCCTCGGCACCAACGACAAACTGATTCCTGTCGCAACGGCGGAACGATTCCAAGCCAAGATGAAGGAAGTGGGCAGCCGCAGTGAACTCTTCCTCTACGAAGACCAACCGCATGGCTTCTTCAACCATCCTAGCGTGAAGCCGGCCGTTTCCCCAGTGTTTTATTATCAGACGATGTTAGAATCAGACCGCTTCTTAGCTTCGTTAGGCTTCCTTACGGGAGAAGCCACCTTGCAAGAGCCCGCCTTCGCGCTGAAGCTCAATGAAATCTCCCAACAGCTCCAAATCAACTATGCCGGGCGCCCTCTAGCGCAATATGAGTTCGCTTACGATGGGAGCACCGCGGAGCGCCGTCATGATACTTACAAGCCTTTTCTCCACGTTATGGATGCAAACGGCAAGGCGCCCATTACCAAAGGCCCGGGCGGAAAGTTCACCCATCACCGCGGGATTTTTCTCGGTTTCAGCCGCATGAAGACGGCTGAGGAAATACGTTACGACATGTGGCATATGAAACAAGGTGTCCAGGTGCACCGGCGGTTTCTCAAGCGCAAAGCGGATGCCGAACGAGCAACGTTCACATCTGAAATCGCTTGGCAGGATAACGACGGAAAGGTGCTGGTGTTAGAAGAGCGGGCCTTCACCTTCTCCCTTCCACCTGCAGGCGCATATGCTCAGATCGAAATGCGCAGCCAACTCAAACCTGTGAAAGGCAAGGTGACGATGAGCGGTGATCCCGAACACGCCGGCGCGCAATTTCGTCCTGCAGATCACATCGTCGCCAAGGAAACCCAATACACCTTCCATGAAGGGGGCATCGATCCCAAGAAAGACTTGGATCTCCCTTGGGTCGGCGAAACCTTCCGGCTCGATTCCGGGAAACAACCCTATTCGGTGGTGATTTTCAATCATCCGGCCAATCCCAAGAACACCCGCTTCTCAGCCTATCGCGACTACGGGCGATTCGGCGCCTATCCAGAGTTTGAAATCGCCGAGGGCGAGACCGCAACTCTCCGATATCAGTGGCTTGTTAGTGGTGGCAAAATGTTACCAATCGAGGTGATTGAAGCCACGCACGACGCCTTTGCGACCGGAAAGTAACCTATCGAAGGTTCAGCCGCACCCGAACATAACCTCGTGTCGCGCGCGGCAACTGAACGGCGGCCACTTGCTCCGCCAGGGACGTCCACGTAACGAGATCTTCAGAGTGCTCCCATTGTACGACAACGTCGGGCCGGTCGAGGATTGCTGTCTCCGCTTCAAGTGTTCCGTTAGATAAATGAACTGTTAGGAACGCATGGCGATCGAAGACGTGAGGATCGGTGCCATAGGCATACTCTTCCAGATTACTTAGGCCATCACCATCGGGATCCTCTTCTGGTTCGCCGGCATCAAGTCCTCGTTGCCATACATCATAGCCGAAAGTCTCAACGACCATGGCTCCGCCCGGGTCGCCGCCTCGTTCAAGGCTCGCCTGCCAGTGTGAGGCATCACTCCATCCAGCGATCTTCGCACCAGCGTCCCTAACCGTGAGGCTGAACCCGCCGCCGTCGGTTTCCGGAATCCAATCGTCCCGGTAGCGAAATCGCATGATGGCCACATCATACGGAGACGGGAGAAGGAGCGCTATTTCTTCACCGCCGTTCGCAAGTCGTCCTTCATAGAGGCCTGCTAGAGTGAAACCCACGCCATAAGCCGCATTCATGGCTCCCTGATTGGCGGCAACTACGATTTCTGCCCCGGCCTCTAACATCATGGCTGGAAACGTGAAACGCACGCCCTCGGTAAAACGCACACCTGCGAGATCGAGCGTGTCTTCACCCACATTGCGTAATTCGATGAACTCTGCCTCGCTTTCGTTCTCGGGATGATACATGATTTCCGTGACGCGCAAGCCGGCTAACAAATGTTCTAAGCGGGCTCGCGTGTCCGGATCGATCTCATTGGAGGCTCCCGGCGTGGGAAGCGATATGTAACCGCCATCGCGTGCTTGCGAGGTATCAACTACTTGGGGATCCGTGAGCACGACATCGCGAACGCTTCCATTGGTATCCGTTAGGAAAAGCGTTTCGCGCAGGCGATCCACTCCAGTGGCGATTGCTGCATAGCCATTCGCGTCCAAGAAACTGAGTGGTGGCAAATCCTCACCAGCCACATTCCATTGACCGATCGAAACCGGTCGTCCTGCCGGATTGTGTAACTCGACGAAATCCTCCCTCAAGCGAAGATCCGCTGCTCCGGCCCACTCAGTGATCACCACATTCTTTGGATCCGTCAGGAACTGACGGCTATTGGCACGCCCGGGAGACGATTCTACTAACGTCCACTCATCTCCGATGCGGCCAATCGCGTGATTTGGAGATTGAAGCCCAAATACCACTTCATCAGCAACGTCGCCATTCGGCCGATAGAGCCGAACGGTATCACCTTCGCGATCGAGAGCCAAGACATCGATCACAAGCAAGGATTGCGCTTCCACACGTTGATCTTCTACGAAAACGACCTCGTTTCCGCGATCAGCAAGACGCCATCCCGTAAGTCTTACTGGTGCATTGTTAGGATTCCAGAGTTCGACATAATCGTCCTCGCTCCCATCGCCTGCAAAAATCTCATTGATCAACACGAGATCACCTTCGTTTTCATCCACCTGCCATTCCTTCGATAAAGTGGGCATGTCTTCATCTTGCCAAACACCGGCGAAGTTCTGCCCGATGACCGCCACTTGATAAACGCCATCCGGCAATTCTGTTAGTCTAACCGTGGCCGTCCGCACGGTGGCGCCGCCCGCGAATCCATCACCAATCGGTAATGCCTCACTCCACGGGCCGTCATTGACACGATACCGAAATGCCACCATGCCGGGTCCGCCCACACGTAGTGTGGCTTGGCGTGAGCGCGTTCGTGCGGATGGTTCCCCTTCAATCCAGGCTCCATCCGGCACCACGGCTCCGAAATCCATTCCAAACGGACCGCTTCCTTTCGCCTCTGAATAATCTGCTAGAGTGAAATCACCGTTCATCGCATCGACAAAGCCCGGTGTGCCTTCAATGGTTCCCGAGCCTAACAAAGCGATGCGTGGATCCTCTAACGCATGATCCACGAAGTTCTGCTGAAAACCTAATAACGATCGCGTTCCCTCCGGCAGATCGATGTTGCCGAAGACACGTGGGATATCGATCAAGAGGTTGCCGCGTAGAAAGGCCCCTTTGCCGGGCTGCGCGAACGGCTCGTCCACGTAGAGATTCACCACGGAACCCACATTGGGGTGACCAAAGCGATCATCGAAGTCCGGATGTACCATATAAACGGTGTTGTGTTCAAAGATCGTATCGACATTGCGTTTGAGATTAATGGCGTGATCGACATCCCAGAAGATATTTCGAACCGCCACCACCGTGGCTTGGCTCGTCGCATCTCCCGTGGATATCGCATTGGCATAGCCGCGATCGGACGTTTCGTCATCCTTGAAGACATTCCTAAAAAGATTCCCCGCTACGTAGACGTCGCCACCCAAGTCGAGTAATTCATCACCCGCCCCGGCAAATTCATTATTTAAAATCTGCAGGATCGGCTCTGGACGCAGCCCGCTGTCCACATCAATCACATCGTTGTGACCTTTGTTGGTCCCAAATACATTGTGTTGAATAATAAAATGCCCATTGGGTGGATACTTCCCGACGCCCTTGATATGTTCACTGATATTATCTAATCCAAGCGCATCCGCGCGTTCGTCCGGAGCGAACATATCGGGGAAATCACAATATTGAACGATCACTGAGGAACGGTCTGCGTAAATCATTCTCAGATGCGTGTCGTGAAAAGTACAGTGATCAATGAGTGCTTGCGAACGAATGATTCCGACAGAGCCAAATTGGGATTGTGCGTAGCCGATATCCGCATAGGCCACGATGTTGTCATCGCTCAATGAATCGATAAATTGAATACCGCCCCAATGGGGAAGCGTCATGGGCAAATCCGCATGCAAGTCGGCGACCAAATCCGCTGCCGGATCCGCCGTCACTTGAATGCGTCGTTGTGGGCTTCCCTGCATTTGCAGCACACCGTTAACGGTGATGCTCTTTTCACCGGCCACATAGATACTCGTGCCGGGCTCAATGATCAGGGTGACGTTTTCCGGGACCACCACATCGTCAACCACTCTGATAGGACCTTCATTCGCCCGCCACGTGACCGTTCCCGCCAGCATTGGTGGGAGGATGTCAGTGATCGCCTCAAAACGCCCGATATCAGCACGCGACCCGTCCGAGTCGACTGGACTATCGGGCGCACCCGCATCACGTAGGGGCGACATGGATTGCAGGCGAAAGTCGTTTAATGCCCGATTCACAAAGAGCGGATCGACATTGAGATTCCCTTCACCGGGCCAGCTCTCAGAGATATTGCTATAGGTGATATCAATAGGCAATGTTTCCGGATCACCATCAATGGCGTCATTTGTCGCCACGACGATCGAATCCTTAATCGAAATCGCTTCCGGTGCGTCGAGCAGCAAGATTCCTGTTCCGTTTTCTGCGAGAGTCGATTGTGTCAGATCCAATCGCACGCCGTCGGATTTAGCTTGCACGCCAATGGCGTTATTCACACTCAACAAGCGATGAACCCTAGCATGGCCGTCGTTATGACTCGTTCCTTTGTCAGCCACATTCCGCGTGATGCAGTCGATGATATCCACACTGGCATTTAGCGTATCAATGCCGTCGTCGTCACAATGAGAAACCACACAGTTTTCAAGCCGGATATTTCCGTTTCCTTGGAGATAAATACCGTCATCGTCATCAACGACGCCATCCTCACGATACATGCCTCGCATTTCCATGAAGGAACTGTGGTGAACGGCAACGTCACAGTCATCCGTTTCGGGACCCATGGCGGCATGAGCAAAGAGGGAATGAGCGATCGTGATGGCGGCATGGTCCGCCTCCATGATCTTTCCGGCGATATGGCTGATGACCACGCCATCCAACGTGAGTTCACCGGCATCGATGTTGATTGCCGGACCGGTACTGGTATGACCGGCAGGGGGAGCGTGACCGGCTCGAGAGATATGGACATTTCTAAATGCCGATGCGGTGTCCGCTTGCAAATGGATTTCACCCCACGGTGCTCCCGGTTGACGAGCCGTGAAGGAGATAGGGTTGTCGATATCACCAAGAGCGACCATTGTGCCTAACACATCAATGTCTGCGCCGTCTTCGCTTTCCGGCGTGCCTTCACCATTGAGAAGAACGAGCGTCCCTGGCAGAATTTCTAACACATGATCCTCCGGTACGGAAAGATCGTCCGTGATGTGTACGATGCCACTCCACGAGGTCTGATCACCTTCAAGAACACCGCTCACCGTTTGCAGAGGCTCGCTTTGCCAAGACACCACCGCCTTGTCGGCAACCAACCCGAAGGCCTCCGCCCGAATGGTGAAATCACCTGCATCTTGAGCCGCCATCTGCGCCATCAGCTCAAGATCAAAACTAATATCGGAACTTTCGCCATCGCCCTGATGCACTTCCACTGCAAGCACATTCGCTCCGTCGACTAACATCGACGCCTCAATCTCAAACACTTCATAGCGATCTTCGTCATCGACGTCATCATCAGCGTAAGTGTCATAGGCGGCGTTAGCGGAGAGGTTGGCGGTACGAATGACTTCGCTACCATTAAGATACACCGCTGCCGCGTCGTCGTACCGCATCACCACATTGAGAGAAGTAAAGCTTGCTGCAGAAAGCACTTGAAAGGTTGTGCGAAAATAGGTTGTGGCGTGTTTGTTATCCTCGTCTTCGCCATAGCCGACCGTCGTCGCCTCGTCATCATCGCCATAGCCAAGCTCCGCTTCACCGCTAGACCATTCGGAATCATCAAAGTCCGGGGCACGCCACGCCGTGCCTTGATCGGAGCCGTCGTCTAAGAAGCGCCAAGTGGCCCCACGAGGCACGAGCGTTTCCTCGCGATCACCGGATAAGCCCCGCACATTCACCAAAGCGGAGCCCACACCGTTGACCAATCGGATTTGGTTAGGCATCAAGCGAACCTCTTCGCGATCCGTGGTTAACGTTGCCACGCCATCCCACAGATCGCGACGATAGTTGCCGTCCGAATCCGTCAAATCCACTCGCACGATAAAAGGGATTCCTGGCAGATAGCTTGAACGACTGCGCAAATGGAGTTCGGCATTGTCAATCGCGATCCCGCTTCTGTCAGGCGTTAGGATTCCGGAAACTTCGCGCCCCCGGTCCTGGTCCCACCAGATCTGAAGCTCTTCCCGGTCAATCAACTCGCCCATCCCGCCCATGGCCGAGCAGGCCTCGACATGGATGCGATTGATACCCGGGCTAAGGATTGCGTTGGCGGCCCCGATCTCTAACATCCATTCGCCTTCGCGGGGATCGAGAACCGCTGCGCGTCCATTCACATGAATCGAACACGTCCGTGCGGCACGGTACTTACCGGAAAAGATGACGGCCCCATCGTTGGTGCGGAGAATCTGACGGTGACGCTCTAAATTGGTCTCGACCGTGAAGGTTTGTTCGATTTGCTCTAACACACCTTCGCGACGTTCCCTGACAAAGTTCTTCATGGAAGTGACCGTGTCATCGCTCACCCAATCGCCCAGCACCTGATCCAACAGCGGATCGATGATTTCCGGGGTGTAGAAGGTGTCTAACAAATCAAGTAGCGTCGCAAGATAGCGCTGGGCAATCTCGGGATGGTCGAAGAAGCGCTCCAAACCTCGCAGTTCTCCGTAACTCCAAATCGATCGCCGTGGAGACGGCGTGCGTCCCATCCCTAGCAAAGTATCGAGATCATGAGGAATCAGCTTAAATCGCGTGTCCAAGGTGCCGCGATACAGTGCGTAGTCATCACCTTTGCCACTGGTGAGGCCGCCCTCCCGATTTCCCAGTAGAGCATCGACCGCCATCACGCGAAGCCATTGATCGATGTCCAGTACTTTAGCGATCTCTTGAGTGTAGGATGCGTCATCGGCTTCTTGTAGCGTCTGCGTGAGGGTAATCAGATCACTCCAATCATCCTCGGAATCGTTCGTTTGTTTGAAATAGGTGTTTCGATAGGCATCGGCATCCGCTCCTTCATAGCGCAAATCGCCCTCTTCATTGGCGGCCTCATCATCGCGCACTTGATAAAGATTGCCGCTGGGATCCTTGGGGAAATGATTGGCCACGAATGCCCGATCGAAAGACTCCACTTGTGCGTAGGAACTCCCGATCAACGAAGCGCCATTCACCCACAAACGCGCCGGTAGCGCGTCAGCCGCGGCAATACCCGTGCGATGAAAGAGAACCGGACCAATGGTCTGCGAGGGCGTGTTTCTAACGTTGAACTTGATCGAAGCCAAATCTTGCCACGGATCGTCGCTACGAAACTGTACCAGGAAGTTGTTAGGTGGTCCCAAACGGCTAGTAGCCCCGCGATTACGCACACTTGTTAGGTAACGCACACGAGTGCCGGTGCCGTCCATGCTGATGAAGGTCGCATTCATGCGCGCATTGCTTTCCGCCTCATCGCGATCACTGCCAAGCTGCCGCAGCTCCTCAGCTTCCGTCTCACTCATAATGATTCGGTAGTGCGGTTGAGAGGCGGGCTCCCATGAAATCGAGTCATCAAATCCTTGCTCTACCTGATAGAGACAAGGCGCTTCTGGTAGGGCGGACTGACGAACGTGCGAGCCGTCCGTTGCTTCAACAAAGAAGGCTAAAATCGTCTGATCGTCATGGGGAGGAATGCTAGCGCCGAAACGGCCTTCGGCATCGCCAATCATCATCGGAACGACCACGAAGGTGTCATCGGTTGTTCGGCGGTAATGTAATGTCGCTCGAACGTTCTCTGGAAGCTCGTCGCGAATGGTTGCCGTGACGGTCACAGGATCATCCGCTCGCGGGATCACCGGTGTGTGGCGCACATTGAAGATCAGGGGTGCCGAATCGCTTTCATGCACACTGTTAGCGCGTCCGGGTGTGCCGCCCTCTTCCAAACTGGATTTCCAATTCTGTCCTCGCCGATTGGTCAATTCAGGCTGGATCAGTTCTAACGAATGCCCGTCACCGTCGTGCTGCGTGCGCCACACCCAACCGCGATGCCCGCGATCCTCTGGCCCGCGTTCTCGCAGCGCCCAATCGCCCTCATCCGCATAAATGACCTCATCCACTTCCACGTCCTCGACGTCTAACAAACGCACTCGCTCAGAACGATTGCGCAGTTTCCCCTCCCATGGCCCCACCACATTGGTCACGCCTGGATACAGGGCTCGAAACCGCTCCACGTTCGCGCAGATCACCAGGTAGCCGGCGGATTCGATTTCCACTTCGCCAAATTGATAGGTGATGCCGGATCGCAGTTCCCAACCGGACAGATCGATTGAGGCATCCGTGGGATTGAAAAGTTCAATAAACTCCGCCGCCGAATCTTCCGGCAACCCGCCAGGATGGATCATCAATTCATGAATGACTGGCTGAGCAGACAGACACGAGGAGAGCGCGCCCAGAACGAGGGCAGTTCGGGAAAGGGGGGTCATGGGGCCGGAGATTCAGTCATAAACTATTCGAGAGCCGCCCATGGCTCAACCGGCCAAGATGACGTTTGCGCTCTTGGTGGATCTCAATACTGACAAACACGACTTAATATGGCTTCCTCCGGCAATTATGATGAGATTAAGAAAGCCGTGAGCGAGTCCCTGGCGGAGACGATCGAACCCTGGAGAATCAAGAGCCTTACATTGAGTAAGAACCCTTGGATTCGAGCGCAACGAAGTTGCGTAAGGCTTTAAGTTAACAGATCTAAGAATCCCAGATTCGTTCCCGCAGCAAAGGGATCATCGAATCTCGGCAAATTGGGGAGAATAGACTCCAATTCACTGCTGCCGACTCCAAACCATTTGGCGAGAACGGCTGCGTATTGATCGACCGACGTAGTCGGGATCCAGCGGCCGCGGCTACCTTGCGGCACGTCGTCCGGGCCGCCCACTGCCAAGGTGGGGAAGGTGCCGTAGAGATTGCCGCCATTGACCGCGCCTCCGCAGACAAAGGCATGCGTGCCCCAAGCGTGATCGGTTCCCGATGTGTTCGGATCAGATCCGTTAGGCGTCCACGTTCGATTAAAATCGGATGCCTGGAAGACGGTCACATCGTCGTAGGCAAAGGTCGTGTCGTTTGCGGCCAGTTGCTTCATCCCCTCGTTGAAAGCACCAACAGCGGCGTCGAGTTGGCTTAACAAATCAGGAAGGTCTTGATTGATATCTTGGTGGTTATCAAAGCCGCCCAGATCGCAGAAGAAGATCTGCCGTTTATTGCCCAAACATTCACGGCCGGCAATGAGTTGGGCGATGACTTTCAGTTCGTCGGCTATGCCACCTGCCGCACCGAAATTCGACCAAATGGTATCGAAATCCACACCCGCGGGTACAGCGCCAATGGCTTCCGTAATGATCGCCTCATTCTCACGCGCACGCCGGACGACGGTATTATAGCCTTCCTCAAGCAGATGATCGTGCGTGAAGTTCATGATGCGTTCAAACGCTTCCAATCGCCGCCCCGTACTATTGGTCAAATAATCACCCGTATTGGGATCGATGGCATTTCCATAAGGATCCCCGCCAGAACCGTAGCCCACGAGACTGATGGCGCCGCTGCTGGTCACGGAATATTGCGGTAATCCGCCCCCCGGTGTGACCATGAAGTCATTATTGCCTGCTGCGGTGATGAGCATCGACGTCTTGCTTTGTGGATTGAGATCGCCGTGAAGGAGATCGGCAATGCGGCCGCCCCAGCCCGATACGAAGGGCTTCTCGGCCACAGAAGACATCCACTCGGTGACTTGGTCTGAATGAGAAAACAACTGGAGCGGAAGGATCACGGAACCGTAGTTCGAGGGATCCGTCGGATATGCGAGCGTACCAATGTTAGTGATTAAGGCCATTTCGCCCGAGTTGTACATCGACGCCATGTTTGGGCAGCTAGGATGCAAACCGAACTGCTGATCGCCTGACGAGGGATAATCAATCTCTGTTCCCGCTGTTGTCACTTCGGTTTCTTGAATGGCTACGACTCCGCGATCATTGAGATAAGTCGCTTTCTGCGGATTGACGCCGATGGGAATCATAAAATTATTCATATCACACCCGCCACGCAGGAAGATGCATACCAGCGCTTTGTAATCGGCTGACACATTGCCTCCAGCTGTGTTCGCCGCGGCATCCATCAGACGCAAATGCGCTAATGTGTTGACCAAGGCATTGATGCCCATTGAGGCACAGGCAGTCCGTGCCATGAAAGACCTCCGGGACGTTCGGTATTTGAATGATTGAGACTTCATGAAATTATTTCTTTACCATGTATTCGGGGCTGACGGCCATGAGGTAGAGGGCAAACCGGAATTTGTTGCGTCGGTCGGAATCGTCGTTATTTCCATTATAAGGATCGCCGTAAGCGAGCGTGATATAGTCGATGATGACCTCACGCGGGTTTTTCAACAGATCATCCACACCCGGCTCGGAAGGATCATCGTCATCTGATGGATCATAAGGGTACTGTTCCTTAAACCGGCCCAGGGTCAGCTTTTCATCCATGGCATCGAATAGAGCCTCGTCGGCGAGCGACTCGCTTGTCCTCGATCCCGTGGCCGTGGGTTCTGTTGCCGGATAAAGCGTATCGGCCCAGGATTGGATATCGATACGCACGCGATCATTATGATCCCAAGGACCGGCAGTGGTTCCTTGTCCAAAGACCATGCGTTGATTGTCATTGGTCCCTCCCAGAGGCGACGTGCTTTGTCCGCTTGCTCCGGAGGTGGGATTCCATGCAACGGAGACGGTCCAGAAATAATTGATATTGCGGATCACCGCGACCTCGTTTGCCAATTGCATCTCAGGAGCGACCAAGGCCGCCACGGCGATGGGGCCGCCTGGGCTGAAATCAGGCAAGTACCAATTAAATACGGTTTCTTGAGCGAAGGGGGTCATTTCCAAAGACGATGAACCGGTTCCGCCGTGTGTGTTAAAATAGCCGTAGCGGCTGTTAAGCGAGAAATTTGCCGCTTGCGCAGTTGGGTAGGCGAAATTGGGTAAATAAATATCTGGATTCGAATAGTCGCCAGGTGCGGTGTCGAAAGGAGGATTGGTATCCTGGACCAAAGGCAAGAGCGAATGCGCCTGGAAGGTGCGCAATAATTGGATGTAACCTTCTAAGGGCGATTTCTTCAAACCGAAGCTGGTCGAGGCGCTATCATAAACACGCGCCTCCGCATCGAGAAGCATCGCTTTGATGGTCTCGCGCAGATCGCCTTCGTTATCTTTAAAAACTGTGGCGACGCGGTGAAGGTATTCGCTGGAAGGATTACTGGTGACAAAGCGTTGAATCAACCTGCGGCAAATAAACGCCGGCGTGCTTTGATGGCTATGAACCATGTCGAAATCAGGCTGCCCGTCACCGGGTTTCCCGGCGAGCCAATCGATCGCATCTTCAATATCTTGAATGCCTCGCTGTGTGAGATCGGCAATAGCGGTATTGTCGATCACCTTGCCACCCGCCATGGTTTTCACTCCTTCATCATGGCGGTCCCCAAACATAGCCATGGGATAAAAGAACTGGTTGCCATAGTATTTATTACCCTCACCGCGATTGAAGGAGGTATTGGCCAGCAGCTCTGAGAAGGCATTCACGCCCCAATCTTGATCATTGTTTGAGTAGATGCTGAAGCTCTGGCCGGTGAGGACTTTGGCAAATTCTTGAATATCGGTGTTGGTATAGGTGGGGATCGGCAGCCCATTGGTTCCTAACTTCAACGAACCATCTGCCCAGAGAACGAAGAGACCAATCGAGAATAATTGCATATTCTCCCGAGCCAAATTCTCATCAGGGAAAACTTCCGTGCCTTCTTCAGTGGTAAACGCTTTTTGATTCTTGAGGCTGCTTAGCCATTTGCCCATCACGGGGCTCCAGTTCACAAAGCCGAGAATGTCACGATAGTGACGAAAAGCGTTATGGTTGAGCTGGTCCTGATAGTTGGAGGCCGCGACACCACGAATATTAAACGTATTGAGAGACTGCGACACGACGACGATCTGTTGCAGGGCAAAGCCCATCTTCTGCCGCAATTGATCTTTAGCATTCACCATCACGGCCCAGTTGGCCCGCCGGCGATTGTTCCCATTGGGTTCGCCAATATTGTTTGTATTATCACCCAATCTGATTTCGTCATTCGTAAGCGGGTAATCGACGTTCGGGAACCACTCTTCCGCGTTGGCCGAGGACCGATCGATCGAAGGCCAAGCAGCGGGCAAAGTGGGCGTATTCGTCTCGCCGTTACCTGGATTACGCGCGGGATCAAAATAACCTCTCAGTTTCCATTCCTGCATGTCCGAAGCCAAGACGAAGTCGACCAGGTACGTTTGAGGGATATTATCAATTTGATCATCCACCCAATCTTCAAATGCGGACACGCGATGATAGTTGGCGTCACTGATTCTCTCGTTCTCAATCGTTGCAACCAGAGCAGCCACTTCTGCATCGTTGGCGCCGAAGGTCGCTTGATTGAGGAAGCGCCGCACTTCGACTTCAAGATCTTGACCGGTCAACTGAGGAAATTCAGCACTGCCGGGAGCCGGACCGGCTTCGGGATCACCCGGATCATTTATTGATCCCGTGGCTTCATCAAAGAAGGCCCAGCATTCACCGGCGGGATTGTCTTGCGTATGAAGATTCAAATAGAGCTTGGTTTCGCCAACTTGATTAAAAAGGGAATCAATGATTGTCTGACGGGAAGCGGGGCCGCCGGCCGTGGGCACCGCGCCCGTCGATTCCGTTAGATCCCAGGGATGTTGCAATAATGGTCCATTTAAGGGTTCACCACCTTCATCAATCACCTCAAAGATAATCGATCCAGGGCTATTCCCGGGATTGGCTTTATGAATGTGAGAATCTTGTTGCGGGGAAGTAAGATTGCTAAACTCATCGGAGACGAGCATCATGGTCTTGGTCCCATTTAAAACAGCGGACACCCAACCACCGGCACTGCTTGGAACGGTAGCGTTGCCGTCCAGCGAAAAGGTGCCGACAAAGAGTGTGTCGTTGCTCGGGTCGTCGTTATGATCATAAATCAACACATCGGCCACCTCTTGCAGTCCCACTTCATAGTCATCCGGGTCAGCTGGAGCTTGGAGACGCAGACGAAAGGTTTCAGGATATTCGTGAATGGCATCCGGAAGAGCCGTCAGTTCAAGTTCACTTGTTAGCTGGCCAAATCCCAATGTCACCACTGTTGCGACGACGCTACCTTGGCTGTCTTTAAGTTCATAATCAGCACTCTCGGCGGATTCATCAGGCGCCGGGACATTTTCTGATGCCACCATGATTGAAATAGGCTGCAAACCTTGACTACGCGTGATCAGCAGTTTTCCCGTATCCCCTACGAGGAAGGGCGCGTTATCTTCACACGCGAGGGCATCGCTTGAGGTGAGTTCAATAAGATCAGGATCATCCACATTGGCCAGAGCAGCTTTGAGCGTATCACCGTCCTGTGCACCGGAATTTGTGGTGGCGTCAGCAAAGAAGAAGGCTTCCATGCCTTGCATTTGTTTCTCCGCCCAATCGGAAATATCGTCACCGTCCTGATCTTTATCGAATACCCGCAGCCGGAAAAATTTTCGATCGCCATTGATGCCGCCAATGACTGCTTGGTTATCGATAAAGGGGCAGAGCACTTCTTTTGGGAGCAAGGTAATCTCATCACTATCACTCTTCTTCCAACCAACCGCACAATGATCAGCGCCTTGCTGATGCTCATGCCTTACTTCGATATAAACCTTCTCTCCTGCAGTGAGTTTGATCTCAATAGAGGATTGATTGCTGTACTTGGTCCATTCCTCTTCACCAATATCAAGTTGGGAGTCTAGGACCTCCGCTATTTTTAAGATGTTATTCGGATCGTCGCTTCGACTCATCCATAGTTCACAAGGACCGCGGCCGGCAATATGGAATGTGTAAGTGCCATCCGCAGATGGCTTGATAAAACCGCGAATACGTCCATAGTAGTTGTCACCCACATTCGACGGGATTTTCACTGTTTCCATACTATCAACAGCTGACGGATTGGTATCAAAACTAAGCTCACTGATGGCGGCGATATCTTGCGCATCCGAGATCGCGTTCGTGAGGTCGGCGTCAGCCCATATTTCATGAAAAACGGACCCCGAGATATCGGGCATTTCGTCATCGGCTAGCACGACTGTTAGGAGATCGCCAGTGCCGGGTAATTCCGGCCCCACCGTGGTGAAATCAGCGTCCGACGGGGTATCGGCATATTCCAATTGATAATGTTTGCCCGCTAAGCTCTGCCAGGCGACGACCATGCCACCGTTGTCGTTGAGTTCGTGGCTGACGAATTGATGAAAACTGGAGGCGTCGAAGGGATCCGTTCCGGCACCGCATTCTTCCAAGTTGGTTTGGTCATCGGCGTCTTCATCACCGTCCGCCGTGATGCCGTAAGCACCGAAACGCTCCTGCCAGACGTCATCGAGCTGATCTCCATTGAGATCGATGAATCCGTTGACGGAATGACACAACCAGCTGGATATCAGCGAAACAGAGAGAATTTGAAAGGGGAGAAGTGGCTTTTTAAGGGGAGGGGGTGCAGCCATGGGGGTAAGAATGACATTTTTTATGGAAATTACAACGCAGGAGGCCTGCATTAGATACGTGTCAAAAAAGAGGATTATTTCGACTGGGGGGACGACGCGCACGTGGCGAGCAGCGCGCCAACCTGGTCAAACGGTTCATGAGCCGTGAATGACCACTGAATTTTTCCCATTTCGTCCACTAGCACCGTTCCGTGCATGGGTTCTTGTTCGAAATCGTCGTAGGCCTGCATCTGGCGAAACAGCGTCATGGTGGGGTCGGATAGGAGTTCAAATCCCAATGGCGGCGGATCACTTTGCATGAAGGCGGCCAGGGCCTCCGGCGCATCCGGACTGATGCCGATCACGTGGACGTCGTGTTCATGAAACGATGCGAGCGCCTCGTCGAAAGCTTTGAGTTGTTGCAAACAAAAGCCGCAGCGAACACCGACGAAGAAGAGCAGAATCACTTTACGGCCTTGCAAATCCGACAAGGATCTGGATTTCCCGTTTGGGTCTAACAATTCAGCTGTGGGCAATGAAGCGCCGGGAAAGTGTTTGGGGCCCAGATCCATTGAATTGACCTCATAGCCGGTCAACGTCCAACGTCCCTTCAAGCCCACCGATTCAGCAAGCGGCTGGAGGCGTTCCCATACAGCTAAGCTGCGATCTCCCAGGGCGGCTTGCTTGCGAAAGTCCGTGGTGAACCCAAGCCTCGCATAGTCTTTGTCAGCTTGCGACCAATGTAGCGCCATCGCCTGTGCCTTGATCAAGGGCGCTTGGTGGTTGTCGTCCACAGCCTGTTTCGCTATATCGAGTGCTTCGGTCTGCTTTCCGTTGGCTAACAAGAGTCTTGCTTTGTACTCCGGAGGTAGGATGGCTAGATCGCTGGTTTTCAATCGGCGGCTCGCAGCGGTGCCTAACTGACGGACAGCGCGGTCGGCGCGTACCCAGGGTTTGAGGCGTTCTTCCAGTTCACGGCTGACGCCCGCCTTGAGGGCTTTTTCAAAGAGCGCTTCGCCTGAAACGGGATCGCTCTCTAGCTTGAGTTCGCGTCTGCCTAATGTGCGGGCGAGTGTGCCCACGGCGCGCGCCTCCCATTCTTCCGCGGCTTCCCATTCCGCGAGGTCCTGCCAACGTTCGCCGCGCACGAACAGAAAGAATCGCCGTTTCGCTAGAGCCATCTCCGAGAGGCTCTGATCACGCATGCGGCCCTGAGGTAGACGGGGCCACGATTCCCAGTGCGCCAGCCATTGCAACGCCTCATCGATCCGTCCCACGGCGCCGAGCAGGGCGACATGTTCCCAGGCCTGGCTCGCATAGGCCGGTTGCGCCAAGGGTGATTGATGGCGGCGAAGGGCCACGGCATGAGCCGCTCGCAATCCCGTTTCACTCGCGGAAATCGCTTCCGCAAAGGCTCCGGCAGCTTGAAAACACTGTGCGGCATAACGCCAATACTCAGCCACAAGAAACGGTTTCTTGACGAGTTCACCGCCGATTTGGTCCGCCTCATGAGGCCGCAGCCGCGCCCACAGCATGGCGCGATAAACCCGTGCCGGATGGTCAGGATTGCGATCGAGGATTCGCCGTGCCAGAAGATCCAAGGGAAACAGTTGGCCCGCATGCCTATTCTTGGCCACGGCATCCAGAACGAGTAGGCGCAGAAGGAAAGCGTCTGCTTCTCTGTTAGAGTCCGTTTCAAAAGCCAGTTCTTGCAAGGCGTCGCGCAGCGCGGCTCGACGCTGGGATGTTTCGCCCGGATTTAGCTGCGAGCGTGGCGTGCCCGAGGGATCATAAAAGCGCATGTAAGCCTGAAGCCATCGGCGTTCCTCGCGCGTGGACGGGCTCCGGCCCGCTAGATAAGCCGCCCGTTCAATGTAAACTTCCGCGCGTCGCGGCGTCGATTCATTGGCCAACGCCAATCCCCAGTAAGGCATCGGCGCGTTTGGTTCCATCTGCACGGCCCTTCGAAAACAGCGTTCGGCTTCCAGGTAGGCACTCAAATGATAGAAACTCAGACCGCGATTAAACCAACGTTGCGCATCGGCTTTGGCTAGCGTTACGGGAAAGGAGACACTCGGAAGTTCGTCATTCTGCCAGACATCGCCTAACTGATTAGGCGGTAGTGACAGGGCCTCTTCGAGGCTCGCGGGTGCTTGGACATCAATCTTGGCGATCACCGGTGCGAGACATGGCAGATCGCGAAACCGTTCTCGCAGAGACGGAAACTCTTGTGCCGGACAGATCGCCACACGGCTCACGATGAAAAGCAAGAACCACCTCGTGCTCATGACCGTAGAAACCATAGAGACTTCTCCCGCATTGACAATAACGGGCTCTTCTGTCATCAACAGCGCGCTATGCATGCTGACGTCACCTCGCCTCTTCCATCGGTTGTTAGTCTCACAAAACTGACGCTTCTCTCGTTCCTGAGTCTTTTCATTGCGGCCTGCGCTTCCTTGGACACACAACCCTTTGCGGGTGATCAGCTGTTGGCCACTCCGTTAGGATCCGCGGCGGGTTGTTCCCTGAGCGCCACTTCTCCTCCTAGCGCGAATGCCAACGGCAGAGTTCGGCTCAGTGCCAGATCGTTCAGCCGCTCCATTTACAGCGATCTCTTCACCGGACGTTCTTACACGGTTGCCAGCCTATTGAGAGAACTCTCCTCCGCCTTTGGTAGAGCGGGATCTTCTGCCGCCGGCGCTCCTTTGTTCACGTTAGGAAGCCTGGATCATGGCGGTGAAGCCCGCCTATCCAGTTTGGGAGGTGGGGCCGTGCGCATTCAGTATGCCGGTAATTCGACGGGCACGATCGATTTCTCCGGAAGCGAAGTTGGCACCCTCAAACAGCTGATCGACCAAGCGCTGGCGCAACCGTAGTGGCATTGAGAAAACCATTCCGCTTCACGCGGGATGCGGAAAGTAGATCCTCACGAGCCTTGCGCCTTGCGAGCGGCTTTGAAGGAACGGATGCCCATGATCAAGTGATAGAGACAAAGCGCGCCCATGATCACGGCGCTGACGCCTGCCTCCGTCTTGCCTTGAGTGAGCGAGGGGATGCCTTTGCCGAACCCTGCCAGGGTGCCTAACAAAGAAATCAACACGGCGCCATGCATTGCGTGCATGCGGAGATTCTCTTTGGAGCCTAACAAACCGAAGAGGAGTAATAGGATGCCTGGTCCACAAGGAATCAATGCCGTCTTGCTCGCTTGACCGGTGATGAAGTAGGCACCCACACCGAGGATAATGAGAAGGATGCCGATAACGATGCTGAGTTTGGACATGGACATGATGGTAAACGAACGGTTGATGAGAGGAGATTTAGGTGGATTCGTTAGATTCTTTCTTTACCTTGGGAACGAGCAAGGATCGTCCGGTCATCGCTTCGGGTTGCGGCACTTGGAGCATGGCCAACAGGGTCGGCGCCACATCGGCCAAGATGCCGTCTTTGACCCAGAAATCGCGCGCATCTTCCGCCACGTAAAAAATGTGGACCAAGTAGGTGGTGTGCGCGGTGTGGGGCGAGCCGTCTTCTTTGCGCATCTGCTCGCAGTTGCCGTGGTCGGCGGTGATAAGAAGTTTCCCTCCCAAGCCCAAGGTCGCCTCGACCACCTGCCGCACACAATCATCAATGGTCTCCACCGCTTTGACGGCGGCTTTCACCGAACCGGTGTGGCCCACCATATCGGGATTCGCGAAATTGAGGATCACCAGATCGTGTTTGGAGAGATTCTCTAACACGGTCGATGTTACCTCAGCGGCGCTCATTTCCGGCTGGAGATCGTAGGTGGCCACGTTGGGCGAGGGGATGATCTCACGCTGTTCATCGGAAAACGGCGTCTCTTCGCCACCGTTAAAGAAATAGGTGACGTGAGGATACTTCTCCGTCTCGGCAATCCGCAACTGAGCGAGGCCCGCGTCGGCGACGACTTTGCCTAACACGTCTTCCAACGATTCCGGTGGAAAGATGACCGGGCAATCGTAGGTTGCATCGTACTCTGTCAGGGTCACATAATGCGTCTCGGGGCGGACTTCGCGATCAAAGCCATCGAAATCTTCATGGAGAAAGGCGCGCGACAGCTGCCGGGCGCGATCCGCGCGGAAGTTGAAGAAGATGATCACGTCGCCGTCCTCGATCCGCTGTGTGTTGGCGTAACCAAAGATCAAAGGTTTGAGAAACTCGTCCGTCGTATCTTCCCGATACTTCTTGTTCACCGCTTCCGAAGGAAGAACGTGCGCTTCCTCGCCTCGCCCTAGCACAATGGCATCCCAAGCGAGCTTCGTTCGATCCCACCGTTGATCGCGATCCATGGCGTAGTAGCGGCCGACCACCGTGACGATCTTGGCGCCGGCTTCGGCGAGACGATCCTCGCACTCACCCAAGAACCTCTCGCCTCCCGTCGGCGAGGTGTCTCGTCCATCGGTAATCGCATGCACGAGGATATCGGGCACTTGAGCTTCCTTGGCCATTTGCGCCAGTTTGATCAGATGCTCCTGATGGCTGTGCACGCCGCCATCGGAGACGAGCCCGATAAGGTGCAGCTTGCGGCTCCGCGCTTTCTTTAACGCCAATTTGAGCACGGTATTGTCCGCCAGTTCACCGCTTTCAATCGATCGATTGATGCGGGTGAGGTCCTGGTAAACGATGCGTCCGGCACCGAGATTCAGGTGGCCCACCTCAGAGTTCCCCATCTGACCTTCGGGAAGCCCCACGTCGAGACCACTGGCGCTGATGTGCCCTACTGGGTAGTTTTCGAAAAGTTCGTCGTGAAAAGGCGTGTTGGCGAGGAGAGCCGCGTTGCCATCTTTCTCCGCCGTGGCCTGGCCGCCGGGATTGTCACCCCAACCGTCGCGGATGATGAGAACTACAGGTTTTTTATTGGGCATATGGGTCGGTCAAAGGAATCAGACGTGGGAGGCTGGCCTTTCCTCCAAAGGCTAGCACTCAGGCGGCGGCTATATCACGGATGGCATACGCTGCAAACCTGAAAATGCGCCAATCCACGAGAACGCGGGGGGTCTGACGGAATTGTTAGAAATCAAGGCAGCCGGCCCATCGGAATTACTAATGGCGATCGCTGGGGATGCGTGGTAAACCACCCGCCTATCGACCTAACCCTATGAGTGAATCCGGCCCAACCTTTGATATTCGCTACGTAGCCAATCTGGCACGATTGGAACTCACTGATGAGGAGGTAGCGAAGTTTGAGCCCCAGCTTCAAGATATCCTAGGCTACATGGATAAGTTAGACGCCGTGGATGTGAGCGGGATCGAACCCACGGCGCATGCCAATCCCGTACTGAACATCATGCGGCCGGATGTATCGCGTCCTAGCCAAGCGCAAGAGGAGGCCTTGATGAATGGCCCGCAAACGACAAGCGATCAATTTGTCGTCCCCAAAGTGGTGGAGTAAGCATCATGAGTTTAGTTAGTCTAACCATTCGGGAACTACGCGATCAGCTTGCCGCGAAAGCGATCCAGCCTCGTGACATCATTGATAGTGTGAACGCCGCCATTGAAGAGCGTGATGAAACGATTGGCGGTTATCTTTCTCACGACGTGGAGCAGGCCTACGCGGCGGCCGATGAAGCAGCGGGTGCCCTTGGAGGGATCCCCATCGCCGTCAAAGATCTCATTAGTGTGGCGGGTCAGCCGTGTGGCTGTGGATCACGTATACTCGCCAACTACGTGGCACCGTACGACGCCTCGGCCATTGCCAAGCTGCGCCAAGCGGGCGGCTTGCCTTTCGGCCGCACGAATATGGACGAGTTCGCCATGGGATCGTCGAATGAAAACTCCTCGGTGCGGCCCGTGCACAATCCTTGGGATCCGTCTCGCATCCCCGGCGGGTCCAGTGGGGGTTCTGCCGCTGTGGTCGCAGCGGGTGAAGCCGTGGCGGCACTGGGTTCCGATACGGGCGGGTCCATCCGTCAACCAGCCGCTTTCTGCGGTTGTGTGGGGCTCAAGCCGAGCTATGGCCGCGTCTCGCGCTTCGGCCTCGTTGCCTACGCTTCCTCTTTGGATCAGATCGGCCCGCTCACCAAGACGGTCGAAGATTCCGCTATTTTGTTAGGTGCGATTGCCGGTGGTGATCCTAACGATAGTACTTGCGTGGGTGAAGACGTCCCCGACTACGAAGGGAGCCTGAACCAGGATATCGCCGGAATGAAACTCGGCATGCCTAAGGAATACTTTGTCGAAGGCATGGACACTCATGTGCGTGCCGCGATCGAAGCCGCAGCGAAACAGTTAGAATCGTTAGGGGCAGAGATCGTGGAAGTGTCACTGCCTAACACAGAACACGCCATTGCCGTTTACTACATCATCGCCACGGCCGAGGCCTCATCCAACCTCGCCCGGTTTGATGGCGTCCGCTACGGGCATCGTAGCGGCGAAGGGAAAGACCTCGCCTCACACTACACCAAGACTCGCGCCGAGGGATTCGGCGATGAAGTGAAACGCCGCATCCTGTTGGGCACCTATGTGTTGAGTTCCGGTTATTACGACGCCTACTACCTCCGAGCGCAGAAACTGCGCACGCTCATTCGACAGGATTTTTCCGAAGCTTTCCAACAAGTTGATGCCCTGATCACGCCTGTTTCCCCCACACCGCCTTTCAAGATCGGCCAAGTGGTTGAAAATCCATTAGAGATGTATCTCGCTGACATTTGTACCATCAGCGCCAACCTTGCGGGGATCTGTGGCATCAGCGTCCCTTGCGGATTTGCTAAACCCATCGACGGCGGCCGGGAACTTCCCATCGGTCTGCAGATCTTGGGGGCGTCGTTTGAGGAAGCCAAGATCTTGCGCATCGCGCATCACTTCGAGCAATCCACGGACTGGCACAAACGCCGGCCTAGTGTGATGAGTGAACAAGCGAGCGAATCCTGACAGGTCTTCACAAACAACGCTCTTCTCGATGGGATTGAGAGAGAGCGACCGGCGGCAAGTGAACATACCATTTATTTAGCCTTCGAGCGTTTTACGAAGGGAGAGCGGACGCATATCGGTCCAAATTTGGGCGATGTAGCTCAGGCAGTCTTTCTTGGTGCCTTGAGTACCCTCGAGGCGCCATCCGAGTGGCAAATCTTGGTCAGCAAGCCACACGGAATACTGTTCTTCGTCATTCAATACGACGTTGTAGATTTGATTGTCATCGTTTTCTTCCATCTCTTGCGTTCAAGGTTAGAGTTTAGGGGCACTGTTGTCGTTGACTAACACCCGAATCGCTGGTCGCTAACACTTCGAGTGACGGTTGCTCTTCGGATGATCTGAAGAAAAAAAGTTCTCCATCTTGGCGCCGAACCTCGCCGCCACGAGCGAAGAATCTAACACAATCTCCTTCGATAGCATTGTCTCCAATCGCTACTCGTCCCGGCTTCAGATGGAAACGCATAGACTGTTCCGCAACCTCGTCCAATGGTTCGAGATTCACCAAATCTTCGCTCGCCTCAGTGTTATGCGGTCGAGCAACCAGTGAGGCGTCTAAAGAGCGGGCTACTGCCTTAAATGGGACCTCAGAGGTTCCATTGTAAATCACGGAGCACATGAGATTGCCACGCCGGAAGATCAAGCCCATTCCCCCCGGATGCTCTATGGACTCAGCGCCAATGTCAGTCTGATTCCCGTCCTGGAAGGCAGCTATTTCGGAACGTGCCGCGAATGCCAACATCGAGTCTTGCGCTTCCGCAGCGGATCCACATTCCAGGCACTCGATCCGGATTGAGGCACTCGATGAAGCCGTGGCGGATCGCAGGATAGCTTGTGAATAGCGTCGGCCATCCGGTTGAGGTGGACCCGTATCAATGATTTCGTGGTGCCACTCTGGAGAAAACTCCCATTGATGAAGTCCGAAACGATGAGCGAAAAACGTCTCAGAATCAGGGGGGGTAGCTAGTTGAGGCTCAATGAACCGGCGGCGCGCGTCCTGCTGACTACTGAGTGGGGCCACGTCACGAACCGGTGATTCAGCAAAGAGGAGTTTTCGTCGTTGGCGCGTTTCCGGTCGAGGCGCACACAGATGTCGTGTTGCTTGCGCCGCAAGCCGAAATCGGTAAAGCGGTTCACCAAGCTGACCGAAACGCGTGTTGGTGGCGAGGGCGGGCAAACGTGGGGGAATTGATGGATTGCCGTAAGCATCGACGGCCAGACAGGCATCGTAGACCACATCATCTTCGCGGCAGGCGCCCGTCCATGCGACTTCGTGATAGCTGAATCCAGGCGACAGGGCCGTACGCTGCCAGGCAGGAAGGCCGATAGGAACGATGAGATTGAGAAGGAACAACTGACCCAATGTGCCCATTTGAGATTGCCACAGATCGCACCCGAGAATGTTCGCAAAGGTCGATACAATGCTAGCACAGTCGGAACAGTTAACGAGCGGGCCGACTGGCGAACCTTGGCGCAATTGCTTAAGAATTTCCGTACAATTGAAGAAGGGAAACGAGTATCTTGATGCTCCAAGAACGCTGTCGTAGATCAGCTTGTTTCCCCCAAGGTTGAAGACACTCCGTGTGATCGCTGTCGCGGCTGCGCTGGGTGTGTGCGTTCCCGCTGCCCAACGACAGGCGTAGTCGAGGACTTCAGTCCAAGGAAGATGGAGGTCTGTTAGGGGTTGCTGAACCCAAGGCGCTGTCGGCCGACGTAATATCGTATAGATGGTATGTCTTGTGACGGTGAGGTCTCGCCATGCCTCGCCTCTACGAGTGCGGTATTGCCAGTGCCAGACGACGCGATGCACCCCTACGCCGCGGGTGACCACCCGGTCATGGCGAAGCTTAATTGCCGTGATCGCCGCCTTGTCTTGTGTTAGCGAGATCCATTGAGCCGGCACTTCACCTAAAACGTTCACTTGAGTCTGAAGCCAGAATCGTTGGCGGTCATTGAATGGGGGAAGCGGCGGGTGAACGGCTCGAATTTGAATGCGCTCAACCGGGAGATCCGTCACGAACTCAGCATGGATGATCGGAGGTCGCAGAATGACGTCTTCGATCGCGTAAGCCGCCACGGATTCTTTCACTTCATTGGATAGGTTGGGCCGCCACTCCGGAAGCGATATCGACTCCGTCGCGTTTTTTCGCAAATTCAAGCCATGAGCACCATCACTTGAAGCGCGGCTAAAGCTGATACTCGCAAGAGAAACACTCATGAGCTAAAAATTAATGTTAGTCATTCGCCGTGGTGGCATGGCTTTTGAGATCGGTGTGAATCGCTCGCAGGATTTCATCCTGTGACTTATTCAAAAAGAAGTGTCCGCCGGGGTACATTCGCAGGACAAACGGCCCCTTTGAATGTTCACGCCAAGCCGCCAAATCTTCCATGGGTGTTTCTTGGTCTTCTGTACCACCTAGCACGGTTAGCGGGCAGTCCACCACGACATCATCGTCCAACTTGAAGGCTTCAGACATTGCCATGTCTGCCCTTAGGATTGGGACGAAAACATCCATCAGTTCAGGATTGCCTAGAATCGCATCCGGCATGCCTTCAAGCTCGCGGAGTCTGTCAATAAAGCGCGCGTTGGGGAGAGCGTGGATGGGCTCATGCAAGGGAGGCAGATGCGGAGCGCGGCACGCTGACAGGAACAGAGTGGCGGGCAAGGTTGCTCCGAGTCTATGAAGTTTACGAACCACGTCGAAGGCTAACAGGGCACCTATGCTATGCCCGAAGAAGGCGAAAGGGGGGGCGATCTTGGATCCAATGGACTCGGCTATCTCATCAGTGAGGGGATTCAGATCGTCGGGAAGAGGCTCGGAGAGCCGGTTCTCGCGCCCTGGCAATTGAACGGCACGGACTTCAATATCCAAAGGTGCCGATGACGCCCACGCGCGGAAGGCGGAAGGTCCGGCACCGGCATAAGGAAAGCAGACCAGCCTAATCCAAGCACTCGGACGAGGCTGGAAGACCACAATTGGGTCACCACGCGAAGAAGAGATCATGGCGCAGGGGGGGTGCGAAGCTTATCGGGGAGTTCAAGTTCCCCGGATTCGCTGATCTGGCTCTGATACGCTTCTCTGGAAACACGAACTAAGGGAGGCTGCTTGGTTTTTTCTTCGGTCGGTGCAGCCTCGGCCTCTTCGATGGCAGCGGAGACTCCGGATACGGTGGGCGCTTCGAACACCTTTCCCACGGGAAGCTCAAAACCTAAGCGATCGCGAATGCGAGACACGAGCTGAATTGCCAGCAAGGAGTGGCCCCCCAGTTCAAAGAAATTGTCTTCGATCCCGATTGGCGCCACACCGAGCAACTCCTGCCAAAGCTCAACCAAATTCTGTTCAACCGCATTGCTAGGTCCCACCAATGCCGTGCTGAGAGCGGGTCGCGGGTGAGTGGATCCGACCACTTGTGGAGACGGAGCCGCTTCGGGAGCAATGGGCGCTTGTTCCTCTGGCGAGATGCCATCGCTCATCTCGATCCATTGCTCGAACCGTTCCTTCAGATCGTAAGTTGACACGATCACATGTTCCGGAGCGTTGGAGAACAGCCTTTGAAAGAGGTCGAGTCCATCTGCGGGATGGATCGCATTGAGGACGGTTGGAGGTAGATGTTGAGGAGACTCTGCTCCGGTGGGAAAATACCAAGCGTCCCAGTTGACACAGATCCAACGAGTACGCTTCTCGCGGTTCCGCTTCGTGGCATAGGCATCGAGGTAACAGTTGGATGCCGCGTAGGCGGCAAAGCCAAGGCCTCCAAGCAACGCTGACAGGGAGCTGTGCAGCATCCAAAAGTCGAGGGACTCATCCCCCAGGAGCTTTTCCAAGACTGCCAAACCCTGAGCTTTGGGCCGGAAATGCGCCGAACAGAGTTCCGGTCCACTTTCAAGAATGTGGGTGAGCGCTCCTTCTCCTGTGTGGGCAGCTCCATGAATGACTCCGTGGATAGTTCCATATTTACCAATGACGTCCTCAATCACCTCGCGCATTTGGTCTTCGTCGGCGATGTCTGCGCTAACCGGCTCGACCACTCCTCCCATCGCCTCGATCTCAAGAAGTTGAGCCACTCGGTAGGCGGCCGGGTCATAGGGGCGTTCCTTGAGGATCAGTTCCCATTCGTCTCTCGGTGGCATTGGTGACCGGTTGACGAGCACGACTTTGGCCTGGATGGCGAAGGAGAGGAACCGTGCCATGAGGAGACCGATTTGCCCCATGCCTCCCGTGATAAGATAAACGCCTTGCGGACGTAGCACGGAGTTTGGGCCAATTTCTAGCGCTTTGGAATAAGGCTCGAACGACTGAACCCAGCGAGTTCGTCCGCGATAGGCGACAACGGCGGCACGAGGTTCCAACGCCATTTCAGCAATCAACTGGTCGATCACAACAGTAGCTGAGCCGAGGCCCTCCGGACGCAAGTCGACCATTCGACACCTAAGTCCGGGGTACTCCTGAGGCGCGACTCGACAAACACCGAGCCCGGATGCCTGCATGGGGTCGATGGCATCTGTTGAATGAACGTGACACATTCGCTGACCAACCACCCCAATCTCGATCTCACCGGAGGAGAGTTGGCCTCCGAAGCTGCGAATCAGATTCAGGAGGGATTGAAATGGTGGTTCTTGCGCCATCTCATCTTGCTCTGCGGGTACGGCTTCAAGGTTCATACCCCAGAGGTGTAGAATCCTGGAAGGCCATGAGTCCGTCGCTGCTAGTTCTTTGACGAGTTGATCGAAGTGCGTCCGGTCGAGCGGATCGACGCGGTAGTTTTCCGAACCGAGGACGGCAAAGAAATCACTCGGCTCGACGGTTATGACCGATTGACCGAGTTCCTGAAGGCGTCTGGCGAGTTGGCGGTCAAAATCGCTCCCGGTCATGAAGAGCAGCCAAGGGGTCTTCGATTCGAGATCGTCTCCACTTAATTGAGTCGGCGAGTGGGGTTTCCACGCCTCGCGATAAAACCATTGAGCAAGATTGGGATCCTTTCTGCTTGGTGGAGAAGCTTCAAGGGTAGGAATGATTCCACCTTGGGCCGGAGCAACGCCCCCAGTTGGAACGGGTGTCGGCGGGTCTACCCAATATCGCTGGCGTTGGAATGGGTAAGTTGGTAGAGGCACGCGATTGCGGCGCTCATTCCCGCGAATCGCAAGCCAATCCAGATCGACGCCAGACGTCCACAGTGTTCCAGCAGCTTCGAGGAGCGCCTGCCGGGCCGATTTGGGATCTTTGGCATGCGGAAGGGAATGCGAGATCGGAATCGCAGAGGTCCGATTGGGATGTTGAGAGGCCAGGCTGGCAAGCGTGTTTCCTGGCCCTACCTCGAGTAGAACACGGTTCGGTTCGAGGTATAGCTCCCGTAGAATCGTGTCAAATTGCACCGTTTCACGCAGATGACGGGCCCAATACTCAGGCTCAACCAATTGTTCCGGACTCGTCCACGTGCCCGTAAGATTCGAGAGCAATGGGATGTCCGGTGCCTTAGCCTGGAAGCGCTGGAGGTACTCAACGAATGAATTGGCCGCCGGCTCCATAAGCGGAGAGTGAAAGGCGTGTGAGGTATGCAACCTGCGGATCGTACGCCCCTTGGCTAGACCCTCTTCCTCAAATTGATCAATCTCCTCTTTGGGCCCCGCCACCACGCATGCCGAAGGGCTATTGATCGCTGCGAGGGCGAGTTGCCCGAAAAGTAATGGTAACACCTCTTCCGCTGGAAGGAGAACGGCCACCATGGCTCCCGGGTCGGTCCGTTCCATAAGCCGGCCTCGTTCTGAAACTAGTGCTAGTGCATCCGGTAGCTCCCACACTCCGGCGATACACGCTGCCACGTACTCGCCAATGCTGTGGCCCACCATAGCCGACGGGGTGACACCCCAACTCATCCAAAGGCGGGCTAGGGCATACTCGGTAACAAACAAGGCAGGTTGCGCCATCGCAGTATGGCTTAGCATTTCAGCTAGCTTCTCAGTGGATGAGTCGGACGGGTAGAGAACTTCACGTAGATCGCAATCAAGCGGATCCTTAAGTAGCTCACTGCATTGGTCGACATGTTGCCTAAAGACGAGCTCTTCATCGTAAAGCTCACGGCCCATCCCAGGGTACTGTGACCCCTGCCCTGAAAAGAGAAATACGACCGAACGGCTATCATCTATGGGCGCGACTGATGCGGTTTCAGCCTTCTGAAGAGCATCGACCACCATGGCGCGGTCTGACGAAGGGCACACCGTTGCAAAGCGGTATTGGAACGGTTTCCGCCCGACTTGAAGCGAGTGCGCGATATCTGGCAATGCCAACGCTGACTCTTCTTCGATCAAACTGGAGAGCGCACGGGTTGCTTCCTCAAGCGCCTTTGGATTGCGGGCTGATACAACATACAGTTCGCAATCGTGCCCAGGAGAGGCAGGAGCCTGAGCAGGCGCTTCCTCAAGCAAGATGTGAGCATTCGTTCCTCCGATTCCAAACGCACTAACACCTGCCCTTCGCGGAGCGCCATTGCGCTGCCAATCGATCAAACGATCCGCTACGAAGAACGGACTGGACGTGAAGTCGATGTTTGGATTGGGCTGCTCGAAGTGGAGGCTTGGCGGGATCTGGCCGTGGCGAAGGGCAAGCACGGTTTTGATGAGGCCGGCCACGCCCGCTGCGGAGTTGAGGTGCCCAATGTTAGACTTGACCGATCCCAGCGCACAGTACTGACACCGATCGGTAGACGCCCGAAACACATTTGTGAGGGCGGTCACTTCTATGGGATCGCCCAGAGGCGTTGCCGTGCCGTGCGCCTCAATGTAAGTCAGTGTCTCGGGATCGTAACCAGCCATCGCTTGGGCAGCTGCAATGGCATCCATTTGGCCCTCGATACTCGGGGCCGTGTAACCCACCTTCTGCGCCCCATCATTGTTCAATCCAAAGCCACCAATCACCGCGTGGATGAAATCCCCATCCTCTAACGCGTCTTCCAATCGCTTGAGCGCGACCATTCCCGCCCCGCTCGAAGCCAGCGTCCCTTGTGCGAGGGCGTCAAACGGTCGGCAATGACCGTCGGGCGAGGTGATTCCTCCCTCTTGGTAGAGGTATCCCGAGTGTTGGGGAAGATTCAGCGCGCTGCCTCCTGCCAAAGCAATGTCGCATTGATATTGAAGCAGGTTTTCGCAAGCCAGACACACGGCGACAAGGGAAGTGGAGCAGGTGGTCTGAACCGTAACGGCCGGACCTTTAAGATTCAGTTTGTAGGCGGTCCGGGTCGTCAGATGATCCTTGTCATTGGCGAGCGCGATTTGGAACCCGCCCATCGACTCGAGGATGTGCTGATTGGAGTAGAGCTGCAATGAGTACTTACTGAAGTCGACGCCGCCAAACACGCCGACGATGTCGGGACACGAATCTGGGACATAACCGGCATGTTCCAGTGCGTTCCAGGCGCATTCGAGAAACAGGCGTTGTTGCGGATCCAAGATCTCCGCATCGCGCGGACTGAAACCAAAGAAGTCGGCATCAAACCATTCCGGATCTTCAACCACCGCGCCGGCATTCACATATCCAGGCACCCTTAACGCGGCTGGATCCTGCCCCGCCTCACGAAGATCTTCTTCGCTAAAGAATCTGATGGACTCCACACCATTACGTAGGTTGTGCCAGAACTGATCGAGGTTGGGAGCGTCTGGGAAACGACAGTCCATCCCAATGATCGCAATGTTATTCTGAGAATCTGACGCTGTTGATTCGGAATCGGTCATGGTCTGTTATCCGCTTGACGATGGTGTTTCTGGTCCTCGGCGCGCCTTCTGGGAGCGCTTAAACCGGTCCAGTGCGCCGCGTTGCCTGGAGGCGCGATCCTGCACTTTCGTCCGTTGGATCGCCGCGGACTTTGGGGACGTGGAGTTTGTTAGGGGTGCTGAGTTTGTTAGGGGCTTTTCTTGCTCAGGACTCGGGGCAACCTCTTTAGCGGGAGCCGCTCGGGGCGAGCTGTCCAGGTGGGCTGCCAAGGTGCGAATGGTAGGATACTGAAAGAGATCTAACATCGGAACCGGCCGGCCCAGCCGGGCTACTAAGCGATTCTGCACTTGGATGAGGAGAATGGAGTGGCCTCCGAGATCGAAGAAATTGCTATCAAGATCCGGAGTCTCGATTTCAAGGATCTCCATCCATATGGCAGTGATTAATTGCTCCGATTTGGAACCGGACGAAGTGGTCGCTCTCTGAGAGTTGGTGGGTGCGCTCTCAGGTATCGAGAGAGCGTCACGGTCGAGTTTGCCATTTGGAGTGAGAGGCGGATTCGGGACTGGAACCAGTTGGGAGGGGATCATGAAATCCGGAAGACGCTCTCGCAGAAATGAAAGCAATTGGTTAGGTTCCACTTCCTCTCCCTGATTTGGCACACAGAAGGCCACCAACCGCGGTTCGGCGGCCGAGTCGGTGTCGAGAACGACGGCACCGTCTTGGATGGAAGGAAGCGCGCGCAAGGCGCCCTCGATTTCACCGAGTTCGATTCGAAATCCGCGCAGCTTGACCTGACGGTCGCGGCGTCCCAGGAACTCGAGGGCACCGTCCTCGCGCCTACGGACGGTATCGCCCGTACGATAGAGTCGACCGCCAGCCACTTTTGAGAACGGATCGGGAACGAACCGGCTGGCAGTGAATTCGGGCCGATTCCAGTAGCCCTGAGCGAGCCCCGCTCCACCGACATACAACTCGCCCGGTACGCCTATTGGAAGCAACTCGAGATGACTGTCTAGCACATGGGCGGAAGTGTTGGCAATCGGCTGTCCGATCGGGACGGTCCTAGCACTTCTCGGCACCTCGGTAACCAAATGGGTTGTGGCATAGGTCGTGCATTCCGTGGGGCCATAAGCGTGAATGAGTTTATCCGGCGGTCCGGCTCGGAGCACGCGACCCACGGCATCGGGATCGGCCGCCTCTCCGCCGAAGATGACGTGGCGTATGCCTGAGAACGCCGAAGGGACGTGATGAGCCAGTTGGTTGAAAAGTGCGGTTGTGAGAAAGACCGTTGTCAGACCTTTATTCACCAAACATTCGGCGAGTTCGCTTGGTGAAACGGTGGTTGCCTTGGGAATGTGAACAAGTTGTGCCCCATTGAGGAGAGGACCCCAGATCTCGAATGTGGAGGCGTCAAAAGCACAATTAGACGCCTGCGTCACCCGATCGGAGGAATCGATGTCGATATAGTTAGTGTTGCAAACTAGTCGCAGGATCGCGCGGTGCGGTATGCCGATTCCTTTCGGGGTACCCGTAGATCCCGACGTGTACATCACGTAGGCAATATCATCTGGGCTTGGGCCGTGAGCATTTCTGGGCGCTGAGATCCCTTCACTAGCGCCCTTCGAATTTTCGCTTATTAAAAGTCGTACCGCCGGCGTTTTGTTGAAGATCCGATCCGTCGTAGCATCGGTGAGGACTAACTGAGCGCCGACATCCTCAAGCATCCAAACAAGTTTGTTGCGAGGATACAACGGATCGAGCGGGAGGTAGGCTCCGCCTGCTTTCAAGATAGCCAGAATCCCCACGATGAGCTCTGGCGAATTCTCCGCGCAGATTCCAATCGGATCACCTGGCCCAACGACGCTTGCCCGCAACTTCTCAGCGAGTTCGTTGGCACGCTGATTCAATTCCCGATAGCTAAGAGTGCTACCATCGAACTCCGTAGCCGGATGGCTGGGAAACCGGTCGGCGATTTCCTCAAAGCGTTCATGGACACACACATTGTTAGGAAAGTCCGATTCTGTTTCGTTCCAGGTTTGCAGCAAGAGGCGGCGTTCATCCCGGCTCAGAAAATCAATTTGGCGAATTCGTAGATCCGGGTTGGCGGCGATTTGGTTGAGTAGATTCCGGTAGTGGCGAATCAGTCGTTGGATGGTCTCTTTCTCGAAAAGATCTGTACTGTATTCGATCGATCCCCCAATTGACTTTCCGGTATCTGACAAAGAGCAACTGAGATCGAACTTCGACGTCTCGGACTGAACTTCGGGTGCCTTGGGAGGCTCGGTCGATGAGCCATGGGAATCGACTGGTTGGTGAAGCAGCTGAAACATCACTTGAAACAGCGGATTGCTTCCGAGATCCCGATCCGGATGGATCTTCTCGACTAGCATTTCAAACGGAAGATCCTGGTGCGCATAGGCATCCAGAGCGGTCTGTTCGACTCGATGAACCGCTTCACGAAAGGTGGGATTGCCCTCGAGGTTGGTGCGGAGAACGATGGTGTTGACGAAAAAACCGATCAGGTGCTGGAGTTCGGATCGATCACGCCCGGCGATCGGGGAGCCGATCACCGTGTCTTGGGAATCCGTGTAACGAACGAGCAGGATCTTGAATGCCGCTAACAGGGTCATAAACAGGGTGACTCCTTCTGCTTGGCTGAACGCTCTGAGCCTGGAAGCCAGACCCGCCGGCAGCATGATTCGCTCATAGCGTCCCCGAAAACTCTGAACGCTGCTCCTTGGTTTATCTGCGGGGAGCCGGAAGACCGGTAGATCTTTAAGTTGCCGTTTCCAATAGCCAAGGTGCCGTTCGAGGACTTCACCGGTTAGCCGTTGTCTCTGCGATTCAGCATGATCCGGGTACTGAATGGTTAACTCTGGTAGATCCGGATCTTTATTTTGAAGAAGACTTTCGTAAGTCTGTAATAGTTCCCGCCACAGGACCTCGAGCGACCAACCATCCGAGATGATGTGATGCATGTTCAACAGGAACACGAAATCGTGCGCACTGAGCTTGAGGAGAGTCGCCCGGACGAGAGGCGGTAGTGTTAGATCAAAGGGCTTTTGGCATTCGGCATCTGAGAGGCGGCGCGCTTCGGCCTCTTTTTCTTCGTCGGTTAGAGTGGTCAGATCCACCACCCTAACGGGAATGCTGCTCTCCATGACCACTTTCTGGACAGGCTGGTCGTGTTGCATGGTGAATCCCGTCCGCAAGCTATCATGCCGGCGGGAGAGAAAGTTCAAACTGCGCTCAAGCACAACGGGATCCACCGGGACCGCCAGCCGTTGAATTGATAACAAGTTGTAGAGAGGACTGCCGGGGACGAGTTGCTCGAGAAACCAGAGTCGTTGCTGTGCGAAGGATAGCGGGGCCACTCTCGGCCCACGGTGTTTTGTTAGGGGTGGAGTGCGATTAGTGTTCGTTGTCACCTCGGCACTCGCCGAAGGGTCCAAGCCGTCAGCCAAGCGCTGCCGCAGCAGGCTCTGGACATCCGGGCTGAGTTCGTGCTCGGTCCTATTCATTTCGGGGCGCTTGAGAGTTCGCTTTGGAGCAGCGTTTCAACGTAGGTAGCCAACTCCGCAACGGTGGGAGCCCTGAACAATTGGCTTAGAGGAACTTCCACGCGCAATACGCTTCGTAACTTGGCCACTACTTGTGTGGCCAGGAGGGAATGACCCCCAAGTTGGGAAAAGAAGTGGTCATGCACACCGACTTCGCTGTCGTTCAAAACCGAAGACCAGATACCGGCAATGGCCTCCTCAAGTTCGTTTCTTGGCGCGACCTTTGAATGGCTGCTTTGGCTTTCGCCCGCTTCCATCTCGGGAAGCGCTTTCCGATCGACTTTCCCATTGCGTGATCGTGGTAGGGAGGGAAGTGGAAATAGGAAAGATGGGACCATGAATGCCGGGAGTCGGCCGCTTAGGAAGTGTCGTATGTCCTCGATCAGAGAGGCCCCATCGCGATCGCCGTTTTTTTGAGCCGAAGCTTTTGAATCCGGCACAAAGTAGGCGATCAAGTGGCGATCCATGGCGTTGGTTCCCCGCGCGAGCACCACCGAGTCGTTCACTGAGGGGTGTTGGGAGAGCGAGGCTTCAATCTCAGCGAGTTCTATCCGGTACCCACGGATCTTCACTTGGTGGTCACATCGTCCGCAGAATTCGATTTCTCCAGAGGACCGGTATCTCGCGAGATCTCCCGTCTGGTAAAGTCGCGCCCCGGGTACCTTGGAAAAGGGATCCGGCACAAAGCGTTCCGCCGTGAGGGCGGGCTGATTCCAATAGCCCCTCGCAAGTCCATCGCCACCCACAAATAGCTCCCCTATGACACCAATTGGAACTGGCTCACCGAAAGCGTCGAGAACGTATGCGGCACTATGGGTAAGAGGACATCCGATGGGAGGCGATGCCGGAAGCGCACCATCTGAGGGATCCAATGGTTTGGCGGTGGCGACATGCGTTTCAGCGGGGCCGTACTGATTGTCGATCCGGCAGTCTGGTAGACGCTCTAACAATTCCAGTGTCGGTTCCGTGATCTGAAGTTGTTCCCCAGCGGTGATGATCTCCTTCAGTTCGCTGCCCTCCACATCCACTTGTTGAGCTGCCACCGCCAACTGTTGGAGAGCCGCAGGCGGAATAAATAGCCGCTGCACACGGTGATCGAGAATCATCTCCCAGAGAACAAAGGGATCTCGCCGCTCTTCCTCATTGGTGATAATGAGAGTTCCACCGGAACACAACGTCGACAGGAACTCCTGTGGGGACACATCAAAACCAACGGGCGCAAATTGTAGGACGACGGCTGCGTGGGCAAACCCAGAACGTTGGATTTGCCAATCAATCAGATGCGCAAAGCCACGATGAGGCATCGCGATGCCCTTGGGTGTTCCAGTCGATCCCGATGTGTAAATGAGATAGAGCAAGCTCTCGGGATGCAGTGATTCGATTTGCCGCGGTTCGTCATCGTTGGAAAAGCCTTCCAGGTTATCTGGAGTAGGCATCAGATCGTCGAGATAGAGAATCTGCTCGATGTCCTGAAAGAGGGGCTCAAAACGCTTAACGCTAATGGCGATGGTAGGCTCCGCATCGTCGATAATCGCCGCCAACCTCTCCGGAGGGTAACCGGGATCCAGGGGAATGTAGACTACGCCGGCTCGCGTGCAGGCCAGTAAAGCAACCAGCGTGTACCAGGACCGGGGCAGGCAAACGACCACACGCACCTCCTTTTCTCCCTGAGTCATCGCCGCAAGCTGCATGGCGAGTTGACTAGCGAGCTTGTCGAGGGCTTTGTAAGTCAGAGGCACCCCGTGATCGATGACCGCCGTCTCATTGGAGTTTTGTGATAGAGATGCCTCTATCATTTCTGCCAACGAGACGGTTGGGCGTTCAGCGTCTAGGTTCCCTTTTTCATTCCACGAAAGCAATTGGGAGCGTTCGTTGTCATCAAGAAGCGTTAGCTTTCCAATGGCCGCATCGGGATCAATCACCACTGACTGCATGAGAGTTCTAAGATGCCCGCTCATCCGTTCAATCGTCTCCCGTTCAAATAAATCTGTGCTGTATTCAAAGATCCCCCAGAGTCCGTGAGGGCCCTCTGACAGATGCAGAGCGAGGTCGAAGATGGCGGTCCCGCGGCCAATTTGGGGTGGAGGCGTTGACGATGATGCGGACGTCCCGGAAGCGCTGTTGCCTTGCATGGGGCTGAACAATTGAAACATCACCTGGAACAGTGGATTCCGGCTCAAATCCCGATCGGGCTGCAAGCGTTCCACCAATGTTTCGAATGGAAGATCTTGATGCGCAAAGGCGCTCAGGGTGGTTTCGCGGACGTTTCGAAGATACGTTCTAAAGGACAGATCGTCTGAAATCTGCGTGCGAAGGACGAGAGTGTTCACAAAGAAACCGACTAGGGATTCCAACTCAGTCCGGGTCCGGCCAGCAACGGGACAGCCCACGGCGATGTCCGATTGACGGGTGTACCGGTAAAGCAGTACCTTGAAGATCGCGAGGAGCGTCATGAAGAGAGTGACGCCCTCTTCTTGGCTGAGGGATTTCAAGGCGCTGGAAACGGGACGCGGAAAAGAGAGATCGAAATTGGCGCCACGATAACTCAGCTCGGGCGGTCGCCTATGATCTGCCGGCAGATCAAACTGCGGCACGCCTGCAAGTTGATCGCGCCAGTAGCTGAGCTGTTTTTCCAAAGTCTCACCTGTTAGCCAGTTGCGCTGCCACACGGCGTAGTCGGCGTATTGGATGGTCAGATCCGCAAGTTGTGGAGCGCGTCCGGATAGATAGCTCGTGTAGCACTCCGACAGCTCGCGTGAAAACACCTCGGTCGACCAACCGTCACAGATGATGTGGTGCATCGTCAGGAGAAAGAGGTGATCTTCCGGACCTAACCGCAATAGGACCATTCGAAACAGTGGCGCCTGTGTTAGATCGAACGAATGGCGTCCTTCTGCCTCAGCCAGCCGAGTCGCTTCCGCTTCCCGTTGCGCAGGCATCATGCCTTGCAGATCCATTACCGGCAAGTCGATCTCAAGTTCGGGAGTGATCACCTGCATCGGCTGATCGTCGACCAACCGAAAACTAGTTCGCAGGGACTCGTGGCGTTTGACCAGTTGATTGAGGCTCCATCTGAGACCCGGAAGACTGAGTCCGCTCTTAATCGGAACCACCGAATTGATGTTATAGAACGGATTGCCAGGGACTAGTTGATCAAGGACCCACATACGCTGTTGAGCGAAGGACAATGGGAAACAAGATCTGCTGGCGCCGTTGTCGCCATTCTTTTCGATCGAAGCCTCGTCGATGTCCGGAGCTTCAGTGACTGAAACGGTCGAAGTGGCAGGGTGTTGTTCTCGCATTTTGGCGAGGAGGGCTCGCCGCTGCGCAGACCAGCGGAAACCGCTTGTTCCTGATTCACTCATAACAATTCCTCCACCTCCTCATCGGATAGATTGCTCAGCTCGAGTAGCATCCCCGCAGTTTCCTCGAGATCGGGCCCGCCATTTGTCGAGGCCAGCAGTGCTTCAGCAAATCCTTCTACGGTAGGCGATTCGAAAACTTGCCGCAGTGGTGTCTGAGTTTGAAAGACCTCGCGGACCCGCGATATGAGCTGTGTGGCTAGAAGGGAATGCCCACCGAGATCGGCAAAGAAATCATCGTTGATACTGACTTCATCATGAGTCTTTAACACTTCCGTCCAGAGGCCGGACAAGACGTGTTCAAGATTGGTCTTGGGCGGATGGGGCTTCCTCACGGCCTCAATACGCAGACCCGGTTGAGGAAGCATCTTACGATTAAGTTTTCCGTTAGATAATTTTGGAATCTCCTCAAGCGGCACAATCAAAGAGGGGACCATTTGACTGGGCAGGCGCTCTTGTAGGTACCGCCGCAACGATTCACCGGAACCATTTAGATACGCACCCGTATGACCATTCGGGCGTGAGTTTAACTTCCCATTGCCAACGGCATAAGCCACCAGGCGTTGGTCTCCAGGAGTGTCTTCCCTCACGACCGCAGCACATTCACTAACGTTATCATGTTGTGAAAGGACTGACTCAATCTCACCGAGCTCGATACGGTAGCCTCGGAGTTTGACCTGGCTATCGCACCTTCTGAGGAACGCGAGTTCGCCATTAGGACACATTCGCACCAGGTCACCCGTCCGAAAAAGCCGTGCTCCCGCGTGATTGGAAAACGGATCAGGAATAAAACTTTCAGCCGTGAGTGAAGGGTTGTTCCAATAAGCTCGAGCTAGCCCTGCGCCTCCAAGATAGAGTTCTCCTGTGGTTCCTGGGAGAACCGGCTGCAACCGATCGTCTAACACATAGGCTTGAACGTTATCAATGGGGCGCCCAATCGGCGCCGACCCATCGTCGCCCGCTTCGTCGCGGCACAATCGGAAGGTGGCGTCGATGCTAGCCTCGGTGGGCCCGTAGAGATTGATCATTTCGACATCGAGCCAATCATGGCATTGCCTAACCAATCGGTTGGGCAGAACTTCACCTCCGCAGAAGACCAATCGTAAGCTGCGGGCGGCGACGGCGATGTTAGGTTCGTTTAAGAGTGCTTCGAGTTGAGCGGGAACGAGCTGGATGGCCGTGATTTCGTGTTCCTGGATGGCCCTTAGAATCTCCGAACTGTCGCGGTGAGAGTCGTGAGGTGCGAGGACGAGTTCTGCGCCGGCTAGGAACGAAGCGTGAAGTTCCAAGATTGAGGCATCGAAACTCAATGGCGTTTTTTGAAGGAGCCGGTCTTGCGGAGTCAGTGGAAACCGACGTTGCAACCACTGCATGTGGTTACTGATGGCGCCGTGGCTGACGGCCACACCCTTTGGGCTCCCTGTGGATCCGGAAGTGTAGATAATGTAAGCGAGATGAGCAGGCGTGATCACAACCGCGGGCATCTCTTCGGGAAGATTGTCCACTTCTTCTCGCACGAGATCAATGGACACAATCTTGCCGGTGAAATCCGGAAATCGATTGGCGATTTCGCTAGTGGTGAGCAACAAGGGAGTGCTGCTATCGGCAAGCACGGTCGTCAGCCACGAGACTGGGTAGGCAGGATCCAGTGGCAGAAACGCGCCGCCTGCCTTGAGTATCGCCAGCATTGAAATCACGTGGTCAAGGGACCGCTCAAGGCAGATTCCAATTGGCCTATCGGGGCCTACGCCCATTACCATGAGATATTGCGCGAGCCGATTACTGGCGTGATCCAGTTCAGCATAGGTATAGCCTTTTTCCGCAACCCTAACGGCTGTTGCATCCGGGGATTTGGCCGCCTGGTCTTGGAAAAGATTATGAAGACAGAGGGTGGCATGGTTCTTCTGGGTGCTATTCCACTCCACGACCCAACGCTCACGGTCGCGCGGTGTGTAGGTGGGCAGTGTGTCGATAGCGCGGTCAGGATCTTTCACCGCAGCCTCTGCCAAGCAGATCATGGCAGAAGCGAGTTGTTGGATCGTCGTGGCGTCAAATAGGTCGGCACTATATTCGAACTGCCCTCTCAATCCGTCTGGGAACTCCGCTATTGTCAGCGATAGATCGAACATGGCAGTGCCCCGTTCAGCTTCAATCGATAGCGCTGCCGCCCCATGATCATTGGCCGCGCCATGATTTGCTCCCCGATTAATGGTGGGAATGTCCATGAACTGAAACGCGACCTGATAGAGTGGGTTACGGCTAAGATCGCGTTCTGGGTGGAGTTCCTCGACAAGCTTTCCAAAGGGTAGATCTCCATGAGCAAATGCTTCAATCACTGTGGTCTGAACCCGGCCTAGCAATTGGCGAAAGCTGGGACGATTGGAGAGGTGAGTTCGCAGGACCACCGAATTGATAAAGAACCCTATCAAAGGCTCAAACTCAACGCGATCGCGGCCCGCCATTGGCGAACCGACAACAATGTCTTTCTGGCCGGTCCATCGAAGCAACACGGCATTGAAAAGCGCTAGAAGCCCCATGAACAGCGTTACCCCTTCACTCCTGCAGAGCTTCTTTAGAGAATCGCTAACAGGCACCCCAAGCTTGATCGATTCGATGGCACCCCGAAAACTCTGGGCTCGGGGCCGCTGATGATCGCATGGAAGTTCCAAGGTTTCATGATTCGCAAGTGTCTTCCGCCAATAAGCTATCTGCTCGTCCAGCACATCATCTCGCAGCCACTCTCGTTGCCACACGGCGTAGTCGGCATATTGAAGTGACAGAGGAGTTAGGGGCGAAGGTTTGCCTCGTGCGAATGATTCATAAAGAAGACTCAATTCCTTAAAAAGAATCCCCATGGACCAGCCATCCGAAATGATGTGGTGCATGGCCAACAACAAGGCGAATTCATTGTCGGACAACTGTAGAAGTTTCACCCGGAGCAAGGGCCCGCTCTCAAGATCGAATGGAGTGCCCGCATCAATCCCTGCCAGACGGTGAGCCTCGATTTCACTTTCTGATTTGGAAAAATCGCGCAAATCGATCACCGGAACATCAAGCGTTAGTGTTGGAGCCACCACTTGATAAGGGTTGCCTTCAATCGTTCGAAACGTCGTCCGCAGGGATTCGTGCCGGCGAACGATCTCATTGATCACTTCCCGCAGCAACCGAGGCTCAATACGCGATCCCAATCGTGTGGCAATAGAGAGCGTGTAGAACGGATTCCCCGGCATCATTTGATCCAGGAACCACAGTCGCTCCTGGGCATGAGACAATGGAAATACGAACGCGTCGTTCATGGTGTCAAGATGGCTCGGGTTGGGCCAAATGGACCGCCAAGATCACGCTCTGATCGCGAAATCGTCCGGTTAAGAAAGGTTGCAGGCGTGTGGAGATGTCAGGGTGCTATGCGCAAATTGTCCCGCTGTGCAAAGTACCGTGCCAACCGCCATCAAATCTTCAGCACTAACACTATCCGGAGAAAGTCGAGACCAGCAATCCTTGGCCGTCTTTACAAAGTTATCGCAAGCTTCTTTGTAGTTTGCTTTGGCATCTTCCTCAGCTTCATTCACCGCCTCGCGATTCTTTTCGCAGCATTCCTTCAACAGATCCTGGCATTGCTTCGCCGCTTCTTGAGTCTCAACGGTGTGGCGATCATGTGCCTCCTGCACAAGTCTCATCGCATTATCATCGCCGTAGGCTTCCTGGACTGAACCGATGTAATTTCGGTAAGCTTCCTCAGCGGCCTTCTGCGACGTGAGCTGAGCCTCGTTGTGGGCCCTCTCAAATTCACTATGAGCATCGTTGGCCGCTTGCCTCGCCTTTATGTAGGCTTGATTAACCGCGCGCTCATAATCGCGTAGGGCCTCCATCATCTGTTGTGGCACAGACGCGGAGGAATTAGAATCTTCAGAATTAGAAGGCCTTGTTACTTTCTTTGCTGGCATGATACATCGCTCCTTTTGAGTTCATTAATTAAGGCAAGAACCATCCGCTCGAAACAGAGAGATCCTTCCTTAGATTGAGTGTCTGAATTACGGCAATCGGAGTCAAGAAGAATCTTACGTATGTGAACACCAAGAGTAACTCATTGAGAATCTTTGCGCAGCGTCATTAATGTGAAGCGTACTGATGAACAAACGTCCTGTTTGTTACAGTAAGCAGACCATCCTCGACCTTAATTAGGCGTCAGCCGTTCGAGCATCACGCACCAAGATAATGTTATCATTGAGAGGCTTTCATTTTCCGGCAGCAAACCATCTTCCTAATGGGTGCGCATCAGGTGATAAAACCTAACTACCTGTGCTCAATCTGCTAGTCGACGGGCGAATAATAAAAATTTTTCATACACGGTTCGGTGCCTATCTCGAATCGAAGTTATACAGCCAGATCACGCCTGCGAACGATATCAGTTCGTTCAAATTCCACGAACCAGCCTTGAGCTTATTTTAAGTCATGATCACCCCGACTTCCTCTGCCGACAATATACCAGAATGCGGGAAAGCTTCTCGTTGCCTGAGCAGGCTGGTCGATCGAGTGGCTCGTATAAGCCGTCAAGTTCTGGATCGTGCTCTCTCTACACGTGGATCGAATAGGCATATTGGTGCCGCATCAAACCGTTTGGGTGTCGCGCCAGAAATCAGATGTCCGTGAGTTCCAACCGCGCGGCGTCAATAAAAACCATACCAATGCTAATTATTTTCCATTCTTTGCACGATCCCGCTCGAATTCTGGGAATGAATCTGGGAGTCGTGGTATCAATAATGCATCCGTTCCCACCTTTATTGGAGTTTTCTCAATCATGCTTCATAGTTCGCGCGTATAAACCCAGAAGGCCGCCTCCCCCACGGCCTCGCCTCACCCAAGCCGTGCTGAAATGTCTTTCTACCCCACCATGTCGCCTGCCCTCCTGGCCGTTTGCCACCTGCTCTCGGGAAATCCCGAGCCAACGGTCGATGATTTTCATCAAGCCAGAGCGTTGCCCGAGGTCGGAGCCCATCAGCTCCGCGTGGTCACGCCCAAGCTGCTGGAACTCTACTTGATCAATAAACACGACCCGCCTGGGGGTTGGGATAGCGAGGGCAACATGCTGCCACCGCTCACCGCGCCCACCGTTTGGGATTTCTTGACGCTTGAAGGCGCGCTCGACCACGCGCCCACCACGGAAGACTTCGATGTTCGGCTCAATGGCACGGCGGCAACCGTGACGCAGATTGGTTTCCGGCGTATTCCCATCTACGCCCCCGAGGGCGAAACGGCGGATCTGCGCATTGAAAACTCCATTTACCTGTTGTTGGACGAGACGGTGAATGCGGGTGATCGCGTCACGGTCACGGACCGGCCGGGCAATGAAGATCATTTCATTGGGGAGATGTCGTTTGAAACTGAGGTCAACTACCAGCGATACCATCCCGGCATTCACGTGAATCAGTTAGGCTACGCCCCCAATTATGCCGGCCAAGCATCCAGTCCGAAGCGCGGCTTTGTGAGCGTGATGCTAGGTGATCTTGGCGAGTTGGGATTGGATGAAGAATCCGGCGAGTGGGTGGTGCGTCAAGTGGCTGATCCGTTAGAGGGCGGCTTCACAGGGGAGGAGTGGCCCTTGGGCATCACGTTAGCACAAGGATTTCGTCTCATTCGCATGGATGGCAGTGTGGCTTATCCTACCAATGGCGAGGTGATCCCGTTCACCGCACGCGCAGACTCTCATTGGCCGGAGATTTATGAAGCGGTGTTGGAGGCCGACTTCAGTGCGTTCGCCGAACCCGGGCAGTACCGGTTGCAAGTCGAGGGAATGGGAGCGTCCATGCCGTTTACGATCGGTAACGAGCCGTTAGAGAACCTAACACGCACCTATGCGCTGGGACTTTATCATCAGCGCTCGGGGTTCGATCATCAAGCGCCCTACACGCGGTTCACGGATCCGCCGAGTCACGTGGCACCGGCAAGCATGCCCTTTGATGGCACGCAAGACTCTTTCACTTACAGAGTCATTAAAAATTTCAACGACATTATCTTCCTAAGACCGGATGCGTTTCCTCATCCGGCTATGCAAGCCACATCTCCTGAGACCTTGCTATACCCATTCGTCGGTGATGTGTTAGCCTGGTATCCGATGGATGACCGGGAGGTGATCATTGAGGATCAAGTGTTGTTTGGATTCAACGATCAAACCTATGAAGGCTTGGAAATCACGGATCCCTTTGGTGGCGATCCCTACGGCCATGCCTTTGGCGAGATCCCCTCACGCATTGCCACCGCGGGCCGCAAAGCGACGGAAGATGTCACGGAGTTGATTGCGCAGAATCAATGGCCGAAGGCTGACGGCACGGGAACCTTTGGTTCTTTGGTGAACTACTTCGGCGTGGGCTTCGTCAATACCTTCTACCGTCCGGCAAGACCTCAACCGGTGAATGGCGAAGAACCCGAGGAACTGGTGCCTCCCGACCCGGAGTCACCTGAGGAAACGCGGTCAACAGGCATCCTGACCACGCCTGAATTCGTGATCGACCAACCCTTGGTTGCCTTTTTGTTAGGGGGAAGCAACCTGCCTTACGATTTGGAAGCGGGCGGTGTGCAAGAGGACGTGGCCGCCATCAATTTGATCGTCGGGGGCGAGCGCGTTCTCACCGCTTCCGGCAGCGAAACCAATACACTAAGCTGGCACTATTGGGACGTGAACGATCTTCAAGGCCAATCCGCGCAGATTGAGATCATTGATAGCAGTTTCACCGGTTTCATCATCGTGGATGAGATCATGGCCACAGCCAGTGAAGGGTTGCGCGACATTTCTTCCTATCGGCGTCACGCCAAACGGATCAATGGAGCCGATTTCGGATCGCAGTCGTCATCTAACGATAGCCGCTTAGGCGACGCGCTGATCTTCGATGGCGTCGACGACTACGTGATGGCAGACCCTCTCCCGGAGCTGGGAGATGAGACGGCCTTAACCTTGAGCTTGTGGCTTCGGTTAGACGAGGTGGAACGTGATCAAGTGATTTTAGCGAAAGGCGCCGAGACGGATCCTGAGCGGTTCCGGCTGACATTCTCCGGAGAAACGCAAACGCTCACCGCAGCCTTCGGTGATCTCGCCGTGGAGGGAGCGACGCAGCCCATTCGTGGAGCGGGCTGGCGCTTCGTGGTCGTCAAGCTGCAGACCGGCGAGGCCGATGGTCTCCAACTGTTTGTGAATCATAGCAATGCCTCGCGCACGTTAGGCGACACCTCTAGCCTAACGTCCGTCCCCAATGCCGAGGCACCCTTGATCATGGGCAACAGCGCCGCTCTCGGAGAAACGTCATTCTTTGCCGGAGCCATCGATGATCTGCGGCTGCGCACAAGCATCGTGAGCGCCGAGGAACTCGTCGAGACAGCCGAGGGCCGCGGCCCTTGGATCGATGTCTCACAAGGGCATTTCGATGCGGGTGACTATAGCAAATACATGAAAAACAGCGGTCTCACCCTTCATGCGCTGACCTTTGCCGTGGATGCGCTTCTCGAGATTCCCGGCGAAAGTGGTGGGGCCGATCCCTTGGACAACCTGGGGATCCCTGAAAGCGGCGACGGTATTTGCGATCTCCTGCAAGAAGCGAAGTGGGAGGCGGACTATATCGCCAAGATGCAAGACACGGATGGCGGATTCTTCTTCATCGTCTATCCACGCACCCGCGCGTTTGAGAATGATGTGCTTCCGTCAGAGGGCGACCGTCAAGTAGTATGGCCCAAGAATCTGATCGCGTCGGGAGTGGCCGTGGGATCTCTGGCGCAACTAGCATCGTCACCAGCCTTCCAACGTCATTATCCGGAAGATGCGGCAAGGTACATGGAGATTGCCACCAAAGGTTGGGAGTTCATTGAGCGCGCGGTGGAGAAGTATGGCGTGGCAGGTGGCTACCAGCGGCTCACGCACTATGGCCAGGATTTCGAAGCGCAGGATGAATTGGGCTTCGCAGCCGCAGGCATGTTCGCAGCCACGGGTGATCCTCATTACGAGCAGCGGATGAAAGAGTGGATGCCCTATGATCCCAGCAAGACCTTTAACATTCATCTCAATGCGTGGCGGGATTTTCGCCGCTTCACTTGGTACCGTTTGTATGAAGGCGTGGGCGCTGCCATGCGCACGTATATCTTCGCCAATCGCGGCAACCGTGCAGGGCGTGACATTTCTTACAGTGATGAGCTGGTTAGGAATGGCGATTGGGTGAGTGAGAAGAGCTACAAAGAACACGTCATCGAGGAACTCATGGCCTCCGCAGAGGATATGTTAGAATGGTCGGAGGGTAATCCCTTTCGGACATCGATGTTTTTCGAGAACAAGCGGTTCCATAGTATCAACTACTACTTTGCGGATTCCGAAGCGCTCAATCTGATCACCGCGCACTTGCTCGAGCCCAACCCGGCCTATTTTGAGGCGGTCATCGATAACGTGAATTATCAGCTGGGGACCAATCCGGTCAATGTGAGCTTCGTCTCCGGAATTGGTTGGAATCAGCCCCGCCAGTTTGTTTCCCAGTTTGCGATGAACGATGAAAGGGGGATGCCACCTCAAGGCATGCCCATGAGCAGCGTGAATACTGGGTTACCCTTCTTGTTAGCTTACAATCGTTTGATGGGCCTGTCCGTCTACCCACCCTTGCGCAGCCGGAGAGATTGGTTTCATCCCTATCCGACCTATTCGCGTTATGCGGATACTTGGAATGTGAGTAACGAGTTCGTCGTCCTTGATCAGGCGCGTTGCGCCGCCACGGCTGCCTACCTTTATTCCTTAGCTGGCTTGGCACACGATCCCCTGGAATCGGCGCCACAGATCTCTATCATTGATGCGCCAGGCCAGGCGGAGATAAACGGTGAATACACGCTAACCTTACAGGTGGAAGACGGCGCCAACCTCAATGACGGAATGATTGTGTGGGAAGCGCTGCGCCACGAGCCGGGCTTTGGAGAAACCTTCGTCTACAATGCTGATACGGCCGGAGACTCCTGGATCGAGGCGGAAGTGACCTGGCCGGATGGCCGCCGCAGCTACGCCCGTCATGACTTTCCTATCATTGAGTCCGTGGATCTGGATATCAATGATTTCCAGCCTGCGGCGGAGAATCGCCCGGCGGGACCCTATGGTAAGATTCTCGCCAATCCGAATGTCCGGCTCTACTACCCGCTGGACCGCGACGGCTTGGATATAGTAGGCAAAGTCCCCCTAACGGATTTAGAGAATCCCGCACAATACGCCATGAACATCAAGGGCAACACAGACTTTGATAGAGGATTCTTTGAGTGGCCGCGTTATGCCGAATCCCGGCCTGAGTTCTCCGCAGCCCATTTCTACGGCACGGGCGATTCTATTTCCACCACCACCCGAACGTTGTTTGCTCAGGAGCTATTTCCGGAGGGCACCCAGTGGTTTAGCGCGGAGGTCATGGTCTACGTAGACGCCTTTGATTTCAATCAAGGCTTGGCGCAAATGTTAAGTGCGTCGATCGAAGGCCTTGCCGATCCTGTTAGGATCTGGTTGTTTAAGGATCCATGGAAAGGCCCCGTGTCCGCTATTTATAATAAGGAGGGCCTCGACGTAAGCGCCCTGATCCCCATTGAAGAATGGTTTCATGTGCGCATGCTCGTTGAGGCGGATCGCGTTTCTCTGCACGTGAACGGCACGGAAGTGGATAGTGTCGAATCGGCGGAATTACCTATTTGGTTAGACCCCTCCAGCCGTATTCAGTTTGCTGCGGGCAACTTCCACGGCTGGTTGACCGACTTTATTGTCAAGGCCGGAGCGGGTGCAACGGAGATCGCTGCCCCCGATCCACCCGATCCACCCGATCCACCCGATCCACCCGATCCACCCGATCCACCCGATCCACCCGATCCACCCGATCCACCCGATCCACCCGATCCCATTGTGCAGCCAGTGGACGCGTGGCGCGGAAGTTTTTTCAATGACGCCGAGATGCAGGACGAACTGCTCTCCGGGCTCGATCGCGATCCGGACGGTGACGGACGTTCCAATCTGCTGGAGTATGCATCCGGCACCCATCCGCTTGTTCATGATACCACCTCCCTCATCGAGGTGGAGCGCCTTACAGGTGATCGTTACGTGGTGAGCCTAATCAGGCCTGAGGATCGTCCCGATATCGTGTATGCGTTAGAACAATCCTCTGATCTCAACGCATGGGAACCCTTTCCCCACGAGCTTTCAGCAGAACCCGCTGTGGCGGGTATGGCTACCTTCACCTATGAGGGCAACGATGCCGGGGAAACGCACTATCTTCGCGTGCGTGTGACCCGGCAGTTGATTGATTCCCCGGCTTGAAAATGATCAACCAAGTTTGCGTTTGAGATGCCGTTTGCGCTTCTCATACTCGGGCCGTTTGACTTGGCGGAAGACGATCGGCGGAATCTCAATGGTAGGATGTTGGAAGTACCACGACCAAAGGCCTTCGCGCACTTGATACAGTGATCGTTTCATCTCGCCTTTGGCACCTCCCTGCTTGGCACGAAAGAGACCACTTCTTTCGTCGGCTTCGACGATCTCAAGCCTGGGTTTCTCCAAATCCCGTGAACTCAAAAAGTCCACTGCACGGCCGTTGCGCATCTCGATCACGGCATCCCCGATTTCTGCAAACGTTGCCTGGAGATCGTCGGGAAGTGCACGTTTCTCCAGAAGCCGGTACACATTGGCTGCGCAATAGTCGTGATCGAGTGCCCAGAATCCATCAAGCTTTCTAACAAAGCTCTTGCTATCAACCGGCTTCATGCTCGCCAACGCCGCAATCCAGAGAGCTTCTTGCCCAGGCTCATCGTAGGGAATGTAACTGGGCGGCAGGTGCAGGCGAAGGCCGCTAGTCTTGGGAGGATCGGCTGCCAACTCCGGCGGTGCCAAGGCGAGGACGCCAAAGATCGTTCCTAACAAATCGCCGTGATTACTAGGCCATTTGCCCTGATGTTGTTCGCCTGACAGATGTTCGATCACCCACTTGGCATAACGCTTGGCATCATCACCACCACGCAACCACATCGCCCCCGCACTCCAAAGAACGCCGTAGAATTCATAGGCCTTCTGAGGCTCGCCACTGTGTTCAAGAATATACTTTGCAGCTGAGGTTGTGGACTCGGAAGAACCTTCGCCGGCGAGTTGCAGCACGTAGAGCCCCATTCCAGCCCGCGGCACATTGCTAGGAAAAGCCGCTGATCCGGCCACATACGTGAAAGAGCCTTCGGGCAATTGGAGGCTGGACACATAAGCGGTGGCATCGGCGAGAGCTTTGTCCGGCACCTCGGCGCCAACGCGACGGGCCGCATGCAGTGCCCGCACGGCCCAGGCGGTACAGGAGATATCGCTATCCTGAGAGTTCAAGGCGTAGCGCCATCCACCGCGATTGGCTGGATTCTTTCTCACTGCCTGCGCTTCCAGCAAGAGATCGACGGCTTTGACCAAAGCGGTGTCGATCTTGGTTTGCCAATCCTCAGAAACGTGCGGTTTGAGATTGGCTAGAAACCAGGTCGAAATGGCGTGATGATAGAGTGAACTGCGTTTTCCCGGAGATCCGTCAAACCAGCCGGAGGCATTCTGACAGCGAATCACATAGCGCAGACACTGCATCATGGGTTCATGGTTAGGGGAGTCTTTGTTAGCGCCGCCATGGCCGAGAAAAGCCGCGCCGGCGAGCGCTGTCACGCCGGATTCATGATCAGATCGAGCATGAGCGTGGCTCTCTCGCGGAAGGCTTCCATCCGCGCATTGATGCTTGCGCAAGACATCGAGCGCGCGCGTCACCACCAGATGAGCCGTGTTGCGTTGCGTGTCATCCCATCCCTCGATCCAAGGGAAAGTGAGTTTCTTTGGCACGGTGTCGGCTTGGGCTGCCAAGTGGATCATGGCGAGTAGTATCACTGCCGGAACTATGGTAACGAGAAAGCTAAGACGCGAACGCTGGCTCAATGGTTGATACGACATGGGGGCCTCTAATCGCCGCAATCGCGAGACAATCTGCGGTGTGCGGAGGATACCCAGAGCACCCGCAGGTGCCCGCGAAGATTCCTGTAGCTGCAGTGCTAGGGAAGCGAGTAGCGAGCGGTAGGCATCCCGTCCATCACCGGCATCCGCGGCCACACGATCTCCAAGTTCTTCAATCGCCGCGTCATGTCTGCGCCGTATGAGCCACATCAAGGGATGGAACCACCAAATCATGGTGATCACATTCATCAAGGCCGCACGCCAGAGATCTCGATTAGCCACATGACTCAGTTCGTGCCGCAAGACCAATCGCAGCGACTCAGTTTGACTGGTTTCAAGCAAGCGCTGAGGAACGACGATATGGCTGGGAGACAAGCCATAACAGAAAGGCGATGCTTCATCTTTGGTCGACCAAAGTTGCGGACGCCTCTTGAGTCCCAAGTCCTGGACCAGATCCTCAAACAACCGGTTCGTGCGTTCGTCCGGCTTGGAAAAGCGATTTGAGAGACGCCGCATGGCCTTCCGGCAACGTAGGAATCGCCATAGAAAGAAGATCATCCCCAGAGCATAAGCGCTCCAAAGCACCGTGCTTGCGGTAGGCAGACTGGAAGACCTGAGAGAGGACTTTTCCTGCCGTTCTTCTCGGAGAGCTGGTTCCTCCTGCATAGGCGCGGTAGAAGGGGAAGCCTCCTCTTTCGCCTGGTCTTGGGGCGGCAAGGCCGCCATTTGAGGATCCGCAGAAGACGCTTTAATTGAAGGCAAGAGAGGCAACGGGATCGTGAAAGAACTCAACGAAACGATTGGGAAAAGTAGTGATGTTAGGGCAAGAACTTCGCATACAAAGATGCGCCAGCGTGGATTGCATTGGACTAACAAACCCAATAATACAAGGCCCGCGCCGAGAAACAGCGTGACCTTCAATAGAATAAAAAGTACGGGATGCATGTTAGTCTTCGCTCGCTAGGTCTTGTAGTTCTTTAATCTGTGCCGGCGAGAGCTTTTCATCTTTGATTAATTGAGCGATGAGCCCCAGCCGCGATCCCTCGGCAAACACCGAGGCCAGTTTATCCGTGATCCTCCGCCGCACGCTACTCGGTTTCTTGGCCGGACTGTAGAAATAGGCTTTGCCCAGGCGTTCGCGTTTCAAATAGCCCCGCTCAACCAATCCACGCAGGATGGATCGCAAGGTGGCATTCTCGATTTTTCGCGAGAGCGCAGCTTCGATATCGGCGGGTTTTCGTGGGTGATCGTTCCAAAGGATGCCCAGCACCTCCAGCTCCACCGCGTTTAGTTCAACAGAGGACGGTTTCATGATGTGTGAATTTTTCACAGTTCATTGTGTGCGGCAAGTTTTTCTGTGAAGTTTTCACACATTCAGCTGACCTCAGATTGGCCAGAGAGTTCTCATCTTGGCATGGGGCGTCAGCCGTGATTGGTATATGGGCATGATTCTGCGGAGTTCACGGCACCTCGTGCGTTTTGGAGCGCTTTCTGGCCTCATTGTCTTGTTGATAGGGTGCGACTCCGGCGTTAGTGACCGGCACGAGAAGGCGGCAACATCTCAGGGGCTCATGATCACACCACTGCCTTCTCGATCGGCCATTGCTGGAAGCCCGCTCTTCACTCATTTGAACGCCAGCGAAACCGGCATCGCATTTCAGAACAATATCGATCTCAACCACCCCTTAAAGCGGCTTTATCATTCCGGCTTTGCTTGTGGTGGGGTGGCGATTGGCGATCTGAATGGTGACAACCTTCCGGAGATCTTCTTGGCCAGCGGTCCTGGGTCTAACAAACTCTACTATCAGACAAGCGCGTTTCAGTTTGAAGATGTGACCAGCTCTGCGGGTGTTTCCGGCGGCGAACGCTGGGCGGCGGGCGTCGCGCTGGTGGATATCGACGACGATGGCGACCTAGATATTTACGTATGCAACTACGATTCGCCCAACGAATTATTCGTCAACGAGTCTTCCGAATCGAAGTTTGTGTTTCGTGAAGCGGCCGCAGACGCCGGACTGGATCTCGTCGATGCCTGTCTGATGCCGAGTTTCTGTGATTATGATCAAGACGGAGACCTGGATTGCTGGATCCTAACTAACCGGTTATATCGGGAAGGCGGGAGGCCGGCCCAACCACCCTTTGAAAGAGACGCCTCGGGAAAAGTGCGGGTGAAAGCAGAGTTCGCTCGTTACTATGGGTTGGTGGAGAAGGCGCCTGGCAAATACACCATGGATGACGTGGGGCGGCCGGATTATCTCTTACGCAACGATGGCGGGAAATTTGTGGATGTCTCCGCGGAAGCCGGGATCAGGAGAAATGGCTTTGGTCTCTCCGCCACGTGGTGGGACTACGATGAAGATGGTCTAACGGATATCTACGTGTGCAATGACTTCCTCGACCCCGATCAACTCTTTCGCAACAACGGGGATGGAACCTTCACGGATGTCATCACCGAAACGGTCAATGCCACCTCGTGGTATTCCATGGGTTCCGACGTCGGTGATATCAATCATGACGGGCGTCTGGATTTCGTCGTGTTGGATATGGCCGCGACGACCCATTATAAATCAAAGATCGCCATGGGAGAAATGGGGAGCTTGCGTTGGCAGGTGGAAGCCGTGCAACCGCGTCAACTCATGCGAAACATGTGCTACCTGAGTACGGGCACCAACCGCCTGATAGAAACTGCGTCGTTGTCAGGGATTGCTAGCACGGATTGGTCTTGGGCAGCGAAACTAGCAGACTTCGACAACGACGGGCGCGTGGATCTCTTTGTCTCGAACGGCATGACGCGGAATTTCAATCATTCGGATCTGGGATTCGAAGAGGCTGACTTGATCGGCAAGACGCAGTGGGACCTCTACGAGCACACGCCGAAGATGCCCGAGCAGAACTTGGCTTTTCAAAACCGGGGCGGCCTTGAATTTGACGATGTTAGTAGAGATTGGGGCCTCGATCATACCGGCATCAGTTACGGCGCGGCCTATGGCGATCTGGATCGAGACGGCGACCTCGATCTCGTGGTGGTCAATTTGGATGAACCGGTGAGCCTTTACCGCAATAATGGCACAGATAATCAAGCCGTCGTCATTCAGTTAGAGGGTGCGGCTAAGAATTCAAGAGGGATCGGTGCCGTCGTGCGCGCGCAGACGTCTTCCGGAGTGGAACACATTCGCCAAATGATGCCTACGACGGGGTTTCTCTCTAGCAATGATCCCGAACTAGTGATTGGGCTTGGCCAAGACACCAAGCTCGCCAAGCTCACGGTGGCTTGGCCCGCGGGAAGTTTGCAGCGTTTTGAGAATCTCGAGGCGGGAAATCGTTATGTGATTCGTGAGGCGGAACAAACGCCTCCGCCGGCGGAAACCAAACGCTCACAGCCCTTGTTTAAGCGCTCCAAAGTGTTAGATGGCCTCGTTCATCGAGAGACGCCGTTTGAAGATTTCGACCGGCAACTGTTATTGCCTAACAAACTATCGCAATTGGGTCCGGGAATGGCTTGGGGCGATGTGGATGGAGACGGTGATGACGATCTCTACGCTGGTGCCGCGCGGGGTGTGGGTGGTGCGGTCTTGATCAATGAAGGTCTTGGTACCAACGGTGTTTGCCGATTCAGCCTTCCTTCTGCCGAGCCTTTCCTCAGTGATGCCGAACAAGAGAACATGGGGGCGCTCTTCTTCGATGCGGACGGTGATGGCGACCTGGATCTCTACGTGGCGAACGGCAGTTACGAATACGAAGAGAACGATCCGCGACTTGAAGATCGGCTGTATCTCAATCAAGGCAACGGTCGATTCACCAAAGCGCTAGAGGCATTGCCCGATTTTCGCGATGTCAGTAGCTGTGTGGTGGGAGCGGACTTCGATCGGGATGGTGATGTGGATCTCTTTGTAGGTGGGCGCGTGATCCCTGGCAAATATCCGGAGACACCACACTCTCGCTTACTCCTCAACGGAAGCGTTAAAGGCGGCACCGTCCGCTTTGCCGAGGCGCCCGATACGATGGCGCCGGGCTTGCGATCCGCCGGAATGGTCACGAGTGCGTTATGGTCTGACGTAGACCATGACGGTTGGCTTGATCTCTTGGTAACTTGTGAATGGGGACCGGTGAAATACTTTCGCAACGAGCAGGGAAAACTCATCGAGCAAACAGAAGCCGCGAACCTTGCCAATCGGCTCGGCTGGTGGAACAGCATCGCAGGTGCCGACATCGATCACGACGGTGATATCGACTACGCGGTGGGAAACTTTGGTCTGAATACCAAGTATCATGCTAGTGAGAAAAAACCCGCCCTCCTTTACTACGGCGATTACGCAGGCGATGGCACGAAGTGCCTAGTCGAGGCCAAGTATGAAAGCAATGTCTTGTTACCCGTTCGTGGTAAGAGTTGTTCCTCACACGCGATGCCTCATTTGGCGGAACGCTATAAGACCTTTCACGAATTTGCCCAGGCATCCCTAACGGAAATCTACACGCCGGCCAAATTAGACGACTCACTTACTCTTTCGGCGAATATGTTAGAATCCGGCATCCTGATCAATGATGGGAAAGGGCGCTTTCGATTCCAGCCATTGCCGCCTCTTGTGCAAGTCGCGCCGGCCTTCGGTCTCTGCTTTCTCGACGCCAACGCGGATGGGCACGCGGATCTTTTCATGGCGCAGAATTTCTTCACGCCCCAGTTTGAAACAGGCCCTTATTCAAGCGGCCTCAGTGTGCTTCTGCTGGGAAACGGCGCCAGCGACTTCACGGCGCTCATGCCGGACGTGAGCGGCATTGTCATTCCCGGGGATGCCAAATCGGCGGCCTTGGTCGACCTAAACCAGGATGGCCACCTCGATCTCGCCGTCGCTCAAAACAATGGTCCTCTGCTCACCTTTGAGTCAACGCGTGAGCGTGGCGAGGAGCAAGTCCGTGTGCATTTAGCTGGAACGAACATCTTCGGCGCACGTGTTTCGACGACCCTAACATCAGGTCGAACCATTCATCGCGAACTCTATGGTGGTAGTGGCTACTTATCGCAGTCAACTAGCAGAGTTGTTTTGAATCTTGGAAGCGATTCCTTAGAGCGCCTGTCCATTCGCTGGCCGAACGGTGAAGTCAGCGAGCTTGAGGAACCTACACCGACAAACGGTTTGCTAAAGGTGGCGCGGCCAGCCCAATAAGTAGAACCTCTCCACCACATCATTCCTCCAACGTGACCACGGCTCGAACAAAAGGTTGGTCTGCGTTGAACGTGATTGAGGTCAGGGTGTAGTGGTCCCATTCCGCATGCGGTTCTGACGATCGATTGAAGTGGCTCCCTTCTTGGAGAGGCTTCCATTCCATTAAATCATCCGATCCTTCATAGCGAATCTTCAATTGTGGCGTCTCAAGCGGCCAGGCATGGTGAATCGTTAGGCTTTCGGCACTCAATTGGAAGCCCAGTTCACCTAGAGACGCTTTGTCCAATGGATCCTTGCCCAAGGCAAACTCCATCCAGTTCGGATTCCCGTCCTTATCCGGGTCGGCATGAGTGCTTGTGAGAGAATTGGGTTCGCCTTGAAAGTTTCGCTCCTTCCAGGCAACAAAAGCAGTCGATTCGATTGGAATGTCTTTAAGGGAAAACTCGAGAGCGTAGGTGACCTCTTCCCGCGCAAGACCATCTTCGACAACAAGGAGATACGTTTGGCCTTGTTCGCCGGGAAACGAAATCTGCTTTGATCCTTGGGCTATTGGGGACAACGATGTTAGGGTGCGTCCCTGAAAGGCGCCCAGACCAAGTGGCGCGACACTGTTTGAGATCGTACCGCTCCAAGTGATCATGCCGTCCGAGGGAGCCTGCCACTTCCACCAAAGTTGCCGCTGTTTTACATTGGTTGAGGTCCAAGGGCCCTTGGTAGCGGGCGCGCCTTCGCGAGCAAAGGCCATCCGCAAATCTGCCGTCCCTGAGATATTCTCCTGGCTCCTCAAATCGATCGCGTCTTCCAAGAGGCTATTACGCGCACCCATTTCCAAATGGACCTCATAGAATTCGCGCACATTGAAGAGGCCAATGTGATAGACTTCATTCTGTTGAGCGTGAAAATGTATCTCCAAATCGGCGCGACGGCTGATGAGGGGTTTGAGTGTTGTCAGGCTATCTCCTTGATAGACCCCTGCGTATAGAGTGCGCTCATCGGTGTTTTTCGCATGGAGACTCACGGGCCCGGAGCGAGGGGCTTGCCAGCGGAACCAGACTGTTTCCTCGTAAGGATGCCGTTGCCGCATGGCTGTCCAAGGTTCAGCAAACTCCCGGAAGCGCACGGCGGTCGAAGCTACCAAGGAGACTTGATCACCTACAAGCGAATGTGCTTGGGCCAATCGGGCATTGAAGAGCTCCTCATGAACGGGAGCCATTACTGGCTCGGACAATGATAGAGTAAACAGGCGGAACGTATTCTCTGGCGGTAGCTCGATATAATAGGTGACCGCTGCTTCCGCGGAAAATCGAAGACTGTCATCCATCACGAGTTCCAACTCGCCATTCGCCTCTTTCCAAACACGGCTTCCCGACAAGAATGTCGAGTTCCTTGAGGCAATCCTAACATCTCCCGAAGACGGCGCCTGCCATTCCCACCAATAGGACGGCGCCGCTTCATGTTCGACCAGACTTCCACGAAACTCCAGGTGATCCAGACTCTCAAGTTTTTCGCGGCGTTCAAAGTCTCCATTTCCTTCTTCAGGCGCCACGAAATGGAGTGTACCCGAGAAATTCATGGGCGTCGCCTCAACGCGAATGAGAACCGACTGCTCAGTAGAAACGGGTATCCACTCTCCCTGTAACGGTAACTGCTCACCGATATCATTGAGGGGATCTGTTAGAAAATAATCATGAGTGAAAGAGTCGAATCGCCACGATTGATCGTAAAGAACGCTCAAATAACCATCTCGAGGAGCCGTCCAAGCCCACCACACAGATCCCGTAGGGTCACCTGTTTGGAGTAGCGGCGCTTCTCCCGGATCAAGCGTCGCGCCTATCGTCGTCCCACTGAAATCGATGTGCTCGTTAGAGCCAAGGTTCGTGGCATGGATGACTCGGTTATTCGTTAGTGCGGGACCAAAGTCCACCCTCCATTGGCAATCCCCGTCTAGCAAGGTGTTCACAATAGTGAGCCACAAGCGATCGCCTTCAATCGCAGTGAAAATATCATCTGATCCTTGGCTTATCGTTTCGATGCTTTCGAGCGGGCCCTCTTCATTTCCAAGATACAGCTGCCAATCCCCGCCGGTTACGTCTAACAAATAAGTTCGCGATTCCGGCACCTGCCATGTCCACCAAACACTCGCCACCGATCGTCGACGTTGGTTATCAACAATTAAGTCTTCACCGGGCTCAACGGTGGCGAATGCGGTCGTGCCCTCCACCCACGTCCCCGACTCCAGGGAAACCTCAGACGCATCGGCAATATCATCATTCACGGGAGGATTCGGGAGGAATTGAGACGTCAAATGCAGCCTGCCCACTTGGCCTGATTCCGGAGTAGCCACGGCTATCCAATAATGCTCGCCTTCCACAGCGCGAAATCGCGTGGTGCTGCGTGTGCGTCCGTCTCCAATCCATTGCAACTCCGTTAGGTTGGAGCCTTGATAGACGCCTACCAAGGCCGGAAATGTGGAAGCACTCGCATCAAGCTCCACACCACCGCTTCCGGACGCCTGCCATTTCCACCAAAGTGACCCCCCTTGTTCCTCGACACCTTCGTGTTCCGGTTCGCCGACTTCACGCGTCGCGTGAGCATAAACGGCAGAGAAACTTCCCAACTCCAGCGCACTCGCATTAGACCAGTCATCGTTCGGAGGTATGGCAGCGGCATTCAATGTAAACCTCCCTTCTCCGGGGACACCATCTAAGGCGAACTGATAGGATTGCCCTTCCACCGCGCTCAGTAGATGAACACGTGCTCCGGGGCTAACGAGTTCGAGAGAGTCCACTTCTGAGCCGATGTAAATGGCTAAAGCGTGATCGTGATCGGTTTCCATGGCGAAAGTTCCCGTATGCGGCGCCTCCCATTCCCACCAAAGTGAGCGGGAAGTAATCAATCCAGTTATATGATTCGGCTCTAGCACTTCTTTCGAAGCGAATTGGTTGGAGAAATCCAGGGTAAGCGAAGCCACCGCCCCGAGGTCGATCCGGCCGGCGAACGCATCGGCCGCTGGAGGCGGCGCCGATTCCTCTTCAAGTTGCAAGGCGACTTGTCTTGGACCGGACAAATGGCGATCAGCCACACACACATAATAGGTTTGAGCAGAATCAGCCGCAAAGCTTGTCCATCCCTTAGTCGAGTAGGCCTCCAATTGAAGTGAACTCAAGATCTCTCCTGAATACACCAAGAGACGTGGTTCCGATGATCGATGGTATTCAAGGCATATCTTTACGTACACATCCTTTTCCGGCCGCCAACGCCACCAGGAAGAGCCTCCTTTGTCCGCAACAATGTTGAATTCCGGCTCGTTCGCTTCGATGAACCCACGATATGTAGAACCTGTGGAATGCACTGGCAGTTGACTTCCGAGGTCAAAGGCGTCGGCAAATCGATCATTGCTAGGAGGACTTCGCCACGAGCCCGTTTGCCCGCCTCCTACCAATCGATAATCAGCCCGCCATGAAAAGATGTCACCCGTTTCATCAAATGACCCAACCACGAAGTAGTAGCGTTCGCCTGCCTCCACGGTGATGATTCGATCTTGGAAATTGAAGCTCTGATCTCTAAGAAAACCCAATCGCCCATTATCCCGCATTTCTAGCACCTTCACTTCGTGATCGCGAGTGGCTGTCAGAATCATTTCTCCAGATAAAGGCGCGGTCCACACATACCAAACAGACCGGGCGTTCCGCTCGTGCGAATCATTCGTGAGTCTAAGTTCCTGGTTTTCTAACGTTGCGCCGAAATCTTGGGCGTTTACCATGAGCGATAGACCCTCAAGTTCCGTAGCGTTCTCCCTGTGATCATTAGGAGGAGGCCCGTAGATCTCGAGCTTCATTTCAAAATCACCAATATTCTCTTCCTTTACGTTGAACCCAAACCGGTAAACACCTTCTTCCTCTGCATCGAAGACGGTCTTGCCATCGATGCGCCGCCATCTAATTGGCGTCCATTGATCCGGAGCATCACGACGGAGGATGGCGATCGCAAGTTGGTCAGGAAACGTCATTTGAAACTGAGCCCGCCTAGGACTCTGCCACTCAGCCCAAATGGAATGGTTGTAACCAGCTTCCCACACCACCGGCTCGTCTTTGTCAACGGTGGCACCGAAAGTCGAAAGCGTTGGCGAGACGGGCACCCCTTCGAGGATCTGTGGATTGGAAAAGGCATCTCTTATGGCGCTCTCAGCAGACTCGATACGAAACTCAATCGATTCGACTTTGTTAGGGCTGCCATAACCAATCGCGTACGTTTCTCCAGACGTGGCCCGGAATTCCAAATGCATCACACCGGCTTGGATAGGGGTGAGATCGTCGAGGGCCGTTCCGGTATAGACCGCCAATCTCCCATCCGCATCCCCCTCCACAGTCATCGAAACGATATGGTCTCCCGGGGCCGTCCATGACCACCAAAGCGTTCCAATGGTACCCGCTTGGAGGTCTTGGGGATCGTCAGGTTCTATCGACATGCTAAACCCTGACAAATGATCGGAAATCGATGTTGACGCGCCTAAGTCCGTCCGGGAATCAAAGTCATCGCTAGCCGCTGGGGCCAAAGAAAGCGGCATCCCAATTGCACCTGCCAAGCAGGCCATACGACGGATTATCATGGTGCGACTGTAGAGCGCACTCTGCTAGATTGACCAGCAGGCATTTTCCGGCCGCCTGACGGCGCCGATTTCTCCGAAATCGGACGGTCAGAAATGGCCGTCCTACCCGTGTGTGAAGGCGAGGTCCTCTTGAGCGTTGATGCCCCAACGTTTGCCGACCTCTTGAAGCTCCGGCGTCAGGGTCCAGCGATCGGGTAGGGGGGCACCTTCGTGCTCGTGACTGCCGCCCTTCAGAGCCATGCAGCCTTGATTGTTACCGATGCCGCGCAGTTCTTCTCGCTCGGATTCCGTTAGCTGAATGTCTGGCAGGTTGGCGAGTTCGGTGATCTTCTGCTCAATGGTCTTGCTAGACTCACTGGGTTCTTGAATCATCGTCGGCACCACACTTTTCACCGGAGGGTGGGTGAGATTCCAGATGGAGGCTAACTGAATCATGGTCAGCCCGTATTTCTCGGCAACCGGCCGCATTTTATCGATCTTTTCATTCCCCGCTTCGACCCAATTGCCAGGGCGAAACGTGCGGTGGTCCCTCTCCGGAAACGGGTGACCCGGCTTGACGTCGTCATGAAAAAGGCCGCCGTAGTCGACGACGCGTGTGAGGATATCAATGCCGTGTTTCTCAGCGGCCGGCAACACGAGTTGTCCGGGCCAAGGTTCTAACGGATTGAGAATGATCATTGCCCAATCGATGAGTTCGTGGAACTTCTCGAAGCAGCTGATGATATCTAAGGTAAACCCGTTTGCAGGACCGGGCGCCACGCCCAGCATTTCCGTTAGACCGGATTCCTTGATCGCAGACATGCCTTGCCAGACCGTTTCATCGGAGTAGCCAATGGAATCCGGATTGTGCAGCATGAGCAGATCGAACTTCGACTGCCCGCAACGTTCGAGAGAGCGCTCGGTGGCCTTGCGAATATAATCGGCGTAGCCGCCGGCGTCCCGAAGCTTGGCATCGGTGAAACGTGGAAAGCCTTTGCTGCCTTCGCGTTCGCCATCATAAAATCATGACCAATAGAGCCTACCAAACAAAAGCTGTCGCTCGGGAAATCCGCTAGAGCGCGGCCCAGCATCGTATCGGCATCACCCGTGCCATAGACATCGGCCGTGATGAAGGTGCGGATGCCTTCGCTGTGAGCGTGGCGAATGGCGTCCAGGTAGCGATCTTCTTCGAGCGCCTGGCCAAAGTGCATATAGCGGCCGCCACTCCAAGTTCCATAAGCAGTGCGTGTCAAATTCATGATCGGAGGCCACTAGGCCATCCTCTTCGCCGCTCGACAAGGCGGATTTGGTTTAGTTCTGCGCCTTTCTTGCGACGACTCGGTGCACTTCTTCCGCGAGCAACCGTGCACCCAAGGCATTGGGATGAATCTTGTCGGGAAAGAGGGCTCGCCGGCCATCGAAACGTTGGTAGAGATCGATCGTAGTGAGTTCGCGCTTCTTTGCGAGCGCCTTCAATGCCGTGGCGATGTCGTCCTTGATCACCTTGTCATTGATGCCGTCCAACCGGGTGAAGGCCGGAGGCGGCAGACAAACGATTATTCTGGGTTTGCTAGGAAGATTTGCGAAGACATCGATCAAGGCTTCGTAATCTTTGTTGAAATCCGCACGATGTTTCCAATTGCGTTTCTTACTATCATTGGTGCCGAAGGCGAGTATGACGATGTTAGGCGCAAACGCTTTGGCTTTCTCCAATTGGGGCGATTTCCAGTAGGGCAAATCGCCTTTCTTCAGAGCAGTGCGTCCGTTCTCGCCGAAGTTGCGCACTTCGTAACCTTTGCCTAACAACCCTTGGAGCCGGGCGGGGTAGCATTGATCGCTGCGGTTCTTGATGTTGGCTCCGTAAGTGATGCTATCGCCCACACAGGCCACGCGAATGGGATCGGCTAGTGCGGCGCTCGTTGAGAGTAGGACGAGCAACGGAATCAGGCTAAAGCCTGCACGCCAACATCGCCACGGACTTAAATGGTGTTGGAGTGCAGGCTCTAGCCTGGTACCTTTGGAAGATCTTACTGACATCATGCTAGGCAGATTTCTGCGCTTTGGCCACGCGACGTCTTTCATGAGGACATAGGATCTTCTTGCGCAATCGCAGCGAACTGGGTGTGGCATCGAGGTATTCATCGTTGGCAATATACTCGATCGCACGCTCTAGCGAAAAGACGACCGGCGGTGAAAGCTGAATACCTTTGCCATCACCTGAGGAACGGTGATTGGTGAGATGCTTCTCTTTCGTCGGGTTGACAGGGAGATCATCGGCCCTGGGATTTTCACCAACGATCTGGCCTTCATAAACTTTGTCCCCCGGACCAATAAAAAGACGACCGCGGTCTTCCAAGGCATTGAGCGAGTAAGCCATGGCCACCCCATTTTCCATGGAGACCAAGGTGCCGGTATTTCTCGTCACGATCTCGCCACAAAAGGGTTCGTAGCCTTTGAAAAGGTGCGACATGATGCCACGGCCACTGGTGAGATTAACGAGTTCGAGTTCGAAACCGATCAACCCTCGCGTGGAAATGGTGGCTTCGATGCAAGAGCCGTAGGCATTGGCCGTCATATTCTCCATGCGTCCGCGCCTAGCGGTGAGACATTTCATCACGCCGCCGACATACTCTTCCGGCACTTCCACGTAGAGCGTTTCAAACGGTTCTAACATTTGCCCGTTCTCATGCCGGGTGATGACGGTGGGTCGCGACACCAACACTTCGAATCCCTCACGCCGCATCTGCTCCACGAGCACGGCGATCTGCATCGATCCTCTAGCGCTCACACGGAAAACGCCCGCCGATTCGGTGTCCTCGACCTGGATGGAAATATTCGTCCGTGTCTCACGGAGCAAGCGATCCCGAATCTGCCGCGACGTGACATACTTGCCTTCGGTGCCCGCGTAAGGCCCGTCATTCACCGCGAATTCCATTTGAATGGTAGCTGGATCGATCTCCACAAAAGGCAAGGCGGGTGTTTCTTCAGTTCCACAAAGGGTGGTGCCGATATCGATTTCCTCAAATCCTGACACGCCCACGATATTTCCCGCGGATCCTTCCGCGGATTGATTGAAACCCAGCCCCGAAAACTCAAACACTTTGGTCACTTTGCAACGTGACCGTTCGCCCTCTTTTCCCGTGACGAAGACCGTGTCACCCTTCTTGATCTGGCCTTGTTGGATGCGGCCAATGGCCACGCGGCCAACATAATCATCCCAATCGATGTTGGAGACTAACATTTGAAATGGGCCCTCTACCTCGACACTAGGAAATGGCACTTCTTTGAGAATCATTTCCAACAATGGCGTGAGATCCTTGCGCGGGTCATCCACGTGATGCATGGCGAATCCATCACGAGCGGAGGCGTAGACGACCGGCGCGTTGAACTGCTCATCGGTGGCCTCAAGTTCCAAGAGAAGCTCTAACACATCGTCGTGACATTTCTCAGGATCGGCGTTTTCGCGATCGATCTTGTTGATGACGACCAGCGGACGTAGCCCTTCCTGCAAGGCTTTGCGCAGCACGAAGCGCGTCTGCGCCTGCGGGCCCTCGTAGGCATCGACCACTAGCAAGACACCATCCACCATCTTCATCACCCGCTCCACTTCTGCTCCGAAGTCGGCGTGTCCCGGAGTATCGACGATATTGATGATCTTGTCCTGCCAATGGATGGACGTGTTCTTGGCCTTGATGGTGATGCCTTTCTCACGTTCGAGATCCATGCTGTCCATCACGCGTTCTTCCACGACCTGGTTCTCCCGAAATGTCCCGGCGGCCTTCAGCAGCTGATCCACAAGGGTCGTCTTCCCATGATCGACGTGAGCGATGATAGCGATGTTGCGGATGTTTTCAGGGGCAGTCATTGGCGGCAGAAAGGGCGGGAACCTAGAAGGCCGTCCCTGATCTGCAAGCGATAGTTAGTCGCGCTCTAGCGGACTTCAGATTGTGGTGTCACGAGATGACCAAGACGGAGCCTCAAGGAGCGGCGGTTTCCAACCGCCGGCTACGGGTTGCAAACCCGTGCCACGCTGATTGGGCGCTTGAAGAGCGCCTCTCCTCGGGAGCTGGTTCTGACAATGAGAGACGTTACTGAATCACGCTTCCACCCCTGCAGCTTCTTTCGCTGACGCTCTCGCAAAGTCGCGATTCATCGCGGTGATGTAGGTGGCGCTGATTTCCTTGGGACAAACGGCCTCACACTCATACTGATTGGTGCAGTTCCCGAAGCCGGCCGCGTCCATGGCGCGAACCATCCCTAACACACGCCGATCGCGTTCGGCTTTCCCTTGAGGAAGGAGGTTGAGATGCTCTGCCTTGGCTGCGACAAAGAGCATCGCGGAAGCATTTTTACAAGCGGCCACACACGCGCCACAGCCAATGCACGCAGCAGCATCAAACGCCGCGTCCGCCGTTGGTTTGGGGATGGGCATGGCATTGGCGTCAACCGCCGAGCCCGTCCTGGCAGAGATATAACCGCCGGCTTGAATAATCTCGTCGAAGGCCGTGCGATCCACCACCAAATCTTTCAAAACCGGAAACGCATTGGCGCGAAAGGGCTCAATCCAAATGGTATCGCCATTGCGAAAGCTCCGCATGTGCAACTGACATGTCGTCACGCCTTTGCCAGGCCCATGGGGGCGGCCATTGATGGTCAGCGAGCACATGCCGCAGATGCCCTCCCGGCAATCGTGATCGAAGGCGATGGGCTCGTCGCCCTTGGTGATGAGTTCCTCATTCACAATATCTAACATCTCAAGAAACGATGCCGATGTGGGAATATCTTTGGCAGCGTAAGTCTCGACTTTTCCGGCATGATTCGCGCTTTTCTGCCGCCAGACTTTGAGAGTGAGCTGAAGTTTTTCAGTAGCCATGTCAGGATTTCAGTTAGGGCAAAGTTGCTTATTTATAGCTGCGGACGGAGAGCTTCACGTTCTCAAACTCGAGGGATTCCTTGTGCAGGACTGGTTCGGCATCCGTGCCCTGCGATTCCCAGGCACCGACGTAAGCGTAGTCGGCATCGTTGCGCTTGGCCTCGCCGTCCGCGGTCTGATGTTCGGAGCGGAAGTGACCGCCACACGATTCATTGCGATGCAGGGCATCTCGGCAAAGGAGTTCGCCAAATTCGAGGAAATCTGCCACCCGTCCGGCTTTCTCCAGCTCTTGGTTCACATTATCACTATCGCCGGGAACCCTCACGTTCTCCCAAAACTCCGCGCGCAGTTCGGGAATACGCGCGATCGCTTCCTTGAGCCCGGCCTCATCACGCGCCATGCCGCATTTCTCCCACACTAACAAGCCTAGCTCACGATGGAAATCATCCACACTGCGTTTGCCGTTGATGCCTATCAACTTGGTCACTTGTGTGCTCACCTGTGCCTCCGCCTCTTTGAAAGCCTCATTCTCCACACTCACGCTGCCCGGCGTCTCGCCTGCCAGGTAATTCGCGATCGTGCATGGGATGACGAAGTAGCCATCGGCCAAACCCTGCATGAGCGCGCTGGCACCCAAACGGTTCGCTCCGTGATCGGAAAAATTGGCTTCTCCTAACACATGCAACCCTGGCACATTGCTCATCAGATTGTAGTCTACCCAAAGCCCGCCCATGGTGTAGTGGACCGCAGGAAAGATGCGCATGGGTGTTTGGTAGGCGTTCTCTCCCGTTATCTGTTCGTACATCTGAAAGAGATTACCGTATTTCTCGCGAATGACGTCCTCTCCATCACGCGAAATCGCCGCTGCGAAATCGAGATACACCCCCAAACCGCTATCACCCACGCCACGGCCGTCGTCACAGGCCTCCTTCGCACCACGCGAAGCGATATCTCGCGGCGCCAGGTTTCCGAAGCTCGGATACTTGCGCTCGAGATAGTAGTCGCGTTCGCCCTCGGGGATCTCCTGCGGACGGCGTGTGTCGCCCGCTTTCTTCGGTACCCAGACGCGGCCGTCATTGCGCAGGGACTCTGACATCAAGGTCAGTTTTGATTGATAGCTTCCACTAACAGGAATGCAAGTGGGATGGATCTGCGTGTAACAGGGGTTCGCGAAATAAGCACCCTTTTTGTAAGCACGGTAGGCCGCAGTGACGTTGCATCCTTTGGCATTCGTCGAAAGATAGAACACGTTTCCATAGCCGCCCGTCGCCAGAATGACCGCGTCGCCGGCAAAGGAATGGATGCGGCCGGTCACCATATCCCGGACGACGATGCCTTTGGCATGACCGTCCACGAGCACGACGTCTAACATTTCCGTGCGCGCATACATTTCCACACCACCGGCGGCGATCTGTTTGGAAAGGGCTGAATACGCTCCTAACAAAAGCTGCTGTCCCGTCTGCCCTCGCGCATAGAAGGTTCTTGAAACCTGCGCCCCGCCAAAGGAACGGTTTGCCAACAAACCGCCGTACTCCCGGGCAAAGGGGACGCCCTGGGCCACACATTGATCGATGATTTGCGTGCTGACCTCGGCCAAGCGATGCACATTGGCTTCGCGCGACCGGAAATCGCCGCCTTTGATCGTGTCATAAAATAGCCGGAAAACACTGTCCCCGTCATTCTGATAGTTTTTCGCCGCATTGATTCCGCCCTGAGCAGCAATACTATGAGCGCGGCGGGGGCTATCCTGATAACAGAAGCATTTCACCTTGTAGCCCAGCTCCGAGAGCGTCGCTGCGGCTGAAGCACCGGCTAAGCCGCTGCCCACGACGAGCACCGTGTACTTGCGCTTGTTATTGGGATTGATGAGCCGGGAATCCATCTTGTGCTTCGTCCACTTCTCGGCAAGAGGCCCCGAGGGGATCTTGTCGTCCGGCATGTCTTGAGTGAGATCGCTGACCATGGTGTTCGGGTGTTAGAGGCTAACCAATCCTGTAAGAACGGCGATGGGGATGGAAATGTTTCCAAAGAAAATGACCGCGGCATAGGCGTAGCCGGTCATTTGAATGAGAGACTCAGTTTTCTCCGTCCGAAGCCCCAAAGTTTGGAAGACGCTGGCCACCCCATGACTGAGGTGCATGCATAGAAAGGCCATGCTGACAATGTAAAAAATACTAACAAATACATTGCTAAATCCACGAATGACCATGCCATAGATGTCATGACGTACCGTGTCGCCCGTGACGTGATCCCAGTAGGCCTCGTCTTCCGGTCCCGGTAATATCGTGAACTGTAAGAGATGGAAAATAACAAAACTGAGAATGATTAGGCCGGAAACGATCATGGTGCGCGAAGCCTTCGACGCCTGGACCGTCGTCTCATAAGCGTAGCGGCTCTTCCGCGCCGCCCGATTCTGTTGGGTCAGCTGAATCGTGGCGACCACGTGCAACACCACCGCACCGAGAAGTCCCAAACGAGCGATCCACACGCCCGCTCCGTGAAGGAATCCGTGGAGAAAGACGCCGTAATCATTGATCGCCTTCTGACCAGCATAGATCAGCAGGTTGCCCGCCAGATGCCCGGCGAGAAACCCGAGAAGTAGGATCCCCGTCACCGCGACGATCAGTTTCTTGCCAATGGACGAAGCGTAGAAACGCCGAATCGAATCCAGGATGTTCATGCTGCTTTCATAAAGGGGTTACGTCTGGCAATTGCAAGTCGCGTTCACGAAATCATTCGCTCTCGTCTGGAAGATGCCCTTTCGCATGGAGGAGACGGCTCACGGCTGGCGACAATTCCGAATGGGGCAGAAATAGCCATGAAATCTGCCGATGTTAGGATGAGCCGTTTGGACTCTGGCAGAGGGCTGGCGCGGTCCAAGGCTCCGCTTATCCCTAGACCATATTATTCCCATGCCATTCCCGGCAAACCTCGGTCTGGACACCGATCCATTTGACAGATTGCTAACACTAAACTAGTTACTGGCGTCATGCCTGTCAGCCTTGAGAATCGCCATCGTGTCGGGCCGGCAAGTTCCTGGGTTCAGAACCGCAACTTCCGTTTGGGCGCCCAACCCTCATCTGAGCCCTTCTCAACCTTGCTTATCGATGCGCAACATTGCCCGGCTGAACAACAAGCCTATCAGCGCAATGTGCGGAGGCTGAACAACACCGAGGCAGTACAACATTTATCACAAGTCGAAATCGCGTTTGATCCCGCTGTTGAATCCCTAACGATTCACCAGATCGGCATTTGGCGGGGCGGCCAATACGTCGAACGCTTGAGAGAAGATCAGATCCGGGTCATTCAACGCGAGCAACATCTGGAAAGGCAGATCTACGATGGCAGCCTCTCAGCACTCTTTCTGCTTGAGGACGTCCGGGTAGGAGACGCAGTTGATTTCAGCTACACCCTCACACGCGACCATCCTGCGTATCAGAATCACCTAAGTTTCCTCAAGATCGGAAACTCCCCATATGCTGTTGAAGACTGGCACTATCAGCTCGTGGGAGTCACCCAAGACACGGTTGACTTTCATTGCAAAGGGGGAATGCCGAATCCACAAGTAGATGAGACGCCGTCCTACGGAGAAACCTGGCACTGGCATTGTCAGGATTTGCGTAAAGGCCACCAAGAATTGGGCGCGCCTATTTGGCATATCAGCCAACCATTTCTGCAAGTCACCGGATTCCGTTCCTGGAGTGCCGTTCTGGATTGGATCGAGAATCTTTGGACTATGCAAGAGGTGCCGGATGACGTGTCAGCTTTCGTGAACGATCTCGTGCCCTCACGATCAGAAGACGGTTTGGCAGAAGTCGAGACCCTGGTCCGTTTCGTTCAGAACGACGTCCGTTACCTTGGAATCGAGTCGGGCATTGGCTCATTGAGTCCTTCCCCTCCAGACGTCATTCTGAGACGCCGGTTTGGCGATTGTAAGGATAAAAGCCTGCTCTTGGTGACCATGCTTCGGGCGCTAGGCATTCAGGCAAGCTGCGTGTTGGTCCATTCGATTCTTAGAGCACACATCGCTGATTTCCTGCCCTCGCCACAACTATTTGATCATGTCGTCACCCGAATCACGCTCAACGACGGACGCGCTATTTGGGTAGACGCCACCAACGCCCATTCACGCGGACCCTTGTTGAGCAGGCCGCCTTTGCATTTTGCGAAAGGATTGGAACTTGGCCAAGGCGCCTCGAGTCTGATCGATATTCCGCGGCCGGAAACGACCCATTCTCTCTTGCGCGTACGTGAGGATTACCATCTGTCTGCCTCTAACACAGGAACTCAATTGACGCTGAAGACCAAGGCCAGTGGGATCGAGGCCGAACGCATTCGAGCTCAGCGGGAGGCAATGGGCCATGACGCGTTCACGCGTCTGTACACGCAATCCATCCAAGAAACTTTCAAAGATGCGAGACGAACGGGCGAGTTTGTTTTCAAGGATATTGAAGAAGAGAACGAGATCGAGATACAAGAGCAGTATACCCTACCAAACTTCAAAAAACGGTCGGATGATGGCCGGGTTCAGTTCGTTTCTTTGTCTCCTTCTGCCATGCGCGGGAGACTTAGCGTCGCTGACGCCGATTATCCGGAGAAAGCGCCATTAGAGCTGATCTACCCGACTCGTATTCGCAATCGCATTCGTGTTCACACACCTTGGAGAATCCCGGTCTCTCCAGAGAAAAGTGTCGTTGAAAACGATTATTTCCGATTTGAAGCCGCGAGCATGAGCCTCGAATCAGGTGGCGTTGAGGTGCGCTTCGGCTACGATGCTTTAGCCGATCACGTTCCGAGCGTGAGCATGAAGAAATACAAGCTAGATTTCGAACGTGTCGGGAACTCCATTCAGTATCAATTGATTGTCAATCGTCCTTCTGCTAGTGAACTGAGACATCAAAATCAATCAATGCAGAACCCCCGCGGGTCTCAACCTTTGGTCGTTTTGTGGGCAGTATTAATTGTCGTATTGTTGATCATCTTCTTTCTCTCACATGCTCTCCGCTCACCGAACGAGTTTCAACCCACGAGCCCCAGTGATGAACCGTCCTTCAAATTGGATTCCACTCTGCCAACCGATGATGAGGCGACGGACATCGAGGTGCCTGACTTGTGGGACTCCGGCGTCGAACAAGATCGCCCGGGCCTTTCACTGGATGGTTTGAAGTAGCCTCTACTCCGTCCGTCGGCGCGCCCGCCACGTCTGCTCGACGTCTTCGCCATTCAAGTTCGCGCTCACCTTGCCCTCAAGCTTGTCGTCCTTGAAGGCGCCCTGGAGTTTGTACGACATCGTGCCTCCGTTAGGCCGGTCGCGCGTGACCGTGAACTCAAGCTTATCGCCATCAATCTTGGTGTTCTTTAAAGGAAATCGCCGGTCTTCGGAACCAATGAAACCCGAGAGCTTGCCCGCATTCAACTCGATGTTCAGTGGCATTTCGACGTCGTTTTCATCCGGTCCCTGAATCACGAACGTCCACTTCCCCAGTACAGGGGAATCCGCTAGAGCATCCTTCCCACTATTCAACCAGCCCTGCAAATAGGGAGCGATGGCGTCCGCCCAGATCTCATAGCCTTTGGGCGAGAGATGCAGATAATCAGGCATGATCTCGGCGGGAATGAGGCCTTGCTCCGTAATGAAGTGATGGCCGATATCGAGAAACTTCACATACTCACCATCGTCGTACTTGGCAAGAATCTGATTGATCTGTAAGAGTTTGCCGCGTTGCTCATTGATATTCTCTCCACGCGGGAAAATGCCTAACAAAAGAACTTTCGTTTGAGGTACCTTGGTCCGGAGGGTTTTCACAATCGCCGCCACCCCTGCAGCGATTTGGCCCGCCGTGTTGTCATAGCCGTTGGAATTGTTGGTGCCAATCATGACCACCGCGACCTTGGGCGCAATGCCTTTCAGGTTGCCATGGTGCAGACGATAGAGCACATGCTGTGTGCGATCCCCACCAATCCCCAGGTTCACCGCTTTGTGAGAAGCATAACGTTCCGCCCATACCTCTTTCCCGGCGCCTTCCCAACCTTGCGTGATCGAGTCGCCAATGAAGATGAGTTGCGTATCCGGAGTCTCCTTAACATTTTGATTGAGAAGATCAGCCCGTTGCTTCCACCAGTCGTTCCCACGCGGAGCGGGCGTGACCGCGGAATGCTTCGAAGTCTCACCAACAAGGGCGAGCGGTGAAAGAAGAAGCCCAATGATGCCAAGAGAGATAAGCGAGCGCATGCTCCCACTTTGAAGGTTTTAGGTCCGTCGCCAACTTCTTTTTCTTGCTCCCAATGGGCTGCTAACATCATTTGAAAGGGCTTGTTGTCTGAAGTTGCCCCCGCTAAGCTCGCAGCCGGTGATGAAGCTTCGATCCTTGCCGCTCCCGTTTTTTAAAATCATCCTTGGTCTTGTCTTTGGCTTTGGAATGGGCGCTTTCACAGGCCTACATTTCTCTTCAAATGTAGAGTCCGGTAAAAGCGTGGATCAGATCCGATCTCTATCACTCACTCGAAAAAAGAAACCTCCCAACCCAACTACTCCGAGGTTTCACGGCTATCTCGAACGTCTGGCTGCGGCGGGCGTGTCGAAGCTTCCAGACATGTTTGAAGAGCTGCATGAAACCATCCCGCGAAGAGAGCGTCTTTTATACCTTCGTATGCTCGCCGCACGCTGGATCGAACTGGATCCACACGGTGGCGCCGCTTGTTTTTCTACTCATGAAGAGGCTATCAACCTTCAATCTTACATTGGGAATTGGGCCTTAGTCGATCCGGAAGCCGCGCACACCTTTGCTTTGGATCTTCCTGACAAAGAGCTGCGCGAGCGGTGCCTCCGTGCCGCTCTTTATGGGGCAGGCCGCAGATCTGAAGAATCTCTAGCGAAGTTGTCAGAAAAAACGCCTCAGGATCTCGATACTTCTGATTACAATCGCTTTGCTTTCGAAGAATTGGGAAAGAATGATCCCACTCAAGCCATCGCGAAACTTGATGGACTCGAAGGACGTGCTCTCAAGTATGCCATCGCCGGTTTGATGCGAGGCTGGGCCGATCACGCTCCTGAATCAGCCTTAGCCTGGGCACAGAGTCTTTCTGATCCGTCGATGAAAGAGCAGGCATTAACGGTTTTGTTAGATCGCTGGCAACCCGTAGACGATGGCGCCATGGGCCAGTTGATTGAGATGATGACCGGCATTGGCAACGAACGGCCGGGGATCAGACGGGCGCGTGATATCTACAAGGGAGATCCTATCAAAGCAGCTGATTGGGCACAACGTTATCTCTCTACGAAGAGTTTGCGATTGTTTGCTGAGACGGTCATTCGGGAATCACTTCAGCGAGGTGAGGTCGATGAAGCGATGCGCTTTGCGGACGCCATTCCAGATAACCGTCTGCGTAATATGATTCTTATGAGTAGCTTCCCAAGCAATCCGCCTCTTGATGAGCCCATGGTTGAGAAACTAACGGAAGCCATAAACGCCATGGAACCCATGGCGAGAAGCGGTTTCGCGGAGAATTTCTTTGAGGCCCTGGATGAATTCCCCAAACTGGAAATGAAAGCGCTAGAGCTCCTGGACGATGAGACCTTTCGCGAGAAGATCGTGACTCAAAATGAACACCGTCGGCTTGCCGAAACCGTCGACCGCCGGGTTGATCTCGAGTCCGGCTTGCAATCCTTGGAAGATCTCCCTGATGAGCTAAGACACCGCGGGACCATGATGATCCTAGCCTCTTCTAATCCTGACGAAGCCGCCGCCTTCCTTCATCGCTTGCCTGAAGGCGAACATCGTGACCGCACGGTTAGCCGCATTGCCGCTGAGTGGACACAAGTTGATCCCCTCGGTGCCAGCACGTGGGCAGCAGAGCTTCCCAATTCTGATCGAGCACCCGCCTACGGGCGGATCGCACGCCATTGGGCAAACGCCGATTCTTATGAAGCCTCCAAATGGATCGGCACTTTGAAAGAGGGCGCACCGCGAGATGCCGCTGCCGCCCAATTCGCCACTGCCACACGTCACGACGACCCGCATGCCGCCTTTGCGTGGGCTTCCACAATTTCCGAACCCGGTCAGCGAGCCAACGCCCTTAACGAAGTGACCACAACTTGGGTCGAGATTGATCCCATAGCTGTTCGCGAGACCATCGAGGCAAGTTTGTTAGGTGAGGCGGAACGGCAAGCCCTGCTCTCGCAGCTACCATGAAAGCCCTTCTTACCCTCACAACGTGCGGCGGCTTCATCGCGGGCTACTTCATGAACTGTTCTCAGCTATCGATAGATGTAAGCACTGAAACCGCGGTAGTGTTCACTAATCAACGCGAACAGACGCCATCTCAATTCAAACAGCTGGTGACGTCGGACAACGAATTCCGGCAAACGTTGGCGCTCTCTAAGCATTGTGCGAAGGCCTCAACAGACCGCCTTGAGCATCTGATAGAAATTCACAAATCCGACGAAACGGATCTGGCCGTGACGGTAATCGCACAACATTGGGCAGCGCGGGATGGGGAAGGGCTGTTGCAATACATCTCAACGTTAGGCCAGGTAGACTACTCTCTACGTTACCATCTCCAAGATACGCTTTACCGTTTCTGGGCCAAGACTGATCCGGAACGTGGCTTAGAAGCGGCACTTTCGAATCCAAGACCTGACGGAGTATTCAACGGATTGGGAACGCTTATCGAAGCGTTAGGCGACGTGAATCCCGAGCTACATGTCGCCTATGGGGAGGATTATGGACACCTGATGAATGGCTTCTCAGCAACGGATTGGATCTCGAAAAAAATCCTGAGGAAGCCCTGACCGAACTCAAGGAATCGCCTCATAACCGCTTCGTGAACGCCACAATCTATAGCGCTTTGCAGGTGCTCGGCGAACAGAATCCCCGAGCAGCTTTGGAGCGCTATCAAACACTGGACAGAAGATCTTACTACCACTCTGCCAGAGACCGCATCGCCCAGCAATGGCTGAGAACAGATTTCGAAGCCGCCCGTACCTGGATCGAAACCAAGGCAACCCGATCAGATCGCATGCAATTGGGTAGCCTCCTCGCAGGCGAGTGGGCCAAGACCGCTCCTAACGAAGCCCTCAATTGGGTATGGGAAAACCTTCACGGCTATCCCCGTCGAAACGCCTTAGGTGAGTTGGTGCAAACCATCACTAAAGAGTCGCCCGATCAAGCCGCGCAGTTTGTTAGCGAACTTCCTCCTGGAAACATCAGGGATTCGTTGTCAGGCGATATCGTTAGAGCCTGGACGCAGGACGATCCCGTAGCCGCGGCGCAATGGGTCCAATCACTTCCGGAATCCTCCGCCCAGACACGGGCCTACGATGATTTGGCAGCTCATTGCCCTGACAAAGATTTACCACGCTTGGCAGAGTATGTTAGAGACGCTCCCGATGCACCATACATTGAGCGGCTCGTTCACGCCACCGCCAGGGAAATGGCGGAGGATCTTCACCCGCAAACCGCTATCGAATGGGCACATACGTTGGACGAGGAACGCTCTCTCACAGCCATCAAAGCAGCGTTTGGAAGGTGGCTTGTTGATAAGTCCCAACAAGCCACCGCTTATGTGCAAGGCTTACAAGGGGAACACCGGACGAACACCATGGAGATCTTCGCACCCACCTACTTGCGCACCGATCGCCGTAAAGCGATCGAGTGGGCCAATACCCTCACGCAGACAAACGACCAACGCGCGGTCCAGCGTGCCATCGAGGCGCATATTTCAGCTGACGATCAGCAAGCGATCTTAAGTCAAATGAGCTGGGTGGACGCCTTAAGATAATGCCCCCTAAGCGTCAGCGAAATGTGTGAATTTAGCGACGCTTCTACCACCGCGACCGCCTCTGCGCGGTTGGGATGATGGGTGGCATTCTGCTTCAGGCCTGCATCCAAGATCCATGCTTGAGCTCGAGGGTTCCGCTATGGAAAGTGCTCACGACTTTTAGTCCTTTTCCCGGCGCGTTCTTGAAGTGATTGGCTCTCAAGCCCTAGTCTCCACGCCGATCATGAGTATCTTCGACATCGTTGCCATTCTCCTCACGTTAGCCGCGGTCTTTGGCTATTTGAATCATCGTTATATCAAGTTGCCGACCACGATTGGGGTCATGCTCATTAGCTTAGCTTTCTCGTTGTCGCTGGTAGCACTGAGTTGGCTCTTTCCTGACATCGTTGTTTCGGCGACGGGTTTTGTCACCATGATCGATTTTGATGAAGCGGTCTTGGAATGCATGCTGAGTTTCCTGCTCTTTGCCGGGGCCTTGCATGTGGATCTCAATGACTTGGCTAATCAGAAACGACTGATTGCCATGATGGCGAGTCTTGGCGTGGTGGTGTCGACCTTCATCGTGGGAACAATCGTGTATTATTTGTTAGGGGCCATGGGATTGAATTTCAGTTACACCTATTGCCTGCTCTTTGGCGCGCTGGTATCGCCGACGGATCCGGTGGCGGTGTTAGGGATCTTGAAGAAAGTCGGGGTGCCGAAATCACTGGAAACGAAGATCACGGGGGAATCACTGTTCAATGATGGCGTGGGCGTGGTGGTATTTCTGGCCATCTTGGGCATGGTGACGGGAAAGCATGACGGTGGTGTCGGCGCTATTACTCATTTGTTCATGTTAGAAGCAGCAGGCGGTGTGATGTTGGGCGGGATCTTTGGTTTGTTAGCCTATTGGTTGCTGAAGACGATCGATAATTATCAAGTGGAGGTTTTGATCACGCTTGCGTTGGTCACGGGCGTCTACAGTTTGGCCATGGCCCTGCATATGTCAGGGCCGCTGGCCATGGTCGTCGCCGGGTTGATGATCGGCAACCATGGGCGCCAGCTGGCGATGTCGGATACCACCCGGGATCACTTGGACAAGTTCTGGGAACTCATTGATGAAGTGCTCAATGCGGTTCTCTTCGTGCTCATCGGTTTGGAGGTGCTCATCTTGGACATTAGTGGCCAGACGCTATTGTTAGGCCTGCTAGCGATTCCCATCGTGCTCTTGGCGCGTTTGGTCGCCGTGAGTGTACCGGTAAAGATCTTGGGGCGTTTCCGCGAGTTCAGTAAGGGGGTGATTCCCATTCTCACATGGGGCGGTTTGCGTGGCGGCATTTCCGTGGCTTTGGCTTTGGTGATGCCGGCCGGACCCGAGCGCGACGTGTTTTTGACCATGACCTATGTGTTGGTCATCTTCAGTATTGCGGTGCAGGGACTCACGCTGAAACGGCTCATTCAGCGCGTGACTTGAGCGATTTTCTCAAATCTGAGTGACGCTCGGTGGAAAGTGCTTGGGTGCCATCCGGAGTCGCCTAGGATTTGGGCGGTTTCTTCATGGTTCAGTTGTTCGCGAATTGTCTCGTCGCCATCGCTTTCTTCACCGTCTCGGTAGTCGGGGGGCGCGTTAGCTATGGCCAAGAAGAGCCTGCTGGAGAGGCCTTGACTATCACCTTCGATCCGGTCGAGGCGCGCTTCGTCCGGCTAGTTGCGTATTCGGAAGTGAATGGGGAGGATCAGTGGGCGGGAGCGGCGGAAATCGATTTGCTAGGGGGCGAAGAGGAAACACCGCTGGCGAGGCAAGGCTGGACGATCCTCGACTCTAGCAATCGTGCGGACGAAGCGAGTCAGCCTGCGTCCGGTGCGATCGACGGCGATTTGGCGACGGCTTGGATCTCTCATGGACCATCGCCTCATCATGTGGATGTTCAATTAACTCAAACGTTAGAAGTTGTCGGGCTGCGTTACGCACCTCCTGTGGGGAAGGGCGCGATCCATTTGGCTGCGGTCTTTGTTAGTAACGATGGCATCAACTGGGGAGATCCGGTTAAGCGTGATGTGTTAGCACCACTGGCGGAGGCGACACCGGCGGACACCCTGCGGAGTGGTGCCCCGTCGCCGCCGGCATTGGAGCTGCGGCCCTTTGCCCTGCCTCACCAGGTGCATGGACCGATGGCATTGGCCTTGGATGACCGCAACCGTGTCTATCTAGCAGAAACGTATCGTTACGAAGGCCGTGGCGTGGTCGATAATCGCGGTAAGCCCCGCCGGGAGGAAGAGGATCTGCAAACGAGCACTTTGAGCGACCGGCGCGCGTTCTTAGAAAAATGGTTAGTTGAAGGCGAGTTGGCCTATGAGTTGAACAAGCACCAAGAACTCTTCCGGTCGCCCGGCGAATTCTTCAGCAAATTCTCAGAAAAGGCCGTGATGCTAGAGGATGAGAACGGCGATGGTCTGGCAGATCGCCGGCAAGTGATCGCCGAGGGCTTCAATGATACACTTTCGGGTGCCGCGGCAGGTGTGTTAGTGAGCGGACCGGAAGTCTACTTTGCATGTGTCCCGGACCTGTGGAGTCTTGCCGATGCGAACGGCGATGACCTGGCGGATGCGCGGCGCCGGCTTTCCAGTGGCTACGGGGTGCGTACCGGCTGGTTCGGCCATGATCTTCACGGGCTTACCAAGGGACCGGATGGGCGGATCTACTTCACCATGGCGGATCGCGGCTTTCACGTGGAGGCTCCGGAAGGGCGCGTCTATTACGGACCGGGAACGGGAGCCGTTTTTCGCTGTTGGCCGGATGGCTCGGATCTGGAACTCGTGGCGCAAGGGCTTCGTAATCCGCAAGAACTGGCTTTCGATGATCTGGGTTACCTCTTCACGGTGGACAATAACAGCAACGCCGGGGATCAGACGGCGCGTTTGGTGTATGTGGTAGAAGGTGGAGATTCCGGCTGGAACATGTCGATGCAAAGCCTAACGGAATTGGGCCCTTGGGTGAAAGAGGCGATGGGTGAGGAGCGGCGCGACAAGGAGGATCCCTTGCAACCGTCCTGGATCGTGCCTCCGATAGCTCTCTTCAATGCCGAGCCCATGGGATTGGCCGCCAACCCGGGAACCGGGCTGCCCGCGCGATACGACGGCTACTTCTTTCTTTGTGACTTTCGTGGTGGTATCGGTGCCATTCAAGCCTTCGCCACGGAACCGGTGGGCGCGAGTTTTCGCATGTTAGGGTTGCATCCTTTCTATGAAGGGCCGACGGCGGTCGACTTGGCCTTTGGTTATGATGGAAAGTTGTATGTGGCGGAGTGGGGACCGGGATGGGACATCAGCCCGCACGCTCGCGTGTTCACGTTGAGTGACGTTTCTGTGAGAACGTCCGCCCCAGTATCGGAGGTGCGATCTCTTTTTCACGTGGGTTTCGAGAGCTTCACGGACGCTCAATTGGGAGCGTTGTTAGAACATCAAGACCGGCGTGTGCGTGTGCGCGCCCAGACGCTTCTGGCAGATCGTGGGGCGAAGAACGTTGTGGAGCGTGTTCTGACAAGCTCACGGAATCGACTGGCGCGTCTGCACTGCCTATGGAGCCTGGGCCAAATGGCTCGCCGGGACACCGGTGTGTTAGAGATCACGTCACGTGTGTATTCGGATGCGGATCCCGAAGTGCGCGGTCGCGCGCTGCGGATTGCTGCGGAGCACGGTTACGGAGCCGCGGGCGAAGCGGCCTTGGCTGCCTTGGGTGCGGTGAATCATCCGCGATTACGTTTCCATGCCGCCTACGCCGTGGGCAAGTTGGAACCGGAAGGCGGCTTGGATGCTTTGCTAGATTTGATTCAATCCAACGACAATGAGGATGCCTATCTTCGGCATGCCGCCGTGATAGGATTGATGACGCTGAATGATCGTGAGGGTTTGTTGGCGAAGATGCAGCGATCCACTTCGGAAGCCGTGAGACTAGCGGCCGTGCTCGTCTTGCGCCGATGGAGTGCTCCAGAGGTGGCTGCGTTCTTGTCTGATGCGTCTCCTTTGGTCGCTACGGAAGCCGCTCGCGCGATCTATGATCGCGAACTTGCTAGTGTCATGCCGCTTCTTGCGCAATTGCTTCAAGTGAATGATTCGGAATCGGTTCCCATGATTTCACCGCCCTTTCTCTGGCGCGCGATGGAAGCCAATTTCCAGATCGGCGGTGAGGCAGAAGCGGAACGGCTTTGCCTTCTTGCGCAAGAGGAGTCCGTGCCTCAACTCCTTCGAGAGCTGGCTTTGGATCGGCTACTGGCGTGGGATTCTCCTCCCAATCGCGAGGGGGTCTGGGGACGCTGGCGTCCGGTGAAACGCCCGCAAGCCGGGCAGGCAAAAGCCGCCGTACGACGTAGTTTGCCGAACTTATTGCAGTTGACTGACAAAAGCCTTTTGGCTCTAGCACAGCGATTAGACGGCGTCTACGGTGAGGACAAATCGCCCGGACAGCTGGCAACCATCGTCGAGAGCCCCGAGTTGGCCGAGACCTTGCGTGTGGATGCTTTGTTAGGATTGGAGAAAACATTGCCTGAGGAAATGGCAACATTTGAACGTATCTGTCAGTTGGCACTGGTGGATCCTTCCAGTGGAGCATTGCGTTCCGCCGCGATCCAGGCATGGACGCGAGTGAAAGATGTTCAAGCCATCCCCGCGCTCCGGACATTCCTTGAAACGAGTCACTCTGCGGATGAAAAACAAGCGGCGGTGCAAGCGGCTAACGCTTTGCCGGAGAAAGAACGCCGGACGCTGTTCGCTGAGTGGATGGCGGCCCTCGAGAGCGGGGTGTTAGACCGCGATATCGCACTGGACGTGTTCGAACTGGCGGAGAATGCGGATGATCCGAAGTTGAACGCCTTGGCCAAGGCTTATCGGGAAAAGATTGGTGAGCGTGGTATTCAAAAGCTGGCCTTGCACGGCGGCAACGTTGCGCGGGGCCGCATCTCTTACGAGTCCAACTTGGCGGCTCAATGCATGCGGTGTCATGCTCTGGAAGGGCGAGGTGGTGATGTGGGTCCGGCGCTCGATGGCTTGGCCGACCGGAGGAATCCGGCCTTCATTCTGGAGTCCGTGGTGGCGCCGCAAGCCGCGGTGACGATGGGCTATGGTGTGCAGTCCATCACCATGAAGAGTGGTGACTTGGTGATGGGAGTGCTCGTTTCCGAGGATGAAGACTCGATCACCATTCGTGAAGGCAATCGTTCCCGGAAATTGGCCAAATCGGAAGTGGCAGATCGTTCCGAACCCGTGAGTGGCATGCCGCCGGCCGGCCTAGTGCTCAAACCTCGTGAGTTACGGGATTTGTTAGCCTTTCTGCAATCGTTGAAGTGACATGGACCTTGGCCTCGCAGGACAGTCGGCGGTTGTGTTAGGCGTCTCAGGAATTGGTCAGGCGGTCTGTAAACGCTTTGCTGAAGAGGGCTGTCAAATCGGCGTCATCGATCGTGATGGACCAGTAGTCGAGGCAGTGGCCAGGGAGCTTGAGGAAATGACGGTTCCTCATGTAGCGCTTTGTCAGGATGTGACGGATCATGGAGGGCTCTGTCAGGCTGTGACTACTCTGATAGAGCGCTTGGGACGCTTGGATCATATCGTCTTCGCCGTGGGCAGGACGACCGGGAAAGCCGGTTTTCCCTTCTGGAATCTGGAGCCGTCTGATTGGTCCCGGACGCTCGAAGTCAATCTCATCGCGGCGGTGAATACCGCCCACGCCTTCGCGCCGGCGTTGACGAAGGCGCGGCGCGGGACCTTTCTCTTTTTCTCCTCCGTAGCTGGGCAGATCGGTTCGCAAACGGATCCACCCTACAGCGCGGCCAAGGCCGGGCTCATCAATTTCGTCCAGTGCATGGCCAAAGATCTCGCACCCTACAATGTCCGCGCCAACGCTCTCGCCCCCGGCATGGTTCCCACGGATCTCAATCGCGAGGTGTGGTCTGCGATGCAAGAGGCGCTACCCAGGGAAGATCGAGCGAGTTATGAAGAGTGGGGCCGGACCAAGAATCGCGCCATTTCCCCTCTGGGGCGCTGGCAATCCCCGGAGGAATGCGCGGCTTACGCCATCTTCCTAGCCTCCGATCACGCCCGAAACATCACCGGTCAGACACTGAATGTCGACGGCGGCCAGGTGATGCACAGCTAATCATTCGCGGTTTGCGCACGGCCTAATTGTTCGGGAAATTGGGATTATTAGAAAATATTGACTGCCAATCGCATTTTTTATATGAAAATTCTTATTTTTATTGATATTGCCTCAGTAGTTGATGGCGAACTCTGCTCAGAATCCGGCGCGCACCCGCGGAGGAAATCTCTTCCTGCGTACGGCGGCGTTTTCCGCCCTCGTCACCATCTTGACTCTCATCGCCTTCGGGATCCGGTTTGTGCTCCATGAGCGCACCACGCTCTATCACCACCTTCAGGATCGTGGGCGCATCATTGCCAATGCGCTGGAACCCGTGATGGTGGGCGCACTCGAATCGGGTGACTCCGCTGAAGCAGAGAACCAGGTATCGAGAATGCTTCGGTTGGAATCGTTGCGTTATGTCGTGGTGACGCTCGAAACGGGGGAGTCCTATCTGATGAACGATGACGGTCTGCGTCAGCTCAACCTCACTGGGAAGTGGTTACCTTCCAGCCCAAGCGAAGCGGAGCCTGGAATCCGGGCGAATCCCTTTGGCCAGAATGAAGTCTATCATTACTCGCATCTGGTTCGCAACAAGAGTGATCAGGCGTGGATCCATGTCGGCCTGTCTACGGACCAGTACCAAGAGAGTTTGCGCGACTTGTTTCAGATCGTCTTTGATCTTGCTATTCCAGGGTTGCTCATCGGGTTCCTGGCGTCTTTCATTTTCGCTAACCGATTGATTAAGCCGATTGGTCAACTCAAGCGTTTTGCCAAACAGATTGCTGCAGGTGACTTGGAAGCGCAGGTAGACATCAAGACCAACACGGAGTTGGGATTGCTGGGCGATACCATGAACCAGATGGTCGGTGATCTTCGTCAAATGGGAGATCGTGAGAAAGAGACCGTGGCTCAGGAGGCGCGGCTTCGCGAGCACGAGATTCTCCTCAAAGAGATTCATCATCGGGTGAAGAACAATCTGCAGGTTCTTTCCAGCTTGCTGCGTATGCAGGCGCGCCGAGCTAGTGCTGAGGAAATGAAGGCCATGCTGAAGGAGAGCGAGGCCCGTATCCGCTCCATGGGATTGATTCACGAGAAACTTTATCAGTCTAACAGCCTGTCTACAATCGACTTCAAGAGCTATGTCGATACGCTTGCAAACCAGCTCTTACGCATGCATCGACTGGGGGAAACCCGTCTGGACCTCAAGGTGGATATAGACGACGTGCAACTTCCCCTCGATACGGCGATGCCGTGCGGTCTCATTATCAATGAACTGATCTCCAACTCGTTGAAATACGCCTTCCAAGGGCGTGAACAGGGCTGCATTCATGTCCGTCTTGACCGGCAGATTGACCGTAGTTACCACATGCGAGTGGCGGATGATGGCATTGGGATGCCGGTCGATAAGGCGGATCACCGCAAGGGTTCGTTGGGAATGAATTTAGTTCACATGCTAGTGGATCAGTTGAATGGCGAGGTGGAATTCAAAAATGGACAAGGAACCACCGCGGATATTCGCTTCCGCGAAATCGAGTATACGAATCGGATTTAGTTAGGCTGCATGAGTAAGAGAATTCTGATAGTGGAAGACGAGCGGATCGTTGCTGAGGACATCGCTCAGTGCTTGGAAGATCATGGGTATGAAATCATCGGCTTCGCGAACAATGGTGACGCCGCCGTTGCCCTGACGGAAGAGCATCGTCCCGACCTCGTACTGATGGATATCGTCATTCAGGGAGACAAGGATGGCGTGGAGACCGCTGCCATACTCAATGAACGCTTTGGCATCTCGGTCGTTTATCTGACGGCATACTCTCACGAGAATGTGCTTTCACGGGCGAAAAAGACGGATCCGTTAGGTTACGTCGTAAAGCCTTTTGATGAAGCGAGTCTTCTCAGTACGGTCGAGATCGCCCTTCACAAGCAGAGTCTTTACCAACAACTGGTAGCGGGACGGGAGTGGTTCTACACCACCCTGCACTCCGTGGGAGATGGAGTGGTCGCCACGGATACGAATGGCGCGGTGGTCTTCATGAATCCTACGGCGGAAGAACTCACCGGCTGGATCATGGCTGAAGCGGAGGGTCAAGAGGTGGAGCGGGTTTTCCACATCGTGGATGAACAAAGCCAAGAAGCGGCCCCAAATCCTGCGCGGGAAGCTCTGGTTTATCAAGATGCCGTAGATTCAGCGGACAACGCATTGCTCGTTTCCCGCGATCGTAGCACGCGTCATGTGGAAACGTCCGGAACGCTCATCCGTAATGCTGATGGGGCAATCATGGGGGCGGTGTTAGTCTTTCGCGATATCTCTGACAAGAAGGCGAAAGCAAAGCAGCTTCTAAAGTACCAGAAACATCTTGAGGAACTGGTTGATGAACGGACGGCGGCCCTCAGCAATCGTATCGAGATGGAGGGCTTGGTGTCGTCGATCTGCGTCGCGCTGACTAAGTACGATCCGGAACTGTTAGACGAAGGCATCGAAGGCGCGCTGACAAAGATCAGCAAGTTTCTGGAAGTGGATTATTTCTGTATTACCGGTCCACCGGGTGAAACGATTCTTCAAAGCCGTGGCCACAACTTACCCGAAGGCGAAGAACGGATCCAAACATTTTTCCAAGATCTCTATTGGAAGCCGGGGTCCTGGGCCAATGACCAATTGATCCACCACGGTCACGCCGTGATTCGAACGCGCGATGAGGTGAAAATGAAAGATCCAGATCTAGCGGAATCCTTACAAAGTTTAGGTTTGGACGCCTTTCTAGGAATGCCGCTGGGAGACAATTCCAGTGCCCAACCGTGGGCCATGATAACCTTCTCCAGCCGCAAGGCGCTGGCCTTCAATCTGCATGATATTCGTATCTTGGTGCTTTTGTCTGAAATCATCTACAACTTGCTGCAGCGACGTGAGAATGAGAAGGAGCGTTTGGCATTGATGGAGTCGCTCAATCAGTCGCAGAAACTGGAAGCTATCGGCAAACTGTCAGGCGGAATTGCCCATGATTTCAACAATATGTTGGTGCCCATTATCGGTTACAGCGACGTGATTCTTCAGAATCAGGAATTCGGCTTCGAGCACCGCAAGGAATTGATGGAAATTCGCAAAGCTGCGGAGAGCGCTGCCTCGCTAACAAAACAACTTCTAGCTTTTTCGCGAAAACAGATCTTGCAGAAAGATAAACTCAATCTCAATGAATCCATCGAGCATATGCGCAATATGCTGCAGCGCATTCTCGGTGAGGATGTGGTGCTCAAGCAGGATTTGGCCACAGATCTATGGGGTATTGAGGCCGATCGCGGCCAACTGGAGCAAGTGATCATGAATCTCTGTGTGAATGCGAGGCACGCCATGCCTGATGGCGGCGAGATCCGTATCCACACGGAGAATGTGCGGTTGACGTCGAATTCACAGGACGAACCTTCGGGCGCTTTTGTCAAAATCGCGGTGGAGGACCAGGGGTGTGGCATGAGTAAGGAGTTGCTGGAGCACATCTTCGAGCCCTTCTACACTACCAAGGGACAGGACGGCACCGGTCTTGGGCTCTCCGTCGTTCTTGGAATTGTCGATCAGCACGGCGGCTGGATCAATGTCGAGAGTGAGTTAGGGAAAGGGACGAAATTTATCATCCATCTACCGTCGGATGGTCAGCCCTGCGGTTCAGAAGTTGAGGCGACTGAAAGTACCGGTGCGTTGCGTGCCAAGAAGGGCTGTGAACGCATTCTTCTCATTGAAGATGAACCCAGCGTGCTTGCCTTCGTCACCCAAGCCTTGAAGAAAGCCGGTTTCCAGGTCACCACCGCCGCCTCGGCCAAGGCAGCGATTCGAACCTATGAGGAACACCGTGGTGAGTTTGACATGATCTTCACCGATGCCGTGCTCCCGGATGGCACGGGAATGGAGATTCTTGAAGATTTGTTAGAAAGGGATCCCGGTTTGATGGCTTTGTTGAGCAGTGGCTACACGGATGCGCGTGCCTTGTTGGATAAAGCGCTGGAGCGAGACATCCCATTCCTCCACAAGCCGTATTCACTAGCAGAACTCTACGAAAAACTGAAGGAGGTCATCCATCACACACGTGAGGCCTCGGTGCATGAAGAGCCCTCACGGGCCGTGCTCGGCTAGGGGTTCGTTCGGAACTTGCGAAGAGTTCCCAGCGTGATACCAGAGCCCAAAGGGCTTGGAACGCTGGCATTAACCTTAAAGACGCGGTGGGGGACGAACGCTCAACGCTGCAACACCACTTCCAACGCCGCGTTGGAGAGGCCGATGCGGTCGGGTTTGCCATCGCCATTGACGTCTTGGACCACCAGTGGCGTCCCCCAATAGAAACGAGGCTCTTCGTAGCCCCCATTTGGGTCGGCCAATTGAACCAAGGGGCCTGACGTGATGTCGATATGACTGTCGCCGTTCAGATCCGCTAGTTGAACGAGACCGCTACCTTGAAAACCCTCTATCAAAACGACGTCAGTACCAAATATGCCGTCTCCGTTTCCTATGGTATAGATAAGATTCAGGTCTGTGCCGTTGTAGGTGGTTCTCACCACGTCCAGAATGCCGTCTCCCGTCATGTCATGCAGCATGCCGCCCACCGTGAAGGCGTTAGAAGGTACGTGATGCAGGCCGCCGTCAAGGTCCGGGAGATAGCCGCCATCGTCAGCGGACTGGAGGGTTTGGGCTGTGAATTGGCCAGCGCCATTATTGTAACGCGGTTCGAAGGCCCTCGGCACAGGATAGTAGATGAGCAAGTCATGCGTGCCATCGTTGTTGAGATCCGCCGTTTGCAGTCCCGAAGGAGTGTCTGTTAGATTGATAGGCGATTGAGCTTCGAATCCACCGGTGCCGTCGCCCAACCAAAGGTGAAGCTGATTACGATCCAATTCATCCGGGCGAAATAGCGGCACTTGAGTGATGAAGGCGAGATCAGCGTGGCCATCGCTATCGAAACGGCCGGTCACCATAGAGACAACTTTCGTGGCTTCGATAGGCAACGTTTGTGAATGTGAGAACGCGTTTCCATCGCTATTGCTGACAATCTCAAAAGTATTGGCATTCTTGTTAAGAATCACGAATTCCGTTCCTCCATCGCCATTGAAATCGGCAAGACCGAGACTCCCCGCAGACAGATTGGGAATCGCGACTTCGATTCGCGTCTCAAAGTGCCCTTCTCCAAGACCGCGGTTAATGAAATAGCTCGTACCTCCTGACCGGGAGAGGATATCCGATAGGCCGTCGCCACCAAAGTCCGCGATGAGACTGGTTGGATCCGAGGCCGTGGGGACACGCTCTTCAATCGTAAAACTGCCGTCGCCGTTGTTCGTGAGGATCGAGTGATAAGGCGCGCCGGCATCGGCGATGATAAGGTCGATATCACTATCGTCATTGAACTGGGCCAAGGCGAGGTCACTGAGAGCTTCACCTGTGGCGTGATCCGCACGGTTAGCCAACGTGCCATCTCCTTGACCTAGCAGAGTGGTCACATTGTGCCCTCCAAAAGTAATCACATCGTGATGTTGGTCGCCGTCCAAGTCTAGTATAGCAACTCGAGAGCAGTTAGGACCTGTATGGAATCGTTGTTCGTTGGTGAAGGCACCGGTGCCATCGCCACGCAAGATGGCCACTTGGTTGTTCAGAAGGGTGACGATCAGGTCGGCGTGTAGGTCGGCATCCATCCGTGCCGCTGCCACATCTGTGGGGGTGATTAACAAGGGTGACTCGACTGCTTGCTCAAAAGTACCGTCGCCCCGACCAAGCAAGGTGGAAACGGAACGCCCCGTTCGATTGGATGTCAAAAAATCCGTTAGGCCATCACCATTCACATCGGCGTGATTCAGACGATTCGAGCCATTGCCTAACGGATAACAATCTTGATCGGTAAATCGGCCTTGCCCATCGCCTAACAAGACATTTAGGCACGAGGCAAGTTCGTCCACGATAATCAAATCGGGCAGTTCGTCGCCATTCACATCAAGAAGGCGTTGATGACTGACAAAGGCATTATCCGGCAACGGACTCGTGACCGCTGGCTCAAAACCGCTACCGGCAACACCGCGCGCAACCTGCACATGGCCCTCCACATAGCCTAATAAATCCGGGACGCCATCCGCCGTGAGATCACCGGTCCAACGCACGACCATGCCGGCATCGAAAAGCTCGCCCGGGTAGAGACCGTTTGAAGAAGGCGTGTTGTTGGTAGGCGGTGCGTCGGCAACGGCCGGATCGGTTCGTTGTCTATACTCTTCCAACGTCGAGCGGCCATCGCCATCTGGATCTAACAAAGCGTCTAGCGGATCGAGAGGGTCCAGAATACTAGCATGGCTCCATTCGTAAAGATCATCGATGCCATCACCGTCGAGATCTGCCGGTTGGTCGAACCGCTGATTCTCCAAGACATAGTCGGATTCTACGACATCGATGGGCGGATCAGGATCGACAAACTGGGATGACGCGGAACCGCCATCCATCTTAACCCCGATGAGTTCACCCCGGCGATAGATCGCGTAGTAATAGTCTTCCTTGGATTGAAAGGTGATGCTAACACCCACGCCATCGTTCGAATAGGACTCGATGATCGGCAGTTCGCCAAAGTCACCGTAGGCCATGCGTAAGCCGCTACCATAGTCGAACGGATCGCCGATAAAAGCCTCGGCATAATTGTCAGCGGGTGCGGTGATTCTCGCTTCCAAAGTGTAGCGAATCTCAAACGAGTGACCATTGGGGATGCCGTCTAACGAAATGACGCCCTTGTACGCCGGTTGCATCAGGCGATAGGCAATGAAGCCTTCACCATCCATGACCAGAGATTTGATCTCCGGTGGCGTGTCGGGATCCGCGATTCGGTCAACAAGCTTGAAGGTGTGGGCGTTCGGTCCGCTGCCGGTCCGTCGTCCTGCGATTTCGTTGTAAACATGAGAGACTGGTTGCCAGACCGGCGTCCTATCATAGGCGCGAATCTCGATCTTAATCTCCGCGGACGCCTTGAGATCCCTCCCGTCTCTTCCCCACCCGTGGACAATGAGCAGCACAGGATCGATGGAAAACGTCGGATCATCATAGTCGCCGTTCTTGACGAAACTACGCCGCCAATGAACTTTGGCAATGTAAGAGGTGTCGGTAGTGGGATCATTAGGATTGGTACTGCCCGATAGAAAGGCACCGGAGCGCACTTGAGCGTAGAGACTCGCATCCTCATTGGCAAAGGCGTGCGCGCCACCTCCGGGCCGGGCATTCTTGGTCACAATCTCATCCTTGTAAACCCTCTCAAAGTCGTTATGAGCTTCGATTGAAGTGGAGACCTCTTTAGCGTCAGGCTGAGAATCGATCTGGCGTTTGTTAGGATTTACGATCTCTGAGATCGCGGTCATTTCCTGGCGCACCAAGTCCACGACATAATCGGCGCCGCGGTCTTTGGAGGATACTTCTAACGGTTTGCCCGGAGACTTCACGGAGATCTTGCGGCCCGCACCAATCTCAACAGGCTCTTCCGTGGACAAATAATAGGACTCCCCCGCAGGCAGCGTGAGAATCTGAAGCTCCTCGGGTTCGCCGGCATCGAACTCCAAACGGCGCGCCGCCCAGCGTCCGTACGGAGCCTCCGTGACATGATCAAACGGAACAATGGCAATGCTAGAAACATCGCTGTCGCCTTCAAAGAGATTAAATGCGGAGACGGCGACGTCCACGGAGTCAACGAGTTCGAGGAGTTCTTCTGGATCGTCATAAACAGGATCGCTCCAAACGCCACTCTGAATCAACACTTCAAGATCCGAGAGCGCTTCACCGTTGAACCACCCTGGGACCGGCTTCGGACTGGTGGCGTGCAGCATGCCGTCACCATTAAAATCGGCTCGCGGAAAGACGCTGGCCTCACGATCATCCACCTTCCCATCACCATTGGCGTCGTTCTTCAGATTCCTTTCGTCGCCATTCAATTGATGCGAACCGCCACCCAAGTACATCCAATCCCGCCAACGGCGAAAGTCCGCCATATCCACTTTGCCATTGCCCTCCTCATCAATGTCATTGACAGGAGCCGAAGTGATCCTGTCAAAAGCACGACTCTTGTTCTGCATGGCATCCGGTGTTTCCAAGCGTTCGTTCCCATCGGGAGTCCCGTCATCGATGTCTAACAACATTCGCATGCGATCCCTCGTGCCACGCAGAACGTCGAGTTCCATCACGCTAGCAAACGCATCGACGTTTTTCTTGGACGGATCAGGTCTGAGAAGCTGTTTTAGCTCGATCGGCGTTAATTGTGAGTCAAGTGCTAGGAGGAATCCGGCGAGACCGGAGACGAACGGCGCGGCCATCGACGTGCCGCGTTCAACCGCATAGCGGTTTCCCGAAACTGTCGAAAGGATGTTGCTTCCTGGCGCGGCGACATGGCCGTTGATGTTTGAGAAAGCACTGCCGATCCCTTGGTCATGGGATTCGACGACGATGATATTGGGCGTATTGAGCCTAAGGGCAGCGTAGTTGGCCTCGCTGGTGATCGCCGTATCGATCACGCGATAGTCATTGCCGGCGGCCGAGACAAAGAGTTTGTCGGAATGTGAGGTCGCGATTCGTTGGAAAACGGGCCCCCAAGCTCTGGCAGTCTGTTCAGCGAGAATAAGACCGAAAGCGGAAAGCTCATGGCCACAGACATGGCGCTTATCACACGACCAGCTCCATCCGTAGCTCATATTAATGATACGTGCGTCATTATTTGATGATTGGAGTGCTCTTTTGAGGTCTTCGATAGTGGTAAACGTTGAGTGAAGTGCCCCCAGAACTCTGAGATCGGAGAAGGGATTGACGCCATCAATGCCCACCGAATCGTCTGCCGCACCAATGATTCCGGCCACGTGCAAGGCATGATCAGGGTCTTTGTCAGGATTGCGACCCCGTCTCGACGAGAAGAAGATGTCAAGGTGATCTTGATAGCCGCCATCGACAACGAGCGTTCCGATCCGTGGAGCACCCAACTTCTCGATGGCACTCATCCAGTTCCACATTTGCGGGACGCGGCTGAACTCCAATCCCCAATTTCCGTGGGGAGGATCGACGTCAGGTCCCCATCGCCACGTCATCCTTTCAGCAGTGGCGCCGGCTTCGTCATCGGTGATGATGTTGGTGCGTTGCAAAACATCAGGTGCTGTGGTCTCGATCAGAGCGTCTTCGCTCAAACGTTCTGTCAGGGTGAAGAGTTCGCGTACTGATTCGGTTTCAAATTGAACCATTAATACGGCGTTGGGGAACGACGTCCCAGGCGGGAGACAGCCAACGATCTTACCATTCTCTTGCTCTAACAGCGAGTTCAATTGCTGAGTCGAGACACCTGCTTTCAGCATAACCATGGCGTTTCTCTTCGAGATGCCTGCACCGGGTATGTCTGGATCCTCGTTGGAGTAGTTCCCAAGAAGGGGATGGTAAGTCAGGTCTGGGAAATGAGTCCCTGATATTTGTGTTAAGACGGGTACCCCGCGAATTGCGGAAAGATCGACCCCATCAAGATTCAGCCCATTGAGCTCGACCTCATTGAAATTGGTATTAGCCAACTCGGCATCTTTGAGACTGGCTCCGGCAATAAGCGCATGAGAAAGATCGGCGTCTGTTAGAATGGCGTTTTCAAGATTCGTGCTACGAAGGTCGGCTCCGCGGAGGTTGAGACCGGTGAGATCCATGCCGCTCAAGTCAATGCCCATCGCATTGAGCCGATAGGATAAACGATAGAACTGACGCGAGTCTGCCGCCGGGACGCGAACGGTGTGGGGAATCGACGCTGACGCTCGGACGCCGCCGGGAAGGCGATCGCCCACAGATCGCCACGATGCTAGATCCGTCGACATCTCTAACTGACATTCATAATGCAGATAGGGCTCGTTGTGGGTGATCGAATGAGATATCCAAGAAATCTCATAGTCCGTGGTGTCGGTAGGCTCTCCTTTCAGGTCAAAGTTCGCGTCTTGGCCGAGAGATGCACACGTTCCGATGGCTAGTAAAGTAAGCAGATTTAATTTCCGAGAGGCCGCCTTGAAGGTGTGTTTCATGGTTTTGAAGGGTTGAGGTCAAACCAGGAAACCACGGCCAACCGGAAACCTTACACGACTGCCGCCTTTTCATTGGAAACTTCTGATTCAGGGAAAACTTCCGGCTGGATTCCCGTAATTCATCTCCATACCCTTTATTTGCGGAGCATGATGACGATGACTGGTCACGAAACCCGGCAAACCCTGCTGATGCGCTTGATCACCCCAGAGGATCAGGAGGCATGGGAAGAATTTGCCGAGCTTTACACGCCGCTGATTTACAAGTTCTGCTACAAACGCGGTCTGCAAGAAGCGGATGCGGCCGATGTGGTGCAGGAAGTGATGAAAGCCATTGCCAAGGCGATCGGTCAGTTTGAATACGACCCGCAGCGAAGTTCGTTTCGCAATTGGCTCTTCGTCATTGTGCGAAGCAAGTTGGCCACCTTCTTCCGCAGAAAACAGCGGCAGCCATTCGATGCCGGAGAGAGCACCGTTCAACGCTGGTGTGAGACGGCGGCCAGCGATCCCATGGAAGCGGAGTGGGATCGCGAGTATCGCCAGCATTTGCTAGCTTGGGCGACAAAAGAGATTCGAGATGACTTCAAACCCACCACTTGGCAGGCTTTCTGGCGGACGGCGATTCGGTTAGAACCTGCGGCCAAGGTAGCGGGAGAGTTGGAGCTTTCGTTAGGCGCTCTCTATGTGGCACGTTCACGCGTGGCCACGCGCTTGAAAGAAAAGCTCCAAACACTCTCAGATCAATGGCCCGAGATCGGAACGTCGCCCACGCATGGCTGATCCATGTCCGCGTGCCGAAGAATGGTCGGCGTTGATCCAAGGGCATCTTGCTAGGGAAAGGGCCGTTGAAATGGAGGCTCATCTGGAAACGTGTGAGACATGTCTGCGTCATTTGAACGACCACGTGGAGACTTCGCTAACTGGTGGTGATCTCGGAACCTTCGAATCAACGGTTGAAGGGCTGTCGACACCTTGCCCCGATTTGACGAAATTAATCGAGCGTGTGAAGGCAGGACAACTTGCACCACCGGCGATTGAATCAGCCCTGCCCGAACACTTCGGGGATTATGAAACACTGGAGGTGGTGGCCAAGAGTTCCACGGGCATTGTGGCCAAGGCCTACGATCGCGCGCTGGATCGCATCGTAGCCATCAAAATGCTCGCTCCGGCCTTGGTCGAAGATGACACGGCGAGGGCGCGATTTCTTCGTGAGGCCCGCGCCGCTGCTGCCGTGATCGATGATCACCTCGTCATCATTCACGCAGTAGCGGAGCAAGACGGCATGCCTTATCTCGTCATGCCCTACTTTGAAGGTGGCTCCCTTCAAGATCATCTCGATCGGGTCGGTGTGCTAGAGGCACAAGAAGTGGTTAACGTAGGCGTGCAACTCGCTCGCGGTTTGCACGCGGCTCATGAAGCAGGCTTGATCCATCGCGACATCAAACCCTCTAACATCCTTCTTGAAAACGGATTGAGCAAGATCCGTCTCGCGGACTTTGGTTTGGCTCGGGGCATCGAAGGGCGTCCCCTCACACAGAGAGGAATGCTGGTCGGTACCCCTCACTACATGTCACCTGAGCAAGCCCAGGGGGATCCGTTAGGCCCACGATCGGATCTCTTTAGCGTGGGAAGTGTTCTTTACACATTGGCTACCGGCCGCCCTCCGTTTGCAGCGGATTCCATGATTGGCATCGTCCGCCGAGTGGTCGACAGCACGCCAGCCCCGATTTCATCAATTCGTCCCGGCTTTCCCCACGAGGTGGCGGCACACATCGCACGATTGATGGAAAAATCTCTCGATGATCGATTTCACTCAGCCAGTGAGCTGGAAGCGGCTTTGTTAGGAAAAGTCGAGCTAACAGAGATCCAGATCGGAAGGTCAATCCACAGGCCGGCCGTTGTGGGGTTGGTGTCGATTATTTTGATAATGATAGCCGCCGTGGTGACCTCCGATCTCTCCGGCCGTACCAATCTTTGCAATGGCGCTTGGAGCCGAATCACCGGCAAACCCTTCTCTGTTAGGGGGAAATTTGGTGTTAGTGGAAAACTTCGAGAGGCCATCGAACGTGCGGCTTCTGGCGATACCATTGAAACACACTACCGTGGTAGCCTCTCAATGCCTTCGACATCTATACGAGGGAAGTTTCTGACCATCCGCGCCGCCTCCGGTGCGGAACCTCGTTTTGTGTCGGCGAGTGCCTCGGATCCGATGCTATCGACGGACAGTCCGCTCATTCTTGAAGGACTTCACTTGGAACGGAAACGCTCCGACAGCTCGCAGGCGCCTTTGTTAGAGATTCATGAAGCTCCGGTGTTCGCCTCAAACTGCCGCTTCCGATTCGCCCGCGCCCCACAAGCCCGGTATCCGAGTGGCTCGACGATTCGGGACCGCCGGCCTTTGCGGAAATCACCAGAGAATGTTTTGGTGAAACTGACAGACTCGCAAGAGGCGGCTTTTAATGCATGTGAATTCTATGATTCCCCAGGAAGCGCGATTCACATCGATCAGACTAACGCTGCACTCGTAGCGTCCATTCAGCTCGCTGATTGTGTGATGGTGGGCTATCGATTCCTCTCTCTACAAGAAATGAGAGGAGGCATTCGCCTCACACGTAACACGGTCGTCTCGCGTGTCGGGCTCTGGGTGAATGGTTCGGACCCAGCGGCGCCCCTGCGCGTGACAAGTGCGTCCAACATTTGGCGGGTGAACGGCTGCTTGTTATGGGCACCCGGGTCTCTGGCCGGCGGCCTCCATTGGGAAGATACATCCAACCTCTACATGGCCCATCCACGCATTGCCTATCTGCGATTCGATGATGGATCCTTTGCCGCCCGAAACCCTAACAATGTTTGGGAACTCACTGAGTGGCTCAAGATTTGGAAAGCTGAGGCTTCGGGATCTCAGGAGAGTCCGTTACCCTTGGAGGGCTGGTCTCCGGAAGAAGACCTGGTTCATCTTTCGCCCGCTCTGTTGGCGGATAGACTGCGTTTGTCTGATACCGTTTTGGCGCCGCAAATCAAAGTGGACACCATCGGACCCGGAAAAGCCTATGTAACGCATCGGAAGACATCACATTATCACGATTGGTTGCGCCGCGCCCGTTCCGTTTGTCGTGCGTGGATGAAAGAGGCACGATCAGAATAGCCTACCTCGAACGCTTGTCCGCGTCACCAATCAGGCGCAAGCTTGAAAGATGTGACTGACATTGGCACCACCGAAGCCGCTGCTATTGTTCATGGCAAAGGTGACGTCACGTTTTTGGGAACACGTCGGCAGGTGGAGGCCTTCGCAAGCCTCGTCCGGTGTGTCGAGATTGCGATTTCCTGGAAGAAAGCTGTTCTCTAGCGAAAGCACAATAAAGGCGGCTTCCATGATGCCGGCAAGGGCGAGACCATGCCCGGTGAGCCCTTTGGTACTGATAACCGGCGGCCTGCATTTGCCAGGTGGAAACACGGTTCTCAAGGCGAGCGCCTCCGCACGATCGCCTGCTGGTGTAGAGGTCGCATGGGCATTGACGTAATCGATCTGAGATGCGTCCACTTTGGCGGTGTGCAGAGCCAAGTCCATTGCTCGAGCGAGCCCCGCACCTTCCGGGTGGGGGCTGGCCACATGATAGCCATCCGATGCTTGGCCCCAGCCTAACATTCGAGCTAACGGAGTCCGTTGCGAAGTCTCTTCGCATTCTAATACCATTGCTACCGCTCCTCCCGTGACCACGAATCCCGATCGATCCCGGTCAAAGGGCCGGCACGCGGAATCCGGATCGGTGCCGGTGCATAGGGCGCGCATGCCGTCAAAGGGGAGAACGGTTTCCGCCAGACATTCTTCGGCTCCCACAACGATCATGCGATCTTGCCGTCCTAGGGCAATCTCATCGTGGGCATACCCTAACGCATGGCTACTTGAGGCGCAGGCAGAGCTGAACCCGCAACCGGCACCTTCAATATGAAAGCGTGCCACGAGGTTGAAGGTCAAGGTGCCGGCAATGGATCGCACGATACCTAACGGATGCGCCCTTTGCCAATCCGTTGCCGCCTGGGCATTCAAGTGATGCCGGAACGCTGCGGGCGATCCGGATGATGCGGTGAAAAGGCCGGTTCGAGTGTTAGAGATGTCGCCTTCGGTAAGGCCGGCCTGTGTGAGCGCTTGCGAAACCGCGTCCTGGGCGTAGACGCCATGTGGAGGGAGGCCGGGCGAGCGCCTGAGATCCACTTGCGAAGAGGCCGGTAGTTTCCAATCCACGGAGTCCATACAAGGGAAGTGATAGTCGGGAACGGGTGCCCCGATGCGAATGGGCACGTCGCAGCCTGGAACCAAGTCAATGTTAGAAAAACCATGGCGCCCGTTTTGTAAGGCCTGCCTAACGGTGTCACGATCATTTCCAAGACTCGTGATCAATCCCATGCCAGTGACGACAACCGGTCTCATGAACGTCCCAAGAACTTGTGGGTGGCGTAGGCCTTCAGGTCTCCCAGACTGCCGATCTGACTTACTTCAGAGGTTTCGATGCGAACCCGAAACAGTTCCTCTAACTTAAACACCGCTTCTGAGAGAGCGAGGGAATCCACTCCCAGATCTTCTCGAAGACGAGCGGTGTCGGGTTGGTCAGAAAGCACGGCGTTGACCCCTTTGGGGAGATAAAAACTCAGGACGTGAAGGACAGCTGATTGAAGATGACCCGCATCAGGATCCCGCTTGAGGGTGAGCATGGACTCGATGGATGCCGAGGGAAAGCCACGCAATTCGTGCCGAAGCTCATCCTCACTGAAATGCTCTAAGATCGTGGCCATGGACTAAAGTGTCTAGCAGGCGAGCGGGCGACAATTAAGTGTTTTTGAATCATTATCGATAGGAACGATGGTCCAGGAGAACGCGTTCTCCCCTTGACGGGCTGAGCTTTCTGAATTTGATGCGCTAACACGCTGACCATTGTTCCGTTTTGAATAAGCAGAAAATCTTCGAGGAGATCCTCGCCCAGTTGCGAGCCGATGCGGAAAGCATGCTGGCGGCAGCGCACGCCACACGTGATGAGGCCACGCATGAAGACAACAAAGCGGAAAGCAAGTATGACACTCGTGGTCTCGAGGCTTCCTATCTAGCAGAAGCCCAAGCTTGTCAAGCAGAGGAAGCAGAGGAGCATGTCGCGAGATTTGAATCGATGCCTTTGCGGGAATTTCAGCCGGAGGATCCGATCGCGCTCGGAGCGCTTGTGGAAGTCGCCCTAGGCGGTTATGTGGATCTTTATATGTTGGCTCCCGGAGCTGGCGGCAAGGAATTCGAGATCGATGGACGAGAGTGCACGCTGGTCACGGCGGATTCACCCATGGGAGCACGTTTGTTAGGATTGAGGCAGGGCGCACGCTTTGATGTGAACGGCCGCGACGCGGAAGTGAAGACCGTTTGTTAGTCTAGAGTGAGGTTTTTCGCGTACCTTACTTAGGAGATCTGCGTTTTTAAGGAGACCTCATTTCGAGGCACTCAGCAATCCACTCCTATTCAGCATGAAAACCATCTCTTCACTATCATTAGCCATCTCCGCACTCTCCATCACCTCCTTGTTGGGCGACCCCACGAATCCCGCCGCTTCCCAGGACATCGACGTCGTCGTCATCGACGATGGTGTTGTGGATCATGATGACCCTTATCACGTGCCTTGCGGCGGTGAGGAATGGATGTTCACCAACGATGATGTTGTTCCCCGTTTGGTGGCCGTTTCCTTAACCAACGCTTGTCCCGGATCCTATATCCTTATAACCGATCCCCATCATGATTGTGTTGGTGAACAACGCATCGACATGGCGGGACCCGACGCGGCTTCGATTCCATTGACCACGGTGACGGTTTGTCCTGGTGGAGAAGTTTCCGTTCATTGCGGCGAGGGAGACGAAGACGGCTGCGACTTCAAACTCTATCACGTCATTGTCGCTAAGCCGGAGATCTTGTTGAAGGTCTTACAGACGGCGTCTGGGGACTTCACTAAGAAAGATATTCTGCAGAGTATGATGCAACAAGAGCCCGTTGAAATCACCGTTCAACCCGGCCGACAGAACGTGCCGGTCTATTTGAACGGATCGCTAAGCGAGGAAAGCGCGGAAGCCCAAGCACCTGTCTCCGTGACGGTTGAAGTCATCAACGCTAACGTTAATACGACGTTGATAGGTGACCTTATTGGGTCCGATGATCAACTAATGGTTACGGACGCCGATGACCTCACTGAGGACGGGCGTATTGCATCTGTTGGGTTATCCGTTCCTGGCGGCGGTGGCATCTTCGTGGATCATCCAGGCGAGGGCGGCCCTTGTACTGTTCGGGTTTGGGTCCACGGTGTGACGCCCGCCCATTGAGCAAAGAAAGCGTAGCAAGGAATCCTCACGCAGAGACGCCAAGGCGCAGAGATCATCCTTCGTTACTTGGTGTCTTCGTCTACTGCGCGATCTCAGGAAGCACAATCTCATCCGGGATCAGGGCTCGAGCATCCACCTCTCGGAGCCGTATCTTACGCGGCACATTGATAGTGGATCGCAAGAACACCTTACGCATGTTCTTTTCAGATATTTGATCACTCCAGCCATCCCAGGTGTTGTTCCAAATGAACACACGCATGTTCCCGGCCGCCCGCATCATCGGTATTCGCGGAATGACTTCTGCCGAAGAGGCGACGGTGTTTCCCTGGCCTGTCCAATGGAAGTGCTTTCGGAAAAGCTCTTCATTATAAACGCGGATCAAACAATTTCTGAAGTTGCCGATATAGAAACAGTTTGAATCCACCTGTTCTGCGTGCACGTCTGCCCAGGTGTGTTTGGGGGTTGCGACTAAGACGACGCGACTAGCAATCATGTTTTCGATCATCGCCAGGTGCAATGGATGGGCATGCCGATGATCGAAGGTCAGGCACGAGTTGCCGCCGATGATGATGTTTCGATTCAATGTGATGCGGGTGGACGTTGCCGAAGGATCGTCCTCCGTGCGGGAGAGGATGGCGATGCCACGATTGCGATGCAGAAAGGTGGAATCGCTCACCTCGCAGACGGATGCCCCTAGCAGAACCACGGTGGCCGGGGGCGCTCCGGATTGACTTCCTTTCCCTAATTCGAACCGGCAGCGCTGAATCTGCAGCCGCTCGCCCAGGAAGAGAATCAAGGGTGCGTAGCCCATGTCATTGGGGTTTCCCTGGGCCATGTCTGCACGGGCCAAGATCACTCCCGATAATGTGAGATCAGCCTGGGTTTCGATACCTGGCAGCCGGCCAGTGGCATTCCCCGGCGATGGCGTGAAATTGAGAATCGTACGCGCGTCATCGTCCGAAGATCGAATGGTGATCGCTTTGTCGCCAAGGTCGATGCGCTCGGTGATGCGTACGCTGGATTCGACGATCTCGATAATGTCCTCATCTTGCGCGGCTTCTACTGCTTCCGTTAGTGTTGCGTAAACTTTTCCGTTAGAATTGAGCTGGAATGGCTTAGGTATCGGCGTAGGCCAAAGGGCGACGAGCAGGATGCCGGAAATGACGGCCCCAGCAGCCACCAAGAGCCGGCTGCGAAGTTTGGATCGCGGGGATCGCTGCGAGTGCTTGGCAATCGTATCCACCACATACTCTGCGGAATCGGGTCGTCTCGCCGGGTCCTTGTTCAATAGTTTCCGTATCAGCGCGCCTAACCAATTCGGTAAGTTCGGATTGACTTTGGTAGCCGCTTCCGGATGGGCTTCAATCACTTTGCGAATGGTGGAGGCCGTTGATTTCGCTGCGAAGGCGGGTCTCCCCGTCGCCATGTAGTAGAGAACGGATCCTAGACTAAAGAGATCCGAGCGTTCGCTGGGAGGCTCATCATCCAATTGCTCGGGCGCCATGAATTGAGGTGTGCCTACTAACGTTCCGGCGAGCGTGACGGAGGGCTCTTCCAAAGCCCGGGCCAAACCGAAGTCGGCAATCCAGACGCGACTCTCATCTTTGTCTAACAGAATATTGGCAGGTTTGATGTCCCGGTGAATCAAGCCCTGATCGTGAGCCGCGGCCAACCCACTAGCAATCTTGCTAGCAAGATCCACCAGTTTCTCGTGCGGCATGGGTGCGTTTCGCTCGTCGAGCACCTCTTGCAGTGATTTCCCTTCAATGAGCGGCATGGTAAAATACGGCAATTCACCGCTCCGATCGACTGCGTGAATGGGCAGCACATTTTCGTGATGGATCGCTGCGGCCGCACGCGCCTCGCGAATGAAACGTTCGCGCGCGGGCGCGCTGGCCGCCAGTGACGGGGATAACACTTTCACAGCCACGCTTCGTTGCAATTCCGGATCCACCGCACGCAGCACCAATCCCATACCACCACGACCGATCACTTCGGCAACTTCAAGCGCACCAAGCTTTCCAATCGAGTTCTCATCTCCCGACGGCGTGAGAAAGCTGAGATCGTCCTCTCCTTCGCTATGATTGGTGTGCGCCACCCGAGTGATGGGCTCTTTGACCCGCTCAACGAATTGCCTCAGCGACGAGTCATCGGATTCATGAACCGAATCTTCTGTTAAGCCTTCTAGGTGAAAGGTTTTCGTGCCGCTAACGTCATCCATGTATGACTGACACTTTGCGCATTCTCCAACATGCGGCAGCAACGCCTCGACCCGCTCCTGCGATAAGGTATCGTTTACAAGCGCACTGAGTTCAGATGGGTCAGGACAGGAGGCTCCGCATTCCATGGAGACCGCATTGTGCAAAGCGTCCCTGGTTTTATCAAGCTGGCAGGTGAAGAGGAGTGTGATAAATGGGGTGGAATAAAGGTAGAGGAACTGGTGACCGTTCCTTCGCGGCAGCGGAGTGCCAGGCCCGGAACTCTCACGAGTTCCGCTACGAAAAGTGCTCACCACTTTTTAGTCATACCCGGTGAAAAGAAGTGTGATTAAAAAGGGGGAGGTAAATAAAGGTAGAGGAACTGGTGACAGTTCCTTCGCGGCAGGGGAGTGCCAGGCCCGGAACTCTCACGAGTTCCGCTACGAGGAGTGCCGGTGAAGAGGAGTGTGATAAATGGGGTGGAATAAAGGTAGAGGAACTGGTGACAGTTCCCTCGCGGTAGCGGAGTACCACGCCCGGAACTCTCACGAGTTCCGCGCTACGAAAAGTGCCCGGTGAAGAGGAGTGTGATTGAAGTGGTGGTCAATAAAGGTAGAGGAACTGGTGACAGTTCCTTCGCGGCAACGGAGTCCAACGACCGGAACGCTCACGAGTTCCGCTACGAAAAATGCCTACCACTTTTAGTAGAGGAACTGGTGACCGTTCCTTCGCGGCAGCGGAGTGCCAGGCCCGGAACGCTCACGAGTTCCGCGACGAGAAGTGCCCACCACTCTTAGTCATACCCGGTGGAGGCGGCACTTTTTCAGAATTTCGAGTAAGACTTGGACGCGCTCCCGGTATTCGGCGGCGCTATGAAAACGAACACCACTCTCAAAGTTCCGCTCGCAACCGTTATTCTTACGATCATGCTGCTTAGCGGAAGGGCTAGCGGCGATCCCGTGAGCACCTACTGGATGGATCACTATGGATTGACCGAGAACGATCTCGTATTCGATTTTGATAACGACGGCTATCTCACAAGCTCCGAATTCTTCTTTGGTACCAATCCCTTTGACGGCCGATCCGCACTCGAACCCCGGATGGTAAATGATCAGAATCAGACGTTGCTCCAATGGGAGACCGTTGACGGCATCGCCTATCAAATTGAGGAAAGTGCCGGCCTCGAAACCTGGGATCCTATGGGCGGTGCGCTCTTGGGAACGGGCGAAACTTTTGAAATGGAGGTGAACACGAACGCTCCTCGCGGCTTCTACCGCTTCACACCGGTCTTGCAAGATAGCGACGGCGATTGTCTATCAGACTTCGAAGAAATTCATTACACAAACACCGATCCGAATGATTCTGACTCCGATGACGATGGACTCAGTGATGGTGATGAGGTGAAAATCTACCGCACCGATCCCAACTTTGCCTCGCCCACTGGCCGCGGTACGATTCGCGGAACCGTGGTCAATGATGAGGATAGCGATCCGGCTACGCGAAGTCACCCCGGGATCGGGAACTGGACCGTCTTTCTAGATAAAGACCTGAATGGCCAGCTTGATCCTAACGAACCATCCGTCAATTCCGCGCCTGATGGCACGTTCGTGTTTGAGCATCTCGATCCCGGCTACTATCGCGTGTGCGCGGCGCTGCCGGCGGCTTGGTTGCAAGTGTTTCCAGAGACCGACTCACCTTTCACCGCTGATGGCTTTCCCGATGCGGTGGCGGAGATGGTGGACTCTGGCAATGGCGCTTTGGCCATGCCCTACGGCATCAACAAACAATCGGAAGTGGAGCGGAAGTTGGTTCTAGGGCTTTCCCAAGAGCCGGTCGATCCTAGCATCATTCTGGGCCAAACTCCCGACACGCCTTACACACCACCGATCGCGCTTTGGTCGGATGTGGATTTCATGGGCATTCCTCAAGACGGTTCCATCACGCTTGAATTCACCAACGAAGAGATCATTGATGGCCCTGGCATTGACCTAATGGTAGCGTCGTTAGACCAGCCCGCGGGGGAGAAAGGCCTGATTTATGTGGGGCGAACCCTGGCAGATATGCAACTGGTTGGTCAATTTGATGAGGGAGGTGACCTTGGCATCGATCTAGGCGTAGCGGGGATCGCGCCGCCGATTCACTTTGTTAAAGTGGAGGCACTCGACAACTTAGGGGCCGTTGAAGGTTTCGATTTGGTGGGCATGAAGGCGATCAACTTTCAGCCGCCACCGCGTGGGCATTACGATGTGACCCTTGCCGGGGGTGATGAAGTGACGGGGATCGACTTTGGCGTACGTGGTGTGGACCGTCCGCCGCATGTGTTCGTTCATTCCGCGCAATCGCAAGTGCTTGAGGGCGGCGATGTGACGATCAAGGTAACGGCTTCGGATGATCTGGGCATTGTTAGTCAATCACTCAGAATCAATGGGTCGCCCGTTTCACTGAATGGCGATGGCGAAGCTTCTTATACGACAAACTATGCGGGGATTCTCTACGTGGAGGCCACGGCGGAAGACACAGGTGGTCAAGAAGCGGCCTCGCAATTGCAATTGTTAGTGCTGAACGTGGATGGCACGCTGCCGGACTTGTCCGGCTTGGGAGTTGAAGGTCCGGATGAAGAAGATGCGCCTCATATCACGATTCTGAGTCCTTATGTGGGCGAGATCGTTGAGGGGCCGAACTCCATCATAGGCAGCATCACACCCGTTACCACATCTGTATCGAATTGGTGTGTGGAATACGCGTCCACGAGTTTGGTCGATCCAGAGAATCTCGACGCCGCGGACCCGGATTACGTCATGTTAGGGCAAGGCTCCGGCACGGTGATCAATCAGACCTTGGCAACGTTTCCAGGTGACACGGTGGCACCTGATACTTACCTGATCCGGATCAAGGCAACGGGAGGCACGACGCGTTACTTCGGCTTTGTCATTGCCGTGGGATTAGAAGAGGTGGATATCCGTCCGGACATCGAGATCACCTCGCCAGACATGGTTTCTGATGTCACCTACCTAACGGATATCGTGGGTAGCATCACGACCCGGCAGACTTTGAGAGAATGGCGTGTGGAATGCATTCCGTTGGCCGAAGTGAATCTTGATAACCTGGGAGACAACACGCCTGAATACAAGGAGATTGCTAGTGGAACAGACCCCGTGACAGACAACGTCCTGGGCACATTTGATCCCACAGTCTTGCCTAACGACACCTATCTCGTGCGAGTGACGGCTTGGAATACCAATGGACTTGGCTGGACGGATGGCGTGATTCTCAACGTCACCGGGGAAGCGAAGATAGGTAACTTCGCACTAGAATTTGTCGATCTTGAGATGCCCACCGCCGGCATCCCCTTGCAAGTGAAGCGCATTTACGACTCGCTCAACGCCGGCAGAAAGGGCGATTTCGGCTATGGATGGCGTCTTGATATTCAGGATGCCGATATCAACGAGACGGTTCCTCAAACGGGCAGCGCCTTTCTCGCCACGCCGTTCAAAGTCGGAACACGCGTTTACTTAACCACTCCCGATGGCAAACGTGTCGGCTTCACTTTCGACGTCGAAGCGGGTGCGTCCGGCTTCTTGGGTACGGCTTATTCAGCCAAGTTCGAACCCGACCCCGGCGTGATGCACACGTTAGAGGTCCCCGAAGGTGACACCGCGTTCCTCTCCGTTGCTGAATCCGGCGATGTGTCGCTCTTCTTCATCAATGTGGCCTTCAACCCCGACACTTACATCCTCACTGATCCACAGGGTGTTCGCTACACCTACGATCAATGGGAGGGATTGTTAGAGATCGAAGATCTTACTGGCAACAAAGTGCTCTTCAGTGAAGACGGTATCGAGCACACGGCGGGACCGAAGATTGATTTCGCTCGTGACGCCGAAGGCCGCATCACCTCGATCACTTGTCCCGGTGGTCGAGTCTGGCAATATCACTACGACGCCAATGGCGATCTCACGCAGGTCACCTATCCCAACTTAGAGACCGAGAGTTTCACCTACAAAACCGATCCCGCGCATTTCCTCACAGACTTCGACAATCGACTCGGTCTGATCTCACAGAAAATCGAATACGATGCCGAAGGGCGGGTATCCGCCATCACGGACGCTGAGGGAAACCGGACGGAGCAAGAGTGGAATCCTGCAGCCTTCAGCGGAACAATCACCGACGCTCGTGGCCATATCACCACATTGGAGTATGACACATTGGGAAACATCATCAGACAAATCAATCCCGCAGGTGGTGGGGAGATGACCTGGGAGTTCAATGACCCCAATCATCCCTTTCTTGAGACTTCATTCACGGATGCCAATGGGCACCAGACCACCTACGAATACGATGCCGCCGGTAACTTAACGAAACAAACCGATCCCATCGCCGGTTATGTGACGACCTGGCAATACGACGCTAACAACAACGTTACCAAGGTCAAGTTTCCCCAGGGAAATCCCGTGGAGATCGAGTATGATTTCTTCGGCAATCCCATTCTCTATCGGTTAGGTTCGTCGACTCGCGAGTACCACTTCACTTACACCTCTTCCGGGTTGCCCGCGACTTACACAGACGCTGAAGGCGGTCTGACGGTACTCGAGTACGACGGCCCTTGGAGTTCCCCTACAAAGATCACTTTCGCCGATGGTGGCTTGGAACGTTTCGAATACAACATTGTGGGATCAGTAACGAAATCCACCGACGGCGCCGGTGCTGAAACGCGCTATGAATACGACATGTTGAGCCGTCTCGTTAAGATGATCGACGACGCCGGAAATGATTCCGAGATGTCCTACCATACGGAGGATCAGTTGCTCACTGAAACCGACCGGCTCGGTCGCGTGACTTCTTACACCTACTTCGACAACGGCTTGGTCGAGTCCGTCACTTACCCCGACAACACCACCACAGCGTTTGAGTATGACAAAGATGGTAACCGCACAGCCGTGATCGATCCCGGGAACAACCGAACGGAGTTTGTCTACGATGGCAACAATCGATTGATTGAAGAAATCAATCCGTTAGGCAAGTCACGGACGCACACCTATGATCTTGCGGGCAATCGCGTTGCCATGCTCGATCGCAACGGCCGCAAACGCACTTTCGCTTTCGATGCCTTGAACCGCATCACGACGGAGAACTGGCACGATCCGAGTGACGATTCCATCCTTCGCACGATGACATTCAAATATGACAAGTTGGGACGTCCCACCGAGGTTAGCGACCCCGATGCCACTGTCGTCTTCGGGTGGTCTGTCGTGCCTGGAAGTGATCTTGCTAGTGAGAGAGCAACCTATCCCGGCCGGAGCGCTGTTCAGGTCAATATGACTTACGACAATATTGATAGTCTCACCCGCATTGGCTACACCGGCAGTCTCAACGCTGCCCGCTTTGTTCGCGACAGCGTGGGCCGCGCGGCCATTCTCAAGCTCGATATCGGCCAGACGGACGCCGCCAAGGCCGACCGGTTTTTCAATGGTCGAGGCAATGTGACATCCCTCCAACGCTACGCTGATATCTCCGGTTCGACATCCGCGGGTTCTAGCATCCACACGATCGACCCTTTGGGTTGGGCCAATCAGATCTCTAACCTTGATGCAGGTGGGGCCACTCTAGCAGACGGATTGCATACTTTCACTCGCAATGATGAAGGCGAGATCACTGAGCGCGGTACCGGCAGCGAAACGGTCCGTTACGGCTATGATGATGATGGCCAAGTCACGTCAGCCGATTGGACCTCGCTGTCCGCCACTGATGAGACCTATCAATATGACGGCAACGGGAACCGCACTTCCTCCCACCGTCACGCCAGCTACACCACAGGCACTGGCAATCGCACTAATCAGGCCGGCGATTGGACGCTTGATCACGATGACGAAGGCAATCTCATCCGCAAGACCCATACCGTCACCGGCGAAGTGATTGAGATGACTTACGATTATCGCAATAGACTGACCCGCGTCACGAAGGAGACCGCTCCTGGAGTCGGGGTCATCATTCTTGGTGACTACCTCTACGATGCCTTGAATCGCCGCATTGCGGTAATCACGCCGAGCGAAACCTTATGGACCTATTATTCCAAAGTGCATCCTTTCGTGGAGTATCTAGATTCGGATACCGTGCCGTTTCGCACCTATCTCTATGCCGATCAGTACGATGAACTCATCGCCATGCATCAACAAGGTGAAGGGACGCTGTGGGCGGTCACGGATCACTTGGGGACGGTGCATCAATGGTTAGACAAGAGTGGAAACGTGGTGGGAACCTATCAATACGACACGTTCGGCAATATCCTCACCACCACGGGCATTGCCCAAACATTGAAGCTTGTTCCAACCTTTACCGGTCGTCCTTGGGATGCTGAGACGGGACTCTACTACTATCGCACGCGCCACTACGATCCTGCATTGGGCCGTTTCACTAGCGAAGATACCATCGGCTTCGTTGGTGGCGATCCCAATCTCTATCGCTATGTGCAGAATAAACCGTTAGGATTCTCTGATCCCACTGGGATGACTTCCGCCGTCGAGTACGCCGTGCTCATTACGAAAGAGATCGGCAAATCCTGCAAATTCGCCATTCCTATCCACACACTCTTCCAAGCGATCAAGAATGCGGTCACCAATGGCGGTCCGGCACCCACACCCCAACAGATGAAGAACGCCATTTCCGGGGCGGCCTCCATGGTACCCATGCCCCCCTCAAACGCCAAAGGCGTCGGGCGGACCGTTGTAGGCCAACTGGCGGGCAAGTTGCCAACGCCGTTCGGCGCGATCCCTCCGCTCTATGATTGCGCAGAGGCCGCAGGGCAATAGAAAGTGGATGATGGGTGGCAGGACGCCGCGACCGGCGCCCTGCCACCCAAGATCGGTTCAGGTTCGCGTGAAGGCTTGCCATTTCTTCCGGAATCCCGAGGCTAGCCCCACCTATGGGACTGAACCTCACGGACATCGCCACCGCTTTCATGAGCCTCCTCTTGGAGGGACTCCCGTTTATTTTTCTCGGAACCCTTGTTTCCGGTTTCATCGATCAGTATCTGCCGTCTGGGCTCATGGAACGTGTGCTACCCAAGAGGCCGTTCTTTGCCATCCTGCTAAGCGGCTTGTTAGGGATAGTGTTCCCGGTGTGCGAGTGCGCCATCGTTCCCGTTATCGGCCGGCTCATCCGTAAAGGGCTGCCCATCGCTTGCGCCGTGACTTACATGTTAGCGGCCCCCATCATCAACCCCATCACGGTGGTGAGTACCATGAGCGCCTTTTCCGGCGGCATGCAGGAAGCGGGGGCACTCGTTGACCTTCAGAATCATCCTATCTTTGTCACGGGCTCCCGCATTCTCATCGCCTACCTCGTGTGCGTGTTGGTCGGACTCGTCATCCAACGTTTCTCGCCTGCAAGCATCATGCGTCCCCACGTGGTCAAAGAGATGGAAGCCTTGAAACCCGAGCCTTCCGAACGCGCTCCTGAGGAGGGTCACCCGGGTGCAGGTGAACATGCGCATGATCATGATCACACGCATGATCACCATGAGTCGAACAACAGTGGTGGCGGCTCCCGGCTGGTCGGCGCCTTCCGCACAGCCATGCGTGATTGTGTGGATACGGGCATGTATTTCACCATCGGCGCCTTGCTGGCGGCCATCTTCAACACGTCCACCCTGCAGAAGACGGCGGCGGATTTCATGTCTGCTAACATCTTTGTCGCGGTGGCCGGCATGATGGTGCTGGCATTCATCTTATCGTTGTGTAGCACCTCCGATGCCTTTGTGGGCGCCACGCTCAAGGTGGCCCTGCCTAGCCAAGCCTACGAATACGCTGCCAAACTCGGCTTCCTCGTCTTTGGCCCCATGATGGATGTGAAGCTGTTATTCATGTATTCATCCATCTTCCGTGCCCGGTTTGTTTGGGGCTTGTTGATTGGACTCTTCCTGCTCGTTGGGTTAGTCTGCTCCGCATGGTCGATGATTCCCCTAGACGCCTTGCCCTTCAAATAACCTACCGCCCATGAAAGGTCCCAAATTCTTCCACTACGCCGCCATCTTCATGCTTCTGGCCTGGGCCGGGGTCTTGCTCTACTTTTACGCCTCCGGTCGGGCGGGAAAACTGCTGGTGGGAAACTTCGAATACGGTCCGCTCCTTGCCGGTTTGGGTTTGGCGGTCATGGGGCTCTTCAATCTCTTCACCTCCAAGGTCACCGCGAACTGCGGTCACGACCATCATCACCCCCAAGAAGAAGAAGGAGGCGGCTGTTGCGGTCATGATCATGAGCACGCCCACCATCATGATCATGAGCACGCCCACCATCATGATCATGAGCACGCCCACCATCATGATGATCATGATCACGACGACCACGATCATGGACACGAAGAAACCGCCATGGGACACTCGCATGATGACCAAACCGTATCCGGGGTGCTGGTCACGCTTCTCATTGTGCTTATTCCCGCCGTTGGTGCCACCTCCCTAGCACAAGACAAACTCAGTGTGGAAACTCTGGCCAGCAAAGGCCTCTTTGACAACAATATCGCCCCGCCCAGTTCGCCTAACAATAATCAGCCCGGCGCGCCGGGAGCAGGTCAATCCAATCAAGACGAGGACCGTTACACCCTAGCAGATCTAGAAAAACAGGTGCGCAGGAGTCCCGAGGGCAACTTCATGATCCCGATCCCCTCACTGTACTATTCCGCAGCCGATGAAGAACTCGCCGATGTTCTTCAAGGACAACCCGTGGAAACCACCGGCCAAGTCGTGAAGGAAATTGAAGAGAATGACCCCGAAGGCACCCGTCTCCGTCTCTATCGTTTGTTTGTCAGCTGTTGTCTCGCGGATGCGCGGCCGATTGGGTTCTCCGCGGACTTTGGTGAGGCGCCCCCCACTTTCGCCGAGGATTCTTGGGTGAAAATCATCGGAAAAATGCGGTATCCGAAGAAAGATGGGCGTCCCGTGCCCGTAATTGATGTGGATACCGTCGAGGCCATCCCCGAGCCTGAAGATGCAATGTATTAACGTGAGAATTCTTGCCGGCGCCTGCCTTCTCGGGCTGACGCTAGCGCTTTCGCCTGCTCAAGATTCCAGATCGGAAGAGGATTTCGATAAAGAGTTAGCCGAACTTCGCGACGAATACCATCGCCAACTCTATCGCGCCAAGCAGCCTGTTCTCAACAAACGCATTCAAAAACTACGCGATTGGCATGCGCGCCTGTCTAGCAAAGGACACAAAGATCTCGCCAAGCGCGTCAAGGCTGAGCTTGATCGTTTGGAATCCATGCAGGAGAAAGAGGCGAAAGCGATCGAGAAACTTGGCCCCCCAAAGAAGCCCGCCAAGTCATCAAGAAAACCCAAGCCCAAACCGCCGAAGCCTGAATCGACTGCCATACGACTGGAGTTCTCCAAAGCGAAGCTCGAAGGCGGCGTGCGTTTTGATAAGAAAACCAAGCGGCTCACTGGCTGGGCATCCGCCCAATCGCGCGCCGAGATTCCCACTCGTCTCACGCCTGGGTTCTATCTGGTGGAGATTGCTTATGAAACCACGGCCAAAGGACGTCTGCGTTTTGAGATCGGCGAACGGAAGATCAATCACGAACTCACCAAGACAGGAAAGAAAACCACGCAAACCGACAAGATCGGCCGGGTGACCATTAAAGAGAACGTGGATCGCGTGATCATCACCATGCCCATCCATCGAGCCACGCCTTTCGCGAAGCTAACACAAATGCATTTCGTGCCCTTGGATTCCCCATAAGCGATGAAATAGCTCGTAGCGGAACTCGTGAGAGTTCCGGGCGTGGCACCTATCGAAGCGCAACACCTACTCCGTAGCGGAACTTGTGAAAGTTCCGGGCGTGGCACTTACTCCGTAGCGGAACTTGTGAAAGTTCCGGGCGTGGCACTTACTCCGTAGCGGAACTTGTGAAAGTTCCGGGCGTGGCACTTACTCCGTAGCGGAACTTGTGAAAGTTCCGGGCGTGGCACCTACTCCGTAGCGGACCTTGTGAAAGTTCCGGGCGTGGCACCTACTCCGTAGCGGAACTTGTGAAAGTTCCGGGCGTGGCACCTACTCCGTAGCGAAACTTGTGAAAGTTCCGGGCGTGGCAGTCGAATTTCAATGTAAACGAATAAGCGTTCGCCAGACGCTGCGCCCTTGATTCCTCCTTTGAGTGGGTTTTCAATCACAACGATGAAACCTGATCCCGCGTTCTATCACCATTGATGAAACAGACGGTCGCGATCATTGGAGGCGGACCTGCGGGGGCGACGTTGGCGGCTCTGTTAGCGCAGCGTGGTGAACGATTCACGCCCGTTCTCTTCGCGGATGAACGCACACCCGATCTCGTTGTGGGTGAGTCGTTGATTCCCGCGATCGTGCCGCTTCTGCGAACGTTAGGCATTGAGGAACGCGTGGCGCGCATTTCTCAGAAAAAGCCCGGCGTGTCGTTTGTTCACCCTGACTTGGCGGACATCGATTTCTGTTTTCAAACCGTGAATGGGGTCTTGCCGGCCTACGCTTACAACGTGCCTCGGCCTGCTTTCGATCGACTATTAGCAGAGCGAGCTGCCGAACTCGGCGTGGCCAAGATCAAACAACGCGCACAAGTGGTGCCGGATGGTCGGGGCGGACTGAGGTTGTCTGACGCAACGTTAGAATCAGCGCCAATGTTAAAAGGAAGACAACCCGATTGGTTAGTCGATGCGTCTGGACGCGCCCGCTTGTTTTCGAAAAAACTGGGCCTCCATGCAACCCAGGGACCACGTCACGATGTGGCTTACTTTGCGCACTATCAAGGATGTCAACAAGCCAAGGGCGCAGGGCAGGTGATTATTAACAAACTTGCCAAAGGTTGGAGTTGGCGTATTCCGCTCCCTGACGATCGCCTCTCCATGGGGGTGGTGCTCAATCGCGAAGACGCTGCTTTGTTAGGGGATACTCCGGAGGAACGTCTCGGAGCGGCCATAGAGGGGGACCCTCACCTCCATGCCGCAGCCGTCGGCGCCAAGCGCGTGACGGCCGTCAAAACCTACTCGAACTATCAGCTGATTTCAGATGGTGGACACGGACCGGGATGGGTTTTGTTAGGCGATGCCTACGGATTTGTGGATCCCATGCTTTCACCCGGTTTGTTTCTGGCCATGGAATCCGCTAATCTGCTAGATCGCGCGCTTGCTCAAGGAGGCACGCCGGAAGCCATCGCTCACTACGTTTGGCGCTTTGATCAATGGCTTCACGCCTGGCAAGAATTGATCCAATACTTCTACGATGGACGCCTCTTTGCCCTTCAGGCCAGTGGCCAGAAGATCTTGCAAGACGCTCCGTGGAATCCGGCCGCGCGGTTCATGCAGAGACATCTCTACCGGCATCTCGCCTGCATGACGGCAGGCGCTTGGACCACACGCCGCTACAGCCGGCGCCTGCTTTCCTTCACGTCGCGCTATTTGATCTGGGGCGTGAAACGTCCCGAGGAAATGGCCATCGCGTGACCCTGTTCGGAACTTTTCGCAAGTTCAGCTACGAACTTTGCGCCTCATTTCTTAGGCATTGGCACTTCCAATGCTCTTGTGTAGTAGTCTCACGACTTCACCAGCCCCCTGAATCATCCACTATGAAAACGCTCCGCTATCTCTTCATTCCTCTAACCGTTCTGATACCTTCTGCGTTTGGCCAGATTCTCTATACCGAAGGCTTCGATTCTGAAGAATCCGCCAAAGTGGAAGAGCAAGCCACATCTGATGCGATCGTTCGCTATGTCGATTACGCCAATCTGACAGTCGGTGCCGAGCAATTCGAACTTCCCGAGGCACCAAATCAATTGGAAGGCAGCGCGCCGACCCGGGGTGTTTTCTTTCAAATGAATCTTTCTGCCGGCGCTCCCAACGCAGCCAATCTCTTTGCCGCCGATGGACCGGGAGGGAATGTGATAGAGTTTTCCGGGAATTACCGCCTGACTTATGATGCCTACATCAGCGTGGCCACGCCGATTCCCTCTGGTGGGACCGAACAAATCCTATGGGGCCTCGGTTTGGATGACCAGATTCACGCTCGCCACCTGCGTGAGGGCGCGGAACCCCTGCAAGGCATCTGGGGCTGGACCGCTGGTGAAAATGGTTATCGATCGGAAGACTCGACCATTTACGACGGCGAGAGTTTGTTAGAGCAGAAAGCGGATGGCGATAGCGGCGCGCTCTGGGGGCGCGCCTATCCCACGGGCCTTCCGCGTGGGGCGTGGGTGCAAGTACAAGTGGAGGTGGTGAAGAATGAAGCCCGGGTCTTCTACAATGAAGTTCTCTTTCACTCGGTTGCCGTGCCCGAAGCTGTCTCTCAGGGGCGCGTGATGTTTGGGTACGAAGATGCGTTTGGCTCCATTTCCGGTGCGCAAGATTTTCAATGGGGCATCATTGATAATGTCCAGGTGGAAACGGTGGTGCTGGATGTGCGTCAACTCGCCGGCTTCGAGCCGGTTCTCTTGCCTGGCGGCAACGCATTGGAACGCTATCAATTGGAGAATCTACGAGATACGCCGATTACCCTGACGGAGGCGGTTTTCGCTGGTGACGATGCCGGAGTCTTTACCGCCGTAACCGAATTTCCTCTAACGATTGCCCCTAATTCAACGGAAATGTTAGAAATTGCTTTCACGCCTAGCAATGAAACCGATGGCCGTATCGCCGCCGCGGTCACCCTTTCCTCAGACGATCCCTTGGTGAGACCTGTGAGCCTGGATCTCGAGGCGGAACGCTACCGCGAATTGTTAGCGCATTTTCGAATGGACGACGCGGGCAATCCGCCACAAGACGCTTCGCCGAACGGGGCCACGGGCGTCTACCAAGAGTTCCGAATCGTGCCCGAGTATGAATCTCCTTCCCTCGTGGGTGGCGATGGCACGTCGGTGGGATTCAGTGACGAGCATGAGGACGGAACGGGCAACTGGGCGCAGTTTGATGTCTTTCATTCGCCTAGCGTCACGCTTTCGGTTTGGATCCAGTCGGGCGGCAGTGGCACCACAGACGTCATCTTGAATCGAAACGATGCGGCCAGCTTTGCCGACAACGACGGCATTTATGGGGTCGTTCTCACAGAAGATGGAGAAATTGTCGTCAATGTTCGCGACAACTTGATTCTCTCCAGTGGTGAAGACGCCATTAGCGAAGGCCAACCCCATCACATTGTATTCACGCATCTCGATGAAGACGGGTTTGGTAACGAAACGGCTTCGCGTTCGCGGCTCTATATTGACGGTGTGCTAGTGGATGAGGCAACCGGTGCGGACACCTTTGGATTTGGGGATTATCCCGATACGGCCCGTGCCACAGACCTTCATCTGGGCTCGCGCCCCGCTGCGGGTAGCGGCTACAATGGCTTGATCGATGAGTTGCAAATCTACCGAGTGGAATTGGAGCCGCGGCAGGTGGAAGCCCTTTTCAATACGCCGGAGATGACAGCGCGCTTCGATAATCCGAACCTCGCGGCGGTCTCACGATTGCAGTTCGACGACGTTTCGGAAGTGGAAGCGCGTTCTCTGCCCCTCGTGCTCGCCAACAGCGGCGATTCTGAGATTCTCACCATCACGTCAGCCACTCTGTCAGGGCCGGACGCTGCTTCCTACGCCATCACGGATGCGCCAGAGAGCCTTCAGCCAGGCGAGTCGGTAGAACTGATCGTGACGGTTGATCCCGGCAATCGTGTCGGCGGTTTTCTGGCGACGTTAGAGATCATCACCAACGACGAGAGCGATCCTTCCATCGTCATACCACTGTCCGCTTCCGTTCCCAATCCTAGCGGATTGCTCGCCCATTATCCTATGGACGAAACCGAGGGCGAGATCATGACCGATGCCTCGGGAAACCGGCTCGACGGCCGCTATGTCACCAGCGACAGCGGCATCGTCACCTTGGGAGAATCCGGCTTAGCCGGGGGCACCGCAGCGAGGCTCAACGAGCGTGACGGCGTGGCCCTTGCGGAAATCCCAGGGGGATCGGATCTCCCGGAATTGCCCGAGTACAGCATCGCCATGTGGTTCATGTTGGATAACGCGGATCTCGATACGGGCTCCGTCCTCTTTGCGCGCGGAGCCGAATTCCAGGCCTCATCCGCCATCGCCTTGCTCGTCACGCCTGACGAAGCTCCCCTCCAATGGATCACCAATCAGGACGATGCCATTGCCACGTCTAGCGGTTTGATCAAACCTGACACGCTTTATCATCTCGTGGCCACTTACGTCGATAGCAACGGTGTCGAAGAAGGGGCGGATCGCTTGCGGCTATATGTGAATGGCGAACTTGCCGAGGAACTGGCACCACTTGAGGTCGCTATCGAACCCAAAGCCGGTCCTACCTTTCGCTTTGGCGGGTTTCCCGGCACCTCCGGTATCACCGGCGTGATTGACGATATCCAACTCTATTCGCGAGAATTGACCGCTGAAGACGTCACCTTTCTCTTCGATAATCCAGGAACGGCAATCGGCGGACCGACCGAACCTGAACCGGACACAGACACGGATGGCGACGGCCTAACCGATGCTCAGGAAGCCGAACTCGGCACCGATCCCAATGCCACGGACACGGACGGTGATGGCTTCAGTGATAGTCAAGAAGTCGCGGCCAAGACCGATCCGCTCTCCGCAGCCTCGCGTTTGGAAATGGTCGGTGTCACCAGCGCCGATGACCAGCGCACCGTGACCTGGCAGAGTCAAACCGGGGTCACCTATCTCATCGAAGTCTCGCAAGACTTGCAGACTTGGACCCCCCTCGCCGACGAGGTCGCCGGAGAAGATGGCACCACGTCTGTCAATGATGCCAACGCTGCTGGCACGAGCTACTACCGCGCGAGCGTGAAATAGGCAGCGCTCCAGACGCCGGAAATGGCGTTCTGTCTACATTGGCTCTTCTCACCGGCAATGGATTGAGACATCCTATCGCCATGCGATGCCTTTCCGTTTTTCTTCTACTCACCTTGATGTCTCAAGCCGAGACCTTTCGGCAGGAGATTTCTCACAAGCACACCAAATCGAATGGGCTTCCATCGGACGATGTGAGGGATATCGCGATGGTGGATGGACGCGTGACTGTTTGGACGGATGGCGGTGCGGTGGCCTGGGATGGCGAGGAATGGAAGACCACCGATGCCAAGCCCCCTCAGCGGTTGATGCCTTCTGTCACCGTCATCGATTCTTTCGGGCGAACGTGGAACCAGGATAGCCTTCTTACTTCTATCAAAGACGTCAAAAACCAAATGTGGGTGGCGAGCGCTGCAGGCCTTGCCTGCCAAACCCGCGAAGGATGGCGGTTCTATGAAGGTCGTGATGGATTGCCCTATAACGGCTTTACTTGTTCGGCAGCGGGGCCGGCGGGTGAAATGTGGTTCGGCACGGATAAAGGACTCATCCGATTTGAAGACGGCCAATTCGCCTATCGGCAGGGACCGCGTTGGCTTCCTGATGATGCGGTGAGGCAAATCGCTGTGGATGAGGAAGGCGGCGTGTGGGCAGCGACGTCTCAAGGTGTGGGTCATATTGAGAGGTGCTCTATGAACTTGTTAGAAAAGGCCCTCATTTATGAGCGTGAGATTGACGAGTATATCAAACGGACGCCGTATGGCTATGTCAGTCCGGTCCATCTCGTGCATCCGGGTGATCGATCCCATATCACGCGGCATGATAACGACAACGATGGGCTTTGGACATCGATGTATGGCGCGGGTCAATGCTTCGCATACGCGGCGCTCAAGCAGCCGCACTACAAGACAAGGGCAGGTCAGGCTTTCGAAGCCTTACGCTTTCTTCAGCAGGTGCCGCAGACGGGTCCTATCAAACCTCCTATGGGCTACGTAGCGCGTTCCATCCGTTCAACCAGTCTTTCTGATCCGAATGTCGGCCGCAAAGAGCGAGATGCCAAGATGCGTGCGGAGCGGGATCGATTGTGGAAGGTCTACGAACCACGCTGGCCCAAGAGCGGCGACGGGAAATGGTACTGGAAGGGTGATACCAGCTCTGACGAACTAGACGGCCACTATTTCTTCTATGGAATTTATTTCGATCTGGTTGCTGAGACCGAAGAAGAACGGGAGGACGTTCGAAAGGTTGTCGCTTCCCTAACCGATCACTTGATCGATCACGGCTTCACCCTGACAGACCACGATGGCAAACCGACGCGCTGGGCACGATTCGATCCTGCTACGTTGAATGATGACCCGAACTTCCAAGTGGAGCGCGGATTGAATTCGCTAAGCATGCTCTCGTATCTTGCTGTGGCGCATCATGTCACAGGCGATGCGCGTTACGCGGACGTCGCCAAAGATCTACGCGAGAAGCACAGCTACCACACCAATCTTGGCGTGCCCAAGGTCCACTTGGGTTTCGGTTCCGGCAATCAATCGGATGATGAGATGGCGTTTATGGGATTCTATCACTTGATCCACTACACAGACGATCCCGCGCTCAAAGCCCTTTATACCAAGGCCTTCCACAGCTACTGGCTGTTGGAGAAAGCGGAGCGCAATCCTTTTTTTCACTTTGCCTACGCCGCAGTCGGCAAAGACGTCACCTTCGAAACGCCCTGGCGCACGCTCGATCTCTCTCCTACTGGCGAATGGCTAACCGATTCTCTAAGCTGTCTTCAAGGTTTCCCCTTGGATCGCGTGAATTGGCCGCACCAGAATAGTCACCGGCTTGATCTGGTAAAACTGCCGGAGATCCAATCACGTGGTCTGGACTATCCCGATCAGGCGTTTCGAGGCTATTGTGTCGATGGCAAAGTCTTGCCCGTCGCGGAACGGCATTTCAATCACTGGAACACGGATCCCTGGCAGGTCGATTACGGCGGTGACGGGCGCACGTTGGCGTGTGGCACCGTTTATCTTCTCCCCTTCTACATGGGGCTCTATCATGGCTTCGTTAGTCTCTAAGTTTCGAGCCTTCCTTTAAGCCCGCTGCATAAGCTTCGAAGACCCGTTTGATTTCATCACGAATCCGGCGGAATGCCTTCATGATTTCGTCTTCGGTCCCTTGCACTTTCGCCGGATCATCGAATCCCCAGTGGTGCCGGCGGACTAGACCGGGAAAAACCGGGCACGCTTGATCGGCGTTACCGCAAACCGTGATCACCGTATCGATTGGTTGATCAAGGAACTCGTCTAAATGTTTGGATCGATGCCCCGAGATATCGATGCCAATCTCTTGCATGGCTGCAATGGCCTTGGGATGCACATAACCGGCTGGATCCGATCCGGCACTGTGCACCCTAATAAGATCGCCGGCTGCCTTGCGCAAGATTGCCTCAGCCAAGTGGCTTCGACAAGAGTTGCCCGTGCAGAGGATGAGGACGGTCGGCTTTGGCATCGAATCAAGTCAGGTTTGAGAGAGATACCGGGAAGCCGGATGTGGGCTGCGAACTAAGGGAACCGGTGCGCGACAGGAGTTTGCAGAATAAGTCGTGAGCCTTCTCTTCGTTCGATGCGTCAGCCCCGGAACTCTCACAGATTTCGCTACGAGTTTGCCCCATCACTTTGACCTGCACCAATGCCAATTGACCGGTCACGTTCGCGGATGCCGGTAGATGCTCCAGGTGGCGCCTCGAAACAGGACTTCTTTCTCCAATCGCGCGCCCACGGCTTTGGCTAATTGGATAGAACGCGCATTCTCTGTACGGATGAAGCTAATCAGCTGGAGATCCGGGAGGTGCTCACGTCCCACTTCCTGTAACTTCCGCGCGGCTTCGCTGGCAAAGCCATTACCCCAATAGTCGCGTGCCAGCGCCCATTTGATCTCCGGGTCCGGCCAATCGTTGGGATACCAGAAACCGGCAAGCCCAATGACTTTGCCTGATACTCTTTCCTCGAGCGCGTAAGGTCCGTATTGACGCAATTGCCAGTGGCCGACGATGGTGCAAAGCATGCGCCACGTTTCGCCTTCTGTGAGAGCGTGACCGGTGGTGTATTCCGTCGCGACGGGATCGCCATAGTATTGATGCAAGGCCTGCCAATCACCCAGCGCAAAGGGACGGAGAAGGAGCCGTTTGGTTTCGAGATGCTCTGGGACGGCAAAGGGCATGGGGACTCTGGGTTACCGCACGTTTACCTGGGGATTCTTGGTGAGGGCGGCGAGCACTTTGCCGTGTGCTTTATCCACTTCCTCGGATTTGAGCGTGCGATCCGTTGAGCGATAAGTGATTGAGTAAGCAAGCGATTTCCGGTCGGCAGCGAGTTTCTCGCCACTGGGATCTGCGAAGACGTCGAAGAGTTTGAAATCGACTAACAACACCTCATTATGTTTTTGAAAGATCGCTGCGATATCCGCTTGCGGCATGTCGGCGGGCACCTCAAGCGCCACGTCGCGCGTCACGGCAGGAAACTTGGGTAGATCTTGAACGGGATCTTCTTGAGCACCGAGTTTGAGGGCCTTGGCCAAATCTATCTCGGCCACGAAGAGCGGCGTTTCGCAATCCATGGCACGCCCACGGGCAGGCCAAGCTTGTCCGGCGCGTCCGATAACGGTCTTGCCTAACAAAACATCACCCGCCAAGACGAGCTTTTCTGATTCCACCGGCTTGAGGCGGATCTTTTGATTACCGGATTCAAAGAGCCATTCTAACAAGCCAATAAGATCGTAGAGATCGGCAGCCCGTGGCTGTCCGTGATGCCACGAGGCCGGATCGGCATCACCTGCTAACACGATGCCTAACTGATGGCTCTCCAGAACACGTGGGCTCTTTTCATGTTTGGAAAAGACTGTACCGATTTCAAAGAACCGGAGAATCGAGGCGCCTTGCCGGATATTGCGTGCCGCCACGTCTAATAACCCGGGAAGCACGCTGGGACGCAATCTTGTGTGATCTTGCGAGAGCGGTTTTTTAAGCGGGACCGCTTGGGTTTGGCCGCCGAGGCGCAGTGCACACAGATCATCCTGCAACTGCGTTTCGGAGATCAGCTTGATGGTCAAACAATCGTCGTAGCCAAGACTGACAAGACGCTTTCTGAGATGCAAATAGGCGTCATAGCGAGCGTCTTCTTTCGAGGCCTCTGAGAAGATGGCGCATTCGCGAGCAGGGATTTTATCAATGCCATACACACGCGCGAGTTCTTCTACCAGATCCACATGGCGCTCGATGTCCAAACGGAAGGTGGGAATCTCCCAGGTAGTGGAAGCCTCAGATCCTTCCGCGGTCCTGAATCCCAGACCGGAAAGAATCGCCGCCATGTCTTGAGACGCCAACGGCACACCTAACAAACGTGTTGCGCGATCATGGTCTAAGGTGACGGGAGTCGGTGCCGCCGGAGGTTCACCTGCTGCTAACAAAACATCCTCAGCTTCGCCACCCGCGCATTCCAAGATGAGCTTGGTCGCCAATTCCGAAGCGCCGGCGATTTGGTGAGGATCGACACCACGCTCGAAACGGTAGCTGGAGTCACTACTCAGATCCAAACGGCGCGACGTGCGTCGAATGGCCGCCGGCTGAAAGTAGGCACTTTCCAACAAGAGATTCACCGTGCCCTCGACCACGCCGGTTTCATCGCCTCCCATGACGCCGCCAATGGCGAGTGCCTTGGATTGATCCGCGATCACAAGATCGTGTTCATCGAGCGTGTAGTCTTCGCCATCCAACGCCTTGAGGACTTCACCAGCCGCGGCCGGGCGAACGCGAATGCCGCCTTCTAACTTATCCGCATCGAATGCGTGCAACGGTTGGCCCATCTCCATGAGCACGTAGTTCGTGATGTCCACGACGTTATTGATGGGGCGCAACCCAACAGCCTCGAGCTTACGTTTGAGCCAATCGGGACTCTCTCCCACGTTCACACCGCGTATGCTCCTGGCCGTGTAGTACGGGCACACTTCCGGAGATTCCAACTGAATCTCTTTCGTGGTGGCGGCTTGCTGTTTGGCCGTCGTTTCGTTGTGCTGAGACTTGCCTTGGAGATCCAGCTTGGCCAGCGCGGCCAACTCGCGGGCGATCCCGAGGTGGCTTAGCAAATCGGGACGATTCGGCGTGATCTCCAATTCGAAAATCGTGTCCGATTCGAAGAGATCGCCTATGGGCACACCCACGGGCGCGTCTTCGCTTAGAATGAGGAGACCTTGATGATCATCGGAAAGGCCTAGCTCTTTGCCACTGCACATCATGCCGTTCGATTCCACACCGCGCAGCTTGCCCGCCTTGATCTTGAAATCGCCTGGTAGTACGGCGCCTGGAACAGCAAGAGGCACTTTATCGCCCACTTTGTAGTTCTTGGCGCCACAAACGATCTGCCGGAGATCGCCACTCCCATCATCCACCTGGCAAACGCTCAATCGATCGGCGTTCGGGTGTTGGTCAGAGCTTTTGATTTGCGCTACCAGGACATTGGCAAAGGAAGCGCCGCGTGACGCGATGCCCTCCACTTCAATGCCCGCGAAGGTGAGCATGTCCGCCAGTTCATCAATCTTGCGATCGCTTAGATCGAGATGATCTTGCAACCAGTTTAAGGAAACGTTCATGATAGAAATCAGTTAGGCGAATTGGTGGAGGAAACGTTGGTCATTCTCGATGAGCCAGCGAATGTCAGGGATGCCCCACATGATCATGGCCAGTCGTTCGAGGCCGAGACCAAAGGCATATCCCGTCACGTTGTCAGGATCATAGACATCGTCTCCACGCGACTCACAAATTCGCGAAAACACGTTGGGATCGACCATACCGCATCCGGCGATCTCGATCCAGCGCGGCTCTTGCCCCTTGGGTTGCAGTTGGATATCGATCTCAAAGCTCGGCTCCGTGAAGGGAAAGAAATGCGGCCGGAAGCGAACAGGTGTCTTGGGACCAAAGATGGCGCGAAAGAGCGCTTCGAGTGTTCCTTTGAGATCGCCGACGCTAACATCTTCCGCAACGTAGAGACCTTCCATCTGGCTGAAGACACTGAGATGCGTGGCGTCGATCTCGTCGCGGCGGTAGGCGCTGCCGGGAGCGATGATCCTTACGGGAGGTGGCTGCGTTTCCATGGTGCGGATTTGCACAGACGACGTGTGTGTGCGCAGGAGGTGGCCATCAGCAAAGTAGAAGGTGTCCTTCTCGTTTCTTGCCGGATGATCTTCCGGTGTGTTCAGCGCATCGAAACAATGGAATTCCGTTTCCACTTCCGGACCGGCGGCCAGTGCAAAGCCCATTTGCCGCAAGGCCCGAATGCCACGATCAAGCATTTGTGTGAGAGGATGCAGCGCCGCCTGGTTCGGGCGACGTCCCGGCAAGGTGATGTCGACGCCTTTGGCTGCTTCTGCATCTTGACGCTCTAACAAAGCCGCTGCCTGGGATTCGATCGCCGCAGTGATGGCTTGGCGGACTTCATTGAGCTTTTGTCCCACGGCCGGCTTGTCTTCCTTGGCCACGTCGCGCATGCCGGTGGCGGCTAGGGTGAGCGTCCCTTTCTTTCCCAGGAAACGAATGCGGAACTCTTCGAGAGCCGCTTCATCGTTGATGGCGGTGGCGGCAGCGAGAGCTTCCTCGTGAATAGCGTCGAGTTGTGCGATCATGAATGGAGAGAAATCGTTAGACTATCAATGATAAAAAAATGGCCGGGAACAGCTTGCGCGTTCGCGGCCATTGAAAAAGTTGTTTCGCAAAGGGGAAGGGGAGAGCCGGCTAACCAGCGGCCTTCTTCTCCAGGGCTTCCTTAGCGGTCTCGACGAGCACGTTGAAAGCGCCGGGATCATTGATCGCCATATCGGAGAGAACCTTGCGATCTAACTCAATGTTAGCCGCGTTGAGGCCCTCCATAAATCGGCTGTAACTCAGACCTTTCTCGCGCGTGGCGGCATTGATCCGCTGGATCCAGAGGCCGCGGAAGGTGCGCTTGCGGACCTTGCGGTCACGGTAGGCATGTTGCTGCGCTTTGTAGACGGCGTCTTTGGCGTAGCGATAGAGCTTGGAGCGGAATCCGCGATAGCCCTTGGCTTTCGCGAGCATGCGCTTACGGCGCTTGCGGCTGGCAGGTGAGTTGGTGGCTCTTGGCATTTCTTCTTGGTTTGGACAGGCCGTTTTTCGGAGATCACCAGGCAACTCGCCTGTTCCTTAGTGCCCCAAGCTCGGATGAGCCTCGATGGGGACAGTCGCTCTGATGATTTGACTCAAATTGGAGTCGCCGCCCACTAAGCGAACGGCAAGTTCGCACGCACCCTTGGCACATCGGCCTCGGCCACCGTGGTCACTTTGCGGAGGAAACGCTTACGTTTGCGGTTCTTCGCGCGCATGAGGTGGCGGCGGCCTTGCTTGCGGCGTAGGATTTTTCCGGTCCCAGTCACCTTAAAACGTTTGGCGACGGCTTTACGAGTCTTCGCTTTGGAGGTGCTCTTGGACATAGGGGCGCGAAGCTATCTGGAATCAAATTCTTCGCAATCGTTTTTTCAGCATTCTCACCTCACAAAGTTTCCGGCGGAACAAACGAAAGGAAACCTCAATTATCAACGTCACTATAATTATTTCCAGGCTATGATCGCTCATTTGCGAAGACGCTTTTTTAAGATTGAGAATCTTCTTAGATTTCTTAACCTTCCGCTTCCCTAAAGTAATGAATCTGAGAATACTTGCCGCCCCACGGAATTCCCCGGAAGCATGACGATCCAAGAGCTCAAAGCGATCAATTATCATTGGCGGCTGGCGATCGATCAGGTCGGGGAAGGTATTCTCATCCTTCAAGGGCCCGTGGCCACGCTTTCTGAGCTGCGAGTCGTTTTCTGTAATCAATCGGCAGCCAGCAAGTTGGGAGCTGGAAATGGCGATCCCTTAAAAGGTGTGGCCTTCACCGCTCTGGTGAGCCCGCCCGATCGGGAGCGGCTCTTAGATGATTGGCGGCAGGCGATGGCGGCCAAGCAAGACTTGCGGGGCGACTACCAGCTTATGGATCTCTCCGGTGCCGTGGTGAATGCGCGATGGACCATTTCTACGCGTTCAGCCTACGAGAAAGGGGTGCCGGATCACACGGTCACGCTCTCCTGGGCTTCGCGGGAACCGATCGCGCCTCCCAGCGGTACGGACGTGGGAGAAATCTCTGGGGACCATGCCTTTGAGATCAGCAAGGCGGACACGATCTCACATATTACCAAAGGGATCGTGCACGATTTCAACAACTCGCTCATGGCCATTCGCGGTCAGCTTGAAGTCGCGCTGCCGGAGGTGACCGAAGACTCCCAGGTGCACCAAGCATTAACCCAGGCCATGGAGGCCGCCGTGACCACGAGCGAACTCTGCCAGCGCTTGCTCAGTTATGCCAAAGGCCGCCGAGCCGATAAAAAACCCTGTTTGGTGCCAGAGTTAGTCCATCAAGCGGTTTCCATCAGTAGTCTCGGATCGAACGTCACTTGCCGGCGGCTCATTCAACCCGATCTCTGGCCCATTCTGGCCGATGGCATTCAGATCGTGCAGGTCATCAACAATCTCTTGATGAACGCGCAGCAAGCCATGCCCAACGGTGGCGTCATCGCGTTGGTGGCGGAGAATGTGCCCATTGGCGAAAACTCGACGTTGGGCCTGCCACCTGGTAACTATGTGGGGGTCACTGTGCGCGATCGCGGCGTCGGCATTCCCGAAGGCAATCGCGAGCACATCTTCGAAGCACTCTTCACCACCAAAGAAAACGGAAGCGGGCTGGGACTGGCTACCTGTGCCGAGATCATCTCCAGCCACGACGGCTACATTGATGTCCACTCGGTACCGGATCGTGGCAGCGAGTTCATCGTCTACCTGCCGGCCGCACCTGGAGCCAATGTGAGTGTGACACCGGAGCCTTCACCAGCGGAACCACCACTCGCACCAACGGAAGGCAACTTTAGCAAAGATCGCCAACGGGCTTCCTCCGGCCAACGCAAGATCTTGGTCGTGGAGGATCAGGTCGGCATCAGCAAGATTGCCCAAGTTTATCTTCAAAAGTTAGGCCACTCGGTGATCTGCGCTGCCACGGGCCAGGAAGGTATCCGCGCCTACCGAGAGGCCTGGCACGCCGGCGATCCCTTTGATCTCGCCATCATCGATATGACTCTGCCAGGCGGCATGAATGGCGAAGACACCTTCCGCGAGTTGCGCAACATCGATCCCCACGTCGTTGGGATTGCTACCAGCGGTGCGCTCGATAAGGAATCCCTTCCCGTATTCCAAAGCAAAGGCTTCGCGACCATTTTACCGAAACCGTTCCCTTTGAAGATGCTCTCGGAAGTTGTGGAAGAAGCGATGCTCTTTCACATGGTGTGAGAGCGGGGCCAACGGAGTTATCCACCGTTACCCCGTACTGGAAGCGCGTCTGGATCGAACGTTGTTAGGCTTTGGAAAGATCAAGAATCAATCGAACGTCTGTACGGCTCCGATCTGAAGGGGACCCAGGTGTAGGTAATCCAAGAAACTCTGCGGCGGTTTCCGCTCCGGTTATTCGGAACTTGTTAGGCCAATTCGTTGGATCAGGAGCCCAGACACCCTCGCCCAAGAAATCCATGACAAGATCCCCAAGGCTGATCTCGAAAAGCGCACGAAAAATTGACTCACCCGCATCTGCATAGTGCGCCTCCGAGATCAGTCGGAGAATCTCGGCACGCGGTGCCGCCAAGTCCGCTTCGATCTTCCGCCAAAGGACCTGAGCGAGATTGTAGCTTAGCTCGAAACTATCACCGGGAAGCTCCCACGATTCGCCTGTCCAAAACTGCTGAATCGTTTCGTCATTCCAGTGAGCGAGGTGTTTGTCATAAATCTCCTGGTCAAGGTGGAATACTTCAGAGCCACACACGACCTGCTCCATTCTCATTGCCATCGCTTCATTGAGCCACAATGGAATGGGGAGGTGTGCAAGACAGCCGTGTGTCAATTCATGAACCAGGACCGTCCGATAGGAAGAATAGTCGACAGTGGGAAAGGCGAAATGCACATAGCCCTCACCGCTGAGGCAGACGCCCCCTGTCATCGGACTTTCCCCATCAGGGTAGAAGTAGGTGATATAGCCGTAATAGTCGTCCAAGCTCGCGAACATCATGACGACATGCTTGCCATACCCTTCATCCGAAGCCACGCCTTCGAGGCTTTTCAGTATTCGCTTGAGCGAATACTCGTAGGATTTGCAAGCGTCCTTGATCAGGCGTTTCGGGGCCTCCGACAAAATCAGGAAGTTTGCCGTCTCGTAGACTTGATAGTCTCCTCCAAGTTGTTCTTCAATGCGTTTGATCCAGCTTCGTGCAGCCGCTTCCCAGGCGAAATTCCACTCTGATTTTGGAAGGTTCTTTTCGATCACCTCCGATATGGAAGCCCAGTCAGGGCGACAGAAGCCCTGCTTGGAGTGAAGGTATTTGGAGATATCCGGTAGCGTCGCCATTTTCTTGGTCTAACATCAAGTATTCTAACGCATATGGTAAGTGTCCCCTGAGAGTAATGGTGGCGCTGTGAGGATCGTTCAGTTGAATGGCAGCGTTCCACCTTTTCAGGTCATCGCCGTCGATTGTCCGGTCGATTACCGTCCCATTGGGTAACCTCACTCTGAGCTTTGTGGTGTAGAAGTCTTGAAAGCTCCAACGTTGCACTACCGAAATCTCATGACCTGTAGGGGTCTTCACTTTGGCAAGAGTATTGGGAATGCCGAAAAGATCGGGAATCCATACGCCCACGCGAAGCGGCAGAAGCGCAGCTCCAATCATCGCTATTCCGTAAATCAGTTTCTCTGCGGGAAACAAAGGGCGGCGGAGAATTCGGCAACGAAGGAAAACCGCCATGCCTAGCAAGATGAGTGGAGAAAGGATAATCAACTCTTGTGTGGGGATCAATGACCCCAATTGCATGGCCATACCAAGACCTACGCCTGCCAACCGATCGGCATGAATGGGCAATACAACGATGAGCCCTACAATCACCAATCCCTCACAAAAGACTTTTAACGGATGGATCGCTCTCACCGCTCTTGCAGGCGATCTGTCTTGGTTTCCTCTCATTCACTCATGGGTGCGGTTTGGGCCACCATATAGTCCGTAATAGCCTGACAGAAAGCAAGGTTTCATTCGGGTAAGACCCTATTTGCAGTATCGGCTAGCCGGATGAGGCCCATCTCCATCGATTTGCTTCGTGCCAGTTGACGGGGAGATTAAAGTGGTGCCTGTTCAGCGTGACGTCGCCGTGATGCCCAAGCTTTCCGGTCGCCGTCGACTCGAAGGTGAAACAGAAAGTCGATGCATTTGAGTGAACCACAGCGCCAACTCATTGAAGATTATCAACTGATTGAAAATCCCACCGAACGCCTAACCATTCTCATGGATCAGGCCGGCAAGCGCAAGGATATGAGCCCTGGTGAAATGATCGAGGAGAACCGGGTGACGGGATGCCTGTCCCAGGTCTGGGTGATCGGCGATTACCGGGAAGCCTGTTGTCATTACCGTTCTGAAGCCGACTCGGGCATGGTGAAGGCTCTGGTGCAACTGTTATGTGATTTCTATTCCGGTCATTCGCCTCAAGCGATACTCTCCACCGAACCCCAAGTCATTGAAGCGCTAGGGTTGGACCGGCAACTTTCTCCAACCCGTTTGCAAGGACTACAATCGGTTACCGCAACCATCAAAGCCTATGCCCAACGTTGCCTACATTGACGCCCACGCGCATTTGCAGAACCCACGGTTAGGGGACGACGCCGGTCCCATCATGCAACGCTGCCGCCAAGCCGGGATCTCCACGATCGTCGTCAATGGGACGCGTCCGGGTGACTGGGAAACCGTTAGGCAATTGGCGGAACGTTATCCGGAGATTCGCCCCTGCTACGGTTTGCATCCGTGGTACGTGAACGACGTGCGAAAGGAATGGGAACCCATGCTACACGAGTATCTGAGCGATCCCGAGACAGTGGGCCTTGGCGAGATCGGGCTCGATAAATGGGTCAAGAATCACGATCTGCCGCGCCAGCGCGAGATCTTTGAAATTCAGTTAGCCCTAGCAAATCAATACGGTCTGCCAGTAATGGTGCATTGCTTGCGCGCTTGGGGGACATTGTTAGAGTCTTTAAAAAAAGCAAAGCTCAAGAAGCCGTTTCTGCTCCATTCCTTCGGCGGACCTCGAGAGATGGTGAAAATCTTTGTCGAGCTGGGCGCTTACTTTTCGCTTTCCGGTCATTTCCTCCACGACCGTAAACGGAAGGAGCTGGAAACCTTTGTGACAACAGTCCCCAAGGATCGGTTACTCATGGAAACGGATGCGCCGGACATGGCGCCCCCTGGCTTTCCGGATTGCAATCATCCGGCGAATCTCCCTCACATTTACGCTGAATATGCCAACGCGGCATCGCTACCCTTAGACGACGTCAAACGAACGGTCGCCGAGAATGCCGAGGCCCTGTTTGGAATCCGTTAGATCAGGGGTTCCCTCAGTAAGCCCACCGTCGGCGTTTGGGAAACGGCACGCTGCGGCACTCTTGATCAGGCAGTTTTAAGTATAGTGGTAGAGAGGGGATTTTCCTTACAGAGGGTGCAAATCTCTTAGGGCGAAGATAGCAAAAGTGCTAATTGCGATCGCTTGTCCAACACGCATCAGTCCGTGGAATTCCTGCAAATCGCATTGAATCCGGAAACCTTGACCAATATAACCACGAGACACCTTAGGTATCTCGTCGCCGTGGCCGACCTTGGTGGGCTTACCAAGGCGTCGGCTTGGCTGGGGGGCTCGCCGTCATCAATTGGTCGACAACTCCATGATCTTGAGAGACTAATGGGCGTGAAGCTCTTTGATCGTGACACCGCAGGCTACAGCTTGACCGAGGTGGGCCTCAAAGTGGCGAATGAAGCGCGTGTGTTAGTGAAGGAGTGGGACCGGATGTTTGCTGACCTTCTTTCAGAATGGGAGTATTTTCAGAAAAGGGCCGTCATCGTCTGCCCTGAACACTCTTCGGACTCCCCGAAGTTCAGCGCGCTGCTAAAGTTCCTCCGCAAGCATCTTCCGCGTGATCAAATGCCGCTCATTGTCGATGAACAAGGTGAGCACTCTAGAGACGAGCCACCGTTTGGGCAAACGGTGCTGAGGTATTGGATCGGAAGTCCCATCATCAGAGCCGTCAGCTCGGTGGACCTTGGAGCCCTCAAGGCATCGGCACTTCTTCCGGCGGCACATCCCCTAGCAAGAAACAAGCGGGTGCTCGTCAAAGATCTTCGCAAGCTCAACCGGATTTCTCTGGATCCTAGAATCCATCCTCACATCGCCGTTTGCGATTCCAACGCCATTGGCGAAACCGAATACAAGGTGCGTTCCGCCGAGAGTTTAGAGGAAGGTATTCAAAGAGTCGCAGCGGGTGAAGGTTACCTGCTTTGGCACGAATTCAGTTCGGCGCGACTCACGAAGGTTGGAAGGCTCGTCCAGATCCCCATTCAACCGGCGGCGAAATCCCCGGCCGGCCTTCTTTGCAGAAACCCACTGCCTCCGGTGGTGGAACGGATTTTCGAAGTGGCACGCCAATTCATCAGTAGCGGAAAATGAACGAGATTGAACTCCACCAAATGATCCAATTTCAAACGGCGGTGGAGACCGCTAGCCTCAGCGGTGCTGCGGAGCGGCTGAATCTTTCCCAGCCGGCGCTTTCAAAAACGATCAAGCATATGGAGTCCATCTGTAGGACACAGCTGCTTGAACGAACCAAGAGAGGCGTGCGCCCAACCGCGTATGGCCACCGCCTCATTCAACGGTGGGGATCCATTATTGATCGGCTAGAGCAATGCGTCTTGGAGGCTCGAGCGATTGAACGGGAGAAGGCGAGTATCGCCATCATTGCTCACAACTCCGACCGCTTTAAAGCCCTTTTACAATTCGTAGCGTCCAGTCCCCTCCGCCTTGTCCACGCCGACACTTCATCACCTAGAAAACTCAGGGAAGATGTTTTAAGCCGCAAGATTGACATAGCGATCCGCCAAGGCACGGAGATCAGCGGCCATGCGGGTCTCTCGCGTTTAACGATCCGGCACCAACACATCCACTTCATCGTCCCTACCGGCAACGGCTTATCGGGCGAAGAATTAGCTGCGCAAATAAAAGGCGGGAGAGAATTGGAAATTGCTTTGCTTCGAGAGGAGTGTGAGGCAGAGGATGCGCCACTCCTTCAATTCGTAGGATCCCTAGCGAGCGTGACGTCCATCGCCTCCAGCTATGGCTCGCTTTGTCGGTCAGTCGTGTCGCACGGGCTCTGCGGTATCGTGGCGGGCTATCTGCCCCCTTACACACCCTCCGGGTGCCAGGCCATTCCTCATCGCATTGAGTTGAGTCCCGCCCATACCACGTCGATCGAGTTCCGTTCATCTCACGATGGAAATCTTGAAAAAGCAGCACGCGCGCTTCACGCAAAGATCGAAGACAACGAGCGCAATGGTTCTAAGGGGGATGACTAAAAGTGGTGGCCATTTTCTCGTAGCGGAATTCGTGAGAATTCCGAACAGGTCGCCTTTTTCTTCGTAGCGGAACACATTCGTAGCGGAACTCGTGAGAGTTCCGTTTGCGGCGGATCAAACGAGGAGAAGTCTCACGACTTCTTCTACGGGTGATATCGTAGCGGAACTCGTGAGAGTTCCGTTTGCGGCGGATCAAATGAGGAGAAGTCTCACGACTTCTTCTACGGGGTGATATCGATCGCCATTACCACATTCGTAGCGGAACTCGTGAGAGATCCGTGCGCGGCGCGTAAGACAATAAAGAATAACGCGCTATCGAAAATCTCCGCGATCAAACGGAGCCTAGCTCCAGGGAATGACTACTGTCAGAATTTGGTTTCAGTGAATCATTTTCAAAGAATAGGCGTATAATAATGACCTATAATAATGACACGCCATTCGGAGAGGTGAGCCATCTTTGCGACATTGCTCAAGACAAGTCAGGGATCTAACTCGTTGACGTTTAAAGGCAGTTAGAGGCATCGAACGGTCTCTAAGCGATATCCCTAGAAATCGCCAAGGCAAGCCTCCATCTGGCGGCATTAGAATAACGAGTTACTGATTATTTTATCATTACCTGTGCACTCTTATGAATCGGTTAAAGATTTCGTCGAATCCCTTTATCGTTGCTAGTAGCCCTGAATCGCACTTCCGTTTTCGTTGCAATGGTTCATCGGACACGGTGTTGAATCGAGAATTCCAATCGCGGCATTCCCGAGTGGAGGCGAACAGTTTCGAATCCCTGCCCAAGATTGACCGGTCTCGCGACGACCGCCCCCTTACGATTGGTATGAGTTGCTTTCTTCAAGGCTGCCCGGCTTTGAGTGATGTTTTAAAACAACTCGAATATCCTTATTCGATTGTACCCGTCTCGTCTGAGTTTGAAATCATCAGACGGATAGAAGAACACAAACTCGATTATGGCATCCTCCCGCGTGCCTCCTCAAAGCCGGACATGGTTTCGAAGAGAATCGCCAGCGTTCCTGTCTTCATCGCCGTGGATAGCACCCATCCTTTGGCCGGACTAGACGAATGCATGCTTGAAGATTTTGACCTGCCCATATTCGGTCTCCCATGTGCCCAGCGTTTCCCCGCCCTTCATTTCGCCCTACGCGATTTCCTTGGGGAAAAGATCGCTGACGCTTTGGTGGCCGTGACCCATGAGGTGCCTGAAGATTTATTGGCCAACACCTTTGCCGGTGCCTGCTGCCCCATGTTGGTAAATGATTTACCTAAAGAGAGGGGTTCCTGCACGATTCTGCGGATCGTTCAATCGAAAGGCGTGCCTCTCCATCTCTGGAGGCTCCCAGGAAAATAGATAGGGGTGTGACTAAAAGTGGTGCGGAACTCGTGTGGTAGCAGAACTCGTGTGGTAGCGGAACTCGTGAGAGTTCCGAGTGCCGGATTCCGCAACTGCGATGGAACGCTCACGAGTTCCGCTACGAAATGTTAGGATAGGAGCCCGTAGAAGAAGTCGTGAGACTTCTCCTCGTCGATGAGCGATGCCCGGAACACTGACGAGTTCCGCTACGAAATGTCGGTTCGATAGGAGCCCGTAGAAGAAGTCGTGAGACTTCTCTTCGTCGATGGGCGCTGCCCCGGAACGCTGACGAGTTCCGCTACGAAATGTCGGTTCGATAGGAGCCCGTAGAAGAAGTCGTGAGACTTCTCTTCGTCGATGGGCGCTGCCCCGGAACGCTCACAAGTTCCGCTACGAAATGTTAGGATGCGATTGTGTAGAAGAAGTCGTGAGACTTCTCTTCGTCGATGGGCGCTGCCCGGAACACTCAAGACCTCCGCTGCGGAAAGTACCGTCACCTTCGTTATCTCTGATGGTGTGAAGGTGAGTAGCGAGACGTCCTAAGACAAAAACTCCTTCAGTCCATAATCCTCACAATTACAAGACTTTTTTTCATGCGGACACTGTAATTTCCAGATCGAGGAATGGTATCATGGATGGCAATCCCCCTCAAAAGTTGGTCTGAGTGCTGAGCGACGGGGACCCTGCTGGAGGCATGTTCAATCGAGCGTCTCACCGTTAGTCACCCGTATCAGTCTGAAGGGGCATATCGAGATCTCAGGAGAGTCAAGCGATTCTGTTTCATAGGCCTATGAACAAGAGATGACAGCTCCAACTGGAGACAAAGGCGAGTTCACGAAGAGTTGAATTCAACACATATACAATATTTTCCATGATTACTACTCTTCGACTAAGGTCCAGCTCAGCGTATTTATACCGGTTGGAACGCCCGACCGTTGGTTCGTTGGGTCGCCAAGCCGTCCGATTCGTTTGGGCGCTTTTGATCAGCTTTCTGGCTCTGGCGTGCCATGCCAACGGATCCCCGCTTACCTGCACTGACCGTTCCAGAGTAGAAGTTCGTTCTCCTGTTTCCTGCGCATCCGTTGAAGCATTAATGGAGTTGGGAGAGCGGCGCGGTGCGATCGCTTCGACAGGGTCGGTTCTTCAATTGGTGGCTCATGGACGCCCTGGCAAAGTGCTCATTGAAGATGAGTGGGTTTCTGCGCATTGGCTCGCCATGATCCTGCGAACGCGAATACCGCCAGGTACCAAACACCTGAACATCTACGCTTGCGAGTTCGGCAAGGGCGAGGTGGGCCGGGCGGCGGTGGCCTATCTGGAGCGCGAGCTCGGGGTTACCGTGGCGGCTTCGGATGACTTGACGGGGCATGCGTCTCTCGGCGGTGACTGGGAGCTGGAGGTCGGCACGCCCATCGGGGCGCTGGCGTTTCCGGAGTGGCGGGGGGTCTTGCAGGATACTGATGGCGACGGAATCAATGATTCTTCGGACTTGGACGATGACAACGACGGCATCCTGGACACGGTCGAACTCTCGAATTGGGAGATCTTGGTTTCCTCGGCGACGCTGCAGCTCATCGAGTATGGACTATCCGACGGCGCGCTGGATTTCACCCGCAGCTACACCTCGCTGAGCGGTGGCGGTTCCGATGGCGAGACGCTCGAAGATCTCCACGCGGCGGGGAGCCTCGTCGCGGCCGATGGCACCAACTTGTACGTGCTCTCGTCCTCCGGGCAGATCGAGCGCTACACGATTTCTACGGGGGCGTTTGTGGCGGCCTACACGCCAACGTCGTTGACCAACGGGCAATCGGACGGTGAGACGCTGGCCGATCTGGTGGCCTCGGGGAACATCATCCACGCAGACACCTCCTATCTCTATGTCCTCTCGGACAGCTCGGGACAGATCGAGCGCTACCTTATCAGCAACGGCAACTACTCGACGATCTGGACGCCGACGGCGCTGACCAACGGGGAGTCCGATGGCGAAACACTTGCTGATCTGGCGGCGGCCGGACGCATCCTCGGCATGGATTCGACCTATGTTTATGTGCTCTCGGACGATTCGGGTCAGATCGAGCGCTATCTCACGTCGAGCGGGAACTACTCCACGATCTACACGCCGACTGCGGTGTCGGGTGGGGCACTTGATGGCGAGACCCTGGCTGATCTGCATTCCCAGGGGCGTCTGATCAGCGCGAACGGGACGGATATCATCGCGTTCGATTCTCATGATTTGCTGTGTGACACGGATGGCGACGGGATTGAAGACCACTTGGATCTGGATAGCGACGGGGACGGGATCCCGGATAACGTCGAGGCGCAGACCACGGCCGGCTACCTCGCGCCCTCGGGGGGCGGCGCCTCGATGACTGATGTCAATGGCGACGGGGTGGACGACAACTACGCCGGAGGGCTGACGCCGGTCGATACGGACAGCGACGGGCTGCCGGACTATCTTGACCTCGACAGCGACGACGACGAGACCTCGGACCAGCTCGAGTCGGGTATCGCCGCCGTGAGCGACGCGACCTACGCGGATGTCAACGGCAGCTTGAGCGATCCCTCCACCGATTTCCTGAGCACCTTCGGTGATGTCAACGAGGTGAACTTCCGCGAGTTCGGCACCGACACCGATGGCGATTCGGTCGCCGACCACCTCGACCTGGACGACGACAACGACGGCATCCTGGACACGGTGGAGATCGCCAATTGCCGACTGCATTTCTCACCGGCGACCTTACAGTTCTATGAGTATGGCGACACCGACGGTGTGCTGGACTTCGAGCGGACGCCGACCGAACTCAGCGGTGGTGACTCGGACGGGTTGACCCTGGAGTCTCTCTACAGCGACGGCCGGGTGATTGCGGCGGACACCGCCGACCTTTACGTCATCTCGTCGACGGGACGTTTGGAGCGCTACAATATCACCACTGGAGCACACGAGATCACCTACACGGAGACGGCGCTCGACGGGGGTGAATCAGACACCGAGACGCTGGCCGACCTCCTTTCTGCCGGTCGGTTGATCGGGGCTAACACGACCTCGCTCTACGTGATCAACGACACCTCCGGGCAGATCCAGCGCTATATCCTTGGAACAGTCGGCACGGCGACGACCAACCTGGACGACGGGCAGCTCTTCGGCGGGGTGACCCTGAGCGGCGCGGGGACGCGCACCGGGGAGACCCTGGCTGACCTCAACGATGAAGGGCTGATCATGGGTGCCTTGGGCACGGCGACGTTCAACGGCCGCGTGTTCGTGCTGGGCACGGGCGGCGAGGTGGAGGAGTACAACGTCCACACCGGCGCCTACGTGAGCGACCAGTCCTTCACCACCTTCACCAATGGTTCCGAGGACGGGATGACCCTGCTGGATTCGCATGCGTTGGGTCGTGTGGCCTATGCCAACGGGACGGATATCCTGGTGTTCGACTCCCACGGAGACTGTGATGCGGATGGTGACGGGATCCTCGACCACTTGGATCTGGACTCTGACGGGGACGGGATCCCGGACAACGTCGAGGCGCAGACCACGGCCGGCTACCTTGCCCCCTCGGGCGGCGGTACCTCGATGACCGACGCAAACGCGGACGGCGTGGACGACAACTACGCTGGGGGATTAACGCCGGTCGATACCGACAGCGACGGCATCCCGGACTACCTCGATAGCGACAGCGACGACGATGAGACCTCCGACCAGCTCGAGTCGGGTATCGCCGCCGTGAGCGACGCGACCTACGCGGACGTGAACGGCAGCGTGGCTGACCCGCCGAACGACTTCTTCGACAACTTCGGCACCAGCGAGGTGAACTTCCGCGAGTTCGGAATCAACTCCGACGGTGACACCGTTCCCGACCACCTCGATATCGACGACGACAACGACGGTTTCATCGATTCGAACGATTTCAAAGCGGTTGTCCCCATACCGCTGGGAGCGGCTGACGGCTCTTTTGAAAGTCTGGCAGGTGTTGCGTCGGATGATGTTTTCAATAGTAATGTCACCGGTGGCGGATGGGCTAATTTGGGAACGACGACGGCGGACTCATGGTTGGACGTGACTACTGCCGGCTCCGGTATTCCGGCTACCGCGGGGTCTTCATCGGGTATGGCTGATGGAACGCCCGCTTCGCCTGACGGCGGTGTCTTCGCCGGTGCGTTTCCCTCTGAAGGTCTTGTCGCGACACTCGATGATTTGGAAATCGGTGCGGACTACACCGTAACTTTCTACCAAACGAACGCGGGGGTTGAGGGCTTCACACAGACAGATGGTACGGGTGTGATTCGTTGGGAGGTGTCGTTCGGTTCTGAGACCCAATACAGTGAATTTGTGGTCTATGAAGGTGAGGGTAACCAGACTTGGGAATATCAAGAACTTACCTTTACAGCGTCTGCGACCTCTCAGTCGCTAGTGTTCAGAGCCGTGGATGGTGGGAGGAGCTACATCGCCATTGACGGTATCTCCGTATTTGTCGGCACGGAAACGAGCGGCGGCGATTTCGACAAAGACGGTCAACCTGATTCCATCGATCTGGATTCTGACAACGATGGCATAAGCGACCTGCGGGAAATCGCGAGCACGCCGGCCCAACTTTCGGCCGATGCCAACAACGACGGCACGATTTCCCTCACCGAAGCCGCCAACGCGAACGGCGGTGTCGCCGATGCCGACGGCGACGGCCTGATGGATATTTTCGATTCCGATACTACCGACACGAGTGAGGCGGCGTCGGTGGGTATCGCCGGCTTGGATACGGATGGTGATGGTATATTGGATTGGACTGATCTTGACAGTGATGGTGATGGTATCGCGGATACGATCGAAGCCCGCCCGACCGCCGGCTATGTCACCAACGACGGCGATACGTCTGACAACGATGCCGACGACGACGGGATCATCGATATATTCGATGCCAACGACGGTACGACCGGTGACTTCGGCGGCACCCATGCGAACCTGAACGCACCTATCGATACCGACGGCGACGGCACGCCTGATTATCTGGACGACGACTCCGACAATGACACGGTATTGGACAAGGACGAAAGCGGCCTGACGCTCTCTGGGTCAGACGGAAACTTGGACGGGATTGATGACGACGCGTCGATCGGTGCGACGAGTATTGATCCAGACGGAGCGGTCAACGCTCCGCTAGGGAGCTCCAATGGACTGGAGAATGTGGATACGGTTGCGTCTGATGTCGACTTCCGCAGTGTCGATCCCGTAGACACCGACGGCGATGGCATCACCGATGACGTCGATCTCGACGACGACAACGACGGCATCCTCGACAGCGTTGAGGGCACTGGCGACACCGACGGCGACGGCATTCCCGATAGCAGGGATCTGGACTCTGATGGCGACGGCATCCTCGACGTGGAGGAGGCTGGCCACGGTGCGGCCGACGCAGACGGAGACGGTGAAGTGGACGGAGCAGTTGGCACCGACGGCGTGCCCGACAGCGTGCAGGACAGCGGCCAAGAAAACTCCGGCAACGTCAACTACACGGCGGAAGACACCGACGGCGACGGCACCCCTGACTTCCAGGACTTGGATTCCGACAACGACGGCATCAGCGACCTGGTCGAAGGCGGCACCGACCCGTCCGAGGACGCGGACAAGGACGGTGTCCTCGACACCCTGACAGACACCGATGGTGACGGCATCGCCGACACGGTCGACCCGGACAACGGCGGCACCGCGGCGACCGTCCCCGATACCGACAGTGACGGTGTGCCCGACTATCAGGATCTCGATTCTGACAACGATGGCACTAACGACGTCGAAGAAGCCGGCGGCACCGATAGCGATGGCGACGGCATCATCGACACACCGGGAACGATCATTGACGGCAGCAGCCTGCCCGACGCCGATAGCGACGGCACCCCTGATTTCCAAGAGCCTCCTGCGACGTCCACCTTGCCAAATTCCATCGACAGTGATGGCGACGGCGTGGTCGACGACGACACCGACACCGACGGCGACGGCATCCCGGATGTCGTCGACGAAAACCCGAACGCATTTGGCGACGGGGGCACGGACACCGATGGCGACGGCATCCCGGATGCGACTGACCTCGACGACGACAACGACGGCATTCTCGATAGCGTTGAGGGCACGGGCGACACCGACGGCGATGGCATCCCCGACAGCCAAGACCTCGATTCCGACGGTGACGGCATCCTCGATGTCGTAGAGGCCGGACACGGCGCAGCGGACGCAGACGGCGATGGTCAAGTGGACGGCAATGTCGGCACTGACGGCGTGCCTGACAGTGTGCAAGACAGCGGTCAGGAAGACTCCGGCACCGTCAACTACACGGTGGAAGACACCGACGGCGACGGCACCCCTGACTTCCAAGATGTTGATTCCGACAACGACGGCATCAGTGACCTTGTTGAAAGTGGCACCGATCCCGCCGAAGACGCCGATAACGACGGCGTGCTCGACACCCTGACGGACACCGATGGCGACGGCATCGCCGACACGGTCGATCCCGATAACGGCGGCACCGCGGCCACGGTTCCCGACACGGACAGCGACGGCACGCCTGACTACCAGGATTTGGACAGCGACAACGACGGCACCAACGACGTCGAAGAAGCCGGCGGCACCGATAGTGATGGCGATGGCGAGATCGATACGCCCGGCACGATCACCGACGGAAGCACCCTGCCGGACGCTGACAGCGACGGCACGCCCGATTTCCAAGAGCCACCCACCACCTCCACGTTGCCAACAACGATCGACAGCGATGGCGATGGGGTGGTCGATGACAACACGGACACCGACGGTGATGGCATCCCCGATGTGGTGGACGGTAGCCCAAGCACCTTTGGCGACGACAACACGGACACCGATGGCGACGGCATCCCTGATGACATCGATCTCGACGACGACAACGACGGCATCCTCGACAGCGTTGAGGGCACGGGCGACACCGACGGCGATGGCATTCCTGACAGCCAGGATCTCGACAGTGACGGTGACGGCATCCTCGATGTCGTAGAGGCCGGACACGGCGCAGCGGACGCCGACGGCGATGGTCAAGTCGATGGCAACGTCGGCACCGACGGCGTGCCCGACAGTGTGCAAGATAGCGGCCAGGAAGACTCGGGCACCGGCAACTACACGGTGGAAGACACCGATGGTGATGGCACGCCAGACTTCCAAGATGTTGATTCCGACAACGACGGCATCAGTGACCTTGTCGAAAGCGGCATCGATCCGGCTGAAGACGCGGATAACGACGGGGTGCTCGATACCCTGACGGACACCGATGGTGACGGCATCGCCGACACGGTCGATCCCGATAACGGCGGCACCGCGGCCACGGTTCCCGACACGGATAGTGACGGCACGCCTGACTACCAGGATCTCGATTCCGACAACGACGGCACCAACGACGTCGAAGAGGCCGGGGGCACCGATAGTGATGGCGACGGCGAGATCGATACGCCCGGCACCATCACGGACGGCAGCAGCCTGCCAGATGCTGACAGCGACGGCACCCCTGATTTCCAAGAGCCACCAACCACCTCCACGTTGCCAACAACGATCGACAGCGATGGCGACGGCGTGGTCGACGACAACACGGACACCGACGGTGATGGCATCCCTGATGTCGTGGACGGTAGCCCAAGCACCTTTGGCGACGACAACACGGATACGGACGGCGACGGCATCCCAGATGACGTCGATCTCGATGACGACAACGACGGCATCCTCGACTCGGTCGAGGGCACCGGTGACACCGACGGCGATGGCATTCCTGACAGCCAGGATCTCGACAGTGACGGTGACGGCATCCTCGATGTCGTAGAGGCCGGACACGGCGCAGCGGACGCCGACGGCGATGGTCAAGTCGATGGCAACGTCGGCACCGACGGCGTGCCCGACAGTGTGCAAGATAGCGGCCAGGAAGACTCGGGCACCGTCAACTACACGGTGGAAGACACCGATGGTGATGGCACGCCAGACTTCCAAGATGTTGATTCCGACAACGACGGCATCAGTGACCTTGTCGAAAGCGGCACCGATCCGGCTGAAGACGCGGATAACGACGGGGTGCTCGATACCCTGACGGACACCGATGGTGACGGCATCGCCGACACGGTCGATCCCGATAACGGCGGCACCGCGGCCACGGTTCCCGACACGGATAGTGACGGCACGCCTGACTACCAGGATCTCGATTCCGACAACGACGGCACCAACGACGTCGAAGAGGCCGGGGGCACCGATAGTGATGGCGACGGCGAGATCGATACGCCCGGCACGATCACCGACGGTAGCAGCCTGCCGGACGCCGACAGCGACGGCACGCCTGATTTCCAAGAGCCACCAACCACCTCGACCCTACCCACGACCATCGATAGCGATGGCGACGGCGTGGTCGACGACAACACGGACACCGACGGTGACGGCATTCCCGATGTTGTCGATGGTAGCCCAAGCACCTTTGGCGACGACAACACGGACACCGACGGCGACGGCATCCCTGATGACATCGATCTCGACGACGACAACGACGGCATCCTCGACAGCGTTGAGGGCACTGGTGACACCGACGGCGACGGCATTCCCGATAGCCAGGATCTCGACAGTGACGGTGACGGTATCCTCGATGTCGTGGAAGCTGGTCACGGCGCAGCGGACGCAGACGGCGATGGCGAAGTCGACGGCAATGTCGGCACCGACGGTATCCCCGATGCGGTTCAGGACAGCGGCCAGGAAGACTCTGGCACAGTCAACTACACAGTGGTCGATACTGACGGCGACGGCACGCCTGACTTTCAAGATGTTGATTCCGATAACGACGGCATCAGTGACCTGGTCGAAAGCGGCACCGATCCGGCTGAAGACGCGGATAACGACGGGGTGCTCGATACCCTGACGGACACCGATGGTGACGGCATCGCCGACACGGTCGATCCCGATAACGGCGGCACCGCGGCCACGGTTCCCGACACGGATAGTGACGGCACGCCTGACTACCAGGATCTCGATTCCGACAACGACGGCACCAACGACGTCGAAGAGGCCGGGGGCACCGATAGTGATGGCGACGGCGAGATCGATACGCCCGGCACGATCACCGACGGAAGCAGTCTACCCGACGCCGACAGCGACGGCACGCCTGATTTCCAAGAGCCACCAACCACCTCGACCCTACCCACGACCATCGATAGCGATGGCGACGGCGTGGTCGACGACAACACGGACACCGATGGCGACGGCATTCCCGATGTCGTGGACGGTAGCCCAAGCACCTTTGGAGACGACAACACGGACACCGACGGCGACGGCATCCCTGATGACATCGATCTCGACGACGACAACGACGGCATCCTCGACAGCGTTGAGGGCACCGGTGACACCGACGGCGACGGCATTCCCGACAGCCAAGATCTCGACTCTGACGGCGATGGCATCCTCGATGTCGTAGAGGCCGGACACGGTGCAGCCGACGCGGACGGCGACGGCGAAGTCGATGGCAATGTCGGCACCGACGGTATCCCCGATGCGGTTCAGGACAGCGGCGCCGAGGACGGCGGAGCGGTCAACTTCACGGTCGTTGATACTGACGGCGACGGCACCCCTGACTTCCAAGATGTTGATTCCGACAACGACGGCATCAGTGACCTTGTCGAAAGCGGCATCGATCCGGCTGAAGACGCGGATAACGACGGGGTGCTCGATACCCTGACGGACACCGACGGTGACGGCATCGCCGACACGGTTGATCCCGATAACGGCGGCACCGCGGCCACGGTTCCCGACACGGATAGTGACGGCACGCCTGACTACCAGGATCTCGATTCCGATAACGACGGCACGAATGACGTCGAAGAGTCCGGCGGCACTGACAGCGACGGCGATGGCGAGATCGATACGCCCGGCACGATCACCGACGGAAGCACCCTGCCGGACGCTGACAGCGACGGCACGCCCGATTTCCAAGAGCCACCCACCACCTCCACGTTGCCAACAACGATCGACAGCGATGGCGATGGGGTGGTCGACGACAACACGGACACCGATGGCGACGGCATTCCCGATGTGGTGGACGGTAGCCCAAGCACCTTTGGAGACGACAACACGGACACCGACGGCGACGGCATCCCTGATGACATCGATCTCGACGACGACAACGATGGCATCCTCGACACGGTCGAGGGCACCGGTGACACCGACGGCGACGGCATTCCCGACAGCCAAGATCTCGACTCTGACGGCGATGGCATCCTCGATGTCGTAGAGGCCGGTCACGGCGCAGCCGATGCGGACGGCGATGGCCAAGTGGATGGCAATGTCGGCACCGACGGCGTGCCTGACAGTGTGCAAGATAGTGGCCAAGAAGACTCCGGCACCGTCAACTACACGGTCGTCGATACTGACGGAGACGGCACGCCTGACTTCCAAGATGTTGATTCCGATAACGACGGCATCAGTGACCTGGTCGAAAGCGGCACCGATCCGGCTGAAGACGCGGATAACGACGGCGTGCTTGACACCCTGACAGACACCGACGGTGACGGCATCGCCGACACGGTCGATCCCGATAACGGCGGCACCGCGGCCACGGTTCCCGACACGGACAGCGATGGCACGCCTGACTACCAGGATCTGGACAGTGACAACGACGGCACCAACGACGTCGAAGAGGCCGGGGGCACCGATAGTGATGGCGACGGCGAGATCGATACGCCCGGCACGATCACCGACGGAAGCAGTCTACCCGACGCCGACAGCGACGGCACGCCTGATTTCCAAGAGCCACCAACCACCTCGACCCTACCCACGACCATCGATAGCGATGGCGACGGCGTGGTCGACGACAACACGGACACCGACGGTGACGGCATTCCGGATGTCGTGGACGGTAGCCCAAGCACCTTTGGCGACGACAACACGGACACCGATGGCGACGGCATCCCTGACGACATCGATCTCGACGACGACAACGACGGCATCCTCGACAGCGTTGAGGGCACGGGCGACACCGACGGCGATGGCATTCCTGACAGCCAGGATCTCGACAGTGACGGTGACGGTATCCTCGATGTCGTGGAAGCTGGTCACGGCGCAGCGGACGCGGATGGCGACGGTGAAGTGGACGGCAATGTCGGCACCGACGGTATCCCCGATGCGGTTCAGGACAGCGGCACGGAAGACGACGGCGCGGTCAACTACACGGTGGAAGACACCGACGGAGACGGCACGCCTGACTTCCAAGATGTTGATTCCGATAACGACGGTATCAGTGACCTGGTCGAAAGCGGCACCGATCCGGCTGAGGACGCCGACAATGACGGGGTGCTCGATACCCTGACGGACACCGATGGTGACGGCATCGCCGACACGGTCGATCCCGACAACGGCGGCACCGCGGCCACCGTTCCCGACACGGATAGTGACGGCACGCCTGACTACCAGGATCTCGATTCCGACAACGACGGCACCAACGACGTCGAAGAAGCCGGCGGCACCGATAGTGATGGCGATGGCGAGATCGATACGCCCGGCACGATCACGGATGGTAGCAGCCTACCCGACGCTGACAGCGACGGCACGCCTGATTTCCAAGAGCCACCAACCACCTCGACCCTACCCACGACCATCGATAGCGATGGCGACGGCGTGGTCGACGACAACACGGACACCGATGGCGACGGCATTCCCGATGTCGTGGACGGTAGCCCAAGCGGATTCGGTGACGATTCGACGGACACTGACAATGACGGCATCGACGACGCCATCGATCTAGATGACGACAACGACGGTATTCTCGACACCGTTGAGGAAGCCACGGCCCTCAACGGTGGTGACACCGATGGCGACGGCATCCCCGACAGCCTTGATCTGGATTCCGACAACGACGGTATTCTCGATATCGAAGAGGCTGGTCACGGTGCTGCTGACAGTGACAGTGACGGCCGGTTGGACGGCGCGGTCGGTAGCGATGGCGTTCCCGACGCGGTGCAGGACAGTGGTTCGGAGAACACCGGCGTGGTCAACTACACTGTTAGCGACACCGACGGCGACAGTGTTCCAGACTATCAAGACCTCGACAGTGACAATGACGGCATCAACGACGTCATTGAAGCTGATGGGACTGATGCTGATGGCGATGGCATCGCCGATGACGGCGACGGCACGCCCGACGCGAATGGCATTCTGGATACCGTCCCCGCAGGTGGCGCCACACCGCCTGACACGGACGGAGACAATGTTCCCGACTATCAAGATCTGGACAGCGACAACGACGGTATCAACGACGTGATCGAGGCTGGCAACAGCGATCCGGATAACAACGGGATCGTTGGCACCGGCACGCTTCCGACCGACACCGACGGCGATGGCATTCCTGATGAGGATGACGCCAGCAACGGCTTCGGCGATGACGCCGATACCGCGCCTCTGAATAGCGACAACGACTCCGTACCTGACTATCGCGACCTGGACTCTGACAATGACACCATTGGTGATGTTAGTGAAGGCGGCAATGGAGCTTTTGATAGCAACGGAGACGGCACGATCAACTCAGCTGATACGGACGGAACGGATAGCGACGGCGACGGTATCCCTGATGCGATTGACCAAGACCCATCTGGTTACGGTGATGCCGGGAATGGCTCCATTCCAGAACAGGGTGGCTCCGATACGGACACCATCCCCGACTATCGTGACGTTGACAGCGATGGCGACGGCACGAACGACATCGAGTCCACGGATAATGCCGCACTTGATGCGGACGACGATGGTGCGGTCGATAGCCCGACCGATCCCGATGGAGACGGTATCGTGAACAACAACGGGGTGGATACGTTACCCACCACCTTTGCTGGAATCGGGGCACCCGAAACGTTCGAAGGCTGGCAGACAGACAATCAACCCGACACGGGTTCGACACCTGATGCCGATAACGACATGGACGGTGTGGACGACCTCTGCGAATGGGCCTTTGGTTCCGATGCGGACACGGGGGCTTATGCCGGACTCTGCTGGGAGTTCACGAACCAGAATTCCGTGCGCGTGTTCTACACACGGCCAGAGGATCTACCCCATGTGACCTACGAGCTTCTGGTGACGAGCACTCTAAGCGGAACCGTTCAATGGAACGTCTCCACGGTCACCCCAACGGTGACTAGCAATGGTGACGATACGGAAACGGTGAGTTATGCCGCTCTCCAGAACGATACGAACGCAACGATCCAAGAAGGCTTCGCCGTGCTCAGAGTCAAGCTGACCGACGGGCCTAACAAGGACGCTACCTGCTACTCCAAGCCGATTGGATGGTGCCAGACGCAGCTATATCAAAACAACCAAACTTATGGTTATCCATGGTTGAAGAAGCACATCTTGGCAGGAGCCATTAGCGCCAGTGATTCCAGCTCCGTTACGGTGGCAACTGCTTCCTTGGCCAGTGGCGATGCGCCGGCTCTATTCGAGAGCGGTTCGGAATACTATCTTGAGATCACCAGTGGCTCTGCAGAAGGCCACCGTCTCGAGATCGATGAAGATGCGTCAACTGGCACAAGTCTAACCATTGACACGACGGCTCCCGCAGCCGACCGGCCCTCGAATGGCGTGAATACGGACTCACTCGGCGATCTGGGGAGTCTGTCAGGCAGCACCTTCATTCTAAGGCCGCATGTGACGATCAACGAAGTCTTAGAAAAAGACTTGTTCATTGGGAGCACGGATCCGAACCAAGCTGATCAAGTCAGCTTCTTCGGAGACAACCAAGCCTTCACCACTTACGCACTGTTGGACGGCACCGCCGTCAATCCAGCGTTGCACTATTGGATGAAGGTTGGGGATCCGGTTACCTCGGTGGATAGTGTGCCGGTGGCAGCGGGTGAGGGGATGTTTGTTAAGCTCTCTCCGTCTGCAAACGTCACCGTGCTTCATGGAGGACTGATTCGCTGCAACGTCTTCCGCCAGCCATTGGTCGCGGACTACACCTTTGCAGCGAGCGGGTTCCCTGAGGACTTAAGCCCCGAGGCACGGGGTCTGATCAGCGGCTTTGGCGGCAACACCGATCCCAACCTAGGTGATCAATTCTCAGTCTGGGACTTTGATAATGATGCCACCACGGAGGCTTTCACCACTTACTGGCTGCTTCCTGCTCCGTTCGAATACTGGGCACCGGTTGGTGATCCGGTAAACAATCAGAATGAAGTGATTCACTTCAGCTTCTGCCGAGCCGTCTTCCTCCTCAACAGAGCCGGTCACTCCGGCTACCAAGTAGATGTCCCCTACGAGCTGAATCTAGGACAACCGTAGAGGGATATCTTCACAACAGAGAATCTCCGCGGCCGTTCTGTGGGGCGCGGTCGCGGAGATCATTTTTCAAACAACCACACAATAACATTCAACTATTCTCACAAAATCACTACCAAGCCGATGAAAACGACCACTCTAAAAAACTACGGAAAATTGGCAGGCGCCGTTATGGGTTTCGCCATCGCCTCACCAAGTCATGCCCAGTCGATTGATTGGGGGAACACCGTGCTCGATGACAACTATCAAAGCGACGGCACCACGCTGCTCAGTGATGGCAGCCTGTTATCAGGCGGCGGTTTCACTTTTGAACTCGGCGTGTTCTCCGGCAGTTTTACACCAGACGGGACCAATGTAAGTCTTTGGAGCACCAATTGGGTATCGCTCGACTCCGACAGCTACAATGCTTCGGGGCTCTTCAACGAGTTTGGCAACACGGGGATCACCAACAGCGATACGTCGATCATTGGTGAACAGGTTTATATTTGGGGTTACGACAGCCTCGCCTCCGTGACCGCGGAAACGCCGGGAGCCCAAACCATCCTGTTAACCAATGGTGACTGGGATCTGATGGACACCTCTCAAGCCGGGACGCCCCAACAGTTCTTCACCAGCGCCGCAGACACGGCCGTCTTTGGTGCCGCCACCGTCGATCCGGATGGTACGGGCCCTAACGATCCGTTCGTGGTCCAAGGTGCCGGGCAATACACTCTAACAAGCGACCCATCTACCAGTGCGACGGGTTGGGAACTGCAAACCGCTACTTTTCTTGCGCCCATTCCCGAGCCTTCCAGTAGCATGCTCGTCTTGCTCGCCATGAGTTTATTCCTATCAAAGAGACGACGGTATTAATGGATTCGAGTTGCCACGGTAAGCTATCTACTAGTGCTCACGAAAAAGCGGTTGTTAGTCACCGGAGCAGGAGTTGTTGTGATTTCAGCTTTCATTTATTGGCGCAATCCTCCCCTGCCTGCGGACGTTGAGGCTTCTAACTATTCGGCATTCAATTCCGTTCCGCAGTCACGAGCGAATTCCATTCTAGGCTCACGCTCTCGTTTGGACGCCGGACGTCCTCATAGAAGTGAAACGAAGTGGAGCGACCGGATAGAAGAAATAATGGCTAAAGGCGGCCCTAACGCTACCGCCAAGGCCAGGGCTCTCGTGGAGCAATGGGCAATGGAAGATTGGGAGGCCGCTGCAACATTCGTCTCCGGTCTTCCAACCGGGCGGGAGCAGATCATTATCGCGTACGGTGTGGTGGCAGCTCCCGTTCGCCCCCAGAAAGCGGCCGAATGGGTGGAGCCATTGGCCAGACTTCAAGGAAGCCACGCGGTCCTCTATCACGTCTTCAATTCCTGGTACTCAGAGAATGCTGGAGAAGCGACCAATTGGCTTCTCGGAGAATTTGGCGAAGACAATCCGAATATTCGCAAATGTGTCGTTCACGCCTTTGAGACTTGGCCGGAATCCCGGCAGCACCATTTGGTCGACCATTTAGGTCATCTTTTAGAATAAATAAAAAAACATCCCCACTCCTAGCAATGCGTTTATCTATTTACAAACTACCTGAAATCCCGAGGGAACGCGACCCTGACAGCAGTCCTCCGGAGCGCGGCCCTTCCCCGCCAAGTATCTTCAAAAAGGCGAAAAAATTGGATGTGTTAGGAATCGAGGAAACAGTCGAAGATTCACCTTCCCCTCCCTCGCGCGATGATATCGTGCAAGGATTGCCTCCTCTCGAAAGTGAGCCGGTGGGAGAGCGCCGCTCGAAAAGAATAGACATTGATGCTGTTAAGAAGCGGTTCGAATTGGAACCTGAGGACTCGACCGGGAATGCTTCTACCAGTCACAGGGATCTTGTTTCGCGACTGGGCGGTTCCCCCAAACCCATTTTCATAAAACGAAGGGTCGTGACAGTACCGGAATTGGATGCTTCTCCCAAATCCATTTTCGTAAAAGCACGAGCGAAGGTCGCGGAAGATGAGAAACCAACTGAAGAAAAAGAGTTTCCTGCAAAGCCCTTAAAGAAAACGCAAGATTTGCCGCGTCTCGAAGATCCGGCATTGGAGGAAGAGCTAGATGAAAAATTAGAAGCCGCTTTTTTTAAGCCTGTGTTAGGGCGCAGTTGCCGGATCCCCAAGCGGTCTGATCTCAGTGAGGAGAAGGATAAAACCGCCACTGAGGATGAGACCGCGACTGAGGATGAATCTTCTACCAAAGATCACGATAATCTCGTTTCCCAGCGGGCTCTTTCGCGCAAGACGGAAATGCATGACCGGATTTTAGATCACTTTCTTCCTGCGCCTGAAATGGAGGAGGCACCGGCACCGTCATGGGATAGGGAACCCGACACAGATATCGAAATTTCAAAGTGGTTCTGGCTCACCAGGACTCACCCACGATTAAAGGTAGTTGCGTTGGTGTCTTTACCGATTGCCTTTGCCTACGGCATAGTCGCCAAAGTCGGGCTTTCTGAGAGGGACCCCTTACCGTTTGATTATGACTCCATTGCGGAGGAACGGATTCTCGCGCTCCCCACACTGAACGATTCGATCGCCACAAGCATTCAAGCGTCTCTTCATGCGCCTCTTTCTTCGTCGGGTGCCGCTTCTCTGGCTCGTAAGCACCGTAATCTGGTTTTATTGGAAATCGAAGCAAAGAAAACATTTGCTAGCTTCGCCATTGCGGAGACTCCGCAGGATAAGTTGCTCTACCTACACGATCCCGAGAGTGTGGTTGAGGAGGTGAGCCGCTACTACTCTGAAGATAATGATGTTGGAGATTCATGGGATATGGCTTCGTTTCACTATCCAAATGGTTTCTTAACCACCAAAGATTTGCGTGCCGGGATATTCGCACTTGCCAACATCGTGGATGGCAGCCGGCCCTCCGTTCTTTTCTTTAAAGACGGCCAACTTGAATGGAATTCGTATATTCAGGTAAAGGATGGAACCCTATACCAGTTCCTGAGAAACGTTTTATCAGAGCCCTCGATTTTTCGCGTTCGTCTCCGGCTCAGCAGCGACAAGCAATTGGATAAACTGCGTATGGCTGATCTGACGCCGGGTCAATTCTGGGAAGTGCACGTTCACGCAGACATTGATGCGCAAAGCGCGGAAATATTGACTACTTTAGCGGTCGATCGAGATCAAACCGCCACCGTTGAACTCGCTTGGAAACGGGTGGAACAAGATTATGAACTCGTTCTCCAGCGGATTGTTTCCTCCGGAATTTTCTAGACCTCAACCTTGCTATCATTTATGCAAAAATTCTCTCATCATTGTAAAAATCGCACACTAGAAATCGTTGAGGCGCTCCACCGCGAAAAGAATCCCCGCATCAGACAGCGTCTCCTTGTTGTTCAGCTCGCCACCTGGGAGACGCACACCATCGACATCATTGCCCGGGAAGTTGGAAAGAGCACGTCATTTGTCATGCGCTGGCTGCGCACCTATCGAAAAGAAGGCATTGAAGGTCTTCTGATTTTGAACGGCGGGCGGAAGCCCAAACTGTCAAACGAACTCATCGAGCAAATCCGGGATGGACTTAAACGGAACCGTTGGATCTATGGAAAAGAAATTGTCAGTTGGCTGCAAGAGACCCACGGAGTGGAAGTGTCAAAGGGTACCGTCTATGGATTATTAAGAAAGTTTAGGCGGGAAGAGGGGCTTGCGACAAGACGGGACGAAGTGAAACTCTTCGAAACGCCGCGCGTTCCAAGTGGCATTTCCCAGCGAAATCTCAGGCGATACCGAATCAATCTCGCTCACCGCCGGGAATCGTAAACGTAAACGTGGCCCCCTTTCCGGGAGCTGCGTCCACACGAATTTCGCCGCCCCAGGATTCGACAATGCGCTTGACCACAGCCAAGCCGATCCCCGTGCTGCCATCCGCGTCCTCTGACCAAATGGAACGCTCAAACAGTTGGAATATCAGTCCGTGCTGGGTTTCTGGAATGCCGCACCCATTGTCCCTAACGGAAATCTCCCACGCTTCGGGTAAAGGGCGTGCCGTGACCGAGATTTTCCCTCGCTGATCCACTTTTCGTGTCGCCTTGATCGCGTTCGTCAGGAGATTTTGAATCACCAGCGTTAAGAGATTCTGATCCGCAAGCACGGTGATCTCCTCTCCGTAGAATTCAAGATCCACATCTTCATTGAGTGAATCAAAAATTAGTCGAGCGAGCGCATGGATCTCTACCGGTTTGGCCTCGTCAGGAGACTTGCCCGCCCACGCAAAAGACAAGATGCCACTCGTGTAGTCATCGAGCCGATTCACTTCGTCCATCAACGTCTCCGCAATCTTTCGCCCATCACGGCCATCGCGATCCATTTCGATCAATTCGCAAAGAAGGCTCAAATTCCGGAGGGGAGCTCTCAGGTCATGGGCGACTGCGTAGGAGAAATGTTCAAAATCGTCTCTCGCCACGCGAAGATTCGTGTTCACATCGGAGAGTTCTTGCAGCATCATCTCCCTCTCCTTCACCCGCCGGCGATTCGAATATCCATACGCGAGCCCACCGCTCATTGCTGCTGCGACTAAGATCATTAATGCCATCATCGAAGCGATGAATAAGGGGTGTCTTTGCCAGGGTGGCGATACGGAGAATGCCAGGGACATGGGCTCAATGTGTGGGTTCTCAATCGTCCGCGCCCTAACTTCCAATCTGTAATCGCCTTCTCTAAGGGCAGCGAAGTCTACCTCTGCTTCACGACTCCATCCACTCCAGGAATCGTCAAGTCCTGCCAACCGAACTTGGTACTCGGTTTTTTCAGGCTGCAGCGCGACGGGCACCGAATACTCAATGGTAAGAACCTTCGTTGTATAGCCGAGAGCCTCCTTGTTGGCGAACTGAACAAAATCCTTCACATCACCTTGATAGTAGGAGTCCCCCAGTCGTATTTGTGGTCTAACGGAACGAGATGTTTTGGGGATTGCGCAGAGGATCAAATTACCAGATCCAGCCCAGACATTTCCATGAGAATCTTCCGCAATACATTGGAGAGCTGGGCCGCCGGCGTAGGAAATGATGGGCTCAGCCTCACCCGTTACTCCCCCCTTCATGCGGATTGCGCGGGGCGAGGCAGCTACTAAGATATCCTCGCCGTTTGCCCCCATTGAAACATCGGTAACCGAATGGAGATCAGTTTGAGCAGGAAGACCGTGATCAATGTGCTCATTCACGAAACAACCTTGCGCGCGGTCAAATCGGCCTGTCCCCGAGAAACTTTTGCCGAAATAGAAAACTTCGCCGTGGGAGAAGCAGGGGATACCATTGCCCCTAACTTCGTGGCTACTCAAGAACGCTGCGTTACCTTCCCGTTCGGGGTCAATTTGAACCACAAGTGCTTCCTCATTCTTGCCGAGGGTCGCAACCCAAGCGTGGCCGTGGTTATCGACCGTTAGGCGCACGAGCGGTTTCTTATTTTCAATGCGATTGACCCGCTTCCACACTCCACTGATAGGCCGGTAAACGTCCAATCCGCGATCTGTTGTGATTAGTACGCGTTCGCTGTCGGCGAAGATGTCGAAAAAATAGCGAGTATCGACTAGCTCAGGAGGATTCTCCAAATCCCGAACGATTCCAAGATATCCGGCGCCACCGACAAACAATTGATTGCCCGCCGCCGCTAAGGTTCTCCATGGTTGTGCGTCTCCTAAAGGCTCAAAGCCATCGAGAGGCAAGCCGTTCGATTCATCTGTTCTCGCAAAGAAAAGACCTCGGGTAGTCGCGGCAACAAGGGCGTTTTTAAATAGTGCCACGTCATGAATCAATCCATTGCCCGGCGTTGTCCATGACAAGAGACCTGTTGGGAGATCGATTCGATGGACCTTCCCCCAATCAGAGAGCCACAACCTCCCCATATGATCACAGTAGATGTTTCTCGGCTCGCTACTCCCGGCTTCATATCGGGAAACGCTACCTGATTCATCAACGAAAAAGACATCTCCGGTACTGTGGTTGCTTGCCACCGCCATTCTCCCATCTAGGAGCGCCGCCGCTCTCTTAAACATGACCGCGCTTGACTCAATCCCAGTGTTCAGCTGGCGCCTGAACCCTCTCTCGTCTATAAAATGCAATTGGCTCGAGCCAGTCAGGAACAGTTTGCCGCTTGGAAAAACATTGATGTCTACAATATGGTCAGCAACAGTATTAGGGTCCTCATGCACCTCTTCAATCTCGATCCCGTCATCCCGGATCCAACCAATCTTTAGATCATAAAAATCGTCCATGGCCTCAAGTTGGACGAGAACTCCCGAAGGATGAGGCCGCACTCTCCGAAACTTCAATGGCTCCGAAAGTTCAGAATGGGAAAAGACTTGCACAGACTCTTTCCCAGGCGTTTCCGGAGTTACGCGAAAAACCCCTAGCGTCCTGGTGAAGTAGACCGAGTCCCCTACCCTTGTCACATCGCGAAATCCAGACGTATTGCGATGGCCCACGCTTCCAAACAGAGGACGCAAAGAATGGAATTGCAATTGCCCCATCTCATTCTTCTTCCACTTTCCCACATCACCGATCGTCGCCACATAGACTTGATCGTTTGGCCCAACGGCCAGAGTGCTCACACGGGGACCTTCATAGTGCCTCCACCTCGTCCCATCGAAGCTGTGGAGCCCCTTATTTGAACCCACATAGATGACACCTTTGGAATCTTCATCAATTTCCGTTGCACGGATTCCATCGGGGAAAGCCTCATCGCTATAGACCGTAGTCGGAAAAGATCCCTTTGCTTTAAAGTTGGTTTCCCCACAAACACTGAGGCTTCCAGCTGCGAAGAGTAGGCCCAACCCTCCAAAACGCAGCGAACGTTTGAGACTCAGATTCAAACGTTCTCCTGAGAACAAATGGCGAAACCTAACGAACACTTCCTTCAGTAGTTCTAAGATCCCATTGACTAGTTCATTGTAGCAAACTTGCTGGAGGACCAGTAAAGACTGACCTTGCGGAAGAGTTCGATCGCGCTCGGAAAGTTCTTAGGCTTGATCATGTAACCGGCGGCGCCTTTGGCAAAGGCCGCATCGCGATCCGAGGCTTTTTCCGAAATACTGTAAATGATTACGGGCACTGTTCTCAAACGCTCATGTTGTTTTACCACCGTTAGAAACTCCAAGCCATTCATTTTCGGCATGCGGATGTCTACCAACATGATGCAAGGCAGTTCATCGAGAGTCTCAAGCTTCTCTAGCGCATCCTCACCGTTCTTCGCGGTGATCAACCGGTTTTCTAGTTTGAGATGATTCAACGCGCGTTGCGCCATCATGGTATCCACCCGGTTATCGTCCACGAGCAAGACGGGGGCTGTCGATGACTTCAATGGTTCCCGCGTTCCGGAGGCTTCGATCCATTTCACGGCACTCACATACAGTTCATGGCTACTTTCAAAGCCCAGCTTCTTCCGAATGTGCCCCTTGTGGGCATCAATGGTCTTCACACTAAGCCAGAGATCGTCAGCGATGGTTTTCGTGTCTTTGCCTTTGCCGACGAGCCGGAAGATCTCAAGTTGCCGGTCCGTTAGTTCTGAATAGGGAGCCGATTTCACCGAGTTGCCGTTATGCAGGACGTTCGAAAGCACGTGTTCTGAAACCTCCGGACTGAGGAAGAGTTTGTTGGCAAGCACACGCTCGATCGCTCTCTGGGCCATTTCAAAGTCTGCCGTGGGTGTAAGGTAACCTAAGGCACCAGCTCGCACGAAATGCTCTGCCGATGCCACGTCCTCCGTCGAACTCTGAACCAGAATTCGGACGTTGGGAGCCGCCGCGAGGACGTCTTTCACCTGTTGAACGCCACGGGGCGAACCAGCGAAATCGACGATGATCAGATCCAAATCCTCGATTTCCGCCAGGTTGATGAGCGCATTGCAATCGGTCGTCTGCCCCACAATCTTGACGTCAGGGAGTCTGTTCAGCCAGGCTGATATCCCAGCGAGCCTCAGAGGTGAGGGATCTGCAATAGCAATGTGTCTTGGCATAGGAATGTTACCATAACCCACAGGTTTGCACTATTTCAAATCAATCCGTTGATAACGTTGGACTTATCGAAAAACGCGGCGAGGGCCACCTGGATCTGGCGGGTAAGAAGTCACCTCTGCCATCTATTTAGGCCAGAATATCGCCCACCACTTTCCCATGCACGTCCGTTAGTCTAAAATCGCGGCCGGCGTAGTGGTAGGTCAGTTCTTCGTGATCGAAGCCTAACAAGTGGAGGATGGTGGCGTGGAGATCGTGGACATGGACGGGCTTTTCCACCGCCTGGAAGCCGAACTCATCCGTGGCGCCGTGGATGTGACCGCCTTTGACACCGCCGCCGGCGAGCCACATGGTGAAGCCGTAGTGATTGTGATCGCGTCCATTGATTTTACCGGCGTTAGAACCCGGCTTGGGAAGCTCGACCGTGGGTGTGCGGCCGAATTCGCCACCCCAGATGACGAGCGTTTCGTCTAACATGCCGCGCTCTTTGAGATCTTGTAAGAGTGCGCCGATAGCCTGGTCACATTGTTTGGCCAGTTGAGCGTGGCGTTTCTCGATGTCGTCGTGGTTGTCCCAGGGTTGGCCCGGGCCGTGCCAGACTTGCACGAAACGCACGCCGCGCTCCACGAGCCGCCGTGCAATGAGCATTTGACGGCCTTGAGTGCCGCTTCCGTAGAGATCGCGAATATAGGCCGGTTCGCGTTCGATATCGAAAGCATCGGTGGCATCCATTTGCATGCGATAGGCCAGCTCGAATGATTGCACGCGGGCTTCAAGCTGCGCGTCGTTTTGACGTTTCTGCAAGTGCTCTTGGTTGAGCTGTTGAACGAGGTCCAGCTGTTTACGCTGTTGCTTGAGATCGAGACGGCTATTGCGGATATTCTCGATAAGTTTATCGACCGCTTTGTGTTTGGTATTGATGTAAGTGCCTTGATAGGAACCGGGAAGAAAGCCGGCCTGCCAATTCTGCGATTCTTGGATGGGGTAGCCGCCCGGACACATAGTGACGAAACCGGGCAGGTTCTGATTCGCCGTGCCCAAACCGTAAGTGACCCACGAACCAAGGCTCGGCCTCACCAATCGCGCCTCACCGCAATTCATGAGCAAGAGTGAGGGTTCATGGTTGGGCACATCGGCGTGCATGGAACGGATGACGCAAAGGTCGTCCGCAGATTTGGCCACGTGAGGGAAAAGCTCGCTGATCTCGATCCCGCTCTGTCCATGTTTGGAGAAAGCGAAAGGCGAGCGAAAGCCCGCGCCGGTCTTGCGCTCGGTGGCCAAGTAGTCCATGGGCAAGGCCTTGCCATGGTGCTTGGTGAGCATGGGCTTGGGGTCAAACGTGTCTACTTGTGAGGGCCCGCCATTCATGAAGAGATGAATGACGTGCTTCACCTTGCCGCCGAATTGCGGCGCACGCGCTTTCCATGGATTCTGTTTCGCCACCGATTCGCCTAACAATCCCGAAAGCGCGGCGGCACCCATGCCCATCCCGCAGCGGTTGAGAAAGTCACGGCGCGTGTAAAAGAGGTGTTTGGGATCGGGGGCGTGATGAGATTTCATACCTAATCAATGAACATGAATTCGTTGGAACAAAGCAGCGCCTGAGCGTAGGCCGTCCACGCTTCGCCGTCTTGCCAGTCTTGGAGAAAGCGTTCGCCCAGTTCGCGTTCGCGGGCACTCGGCAAGCGGGCGAAGAGTCTTCGGTAGAGAAAACCGATGCCATCTTCCGATGTTTGAGCTTGCGCGCCTAACCGTTGCGCTTGTTGTTCTAGCAGAGGCCCATTCATCATGTAGAGAGCCTGCTGCGGCACCGTGGTCTCGAGCCGTTGCGGACTATGTGCGTCCGGGCTGGCCATATCAAACGTGCGAAACTCGGAGGGGAGATTCTGCCGGTCAATGAAGCCGTAGAGAGCGCGACGCTGAGCGAACGGCTTGGCAAAGAGATCGACCGGTTGACCACCCATCTGGCATTCGAGATCACCCGCACTGGAGAGAATGGCATCACGCATGGATTCAAAATCAAGCCTCTGCCGGTTCATGTACGTCACCAACACATTCTCTGGATCTTTCGTTGCCGAGGCAACCGGCGCCGAGTTGGACTGCCGGTAAATCTGTGAGGTGACGATCTGTCGATGTAGCCGCTTGATCGACCAGCCGTTCTCCACGAAATCCGCCGCTAAAAGATCGAGCACATCTCCTAGAGCCGGCCGTTCCGTGCGAATACCAAAGTCACTCGGCGATTCTACTAGCGGTTTGCCAAAGAAATGTTGCCAAGCGCGATTGACAAACACCCGAGCCGTGAGGGGATTGTCAGGACTCGCAATCGCCTTGGCCAGTTCGTAGCGGCCGCTTCCTTGCTGGAAAGGTTCTCGTTCATCGCCCGCCAAAGCGACGAGGAACTGACGCGGCACGCGTTTCCCGCGCCGCGAAGCACTGCCGCGAAGGAACACGTGGGGTTCCACCGGTTTCGCTTTGTCCACCATGGCCATGCCGCGAGGCGGTGCCCCGGGCGAGACGGCTTGGAACTTCTTGAGTTCGCGACGCAAACGGCGGACGTGCTCCTGATCCGGCGTATTGAAAATGCGGTAGAGTTGTTCCGGTTCCAATCCGGTTGGCGAATCCTTGGCCACTAGCAACTGGCGCAATGTTTCCTTGTCAGGATCTTGATGGGGCTCCAATTGGTTGGATGAGGCGATCACCTCTGCGTAAATCTCTAACACATCGTCCATCGATTGCGGCGCCGCTTGGGAAAGCGCTTGCCAAATGAGTGGATGGCTGTGTTCCCGAAGTTCATCGAGCGTCACCGAAACGTTTTCGAACGCAACCTGGCGGAAGGTTTTCCAGGGAAGGAAGACGGGGTGCCCTTCTTCAACGAGTTTCTGAAGGCGCGCCCGCCATTGTAGCGCAATCTTCTGATAGAGCTTCTCCTTCTGTGCCCGGGATGAAAGTTTGGTGTCATCCCAATCCCAACCTTCATTTGTTAGGGCGAAATACTGTTTGAGAAGCGGCGCCTCACGCAGCTTGGCATGGCGTTCGGCAAAGAAGTGGTCGATCTTGTGCTGCCGCTCCTCAACCCCTTTGAGGAAAGCCTGGTAGTCGGGCGAGGATTCGTCGGGCGGTCCAAGGAGCGGTTTTTCACTGGGTTCCTCGGAGCTGTTAAAGACACCGTAGAGCGAGTAATAATCTTCGATGGGAATGGGATCGAATTTGTGATCGTGACAGCGCGCGCAAGAGACCGTTAGGCCTAACATCCCTCGCGTGACCACATCGATCCGGTCATCGATGATATCAGGAGTGCGATTGAGAAAGCGCCGGCCTAACGTTAGGAAACCCATGGCCGCATAGGCGCGTGAATCACCCGTTTCCTTGGCCACATGATCGCCGGCGAGTTGCTGCATGAGGAACTGATCGTAGGGCAAGTCCTCATTGAACGCACGGACCACCCAATCGCGAAAAGTGTAAGCGTAAGGATAGCGCCGTTCTTCCTGAAAGACGTAGCCTTTGTTGTCTGCGTAGCGTGCGACATCCAACCACTTACGCGCTTGACGCTCGCCGTAGGCCGACGACGCTAACAAACGATCCACATGGCGTTCGTAAGCATTGAGCCGGTCATCGGCCTCAAATGCCGCGACTTCATCGAACGCCGCCGGAAGCCCGCGCAGATGAAACGCCAGCCGGCGCGCCAGCACCTGCCTTGTCGCCGATTCATTGGCTTCCATTCCATGCGCACCCAACACCGTTTGATGATGCGCATCTGCCAACGATCGTGACAATGAGGGGATGGTTGCCGGGCTTGAGGGCCGTTTCACTTTCTCAAAGGCCCAATGGTCCGCCGCGGCGGACAAGGCCATCAACGGTAGGATTGCTAGAAAACGTAGGGGATTCACAGATGATTGATCGACGCGGCTATAACCCCAACAACGCGGAGTGTCTGCTTTCGGGAGGCGAATTTGTTTTGGACAAATCACAAGGTCAAGCCTCCTATAGGCGCCGTGAACCAGCGGGGGATCTTTATCAGTTTTGAAGGCGTCGACGGCTGCGGGAAATCCACGCAGATAAAAGAGTTACGCCGCCGTCTTGTCTCCGTGAAAGAGAAGATTCTGCTCACACGCGAACCCGGCGGCACCGTGCTTGGCGAAGACATTCGGCGCATTCTGCAACCATCCGTTGATTCACGGGCGATCAGTGACCGGTCGGAATTGCTCCTATTCACCGCGAGCCGCGCACAGCTGGTAACCGAGGTCCTGGAACCGGCCTTAGCTGACGGCAAGATTGTCATTGCAGATCGTTTCCTGGACTCCACCACGATCTACCAAGGAGTCGCCCGCGGACTTGACCGGAAAGTGGTTGAGCAAATCAATGGCTTTTCCGTGGGTACTTGTTTACCGGACGTCACGTTTCTCATTGATGTGGATCTCAGGACGGCGAAGGAACGCATGGGTACACGCAGTGCCACCGAACCGTTAGACCGGTTGGATAAACTGCCGGACTCCTTTTACCAAGATGTGCGCAAAGGTTATTTGGAATTGGCGGAAGCGGCGCCCGAACGATTCGTAGTCGTGGACGGCAAATTGAAGCTCACCGAGATCTCCGATCTCATTTGGAATACTCTCAACAAGCGTTTCGATGGCATTCTTAGTTAGCCAAGCGTTTGATTACTTGCAGCGGTCCTTTCAAGAGAATCGTCTGGCACACGCCTATCTCATCACAGGCCCCGAAGGATCAGGCAAAGAACAGCTCGCTCTCCAACTCATTCGTCTAACCAATGATCTCTCTAGCGAACGCTTAGAGGATCTGCGCGACCCTCACGTTCAGCTCATTCGGCCTGAGTCGCGGTCGCGACGCATCACTGTCGATCAGATTCGTGCTCTGGAGAAACAATTGCATCTCTCAGGCATGCCCGGCATGACCAAGATCGGTGTCATCGTGGATGCCGACCGGTTGCAGACCGCTTCCGAAAACGCCTTTTTAAAAACGCTCGAAGAACCGCCACCCGGCGTCTTGTTATTGTTGTTGTCATCACAACCTGAGCAATTGTTAGACACCATTCTCTCGCGCTGCATCCTGGTGCCTCTTTATTTACCCGGGCATCAAGGGCCGACGCCCACCCCAGCTATCGCCGCCTTTCTTGAAGCGGCCGGCAATCATCTTGCCAGCGGTCAACGTAGCCTCTCACGCGCCCTAACGTTGGCCCGCACCTTCACCCTGATCCTCAAACAAGAGAAAGAAGAAGTGGCCAAAGACAATGACGCCGCGCTGAAAGAAGAGATGGCCAAATACCGCGAAACCACCGACGGCGATTGGCTCAAACGGCGGGAGATTTTTTACAAAGACCGCACCGAATCTGAGTACGTGCAGCGGCGAACGGCCATGCTTGAGATGTTGCTAGGCTTCCTGGGCGATGCCGTGCGGCTGCAAAGCGGTTACGATCGCGTGGACTTCCGTGAACTGTCGCCACTCACGAAAGCCATCGCTCAAGGCATGCCCAGTGTGGATTTAAACAAACGCTTCGCGGCTTTGGAAGATCTGCGAGGGCATCTGGAGACCAACGTGCTCGATGCACTCGCCATCGAAGTGGGGTTTTTGAAGGCGTTTGCGTGACGTCGCTGATTTCACCTAAATCAGACGCGCTCGGGATAGGTGACTTTGTAGCTGATTTCTCCGAAATCAGGCTTGGGGGGGGGAGTGTGATCTCGGAGACGGCGGGCGTCCCATTTCGGAGAGATGGCCCGGCGGTTGAAAACCGCCTCTCCCATTTCGGATAAATGGGCGATCATACATCATTCGGTGGCCAAGACAGTGGGACGCAGAGAAGCGTCGCTGGCTGCTGGCATCACGCGGTTTGTTGGGAAGGGCGACGCATTGGTCATCGCCGACAACCCCAAGAATGCCGGCCTCACTGAAGGAGTCCTCCTGTGTCGCTGATTTCTCCGAAATCAGACGCCGGTGAGAGTGTTGGCACGGTAGTTCAGCTGTGTTAGGTGATCATGAGTTTCTCTTTCCTCCAAACGCTCACCCCAAACCCTCAACCATCATGATCCCACCCAATTCTCTCACTTGGGCGAGCCGTATTCTGATCGGCCTCGCCGCTTGTTCTAACATGTTATTAGCGCAAGATGTCCAATTGATCTCAGACAACGGTGTGGACGAGGATTGGAATACCGCTGCTGCATGGGACAATGGTTCGCCGCCAGAGGTAGGCATGAACTATCAGGCGGACGGGAGGCTTCTTAGAAGCCCAGCCGCCAATGATCCCGTCTTTGCCGGGGCGAGCCTCACCCTAACAGGTCCAAATGCCAGTCTGGTGCTACAACACACGGGCGCGGCTGAAGTAAACGGATTCGCCTTTACCGATTCGTTGATTACTTCGACCACAGATCAAGTGCTAGCGGGTGACGCGCTTACCGTCGCCGGCACGAATGGGATTCTCTTGCAAAACGGGGATATGTTGGAAATCCAGTCACCCCTTCGCGGTGATGGGAGTGTGGAGATGTTAGGCGTGTTCAATGATGCCGATGGATCGATCGCCGGCACCCTGCGACTTTCCGGAGCGGGGAGCGATCATGGGATTGATTGGATTGTTCGTGAAGCCACTTTACATGCTGTGGCACCGGGCGCTATTGGAGGCAATGTCAGGCTTATTCGCGGGCGGTTAGACGTGGACTATCATTTGAGCGCTCCGGAATCTGTCCTAACCTTTGACGGTGACGGTTTCCATCTTGTTCTCGATCATACGCTCATTTTCCAAGGTGTGGAGATCGAAGTGAATGGGACCTTGGTCTTGGCTCTCGATCCTGGCATTTACTCCAGCAACACCCTGATTGATATCGGCTTCACGGAGGAATTGGTTTCCGGCGACGGGACGTTGGTTGTTCTAGATGAGACGCTGGATTCCGATGGTGACGGCTTGTTGGATGACTGGGAAAGGGCTCAATTGGGCGATCTCAGTGGAACGCGACTGGGCGATGCGGATGGCGATGGACTCAGCAATGTCGATGAATTTGCCTTGGCAACGAATCCACAGAATGCCGACACCGATGGTGACGGCTTGGCTGACGGTGCGGAGACCAATTCCGGCGTGTTTGTCAGTGCGGACAATGCGGGATCCGATCCCAAAGTTTCCGACACGGACGGTGATGGACTCGGCGATGGTGATGAGGTCAATCAACACCAGACGAGTCCCGTCACCGCCGACACGGATGGCGATGGCCTAACAGATCCCGCAGAAATCAATGACCATGGTACTTCGCCTAACAAAGCAGACAGCGACGATGACGGCAATGACGACCGATCGGAATTGCTGGTAGGCACCGATCCAAATGATGCCGAATCGAGCTTCAGTCTCGTTGAGATCGGCAACGTCCGCTTTGAAGAAGCGCCGCTGGGGGCGAGTCAACATGTGGGCGATCAAGAGTTGGGCTGGGAGGTTGCGGTCGCTGCCGGATCACCCCAGACGGTGGACACGTTGGATGGCACGGCCTTGAAAGACCGGCAGTTGCTTCTTCACAATGGCGCGATGATTTGGCAAAGTGACGTCATTCCGTTAGGAGGCTTTGCCGCGGCCACCGTGTCTTTTGATGCGCGGATCTATCAAACGAGTTCAGGGATTGAGAGCGATGACTTCATGGATTTTAAAATCCTAACAAGCACCGATGGCGGGCAGACCTTTGGTGGTGAGGTGATCGTTGCCCAATACGAGGGCACTCGCACGGGTGCGGGTGGAGGTGGCCGGCTCCCGTTGGAGGACGTTTTTGACATCAATGCCGCAGCGGACGGACCCTGGGTGAGTGTGCGCTCGGCCTTTGGCGATATCCCACCAGGCGTCACGCATATTCGGGTCGTGATTGACGCGAGTAACAACTCGAATTCAGAACGATTCTTGTTTGATAATATCAAGGTAGAAGCGGTGGCCTTGGTGGCGCTGGATGCCGATTCGGATGGCGATGGATTACCAGATATTGTTGAGATTCAAAACGGCCTAGACCCAGAGAATGCTGGAGATGCGGCGGAAGATTCGGATGATGATGGCCTAACTAATCTTGAGGAACACGCCGCGGGTACTTTCATGCAACTTGCAGATAGCGATGGCGATGGCTTGAATGACGGAGACGAACTCAATCAGCATCAGACGGATCCCAAGCGACGGGATAGTGATGGGGATTCCCTCACAGACGGCTTGGAGGTCAACACGTATGCTACCGATCCCAACAACGCTGACACCGACGGTGACTCTTACAGTGATGCTCTTGAAATCCGGTTTGATCGGAATCCCAACGTCGCGGATACCACTCCGCCTTTTGGACCGCCGCAATCGTTAGGGTTTACGTGGTTTGAAGAATCACCGTTGGGCGCTGTGGCCTTCGCAGGAGGAGAGAACGCCATCGAATTGGGGTGGATCATGGGGGGGCAAGGCACAGACGGTGGTGTTATCGATATGTTAGATGGCGTGGCACTGCCCACCAATCAACTCTATATCCACAATGGAAGTCTGACCTTTATCAGTGATCCGATCGAAGTGCCCAATCCGGAAATAACGGTCGTGACCGTTGACGCGCGAGTCTATCAAACGAGTTCCGGAATTGAGAATGACGACTTCATTGATGTCATTGTGGAAGCGAGCACCGATGGCGGTGAAACCTTTATTGAAGCCTTCCGCTTACTCTCGGTCGAAGGCACGCGAACGGGCGCAACAGATGGCGGTACAAGAACGCCATTGGAAGACGTGTTTGCCATCAACGCTCCTGCAGACGGCGCTTTTGTAACCCTCAGTTCAGACCGCGGTCAGCTTCCTGCGGGTGTCACGCATGTTCGCGTGATCATTGATGCCATGAACAACTCGAATTCTGAACGTTTCATCTTCGATAACATTGCCGTCTTTGAGAGGCCGGTCTTTCCCGATGGTCAGGATTCGGACGAAGACGGGATGCCGGATGGATGGGAGTTCGATAATGGTTTCGATCGCTTGAGCGCCGCGGACGCAGCTTTGGATGCGGATGGCGATGGCCTAACCAATTTGGAGGAATTTGAGAGAGATACGTTTCCAAGAACCACGGATTCGGATGGTGATGGCCTAGCGGATGGCCAAGAAGTAACGGAGAGTTTAACCAATCCGCTAAGTGAGGATACCGATGGCGATGGCTTGGCTGACGGTATGGAGCTGACGGATAACCTATCGGATCCGCTCCTAACCGATACCGACGGAGACGGTTTTAACGATGGCTTGGAGGTGGCGTTCGGCCAAGATCCGCGCGTGGCGAATCCTGATGGCAAGCTCGGACCTGAAGGAGCCCTAGCATTCACCGCCTTCGAACAAGCCGCTCCGGGAACGGCAACCGCCTTTGAAGACCAAGGCATCGAGATCGGTTGGCAGGCGGAAGTCACGGGAGACACCAGCGTGGTGGATGAAGTCGCCGGTGTGCCTTTGCCGAATCAGGCCTATCTGATGCACAACGGATCGCTCACGTTGATCACGGACCCAATCGCCATCGAATCGCCTTCAACCACCACGGTATCCATCGACGCGCGGGTTTACCAAGAAAGCACGGGCATCGAATCAGACGACTTCATCGATTTCACCATCGAAGCGAGTGATGACGGCGTCACCTTCACCGCCGTCGCAACATTTCTCGCCATCGAGGGAACCCGCACAGGTCCGAGTGGCGGCGATCGCACACCGCTCGAAGACGTGCTTGAAATCGATATCACAGAAGCGACAGCCGTCGGCCCCTTCGTGACGTTTCGTTCATCACCGGGAGCCATTCCCGAGGGTGCCACCCACATTCGCGTCCGCATTGATGCCCTGAACAATTCGGATTCGGAGCACTTTCTCTTCGATAATCTCGTGGTCCGTGGAGATGCGCCCCCACCAACGCCAAGTCCCACTCGGCCGGCGGTGCTCGAGATCCGGCATGATTCTGCTCAGGGCGTTCTGCTAGAGTGGCAGAGCGAGAATGGCTCTGTGGATAAGCTCGAATTCAGCGAAACGTTAGAACAAGCGAATTGGCAAGAGATCGCTGCGATCCAAGGGGATGGAAACCTCTCCGCTTTCACCCACGTGGAAGTTCAACGAGGGCGAGCAGGTTACTACCGGGTGGTGAGAACGGATTCGGAATGACGGATTCGAATCCACCGATACGAACAATTAGCAATTAGCTATTGAGGCTATTTTTTCTGCCCTCGATCTCACCAATAGCCCAGTGGGCGTGTTCGGAAATGAGCGGATCTTCATCCTCAGTCGCCTGACGGAGCGCCGGCAGGTCTTCCTCGGTCCCCACATTGCCCAACGCCACACACACATTGCGCAAGAAACCTCGGCGTTTCGTGCGTTTGATAGGCGAGTTTTTAAAAAGCTTGCGAAACCCTTCGTCGTCGAGGGTTAGGAAATCCCGCAAATGCCACTCGGTCACAAATTCGCGCGCTTGAAAGGTCGACTCAGAGCTGGCCTGGGCGAAGCGGTTCCAGGGGCAAACGGTGAGGCAATCATCGCAGCCGAAGATTCGATCACCCATCGCCCGGCGAAACTCCAGCGGGATGGCGCCGCGATGTTCAATGGTAAGATAAGAGATACAGCGGCGGGCATCGAGACGTCTTTCCGCGGTAATCGCCTGGGTAGGGCAAGCTTCCAGGCACCGGGTGCATTTGCCGCAATGGTCGTTCATGGGCTCATCGGCGGGCAATGGTAACGTTGTTAGGATCACAGCGAGGAAGAACCACGTGCCGAGCCGCGGATGAATCTGAACGGTGCTTTTTCCATTCCATCCCAAACCAGCTTCGGAAGCGAAGTCTCGCTCTAGTACAGGCCCGGTATCGACGTAGTAACGATGACGGCCGCCAACGTCCTCGATATAGGTAGTGAGATCTTTAAGCTTCGATTCGATGAGATCATGATAGTCATTTCCCCAAGCATAGCGGGCGAAGGTACCCGGTGAATGCACCGGGCTCTCGCCGGGATCTCCTTGAAAATAGTTCATGGCTAGAACGATCACCGCGCGTGCCCCCGGCAAGACTTCCCGCGGATCCAGACGGCGTTCGACCCGTTTCGCCAACCAAGTCATGTCACCATAACATTCATCGGCGATCCATTGCTTGTAGAGATCTCCGTGCCGCGCCGGCATCGCCGGTGCGACGCGACAACCTTGAAAGCCTAGCTGTTGCGCAATCGCCTGGACGTTAGTCTTCATGACTTCCGGCGACGGCCGAGGCAAGGAGGGCCTCACGCTAGCAGAACTCTTCAAACCTGACAGGCAAAGTGATAGTGAACGCTTTCGACCAAGCCGTGAACGGTTTCCGGTACCGTGAGTTCGGTTGTGTCCACCGTAAAGTCCGCGACTTCCTGGTAGAGAGGCTTGCGGATCTCCATAAGTTCCGCCAATCGCGCTTTGGGATCCGTGTTCTGAACCAGTGGCCGGTCGCGATTCTGGGAAATCCGTTTGGCCAAGATTTCCGTGGAAGCAGTCAGCCAGATGACGAACCCCAGACGTTTGAGCAAACGCCGGTTGCATTCACGCAAGATGATCCCTCCGCCCGTCGCAATCAATTTGCCTCGGCTCGCACCAAGCTCGTCTAACACCTGGCTCTCGAGATCGCGAAAACCCTCCTCGCCTTGGGCCTCGAAGATATCGGGAATGGGCATGCCTGCTTTGGAAACGATTCGTTCATCCGTATCGAGGAACGAGAGACCAAGGCTCTCCGCCACCATCCGGCCGATCGAGGTTTTTCCCGTGCCCATGAGTCCAACCAATACCACATTGGGGGCAACGTTAGGGCAATCGCTTGGGGCGGTGGACATCAGCTGGTGGGTTGGGATGGGAACGCGTTTGACGCGGAGGTACCTTGAGGTTCTTTTCGCATCCTGTCACTCTTAAGTTTAGATCATGGACACACGTCTTCTGCCAACCGATCCCACCGAAGTTCTCAAAGAGAGCGCTCGTGAAGCCGTGAATGTTTTGCGATCGGGCGAGGTGGTGGCATTGCCAACGGAGACGGTCTATGGACTTGCGGGTGCTGTTGCCCAACCTGACGCGATTGCGCGTATCTTTGAAGCGAAAGAACGTCCCGCTTTTGACCCACTCATCGTGCACTTGCCCCGTCGCGAAATGTTAGACGAAGTAGCCGAAGTTCCGGAGGCGCTGCAGAAGACACTCACCCGTTTGATGGAAACTTTCTGGCCCGGCCCCCTGACGCTTGTCTTGCCCAAGCGCACCTGTATCAGTGATGTGATCACGGCCGGCAAAGGGAACGTCGCGGTGCGTATGTCAGGGCACCCGGTATTCAAACGGGTGATTCATGAGTTTGGTGAACCGTTGGCGGCGCCGAGCGCCAATCGCTTCGGCCGCATCAGTCCCACCTCAGCAAATGCCGTGATGAAAGAGTTGGGCGGCCGCATTCCATTGATATTGGACGGGGGCGCCTGCTCTTCAGGTATTGAGTCGACCATCATCAAACCTGTGGCAACGGAATCGGGGAAACCGGAGATCCATCTCTTGCGTGCCGGACCGGTGACCGTGGAAGAATTGCGAAAACTTGGCAAGATCGTGAGACCGATGGAGTCATCTGAAGAATCTCCTGAGGCACCCGGCCAAACGGCGAGTCATTACGCTCCAAGAACGCGATTGCGATTATTGGCAGACCCCACATCGTTTGCGCCAGACCCTAACAAGCGCTACGCGCTTATGAGTTACCGGGGAAAGCGTAAGGATGGATACCTCAATCTCGCCGACTTTGAGCAAGTGCTCGTGCTCAGTCCGGGCTCGGGCAAATTATCGGAAGCCGCCGTCCGGCTTTTCTTCATTATGCGCCAGCTCGACGACCTCGGCGTGGATGAGATCCTTGCGGAGCCCGTGCCGGAACGAGGTATCGGTCTGGCGATCATGGATCGCCTGAGGCGGGCTTCCAAATAGGTGAAGCCATTCGCGGCTCCTTCTATTCCAATCAATCAATCCCGTCGATGAAAGCGGCGGCGTCAAGTCGCCGCCGCTTCCTTCCGATCAGGTACACGAACCAGGTAGAGTGGAAACACTTCAAAAACTGTAGGCCACCGCCGTCTTCAGCCGCATATCGTTTCGTTTACGGCCCACGGCCGGGCGGTTGGTATAGACGTCTTCAAAAGAGGTACGCCAGCTGTAGCCGCGCCCAAGATCCACGGCGCCCCCGATCTCACCCCGAAGGATGTAGTCTTCCATTTCGTTGAAGGGCGCTGAGTAAGACAAGGACTGCCAGATGTGAAAGACGTCGTTGAAACGGTGGGTGAACTTTTCTTGCGCAAACAAGCCTAACGAATCTGTGGTCGTACCGTCCTGTTTTTCGCGAATATAAGCGGGACCGGCTTCGACGCTAAGTGTTGTGTAAGGATCCCGGTGGAGATAGAGGCCTAAGGTCGGGGAGGTGGTCCACCGGTAATCCAGATCCGCAAGTTTATCGTGATAAATGTCAGAGTGAATCCCGAGAAACCAAGGATCGGCGAACAAATAGTTGTATTGTAAAAGTGCGAAAATGTTTTGATCGGTCACTTTTGTTCCGTCTTCGTCGTCGAACTCGCCATACGTCGCACTGGCGCCGAAATAAAACTCGCGGTCGCCGGAGCGTCTGACACCGAAGAGATCGGCCGTGATGGCCAACGAATCCGTGTTTCCAGAATTCAGGGTGGCTCCGAGCGCAGCGGTGGTCACGTTGCCTTCGGCTGCGCCTGCGAGATCAGCCGCATTGCCCGCCTCAAAACGCTTGTTCGTCGTGGAGTCAGAGAGATCAAGGGGATCGCCACCGAAGGAGTAGGTCAGTGCTGTGATCCAAGCGAGGTCATCTTTCTTAAATCCCGGAGCTGGTGTGGAATCATGAATATTGCGCAGGAAGGTCTTCAGGCTGAGATGCTCCGTCATCCGCGCTTCAATGCCGATTTCTGCATTGAGGGTGTAGTCATTAAAGTCGTCGATTGCTGGACGCCATTCCAATGCCTGCCAGAGACGCAACCGTTCCGTGAACTGGTGTTCGAATCGCTCCGATACCAGAACGCTTACGTAATCATCGCGTAAGCCGCCTTGTTTCTCCCAGGTGTAGGCCGGACCTGCCTCGACCTTGAGGGTGGTGGTATCCGTCTTGATCAAATAGACGCCCCACACTGGCCCAAGACTGAAGCGGTAATCCAAGTCGGCTACCGCATCACGGATTCCATAGCCTTTGACTCCGAAGTAGAAGCGATCCGTGAGCGCACGATTGAGTTGAAGATAACCAAATTGATAATCACTCGTCGTCACGCTTTCACTTTCACCATAAGTGCCGCCGAGGCCTAACAATGCTTCGTAGGCGCCCCATTGACGTCTCGTTTGAATATCGGCGTAGATGAGGGAACTTTCGATATTTCCAGAGGAAACGGATAGTCCAACGGTCACCGAGGTGGACCAGAGATCGATCTTACGATCGTTGTTGAGGGATAGCTGATTCTCAAGCTGCTGCGTGCCGTCGGCAGAGCGGTCCGCGAAGTCCTGGCCCATAACGGGCCAGGCCAATGCGAGTGAGAGAGTGGAGAATAGATAGGCAGTGGATTTCATATGGGAGGGAACAAGAAAAAGGTGGAGCGAAGAGTTAAAAGGTTAGTGGTCTTCCCGACCGCCGGTAGCCTTATACGCGATGGCACCGAGAACGCCTCCGATGATGGGCGCTACCCAGAAGAGCCAAACCTGACTGAGATAACCACCTCCGGCGAAGATGGCGGTCGCCGTACTGCGAGCCGGATTAACTGAGGTGTTAGAGACGGGGATGGTCACCAAATGAATCAATGTGAGGCAAAGTCCAATGGCGATGGGGGCAAAGCCGGCCGGGGCACGCCCGTCTGTGGCACCCATGATTACAAAGAGGAAGATCGCTGTGAAGACGACTTCCGCCACTAACACTGCTAACATGGAGTATTTGCCGGGAGAAAGATCCTCGTAACCGTTTGAGGCAAAGCCGGCCGAGGCATCGAATCCGCTGGCACCTGAAGCGATCAAGTAGAGAATGCCGGCACCCGCAACGCCTCCTAGCACTTGCGCGATAATGTACGGCCCCAATTCTTTTGAAGAGAATCGTCCGCCCACGAAGAGTCCGACGGAAACGGCCGGATTGAGATGGCACCCCGAGATGTGGCCGATGGCGAAGGCCATGGTCAGCACGGTGAGACCGAAGGCGCAAGAGACGCCTAACAAACCGATGCCTACGTCAGGGAAGGCGGCGGCGAGAACAGCGCTTCCGCAGCCTCCTAGTACGAGCCAAAGGGTGCCGACGAATTCGGCGGTGAGTTTTTGTGAGAGTGAAGTCATGACTTTGTGATCGGTTAGTTCGCAGCGGCCTTAGAGAATCGTGGGGCCAATAAAGTCACTAATTGACCACCGTTCGTCGTCCCGTTGTATTGTGAGCGTAGGAATTATGATAGTTCGGGTTGATTCACGCGCGATCCCTTCATCCAGTATCCACGCGCCCATGGTGGGCACTTTTCGTAGCGGAACTCGTGAGAGTTCCGGGCGCTGCCTCATCCTGCCACTAGGCGGCCGCGGTGGAGAACGCGTCGCTAACCAGACACACATCTCATTAGAAAAAGAAAGGCGAGCCCTCTCGGACTCGCCTTCTTACATTCAAGTGAGCTTTAGTTAGGCTCGAGGCAGCTTACATCATGCCGCCCATACCGCCCATGCCGCCGTGGTCGTGGCCGTGGTCGGCAGCGACTTCCTTCTCAGGGATCTCGCTGATCAAGCACTCCGTGGTGAGGAGTAGACCGGAGATCGACGCGGCATTCTGCAGGGCGCTGCGTGTCACCTTGGTAGGATCAACGACACCCGCCGCGATGAGATCGGTGTATTCGCCGGAGGCCACGTTGTAACCCGTGTTGCCATCGGACTTCTTGACCTCTTCCACGATGAGCGCGCCTTCCACGCCGGCGTTGGCTGCCAATTGGCGCAACGGAGACTCAATCGCACGAGACACGATTTCCACGCCCGTGGCGATATCGCCACTAGCATCGACGCTATCTAGAGCACTCTGCGCGCGGATAAGAGCGGTGCCACCACCTGGGACGATACCCTCTTCGACCGCGGCGCGGGTCGCATGCAAGGCATCCTCCACGCGGGCTTTCTTCTCCTTCATCTCGGTCTCGGTTGCAGCGCCGACGTTGATGACGGCCACACCACCGGCGAGCTTCGCCAAACGCTCTTGGAGCTTCTCGCGATCATAGTCGGAAGTGGTCTCGTCGATCTGACGGCGGATCTGCTGGACGCGGCCGCTGATGTCATCGGACTTGCCTTCGCCTTCGACAACCGTGGTGTTCTCCTTATCGATGGTCACGCGCTTGGCGCTACCGAGATCGGAGACGTCCACGTTTTCTAACTTAATGCCAAGATCTTCGGTGATGACACGGCCACCGGTGAGGATCGCAATGTCTTCGAGCATGGCCTTGCGGCGATCCCCAAAGCCGGGAGCTTTCACCGCGGCGACATTCAGCGTGCCGCGGATCTTGTTCACCACGAGCGTCGCGAGTGCTTCGCCTTCCACGTCCTCAGCGATGATGAGGAACGGACGACCGCTCTTGGCCACTTTCTCTAACAAGGGCAACATGTCCTTGAGATTGGAGATCTTCTTCTCGTGAATGAGGATGTAGGCATTCTCTAACACAGCCTCCATGGAGTCCGTGTTGGTCACAAAGTACGGAGACAAGTAACCCTTGTCGAACTGCATACCTTCCACCACTTCGAGCGTGGTCTCGATGCCCTTGGCTTCTTCAACGGTGATGGTACCGTCTTTGCCGACCTTATCCATCGCATCAGCGATGATGTTGCCAATGGTCTCGTCCCAGTTCGCTGAAACAGTGGCGACTTGAGCGATCTCTTTGGCGTCGGTGACTTGGACGGAAATGTTCCCAAGTTCTGCCACGATCGCTTCCGCCGCTTGCATGATACCGCGTTGCAAATCGGTGGGATTCGCGCCTGCCGTCACGTTGCGAAGACCTTCACGATAGATCGCTTCCGCGAGAACGGTCGCCGTCGTGGTGCCGTCACCGGCCACGTCGGACGTCTTGGAAGAGACTTCGCGAATGAGCTGAGCGCCCATGTTTTCATACTCGTCCTCGAGCTCGATCTCTTTCGCCACCGTCACACCGTCTTTGGTGATCGTGGGGCTACCGAATTTCTTGTCGAGAATCACGTTGCGGCCGGAGGGGCCGAGCGTGCATTTGACGGCCTTGGCGAGCTTCTCCACTCCGCGGAGCAGGGCCTGGCGTGCGCCTTCGTCGAATGATAGTTTTTTAGCCATGTTAGTGCTTTATAGGATGGTTGTTGGTTGAATTAGTTCCGGTTGGTTGGGCAGCGATCGCGTTACTCAACGACGGCAAGAATATCACTTTCGTTAATGATGAGATGTTCCTCACCTTGAATCTTGACGTCCGTACCGCCGTACTTGCTGATGAGCACCGTGTCCCCTTCCTTGACGGAGAATGGGATCTCTTTGCCTTCATCATTCTTGCCAGTTCCGAGAGACACCACTTTAGCTTCTTGTGGCTTCTCTTTGGCAGTGTCAGGGATGATGATGCCTCCTGAAGCGACTTCTTCGGCTTCGATGCGCTTCACCAGCACTCTTTGCCCTAGAGGTTTGATCGTATTAGCCATGTTTTATTGGATTACGTTAGTTGTATTGTGTTTCGGTTTTCTTATGTGGTGATACTCCCAGTGTCCGCACAGCTTCACTAATGGATGTTTAGTTAGGCATGAAGCGACCTTCCGGGAAATAAAGTGAGCGGAGAAATCGTTCTAGTGAGGCACTAAGTCCATTTCTCCGCTCAACAGCTTCTAAATTACTTTTTCTCGTCCACGACTTCGAAGTCGGCATCCACGACCTTTCCTTTGGCCTGCTTGGGCTCGGCGCCTTCCTCCGGCGCATCTTCACTAGGAGGTGGTGTCGCACCGCCACCACCGCCGGCTGCAGCCGCAGCTGCCGCCGCCGCGGCTGGGTCGACGCCTGCCTCATTGCCGGCCGCTTGATAGAGCACCTCGGCAATGCTTTGCACCGCCGTCTGCAAGGCTTCCGTCTTCTGCTTGATCGCGTCGAGATCGTCGCCCGTCATGACGCCTTTCAAATCTTCCGCCGCGTCCTTGACCGGCTGTGCTTTGTCGGCAGGCACTTTGTCGCCCAATTCCTCCAGTTGTTTCTCCGTCTGGTAAACGAGCGATTCCGCCATGTTGCGTGCTTCCACGAGATCCTTGGTCTTCTTGTCAGACTCTGCGTGCTCTTCCGCTTCCCGCTTCGCGCGTTCGATCTCTTCTTCAGTGAGCCCGCTCGACCCCGTGATGGAAATCTTCTGCTCTTTACCCGTGCCTTTATCTTTGGCGGACACATGAAGAATGCCGTTCGCATCGATGTCAAAGGTCACCTCGATCTGAGGCACACCACGCGGCGCTAACGGGATGCCATCCAGGCGGAACGTGCCCAGGCTTTTGTTGTCCCGTGCCATCGGCCGTTCACCCTGCAAGACATTCACTTCCACAGAGGGCTGATTGTCAGAGTAGGTCGAGAACACCTGGGTCGCTTTCTTGGGAATCGTGGTATTGCGAGGAATCATCGCCGTGGCCACACCGCCGGCCGTTTCAATGGCCAAGCTCAATGGGGTCACGTCTAACAAGAGCACGTCTTTCACATCGCCCTGCAAGACACCGCCTTGAATCGCCGCGCCGATCGCCACCACCTCGTCAGGATTCACCCCTTTGTGAGGATCTTTACCCGCGAGTTCACGAGCCGTTTCCACCACCTTGGGCATCCGCGTCATGCCGCCGACCAAGACCAATTCGTCGATCTCCGATGCACTGAGCTTGGCCTCTTTCAAACACTCACGCACCGGTGATGTGGTCCGGTCAAACAAAGGCGCACACATCTGCTCAAGCTTCGAGCGGCTGAGCGATTTCTGAATGTGCTTGGGGCCCGAGGCATCGGCCGTGATAAACGGCAGATTGATCTCGTAAGTTTGCGCTGAAGATAGCGCAATCTTCGCTTTCTCCGCCTCTTCCTTGATTCGCTGCAAGGCATCGGGCTGTCCTTTGAGATCCACGCCGGTGTCGTTCTTAAACTCACTAACAACCCAATCGATGATCTTGTTATCCCAGTCGTCACCACCTAACTGCGTGTCGCCATCCGTGGCCAGAACTTCAAAGACACCGTCACCGATTTCCAGTACCGAGATGTCAAAGGTGCCACCGCCCAAGTCATAAACGGCGATTTTCTCATCGCTCTTCTTGTCTAACCCATAGGCCAAGGAAGCCGCCGTCGGCTCGTTGATGATCCGTTTCACTTCAAGCCCGGCGATTTCGCCGGCAGCTTTCGTCGCGTTCCGCTGCGAGTCATTGAAATAAGCCGGCACCGTGATCACCGCTTCCGTAATCGTCTCGCCCAACTTCGCTTCCGCATCTGCCTTCAGCTTGCCCAGGATCATCGAAGAGATTTCCTGCGGACTGAACACCTTGCGTTCGCCATCCGCTTCCACCTCAATGTGCGCGTCACCGTTAGACGCTTCGACCACTTTGTAAGGCGTGTTCTTATCTTCCTCAGTCAGCTCGGAATATTTCCGGCCCATCAAACGCTTCGCGGAGAAGACCGTGTTCGCAGCATTCGTAATGGCCTGCCGTTTGGCCGCCTGGCCTACCAAGCGCTCGCCCGACTTCGTGAACGCCACCACCGATGGCGTCGTGCGGGCCCCCTCTGAATTCTCAAGAACCACCGGCTCGCCGCCTTCCATCACGGCCATACACGAGTTGGTCGTCCCGAGATCGATTCCTAAAATTTTTCCCATAATCTGTTGTTCCTTTCTAGGTGAGTTGAAATGTTGATTGCTTGCCCCGCCTAAAGCATTTGCGATGCCAACTCGAGCTTTTAAATTCTAAAGCTTTTATTTTGAGTGACTTACGAATCCAGCTCAAGGAAACCTGCAGCTCCCCCAATCTCCCATACGAGACACAATGACCCAACGCGCCAACCTGCCCCTGGACATCCTGTCACCATTCGCTCCTCCACCACGAAATCCCCTTGCCAACAATTCCCCTGCAGTCCAAGGTCCGCCTCCCTCTCAAGGACAGGTGCCAGAGCGGTCGAATGGGCACGCCTGGAAAGCGTGTGTGCCGGAAACGGTACCGTGGGTTCGAATCCCACCCTGTCCGCCATCTTTTTCCAAATGCGCACCAGTACCGTTGTGGCCGGAAACCCTATGAAATAAGGGTTTTAGGAAGAATTGAAACGAAACGCGGTACCACGAAGTTCGCATTTTCACCCGAAAAACACCTGGATCGGTTTCTTCCTTTTCTGTTTCAGGGTTGAATCGCGATACTCGGATTTCGCGGATCAGCAGACGAACGAGTTCTTCCTGTTCTTCGAATCGAAGGGCTCCGAAGAGCTTTTGAAACTCTGACAGAGAGGCAGTCACCTGCTCTTCCTGAACCACAAGATTCTCCTTTCGCTTGATGTCCATCTGCACGATTTCGCGTTCAATCTCCAGCTTCTCTTTCCGCCTAGCGAGTTCTTCGGCTTCCTCCATGAACGCATCGCCGATTCGGTCGGCTCCTTGTTTCTTCGCCAATTGGATGCAGCTACGAAGATCGTCACTGATTCCGCGATAATCCTTTTCAAGTTTGGCGGCCTTCTTTTTGAGCGGTTTGATCGTGCGCGAGCAATCCAGTTTGGCATTTGCCAGTGCGGCGGCGACGGTGTCGGGGTGCTTTCCGATCTCCCCGATGACCTTGATGACGAATTCCTCAAAGGGCTTTGAGCCAATGTTGCGCAGTTCGCAGAGCGAAGCACTACCGTCTTTCGTCACGTCTCCACAGCAGTAGTAGAGGTAGGGATTTCCGTCGGGGTCCTTCTTGCCAGATGGTTTGGGCGTCATCAGGTTTCCACAGTGCCCGCAGCGCAGGATTCCCTTCAGAAGCAATTCGTATTTATTCCGATCGGCGTGGGCGCGCCCCGGAGCATCGATCGAGGACAGCGCCTTGTTGGCATCGGCCCATAGCTTTTCTGAAACTAGGCCAACGTGACGCCCTTCAAATTCGGTGTCGTTGTGGAGGATGGCACCGCGATAGATTGGGTTGGTGACAATGCGTGAAATCTTGTCGCCGATCCATCGTTTGCCGCCGACTTGCTGTGCTTCTCCGTTTCGTCTGACAATGGTACGCGTCTTCGTAGTTAGGCCAAGTTCGTTCAGTGCTTCAGCTACAGCGGTGGGGCTCTTCAATCGTTTTATTAGGGTGAATACACGTTTGATGATGGGCGCTTCATCCTCGTCCGGCGTCAGCAGTTTGGTGTTCTTGTCATAGAAGTAACCGGTAGGCACCCAGCCTCCGTTCCACAGTCCACGTTTGGCGCGTTCAAGACTCTTGTGCCTGACTCTTTCGCTAGTCAGTTCACGCTCAAACTGACCGAAACTCAGCAACATGTTGAGCATCAAGTTTCCTGCCGGATCGGAAGTATCGAACGACTGAGTTGCCGAGACAAAGACAACGTCATGCTCCTTGAAAACCTCCCAAACGTTGTAGAAGTCGGCGATGGATCGGGTCAGTCGATCAAGCTTGTAGACCACGACCGCCCCAACGGCACCCGTGCGAACAGCAGCGAGCAGTTCTTGAATACCGGGTCGATCAAGATTCTTGCCGGAAAAGCCGCCATCCGCGAAGTGGTCGCCTTCAATCCATCCCTCGTGCTGCTTAATCGCGATCGCATGGCGGCAGATGTCGCGTTGCGATTCCAGACTGTTGTAATCGCGTCTGGTCTGCTCATCGGTCGAAACGCGGGTATAAATGGCACAGCGAACGACTTTGGTTGATTGGCTATGCTTTGGTTTGTCTGCTAGATTTGGTGAACTGGTTGTCATTGCCTTTACTCATGGTTGGAGCTTGTGTCACACGTCCCGAGTGCACTGCATCGGGGGGTAGAATCTCCACGGAAGTAAGACGAGACGACGTCGAGCACTCTGCCGCTCGACCACTTGGGCGATGTGCCAATGGAGTAACCCCGAGATGTTGGCCTTTCACAATTAAGTTGTCGAGGTTTTGTTGGGATTACCGGATGGTCAGACGCTATGCCGCGAATTCGTATGTGGTGCCTCGCGAGCTTCCGCTTCGTTTGATTAGGCCGTTTTTTTCCAGAGCCCGAAGTCGTCGATAGGCAGTCGTACGCGAAAGCCGGAATCTCGTTCTGATTTCAGCCGGCGATACGGTTCTGACCCTGGCAATAAAGTTAAGGATATCGTCCTTTGCATAGTTGGCCTGGGATGAATTCGCTCGCTTTGACTTGTTTTTGGTAGGGTGTTCCGGTTGCTCACTTGGAGGTCTTGAGAGCAAGAGACGACCAATACCGATGGCGAGGATCGCACCTATTCGATCAAGACGTTCTTCGTCTGAAAGAGAATCGGACATGGTTCCCTGAGAGCTTTATTGCCGTCGTGGGCAATTCGTCGTATTCCTAGATCGATAACCGTTTTTTTAGCGTTTTCCCTAAGGTTGCGAGATCGATAGCTGGCGAAATTTGAGCCACGCGCAGTCAAGATCGGCAATGCCACATGCTCTGTGTTTTGCTAAAGCGTCGATGGAATCTTGAGCTTGCGGTTCATTATGACTGAGGATCGGAGATGAGATTGCCTTCGAACTGCGCCGTAAACGATTTGTTCCAGTTTGAGGTAATTCCGCAAGCTTTGAGGCGGTCTTCACCGCTCAGAGCCGTCTCCAGGATCCATCTTCGGCGATATCTAGGCTCATGGTAAAACCGTTCGCATGACGGGGTACGAAATGGACCTGGCCTGCGGGCAGATTGCTGCCATATCGGGGGTTGCTCCTTCACACAAACCCGTGGGATCTCTGGCTTCCTGCCCCTCCAATTCCACCAATGCTAGAAGTCCGGCTATCCTCCTGTTCAAAGTCGATTACAACCGAGTCGGCTCCGTCGTTGCGAGCCGCATGCGTTCGGCGTCGGCCTCGACTTGGTCGCAATCGACGGCCAGCCCTCATGCATTGTGGCCCCCGGAGCCCATTGGGTACACCGGAAAGCGAAGAAATCACCAAGTGATCAATGACCCCTCCCATTTTGAGCCTGACAGTGATATTCTGGTGACGCAGCTAGTGGCATATCCTCAGCTCTTGCCGTCACTCGACGATTTCCGGGGGCGGGAACGTCTCGAATCGAAAATCTCAAGGAGGAGCCCGACGCTTCGAAGTCCCACAGCCAGAACGAGCGGGGCAAGAAGAAGAAGGGCGCCGAATAAAACAAGTTTGGTGGTCATGTCGCTGGAGGTGCCCCGCCCGCAGAAAAAACCTAACTGCGGGCGGGGCGAGGATGGAACATCCCTGAGCCATCCGGGAACGAACCTCCGTTCTTAAAACAGGTAGCGGCGAGTTGTTTAGCTCTTGTCTTGAAAGGTTACGAGAGAATCGGGGGATCTCCCTCGCGAAAACAGACGAGAAAAAAGTCACAGTTCACCGGCCCGCAGTGTCATGATCAGAGAAGGCGGTAGAATGCCTCTTCTAGAATTCCTAAAACCCAATGATCCAGATGAAACTAAAGACCACTTTCGCCGTATTCGCCCTGACACTTCCCCTTCTGATTGCTGACCATCATAGTGGAAAAGTCTCAGCAACTCTGACCGGTGACTGGAACGTGCAGGCTGAGAGTGACAACGGGAGCCGGGAATTCACCTTCTCGTTTGAACATAAGGACGGGAAATGGTCCGGAAAATCGGATAACAATGAGGGCCGAGTGCGATCTATGGATCGAGTCAAACTTAATGGAAAGAAGTTTGTGCTGGAAACAGACATGGAGGCCAACGGGGAGAAGGGAATGATCCGAGTCACCGGAGAACTCAACGACACCGGAGAGGCATTCAAAGGCAAGTGGGCGATGCTTGACAGCAGCGATACCGAGCGAATGAGTGGTGATATCAAGGGAGAGAAAGTCTTCGTGCTGGATCTGGCAGGCGAATGGGAAACCGTTGCCGTCATTGATGAGGAAGAGAACTCGGCGATCACCAGCTTCAAGAAAGATGGTGAGAAGTGGACCGGCGGCTTCAAGGGAGACGAGCACGAGGCAACCTTTACCAAGATCAAGACGGAAGGAAAGAATGTCAGTTGCGAATTTGCCCTTACGGTTGACGGCGAAGAGCTGGAGTTTCGTATCAATGCAGAGTCGAAGGAGGCCGATCTGCTAGAGGGAAAGTGGGTCGTCTTTTCCTCCAGCGGCCAGGAAGCCAACAGCGGCAAATGGAGCGCGAAGCGAAAGAAAGCTTTTGAATTGGCCGGAACGTGGAAGGGGACAGCAGAGGTCAACGGGGAGACACGCGAGTCGACCTATGTTATTGAAAAGAAGGATGAGAAATACCAGGGGAAGGCAAGTAGCGAAGCAGGAAGTGTGGATCTGAGTTCGGTCCTGATTAAAGACAACCATGTTACGATCAAATTCCCATTCGGGTCTATCGAAGTCACCGTCAAAGCTGAAGTGAAAAAGGAAGAGCTTGTCGGCAAATGGTCCGCTACGAGTGACGACGGAACGGAACTTGGTGGTGACTGGAAGGCGACAAAGAAGAAGTAAATTTCCTGTCCCAACCGCCGCTGAGCAGGTTGGGGATCGAATTCCCCGTATCATGGCGAGTGATTAAAAAGCGAGGACACTATCATATGATTGAAAACGCTTTCTTTCGTTCGGCACCAACGCCGTGAGTTGCCGCTTAGTGTGCCTGGTAAATGGAGGATGATGGTGAGGAACCGTTTGACTATCAAAGTTGCCTCGAACGTGTGCGTGAGGACGACGAGCGGGCAGCCAATGCGCTGGTGGCGCAATTGTATGGATTGGTTATTCGGATTATCAGAGGAAGGGCACCGCGTCAGATCCCGGAGGAAGATGTGGCTCAGGAAGTCTTTGTGAAAATGTTTCAAAAACTACACCAATTCAAAGGCGCCGTGCCGTTCGAGCATTGGGTTAGCCGCATTGCGGTGACCACAACGCTCAATGCGATGCGGGGCAAACGGACCAAGGTAGAACTGCGAAGGGCGGACTTATCGGAGAATGAGGATCAGGCACTCGAGACCTTATATTTGACTGATCGCACCGTGGATCCGGATCAGCTTGCCGCCTCTCGCGAATTGCTCTCAAAGCTACTTTCGCGCCTCAGTCCCAAAGAAAGGCTGGCAATCGAGCTTCTTGATCTTGAGGGCCACACTTCCGAGGAAGCGGAATCGCTGACTGGTGTGCGAGCGGATGCTTTGCGAGCGCGTGCGGCAAGGGCCCGCCGAAAACTACGCGAACAACTGAATCACCTCACGAACGGAATGAAATGAAAACAGACGAAAACGAGATGGCGCTTGAGCGGCTCATTAAACTGGTCAGAAGCAAGAGAGAGGAGATCCCGGAGATGCCTCCTGCGTTTGCCACAGAGGTTATCCGAAAGGCCTGGCCGAAGCCGGAGTTCGCAGAGATAGCGGGTCACTGGTTGACTGGTATGCGCTGGGGTACCCTGGGCGCTGTGACAGCCATGACCATGGCAATCGTATTCTGTGCGGGCGTCTTTCGTTCAAAACCGGTGTCGCCTGAAGAAGCGATTTTTCTGCAAGTTGAGGAGGTGCTGGCCGTTCGATGAACACGAGATTAATCGTCAACATGACGCTTGCAGTGTTTGCCATTTTCATCGCTGGCGCTGTGTCCGGAGGCATGTTGGGAATGCGCTACGAAGTGAAGCGGCAGTCGAAAGAGGTTCGGCTGGAGCGCCTGCCTGACAATGTGATGGAAACGCTGGAGGAACGGCTCTCACTATCAACAGCACAATCGAAGAAGATGAGGCCGATCGTAGCGGAGGCCTGTAAAGAGATTCGGAAGGTGTGCGAGAAGAACTCGGCTCAGGTCACCCGGATCATGGCCAAATACTATGATCGTCTGGCTCCCGATTTAAGTTCCGAACAAGCAGCCATCCTTGAAAGCATGGAAGTGGAACTTCGTGAGCGTGCAACCGACCTCAGCCGGAGGTGACAAATCTGAAAAACTCCTGTCACAGACTGATCTCCGGTCGGTGTCTGCCAGGCCAAAACATGCTCATGGCTCTGCGAACGTTTCTTGTCTCCATTCTACTTACATTGATCACCTGCGGTAGTGCTGCCGCCGGAAAGGTTGGTAATTTCTCGTTGATTGACCACAGGGGTCAATTTCATGAACTGGATTACTATCGACGGGATCCCGGTACCAAAGCTTTCGTCGTGTTCGTCCAGGGGAATGGCTGCCCTCTGGTAAGGAAGCGAGTCCCGGAACTCAAAAGACTTCGCGATGAATTCCAGCCCCGCGGGGTGCTCTTTGCCATGCTGAATGCCAATCCACAGGATGGGCGTGAAGACCTCGTTGAAGAGGCGGCTGATTATGGAATCGACATGCCGATTCTGAAGGACCCAACGCAGCTAGTGGCCGGAATGCTAGACATTGATCGCACCGGTGTTGCGCTTCTCATTGATGCGAGATCCAGTCGGGTGGTCTTCCGTGGACCGATCGATGACCGCCTGTCCTACCAATCCGAAAAGCCTGCAGCCGAGAATCACTACCTTAGAGATGCCATCCAGTCCATCTTGAGCGGTGAACCGATAGCCAAGGCCGAACTGGAAGCTCCTGGATGCCGGATCACACCAGAATCCCCCGCCCAAGGGGAGACCATCTCCTACAGCAAACAAGTGGCGCCCATCCTCAGGGCTCGTTGCGTAGAATGCCACACCAGGGGCGGTGTTGGTCCCTTTGCGATGTCGAACTACAGGAAAGTCAGAGGGTGGTCTGACATGATTGCCGAGGTTATTCTTACTCGTCAGATGCCCCCGTGGCAGGCCGACCCACACATTGGCAGATTCTCCAACGATTCCAATCTGACGGATGAGGAGGCGAGAACGGTAGTCGAATGGATTCGATCGGGAAGCCCACGTGGCGATGGCGAGGATCCGCTCGAAGGCTATCATCCACCTGAACAGGAATGGACGCTTGGTACCCCTGATAGGGTCATTGACCTCCCTCTGCAGGAGATTCCCGCTGAAGGGATTCTGGATTACCGATATGCCTATGTAGATTCCCCATTCGAAGATGATGTCTGGATCCGCGCCTCAGAAGTAAGCCCTGGCAACACCCGTGTGGTTCATCACGTGATTGTCACGAGCGAGAACCGATCCGCTGAACGCAAGCACGGGATTCGTGGCAAATGGATCACGGGCTTTGCCCCTGGATCGGATCCTTTCGAATGCCCGGAGGATACAGGCATCCTTCTGCGGAAAGGGCACCGATTAAACTTCGAAATTCACTACACCGTGTCAGGGCGTCCCGAGAGAGATCAGACCCGCCTGGGACTTTACCTTTTAAGTGAACGCCCGACGAGGGCCTTTGAAACGGGCATGATCGCGCATACCGGGTTCGCGATACCCCCGCATCACCGTGAATACGCCGAGTCCTACGCCCAATCAATCGACCATGATATCGAACTTTACGGAGTCAACCCGCATATGCATGTGAGAGGGAAACGGATGAGCTTCACGTTGCTCCATCACGATGGTCGACGCCAACCGCTGGTTTCCGTTCCAAACTACAACTTCAACTGGCAACGAACCTACCACTTTGCTGAGCCGGTCTCCGTGAAAGCCGGTTCACGACTACTGATCGAAGGTGCCTGGGATAATTCCAAACTCAATCCCCACAATCCGGATCCAGCGATTACCGTTCGTTGGGGCGATCAGACCACTGACGAGATGTTCTTCGCAACCTACACTTACGTGCGTTCTCGTTAGCTCGATCGCGTGGCACCTTTAACTATCACTTTACTTGTCGCGACAACAATAACGCTCATTCACACTTGCATGAACAACTCACTTTCACGATCCATTCTTCTTTTCCTTGTTTGGCTACTGTTCTATTCACAACCAGCCTTCGCGCAGGAGAAACAAGGCAACATTGTCGAGTATTTCGGTAAGGAGAAAGTCACCGATGTCCACGAAGGAAAGGTGACACATACCTTTACGGAAGGATTGATTCTGGGAGGAAACCGATTCTCGCTGAACTCTGAATCCACTCCGCAGGATCCCCTGGTGGCATCGCTGCTTCTCAACGAAGCGTTCACGATTAAGGAGGGAGATGAGGCGGGCATGTCTCGACGGGGAGAACCGCAGAAGTGGGAAGCAGTTAAAGTCGGGGAAAAGAATGAATTCTCTGACAGAAGGCTAAGATCAGGCTATCTCTATCTTGAGTACGAAGCCGAGCATGACGGGATCCATGTGCTCGATGCCTCGGGACACACCAAGTTGTTTGTCAACGGTATGCCACGTGAGGGGGATCACTACGACTATGGTTGGTCGCTGATCCCCGTTCAGTTGAAGGCGGGGAAGAATACTTTCCTGCTAACGGGAGGGCGTTTTCCACGAATGCGGGCTCGATTGTTAGCGCCGGAAAACCCCGTACAGTTGACTCCACGCGATAAGACTCTGCCAGACCTTCTCAAGGAAGAAGAAGCGGATGCCCTTGGAGGGATTCGAGTTCTGAACTCGAGTAAAGCCTGGTTTGAAGGTGAGATCGTCTGTGAATTTTCCGGAAAGGAGCGATCCGTTTCCACGGGAACGATAGGCCCGCTCACGTCCCGGAAAGTCCCCTTTCAGATTCCTTCGCCGGGGAACGCTGGAACGGAGGAAAAGCTTGCTGCATCAGTGAAGCTCAAAGACATGAAAGGTGCCGTCATCTCGAGCCTGGAAATCGAGCTGAGAGTTCGCTCGAATCACGAGCACCACAATCGTACCTTTCTGAGCGATATCGACGGTAGTGTGCAGTACTTTGGAGTGGCACCCTGTTCAGATCCGAAGATCGAGAAACCGGCGATGTTTTTGTCAGTGCACGGTGCCTCGGTAGAAGCTTCCGGGCAGGCGCGAGCCTACAAGCAGAAAGACTGGGGGCATCTCGTCGCTCCCACGAATCGGCGGGCCTTCGGCTTTGCCTGGGAAGACTGGGGGCGGCTTGACGCGATGGAGGTCCTGGATCACGCCGAGAACCTCTTCAAGACCGATCGACAACGGACCTATCTGACCGGCCATTCCATGGGAGGACACGGGACCTGGTATCTGGGAGCAACCTATCCGGATCGCTTTGCCGCAATCGGACCGGCGGCCGGATATCCGGATTTGCTAGCGTATCGGGGCAGCTTTCGCCGGAGACTGGAGAACGCCTCCGACGAAGACCTCAAACGCTTTGGAATGACCCGCGAGAGGGCCAGCCAGATGCTAAAACAAATGGAGGCCGGTCCATCACATCCCGCGATGGATGCCATGATTCGCCGGGCAGGCAATCCCAGCCGCACCCTGAAACTCAAGCGTAACTACCTTCACCATGGCGTCTATGTTCTGCACGGGGAAAAGGACACGGTGGTCCCTACGTTCTTGGCGCGGGAAATGCGGGAAGTGTTAGCAACCTTTCATCCCGATTTCTGCTACTATGAGTACCCTGGAGGAACCCACTGGTACGGCAACCACAGTGTCGATTGGAAACCCCTCTTCGATTTCTTCGAGTTCCGCCAAATCAAGCCGCCGGAGGAGATCGATGATTTCGAATTCTACACGGCTTCACCAGGAGTTTCAGCCAGCTCACATTTCCTCACGATTCTGCAGCAGAAGAAGCCCTTTGAGATTTCATCGATTCACTTCGAACGCGAAGAAACTCCTGGCATCGTGACAAGTAATGTGGCCGCGCTGAGCATCGATCTGAAAAAGATGGGGGGGGCGAATTCAATCCGCGTGAACGAGCAGGCCATCGACACCGATGGACGCGACCACATTCTACTGAGGCAGATCAATGACAGGTGGGAATTCGTGGAAGCGATTGGAAAGAGCGAGAAGGGGCCCCATCGCAACGGTGGTTTCAAAGACGCCTTCAAAAATCGAATGGTGCTGGTCTACGCAACCAAGGGATCGGAAGACGAGAACGACTGGTATTACAATCGCGCCCGGCATGACGCGGAAACTTTTTACTACCGCGCCAACGGCAACGTGGAGCTGATCAAAGATACTGACTTTAAGGGGAGTCTCTATCAGGATCGCAATGTGGTTGTGTATGGCAATCGTGATAACAACGCCGCGTGGGAAGGGCTTCTTAATGAATGCCCTGTGCAGGTGAGCGAAGGCGAGCTTCGACTCGGAGATCGTATCCTCACAGGAGATCAGCATGGCGCTTTCTTTATCTACCCCCGCAAAGACAGTGAAATTGCCAGTATCGGTGTAGTCACTGCAACGGGAGTTCGCGGTATGAAAGCAGCTTATGCAAACTGGTATCTTCTCAATGGGACCACCTTTCCTGATGTGATGATCTTTGACCAATCCGTTCTGCAAGACGGTCTTGCCGGCGTAACGGCGAGCGGATTTTTCGGCAATGATTGGTCGGTGAGTTCGGGTGATTGGGTGTGGAGGTCTGAGTAGCCTGTTCGGTGTCTGAAGAGATTCCAGAGCTCAAATCCGCACGAAAAGATACCCTGACACTGTGGTGGGGGATAGGCTTCTGTGTTCTTGTCACTCTAGCCATCTGGATCCTCGGCGGTCGACTTGAGGAGATGGCGTTCCTCCCGGATAAAGGTTATTCGTGGTACTACTGGAAGCTGCCCGAGAAAACTCTAATCGGCTGGTGGAGTGCCTGGGGACTTTATGCCACACACCAGGTGGCTCACTTCGCACTCATCTATTATGCGCAGAAGCATGTCAGGAAGTACACTACAGGCCTTCATCCGGTAAACATCTGGGCACTGGTCATCAATGGGGTGTTTGTCCTTCTTCACTTCATGCAAACGCACCTTTGGTTTGACGGCCTCGCACAAGACCATCCTCCGCAATATCCGCAGTATGCGGTCATCCTGCTCCTTGTCTGGGTGCTCCTCATGGAAAATGGGCGACGCGGGCTTGTTCTGGGGAAGAGAGTCCCCATCGGGAAACAGATCTCCAGCTTTGCCCTCAAATACCACGGCTACGTATTCTCCTGGGCGATCCTCTACACCTTCTGGTATCATCCGATGCATCCGAGTGTGAGTCATCTGTCAGGTTTCCTCTACACGCTACTCATTCTGCTGCAGGGGAGTCTGTTCTTCACTCGCATTCATACCAATCGTTATTGGACCTTTGTACAGGAATTCAGTGTTCTGATTCATGGGACGATCGTGGCCTATACCCAGGGACCAAACGTGTGGCCCATGTTCCTGTTCGGCTTTGCAGGCTTGTTTGTCTTCACCCAAATGCACGGATTAGGATTGTCGCGAATCAGTAGGTGGGGATTCGCCGGGATCTACATCTTTGGTATCGCCTGTGTCTACCAGGAACGAGGACTGCATCGGCTGGATGAAATCGCACGCATCCCGATCGCCGAGTACCTGCTGGTCGTCGTCCTTGCTCTCATTCTCGGCTTTGGGCTTCTTCTCTTCAATCTCGCTTCCGGCCGGATCCGATGGGGGCGAAGTAGACCCGATCAAACCAGCACCCGTTCGTGACAATTTATTTGGTATTTGCAGCACTCGCCCTCGTCCATTTTAGCCTTCTGGTTTGGAGTGCCAGGAGTCACTCGTTCGCCTCGAGATGGCGCCTTCTCTACCTGCGCGTGCTCTTGGCGGGATTGTTGTTAGACAACACGGTGCTTACCCTCGGTCATGTTCTAAATGGCACGCCTCTATTTGACCCGGCAACCCGCCTGCGATTCTTCATGCATGCGACGATCCTTCCATTTCTGACTCTCTATACGCTTTCCATCATGAAACAGGTAGAGGTCAAGTGGGCACGGCTCCATTGGTTCCGCTTTTTCTGCATCGGCCTGACACTTTGTTCGCTCTGTTATGGCCTCATGCATGAAGTGATAGAGCTTGGCGCCCTTAAAGTCATTCAGCCGAAAGGTGCCTTCCGCATGACTGCGGTATCGGGGAACATCCCGCTGGGCACAATTCTTACCAATTTTTTCATGATCATCTTTTCCATTTTAATCTTCCTTCGCGGTGGCCCTTCGGCATTTCTGATGGGTTCAGCCGGGATATTTCTCATCAATGGAACCCTGACGGGCAATTCCTACGGTTTTATCTTTGGGAGCGCAGCCGAAGTTTTCTTCGTGGTCTGCCTGCTTGTTGGTGAACGCGCTCTCGGCGCAAAGGACGAATGGGGTCCGTCCGAAGGAACCATCAGAACCGATGCAGAAGCTAGCGAAGTAACCGTCCGCCAAGTCTAACCAAGCCAAATTTATTTAAACCACTCGATCTTCATGACCTTTACCGCGACCATCCTGACAACCTATTACGGAACCCTTTTGCCAGAGCCGCTTAACCTGACGGTTACCTTCCGCATGGACGGAAACAAAGTAGTCTTCGTCTCCGGCATGGATGACAGTGGTGAGGAAGTGGATGTCGGCCTGCTCAATCCCCGGGAATTGAAGGATGCGTGGGAACGGTCCCGGGCAGTTGGTGAGTTCGGCGTCTAGAAGGTGATCGCTCTCCGCATCCGTAGCAACAAGAGCACATCGGCAGGACTGAGACCGCCGGATCTATGCGGGCTACATGTGCGTGGTGGCATTCGCAGCGATTCCGCAAGATATTGATAGAGTCACCGCCGATCTCTTGACGGAGGCGGATTGGCGCTGATTTCCCCCCAGAATCTCTCACTGGGCATTTTCGCATTCACTTCTAACGGTTTTTTATGCTTGATTTCTGATACCTTTTTCGGTATCAGTTTCTCTCCATGCCTAGCCGCTCCTCTCTTTCCCCTCGCGAACGCCAACTCCGCAGCCAACTCCATCTCCTCATCAACAAGGCTGATAGCTTCATCCACGGCTCTCTCATCGAGATGGCTCGCAAATGCGGCAATCCTAACTGCCGTTGTGCCTCGAACGATCTCCACAAGCACCGCTCCCGTTACCTCGGCCAATCCCGCAAAGGCAAGAAGTCCATGGTCTATCTCCCCGAGGATCTCGAACCTCAGGTCCGCCAGGCTATCGATCACTTCCAACAAGCTCTCTCCATTCTCGAAGAGCTTAACCTCGAAGCTCGACTTCGCTTGGAGAAGCTCAAACGCATCAAGCCTAACAAGAAAGCTTCTCCTAAAAAATCTTCCCGTAAGAAAGCCTCTCCCAAGAAGAAGAAACCTCCTAAGAAATCCTAACGCGACTTCTCAGATACACTGACAAGATCTTTCATCTCCGCGAACACTGGCGGACGGTGCGCGATTCTCGTCCCCAACCTCAAATCCCCTCCTTTGTTTTCCCAGCCGTCTTCTTCGCCATGTTCAGTTGCCGCATCGGCAGCTTCAACGAACTTTAGCAACTTCGCGGTATACCATCATGGAGGCGTTGGTTAGGCGGGCATCCGTTGCCTTCTGCTGACGAACTCGCTTACGTCTCCGAACGCATCCAAGTCGATGATCTGCGCGACTGTCTCGGCCATATGTATTCCCAACTCAAACGCAACGAAGTGCTACAGCCCAAGCATGGATGGATGCTTGCCGCCATTGATGGGCATGAAATCGGCTCAAGCTACAGCCGTTGCTGCGATTGTTGCCTTGCCAGAGAACTCGAAGTGCGCGGAGAAACCAAAGTGCAGCACTACCATCGCTTGGTCGCCTTCCAGATCATCGCCAATGACTTCTGCTTTCTGTTAGACCTGGAACTCCTCAAGCCTGGCGAAGACGAAATCGCCGCTTCTCTGCGATTGGTTGAGCGCGTTTTGAAGAATCATCCACGTTGTTTCGATGTGTTAGTTGCTGATGCCATCTATCTGCGGCCTTCCATGATCGACTTCATGCGCGCTCATAACAAACACTTCATCGCCGTCCTCAAAGAGAACCAGCCCGAACTCCTCAACGAAGCAAAGACCTTAATGACAGATCAAGAGCCCGCGCGCATCTGTCGAGAGAGCCCCGAGCAAGCCATAGAACTGCGCGACATGAACGGGTTCACGACCGAGACGATCACCGAACCTGTACGAGTCGTTTGGTCTCACGAGGTCACTGTTAGAAATGTGCAAGTCTCTGGAGAAAGGGAACCCAAAGAAACCGTGAGCGATTGGTTCTGGGCAACGACCATGCCAGGAACCCTAGCAAACAGCCAAACCATTGCCGCATTCGGACACGATCGGTGGAAGATCGAGAACGAAGGTTTCAACGAGGTGGTGACCCACTGGAACGCTAACCATTACTCTCATCATCACCCGAACTCGATCCTCGTTCTCTGGCTCATGCTCTTCATGGCCCACGCCGTCTTTCATTGTTTTCACCAACGCAATCTCAAACCTGAGCAACGCAGCGGACACACGGCGATCTACTTTGCCAGACTCATAGGTGCCAGTCTGCGCGGCGAACATTGGTGGCCCCCACCGCCCTAGCTCCGAGCCACACCTTTCCAAAAGCCTCAAGCGTCGGCCTGAAACGAAGGCCCGCCCGGAAAAACTCGCCGAGCACCCCTTGATACTCGGGCCGCAGCGTCGTCGACCACCGTCCCCGTTTCGGCTGAAAATGGCGGTTAAATCGCTTATCCGAATTTGCTCCAACCAAACTTGAGGGCTAAAATCGTCTTTAACCCCCTAACCAAGCCACTTCGCTAGCGCTTCCACACCATTCTTGCGGAATCGCTGCCATTTCACGAATATACTTGAAGCTCTTAGTTAGAAGGCAGTAGTCTCATCTCCACCTCAGAGACGATGATCAGAATTGGATTAGGAAAACCGGTAGTCAGTATATTTACGATGGGCGCTCTGGTTTTCTTATTTTACCTGTTCATTCAAAGCTTCTCCAGGGAAACCGAGCGGAGCCGAAGTCTAGGTAGTGCGGGACTTAAAGATGTGGGAGCGAGATTTAGTTCAGAGCTGAATGTTGGTCCTTGCTGCGGTAGCGACAGAGAAAAAACCGCAATGGAAGTGTACGGTCAACTCCCGCTCCGGTTTGAGGCGAACTTAGGTCAGTTGACGGATCGCGTTCAGTTCTCGCTAAGAGGTAGTAGCTACATGTTGTTTCTGACCCCTGGCGAGGCCGTGCTGTCACTCCTATCTTCGTCGATCTCGACTCTCGTGGATCCTCACTCCCAATCGAATAGCAATCCTCAAAGGCGACGATTCTCCCAGGCGGTCGTTCGTTTGGAATTCATCGACGCCAACCTTGAAGCGCCCGCAGAAGGCAGCGGACAGCTACCAGGGTTCGTCAATTACTTTACGGATTCCGATCCTCAGCATTGGCATGCGGATATTCCCACCTATGCGCGGGTTAGGTATCGTCAGTTTTATCCTGGGGTAGATCTCGTCTACTATGGAAGTCAGAACCGCAATTTGGAATATGATTTTATTCTAGCTCCGGGTGCAAATCCCTCCAACATTAAGATCCGCATAGGAGGAGTTGAGAGCCTTTCTCTGAACCCGGAGGGGGATCTTGAGCTTGCTTTCCCTGGCGGAGGGCAACTCATTCAGCGGGCACCCACCATTTTTCAGAAAATCGATGAAAAGCGTCGTCCGGTGGAAGGCGGATATAAACTCCTTGCGGATAATGTCATAGGATTCGAGATATCATCTTACGATCAAACACAGCCGCTTGTTATCGATCCAGAATTAATCTATTCAACCTATCTCGGCGGCCTTGTTGTAGATGCAGGGAATGCGGTGGATGTCGACGAAGCAGGACAGGCGTTTATCACGGGCGCCACATTCTCAAACGAATTCCCCGTTGACGATGCCTTTCAGCCCAGTCTTGCTGCCAAGAGTGACGCTTTCGTAACCAAACTCGACGCTGACGGAGTCGTCTTATTCAGCACTTATTTGGGAGGAGAACAAAGTGATCATGGAGCAGACATCGCTGTGGGTATTGACGGTAGTGCTTTTATCACCGGATCTACCACATCCCCAGACTTTCCCACGATGAACCCTCTTGACGGTACCCACAATGGCCAACAGGATGCCTTTGTAACAAGACTAAATCCCGCCGGGAATGCACTTATTTTCAGTACATTTCATGGTGGTACAAGGGCAGATCAGGGATTTGGTGTTGCGCTTGATTCCGACGACAATGCATATGTCACAGGGTATACTTCATCCAGTGATTTCCCGACTCTCGATCCGTTGCAAGCCGAGAATGCCGGGGAGGCGGACGTCTTCGTTTCAAAATTTCAAACCGATGGTGCCGCAATGGTCTATAGTACTTACTTTGGCGGTAGTGGCGATGACGGGTTCCTTCCACCAGGGGCCGTGAATGGTGTGCCTCGGATCAATTGCAGAATAGCGGTGCACAAAGAGGAGGCCACAATAACGGGGACGACCTTTTCGGACAACTTTCCAACCCTGAATCCTCTTCAAGCCGGACGCAACGGCTTTAGCGACGCGTTTGTTGCAAGATTGGCCTCTGACGGAGGCAGTCTGCTCTACAGTACTTTTCTCGGTGGGAGCGATCGTGACATAGCCACGGACATTGCTGTTGATGACGCTGGCAATGCCTATGTCATCGGTACAACGAGGTCCAACGATTTTCCACACACCGTTGGTGTGATCCAGAATACATTCGGTGGTGGTGGTAACGACGCCTTCGTAGCACGAGTCGCTACCGATGGCAGTGCTCTGCTCTATAGTACCTACCTCGGGGGGACTGGTGCCGACACTGGAAATGGCATTGGGATTGATGCCGATGGCAACGCCACTATCACTGGTCAAACCACTTCAACTGATTTCCCTATTCAAGATCCTCTGCAGGCCTTAAATGGAACTACAGATGCCTACGTGGCCACACTTAGCGTCGACGCCAGTAGCCTGCTCTTCAGCACCTACCTCGGCGGGAGCGCTAACGAGGTCGGTCAAGGGGTAGCGGTTGACAAAGAATCAGCTCTCTACATCACCGGGCACACCAACTCTGACGACTACCCCACGATCAGCCCTTTTCAAGCCGATTTCGCAGGTGAAATGGACGCCTTTGTCACCAAACTCGCCGACGTAGATCCCGTCTATGCTTACGAATACGTGGCCAAGATTGTGTGTGGGTTGGTGGAGGATCCAGAAGATATGCGTCTGACGCGGGGTTATTACGCAACTACTATCAACGTGCATAGTCCCGGTAAAAAAGAGGCTCGGTTCTTTAAAAAGCTAGCACTGACCTATCCTCCGGGAGGTCAACAACCAGGCAAGATCTATCCAATCGCCGAGGATATTCTACAAGAAGATGAAGCTCTAGCCGTCGATTGCCTGGACATCCGAGAGCGCCTTTTTCCCGAGCCAAATAATTTTCCGGCGCCCTACATTGAGGGTTTCATTGTCATCCAAAGCACAGCGAGCCTCGACGTCACAGCTGTCTATACGACGTCTGCGCTCGACGCGAGTAATAACGTCAGTGCCCACAGCAGTATCGATGTCGAGAAGGTTCCCGAGAGGTCACGGCAAGTCGATTTAGCCATAACTAAAAAGGCAGCGCACCTTTGCGGAATTGTCAGCGATCAGATTCAGATTTGTCTTATATTGTACGAAATTGTCGTTTCGAACAATGGACCCAACGACGCCTTCAATGTTGAAGTAGCCGACGAGCTCAGGCGAACAGGGAATGAAGGAGGATTTCTAATCGTTGATCCAACGATTTTCCAAGTCCTTCCAGATGGAGAGTTCACGGTTATCAACCAAACCGGCCAGATTTCTACAATGAAAATCGAAATTCCGGAAATTCCTTCGGGCGCTGCCACACGAATTCGATTTGTAGCATTGTCTACGAACCCTTCCGACACCCCACATATTTTGATCGACACCGCCAGTGTATTCTCTGACGAAGTCGAATCAAACAGTCAGAACAACACTTTCGTCCTTCAGACAGAATTGAACTAACTTTACACAGAAGCGATTTCTATGCAAAAGACGCACATCCTCATAACAGGCTTAATTCTGCTCACGGGCGGATGTGGGGGCAAGTACCCAGAAAATTCTAAACCTTCGCCCACACAGATTCAGGTTGTTTCGTCGGAAAACCTCATTCTACAAGTCTGCGACGGCGAACCCACAACGATGTTCCAAGCCATTCTCGATGATCTCGACCCCTCGAATGCCGACGCCTCTTTCGAAAAACTGATCAACGATGGTTTTTCTAACCCTAGTGTGGAAAATTACCTGCGATGCATTCTAGAAGAAACCCCTCCACTAATGAAGGACGGAGCTGTGGTGAAAACCCAGAGCATTCGCTGAATAAAACTCTCCAATGCTTCCCTTGCGTTTTACCTGATACCTATTGTTAGAAGTTATGGGTGATACCCTGTCACCAGAAATAAAGCGCTCGAAGCGCTCAGGAATCACTGAAATCTCGTCAAGGGTGAATATGGTTCAACTTCGAGGTCAAAGTTGCCCCTTCGCACCCAACCAAGCGATTCGGCAATGTGGCCGCTTCCATTTGGAAGAACGAAAGCGCTGAGGGGAAAACCTTTCACAGCGTGACAGTTGAGCGCATCTACAAGCCAAAGGATTCCGATGAATGGAAATCCACTGGCAGCTTTGACCGCGATGACCTTCCAAAGTTGAGGTCAGCTCTTCATGAAGCATATCGCTGGTTCTTTACAGAACGAAACAAACAGGAGTCCTAGGGCTCTTTGCAGTTTCACTGAAAGCAGTGGAACTGCTTTTTTATTATTTTGGAGGAATGAACCATGGATTTTGTAACCACGCATCTTCAAGCTATGGAGGCTCTTGGTACCGTCATTGAAAGACTTCGTGAGACTGCTCACCAGTGGGATGAAAGTGAATGGTATAGTGACGACTACGAGGGTGAGTCAGAGCTCTTGGGCTATGTAAGAATAGAAAGCAGCAAGCTCTCTGAACTTTGGGAAATCGTGAATCCACGTCGCCCGGTTTACGGACCAGTGAAGCGTATTTTTCTTTGATTGATGCGCTTCACTATTCACTTTTCTGTGAGCACCGTTCATGTCCATGTTTTGCGGCGCGATGCTTGAGCGCAACAGCTTGCCAAGGCAAGCTTCATTGCTCCGTTCACACACAGCCCGGGAACAAAGTCCCCTCTCCTAGCGTGCTTCACTCCACCAATGCGATTGCGATTCTCGCAATCTTGCGCTCAAGCATCGCGCTGACCTGCCCCCTTTAACTGGAACGGTTTTAGGGTGAGCGATTCTCGGTCTTGGCGGAGCAGTGGTTGTGTTTCTGTTTGGTTTTGGTTTTTGAGCTAAGCTCCGAGCTGCGGCACGGCGCAGGGCTGGAGCGTAGCGTAAGCCCGGAGTCGTGCTGCAGCTCGGCCGCGAACACCCCAGGTGGACGATTGTCGAGCGAACTGTGTGGACGCTCCTCGTTATAATCGATGCGCCAATCCTCAATGGTCCGCCGTGCATCGTCAAGGCTCAGGAACCAGTTCTCATTGAAGCATTCGTTGCGCACCGTCCCATTGAAGCTCTCCACAAAGGCGTTCTGCGTTGGCTTGCCTGGTTGGATGAATTCGAGCTTCACCCGGTGTTCGTAGGCCCAACGATCCAACGCCTTGCCTGTGAACTCGGGGCCGTTGTCCGTCAGGATGCGCCTGGGATGACCTCGCTCCGCGACCAATCGGTCGAGCACCCGGCAGACGCGTTGCCCTCCAATGGAAACATCGACTTCAATCGCAAGACATTCCCGGGTGTGGTCGTCTACCACGTTGAGGGTGCGGATGCGACGGCCGCTGGCCAGTTGGTCGCTCATGAAGTCCATCGACCACCGGTCATTGCGGTGGGAGGCCGTCTCTGGCTTTTGACCGCGCCATCGGGCCGTTTTTCTCCGGCGTCGCACCGCGACCTGCAGGCCTTCCTCGCGATAGACTCGGTAGATACGCTTGTGGTTATCCATGAAACCCTGCCGTCGCATGAGCACCGTCAGCATTCGATAGCCCCAGCGCCGCCTCTTGGCTGCCGCCTCCTTCAGCGCCCCGCGCAATTTGCCGTCATTGGCAGGTAAGGCCTCGTAATAATAACTGCTTGGACTGAGATTCACCAGCCCGCAGGCTCGACGCACGCTGACTGCATACTCCTTCTTGAGATGTTGCACCGCGTCCCGTCTTGCTGCGGGCTTCACCACTTTTTTGAGTTCACATCCTTGAGCATCTGGATGTCCAGTGCATGATCGGCCACCAGTCTCTTGAGCCGCCGATTCTCCTCCTCCAGGCTCTTGAGCCGTTTGGCCTCAGAGACATCCATGCCTCCATACTTACTCTTCCATCGGTAGAAGGTTCCTTCGCTGATTCCATGCTTACGGGCCAGATCCGGGGTCTTCACTCCGGCCTCAGTCTCTTTGAGGATCGCTATGATCTGTTCTTCGCTGAATCGTTTTCTTTTCATCGAGTTCTTCGTCGGTTGTAGCTTCGCTTCAACCAAGAACTCTCTCACCATTCCGTCCAGTTTTTTGGGGGCAGGTCAGCGCCTCCCTCGTGCTATCCCAGCCGCTATGCCATCTTCCCGGCGCCTATGCAACCGCATTCTATCACGCAAAGTGCGCCTGCGAACTCTCTCCGGAAAACACCTCTCTTCTCGAGCACCTTCTCTTCTTTACGAGCATTCCCGATCGGCTCCTTTCAATAAAAGACGTGATGGAGACCGTCAAATGCCTCCTGCAAGACGATCAGGAGAATGCGTTGGCATTGAAACAAATAAATGAGGCCAACGACTGAAAGGGAACACTAGTTCCCAACTACAGCTTCGAACCATCGCGGCTTCCCCATTGGATGTCTCTCATGAATGGAGAATTCAATTTCACAAGACGGATCTTAGGACCTGAGAACGGACTACAACATTTAAAATCAGGGGTAGCCATGATGCGTATACATTGAAGACCGCCGAAGGAACAAGACGTCCTGAGTAGCAGTGCCTTGACGAGGAAGCACTGTCAGAACCAAAAGGTCATGTCGCAGACATCCGGTTGCCCTGAACCTGTCCGTGATTGGCTTGGATCAAATCACTGAAAGAGGCTACAACACCCTCAAGATTGCAGTGGAATGTTAGTTGTCGATGGTGCAGTTCCTACGCTGATAAGACAGCAATTTCTTCGCTTGGTCCTTCAGCAATACGAGAACGGTGATTCTGTAAGGCTGTTTCACTAGATGGATTGGCCCTCCGCGGTAACTGGTCGCTACACATGCATGAGTTTACCACTTTCAAAAAGTGATCTATCCTAAATGGTTTCGTGATATAATCACAGAATCCCTCTTTTTCAGTTGCCTTAATCACTTCAGGCATGGCATCCGCACTGACTCCAACCACAGGAATATTGGCAGTCACCGCCTTCTCTTGTATCGCCCTCAGGGCATCAAGACCATTCATATCCGGTAGCTGCATGTCCATCAATATCAGGGAAGGAAGTTCTTGTTCGGCTAGATCAATTCCGGCCCCACCAGTTTCCGCAACGACCAGACGGATATCCGGACGCCGCCTCAGTATCGTTTGCACAAGCCTAACATTAACATTGTTATCTTCGACGTAGAGTATGGTTTTCTGGCCTCCCCCTATTGAGGCCGGGCTCTCGTCCGGCAGGACCTTGTTTCGAGATTGAGAGGACTTGACCAATTCTCCTGCATCCAACGCGACTGTGAAGGCAGACCCCTTACCTGGAGTGCTTGCAAGGCTGAGCGATCCATCCATCACCTCCACCAGCCGTTTCGTGATGGTAAGACCAATCCCGGTACCTTCAATGGTGGTCGCTTCTGCGCCCAACCGGTTGAAGGGTTCGAATAGCGTTGCGATATCCTTCTTATCGATGCCTCGTCCTGTGTCTTGGATGACAACTCGATGCTGAGTTTCGTCGGAGACAACCCGGATGCTAACAGTGCCACCGGGTTTGTTATACTTGATGCCGTTGGAGAGAAGATTCAGCAGCACCTGCTTCAGACGCAAATGATCGGCAATGACCCCGAGATCGGGAGACAAGTGGCTCGAAACACTATTCACAACCCTGACGTCATGCTTATCGGCCAAGGTCTGAACGAGTTCAACCGCTTCATTGACCACCTCACGAAGATTTACGGGTTCAATAGTTAGAGAGACCTTTCCCGCCTCGATCTGCGACAAGTCCAGGATCTCATTGATCAATTCGAGAAGGTGTTCCCCTGATTTAAGGATATGGCCCAGCCCCTCTTCCTGATCGTTGCTGAGGAGTTTGGACGGGTCTGATATCAGCACCTGACCGAAACCAATGATCGCGTTTAGGGGCGTTCTCAGTTCGTGACTCATACTGGAGAGAAAGTTGGACTTTGCCTTGTTGGCCTCTTCCGCCTCCCTTTTCGCCGCCTCAAGTTCCAGGGTGCGCTGCTCCACGAGTTCCTCAAGATGGTGCCTATACTTGTTTAGCTCATGCTCGGACTTCTCTCGCTCCATGATGATTCCTGCTAGTCTGGCGGCCGAGGCAAGATCATTCGCTTCGCTCTCATTGGGTAGTGCTGGATGGTCGTAGTACATTCCGAAGGCGCCCAAAACTTCCCCACGCGAGTTCTTGATCGGCTCAGACCAACAACAGCGCATCCCATGAGGCAACGCCACATGTTTGATCTTCGCCCATTTGGGATCCGTCTCAATGTCCTCAACCAACACTTGTTTTCCGTGATACGTGGCGGTTCCGCATGAGCCAACGGTAGGCCCATTTTCCAGTCCATTGACAGCATCACAGTATTCTTCCGGTAGACTCGGCGCTCCGCCATGCATCAGCTTGTTGCCCACAAGTATGAGCATCGAGCACCGCATACCTGGATGCCGCGACTCATACAGCAAGGCAATCGCATCATAGATATCGCTCGCAGGTTCCCTCGTCGCAATCATCTTAAGGATATCAGATGTTGCCAGAATGAACTCTTCAGACCTTGTCCGCTCGGTGATATCAACATGAGTTCCAACCATACGAGCTGGCTTTTCATTGGCTTCGTTTCTGGCTTCGTTTCTTACCAAAAAAGCGCGAGATAGTACGACAACCTCATGTCCATCCTTGTGAATCATGCGCATTTCCGCTTCGAATGAATCCGAACGGCCTTCAAGGTAATCCTCTATTTGCTCAAGCACCGAATCCTTATCATCGGGATGAACCAGTGCTTTCCAGGTATCTAGGCTCCCCTCAAGTTCGCTCTCCTCATAGCCTAACATGCTCTTCCAACGTGGGGAGTAGTAGACTTCGTCAGTTTCTAGATTCCAATCCCACAACCCATCATTGGCCCCACGCATAGCGTGAGAAAAACGCTCAGTGCTTTCGCAGAGATCAGTATTGGCCTTTTCAATGATCGCCTCCAACTCGTCGATGGTGCGGTGCAAGGAATCCTCCGCCACATGGCTTTGCGCTTGATCCTCTATCCGGAACGGCAATTGCGAACGTAGTTGGTGAACCTGCTCAAGAAGTTGGTCTTTGATCTCACTATTCATTTCACCTAGTCGTTAGCGCTGCACACGGAGAATTGAGCTGAGCGCGATTGCGCTCGATTTCTTACCCGTCGTTTTGAAGGAATCGTTTTCAAATTGATCATGTTAGCCAGCTCCAGTGCCGATCCGCCGAAACTGGAAAGCCGAAGGGAGAGTAAACTGGTATTTTATAATTGCAATAATTTTCATAACCACTACTCATTTCCTCCTTTCGTATTGCAAGTTCACCGACCTCTAATGTTTCCCGCCAAATCTGTGCTGGGTTTGGTTCCTGTACCTGAGAATATCCGCGTTTCCGAGCTATTGGGCTGGGTTAACTGAACTTGGCAAATGGCGGCTAGCCCAGTAACCCTAGGGTTCTCCTTGCCTAGAATTCCTCAGTGCGTCGATTGATTTGCTCTTAATCTCAACCTTTTTGCACTTGGGACTTGTGACAGGGGCCGCAGGCATCAACGAGATCAAGAAGATGATCAATCGTTCTTTTCAAGCTCAAGCACAATGACTGCCTCACCGTCGTTTGCGAACGCGTCAATCACGCGGTCTTTAATCGTAAGCACCCGGACTTCGCCGTTGGAGTATTGCGGCAGAAACTCGGTGTCGAAATGCTGGAGTCGGTTTTCTTTAACCAGTTCGACATATGGCCAGAGTGGTTTGGGAACGGTGATCGGTGTGTCGAGCAGACCGGGCAACAGGAAGTAGGCAGCAACGGCACCAACTAGCAAAGTGATCATACTGGTGATGATCGAACTACTGATGACGGGCAGGACACGGCTGTATTTCGAAATGATTCTCGTGAGCTCTCTAAGGTTGTTCCGCACTTTTCCGCTTTCCACCTGCTGCTTCTGATAGGTTTCCTTGATGGCCCGGGTCATGTCACTCATGTCCCTGCAGTTGGGAACATCCAGAGAACTGGTCAGGATTGCGCTAAACTGGTCGCCTAGGGCTTTAGCCTGTTGATCTGTCAGACCTTCCGCTTGTTCGAGCAGTCTGCTGATCTCCGTCGGCAGCTTGCTCATGAACAATGCGATGAAGCCCATGGCATCCAGCATGACGAGATGATCATCATCCTGCGGCACCTTCCGGTACTTCTGGATGGTGAGGTAGAACTGCTCGCGTTGATCCGCCGGAAGCAGTTTGGCAATGGTTTCGAGATTGGAGATATCAGCCATTAGAGAAAAAGTTAGATCGATGAGACTTCCGCTTTTGTTCCATCGGGCAGCAGAATGTCAGAGGCGCTGCTGAATCCCTCGAACAACTGACGCAGGTAGATCTTGGCCCTGACTATGTTTCTGGAGTAGCGAAAGAACTTCGCGTCGACTTCGCCTTTGATCACCTGTTCGAGGGTGCAGGCGTGGTTTCGGATTTCGGCCTGAAAATCCTCAAGCCGCGATTTCATCGTCATCACTCTCGGATCCATGGCTTCGATGAACTCGGCGACATTGCGGTTCTCATGCCAGTACTGGAACGGACAGTCGGGGCTGCGCATTTCATTGAGAACGACGAGGTAGTCGACCGTATCCTGAAGATGCCCCGCCCACTTGAGAATGGATTGAATGGAGCTGGCATCGTTGGTGGTCACACCAATCGCGGTGAAGGCCACGTTCATCTCAATGGCGTATTCCGCTGCTTCCTCAAACCACTTTTCAGCGGCATTCGATGAGCCGCCGGCGAGGTCAGCGAGAACAACGCGCGTTCCGTCGTCGAAAGCATTGAAGAAGGCATCCAGCGAACCTTCCTGATGCACATCGATCTTGATCGCTTCCGGGAAATAGGTCTGGAATCCGGCCTTGTCGGCGTTCTCAACATCGAAGTCGAGCAGTGCCGGTTTGAGACCGTTGATGCGATACCATGAGGCCAGTGCGATGGCGACTTCTGTTTTACCGACGCCGCCCTTGCCTCCTTGGGTGAAGACGGCACGCATGCTCTGCTGAGGTGATGGGGCAGTTTCTGAGTCCATGATGAGTTGATTTTTTAAGTTAGTTTTTCGGGTAGGAAGCCAGTGCCACTTGGGGGCAAACGGCAGCCATTGGTAATTCGCTGAGGTGGGAATTCGATAACAGGAAATGTGGCTGTTTAACGTCTGGCTGACTTGGTAAGAGCACAGTTGGGAACAGTTAGGATTCTTCATCGAGCCCGCCGTTGAGGTGAGTGCGTATGGGTCCGTCCCGAGGAGTGAAGACTCTCTTTTTTCTGAACTTCGGCAGAAGGCCTGCCAGGGCGGCATCTCCAACAATGTCTGCTCGTTGATCGGAACTGAACGTCTGATGAGTTGAGTTCGTCGACGCAGGCGTTTCTCCGATTCCTTTTACTATACCTCGACGCCGACAGTAGTCACTGATGGCCCGTCCGGTAATCTTCAGCTCGTAGCGCCCCTCAAGAAGGATGGCGATTCGATCAAACGGCCACTTTCGCATTCGGGCTTCAGCGATGTCAGAGCGATACGGTTCAAGGCGACTGACATTCGGACGAACGTAATCAGGAAGTCGCTCTCTGTTCGCGGTTGTGGATGATGATGGCTCCTCCATACGGGAGGCAATTCGTCGTCAGCCGAAGTCGATAACAGATATACTTCCGAAATCGTTCCGATACAACTTCCACTACCGTTCCGAGACCGTTCCGGAAACCTTCCACTGCAACCAAATAGGAATGGTATCGGAATCCTGCCGGAACGGTTTCGGAAGTTCACCGGCTTCGCACACCAATCCTCGCGCAACCAGCGCGAGGGTCTTGTGTCTCTCAATCAATAAATTCGCTAACTACAGCGACAATCTGATGCAACTGGCCGTATCGTTAGGGAATCCGCACGCTGTGCGCCTAACCGACGGACGTTGTAGTCTCTTCGATTGCGCCCTTAAAACAAGAGAGGCGTTAGGGACTCGGAAGATTTTCAAGATCAATCCCTGCAGACGAAAGAGTGATTTCACTCTCTTCGCGCCCCAAGCCGTTCCGGCGAAAGACGACGCGCTTTGCTGCCCCGATGGTTTCCCGGCCGATCAGGATGACGGTATCGTCTTCAAGCTCATCCGGGTTGGCTCCCGGACACAGAAAGGCGAAGTAATCCGATTGTCCTTCAGGTCCCTTCAAGTGATCAGGCTCAATGATAGCGGCTTCGAGAAGCTCGCTTAATGATTGCGGGTAAACGCCCTTCTCCACCGCGTGGAACGCGAGCCCGCTTCGGATATCATCGCCCTTACGCTTGATGGTGGCGTCTGAGATCGGGCGAAAATCAGCGTTCTCAGTCTCGGTGTCTCCATTGGAGGAGACTTCGGCCTCGGGCCTCTTCTGACACCCTGACAAGCAGAGCTGCCAGGATCGCGATGATCGAAGCAAACCTGGCGAATCGCTTATGCGGAGTCCATGGCTCTAACGCTGTCACGATCTCAATGAGACCTCTTCAGGAAAAGAGGTCAATGCAAATTCCCGCTCATTCGCTGTTATCGATTCGAGTTCGCGACGAATTACCCGTTGCCGCGATGGCGGCTTTTCAAGAATGATCACGGCGAGATCCATCGACGGCGGGGCAACCTACCTGTCCAAGCACTTGCGCTCCAACGACTACTACGAGGAGGGCAAACAGGTCGAAGGCGAATGGATCGGCAAGGGTGCGGAGCGGCTCGGTCTGGAGGGAGCCGTCGAGACCGAACATTTCGAGAGGCTGCGAACCAATCGGCATCCATTCACGGGTAAACGGCTCACTGATCGGAGGAATGTGGTGGCCAAGGTGGCAAACCGGAAGACCGGTCGCGTTGAAGAGCGGAAACCTATCACGCTGCACGACATCACAATCAGCGCACCAAAGGCCGCCAGCATTGCAGCGATAGTCGGTGAGGACGAGCGTGTGATTCACGCCTGGAAAGCGTCTGTCAGGCTGGCGGTCAGGGAAATGGAAAACTTCGCCGCTGTCCGATTGCGCACCGGAGAGTTTCGGAACTCGGAAAAGCTCCGGGTGACTGGCAATGTTACCACGGCACTCTTCTTTCACGACAGCAGCCGGGAACTCGATCCCCAGTTGCATGCGCACGCGGTGATGATGAATGTCAGTTTCGATGCGGAGCGTGGCAAATGGTTAGCGCTCCAGCGACGCGCCATGATGGAGGCCTCGGTCTACGTTCGCCAGTTCGTCTATCACGACTTCGCCCGCAGACTGAATCAGTTAGGCTATGAGGTAAGCGGCGCGAAGGGCGGCGAAGGGGTCGAGATCGCGGGGATTAGTGCAGATGTTAAGCAGGTATTTAGTGAACGCACCAGGCAGCGGATCGAGTTCGAAAAGCGTTATAAGCAAGTGTTCGGCCACCAGCCCAGCAAGCGCCGGGTCGAACAATTCATCAAGGATATCAAGGGAGCAGCGGAAGTCCGTTTCCGAGCCGAGTACAAGTCTGCCTTCAGGAAAGAACCCGCCGCGACCCTGGTAGCGGAGTTCGTTCAGAATGCGCGCAACCCGAAACTGACAGAAATCTCTACTCCCGAGGTCAGAAGGCGCCAGCAGGAACAGCTCGACAAAGAAAACCTGCGCGCGGTTGAAAACACGGTGGCTGAAGCGCGTAGGCGGTCGAGCAAAGGCGTTAGACCTCCAGCAAGCAGGAGCATCAAAGAAGCAGCGCTCAAAGGACTGGATCACTGTCTCGAACGCACGAGCGTTCCCCGTCTCGGCGATGCACTCGCGGCAGCATTACGGTTCGGATCGAAGAAGATTGGCGACTTCGATCCACACGGGCTTTACGCCGAGATGCGTTCAGGACCCGGCAAGATCAGCGACGGCTATCTGATGACCACCGAAACAGTGCTTCAGGAAGAAGCGGCCATTCTTCGCTTCGCTCAATCGTCGAAAGGTAAATATGATCCGTTGGGTGATTGTCAGGGCGCGCAATTGGATCTGCTGGACAGTGGTCAGCGCAAAGCCATCGTTAATCTGTCAGGGAGCCGGAATGGCATGGCGATCCTGATTGGTGATGCCGGGACCGGAAAGACGCACACGCTGGCAAGACTGGATGAGGCACACCGGCACCAAACCGGTGAAGGCGTGATTGCCCTGGCACCGACGACCCGGGCGACCGCCGAACTTCAGACGAACGGTTATCCCGATGCCGTCACCGTCTCCGCATTTCTGAATAGTGCCCGGCTTCAGGAAGGGGCAACGGGTCGCGCCCTGCTTATTGATGAGGCGGGTTTCCTGTCAACGAAGCAACTGGCGACTCTGGTAGACATCGCGAACGAACGCCGTCTGCGGCTGGTGCTGGTGGGCGACACGAAACAGCACGAATCCGTCGAGCGAGGAAGCGCGTTGCGCAATGTAATCGACTCGAAGATCATCAAGCCGGAACGGCTGATGGATGTCCGCCGACAACAGCAGGAAGAACACCGCCAACTGGCGAAACTGCTAGCAAATGGCCAATCACTCAAGGCGTTGGAGAACGCCGAGGCGCTGGGGATGGTGCACGAAATCGCCGATGCACGCGAACTCTTCAGAGAGGCCGCCAGGCACTACGCCGACGAAGTCGAGGCCGGAAAGGAAACGCTGGTTGTCATTCCCACATGGGAAGATATCGACTGGTTCAATGAGGAAGCACGACATGAGCTGAAGACCCGAAAGCTGATTCACGGAGAGGAAATTGAGATCCGTGGCTCCGCTTCACTTTCCTGGACCGAGGTCGAGCGATGTCACTGGCAGGACTATCAACCCGGCATGGTGCTCAACTTCCATCGCGGCGTTGGCGGCATGAAGGCAGGTGAATCTGCAATCGTTAACAAAGTGCATGACAACGGTGTCAGTGTCGTTCGCCCTGACGGAACCACGGTCAAGATCGGACGCAGACAGCGCAACGGCTTCGACGTGGCCGAGGAACGCTCTCTCAAAGTGGCCGCCGGGGATGAATTGCTTTTCCGAGCCAACTGTCCCGACATCAAGGTTTCGAATGGCGAACGGCTCAAAGTCGTTTCGGTCGACGCCGATACTAAAGCGGTGACATTGTCAGAAGGCAAGGTCCTCCCTGATGGTTTCACCCAAGTCAGTCACGGCCACGCCGTCACTTCACACAAATCGCAGGGGGCGAGCGTCGATCAATCGATTCTGGTCGTCGGTCCAAGCTCGTTGCCCGCTTCGAATCTCCGTCAATTCTATGTATCGAACACGCGCTTCAAGGAAGGTCACCGTCTTTACGCACACAATCTCAAGGCCCTGAAAGGAGCCGTCGCGAGCCGGTCCGAACGCCTGCTGGCACGCGAGTTCGTTTCCGAACTGGGCAAGGAGTTGACAGCCCTGCTCGCGGAACAGGAAACGGCAAGGATCGGCGCCAATGCGAAAGGGGCCGACCTTGTTGCCGCGAAACAACGTGCGGACCGCATCCGCGCATTGCTTCGCGAAGTGGCACAGATAGAGCGAAAGGCCAGAACGGCGGCTAGCTTCAATGCCTTCTGGACGAAGCTCGGCGCCCAACGATTGCCCCAACGCATTCAGCAATGGATCACCGGACAAAGACGCGAGCGGCTCAGGACGCAGCGTCGTCGCAAGATCCGAATCGCCCGCCGATGGCGCAAGGCGACCCAGGCGGTCGCGTGGTGGAACCGGACACGGGCCGCTGTGCGGACGACAGGACGGCGCCTCTAGCACTCCTTCTATTCTCACAATACAACCCAACCTGATTACCTCTATGATGAATAATCCAAAAGACTCCGCAACAAGACCATTCCAAACCGACGAACGAACACCCACCATCGCGTTTGAACAACCTGAGGAAACACTGGCGTTACCCTACGACAGTATCGATAGCATCGAGTTCGATCGCGATCGCTGCATCCGAATGACGTTTCAGAAACACGAAATCCGTTTATGCGGATCGAATCTGGAGAAGCTGTTCGAGGCGATCACCGCCTACCGCGTCAGGGAGGTCTGCATCAACGGCGGCATCGCCGCCAGATCTTTGGGAGGGCAGTCGGGGATGTGTCTGATCGACCGGATAGAGATCAACGCAACCGAGGAAGCTACGGCGGCTTAGCTTTTTCGTCTGCCACTTGAAGGCGACAGCCACAAACTCACGGACGAAGGGCCGTCTTTCCCGTGCGGCCGTGCGCGTGAAACGAAGCGCGGCCGCGCCGGAAATTTTTTTCAGCATTCCGTTATGGTTATTCTAGCCGTTGTTGGCCATTGCTTTTCAATCTCGCGGTTGGTCGACCAAAGTCGAGGTATCAGAGCAAGGTAACGCTGTGATTCGCCCGCTGACGGCATCCAGTTGCAAATTGTGTATCAGGTGAGAAATTTCCGGGACTACTACCAAACTCGGCCATGAGCAGTAAAACCCTAACAATATTCTCAACGCAAAAAGAACTGGCGAAGGCGCTCGGTCTAAATGTGCATTACATTCGAGCATGGAAAGAAGACGGCGTCGAGTGCCTTCAAGGAAGGTATTATGTGCTAGAGGTGGTTCAGTCCTTTCTAGTGGAATCGGGACTCCAAACCGTTGCGTCGTTCAACCACGAACCCCCTGAACCAAAGGAGCGGGAGAACACCTCTCCGTGCCCGTCTCCGGAGCCCACCCGCATGATGAAATCAAAACCGATCACCGCGATCAATTCGGCATCGACTCCAAGATTGGCAGGAAGCATAATTGCAATACTTGCAGGCACTGCCAGCGTTCTCGGTGCAGTGATTGGGTGTGTTAGTTATCATGGCCAGCGCATGGAAACGCTAGAGAATAAAATAGCGATTCTTGCAAGCGAGAAAAGTGAGCTTGTGTCAGGGTATGAGGATTGGTTGGCTGATCACTCGTTGACCAAATTGAGGAAAGACTGCGGGAATGCGGCTGACGAGATTGATACTCTTGCGGAAATGGTAGGCCGTCATTTTGAGTGGAAAAACGAACTCCATGGAGATTCATCTTATCATCTTCAGATTGACCGAACGATGACCGAGTTGCTAACGGAGCTCAGAGCGGTCGAGCGTTTGTCTCCGAAAGTAGGAGCGAAAACAGCAGGTGTCGAGAAGCTTGTCTTCAGGGCTCGGTCGGCGATGAGTAGAATGTTGGAGGCACTCGCTCGGCCCGACGTCAACCCGGAGGAGCTTCAACAACAGGTTAGCGAAAATTTGAGTAGCCTGGCAACGGATCTAAGGGAGGCGCGGATATAAGGGATGGTTCTTCTAGTAGCTAACAGTAATCTAGTTTGGTCAATTGCGGGCCTTGTGCTCCTGGTAATAGTGTGCGGAGGGATCATAGTTTCGCAGAAAAAGAAAAAGCGTCCGGTTGCCAGGCTCCGTTCGGCAGAAGAGCTGGATGATCCTGATCTCGTTCCTATTTTTGAGAACTGCGACCTGAGTAATGTCGCGAAGACACTGTTTGGAGATCTCGAGATTTCGGGGTTCGGGTTAGAGTGTGAGGAGACCTTCAGACTCCTGTTGGGGCAGGCATCAGATTTTTCCCCGCCGCGAACCAAGGACTCCTCATCCAAATCGGCAATCCTCAAGCTCTACACCACTCTTGAAAAAGCCAAATTTGATTACGACAAAGAGCAGCGAGAGGCCAACAGCAGTTCAGAACGAAAACAGCAGTTTGCAGAGAGGGTCTTTCGATACGCATTGATAAAGATGAGGCCGGCTTTCGAATGTCGAGCTCCGAGTGACGATCCAGACTACGTCACGGCGTATCGGCAATCGTTTCTTCTCTACGAGCAGATCAAGAATGGAGAGATTCTCGTGGATGGGAGCACCAAGTGGGAGTAATTGAGATTCTGGTTACATCTGGGGGCATCAAAGTAGATCTTAGCCATCGATCCAGTCAATCAGACCCCCGATCATGCAAAGGATGCCGATCCAACTTGAGCACATGAAAAGCAGACCAAGCCAGCCTTCAGCGCTCCTGATCAGGCGATAGCGGAAATAAGACGGAAAAGGATCGGCCATCTTCCGACGGTAGAACTTGCGGCGGTTGATCCAGTGCAACCCGAGGTAGCCGACTAGAAACAGGAAAGCACCGAGGCTACCCATGAAGACGGTGCCGTGTTCCAGCAACAAGCGATCGATGAGATCGCGATGACCTGGTGCGGTTGACTTCATTGGTAATCGATTGCAGTTAGACTAGCCCAAGCAGACTAAGCCAGCTATCGGGGTGATCGGGTTCGACGATGTCGCCGTCCGGCGTTTCGCAGACACTGTCGAAGATCCAGAATTCAATAGAGTCGTCGGAAGGCGTCTCGTAATCGTCGCCCTTCCAGGTGATGGTTTCGGGCAGGGTTAGAGTGTTCATGGTTGGATAAAGTGTATGGGTTAAAATGATAGTTAGTCCTGCTGGTGCATCCGGTAGTCTTCACCGGCGATTTACGCGATCATGCGGAGAGCCGCTTCGTTCCTGACTTCGATCTGCATTCGAAAACCGTGGTAGCTGCACGGGCGAAGGTCGTACTGTCTGAACTCGATGCCGTGGCCGCGAAAGGTTTCGCCACGGGTGGTGCCGCAGGCTTCGCGCATCGCCTCTTCATAGGTGAAGCGCGAGCCGTTGGCCTCCATCAATGCCTCGACGGCAAGGCGCTCTTTTTCGGTGTCGCGCCGGTCGGCTTCCTGCTTCTCCCTGACTTTCTGCCAGTGCCATTCCGTGGCCTTCTTCAGCCAGCGGCGCTGGGTATCGCGGGCGATGGCCTCCGGCGTGCGCGATAGCGAGAAACCGATGCGCGGCCCGACTTCGTTGGTAGTTCCCCATGCGAGAGGCTTCGCTGCACGGATCGCGCCTTTCGAACGGTCGCGCCAATCGCTCGAGAAATAGAACTCCAGTTTACCGAGCCGGAAGCGGCAAAGGTGGCTCGCTTCCTCGCGATCATCCCGCACGGCTCCTAACAATGCGGCGATAGCAGTAAACAACGATTGGTGTTCGTCGTTCACGAGGCCTCCTTCCGTGTAAGCGATTCACCGGGAGCGGGCAAAGCCAGCGGCATGGGACAAAAGACCGGCAACACGTAGGAAACCGGAGGCTTTCCTTCGGCATCCTCGACTTGTCCCGCATGAAAAAGGCAGCAGATCGGAAACCAATCGAACTCGCCCTTTTATCGTTGTCAGGGCCGGCCGCTTCTCCGTTAGGCTTCCTGGAGATCTTGCGGGGCTTCGCCCACACGCGGAAAGCACTTTCCCCTTTCCTGACAGAGTAGCCGTCGTCTTTCCACTCCCGGAACTTGCGAAAGTCGCTTTGTCCTGTCTTCTGTCCGTAGATCACAAGCAGCGCTTCATTGACCGTGGCGCAATCGGGGAACTGTCCAAGTTCCATCGCCTGTTTGGTCCGGCGTGAGAGGGCCGCAAGCTCGGCCCGCTTCAGCTTCGCGGCACGAATCTTCTCCGCGTCCGGTTTTTTCCGGCGCTTCGTGGTGCTGCTCATGACGTGGCGCTCCTTTCTGCCGCGAAATTTCGGGCGGTCTGCTCGAACGCAAACCACGCCAGCAGGTTACGGTTCCAGTCAGTGAGGGCGAGCGGGTCGTCACCATCCCACGAATCGCCGAGGAGATGACCCAGGCCGTGTCCAGAGTTTCCGAGTGCCTCCGCAACCAGAGCCGAAATATCCCACTGATGCAGCCTGAAGAATTTCGCGGCACCGGATCTCGTGTTGAGTTCATCCACCATGCCTCCCTCGCATCCGCCGTTGGCGAGATCGGAAAGCAGTGTCTCGAAGTCATCGGAAGAATCCGCACGGGCGTTGACCCACTGGGCCACCGCACGCTCAAGCGGCGTGACGCCTTGCAATTTTTTCATGACGTATCCTTTCCGTTAGGCCGACAACGCCAGAGCCGGTTCCTCCTGCCCCTGAACCGCGCTATCAAGCACGCCGTGAAGGGCATCGCTCCGCCGGGGCAATTGCAGCAAACCGCCTTTCAGTGTCTCGGTGAACGCGTTGTAAAGAGACCATAGATTGCGGTCAGAGAATTCGGGATGGTTAGGAGTTCGCCATTGCTCCAGCACCTTGGGCACCATGGTTGTGGTGATGGCGCGCGTATCCAGCGCTCTGACAATGAGGTCATGCGCTTCGGCGTTGCCCATTTCGCGATTGCGATAGAGTGTGGCTCTCCGCTCTGTCATGCCGACAAAGTCCGACAGTTTTCCGATAGCCCGCGAAGTCACTTGCGGCAGATCCCGGAGAATGTTAGTCGTGTGTCGCCGCGCTAACACAACCTCACCCAACATCGCACAGTTGTCACAAACAAACACGCTACTCCCCATCGCCAGAGCAGCGGGAAAGCGTTTGTCGTGCGAGTTGCGAAGGCCGACGATGGTTCCCCATTCGTCGCTTTCATGGCCGTCAATCGCCACCTGCATGAGGCCGAAATACTGAGCCCCGGCCCGATTCAAAGCGTGCGCTTCGGTAAGGATTTTCATGCCCGCGTCTTCGAGTCCGCGGCGAATCTGCGCGGCAAGTTCCGCATGGCCAACGGGTTGCCACCGGCCAACCGCCCGGGGTGTCTCCACACGCTCCAGTTGTTCCGGCTCGACGCGAGCCGCGCCGCAGTGTAGATAAAGATTATTGAGTTTCATGGTTAGACTCTAGTTGTCCGACAAAAGTTGATTGTGAAGCTCTGCGGGAAGGGGTGGCCGCCCCTCCCCGCGCTCGCCTCTCATTTAGTTAGGCGGCTTTGCGTTTCTTCTTCGGAGTCGCCTCATCTTCCGCAGGCTTCGCCATGAGAAACTGCCAGTCGTCAACGCGAATCAGAAGACGTGAACGCTTTTCGCCGTCCGTCTCCCACTCGTCCAACTGCAACTTGCCCTCGACGCAAACCGGCACCTTGCTGGTGACGTGCTGAGCGAAGGCTTCCCCGCGCTTGCCCCAGATATCGAGATCAATCGCGACCATGCGTTCAAGGGTCGAGCCGTCCGCTTTGCGGATCTTCTCGTTATGGAGGAGACGGGCGCGAGTGACAGACGTTTCACCGACGGTCTGCGTTTCGGGTTTCCTGGCAACGTTGCCAGTGAGGGTGATTTGGTTCTTAGTGAACATGGCTTTGGTTTCTTTATTTATTTAGTTAGGTTTTTATGTTTGGCAGAGAGCGGTTTTCCGCTCTCAAGTGACCCTCAGAATCTAGTGTTCAAGCGAACATTTTACAAGCAAATTCGGTGTGATTTTCACCTATAGTTTCCATCATTTTCCGTTGGTCATGAACGTGTTATGAAACATTCCGACTCGCAAAACCATCAGGAGCGCTAGCCACTTCAGTCGGCCAACGAGCCGACCGGTTCCGGCTACTATCAGAGTCACCGACACGGCCATGAAGAAACCGGCGAACCGCTGAAAAGAGAAGAGAAAGGGAGTGTAAAAATAACATTTTTTTCGAGAGAAAAAATGACGCGAAGCGAGAGGCATCGGCGGACCAGGCGTCAAAAGGGAAAATGCCGAAGGGAAGGAGGGCTCCCTTTAGGGATACCCATTGTTCGCGTTGACGCCCGGTCCGCCGATGCGGGGTGCGGAGCCCGTCTAAACCCGCCGCCTGACAAGCGCACGATTTAAAGCGCACGGTGTTGACGAAGGGACTGCTGCTTTGGGGTGGAGAGAGGGAGGAAGGCAGCGGGCGCTTCGTCAACACGGTGTAAGACCACTAACCAGAAAGCGAAGCCACTTCCGGAGGCGTGCTGCCGGGTTCGGGTTGGCAAGTGGCTGGCCGACGAAGGAGGATGCGGTGTGCGCCTGCCCGAACCGGGGAGCGCGGGCGGCGCGGAGCCCTCTAGACAACCGCGGCAGCGGCCATCGACCACTGCCGCGAAGCGGATCGGGGGGCGTTGCGGGGGGATGTCCCCCTGCTAGAGAGGGTAGCGTCGCACGAAGTAGGCGCGAGGGAGATACCTCTCCCACCCAAAGATCTTATATCTTATTCAGTGATCCCCCATATCCTGTTCCAAACGAGATGTCTCTACCCCTAACACTCCATCGTCTACACATTCATCGTCAATGCGGTACCAGTATCTGCAACCACTGCTTTCAAGTTTGCCAGAGTCCCGGCATCGCAGGTCTCCAGAAGTTACCAGGTTGCTGCTTCACCCGGTATTCTTCCTTCACTCTCTACAAATTACGAGAAGCAGAACGAGCCTGCGATTCGTCGGATGAGCACGAAAGCTTCGGTCCTCGCCCCATACTACCATGGAAAAATCGGGCGGCGACGAGCCCTGTCAGATGATCGAAACGCGGCTCGACTATTCGCGGAGCCGGACGTCAGGATGAGAGCGAATTCACATGACAGCGACAACAGCGCTTCCGGAAAACTACCGTTATCTGCATCGGATACCGTCCCCTCCGCTCGTGCCGGTATCCGTTGAAGATAACGTCAGGATCTGGTGTAAACTTGAATATCTCAATCCGAGTGGTTCGACCAAGGACCGGATTGCGCGTCACATTGTCGAGAAGGCGTGGCGTCGGGGAGAGTTGTCTGCCGGAGATACGGTGGCCGAAGCATCCAGCGGATCGACCAGCATTGCCTTCGCCCTCGTCTGCAGCCAGATGGATCTAAGTTTTATCGCGTTCATTCCCTACTCGGCCACCTCGGAACGCGAGATGATCATCAAAGCCTATGGAGGAGAAGTGAGGCGGGTGGGTGGCGGCATGGAACGCGTTCTCATGGTGGCAGAAGAGACGAGCGGGAGCGAAGGCTGGTTTCTCGGACGACAATTCTCCAACGAGGACAATGTTGAGGCGCACCGCCTTCACACCGGCCCGGAAATCCTCGCGGAGATTCCCGGCGGCTGCGTGGATGCCATTGTCAGTGGCGTGGGTACCGGCGGAACGCTTCGCGGGCTTCATGAGGCGTTTGAGCACGCCGGATGCAAAGTGAGCGCCCATGCCGCGATTCCACGAGAGGGGGAATTGTTCGGATCGAATGTGGAATGTTGCAGCCTGCGATTCAGCTCCAATGTTCCGGGGGTGGTTGAAGGACTGAGTGAGCTGTATTCAAACTGGCAGTGTTGCGATCTGACAGAATGCGAGGTGGGAGACCGTGAGTGTCTTAGCCTCACCCGATTCCTCTGGAGTAAGGGATTTCCGGTTGGCCCCAGTTCGGGTCTGAATCTAGCAGTTGCCCGGAAGGTGGCTAGAGAGCTAGGGCCGGACAAGCGGGTTGTGACTGTTTTCCCCGACAGGATGGAACGGTATTTTTCGCATCCGGTGTTCTCCGAGCTGCAAGGCTAGCCGTGGAGAGGTTTGTTACGGAGAGGAGACAGCCGGGATGGGATCATCGGGGCACACTTCACAAGAAGATCGATTTGAATAGCGATTGAAATCTCCGGTTTTGGGTGAAGTGTGGGTGAGGTTAGTAGTTGGGCTGCTAGGGATCTCCCAACGCAACGGCAGGAAGCTGCGCTCTCTCAACAGACGGCAGCTCCTGCCCAGGCCGAGGATTAGGGTCTGAATCCCCGAAATCGCGGGTTGCAATACGCTTCTATCAATGTTCTACGGATGAATAAGAGAAAGGTTACAGCGAATGAACAATGAACGGGCGCTCTTCCGACCAACCGTGGCAGAGGTCGCATGTGTTGGGCAGGTTCAGTGTATGGGAATCGAGCTTCGTTCTCCCCTAGAGAAGGGTGTCAGTTCGCGGATTCGTGGCAAGAATAGCAGAACCCCAGAAGATACGTAAACGGGACGCGCGTTCTACCATGTATGCGTTGACAGTCCATCGTCTAGCCATCTGAGAGCTCAGAAAGCAGCGCAATCACTTCTTCATACTGCTTCCTAGTGGACATGGTGAAGCGGCCCGTCAGTTCGCCCTGATTGGAAGCTTCGAGACGATACCGGTAGTCGTGATCCTCCCAATAAGCTTGAGCGTAGGCAATTGGTTGAGCCCAGGCGAATCCATCTTCAGCGGGAAGTCTCGGGTTGGCTCCGCGATCCAACAGAAACTTGACCATCTCGGCGTGGCCGCAGCGGGCAGCAAACCCTAACGGTGTCGTCGAAGAGTGGGTATCGATCGCATTGATATCGGCGCCAAGCTCTAACAAGCATTCTGCCCACTCGTGTTCGTTGGAAGCCGCCGCTGCATGCAACTGCGTACGTCCTAACCAATCACCTTTGTTCACATCCAATCCATGGTGCACTGCCCGTTTGAGCAGATCGACACTGCTCGGGCATTTGCACATCTCATACCAGGGCCCTTTAAGGATCCGCTCGTTCCCAACGCGCTCCACGTAGGCATCAAGTTCCTCAGGCGTTCTTACCCGTGAAAGGCGGGTGCCATCTTCTCTAACCGCGAGGATTTCTTCAGTGGGCGCACTTTCCAGAAACTCTAACAAACTCAATCCATTCCTGTCACTTTCGCCCTCCGGCCGGGCTCCATACTTCAGGAGAAGCTCAATCGCTTCTTTCGGATGCCGTCTTCCCCAATGCGTGCAGAACATGTAAACCGTACCGGATGAGTCGATATTCGCGTTCGGATTGGCGCCGGCTTTTAACAGGAGTCGCATGATTTCAACTTCGTTGCGCTCCGCGGCAACGGCCAAGGCAGCACCAGAGGGAGAGTCCTGTTCGGGGTAGTTGGGATCGGCGCCAAGCTCTAGCAGAAGTTCCACCATGTCCCGTTGCCGGTTACTCGCAGCCAGGTGAAGCGGTGAACTTTCATCGGCATTGACGCGATTTACAATGGCCGGATCTTCTTTGACCATGGCTCGAACGATTTCCGCCAGTCCGGCAGCGACCGAGGTATGGAAGGAAGGCTCAAGACCAAGGTCCAATAACCAGGGAAGTGTTTCTGGCAGGCGATAGGCGGCAAGGTCGGTGACCAATTGGTTGTCGGCCATCTTGCGATCAATGGCAGCCCCCAACGAGACTAGCTCTTTGGCGAGTTCGAGTTTCTTGCTCCCAATGGCCAAATGGAGAATCGAACGGCCCATCCGGTCGGTGCCGGCAAGCAAGGCTGGATTGGCCTTCATGGCATTGATGACCTTCTCTCGATCGACACTCTGATCCTTGTCCCACTCGCCGGGAAACAGTTTCGCCAGCTCGTCCAGCTCGGGCATGTGGTGCGGCACGAGGCGTGGCCAGTACTCCTCATCAAGATACTTCAGGATCTTCGTGTGCCCACGGCGCTGCAGTTCTCGTTTGTCGCAGCGATAGGTGTGGCCGTCAGCGATGTAGAAAGCGAGCCGGTTCTCCTGATCAAACTCATGAATCGTCCTAACAACGTCCAAATGGCCGTGCCGCAACGCCTGATCAATCGGTTTCGAATACCAGAGTTGCGCATGCATGAAGTTGCGATCCCTTTCTAACATGGAGCGCACTCTCGCATTGTCGCCATCCGCACAGGCGCAGACGAAATCCCATGCGTCGTCTCCATCGACAATGACGCATTCCCGTCTGAGCTTTTCGCCTTCCAGCCAGTAGGGCTTGGTCATTCGGGATGATGGAGGAGAGGGAGGGGAACTCAATAGTGTCATGGTTGTCGGAAGTATCGGTCGCTTCTTCAGTACAAGGGTAGGTTTGCGTCGATTGGTGACAAGAATTGTGTTCTGCCAGCCACTTTTCGAACGGGCGATACTAGCTCTCTCATTTGGGATAACGCACGTTGACGATCGTGGAGCCATCGGCGGCCTTGATCACGATTCGTCCCCCTCGTTCGCTAGTCTGCCAGCGTATTCTCCGGCTCGATGCCCGGAATATTTGCATCGCGAATGGAAGCGCACGCCATCGGCGGCGGACACCCGAGAGTGACACTTCTCGTCACTGGTGTTGGCGATCTTAAGGAATTCAAAGCCGCTCGAAAAATCGAATCCTTCGGAGGGCGGCCTTAGGATCGTAGTTATTCTCGGCAAACTGGTGTTCTGTGATGAAGCGGCGACCTCACCAATCAATTGGATTTCGGACGAGGCGGATCACGTTCCATTGGCGGCCCGAATCCTCACCTAGTCGCCGTGTGAGGACGCTTCCTTCTGTCCATCTCGCATTTGGATTAGGGGCACCGCCAACGGCTCGCGGGTCGTCTCCATTGAGCGCGTAGGAGAAGGTGCCATCCTGATTCGGATTCGTGATATTGAGGAGTTTCCTATCCGATTCGGAGGTCACAGGCGCAGCCGACGGTTGGGTAGAGGTTTGCAGTTTTCAGAGGCTTGAGAACGGTGGCAACAATCTCAAGATCCATCCCAAAGTCGAAGACTTGATCGCTCACAGGTTCTTCGGCCACCCTTCCGGTGAATATACATTGCGTTGCGAATCAGATCGACACTCAAGAACGTTTCGTTCATGGCCTCTTCGTCATGCGATGGAAGGCATCCGTTCGGGACCTAACATCGTGGCCAGCCCTATGGGCGTAAGTGATGCCTCGCCATTGGTACTCAAGTGCCCTTTCAAGGTCGCCCGCGTCCATCAGCAAGCGGGCAGCCTCGGAACATGATCTGATGGTGGATTCTTGTTCGACGAACCCCGCGCGGTCGGCGACTTTCATGTAACCGGTCAGCGCGTCGGCGATTTGGCCTTGCCGCTCGAGCCTTCGGGCGGCGTCAAATTCGACTTCGGGGTGAAAGCCATACCGCGAGCGGACAGATTTGAGAACGCGTCGGGTGGCCACATTCAGCGCTTCATTGGGATGGTGAGAGAGAAGATTCATCAGAGACGGGTGAGCGCGCAGAAATCTCTCTTCGTCGATTTCGAATAGGATGCGCAGAAGGTCTTCAGCATGTGAGTCCTCGCCGAATTTCCGTTCGATGTAGGTCCGGGCGAAGGCCTGAGCGCACAGCGCATCCAGTTCAATCGCGGGAGCATTGGAAACCACATCGCGCAATGTTGCCGGTTGATCGTAGTCAATCGACATATGATGTGCGGGTATCTGCAGGACAAAGTGTTTCAGGAAAGCGACGGCAAACGGTGAGTTGAGCACATTGCCAGATCCCAGGCGAAATGGGGCCGATGCGAATCCGCAATTGGCCAGGACGACAAGCGTCAGATTCCGTTCCGGGACGCGCAACAGCAGTGCCGACTCCGAGGCACCAAGGCCGTAAGCCCAATGCATCACGACGCCATGCGCTTCCTGGACGAACCAACCAAATCCGTAAGGTGCTTCGATCCCCGAACGGATCTTCATCGGAGTCGTCATTTCTCGGTAGGCCTGGCCGTCTATCAGTTTGTTCTCGTCCAGGGCTGCGGAGTACTTGAGAAGGTCACTAACACTGGTCAGCAATCCTGCTGCTGGGTAGGCGGTGTTGGCTCTTGACTCGTCGGGATCCGGAACAAACTGGCGTTTGTCTTTGTCAAATCGATAGGAGGTAACGAGCCGATCCCGATTCTCATCGTCTTCAGCTGGTACGCCGGCGAATGTGCTGTCCAGTTTCAATGGCTGGAGGATGCGGGTATTCATCTCGTCTACAAATGACGCGGATCCCCGCCCTCGGGCGTGGTTGAACATACCCATCAGAAAGTTATAGCGGCCGCCGTGATAGAGGAACCTCTCGCCTGGCGTTCCTTCAGAGGTGTGGCTGAGCACATGCCTCAATTGAACACGAGGGGTCGCGCGTCCTGGAAAAAAGCCTACCGAAGTAAAGGGGTAAGATACGATTGGGTCGTCCAAGTCCACGGTGCCCTCTTCGACATACTGCATCGTCATGACGGCCGAGAAAGTCTTGGTCACGGACGCGATCCAAAACAGGGAATCAGGACCTATCCTCGTCCTGGTCGCCACATCAGCGAAGCCAGTTTCATGACGAAACACCACTTCTCCGTCCTTTAGAACGGCGGTCGCGCAGCCGGGAAGGCGCAAGAGCGATGCGTGCTGTCGTATCTCGTTTCCAAAGGCTCTGATCCGATCGGCGTCCTCTGCTGCGACGGAGACGGTTAGCATAAGACTGAGTGCTGCCGCTGTCGGTAAGACCGGAGTCGTCCTGCGACATATGGCGGTATGAATGTTTGGTCTGTTCTTCATAGGATACGAGTTCTCTTGGTATCAATGTGTGCTTGTGAGGTCATTGGCCCCTGCCTGCCACTCCGCGAGCGGCGTCCTTGGGAGACCATGTGATCTCGCTCGTTGCATCGCTGCTTTGGATCACGACTTGCGCCTTCCCCAAAACGATAGTGGAATGGTTTCGCGCACTAACGACCACACTATCAGCCGTTAGCCCCTTACCGGAAACCTGACTCAGATCTTCTGCCGTAACCGTTAACGATTCACACTTTCCGCTTGCCGAAACTCGGGAACTCCGCGTCACCCCGATGACCAGACTGGCGCTTTCCAAGTTCTCCAAACGAACGGATGCTCCGTTGGATGCTTCGACGAAAGCCAGGCCAGGAGCGGTGATCTCGATCTTGGGACGTCCTTCCTGGGGGCCGGCCAAGGCCACCAGGACTCTCCGTTTCTCCTTGTCGATCTCTATCTGCGGCCGCGGGACGGTTGGATCATCAAAGGAGACTTTGTAGTCCTGACCAGACCGCACGGTGACGTCGATCGCGCCGACGATTCGAATCCCATCGAACGCTTGGAGAGGTTCCTCGTCTGCCGCTGTGAACGTGGGCGAGAATCCGAGGGCGAGGACAGCGAACATCATGATGGCCGGGTTGAGGCGCCGAAGGTTTGCATCGGGCTTCTCTCCCCTCAGGATCAGTTCCAAGCGCGTTCTGAGCGGCTTGAACCCTGCCATAAAGGTCGCCCCAAAGAACTGGCGACGGGGATCGTTGCCGCCGAGAAACTCGACCGTACGCAAACAGGCACTGGCCAAGGCAGCGTTGGAGACGCCATCGGATGACATCGCCCACGCATCGCAGGACCGCTCCTCGTGTTTGTGGAGTTGTCGCCGGACCCACCAGAGCACTGGACACCACCAATGGGTTGCCGTCGCCAACGCCTCCACCACGCGAACATAGTGGTCGCGCCTAACTAGATGCGCCAGCTCGTGTTTTAAAACAGCGGTCTGCTCATCTTCCGTCAGTGATTTCCACAGCGCACGGGGGAGAAGCATCACCGGCCGCCGGGACCACGCCCAGACCATCGGGCTGATTCTCGCGGAAACGAGATGCCCGTCCGGCACCCGTCGCACGCCCATTTCCTGGCAAATCTGTTCGATCTTTCCTTGAAGGCCCTCGTGGGTTCCCTCGCAGTTTCGGAGCAGCTGGTTGAGGCGAATGGCGCGTCTCGCTGACATTGACACGATCGCAATCGCCCCCACGGCCCAGATAATTCCTGGCAAATGCATCGGCTTACGATCCGGCTTTTGGATGCGGGGAAGGCCCACCTCTACATCCGATCTCTCGGTTGAACCTTTAAGAGTCATGCTCTGAGCGATCTTGGATTCCACGTCATTCACAGCCTGTTGCGGTATGCCGACGGGGACCTCAAATAAGGGAGGAGCAATGAACCGAATGAGCACGATGACCCACAGGAAGTGCTTGATGGCGTCGTTCCGTATGAAGTGACTGCACGCTAACACAAGCACCGCCGCGCCAACGGCTAGACCTGCGTTGGTGATGATGTAGTGGCTCATTCTCGTGCTCCTCTTTCCCGCTTCGTTTCGTTCTTCTGGAAACTCGCAATCAGCTCCTCCAGTTCCTCACGTTGGCTTTGGCTTAAGCTCACGCCTTGTACGAGAGCGTTCATCAGAGGGGCGATCGAGCCATCACAGACTCCATCAACAATTCCCTCCAGTTCACCCGCGACCACTGCTTCCCGGTCGACGGCAGCTTCAAAACGATGGGCTCGCTGCTCGACGGATCGACTGACAAGTCCCTTCGCTTCAAGGCGCTCAAGCAGCTTCTTAACAGTCATGTAGGCAGAGTGGCTACCACTCGGATACATCCGGTCTGTGAGCTGCCTCGCCGTGAGGGCGCCTTCCCCCCAAAGATAGTTGAGGACTCGGATTTCAAATTCTGGAAGTTTCGACTGAGACACGGGGCATCGATAAGTGCTCTAAGACAATATGACTTAGAAGGCGTCTTCTCTAAGTCGGTTTGACTTATTGATCAAGTGAAAACTATCTAAAGTCAACGATTCCGGTCGCCACGAAGAACTGCATGAATCGTGTCAGTCCCAATAGTTGTCATCTTGAGGAGACAATTGGTCTGGCGGATGTTATAATTTCCATAATTTAAACATCAATGACTGGGAGAAGATGGCGGAGTTAGCGCAGGCAAGTGTGCCGAGCGGTGCAAGTGCGGGAGAAAAGCGCCTCCATAAACTACTTGGGCGGTTGCCTGACGACTGTATTGTGTATCACGAACCTGCGATTCAAGGGAGACACCCGGATTTCGTGGTGATTGCCCCCCGGGTGGGCGTCCTGGTGATTGAGGTCAAAGGATGGTATGCAGCCGAACTAAGGCAGGTCGATGGTGATTCTGTACACTATGAACGGCACGGAAGGACCGAACGCGAGCGGTCTCCCGTCAAACAGGTTCGCGACTACTTGTTCCGCCTGATGGCTGAGGCCAGATCTCACCAATGGTCAAAGTGCCTTCTGAACACTGAAGGCGAGTTCAAGGGGAGGTTCCGGTTTCCATTCGCGCCTCTTGTAGTGTTGTCGAACATCACGCGCGTTGCGCTCGTGAAACACCGGATCGAGCAGCCAACCTGGGAACGGCTGTTTCCGCCAGAGCGGACGCTCACCCGGGACCGGCTGCCCTGGCTGGAGTCGCTCAGGGGCGAGATGTTGCTACGGGCACTTCAAACCTATCTTGACCCCGCATGGTCTTTTGAACCGCTAAATGAAAACGAGGTCAACGTGTTGCGAGCGGTTATTCACCCGGAGATCCTGCTGGGCCACGGCATCCGTACAAGCCAGGAAGAACGCGACAGCCGCCCGTGTGATGAGGAACGCGAAATCATACAGGTTCTCGACCGGAGGCAGGAGCGCTTCGCGGAAACGCTAGGCGACGGGCACAGGATTGTCTATGGCGTCGCCGGTTCCGGGAAGACCATGCTGCTGGTGGCCCATGCCAGGCGGCTCGCCATGACGGGGCTAACCAAAATCCTCGTCATCTGCTACAATCGCCGCCTGGCGGTTTGGCTTCGAAGCGTGCTCGCGGAAGTGAAAGTGGTCGAAGTCGCACACTTTCACCACTGGGCAGGAAGAAGAGGCGTGAAATGGCGGTGGAAAGAATCGGATGATGCCTACGGGCGACGGTTGCTGGCTGATCTTGAGGAGACCAACGGCACGTCATCGCAAGATGCTTATGAAGCCATTCTGGTCGATGAGGGTCAGGATTTCGAACCGGACTGGTATCGCTTCCTCCTGCGACAAATGCTGGATGCTCAGAATGGCCGACTGTTGATTGTCGCCGACGGGTGTCAGAGCCTCTACCGGCGTGGACGGGTGTCCTGGAGTGCGTTAGGAATCAGGGCTCGCGGGAGAACGGTTTCCAGGGCGTTCGAATTGGACAGGAACTACCGCAACACACGCGAGATCGTTGCCCTTGCCGGGAGTTTTGCCAGCGAGCCCGCGGCAGAAGACGACGACGCCATCAGGAATCTCAGGATACAGAAAGTACAATGTCAGCGTCGGTGTGACTGCAAGCCGCTACTGGTCGAGTGTGAGAATCGAGAGAGCGAACTACGCTGGACGCACCATGCCATTGCAGGCTTGCTAGAGGGCGAATGGAATGGCGAACGGATCGGCTGTCACCAGGCCGGTGAAGTGGGCGTGCTCTACGCGGAGGCAAACACGGATGAGAGGGTTCAACTCAAGGAGTTTTGTGAGACTCTCAACAGGACTGGGATTCCCGCGCACTGGGTGAACCGGAACGCAGGAGCCCGGGACGAGATGGCGAGTGACGCAGTACGAATTCAGACCATTCATTCCGCTAAAGGACTTCAGTTCAGAACGGTGATTGTGCTTTGGACGGACAAGTTGCCCCGCTTGCGGCTGTCCAGAGAGGAACAAGCGGCAGACCGCCGACTGCTCTACGTGGCCATGACGCGGGCCGAAAGCTTTCTTGCCCTGACCGCATCGAAAAAATCGGCTCATGTGGAGGAGATTGCGCGTTCCCGCGCGGTCGAGTTGGTTCCTCTTCCCGCGTAAGTGCGACGAGATCGTGAAGAGGGGCATCGGGTAGCGAAGCAAAGATCTCTCAGCGCTTCGATTCGGCGTCCGACACGATTTCCCCAAGGGAAACATCGAGAGCTCCGGCGATGAGGGCGAGGGTGTAGATGGTGGGCGTGCGCTGGCCGCTTTCGATGAGGGAAAGCGTGCTCTGGTGTAGACCGGTCATCTGCGCGAGGGCGTAATTGGAGATCTTCTGCCGCTGCCGCTCGCGTCGCAGCTGCGAGACGACGCGCCAGGCGATCCGTTCTGCTCTCTTTGGAGTCACCCCCATTGTGTAAGCCGATCGGGGCCGGGAGCGTTACTTGACCATAGTCAAGCAGGGAGAACGTCAGAACGACCGGATTGCCCGGAGAACGTGTCCAAACAGGAAATTCAGAAAAAGTTCCTTTTTGTTGTAACAAATCGCTAGAAACGGATTATTTAGGCAGTGAGAGGCTGTTACCTCTCCATCGCGTTTCGGTGCTGCGTGATAAAACTCACCCCTCCAACTGCTCATGCGTGCTCTCGTTCTCTTCACTGTTCCAGTCCTTCTTCTCTGTCCGCATTCGCTTCAGGCCCAGGTGGAGTCATCCGGCCGGTTCCCGGATCCCGAAAAGGCTTCCAGACCTGAAATTCCTGAAATCATCCGGGCCGACGAGCCGATCGAACTGATCACTCCGATCGAGGTGAAGGAATTCCGGCCGCCGGATGGCGCGAAGACGAAACCGCTGCCGGTGATGAAGGAACTGAATCAGCTGGTGCGGGCCATGCCCAACGGCGAAAGCCTGATCACTCGCTGGGTGGAGCCAATTGAAGCGGAGTACGGGAAGAAGACCAAAGCCGCACCGGAAATACGTTCAGAACTTTCAGAGGAGAAGATCGTGGCGCTGATGGAGGAGTACGAACGCGAGGAATGGCTTTCGATTTCAGCGACTGTCTATGACGAACGCGTCTCTCTGGTGCGCTGGCGGCACGAGAAGGAGGAGTATTTCTGCTGGAGCAACGTGCATTTCGGGCATCTTTCGGGCGTCGGTCAGTTCAGGGCCGGGAAGAAGCGCTATTCCCTGTGGATGGGCTGGAGCCGGATGAAGAGCGAGTGGCTGGCGGAGGACGCCTGGCCGGGGCCGCCGCCGGAATTGCCGGAGGGGCTACCCCAGTTCGAAACCATCGGTGAAGTTCCCGATGAGGCACTTGAGACCGTGACGCTACTGCACAAGATTTACGCGAGAGAGGGCAAGCGACTGGCTGAAGCCTATGCGAAACGCCGGGAGGCCAATGAGGCGAGGAAGAAGTGGCAGGCCGAAAACCCGCCGCCACCCCGGGAGATCGAAGTCATCCTATGGCCGAGCCGGACCGCGCGGTTCATGACCAGACCAATTCCCTATGATGAGGAGGGCGTGCGGGCGCGGCTGGCGGAGCGGCGCCAGCGCGGCGAGGCCGTGCTCACGAAGATTGCCGCCGAGAAAGCACGCTGGAATCAGGTTCCCACTCTCACTCTCGACCAATGAAGACGCTTCTCAGACTAACCATTTTCGGGCTCTGGCTGGGGGCATTGAATCTCGCCCTCGGACAGAGCGAGGACGACGTCAAATTGATCGAGGGCACACACCCGACGACCGGAGCGCAGATCTGGAAAGCCGAGTGGCCCAGCGTGAGCGGGCGCACCTACTTCCTCCGAATCTCCGGCAACATGGTGGACTGGCAGTATATCGACTGGATTGAGCAGGGAACCGGCGGCGTGATGGAACAGGAACTGCTGATTCCTCCGGGCTCAGGAATAAACCCGGACGAGCGCATCTTTATCGAGCTGCGCTGGTCGGACGCTCCGATTGACGATCCGGAAACCACCCCCGTGGAAACCGATCCGGCGGATGCCGACTTCGACCATGACGGCATCACCAATGGACAGGAACTGAGCACCACAATGACCGATCCGCTCACCTGGGATACCGATGGTGACGGTCTCGCAGATGACTGGGAGTACTTCTGGTTTCTTGATCCCAACGATGATGGATCTGGCGATGCCAGCAAGGGGGCGGATGGCGATTTCCATGTTCCCGGCGGACCCGTGGTCCCCAATAGCGTTGCCCAGCAGGTCTTCTTTCCCGTCGATCTCGACGAGGACGGCGTTGACGACGGATTCGATGCCCATCCCGGTAATCCCGAGATCACCTGGTCACGCGTTTCCTTTCAACGATATGAAGTGGAGGAGATCGGACAGAGCACCACCGTGGGCGATCCCATTGACATCAATGACAGAGGTGATGTGCTCTTTCGCCGTCATGTGTGGGAACGCGGCCAGAGTTCGCCTACCCAGATAACTCAGCCGGGCGACGCCAAATATCTCTGGATCACCACCAACGGTGAAGGGGATCTTGCGCCGGAGGAACGCACGGCCACCCTTGGTGACGACGGCGTCCACGGGACCTTTCCGGATGGCAAAGCCTGGGACCCGCTGGCAATCAACAACGACGGCGCGATCATCGGCAATGGCTGGTATCCCGGACCACCGGAGTTTGCGGACAATGGAGGAACCTATCGCGGCATCTACTGGTCCGAGCCCGGCTCTCCGGTGGTGACCAATCCGAAACAGCCTTACGAACACAGCTACACCTTCTTCTACGACCTCACCCACAACTTCAGGATCTACGGCGTGGATACCCAACTGCTGGATCCGGCAGGTTTCTCCGAGATCGCCATCCCACCACTTCGGGATGACCTCGTGCAGTGGGGACGAGACAGCCGACCGACTCGTCTGGCGAAATTCGGGATTGGTGAGGCCCTGCCCTTTGCCTCACCCACCCATCTCAACGGGGACTTTATTCGACCCACGGTGGGCGATCATCGCGGGCTGCTGCTCTTCGGCGGTCATGCCTTCGACACGCGCACGCGGGAGCTGATCACCCCTAGCGGATTCCACAATGATCTTGCGAGGGTCGGTGACGAAATTGTGTTTGTGGGAGACACCGGCGGCGTGGTCAGTAATGGAGCGCCCGATCCGCTCATCGGCGAACTGGCCGGCAAAGGGATCTCGGCCGCCGGACAGGTGCTGAGTCCGAGCGGTGAACGGCTCTGGATGAACGGGCGCAGTGATTTGCTGGATGGATGGGTCGAACCCAACGTCACGCTACGCCAATACCGGTTCATTGAAGGCTTCGCCATCAGTGACACCGGTGTGATTGCCGCCACCGGCAGGAAGGATGGCGCCGATTACTACCTCCTGCTCAAGCCGGCGCTGATCAATCCGCCGATGCAGGTCTCGGCCAATGACGCCACCGGTCCTCGCTATCGCAAGATCGCGCTCAACGGACTGCCGCTCCCGGACGAAGCACCTGAGAGCACTGCGGAGACCGATGCCCACAAAGAGCAGTCTTACATTGACGCTTTCAACCGCAGTCTGATGCATCAGACCTCTGACATTTATGTTCCGATCGGGGCGAGCGATCTGGTCCTGCAAGTGACCCGCAGCTACAAAGAGGAGATCTGGAATGACCGGCATGGACTGGCACCGGACGAGGAGCCGATGCGGCCCTTCGGTGCTGGCTGGACGTCAAATATCTGTTCCTACATCGAACTGGTGGAACGCACCCCGGAGGGAAGTAGTCAGGTCGAACCGATCAGCGTGACGGTGGTCGATGAGGAGGGACGGGGCCAGTCATTCGGCAGCTACTACGGCAAGTACTACTTCCCCATGCCATCGGGCCGGGTGGAGAAGAAGACCTATCTCAATACCCTGTCATTTGACGATACCCTGGGAACCGGAGGGCAGTACGTCTACCGGAAGAAGTTCGGCAACACACTTTATTACGAACCGGGCTTCACTCTCAGCTACCCGATGGATCGCGAAGAGAACGAGGGTGATCAGGATCATTCGTATGCCCGGCTGGTGAAAGTCGAAGACCGGTATGGCAACTCCCTGCACTACGATTATGGTGGAGACATCCTGACACTGATCCCTCAGCGCATCTACGCCGGGGAGGGGCGTGCCAATCCGAATACCACCACGAACAACAACTCCGACCTCGACATCTGGATCGAGCGCTATACTTCGGGTGTGGGAATCGGCAAGGTGAAGCGAGTGATCGATCCGTTAGGGAATGTCACGGAATACGATTACGTTGATCCCACCAGCGACAACGGTGTCGATCGCGCTCTGGAGAAAGTGGCGCCTCCGGGATTCGACCTCACTAACAATCCCGCCGCGCTCTATGGCTACAGCTTTGCCGAAGAAACCGTGGACCATCATCCCCGCGCCGGTGATGGTCGTGAAGTCAAACCAAAGCACCTTCGGCTGACGGCACTGACGGATGCCAACGGTAACAGCTACGCCTTCAGCTATCGCTTTGACACGACGGTTCTCGCCTATCACGAGGACGCCAGCGGCAACCAGTATCAGCAGACCGGAATGCCCTCACTTCTGTACCAGGTGCTTCTGCCAGGCTCGCGTGTCACCAGTCTCGCCTTTTCCGGAGAATCCGGGTTCGTCGATCCGCCTTCCGGCATCCCGACCAGCACGAAACTGCACCTGGCCGGTCCGTCGGCCGGCCAGGTCGACGCCTTCAAGATGACCTGGGTGCGCGATGCCGCGGGATACGACCGTTGGTACCAGTTCAGCGAAATCGATGTCATTAACCTGAACCGGCTTCCCGGCAACAAGCGGCCTGACGAAGATGGAAGCAGCACGCAGCTGATCGTTTCCTACGAGCTGATGGACATTGAAACGAAAGATGTTGGCACGGAATCCTATCACTTTGATCCCAATGCCGGCTACGCTTTGTCCCAGGCCACCGATATCAGCGGGAACATCACCACCTATGAGTACGATTCGGAATGGACCACAGCCGATCCCGCCTTCCGCTACATCCTCAACAACGACCGTTTCGGGTTCTTTGATGATCCCACCGCCGAGATCAATCCGTTAGGGCAGGTCACACGCTACGAATACGGGACACCTGAAGAGTTCCGCATGATGAAGAAGATCACCCATGTCGATGGAAGCGTGACCGAGTACACCCTCACCACCATGGGGCGTCGCACCGATGAAATCATTAGAGAGAACAACGGCGGTACTCTGACGACGATTCAGCACTCGCACTTTGACTACGATACCACTTTCCCGGCGTTCATGAAGAAGAAGACAGTCTACGCTCTGGAGAGCGGAGATGATCCTGCCACCTCCACCCATCCCTGGTTCGGAGACCGCGTGATCGACTACGTTCCCTATGCCGCGAGCGGCAGCAATGCCCACCGTGGCGGACGGATCCATCAGGAGAAAGTGCAGACCGGCACCGACACACTGATCACCTCTTACGACTACGATGCCTACGGGAACCGCACCAGCGTTACCGATCCCCGCACGCATACCACCAGCTTCGCCTATGACAGTCGCAACCGCCTCGAAACCATCACCTATCCGGACGACAACTACCTACCCGCGGGTGTGCCGAAGAAGGAACTCCGTTATGATGAAAACAGCAACAAGGTTGGCGAGAAGAATGAGAGAGGTGACTGGATGGTCTATCAGTATGACGAACTCAACCGTCTCGTGGCCGAAGGTCGTGACATGAACGGCAACGCCGACAACGGCGATGGCACGTTCACTCTGGAGGGACGCGGCACGGACATTCGTACCGACTACACTTACAATGATGTCAATTCCGTCCTAACCGTCCAGGACCCCAACGGCAATACCACGACACATACTTATGATAGTGCCCAGCGCCGCCGCTCCACCACCGTTCCGCTTGAAGGCACCGAAGAGGCTTTCACCGAATTTTTCTACGAGAATCATTATGATTCTGCCAGTCGCCATGACGGTCTGAACGATCTGGCAGGCACCCGCCGTAATCCCGGCGGCAGCGTGTTCAACCGCGAAGGCTGGAAGCCCACGCGAATCGTCGATCCGCGCGGCTACGAAACCCTCATTACCTATGATGGCCTGTATCGGGAAGTCAGCCGCAAGGCGCGGTTCAATCTAGATGCCACCACCTATCAGCCCTACACGTTGCAGCTGCTGAACAACCTCACCAGCACGAGCGGCCTGCCGTCGAGCGGCACCTCGCTGCTCGTTCTCGCCTACGTGAACAACGTGCTTCACTTCCGCACCTTCGATGCCGGCGGGAATCTGACCCTGGATGAGGATGAATCCACGCTGCCACCCGATCCGATCATCAACAGCATTCGGGCCACCATGGACGACTACTTCATCGATCCGACCCTCACCTCGGAAGAGGAAATGCTCCTCAAGGCCCAGGCGTTTGATGTTACCGGCAACCCGCATCTCTACGCCCTGACAGAGACCGTCTACACCGACGAAAGCCGTTTGATGGAAACGACCGATCCGTTAGGTAAAGTGAACCGTCAGGAGAACGATGCCCTGGGCCGGGTTGCAGCAACCACCATTGCCCTCGGGTCGGCCACCGATGAGGCCGTCACCAGTCACCTCTACACCACGACGGGGCTTCTGTGGAAAACCACCGACGCCGAGGACCGTGAAACCGAGTTCGAATTTGATCGCGCCGGACGGCAGACCCACGTGGTGCAGCCGGACTTCACCGAGACCAATCCCGCAGATCAGAAGAAGCGCGGGACCGGTTCCCCGATCACGACCACCGCCTACGATCCTAACGGAAATGTTCACTCCATCACTGATCCGCTCGGCAACACGACCTACTATGCCTACGACAAACGGAACCGGCGGGTCGCTGAGATCAGCGCCGAGGTCGCAGATGCCACCAGTGGCAACAGCCTCTACCGGCCCGCGACTCTCACCATATTCGATGACGCCGGGAATCCCACCCAGGTGATCGATCGGCGCGGACTTGGTAATCCGAGTATTTCCCCGCCCAATGTGAATCCCGGCGGCAGTGCCGCAAGCTACACCACCACGACAGTCTTCGATCCCGCCAACAGGCCGACCAGCGTGACCGCCCCGGCCGTCTCCATCTTCGGTGAAACCAATCCTGCCACAACCACCACCCTGACAGAATACGATGACAACGGGAACGTGATCAAAGTCACCGATGGCGAGGGAGGAATCACGATCAATACCTACGATCTGGCCAACCGGCTGAAAACGACTACCACCAATCCCACCGACAATCAGCCTAATCCCGGCAGCAGTGCCGACGACGCTACGAACATCACGGTGACTAACACCTATGACAAAGCAAATAACCTCATTCAGGTGGACGACGGGCATGATCCCGACAACAATAATGCGGGCCAGCTCACCGCCTTTGAATTCGATGGTCTCAACCGCAAGACCCTGACCTCCTTCGATCCGGAGGACAGCCGTGAAGAACGTACGCGGCTGATCTACAACGCGGTCAATCTCATTGAGCGGCAAACGCTCGATGGCTCTGACAATGTCGTCGAAAAGACCAGCTATGCTCACGATGACCAGCACCGGTTGCAGACCATCACCTACCACGGCAGCACCGACGATAACCGGCACTATACCTATGACAGAGTGGGCAACCTTCAGTCCGTCGTGGTGGATGATCCCGGCAGTCCCGACACCCTGCGATCCGCGTCCTACACGCACGACACCCTCAACCGCGTCAGAACGGAAACCTCTGCCAACGTCACTCACACGTATACATATGATGCCGTCGGCAACCGCACCGAAGCCGATTACGCCGGCACTTACGGACGTTTCCTGACAAGCACCTATGATGCACTCAACCGGCTGGAGACCTGCACTGAAGGCGATCCTGTCACCGGCAGAAAAACCGCCTTCGGCTATGACACCGTCGGGAACCTTCACAAACGCACTTATCCCAACAACGCGACAGAAACGCGAGTGCACGACGCCCGCAACCGGCTCACCAGCCTGACCACAGAGAAAAGCAACGGCACGGATCTCGCCATCTACGCTCAGGCGTATGATCATGTGGGGAACGTCCGGTGGATAGACGAAACCCAGGCCAGCATTCCAGACCGCACCCTAACACTCAGCTATGACCGAGTCTATCGTCTGAAAACCGAATCTGTGCTGCGCAGTGGGAATACCCAAACCACCACATTCTCCTATAACGATGCCCACAACCGGACGAGCAAAGTTGTTAGCGGTAGCGGTCCCCTTACCAACGGAACCTGGACCTACAGCTATGGAGATCCCGCCAACACACGCAACAGCAATCAGCTCTATCAGGTCACCGGACCGGGCACCAGCATCACCGCTGACTATGATGCCAAGGGCAACCTCACCAGCCGTCAGGAAGGCAGCAAGACTCTTACCTATACCTACGATCACGACAACCGGCTGATCAAGGCTACGACTCCTAACAACTATACCGTCCCGGACGGCACAAACCTTTCCGGAAGCAAAGACTACGAGTTCCAGTACGATTACCGCACACGCCGGGTCTATCGGAAAGAGCGCACTACCGGTCAGACCTTCGGCGAAACCGCAATCAGCTTCAGCGGCGGCTTAAGCGTTCAGGAATACAACGGCGCGACCGCGTCCGGTTCACCCAAAGCCCACTACGTGCGGGGTAGCGACTTCGGCGGAGGCATCGGCGGCGTCCTCTTTTCATTGCGAGGCACCAACAACAGCCTTACGCCCAGCTACTATCACTACAACAGTCGCGGCGACGTCACCACCAAGACCAACGACTCTGCCGCCAACACCTGGCAGACCGCCTACCAGACCCACGGCGAACATCTCGCCGCCGACACCTTCGGCACCGACCCCGATCCGCACCGGAACAACACCAAGGAGGAAACCGGCGACCTCCGTATCATCAATGATCATTTCCGGGTGAGGTTTACCGACATTGGGGTCTATCTCCAGCGTGACCCGGCTGGACTGATTGACGGCCCCAATGTATATACCTGGGTGAAGCAGAATCCGCGATCGTACTGGGATCCTCTGGGTCTCAAGTATAGCGAGCAGTTTGATGGCGACGGCTATATCAAAACCGACGATCTGAAGGGTAGACAACTGGATAAGGCAAATCGGTTCAATGATTCGTGGAAGAAGATTCGGGAAACGAAAGCAGGCAAGGCGCTCAACGAATATATTCGAGATCACAAGCGCACGCTCAATGTAGACCTGGATTCGTCAGCGAAAACCGCCAGCGTTAGGAACCACCTCCAGGGAGCTACTCTGGATATCGGAGACGGCCGGAAGATGACATTTAATGTTACCGCGGAGGAAATGATCCATGTTGGCCAGAATTTCGCGGGCAAGGATTTCGAAGCAAAGAATCCCAGGCCAGCTGTCGTCGGTCAGGGTGGAATGAAGAAATTCGAAGAGTGGGAAGATAACAAAAGCATGGCTGAAGGTAATTTCATCCCAGAGCTCCCCACCTATGTTAAAGGAGACAGTCCGAAATACGACATCATGGTTACCGATGGCACCGATGGCACAAAGGAGGTTCAGGCGATGCGAGGCGTGAACATCTTGCGTTACCAGTATATTAAGAAGAACAGCATCAACCCAACCGATGGGAAGGGTGTTTCGAATATATTCAGGCCAGCAGATCCTGCCGCTCGTAAAGCTGAGCTTAAAAGATTCTGGTATTTTCGTTCAGCCAATCACGGCGCGAATTTTTATGGCGAGGAATTCGGGACATACAAAGGAAAATAGCAACATCATGAAGACCTTATGGCTCACTAGTGCAACTATATTGATGGCATCATGTCAGGGGCTCGCAGAAGAGCATGACGTTTTCTCCAAAGGGCTCGAGTGGGCAGTCGGGGAGGCTGCGAAGAAGGTGGAAAGGGACAGGTATGTGGTGGACTATGAAGCGTTGGAAGATGCAGAATTCGAGGCGTTGCCGCCCGATCTCTTTCTTAAAGAAGTGGATGAAATGTGTTCAAGGATCATTGACGCCAACGAATCGATCAACGCTCCGAAAGTCCCTGTTGGCGATGACCCTTTCGCTCCTGTTAACCAGGAAGAGCGCCTCAACAATCCCGATCTTATTTCTTTAAGGATACAACAAGCTGCGATCTGTTGCCGAATGCTTCATGAGTCAGCAATTGGGGCTGGCAATGTTAAGGTGCGATTATTGAGTAGAATCAGACTGGTTGACATCGTTGCGAGGGCTGGCGATGGGAATTTTCTGGTGGAAATATCGATCAGGCGGAATGGGAAAACGCTCAAAAGTTATTTTTATATTTGGGAGCTTCTACAGTTTTACAAAGACGGACCATGGAGAGAATCCAAGGTGGTGTTTGCTGTATTGGCAGAGAAGGAATGAAGTTGTAAGACACTGCATTGCTACCAACTCCCGGAAACCTCGCCGAGACAGTCAAATGGGAGGAAGCCCTCGCGAGAGCGGAAGGCAACTTTATTGAAGAGCTGCCGACCTATCGGAAAAACGACTCCGCGTATGACAGCGTGGTAACCAATGGCACCGATGGCTCGCGAGAGGTTCAGGCAATGAGAGGAGTGAATATTATCCGGTATCAGTGGATGAAGAAGAACCTCAAAGTTCCCATGCCGGATGGCAGCTATCCATCAATCCCGAAGGATAAAATCACAACTCCCGCGAAGAAAATTCAGCAGACTAAAAGATTGAAGCGTTTCCGTTTCTTTCGAAGCTCAAATCACGGAGCCTATTTCTACGGATCTGAATTTGGAACCTAGAAAGGAGACAAGCCATGAACCGCAATCTAATCGTTCTCGCATTTGCATGCCTTTGGTTTCCGGGAAGTATGGCAATGTCCGGTGCCGAAGAGCAGAATTCGATCTTCTCGGAAGGTCTCAGGTGGGTCAGGAGCAAAGAGAGAATCACTCTTCAGCCCGACACGTATACCGTCGACTATAAGGCGGTTTGGAACACGCCCAGGAAGACGATCTCGTCCAAAGAGTTTGAGAGCCAGCTGCGGACCATGATCGATCACCTGAAAGAAGTCTGGAAAGGCATCCCGGAGCTGGGAGCTTCCGCTAATCCCAGGGATCCGGACCTAGTTTCGCTGCGGATCCAGCAGGCCGCGGGATGTTGCCGAATCCTTCACCAGGACTATATCGGAGATGAAAAAGTCAAAGTCCGTCTAAGATCGAAAGTGCCTCTTTTTGATATTGTTCCGAAAGCAGGTGATGGAAACTTTCTTGTCGAGATCGAGGTCTCTGCAGGCGAGGAGCGATATCGGAATTACCTCTATATCCGGGAACTCCTCGAGTTTGAAGAGGAAGGCGAGGAGCCGGGTGAACAGCTTATGAGTTTTGCACGTGTCGACAAATCTGCAGAAGAAATCAGGAATGTGGTTCGCAAAAAACATGAAGTTCCTGAGGACCCGTTCAAGTGATTTGCCGAAGATCAACTAACCATGAACCACATTCTAAGGAAGATGGAGAATGACTGATAAAATGACTTCCTATGGCAATCACGATTGCGACCAAGCGGGTGCATCATGCGAGAGTTCATTACGTGGTCCGTGTGACATAGCCTAAGACGGTTTCGACAACTTCCAGGCCGGAGATAGTGCGTTTCGTTTCACGGAGCGCCAAGGTAGTTGGAAGCGCGTGATTGCCTTGTGTGTGCCCAGCATGGGCGTGAACCAGAAGGGGTTCAAGTCCCCTGTGTGAAATCGAGAATCATGAAATATCCGTTCAACGAAGTAGTGATGAGAAGCACTAGCCGAAGTCAACTGCGTGAGGGTGACCGATCGTGGGGAGGCAGACTAGGCGACAGTCATGAGCGATGAATAAGAACCTCATATTAGGCCGATTGCGTAAGGTGAGCTGGCACAACACAGCGAAGCCGTTCGATTCAGCGCTGGAGGTAAATGAGGCGGTTGTGTGGCGGAGGTTCGCGTCCTTACCTGGGGAGATCTCGACCGCACGCGATTACGAAAGTGATAGCGCCGAGCGTAGTAATGCGTTGGGTGATGGTCGAGAAGTCAGCAGAGGTCATAGTAGTTGTTAATTTCCACCCTGTGATCGTACATTTGGGCCGAAAATGGCCGAATTGTGATCGTAGGATGAGGGGCATTCATCAGCGTTAATTCGGCACTTTCGATTTCCTTTGGTTCAGTCGCCGCATCTGCTTATCTCGGTTTGTGTGTGAGACTGATTCTCCCATCCAGCCCGATAGCTGCAGGTTCCTTAACTTTCGTACAGCCATCCTTTCGAAACCCTGCCCTCACTGTCATCGAAGTGGGTTTGTGAGACCTCATGGGTATGGCCGGAAGGGGGGCGAGCCAGCTCATTCCTGTCGTTTCTTCTGCTCCAATCGCTACACGCACAAGGGCTGTGGCCGCACCTTCTCGGTCTTCTGGGATGAGGTGATTCCACGCGCTTCGATGCGCACCAGCAAACTGAGTTTGCTCATGGACAGGTTTGCTCATAGCGGCGGGAACTCGCTGAGCAGTGTGTTCCGGCAGTCTCAGGATCTCTTAGATTGTTCATTGAGCACCGCCTATCGCTGGTTCCGGCGCTTTCGGCTTCATCAGCCAACGATTCGCAGTGCCCTGTTCGGTCTGGAGCGCAAACTGCCAGATAGATCCACGGGATCCAACGTGGCGGTGACCTGGCAATGGCTGGCGGAGTCGTTCGCTGGGGCTATCTGCCCGATCGCTGGATTTCAGAGCCGCTTCCAGCTGGCTTTTGGGTCGTCCTCGCACACGAGATGGCCGAGCTTTTATCGTAGCCCTTTTCCGCCTGAGAGATCAAGTGACACCGCAACACGAAATGAAAAAACCAAGAAGTCTATGTTAGAAAGACTTGGAAGCCTGACATCGAAAACACCGTCAACCCCTGAAAAACCTGGCGATCAGGGGCTACGGAGCGACAACAATGTCAGGTGCCAAAGCCATCGTAATCTAACAAACCGGCCATTTTCTTCCTATTGCCCTTTACTCAAGCCTACGCACTCCTCGAACAAGGCCGATATCATAACATTACGGCTATAGGGAATCCCGTGATCACTTAACCAGAATACGACGACGCTACCCAGCGAGCCGCCGTTGTGCAGCTACTACAGGCCTTGCGCGAACGCCTACGAAGAAACGCCCCGTAGCGTCGCTCCCCTATCAACATCTTCTTCTCCAGATCCAAACATAACATCTTCTTCATCTACTTCCGTGGCTAGCCGAAACAAATCTAACGTCTGGTTCATCTGATTCCAGAGCCATCGTAAGGTGCGGCGAACTACGATGAAAATGGCTCCAAAGTACGATGTCAGTGCGGCAATCCAGCCAAATCTCTACGACGTCAGTTTGGCAATCCCACTCGGTATCAATTCGGCCTTTAACAAGTAGTTGGGGGAAAACAAGCCGGGAGACTGAAAGAAGTCTGATGAACAACGAGACCCGTGGAAGCACGACCCAACGAAGGACCGAACCGGAAATGATGAACCGACCAGAGCAACCATCTAAGACCATGGAGCCGACCGGCTCCGCTCGTCTTGGATATGGAACTCTGGCAGAGAAAGAGAGTTCATGCGTGTTTCCTGAGATAAGGAAACCAGTCGTCATTTAACCATGACATGACATTCCGGAACCGCCGTGCTACGGACCCGTATGGCCGGTGGTGTGGGGGGAGCGGGTTAAAGCCCCGCTCCTACCCGATTGCCAGTCTTCAGCAATTGGCCGATGGCCTCGATAATTCCGTCGCGGCCTTTGGTAGATCGAAAAATCCACTAAAAAGAAATGCAACGACTGAATCCAGGACCGTTTTGTGCGTTTTCTGAAAATGGTTTGTAATTTATTGCTAGAAATTCTGGAGCTGCCAACTTAGATAGACGTCATGCGTGAGGACAAACAAGTCCTGCGAATGGCGACCGGGTACTTCGAGCTGGGTATGTACCCGGCATGCGAGGAAAACCTTGATCTACTGGATTCGTCACAGGCAGCGGAGAGCCGTGTGCTTGAGCTTCGATTGCTGATTGCGATAGAGAGGCGCGAGTGGAACGAGGCGATCGAATTCGCGGACAGATTGACCGGCATCGATTCGGGCAACCTGGGGGCGTCGATCCTAAAGGCGTACGGTCAGCGCGAACTCGGCTTGGTCGAGGAAGGGTTACGAACGCTCTGTGATTGGGAACCTGCTCAGGACGGCGAGGAGGACCGCGATGGCCTCACCGTCTATTTTTACAACTTTGCCTGTTACAGTTCTCTCCTGGCGAAGATCCATCAGGCATGGATGGGTCTTGAGCTGGCCATTGCTCTTGATCCCAAACTCACCGGGAACTCGAAGAACGATCCGGATCCAGAGAATTTGCGGGCAGCGCGTGCCGTCCCGGGAGAGATCGGTACGAAAACTGCGGGAGAGTGCTCCATATGAAGGACGAAGAAATGAGACTTAAAGTGTTATCGCTATAGAGATCTCGCTAAGAAAGCTGTGAACTGTTATCATCGTGAGCAGAATCCATCCATCGACCAGGGCGGAAGGGGAAGGCATCTGTCGAGGATGTGGAGGTAATGTAGAGAGCGACCTGCTGGAAGGTCTGTGTCAGGCTTGCCTTCTTACACATACAGAAAAGGGGGCGTGGTCACCTTATGAACCGCCTTCGCTCGACCAGGTGGCTCTAGCGTTACCATACTGTCAATTGCGCCGCATGCTTGGCCGTGGCGCTCTCGGATCGGTCTTCAGTGCCATCGACCAGCGGCTGGAGCGGGTAGTAGCAATCAAGGCTATGCGGTCGAGTGATACGAATCCTGAGTTCGCCGCGCGCTTTGCGAGAGAAGCCAGGGCCATGGCCAAGTTGAACCATCCTAACATCATAACGATCTACGATTTCGGCTCCGAAGGGGATCTTCACTACATCGTTATGGAATGCGCGTCCGGTGGCTCGCTGGCCGACGAACTTGGCAAGCGGGTCCCTGTGGAGTTGAAACGGGCCACCCGGATCATAAAGGACGTGTGCGAGGGTCTGGCTCATGCACACGGCTTGGGGATCATTCACCGGGACATCAAACCGGGGAACATTCTGTTAGATCATGAAGGGCATGCCAAGCTCAGCGACTTCGGACTCGTGAAAGGGCTGGCACCGGATGAATACGTCGACACGCCGCTGACTAAAACGGGAATGAGTCTCGGGACTCCACTCTATATGGCTCCCGAGTTGTCCGATTCGCCAGGGACCGCGAATCAGCGAGCAGACATTTATTCGGTGGCTGCAGTCTATCATGAAATGCTCACTGGAGAACCTCCCAAGGTAGGCCAGCAAGAAGACCCTGTATTTGTCGGTGTTCCACCGGTGCTCAAGTCCGTGTTCCGCAGAGCGCTTCATCCCCGACCGGAAGAACGCTATCCCGCGGCTTCCGAGTTTATCGGTGACGTCCACTGGAGGTCAGACGGCAAGCGCCGCTGGTGGAATCGAGTCGGCATTGCTGTAGCTCTATTGTCACTTGTTAGTGTGACCGTCTTGCTGACTCAGATGATTTCCAAACCGAAGCAGGTATACGACAACTTTTCTGAAGAAGAGACGAGAGGCCTGCCGCTGGAATCTTTCGAAAAGGAGATCGTTTTAGAAGAATGGTTCGAACGGTTTGACTACAATTTTGATGAAGGGCTAGGGGACTCGGCCCATAAACAAAAGCCGTTGGAAATCTCGGGGAACACGGCCGTCGAAAATGGACGTCTTAATCTGAAGGACAGTTCATCCATGGGGCACGCCAACCTGACAAGGGATGCTCATGGACCTCTGTCCGGATTGCTTGTTCACTTAAGGTTCAGAGCAGAATCTTTTCCTTCTGCGGGTATCCGAGCGGAAAGCTATTTAGAATTTGATCTGTATGAGGACGCCAGAGTGCGGCTCGTCGGATTGAAGTGGGGTGATTCGAATCCGGCGATCATTCTTGGCCGTCTTGATCGCCTTGCGCCTCCAGGGGTGATCGAACGGCACTTCACTCTGGGAGCGTGGCACGAAGTCTGGTTGGCGCTGGGAGATGGGGTGAGGCTTTGGATCGATGGCAAGGCGGTCTACCGATCCTCACAAAGCGCAAACCTCGATCTTTGGTCAAAGTGGACAGGTCAGAACACAGCCAATCTGAAAGTTGGCGGATTTGTGGGCCAGGTAGACTACGTGCGGGTCTACGAAAAATAGTGGGCGTAAAAGCAGGATTACTTGATTACTTTGAGAGTTCCGTTGCCAAATGCTTCGTAAGTCCAGGGAAAGGATGACTCAAAGGCAGCGGAAAACGAAACATCAATGGAACCCGGGACGCCTTCCGGGTATTGCTTCTGAATAGCATTGACCAGCTTGAGGTCGCCTTTGGCTTCAACGACGGCCCAAGTGTTCTCTTCCGGAGCGATTCGTGAAACAGGATCACCTCCCTCCCACTTTATCAGGGAAATCGATTCAGCCTCCCACGAGTCCGCGGAAGGAATGCGAACGTCTAGAGATCGCACGTTGGGAGTGAGAACCTGCTCAAAACTAGCCTTATTGAACAAGAGCACGGTCATTTGGACAGTCCCGGTTGAAAGTGAAATCTTGCCCTCGACGATGGCCCCGTTCTCCACTTCCCCGAACTCATTGAGTTCCCCAATGCTTGCCTCATCGAGTTTTTTGAAACCGGACAGCAGGCGATTGCCTCCTGTGGCCAGATTGGCGACAAAAATCATGCTAACAGAGGCAATGACGGCGGTTACTACAGATCTCGTGCGACCCGATCGATCGTCTCTCCGAAAATAGCAGTAGAGAGGGCGGGCTCCTGCTAACACAACAAAGGCAATAAAGGAATAAAGCACACCTAAAACGATAGCGACCTCGGTCTCCGAGGTCGCATTCACGTCGTAGCCCTGAGAAACTTGCACCTTTTTAAACCATGCATAAAAAGCCACTGAGACCGGCACCATAAACGCCAACACGAGTTGGGCACCCGCAGTCACACAGAGGAATTTGACCCCAACGCTGTCAAACTTGGTTTCTTCCTCAAACAGATACCTGGTTAGAATCAATGCGCAGCCGATCAGGGAAAGAGCGATCGGCAGTGTCGCTGTCAGGAGATCAAGCGGCGAGCCAATCTGAAGAGCACTTTCGAGTGAGGCAATTACGGAATGTCCGTGCAACGCGGACTCAATATCCCTGTGCTTCAGAGCGACACCGCCGAGCAGGCATGCAATAACAAAGAAGGTGAAAGGTCTCGCGTGATCTGGCTCTTCCTTCGGGTATTCCACATGGGCAATGATATAGCTTGGATGAATAAAGGTGTCCCAAACGGTTCTTAGAAATCTCGCGAGGAATTTGAGAATGCCGACGAGCGAAGATTCGACCGTGCGGCCAAATTTCTTAGCTGGGTCTTCGGCGTTTTCAGGCTGCTTGCTTTCATTCTTGGGCACATGGATATCGAATCATGAAAGGGAGGTGGATTGCTAGTCGAATCATTGGAAGTAACCCTCTTGTGTTTTCAGTTTTCACACTAGCGAATTCACGGTGCGGTGGAGAGACACCTCGAACAATCACCACTGTTTCGGGTATGTTCTCATTCAAAACACGACTCTCAAGCGCGGTCGCATCTTGCGTGGACGTCACACACATTGAATCGGATCCCTGGCATCCCTGCCGTGAGAATTCCACATGGCAATAGGTAGACGCGGCGCGGTGAGGAACGTTGCGGGTATACCGGGCACGCGTCTACTCTACATCCGCAACCTGAGTCAGGACGCGTTTGCTGGCCGGCTGGTAGCTTTGGGTGTGACTCTCGAACGGAAGAGGTTTTGCGAAAGAACCAGAATCTAAGATACTGTGAGAAAACCTGTTATCGAATCGGCCAAACGACGAATTACCCGGCGAATCCAAATCAAACCAAACGATTCGCTTATGAATATCAATCTACTCAACGTCGTGCCTCTTCTCGCCAATGCGGGAGCGCTAACGGATAATCTCGGCCAGGTTGCCGGAGTTCTTAACGCTATTGCCATACTCCTCTTCTTCGGAGGGCTGCTCATGGCGGCGATCATGTTCATGATCGGCCGCACGGAATACCTCAAGTATGGTCTGGTCGGCGCCGGTGTCGGCGGGCTGGCGTGGGTCATCGTGACCACGTTCTTCGAGGCGGGCAACGGCGTCGATCCCGGCATCCAGTTGCAGAATTTCTAGCATTGGCACGAACTGCCGGCGTTGGCCGTTTCCGCCACTCACTACCTGACCGAACCATGAGCCCCCACGGCGAAGGCCGGCGTTACCACGAGGCGAACGCGGGAAGGGATTCCAAGCCTGTCATCTTCATCTTTGAAGGGAACAACATCCTCTGGATGCTTCTCGGATGCGGACTTGCCCTTCTCGTGTTCCGCGTGGGTCACGGTCAACTGGAATGGAGTCTCGGCGAAGCCATCGCCGCGAGTCTGGTTCCATTGACCATCACGACCCTCTACGTCGTTCTGTTGAAATCAGGCAAGCCGCAGAGCTTTGACCGCGAGTTCTTCGAATGGCTCGCGGTGCGTTCGCGGCGAGCACTCGATCAGTTAGGCATGATGCGTGACCGGCCCTACTTCGCACCACCCCGGTCACCCGGAAGCCGCAGGCCTATTTGGCCAGCTGACAAAGACACTCAACCTAACCGAATTCATGGGTAAACCAATTGACGGCTATCTTGTGGACGATCTGATCGTCTACCGCGGCATTCAGAAAGGCGGCTACGTGGGCCGCGGCTTCCGGGTCCATCCACCGGACGGTGAGAACGCCGATATCGGTTTTCTGAACCGGCTCGAAGACGAAATGCGTGTCCTCTTGGCTTCGCTCAAGGACACAGCGCACATGCAGTTTCACTGGTCGGTCGATTCCGACTATCAACGCGAGTTGCTCGCTTACTATCAGAATACCAAGGATCGTGCGACGAACGAGTGGAGCAGGCAGCAGCGCAATGAGCGCTTCACCCGCTACTGGCGGCTCATGGAACAACGGCAACTGCGCCGTGAACGGCTGCATGTCTACATCACCAGCAGGATCGATGGCGGTGCCCTTCCGAAAGAAGGCGGCAAGCGCCGAATCTACGACTTCGTGCTAAGTACGATCGGGCGCGAACTGGAGCAATATGGCGAACTGCTGGAACAGATCTTCGGCAGTCTCGGGGGATCAGTGCGTCCCTTGGGCGAACAGGATCACTTCGGAGAGTTCTATCGCTACTTCAATGCCTCATCGACGGACTGTCCTGACATTGACTTCGAACAACTCTACGATCCTGACAGAAGCCTGATCGAAAACTGCTTCAATGGCGAAGCCGCACCCCTTTCTAAACCGGATCAGGGCTTCTATCTCGATGGCTACTACCACGGCCTGCTCGTGGTCAAGAGCCTACCCAAGACAACCTTCTCGGGAATGATCGAGCAACTCACCAATCTGCAGATGCTCGACTACGCCATCACGGTCAACATCCAGCCACTGGATGTGATGAAGGAGATCGAAAAGGAGGAAGGCGCCTATGAGAAACTTCAGAACACCATCCAGCATTCACCGAAGCTGCGCATGCTCGCGGCGATGCAGAAGAAGGGGCAGAAGATATCGCGCCTCATGTCGAACGAAGTGCTCCCTTACAAAGCGCAATTCATTCTGCGTTGCTGGGATGCCGAAAAGGCCGGTCTGCGCGCCAAGATGGCGGCCCTGCGAAGCGCCATCTCCAAGCTCGGTGGGGCCAAGTATTATGATCCGGCTCTTCCCACGAGTAACCGCAACTACTTCTACGCCGCCATTCCCGGCTGGTGCTGGGACAAGTATCAGGATTTCAGTCACTACATCGAGGACATGAACCTCGCCAATCTGCTACCGGTATCCGCGACACCGACCGGCGATCTGGCAGATGCCGAGGCCCTCTACGACGGGGCCAACCGCAACCTCGTCGGCATCAGGACCTTTGCCGGTTCGAAGGGCTCGGAGGCACCTCAGCATGGTGTCATGTTCGGGATGAGCGGTGCGGGTAAGTCGGTGAACATGATTGATCTCCTGACACAAACCGAACCCTACTACGATTACACCGTAATCGTGGAAGAGGGGCTTTCCTACGGCATCTACACCCAGACCATGGAGGAAGACGCCAAGCCGATCATCATTCAGCCTAACGGAACTCTGACATTCAATTATCTGGATACAGGAGGTCTGCCGCTGACCTCGCTTCAGATCGCTAATGCCACGGCGCTCTGTCAGCTCATGGCGGGCGTTTGTCAGGATGAAGATAAAAACCGTCTTCGTGCGGCGACCCTGTCAGGAGCCATCCGCCAGCTTTATGCCGACTTCTACGAAGACTGGAAACGGAAGCACCCTGACGCTTATCACGAACTGGTTAGAACCACCGCTGGTCTGAGGAAATGGCTGGGGGAGAAGATGCCTCCCGGAGCCACCATGCTCGATGTCTACGTCGATTTTCGGGATGCGAATGAGGACCAGAAGCGCACGTGGCTGGAAGGCGTCAGCGAAGAAGAAATAGAGGAGGCGACGCACAGCCAGACCGCCGCAGAGGAAACTTTCCGTTTGGCGTTCGCGGGTTTGAAGCCGGAACAAATGCCGAACCACAGCCAGCTTCAGGAAATGCTGAGCATGGAAACGATGGGCACGCATCAATTAGAGTGCCGTCAATTGGCACAGCTGCTCGAACCATGGTGTGCGCACGGCAGTTACGGCGCGCTGCTCGATGGCGAGAACAATGTCAGTCTCAGCGGCCGGATCGCTCACTTCGAATTGGGATACATTCCCGAATCCGCGAAAGATCTCCGGGCCGTTGCCGCTTTTCTCATCACGAACCATGTCCGCAACGAGGTTATGACGCGCAAGCGAAGCACTCGCAAGCGGGTCATCCTTGAAGAACTCAGCGCCTTTCTCACCATCCCGGACGGGGATCGCATCACGCGCGAATTCTACGAGCGGATGCGCAAATACAACTGCTGGGTGTTCTCCGTCATCCAGCAGTTCGGTCGTTTCTATGATAGTCCCGTTCGTTCCAGCGTGATGGGTAACTCGCGCCTTCTCATGCTGCTCAAACAGCGTGACCGTCAGGATCTGGAACGCATTTCTGAAGCCTTCCCACTGCCGGAGGTCACTCAAGGAGCGATTGCGAGTTTCCCGGAACCGAAGACGTTCTCCAGCTTCGTCTACTATCGCGAGGACGATGGCAAACCGGTGATCGCCAACGCACGAAACCGGGCTTCTCGGGAGATGCTCTATGCCACGGCCAGTGACGGTGAAACCTTCGAACGCCGGGCCCGGGAAATGAAAGGCAAAGGCTCGGTAGTGGAGCGGATTAGCCACGCTTTACAACAGCACTAGCTGAGTGCTTGAGCCGTATGATAGAATATCTCGTGAGATGAAGACTTGTGACCGGCCCTCCAGCCAAAGTGGGAGACTTTTCCCACGTACCAACTGGAACACGGTTGCGCAGGCTGGAGACATTGACAGTGCGATCTCGCAACCCGCGATCGACACCCTCTTCGCTACCTACTGGAAACCCATCCAGAGTTACATCCGTTACCTTGGGAGGTCCGCGGAAGACGCCGAGGATCTGACACAGGACTTTTTCCATCAACTGCTTTCAAGGCGCAATCTGTTCCGCGAGGCAAGGCAGGACAAAGGGCGACTGCGGACCTATGTCTGCCACGCGGTGAAGCGGCTCGTGATCGATGATTCTCGCAAACGCACACGGATCAAGCGCGGACGGGATCAGGAGATCCGCACACTCGAGACGGTACCTGAACTTGCAGCGCCGGAGGGCACCTCGCCGGATCAGGAATTCGACCGTCGCTGGGCGGCCGCCTTGATCGAACGCACCATCGCCGAACTCAAAGCAGACTACATCGCGAGAGAGAAGGGAGAACTGTTCGCCGAACTCCATCCGTTCCTCGGCCGCAAAGGCAAACGGGAGCCCCAACAGGAAGCCGCCGACCGGCTCGGCATGACGCTCGACGCGCTTCGCATCAGCCTGACAAGATTTCGCCGTCAATACGGAGCGGAGTTCCGCAAGCAAGTCAGCCAGACACTTTCTCACCCCGCCAACAAAGAGGAGGTGGACGAGGAAATCCGTTACCTCATGACATTGCACGGCAGTTGATCGGAAGAAAGATACGAAATCATGTTATCGATTCCTCGAAACGACGAATTACCAGGCGATGAAACCAATCGTACGATTCGTCCTTTCGATCTCAGGCTGTCTGCTCTTCAGCCTTCTTGTTAGTTGCAGCAGTGTGCCACGAGCGGCCACCAATGCACTTGCCGCAGGCGCCGGGGCGTTCGTTGGCCATGAAATGACCGATGGTGAACCTGAAGGCGCTTTGCTTGGTGCTGCGGCTGGGGTGGTTGCAGGCGAAGTCGTCAACCACTCTCGTGAGGCTGCCAGAATTCAGTCCTACCGGGCGGGCTACAACAAGGGGCGGAGTGATGAAGTGAAACGGCTCTACTGGGTGCAGAAGAATCTGCATCGCGGGGACGAGTTCGGTGGAACCGGGACTCTAACGCCTTCCTACTACGAGATGCCCGTCCCGGAACATGTCAGTTCCGATGGCACTATCATCGAACCACACACGGAAATCATTGAGGTGCTGGAGCCATGAGAGCGCGATTCAATCACGAAGGCGTGCTCGATCATCACGCTGACAATGAACACGATCTGTTTCGCCGGGCGGAAGAGGCACTTGAGCGTCAACGTCAGGCAGATCACGCCGCCCGATTTACCGAACCGACAGGCAGTGTGACCGCTCTGACACCATTGCGTCAGGGCCTTGGCAATCCGTTAGCCACTGTTGGCGCGACGTCCGCTGCGGTCGCTCCACGAATGCCGCACGAGGATCTTGCGGAACGCTTCGCGGTCAAACCCGCCAACGCCTTGCCCGTGACAGAAGCGGCACTGGCATGGCCGGTCCGCGCAAACGCCACCACCGCAGCCCATTCCAATGGCATGCGCTCCCGGCACTAACAACGCTTTACGATGAACCGTATTGATGGTCCCAACGCAGTCTACGACCTCAGCCGGAAGCTCTCCCAGCAAACCGGCGGTAAAGTTTCCACCTTCACCATCGGTGCTGTCCACGACATTGACGGTGGCAGACAACGTCAGATGACCGCACGTGTCGATGGGGTCAGGCGCAGCTTTATCGCCACCGAAACGGGCGGGCAGGTCAGTCTTCGCGAAGGCATGGGAGCCGATCCGCGCATGGACAAGATCCACGAGATGCTCGGACGGCTGGATAAAGCTCGCGAGCTGGCAAAGCAGAAATCGGTTACGCCGAAGAAAGAGACGCTGCCGCAATGGCCAAACCGTCAGGCAGCCAACCAGACCAATCAGGCGCGGGCACTCGCTCGCCGCCGCTAACGCAGAACCTAACCCACAGCCAAGACCATGAAATCCGTATCACAGTTCTTATTCGCCATTACCCTGACAGCTTTGCCACTCACTTCACGAGCGAGCGGGATTCCAGTGATCGATGCCGCGCACATGGCATCCAATCAGGTTTCCCACACCATCGATTACATTCAGCAGGTGCTCCACGAGGCCAATCAGCAAGCCCAGATCACCAATCAGCTCGAACAGATCACGCAGCTCTATACCCAGATCGACCAGCTCTACGAACAGATTGAGCAGATGGACAACTATCTGGAACGCTTCGGCGATCCCAAGGAAATCCTGGATCTGTCAGGATTCAACGAGTTGCTCGGAGAGTTGCAGTCCGCGACCGAGGGGCTCGACATCGAATCGCTGCTGCCGGAAATCAGCGGTGACGAGTTCTTCGGGTTTGATGGCAACGGCATCTTTCAACCGATCCAGCCCACCATCACCATTGGTGAAGAGGTCTTTGATAGGGATCCGGAACGCTACAAACCGAACGAAGCCGTCACAGAAACCGTCGACCAGTATCGTGAGAAGAAGGCCGAAGTGATCGGGCGGCGCGATGCCTTGCGCCAGGAGATCGCATCCACCGTCGGTCAGTTGCAGGCCGCAGAGACTGACAGCGAAGTCAAGAAACTGACCGGCGTTCTGTTGGGGCAACAAACCGAACTGCAGGCCATCGATCGCGAACTTGATATCGCACGGGGCGACGCCGAAGCACGCGCCTTGGAAAACACCAACCAGCGGGAGGCCGAAGCGAAAGCGCGGGCTGAGGAAAGCGCGAGACGATTTGAAGCCGCAGGCCGCGCTGATGTCCGCACTTACCGATTGGATCAATCCCCCTATGGCTGGTGATACCGATAAAATAATCTCTAGCAAAGAACGCCATGTTTACCTGCAACCGTATCCAGCTCACTGGCAATATCGCCAAGTCACCCAAGACCGGAATCGTCGGTAACGTCACTGTTGTCCGCACGCGCCTGATTCACAACGAACGCTCGGAACGGGCGGGCGGCGAGGCTATCGAAAGGCTGACCGCTGTAGAGATCGAAATCTGGGGCAAACGCGGAGAGGCCTTCGCCGAACACGTCACCACCAGGACACCGGTCTACATCGAAGGAAAGCTGCAACTCGCCGAATGGGACAAGAACGGTGAGCGGTTGTTCCGGCACTTCATCCGCGTCACGGACTGGCAGTTTCTTCTCCCGAAACCTTCCCAGCCCAAGGCCCTGGCTGCCTAACTGAAACGCTGTGCCTCAATGGACGATTTCGACAACCTCTTCCCGACCTTCAAGGCCAACGTGGAGACCTTGCATGAAGGTCTTCTTGTGGTCGCCTACCTGACCATGGTGCTGGGGCTGCTGCTTGCCGCTTACCGGGGCATGTTTGGCAACTACAGCGAGATTGTCAGGACGCTGGTCGCCATCGGCGTTCTTAGCATTACCCTCGGCTACATTGACGAATGGACCTTTGAACTCGGCAACGTGGTCAACGATGTCGTGATCGAAGGACTCAACACCGATCCACGTGAAACCCACACCCGCTTCGGTGAACTCCTGACCAATCCCGCCGACGAAGACGATGATCGCGCCTGGTACGAACGCATCTTTGATGCCCGAACCGCGATTGCCGAAGCTTTGGCCAAGATCATGATCTGGTTCGCAGCCAAAGTGGCGTGGGTGATCGTGTGGTGGGCCTACTTCATCCACAAAGCGTTAGTGTATTTCGGTATCGCACTGGCGCCCGTCTTCCTCCCCATGCTCCTGCTCAATGCCACGCGGGGCATTGCGGTTCGGTATGTGCTGGGACTATTCTCCCTCATCATGTGGCCGCTTGGCTGGGCCGTGGCCAACCTCATGACCCAATCGCTCATGGATGCCGCTTCGGATAGAACGCTCTATGAACACGGTGGTTTGTTAGGCCAAGTGGTCTACGCCCCGCAAATGCTCATCTTCATGCTCGTCGCCTCCATCTGGCTCGTCGCCAGCACCATCGGAGCCCCGCTCATCATGAGCCGCATCCTGACCAGCGGCGCTCAGATAGGCGCAGCTTTGTTAGGCGGATTTGCCGGAAGCATGGTTGGGACCGCTAGCGGAACCGCAGGTGGAGCGATGCTAGGGGGCGCGGTTGGCGGCACGCCCGGCGCTGTCGCCGGAGGCCTCATGGGAGGTGGCGCTGGCTTTGGTGCTGGAGCCGTCGGCGGCCCGAGCGCCGGAATGGCGGCAGGCGCGGGGATGGCCGCGTTCTCCATGGCAGGCGGCATGAGCAGCGCCAGCAGCAGCGAGGAAACTTCCTCCACTGGGGCAGGAGGCAGCAGTTCCAAATCAAGTTCAGCTTCATCTGCATCCTCATCTCCAGCCAACTACAACGCTGAAGCAGAGGCCATTGTCGCAAATCGCAAGTCGGGTTAAGAGTTAAGAACGTATCCTGATCAGAACAGTTTCTCGGCTCCAACTCCTAACTGGCATTCATTCGAACCTGTAGTGACCCTATTATGATCGCCAAAACCAACGAAACAGCCAAAACGGGCAACATTGATTGTGAGTCTTGGGGAGGGTGAGTATTTTCATTCTCTATCTTTTCTTTGTTTTTCTGAGAAAGAATCTGACTCAGAATCGCTTTCCGAACGGCACTCTCAGTTTTTCTGATGATGTTGCGCTGTCCTCCTAACTTTCGAGGTTCGATAGGAACATCATGATTGAATGCGCTATAACCCAGCTTCTTACTAGCTATCTGTTAATTTCCACCCTGTGATCGTACATTTGGGCCGAAAATGGCCGAATTGTGATCGTAGGATGAGGGGCATTCATCAGCGTTAATTCGGCACTTTCGATTTCCTTTGGTTCAGTCGCCGCATCTGCTTATCTCGGTTTGTGTGTGAGACTGATTCTCCCATCCAGCCCGATAGCTGCAGGTTCCTTAACTTTCGTACAGCCATCCTTTCGAAACCCTGCCCTCACTGTCATCGAAGTGGGTTTGTGAGACCTCATGGGTATGGCCGGAAGGGGGGCGAGCCAGCTCATTCCTGTCGTTTCTTCTGCTCCAATCGCTACACGCACAAGGGCTGTGGCCGCACCTTCTCGGTCTTCTGGGATGAGGTGATTCCACGCGCTTCGATGCGCACCAGCAAACTGAGTTTGCTCATGGACAGGTTTGCTCATAGCGGCGGGAACTCGCTGAGCAGTGTGTTCCGGCAGTCTCAGGATCTCTTAGATTGTTCATTGAGCACCGCCTATCGCTGGTTCCGGCGCTTTCGGCTTCATCAGCCAACGATTCGCAGTGCCCTGTTCGGTCTGGAGCGCAAACTGCCAGATAGATCCACGGGATCCAACGTGGCGGTGACCTGGCAATGGCTGGCGGAGTCGTTCGCTGGGGCTATCTGCCCGATCGCTGGATTTCAGAGCCGCTTCCAGCTGGCTTTTGGGTCGTCCTCGCACACGAGATGGCCGAGCTTTTATCGTAGCCCTTTTCCGCCTGAGAGATCAAGTGACACCGCAACACGAAATGAAAAAACCAAGAAGTCTATGTTAGAAAGACTTGGAAGCCTGACATCGAAAACACCGTCAACCCCTGAAAAACCTGGCGATCAGGGGCTACGGAGCGACAACAATGTCAGGTGCCAAAGCCATCGTAATCTAACAAACCGGCCATTTTCTTCCTATTGCCCTTTACTCAAGCCTACGCACTCCTCGAACAAGGCCGATATCATAACATTACGGCTATAGGGAATCCCGTGATCACTTAACCAGAATACGACGACGCTACCCAGCGAGCCGCCGTTGTGCAGCTACTACAGGCCTTGCGCGAACGCCTACGAAGAAACGCCCCGTAGCGTCGCTCCCCTATCAACATCTTCTTCTCCAGCTCCAAACATAACATCTTCTTCATCTACTTCCGTGGCTAGCCGAAACAAATCTAACGTCTGGTTCATCTGATTCCAGAGCCATCGTAAGGTGCGGCGAACTACGATGAAAATGGCTCCAAAGTACGATGTCAGTGCGGCAATCCAGCCAAATCTCTACGACGTCAGTTTGGCAATCCCACTCGGTATCAATTCGGCCTTTAACAGCTATCTCCAAAAAGTAACCAAGGTCCCCTCCATCTTCGGACAAAAGGTCGAAAAAGAGAAGCGTTTCTTGGTGAGATTTCGTAATTGTGCGGTGCAGTTGCTCAGAAGCTTTTCGGTCTAGTTTGACGGACCTAGACTCATTCGCCACTCGGCGACTCCCCAAGCACCGTCCGTTTCGTTCTCAAAGATGACGCATGCCGCCAAGTAGCAAGATTCTCGACGAGGAGAGTAGTGAACTAAGCGAATAGCCAAGTCCACATTGCCATCTACTGCAAACGGCTTCAGTTTAAATAACGTGCGGACTAGGGCTGCCTGCTTTCGATCGAAGTAAGTATAAGTTTCGAACGATTGATTCGATAATTCAGGCTCAGCAACTAGGACGACTTGCAATAAAAAATAATGCGAAATAGAGATGAGCCAACCTTTCATCCTACCTTTAATGCACAATACTAGCAGGCACGGAAGGGGTTGCGCCGGTATTGGGATTAGGCTCATAAGGCAATTTTAATGAGCGTTGACGCTATTGTTCGTTCGATTAAAAGACTATTGATCCTGCGGGGATTTGGCGACATTGTTGTAATACTCCCTCTCAAAGTGCTCGCTATACAACTCCTTGAGGGCTTCGCGTCTCCTCCTGTTGATCGGTAGCCGTAAATTAGTTACTCCATCATCCCCAAAAATACCCCTGAATCTAGTATCCAGCCAGGCACCATCTGGTAATCGATGCAAGATGACTCTTTGACCCATCCCTATCCAAAAAACAATAGTTGTGTCATTGAGCATAGTAAGTCTTACCGCATCAGGCCGTGTAGGAGCGAAACGTTTGGTCACCTGATTGGCAAGTGACTCCACAAACCGTGAACGCTTCGTCACCATTCTCAGTGGTTTCCTTCGAGTCCACAGGTAGCATTTTGCCTGCGTAAAAACCAGCTCTCTGTCCATGTAGTAAAGGTGCAAATTCCACCCAAGCAATCGGCCGTTAGTATAGTAAAATAACGCTCCGTTCCGCTCTCGATCAGGGGCGCCAAGAAGACTAATTGCTTCTTGCCTCGCGCTTCCGATTTCTACCTTGTGGAGAGGCCAAGGCGAGTTCAATAGACTCCAAGCGATAACCGGCACTCCTATCAAAAAGGGAGTGGCTATCAGAACTACCAAAAATCGAAAACCTCGCCTGCCTGCAGTTTCCTTTTCCATTCGTCCTTCTCTCTTTGGATCACTTCCTGGACCTGATTTCCAATAAATCTGTTGATATCTTTCTGTGGGACCATTCTAAGCCCATCCACATCATCCACGTCATCGTGGAAAAGATGTCCCAATTCATCAGCTACGCCGTTGAAACCACTGTGAATCTCATCGAGAAATTGGTCTGCTCTCTCCTGACATTCCTCTTGGGTCCAAGTTGGATCTTTATACCATCCCGATCCCGTGGAATCGGCTTCGACCATCGGGAAGAGAGCTTCGGCCAGCGCTTTGTCCACGGCAACGTGTGCAAGCTCATGGGAGAGTAGCATTCTCATGTGAGCCGATGCGTGTTCAATATCGTCAGGAGTATCGCCATCCATTCTCAGTTCAAACTGAAACTGATGGTCATCCGGCATGAAAACAGCAACAAAGACTCTATGGCCAAGCTGGAACTCTATCTCGGTTATAATGCAACATTCTCCCTTTACCTTAACGTCAACTTCGCTGTCGAACCAACGTTCCGTGTAGCCGTATCGATCAAAACTGACCCTCCCATTGCGATGAACACCTATCCCACCATCGTCGGTCGCTTCACCAGGCCACGCGAGTGCCCTCAGTTCAGTCCCCGCATAACGATATAAACCCCGGAAGTCCTGAAAATTAATTGCATCATTGCCAATAAAAGTAACGAGGTTCGTGCCTCCGTCTTCACCAATCGGATCCTGGCTCAGCCATCTTCCGAGGCTGCAGTCGTAGTATCGAAAGCCGTAGTAGGACAAGCCGGTTTCCTCGTCGGTGTATTTAGTCGAGAAGCGGAACGGGTTGTCTTCACTGAAGCTCCCGCTGAACCGGCGCCGTATTCCGAACGCGTCGTACGCATATTCGGCGGTCACCGTTCCTGTGGCATAGCTGTCGACTAGCGCGGTCAGGTTGCCGTTGCCGTCGTAGCTCGGCCAGTGACTGGTGCCTCCGCTGGTCTGATCGTGGATCGCGATCAGACCACCAACGCTTCCGGCATCCTGGTCTCCGTTGCGGGCAATATCAGGTCCCCAGGTGTAGGTCTGGATCGGGGTGTCAGTGTCATCGACTTTGGCGATCAGGTTCCAGCGGTCATACACGAACTTCTCCTCATAGTCGCCACTGCCAGTGTCATCGATCAGTTCCTTGCGGATGCGTCTACCCTGATGATCATAATCAAACTCGAGAGTCCAGTCCGGTGCTCCGGCGGTGATCGCCGCGGCTTTGGTTTCCATCTTGATGAGCCGGTTCTCCGCGTTCCAGGTATAGGTCCACCGGCTGTCTCCGATCAGATTGCCGTCGTCGTCATAGGTAAGGCTCTCCGGCTGGTTCGGCACATACTGATAATAGTCGGCCGTGTCGCTTCCCGCACTGATATACACATAGTCCCAGTCGGGATTGCTGGAGTTAACGTCCGCCTTGAAGTACTTGTAGTTCCCGTCCGTCTGGGTGCTGACGGTCTGCGGATTAGAATCGACATCGATCGTCGGCGTGGTCGTGCTGGCAGTGCGTCCCGTGACGGTGTAATCGTTAGTTCCCCGGCTGATCGATGTGTACTGGTTGAGGCTGTTGACGGTGTAAGTCTGAGTCGTGTTGCCGGTATTGCTCTCACGGTTGCCGATGGCGTCATACTCGTACTTTTCGTCCCAGCCGAGGATCTTGGTGCTTCCGCTCGTGAAGCGCTCGGCATCCTCCACTTCTCCTCTGTCATTGTAGCCGTACTCCCAGTAGGTGCCATCTTCGAGTGTTGCCTTGGTCCGCCGGTGCATCTTGTCGTGCGTGTTGTAGGTGTGGCTGCTGACCACTTTGGCTCCGGGCGGGGTGAAGTTGCTCACCGAGGACAACCGGTCGATGCTGGAGTGATAGCTGAACTGGGTGGTCAGCTGGGCGGCAGTCTTGTAGTCCCCGACGTGATACGTTCGGTCTGCCAGCAGATCACTGTCAGTCTCGTAAACGTACTGCGTGGTCAGGTAGGTGCCGGTCGCGTTCTGATCGACGACGCGGATCAGTCTCGACGAGTTGTTATACGTGTAGTCCAGATCCGCGAGCGTCGCAGTGCCCCAGTCACTGTCGAGGTTGGTCCGCTGCCCCTGATAGTTGAACTTCGATGTGGTTTCAAATCCTGACAGTGTGCTGTGCCCGCCGTAGGTGGTCACGGCTTCCTCAATCGTGAAGTCGCTCGTGTTGAACGTCTCGGTGAAAGTGTGACGTCCCGCACCGTCATCGATGTACTTTGTAAAGCCGTCGCGCCGGTAGGTGTAGGTCACATCGGGTGTGCTGTCGGAGTAATCAATCTCGTCGATACTGCCGTGCATGTCGTATTCATAGTCGGTGACGGCGGTTCCTCCGCGTGCCCAGGTGCGTTTCGAGATCAGGGACGTCCCGGCGTGATACTGATAGGTCGGCCCTTTGTTGGTATCATCCTTCTTCGAGGTGAGTAAGCCGCTGTCCGCATCGTAGTTCCAGGTGGTGGTGTCTCCGGCGGTATCGAATCCGCTCGGCACATCAAGGGTTGAAGAAGGGGCATTGGTCCATTGCTTGCCCGCACTGTCATCCTGGTAGGTGTCGAGAGTCGTCATCATCCCGTAGGCGTCGTAACCGTACTTCTGCGGATACTGAGCCGCCCCCCAGATGTGGGTGGATTCGCCGCGTTTGCTGTAGGCATAGTAGGTCGAATCGCCTTCGGCATTCTTCACCCGCATCAGACTCCCGGCCGGGGAGTCGTTCCATCCGTCATCGGCATAATAGTAGTAGGTCGTTTCATTATTGAGGGCGTCCTTGACTGATTTCACTCTCCCCTTGTAGGCCCCCTCATCCGTTTCATCGTTCCAGTAGGCGGTGGTCGTGACCGTGCCGGTCCTCGGGTTCTCCACCGTGATCTGCCTCTCCAGATCGTCATACCCGTAGTCGACGGGATCCTGCACGGTGAAGCTCGACTGTTGGGTGACAAGCCCGTTCTCGTAATCCGTGTCGGCCACATACCCGATCCGGTTGCCGCTACTGCCTCCTCCCGTGCCCGGGGTGAACGCGGATGCCTTCCATCGCGTCATGGATACCGTCCACGACTTTGCTGTCTTGTTTGTCGCGCTGGTCTTTGTTTCGGTGACAATACCCTTCGTTCCGACATCGTTCAGGTAGCGGATGGTGTAGCTCTCCGCGGCAACCGGACTGGCATTCATCCGCGTTCCCGACTCCGAGACTAGACGGGCGGTCGATGCGTTGTCGGTTGCATAATCCCAGTTCCGGGTGCGCTTCCAGTACTCCCCGGTATTCTCTTCCACGTATTCGGTCAGCTGCCGGGTTACCCGCTCGGTTGAGGCGAGATCAACATCGTGATCGGCACCAGTTTCCTCCTCCACTCCCGTGTATTCCAGCCGCCCGAAATCGTCATATTCATAGACGACATCCCCTAACATTCCGGTGCGGGTCATGTAGTGAAGTTTTCCCCGGTTCTGTGCCGGAGTGGCGGTTCCCGAATAATAAACATAGCCCTGCTCGATCTTACTGGTCCCGGTTCCGTCCCGGCTCGACTTTACCACACGTCCGGCGTAGTCCCGGTAGGTGACCGTCTTCCGTCCTCCGGTTCCGCTGGTGGTCCCGAGAAACTCCTCGGTGTACGGCCCGGTCGGGTCCCGGTCATAAACATAGGAACGGTGCACCACACCGGTCCCGCCGATGCTCCGCAGTTCACCTCCCACGTAGTAGGTCCGGATTTCGGTTTCTCCGTTGGGTTTCGTGATCGTCGTGACCTTCTGCCGGTTGGTGTCTTCCGAGTAGGCATAGGCGGTCTCGTGATCTTCCTCATCCTTGATGGAGATGATGCGTCCTGCTTCATCCACGGTCCGTTTGGTCACCAGTTCGGGACTGCCTCCGACATCTGCTTTCCTTGTGGTTTTGGTAGTCCGCTCTGTGTAGTCGTACTCTGTCAGAACATCATCTCCTCCCGTCGCCTTCTTCCTCCTCTCGATGATTCGTCCCGCATTGTCATACGTCATCTCGGCCACCACTCCGTACTTGTCGGTTTCCTTCACCACGTCCCAGCTCGGGTACTCGCGGTCCAGCATCACCACATCGTCGTTGCCCGTCGTCTGCGTCAGCCGTCCGGCCTCGTCGTAGAAGTGTGCGGTTTCGGTCGCCAGTTTCCACGCGCCCCCGATCCTCACATGCATCTCTTCGGAATCGACCGTCCCGAACTGATGATTGCGCTGCGTGACGGTCTTGGTGGACTTACCGTTGACCAGGGCGCTGCTGCTCGATTCGGTGATGACTGTGATGGTTTCGGCAGTCGATGTCGAGCTGTAAGTGAAGTGCTGCTCGGTGCCATCGGGTTGCGTGATCTTGACCGGCTTGCCCGCCCATTCATCGTTGGCTGTTCCGGTCGGATCCAGTGCCCAGCTCTCGGTTTCGGTTTCGAGACTGGTTCCGTCTTTGAAGTTCTGTGTCTTTGTCAGCACATCGTTCCCACCTGAAGTAGTGTAGTCGTATTCCACATCGTCGACGATCATGGTGTTCAGGCGCACCACACGCTGCAGGATACGGCGGGGCTGCGTGTGACTGGCTTCCTCGTAGGTCGTGCTGACGACTTTACCGGCAAACGTTGTCGGCGTTGTCGACGGAAAGTTGGTCAGCGTGGTTGTCGGCTGGCCCTTCCAGGGCGAGTAGACGTGTTCGATCACCTGGTCCACCCCTCCGACGGTCTGGAACTCGTATTCGATCTTCTCATAGCCGGTCTCGGTAGGCGTCGTGCCGTTCATCACTTCAAACTGCCGGGTGAGCGGGGCTCCGTAGGTGCGGCTGGAGAGCGTTTCATCGTAGGTCTTGTTCGTGATCTGCGATTCGCTGCTGGCGCTGATCTGCTCGTGCGATATCTGAACTTCGAGATCGCCCACGAGCTTGAAGGTCTCGATCTCCTTGGAAATCGTCACCCCATCTTCGGTGATCTCGTGGGTCAGCGTGCGTTCGCCGCTGACAATCGCACTGACATAACTCTCCTTGCGGTTGGTTCCCGCGATCTCATGTTCGAGTTCCACACTGAAGCCGGACGTGTCCGCCGAACCGCGGTAGATCGTCGTCACGATCTCTCCGCCGTAATCGCGTTCAATTTTGAGTTCATTCTCGAAGCCTCCCGTGGGTGTCGGTGTGCTCAACGTGATCTCCTTCAGCTCTGTCATCGTGGAGGTGTCGTAATCGTCGAGGTCGCTCTTCACCGGTCCGGGTGCACTGAACACTTTATAGGCGAGTGGTGAAGAGCTTGACTTCTCCGCAAGACAGATCCCGCTTCCGTGACCGTCGGCACTCAGGAACTTCGTGCCGTCCTCATTGCACTCGTCGTTGGCCTGTTCGAATTTGAGCGTCGGTGTTTCCGAGCCGTCGAGCACGCAGTTCACCACAAGACACGAACCGCCTCCCAGATCCAGTGCCATGGCGGTCACTGCCGGCTTCACGGCCGATGCATAGCTGCTGTAGGACGGCAAACCGATCTGCGGATCCGCGTCGTTCGCATTGTTCAGCTGGTCACTCACAAGAGAGGGATACCTCCTTTTGACATGGTAGGTGTTGCCATCAGCCGGTATCCAGCTGCCCAGCCGCCAGTGACTATCCCCGTCTTTTTGAATCAGAATCTCCGCTCCCTTCCCAAGGTTCAAACCCGCCGTGTTCCCCGCACCTCCTCCCGTCAGTTCAATCTCTATCGCTCCAACAGGCGGTAGCTCCACAGGGCCTCTCCTCTCCCGCAGGTTGTTCCCGTTCACATTGTTCCCTGCCTTGATCTTGAAATCCTTCGCCACGCCATCCTTGGTAAGGGTCGTTGTCAGGTCTGCTGTAATCGTGCCGTGATAAAATCCGCGCGGCTGACCGCAGAGGTTGCAGCTGGTGCATGTGTAGGGGGCCTGCGCACGGGTAGGGCCTGACAGGACTACAGCGATGCTGACACTCAGTATAAGATCCCGTAATAAGGCTATGGGTCTTGGCGTCATGTTACTCTTCCCCCTCAAGGTTATCTGTTTCACCCGTCAATGCCCTATCAAGTTGACGTTGCCGCGCCTCGGCACGACGCGCTTCCAATGCCACCGGTCCCACCACCCTTTCCGGTCGGACTCCCCGTTGCGAAATCTCCAGGGTCGCCGGTGGCTGCCTCAGAGCGGGTGCATTGTATACTGTCGGTTCCCCGTCCTCTCCATCGCGAAGACCATCCCTGTCACTGTCCGCAAGATGCGCAGCTGTGTTCCCGCCAAACTCTGCCAGATTGAGAAGACCGTCTCCGTCGAAATCGTCGGTTCCATTTTCTTCCATTGTTCCAAACAGACGTTCCTCCCACCAGTCCGGCAAACCATCGCCGTCCACATCCAGATCAAAGCTGAAGAGCTGTTTCAGTTGCGCGTACACCAGTGGCGACAGGTCGGCATCATCCGTCGCTCCCGAAGTCCACGGGTAGTAGCTGCCTTCGGATACAACGTTGGGATTGAGACTGACATTGAGGTCATGGAGCCGGTCGTAGAACGGAGCGGCAAGCGTTTTCCCGTGAGCCTGCAAACAGACACCCGAATTTCCACTGGTGTCCTGAAACCAATCGCTGCCAATCATGGCTTCGATATCGGGACCGGCACCTCCGAGGGGAGCAAGCATGACATTAAACTCGGCCAGTGCGGCCTGTGCCATGTGTTTGGCTTGTCCCTGCGTGACCACCTCATTGGGAAGGGTGGCAGTTTCAGGCATCACCGCTCCACGGTTTTCCCACCAGTCCGGTGGATCGGCCGTCGCGAGCAAGACACTCAGCGATACAGCGACTGCAGCATACAGACTCAGTTTTGAAGTATTCATACGATTCAATGTTAATTCATTGTTAGTCTTCGGAGTCGCCTGGCTCCTCGCCCCCTTATCACTTTCGCCCCTCTTCATTGCCGATTCCCAATTTCTTTCTCCCTGTTGAACCATTTCCTCAAGCGCGTTCTCCCAACGATCATGAGATTACGCTAGAGAGTTGCCTGCATGCTGTAAACTAATTATTTAACGTTCAAGTTTTGCTGCAATCTCTTGAGGAAACCACCAAACGCGTTTCCAATCAGCTAGTCCCGGGCTTCATTAAAAACAGCTGTGAATAACTTGTTTTCGATCAAAGGCGATTCGCAGGTTCAGTGATCCCTATGGAGATCGAAAGGAAGCTCCAGCACGTCGGATAAGTATTACAGGTTTCTAGGATACCTAACCTGGAGGAAGTGAACTTGGGGGTATTCGATGCCATCGAAGAGTATTCCCTTAGATAAGGTTACGGTATCTCTTAAAGGAAACACTGTCAGGAAAACTCAAGTGAGAGGGACGGGACGGACCCCAGAAACTGAAGTTTCTTTGTTATCGTTTCCGGTAAACGACGAATTACCCCGCGACCCATCCTGACTCCGGCGGTCGCGGGCGATCGTTCTGTCGAGTTCGAGCTGTCGCGGGAAGGCGGGTTTCCCATTCGTCTTATGAAACGTGCCCAAGCGATCGATCTCTTCATTCACAAGGACAAGGTTGCCTTGTTCTGGTTCGTCATCGCCCTGCTGGTGACTGCGGGATTCTGGTTCGAACGCCAGAGGCTGGTGAAGAGCCTGATGGCGAAGCCGCAGTTCTTCGTGATGGATGCGAATCACACCTATTACCTGCCTTCGGCCATGGATTTCGGCTCGGCCAAGGAGGTGCATGCGGCCCAGACGCGATTAGCGATGGAGGCGATTTTCAACCGGGCTCCGGGAGGGCCAGACAGTCCGGAACGACTGAAACGGATACTCGGGCGGGATGCCTACCGCAAAGCCGAAGAAGCGATTGACCGCGAGGCTGACGAATTCACCGACAAACAGATTCACCAGAAGGTGGAACTGGGACCGATTCAAGTCCTTCAGGTCCGCGATGATTCCGTTCTAACAGGCGTCGAAGGGCAGTTGATCCGCAGCGGTGTCTTTCGCGGCAAGGCCTTCACCGAGGCCCTGATCGTGAAAGCGCAATTCAAGTTCATCCTCAACCCTGACATGACGGCAAACGGGCGGTTTCCCACCGTGGCCATCGCTTTCGATTTCACCACCGAACCAACCTCATGAAACTCAATACCACTCTAGCATGCCTTCTCAAGATCGCGCTGACGGCTCTCGCTGTGAGCGCCGCTCCCGTCGAGCACGTGGTGCTCGATCACGACAAACCCGTTGTCATCTCCATCGGCGCCAGGTCCGCCACGACCTTGCAGTTTCCGCGGCCTATTCGCGGGATCTTCGGATACGGACTGACCAAAGGCGACGCTCCCGGCACTTATCACTACGTTCATCCCGAGGGTTCGCGCCTCCTTGCATTGCGTAATGTGATGCCGGACAAAGAGACCCATGTCTCGGTCTTGTTAGGCCAATCAGATCTGTTCGTGCTGCATCTGAAACCGGGGTTGGATCCGCCTCTGGCCGTTCATCTTCGTAATCCTGATGATCTTGTGAGGCAACGGCAAGCCCGTCAGGTGAGCGCCGATGCTCTCGAAGAACGGCGGCTTGATCCCCAGACCTCACGACTGTTCAATCTGCTCAAGCTCGGCAAGAACGAACGCACCTTCCGCATCGCCGTGCCGCATCTCTATCAGAACGTCGAAAGCCGTGAAGTGGACTACCGGCGTGACGATGGCGAAGTCGAGACACTGGTCTCAAAGATCCACCGGTTTCCGGAGGAGGACGCGACCTTCCTGCACGCCACGATTGAAAACAAGACAGAGAGTGCGTTGCAGTTCCATCCGGGATCCTTGGAAGTCAGTGTCGGGAAACGAACCTATCCGGTCGCACTGGTCGATTCGTCGTCTATCATTCCCGCCAAGGGAAAGATTCCGCTGCACGTGATTGTGCGTGGCGGGGTGGAAGGCGAACGGGCGCACCTCAGTATCAAAAACGAGTTCAGGCTGGTGATGCCGGCCTCCGGTCCCTGCCTCGATGATCCCGGCTTGATCGATGCCTTAGGCACCGTGCTGGAACCGCCTCCTGACTACGAAGGGCCGGATGTCAGTCTCTTTCCCGATCCCGCAGAGAAAGGAGGCTCCAAATGATCGGACGCCTGATCGGCTTCTTCAAGAACCCGGCGGGAGCGGGCATTCTGTTTCTGATAGGGATGTTCGCGACCTTCTACTTCGTTCGCACCTATCGGGAACACAAAGCCCTGGAGGCGGAATCCGCCGAACGCGTCAATGTGCTGGGCACGATGTCGCCGGAGGAAGCCGGGCCCGATCCCGAAGCCCCGTTGACCTCGGAATGGGTGAAAGAAGGTGAGCTGAACAAGTTCAATCCGCCACCTGACCGAGACACCGAACCGCCGAAGGAGGTCGCGGTAAAGCGCGAGAGCAACCAGCCTCCGGCCTTGCCGCCTTTGGTCCATCTCTACCGGGAAGCCGAGGAAGAGCAGCCGACGCCTGAGCCTGTCAAACCACCCAGGACTTTCGCGCCGACCGGCATGCTCATTCCCTGCCAGCTGGTCATCACGGTCGATAGTAGTTCCCTCCAGACCCCCGTGATCGGATTCGTCACCGATGATGTCTGGCACAATCAGCAATTGATTGTTCCGGCGGGCACGGAAGTACACAGTTTCGCCAGGCGCGGACGCATCCGGAATCGGATCGAAGTGAATGGAACGTGGACCTTCGTTTGGCTGGATGGCCGGGAAGTCCGGTTGAACGGTATTGCACTGGACCGCGGATATGATCCTGACAAAGACAGCTACGCGATCACCGACGGCTCGGCAGGTATCCGCGGAACGGTGGAAAAGTCCGATGAGTTTCTGGAATTCAAGATGTTCGCGGCCACCGCTCTGGCAGGTGCCAGCAAGAACGCAAAGAACACGACCAAGACGGTGTTCGGAGAATACGAAAACAATTCGGTGACCAACGCTCTACTGGACGGTGGTTCATCGGTGGCCAGCCGTTACGCCGATCTGATGCTCGACCAGATCGAGGGTGACGGTCTCTTTGTTAGGGTTCCAGCAGGGACAGCGTTCTACATCTACACGCTTCAAGTCTTCGAGCCGAAGCTGGCCAGTGTCGCCGGGATCAAGCAGGCGCGCCAGCCGGTCAATTCGTGGGAGAAAAAGCCACCTATTAACACGGAGCCCCAACCCGAGCCAGTGGTTCAATCGCTGGACAAACGCGACGATCTCGAACGGCTGATCCGCGCCCGCATGGATGCCCATCAAACGAAAGAATCATCATGAAACTCCTGAGCCTATCATTGATCGCAAGCCTCGTTCTCGGGGCCTGTACTTCGGCCCCGAAGCCCATTCCAATGCCGCAGAAGAATCGACTTCCCCAGGAGGAGGTTCGCCAGGAATACCTCAAGCCTGACGACATGCGGCGAGTCCGCACGGGCGAGTTTGTGAAAACCTATCACCTTGGCCGAAGCGTCAGGGGCAGCGGCAAGACCATGCATGAAGCGCACCGTGTCTACCGGTTGGAGAAGCCGAGCCGCTGGAATCTTACACGGGATCAGCCGCCACTCTCTGGCGCTGGCCCTGTGAACAAGATCGTGGACACTGCCTTCAAACCTGCACCGGAATCAAAGGCCATCACGGCTGAACTCAACCGGCAACGCGAGTTGTCGGAGGAACTGGAGGCCGCGCAGACAGCAATGCAGGAGGTCCTGACGGAATCACGAAACCGTTTGCAGGATTCGACGACGCAGATCGCGGCACTGGGTGAAGCCAGACGTCGGATTGCCGAACTTGAAGCCGAGCTGCGACAGCTCAGACATTCCGCCCCGAGCGAGGTTCCGGAGGATGTTGAGGAAGTGCCGGCCAACGCCTTGAAAGCATGGGGAGAGAAGCAACCCTGACGGAATCGTCGAAGGAACGATTGAAGCAACTCGCCGACCATCTTGGCAGGTGCATCATCGGTCAGCCAAACGTGATTCCGTCCATCACGGAATCACTGATGGATGGAGAACTGGGACTAACCGATCCGCACCGTCCCAAGGGTTCGTTTCTCTTCCTCGGACCGACCGGTGTGGGGAAGACCGAACTCGCACTGGCATTCACACGCTACTTGTTAGGCGATGACCGATTGATCCGATTCGACATGAGCGAATATCAGAATCAGGAATCCGTTGGCGTGCTCCTGGGGCGATCCGAAGACGAACGCGGTCTGTTTGCCAGGCGGGTGGAACAGGCCGGCGGCAATGGCACTCTTCTGCTTGATGAAATCGAGAAGGCGCATCCACGCGTGCTCGACTTGCTGCTTCAGATTCTGGATGCGGCACGTCTGACGATGGCAAATGGCGAAACGCTGGATCTCTGCCAGTTCTACGTCGTTTGCACTTCCAATATTGCGGGTGGTGCCGTCCTCGATGCGCGACACAGTGTCAGAGCGACCCTCGTCCGCTTCGTGGAATCACAGGCGCAGGCACAGCTGCGGCCTGAGATCTTTGCGAGGTTTCAGAATGTTTCGGTGTTCGACCGGCTGGAATACGAACACCAGTTGGCGATTGCGCATTCCATGCTGGACCGGGAGATCACCGAACAGGCGTCGCGGTCGGCGATCAACATCACTTACGATGAAAGTCTCGTCTCTCATCTGACGGGTGAGGGCTTTCATCCTCGTCTGGGTGCCCGCCCCATGCGTCGCTGTGTGGAGAAGTTTGTGAGGGCCGCCCTTCGAACGAATCTACTCTACGGCGGAGCCTCAAGTATCCAGTTGCAAACGCCTTCTTCCCCGTGAATTCGGCTGCATCTGTGCCACCGTTCGACGTGAGCGAGGACAAAGATTCCAGGTTGTTTCCGCCGACCCGATGGAGCCTTGTCTCGCAATCGCGCCAGTCTCCAGAAGTGGCCGCCAAAGCGCTATCGGAACTGTGTCAGATCTACTGGTATCCGGTTTACGCTTTTGTCAGGACGCTGGGCAAGTCGCATCACGATGCCGAGGATCTGACCCAGGCGTTCTTCGCCAGTCTGCTAGAGCGCGAGGATTTCAGTAAGGCCGATCAACAGCGCGGGCGGCTTCGTTCCTTTCTCTGCATCGCGGTTAAGCGCTTTGTTATCGGGGCCGACAGGAAAGAGCGCACGATCAAACGCGGCGGTCATCATCGGATTGTTTCGCTGGATGCCGAGGCGGACGAACGGCGATTCCTGCGGGAGCCATGCGTCAGGGACACGCCGGAGACCTACTTTCACAAGCGCTGGGCCACGACCGTTCTCGAAGCAACGATCAGGAGGATCAAACGCAACTACGCCAAACGGGGTCAAAGCGATCTACTCGAAGACATGCTGCCCTATGTCAGTCTCAATGCCAGAGACAAGGAACGTCAACTGGCACTCGCCGCAAAGAACCGCATGAGCCTCGACGCCTTCCGCATGGGGATCGCGCGGATGCGGCAGCGTTACCACGAAACGCTACGCGGTGTGGTAGCGGATACTGTCGAAGACCCAAACGAGATTGACGAGGAGCTGCGCTTCCTGAAGAGCGTCTTTGGATAAAGGGGATTCCGCCTGTTATCGTATGCTGGAGATGGCGAATTGCAGGGAGTGTCCCCATGCAAAGGAGAGAAGCGCGATCGTCGCTACGACGACCTGAGATTGATTGCGATCGCTCTCATGACTATCGATCACGGTCTCTTCTTCTTCGCGGATGAATCTATTGTCGGCAGTGTGGTGCGCTTAACCCTGACACGGGCGGCAGAACCCCTTTTCGTGTTTGTCCTCGCCTCGCTTGCCTTGAAAACGAATCGGAGTATCAGACCGCTAAGGCTGTTACAGATCGCATCAGTTGGCATCGGCACTTCATGGATTCTGTCAGAACACGCCAGCCGCATCACCGTCGACATTCTCGGCAGCATGGTGCTGGTCATTCTGCTGAGACCGGTGATTCGCTCCATGTCAGAACGGACGGGCTTACTGGCGCTTTATCTCACCGCCATTACATCAGGAGTGCCATTGGGAATGGCAGAAGTGTTCTTTGATTACAGTCCAGTACTGGTGCTGCATCAGGTTCTGCTGGTCAGACTGAAAGACGTGCACCGGGCAAAGACTCACTTTGTTGTCGGGACAGTGCTGTTGTTAGTCTCAGCTCTCTGCGCCAGCCAGCTGGGATTCGATAGCGTGCCCATCATTTCCATCGTTCTCTTCGGTCATTCGCTGGCACTTCTGATTATTAGTCTGGTGTGGAAGCGGACTATGGTAATCCCCACCATGCTGATGGTGCTGTCGCGTTGGCCGCTGACGGTCTATGCCGGTCATCTAGCGGTGTTCGCAATGGTCTCCACCTTCATGGATTAAAGCGGAGAGTTCTGTGTTATCGAATCGGGAAAACGGCGAACTACCTGCATGCACGGTTTCTTGAAGTTGGTCGTGGCCATGGTCTTCGGAGCGGGCGGGATCTTCGTGTTGACCGATCCGGGATTGCCTGAGCATGTCGTCATCGGCTCCCTTCTCCTTTCTGCCGGGTTGATTATCATCGCGATTCCGGTGAGGTCTACGGTATTGCGGATCGGGCACATCGGTTGGACCCGCGCAGAGCTGTGCCGCCATATTCTCATCACCGGCGATACCGGATGTGGCAAGACCACTTCGGGCTTTCATCCTATTCTGGTCAGCCTGACCAGGGCGCTACCGGACTGGGGCGGTCTGGTCGTCGGGGTGAAGGGCGATGAGGTCGAGTTTCTTCGGGAGCTTCTGAAGGCGAACAACCGCTCCGACGATCTGGTGCATTTGCAAGTGCGGCCGGCAGGCGCGGCTTCCGGTTGGTCGCCGCCGCAACGCTTCAATCTTCTGAGTGATCGTTCGCTGCCGTGGACGGCCCATGCCAAAGCCATTGTGGATACCGCATCCAGTCTAACCGAAGGGCGCCAGGATGCTTTCTTCAAGCCGATGGCCCAGATTGCTTTGGCCAATGCCCTGCAACTTCTTGACCAATTGCAGCGACCGGTGACGATCGTGCGCGCCTATCACTTACTCACAACGGAACGTCTCCTGAAAGAGGCGCTGGAAGAACTTGAGCAGCAGGCTCCGACGGAGGAGCTCATCCGGTTGTCGGACTTCTTCCACTCGACTTTTGTGGAAGCCAAGGCGCCAGAACAACGTGAGGGTATCGAAGGTACCATCAAGACTTATCTTGGTTTCTTTCTCGATCCCGGTCTTGCCGAAGTCTTCTCCAGCGATCTGCCCAACACCTTCGAAATTGCTGATGTAAACCGAGGCGCGGTAATCGCGACTTCCATGCCTCAACGCTTTGTCAGTGAACGGCGCTACATCAATACCTACCTCAAGATCCTCTTCTTCTACCATGCACTGCGCCGTTACGAACTGCCTAGGCATCGGCAATGCGATTGCAATCAGCTGCTACTGGTGGCCGACGAGTATCAGGACGTGGTGACTGCCAGTGAGGATGGTGTCAGTGATCACACCATCATTGACCGGATTCGCGGCGCGAAGTGCGCGATCATCGCCGGAATGCAGAGCGAGGTCTCGGCTGATCCGGCCATCGGCCGGGACAAGCGCAAAGTGCTGGCGCTCAATTTCAGAACGCGCCTGATCTTTCGTGCCGCGGACATGGAAGGCGCCACCGCGAGCGCGGATTTCATTGGTAAGAAGAAGGTGTGGAAACGATCCCGCTCAAGCAAAGCATGGGGAAGTGTCAGTCACACGCGGAGAGAGGATGAGGATTACAAGATGAAGCCCGCCAGGTTGATGGAACTTCGCGATCACACGGCGGTAGTGGTGCATCCTTCGAAGCGATTTGCCAGGAGGAGAATTACTCCCGTTGACGGATACGGGAAGCTGCCGACATGGTATCGCAATTGGCTCAGGTGAGAAAAAAACGGCGGACACCGGGGAGTTGGTGCCCGCCTTTAATATGATCCACTGGGAGTTAGATCATGCTCTATGTTCTCTTAAGAGGATCAAAATTCTATCAAAAGCACCATTGGGCGGCAATGCTTTTTTGAGGAAATGAAGGTCTTAATCCAGGACTTCAACATCCGGCTGATAGAGGACCATGCGTCCATTCATCTGACAGAAGATGCTTCCGCTGTCGGAAATGCCGGTGAGATTCCGGTCAGCGTCTGCGCCGAGGAATTCAGTTAGATCGTGGCGTTCGCCGCATTGCCAGAGAACGGGACGGCCATCGCCGCGATTGCCAACGCAGGTTCCCATCCAGTTGATACCGCGGGCAATGCCACGCTGGCCGAGATCGGTAAATTGATAGTCGAAGTTATCAGGTTCCCAGCGGCAGGCGTGTGGGGGTTGCCGGGGGCGCTGCACATAACCTGCCACGTTACCACGGTTGTTGATGTCGAGCGGACATCCTGCGGTGACCCCATCCGGAACCATCAGCACTTTCGGATGCCGGTAGTCAACTCCGCCTTCCGGTTTCCAGAGACAGGGCATTCTCGTCGAGTTTGCTCCCGCAGGCACATCGCAGTAGCCGCAGACCACGCCACTGTCATTGATCGCAAATGCGTTGGCGGTTTGCGTTAACGGTAGCACGGGTAGCAGGATCGCTTTCCATTGGCCTTCTTTGTAGGTCCAGACACAGGGCCGTGCTCTCCTGTCTTCAGATCTGACTGAGCCGCAAAGGCGGAGATCGAGTGCATTGTTAGCTCCCTCGATCGTGCCGAAACCGTCCAGGATCTCCGGTGCGGTCTGGTGTGGCCTCCAAAGTGCGGGCTTCTTCTTCGACTCACCGTCGGGTTGGAATGAACCGAACAAGATGCGGCGTTCATTTAAGTGTCGCGCATGGAAGAGACCATCAGGAGTTTGTCGCATCATGCCTTGATCGCGTTCGTCAAGCTTGTCACAGAGGGCGACAGAATCCTCCCAGCCTGGCAGGCGATCCGGCATCGGAAGCTCCAGTAAATCGTCAATTGATTCAGCACGATAAGTGTTGTGAGTGTGCAGGATGATCGGCTGCAAATGAGTGATCCCATTGGCAGTCAAAGCGAGATCGAAAACCGATGAAGAAGGAACTTTGCGATCACGACGCAACGGAATGGGACAGGCATGTGTCTTTTCCTGAATCGTGAGAGGCTCAAGAGCCCCGGCGTCGATTAGCCCGTCGGGCTGCGGCATTCGAAGTTCGATAACGCCTTCGTTACCCGGGGTCCGCAAGCCTGTCAGGGGGACTGACAGAGGCTCATCGTCATCAAGAAAAAACACCGGCCGGACTGGATCCATGGTGCACGGCATCACGTGTCTGGATGAGCCCAGCGGCACTCCGGCAATCAGGAGTCTCATCTTCGTGCCTGCGTCGATTCGCCCCGATCCGATGAGATCTGTGAAGGTCACGGCGAGCCTGTCCCACGATCGCGATGGGTCTCCGAAGATAGTGCAGGCGAGACAAGTTTCGCCATTGTTAGTCGCTCTGTCGGGTTTCGCTCTCGCCGTTGTTGCCGAAATCTCCCGCTCCATCGCCAGTTTCACGGAGTTGAGCAGATCCAATGCCGGAAGCCGTGAAAACGTCATGCCCGAATCGTGCTCTTCAAGAGACCCATCCGAGTATCGGATTTCACTATCATTCCGATAGAGCTGCAATTGATAACCAAGCTGGCTTGGAGAGAAGAACGGGTTGCCGGAAGAGAGATCACTGGCAACAACACAGGCGGGAGAGCTGGTTGCGGATCGCGGAGAAAGTGTTTGGAGGCTTCCCGACCCGAGAGTCTCCGTAAACCTGATTTCAATCCTCACCGGTTGATCGCGCTTCGCCGTGACGGTGTAGATGAGTTCACGCGGATCACTCCCGACTTGAAGCACATCACCCTCAGTCCAGCGGAACTCAGTTTGAAGATTGGCTCTGTAATGATGATAGACCGCCGGAGACCCGCTGGCAGCATGTCCAGAGCCTGACAGAACAGCCGTCCCGGAAGTTAAAGGCGTCTGCCCGGCCCAGACGATCCAAGGTGCGGCAAGGCAGGCAGGAGATCCGAATAGTCCCGCCAGCACAATCATCCGCATCAGGCATGCCATGCTATCAGCATGACAGATCGCCCAATGATTGACTAACAGAATCGTTTTCTCGGGAAGGTTGGGTGAGGTGGTCCCCGGCCGCACTTGATCACCGTGGAGATTCTTGGTTAACATTAAGATTCACGGGATTTTCATCCATCTGACTCCAGGAAAGCCGCTCGATTTGAGGCGACACCATTTACATATTCTCGTTCCACTTTTTCTGATGACCGCGTTCGGCGTCGCCGCACTCGTTCTGCCGAAACATGCGGCTGGCGGCGGCCGCGGACTTGCGGCGGCGGGCACAGCGGCCATCACCTTTCTGGGCTGCGCCTTCTTGGCTTTCCTCGCTTCGGTCTATGCCTTTGTCAGTGCTCTTCGACTCCGCCGTTCCCTCTCTTCAGTTACGTTCTACTGCGGACTGGTTCCGATGCTGCTCTTCCTCATCGGGATTATTTGGTTCGTGCTGCAGTTCGTGGTCTTCAAGCCTCAGCCGAAGAACGAACTACCTCCGGGGCCGATCACTCGCCCTGTTTCCCGCGTGATACCTCATGAGGGAAGATCACAGGATAGTAGGCTTTGGAAGAACCTGCCGAGCAGCATTGCAGATGGTTGAGAAACTCACTAACATCGTTGTGTGTGATGGGGAGATCCGGCAAACTAGGGGAACAAGGGAATGACGATTCCACGTCGGCTGACTCCGCGATGATCAGGCGTCTACTGGGCGAAGCGGGCGAACTGGCTCTGAGAGAACATGATCTCACCCCTGAAGTGGCTGAAGCCTTTTCGGGCTATTCTCTGATCAGCCGGATCGGAAAAGGAGGAATGGGAGCGACGGTGTTTCTCGCCAGGCGTGAAATGGATGGAGAGAAATTTGCGATTAAGGTACTCCCTGCTGAGTTGGCAAAGGACGATGACTTATCCCGGCGATTTGATCGCGAAATCCTGACGATGCAGTCGATTCAGCATAGGAATCTGGTTAGCATTCTCGAAGCCGGAAGTTCTGATCTCGGTCACCGCTTCATCATCATGGAATATGTTCCCGGCGGATCGCTCAGCGACCGTATTGCCGAGGGCATTCACATCGAGACGACGGACGCGGTTAAGTTAATCGCCGACTGTGCTGCGGGGGTAGAGCAGATGCACAAGGACGGGATCGTGCATCGCGATCTCAAGCCCGGGAACATCTTCCTCGATAAGAGAAAGCAACCGAAAGTAGGCGACTTCGGTTTAGTGCGAAACCCGAACGGCTCAAGTCCTCTAACCAGGGCAGGTGCGGCCATCGGTACGATTGGCTATATGTCCCCGGAGCAATTAAAAGGCAGCAGCAGCGTGGGTCCTCAGGCGGACGTTTATGGATTGGCGACCATTCTCTATCAGTTGCTCACAGGAGCCATGCCGGGCGCCAATGCACCGGTGCCGTCATCGTTTCGCAAAGATGCGGCGGTCTTTGACGACGTCATTATGAAGGCCCTCGAAACCGATCCCTCCAGGCGATTCGAATCGGCCGGGGAATTCGGTCAGGCATTACTGGGGGCGCCTGTAACCGAGCGGCGTCATCTAACACGCCGGGTAGTTATCGGTAGCATGGCTCTTTCAACGATCGGCTTGGCCGGTTGGGGCGTGATGCAACAGGCAGGATCACAGTCCGGCTTCTGGGAGCGGATTCGAGAAGCACAGCGTTCCCTGGATGGTCCCGGTGACTATCCCGTTAGTCTTCTCGTAGACTCTGACATTGTTGTTTCCTTTTTGCTCACACTTTCCGCAGCATCAGCTTCTTACAGGATGGCCGAGGTGAGTGCGCCGCCAGCCTTTCTGACACCTTTACCGGTCGAAGATCTCGAACGGATCATCCGGGAATCAGTAGCTCCGGGATTGATGGGTAGAATCGCGGTCAAGAGATTGACTATTAGCGGCGCTCCTTCGGAAGTCACTGGACAGCAGGCCTATCAGCTCTCGAACGCACCCGACGGCACGCGGGAAGAACGGATGAGGTTTCGGGACAGCGTGAGTCTAATCGAAGTGCTAAGCGACAAAGGCCTCCTGCCATCCTCGCTGCTATTGTCGCCTTCACAGTGTCCCGACTTCGCCGGTTACTGCCGTCAGCTGGGTGTGGAATGGGAGACCGTATTCAGACTCAAGCAGGACTCGGGAATGCGAAAAGCCGTCATTCGGACACTCGGCTACGAATTGCTTCGTGACCCAGCCGCCAAATCCCACCCTCTGTTCGAGCGCAAGCCCAAGGTCGAGATTACGACAAGAACGATGATCGAAGTCATCGCTGCCCTGATTGCAGACAAATGGCTTTGTCAGAGGTCAGGCCTCAAGGACGAGGCAGCGCTATGGGACGCCGACGGCGCAGAATTGGAACGGAATCGAAAAGTAGAAAAGGTGGTTACAGACCTTCTAGCCGGGACTTGAGGGGGCCACTTCATTAAAGTTCGCATTTGCCCCATTTGACCGAAACAGGTGAAACGCATGAAACAGAATTCGCTTCGACATGGATTTCAAAGCCTTTGCCAATTTTAGTGAGAAGGGCTGAAGTTAGCGTTTCGTTTCATCTTCTTTCATCTCCTCGAACCGCTTGATCTGTTCCTTCAGCGGGAGCGGAATCAGCTTCCGCAGCCTCGCTTCTCCAAAGTACTTGAGCCTATCGGAAGGCATTTCCTGAAGCTCTGCCGTGATCTCAGGAGCAAGCGAGGAAAGCCGGAGAATCTGACGGATGCGACCGGGCGAAACTCCCTGATCTTCAGCGAGATTAGCCGTGGTTAGCGCTGGATTCGCGTCGAGCAACTCCCGCCACCGAATGGAGAGATAAACGGGATGAGAACGACGTTTTGTCTTGCTGCGAGGTGGGAGGCCAAGATCTCTGGGAGGAACGAAAGCCTCAAATGGGCGGACTACGTAGGGGTTAGACTTCCACTGGTCGTGAGGCACACCAGTCAGGGTTGAATAATCGATCCAAGTTCGTGATTGTCTCCCGCCCGCCCCGCCATTTCATTTTCCAAATACGAATTTCTTCGCGAGAATTTTCTCTACTGAACGTGAACAAGTTACGTCGATTTGAAGCTTCGCTATCAAGGAGAAAGTTCGCGCTCACACTCGGGTGGCAAAGATTGGATGCGAACTTTGGTGCTTTCCAGATTCCAGGGTGATAAACCTTGCGATAGCAGTGGCGCACTCGCGCAAACTTGAAGATTTTCCCTCCAAATTAGCCATGTTAGGCAATAGGCATGTCGCACGATGACGATCACCTGACTGGTGTTGGCCTTGAAAACTGGGGGGATAGTTTTCCCAGCACTCACTGGTCAATCCTGTTGGAGAAAGAGAGCGCAGGTTCCGCGACGCAGCGCTTGTTGGCACGCGTATGCGATCGGTATTGGTATCCATTGTACGCCTACTTGAGAAAGCGTGGGCACTCGTCACACGATGCGCAAGATCTTGCGCAGGGATTTTTATGTAAGATGTTAGAAAATGACGGTTTGGCTATGGCCACACCAGAGAGAGGTCGGTTCCGATCTTATTTGCTAGGGGCACTCAAGCATTACGAGAACGACCGGCGCAAACACGATCATGCAGAAAAGAGGGGCAGCGGCAAGCCGCCGGTATCCATCGAGGAAGAGTTGGCAGAAGAACGTTTCAAGAATGAACCTGCCGACCATCTCACTCCTGAGAAATTATTTGATCGCGAATGGGCTCTAGCTCTTCTCCAAGAAGTCATCGACCAACTCAGGGTAGAGTATCACAAACAGGGAAAATCGAACGTTTTCGAAGCGCTTAGTGATTACCTTTCGGTCAAACCTGAAAAAAGCACCTATCCCAGCATCGCAGAGTCTCTGGGCGTTAGTGAAGGCAATGTTAGAGTGATGGTTAACAGGATGCGTAAGCGCTACAAGTTGATCCTAACAGAAACGATCGCTCAAACGGTAGACTCCCAGGAAGAAGTCGATGTCGAACTGCAATATCTGTTCAGCACGTTCTCAGAATAACTTGCAGCTTTATCATGTTAGATGCGTTAGACCTGGTGGGGGTTCGCTTGCCGGTTTCTTGGGAGCCTGACCAGTGGGAACCGCGAAAGGGTGCCACGTGAAGGGATAGACCCTTCCGTTGAGAAGTTTTCCAATGACGGTCGACCGCACAAGGTAATGATAGGATCCGTACAGGAGGACAAAGCTTGTGCTGCAAAGGAGGGTTAGCTTGAGGAATCCCGGAGCCTGCCAGTCGAATATCAGAATCTGAATTGCCGGCACGAGCGGGATGTGAGCGAGGTAAACCCAGTAAGAGGAATCGGCCAGATAGCGCCAGATTCGGCTGAACTTCTGGCAAGTTGCCTGAAAGATCCCCAGTGTGCCATACACCAAGAATACCATGACTACGGCATAGAGTGCAGAGAAGGCGAGCTTGGCGGGGCCGTGCCAAAAACTCTCCCGATAGTCGCCCTCAGCCACCCCACTGAGGTAGGGTTGTACGGCCTCGCGGTTGGACGGGATGACAGATTGATCCTTCGTTCGAGGATCTTTTAGCGTAACCTTGAACCGAAACGCCTCGGTTCGAAAGTCAGGGTCAGCGAGAACGTCATTGACTGATTGTAGAATCGCCACTTGCTGGTCAAAAGAGACCGCGTCCGTTCGGATCAACGCCCGAACGTTCGCTGCCAGAGAAGTCGAGAGTTGGTGAATCGCCCGGTCTTCTTCGGGTGAATGGTTGCCTGACGCCAAGCTAGCACGAAACGCATCCCAATCACTCACGTCGCGATAGGAGATTGCGTGTGGTGGCAGATAGTGACTGTAGGGTCTAACTTGTGCATAGAACACATAGAGCCCGACCGAGAGGAGCATTCCAGCCCCCAGATAGAATCTCCATTGGTGAAACAGGGTAGGCAGGACATGCGATTGGCGGTAGAGGAACCAACCGCCCAGGAAGAAAAGAAAGTAAACTGCAAACGAGTTCCAAAGCGGAATCAAACTTTGGTTAGGTGTCGTCACCCCAACCCATCCTTTCATCGACCACAAGAGAGGGGCCATTAGCGCAGCGACTGTTAGAGCACCGAAGGGAGAACGCATCGCCCAATGCACGAACTTGGTCAGACGTTCTGCAGCATTGGATGTTGATTCAGGAAAGAATCGAATGAGGAGAGATCGTCCGGCCAACACAGCTACATTGAACAGAATGAGAAAATAGAGGAACCAAAGATGGGCTAGTCCAAAGGAACCACCTTGGCTCTTCTCGACGAAGATGGCTCCCGAGAAGATGGCGCCCAAGGTCGCCTTCAAAGGCGGTAGAGTGGCTGGCAACTGTCCAGATTCAGTCTTTCCCCATATCCAAACGAGAATCACTAGCGGAAAGAGAATCGCCCACCCGGAAATGAAAGGAATGACAATGCGTTTGAATCGGTTGCGTGCCAAGGCAGCGGCCCCACGACGCTTGACGATCAAAGCGGCGAAGAAGCCGGCAATGAGGAAGAAAAGCTGCATGCGAAATGTATGCGAAGTACTGAAGAACCAGCCGTAAAAGTGATTGGCGCTGACATCTTTCACCGGGGTGTTTAATGGCCCTGGTACATAGAACCACGCCGCATGAAAGACGACACCAAGCAGTAGAGCGAAAGCACGTGTGGCATCGAGGGCATGAAAACGTTCGGATAGCTGATCTTGAGATTTCATGCCCTCTACTGGGAAACGGGAAGGCAACTGTTACAGCGCGATTTAATGAATGGCAGGGACGTTTGTCCTCAAACGTCCGGCTGAGGAAGCGTCTCTACACATGCGACGTGGGGCTCTCCGACGAAAGCGCCCTCAGCCGGACGGCTCGGAGAGCCGTCCCTGCCACTTTCTCTATTTACCAAAGTAGAATTCTTTAATGAATCATCCCAGAAACGACAGCAGGCCATCTCGCATCGAGACGGCCTGCTGGGGCAACAAGACTTCTGATCTAATTTCCGCCTTCGCTTTCCAGCTTGGAGATGTGCCAATGGGCGATTTTCCAATCACCGTCTACTTTCGTTAGGACTAGCGAGCCACGATTGAGGATGCTTTCTGGTTTGCCTTTAGGCTGATCAATCGTGCCCTCAACGTAGTAGGTTGCCAGGGCGGCACCCTCATTGATCTTGGTGATGTTGATGTGTTTGGGGTGCGCTTTGAAGACGTAGCCTTTTTCGCGATCCTCCTTCATTTGGCTTCTCACCATTCCTTTCACGGCTTCGTTCGGAAGTTCCTTGAGCATGCCTTCGTGAGTGAAACCACGGGAGCCATCATGGACGAAATTGAAGGCGGCTTCATAATCGCCTCTGGACAGGTTTTGATAGAATTCACGGATCTTGCCTTTGAGGGCACTCGTTTCATGGTGATCGGCCAGGGCTGCGGGAGCGGCGACGAATGAAAGAACAGTGGCTGTGAGGATCATGCAGAATGGCTGAGATAGTTTCATCGGATTCATTATTGGGTTAGTGATTAATTCCGGCCGGTGATGGATTCAATTGGCCGACACTAGAAATGGGAATCCGAAAACCAACTGTTACGGACATCCGCCACTTTTATGAAATCCGGCAGCAGTGCTATCTCGCGTAGGCTATTCCAAAGTGATGCCGACCAAGAATGGCGCGCACGCTTTGAGTCCAGAGACAAAGTCTATTGAGGTGATTGTCTTGTCAGGATGGGGATTCTGCCAAACGACCTCCGATAGGATGCGTTCGCCCTGCTCTCCTCGATCGATTTGCCATCCTATCCTCTCCTCTGGCAGTGGAACGTTATTGCCCCCGACCCAATCAGCGATATCGTTAGGATAAAGAATGGACGCTTTCTCTTCACTGCCATCTTCATAGTGGATGACGAAATGAGCGGCCTCGCTTCCAAGCGCCGCCCTTCCGTAGGTACAACCCATCAAGAAGTGAAGGGCTTCGCTTCGCTGGTTGACCGAAATGCCATTAACCCGCTCAGGAATCGGTCTCCCGCTGATCTCGCTAACGGTTTGCGGTTCGCTACGATTCCCTGCACCTACGGGGATGTCGCCGCTGTCAAGTTGGACAACGCCTCGCAGGTCAAAGAACACGCCCTTTAGGGGATTAAACGTTGAAGGTAGTTCAGGCAACGAATAGCCCGTGGATTTGGGCGTGGAAACCGAGGAGAGGTTTCCAGTGTAGAATTCCGTTAGGTCCAGCAATTTAGGACTCAAGTCTGGAGCGCGCGGAGGGATCGTTGCGATCTTACTGCGCAGGGCAGATTGCTCTGCATCCGATCGGCCGAGCAATCGAAATCTCTCTAGTTTCCAGCCTAACCAATAACTTCGTTCATCTTCTTGCGTTAGACGTTTGTCCACCTGTTTTAGCGCTGCCTCCGTTTCTCCGATAAAGTCCAAGATGTGAATAGAGAAAGCGACATGACCGGGCGAGCCGATCATTCCATCGAAACAAGATACCCATGGGAATAGCTCACCCGAACGGTCAATGGAGGTCAGAAACGCCAATCCATCCGAAAGCGTCTCTGGCGTCTTCCATTGCTCTTTTGGCGGAGAAGCCAATTCGAGATCGAATAGGATATCGCTGCTTCGATCACGCTGCTGGTGAATCTCAGCCGCAAGAAGATGAGGCCCGGGTTCAAGTGAGAGGTTTGGTAGTGGTACCTGGACCCACTGTTCCTTTTCTGCGTTGATGATATCGAGAGCCGTGGTTTCAGGCGTGATTTCGCCGCTGGGCATGTTCAGACGAAGGATTTCTTTACCATCCAGGTAGAGAATAAGCCCGTCATCGTAGAGAAGGTTGGCAGAGATTGGAGAGGTCGATTCCACTTCCTTGTGCACGACGATGTCCTTTCGAAAATAGTAAGCCAGCTGCCCCGAATTCCTTGAGCGGAATCTGCTTTTTAACTGCGTACCGTATTCGTGGATAGTGAGTCCTCCGTAGCCTAACGGAGCCGCACCGCTTTCCCAGTTTGCCTCATGGGTGTAGCCGATCTGGTTCCAATCCTCATCGGGATTCTCCAAACTAGCGAAGTAGCGCCATTCGGATCCTGCCGGCAACAGCGTGGTTTGCGAATTGACCTTCAGTGCTTCAAGAAGAAGGGCTGTCGCGGGTAGATTGTCGAGGACCTGGGCGGCGGACCATTTGTTCTCATCCCAAGCCGTCGCAAAGGCTTTCTCCGCTTCAAACAGCGCCGCTGCCAGGAGAAGTTCACGCGGAGGAATGGCTGGATCATTGTTGTCTAACGTGCCCAAGCGGGGAATCAATCCTTCCGCGTAGAGGTTGAGACTCTCAACAAGGGACTCCCATACTTTCATGCGATCCTCTCGTGAAAAAGATTGGAACTCCCCGCTGAGGAGTTTCGTTAGGGATTTCCAATCCGCACGTTCCAGGAGCAGTTGAAGACGAACGTCGAGTTCAGGCGGATGGTTCTCAAAAAGTCTTTGGGCCAAGTGTCGAAGGGGGCCAACCTCCCGGGCTTTGCCTGCTGCCCGACTGCGGACCAGGACATCGGCTGCTCTTATTGAGAGCGTCTTCCACAAAGAATCCGCCCTTTCAGGATCGAGCGTCTGGAGCGCGGCGTAGGCAGCGTGAAAATGTTCATTCTCCAGATAGTAAGAGAAAAGCGCTTCCGTTCGCTCATTATGCGAATCGAGATCGTGAAGAAAAGGTAGATACCGCTCTTCAACAGGAACGAAGACATAGGGCTTTGCGGATTGCGTTAGTTTTTTATGGGCTCGCCAATCTAAAGAGCCTGTGGCCTCACCAAGTTCAACCACGTCGAGGTATTTCCACGGTTCAATGAGCGTCTCCCCAAGCGCCAGTCGCCACACGACAATACTACCATCATTGCGACTTAGGATGAGCGTCCGCCCGTCGGAATCAAAATCCACGTCCGATACGTACGCAACCAATCCCCGCCGCTTGTCTTCAAACTGAGCCACGAGTCCTCCCGATGAGCCAGTACGGTAGACCTTTGTTCTGAATCCACCTCCTCCACCATAGGCTACGAGGCTGTCGTCAGGACTTAGAGCGGTGGACGCATTCCATTGTGAGGTGCTAGGAATTCGTCCCAGGCGCTGAAAGGTTTGGGCGTCCCACAGCCCAGCTTCGTTGCCATTGGTAGAGCATGCGCTGAAAAAACGGCCATTACTGCTCATGGTAAGGCCCGTCCCTTTCCCTCGAAGGCTCAACTCGGAAGCCAAGGTCGTGGCGCGAGTTTCCGGATCATAGTTCAGGATGACCATGGGGGAGTCCTCCAACGCCGAATTGACAATCAGTTGCTTGCTTTCTGGAGTAAATGATAGTCCAAGACTATTGCTGTGGAGTGGAATCGAGTGGGCAATCGGTTCGCTCTGATCCTCAAGCGTCGTGTCGAAGAAGTCGATGGGCCAATCATCGATGACCTGTAGTGGGTTACTTGGATCGTGTTCGTTAGAGACCCAAAGTCGAGCAGCCAACGTCTTCCCGTCCGGGCTCAAAGTCATGTTGGCATATCCACCACCTCTAGCAAGCACACGGTGTGTTTGGGTTTCCAAATCCCATCGAATGATTCGGCCCTGCGGATTCCACGTCGTGCTGATGAGAAAACGTTCGTCCTGACTTAGCGCGAAGAGAGCAGGGGGATGCTCGTGTCCAGCGAGGTCGAAAGCGGGCGTCAACTTTCCACCCACCAGTTTCCAGGCCTTCACCACAGTCGAATCTTCGCCTTCGCCTGCGGTAAACAGAAGACGTCGGCTTCGAGCAAGCGCCTGGCTATAGCTTCCCCTGATGAACCAATGCCGGCTATTGTCCTGTGACCCAATGCCTTCGAGTTCGACGGAGAACGATTCGTCCCCTTTCGCGACTGACCACATTTGGAGGATACCACGCTCAGAGCCGGTCACGAGTATCCGGCCGTCCGGACTGAGCGCCAAGCTGGTGATTGCAGAAGGGCCCCGAATGATCTGCATCAGTTTCCCGTCATCCGTGTTCCAAATCGCTACCGTACCGTTAGAGTCGCCAGTGAAGAGTCGACTTCCTGATGAATCGAACGCTAACAAGGGATTTTTTCCGCCTTCTGGCATTTGCAAGGACTGTCCTTCCGTCCAACGTCCGTCCGCTTCGCGATTCAGAACCTGGACCTCGCCATCCTTGTAGGGCAACGCTAGGGTTAGTCCGTCGGGACCAAACTCGACACTCGTATGGAGTGGCTTGCTCCGCAGGTGGTTGAGATAGAGGCCGCGGTCGACTGGCAACCACTCGTCGTGAAACTCTAAGAGTCCGAATCTGACGTCCGATAGATTGTTAGTCTTCTTGTAAACGACCAGCCGTTTGCCACCGGGGCTGAACTTGAACCGGTGCCCACTCCCCACCCCGGCGTAGCTCTGTTCTTCCAGGCTGTCTCGATCGTGAAATCGCAGCTGTGTCCCCCACCCGAGGAGGACGAGAAATTCTTGATCCGGTGACAGCTCCAGTTCAAACGAAGTTTGTCGAGTGGTGATCCTCTTGAGCAGAGTTCCCGTTTCAACATCCCAAGCCGCCAGCGTCCCGTCCTCGTGGCTCAAACTATAAAGCTTTCGCCCATCGGGACTGAATAAAACACTATCAACGACCTTAATGTGGGCGTCGATGTCATGAAGAAGTTGTCCCTTGTGGGCATTCCAAATCTTAACAAACCCATTATGATCACCGGTAGCAAAGTGGGTGCCATCCGGGCTGAAGCGGATGGCTTCAATTGGTCCTGAAGAAACACTGGCATTTTCGCCGACTGGTTTGTCCTGTTCCAAGTCCCAGAGTTGGAGCCTGTTCGATTGACCAACGGTCATCAGCAAGCGCTCGCTCTCCGGGACGAATGCGACTCCGACCACACCACTTGTTCCAGAAAAGAAATCGTGGCGCTTCGAGACCACGGGCATCCCGTCCTCACAGTCAAACACGGAAACCGTACTCTTGTAACGCCGCGGGTCGGGTCTCCAACCATTCTGCCACCATCCAATGGCCAGCTTACGCCCGTCAGAAGAGAAATCGACGCTTCGACAAGCAAATCCGAAATTGCCATCTTCGCGTATCACTTGATTGAGCGTGTCCCACTCTTCGCGAAGCAACGTGGCTTTCAGTTCGCGCTCATTCACATCCCAAACGGTCACGGGAAAGTACGCGCCTCCGGCGACGAGGAGACGACCATCGCTACTAAAGGATAGCGACCATAGTTTGGCGTCATCTCGAACACCTTTGGGCACAAGTAAGGTGGCGGCGAGTTCATAGTCTTTCCTGGCATCAAACAGGAGAATGGCGCCATCTTCCCCTCCAACAGAGGCAAGCCATTCTTCGTTGGGACCTGGTTGAAATGCTAGATTGCGAATCCGCCCGCTGTCGTGAAGGCCTTCATGCGTAGGAATGCTGGGAGGTGATTGGAATGATCTCCAGTCACGCCAAACATAGAGTCTGCCTCGCCCATCGCCCAAGGCGAGCGAGCGCCCATTCGGGCTAAACGCCAGGCTACGAAGATCGGGAGGTGTCGCATCATTCCCTGAATCGCCTTGCTGCATAGGCTGCGACGACTGTCCGAGCACAAAGGGTTCGGCTTGTGTCAGACGAAATCTTCCGCCGGCGACCTTCCAGAAAACGAGTTCATCGTTTCCGGCTGCCACGAGAAAATCTCCCTTTGGGCTGAACGCTAGCACCTCGGGGTTTTCCATCATCGACACATCTAGTGTGGTAATAGAGTCGCCACTCGTCCCGTCCCAGATGTGCACGATCATCTCTCCTTCCGCACAACTGGCAACGAGCTTGCCATCCGGGCTGAGTACGGCGCTGTTTATTTCATTGGTATGCTGCGGAAGCGTTCCATGCTGCCAGAGCAAGAGGGCATTGGTATCCGCCTTGGCGAGTTCCAGAGCTTCCTCCCAACCTGCCTGGTCCTCTTTGAGTAATACCGGAATTTCTTCTTTCTGAGTGTCTGTTAGATGTTCTCTCCCGAAACCCTCAAACCCTAAGGCACGCGCCGCTTTCAAGCGGGCGGCAAAGCCATCCACTCCTTTTTCAAGGGACTCAGCATTCGCCAACCAATGACGGCCTTGAGCATTCTCCGCCACGGAAGCGGCGTTCTCGGCTTTCGCTGCGGCCGCTCGGGCTTCAGCCTCCGCTTTGCTCGCCCGGTGCGATTCCTTCGTTGCCCACATGGCCAAGCCCACGGCTAACAAACAAACGGCGCCAATGACTGCAGCAAAGCGTTTTAACAACACGGTGGTACGCGCTCGCGATTCCGCCAGGGCTTTCGCCTGGGCCAATTCACGTTCACGTGCCTCCTCCGCTTCACGCTCAACGCGCTGTGCTTCCTCGGCACTCTGATTCAAGAAGGCCATCCCCTGATCAAATCCGCCATCGTATTGTTCGGCCCACGCTTGGTTAGGCTTCTCGTCATCCCGCCAAGCCAGCGCGATATCCAAATCGGGATTATGATAGAGACCGGCCTTGCCTTCGGCATGGAGCTTCGCGGTATCGACCAGCCTTTCATAAATCCGGGCAGACTGCGCTTCATCGTCCACCCAGCGCCGAAGCCGTTGCCAAACACGCATGAGACTTTCGTGAGAAAGATCGATCACGGTATCGCCATCGAGATCTCTTTCCTCGCCCGGCATGAGGAAGGTAACGCCTGACTTCCGATAGGCTTCGATGACCGCCTTAACGATGCCATCATCTTCATTGGCGATCGCCGCTAACTGACCGAGCTTCGTCGGCCGGCGCACGCCCCGATTGTCACCACCTTTGACTGTGAGACTGCGAAACAAACGTTCCGCAACCGCCCGGTGATGGTCATCGGGGAGACTATCAAAGATCTCATCGGCGTGATTGGAGATGGCGCGTTTCATTCCGCCGCTGCTTTCATAATGCCGCAAGTCAACGGCTTCCCCCTCGTCATGGTCGTCCTGCCAGAATGACCACGTGCGCATCAAGGCATGTTGAAGGACCGGCAATTGATCCTCCTCATCACCCAACTCATTGAGCAAATGTTGCAGGAGCCGATAAGAGATCTCGCCACCCTCGACTTTCGCGGGTCCTTCCATCGCGGCTCTCAACTGATTGCGTCCCAATCTGGGAATGAGGTACTCACCTCGATTCACGGCCTCTGCCAAGCCCGGGACATGCGCGCAGTCTCCAAGATAGTCTGAGCGCATCGTTAGAATAACATAGATCGGGACGTCAGAGGTAGCGCTCGCTTCTAACAACAGTTCAACAAACGCATGAGCCGCGTCACGAGCCTGGGCATCATGCTGCTCAAAGCGGAAGAGCTCTTCAAACTGATCCACCACAATCAACAGATTGCCGTCCTCCACATCGGATTGATGAAACGCTTCCACCAGTCCCAAAGCGCTGTGATTGAGCGTGGCCAGTAAGCGCGGCACGGACTCCTCATCCTCAGCGTCATAAAGATCCGCCTCAATGAGGCACTTCGCCAGGTTCCGCACAGGATTCCCGCCGGGGCGCATCACGGCCATTTCCCAGGCCGAGCCGGCGTGCTGCATCATCCCACCTTGAATCTCCGGAAGTAATCCGGCTCTAACCAAAGACGATTTCCCACTGCCTGAGCGTCCCACCACGGCCAGAAAGCGATGTTCTCGCAAGAGCCTGACAAGCTCCGCAGTCTGTTCTTCCCGACCAAAGAACAAGTAGTCCTCGTCCACTCGGAAGGGACGCAAACCGGGGTAGGGAGATGTTAGAGATTCCGACATGATCCGTTAGGCTTGTTGAAGGCGGGCGATGAGTGGTTTGAGAAGGGAGGGATCGAATTCGCCAGGCTGTCTAATGATCTCCGCATTGTGCGTCCGGTAGCGTTCCTTCCGGCGGTCGAAAGGCGGTGCGATGTAGACGGCATTGAAAGCGAGGTCTTGCTCCCGTCCGTAGCCGCTCATTTTTAAAATATTACGCAGTTTCACATCGACCCAAGCGTTTCGCGCTGCGCCGTAATAAATGATCACGCCATCGCAGTCCTTCAGGTTCTCCCGATGCGTCTGCGCGGCCTCCGCTTCATCGGCTTCAAAATCAGGGAGACTCAAGTCAAAGCCTTGATCATAAAGATAGTCTTCCAGCGGTTCGATCGCTTCTTCGTCTTTGGGATCACATATCAAATAGACGCGCTTGGTTCGTCCATCACTGTTATCCGGGAGTTGTTCGGGTTCGGATGATGTGAGTTTGTCCAGGATGACGGGCTTCAGCGTCTGAAACGTGTTGACGACGATTTCGGCATTGCGATGGGCGTTCGCATCGGTTTTGAGCGCATCTAACAATTGCGATTGCCGGTCATCATTCGGAACCACGTCATTAGGTATCCAGATCACGCGTGGCAACGCCGTCTGTTTAGAGTATTCCGCGGCCACCGCGTTCTGCAATTCTGACAGAGAGTTTTGAGAGCCTTCCGGGATGACGCCGTAATTCCTGCCAAAGGTGTGAATGGCAAGATCACTTTCCGCCAGGCATTCTTCAATGGCCGTGCTGGCGTCGCTTGCTAAAAGAGGCAACGGTTTTTCCGGCAAGACACGATGACCACGCCCAATCAATTCGCGGCGAATGCGATCACGAAGCGGAGCAATGTCAGTCGTTGTTGTCGCAAGATAAACGGTCTTGCCGCCGTTCCCGTTTGTGGTGCCCCCTTTATCCAACGCTTTGAAAAGGGCATTCACTTCCTGAGCCAGATCATAGATTCGCTCATGAAAACGTTGAGCGGCTTCGGTGCCAAACCACTCGGCGTACTCCTTGAGCCGCCCTGATTCCGAATCATACTCAAAGAACTCAAAGCCAAAGAGTTCCTGCAACCTCTCCTGCAAGGCTGTGGGCAGTTCATCGTTCTCCACCGGTGTCTTCACCACCTTGAGCACTCGCGTGTGCCCATCGACATAGAACCGTCCATCGCGAACGTTGGAATCCCAGTAGGTCTGAACCTCACGCACACAGCCTGACGAATTCACGAACGGCGGAGACAACACCGAAATCATCGCCTTGACCTGGGGCAGGTGCTCTAACACTTCCGGATCAGGTTCGTCTGCGGCGGCCTTTCGCTGTGGACGAAACACCCGCACCTGCCGGCCCGAGAGTTGCTCGACACGGATCTCAAGATTGCGATGAAATTGCGTGATCCAGCCTTGTTTTTCCGAAGAAAGTGGCTGGTCATCAACCGGTGCGAAGCTGAGATAAACATCGCTCTCCTCGATGGAGGAATCGTTAGGCGGCTCATCGGGCCGGTGTTCGCCTGAGGTGACGGATTTTCTTAAGACGTCAACGATCGCCGCAAAGGATGTAGGGCGTTTGTTAGAATTGTTGTTTAAGCAACTCAAGACCAGTTCTTCAATTTCCGCATTCAGATCAGGCAAATGTGAGGATGGCCTTGGCAGGGCGCTCTCGCTTTGATGAAACTTCTGAACGTCCTCAAGAGTACGCGCCTCGTAGGGCCGCCGGCCCGTTAGCATCTCATAGAGGATCAGCCCAAAGGCATAAATGTCCGTTCTCTTGGTCAACGGTTGTCCTAACGCTTGCTCAGGAGCCATGTAGGCGGGCGTTCCCGCAATACGATGCTCGTTCGCAGCCGCCGAGCTCAGTCGAGCCAGGCCAAAGTCAGAGATCTTCACATTGCCCTTGCGATTGATCATCAAATTGGCTGGCTTGAGATCGAGATGCAGCACGTCTTGTTCATGGGCGGTCTCTAATCCTTCGGCTAACTGAATGGCTAACTCGAGCGCTTTGGGCGCCGGCAACTGACCGATGCGCCGAAGCAAGGAGCCGAGGTCTTCGCCCTCGATGAACTCCATCGACAACAAGGGCCGTCCATCGACCTCTCCAATATCATGCACCCGGCAAACACATCGATGAGACACCGAGCGAGCTTGTTTGACCTCATTTCGCAAGGCCTCCAAAACACCTCGCCGCTCTCCAAGATGGCGGGGTAAGATTTTCAGGGCGACCGGTTCCTTAAGCACCAGATCATCGGCTCGATACACCTCGCCCATGCCGCCTTTTCCCAGGAGCGAGACGATTCGATAGCGGTCTGCGAACACTTTGCCCGGTTCAAACTGACCATGAGGCATGAGCGGCGCGTCTTCTGTCAGAGCTGTTGTCACCTCTTCTTCCGTCTCGTCCTCAGAGACCCCTGCGAATAAGCACGCCGGACACAGCCTCTGAGGCGAGTGATTCGGGATCGGCTTTCCACACTTAGGACAGGCACGCGACATTTTCTGATGGTTCTACAGAACATGGAGAACGGTCTCAATCCGATTCGCCCTTCTGAAGGATGGTCAGGTCAGAACTGGGACAACCCAGTCCTAAGCTCGTTGAGTATCTCCGGATTTCCGGAAAACACTATCGCGGGGGATACCAATATCATAGCTCCGAGGACGGCAAACCCAAGCAGAAGTAGGGCCATGCCGATACTTCCGATACCGCGTGCAGTTGCTTCAATGGCGCCTCGAGGTGCGTGGCTGTTGATCATTATTTGGTCTTCCATCTCCAGAATTGGGATTCGCGCGTCCAATTGTTACAGATTCAGAGTCATTTTTAGAAATGCCTGATCATTTGGAGGCCTCGTTAGAGGCTTCACTCAAGATGTAACCTCCGCGCTTGAGTGCCTAGATCCGGTGCTGTGCGCTCGGCTGTTCTCCAACGCACAGCATGAAGGATAGATGTTTTGTGTGATACGCAGACTCGACTCCTAGCGAAGAGCACTCCTTGTCAGTGGTCACCCAAAACCAGCCACCAAGGGTCACTTCAAAACCAGCCACGTTGAGACAGTAGTCCTGGCCCTAAGACGAGGAACCCCTCATCTCAGGATGCCATGGCCAATCACCTCAACATGGCAAAAATTCACTCCATCGAAGCCCTCCTCAAGCGAGGCTGGTCTCAGCGACGCATCGCCAGAGAACTCGGCGTTGATCGCGGTACCGTCAGCAAGGTCTTCAAACGGCTGAACGCTCCTGCGGACGACTCAGCAGAGCCGCCTAAGCCCCAGCCGCCCGCCGTTAGCAACAGCGCTTGCCAACCGCACCACGACCTCATCCAGGCGAAACTCGATCTTGGACTCAGCGCCGAACGCATCTTCACCGATCTTCGCCAGGAAGTCGGTTTCCAGCACTCCTATCAATCCGTCAAACGCTACGTCCGCAAACTCAAGGCCACCCCACCCAAACGCATTTGGCGCATGGAGTGTGCCCCAGGCGAAGAAGCCCAGATCGACTTCGGATTTGCTAAGACCCTGTTAGACAAAGACGGCAAACAACGCATGAGCAACGTGCTGCGCATCACCCTCAGTTGCTCACGCAAAGGCTACACCGAGACGCTGCCTGCTCAGACCACCGATCATTTCCTAACAGCCATCGAGAACGCCTTTCGTCACTTCGGCGGAGTTCCCGCCACGCTGCGTATCGATAACCTCAAAGCCGCCGTCAAACAAGCCGACTGGTACGACCCTGAACTCCATCCAAAGATCCTCGCATTCGCCGAACACTATCAAACCACCATCATCCCAACCCGTCCCTACACCCCAGAACACAAGGCGAAGATGGCATGATGCACTCTATGGTTACTGTTAAAAAAAGCCAGTGATTCAGTTAGTCAAATTTAGCTGCATCCGGCTCTTGATTTGCTTAATCTTGGCTTTCGCCGGACGGAAGTAAAGGTATTCGTTCTTGTCGCTGAAGCGTTTGCCCCGGAGAAGGCCCTGTTTCCTCCAGTAGTTCACGAGGCTGGGACGAGTGCCGACCATCTCCGCCACTTCTTCCTTGGTCAGGAGGCCTTTCTTTCGCAAGCGATCGTAACGCGAGACAAGCTGATAGGCCCTGCGTAGTTGTTGCACAATCCGTAGTGTGAATGATTTGCCAGATCCTGAACGCCACCCCCGTCCGTTGAGTTCCACCACGATCTGGCTTTCCGTGTGCGTGTCTAACAGTCGATCGATCTCGGCGACGATTTCCTTCTTGGTCTGACGTAGTTCCCAGGCTCGCTTGCCCAAGGGCACATGGAGCACCTTGGAAGCGCCTCCTGTGAAGCGCACTTGCACAAGCACTTCCTCGCCCTTTGTCAGGGTGACATCTTTGATAATCAGCCTGGCCATCCGTTTGCGATCCCGATGACTGGTGTCGGCATCATTCCACAGTTGAGGAAAGCTCTCTGCTAGCTGAAGGATCTCTTGCTCCTGTTCCTTGTCAAATCGCCCGTCGAATGCATTCTTCTGCTTCTGGTAGGTATCCTGGGCGTCTTGTAGAATACGCAACTTCTCATTCCACTCGGCTTCGAGGTTGGCGGCGACGAGGCGGTTGGCGTTGTCCACTTGTAGGTATCGCTGACGCGCCTTCTCTGCTTCGTAACGCGCGCGCTCAACCCGCTGCCGTCGCAGTTGGTCGACTTCCTCTAACCGATGCTCCAGTTTCCGCTGTACTTCTAGCACCGTTTCCAAACCCAAGGGCGTGACACTCTCCAGAATGAGCCGTGACACAGCTTCATCAATGTTCCTGCCGGCAATAGTTTGGCAAATCTTCTGACCATGCTCGATGCCCTCACGCTGACACACGTAGTCAGGCCATTCACGTCCTTGGCGCCAATGATAGCGCAATGTCATGCTCTGCCCGCACTTTCCGCAGATCACCATCCCCTGTAGCAACGCCGGGCCACAACCAGGGACGCGCCGTTTGCGATCCTCCCCATAGCCTCGGCAGTTCTCCCTCAGGCGCTTCAGATTGCTCTCAAAGTCCTCCCAGGAGATGTAACCAACATGCGCGTCCTTGTTCGTCACCTGCCATTGATCCGGTGGTAAGACCTCATAGCGCTGTTTGCCTTCAGCATCCCGCCAGCTCCGCGTCCTGCCAAAGACAAAAGCACCAGCATAGCGTGGGTTGTGCAACGTTTGCAGGGCACGGCTATGCACTAACTTCTCCCACACAATATCTCCCTTTCCCGCTTTGCCACGCCGAGGAAAACGCACCCCTTCCTGATCAAAAGCTTTCACTGTCGCCAAGGCACTACCTGTTCGCTTGAATGTAGCGAAGAAGTGCGCCACCGCCTTGCGAACTTCCTCGTCCGGATCAAGCACCACACGATCATCCAGATCGTAAACGAGGCCAACTGGCAAAGGCATTTTCAACTCTCCACGGCGTGCCTTGTTCAAGATCCCGCCTTGCAAACGCGCACGCAGCAGGTGCAATTCCGCTTCACTCATCGTCCCTTTCAAACCCAGCAAAAGCCTGTCATTAAAATGCTTCGGATCATAGAGTCCGTCTTCGTCGAGAATAAGTGTATCTGTAATGGCGCAGATCTCTAACAGGCGATGCCAATCACTGTTGTTACGCGCCAGACGAGAGACCTCCAATCCCATCACCACTCCCACTTGCCCGAGGCCGACTTCGCTCACCAGCTTCTGAAAGCCTTTGCGATCAGCAGAAGATGCTCCCGACTGCCCCAGGTCACTATCAATGACCTCAATATTCTCCTCCTGCCAGCCCAGCGCGACAGCCTGAGCACGGAGAGCATACTGCCGTTTGGTGCTTTCCTGGTGCTCGAATACCTGACGCAAAGTCGACTGCCGCACGTAGAGGTAGGCCTTGCGTTGCAGATGATGCGTAGTCACTTTCTCGTGACGGGATCCATTGGTATCTATCAAAGAGTTCTCGTTACTCATAAATATCAGTGTTAGAAATGCGATTAGCGGGTGCCTTCAAGAAGCGGTTCACCCGCATGAAGCCGCACAAAGAGCATGTCACTCAGGAGATCCACCGCCTGTGCCTGCCAGCTTGAGAAAGAAGGGGCGTTGGAAGAGCTTACATCGTGATCAGTCAATCGGTCCTCATCCCGGAGGCCGCCAGGAACAATCGACTCACCCGGAGGTGCTTGCATCCAGCCTGCCATTCCCTGATGAAGGAACAGTTCGAGCGCCGAGTCGAATGAGTCACCGTGACATCCTCCTAACACATAGTCGCGTAGGCCTTCATAGAGAGAGCGCAAGGAGGCGTTATCCAATGGCAAGGACAGGTGACTCACGTTGTTAGTCGCCCCTTTTTCAGGTGGCGTTGCTGGTTCAAAGCCTTTTCCAACGTGCGCAAGTGGAGCTCCACTTCCAGATCATTGCGCAAACACTCAAGGATATCAGATGGCGTGAGGGATGGATCCTTTGCTAACAAAGCCCTCACATGATCAAGAACCTCCTCCGTAAGCTTGTGAGCGCCCTTCGGGCCACGTTTACCAGGCAACAATCCCGGCAAGCCATCGTCACGAAAAGCCGAGCGAGCGGCGTAGAGAGTTGGCCGTGAAAGCGCGAAGTGCCTAGCCAAAGAACAAACGGAATCCTCCCCAGCCTCCCAGGCACGAAGAGCCTCGTATTTGACCTGGAGCAAATCATGAGGATCAAAGAACGGGCTCTGCTGGAAAAGAGAATGAGTGACCCGGTCAGGATGGGGATGAAGAGCGCCCGCACGGAGAAGAGCGTCTCGTTTGGATTGAGAGGAGAAAGACGATGGCATCGGAACGATAGACTGTTAATTAAATTATGCCCAACAAGAGGGACTGAATCGCTCGTTTTGTCAATTCAACTTTCCCTAAATTACTGCATATAAGGCATAAAATCATCGATAAAGCGCGTATAAATCGCTCGCTTCGGCATCATTAGGTTTACAATGGCGGCATTAATTGCTTAACAGCCTCAGCTTTGAGTTCAGCCATCAAACGCGCCAGTGCTAACAAGTCCGCCAAGCGGGCGATCGCCTTACCTTCCGCCACCTCCACAAAGGGATCTGGAGCCTCCACATCGGTCCAGCAAGCCTCTAGAGAGGCCAATTCCCCAGAATCATCAAAGAAGTAGACACGATAGACTCCCCAGTTCTGGCGCAACTTTACCAGCTCGAACTCCCGCCCGCACAACGGATGAAAGCAATGGGTAACCCGGAAGACCTCTCTTGAACAGTTGGGATCAGGTGTAGTTGACGACTTTGGATAAAGGCAAAGTCGAAAGCGACGTCAACTACGTCAAATCCAATGCCCTCAAAGGTCGCCAGTTCCCTGACATTGCTTCACAAAACACCCTCCACCAATGGGAAAAAGACGTCGCCGATCAACGCATCCACGGCACCACCAAACAGCACGTCCTCACACAATTTCAGAACATCGAAAAACCCGCCCTGCGTCCCTTACCCAACGAAGCCTTCCCCAACTTCCAAGAAGCCCAGCGCACCGTCCATCGCGACAGCTACATCGAACTCGCCCGCTCCTACTACGAAGTCCCACCCGAATACATCGGTCAGCAACTCTGGGTCCGTTGGGACGCACGACTCGTGCGCATCTACGACACCAAGATGCAGAGCGTCATACGCCATCTCAAACTTGAGCCTGGCAACTACTCGCGCGTCCTTGGAGCCCGCGGCACGCATCCCACAGCGCCCTATCGCACCACCGCCCATTGGATCGACCAAGTGCAAGCAAACCTAGGAAACGCAGCACAAAGCTGGGCCGTCAACGTCTCCATTCATCGTGCCGAACAAGCCCCACGCATTCTGCAAGGACTCATCAACCTCAAACGCCACCACTCAGAACAAGCCATCAACCAAGCCTGCCAACGAGCCCTCGAACGCGGTCAACATCATCTTAGCGACATCAAACAAACCCTATCAAAACCAAATAGTCAAACACAACTGCTAACCGAACACCCACTCATTCGATCCCTACAAGCCTACCAGCAAATCATCACACCAAGCCCAACACCATTACCTAGGGCCTGTCCCACAGGTCCGGCCCCCTGTCATAGAAGTGCGAAACAGCGATATTAAAGAGCTATGAGAGCCCAATTTGGACTCCCATAGCCAAATTCGGCGTGTATAATTTGGTTAGTAGCAAAATCAAACCCGCCGAATCATGACCGAATTTAACCGCCAATTAACCTTTCGTCTACTTCCACCTTGTTACGGGCCCAAAGATTATCGCGATAAACGCGCCCGATACCAATTCATGGACGACATCATCGAGCGGGCCGGACTCGATGACCAATTCACGAAGCTTGTTCTCGAACGCCGCGGCCTCCAGTCCCATCAAGTAGGCACCCGATTCCTCAATCACTGCGTCACCGCCTTCCGCACTAACATCGTCCGCTTCGTCGAAAATCATATGCCCGTGCGCGAACTCAGCATCCAACTAGCAGAAAGCAATGTGCTGCAATGGTTCTGTCATACAGGCGAATTCGGCTCCGTCATGCCCCCCTCAAAAAGCACCCTCGACCGTTACGGACGCTTCCTGCCCCAAGAAGCCATCGACCAACTCAGCGCCCAGCTACTGCAAAGCGCCGCCCAACACTCCAGCGACGGCTTAGAGCAATTGTTAGGTTTAGAAAACCCCGTCGATCTGGTCAACGTCTGGTTCGACAGCTTCTGTCTCCAAGCCAACATCCACTACCCCACCGACTGGGTGCTCCTCATCGACGCCACCCGCACCCTGATGAAAGCCACGAAACTCATACGGGAAGCCGGCTTAAAAAACCGCATGCCCCAAGACCCCGAAACCTTCCTGCGAGAAATCAACAAACTCGGGATAGCCATGAGCCAACAACGGCGGCAGAAAGACAGCAAACGCAACCGCAAAGCCATCCTGCGACAGATGAAAAAATCAATTCGCAAGACCCGTCAACACGCCCAGAAACATCGCCAACTCTTAGAAGAAAGATGGCAAGAAACCGAGTGGAGTTGGCCGCAAGTCCAGCAAATACTAGGGCGAATCGACAACATCCTCGAGCAACTACCTGAAGCCCAACGCCAAGCACACGAGCGCCTCATCGGGGAGCGACAAGTCAAAAGCTCAGAAAAAATCCTCAGCCTCTACGAGTCCGACGTGCAAGTGGTAGTGAGAGGAAAGTTAGGGAAAGAAACCGAATTCGGCAACCCCATTCTGTTAGGCGAACAAGAAGACGGATTAATCGTTCACAACCAACTCTACAAAGAAAATGTGAGCGACGCCAAGATACTCCTAGAAGGAGTCGAAAACATCGAAGAGCGACTCAAGACCGAAATAGAAGGCGTATGCGCAGATCGAGGCTTTGCGAGCAAAGCAAACAGCAAAGCGTTAGGAGAAAAAAGAGACTACATATGTCCGAAGCAACACGAAGCCCTGCGCGAAAAAATGAAGAACGGCGAATTCGCCAAGAGGCAAAGAAGACGAAGTCAAACCGAAGGCCGAATCAGCATCTTCATACACAGCATATTGGGAGATATGTTACGAGTGAAAGGGCACACCAATCGCGAGAAGGCGGTGAGTTGGGGAGTGCTCGGGCACAACATGAAGAAACTAGCCGAAATGCGAAAGAAGCAAGCCGAAGCGCGAGAAGCCGAAGCGCGGAAGCAAGCAGCCTAGAAAAAGCGCAAGACAAAGCCGCGCCCCCGGAACACAAGCCGGAGAGGGAGCAGCACGTACCCGCGCCCGAGAAAAAGGCCCGAAAAGCGAGAATCAGACAAAGCACAACCATCCAAACCAACAAATCCGCCCCCGACCAGCGCGGCCAACAACGCGCCTAACAAAAACCACACATCAAATCTCAGAATCGGACGCTTCTGGGACAGACCCTACCTAGCAAAGAAACATGAACGCTACCCTCACCACCCAAGCACGCGCCCTGCGACTTTCAGGCCTGCTTGTTAGTCTCGAAGTCCGACTCCAAGAAGCCGCCGGCAACCAACTCAGCCACGCCGAATTCCTCGAGCTTCTCTTTCAAGACGAACTCAACATCCGCGCCCAGCGAGCCCTCAGCCGCCGCCAACAACGCGCCCACTTCCGAGAACAACGCACCCTCGAAGACTTCGACTTCCACTTCAATCCCAAGATCAACCGCAAACAAATCCATCAGTTAGCCGCCGGGAGCTACCTCAGAGAAGCTCGTGACGTCCTCTTCATCGGCCCACCTGAGCTACAGACATAATACAGTATTTAGTTCGTGTTATCGGTCATGAACGGCATCACTTCGTTGGCGGTTTCAGGGAGACGTAGCCGTCTGGTCTCCTTCAGAGTCTTCACTACCGCCGCGAGTTCAGTTCGGTGTAGATCCTTAGGCTGGATGATCCAAGGGCCAAATTTAGTCGATTGGTTAGCAGGCAGAACGCCGGATTCGATTAGCTTCCTTGTCGTTGATCTCGAAACGCCAAGTTGCTCCGAGGCCTGATCAAGTGTTAGCCATTGTCGCGTTCTAGGATTGCAGAACCCAGCAATTTTGTTCGCACGGCGCACATGCTGGACTCGACCGCCAGTCCATCTCTGGCCTGTACCTGTTCGGTGCCCCTGACGATTGAGAATGGAGGCGATGGCCCCATCATCGGAGGTCTTTACTAGCTCTCGCACGATCTCAACAACATCTTCTCCATTACAATGACCATGTTGACCGTGGCGGTTCTTTGGGATCATCAACTCAGTGTGCACACCGCCTGACCAGTGAAGCAGAAGACGGACCATTGGACGGCCACCTTCATCAACGAGATGGATGATGATCTCTTCCAAGACCGTTCGTATAATCCGTTTCTTCAGTTCTAACGGAGCCGCTACGTCATTCCAAACCAACGAGAGCTGCCCGCCCATCTGCAAAAGGCACTCACGATCGGTTGCGCCTAAGGAGTCTTGTTCATTGCCGACCTCTCCCATGCGCTGCTCCAATTGGTGAAAGTGCTTGAGTTTTTCATTCCAACGCCTTTCTAGTTCATGGGCCACTAGGCGGTTCTCAGGATCCACGGCATCGTATTGGCGGAAGGCGCGTTCAACTTCATACCGTGCCTTTTCAACCGCCAGTGATAGACTTTGCTGAGCGTTAGAAGCCGCCATTTGGACCTGTTCCCAGGCCTTTAGAGCCGCCTCGATGCCAGCAGGCTGCAATGCTTGAAGTACAGCATTCGTAAGTGCTTGGTCGACTTTAAGCGAACCGACCGAAATACACGTCTCACCCCCGTGATTCACATTACTTCCCTTGCAGTAGTAGCGAGCTACCTGACCTTTCGGCCCTGAATAAGCCACATGCATCCCTCGGCCGCAGTGTCCGCAGCGCACCAAACCTGAAAGTAGCGCAGGGCCTCGTTTCACTGCTGACCGCATCTTTCCCTTCATTGTCATATTCTCACGCAGAAGCGACTGGATACGTTGGTATTCATCCCAGGTGATATAGCCCTCATGATGATCAAGAATCAAGATTTGCCAATCCTCTTGCGGCACATAGTGGCCACTAGAACGGCAAGGCTTACCATCAACCATCTTCGTCTGAGTGCGTCTTCGACCGTAGACGAATGCTCCTGCATAACAGGGATTCTTCAGAAAACTCAGGACTCGATTCATCACTGGCAGCTGCCAGACAACTTCGCCGGATGGCGCCAAAGTTGGTAATGTCTGGTTCTCCTGGCGAAACCAGAGAAGTACCTGACGAGCACTTCCTAACTCTCGGAACTTGGCAAACACGCTTCGGCTCGCATGCTGGACTTGTCGATCCGGCGACATCTCAATGCGGTTATCTGCCGTCCTGACATAACCAGCAGGAACCATGGTAAGAACTTCTCCTCGCGCAATCTTTTCTCGCAAGGCTTCCTGTGCTCGTTGTCTTAAAAGACCGAGTTCAAATTCACTCATAGTGCCTTTCAGCCCTAGCAAGAGCCTGTCGTTGAGAATCTTCGGATCATAGACACCATCGTGATCAATGACGATGGTATGGGTCATGGCACAGAGATCGATCAGGTGATGCCATTCCCGATTATTGCGCGCCAAACGTGAAGCCTCGAAAGCAAATACGGCTCCTACTTCACCTTGGCAAACAGACTCCAACAATTTCCCAAACCCGACTCTCATCGTGTGACCACCCCCGGAGCGCCCTTGATCCTCGTCAATCGTCTCGATATGGATGAACCCATAATCGGCAGCGCGCTCCCTGAGTTCGTATTGTCGTCGTCGACTCTCAAGATTATGGCGCACCTGATGTGAACTCGATTGGCGGATATAGACAACGGCTTTGCGCTGCAGGTGTGATTCAGTAATCTTATCGTGCTTGGTTTTCATGAATGTCACAGTGTGATGGTGAGTTTGAGTGTGATTCCTTTTCAACCGCTAACATCAACTCACAAAGCAAGCGGACGGCTTCTTTTCGGCAATCGGCAGGAAACGCGTCCAGATCAACAGGAGCCGAGAACGCAAGCTGTGGTTGGTCAGGAAGATTGTTGTTTATCTTTTTGGTCTTCATCCTCTCCAGGCGACCAGTTAGCCAACAGCTCACGCAACCTATTCAATGAATTGACGGCGATGATGGGAACAAGCCCTATCCTCACTGACACACAAGTCTCAGGATCGAACATCCACTTGGGGAGATGGGCGTGAGTGTTATCAGGGAGCTTCACGCACACGTGTTCCTGGCGTTGATACTCCTTCACAACAGTCAATTCGAGACCGTGATAGGGGTGAAACGGATAGTGTACTTTCCATAGTCGTAGACCATGGGTATTGCGTGAGTGGTTCTCCTGGCGTCGGTAAAAGCCATATCGCCCAAGCGTTAGGAAACGCCGCCATCAAACAAGGGCACGACGTACTCTACGTCTCCATCTTTGATCTGGTGCGTGAATTGCAAGAAGACGACGATCTCGAAAGCGGCCCACAAGGAAGCCTCAAACGCTATCTCAAACCCACGCTACTTATCATCGACGACATGGGCATCAAAACCTTGCCCCCACGTAGCGGCGAACGCCTCTTCGAGATCATCATGCGACGCTACGAGAAACGCTCTACCATCATGACCTCCAACCGTCCCATCGAAGAATGGGGAAAGCTGTTAGGCGATGTCCCCAGCGCCACCGCCATCCTCGATCGCTTCCTGCACCACGCCGAGATCATCGCTATCGAAGGACAAAGCTACCGACTCGCAGACCGTCAGAAAGCCCAATCAAAGCAAGCAAAGCAATGAAGCCGACTTCCGGGAGAAGATCCTCGCTCCAGGCAAGCAGAAAGTCGGCATAACTCCGTATCGGGCAAGCCGATACTCCGGCCTAAAGGCACTTATACGACTTTCAGCTTGCCTTCCGCTGCGGTCTTCTCAGGCAGAGAGATGTTCTTTCTTTTTCAAAGAAAAACGTTGTTTTTACTTCAGTCATTTCAAACCTTCGCCCAATCAACCTGGCTGGTTTTGCGGTGACCATTCCTGGCTGGTTTTCAAGTGACCGCTGACACACTCCTGCCGGAATCTATCGTAAAAAGCTGATCAGACTCACTCTCAGTCTTCATTGAAGTTCGTATTCCCTTGAATTGCCTGAAACGGTGAAACGCATGAAACGAAATCGGAGTGGATTCGGGCAGGGCTGGTGATTCTCCTGCGACCGAACAAGGCGCTGATTCAGGTTTTCGTTTCACCAGCTTTCGGTTCACTGAAGCGCCGGATCTGCTTTTCGCGGGAAAAAGGAATAAGGGCTCGAAGGCGCGCCTCCCCGAATACTAAAGTCGCTTTGCGGGCATCTTTCGAAGCTCCTCCAGAATCTCCGGAGCTTGCGTTGACAACCGAAGGATCTGACGAATGCGACCCGCTGTCACACCCTGATTTCAGCGAGATCAGCGTAAGGTGGCGCGGCTCAACGCGTGATTCTTATGGTATTATAGATTCCCACCCCTTGAGAAATCGACCTACGGGATGACTAGTTGCTTTTGTCGCTTCGAAGCAATTCGTCAGACGGGTTTTCGGTAACATAGGTGCTAAAGCCATCAGGATCACGAGATCGCCAAGTAGACGCGATGTCCTTCATTGCCCGCGCCCTGCGATCCGGCTCCGTTATGGACGACGCCCAGTTCATCGCTTCGCTTGGATCAGTCCATTTGATCTTGGACGCATATTGTTCGAAGGGACGGTCGAGCAACGGTGAGGGTTCTGCATCGGCTAGCCACTTGGCGGCGTTGATAGGGTCATGTCGAAGCCAGTGCCCAAACAAGCCTTCGTAGTTCTTGGGTGTCTGCAAGTCCTCAGGCTGCGAGGTGAGCCAGTCAATGGCTGAAAGTGGATCTTCCTCGGCCCATGCCGTTGTTAGTGAATGCACTGCCAGTGGGTTTGCCTTGAGATCAACGTGCTCCTCCATCCACGCTCTTGCCGCATTCGGATCTAATTCTCCCCAATGGTGCACGAGTTGCCGACTCGCGAGGTGTTTCAGACCGCCATCGGGGAGCCCCTGGATCCAGCCGGGCATTCCACGAGAGTCTTTCTCATTGTAGACGTGTGTGAGTGCGCCCCACAGGCGCGCGGTGGAATAGTTTCGTAACGGCTCATAGTTGGCTTCGACGAATCGATAGAACTCTTGTGGCTTCAGATCGCCCATAGCCGCTCCGAACACGATTTCTCCCAGAGGCGCGATGGCTCTCTCTTCTGGAGACAATGATTCCACGTACTTCCACGCACCGAACGGATCGTGCGTGCCCCAACCACGGTAGGCGGACTCAATCGCGCGTGACCGGAAGGAAGGGGACTTGATGGTCGAGGCAACCAGTTCTACTGCGCGTTGCCCATCGTGCTTCCCGATTTCAAAAAGGATTTTCATCAGAGCACCCCGCTGGCGTTCGCTGGTGCGTACAGACGAAGCTTCCTCATACATGGCCTCCAATTCGCTGAGGCTCCTATTGTCACCAATGAAGGCATCGATTTCTGGCTGAGGCGGCCGTTCGTCGCCGCTAAGGAGATCCCGAAGACGCGAAGAAGGGATGATCGTTTGTTCCTGTAAGGCACGACCCGATGGGTCCTGTTCTGATGAGTCAGATGGAGAAAGCTGAACTGCTGCCAACGGTCGACTCCGCTCTTCCTGATGGAAAAGCTGCTTGCGGAGTTCTGCTAGCTCCAGCTGATTTCGTGAGATGGTTCGCTGCTGTAGCATCAGAGGTGCGAGGGCAAGTGCTAGGACAGCAGCGCCGCCAACTGTGGCTGATTTGATCGTGCTCATGGTCGTGATGGTATGCGTTAGAAGTGTGGATAATGATAGTTGTGGAGCGAGTTGAATGGCGGATTGCGTGAGGGTTGTCACCGAGGCTGCGCTTGCCGCGGATGGAGAGAATTGTAAACCGAGCCCGGCTATGAGAACGGATGTGGAGGCCGCCGCGACACCGCGCTTTCTTAAGAATTTGGCGAGTCGCCGTAGAGCACGCTGACTCCGTTTCTGTATGGCGCTTTCGGAAATCCCTGACGATTGCGCAATCTCTTTGAGTTCGCGATCGTGATAGAACCGTTCGATGATCAAGTTCTGGTCTTGGCTAGACAGTTGTTGGATGGCCTGATCGAGATGCGGGACAATTTCTTTCCATGCGGGTTCATCTAGCAAAGTCATCTCATTGTCGGTGTCGGTTGATTGTGCAAGCGCTTTGATTTTCCGCCGATGACGACGTTCAGATCTGGCTGATTTAGCGGCTTCGTACGTGGCCGTCCGATGCAACCACCCGCCGATGCCTTCGCCCCCCTTCAAACGATTCGCCTTGCGGGCGAGTATTGCGAAAGTGGTAGCGGCCACTTCTTGAGCAAGATTTGGGCAACCGGTGATCCGGAGTGCCGAGTGGAATACAAGCGAGGAATATCGCGCAATGAGGAGGCGCAGCGGCTTCTCCGATTGTGTCTCGGCGAACGCCTTCAAAAGGGCGGCGTCACTGGATTGTTCATCGATAGGCAAAGCTGGCATTTGGATTCGGAATGCATGGTTTCATAACGGACCCCCCGAATGTGGATCGCGCCGGACAGTTTTCCTTCAAAAAACGTTTACTGGCTGCCCCACTCCCGAATTCTTGAGGCAGTTCTAATTTGCAGGAGCAGCCTCGAGCGCTTTGCGAATGCAGACAATTCAGCTATTTCTTTGAGTTCTCAAACACCGACTCGAAGTGTTCCACCGTTGGGAAAGGGTCATAGTAGCAGTGCAACAGCTCTTTCCAGTCCTGATACTGGGGCGAATTTCGGAATCCTTCGGTGTGGTCTTCAAGGGTTTCCCATCTTACTAGCAGAATGTAGCGCGATGGTATTTCAAGACACCGCTGCAAATCGTGGCTCACATAGCCTGACATTGAGGCAATGATGTGCTGAGCTTTCTCAAAAGCTGCTTGGAATTTGAGTTCTTCGCCGGGGATGACGTTCAGAATGGCGACTTCAAGAATCATGATTGCATGATCGGGCTAGAGTGTATTCTTTGCGCGATCAAGTCGGCGATCGTTACCAATCCATTGCGACCTTCCCCCCAAACTGCTTTGGGAGCTTAGAGTTTCGTTTAAGGAGATTCAGCCATCATCGGCTGTGAGCCCGGACACTACATATCTTTCCTACACAGTCGACCAGGTTCTGTCAGATTGGAGATTGCAACCGGGCGGTTACACTCTTTCCGCTACTAGTGGAAGTGATCTGTGGATTGATGGTTTGGACTAGGGTCCAGCAGACCTTCGCGAGATCTTGATCAAAGAAGTGGACAACGGTTCCTACAAGATCACATGGTGCTTAACTTTCAATTTCCGCGAGATGCCTTTCAAGCGAGAGCAGCGGTCAGTCACCTTTCAAGCTGAATATGGCGGAGTAAAGTTTGACGTGCCGCTATGGGGCGAACCATCTGATGTGGCGTTTCCAAATTGGTGGAAAGTTCCGTCAACTGAAGCGCACTGTGTCAGACGATAAAGAACTTTGCCTCGCTCGCGGCCAATCCCGAAGTGCTAACTTCTCCGATCACCGTGCCCTCGCCCAAGCTTCAGCCGCCCCGGGATCCTTCTCGCGCCATTGATCCAGAAGTTTGTTCACTCGGTCGTCACGCATCTTGGAGTCTTCGATGCTGTGGGCCCATTCAAGGGCGCGCTCCGGGTCGAGGGTGAAGAGCCGTTTGGCGAATTTGCTAGCTGCCATATCGCGAAGCGGCGACTGTGGTTGCTCGCTTAGCCAGGCGGCCGCTCCGTGTTCGTCTTTGTCTACCCAAGAAGACATCACCCTATCAATAGCGCTTTCCTGTGACCTTCCTTCGGGCAAACGATCTAACAAAGTCGCTGCTCTTGATGGATCTCGCTGACCTGCCGCACCAATAGCTGACGCTAGAAAAGCATCTTGAAGTTCACCCTCCGGCACGCTGGGCGCGAACTCCATGGCGTCATCGAGGTTTCCCGTGGCATACGCCTGGGCAAAGTTCTCTACCAGCGAACGGTTCAGAAACGCGCTGGGCAGCTGATGGAAGAGCTTCTTGGCGGTTTCAGGATCTAGATGGGCCTGTGTTCCGATCATGTTTCGGACATAGTAATCCCGGCGGTCTTCAGGTCCCAAATTCAGCGCAAATGCCAGAGCGCCTTCCGGATCCTTTCTCCCGTAGGCTTTCATCGTGGATTCTAACAATGCGTCTCTAACACCTCTGTCTTCGAGACGGGATACGTAGTTCGCCGCAGCGTGAGGATCCTCGTTCACCCAAACGTGCATGATGCGATCCCGCGCGCCGCGTTCGTAAAAGACGCTTTCCCGGTTCAAAGCATGCTCCAAGGCCCCAATGGGATCGGTTCGCGCCATCTCCTGCAGGACGAGTGCGCCGGCGTGTGATCGAATGAAACCGGACGGTTGGCTCTCAACAAAAGCGAAGGCAACCAGCGGCTCTGACCTTGCCCACTCTGTCATGATACCCCTCAGCGCCGCGTGTTTGAACTGCGTGTGATCTATCATTGCCATCATTTGCAGAGCTTCCTTGGGATCGGATTGCGCAAGCTTTGCAAACATGACCTCGACAATATCTCGGAAGCCGTTGGTGTGTTTCGCTTTCTGAATCAGCGTCATCAGTCGCTCATTGCGCAACTCGTGATCTGAGAGAGAAGCGATGCTCCTGGCAAACCGAACCTGCGCAAGCAGCGGTTGGCGGGCGCTGTTGAGCGACTCCATTTCTTCGGAGAGGCGATCTAATGGATAGGGTGTGAATTCAGCCTTCAGGCTTTTGATAGGTCTACTGCCTAGTAGCGAGTAGTCGGATGATGCGTATGAAGATGGCAGCGCCTTCGTGCCGATCTTGTCAGAGAAAACCCATGAAAGACCCGTTCCGATGATGATTCCCAATCCTAACCAAGCCAAGTATCTGATTGCTTTCATCCTATTCAAAAGTTCTGACTACTGCGCAGTAGGTGCAATGTTCGGATCGAGCCCCGTTTGCTCTATCCACTTCATGGCTGTCTCACGATCCAGCTCAATCCACTTTCCAACAACGTGCTTCAACGCTAAATCTCGTCGCCTGCTCTCTGGCAAAGTTTCGATCAATGGCGCCGCTTCTGCCGGCCGATCCACCAGTTGTTTGATCGCTTGATGCGTGAATTCCACCTGATGAAAGCTCCCATCCGGCAATTGAGAGGCGATCTTCAAGGCTCGATCCGGATCGGCAGCAGTTAAGTGTCCTGCTAGATTGGCAGTGATGCTATCTGTGCGCACTTCAGCGGGAAGATTCAAATAGGCCTCTGTCGCTGCATCGGGATCTTTGCCACTCCATTGCAACAAAGACCATTTCAAGGTGGTCTCGCGGAGCGTTGGTCGTTCAATGGTCAAGGCCAGTTCTGTCGACAGCTCGGGATGTGTCGATGATAGACCCTCAAGGACATTCCTGGTGTAGGTTGTTCGCTTGGCGTCATCTTCAAAGGTGGTCGCCCACTCAAAGGCTTGCATGGGATCTTCGACCGCCCAGAAGTTGATTGAATGCTCAAGAAGTTGATCGCGCAACGGGCCTTCTTCCATAGCCAACGAACGATCCAGTGCCTCCTTGGGAGCGCGTTCACCGATTGCTGAGATCGCGAGATACGCAAGATCAGCGTTCTCTTCTACCACATAGTTAATGGCAGCGTCAGGATCGGCGGCAGCCCACGCTCGCATCGCTCCTGACTTCGCAGCGTAGTGCAGATTTCTGTCTTTTAACTGAAGGGCCACTTCAAGGGACTGCCTAGGATCGAACTCCGCCCAACGCGTGAACAAGGCTTCGCCGATGCGATGAAGCGAGGACGGATCTTTGGTGGAAGTGATCATTTCAAGAACCGGCGGAAGTTGCTCTTTCGATAGTTCAAACATCAGCAACTGTAGATCGATTTCCTTTTCCAAAGTGCTTTGCGCCATGCCAATTCGATTGATCTCGCGCGCCAGTGCCGCGAGATCGATCTTCGATTCGTTCGTGTTCGATCCTACCGCAGCTTCGGAAGTCGTATGAGGAAGCGAAAGCAGGCTAGGTCTATCAATCCCCTCATTGGAATGAATAGCGCTTTCACCATAGCGATGTGCAGCATGCTGAACCGTAAACGGAATGGCGATGCCAACGGCGATCAACGCTGGGATGGTTAATTTAGTAGTGGCCATGATACCGGCGAGCGTACTAGTAAGAGTTGAAGAAGAGGCAACTGCCGCTATCGCAGATTGAGAAATCGAATGTACCGTGGTGGAGGAAACGCTGCTGTGGGCCTGTTTCGTTAGAAACGCAGCAATCGCGGTTGCGGGCAGGACGACGCCACGCCCTTTCAAAAGCTTACTGAGCTTCTCCAATGCCTTTGTGAGTCTCTTACGTCCGGCGTCCTCGCCCTTTCCAATCGCCATCCCGATGTCCTTAAAAGAACGTTCTTCGAAGAATCGCATCAACACTACCTTGCGTTGGCCATCCGGAAGCTCGTCGATCGCTTTATCTAACATAGGCACAGCCTCTTCCCAAATCGCTTCGGCATCTTCCGGCGTTGTCATCGCAGATTTCATTTCATTGGAGTAGTCTTCGAGTTTCCTGCGTCGCCGGGACTCTTTACGGAGAGCGTTAGAGGCATTCAAAAGTGCCGTGCGGTGTAACCATCCGGCCAACTGGTCTGGCTCCACCTCGGCCGCCTTGCGGGCAAGCAATGTGAAAACGTTCTGAGCAACTTCCTCCGCCGTACCCTGATCTCCCGTGCGGCGTTGAGCCACGCCAATCACCATGCCTGCGAAACGCGAGACAATCGCCTCAAAATCGTGAGGATCCCGACGTTGTACGTAACGCTTCCACAATGCTTTGGCATCTGGTCCCATTGACTTCATTCACACCTAAGATGTCCCGCCAGACCAATTACCGGAATAATATTTACAACAAAGAAGAATTCCTTGTCACACCCCTATGATCGACTCCGACTAACTGAGTGAGATGGACGATTGGGCGCAACTGGCTGCTTATACGGACAAAGGTGATGAAGGCGCCTTTGCAGATCTTGCAGCACGCCATGTTGGCCTGGTCTACGGGGTGGCCTTCCGTCAACTGAATGACGCGGGGCGAGCAGAAGAAGTCACGCAAGCTACGTTTCTAGCACTCGCTCAGAACGCGCGAAAACTGAATCGGCGAAGCTCCGTGGCTACGTGGCTCTACAGCACCGCCAGCCACAAGGCCATCGATCTCCTCAGAAGCGAGACCGCTCGGAAACGCCGGGAACAAGCTCATGCCACGATCATGCAACAAGACCCTAACGAAGAATCGGAGGCAGCATGGAATGAAATCGCACCTGTCTTGGATGAGGCCATGCGCACGCTTGGCGAAACGGATAGAACGGCTGTGCTATTGCGCTATTTTGAGGAGCAACCGTTGCACAAGGTGAGTCAGCAACTGGGCATGAGCGAAGTGGCCGCGCGCAAACGGGTTTCACGGGCCCTTGAGAAACTGCGTAAGTGGTTTGCTAAACGTGGGATTGCCTGCACCTCGAGCGCTTTGGGAGTTGCGCTAGGCACCTATGCCGCCCTGTCCGTTCCTGCTGGGGTCTCTCAATCAGCGACGCAATTCGTCTTCTCTCAATCCGTTAGTCAGGCCGCCAGCGTATCTCTAGCGCCTTCCGTCGCCGCAACCATCACTACTATGAAACTTCCGCTAATCACCGGTCTGTTAGTTGGTCTTGCTGTCCCTATATCGATGGGATATTTCCAACAGAGAAACGAGGCTCACTATGAAGCCGCGCTCAGCGCTTCCATGGAATCCTCCGGACTCACGCTTCCAGAACCAGCGATGAGCGAGCTGATGGCGGAGTGGATCAAATTGCGCGCTGAACATGGCCCCAAAGCCGGTTCCATGCCGCGACTCTTCGAAGAAATCGAGAACATCGAGGATGCGTTTCGCCGCCGAACCTTTCGCGTCGCGCTCGTCGCCGAATGGGCGGAGTTGGATCCGGGAGGAGCGTTAGACTATTTCCAAGAGGCCAACGACGGCAACCGCATGGTGGATGTGCTCCACGTCTGGCTGGAACGGAATCCAAGCGCCGCCTTGGCAGCCATGAAGGCAGGGGGAAAGGACTGGGAATACGCGATCGGTCATTCGCTGGAAACGATTTCAGAAACGCATCCTCACGAACTGGCAGAGCTGGCAGCGTTCACGTTGAGCGCTCGTCCCTATGGGGATGTGGTCTCACGTTCATTCGCCAATGCTGCCCGTCGCGATCTCGCCGGTATGCGAGACGTGGCCGAATCGATGACCGGAGAGAAGCGGAAAGAAGCACTGGCCGGTGTGGCCAAAGCTTGGGCGGAAAAAGACGGCGCTGCGGCCCTCGCCTGGGTCGAGGGATTTGAGTCGAGTGAAGATCGCAGTTGGGCAATGCGGCAACTGATCTCAGGATGGGCCCAATCGAATCCCTTCGCCGCCCTAGACCATCTGGCGCCGACCCTTCACCCAGATCCTGCCGGCAGCTACAGCTCTGAGACAAGCACTGCGGCCAGCGTGGTCTCCACTGCTGCCGAGGCCGATCTTGCCAGAACGTTAGACTGGCTAACGAAGCACTTTGAACAGTTAGGATCTAGCGACATCATGAACGGCTTGCACGGAGCTTTGAAACAACGCCTTCAGAATGACCTTCCGGGAACCCTATCCATGTTGCAGGACCGTGACCACAGATCTGCCTTGCTGCCAGCGCTTCAGGGCGTCCTAACGCATTCAAGTGAAGACGAGCTAAGACAAGTGTTGGAATGGACGAACAACGAGGCAGACCCAGAGTTGGCCAATGCCATCCGCCCGCAAGCATTGGCAAGGTTAGCCCGCAAATCGCCTGACAAAGCGATCGAGTTGGTCGAACCTCTAGTTAACGATGGAAGCACCGACAGCAGAACGCTGGCGCATATGATCGCTCCACTGGTGAGCGACCTTGAATCCTACGAGCGTCTCTTGCCTGTCATCGAACAGGCTACGCCAGAATTTCGCGCGAGCTTGCTCGAAGTTGCCCTAACACGATCGTTCACGTTCGATCTCGATCAAGAGCAGTGGACGGCCTACATGGATCAACTCCCGGCAGAAGCCCGCAGCCAGGTCGTCACCATGGAAGCTGGCAAACGTGTTGCCGCCGATCCTGCATCGGCCATCGCGTGGGCAGATGCCTTGCCGGAATCAGATCGCGCACCCGCCTATCAAGGCTTGGCACACACGTGGGCGAGCGCAGACAGCTATGAGGCTTCAGAGTGGATTGCCACCCTGCCGCCGGGAGAAATTCGGGACGCCGCCGCTCTCACATTGGTGCGATCGGTAGCCAAGAGCGAACCCGACAGCGCGTGGAAATGGGCTCAGACCATCCAGTCTCCAGAACAACGTCGCTCCGCCATGCAAAGCTCGCTCGCCTTCTTTGGAGACGCGGCATTGGATGTGATCGGGCAATCCGCATTGGCACCCGCAGAGAAAGCAACACTGACCGAATGGTGGAACCGAGTTTCTGCCAGCGCAGGCGTTCACGAGACCGCTCCAAGAACGGGCTTCACCCCTTCTATCCATGTCCCTTAGTCGATTCCATCGTAATCTACTCGTCTTCAGCGCCGCCTGTGCCGGTGGGTTCCTGCTGGGAATGGTCATTCGTCCCGCTCTACCCTCACAGCCTAGCCGTTCTGCTAGTTTATCAAAGGCCGTCTCAGCCATTCAACAGCAGTCGTCCACTTCCATTCTAACTGATCGCACCAGTCCATCGAGCAAGATCGTCAAAGAACTCACCAAGCTACCCGCTTCGCGACGCACCCTCTGGCTGGCCACGCAATCCGAAACCGCCACCCCGGATCAGTTTGCGCGGCTCCTCACTCTAGCAAAGAAAGAAGGCCATCTGGACATCGACCTCGCCCGGGCCATCGCCGCGAAATGGGCCGACCTCGATCCTACCCACATGATGCAGCATCTCATTCGAAACGGCGAGACCGACTACCGCATTTGGAAAGTGCTATGCGTGCAATGGGCACAGTCCGATCCCGAAGGTGCTCTTGATCAATTTGTATTAGCGAATGAATCCGAGGGCATCGAGGAATGGAACTCCCTGCTTTGGAAATATCTCATGCGCCATGCTCCCGAGGTTGGGATCAAGGCCACCGATCAACTCGCTCAGAACAGGTCACCCGATTTGGAAAGCATTCGCGCTTGGGCCTCCAAGAATCCAAAGCAGGCTGCCGAGACCGTTCTCAAACACATGAACAATCGACGGGCTCAAGGCCAGATGATGAAAGAGATAGGCAAAGCGTGGGGAGCCAGCGATCCCGAAGCCGCACTTGCGTATGCACAGAGTATTCCCTCAACCGAGGTACGCCTCCAGCTTGCCGAGAATGTGATGCAAAGTTGGGCCATGTCCGATCCAGAGGCCGCCGCCGAGCACACCGCTGCCACCGAGAATCCGATCGAACGCGCCATGCTCAGCAAAGGCATTGCCGCCGGTTTAGCCAAGACGAATCCCCAAGCCGCCCTAACATGGGCGCAGGACAACTTGCGCTCCTCCGCTCGAGCGCGCGCCGTTGGCGAAATTGTCGGTTCCGTCGCCGAACACAACGTTCCTGCTGCCGCAGACCTCGTCGCCAAGATGGATCCCGGAGGAGCCATGAATCACGCCGTGACCGAACTCATAGGCAAATGGGTAAACTCCGATCCCACCAAGAACGGTGACATGTTCGCATGGATCGAACGTTTGGCTGATGCCGAAGCAAGAGAGCGTGCCGTCCAAGGCCTTGAATGGCATTTCTCTTTTTATGGTAAAGATGGCTTGATCAACTTTGTTGCCGGAGATCATGGGCACCTCGCAACCGGCAATATGCTGCGCCGTGCCGCCATTCAACGAACCCATCAAGATCCCGAATCCGCCGTAGCATGGGCAGAAGCCTTGCCGGCTGATCGTGCCAACGAGGCAAGAACCGCAGTCATTGAAGCTTGGCGAAAGATCGATTCGCAAGCCGTCGCCCACTGGGAATCGGAGTAGGCAAAGTGATGGGCGACAGCTGGATCGCCCAAGCCATCTGGATCATGCTCGCTGGCTCATTAAGGGCTATGGTAGACGGATCTGGCTAGGATCGAAGAAATGGGCGAGATTCTTTTCCGGTCGGCCCGGTTGACTCCGACTCTTCTTATATGGATGACTGGACTTTGCTCTCGGCATACATCAAGCACGGCGACGAACACGCGTTCTCCGTTCTGGTCGAGCGGCACATTGGTCTGGTCTATAGTGCGGCGCTTCGACAGCTAAATGACGCGCACGCCACGGAAGAGATCGTGCAGGCCGTGTTTGCGGCCCTGGCGCAGAAGGCGAAGCGATTGAGACCTGGTTCTTCACTCGCCGCGTGGCTCTATCGATCAGCCTGTGGCAAGGCCATCGATCGCATTCGCGAAGATTCCGCACGAAGAAAGAGAGAACAGAGATACCTCGATGCAACCATGAATGATCAGATTCAAAGCCAGGAAGCAGAAGCGATTTGGAACAATATCGCTCCGTTGCTCGACGAGGCCATGAGTTCCCTGCGGGAGAAGGACCGCACGGCCATCCTGATGAGAATCTTCGAAGAAAGACCGTTCACGGAAATAGGATCAGCGCTAGGGATTAGCGATGACACGGCGAGAAAGCGGGTGACGTCCGCTTTGGACAAACTGCGGCGGTGGTTTGAGCGTCGCGACGTGCGCTGTTCTTCGGCGGCGTTGGGTGTCGTCCTCACGGCATCTGCCGCGACTGCTCCAAGCAAGTATCTCTTACAGACCACCATTCAGAGCGCCCTGGCATCAGTCCCCACAGCTGGTGGAGTGGGGGCAGCCTCAGCGCTTACAACCTCTATCATTGCCATGAAACTACCGATTGCTATTGGACTCATTGCCGGAGCAGCCCTGCCACTTTCGTCAGGTTACCTCGACTCCGGTGAAATACGTTTTGCAGGCGCCCAATCGTCTGCGGTGCAATCTCTCACGGAGAGCACCAATTCTTACACAACGCCAGAGGCTGGAAATGGGTCGGCGAACCAATCGACGCAGAACGCACTGATGGCGGAGTGGGAAGAACTGAGGCATAGCTATGGCCCTCCGTTAGGAACCATGGAAGAACTCTACAAAGCGGTTGCCGATGTTGAGGACGATTTTCGCCGCCGTACGTATCGCACTTTTCTCATCGCCGAATGGACAGAGACCGCTCCGGAAGAGGCGCTCGCCTTCTTTAACGCTACTCGCGATTACTATCGCGTGGCAAACGTCATGAGCGTGTGGCTTCGAAACGCGCCGATGGAGGCACTCGACGCGATGGAGAACGGTGGCGAGATTGTCAGAGATCAAATTGATAGTGTGCTCGATGTGATAGCCGAGGTCGCGCCATCCGAGCTGGCACGCATGGCTTCCCAAGTCGAGATCAAGAAACGCGACGACACGCGTATTCGCGATGCGTTTGCCATTGCCGCGAGACGTGATCCAGAGGGCATGCGACAGACTGCCGAAGCGATGACCGGAGAATCCGGCGGCGAGGCACTAGCAGGTGTCGCTTTGGCTTGGGCCGAGCGGGATCCACAATCGGCATTGGAATGGGCCCAGAGTTTGAATCCAGGAGCTGGAAAGTCTCGTGCTCTGCAAGGACTCCTAATGGGCTGGGCAGAAACGGACCCAACCGGAGCTCTCGACCATTTGCACATTGCTCCCCCCGGAGGCGGGCAAATGAAAGAACTCCATGCGGAAACTGCTAGACGTGTCTTTGAAGCTGCTGCGGCAAAGGACTTCGATGGCGTGCTCAACTGGATGTCCGAGAACCCTGAAGCTGTCGCTTCGAGAGATTCCTTCGGATTGCGGACGCAACTTCGCGCAAGGCTCCAATCTGACCTCAACGGAACCCTTAACATGGTGCAGAATCATCCGGCTGGAGGACAGCTTCAGAATGTCCTCGGATCCATCCTGCACGGTTTTTCGGAAGCCGAGATCGCGTCGGTTTGGGATTGGGCAGAGAGTTCCGGGAGCGGCCACGTTTCCCATGACCTCAAGCAGCAGATCTTCACGGCAGCCGCTTGGCGGGCTCCTAACCTCGCGGCCGAGTGGGCTGGTAGAGTCATTGATACAGGCAACTTCAGTGCCCGAGAAGTGGCATCCAGGCTCATGAGCAATGGTAGGCAGGGTCGTGAATTTGACGAACTTCTAACACAAGTGCCTGAAACGGTGAGGCGCGAACTCCTGAACGTGGGCTTCGAAGGCGCGCGCAACCAGGGCCGCGAGGACGAAGGTGTGGGCGTATGGATGGCGCGGCTTGAGCAAGTGCACGAACAGGATCGCCCCCAAGCTATCTCGGCACTAGCATCGGCACAGGCAACTTACGATCCCGGCACAGCGCTAGAGTGGGCAGACGAGCTGCCCGCCAACGAACGTTCACATGCCTATCGGGGTATTGTTAGAACTTGGGCGGGATCTGACAGTTACGAGGCCTCGCGATGGATCTCGGAATTGGGGCAAAGTCCCGAGAGAGACACCGCCGTAGCCGCGCTGGTCGATTCGATCCTGGTGTCAGAACCGGACAGCGCCTGGGCTTGGGCTGAAACATTAGGCGACCCATCGCTTCGCAATCAAACGCTTCGAGGAGTGATCCTTCGATTCGGAGACAGCGCTGATGCCTTCTTACAAACGTCCAATCTTTCGAAACCTGAGCGCGCGGAATTGCGCGCACTTGTTCAGGATCAGTCTCGGGATCGCGAGAATGCGTCCTCTTACAATCGTATGCTTCCGTCGGCCCAATGAAGATCCTCTCCCTGCCCAACATCGCCATTCTTGCTGCAGCTGTCGCGGTGGGTTTCTTTATCGGCGAAGTGATCAAGCGCCAGTTGTTCGGTTCGCCTCAAAGTCGCGTGGTGGCGAAGCTGGAACACATCAATCAATCGATGCCCAACGCCGGACTCATGCTCACTCGAGGCAAGCAGACGCTTGCTTCACTGGAGGAACTTTCCACCACGGTCGCCGCTCATGCTCAAGCTGCCGAAAAGCCGCGTGACTTTGGGCGTCTGTTAGATCGAGCCAAGGGCAATCATGATCTATACAGAGCCGTAGCTGCCAGATGGGCCGCCACGGATCCTCATGACATGCTCTTGAAATTGACCGATGCCAAGTTGCGGCCAGTGCTCTTCGAAACATGGTCAAAGTTCGATCCCGAGGGAATGTTGCGAACGCTCCATCGGATGCAGAGAGATGGCACTGTACGGTCAGGTGATCTCCATTCCGCCGTCAGGTATTTGATGACCCATGCGCCTGCGCTGGGCATCGATGCCATTGCTGATTTCGGCCTAACAAACTACCACCCTCGCGAAGAAGGCATTGTCAGATGGGCCAGGAGTGACCCGAAAGGAGCTGCCCTCAAAGTGATGGAACTGGAAGACAGCTATTCGAGAAGCAAGATGTTGTCAGAGATTGGAAAAGTGTGGGGGAAAGAGGATCCCGAGGGAGCCATCCACTTTGCCCGCTCTAACGGCGGCACCCTGGGCCTCAATTTGGCGGCCTCTGCCATCCGATCCTGGGCGGCCCGAGATCCAGACAGTGCCGAGGCTCTCTTGAGCAATGAAAGCGATCCCGTCTACCATGCCAGGATGGGCCACGGTTATGCCAAAGGTTTGGCAAGCGAAGATCCCGGCAGGGCATTGGCGTGGGCCGATCAGAATTTGCAATCGACAACCCGGGCAAGGGCGATTGGCGATGTGGTCAAGGCGGCGGCCAGAGAGGATGTCGTTTCGGCAGCGGCATTGATCAGCGAGATGAACCCCGGTGGTGCGATGAGCCAAGCTGTCGACGAACTGCTAGGTGTTTGGTCTCGAGAGGATACCACAGACGGGATGTTCCAGTGGATATCGGAATTGGAAGATGACGCCACACGTCAGCGAGCCATTCAGAATGCCAGTTGGCGCATCGAGTCGAGCAAACGGAACGGTCTTATCGATTTTGTGTCAGGAGAGCATGGCCACCTGGCGACTGAGAGAATTGTCAGGCGCGCGGCGGAACAGCGCACGCGTCAGGATCCGGAAACAGCTGAAGCCTGGGCCAGCGGATTGCCGGAGGATCGCGCTCAAGCTGCCCTTTCTCATGTGGCACGCGTGAAAGAAACGATGCAAGGATCGAACGCAGCTCGGCAGACAAGTTCTCCGGGTGAAACTAGGTCATTCTGAAATGAAGGCAATCCCTAACGCAAGCCTCGCTATGCTCTGTCTTGTTCTGCTGAGTGCGCTAGTCTCTAGATCTCTAGCAGAACCCGTCATTTCCGAGTTTCTCGCCGATAACACTTCCGGCATCGCGGCCTCTGACGGCGAGCGCCATGGATGGATTGAGATTCTGAATCCCACCAGCGAGCCATTGAAGCTGGACGGCTATTTCCTGACAAACGACTCACGTGATCTCAAGAAATGGAGATTGCCTGGTATCATGTTAGACCCTGGCGGCTATCTGTTCGTGTTCGCTTCGGGAAAGGATCATACCGACCCGTCAGGCGAGTTCCATACGCCTTTCACGCTGGCGACCGAAGATGGATTCCTGGCATTGGTACGGGGACGGGATGATGAGATCGTCGATCGCTATTCAGGAGTCACGTATCCTGCTCAGCAGGCGGACATTTCGTATGGTAGGAAGGTGGTCACTGACGTCTCCAATCGAACGGTCATCGCGGCAAAGGCGACATGCAGAATTCAGGTGCCGAAGGTAGATATCGGGTCGGACTGGAGACGGCTGGACTTTGATGATCGAAAGTGGCAGCAAGCAGAGACAGGGATTGGCTATGAGCAGAGCAGTGGTTACGAACCCCTGATTGGAGCCGGCGGCGATGTCGGCACGAAGATGCACGGCCGCACCGGATCTGTTTATGTTAGGATTCCCTTCGACATCGGCGAAACGCGCCCCTCCGATCAGTGGAAACTCGGCATCAAGTACGACGACGGCTTTGTCGCCTATTTGAATGGCACCAAAGTTGCCGAATCCAATGCCCCGGAGCCATTGACTCATAACGCCATGGCCACCGGCGAGCATGCCGATGCCGAAGCAGTCGTCTTTAGGGAATATGACATCACGAGCTTTCGAAATTCCTTGAAGCCAGATGGCAACCTGCTCGCTATCCACGGACTCAATGCGAGCCTGACGAGTTCGGACTTTCTCATCCTTCCGGAACTCTATCAGATCGCCATTCAGAAATCAACGATCGGGCGAGCGGGTTACTTTCGGCTGCCGACACCAGGTGAAATCAACGCCGACCCTTACGATGGATTTCTCGGTCGTGTTTCGTTTAGCAAACAACGCGGCCTTCATGAAGAGCCATTCGTTTTGAAACTATCCGCTGAGGAAACGAAGGGAAGCATCCGCTACACTCTTAATGGCGATGTGCCTTCACCAACGAACGGAAAGCCCTACACGCGGCCCGTTCCCATTAATAGATCGACGATTGTGAGGGCCGCTGCGGTGGAGCCTCACTATCACAGCCCCGTGGAAACGCACACCTATCTGTTTCTGGACGATGTGATGGATCAATCGCCGTTAGGCGGATCACCGGAAGGCTGGCCGGAGCAACCTGTGAACGATCAGGTCTTCGACTTTGGGATGGACCCTGACATTGTTGGCAAGGTGCATACCAGAGAAGAAGTGCGTACCTCATTGGAATCGCTTCCCACCGCGTCTATCGTTCTCCCCTTGGACGAATTCGTGGGCGAGGGGCGCGGGATTTATGTGAATGCGATGAAGCGCGGCAAGGGGTGGGAGAGAGCTGCGTCCTTTGAGGTGATCTCCAAAGACGGGGAGAGTTTTCAGATCGATGCCGGGTTGCGAGTTCGCGGGGGCGCCACGAGACAACCGGAGTTTTTCAAAAGAGGTTTCCGCCTCTTCTACCGAAAAGCCTACGGCGAAAGTAAACTGCGCCGGCCTATGTTCGGCAGCGAGGGGACGGACCAGTTCGATAACCTTGATTTCCGAACCGCTTCCAATCATTCGTGGGCGAGAAAGGCCAATCACTCCAGCAATCCCCATTTCAACACCTTCCTCAGAGACGTCTTTGCTAGAGATACGCAGGGCGCCCTATCACAACCCTACACACGAAGCCGCTACTACCATCTCTATCTCAACGGCATTTATTGGGGTGTCTATCAATCACAGGAACGTCCCAAAGCCGCCTTTGGATCCGACTACTTCGGAGGTGCCAAGGACGACTATGACGCGGTGAAGACATCCAATCATGCAGGGGGCTTCACCACAGAGGCGACGGATGGGAATCTTGATGCGTGGAAAGAACTCTGGGAACAATCGTTAGTGCTTCGCGACGACCCGTCGAACGCCATCTACTTTCGCATGCAGGGGCGCAATGAGAGCGGCGAAAGAGATGCGTCGCTCCGAGTTCTCCTCGACGCGGAGAATCTCGCCGACTACATGCTGTTGATTTACTACATCGGGGATGGCGACGCGCCCCTCTCAAGTTTCCTGGGCTATCGCCGGGCGAACAACTGGCACAGTCTCTTCAATCGAAAGGGAAATGATGGCTTTCAGTTCTTCTGTCATGATGCCGAACATTCGCTCGACGTTCCCACTGCCGTAGGCAATCGAGCGCGCCTGTTTCCCACCCGAAACCCGAGCTTCATTTACAGCAACCCGGAATGGATTCATCACCATCTGCTGCGGAACGAGGAATACCGTCTGCTCGTTGCCGATCGGGCTCACAAACATCTAAGCAACGACGGGGCGATGACCGCTATTAATGCTATTGTCAGACTCAAGAAACGTGCCAATCAGTTGCGCCCGGCGATCATCGCGCATTCCGCCCGCTGGGGAGATGCGATCCGCGCCAATCCCTACACGAAGGCGGATTGGGAGCGGGCCGTCTCACATTTGCTCGAAAGCTATCTGCCCACTCGGACCGCCGCCGTTCTGAAGCAGTTGGAAACGGCAAACCTCTACCCAAACGTGGCTGCACCCGTGATTTCCGAATCGGGAGGGAAACTCCTTAAGATCACGAATCCGAATCAGGATGGCACCTTCTACTACACGCTCAATGGGGAAGATCCGAGGGCCATTGGTGGCGCCCCTAACCCAAATGCAAGGTGGACCCAAGGAAGCGTCCTCACACGACGCTTGGAGAATTCGCTTCACCTCAAGGTGAGGATTCGGGTCGCCAATGGTACGTGGTCCGCCTTGTCCGAAATCCACCAATTGATTGGTGAGGTTGCCGCTTCATCGCAGAACATCGAGATTGCCGAGATTAACTACGATCCTAAGCCGCCCTCCGACTCTGAGAAAGTCAAAGGATTCGACAAGTCGAGCGACTTTGAATTCCTCAAGATCGCCAACACCACTGACGAGAAAGTGTCACTCTCGAGTGTCCGCGTCGCCGATGGCGTGCGGTTCGACTTTCGCGACGCACAGATTCAGAGCATCGAGCCCCAGCGACACATCTACCTTGTGAAGAACGCCGAAGCCTTTAAGGCCCGCCACGGAGCAAGCTTGCCCGTGGCCGGAGAATACGCTGGCAAACTCGCGAACGAGGGGGAACGAATCGTGATCAAGGCCGCCAATGGCTCCACGATCGTCGATGTGCGTTATCCCAAGTGAGAAAGCTAGTATCGCCCGCTCGAAAAGTGGCTGGCGGGCACGATTCTTGTCACAAATCGGCGCAAACCTACCCTTTATATTGCAGAAGCGACCGATTCTTCCGACAACCATGACCCTCTTGAGCTCCCCTCCCTCATCTCGAATGACCAAGCCCTACTGGCTGGAAGGCGAAAAGCTCAGGCGGGAATGCGTTATTGTCGATGGAGACGACGCTTGGGATTTCATCTGCGCCTGTGCGGATGGCGACAATGCGAGGGTGCGCTCCATGTTAGAAAAGGATCGCAATCTCATGCATGCGCAACTCTGGTATTCGAAGCCGATTGATCAGGCGTTGCGGCAGGGTCATTTGGATGTCGTTAGGACGATTCATGAGTTTGATCATGAGAACCGGCTCGCCTTCTACATCGCTGACGGCCACACCTATCGCTGCGACAGACGGGAACTACAGCGCCGTGGGCACACGCCAATCCTGAAGTATCTTGATGAGGAATACTGGCCCCGCCTCGTACCGAACCACATGCCCGAGCTGGACGAGCTGGCTAAACTGTTTCCCGGCGAGTGGGACAAGGACCAGAGTGTCGATCGGGAGAAAGTAATCGCCGCTATGAAGGCCCATTCAGCCTTGCTTGCCGGGACCGATCGGAAAGGCCGTTCGATTCTTCATTTGGCCATCGGGAGCAAGAAACTCGAACTCGCCAAAGAGCTAGTCTCGTTAGGCGCTGCCATTGATCGCAAGATGGCCGACAACCAAACGGTCACAGACCTCGCTGCCTATCGCCTGCCAAAAGCGCTTCCCTGGTTGTTGGACCTTGGTCTTGAGCCTTCCTTCCATACCGCTGTCGCTGCGGGACTAACGGAAATCGTTCGAGCGATGGTGAAGGAAGATCCAGCCATCGTGAATCGCGTGAATGCCGATGAAAGTTCCCCGCTTCACCTGGCTGCGAGCAACCGGCAACGGAACATGGTGGAACTCCTGCTAGAGCTTGGCGCCGATCCCAACTACCCCGAACAGGACTCCCCCTCCGGCGCTGCCTTGGCCGTCGCCGCGGAGCGCAACGAAGTGGAGATCATGCGGCTCTTGTTAGAAGCCGGCGCTAATCCCAACGCGAACGTCGACTCCTCCGGCACGGTTTACATGTTCTGCACCCACTGGGGAAGACGGCATCCGGAAGAGGCCATGGCGCTGCTGCTCACGTATGGCGCCCGGCTGGAAGGCGAGAGTGATAGGGATGGATTGACTCTGTTAGAGTTTCTGAAAAGGGCGCCCATTGAAGAGATCCTCGCGGTTAGAGAGGACGGCACGCGTCTTTCACGGGTAAGAACCGCGGAAGAACTTGATACTTATGTGGAGCGTGTTGGGAACGAGCGGATCGTCAAAGGGCCCTGGTATGAAATGTGCAAATGCCCAAGCAGTGTCGAATTACTCAAACGAGCGGTTCACCATGGTTTGGACGTCGACAAAGGTGATTGGTTAGGGCGTACGCAGCTGCACGCTGCCGCGGCTTCGAATGAACTTGATTGGGCAAGGTGTTTGATCGAACTTGGAGCTGACATCAATGCGATCGACACGCACTCTTCGACGACACCGTTAGGATTTGCAGCCCGCTGCGGCCACGTTGAGATGGTCAAGTTCCTGTTGGATCGCGGAGCCGACCAGAGCCTTCCCGCTGAAGGTGGTTTCGCCTGGGCGCGCCCACTAGCCTATGCTCAATCTCATTTGGAAGATCACGATGATCGCTACCGTTCGGAGACTTCCAATCAGGGGGAACTCACGGGCCGCTTTACCATGTCCACCAAGGAGCAGTATCGGGAGGTGATCGCGCTGCTTTCTAAGACCTCCTAACGCTAGTAGACGAACTGTTCACCGATTCTTGTCACAATTTCGCGAAAAGGTACCCTTTTCTTACAGGAACACCGAAGAGTCGATTCCCAGCTCATCATGCCTGCGGACGAGTTCCTAACCAAATACGCTGAGACCGGTGACGAGACGGCGGCAGAAGATGAAGAACGATCAGGCACACCAGGAAGAGCAGGCCAGTGGGAATGATGCGAGATCTTGCGCAGGATTCATTTAAAATAACCCTAACGTTATCAGAGATGAGGGTAAGATTGAATGGCTGTCATGACCGCCTCGGATACGGGGGCTTTGACCACTGCAATCGAAACACCGGTGTCACATGCCGTGCATCTCCCCGTAAGCTTTTCTCACTTATCGCCTATGGTGACGGACTGGCGCAAATTGAACGGGTGTGACTAAAAGTGGTGGTCAATAAAGGTAGAGGAACTGGTGACAGTTCCTTCGCGGTAGCGGAGTGCCACGCTCGGAACTCTCACGAGTTCCGCTACGAAAGTGCCCACCACTTTTCGTCATACCCAAATTGAACTCGTGCGAAGCCTTTAAGAACGCTGAAATAGCAAGGCACGCAATCTGTTGTCGACTAACGAAAACTCAACGGTTATTTGGAACCTGTTCAGCGGACTAGCATGCATGCCTCAACGCGTCTGCCAATTCGCCCGGACAAATTGGCTTGGTCAAGAACTGGTTGAGTCCCAGCTCAGAGCATTGCTGTTGGTAGTCGCTGAAGACATCGCCTGAAACGGCAATGACGTGAGGCTGATCCTCTACCGACAGTTGGCGACGGATCTGTCTCGTCGCGGTAAGGCCATCCATCTCGGGCATGTGGATGTCCATTAATATCACATCGTACCGCCGTTCGGCCAATGCGTTAACGGCTTCCAAACCGTTGGGTACGAGTTCCGGTTCATAGCCAAACTTCGAAAGAATCCCGGAGATGACCTTCTGGTTAATCTCATTGTCCTCTGCCACCAGGATTTTCAAAGGGTGCATGTGCGCTAGATTTGGAAATCGGATATCGTCGGAATTGGAGTTCTCGAGCGTCGAGTCGCAATCCGAGAATTCACGGCAAAGCGCCCTATGAAGCTGACTCAGGTTAATCGGTTTCGGAACCCAAGTGAGTGTGGGATAGCGATCGGAACAGCGTAGAATTTTTTCCCGTTCAGTCACGACGAGAACCGGTAGATCGGGAAAAGCGTCCCGGAGAGCGACTAATTTTTCCGGAGACGCGACATCAATGTCGGCCAAGAGCATGTCTGCGACGCGGTGCTCTCCTAGTGCATCCTTAGCTTGATCGACCGAGTCGCAGAAACTCGCTCCCATTTCCCATTGGCTTAGCGTTTGCCTATAGAACCGCCTTTCAACTGGCAAGCTAGGCACGAGTGCCAGAAGGTGTTTTCCTGGGAATCCGTTTGGCTTGACGTTCCCTAACTTGGCCAAAACCCGCTTACACACGATGGAAAAGGCAAATGTGGAACCCTTTCCTGATTCGGTCGTGACCGTCATCTTGCCGCCCATTTGTTGACAGATTCGCTGGGAGATGAGCAAACCGAGTCCTGTACCAGCGTAGCGCTTAGTGATCGACGAGTCTAATTGGCTGAAGGGTTTGAAGAGATCCTTTACGTTCTCCTTCGCGATGCCAATTCCGGTATCCTTTACGATGAAGTGAATCTTAGCCCGATCAACATCAAGCTCCTCCGCACGAACGACCACTTCAATCCCCCCCTTCTCAGTAAACTTTACGGCGTTGCTCAGCAGATTGGTTAGGATCTGTCGCAGTCTGGTCAGATCCTGCACGACCCACTCCGGAACATCGTCCTCGATGAAGTAAAATAGATACAACTTCTTCCTGCTCAACTGAGGTCCTACTAGATCAAGCGTGTTCTCTAGGCAGTGTTGGATTTGTATTTCGGATTCTTCAAGGACAAGTTTGCCCGCTTCAATTTTGGAAAAATCTAGGATGGCGTTGATGTTTGCCATCAGGATATCGCTGCTCGTACGGATCGTTCGTACGAGATCGATCTGCTCGTCGGTCAGCGTCGTCTCCTCTAGCAACTCTAACATGCCGATGACGCCATTCATCGGCGTGCGGAGTTCGTGGGTCATCTGTGAGAGGAACGTAGTCTTGGCTCGATTCGCGAGTTCAGCGTCACGCTTAGCCTCGACGGCGTTGTCATAGAGCCTCTGTTTCTCTAAGAGGCATGATAGGATCGTCGCTATCTGGACTAGGGTTTCCTCAGCGTCGGAATCGTAGACTGTGGGGTCGGACGCGGCCGTATTAAGCGTTCCAAGGACCCTTCCAGATGCAATCAACGGAACATCCACCGATGCACGTAAACCCATACTGAGAAGGTGCCGTGCATCTGCCCACTCGCTGGTTGAACAATCGAGGAGATGGATTGGACGTCCGGTCGAGACGACTTCTCCCACCATAGAGCCTTTAAGAGGTAGGACGACGCCGGTCGGCATGATCCCCGAAACGCCGTCCAAAGCAAAGAGCTCTAGCTTTCCGTCGTCGGTGAGCAAGGCGATGCTCGCGCGATCCACAGCCATGATCTCTCTCGTGTAGTTGGCAACAAGCCGCATACACGCTTCGATAGAGTCTGTCTGGCTGACCGAGACAATCAGCCGATTGAAGTGGCTCAGTCGGCGAGAGCGGCGCAAGATCGCCTCCGAAGTGATCGCTCCACTCAGGCCCAGGGCACGCCCGACGTCTTCAGAGTGATTCAGATTCTCCGGTTCCGAACGCCCTTTTACAGAATCGCTTGTCGATTCACTTATCACTGAATTAGAATAACATGCAAAATTTCTATAGAAACTGATTATACAATAAACGGGTGTTTTGCAAATGCTTAGTCCGATTCAAAACCATCCTGAGACAGGGTCCGAGATCCTATCGACTGTAACGGTGTGCTCCTTCACGCCTCCGAGTGCCCCTAACGCATCACCTGCGCAGAGAATCAACCGGTGGAGGCGCGCCTTCACATCATTGCTAGCCAACCTTAGAGATGTTTCCCGCGGCAAGATGCCGTCGGCAAATTCCACGACCCAGTACATGATTGGCACTCAATTTCATGATGCGACCATGAGGAACTTCATCAGAAGCTCAGTGTTGCTGATCACTCTCTTTGCGATGGAAGTAGCGAAAGCCGCTCCCATTCGCATCGCTTGCATGGGTGACAGCATCACCGCAGGGGCTCGAGTCAACGCCGACACCGACTCGTATCCCGTTCATTTGCAACGCCTGTTAGGGGATGACCACGAGGTGCGTAATTTCGGAATTGGTGGAGCGACGCTGATCAAACAGGGGCGCCCTAGCATTTGGTCAATTCTTGACCAGGTGAAAGCGTTCCTCCCTGACATGGTGGTCATTTCCTTGGGCACGAACGATACGGTGAGCGGGAAGCTGAAGCATTGGGAGAAGATCAATGCGTTTGAGGATGACTATCGGGAGTTGATTCGGGAACTCGCAGCGCTACCCACTCAGCCACGCCTCTTCTTGTGCACGCCGACGGCGATGGTGCTCGAAACCGCTGGGCTATCGGACGATCGCGTTGCCAATCTCAAGGAACGAAAGCCGCGGTTACAGGAGTTGTGCCGACGGGTGCGCCAATTGGCTGAGGAGCACTCGGAAAGTAAAGTCTCCTTGGTTGATTTGAATGCGGTTTTGTCAGGAAATCCTGATTGGCTTACGGAAGGCGACGGCGTGCATCCCAACGAACGCGGTTACCTGGCGCTCGCAGAAACCGTGGCACGCCAAATACGTGTTCAGCTCGGCGAATTGCCTAATATTGTCTTGTTTTTGGTCGACGACATGGGTTGGCAGGATACTTCCGTGCCGTTTCACCGAGACGTCACGGCTTTCAACAAGCGGTATCGCACGCCGAGTATGGAGCGCTTGGCGGCTGCCGGCATGAAGTTCACTCAGGCCTATGCCTGCAGTGTGTGTTCTCCAACTCGGATTAGCCTAATGACAGGGCTCAATGCGGCCCGGCACCGGGTGACCAATTGGACATTGCACAAGAACGCCACCAATGATCGCAAACACCCCACCCTCACGTTTCCACTCTGGAACGTGAATGGGTTGAGTCCCGTCGAGGGGATTGAACGCACGATTCACGCCAAGGCTTTGCCAGCCTTTCTGAGTGAGGCTGGCTACCGCACGATTCATGTCGGAAAGGCGCACTTCGGAGCGGTGGGAACGCCGGGTGAAGATCCTTGCGAGCTTGGTTTTAGCATCAACATTGCGGGCCATGCCGCCGGAGGCCCGGGCAGCTTTCTGGGTGCCCAAGACTTCAGTGCCGTGTGGCGGAACGGACCGAAAGTGTGGGATGTTCCGGGATTGGAAGCGTATCACGGCAAGGACATCTTTCTAACAGAAGCCCTCACCCGAGAAGCCTTGAAGGCAGTGGATCAAGCGGTGGCTGATGCCAAGCCTTTCTTTCTCTACCTTTCGCACTACGCCGTGCACGTGCCGTTCGCTGAGGATGACCGGTTCTATCAGAAATACCGTGAAGCGGGACTGGATCATACCGAAGCCATGTACGCGGCGATGGTCGAAGGCATGGACAAATCGCTGGGTGACGTTCTGGATCGGTTAGAGTCTCATGGCATCGACGACGAGACCATTGTCTTGTTCATGTCTGACAATGGAGGGCTTAGCGCTCATGGACGCGGTGGTGAAAGCCATACGCATAACAAGCCGCTCTCCAGCGGCAAAGGATCTGCTCACGAGGGCGGCGTCCGCGTTCCCATGATCGGTCTCTGGCCGGGAGTCACGAAACCTGGATCAATCTGCTCGCAGCCGGTTATCATTGAGGACTTCTTTCCGACCATCCTTGAGATTGCCGGTATCGAGCACGCAAAGCAAGTTGGCGGCGTCATTGATGGACAAAGCTTCGTTAGTCTCCTCCGAAACCGAACCGATCCTCTCCTTGATGATCGCCCACTTTACTGGCATTTTCCCAATAACTGGGGTCCACAAGGGCCTGGCATTGGCCCAAGCAGCAGTGTCCGTCAGGGTGATTGGAAGCTGATCTACTACTATCAGGACCGGCAGTTCGAGTTGTATCATCTCGCCAATGACGTGGGCGAACAAACGAATCTCGCTGATAGCCGACCGGAAGTTCGACAGCGACTGGCCAAGCAGCTGAATGACTACCTGCGGTCGGTCGACGCGCAGTTCCCCGCGGACAAGCAATCGGGGGAATTGCTCACTATTCCCGTTACCGAATGATCAAGACTCGCTCCCACTCAGTCCCATGAAGCCCACTCTCATTCTCCGATTCATCCTTCCCGCCCTTGTCTCGCCGTCACTCTTGATCGCAGCCACCATCCATGTGCCTGCCGATCACGAAACGATCCGAAGTGCGATCAACGCAGCCGAAGCTGGTGACACCATTGAGGTCGCTGCGGGCACCTATCGGGAGCGCCTTGTGTTGAAGCCCGGTATCACCGTTCGCAGTGCCGGCGGGAACGAGAGAGGAGCGCTGGGCCTAACACGTGCCGAGACCACGATTGTCGATGGCGGCGGCGAGAACGGAGACGCCCCGGGAGTGACGATGGCTGAGGGTGCCAAGCTTGACGGATTCACCATCACGCGGTTCGGAGTTTACGATGAGGAGAAATGGAAGAAACACTGGGATGAGCAGGGCGAGAATCAGTCGTATGAGCGCATCGGAACATTGGGCAAACCCGCCATCACCATCGCAGGTGTCAATTGCACCGTCACCAACACGATTGTGAGTTATAACGGGGACACTGGCATTGCGATTGTTGGCGTTGAGGGAACCACCACGGCACCGAGGATTACCGGTAACGTTTGCTTCCGCAATATGGGAGGTGGCATTGGGTCAATGAAAGGCTCGACCGCACGTATTGACGGCAACACGTGCTTCGAGAACCTCTATGCAGGAATCGGCCACCATGAGGCTAGCCCACTGGTGACGAATAACCTGTGCTACCGCAATGTGAGAGCTGGGATAGGTGTGAGTGCCGGTTCCAGCCCCGTGGTGCGAAAGAACCGCTGTTATGGGAATCGTCGGTCGGGCATTGGCATTCGCGCGGGCACCGAGACGCGTCCGGTGGTGGAAGACAATGATTGCTACGACAATGGGATGGCGGGCATCGGTGTTGAGGACGAAGCCGCGCCGATCATTCGGGGCAACCGTTGTTACCACAACAAACTTGCGGGGATCGGCTGCCGGGATGATAGCGCTCCGCTGATCGTGGCCAATCATTGCTTTGAGAATAGAGCAGCCGGGATCGGTGTCGCCTCCGCCCAGCCGCTGCTGCTCCAGAACCGTCTTGAGAAGAACGAAACGGCAGGCATTGGGATCAGCGGTGAATCGAAGGCCCGTGTTCTTGAGAATAAGTGTCTTGATAACCGCTTGGTTGCCGTGGGAATGCCCGATGGGGCCGAAGCCCTGATTCAGAACAATACCTTAGAGAGAACGGGAGGCATGCCGCCCATCGTGGCGATCCTCGGGGGATCGAAGGCGTTCCTGATCGGCAATACCATCAAGGGAGGTGGTGTCGCTGGCGTCTTGTTAGATGGAAAGCTGATGGCTACTGACAATGTCCTCGAGGGCCAGAACGGTGGTGCCGGCATCCTGGCGAAAGAGAACAGCGAGGCGACTCTCTCAGGAAACCGCATTGAGGGTTACCGCAACGCGCTCAGTGACCAAGGTGCCAAATCCATCGTGACCGATGAGCACTAGTGTTTAAGATGCCGTAACGAAAACTTTTTTAAAATGTCCGTCATGAGAACCATTCCACTTTTCCTAACGTTCACCGTCACGACCGTTTGCGGCGACCAGGCGGGTCGTAAGCACGCCGAGAACGAACTCCATGCTCAGCCCGCCGTGCGCATCACCGTCGGTCATCGCGATGCGGACATCATCGGCAATAACAACCGTGTGTTGCAGGCTGCGGTGGACTATGTTGGTAACCTTGGTGGTGGGATCGTGGAAATCGGCCCTGGCGAATACCTCATGCGCGATTCCCTTCATCTCCGTAGCCGCGTGACGGTTCGGGGTGCCGGGGAGAAGACGATCTTGCGCAAAGCAAAGGAGTTTCGTTCGCTATTGGTCGCGGACGGTGACTTTGGCGAAGCGGCGATCACTGTGAAAGACCCTAGCGGATTTGCGATCGGTCAAGGTGTTTATGTGGCGTCCAAACGGCAGCGCAATTTCCATGGCGTTTGTGGGACGATCCTGAATCAGAAGGGCAACTACTTCACCCTCACAAGAGCCATGAACGCGGACATCATGGTGAGCGACGAAGGATTCGCGGCAACGATCTTTCCTGTGATCAGCGGTTATGAATTGCAGGACGCTCGCGTAGAGTCGTTGACCATCGATGGCAACCGTTTGGAAAATCCTACCAAGGTCGATGGTTGCCGGACGGCGGGGATCTTCCTTTATCGTGGCGACCACTGCGTGATCACGAATTGCACGGTTCGTGACTACAATGGCGACGGTATCAGTTTCCAACAATCGAACGATGTCAGGGTAGAGAAATGCGTGGTGGAACGTTGCGCCGGCTTTGGACTGCATCCGGGTAGCGGTTCCCAAAGACCTACGGTGAACGACTGCCGGGCAATCGCTAATGGTGAGGACGGCTTCTTCTTCTGCTGGCGTGTTCGCGGTGGGCTTGCGGAGGGCAATTGGTTAGAGAACAACGGCGGTCACGGCATGTCCATTGGTCACAAAGATAGTGATAATCTCGTCAGGAACAACACCATTGTTGGCAACAAACGTGGTGGGGTCTATTGGCGATCAGAAACCAAGCCGATGGCGGCACACCGGATCACCTTTGAAGATAATGTCGTCCGCGATAATGAAGGCTGGGGCTTATTTGTCGACGGCGCCACAGATGGAACGATCATCCGAAACAATGTGATCGAAGACAGCGGCACTGGGCGCCAGCCAACAGGCATTCGCATAGGCAAGGAAGCAGGTGAGGTGACGTTGGAAGGCAACACCATTCGAACAAAGACGCCCCTTCAAGATGACCGTGGGGACGCTCAACATTAATTCTAACGTTTCGCCATCAATCAGCTAAGACTTGTGAAATCCTGCCAATGGAGTCCAGGAACGCTAGGCGTGATCTTCTTATTCCTATTAGGAGTCGCTCTGGTCGAAGCCGATGAGAGAAGGGCGCCTGTCGAGCGTATCGGCCCTCCGAGTTATTACGCGCCTCCCGTCGAGCGCTATCGTGTCGGCAGCCCCAATGTGAATAGCCTTGCCTACTATCCGATTCCCAACACTCCGGTGACTCGGGCCACTTACATGAAGTGGATAGAGAGCAGTGGGATGTTAGAGTTCGCCAACCAGCCTAAGCGAGGGATGAGCGGCCCAACCTTGTTGCTGCCTGTGTTAGCCAAATTTGTGCATACCAAGGAAGCGCATTGGGGAGAGGCCTGCATTGAAATGCTCAAAAACTATCACCGCGCGCTCAAGGCCGAGATCGAAGCGAAAGGTTGGGTGGAACAGTTTGCCGAACCTCCTGCGTTCATTCCCGTTTACCGACAACACCTTCTGGAGGGCGGACTGATCACTCCGGACGAAGCCTGGTTCCGCGAACTTTGGCTCGATTACTGTCGTCATCTTCACGTGTGGGGAACCGTACCGATAGAATGGCGCGGCCCCTGTCATCGTTCGATGCCGGAGGCATTGGCAAAGGGCTTGGCCGCCAAGTGGTACCCGGACATCCCTGAAGCCGAGCACTGGAAACGCTATGCCGAACTGGTTTGGCAGGACTTCTGGAACAAGAAGGATCTTCTTCAGAATGATACCGGGTATTTCCAGGATTCAGTCCGTGCCTATGCCTTCTCCGGCGACCAGTTGCTTGGTGATGATCGTTACTTGGCAGACGCAGGCATGCAGAAGATCTGGCACAGGCTAATGATGGAAATCACGCCCGATGGAGCGATCAATCCTTACGGCCCCAATGGTGGCTGGAACAGCACAGCCGCCTTGCGCGTGGGCGTTCTGGAGGCGGTGGCGTCGGCCACGAAGAAGGGCACTTACCGATTCGCCGCGCATAAGGCCATGAATTATCTGCTCTATCAGAACGACGCAACCTTGCGCGATGCTTATCTCCTGCACTCGGAGACAGCCCCTTACCTTGTGCTCGCATGGTTGTCGGCCGATGACGCGATTCAACCCATCGAACCGCCCACAGGCGTCCTCATCACGGAGCGCCGTGAACATATTCGCATGCCTCACAGAGACAAAGAAATCGTGGGCCGTTTTCTCTCAAACTTGGATCCGCATCCTGACAGAGCCAATCTCTGCTGCAATCAGGCATTCACCGATCGCCTGGTTCCTGACAAACTCATTCTTCGAAGCGGTTGGGATCCGGGCGACCTCTTTGTACTCGTTGAACTCGTTCCTACCAGTTTCCCCTACAACGCCGGAGGCATTATCGGCATGAATCGATGGGGAGCTCCCTTTACGCAATTGGTGACATCGAAAGGCGAGAGTCCGGAAAACCGCATCGCCATCACGGATCTCTCAGGAAAGGCGAAACTCCGCTATTTGCCTGATCCTGACCGCATCAACGAGCAATGGCAACGTGGCAAGATGCAAGACATGATGACCCGCGTCATTGAGATCGAAGAGACGGATCAGGCCAGCTTTGCACGAGTGGAAATGCTCAACCCAATGGGGCTTCCCGTGCGCGTCATTCAGGATTATGTTGCTGTTAAGAATCGATTCCTGGTGCGACGGGAAACCGTGGAATTCGAGGAGTCCTTTCATGCCAAGGTCGCCGCTCTTTGGAATACGCAGAACATTGGCCCGCAAATTGGAGACCATTGGGCTAACACCTTCATGACAGCTCCCGTAGCCTCGAATGGTAAGGTTGCCATGCGCACACCTCCCGCGGATCTTCTTGTTTACTTCTCTCCACAACCAGATTGGAGAATGCAAGTTGTCGATCGAACGGCTGAGGATCCTCGCACAGCGGTCACGCCTGCCCAGCTACGTTATGTTTGGGAAGGAACGCCATCAGCAGGAGATCGCGTTCATTCGACTCAGATCTATTACCCTCACGCAGCTACCAAGGCCCGAGTTTCCTCCAATCAACCAGGCGCCAAAGCGGAATACAGCGATGGCGATCTTGGAGCCACCGCCGGCGCTTCCGGCATCACCGTGATTCGGGACGACCTTGCCGCCACGGTTTTGAAGCTGCAGTTCGAGGCGAGTTGCACCGAGTGGGTGACGATCAAGCATGAAGACGCGGAGATCAGCGTAAACGAAAAAATCGTTTCGAGCCCTTGGGACTACGCGATGGCTTCAATCGATGATGAATGACAGTGATAGAACCAAACGATCTATCTAGGTGCGGGTATGGATACCCGCCTCAGTTCACAAGAAACTGAAAAACGCGCAGAGCCATTCTGCTAGGAGCCTTGTCTGTTGTCCTTACAACCAAAGAATGAGGGCCATTCATCAGGCCATCGTTGAGAATCACCGCCCAAGGCAAATGGAGGCTTTGGCTCCATCTGGTGATAGTATCGACTTCTCGGAATTCACCTCCGTCCACGCTGAACTCGATCACCCCGGCGTCCGGGCCCGATGTGATCAGCAGTCCGATGCCGCGCCCTTCGAATTCAAAGCGAAAACTCGATCCTGCCTCGGTCGCGACCAACGCCGGCACCCCAACATAACCTTTGCGCGTCGTCTTTTTGTCAGTTGGTGTCCATGACGGGACGAGCGTAAATCCATCAAGATTCTTGGCCTCTTGCAAGGATCCAAATCGCCCTGCCGAGTAGCTCCTCGAATCGAGCATCGCTTCAGGCACTGCATGTTTGCGTGGGGTGCCTCCTTGGCGAAAGCCGGATTCTAACATGCGCATCATGCTATTCGCGTAGACCCGCTGTCCATAAGGCGATGGATGCAGGTTTCTAAAGTCTTCTTTCCACCTAAACTCTCCCGCATCGATTCGGTCGGTCACTTCGCGGGCCAGATCTAACGACGCACACCCGTAAGCCTGCGCCACTTTCTCATGCTGCATGATCGCGACCGGCACTTCGCCCTTATGATAGGCTTCCATGTGAGACGGCATCACGAAGTGCATCTGCACGATATCGGTCATTGGGTTAGCCTCCCGCGCATGGCGCACCACGCCTTCTATTCCGCGCAACATCCACTTTGGATGTTCCGGAATATTGGAGGCATCATTGACCGCCGCTTCGACAAAGAGTAAATCGATCGGTCCCTTCTTCAGCACATCCGTCTCCAATCGAAAGGCATGGGGTACCGAACCCATCGATGGGATTCCCGCGGCTACGAACTCGAACGAGGTCTTTGGAAAGCGTTTCTTGAAATAGCGCATCAACTCGTCGCGCCATCCACGATTGTGGGTGATCGATCCGCCGAGAAACGCGATTCGTCCCCTTCTCGTTTTCACAAAAGTTTCCTGGCAGTTTGCTAGACCCTTTCGTAGTTCGAAATACTCTCGCTCCTTGGGCAAAACATGGGTGTGGCGCATCACGAATTGCACCGATCCGTAGATGTCCGGCAGTTCGAAATGATGGCCACTCTGCGCTGGATCTCCTGACTCCACCGTGACCACGTCCATTTCATGGCCCAGTTCTCGCAACCGTCTCCGCGCCTCTAACGTATTCGCCTCAGGCGGCACCACGGTGTCGTCCAGGGAGATGACGTGCCGCAATGGGATCTTCGCTTTCGCAATGATGGGAAGGATGTCCAGGGGATTGCCGCGATAGGCTATCAACGCTGCTTCATCTTCAAATCCGTAGTGGTTCAGCGCATCCGTGACCTGTGGCTTGGCCCCAGGATATTGATATGGCCAGCTCTTCAAATCCATGACCGGTGTATCGGCGTAGATCGCCGCGATTCGTTCGGGGCGCCTTGCCGCATAACGGTACGCATGCAGCCCCCCGCGGCTGACCGCCTCCAGGGCCGGTCTCTCCGCCAAACGCCACTCCTTCCTAACGTAATCATAGAAAGCGTCCATTAGATCCAGCGCCGGATCCGCTCCTAACAGGCTGACACAGTTGATGAAGCCGACATGGAAACCGTTATGGATCAGTTCCAGATCGACCTCTGGGTGATAGTTAGGAAACGATGTGCGCCAAACCCAGGGCTTGCCCGGAGCGGAAACCTTCGGCTCGACGACGAAGCACTTCTTCCCTTGCAACTCGAAACTTTGCTTGGTGAACCCTTTCCAATCGGCTGCCGTCTTCGCTATATCGGCGCGCGAAGCAATCGCCAGAACCGCCCATAGAACCAGAGACCAAACGCCTATCAAGACACGCCTCACACTCGGTGATCGCCAAGAATCAAGAGGCTTCGCTTGTTCCGATCTTAGAATGTCCACGCTGTCAGGCTACCGAAGTGCCGATGTGCGTTCAAGCTTGGCAGATACCGCTACCCATCAGGAATGGACAGAGGTTCTGATTGAAATATCGGTCACTTGCACGGCCGGGAATCTTGGTGCGCACCTCGAGCGCGATTCCGTTTTTCTCCGTGCAGGAGGAGCTGAGGTCGAGTCGAGCGATCGCGTCTTGGGCCAGATAACATAGTTAGGGTCTGTCCCAGAAGCGTCCGATTCTGAGATTTGATGTGTGGTTTTTGTTAGGCGCGTTGTTGGCCGCGCTGGTCGGGGGCGGATTTGTTGGTTTGGATGGTTGTGCTTTGTCTGATTCTCGCTTTTCGGGCCTTTTTCTCGGGCGCGGGTACGTGCTGCTCCCTCTCCGGCTTGTGTTCCGGGGGCGCGGCTTTGTCTTGCGCTTTTTCTAGGCTGCTTGCTTCCGCGCTTCGGCTTCTCGCGCTTCGGCTTGCTTCTTTCGCATTTCGGCTAGTTTCTTCATGTTGTGCCCGAGCACTCCCCAACTCACCGCCTTCTCGCGATTGGTGTGCCCTTTCACTCGTAACATATCTCCCAATATGCTGTGTATGAAGATGCTGATTCGGCCTTCGGTTTGACTTCGTCTTCTTTGCCTCTTGGCGAATTCGCCGTTCCCCATTTTTTCGCGCAGGATTTCGAGTTGCTTCGGACATATGTAGTCTCTTTTTTCTCCTAACGCTTTGCTGTTTGCTTTGCTCGCAAAGCCTCGATCTGCGCATACGCCTTCTATTTCGATCTTGAGTCGCTCTTCGATGTTTTCGACTCCTTCTAGGAGTATCTTGGCGTCGCTCACATTTTCTTTGTAGAGTTGGTTGTGAACGATTAATCCGTCTTCTTGTTCGCCTAACAGGATGGGGTTGCCGAATTCGGTTTCTTTCCCTAACTTTCCTCTCACTACCACTTGCACGTCGGACTCGTAGAGGCTGAGGATTTTTTCTGAGCTTTTGACTTGTCGCTCCCCGATGAGGCGCTCGTGTGCTTGGCGTTGGGCTTCAGGTAGTTGCTCGAGGATGTTGTCGATTCGCCCTAGTATTTGCTGGACTTGCGGCCAACTCCACTCGGTTTCTTGCCATCTTTCTTCTAAGAGTTGGCGATGTTTCTGGGCGTGTTGACGGGTCTTGCGAATTGATTTTTTCATCTGTCGCAGGATGGCTTTGCGGTTGCGTTTGCTGTCTTTCTGCCGCCGTTGTTGGCTCATGGCTATCCCGAGTTTGTTGATTTCTCGCAGGAAGGTTTCGGGGTCTTGGGGCATGCGGTTTTTTAAGCCGGCTTCCCGTATGAGTTTCGTGGCTTTCATCAGGGTGCGGGTGGCGTCGATGAGGAGCACCCAGTCGGTGGGGTAGTGGATGTTGGCTTGGAGACAGAAGCTGTCGAACCAGACGTTGACCAGATCGACGGGGTTTTCTAAACCTAACAATTGCTCTAAGCCGTCGCTGGAGTGTTGGGCGGCGCTTTGCAGTAGCTGGGCGCCGAGTTGGTCGATGGCTTCTTGGGGCAGGAAGCGTCCGTAACGGTCGAGGGTGCTTTTTGAGGGGGGCATGACGGAGCCGAATTCGCCTGTATGACAGAACCATTGCAGCACATTGCTTTCTGCTAGTTGGATGCTGAGTTCGCGCACGGGCATATGATTTTCGACGAAGCGGACGATGTTAGTGCGGAAGGCGGTGACGCAGTGATTGAGGAATCGGGTGCCTACTTGATGGGACTGGAGGCCGCGGCGTTCGAGAACAAGCTTCGTGAATTGGTCATCGAGTCCGGCCCGCTCGATGATGTCGTCCATGAATTGGTATCGGGCGCGTTTATCGCGATAATCTTTGGGCCCGTAACAAGGTGGAAGTAGACGAAAGGTTAATTGGCGGTTAAATTCGGTCATGATTCGGCGGGTTTGATTTTGCTACTAACCAAATTATACACGCCGAATTTGGCTATGGGAGTCCAAATTGGGCTCTCATAGCTCTTTAATATCGCTGTTTCGCACTTCTATGACAGGGGGCCGGACCTGTGGGACAGGCCCTAGTTAGTTAGTTATCATGGCAACGGATTTCGCCCCAGCTTGTTCCACGAAATCCATCGTTCGCGTCCGTGCCCCACCATCCTGGAGGCCGTGATGACGAAGACGGGCTAACCCGCTCAACTCGGAAAAGATCACTCACCCTCCACTTCAAAAGGCAGCGAGAACTGGCTACTTGGACGATCGAGAAACTCATCGAGCACGGGCGAATAAGTTTTCACGTCGATCCGGTTTTGGCTTGGGTGGAATGTCAGGATGCGAAGAAATCCACTGCCCGCCTTGATCCGGGGAAGATCCCAGTACCAGTAGTCAGATTGAATCTGGTGAACCGGGTTGCCATGCTGTCCCTTACTGGTCAATCTGCTTTCCCCGGCATGTCCCGAGAGCACGAGAAAGATGTTCGGGTGGCGGCTGACGAACGTTTCCCAGATGGCTTGTCCTGAGTTGCCCTCGATTGGGTAGCTGTCGGCCTGAGTGCGCTGCCCCTGCTTCGTCAGGTAAGCGTGCGTCACCACGATGACTCGGTGGTCGGCATGCTGCTTAGCAACCTCGTTAGCCCAAGCAAGGGTCTCGTCCGCGGGTTTGAATTCGAGTGAGATGACCAGGAACTTCAGCCTGGTGACTTGGAAGAAGAGATAGTAATTCTCGGTCTTCCCAGTTTCACGAAAGTGGCGGTGTTTGTCTGGACCAAAGTTTGGGTTGTAGATTGGGTTATCGACGAAACGTGAGGGTGGGAAATAGGTGCTGAACTGACTAGTGCGAGATTGGCCTGTCTTGCGGAGATCGGAGGAGTAACCCATGTCGTGATTTCCGGAACAGAGGACGTAGGGCACATACGGGTCGATCGTCTTGAAGGCGGCATCCGCGATCTTCCATTCATCGGCGTGCTCCGTTTGGGTGATATCACCCACGTGCACGGCTAGAGCGATGTTCCTTTCCTCTCGGTTGTTCTTGATCCATTCGGTTTGCTCAAAGAAGCAGGTTCTCTGATCGCCAATATCCGGCCAGTGCTTCTGCGTCTCCCGATGCCGCGTGTCAGCATAGCCTTGTGTGTCTGGTAGGACAATCAAGGTAAAGGAATCGACCGGTTCGTGGGCGAGTGAGGAGGCCGTCCATGATAGCGATAAGCAACCCATAGCCGACACCCGAAAGAATCTCCTCACAATTTCCCCAAAGCGGCCGTCGGTGCCGCGGAAGATCTTCTTGGTCGCGAAAGCGTTCTGGTCATCCACAGGTTTGCCAATACTGCGGAAAGGGGCCCGCGCCCGCAAGGACGAACGGAAGCATCTTGCCCTCTTCCGCATCGATAACATTCTGTTTCTGATTCTCTCTGATGGATCCAGAGGAGCTGAGACGCCAGAAGCGACCTATGCGCGGCTTCGTGTGCAGAATATGGACGGCCTCCCGGTCGTCTACGAGCGTGAATGCATCTTCGCCAACATCGGCCCTCAAATCGGCGAACACCTTTATCCATCAGCCCGTCTAAAAGGTTTCCCTCTCCAAAGATCACGAGGAACCCCTGTAATCAGATCGAGTCCCACCCAAGTTTGCATTTCGCTCGTACGCGGTCCGCAACTCTTGCTCATCCTCGATGGGTAAACCTAATGACCAGCAGCAAGCTGGCGTTGAACGTATTTGCCTAACAAGTCAAACTCGAGATTCACGCGATCGCCCACCTGCTTAGCTTTCAAATTTGTTACCGCTAAAGTGTGTGGAATGATCCAGATGGTGAACGATTCGGGTGAGAGTTCGGCAATGGTTAGGCTAATGCCATCCACCGCGATTGATCCTTTGGAAATGACCAATGCCTGAGCCTCTTTAGGCAATGTGATCGTGATCATCGTATCCTTCCCACGCGGTGTGATCTCTTGAACGGGGCTCGTTTGATCCACGTGACCCTGCATCAAGTGACCGCTCAACCGGCTATCCGGGCGCAAGGCGCGTTCGAGATTCACCAAACTTCCTTTAGTGAGGTCACCGAGATTGGTCACATCCAGAGTCTGTTGCAGCAAATCAAAGCCGACGGTCTGTTCGTCAATGGTCGTGACGGTGAGACAACAGCCATTGACCGACACGCTCTCACCAAGCGCGAGTTCCCGCGCGAAGGGAATGGCCAGTGTCAAACGTGCGCCACCTGAATCGAGGTGACCCAATTGGACGACCTCACCCGTGGTTTCGACAATTCCCGTAAACATGCTAGAAAACGAAGAGCAAAGCTAAGAGGAGCACGGCGAGAAAGGCCGTGATCCCAATCGGAAAGGCGCCGAGTCGCGTACGCTCATAAAACTCCGCCCGGCGATCGTCCAAAGTGTCACCGTCCAGACCATTCATTTTCCACACCAACACTTGAACACCTACTAACAATCTCGCGGGTCCGTGTTGCAAGAACTTAGCCAAGCGGCCGACAAAGCCGTCCACCACGACAGCTTTCGTCACGCGGTTGATAGAATTGAGCACACCATCACAAAGGCGATAAAACAAGCCTCCCCCCCGTCGGTAAAACCAATCGGTGTCGAGCACAATCGTATCCGTCCGCTTGAGCCACTTGATCCATACGAAGAATGTCAGAGCCGAAAGCAAGAGCAGTTGCATTTGGGTGATGACTTTGTCGAGTTTCCACGCGCTGAAGGCATGCGCGGCACCGTCAGATTCCACCACACTCAACCCAAAGACCGAGACATTCTGCGCATCAGGCAAGATGGCGTAGAGAGCTCCTGGGAAGAGACCCAAGGCAATGCAGAAGAATGCTAGAATGCCCATTCCAAAGAGCATGGATTTCGGTGCTTCTTCCACTTGATGACCGCGATCTTTGGCAAAGAAAACGAAGTAAGGAAACTTGATCCCGGCGTGAAGAAAGACACCGGCGGAAGCGATCTCCAAGATAAACCATGGCCAGAAAAGGTGTTCGTAGGCGGCACCTGTTAGGATCATGGTCTTACTTGTGAAGCCACTGGTGAGCGGCACTGCCGAAATGGCCAAAGCGCCAATGCAGCCTAACCAAAGGCTCCACGGCATCGATTTGTAAAGACCGCCCAGTTCGGTGCACTTGCTTTTTCCGACTCGATAAAGGACCGCACCCGCAGACATCCACAAAAGCGATTTGTAAATGATGTGGCAGAAGGCGTGGGCGACCGCGCCATTCAAGCACATCGCCGTGCCCACACCCACCGCACAGACCATGAAGCCGACCTGGTTGATAATGGAGTAAGCGAGAATGCGCCGCATGTCATTCTCCAACAACGCGTAAATGATGCCGTAAACGGCCATGACACAGCCCACGGCGATGAGAATATCCCACCCGGGATAACCGCGAATTAAAGTGTAGACCGCCGTTTTCGTGGTGTAGGCACTGAGAATGACGGAGCCTGTGACCGTGGCCTCTGGATAGGCATCGGATAGCCAAGCAGAGAACGGCGGAGCCGCGGCATTGACCAGAAAGCCTAATAAGATCAGCCAAGTACCTGCGTGCTTCTGGGTGGCGGGATCAAAATGCTCAAAAGCCAGCGAGCCCGTGTGTTGGTATGTGATGACGATGCCGGCGAGAAAGAAGAGGCCGCCGAGAATGTGAATTAAGATATAACGAACACCCGATCCCAAGGAACGGTGACCACGCCGAGCCAAGATCAGCATGGTGGACGCCACCGCCATGAGTTCCCAGAATACATAGAGAGTGATAAGATCTCCTGCAAAGACCGCCCCCAACGCACTGCCAATATAAACCAATGCCGAGGCATGTTGCGTGCCGTCCTTCACATAGAAGGCATAGATGAAGGCGGCGATGGCATTAATCGTGAAAATATAACCAAAGGCTTTGGCTAATCTGTCGACGCGCAACAGGGTGAGATCGTCAAAACCGGCCAGCCAAGTCATTTGCCAATGCGTCCCTTCGGGCATGAAGGCAATCAATCCCAACGCGAGAATGGGAAGCGCGATGGTCAAGTAATTGCGAATCGATCCTTTCAAAAGTGGCACTAGAAACGCACCGAGGATAAGAATGAGCGCGGGATGAAAGATCATCGCTTATCCTCCTCCTCTTTGTCTTCGTAGAAATCGGTCCGCACCTTGAGAAACAATCCCAGGCCTTTGGCGAGGAAGATCATCATCGTGCAACTGACAAATCCTAGGATGGCGTAGAATCCAAAAAAACCATCCACGCCAAATTTGTCTTGGCGCCCTAATACCAAGACCTCAGCGAGAACCGACACGGTACAACCAATCAACAAAAGACGCATCAGCAACTTCTTGGTCGAGTCACGGTAGATCCAGTCTTTGTGGCTATCGTTTTGATCGCTCATATCGAGATTAAAAAGTCACGCCGGTGATGAGTCCGCACAGGCTGAGGAGCGGCTTGGGATAGATGAATAACACCACGGAAAGGCTTGCCGTGATCAACAACGGTACTAGGCACAACCGGGGCGCTTCTTTGACTTCAGCCAGTTCAGCAGATGGTTCCTTGAAAAAGGCCTGGTAGACGATGGGCAAGAAATAAGCTGCGTTGAGGATAGAACTGATGAGAAAGACGACCAGCAAAGCGATTTGTCCCGACTCTGCCGTCCCCATGACCAAATACCATTTGGAAACGAGTCCACCCGTGATCGGCAACCCGATGACGCTGAGCGAACCAATGGTAAACGCGATCATGGTCAGGGGCATATGCCGGCCAATCCCTACGATCTCGCTAATGTATTTCTTGTGCGCGGCCACATAAATGGCACCCGCACAGAAGAATAACGTGATCTTACCGCAGGCATGCATGGCAATATGCAACATGCTGCCGGTGACGCCCAGCGGTGTGACCAGGGAGACGCCCAAGACGATATAACTCAATTGCCCGATAGTGGAGAAAGCGAGCCGGCGTTTCAGATTATCCTGCGTCAGCGCGATCAATGAAGAAGTCAGGACCGTGAACGCGGCAATCCAGCTAATCACCCACGTCACGTCGAGCCCGTGAAGGAAATCCACGCCGAACACACCCGTGAAAACCCGTAAGATACAGAAGACTCCGACTTTTACCACGGCTACGGCGTGCAATAACGCGGAAACCGGCGTCGGCGCGACCATGGCATTGGGCAACCAGGAGTGGAAAGGCATGACTCCCGCCTTGGCGAATCCCCAGACAAAGAGGAGTAAGAGAATCAGGACCTCGGTGCTTCCTAGAACGTCCGTCCAATTCTGAACTTCGGTGAAACTGATGGCACTATCAGATTTTAAATAACAGAACACCATGGCGGGCAGAACGAAACCAACCGAAGTGCCTAATAAATAAGTGAGATAGGTTCTCCCGCCTGACCGCGCTTCCTTATCCTGATGATGAGTCACCAGCGGATAAGTCGCTAATGAGAGCATCTCGTAAAACACATAGAGCGTCAGCAAATTGGCAGCGAAGGCTACACCAAGAGTCGCGGACAGTGAGATGGCAAAGAAACTAAAGAACCGTGTTTGCGCGTGCTCGTTCAAGCCGCGCATGTAACCCATGGCGTAGAACGAAGTGAGGATCCAAAGAAAGGATGCCACTAAGGCAAAGAGCATTCCCAAAGCATCCACACGAAATTGCAGTGGAATCCCTTCCAAAATCTCTAGGAAAGTGAATTCATAAATTTTTCCCGAAAGCACCCCGGGTAGCATCATAAGTACGATGCTGAATTTAAGAACACCCGCCGTAACAGTCGCCGCCTCGCGCAGATTTGGTTGCTTACGAAATAGGACAATAGGCACCACGGCAAGAAGCGAGGCCAAGCAAACGAATAAGGGAAGCAAACTAGGAACGATTTCCATTCTAATTTAGCCCGCCCCGGGAAAGTTAAATGTTTGCAAAGTCTGTCCGATCCATGCCGTGATTTGACGATTAAACAAGCCCGCTATCAACAAACTGGCGGCCGTGAGAAGCATGGGAGCCAGCATCGACCACGGCACTTTGTCTAGAACGACTTTGGGTGTTGAATCCGGATCAGCAGCGCCATAGACGCGTTCATGATGATCATCCACGGGTTCGCCGTGCGCGTCGGCCCCGCTGAAAAAGGCCAATTCAAAAAGACGAAAGAATAAAACTGCATTGACCAAACTCGATAGGAGTAAAGCGCCCACATAGTGCCATTGACCGGCTTCTATCCCGCCTTGCACCAAATACCATTTGCTAAAGAAACCACACGTAGGTGGGAGACCGATCATCGATAAGGCGCCGATGGTGAACGCCGTCATCGTAATGGGCATCTTGCGGAAAAGCCCGCGAAAGGCCGTTAAGCGATGTTCCCCCGTTCGCACGATGACCGTGCCCACCGCGAGGAAGAGACAGAAGGTCATCAAAGCGTCGCTCACGATATGATAAATGGCGCCCACCATACCGTGATAATTCGCCAGCCAAGCACCACCAACCATATACCCCACTTCTGCCACGATCAAATAAGTGAGCATCTTCCGTAGGTCACTACGCGACAGTGCAAAGAATGAGCCGGCAATGATCGCGATGACAGAAAGCGTGACGATGGTGTCTGACCAATTGAGCGACTGAAACACATATTCCACGCCGAAGACCGTGATCATCATGCGGATCATGATATAGATCATGACCTTGGTCACGAGCGGCGCCATCACCGTTCCAGTGGCCGTTGGTGAGTAAGCATAGGCATTGGGAAGCCAACCGTGTAGGGGGAAGAAAGCCATTTTAATCCACACCCCAAGCATAATGAGCATAAAGGCCACGCGAATAGATTGCGACCCCGCCAGATCATCACCTGCGAGGATCATACGAATATCCGTCATATTCAGCGAACCGGTCTTAATAAACAGATAGCCCACACCAAGGAGATAAAACGAGGCGCCGATCGTCCCCATGATCACATAGTTGAAGCTCGAGAGCACAGCGCGGCGTGAGCCGATCGCGATCAAGGCGTAACTGGTGAGCGATGAAATCTCTAATAACACATAGAGATTGAATGCGTCATTGGTGATGGTCATCCCGGCTAGCCCGGCGATGAGGAGTAAGTAAAGGGTGTAGTAATAAGGAACTTTATCCGGTGTCTCGACTAAGATGCGTTGATGCGCATAAATGACATTCACAAGCCCCACACCGGCGATGATCATCAATACCAAGCCGCTTAAGGTATCGACGCGGTATTCGATACTGATGGAAAGAGATTGAAGACTTTCGCCCAGCCGTTCCCAGCCGCTTAGGGCATAAAGTTGTTCGCCTTTGCTCAACACGGACAAGAAGGATCCCACTGCGGAAACAAGCGATAAGGCGAGAGACGTCAGGACAATGGGCAGGATCGTCTTGGGGTAACGCCCGCCCAAGAGCATGATTAGGAAGGAGCCGAAGAGCGGTGCCAGGATGATGAGAATCGGAAACTGCTCAACCATCGCTTCCCGGACCGATTTGTTTCAGGATCTCATCTTCTTCGAGGGTCCCATAGTGTTGAAAGACTTTTTGAGCAATAGAGAGAGCCAAGCCCAACGTGCCCACTCCCACAACGATTGCGGTCAGCATTAATACATGAGGAATGGGATTGGAAAACGCATTGGGATCGACTTCAGCCGTATCCGGATGCGCGATTTGATCATGAGAGAGGATTGGAATACCCGGCTCCGCTTTCACCCCGATCGATACGTAGAAGAGAATGATCGCTGTTTGGAAAATCACCATCCCCACGAGCTTTTTGATAAGATTGTTCTTCGCGATCATGGCGTAGAGACCAATCATCATCAGGATAACGTAAGCCCAATAGTTGGCTTTGGCGACGACGGTTTGATAGAACAACTCCATACTAGAGCCCCCCTTTCATCGTTCCCCGGCTGCAGAGCGCCATGTAGATGACAAACATGATTGTGGTCACGGTAAAAGCGACGCCAATCTCAACAATCAACATCGAATGAGAACGCGCCATCACTGAGTCCGTGGCCGGCATGAAGTGATGTAGGATCCCATAATCCAAGAAATTCTGCCCCATCGCCATGCAAAGCAATCCCGTGCCGGAATAAATACCGACGCCAACGACAGCGAGGAGAATGGCTTTGTTTAATGAAAGCCTTTGCAGAGCCGCGGGAAGTCCACACGTGAGGGCAATAAGAATAAAGCTTGCGCCGAACATCACGCCTCCCTGAAAACCGCCACCCGGGCTGTGATGGCCGTGAGCAATGACGTAAAGCGAGAATAGTTGAATGACGGGTGCAATGATGCGGCATGTCATCACCGTTATCAAATCATCGTCTCCTGGAGTAAGCGGACGTTCCTCCAAGATATGCCTGGGTGATGATCCCTTTAAAACCGCTAAGATGCCGATCCCGGCGACAAAGACGACGACCGTTTCAAACATCGTGTCATAGCCGCGGTAATCTGCGAGAACGGCCGTCACGACATTGGGCACTTTGGTTTCATAGCGGGTTTCGAGAATATAGTGACGGGAGAGTTCGCTCGCATTGGCTGGTGAGAGAGGATCTCCCCACTTCGGCAAATCACCCGTCGCATATAATAGTAAGGCTCCGGTGATGGATACCGCAATCAGAGCAAGGATTTTCATCGGAGTCATATCAATCCTGGGAGCGTCTCGTGGTTTGAAAGATGGTGGCAATAAGAATGACGGTGCTCACACCTGCACCGACGGTGGCCTCAGTAAAAGCGACATCCACGGCTCCCATATCTGCCCATAACAGGCACATGAGGAAACTATAGATTCCAAGGACGACTGCGGAAGCTAACAAATCTTTAACGCGCAACGCAATCACCGCCGTAACGATGAGGAAGACGAGAATGACGAGATCCAGGGTCCAGATCATGGCGCTTTGTTCCCGGATGCGGCCGTGTTCTCACCTTTCACCGGTTTGATACCATCATCATATCCAGCTTGCATGAGCGCGTGGGTACTGGTGGGGCTGGTTAGCATGATGAAAAGAGCAATGCCCATGATCTTAGCAGGCACAAGAATCAGCTCCCAATGCGCCAACGAGAAATCTTGCAAGGCATAGACGGCCATTCCGGTGAGAATGAGAATGGTAGAGAGCGTGTCTCCTTTTCCCGCAGCATGCATGCGGGTATAGAAATCCGGAAAACGCACAATCCCGGCTGCCGCGCCGAGGAAGAAGACGAGGCCGGATAAGATGAAAACGATGGCAATGAAATTGATAACAAGCATGTGTCTTTATCCAGATGAAACCGATTCTGTCGTAGGAAGCTGGTTCGACTTGCGAACGCGATGGAAATAACGGGACACGGCAATGGAACCAATAAAATTCAAAAGCGCGTAGGCTAAAGCGAAGTCGACAAACATACCGATCTTATTAAATAACCCGCCAATGATGACTAGCAGAACGGCTGTCTTGGTGCCGATGACGTTCACGGCCACGATGCGATCGATGGCCGTGGGACCGACGACGACTCGATAGATGGCGGGAATCATGAGAGCGAGAAGAAAGAGTCCGGCACCCGTCAAAAAGTAATGCATGAAGTCTTCCATCTTAACCGGCCGCCTCCTTTTCTTTGGGGAAGCGATCAGGTTCAAAGACATAACCAATCCATCCCTCCATTGAACCGTCGAGTCCCTCTTCGGCGGCCTGACTGATCGCATGAATATAAAGGATGTCACCGTCGATCCGAATGGTGACCGTTCCAGGTGTCAACGTGATTGATTGAGCGAGGACGAATTTGGCAAAGTCACTCTGGAGCTTGGTGCGATAGCGGATAATGCGTGGCGATATCTCTTCAAGCCCGCCCGGCGTCAGGGCTAATTTTAATATGTAAATATTTGCTAGAACAATCTGCCAAAGCAGCCAAAGGGCATACCCTAGAAATCGGATGGCTTGCTCGACTCGGTCCCCGAACGATTGGCTGCGATCCGAAAACAAGAGATCGGAAGAGAGATAGGTGACGAGAGCGCAAGAGATGACGCCCAGCGTCAGATGAAAGGCATCAAAGAGACCTGAAAAAATCGCCCAGCCTGCAAAGAGAAGTGCAAAGATCAAAAGACGATACATGCCGGGCTAGGGAGAGGAATTCGAGCGGCTACCCTTTAGAGAATCGGATTTGGTCTGCAAGCCTTGTCTCACAAAATCGGAGCGGGTGAATGACGGAAATAGGAAATGAGCCTGACCGCCTATGGGACGATCAGGCTCATAATCACGGGAAAAACCCCTTAAACCCGTGATGAACATCAATAGAGACGAAGCATAAGGCGTGCCAATTCACATGAACTCCACGGCAGGTGACGAAATCCGCCACGATTCTTTTACAGCCTGCCTCTATAGCTCGTGCACGCGGCGCAATCCTTCGTCTTCTTCCTCCACGCGACGCCACGGCATATCGGGCTCGTGATCAGAGACGATGAGTCTTTTCAGCCCGCCTTTGCGCAAATCGCTACAGTTGAAGTTCACTAGAAATCCCGTCTCCAATCCGGAAAGCTGAAGGTGATTGCGCATCTTCTCCTTGTGCTCCTGATCCAAGCCATCCTCGGAATAGACGTGAACCGCCACCACTTCCTCCACAACGAAGTCGATCTTGAGTGCTGAATCGAGCCGCACACCCTTGTAAGTCACACTCACGGGTACCTGTTCTTTGAAGAGGATCTCACGCATTCGCAGCTCGTGGGCGAGCGCTATGCGGTAGGCTTCGCGAACCAATCCGGGGCCCAATTCCTTGTGGACTTCCATGAGGGAGCCGACCAGCAAGTGCGGGATTTCTCGGAGATTCACTTCCATGACGAGAGATAGACAAGGCTAGCCGGGATCTGCTCGAATTAAACCAATTTCTATAAAAGCACGGGATTGACATCCCCGGCGGAGGCCACACTGAAGATTGACCATGTCTTGGGAACCCACCATTTCCGATTTCGGCGCTCAACTCGGTGTCCAGAGCGGCATCGTCGAACTCATGGATGACCTGGGCCAGGCCATGGCTCACGGGGATATGCTCATGATGGGGGGCGGAAATCCGGCGCTCATCCCCGAAGTCCTACAAATATTCCGCCAACGTCTCCAGGCGATCGCGAATCAGGACGACTTCGACCGCATGGTCGGCGTCTACGAACCGCCGGCGGGTCACCCCAAGATGCTCGAGGCGCTTGCGGGGCTTCTGCGACGGCGATTCGGATGGGAAATCGGCCCGGACCATCTCGCCGTCACCACCGGCGGGCAGACCGCCTTCTTCCTCCTTTTCAATCTGCTCGCCGGCCAACACGGGGCGCACCGCAAACGCATCCTCTTTCCTCTCTCGCCGGAATACATCGGCTACGCCAACCAGGCTATCTTCCCTGACATGTTCGCGGTTACCCCGCCCTTAGTGGATTACGGGGAAGACGGGTTTTTCAAATACCGCATCGACTTCGATAGGCTCCGCGTGACGGATGACATCGCTGCCATGTGCGTTTCCCGTCCGACAAACCCCACGGGGAATGTCCTAACGGACGGTGAAATGGAGCATCTCAGCGATCTTGCTAGAGCCCACGGCATCCCGCTCATCATCGATAACGCTTACGGCGCACCTTTCCCTAACATCATCTTTACCGAAGCCGAGCCCATTTGGAATGCGCACACTATTCTCACCATGAGCCTTTCCAAACTAGGCTTGCCCGGCACGCGCACCGCTTTCGTGGCCGGCCCGCCTGGACTTATCCGCTCGCTGACCGCTGCGAGTTGCATTCTCAGCTTGGCTAACAACAACGTTGGCCAAACGCTCGTCCGGCCACTGATGGAAGACGATTCCATCTTAACGCTAAGCCAGGAAGTCATTCAGCCTTACTATCGCCAACGCGCTTCCCAAGCCGTCGATTGGGTGCGCGCTGCTTTCCAAGACACACCCGTCGAGATTCATCGCCCGGAAGGCGCGCTCTTTCTTTGGCTTCGCTTTCCCAACTTGCCCATTCCTATCAAAGAGCTCTACGAACGCCTCAAGAAACGGCGGGTGCTCGTCATTCCCGGTCATTATTTCTTCTACGGACTCGCCGAGCCTCATCCTCATCAGGAGGAATGCATCCGCATCACTTACTCTCAATCGAGTGGGATCGTTCAAGAAGGCATCGGCATCTTGGCAGACGAAGTGCGAAAAGTTTATGCAGCGAATCAAGCCCGGTAGCGGTGAAACTTAGCCACCGCTGAACCATTAGAAAATAATTAGGCGATGCCTTCACCACAGACATTCACAATCATCCTCATTCTGCTGACGTTTCCGCTCAGTGCTGACGAGTCGAAGAAACGGCACCGCGTGACCAAACCGCCCAAGGAATTGGGCCTCGATTCTTTCTATCACAAATACATCGATGTCGGAGGTTATCCGGTGGTGAGCTCAGAGAAGGTATCGGATTACGCTTTGTTAGAGGCTGCTCATCTGATCGAAACCATGCTGGCCAAACGGCCGGATATTCTCAAAGCGTTAGGCGAAACCAAATCGCGCATGACCGTGATGGCCTACAATGAATTCACCACAGATGTGCCCGAACACTCTCATTTGGGAAAAGACCCAGACGGCAAATCATCCGATTGGTGGGACCGGCGGGCACGGGGGCTTGGCGGCAGCAAGACTGATCCCGTAGCCAGTTGTGGCGAGGAGAACCTGCTTTGTTTTGAGGGCGATCCCTATCATGAAGAGAATATTCTCATTCACGAATTCGCCCACACCATCCATCTCCGTGGCATGAATCACCTCGATCCCACTTTTGACGATCGCTTGAAGGCCACGTATGACAAGGCCATGGAGGCGGGATTGTGGGAGACCAAGTACGCCGCCACCAATCATCATGAGTACTTTGCGGAAGGGGTGCAGTCGTGGTTCAACAACAACCGGAAAGAAGACCATGATCACAATCACGTCGACACGCGAGCGGAACTGTTAGAGTATGATCCTGGTCTTGCGGAGATTGTTAGAGAAGTATTTCGCGATACGCCGTTCGACTATGTCCGCCCGCCTGACCGGCAAGACAAAGGGCATCTGACTGGCTATGACTTTACCCGATCACCCAAGTTCAAGTGGCCCAAGCGATTGAAGTTCGCGCTCGATGGACCCAAGGAATAGTGAGCACAAATTCGACTGACGGATGGGCACAGCAGAACTTGTGAAAGTTCCAGTCGTTGCCACAAGCTGGTAGCGGACCTTGTGAAAGTTCCGGTCGTTGCGCCTCGAACGAGGAGAAGTCTCACGACTTCTTCTACGTGCTTGTGGGAAGCACCCCCCACAAGCTGGTAGCGGACCTTGTGAAAGTTCCAGTCGTTGCGCCTCGAACGAGGAGAAGTCTCACGACTTCTTCTACGTGCTTTTAAGGAGAACCCCCCACAAGCTGGTAGCGGACCTTGTGAAAGTTCCAGTCGTTGCGCCTCGAACGAGGAGAAGTCTCACGACTTCTTCTACGCGCTGGTAGGGAGAACCCCCCACAAGCTGGTAGCGGAACTTGTGAAAGTTCCGGTCGTTGCGCCTCGAACGAGGAGAAGTCTCACGACTTCTTCTACGTGCTTTTAGGAGAACCCCCCACAAGCTGGTAGCGGACCTTGTGAAAGTTCCAGTCGTTGCGCGTCGAACGAGAAGAAGTCTCACGACTTCTTCTACGTGCTCGTAGGGAGCACCCCCCACAAGCTGGTAGCGGACCTTGTGAAAGTTCCAGTCGTTGCGCCTCGAACGAGGAGAAGTCTCACGACTTCTTCTACGCGCTGGTAGGGAGAACCCCCCACAAGCTGGTAGCGGACCTTGTGAAAGTTCCGGTCGTTGCGCCTCGAATGAGGAGAAGTCTCACGACTTCTTCTACGTGCTCGTAGGGAGAACCCCCCACAAGCTGGTAGCGGACCTTGTGAAAGTTCCAGTCGTTGCGCCTCGAACGAGGAGAAGTCTCACGACTTCTTCGACACGCTGGTATCGATCCCATCAACTTGGCTTCCCCTGAACCCTTGAGCCGTTGCGAGCCTTGCCCAAGTGGTTCATGCCCTCTAGTTTCGCCGAGGTCCCATGAAATCTTCCCCCACGCCGCAAGCCCTACCGCTTGAGCTGCGCACGCAGCTTCGGGCTTTGCGAACTCACCTTTGGCGGGTCAAGATTTTGGAGGTGGTGAGCGTCGTTGTTTTGGCATTGTTAGGGCTTTTTCTGATCGTTTTTCTGACTGACCGGATCGGCAACACGCCCGGATCTTGGCGATTCGGCGGGTTGGCGCTTTGGGGCTCGGCGGCTCTGGCCGCTTTCGCGTGGACTGCGACCTATTGGGTGATTCGCCACCGGCGATGGCTCGTGTTAGGGCGCTTCGTGCAGCGTTGGGATCGCCGGTCTGGAGATCGCTTGTTGGCCGCGATCGAGCTTGCGGAGGGTACGGGCACGCTATCGGAATCTCCAGAACTCCGCGAGGCCGCCATTCGCCAGTTGAGCCGTCAGTTGGGCGAGTCCTCGCTTGATCAATCGGTCGATGTGAGGACCGTGAAACGATTCGGTCTGGCAGCGGTGATCCTCACTGGTGTGGTCATCGTGTTATGGGGAATGGCGCCGGGCGCCAGCTTGAGCGCCGCGCAAAGATTGTTCACCCCGTGGCGCGACGTGGAGCGCTACACTTTCGCCAAGATTGAGCCTCTGCCTGATGAAATCATCGTCGCGCATGACGAACCGGCGACTCTTTCAGTTTCCTTGAATCGCGACGCCACCTGGAAACCAAAGATCGCCAAGTTGCGTATTCACCCTCAGCGCAAGTCTCTGCAAGCTGTCAAGGAGAACGATGCCTATCATTTCAACCTGCCTCCACTAAGAACTCCGGCAGAAACTCAAGTCGCGGTGGGCGATCAACGGACGTCACTCTCCATCAAGCCCGTTCATCGTCCAGGGCTTACCAAGCTAGAGGGAAAGGTGACGCTACCGGCGTATTTGAAACTACCGGATCGCGAGATGGATCTCACTGCGGGCAAGGCGGGTCTCGTGCCAGGAAGCCGGCTTAGCCTAACGGGAACGGTCACTCGCGAACTGGCGAATGCCTCCCTATCCGGCCGGTTGGATGTGCCCTTTACGATCGAGGGAGCGCATTTTCAAGTCTCCGGCTTGGAAGTGAACACGCAAACCGAAGTCTACCCGCTCACCTGGACGGATTCCCTTGGGCTGTCCTCTAAAGAGTCATTTGACTTGAGAATCACGCCTCGTGAAGACGCCACCCCGCAAGTCGTCATTGATGCAGGTGTGACCTCGCCTATCGCTGTGTTAGAGAGTGATATGATCATGCTAGCGGTGCGGGCTTCCGATGATTTCGGTCTTCGAGAGATTGGGTTTCTCTGGACGGCGGGTGGGGGTAGCGATGAACCGGAGGAGGGTTGGGTGAATCATCAGCCGCTCCGTAATGGGCAGCCAGCGGACGAAGAGTTGGGCGCGGATGTTGCCTTCGCTCCGAGCAAGCTTGGCCTGGAACCTCAAGTCTGGCGCGTTTTCGCCTATGCCTTGGATTACCTGCCCAATCGCGCGCCGGTGTTTTCCCCGCCCCTCACAGTGCAAGTGCTAAGCCCGGCGGAACACGCGGCCTTGTTGCAGTCACAATTCCGTCAGGTGCAAGAACAACTGGAGGAAGTGGCCCGGGAGGAATCCGCGCTGATGCAACGCAATGAGGAACTCGCGGCAGAGGAGTTGGATTCTGATCAGCTAGCGGAACAACGCCAAGCCGAGTTGGAGAACGCGCAATCGTTAGAGAAGCTCACCGAGCAGGCAAAGGATGTCTTTCAAAAAGCCCTTAAGAATGAAAGCGTCGATGCCGCGGCCTTAGCACCCTTCGCTGATATGCTCGGTGCCATGCAAGAGGCCGCCTCTCAAGGCATGCCCTCCGTAGCGAATTCGCTAGGCAATGCACAGGCTCAGGCGAATACTCCTGACGGTCAGGGCAAAGCCAAGAAATCGCTCGAAGAAGCCATCGCCAAACAGAAAGAAGTGTTAGAGAAACTCGCAGCCGCGATGAATCAGGGTCAGCGTGCGGAGGAACAGATGGAGGCCGGCACCTTCGTCAATCGGTTCCGTCAGGTAGCTGATGAAGAACAATCGGTCGCCGTGCACATGCAAGGCACCATGAGAGACACCCTTGGTCTCACCCGCGAAGCACTCAAAGCCGGTGACGCTCAATTGTTAGACGAGTTGAGCAATCGCCAGAGCGATCTCCGCGAACAAGTAGGTTTCTTGCAAACGGATTTGGAAGCTTATTTCCGCCGGACGGGAAAACCGGTCTACCAAGAAGTCTCTCAGCTCATGCAAGAAGCTTCCGTCGTACCCGGCCTAGGTGCGATCACTTCCCGGATCGCTACGAACCAACACGGACGCGTCGTTCGACAAGCGTTAGCCTGGGCTGAGACCTTCCACCGCTGGGCGGACATCCTCGCTGAGAAGCCGGACGATCAAGAATCGCCGACCGAAGGTGATGACAGTGATGAAGCCGGAGAACCCGACACCAATCTCGCCATGACGTTAGGTCTGATGAGATTGGTGCAGCGGGAGATGACGCTTCGGGATGAAACGCGCACCTTGCATGCCATGCGGGAAACGCATGCTGACTACGCCGGCGCTGCCGCCAAGCTAGCCTTCTCCCAGTGGGACATTGGAAAAGATGTGGCCAATTTGTTAGCTCAAGCCTTCAATCCGGGTATCCAGAAACGCCTGCGGAATGCGGTTAAGGGTATCTCTGACGCCGGGCAATTGTTAGAAAAAAAAGAAACCGGCCCCGAAACCATCGCCGCAGAGACGGAGGTCATCGAAGTATTGGCTGAGGCGGCCAAGAACTCCGGTGAAGCGGGGGGCAATGCGTCAAGTATGGAGGCTCTAGAGGAAATGTTAGCCGAAATGCAGATTGGCAACCGGCCCGGTGGCAACGCCATGGGAGGAGCCTCCAGCCTCGTTGGTGCCGCCTTCGATGGCGAGTCGGTCACCGACGGACGTGAAGAGCGGACCGTGGATAAAACGACAGGAAACGTGGAAGGAAAGATCCCCGAGGAATTTCGCGAAGTGCTGACCTCATTCTTTGAACAACGCGATGCCCTGCTGGAGGCGGCTGAGCAATGAAGAAACGGCCCGTCAAACGTATCGCAAGTTGGAGCGTAGGCTTTAGCCTGTTTTTCGCATGCCTGGCATTTCCATTGATGGCGCAGACGCAACCCCGCCGTCTGCCCGACCCCGTCCGCCCCGAAGTCGAAGCGCTTTACCTCAAAGGCCTCAACTTCCTTGTCAGCACCCAGACCACAGAAGGCTGCTGGCGGGATCGCTATGGACGTTATCCGGGAGTGGTCGGCTTGGCCGTGATGGCGATCTTAGCGCACGGTGAGGATCCCGACTCCGGCCCACATCATCGAACAATTAAGAAAGCGTTAGATTTCCTGCTCAAAGCGCAGAATGGGGAGACAGGATTCATTGGCGATAGCATGTACAATCACGGATTCGCTACCGTTGCTCTTGCAGAAGCCTACGGCGCCGTCGATGACGACCGTTTGGGGGGTGCCCTCAAGCATGCTACGGAATTGATTCTCACCTCACAGAAACAGAACCCACATGGTTCTTGGCGTTATCAGCCGGAGGCAAAAGATGCCGACACCACTGTGGCCGGCGCACAGATGGTGGCGCTTTTCGCCGCGCGCAATGCCGGCATCGGTGTGCCCGATGAGGCGATTAATCGCGGGCTGAAATACTATTTGAAGTGTCAGAGTCCCGGTGGCGGGTTTGGCTACAGTAGTCCGGGAAGCCCTAACATCCCTCGCACAGCTATCGGTCTCTTAGTGTTTGCCCTTGCCCATCAGAAAGACGCGGAAGGCTTGGACCGGTCTTTCCGCTACCTCACCCTGGATCTCGATTATCGGGATCAAAGTTACCCTTTCTACTACGAATACTACATGGCTCAGGCGCTCTTCCAATGGGATCCCGTCATTTGGGAAGAATGGGACAAACGCAACGTTCGCTATCTTGCCGGCATCCAGAAGGATGACGGTTCCTGGGATAGCCCTAACGGTGCCACTTTTTCAACCGCCGCCGCTCTGCTCTCCATGGCGCTCAACTATCGTTATCTTCCCATATATGAGCGCTAGGAAACTCATTTCAGCTTTGGCGTTGGTGTGGGGATTTCCAGCCTCGGCGCAAGAGCTTTCGGGAACGCTCTGTTTTCACGGGGGCGATCATCTGCAGGGGGATTTACTTGGGATAGACGCCGAGGCAGGCACCCTAGCATGGCGTTATCCAGGAACGCCAGGTGGTCATCAAGTGCGATGGGACTCCGTTTCTCATGTGCTTTTCGCGTCCGGCGCTGAACCGTTGGGACCGGTTGAAGCACGGTTTGCCATCGACCTCGTCAATGGTGACCGCCTAACCGGCATCATCGCCGACGTGACGGAAACGGATCTTCATCTGGAACGGGGAATGGAGCGTCCGTTAGGCATCCCCTGGGCGCAGATCAGTGGAGGCAAGAGGCTCTATGGCGCCACCCAGTTGGTCTATCAAGGTCCCAACGACGCTAAGGAGTGGAAGGTGGGGTATCGCGGCCAGAACTGGACTTACGATGAAGGGATGCTCACGGCAAACAGCTACAGCAGCACCGGCAAAGATCTCGAATTGCCGGAGCGGGCACGCATCGAACTGGATGTGTCGCGGCGGAATGATCCCACCTTAAATCTCTTTCTTTGTGCTGATAACCCGCGCAATGGCGGTGACAACTATTACTATCTGCAGATCACGCCTAACGTGATCAACTGCCAACGTTACATGCGGGATCATCCGCGCACTTACATTAATCTCGTCAAACTCAAGGAAGATGCCGAGAGTAAGAACGTCGTTCGTGATGCGGCTCAATTGCATGTGGCCATCGAGATCGACCGCGTGGCCAAGACCATCGCTCTCTACTTTAATGATAGGCTCTATGCCGTCTATCAAGACCCTTCACACCAATCGCCGGCTGGCGGTAGTGTCATCCTGGCCAGCTATAGCAGTGGCCAAGTGCGCGCGAGCGCGATCCGCGTGTTTCGCATGCACGAGGTCGCGCCCGATTGGCGATCTCTTGAGGAGAATCAGTTGCAGACCTTGAAGGGAGAATCGATCTCCTGGTCCGTTGAGCGGTTGCCATCGGAGGCCGCCGCCTTTCGCACGGGAAACGTTCTCAATAAGGCCGCTAGCAGCGGCATCGAAGTCTATACGCGCGATGGCTCGTACTTGGGCGGCTCTCTCCATTGGTCCGCTGACAACGACACCATTTCCTTAAAGCATGATTTGTTAGGCGAAATCGATTTGGCTCCGAACGCCTTGGCTGGATTGCTCTTTCCCCGTAAGGATGCGCCGCGAAATCCAGGTCAAGGCTATCTACAATTCAAGAATGGCGATCACTTGAGTGGCCGGCCTTTGTCGTGGGATCCTAGCGGAGGCCTTCTCTGGCAAGTGGATAGCCATTCACCTTGGCGTCTCCCCACGGAGGCTATTAAGATCATGCACCTGCCTGAGCGGAGAGAAACCGCACTGGAAAAGGGTCGTCAGATAGTGGAGGCCATTCTCAAAGGTGGCGATCGTCTACATGGCCACCTCACCCAATGGCAAGAAGGTACCCTAACTCTTGCCGTGGAGTCTGCCGCGTCGATCGTCGTTCCGCAAGCTGCTATGGAGTCACTGCGTTTTCACCACACTCAAGAAACCCACTATCACGGTCCTACACCACCGCTCGTGGGCTGGGAACCTTCCTCGCCCGAGAGCGAATGGGGCTTGGATGGCGACGCGCTTGTGAGTGAGGGGCTTGGCGGTATCGGCAAACGCCTGACCATTCCCGATCGCGGGAGACTCGACTTCACGTTGGGCTGGGACGGCCCCCTCAACGCTTCGATCGCGCTATTCTGCCAGGATTTGAGCACGGCGAATCAGCCGGGAAGCTATCGACTGCATTGTGAGAACCGCACCCTCACGCTTTATCGCGGTCTATCCAAGGATGAGTTGGACGTACCGAAAGAAGCGGACGATCCCTTGAGGAATTTGCGCTTAGAAGAACAGTTAGAACGGTTTCACGCACGCTATGGAGGTGGGGCGTCACGCCGCATCGGCAGTCCAGTCACCGTGCCCTACGACGTCTACAAGCGCACGCGTCAGATCACACTTTGCTGGGACCGTGCCGACGGGCGTATTATCTGTTTGTTAGATGGCGATCTCTTACAAGAATGGGTGGACCCGAAAGGCTTGGTGCCTCCCAACGGCGGCGTGGTCCTTTACCAACATGGCCAAACTTCCACCACTCGTGTTGCCAACATCCATTTACGAGATTGGAACGGCGTTCTGCCCGAAATACTGCCAGAAACAGCAAGCCAACACGCGCAGATTCTGTTGAGAAATCAAGACACTCTCCAGGCGGAGACCCTCACGTTAGCAGCAAATGAAGCTCCAATACAGTTAAACACCCCATTGGGTACGTTCGCCTTACCGCTAGACCGCGTCGAGGCCATTCGTTTGCCTGACAAACCATTCAAAGTGATCTCAGAGCCGGCTCTCGCCATCGAAGGCTTCTACCAAGGCCGCGGCAGCTGCCGTTTCTTCCTGCATCAACTCGCGACCGGCAAGATCGAAGTCTCCAGCCCCTTCTTCGGCCGGCATCAGTTCCCGCTCGGCGCCTTTCGCAAGCTTCATTGGGATCTACGCGATCAACTAGCTTGGGAATCCCCGCCTGAACCGTGGCCGCAAGCAACGCCACGCGTGATGCGTCGGGCGTTGATTCGGGGTGTGACGAAAAGTGGTGGTCAATAAAGGTAGAGGAACCGGTGACCGTTCCTTCGCGGCAGCGGAGTGCCGCGCCCGGAACGCTCACGAGTTCCGCTATGAAAAGTGCCCACCACTTTTTCAAAAGATTCTCACGAGTCCGATGGGTTAACACGATAATTTAATGTTAGTGTTTCGGGCGGCTACGAAGAAAGCCGGTTCTCCCAATCACCGTCCAACCAAAGCTTGCTTTACCGCGCGTCCTCGAACACACCTAACGGCGTGGCCGTCTCTCACCCTATCCTATCAAAAACCCCATGGAGCCTGATTGCGGCGCTCGCCAGTGGCTTCTTGCTCGCGCTTTGCTTTCCGCGTTTCAATGTGGAGCATAGCGTGTGGCTCTGGGCAGCGCCGTTGATGATTGCTCTTTGGTGGCTTCCGGTGGGGAATGAGCGCCGCCGCGGTCGCCGGGGCTTCTTGCTAGGTTACGTGAGCGGGATCACGTTCTTTGCCATCAACCTGACCTGGATTCAGGAAGTCACGATTGTCGGTTGGCTCATCTTTCCCTTCTATCTCGGCCTCTATTTCGGTGTATGGGGCTGGATCGCTGCGACGGCGGGTCGACCGCGTGATGAGCGCCTGGCCGCACCCTATCAAGAAGATAAAAAACCTTCCCTATTAGCGGGCTCTTTGCACGCCTTGAACATCGCGTTTATCAATGCGAGTGCTTGGGTGGGTTTGGAATGGCTTCGTGGGTGGGTCATGACTGGCTTTGGGTGGAATGGTTTGGGCATCGCATTGCACGAGAACCTCAATCTCATTCAAATCGCCGATATGGTGGGTGTGTCAGGCCTTTCCTTTCTACCCATGTTCGTGGGTTGTGTCCTCGTCACCACGGTGCGGCGTTTTTCCTTAGAAATCCGTCACCAGATCCTGCGGCCGCATCTCGACTTTGGGATCGCACTTCTACTCGTGGCGGGGTGTTTTCTCTATGGTTTGCGCCACACATTGGCGCCGGCAGCCGAGGGAACCCAGCTGCGGTGTCTGCTTATTCAAATGGCTGTGCCTCAGATGGAGAAATGGGATGAGAGCAAGGCCATGAAGATTCTCGAGGATTATGAAGAACTCACCTCGACCTTTATCGAGGCGACTTCGCCGGAGTTTGTCATCTGGCCCGAGTCTTCCTTGCCCACGCCCATTTTTTATGATCCTGCCAATGAGCGTTACCTCGATAATTTGTTAGCAAAGGGTGATTTCACATTTATGTTAGGCGTGAATGATTTTGATGCGACGGCCGATCGTTATTACAACAGTGCCGCGATCATGCGCGGCAGGCTACATACGCCCGATCTCGATCTCTATCACAAAATCCATCTCGTGCCTTTTGGAGAGTTCATCCCTTTCCGTGAACAACTTCCGTTTCTCGCGAATTGGCTAGAGCGCGTCATTCCGGGGGACTTCTCCCGAGGCGAATCCACTGATCCCCTGCCTTACCCTGACAAAGAGTTCACAATCATTCCCCTGATCTGTTTCGAAGACACCGTCGGCCGATTGGCTCGGCAATTTGTCAGGAAAGAACCTCAATTGATGGTCAATCTCACTAATGACGGTTGGTTTGGCACCAGTCCGGCAGCGGAACAACATGTCGCCAACGCCCGCATCCGCTGCATTGAACTCCGGCGTCCCATGGCCCGCGCCACCAACACGGGTGTCACCTGCCTCATCGATCCCACCGGCCGATTCACCACGAAGCTCGACGATCTATTTAACCCTGGCGGCTTCGTCAACACGATCACCATTCCCCATGATGCCAAACTAACGTTTTATGCAAAGTTCGGCGATCTTTTCACGGGCGTCGTCAGCTTGCTAGGTGTCATGGCGATTCTTAGGCACGTTCGCAGGCACAGAGCGGTCGTGTGAAAACACTCCGCCGGGCGATTGGGGACAACGTCGATTTCTTGGCCCAATCGATCCTTCTTTATGCGCACTGGTCATTTGAACGAATTCACCTCACCATGTTTCCGATGACTCAGAGATCTGCTGCCGAAAACGAACCCGGTCTTCACGAGGTCACCCAGATTTTGGAACGGATCGAGGCAGGAGATCCCCAGTCAGCTTCGGAACTGCTCCCCTTGATCTATGAGGAACTCCGAGCACTGGCACGCCGGCGAATGGCCAAGGAAGATCCCGGCCACACACTGCAAGCCACAGCCCTCGTCCACGAAGCCTATCTTCGCGTTGTGGGGCCGAATGACGAGGCCCTGGCCTGGAATAGCCGGGGGCACTTCTTCAGCGCCGCGGCTGAGGCCATGCGTCGCATCCTCATTGAAAACATTCGGCGCAAACAAGCGAAGAAACGAGGAAGCGGCGCCAAACGAGTGGACCTCGAAAGTGTGGATCTAGCCATTGGCATGGATGACGATCTCCTCTTACAAGTAAACGAAGCGATCGAAAAACTAACGGAGCACGATGAAACCGGAGCACAGTTAGTGAAATTGCGATTCTTCACCGGCCTCACCAATATCGAAGCAGCGGAGATCTTGGGACTATCGGAACGCACGGCCAAGCGCACTTGGGCCTATGCTAGAGCGTGGCTGCATCGCGAAATGAAACGAGACATTTGACAACCTATTCACGCTAGTGAATCGCGAGAAAGAGATCTTCAACATCGCGTCGGAGATGGAGACCCCGCAGGAAAGGGTCGCCTATCTCAAGGGTGCGTGTGGCGAGAATGCGTCACTCCGCGAGGCCGTTGAAGAATTGCTAGCGGCTCATTTTGAAATGGATGACTTCCTGCCGACGATGCCGGGGGAGGTCCACGCGCTGACAGAGGGAGAAGGCTCGATCATTGACCGCTACAAGCTCTTACAGAAGATTGGCGAAGGCGGCTTTGGCATCGTCTACATGGCAGAACAACGCGAGCCGGTGAGGCGCCGGGTGGCACTGAAGATCATTCGCTTGGGTATGAACTCGAAGCAAGTGATCGCCCGGTTCGAAGCCGAGCGGCAGGCCTTGGCTCTAATGGATCATCCAAACATTGCCCGGGTTCTCGACGGCGGTACCACGAATGACGGGCGGCCCTACTTCGTCATGGACTTGGTCAACGGGCTCCCCATCACCGAGTACTGCAACCAACAGAAACTCACGGCGCGGCAACGCTTGAAAATCTTCGCCGCCGTTTGCCATGCCGTCCGGCACGCGCATCAGAAAGGCGTCATTCATCGCGACCTCAAACCGTCTAATATTCTCGTCGCTCCGCACGATGGGCGGCCCGTGCCCATGATCATTGATTTCGGCATTGCCAAAGCGCTGCAGCAGCCTCTCACAGAACACACCCTCTTCACGGGATTCAACCAGATGGTGGGCACGCCGGCCTACATGAGCCCCGAGCAGGCGGAGATGAATGCCTTAGACGTCGATACCCGGTCCGATATCTACAGCTTGGGCGCCGTGCTCTACGAACTTCTCACCGGTTCGCCGCCTCTTAATCCGAGACGCCTGAAGGAAGCTGCGTTCGGTGAAATGCAACGGCTCATTCAAGAAGAAGAAGCGGATAAGCCCAGCACGCGCTTGCGGACACTTGAACAAGCCGAGCGAACCGCCGTCGCCGCGCAACGCCAAGAAGATCCCAGAAAGCTAAGCCGTATTCTGTCTGGAGAATTGGACTGGGTAGTCATGAAGGCTCTGGAGAAAGACCGGAACCGCCGCTATGATAGTGCCGGTGCCTTGGGAGACGACATCGAGCGTTATCTCGCTGGTGATGCCGTGGAGGCCTGCCCGCCCTCCGCGCTCTATCAGGTGCAGAAATTCGCCCGCAAGCATCGCATGCCGGTGATTGCGGTGACCTTGGTCATGCTCGCCCTGGGACTTGGGGCCATTCTCAGCGCTACGCAGGCCAGGCGTGCCGCCGGAGCCGAGCGCGAAGCCACGGATCAACTCTGGTCCTCCTATCTCGTGCAAGCGCGTGCCACTCGTAGCGCGCCCAATCCCGGTCGACAGTTTGCTAGTCTTGATGTCATCCGGAAAGCGGCCGCCATCCGCCCGCATATCAATCTTAGAAATGAAGCCATCGCTGCGTTCGCCCTAGCAGACATGCGTCCTCTGCATGTGGAGCAGGCGCCGGAAGGAAGGGAGCTTTATTTCGACGTCGCGCGAAATCGATTCGCCTATCAACTCGATGACAGTTCAATCGGGATCTTTCAGGCGGGGAGCCAAGCACTTCTGCAGAGACTCCCGCCCCTTCACGGCACGCTCTTTCATCTCCGTTTCAGCCCCAAAGGACGATTTCTCGCCATGATCACCACGGATCCCAAACGTTGGCTTTCCGTTTGGGATCTAGCCGAGGAGAATCTTCTATTCAGAACAGCCATTGCCACCAACCTCCATCGATTTAGTGACGATGAGAAACGGTTCGTCTGTGTCCGTGATGACAAGAGCGGGATCGATATCTACTCGTTAGAGACGGGTGAACACACTCTGCATCTTCCGTGTGATGGACGGGTGCACAGAGCGGCCTTCGATCCCAACTCTCGCAGGATCGCCATGGTCACGGATGAAGGGAAGCTGGCCATCTACGAGGTCGACTCGGGAAGGATGCTACATGCGATCGATCATGGTGTGACACTCCACGCCTTGAGCTGGCATCCTAACGGAAACGAAATCGCCACAGGCGACAACCAGTTCGCCATACAGCTCTGGGATCTTGATAGTGGAGAAGTCAAACAAGAACTCAAAGGTCACGAGAGTGATGTGACGCTGCTCAGACATCACCCCAACGGCCATCTGCTCTTCTCCACAGGATGGGACCATACCACTCGCGTCTGGGACCTCACCCGGGGCGAAACCATCGTCAAAACACAAGGGACGATGAGTAGCTTGAGCCCCGATGGCAGCCGTTTGGTGATCAGTGGTGGCGGCTTAGCCATTTGGGAATTCAGTCAGGGAAATCCTGCCATTCGTTCCCTAAGAATTCCAGGAGGAGCGCAGGATAAAACGCCTAGCCTCTCCTTTTCTCATGACGACAGATGGCTTGCAACCTCCCGTGCCAACGTCATCCTTTGGGACCTTCGTCAAGGCAGACCGCAAGCGAGCATGGCCACCGACGAGCCGCGCGAAGTGTGTTTCACGGGATTCGGCACAGACCTCTTCGTGTGCGGGAGAGGAGGACTGCAGCGGCTCACACTCCGCTCTGAAATGGGTGGCGATGGCGCGGATCACATTGTCTTCAAGGACGGCGGCAGCCTCTTCCCCAAGCACGTCATGCGTATGGGGCTAGCCCCTAACAAAGAGTTGCTGGCCGCGATTACTCCCGGTCACGTTCATTTGTTAGATGCAGCTTCAGGAAAAGAGCTCCGCCGAATGATAGGCCAGCCGGGTATCACTCACGGAGACGTTCGCTTTAGTCCCAATGGCCAGTGGCTCGTCGGAACGGCCTGGGCGGGTAAAGGCGTTCGCGTATGGAACCTTCAATCTCCCGATGCAGAACCGGTCGATCTATCAAGAGAATCTTACGTGATCGACGCTTGTTTCTCAGCCGATGGAAAGTGGCTGATCACCGGCACGATCCAATCCTATCGATACTGGCGTGTGGGTGCATGGACCGAAAGCGTTGGCAAACGCCTCCCGCGAAGCGGATGGGACTTGCGTGGTGCGCTCGCGGCTCATCCTAACAAACCATTGATCGCTGTGGTTCAGGACGGCCTTCATCTACAACTGCGGCATGTGGAGACGCAGGAAGTCTACGTGGAGTTGATTCCTCCTAACCCAAGTGCCATCATGCATGTCCAGTTCAACGATCAAGGATCCAAGGTGGCCGTCATCACTGCCAACCAAGATCTCCATATTTGGGATCTACCTTTAATCCAACAGGAACTCAACCAGTTGGGATTGGAGTGGGAGCTTGAATAGCCGCCCGGCTCTACCATTTCCTTATTCCGATTCCCAGACTCGATTTGGAGGTCTCTTAATGTGCGGTTCATGAGCGCTGGGAAATTGGCCTGTCGACGCGCGGCCCATGCCTTCGTGCCAGGGACCGGGATTCGAATCGCGATCGAAATGGCGATGCCTGCAGGCGAGCGTATGCGGATCGATCTCAAGCATCATGCATTGATCCCGGATTTCGATCTTGTCAGTGCTACGCTCATAGCGACATCGGCCATTGGTGGTACGAAATCGCGACACGCCCTCAATGGGAGTGGAGGTGATGAAATGCAGTTCGTAGGCGCTCATGTGATGCTCATCGTAGTCTTCTTCGATGACTTCGAAGCCACATGGCGCCGTAGCACTAACGGATGACCCTCTAGGAGGCAGCCCGTTGCAAGGTATCGGTTCGGGATCGGGATCAGAGGCTTTCATGCGAATCTTCGGTTGGCGAGTTTCCAGGATATAGGCGCACTGGGAAATTTCCCTTGCGAGGCGTATCCCATACCGGTGTGCCAATAGATCTCTCCGTAGGAGACGTCTTCTTCTTTCTGTTCACCGCCCTCACATAGATAAACAAAGTGAAACCGGTCCCCGCGGCGTTCAAATCGTTGAAAACCCCATCGCGCGTGGTGGTTCTTATGCCGGCACTGGCGGGACTTCGGGTCGATCTCCAAGATTAGGCAACTATCATAGAGATAAACACGCTCTAATGCGTCGTCATAGAATCCGGTTCCGTTGGTCGAGCGAATCACGTCCACTCCTTCCAAAGGCACGGACAACTGAAACCGGATTTCATGGGCACCCGGTTCCTCTTCGCCGTAGTCCTTCACGGAGACAGCGAACGCACCGGGCGTTGTGATCGTGTCGATGACCCGCGAATCCTCATCATTGCCAAAGAGTCGAGATAATGTCTGTTTCATCGTATGGGTAACGACGAAACATTAAGCACACCGAGGCGGAAGTTACCGATTCGCAAGAGATTTCTACTTGGCCATCCTGCGAAATAGCCAGGCTCTAGCATACGCCCAGCGACGTTTCGCCGTGCGCTCCGCCATACCCAGAGCTTGCGCGGCTTCCGGTAAGGTTAGCCCTACAAAGAATCTCAATTTGACTAGTTGCGCTACTTCCGCGTCGCTCTCCTCAAGTTGATCGAGAACCTCATACAGCTCTAACAATTGATCTTCATCGGCATCTAGAGGTAGCTCAATGGGTTCCATCTCCACTCGTTCCAAGTGCCCCCCATGACGCTTGGTGCGCTTGCGGCGAATGTTATCAATGATGATCCGGCGCATCGATTCAGCCGCCGCCCGAAAGAAGTGTTCCTGCCCGTTCCACTGATGATCCTCCGCCTTGGAAAGACGCAAGTAAGCTTCATGAACCAGTGCCGTGGCCTGCAAGGTCTGGTCACTCTTCATCTGCGCGAAGCGAAAACGCGCTAGATTGCGCAGCTCCTCATAGACCAACGGCAACAACTCGGCTGCGCGAGAGGGGATCCGATTCCGATCGCCGACTGTTTCTCAATGGCTTGTGCGCGGGAGAGTAGTGATCCTATTTCGCCTCTTGAACACTCGCCCAATTCAATCCGAACTTGGCGAGATACTTCCGAACGCGATCGGTGTCGTTGACGGCACGGCGTTGTTCTCTCGAGGCTTGGAACAGCCGGCGGCCTGCCTCCGCAAGCGAGCGGCTTTCACGACAAACCCGGATCACGAAGGCCAATTGAGCGCGATCGAATAGATCCATCGCCTTCGCTTCGTTTTGACCCAATAATTCTTCTATCAGTTCTTTGTCGTTCTCTGTTAGAGCGCTTCCCGCATTCAACTTACTCCAGCGTTGCAAGAGGCGGTCTTTCTCTTCCTTCACTAAATCCAGCGTGATACGGCCTTGCGGAGCCAGGGTGGCCAGTCTCACTACGGCTGCATTGAGATCGCGAAAGTTCGCTTGCCAAGTGGCTTCGGGTGACTTGGCAAACTTTAGAAACGCCTCACGCGCCTCCTTGTTGAAGGTGACGCGCCTTCCGCAACGATCCGCAAACTGATCCAACTCATAGTCAATGTTAGGCGCAATGTCTTCGCGACGGTCAGCGAGGCCCGGCAACTCAAAGGTCCAGAGATTGAGCCTAGCAAAGAGATCCTCGCGAAAGTTGCCCTCACATACTTGCCTTTCCAGATCGCGATTGGTCCCGGCAATCAGTTGAAAATCACTCGTCACCACGCGATCCGATCCGAATGGATGAAAAGCCTTTTCTTCCAGCGCACGTAAAAGAAGCGCCTGTTCGTCCAGACCGAGTTCGCCAATCTCATCGAGAAAGAGCAGCCCGCCATCTGCCTCCCGCAGGAGCCCGGCACGCGGTGTGACCGCACCGGTGAAGGCGCCTTTCACATGCCCAAAGAGCGCGCTCATGGTCGCATCGCCACGTAAGGTCGCGCAATTCACTTCCACGAAATCGCCTAACAACCCCGCGCGTTGCCGTTTCAATTCGAAGACTTGCTTGGCTAATTGACTCTTTCCCGCCCCGGTAGGGCCGGTGAAAAGGATCGGTTCGTTAGAGTTCAAGGCGACCTGTTCGATGCGTTCGATGAGGGTGTTGAACGCATGGTTCTTTGTCGCGATACCACTCTTCAAAAGCGTGTGTGCTTCAACCTGCTCCGTTTGAAAACGGGTGGCCAAGGCATCGTATCGCGAGAGATCGAGATCAATGATAGCAATGCTTCCTGCAGTCGATCCATCGCGTTGGCGGCGAGTGGGCGGCGCCGTTTGCAGAAGTTTGCCTGGGAAATGCCGGGTCTCTGTTAGGAGAAACAGACAGATCTGGGCCACGTGGGTGCCCGTTGTGATGTGAATGAAATAGTCTTCGTGTTCCGGCTTGAAATGGTAGTGACGGGCAAAGTCGTGCAAGCCGCCATACACATGTGCGAAATCCCATGGATCGCCGCCTACCGAAATCACGTGGGTCCGCACTGCGCATTCCGGCGCCACATTACCAATGTCCAGGCGAACGCGTTCGGCGATTTCATGGTGAGTCGTTTCATGAAGCAACTCCACACGATCCGGCACCCAATCACTTTGCTGACAGAGGGCGACGGAGGGCCGCCATTCCGCCCAGCGATGAGGACCGGAAGCCGCGTCCAGCCGCGTTCCAACAAGGCCGATCACGACTTGCATTCGTTGTCTCATACGGCGGCATTTAAACCTATTTATCTAGAAAACTAGATAAATATCTAAATTTTGTAGGAATGGAGTTGGCCCGCCGTTAAACTTTCTATTTTATAAACGGCTTATAATAAACAGTTTAGGGGAAGATTTTTCGGATCGTTTCATCATTGGCATGGTCTTAGCATCTAAAGAGGGCAGGTTGATCACTTGATCGGCCTCAAGCGGCCGGTGCCGCGTCCATTGGAGGCGCGGCGCCGTCACAGGCCGCCTGATCCTAACCAATAAACACATACAGGATATGAAAAGAGAACTCCACATCACCGACGAAGCGGAAGCCTTTCTGCCAACGATGGATTCCAAAGGAAAGCCCATCACGGTGATCGGAAATGAAGCGATTCGTGCGACCTTTGATGAGGCCACCCTTCAACAAGCGCTCAACAGCCGTAGTGCGCCAGGCGTGACGGAGGTCGTTCTCAATCCCGATGCGCACGTGGGTTACGGTGCTCCAATTGGATGCGTGATGGTTTCACCGACTCACATTTATCCAGGACCTGTGGGAGTGGATATCAAGTGCTCCATGAGTCTCCTGCAGATGGATCTTCCGGAAGACGCTGTCGATGACAAACGGACTCGCCGCGAACTGATCAACGCTATCACCGACCGTACGCCGACGGGCGCTGGTCAAGGCCAGCGTTCGGTGAAGAAAGGCCGATCAATTTCTGAAGCGCTTGGCGAACAAGTCTGCGTCGAAGGAGCGAGCGTTAGTGTTTGCGAAGCGCTAGGGATCCCGCCGGAATGGGCTCTGCGTTGTGAGGATAGCCAACACGTGGGACATGACGACACCCATGATGCCTTACGCGACCGGTTAGGCCGTATTCGTCAAGAATCTCGCATCCGCAACTTCGATGCCAAGATGCAGCAGCTGGGAAGCTACGGAGGCGGCAACCACTTCGGTGAATGTGAGGTCGTGAACGTTCACGACGATCCGGCCATGCAAGAACTTGCGCAGAGCTTCGGCCTGAAAGACGGACACGTGGCTTTTCTATCGCATTGCGGATCGCGTGGCTTCGGAAATATCCTGGCACAACGCCAGTTCAAAGACCTGGAAGCGCAATTCGATCGCTGGGGAACGCCGTATCCGGCTGATGACAAGAAGTTGGTTTACGCTCCGTTAGGAACGCCTGAGGCCGATGCCTACCTGGATGATATGGCCATGGGCGCGAATTTCGCGACCGTGAACCACCTGCTGATCAATGCGCTAGTCCTCGAAGCGTTTCAGGAAGTGATTCCAGGAACCACAGGGCGGCTGGTTTACTTCATCAGTCATAACATTGCGCGTAAGGAACTCGTGCCAAGCCTGGGCAACCGCAAAGCGTGGGTACACCGCAAAGGCGCCACCCGGGCCTTTCCGGCCAATCATCCATCGTTGATCGGAACGCCGTTCCAACGCACCGGTCACCCAATCCTGTTGCCGGGAAATCCGCGTGACGGCTCGGTGGTCATGGTGGCGCAGAATGACGCGGCCAAGACCGCCTACAGCGTGAATCACGGTGCAGGGCGTGTGTTAGGGCGTAAAGCAGCGTTCCGCGCACTCGATCAACAAGCCGTCGATCGCGACTTCGATGACTACGATATCCTGACAAACTGCCGGCAATATCCACGTGATGAAGCACCGGCTGCCTACAAGGATTTTCGTGAAGTTGTGAATTCGGTGGAAAGCGCCGGTTTGGCGAAATCTGTGGCTTCGTTGAAAGCGCGATTCGTTATCAAAGACGCTGCCAAGGCTGATGACTAACATGAAGCTCATCACTGTCGATGGCGAGGCGGGCGGAGGCCAGATCCTCCGCTCGTCTCTCACGCTTTCGCTGCTGACCGGTCGGCCCTTTCGCCTCATCAATATCCGGGGGAAACGATCCAATCCGGGTCTGCAGCGGCAGCATCTTGCCTGTGTTCATGCCAGTGCTGAGATCAGTGATGCGGCGACGGATGGCGCGGAGATGGGTTCGCGTGAACTTGTCTTTCGGCCAGGTACCATTCGCGGTGGCTCCCGGCATTGGCGAATCGGTTCTGCTGGTAGCACGATGTTAGTCTTCCAAACGATTCTCTTGCCACTCGCGCTGCGCAGTGAGGAAGGTTCCTCAATCACTATCGAAGGCGGCACGCACAATCCTCTAGCACCACCTTATGATTTTATCGATCGCGTTTACTTGCCTCACCTCCGCACCATGGGAATCCAATCTGATCTGAACCTGGAGAAACACGGGTTCTATCCGGCCGGCGGTGGCCGGATGGAGGCGGAGATTACGCCTGCCAAGGACCTTCAACCTCTCAATCTGTTAAATCGCCCAGAGACACTCCAAGTGCATGCGAAAGCGCTGTGCGCTCACGTTCCCGAAAGCATTGGCGAACGGGAAGCAACTGCCGCTGGCAAAGTGCTTCGCCATGGGCTCGCGGATTCCTCCATTGAAGTCATCGAGAACTCAGATGGCCCAGGCAATGTCCTCATGCTTGAGGCGACCGATGGCTCCCAGGTGTTCGACCTGGTCACCACCTTCGGAGAACGCGGCCGCTCTGCGGAATCCGTCGGCAAACAAGCCGCTCGAGGAATGGCCACCTATCTCGCCTCCGCCGCACCGGTTGGTGTGCATCTAGCAGATCAATTGTTGCTTCCGTTAGCGCTTGCCGGTGGAAGCTTCCGTACCCTGCCATTGAGCGATCATAGTCAATCCCACCTCACCGTGATTGACGCCTTCCTCAATCCCACCGTCACCATTTCAGACTGTGAGCAAGGTGTCTGCGAAATTTGTATGAAGCCGTCCGACGCTTGAGGTGGCGGACGTCGCAAGAAGCTCCAGCATCGAGGTGTTTCTGACTTGGGTGCAAGCCAACGCGGATGGGCGCGTTCGTAGCGGAGCTTGTGAAAGTTCCGGGCGTGGCGCTTAAATGGGGAGAACTCTCACGACTTCTTCTACACGCTCATACCGAGGGCATCATACGGACCTGCACCTTGAGATGGGAAGATCTCACATCGTTCGCTACGGCTGGCATTCTCCTTCGTCGCTACGGCTGGCATTCTCCTTCGTTGCTACGGCTGGCATTCTCCTTCGTCGCTCCACTCCTTCTCTCGGAGTCGTTGCAGTCTCTTAAGATAGGCACCAACATTGTCCGAAATCAGAAACGCATGCCATACAAGACCACAAGGGACGGCAATCGCGATGGCAAGCAAGCCTTGTATCTGTGTCTTCGGGTCAAACACTGCGCAAGTGGCTGTGATGTTAGACATTAAGCCCAGTAGAGCAAGCGCTCCAGCGGTATAACGGGCCGGATCGCTGGCACGGTATAAGAAATAAATCGAGCATACAAGCCCCACCACAATGATGACTTTCCCCGCAATCGAGATCGAGGGGTGCAAGGCATAGACAATACTCGCCACCAAGGAGGCGAAACACCAAATACCGAATGCCCGCCAATAGGCCCGCTTGCCTTTCTGCTCTACTTGAGTGAGTTCCATCGTTTCCTAACTTTTACTTAAGGGCGATTCCGTTGATTTATCAGTTCCTTTAAACGCTTCAAGTTAATTCTAACGTTTCCGTCATCATCCAACTCTGGTTCACCCAAAGTACGTTCGTAGATCATCGCAGCCGGTCGCCAAGCGGCCGATCGCCATGGTATCGCAGCACAAGCGACAAGATCTTGAAGAGTCGCGTCACGGGATTCGCAGAGAAGCATTGACGCCTCCATCCAAGATGCCAAGTGCTGCCCTCTAGCACAGAGTAGAACGTTTGGGGCATGGTTCGCAATTTCTCGTGCTTCGCTGATAGTCATGCAGGCATCCTAATATGTCAGAGCCTCGCACTCATGAGAAGCCTCAAATCTCTGGGAACCGTCTCTGAGATTCTAACGATTCCTGGCTATTCATGTGAGGAGAATGTCGATCCAATCGATACAGGTGCTAGTCTGGCCTACCGATGAGTCGAGTGTGGATCAATGGGCTTCTGCTAGTGGCCGCAGGAACCGTTCTTGGAGCGGGCTTGCGAACTTCCCTTGAGTTTCCGGACCCAAAGTCCATCGCCCCATTTCTGGAGGCATCGGCCTTGGTGTCAGCAGACACGAGCGATATCTCCAGCAAGTTTGATCAGCTGTCTGGACTGGCGCGTTCTAAAGAACTCATTAACTGCTTGGAGAATCCATCTCTCGCGGATTCAAAAGCTTTGTTAGAAATCATTCCACCAAGATCTCTCCACCGTAGCTTGATCATCGAACGTGGCATCCAAGTCGCACCACGCTCCTGGATCGCCCATCTCAAGAACATCGATGATCAGCTGTTCACGTATGCGCTTCACCATTGGGCCAAACAAGATCCTGAAGCGGCGTTTCGTGCGAGTTTGCAGGAACCGGGGTATGTTAGCGATTCTCTTCTGGCCGCGATTTCACGCGACCATCCTGAACTCGCTATGCGTTTGTTAGAATCAACCCGCGGACCTGCTAACAGCGTTCATAGCATCGATCAAGACTACATGAAGCATCTCTTATCGACCAAGGGAACTGAGCTTGCGTTGGCGGCCGCGATGCAGGCGCATTCGCGTGATCGGAGGCTGACCCGCTTGTCATTCATACTTCCGCATTGGGCGAAAGAGGCGCCTGACGAAGCACTGAATTGGGTGCAGACCCATCTCAGTGGACAGGATCGCGAGCGCCTGACCCGGCAGTGTCTGTGTTGGGCGGCCAATTCCCATCCAGACTGGGCCTGGGACCAGGCGCTGGAGCTTCCTGCGGGAACGACGAGGACTGATGTTTTTTCGAACGCTTTGGCGGCGAAGGCCAAGCATGATATCGCCACCGCGAAGGCCTGGTTACGCAGCGACGCCACATCCGGCATGCGTGACAAGCTCCTATTTGCCATCTTGAAAGCGTTAGAGCACGAGCCTCGCGCTTTGTTAGAAACGGCCTCGGAGCTTCACCCCGGCCTGATGACCAATGACTCTGATCCAGACTTGTTGGAACTCCTTCACGACACCATCGTTTTCGAGATAGCCGGTGACGATCCCCTTGAGGCTTTGGCTTGGTTAGGCCGGTTACCTTGGGCGGCCTCACAGTCATTGAGAATGGATGAGCTGCTTCCCTTGTTAGAGGAAACGGATCCTCAGGCGCACTTCGATTGGATTACGCAGATGCCGGCCGGCCAGGTGCAGCAGAGAGCCTTGTTGAATCTCGCCAAAAGCAACCCTGCGGACACGCTTCGTTGGCTCATCAATGACTCTCCCATTATGGATAAGGGAAGTCTCTTCCAAGCGGCCGCAATCTGGGTAGGCGAAGCACCCGACGAAGCTTCCGTTTTCATTAGCCAGATAGAACGTGGTGCGGCTCGAGATATCGCCATACACGGCATGATTCACCTTCTCCTGGCAGAAACGCCAGATCAATGGGATGTCCAAGCGGCCTTCCATTGGGCGAATGAGATTGAGAAGGAGTCTGTGCGAACCAACGTCATTTCCAGAATAGAGGAGTGGATTCGCGAGCGCTCCGAAACAATCGATATCACGTCACTGCTAGGAACGGAGGAGGATCTTCCATGATAGCAGTCAGGATCATGCTGCTTCTTGTGGGGTTGAGCATCGGGTGGTTGGGTTGCGGATTCTTCATATCCAGTTCCAAAGCTCCCCAATCCCACACCGATTGGTCAGTGCTCCCCAAGCCTGAGCGTTCCTTGAGACCAGTCCCATCGCTGGCGCCTCTTTTTCAGGAACTAGAATGGTTAGAAACCGCCTCGTGGGAAGAAGTCGCCCATCGATGGACGGCTGAGGACGATGTCGCCAACCACTTTCTTTTCACCAGACGGCTGGTGGCGCTCGATCCCTTGCGGACTTGGGCGATCTGCGAGAGTGAGCGCGATCAAACCTCGGCGCTTTATCATTGGATGCGGCAGGATCTCAACGAAGCGTTAGACTTCATTACCGCCCAGGATCATCATGAAGTGCTGATTGATAATGCCCTGGTCTATGCGGGGAGTGAGGACTTCACACGATGGCGACCCGTATTCAAAGAGCGTGGTCTTTCGTTGCCTGCTCTCAGAGCGAAGCGAAAACTGATCTATCACTTAGCCAGATCGAATCCCCATGCAGCGGCTGATCAAGCGATCGAAATGGGGCTCGACCTCAGCCCGATTCTTTCACAGTGGATGAAAGCTGATGCCGAAGCCGTCATGCATTGGACGGATCAATTGCATGGCAGCCACCAAGACACCGCATTGAAAGTGTTGACGCGAGTTCGCCCACAGAACTGGGATCTACTCGCGCCAAGATTGAAAGATCATCCCCACTTGCTTTCGCGTGTTGTGAATGACCTCGTCGAGACCGGTGCCGACGCCAATTTACTCTTGCGTAGCGTTTCCCAAGACGTTGCCTCCGAAGCCTCTCGCAGGCTTGTTAGAGAATCGCTCTTCCAAGCCTTAGCGCATCACCAACCAGAACGCTTGGCTCAGCTCTGGACACAAGAGCGTTTTTCTCACCCCGGTGCACAAGACCTTGGACGCGAATTTCTGCATAGCTGGATGGAAACCGATCCGCACACAGCGCAACGATGGGTGCTCGCTCTGAAACCAGGAGAGCAGAAGGACCAGTTACTCTCGCACTTGCTCTTCAATCTCAAACGAAGCGATCCGCAGAGCATGCGGAAAGTGTTCGAAGAAGCGGTGAATCAGAATCCGGCGCTGCGAGATCAAGAGCCTCACTTGTTAGGATTCCAATCGTCTGAGCACGCGGCACGATGGCTCACTCGCTATCCGGTTAGCAAACGCGCTGAAGCTCTTCAGACCCTCGCCGGCGCCCGCGCAACGGAACCTGAGATCGTGGCCAGTGTTTTGGAGAAAGTGAAGCCAGGTTCGAGTCGACGTGCCGCTGCGGCCAAGATGATCACTCGTTTGGCCGCGAAGGACCCTGCGAAAGCCGCCCAATGGATTCAAGTTCACGCCGCCGAGAATGAGCGTGAAATCCTCTGGAGGAATCTCACCGACAAATGGATCGGGATCAACCCACTCGCGGCCGCCGACGCTTTGGAACCGATGCTACTCCATGAAGTGGACGCTCTCGAATCCTGGGTGCTTCTCGCCAGGGGGCTCACGACCGAGGCGCCGGATCGAGCTGTGGACGCCGCGATGCGCATCGACAGCGACTCGATTCGTCAAAACGTCCTCTCAGAAGTGCTCACCAATCTCGCCGCACGCGATCCCAACCTCGCCTTGGCACGATTGCAAGAGGCAGCTCTTCCCGATGAAGCCCATCAGCAATTGGCAACCGAGATCCGAGAACAAGCCGCCATCAAAGCCTACCTCACCCGATCACGCTGACATGAACGCATATGTTTCCAATCCGTGGATAGCGAGAGTCATCCTGATGATCGTCGGTGTGCCGTTTGGACTGAGCCTTCGTCATGATGAGAGTTCGGACCCTGTCAAACTTGTTGCGCCGGTCGATACAGGACGGCAGAATCCTCCTCACATACATACCGTCACGTTAGAACAAATAGTGCAATTGACAGGATTAGCGCGATCAAAAGCACTCTTGGAAAAGCTGGAGTCACCATCATTCAACGATCTTGTTACTCTAACAGCCGCCTTCCCAAGATCCTCTTTGGAAAGTGACCTCATCCTGCAACGCGGTGTGCAGCTCTTTCCTGGCGCTTGGACATCCCATCTGAGGACTGTAGATCACGTCTTGGCAGAGAGGGCTCTATCCTTGTGGGCGAAGCGTTGTCCCATGGACGCACTTCGCTTCTGTGATAGAAGGGCGCCGTCATCAAAAGACATCGTATTGTTAGCCATATCCGAAACCAAGCCGGCACTGGCCTGGCGCCTTGTGGATGCTTCTCCAGAGATCGCGGTCGATGTTGAGAACATCATTCGCCGGCACTATTTCGACGATCTGGCAGCGAGAAACTTTGAAGAAGCTGTCGCAGAAATTGATCGGATCTCGTCTCCCTTGGAGAAGTCAGAATGCCTAACAGCGTTGCTACCTACATGGGTTGGACGGGATCCCCGGGAGGCGCTTTCCTGGATCGAGACGCATCTTAGTCGGTCGTGGCAACTTCGTGCGATCCACGAATGTCTGACGCTTTCACTTGAGAAGCATTCGCATTGGGTATGGGAAGAGGCGGCTGATCGCGCGAATCCGGAGCTCATGAAAAGGGCATTGCGTATCCAGGCTAAGCGTGACCTGGCAGGAGCGAAGGCTTGGCTCCACAGCACCGCAGCCGAGGGTTTTCGCCGACGATTGCTTCCGGCCATCCTCGAAACTTCTGAGGATAATACGAGGACTTTGTTAGCCTTAGTTGAAGAACTTCATCGGGGAGGTATCTCAACTACCTCTCAGCGTAAGTTTGAGAATAAGATCAAAGACGCGATCCTTGAAGACATCGCTCAAGAGGACCCTACTGAAGCGCTTTCATGGTTGGGGCGCCTTCCAATCGTTCACTATCAAGCTGACGAAATCATCGAGGTGCTTCGCTTATCGTGGAATGTGGATCCTGACCTCACCTTTCGGTGGGTCAATGGGATGCCTGAAGGAAAGATTAGATTGAAACTTCTCGACTATGTTTTCAAGCGCACCTCAGCAGAGGCCCCAGAATCCATTTGGGAAAAGGCGCATGCGTTAGATGAAGATACGCTTCCTGCATTTGCGATGACTCTGAGGAGACTTGCATTGAAGCATCCCGTGCCAACCATCCAATGGCTCAGCAATCACGAATCTACCAAGGATCTTGGTGTCAGTCTAAGCTGGACCGCGGCTCAGTGGACGATGTTTGAGCCCGAGCAATCGTCCACGTGGATCGCCGGGATGTTGCCCGGTCCGCATCGCGATGCCGCGATTTGTGGAATGGTTCACGCCGTTCTAGCAGAACGACAGTCGGACATCGACCGCGAGGGTGGCATGGCCTGGGCGAACGAGCTTGGTGATCCCATTCTGCGGCAAGAGATGACGCACCATGTGCAGGCCGTTACGGAAGGCAGTGCCCAGAACACCTCGCTCCATCTTCTTCTAAACCCGCACGATTCTTACTGAGCTGCCATGCGTTTTCCTATTCCATGGCTGTTGTTAGGGGTGATTCTGGGCTGGTCGCTACACCATCGCACGAGAACGTGGCCCGCTCCACCGTCCGGTGCTCAGGATAACGACTCCGTTCTGAGCACCCACGATTCTCGTGAGGTGCCATCCCTTTCTCCATGGCGAGAAACAGTGCATTGGTTGGAGTCGGCCTCATGGGAGAACATCGCTTCGCGGTTGGAATCGATGGAGTCCTCGATCGCGTCTATTGAATACAGGCTTTGTCTCACGAGAATGGTTGAACTCGATCCGGTGAGAACTTGGCAGTCTTGTCAGGCAACTGTTTGCCGGGACCATTCTTTAGCAGTGTGGATGCAGTGTTATTCCGAAGAAGCACTCGAGTTTGCGCTAGGGATAGAGGATCACGAAACGCTTGTGGATCGCGCACTAGCATACGCGTCAGAAACGGATCTCCTGCAGTGGTTGCCCCTGTTTGAAAGGTATCAGTTGGAATTGCCTGAAAAGAATGCCCAGCGTCGGCTCACCGCTTTTCTCGCTCGGCGTGATCCCGAGTCCGCAGCGAACCGAGCCGTAGAAACAGATGCTCTGCTAGAGCCCATCATGTTAGCTTGGTCGGCGCAAGACGCGGAGGCCGCCCTTGCGTGGACAGATCGGCAAGAGGAGCACGTTCAAGACGAAGCGCTGGCGGCGCTCGTTCGTCACCTGCCCACTCTCGACGCCTCTCGTGCCTTTGCCTTACTGCAACCGAGACTGGAGGAGTGGCCATCCCATCTTGAGGAACTGATTGCGAATCTCGCCGATGTTGAATATGATCTCGTTAGTCTGATTCCCGTTATCGAAGAGAATTTCGAATCGCCGGCCCTCAAGAACAGATTGCGCCTCAAGATCTATGAGGAGCTCGCTAAAGGGGATCCCGCGACGCTCGCTCGTCTTTGGCCTCGTCTTGCGCTTTCTAACGAGGCCACCATTCGCCTGGGACAGAAGCTACTCAAAGTCTGGGTGAAGACTGACCCCACCGCTGCTCAACAATGGGTGCTATCTACTACGTCAGGGGAAGTGCAAAGCCAGCTACTCGTTCAGTATGGGGCCGCCTTGAGTAGTCGTGATCCGGCGAAGCTCCGCAAGCTTCTTGATGAGGAATCTGTGAGACACCCGATTCTCCGTGATCATGAGCCATTGTGGTTGGGGTTCGATGATGCCAGTGAGGCCATTGACTGGTTAGCCCATTACCCCGTTCACGCGAGAGGTGAAGCACTGAAAACCTTGGTTGAAAGTAAGGTGGCGCCAGAGGTTGTTGCGGGCATCCTATCCAAAGTAAAGTCGGGCGAAACCCGTCAGCATCTCTCCAGGCGATTGATGAACCGATGGGCGAGAACTCACCCCATTGATGCCATCCAATGGAGTTCCGATCACGCTGAACCATCGGAACGAGGAATGCTGATCTCTGCGGTCATTGAGCAGTGGGGCCGCGACCGTCTCCACGAAGCTTGTCAGTGGGCGGAAGCGAATCTTCCCAATGATCCCATCTACAGCAATGCGTGGATGCATCTGGCCTACCACTTGATGGACGATGATCCAACGCAAGCGTTGCGCATGGCGGCACGCGTGCCGAGTGGAAACGACTCGAGGATAGCTTTCGGGGATATTCTATCGGAAATGGATCCTCAGTCGGCTCTAGCTGAACTCCCAACGCTTCCGCTTCCTCCCGAAAGTTGGGAGCACTGGACGAGTCATTTGCAAGAACAAGCCGCCATCAAAGCCTACCTCACCCAATCACGCTAACATGCCACTCAATAGCTGCATTTCTAGCGCTTTGTTAGGCGTCCTCTGTGTTATGGGGACGAAACCGTTCTTCCAAGAGCACGCTGTTCGTAGTGCCGGCCTCAGCCGGCCGCCCTCCGGTGAGACACCCTCTCCTGCTTCAAGTGTTTCTAACATAAGGAAGTGGCCCACCCTATGTCGCATGCTAGAGTTCGCGTCACTGGAAGAACTGAAGACGCTCTTCCATCAGTTCCATCCGGCTGACCATCCCTTTGATGGTGTGAAGCGTCGAGTGATAATGGAAGTGGGCATGGAGCGCTACCCGCGTGATTGGATCGCCTTCCTGCATGGAGTCAATGACGATCTTGCCTACGGCATGTATGGTGTGTGGGCCCGGTCTAATCCGGAGGCGGCGCTCCAGGCAGCCAAAGCGACCGAGCATGAGTTTGTCATTGGTCGAGTCATTGAAGCTATTGCTAGTCGATCGCCTCTCAAGGCGCTGGAGCTGCTTGCATCGGAATCCTTGAGTGATGCGAGAATCCAAGCGCTACGCCAAGTGGCTTACGAGCAGCTTGCTGACAGCGAGTTTGATCATGCCCTTGGCCAAGCTCTCCAAACGTCGAGCGGCGCCGAGCGGTACGATCGGCTCGTTGGGCTGATGAAGAGTTGGGCTTCGCGTTCCCCGGAAGACGCTTGGAGTTGGTTAGACACGCATACCCAAGGCGGCGAGCAGCGGCGATTGCGCAGGGAGGTACTTCACAAAGCGATGGCGACTGATCACCGCTGGTCCTGGGAGATTACGGATTCGCTTCCGACTGGCGCGTTTCGCCAGCAGATACGGTCGCGTCTTCTCGATTCGATCTCTCGTGCCAATCTGAATCGTGCACAAGAGTTCATTGAATCATTGCCTGCCGGCCGTGAGCGTAATGCTTTGTTAGGCACCGTTCTCCAAATGACAAATGATCCCGAGCTTTTGTTAGAGTATGCTGTGACGTGGCATGACGGTCCCGTTACTCAGTTGGTTGGTTCCGGTGGGGAGGTGCGTTCCAAGTCTCCCATGCACGTTGGGAAAGCCATAATGGAGATCGCTGAAGAAGACCCGCAGGCAGCACTGCACTGGTTAGGTCGTGTCGGTGCGCACGCGTTGCCTAATGGAGGCATCCCCAAGATCTTGAGAACGTGGCAGGAAACTGATGCTGACGCAGCGCTCGTGTGGATGGCTGGCATGCCGGCCGGGTCGATGCGCGCGACTGTCCTCACAGGCGCTTTCGATCACGCTTGGACAACGAATCGCGATCAGGCGTGGACGATGCTCGAACGGCTCACTCCTGAGGCGCGGGCCGATCTCCCAAGACGTTTTGAAATGATCGCCGCTCAAGAACCAGAGAAAGCGTTGCAAGCGTTAGATTGGTTTCCCTCCAATGCCAAGACCAACGCCGTGCGCAACATCGCAGATCAGTTCGCTCTAACGGATCCACAGCGGGCGCTCGAACTGTTGCGTGATCACACCACAGGATCTCATGTGGGCCGCACGCTTCAGGAGCATGCGGCCAAATGGGTTGCTGCCGAACCCGAGACGGCGTCCCAATGGATTGGAGGTCTTGAGCGGGGACCGGCGCGGGACGATGCTATCGCGGGTCTAGTCGTTGCTCTGATTAGTCCTGAGGCCACGGCTAGGGAAATTGAGACGGCGCAAGCGTGGATAGAGGAAGTGGAGTACCCTGGTTTGAAGAATGAACTCCAACTCCGCCTGGCCGCGTTGCATCAAGCCGCGCCCTTGGAGACTCCCCGGGTGACGGCCACGGGCCAGGCCTTGCTGGAGACTGCTAACATCGCGACTGAGAATTGAGCTGATGAAACTCATCCTGTCCAATGCATTGAGTTTTCTGCTTAGCGCAGCGGCCGCCTGGTGGCTGCTGCCTACAGATTGGGGTGGTCTGACATCTGCGCCGTCTTCGGAGGAATCAGCGTGGTCTGTCCTGGACTCGGGTCATGCTAACATCGCTTCGCCTAACAAAGCGCCGTCCCTGCAGAGCGTTCGTGATCTTGCCGATCAAGTGATGGGCACCGATTGGGAGGAACTGGCTTCTCAGTGGCAGAGCATGGATCGCTCGCTTGAGAATCATCGGGTAAACCAGATTCTGTTAGAGCGCCTCCTGGAACTCGATTCTGATGCCACCTGGCACCTCCTAGCCAACGGCTCGTTGGCACGACGCGACGCTGTCATTTACAAAGGAATCGCCCTGGAGGCCTGGCTCTTTTCTTCGCCAAGCCAGGCCATTGCCGGGACTCAGGATGATCCCTTGTTTGGCAGTCTGATCATGCAGGCGGCGCGACGTGCTTCACCTGAGGCCGTTAGTTCGTGGGTGCCGTTACTTGAGGTCGCTGGGTTAACCAAAGAAGTAAGTCGTGTGCAGTTTCAGAGACTGCTGAAGTTAGCGGAATCGGATCCGCCTCAAGCCGTGAGCGAAGCCCTCGCCGACGAGATCAATCCATCGTCCCTTTATAGCGAATGGGCTGAACATGATCCTAGCGCCGCGCTTGAATGGATCCAGCAACTGCCCGCCTCGCAACATGAGAAGGCTCTTACAGTCATTTCTCAACAGTGGATCTCGCAGTCGCCGGCTGAGGCGCTTCGCGCTTTGTGGGGGCAACTTGATGATTCGCGTCGTAGGGACTTGATCTATCAATTACGCAACAGTCGTGTGGACACCTATGAGATCACCGATTTGAAGGCGTGGAAAGAGGGACTGCCAGAGAACTCGAGATGGCGTCGAATGCTGGACGAAAGCCTGTTTTATCTCGCTGCGAAAAGAGCCCCTGAACAGCTGCCCGGCATGATGTCTGAGATCGACTTTGATAACAGAAAACAGGTGATTGCGATTGCGGAGGCAGCGGAAGAATGGATTCTTTCTGATGCGGATGAGGCCATCAGGTGGATTGCCTCGCTTCGCGACACGAGCATCCGGGAGAAAACGCTTACTTCCGCTTTTGACAGACTCACTAAACACTCAAAGGATCAGGCTTTTGCATTGCTCGATCAGTATGGAGATCAGTATCCGCATCTTGCCGAAGTGTTGAACGAGAAGATCCTGACCACTTTGCCAAGTCGTGGGGCGTCTATGGGCGACGTTTCTGAATGGCTGGAAAAGGTTCCACCTTCTCATCGTGCCGCGAGCCTACAAAAGTACGTGCAATCGCCTCAGGCCGAGATGGAAGTGGTGGCGGAACTCCTTATCCATGTCCAACCCGGCGTCGCGCGGCGAACAGCCATTCAGCATTTGATGGGGCGACTCGCGTCTGAGGATTCGGTTTATTCAGCGGAATGGGCACTCGAACACACCGTAGGAGAGTCTCGCCTTCTCGCCCTACGCAATGTGGCTGCTGTCTGGTCCGCCTACGATCCCAAGCACGCAGCCCATTGGTTCGAGACGCAACTGCGCGGCGAGCAAGGCTTAGGTCGCGTGTGGGAAGCGATCGCCACACCTTTAGCCTTCACGGATTTGCCGCATGCCTTGCGTCTCTTAAGACGCATCGATGATCCCAGCGAGCGGGAGAAAGCGATCGTGCAGGCGATTCACGCGCAAGCCATTCGTGATCCTCAGCAGGCGCTGAGGGAACTGCAAGGCCAAGCTCTCGCAGCCCTAACCAAACACCGGACCGCCAAACAGATCCGTGAGCGAGATGCTCTGACAAGTTATCTACTGGAAGGGCCTTCGGGCCGGTAGCCAATCTGCTCACGCATCTTTCGCAATGCGAAACCCGCGTCCTAGTGACCGGTGATCTGCGGATTTGAAGCGCCGGGTCACCAGATCGATGGGCTTCTTGGTGAAACAGGAAGCGCCTTTGAAAATGGGAACTTGGCGGTCGGGTGCGCTCGGATCGGTCTCCCACGTGGCCGTCCATTCGGCGACATTCCCGGTCGTCCCCACAATGCCATAGGCACTCACATCGTCCTCTATCACATTCACCGGCGCCCACCCCGTGAAGCCGTCGACTTTGCCGCCGGTGGCGATGTCCTGACCGGTGTTGGCTTTTTCCGGCGCCCTATCATCCCCCCAAGCATAACGGGATCCCTGAGCACCGCGCGCGGCCTTCTCCCATTCTTCCGCTGTGGGCAATCGCCCTCCACTCCAGCGCGCGTAGGCATAGGCATCCCACCAATCCACACCGAAGATGGGACAATTGAGTGTCAACGGATACCCATGATACTCTTGGCGGTTCTGTGCTGCTTTGAGGATCAAGGGCCATTCATCGGGGTAATGCCCGCGCTTGCTCTTGGGTTGATCGGCGTGATCAAACGCCGTGTCCGTCCCCACACTTTTCAAAAACTGCGAATACTCCCCAATCGTGACTTCGTACTTGGAAATGGCGAAACTTGCTAAGGAACGTGTTTCCCCCTCACCAAACACAAATTCGCCTGCGGACACGGTCACGAATGTGTTTTCAACCGGCTGATTTTTTTGACGACCGGAGATCGCCCACCAGGCAAAGGCGGCCGCTAACAACAGCACGATTGAAGCAGCGATGATTCCGCCATTGCTTGATAATCCCGATGGTTTGGCAGGTGGGAGAATAACTTGAGTTGTTTGTGAGGGCGAGGTGATCTTGCGGGCGACGTTGCATGCACGCAGGAGATCGTTCCAATCCTGAAACACACGTGGGTGCTCGGGATCCATGCGGGCAAAGAAACTTTGCACGTCGCCTAACATCGCATCGTTCGGCGAAATGAGCGGCCACAGATGGTCTCTCAAAACGGCGAGGCTATGAGCAAACACATCGGCCTGCGAGGGGTCGGCGGTGGCCAGGTTGGCCATATAGGGTTCGCCATGGATCAAGACCAGCGATTCAGGCCGCAAGGGACGTGCTTCTAGCGCTTTGCTTTCGTAGTAGAGATAGGCGTCGCAAGTGGTGCGCACGAATTCCCAAATCTGGGGCAGTGACACGTGTTCGCCGGCTGTCGCGAGTTCGGTAAGATCCTGACCGGCAACGACTTCTCGAGTGTAAAAGAGCTGACCGTCTTCTTCGGCGGATTCGTAGACCGATGCGATTCGTGGCTGAGAAACGGCTGCCTTGGCGCGTGTTTCTTCCCGAAAGGCAGCCACCGCCTCGGGATCCCCACATCGGTGGGGCTTGAGCAAGACCAGGGCAACGGTGCGATCTACCGTTCGTTGACGCGCGGCAAAGGTCTGCGTGTCCTCTGTCTCCTGCATGAGTTCGAGGATCTCGTAGTCACCAAGTTGTCTGGGGTAGGATGTGGTGGGGGTTGGCATCCTGATTGAGGTGTCTGCGTTAGGGTTGAAAGAGAGTATCGTCTAACATGGGGTCGTAATCCGTGGGTTCCACTTGATCGGCAATCAGTTTGACTAAGACGCGCGGCTCGAAAAGCACATCTTGGATTTCGCCATCGTAAAACAAATCGATCCGATAGCCAAAGAAAGATCGCTTCGTTTCTGAATCATCCTCCATTACCGGCACTTCGAAGACGACGTCTAACAATTCTTCCTCGGGATCTTTGTAATCGACGACCTCAGACCGGTAGGGATTCTCTTGGGGTTGCTCGCCATCGATCCACTCCACTTCATGCCCGTCTAACAGATCAAAGAAATAGATCTCGGGTTTGACCAGAAATGGATCAATCTCGGCGCCGGCGGCCGCGCGAATGCTCATGGTGAGATTGATGGTGCGGCCACCGCCGGCGCGGCCGGTGACTTGGGCATGGGTGTGACCTAAACTCAGCGGCCGTTCCGGGACGGGAGTGGGCGCCGTTTGCTGATCGCCACCGGCGAGGTAGTGCGCGGCAAGATCCCCGTAGCCGCCCACTTCATCGTCCTTCATGCGAATGACTTGATTGAGATACATGGCCGCCTTTTGCTTTCGGCCCACACGATTATAAAGAACGCCGAGCCGATAGAGGATCTCGGGATGGTTGAAATCCTGCAAATTCGCGCTCTTCAATTCATTGATCGCGGCAATGAGATCCCCTTCCTCTTCGTTGAGCATGGCGGAAGTCACGAGTTGCGCGACTTTCTTGGTGGCAAATGGCCGAGGCCCTTTCGGCACGGGCACTGTTTTTCTGGGCGTTTCGGTTACCTCAGACGCTTCCTGAGGAGGTGACGGAGGCGAAGCCTCGATCTCGTGCATCCGTGGCGGTGGCGGCGGGATAGTGATGGCGACAGGCGAGGGCTTGGGAATGACGCGTGGATGAGGAAAGATCTCGTCTGCCAGCGTCTTCGCCTTCTGGGGTTCATTCGTCTGTTCGGATGACGTGTCCTGTGTCGAGAAAGGCTCCGGGAGTGACCCCGGTTGAGGCACCTTCCTGACACCCCACATGACCAGCCCCACTTGGAAAACCGCGAACGAAGCCAGGACGCACCATGCCAGGATGACGGCTCTGGGAAACGGAGCGGCTGGTGCAACGGCGGAAGACTTCATTCTTAGCGGTTCGCAGAATACGTCGCCCGGGGAAATGATGTCAATGGTCTCAGGCTTGCTTCATATTCACCTGAGAAAAATGTCTGATTCCCGCGGAAGGCGACAGTTTACTATGAATGGTGTAGGCGGTAATGGACGACGAAGCGCAGAATCTCAGAAAGTACGCGAGTGAACGCTGTGAGACCGCCTTTGCCAGACTCGTGCAGAAGCATGCGGGCATGGTCTTTGGAACGGCCTTCCGGTGCACGGGAGATCGCGAGTTAGCAGAAGAGATCAGTCAGAAAGTCTTCACGATCATGGCGAGAAAGGCGCCTGGTCTTAGACTGCATGGATCAATCGCAGGGTGGCTTCACCGGACGACACTTCTCCAGACCCGCAATTTCGTTAGGCGACAACAACGGCAGCGGGAAAAAATGAAAGCCCTAGCCGAATACGAAGAATCCGTTGCCGAGGGCGAGTCGCAGAATTCACATGAAGTGCTGAATGTCCTAGATGAAGCCATCAACAAGCTCTCTCCTGCGGATCGCCGGGTGATTCTCATGCGCTTTTTTGAGGGGCTCAGTGTGCGTGAGATCGCCGTGGCGATAGGGAAGAGCGAAGCGGCCAGCCAGAAGCAATCGCATCGCGCGCTTCAGAAATTATCAGTCTTGCTCAAACGAAGTGGTGTCGTTGTTCCCGCGGGAGTCCTCATTTCTCAGATCGTTCCCATCACGTCCGAAGCAGCCAGTGCCAGCCTCGCGACTGCCCTTTCAAAGAACGCGCTCGCGGGCGCCGCGTCCGTTTCAACCGGCACGCTAGCTGTGAACACTCTCCTAACGCTTACTTATGGAAAACCCATTCTAGCACTTGTGACCGCTGTGGTGATCAGCGCGGCCGTCATGATTCCCCTGACACTCAAGTCAAACGGCGAGGACACTTCATCGGCTGCCTCTCCCACACCCGAATCCGAAACGGGTAATCCACCGCCCCAATCATCAAACCACGCCTCTGCGGAAGATCCCTTTGCCACGGGAGATGCGGGCGCCGCAGGAACTCAGCAAGCGTTAGAGTTCGAATTCAAGCTTGTGGAAATGCCTCCGAACATCGCGGATTCGATTCAGACAGCGATGGCTCAGGACGCTGCGGCCGCCTCGACGGCGATGGAAGAACTCGACCAACGCATTCAGCAGGGATCAGTAAAATTGTTAGGTGAGCTTAGCGTTCAATCCAAGGGTGATACGCTCGTCAGAGCGAGCGAAGGAGCAGCTGACGAGCCAGCCACCATCCGGAATAATGAGGATTGGGAGCCCTTGAAAAAGGAAGGATTGAATATTGAACTTGGTTACCAGCCCCATGCCGGCCGTATTCACCTTTCGGTCTATCATTACACCAAAGGCAAAGGTGCGGATGCCGGTAAGCTCGCTGAGTTGAAGTTGAATCTTGCCCGGGCCTTTGTGCCGGGTGTTCCGACGATGATTTACCGTTCGGATCGCGATGGGATGGCGCGCCTGTTAGTAGCGACGATGAGGATTGGGCCTGAGCCGCAGAATACGGCTTCGCGTGAACTGATGGCCCAATTATACGAATTCGAATCGGATCAGGCTCGTGATACGTTCTATCAGAAGAATCAGAAATCGACTAACATGATGGCTCAAATCCAAGGCGCCGCCCAGTTGAGATACCAAGCCGTTTGTGTGTCGAGTCCCGAGACAGTCTGGAAGTTAGGAGACCTCGCCGATCTTCAGTCGCGTGGGGACGATCAATGGACGAAAGACGGAACGTCTCTCTACGTGGAAGCTGGCGCCGCCATCAAGGGCACCTTCTTTTACGAGGGCGTGACGTCGACGATCGCCGAAGGCACCTTTGCAGACCTGGAATGGGGGGAAGTCCGGTTGATCAAATGTGAGGGCAGCAAGCCTTGTGTCCTCGTCATCCAATCGAAGGCCACGGGAGAGGGCCCCCCTTCCACAGGCGATTTAGACAATGAAGATCCGTTTGCCGACCAGTGAACTCTCCCATGAATGACCGAATCCTTCTCCTGGGAGTGATTCTCCTAATCGTCGTAGCCGCCTTTTCGAGCGTGACTGCAAACGATGCCGTGATCCAACAAGCTTACCTTAAGGCTTCTAACACTGGCGCGAAAGATCGGTTCGGCGGCGCGGTGGCGGTGGACGGCGATACCATGGTAATCGGCGCATCTGGCGAAGATAGCGGCGCCTCAGGTGTGAATGGGGACGACAACGACAATGGATTGAACGATTCCGGTGCGGCTTATGTCTTCGTACGCAAAGGGGATACCTGGATTCAACAGGCCTATCTCAAAGCGTCCAATCCGAACGGGGAGGACCTTTTCGGATTCTCCGTGGCTATCTGCCAGGACACAATCGTCGTGGGGGCGATAGGAGAAAGCAGCAACGCCATAGGCGTCGATGGAGACGAAAGCGACAATAGCATGGTCTATGCCGGCGCGGCCTATGTCTTTGTGAGGACCGGAGATATCTGGAGCCAGCAGGCTTACCTCAAGGCCTCGAATCCGGCACCTGTCAATAGTTTCGGCGTCTCCGTCGCGATCTCAGACGAAACGATTGTGGTGGGATCTGAAAACGAAGACACCGGAGGAGAGGATTCCGGCGCCGCCTATGTCTTCGTTCGCAACGAAGGGGCTTGGCGGCAACAAGCTTATCTCAAAGCTTCCGATCCCCATGAACACGATCTGTTCGGCTGGTCCGTGGCGGTTGATGGAGACACGGCTGTGGTGAGCGCCCATCTCGATAGGACGCGCACCAGCGGAGTCAATGGCATCCGTTGGAGCCGGGATCTTGACGGGTCCGGTGCGGCTTACGTCTTTGTGAGAGACGGAGAAACATGGAGTGAACAGGCCTTTCTGAAAGCCTCCAACCCAGGCTTCCATAATGGCTTTGGCGTGTCTGTGGCCATTGCCGGTGATACCATCGTGGTGGGCGCTCGTTCTGAGAGTAGCAAGGCGACCGGCGTCAATGGCGATCAAAAGAATGATCCCCGGGAATGCCTCGAAAACGAGGATCCTTTCTTTGAGTGTGAGTCTTCGGCGATCCAATCCGGCGCGGCTTACGTCTTCCTCCGCAGTGATGGAAGATGGACGCAGCAAGCGTACTTGAAGGCATCTAACACTGACCAAGGGGACAACTTTGGCAGTTCCGTAGCGATCTCTGGTGACTTGGTCGTCGTGGGAGCCGGTGCCGAATCAAGCGGAGCGCGTGAGGTCGATGGCGATCAAGATAATGAGAATGCCGCAAGCTCCGGAGCGGCCTATCTCTTTCACCGATCCAATGGGATGTGGCAGCAGAAGGCCTACCTCAAGGCTTCCAACGCCGACTGGGGAGATTCATTCGGAGAAGCCGTCGCGATCTCAGCGGAAACCGTGGTGGTGGCATCGATAAGAGAAGCTAGCAAAGCCACTGGCGTTGACGGCAGTCAGGAGGACAACAGTTTGGAAGAAGCCGGCGCCGCCTATGTCTTTCAAGCAACAAGTCCGGTGCCGACTTTCACCGAATGGTTGGTCACAAACGGGCGAAGTGACCCGCTTGCCGATCCAGTTGGGTACGGCTTGAGCAATCTCCTCATCTACGCTTTCGGCGCCGATCTCATAGAGCCCCCCAATAAGGCAATCCCTCTGATCTCAATAATCAACGTTGAAGGCAACCTCGTACCTACAATCCGATTTCGAAAACGCCTAGGTGCCGATCTTGTCTACAGAATCGAAATCTCCGATACCCTCGAACCAGGCAGTTGGCGCCTGGCCGAAGGCGAAATTGAGCAGATGGGAGACCCGATCGACCATGGCGATGGCACGATGACGGAAACGTTTCGCGCCGTGGGACTGAATCCTCAGAAGACAAAGGCGTTTCTTCGCATCGGCGCCACCGCTCCCTAAGGCTCAACCGCTGCTTGTCGTTCCGCCTTCAGGCCGCCCACGGTGGATGACGCCCTTGCCGCTACGAGCACAAGCTGGCCCGCACCGCATCGATCGATACGGACTGCCGTTCGCGTTCGTGAAAATAGCTCACTTCATGGTAACCGGCGGCCTCAAGTTCTAACAAAGCCTCTTCAAACTGCGCCCCCACGCGGCGAGGTTGATGCGAGTCGGAGCCGATCACCACCGGAATGCCGCGCTCGGCCATGAGTTCCAACATGCCGGCACCGGGATTCATTTCCGGAAACGCTTTGTGCAGACCGCTTGTGTTCAGCTCCATGGCCACGCCGGTCTGTTGGATGCGGTCTAACGTTTCCACGACCACATCCTCAATCGCCACAAGGCTCCAGGTATCGGGAAACGAGTTTTTCACCAGGTCCGGATGCGAGATGCAGTCGAACAAGCCGGTTTCTGCCGCATCGGCAAGGTGCTGGAAATACAGCCGTTGGAAGTCCAACGGGTTGCCTCGCCAATAGGCGTCGCGGTACTCGGGAATATGATAGTGCACGGAACCGAGAATGTAATGAAAGTCGGCCCGGTCATGCAGTTCTGTTAGCCAAGCTTCCATCCCTGGAAACCAGTCGCTCTCCATTCCAAGTTTCACTTGAAAACCGGTTTCGGCGAGGTTTTCAGTGGCCCGGCCGACCAAGGCCACGTACTCCTCGAACTCCGAGGGATCCATCCTCACAGCATAAGAAAAGCCGTCCGGCATGGGGCTATGGCAGGTCATGATGATCCCTTTCAATCCGCGGGCTTGGCCTTGAGCGGCGTATTCCTCAGGCTCGCCGATGGCGTGTTTGCACAACGGAGTGTGCATGTGTGAGTCATAGTAGACGCGTGAGGAATCCTTCATGAGGGCGGCAGTTTAAGAGGAATGTGGCGGAGCGAAACTGAAAATCCTGGGAATCCCGCCGGTCATTCGGATAGAGACGGGTTCATGAGTAATCCCATTGAGAAGCGTATCGTTGAACTTGGCCTGACCCTGCCGCCCATTCCACCCGCCGCCGGCAGCTACGAACACGCCGTCACCAGTGGCGACTTGCTGCATCTTTCCGGCGGGCTTTCTTTTTCCGAAGAGCGCTCCTTCAAAGGCAAGCTCGGTGATGATGTTAGTCTTGAGGAGGGGCAGGAAGCCGCACGGGTGTGCCTGTTGAACCGATTGGCCGTAATCCAAGGCACGCTGGGATCCTTGGAGCGCGTGACGCGCGTGGTCAGTTTGCAGGGTTATGTGCAGAGCGCGCCCGACTTCTATGATCATCCCGCCGTGATCAATGGCGCATCGAATCTCGCCATCGCGATCTTTGGCGACGCAGGGCGCCACGCCCGTGCTGCGGTTGGCGTGGCGGCGCTTCCTCTGAACGCTGCGGTGGAAATCAGCATGATCGTTCAATTCCGGGACTGAAGCCTTGCAGGAAGGGCCACCCTGACGGAACCTCGCCTCCATTATAAGATGAATGCTCCGGACTTTAAAAAAATGCCGCTGATTCCCGCGATCGCTCAGGATCACGAAACCGGTGATATTTTGATGATGGCCTATATGAATGCCGAAGCCTACGAGGAGACTCTGAATACCGGAAAGGTCTGCTACTACAGCCGCAGCCGTCAGAAGCTCTGGCGGAAAGGCGAAGAAAGCGGGAATGTGCAGTTGCTCCACGCTCTCTACTTCGATTGCGATGGCGATACCATCCTCGTCAAGGTGGACCAGATCGGCGGCGCCGCGTGTCACACCGGTTTCCGAAGCTGTTTCTACCGGCGAGTGGATCCGGCCGGCCGTGAGGTCATCGAAGAGGGGCAGCGCGTCTTTGATCCCAATGAAGTCTACGGAAAATCCTAAGCCACGCCACAAGCCATGAGCAAAGCCAAGAAGAAGAACCAAGAGCCGCCATCGCCTTCCGATTTTCAGCGATTCACCTCGATGTTAGGGCGCATCTGCCTCTTGGGGGCCATCGGCCTGTCGTGTTATCTCGCATTCAAATCAATCTCCGGTGGAGCCTTAGCCGGATGCGATGAAGGCAGCAGTTGCGACGAAGTCCTCTCTAGCAAATGGTCTTACGTGCTTGGCGTGGTGCCTGTCAGCATCTTGGCCGTGTTGACTTACGCGGCGTTGCTTTTCACAGACATCAAAGCCTGTTGTCCACGTGTGCACGCCATCTTGCGTTGGATGATCATCGGTGCCGCGGTGTGGTTCGTGGCTTTGCAAGCCTTGGTGGTGAAAAACTTTTGTGGCTGGTGTTGCACCACGCACAGCGTTGCTGTCTTGGGCGCTCTTCTTCTGGGATTGAGCCAACGAAAAGCAGGCGCTCCGGCCAAGAAATGGCTGGCCCCGGCACTCGGAGCCGCCGGTGTGGCAGGACTAGCATTAGTTCAGGCGTTCGGGCCGGAACGTCCTACCACCGCAGGGGGGCAGGTCGCGGAAGGCGAGGGGACGCAAGTAGCAGCACCCGTTCCGGAAGGCCCGCGCACGGTCTCATTGCACAAAGGCAAGTTCGTCATCGATGTGGCGGATTATCCGGCCATTGGCGATGTCAAGAAAGCCCCACACGTCGCGCTGGGCTTGTTCGACTTCACCTGTCCGCATTGCCGTGAACTAACGGAAATGCTGACCAAGTTGGAGAAGGAATTCGCCGGCCAATTTGCCGTGGTGCAATTGCCAGGGCACTTCGCGGCTAAAGGCCTGGCCATTCACAAGATTCTTACCCCTGTGTGGAGGGAGAATCCGGAAGCCTATCATCAAGTGGCGGATCTCCTTCACACCGGCGCCCTGCAAGCCCTACCGGACCAAGTCAAACTCGCCACCGCCACCCAAGTGGGAAGCGAAGAACTTCTCAGCGAATGGATGGCCAAACACGCTTCCTGGACTCAAGACGCCCTCACGCAGACACAAGAGATCCGTGCCGCAAATAAAGCTATCACCAAGACGGGCAAGTTCCCTCAACTCATGATCGGCGATTACATCGAAGCCGGCAATAAGACTTTTGAAGGTCACTACTACGAATTGTTGAACAAGCATTTCGGTATCAAACGCGGCGTGATTCCTGAAATTGCCTGCGAACCGCGCAAGGTCGATTTGGGGAAAGTGTGGGCAGGCGCCACCCAACGCATTGAGATCACGGTGAGTAATCCTGGCAAACATCCTCTTAAGATTTCCGATGTGCGCGCTACCACCGGGATGCGCGTGATGAGCAAGCCGCCGCCGGTGCTCGCGCCTGGCGCCAACGGCAAAATCGCCGTGGTGGGCATGCCGCCGCGCCCCGGCGCTTTGGACGGCAAGATCTCCATCTTAAGCAATGCGGAACCGTCCACACTCGAGATTCCTATCAAGGCAGAGGTCTCTCATCCCTACACCGTCAATCCTTCATTCATCGACTTTGGGAATTTCCAAGGGCCGCCCATTACCAAGACGACAACCCTCACGTTTGTCGAAGCGGTCACTCTCGGCCAGCCAAAAGCTAACAATCCTACCGAATTCACCGCCGCGCTTGAGGAAATCGAGAAAGGCCGCCTCTTCAAACTCACCGTGACCGCGAAACCCAATCTCGCTCGACGCTCGACTCGTCGTGGCGCCGTCGTCATTCCGGTTCGCGCCAACAACGCCGAAGTCCCATGGCCGACTCGACTCTCCGTCCCTTACCGCTGTCAAGTGGGCGCCACCCCCCCTACCCGCAAACCTCCTACGGCGAAGCCGCCTGCCCGTGGACCTTCGGGGAGCCGTCCCGCCACCAAGCCGCCAACCAATCCGCCTCCGCGACGGTCCACCGGTGGCGATCCCACGATCAAACCTCCCGGCCTTCCCGATTGAAGCCGCCGAGCTCATCAAGACCTACCAGCGACTAGAGTCACCGATGCAGAGGGAATAGCGAGTCCATGTCGAAAACGAAATCAAAACCGAAAGTCCGCTTTGGCGATCTCCGGGCGATCCTGCGTTACGTACCACTCTTTCGCGGCAAACGATTCGTCATTGCCGTGGATGGCCAGATCCTTACCCCTAACCGAATCGTCGAACTCTTTGTCGATTTGGCTGTGCTCCAATCATTGAATATTCAGGTCATCCTCGTTCATGGTGCGGGCCGGCAGATTCGCTGTCTAGCGAAATCGCAGAATGTCACCCTCACCAATTCCAACGGCATCGGCGTCACGGACAACGTCACCCTACGCGTGAGCCAGGAAGCTATCGCTCAGATTACGAATCAGCTGCTTCAGCAGGCCACGGTGCGCAACATGCGTGCCGCCCTAGCAAACGTCCTCATAGCCCATCAGGCGGGCCCCAATCAGGGATGGACGGGAGAAGTTGATCGCGTCGACGAGCCTTGTCTCACTGCGTTTCTGGAGGAAGGACTTCTCCCTATCATTGCCCCTATCGGCTATGACCGGCAAGGCAATACCCTGCGCTTGAATTCCGATAGCGTGGCCACCAAAGTCGCTATCGCAGTTGGCGCCTCCAAGATTCTTTTTCTAACGGAATCTCCTTTTCAAACCATTTCAGGCGAAAGTGTGCGACAGCTTTCCGTTGAGCAGGCTCGCGAGGCTGCGAGCGGTGATTGGCCTCACTCAAAACTCACGCACGCGGCTCGTGCGTGCGACGAAGGCGTGGCACGCGTGCATATGATAGACGGCCGCCAACGCGATGCTTTGTTAGCCGAACTCTTTAGCAATGAGGGCCGTGGCACCATGGTTTTTAGCGAACCCTATCATGAGATTCGCACTGCCACCCAAGCAGATGTTCCCGCTATCGCGGCCATGATCCGTCCTTCCATCGTCGATGAAGATCTCCTGCCACGCACCGCCGAGGATGTCGAAGCTGCCATTGAGGACTACAGTGTGATTGAAATCGATGACAACGTGGTTGGCTGCGTCGCTTTGCACTCTTTCCCTAACGAGGATGCTGTTGAACTCGCGTGCCTGTTCGTGAAGCAGAATCACGAGAATCACGGTCACGGTAAGAAGTTGATCGAATACGCCATCGAACGGTCGCGTGAGTTAAACGCCACCCGGCTCTTTGCCCTCACCACGAGCGCCCCGACTTTCTTTCAACGGCTAGGCGGTTTCGTCCTCGGCAGACCAAAGGATCTTCCCAAGTCACGTCGTGAGAAACTGAGGGCCAGCAACCGCGCCTCCCACGTGGTGATCTTGGATCTCGGTTGATCATGTCTAACATCTCTGCATTGCAAGCTGCCCACACCATGCAATGTTGGGCGTCTCAGGGCGACTACGCTCCCGTGGCTGTGCGTAAGGCCGAAGGTTGCTGGATCCACACCGAGGACGGCCGCAAGATCTTTGATCTGCGTAGCGCGCACGAATGCATCAATTTGGGCTTCAATCACCCTAAGGTGATCGCCGCCATGAAGGCGCAGATGGAGGAGGTCCTCTATGTCACCGATGACTTCGCCACGCCGCCCACGGCCCACCTGGCGCAGAAGCTGGCCACGCTCACACCGGGATCGCCTAACAAGAAAGTGTATTTCTGCCAGAGCGGCGCCGCAGCCGTGGAGGCCGCGATTAAGGCCGCGCGTCTCTATCAATACAACCGCGTTTTCAAAGAGGGCGGCCCAGTGGACGCACCTTCCCAATATCCGTATCCCTATAAAATCATCTCCCGTTACGGGTCTTGGCACGGTTCCCTTTCCGGCGCGTCTTCCGCCAGTGGCGATCCGCGGAGGTGGTTTCAAGAACCCCTCACGGTACCCGGGGTCGTCTTTGCTCCTGATGCCAATCCCTATAGGCCACACTTTGAGTCTGTGGAGGCCCACCTCGCGTATCTTGATCATTTGATAGAACAAGAAGGTGGGCGGAACAAGGTCGCCGCCTTTCTGCTAGAGGCGATCGTCGGTAGCAACGGCATCATCGTTCCGCCGGATGGCTACCTCGAGGGCGTACGGGACCTTTGTGATCGCTGGGAGTTGCTGCTCATCGCCGACGAAACCATGACCGGCATGGGCCGTACGGGAAAATGGCTGGCCATTGAACACTGGGAGGTTCTCCCTGACATCATCATTATGGGCAAGGCGTTAGGGGCTTACTGCCCGCTTGCCGCCACCATTCTTTCGGAGAAGGTCGCCAAGTCCTTCGACAACCATCTCTTCGGACATGGACAGAGTTATTCCGGACACGCGCTGGCCTGTGCCGGCGCCCTCGCAGCTGTCGACGTCCTGACCGGGGATGGTCTGCTAGACCACGCGAACGAAATGGCGGCTTATTTGGAGCCGCGTCTTCGTGAACTCGGCGATCGCTACGCCTGTGTGGGCGACGTCCGCGGCATGGGACTCTTCTGGACCATGGAACTCGTCAAAGACCGGAAAACCAAAGCGTCGCTAAGGCGTGCTACGGAGAAATACGAGCCCACCATCGTCAAACAAGTCTCTGACTACCTCTTTCGCGAACGCGATCTCTACGTGCCCTCCGATAAGTTCGGTCTCTGGGTCGTCCCCCCTCTCATTGTAACGAAGCACGAGATCGATTTCGTGTTAGAGGCCCTTGAAGCAGGGTTAATATTGGCCGAGCAGCTTCTCGCTTAGCGAATCCACGCGCCTTCAACTCGCGATCCAATACGACCAAATTCCAATCAAACAACCGGTAGTCCTCTGACAGAACGATCAGTTGATCACCGCCGCGAGCGAGGAGAAGCTGGCGCACTTCGGTGGGAACGGGCGGTGTGAGCGCTAGTGACCGGTTGCCTGACAATTGAATCACACCGGAAGGAAGCACCTTTGCTTGCGCCGACTCTAAGGAAGCCGAAATCGTGGCATCGTCATTCTCTAACTCTTGAGCAGACTGGGCCTGGCCGGCATTGCCTTGAGGCCAGCGTTCGAGCGTTTTCTCGCCGTCTTCGTCTTCCATCCAGACGATCCAATCCCCTTTTTCTTCGATCTCGACCAGGGTGCTCCCGGGGATGCGCGCTACTTGCGAGGCTTCTTTTACTTCGCCGGATTCGGAGAGTGTTAGCCGTTCGAGCGCTCCTGGCACTTGCACCATGACTTCGGGTTGATCACCGGCTAACCACCAAGCGGCGGTCGGCGCATCGACACGTTGGTTCTCGGTAGAGTGGAAGTCGATCTGCCGCCCATCACCCACTGACCAGAACTCGATGCCTTGAGTGGTCATGGTGAGGAGAAAGCGCTCGTCCGGCGATAGCTTAGCGCCGAAAAGCGTCGTCCTCGCATGAGTCACAGCGTGACCACGCCATTCGCGATAGCCTACTGCGGGATGAAATCGCCAGGCTTTGGCCGATTCGTTAGCAGGCGTTACGGTCAGGGTGAGCCCGTCTTCCGAAAACTGGAGCGACCCGACGGGAGCGCTGAACGCGTGATACTCTCTACCAGTGTGAAAATCCAATAATGTTAGGATGTGATTGGCGCCGGAGACGGCGAGGAGAGGCCACCGGCGATGCGTGGCAAAGCTCTCCGGCCATCCTGACATGGTTTTGACGATCAGGGTTTCTCCAGTCCCGGCATCGACAATGGTGAGTGTTTTGTGTTCGCCTAGTACCATTGCTAGTCGTTGCCCATCAGGAGACCAGCAGGGCGTGCAGCGGACAGTTCCCGTGCGGTTTGCCCAGACGATATCCCGTTTCGCGAGATCAATGATCTCCAATCCCTTGCCGCCACCGAGTGCGAGCTGCCGGCCATTGGGACTGAGGCTCAGGTAACGAACTAACAAAGATGCTGGAAGTGATTGCGCCTCATTGAATGAAGCTCCGTTTAATAGCAAGGCGCCTTGGTTGATACCCGTGATCACAAGCCCAGATTCGTCCGGAAGAAACTGCGCCAAGATCACCTGCAAGGGAGCGGGTTCCCATACGTGGTGGGGCGTTGACGCCGCGGCCTCCCACAGAGCCGCCTTGCCTGATGAGTGAAGGGTGAAGGTCCAGCTCCCAGATGGGGACCGTTGCTGATCGATGGCGTGATCGTCGTCTTGTAAGGTATGCGGATGGATGGCCGCCGGCATGCGCAGAGCCGGCGGCGGCCCGATCTCTGTCAGATCAAACTTTGAAAGCGCCGCCACAGCCTCTGTCTGGATACGTTCCGATGGTTTTCCGCCAGAGGCCTGGGTTAACAAGGCCATCGTCCGCGCGCGGAAGCCCGGATCCCCTAACAAACGGACTGCCCGCGCGCTCTCGATTCGTTGATCCCGCAAGGTGAGGCCTTGTTTGTAATAACTATGGCTTAAGAGAGCGCCCCCTAGCAATGTGGTCACCGCTAGGCTGATCGCTAATCCCGCAGGTAGTGGCGATCGTTTCGCCCATCGCCAAAGACGTTCCACTCCACTCACTTTCCTCGCGGAGATGGGAAGACCTTTCATCCAGAGATGTAGATCGTCCCGGAAGGCACCGACTGATTCGTAGCGATCGTTTGGAGAACGTTCGAGTGCTTTGAGGCAAATGACTTCCAAGTCACGGGGTATGTCCGGACAGTTCAAGCTCAAGCGCGGAATGGGTTCTTCGGCAATGGCGCGCAGGAGGGCCGCCACATTAGTGTGCGCTTGATAGGGTTTTTCGCCTGTCAGGCATTCGTAAAGCACGGCACCGAGGCCATACAGATCACCTAACACGGTCACCTCGTCACGCAACCCACTAGCCACTTCCGGAGGCATGTAATGCGGCGTGCCCACGAAGCCTCCGGTCTTGGTCAGCGACGCCTCATCATCGACAAGCATCTTGGCCACGCCAAAGTCCGCCACGTAGAGCCGACCGGATTCACCAAAGAGAAAGTTACCCGGTTTGAGATCCCGATGCAACACGCCGCGTTGGTGGGCATGATAGACGGCTTCGCAGACTTCGATCATCCAGCTCACGGCCTGGCGACGCGGTACCCGTTCCTCTTGCAAACGTTGGGCAAGCGTGCCGCCGGCCGCCAGTTTCATGGAAAAGAAGGGCAAACCTTGAGACTCGCCCACTTCATACACCGGCAAGATGTTCGGGTGGTCGAGCCCCGCCATGGCGCGCGCTTCGGTTTGGAATCGTTCGCGCATGGAACGTTCGTGACCATAGCAGGGCAACATGACTTTGAGGGCCACTTCCCGGGCGGGCGTTGCTTGACGTGCCCGGTAGACGACCCCCATGGCGCCGCGATCGATCTCGCCGAGAATCTCGTAACCGGGGACTTGAAAGCCTTCCGGCTCTAAGGCGTCTTCAAAGGCTTTCAAAAGCCCGGGCCGTCTGTCCTCGGGTATACCCATAACGTTACCCGACCTTGGAGCTGCGCTCCAGCGCGTCACGCAGATGCGCCAACTCCTCATCGATTTCGTGGGGAGAACTTACCGTCCGTCCAATCTCCGCTCGCAGACCTTCACGAAAGCGTTGACGCAATCGTGAGACTTCGGTTTTCGCGCCATTGACCGAGATTTTCAACGTTTCCGCGAGTGTCTCATAAGAAGCTTCCCCATCGCCGCCAGGCAAGAAGCAGCGCAAGACCGGCCACGCGTCCTCACCTCGTTGACGCAATACGCCTTCCTTGATCCTATCAATGATGCGATCGAAGATAAGCTCCGCCCAGGCCACGTCGAACTCCGCATCCTCTGCGTCTTCCGTTAAGCTCGATTCCGACAGCTCCGCCCTTTGCAAATGCCCTCCGCGTTTCTGCGCCGAGTGGTATTTGGCATCATCTGCTAGGAAATAACGCAGAGACCCTAACATGAATGTGCGAAAGCGTCCCTGGTCCGGATCCGCTTTTTTAAAAAAACTGCTCTGCATGAGTTGGAGGAAGAACTCTTGGGTCAGATCTTCCACTCGTTCCGCCGGTGCGCCGCGCGCCCGGATGCAGGCGGCCACTGGCCGCCAATATTCCCGGCAAAGTTGGTCCAACGCATCGCGTTCTTTTACCCCACCATTGAGCGTGGCGACCGCAAGCACGGTCCAATGCGTTTCAGGAAATTCCATGATTGGGGAATAACGGAGGTCATCCATTCGTTGTCGTCAATGACAGCGTTTCATGCCACCCTCTCGCTCCACATGTCCGCCATCATTCGATCTTCGTACTTCATGACCTTTCTCGCCTTGGTGATGAACGTCTTGAGCAGCGCCGCGCAAGATGGCTCAGGTGTCATCGTGGGAAAGCTGGAACTACCGGAATCACCAAAGCGAAAACGCGTGCCGGTTGAGAAATACGCCGGGAGTATTTCAGGGCGGGTGGCGCCGCCGCCACAACGGGTGGCCGGTGTTTGGCTTACTCGCCAGGGCCTCACGGCAGGGAATCCACGTGACATCGCCTTCAATCAGAAGGGCTACCAATTTGAATCGAGTCTCTTGATCGTGCCCCTTCACACCACCGTCTACTTTCCTAACGAAGATCCCGACTACCACAACGTTTTCTCACTCTCGCGCAGCAAGCGATTCGATCTGGGACGTTACAAACCAGGTGAGCGCCCGCCACCATCCGTAACGTTTGATAAGCCGGGGCTCATTCAACTGCGCTGTGAAATTCATGAGCACATGCAGGCCACGGTTCTAGTCGTGGACAGCCCTTTTACGACGCTAACGGATTCTAAGGGACGTTTCCAGCTGCGGGGCGTCCCCTCTGGCACTTACACCTTGCACGCTCGATGGGATAAGAAAACGGCTTGGCGGATGGAAGTGACCGTGATCGCCGGACGCACGGTGACGGCGAACCCGGCACGCCGCGAAGCCTCATGAAGTCTGACCTTCTTGTGATCTGTATGGGCGTCAGTTTGGCCGCAGTCCAAGGTGGCGAAAAGGAGGCATTCTTTGTCGATCCTGATCCGGAGCCCCTCACTGTGGACGAAGGCCTCTATCCGAACTGGTCACTGACAACGAGTCTGGAATCGGTGTTCTGGGCCGGGGACACGCCGGCGCCCGGCTTGCTCAAGCAGCGGGGAGAAACGGCCTGGGCGCCTAGACTATCACTCTCTCTAGATGCCATGTGGTCCGCACATTGGTACCTCCACGCCACTGCGAGGCTCGATCGCGGCTTTGATGCCGTGGATCGACCGGATGGCGAGTTCCGGCTCGATGAACTGATCTTACGATACCGGCCATGGGGAGATGATCGATTGAATCTGCAGATCGGCAAGTTTCCCACCGTCGTGGGTTCTTGGGTGAGCCAGCACGATTTCTATGACGACGCCTTTCTCTTACCGCCCTTGCCGTATGGTCAGATCATCGGCATTGGTGTGGAATCACCGGCTTCCGTGACGGCCGAGCGGCTCCAGCAACGTGCCGAAAGAACACGGCCGGGCATTTACGAAACGGCTAAGCGTGGATGGGGGTCGACCATTTGGGGGCCCAGCTACAGTTCCGGTCTGGCCGTGTTTGGAAGTCACGGCACCTTTGACTACGCCTTCGAACTCAAGAATGCTGCTCTGAGTGCGCATCCCACGGAATGGAATCCGGAATCTGAGCACTTTGATAGTCCAACTTACTCGGCGCGCTTAGGCTACCGGCCCAATGCCGCATGGTCGTTTGGCATCTCTGCTAGCCAAGGGCCCTACTTGAACGCCGATGCGGAAGAGCTTCTTCCTGCAGGCATGGATCGCGGTGATTTGACGCATTCGTTAGTAGGGTTTGACGCGCGATGGGCTCATCGCGATCTCATCTTATCTGCTGAAGTCATTGCCATTGAGTATGAGACGTTGGAAGTGGGTGACCTACGATCACTGAGCTGGTATCTGCAAGCCCGTTGGAAAGCTGCGCCAGGTATTTGGTTAGGTGGACGCTTCGGCCAGATCCTCAATGATGAAGCGGACGTTCCGGGTGGGCGATCAGAGGAGTGGACGCCGGACATCTGGCGTGCCGAAGTTTCGCTCGGCTGGCGGGTCACGCCAGATATCTTGGTCAAGGGGCAATACGCCTTCACCCACACCGATGGCGGGGTGCCGGGACCAGGCGAGCATCTCGCGGGGATGGGGATCGGTTGGCGGTTTTGATGCGGGATGCAGGATGTTAGTGTTGTGGATCGCTCCGCGATCCAACGCTTTGCCCGGCGGTCTGGTGAGTGGCGTCACGATTGGCCAAAGCTGCCATTGCAGCACCTCGCTTCCGGCGCTATGGCTTCCGCATGAACGCGTTGCTCTCCGAAACATCGATCGAATCCAAGACCAAAGAACTTTGCCAAACGATCTTGGATGATCCGGGATTCGCGGCCGCCCGGGAACGGATCGAATCGTTTCTTTCCGATGATTCAGCGAAGGCCGTTTACCAGGCTTGGCAGGAGAAAGGGCGGGAGTTGCACATGAACGGGCACAACGGCGTTCAGCCCAGTGATCAAGATTTGGAAGCCTTTGAACGTTTGCGCCAAGACGTTGAAGGAAACGCGGTTGCTGCGGCTTTCGCGGAAGCCGAGGGTGAAATGAATGAGATCTTCGGCGCGGTGACGAAGATGGTGCAGAAAACGCTCACGCTGGGCCGCATGCCAGAACCGGAAGATCTGGAAGAGTCCGGCTGTTGTGGTGGTGGAGGCGGATGCGGTTGCCACTAGCCGTTAGGCGCGGCGGCGCAGCGCATTCACTTAGGCGGCGGATTCTTTGATGCCGTCTAACATGTTGCAGAATTGGCGGGAATCTTTCTTTAAGGCCAACAGCTGCGTTTGAATATCCTCTAACATATTATCCTCCAGAAGGAGAATCTCCGCGAACCCATTCACGGCGGCCAGGAGATTGCGGAAGTCATGCCGGACTTGACGATTTCTCACAGAATCCGGCAGATGGTGGCCGGGAGTGACTTTGTCCGGCTCCAAACGGGCGCGAAGGGACAAGGCGGCATCGCGCATGCTATCCACCGCGATCTGTCCTTGGTCTCCCAGGTCCGCGATTCGATTTTCTAACCAAAGCACTCCTTGGCAGATGGTCTCCGCAAGGGTGGCGAAAGATTGTTCGGCGGCAGGCTGGGCATTCATGGGCTGCATATAAGTAATCGAATTGCGAGGACGCTCAAGAAGTTCTGTGACTGAGCGAAGAATCTGATCGTTGTCCACGGGGCGTACCAGAACTGCGTCGCATCCGGCTTCTTCAGCAGCGGGCTTTGATTGAATCTGAGGCACGATTCCAAGAATACTCACATTGCTGCTTTGGGGACGGCACTTGATCTCGGCGACGGTGGTGAATCCCGTTTCACCTGGTGAACTGAGATTCACTAAAAAGAGTTCGAACTCATATTCCCGGGCAAAGCTCACCGCTTGGCGGGCTGTGGTGACGGTGGCGACGGCGAATCCAGAGCCTTGGAGAAATTGGGAGAGATGGACAGCCTCACGTGGGTCAGTTTCGAAGATAAGAATACGATTCATGAGTGCTCTTGAATTTGAGTGAAACAGCTATACCACAGCGCCGGGATATCGCTATGAAAATTATGGTAAATTTAATCAAGCCTCAAAACGCGCTTTGGATGCCGTTCCAATGCTCAGATTCCCATTTTCGGGTCGCGAATCTGCTGCGTTTAGCGTGACGTCTCATGGCATCTGGGAAAGCATGCGGCATGCGCGCGCCGTCCCAAGCCCTAGCGATTCTCGTCGTCTCCTGGTTGACGGGATGCTCGCGTGAGGCGGATGACGTGAGCCGATCGTCTTCCGAGCCGAAACCAGTCGCTTCTCTATTAAATCAGGAAGCACGGCTCGAACGCATGGCGCTGGCAGAGGATTGGCTGAGCGAGCATTCGCCCAAGCTGAAGAAGCTGAAGCGCAGCGTGCTCAATCTCCGCCTGCCGGATCCGGAGAGTGCGGATCTGTTCGCGGCTGACTTCACTTTCAAAGGCGAAACATCACTGCTGGACTCTGAAAAAAGGCAGACCGGGCTCACGGGAGTCACCATTTCCAAGTGGCAGGCCGCACCGGACGGCGAATCCGCTTCGGCCTCGTCTTCGCCGCTTTGGGAGTCTCTGTTAGGTGAAACCAGCTATTTCACCGCAGCGAAGTTCTATTTTGAGTCGGCCACGTTTCCCTTTGTGACGCTCGATACACTGACGACGTTGATGGGGTTCGAGGGACTGGCCCGGCGTGAGGACGGCACCTGGCAATCGATTCGCCTCAAAGCGGATGTCACTTGGGAAACGCGCGGCGAGCAGTGGAAGATGATTCAGTGGTCTAACCAATCTATTGAGATCGCGCAGGCACCGGCATTGTTCTTTGAAGAAAAGCTCGAAGTGGCTCTGCCGAAACAGTCTGACTTTCAACGAGCACGTTTCTCCTATCATGAAGACAATTTGATCAAGCTCTTCACAGTGGGGAAATTTGAAGTCACGCATCCGCCCTACGCACGTTACCAGGATCTGGAATCCTCTCACCAGCATCCTGGGCTCGCCGTAGTGGATATCGATGCCGATGGCTGGGATGATCTCTATGTGATGGGGAGGTGGGGTGCCAACCAATTGCTTCACAATCAGCGGAATGGGACGTTTCGCGATATTGCCCCTGAGTTGGGCCTGGATCTACGGGACTTCTGCAATAGCGCGATCTTTGCCGACTTCGACAACGACGGCGATCCGGATGCCTTCATCGGCCGCAGTTTGAAACGCAGCCTCTATTTGGAGAATGTGAATGGACGCTTCGTCGACCGGAGTAAGGAACGGGTTCAGGCGCCGTTGCCCTACTTTGTTTCGTCTATCTCGGCGGCAGACTTCAATCACGATGGTTTGTTAGACGTTTATTTGTCTTTGTATGGACCCACGGCCCAGAACGAACCGGTGGAGCAATGGGCGAACGAGTTTTTCCCGCCCGCGATGGCCAAGGAACTCATTCGCCGAGCCCCTCAATCGCACCGGTATCTTGACCGGTTGGGCCCACCGAATCTGCTGTTGGAGAATCGCGGTGGGAGATTTGTCGTTTCGTCGTCCGCGGCGGTCTTGGCGGAATGGCGGAATACCTATCAAAGTGTGTGGTCGGATTACGACGAGGATGGCGATGTGGATGTCTACATCTGCAATGACTTCGCGCCGGACTCTCTCTTTCGTAACGAAGGTAAGGATGATCGTGGACGCGTGCGTTTCCAAGAGGTCTCCCAAGAAGTGGCGGGGAACGCCATGAACGGGTTTGGCATGGGTGCTAGTTGGGCAGACTACAATCAAGATGGGCGGCTCGATCTCTACGTTTCGAACATGTTCAGCAAAGCGGGGCGCCGCATCACGTCGCAGATCGATGGCCTGGACGAGCGCGTTCCTTACGCTGCCCAGGGAAGTCTGTTGTTTCGTCAGAATGAAGGCACTTTTTCGCAAGTGGCGGGCACTTCGATCAACGACGTGGCGGTGGCACGCGTCGGTTGGTCCTTTGGAGGGCAGTTCATCGACGTGGATAATGATAGCCTTCCTGACATTTATTCGGCAAGCGGTTATTACACAGCGCCGGATGTGACGCGATCCGATCAGGACTTGTGAAGTGCGCTCTGGCGTGCGGTCGTACGCGTGGATCCAAACAAAGGAGAAGAAATGCAGCAATCACGTGCTTTCGAAGCGTCTGCTAGAGCGGCACATGGCTTAATGCAACGATCGTCCGGAGGCGAGCATTCCCTGAGCGGCGGCGAGTGGAACCGCTTCTTTCTCAACTTAGGCGGCGAAGCCTTTGCCGATCTCTCCACGATCAGCGGCATGGCGCATCCCGGCGATGGACGCAGCGTGGTGGTCTGGGACTACGATCACGATGGCTTCCAAGACATTGTTAGCATAAACGCCAATGGACCGAAGCTCGTTTGGTATCAAAACGCCCTGGCTAGTTATTTCCATCAAGAAGCCGGGAACCAACGCCACTTCCTCGCTATCCGGCTACGAGGGGGCAATGTGAGCTCAACGCCTTCATCGGCTTATTCGGCACGCGACGGCTACGGCACCCAACTTTGTCTGAAGGTGAATGGCCGCCAGTTGATCGCGGAGTCACGTTGTGGGGAGGGGTTCTCGGCGCAGAATAGCCGCACTTTGATTATCGGTTTAGGAAGTGCGCAGGAAGTGGAGACTCTGGAAGTGCGTTGGCCCTCCGGCATTGTTCAGCGGACTTCCGGTCCCCTTGTTGCGGGCCAATTGCTCACGGTCTTTGAGAACCCCGAGGATTCGCCTAACCAAACTCCTTGGCATCTCGAGAGCTATACGAAGGCGCCACCGGCCATGAAATCGATCGTGCCAAGCGGAGACCGGTTTGCCTTGACGAACGAACAGCGTCCTAACACCGCAACCTTGCGGCTCTACGTGCTCACGGCGACGTGGTGCCAAGCGTGCCGCAAAGAACTCCCTTGGCTACGTGAATTGCGGAAACGTTTTTCAGATCACGAACTGGCCATCATCGGCTTACCGGGAGATCCCAAGGAAACGGCCTCCGAGTTGGAGGCGTTCGCCCAACGGGATCCCTTGCCGTATGAACTTGTTTCCACTCTCTCCGCAGGCGACCGGCAACGTATGGATGCCTTGTTAGAAAAATCTCATCATCCCACCGGCGCTCTGCCTGCCGCCATCCTAACGGACGCGCACGGCATGGTGCATCGCGTAGCCGCCCATGCGCCGACGCTTTCCGAGATTCGCCAAGCGCATGAGAAGGCTATCGCCTTCGGTGCCGGCGCACCAAGAGAACCGTGAGGCTGAGCGCCATGAGAATGGCCGACGACGGTTCTGGAATGGACGCCACGTCAATCGTGAACGGTTCGATGAACGACAGCACTTCGGGATCCGCCACTCGTGCCGCCACACTGAACTCTCCCCAGCTGTGATTGCTAACATTATCCACATCCGCCGTGGCACCGCCGCCATGGGGATTAGCGTAGCGCATACGATAGGACGCCACGCCGGCGATGACCCACTCGCCTTCCACTTCAATCAAGGTCGGCCCGCCGGAGTCGCCTGATGAGAAACCAATTTCGTCAGCGCCAAAGCCCAGGTCATTCAGGCCAAAGTACTGCCCGAAGGCATCGTTCTCTGTGAGACCGGAATCGAAGTCTGCCGTGAGTTGCGTGTTCGTGTTCGTGATGGAGTTCGCCTGGAGTCCGGTCATTTCAAATTCGATGAGCCCGGCGCGCTGACTGCCGCGCCCGCCCGCTGCACCGGTCGCGCCATAGCCGGCTTGACCATAACCCACGGCCACTCCGGTCACACCGAGATCATTGAGAGACTGGTTCACATCATAGCGGGGCACCGCGCTGTCCACTTCGTTGGCAAGTGTGAGGATCCCCACGTCGAATCCATGCAAGGTGAGGCCGTCCCATCGCGGGTGTGCTTCCGCGGCCGTCACCCCGACCGTGATGGCACCACCGGGCATCTCAAACACGACCTGCCGATCCGCCGAAGCGCAGTGGGCGGCGGTGAGAACGTGCTGCCCGCTGGTTAAGAGCGCACCACTACACGCTGAGCTGCCAGTGAGCGTTTGGATATGGGCCACACCGCTGGTGTCCACGCCGTAAGGCATGGATCCCGCCGTGACGACTCGGCCGGTTGCCGACGCCGTGGGGTCCGAGTGCACCAAAGTAGGCGTGGCCTCAAAGACCACGCCGGAGGGCTCGAGAATCACGGTCGTAGCGCCCGTGGAGACTCCTAGAAGGATCGCAGATAGAACGCTCATCAACACGAGAGGGCGAGCCGACAAAGAAACGATCAGAAGCAGGTTTTTCACAGCACCGCTAGAGGACATCCGATCATTCTAATGAATTAGATATAGAAATTCCAGCTAATATTGTAAATAACACCTAAAAATCCAATATACGTAATTTTCATACAAATGGGACTTCTAGCTTTAGGCAGAGGAATGGGTGCTTTTGAAGCGGAACTGGTGAGCGTTCCGGGCGTGGGACTTCGCTATCGCGAAGGAACGATCACCAGCTCTTCCACCTCCGTTGACCACCACTTTCAGTGACACCCTGTCACCGCCTCCGATCTCGGAATTTCGCGCGAATTCTGCTGCGACTAGTGCCGGCCAAATAACGTCGCTCTCAGGCCGAGGGATCGGGTTTGACTTTACCAAATGACTACGCCCTTATGTGGCCTCGCCCGGTAGATGGGGAGCGAATCGCGATGGCCACTGAAAAGAATGTCCTCTTTATCTGCACGGGCAACGTGTGCCGGAGCCCCATGGCGGAGGCGATGTTCGCTCAGCTAGTCTCGGATCGCGAGGAGTTCGCGGTCAAATCGGCGGGCATCAGCGCCATGGCAGGGCTGCCTGCAAGCGAGCACACCGCCCAAATACTCGAGAATCGCGGCATCGACAGCGGCTCGTTTCGAAGTCAACCGCTCACCAAAGACCTCGTCCGTTGGGCGACCCATATCTTCTCCATGACCAGCGGTCATCGTCAGGCGGTGGCCAGTCTCTTCCCTGAGGCTGAGGACAAGAGTTATCTCGTCTGCGAATTCTGCGAAATTGATGGCGTGATCGGAGCCGACATTCCCGACCCCATCGGCTTGGGTGAAGAGGCCTATCTGGAGACTTGCAGCTCCCTGGATTCCGCCCTACCCACCATCCTCAAATACATCGATCAAACGAGCCCCGCCGCTGAAGAATCTATGAGTAGCGCCCCCCAATCAGAGTCCGCTGTTGAAATACCAACATCCACCCAATGTTCATTCGCCGTCGGAGCCGATCACGGCGGTTTTGAACTCAAACAAGCCGTCGTTGCCTATCTGCAAAAGCTCGGGCACGACGTCGATGACCTGGGAACGGATAGCCGGGAATCCGTTGACTATCCGGATTATGCGCAAGCCGTGGCTGAGAGGATTCAGTTAGGCGATCGCGACCTCGGTATCCTCTGTTGCACAAGCGGTATTGGGATGAGCATCGCAGCCAATCGCCATCCCGGCATCCAAGCGGCGGTGGTCTTCGATCCGGAAGACGCAAAGATCACGCGCGAACACAATAACGCCAACGTCCTTTGCCTCAGCGGCGCCAAGACCGATGTGGAGACGGCTCAGAAAATCATTGATGCTTTTTTAGGTAGCGCCTTTGGCGGGGAACGGCACGTCCGTCGTGTGGGCAAGATCAATGCTAGTGGCGCCGGACCGGAGGCCGCTTTGGATGCGGTGGATCCCGCTGTGGGAAAAGCAGTGCGGGCAGAGCGGACGCGGCAGCAGAATAACATTGAGCTCATCGCTTCTGAGAACTTTGCCAGTGCGGCGGTGCGCGCCGCACAGGGTTCCGTTCTTACTAACAAATACGCCGAGGGTTATCCCGGCCGTCGTTGGTATGGCGGTTGTGAGTTTGTTGATGACGTCGAAACCTTGGCGCGCGATCGTGCCAAGGAGATCTTTGGCGCCGAACACGCGAACGTCCAGCCACACAGCGGCGCGCAGGCGAACACCGCCGTCTATTTCAGCGTGCTCAAGCCCGGTGACCGCATCCTCACCATGGATCTTTCACACGGCGGCCACCTAACACATGGTCACAAAGCGAATTTTTCCGGCAAATTCTACGACGTCGTCCACTATGGTGTGGCGGAGGGTGATGAACACATCGATTATGACGCTTTGGAGAAGCAGGCCAAGGAATGCCAACCCAAGATGATCACGGCCGGCGCTTCCGCCTACCCTCGCATCATTGATTTCGAGCGCATGGCCAAGATCGCCGCTACGGTTGATGCCTACCTCTTTGTCGACATGGCGCACATCGCCGGACTGGTCGCCGGAGGCGTGCATCCCTCCCCGATTCCTCATGCGGATTTCGTTACCACCACCACGCACAAGAGTCTGCGTGGCCCGCGGGGCGGACTGATTCTTTGTGGTAAAGAACACGCCAAGAAGATCGATGCCAACGTCTTCCCGGGTGTTCAAGGCGGCCCGCTGATGCATGTCATCGCCGCTAAAGCCGTATGTTTCCACGAGTCGTTGCAGCCAGGTTTCGGAGACTATCAGAAACAAATCGTCACCAACGCGGAGGCGCTTGCTAACAAATTGCTTAAACACGGTTTTCGCTTGGTCTCCGGCGGCACGGATAATCATCTCATGATGGTCGATCTCCGGCCGAACGATCTCAACGGCAGTATCGCCGAGGCGGCGTTGGATAAGGCGGGCATCACTGTGAACAAGAACTCCATTCCTTTCGATACGCTCTCGCCCATGAAAGGCGGCGGCATTCGTATCGGTACGCCGGCGGTGACCACCCGCGGCATGAAAGAGCCGCAGATGGAGCAGATCGCGGATTGGATTCATCAGGCGCTTCTCCATCACGAGGACGATGCCAAGTTGGCTGCTATCCGCGAAGACGTTCGGGAGTTGAATGCCAACTACCCACTTCCCTAAGCCACGGACTCTCTCTCCCACTAGCGTCTTCCATGGCAGAAGAAACGCTCATCAATCCCTTTCGGGAAACCCTTCAGTCGCGCCAGCACGCCGAGCCTTGCGTGGTCGTGATCTTCGGCGCCACGGGCGATTTGACCCATCGTAAGCTCGTTCCCGCTCTCTACAACTTGGCCGTCGGGGGCGATCTTCCCACGCCACTGAAGGTCATTGGTTTCGCCCGGCGTGACAAATCCGATGAGGTCTTTCGTCAGGATCTAGAAAAGCTCAATCGCAAAGTCTCGCGGCAGGGACATGAGGATCCGGTGTGGGAACCGTTCAGCCAGACCATCGAGTATCATCGCGGCGAGTTCCAAGATTCGGATGCTTATCGCAGCTTAGCTCAACGGTTAGACGAGATCCATCGAGCATCCGGACCTTTGGGAAACCGCCTGTTCTACCTGGCATCGGCGCCGGAATTTTTTGACGATATCTTGTTAGGCTTGCGTGAATCGGGATTGAATGAGCCCCGGCCGGGTTGCTGGTCACGTGTGGTCGTCGAGAAGCCCTTCGGCACCGATCTTGCCACCGCTCAGCACTTGAATCGAATTGTCGGTCAGACTTTCAACGAAGCCGATACCTACCGTATCGATCATTACCTGGGCAAAGAAACCGCGCAGAACCTCATGGTCCTTCGCTTTGCCAATGCGATCTTCGAGCCGTTGTGGAATCATCAACATGTCGACTCCGTGCAGATCACTTGCGCTGAGCACTTCGGCATGGAAGGCGGCCGCGGGGGGTATTACGACAAGTCGGGTGCGCTTCGCGACATGGTGCAGAATCACCTTTTGCAGTTGCTCAGCCTGGTGGCGATGGAGCCGCCGACCGATCTTTCTGCTGATGGCGTGCGCGATGAGAAAGTAAAAGTGCTGCGGTCGTTGCGGCCGTTTCGGAACGCGCAAGAAGTGAGTGAAAACGTCGTGCGTGCTCAATACGTCGCCGGCGCCATCAATGGTGAAGACGTGTTAGGGTATCGCCAGGAAGATCGGGTCGAACCTGACAGCCTCACCGAAAGTTACGTCGCCCTTCGTGTCGCCATTGATAATTGGCGCTGGTCCGGCGTGCCCTTCTACGTTCGCATGGGCAAACGCTTGCCCAAGAAAGCCACAGAGATCTCCATCCATTTCAAAACCCCGCCTTGCGTGCTCTTCAATCGTTCCGGAGGCCCCCGGAATCAAAACGTCCTTGTCATTCGCATCCAACCCGACGAAGGGCATTCTCTCCGCATCACGTCCAAAGTTCCTGGTGCCGCCTTGCGATTGGAGCCTGTCAAAATGAACTTCCGCTACAGTACTTCGTTTGGCAAAGGGAGTCCGGAAGCCTATGAAAGGCTTTTGTTAGACGCCATGGCAGGCGACGCCACTCTCTTCGCCAGACGTGATGAAGTCGAGGAAGCTTGGCGCTACATCGACGTGATCGAAAACGCCTGGCATCAATCGGATTCGCCGCCGGAAATGGCGGAATACGACGCCGGCTCCTGGGGTCCAGATGCCGCTGATGAACTGCTTCACCAAGACGGCCGCCACTGGCGCCGGTTGTGAAGGTGGGATCGAATTGCGATCCTACGTTGGGAGTCGGCGCGTTAGCGCCACAACGTGAATAGCCGTGGTCGAGCGAAGCGAGGCCACGGTAAGTAGCAGCAACCTCCACCAAGACGGCCGCCACTGGCGCCGGTTGTATTAATAAAAGGGTGGGATCGCTGCGATCCTACGTTGGGAGTCGGCGCGTTAGCGCCACCACGTGAATAGCCGCGGTCGAGCGAAGCGAGGCCACGGTAAGTAGCAGCAACCAGCAAGCCGCGTTAGCGGCGACACATTGGAAAGCATCTGCTAAGCTAAACTTTAGCATGGCGAACACCTACACTCAGATTCTCTATCACATTGTTTTCTCCACCAAAGATCGCCTCTCTGTAATCAAAGAGGGGCGTCGTGAGGATTTGTATCGATACCTTTGGGGCGTGCACAAGAATTTAAAATGCCATCTATACCGCATAGGCGGTGTTGACGATCACATACACCTATTGACTTCGCTTCACCCTACCATAGCGCTATCAAAATACGTTGAGACGATTAAGACCAGTTCCACCAATTGGATACGCCGTGAAAAGATCTATCTCGATTGGCCGGGATGGCAGGTTGGTTATGGAGCCTTTACGGCTTCTTGGAACGACCGTGACGGAATCATTGATTACATCAGAGATCAGAAAGAGCATCACAAGAAGATTACGTTTCTCGATGAGTATCGTAAATTGCTAGAAAAAGCGGGCGTAGAATATGATGAACGTTATTTGGTGTGAGCGTTATTCCACGTGTGGGTCGCCGCTAACGCGGCTTGGGGTGGCCTCGCTTACCGTGGCCTCGCTTTGCTCGACCACGGCTATTCACGTAGACGGCGCTAGCGCGCCTAAAGTCTCCGCTTGGTAGGCGGGTAGTGTCGTGGATCGCTCCGCGATCCAACGCCCTCCCACAACAAACGGCCGCCCGAACGCAATCGGGCGGCCGTGGCTGTGAAATTTCGTTAGAATACCCTAACTGAGATCGAAACGATCAAGATTCATCACCTTGTCCCATGCGGCGACGAAGTCCCGGACAAACTTTTCTTGCGCGTCCTGACAAGCATACACTTCGGCGATGGCGCGGAGTTGGGAGTTGGAGCCGAAGACCAGATCGACAGCGGTGCCGGACCACTTCACTTCACCTGAGGCGCAGTCCTTCCCTTCAAAGAAGTGCTCACATTTGGCGGACTTTTCCCATTTCGTTCCCATATCGAGCAGATTGAGGAAGAAGTCGTTGGTCAAGGTGCCGGGCTTATCCGTGAAGACGCCGAAAGGCGTTTGACCGGCATTGGCGCCAAGGACGCGCATTCCACCGACCAAAACGGTCATTTCCGGAGCGCCGAGTTTGAGCATGTGCGCACGATCGACGAGCAAGGCTTCGGCGGATTGGGTCACGGCTTCCGGATTGATGTAGTTGCGGAAACCATCGGCCGCTGGTTCGAGCACGGCGAAGGAGTCCACGTCGGTTTGTTCTTGCGAAGCATCCGTGCGCCCGGGACTGAAGGGTACTTGAACATCGTGACCGGCCTTCTTGGCAGCCGCCTCCACGGCAGCACATCCGCCTAACACAATGAGGTCTGCTAGAGAGACTTTCTTGCCATTGGCTTGCGCGCCGTTGAAATCGGCTTGCACTTTCTCCAATGCGGCTAACGCTTTACCGAGTTCCTCGGGTTGGTTGACGGCCCAATCTCTCTGCGGAGCCAGACGCAGGCGCGCGCCATTGGCGCCGCCACGCTTGTCCGTGTCGCGGAAAGTTGACGCGGAGGCCCAAGCGGTGGAGACGAGCTGCGAAACGGTCAGTCCAGAATCGAGAAGTTTGGTTTTCAGATCCGCGATGTCTTGGTCATTGATCAGTTCGTGATCCACTTCAGGAACGGGATCCTGCCAGAGTTGTGCCTCGGGAACCTGTGAACCCAGACAACGAGAGATGGGGCCCATATCGCGATGTGTTAGTTTGTACCAGGCTTTGGCGAAGGCTTCCGCAAATTGGTCAGGGTTCTTGTAGAAGCGTTTGGAGATCTTGGCGTATTCCGGATCCATGCGCAGGGCGAGGTCCGTGGTGAACATCATCGGCGCGTGCTTCTTGGAGGGGTCATGCGCGTCGGGTACGGTGTCCCCCGCGGCAGGATCAGTCGGCGTCCATTGCTGAGCGCCGGCAGGACTGGTGGTGAGGTCCCAGTCGTAACCGAAGAGCGTCTCGAAGTAGCTGTTGTCCCAGGTGATCGGGGTGGGCGTCCAGGCACCCTCTAGTCCACTGCCGATGGTGTCTCCTCCCTTGCCGCTACCGTAGTTGTTCTTCCAACCTAGACCTTGTTCTTCCAGAGGTGCCGCTTCGGGCTCGCGTTCGACATATTTGTCAGGATTGGCCGCGCCATGCGCCTTGCCAAAGGTGTGGCCCCCGGCAATGAGAGCCACGGTTTCTTCATCGTTCATCGCCATGCGCCCAAAGGTCTCACGAATGTCCCGCGCGGCGTCCAACGCACTGGGATTGCCATTGGGACCTTCCGGATTGACGTAGATGAGACCCATTTGAACGGCTCCTAACGGATTGTCTAACTCGCGATCGCCCTTGTAACGTTCGTCGCCAAGCCATTCCGTCTCCGGCCCCCAATAGATGTCTTCCTCAGGCTCCCATACATCTTCCCGGCCACCGGCGAATCCAAAGGTTTTGAATCCCATCGATTCCAGAGCGCAGTTTCCCGTGAAGACCATCAGATCTGCCCAGGAGAGGCTCCGCCCATATTTCTGCTTTACCGGCCAAAGCAAACGGCGCGCTTTGTCGAGATTGACGTTGTCCGGCCAACTGTTGAGCGGGGCAAAGCGCATGGTTCCGGAACTGGCACCGCCGCGTCCATCGTGCGTCCGATAGGTTCCCGCACTATGCCACGCCATGCGAATGAAGAACGGTCCGTAGTGCCCGTAATCCGCGGGCCACCATTCTTGCGAGTTGGTCATCACCTCCTCGATATCTTTCTTCAACTCGTCGAGATCGACTGTCTTGAACGCCTCCGCGTAGTTGAAGCCGTCGTCCATGGGATCGCACGCGGGCGCGTTCTGGTGAAGGATCTTGAGGTTCAATTGGTTAGGCCACCAGTGTTGGTTTGCCGTGCTTCCCGTGGCCGCCTGCGTATTGCCCATTACGGGGCATTTGCTAAGGTTGTCTGACATGTTTCGTTAGTCTTGGTTTATGGGTTAGGTGTGTGAGAAATGGATTTCGTTTTCTTGAGGGGCGTTGGTTGCTGCTGTTGAAAAAAAGATTCAATGTGAGGGAGGCGCTCCGTCACCGCTCTGACATGCCGGGCACATACCCCAATAAATGACTTCTGCCTCGTCGATGAGGAAGCCCAAACCATCCGCGGCCTGGAGACAAGGCGTCTCTCCCACCGCGCAATCCACATCCACCGTCTTCCCACATTGGCGGCAAATGAGGTGATGGTGATTGTCACCCACGCGGTCTTCGTAAAGTGCAGGCGAACCAGCGGGTTGGATTCGGCGAATCAGCCCATTCTCAGTCAGAACGCTTAAGACATTGTAGACCGCCTGTCGCGAAATGGTTCCAATGTCACTCCGCACGTGTTCAGCCACGACATCGGCAGTGGTGTGAGGATGGTTCGCCACAGCCTTCAGCACCGCCAGGCGTTGAGCCGTCACGGGGACTCCATGATCGCGAAGCATCTCTGCGGGATCGGGCATGCAGATGGACTAAGCAACGAATGGACTGAGTCAAGAAATTGTATCATTCAATTTCTAAGGGGACAGGTGTCTCTGTGGACTCGACGTCACACGGCAGGTTGGATCATGATTTCTATCAATCTTCGCTTTGACCATGAAAAACCCCGTTCTTTCGCTCATCGGTACTCTTGGTATTCCCCTAACATCACTCTCGGGAATCCCGGCTCCTTTCTTATATGAGACCTTTGACGACCTATCAGGATCAATCGTTGGCATGGTGGAGACAGTGCCTGGACAGATTGGCAACTCCTACGTGTTCACCCGGGAAGACGCCAATCACGTCGATCTCGGAGACATCGAGATCGCCGATCCCCGCATGGAAAGTCTGTCCATTTCTTTCTGGCTCAATCCTAACCAAACTTCAGGCGGCGCCTTTTTTCCCATTGGCAAAGGCAACCGTTCGTCGGGCACCGTTGGCTGGAGCGTTTTTCTGGAAAATGATGTGATCATTCCGCGCGCGAATTATGAAGGCGGTGGTGGGGATCTACGGTTGGGCCTCAATCATCCCATCACGGTGGACGAAGGTTGGGTGCATTTGGTCATGGTTCTCGATAACGAGGCGGGCACCTTTACGGCTTACTATAATGGGCAGCCGTCCGGCGCCGGCGGCGATGAGAACGGTTGGAGTCTGGGTGGAGGCGGCGGCCAAACGAATACCTTTGAACCACGTCGTCTATTCGCGCCTGAGGAGAATTTGTTAGTTGGTCGGCGCTCCACAGAAGGCGCAGCTTTTGACGGGGCGATTGATGATCTGGCGCTTTGGTCGGAGGTGCTCACAGCTGAAGACGTGATCCAAATCTATGAAAGAGGGTTAGCCGGACTGGGCATCCCCAGCAGTGACCGAATCATCGCTCAATCGATTCCCGCCAAGAGCGTGGGCAACGTGGCTTCGGGCAATGCCTTCGGATTGGACTTCAATGTCAGGGCACCTGTTCTCCTAACGGATTTGGGAGCCTTTGATAGTATCTCCGACGGCTTCTTTCAATCACCTACCGTGGAATTGTGGACGCGGAATGAATCGGGAACTCCGGACGACCCCAGCGACGATGCGGGCGGTGAAATCGTGGCCACCGCGATGTTCTCCAACGACGATCCCGGGCGCTTGGAGGGAGGCGTGCGATTCAAGGCCCTGGAGGAGCCTGTCATTCTCACCCCTGGAGCCTACACGATCTCTGGTTATGGCTGGGGCGCCGGTGAAGACATGTCAGACGGGCGACAACGCGGCAACACCGGCGTGGGGACGCTCGCGGAGGTGTTTCAGCTAGAATTCATCGGCTCCGGACGAACAGGCGCTAACGGCGAGTACCCGGTAGATGCTCAATCGGAAGGGCCGCCCAACTTGTTCGGCACGGGAAATTTCATCGTGCGTTTGTTAGTGGAAGACGCGGATGGCGATGGATTGGAAGACGGTTGGGAGCGTTTTCACTTTGGCAGCCTCGAGGAAGAACCCGGTGGCGACAAAGACAGTGACGGCTCATCTAATGCGCGTGAGTTCGCCAACGAATCCGATCCTAATCAAGCGGATACCGATGGCGATGGATTGAATGACGGTGCAGAAGAAACCGCGGGAAGCAATCCACTCCTGGCCGATACCGATGGCGATGGTCTAACCGATGGCGACGAAGTCAACCTTCACGGAAGCAGCCCCACACAAACAGACAGCGACGACGACAACTTCTCTGATGGTGTGGAGGTTGCGCTTGAGACCGACCCAGCCAAGCCTGATAGCCGACCCGATGAAAACGCTGTCTTCCTCGCGGTCTCCGGTAGAGCTTGGGATGATCCCACGGCGTGGTCGGATGGTCACGTGCCGCAAGCTGGGAAGAATTATTTCGTGCTAGCAGAGCTGGCAGGCACGTTAATAAGCCCTGAGGGAGGGGGTACCTTTTCAGGTGACACCCTCTCTCTGACTGGCGAAGGCGCTGAACTCATCCTCAATGGAAACACCACTATCAACAATCTCACGGCCACCAACGCCGACCTCATCCACGGTAGCAATGGCGAGATCTCTTTGAACGGAAATCTTCAGATTAATGATTCTCTAATAATCGCCTTCGCCAACGCCAACAGCACGTTGGAATTGGCAAGCACCGCTTCTGGAGGCGCACTTACGGTGACTTCGGGAACGCCGGGCGAGTTTGACACGGTCACCAACACGCTCCGTCTCACGGGCTCTAGCAACACGCTCACTGGTGACGTCCGCCTGGAGCGCGTGCGTGTTTTAGCAGAAAGCGCTGGTTCGTTGGGCTCAGGAAATCTCTTCCTCGACAACGCCACGCTCGAATCCAGTTACAATATCAACACGCCGAGCAAATTGCTCGATTTGTTAGGCGAAGACGCCCGTTTTCATCTCAACGGCCAGCACGTGTTCCGCCAAATCAATATCACGGGAAATCCTTTTATCACCGAGGCCGGTGTCTTTGACCGCGACGCTTTTATTGCCATTGATGACGTGTTTGAAACCATCTTTCCGGAGGGCGGAACCGGTAACCTTACGATCGTGGGCAATTCCGGTGATAGCGATAGCGATGGATTGTTAGACTCCTGGGAGATCGAACACTTCGGTACACTCACCGCTCAAAACGCGGGTGGTGATCCAGATGAAGATGCATTGGACAACGCAGGTGAATTCGCGGCGTCGTCAGATCCTAACGTCAAGGATTCTGACGAGGATGGTTTGGAAGATGGATTGGAGGTCAACATCCACGGAACCAGTCCTGCCTTCGCGGATACGGATGAAGACGGCCTCGATGATGGTGAGGAAATTGCAGAGAATACCGATCCGTTATCGGCCGATTCCGACGGCGACAAACTCAACGATGGTGACGAAATCGCTGCCAACACGGATCCAACCAATCCGGATACGGACGGCGATGGCGTCGATGATGGAACGGAAGTGGAACTGGGAGGCAATCCCAAGGACCCTAACGTGACTCCTAACCCACTACTAGCGGAGTTACTCTTCTATACTCCCCTGGATGGAGACGATCTTGATCTCGGGGCCCAAAGCGCGGTGGAACGTGGACCTAATGGATTCGGTGGCTCGATTGAAGGCGACGCCGTGCAAGTTGAGGCCGGCCAGATTGGTCAAGGACCAGTATTTCCCGGTGTGGAGACGGATTTCATCGCCTTTACCGATGAGGCCATCAACGCCGGCACGGAGCCTTTCACCGTCTCCTTCTGGTTTAAGGTGAATGTGATGCAGAATGCCTTCATGCTCAGCCGCGGCAATCGCGGGTCTGGCAACGCAGGATGGAGTGTGTGGTTTGAGAATGGCATCCTACACACACGCGCCAATGGTGTGGGTCTCGGCGGCAGTGACCGCGTGGGTAAGAATCGGCATGGCGTGGAAGAGAACCAATGGTATCACGTTGCTTTTGTGCTAGATCGCGAACAGAACAAGATGATCTCTTATCTGAATGCCAGCACGGATGAGTGGAATATCGGAGGTGGAGGCGGCCAGACGGACAACCTCGTGCCTAATGCCGACTTTACTGCAATTGAAGATCTCTTAATCGGCACGCGGACCAATGGCGGATTCGCCTTCAACGGCCAGATCGATGATGTCGCCTTTTGGAAACGCGCGCTGAACAGTGAGGAGATCGCAAGTATCTACAACAACGGTCTCGCAGGACGTGGTGTGTTAGCGGAAGATCCCATGGCCCCTGTTGATCCAGATGATGACAACGATGGGGATGGCGCTTCCAATGCCGCGGAAGAGATTGCCGGAACGGATCCTAACGATCCCACTGATGTCCTCCGCATTCTTTCCATCGAACGCACGGAAGCCGCCAATGTGATTACCTGGTCTAGCAAAGCGTTCAAAGGATACAGCGTTGAATTCTCATGGGATCTGACACAATGGGAGATCGTTAGAGGTGATGAGCGGGGAACGTTCCCGCGATCGACATTCACGGATACGAACGCTGATCGAAGAGATCAGCCCTCCGGATACTACCGCGTGACAACACATCCAGGAATCATTCTGGATTGAAAACCTCCCCAAGATGTCTGACCACCTCCAAAGCCAGTTTTTGACGACTCGATGGACGCTGATCCTCAATGATGGACACGGCTCCTCTAGCACGACCGATGCGCTCGCGACTCTTTGTGAGACCTACCATACTCCCGTCTACGTGTTTATTCGCAACCGCTGTGGAAATGATGATGATGCGCAAGATCTGACCCAAGGTTTCTTCGAGACACTCATCGAAAAACGTTGGTATCAGAAGGCGCGACCTGAGCGGGGACGATTTCGAGCGTTTCTACTCACTGCGGTGAAGAACTATCTCATCAATGCGCATCGTCAGGCCACGACATGCAAACGCGGCGGCGAGATGGTGAGGACGATGTTAGAAAACTTCGAAGCAGGGGAGCGAGCGGATCAGGATCAAGCGCTCCTCACCCATCATCCACCGGATGCGGTGTTTGATCGCGAATGGGCAGCGGTTATCTTCAAACGTACCTGGTCTCTTCTTCGGGCGGAATATGAGAATATGGGGCAGCTCGATCGATTCAAGGCCCTCCGCGCAACGATTGTGAATCCGGGCGCGCCCTTTCCTTATGATGAGGTCGCATCGCAGCTCGCTTTGAGTGAAAGTGGCGCCAAATCGGCGGCTTTTCGCCTTAAGACGCGGTTTCGAGAACTCTTTCGCGCTATCGTGGCGGAGGTCGTCGATCATCCTGATGAAGTGAATCAGGAAATTGAATACCTGATACAAGCGATGTCGCAGAATCTGCGCTAACATGTTCTAAAAAATTTAGAGAGTCCGTTTGGGGTAGTAACGAGTATGAGCACTTTTGACCAAGATGTGAGCGCCATCACCGGCTCACGCTGTCCTAATTGCGGATCGGAACTCATTAAGCCCACCGATGATGAGCCGTCCATGTGTCAGCGCTGTATTCTCGACAGCGTCATGAGAGACAACGAATCGCCTGTGGGTTCGGCTGATGGAGATGACTACGAGATTGTGCGTGAGATCAGTCGTGGAGGCGATGGGACCGTCTATCTCTGCCATGAGAAACGGTTGGATCGTCAGGTAGCGGTAAAACTCATTCAATCCCTCCGCAAGGCCGACACCGTGAGTGAACTCCGGTTTCAGACCGAGGTGGCTGCCATTGCAAGCCTCGATCATCCTTACATCGTCCCAATCTATGCCAGTGGCGAAATGGATGGCCGGCCGTTTTACAGCATGAAATACTATTCGGGCGGGAGTCTGGCGAATCGAATGGAAGCTTTTTCCTCAGCGAAGTCGGCCGCTGGTCTCATGGCCAAGCTCGCCCGAGCCATCCATCACGCCCATGAACGTGGTATCCTACACCGCGACCTCAAGCCCTCTAACATACTTCTGGAAAACGGTGATGAACCCATCATTAGCGACTTTGGGCTAGCCAAGCGCTACGAAGAAGATCTCAGCCTCACATTAACCGGATCGGTCATGGGCACCCCGGCCTACATGTCCCCCGAGCAAGCCGTGGGCAATCACGCACAAGTCACCACCACAAGTGATATCTTTAGTTTGGGGGCGATCATGTTCCAACTCCTGACAGGAACACAGGCCTTCGAAGGCGAGACCTCTCACGCCGTGCTTCGTAATGTCATTGAATCCGACGTTCAGTTTCCGCGCGACAGATCTCACGCTATTGATGAGGATCTGGAAACGATCTGTCTCAAGTGTTTGCGCAAGGATCCGGAGAAGCGTTACGTTTCGGCACTATCCTTAGCAGAAGATCTGGAGCGTTGGCAGAGAGGCGAGCCGGTCGAGGCGCGGCCTATTACTGGATCGGAACGTGCCTTGCGTTGGGTCAAGCGTCATCCCTTCCCGTTTGCGACACTAGCAATTGCCGTGGTGTCTTTGATAGGTGGAGCGATCACGAGCTTTTCCCTTTGGCGGCATTCCGAGAAGGCCAATGTGTTGGCCTTTCAATTACGGGAAACTGCCGAAGAGAATGCCTATTACCTTTCGGTCTCCAATGCCCTGATTTCGAGGGAACGCTTTGACTTTGGGGAAGCGCGTAGGCTTTTGGACTCGGCGCCCCGGAACCTGCGCGGCTTCGAGTGGCGTCTGGTAAACGGCCTGACCAAGGGCGATTACGAGTGGTCCGTTCCTATCGGAAAATCTAAGCCGCTTCATTTGGTTCAGGACCGGGCAGGCAATCGCATCCTGGTTCTGATGGCCGACCGGAAGTTCTATGCCGTGGACCCGGAAACGGGGAAACGGACTCTTGCGGGCGAACTTCCGGACACACCCGGAGGTTCGCCGACGAACATCCGGCATCCTGGCATTCTTCAATTCGCCTTCGCGCCGGATGGTGAACACTACGCATTCGTCGATGGGGATCGATTGCTCATCGTCCATGTGGCGAGTGGGGAGATCGTGCACGATGGCAAATGCAAGGCGGCGACCAATCTCGTTTGGCTGAACTCCCATCGTTTGGTACATACGCAAGGGTCGTTTTATGGGACGCACCGGCGGGACAAGACTTTCTTCACGACGGCGTGGTCCGTCGATCTGGTGCAAGGCAAGGAGAAAGCGCTGCCGGATGCCGGCTGGCGCGGTCCCCTATCATTATCGCCCGACGGCAAGTATGTGGCCGTGGGACACGATACCTGGGAGATGTGGGTGCAGCCCTTTGCGGAGAATTTCACCGAGCCTCCACTTCATCGGTTCCCAGCCCGGCAAGCTCAGGGCAATCAGGTGTGCTTCTCGCCGGATGGCCAATTGCTCGCCACCTTTCACGGATCCACGATCCAGATCTTCGACCTCGCTACCGACACCCTTATGGCCAAGCTGACTTGGCCTTCCAAGGCGTTGATCGCCTATTCCAATGATTCCAAAGCACTTTTGATTACGGGACGCGAGCCATGGTTTGCGCTCTGGCATTTCCCTCAAGCCCTACTCGATATGAATATGGCCGAAGCCCAGGAGCCCTATTTACCACCCTCGAGCTTGCTGGCACGAACGAGTAAGGATGGACACATCCGTTTCTTTCTCGGTCACCTGGGCCCCGTCACGGCCTCGTTGATACTGCCGGGTGATCAAGGGGTGCTCACCATCGGGTCCGATCACACCATGAAAAAATGGCGGCTTGTTAGTAAAAATGAACGGCCGAACAACTTGTGCGATGCCCTGGCCACGGGACACGGCTCACGGCACCCATCCGCCTCACACAATGGCGACTATGTGCTCTATCGCCATGCCGAGAATTATCCCGAGCGCTGGCACCGGCCTACCGGACGGTTCGTCGCTCTACCAGAATCGCACGAAGGACTGGTAGTATTCAACGACGGCCGCGTACTCTCCCGTGACACCGAGAATAAAGACATCGTTTGCTGGGCGGATCGGGAGGGATCGGAACAGCTTGAGGAGCTTTGGCGTCGTCCTGGCGAGACGAACAATGACTACCTCGGTGCGTGGTTCGTGCACAGCGCAACTTCCCTCGACGAACGCTTTGCCGCGGTCCTGCATCCGGGCCGCGTCTTGACAGTGGATGTGGAGGAAAAGTTAGGGAGGACCGTGCCTAACCAAATCATGGTCTACGGTTCCACGCCCGGGCAGTCGACGAGCATTTCTCCTGATGGCGCACTGGCCGCCGTCACCGGTTTCATCGGCGCTCAAACGCGTATTTACGACGGCGCGAACCCCGGGCAGAACATTCGTCAGGTCATCCCGGTTAGTCCTTACACTAGCAAAGACAGCGCTTGTGTCTTCAGCCGCGATGGTTCGCGGCTTTTTGCGGGCAACAACGACGGCTGGATTCGTGTCTTCGACGTCGAGACCTTGGAAGAAATCCCGGGAGAGAGTTGGCAGGCGCACAGCTCTGAGATCACTGCACTAGCTATCTCACAGCGAGGCGACATCTTGGCCTCTGCCGGCGGGGAAAACTTGATCCTTTGGTCAGTCGTGAAACAGCCCGATCAGCCGCGGCGCCGTCGGCTGCGCCTAAACGTGGGCGCCGTGCCACGCAATTGGATCCAGTTCGCCGCGAAAGACACCTTGCTTTTGCATTCAGGTCCCGAGCGCCCGATTGAAGTCTGGGAAGCGCCGTGACGGCGGGCTTGCTGATATTTTAATAAAAATGGTGAATCTGAAAAATCTGAATTTCTGAATCTTGTAGAAGCTGGTGAAGGGAAAAGCCCTTCGATGCCTGAACCCAGCTTTTCAAGATCCATGAAATCCAGTGCCCTCATTGCCGCCGCAGCGGTGATCCTCGCGATGCTTCTAAGCGGCAGGCACACGGTGACGGCGTTTCCCCCCGCGCCCCACACCACCTTCTACGGCCTGGTTCGCGGCACTTTCGGTTTCGCATTGGATGATGGGCAGACGGATCTTCTCTTACTAGCAGATGGCGAAGAAATAGCCCGCACGGCCATTCGTGATACGGGTGATTTCAATGAAAACTTCCGGCTTGAGGTGCCGGTGGATCTCGCGCCATCCCGCGGCGTGTATCGCCTGGGCACGATCTCAGGTGACACCGCGATCGAGTATATGTTAGTCGCAGAGCGCAACGGAACGCGGATACCGGTGACGAACATTTCGCAACCCGAAGAAGAAACGATCACGCCTCAATCGGCAGGTGCCATCCGATTGGATCTCATCCTGGCCGAGGATAGTGACGGCGACGGCCTTCCGGACGATTGGGAACGTTTTCAAGTCCGTGCCGCCGACGGCGACCCAATGAGCAATCTGCTAGATTTTCTCTCCCGCGATGGCGACTACGATGGCGACGAACTCAGTGATTGGGAAGAGTATGTGGCCGGCACCTTTGCGTTGCTTAACTCCGATCACCTTCACTTTCGGTTGCTGGAAGTGGGAGAGGAAACGGCCACGCTCACTTTTCTCGCCGTGGATGGAAAGTCCTATCGGATCCAGTCTAGCGATGACGCCAAGAACTGGGATACCTTGCCGTTTGAAACGGTGGAAGATGTTCCTAAAATCCTAAGCGTTTTTCGAGCGGACGACACGCGAATGGAAAGCGTCCGTGTCTCGGCGACGCTTGTCCGCAAGTTTTTCCAGCTTCAGGTGAACTAACTCATTTGCTAATCACGCTATGACCATTGGCCGTCTGATCATCCTCTGCCATCTGCTGCTAACGCTTCCTCTCTTCGCGCAGTACCGAACGGAAGCCTGGGACCTTAACGCTGGTTGGAACGCGATCTATTTGAACATCGACCCAGGTACGCAGCCCTTGGATGAGCTACTGTCAGGCGACACGAACATCACCGAGATTTGGCAATGGCTGCCTGCGGATCTCGATCCCTCTCTTTTGACCGCACCCGGCGAAGAAACGGCCGCCGATGAGTGGCGCGTGTGGCGCCGGGATGATTTGGAAAACACGACTTTCTCCATCCTCTTGCCACATCACGCTTACCTCGTTCATACCACGGCGGGGACGCAGCTCTCACTGAAAGGCGAAGTACTCGCGCCGCTTGTGCGTTGGCGCACGGACGGGGTGAATTTGATAGGGTTTCCCAGCGCTTCGGCGGCGGCGCCGAAACTAACAGAGTATCTTTCAGGAACCGGTATCGTCGACACGAGCACGGAGATCTATCACTACCAAGGCGCTACCCTAACAAGCGCCAATCCGCAGTTGGTTCCCGCACGGCTCACCGATGCCAAGCGCGGACGCGCCTTCTGGATCCGTTCGTCCACCTATTCGGATTTCTATGGGCCCGTCTCGGTCGATGTCGCCCTCGATAGCGGTCTCCATTATGGCACTGAGGGAAGTCTCAAACGGCTCGTTCTGCGGAATCGCACTGACTCCGCCGTCACGGTCACGGTGGCACCGACCGCTTCGGAATCCGCTCCTGGTGAAACCAATGTACCCACGGCGCCAGCGTTACGAATTCGTGAAAATGATATCAGTGGTGCGCCTGTTTTCACGCCGCTTGGAGGGGGCACGACACTGACCATTCCGGCGGGTGACGCCAAAGGCATCAGTCTGAGTGTGGATCGCACGGCGATGTCCGGTCTTCCCGGTGATCGGTTTGCCGGTCTTCTGCGGATCACCGACGCCGGCGGCCTAACGGAGATCTATTTGCCGGTTACGGCGGAGAAGACAAGCTTGGCAGGTCTTTGGCTAGGCGAAGCGCGCATCACCAAGGTGCAGAACCAACTCCAGCGCTTTCAACGTGAGCTGGATGGGACCTACAGCGTGGATGCCGAAGGTAAACACATTCCTCTTTCCAGTGAGACGGGCCTCAACGCCACGGCACAGACTTTCAACATGCGCCTTCTCGTTCATGTGGATGACTCTGGCAGCGCGACACTTCTTTCCCAGGTCTTCGCGGGCGTCATCAGCGATGATGGCGAAGGCACCATTCTAACAGGTCTCGCAACCGGGGGGTCTAGCATTCTTCCTCATCATCTTAAAACCGCGGTGCGCCTTTCCAGTGCGAATTTTCCCACCAATCTCGCCCAGGAAATGAGCGGCACGCTGGCCCCTGGCAGCGTCTTGACTGCCACCGTTTCCTTGGGCGCCAACCATTCGAGCAATCCTTTCATTCACACCTATCACCCGGATCACGATAACAAGGATGCGCGTTTTGAGAACACGCTTCCTCCGGGGATCGAAAGTCACCAGGTAAACCGGGCCATCACCCTGACATTGAACGACGCCGTCAGTCCGGGCGAGGGACCGCAATGGGGCACCACGCTCCTATCCGGCACTTACGCCGAAACGGTCACCGGTATCCACAAACACGCTATCGCCGCTGCGGGCATCTTCACGCTTGGGAAAGTGAGCGATATCGCGGTTCTGCAAATTCCAACGCCCTAATGTTCTCTAACATTCTCCACCAATCAATATGAAAAAAACTCTTCGCACCCTACTCATCGCGAGCTTCCTCGGCGGCTCGCTGGCACTGGCCCAGACCGGCGTCCCTTCGGAAATGAGTTACCAGGCCATCGTGACGGATGACAACAATGATCTCATTGCCCCAACGACCGCGGCTTCTTATGAGGTTAAAGTTAGAATCTTTAGCGCTGCCACCGGCGGCGAGCCCCTTTGGGCGGAGCAGCACGTGACGGAAATCTTTCAGGGGCGTCTTTCGATCACACTGGGCCAAGGAATCGATGTGCCAATCGCAGGCGGCGACAACGAACCGCGTCCTGATTTGGCGGATGTGTTTACCCAACAAGATCGATTCATCGAACTCACGGTGCGGGTGAATAGCGTTGGAGAATTGCCCAAGACGTTGGCGCCCCGGCAGAAAATCGCTGCCACCGCAACAGCGCTGCGAGCCAGGGTCGCGGAAGTGGCCCATAGCGTGGCGGAGAATTCTTTGCCGGCCAATGCCATTGAGGCCGGCTCTTTAGACGGAACGATCTTTAACAATGGGGCGGTCAATTCGACGAAGATCGGGACGGGGATCGTTAGTAATTCCGAGTTCAATCGCCTGAATGGCGTAACCTCGCCCATACAGACGCAATTGAATAGTAAAGCCAGCACCACAGCTCTCAATAGTGGCCTTGCTGGCAAAGCAAATCTTTCCAATCCAGAGTTTACCGGTTCCGTGGATGTGATTGGCACGAGTGATCCGACCGTCAAAATCCAGTCGAATGGTACCAACGAGATTTCTGGGCGACTCTCTATGCGTCAAAGCAACGACTCAGGATTCGATATCTACTACGACGGTAGAAATACATCAGGAGCTAAGGACGCCCTTGTCATGCGTGCCTATACGAGCGGCTCCGAGACTAGATCTATTCCGGAGATGATGATTGACCATTTTACTGGAAACATAGGGATCGGCACAGTAGATCCAGTAGGCAATCTCCATGTGTTCGATGGGGATGATCCAACGATCAAGATCCAGTCAGACGGCACCGATGAGGTTTCGGGACGTTTGTCGATGCGTCAAAGCAACGACACTGGATATGATATCTACTATGATGGTAGCAGCGGTGCGGACCAGCTGGTTTTTGAAAGTTTTAATGATGCAGGATCAACGGGAAAAAGGATGACTATAAAAGACGGCAATGTAGGAATTGGGACAACCAATCCATCGCAAGCCAGACTCGTCATCAGCGGAGGTGTGGACAGAACGTTGCAAGCTGATTTGGTTTTGTATACCAGACATAATCGAAATGTTTTCAATACAGCGAGGTTCGAAGGCACCTATTCTATCTACGCCACTGAAACGATCGCCGCGCCAGGGCTTCACGCCTTTTCAGATGCCCGAATGAAATCGATCAAAGGGCGGTCTGATGGTGCTGAGGATCTGGCGCTTCTGAATGAAATTCAGATCACCGATTACACGCATAGAGATGTTATCAGAGAGGGAAACAAATCTCATAAAAAAGTGATCGCCCAGCAGGTGGAAGGGGTTTTTCCGCAGGCCGTTTCACATACCTCCGGCGTGATTCCCGATATCTATCAAAAGGCGAGAATCAAGAATAATTGGATAGGACTCAAAGCAGATCTAAAAGTGGGTGAGCGCGTTCGGTTGATCACCTCTACTGAAGAAGGTGTCTACGAAGTGCTGGAAATCGGCGATGGCAAGTTTCGATCTGAGTTAAACAGCAAAGATGAAAAGGACGTCTTTGTCTTTGGCCGCGAGGTCAATGACTTTCGCGCCGTCGACTACGACGCGATCTCCATGCTAAATGTGTCCGCGACGCAGGAACTCTATCGTCGGCTTGAAGCTAAGGAAAGAGAAGTGGAGACATTGAATGCCCGTCTCGAAGCGATGGAGGCGCGAATGATCGCCATCGAAGAACTTCTCCCGGGAAGTGAGTCTACTGTTAAGGTCGTTTCCAAGTAGGAAGGCAGCACTTTGCTCATCTCGCGATGAAAACGTTACCTCTGGCCCTCGGCGTCCTCTGTTATATGCTTACTTTTCGAAATTTGATCATCTAGGTCAAACTCCTTTCAATCATATATAAATGAGATAATGAAGGCTTTTGTACATACCTCTCCTGTTATTCATCATGCCGCTCGACTTAAGTGGTGACGCGCAAACAGCGATTCAACCTCTTGGCCAAATGCATTGTAGGCTTGGTGGAGGTTGCCTTCGTGCCATTCACTGAATAACTCCGATGCGCCTTCTTGATAAACGCGTCGCTCCACTTGGCTGATGAATAAGGCTAGCCGAAGGCCTTCCTCGGTCACTTCATAGCGATGCGTTCCTTCTATTTTCCGGATTACCCCGTGTCCTTTTAATCGCCTCAAATCGTAGCTCATCTGTCCGGTTGATATTTCTGGTTCTTCTTTTCCCAGAAGTTGAGCAACTCGGCTCTTCAGATCCCGATTCCGGAATCCTCCGCAGATCAGATGACAGCCTATCAAGGCGTTCAATAGGGCTTGCACCCGGGTGTTACTGCGAGGCAAGGCGCTCACTCGTTTTCCAACTCCCACCTCGGCGGGTGTTTCTAGCGCTTTGATCTTCTCGCCGCTTACTGAGGGATCGTGGCTCAATGTTTCTACTCGCAAGAGGCGATTGATGGTGGCTTCACCTACCTTGCGCAGCGCGCGCAGGTTTTTTCCATTGAGCGTTTTCCCTACTTGAAAATCCCGGGGATTGTTGATCGTAAGTTCCGTTCGCAGCGAGATGGCCTCTTTGAAATATTGTTTCAGTTTGTTTAGTTTATAATAGATGTGATAGACGGGAATGGTTCCATATTGCATGACACGGGTCATAAAACGCTTTTGTTTGCTCCGCTTCGTTATTCGCTTTCTGAATATTAATCCCACTCGTTCAGGGCGCCCTAGATCGAGGTTTTCTCGTATCGCTTGCTCAAAGAATTGCCGTCCGTTTTGCGCTTTTTTCCATACTTGGGTAAGAGCGTATTCTATTTGTAGCATGGAGATCTCGTAGCGGATCTTTATCCTGTTCTTTAAGATAGTGATCGGAGTCGGAATGATTTTGAGCCAGTCTCTAATTGTGTTTTCGATCTTTGAGGCCGTGATGTTATTGGCAATTTGCTGGGCTTTCCCTGGATCGGCGCAAGATTTGACACCGTTGTCGAGAGCCTCATAAGGAATACGCTGTTTCTCTAGCTGGCGTTTGACATATTCGTGCCCGTTGAGACAGACTCTCCCGGCGAAGGGGGCGTAACTGCTGAATTTGATGAAGAGACTCCCCCAGTTGTCATCCCAAATGTAGAAGTAGTATTGGTTGGCCATGACTTTACCCCAACGAAGCCGGTACCACCATCCGCCGGTCTCTTCGTTCTTGGCCGAACCGCCTTGGACCACGCTGATTTTCTCTTGCGCTTTGCCTATAAAGTAGACGCCTGGCCTACGCGTCCCCCGCGATTCGAGGTGTTGCTGCGCGATTTCTTCTTTGTTCTCGTTGTTAGCAAAGCGGTGGATGCCGAGCCCGTTGTCTTTGGCGAAGGTTTCGATGTTCTCCACGAACTGGTCCCGGAAGGGCTTAAAGACGCTCACCAGCGGAAGCTTTTCACCAAGGATCTTGCGAATGAACAGCGAGATCCCGCCCAGCGTGCAGAGGAGTGGCAAACGTAGATTCAGGTAGATGCGATCGAAGCAACTAAGCTCGTAGGAGATGTGTCCTTCTTGAAGTTCGTTGAGATTTGGCACATGCTGATCATGCCTCCCGCAGATCTACGCTTCAAGCATCTGCCGTCATGGCACATTACTGCGGGAGGCACTTCATGGTAGGAGGCGAACGCCTCGCTATATCGTTTTAGCGTCGTTTGCATTTGCTCAGCAGCCAGCGAAAACGCAGCCGGAAATTCTCAATCGCTTAAAGGGTCCGCTATCGTCGCCCACCATTCGGACGGATTCTTCCGTTGCGCCCGTCTCCGGAGGAGGCAAGACGGGAGCATCTGACTTCAGGGTGGTTGCGTCTGGGATCGGTTATTCTTTCACCTCCGGCACCTCTGACTTCGATTATGGAGAGGAAATCACGCCGCCCTTGGTGGATATGGAAGGGAACACACTCAGTCCGCAAGAGGCCAGAGCCTATTGGCGCGCCGAACCCATTCGTCCTGGTGAGGTCGTGCGCACGGCGGAAGATATTGGATTAGTTCCTGTCCCGGAAGAATTTGTTCGGCGTTATTATTACAGTCCCCACGCCGAGCGACTGATTGCTACCCAGACCGGAAGCATCAGTCTCAAGTGGATGACTGCTCATCCGGATAATGAAGGGAATTATCGGGTCATGCCTAATTTCTCCTTTTATACCATCGGCTTTGGTACCTCGCTGACCTCCCGGACGATTTACTGGACTGAGGAGAACTATAATGCTCCCAAAGTGCAGATACCCAATGGGATTGTGCAGGATCTGGTTGTTCTTTATCATGATCGTTTTCCAGAAACGGTCGATGATGATGATCGCGTCATTCCCAGTGGGACGGCTAATCCTGAGTTGGTTCCCCATTTCACCCTCCGCTATGACCGCACACTGGAAATGCTTCGCGCTTACAATCGCGAAGGTCGCGTTATAGTGGAATACCTTGGTGATCCTCGTGGCGAGAGCGGCTCCGGTTTGCGTCAGCACCTGGGATTGGAGATTATCGAGGTCCGTAGTGAGGTCACTCCTATCATCGTAGAGAGTGTGATTGGTGAACAGTTGCTTCCATCGAGTGCTCCGGGTGAAGTTCTAGACGATCGCGATTTCACGCCCGTACAGACCACCATTCCAGGTCCTCCCGTTGCGCAGCACTTTGTGGAAAACCGCATTGTTTACTACGGAATCGGAGAGAATTTGCAGGCTCCGAATGTCGAGTTTTATTGGCTGGAAGAGGGCGCCCATACCATCCAATGGCCTCGATTGCGAAATACTTATCGTATCCAATGGCCTCAAGAGGTAAGTGATTTTGAAGGCATTTTTGCCCGTCCCTCTTTATTTACAGAAGAGGACATCGTCGAGAGCACCTTCCTCAGTCTCATCGCTACCAACACGCCAGAACTCCTCTTTCAGGATGATCCGTTGGGGAGCGAAGCAAAGCTCGATTTCCAGTTTCGTCTTTCGGTTGCGCTTGATGAGAACGGCGATGAAGTGAATCGTTCCCTGATTCGATTCAATAGCGGCAATGATTTCTGGTATGTGCGGCTCTATTCAGCGACCACGGATCATTTGTTGCGACTGGATACCGATCCGAACACGTTTGATCCTCTTAATAAACTTGATTTTCATATTCAAGATACCGCACTCGTGGGTCAACGCTTGGATCATCCTCATGAAAGCCTCATGCTTGGCGGTTATATTGATCCTTCCTCCGGAGATGCTTACCAGGCAGATGCCTATATCAGTCCCTTCGCCGAAGGCGGCATCGCGGCCGCGGATTCCGGAGCGATCATTCCCGTCAATGCTCTTAACGGGAATAATCAATTGCGGGTTTGGTGGTCCCGATCGCTCGCGCCACCTGCGGCTCAGGCAGATCTTTTCACGCCTATCTTTATCCCTTACGTCGTGGGGGATTACACCCTTTCTTATCCTGACAGTGCGCCGCAAATTGTTCTGGCGTCGAATAACGGATCGGGTGAACTCACTTCCGAACAGGCGAGCGGTTCCATTTATTCTCAAAACGATCCCAGCTTGCCTGGCTACAACCCCAACGAAGAGCATGCCTTGATGATTGCCGGTCGGGCTTATGCGCTGCGTGACGATTTGAACATCCCCGATGTGAGTTCTGAACCCTTTGTGCTAGTCTCGTTTGACGATGCCGATGGCCGCCCGAATATGGCGGTTTTCGAAGTTCTCAGAGAGAATGAAACCTATCAGTTTCATTATCCCGCTATCGCCGGAAAGATCCTTCAAGCTCCGCTCCCCTTACCTCTCATTCCTCAGCCGATTGAGGATGGTGTTAGCGCGAATACGGAGATCACTCCCGTGGATCTTGATCCCGTAATCAATGGTCCATCTGCGGGAAATCTCACCCATTATGATGACTTCACTTTCCAGGACCGCAAAGGAGCGACCTGGGTTTATCGGGGACCGCATGATCCCAATTCGGTCGTGCCGGGCGCGGAGCCTAAGTTATCCATGCAGTATTATTATCCCACGCTCGAGACCTTTGCTTTTCCCAATGCTAGCAGTGGAATAGACGACGCTCGTGAACTTGGGACCATTGTTCCCTATCTCAGTCCGGAAGGCAGCACAAATCCGATTGGCGATGGTATTCCTCTAACAGTGACTTTCACACCACAGTGGCCCGAGCAAACGCCGATCCTTCACTTTGGAGAAACCCTCGCCAAGCCGAAGTTCGGGCTACCGCAGATCCTGGGACAGACCTCCGTCGAACTCGTCTATCAGCAATCCATTGCTCTTGATTTCCAAACAGCTCGAAACAGTGTTGTCCTGCATGATTCCACGATCAATCGCACGGTGGAAATTGGTGATTATGAAGACATTGATAGATTACCTGCATCCGTTCCGACGACGAGATCGCGTGGGAAGGACTTCTTTCAGGGTTTGCCGAGCCATTTGGAGGATCGGGTCTTCTTTGATGCGTTTGTAGGTTCTCAAGGAGCGCTGATTTTCCAAGGTCGCTTTATCGATGAACTGGCGGGAGAAGACTATCTTTTACCCAGTACATTTAATGCGGATGATATCGAAGCGTTAAAGGCGCTTTGTTCGGATGACGATGAACTCCATGACGCCTGGGATAGTCTCATCGACAATATGAAGATCACGCCGAGTTTCAGAGCGCTGGATGAACGGGGGCTCGAAGAAACGCTCACTTATAGTGAATGGTTGGAACGTGAGGGGATCACCCAAGTGATGGGGCAGAAGGTGCCGGACGACGCGGTCTACGGACCGAGGGAGCTTCCGGAACTTGTTAGTCCTGACCAGGTGGTGAACGATTATTTCCTCAGTGCCATTGGTGGCGGTGACGGCTACGTAACGCTGGTGACAGGTAATGGAAGCGTGAACTCCGAGGAAGGCGAACCCATTCAAATGCACATCTTTCGCGTCGGGGAGAAGCTCTATCGTGGTGAACTCAAACCGCTCGTGGCCGCCAACCCGCTTTCGGAGAACGTTAGCGTGTTTCATACCGGAGACTTCGCCGGGGATCCAGATAGTTACGAGTTTCAATGGCGCAAAGCGCCACCGGTCAACGGTCTCGCACCGCCAGTTTCATTGTTTGAGAACGTCACGCTTAGTGGCGCGCTGATGAATCCAGCGCTCTCGCGCAACACCTCAACCACCCTTAGTGAGGTGACCTGGGGGACGGCTGTTTCTACCGCCCTGCCCTTTACCAATCCGATCTATGAAGCCGGTGCTGATCGGACCGTTCCAGGTCTGCGTCTTACCGGGAGACTCGATTTCTCCGCACACCTAACAGGTGACGATCGCCTTAACAAAGTCTTCTTCAGTTTGAAACTCACTGGAGGTGATGGCGCCATCGTGAATCTCAATGGTGTGGAAGCACTCCGATACGAAGCGTTGAGCGGAGAGAATTCCGAGACTGCTCCGGGAATCCCATCCGCTTTGCAATCCTTCCTAACCAATGGTGGTGATTTCGTGGTTTTCGAACTCCCTGCGCGGAGTTTCGTCGACGGGGCCAATGAAGTGGAGGTGCTTTATTCGACCTCCCGCCCGAATGAATCTAGTAATTTGCTAGATTTCCGCGTCGCTATCCAGGTGAAGGAAGACACGAGCTCTAACTATTTCCTATTCGCCACCGAAACCGGAAAGAACAGCCACACCATCTCCGGAGCCGGCATCGATACCTTGGGCGATAACTATTACATCATGCGCTACCGGCCGCTTGCAGGGCATGCCCTGAATCCTGATGGCGATACCGAACTTTGGTCGGATTGGACACGTCCGGCCCTCGTCGAAGGTTGGATCAAACGCGTCTTGGCCGGCATCAATCCCTTCAATCAACGGATCACTGATTTCTTTGAAAATGCCGTCGATACCAATACTAGCATCATTGCCTCTGCGGGTGCTCGTTGGGAAGGAGACATTGCGCTCAATCTCGATGCGGTGCAAGACGCCGGGCTTATTGAAATCTACGAAACCGTTTTAAAACGCGGGATCAATCTCTCTATCAATGGGACGCCTGCCGTCGATTATGGCCCGGCCAATGACGCCTTGCTTCTTGCAGCCGGTTATCTCAATGACCTCTATGTGGCGCTTGGAAATGAAGCCTTCGCCGATGCGGCGAATCCCATGGTGCACTTTGATGCCCAAGCACTCGGTACCTTGGGGGCAGGGGATCTCACGGCAGGTTTTGAAGAAAACTTTCGCAGTACCTCGACCGCACGTTTCGCCTTTCAAGGACAAGTCCCCACCTTGCTTGATGAAGAACTCGCGCTTCTTCGTGGTCGTGACGATTCGCTTTCGCCCTCCATCGAAACACCGCCCGTTTATAATCGAATGTTCTGGAACTACACCCGAGGCATCGATGCCGGGGAATTGATCTACGCGCTCAATTATAACATTCGCGAAGCCAATGACGGTGTCGCGGACGGGAAAGTCGATGCGGAGGATGCCGCCCGCATGTTCCCTCAAGCGCATGGCGACGCTTACGGTCATTATCTAACAGCTATCAAGAATTACTACCGTCTCCTAACAGATCCCGAGTTCACTTGGGGCACGCGGATTGAAGCGGTCAATGTGTTAGGTCAACCGGTCTCCATCGATTATTTCGACGAACGTAAGTTCGCCGCCGGCGCCGCCGCGCTGGCACGCACCGCGGATCAGATCGTGAGCCTCGAGCGCCGCAAAGCGTTTCAAGAACAAACCAATGGCTGGGAAAACCTCACTGATGGACGTGAAAACGCTCGCACCGGTACGACCCGCTACTGGGGCGTCGACGACTGGGCGGCGCGCGGGACGCAAGGAGCTTATTTCAATTGGCTCGTCGGTAATGCCCTTCTGCCAGAGGAAGATCTCGTCAATGAGGGTATTCAAAAAATTGATCGCACCACCGTTCCGGAACTCGACGCTATTGCCAGCAATGCTGAGAACATACAACGCCAACTCGAAGCCGCGGATGCCCGGGTCAATCCACTCGATTTGACCAATGATAGTCTGCTGATCGATATCTCACCGGCGGAGTTGGAAGATGGCAAGACTCACTTCGAACAGATCTACGAGCGTGCGCTCACCGCACTAACCAATGCCAAAGCCGTCTTCGATCGGGCCGCTGACTCGACGCGTCTCATCCGCACTACCGAAAATCAGAGTCAAAACCTCTCCCAAATTGTCGATGACGAGGAAACGGCTTTTCGAGCAGAATTGGTCGAGATCTTTGGCCTACCATATTCAGGTGATATTGGACCTGGGAAAATTTACGCACAGGGCTATGAAGGTCCGGACTTGATTCGCTACATGGCGATTGATCGCCCCTTTGATATTTTCACAAAGGAAAGCCTGTTCAATTATTCCGAAGATGGGAGCAAGGAATTCCAGGTTCTGGTGCGCAATCAAGGCCTGCTCGACTCTTTTGAAGCGGCGATCGATAGTTCACTTAACGGTCCCTTATTCTTTGCCGGCATTCGCGACACCGTGGACGAGGCGGCCACGATCACCTACACCCTGCAAGAAGATCGTGGTCCCTATCAGATTGCTGATGCGTCGATGGGAACACGTGGCAGTGTGGGTCGAATCCAAGTGGCCCTCGCTGAAGTGAGATTAGCTGAGGAACAGCTCTACATCGGTTTGTGGGGGATGGCCTATTCTCGAGGTGGCTTGCTTCGAAAACTTAAGCAGTTTCAACTCAACCTTCTTAATCGAACCGCCAAGATTGCCGCAGAAAAAACGTTTGAGGCGGCTGAAACATTCTTTAAGGAAATCGTCGTTGCGTTAGAGGCGATCGATAAAGCGCAGAAACTCACTGAGAAAACCCTGCAGCAAATCACGGGGACGGCCGTGCAGAGCTTGCCGGTGGTGGTGGGCGTCTCCAATGATGTTTCGGCTCCTGCTAGAGCCGCCATCCTCGCTGCCGAGATTGCTTCCAAATCGCCACTCACCGCTGCCCAGATCGCTTCCGCTCAAGCCGAAGCTGCCAATGACTTTGTCTTTATCCTGGCGGAAGAGGCGATTGATACCTTCGTCTTTGGCCTTGAGCAGGACGACTACCTACGCGCGCAGGCCGTCTCGCTGCGATCCGCTTACGAAAGCGCGAGATCCACGTTCCGGGAAGTGGACGCGCTCTCGATTGCCTATCTCCGGGCCCTGGAAAACTTCCGCACCGAATTCACTAACGGACAGCGAGTCCTAACGGATCGCGAAGTCTTTCGCCGCCGCGCCGCCGGAGCCGTTCAAGGCTATCGCACGCGGGATATCGCCTTCCGCACCTTCCGCACGGAAGCTCTAGAACAGTACCAAACGCTTCTAGACTGGGCCTCCAAGTATGCCTTCCTCGCCGCTCAAGCTTACGATTATGAGACGGGCCTTCTTGGTTCATTGGAAGGCCAGGCCTTCCTCGGAGACATCATCAGCTCACGCGCCATCGGCGTTCTCGATGGCAACGGTCAGCCCACGCATTCTGCTAGTGTCAATGGAGATCCCGGACTCTCCGGTCTCTTAGCGAAACTGAAAGGCGATTACGATGTCGTCAAAGGCCGTCTTGGATTTAACAATCCCGAAACTAACGGAACTACCTTTTCCCTGCGCCGCGAACTCTTCCGCATTCCCGACACATCGGCCGCGGATGTGGCTTGGCAACAACGGCTGGAAAGCTTCGTCACGACTGATCTTCTTCATGATGCCGATATTGCCGCCCACGCTTTGCAACTCGATGGTGCCGAATCTCAACCTGGCTTCTTAATCCCGTTTCAAACGGTGATTGAAGACGGCAGGAATTTCTTTGGTTTGGACCTAATGGCTGAGGATAGTGCTTTCACGAGTTCTAACTTTGCTACGAAAATTAGCTCTGTGGGTGTCGTTTTTGAAGGCTACGAAGGGATGGCGCCGTGTTTTGTGTGCGATGCGGGTTTCTTTCATCTCCATGCCGACGGGCTTAGCGCCACTCCCTATGTTTATCTGATTCCCGCCGGTATCGACTCGATGCGAACGCCTCCGCTTGGCGAGGGCCGGGCTTTGCGTCATTGGCTGGTAGAGGACTATGCGATGCCGCTGCCGTTTGATCTTGGTTCCGTGGAACCCACCCTCGAAGCGGCTCAATGGACGAATGATAGTTTGCGAGTGCAATTCCGCGAGCCACGCCGGCACGCGAGTTTCCGCGCCACGGATCACCCGGAAGTTTTTTATACCGGGTCCGCTCAAGACTACTCCTCGAGCCGCCTCGTTGGCCGTTCCGTGTGGAATAGTAATTGGAAACTGGCGATCCCTGCTCAAGGTCTTTTAGCCGATGAAAGCGAGGGTATCGCGAGATTCATTCGTACCGTGAAGGATATCAAACTCCACTTGAAGACATATTCCTATTCGGGAAATTAATAGGTGCCGAGTGGAGCGGTAGCGGAGGCCCAAGCCCGGAACGCTCACGAGTTCCGCTACGGAAAGTGCTCGCCACTCATAGTCATATCCAACATTGGCTCTCACCTAACGTTCCCACTCGATCCGAAAGAGCCGGTCTTCCTCCGTGGCCATTGGCAGAGGTATGGTCACTTCCCAACGATTGATATCCTCGATGAAACTCCAAGTGGTCGGGTCCGGAAAAACGTTGGACCAAGACCGTAAGTCAGCGGAATATTTCAGCGAGAAGGGCGCGCGGATGCCTTTAGGATGTTCGAATCGAATTGCGGGAAGGGCGTTTCCGCTATCCGGTTGGAGCTTAGGCTGAAAGAAGCCGGAATGAGGGTGACTTGCGATGTTGTTGGGTTCGGTGCCGGCGATGAACTCTTCGAAGTCGCTAAAACCATCTTCATCCGAATCGATGTCTTCGTCAGGTGAATCGGGGGTGATACTGTAAGTGCCTAACCATTCGGTAAACGTCTCTTCGTAGCGTCCATGCCCACTTGGACCACCATGAAAGGTCGGCCAGGCTGCGTCCACCGGCGGCAGGCCGGCCCCGCGGATTTTGTAAAGTTTGTTTGCGGCGGAGCCGATGTAGATATCACCTTGTTCATCCAAGGCCGGCGTGCCGTCGGTGTAACCTGGGATGTTCGCCGTCCATAGCACTTCTTTCGTATCACCATGCACATAGGAAAGAAGGGATTGAGGTGGGTCTTCCGGATTCTCCAAGGGCGGTGCCCCGCAAATGTAGACGTTGTTTGCGGCATCGATGCTAGGTGAGCCATAGAAGACTTGTCCAATCTCACTAGAGCGCCATCGCTCACGCACCACGGTTGTTAGACCGATGTCATAACTAAAGAGAATTCCCTCACGATTGGCCACATAGAGGTGGCCGGCACCGGAAATAACGGGCGAGGCATCGACAATGCCACCGGTGTCTTCTCGCCAGAACAGATTTCCCGTCTTGGTATTGACGGCGTAGAGATGATGATCGCCGGAGCCCACATAGAGTAGTCCATTCCGATCCAGGGCAGGTGACGAGTAGATCCGCAACCGAAGACCATCAATGTTTCCCAAGCGCGGTTTGTAAGACCAAAGTTCGGTGCCTGATAGGGTATAGGCGTACATGGTATTGGCCAAGTCGGCCACGTAGACCACGCCGTTCGCCTCATCAATGATGGGCGATGAAGCGACGCCACCGGTTAGAAACACCTTCCAGCGTTCGGTGCCACTGGGATCGAGCGCATAGAAAAAACGATCCCGTGATCCGAAGTAGCAATTCCCCTGGGTATCGACTGCCGGTGTGCTGTCAATGCGGCCGGAGGTGTCAAAGTGCCAGAGTTCCTCGCCTGTTGCTTTATCCAAACAGTAAAGCTTGGTGTTATCACAGCCAACCAAGAGCCGTGAGGCGGTGATCACGGGAGCACCTAGCATCCAGTTAGGAAACGTTGTCGACCAAACTTCTTCCCCTGTGTTCCGGTCGACACAATAAAGTGAACTAGCGGTCTCCGTTGCCGAATCGGCGGCGCTTCCAAAGTAAACGCGATCGTGATCAAGCACCGGAGTCGCCATCACATTACCATCGGCCTCGAAATCCCAGAGGAGGGTGCCTGCGGGGAGATCGTCTTCTGTAGCGAGGATGGTCAGGTGGGCGAAACAGCAGAACAGAAAGCACGCTGTCCAGGGGTTACTCATGAACCGGTCAAGATACTCAAAAGGTGAATTGAAATCCAGTGTAAAGGGATTGGTAGCGGTAACGATCACTCTGGCGATTCCCAGAATTCTCACGATGCTCGTAACTCAGCCAGAGCTTGGCGTGTTCGTGAATGCGATAGGATGCTTCAAGCTTGGCGCTCCAATAATCGCGCCGACGCGTCGAGGTATCGGCCAAGCTGATCTGGCGGCTTTCGTAGTCGGAATCCCCATAACGCAACTCCATTTGGACGGCGAAATCGTCATGGCGGCATTGCAGTCGCGCACGGAAATCACTCCGATTGACGTCATCATAGCCGCCCGTGTGATCCCGCTCGATCAGGTAGCGTGCACGGGCGCCGAGCCGCCATCGCGTCTCTTGCCATTGCCAACGCCACTGATAGGAGAGGGCGAGTTCGTGAGAATCGAGATCGAGGAGAAAAGGCAGGCGTTCGCCATCGGAGAGCCGGCTGCTGCGATCGTCGTAGTTGAGATGGGTATAGCGATAGTCAAAACGAATTTGATGATTCGGAACGGGCTTGTAGACGTAACTCACACCTGCGAACCACTGATCGTTATCCTCATTCTGAGGCTCCAAACCCTCACTTTCTTCCAAAGAATAACCACCATTTACTGTGAAGGTGTGTCGCTTGTTAGGCTCCCAAGTGAGTTGCGGTGCCAGCGAAAGCTGCGTGAACTTGATCGGCGCCGAACTTCCGTCGAGATCGATTACTGAGGGATCATCGAAAGGCTGATGAGCAGTGAAGAAAGAGCCGGTGACGCCTAACCACCAATCATCATGAAAGCGGCGATCAACCTGAGCAAAGAGAAAAAACTGGTCTTCATCCCGCACATCCGGTTCCTCGAGAAAGTGCGTGCGGCTATAACGGGCAAACGCCGCCACGCGGTGTTGGGAGCGATTCATGTTGAACGCCTGGAGATCGAGGGCGCCGTGAAGGAAGCTGCTATCAAGATCAGAAAAAGCGCTACGCAGAACATTCTCTTGATAGCCGAATGCCGTGGTGAGCACGGCCTGCGTGTACCACGAAGGGCGCTTGAGAGGCGTGACCGGCGGTGGTGTGGGCGAAGGACGGGGCGGCGTTGCGGGAACCGCCTGTTTGGCACTCACGACCGGTATGGGCGGGGTTAGTTTAGGTGATGGCGCTACCGGCTTGGAATCGGTTGTGCGAGCTTCCTGGGCCGGCGGGTCTTCTGGTGGCGGGGGCGTTGCGACAATCGGATCCGCTACGGGCGGCGTTTCCCTAGCGGACGTCGAATCAGCCTTCGCCTCTTCGATCACGATGGATTTCTGCATCATTGATAGAAGGCGATGCATCTGTTTGAGCCTGGCAGCCATCAGCGGATCATCTTGTTGCCGGCTGAGTTCCACCAAACGGCGCTTGTAAGCTTCGAGCGCCGCCAGACTCTCTTCGTCTTCGCCTAACACAACTGTGGGAATGGCCAACATCAAAGTGAAAAGGAATACGCGAAACCAAGGCGAAGCTATCATATTGATCGATCACCGAAAACTCACTCTATCATGGACCGCCATAGAAACGGCGAAAGGGAGACCTGCTTGCAGGTCTCCCTTTTCTGGCCGGTTAGGCTTTGTAGTTGAAGGGACTTGGCTCACCGATCGACATCAGGCCGCTTGCCGTCTTCAGCGGCGCGATCGAGATTTTCGAGGAAGCGGTCTCGAAACTGTTGTTCGTAGGTTTCGTTGATATTCTCGAGTTCTTGTTGATAACGCTCTAACGCTTGTTGACGCGCTCCAAGATCCTGCGCCTGATCCAATTCTTCGCGGTAAGTAACGGCGATATCGTGCGACTTAATCATGTATTCTTTTTCAAATTCATCGATCTCAAGCGTGTCGAGATACTTGCGATAGTCCTTATACTCATCCTTGAAGGTGATCTGTGCGGAAGGCGCATCGGCGACCAATCCGTCCGCGTTCGGTTCCAAACCTAACTGATCGAAAACCGTGGCGATGCGTGCCTCGTTATTGGTGAAAAAGCTATCAAACTCTTTCTCCCTCCCCGGCGTGAGCAAGGGAAGCAGATCGTCCATTAGCGATTTGATATCTTGCTGCACTTCAGGAGGGAAGATGGTGAAGGCCGTTTCAGGAATCTCGAATCCGCCGTCTAACAAGCGTCTATTGAAAGCGGCGACATCGATGTTGCTTGGCGCAAATTCAACCCCGCCGCCACCTGCACCGAGATCCCCTCCGAAGTTGTCTCCTTCATTTCTGTTTCCGCCGTCAACATCTCCCGCATCGCCGGGGCTCAAGGGCCCAGCCGGTTCCGGAGCGCCGTTGTCGCCCTCTTGAGTCGCCGGCATCTCGACGTCCTCCTGGGCCCACACCGGCACCACGAGACAGGGCATCGCTAGAGCGATTCCCAGTCGTAGCAGCCATCTTCGGGCCGTTATTGTGATGATGTTCATGTTTATCAATTCGTAATCAAATAGTCTAACTAATGGGCGGGAGCCTTCGCTCGGGCCTTCGCGCGTGCGATGATCTGCTCCATAAACGCCTGCTGACGCGCGGTTTCACGATTCACGCCCTCGGCCACATCCCCCATGGTCCGCCTTTTCTCTTGGTAGGCAGCCTGTTCTTCGGGTGGCAAGAACATGGCCAGCGTTTCATTGCGAACATCCGTTTCTTTCAAGTGTCGAAGCGCCTCGTGAACATATCCTTGGACCTGACGATGCGTCACCGAGGCCGAAGCCATGAGAAGCTTGGCTTCAATATCCCGCCGATGCTCTAACAAAGCTGCCCGTTCTTGCTCTAGCGCCAGGGCCACACGTTCAACGACTGCCGCTTCCAACGCTTGCGGCGTCTCTTCATTCTTGGCCACCTCCGGGCTCTTACCGAATTGTTGGCCGAGGACAAATCCTAAGGACGCAACGGCGGTAATCACGGCTGCGACCTTCAGAAAAGGTGTGAGCCGTGGAAAGTAGCGGCGACGCTTTTGACCCGGATCATCCAATTCCCATGTGTCTAACAAATTCATTGTTGCCCGCCAGCGTTCCACTTGGCTCCGGTCTTCCACACAGGTATCCAAATGCTCCGTGATGGCATTCGCCGTGGATTCGTCTGTCTCGCCGTAGAGATAGGCGACTAACTGATCTTGATCGGGCTTTTTCATACGGCTTGAGCGATGAACTGAAAAGGATTGAGGAGAAGTGGTACCGACGGGGCAGGAGAGGACGTTTGAGAGGAAGCCGGTGCATTGGCCACGGTCTGCAGTTTGTTCAATCGGGGCCCTAACGTGCGAGCTAAGCGGGAAAGCGCTTCCGCCATGCGGGAATTGACTGTTCCCGCGGGAATGTCTAGCACTTCGGCGATCTCCCGCAGCTTGAGCCCTTCATAGTGACGCAAGACGAGCACGGAGCGGTAGCTTTCGGGAAGTTTCGCCACCGCTTGCCTAACTAATTCCGCTTCCTCATTGGTAGAGGCGTGATTGTGCGGCGTGGCATCTTCGACGGGGAGGCGGTCTTGGCGTTCCTCTCCTTCAGCATCAAACTGTTCAAACTCCTTTTCCCACTGACGCTTCCGCTTCCGCAATTCGTCATAGCACATGTTCAGCGCCACCCGCCACAGGTAGGTGGAGAATTTACCCGTGGGTTTGTACTGCTTCCGCTTGTGGAAAAGTTTGGCGAACGTTTCCTGACAAATGTCTTCTCCACGCTGGTCGTCATTCATCATGCGAATACAAAGGCGGCGGATAGGGCCTTGCCAGCGATTGACCAGCAACGCAAAGGCCGCGTGATCATCTTTCTCCTTCACGCGCACCATGGCTTTCTCATCGCTGAGAGAAAGGATGGAGGTCAGGTTCGTGATGACTTTGGACATAGGGATCTGGAGGAATAAGCGAAGTTGCAGGTTAAAACGCGCCTTCCGCGGAATTCCATCGGAAAAATCTCGATCCGTTCTGGGCGCCTTTTTAAAGTCTCTCGGCACCCTAACCCCGTTATCACCATGCAACGCCGTTCTTTTCTCAAAACCACCGCAGCAGGAGTCTTCGGTTTCCAAGTCGTTCCCAGTCACGTGCTCCGGGCTGCTCCTGATGGCCAAACCCCCAATAACAAGATTCGCATCGCGGCCATCGGCTGCGGTGGCCAGGGCGGGGCTGATCTCAATGGCATGGCTGATGAAGACATCGTGGCCCTTTGTGATGTGGACGATCGTCGCGCTGCGGGAAGCTTTAAGAAGTTCCCCAAAGCGAAGCGATTCAAAGATTACCGCAAGATGTTCGACGCCATGGCGGATGAGATCGACGCGGTGCTCGTGGCCACGCCGGACCACACCCATGCCGTGGCCGTGATGGCAGCGCTGAAGCGTGGCAAGCACGTCTATTGTGAGAAACCGCTCGCCCACTCCATCGGCGAAGTGCAAGCCCTGCGGAAGGAAGCGCTCTCACAGAATGTCATCACGCAAGTGGGCAACCAGGGGCATTCATCCAATTCCATCCGCGTTTTCTGTGAGATGGTTTGGGAAGGCTGGATTGGTAATGTGACAGAGGTTCACTGCGGTTGTGACGCTTTCAAGAATGTCTACTGTCAGATCGACAAGATGGAGAGCTTCAATGAGAAGCACGAAGTTCCCAAAGAACTCGATTGGGATCTTTGGTTAGGCCCTGAGGCTAAGCGGGACTATCATCCTAACTACCTTCCCTTTAATTGGCGTGGTTACTCGGCCTTCGGATGCGGTTGCATCGGCGATTGGATTTGTCATGTGTTGGATCCGTCCTATTGGGCGCTCGATCTGGGCATGCCCACCGCGGTGACCGCTGAGACCAAAGGCTATGATCCTGCCAAACATGCCGAATTCTATCCCAAAGGTGTACGCCTAACATACGAGTTCCCAGCTAAAGGTGGTCGCGGTGCGGTGAAAGTCATTTGGCATGATGGCGATTTCTCGATTCCGCAGCCGGAAGAGCTCACCAAAGAGAATCGCAAAGTCGTTGGAACAGGGGGCGTGGTTATCGGTGACGAAGGCAAGATCATGCACGGTTCCCACGGCGCCGGTGGTTGCCGCATCATCCCGGAAGCCCGTATGAAAGAATTCGGCAAGCCCGAGCAGCGCCTCGCTCGCGTCAAAGGCGGTCATCAGAAAGATTGGTTGAACGCCATCCGCCTCAATAAATCCGCGGGCTCCAATTTCGAATACGGCGGCGCCATCAGCGAGATCGGCCTGTTAGGCATGATCGCGATTCGCCGCACCGGAACGCGACTCGAATGGGATGCGGAAAAGATGCGCTTCACCAACGACGAAGAAGCCAATCAATTTGTGAACCCAGGCTACCGAGAAGGCTGGAGTTTGGGGTAAGTCCTCCGCAGCGGTGTCTTGATGGCACACCGCGAATCTCAATCGTCGTCGCAAGGATTTAGAGTCTTTAGTGAAAGCCCGAGGATGATAAATTCCGCAGGTCTGGTGGCGGCCATTCCTATTTCGATGATCATTCTTCCCTCTAACACATCATTGGCGGTCATGGTTTTGTTAAGGCCCACCGAGACGTAGAAGGCTTCTTCCGCGGTGGTGCCGAATAGGGCCCCGGCTTTCCACTGCAGTGTTAGAAAATTCTCGATCATCGATCTGATCTTACTCCATAACTTCGGCCCGTTCGGCTCGAACACGAATCGCTCCGTTGCCTTCTTAACTGATTCTTCTACCATATTGAAGAATCGTCGGACCGAGATATAGCGCCACTCGTTGTCGTTCCCGGCCAGGGTTCGAGCGCCCCATACCTTCACGCCCTCTCCCACGAACGAACGGATGGCATTGATCGATTTCCCAGCACTCACATCGATGTTCAATGACTCCTGATCCTGATCGGTAATCCTAACGGTTGGTCGTATGACTCCGTTCAAGCTGATGTTCGCGGGCGCTTTCCACACTCCCCGACTTGCGTCGACGGCAGCGTAGACGCCTGCCATGGCAGGAGAGGGCGGCAGGACATTGGGCAACCGTTCGATCGCAGCGAGGGATTGTGCATAGCCCACCTTGTCCGCTTTTTCTAAACGAACCAGCGTACCTTCGAAAGCACCGGTGATGGCCACCTGATCCGGTGCGAACCGAAGATTGAAAGCCGTTTCCAGATTCGGATAGTAGGCGGCCCCGTACTTCAGACCTTCGCCCCCGATTCCGTTGCGAAACACTTTGATATCGTCGGTCATATCATCCTCTGACAGCCACACATCCATCACTGCGAATCGATCTCGAAGTTCATGGCATTGGTTCAGAGAGTTCGTCTGCAAGCGGTGGTACTCAGCAGGCTCAGAAACCTTCTGCCCTTCCGGGAATATGATCAACGTTACCTCGTCTACCGTTCGCACTGCGGCCAGACCTCCCAGCAGATCATCAACGGCGATCTCATCCTCCTCATTGTAGCCCCCGACCGAAACCACGTAGCAAGGGCCTCCGCCGTTGGCATAAAACAACCGCAAAGCGTAGTACATCTGATAATTGCGACGTCGACCTACGTTCGCCTCCACACTATCAGGTATCCCGCCGGAGTCTGCGGTTATCTTGACACTGATGTCTCGTTCATTGTCAGCCTGCCCAAAGTATTGCTCATACTCTATCATGGACGTTATTCGCCGGGGCTTTGAATGAAGATCGCCTTCGGTCTTAAAAGCTGCTTTCTCGGTGTAGCCGATGAAGGCGGGGATGGCCGTCTCCACCTGTGAAATGGAAGGTGGAATTTGGAAAATCTCTTCAACGGAGACGCCAGGGGTCTTGAGCTTCTTAGCCATACTTGCGATTGGAACGTGTTTTTCAGCTCAATGCCATTCTTTCTATCGTGCCGAACTCTTTGCGAACGTCATGGAGAAGACCCGGCCGGAATCTGATTGAGCGTGTAATAAGCGCGGTCATGCCACGGCTCCGCTTTCTCCGCCGAACGCACACCCGAGTAATCCAATTCATGCACGAAATAGGGACGTAGTCCCTTCACCACGAGGCGCACGCTCCTACCATCCTTGCCAAGAATCGCCTCTTTGATCGTGAGCGATTCTTTCAAAATCTCCTCGCCACCATACGTCGCGTGCAATGGGTAGGTGTAACTGATCATTCGATAGCTAGCAGGGTTACCAGCCGACGCCGGATCCACGGGCTTGGTAAATACTAACTGGAATCCGTTAGGCTGAGCGCGCATTTCCAATAGCTCAAAGGGCGTCTTGCCCGTCCACTGCACACGTTGAAGCCCATAGGACCCACCGCCTACGGATGACCAACCGCGATTGGTCATCCCGGCGAGCAAGGATCCATCGGTTCCGAATGCCAAACTGAGCACCGCGGCCGGAAAGCCCTCGATGAAAGGGAAACACGCTCCCTGATACTCGCCGTTCACCTTTTCCAGGAACACCCGGCCGATCTTGCTTTGGGTGAATTCGCCGACGAAAAGCTGCCCGCCATAAGGTCCGAATCGGCCCTTGCTAGAGTCGGCCACGAAGTTCGTACGGCTTTGTCCCATCTTGACATAGGGAAACCAAACGGCAGGCGATCGCAATTGCGGCAGAAGTTTCAGCGCCTCAGGATAGGATTTGCCCGCCACTTCCACACCCTCCTGCAATGGCCTAACCAAAGAGCTTGGCAGCGAAGCCGGCGCCATGCCGTCCGGGTTGCCAAAGTAAGCGCCCTCCCGCAAATGAATCAGGTTGTTGGTGGGGATCCAGTTCCCTTGCTGATCCGTGGCAAAGACGTCGCCCTCCAGATTCACGCCCAGTCCGCAGGGCGATCGCAAGCCCGCTGCCACGGCTTGCAGTTCTCCGGTCGACGACAAGCGCATTGCCCAGCCACGCCAAGGTTGGGCATTGTCCGAGTGATCCCCCATGTCAAGATTGAGCGTGGTCCACAAATGGCCGTGCTTATCGCGAACGGGACCGTAGGCGTACCCGTGGTAAGCGCCACTCACGTGCCATCCGCGCATTTCCGACAGATACTCGTCGGCTTCGCCATCGCTGTTGCGATCCCGCAAACGCGTCACTTCGGATCGTTGGGCAGTTAGCAAATCATCGCCATCTCGGAGCAAGCCTAACGGTTCATCCAAACCTGAGGCGAACCGCGTGAAGGTGATGGCGCTGGGATCCTCGGAATAGGCATGGTGAACGACCCAGACTTCGCCTTTTCGAATAGCTACCGCAATCCGCTCGTCATCCAGCGTGGCGATTCCCGTCACTTCTAACACAAGCCCTTTGGACGGTTTCCAATCGGGATCACGGGAATGTTTCTGCGTACGGGAACTCAGGATATCGATCACACGATAATAATCGGAATCGGCACCGAGGGTGTTCATGGCTAACAGAGCACAACAGATCCATCTCACCATTGGTATTCGAATGTTAGTTTTTCCTCGGTGTCGTGCTCGCGATCTTTCAAAAGGATTTCCCGTTTCAATCGGAGACCGTCGTCGCTCGGAAACATCCGTTCTTGGATGGTGTAGCGATTGGTTTGAGAGAGAAACGCCGGCACGCCGGAATCAGGATCCAATCGATACCCTTTATAAACGCGATTCCCGATTGTTGTTAAAACGTCAGGCAATTCATGGATGGTATCGTCTAACGGTTTTGTTTCAGGCTTCAGACGGGAGAACCAAAGCGGGTACCCATCCAGAAAGCGTCCCCGCCAAGCTCTGACCGGCCGGCAGAGATCCGCGTTGTAGAGGAGGTTCCACTGACCGGGAAAGCCCACGGCAATGGCAGAGGTGCCGCCGCCGTCAATGAACCCGCGTTGGACGATTGCTTTTTCGGTCGGGACGATCTCGTACTCGCTTGAGCCGGGATTGGGGAATCCGTCAGGTCTTTTCTCGCTCGTTCTCAAGTAAGCCCAAATCGCGGCAATCTGGCGATCGGTATCACCGTCGAGTACGTGAGGATTCCCACTCTTGCCTTGAGGCCAGAAACTCGGCATCAGGGTGTTCGTGCGCGTTCGTTGGGGATCAATGAGATGCTGTTTGAACCAACTGAAACGTAATCTAGGAACCATGTCAGTGAGCTTGAGCGCGTGCAGCGTCACACCGGGATCGTCATGCCAACCGTGACACGTGATGCAGCCCATCCCGCCTTCCGTTCCCGCCAATTGATGCCCGGCGTCGACCTCATCTGAAAGGGGCGGTGTCTTGTGCGGTTGATCGACTTGAGTGAATAAGTCTGGCAAATGTCCCACATTCTCAATGCCAAACACCGGCATGCGGGTGTTCAAATACGGTCTGACCGCTCCGTCACCTTGCAATACTTTGACCATCCAATCGGGATTCAGCTTGGCACCAACATTGGTTAGGCTGGGGGGAAACCGCCCATCATTGCCTAACGAATCATCGCCTGTAAAAAACGCTAAGGAGTCTTCGCTAGGCCCGCCGGCGCCAACGCGATCATGACACGCCAGGCATTGAAATCGGCGCAAATGGCGCCCCAAGCGCAGGTGCGACGTTGAGGGTTGGTCAGACCACTCTGTTTCCAGAACGGCTTCTTGTTCTTCGGTTAGGGTGTAGTGTGGCGGGCCGGCGCATTGTATGGGATTGGGTTCGTGCCAGGGACCGATCAAAGGCGCCGGCGGTGTGTCCCCGCGTGAGTGACAGGCTGCGCAGTTGAGCCGGGCAAATGCGGTGCGCCCTGCTGCCACGCGTTGAGGATGAGGCTCGAAGGGGGGCGCCATCTCCCGTTTAGGTGAATCTGGTCGCATGCGCAAAAGATGAGCCGCCATATCCGCCGCCTCGTCTTTTGTTAACTGTAGCGAAGGCATGCGGCCATCCGGACGCGAGGCCAGCGGATCGAGAAGAAAGTCTGTCAAAGAGGCGAACGTGTATTTCGTTCGTAGATCTGGAGCCTTTGCGCCATGACAGGCCGCGCAACCGATCGTTCGATAAAGATGCGCGCCACCGTCAGGATCAGCATGCCGATGCGGCTTGGCTTTCGTGCCTTTGCTGCTCATGAGAAAGTGCATGAGATTCTTCGCCGTTTCCTTCCTCTGGGAATCCTCGAGGTGAGCGAGCATGTCGGGCATGGACGTGCCGGGTTTGACGCTTTGCGGGCCTAACAAAAAGCGTTCGATCCAACCTGCTTTCACCCGGGATCCCACACCGTCCAAGATAGGCCCGCGCGCCGGCTTCTCAAGATTCAGTTCTCGTGCATCGTGGCAGGCGGCGCAGGCTAGATGACTAACGATCTCTCTAGCATCTTGCTCTGTGTTGCCAATTAGAAGCCCCTGACCGCCGACCAGAAACACAAGCAAGGCGGGCAGTGGATAGGGCAATGACACATCTGTGATTAGAGGAGCAACCTGGCGAAGGTCAATCTCTTCAGCGTGCAAGTCAACGTGATGGGCAAATTCGTAGCGGAACTTGTGAAAGTTCCGAGCGTGGTGCCTTGCAGGGTAGAAGTCTCACGACTTCTTCTACGAAGTCGCCGTATCAACTAAAGCGGTGGGCAAATTCGTAGCGGAACTTGTGAAAGTTCCGAGCGTGGCGCCTTGCAGGGTAGAAGTCTCACGACTTCTTCTACGAAGTCGCCGTATCAACTAAAGCGGTGGGCAAATTCGTAGCGGAACTTGTGAAAGTTCCGAGCGTGGCGCTTTGCAGGGTAGAAGTCTCACGACTTCTTCTACGAAGTCGCCGTATCAACTAAAGCGGTGGGCAAATTCGTAGCGGAACTTGTGAAAGTTCCGAGCGTGGCGCTTTGCAGGGTAGAAGTCTCACGACTTCATCTACGAAGTCGCCGTATCAACTAAAGCGATGGGCAAATTCGTAGCGGAACTTGTGAAAGTTCCGAGCGTGGCGCTTTGCAGGGTAGAAGTCTCACGACTTCATCTACGAAGTCGCCGTATCAACTAAAGCGATGGGCAAATTCGTAGCGGAACTTGTGAAAGTTCCGAGCGTGGCGCTTTGCAGGGTAGAAGTCTCACGACTTCATCTACGAAGTCGCCGTATCAACTAAAGCGGTGGGCAAATTCGTAGCGGAACTTGTGAAAGTTCCGAGCGTGGCGCCTTGCAGGGTAGAAGTCTCACGACTTCTTCTACAACTCGCAGTGCCAGCTAAAGCGATGGGGAAATTCGTAGCGGAACTTGTGAAAGTTCCGAGCGTGGCGCTTTGCAGGGTAGAAGTCTCACGACTTCTTCTACGACTCGCAGTACCAGCTAAAGCGATGGGGAAATTCGTAGCGGAACTTGTGAAAGTTCCGAGCGTGGTGCCTTGCAGGGTAGAAGTCTCACGACTTCTACCACACGCGCCCATAGGGAATGGTTCGCGTTGACTCGCTCCGTCAGTGATGCCGCCACCGCGCAGCATGATTTTTCACCGGATCAGTTGAAAGAATCGTGTGCCAGCGGTTAGATCCGTTCCAAGCCATGAAAGTCGGCACTGTCAAAGAAATCAAAACCCACGAGTATCGAGTGGGGCTCACACCGGCGACGGCAAATGCCTACGTCTCGCAAGGGCACGAGGTCATCGTCGAATCCGGCGCTGGCGAAGCGATCGGCTTTTCCGATGCCATGTATAAAGAAAGTGGCGCCACGATCTTGCCCAGCGCGGCTGAGATCTACTCGGCTGCGGAGATGATCGTGAAAGTGAAAGAACCGCTTCCGGGCGAGTATGATCTCTTGCAACCCGAGCAGATTCTCTACACCTACCTCCATCTCGCCGCGGACAAGACGCTTACGGAGACGTTGCTAGCCAAAGAGATCAAAGGGATCGCCTACGAAACGATTGAGGATGCTCAGGGCGGGCTACCCTGTTTGCGGCCGATGAGCGAGATTGCCGGCCGCCTGGCCATCCAACAAGGTGCCAAGTATTTGGAGAAAGCCTATGGCGGACGAGGTGTATTGTTAGGTGGCGTGCCTGGAGTGGCGCGTGGGCAAGTCGGCATCATCGGCGGCGGCGTGGTGGGGCTCAACGCTTGCAAGATGGCTTCCGGGTTGAGCGCTGATGTGACGGTGCTCGACCTCTCGCTTGATCGCATGGCGTATTTGGACGACATCTTTTCCTCACAAATCACCACACTGCACAGCACACCTCATCACATCGAGGAAGTGCTCCGGTCCTCCGACGTCCTGGTCGGCGCCGTGCTGATTCCTGGAGCCAAGGCGCCCAAGCTGGTGAGACGAGAGCATCTTGAGCTGATGAAGCCCGGCGCCGTGATCGTGGATGTGGCGATTGATCAAGGAGGCTGTTTCGAGACGGCCAAACCCACAAGCCATGACGATCCGACCTACATGGTCGATGGCATCGTGCACTACTGCGTGGCAAATATGCCAGGGGCCGTGGCCCGCACTTCCACTTTGGCCCTGACGAGTGTCACATTGAACTACGGATTGCAAATTGCCGGTGAAGGCGTGGAGGCCTTTTGTCAGGGGGATCAAGGCCGCGCCGCGGGGCTCAACGTTTATCGCGGCGATTGCACGTATGAAGCCGTAGCCAAAGCTCACGGGCTTACCTTCACGCCGTGGTTTGAATCAATGAAGATCTAGCGGTGGGCAGCGAACTCGGGCAATCTGATCTGACGAGCTGCCAGCCATTCCCGGAGGAGTTGATACCACTCGAGCAATTGTTCGCGATGATGATAGGCAACAAACCCGAAGACCATGCACGCTAACATTAATAGGTAGCGCCGGCGGCGCTGCCGTTTCTTACGTTCGGCGAGGTAATCGATTCCGCCCAAGTTCAGATCCCGCATGGGCGACGTCTGTACCATACCGTCCAGTGCCAGATTGAACACCTGCCCACTCTGCCCGCAACGGGCCCTCCAGAACGGGGTGCTGTGGTCATCAGCCACCACTTCCAAGAGCTGGAACGTGGAACCGTTGATCGGCACCTGTTCACCTCGAACGCGTTGGCTTAAGCTCGTCATAAACGCCTCGAATCGTAATCCTCACCGGCACGTCGATCAAGCAGCAGGTGGACGGTGGTTCGATTCAAAAGCTCTACTCTTCGCCGTCCTCCTCCGACTCTTCCTTCAACTGATCAATCAATTTCACTAAGGTAGCTACAGGAAGAATGACACCTTCACTGGAGTCATCAGCAAGTGACTGAAAGCCTGCTAGTTTGCCGGCGGCGTTGAAGACAGGGAAACCCAGCCCACCGACATTTGAGCGGTAGCGCAATCGGGGACGTTTCAAAACGGCTGAGACCCGGCCAGGACGGGCTGCCACTTGGCGATTGAGATCTTCAGGCAGCCGGTTGATGACGAGAATCTCTTCAAAAGCCTCCAGTTCCGCCGGATCATTGAGATCCAACGGCACAAACTCAAGACTCTCATCTTCTTCCGGCTTCGCTTTGATGAATGCAAGATGAAGATCCTCGTCTTGCAGAACGATCTCACCTGGAACTTCCGTGCCGTCGCCTAACAAAAGCTTAGCCGTCTTGGGCTCGACCGTGACCTCGACCTTGGCTCCGCCGACTTGGCGGGATACTTGTGATTGAATCTGATCGATCAATGATTTCGACGGATCCGCGATGCATACCAAACCATCTTCACGAATCAGCACCCCGGGAATCTCGATCTCGTTCTCCACGTTTTGACTCTGACCCTGCACCGTGATGCCGATCTCCATGCCTCCAGACACGGTGACGATACTATCACTGTACTGATCAATCACTTGCTGGGCGGCTTTTTGAAGCAAATCCGGACCTTCGCTTGATCCGTCGAGTTGTTCGAGCGATTTGCTAACTTCGGCGTGCGGCAAGATCACGCGGTGATGGGCCTTACCACCCTGAACTCGCCTCGCAAAGACACCAATGAGTTTCCCTTCACGGTTGAACGCCGGGGTTCCCGGCGGCCTCACGTCGGTGCGATAGTAGCGGCGCGGTTCATCGATGATGGTGACCACTTGCCCTTGCAGGAGCGTCGCCTGACGTCTGAAGGTGCTTCCTTCGCGGCTCAGGATAATGACAGGATCCGCCAGTTGAAGCTGCACGGGATCGCCTCCCAGGCCGATGGGCGTGAATTCCAATCCTTCCGTTTCAGCCGCATCTTCTTGAGGTTTGAGAAAGGAAAGATCGAGATCTTTATCATGAAGAACGACCGTGGCAGGATACTCGGTGCCATCCCCCAAGATGCATCGCACGTCTTTGAGTTCATCTTGACGAAAGTGCGAGTAGGCCATGACGACCGTGCCTTGCTCATCGACGATGGTACCCAATCCCTCGACTTCGCGCTCGCGCCCGCGGCTCTCAATGATGGCCTTGACGTGGACGACCGCGTCCGAGAACTGATCACGGACCTCAGCAGCGGTGGATTGCAAATCTGCTCGAGCGAACCCGAGAGCCATCGCCGTGCTTAAGAATAGAGTTAGAAAAGATTTCATCAGTATGATTTAGTTAGATATCTTCCTCAGGGGCTTCTTGTGCCTCCTCGGCTTCCGGTGACGTTTCTTGTGCTTCCTCGGCTTCCGGTGACGCATCCTCTTCCTCCTCAGGTTCCGGACTTTCTTCTTCCGGTGTGGCATCGGCATCGGCGTCGTCTTTGAGCTGTTGCACGGCTTTGAAAACGTCTTTGCTAGGCAAGAGGATGAAGGAGCCCGGCGCGCCACCCCGCACTTTGCGCACGAAGATTCCGGCAAGGCGCCCGCTCAGATCGAAGGCTGGGGTGCCGGTGATTCCTGCAGTCACCGCGTAGACCAATCGCGGCCGCTTAATGACTGCGGAGATCCGGTCCTGACGCACCGCGGATTTGCGGCCGAGATCTTCCTCTTGGCGAGCGAGGCTAACGATCTTATCAAACAAAGACAGCTTGGGACCCTCTTCCTCAAGCGGCACGGCGTGAAAGGCCATTTCTTCGTCACCCTTTTCAGGCTGGAGAAAGGCAAGATCGAGATCTGAATCGGTGAAGGCCAGTTTGGCAGGGATCTCCGTGCCATCCGGGCCCAAGAACTTGATATCGCGCAGCTCATTCTGAGCACCATCTCGCCCTCGAAGCGCTAGCCCCGTGTAGGAAGTGACGAGCGTGCCCGCTTCATCGATGACTGTGCCTAACACTTCCAACGAGCGTTCGCGCTCGCCTAACACGACTACCGCTTGCACGTAGAGCACACCGTCTTGATGGGTCTCGTGGATCTTTCGCGCCGCTTCTTCACTAGCATACCCGTTGAGGAGCAATGCCAGAATCAGACCGGCAGAATGTAATAATGATTTCATGAATTCTCGTGTTCAGTTGGCTAAGCGTCCCACTTCGGAGCCACTTCTTTAAACATGGTGTGAATGCCGCGCTGAATGAAGAGCACCACCTGGCGGGGTTTCTTCTCTTTGATTCCGGCGATGACTTCGCGAAACTGCGCCACGCTGGAGATCTCATTATCTTCCACGCGCTTGATGACGTCTCCCGGAGCCAGTCCCGCGAGTTGTGCCCATCCGGAGTTCTCGACTTTGGAAATGAGCACGCCCTGATCGCCTTTCTCCACACGGCGCTCGATCTCATCGCGAAACGAGAGTTCTCTAACAGTGAATTCAAAATCGATGTCCTCGTAGTCTTCCAGCTCCGAAGATGAAACGGGCCGCGTCTCTAGCGCTGCGGTCAAAGTCTGTTTCTCACCGCCGCGCACGAGGTCCAACTCCACTTCCAAGTCGACGTCGTATTGCCGGATGAGGCTATCGAATACATCGGCATCCTCCGGCCGTCGCGCGTTGATAACCATGCCATCGAGTTTGAGCAGCACATCACCCACTTGCAGACCGGCCTTGGCGGCGGTCGTACCCTCATGCACGCGCGTGACGCGCACGCCTTTCTTGCCTTTCAGATCTAAGGCTTCCGCGAGATCCGGACTCAGCACTTGGGTGTCGATGCCCAACCAAGCTTTGCGCGATTGCTTCGGTTTCGCTGAGCTGGGATCGGGCCCTACCTTGACCACAGTCATGAGTTCACTGCCTCTCCGGTCGAAGTGCACGAGAACCGGTTGAGGTTCTGTTTCTTCACCCAACAAAGCTGCCGTCTGCGCTTTCAATGCTGCAGTGTTCTCGATCTCTTCACCGCCGATTTTCAAAATGACATCGCCCGGTTTGATCTCCGGCCGCGCTTCTTTGGCCGGGCCGCCAGGAAGTACGGAATGCACGTGCACGCCTTTCTTGTTAGGCCGTTTGTTGGCCAAGGCGGAGATGCGCGTGAAATCCCGCGCCGTGATGCCCCAATTCTTGAGTTCTTTCGGCTGATCCACGTTGGGTTCGCGCGCTTCAGTGGTGAGTTTCCAGGTCATCGCTTCTTCGTCGCGCAACCCTTCCAATGTGAGTTCACCGCCGATGGGGAGATCAAAGATCATGGCGTTGAAAGGTGGGATGTCCTCTGGGCTTCGCGCTTCCACTTCTTCGCCGTTGAAACGCGTGATGATATCACCGGGCAAGAGACCGGCACGCGAGGCCGGTGAATCATCGATCACGCTGCCGACCAAGATGCCGCGCTGATCCGGCAATGCCTTGAGCATGGGTTGCGATAAGATGCCTACCCAGCTTCGCCTGACTTTGCCATAATGAATCAGTTCATGCATCACGTGTTTGGCAATGTCAGAAGGAATGGCGCCGCCTAAACTGCCGATGCCCACCTCATTCACGCCGATGATTTCACCCTTAAGATTCACCAACGGGCCGCCGCTGTTGCCCCCAAAGATGATGGCGTCATGCCCTATCCAACGCACCAATTGCCCGACATCTTCACCATCCAAAGTGAAGCGCATGCTGCCGGGCGGGATCATTTCCGTGTTGGAGACGATTCCCAAGGTGACGGATTGCGAGAGGCCGGCCGGACTACCCATAGCTAACACATTGTCACCGACCTCCACCGTTGAGGAATCCCCTAACTTGGCGATGGGCAGGGGCGTGTCATCCTTGCGGCTTTCCAGATCTAACTTGAGAATGGCGAGATCACTGAGGATGTCCGTCCCCACCAGGGTTGCCTCCAATTCCTCACGCGTGGAGAGCCGGCAGAGAAAACGCGTTCCCTTTCCCGCCACGTGATGATTGGTCAAGACATGCCCTTCCTCCGAAACGATGGTTCCGCTACCCGTGACGCGTGCCTTGCGCATCCGGCCGCCGGAACCTTGCTCCCGCACCACTTCGATCCTAACAAGTGACGGATAGACCGCTGCAATGGCGGTATCCATTTGCGCCTTGAGTGACTCTGGAGGCGATGACGGCGGGACCCCTTCTTCGCCGGTGAGCGGAAAACTCACACTGACAAGGAAGCCAACTAGAACGTAGAGAACGCGTTTCATAAGAGCTGTTGCTGCCCTTACCTACGCTTTCCCCTCCCTCATGGCACGCTAATTATGCTGGGGGATTGGGAGAATCCACTAAGATCTACTACCGCGGAATAGGGTGATTGGCACCACCGTCACGCGCGTGGGGGGCACCACTCTAAATTGGTTCTGTTGCGCATTAGGCAGATGGCGGTTGGAGTTTGGTGGTGCCAAGCAAATAGGTTGCCTATCAAATCGACCACAGTCGCCCAATTCTCTTTACGTTTGAGGAATGAGCGAAACACGCGGAGGAAGAGGCGGATCTCCCCGAAGGATCCTGGAGATGATGCGAACCAAGATTCGGCTCAACTCACTGCATCATCAGGCGGCAGATGGATGGCGAAGTTCTGGTGCTTGACTGATTCTCCTCGGTCTTGCGCCTGCTGGAAAACGGCACTCCATCTTTGGCGCCCTCCCCAGTTCTCGATCTGCCAGATGATTGCAATGAAAGTGGCAACGATGAAGAGACGCTTGACTAACCATGGCACCCAGACTCGGTGGCGCAATCGCCATACGCAGAAACCGATCGCCCAACCGTAAGGAAACCAATGCTTTATTGCGACTGATTGAGGACAATTTGTCGAAGAATGCATTGCTAGGTGTGAGGAATGCTGATGCTCTCAGCAGGTTCGCCATTTCCCTTCCAATCCAAGCCTGAGAGGATCATGATCGAATCGTTGATCTCATAGCGCAATGGCGCGCCGGTTAGGAAATCGTGTGGCAGTTCGGCTATGGCATCTAGAGATAGTTCTGTTAGGCTTGCTGGGAACTCTCCGTGTGTGAGAGCATGGCGTTTGACGGCGATCAAGGTCCGAATGAGGTTCCAGCCGGTTTCCGCACTGGCGCCTAAATTCAGAAAAAAAGTTGCTTCACCATCACTTGCGAGTGCCTTTGCCAGGACTTTGTAGGGCGTGCCGAATCCAGAAAAGAAATGGTCGATCTGTGAGAAATCTAGACCAGCGTCACCCAACGCCGGCTTCACGCGCCGGGTCACCGGATCGTAGAGCGGAAGAATGTGCGACTGATAAGTTCGCTCCAGGGCGGCTAAGTTCTGGTAGTACCAACCGCGTGGAATCCAACCGGGAGCCAATCGGCGCATGGTTTGAGGGTTGTCTGATTTTGCAAAGTAGTTCGGCTGATCCAGAACCCAGGCTTCGCGATTCATCATCGCCTGGATCGTCTGCAACCGGTAGGCGCGCACCTGTTTCGTAATGTGGAAGCCATCGTCGAGAAGTCGAATAGCCCTGATCCTCTCATCCAATCTTTCCAACATCGCATCCGAGAAAGGCGCTTCAAGGATCAGCGGAGCGAGGAGCCTCTGCAGAACAGCGCTTTGATTTACAACGATAAGTAACCGTAATCCACGGGAGGCATCATCATGAAAACATCCCAGTTTAAGGAGGCTATCAAGTTCACGAAACGCCTGCGCTTCTTCTCCCTGAGTTGCGTGGGCGACAACGCGCCCTAAGACCAGCTGGCAGAGAGGTTTCCAGTTGGAGAATTGCGCGAATTGGCCGATGCGCGGACGCATGCTGCGGTCTGGTGGAAACCACTGACAATGAGGTCTTGAGAAGGCTTCGCCGATGTCGCGTAACGTTTCTCCTAATCCATGGCTGGCCCATAGGAAATCGCGCGTTGGCGAACTGGCGGCGCCCTCGGTGGTTGGCCAATTAAAACCTGGAGCCGAATGCAAGACCGCCTGCCAATGCTCTAAATCGATCGCGAGCGGCCCCTCAGCGATCACACCATCCAGCCACGGCTTTTGATTCCTAAGTTTGCGCACCCGCCAGGGCATGCCATCCGTCTTCACATAATCGATGAAACCTTCCGGAAAGTTAGCGACGGCTTGGTCATACAGTTCGTCAAATTCGATCACCGCGTCCCATGCTTCTTTGTGAACAGCTGTTCGCAAATATACGGGCTCGAAGATGGGATGCTTGGCCGCGTTTAAATCATTGGGCACCGGTTCAGCGAAATAATCGAGGTAGTCGAGCGAGAATCCTGTGGCCTTGGCGTCTTCAAGTGCAGCATTCCAGGCCTTTCGGCCTCGCCAATTCTCGATCTGGTAGCTCGAGGTGATGAGAGTCGCGATCAGAATAAGCCGTTTCCACCCGCGAGCGCTGGGCATCAGCGTCCAGCCTCGCGATTGGGAGAGATTGGAAGCATCAAGCACTGCAGGGGTGTTAGATAGGGCCATAAGCTTGCGGGTGGGTTTCAGTTGGTTCTCGATAAGGTGCCCTCTCCTCCTGATCCTTGCTCGTAAACAATAATGCTAGAAGTGCCTCCCATTGTTCTCCTGTCAGGGGCAGAGGAGCCGGGAAGGCTGAAGGGGCAAGATATGAGGCCAGCCGTTGATCCTCGCGTTCGCCTTGATAGTGCGAAAAGACTAACATCATCCACAGCGCTGCTAGGGCTGCCCAACCAAGGTGACGGAAACGGGAACGGCGGCTTTCCGTCCGTGGCCTCTCATTTTCGCTCGCCTCCATCGCAGCGTCGAGAATCTCCTCACGCCAGGCGGCGGGAGCCGGCTGCGGTTGCTTTCTTTTTAGGTGTTGTGTGAGTTGTTGATCCGTCATCATGGTTAGACTTCCTTTTGATGGGATGGTTGTTCCAAGACCCACCACAAGCGCGGATGGGAGGCCTCAATCTCTGGCAAAGACGCCCGAAGCCGATCCAAGGCGTAGCGGAATCGACTCACGACCGTGCCTTTCGGACAGTCTGTCAAAGCGGCGATTTCGGAGAATGATAGATTCTCCCAAATGCGGAGATGCAACACACATCGTTGCTCTTGGGGCAGGCGAGCCATCTCTCGGGTCAAGAGGTCATGGAGATCGTGGTCACCCTGTGACGGCTCTTCAAAAACCGCACGGTTCTGCCCGAACTTCTCCAATCGTGTCTCCCGCCGGCCGCGCTCCCGCAACATATCAAGCCAGAGACGATGCGCCACGCGGAAGAGATAAGAGCGGGGCCGCTTGATGGCGGTGAGGTTGTCCTGGCGGGCGATTCGGATGAACGTCGATTGCAGGAGATCACGTGTATCCTCCGCATCGCGGGTCAAGTTGAGTAGAAATCCATGCAACGCATCCGCATGCGCATCATAGAGGGACTCTAAGGAAACTTGAGACATAGCGAGCCGAGAGCGTTCTCCAACAGGACGCCACTCAAAGGCTATTGTTTCTAAAAATCATGAATATTATTGAAAAATCTCTCGCTCCTCGCTCGAGTTCGCCTTTACCCGCCTCGCAGAAGACGCTAATGCCGAAGCCTATGAGAATGGGTTTTCTACTCTTCGCGATCCTTACATCGTTCCCTCTGGTCGCCTTGGGTGATCCTTTGATACCCTCTGGCATTGATCCCACCAAGGATTGGCCGTGGTGGCGGGGTCCCACTCGTGACAACAAAGCGGCGCCTGGAAATGCGATTCCCACGACTTTCAGCGCCACGGAGAACGTCCTTTGGAAAGCGCCTGTGCCGGGACGCGGGCACGCTTCGCCAACCATCGTCGGCGATGCCATCTATCTTGCCACGGCCGATGCCAAAGCAGGAACGCAATCAGTCGTGGCCTTCGATCGCCTAACGGGCACGCAACGTTGGGCGACGGTTGTCAACACGGGCGAACTCCCCGCTAAGATTCATTCTAAAAACACCCATGCTTCCGGCACTGTTGCCAGTGATGGAGAACGTGTCTTTGCTATCTACTATAACAGAGGCGCCATCCAGATCGCCGCTTTGGATCTCCGCGGGAAGATACTCTGGCAGAAGCATGTCGGACCTTTTGAGCCCAAGAAATACGAATTTGGCTATGGCGCTTCGCCTTTGCTCTATGGAGGTAATGTTATTGTCGTTGCTGATTACGAGGGTGGCGGTTTTCTGGTGGCGCTCGATTGCACGAGTGGCGAAGAGAAGTGGAAAACCGCCCGTCCCAAGCTGCCTAACTATTCTTCTCCTATCGTGGCTCCATTGGCGAAACAACATCAACTACTCATCAGCGGCTGCGAACTTATGGCATCTTATGATCCCATCACGGGTAAGCTCCGATGGTCGGCGGAAACGACTTCACCACAAACGTGTGGCACCGTGGTGTGGGACGGTGATTTGGTCTTTGCTAGCGGCGGTTATCCTAACAAGCGGACTGTGGCCGTGCGTGCCGACGGTTCTGGAGTGGTCGCGTGGGCGAATGGCCGCAAAGCTTATGAACAGTCCATGCTCGCTCATGAAGGCTTCCTTTATGCGATTGATGACGGCGGACGCGCTTACTGCTGGCGGGCAAAGGATGGCCAAGAAATGTGGGCGCACCGCTTCAAAGGCCCTATCAGTGCCTCGCCCGTGTTGATGGGAGATCTCATTCTCGCCGCAAATGAGTTAGGTGACTTCTTTCTCTATCGCGCCAAGCCGGAGGCGTGCGATGTGGTGGCTAAAAACCGGTTAGGCGACGAAGTCTTTGCCACGCCGGCGGTTTGCGGTGGTCGGCTTTACATTCGTGTTAGTCACGTGGACGAAAGCGATAATCGCGGGGAGATGTTGTATTGTATTGGAGATCGGTAGACGCATGGCTTTCCGATGACGACGCATGTGCTTGCCATCGGGGGGGCGGCGTTTGATGATTTTTATCGATTTCCCCGAATAGGTTCCAGAGAGCTTCGTCTCTAACTTATCACGCTTGGTAGAGCGCTCTGCACAGGCAAACAACTGCGAAACGGATAGCCTTCCCTCAAACCGGCTATCTCCACGTTTTGCGCGAACGTCAACCTAGTTTGTCTCATCATGAATACCCTCTATCGTTCGCTCTCAGCGAAGTTGGGAACCTTTGCGGGTGCCTGCTTCTCCCTGATGTGCCTTGGTCTCACTAACGTTGCTGCTTACACGGTGATCGTGGATCCCGGTCATGGCGGCCGCGCTGCCGGCGCCGCGTGGCCCGGCGTCGTCGAAAAACAGCTCACGCTGGATACGTCCCAGCGCTTAGTAAATGAGTTACGCCGTCGTGGTATCGCCTATGTGATCACACGCAATGGCGACTACGACGTCTCCCTAAGCCGCCGGGCTGCGATCGCCAATGCCTATCCGGGTGGCATCTTTGTCAGCGTCCATTTTAATTCGGCCACCAATCAGACGGCAACCGGCCTTGAAACCTACTATTATCATGCCAGCGGTCGCGCCTTGGCAACCGCCGTCCAATCACAGATGATTCGTGAAACGCGTGGTGTGAATCGCGGGGTGAAACGCCGAGGTTATGCCGTGCTGAGCAAGAACCGGACGCGCGCGGCCATCCTGGTTGAGGGTGGGTTTCTCTCCAATCCCAGCGAACGGAGGCGTTGCTTGAGCCCGCATTACCGCCAAGGATTGGCCCGGGCCATTGCGAACGGAATCGAGCAAACTTATGGTCGTAGGCGACCGGCATACACACCTCCCGCTGCCAACTGGGCAGTGAACCACCGCCAACCTCGCGAGCAAGCCCTGTGGGTAGAACCAAGGATTGCCTTTCAACCACAGCCCGCTTACCGAAATCCCAGACACCCTTACAGAACACCTAATTGGTCGAATCAAGCCGTGATCGCCTTCGAGCCCGCTTATGTGCAGCCTAACTACCGCCCTGCTCCGACCTACATTTGCCCGACCACGCCGCAGCCGTACCGGCCGCGCAAGATCAAACGTCTTGGTGGGCCGCGGCGTAGATAAGGTTGCCCAAGCGGGGATCCGGGTCTAACCAAAGTGGATGCCGGACAACCCTTACGAAACCATCAAACTGGTGAACGAGTATCTACTCTTTCACTATGGCGAAGATTCAGAGATCTTGCCTTACGCGGAGGGCCCACATCAGGCCCTCCGCTTTGCGGAGCGTTGTGTGACGGAGATGATCCCTGGCGTTGATCTCCCGTCCGGGGCGCGAGCGCTTGATTTGGGATGTGCGGTGGGAAGATCCAGTTTCACGCTCTCGGCGCGATGCGACGAGGTGATCGGCATTGATTACTCCCAAGCCTTCATAGATGCGGCGACAACGTTAGGCCGGCAGGGCATCTTGAACTATGAACGCGTGGATGAAGGCCGAATCACGACTGCTCTAACAGCACGTCTACCGGAAGGGGCGCGTCCCGAGAAGGTGCAATTTTTTCAAGGTGATGCCATGGATCTTGCCCACGATTTAGGCACGTTTGATTTGACTCTGCTAGCCAATCTCATTTGTCGACTGCCCCATCCGCGTCGTTGTTTGGACCGCCTTCCCCAACTGGTTCGCCCCAGCGGCCACCTCATCATTACCAGTCCTTACACTTGGCTGGACGACTTCACGCCGCCTGAGAATTGGCTAGGCGGCTTTTCCAGGGAAGGGGAAGGCCCTCTTGTCACCCTTGCCGCCTTGAAGAATGAATTGGATCCAGCCTTTGAATTCGTCAGATGCCGAGACCTCCCATTTCTCATTCGAGAGCATGCCAGGAAGTTCCAATGGAGCGTCGCGGAAGGCAGTTTATGGCGGCGGCGACTTGATTAGAGCATCTGAAAAACTTTGTTTTTATCATTTTTTAAAGAGCTTGCGCGGACGGCAGAACGTCGCTCCAATCTTAGCAGGTTGATTCTTTCTCAAAATCGTATCTTTTTAAGATCCAAATAGTTCACCAATCCTAATGAAAACGTCCTGTCTCCCTCTGGTCCTCGGTCTGGGCCTTCTCGCCGCGAGTGTGTCCTCTGCACAGAATGCCTCCGATCCACAAAGCTTGGTCTCAGGCAGCAGTCAGGCCCCGGCTTCGACTGCCACGCCACCCAAGTCTCCCTTCCCTCCGGCAGCCGAGGTGCTCAAGGACTATACCAAGGTCGTGTCCACCATGGATGGGAAGAGCCTCTACAACCTTTACATCAATCCCAAGACGCAACACATGCTCGCGGAGTTGCCGCGGGATTTCAGAAATCAAAAACACTTCATCGCGCTCACCATTTCTAGCGGGGAAGAATATGCGGGACTTCAGGCCGGCGATCTTTATGTGCGTTGGGAAGTTTATAATCAAAAGCGCCTGGCGCTCATCGAGCCGAATCTTGAAGTGCGGTCGACGGGTGATGACGAATCGAAGAGTTCCGTAAAACGTCTCTTCACGGATCGCGTGATTCTCGATGTCCCCATTCTCACTTATCAATCCAAAGGGGGGCCGGTGATCGATTTGGATGATTTATTAATTGGGAAAGCCTCCCGTTTCTTTGGCTATGAAGTATCCGGTATCAATCCAAAGTTATTCAAAGCGATCAAATACAAGGCTTTCCCTGAAAACGTGGAGGTTGCCTTTGAAGTTCCCGTTCGAGGCAAATTAAAGATCCTTCATTACTCGATCAAACTCATCAAACCGAATAAGGAATACAAGCCTCGGCCGGCCGATGAACGCGTCGGCTACTTTGTAACCAACTATCGCGACTACGGTAAATTCCAGCGCGACACCACACGCACACGTTATATCAACCGTTGGCATTTGGAAAAGGCCGACGCCAAACTCAAGCTGAGCCCACCTAAGCAACCGATCGTTTTTTATATCGAACACACCACGCCTATCCGCTATCGCCGGTGGGTCGCGGAAGGCATCTTGGCTTGGAATAAAGCGTTTGAACGTGTAGGGATCGTCAACGCGATTGAAGTTCGTTTTCAAGATGCCAAATCCAAACAATACATGGATTTGGATCCCGAGGACGCGCGCTACAACTTTGTGCGCTGGTTGAACAATGATATTAGTACGGCGATTGGCCCAAGCCGGGTGAATCCGGAGACTGGTCAGATTCTGGATGCCGATATTATCCTAACAGATGGATGGATCCGTCATTGGTGGACGCAATTCTCGGAGATCATGCCGGAGATCGCCATGGAGGGGTTCACTCCGGAGACCATGTCGTGGCTGGAAAGAAATCCACGTTGGGATCCGCGCATCCGCCTGGCCTCCCCACAGAAGCGCGAAGAAATCCTTCGCGAACGCGCTTTGAAAGGGGCTTCCCCACTTGGAGGTCATCCCGTGGGCAAAGTGGATACCACTTTGATCGGGGATCAGGAATTTGATGGTCTCTTTGGTAGGGTCAGTCAGGTGAATGGCCTGTGCATGGCGGCGAATTGCAAATCACACGGCCTCGCTGCCATGAATATGCAGCTGGCCATTCTCGCCGCCGAATCTGAAGAAGAAGGCGGTGATGAAAAGGAAGATGGTGAAAAGGATAAAGACGATAAAGAGAAAGAAGAAGATAAGAATAAAGAGCAGTTGCTCGACGGCATTCCTGAGTCCTTTATTGGTCCTCTGCTAGTGGATCTCGTGGCTCATGAAGTCGGGCACACGCTTGGCCTTCGCCATAATTTCAAAGGTTCCGCCCTCTACGATTACAGCGAGATCAATAGCGAAGATCTCAAGGGCAATAAGCCCTTTGCCAGCACGGTGATGGATTATCTTCCCGTCAATATGCGTGTGAAGGGCGGCGACGTTCAAGGCGACTACGCCATGATTGGTGTAGGCCCCTATGACATGTGGGCGATCGAATACGGTTACACGTTCGAGAAAGATCTGAAACCCATTCTCGCTCGTGCTGCGAAGCCCGAGAATCAATATGCCACGGATGAAGATACCTTTGGACCGGATCCCTTGGCCCGCCGCTATGACTTCGGCAGGAATCCTCTCGATTACGCGCATGATCAAATGCGTTTGGTCAAAGAGAACCGCGCTAAGATTGTTGAGAAATTTGTTAAAAAAGGTGATAGCTGGTCCAAAGCCCGCCGCGGCTATTTATTAACGTTGAGCGCCCAGACTCGCGCCGTCAGCATGATGGCGAATTGGGTGGGGGGCGCCCACGTTTATCGTCACAAGAAAGGTGACTCGGATAAGAAGCCTATTGAAGTGGTTTCTCCTGAGAAACAACGCGCCGCCTTGAACTTTGTTATTGAGAATGCTTTTCGATGCAACTCCTTCGGCCTCACTCCTGAGTTGCTCACCTACATGTCTCTCGACAAGTGGTGGGCAGAGGGCAATTGGTTCGAAGACGCTACGTGGCCGGTTCACGATAAGATCCTTGGCATTCAAGCCAGTGCTCTGACCGCTTTAATGAATCCCACGACATTGATGCGAATCTATGACAATGAATTCCGCGTTCCCAAAGATCAGGATGCCGTCACGCTTCCTGAGGTCATGTCTACCTTGACGCAAGCCGTGTGGAAACAATTGGGTGAAGTTGATGAAACCACCACTTATTCTGCTCGCCAGCCCTTGATCGATAGCTTTGACCGCAATCTCCAGCGCGAATATCTCGAGCGCTTAACCGATCTCATTTCGCCGGATGCGGGATACAACGCGGCCCACAAACCGATCTATGATCTCGCGAGTATGGAACTCCGTGAATTGGCCTCGAAAATGGAGAAAGTGTTGGAGAACGGGAATCTCGATCCTTATTCCAAATCACACCTAAGCGAATCCCGCCGGCTGATTGAGAAAGCCCTCGAAGCTAGCATTGTGCTCGAAGTGAAAAGTGGCAGCATGGGCGGATTCGGTGGTTTTCTCTTTTTTAGAGAGCCCGTTCAACCCGACCAACCCTGATGGGAACATTGCGTTATTTGAGCTTCTTCGTCTTTGGGTTCTTACTTACAGGAGCCCAAGCCGAGGAGCGCCACTACACTTATCAGACGAAGAAAGACGTTCCGTATCGGGGAACTTCTGACGACCTGCCGGCTTACGCTAAAGAACGCTGCCATCTCGATCTGTATTATCCGAAAGATAAACCGGGATATTCAACAATCGTCTGGTTTCATGGTGGTGGATTGCGTGGAGGCGAACGCTCCATTCCAGACGCTTTAAAGAACAAAGGCATCGCCATTGCGGCGGCCAATTACCGTCTTCATCCTAAGGTTACGGCCCCCATCTACATTGAAGACGCCGCTGCCGCGGTCGCCTGGGTCTTCAAACATATTCAGAAGTATGGAGGTTCCGCTGATAAGATCTATGTCAGTGGCCACTCCGCGGGCGGTTATTTAACAAGCATGGTCGGACTCGATAAACGCTGGCTTAAAACTCACGAAATCGACGCAGACCAACTCGCCGGGCTTATTCCCTTCAGCGGCCATACCATCACCCACTTCACGGTGCGGAAAGAACGAGGGCTCAAACGGGAGCAACCCGTCGTCGATCACTTGGCACCTCTCTTTTATGTGAGAAAGGACGCCCCGCCCATTCTCCTCATCTCCGGTGATCGTGAACTCGAGATGGCCGGACGCTACGAAGAGAACGCCTATCTCTGGCGAATGCTCAAAGTCGTCGGTCATCCAGATGTCGATCTCAAAGAACTTCAAGGTTACGACCATGGCCAAATGGCCGAGCCGTCGTTCCCATTGTTATTGAGGTTTATCGAGCGCTTGGAGAAACCGTCCTAACGTTTATGTGGTAGCCGAGACTTTTCTTCCTCGAGCTGCAAGGCCGGTGAAGACAAGGGGCGGTACCAAATCACGTCGCGTTCGATTCGTGAAAACTCGGGATATTGCTGCTCATTGGAGTCTGATATTTCGATTCAATACGAATGGATACGAATAATCATTAATTTTTACCAACAGAGTGTCATGGTAAGGATTATCTCGCCGATGACAATCGACCATTAAGGGAAATCTGACCTCATTGATCAGATTTCAAAGAGTAAGCGTTTAACAAGCTACGACGATTCAAAGAAGGCTTTGGCGCGACGCTCGATTTCCTCCTGCGATACCTCTTCGGTCTTTTGACTCAAAGCCCAACGATAACCGAACGGGTCTTTGATCACGCCCGTACGCATGCCCCAGAAGTAATCTTGCGGTGCGCTGACTTCAGCGCCTCCAGCCTCCACGGCTTGTTTGAACGCCGCATCGCAATCCTCCGTCACGACGGAGAAGAGGCATGAAGCCGTGCCGTCCTCCGGCATGGCGAAAGCCTGCCAATCAGCTGATTCTCCGGACAAGAAGAGCCGTGTGTTTCCTAGCATGAATTCTGAATGACCGACGCTTCCGTCCGGTGCGTGCATGCGGAAGAGTTCTTTGGCGCCAAGGGCTTTGATGTAAAAGTCTAAGGCCGCGGCGGCATCTTTGGCGGTTAGGGAAATGGAGACAGTGTGTTCGGCTTGATCGCTCATATGTTCATTAGAACAGTTTCCCTGAAACAACATCAAGCGGATTTTTAGAAAAAAGGGTAAGCGGCAGCCTAGGGAAACTGGATGATCGATCGATCTCAAAAATGGTCAAGGAAAGGCCGAATACGACGGCACGTAGCAGTTCGGCGTGCTTTTCCCCCGCTCGGCGCGGCCCATGCTGGAGGATGTTGCTTCTGACTTTAGTATAAATCTAACATTGTAATGTTTGACCTGCCAAGAAGAGATCAAAAGCGACGAGGTTAGCGTCCTCTCAGCCGGACGCTGGAGGACTAACGTCCCGGCCGGATCGGCTCTGCGAGCCATTCATCACAGACCACACCTCTTACAAAAACCCGTTCGCGTCTTGCGACGGCCGCCCGGCGCGGCTCCAGCCGTCGTATTCACGCCAGCCCCAATCCAAGAGTTGTTTGCTAGAGCGGAAGCGATCGCCGGCGCCGAGCACGATGACGATCAAGCGCCGTTTGGTGATGCGGCTTCCGCCATCGGGCATCTTGGTCACAAGGTTGGGCTTGGTTGCGGAGAGTGCTAGGCAAGGACCGCTGGCGGCGGTCTGGCCGGTCTTCACGCCATCGATGCGGGCTTGGCCGACGAGGGTGTTGGTGTTTTTCAACTTGAAGGAACGCCTTTCGCCAAAGCGAAAGATAGTGATGCGCCGTGATTTCTGAGAGACGTAGAAACGAAAGCCCGTCTTATCCATGGCGTATTTGGCAAGGCGGCACATATCGGCTGCCGTGGAGTAGGGAGGCTTGCGCAGCTGGTGATCCAAGCCGTGGGGATTGACGAATTTAGTGCGCCGCATTTTCAACTTGCCTGCTAGAGCATTCATTTCTCTAACAAACTCTTGGACGGGATGCCCTTGCTTGCGCCGCCGCTGCAGAAGATCGATCCCCACATGATGACAAAGAGTTTCCGCGGCCACATTGTCAGAAGACATGAGAGCAGCGTAAATTCCGTCGCGAATGGTTAGGCGGTCACCTGGCTGCATCCCCACTGGGTTGGCGCCGCCTAACATGGCGGCGGATTGAGGGACGGTCATTTGTTGGCCGAGCTGCGTCCGAGTTGCCGCCGCCCAATCCAACACCACGCATGCGGTCGCGATCTTGGTCAAGCTGGCCACGGGAACCTTCTGGTCCGCATTCTTCTGCCCCAAGATTTTTCCAGAATAGGCATCGGCCACAATGTAGCTGCGAGTGGGTTCAAAGGCGAAGAGGGAGGTGACGCCGGCCAGCCACAGGAGTGTCAGGACTAACGTTGCTCTCGGTCGGGTTTTCATAGGTGGCTCTTGATTAGTTAGGGGGGATATGGGGGCTATCATATCGTCAATAATGGACGATTCAAGAGCTACCGGCCCTGGAGATGGGTGATTTCCGGGCGTGCATTCTTGGCCGCTTTATGGCGGGATCACCCGCTATGATCGCCTTGCTCTCCCTGTGTCCGATTCTAGTGGTTGCCGTGTTTCTGGTAGGTCTACGCTGGCCGGCGAGCCGGGCCATGCCGCTCTCTTATCTCACCGCGATCCTGCTTGCTGCCGTGGTTTGGAAGGTCTCTACCACCCAGATCGCCGCGGCGTCTGTGAAGGGTTTGGTCATCACGGGCACCCTTCTCTATATCATCTTTGGCGCCATTCTCTTGCTCAATACTTTACGGGAAAGCGGCGGCTTGGCAGCCATTCGCGCCGGCTTTATCCACATCTCGCCCGATCGCCGCGTGCAAGTGATCATCGTCGCATGGCTCTTTGGCGCCTTTATTGAAGGCTCGGCCGGCTTTGGCACGCCGGCAGCTGTGGCGGTGCCTTTGTTAGTGGGTTTGGGCTTTCCCGCCATGGCCGCCGTGTTAGCGGGGATGCTCATTCAGAGTACACCCGTTTCCTTCGGCGCGGTGGGCACGCCAATCCTTGTAGGCGTGAAGAATGGACTTGACGGTGCGGAGGGCGTCACGCAATTCGCCGCCCAACAAGATCTGGGAAATTGGCAGGAACTCCTGCCTCACATTGGCGCTAAAGTGGCGATTCTCCACGCCTGCGCCGGCACACTGATTCCATTGATCGTCGTGTGTTTCATGACCCGTTTCTTCGGGCCCAACCGCTCGTTTGCCGATGGCTTGCGCATTTGGAAGTTCGCACTCTTTGCCGCCTTCGCCATGACCATTCCCTATGTTATCATTGCGCACACGTTAGGACCTGAGTTCCCTTCCTTGTTGGGCTCGCTCGTTGGTTTGGCCCTGGTCGTTCCCGCGGCGAAGCGCGGCTGGTTTCTGCCTAATGAATCGGCCTGGGACTTTGAAGCCCGGGAAAAGTGGGACGATTCGTGGCAAGGCACGGTTCAGTTGGACGAAGAAACCTCGCATGTGCACCAACTACCTCTATGGAAAGCTTGGATGCCTTATCTCTTGATCGCCGTCTTCCTCGTGGCGTCGCGGCTGCCTCAGTTGGGCATCGGCCAGATGATGAAAGCGCTCTCATTTGATGCGCCCAGTTTCCTAGGCACCTCCGTCTCCATCAACGTCGCGCCCCTCTACCTTCCGGGGACGATCTTTCTGTTAGTGGTGCTGATCACCTTCTTTCTCCACAACATGAACGGTGCCGCCATGGGCCGCGCTTTTCGAGCCTCGAGCAAGATGATCGTGGCCGCCTCCGTGGCGTTGATCTTCACCGTGCCCATGGTGCAAGTGTTTATCAATTCAGGCGGCGGCATTGCCGGCTTGCGCTCCATGCCGGTGGAACTGGCGGACGGCGTTGCCGGACTTGTCGGTCACGCCTGGCCGCTCTTCGCCCCCATGATCGGCGGCATCGGTGCCTTCGTCGCGGGCAGCAACACCATCAGCAACATGATGTTCTCGCTCTTTCAGTTCGAGGTCGGCACCCGCATCGGCGTCGATCCCACCTGGATCGTGGCCCTCCAGGCCGTGGGTGGCGCCGCCGGCAACGTCATCTGCGTACACAACGTCGTCGCGGCCTCCGCCGTGGTCGGAATGGTAGGGCGCGAGGGCGATGTTATCCGCAAGACTGCGGTCGTGTTTTTCTATTATGTGTTGGTGGCCGGAGTGATTGGATTCGCTCTGACACGACTGGCAAACTAACCTCTTGACGCGATTCCCGTGACCAGCTCAATGACGATCCAGTAGTGGCCAATCAGCGAAATGAATCCACTCCGTTTCGATCGTTCCGGGGTACCAGGCAACGCCATCGCGGCGGGTGACTAGCCCTTTCATCTCGTCAACGAGCCAATCTCTTCTTAGAAAATTCTGCCTGACAATAAAACGCACCTGTGATCCCTCGATCGTATCCAACTTCCAGCGTGCCAAGGCAGCTCTCACATTGACTGTTTTCTTATAGGAATCTCCCGGATCTAGAATCGTGAAATCGGGATCCTTAAAGAAGATCTTACCCGAGATATCGAACAATGTAATGTGTCCTGCATTGTTCATCGGCCTTTTATTGACAAAGGCGGTTTTTCCAGAGGCATCTCTAATCTGCACGGCAACCACATTTCGTAAGCCTTGAAATGCTTCTTCAACGGCGTGTTGAAGTTCAATTGGAGACGAGGAGGCGTTCAAGAAAGTGAGCTTCATGAAACCCGCTCTATCAATAGCAACTGTTGCTTTGATTCCTAGCAAGGTTTCACTTTTCTCAATGATGATGGGATTGTCGACAACGGGATCTGGAGGGGATTCGCGGCGAAGATAGTATGACGTGACGATCAAACTGAGAAGGGCAAGCACGATTATTGCTAAATCCAGATGCCGTAGCCTCATATCTCGCCATTGAAAGAGTGATTTCGTTTCGGGTCAAGGTGGTTCCGCTAGCGAGTCTCTCAAAACGCCGGCACGCAGAGCCTCCCACGAATGATCCCGAGTGCAACACGCCTTATACCAGCGCTCTTCCGCAGCCGATTCCACGCTAACATTCGGCGGCGGCTAAAAGTCACCGCTACTTTGACCGCGGCGTCGTGGTCTAACCAGACTCCTCGGCACTTTTTCCGGTGACCAAATACCGCTCCAACTCTCTGGCGAACTCCTGGCCTTCGTCGCTGTTGGTGAACACCACGTAACCCATCTTGAGTTCATCGTAGATGGCGAAGAGGCATTTCCAACCGGGATTGGAGCCGCCGTGCCAGTATTTCTTGCCGAACTTAGTGTCTTCGGAAACCAGGCCCAACCCGAATGGTAAAGCGTTAGCGTCATCGGAATCCGTCATTTCGTATTGCGTGCGGAGCATCTCGTCGTAGGTGGGCTTTGACATCGCTTGGCGATGGAGGATTGCGGTCATGAATTTGGCGTAGTTAGGCGCATTGATATGCAAACTATGGGCCATGCCGGGATAGTGTGTCTTGGACTTGGGAATGGGATGCTTGCCGTTCGTGTGCCCGTTGCCAACACGTTCGCCTAACGTGTCGCTCCACACGAGATGGGCGTTCTCGATTCCCAGTGGCTCGAAGACTTCTTCTTCAATCACTTCGGCCAATCCCTTCTTGGTAAGATGGGAAACCACGGCGCCTAACAACTCAAAGCCTTCGCCAGAGTATCCGTATCCCTTTCCGGGCTCGAAGGTGATGGGTAGTTCTTTGCTGTCGCGCCAGTTCGGAAAACCTGTACGGTGGGCCAGCACATGTCTCGCCGTGATCTGCCTGTAGCGGTCCTGGTCGGTGCAGGCATCGGCATACCCTTGGGCATTGGGTAGGTAGGTATCCAAAGGCGTGTCCCAGTCTAGCACACCGCGTTCGACGAGCCGGCTAACGGCGAATCCGAAGACCGGTTTGGTTAGAGAACAGGCTTCGAACACGGAGAGTTCGCACAAGGCTTTGCCGGTGGCGGCATTCTCGACGCCATACATTTGGGTGTAGGCAATCTTGGCATCTTTGACAATGGCTAGAGAGATGCCGGGGATCTTGTGGTAGGCCATGCCGATGCGGACGAAACGATCGATCTCCCGAGTATTGAAATCCTCTAGGTGCAAGACGCCTTCTTCACCGGCGAGATCGGGTTTGGGTAACGAACGCGCCACCAAAGGAGTCGTTTCAATGTGCTCGTTCGGCTGAACTTCGAAATGCACATGATCCGCTTCCACAACGCGGGCGCCGATCGTGTCGACCGGATTGGCGATGTAGCGTCCTGCAGGAAGTTCCACGTGAAATTGCCCGGTGGCGTCACACTGGCTTTCCACGCGCAGCATGGGATTCGTTTCAGATTGCAAGGCGATCAATGATCGTGCACCGGCATCTCTATTTGCCTCCGGCCAAATCACCCGGCCGGAAACGGTACCCATCTCGACGCCTTCCTCGAGTAGAAAGACGTCGCCGATGTTCGCGGCGTAATAGGCTTTGCGCGTGCCGGGCGTCCAGGCGATCCAAGTGAAAGATCCATCGGCATCTTTGTCAGTCACATCTAGGTCAAACCCTAACGAACGTCCCGGCTTAAAGGTCTCCCCTAACGGAATGCCCCATTCGTAGATGATTTTGTTATCCGATCGGCGAATCCGGCATGCGGCGTCGACCTTATCGGACTTGGTCCCGTGAACCTGAAGTTGATCACCACATTGGAAATACTGAACCGGCGTGGAAACGCCCTTGGCGTGAAGACGATCGATGTAAAGGGAACAGCCGTCCTGGGTATCCCACGCTTTGCCCGCATTGGGATCGAGCACCGCCGATTCATCGGCGACCTCGACCGCCACGAAGAGCGTTCGAGCCTTCGCGTCGTAGCCGAGTTGGAAACTGACCTCGAGATCCCCGGCGTTCAGAGGCTTGTCGCCGTAATCTGCATGCTCGGGCTGATAAACGGCCAGGTGATCCGGCCAATCCCCCAGATCGCCATCGACGGTGATGCCATTGATGGGCTTGGCCACCACGGAACCCCCGTTGTGCGCGTGCAAGGAGGCTAGAGCCACTAAGAAGAAGCAAGTGACGCTTAGTAGTTTAGTTAGTTTCATGGTATTTCTTTTTTGAAACAAGGGAACGTGTTCGACTAACGCTTATCCTGAGCAAGACTGATGCTGCCGCCGCTGGTGCTCAATGTGAGCTTCGGACCGCCGCCGTTGATCTGGGCATCGATGGATTTGCGTTTGCCTTTCAAATTGAGGAAATCGCAGGCCACGGTTCCGCCCGTCGTCTTGGCAATGAGATGCGCCTTGAGATCCTTGGGGGCGACAAGGGCGATGCTCCCACCTGAGGTTTCCATTTCGACCGGCTTGGTGATCTGGTTGGCCAGCACAGCTACGATGGATCCGCCGGACGTGGTGGTATGCAAATGACCGCCAACGCGATCAAGTTTGATACTGCCCCCTGAGGTAACGATCTCCGCATCCCCCTCGACGTCGTTGACCGCGATGCTCCCGCCCGAGGTGTTAATCGCCAGATTGCCCTTCACACTCTTCATGGCCACGCTACCACCGCTTGTCTCCACTTGAGCCGCCCCGCCGAGGTCATTGGCTACCGCGATGCTGCCACCGGCGGTGGTCACCTTGATATGGTAGCGTGCGGGAATGGCGATCACATGGCCGATGCTCACGCCGCCTCCCTTAGGCGCTCGGTCGTCCTTCCACCGGACGGTGATCTGGCTATCGCCATTCTGCGCTTGATAGTCAAATTCAACATGATCCAAGAGCGCCGGCGATTGTTTGTTCGCCTTGTACTCCGCATCGTAAATCACGGTGTCTTGGTTGTGGGTGACAATCTTGATAGAGCCCGTCATCGATTTGAACGTTAGGGTACCGCCGCTTCGCGCAGGGAGCTCGCGATGTTCCTTGCGTTTCTCGCCTGTAAATGGGGCGCCCTTCGCCGGCTTGGCTGCTTGGACCTTCTCCGCTTGAGCCTGGCCAAACGACAGAAAACCGAGAGACATCAAACTGAGGCAGACAACGCCCGCGGCAAAGGTTGTGGACCGATTCGCAGAACCAAGCTGGTTGCCCATGATCCGCTCTATCCGGGTCTTGAGGAAACGGCGGCGAGCGAAAGCCGGAGCTGCGGCGTACTCCCGGGTGGCCGGTCGGAACAGAAATTCATAAGCGTCTAACAAAGCCGTCGCGTAGGCGCGATGGCCGCTCGGCGCGCTGCCAAGGACTTGGGCATCCACGCACAACTCCTCATACTCACGCAAACGACGGCGAGTGAGCCAGACTCCGGGAAACCACCACCAGGCGGCACTCGCAAACGCTTCTACATGATGGCGCCAGGTATCGCGGCGACGGAAGTGAATGAGTTCGTGCCGCACGATCGCTTCTAACGATTCCGGCGAAAGGGATTGCAGGAGTTCTTGAGGAAACACAATGCGTGCCTTACTCGTTAGCGGGTGCCACAAGAAGGGTGAGAACGCACCTTTCGCCGTCACCACACGTGGGCAATCCCGGATGCCTAGTTCATCGGCGAGTTCCTGACAGAGTGCTTGCCATGTGGGGCCGGCCGTCTCCGCTGCCCCCACCAATCGGCCTAGTGTGCGCCGACGAATCCCTCGATGCGCGAGGAGACAGACGGTCCCGATGGCCCAGGCAGAAAGGCCGATTGCTTGCCATGGTAATTCTGATAGTCGAAACGCGCTTGCTTCCGCTCCCGGTCGGCCAATGGAACCGGCAGGCCGTTCAACCGTTGACAGACTCGCAGGCCGATCAGAAGAGCCTAACGTTGCGCTTGTCTTGAAAGCCGGCGCCGGCATCTTTTCTTGCCCGATTGCCGCTGCCGTTCTGTTTAACAACGGCACGGATATCACTGGTGGGGCGAGCAGAATAACGATGACCGCAAACCAGGCCGCATAACAAAGCTGAGGCCTGACGCTGCGCCTCCGAAAGATTTCTGCTAGAACAATGACGAACGTCGCCAAGGCGAGTTTAGATAAAATGATATTCGCGATCATGATGTTTTCCCTTCGATGAGATTTCGCAATTCTTTGCGTTCTTGGTTGGTTAAGGTGTCACTCTTGGCTAAATGCCCTAACAACGCGGCGATCGATCCCCCGCATACGGAGTCGGCCACGCCCTGAATCTGCTGCCCCACAAAGTGTGAACGCTCTTGGCTGGGGCTGAAAGTGTGTTTGAACGTTGAGCGATCCCGCTTCACCCAGCCCTTCTTTTCCAGCCGGTCGAGCAGGCTTTGCACCGTGGCATAGTAGGACGTCGACGTGTCTCCATAGATCGATTCGCAGATCTCACGAATCGTTTGCGGAGATTCATTCCAGAGGACATCCAGGATCTGCAGCTCGGTGCTGCTGACCATTTCCTTGGATTCTTTCTTCGGCATAATTGATGTTTTATTCTCAGGCGTTGCGCCTGAGAGACGGCTATCAGGCATGTTGCCTGAGGTCAAATGGTTTTTGAAAAGAAATTGGTTTTCCCCAGCAATCCTTGGCAGAAACGGCCCGATTCGCCTACCGTTTCGCTATGCGCTGGTCATTGGTTTGTCTTTGTCTTTGCATCACCACGGCATCAGCTGATCAGCGCCTTTGGAAAGACGTCGAGGGCCGCACGGTTAAGGCCGAGTTAGTGCGAGTGGAAGAATCCAAAGTGATTTTGAAACGCGGCGAGAAAACCTACAAATTCGAGATTGCGAAACTCAGCGAGGGGGATCAGCGCTTCATCGAAGCGTGGCAGGCGAAACGGACGGAACAGTTGAAGAAGATGGTGGGGGGCTTCGAATCCTTCCGCCTAACGAATCGTGCTTATGATAGTGCTGACGATTATTTGGCCGGTGACTTGTTTCAAAACTACCTCAAACGCACGCCTCACGATTACCGAGCGAAGATGGCGGCGGGATTGGAGTACAAGATCGCCGATCAAACTGCGGCGCTTTATGTGCCGCCGAACTACGATGAATCGAAACCGTTTGGCGTTTATGTGGAAGTCCCGGCACCCGATCGTCTACGCGTTCCTTTTAGTGCTCACCAACTCGTCTATCAAAAACACGAACTCCTTTACATCACGCCCCATGGCGCTGGTAATTCCCAGGTATTGAGCCGCCGGCTTGGACTGGCGCTTGATGCGTTGGCCTCTGTCAAAGCAGCGTATCGTGTGGATCCTAAGCGTTGCTACATCGGTGGCACCTCAGGCGGCGGCATCACCTCAACCATGGTTTGTTTCCTCAGACCGGAACACTTTCAAGGAGCGGTCAATATCGTTCGCGGTGCTTTGCTTGAGCCTTATACCCTGGAGAAAGATGTGCAGGTCTTGGGTGCCAGCTCTTACAAAGCCGGCACTACCTATCAGCCGTTTATTCCGGGGCTGGAGAGGAAACACATCACGCTCAGCCGCCGTTACCAAGACAAGCGCTGGGCCTTTGTTGCGGGCGAAAAGGATTTCAACTACGAATTCACCAAAGCCTCCGGCCCTCAGTGGAAGAAACACGGCTACAACGCCAAGTATTTTCATGTGCCGGGCATGGGACACACCAACGCCACGCCTGAGACGTTGAATACGGTATTGACATGGATGCGAGAATGATAGGGAGTCGGAAGCGATTGCACGCTATCTGTTTGCTAGTGATCGTGCTCCAAGGAAACGGCCTAGCCGAGGAATGGCCGCAATCTGCCCTCACAGAATTCCAGATACTTGTGAGCGTCCCGCATAAAGCAGCGTCTTGGCACTTTCTCACCGATCTCGATCAGAACGGTTCGCAAGAGTGTTGGGTAAGCACCCCCGAGTGGACTGACGACGATCAGGGAACAATCTGGATGATCTTCTTGCAAGGGGCTGACGGCAGCGCCAGCACCCTAATGGAAGTGGCGAGTCTTCAGCGCGATTGGCTTGGTGTCGTTGAAGGAGAGCTCGTCACTTTTTCGCCAATTGATACAGAAAGGGGCCGGCTCGAGCGTTTGGGATTTCGAGAGGGTTCTTTGGTGCGAAAGATAGGTGATCCGATGCTGGCAACCGCATTGCCAAGCCGTTGGAAGGCGCTCAATCCGGCAGCGCTCACCATTCAAGAAGGCGTTTTCATCCGCAAAGAGCTCCCATTCTGGGCAGAGGACTGGTTTGATTATGCTAGTTTGATGTTTACCAGTTTGATTGGAATCGGACTGACTCTCTGGATGATCTCACGAGTCATCAGAGACCGCCATTATCCAAAGTGGCGTTCGCTTGGACCTGACTCCTGGTAAAGGGAGCGACAAAAAGGGGTGATCAATGAGGTAGAGGCACAGGTGACCGTTCCTTCGCGGCAGCCTAGTCCAGCGCCCGGAACGCTCACGCGTTCCGCTACGGAAAGTGCCCACCACTTTTAGTAGTACCATGGTAGAACCGGACTGAAAGGTATGTTAGTTGATCGCTGGTCTCGGTTTAGAAGGCGGGTATTTCTGGACGCCAGTCCCTCGGCCGACCCGAAACGGCCCTCCTATTCTTAGTCAAACTCCCTGTTGAATCCTCACCTGTGCCCGTTTAAGGACAGCCATGGCGGCACGCCCCAAGGAGTTTGCAGAGGAACTGCAGGTCATCGAGACCTGTTGGCAGACCCTGCAAGCGCGTACCTTGGTAAAACAGACGTGGCCACATCAGGAAGCGATCACCGGCGAACAAGCGTTACTGCGTTGGGCGCCGGAAGCGCATGAGCGCCTAGCAATGAAGCACGCGCTCATCCAACGATTCGGCGTCATTCCCATCGCCGCCGTGGTGGGCCTGCTTAATAGCGGCAAATCTTCACTCACCGCTTCCTTACTTTCCGAAGCGAGTCGCCGCCGTGTCCTGCGTGGGGTGGGGAAGTATCAGGGTAGCCAGCGGTTCACGCTTTGGATTCCTCACGTGTGGCATGAAGACAAGACTTTCTATGGCAATTTGACCCAATTGTTAGAGCGCGTTTTCAAAAAATCGCCGGAAATGTTAGAGCGGAATGAAGCGGCGGCGCAGAAGCAACAGAATGATCTCGCAAGTCTCACGCGGCCACTCATCGCTACCGATGAGCAACTCTCTAAGCATCGGCTCGCCATCTTCGATTGCCCCGATATTCAACGCGCTCAGGCCGATCACGCTCGGACGCGCTTGGAAATGGTGAGTCGAGCCGCCGAGATCTGTGCCGCGGTCTTCGTCGTCTTCGCACGCAACCAGATCGAAATCCGCGAACTCCAGGCTATTCTCGATCGCATGCCCGACGCGCAGCGGATCTACGCCATCAACTTGTTGCGGGATGAACCGGCAGCGAAAGTGCGTCAGGAAGCGGCCACCATTCTCAACCTTAGCTCTGGCGATAAAGTTTACGCCGCCTACGATTTTCTCGCTAACGCTTTTTCCAAACGCACGCCGGCGTGGGATCCTAACCTTTCTCGAGATCCTGACGAACGCCTCGAACGCAGTCAGCCCTGTTTCTTCGAGATTGCCGTAGCGGACGCTGACAATGAATCGAATGCCGTCGAACAGGACAGATCGTTGTTGAAACTAGCCGATACCTTAACGCCGCACGCTTTGGAAAGCCGGCGCATCAAGGAACTCTGCCGCGAGTTTTTTCAGAACACGCACGATGGACTCAATCAGTTAGAGGCCAAATTGGAAGAACAAGGCAAGGGTTTGCGGGATGCCTCCAATCGACTTCTTGATGAATGTCAGGGTCTCATGACTCAAGATGGTAGCATCCGCATCACCATGCGGCCAGAGATCGTGCACAGTGTGGAACAGAGCCTCACCCGCACCGCCCCCAAAGCCTACAAATGGCTACTCCTTCCACCTCGTCGGTTTCTGCAAGCCTGTGGGAAGTTGCTAGAGAAAGCGCGGCAATTCTCTCCCATGCCGGGCAAGGAACTGCGTGAGAAGAAGGCGGCCATTCAAGAGAAATGGCAAAGTGGTCAAGACAGCAAGATCGCCGCTGGGATGGTGTCGCCGCAAGACTTGCAACGCAGCCTCAGCCTGTGGAGTGGTGCCACGGGGGATTACCAACCACCGGAGCGGTGGAAGACCGAGTCCGAGGCGATTCTCTCTCGTTTCCTAGCTGAAGATAAAACGAATCTCACCGATGCCGAGTGGGACAGGCTCACCTCCAAGCTTTGGAAGCAGCTCCCAGGCAAGGCACGCTTGCGCTTGGCCACATCAGCATTGCTGATGTTAGGCGGCGTCTTGTTAGCCTTTGTCGATGGTGGCGTGTCCTTGGTCACGCTCCATGCCATGGATGTGTTAGGCGGCATCGGCGTCTTGGCTTCTTTGGGTATGAATGTGCAAAGCGCCAAGGAGCTTCAAGCCGTCCTCGAAGAGAAGCTCGGGCTTCATCAGTTAGCCAATTTCCACGCCATTGTCTGCGATGCCGTAGGCGTCCCGCGTGAAGCAGGTGATGCATCGCTCCCCCAACCATCTGTGGAAACAGCCTTGGCCTCACCCAGCTACGGCGTGAAAGAGCGCGGCTGGACGCAACACACACTCGATCACGATTGCCTAACTAAATTACGTTCCTATGGCTTCTAACGCGACTTTGCAATCCTGTCTGGATCTCGCCGCTTCCATTGAGAGTTCGCTCGCCAGTCTCGGCGATACCTCTCGATGGCCGGTCTATCCCGAGCTACGACGCCGTTGTGCCGATTTCCGTACGGAATGCCGTGAACTGATCGATCAGAAAGGTCTCCAGCAACTGGCCATTGCCTTCCTTGGTCCAAAGAACGCCGGCAAGACGACGCTGCTATCGATGTTAGTGCGCGATCAGTCACTCATCGATCAGTTAGGCGCGGGCGCGGGGTTGGAAGGTGCCACCGAGCGCATTCTCTGGATCAGCACCCAACCCATCCGCGATCTGGAACCCCAAGAGGAAGAGAGCCTCACCGTGGATTCGAGCCAATTAATCAATCTCGGTTGCGACTACACTTTAGTGGATGTGCCAGGAGCCAACGAATCCAATCTTCAACGATCGCAAGCCGCTCAGCGCGCTTTGCGTGCCGCCCATATCAAAGTCCTAGTGGTCGAGGCGCGGACTTTGGAAGATGCGAGTTTGGTCGACGATCTTCAACACGCGGATGGCGCGACCATCTTGCCGGTGATCAACCAGATTCGGCCTGGAACCGGCGAGGAAGAGATCGCCGGGTTCATGGAACGTCTCAAACGTGGTCTCTCCGCCGCCAGCATTCTGCCGGTCTTGCGTATTCGCGACTTTCAGTTAGGCGACGAAACCGAAGCGAAGGAATGGAGGGAGCGCGCGGCGTCCGATTTGAAACAGCAGTTAGAGAACGTCATCCGCCGGGAGCACCTGGATGATTTGTTAGAGCCGCAATTGGTTCGCTGCAAAGAGCGCTTTACCGAAGAGATGCGAGAGGCTCTGACAAACGCGTTGCCCGCCACTGCCCACGCCGTGCGCGAGATGCAAGAGATGGAAACAGGTCTCGCGGCATCTGCCCTGGAACGTTTGTTAGGCGCCGACGAACGCGATCGCGGTGTCATCACCGCGCTCCGTCAGCAACTGCGCGGCCTCTACCAACAACGCACCCCCGTTCTCTTCTTTCCCTGGCGCACCTTCGTTGGCCTGGCCAATCTCCTCTTTGGCGCCCTGGAAAAAGTGCCGCTTTTGTTAGTGGGCAGCCTGCCTTCGTTGGTGACTTCTGCCGTCGCCGCAGTGAAGAACGCCACGCGCGATCGCGAATTCAAAGACTCTCGCCAAGACGGACTCCGCACCCATGCCGAGATGTTGGTCAAAGAATCACTGCATCCTAAGGTCGACCAATTGCAAACCGCCATCCGCAGTGATCTGCGTAGCGAACGCCGCATCGAGCCGGCACGTGAGGACGATGACTTACAAGTCACGTTCGAAGGGCTCGAGCTTCTCCAAGCCCGCTCCACCACGCTCTTTCAAGAAGTGCTAGAATCCCGCGCCGTCGGCCGTGCCGCCACTTGGATCACTGGTCTCGTTGGCCTCGCCATCTTCTGGTCCATCTTCGCCTGGCCCTTCTTCGCACTCTACTCTGATTACTTCCACGCCATCCAACAATTCATGAGCGGCCAAGGCGATCACGATACCTTTCCCTCACGTGCCTTGCCCATGATCATGACCAGCTTTCTGTTAGCGATGTTTCCCATGATCTTCTGGATGCTCCTCGTCCTCAGCTGGGTCGGCTATGAAAAACGCGCCATCGATTGCCTAACCACTCTTCGTCATGGCCATCAATCGATCATCGACGAACTGACCAATCGGCAGGTGCTCCGCGTCCACGCGCAGCATCCGCATTTGAGAGCGTGTTTGCAGTTGTTCTCGTTGAAGTAGGATCACAGACAATGCTCTAACGGAAGCATTCTCAACCGCTCCGCATCCGGATCCCACCAGCGCCAGCCCAGGAATTTCCATGCGCCTGGGCTGTGCCAGAGTACGCGGTTGTTGGTTTCGTCGATGGTGGCGGATTCGTGATCTGGGCCTAGCATGAAAGTACGTAGGCATTTGCCAGTCTCCACGTCCCAAAGCCTTAGGCTTTTGTCGGATGATCCTGAGAGAAGCTGCTTGCCGTCCGGGCTAAACGCCACGCTCCACACAGAATTCGAATGGCCCTCGAAGGTGTGCTGGCACTCGCCAGTGTGCGCGTCCCAAAGCTTCAGGCTACTGTCAGAAGATCCCGATAGAAGCTGCTTACCGTCTGGGCTTATCTTCACGCTTAACACTGCATTCGAATGGCCCTCAAGGGTTCGCAGGCACTGGCCGCTCTGGGCGTCCCAAAGCTTGAGGCTCTTGTCATCAGATCCCGATAGAAGCTGCCTGCCGTCTGGGCTAAAGGCCACGCTCCACATAGAGTTTTTTGGATTTCCCTGGAAGGTGCGCAAGCACTCACCACTCCGCGTGTCCCAAAGCCTGAGGCTTCTGTCGTTAGATCCTGAGAGAAGTTGCTTGCGGTTTGGGCTAAACGCTACGCTCCTCACTGGCTCTGAATGACCATGGAAGGATCGAAGACATTCCCCACTCTGGGTGTTCCAGAGCTTCAGGCTCTTGTCATCAGATCCCGAGAGAAGTTGCTTGCCGTCCCGGCTAAACGCTACGCTCCTCACTGGCCCTGAATGACCATGGAAGCTGCGTAGGCACTGGCCGCTCTGGGTGTCCCAAAGCTTCAGGCTCTTGTCATCAGATCCCGAGAGAAGTTGCTTGCCGTTCGGGCTAAACGCCACGCTCCACACAGACTCCGAATGACCCTGGAAGATGCGTAGGCACTCGTCGCTCTGGGTGTCCCAAAGCTTGAGGCTCTTGTCATCAGATCCCGAGAGAAGTTGCTTGCCGTTCGGGCTAATCGCCACACTCCACACAGACTCCGAATGTCCCTGTAAGGTGCGTAGGCATTCACCGCTTTGGGTGTCCCAAAGCTTGAGGCTCTTGTCAGAAGAACCCGATAGAAGCTGCTTGCCGTCCGGGCTGAAGCCCACGCCCCAGACTGCTTCCGAGTGACCGTGGAACGTCCGCAGGCACTCGCCGGTGTGAGCGTCCCAAAGCTTGAGGGTTTTATCCCAAGAACCCGAGAGAAGGTGTTTGCCGTCCGGACTAAAGGCGACGCTCCTCAACCGGAATGAATGACCTTTGAAGGTACACAGGCACTTGCCGGCGCGAGTGCCCCAAAGCTTGAGGGTTTTGTCCGAAGAACCCGAGAGAAGGTGTTTGCCGTCCGGGCTGAAGGCCACACTCCACACAGAGTTCGAATGACCCCGAAAGGTGCGTAGGCACTTGCCGGAGTGAGCGTCCCAAAGCTTGAGGCTCTTGTCATCAGATCCCGAGAGAAGCTGCGTTCCATCTGGGCTGAACGCCACGTTCCTGACCCAGTGCAAATGTCCCCGAAAGATGCGCAGGCACTCGCCGGTGTGAGTGTCCCAAAGCCTGAGGCTCTTGTCATCAGACCCAGAAAGAAGCTGTTGGCCGTCCGGACTGAAGGCCACGCTCCACACAGAGTTCGAATGGCCGTGGAAGGTGCGCAGGCACTGGCCAGTGTAAACGTCCCAAAGTTTAAGGCTATGGTCATCAGATCCTGAGAGAATCTGGGTTCCATCTGGGCTAAACGCCCCACTCCGCACAGACTCCGAATGGCCTTTGTAGTTACGTAGGCACTCGCCGGTATGAGCCCCCCAAAGTTTGAGACTATTGTCCGAAGATCCCGAGAGAAGCTGAGATCCATCCTGGCTAAAGGCTACGCTAAGTACAGAGTCCGAATGACCCTCATCTGAACGGGCTGCAGTAAATCCGCTCGCGTTCGCCGGGATATTATTCCTTACGCCACTCAGAAAACCCGTCTTCGTGAAATCTACAGGCAAGGCCAAGCCATCCGTTTGGCTGTGGACTATACTAGCAGAATACCATGTAGCCAAGGTTCCTTCTGCCAACTGGGCGTCACACTTCTCGAACCGCGTCCCGGAGAAATCGGCGTTCCCTAGCTGGCTGCCATTCAACCGCACGCCGACCCAATGTGCATAGCGACCATCAACGCCGTCGAATTGAGAACCTCTCAAATCCAATTTGTGCAGTCGGGCTTCTCGTAAACAGGCGCCTCGCCAATCAGCTTGTTCCAGGTTCCAAGGTCCGCGGATGCACCAACCTTTCAGGTCCATATCCCGCAGATCCGCGTGTTCACCATCGGGCGACGGGAGTTGTTTCTCGTTTGCTAGGCATCCATAGCGGAGAGCGATCTTGGCAGGCTCTCCTCCGCGCTGTAGGCTTTTTGTTAGAGTTTCTAAAGCATTGCTTAGCTTGCTCGAGGTCTCGATGAGTTGCGCGAGGAAATCCAAAGTCTCCAATGAGGGCATTGGCATATTCAGCACCTCCAAATTGCCTTCGGTCAATTCCTCTAACAGAGCCATTGCTAGAAAGAACTCTTGTAGGGAGGTGTGAGCAAAGCGGAAGGCCTGCTTACTGCTGTCCGGACGCAACACCAAAGTGGCGGTACGAAAGTCTTCTTCCAACACCTCCGGATCCTTGGCCTTAGCTCCGGTGAGATAACGGAGCTTTAGGAGTTCGTTCCTGGCAATCTCCTTAAGTAGCCAACCGCGCACTTTCTCCCAAGGCCATTCCCGCGCCGCATCATCTTGCCACATCGCCAAGGCGAGAGCTTGCATGAGACGTCCTTTGTCCAAAGCGTCGAAGCTGTGTTTGCCATCATCCCGCGCAAACCACCGCTCCACTACGAGTTCGTAGAGGGTCACCCCTTGCACCCGCTTTCCCTCGCTGCGCATTTTCTCTAATCGCCCTAACTCTTGCGTTATGAGCCAGAGTAAATAGGGACGTCGGCTCAAGTCCGTAAGATTGTGAATGGAGGCGAAGAGTGATAGGGTTTCCTCCACACGTTCTTCGCCAATCTCTTTAGCAAGGTAGCTGCGAATCTGCTCCTCATTGAAAGGGAGCATGATCAGCATGAGATATTGATCACGCCGCAAATGCTCCCGATCTTCTCCATGAAACAAACTGCGCTGCCGGCCAACATCTGGAAAGTAATGGCTACGACAAGAGAGAATGATCTTTCCTCGACGCTCATATGGACTGCTTCGTCTGAGCGATTGTGGAGGGAGTGCAGACCACATGCCTCTTATGAGTTCCTTTCCTTGCTCTTGGTTTAGATGCACGAGCTTTTCATCAAGACCATCGTAGACCAAGATCGCTCCCTCGTTCCTCACCAAATGGAGGGCCTCTTTGGCAGTCAATTGCGCTTCTTCACCGCGAGATCTCCAGGACGCCTTCAGCATTTCATTTAGTAGGGTCTCGGCGTCAACCAAGCTCCCGCCTTTTTGAATCGCTTCACTGTAGTGCCGCAAATCAATGTAGATTGGGATGGGCAAACTTGGATCTTCCTGCCGAAGTTCGTCTAGCTGATGACAGAACAACCGTAGCGCTGTGGTCTTGCCAATGCCCACTTCACCCAATACGGCACACCATTCCGAACCTCTCTGATTGATCGCCCAGTCATGAATCAATGCCAGAGCATCCTTTCCTTGGCTGATGAGTTCTTCCTCCTTTCGCTCTGTCGCATCCTTAGGATCGCCTTCCCATGCTCTCGGCGGAACGAAGGACTCTTCTAAGAGTTCCCCTTCGGAATCATACAGAACGGTGAGATCAGGGGGTTCCCATTCAAATCCTCCCGATTCAAGTCGCCCCTCAATTTCCTCAAACAAGGCGGTGATGAATGCTTCTTTTTCCTGTTTGTCTCGGCATTGGCGAAAGGATTTATCATGCCATGTGAAGAGCTGCAGATTCTCCAATCCTTTGAGATCGTATTTCTCGCTTGATAAGGGATCCAGCGCGACCGGAATCAACGGTTTGATCCCAAGACTATAGGGCTCTAACTTAGAAATATACTTTCGACTTACGACGAGGAATCCAAAGTCAGCTTTCTTTAAGGCCCGTTCAATCTCAGTGGCTTTATCTTGCCCAACAAGGATATCGTCAGGGCCCCACATCCTGTAGTCATAGTTCTTTGCTGCGCGAAAGTGCTCTTGGATACGCTCCCGGATGTCTTCCGCGTCCTTGCGATCGTCTCGATGAGCGGAGAAGAAGAAGAGCACGGTGCGCTTGCCATCTTCCTGCGCTTGCTGCGTAGTGGGGTAGGCGCGCGGCGGAACAAAGGTCTCTGTAGGGAGATTGGCGAACTCCATGCGTTGCTTTGCTAGGGCACGCTCTATGGCGTCGCTTTCGCCTTCGATCCAAGTGAGACGTTTGTCAGGAGACGTGCGCTTGGCCGTGTCCACACAAACTTCAAATTCAACTCTTGCTGCCTTAGCCGCTTTTTTCACACGCGAACGCAGACTGGTAAAGGCTGCCAGGGCGTCTTTCTCGTCTTTGTCAGGAACGATCTTAGCGAGGCAGAGGCCCAACGAAATATCGGTTTCATCATCCAGATAGAGCGTGAGGATCTTTTCTAACTGATCGCCGTCTTTCTTGCTGACGTGTTCGGCTAGCTTGTCGATCAATCGGCGTGCTTGAAAGGAAGTGAGGCGTTGGCGATTCATTGGGTGAGACGGCGTTCAATGGCTTCAAAGCAGGCGTCCGCGAATTGATTGCGCAGGCGGCTGGTGGTGCAGTCTTCGTAAGTGAGGGCGCGAGGACTCTTGTTGTTTGGATAGAACTGAAAGAATTGGAGGCGTTCCAAATCGTGGAGATCGTGGCGCTTGCTATCCAACGGCTCTAGCAGAACCGGCAATACGGCCTTGGACTGAAGGATCGGCAACTCAACCTTGGTGATGTAGTCGCGATTGAGGAAGTGCTTCGAGAGGAGGAGCAGTCCGGCGTCAGACTCTGCCAAGGCTTGCTTGATCGTCTGATCCCAATCTTCCCCCATCAGCACTTCCTCCTGATCGCGCCAGAAAGTGTAAGTGAAGCGTTTGGAAAGGGCGGTATTGGCTCGCAAGCGCTCAAGAAAATCCACGGCAAGTCCCATGTCGCCCCGTGCGTAGGAGGCAAAGATCAACATCCGTTCTTTGCTCATGATCCCGGCATTTCAGCGGCTTGGGAGAAGCTTATCAAGGATTTTTCGGGATTTATTTCAGGATTTTCAGGATTTCTTCTGGAGAATTGGACAACGGGCGAGGCGCCCATACTACTGGAAAAACGGTAGTTGAGCGGGTAGCATCCGAATTATGAGGAAAGCTGTCATCCGGGAGTATCATCACCAATCACCCTTTCAGCCTTACCAACTCTTGATGGTGAACGGTGAAGTCTACAACGTCCCTCAGCCGGATTTCCTCATGTTGGGGCCACCACCGGAAGAAGATGAAGATGAAGAGGAAGACGAGGCGGTTTGGGTTTTTCGGCGATCGAAGCCAGGGGTACCATGGACGGAGATCCGGTTGGCCACGGATTTCGTTTCGGAAATTATTCCCATGCGCGAAGGATCCGGGACTGTTGCGTAACTCGGAGGCGAAGCGCAAGGATTGTTCCTGAACTTTATAATGTTACGTTAGTTTGGTTGTGTCCAAATCCTGGGCTCTCCGAGCCGTCCGGTGAGAGTGTGTCTCTTGGTAAGGAATCGTGGTAACGTTAGCAAGTAGAATCACTCAACCGGACGTTTGAGGACAAACGCCCCTGCCGGCTTGAAGCCTGTTCTGCCACAAAGCCGTCGTTGTACTTCGCCGTAACTTCAAGAATGAGTGCACCGCACTTTGGACACGGAAATCGGTCGGAACTCATCTTCAATTAGCCGAACACACAACGGTTGCTAACGCGCCTGGCCGGAAGCATCCTTTTTTCGCGGTTGGTGTTGAGGTTAGAATCTATTTCTAGTAGCTGCCGCCGGGACAGGCGTGGCGGCACAAACCTGTTAGCATTCGTTGTGATCATTCTAACAAACGAATCACTTCTTTGTAGGACGACCTGGGCTCATTGGTCCGGTGGCCGTTAAGACGGGATTGGTCGTGTTCTCTCTCGCTGTAGCGCGTGTCATGGTCTTCTAGGTAATCTTTCGCATAACGCAAAGGCTGAGCCCAATCGGGAACGTCCGGGTTCTTGTCGGCGCCTTGATCGAGCAGAAACTTGACCATCTCAACGCGTCCCTGACGTGCGGCGTAACCGAGTGCGTTCGTCCGGCTGTGCACGTCGATGGCATGCAAGTCGGCGCCGAGATCGAGTAACATCTTCACGCGATCGAGCATCCCTTCCGCGGCGTCGGCTTGAAGCAACGTTCGGCCCCACCAGTCGGTGCGATTCACGTCGTGGCCGTGACGGATGAGCGCTTCCATCGCCTCGCGACCGGGTCGCGAATGGGGGCCAAGGCCCCACCAAAGGTACTTCAGTCTCTCGGGGCCGTGACGTTTGGCCCAACTCTCGATGTCCTCAACGCTTTCCATCCAGTGATGGGGGTAGGCTTCGTCGTCGACCGCGACCTCAAGCGGATGCTTCGAGGAATCAACTTCGTCTGGATCGACGGCCCCGTACTCGATGAGTAGGTCGTAGGCTTCGCGTGCCGGGTGGTTTCCCCATTTCTTGTGATCCACGATTGTGCTCAGACAACACCCAGACGCATCAATGTCAGCGTTGGGATTGGCGCCGGCCTCGAGCAACTTGCGCATGATGCCGTGGCGCCAGTTCGCGGTCGCGTTGTAGAGCACCTCGCCATAAGCCGCATTCGTTGTCGGCCTGTTAGGATCGGCTCCGAATTCCAGGAGCATTTCGACGATACTCAAATTGTTCTGACGGGTGGCCACGGCCAGTGGCGTTTGCTCGGCGATCCCAAGATCGTTGATGTCCGATGCGTCGGTTTCCAACCGGGCGCGAAGATCTTCGGTCAAGCCTCGTGTGATGAGTGCGTGCAAGGTTGGCTTGACCCCACGGTGGAGGAAAAGCGGAAGCGCGGCGGGAAAGGAATCGGCGGCATAGTCCAAGGGCGTCCAGCCGTGGATGGTCTTGGCATCGAGAGGAGGGTCGCGTTTTAAAAGGGCGGTAACGAGAACGATATTCTTTGCGGCCAATGCTGCATGTAGTAGCGTTAGTCCGCGTTTGTCAGTCGCCTTGAGGAGGCTGCCATCCGCATCCACCGCTGCTAGCACTTTCCCGTTTGCCGATTCTTCTTCTGTCCAGGAGGCCTTGGCGCGGCGAATCAAATCCTGCAGCGCGTCGAAGTCGGGGCGGTAATGGGGCGCCAGACTCGCCTTCCAAGTGTGCAAGTACTCAACAATTTCACCGAAGCCACGGCGCCGCATTTCATTCTCGGTCGTGCGGTAGCACCACTCGCGCGTGTGATCGAAGAGCCAGCGTTGGCGATCAGCCTCTAACATCGCCTCTACGATCGCCAGATGGCCCTCGCGCATGGCGACGTCAATCGGCTTCGCATACCAGATTTGGGCGTGCACGAGATTGGGATCATTGTCAATCAGCCGACGTGCTTGATCAAGGTCTCCATCGGCACTTGCACAGAATAGGGCCCAAGCGTCGTCACCGTCGACCTCAACGCCATCGCGGCGGTGCCTGCGCCCGTGCATGAACCAGGGCTGGGACATTCTGGATGAGATCGAGGCGGTCATCGTTATGGCCGAACATTGAACGCCTGGCATCGAACATTCAACATCGAAGCAATGGGCCGAGAGCCTCCTTGTAAGCTGGCCTAATGGCGAGACTTCCACCATTGATTTAAGGCAAGTTAAAGGACACCGCTTGCAAATCACCCAACCAAAGTAGTGGAATCCGTCGAGAATTCAAAAATGTCCTCGATTCAACGGCACCCTGACGACGATGGTGATACCGACATTGAAGAGTGGCTCGACGAATCGAATTTCAAAGGAATTCATTGTTTACTGGATCTGGGCCATAGCAAAGACTCCAACTCCTAACGCAGCTCATGAAGTCCTTGTCTCGAATCTTTGTCACATGGTTGCTCGCACTTAGCTCGTTCGCATTCGGGCAAAAGCCTCACACTGCCCCTCACGCTAAAGTACAACGTCTCCCTCTAACCCAAGTACACTGGACGGGCGGCTTTTGGACGGACCGCGTTGACACCTGCCACCGTGCCATGATCCCCAGCATGTGGGACATCATGAAGGGCACGCATTACAAGCCTTTCCTGGAGCACTTTCGCATCGCAGCGGGTCTAGCAGAAGGCCGGCATCGCGGTGCCAAGTGGAATGACGGCGACTTCTACAAATGGATGGAAGGCGTCTGCGCCATGCTCGCCGTGAAACCGGATCCGGTATGGGAACAGCGATTGGATGACATCATCGAACTGATCGGCCACGCCCAACGTGAAGATGGCTATCTCCACACGCCCGTCCTGATCGGTGCCCGCAATGGGGATCCAAACGCAAAGCCCTTTTCAGACCGCTTTGCCTTTGAGATGTACAACATGGGCCATCTCATCACCGCTGCGTGCGTGCATCACGAAGTCACGGGCAAAGTGAACTTCCTAACCATCGCCAAAAGGACGGCGGACTTCTTCTACGATACCTTCCACAACCCTTCCGGAGATGAGGCGCGTCAATCCATCTGCCCTTCGCACTACATGGGGCTCATCGATCTCTATCGCCTGACCAAGGAGAAACGTCATCTCGATCTAGCAAAGACGCTCATTGGTATGCGCGATATCGTCGCGAAGAGTGGTGAAGGCGGTGACGACAACCAAGACCGCTTACCCTTCGAGAAGCAGACGGAAGTCATGGGGCACGCCGTCCGGGCCAACTACCTCTATGCGGGCATCGCGGATCTCTATGCTGAAACAGGCGACCTCGAATTGAGGAAGACGTTAGAAAAGCTTTGGCAGAATCTGGTTGAGAAGAAGATGTACATCACCGGTGGCTGCGGAGCGCTCTACGACGGTGCTTCCCCGGATGCCTCGAAGGATCAGCAACACATCACCCGCATCCATCAAGCCTACGGCCGCAACTATCAGCTGCCTAACACCACGGCCCACAACGAAACCTGTGCGAACATTGGCAATGTTCTGTGGAACTGGCGCATGTTCCTTGCGACCGGCGAGGCTCGATTCATTGATGTGTTAGAATTGGCGCTCTACAACAGCGTGCTCTCTGGTGTTAGCTTGGATGGCAAGGACTACTTCTACACCAATCCCCTTCGCGTTACCGATCCACTTCCAGTCGCGCTGCGTTGGTCGCGCCAGCGCGTCCCCTTTGTCACCTCCTATTGTTGCCCTCCCAATGTGGTGCGTACGGTCGCACAGGTGAACGGCTATGCTTATGCCAAATCTAACAATAGTCTCTGGGTGAATCTCTACGAAACAAGCAAGATCACGACCGATATCGGAGGTAAGAAAGTGACTCTAACGCAAACCACTGAGTATCCGTGGGAGGGAAAAATTCAGCTTGGAGTGACCGAGGCAGGAAACAAGCCATTTGCTCTCAGGCTGCGCATTCCAGGTTGGGTCGAGCGCGCTGATGTCAAACTCAATGGTCAGGCGCAATCGTTGGTCGCGGCACCAGGTACCTACATCGCGATCGACCGAATCTGGAAGGCCGACGATGTCGTGGAGCTCGAATTTCCCATGTCCGCGCAGTTGATCGAATCCCATCCTTTGGTCGAAGAAACGCGAAACGAAGTCGCGGTGAAGCGAGGCCCCATCGTCTACTGTTTGGAGTCCGGCGGTCTTCCCACAGGCGTTCGATTATCTAACATTCGTGTCCCTTCCACCATGACTTTCGATTCAAGTTACGAAGAGAATCTGTTAGGCGGCATTGTCACCTTGAGCGGAAACGTCCACATCCAAGACTCCGAGGCCTGGGAGGGCAAGCTCTACCGGCCATTGAAGTCAACCCCTGGCAAAGCGGCCGTCATAAAATTCGTTCCCTACTATACATGGGGAAACCGGGGCGCCGGAGAGATGAGCGTTTGGCTTCCGCTTGATTAGATTGGATTAGTTCCGTGGGGTGCGGCCATCGACATGATCGGTTCCACCGGGGTTCTTACCCAATCCCCGAATCTCGGCGTGTTCCAACCGCCGTATAGGTGAAAATCGTCCATGCGGTGGGGTGGGGGGTGACGAGTAACACCTCCACCGATCGTTGATTCATGGCCGAGACGTGGTGGACAGGGATGGGCCGGAATTCTCAGTGATAGCGATGTTGCGAAAGTGAAAGCGTTGCGGCCGCTGATTGGAGTGCAGCTGGAGGGCAATAGGCGAGGGTTGCAGCATCTCTGCTTGGTCCGTGAAGTCGAAGACAGGTTTTCCGTTAGCAGCGCATTGAATCCGGTTCCCGGTGACGAGGACTTCCACAAGATTCCATTGGCCCACATTCTCCGCCGGGATCTTGAGCGGACCGCGTTGGCCGGCGGGCTCGATACGGTTGCGACGATGAGCGTCCCAGATGCCCCAGTCGTGACAGAACATCACTAACGGACCGCGAAACCCAAAGGGATTTTCTCCCGCATCGGTGATTCGTTCGCCAAGGATACCGATCGCTGAGTGCATCGTCGAGTGCTTGGGCGAGACGATCTGTTGCACTTCAAAAATCAGGCGAAATTCCCGGTAAGCTTTCTCTGAGAAAAGGTAGGTGCTTGAGGGAACGGTCTTCTCGTTGGCGCCGACAAGAAGACCTTCGGCCACGCTCCAATATTCCGGATCGCCTAACCAACCTGCTAAGTCACGGCCATTAAAAAGCACGGTAGGCGTTTCGTTCGGTGGAAAGTGCTTGGGCTGCGGGGATGGAACGGCAGCAGTTCCTTCGAGCGTGGCGGTGAGGGTGTTGAGTTCGCTCTCCACGCGGTCCAAGGCATTGGTCATGGTGACCAGTTTCTCGATGAGGTCGATGTGCACAGCGGCCATTCCCACCTGTTTGTAGGCCTCCGCTAGAGGGAGGCCCGGTCTCATGCCCGGACGCTCATGGCCCACATGAGTGAGCCAGGCGTTGTGTAGAAGTTGCTGAGTTCTCTTGATATCACGGTAGAGGACGGGATGGGCCGGACGCGGTTCGTAGCTGAAGGCTTGGAGTATGGCATCGGCGAGCACTTGATGACTTGGTTCATCCAGATGGACGCCGTCGTTGGACATCATATAGTTAGGGTCTTGCCGGCGTTTGGAATCGAGATGTTTCGTGACTGCGCCGTGCCAATCAATCACCGGCACGTTGTTCTCGAGGGTGAGAATCCAATTCGCGTAACGCTCGATGACTTTGGGATAGCCATCGAAGACGCCAAACCACGCATACTCTGCACTGGGCGATTCGGCCACGAGCTTGCCTTGCTTCTGCATGGGCAGCGGATCGAAGGGGGGCGGTGTGAGAAGAACCAACTTTGCCCCATGATCGATGACTTTCTCGATTAATGTGTGGATGCCGTTCTGATAGGCTTGAAAACGGGCGGGATGGTAGGGATGATAGACCCCGTCATTCATTCCGTAACACGCGAAGACGATGTCCGGTTGTGCTTTGGTAAGGGCGCGATCAAGCCGTTCATGGACATTGGGCCGCGGAAAGGGATGAGCCGGCTCCGAGAGCCCGGAACACGTTTCTGAGGGCAATCCGAGATTGATGAGCTCTAATGAAGCACCAATGCCTTCTTCCCGCAGGCGAGTCTCTAACATCGCAATGTAAAAGCCCGCGTGGGTGATGGAATCGCCGAGAAAGACGATGCGTGATTTGGGCTTGAGTTCAGGCAGGGGAGCCGCCGCTTGCGATGAAGGAAATGTGAGAGGTGCGAGTGTGAGAAGGGCGGCGAGCAGAAGCGATGGTCTCATGAAAGCCGAGTCTAGAGGCAGACTTTGCTTTCGCCCATCGCAAATGGGCCGGCACGCTTATTGCGTGAACCAAGCTTGGGCCAGTTCAGGATACGCAACGAAATTGGAGGCCACATTCGTTTCCAGCACCGTGGCGTCAAAATAGGCGCGAGCGCAGGTGTCGGGCTTCCAAAATTCATCGACCTGATAGAGCTTGGGCGCTTCGGTAGCGAGTTTGGAGGATCCTGATGCTTGGAAATAACCCGCTAGGCAAGCAGCAGCGATGGTGAGGCGGAGGAGGAAGGAGGCAGCTTTAAGTTTCATTGTTGTTGGTTTGTTGCAGAAACAATAGTGTCTACAATAAGTAAATCAAATCATAATTGCGATATTTATTGTTTTTATATTCTCAGGTCTGATTGGGGGATCTGAATCTTGTGTGGTGAGAGAGTTTCCCTCGGCGGGAAACTGGATAAGGTGAGCGGGTTTTCTGAATCTTGCTCATGACTAAGTTGCCTATTCCGAATCTACGTGGATGGAAATTGCCCGCTGCTGTCGTGGCGTCCGGCGCGCTTTTGGGGATCGCGTTCTCGCAAGGTTGGGGGCCCGACGTCATGCCGATGGATGTCGGAGATCGCTGGGAGATCGATGATGATTTCCCTCAGGATAGCATCACCTTCGTTCGCCTGATGCATAACGGCCGTAAGTGGGAAACGGACTTCCCTGATGCTGAAATTAACTTCACAGCCAGACTCCAGCAATTGACGTCCATTCAGGTGAACCCGGAGCCGATCCAGCTTCATATCGATGACCCTGAGCTTTTTAATTATCCCATCGCCTTCATGAGCAACATGGAGGATATCTACTTTACCCCAAAGGAAGAGGAGGCCGTTAGGAGCTATCTCAGCAATGGAGGCTTCATCCTTGTCGATGATCTCTGGGGAGATGACATGTGGGAAGACATTCGCAGGGCGATGAAAGGGGTCTTTCCTGACATAGATCCCACTGAGATAACCGACTTAAATCACCCGATTTTTAGTGGCATTTTCAAGCTAGACTTCATTCCCCAAGTCCCCAGCCACGACGCGGCAGAGGCATTCATCGAGATGGGAGAGGAAGATAAACACTACGAAATCACGATGCTTAGAAAAGGCATGACGGAAGACGAACTCGACACCCCGCACTTCCAAGCCTGGCTCGACGAGCGTGGACGCATCATGATGCTCGTCTGCCACAACAACGACCTCGCCGATGGTTGGGAAGAGGAGGATTACAAGCCCTGGTTCTTCGAGAAATACGCGGAGAAAGTCTGTTTCCCCATGGGTATCAACATCGTCTTCTACGCGCTCACGCACTAGCGCGAAGTGGCTGATAAATATTAGCAGCTTGATATTTATGGTAACATGAGAAAAGTGAGGGGAAACCATCCGCATGGGATCCCGCTCCAGAAAGAAGAAGTCCAAACGCACCAAGAAGGAGGTGCTCTCCCCACCTTCTGTGCCCGACGATGACGCCGGTTTAGAAGACGCCAAGAGGCATCATCCTCGAGTGGAGCTCCCTGCCAAGCGGGATCCGTCGCGTTTCCGGTCGCTTCGCCATCATGAGGAGAACGAAGAAAGCGTCGGAGAATTGGAGGAAGCGCCAGAAGACAGGAAGGCCATCGTCGACGAAGTCTTCAAGACCCTGGTAGCACGGCTTGAGACCAAGGGGTTGCTTAAAGATAGTGAAGAGGCTCCTGAAAAGAAGGACCCCGATCTGCACCGATTTAAGAAATCGAACGCCTTGCCACCCCTGGATACCCGCCTGCCGGATCTCCCGACATCTGAGACCGTATGGGGAACCAAGGACCTGGATTCCGACCCCAAGCACGCGTTTCACGGCGGGGTGGTGCTGACGGCCGGCATCGGTACCTTGCTAATTGGGATTTTGATCACCGCTCTGGCATTTGATTATGTGAATACCGAGCCATCGCAGGCAGCGGCATCACAAAGCCCGGAGGAGCCCGATCTCCTGGCCAAGAATCAGGCTTGGGTGGAAGCGAGATCAGACGTGATCGTGGAACGTTTCCTCAAATTCATCGAGGCAGAAGGCGCGGCAGAGAAATTGCCCTACGTCCGGCGGCAAGACCGGGTGAAGCCCCTCATGGAGACCTATTACCAATCCTATCCGTCGCGTCCCGATTGGTACTCGGGACCTGAGGTCGTGACGTCGCACTATCAATTACGCGCCCGGATGCTGGGCGATCAGGAAGTTTACGAACTGACCTTCTACCCACCACAGAGTGTGCCGGTGAATGTGTTCTTCACTCGGAGTTTCGGATCCATCGAGTTCGATTGGGAATCCTACGCCGGCTATGGCGACCTGACTCTTGACCGCTTCATCTGGGATCAGCCGGAGGAAGCGGTGCTTCTACGTGCGGAAATGGCCTTTGTTGAGGATCGCGAGATGCCCCGACACTTCCCTGCAGATGAGTTCTATTTGGTCCGCCTGACCGACCAACAGCAGATTTCCGAGACCTTCGCCTATCTCCCAAAGGATCGTTTGCGCTTTGGCGAAGTAATCGCCCTGGCAAATAGCGTGAGGGATCTCAATCAAGCGCCAAGCGAGAGTCACGCCGAGTTGGCCCTTCGCGTGACCATTCAAGCGCGCTTCCGCCGGGCACAGGACGCGAAGAGAGTTCCCGTTATCGAGAGCCTCGTTAGACCAAACTGGGTGGCTCCGTGAGCGATTGATTCCAGGAGAAATCAACGATTCTTGATCAGGCTGAACGCCGCCGAATCAGAAAGGCGAAACCACCCATCAGGGCCAAGAGCGAGGTCGTGGGTTCAGGAACGACGATATCAAAGGTGATGGTCGAACCCAAACTGATGCGTTGGTTGTTCGAAGTAAAAGCATCATCCTCTCCAGGACGGTAGAAGAACCGAAGACGATCTCCGAGATTACCGGAATTGTGAATGGTTAGGTTTCCTTCGGTGCCGGAGGATGGGACGTTCGTCTCCCCCGTGAAGACGTCGCCATCTTGAGAGATCGCGCTCCCATCGTAGGTGTATTGGTTGGTTCCTTGCCCGAAACGCAGATCCACTTCATCCACCCAGTTGTCGTTGATGCCACGGTCAATATCGAGGATGGACATGGTGAAGTTGGAAAACTCAGCGCCTGGGGCGGCGCCGCGAAGCTGCAACGTGGCGACCAATTGTGTGGTGGAATCGCGGTTCACTCCGGAGATATCAATGTCGAGAGCGCCCGATTCGCCGCCGTTGAATGTCAGCGAAGGATCGCCTGGTTGAAAGGTCGAACCGCCACCGCTACCCCCGCGCAGGCGAAGTCTGAGGATGAAGTCAATCCCCGAATCCGTATTGTCACTCACGTTAAGGATATTTCCCCTCACGGTGGCGCGTCTTGTCCCTTCACCAGTGATCGAGAGGGAGGGTATTCAAGTGCGCCCAATCAATCTTGAAGGTCGCACCCGTCGCTGGGTGGAGTGCCGCCAGCCCAAGGAGGCCGACGGCGAAGCGACGAATGAAATGGGTGGGGGACATAGGTGACAACAAGCTACGCGAAGTCTTTGTTATTAATAAATGATGTTTCTATAAACATTATATTTTTAAGTATAATTTCAATAGCTATAGCTCGAATTATTAAAACTAATGGCTTCTATTGTCTCTCTTTTAGGATATTTTAAATATTATTTGTATATTAACGATCGGATATCGAGCTCGTTCGCAAGACAACCTTCAAGGTTGTATGGAATTTCGCTCCTTACGAAATATCGGTAGGTCAATACCTTCCATCATCCATTGTATGGATCCGCGTAAGTCTCGAATTCACGAATATTTAATGGCTTATTACTTGCTGGATATCGAAAATATGCAAGAGTGCGGGCTTCATGAAGAAACCGGTTTCGCGGAATCAATTTCGTATGCATCTCTGGTTTCCTCGCAGATCCCGGGAAGAAGAAGAGGAAGGCCGGGAGACTCGCCGGCGCTTTCGGAGGCGGCGACGAACCAGTCCGGATGAAAAGCGGTCGGACTCGAATGATGACGAGGATAACCCGCCACGGAGAAAGTCTCGTTGGCGTTGGCGCCCTTAGTTAGTTAGTTAGTTCGAAGCGCTCGGATCCCGATGGATCTCATCCCGGAAATAACGCTCGATAATCAAGATCTGCTCCAAGGAGCCGGGCATTTCAGGCGCCCTGATGCTTATCCGGTAGGATCTGCTTCAATCAAAACCGCATCGTATAGGCCAACCCAGGAAGCTCCATGCCCCAGAGGACGAAGCTCACCGTCTGCCCCGATTGCCACGTCCACGAGAGGCTCATATGAGGGTCTTTCCCGCTATACATGAAGAGAGACGAGAAACGTCCGCGGCGAAGATTCACTCCGCCCACCGGACGCAACTCGCCCAGTTCGAAGATATAGGTCGCGCCCACATAGGGAGAGAAAGCGATGTCCTGCCACTCTCCTAAGTTCTTGCTCACGGTGCCATAGACGGATTGGCTGGTGATGTCATCAAAGTCATCGGTCGACGTTCCGAAAATCAGCGCAGGGCGCGTCTTGGTTTCCGGCAAGGCGCGCCACGTGGCGAGGAATCCGGCATCGTCCGTCTTGGGCCGATAGTCCAGACCCAAGGACAAGTTGTCGGTGAACCAGTATTTCCACGAGAAATAGATTTGCCCGTGATCCACCTTCTCCGGAATCCAGCGGAGATTGAATGCGAAGCGTTTCGGATCTTCGATGTCGAATCGGCCACTCACGGTGCCCGCTTCACCTGGTCACATCACTCAGGTGGGCACTTCAGAGAACGTCTCCTCGCCCCGCACGGATAGTGTCAGGAGGACTAGCCCACTCAGGAAGAACCATTTCATAGGTGTACAGTGGCGTCGCACCATTCGTGGGCAAGGACTAAGATCCCGAAGACCAAAGTTTCACATAGGGAGCGTAAGCCGGGTCATCCCGCCAGAAACGGCGGACGGGTTGGGGAGCGACCTTGCCTTCCGGATAATCCTCCCCGCGCACACTGGCCTCCACTGAGGCGTTCCAAACAGCATAAGCCGTTTTCAAGCGGCCCGCGATCACGGGGTGATCTTCAATGATATTCATCGTTTCGTTAGGGTCTTTCTCAAGATCGTAAAGTTCCATGCCGCCTTTCTGTACCAACAGTTTGAATGTGTTATCAATGATCGCCACCCGGTTCTGATGACGGAAGAAGAGCGGTTGGGATCGCTCCTGCAAGTCTTCGTGCAACAATGGCAGGAGGCTGATGCCATCCTGAGGCTGGAGACGTGCCGATTCAGGGAGTTTCGCGATCTCTGCTAGAGTGGGAAAAATGTCCACCGTTCCAGCCGGGTAGGAAGTCACACGACCCGCCGGAATGACTGCCGGCCATTCCAAGATCCCCGGCACACGCAATCCACCTTCGTACATGAGATTCTTATTTCCTCTTAAGCCACCCACCGTTTCTTTGCCGTACCCTGGCAAACCTCCATTATCACTGCAGAACCACACTAACGTATCGTCCGCGATACCCATCTCGCGGAGACCGGCTCTCAGCGCACCCACACTGCGATCCATCGCCACCAGCTCACCCAAGTGATGCTGGTGTTTCTCTGGCAGATGCGCGAAAGGCGTGCGATCCTCAGGCTTCGCACGCATAGGAGAATGGGGCGATCCATACCAAATCACGGCAAACAGGGGTTCATCGCCGTCTTTCCTCTCACGCATCCACTTCAAGGCTTCATCGACGATGATTTCTGATGAATCGCCCTGAAAATCCTCGAACCTCCCCTGCCGGCTCATGGGCGGATCGAGATCGAAGAAATTTGTTACAGAGAGCCAGGTATCAAAACCAAAGGCTCCTGGGTGATGGGTGTCCTCGGCGAAGATGGGCACTCCAGGACCGCGCAGGCCGTTCAAGTGCCACTTACCGAAGTGTGCCGTGGCGTAGCCGCCCTCTTTCAGGGCGCGAGGCAAGGTCTTCTCCTGCAAACGCAGTGGGAAGCCATGATTGAAAACACCCGTACGATCATTGGAGCGGCCGGTGAGCACGGTGGCCCGCGTCGGCGAACAATTCGATGCCCCGGCGTAAAAGCGGTCGAACCGCAAGCCGTTGGCCGCCATGGCATCCAGGTGAGGCGTTTTGAGATGCGGGTGGCCATTGTAGCCCGTCTGTCCCCATCCCTGATCATCGGTCATGACTAGAACGATGTGTGGCCTTTCCGCCGCTGTCGCCCATGCCGCCAAGCCCCACCAAATGAGAACAAGTATTCTGAAGGTCATCCGCCTTTCATGCCACAAGTGACGTCTCAAGCAAAGCCAGCAGGGACTTTCGTTTCAAGTGTCCGGGTGAGTGGGCGTCATTCACCCGACATTGTTAGCCGAGCCATCAGCTCTTCAAAGGCCGTAGCCAGTTGGTCTGCCTCCTGATTCTGTAGCGTCGGCAATTGCGCAAGGGCCATTTCAAAGAGATACGTGTATTCGGACGCTTGTTTCCGGGCGCCGGTAAGAAGAATGGTCAGCTTTTCAGTTAGGACATGTTTGATACGAGCCAAATCCTCCGTCCGGTCTTGCGAGTCTCGCCATAGTTCGAGCAGAGCGTGCGCACGAAAGACGTCTTTAAGCGGCATCCGTGAAAGCTGGTCCGCGTGTCCGGCGTGTTTTACTGTTAGAGGTTGATCCACCAAAGCGATCTCGTAGCGCTGCGCCACGCGTAACCACAAAGCGTAATCTTCACATACGGTGTAGCGCGAATCAAATCCCCCCACCGCGTCATACAGTTCCCGGCGCATCATGACGGAAGAACAACTCACGCAACAACGATCCAGACAGGCTTCATAAAGATTTCCGCTGGGCGGACGAAAGTGGCGTCCCTGCTTGACGCGTTTCCCGTCGCGAATCCATGTTTCCGCGGTTTGTGAGATTTGAAAATGAGGCGCTTGCTGGTGAAACGACCATTGTGTGCTTAGCTTATCGGGTAGCCAATAATCATCAGAATCCAGCAGAGCCAGCCATTCACCTGCGCTCACGGAGATCCCCCAATCCCGCGCCGCCGCCACACCCTGATGAGGACGGGTTTCCCATCGGTGACCGGCCGCCTTCACCTGCGTGACGGCCGATGACAGGTCTTGGTTGGAGCCATCATCCACGACGATGAGTTCGAAGTCCGTATGCGTCTGCTCGAGGACACTGGCGATTGCCCGTCCCAGCCAAACCGGTCGGTTGTGTGCCGGAATGACGACGCTAACACTCCCCACTATTAACGAAGGGTCACACGAATTCTGAAAAAGCGTGAGGTGTCGTCTGCCAATTGCACGGTCCGTGATTGCTCGCCGTTATCAGCCATGGTGGGTTCAATTGCCTCCCATGTCTCTAAATCAGCAGAACGTTCATAACTATAAATCAATTCCTGAGCGGCGGAGTAGCCGTGTGTTAGGCTGATGCCGTTGGGGGACCGCTCAATCTGCGGACTCAGATCGTCTTTCATCCTGGGATCTCCGGCAAAGGCAAACTCAAAAAGGTTCGCCCAACGATCGCCATCGGGATCGGCGTTGTTTCCTGCGATCGTATCATCCAAGAGTTCCTGCTCATTGAAATGACTCTCCAACCATTGTTGAAACTCCGAGGGGCCCGTGACACCAGGCCTATCGACTCTCCCTGGCGAACCGTGACGCTCCGAACTTGCTCTCCAGAAAGCCGGCAAATCATAACTCTCGTCAGCATTGGGTTCGCCCTGAACGACTAGAGATTGACCATCGCCATCGGCCTCTTGTGGCCATTCTTCGTCATCTTGATAGGTGAAATCGCGAATAGGCGAACCGGCACCATAGGATAATTTGATACGCTCCCCTCCATTACTCAATTGTGAGTCTTCATAAACTCCCGCCACAGGCAAACCGGTACCATAACGGCTTTCAAAGGCTTCTTGGTTACTCACTACCAGCACATAGCCATCCGGCTCAATCGTGGTGATCGCGCTGCCCGCGAAGTCGAAATCAATGCCTTTGGTAAATCGCACGTATTGGAGATCCAATGCCGCGTCCCCATTATTATGAACTTCAATAAACTCGAAATCCGATTCCACCCAACCTTGCGCCCGTTCGTCTTCCGATGGGGCGAGCGGATGATACATGATCTCGCTCACAAGGAGATGACTCACATAATCGGCAATATCCGGACCGGATGGTACAAACTGAATCGGGTCTGACCAAGCACTCCAGTGGCCGTCGGTATTCTTCATACGTGCTCGAACACGATATGTTCGTCCAGGCCGCGGGACGTCTGGAGGAATGGTCATGGTATCTTGGAAAGGCGTGATTTCTTCAGATTGCCAATCGGCGTTGACTTCATAGACACGTGGTACTGTGGGATCAAAGTCCTCACGTGCAGGGTCACTGGTTTCGCCGATGCGCCATTGAACCGCAGCAAAGGATTGTTGAGAAAAGATGCTTGGACTGGCAAAAGCGCTTGTTTGAAAAGTGAGCGCGTCTACCGGAAAACCATCCGGTCCGCTATAAGTGATTTCCGGTGTCTTGGGCGCCGCGCCCTCATCGGCATGTGAGGCTAGAAGATCATTGCCATAACCGCCCGGAGCGAGAAACCGCTTCATATACGCTTGGTACCCATTGAAGTCCTCGGATTCGATGGAGTTGATATTCTCATAATAAATGTCTTTCTTTCGTTTGCGTGGGTGATTGTCCCACATCGCCTGATCCATTAATACGAGTGGTTTCGCATCGGGCGTACGGAAGGCGATGACGGCATCGCCTGAGGGCGCCGGGGCAAAGATATTGGTACGATAACTAAACTCGGTGTCTGAAATCTTGGTTACTTCTTTGTCACCCGTGTAAATCGCCGGTGAAGCGCCATCGATAGTGACTTGATCACCTGTTTCAAAGCCATGCGGCGTCGCCGTCGTGGCCACGGCGGTCCCGCCGTTCTTGACTAAAGAGCTGACAGCCACGCGCTCACCCTGGGGGACATCCACCCACACAAACCGGGAATACTCATCAACGAGCATGCTGCTCTGTTGGCCATTGAATAAAAGACTCAAGAGTTCTCGAATGCGATTTTGATAAGGAATGTCCACTTCATCATGACTCAGAACACGATAGATATTTTCCCAAGCCGGCGTGTCCCCACGTCCAAGGTGTGGCGCTTCTTCAAAGGTAAGATCCAAGTCCCAAGGGATCGGATACGTCTGGCCATTTGGGTGAATGTAAGACATCATATTCTCCCCGGGACGCATGTCTGAGTTATTGATGATCAGATTGCCGCAATTGAAGGCGTAGTAGGCTTCGAAATTCAATTGTGCCTGCCAAGTTTCTAAAGTCGTGCTATTGCGCAATATTTCGGTAAACGCACGATAATCGGAATCGTTCTCAACCGAAGTGGCTCCCTGATTCTTCTTCACGCCGGCCCCGTGCCAATTATACAGATTCCCATCAGGTAAGCCACGCTCGCTAAGAAAACGGCCATCGGGATCCTGAATGGCGATATACAGACCCCAGAGATCGCCATTGTATTGATTGCTCGGTGCCTCGGCGGCATCATCAATGACGCGCAGTTGAAAGAAATTGGTATTGCTGGCCGGTGATCCAATGAGTTGGAAGATGCGAAAACCGACGGATTCATTGAGAATCGTTCCGTCCGTACTCACGTTGTTTCCCCACCAAGGATTCGTTCCAGGCAGCACATTGATTTCCCGCCAGTCGACATTATAGCGGCGTCCATAATTATCGCGTCCTTTGAAACGATGGCCGCGCAGAAAGTTAAAATCCCATTTCTCTTTGCCGACTTGACCACGTGATGCGCGGCCGCGGCCGGTGAAGATCATATGATCATAAACCTCGCCGTCGTAAACCAAGGTACCACGCCGAATCTGCTGCCCAGCGCTATATCCAATGGATTCCGCATCGGATTGGACGGCGATTAAATGATAAACTGCAATGGAGTTCATGGTCTCAGCGGGAAAGGAAATCTCCGGCGTTTCACCGGGATCAATGGCGCCTTTCCAAGCCGGCACGCCATCATAAACAAAGTAGGCAAAGTTCGGCTGAGGGTCATCTTCATAGGGCACGCGGAGTTCATTGCCCACGGAATCGTTTATGGTAATCCGGTATCGAATAAGGTGCCGGTGCACTTGCAAGTTGTCCGGCATTTGAACGGCATAAATACCGTCATCTGCTACTTCATCCGGCGCCACGCCATCATCCTTCATTTCCAAATCGGTCCATGTCGAGTCGTACGCCGCATCGGTGATACGAATATATTCACCCGGCTTTACCCATTGGTAATCCAGTAGCACGGAGGCAACCCCGTCTGGGTCCGTCACTTTGGCCGTGATGACGACTGGTTCATCGCTCTTAGGTTGCTGTGGCGAATGCGCGACTTGGCGAATGTGTGGGGGAATGGTGTTGAGTTCTTGGTAGATGGAATTCTCTTTTCCTGGCGTGGGCTTGGTGCCGGCACGCCAGCTTCCTCCCAGGTTATTATCGAGCTCGGGATGCAGAAGCTCCATGGAGACGCCATCGCCGTTCGCCTGTATGGGTTCGCCTTGCGGCGCGGTGGGCCAAGGGAAGTTCGCTTGATAGTTCACTTCATCCACCACTTCGCCTAACGGATTCCTTAAAACGATGCGCTCGCCATCATTCGAGAGATTGCCCGCCTCAAATTCACCGGCTGCTCGAAGTCCTCCCACGAAGATCGAGCCGAATTTTCCATTGTAGCCCTGCGCGTTCTGAGCCAAGATCAAATAGGCTTGGGCATCAATGGTAGACCCTTCAGGAAAGGTGAAATCAAATCCGTTGGTGAAGGCGTACCCTGACAAATCGACGCTCTCGCCTCCCGTGTTATAGAGTTCTATGAACTCCGCGAGTTCTGTCTTGGGTTCGGGATCGTAGTGAATTTCGTTGATGACGATGTCTGCACGCAGAGACAACGGAAGAAGAAGGGCGAGGAGCGCCGTCGATTTAATCATGGTCACAAAGGGGTTACCGGACAACGCTATCGGAGAGTAGCCGAGATTGCAACGAGCCGCTGGCCTATTGAACCTGATCAGGATACTCCGGGCAACGAGCCGAATGTTCGCAAGGCCTGTTAGGCTCCTCGCGCAGAAAGTAACGCATAGCACCGTTTTTATCACAGATCCATACCTCCTCGGCTCCGGCCTCAAAGTGGAGGCGTTTCTTCTCCTCGATTTCACTTCTGGTATTGGAGGGAGAAAGTACTTCCACGCAGATCTCAGGGCAGCGTACAAAACATATCGCTTGTTGTGTTTCTTGCCATATCCTATCAGAACACCAGGCGACATCCGCCGCTTTCACGCCACGGCTCGTTGAAATGGGGCACTCTGTAATCACTTCACCGGTGGGGATAAGTCTGCCAAGTTGGCGGACAATGCGGCTCTGCTTGCTTCCGTGACTTGGCGCTGGGGGTGGAGACATGATGATTTGACCGTGTTCGTCGGTTTCGATCCGGTGATCCAGCTTGGCCAATTCCGGATCAGCGAGCAGCTTCTTCCAAACAGCCAGGTTGAACGCCGTGCGATCACCTTGCGCTGCGAGTTCGTCCGCCTTTTCAAGAACCGTGCTCATGGACTTGACGTTACGTTTTCCTGTCCGCCAAGCAAGAGCGGGATGGTTAGCTTTGCTTGACTCAGGGCCGATTCCCAGGTTGTTCCGGAATCATGAGCAGTACCCAGTCCATCCCCGTCGAGCACGACGACCCCATCAACGCCCAGATCCTCGCCGTGTCAGAAGACATGGTTTCGGGGTTTCAAGAGCAGCCTTTTCACGCCATCGCCAGGGAGTCGGGGGTCGATTTGGAAACGGTGCTGCTAAGAATTCGCGCGATGTTAGAAGCTGGAGTGATTCGCCGTGTTCGCCAGACCTTGCTCGCCACCAAACTCGCTCATGGCGCGCTTTGCGCTTGGAAGATCGATCCTAACAAGATCGAGGAGGCGTTTGAATTCATGTTTCAAGAAGATCCCTTCAGTGGTCATGTGGTGCTGCGGTCCACCGATCGTGAAATATCCGGATGCGAATACAAACTCTGGACCACATTGAAAGTCCCACAGGGTGAATCACTTGAAGAACATGCTAGTGTCCTCAAGCGCCTAACCGGTGCCGATGATTTTATCCTCATGCCGGCCAAAGGCATCTTCGCGCTTGGTGTGGGGCACGTCCGCCGCAAATCGATGGAACCGGGCGCCAAAGCCGATGCCCCCGCCGTGATGAACACCACGACTGTCGTGGAGCTTGATCAAGAAGAATGGGACGTCTTGCTGGCGATGAAAGAGGAACTGGCACCCGATGAGATCTCTTCCGATCCGTGGAACGCCCGCGCTGAGAAAGCGGGGGTTTCGCTAGAGCGCTTCGTGGAAGTGGCGAATCAGCTCAACGAGAAGAAAGTGATCGGGCGGTTTTCCACATTTCTTGAGCATGTGAAACCATCAGACACGGGAAAACGCGTCACCCGCTTTAATGGTCTCTTTCATTGGAAAGTGCCGGCAGGAAGCGAAGCCGAAGCCGGTGGCGAAATCGGTCGTCATCACATCCTCACGCATTGCTATTGGCGTGAGGGCGGCCCGAACTTTGGGGATGTGAATATCATGGGGGTTGTGCATGGCACCGATAAAGAACTCATCTTGCAACACAAAGCCGCCATTGACCGGCATTTGGAAAGTGTGGGGATGCCAGTAGAATACACCAATGTCTTCTGGGGCGGCCGCAGCGAGATCAAACCCTCAGAGATCTCGCCCGAAGTTTACCGCGAATGGCATGAATCCCACCGCACAGTCTAACGGGAAAAGTCTTTATGTTCGTCGATAACATCAAGGTATATGCCTGGGCAGGTGACGGCGGGCACGGCTGCGTGAGCTTTCGCCGTGTCAAATATTTGCCCAAAGGAGGGCCCGATGGGGGTGACGGTGGAAGGGGCGGTGACGTTGTCCTTGAAGCGGATCCTCACACAGACACCTTGCGCAGTTTTTTCTATCAGCCGCATTTACGCGCCAAGAAAGGGCAGCCCGGAAGTGGTCAACAACGGACTGGTAAGTCTGGCAAAGCCGTTATTGCCAAAGTTCCGCCGGGAACCGTGGTCTATCGCAGTAGCGAGACCATGCAGACGGAACCGTCCTACGATGAGGACGGCCTGCCCATTCCCCAGGAGAAGGGCGAACGCGAACTTGAAGAGATTGCCGACCTCACGGAAATCGGCCAGCGGTTCGTCCTGGCCAAGGGCGGCAAGGGCGGCAAGGGCAATATTCATTTCAAATCCTCAACGAACCAAGCGCCCCAGGAATCGACTCCCGGCGAACCCGGGGAGCAGGGCGTTTTTTATTTGGAGCTTCGCCGCATTGCCGATGCAGGTTTTGTGGGATTTCCCAATGCGGGCAAGTCTACTTTGTTAGGGGCGCTCTCCGCCGCCAAACCCAAGGTCGCGGCGTATCCTTTCACGACGCTACAACCCATGGTGGGTGTGGTAGAGTTTCCCGGCTTTCGCCGTGCTACCCTAGCGGACATCCCAGGCCTCATCGAAGGCGCCCATCAAAACGTGGGACTTGGTCACGATTTCCTCCGGCACATCACCCGTTGCCGCCTCCTTCTCTTCGTCCTCGATATGGCGGGAAGTGAGGGCCGGGACCCTGGCGATGATTTGGCTCAGCTCCGCAAGGAAATCTCTCTTTACGACGAAATGTTAGCAAAGCGTCCTTGGGTGGTCATTGCCAATAAGATGGATCTTCCTGATGCCGCCGAACATCTGGAACGATTCAAACAGCGCTATCCCAAGCCCTCCATCATTCCGATTTCCGCAGCCCATGAAGAAGGATTGGAGCATCTGAAAGAGCGACTCTGCGAAATCATCGGAAAAATGCCTGAATAGAAGGGCCCCCTTTCGCTTCATGAAGGTCGAACAATTGCGCAGTTTCTTTGGGCATTCTCCCGCTCTCAAACTGCTGCGTGGTGGTAATGCGCCTTTTATCCTGGCATTCCTTCACGAGCAATTTCGAGTGCAACATCAGACCGCCATTCATCATGATCGCCTACGCGCGGAGCTGATTGGATTTCAATCGTGGTTGGAGGACCGGTATCCCGATTCACTGAAGCGCCCGGCGGACGAGTACCTGACCGAGTGGTGTCAGGAGGAATCGCGCATTCTGCGCCGGCGATTTGAGTCTGATAGCATGGTCTACCAACTTACGGCGCCCTCTGAAACCGTGCTCCAATTCATCGAAGATTGTCTGGAGCGCGAGGAGGCGCACTTTGTCGGGACGGAGAGCCGGATGCGCCGCATTGTGGAAACGCTGCGGGAGATATCTGTCAATGCTAGTGAAGATCCTGAAAGACACATTGCCGAGCTTGAAAGGCAGCGCGATGAGATCGAAGACCGCATCCGGGCCATTCGTGAAACCGGTGACGTGCGCCGATTTCACGACACGCAGATCCGGGAACGCTTCACTGACGTGGTCGAAATGCTACGGCGTGTGTTAGGGGATTTTCGCAGGGTCGAAGATGCCTTTCGTGACATCACGCGTGAGGTGCAACAACGCGAGGCTGCGGAGACCGAATCCAAAGGTGATTTGTTAGGCTACGCCCTGGATGCGGAAGACACCCTTAGCGAGAGTGATCAAGGCATCAGCTTCGGTGGCTTTGTGGAGGAAATCCTCGTTCCCGAACGGCAGGAGAAACTACGCCAACTCATTTCCGAAGTCCGCCAAGTCGAACTCCTAGCAGAACACGAGAAAGGCATGGAACTCTTGCGCAGCATGATGCCGCGTCTCACCGGTGAGGCCAATGAAGTGATGCAGACGATCCGGCGTCTCACCGCCTCTATTCGGCGCTTTCTTGATGCGCGTGAGGCGGGCGAACGGCGTCAGGTGAATAAGTTGATCGGCGAGATCAGGCAACTAGCACGAAATTGTGCCGATGATCCGCCGGACGAATTCTTTATCGAGATCGAACATCGGCCCGCGATCGCTAGCCCGGCCTCGCGCGAGTTCTGGTCCACGCCGCCACAGATGGAGAGCGTCTCTTTAACGATCGAGGAAGCCAGCGAAACTCAGCGCAACGCGGCCTTTGCGGACTTTGCCAAGTTGCGCCGCCTGGATTGGGAACGAATGCGCCGGGCGATCGCGGCTCTTGTGCAGCGGGAAGGGAGTGTGAGCTTGCCCAAACTCTTGGAACATCACCCGCCCCGCTCGGGAGCCATTGAAGTGTTAGGCTATTTGCAGATTGCCAAGGATGATGGTCACATCGTGGTCGATGATTTGACGGACGCCGTCGTCTTGCCGGCAGGGGATGGAACCAAGAAACGCCTTCTCAAAGTTCCCAAAGTGGTTTTTCAAGAGGCGTTTAGCATAGGGAACTAACTTAGACTCGATCAATCCTTCAGCGTCGTCTATCCAAAGCAACCTGTCTTCAATGTCTAACACGCCGCCCTTCGACGAATCCAAGATCGCTGCCGTCCGCTTGCTTCAGGGCGCGGTTTATCGGGACGAGGGTAACACCTGGGATCTGCTCCTAACGCACGAGCAGAAACTTAAAGATTTCTTTGCTAGTCTAAGACTCACTTTGGTGGTGAGTGAGGCCGATGGCTTCGCCTTCATTCGCCAGATGGAAGAGGATGAATTGCCGGAGGATTATGATAAATTGCCTTTGCTGATGCGCCGCACGCGATTGGGATTTGACGCCACCTTGCTCGCGGTGTTGTTGCGTGAGGAACTGCGTAAGTTTGATGAAGAGAACCTCGACTCGGAAGCTTGCGTGGTGGCTGAGTCCGAGCTCTACAGCGCCTTTGCCGACTTCTTTGCCGAGGCTCAAGATGAGCGCAAGTTGCAGAATCGGTTCAAAAGCGCCTGCAGCAAGTTGGATGAGATCGGCTTCATCAAAGCGCTGAAGACGGAACCCCCACAGCTCACGGTTAGGCCGATCATCAAGGCCCGGCTCACGCCGGAACGCCTGCGGGAAACGCGCCAACAATTGACCGAGTATTTGCAGCGTAACAAAGCGCCTGCTTCAACCGTTGAAGACGCCGATGGATGACCTCTTTCTCCAACCGGACAATGCGCCGGGCTATCGCTTGCATCGCATCGAGATGCTTAATTGGGGCACTTTTGACTCCACCTCCGGCGCCATTCACCGTGTGGAGCCTGGCGGCAAGACATCCCTGCTCATTGGGCAGAATGGTTCCGGGAAATCGACTCTAGCAGACGCCTTGCTAACGCTGTTAGTGCGTCCACAAACCCGGAGCTATAATGTCGCCGCAGGTTCGCACGGCCGCAAGCGCGAGCGCAATGAAGCTTCCTATATCAAAGGCGCCTTTGCCCACGGCAGTTCCGCAGATGATAACCGTGCCCAAACGCGGTATCTGCGGCAGGACGGCCGCCATTTCACGGGTGTCTTGGCCTACTTTCACAATGCGGTGCTCGATCGCGGTTTCACCCTAGCACAAGTGCTTTGGCTCGACCCGGCTCAACGCGCGAAACGGCTTTGCTGCTTTGCGAGGGAGGAGAAGTTTGCCCAAGAAGTCTTCGATCAATTGCAGGCGGATGGCTTGCGTAAGCAGCTCAAGCAGCTTGGGTTCGAAGTCACCGACAACTTTCTCGCTTACGAGAGATCCATCCGCAACGAGTGCGGCATGTTGGCCAAGGCGATGGACGTGTTCAACCAAACGGTCTCGGTCAAAGACATTCAGAGTCTCAACGAGTTCATTCGTCGTCACATGTTGGAGGGCAAACCCTGGCGGGAAACGTTGGACAGCATCCTGACACATTTCGATCAACTCTCCGTTGCCTACCGATTGCTCGTTGAGGCGCGGCAACAGCTTGAAGCGTTGCAGCCCGTCATGGAGTCCGGTAGCGAATACCTGGATTTGCAAGAAAGCCTCGCACAGAAACAGAATCGCCGTGATGCCAGTGCCGCTTACTTCCGGCAGCGTATGATCGATCTCGGCACGGAGAAGCAGGAGAGCTTTGTGCGTGAGCAATCTCAGTTAGACGCCGCCATCGCGCAGTTGGACACGGAACTGCGCGCCGCGCGTGAGCGCATTCGTCAGTTGAAGAATGATCTCGACGCAGCCTCGAGCGAGCGCCTGCGTCAATTGCCCGGCGAAATCAAACAGGCCAAGATGCAGCTGGCCATGGTGGAACGCGACCGGCGGCGTTTCTTGGAGGCCTTGAAGCGCAGTGGATGGGAGCGGCCCATCGAAACGGAGGAGGATTTCCGGACCTACCGGAAAGAGCTCACCCTGACGCTTCGCGAAAGTGATCAGGAACTCACGAACTTGGCGGATCAGCAGATCGCTTTGCGTACGGAGAAGGCGAAACAGGAGAACGAGGCCGAGCAACTACGACTCGAGATTCGCGATCTTGAAGCGCGCCCGACCAAATTGCCACGCAGCCACGAGGCACTGCGTCGGCGTCTATGTCAGGACCTTGGCATTGATGCCAAACAACTGCCCTTTGCCGCTGAACTGATCGAAGTCCGCCCGGAGGAACGCTCTTGGGAAGCGTCGGCGGAGCTGATCTTGCGCCACTTCGGCCTGAGTCTCTTGGTGCCGGACCGATATTACCGGGAAGTGAGCCGCTATGTGAATGCCACCCGTCTCACCGACGATGACGGCCGTGGGCAACGGCTGGTCTACCTGCGCATCGCGCCTTCTGAAGAAGAGCTAGAGCTTGATCGCAACCGCGAGCCTGGTCATCGCTCACTTTTTCACAAAGTCGCCATCAAGGAGAAGCATCCCTTGCAACCGTGGCTAACCAATGAATTGCGAAAGCGCGCCGATTTCCTGTGCTGCGATACCTTAGCAGAGTTCCAACAATGCCGCGATCGCGCCGTGACGCGGGAACGTCAGGTGAAGTTTGGCCCTTCCCGCCATGAGAAAGATGACCGCCCGCGTGTGGCCGATCCGCGTTATTTTATTCTTGGCTGGGACAACAAAGAGAAGCTGAAACTGCTCCGTGAAGATCTCAAAATCACTCTAACGACAATTCAGAATCTCGAGAGCGAACTGCAGACTACTACTCAGAGGATCACCAAGCTCCGCGATGCCGTCGAAGGCATGAAGGTCGCCCTGAGTTTCGAGGACTTCGGGCTCATTGATCCGGCGTCTAAGGAACGGCTGATTACAGAACTCATCGAGGAGAAAGAACGCTTAGAGAAAGCGGATGATCGCGTGCGTGCCCTCACGGCGGAATTGCAGCAGGCCGAAGCCGGCGAGCGCGATTCTGAGAAGAAACGTGATCGACGCATCGAGAAGCGCCAGGAAGTGAAGAAGTACATCGCCGATGCAGGCGCGATGATCAAGAGTTCGGAAGAATTCCTGGCAAAGGCACGATCGGAAGGGCAGCTTGAACGCTTCGAATCGTACTACGTCGGCATTCGAAGTGAGTTGGCCGGGCGCGACACGGATTTCTTTGAGTTGCAGGCCTTGGCTAGTGAATACCAAGCGGTGCAGAATGCGGCGATCGAGCAAGTGCGCACCCGTTTGCGGCCCATTGAGAAGCGGATCTCCGACGCCATGTCCAAGTTCTTGCGGCTTTTCCCTAACGTGGCGACACGCGAGGGACTCGAATCGCACGTGGATTACCTCAACGAGTTCACCGCCCTTTACGAACGCATCAAATCGGACGATCTGCCGCAGCATGAAGTGCGTTTCCGGGAACGTTTACGCGACAAGGTGCTGGATGAGATTAGCCTTTTTCAGACGATGTTAGGCAATGAAGCGGACGAAATCCGTCACAAGATCGAGCTGCTCAACAAGTCACTTGAAACGATTGACTACGATTCCAAGGCCGGCACGGTGATGCGATTGGAGCCCCTGCCGACGCGCGACCGCGAGATTGCGGATTTCCGTCAGCAACTGCGTGATTGCACGGAAGGTTTGTTGGAGAATACGGACCAAGCGTTGGAAGACTGCTACCTGCGCGTCGAGAAACTCATTCAGAAACTGCGGGCGGAGAACACGCGTTGGAGAGATAAAGTGATCGATGTGCGGGAGTGGTATGACTTCGTGGCACGCGAAACCGTCCGGAATACCGGTGAGGAGCGCAACTTTCACTCCGATAGCCAGGGTCAAAGTGGCGGCGAGAAAGCCAAGCTCGCCTTCACCATTCTGGTCGCCGCTGTGGTCTATCAGTTTGACATCGATCCTAACAACGCACGTAGCGCACGCTTTCATTTCGTGGTGGTCGATGAGATGTTTTCCAAAGTGGATGATGACTATGCGACGTATGCGCTCAATCTCTTCAAGCAATTCGGGTTGCAGTTGCTCATTGTGGCACCCTTTGATGCCAAGGCCAAGGTGACGGAGCCCTTTGTCGATTACTACCTGCACGTGGTTAAACAAGACAATCGTTCGCAAGTCTACACCATGACCTGCGAAGAATTTCAGGAACGTTTTAACGAAGTCTGAAGCGGCTCGCGAAAATGATCACGCCTGCGGAGATTCGGCAGAAAGCAGAACGCAAGTATCGCGAAGTTTTGAAAGCGACCGTGCGAGGTGACGTCGCCTCGCTCTTTCCCATGCCGGTCCGAGCCAACCGTGATCCAGGCAAGCTACTGGCCTCTGCCGCACAAGCCATTGAGCATCTGCGAACGGGTTCAAGGGAAACACGCGGCTACGGCTATGAAGTGACGTGGAAAGAACGCCGTTCACGGCAGTTTGGCCGCAATCCTTTCCCTGACAAGATCACCATTCCTTCGCTGGACGATTTCCTGCGTCTCATTGGCAAACGCACCGAATACCAAACGTTCCTCACTCGTTTGAATGGACTGCGTGAGGAGTTTCCGGAATTGGAACCGTGGTTCGAACCCCATGTGATGAGGATCATCACATGGGAACCCGATTGGGAAGGCCTTTGTGAAGTGCTCTTGTACTTTCGCGAGCACCCCAGTCCGGGTGTCTTTGCCCGCGAGTTGCCACTCCAGGTGGATTCCAAGTTCATTGAGAATCACGAGACCGAATTGCGGCCTTTGTTAGAAACCGTTCTTCCTGAAGCAGCCATCGATCCCAATGAACGCGAATTCGACCGCCGCTTTGGATTACGCCCCTTTGAGGCCATGATTCGCATGCGCTTTCTCGACCCCAAGCTCCAATCAGCCGCCGGAATCGAGACCGAAGAGTTTGGCCTGCCCGTCGACCAACTTCGTCTGATCGACTGGCCCATTCTGCAGGTCTACATTGTGGAGAACGCGCGATGCCTCCTAACGTTGCCACTTATTCCAAACACGTTAGGGTTGTTTGGGCACGGTTACCGAGTCTCCAACTTCCGCCGGCTCAGCTGGCTTGCCCATTGCAAGATAGTCTATTGGGGAGACATCGATGTGCAGGGTTATGAAATCTTGTCAGACTTGCGATCCATCTGGCCGCGTACGCGCAGTTTGCTGATGGATGACACCACTTGGCGCAGCCACGCGCACTTGTCGGGAGAGGGCAAGCCGTCCCGCAGACGCACCCCACCGACGCTGGAATGTCACGAGCAAGCCGCCTGGCAATGGTGCCTGAATCAGCAACGCCGCATTGAACAAGAACGTCTCCCTAACAAGGTGGTGGAAGAAGCGATCCAATCGCTTGCCACCGGCTAACTTTGAAACACGCGTGACTAAGCCAAAAGTAGTAAGCACTTTTCGTAGCGGAACTCGTGAGAGTTCCTGGCGTTGAACTTTTCGTAGCGGAACTCGTGAGAGTTCCTGGCGTTGAACTTTTCGTAGCGGAACTCGTGAGAGTTCCTGGCGTTGAACTTTTCGTAGCGGAACTCGTGAGAGTTCCTGGCGTTGAGCTCCAAAAGTAGTAGGCACTTTTCGTAGCGGAACTCGTGAGAGTTCCTGGCGTTGAACTCCAAAAGTAGTAAGCACTTTTCGTAGCAGAACTCGTGAGAGTTCCTGGCGTTGAACTCCAAAAGTAGTAAGCACTTTTCGTAGCGGAACTCGTGAGAGTTCCTGGCGTTGGACTCCGCTACCGCGAAGGAACGGTCCTCCACCTTTAGTCATGCCTCGGTGAAAGAGTGATCCCGGCAGCGCTCGCCATTTCTGCAAGGCGGGTGGGAAGCGTGCTCGTATTCCATTTGCGATGACTGCCATCTGCAGAAGCTGGTTGCTCGACGATCTCATAAACAAGACTTTCATCCTCTTGCACGAACATGTGAATGGTGTGACCGGATCCAACGGTTTTCCCCCACTTCCCAAACGCTTCATAAGCCGCAATGCTCTCGAGAAAAACCCGCGCCCGGCTTTCTCCCAATACGCGATGAACAGATCGAAGAAAGTCGCGCCGGCACTTCTCGCCTTCCTCGGGGAAGGGTTCGATGCCGAGCCAAACGCCGCCATCACCCAGCGTCTGGTGCTTCACGTTAGCCATTCGCTGGGCATCTAATCCCGGTTTCAGCCGGTCCCAGAAACCGTTCAAAGCCTGCGCCTCTTCTTCTGTTATTTCGATAAGCTTCGCCAGGGGCTCATCGGTTTGCACCAGCTGAATCCGCTCTGTCAGTGTGGGCACCCAAGACTCTATCAAAGCGATTAAGGCATCAGGCGTGACTTGAAGCGCAATCTCTTCATCGGCTTCGCCAGCGTCGTCACTCCGGCCTGCTTTCACTTGAGATTCACGTAACTTCGAATCGAGCCGCGATGTCGATGGTGCTGCTAGTCCGTCAAGGCTTCCTGCGGGAGCGGGCTCGCCCGGCCCACGCACGAGCCATCCGAGGAGAAATCCTCCCATGACGGACAAGGCAAGAGAGACCCTAGCATTCATCATATTCTAACTGGAATAAACCATTTAACTACCAGTTAGGAGGACGTTGTCGACGTAGCCGTTCTCGTTGTTCCGGTTGGCATCGGTGCTGAAACAAATCCTCAATGCGGGTTGGCCCGCGGCACCAGCCGGGAGGGTAACAGTCGTCGTTCCCCAGGCGGTTGCACTCGTGCTTTCCACAAGATTCCAGTTGGTTCCATCGTTGCTCCACTCGACCGTCAGGGACTCACCCGCATCGTATTTCGAAGTGTAACGATCGTATTCCAAGTCGACGCTGCCGACTCCGGTGGTGTCGACATTCACCGTCATGCTAGCAGTCGCTCTCAACCTAGCTCCGTAAACACCCGTGCTGGCACCATTGGTGTGGGCACTAACATTTCCTGTAGTCGTCCACCCATTCACATTGCCATCCTCGAAATCATCTGAAAACAAAGTACTGCTGCTCCCTGATCCTGTGGTGAAACTCCAGGCCGTCCCAATCGTCGTTCCGTTCGCGTTTACACTATCAATCCGCCAGAAATAGGTGACGGACGGCAGGAGTGGGCCGGGCGTGAAACTCGTGCCGCTCTGGTTACCCTGGGCCGCTCCCGGTGCGGAGGTGCCAAAGTAAACATCGTAGCTATCCGCTCCCCCGGCAGGATCCCAAGTCAAGGTTGGGTTCAGTGTGGTGGCGGTGGCGCCATTGGCCGGACTCGGATTGCTTGCCGCAGCAGGCGGGCCTGTTAGCGGCGTCACGTCGATGGCCAAAAGATCCACGAAGAGGCTATCAGCCACTGAGTTCCCCTGGGTATTGTCGGTGTCGGTGACGCGAATGTAGATCGTGCCGCTTAGGTTTGATGGTAGGGCCGCGGTCTGCTCGGTGTCGTCATCGCTTGTCTTGGTGACAGTGAGTGCGTTAGTGTAGCTATTGCCATCGGCAGAATACGCGAAAACGAAGTCATCACCCTCACTGTTGGTCGTGTGATGCGCCTCCACACGAAGAGTGGTAGCGATTCCGCTTGTGACGTTGTTGAAAACCCACTCGTGATCGAGCTGAGAGCGCCGCTTAGCCGGATTGCCATTGGTCACGCGCTCCGTGAGCGTCTCGTAGTTGTCATCCGAACCAGTTGTCGCCGCAATGCCTCCGGTGGCCGTGCCTCGGGTAGTGGTTTCGCTAGTGGCTAGATAGGTCGTCGTTCCGGTAGAAGCCGGATCGACCGTGATTTCCAGAGTGGCATCCGCCGTCAGCCCGCCGCTATCCGTGACACGAACAGTCCACTGATTGATGCCGACATCGATGCCGCTTGGCGTACCGGAGAGACCACCGTCAGAGGCAACGGTGAGCCACGCCGGACCGGAAACTTTGCTGTATGTCAGAGTATCGCCGGCGTCCGGATCGCTCCCACTGCCGGCGATGCTGTCGCTATAGAGCTGGTCCTCCACGGCATTGACACCAGTGGTATTGGCGAGACTTGGTGCCTCATTTTCATCATCAACGTTGATGGTGATACTAGCAGTATCGCTGAGAATGGGCACGCCGTCATCCGTGACCGTCACAGTCAGATTGTAGAGGCTAAGGCTTTCGTGATCCAGAGAGCCGGCTACGGTGATCTCTCCACTAGCGCTATTGAGCGCGAAGGCATTTCCCACGTTACCCGCGGTGATGGCGTAGCTCAGCGTATCACCCGGATCAGGATCCGTCGCAGAGACGATGCCCACGCTGGTTCCAAGGGAACTGTTCTCCACTACCGAGAAGTTCGCGTCGCTCGCTACCGGCGGATTATTGTTTCCACTAAGGGCCGCCCACGGCGACACTAACATGGCCATTTGATTCACTGATAGAGTACTGCTTTGTCCGCTCGTTAGGAAAACACTGCCCGGTTCATACCCAATGTGTTTGGAAATATCGATGATTCCCGAACTCTCCGATACAAAGTCGGCATCCAAGATGTCCATGACCTGCGCCGCGCTCGGAGTGAAGTCATTGGCCGCATAAGAAGCCAGCAACGAATCCACGTCGATCTTCCAAATATCACCTTCGCCATCGTCTTCATTCACGTAGAGACACCCGTCCGGTGACCAGACGAGGTTGTCCATGCCGGCAAAGACGTTGGAACCTTCTTGAGTTCCCGATTGGAAGAGTACCTTCACGTCGGAACCTGTGTTGGATCCGAGGGCGCCGGCCACGAAATCCACTTGCGAGAAGTCTGTGATGAAGATCGCCTCAGACTGTGAAGCCACGGCCACTTCCACGCCATATCCTGAAGAAGAGGTGTTCACGTTAGTGTGTACATCTTCCAGTTTGGAGAATAGCGCGGCGCCACCTGACGCCGTCGTCCACGATCCGCTGACGACCGCTCCATTTCCGCCGGAAAAGATCCCGCTCATGGTTCCATTCGTACTGGCTCCGGCCGGATCCCAATAGTACACGGTCCCACCAGTAAGCCCGTTGCGTTCCAGGAAATTGCCGCCCGGATTCTTCAGCCCCACGTAGAGCCGCAGAGGAGCGGTGCCGGTGCTACCAGCCCCGATATCCTCGCCCAAGAAAACGGCTACGGTATCCGTCCTTCCCGTATCGATAGGACAGGCATTTTCCCAACTTCCTCCACCCAAATCGGGGCACTCGTAGAGCGTTCGGGTGGCGACATCCATGACCCAGAATTGCCCATTGGAATTGAAAGTCTCCTCACCCGTGAGGTAGAGGGTATCCGCAAACCCGAGTCCGGGCCCGAAGGTATCCGCCGCCCAGACGTTCGCCGAACACGGGTTGTTGATTGGGTTGGTCCCGGATCCAACGGTGAGCCAGCCGCGGCTTACGGCGGTGACGATCTGACCCGGCGGTGCCACCTGGTTGCTGTTCGTATTGTTAGCGATCCCGTTGATCGACCATGAGACAAGGTTAGCCAGATCGAGGTCCACGCGGCTGAAGGTCGAGCCCGATCCTGCCTCGTGATTGACGAAAACTCGCAACGTATTGGCGTCGTGCCTATAGGCGCCCAATCCGTCCCAATCATCATGTTGGCTAGTCCAGACGAAGCCTTCTATAGCCAACGCCCCCAGAGCATCGTTCCCCGATAAAATCTCGAAGGTTTTCCATCCGAGATTCTCTCCGGTGGGAACGGTTACGAACACGTCATTACCACCATCGAGGGCCAACGCAGGTGCCCACACGTGTGCCATCAGCACGGCCATTCCAAATAATCGTATTTTCGATGTTTTATCCATATAATCGCCTTTAAGAGTGATAATTATACTATTTTCAAATAAAGAGGAAGCTCCAAATCCAGTTAACTCTGGTGCGCCCGGTTGTGAGAGAAGGGATGGATTCAGTGATGAGTCGGGGACCACTTACCCAGAGGGTCTTTTCGTCGTAATGGTTCAAACAGTGAAACCGCGCGATTAACATTCTCGTTAGCCTCCATTTCTCACACTGAAGTCATCGTATCCCAAAGCGGCGGCGAGTCAGGCATCGAGAGATCCTCGCTGACGCTTTGGATTGCTATGGTAGGGCGACCTGCAGTCTGTGGCATGCATTCGGTCTCATGAGTTTCTACAGATTCGAGGCACCAAGTGAACTCAGCCGCTGATACGGCAGCTCCGGACTGGAATCGGAATCATCCACTCAAGTTTTCGCTGATTTGATTCTCGTTTTTCAGGCTCCTAATTAATTTTTTTGAATTAACATAATTTTTGGAAATATGGAGCAGACTGCGTTCGTATGACTCCAATCGCAGGCCGCCGCGAGGCGGTCGCTCACATCCATCCTCACTTCTTCATGCGTAAACAATCTTTTTTGATGCTTCTGCCAGCCGGCCTGGCCTCTGTCGCGCTCATCAGCGCCATCGCTGTTCCACGAACCCCTGAGCCTCCCGGTCTCCTTGATAACGCCAACGCGGTCTTGGGTCTTCGTAAAAGTAATCTTGTGAGACTCAACCTCCCCGAACAAGCCAATCGGCCTTTGGAATTGATTGTCCCCATTGAGGGCCGGAATGTTGTCTTGGATTTGAAACCTTATTCCGTGCGTTCAGCCAATTATCAGGTCATGGCTGAGAATGATGATGGCGATTTGATCGCTCGACCAGACAGCCCCATACGGACATTGCGGGGAATGGCGCGGGGAATTCCCGGAAGCATCGTTTCCGCATCGCGATTACCAGAGGGTCTGCAGGCGCATATCCAATTGCCCGATGGAGAGAACTATTGGATTGAGCCCATTGGCAAGCAGATCGCCGGTGCAAGAGCGGGTGATCACGTATTCTACAAACATGAAGATGTCCTCGATCAAGGGGGCACCTGTGCAGCAACGTTGGTGGCAGAGTTTGTAGAGGGAGCTGCCGACCAATCAAACCCGGGCACTTCCAGTGCAGAACAGCTTAGCGTAGCGGAAGTTGCCTGTGATGCGGATTATGAGTACTTTCAAAACTACGGATCCACCACCAATGTGAGCGACCGTATCGAGAGCATTATTAATACAGTCAATGTTCAATATGAGCGTGATGTCGCGATTACCCACTTAGTGGGTACGATTATCGTTCGCACCAATTCGTCCGATCCCTACACTTCGTCCGACTCCAGTACTTTGTTAGATCAATTCCGTATTCACTGGGAGAATAATCACAATAATATCCCGCGTGATGTGGCCCATCTATTCACGGGCAGGGATCTCGACGGATCGACCATCGGTATTGCCTATCTCAGTGTGATCTGTAATGGCTCCTTTGCCTACGGCATTTCACAGTCGGATTTTACTTCAAACTTCGCCTGCGTGACGGATCTGACGGCGCATGAGTTGGGGCACAATTGGGGAGCCGATCATTGCTCCTGTTCGGGATTCACCATGAACCCAAGCATTACCTGCGCTAATCAATTTAATGCCACCGATACCATTCCACAGATCGAGTCCTTTAGAGATTCGCGCTCTTGTCTGGACCAGACCAGCCCCACACCTCCGGAGGCCCCAACCAATTTGAATGCCAATACTGTTTCTGAGTCGGCGATTGATATCGACTGGACGGATAATTCTTCCATTGAGCAAGGATTTGAAATCGAGCGCTCTGACGATGGCGTCAATTGGGCGCCGCTCGCAACCGTGGGTGCCAATACGGTCTCCTTTCGTGATAGCGGTTTGCCTTCCAGCACGACATTCTTTTATCAAGTCAACGCCTTCAACAGTGCTGGAAGTTCCGCCTTCTCTAATGTCGCTTCGGCATCGACTTCAGCGCCGCCCCCACCTCCGGCACCGCCTTCGAATCTCGTTGCCACGGCAGCTTCCGAAAGCCAAATCAATCTCAATTGGACCGATAATGCACTGACCGAAACAGGATTTGAAATTGAGCGTTTAGAGGGCGCTTCATGGATCTCACTGGGCACCACTGGTGCCGACACCACGTCTTTTAATGATACCGGACTCAATGCGAGCACTTCGTACACCTATCGCGTCTTCGCTTTCAACAATGGAGGTTATTCTTCTTCTTCAAATCAAGCCTCCGCAACAACGAATGATCCTCCGCCCTTCAGAGACCACACGGCGTCTTCGGAAGTGTTCGTCTCTGGATCCGTAACAGGCACTTACCAAGATACCCATGTCGATGATTCGTCGACACAAACCATCCGTGAGCGTGAGTCAGGTGGTAAGAGACAAAATCGTTACAGTTTCCTAGAGCATGTCTGGGTTTTTAATAATCTAGTACCCGGAGAGGCGATGACATTATTTGCCAACGCTTGGATAGATGGAGGTTCTTCTGACGGAGATGACTTCTTATTTGAATACTCTACCAATGGTTCCGATTACCTTCCCGTATTAACGGTCACCTCTACTAGTACGACCAATACTCAGAGTGGCTTCCTGCCGACCTCTATTTCAGGGACGCTGTATATTCGAGTGGTTGATTCCGATCGCACATCGGGGAATCGTTCACGGGATATGATCGTGGTTGATCACCTTTATGTGAGGACCGATCTTGTTCCAGGATTACCACCTGCGGCACCTACAGGACTCGTTGCCACGGCTTTTGAAGATCTCGTACAGTTGAATTGGGTCGATGAATCAGATAGTGAATTTGGCTTTGAAATTGAGCGATCCGATGACGGAGGCAGCAACTGGGCCCAGATTGATTCCGTTAGCACCAACACGACCAGCTTTGACGATTTGGATGTTCTGCCCAGCTCCACTTACGAATACCGCGTGCGGGCATTCAATGGTTCCGGTTTTTCCGCCTACAGCAATCAAGCTTCCGCTACCACCCCTGCTCCCGGTAGCCTAACACTCATTGAAGCGAACGGTTATAAAATCAAAGGCAAACAGCACGCTGATCTCACTTGGTCGGGAGGTTCCACAGCCACCGTTGCTATCTATCGAGATGGCACGTTCATTGAGGAGACGGCCAACGATGGCGCCTATACGGACAACATTGGCGCCAAGGGAGGCGGAAGCTACACCTACGAAATTTGCGAGCCTGGTGGAGGGGCTTGTTCGAATACTTTGCAAGTGACCTTCTAATCAATCAATCCGGACGAGCGGGCGTCATCCTTTAGGCTAACATCAACACTCAAACGGAGTGTTTCCGTTCGTTATTCCTACCGCAGTGAGTTCGAAAATGCTCGTCTTGCCACGAAAACGATGATCATCGGCACGACGATGTGATAAGTTAGGCCCTTGGCGTCTCAGTGGCTTTGTGTGAGCTTTTGGTAATGATAAAAGATCCTCAAACGAAGTCACAAAGGCACCAAGGTTGGCGCATCGTCTATTGCTAGGCTCATTAGAATCTCAGCGTCTTGGTGGCTCTGCGTGAGGATTCCATTCACGGTTTCTGGTCACGGATCTTCGCGTCACTCACCTGGCGATCCATTAATTATGAGGGAGTACCAGGGACAGGAATCGAACCTGCACGTCCAAAGGACACCAGATCCTAAATCTGGCGCGTCTACCAGTTTCGCCACCCTGGCTTCTGAAACTTGGAAGGGCATCTAGCGCAGAAATGCGGGTGGCTCAACTGGATTCTTCGACCGGTTGCCAAGCTGCGTTGACAACGGAGCCGGTCTTGGGATGATACCGCGATTATTCACCTTTCTTTCTGACCTATGAACGCCCGCGCTTTTTCTCGATTGACCCTAATCGGTGGCTGCTTGTTAGCCGCTCTTCTCCCTTTGGACGCCCAAGATGATGATGCCCTGAAAGCTCCTGAGGACGTGAAAGCGCCGCCTGAGGATGCGATTAAAGAAGATTCCGGGCTGGCTTCGAAAGTCCTGAAAGAGGGCACTGGAACCCGCAAACCCATCGCGACCGATGAGGTGAAGGTGCACTACACCGGGTGGGAAACGAACGGGAAGATGTTTGATAGCTCCGTGCAACGGGGGCAGCCGGCGACGTTCTCGCTCGGAGGCGTGATCAAAGGCTGGACCGAGGGCCTACAGCTGATGGTGGAGGGTGAAAAGCGTCGCTTCTGGATTCCCGCGGGCATGGCTTACGGCGAGACACCGTCCCGTCCGGGCGGGCCCAGTGGTATGCTAGTGTTCGATGTGGAATTGATCGAGATCGTCACGCCCGAGCCGCCCAAGGTTCCCGAGGACGTCGCGGCAGTTCCTGATGATGCGGAAAAAACGGATTCCGGCTTAGCGACCAAGGTCTTGGAGAAAGGTTCCGGCACGGAGCACCCCTCGTCTTCGAGCATTGTGACGGTTCACTACTCGGGCTGGACCACTGACGGCAAGATGTTCGATAGCTCGGTGACCCGGGACGAGCCGGCTAAGTTTCCGTTGAATCGTGTGATCAAGGGCTGGATAGAAGGCGTGCAGTTGATGGTGGCTGGAGAAAAGCGCCGCTTCTGGATTCCAGAAGATCTTGGCTATGGTCCCACTCCACCTGACGGCGCTCCATCGGGGATGCTCGTCTTCGATGTGGAACTGATAAGCTTCCGCTAGAGTTCTCTGTTTCTCCTCTCACACACCTACATCTCAACACAAGACCAACCATGGCCCATACCTTACCTGACTTACCTTATGCTAACGATGCTCTCGAGCCGCATATTGATGCGCGCACCATGGAGATTCATCATGATCGTCATCACAACACTTATGTCACCAGTCTCAATGCCGCGCTTGACGGCCTCGATGACTTGGCTTCCAAGACTGTGGAAGAATTGATCAGCGATCTCGACGCCGTGCCGGAAAGCGCGCGCACCGCGGTGCGGAATCACGGCGGCGGTCACGCCAATCACTCGCTCTTCTGGACGATCCTCGGTCCGGGCAAAGGCGGTGCGCCTAGTGGTGATCTCGCCGTAGCGATTGATAGTACCTTCGGTAGTTTCGATGCGTTTAAAGACCAATTCGCCAAAGCGGCCGCGACGCGTTTTGGAAGCGGCTGGGCCTGGCTGAGCGTGAAGGGGGGGGAGCTGGCAGTGAGTTCCACGCCTAACCAAGATAGTCCGCTCATGGAGGGTGCCACGCCGATCCTTGGGATCGATGTGTGGGAGCACGCCTACTACCTCAACTATCAAAACAAGCGTCCGGACTACATTGCCGCTTTCTGGAATGTGGTGAACTGGGATGCCGTGGCCGAGCGTTACGCCGCCGCCAAAGGCTAGCCCTCATTCTAACGAACTCTTTCTAAGGAAACAGCCGGTCCGAAGAGACCGGCTGTTTTTGTGTGATGCAGCGCCCGGAACTCTCACGAGTTCCGCTACAAAAAGTGCCCACCACTTTCAGTCACGCCGGGTTGTGCTCTTGCCAAAGACTAAAACGTCTACTCATGATACCGAATGGCCCAGCCTTCCTGTCAGGTTCATGTCGTCGATCATCCTCTGATTGCGAGCAGTCTCACCGTGCTTCGTGACGAGCGCACATCCTGCGAAAACTTCCGCAAGCATCTGCGGCTCGTGGCGCGGCTCATGACGTTTAGTATCACCGGGGACTTGGCCACGGATGCCGTCCAGGTGACAACGCCGCTAACAGAAACCACAGGTGCGCGACTGCGTGCGCCTTTGGTGGTGGCGCCTATTCTTCGTGCCGGTCTTGGTATGGCGGATGGCATCATTGATATGGTGCCTGATGTGTTGGTGGCCCACATTGGCCTCTATCGTGATGAAGAAACGTTAGAGCCCAAGCCCTACTACGAGAGTTTTCCCAATGAACTCGCAGAAGCCGACGTCTTGTTAGTCGATCCCATGCTTGCCACCGGCGGTAGCAGCATCGCGGGCGCTGATCTCCTCAAAACGAATGGCGCCGCTTCCATCCGCTTTCTCAATCTTGTCAGTGCGCAAGCGGGCATCAACGCTTTCCACCGAGTGCACCCTGACATCCCTATCTACACGGCCGCCATTGATCCCGATCTCAATGATAAAGCCTACATCGTTCCCGGGTTGGGTGATGCCGGTGACCGGTTCTTTGGGACGGTCTGACCAAGTGTGTCCAGACCCTAGCGGTTATCACATGATTTCCCGATAAAGATCTTCGAAGGCTGCCGCACTGAGTTCACATGGATTGAACTGGGCGGTCCATTGGGTGGCCGCTTCTTTGGCTAACTTAGGCAGCATGTCCGGCTCGACGCCCAGCGGTTCCAAAGTAGGAGAGAGCTGAAAGCCGGTGAGCTGTTTCGCGAACCATTGGTCCAGTGGTTGATTTGGAAGAAGCGATTGATAAGCCTCTGCCACTTGAGGTGCTTGCCGTGCATTGTGCCGGATGATCGCCGGTAAGGCCGCGCCCACTGCCTGACCGTGAATGATGTCATAATGGGCAGTGAGCGGGTTGGCCATGCTATGAGCTCCGCCTAACATGCTATTCTCAATGGCCGTGCCGGCCATGGCTGCGCCTAACTGCATGCGTGCTCTGCCTAACAAATCTTGTTTGTCCGAAGCGATGCGCTCAATGCCATCCGCCATGAGTTGGAAGCCCGCTCGTGCGTAGAGCCGTGAGATTTCGTTAGCGCTCTTGCTGACATAGCTCTCAATGGCATGGGTGAGCGCGTCAATGGCGGTCACGGCGGTCACCTTGTTGGGTTGACTGAGGGTGAGTTCGGGATCGAGTATGGCAATCTTGGCCGCCGCTTTCTTATCGCCACAGGCCATCTTTTGATGCGTGTGCTCATCGGCGATCAAGGCGAAGCTCTGACATTCACTCCCCGTGCCTGCCGTGGTCGGGATCGCGATCAGGGGCAACATCGGTTTTGTCGCCTTTTCTTTGCCCCAGTAATCTTTCATTTCGCCTCCATTGGTGAGGATGAAATTGCAGCCCTTGGCGGCATCCATGCTACTCCCGCCTCCCAAACCGACCAATAAATCCGCCTGAGTGGCCTCCGCGTGTCGCACCGCACGCCGGATATCTGCGGTGGTGGGATTCTCATGCACATCACTGAAGACCGAGACGGCCAAGCCAGCAGATTCCAGAGACCGCTGCGCTCTATCCACATATCCAGCGGCGAGAATGCCTGGATCGGTCACGATCATGACGCGGCTGCCGAACGCTTTGGCTTCTTGTCCCAAGGTGTCTAACAAGCCGGCACCGTAGAGCACGCGTTGGTTGGGCGCGTGTTCGAAGGCTTTGACGGCGGCGGGAATGTCGAAGTCAGCGCAAAGCTGATCGAGACTCGGAGCGTCGTTAGACATGGGCCAGAGAGGCGATGTGAATCGAGCGGCGTTTGTAGAGGAACTCGAACAGATTGCCCTCATGAGGCTGATCCCACTTCACGCGATTGGTTGGCCAGGCACCCAGGTTCAAGCGATCGATGCTAGGGCACTCTAACAATTCCTCCGTCCACGCTTCGTCCTGCGTGATGGCGGTGACGACGAGTGACGGGCCGATCTTATCTAACATTTCCGCCTGAGGAACTTCAGTGACGGAAGCGAAGGGGAAGAGGAATTCGCGATTGGCCAGCGTGTGTTCCCAGGAATCGCAGCGAATGATGCTCGGCATGAGGTAGTGCATGTTATCGCGCTCCACATGCCGGTCGCCCTCTCGCAAGGAGGCATTTATATCCTGCGCGCCTTCTTCTTTCAATCCATCCGTGACCGCGCCGTCGATCCACTCGGCCATCTTGGGATTGGCGAATCCTGACAACTTGGCGTTGGGATCTTCTGCGGGAAGCGGTGTGATCTGGCTTAGCCTTTCGGCAATGGCTTGCGCGATGGTGTCGCCATGACGCGGCACGAGTATGGCCGAGGTGTTGATGCAGCTCCGGCCGCTATTGGCGGAAACCGACTCAACCATGATATCGAGGTATTTCTCCCAGTCATCGATGCAGTCCTCGCCGATGAGAATCTTGCTCTTGCCGGACCCGTGCACTTCGACACGGGGATCGGCCGCATATTGTTGGACGGTATTGTCATCGCCAAACATCATCACTCTATCAGAGCGGCGAATGATGGCGCCGGATCCTTCGTGATCGGTTGGGTAAAAGGAGAAGGCTTCCTTGGGACATCCCGCTTTGATAAACGCCTGGATGATCCGCCACGGCGTCCAGGGCTCTTCACGGCCGGGCTTGAGAAGCACGGGAATCTTCAGCACCAAGGCAGGCACCCACAAGGCATTGACCGCGGGCGAGTTGCTAGGCAAGACCACTGACAACGCATCCGCTAGGGCCGAATAACTCACGGGCACGCCTTGCTGATCACCATAGCCTTTATCCAGCACCGACAGATCGAGACCTCGGGTCAAGCCTCGCGTGATGACCGGCATCTCGGTGAAGACTTCATGCAGTTTCTTCATGTTCATGCGGATCAAGGCATGAGGAAGGCCGCTGGTAGCCGCGAGAGACCGCACATAATCGTTCGGCGATTGATCATAGCCTTCCTCACCAACGGGAAGCACGGCATTGAGGAAATGATCTCCCGCCTCGATACAGATCTTCATGAGGTCATCAGCGGGAATGGTGCGCAAGATATCGCGGGCCTTGCCTAACTGATGAAGATCGCGTTTGACCAAACCGGAGTTGGCCATGGAAAGATGGGCCACGGGCCGGTCGCTGCCTATGGCGTTGATCGGCTGCTGATCCAAGCTGCGGTAGATCTCGCCCCGGCGCAGAATGGGAATAGAGGGTATGTTAGACATCTTTTGAGATTTGCTTGATAGTGCTTAATACACGCCTTCGATGACCTTCTTTTCCAACACGCCGAATGGCCGGACATCGCCCACGCCATCCCAATCATAACCGCCGGCCGGTTTGCGCCGGATCGCTTCATCGCGTTCGAGGAATCGGGGCATGAAGAATTCTTTGGTTAGGGTGGTGAGTTCCACACGGCCATACTCGCCGTAATCGACGGTCTGTTGGGTGTCGTCGGGGTTGACCACACGCAAGACGGCGCGCGGTTGCGGCGCGTAGTAGGTCACGCTGTAATCGTCTGTTAGAGGAATACTGCAGGCCAAGCCCATGAGTGTGTTGCCATAAGTGGGCACAAACTGAGCGTCGTTTTCTAACACTTCCTCTACCAAAAATCGAACGGTCTGAGGGGTCATGGTTGTGCCGCCACAGAAACAGCCGCGCACGCCGCGCCCGGGAATGGAGACGCGTTCCGCCAGGGACTCTAACAATTTCGGCGTGGTGAAGAGACACTTGATGTTGCGGTGCTTGAGGATTTCCACGGCTTGATCGATGACGTGGCGCTGGTAACGCTCCACTTGGTCCAGCTCTTTTCGGGAAATCAGTTTCTTCACCCAACGCGGATCGAGATCCACAAAGTAACAACTGCCACCGCGGTGATTGGCCAGGTGTTCAATAGCCAAGCGTAACCGGCGCGGACCGGTCGGTCCCACCATGAGCCAGTTGCCGCCACGTGGGAAATACTCGTCGTTCAGCTGATCGGAGAACATTTCGTAGTCGTGCTTGTAGTCGTCCCAACCCACACGCTGCTTGGGAAGCCCGGTCGTACCGCCCGTTTCAAAGATGTTGAACGGCTGGCCATCGAACGCTTTGGGGACCCACTCTTCATTGGTGATGTCTCGCAACCATTCGTCCTGAAAATGGGGGAATTTAGCGATGTCGGCGAAGCTTTTCACTTCTTCGCGTGGGTCCCAATTCTCTTGGGCCCATTTGAGCCAAAAGGGAGAACCGGTTTCGGGCGAGAAGTGCCATTGGACGATCTCGCGTGTGTGTTGATCTAGCGTTTCCTGAGCATTCATAAATGTGGCGAGGCAAATCGTAGGGGCATTTGCCGCAGATACGCCCGGAACGCAAGCGTGGAGACTCAGTCGCCCGCCTCATCCGCGACCGCCGCCATCATGCGCTGCCGCTCACGGTTCACCTTGGCGAGCGCGAGTTCCATTTGAAGCAGGTTCTCCACTTCCTCTCTCAGCTCCGGCAGAAAACCCGCGGCGCGAAGCACACGCTCCAATCCCGGTTGATCCCGTTTGAGGGAAGCAGTGAGGGCCGCGCTCAAGAACGTGCTGCGGACGGAGTCGCGATGCCATTGGATGTCGCCTTTTAATTGATCGACCAGCAACTGGTGTGCTCGGGCGTGCGCTTCGTCGGTATGGCCGGTCGCGAGCAAGGCATGTTCCGTGTAGTACCGGCAGGTAACAAAGTCGAAGTCCGCACGGATGGGGCTGTATTCTCTGGTGTTGCTCTCGCGATTGTAATCGAGGATGGCCTCCCGAATGGTGGCGGCCACGTCCTTGTCTCGCGCGAGATTGTGAAAATCTAAGGCGACCGCGCGGTGTTCGTAAATGTTTGCTAGAGCGCGAAGATTGGTTGGGTAACTCTTGCTCACCTCCACCGAAAGCGCTGCGGCATTGCCCCACGTCTGCGAACGCTGGATAGACATGACCCCAAACACAATCACTACCGCTGCCGAAACTGCGAGTCGTATCTGGCGATAAGAAGGCTGCCTTCCCTCGGTCACCCGCCAGATGAGATACGCCATCAAAAGCCCGACCCAGGGCATGGAAGGGTAGGTGCGGTACTCGACCATCAATTCATCCACGGAATAGGCAAATCGCACTAACAAATGAAAGAGAATCAAACCGCAAATCGCCGCCAACCAAGACCGTTTCACAAGGTAAGCGTAGAGAATAGCGGCCGCTGCAATCACTGTTAGAGTTAGTTTGAGAAGAGCCTCCTTGTCAGCCAACGAGATGCTCCAAGGAATGTGATGATCGCTGCATAACCCTATCGGAATCACCATCTGCGACAAATAGCTGCTCAGCACGCGTGCTTGGGTGAGCGTGTAATGAAGCATGCGTTCCGAGTCTGCGAACCGTCCAATGACCATTCCAAACCACGACCAAGTGAACAGGATGCCAACGAACCCGACACACCCAATGAGCGTGAGTCGCGCCCGCCGGTTCTGCAGGAAGGCGAGATGTTTCTGGTCAACTAACAAAAGCGCCACGAAGAAGAGATTGATCAACGCGTGCCAGAATCCCGGTTCTTTTGAGATGCTTGCTAGCACGAGGCAAGCCAGAACGCCGGCCGCGTTGCTTAGTTTTCCCGTTTCCCGCCAACGGCACGCCCACCAAACCGCGGCGACGGAGAAGAGGGTCGCCATGACAATGGTCAGCTGTGCTGCGTAGTTTACCGGCTCGGTCACCAAGGGATGGCAGGCAAAGAGCAAGGCACCCCAGAGCCCCATGCTTGAGGCCGATTCGCGAGCGGCTCTGTTAGGATGCAGACGTACCAGCGAAGTGATGACCGAGGCGAGCAACAACGCGAGTACCACATGCGTAACCAAGTTGAGCGTGTGATAGGTCAAGGAATGGAAGCCTTGCGAGAGGTAGACCTGCCGCCAGAGCGACTTCGGCAGGATACGGCTGGCCAGTCCTCCGGAGATGTCGCCACTTTGGATCTCCTCATTCCCCACGATGTGGAGGAAATCATCCATATAGAAGTCGGCGTTGAGCGCCCAGCCCTGCGCTCCAAGTGCGACGATGGCGATGAGGAGGAGACGGTTGGCAGTAGGTGGCAGGACGTTGCTGAGAGTGGAAAACCAGGAAGTGGGGGAACTCACAGATTTAGGATGGCATAAAATTATGGTTTATCTAATAATTATACCGGTCTGTGCGCTCATTGCTTCATCATCCCGCTTGAAACCCTTTCGCTTCTCTTCTTAGCTCGCGCGATGACGAAGACGACACTGCAAGCAGCGGCAAATCAGATTAGGGGATTGGCGATCGATGCGATCCACAAATGCAGTTCCGGACACCTTGGCTTGCCATTGGGGACAGCGGAAATGGGTGCCGTGCTCTTCGGGCAGTCGCTACGTTATGATCCCAAACATCCTGAATGGCTGAATCGTGATCGTCTCATCTTGTCGGCCGGTCACGGCAGCATGTTTCTCTACGGATGGCTGCACTTGTCCGGCTACGATTTGTCGCTGGATGAGGTGAAAAACTTCCGGCAGCTCCATAGCAAGACACCCGGGCATCCAGAGTTCGGCGAGACGCCAGGGGTCGAAGCCACTTCCGGACCGCTCGGCCAGGGCGTGGGCAATGGCGTGGGTTATGCCATCTCCGCCAAGATGGCAGCGGCGAAATTCAATACCGCCGAGCACACGGTTTTCGATCAACACATTGTGGTTCTGGCGGGAGACGGCTGTTTGCAAGAGGGCGTGGCTCAAGAGGCCTCTGCCATTGCCGGCCATCAAGGTCTGGATAACTACATCCTCATTTACGATTCTAACAAAGTGACTCTCGATGCCATGGCCGAGGTGACGCAGAGCGAAGACACGGCCAAGCGTTACGAAGCCTACGGTTTCGATGTGGTCACGGTTGACGGGCACGATTTCAATGCCTTTCGCGAGGCATTTGACCAGGCGAAGGCTAACGACAACGGTAAGCCGAAACTCATCATCGCGGAGACGGAAATCGGCCGCGGCATTCCTGAGGTGGCGGGAACGGCCGCCGGGCATGGAGAGGGCGGCGCCAAGTTTGCCGAATCTGCTCGCAAAGGGTTAGGGTTGCCCGAAGAAACGTTTTACGTTTCTGATGAAGTGCGTGCCGCCTTCGCCGAGCGTGCCGAGGCCTTGGGCAAGGAACACGCCGAATGGGAAGCGACTTACAGCGCTTGGAAACAGGCGAACCCCACTTTGGCACAAGAACTCCAAGCCGGGCTCGACCATGCGGTTCCCGGTGATTTGTTAGACTGCATCCCGGAGTTTGATGCGGATGCGAAACTGGCCACTCGCGCCGCCGGTGGTGCGGCATTGCAGCCACTTGCCGATGCCATGCCTTTACTAGTAGGTGGCAGCGCGGATCTGTATGGTTCGACCAAGAACTATTTCAAAGGTGCAGGCGACTTTTCACGCGACGACCGGAACGGACGCAACTTGTGGTTTGGTATTCGTGAACATGCTATGGGCGCGATTCTTAACGGCATGGCCTACGACGGCATCTTCCGCGCGTCGGGGGCCACCTTTGCCGTCTTTGCCGATTACCTCCGGCCCTCGATTCGTTTGGCTGCCTTGGCGAAATTGCCAGTGCTCTACATTTTCACGCACGACTCCATCGGTGTGGGGGAGGATGGCCCTACCCATCAGCCGGTGGAGACCTGCTCCGGTCTGCGTGTCATTCCCGGACTCGATGTCATTCGCCCGGCTGACCCAGAGGAAACGGCCGGCGCTTTCGTGGCAGCGTTAGAACGGACAGATGGACCGACCTTGCTTTTGTTAACTCGTCAGGGTGTGCCCATGTTGAACGTGGTCTCAGCCAAAGAGCGTCGCGAGGGTGTCTTTAAAGGTGGCTATGTGCTAGTCAAAGAAACCGGCGAACTCGAGACCATCCTCATTGCCACCGGCAGCGAAGTGCAGCATGCCGTCGAGGCCGCCAAGGAATTGGGATCGGGGGTTCGCGTCGTTTCCCTGCCGTCGTTCGAGCGGTTCGACCGGCAGCCTGAGGACTATCGCGCATCCGTCCTCCCGCGGACGTGTACGCAACGAGTCGCCATCGAGGCCGGAGTCCCGGGACTCTGGTGGAAGTATGTCGGAGAGAACGGCCGCGTCCTAGCCATCGATCGCTTTGGTTTGAGCGCTCCCGGAGGCACCGCCATGAAAGAACTGGGCATGACGGCCGACTCGATCATCTCTGCGGTGAAGAGCTACCGTTGAGGAAATCGCCTCACTCACTCGAGAAACGGCCGCTTGGATAAAAACGTTTAAGATCATCAATCTACTGGTCGCTTCAGGGGAGATCTAGTCGCAGAATATTGCAATCGCCCTACCGGGGAAGCCTCTCCCAATTCTACAAGCAGTTCTGCAACGCACGTGTTGTGATCGTTCTCGGTATTGAAATTATAACGCCCGGAAAGCTACCCATAATTTTCAAATAGAGGGAATTATTTTTGAAATCCCCCGATTGAGACCTACGCTCCCTTCGGCCAACGCAGAAATGAATCACGAGAGTGAGAAATTACTCATAGTTGTGCTTGAAATTATAACTAATAATAGTAATTATGGGAGATGATTACACCAAGCGAGGATAATTGGGTGCCAGGTTCGTCTGGAGATCGAGAAGGCCCATTCAGGGAGGGCCGTTTTGAATCCGTAGTGCCAACGCAGCTTCACGGCGATGTTTGCCGGCGAGCGATTGGTCAAGAAATCGAAAAGAAGTTTCGGAAGAACACGATGGACGGAGCTGGCTTGCTGATTCTTTCCGGTCCCAGCGGGATCGGGAAATCGATGACGCTACGTCACACCTTGATCCCTCAGATCAGCGGTCTCTCTAATTCCTTACGGATCGAATTGATGCCCAACGATCACGAGGAAGGCTTCTTTCCTTCCCTCGGCGCCCATTTGCCGCTTCCTCAATCGATGGATTGGCGTTGTCCTTCGGTCTGCGCGGCGGCATTGGAATCGTTGCGGCTCACCTATCGAGGGGGGCTCTTTCTAGTCATTGATGCCTTTGAACAGATTTTTGACGGTGGGAGCGATGGGAAAGCGGAGATGGATTTCCTTTGGCAATTGATCGGTGACGGAACGATTCACGTCATTGCGACCCTGCGAAGCCCTTTCCTTCGCCCTTGTCTCAATCTGTTAGAACGCTACACCAATCGTCCTAACGATTTCTTTGTCCGTATGGCCGTTCCGGGCAAGGCTATGCAACAAGCTTTGGTCGAGTCAGAGTTGGGAAGAGCGCTGCCCAAAGAGGGACCTTCCGTCGGCAAAGATCATGGCAGGATTGCCAATTATCTTGTAGATCAGTTAGATCAAGCGCCCTATGCCGTGCCGTTTATTAGTCGCTTTGTCGGGCGCTACGCTTCCGAGGAGGCGAATGATCCTGACACATGGCTGCAGCAGGGCGGCTTGGCCAAGATCATGGTGACGCATGCCGAGACGACCTTAGACGATTTGAAACCCCGTTTGCAGAAGCAGTTCAACACGCTCGCCAAAGCCTTGGTAGGGTGGGACGAAGACTGCATGCCGGTGCTCGACGACGTTCGTTACGGTGATCTTGCCAAGCTCGGGGATGATACGAAGACGTTGTTAGACGTTTTGATTCACGAGCGCTTGATCTATCTCACCGGCGACGATCCGGATTCGGCCGCTGTGAATTTCGCCCATCCTGACATTCTCTTTCAATGGCCTCGACTCAAGTCTTTGTTAGACGAGGAGAGGGATGACCGTCAGTCACGGCAAGAACTTGATGAACGCGCTACGGCTTGGGACCGCAATGGCCGCCAAGACGAGGATCGATGGCTTGATAATCGTCTGCTCGTCTACGCGGAAGCGCTTCTCAAAGGAACAAACAACGGGCTGAGGCCGGTGACCCGTGATTTCTTACAGACCTTCCACGAGGAAGAGGAACCTCAGAAAAACGCGCCCAAGATCGGCCCCGTGACGTTGGTATCCTTGATCGGCTTAGCTTTCTTGGGGACCTCGTACGTCGTGGCCGTCAGCAGTTCTTCGTCTAACGGCAACGCTGATCCTGCAGTGGCGCCGGCGGCCATGGGTACTGCTCCAAGCGATGCGGAGACGAATGGCGTGGAGCCGGTGACCGATTCAGAAGACACCTCCAGCCTCAGGGATGATGTCGCCACGCCGGTTCATCTCACGAGGTAGATTGAGTTTAAGTGGCAGAATTTCAGTCCCTCGACGGCGGCCGTTTCCAGCGGTCCGAATGCTCAGGTAAGAACCGTGTGGGGTGCGCGTGGGTAATGTGCGGCTGTCGAGTTCGGCTTTGCTCGTTGTCGGCAGCCCCGGTGGGCGACTGATTCTCAGCTTTCGTTACGTCGATGAGGAAACGGGCGAACCCTAAATCAAAAACGTTTGAGAACCGTGTCTCCGGCTTTCGCGGACTTGTCTGGATAGTCCAGGGTAAAGTGTAAGCCGCGGCTCTCGCTCCGAAGCCTGGCGGATTCCACGATCACGCCCGCCACATCGACCAGATTGCGTAGCTCTAACAGATCTGCTGTAATCTTGAAGTTCCAATAGAATTCATGCACCTCGTTCTTGAGGTTGAGCAACCGGGTCGCCGCACGCTGCAGCCGTTTGTCGGTACGAACGATACTCACATAGTCCCACATCAGTCGCCGGATCTCATCCCAGTTGTGGTAGATCACCACTAACTCATCCATGTCTTGAACGTCACCGGTTTGCCAGGATGGGATGGCGAGTTCCGTAGGATTTCTTTCCATCGGGTAGCGTTCGAGAAGATCCTTCACCGCGCGATGCGCCAAGACGGCGCCTTCCAAAAGTGAATTGCTGGCCAAGCGATTGGCGCCGTGCAATCCCGTACAGGCTACTTCACCAATGGCGTAGAGCCCGCCAAGCGATGTGGCCCCGTTGATATCCGTCCTCACGCCACCACATTGATAATGTGCCGCTGGTACCACAGGTATGGGTTCCTTCGCCGCATCAATGCCGAACTCAAGGCATGTTTGATAAATGTGAGGAAATCTTTCTGCTAGAAATGCTTTGGAATGATGACGCACATCAAGAAACACGCATCGGCTCCCCGTCCGCTTCATTTCTTGGTCGATAGCCCGGGCCACGATATCGCGAGGAGCGAGATCCTTTCGAGAATCGTACTTTTCCATGAACGGTTTGCCGTCATTGCCTAACAAAATCCCTCCTTCGCCCCGCACGGCTTCAGATACAAGGAAGGATTTGGCCTTGGGATGGTAAAGACAAGTCGGATGGAACTGGACGAACTCCATGTTCGCGATCTCCGCGCCCGCGCGCCAAGCCATGGCCACGCCGTCGCCGGTCGCCACATCCGGGTTGCTCGTATAAAGATATACCTTCCCGCAGCCACCCGTCGCCAGAATCACGCGATCGGATCGGAAGGTCTCTACCTCACCACGTTCTTCATTTAACGCATAGATCCCCACGCATCGGTTGTCCGTTGCCAGACCTAACTTTGATGTCGTGATGAGATCAATCGCGTAGTGATACTCATAGAGCGAGATAGCGGGTTCCGCTTGCACGGCGGCAAAGAGTTTCTCTTCGATTTCGCGACCGGTCGTATCGCGGCAATGAAGAATGCGGCGTTGCGAATGACCGCCCTCGCGTCCCAAGCTGAGTTCTTCCTTCCCTTCGACGTTCGTTCGGTCAAAGGCGACGCCCAGCTGAATCAGTTCATTGATCCGCTCAGGGCCTTCACTGACAACGATTCTAACAACCTCCTCATCACAGAGACCGGCGCCGGCGTCTAACGTATCGGCAACGTGCAAGTCAATGGAATCCTCCGGCGCCGTCACGCAAGCCACGCCTCCTTGTGCCCAAGCAGTGTTGGAATCCATCCCTTGACGTTTGGTCACAATGGTCACCGAACCATGCTGCGCCGCCTTTAAGGCAAATGATAGGCCGGCGATGCCGCTACCAATGACCAAGAAATCAGATTGTTTCATGGGGAGACTTCGGGTCCGAAGACGATATTATCAATGAGGCGAGCCTGACTGAAATAAAACGCCGAGGCCAGCACAACCGGTCGTGTGATCTGCGTCGCCGGTTCCAACGTTTCAGCATCGACCAATTCGAGGTAGTCCACTCGTCCACCCGGCACTTGTTCGAGCCTGGAACGCACGAATCGCGTCAACACCGCCGGCGTGATGTCGTTAGCAGCCTCCCATTTCTCTTTTCCCGCTAACAACGCCGCGCGAATACCCGGCGCCGCTGCCCGTTCGGTCTCGGTGAGATTCTCATTCCGTGAGCTCATGGCCAAGCCATCCGCTTCTCTAACTGTTTCAGCACCAACAATTTCCACCGGCACGTGAAGATCCCGCACCATCCGTCGAATCACCGCCAGTTGCTGGTAATCTTTCGCTCCAAACACGGCCTGATCCGGCTGCACGATGCCAAACAATTTCATGACGACGAGACAGACGCCGGGGAAATGCCCCGGTCGGCTCGTTCCACACAAGCCTAACGAAAGACGTGTCTCACGCACTTCCATGGAGGCGTCTTCCGCATACATCTCCGATGCCTTGGGGGCGAAGATGATATCAGCACCGCAAGCATCTGCCAAGCGGGTATCCTTTTCAAGCGCACGCGGGTATTTTTCAAAGTCTTCGTTAGGGCCGAACTGCGTCGGATTGACAAAGACACTCACCGCCACGGTCCCATGCTCACCCGCCAATCGCCTTGCTTCGCGTATCAGCGAACCATGCCCTTCATGCAAGGCTCCCATGGTTGGAACTAACACAATGTTTTCGTTGGGGAAAGCAAGCCGGCGCTCACCAAGCTTGGCACGGACTTCAGAGACAGTGGAAATTACGGTAACAGACATCAGTTTGTTTCAGATCCCTCATCGGGACGCCACCATAGCGTGGTTCACGCATTCTCAAACGGATTTGGGAAGAGGTGTGACTAAAAGTGGTGTCCAGGAAGTGGAGGAACTGGTGGCAGTTTGTTCGCGGCCGTTGAGTCAATCGCCCGGAAGACTCATGAATTCCGCTACGAGAGCGCCCACCATTTTTAGTCGAACTCTTTTGGAACCACCACGCGAAAACCTTGGCCGTGTAGCCAAGGCAGAAGTTCTTTCAATACTTGCAGATGAACCGGGCGCCCTTGATGCAGCAAGATGATGCTGCCGCCCCGCACCTTGTTCTGAATGCGTGTTAGGATCGCTTCATGATCATTGGCCACCCCATCGAAGCCGCGCACGTCCCATCCAATCAGTCGCAGCCCCAGGGTCTCAAGGAGAGGATGAAGGAAGGGCGTGGTGTGCCCAACCGGACTGCGGAAGAGGGTGGGCGCGTCTCCAGTGATTTCTGTTAGGGTTTGCTGACAATCGGCGATCTCACGCTCCGCACGCCACCAGGGCAGACACCAGAACCAGCGTTGCGGATGGGTGGCCGTGTGATTGGCCACACCGTGCCCACGATTCGCGATCTCGCGGACGAGATCCGGCGCAGACTCGGCTCGATCGCCAACGAGAAAGAAGGTAACCTTCGCTTCGTAAGCATCAAGCAACTCGAGCATCGCCCGCGTGTCTTCCGTAGCGGGCCCGTCATCAATCGTGAGCCAGACATCTTTGGAGTCTCGGTCTAGCGATCGCAGAACTGGACCGTACCAAGAACATCCCGGTGTCAGCCCGGCGGCTAGCATCAGCATGTGGAGGACGAAGAAATAGGGCAAGCCCCAATGCCAGCCTAACCAAATCCAAAGAAACACTCCCACGAGGTGTAGCGCTATCACGATCCCCAATCGATACCACCGGCGTAGGTGAAACCACGCGAAGACATTGAGTGAGATGAACACCAACCATGGCCAGGCCAACCACACGCTTCGCGAGTAACCTGACGAAATCGCCCAGATCGCCATCAACGACATGATCGTCCAGTGAAACCGTTGTGGGCCATGATGGGCTTGACGCTTGGTATCGGAGGGGTTCGTGCTGAAGAGGTAGGCTCCAAGAATCACCGACGTATGGAGAAGCAACAAGCTCCCAGGCAGAGCGAGCCAGAAACGGCCTAACCAATCCCAAGTCCATACCAAGTGAAAGAGAACCGCAAACCCGGCCATGCCATAGACCTCGATCGTGCTGCGGCCTGGAAGTTGGGCGGGAATGCGCACCACGCCCTGCGATTCAGGCGCTGGTTCCTGGTTGGGCAAAAGCCATTGCCAAAGAGCCGAATAATAGCGGGAGGAACGAGGTGCCATCATTCGTCTGCTAGTGTCGTGAAATCAGTCTCGCAATGCCGGTCGATTGTCCTCGAAACTTCCGGCATGGGGTATTTGAGGGCGGATCCGCAATTGAAAAGCACGGCCGTTTCTTCAGGAGAGACATGTCCCTGTTCGACGGACAGGCGATAGGCGGCTGCCGTCGCTGCGCCCTCAGGGCAGAGCAGGAGTCCGCTCAATCGAGCCACCTCCTGTTGCGTCGTTAGAATGGCATCATCATCTACGGCTATGGCAAAGCCACCGCTTTCCCGCACGGCGCGCAGGATGAGGAAGTCGCCCACGGCCATGGGCACGCGAATACCCGCCGCTGCGGTGTGAGCTTCCAGCCATTCTTGGGCAAACTCCTCGCCCGCCTCATAAGCCCGCACGATCGGTGCGCATCCTGACGCTTGCACCGCGACCATGCGCGGGCGTTTGGAGCTAATCCAGCCCAACTCGCCAAGCTCTGCAAACGCCTTCCACATGCCAATCAGGCCCGTGCCGCCGCCAGTCGGATAAAAGATCACATCGGGTACTTTCCAGCCTAACTGTTCTGCCAACTCGAGACCCATGGTCTTTTTCCCTTCGATCCGGTAGGGTTCTTTCAACGTCGAAAGATCAAACCACCCCATGGCCCCGCTGCCTTGCCTAACAAGCTGTCCGCAATGATGGATGAGTCCGTTCACTTTCCAAACTTGCGCTCCTTGCAAAGCGATCTCCCGAATATTCACCTCCGGAGTGTCATCGGGGCAGAAGACAAAAGTCTCCATCCCCGCGCGGGATCCGTAAGCCGCCAACGCCGCGCCGGCATTGCCGTTGGTCGGCATGGCCATGCGCCGAATCCCTAGCTCTTTAGCCATCGTCACCGCCATACAGAGACCGCGTGCTTTGAAGGAACCGGTGGGCAACCGCCCCTCGTCCTTCACAAGTACGTTCTCCGTCGCCCAGGGTGCTACGGAAATCAACGGTGTTACCGTTTCTCCCAGCGAAACCACCTGGCTGGGATCTTTGTAGGGCAGCAGTTCCCGGTAGCGCCATAGCTCTTGTGGGCGCTCTGCTAGAACGTCTGGTGAGAGTGCCGCTTTGACGGCATCCAGGTCATAGCGCACGAGCAAAGGCTTGCCCGCCTCGGAGAGACCGTGAATCTCTCCGGCAGGGTGGTGTTTGCCAGTTAGACCACATTCTAAATGGGTCACGTAACAAGGAGATTCAGCGCTCATGGGATTGTTAGAGAACGGAGATACGCCAACACATCGCGAATTTCCGGCAGTGACAGCACGCCGGCCATTGGTGGCATGCTTGATAGAGAGAGGCGTTGGATGTTCTCCACCGAATCCTTACTGACCTTAATCGCGTCGCCCCCAAGCTGACTGATCATCCACGCGTCTTCCGTTTCTTCAAGCACTGTTCCGGCAACCGGTGTTGTTCGATTCTTGATCTCGAGCGATACCATATCGAAACCCTCAGCAATGGTCGCATTAGGTAGTATGAGGGATTCTAGCAAAGCGTCTGGCGTCAGGCGGCTACCTACGCCGGCCAGATTGGGGCCTAACTGTTGCGTTTTGGCATCGATGTTATGGCATCGCAAACATTGTGTGCTGGCATGCGTGTGCACAATCTGTTTCCCACGGCCGAGGTCGCCGCCCTGCAACGTCATGCGATGAACCGCCAAGGGATCATCTTGCGGGAGGGCCGCCTCGAATTTACCTACTTGCGGTGCCAACGATTCTTGGGCTTTGGCTGCAAGAAACACATCAAGCCGAAGTTCGGGTTTGATCGCGTCTTTTAAAAGATCTTGAAAGGCCGTTTCCAAGATCGCGGTGGCACGAGGATCTTTGATCTCGCCTAACAACTGATACGTGGATTGCCGCTCGGCGATCGTCTCTCCTAGCGTCGACGCAACGAATTCGAAAAATGCTTCCGTATTTGTTTGCGCTAAACTCTTGCGTGCAGCGATTCGCACTTCGGCGTCTTTGCTCTGCAGCCATTGCGGGAGAACATCAGGCAGTCGTGCAAACTGACGCTTCGTGAGAAGAGCAATGGCCTCCGCTCGTACTGCGGAGGCATGACTATCCGTTGTGGTCAACTTCTCGATCAATGATAGATCTAGTGGTAGTTCGTGGTCGTCAGCCAAGCGTGTGAGACCGCGCAGCATCTCTGAATCAGCCGTGGCAATCAGGTCAGGCCAAACGCGCTGCAAGCATTTGCGGCCTAACGAATCATTCCGTTCATCCAATTCCCGCACGCGTCCCGTCACGCGATCCAGATATGGATCCGCGTCCCAATGCACGAGACAAAGAGCTGCCTCAAGCCGCAACGCCGAAGGATGTTCTTCATTGAGCGCATAAGATGTTAGTCTCTCCGCGGCCTCGGCCGTTCCCACTCGAAGATTGGCGTTGAGAATGCGCCGCACTAGCCCTTCATTTCCTTGTGGTGGGCATTTTGAAAGGGCCGGCAGCGCCTGGGGAATGGAGAAATCATCGTGAATCGCCCGCGCAGCTTCGGCGATCACCTCCGGATCGTCATCGTTGAGGAAGGCGGCAATGTGAGGATTTGCCGCCTTCCGTAAAGCGACGACGGCCGCCAGCCTAACGGCCTTTGAAGGATGTTTTGACAGGGTTGCAGTTGCTTCATAACCACGCAACCCCATGGCTCCAGCGTGTCGAAGGTAGGCATCTTGTTCGTTGTTTTCCTCAAGCATCCTAACCAACGCTTCAAAGCCCCTGTCATGGGGTGCTTTTCCCAAAGCGATCGCAGCAAAGAAGCGAACGCGGGCCGATGGATGATTGAGTTGTTTTACCAATAAAGCTCCTGTTTTAGACAATGTGAGCGCGCCCGCCACTTTGGCACACTGTGCTTGAATCTCCGGATCACGGTCATGGAAAGGCAGTCGCTCCACGAAACGCTCCACCCCGTTTCCCTTCAATTGCTGCAATCCCCAGAGTGCGTGAATGCGCGCCAATTGAGGTGATTGGGTGGACTCGGCAACGTTCATCAAGGCCTCGCCTGCCCCACGCCTAACCAAATGGGCTTGTGCGCGCTGTCGGACCCGCTGGTCGGGATACCCTAACAACGCGAGATGATCCTCGCCGTCGAGATCGGTTCGCAGCAAGCGTTCGAGTTCCCGACGGCGCGGGCTTCCCGCTTCGCGGGGATCATCCACTTTCTTGATTGACCCTTTCTCGTTGGGCATCCATTTGCCTTCCCAATCGGCCATGTAAAAAGCGCCATCGTTGCCAAAGTGAACGGCACTGATCATCAGCCCTTCGTGAAATGGATGCTCATCTGCCATCTCAAAAGAGGCGCCCTTCGGCACCGCTCGAAACGCGCTTACGACCTTGGCGGGAAATTGAACGAGAAAGAAGTAGCCGCGATAGGCATCGTTGAGGCCAATGCCAGGGTGATACTTGAAGCCGCCCGGCCCGATCGAATAGTTCGAAAGAGGCGGTGTGATAAAGGCCGGCTGCCCGGGTTCATGTGGCACCCACATCCGTTCATCGATCCAAGGATTGTAGAGAGGCTGCTTTGTGTACTTTGACCAACCCTCTGTGCGAAACTGCCAGTTCAAGCGCCATCCAGAGTCGCCTCCCTCCACCAGATAGACGAATCGTTCTCGCTCACCTCGCATGTCGCCATCGTTATCCACGGTGAAGAGGTTGCCGAAATCATCAAAAGCGATCTCTTGCGGATTGCGCAACCCGTGAGCGAAGACTTCCAAGTTAGCCCCATCATAATCACAACGCAGAATCAGACCTTGGTTAGGGTAATGCAGAAGCTCGCCTTCTTTCGTCCTCACAGACGTGCCGTTATCCCCCACGGAGAAATAGAGTTTGCCGTCCGGTCCTACGGTCAATCCATGAATGTCATGCCCGTCAAACGCCGCGTGGACTCCGAAACCGCGAAACAATGATTCCCGCTCATCGGCCACGCGATCTTTATTGGTATCCTTCAGTTTCCACAGGTCCGGGAAAATGGTGTAGAAGACGTCGTTCTCATGCCAGAGCACCCCTTCCGCGACTCCGGTGATTTCTTCATTGAACCCGGTGGCAAAGACCGTGGATTGATCCGCGCGCCCATCGCCATCCAAATCCTCTAACACACGCAGCGAATCGCTGAGCTCCGTGAGGTCCCGCCAGTCGTGACGTCCATCTTCATTCAAGTCCGCGGGCCATTTCTGATTGCTCGCACTCGCCTCCGGCGCAAAGCGCCGCCTAACAAAAGATCGGAAGTCGTCAATCGATTGATTTGCTAGATCTTCCACCACCCAGGGTTTGTGCGAACGGATGTCCACATCCACCGCCCCACGCCTCGTGGTCTCGACCACGTAAAGCCGGCCCTCGGTGTCAAAGGATAGCGAAACAGGATTCTGAAGCAGCGGGGCCTCTGCCCAGGTGCTCGTTTCGAAAACAGAAGGATCAGGGGGAGCGGCGAGCAACGCAGTCACACCGAGGCAGAGACTGCCCGAAAACGGAAACGTTGAGAAGATTCGCATCCCTCCCGCCTAGCTGGCCTGCCGGCTTTCGGCAAGACCAAGCATGGGCACTTCTAGTAGCGGAACTCGTGAGTGTTCCGGGCGTTGGACTCCGCTGCGGCGAAGGAACTCTTACGAGTTCCTCTACGAGGCTGCCTTCTACTTCATCCCAATCTTCCTCACTCCACCAACAACATGCTCGAGTCGAGCACGGCTTTGACGAAGCCGCGGAAGAGCGGGTGGGGGTGATTCGGTTTGGAGAGGAATTCCGGGTGAAACTGGACGGCGATATAGAAGGGATGGTCGGTGATTTCGACCATCTCCGCGAGGGTACCGTCAGGGGAGGCGCCGGAAATGACCAAGCCTGCTTGATCGAGCTGATCCTTGTAATCCGGATTCACTTCGTAGCGATGGCGGTGCCGCTCGGTGATCGTTGCGCTTTGATAGAGTTTGTAGGCGAGAGTGTCAGGTTTGATATCGGTGACATAGGTACCGAGGCGCATGGAAGCGCCTTTCTGATCCACGTCTTTCTGATCTTCTAACAAACAGATTACCAGATGCGGGGCATTCGGTTTGAATTCTTGGCTGTTAGCCCCCTCCAGATCACAGATGTGCCGCGCAAACTCAATGGTGGCGATTTGCATGCCCAGACACAGTCCGAGATAGGGGATCTTGGCTTCGCGCGCATAACGTGCGGCGGCGATCTTGCCTTCAATGCCGCGTTTGCCAAAGCCGCCGGGGATGAGGATGCCGCCGACTTCAGCTAGGTGACGTTCCGGCCCGTCGCGCTCGATGTGTTCGGAATCGATGCGGATGATCTCGAGACCGCAGTCCACGGAAGCGCCGGCATGGGTGAGCGCTTCGTAAATGCTCTTGTAAGCGTCTTGGAGCTCGATGTATTTGCCCACCACGGCAATGGTCACTTTGTGAGTAGGACTGATCACGCGCTGAACGAAGTTTTCCCATTCTTCGAGATTCGGCCGCTCCGTCTCGAGATGCAGCAAATCGCACACGATGCGGTCGAGGCGCTCTTTTCGAAGCTCTAACGGTGCCTCATAAATCGTGTGTTTCATGTCGAGCGCCTGGATGACGGCGCGCCGCGGCACATTGCAGAAGAGCGAGATTTTGTTGCGCAGTTCATCTTCGAGTTCATGCTCGGTGCGGCAAATGATGACGTCCGGCTGGATGCCCAGTTCTTGGAGCTTGGCCACGCTTTGCTGCGTGGGCTTGGTCTTCAGCTCGCCGGCGGCTTTGATAAACGGGACCAGTGTGACGTGGATGAAGATGATGTTTTCCTTGCCCACTTCGAGCGCGAATTGGCGCATGGCCTCGAGGAAAGGAAGGCCTTCGATATCGCCGATAGTGCCGCCAATCTCGGTGATGATGATGTCTGGCTGTTGCTGGCGCGCGACTTCGTAGATCCGGCTCTTGATTTCATCGGTGACGTGCGGGATGACCTGCACGGTGGCTCCCAGGTAATCACCACGGCGCTCCTTTTCTAACACCGATTCATAAACCTGGCCGCTGGTGAGATTGTTAAGCCGGGTAAGGTTCGCCGAAGTGAAGCGCTCGTAATGACCGAGATCGAGATCGGTCTCGGCGCCGTCATCTAACACATAGACTTCGCCGTGTTGATAGGGGCTCATGGTTCCCGGATCCACATTGAGGTAAGGATCGAATTTCTGCAGAACGACTTTCTTCCCGCGGTATTCTAGCAAGGTGCCAAGCGAGGCGGCGGCGAGGCCTTTGCCCAGTGAACTGACGACGCCCCCAGTCACAAAGATGTATTTGATCGGCGGTTTGGTGTCAGTACTCATGAATGGGTGGGAGAGTCTGGGGCCGCTAAAAGTTGGGCCACTTGATCGGCCTGCTCGGGGGTGTCCACACCGATGGCATCGTCCTGGGTGATGACCACGCGGATGGCGGCGCCGTTCTCGAGGGCGCGCAATTGCTCTAACTGTTCGGTCAATTCGAGGGGAGACGGTTCCCACCGGACATACTGAAGGAGAAAAGCCTTCGTGTATCCGTAAATCCCTTGGTGCCGGAGCCAGGTGCTACCTGGGTGGCGATTTCGGCCATGTGGAATCACGCTGCGGGAAAAGTAGAGAGCGTTTCCGGAAATGTTAAGCACAACTTTGACTATATTGGGGTCGTGGATCTGTGCTTCGTCTTGCAGCGGGTTCGCCGCAGTGATCATCGGCAGATCGGGTTCTGCTTGAAGAGTTTGCGCCAACGAGTCGACGAGTTTGGGATCGATGAGCGGCTCGTCTCCCTGGATGTTGATCACGTGGGTGCAGTCCTCGTACTGCGAGGCAGCCTCGGCCACGCGATCGCTGCCACTCACATGATCATCACGTGTCATGGCCACTTCCGCGCCGAAGCCACGCGCAGCATCGGCGATGCGCGGGTCATCGGTGGCCACGATGGCGGCATGTAGCGCCTCACATTGTTGACAACGTTCCCAAACATGTTGGATCAGAGGTTTGCCGGCGATGGTGTGCAAAGGCTTGCCAGGAAACCGCGTCGAGGCCCAACGCGCAGGAATGAATCCATAAGTGCGAGGGCTCATGATGCGGCTGCGGAAGCGGTGTCCGCGGTGACGGCTTTGGCAAGTTCGTCAGGAAGAATGGTTGCCGTCCCGACTTTACCTACGACGAGGCTACTTGCGTGATTGGAGAGTTCGGTGGCCTCTTGCGGAGACGCGCCCGCGGAAAGAGCGAGCGTGAAGATGGCGATGGCGGTATCTCCGGCACCGGACACATCGTAAACTTCGCGTGCTTTGGGAGGCACATGGTAGAGCGGCTCATTCCCTTCCATAAGCACCATGCCGCGGTCCCCCAATGTCACAACTAACAAATCGCTCTTCCAGTGTTGACGCAAGCGCTCGCGCAACTGCAGCAGCGCCGGGTCGTTTATTAAGTCATCGCCTAACGTTTGTCCCGGCATGCCGGCGACTTGGAAGGCTTCGACGCGATTGGGTTTGATGGCGGTGACTCCGCGCCATTGAATGGGATTGTTAGGATTTGGGTCAACGGTGATGCAGACCTCGTGTTTCCGCGCCTCGCTGATGATGTCATCCACGAAGTCTTGCGACAGGAGGCCTTTCCCGTAATCTTCAAGAATGATCCCGTCTAAGGTGGGAAGTAGTTCGCGAATGCGTGCCACCATTTGCGTTCTTGAGGCCTCGGAAATCATCCGCGGCGTCTCGCGATCGATGCGGACTACTTGCTGGCCCCGAGCCACCACTCGGGTTTTGACGATGGTTTCGTAATCGGGATCCGTGACCAACTGCGCCACGTCGAGGCCTTCGTCTTCAAAATTCTGGGCCAGCATCTCCCCGCGCACGCCTGGGCCGATGACGCCCATGATGTGCACGGCCTTGGCAAATTGGCTGAGGTTTCGCGCCACGTTGGCGGCGCCACCAGGATAGGCGGATTCCTTCTCCACATGCACGACGGGAACGGGCGCCTCGGGTGAAATGCGAGAGACACTGCCCCAGATGAACCGATCGAGCATGACGTCCCCCACGACGAGGATCGTCTTCCCATGAAACAAGTCTAAAAGTGCCGCCAACCGGCTCGCGTCCATGGGCCTCACCTCATTCCATGGAGACGGCGAAGCGCAAGTCTTTCGTTGGATGTTTTTTCAGAAACGAAAGCGTCGTGGATCACTCCGTTGATCCAACGCAGCGTAGGTTGCGGAGCAATTCGCGACACTATCAATCAATGTTAGGCCGGGGTCCGCAAGGCATCCGAACTCCGCAGTCCCAGCTGAGCGTAAATCTCGCTCGTAGCCGTCGACTGATTGAGCGTGTAGAAATGAATGCCACTCACTTCTTGGTCGATCAGCTGCGCACATTGCTCGGTGGCATAATGGATGCCGACCCGGCGCACCGCCTCTTCGTCATCCCCACAACGTTTGATCGCTTTGAGGAGTTTGGCAGGGTAACGCGCCCCTGCCGCGAGTTCGGCCATTCTCTGCATACCGCTGGAGGAGGTGATGGGCATGATGCCAGCGATGATCGGTATCTCAATCCCCGCCAGGACGCAGCGATCGCGGAAGTCGAGGAAATCGTGATTATCAAAGAAAAGTTGGGTACAAATGTAATCCGCGCCCTCATCGACCTTGGCCTTGAGGTAGTCCATCTCTAACACTCGGTTAGGCGTGCCGGGATGGCCTTCGGGAAATCCGGCGACGCCAATCCCAAAGCCACGGGAATCGGGGTGTGCTCCGGAATCGTTGAACTTCTTGATAAAGCGCACCAAATCAGCGGCGTGTTGAAAGGCATCGTCTTCCTTCCGGTAATTCTCAATGCCGCGCGGGGGATCGCCACCGAGAGCGAGAATGTTAGAAATACCCGCTTGGGCATAACGCTCTAGAATCTCTTGGATATCCGCTGCTTGGTGACACACACAGGTGAGATGCGGGATGGGGTCGAGATTGGATTCATTCTTCAACCGCACGACGAGATCATGCGTGAGATCGCGAGTGGAGCCGCCCGCTCCATAAGTGACGCTGACGAAGGAAGGCTTGTAGGGCTCTAACTGAGCGATGGACTCGAAGAGCGTGGCAGACGCTTTCTTCGTCTTGGGAGGGAAAAACTCGAACGAGAAAGTCGTCGAATAATTCGCGAAGATATCGCGGATATGCATGGCGTTGCCGGTTAGCCTTCGCCGTTCTCTCCAGGCGCTTCTCCGGCCGTCTCCTCCGCATCATTGTCAGGAGGGGCCGTCGTGTCTTCTTCATTGTCTGCAGGTGCTGCAGCCTCACCATCACCGGGAGGTGGAATCTCAATCGTCTCGGCGTCTGGTGCAGGATCGCCCGGAGTTGCCTCGGCCGCCTTCGCCTTGGCTTCTGCTTCGGTGAGTGCTGGGATGCTGAGATGGGGCACGCGTTCTTTTCGTTGCGTGGCGGTGCGCTTGAGAGTTGCCGCTTGAGTATCCGTCTCAAGCTTTTCGTAAGCGACTTGGGCTTCATCAAAGGCCGCCTTGGCTGCTTCCGTGTCGTTCTCCTTTTGAGCGGCGAGGCCTTTGGCCACATAAGCGTCGCCCAATCTCAAAAGAGCGATCTGTTGTTCAAACGCCGAACCATTGCCGGGCGTCGAGGCGTCTGTTAGGAGAGAGATGGCTTCATCGATTTCGCCTTTGGCCTGCTTCTTCAAGGCGAGATCCGATTTGCCTTTATAGTAGAGCGGATGCCCCTCCTTCGTATTGACGAATTTTTCCAGCACCGCGAACGCTTCTTCCGCTTTATCCTCTTCTTGCAATTTGTCGGCGATGAGGAGCATCGCGGAGCCTGAGGCGTTATCCCCTGGGAAGTTATCAACCACTTTTTGAAGCTGCTCGACGGTCTCGGCACGGGTCAACTCGGCAGCCGCTTCCGTGATCCCCGCTTCTTTGCGGTAGTTCATGATGAAGTAGCCAATGATCAAAACGACCGCACCCAGCACAATGTAGAGTATCTTCTTGCCGTGCTGCTCCGCGAAGTCCTCCCATTTCGTGGCGTCGTGCTCGAGCTTTGCCACGGGCACTTCGGACTCCGTTGTGTTGGATTTGGTAGCCATGAGTTTGTGAGAATAATCGTGTCTGGGAAGAGGGGAAAACCGCCTCTGGGAAGGCCCCTGGGCGGAGCGAACGGACCTATTAGCTTAGTGGTTTCGCTCCTGCAACCTTATTATCCCAGCGGGGAAATTGGGCGATTTCTCCTGGTCAACGGCCCAGCGCCGTCCTAAGGAGGGCCTCATGCCTGCCTGCCTAACCGATGAAGAATTGGACCTCGCGCTTACCCAGGTGCCGGAGTGGAAATGCCTGCGCCAAGAGAAACGGATCACGCGAACGGTGGAACGAGCGACCTTTCTGGATGGCATCGATCTAGTGCGTGATGTGGCGGAACTCGCGGAAGACCTCGATCACCATCCAGACATCGATATTCGTTGGCGGAAGATCACTTTCTCACTCACCACACACAGCGCGGATGGTCTGACGGAAAAGGATTTCGAATTGGCCTCCGAGATCGATTCGTTGATCGATTAAACTAGAGACTTTCGGGCGCTTGCAAGAGCGTGGCCACTTGGGTGAGCAGCCGGCCTGCGGCGCCGCCGTCTAGGATCCGGTGATCGAAGCTCAAGGTGATTTCCGCTTCAGTGACAGGGCGGAATTCTCCGGCCTGCTCATCCCAAACGGGTTTCTTCAGTCCCCGGCCTAGCCCTAGCACGAGATTCTGTTCGGGCAGCGGGATCGGCGTAGCCCAGACGATACCGAAGCTGCCGAAGTTGGTCACGGTGGCAGCTCCTGTGCCCAGAGCTTCCGGCGGCAAACGGCGTTCACGAGCTTTCTCAACCAGGCGATCGTAAGCGGGCACCAGTTGGGCGAGCGATTTCTTATCCACCTCCCTTAAGACCGGCACCAACACGCCATCCTCAACCTCAACCGCGAATCCGATATCCACGGCTTGGGGATGAACGATCTGGGCGCCGACGAGACGCCCGGCGAGGGCGGTGTTTTCCGCTAGGGCGATTGCGAGAGCGCGGATAGCATAAAGTGCGGGTCCGGCTTTCTGTTGAGCTGTTTTACGATGTGCTAGGAGGGCATCGAGATTAACGGGCAACCCCACCGTGGCCAGCGGCCGTGTCCAACTACGACGCATGGAATCCGCCACCGCAATGCGCATCGGTGAAGCAGGGCTCGTCTTGTTCGCCTCGAGCTCACGGAGAAAATTCTCAAAATCTTCGACGGTGACGCGCCCCCCAGAACCGCTTCCGGCGATGCCGGCCAAGTCTGCTTTGTTGAGGCCCAACTCGTGCATACGGGCCTTCATGCGCGGTGAGAGGTAACTCGCACCAGTGGCTTTGGCAGGAACAGGAAGTCCTTCTACCGTGGGCTTCACAGTCGGTTCCTGGGACGCTTCTTGCGGTACGGCATCGTCCTCCACCTTGAAATGAACACCCTGAGTATCGTCAGCCGCTTCACTTTCTGTGGGAGTTGCTTCAGAAGATTCCGGCTCTTCTGCCTTGCCTCCGGATTCAGGCCCCAAGCCTAGTCGTTGCGCATCGTCTGCTGCGACTTCCAGTGTGCCTAACGTAGCACCCACTGCGTAACTAACATCCTTCTCGGCAGAGATGCTAGCAATGACGCCGTCACATGGCGTGGTCACACTCATCACCGCTTTGTTCGTCTCCACCTCCATGATCTCTTGATCAGCGGTGACCTGATCGCCCGGAGAGACTTGGATATCGACCACGATCGCTTCGGCGATAGATTCGCCGAGCTGTGGCATCACGATAGGGATTTGAGGCATAATGAAGTCTCCCTGAGCCTGTGGGATTCTGCCGAGGGGTCAACAGGATAATGGGTGCGGGACTGGAAGAGGGGTGCGCTTTGGCAGCAGAATTCGTGAGAATTCCATGACGTGGACTCCGCGGCAAAGACGAAACTCTCACCAGTTTCTCGACTGCCTTGTCTACAAACCACCGTTAGTCGGAAACACGAGCCCCACTACGGAGCTTTCGAGATCCGCGCTTCGAGATGGCTTGCCGGCGGTTCGAAAGATTCCTGGTGAGCCTGGGCCAGCTTCTTCAGTTGCTTCACCATTTCCGGATGTTCGCTAGCAATATCAAATTTCTCTGAGGGATCGTGGCCTAAATGATAGAGAAGCGGTGGATCATGAGTGACCGGTTTCTGGCCCACGTATTCCGTCTTGGTGACGAAATGCGCCTTGTATTCGCCGTGCCGGACGGCGCGCAGTTGTTCGCCCCGATAGAAAAACATGGTGTCGCGCGGGGACTTGCCTTCGCCTTTCCAGACAGGGGCCAGACTCGCGCCATCGTAGACGCGATCTTGCGGCAAGGGCACGCCGGCTAGTTCGAGGAAAGAGGGGAAGAGATCTAACGTGCTGCCCATCTGATGTACGATACCCGGTGTGACGATTCCGGGTCCCCACATCACGGTTGGTTCACGCATGCCGCCCTCCCAGGTGCTGCCTTTCCCATCACGCAAATGGCCGGCGGATCCACCGTGCGTTTTAAAAGGTAACCACGGGCCGTTATCGGAGGTAAAGATGACGATGGTGTTTTCTGTTAGGTAATGGTCTTTCAAGGCACCTAACACCTGCCCCACAGACCAGTCGATCTCTTCGATCACATCGCCGTATCGTCCCGCTTTACTCGTGCCGTCAAAGGAGGTTGAAGCAAAGATGGGGACATGCGGCATGCTGTGCGCGAGGTAGAGGAAGAAAGGCTTCTTCTCCGCCGCTTGGCGTTTGATGAAGCCCACCGCTTCCTCAGCATAGCGTTTGGTTAGGTACGCTTGCTCTGGCGGCCGCTCGATGATGGCTTCATCGCGCATGAGTGGGATGTTCCAGTAAGCATTCTGCGGTTTCATCAAGGCCTGGCGTCCGTTCTTGGGGCCGATATTCCGCAATCTATCCATGTCATTGGAGTAGGGCACACCAAAGTAAGAATCGAAGCCGTGACTCGTGGGCAGAAACGCTGGCAAATGCCCCAAATGCCATTTCCCAACAGCCGCTGTGGCGTAACCGGCTTCCTTAAGCGCTTTGGCGATGGTGATCTCACTCGCCGGCAAACCGCCGGCGGAATCCGGAAAGAGGACCGCACGTTTGTCAGAACACATGCCCGTGCGGATGGGTAAACGGCCCGTGAGCAAGCCGGCCCGGCTCGGCGTGCAGACGGGCGCCGCAGCGTAGAAATTGGTCCACTTCTGCCCTTCCTCGGCCATCTGATCCAAATGAGGCGTGTGAATGGTAGGGTGGCCGAAACAACTGAGGTCACCGTAACCCAAATCATCACAGAAAATGATGACAAAGTTAGGCTTGGCCAAAGATATTAACAAACTGCTAAACAAGAAGAGGCCGCACGTGAAGATCGATTTCTGCATGACGTTTACCTAGAGGTTTGGTCGCGAAGGATCAAGCCTCTCTGGGGTGTGACTAAGAGGGTGGTCAACAAAAGTCTAGGAACGGGTGACAGTTCCTTCGCGGCAGCGGAGTCCAACGCCCGGAACTCCTACGAGTTCCGCTAGGAACAGGCGCTCTGACCGACCGGAACCACCTGCGTATCGAATCGAATCATCGACGTGCTCGCAACTGCTCGAGATATTTCCGTGCCGTTGTGTTGTTAGGCTCCAACTGAATGGCTTCTTGCAGTAGGGTGATCGCAGCTTCATGGTCACCAAGTTTCATGCGGGCGAAGGCGAGATTGATTCGGGCGTTGGCGCTATTGGGCAAGTGCTCGACCAATTTTCCATAGACCTCGGCGGCTTCCTCGAAAGCGTTTGCCTTATTCAGGCTTTCTCCCAGATGTTGGTAGGCGGGGTAGTAATGGGGATTGGCTTTCAAAGCGCTACGATACTTTGCCTGAGCTAGGTCGTGATTGCCGCGATTGGCCAGGACCAAACCCCAATTGACGTAGGCTTCGGCATAACCAGGATCATAAGCCACGGCTTGCGCGAAGGCATCATAGGAGCCGGTGAAGTCGTTTTGATGCGAGAGACAGATTCCCAAGCTGTTCCACGCTTTGGGATGGCGTTCGCGCAGCGCGATTGCTTGGCGCAAAGTTTCTTCCGCCTTTTGGCGCTGTTTCATGCGATTGTAAGCAGAGCCGAGTTCGTAGACCGACGCAGGATCGTGCGGGATCACCTTCACAACAGCCTGCCATTGTTCGAGCGCTTTCTCGTGTTGATTCGCTGACGCTAACAGAAAAGCGTATTGTTGACGCAAGTACCAATCTTGCGGTCGGTCAACAATGGCCTCTTCAAAGGATTGCGCCGCAGCCATCCCTTCTTGGGGCGTCATGCGCTTGTTCAAGGAAGCGATCCTCGACGCCAGAGCTTTCGCGCGATCAGCGGCGCCGGTCTGTCCAGCGAAGGGAGGCACTTGCAATCGTCGCTGCGTTTCTTCCAGGCCCATTTTTTGGTGAAACAAGGTGTGGCCTAACCAAGCAGCACAGGCATCTTCCGTGAACCATTCGCCATTGGTTAGGTCTAACGCCGTCACTGTGGCGACCGCCTCGGCGATGAGCCGCGATAGCTGGTAATTCCCTTGGAAATTAAAGTGCACATGTTCGTGAAACCATTCGTCACCCGGCACACCGTGGTCGCTTAGCTCAGCAAAGTGTTGTTCCGCATCGACCACATGAACCTCACCGTCCAACTTGCGGACGATCTCGTTGAGTTTGGAGTCGGCCCGGAAACGTAAGGTGTCGAGATCACGTGCTTGGTGAAAGTGTGTTTCCGGGGACGCCCGCCGGGCCAATTTTTCCCTGCCTAACTGAAATTGAGCTTCAGCATTGACCGCCGCATCACTCGTGGCGCCTGAGGCAAAGGGCGGCGAATCTTTCAGATTCACGGCCACCGTACTGAGGATCAATGACACCCCAGCCTGGTCGGCGACTGCCAGGAGATCTCTTACATTCGATTCAAAATTCTCATACACCGTTTGCAATTTCGGCGAAGTGTGAGGCACTTGCTGATTAAGAAACATCTCCATTCCGCCCCAGTTTTCCGGCACGTGATTTCCCTTTCGCGATAAGATGGAGGTCATCCACTGCCCAAGCCGGGTCCGTTTGAAAGCCAAGCCGCTACGAATGACCGTCAAAGGAGGCGCTTGCGCGCCAAAGACCGTACCGCCACCGAAAGGGCCGGGCACTTCATTGTTGCCCATGTAGACCACCCACACATCGGCATCGAGACGGCGGCAATCTTTGGCGATGGGAAGCACCACGTGAGAATTGATCGCGGTCATCGCCGCATTGATGACTTCAAATTTCCGGTCGGCGTAGCGATTGGTTAGAAGGCACTCTAACTGCCGCGCCAAGCCAAAGGCCGGTTGGGGATCGCCCATGGCGGCGGAACCTCCAAACACGATCACGCGAATGGTCTCCGCCGGTTTCTTCTCCAACACACGAATCGGCTGGGGCGTTCTAGCCAGGGCCTGAGGAAAGAAACGCCAGGCAAACTGATAGTTCTCATGCACGTAGCGGCCGTCTTCTCTGTCCTGAACCAGGAAACTTGGGTCGTAACCGTAACCCACTAAGCGGAGCAGCCCTTCAAGAATGGCGATGGCCAGAACGGGTGCGCCCAAGGCCAAGGCGAGCCGTAGAAGCCATTGGCGTTTTCGGGGGGGCGTCTTGTCCGATCTCTTCATGCAGAGGCTGTTTTACACGTCCTGCTTCACGTTTGTAAACGCTGGGCCTTGAAGAGGATCCGAAGGTAGTGAACGCCTTCTAAAAGTTTCACCTCGAAAGTGCGCTCCTTGGAGTGGGGCAACTGGGCCTCTTTGAATTGGAATTGGATAGACGTTCGTTAGACTCTTGATCTTTCCAAAGTCTAGCAACGTTCGATCCAGAGCACTTACTCAGTAGATCGCGTTTCCTTGGTCAACCGATAGCCTACTTTGGGAACGGTGAAGATCAGCTGGGGATGCTTGGGGTCCGGTTCAATCTTGGTGCGTAACCTCGCAATATGATTATCCACCGTACGTGTGTTCGGGAAAGCGGCGTAGCCCCAGACTTCATCAAGGAACTGCTCGCGGCTCACGGTTTCTCCGGTGTGTTCCAAGAGCAGTCTGAGGCAGCCGAATTCTTTAGCAGTGAGGGGAAGTGCGCGGCCTTTGCGCAGGCATTGGCGGGTCGAAAGATTTACCGTAACGTTCCCAAGGGTCATTTCGTTAGGCAGCTTGCGTTGATGCTCCTGACGCCGTATCAGGGCCCGGATGCGTGCATGGAGTTCTGCTAGACTAAAAGGCTTCACCAAGTAGTCATCGGCACCGGCGTCAAGCCCTGTCACGCGATCATCGACCAATCCTTTGGCCGTGAGCATGAGTACGGGCATGTGATGCCCCAAGCGTCGCAATTCCTGACAGAGCGCGAAGCCATCGAGCTTGGGAAGCATCACATCGAGCAGCACGAGGTCGGGCGTCTGGTCGATCGCGGTGCGCAAGCCATGGGCGCCGTCCGCCGCGACGAGGACGCGGTAGCCTTCGTCGCGAAGTGAGTCCGCGACCGCCACGCGCAGGGGTTCCTCATCTTCGATGATGAGGATTCTCATGACACTTCTGATCGGGGGCTCGACTTCAATGGACCAGTGTTCCCGATAGTAGCGCCTCCAAGGTGGGACTATGTTTTCTGGTGAGCCATTCTACCGATTCATCTTCAAATTCGTAGGTGATGACCGGCAGTTTTTTCTCGGCCGCCCAAGTGCCAAAGGATCCCGGCGTCGGGTAACCGACATCTTTGACTAACGGAAGCCCCGTGTGTTCTGCGATGGCCCTCCCAAGTGGCGTTTCATTGGGATCATCGATGCAGGCAAGTGGTCCATGCAGGCTGACAATGATCTCAGGTTGCAGCTGATCGATCAGTTGGATGATGGCTTGTGTTTCGGGTTCGGATGCGGGAGCGGTGCCTGTGCCAATCGCGACGCGATCGGGATCGTCGAGAGTCCAGCGATACGATGTCGGCTCGGCTTGCCAATCTCGTGTGGAAAAGTTCCGGTTGAGATCCACCCCGTTGGCATTGGCACGGGTGCCTAACAAGAGTCCGTCTGGGTTATAGGCGAGGATGACAGCCGCGTGATCGAGCGGTTTAGAAAAAGCGCGCATGGCACGCGAAAGCACGACCGTGGTTTCGGGTTCGGCCCCATGAAATCCGGCGATGACGAGCTCACGCACCCCGTGGGCGGGTAGATAAACTTCTAAGGGAAGCCCACGCACGGATTTCCCGTAAGCTTCAGGCGAGACGGTTGCCGGGAGCGTGGCGCGATCGCGTTTGGGGCGATTCACGTCCTTATTTTAGGGGAAGACCCACGGCATTTCCTAAGAACGCCCAACGATCGGCCGTTTCTTCGATCACTTTGGCGGTGGGTTTGCCGGCACCATGTCCGGCTTTGGTTTCGATCCGAAGAATGATCGGCGCTTCACCCCCTTGGGCATGTTGAAGCGCGGCGCCGTATTTGAAACTATGGGCAGGGAAAACACGATCGTCGTGATCCGCGGTGGTCACCAGGGTCGGTGGATAATGGACCCCGGATTTCACGTTGTGATAGGGTGAATAGCTCAAGAGGTTTTTAAACTGTGCCTCGTCTTCAATATCACCGTATTCGTCCTGCCAAGCCCAGCCGATGGTGAATTGGTGAAAGCGCAACATATCTTGAACACCCACAGCCGTCCATACGGCGCCGTAGAGATCCGGGCGTTGATTCATGCAAGCAGCAGTTAATAAGCCCCCATTGCTGCCGCCGCCGATGGCGAGATGCTTGGAACTGGTGATCTTGTTATCGATCAACCATTCCGCAGCACCGATAAAATCATCAAAGACGTTCTGTTTTTTGAGTTTCATTCCGGCTTCATGCCAGGCCTTGCCATACTCACCGCCTCCTCGCAAATTGGCCAAAGCGTAGACGCCCCCCATTTCCACCCATACCAAATTGGAAACGGTGAACCGCGGTGTGAGGGAGATATCGAATCCGCCATAGCCGTAGAGAAAGGTGGGCGCGTTTCCTTTGGCTTCAAAATCCTTGCGGTGTACAAGAAACATTGGCACCCGGGTGCCGTCTTTGCTTTTATAAAACACCTGCTTGGTCACGAATCGGTCGGGCTCGAATAATAACTTGGCTTCCCAGAAAAGCGTGCTTTCGCCGGACGCCAAATCGTAACGATAAATGCGGCCGGGATTGGTATAGCCGGAGAGGACATAAAACGTGCTCGTGTCTTTGCGATTGCCGCCAAAACCGGAAGCTGAGCCGATTTCACTCAGAGGCAGTTCGCGGATCAAGTTGCCTTGACGATCGTGCATGGTGACATGCGGCAGGACATCTTTAAGATATTTGGCAATGAGAACATCGCCTACACTTGATACGCCTTGAAGGGCGGCATCCGTTTTTTCAGCAATGAGGTCTTTGTGCTGAGATGTCGCGGTGTCGACCTCAATGAGTTTTCCGTTGGGCGCTTCGTGATCGGTGAAAACGATGAACTTACTTCCCTCATTATCAATAAAGCTATAGCGCGCTTCGCCCGGAGCGATTAATTCAACCACTTGGCTATTCTTTGCTTGGAGATCCTTGTAAAACAAGCCGTTCTTGCTGCCGGCGCTCGTAAAAACGGTGATAATCAAGTAACGGCCGTCCTCGGAATAATCGCCATCGAAAATCCACTTCGGTTGGTCGGGGCGCTTGTAGACTAATTGATCTTTATCCTGAGGATCGCCCAGACGATGATAATAGATTTGTTGATTGATATTTGATTCCTTGAGATCACCTTCTTCACTGGGATGATAGCGACTATAGACGAATCCTTTATTCTCATGATCCCAGCTCGCGGTGGAGAATTTGATGTGTTTGAGGTGATCCGTGGTATCTTTGCCTGTAGCCACTTCGCGCACCTTCCATTCTTGCCAGTCGGATCCTGAGGTCGAGAGGCTGTAGGCGAGATACTTGCCGTCGCTACTGATGGCATATCTGCTAAGGGCAACCGTGCCATCCTCGGAAAGTTTATTCGGATCAAGCAGGACGCGCTCTTCGCTGGCAGGTTTGTCTTCGCGCCAATAAAGAACTGATTGATTCTGCAGTCCGGAATTGCGGGTGTAGAAAAGCCGGCCGGCCATGTGATAGGGAAGGCCGTGTTTCTCGTAGTCCCATAGCTCGGTCAATCGCGTTTTGAGTTTCTCGCGTCCCGGAAGTTTTTTCAAGTAAGCTTGGGCAAAAGCAGCTTGTGCCGTGACCCAGGCATCGACGGGTGGCGTATCGAGTTCTTCAAGCCAGCGATAGGGGTCTGGGACGTCGACGCCATGAATTTTCTCAGAAAAATCAGTTCGTTTGCTAGCGGGATAAAGCAGTGTCTCCGCAAAGATTGGCATCGGTGTCGCCAAGCTCGCGAACAGTGCAAGTGAGAGGAATCGCATTTTCATGGTGTCATCATAAAAAAGGGCAACTTCACCATCGAAGTTGCCCTAGAGTTTCTTTGGTCGGTAGGCGGGAGTCCTATTTCACCACCGTAACGGATTTGATGTAATCAAGTTTGGGAAAGTCTTTTTTCAGATAGGCATTTCCTTGAGAAATGATGCGACCTTGACTGGGACCCTTTCCGCGAGGCGCGCCTTCCCCATAACCTTTGTAGATCTTATTCACGTTCTCCATGCCCTCGACCACCTTGCCGAATGGCGTGAAGCCTTGGTTATCGAGGAAGGAATTATCACCGAAGTTGATGAAACATTGGGCTGAGCGGCTATTAGGCAAACCCGTTTTAGCGAAAGTGATATACCCGGGCTTATTCGACTGAGAGCCCTTCTTGTCATCCATGATGTTGGATTTGCTCCAGACAGCGGAAATCTCCGGATCTCCATGAATGCCGAATTGCGCCATGAACCCATCGATCACCCGGAAGAACGCGATGTCTTTGTAGTAACCGGCTTGTATCAGGTTGTAGAAGCGATCGGCGCCATTGGGCGACCACTCACGCGTGACTTCAATCGTGAAATCGCCCGCTGTGGTTTCAAACTTGGCTTTGAATTTGTCGGGAGATTTGAGAGTGGCCTTTGAGGGATCAGTCAAGGCGGCGGAAGCCGCGCCTTCTTTCTTCTCTTTAGGCGCCTCGGTGGTGGCTTTCTTCTCCTCAGCGGGAATCGAGGCACAGAACCCAAGGCTGAGGCTGACGGCAATGGAAAGGTGTCTTCTGGTCATCCTGAGGGATTTAAGCTAGTGCCAACGCCGAGGCAACCGGAATCGGGCGTATTCAAAGGTGATAATCAGCGAAGGTAGAGGAACTGGTGACAGTTCCTACGCGGCAGCGAATTCCAACGCCGGAACTCTCACGAGTTCCACTACTGGAGTGACCTTCGCGCCGCTACTTTCCTTCAAGGCCGCTCTCAAGGCGCCAGAGCATCCATGGAGCGGCGCCATGCTTCTTGGCGCGCTGGTAGTCCTTCTTAGCGGCGGCTCGATCCCCGAGAAGTAGATAGACCACAGCGCGATCCCGCAAGAGAGCCACGTCAGGCGAGTCGCCGGCATCTGTTAGCCGCTTGTTTAGTTCCTCTAACGCTGCGCTCAGCGCTTGTTTGGCCTGCGCGGATCGCTTCAGGCCTATCGAGGCGAGAGCATAACGGATTCGCCACGCGGCGCTGAAACGGAGCCCCGGAAGTTGTTTTCGGATCTCCTTTAAAGCCAGCGGTGACCGCCCGGCATCGATCAAGGCTTCCACCCATTGCGTGTAGAGCACGCTGCTTCCCGTGGCCTCGTAACCGGCTTTCAATCCTAACAAACACGCTTGCCACTGGTTGGTCATCCGCTGCACGTGCGCACGATGCAGGTACCAATCGACGCGCTGGTGATCAGGAACCGCTTCGAAGGCCGCCTTCCACGCCGTCTCTGCCTTGGAATAACTTTTCCACAAGGTGTGGATCGAGGCTTTCAAGACCTCGGCCTCGGCGCGTGCGGCACCGGTTTCCGCTAACTTGGCGGCCGTTTCCGCTTCTGAAAGAGCCGTTTTCAATTGGTCATCGGCGAGGTAGGCCTTGGCGAGATTGAGCCGGACACCGGCGGCCTTGGGCGCCAATTCCACCGCCTGTTCCAGATCGGCGATGGCCAAGTCCAATCGCCTGAGGGAGCGCCAGCGGCTAGCTCGGTTAAGCAAGCGCTCTGCCGTAGCGCCTTGGCTTTCGATCTCCGCCGTCAGAGCAGCCACTTCGTCCGTGGGATCATGATGACCATGAACGAGGGGCGATCCTAGCACTACCGTCGAAACGGCGATGGATAAGAGGATACTCGGTGCAGACATAGAGGGAGGCTCAATGAAAGAGCGATTCCCGAGCCTGCAAGCGTCTAACGAATGGGGCAACGATGCCGGAATTTATTTATCGGCGTCGGCGTGCCGAAAGCGAGGTCAATCCCAATAGAAGCAGCAAGGAGGCGCTGGGCTCAGGGATCAGCGGTGTGGAGCCACCAAAGGCGGTGACGGACATGTCCCACTTGTCACCCGTGAGATTCATCTGGATTTGGGTCAGAGCTGAAAAATTGACGGCTCCGCCGTTGGTCATTGCGGCAAACGTGGTCGTATGCGTCCCCGCTGTTTCGGGGAGATCCCACGTTGCCGTATTCGTCCCGTCAAAGAAAGTGATGTCAAAGCTACCGGAATTACCCATTCCGATGTCTGAGGTAACGATTGTCAGCTCTACCGAGTCGATGGTCCCGGTATCTGTGAGATCAAAGGTGGGTGTGTAGTCGTAGGTCACGGTCATCGTTGAGCTGGCGAGGGAGCCATTGTTGTAAGAAAACCGATTCGCCCCTCCGATGACGAGCGCGGTTGATTGCACCGCGTCTCCCGTCGATACGAGCGTTGACGTGCGATCCGCAGCGGCCGTTCCCGGCAGGGTCAGCGTCACCGTCGCAGTATCGGACAAGTCGCCCACGACACCGACCTTAAAACTCTGGACACCCGCCTCCGTATCAGCTTCCTCACTGACGCCGATTTCGTCTTCAAAGTCATCGATGAATAAGACAACCGCGCCTTGGGAACTCTGGGAGGAACTGAAAGCAATGGCGAGGGTGACGACGATGACACGGAGAAGCAGAGAAGAATTCGTCATACTCAGATAGGAGAAGATTGATGAAAGAGAATCACATCTTCGAACGTAGGCGAATACAATTCTCAGTTTTTATGAATTCTTCATATTTGGTGAGCCACAATTTGGAAATTAATTAGAAATTCCAGATATTCAATCCTCCAGTCGCTATATTGAGAGCAATTATTATCGTTCCGTCATTTCCCAAAGGTGCCCACCAGTAAGTGATGGCTCGATAAAAGCCGCCCGTTTCCCCTTGGGAGCCGGATGGGGTTCGTTGGGCTTGGGACGCCATTCGTAGTCACCCAGACCACTGATTGCCTGATCGATGTCGTCCACCTTCCAGCAGACATGGTGAAAGCCCTCACCATGCTCCTCCAAATGCCGGGCTAACGGGTGATCGGGTGTCAACGGCTGGACCAACTGAAGCTGCACATTCCCCATATCGAGATGGGTCAGCCGTACGCCTACTTCATCCAAAACTTCGCTGTGCAGCTCGGGAAGTCCCATGTGATCCCGATAGAGTTTGAGCGCGGTTTCGGTATCGCGCACCAGGAGGGCAATGTGATCCACTTCATTGAACATGCCTCTCACTACAGCGCGGGGCGTTCCCCTCTGTCACGATCAAAGAGCCTTGCACTATGTCAGGAGACGTCCTCATACTGCAAGGATGGCGCACTCGGCTACTCAGGATGGTGCTTTCGCCACGACCCGCTGGACCATGGTGCTGGAGGCCGGGAGCAGCGGGGATGAGGCGGAGCGTGCTTTGGAAGATCTTTGCCAAGCTTATTGGACGCCCGTTTATGCCTTCATAAGGCGTTCAGGTAAGCCACCTTCTGAAGCCAAGGATTTGACTCAGGGCTTCTTCCTTCATCTTCTCACGAATCGGAGCTTCACCGGAGCCGATCCCAATCTCGGTAAATTCCGAACTTATTTGTTAGGTGCCGTCAAATTCTATCTCGGTGACGAGCATCGCCGGCTGAACGCTCAGAAACGCGGTGGAGAGGCGGTGCATTTCTCCATTGATGAAGAAGATGCGGAACGAATGGTGGGGCCTTTGTTAGCCGATGACGCCTCGCCTGAAGTCCTCTTTGACCGGCAATGGATCCGCTCCGTCCTCGATAGCGTCACCGCTATGCTAGAATCGGAATACGTCCGCCGTGGAAAAGGCGGTCTCTTCACCGAACTCAAACAATTTCTCATCGGCGGGCGGCAAGAAATGACCTATGCGGACATTGCTAGAGCGAACGGCATCACGGAAAGTGCGGTGAAGATGGCCGTGAAGCGCATGCGCTCCCGCTTTGGCGAACTGTTAAGAAATCGCATCGCCGACACGGTGGGCTCGGATGATGCCGTGGATGAAGAGATTCGCAACCTCTTGGGGCTTTTCTCTTAGCGCGTGTGTGACCTTTGCATGGGAAATTGCCTAGGGAGAGAGTGAGTATGCCCGAGACGTCTCATTGTCCGGAATGCGGCAAACCAACGCCCCAGGGTTTGGCTGAGGGAGGCCTGTGTCCGGATTGCTTGCTCTCCCTCGCCCTGACTCCAAGGGAAGAGACGGCGACTGCGGAAGCGCCTCTGGATTCGCTCTATCAAGCCGGAGACACGGGTGTGCGCTTTCACTATTTCGGCGATTACGAACTCTTGGAGGAGATCTCTCGCGGGGGCATGGGCGTCGTTTACATGGCCCACCAGATCAGTCTCAACCGGCCCGTGGCCATCAAACTGATTCTGGGGGAGAAACTGGCTTCCGAAGATGTGAAGCGCCGTTTCCAGGTGGAAGCCGAGGCCGCCGCGAGCCTTGATCATCCTAACATCGTGCCGATTTACGAAACAGGTGAGCACGAGGGGCACCCCTACTTGAGCATGAAGTTAGTGGAGGGAAAGAACTTGGCGGATGTTCTTCGTGATGGCGGCTTCAAGGAGCCGGCGTCCGCTACCATGCCGCAGCTGTTGGCGAAAGTCGCCCGCGCGGTTCACTACGCTCACAGTCGTGGTATCGTGCATCGCGATCTCAAACCTAGTAATATCCTCATCGATCAGGAAACGTGCGAACCCTTTGTTACGGATTTCGGCTTAGCTAAATTCGTCGATGCCGCGGATCGGGATCTCACACGATCGGCCGCCATGTTAGGCACTCCGCATTACATGTCACCAGAGCAATGCCGTGGAGGTTCTGCCAGCGTGACCACGGCCTCTGACATTTATGCCTTGGGGGTCATGCTCTACGAAGTCCTTGCGGGGCAGCCGCCTTTTGAAGGTGAGAGCACCTTGGAGGTCATTCGCAAGATCAGTGACGACGAGCCGCCGCGTTTCCACAACTTGAACGTGTCCAGGGATCTTGAGACCATTTGCCGCAAGTGTCTGGAGAAAGAGCCGGCCCAGCGTTATGCTAGTGCTCTATCATTGGCCGAAGATCTGGAACGGTTTGACCGCGGCGAGCCCGTCCACGCACGCCCGGTCTCGGTGGCCGAACGCGGTCTGCGCTGGTGCAAGCGCAACAAAGCGCTGACCGGGCTGCTCACGGCCACAGCCTTTGCAGTGGTGTTAGGTTTTTTCGGATTCGTCAAAGTGCGGCGCGAAGCGGAGGAGGCCCGCACTTCGCATGCCCGGAACTACGCCTTGCGCATGACGCAAGCGTGGTTCGACTATCACAATGGCAATTTGGGAAAGGCCCGGCGCGCCTTGGAGGCCACGCGTCCCAAGCCGGGGCAAGAAGACCGGCGGGAGTGGGAATGGCGCATGCTTTGGGGATTGGTCCATTCTCCACACGAGGACGTGTTTGGCAAACTAGGTGGCCTTGGCGGCGAAGTGGCGTTTTCCGCAGATGGCGAAAGACTCTTTGCCACCGCGGGTAAGCTTCACAATCCAGACCGGGTTGAGATTTGGAATGTGGCCCATCGGCATTGCGAAAGTGTTTACCAGCCGGCGAACGTGGAAATAAGGGGACTCTGCGCGGAGCGAGAGTTGGTGGCCGTGGTCAAGGAGACGGTGATCGAAGTCCATCGCTTTACGAGCGGAGACGTCATCGCCGCCATTCCCATCTCGCCTTTTGAGTGGTCGCGCAAAGCACATTTCTCTCAGGATGGCCGGTATCTCGTCATCCCCTTGGTGGATAAACGGGAGATTCTTGAAATGGAAGAGATCGAGGCGCTCGAGGCCGAGGGACACGAAGCGGCGCTCTCCAACCGGGATGTGCGGATCGCGATTATTGACATCAATGATAGCCGCATCGTCTACGATGAGATCCGCCCCAGGAAACCGCGGGTCTCTCGTGCGGGAAGCGTGCGCCTCTCTCCCGATGGACGCCTACTGGTTACGGCGATGCCTCAAGCGGGTGTGCAAGTGATCGACTGGCGCACGGGTGAGGTGGTGTTCCACGAAGCGGAATCGCGGCTCTATCAAAATGCCGATGTGCTCTGTGCGGCGTTCTCGCCGGACGGTCAAATGTTAGCCTTGGGTGGAGCCTGGGGACCGCATCCGGTGTGGCTCATCGATCTGGCCACAGGCGCCCGGAGCCGACTGTTGAGTGAAACGGAGTACTCCCGCCGTGCCCGAGGTACTTTGATTCAGCGAAACTCGGGCGATCCGCTCCCGGGCGGTCGCGATGTCCGGCAACTTGCCTTTTCAAAGGATGGCTCCCAGGTAGCGGCGTTTGGTGATTATCACGTGGAAGTCTGGGAAACCGCTAACGGCGATCGGTCGCACGCCATGCTCTTCGGAGAGGGGGTCACGCGTGGCGCCTTCTCTCCTGATGGTCTCTCGATCATGGGCGCCAGCGTGAATCATGAAACGCTCTCTCCTCATCCCATGAATCCGGAAAGAGAAATCAAACGTCTTACCGGGCCGATGCGTAGTGCCACGGTGGGGATTGGCAATTTTCTGACCGATAGCCCATTCACCGTGGCCACTTTGATCGACGAGGCGGTCCTTTCTGAATACGAAGGCACTTTGCTAGAAGGAAGTGTTGGCGTGCCGGCCTTGATCGATTTGAAGACCCTTGAGGTCATCGAGAAGCTGGAGGTTCTGGGAAACAATCACATTCGCTCCATCTTGTTGCCAGGCGACCGCGCCCTCGCGGCACCCAGAGGAGGGGGACTGAAGATGCTCGACCTGAATTCGCGAAACGTGACTGACATTGAGACCCAATCAGGACAAGCGGTTCCAATTGTCGTCATCCGGAAACTCAATGCCGTGATGATAGGCTACGCGAAAGGAGGCCGTCCCTGGGAGCTACGCGATTTGGAGACTTTGGAAGTCATTCAAGAGGGAACCGGTGCCTGGTCGTTGCCGGTCAACTTCACTGCGGACGAAGAGTTTGTCGTTTGCCCGTGGGCGGACCATAACCTTTTTCCATTAAGAAAGGTAGCAATGAATAGCACTTTCCTTAGTGGGAATCCGAAAGATGATCATTATCCGGTAGATGTGGTCAAAACCCATGACGGCCGTTTGTTAGGCCTCTGGGACGGCAAGATCTGGGATGCCCGCCGCAATGAGATCATCCTGGATCAATCGAACAGCGCGCTCAGCGCATCGGAAGCCATGTTCTTGCCCGGAGGCAAACGACTCCTGTCTGTAGGCCGGACGCTCTGGGATTTAGAGATCGAGTCGCCCGTCATGTGGCGCGGGCTTGAATGGCGGGGGTCCGTCATCGGGCTGCTCGATATCTCGCCGGATGGCAATGTGATCATGGTGCACGCCGCCGACGGCCCGAATAATCATTACTTGCATCTTTGGCGGGCACCAAGCTGGGAAGAGATCGAGGCGGCAGAAGCGGATTAACATTCACATTTGATTGCTCCGGAGCGTCATCATGCGAGAGTCGGTGAGATGAACCGTGAGTCAGAGGCCGAACTCTTAAATTTCTGTGCGGATCAGCATGTTGCTTTTGACCCAGCGGCCTGGATTCGCTATCCGGCCAACCCTCTTGAACTCACTGCGGTGGCGCTCTTTCTCGCCGGTGTGGATTGGTTTGGCCACCGCGCGGCTTTGCTCGAAGTCGCGGAAAGGCTTCATCCCGGTTCGACAGGCCGCTTCGCAGAGCTTGCCAAACGCACATGGTTCGATTGCGCGCGCTTTTCTAATCTTCTACAACGCCATCTAACAAAGTCAACGCATGCACACGTTGCATCCTGAACTCACCACAGCATTGGCCGCTATGGTAGAGAAGCTGTGTGGCTACCTGCCACCGCGGGACGATTCGAATGCATTGGTGTGCATGTATCTTGCCGGCGGTATGGCGATGCACTATCATTGTGGCGTTCGCTACACAGAAGATGTTGACGCTACCTTTTCAGAGCGGCTCTTATTTCCCGCTCAAGAACTCACCGTGGACTACTGTCGCGCGGACGGCACGCCTTCCGTTCTCTATTTCGACGCCAATTACAATGATGGCTTTGCACTAATGCATCCCGACTACCGGGAACGTGCGCAGGAATGGCCCGGAATCGGCAAAGCGGACTGGCGGATTCAGCTCTTCGTCCTGACCCCGCTTGACTTGGCTGTCTCCAAACTCAGCCGGTATTCCCCCCAAGATCGCGAAGACATTCTCACGTTGTCAAAGCGGGAACTGATCACTAGCCGCGCCTTGCGGCAGCATGCTGCTGAAGCGTTGGATTACTATGTGGGCGATACCTCGTGGTTGCTCCACTACTTGGATGATGTTTGTGAGGAAATGGAAACCTAGCGAGTTTCCACACAATACCATGTGACCTTTCGCCGGCCGATTTCCTAGGAACGGATGAACCACCCCATTCGAACCTATGAATCGTATTGCTTACTGCCTAACATGCTTCGTTATCAGCCTGACTCTCCTTCACGCGCAACAAGAGCCGCCGCTCTGTTTCACCGATACGTTTGAAGATGCGTCAAGCCTGGCGAACTGGCGCAAAGGAGTTGGTGGCGAAGCGGAAATCACCGACGAAGGCCACGTCAAGTTAGGCGATGCCAACGTGGCCGCCCTCAATTTCCAGCGTCCTGACGGAAGCGGTGACTACCATTACGCGGACTTTCACATTACCGTGGAACTCGAATATGTGAATAGCACTTCCAATGACACCGCCATCTTTGCGCGGGGGCAACCGGACAGTGTCGCCTCGTACATCTTCTTCCTCAATAACGGTTCGGCACTTCAGATCATGCGTATATCCGATGGAGGTGGTTTTAATATCATTGGCTCGGCGAGTGTGGCGGCACCTGAAACGGATTGGATCCGTTATGAGTTCATCGGAAAGGGCTCCGAACTCACCGGTCGTGCTTACACATTGGATGCGCCAGACGAACCCTTGGCGGAGGTCGTGGCAACCGACTCTACCTTCGCGTCGGGAAGAGTCGGCTTTAGCAAGATCGCGGGTCCACCTTCAATTGAGTTTGACAACTTCCGCGTGCTGGATCCGAACGATCCAGGTAGTTGTGATGCGGATGCGTCAACAGAGCAAGAGTCAAATGACCCCTGTTTCACAGACACCTTTGATGACGAATCGAGCCTAACAAACTGGCGCAAACCAAATAACGGCACCATAGACGTGACTGACGAGGGGCGCCTAAAACTTGGCGGTGCTAATGTGGCCGGAACCAGTTTTGTAAGAGCTGATGGCAGCGGAGCTTACCAATTCACGGATTTTCACATTTCCGTAGAGTTGGAATACGTGAATAGCATTTCCAACGACACCGCCATCTTTGGCCGCGGCCAGCCTGGAAGCTCGGCTTCCTACATCTTCTTCCTTAACAATGGAGTAGCGCTACAGATTATGCGGATATCAGATAGCGGTGGTTTCAATATCATTGGTAGTACTGGTGTTTCGGCACCCGAAGCTGATTGGATACGTTACGAATTCATTGGCCGAGGCTCTGAACTCATCGGACGTGCCTACACGCTTGGTGCACCTGATGTCCCTTTGGCGGAAGTTGTAGCGACGGATTCAACCTACGCGTCGGGATCGGTGGGTTTCGCCAAGATTGCGGGCCCATCTTCAATCGAGTTTGACAACTTCCGCGTGCTGGATCCGAACGATCCTACAGGATGCGACGCTTCCGAACCCGAACCGGCTCCGTGCCTTACCAATACGTTCGGTAACGCTGAAAGCCTAACCAATTGGGCCGTTCATAAGAGTTCCAACGAATTGCAGATCTCGCCTGACAGGAAGTTGCTTATTGAAGGCGGTCTAGCGGGAGGTGCTTTTCCAACCGAAACGACGTATGCAGATTTCTATCTTGAGGTGGATCTCAATTATGTCTCGGGCGGTCCGCCTGACTATGGTGTCTTTGCGCGGATCACGCGTCATGATAATGAAACGGCCGATGGCTATTTCTTTCTCATCAACAACGGCAGCCTTCAGATTCTTCGTCTTCAAAATGATCAACCAGCGGCTCTCGTCGGTCAGGCGTCGCCCTCACAAACACTCGAATCGGGTTGGCTTCGGCTCGTCTTCACAGGAGTCGGCGACCAACTGACCGGACGTGTCTATGCACTCGATGATCCAGACACACCACTTGGCGAAGTGAGCGGAAACGACTCGACACATGATTCTGGTTTGATTCTGCTAGGCGGCGCCAACTCGAGTGGATTCCGGGTTGAATATGATAATTTCAGGGTTTTCGATCCTAACAATGCCGAAGGCTGTGACGAGTTGATTCAAGATGTCGATCTCACCACCGTGGTGGTCGTCAAAGGAAACGGAACCATTGATGGACTAGCAACCGTTCCTGCCGGTGAAACCGTTACCCTAACGGCGAAGCCCGCGGATGAACATCAATTTGATCATTGGGAGGGCATTGAGTTGGAAGATCAAACTAGCCCATCGATCTCGTTCGTGGCCAATCCAGACCTCTCGATCACCGCCCACTTCAGTCCGTTTCCCCCTGCTGAACCCCTTTCCATCACCAACATTTTTCGAACAGGCGATCGCACCATGCGAATGGAAGTTGCGGGAACGGCGCTCAATGAAGATTATCTCGTTGAAGCCTCCAAAGATCTGCTATCCTGGCAGACGCGCCAACGCTTCCAAGGTGATACCGTGAGCCTGACGACCGATGGCGCGCCCTCAGAACACTATCGCGTTCGTCCCGCTGAAAATCCAGATTACCAAGATGAAGTGGGCGATTGGTTGGGCGGTGGCTGGCATGGTCTAACGGATATCTTGCGCGATGAGAACGGTGAGCTTGTTCCTGACCAAGCGAACAACCTGGTCATGTTCACCAGCGACGGCCAATTCATGGCCAGCACTTCGGCGGAACTCGGCAACGCCGTCACCTTCATCCCCAATCCCTTTGGGGAAGAGCCGGCATTCTTACCTTACTCTTTGCAAGGCGTGCACACGGCCATTTACGGGAATTGGAATGCCACGGGGCCGGACAGCTTTGAAGCCTACGGTTCCTGGCTCTATCATCGCAACGAAGATTACGATTCTCCACCAATCAGCCCGGCGCCTTTGGATCTCGTGGGCCGCGTGTGGATTCAAGGCCAACGCACGGATGCAGGATTGGAGCTTTCGAGCAGATTCGCTATCGATCGCTGCACGGAAGAGGACGGCTGCCCCGATCCCACGGCCCTTCTCGTTTCCTTTGAAGAAGCGCCCGGCCCCGCGAGCCCGCCGGCCGTCTATCACCGTCTCGATCCCATCGTTGATGAAGATCCCGGTCACCGTGCAGCCGTGGCCGCGAAACTAACAGGTACCTGGAGCGGGCCCAATCAAGTTTGGGTGGTGGGTCCGGATGGCCAGCCCTTGCAAGAGGACGTGGTCAATCTCGCGCAGTTCACCGCGGATGGTGGGATCATGTTTGGCGCTGCCGGCGAGATTGGCCGGCGTGTGCGCTGGCTGGGCGAGAACACGACCTTCTCCATTGAGGGCACGCACACGGCGATGTTTGGCAATTGGAAAGCCACTGGACCGGATAGCTTCGAAGGTTTCGTGACCTGGCTCTACCATCGTCCTTCAGAAAACTTAACGCTATCCGGCGTGCTCTATTTATCTGGAACACTAACGGAAGACTCGTTGGTCACGCGCGGCAAGCTCACTTACTACGATTGCCAGGGCAATAACTGTGGTGACTTGAGTGAGGGGATTGTCAGGGCCGATGACTTTGAGGCGCCCTTCAGTGCTGAGATCACCTATCAACGCTTGGCGCCGCCTCAGATTGAGGATACTAGCCATCACGCCATGGTGGCGGAGAAAGTGTCTGGCACCTGGCACGCGCATGGCCCCCTTGCGCCTATCCCCAATAGCCTCTTTCGCTTCAGTGCCGATGGCACGGCCATGATGAGCACTTCTGTCGAGCTCGGCCAATCCATTCTCGCCATCGCCAATCCGGGAATCGAAGGTCTGCCAGAAGAGCTGCCTTTCTCTGCTCAAGGATCAAGCGCCGCGGCTTATGGTTCGTGGAAAGCCACCGGACCGGACACGTTTGAAGTCTACATGGCTTCGCTAGGTCATCGTGACGAACCTTTCGAACCGGTTGCGATCAATCCCGGCAACCTACGCATGACGGCTCGTGTGTATTTGCAAGGAACCTTTGAGGGTGATCACCTGGTGATCACACCGAAATTCACGTTCGACCCCTGCTTACCCGGCGCCTGCCCCGATCCCGCAGAACTAGCCATGCCGTTTGATGAAGTGAATCTACCCACGGGAATGCCGGCCCGGGTTTACCGGCTGGAGGTGCGTTAGCTTATTTCGTTTACCCTTGGAGTGCTGCGCTCGATCGTAGCACTCCATAGTCAGCCCCCCGACTTCGGCACGTATAGCAGAGAAAGGCTTGTGTCCTGGTGAGGATTGCCGCAATCTCCCTCCATGGATGGATCGCAATTACCTGAGCGCCAGTGGCCGCCGCGGACAGCGGATGGCGTGTTTGGTACCACGCAATGGACGATGGTGGTCAACGCGGGCGGCAAACTCACACCCGCTTCCGAACGCGCTTTGAGTAAACTTTGCCAAACGTATTGGTTACCTGTTTATGCCTTTATTAGGAGTCGCGGAAACGGCCGGGATGAGGCGCAAGATCTTACTCAGGCTTTCTTTGGTGAATTGCTAGCCAAACGTTCGTTTAAAAAGGCGGATCCTGCCAAAGGCAAATTCCGAACCTATTTGTTAGGGGCAGTAAAGTTCTTTCTTTCCAATGAGCGCGAAAAACAGCAAGCGCTCAAACGTGGCGGTGGTGCCAAGCATGTGCGTATCGATGTGGCGGAGGCCGAAGCTCACCTTGAGGGAAAGCTCATCGAGAATGAAACCCCGGAGTCCGTGTTTGAACGTGAGTGGGTGCGTCTTTTGATGGATAACGCGGCAGCTACGTTGCGTGCCGAATATGTGAAGAAGGAGAAAGGCGAACTCTACGACATGCTGATTCCCTTTCTGTTGGGAGGCGATCCGGATCTCTCTTATCCTGCTCTAGCACAAGCTCAGGGAGTAAGTGAGGCCTCTCTGAGAATGGCCGCCAGCCGCATGCGGAAGCGTTATGGAGAGCTCCTCCGTGGCAAAGTCCTGGAAACTGTTGATTCCGAGGAGGATGTGAATGAAGAAGTGCGTGGTTTGTTAGCGGCGTGCCGTTAGCTCGTCGGGGCCGTTATGTCTCCAGCGCGTTCCCTTATGTAAACATGTGAAGCTGTGTACTCAATGTGGCGCGGAGATTCCCGCTGACGGTGGCGAGCTTTGCCGTCCGTGCATTCTCCTGCTCGCTTTGGATTCGGAAGAAGCGAGTCCATGCCGGATCCCTGATCTTGGGGTGAAATTACGTCATTTCGGTGATTTCGAGCTTATCGAAGAAATCGCCCGCGGTGGGATGGGTGTGGTCTTCCGCGCCTACCAAATCAGTCTCAACCGCACTGTTGCGCTCAAGCTGATCGCCAGCGAGCGCCTCGCATCACGGGAAGCCCGCCGACGATTTGAGATTGAGGCGGAAGCGGCTGCCAGCCTGGACCATCCTAACATCGTGCCGATCTACGGGCGCGGCGAGCATGAGGGCATGCCCTATCTATGCATGCGATTGATCGAAGGCGCCAGTCTAGCGGAAGCTTTGCGAAGCCGTGGCTTCCAACCACAACCGGGATTAATCGCGAAGATTGCGCGAGCGGTACACTACGCCCACCGCCGGGGGCTCTTACATCGGGATCTCAAACCAAGCAATATTTTGTTAGACCAAGAAGGTGAGCCGTATGTCACGGACTTTGGGCTGGCCAAGCATGTGGAAGCACGCGGTGCGGATCTTACCCGGACGACGGCGATACTCGGCACCCCCCATTACATGTCTCCAGAGCAGTGCCGAGGAAACGGTGGGACTGTTAGCGTGGCTTCGGATGTGTTCTCGCTCGGTATCATTCTGCATGAGGTTCTCGCGGGTAAAGTGCCTTTTGCGAGTGATTCGACCTTGGAAGTGATGCGGCAAATCGCTGATGCGGAGCCGGTGAGGCCGTTAACGAACGTGCATCGGGATCTGGACACCATTTGCAGAAAAGCGCTAGAGAAGGATCCCGGGGAACGCTACGGAAGCGCGCTAGCGCTGGCGGAGGATTTGGAGCGTTATGCTAGAGGCGAGCCCATTCTCGCGCGACCAGTGGGAACAGCGGAAATCTTACTGAAATGGGCACGCCGGAATCGTGCGTTGACGGGCGTCACGTTGGCCGCGTTGGCTTCATTGATAGGGGCAACGGTGATAGCACTATGGCTCGCGCATTCAGCCCAGCAGGCGACAAGGCGCGAGCAAGCGGCTCGCAGGGAAATGGCGGCCAATCTTTATCCGACTGACATGGTGCTTGCCGAACAAGAGTTCCTAGCCGGGCGGCCAATGGCGGCGCGCGACCGTCTCGCTCGACACATTCCCGAGGACGGGGAGTCGTTTGATCCGCGTGGTTGGGAGTGGCGATGGCTTTGGCAACAAACCGAGCCGGACTACGAGCGGATCTTTCTCGGACACGAGCTGCCGGTGACGTCCGTGGCCTTATTGCCCGGCGAGAATCGTGTCTTGTCAGGATCGATCGACGGAACCGTTCGGCGATGGGATCTGGAGTCGGGTGAGGCGCATGTTCTTCTAAAGGGTTTGGATGAAGTTCACAACCTTGCGGTTTCACCAGATGGCCGGTGGTTGGCGCTCTCGACGCACCATACGAGCTGGGAACCCTTTGAAGCCGTGACCACGACGACAGTCTATGAGTTGAAAGGAGACACCGCGGTCCGGATTGGGGAAGGTGTGAGATCTTCTTGGAAGAATTATCAACTGCGATTCGTGGAAGTGCCAGGGCAAGGCACGCAACTGCTTCTGTGCATGAAGGTGCCATCAGGCGGGCAGTGGCATGCATGGGATTTCTCCGATCCTTCGGCGTCTCCGCGCCCCCTTTGGAGGGCTTTTGAACCATCGGCAGTGCTGGCTGTTTCCGATCAGGGAAGGCATCTCGCCATTCTTGAAAAAAAGGGGAATGGCAAGCTGGGTGGTGAGGTGATGGCGACCGCGACTAGAGAGATCCATGCGTTTGGCTTGCCTGACACTAGCAGCTTTACCGTTGATTTCCTTTCATTTTCGCCAGATGGCTCAAGGCTGGCCATGCTCGTCACGTCTTCTGAAGACCGTGATGAGAAAGAGAAGTGCTCTTTCGCAGCGGTCTTCGAGGTAAAGACAGGAGAGGTGATGTGTCGCACACCTCTGTTGGCGGAGGATTACGATTCGCTGGCGCTTCTCGAGGATGGCCGATTGATTCTGGTGAGCGACCAGCATGCGTTGCAACTGTGGGCCATTGAAGAAGGGGAACCCAGTCGGCTGGCACTGACAAAAACCTTGATTGGACACCGGGATCGGGCACGCATTGGTCCGGTTGTTAGAGGGGCATTGATCACGGCTTCCGCCGATAGGAGATTGTGTGAGTGGCGCCTAGATCAGAGCCGATCGAGCAGCGTGAGCCAGACTCGCCACACGCGGACGAGACCCATTCTCGCCGCGATCTCTGAAGACGGTCAGGTGATTGCCGGAAATGCCGGCATCGTTGAAGATTCTCAGCAATTTGTGGTTTGGAATAATCGTCTGCGGCGGATCACGCATCGGCTTCACGGCTTGGTCTTTCACCTATCGAAAAATGGTAGTCTTTTGAAATCCTGGCATTACCAAACGCCGGCGAATGCTCCCGAGGGCGCCTATGCAGGGCGGGGAACCTATCCGGCGATGACGATCTCGGCGATTGAGCACTGGGATCTGACTTCGACTCCGGCTCGTTCGATTCGCGTACTCCCAGTGTCGAGCCCCGTGAAAGGGGTCACCGGCGGGAGCGCCTCGCTCGATGGGAAATGGGTGGTCGTGGGATCGCTAGATGGCTCTGTGAGAATGATCGAGACCGATACTGGCGTCGTACGGAAATTGCCTCACCGGTCACGTATTCCGATTGCTGGGGCTGGGATTTCTCCTGATCACCGCTTTGTAGCTTACACGGGTCGAATGGCGGGGCTCTACGATGTGGAGGCCAACCAGTGGATTCGCGATCTGCCGCCGTCAAAGGAGAACATCATGAATCCTGTTTTCTCATGGGATAGCCGTTTGTTAGCCCACGCGACCAGCGACGGGAGAGTTTACGTATATTCGATGGAGGATCCGTTAGGGGATCCGGTGGTGTTAACGAGTTCCAATTCTCAAGTGCGTTGTCTGGCATTTTCCCCCGACGGCAAGACACTCGCCGCTCGTCATCAATCCGGCGTGGTGCGGTTTTGGAATGTGGCGACCTGGGAGTCGACGATTCGAATGGAGTCGAACTGGTATGTGCGCTTCAGCGCGGACGGACGCTGTCTGCTTACCGATGGAAATCACACGCAAGCGTCCACCGAGGGGCGGATCACCATTCGAGAGGTGCCACGCTTGGACGAGCTGATCATTCGATGATTCTTGTGTCCATCCGGTTATGATTCTCAGCCAGTTCACTAGGTAAGGGTGAGGGAGATTTTCTCACGGGGAAAGCCACTCTCATGAAACCGTAACCACATAAGAACATGAATCTATTCTCACACTCACGTCAAGCTCTTGCCGGGCTCATGGCTGTCGCCGTGGCTCTGCTTCTCGTCACCCTAACTTTCACTTCGCAACCCAATGCGCAAGCGCGTTCCGATCGCGGCAATGGGCAGAGTTCCTTGCTAGGCTACCGCGGCCAAGGCAAATCCCTCCAGGAGCGCGTGGCCAAGAAACTTGCCGGCACCTACTGGGGCACGGTGCACGATGTGCCCATCGTCGATGACACCGCCGAGGGCGGCTTCCGTCTCGAAAGTTATAACACCATCGTCGATTTTGATGCAGACGGCACTTTCAATCTCACATCTACAAACATGTTAGGCGATATTGAAATCTTTGGCGGTCAGGGTCTCTTCCTCGGTAGCGGCACGACGCTACGCGGTTCATGGAAGGCGACCGGCCGGAACAGCTTTGAAGCGGTGGGCGTCTCCATCTTCCGCCGCACGGATCTGAAAGAACTCCCCGAGGCCCAGAAACCGACCATGGTCCTTAGGGTGCATCTTATTGGCACTATCAGTGATGATGGCAACGTCATCGATGTCCCTTACAAGATTGTGCCTTTGCCTTGCGGAAGTCCAACAGATGACGGCGGCTTTGCCTTCAGTCAATATGGATGCGGCGATGCTAGTGCCGATATTCCGGCCTGGGATGACCTTGAAGCACCGATCGGCAGCTCAACCGGTGTTCGCATCAGCGTGGCCGATTAATGGGTGTTTAGAATTCCGTAGCGAATTTCGCAATTGCAACGGCTGCTCTTTCTCGAGGGCAGCCGTTCTGCGTGTTGCGATTCCGCGCGAAACTGCTACGTTCAATCCTCCTATGGTCAGTGAAACGTTCACTAACTCGCCGCCAACTGAGACGGATATTTGGAACAGAATCGTCCGGGTTTCTAAGGCCGATCTGGCTCCAGCGGCAGCGCAGTTTCTAATCGATCTCGATTTCGAAGATACGGACCATGAGAGAATCGCTGATCTTCAAACAAAGGCCAACGAAGGTTTACTAACGCCGATTGAGAAGCAAGAGTTGGAAAACTATGTCCACGTAGGCAACGTTCTAGCGATTCTCCAATCCAAGGCCCGGCGCTCGCTGGCGTGTTTGACGTAGGATGGAGAAAGCGCTTAGCGATTTGGTGTGGAAACGCGCGCAATCTCGTTGTGAATATTGTCATCTGCCACAGTTGGGGACGCGGCTTCGATTCCATATTGAGCATATTGTTGCCCAGCAGCACCAGGGGCAAACGAACGAAGGGAATCTCGCACTTGCTTGCCCATCGTGTAACCTCCACAAAGGGCCTAATCTCGCAGGCATCGATCCTCAATCCAATGAAAGAATCTGGCTGTTCAACCCGCGCGAAAACGAGTGGGAAGAACACTTTGAATGGGTGGGTGTAGAATTGTCAGGTAAAACGTCATGTGGACGGACGACGATCCATGTCCTTGCCATCAATAAGGCTGTAAATCTTGATCTTCGTAGAACATTGATAGAAGAAGGCATTGCGTTCTAACCCACCCGCTGAGAACACACATTGGACTCCCCAATTGAGTCACCCATGCCCAAACTTGAGGAATCACCCACTTCGATGGATGGGATCACGACAGCTAAATTGTTGTTGGTCGGGCTGGCGGGATTCGAACCCACGGCCTCTTCACCCCCAGTGAAGCGCGCTACCAGGCTGCGCCACAGCCCGACGATCTCCTTGCGGAGCGGCCTAAGGAGTCGACAGGATCACACCGTTTGGCAAGTCCTTTTCCCGGATTCCTGACTGGCGTATTTTCTCCGATCTCGCGCGTGAAATTTCGCGCTTCGCTCTTATCCTTAAGAATGGTTAACTACCGGACGTCGCTTGCCGCCCTGCTTTTCATCCTGCTTGCCCTCCCCGCGATGGCGTTCCGCACGGTGGTGATCGATCCCGGTCACGGCGGCAAAGATGATGGCGCCAAGCGCTATGGGGTAAAGGAGAAGGACCTCAACTTGGACACTGCCAAACGCTTGGAAAAGATTCTCAAACGCGAGGGCCTGAACGTCGTGTTGACCCGCCGGACGGATCGCTGGTTGCCCCTTCAGGAGCGGGCACGCATCGCTAACCGTTACCAGGACGCGATCTTCGTCAGCATTCATTACAATGCGCACCGCACGATCTCGGTGAAAGGCATTGAGACTTTCTACGCGACGCTCGATGGCCGGCGTTTGGCTTCCGGCATCCAACACCTTCTCTGCAAACGCATTAGCACGCGGAACCGCGGTATCAAGGTGGGCAAACAGTATGCCGTCTTGAACAAGACGCGTATTGTGAGCGTTCTGGTGGAGTGCGGCTTCATCAGCAACCCGTGGGAACGCCGCCGCTGCAATGGCGCCTGGTATCGGCAGATCGTCGCCGAACAGATCGCCAAAGGCATTCTGATTCATCGATAGCCCGAGCCGGTTAATGACGCTGGGTGAGACGATTTTCACCTCTGCCTATCATTCTCACGAAAGAGTCCCCATGGGCTCCCCGTAGTCATGAGAAGGCCGGGCTCGTGTGATGGCCGAATCTCTCAGATTAGACTTGTGCCGTTCACCAACTCATGAAAGCGTCTCCGCCCCTCATCCTCCCGTGATCGTTCCCTCTACAGCCGGACTTTCTCGAGCGCTCGTCGCCCTGGCGACGGCGATTCTCGGAGTCATTGCGTCTTTCGGCGACGAAGCCCGTTCGGTTGAGGGCCACGTCCTCCGGCCCCGCTGGGAGATTGGAAAATGCTACCATCTGCAACAGCGGCTTGAGGCACGCACCAGCGTCATTGGCTTTGGAAAACATGTCGTGGATTGGCGCCAGCATCTCAGTGTGACCCCGCGGAAGGTTGAAGGGGGCGAACGACTGGAGATCGCGATCAAAGATGTGCGCGCCGATTTGAACCTTAGCGGCCGCCGAAGCCGTTACTATTTTCGCCCAGGCGAACCGCGTCCCGCTGAACCCCCAACTGAAGATGAAGACGAACCGAGCATTCGCGCTTCTCTCCTCAAGCACATTCAGAGTCTCGTGGATTGCCGTTACCGGCTGGATCTCACTGCCAAAGGAGATGTGGGATTGGAAGTGGTCCCCATCAATGCGCGTCCGGCGCCAGCGGCATCCCAACCGTCAGAGAATCACGATGACGCCTTTGACTGGTCGTGTTTGCCGTGGAAAGCCATCACCACCGCCGTGCTCCATCAAGGCATCCCGGACGCTCCTCTTCAGCCTGGCGATCGCTGGAAACATCACCATCAAATGCCCGTGGCGCCTCATGGCGTGATCGAAGTGGATCTCTCCGGCAAGTTTCGCGGGATCAAAGAGATCAAGGGGCAGGAGCTGGCCTTGATCGAATTCAAAGGAAGTCTCGCCGGGGTGTTTCAAGAAGATGCCACGGTAGAAGGAAGCCCAGGCGTGGATCTCAAAGCGCCCACGGTGAAGGGCCTCACATTGATCCACCCCGTGGAACGCACGATCATGAGCACGGTGGTCAAGATCGACGGGAAACTCACCAGCCTTGGTCTCCCGGGCACGGAAATCGGGGAGACCGCACCGCTCAAGAAGACGCTCACCTTGACCCTGCTCAGCGTTGAGGATGTGCCAGTGAAATGAGTCGCAAACGGCGCTCCTTTGCCGTCCCTTCGCCAATCAGCTAGACATCGCACGGTGGCGTTTCATGGTGGGGCATGACCAGATGCCTCATCGCGCTCCTGCTCGCCGTCCGCCTGACTCCTGCACCTGCTGCCGATAGTGCTGCGCATGGCAGCAATGAATCCACTTATGTGCAGAACTTGAGATCGGGTGACCGGCCTAACTTGAAAGTGGAGGTCTTTGCCAACAGCGATGACGTGCAGAACGTCACCGCGATTTGTTTCGATGACAAAGGGCGGCTTTACGTCGCGGAAAGCGGCCGTTGGCGGAACGGCGTCGAGGATAACCGCGATCATCTTTACTGGGTCATGGATGATTTGGCCTCCGTTTCCACAGCGGATCGTCGCGCGATGTTAGACAAATGGAAGGAACGATTCACTGAAGATTATTTCACCCAGAATGACGATCGCGTGGTTCGGCTTGAGGATACCGATGGTGATGGCATAGCAGATCAACGCACCGTCTTCGCGGATGGCTTCAATGATCCGTTAGATGGACCGGCCATTGGCTTATTGTCAGGATACGGCAAGATTTATCTGACAAACATTCCGCATTTGTGGGTCTTGGAAGACGCGGACGACGATGGCGTGGCGGAGAAACGCGAGTCTTTGCAAGAAGGCTTTGGGCCGCGATTCAGTCTCAGCGGTCACGACCTCCACGGCCTCGTTTGGGGTCCGGATGGCAAACTGTATTTCTCCATGGGAGACCGCGGTTATCATCTCCAAACCAAGGAGGGAAATCTTCTCTCAGACCCGGGATCCGGTGCCGTTTTCCGTTGCGACCCCGACGGCGGCAACCTGGAGATCTACTATTATTCCCTACGCAATCCCCAGGAACTTGCCTTCAATGAATACGGCGATCTCTTCACCGTGGATAACAACTGCGATCAAGGTGACGAAGCGCGCGTTTGTTACCTGATGGAAGGCGGCGAAACGGGCTGGCACATGGGGCATCAGGCCCTCACCACTTTCTCAGATCAAGTGTTAGATGGTGAAATGGAACAATCGCCCCATTGGATGAGTGAGGGTTTGTGGAAGAAGCGTTTTCCCGGTCAACCTGCGTGGATTCTGCCGCCGCTGGATTACCTAACCAATGGCCCATCCGGCTTGGTTTTTCATTCCGGCACTAGCCTACCCCCACGCTATTGGAATCATTTCTTGGTTTGTGACTACAAGGGATCGAGTAATCAATGCTTTCTCTACAGTTTCAAAGTGAGGCAGGAAGGCGCGGGCTATGCCGTGCAGGATCCTCACGTTTTCCACAGTGGGATCACGGCTGCTGATGTGGATGTTAGTTACGACGGCAAGATCTATTTGGGAGACTTTGGCGGTGGATGGCGGCGGCCGGATCGCGGTAACATTTATGTGCTCTATGATCCGGAGCACGTTCAAAACGATGCTGATCTCGGAACGGCTAACTATTTCAAGGGTGGCATCGCGGTACGCCATAGTGCCGACTTAGCGGGTAAGCTCGCGCATCCGGATTGGCGATTGCGGTTGCGCTGCCAATATGAACTCGCGAAGCGCGGCGAAGAGGGAAAGAAGCATCTGTTGGACGCAATACTTGAGGAAGCCGCTATGCCGCTGACCATGCGCCTTCACGGTCTCTGGGGCCTCGGCCAAATGGGCGAGACTGGCGCCGTGATTCCTTTTCTCCAACATCCCGAGCCTGAAATCCGGGCGCAAGCGGCGAAGATCCTTGGCGATCATCACGTGAACGAGGCAGCGGAAAGCTTAACGAAACTACTAAGCGACATCAGCCCACGGGTCCGCTCGTTCAGCGCCATCGCCTTGGGCAAACTGCGTTATCAGCCGGCGCTCCCAGCCGTGATCGACCTCTTGGCAGAGAACGCTGATGTCGATCCCTTTGTCCGGCACGCCGGTGTCATGGCATTGCAGGGCATTCCCGAAGGCGTCGATAAGCTAACAGATCATTCCTCCTCAAGTGTGCGTTTGGCCGCAGCCCTGGCCTTGCGTAAACGCCACTCTGCCGCCATCGTCGGATTCCTCAAGGACCCGGATCCACAGATTCGCGCGGAGGTCATTCGCGCGGTGAATGATCTGCCGATCCAGGAGGCGATGCCCGCCGTTGCCCAGCAGAGCGAACGTCTCACCACGGCCATTCCTGGAAACGAAATCCCTAACGAGCCACTTTATCGCAGGTTGATTAACGTCAACTTTCGCCTGGGAGATCCACGCAGCGCCATGCGCTTGTTCGGCATGGCCAAGAACACGTCACTGCCGGTGGCCTACCGTTTGTTAGCCTTGCGGGCGCTCAGCGTGTGGCCGGAACCGCCCCCCATCGATCCTACTCTTGGCATCTACCGACCGCTTCCCCGGCGTGGTCCTGATCCTATCAAAGATCTTCTAGCTCCGCATTTGTTAGCCTTTCTGCAATCGGAGCCGGACTCCTCCGTCACCGGCGCCGGTTTACGCGTTGCTAACGCCTTCCACATTGCAGTGGAATCCAAGCAATTGAGAGCGTGGTTGTTAGACCCGGATCAACTCACCTCGACACGGCTCGCCGTTTTGAAGCCATTGCAAGCCAGTCCTCCCGATGACTTCGAAGCGGATCTTGAAGTCCTTCAGAAAGACGCATCTCCTGATGTGCGCGCAGCTGGAGCGGAAACGGAGGCCGCCTTGAATCCGGCGAAAACGCTAGAAATCGCCCAGCGTTTGTTAAAAAGTGAGAGCGCGATCGAAAAGCGCACCGCCTACCGCCTTCTCGCCCAAGCAGAGAATGGTTCTGCAACCCTAACGGAACAAGCGCAAGCTCTAGTCGCCGGCCAAGTTCCTGAAACCGTAGCATTGGACCTCTTTGAAATCTGCCAGACACGCCCTGAGCCGGAGATCCAGAAACTCCTCGCGCCCCTCAATGCGGGACTCTTGGAGCGCCCCAGCACGGTCTTCAGCTTCACCCTTCAAGGCGGCGATTCGAAACGTGGCGGAGCGGTATTTCTAAATCAAGGCACCTGCCGCAAATGCCATCGCGTCGAAGGTGATGCCTCGAACGATGCCGGACCGGGTCTGGAGGGGCTCGCCACCCGCATGACCCCGGAGCAGATCCTCGATGCGATCATCCATCCCAATGCTGAGATCACCCCTGGCTACGGCATCGCCAGCTACGTCCTCAAGAACGGGAAAACCGTGACCGGAACGCCTCTGAAGGAGACGGAAGACCACGTCACCGTCAAAACCGCATTCCTCGCCAAAGAAAAAATCGCCAAGAGCGAAATCGTTTCTCAGACCCCGGTTACTTCACCCATGCCTCCCATGGGGCTGGCCATCAGTAAGTTAGACTTGCGCGACCTCATGGCCTATCTCAAGACTCTGACCTCCGATGAAAAAAATTTCACTTATCTTGAAAAGTAAGTGAAAGAAGCCTCTCACCGCTCCGGTATTTAAGGGCGTTACTTCGGTAACAACAATGATTCCTGTTTGTTTGTCGGAAACCTGAGCGAGACCCGTTGGGGGATGAGTTGAACTTAGGTTTTTGAACGAAGAGGGAGGCGGGCCAAACCTGCCTCCCTTTTTTTATCGCTGCGCAGGTGATTGTTTGGCGGGCTGCAAACCGACTTTTTTAAGGAAATCTACCGCCACCGTGCGGCGCTCGGGGCTGAGTTTTGAAAGTAAGGATTCGTCTTCCAATGAACGCAGAGCGATAACGATTTCCTCAAATTGAGCATCGGCACCCGAATCGACGAGAAGACCGATGCCGGTCTGAGGAGTCATTTCGCCGCTCGTAAGCACGAACTCGAAACCTCGGAGAGCCATCTCGATCACTGCTGAGTCATTGGTTGTGGATTCTGACGCAATTGTCAGGAAAAGAGTTGGTAGGAGCTGTATCCACGCGTCTGAATCCTCGCCACAAATTTTGAGGAAACAACTCCGCGGCCATTTGTCTTGGCAATCGAGCTGAACACCGAGTAAGGCGTTTTCATGAGCTTCCGAGTCTCTCCCGTTTGTGCTCAGAAGATCAGCGAGATTCGCATGCACTTTGGCATAATTGGGATCGAGTTCGATGGCTTTGCGATAGGCACTTTCCGCTTCTTCATACCGCCCTGAGTGATTCTTCAGTAGATTCCCTAAATTGTTCCACGGCCAGGAGAACTTGGGATCGAGTTCAGTGGCTTCGCGGTAGGCGCCTTCGGATTCATGGTATCTTTCCTGCTTCTTCAGCGCATTTGCAAAGCCATACCACGCGTAGGCATATTTGGGATCGAGTTCGATCGCTCTTCGGTAGGCACGTTCCGCTTCATCATGCCGCCCCAATTCATCCGTTAGCAGATTCCCCAAGCCATTCCATGGCCAGGAGTATTGGGGATTGAGTTTGATCGCGTTGCGGTAGGCACGTTCCGCTTCATCATGCCGCCCCAATTCATCCGTTAGCAGATTCCCCAAGCCATACCACGGGTAGGCATCTTTGGGATCGAGTTCGATGGCTTTGCGGTAGGCACGTTCCGCTTCATCATGCCGCCCCATGTGATCCGTTAGCAGATTCCCTAATCCATTCCATGGGTCGGCGTCTTTGGGATCGAGTTCGATAGCTTTGCCATAGGCTTTTTCGGCCAAAGTGAAATGATCCTGTTCCTCAAGCGGCCACGTTAACTTATACCACCACTCAGCATCATCTGGATCATAGCCCAGCCTCTCCTTTTCTTCCTTCGGAAGCCGGGCAAAGAAATCGATCAGGTCGAATTCATCGCCGAGCGCTTCCCTGCCAAGTTCCTGATCAAGCAGGCGATCCAAGCAATCTAACTGATCTTCATCCCAAGCGGCGCGTACGGTTTGATCCACCAGTTCCCGCCGCATCTCTGGGCTATTGGCGGCTTTAGTAAGCGAATAGAGATAGGCCTCCCGATCTTGGCGCTCACGGGGATCGCTGCTGGCTCGCCACGTGGCCAGCGTCTTCTCTGTCCACGTCCTGAAGTCGTCTTCAGAATAAAGAACGCGCATGGCTTGAACGAGCCAAGCCAGACGGCGTTTGCCGGAGCGCGAAAAGCGCATGAGGTAGTAGATATTGTAAAAGCGTTCGGCGACTTGATAGGCTTTGCGCTTGGGCGTGGAGTTCTCGGCTTCCTCAATGAAACCGCGATCGACCAAGCGACGGAGGTAGATGCTTACTTTGTTAGAAGGTCGGCGAAGCGCACGCTGGATATCCGCGACGTTTACCGGATCCCAATGCCGAGCCACGTGATCGAACACACGTCTCTCTTCGGAAGCCAGCTCTTCAATGCGATGCTTGAAATAAGGTGTGCAATCTTCTAACAAACGGTCAAGATCTTGCCGCGCGCTGCCCATTCCACCTTCATTGAGCAAGCGATAGATCATCTTGACCAATCGCGGATTTCCACCTGTTAGAACGCGCAGACTATCCAGCCTCTCCGGTTGTTCCTCAATGACCTGGGTGACGTTGGTGTCTTGGCGAAGCTTGGCGAGTTCCGTGAGGACCTCGATCATTTCATCTCGCCGGAACCGCTCCAAGCGCATGAGCCGAAAGAAGTCGTAGAAAGAGCGGTCCATCTTGCCCGTGGCGCTGAAATAGGTGGGTGAACTGGCGGCGATCATGACGCGATCGCTCTCCATGAGGAAGGCGCGCAACCGGTGCTCTGCCGCCTCATCTGCAACCGCGCGAAAGAATTCATCGAGGTTTTCCAAGATCACTAAGGCACGCTTCCCTGTCTCACTGAGAAACCTAAGGAAGAGAGCCTGAGCCTGACTTTCGATGTCTTCCGGATCGTCATCGCGAAGCTTTTCGATCTCGTGTAGGGCGGATTCACGATTTGCAGCTTCTAGCAGATGCGCGGTAGCGCTTAGCCAGAAATCGGCCAAATCTCCGATGTCGTAAGTTTCCTCTGGAAAAATGATAGGAAGCCAGTCCCGGCAGAGGTCGGCATCACGCTGCACGGAATAAGCGAGGGCGAGAAGAAACATTGTCTTCCCCATGCCGCGCGGTCCTAACACCAGCAGATGCTGGGGTGCTTGACCGATCTCATTCTTTCGAACGATATCGAGCGCCGTGGCCAACTTCTTCCGGCGTGCGATGAATTCTTGCAAGAGCACCTCGGGAGGAAGGGTCCCGGGATTGTAGATGCCTAGTGAGGCATCGAATGGTGTTTCGGAGGTTTCAGGCATGCCGTCGTAACCAGTAGTCCCGCAGGAGATTGGAAAAGAAGCGTGTGTGATAGGGCGCCCGTGAATCTTGCAGAAGGTAGCCATCGTGCTTCAGCACTTCCAATACGTAACCCAGCACTGCGGGATCCAATGAGTCAGACTGTGAGAGTGATTGCCGCGCGGCTTCAGCCAATTGCTCTCCGTTTAGGCCATCATCATTTACCGAAACAGCTCGCAGGATGACACGCGCCATCCTCGCTTCCGCCTTGGTGAAGGCTTTGTCTAACCGGTCCCACATGTGCGGCAGGTACTTGTTACGTGGTCCGGCGATGAGGCGTTGGTGATAGAGATCCTCAATAATATCTGAAGGAATCTCTTTCCGGTCATTGGGATGACTTAGCTTGTCATCGAGTTCCGCAACAAAGATCTGCAAGAAGTAGGGATAGCTATTGCCAATCAATGCTAACATTTGCCTTGCGTGATCTTCGCTTAAATGCAGGTCGACACTTCGCCCAAGCTTGAGAGTCAGATCAATCGCTTCGGTTTCTGCAAGGGGCGGGAGATCCACTGTATCGAAATCATTGACCGTATCCGCGAAGTCATGCCGCCGCACCACATTGTCGAGGCCCACCGAACCGGTCACGAGAAATCGAATCTCCGTTTCAGCAGTCCGCTGCCGCCACTCACGAAACCATCGCAACATGGCCTCACAATCTGCCGGATCCTTCTTAGCGGCGGCGTCAACGAGAATGGGAAACTCATCTAACAGAAAAGTGATTGGGCCATCATGGCTTAGAAGCTCCGTTAGAAAAATCTCGGCCGGTTCTCGCCACGCTTTCTCATCTTTGGCAAACGTCACTCCCGCCGGCCCGACCGTCACCGACTCCAGTTTCTCCAGTGACCGCTTGAGCTTTCCCCAAATAGCACCCGTCGTCTTTCGCCATCGAGACTCGGTCTCCGTCATTGCTTTGACGAGAGTCGTGACCATTTCTGCAGGACTGGTGCACCGTTCGAGATTGATGAAGAAATGTGGGTGATCCTCTGCGGCGGTATCCCGCAATCGGAGCAGAAGACTGGTCTTGCCCGTGCGCCGTGGAGCGAGGGAAGAAACGTGCCCCCGGGCGAGCGCCTTCCGCAGCCGTCCAGCGATATCGGGTCGCCGATAGAAATGTGTCCCTGATACGGGAGGGCCGATTTTGAGATCCATGACAACAGAATTGTTGCACAGCAAATCTGTTGCGCAACATTTTTGTTGTCAAAACAGGCTGCGAAGCGGTTTCGGGTTTGGTGGGCCACATGGAGAGAGGGATCCTCGCTGGCCAATGAACTCATATTCTGTAACTGGATTTGCGTAGCTCTGAGGACAAACTGGCCAAAGATCGATCATGTATCGCCATCTCAAACTGTACATCTTCTCGTTCTTCGAGGACCTGAAAGGCTCGCTCATCGATCTCTCGATCATCATTGGCATTATTGCGATCTATCAATTTGCCATACTGCAGACCGTTCCGGAGAATTTACCGGGCATGGTGGTTGGCTTAATGTTTGTCGTGGTTGGGCTAGCATTATTCCTCCGCGGACTCGAGATCGGCATCTTTCCGCTCGGGGAAGATCTTTCTCAGCAATTGGCACGGATGGATACGCGGATCTGGATTGTCGTTTTCGCCTTTGTCATCGGCTTCGCTACCACGATTGCGGAGCCCGCGCTCATTGCCATTGCCCACAAGGCCGCGGTCATTAGCAATGGGCAAATCCAAGCCCTCACACTGCGACTCGTGGTGGCTCTGTCAGTGGGTTTCGCCATCGTGATCGGGGTGATCCGGATCATGACCAATCATCCGATTCACTGGTACATTATCGCGGGCTATGTCTTGGTTATTGGTATGACGGCCTTTTCACCGGAAGAAATCGTCGGGCTTGCCTACGACTCCGGCGGCATCACCACGTCGACGGTCACGGTGCCGTTGATCGCTGCGTTAGGGATCGGCCTAACTAGTAGTCTCAAGAATCGCAATCCGCTCCTGGATGGCTTTGGCTTGATCGCCTTTGCCAGCGTCATGCCCATGATCTTCGTGCAGGGCTATGGGATTCTTGCCTACCTCGGTGAGGGCGCAGAGATCACTGAACCCGTTACGAACACTGATTCCGAGGCGGTTCAGAGCCCGTTCTGGGCTTACGCAGGCACGCTCCTGCGGAGCATCGCCGACGTGCTTCCTGTGGTGATCGTCATTCTCTCCTTCTACTGGGGCGTTCTACGGAAGCCGGTCAAAAACTTCGGCACGCGGGCGGCCGGCTTTGGGATCGTGGTTCTCGGTCTCTACTTCTTTGTCATAGGGTTGAAGATGGGCCTCTTCCCGGTGGGTGAGAGTCTTGCCATTGAACTAGCAAGCACCCAGAACCTAACGCTCATTTACAGTTTCGCCTTCACGGTGGGTTTCGCCACCACCGTCGCCGAACCTGCCCTAACTGCGATCGCTCGGAAGGCAGAGGAGATCAGCGATGGCTCGATCCAGCAGCACCTCCTGCGCATGTTCGTCGCGCTTGGGGTTGGGATCGGCATCCTCTTGGGAGCCCATCGCATCATTCAGGGCGATTCCATCGTCTACTATATCATGTCGGGTTACGTCGTGGTCATCATCATGACCTACTTCGCTCCGCGAACCATCATTCCCATTGCTTATGATAGTGGCGGTGTCACGACCAGTACCATCACCGTTCCCATCGTGGCCGCCCTCGGCCTCGGATTGGCCGAGACCATCCCGGGCCGGGATCCTCTGGTCGATGGCTTTGGACTGATCGCCTTTGCCAGTTTGTTTCCAATGATCGCCGTGTTAGGTTACGGGATAAGCAAACGCGAGGCGATCCGGTTTCATGAACGCCGCATCTTGCGGCTGGAACAGCGGGCCATGTCAAACATGATCCGGCACCTTGAAGATGACCTCGACGGTGATGGTATTAAAGATCGGAGCTATCTCAACACGCTCCGGCTCAAGAAGAAGAAGATTATCACTATCACGGGCCAAGCGGGCTCAGGCGTGAGTTCGGTGATGCATCAACTTGCCAACTCTCTCGAATATCGAAGATTTAGCGCAGGCGGTCTTTTTCGAAACATTGCCAGGCACCGGAGCATGACGGTGGAGCAACTCAATGACTACGCCAAACTTAACCAGGTCATTGATCGGGAGATCGACACGCTCATTCGCCAATTGGGGGAAGGCAGCGAGATCGTTCTGGACGCACGACTGGGATCCTACTGGATTCATGACAGCTACCGGGTCTACCTCCAGGTGGATCCCGATACGGCGGCGCACCGCATTTATAAAGATATCGAGGAGGGCAATCGCTACGAAGAAGGCGCTACCACCATCAACCAAATTATCATCAGCCTTCAGAGAGAGGCGGAGAGCACTCAGGAACGTTATATGCGTGAGTACGGCATCGACATCGATAATACCCGGCCCTTTGACTTGGTTATCAATACCAACGGCAAAGCGGTTGAAGAGGTCGTCACGCTTATCAGGAGCGGCTACAAAGCGTGGCTCCAAGGTGGGGAGCCTGGTTCTTAAGGTCGAAGATCTTCCTAGCGGGAAAACTAACCTACTGTTCGATGGCCTACGAGGCCGCCTCGGGATTTAGTTGGTCACAAAGCGAGAGGACGCGTGTTTTCAACTGGTTGCGATGTGACTCACTGAGACCGTTGGGATCAAACCGGTACTGATAATGCGCATCAAGGATCGCCATAAGCGTTCCTTTAAGTGGTGGCTCAATGCGGGAAATTTCGCCACACCAAGAGGCAACGGTTTGTTGGTGGCGGCGTTTGTAAAAACGCTGGGTCAAGGCCTCTTCCAGCTGATACCAAGCCGAGTCCAAGCCTAACCTTTGCAATGCCTGTTGATCCGGCTCCGTTTGTTGGTTGGCCGATCTTCCCTTGCGCAAGCCGCGAATCAGTCTGAGCACCACCACGATGAGAAGAGCGCCTGCCAACAACAACGGCAAGAGCGTCCATACGAGACCTTTGTCATCGTCGCGTCGCCAAAGATTCCACGAAAGCATCCAGCGATCCCAGCGATCGAGGAACCGCTGGAAGGCGGAGTGATCCTGTTTCTCAAACTCTAACCAATTAGCAGGCGTGGTATCCACATCGATCCACCGTTTCTCGTCTTTGAGCCATGCGCGTGCCCAAGCATGGCGATGGGTTCCACGCAGCACAAATTCACCGGTGGCTTCATCACGTTCCTTGACGGCATAGCCCACGACATAGCGCGCAGGCACCTTCATCTTACGTAATAACAATACCGTGGCCGATGCGTAATATTCACAATGCCCGGCACGGCCTTCCTCGCTTAGAAATCGCGCAATAGCGCTCGTGGACCTCCCTACATCCGCGTCCCCAGTGCCACGCAGATACCTGGTGTAGCGAAAGCCATTGGCGGGGTCTTGGAAGAATTGCTCTAACAAACGGATCTTGTCGCGTGTGGGAGCTTCTTCAGAAAGGTCTAACTGATTAATAACATCCGTCAGCGCATCGTGATCATTTGAAGGTGTTTGGAAGTCTGTTTTCGCATGAGGAATCGACTCCAAGATGCCTGCGGGCACCTCATCACTGGTGTAAACAGTGTAGTTAATCGCCGAATAGCGTGGTTGAGCGACCAATGAACCCAAAGGGTGCTTCTTCAGTCCCGACGCGGGAAAATCGAAGATCATGGCCGTATCTTCCATGCGCGGCATGGCCGTCACCTGATCCGACGCCCGGCCGCGGATGCGTGCTTCACTCAACGCTTCCGCCGTCTCAATGGAATGGATCTCCCATTGACCTTGACCTTCTTCGACCGGCTCGATGGTCTGGGAGCGCTCGTGACGCCTCGCTGCCCATCGATTCGTTTGAAAGAAATCATACGTCGCTTCAGGTAAAAGTACGGGGCGTTTCCCTTGTACCGGCGTTAGGCGCCAGTAAATCTTGGGGGAAAGCTTGACTTCACCGACTTCGCCCAATTTTGTCTTGGCGCTCCTAGCATTGGCATAAGGATCGCCCAAGAACCAATCCATCGTCTTGCGCTGCACATAGAGATGCGCCTGGCGAATGCCCAGTTGCAGATGATGCCCCAGGAACGCGGCCAATAGAAAGAGGATCAATGCTTGAATCCAGCGGGTTTTGGAAATAAAGCCTAACAAAGCCCATAAAAGCAAACCACAGACCGCCACATAAGCGACGGAGACCGAAACAAAGGGCGATTTAAGACTCAATCCTAGCATCGCCCCCAAGTTTGGGAGGTCGCGTCCAGCCATACCAAGCGAAAGCAGGAGCACGGCAAAGTAGAAGTAACCGATATGCGCGCGTTTTACCGGGGCAACGGAACGGCCGGTGCGTTCGTCATGGGCGCGCTTGCGTCTGGCTACTAGTGAGAATGTTAGCAAAGGCGGATCGGGTCCCCGGGTGAACATCTGCGCCCAGATCATGGGATAGAGCAGCATCGGCATCCAAAGCTGGAAACTTCGGGTGATCTGCCAGCGCCCCACTTCGCGGCCCATGACTTGGAAGACCGCAACAATGAGGAAGAGCACCACACACACATTCCACACGCGAATGTAATCCTGATCAGAGAATGAAAGGTGCCAGCGAAACCATCGGTGACATTCTAACAACAGCGCGGCAAAGAATCCTAACAATGGGTGTTCCGAGAAAATCCCCCATAACATCAATCCCGCTCCTAACAAATACGGCGGCGGCCGCAACCGGGTCCAATCCAACGTATTGCCTTCCCGCCTCATGCCGGTATCCGAGCCTCCTGCGCCGCTTCTAACATCATCAAACCTTCGCCCACGGCTCCCAAAGGAAGAAAGAGCACGCCCGGCTCGGGAGGCCGCTCGTCTGGAACAATCACAAGACATTGGCAGGGCACCCCGTGCGCACGCAAACGCTCCACCATGTTTCGGCGCTCTTCGCACCACTCCGTGAAGACCAGAACCGCCGCACTGAGGGATCCAGACCGCCTTTCAATGGAACGTTCCAACATTTTTAAGACTCGTTTCTCCGTTGACGGCTGCACCGTCGCCAAAACTTCTAACATCTTTTCTGAAGCCCGTTGAGCGCCAGGCCCTCCCATATGAAACGCGTAAGCTTGATCGGCGACAAACAGGAGGTCTAACAAGGATTCGCGAGTCTGTACGGTCGAGACAAACGATGCCGCCACCGCCACCGCCTCTTCAAAGATCTCCAAATCCTGGTCCGGATCTAACAAAGTGTCCAAGATCAACGCATAGCGAGGCACCGTCTCATCCTCGAATTCTTTCACCACCGGCCGATTGAGTCGCGCCCAGCTACGCCAGTGAATGTGCCGCCGCGGATCTCCCGCCCGGTAGTCGCGCAAGCCGATGAATTCCTCAGACTGCCCAAGATTGGTCGTCGCCACACCGGCCGCGTGTTCTTCCACCCGCCGTCTTCCCGGCATGTGCAGCGTGGGCAGAGGATACCGCTTGGGCAGCACTAGCAGACTTTCAGTTGCCGCCGGCAGGCGCCGCCATCTTCTAAAGAACCCAAAGGGATCCCGATTGATCACCCGCACGCGCTGGAGCGGCAAGAGACCGCGCCGCCGCGGAATGATCTCCAAGAGAACGCGCTTTTGTTCGCTAGGAGAGAAATCGATCGGTTCCGACGGCACGCTCACCGCGACTCGCCTATTTTCCACCAACCACATCCAGCGGTAGTAGACAAAGGTGCGATCAAACAGATTACGCTCCCGCTCCCTCGGTTCCGACCGGTTCACAAACTCGGTTTTCGTGGGAATGGGATCGGCTAGCGCATCGCAAACACTAATGCCACGCCAACCACGGTCAGCCGTGTTGGTGATGGTGACTGGGTACCGCAAAGGCGTTCCCGCGGTGGCGAACCGCGGACAATGACGCTTCACCCGCAACGGCGGCCGGCGGCTCCAAAGCAACGCCATCCACGCCAGAAACAAGACCGTGAGCATGATGGAGAAGATTCGGAAATGAGCGCTCCAATTGGTATCCAGGCCGCTCAATCCCAACACAAAGGTCGTCGCCAGCATGAACCACCCGGCCTCGGTCACCCGGCGCCGCAGCCCCTGGGAAAGGCGCTCGCCCAGTCGATAGAAAGGATAGAGAAGGGAGGTTAGTCGAAACGTCACGGGAGAAAGGTCCAACATAACCTTTCCCAATTCATCAAGCCACGCCGATCTTACTCGAGATCGCGTGGTCGCTCATTGCCCGGCAACGCTATCAAGGTCAGGGAATCGCGCGTCCCGCCTCGAGCCGGGGCATCCGTTCCTACGCGGCTCTACTGTACCCGCATTTGGTAGCGGAATTCGTGAGAGTTCCGGGCTTGGCGCCCGCATTTGTTAGCGGAAATCGTGAGAGTTCCAGGCTTGGCGCCCGCATTTGGTAGCGGAAATCGTGAGAGTTCCGGGCTTGGCGCCCGCATTTGGTAGCGGAAATCGTAAGAGTTCCGGGCTTGGCGCCCGCATTTGGTAGCGGAAATCGTGAGAGTTCCGGGCTTGGCGCATGGAACGAAGAGTCTCGCGACTTCTCGGATGGCTATCCGAACCGTCCGGAATGGCGCACGACTTCTTCTGCACGCCGGGATCGAACGCCCATCACTTTGACTCGCGCCCATCCGGGGGGTGGCGTCTGGCAACCGTTGCCTCTATGGTTGGCGCATGAGGCTCGCTTCCATTGCCCCTTTCATGCTGCCAGCTCTCTTGTTCGTTCCCGCGGTCAGGGCGTCGCTGGAACTAACGGAATTCCTGATCGACGGCGATGATTCCTGGGTAGAACTACACCATTCAGGACCAAATACGTTTCTCGCCCAAGGCTTCGTTTTAAAAACAGGGCAGGCCTCGTGGACGTTGCCCGAGTTGCATTTCGATGCGGATGAGTACATCGTGATTCCGTTAGGCGAACATCTATCTTTACGGCGTGCCGGCGGCGATCTTGTGTTGCTTGATGCTTCCGGCAATACCCTCACATCGTTCCTAAAATATCCCCGCCAACGGCAAGGCATCTCGTTCGGCCTCTCAAGCGATGAATCGCTCGATCTTCGCTACTTTGTCATTCCCACACCGGGCGAACAGAATGGCCGCGGCGCTGCCGGGCTAGTAAAGGATACCAACTTCTCCGTGAAAGGCGGATTCTTTGAGGAACCGATCACATTGGAGATCACCAGCGCAACCGAAGGCGCGCAGATCACCTACACGTTAGATGGTTCGTTGCCAGGCATCTTCAATGGCAGCACCCGCGTGTACCATGAGCCCCTGACACTGACCAAGACCACCGTCGTGCGTGCCATGGCCCAGAAGCAGGATCACGTCTCAACCAATTTCGACACGCAAACGTATTTCTTTCTCGCCGATGTCGTGCAACAACCCGATTTGCCTAACGGCTTTCCTGAGTCGTGGGGCGATGGTCCAGGTGTCGTCTCGGCCATGCCGGGCCGGTCGGACTACGCGATGGATCCGCGGGTTCGCAATGCCAACCATCAGGATCGGGATGGCGCGTCATTTACTCTAACGGATAGCCTGCGCTCCGCACCGTCATTGTCCATGGTGTTGCCGATCAGCTCTCTTTTCGATGAGGAAATCGGTCTGCATGCCTTGGCGCGAAACAAGGGCCCGGAATGGGAGCGGCCCATGTCGTTGGAATACTTCAATGAACAAGGTGAACGGCAGTTTCAAATCGACGGCGGTTTTCGCATGCAAGGTGGCTGGAACCGCTTCCCAGAGAGCTTCAAAAAGTCCTTCCGCTTCTATTTCCGTAGTCGCTATGGCGAAGCAAAGCTCGAATACCCGCTCTTCCCAGATGGCAAGGTCTCGAGATTCGACACGCTCATTCTGAGGTCTGGAAATGGGAAGGCTTGGCCAAGCCCCTGGCGCCCTCTCACAGGATCCATGAATAATTCGTTAGAACGGGTGACCTATATGCGCGATCAACTCCCACGCGACCTGCAACGCGACATGGGCCATCCGACGTCTCATGGAACCTTCGTTCATTTCTACATCAACGGCCTCTACTGGGGACTCTACAATTTGGTGGAGCGCGTGGACGAATGGTTTGGGCCGGGCTACTTTGGCGGTGATGAGGATGAGTATGACGTCATCAAATGGATTCGATCCGAGGGGCGCATCATCAGTGCCGGCAATGGCGGCCGTTGGAATCAATTGCTAGATTTGGTGCGGTCTGACATTGATACGCAAGCCACTTATGAAGCCGCGCTGCAGTTGGTCGATCCCGTCAATCTCATCGATTACATGTTGATCAATTTCTATATCGGCAACACCGATTGGCCGGATAATAATGCTTACACATTCAGCAAGCGATCCGATGACGGACGTTTTCGCTTTGTGTGTTGGGATTCGGAGGAATCGTTGGTTGGCGCAACGGTCAATAGCCTAACCAAGAACAATCGTGACACGCCCGCCGAGGTTTTTCAACGCTTGCGGCGAAACGACGAATTCAAAATTCTGCTTGCGGACCGCATTTCCAAACACTTTAGCGAGGGCGGTATTCTAACAGACGCGCATGTTGCCGCCGCCTTCGACGCGCGTGCTCGTCAGATCGACCGCGCCGTTGTCGGAGAGTCTGCGCGTTGGGGCGATCTTCTGCGTCCCCAGCAACCTTACACCCGCAGCGATTGGTTGCGGGAATTGGATAACTTGAACCGAAACTTCTTTGGCCAGGATGAGGGCGGCAGTCGCGAGGATCGCACTTTCGAGCAACTCAAGAACGCCGGCTGGGTCTCTTCTGTCAACGCTCCCGTCATCTCTGAACCTGCCGGTTTCTTGCCTTCAGGTACCGATGTTAGAATCGCCCACGAACATATCTTCGTCGGTGGCACCATTTACTACACGACCGATGGCGCAGATCCCCGAATGGCTGGAGGGGGGCTGCATCCGAGTGCCCGGAAAGGCCCCGTCACTCTATCAATCACTCAATCCGCCACCATCAACGCACGCAACACGTTGCCTGGCGAACTTTGGAGCGGTTTGGTTGAGGCTCACTACATCGTGGGATCGCCGGCTTCCAAGGGGAACGTTCGCATCACGGAGCTCATGTATCATCCGGTCGTGGATCAAGGACCGGAGTATGTCGAACTAACGAATTTCTCATCGGATGCCGTGAACTTGAATGGCAGCCGATTTGATGACGGTATCCACGTCTCGTTTGAAGATGACGTACTCCTCGCACCTGGGGAATACGCTGTGATCACCCAAGACCGGGCCGCCTTCGAGCATTATTATGGCCCTAACATTCGCGTTCTTGCGGAGTTTCAAAATGAAACCCGCTTGAGCAATGGCGGCGAAACGGTCGCTTTTAAAGATCATCGCGGAGAAGTGATCACGTCATTTCGCTATGATGATGCCATCGCATCGACCGACGGCGGGGGCCATAGTCTGGTTCTTGAGGGAGATCAATGGCTGGCAAGCGCTGAAGCCGGCGGTTCGCCTGGATTGGATGCGGATGCAAGATTACCTGACGCATTCTCCTTTCCACGCATCGAAGTCGTTGATGGGGACCGCTTCCTTGTGATTGAAAGCGGAGTCGATCGATTCTCGTTTCAACTCGAACTTTCAGATGATCTCGTCAAGTGGATGGCGGCCGATATCCCAGCAACTGAAGGTGACGGATCAGTTCGCTGGCGACTCCCCGCATCCAACCACCGTTACTTCGCACGTCTCCGGGTTCACGCTCAAACGGATTAGTATTGTCTAACATCTACTGCGCCCTTACTCCGCGACGGCGTAGGCGATGGCCAGTTCGTCCGCATGGCTGAGACTGACATGGATCTTGCGAATCTCTAGCGCCGCCACAAAGTCCTTGGCCCGTCCATGCAATACCACGACCGGTTCCCCGGATTCTTTACGTACGATCTCCACATCCACCCAATCAAACCGGGGGCCAATTCCGACCTTCAACGCTTTTGATACCGCTTCCTTGGCAGCGAACCGGGCCGCGTAGGCGCGAAAGCGCGCCGTTTGTTGGTGACGATCGCAATAGGCGCACTCGCGCTCGGTGAAAATACGTTTGGCAAAGGAATCGCCGTGGCGTTCGAGGCTGCGCTCAATGCGGGCCACGTCCACGATATCGACCCCAATGCCGTAAATCATGTCTACTTGATAGGGTAGCCATCGAGGAGACGGCGCATCTCCGACACGGATTCCCGCAAGCCTACGGTAAGCGCACGAGAAACCAAGTGATGACCGATGTTCAGCTCTACCAAATGAGGCACTTGATAGAGCTCACGGATATTGGAGGAATTGATGCCGTGCCCGGCATTTACCTGTAGCTCGAGTTGATGCCCTAGCAAGGAGCCCGCGACGAGACGCTGAAGCTCTTCTGTACGCGCTTCCGATCCTTCCGGCGTGTTGGCAAAGGCGCCGGTGTGCAGCTCGACCATCTCCGCGCCCACTTCTTTTGAGGCGCGCACCTGCTCGGCGTCTGGATCGATGAACATGCTCACCTGTGTGCCATTGGCTTGCAAGGCCTGAACAGTCGGCCGCAAACTTTCTAACAAGCCCGCCACGTCGAGCCCGCCTTCAGTGGTGATTTCTTGGCGCGTCTCAGGCACCAAGCAAACGTACTCGGGTTTCAAGGCGAGGGCGATCTCGACAATCTCCGCAGTGTTACCCATCTCGAAGTTGATTGGCGCCCCCGTCCCTTCTTTCACTGTCCACAGATCGCGGTCTTGTATGTGCCGCCGGTCGGCCCGCAGGTGAAGTGTGAGGGAATCGGCACCGCCTGCCAGCGCTTCTTTCGCCAAGTCTAACAAAATCGGCTCGGCATTGGGTGAGTCTAACATCGTGGCATAGCGCGCTTGGCGCAAGGTCGCCACGTGATCGATGTTAACGCCTAACTTTAGCTTCATAAGGTCGTCCTGCTAGTGTCTAAAATGCCGGTGTCCGGTGAAAACCATCGCCATACTGCGCTCATCCGCGGCCGCGATCACTTCTTCATCGCGGATGGATCCACCGGGCTGGATCGCTGCCTTGGCGCCCGCGTCGGCGGCCGAGAGAAGGCCGTCGGCGAAGGGAAACAACGCGTCACTCGCCACGATGCTACCATCCAGCGAGAGTCCCGCTTCCTTCGCCTTCCACACCGCAATGCGGGCTGAGTCCACGCGCGACATCTGGCCAGCCCCAATCCCCAAAGTGCGGTCTTTGTCAGTGAAAACGATGGCGTTGGATTTGACGTGTTTCACAATCCGCCAGCCAAACCGCATCGCTTCCATTTCATCCGGCGTAGGCTGCCGTTTGGTCTTAATGTTCGACTCCATATGGTCAAGCCCGCGCGCTGAGTGATCGTTATCCATCACCATCAAGCCTCCGGGTGCCGAGCGAATCACCGGCATCTTGAGAGCGTCCGTCACCGATGAATGCATCTCCATTAGCCTGACATTCTTCTTTTTCTTAAAGATCGTTCGGGCGTCCTCATCATAGCCGGGGGCAATGATCACATCCGTAAAGATCTTACTGATCACTGCAGCCAAGGCCCCCGTCATGGGGCGATTAACCACGATCACCCCACCGAAAGGCGCCTGTTGATCCGTGGCGAAGGCCTTGTCCCAGGCAGCCACCATATCATCCGCACAGCCGACGCCGCAGGGATTGGTGTGTTTCAAGATGGCGACCGTCGGCGTCTCTGTGAACTCCGCAATCAACGCCGCCGCCGACTCGATATCGAGGACATTGGTGTAGGAAAGGTCTTTACCCTGAAGCTTGGTAAAATAGTCAGGAAAACTTCCATACAGCGTGGCCTTTTGATGCGGGTTATCGCCATAGCGAAGTTCCTGACAAAGCGGCAAATCGATGGAAAAGCCATCCGCCGATCGCGAAACCAGCCAATTGCTAATGGTGCGATCGTACTCGGCGGTGCGTTGGTAAACCTTGATGGCCAATCTCTGACGCGTTTCCAACGTCGTCCCGCCATCATGCTCCTGCATTTCCGTTAGAACGCGTTCGTAATCGGCCGGATCCGTGATCACTGTCACATGTTGGTAATTCTTAGCCGCCCCACGCAGAAGAGCCGGTCCGCCGATATCGATCTGCTCGATTGCCTCTTCCAAGGTCACGCCCTCACGTGCAATGGTGGCTTCAAATGGATAAAGGTTCACCACTAACAAATCGATCGGAGGAATGCCATGCTCTTCCGCCTGAGCCAAGTGTGTGTCATCATCCCGCCGGTAGAGCAGTCCGCCGTGTACCTTGGGATGCAACGTTTTCACCCGGCCATCGAAGGTCTCTGGAAATTGCGTGTAATCGGAAACGTCCGTGACCGGCATCCCGGCATCGCGCAATGCTTTGGCCGTGCCTCCGGTTGAAAGCAGTTCGACTCCTTGGTCATGCAGGGCCTTGGCAAAGTCAATGAGACCGGATTTGTCCGAGAGCGAGAAGAGCGCGCGTTGAATCTTCATAACGAATAGGCTGCGAATCTCTGCGGCATAAACGCAGCCTTCCCGCGACGCAAGATCTATTCGCGGGTGGGATTCAGCAATCTTCTTAATATGGAGAGTATTTGTTAGGATAAGGGAGAGCATTCGCTCGCCATTTCATCCCGAACCGCCGTAAATTGCTTTACGGCAAACTCCAAGTCCTCGCGTGAGTGCGCAGCGGAAAGTTGAACGCGAATGCGCGCTTGGTCTTTGGGCACGACAGGATAAGAAAAGGCAATCACATAAACACCACGCTCTAGCAATTTCTCCGCCATGAGCGAGGCGCGTTTGGCATCGCCGATCATGATGGGGACGATGGGGTGTTCCCCCGGCAAGAGATCGAATCCCGCTTTGGTCATGGTATCTCTGAAAAAGGCGGCATTTGCGGTAAGGCGTTCGCGCAATTCACCGGTTGATTTGAGCAACTCGAGCACTTTGATCGAGGTCGCAGCAATGACAGGCGCCAAGGTGTTCGAGAAAAGATAGGGTCGGGATCGCTGCCGAAGAAGTTCAATGATCTCACGGCGCCCGCTGGTGTAGCCGCCACTCGCTCCGCCCAACGCCTTTCCTAACGTTCCGGTAATGATATCGATGCGGCCCATGACCCCATGATGCTCATGGGTGCCGCGCCCGTCTTGGCCCATGAATCCAACGGCGTGAGAATCATCGATCATGACCAAGGCCTCGTACCGGTCGGCCAGTTCGCAAATCCTGGGAAGATTCGCGATGGATCCATCCATGGAGAAAACGCCGTCCGTGACGATCAAACGGAAACGCGCATCCGGACACGCCTGCAATTGTTTCTCCAAATCTCTCATATCGTTGTTGGCATAGCGAAAACGCTGTGCCTTGCAGAGGCGAATGCCATCAATGATGCAGGCGTGATTCAGTTGATCGCTGAAAACGGCATCCTCTTGACCTAACAAGACCTCAAACAAGCCGCCCGCGGCATCAAAGCAAGAAGAGTAGAGAATGGTATCTTCGGTACCCAGAAAGTGCGTTAGGGCGTCCTCCAAATCTTTGTGCACCTGCTGCGTACCACAGATAAATCGCACCGATGCCAAGCCATAACCCCATTGATCGAGCGCTTGGTGCGCCGCCTCAACCAAGCGAGGATCGCCGGCCAATCCGAGATAATTGTTCGCGCAGAGATTCAGGATGCCGTCCCGCTGGGGAACCTGGACATGCGCACCTTGCCGCGATCTCAGGATGCGCTCGCCTTTGTATAAACCGCTCGATTTGATGGCCTCCAGTTCGGACGCGACGTGTTGAGAGAATGCTTGGTGCAACATAGGAATGGAGATGGAGATTGTCCCCTATCTCCACTTTTCATTTTCAATTTTCAACTTTCCATTTTCAACTTACTCGCTCATGAAACTGGCTTTTGAGAATCGTGCCTTCGTCCTGGCGATTCTGGCGGCCATGCCGGCGAGCATCGTCGCTTACATCTTGTTAGGCTATTCTTCGTGGCCGCCGGTCTTAACCTGGGCAGTGGGTGTGACCATCACTCTTTGTTGGCTCAGTGCCGCGTGGTGGTTCCGCAAACAGCTTCAGTACCGTCTGCGAACCGTTTCCAACTTGCTCGCAGGATTGCGTGAAGGCGATTACACGACCAAGGGCCGGGGCGCGCGCCCTGGCGACGCTTTAGGAGAGATTCTCTTGGAGGCCAACGCTCTAGCAGACACCCTGCATGCGGAACGTCTCGGCGCTGTGGAGGCAACGGCACTTTTGCAAACCGTGATGGCTGAGATCGATGTGGCCATCTTCGCCTTCGACGACATGAAAGCGTTGCGTTTGGTGAATCGCTTTGGCGAGAAATTGTTAGACGCCCAGGCAAAGGAATTGTTAGGGCAATCTTCTTCGGCGTTGGGATTGGATCATTGTCTGGCCGGAGAAGCTTCACGCACGTTTGAACACGCCTTTCCTGGTCGTTGGGGCCGTTGGGGCTTGCGCCGTAGCGCGTTCCGCGAAGGCGGGGTGCCGCATGAGTTGTTGGTGCTAGCCGATCTCAGCCGTGCGCTACGCGATGAGGAACGGCAAGCCTGGAAACGACTCCTGCGTGTGTTGGGACACGAACTCAACAACTCCCTCGCTCCCATCAAATCCATCACCGGGAGCCTTCCCGCCTTGATTGATCGCGAACCCAAGCCGGATGATTGGCAGGAAGATCTCAAGAGCGGACTCAACACCATCGAATCTCGCATGGCGGCTCTGGGCCGCTTTGTGGAAGCGTTTGGAAAATTCGCACGTTTGCCAGAGCCGCGGAAAGAGCCATTGGAAATAGACGCCCTGATTGATGGTGTGCTCAAGCTCCACGCCTCCATCCCCGTCACCCTGACACGCGGTCCTAAGATCACATTGACCGGCGATCGGGATCAACTCGAACAACTTCTGATCAATCTGCTCAAGAACGCCGCTGAGGCCGTGGCGGAAGCCGCCGAGCCTAACATTGCTATCAGCTGGCGACAAGAAGAAGGCAACGCCATCATGGAGATTCGCGACAACGGGCCGGGCATCGCCAAAGCGACGAATTTGTTCGTGCCCTTCTTCACCACCAAGAAAGGCGGCTCCGGGATTGGACTAGCATTGTCTCGACAAATTGCCGAGAGCCATGGTGGTAGTTTGTCGTTGGAAAACTTACCGGAAGGTGGCTGCGTCGCGCGTCTTGACTTGCCGGTCTAACAACGTGTTAGCCGATCCACGGAACGGCGGTTTGCGACCGCCGATTGAGCTATGAGGCCGTTTAAAAGCACCTCTCCTTGAAGCCTCCGCCGTTGACGCACAGGGGCCGCGTCCTAGACTGCCGGCATGGAGATCATTGACCTCAATCACGTGGCCATTCATGTGAAAGACATGGACGCGAGCATCGCGTTTTACGCTGAAGGCATCGGCTTGCCCACGATGCCGCGGCCGGACTTTCCTTTTCCCGGGGCGTGGTTTCGCTTGGGGCCGGCACAAGAGCTGCATCTCATCGGCGGGCGCGAGTTGGCGGTGGTGGCGGACAAGCGCGGGACGCACTTTGCTTTGCAAGTAGCCTCGTTAGACGACGCCTGGCAAATGTTAGAAAACCGGGGACTCCAACCCTACAGCCGCCAGACGCGGCCGGATGGAGCCTATCAATTCTACGTGAACGATCCGGACGGTCACGTGATCGAGTTTTGTCAAGTGGCGCACTTGGATCATGGCTAGGATTCTGGCGGCTCTGTCGGGGGGAGTGGATAGCGGCGCGGCGGCGGCTTTGTTAGTGGAGCAAGGCCACGAAGTGGTGGGTGCTTACATGAAAAACTGGATCAATGAAGAGAACATTGCCGGACATTGCCCCTGGGAGGAAGACATCAAGGACGCGCGCGCGGTAGCGGAAACGTTAGGCATTGAGTTCCGCATCGTCAATCTGATGAGGGACTATCGTGAACGCGTCGTCGATTATCTGTTAGCTGGCTACAAACGAGGCGTCACGCCCAATCCGGACGTGATGTGCAATCGTGAAATGAAATTTGGGGTGTTTCGCGATTATGCGCAGGAGGAAGGTTTTGAGAAAGTGGCCACGGGGCACTACGCGCAATTGATCGAGCGCGAAAACGGGCGGTTTGGGATTCGGCGGGGACACGATGGGAACAAAGATCAGACTTATTTCCTAGCGCTACTACAGCAAGAGCAAGCGGCTCAGGCGCTGTTCCCCATTGGCCACTTGCCCAAGCCCGAGGTGAGGCGACTGGCCGAACGCTTTCAATTGCCTAACGCGCGAAAGAAAGACAGTCAGGGAATCTGTTTTATCGGAGAAGTGAAAATGTCAGATTTTCTGGAAGCTTTTGTGGAGAAAAACCCCGGGCCGATCGTGACCACTGATGGGCGCGTGGTTGGAGAGCATCGTGGCCTTCATCTCTACACCTTGGGTCAGCGGAGAGGGATCGGCGTAGCGTCGAACACCTTTGGCAAAGCCTTCGTCGTCGTGGCAAAGCGTCAGGAGACGAATGAGTTGGTGGTGGGATTCGACGAAGTCGATACGCCCCAGCTCTACGCTTCCGAGTGCACGGTGAATGAGCTTTCATTTGTCGATGAAAGCTTCTCCCTCAACGATTCCGGTCTCTTGGCACAACCGCGCTACCGAACGCCTGCCGTTCCCATTTCCATCGTCGAATATGACGAGACCGGAAAACACGCCCGTCTTAAATTTCATGATCCACAACGAGCGCTCACCCCTGGACAAATCTGCGCGTTCTATCGGGGAGACGAACTTCTGGGCGGTGGCGTCTTCGCGGAAATCCGTCATCAATGATCGTTCGCACCGATAGCCGAACACATTCTATCGATACGCCATCAGGGAATTCGAGATCCACAGTGCGGAATGATGCCGACGATCTTTGGGTTCTTTGGAGGAGCAGCTCTTTGTGGAGTTGCAGCAGCCACAACGTTGCTGCCCTGGGCACGAGAATCGATGGCGGGTTGGGCCGCGTGGACGATTGCCGGGCTCACGGGGCTCAGTCTGTTTACGCTTTCCTGGTCGGGTGCGGGATTTCTCTTCTTGGCGGCCGCGTTGTTGGTGCTTGGACTATCATTGATCTGCGCGATTAGTGCAACTTCCTCGCGAACCCCTCACATTCTGACGATCCTCAGTGCTCAGCTGGCGGGCATCTTGTGGACGGGCGCCGTTCTTTGCGACGCGATGCATCCCTGCTTTATGGGCGCCTGTTGTTAAAGTTAGTTAGGGCGTGATGCCGTGTTCGTTGAAAAACGCTTTGAGTTCATCGACGTCGAAGTCGGGCAAGACTTGCTTCTCTTCGGTGACGAGGGTGGGAGCTTTGGTTTGGCCCGAGAGTTGCTCCATTTCGTGGAAGGCGACGGGATCGGCGATGACGTCGATCTCTTCAAAAGCGTAGCCTTCATTGCGGAGGAAGTTGACGGCATCAACACACCACGGACAGCCGGGTTTGATAAAGACTTTCATGTTCGATTTCGGGGTAGGGGGTGAGTTTCTAGCTACGGTCTATGGCGCGAATGGCCGCCTTACGCAAGAGGGGATCCACTTCATTGGAAAGGGAGAGTTCTCGCATTTTGTTAGAGTGTTTGTAGGCCGGCTCCCAGAACTCGACCAGCAGGGTTTGGGCTTGAGGCGTGAGTTCATCGAATGTCTTGTCATAGAGAGCGCGAATGTCTTCGACGGCGAGAAGAGGTAAGATACTGCGGGCCGCGTCTAACAACGTGCCGTCAGTGTCCGTTAGAGCGAGCTTACAGAGGGCGTCACGTTTCGATTCTTCGGCTTTGGCCAACTCGTAGAGAGCGCCCACCCGCACCACGGGCGTGTTGTCGCTCGTCACCAGGTCATTGAGAATCTTGAGCGCGGCTTCGCGGTCCCCTAACCCCATGGTTACGCCACGAGAAGCGGCAGCTACCTGCGCTAGGGCGCGCACGCGTCGCAGGCGCTGCGACCCCGCCTCATAGGCGCTCAGAACGTCTATTGCCTCTTTTCCACCGATCTGTCCGAGCGCCCGAATGCCCGCCTCTTGCACCGACTGGTCCCGAATCGCAACAAGGATCTCCCGGATCCCCGGTACGGCTCGAACATCACGCCTGCGGCCCAAGGTGTCGATCACGCCAATCTTCAGCTCATTGGCGACGAGAGGAAGCGCTTCGCGCAGAGCGGCGTCAATGTCAGGCACGTCTTTCTCTTGCATGGCAAGCCGGGCTTCAGCGCCGAGCCGCGGGTCTTTGAGCAGGGCGATGAGCGCTTGCGTCCCTTCACGTGTACCCACGTAGCGCAATCCGCGACAGGCGAGAATGCGGGCATCTGCCGTGCTGTCTCGAGCGAGGAGTACTTGCAGGAGTTGTTTCTCTGCATTCCTTCTTTCGCGATTCAGTGAATCACGGATCCGGACTTCCATTGCATTCCAAGCTGAGCGGTCGCGCCCGAACTCATAACGTTTCAACAGAGTCGTGGTGTCCTGGGCCACGCCCACGCCATGGCTCAGCACCATGAAGACCAGCCACGTACCAAGGTGGAATCGCTTAGTTAATCGGTTAACATCCATGGAGCTCGGCAGGGGCGTTCTAACAATTCCGCTGCATTGTGATCTTCAAAGATCGCTTCTTGATCGGGTTTCCAAGCCAGAGGACGGCCTGCGAGGAGCGAGATCATGCCCAAGTGACCCAAGGTGGCCGCGCGTTGGGCACTCTCACAAGGTGATACTGTCCGGCCACGCGTACGCACGGCTTCAAAAAAATTGTCCCAATGGTTGTTGCCGTTGCGAATGAACCGGTTGGTGAAATCACCTTCATCGGGACGCAGAAGATCATCGCTACTGGCCAAGAGTTGTTTCTCCGTCACATAGATCCAGCCATCGTCACCAATCCATCGAACACCCGGAGCGAGGCTGCTACTAATGCGCAAGGTGAGATCATTAAAGAAATAGGTGTCAATGTCATACCGTGTGGGCACATTGAAGATGGTGTGGTCGGCAAACTCACCAGTGGCCTCCACTTTGAGAGGGCCGCTTTGATCAAGTCCCAGAGCCCATAAAGCGATATCCGCGTAGTGGCCGATCCAGGCCATGAGTTGGCCGCCTCCAAAGTTCCGATGCCACCGCCAGTTCTGGTGAAGCCTTCCCGGATGATAGGGAAGCCAGGGCGCTGGGCCTAACCAAAGGTCGTAGTTTAACCCACGCGCCTCTTCATAAAAGCCGCGGCTGACGCCGCCGCTGTAATCCTCAATGCCGCCAAGCGTGCCCACCTCGACCCGCTGGGGGCTTCCGATCCGGCCAGCGGCAACGAACTCACAAGCACGCTGAAAAAAAGGATCCGAACGCCGCCAACTTCCCGTTTGCCACACACGACCAAATCGAGTCACGGCGTGGCAGACCGCCCGCCCTCCAACCACGCTGTGAGCCAGCGGCGGTTCGCCGTAAAGATCGATCCCCGCTTCAGCACAAGCAATCGCAATCAAGGCATGCCAATGATCCGGAACGGCAAGGACCGCTGCATCGATCAATTCATCGGCGATGAGATCACCAAAGGCTTCGTAAGCTTTCGTATCAGTCGTGCTGTAGGTTTGATCAATGAGGCGTTTGGCCCGTTGCCGGTGCGATTGATCCACATCACAGACCGCCACTACTTGAATATCCGGACGTCTAAGAAGATGATGGAGATTTGTCTGCCCACGATGCCCCACCCCGATCACGGCCACTTGGATCCGGTCATTGGCCGCGGGCGGATCATCTTGTGCCAGACCACCGCCTGAAAACGCCCCACCCACGAGTCCACCTAGACAACCCTTGAGGACTTGGCGGCGGCTAAAGGAAGAAGGACTCATGAAGGCAGCGCAGCAGTGGGCTCAACAGAGAGACTTCCCACGCATTTTCAACCCGCCAAGACCATTTCCCAGGAATCACACGGAGATCGAGATAGTTAGAAGAAATAGAATATACGAAATAGCGATTTGATAATTATCATATTTACGATACTCTAAAGTCATATGTCCCCCGACTCGTCTGCCTGCCCTCATTGTCGGGCTGTGCCCTCCCATCGAGGAATAGGTCAGGTGCCGGCAGCGCGCTGCCCCGAGTGCGGGCATCCGCTCGCCTTGAAGCGGCTTTCCGAAATACCACTCTCACCGGGAAGACCGATGGGTTCAGGACATCTTTCGGGGCCACGCACTTTCTCTGCTCCGGTATTACCCGTGGTGGCGGCTAAGAGACCCGTGGCCAAGCCCTGGCCCGAGCGTCGCGCAACGCCAAGCCCGGACTTGACGATGACCATGCTTCAAAAGCTCTCCACAAGCCCTATCGAATCCGGGGCTGGCGGGCTGGAAGCGCGCTGGTTTCTGCGCCTCCGTCATCGGCGAAGTGAGAGGTTCATGCTGACGGCGGCGCTTTACGTAGCGGCGGCTCTGCTTATCGGATCGCTGGTCTTTATTAACCTCGAAAACTCCGTCGCATCCAGCCGCCAGATGGTGGAACAGCAACAACTGGATCACGTCTCCAAATGGGAACAACTCTTGCAGGAAAGCGAGAGCGAGGCCATCCGCACGGCCACCGTTGCCCTCACGCAACCCACCTGGACCGGCCTGCTGGGCCACATCAAGGATAGTCGCCGTTTGCTCCCGCTCGTCCGCGAGTATTACACACAACGACCCTACGTGCCTTTCGCCAAACCCCGGTTTGAACTGTTAGAGATCAGCCCTGACGGCAGTGAGGTGCATCTGCGGCTGGATGCCGCCATGCCATGGTCCAATACGGTGATCATGCACAGAGTGGGTGACCAGTTTAAGTTGGATTGGGAGAACTATCGCGTTGGGGAGAAACCTCACGCGAACACCGACGATGAGTGGCCGGTGGATCCCTTTCTCAAGAATCGCATTGGGCAGCACGCCCGCTATAGCGACCGCTATTTCTTCCAGATGGATGTGCCTCAGGTCGATCCTGAGGAATAGCGTTTCCGTAGCGGAGAATGCGAAATCTTCCGATTTCCGGTTCGCGTACAGAGTTCGCAAGTTTTGTTGCGAGAAGGCCGATCTTTCTTTGCGGACTTGGAAACCGGTTTGCGCATCTTTAGCATGAATCAGTCATGCCTGAAATCCAGCCGACTCCGCCGAGTGCCCGAGACATCTTTGTTAGGGCGCTGGAAATGGCTGTGGGCGGTGAACGTAACACCTTTCTTGATGAGGCGTGCCACAACGATCCGGAATTGCGCCGGGAAGTGGAAGCTCTCTTGGGTGAGACCGATCAGTTAGGCGATTTCCTTGAAGCCTCTCCCGTTGGAGTTCTGCGATCTTCGTCCTCTTCCACGGCGTCTGGTGATGATCGCAGCGAGCACATCGGTCCCTATAAATTGCTGCAAGAACTTGGTGAGGGTGGCTGTGGCGTCGTCTACATGGCCGAGCAGGAGCACCCAGTGCGGCGGCGAGTGGCCTTGAAGATCATCAAATTGGGCATGGATACGAAGAGTGTCATCGCGCGATTCGAATCCGAACGTCAGGCGCTGGCCATGATGGATCATCCCAATATCGCCAAGGTGCTAGACGCCGGCGCTACGGATAATGGGCGTCCTTATTTCGTGATGGAGCTTGTGCGCGGCGTCCGTCTAACTGAGTACTGCGATCAACACAAACTTACCACCGAAGACCGGCTCAAGCTTTTCATCCAAGTGGTGCAGGCCATTCAGCACGCCCATCAGAAAGGGATCATTCATCGCGACATCAAACCGTCTAACATTCTCGTTACTCTGCACGACGGGGTGCCCGTTCCCAAGATCATCGACTTCGGCATTGCCAAGGCCGTGTATCAACGCCTGACGGACAAGACGCTCTTCACCGAATTTCAATCCTTCATCGGCACACCGGCTTACATGAGTCCGGAACAAGCCGAAATGTCCGGTTTGGACATTGATACGCGGAGCGACATCTATTCGCTAGGCGTGCTTCTCTACGAATTGCTGGTGGGCAGCACACCCTTTGATGCGCACACACTTCGTGACGCCGGTCTGGACGAGTGCCGGCGCACCATTCGCGAAGACGAGCCCGCCCGGCCTTCGCAACGCTTGTCCACCTTGGTAGGCCGCGACAGCGACACCATCGCCGCGTTGCGTCAATCTGAAGGGGTGACCTTGGTCAGCCGTCTGCGCGGCGAGTTGGATTGGATCGTCATGAAATGCCTGGAGAAAGACCGGCAACGGCGCTACGCCACGGCCAACGCTTTGGCCATGGATGTGGAACGCTACTTGAACGGCCACATGGTCAGTGCGCGATCGCCCAGCACGCTCTATCGATTGCAGAAATCCTGGCGGCGCAATCGCGTGGCGCTGACTGCGGCGGCGCTTATCCTGACGACGCTGATGTTAGGTATCGGGGTCAGTTCCTGGTTAGCGTTGCGAGCCACCAAGGCGGAAAAGGCGTCCACACGATTGCGCCACGAAGCCGAGGCCAACCTTACCAAAGCGGTGCAAAGCGCGGAGCGCGCGCGCTTGAACGAGTACGTGGCGGATATGAATGTGGCCAATCACTCATTGCGCGAAGGAAACTTCGGCCGCGCCTGGCAACTCCTGGAGAAACATCGGCCGGAAGGTGAAGAGAAAGACTTGCGTGGGTTCGAGTGGCGCTACCTGGCCGCCTTGAGCCAAGGCGATGAGCATCTGGCTTACCCTGACCAAGGCGCAACCATCCATGCCCTGTCATTCTCACCAGACGGCATCCTGCTGGCGGTGGGCATGGAAGAGACGGTCAAGGTGTGGGATGTGCGTACGCAATCCCTCGTTGTCGAAATTCCGAAGGGCGCGCGAGATTTGGTGTTTGTCAGTGGCGGCCAGGCTCTCGCGACCGCCGATAGCGAATCAGTTAGAATTTGGAATACGACCACATGGTCGGAACAGTTGCGGCTTCCGGGGAGAGCTTCCGAATTAGAAACCAACGGAGAGGGAACGCTATTGGGTACAAGTACAAGGAGAAGTTTCTCACGCCGGCGGGAGAAATCGGAGATCAAGATTTGGGATGCGGCAAGCTGGGAACAACTCGTTTCCCTGGAGCGCTCCGGCACACTATCATTCTTGCTAGGCAACCAATTTCTCATTGGTTCCAGCAGAGGTATCGAGCTTTGGGAGTTGGGAATGCGCGAACCGGTAAGAGTATTTGAGGACTCCGAAGGCATCCTTTCGCGAACGCGATGGCTCGCCGTAGCCCCAGACGGTGCCACGGTGATTGCCCCGCGTAATGATCGTTCACTTCCGGGACCGCCGCTGATGCGGCTATGGGATGTGGAATCGGGGAGTGACTTGGGATATTTGCCAGAGGATCCTGAGGCCGTTCACCATCAAAGCACGATCTCCGCAGCGAGCTGGGCACCTGACGGACAGACCTTCATTACCGGTGGAAGAGATCATTCTATTCAGGTCTGGAACCCGATTTCAAAAAGCCATGTTAGGAGCCTAAGAGGCCATCGGAATGAAGTGTGGGCCATGGCCGTGAACGCGGCGGGGGAGACCGTTGCGACCGGCGGGAAGGATGGCCAACTCATGCTCTGGCCGCTCACGACCACCAAGAAGCCGGATAAGCTGGTCGGTGCCTGGGAACCATTGAACTTTAACGCTGACGGCAACCTGCTTGTAGCGGTAAACCGGCAAAGCAATCATCTAGCACTCGTGCAGACCACATCTCTCTCCCACTCGAAGATTCTGGATCTCAATGATGAGGAGACTGACAAGCACAGAGCACCACCTGTAGCGCTGAGCGGTGATTGGAGCACCGTGGCGGTCGTGTTAGACAACCACATTCGCATCATGGATCTCGAAGGCAACCAACATCAGCAGATCCCTCTGAATGGCAAGCGCGTCTCAAGATTCTCACTGTCGTCTAACGGGCGCTATATGACCGTGAGTCACCGCCGCGACTCCTCAATGGATTGGTGGGACCTCGATCAACCGAAAGCGCCACTCTTGACCATCGAAGCAGAGATAGCGGTGTTCTCTTCCGATGGCTCCACTCTCGCGACGCGGCCTCACCAAGGAAGTGGCGCGATCGAGATTTGGGACGTGGCCACGCGTGAGCGGCGATGCCGCATGGAACCGATCAGAGATACCCTATTTGGATTCGGACTCGCACTTTCACATGACGGCAAACGCCTGGCAGTCGCCACAGGCCCAGAAGATGCGAATCACGCCATCCTTCTGTGGGATACCGATTCAGGTGATTTATTGGGTTCTTGTCAGGGGCACAAACAAGGCATTTGGACCATCGCCTTCTCACCTGACGGTGCCACCCTGGCAAGTTCGAGTGATGACCGCACGCTCAAGCTTTGGAATACCACCACTCAACAAGAATTGATTTCCATTCCTCATGCCAATGGGACGGTTGCGTCCTTGGTCTTTTCGCCAGACGGTCAATGGCTGGCGGCGGCTTCAGGGGCTTGGCCCTTCGCCAGGACCGGTGAAATGCGGCTCGTTCGTGCTCCCCGGCGCTGACTTGCCTGATGGCGCCGCATTTTCTCCGCGAAAGTTTGCGGACTCTTTCTTCAGATTGCGCATGTGACGGTAGCCGCCCATCACATGACCACTTTTGATAGCGCAATTCCATTTCTACCGAGCACCCAACTCGGATGGTTTGAATCGTTCTTACCAGACGCTGGTTTGGGGAGAATAGGTGGGCTCCATTTCAGAGAATGATAGAACGATTTAAAACCTAGATAGGTAGAACGCTACGGGAGGAAGGCGCTTCCTCCCGTAGCCCTCCCGACACACCGAACTAAGACGAATCTGACACTTTTTCATAGGGGATAGCATATCCAATCCGGGATTCTGAATGCGTGGGGTGTTCAGAATCCCGGTTATCCCTCTCCCACTGTTACAAATGGTCTCTCTCACTAAAGCCGCCGAATCGATCAATCGCTCCCGTTTTGAAGAACTCTTCACTGAACATGAGCCCTCGATTCGCCGCTATGTCAGATCACTGAGAATAGTCGATCCGTCCGGATTGGATGATCTTATGCAAGACACCGCGCTCGCGCTTTGGCGAAAATTTGACGCTTTCGATCCGGCACGGCCTTTCGCGCCTTGGGCCTGCCGCTTCGCTTATGTGCAGGTCCTCAAGTACCGACAGAACCGGCAGCGGGACCGGTTGGTTTTCGACGAAGAGCAGCTGACTGACCGTCCCACCAATTCGCCGGACGAGAGCGAGATCTACGTCGCCCGGCGCCGTGCGCTTGGCCGCTCGCTCAAGCTCCTTTCGGAATCGGACCGGCAACTCATTTGCTGCCGCTATCAATCCAATGACACCGTCCAATGCCTAGCCAAACGTCAAGGAATATCGGTGCACAAGCTCTATCATTCGCTGGACCACATTCGCGAATCACTTCGGATTTCCGCTAGTCAATTCCTGTTGGCGGAAGGTTGGGAACGGGCGGAGATCGGCTGAATTCATGGCGAAACTCGTCATTCTGCCAGAATGACTATTAGGCGTCAGCCGCCAGCCGATCCGTGGATGTGACTAAAAGTGTGGTCAATAAAAGGTCGTGGAACTGTTGACAGCTCCTTCGCGGCAGCAGAGTCCAACGCCCCGAACGCTTACGAGTTCCGCGATGAAAAGTGCCCACCACTTTTAGTCATTCCCCTAATCCGTTAGTTGACGCGATTCCCGCAAGAAATGATGCGCCCGCTTGGAATACGGAGATAAAGTCGATGTTTTAGATGGCTTTGTCAGTGTGGGGCACCTTCCAGAGGCTCGCGATGGAGCACTCATGCTAAGGGGATGGCTTTCTCAGTGCGCGGCGGAGGTGTTCCCGAATCACCTCGGGATCACTCCTCAGAACTGCCCGAATTCGAAGGCGGTCGATCAGAGGGTCTTTCACCTCAGGGGTGCCCCCACTCATTAGGACGATCTCGCCCGGCCAATACTCCTCACGCAGGACGGCGGCGACCCCCCAGCCGCTTAGTTCGGGTAGTTCGTCTGCAGTTATCAGAAGATCGATCCCACCTTTCCGTATCCGGTTCACAGCCGCGTAAGGACATTGATAGGTTGAAACGGTCCACCCCTCTTCCTGAGCAATCACGGACATGGCCGATCCAATGCTCTTGTCGTTATCCAGTATCACTAGGCTCTGCATCAATGATAGACATCACGAGGCAATCTGCCCGAGTCAACTCCGTGAACTTGTTTTAATCGAATAGTATTATTCCAAAAGGATGTTACGGAATAGGCTGAGGGGCTTGGAAAAAAATAATCGTCCCAAAGCGCAACCATTCTGTTAGGAGCGGGTTTGAGTGCCTGTAGTCCTATGAGAAGAACCTGACTCTAACTCAATTCGTTTATGGAAGAACACTGCGCGTGATCTCACGGGCAGCGCGAAACGCAAGTTCATGGCGGGCGTCGTCGATGGCCTTGGCCGCGGCGGTCAACGGTGGGCTGAAGACTGTCTTGGCTGGAATAGGCAACTCATTCGCAAAGGCAAAGAGGAACTCGATTCCGGCATTGATTTCGTCGATCAGTTTCACAAACGAGGTAGAAAGAAGGCTGAAGAACATTATCCAGAATTACTGGAGGATATTCGCGCCGTTGCTGATCCCCATGCTCAGACTGATCCCAGTTTTCGCTCTACTCGCCTCTATGTCCGCATCACTGCTAAAGAAGTCCACCGGCGACTGGAAGAGCGCCCAGGGTATGACCTATCAAGTATGCCTTGCGTGAGAACCATCAACAGCAAACTCAATCTGCTCGAACTCCACCCTAGAAAAGTTGCCAAGACCAAGCCGATGAAGAAAGTGAAAGAAACCGACGCCATCTTTGATATGGTGCATGAGATCAATGCGGCGGCCGATAGCGATCCCAAGCAGTTGCGTATCTCCATGGACACCAAAGCGGCGGTAAAAATTGGCGAGTTTAGTCGTGGTGGCTATAGCCGAGGCGAGCGGAAGGCCCTTGATCACGACTTCAAAGCGAAAACAACCCTCGTGCCCTTTGGGGTTTATCAGCCCGAAACTGGCCAAACCGACCTATGGTTCTCAGAAAGTAAAGTGACAGCGGATTTTATGGTTGATCGTCTTGAAGAGCTGTGGCCGCGACTGCGTGCAGAGAATCCTGAAGTAGAGGTGCTAGTGATCAACGCCGACAATGGCCCCGAGAGCGATGGCCGTAGAACCCAATGGTTGAAGCGCCTGGCTGAATTCTCTACGGCTCATGATATAGTGATACAGCTAGCCTATTATCCACCCTATCATAGCAAGTATAATCCTATAGAACGAGTGTGGGGAGTGCTCGAAAACCATTGGAATGGAGAGCTACTGAGCACAGCGGAGAAAGCGCTGGGAATGGCCCGAAGCATGACATACAAAGGGTTGAATCCCGTCGTCACACTGGTCACCAAGACCTACCAGACCGGAGTGCGACTGACAAAGAAAGCGATGAAAGAATTCGCGCCCCAAATCAGTCGGATGGCTGGATTGGAGAAGTGGTTTCTAACAATATTCCCTGAGCCTGAAATGGGATGATTATTTATTTCCAAGCCCCTGACGCCACATCAGGCTCTGAAGTGGGGACTGCTCCGACGTCCTAAATCTGCGTTAGTTGAGCGGCCCCTATTTCAAATGGCGCTCGGAGAATCGTTTCACGATTCCTCTTACAGGTGGCCTACCCAAGAAATCCATGATGAGCGTTACTGCCCGCTCAGATGCAGTCTTTGATAGACTTCACGGCTAAATCGGATGGCACCTTGGCGATTGAGGTGATCCGAGTCGGCGAAGTGTTCCTCACCGAGTGATAACTCGCCATGCAAGTTGATAAACGTCGCGCCGTTCTCTTCGCAAACTCTTTTCACTCTGGGCCAATGTTTCTCATTTAGAAAAGTAGTGTCCGTTGGGGAAAGCACATCTTGGCGAATGGGCGATTGCACCAAATAGAGGTGAGCGCCTTTGGACTGGCACAGTAGGGCGATCTTTTTCAGGGCTTTGTAGTTCGCTTCATCCAGGGCAGATTCTTTGGTCACGGGGCGATTCCAGCGTTCATCGAGCCGCTCAAACCCCTCGGCAATGAGATCGAGAGGCACCCCTCCTGAGCGATCGAAGTCTAATGAATAGTAGGTTTTCCGTCCCACGCGATCCCGTTTGATGGCGCCGGCGTTGCTCATCAAGTAATGGAGCGACAGATACTCTAGGTGCGTCTTAAAAAGATTTCGCTGCTCAAAAAAACGGCGCAATTTCTTTTCGTCATAGATTTCGGCGCCACGATAGTCTCCTTCAAAATCGATCGCCGTGGTAATGATCAGCACTGTCTGCAGTGAATAATAATCGAGCAGGAGATCGAGAAAGCGTTCGGTCTGCTGCATCTTCAATCCCCAGGAACTAGCATTGATCACGGCTTGGTCCGGGAAGGCATCGGGATGGAGATTGTTTACGGTCATCGACGAGCCGATAGCGAGAATGTCGTACGGTTTATCCAATCGTTCTGCGAGCCAGACGGCCTTTTCATCAAACGAAATGCTTCCGCTAAACGGGGGTGGGGGCAGCGTTCGTGCCTTGGTGTAGAGAATTGCACCCAAGAGCAAGGCCAACCCTGTTAGGAGAGAAAAGAAAGCCAGACAGTAGCGCTTGAACGGAGAATCGAACATAAGCGCTAGAATTGGAAATAGAGGAATTCGCTCACACGCATCAAATTGGCCAGCGTCCAGAAGGCGATTCCTGCGATAAACGCGGCCCAGAGTCGCGTTGGTTGCCACTGGAGCCAGCTGCTTTTTAAGGAAGTGAGTTCACCTGGATACGTCTCAAAAGCTGGGTCATGACGCTGCATGATCTGGCAGACATTGGGCGCATAGAACGCGATCGCTGCGGCAGCGATCGCCCATCCTGCAGCGGGAATTCCTACGGGAAAGGGATTGATCTGAATGCCATCGAAGTGCACCCAGCCGTGCGTCCAAGTGGACAAAGCTCCCAGCGAGGATGCCAAACCGCCAGGCAAACTAACGCCGTTAAAACCAAACATGCCTTTCAAGATAGCAATGGCACTATCGAATGAAGTGGCTCTAAAAAAGATCCAGGAAATGACCACCGCTATAAAGGTGATTGCCCAATAAAATAAGCGAACAATCGCATGAGAGCCATGCTCCGCTCGCTTGGGCTTTCGCCATTGGCGCCACGCATGATTGATCATCAGATAAATTCCATGGAGTCCTCCCCACATGATAAAGGTCCACCCGGCACCGTGCCAAAGTCCGCCCAAGAGCATGGTGAGAAAGAGATTTACTTGTCGGCGGGTGGGCCCCTTGCGGTTTCCGCCAAGGGGAATATAGAGATAATCCCTGAGGAACCGCGAAAGCGTCATATGCCAACGGCGCCAGAATTCGATTATATTCAGCGCTTTGTAGGGTGAATTAAAATTCATCGGCAGCTTGATACCAAACATTCGCCCCAATCCAATAGCCATGTCCGAGTAACCGGAAAAATCAAAATAGAGCTGCATGGTGTAACTCAGTGCCGCGGTCCAGGCCTCAAAGAGAGTCAACGTGAGCCCTTGCTCCGCACCATTGAAGGCGGCGGAGGCGTAAATCGCGAGTTCATCGGCAATAATGACCTTTTTAAAAAGCCCTAGAAAGAAAATGGTGAGGCCGATGCTGAAATCCGAGGACCGGAAGCGAAACCGGTCCTTTTTTAGAAACTGTGGCATCATTTCTCCGTGGTGCACGATGGGGCCGGCGATGAGTTGCGGGAAGAAGGTTACGAAGAGACAATAAGGGAGAAATCGAGGCTCTTGCGCTTTCCTCTGGTAGGCATCGACGACAAAGGCGATCTGTTGGAAAGTGAAGAAAGAGATCGCAAGCGGCAGAAAGATTCTCTCCAAATGATAGGAAGCGCCTAAGAGGGCGTTCAGATTGTCGATAAAGAAATTGGCGTATTTGAAATAAGCTAAGAGCGCGAGATTCAGCGTGACGCCGCTAATGACCAATAACTTCCGCTTTCCCTCAGCGAGATTCTCCCGGATAAGCGCGCGGCCAAAGGCGAAGTTGGCCAACAGGGAGAGGACGATCAGGATCAGGTAAATCGGCTTCCACCATCCATAGAAAAAGAGGGACGCGAGAACGAGCCATGCCATGGCTGCTTGCGTCTTACCGGCGGCCCCCAGGCTAAAGAAAACAACCAACACAATTGGCAGAAATGCCAGAATAAATGTGTAGGTATTGAAGAGCATGCCCTGGGTGCGAAGCGATGAGGGCGGGCGTAGACCGCTCTATCTCACGTGGCCGGCTAAGTAGAGATGAACAAACACGTTGGAGATGCGGGAAGAGGCAAAGCTTCGGGACGGCGACAGCCCTCTGATGCTTTCATGATCCGTACTGTTGGCCATGCTCTCCGCAGCAGGGCAGCGTTGGGGAGAGCGGCAACAGGTTGCCGCAGTCCAAAGAACCCATTGATTCGATGTATTCATAGGCCTAGATGCCCAAGTTAGTTTTGATGTCTCACTATGAACACGCGGCTTCCTGGGTGGTGGACCATTTTTCAATATTGTTGTCATAGATCTCTTGGAGAATGGCCCGGACGTCGTATTTCAGCGACCACTCCGGATAATGCTCTTGGAACCGGGCGAGATCGCTGATGTACCAAATATGGTCGCCAATGCGATTATCATCGACATAGGTCGAGTTGAAGTCACGCCCAGTGATCTCTTCCGACATGCGGATGGCTTCCAGCATCGAGCAATTGGAAAAGCGCCCACCTCCAATATTGTAGACTTCTGCCACGCGTGGTTTCTCAAAGAACACATCGAATGCAGCGATTAAATCAGCGCTATGAATATTATCGCGCACTTGTTTACCTTTGTAACCAAAGATCCGGTATTCGCGGCCTGTGCAAGCACAGCGCATGAGATAGCTGAGAAAACCATGAAGCTCGGCGCCGGAGTGGCTGGGACCAGTGAGACAGCCTCCGCGAAAACAAGCCGTCGGCATATCGAAATACCGGCCATACTCCTGCACTAACACATCAGCGGCGACCTTGGAGGCGCCAAACAAACTGTGTTTACAATGATCGATGGACATCGTTTCCGGGATACCCTTGTGGTAAGTGTGATCGCGATCAATCTCCCAGCGAGTCTCCTCCTCTATCAGCGGCAATTGATTTGGCGTGTCTCCATAGACTTTGTTGGTGGAAGTGAAAATAAACACCGCTTCCGGACAATACTGCCGGGTGGCTTCTAACAAATTGAGCGTGCCATTGGCGTTGACCGTGAAATCCATGTGGGGATCCCGTGCCGCCCAGTCGTGCGAAGGTTGCGCGGCGGTGTGGACGATGAGTTTGATGTCCTTCCCAAAGTCCTTAAAGAGCGCCTCGATCTGCTCACGATTGCGAATGTCCGTGTTTTGATGCCTGTAGTTGGACACGCCTTCCTCAAGCCGTTGCCGGTTCCAAGCCGTTGACGCCTCGTCTCCAAAGAAGACCTTACGCATGTCATTGTCTACGCCCACCACGTCCAGCCCCTTCGAGGCAAAGTGACGGGAAGCTTCCGATCCGATGAGACCGGCCGAGCCGGTGATAATTGCCACACTCATTTGAATGTTATCAGTTTATGAATAATATGGTAAATCAAGATGTTTCTGCGCAAAGACCAAATGTCTCAGTCATTCTCGAGGCGTTCTTTGGGTGATCAAGGCAGTTCTCGATCTTGAGTCGCGCTTTCGTAGTACCGGTCAAACGCTCACACCACCTTGGGAATGAACTACAAGAAACTGTATTTGAAGATCACCACTGCACTTGGCAATGCGTCTCCACCGCGGCCTCTTAAAGGCGGGCTACGAGCACAACCGTTTGTCGTTCCGCCTTTAGTTAGGTAGCTGGGGTAACGGTGATATCGCCTCAAGCCTCAATTCCCAATCAGAACATCGCGCTTCAGTCTTTCGGGGACGGTTAATCAAGTGCTTCAATCACTTGACCAATCTTTTCATGATCGTCGGTTTCTAACAAGCCGATAGAAATAGATTGCGGCACGTGGTCGAGGTATTTACCAATGCCTTGCCGACCGAAGCCGAAGACGGTCATTTTTTGGTGCATTTGATAGAAACGGTCGGGATGAGTGTCGTCCTCATGGTGGTAAAGATAGAGTGACCGTGTGAGTTTCGGATCACCGAAGGCAATCCACTCCGGAGCAGGGATGTCGCCGTCGTGATTCACTGTAAGCGGTTGTTTCTCGGAGATGGCGGACGTCATCCACCAATCGCTGTTGTCATAGTCGCCACCAGGGATGCCTTCGTAAAGAGTCCAGTATTTGAAGCCAACCGGCATCTTGGTCATGGTGAAGGTGCAATGCGTGGGATAGAAATCGTAGCGGCAGGCCCATTTGCCGTTGTGTCCTTCGGCGGTGATGGTGATGTGGTTAGGCTCACGACGGGTGATGTTTGTGGTCGAGGGGTCGGTTCCATCGTTCTTGGCGTGGAAATAGTTGCCCGCTTGTTGGTGGACGGCATTGGGGAATCCGCGGTATTCACCTCCGGCGTCGCTGCCGGGTTCGGGATGAAATCCTAACCAATCATTGCCGTCACGGTCGATGAGACTCGAGAGCCCGGCGCCGGTTTTCTCCAAGTAGTAGGTGGCCGAGGGCGTTTCAATCTTATAGGCGGGCAAATCGTCAGCGGATTCATCAAGTGCACCTTCGGTTAGGATAATGTAATTCATTTCCGCTATCCATTGTCGCATCAATGGCAGGACGGGCGAGGAGATTTGGTTCACGGCCACGGGCGGCATGCGATAGGCATCGTGCCGGGCCGTTCGCTGATAGAGAACGGATTTCTCTGGCGAACCCGGAACGATGACTTGGGCGTCGGCGATCCCGAGGTCTCCAGCCATGAGTTTTCCGCGAAGGAGATTCTGAGTGGGCAAGGATGTGGTGTATCGAGCATCAAAAAAACCGCGTGACGGTCCGTCTGGCCGGTGACAGGAAGCGCAGTTGGCATCCAGGTAAGAACGCACCCGATCTTCTAACGAAGCGCTCGTGTCATCAAGCGCTACCAACGATTGCCAAGCTCCCACTTGATTTATCCAACCGCGCGATTCCCAAATTCCTAATTGATTGCCACGATGCAATTGGCGGGCGTTCAGCTGGAGCACGAAACCCACTAACGAAAGTTCAGGACGTAGCGTTTGTTCGGCTCCGGGTGAGAACCATTTCAGCGATCCCGCGCCTGGCAAAGCGACGATTTCACTGTGGTGAGCGAGCCACGCTTGTGATTGCGATTCGTTCCAACGATAGGCGGCTGCGCGAAAGGAACCGTCGCCGTTGGACTCATAGACATGGGTCTCGAATCGTCGCTCATCAGTCGTATCGAAATGCTGAATGATCACCGAGTCTTCCGGAAACTGCCAGTGTTCCGTGGCTGAGGTCGTGATCGTTTGACCGTCAGGCACGCGAATCCAGCGGCGTGTGGTCACACCCGGCTGCCAAATCGGTGCGTTGAGTTGAAATGCGTGAAAGCCTGACACGATATCGAAGGTGTTCTCGAAGTAGCCGGTTTCTGCCAGCGTTTGACGCGCTCTAACAACGTCCTCTTGCGGTTCCGATTCGCCGGTATACTTGATTCGAATCAGGGAACCCGTTTTGTCTTTGTAGACCTTGCCGTCCCGCCATCGCGTGTTGCGATTGAGAACGTAGAGTGAACCATCCGGTGCGGTAGCAAGAGCTACGGGCGCTTCAAAGCCCTCACCGAAGGGGAGGAGTTTGTCAGGATGATTGATATCAATGGCACGAAGCCAATGATTGGCCCAATCTGCGATGAAGAGCTTACCGCGCCAGGCATCGGGAAAGCTTCCGTCTTTCGGATAAAAAACGGCTCCACAAATACTACGCCCGATGGCAGGCGGGTAGGCATGGATGGGATTAGTGAAGTTTTCTTTGTTAGACATGCCCTCGGCATGTGGCCAGCCGTAATTGGCGCCGGCCACGATGTCGTTGACCTCTTCAAAAGCTGATCCTCCGACATCCACCTCTAACAAACGCCCTGAAGAGGGATCCACCGCCAAGCCAAAGGGATTACGAATGCCGATGGCATAAATAGAGCGGTACTTGCCCTCGGTTCGTTGGTAGAATGGGTTATCCTCAGGAATGGAACCGTCCTGACGGATGCGCAGGATCTTGCCTTGAAGCGTTGTGAGGGATTGCGAGGGCTCGCTCGCCGTCTGCTCACCCAGACCGATGTAAAGGAGACCGTCTTGGCCAAAGACGATAGGACCGCCCTGGTGCCCCGCGGGCTGGAAACCGCCAAGCTTTGCCTGGTCATCGCCTTTTAGGAGAATCATTTCGCTGGCGCGGTCTAGGCCATCTCCCACGACGGTGAAGCGGCTCACGACGTGATGCGTGTGCGGCGCTCTGGCCACATAGACTGTATAAAGATATGGCGTGCGCGGAAAATCTGGGTGCAATGTCAGGCCAATGAGGCCGCGTTCCCACCAGGAGTCGAGTCTATCTGCTAGATTGATCGCCGGCGTGGGTAAGAGTTGCCCATTTTTAACCACGCGAATAGCGCCGGTCTGCTCCGCGTAAAAGATGCGGCCGTCCGGCGCGATGGTTAGGGCGGTGGCTGCAGTGATCTCTTCGACGACGACCGTGGCTTGGAAGCCGGGGGGAAGCGTTGGCGCAGCGATCATTCGGCCGCCACCAAGAAGGATTGTTAGAATCAAGAATCTCATCAACGAGTTTAGAATCACCCTCACCCTCGTCGATTTGACCAGCAAGGTCGACAAAGAAGGCATCGAGTGTTGTATCTGCTGCCCAAGAACTCGTGTGAACGGCTCTTATTCTAAGTTGGGCTTGCTGATTCTGTAGAATACCGTCCTCGGGTAACCCGAATATGCTCGACTGAAGCGAGGGCCTCGGCTCGATGGGCATCCAACTCTTGAGGTCCGACGAATACTCAACCTTGAACTTTTCGTTGGGAACGGATGCTATGTTAACATAGTGTGTTTGGGCGTGGATTTGATAATTAACCCAGCCTCATAGACATCAATATTGATATTTGCACTCCGGACACTTCCAGCATTATTCCCAACGGTTACCGAATACGTTCCCGAATTGGATCGCGCGGTGTCTTTAATCACTAACTTGAAATCATCATTGTCGTCGATTACCTCCCCATCCCTGGTCCAGCTGTAATGATAGGGACCGCCACCAATCACCTCCACTTCTAACGCCAAGACTCCCCTTCCATAACAGAATGGGAAGCCGAAGTGCCGACAATCTGAGGAACAAATTGGTGACCAGTTAGCCCGAGTCTAGAATGTGAGCGCTCAGCGTTGGCCATGATGGTGGCTACCTGATCATCGTCAAATCCGATATTACGTTGGCCCCCGCTTCCCTCGCAGTTCTGTGTGCTGGCCATGATGTTAGTGGGGGTATCAATCGTTGCGTGTGCGATACAAAGGTGGCCCAGTCCAAAGGCATGCCCCATTTCGTGCTCCTCAGGGCTCTGAAACAGGTGATCTAGTCTCTCCCAATCCAGGATTACGAATGGACGGTTGCCGTTGCGATTGCCTGGAGACGTCTTGCCGCCTTGGTGATCGTAAACATAGAAATTGATGGCCTTAGGATCCTTTTACTGGCCCCTCGGGACAAGCGTTGAAGATCTCGCCGGTGTTTTCACCGTTCTGGATATCTCCGAATCGGACAAGCGGACATTCAATATGAGAAATATCATCCCAGAATTGAACGCTTTTATAACGAAACCACACGAGTTTCTCGCGTTGCTCTGAGACAAAGTAGGTGTTGAGAATTTCGATCTCGCGTTGGAACTGCGCTTCAGTAGTCCGTTCGTGGGCAGCGGGATTGGAAGTGATGACGGGGGTTTTCATGATTCGAATCGGCCAGCCGTCTAAAGGTGTCAATCGCGGGTAGTCGTGGGAGATCCTCAAAACCGACCGTCGATTCAGCGTGCACGTCTTCCATTAGAATCGTCATTCCTAGGAAAAGCGTTAGCAAGTGCCTGTTCTCTGACATCATAGCATAATATCCCATTTGCCTTAGGACGCTTCCTTCCTAGCTTCCAATTATCGTTTGATTGTCTTCCCAGTCTTGTCGATAAAGAGCGTTTTACCCGGCTTTTCGACAACAATGGCGTGGCCATTGGAGAAGTTTCCTGCAATTTCGTATTTGCACGGGATGACAAGCTTTGCTTGTTGATTCACATAGCCCCATTTGTTCCCTAACTTAACAGCTGCGAGGCCTTCAGAAAACTTTCGGACGCTGTCGTATTTGCACGGAACTACGAGTCTTCCTTGTTGATTTACAAAGCCCCATTTGTCCTTCCGCTTGACGGATGCTAACCCTTCGGAGAATCTCTTCTTCATTTCACGAGCTTTGATGACCACTTTGCCAGTCTTGTCAATGAAGCCCCATTTGCCTTGGCCTTCGATGTAGGCGAGGCCCTCGGAAAAGTCTCCGACGAGATCCCATTTGCAAGGGATGACCAGTTTTCCCTGTTGATTGATATAGCCCCATTTTTCCCCTAACAAGACGGGTGCTAGACCTTCGGAGAAGAGTCCGCGGCCGGTGGCGGCTCCGACAGCATCCCACTTGAAGGGCGTGACTAGTTTTCCTGTTAGATCCGCACATCCCCACTTTTCTCCCTTCTTAACATGAATGAACGATCCTTCGCGATACGTTCCTGGCTGCCCTGGTAGCTTGCAGACCTTCTTTCCGGCAAGATCGATCAGAAAGTAGCTACCGGCATCTTTTACTATCGCGCGATTCTTAACGAATTTGATTGCCTCCTCGTACTTCGGGGGAATCACCATTGTCCCTAATCGATTTACATAGCCCCATTTGCCGTTTTTCTTGACGGCCATTTTTCCGTTAGTAGAGAAAGACCCGCCTGTGGCCTCCCACCTTGGTTGGACCAAGATCTTTTCAGCCTTGGCAAGTCCATACTTTTCCCCTTTCTTAATGACCCACGGACCACCAGTCCAGATGCTCACGCGGTCCCATTGGGGATCGACAACGACTTTCCCTTTGAAATCGACGACTCCCCAATTGCCGTCTGTATCCTGAACAACACAGTGTTTCTTATTCTGGTCATCACCTTCCTGATTGAGAGCGGCCCATGTTGCAGGAATCAGTATCTTGCCCGTCTTCCGATTCTTGAGACCAAACTTGGTTTCACCATTCTTCTTTTCCGAGAATCTGGTGACGGGTCCTGGCTCTTTCCAGAAGGCGGCATCACGCTCCTTAGCGGTTGACGGAACGATATTACCGGATTTGTCGATTTGGATCAGCTCGTCAGGGTTGGCGCTATTTGTTTTTAGCACTCCGTAGAGGCCAACGGTTGCCCGACCGTTTCTAAACTCTGGGATCTGGAGGATGGCCAAGGATTGGGCACACGAGAGTAAGAATGCGCTAAGTGCTAGCAGTCGGATGGAAGTCATTGTGTATTCGATTTGAGTTTGGCTAAGGCTATGTCGGCTATCTATTTCTCGACCCGCAGAAAGTAGGTTGGAGGGAGGTCTTTGGCGTTAATGACAGCAGAGTAATCGCCTGGTGACGTCTCCTCGATGGTAGAGGTCGAGGTCAGGTCATCGACGAAGGTGGAAAGGCTGGCCGATCCTCTGATTTGCCAGCTTGAGGCGGCTGGTTCACCTGAAAAGAAGATCGAGATGTGATCTCGATTCCTACGAATCCTGGTAACTTCTGTAGGGAATCCTGTGACCGTTAAGCCATGCCATTCTGACCCCAGGCCACCATACGAATCTAGGTGATTTGCACTTACATAGACCTTAGCGCCTATGGGTAATCTGCTAAACGCGCCCGAGACTTCGGGTGCCTCTCCGTAGAATGCAATCTCTCGTAGGCTAACTGTGTTGTTGAATGCAAACGGTTCTATCTCTTTCACGCTGGCAGACACTGCTGCGTAAGCAAGCGCCCGACATCCGCTCAATGCGCTTTCTCCAATCCTAGTCACACTGTCCGGGATCATAATAGAAGTTATCATCGTATTGTCCCGAAACGCGTTGATACTTCTCACAGGAAGGCTGCTTAACTCGCTCGGAATAACGACATGTCCAGATGCGATGCTACCATCAACGAGAAAGGCACTAACTGTACTCGTCAGGTATTTTAAGTTGTTCTCTTCAAAAAATTGTATTGCTGTTCCAGAGAAAGCGTTAGAGCCAACGGAGCGCAAACCCGATCCTAAATGGACGGTGACGAGATTCATGCACTGATAAAACGCGTTCCGTCCGATGGTTGCGATACTGTCAGGAATGGTCACGCTCACCAATTTGGTACATGCGGAGAAGGCCACCGCTCCGATTGATTGAACTCCTTCCGCGATATCAAGATTCTCCAATGCCTCGCAGTTGCTAAATGCGCTGTCGCCGATTGTCTCCACGCTTCCGGGAATTGTCACCCTTGCGAGGCTAGTACAACCTTTGAAAGCGCTGCGCCCAATGAATTCAACGCCATCGGGAACAACCGCATTCTCAAGACTAATGCAGCCAGTAAACATCATCTCGCTGATAAAAGGAGTTCCTGGAGACAGGGTGACGTGTTTTAGATTGCTACAGTCCATAAAAACTCTGTCGCCCAAGTCGTCCACACTTCCCGGGAGGAGAACCTCTGTCAGGGATGAGCAAGCTCGGAAGGCTTCTCCACGAATCGATTTTAGTCTTTCTGGCAGATCCACGTGCGAGAGTTGGGCGCACTGGCGGAAGGCTGAGGCTTCGATCGTCTCCACGCTGATGGGGATCGTCACCTCCGCCAAACTCGAACAGTTGGAGAATGTTGAACTCGCGATGTTTTTCAGCCCATTTGGCAATCTCACATGCGACAAACTGAAACAGCTCGAGAATGCCGAACTCCCTATGCTTGTTAGCCTGTTTGGCAATATCAAGTCTGACAAACTTGTGCATTGACTGAAGGCCCTCCGATCGATGCTCGTAACGCTATCAGGAATGACAACTTTTCTGAGACTGGCACACTGAAAAAACGTATCTCTTCTGACTATTTGAAGTCCATCCGGGAGGGTTATTTCTTCCAACTGACTACAACTTTCAAATGCTTCTTCTCCAATTTCTGAAACCTTCTCTGGGAGAGTGACCTCCCTGAGTTGGTTACAGCCTCGAAACGCGCGATTTCCGATCTCTGTGAGGGTTTTCGGGAGAACGATAGTCGTCCAGAGGCCATTCTGAAACGCAGTATGCTGAATCCCCGTCACCGGAAGACCTTCAATCTCAGGAGGAATGACCAGCCTACCTCTCACATTCATATCTGCTCTTCGAATGATTACCTCGCCACTATCTTCTATTCTCCACCGCATGAATTCTAGTGAGGATGGCTCAGCCTCGATCTGCATAGAAAACCCGAGATCTGAACTGGTTGGACTGAGATTGTGGAGGGAGAAAGCGATCGTATGGGTTCCTGCTTCAAGTGGATGCTCCAATAGGACGACAATAGGTACGTCCTCGTCTGCCGACGTATCCGCTATACCTGTATAGTGATCTTCACCGGAATAGTTGATGCTCGTGACTCTTTCGCCGTTAATGTAGAGAACACCGCCATCGTCGGCTAGAATTTCGAATGCAAAGGATTCGAAATCTCGTTCCGTTGTAATCGAGGTGCGAAAGTACGAAGTATACCGGCTTCCGCTTGGAGGTGTTTCAAGAATCGTCTCTACGGACTGTCCGCCGATGGAGCCGTAGGCTAGCATAGCTGGTTCAGGACGAGAGAAATCCGGCCCGTCGTAGACCGAAGGCGTGTGCCATGTCGTCGCAAAGTCAACATCCATAGTTGCAGGGTCAATCCCGTCTGTAGGATGCAGATATTCCCATTGTGCAGAGGATGGAAGGATTACCTCACCTCCACAAGTCTCACTGACCCACAGCGTGACCAGACAAGCGACCACCATGCGCATCGGTCCTCGAACTCCGATCGATACCAGAGTTTTCCTGTAAGCATTCGGTTTTCCGCCAAAGTTAGCATGGTCACTACCCAGAGAAGCTACGAAGATTCTAAACATCACCTCCCCATAGATAAGTGGGGGCACGACCGTTACAGATTATTTCCTCCTATTTTCGCCAAGGATGTTACAGGCTCTGTCACATGCCTTTTCCAACCAGTCCCTGGACACGAATCGCGACCCTATCCGATGGCCGAGAGCGCGAGGTAGTCTTGAGAGAGTTCTGCGAACTCTATTCGGGGCCGATCTATGCCTTCGTTTCGTCGAAGTACCCGGATCTAGACTCGCAGGATCTCACTCAAGAGGTGCTGGCCTATGTGCTGAGCAAGGACCTGTTAGATAAGGCAGATCGTGAGCGGGGTCGGCTTCGAACCTACCTCATCCAGATCATCAAGGGGGTGGCCTCGAAATCCTGGCGTGCCCAGGCAAAGCGGGCCGAGCTTCCAGCGCTGGATCTAGACGAGTGCCAGGCTTTTACGGCGGGATTGAAGCATGAGAAAACGAGTCCCGGCGATTCATTGGATGTGCTACTGGCGAGACAGATCTTTCGGCGCTGCCTGGATCGGTTGCGGCGGCGCTACGCAGAACAGGGAAGGAGCAAAGCCTTTGAAGTCCTATTGGAACGTTGCCTGGATGATGAAATACGAGACGGCGCGAAGAAGCTTGGAATCTCTAACGAAGCCATGCGGGTGCAATTGCATCGGTTCAGGAAAAGGTTGAAGGAGGCTTTCGATGCGGAAGTACAACGTTCCGTGGTGGATCCAGACACGGTTGCGGAAGAGCGGGATTATCTCCTCGGACTTCTCAGCGAACATGGAACGAGTTGAAATGGCGGCACGTGGCTCAAACTTGCCTGTAACGGAAGCCTTTCCGGGCGACTAGAAGACAAGAAAACATGCCATTGCTCGTCTGCGCCCGTTGTGGAAGTTCTCTTCCTCCGGAAGATCGCCATCTGTGTCCCCGCTGCGCAGCGGGAATGCTCCTCATGCTCGAAGATGAGGCAAGTGTTAATGAGCGCGATGCCATATCCGCCGGCGTTTCGGCTGGAGGTTTTCCCTTTTCGATCGAAGGATACGACATTCACGCTTTTGTCGGTGGTGGCGGTATGGGGCGGGTTTATCGGGCAACGCGCGTCGCGGACCACAAAGAGGTGGCCATCAAGATTCTCAACGGGCCTTGGTTAGAATCGCCTGCAGTGAGAGAGCGGTTTCGGCGCGAAGTCGAGCTTGCGGCGGCGATCGGCGATCCGAGAACAGTGAGTGTGATAGAAAGCGGTCTTGATCGCGATGAATTCATCTTTTATTATGTGATGGAATTCATCGATGGTGCTCCCATCGACCGCTTTGTTAGGAAGAAACAACTGAGCGAAGAGGGGATCCTTGAGCTGACAATCGATCTTTGTCAGGCTGTCTCGGAAGCTCACCAAATTGGGATCATCCATCGTGATCTGAAACCGGAGAATATTCTTGTGACCGAGGACGCGCAAATCAAGGTGTTGGATTTCGGTTTAGCCAGATTCATTGATTCCGAACAATCGGCAAATGCTCTTACCGTTGGGCAGATCATTGGTACCCCCGGCTACATGGCTCCAGAACAGTCGGATCTTTCCCGTCCTCCCGGCGTCCAACTCGACGTCTTTTCGATCGGGGTTATCTTATCTAATTTGTTAGGAGGTGACCTCGATCAAACTGCTGGTGCCATCAAGCTCCCACCTCTAAATCGAGACTTGGAAGCGATTTGCAGCAAGGCCATTGAGCCTTTGCCTTCCGATCGGTATCGCTCCGTTGATTCACTGACCAACGATCTGCAGTCCTACCTAAAAGGTGAGCCCGTTCAAGCGCGACCGTTGACCCGTTGGAACACCTGCAAGCGTTGGATCAAGCATCATCCTCGGACCTTCGCGGCGACCACCGCATCGATGCTGGCGATCATTTCCCTTGCCATTGGGATGACGCTTTTCGGCATCCGTGAGTCCCGAGCACGAGCAGAAGTGGAGAGACAGACTAGCCTTCAGCGAGAACGGATGGTGGAACTGTTGTTGACTTGTGATCCCGCCAATCTTGAAGGGGTCTACGAGATGCTGGCGCCACGCGCTGGGGAACTCCGTTCACTCTTGAAAGAACATGATGTCCCAAGGTGGATGCATCCCACTCGCCAAGCCCGCATTGATGCCATGCTGGCGCCATTTGAACCCGAACGTTTGAAAGATCTAAAAGGGCATCTAAGTCGATTGAAGAACCTCCACGAAGTTGTGTTTCTGGCGAAACTCCTTCTTCCATACCGGGAAGAATTCGCCCCTGATTTCTGGAGGCATCTCATCGATAACACGCGAATGGAGAGCATGCGCTTGGCCAAGGCGGCGTCCCTCGCCGTTTGGGACCCTAACAATCACGAAGCCTGGGATAAGATTTCCGCTGATATCGCCGCACGATGCTCTCATCGTGCGAATGAAAAGGGCATTTTTGAAGACGCCGTCGCCGCTTTTTTCCCGGTGAGGGAGTACCTTCGTCCCTACTTTGCCACTTTCTTCCGAAACGGTCCGGGCAATCACTACTCGGCCGCCCTCTACGCGGGTATGCTAGATCCCCATTTCCGAACGCAAGTTGAAGCCATGCTTGTTTCGGATGAGGCGTTTCGCAACGGTATCGATGGATTGAGAGAAGATTCCGAAGAAGCGTTAGTCATCTTTAAATCGCTGCTTCATTTCCACTACCGGTGGTTTGGCGGCGAGGGATTTGATGGCTATACGCGTTGTGTGGCCGGCGAACTGATCTTTGGGGGAGTGAAGACAAAGGCTTGGGGGCGTCTTGGTACTCGATACAAGGGAAGACCGGCCTTGATTGAAAAACTACGCGTTCTCGGCGTCCCCGATAGTCTTTTGATAGAGCGTCTCAAAGTTCTACTAACAAAGATTGAGGCCGTTTCCTTTTCCAATGGACGAGACGTTGGCGTCGCCGCCGCGATCATCCGCATGTTGGCTTCGCCTCCGCCAGCGGATCCCAATCATCGATTGTTTATGGGGAAGACTAGAGATGCTCTCAACGCTAGGCCAAACGGGACTCTGGGAAATGTTGAGGACGAATTGCGCGAAGCGATTCGGCTTCTTAGTGATTTTTAGGGGAATCAATGGACGAAGGTGTGTGATGGACTCCAACGCGGAACTCTAACGAGCTCCACTATGGGGCAACCAGGAAATCACGGGTCCACTCGGGGTGGGGAGGTAGATCTCGTCTTGTGCTCAATTGTTCACGCCATGCCTCATCGGTTAGGCGCACGCTGAATGGTTTGGTGAATTCGTAGTGGCTGTAAACGGGCCCTGCATAGAGGCAGCCTGCCCCATCTCCGGCAGATTCCACGCCTAACATCATGAGATGAATTCGGCCGATGCCCTCATGTAGAATCGCCCCAGGATCGCCATGACAATCCGAAGGCAAATCCGTAAAAACATCGGTGACGATGGCATCCGGTTTCATCGATGGATGCTCAAGGTACCCTGGTGAAAGAAGATCCTGGTAAAAGAGATTGGGATACCAACCGCTGTATTTTCTGGGATCGCCGCACCCCACGTACGACAGTTCAATCAAGTCTTTCGCAAACTGACTCTCCTCGTCAGAGAAGGGAGCGCCACTAAGATGGTGTCTTGAGAGTTCGGCCAATCGATTCATCGTTTGCGCAAAGTGTTCCAGCGTATCCTCCAACTCTCCTAGCTTCTTGTCTCGGGAAAGCAGTCCAAGCCAGATGGGTTCGTCATTTCTTGGGAGGGGTTTCACTGCTTCAAGCGTTGCGCGAGCCATCGCCTCCATCGCTTCCCAGAAAGGGACTCGCGGTTCGATGAAGAAGTCAGGATAGGAACAGAGGCCAGGAGGAGATACCGGCTGTTTCACATAGAGTACGGTGTTGTGACGCAGCGCGGTCCAAGATCCTAACTGCGTGTTCAACGTGCGCATGGCCCACGCCCGGCTACGCATTGCTTGGGGAAAATGTGTTTCTATAGTCGGTTCTGATAGGGTTCTCAAGACTCCGAGCCAGCGTTGATAAAGATTGGTTCTCCAGAACGCCTCTTGTTGTGCCTGTAGCGTCCGATAGGCCGCGACGAGGTTGTATTGATAGGGAAAGCCATCGCGGAAAGGCACGCCGCCTTCGACCATGGCCATTCGATCCGCAAGCATGGTCGTGACTTGGTGGTTATCGAAAACGGCGAAAGCGACATCCAGGGCGGTAGACAGGCGCCTGGGCACTTGGCGTCCATTTCTCAGGATCCTGTCATAGGTTACCTGAGCCATGGTCCAGCCATCTGGAGTAAAGCGCTGACCAAAGAATGCAAAGGAACGCGGCGGCACAATGGTCGGAGCATCACACCCGGTCTGGATGACTGCGGAAAGGATCTCTTGTTCTCCGTAATAGCCCGATACGATCTCGTCCTGCAGGCGCCGAAGATCATCTTGATCGTGGAATCGGTCGAAGCCCTTGAGATCGAGAGATTCGAGTAATGCCAAAAGTGCCGGCGGACTCATGGAGTCTTCCAATCCAACTAACATTTCGATGATTCCATCCGCACGCTTCCAGTTCTCGAGCTGTCCCGCCTCCTCCATAAGAAGCGACAAGCTGACCGCTCCGGCAAGCTGTCGCAGGCTTCCGGGGTCAGGATGGCCGCCGCCCGTGCGAAAGTCGATGCGTCCCAACCACATCAACGCTTCAAAGAAACGTTGTCGGAAGAGAGACGCCGTGTAATGCCCTCGCGGAGTGAACTGGCTAAAGTCCACAAGGCGCTCGTCGCCAAACAATGCCACCCACTCAAGTCCTTCGTGACTTCTGATTTGCCCAAGTAGTCGAGAAGCCTTGGCACTTTGATCGGAAAGGTGCGTGGGAAAAACCCGTGGAACTGATGCCAATGGGAATCGTAGCTCTTCACTGGTGATGTCGATTAGAGATTCTGCTATGGTTAAAAAGAAATCGGTGTCTCGAAGTCCTTCTCCCAAGGGACCATCGCCGTGCGCATCCCAAACTGAAGGAAAACTCTCGCGCATGCCTCTTAGCACTTTAGCGATCTCTGGTTGCACAATGAAAACCTCCAGATCTTTGAGCATGGCGAGGTAGGTGGAGTGCCAAGCGTGAAGCGCGGCATCCGTGGAGAAAAAAACAGGCAGATCATCTCGCCAAATTTGGTAGAACTGATCGACAAAGGTCGGGGTGCTCAGCCGCTCACTTACCACAAATCCAAGTTTTCTAATGGTTTGGAGTTCCCTCGCATTGAGTCGAAAATCCGTTACCCGTATTTCCGGATCATCAGGAGCCAGGCGATCGTTGTGCTCCTGTGGTGAAGTATTAAAGGCCTCCCAGAAATGTCCGGTGGTCACATCCCAATCAATCTCCTCAAGATACGGGAGATCGGGATCGTAAGTCTGGCGAAACTCTCGTATGGAAAGGTCACCAGTCTGCTCTAGAAAATGGGCAAATTGCCGCCGATAACTCGGCTTCGCCAGATCGCTAGGCAGGCGAAAGCGCACTTTCGCTTCTCGGCCCACACGAAAAAATCTCGTGCGGTCGGCGTCCGGTAGAGGGAGTGCTAGGATATCGATGCCATCTCCCTCGCTCACCCATCGGGATTCGCCGACTTCTGCCCACGAGAGGAGATCATCGCTTTCGGAGAGCGTTAGTTTGAGGGTCGATTCGGCTCCAGTGATCTTTGGGAACTCGGCATGGATCTCCATTTGGAGTTCGCCTTCTTCCGTTCGTGTGAGCTGTGAGGCCGTCTGCGCCCCCATTTTTCCCGGCCCGATCAACACGCCAATGCTGATCATACCGCCAATCGCGCACCAGTGATTCCACTTCATAACCAGGCAGCGTAGGGCCCGACACCGTCTGACGTCAAGCGTTAAATGTTGTTTTTCCAACTCTGGGAATTGACCACTGAAGTCCGTTTTCTAACGGATGAACATCGCATCGCCATAACTGAAGAATCGATAACGTTCCGCAACCGCCTGCCGGTAGGCTTCGCGGATCAATTCCGTGCCGGCAAAGGCACTGATCAGCATTAGCAAGGTCGATTGCGGCAAATGAAAGTTGGTCAGCAACCGGTCGACTGCTTTGAAGGTGTACGGGGGGTAGATGAAAATGGAGGTCTCGCCTGAACCTGATTTCATTTTCCCTGCACAGGCCACATGCTCTAACACGCGCATCACCGTTGTGCCGATAGCGACCGTTCGATTCGCATTCTCAATGGCATCGATCGTATCTTGAGAGATGGCGAAGGATTCCGCGTGCATGCGATGATTCTCTACCAGCTCTTCCCGCACGGGTTGAAACGTTCCCACGCCCACGTGCAGCGTTAGAAAAACATGCGGAATCTCAGCTAGGATAGCATCAGTGAAGTGAAGGCCGGCCGTTGGCGCTGCGATGGCCCCAGCCTCTCTAGCATAGACCGTTTGATAACGTGTGCGATCGATGGTCTCACTTTCCCGCTCCATGTAATGCGGAAGTGCTAATTTGCCGTAGGCTTCGATATCCACCGCCTGATCAAACGCCACCAGCCGGTCGCCATTCTTAAAGATCTCCTCAACCGTTCCCGTGCTCGATCCTAACGCAATGGTGTCTCCGATCCGCATCTTCTTCCCCGGTCTGACCAGGCACCGCCACCGCAGATCGTCATGAAAATCCAACCGCAAGATCTCTTTCCGTCCATCGTTCGCATAAAATCGCGCGGCGACCACTTGCGTGTCATTCATTACACAGAGATCCCCCGGCTCTAACAATCCCGGAAAATCGGCAAACCGCGCATGGTTGATCGTCTCCGTTCTCCGGTCAATAACCATCAATCGCGATTGCGACCGCTCTTTAGGCGGATGGGTGGCGATCAAATCCTTGGGAAGGTGATAGTCGAAATCGGTGGTCTTGAGCATGGGTGGCAATAAGGTATTAGCACCCTCACATGAAGGGACAACAGAGGAGATTTTCTTGTTTTTACTAGAACCCAAGGTGACCTCCGGAGGATTAACAATCAATAGAAGGCTGAGCTGAACTCATGCGCGATAGCGCTGGCCGCCGGAGGCGCACACTTTCGTCTTGACGCGTGCGTCATCACCTCCAAGTTAGGCGTCCACTCATGAACGCGGGATTGACGCAGAAACCGGCTTCTCTAGCCAAGACACCGATGGTGTTTGATGGTGTGGTCGTTGCGTGCACACGAATTTTCACACTTCTAACCCGCAGGGTATTCTAAGAATAAGCCTTTTATTACCATTTCTCTCACTTTCTTAGAAGCCCTGCTCAGCGAAACGCGAGCAGGGCTTTTTGTTTCAATCTCATGGATCTACCGGCACCAGAACCCTTTTTCAAAGCCATCCGTTCCTTTCCACGGAGCGTGTGGTTTCTTTTTCTGGGGTCATTTCTCAATAAGTTTGGCGCCTTTATCTTGCCTCTCCTCACTTTCTATATGCGAGGGCGTGGATTCTCCCTCGGTGAGGTGGGCTTCGTCCTCTCTGCTTATGGGGTGGGCAATTTGATCTCGGCGGCGGGAGGCGGCTATTTGGCAGATATGATAGGACGCCGCAAGACCATTATCCTTTCGATGGGCTTGGGTGCCTTGGGGATGTTAGCACTTTCTCAAGCGGAGAGTTTCACTGCGCTTCTTCTCCTGACTTTCTTGGTGGGGCTGTCAGGAGAACTTTATCGCCCCGCGGCTTCCGCGTTGTTGATCGATCTGGTGCCGAAACATCAGCACGCGGCCGCCTTTGCCACTTACCGGGTGGCCTTCAATGCGGGTTGGATGTTGGGGCCGCCCACGGCGGGCTTCCTTGTCCAGTATTCGTATTTCATTGTGTTTGTGGGAGATGCCTTGACCTCGATCCTCTTTGGCTTGGTCGCTTGGTTCGCCCTTCCTCGTGGGGTGAAGAAACATTCTACTAACACAGGTATCCTGTCAGGTTTGCGGGTGCTGCGGAAGGATCGCAGTTATCTGCTATTTTTACTCGCGCTCATGGGCCCGGGGCTTCTCATGATGCAAACGCATGGCGCCTACAGTGCCTACCTCCAGGATTGCGGATTCTCAGAGAAGGATTACGGCATCATCCTGGCCTTCAACGGATTCCTGATCTTGCTCTTCGAGTTGCCTATCACTGCGGTCACTCGCCGCTTCCCCATACGTCGCGTGTTTGCCGTGGGATTCTTCACCATAGGAGCCGGTTTCGCCATGAGCGGCGTCTCCTCGAATTTCTGGATGCTTCTGGTGGCAATGGGTTTGTTTACGTTAGGAGAAATGATCGCCTTTCCGCTCGTCGGTGTCTTTGTCGCCCGGCACTCTCCGGAAGACATGCGAGGGCGTTACATGGGCGCGAACGGTTGCGTGTGGTCCTTGGCTTTGATCATCGGCCCGAAAGCAGGCTTTCTCACTTACGCCGCATCACCCGCTGCCTATTGGATCGTTTGCGTGGTGATCGGTGCGATCGCTGCCTTCATTATCGGAATCGACCCCGACAAGAAGGTTCGGAGATCTTAAAGATCCGGATTGCCTCTTGTGGGTAGAAAGCCAGAGTAAGGGTGACCTCGCCCTTGCTGCCTGACCATGTCTAAAGCCGACCAAGCTCAAACTCTTGATCAGCCGTCTCCGCGTCCCCGGCGGAAGTGGCGGAGGCGTTTGATGTGGATGGGTTTGTTAGGCGTTGCGGGCGTCGCTTTTGTGAGTGGGCCGGGTTTTCGCTGGGGCGGTACGTGGGCCTTAGGCAAGGTTCTTCAAAGCAAAGGCTTGAGTGGTGACTTTGTTCTTGGAGGCAATCTGTTTACGGGGATCACGTTAGAACAAACGAATCTAACAGGCGTGGGCGACGAAACTCAGATCAGCATTGAAACGGCCAAAGTCGCCTACGCGCCTTGGAAGTTTCTCACTGGAGGCGTCCCCGCCGTGCCCACAGAGATGACGCTGCTTGATAGTCAGATCACCATTGATCTCAGAAATAGGCCGTCTTCTGAAGAGGATGAAGAATCGCCATCCGAGTCGTCGGGAAACAAACGTTTCCCGTGGGATCGTCTGCCGCAGCCTCGGCTTTCTCTTAAGAATGTGAACGTCACCGTTCTGCTTCCTGAAGATCAGGCGGTGATTCTGGAGAATCTGGATCTCAGCGTGGCACGCCATGAAACGGGATCGCTTTCCTGGCAGCGGATTGCACTGCCTAACGATCGCGTGATGGAGGCGAGTGAAGGAACGCTCGCTTACACGGAGACGGGTCTGGCATTGTCAAAACTAACTCTGTTCCCACAACTTGCCTGTGAAAAACTCGAGGTGGCAGTTGAAAATCGTCGTCTTGTGGTGGCGTCTCTGCTAGATATTTATGAAAGCCGATTGCAAATCGATGCGACGATGGAGGATCGCGCCCAGATCCGCATGTCTGAGGGGGCTCTCAATATGGCGGCATTGCGGGAAGCGTGGTTTGAACAGGTTCCGCTGCATGGCCGTGTCGAGGCCTTGGAGGTAAACGTCCGTGGGATGCACGAACCGTGGCATCAGTGGCAGGCTGATGTTGATCTGACGACCGGGAAGCTTGCTTTCCGGGATTTCGTCACCGACTCCATCGCGCTCCAGGTCAATCAATCGTCCTCCCAACGGCAAGCGCGACTGCAACTAACGCTTGCGCCCAATAACACCTTGGAACTGAAAGCAACCTCACCAAACGACAGCGGAAAACCTAACTGGGACCTCATCACGCACCAACTGACGCTCGATTCTCAACTCAATGAACTCGCGCCCTGGTTGGATCAATCCGGTTTGCACGTCGAGGCGACGAACCTAACGGGCAATCTGAGCGGAACACTTCGCGGCCGGGAACTTACGACGCTTGACGGCACGTTGAATCTAGGATCCGGCAAAGCGGGCAATTGGGTTTGGCCCGCCGTGCGCTTGACGGCACGAGAAGCTGAGGAAGGTGCCGGTCATCCCTTGGCACTTCGCGTCACCTCAGATCAAGAGCTGATCGATGGCGACATCTATTTCACTCCTGCAATCGATCAGTACAAAGGAGAGTTGGTGATCCACTCGCGCAATCTCGAGAAACTGCAGATTCCGGGCCTGCCCGATCCGTTTCAAGGCGCAGTCAATTTTACTTGGAGCGGGCAAGGTGATGTGAAAGCGAAAGAGCACCGCGGCCGGCTTGAGTTTACTGGGAATAATGTCAGGCCCATTTCCCAAGACATCGTTTATGAGACAGAGGGTATCATTGGCTACGAAGGGAACGCGGTCCAAATTCAAACCATGGAAACGCGTTGGGGCGATCTCAGGCTTCAATGGGAAGGCAAGATTGATCAGTCCGGTGTCGACATTCCTCAGCTATCACTATCGCACGCCCAAGGCGAATGGTTAGGCGGGCACATTCGCATTCCGTTTGCTGCCGAAGCTGCCGGGGCCGATAAGTTCTGGATGGCGGATAGGGAAGTGGATATCAGCATCCACTCACTTGAGATACCTGTGAGGACCATCGCCGGCGTTGCGGGGCAAGAAGACAACACTCTTCAAGGAACGTGTAAGTTGGATATCGACGTGAAGGGGCTGCCGCGCGAACTTCATGGCCGATTAGATTTTGTGGGGCGTCAGCTTGGGATCCTCTCTGAGGGAAAGATTCCCACCACAGGGGATGTCGATGTGAGCGTGCGGGTTGAAGAGGGCCGGCTGGAAGCTCGTGCCAACGTCAAGCATACGAATCTCGAACGCGTTGAGGTGGAGGCCAAGGTGCCCTTTCAACCGCGCGAAGCAGCGGCTCTATCAAACGCACCTGTGAGCGGACGGCTCCGCATTCCGTCGACGGATCTCGGATTCCTAACGGAATACGTGGAGCCGCTTCGCACCATGCAAGGGGAACTTGCTGCCGATGTCACCTTATCCGGAACGGTCGATCAACCTTTGATCGATGGTGAGCTTCAGTTGATCGCATCGGACATTCGATTTGATTCGCTTGACCTGCCTCGGCTTACCGACACCAAGGTCGTTATTCAGGGCACACCCGAGCGAATCGTCTTCAAAGACGTGCGAACTCGATTTCAAGGTGGCCAAGTAATCATCGAAGGCGGTGTCGATATTCAGGATTTAGCGAAACCTAACATTGATGTCGCACTCAAAGCCCGCCAAGCATTACTCACACGAAACGAGCAAATGATAGTCCGGGCGAATGGCGATCTTCGGTTAGTGGGGCCCTTAGAGAAGGCGCGATTGAGTGGCAAGATCGGTCTGGTCGAGAGCCGCTATTTTCAGGAAATCGAGTTGATCCCTACGAACAAACCGGTCGCCTCGTTGCCTTCGTCTCCCACCACCATTGAGAAGACCTACGGCACCGACGCGCTGCCCATTCGCGATTGGGACATCGATGTGGCCATCGTCACCGAAGAACCTTTTCGAGTGCGCACCAATTTCGCGTCTGCTGACATTACGACTAATTTACGTCTGCTCGGAAAAGGAGATCGCGTGTTCCCTGTTGGGGACATCACCTTGCGGGATGCCTTTGCCGATCTGCCTTTCAGTAGACTTGATCTAAAGGATTCAGCTATTGATTTTACGGAAGGGTCAGGGTTTCCCGGCATCCTAAGCATACGTGGGGAAACGCGTATTCGAGACTATCGCGTGAGGGCCATCGTATCGGGAAACATGAACAACGTCGACTATCTGCTCACTAGCAGTCCTCCCATGCCTGAGGAGGAGATCATGGCATTGTTAGGTACGGGTGTCACCCGTGAAGAACTCGTTGGCAGTAGTGAAGCGGCGGCGTCCCGCGCAGCTCTTCTACTTTTCGACAAACTTTGGCGCAAGATTGCCAAGAAGGATTGGGAAGATCCAAAGAGCATGCGTGAGAAACGGCTGACTTTCGAGAGCGGCCAGGTCAATCCGCGAACCGGCCGTAGCCTAACGACGGCACGGCTGCGCCTAACGGATCATTTCAGTCTAACGGGCGATGCGGACATTGACGGCGATTTCCGCGGGTTGCTTCACTATCTCTTTCGGTTTTGATGATGTCGGGCGAAAGCGAAGGTAAGGAAAGCGTCGCTCCGATCGTAGCGGTGACTTTTAGTCGCCGTCGACTACTCTGTTGGTTTCGGCGGCGACTAAAAGTCACCGCTACCAGAGTGTGGCCGATTCTATCGGTGATCCTGTGGCTGAGTATCCTAACTACATCCGCAGCCGCTCAGAACTCGTCGAACTATGATGGTCTAACCATTCAAGGCTTGAGCAAGTTTCCTCTCGAGAAGGCTCAGGCTGCGCTTAATGATCAATGGGGGATCATTCAAGACAAGGGCCTATCGGATTCCCGAGCGGACGATGCCGCTTACCTCGTCAATCTAGCGCTCCGGCGCGAAGGCTTTCCGGAGTCGGAAGTTTCCTGGAAAATCATCAGTGCTGGCCGGGGACTTCTTTTGATAGTGCAAGAAGGGCCGCAGCTTTTGTTAGGCGATATCACGTTGCAAGGTGTGAAGCGGCTCGAAGAATCGCTACTCAAGGAGGCGATGGTCAAGGACGTGAAGGAACGGCAGTCGCTTCTGGGTGTGGAGACTGATTTGCCATTCGTTCTCTCAGATCTCAACCGAGGGGTCGGAGCCATCGAAGGCTATGCCATCTTTCAGGGGTTTCCGGCGGCGACGGCATCGCTGGAATCTGTCAGCGAATCAAAGAAGGACCCGCTGAAACGGGACATCACGGTCCGCGTGGTGGAGGGGCCGCGCTATCTTATTCGAGATTGGCGTATCGAAGGCATTGAGGGTCGCGTGCAATCCAAAGTGGAAGACGTGTTAGAAGAATACGAGAATCAACCATACAGCCAAGGCGTTGTTCGCAAAGTGGAGGGCTTGGTGTTGGAAGATTTGTCAGAGCGCGGCTTTTTTGATGCCACGGTGACGTCCACGGATAATCTTCCTGACACCCACACTCAGGACAAGGATATCACGGTTGTGATCCAGATCGTTCCGGGTGCCAAATACAAGGTTGCCGGAGTGGCGATCACTGGAAACGCGGAGATTCCCGCGACCTTCATTGAGAAGCGGTTTCGTGATTTGCTAGACGATTTTTATGAACCGAGTGAAGTCAGCGAGGTCTTTCGCGAATTGACGCAGACAGGGCTCTTCGAGTCCATTGAGATTACCCCGAAACCCATAGCGCCGGGACGCATGCAACTCGACGTGGCGGTGGAAGAAGCGAAGTTTCACGACGCCGGCGTCTATGGAGGCTTTGGAAGTTTCGATGGCTACATTATCGGTGTTCGCTATGCCGATCGCAATTTGTTTGGATCCGGCCGATCGTTTCTCAGTCAGGTGGAAATGACAGGGCGTGGTCTTCAGGGTGAGATGAGTTATCTCGATCGCTGGTTCCTCGATACCAAGGTGCAGTTCGGCTTGCGTGTTTTCACTGGCACGCGTGAATTGTTAGGGTACGACAAATGGGAGGCCGGTCTACGGGCGACTTTCAGTTATCCCTTTTCTCAACACACTTCTCTGAGTCTCTTTGCCGAGTTTGTGCATGTGAGTCTAACCGATAACCGATTTGTTGAGGTCGATATCGGCCCGGAAGACTATCAGGTGCAAACCTTTGGCGTGGCTTTCAGCTGGGATCACTCCAAAGATCTGGAGACTCGAGGTCACGGCTACTTATTTGAGACTTCGCTAGACTATGCCAGTACCTTTCTGGCGGGTGACGTGCAGTTTTTACGTTATCACTTTCGCCTCAATCACTACTGGCAACTCTTTGGCGGTCATGAGCTGCGAACCGGCATTCGCTTTGGCGCGATGTATCCGTTAGGCGATTCCGAGGTCATCCCCGTTGATTTGCGCTTCTTTAACGGTGGCAGCAAATCTGTTAGGAGTTTTCCGGAGAGGGAGTTGGGACCTGAGGACCGGCGGGACCATCCGACCGGAGGCGAATTCTACACCGTCTTCAATGTGGAATACGCGGTGCCGATCACTGACGCTTTTTACATTGCCGCCTTCGCTGACGCCGGAAATGTTCTCCCGGCGATCGAGGACATCAGTCTGGATGACATGCATTATGCGGCAGGACTTGGTCTTCGTTATGATCTGCCAGTGGGTCCCTTGCGATTGGATTACGGCTACAATCTCAATCGTCAGAAAGGCGAGCCGAGCGGCGCCTTTCACATTGCCTTTGGCTTTGCCTTTTGACCATGCTGGTCCATGCGCATCGCTTTCTTTGTAGTAACATTTTCATGGTGTTCGCTTGCCGCATCCATCTCGGCATCACTGGAAGAAGGCAAGGCGCTCTTCCAATCCATGGCTTGTTTTACCTGCCACGGCCAAGGAAGCGACCGTGAAGGAAAGTTAGGGCCGGCGCTTGGAGGTGTTTTCGGTTCGATGCGAACCTTCGAGAACGGCGAAACTTCCAAAGCGGATGAAGCCTATTTGCGGGAATCCATTGAGCAGCCCGCGAAACGCTTGGTCAAAGGCTATCATTTAGGTGAAGGTGCCATGCCGCCTTACGGAAGTTTACTCGACGAATCGCAGGTGGACTCGTTGGTACTCTATCTCAAGACCTTGAAGGCCTCTGACAAAAAATCTAAGAAGATCATGCCCTTTCGTGATCCGCCGGATCAGCCTTTTCGCCGGGCTCCTACCGCATGGAGCAGTCGAACGATCGCCATTCCGTTAGGTGAAGGCTTGCATTGGGCCTTCGATCAACACTTGCTCCGAACTATTGCCGTGTGGGAGGGGCCGAGCCTCAACCTTCACGGCCCGCCTTACACCAGCCGAAAAAACCCCTTCGTGTGTGAGATCGAGGGTAAAGTCTTGTGGTCCACGCCGCCTTTCGTTCCCTGGAAGACCGGGCCCGGCCTGAAGATGAAGTCCACGCCGATTCAACGGTTCTCAGGCATTCGTACGACTAACGGAAAAGTTGCGCTGCAATACTGGATTAATGACCGCTTTCGCGTGACGGAATCGGCTTCTGCCCATCGTATGGCAGAACTGCCGGTCGTGGTGCGACGATTCTCGCTTGGGCCTGTCTTCGATAAGGAAACCAGCTTCCTCGCGCATGTGCTTCGTGGTGATGACGTCCGAGTGATTTCTCAGGATGAAGGTAGCGTTCTCCTGCGGTCCGGTCAAGAACGGCTCCTAGTGTGTCACCGGCTTGTTTCCGGATGCGAATGGGATATCCGTCAGGAATTGACCGAGTATGAAGAGGCGATTATTACCAATGAAAACACGGAGAAATCCCAGGATCCTTTGGTTAGGAAAGAGAATCTCACCTTCATTCGCATCAAGTTCCCACAGATGGTCTCCAAAGCCACGCCGTTTGAGATCGCTACTTTAACGAGCAATCGTCCACTGCCGGAATCGCTCTCACAAGAGGCGGTCTTTGGTCGGGAGAAGACAGGAATGGGAACTAGTTCACCTCTTACCATTGAGGTAAGCGATGAGGCGAAGGTTAGTCCCGATAGTGGAGATGCGTACTATCGAATCGAGAACTTTCCCCTGCCTGCGAAATTGGACTTGTTAGTGGGTGGCATGGATTTTGACAAGAATGGTGACTTGGCCATCGCAACGTGGAGTCGCGGGGAGGTTTACATTCTGGAGAACGTGCATGGCTCGGTGGATCAAGTCCGCTTCCGCCGTTACGCTCGCGGATTGATGGAACCGTTAGGGTTGCGCAACGTTCACGGACACCTCTACGTGACGCAGAAAAGTGAACTCACTCGTCTCCACGATCTTGATGCGAATGGTGAGTCGGATTGGCAAGAATGCATCACCGATGACTGGGGATTCAGCGGCAATTATCATTCTTACGCCTTTGGTCCGGTCCCCATGAGTCCCTCGTGGGATCTTGGCGTCTTTCTCTGTGGCCGGCGTGGGCGCTGGGATCTTCCTTACGTGGGCTGGGCGGTGAAAATTGATGCGGCCAAGCGCACGCTTGAGGGTTATGCTAGCGGGCTGCGGGCACCGAACGGCTTTGGTATCTTTGGGAAAGAGCGGGACGTGTTTGTAGCGGACAACCAGGGAGATTGGGTAGGGGCCTGCAAACTGATCCACGTGAGAAAGGGCGCTTTCTACGGTTACCCGTCTGGCAAGCCGGATCCGGAGAAACTCTATCAGAAACCTCGCGAGAGCCATCCGCCCGCTGTGTGGTTGCCTTATGAACTCTCGCAGTCGGCGAGCGATCTCGTGGAGATCACCACGGATGAATTCGGTCCGTTTAAAGGTCAAATGTTAGTAGGTGATTTTCAGCACGGCACGGTGCAGCGAGTCTGTTTGGAGAAGGTGGATGGCGAATGGCAAGGTGCTGTTTGGCCGTTCCTAACAGGCTTTAATGGAGCGGTGAATCGACTGGTCATGAGCCCCGATGGGCGCCTCTATGCAGGCGGATGCCGGCGTACCTGGGGAGCGAGCAAACCCGCAGAGTATTCGTTAGACCGTGTTTCCTTTACGGGCAAAGTGCCCTTCGAAGTGGAGCGTGTGATCGCCTTGAAAGACGGCTTTCAGTTTGTCTTCACGCAACCCGTGGATGGGGCGACGGCGGGCAAGGCATCGAGCTATCAAGTCTCGCAGTTTCGCTACAATTATCACAAGACCTACGGCTCGCCCCGCCATGATCACGAAGGGAAGGCTGAGGCGATGTCGCCCATTGCCGTGGCTTCGGTCACTGTCGGGTTAGATCGTCAATCAGTCGTGCTAAGCCTAACCGGCTTGCGCGAAGGATTCGTCACCGAGATCTCGGCAGACGGCGTCCGTAGTGCCGGCGGTGACGGCCTGCGCCACCCGATGTGTCATTACACGTTGAACCAGATGCCCGATCTTTAGGGAAGACTCGGCTATCTCACATGGGCGTTTCTTGTGGAAGCGCCGGGTCGAAAAATGCGGTGTTCACCCCACGAACGGCATGGTTCGTCCCAGGTTCATTGTGAATGTGCGAATGATTGATGAGGGTGAGGTGTCATGAAAATCCATTACACCATTCCACTGACAACCGCGGCGATTGCCCTAGCAGTTGCCCCGAATGCCTTGGCGGATCCATTGATCTCCTCCTGGTACACCAAGGACGCCGTTCTACCGCCTCACCCAGACCGGTCTCAGTCCCTATGACGACACCGAGTTCAGTACCACCGCCGGAGGCGGCGGTCCGGGTGGCAATGGAGGACCTCCTGGTGGTGGTCCCCCTCGGTAGTCTTCCAATCGAGGTGTGGCAGGCAGCATCTGAACGGACGGGTTCAGATGCTGTTTTTCTGTACCGATGACGATGAACTTCATTTTTAGGGCTCTATCCCAGCCGCGTGAAGGTGGAGATGTTCGCGTAACGCGCGATTGTCATGATCAACTAACATCGTTTCATGACAATCTGTCATGTTTCCGGGATTATTCCCCAGAGTGTGATGGCGTTCCCATTGGCATTGGGAACAGCTTACCATCGCCCGCTTATTACGTTCGCGTAATACTGTCGTAAGGCTTTCAGGAACAGCAGGTAAGGGAGTTTTAGGTGCATGGCATGCGGTTTGCTCAAGTTAAATGCGTAGCTCACCGCTCCCTCTCATGAACACATTTCTCTCATCTATTCAACGCCTCATCGGCTGCGCGATGCTGCTGATGATTTGGGATGAATGCTATGCAGATGATCGTGATGCCAACAGGCATGCGTTAGGCGAATCGGCCCAACTGGCCGCAGATGCCGCTAAAGACCGGCATCAAGACTACCCGCACGAGTCTCAGAATAAGAAGGCTTTGTACGTCGCGGAGCGGGATCGTCTCCGCGACGCTCTCCAGCATGAGATTCGTCAGTTAGGTACCATGGTAAGTAGCCATCAGATCGCCGAGACGGTGGATCGCTTCAGGCAAGAGAATGCCCGGGCCCTGGAGGAGCAAGTTCAAAGGGGACAAGAACTTGCCGAAGAAATTAGAGACGCCGCACAAGAAGCCGTTCCCGATCCTATCAGTGATTTTCTCTCACAATACCAAGAAATGGTTCGTGAACGGTGCAACGCCAGGAAATCCCATCACGGGGAACTCGCCATGGACCTCTCCAACGAGGCCAAAGATGCCTTGAGGGAATCCTTTCTCGAGGAGCAGAGAACGCGGCATCGCGAACTGAAAGACTCTTTGAAGATTTATCGAAACGAGATTCGGAACATCGCGGAATCCGGCGACCGGCGAATCTCCGAATAACGGATCCTGTCATGATCACACTACCAACTATCTACCAAACGAGCATGGCTGTTATCGCTAATAATAGAGCGAAAAATGACAATTCTGTCATCTTCCCGGACCCCAACCAATCACCCGCCAACTAACCTAGAAATAAATACCTACCCTAAACAACGATGAAAAGAACCACCCTTCCTTTCCTATTAATGGCCGTCGCCTTCACTTCGCTAGGATCTGCCACCGCACGTGATCGTGTCTTCGGAATCGGCAACGCCGATCTCTCCGTTTACGATACGGATGCCGATGGCGTCCTTAGCGATGAAGAATTGGCCGCTGCCAAAGAGGCGATTCGCGCCGCCAAAGTGCAAGAGAAACTCGACGAATTTGATTCGGACGGCGATGGCGTTCTCAGTGACGAGGAGAAGGCCGCCGCACGCGAAGCGCGTCAAGCCGAACGAGCGGCAGAACGCCAGGCCATCATCGATGAATTCGATGCAGACGGCGATGGCGTCCTGAACGAAGAAGAGCGTGCCGCCGCCAAGGAAGCCCGCGCGGCTGAACGGATCGCTGCGAAAGAAACCCGCTTTGCTGAGATCGACACCGATGCCAGCGGTGCGCTCTCTGCTGAAGAAGTACAAGTGGCCACCCTGGCCTCGGAAGAAAGGCTTGCGGCGATCCTCGCTCGCTACGATGCCGACGAGTCGGGTGATATCTCGCTCGAGGAGTTTGTCGATCCAGGCAAGTCCAAGGGTGGCAAGCGTGGCCGCAGACACCACCGGCGCGGGAATGATCGAGACGGCGGTGGCGACGTTGCCGATGAAGGTGATGCCGGCGCCGGGGCGCCGGCCGTTGTGCAGCGTCGCCGATTTTCTCGTCGTCGCTAGTCCTCTCTCAACGGAACCGCTCCCTACCCGGAGGTGGCACTGAGCCGGTGGGTGGCACTCTGATAGGTGGTGAATTGACATCCATTGTCGCAGGCGCCCCCTCCGGGATACCGGTTCGTTGAATGAACTAGCAAACCCACAACCTAACCCATGGAGCAGGAATCTCTGATAACTGGCTCTAACTACACCACTAAATCCTATGTAAGAACCAATCGTTAAACACTAACCCCTACCTACAATGAAAAACGTAATTCATCTAACATCCACCGCCATGATCGGACTCGCTATGGCGTATCCCTATAGCCTGGCACTAGGGCAGCGCGAGTTTGGCCGTGAAGGTGGCGTTAGGCAGCGCACTCCCGCTCCCATCCCCACACAAAGAGAGCGGCAAGAGAGAGATCGAGACCGAGACCGGGAACGAACCAGAACTTCAAGACCGGATCGGCGTACTGACGAGGGCCGCGCCATGGAGTTCCCCACCGTCTTCCGTTCCATCGATGGACGAGGGAACAATCAAACCCATACTGAACGAGGCATGGCCGGTGTGGCACTGATCCGTATGGTAGAAGTCGCCTACGCGGATAATGTTAGAGAGCCGGCGGGTGAAGGTCTGGCCAGCGCGCGAGCGATTAGCAACGCTTGCGTCGCTCAAGCTGACTCGGTACCCAACGCGGTGGGTGCCTCCGACTATCTGTGGATGTGGGGGCAATTTCTCGATCATGACATTGATCTTACGGAATCCGCCCACCCTACGGAAGCGTTCGACATCGATGTCCCCGCGGCAGATCCTCACTTCGATCCCACCGGAACCGGTACGCAAGTGATCCCATTGAACCGGTCTCACTATGAGGTGGATGGCGACGGCGTGCGTCAGCAAGTGAACGACATCACGGCTTACATCGATGCTTCGAATGTCTATGGCTCTGACGAAACCCGTGCCTATGCGTTGCGCACACTGGATGGCACGGGAAGGCTGAAGACGAGTGCCGGCGATCTATTGCCCTTCAATGTGGACGGGCTGCCAAACGCCCCCTCTCCCATGGCCCCTAACTTCTTCCTTGCGGGTGATGTGCGTGCGAATGAACAAGCCGCTCTTGCGGCCATGCACACCTTATTCGTTAGGGAGCACAATCATTGGGCGGACCGACTCGCGCAGGCGGATCCCACACTCAGTGGTGAAGAGATCTATCAGATGGCGCGCACCATCGTCGCAGCGGAGATGCAAGTCATTACCTATAACGAATTTCTTCCGCTTTTGTTAGGCGACAACGCCGTGCGGCGCTACCGTGGCTACGATCCTAACGTGGATCCCGGTATTGCCAACTGCTTCTCCACCGCGGCCTTCCGGCTTGGGCACAGCATGCTGTCCAGTGTGCTCCTTCGTCTTGATGCCGACGGTCAAGAGATCGCGGACGGGCATCTCCCGCTGGCGCAAGCTTTCTTCGACCCTAGCGTGATCATTGACGGAGGGGGAATCGATCCCTTGCTTCGTGGACTGGCCTCGCAAGTTTGTCAGAATATCGACAATCAAATCGTTGATGATCTACGCAATTTCCTCTTCGGTGCCCCGGGGAGCGGCGGATTTGATCTCGCTTCGCTCAATATTCAACGGGGACGTGATCACGGCTTAGGAAGTTACAACGATGCGCGCCGTGCCTATGGTTTGCCGCCGGCTGACACCTTCGCCGAGGTCAATCGGGATCCTGAAGTGCAAGCCAACCTAGCAGACGTCTACGCCTCGGTGGAAGATATCGATCTCTGGGTGGGCGGTCTAGCGGAAGAACACGTCCGCGGGGCGCTTGTCGGGCCTACCTGGCGAGCCATCTTGACCGATCAGTTCGAACGCCTGCGTGACGGCGACCGGTTCTGGTATGAGGCCTATCTGGACAGGTCCCTCGTCAACCTTGTCGAAGCGCAGACGCTGGCTCGGATCATTCGCCGGAACACGGAGATCGGTGACGAACTTCCAGACGATGTTTTTCGCGTTCGCTAAGGATATGAATCGCTCGTTTCTAGCATGTTTGCTGTCTAGCAATGTGGTTGTTGGCATTCTCGCCTACGGACTGGGCTCACGGGCCGGGCTGCAGACTGAACAGGATTACCCTAACGCAGCGATTGTTCAATCCGGCTCCCTGCTCGCACCCCGCGATCTCCAGCATGGCGAAGCGGCCAAGCGCTCCGCCCCCAACCTGGAGAACTCGCCACCGCTCCAACCTCAGGCGGTGGCGGGTCAGGGGTTGCGCCACCGGTTGGCCGGGTTGATGCAGCGTGTGGATACCATGGATGACGCAGCCGTGCTCGCTACACTGAAGCAGATTCGGCATCAGCCCGCCGGACCTGACAAACGTCTCGCCCAAGAAGTGCTCCTTGCCCGGTATGGCGAGCTCGATCCCGAGACGGCCCTGACTTATGTGGGCACGTTAGTCGGCGACGACTACAGGGCAGGCGTTCAGACCGTGATGAGTGCCTGGACCAACGCCGATCCCGTTGCAGCGGCTGACTATTTCCTGGACCATCAGGATGACTTTGGCGTGCTGGACGATGAACTCCAAAGCATGGCCGGAACGGTGGCCGCTGAATGGGCTCGTCAGGATTCCAGTGCTGCTCTTGACTGGGCAACGGATTTGCCCGCGGAGATCAGCGGCGAAGCCTATGGGCGAATCGCCGCCGAGTTGGTTAGGCAAGATCCTACCAGAGCGATTGCCGCGCTCAGTGCGATGGAGCCGGGATTCGAGCAGACGGAAATGTTAGAAAGCATGATCGATCAATGGGCCTATCAAGACCCTCAATCGGCGGCTAGCTGGACGCTCTCCAATACAGATGGCGGAGATCAATTGCGGGCAGTGACCAGCTTGATGAATGCATGGATGACGACCGATCCCATGGATGCCAGCACCTGGCTGGCGGATTTGGATAACGGAGCGGTGAAAGACACTGCAATCCTGTCACTCATGCAATCACGCGCCGTTGCCCGCGATCCGGAAGCCGCTGCCGCGTGGTCGTCTGTCATTCAGGACGATGCGCTTCGCCAAATACTGAATCCTACCCCATCTCCCTAAGATTATGTGAGAACGCGTGAACTTGTAGCGGCGGCGTCCCGCCCCCTTTCCGAGCGTCGATTTTGAAGCATTCCGCGGCGGGACGCCACCGCAACCATTCAGATACCCTTAAACCCACACTACTCATGAAAACTCTAACAAACAATCTTGCGATTCTGCATCTGGGATGCCTGTTACTCGTTCTCATTCAAAGCCAAGCTCAATCCCTGTACCAAACCGATTTCTCCAACTTCACTGCAGGTGAAGATCAACTCGTTGGCACGGACGGTTGGATGGGATCGAATATTGGCGAAGGCGTGCACGGAATCGACTCCGAAGCCATCGTCGGTCTGGGCCATTCGGCCTTCCTCGGATTCAATCCGCCTAGCACGGACCTTGTTAGTGTCTACCGTCCCATCGATCAGTCCTTGTTGTCGTCCGGCAGCGGTTCGGTCATTGAATTCAATGTTGTGATGGGTATCTCGGATTCCTTTAACGGTCAATACGACCGGTTCTACTTCTCCCTTTATGATCCGCTGAACAACTACTTGGCCGCTCTTGTGTTCGACAACACCAATGAAGGATTCGGAATCTGGGTTTCTGATGGTGTGGATCAAGTTTACACGGACGAGGAATTTCTAACAGATGTGCTCTACGATCTCACTATTGTTGCGAAATTCTCGGAGAACTCCTGGTCGGCCTATCTCGATGATATTCCACTCTTCGTCGATCGGCCGCTCACCGCCGTCACCGGGACACCTGAATTCGGTGATGTCGCGGTTGAGTGGGAAATCACGGATCCTAACAATCCCGGCGATAACTGGCTTCTCTTTGATGACTGGGAGATTTCCCTGCTTCCCGCGTCGACGCCATCGCTCCCGGTGATCCAGACGTTCACGCATGATGGTGAGAATGTCGCGTTCACCTGGCCGGGCAACGCGGGTGACACCTATCAAGTGGAATACTCCTCCGATCTTCAGCAATGGCACGATGATCTTCCCAACTCTTTGATTAGTGCCGGCACGGAAACCACCAATCTCTCGTTTACCGACAATCCCGGTAATGCATCGATGCGATTCTATCGCGTGCGCACGGTCGACAGCACGAACTAGTTCTACTTTGGAGGTTCTTAAATGTGGCAGGCTCGCCGAGTCGTCCGGGGTGGTCGTGTGAAAAGAAGTCCGTTACTCACCAGAAAGCTAAGCAAGTCGCGCCAAGCCACGACCGCTGTGAAGCTTCTTCTTCGACTTCGCAAGACACCCGGCTGATTCTCACGGCCTGGGCGCGGGCCGCGTTCATCCCAGAAACTGCGGGGTTCGTCCCACGAATCTTGTTTTATTTCCGCAAGAGCCCAAGCTTGCGCCCTATGTTAAAAGCTGCCTGCACCATTCTCTTTGTCTTGGCATCCTGCTGCCCTCTGTTGGGTGAAAGCGACGTGGCATTCTGGAAATCCGTCTATGAAGAGAACCGCGTTCTGTCCATGGAGATCAAGGTGACCGAAGAGGCCTGGGAAGCCATGCAGCCCACGCGAGAAGGACGGGCGAACAATTTCGCCTATGTCAAGGCTAACATCACCATAGAAGGCAAGCGATTCCAAGACGCCGGACTCCGTTTCAAAGGCAATTCATCCTATCGCTTTTCCAGCCGCGGCTACAAACGCCCGCTCAAGATCGATACGAACCGCTTCGTCAAAGGTCAGAAGCTTCATGGGCGCACGAAACTGAATCTATCGAATGCCTTTCTGGATTCCGCGTTTATGAAAGAGAAACTTGCCTACGAAGTGTATCGCGCGGCCGGCATTCCGACACCGGGCGTGGGGTGGGCCAGGGTGACCTTGACCATTGAAGATGTCGTCGAGAAAGAACCGTTGGGGATGTATGTGTTGATCGAGCAAGTGGATAAAAAATACCTTGTTAGGAATTTCGGTGACGAGACAAAGGGAAGCCTGCTCATGAAGCCCGAGAATTCTTCTAACTGGGACTATCCCGGCGCCGACCCCGAGCTTTATGAGGCGTTTGATATCAAGGAAGGCGAAGACAACAAGGGGCAGATTCGCCGATTTGGTGAACTTCTAAAGTTGATCCACAACGGTTCGGATGAAGATTTTGTTAGAGGAATCAGCGAGCGCATGGATCTTGAACAATTCGCAGGCTACTTGGCAGCCACCTCCATATTAGCAAACGTCGATAGCTACATCGGCATGCCGCACAACTACTACTTGCTCATGGACAAAGCGGACGGGAAATTACGTCTCTTACCATGGGATGTGAATGAGGCTTTCGGCACGTTCACCTTGGGCAGTTCGCCGGAAGCGTTGACAGATTGGGGTATTGACCGCCCTTGGTTGGCCGATCTAAAACTGTTAGAGCGATTGTTTGCCATGAGCTCTTTTCGGAAACGTTATGAAGACGCGCTGAGCAAGCTGATGGACGGGGCTTTCGTTGAGGATAAGCTGTTTGCTAGGATTAAGACTTTTGAAAAGGTCATGGCTCCCCATTTGAATCAGGCGGAACGCGAAGGCTTGCGGGCCGGAATTGAGGGTGATGCGGAGGGATTCAATACGGCGGTTGAACGACGTATCTTTGCCCTGAAACCCTTCATCAGAAGGCGCATCGCTTCAGTGACGGCGCAACTGGCAGGAGAAAACGAAGGCACGCGAATCGAGTCCAGGCGCCGCGGACCACCTCGTGGCCAACGGGGGAATCGTCCACCTCGAGGGCGGCCCCCAGGAGGACCTCCTCCCCGTCCTTGAACATGAGAGCGCTCTTCGCCAGTCATCCATGCTGGAGACGATTGTTCATCATAGCGGTGGTTTGGGGAATTGTGGTGGCTTTGTTTACCCTACAACTTTTGATCGCTACCGAACTTTCCCTAGCCATCGAACGTGCGGAATCGTTGTTGGAAAGGCCCGAGCCTGAGAAGTGGCAGGCAAGCCTAACGGAATTGTTGGCGTCTACTCGTTCTAACACGCACCTCCACCGCATCGAGATTCGGTCTCAAGGCAGAACGGATTATGTAAACGTTGATGAAGTCTATTGGCTGCATGCGGACGGGAACTACATTGAGGTGCACACGGCCACTGAGACTCACCTCGGGCGCATCACCCTAGCAGAACTCGAGCGCCAGCTCGATCCCAAGGAGTTTCTGCGTATCGGCCGCTCGGATGTCGTGCACTTGAACTGTGTGCGAAGCATCCAATCCGTGGGGCGCCGAGGGCATGAGGTGGTATTGACAGACGGCCGCAAAGTGCCTCTCAAAAGAGGGCTCGAGGAACTGCAGCAACGGCTTAAGTACGCTCCTTAACAGGCCATGTCGGCTACTCGGGGGGGCTCTCTTTCAGGAAAAGCTCGAAGAAACATTCCAGTCATGCGTCAGATGCTAAAAAACCAGCATGTCATCTCCGCAGCGTTCGCTACCGTCTCGTCGTGACGCCCTGCTTTTTCAGGTAAAGGCTAACTTGTTCAAAGCACGCCGTTTGCTGGTTGATCTCCGGCATCCCGTTCCGCGGTTGAAAGGCGGTGATGAATTCGTCAAGGTTCCTGTTAGGAAACAGCACTCCGCTAAGCTTTGGAATCATCAGCAGCCTGCGGAGTTCCCACTCACGGCAGGCAAAGTGCAGAATCTGCGGGTGGCGTGCCAGTGGCTTCACGGACTTGAGATTCGGAAGGGCCAAGTCTTTAGTTTTTGGAAGCAGATCGGTCGCACGCGTCGCTCTAAGGGTTACACGAAAGGACGTGAACTTCGTGAGGGTTGCCTCATTGCCAACGTCGGTGGTGGACTTTGTCAGTTATCAAATCTTCTCTATCAATTGGCACTTGATTCGGAGTTTGAGATCATGGAGCGGCACGCTCATTCGCGGGTCATTCCGGGTTCCTTGGCAGAGCAAGACCGTGACGCGACCGTTTTCTGGAACTACGTGGACTTGCGATTCCGCGTCACGTTTGATTGTCGGTTGGAGACGGTGCTTTCCTCTAACGAGCTCATCGTTCGGCTACGTTCTCTTACCGGACCGGGCACCACGAAGATGGCGGGGCACGCTGTGGGCGTTCCCACTAGAAGCGCTCCGGCAGGGGACTGCGCCACTTGCGGTATGACGTCGTGTTTCCGTCATCCATCGAGCGTCAGCTCGCCAGAGAACCAGAACGGGCACAGCGCTTTTCTGTTAGACGCATTCTGGCCGGAACAACAAGAATGGTGTCAGAGGCATTCCCGGCCCGGTGATCATTGGTTCATGCCATTGGATGGCAGGCGATGGAATAAGCCTAACTACCTATGGGAGCCGTCCCCACATTCTGAAAGGCACTTTGCCACGAGACTGACATTGGTCGACTCGGTTAGGCGTCGCCGCTTGCCTGCGCAAGGAGCCGTTCGGCAACGGGCCTTGCTGCGGCGGGATGAGGCTCTGGCAAAGTTCTATGCCAAGCAGCTGAATGTCGAAGCGCGGCATCTCGTCATTTCTCAGAATCTCCTTCCTCATCTTCACAGGTTGGGCGTTCTTGGAGGAAGAACCTTTGACGTGCTCCTCACACGATGGCCTCTGACAGAGCTCCATAGACGGTTGGATCTCGCAGCGAAACGCCATCCATACTCCTCCACCATTGCTGATTTCAGGGCAGATACGGCAATCCATCGAGCCGAGACCGAGGCTTTGGATCAAGCTGCGCGCGTCGTCACACCGCATAAGGCCCTGGCAGATTACTTTGGAGAAAAGGCAATCTTGTTAAATTGGAAGATGCCGCATACTAACATAAAACCGCATGCTCGCCTGACGACGCAGTTTTTCTTTCCTGCTTCGCCCTTAGCGCGGAAAGGTATCTACGAACTCGCGGAGGCGATGCGAGGCGTGGACGCGGAACTTTTGATCCTCGGTGGTGCGAGCGAATCGGCATCCGATCCCTTGGCATCGATCCCTCACCGCCGGGCATCCGTTGCCGAGATGGCGAATGCCGACGCGCTTGTTCTGCCTGCGTGGATCGAACACGAACCGCGACTGGCACTTCAAGCGTTGGGGAGTGGTCTTCCCGTCATTGCTACCAAAGCGTGTGGTCTCCCGGCCCATCGAAATCTCGTTGAGCTTGAAGAGCCGGATGGATCGATGCTTCGCGAGTGCCTTCTCGACATTCATCATCGGGATCACGAAACGATTGCCCTCGCATCGAGCTGACAGGACGCCTTCAACTATGATTCAATGGGCCATCAATTGATCCTCCTGTGATGAAAGCGCTCAAGATCTTTACCCTTCCATTCATGTTGGCGAATGTTGGCATTGCTACAGAAACGGCTCCAATTCAGTTAGACGTTCGGCAGATCACTTCCGGGCCATTGACGCATTTCTACGGCTACATCGGTCACGTGGGCAACACGCCTTGGAGTGCGAATGGGCGATGGCTGGTGGCTCTGAGAACGCCGCATTTGGAACGGTTGCCGGGGAGAGAGGATCCCGCAGAGGTGATCGTGATGGATACGCAGAATGATTTCGCCATGCGTGTGGTTGATCAGTGCGGGGCCTGGAATCCGCAGCAAGGGACCATGCTTTATTGGAATCCCGATGCTCCCAACACGCAGTTCTTCTTCAACGACAGCGACGTGGAGACGGGACATGTTTTCTGCGTTCTCTACGATTTGAAGGAAGGGCGGCGACTGAAAGAATACCGGATTCCCAAGACGCCGGTGGGCAACGGTGGCGTGGCGCAGAAGGGCGGCTATTTCTTTGGCCTTAACTATGCCCGCATGGCACGACTGCGCAAAGTGACAGGCTATGCCGGCACCACGGATTGGACGAAGGGCGTGGCCCATCCTCCTGATGACGGCGTTTTCCGTATCGATATCAAGACTGGCCGGCCACGCTTGTTAGTCTCTTTCGAAGAATTAGCAGAATCCTTGAAGGCAAACAACATTGTGAATAAGGTGCCTGCGCTCTTTATTAATCACACTCTAGCGGATCGCGAAAACGATCGCGTTTTCTTCTTCGCCAGGGGAGGGTGGGATGGAAACGAAGGACCTCGAGTGAATCAAGGCTTCGTCATGAAGACTGACGGATCCGGTCTAACCCTAATGAGGCAGCACATCGGCGGGCACCCTGAATGGGACGCCGGACCGAACATGATCGGCCATGTTGCGGGCAAACAAGTTATCTATGACGTGGTCCAGCAGAAGATCGTGGGACAACTGGGTAACCGAGAGATCTTTCCCGATCCGGAAGGCGATATTGCTTTGTCGCGTGACAACAACTGGTTTGTAAACGGATTTAAGAAGAAGAGAGAGGGCAAGAATTACTACACTATCTATCGCCGCAATGATGGTACGCATGTGAGGACGCCGGGTTTCAATATTGGGAAATGGATCAACGGTGACCTTCGTCAAGATCCGTCACCATGTTGGAATCGCGAGGGCAATCAGCTTCTTGTGCCGGTCGTGGCTGAAGATGGAAAGAGTCGACAAATGGTGATTGTCCGTGTTCGAAAGGAGGGAGAATGAAAAGTATTAATCATGGCTTCCTAGCATTGATTCTTTCAATGGCAATGATTTCGCTGAAGGGAAGCGTCCTGGCAGAGCTTTCCCTCAAGCATCGGCCGGTTGCCCTGCGTCATGTGGACTACTCCTTTGCCGTTAAGAAGGATGATCGTGGTGTTCCGATCTTTGATTGGAAGGCCTTTCGAACTCGCGAACGTACCGTCATCGAACGAGATATTGAAGGCATTGTCCTTGAGAACACGTTCTTCAGAGCCACGCTCATTCCATCAATGGGCCGGGTGTATTCCTTTATCAATAAACGGGATCAACGTGAACAACTTTGGATCAATCCCATTGCCATTCCGTTAGGGGCTCACAATGATACGGGATTCTGGATGACTTGGGGAGGCATTGAGCATGTCATGCCGAGGGGCGAACATGGCACGAGTCATGCCCTGGAATGGGATTGGGAGATCGTACAGAACGATGCCAATCGTTGTGCTGTTCGAATGTCGTCTATCGAGCCTCTAACAGGTTTGCGTCACCGGGTTGTTTATGTTGCCTATCCCGACCGATCCTACTTGGAAACCGAGATTCACATTCACAATTTGACAGACGACGAGGTGACCTTTTCACACTGGACGACAGCCACCTTAGCGCCTGGAGGACGCGGCGAGGTCACACCTAAGACGGAGATCATCGTTCCAGCCAACGAGTTTGTTCCAGATGATCGGGATTTCAACGTATGGATGGAAGGTATGACAGGGCCGACGGCCACATCACCTTTGCGTTGGGTTGGCAAATGGAAAGAGATTGGCGATCTCATGGCAACGCCATTGCATAGACCGTATTTTAGCGTTTATGCGCATGAATATGACTCAGGAGTCGTGCGGACTTTTGACCCCGTCGTCACGCCAGGCTTCGATATCTGGGGATGGGGCTACCCGCCATCTGAAAAGCGTCAACGCGAATTCACCGATCAACTACCTTCCTCCGGTTACATCGAGATCTGGAACGGGACAACGCTAGGATTTTCTGATGATCAGTTAGGCCGTATTGATGCAGGCGAATCCCGCTGCTGGAGGGAGACTTTGTTTGCGGTCTCTGGATTATCAAAAGCCGGCAACTTGCGGGAGGAAATCGATCAACGAAGTCGTTTGGCGCTGACTACTGCCAGCAAACCAACTGAAGAACTCATTGAAAAGATCACGTTACACGAGATTGCCAAGGGAAGTCGTGAATTGAGTTGGTTCCAATCGCGTCCGGTGGTCATTCCAGGCTCGCCCCCGACGATCATGGTGACGACCCAAGAATTGCGGCCTGAAGAGAATCATGGTTACTACAATATCTTTGACTTGGCGAGCCAAGATGGCGGTGAGACTTGGAACAATCCTAGGGAGATTCCGTCTTTGCAGAGGGGCCGGCAGGAGAGCGGATACGATCGTGTGGCAGGTGACTTGTGGCTCTCTTGGCACCCACCTTCAAAAACTGTACTGGCCACGGGCAAGACCTTTCACTTTGCGCAAGGAAAGCGTGAGGATAATCAGCGTGAAGAGATTTCCTACGCTGTCTATTACCCTGAGATAAGGGAGTGGTCTGATTTGCGCACCGTAGCGATGCCGGAAAAGGACCATCAAGGAGAGGCCTTTGTTTCGCCGAACGCAGGTTGCAACCAACCCGTTATCTTGGAGAACGGCGACGTTCTATTGCCCGTACGCTATCAAAAACGCCGCAATCACATCAACTACACGACGATCGTGGCGCGCTGCCAGTTTGACGGAGAGACCATGACCTACATGGACCACGGCTCCGAGTTATCATTGCCAAGAGGTCGGGGTCTTTATGAGCCATCGTTGGCTCAATTCCAGAATCGCTTCTTTCTCACCATGCGTGCTGATCACGCTGGTTATGTAGCGGTCAGTGAGGATGGACTGACCTACCCGGAAGGATTCGTGGAATGGCGGTACGACGATGGGATACCGTTAGGCAGTTATAATACTCAACAACATTGGGTGGTACACCCTAAAGCGAACGGCTTATTCCTAGTTTACACCCGTCGAGGTGCTAACAATGATCACATATTCCGGCATCGCGCTCCGTTGTTTATCGCCCAGGTGAATCCAGAGACTTTACGCGTTCTGCGCGATTCTGAGCGTGTGTTAGTTCCAGAAAATCATGCGTGTTTGGGGAACTTTGGCGTGTCTCAGCTCTCTAACGAAGAAACCATCGTCGTGACATCAGAGTTTCTGCGATCGGGATCCAAGCGAGCTGGCGAAGCGAATCGCGTGTTGCTCGCGAAGATACATTGGAAGCGGTGAGATGCCCACAGTCGTCGCCATTCATATCGCTCCTGGTTCGCGTCTGCCGATGAAAGCGGTCGACTCGGTGGTCGCTGAGGCGGGGCAAGGGTTGGTCGGCGACCGGTATCATGGCACGAGGCACCGGCATGTGAGTGTACAGTCGCTGGAATCGTTAACAGAAGCAGCGGAAACATTGGGCCGCCCCATCGAGCCCTCGGCGACGCGTCGGAATATCACGCTATCGAGCGGCGTTGTCCCGAGAACACCCGGTTATCGCATCAAGATCGGCGAGGTGACTTTGGAAGTGGTCCGAGTGGCTGCGCCGTGTCGCTTACTCGACGATAACATCGGGGCTGGAGCGGCGCGGGCGCTTCATCAGCGGGCGGGCTCTATCTGCCGAGTACTGAGCGGCGGAATCATTCGCGTGGGCATGGATTTCCAAGAATAACTTTGCCACACAAAGTGAACGTTTCCCTCTCTCAGCCGTCTTACTTTGTGCAGCAAAGTAGATTCAATGAAGTTCAAGTTCATTCTCCCGGCTCTGACCGAAGCCGAAAGTCCCTTCTGGCGTCCGATCAAATACTCTCTATTCCCTCCCCTCGGTTTGGCAACGCTCGCCGCGTATTTGGGGCCTGATGATGAGGCCGAGATTGTCGACCAGCACGTGCAGTCTCTCGACTGCAACGATGAACCCGACGTCGTCGCTATCCAAGTCTACATCACTAACGCTAATCGCGCGTATCGCATTGCCGATCACTATCGCGCTAAAGGTGCGCTGGTAATTCTGGGTGGGCTTCATGTGACCTCCCTACCTGAAGAAGCGGCTGCGCATGCGGATGTGATTTTTCTAGGGCCGGCCGAGGAAGCGTTCCCGAGATTTCTATCAGATTTGCGAGATGGCCACCACGAGAAACGCTATGTTTCGCGGCAACGCACGCTGATCGGCGTGCCTCCCATTCGGCGCGATTTGTTAGACCGGCGGCTCTATCTCGTACCAAACTCCATCGTTGTTACGAGAGGTTGCCCACATCATTGTGAGTTCTGTTATAAAGATGCATTCTTTACCGGTGGCCGCGGTTTCTACACTCAAGCGGTGGATGAAGCGATCGCGGAGATTGATCGATTGCCTGGACGCCATCTTTACTTCTTGGATGATCATCTCTTGGGACACAGGCGCTTTGCTAGAGAGCTTTTTAGAGAATTACGAAGCCGGAACCGCGTCTTTCAGGGCGCCGCGACAGTTGATTCCATCTTGGAAGGTGATCTCATCGAACGTGCCGCAGAGGCAGGATTGCGCAGCGTGTTTGTGGGTTTTGAGAGTCTCAATGAGGCCAACCTAACGCAGACCGCGAAACGACAGAACCTTGGCCGGGACTACGCGCGTGTCATAGAGCGCTTGCATGATCTTGGGATCATGATCAATGGAAGCTTCGTCTTTGGATTGGATGATGATGGTGCTGATGTCTTTGATCGGACCGTTGATTGGGCGATTGAGCAAGGGATCACCACCTCGACCTTTCACATCGCGACCCCCTATCCGGGCACAGCCTACTATCAGAAGATGCGCCATGCCGACCGGATGATCACCGATGATTGGGATCTCTATGACACCCGCCATGTGACCTTCACCCCGGCGCGGATGACGGCTCAAGAACTCAAGGCGGGATACGATCGCGCTTATAGGGATTTTTATCGCTGGAACGCTATTGTTAGGGCGAGTCTCTTTCATGGAAGCGTGAAGCATCAGCTCAAACATTTCTTCTACACGAGCGGATGGAAAAAGTTCGAACCGCTGTGGAACACGGTGATCCAACTCAAACGCCTCTCCCTCATGACGCCCTTGCTTGAAGCAGTCCTCTCCAAGGTGAGTGATCGGTCGAGCCGGTGTCGCCAAGGCGGGGATCGTGATCCCAAGGCCGCGATTTGCCATTCAAGATCACCGCTCAAGAGTTCCGAATAGGCATGAGACACTTTGTCTTAGCGTCAACGCGAAATCGTCACTTGAATGTGGGACAAATTGGCTCTATTTGCCGAATTCGATTTACCTATTCGTTTGTTGTAAACTGTTTATAATGAAGTTTTTAGGACCAAATTATCCGGTCTGGCATGCGAGGTGCTTCATAGGTTGCCGTTCAATAATCCTAAAAACTATTCACTATGAAATTACTACGCTACAATAGACCTGATTTCGGTTTTCCAGCCTCATTCAACGCTCTCGAGGATTTCTTTCGCCATGGCGATCGCGTCTTCGGGCGGCTTCCGGAGCTCTTCGCCAGAGAACTTGGAGAAACCTTCTTTCAGGGAGACCACGGACTCAGTGCCGATCTCTACGAAGATGACGGTGCCTACCACGCACGCTTCGAATTGCCGGGCGTGAAGAAAGAAGATGTGAAGATCGAATTCCACCAGGGCGCTCTAACGGTATCTTATTCCAAAGGAGAAGCTGATGGAGAGGACAAGAAAGCTTCCGAGACTTACAAGCGCGCGCTATCCGTCCCGGAAGACGTCGTGGCAGAAAACATCACGGCCAAGCATGAAGACGGTTTGCTCACTGTCAGTCTGCCCAAGGCCGAGTCCACGGAAGCCCGTCAAATTGAGATCAGCTAACATTCAATCAGTTATCGCAAACTCTAACTTTCCTAAGAAAATGTCAGATCAAACGACTCTAACCAAATGCTGTGAACAAGAAGCCACTTCCAACGAGCGCCGCTACTGGCGTCCCTGGCATGAAGTGACGGAAACCAAAGAGGGTCACGTCCTCTCCGTGGCCATGCCCGGCGTGCCCAAGTCAGGCATCTCCGTTTCATTCGAAGATGATGAACTCACCATCGTGGGGCATCGCGAAACGAGTATCCCAAAGAATTGGAAGGCGCTGGTATCCGAACTCGGTCATCGCGACTACCGCTTGCTCGTGCGGGTGAACATCCCCGTGGATGTCGAGCGGATCAACGCTGTGGTCGAAGATGGTGTGCTCCGGCTTCTACTCCCCGTGAAAGAGGAGGCCAAACCTCGGCAAATCGCGATTAGTTAAGAACCTTTTAACGAGACAAACAGTCAGCAGCCCGCTTGAGACGCGAAGATCGTCTCGGCGGGCTGTTGCGTTTTCTATGAACACCTCGCGAGTCCATATGCCAAGCGAGTTGCTTGTAGATGGTGCATCGTATAGAGAGCCGCCTGAAGGCGGCCGCGGTGGATGATGTGTCGCTAAGTTAAACCCGCTTGGCGGTTGTCACGAGAACCTCATTTAGACAACAATCGGTGTGATGGCATCCCCTGAGAAACAGAACGTTGGATGGCGCGAGTGGATCGCCCTCCCTGATATTGGAGTTCCTGGCATCAAGGCAAAGGTGGATACCGGAGCCCGTTCTTCGTGCTTGCACACGCATGATTACGAGATCGTGGACGTGGAAGGGCAAGAGACCGTGCGTTTCCACCTTCACCCGCTCCGCAATGTTGACGCCGTCCTATTAACTTGTGAGGCGCCGGTGAAAGACTATCGCGAAGTGAAGGATTCGGGCGGTCACGCCGAACGCCGCCCGTTTATCCGGACACGCGGACGGATGGGGGATTTCGAGTGGGAATTTGACCTGAGTTTGACCAATCGAGAAGGTATGAAATTCCGCATGTTATTAGGCAGGGAAGCCTTGGCTCCGCACTTCAATGTTGATCCGTCCGTGAGTTACGTTATGGGGAGCTTAGAAAATGAGTACTGAGACCCAGTCTGAAACGCCAGCGCCTGATCACCGCCCGCTACGCATCGGCATTCTCTCACGGAATCGGAGGCTGTACTCGACGCGAAGCCTCCTTGAGGCCTGCCAGAAACGGCAACACGAGGTGCGGGTCATTGATTACCTCAAGTGTCATATGAATATCACCTCACATCGTCCCAAGATTTATTTGGGCGATGAGGCGCTTGAGTTTGATGCCATCGTTCCCCGGATTGGTGCGTCGCGTACCTTCTTTGGCACGGCGGTGGTGAGGCAGTTTGAAATGATGGGGACCTATAGTGTGAATGAGTCGGTCGCGATCAGCCGGAGCCGCGACAAGCTGCGAAGTCTTCAACTGCTTGCGAGGAAAGGACTTGGACTTCCGGTGACCGCCTTTGCTCACGACACCAAGGCGACTGGACATGTCATGAAAATCTGTGGCGGGGCTCCCGTTGTTATAAAACTGCTAGAGGGCACGCAAGGGGTTGGCGTTGTTTTGGCGGAAACACCTAAAGCAGGTGAAAGTGTGATTGAGGCGTTTCGTGGCATGGACGCTAACATTCTCGTTCAAGAATTCATCAAAGAGGCCGGCGGCTCGGACATTCGCTGTTTGGTCGTGGGGGACAAGGTGGTTGCGGCCATGAAACGTCAGGGGAAAGAGGGCGAGTTCCGAAGCAATTTGCATCGTGGGGGCAGCGCAGAAATCGTGAAAATCACGCCTGAAGAACGATCTACTGCCGTGCGGGCTGCTCGGGTTATGGGACTCAATGTGGCGGGTGTTGATTTATTGCGCTCCAATCACGGTCCCGTCATCATGGAGGTGAATTCTTCGCCGGGACTAGAAGGCATCGAATCCGCCACCGGCAAAGACGTGGGAGGTGCGATCATTCGATTTGTTGAGAAGCATGTGAAGGATAGCACGCGTACAAGAGGGCGGGGATGAATCCAGACACGTTCGCCAAACCGCTAGTAATCGGCGAGCACGCATTCAAGCCTGGAGAGCACGGCACGGTGCTTCTCCCCGTGGGACATCTCATCACACATGAATTGGTCAACCTCACGGTTCATGTTCGGCGCGGCCGTAAGCCTGGTCCGCGTTTGTTAGTCACCGCGGCTGTTCACGGTGACGAGATCAATGGCGTCGAAGTCGTTCGCAGGCTTCTCGCGCGCAAGATGCGCAATCTTGCCGGGGACCTCGTCCTGATTCCCATCGTCAATCTTCCTGCTTTTCTGGCACGAAGCCGTTATTTGCCGGATCGTCGCGATCTCAATCGGCTCTTTCCCGGTTCTTCGACTGGTTCGTTCGGTGCGCGTCTCGCTCGCCTACTCTCCTATGGAATCGCCAGACATTGCACGCATGGCATCGATCTTCACACAGGTGCCGTCAACCGGCCCAACCTGCCGCAGATCCGCTTCAGTCCAGATGTTAGTGAAAATGCGGCCCTGGCACAGGCCTTTGGCGCCCCGGTGATGATTTCTTCGCCTATTCGTGAGGGTTCGTTTCGCGAAGTTTTTTCCCGCAAAGGCAAACCTCAGTTGATGTTTGAAGGGGGCGAGGCGGGCAATCTCGAGCCGGCGTCCGTTCGCTTGGCCACCGATGGTGTTCTGTCCGTCATGCGTCATCTCGGCATGCTGCGTCCGTTGAAGAAGCCGCGGGCGCGGCCTCATCCCGTCTTGTGCCGTGAGACTTATTGGGAGCGGGCGCCGCGAGGCGGGCTGTTCATGCCATCGTTAGAGCTTGGCAAGGTGGTGAAGAAAGGCATGCTTCTCGGTGAGATAGGCGATCCGTTAGGAACGGAAACGTCGCCCATTCACGCCGGGCAAGAGGGCGTGATTATCGGCCGTGCGCGGAATGCGGTGATTGATGAAGGCGACGGGATTTTTCACATCGGCCTAACGGATAAACTGCATCGCGTGGTGGACACGATTGAAGCCGCAGAAGCTGAATTGGATCATGCTTTGGATCATCCGGTGTTTGACGACGCGCTGGAAGATTAGGCCTTTGAATCAAAGTGAAACGAATGTCACGGAGGCTGATCCCACCGCGAGTCGGTCTTGGTGCCAAGCCAATGCGGAGACGGGTTCCGGCGGCGAGAGTTTCTTAACACGCTTCCAATCCGAGGAATCCTCGTCTAACTGATAAACGCCGCCATTGGAAGTGCCGGCGATTAAATGATCATTGAGCCACAAAAGGCTCAGGATACGGGCGGGCAGACGGCCCACGACAGGTTCTTCTTCAAGGCCGATGCCAGAGTAGGTGCGCACAAGACGTCCCTCAGACGCATGAAGGCGCACGCGGGAATCCCTCGCTCCCGATGCGATAAGCGTGCCGTCTGGTGAAGCGGCAAGGCATTCGACTCCGGCAGTGTGATCTGTTAGGGTCAACGCCTCTTCGGCGTCAGAGGGACTCACGATCACCGCGCCGTCCAGCCCTCCGGAGATGAGCGTGCCGTCTTTTAAGAAAGTGACCGTACGCGCCGTGCCCGTGTGCTGGTGGCGCGTCCGCCATGAAGAGGGTTCCCAATTATCTAACGAAAACGCTCTGACATGCGCGTCATGACACGCGATGGCCACGGTGTTGCTTGGCTCGTGGAAAGCCACTTCATAAACGACATCTGTTCCGATCTTGGCAGCAGACTTCAGTGTGCCTTGGTTGAGATCAACGAGACTCACACGACCCTCTTTCCCGGGTAGGCCTCCAGCGACTAACAGTTGATTGGCGCCTGCTAAAGTGGCGCTAAAGGGACGCCATGACGGTTCGAATCCTGGAAGAACGCCTTCTGAGGTGAGTGCTAGCAGACGATCGCCTCGACTGACCAAGCTTGAAATGGGCAACGGCCTTGTATCCGCCTTAATGGTGTGGCCAAGGAAGGCGCCGCTGCCCGCCGCTACGAAATGGCGGCGGGTCATCCTGCTAGAATGGGGCGAATCACTTTGGCGTCTTGGTCGACAACGCTAATCGGCCTTCCATCGGGCGTCTGGAGAGCTTCGCCAAGCGGAGCGCCGACAGCGGTGAGGACGGTGTGAAAGAGATCTGCGGGCGAGACGGGGTTCTCCGCGGGTTCTTCTCCGCGGGCGTCTGTCTTGCCGTGGACGATGCCGCGTTTGATGCCGGCTCCAAAAAGCAGCACAGAGCTTGCGCGCGACCAATGATCGCGACCGCCGGACGGATTCAATCGTGGCGTACGGCCGAATTCACTGGCTAACAGAACAGTTGTTCGTTCTAACAAACCGCGATGTTCCAAATCTTCCTGAAGCGCCGGGAGAGCGTCATTCATGGCCTCAAGCTTCGGCGGAAAGCCGTAAGTCAAAGCGCGGGCAATGCCTTGATGATGATCCCAACCTTTGTCGCGAACGACCACGGTGGCCACGCCGCCTTCGACCAATCGCCGGGCTAACAAACAGGACTGTCCCAGAAAGTGCCGGCCATAACGTTTGTGCATTTCTTGAGGTTCAGCTTTCAAATTGAAGAGATTGCGCATCTCCGGGTTCATGGAGAGGTAGCGTGCTTGGTGCACAAATTGATCGCGCGCGCGTTCGGACGCGGATCGTGGATCGCCATCAAGCTGATCCAGTGTTTCTAACAAACGCATCGTTCTGTCCATAGGGCCGTGTGGCATCAAATTACGCACTTTGAAATCTGATTTGCCGGGGACGCCGCCGATTTCGAAAGGACCCCGGGCAGCTCGGAGAAAGCCTTCGCGAGCATAGGCATGGGCATCGGGAATGGCGACATAGGGAGGGATAGGATCTTCAGCCGCGTGGAGTTCGCCTAACAAAGAACCGTAAGACGGATACTCGATGACGGGTGAAGGCCGGCGGCCGGTGAGCATGAAAGCGCTGCCGCGATCGTGATTGCCTTCCGGGCTGGTGATGGACCGAATTAGCGCGCAGTGATGCATCATCTTGGCGACGGCGGGAAGATGTTCACTGACAAAGACGCTAGGTGTGGTGCTTTCGACATGGCCGAGGTCGCCCCGTATATCGAGCGGCGCTTCGGGTTTGCCATCGAAGGTATCCAAATGCGACATGCCGCCATCCATCCAAAGGATGATCAGGGCGCGTTTTTGTTCTTTGAGTTGAGGGGCCGCGGCAATGAGACCGGGCAGAAACGGCGTGGTGCCCAGGGTGGCGAGAAAGTGGCGGCGTTGCATGGTGACGGTTTCGTTTAACGATGTGAGGAGAACTCGCGACTCAGAAAGAGTGCTAGGGCGAGATCGCGGGCGTCTTGCAAGGTTTCCCACTCGCTAGCGAGGGAAGCGGATTCTTCCGCTGTGGGTGCCCGAGATAGGATCAGTTGGAAAAGACTTTCCACGCGGCGACTGGGAGAATGTTCAAAGTCGTGAATAGCCTCAACTTGATTGCCTGGCGCGGCCAAGGCTTCTTGGATGACGCCACTGTTGAGGAGAGCGAGTTGACGGGCCAAGGGTGACTCGGAGAGTTTCCAGTTCCTTAGCCCAACGCCCAGGGCGTGTTCAATGGATTGTTTGAGTTGGAGATCAGTTAGGGAACGCGCTTCGCGCAAGGCGAGGTAACGGTGGCGAGCTTGCAAGGATACTTGAGCCTCTTTGTCAGGGGCGGACGTGGCCGCATAGAGCCGGGACGTGAGAATGAGCCTCATGAGATCGCGAACATCGCCACCACTTGATTGGAGTTCCTCGGCGAGAAGCTCTAGCATCGCCTCATCAATGGCCGGATTGGTGAGACGGTGGTCTTCCACACTTTCTACGAGCGGCCGACCAATCAAGAGCGCAAAGACGCGATTGGCCACGTTGCGCGCCACTTGATGAGACGCCCCGTCCAAGACCAGCCATTGCAGATGCTTCTTGGGCGATAGATCTTCGGGCATCGAACTGTTGAAAACGGGTAACAAGACGGGCGCGATCGCTTCGCGGCTACCCGGGAGGAAGAACTTCCCAGCCATCATGCCTCCCGGCGTATCGGGATTGGGACGGGGATCGGCGAACATGGCCGAGAACTGCAAATGTTGATCCTGGCGCCAGCGATCCATGGGGTGATTGTGGCAGCGGGCGCAGCCGATGCTTAGACCTAACAAGGTTCTTCCTACGTATTCTGCGCGATCCCGCGGATCCGCGAAACGTGTAAGAAATTGGCGGGGCGGACCCTCTGACGCGACGACCATGGTCGAGAGATCCTTCATGAATGAGTCGGAATGTCGCCAGTCGACTAACTGATTGCGTAAGCTGCGATAAGTGTCTTGCTTGGGGCCGTCATCGTCGCCAGGTGGGGGAACCTCAAACCATTCCCAAAGCCAAGGTGCTAACGCATCAACCAAAGCATGGTCATGGAGTAAGCCTAGAGATCTCTCTATCCTCGCCTCTGGAGGCAGTTGAACAAATCTTCGGGACTCGTCTGGCGAAGGGATGCGCCCCGCTAGATCGAGGTAAAGCCGTCGCGCCAGGGTTTCCGGTGGTGCTTGCGGGGGCGGTCGCAATCCCAAGCGCGCAAGATGAGTGAGCCAAAGTTTGTCTAGCGGATGCGCTGTTTCTGAAGGCGCTTCTGCTAGTTGAGCATAGGGATTGACGACATCTTCTCGCGCCATGTGGCCCGCGTAGTGCGCAATGATGGCCGCTTTGCCAGGGCTCACCACTTCATAATTGCCCTCGTCGCTGATCGTGAGCACGGCGGGATCCGTGGTGGAAAAGCGGCTCATGTTAGTCACCTCGCGTTCTTCAAGCTTGCCGTCCGCCCACTCGAACGCGGCATAGACGCGAACGTCTTCTTGATTACGAGCGATTTTAATTCCTAACAGTATTCTGTAATTCTCTTCTTGAAAGGGGGCGCCGGCGGCGATCCACGATGTGAGCGTTTGATGGGCCGCACTATGTTTGCCAAATCGTTTCCCGCCTTGGTGTTTCATTTGGCGGGTAGGTTTGAGTAACACCAAGCTGGAGGCAGGAGCGGTCCGGTCGATGCGGCGTCCATCCAGATCCTGCACAATGGCGCGATAATCCGCGCGGGCATCCGTGGCAAAGAGCGAGAGCTTGAAGCCGCCGCGGCCCGTGGCTCCGCCATGGCAATCGGCCGCCGCGCATCCATGACGCGCGAAGAGCGGGGCGACGTCGTAAGAGAAATCCCACCCTCGTCTTAGGAGTTCGCCTGCATAGAGACTAACGTTTGTTAGCAACGATGCCAGGATAATGCCGAAGCGAACTTTACGGTTCTGCAGGTTTAGGCCCATGTTCTTTGAGAAAACTCTCTGCCAATCCCTGGGCGTATTCGGTGCCGTAGCGATCGCGAAAGCTCAGCATGAGACGAAACATCTCGACCGTCTCCGTCTTGAGTTCATCGGATTCTTCCGCACGCGTTTTGATGCTAGCAAAGACCTCATCTGCTCGCTCGTTGTCGTTGGTCTTGCGGATGAAAGACCGGAGCAAGCTGTTGAGTTCCGGATCTTCGGGCGGCTTGCCTTCCCGTTTGCGCGGTGGCTTATCGCCTTCCTGGTTTGAGGATTCTCCGTTAGCGTCTTTCGCTTGTTCGTTGCGGCGCTGACGCTCTTGCATGCCCCGGCGATTCATGGCGCGGCCACCACGTTGTTGGCGAGCTTTAACGAGATCCTGACGCAGCTTGCGAATGAGCAGTTTCTGGTTCACCGCGAGGTCTTTTAATGACTCGGCATCCTCCGGTAAGTTGGAGGCTAACAATTTCTTTAGCTCGGCTTCATCCTCTGGCACTTTTCCGGCAACGCTTTCCACCCAAGTCTTGAGTTTGGGGAAATCGCCAGGACCGGTATCAGTGAGGGCAATCGAATCGTGGATCTTGCCCTTTTTCGCTAAGATCAATGTTAAGGTGCATCGCCTGTTGAGCGCGTAGTCGCCCGGACCGTCCAAGCCATCGAGACTCAAAACGATCGGTTGGTGCAGTTTCAAAGAGCCATTCACACGCTTGAGCATGTTCTCGCCCTCCGTGCGATCGTTGTTGAGCATGACGGAATAGCTTTTGAAGCCTAACAAACCGTGTTCTTCGCCTAACCGATCGAGTTCACGAATCACAGGCGCGGTGTTGCGAGAGAGATCGTGAATGAAGAGGATGGCCGCAGGGGCGGAGCCGACAGTTTCTGCTACGTCGAATTCTTTGCCGGCGTGCGGGCCGCTGTGGGCGTAACAGCTGAGTTTGCCTAACGGTGTGTCTTTGGCAGGACCGGAAGTGAGCGATTCTTCGGCGGCCATGGCGGAGCCTCCGAGTGAGACCCAAAGCAGCCCAAGAAGAAGTGGGAGCGTGCGCATGAAGGAGAGTCTCATCGAGCAAGGCTTGGAATTCAAGGCTAGACTGCCGCTTCGCCTTCGTGTCTGAGCAGCGTTTGCAGGAAGGCAAGGTGACCGAGCGCCACCCGGCGATGGACGATCACGGTGGGCGAGGCAAAGGCTAGCATTTGTTCAAGAAAGATGAGCTTATCGACGACGCGCACAAGGCTGTGGCGGCCGGCTGTCATGGCTTCGCCTCCGATGATGGGAAGTTTAAGCAAGAGATTCCCGGCAGCGCATTGCTCGTAAGGATCGGGTTCGATCACTTTGCCATATCTGTTGGCAATCCGACGATGCGTGGCGTATTCCAACGTGATCCGGTGGCGCAAGCGATGGGCGGCCTGAGTTCCATAGTTGAGCCGCGCGATGAGATGAGTGATAGGTAGAATGAGAAGACGTCTGACAAGAAGCTGTATCGCGACTACGGTCCACGCGGCGCCAAAGACGGTGATCCAGAGTTGGGCCACTTGGATGAGGATGGCCATGAACATGGCGAAAGGATGGAAGCCGGAAAGATCGCTTTCGCTCATCCACCGGCGCATATTGAGAAAAGGGATCTTGGTTAGGAAAAGATTGAGTGCGCTGGCCGATCCGATGAGTGCTGCCCAATTGGCGAGCACCAACGGGATGTCGCCTCCTAAGACAAACCGCACGAGCATGTCGGCGGAGATCATCACCGCGATGGGACCACCGTAAAGGAAGGCGTAGCGGAAGTCCTTCACCAAACCGGTGTGGTGGTTGCCGCCGGCAAACGCCCCTAACGTTCCGGCGGCCAATGCCAACAGGTGAACGCCGAGGATGATCGTTCCCATCTCCGTTGGTGAAAGAAGGAACACGCCGACGATGATCGCGAAGGCCAGCGATATGGTTAGGCACTCCGCGATAAGGGCCCGTTTGCCGGTCGAAACGCGGTTGCGCAACCTCGTTTCATTCATCGCCACTCCGCACTGAGCACGTCCATGGTGAAGCCCGGACCGAAGGCCACGATGATGCCGCGCTCAATCTGACTCGAGTACGGACGACGGCGCAGCTGATAGGTGCGGTGGAGGACGTCGAGAACGCTAACACTGGCCGTGTTACCGGCTTCTTGAAGGCTCTGCCGGCTTGGGGCTAACAAATGCTCTTCGACGTCGAGCGAATCTCTCACACCATCGAGAATGCGTCGACCTCCGGTGTGCGCGATGACAAACTCTAGGTCCTGCGTGGAGAGCCCTTCCTCCTTTAAGAAGGATTCAATGAAAGGTGTGACCTCGGGGATGGCGTGCATGACCTCTTTATCGAGCGTGAGGTGGTAGCCTTGATCCGTAGGGATGAACCGAATGTAGTGCTCCGTATTCGGCATAGTGTAGGTAAAGTTACGCCGCAACTTGAGACCGCCACCAATCGCCGGGACCTTGGAACCGCTGACAACCAGGGCAGCGGCGCCGTCGCCAAAGATGCTGGAGCACACAGCTGAGGTCAGGTCCTTCTGTTCGGGAAAGAAACACAGCGAACTGGTTTCAACCGCTACGACCAGCACGCTAGCATTCGGATAGGCTAGGCAATAGTCTTGCGCTTTTATCAATGCGGAAGCGCCACCGGAACATCCCAATTGACTAACAGGCATGCGTTTGACGGTGGAGCGGAAACCGAGGTCGTTGATAAGGTAGGCATCCAACGAGGGCATGATGTGCCCCGTGCAGGAGACGCTGATGATGAGATCGATGTCCGTGGCGCTGACACCTGCATTGACCAATGCTTCTGAGGTGGCACGACGTGCGAGTTCAAGCGCATGTTCTTGAAAGAGCGTTGTGCGCTCCGCGAGGCCGGATTGACCGCCAAGCGCGGCTTGATCCACGGCAAAATGACGCCGATCGATGTTGGTGTTGCGGATCATCTCACGGATCCTGTCAAAACACTTCGACGAATGATAGGTGTCTTGAGCCATGGCGAGCATGTCATCCTGAGTCATGACATGCTCCGGATAAACGACGGCCGGTTGGTGAGCGGTCACGAGGTCACAGGCGGTGCCCGTTTCGTAAGCGCGGCCGCCGTTTGCCGCCGGGGCGGGCACACGCGATTCCGTGAGATTAGCAACCATGGCAGGCGAGGGGAGTATCAGCTGCCTTGGGTAGCTTCGCCTCAGGGATCAGTGTTTGAAGGCACAGGGCGAGAAGTGTTAGAGTGGCAATGATGGCGATCGCCGTCAAGGGAGGTAACACACCTAAGAGCAAGGCTGGAAAGGTGAGACATTCAGTGAGACGGCCCGACTTGAGTGCCATGTAGCCGACCTTGGCACAGGGTTTGCGCAGGAGTGCCAGTCTGCTGTGAATGGTCAGGATCAATCCCAGTGCTAGTGGAAGGAGTGCCAGTCCTCCGGCAAACCCCATCGGAATGGCGGCCATTTGTAGAACGATGCCCGCGATGCCCATGGCGAGCGCAAAGAGAATGGCCGGGCGGGCACCCCACACCACGGGCAAGACGCATTCTTTGACAGAGTCATCCCAGAGATCTTTGAAGGCGCCGATCACATTCATGTTGATATCGATGAGGAAGATGGAGACACCGGCGATGAGAGCGAGCGGCAGGACTTGGTTATGCACGGCTAGCGATCCGAGCACTGGCAGCAGGCCCAAGGCGGCCGGTAGGGCGAAATGGTGAATCAGCGAGGATTGCTTGAGTCGTGAGTAGTAGCGCGTGCAGAGAAACACGCCACCAACGACCAGCGCGGCCCATGGATCCATGAGGGCCGCGACGCCGGCGAAGAGAAAGGTACACAGGTAACCTCCCACAAGCACTTCGCGAGGACTGAGCCGGCCGCTTGGAATGGGCCGGAACGAGGCGTTCTCTTTGTCCACTTGGCGATCTTCATAGTCGTTGAAAGCCTGGGTCGCCGCGCAACCGAGGATGGCGCAAAGCACGAGCCCCACGGCATGCCACCCGATGCCGGCGGGAACGGCATAGGCGCCGACTAACATTGCCGCCAGAGGAATGGGGATGTTGAAGAGTCGGACGAGATCAATCCAGGCCCGAATCTTGGTGAATAGCCTGTTGGGCATGAGCAGTGTTTCCGCTCCAGCGATCGGGACGAGGCGACGAGAGTCCATGCCTTCTCTTCAGAAAACGAGAGGCCAAAGTTTCGGATTTCGTGAAGTTTTTTGACGAGAACTGCCTGACTACTGGCCTTCCCGATCGAATCGCACCCCGTCCTCAGTCAGGACCATGCCCACCCCTTGATCATGCCGTTCGACGGGCAGTTTGTTGTAAAATTGCGATTCATAACACACGCCGATGGTGTGGGCGTGCCATTCGGGAGCTGCGAGAAGGCGGTCATAATAGCCGCCGCCTTGCCCTAGTCGTTCGCCGCGAGTGGAGAAGGCCAGACCGGGAATCACGGCCAGTTCGATGCGGCAGATTTCAATCAAAGGGCAACGCTCAGGATCCGGCTCGAGGATTCCGAAGGCACCCGAAATCAGATCCTCCTTCGAACGCTTCACTTCTCGTATTTCCAACGTGGAATCGGGCAACACCCGGGGGAAATGGTAGTGATGTTGAGGGGCCTGGTGAATAATTGCCGAGACATCCACCTCGAATGGGAGCGCTGCATAGAGCAGACAGCGACGGGGCGTCGCACTCGCAAAGTCGGGGAGGCGAGCGAGGACGGCACCCACCGCCGCTGACACTGTGGCCCGATCTCGAGGGGATATTTTTCTTCGTTCGGACTTCAGATCTTGACGCAGCGTTTTCTTACTGCTTGAAATATCATATTCTTTCATACATTTTAGATATAATTTCTATCAAATTTCTCCCCCGTGGTCTCTCTTCCAGCTCCTTCTCGTGTCAATCAATGGGTTCGTGGCCTTCGTGACAAGGGCCGTTTCCTCCGAAATGGCGGGCGTGATCTGAACAATGAGTATCAGATCGGACTCCTGCCCGAACAGGGATGGCAACAGCGTAATATTCGCTATCTCAGAAAAGTCGTCTTTCCTTCACTATTTACCAAGCGCACAGGCGACCGGTCATCGCCAAAGGACGTCCCCCCTCAAGAAAGCGGGCTGACCGTGACTTGGATCGGGCATGCCACCTTTCTCATCAGCGTGGATCGGTGGAATATCCTCATCGATCCGAATTGGGCCATGTGGCATAGCATCTGCAAACGCATGCGCCGGCCGGGGATCGCACTCGAGGATCTGCCACCTATTGACTACGTCTTGGTGACGCACGCGCACTACGATCACCTGCATCTGCGTTCTTTGGCGTCGATTGCCCAAGGACAGCCGATCCTGTTGCCGACTGGGGTGTCTCAATTGGTGAAACGTTTCAATCTCGAGGCGCTAGAGATGAATTGGTGGGATGAGGTAGAACTCGAGAAAGGCCTTCGCATCACCTTCACACCCGCCCGGCATTGGGGCGCTCGATTGGTGCATGATCTGCATCGTGGTTTCGGGGGCTTTGTCATCCAGGCCAACGGACAATCGCTCTATCACTGCGGTGATAGCGCCTATTTCGAAGGTTTTTCGGAAATTGGTCAGCGATTTGATATCGACGTCGCCCTCTTACCCATCGGAGCCTACGACGCGCCGAGCGGTCGTCCCGTGCACATGAATCCCGAGGAAGCAGTGGACGCCTTTGTCGACCTCAATGCCAACCGGATGGTGCCCATGCACTTTGGTTCCTTTCCACTTGGAGGCGAGCCCATGCACGAACCCCTGGAGAGGCTTGTCTACCGCGCCGGCAGTCTCGGGTTATCGCATCGCGTGCAACTTCTTGAGGAAGGGCAGCCTGCTTGTTTTACAAACTAACACGACCATTAAAATGAAGAAACTCTCCCGATCAGTGCGGTGCCCGATCCCAGGGTGCCATGGCCGGTTGAGATTCGTTGGGAAAAGGCTTCACCAAGCCTCCCAGATTATGGACGATGTCAGAGTCATGAAGATCCTTGAGCGATCGAGAGAAAAGGGTTGCGCTCCAATGCGCAGGTCCTATCCTTGCCGCCATCGATTTGCGAGCGCGGTTAGCTCAGGGGTAGAGCACCACCTTGACACGGTGGGGGTCACAGGTTCAAATCCTGTATCGCGCACCATTCACATCACAAGAGGGAGGCGACGTCATGGGGAGTGCCGGTGAATTCGCAGCGTTGATCAAGCTCTTGGACGACACGTCGGATTCCGTTCGTAGTGCGGTATCGCGCAAGCTCTTGGAGTACGAAGACCGCTTGCCGGACTACATCGCGCAACTCAATCCCTTGCCATCGCCCTCACATTTTAGTCTCATGAACAAGCTCCTGCGGGAGGCCAAGTGTGAGACCTTGAGCGATCATTGGGATGATGCCCTAACAGAGCCCACACCGATCGGGCGGTTGGAGCAAGCCTTAGGCTTGCTGGCGGATTATCTCGATGGCCGGCGCCTGCGCACGGGCCAACTTACCTTCGCTCTGGATGAACTTGCTGAGGATTTGGAGCGCGGTGGGCATCATGAGACGCCCTTTCTGCTCGTCCGGGAATTGTTTGAGAGCGGCCGGTTTCGCGGCAATCGCCAAGATTATTACGCGCCGCAGAATAGTAACTTGCTCGCCGTGCTGCGTGAGGGCATGGGCAACCCCATTAGCCTGGCGTGCCTGCTCATGCTGCTGGCAGATCGCTTTGGCTACGTGATCGATGGCTGCAACTATCCAGGACATTTCCTAGCACTCATTCCAAGAGAACCGTCGCCGGTGCTCATCGATTGTTTTAATGGAGGGCAACCTGTTTCCGTCGATGATCTGATCGATCCCAGTCTCGAGCACATCCCGGACCTCCGGGAAACGTTGCAAACGGGTGCGGCTCCAGAAGTGATCTTGTTACGCGTTCTCAGGAACCTTGAACGCGCTTTTCATCAACTGGAGAACCAGCGCGAGAAGGCGACCATCGATCATTTGATCGAGCGCATGCTCGTTTCCGGCACGGTCTAACCACTCGCATGAAGATGACTTGGAAACGCTTCGCTCTATACGCTATAATTTTAATCATTCTGGTCGCGTTTCGCGGGCATTGGTTGGCCGATCAGATTGGCGGACGTTATCTTTGGTCGTCTTGTCTGCAGGATATCATCGCTTTCGCCGCGCTCGTCGGTTTTCTCAAACTCGCTGACTTCGGCCTAACCAAACTCTTGGAAACCTTTGCTTCCGGGAAATGGGTCACCGCGATACGAATCTTGGTGCTCCTCGGCGTTTTCTTTCCCTTTCTTCTCGCCACGCTCCAGATCCATCCTCAACGCGTCTCCACCAAAGGAACGCCGGCAGATCTCCAATTGCCATATGAAGACGTGCGCTTCGAATCGCGGGGAAAGGAACTTCACGGTTGGCTTCTAACACAACCTGAGGACATGCCGCGCAAGATTGTGCTCGTGGCGCATGGTCTCAATGCCAATCGCGAAAACTTCCTCGAGTCCGCACGGATACTGCATCGACTTGGCGCCACCGTCCTCATTTTTGACTTTCCGGCACACGGCGATAGCGATGGACGCGCCACCACGTTGGGCTTGCTAGAGTCCGAGGACGTGCGAGCCGCGCACGCCTGGCTCAAGGCGCGTTTCCCCGCTGAACCCATCCATGCCCTGGGCTACTCCATGGGCGCCTCGGCCATCCTCACCGCTCAAGGGAAATATCGTCTCTTTGATAGGATTGCCGTCGACGGCACCTTCGCGTCCATTCGCACAGTCGCCGAGAATGCCGTCCTCCGCTTCGCTGGTCCGCTCAGTGGCCCACTCTGGCAATGTGGCCGATTCTGGATCCGCATCTGGACCGGCGCCGATCTCGAAAACCACCGCCCTATCGATCAACTCACTAACATCACGCCTGGAAAACTCCTCATTATTCACGGCACCGCCGATCCGGTGATTCCGTTTGGCGAAGGCGAAGCGCTTCATGAGGCGACGAATCGTCGTGCGCAGATCCGCCGCGTCGATGGATACGGACATGCGGAGACAATCATCCATCCTGAGTATCAGACTTGGTTAGGGGAGTTTTTCTTTGGGGAGGAAGAGATTGGTGAATCACAGGAGGAAATTGCTAGACTGACGAAAGAGATAGCAGCTTGTGAGGATGGAATCGCATACAGCGAGGTTATTCTGTGCGAATTGGAGAATCTCCAATTCGAAGAGGATCAACTCTATGACCGAGCCGAAGACAGACTCAAAGATTTCGGCTTGGAGCCTGTCGAGGCAGCTTTTCTTTGGAAGCATGATCCGGACTCGCTGACAGTGTCAATCAGGCAAGCTAATTCTAGCAAACACTCGAAAGAAATCCGGGATCTTCTGCGAATCGTTTATTGTCGCCAATGGGTGCCGCGCTGTGGATTTGACGACGCCTCTCATATGAGATTAGATATTATTCGGAGTTACAACGTGTTAGATGACAGGCGTTGCTTGGTTGACCATAAGAAAGCGACTCTAAACCGGTAACTTCAGTTGAAGGGCCGATCCAATAGAACAGGCGTTGTCGGTAGCGGTGACTTTCAGTCGCCGCCGAATGCTTTGTTAGTTTCGGCGGCGACTAAAAGTCACCGCCACTTGAAACAGGTCTTGCGTCTCACCAAACTGACGACGACGATGCCGTCGTTATGAGTTTCAACACCATTACCCCCGAACAACTGGAAGCCCACGCGCAATGGCTCGATTCCAATGGCGCCAGCGGCGAGCGTCTGCAGAAGGCTGGTGCGGATTTGTCAGGGCAATCGTATCCTGGCGCCCGTTTGGATCAGGGCTTGTTTCAAGGCACCACTTTCAACGATGCCGATTTCTCCAATGCCTCGTTCACAGGCGCCGATTTCAGCGGCGCGCGTTTTGAGAATACCAATTTGAAGGGCGCGGATTTCCGCGGTGCGGATCTTGGTGGCGTCACGCTCGACGGTTCCAATCTTTATGGTGCCAACGCTAGTGAAGCCGATTGCTCAGGGGCGAGTTTCGTCAATGCAGATCTGACCACGGCCAACTTCACCAAAGCGGAACTCCACGCCGCGAACCTCACCGGTGCCAAGCAATCCGGCATGATCACTCTCGGCGCCGAACTCGCCGACGTCCAAGGGTTGGCGTAATCTTCAAACCTAACACTTAGAACCTAGGACCTCATTAATGAAAGCATTCCGGCTCAACCGGCTCTTCAACGCTAATTCAGGGCGTTGCCTCGATGTCGCTGTGGACCACGGCTTTTTTAATCAACCAGGATTTCTCCAGGGCATCGAGTCCATGCCCGGCGTGATCCAAACTTTGGTCGATGCCGCGCCCGATGCCATTCAACTAACACTCGGCCAGGCGAGACACCTGCAGTCAGTGCGCGGGCGTCGGAAACCCTCGCTCGTCTTGCGCACGGACGTGGCGAACATTTATGGCAAGGAACTTCCCGAGACGCGCTTTAGCCTCATGATCGAGGATTGCATGCTGCAAGCCGTGCGCGTCGATGCGGCCTGTGTTTGTGTGAATCTTTTTCAGATTCCCGGGGCCCCCGAAGTGCATGCGCAGTGTGTGGAGAATATCTTGCGATTGAAACCGGAAGCCGATCATTACGGAATGCCCATGATGGTGGAGCCACTCGTGTTTCGTCCTAACGAAGAAGCCGGCGGCTACATGGTCGATGGCGACGTGGTGAAGATCGCTCACCTCGTGCGCCAAGCAGTAGAGCTTGGTGCGGACATTATCAAAGCGGACCCCACAGACGACGTCAGTCTCTATCACCAAGTGGTGGAAACGGCGGGTGGCGTCCCGGTGCTCGTTCGTGGTGGCGGAAGGGTCAGCGATGAAGAAATTCTCAAGCGTACACAGGGTTTGTTAGAGCAAGGCACGCATGGGATCGTCTACGGACGCAACATCATTCAGCATCCCAATCCCAAAGGGATCACGCAGGCGCTCATGGCCATGGTTCATGATAGTGCGAGTGTGGAAGATGCGTTGGCCTTGATTAGCGCCTAACATGAAAACTGTCGGGGTCGGAATCATTGGCGGCGGCCTTATGGGCCGGGAAATGGCCAGTGCCTTCGCGCGTTGGTGCGCGCTCACGGATATCGACGTGGCGCCGCAATTGGTGGCGGTGGCGGATTTGGTGGAAGACGTGCGCAATTGGTTTCAACGTATCCCTTCTTGCGAGCAGATCGTCGCGGATTATCACGAATTGTTAGGTAATCCGGCGGTGGAGGTGGTTTATGTGGCCGTGCCGCATCATTTGCATGAGCAACTTTACATCGATGTGTTAGAAGCAGGGAAAGACCTCTTCGCCGAGAAACCCTTTGGGATCGATCTTGCCGCTGCACGCAAGATTGAGGAAGCGGTGACCCGCACCGGCCGGTTCACGCGTTGCAGCTCCGAGTTTCCCTTCTTTCCCGGCGCACAGCGTGTTTGTCAGTATGTGGCGAGCGGTCAATTGGGACGCGTGTTAGACATCGTTTCCGGGTTTCATCACAGCAGTGATCTGGATGCTTCCAAGGCCGCCAATTGGAAACGCCAAAGCCGAACTTGCGGCGAGATCGGAGTGCTAGGCGATTTGGGCATGCATGCCTGCCATCTTCCGCTTCGCTTTGGATGGCGGCCCAAATTTGTCCTAGCGCAATTGCAGAAAGGCTATGCGGAAAGGCCTGATGGCAAAGGCGGCACGGCCGTGTGCGATACTTGGGACAACGCGCACCTGCATACGTGGGTAGACGTCGACGGTCATGAAGCGCCCATGCGCTTGGAGATGAAACGGCTGGCGCCAGGGGAAACCAACACCTGGTTTATTGAGGTGTTGGGCACTAAGGGGGGTGTTCGCTATTCAACCAAGCAACCCAAGACATTGTGGACTTTTGAAGGTGGCAAAGAGCAGCATTGGAAACGGACCGATCTCGGATTCGGCACGGCTTTCAAAGCGGTTACCGGCGGTATCTTTGAACCGGGTTTTCCCGATGTGATTCAACAGATGTGGGCTGCCTATCTGGCAGAACGTGAAGGCACTCTTGGGGATCGCTTTGGCTGTGCCACGGTCGAAGAAGCGGTGGCCACGCAAGAAATCTTTGCCGCCGCCCTGGAAAGTCAGGCAATGTGTCAGGTTGTTTCCTTATGACGCGTTCAGGGATTCTCGCCGCCGGCAACTTCATCATCGATCACGTCAAACAGATCGAGGCGTGGCCGGAACAAGACATGCTGGCCAGCATCTTGTCAGAAACCTCAAGCAACGGCGGAGGACCGTACAATGTGCTCAAAGATCTCGCCGCCATGGGCGCAGATTATCCGTTAGAGGCGTGTGGCTTGGTCGGTGAAGATGCCAATGGAAAGTGGATTCGAGAGGATTGCGCCAGAGCGGGAATCGCAACACAACAGCTTCAGTCCACTAACGAGGCGCCCACGAGTTACACGGATGCCATGACCGTGGTGGAAACGGGGCGGCGCACCTTCTTTCATCAACGCGGCGCCAACGCGTTGTTCAATGAAAGCCACATCGCGTGTGATCAATCGTCGGCGAAGCTCTTCCACCTCGGCTATCTCATGCTCTTGGATAGCATGGACTCCCTTCGGGACGACGGCCGCACACGGGCCTCGCTAGCTTTGGAAGCGGCGAAAGGCGCAGGGATGATAACGTCTGTTGACATCGTGAGCACCGAGAACCCAAGCTTTCGCGAGATCGCGGAATGCGCTTTGCCTCACATCGATTTGTTAGTGATCAACGAACTCGAAGCGGGAAGGATCGTCGATCGCGAACTTAAGCCGAGCGACTCCATCAAGGACTGTGAAGACGCTGCCGGTGAATTGCTGGGCCTTGGTGTACGGCAGGAAGTCGTCATCCACTTTGTGGAAGGCGCGGTAGCGGCCTCGGCGAACGGAAGCGGCGTCTATCAGCCCTCACTTAGCGTGCCGAGCGAGGCCATCGCAGGCGCGACTGGGGCGGGGGACGCTTTTGCCGCCGGCTATCTACACGGTAAGCATGAAGGCTGGGAAACGGGGCGTTGCCTTCAACTCGGCGTTTGTACCGCGGCAGCCTGCCTCGCTGATCCGACGGCTTCGGGGGGATTGCAGCCAGTCGCGGATTGCTTGGATTTGGCTGATCGTTTCGGATACCGTTCGTGAATCGGCTAGAGTGTGGTGGTTTAGCTTAGTTGATTGGTGGGTGTGAAGGCCTGAGCCCAGAGCCCCTTGGACGTCTCCGTCCCCGCTAGTCCATTTCGGGAAGCGCGACGTTGTCGTCGTCGCCGTGACGTTTCTTCCCGTGCTTGAAAGAAGGCGGAATGGTCGCAGACGAATTACCATTTCTGAGCCTGGCTCTGGTGCATGACTCTCCCGTGAGAGAACATTTTGAGCTGGCCGCTCGCCAATAGTGAAAATCCGCGACCGCGCGATGAGAAATCCATGAAGTTTGTCCCGAGGGGTTGCTTGAAATAGAGGTATTATCAATATTAACAATAGATTGTTGTAAATTTATTGAGATCGAGAGCACTCCTTGTGGAGGTGGAAGCAATTCTCACGAGTGCTAACTGATTTTGCGAAGGAATCGCAATGTGAGAAATGCTGGTAGATTTCCACCATTTAATTCTAGTAATTATATTATTACTGTGTTTTTATGGGCTCATTAACCCCAAACGTTACCAATCCTTCACCATTTGAACCCACTCTCCCCGATACGCGGCAGCTTCCTTTGTGAAAATTCGCGTTTTCGACTCCTAGAAAACAACTGAATCATGAAACTCAATACTCGAAACCCCAATGCTGGAGCTGGCTTTATCCAGTTGATCGCCGTTGTCGCAGTGATCGGCATCATTGCTGCGATTTCCCTCAACAAGATGACCAATCTGGGCGAGCGCGCTGAGGAGACTCGCCTCAAAGAACACGTCCAAGCTCTGAATTCTTCCGTGAAATTGTATATAAGCAGCGGAGGAACGCTGGACCAGTTTGCCACGGCAGACCAGGTCATCACCAAACTCAAAACGCAGGCCGCCAACGGTCAAACTCTTCCAGGATTCCGAGGAAGCTTTGTCGATTATCGGCTTAACGCCGTCGAACAGAGCGATGCTGAAGCCGCCACGGACGGAGAACTCCGCGTCCTATGGGATGGCGCCGCTCGAGAGTTCAAGATCGCCCGTAACGGATCCAAGGGCATCAAGGCTTTTGAACTCGACCCCGCTGCTACGCCAGAGAGCCTCGAGCAAGAAGAGCGCGACGCCACGTTCAAGCTCGCCGCCAACGAACAATCCGAAGGTAACTGGGTGTGGGATTATGATAAAGACCTGACGCCGGCAGGCTCATCACCAATTGTTAGCGTAGGCGTTCCTACCCCAACCGAAATTGATCCGTCAGGTTTGGCTCAATCCAAAGAACAATTGTTGCAACCCACGGTAAGCCCGGCTCCGGGAGAATACCCGCTCAACGAGTTTGGAGAAGCCGGGAAAACCATTACCATCTCCAATCCTAACAACGTCTCTGAAGAAATCTCCGAAACCTATGTTTCGGTGAACGGCGAAGTTTGGGAAGTGGTCACGGATCAGGCCACCCTTGAGGTGCCCCCTGGGGCCAACGTGGCGACGTTTGCCAACGTAAAGGAAGGCCACACAAAGAACTACTTTAATAGCTACGTTCGCTCGGCGAAGTTCGAAGGCACGAAAACAACGAATACGTCACCAAGCCTCACCTCTTCCTCGTCATCTTTTCATCCGGTGACTCAGCCTACGGTGACGGTCACTCTCAATCACACGAACGACCCCGCTCATGTGAAACCACAGATTCAGGTCGCCGACGGTCCGTGGCAAGATTATGTCGAACCAGTCACTGTAAATATAGCGGATCATATTGAAGGCGTGACGGTTAAGGCCCAGGCAGTCGGAATCGAGTGGCCCGAGTACTACGAGGCCAGTCCGGAAACGCAATTAGTGATTTCCACCTCGCAACACGTGCTTGAATCACCGGCACTTGCTTCATCTCCTTCGGTATTACATCCCCTCGACTCGCCAAGCATTGTCTTCACGGCAGCCAATCCGAATGAAACTCTAGGAGATATCTCAAAACTTCAATACTCCATTAATGGAGGTGATTGGCTAGATTACACCAGTCCCGCAACGATCACGATCGATGATTACCCTGAAGGCGCCACCATTGCCGCGAAATCCGTGCCGACGGCACTAGTTGGAGCTTATCTGGAGAGCGAACCCGTCACCATAGAGGTTCAGGCCGAAAACGTGAATCTCCAAACGCCCAGTATCGCGTCTTCCAATTCCAAATTTCATCCCTTCGGCCGGCAAGATATCTCTGTGACCATCACCAATCCCAATGCAGCGGAGGTCTCTGAATTAGTTTATAGCCTCGATGGCGGCAATGTATGGGAGTCCTACACGGGAACGATCGATCTCAACTGGCAGAGCTACCTCACCGGGGTGACCGTCTCCGCCAAAGCCCTTGCCACCGTTCACACGCAGAACTTGCTTCCAAGCCAAGAGGCCACCGTGGTGCTTGAGATGGAAACCGCCCAATTGGTTGCACCTGAGATCGCCTCATCAGTTCCAAACGTAAATGAAGCCGGCCAGATTCAAGCGATGATCTCGATCGCCGATTCCAATCCGCGCGGCCTTTCCGCTCTCGTTTATAGCCTAGATGGCGAGGCCACTTGGGAAGCCTATGAAGGCCCCTTTCCCATCACCTTTCCCGATTATCCAAGTCATCAAAGTGTGATTGCCAAATGTGAACCGGCCAATAATCCTGAAGTTATTCAGTCGAGTGACACGACGACGTTGGATATCGATGCCGGACGCCCCACGCTGCCTGCACCCGTGATCACCTTCACGGGCGAACTCGCCACCAATCATGGGCACGGAAACAACTACGATGGCGTTGACTCAAGCAACCCGAGCGATGGCAATGGCGGACCCAATGGGGAAGAAGACCCCTCGGGAATGTATGACGACGAAATCCACCAAGGTTTTTACAAGGGTGCGGTCACAATCACTATCGTACCGGAAACATCCTTCCCGGAAGATGCGGTCATTTACTACACTTTGGATGGTTCGGAACCTTCTGCTAGCGACGGAACGGTTTACTCCGGCCCATTTGAAATGAACTATCGCGGACGCCGCCGCTCGCTCGATAGTCATATGGTCAAGGCCATCTCCGTATCAACCGCGGATCCTAGTATTTATCTTTCTAGTGAAGTTGTGACAGGTTCCGCGTCTATGGTGGATCCCACTCAGGTTCAGACTTTTGGCGGCGACTCCGACGCTAGGTTCACCGATCCCATTACGTTATCCAATAACACCAAATACGATATTGAGCCGGCTTTCTTTGAATGGGGCAGGCCAGATCAGGGATCGATTGAAAGCTCTCTCGCTTATCAAGGAGCGACGATGACAGATATCGTTGAGAACGCCTATTTTGAGATTGGAACGCTGACGTATCATAATGGATCGGTCTTTCAGGGAGACGTTTCTAATGTGACATTTAACCTTGATATCAACTTTGGCGCTTTAGGAGTACAGGAAAGCTTCGCGTTCGATTTCGGTCTCATCAATACGACGAACTCTGTTTACAATAGCGCCGATGAAAATGCCGACTACGTGAAATTGGGTAATACGGCCGACGAATTCTCTTTATCCCTAGATAATGGGAAGCTTTTTGAACTGGAACTGCAGTTCGGCTATCTAGGTGGCGACGGATTCACTACCGTGGACCAGTTTCATGTCCATGAAAACAAAGGCGCGACCGCAACATTATTTGGTCGATTTGTGGAAGACCTCGATTATGATGGGATTTGGTAGTTCCCTCCATAGTTGAATCCTAGCAGCGAGGTTGATGCAGGCAGCCAATGGCTAGAGAATAGCTGCCGAATCTCGACAACAACAGCAAGCAGAATCCCCCCTCACTTTGGTTGGTGGTGGGGGATTTCGCGTGTACACCTTCTTAAAAAAATGAATTCGTCTTTCTGCCTTAATAATGAGAATATTATGGCTAATATGGTGTTTAAATTTGAGATTCAGCACATTTACTGTTTATTCATGGTCACAAACTTTAACGAAATTGCACTTATGAAAAAACGAAAAGATTCACCCTCCCCCCGTTTGCGCCTGCTTAAGGCTATAGGTCTTGGATGCATTATTGGCATCACCCTTAATCTTGTTCTTGTTCCAATCGTTTATGATGGAGATGAATTAAAGGCAATGGTCGAAAATCTGTCACGATGAACGCGTATCTCTACATAGGATGTCTTTGCCTTCTCTCAGTGATCATATCGCATTGGCTGAATCCCATAAGGTCGCAGGCTAGGAAGGGAAGTAACCAAGAGAAGCGGTTATTGCGAGATCATAAACCGAGGAATTACACCGTCAAAACGAGTGGGACTTGATTCCGGTCACCTTCCTCGCGGTTGACGTTTCGTGAGGGCACGTGTTTGGCAACGCGAGACTGCTTTTTATGGTTGTGACTAAAAGTCATGGGCACTTTTCGTAGCGGAACTCGTCAAAGTTCGGTTGTTGGACTCCGCTGCCGCGAAAGGCTCGGTCGCCAGTTCCTCAACCTTTATTGACCACCACTTTTAGTCATACTCTTAGTGACTGGACACTTGTGGTTTGGTTATCGAGTCACTAGGATCCCCGCCATGCCGGATGAAGGAGAAGACACGCATCAAGTCACACGATTGCTAGGCGAGATCGCCGAGGGCAAGGACGCGGCGCGCGACGAGCTTGTTAGCGCAGTCTATGATCAATTGCGTAAGATCGCGCAGATGCGTATGAAAGCCGAGCGTTCGGGGCACACCTTGCAGGCGACGGCCTTGGTCAATGAAGCCTGTATGCGGCTTCTGCCAGGACTGGAGGAGCGGAATCTTCGAAATCGCTACGATTTCTTTGGCGCGGCGGCGGAAGCCATGCGTCGTGTGCTGCTTGACCACGCTCGCAAACGCCTCACGGAGAAACGTGGTGCTGGAGTGCAAATGGAGGCCCTTGCGAACGTGGCGGAACTCGCGGATGCCCAAGATCCTTTCGCCGTCATCGCCTTGAACGAAGCCTTTGAGAGTCTTGCCAGGGACTTTCCCGATCGAGCCGCAGTCGTCCGCATGCGATTCTTCGCCGGTTTAACCATCGAAGAAACGGCTGAAACCCTGGGCATTTCGTTAGCGACCACGAAACGCCGCTGGAGCACCGCCCGCGCGCAACTCTTCAAGGCGCTGAAGGATCAAGATCACGAGATTGAAATGAGCTGATCCTTTCCTAGATCGCGCTGTAAGAGGAAGAGAGATCACGCAAATGACCAGTGAAGAATCCAATGCCAGTGAACGCTTCGAGGCCATCTTTGCGCAGGCGATTGAGTTGGGCGAAGCAGAGTGCCGCGCCTATCTGGAACAGGCGTGCGGTGACGACCTTGCCCTTCGCCAGCAGTTAGAGGAACTCATTGCCGCGGAACGAGAGCGTAGTCGATTCATGGAGGATCCCGGCCTGAATCACGCGGAAATGGATCCCATGTTAGGCGTGGAGTTAGGACCTTACACCATCCAGGAGTGCCTTGGAGAAGGCGGTTACGGTGTCGTTTACCTACCTAGCAGAGCAACGGGCACCCATCGCTCGTCAGGTGGCGCTCAAGGTCATCAAGTTGGGCATGGACACCAAGCAAGTGATCGCGCGCTTTGAGGCGGAACGCCAAGCCTTGGCCATGATGGAGCATCCCAACATTGCCCGGGTCATCGACGCTGGAACGACGGATTCCGGCCGACCCTTCTTTGTCATGGAACTGGTGCGCGGGCTGCCGGTCACGGATTACTGTGCGGAACAGAATCTAACATTAAACGAACGCCTCCGTCTCTTCATGGAAATCTGCCGCGCCGTGCATCACGCCCACCAGAAAGGCATCATCCATCGCGATCTCAAGCCTAGCAATATCCTCATTACCCAACAAGACGGCACCCGCACGCCCAAGATCATCGACTTCGGCATCGCCAAGGCGACCGATCGCCGGTTGACGGAGAAGACCTTGTTCACCGAGTCTCATCAATTCGTCGGCACGCCCGCCTACACGAGCCCTGAGCAAGTGGGCATGTCAGGATTGGATGTGGACACGCGCAGCGATATCTATTCGCTCGGCGTCCTGCTCTTTGAATTGCTCACCGGCACCACGCCGCTGGATGTCGAGACCCTACGCAAAGCGGCCTTCTGCGAGATCGAACGCAGTATTCTCGAAGCCGATCCGCCCAAACCCTCCACCCGCGCGACCGAACTTCGCCGGCGCACACACTCCACGCCTCAACCCACCGTAGCGCCGGCCGATATCCAAGAAGACCTCGATTGGATCGTCATGAAGGCGTTAGAGAAAGACCGTGAACGCCGCTACGATTCCGCCAATGCCTTTCTGTTAGACATCGAACGTTTTCTCGCCCACGAGCCGGTCAGCGCCCGCGGCACCCAGCGTACTCTATCGTTTACGCAAGTTTGCCCGGCGAAACAAAGCGGCCGTGGCGATTGCGGCAATTCTCGTCTTGGGTTCCGCCTTCTCTGTTTGGCAAGCCGTTAGGGCGACTTCGGCTGCAGAGAGCGAACGCTCCGCTCGCCTGGAAGCGCGGAAGAATCTCTACATTGCAGACATGAATGGGGCGCAGACCGCGCTTCAGGCAGGCAACATGGAACGCGCCATCACCGTTCTCGAGCGCCACATCCCGAGCCAGGAGAGGACGATCTACGGCACTGGGAATGGCGTTATTTCTGGGGGCAAGCACACCGGGAATTGTTCACGTTACGTGCCGATGACGAACCTAGCGACGGCGTTAAGCTGGATCCCATAGTCAATCTATCATTATCATCAAATGGCAAGCTGCTAGCGTCTGCCGGGCGCAACGGGAAGATCCGTGTTTGGGATCTGGAGACACCAAGACAACTCTTTCAGTTTAAGGTTCCTGGAGCCTACTTCGCCTGGGTCGATCTTTCGCAGGACAATCGACACCTTGTGACGGGCAGTGGCCGGTCAGGCGGTCTTGCTGTGTGGAATGTGCCAGCGCGGCGGGAGGTCCTGAAGGTTCCTGGCTCCACCCGCAACCCCCAATTCGTCACCGACACCTTGATTTGCGTCGATGGATCGGATGGAAGGGTCTGGTTCCACGATATCGCTTCCGGTGAGTCAGAATCGTTTGCCCATCATGATAACTCGGTGATTGGGGTGCATGTGACAGGAAATGAGATTGCTACGACTTCAAAAGAACGAATCAATGTTTGGGACAGCCAAACAAAGGAAGTCGTGAACATGCTTGAGTTCGAATCGCCAAAGCGCAATCTCGCTGCTCTTTCTCCAAATGGACGATGGATTTCGTCGTGCCGCGTTCACGAACCTAAAGTGACGATCTACGATCGAAGTACGCATAATGTACATACCGAGATTTACGTCGATTTCGGCGTTCTAGGAACGCAGTTCAATCACGATGGTTCCTTGTTAGTCGTACCTGAAATCACCGGAACGGTCCGGTTGTTTGAAACAAGCCAGTGGAAGGAGTCTGGGCGATTTCACTTGCGGACGCACCAACTGAATGACCTGGAAATTTCCCATGAAGGAACGCTCGTTGCTGGGGGGGATAATGGGGTAATCTCCGGATGGCCAGTAGAATCCCGGTCACAGGACATCATCCAGTCGGGTGGTGAATTGGTGATTTCTTTAAAGTATTCCTCGGACGGCCAAATGCTTGCGGTGGGTTCTTCGGATGGCCGCGTTGAGATATATGCGGCAGACACCGGCAAACTCCTGTTCGAAACGCCGCCAAGAAGCGCACCAAGCTTTAGCCTCGACGAAGAATTCTTCGACATCAGCCCCGATGGTAGTGAGCTGGCAGTCTCGGCACTTAGGAGCCCTAACGTTATCCTTTGGAGCTTGAAAGATCGCCGGCAGACGGGGACGCTTGAGCATGATGAGAATGTGAATGCCGTACACTATGGTCTAGGAGGCAAGTTTCTGGCCGCAGGTTATAACAAAGGTATCAGGCTTTGGGACCTCCAGACGCACAAGACCATAAGGCAATTCGCTACGGAAGAATCATGCATCGGACTAGCCTTTTCGCCAAACGGTAAGGTCATCGCCAGCAAGAGTTGGGAGGCAGGCATCATGCTTTGGAACGTGGCCACCGGCGAAGAGATTGGGGTACTGGATGCCCATATCGAACCGGTTGGCGCAACCCCCTGCCTACTCTTCTCGCCCAATGGCGCCCTCTTGGCCTCAGGAGGCTACGATGCCCAAGTCATTCTTTGGGACACCAGCAATTGGAAGCCGGTTCGAAGACTGCTAGGCCACAATCTCCACCTTTGGCAACTCACGTTTTCGCCAGATGGCAATCGTTTGGCGTCCGTGGCCGAAGACAACTGGTGCCGGCTCTGGGACGTCGCATCAGGGCATGAAATCGCGCGCTTTCCCGGCGCCAGCGTGGCCTTTTCTCCAGACGGAAACACCTTGGCGGTTGGAGGAGCAGCCGTCCATCCCGTCGCCAAAGACGCTGGATCATCCGGAGAGTCCTCAGTGAGGCTCTATCGGGCACAAACGTTAGAAGAGATCGATCAAAGGCAAGAGCGGTAGGCCGTCCACGGATTGGAGCGCATTACGTAATGTAAGTCGGTCTAGGGAAGGACAGCCGGGACGGCTGTCTCACGTGAGGCAGGCGTCCCGCCTGCCCGGCGGCCTCTGGCCGCCGCCACTAACGAGCATGGCGTTTTTTTTAGTATGCGTGAGCCAGTTCGTCGTGCCACCGCGCCGTTCGGTTTGAAGGGACGTTCCGTCCTGGCAGAATCACTCTAACTAATACAAATGAGAACAATCACATTCATACCACTCGCAATGGCGATTTCGATCGTGGGCCTATCCTTGGAACGTTCACACGCGCAGGATAACGCTACCTACACACTCACTATGGCACCACCCGAACGGGGTACCGTCACCGTAAGTCCCGAAATGCCTACCTATCCGGAGGGCACAGAAGTGACCCTAACCGCAGTGCCAGACGATGGACAGAGATTCGTCGAATGGAGCATCCTCCGTGATAGTACCGGGAACGAGAACCGTCGTGGCGGCAACTTTCAAACGAATCCCTACACCTTTGTGATCAATCATGATACGACTGCTAGAGTGACTTTCGCAGGTGAGATCACGGACAATGTCTACTATGACAATATTGCCGTTCGCGGTGATGATCCAAATGGCTCTGGAAGCGCGTTGAAGAGTACCTTCGAAACAGAAGCAGACCTTCAAGACTACCCACTCGCAATTGCTCAGCACTTCCGCGCGGGCATGGCCGGCAACGTGACTGCGGTAGAATTAGGTATCGCCTCGCCTGGGGAATCCTGGAGGCCGCTTGATCTTCAGCATTCGAGAAGTCGATGAGGCAACGGGAGATCCAAGTGAATTGGTCGGCTTGTTTGCAGATCTTCACGGGGATACCGTTCCGCAGATCGACTGGTGCGCACTGCCATTGAAATTAGAGATCGTTCGGGTGGAAGGATTTGTCGATGGTTTGACCCCAGGGCGCGACTACTTCCTGCACATCGTGGAAGCTGAGGATGATCAGCCTCAAAATGGCGGCTCAAAAGCATGCGGCGCGTCATCCACAAGTTTAGTGATAGATCTCGTGTCTAACAATGGCACGGGAACACATGGAGAAACCACAAAGACACTCTACGACTGGCCGCCCTTCACTCCCACTGGCGGATGGGGACCTTGGGACCAAGGAAGTCCGTTGACAATGCGATTTCGCATTGAAGGAACAGTTGAGCCTGAGCCCCCATCAGATCCGTTCGATATCGAACCGACGACAGGCGGAGCCATAACGAAATCACCAGACTTGGAAAACTATCCCATCGGCAGCGAAGTCACGGTGACGGCGACACCTGAAGAAGGCTTCGAGTTTGTGCAATGGCACTACGGCGAGGAACAAATCACGGACAATCCCGCAACGATTACTGTTAGTGAAGGCACCACCCTAACACCCATCTTCGCTGCCATCGAAGTGCCCGAGCCGCTGAACATCGATATTGCCCAAGCCGTTGCGGTTTCTTGGGACTCACAAATAGACAAAGCCTATCAGATTCATTCATCCATGGATATGGAGACTTGGGAAATCGCCGTGGACGCCATTCGTGGCACCGGCGAGCGGATGACGCATTGCTTCATTCGCGAAGAAACTGAGATCTTCTACCGCGTGGAGGAAATGCCTTAACCAACGCGTCATCCGCGCCTTCCTCACGTCAGGGGTTTCGTGAGGAAGGCGAGCGTGATGGTGGCCAGACGCGACCGCTACAGAGCTTGCGGTCGTCGATTTCTCAGAATCGAACGCATGGGTCGCGACATGTGAAGACCTTTCTCAAGCTAGCCAACTTCATTCACAGAATCGGCACGTACCCGGAACCAAGACTGATGGGCGCAGGCGAGACGCCTGCATCACATTGTTGCCACCAAGGCTTAAGGTCGAGGAATTACGATGAAGGGCAACGCTGGTGATGTTCGCTCATTAAGAACGCTACCTAAGTTGACTAACTGAAAAGGTCATCCAGCGTGATCTCAAACCCATCGATCACGGTGGATCGAACACTGCCGTGACTTAGTTTCTCTGCAAGGTGGTACTGCTGCTCGCCCGCCTTGAGTTGATACTTTTCAACCGTTCGGTTTCCTGAGTCGACAATCCAATATTCCTCCACTCCATGCAGCGCGTAGTCTTCAAACTTGATGCCGCGATCCCGTTCTTCGGTGGATTCGTTCAGCACTTCCACCACAAAGTCAGGCGCTGGAAAACGCATTTGATCTTCCGTGAAGTTCGCTGCCTTGGCTTCGGAATACCAGACGATGTCCGGCTCAAAGTCATTTCGTGTGAGGGAAACGAGACACTTTTCGACAAACATGCGCCCGCTGCTGTGCTCTCTTAGGAAATGTTTGAGTGCGTACGCCAAGTTAAGCGTCGTATCCAAATGCCGTGCCTTGGCTGGCGAATGGAGGATGGCCTCACCAAGAATGAATTCTGCCTTCATATCGGGAGTCAATTCGCGTTGGAAGGCCTCACGTGCCTCCGATTCGCGTGCCACCACTTCTTGCGCTTGCCGCACCAATTCGGGCAATAAAGGTGATTTCAGCAAGGGTTCCAGCAGTTCGGTCATGATTCTTAGAGCGTAGACCAGATGGCTGGATTGTCCAAGTCGAGAAGATTCGACAGGGGTGTTTGGCTCCCACTACCATCCGCCACATGCCGGATGATGCCGACACGCACCAAGTCACACGATTGCTAGGCGAGATCGCCGAGGGCAAGGACGCGGCGCGCGATGAACTTGTCAGGGCCGTCTATAATCAATTGCGTAAGATCGCTCAGATGCGCATGGCTGCCGAGAGACCGGATCACACCTTGCAGGCCACGGCTCTCGTTCATGAGGCCTATTTGAAATTGGCGCCGGGTCTTGCCGAACGCGAGATCAAGAATCACTACGACTTTTACGGAGCGGCCTCCGAAGCCATGCGGCGCATTCTCGTTGATCATGCTAGGGCGCGTTCCAGTCAAAAGCGAGGTGGTGGTTTGGTGCTCAGGTTAGAGAGCGTCGCGCAGCTAGCCGATGCCGATGATCCGGAAGCGGTTATGGCGTTGGACGAGGCCTTTGAGATCCTTGAAAAACGTCACTCCGATCTCGCGCGCTTGGTGCGTTTGCGATTTTTCGCCGGTCTCAGTGTGGAGGAAACGGCTCGTGTGCTTGAGGTATCAGAGCCCACTGTGAAACGTCGTTGGCAGATGGCGCGCATGATTCTCTTCGATCTCCTGGAAAAGAAATCGGAATCTTCGTGATCCCTAATCGCGCGGGAATACGCTGTTTGAAAGCCGCATCCTCACCATGGCCGAGAACGATCCGAACCAACAACTCGAAAGCCTTCTGGAACAAGCGTTAGAACGCTCTTCTGAGGAACGCGAGGCTTTTCTCCAAGAGGCTTGTGGGGACAATGTAAGTCTACTGAATCAATTGAAACGGCTTCTGGCTCGGGAGGCCGATGTCGCCTCCTTCATGAATGACCCCACCGTCGCCGGCGAAGAGGAAGAATCCGGCGAAGACGACCCCATCATCGGCACCGAGGTCGGGCCCTACAAAGTGCTGCAACGTCTCGGTGAAGGCGGCTATGGCATCGTCTACCTAGCAGAACAACGGCAACCGGTGAACCGCCGTGTGGCTTTGAAGGTCATCAAGCTTGGCATGGACACCAAGCAAGTCATCGCCCGCTTCGAAGCCGAGCGTCAGGCGCTGGCCATGATGGAGCATCCTAACATCGCCAAAGTGCTCGATGCCGGGGCCACCGAATCCGGCCGGCCTTACTTTGCCATGGAACTGGTGCGCGGCGTGCCCGTTACCCAGTATTGTCGGCAACAAGCGTTAGACGCGGAAGATCGCCTCAAACTTTTCGCCCGCATCTGCCGGGCCGTGCATCACGCGCACCAGAAAGGCGTCATTCACCGCGATCTCAAGCCTAACAACATCCTCGTCACCTTGCACGACGGCGTGCCCGTTCCCAAAGTCATCGACTTTGGCATCGCCAAAGCCACGAACATCCGGCTTACGGAAAAGACCTTGTTCACGGAGTTCCGCCAGTTCGTCGGCACGCCCGCTTATACCAGCCCTGAGCAGGTGGAAATGTCAGGATTGGATGTGGACACGCGGAGCGATATCTATTCGTTAGGCGTACTTCTGTACGAACTGCTTACCGGCACCACGCCTATTGAGCTCGAGACCTTGAAAAAGGCCGCTTACGCCGAGATCCAGCGCACAATTATTGAAACCGTGCCCCCAAAGCCTTCGACGCGTCTCACTGAACTGCGCAAGCGATCGCCAACCCATTCTGACCGGCGCATTCCTCACACAGATCTCAAACGCGAACTCGACTGGATCACGATGAAGGCCTTGGAGAAAGATCGCCGGCGTCGCTATGAATCCGCGAGCGCCTTTTCCGATGACGTGGAACGGTTTCTCAACCGGGAGCCTGTGGCTGCCGCCGCGCCAAATATGGTCTATCATTTAATCAAGATGACTCAGCGCCACCGTACGGCAGCTTTGGCAGGCATGGCGATTCTCGCCTCGTTGATCGCGGGATTGATCATCGCCATGATCTCAAGATCCCGTGAGGCGCACGCACGGGCGGAAGTTGAGATTCGGGAGCGTCGCCTGCTCGACACCAACTATGCGCACGATATGCAAGCCGTCTCAGAGGCATTTGCCCGCGGGCATGCTGCTCTCGCAGAAAAGATCCTGCAACGCCACGTCCCGAAGGGCGATGAACCGGATCGGCGTGAGTGGTTGTGGCGCTACTGGATGGGACAAATCCATCGGGAAACGGCGAGCGCCAGCTTTGAGTCTGGTGCCGCCTTGGTCATTTCCCCAGATGGCCAGACCTTAGTCAGGGTGGGAAGGAACGAGACGAAGATCCTATCATTACCTAATCTGCAATTGGTGAAAACGATAGCCGTACGCGGCGGCAGGCCGCTGGGTGGATTCTTCTCCCCGGACGGTTTGCAATTCTTCGTCAATAACACGGAACGCACGGTCATCGATTTGGAGTCTTACAAAGTGAGCCAGAACCTCTCGGGCTTTGTGCTAGAAAAAGGGGCTCACTTATTCCCCACGCCCAACCAGAAATGGTTGATCAAAGCACAACAGGTGCCCGTTGAAGGGGAGCGGCCGATGGCGCTGCAACTGACATGCTTCGACGCGGTGAGCGGCGATCTCACAAGCACCTTAAGTGATCCCATCACTCCGCCCGAACGCTTCTTCATCGACCGCGAAATAAGGGTTTCACCGAACAGTCGTTGGATCACAATGAGCGCGGGTGATCGCTCGCTTCGTCTCATCTCAATCCCCGATATGAAGGAAGTGGCCAGACTTCCTCTGCAAGACCAAGCCAATTCGGTAGCGTGGTCTCCTGACAGCACCAAATTGGCGATTGGTTATGACTATCCCCAGGACGTGGAGATCTGGGACATCCCGTCGGGCCAGCACACAAGAACACTGACGTCGGGCTATCTGGGGCCCAAAGTCTATCTCGCCTTCTCACCCAATGGCCGGCTGCTGGCAGCGAGCCACTTTGATGGTGGGATCCTCATATGGAATACCCAAACAGGGAAATCGGTAGACCAGTTCTTAACCAATCCTGCAGGCGATCTCACCTTCATTTCCAATACCGAATTCGTTACTGCAAACCACCGTGATGTCCGCTTATGGGAGATTTCGCACCCAGGCAGGCGTAGTGACTTGCGGCGTCTATCAGAAACGCACGATCTTTGGAACTTAGCCTATTCCTCAGATGGTGCCTTCTTAGCCACCACAGCCGGTGATGGCACGGTGCGCTTGTTTGACGCCCTCTCGGGCGATCTCGTCCATGCGTTCCGCTCGCGTCAGACACCTGGGGCTCATCGTCCTCCTTATGGTGGCGCCCCCATTGTCTTTGCGCCAGATGACCGGACTTTGGTGGCGTCGAACGCTGACCATACCGTCTCAGTGTTCGATGTGGTGACGCGGGAAGAGAGATTTCTCCTAAACAAGCATACGGGGGCGATTGCCAACCTCACGATCAGCTCAGATGGTGCATTGCTCGCAACCACGGGGGAGGACCGCGCCATGGCGATTTGGGATCTGGTGACCGGGGTCGAGCGGGAGTTTTTTCCCTTCCCTGGTCCAAAGTGGATCGATTTCTCACCGCAACCTGGAAGTCATTTGTTAGCGTTCCGCGATCGTGACGGATTTGGATTGATCGATTTGGATACGCGAGACAGGCATCACTACGAGTCGAGTGCCGAACTCTGGCTAGTGAAGTTCACACCAGATGGCAAACAGCTGATCGTTGGGATCAATGGCGCTGAATCTTGGCTCTTCGACACCAACACATTCAAGCGGGTTGGCTCGCTCCCTCCGGTGATCGGATCTGGCACGCCTGATTATACCCCCGATGGGCGCAATTTGGTCATGCCATCTTGGGGGCACGGCGCTCAACTCTGGCATATGGGCTTGGGGATGTCGTTGGGTCCCGCCCCCTTGCCCGATGCTTTGGATTGGGTCTATTCAGCAAAGTTCTCACCCGACGGCAAGACCCTTGCTGTTTCCACGCGCGGCTACGGCATCCATTTGCTATCGGCACCAGACTCGGATGAATTCTAGCGTTGGCCGAAAAGAATTGAAACTTTTCTGATCTCTGAGTGATCCAGTTTCCGCCGTTGGGTTGTCCCGCGTTTCAGGCGCTAACAAAGGGACGCCCTAACAACCTTTAACCGGAAAACTCCATGTACTTCTATCACTACCATCGACGTATTCTTTTCATTTTGACCGCACTGTGTCTATCATTCCCATTGGCTTGGGCTGAGGAAGGTTCTCCACTCTATGACAACCTGGACGAACCACTCCCGTTCAGAGGCCGCAGTCTCTTCTCTACTTCGGATTTAAAGGCTGTTCTAGCACAACCGTTCACGACTGGTGAACATGGAAACATCTGCTCAGTGGCTTTTCCCGTAGCCAGATTCGGCTCACCGTCTGGCATTGTTCCAGTCGAGATCTGGGACGATGCCGATGGCGAACCCGGAAAGAAGGTCGCCACAGTAGGGGAATTCGACATCGCCACCCTAGCACTTGAGGTCGATGCACCGGGAGTCGTCGGTGGTCAAATCCTGCGGTTTGATACGGAGATCACCGGACTGACTCCCTACACCGTTTACTATCTATTAACAGATGACACGGCAACAGATGTTACTGGTCTCAGTAAGACCTACTTGGTTCAGACCACACCTGGTAACGAAGGCACGAACGAATCTGGTAGATTGCTAGGCTCTCCAGACGGAGGTGCTTCATGGGAGATAGTGGGCAATGTGCAAGGTGGTCGCAATTACAGGCTGATGGAGATCCTGGAATGTCCACCTGCTAGTGATGAAGGGACACTCTACGACAACTTTCCTGATCCACTGCCGAGATTTATCCAAGGCGGGGGAGATGGCGTGAACAATTCGGGACCTCCAGGCCCATCCGAACTGCAACCTCTGGCAGCACAGCCATTCCTAACCAACGATTGGGGCACCGTCGATGAGGTGACGGTCTACATCGTAGGAACGCCGGAGGTTGGAGGAACCATCGATGTGGTCGTAACGGAGGATGTTGGTGGGTTTCCCGGGGAAACGATTGCTACTCTAGGAACGATCGATCTGGCCACATTAACCGTTTGGGAGGCTGAACCGATCCTTGGAGACCTCCTCACCTACGAAGCCAATCTCATCGGGTTGGAACCCAATACACGTTACTATGTGGGGTTTGATATCACCAACATGGATCCGATCGGTGACCGTTTCCCCAACGCCACCTTCTTCAATTTGTTCCGCGAAGAAGATGACGGCACCAACGGCGCGGGTCTGAACATGGCGGGTCCCTTTGGCGAATGGAAACCGCTGTCAGACTTCGTCGGGCATGCCAAACACATGCTCATGCGGGTCACCACATCGCCGCCGCCTGCGATCGTCATTGAGCCCACTGACAACGGAAGCGTCGCGACAGAGTCAGACATCAATGATGTGGTAGTAGGAGATGACATCACTCTAACAGCACAACCCAACGAAGGTTACGAATTCGCCAAATGGCTTTACGGCGATAAAGAACTGACCTCGAACCCTGTCACCATTACGATCACAGAACCTGGTATCACTCTGACGCCCGAGTTTGCACAGATCGCGGAACCTCAGCCATTGAATATCGATATCGCCGCAGCGGTTGTCGTCAGTTGGGACTCACAGAGCGACACAACCTATCAGATTCACCGTTCAATGGACATGGAAAACTGGGAACTCGCCGTCAATAACATCGAGGGGACGGGAGAACGCCTCACGCATTGCTTCATCCGTGAGGAGACCGAGGTGTTTTATCGGGTGGAAGTGGCGCCCTAACAATTATTATAGTGCCCTCCCCAGCGCCTTCCTCACGGCAGGGTTTCGTGAGGAAGGCGCCTTTGAAAATGCAGGGTGGCCATTGATTGATAGGACGGAGAAATGAGAGACGCGAGGCGTGCGTTCGATCTCGGGGAGATCGACGACTTTACGAAAGCGATGCTCCCCCCGCGTGTTTCAAAAGCTGCGCGGCCCATTCCACGTCATTCTCTTTCAAAGGCGGAATGGGTGCTTGAGAGTAATCCAGAGCGACGTGATAGCGGCCATCTTCATAACACTTTTCGATAGCCGATTGCAGATGAATGAGAACATCCTCATCAGAGGCACGTAGGGGAACGCGAAAGCAAGGTAAGGTTTCACGCAGTCCGATAGGGTATGCGGCCAGCTTTGCCGTGGACGCATTGAACACGCTGACAACAAGTGGCTTCCGTTTGGCCATCTCAAATTCCGGTATCGCTACCACCCAAGGACCGCCGCGAATGAGATCTATTTCGACCAAGTTGGCGCCCGACTGCAAGTAGCGCTGCTGTTTCTTCCAATACTTATCACGACCGGACCGGCTTAGTTTATTTGTTGGACTAATAACCTCGATCACAGTGACCACACGACGGTCCGATCGTGTATCGACGATCTCAATGTGACGTTCGGTGATTTCGAGTTCTGCATCAATCACCACCGCCGGTTCCGCAACCGCTACAGTGGCGCCGGAGCCTGAGGCTTCCACGGGTGAATCGCCCAATTCCGAATGGTCGATCACGGATACATCCGGCCGGTAATGCTCAGAACCCGCTTGCCAACCAAGATCCACGGTGACGGTTTCTTCAGCCCGAGCCCACAAGCCTTCCGGTAACTGACTCTGAATCTGATTCTTGAGATGACCCATCAATGAATGGTGCACCTCACCCCAAATGGATTGGAGATAGGGGTCCAGACCAGGAAACGGGCTCTTCACAATGTGCATCATAGCTCGTTTGCCCCATGGCGAAAGGTCCGAATTCGGTGGCACGCACACTCAACTTTCGCCCGCTTCAAACTCCCACCGCCACACCTCTCCGTCTTCAGGATCAATCACGTCTCCCACAAAGGTGAAGCCGTTTTTCTTGAGCACGGATGTGGAAGCATTCGTCTCCGGCAACGTGTGAGCGCGGATGGCAGTGACGCCGGGTTGAGCAATGGCGAACGGCACGATGCCTTGCAAGGCCTCTGTGGCGTATCCCTTTCCTTGGTGCGATTCATCGATGCCGTAGGCCACTTCGACCACGCCCTCTTCCGGCGGGCCTTTGAATCCGATGCTTCCAACGTTTTTGTCAGGCTCCTCAAGCGCTTGAATGGCAAATCCATGCAACCACGGATCAGGTTCGGTCGCTTCTTGCACTTTCGCTAACCAAGCCGGCGAAAGTTCCGCAGTCATTTCGGGAGGCATGTTGGCAATCGATCGCCGCACCTCCTCAGGTGATTCGAGGCGCAATCGTAATCTTGATGTTAGAATTTCAGGCAGGGTATCCGTCATGATGGTATCGGGTGATGATGGACCATTAATGAAACGGGACCTCAACGATACACTTTCGGTCAAATTCAAAGGATACTTGTGATTTCCCCATAATCTTGTTCTCCTACCAATCATGACGGCAAACGGTGACCGATGCGTGGCCCTTCTCATCGAAACGTCCAATCGGTATTGTCGTCAGCTTCTTTACGGCATCAGGACCTACATGACGGAGCACGGGAATTGGACGATCCATCTCTCCGAACATGGCCGTGGTGACCGCCCGCCACGTTGGCTCCGTAGTTGGCAAGGGCATGGAATCATTGCCCGGATTGAGAATCGTCACATTGAGAGAGCTGTACTGGAAAAAGGGCTTCCTTTGGTCAATGTCAGTGCTTCCGGTTTGGCACAAGAAGTCCCTTCTGTGATCAGCGATAGCAAGGAGGTCGCGAACTTAGCATTCGCACATCTGTATGAACGTGGATTTCGTCATTTCGCTTATTGTGGTGATGCCCGCTTCGCCTGGGCTGCGGAACACGGTCGCCACTTCGCCATGGCGGCAGAGAAGCAAGGTTGCGCCTGCCATCACTTCAAGACGAGTAAGAGCGATAGCGCTAATATGTTAGTTGAGCAGAGAAGACTCGGCGTGTGGCTGAAAGCTTTGCCCAAGCCGGTGGGCATCATGGCATGCTACGACATTCGCGGGCAACAACTGCTCGATTCTTGCCGTCATTTGAATCTGCGTGTGCCCGATGAAGTGGGGGTCATTGGCCAACATGATGATCACTTGCTTTGCGAACTTTGCGACCCGCCTCTATCCAGCGTCATACCGGATCCCAAGAGAGCCGGCTACCAAGCCGCGACCTTGTTGGATGACATGATGAATGGGCAATGCGTGGCGCCGGGGATCTTCCCCATTCAACCCACGGGCGTCGCCACCCGCCGTTCGACGGATCTGGTCGCCATCAAAGACTCGGTCATTTCCACTGCCATTCAGTTCATTCAAACAAATGCGCTGAAAGGGATTAATGTGAGTGACGTTTTGAAGGTGACGCCTATTTCTAGAACGCTGCTAGAACAACGTTTCAAAGAACATCTCAAGCGCTCTCCCTATGAGATGATTCAAGACATTCGATTCAAACACGCCGAGAAGCTGCTGCGGGAGTCCTCTCTCAGTATCGCTGAGGTTGCGGAACGTTCCGGTTATCTCACGGCGGAGTATTTTAGCGCTACCTTCAAGAGACGGGCCGGGCAGAGTCCCTCGGCCTATCGGGGAAGAATGCGCTCGCCAATGGTTGCAGAACCTCTATGATGGGCGCTAATTATTCAGCGATATGGATTCTTTGAAGCGTCTTCAATCTCTTTGTCTCGAGGCGGCAGCGGCCGGGGCAAGCGACGTGTTCCTTGGTGAGGGACAAGCCGCCCGTCAACGTCTTCACGGCCGCGTCATCGCCTCGCCAGATGCCACACCCATCACGCGCCCGGATATCGAGGCGTTGTGGCGCGCCTGCCTTCCCCTTCAAGAACCGGACTGGCAAGATGCCGACGCCCATTGGGATCTCGGCAAGGTTCGCTTTCGGGTCAATTTACACCAAAGCCTCGGTGAGCTTGGCGCGGTGCTTCGCGTGATCCACAAAGAGATTCCTGACATGCAAACCCTCCGCCTGCCGGAATCGCTCCTCCAATCATGGGGAAGACGACCCTACGGCTTGGTCTTGGTCACGGGCCCGACGGGAAGCGGCAAATCCACGACAGTGGCTTCACTGTTAGAATGGATCAATTCCTGGAGAGAAGGGCACGTGATCACCATTGAGGAGCCGATTGAGTTTCTCTTCACGTCCAAGAAATGCCTCTTCACGCAACGCGAGATCCCACACGACACACCAGGCTTTCGCGCCGGGCTGCGATCGGCGCTCCGTCAAAGCCCAGACATCATCTTTATGGGGGAGATTCGCGACTTTGAATCGGCGCGTATCGCTATCCAAGCTGCGGAAACGGGGCACTTGGTACTGTCCACCGTACACACTTCCACCGTGGTCGAGACCATGGAACGCCTAACGGATCTCATGCCCGAAGCTCAAAGGAAAGGCGTGTTGTCTCTGTTAGCCGCGCAACTCATTGGTATCCTTTCCCAACGTCTCCTGCCCGCTAGTGAAGGCGGCAGACACGTGGTTACGGAACACTTTCAAAACGAGGGTGCTTCCCGCGAGTGGATTCAAGAAATGGACTACGCGAGTTTGGCCGATTTCATCGAAGACGAGCGTGGTCCCAACGCCCTGAATTTTCAGGCCTCCCTGCTCGAAGCATGGCGCCACGGCAAGATCTCACAAGACACGGCGCTTGCGGCTTCCGCTAGTCCCAACCAACTCAAACGCGCCATGAGCGGCGTTTCTTAACCAACGAACTTTAACTCATTTCTCGTGGACCTCATTGAATTCCTCACCGCCGTTAAAGAGCACCAAGGTTCTGACCTTCATCTCACCGTGGGCATGCCGCCCCTGATTCGTTATGAAGGTACTCTTCACCAGCTCTCTGAAGAGCCGCTGACAGCAGAACGCTGCCGCGAAATGATCTACGAAATCCTCACCGAACGTCAGCGCACGGAGCTCGAGAAAGAATGGGAACTCGACTTTGCCGTGCATGTCGAATCCGTGGGCCGCTTCCGTGGGAATGCCCACTTTATCCGTGGCACGCTTCAAGCCGCCTTTCGCCTGGTCGCGGATCAAGTGCCCACCTTGATCGAGCTGGGCCATCGCCCCATCGTTTCCAATCTTTGTGATATCCGTGAGGGATTGATTCTCGTGACCGGCGTCACCGGCTCTGGCAAAAGCACCACTTTGGCGTCTATGGTAGAGTACATCAGCCGCCGGCGATCGGGCGTCATCATTTCCATCGAGGATCCGATCGAATACGTCTTCTCCCATTCCAAAGCCATTGTGAAACAACGTGAGATCGGTGTGGACACGCGCAGTTTCGCTACCGCCTTGCGTCAAGCCCTACGCCAAGATCCCGACGTGATCCTCGTGAGTGAAATGCGCGATCTCGAAACCATCCGCACCGCCATCACCGCAGCAGAAACAGGTCACCTCGTTATCAGCACTCTGCACACCATGGATGCTGCGAAGACCATGGACCGTCTCATCGACGTCTTTCCCGCTGACCAACAACCACAGATCATCGCGCAACTAACCAACGCACTCAAGGCCGTCGTTTCCCAGCGCCTCTTGCCGCCCAAAGACCCGGAAGGTAAGCGTGTCCTCGCCTCCGAAGTCATGGTCATGAACCACGCCGTCCGCTCCGTCCTACGCCAACGTAAGTTCGAACAAATTCCCGGCCTCATGCAAATCGGCGCCAACGACGGCATGCACACGTTAGACGAATCCCTAGCCGATTTAGTGCTAGAAGAACGCGTTTCCCTTGAAGAAGCCGTCCTCCATGCACGCGATCCTCTGGTCCTCGAGTCCCGCATGGCACCCGTCCTAAAAAAGAAGAAGAAACGTTAGGGTTCGTAGCAGTAACCTTGGCAGGCGGTGGAGCATGGATGCGTCTATCCAAACAGACGCCTCCCCTGATAGCGAACGGTGAATGACGATGCCCAACTCATTTCTGGCATCTGAAGTAGCGATCTAAAGATATCCTCCACCGCCTGATCTTGATAGGCATCATGAAATCTAACATCTATCCGTCCCGGTGTGATGGTCGCTGCCATCGCGTTGCCGCGGTAGTCGTCTTCATACGACGCGCCACCCTGCTTCACATCGCGATGTTGAATTGTTCCTGGGAAGAAGACCGCGACAGGCTTGGTGACTATGCATTTCACAAAATATCCTTCTTTCGCAATTTCTGCAGCTATTGTCGAAAGACCAAACACGTTCATCTTTCGCTGACGTGCTTCTTGATTCTATCTGCAGGCGTTTCAAATCCAAGGGGTCTCATGAATTACATAGCCGAACGTCGATGGACTGCTAACCCCGGCTGGCGGATAGCACTGATCGTGTCTTTCGTGTTGAAGTTAGAATCATCGCTGGAACTCAGAAAGGAGCAGGGGTAGCCGCTCCAAATCGTTCGCATCTACCTATTGGAAAGCTTGCTCGAGATGTCTTGTGCCATCTCCGCAAACGGTCTAGCATTCTGCTTAGCCGTGAGATCGTTGGTAAGACATTCAAACATGCTATCATGAAACGTCACAACGAAATGTCGAGTTGTAGTATCTTGGGGTATGTTAGGAAAGCAATTTCGGTTCTGTTCCGTCTCCTCAGCAATCCACGAAACCCTTAAAAGTACGGTTGCGGTTCGAATTCGGGACCGAGCCGCCGGAGCTTGACGTAGATCTCCTTGTCCAACGTCCGATGTCGCGATTCCAGTGCGAACAATCGATAGAGAAAACCGGGAAGATCATGCCGGGCAGCCCACAGCCGCCGGTCTAACAACGAACACACCGCGATGGTCCATTTGTCCGGATTGGGCGAACTGGGCACCAAGCAGAGATAGTGACTGTCCTGCGTCATCCCGATGGGGAGCAATCCGTTAGGGTCAGGGTAGAACGCCGCCTCGCGAATGGCGCCGGAGAGCATGCTGGCCACGCCATGGACCCAACGGGCGCTGAACTCCGCGCGCCAGTCTTCTTCCGCTGCGGGATTGAGCAGGAGGAGACGGCCCCCAAAGATCCCGGTTCCATAGGCACTCACCACGCGTTTGTGGGAGGCGGGAAGTTCCACCCGTAGCATGCGCTCCGTCCGGCGCCAATGTTCTTTCGTCGGCCGCTCTAACAGACCACGTGCTTTGATCAAGCTCCGCAGACGTGTGAAATCGTCAGGTGCCATGGCATTGGAACGTGCCGCGTCGCGTTTCTTGGATCGGGAGCTGGGGATTTCCATGACTCGTGAATGCTTGATCTTCCCGCCAATAGAGCCGTTAAGTTGGTTAGGAAATCAAGTTCTTTTCGATTCAAGTGATTCGCGTGCATCAACTCACTCTTCCCATTGATCACGACGGCAATGCCCTCGTCGAGAAACTGCGGAGCCGACTCAAGTTACCACATCTTCAAGATGAAGATGTTACGGTTTTTCAACGCGCAGTCGATGCGCGGAAGAAAGATCGTTTGTGTTTTAGTTACACGGTGGATATCTGCGTGGATGAAGCGACCGAAGCACGCTTGTTAGGCAAGAAACACGGCCGGTTGCAGGTTCAATCGCGTCCCGATACTGCTTACCACTTCCTGGAGAAGGGTCCGTTTCAAGCCGGCGAGCGCCGGCCATTGATCGTTGGCATGGGGCCGGCCGGGATTTTCTCAGGGCTTTTGTTAGGCCAAATGGGACTTCGGCCGGTGATTGTGGAGCGTGGTAAGATGGCAGGCCCGCGCGCGCGGGATGTGACGCGATTCTGGCGATCGGGTGCCTTTGATCCGGACTCCAACGTGCAGTTCGGCGAAGGCGGCGCCGGCACCTTTTCCGATGGGAAACTCTACACACAGATCAAGGATCGCGAGAACCGGGTAAGAAAAGTGCTAGAAGAATTGGCGCTTCACGGCGCTCCCGAGGATATTTTGATCAATGCGCGTCCGCACATTGGCACGGATAAGCTCATCACCGTGCTGCGCCGGCTTCGCGAAACGATTCTCTCGCTTGGTGGCGAGATCCGTTATGAAGCGAAAGTCGCCGATTTGATGATCGAGGACCAGCGCGTTCGCGGCGTCCTTCTTGATAACGGCGAGATTCTCGAGACGGATCACGTGATCTTGGCGGTTGGGCATAGTGCTAGAGATGCCTTTGAGATGCTTGCCAAACACCAGATTGTGATGGAACCCAAACCTTTCTCCATCGGAGTGCGAATCGAGCATCCTCAGGCTTGGATCAACAAGACACAACACGGAAGTTTCGCGGGGCACGAGCGGCTTGGTTCCGCCGCTTATCGCTTTGTGCATCACGGCCGCGACCGGCGCCGATCCGTCTACAGCTTCTGCATGTGTCCGGGCGGCTTGGTTGTCGGTGCCGCCTCCGAGCCGGGTAGGCTCGTCACCAACGGGATGAGCAGCTACGCGCGCGACGAGGCCAACGCCAATAGTGGGTTCATGGTCGAAGTGCTTCCCTCAGACTTTCCCAGTGACGGTCCCTTGGGCGGCATCGCTTTTCAACGGGACCTGGAAGAGCGCGCTTTTCGGTTAGGAGGCGGCAATTATCACGCTCCAGCACAATTGTTAGGAGATTTTATGCGAGATCGCGCCTCGACCAAACTGGGCGCGGTGCAGCCGTCCTTTCGCCCTGGAGTGAAATTAACAGATTTGCGGGAATGCTTGCCGGCATTCGTGGTGAAAGCGCTAAAGGACGCCGTGCCAAAGATCGCCCGCCGGCTTCCAGGATTCGATCATCCGGATGCGATCCTCACCGCTGTCGAATCCCGGAGTTCCTCACCTCTCCGCATCACACGCAATGCCGATTGTGAAAGCGTTCACATGAAAGGACTCTTTCCAACCGGCGAGGGAGCTGGTTACGCCGGCGGCATCATTTCTGCAGCGGTGGATGGCCTTCGCGTCGCGGAGGCCGTTGGTAGGCGTCATTGACGTTGTCAGGATGCTGGATACACGATTAAGGGGGGCGTTCGCGGGTGTCTCCGCCATTTGGACTTGTTAGAAACGGGCGATGCCCTTACACTCTGCTCATGAGGATTTTCTCAATCTATTTTGCAGGGATCTTGATGATGGTGCCGGCCGCGTCCGGCCAAGAAGCGGCGGTTTCCCGGCAGCCTCCGGCGATTTATGAGGAGGTGATCGCCCCACGATTGACGCCTTTGGCGCCCATCCTGGAGGAAGCGGCGCCTGAGAGTGAAGCGGACGACGGCGAATCCGGATCGGTCTTGTTGCAGGAGGATTACGCCTATGTCTTGCCGGATGGCCGAGTGGTCACGGCCAATCATTGGATACTCAAGGCAAGGGAAGAACCGGGGATCGAGACCTTAGCCAGTCGGGAGTTTGGTTACCGGCGGTCCACGCAGAAGATTCATGTGGCGGTGGCGCGGACAATTCAACCCGATGGGCGCATCGTGCTGGTGGATGACAAAGCAATCATCCCGCAATCGCATCAGGAAGGGAGCGCAGATGACATTTATTCAGATCGCGCTCAACTAACAGTGATCTTTCCCGAAGTGAAAGTGGGAAGCGTTACGCAAGTGATCATCGTGCGCGAGGATACCGAGGCGATCGCGAAAGGTGCCTTCATGGCTCAATTCACGTGGTCTCACGGATGGCCCATGCGGCACATGAGACGCTGGGTGGATCTGCCGCCCCGTCTCGCCGGTAAGCTGCGCGCGACCACGCGCGGTCAAGTGCCTGATCCTAAGGTATTGGTGAGTGGATCGGGGCGGGTTCGCTACGGTTGGCACTTGGATTACATGGACGGTGTGACTCAAGAGGATAGCTCACCGGGCTCGTTACTCACCGGACCAAGCGTGGCCCTCAGCACTTGGCAGAATTGGGGAGCGTTAGGGCAATGGTTTCAAAGTCTGTTAGAAGGACGCGATGAACTTCCTGAAGAGTTGAAGGCAGAGGTGAAAACGTGGATCCGAGACGCGCAATCACCGCAGGAGATCCTGCACATTCTCACGGACAAAGCGGCGAATGACGTACGCTACACGGGATTGGAATTCGGCATTGCCGGCTTTCAACCTTACACTTGTGCGGACGTATGGCGGAATCGCTTTGGCGATTGCAAAGACAAAGCGAATCTTCTGCGCGCCTTTCTCAAAGAAGCCGGCATGACGTCTCACCTGACATTGCTCGATACGGCGCATTCGGGTGACTTCCTGTCAGAGAGTCCCAGCTACCAATATTTCAACCACGCGATCCTCGCTGTGGAACTGCCCGGACAAGAAGGCTATTACTTTGTCGATCCGACCATTCGTCATGGCGCTCCGGGTGTGTTGGCACCAGGAGATGCCGGACGGCCGGTCTTGGTGATCCGTGAGGATGGTCAAGTGGATCATGTGCGCACGCCGGAGCAATCCAGTGGGACGGAACGCATCCACTTCGATGTCAAGTTAGAGAGGACGGGGACCTTATCAGGCTGGTTGCACTTCAGCTCGGAAGGCTACTACGCGGCGTCGTGGCTCGCGCATCTCACGGGCCGCGATCATGAAGCGCGGCGCCAATCGGCAGAGAACCTTGTTAGGCGCTACTTCCCGGAAGCGGAGGTTGCAGATAGTAAGGTCACGATCGGCGACGCGGCGGAAACTCCGCTCCGGTGTGCGTTCAGCGTCTATTTCGTGGATGCGGGAAGCGAGGAGCGGACGCAACGCCTCAAGTGGCCGTCATTCGATCGGTTGATGCCCTCCTTGAACGAGGAAACGCGCAAGACGCCGATGTTCATCTGGCCGGACCGCTACGATATCTTGCTTAAGATTGCGCTCCCTGATGGCTGGAATGCTAGTAAGAGGCCGTCGTCCTTTCAAGTGGATGCGGGCGTTTGGGAAGCGCAGGGAAGTTGGAGTGCCACTGAGGCGGGTTTGTTAGAAGGGCGATTGGATCTTCATCAGAAAAAGGCCCTGGTATCGCCTGCGGCTTACCCGGCGTTTCGCCAAGCGCTCAAAGCAGCGGACTCGTGGCTGGCGCGGTCCTGTGAGCTGACCAGCGATCCTAACTATGAGCCCAAACCGGAGAATGAGGAAACGTTTCTCGAGGACTTTCCCATGATGCCCACGGGCCAAGGGCAGTTGGCTCTCGTGGAGGCACGGTATCCTCAGGACGGTAACGCGGTGCTGCGGCGGCGGGCTCTGAATCAGGTCCTGCAATACTTTCCGGACGATTCGCCCGCACGGTTCGATGCGGTGGCATTGCTGGCCTTGATGGATGTCTACGCTGACCAGCCGCAAATCGGGCTCGACCGTTTGAAGCCGTTGTTGGACACCCAAGAGCGTGAGGTGAGTGCGGAGGATTTCGCTTGGGGACGCTATCTTCGGGCACTTTGTTTGCGAGAATTGGGGCAGGAAGAGGCGGCGCGGGCCGCCTTTCAAGCCGTGGGCGAGACGGAAGGGATCTCCGACTTTCGGAGAGGGTGGTCTCACTATCAAGCTGCGAATCTCTGCAGTGAAGAACCCGGGCAGTGTTTGGAAATCATCGATGCGGGCCTGGCATTTGCCGATCCAGAGATGAGGGAATCGTTTTTTCTCCTCGCCACAGATGTCTTGTTAGCCGGTGACCAGGCGGAGGAGCTTGGAAAGCGTTTGGAATCGTTGATCGAGGATGAGGAAGAAGAAGCGCCGGCGATCTTCGAAAGCTTAGCCAGCAAGACAAGCGATCCCGCCTACGCGCATCGAGACACACTTTACACCGTGCTTGATAACCTAAACGTCCGGGAGAAGTCCGCAGTGGCGGAGATCTTAGAAGAGTCGTTGGAGGCTTATCGGCGTGATCGCGAGAAGCTGGCGGTTTTTTCTGAACTGCAGGAGGAAATTCGGGCTTATTTCAAAGAACAACCGCCGAAGGGATGGGAAGAGACCACATTGCCGGAGAATCTCGAAGCGAGGGAAGAATGGATCACCGCTAGAGATGAGGCAGAAACAAATCAAGAACGCGAATTGGCCTTCAAGGTTGCTTTGGAGATTGTGCTTCGTTTCGACGTGCATCCTGACTTTGACACCGATCTCTGGAATGCCTGCGTCTATGCCGATTGGTTAGCCTTGGGGCGCGGTTATCCCGAGGGGGATCCATGGTTAGACCAATTGTTAGAATGGGGGAATCGCCTACCGAATACGACCGATGGTTGGCATGAGATCGTCTTTGTCGCTGCGGAAACGGCGCGCAAACGCGGGTTGTTAGAAAAATGTGAGGAGATTCTACGGGAGTTGACTGAGTTCGGAGGCCTCGCAGAAAGCTACACCGGGAGCGCCTTCTTGCGCCACGGCAAAGCGGCGGAGGCGTTAGGCCGCTATGATCAAGCCTTGGCATCGTATCGTGTCTTGGAAGCCGATGACGAAAGTCGTCAGGCGACTTCTGCGGGGATTCGCGCGGCGATCCTCAACTTGTTTTTGAATCGGGAGGAGGAAGCGAAGCGCCTTTTGCAACACCTTGCCGAGGATGATGACGACGTGATCGAAGCGGCGGAGTTCGGAGCGATTGGTGTGGAACTGGCGCGCATGACACGTGAGGGCACGTTGGAAGGCTGGATCGAACGTTCTCAAGTTTGGCTTCCGTCATGGCAGGAACTTTGTGTTCGGAACGGCCTCGGCGAGTCGCAGAAGACACTGCCATTTATTGACGATTACACGGAGTACGAAGCGCAGCTGGAATCAGTGGCGGCGCAGAAAGACGCCACAGCTTATTTGCGTTTGCTAGACCGACTGGCGGCGGCCGCTAGATGCAGTCCCACTTATGCGACGGAGTTTGCGCGTTCGCTACTTTTTAAGGCGCCTCCCGTCCTTTCCGAGGATACCGAGGCCCTTTACAAATTGATCACAAGGGTGACCAAGGATTTCCCACGAGACAATCTCGAACTCAAGAGTGTGGCGTTGCTCTGTGAAAGCTTAGCTCTCTGGTTAGACAAAGATTATGATTTGAGCCTGGCACGAGCGAAGGAAGGCCTGGTTCTCAACCAAGAGTTGGAAAAGGAAGATGCGAACGTTTACACGCAAGCGAGGATTTACGCGCTGGCGGCGGGTTCATCAGAGACCGAACGCGAGGAGGCTGCCGCCCTCTTGGCCTCCCAACTCGAATCTGGGCGTGTGGTGTCGGAAAGGTTTCGCACGGTCAATATTCTAGCCGATCTCTATGCGCAATTGGATCGCTCTGCAGAGGCGATAACGCTACTCAATCGGGAAATCGAGCGACAGGAATTACAGGAGAATCCTTTGGGGAAGGCCGTGCTTGAGAACCGGCTGCTGGCGGTGGAACAAGGGGCGACTGATTTGGATACGGCTCTAGCTGATTGGTTAGAGAAGTTCAAGCCGGCTTGGTATGACTTCGCGGAACCGAAATCTTTGGAGGACCCTCGACTAACAAACATTGAGGAACTCTTGTACAATCCAGAGCAGCATTTCACAGAAGCCGAGGCGGCAAAGCTCAGTCTGATGGTGGCCCAGAGTTCGGATTTTGACGAGATCGTGCGCACGAATGCACTTGCTCTGGCCATCGGTCGTCTAGGTCCCATGCAGAATGATGTCAACGCATGGATGGCCATGCTCGATGCGGTATTTCGAGACGAGCGCTTTCCGTCCAACGCGATTGCGCATGCCATTGGAGGTCTCATTCCTTTGAAAGATCAGCTGGGCCAAGACAGTCAAATGTATCGGGAGCATTCCTCAGCGCCTTCACTTACAGAATTCTACAAGAACCGGATCATTCCCAGTGAATGGCTGAAGAGAGTGCAGGATTCGGATCTAGGGCGCCGGGTCGCCGCATTGAAAGAGGCTTTGGCGAAAGTGGAAGTGCAAATCTGGTTGCAGCGAAGCTTGAGCTACACCCTTGGGGATCTGATGGCGGCCGGTCGCTATGACGACGCCGAAGAATTGATTGACGCATTGAAAGAGGCTCGTTTGCCGACGGGAAAGAAGCCGCTGGCGTTGCGCTTTGCGCTGCGCAAGGAATGGAAGGCACAGCAAGAGCGGCGCGATATGAACGGGAAACTGCGGGCCAAAGTGTTCGAAGTGTTTCCGCCTGACACCATCACTAAACCAGAGGACTATAAGGCACGCTTCAGCTTGCATGAAGTCCCTCCTGATTCCTGGCATGAGAACGAGGCGATGGCGCAGCTGCTCTACAATGTGAAGATCGGTCGCGTGTTTAATGAGTGGTTCTGGCCTTCCTTTGGCGATGTTCATGTGGTGCTGCACCGATTCAACGAGAAACGGGCTCTCGGTTTTGATTTGCTCAAGACTGCCATCGAAGAAGCTCCCGATGATCTCACACGGTCCCAGATGATCCTGAGCATCTTGAGCATGGTGGATGAAGATGATCCCGAGGTGGCGGATAGGGTGAAAGAGCTCTTAAGACCCCATGAGAATCTGACAGACGCTCCCATAACCCGCGAAGCCATTCGGTGGCACCAACTTCGATTGGCTGTGAGGAAAGGCGGAAAGTTAACGCCCGCCCTATCATTCACGCCTCAACATGTGCCGGCTCTTCCTCCGCGGATGCTCGCGTTGCAACTTCGTCACGCGCTTCAGCAGCAAGACAAGAAAGCGCTTGAAACCCTCTTGGATGACGCCGAAATGGAGTCTTTGCTAGATCCGCATTTGCTTTTCTTGACCATCCAAGCCTACGACGTGTTGGAGTTGAAAGAAGAGGCCGAGTTGGCTCGCGAACGAGCTCAAGAGATTCTTTACCGAATGATCTTGGCCTCCTGGACTCATCCTGCAGCGATTCGTGAGGCGATCAACGCTCTCGAGATCGCCCACGTTCTGCCGGAACCGCCCGACTTCCCTCAAGGATGGCTCACACATCTTCAGAAAATAGGGAATACGCAAGCCCGCTTGGATACGGGGCTGCGGATTGCGCGATTGAATAAGGATTGGGCGCAGATGGCCAAGCTCAGCCGTGACGCCGTGAAGCGATTTCCTACCTGGTACTACTATCATTGGTTCGATGGCTTGGCTCACTATCACTTAGGTGACTACCAAACCGCCGAGGACGCTTTGGAGATCTACACGCATTACGCCAAAGACGAATTGCAGTACCCACGCGCCCTGCGTCTGTTAGAGGAATTGAAGGAGAAGGGTTCGCAGAAAAAGGATGGTGAAAACACAAGCTCTCTTCCGTAGCGGTGTTTTTAGTTTTAGCGCCGCCGATCGTAACGAAACTTTGCTCCGGCAGCGCGGAAGTTCATCCACCTCCGGTCCTCAAGGTCGCCGCTTTCTCCGAAATCGGACGTGCTGTGGTAGGCGCCGCGTTGTTTTGGAAACGCGACAACAATTGGAGGGGAGTGAGAGTCCCTAAAGCCCCTCGACTTTCCATTCTTCACGGTAGGTTCGCCGCAGGAACGGATTCGCTTCGGCCACATTGGTGAACGCCATCTTGTCAACATCCCACTTCAGTTCCTGACCCACGAAGCGACTTGCAATCATCCCTAAGCAGGTGGTTTCCGCGAGGGGACCGGCGAAATTGAAGTGGGATCCGGTCTTGCCTTTGCCGTGGCAGGCATCGACGAAAGCATGATAGTGACTAAATCCCTTCACATCCGGGCGCTTGAGGCCGCGATTCAGTTTGTAAGGCAAGAGTTGCGGGCCGGCGACATGGGGAACGAGGAATTTGCCGCCCTCACCAATGAACAAGGAGCCGCCTCCAGGTACGTCACGCGACTTGTTTTCGAAGTCGAACAACTCTCGTGGGGGTTTCGCTGAACCGTCGTACCAAGTAACGTCGATTGTCTTTTTGATAGTGCGCCCATTGCCAGGGAACACGAACTTGATGATTTCCCAAGTTGGCCAGTTCTCTTGGCGTTGACCCGAATCCGCTTCCCAAGCGGGATCGACTTTCAAAGCTTGAACCGTCGAGGGCGCGGTCAAACCCAAAGCCTTGAACGGCGTGTCTAGAATATGGCAGCCGAAGTCGCCCATGGCGCCCCCGCCGAAATCCTGCCATCCACGCCAATTGAAAGGATGATAGACACCGTGCTTGAATGGTCGCTCCGGGGCGGAGCCCAGCCACATGTTCCAATCGAGCGTCTTGGGGATGGGATCATTTCCCTGAGGCCGGCCTTTCTCTGGAAACTGCGCACCACTCCAAGCGTGGATCTCTTTCACTTTACCTATCACCCCGTCCTGAAGCATGCGCACGGCCATCTGATACTCGATGGCCGATTGAATCTGATTACCCATCTGTGTCACGACGCCGGCTTTTGCCGCCGCCAAACGCAACGCTCGAGCTTCCGCCACATCGTGCGTGAGCGGTTTCTGACAGTAAACATGTTTCCCGCGCCGCAGCGCTTCCATGGCGACCGATGCGTGCATGTGATCGGGGATAGTGACATTGATAGAGTCGATGCGATCCCCTTCTTTCTCTAACATCTCCCGCCAATCTTGGTAGACACGGGCCTGAGGATGCGCCTTCCTCGCCTTGGCCATCCGCGACGTATCCACATCGCACAGCGCGACGATCTCAAGCTTGTCATGTGAAGCCAAGTTCTCCAAATCCGAAGCTCCCATGCCATCCGTGCCCACACAAGCATGACACAGTTTGCCATTAGCGGATTTGGCCATGCTCAGAGATGGCGCGAAAGCCGGGAAAAGCGCGGCAGAGGAAGCGGTTTTAAGAAATCGGCGTCGGTCGGGCATCAGTGAATTCTTCAACAATAGGCGAAATGAGCAAGCACTGTTCTAATGGCATAGCTGCTGAATAAATGACCTTCTTTGATCTCCATGGCTTGGATCGAACTCCGCTCATGATCCTGAGATAGCATCATCTCGGACTCCGATCTTTGGCCGCTGCATTGCGATTTCGAATCCACACCATACCGTACACCCCCAATGTCAATAACGCCGCGAACAATCCTGCGGCCGCTCCGAGCTTCGCTTTGGAAACGGGCGCTGCTTCTTCCGGCGGACCTGGGTTTGACGCGAGTACTTGCTTTCGCCAAGCGGTGAGTTGGGCCTTGGCCCAGTCGCGGTCTTGATCGCTTTCATCGTCTACCGTGCAGTATAGATTGAGGACTTTGCCCCCCACATTAGTCATGCTACAAACGGTAAAAAGGCTTCTGGGCGCCTCGACGTCATCAATGATGATGGATTTGCGCATGGCGAAGCTCACATGGTTAGGCGAGGAATCGTAAATGCCTAACGAATCGATTTCGCCAAGTTCTAAATCGCGCTCGTCGCCCGCTCTTTCCTGGTCTTCGGCGTAAACTAACGTGTTATCCAGGGCCATGGCCATCTCAGCAAACTGCTGCCGGGAACAGACCACGGCTTCCACCCCTCGTGGGCTTTGCGCGTGAAAGAGACGCTTCAACTTAGGTGGCGTGCTAGTCTCCGGATTGGTGAGCACTTCGCTTGCAGCGTACGCGACCAACAAGCGGTTCGACGGCGTGATTACCTCACGTTGCATCCGACTCCAGGAGTAACCTCGTTGGCCAATCGCTTCAAATCCCGCCGGCGCGGGCAGCTTTACCTCAGTCTCGCCAATTGTAATAGTTGGACTAGCATTTGCCGATAAGCTGGCGGAACACAATGCTATGACGAGGACGGCAACACGCTTCATGATGGAAGCAATGTGCCTCTCGTCGCCTTTCAAACAAACAGATTGTCTAAGGAAGGCGTCACCTCGTCAAAGAGGTGTCGCAATCCTCAGAAACTAGAACTCTCTTGCGCCGGCGTTGTGAGAAACCGGGCACACCATCACTCTTAACGTCATTTCGAAGCCGCTGCTTGGTTAGGTTTCGCAGCCTTCTTCACCAGGACCACGGCATGCGGATCATAACGCACGTCGTGCCCGGAGAGATCGGCGACGTAACGGATGAGTTCCGTGGCGGGAAGATCGCCAAGGTCCAAATTGATTCTCGCCGTCGATTTCGATTTAAGTAAGAAGTTAGGCTTGAACTGGCCCTTCGTTGCTTGGGAGACCTTCTCACGCACCACGGCGAGCGCATCCTTCACTGTCATATTCTCAAAGACCGCCTTATCGATCATGATCTTCTCCAACTTGGCTTTGGGATTTGTGGGCCTGACACCGTACTTGGAAGCCGCTTTCACGTAACGCAGATAATTCTTCGCCTGGGGATGTCTGGGATTTTGGCGGATGGTCGCCAGAAAAAGCGCCCGGGCTTTCTTGTAATCACCTTTTTCATAGGCGGTCTTACCACGTTCGAATGTCTTGTTAGCATCAGGAGCTTCTTTCTCCACCGCCACTGCAGAGGAAATGCTCCACAAAGAGATTAACAAAATCAGTGTTTTTCGGATCATGGCAGAGAATCTAATCAGGTCTTTGAACCGCGGCAAGCGATTTGCGCTAAAAATTAAGCGAAAAATGTCTTTCCGCGGGTTCATTGACACCTTCTATCGCCGAATTAAAGTTTTCTATCCCCAGCCTGATCGCAAAACCCCTGCTAACTTCATGTCCCCCGTTTCTCCCTCCTCGGGCATCGTTCTCCTATTCACGTTCCTGTGGCTTACGGGATTGCTTCGGGGAGTTCCGGTCATTTCCGAGATTCACTATCACCCGGCCGCGATTGATGGGTCCGAGCCGACTACGCTTGAGTTCATTGAACTCACCGAGACGGGCGACGCGGCGAGCGATCTCGATGGGTGGCAGATCGATCGCGGGGTGACTTTCCTCTTTCCCGATGTGCAACTTGCCGCCGGCGAACGGCTGGTCGTCGCTGCGGATCCCGATGCCTTTAAGGCTGCTTATCCGAACATCGATAACGTCTTAGGTCCTTGGTTAGGCACACTCAGCAATCGCGGTGAATCCATACGCCTCCTGGATCACGAAGGTGAAATCGTAGACCGTGTGCGCTACGCGGATGAGGGCGACTGGGCCGTGCGGCGACGCGCAACGGTGGGCGGGCAGCCCGGTTGGATTTGGGAGGCGCCCCATGACGGCGGAGGGTATTCGTTAGAATTGATCGACCTTGGGCGCACCAATGCCTCCGGCCAGAATTGGAAAACGAGCCTCATTCCCGGAGGGACGCCCGGTCATGAGAATTCCGTTTCTAGCCAAGACACGCCACCGATGATCACCAATGCCGGTCACCATCCTGCGGTGCCGACCGCGCGTGATGAAGTGCTTGTTAGTGCCACCATCCTGACGAAGACCGGGGAAGACGTCGATGTCAAAGCGCACTACCGGCTCTCGACGAACGATCCCGGGCCTTTTCAAGAAATGACCATGCATAGCGATGAGTCCGGCCGCTTCGCCGCCGCGCTTCCACCACAGCCGCATGGGAGGGTGGTGGAGTTTTATCTCTCCGCCACGTCTAACGGGCTCACGCAAACCTGGCCATCTCCAACGGATTCATCGGGCACGCAAGGAGCCAATGCGCTCTATCAAGTAGACGAAGAAGCGGAAGATTCTGATCAGCCTTACTACCGCGTGATCATGCCTGTCGAAGAAGATCTTCGCTTTCGTCCCAGCACGTTTCCTTCGGGTAGTAACGCGCAAATGAATGCCACCTTCATCGTTTCGCGTCATGGTGAAACGTCCGTTCGGTATCGAGCCGGCATCCGGCGGCGTGGCAATAGCAGCCGCTCCCGCGATCCGCGGAGCTTTCGTCTCAGTCTGCCCAGCGATCGGCCTTGGCGAGGCGTTACCCGGCTCAACCTCTTGGGACAGTATACTTATTTGCAAGTGTTGGGATTGCATCTCTGTCAGGCAGCGGGACTTCCTGCGCCTGATGCCAAGCTTATTCAGCTTCGACTCAACGGCATCAACTATGCCAATCCTGACAACAACTTTGGACGGCACTATGGTTCCTACGCGCACATCCAACCTCTGAATGCGACATTCGTAGAGAAGAAGTTTCCCGACGATTCCAACGGCAATCTCTACCGCAAGATCAGCGCCAACCCTTCGCGTGACCGCAAACGCTGGGGGGTGCATTTCGAAGATCAAATCCGTTACACCGAGCCTAACTGGTACATTACTGACCGATGGACCAAAGAAACCAACCGAAGCGCCAATGATTGGACGGTATTTCAAGAGTTCATCGTGGCCATCAATGAGGCTGAGGCTGAAACTTACTTAGACCAGATTTCCTCACATGTGCACCTAGATCAATGGCTGCGCTGGTTCGCCTTGCTCAACTTCATCAACAATCGCGAGACCAATTTGAGCAACGGCATCGACGATGATTACAGCATGTATCACGGCGTGAACGACTCGCGCATGGTCTTGCTCCCTCATGATCTCGACACCATCTTCGGCCTGGGTGATTCACGCACCACCCCTACGGCGACTATTTTTCAGGCCATTGATACGCGGTTTGGTAGCGGCGCCTCGATCATGCCTCAATTGGTGCCTTTCTTTAATCATCCTGAAATACGCCCTCTGTACTTTCAACAGCTGGAGGAATTTGCCCAAACCCTTCTACATCCCGATCGTTTCGGGTCGACCATTGACCAGTTGCTTCCGCACGTCCCGGATACCGTTAGAGAGAATATCAAGACTTTTAATCAACAGCGTCGCAGCCATGTGTTAGGTATCATCAACGCAGGACTCGAAGTTGAGGTCGTTGATGGCCATTTAGTGAGTGGCACTTATGAGGTTTCCTCGCCCGGGATCACGCTCCAAGGTAGTGTGAGCCCCATGCACGTGACCGAAGTGCGTATCAATGGTGAGGCTGCGGACTACGATCGCGGACGTGGGCAGTGGCAGATTTCATCCTTCAGTCTCCAGCCGGGTTATCAAACTCTGGTTGTCGAGGCCATGGACGTGGAGGGCCGGATGCGGGATTCCCAAATGCTACGAATCAACCGAATCGGCGCTGACGCGATCGTTGTGTCAGGAACACTGACGGACAACCTAATTCTTAGCGCTGGTCTGCCTTATCGTGTGGAAGGCAGGCTAGTCGTTCCTCCCGATATTGTCCTAACAGTGCAGCCAGGCACTGGCATTCAGTTCGCCGAAGGCTCCATGCTCGAGGTTGCCGGTACGTTGTCAATTCAAGGTGCGCCGGACGCGGTGGTGACACTGACTGCGGCTCCGGGCGAGACTTGGAATGGCGTTTCAATCATCGGCAACACAGATAGCCGGATCGAACATGTGCGGATCGAACGCATGGCGAATGATCATCCTGCCATTCATCTCATCGATGCCTATGCAGAACTCCACGAGATGGATCTCACCACCATCGGCGGCCCTGCCATTCGGTTGGAGGGGTCTTCGGCCAACGTGAATCATTGCCGCTTTCCTCGCTTACCCGATGGTCGGCCGTTTGAAAGTTTCGGTGGATTGCTGGAAGACCACCCGATCCACCTCTCCGGCAACCAGTTCGGCTGGCAAGTTTCGGACGTGCCCGTGATCGAGATCCGCGACTACGAAGACCTGAGGTCGGCGCGCGTCGCCATTGTCGGAAATACCTTTGCCGGCGGATTCGGTACGGCGATCGATCTCAGCGGGCGAAGTTACATTGGCAATAATGTCATTGAAAGCTCAGCCACGGCCATGTGTTTGCGGAACGAGCAGGGGTATATGGTCAGCGGCAATGTGGTGAGCAACACAGACACCGCGCTGCACGTTCCTGGCAAAGCATCGATCGTGTTCGAGCAGAACACGTTGCATCAGGTGGAGACTTTTCTCTTTAGGGGCGAGGAGGCGCCGCGTGTCCACCTGGCCCATTCCATCTTAGATCAGGTAGGCACTTTCTCTTCTGATCCGGCTTCTTTATCCGATGATGTCTCTATCAACCAATGTCTCCTGCCACGCGGTTTAGAGCCTTTACTAGGTGAGCTTGCGCAGACCTCCATCTTTACCAATGACACTGGCCTAGGCGATGACCTTCGGCTGACCTATGGATCCCCTGCATTGGGCTCTGGATTTTACGGTCAGGATCTCGGTGCTGACAATAAGCTACCTTTGATCTCAGGTTTGCCGTTAGCCATCACGCCTAACAAAACGATCGAGCTTCAAGTTTCGGGAAGCGGTTGGCACTCGGTAAGGTACCGTATCGACGGCAAGGCATGGAAAGAGTCAAACATGCCATTCATTCCCGATCCCAACACATCGCGATCCGTTAGACTGCGATTCACCGGACTACGAAATGAGGCGCATGAGATCGAGATCGTGGGTGTCGATTTCGCGGGCAATGACGTTGGGGATACCCCCCATAGCCTCATTTGGGAGATTGATGCCGAGGCTCCAGCCATCATCATCAATGAAATAGCGGCGTCTAATACCTCACACACGATCGATGATCTATTGCCGGATTGGGTGGAGATTCGCAATCTCTCTAACAGGCGCGTCAATGTCCGTGACTACCAACTCGCAGATGACGCCGATCTCAGTAATGCTTTGATCCTGCCGGCGGGAACGAGCGTGCCCGCCAACGGTTTGCTAACTATTCCGCTTTCGCGAATCGAAGAAGACGGCTCTGGATTCGCGTTGGATGCCGACGGCGAGCAACTGCTGCTGCTTGATGCCGATGGGAAAGTACTCGATCAGATCACCTTTGGCCGCCAATTGAACACGCACACCTTGGGCCGTGACCCTCGCGATCCCAACCGGTGGACGCTTGGCGAGCCCACCCCCAATCAGCCTAACCAAAGAGCTTTCCACACGGGAGCAAGCCAAGTTCGTCTCAATGAATGGTATGCCGCCGCGGGCCTTGCCTTTAGCGAGGATTTCGTCGAGCTGTACCACAATCAGCCTTGGCCCGCTGATTTGAGTGGGGTATCGCTTACGGAAGGTAATGTGCCAGGGTCGTCGCGTTTCACCTTTCCTCCTCACACTTACATCGGAAATCACGGTTTCGCGTTGCTCCGGCCGAATGAACTGGGTTTCGCCCTAGACCGCGACTTTGAGTCTCTTACATTGCACGATCCGAATGGGGACTTCGTTGATCGTGTCTTCTGGCAGGCGCAAAGCCCACGGCAATCCTTGAGCCGGCAACCGGATGGAGGCCGAATTTGGCAGAGTACTTCCATCGGTACTCCCGAGGCGGCTAACCTCTTTGATGAAATCGTCTCTGAGGAAGTCGTTTTCACTGATTGGACCGACTCCTGGCAGTATTACCAGAATGAAATGGCGCCCCTCTCCGAATGGCATCTCTCGCTGGATGCCGCGGAAGGCTGGCAGGAGGGAAGTGGTGCTTTCTTTCGCGAGAACGCCGATCTTGCGGTTCTGAAACAGACGCCACTTTTATTGAATCCTCCGACCACCCACTATTTCCGCACAGTCTTCCAGGTGACCAATTCCGCCGCGATTGCGACCTTGACGCTTCACACGTTGCTTGATGACGGCGGCGCCGTCTATCTCAATGGCGAGGAGATCCGGCGGCTTCGCATGCCCGAGGGGGAGATTCTCCATAGCACTTTCGCGGATGATGGTGCTAGTGATGCTTCCGTAGAGGGACCGTTTGAGATCGATCCTGGTTTGCTCCGGGAGGGCGGGAACATCTTCGCCGCTAGCGTGCACCAAGATGACGGCTCTAGCAGCGATGTGGTCTTCGCCGCACGTTTGACCGGGCAAATGGCCGCTGAGTCCGACGCCCAATTGGAACGGTCACTCACCTTGCTTCGTGATCTTCGCATTACGGAGATCATGTTTCACCCGGCGAATCCGGACGAGGAATGGTTGGAACTTCGTAACCTGGGAAACCAATTGTTGGAACTAGGAGGCGTACGATTTTCAGAAGGCATTCACTTTGTTTTTCCCGAATGGCAACTGGAGCCTGGCGAACGGGTGATCGTGGCGGGCAATCGCCCGGCTTTTGAAGCGCGTTATCCAGATGCATCACCAGTGATCGGTGAATTTACAGGTAGGCTGGACAACCGTGGCGAAACGATTGCCTTGCAACTTCCTGCGCCTCACGAGGCCAATATCTTACGCTTTCGCTACGAACGCGACTGGGAAGCCCGGGCGGATGGAGGCGGTCATTCCCTAACCATTCGCAATGATATGCGTGAAGCATTTTCCTGGGACACGCGCGATGCCTGGGCCTCTAGCAAACATATGGGAGGTTCACCAGGCGCCCCAGAGGCCCCTATCATTTACTCAGCTACACCGCTATCAACGATTCTAAACGAACCCTATCAATATCTAATTCAAGCCACCAACGAACCAAACGCCTTCGGTATTCGCGGCTTCCCGCCCGGCCTTACCGTCGACCCAGACACCGGTTTGATTGAGGGCGCCCCGGAAGAGTTTGGTAATTTTGAGGTGACGATCACGGCAGCCAATGACACAGGAACCTCGGAGCGGCGCTACCGCTTTCAAGTCGATGCCTCGGGTCCGCCGGCTAAGTTAAAGTGGGAGACCTTCCCTGAAACCGCCACGCAGGATCAGCCGTTTGAAGTGGCGTTGTCCATTCGCGATGCCGCGGATCGTCTCGTGCGGACCTTTGCCGATGAGGCCAGGCTAACGGCCTCGGTGATCAAACCAACTGCGGGTCCGGTGGTCGCCATTGTAGAGGTGCGCGATGGCAACGAGGACGGCCTAACGCTTGTCAAATCGGATCCTGTTGTGAACACCGGTGGCTGGCGTGTGCTGCTCAACGCGGCCGCTGATCGGGGCATCAATGCGATCCATGGCGTCAATGGAGTGCCCGGCGAGGTGATTCGTCTTCCCGTTGTTTTCGATACGCGGGTGTTGGACGAAGACGATATGGGATTCAACCTTCTGTGGTCTGATGATCCGCCAAGCGAACGTGAAGGCGGACAGAAAGGGTGGGCCATGGTTGTTGACGCTAACAATGTGGCTGTTGACTTTGTCGTGTGGGGTTATTCAGACGAGGAGCTGAGCCTGTTCCAACCAGTCGATGATGGTGGGCAGACCATAAACGGCCATTGGTGGGACGGATCTAGTGTACCTCACAGTGGGGGCAATGGTGCCACGCTGCAGCGGATTCGATTTGAAGATTCTGATTCCCATCTCGAATGGGGTTGGAGGCATGAGCTCAATCTCCCTGACACTGCGCTTGACCGTCGTGCGCTTCTGGATCTTTCTCCACAAGTTACGAACCCATTTGCCGGGGGCAGATGGTCAGGCGATCTCACCACGTCGTCCTTTGGTTCTCAGGTCTATCTGGAAGCCTCCCTTTCAAAGGGCCGACTTACCGCAACCACTACTGCTATAGATATTGCGCCTGCGGCAACTCCTCAGCTACCTGCAGCCTTGGTTTATCGCGGGCTAGTTGGATTGCCGCTCCGTCTTTCCCTTCCTTCTGATCGCTTTACAGAATCCCTGAGAGTGGAGAATCTTGTACCAGGGTTATCCTTTCTCCAACCCGATTACCATTTGGTGGGTATGCCCGAGGCGGCCGGCTCTTTTGAAATGTCTGCAATTGCCAGCAATCGCTTGGGAGACAGTGTTAGTAAGATCACCTTGCGAGTCCTGGCGGATTCAGATCGCGACGGGATCAGTGACGCATGGGAACTCGAGCACAATTTGGATCCCGATTTTCCGAACGATGCGCTTGAGGATCCTGATCGGGATCAGCGTTCCAATCAATCGGAGTTCTATGCAGGCACCGATCCGTTCTCGTTCAAGTCGGCACTCCGAATTCTTGAAGTCAAACGCCGGTCTCCCGACATGCTTGAAATCGCTTGGTCATCCATCCCCGGACGCACCTATCAAGTTTGGTCCGGTGCTTGGCGAAACGGCTTCATTCAATGGACGCCATTGTTAGAAGATCCCTATGCAGCCGTCTCTGAGGAATCGGTGATCACGATTCCCTTCGAGCCCTTGCAGGCCAATTATGGCCGATTGTTGCGGGTCAGCACGGCGTGGCTCGTGGACGTGGAGTGAATTCCCGAGGTTCCCGCTGGAACGCTACCTCCGTGCGCCTATGATCCGGGGCTTGTGAGCCTTTTCTCCCGATCCATCCTGAGTGAGCGCAGTCGTGATACGCGGTTCTTGAGAACCGCTGCCGTTCTCATTGTGTTGGCATGCACGTTAGTGGCCTTTATTGTCGGAAGCGTTCGAACGTGGGAAAAGGTTCCCAACGAACAAGAGCTCAATCCGGACGAAGAGCTAGCCGTGTATTTGAGGCGTGGATTGGATCAGATCCGTGGCCGGGTGACGCAATGGAGCAAGCTACCTTTTAGCGATCACCTCAACGACCTAGCGAACGAAGCGCAACGGGATCTCTTTCGTCATTATATTCAAGCTGCTCTCAAATCTTCTGCATCGGAATCTATGGCCGCACTGCAAGCTGCGGCTAACGAGCAGCCACCTACTAGGTTCGCCAATCAGTTTCTTGGCGACTTCGCCTCGTGGGAGAATGACATGGCGGGAGCGCTTCAATACTATGAAAAAGAAGCCGCTTTTCCTGAGGCTATGAATGCTCGCGAACAAGTCGTCGCGCTTCTAGTCAGGAATAAGGATCACGAACGTCTCGTTCGTCTCATTGATGAGCCACGATACCAACTAAACAATCACCAGAGTCTCCTCCGGCTAGGAGTGATCTTAAAAGATCCCTCACTGATCATGAAGGGTGTGATTCTCCATGACTATCGTCATGTGCCGCTCACGGTTATTCCCTTGACGCTGCTTGTCGCTTGTCTTTGGTTTATTATCATCTTAAAGATTTGCCAAGTTCCGGCATGGCACCATCCCGCCCTCTACTTTGGTATCGCTGGTTTTTTCTTGGGAGTGCTGAGTACCACGTTCACGTTGTTTGCCGTCGTTTGGCAAGAGGAGATTATTGGACTGGCTCTGGATGGAGAGTCTCTTAACGATCTCATCGTGTACGTGTGTGGCGTAGGTGTGAGGGAAGAAGTGATCAAACTCCTATTCTTTCTGCCTTTGACCCCCTTCCTTTATCGTCTGAGGGATCCTCAAGTAGTGCTCGTTGCGGCCTCTTGCGTGGGGCTAGGCTTCGCCGTTCAAGAAAATCTCGGCTATTTCGGCGAGCAAGGATCAGGTGCCTTTGGCCGCTTTGTCACGGCGAATTTTTTCCATATCGCTCTCACTGGAACGTTAGGATTTGCCTTCTGCAGATTCCTTTATTCACCTAAAGCCGACTGGGATCATTTTTTGATGACCTTCATTATCGTGATCATTGCGCATGGCGTCTATGACTACTTTGGCGCAAAGGATGGCTACGTATTCGCCATCATTTTATTCGGGTGGTTCTGCTATCATTACTTCGCACTCGTGGCGCGTCATTGCAGCGAAAAAAGACTAGAGATCTCACCGCTAGGCGTGTTTGTGATCGGCTGTGCGCTGATTCTAGGTATATCGATCATCACTCTCGCCTTCGTTCAAAGGCATGCTTTCTCGTTCGCAATCGTCGGGCGCGAGTTCACTTTCTTCTTCCCATTGATGTTTCTTTTCATCAACCAGTTCCGTCATGCTTAGCACTTCCGCCAAGACGTAAATCCCGATAGGCAGACCAGGCGATGATACCGATCCCGGTGAATTCGAAAATCCAATTCATTCTCACACCGGCGATTTCGAAGTTGATTAGGCGATCCATTTTAAAAAAAGAAGACGCTCGCACCACGACGAAGATGACTAGAAATAAAAACCCTAACAACGTCAAACGATGGCGTAGCATCACGCCACGGAGACGCACGATCACCCCTAAAAGTGCCACCCCAGCGAGAACAATCGTACCAAGAACGGCGGCTTGGAAATACCGCCTGTCTTCCCACCATCCTTGAGCCTTGGAAACGTCACGCATGACATTGGTCAACCAGGTTTGAATATCGAGTTGCTTGTTCACCCCCAAAGCGATCATGAGCACGGCGAACCCTAACAAGATCCGCTGATGAGCCCTTAAATGCTCCGCATAAATCGCCGGCGCCCAACGCCACTTCCAAAGGAGGAGTCCCGCTGCCCCGAAGTAGGCCGCCACAGTGAGCCACCCCATAATACTTGGATCGCCAATACGGGGATTCCAGTTCTTGCTCAATATTTCGGTCAAACTCACGATAGCCTATAATCTTACATGGAGTGTTGGACTTTACACGACCTCCCGCAAGCAATCAAAAAGACGATGAAGCTTGACCCGGACCGCGACCCCGACGTGTGTAGGGTGACATGATTCGCCGTCTCCTTCTCTTCTTGTTTGCCATCGCAGCTTGGAGTCTCTTCGCAAGCTGCCAATCAACCAAGCCCGATTTCATCTATCATCCACAGAACGAACTTTCGTCAGACAGAATTTCGTCGTGAATTCGATTTCCCAATCATTCGCGCTTAGCTGAAAGCGGGAGTCGGTTTCTTGGCTGGTCTTCGGGATGGCACCCGGGCTTCTTCGGGCGCTTTCCCATTGCGTTTGGCGCGGCGTCTCGTTGTCTCGATCTTCGAGACCATGCCTAACAGTACGAGCCATTGCGTGGTGTTCTTCGTTTGCAGCAGCACCTTTTCCAACGTGCTATGAAGGTAAACAGCAATCAAAACCACTCCCAGTACTAATAGAAAATCGCCCAACCAGTCTTTTCTAAGGCGCCACCAGTTTCGAAAGATGAACCATAGTGTGATCAAGCCAAAGGCGGCGAATGAGGCAAATCCAAAGTAACCGGTTTCTGCCAACACATACCAATACAAGCTCTCCACCGTCGGGTTTCGATAAAACGTTTCCTCAGAGTGTTTGTCGCCATCTGCTGCTTCGTGCTCCTCTAGCACAGCGCTATAGCGTAACACGGGCCGGCTACACGCGATATGATAGTTATTCCACCCTATCCCAAACACACTATCGCTTAGCATGACGCTCGCTTGGCGGCATAAAACGACCCTCAAATCTTCCTCCTCCTTTTCTTCCTGTTTCTGAGCCACGTCTTGCGCCCCTTGGAATCGAGAAAGGATAGTGTCCCTGGCTTGGACAACGACGACTGCCGCCACGAGAACAAAAATCGCAGTGATGAGATGTGTGCGGGGTCCACGATGCCGAATCTGGCCCCAGACGACCGCGCCGATGGCAAGCGCGGCCAAGATCACAAAACTTGCGCGTGATACTGTTAGAATAACGCTGATCGAACCGAAAACGAATCCTATTAGAAGCAACGCTGCCGTTTTCCGGGGTACAGAGCGGTGAAAAACCACACTCAAACACGGTACCGCCATCATATACGCCCAGATACTCATCGCATTTGAGTGATCAAAGGTCGCCCGCACGCGATGCACACCGCTCAAGTACCGGTCACGAAGCGCATAAGTACCCAAGATTATGGCGGCTACCGCTGCCGCTTTGCAGTACCACAAGATATCTTCCTTCGTGCGAACGAACGCGTGCGCGGCGATGAAAATCAGTCCAAGCTGACCGAACTTGAACAAGGCTTCCCAGATACTTCGGCCACTCACCCAATCCCCATTATTCTCCAGATCGACCAAGAATGATGGCAATTCAACCGGAAACGTTAATAATAATGTCAGGGATCCGAAAAAACAATACAACCCATAAAAAATGAGCCCCGGCGGAAGAATATTTAATTGGCTTTTCTTTCCAAATAATGACGCGAAAACCAGGATGATGGCACACACCATCATATACGAGATTTCGAAACCGCGTGTATGCCCGGTGTGATTAATGGAATTAATGGTCAAGGTCACCTGATCCGCGGGGAAAGCGGTCAAGATCACCATCAAGGCAAAGACAAACCGCTGCCCGGGCCGATAATCCTTAATGAGAAAGCCTACAGTAGGAGCGACGAACAAGTAGGTCACTACCCCTAGGGCAATCTTTACCAGTTCGATAAGCGCCATGATTTCCTAGGCCGAAGCCATCAGCTCGTCATACTTACCGATATATAGTTTCGTCAAGTAATCATAAGTGTAGCGTTCCCGGACTAGTGCATTACCCATTTCTGCCATCTTTGGAAACTTTTCCCGATTCTCGTAGGCTCGAACCATGGTTTGCGCAAGGACACTAATGGATTCCGAAGGGAAAAGGTAACCATTCTCGCCATCCTCCACCAAATTGGGATCCACGACATCGCTCTGGATGACCGGTGTGTGAGCCGCCCAGGATTCCACGACCACGGCACCTGAATTCATGAATCGAACGGGGATCACGTGAATATCGCTGTGGGTGAGCCAACCCAGAACTTCTTCTCTTTCGACTGAACCTGTGAAAAGCACCTGATCATCCAAACCGTTCTCTTTGATATAGCTGCGCATCTCGCGAAAGAAATCCGGTTCATAGTCATAGCGTCCTACGATCACGAGTTTGGCATTCCCGATTTGTGGCAAAGCTTCATCAAATGCCTTCAAGGCAATGTCCTGCCCCTTCACGTTGGACACGCGGCCTAGACACAGAAACACAAACTCGTCATCACGTAGCCCGTACTTTTCGCGAGGCGACGGCAAATCTTGGCGATACTCATTCAGAAGAATGGGTACCGGTGAATAGCTTACTTTATCCGTATAACGTTTGATAAAATCGATTTCTTTATTTGCGATGGCGTATACGTGATCTGAATTCTTTAAAACATGTTTCTCTCTTGAACTAGCTTCGTGCTCCGCCAACATATCTACCACTTTCCCTGTCTCGCGGATAATCCCTGCGTAGTCGCGGAAATCGAAGGATACTAAGACGAATCGCTTGCCCAGCAAACGCTGACACCACAAGCTCGCGGTTGCATTGTAGTGGATCGCAGGAAATGACTGGACCACATCATTCCGTTGCGCGAGCAGACGTAGCGGCAGCGTTGGACAGAACGTTCGGGGTAAATTGTAGGGAAAGCGATTAAACGGATTAAAGATATTCCAAAGGCGGCGAACGGCGAATCCGTCACGGAATTCTTTTGATGGGGTATCAATACGCTTGGGTGTGTAGACCGTCACCTGACAACCATTTTTCGCCAGTTCACGCGCTTGAAAATAGATATTGGTCTCTGCGCCGCCCACCTCCGGATAGAAACGATTGGTCACAATCGCGATTCTCTTACTTGCCGGTTGAAATTCATTGATATCACGTACCAAGGCTTGGGCGACGACTTCCTCACCGTAGAGAGCCTTGGTTTTATTATAGAGATTCTCGCCCATTCGATCTGCCAATTGGGGATCATCGATGAGTTGAATCATTGCCGCCGCGTACTCTTCTGGAGTGTCTTTGATAAATAAAGAATCTTCACCAACTTCGTAGCCTTCCGCACCAAGCGACGTGGTCACAGCTGTGCGTTTCGCCTTGGCTGCTTCAAGCACGCGAACGCGGGTTCCCGTACTATTGAGAACGGGAAACACGGTGAACAATGATTGTTGCACCGTTTGCAGCATATCATCAACGGGCCCTAGGATACGCACATGACTCTCCGCGCCATGTTTGGCCACGTATTCTTTGTAAAGCAGTTGCTCGCGTCGGCCCGCCACGAAAATCTTGGTTCCGGTACTCTCCAATTTCGATGCAATCTTGGGATAAACTTCGTCCATCAAGTAGATATAGGCATCGATATTGGGCTTGGTATCAAGAGCCCCAAAGAAGAGGATATTCCTCTCCACCGTGGGAGCGGGCGGCAGTTCTTTGAAGGCAATGGCATTGGGTAAGATGCCGAACCGGGAGGGTGCGGAGCCTTTCCAATAGGTTTCTTCAATAAACTTCTGGTCCTGTGGATTGGCGACGAGAAACAGGTAAGGCCGGCGGTAGAGGCGCTTTTCGTATCCACGCAGAACGAGACTTTCTTTTAAGAAACAACGCGTCTTCAAACTCCGGTTCGCTTGCCACAATCCCTTTGCATATTGCGACAATACCAAGTCGGTATCAATGATCACTTTGGTGAGGGGAGAAACCTTCTCGGCTTCGTAAGCCAGCTCCGCCGGGGCTCCCGAACGGATCATGAGAAAATCATAGTGCGTTTCGCGAAGCCGGTTCCGATAAGTTTCCAAATCATTAAGAGAGAAGTGATAGATGGCCTCGGAACGCAACAATCCGGACGATCGGTTTCCGGTCAAGACCGTCACTTGATGATCACCCTGATGTCTGGCAATTTCCTCGTCTTCATCTTCCGGCCGCCTCACAAGGACGAGATCGGTATGATAAGCAGGTTGCAGCGTCTTCCAAATGAACCGGCTTCGATTCATATCGCCACCCACGCCCGTCGCGAATGGGATATCGACATATAACAGTTTCTTCTTCTCTTTCATGGTGCTTTAGGGGATGAACAAAGCATGGGAGTGGAAGATGCTTGTGCTTACAGTAAGAATTTAGAAAGGATTAGGATGGGAGGCCCTGTTTTAAATGCCACCAAAGAAGAGCTTGATCATCCAAGGTATCGTGATCTTGCACGCCTTGCTTGATCTCTTCTTGGAGCGCTTTCCACATGGATTCGGGACCGCTTTGAAAATGGGATTTGGTGAAGTCGAGAAAACGCTGCCATCCCCATATTTGATCGTCGCGTAGCCATTCATAAACGCCGTCGCTCACGATGATCACGCCGTGGCCGTCTTTAAGATCAAGGGTGTCGCTCTGATAGGTGCTATCGGCAAAGATTCCCAAGGGCGGCCCGGAAGCCGCAATTTGTCTGGAAACCTCACCGTTCTCGATCATTAAAGCCGGGCAATGTCCGGCATTGACGATCTCGATGCCCCGGAAATCAGGGTCGACTTTCGCCATCACACAACTAATAAAGCGTGTGTCCTCCCCTAACCACTCAAAGAGGGTGTTGTTAAAAGAGGTAACGAAAGCTTCGAGATCGAATGGTGCCTTAAGACGCATATGCAGCGCGGTGCGAAAGATCAGTGCGAAAATCGCAGCGGAAGTTCCTTTGCCCATGACATCGATCACCGTCATGATCAGATTTCCTTCCGCATCATAGCCTGCCTCCAAGTAATCGCCTGCCACCATCCCGCGGCTGGAAATTCGATGAAATAAATCCCATCGGTCGGATTGCGGTGGATGCCGGAATGTTAGGAGATCACTTTGAATGCGTGTGGCGATCTCGGACTCTTTGAGATAACCTTGCTGACGATCCCGCTCTTTGCGCAATCGGTAATTCGATAAAGCAATGCCAAAGAAATCGGCAAAGATCCTCGTATGGGCGGAATCGGAAAAACTCATGGTTTCCGATGATTGATTGCTAACTAGCAGACAACCTAGATTTTCACCGCTTGCGACGATGGGATGACAGCAGCCGCATCCTGGTGCCGTGCCGAAGGGGCGAGGCTCGGTATCCGCATTCCAATCTTGGCCCAATCCCCCCTCAATCACGCGACGGACAATGTCAGGCGCTTGATCGACGGGGATCGTAAACGGATGCCTCTCAATTTCTTGCCTGATTTCTGAGGGAATCCGGGAGGAGAGAATCACTTTGAGATCATCTGGCGGCAATTCAAAGCTTGCCGCCAAATGCTCCAACCCTCGTTCAATAAACAGGGCGGGCTGATCTTGGGTTAGGAGGGCTGCCCCTAGATGATAGAAGGCGGCCAAACTACTAACAGAGCGGCCGACGGACTCTAACGTTCCGGCTATTTCGGCCTGGGCTGTTGCACTCTTGGCCAATGGCAGGTGTTTGCGAATATGCGAGCGGTAACCTCTATCAGAACGCCAATGATCCCAGTGATCACAAAAAGCATTGACCAAATAGAGTCCACGCCCGCTCTGATCGGTGGGATCATCCGGTAGTCGTGGTCGGCGCACGATGCTATTCGCAGGGCCCTTGCCCGAATCTTCGACCACTAAGTTTAGCTCATCGTGAGCATGCCACCATTCGATTTGGATCCGCTTGGCGGCATCGGAACCAGATCCGTGAATGATCGCGTTGTTAACCAATTCCAGCATTGCTTGATACCACCGCCAACGTTCGCGTTCGCCCACTCCGTGGTGCTTCAGAAAGCCCAAGAAAGCTTCCCATACTTCGCGCACTTGATCCAGTGAGGCCGACATGGAGACGCGGTGTCCTCTGGTGAAACTGACAGGCATGGAAATCATAGCAGCATGCCGAGAATCTGACCGCAAGCCCTCCATGGTGCTCCCTTGAATTATTTAGAGTGCTTGGATTCTGAGAACAATCGCCGAATAAGCTTGCGACACTTGTCCCGAACCTCATCGCGATGCGAGAGCGCGTGCTCAAGGGCCAGTTCTGACTCACTGGGATCGTCTACTGAATGAACGCCTTGGACGTCCGAAAGAGAAAAGACACCCACAGAGGCTTTGCTGATCACCCGGCGTTCACTATCTGAAAGTTTTTCCAGGTCTTCCGCGCGCCTTGGAAGGACGCCATAGAGAAACAGCCGTCCGCGGAAGACGTCCAGTAGTTGAGGTGCTCGACTGATCAATAAATTGTCCGATTTCAGGTAGCGAAAGCCCTGTCCATCGTGATTTTCGATTCGTTCCTTGGAGACGCCATTGATAGACGAGAGCCCGAATTTCTTGAGAATCCTCATCCAAAGCCACAAAGCGGAAATCCGCTCACGCCAGCGAGGGCGGCGGCGTGAATTCTTCAAATCACCAGCGATGAAGGGCTCCACCGCACTGACCTGGCCACGATACTTGCGATTCAAGAGAAGACTCCCTTCCAAGTAGCACTGATCCAGCTCTGTATGACGCCCCATAAAGGTGTGATCGGCGACTTTGGAATGCGCGAGTTTGTTCTGGCCGCTCAACACACAACCATTCCCGATCGTCACATAGGGTCCGATTTCACTATTGGGGCCGACTTTGACATGATCTCCAATCCAAACCGGACGATGAATGACAGTCGAAGGATGAATCTGGCACCAGCGGCCCACACCATCTGTTTTGAGAGAGAGTTCCTTGTCCTCTCGCTGGTGACGCTCAAGCCAGGATTGCTCAATTTGGAACCAATGATCAACCAGCGCCCACGGGTCATCTCCGGGAAGCTTGGGCCGTCCGAACTCGGGTAGGGTGTCGGCAATCTCGCACCCTGGGAAATCCGCCGCTTCATCGTTCACCACGATTTCCCATTCCTTCAGCGGCCACAGCGTCGCGTGATCCATCGCTTTGCGAATGGCGACGACATGATGGGAGCAGTAGAGGACGAGCCGGGAATAGCCCTCATTGATCATGTGATCCAACCAATGATAAAGGAGCGGCTGATCACCAATCTTCCATAAAGCGAAAGGCTGCGTGCCCATTCCCAGCGCCTCGATTTCCGGAAAGTGAGGGAGGCGCAGGTGGAAAGTCGCGTCGGATTTCGTGCGTGCGAGTTGGGTCAGGGATACCATGACAAGTCGAGGCGGAAGGCCGCTTTATGTGACTATGTGATTGGTCTGCGTTTGTCTAGTCGCTTGAGATCAACGATCCTAGTAAGCGCCACGCCCCATGAGCACTGCAGGAATAGTGAGGAAGAGTATTTTAAGGTTAGCCCAGAACCCCTCGGTCCTGATATATTGGATGTCTAGCCGAACTTGGCCCTCGAAATCGATATCACCTCGGCCGCCGATTTGCCAAAGCCCCGTGATACCCGGTTTGACCACCAAACGCCTAAGTTCGGCGGCCCGGTACTCGGAAACTTCCTTCTGCACGGCGGGGCGGGGACCAACCAATGTCATATCCCCTTTGAGCACGTTATAGAATTGTGGGATCTCATCGATCGAATACTGGCGCAACCATCTGCCTACCTTCGTGATTCTTGGGTCATTCCGCATCTTGAAGGTGGTCGAGCGAGTATGACGATTGTGCTTCATCAATGCCTCTTTGCGGGCCTCAGCATCCAAGTGCATCGACCGCACTTTAAACATTGTGAATAGCTTGCCGTGTTTTCCTACCCGGAGTTGACGGAAGAAGATAGGGCCGCCGTCTTCCAATTTGATCAAGACCGCCACCACAAAGAGAACCGGAAAGAATAACACCAGGGCGGCCAAACTGCCGACAATATCGACCGCTCGCTTCAGTCCACGAGAAAGCCTGAGAGAGTATTGCCAGAGCCACATCTTCAGTTTGAGGCGGCGACTCCACCGCTGAGGCGTTTGCGGGCTAACGACACTTGACCAGTGAGCGGCGACACTTTCCTGGAGTTTTGACTGCATAGAGCCTGGGGTGATCATGGTTTCAAGATTATCAAAACCAAAGATCAGAATCAAGAGTTTTTATAAAAAATGACAAAGGTGACTATACTAAATACAAATTTAATGAATGAAAGCTTTTCGGCAAGCCCAATTCTCCAGGTTTCTTAACACGTCAACCCGGAAAGGTTGGTTTTGTCTCAAATTCGTCCTCCCAAAATCGATATCGATATGATACATGCAATCTTTATCAATAATGGCTGATCTCAGCCCTTTCTTCGTATGCTCTCTGTTCAAACAGTCGATGATTGCCTCCTTCTCAAGGTGAATGCCGACCGCTTTGATGCCACGAATGCGTCGAAAGTCTCAGGAAAACTATCTGATCTGAGAACAACGGACGCCTCCCGAATCGAAATCGACCTGGCCGACGTGAAAATGATCGATAGCAGCGCCATCGGGATCTTGCTCAGCTTCTACAAACAGCTTCCCGATCCCACACCCATTGTTCTCAAGAATCCCCAACCAGCCGTCGCCACCGTCTTGGAGTTTCTCCGTTTACACCGCGTCTTCCAACTAGAGTGCAAGCAGGAGTGTCCTTCCTAAAGCGCTACTAGGTTTCTCCATTCTGAGATCGCCGAAGCTGCGCTTGGACAAATTCGGAGATTCAATCTAGACTCGGCCCGATATCCACTAAACCAAGGAAGATTCTGAACGCGTGCGGGATCAGGGTAATCACAAAAGGACAGCGAGATCAGCAGCTGCCACATCTTTGAAATTTTAATCTGAGAATACTTGCAAACATGATAAAAAATGGTAAATCCGGAATTACCATAACGAAATCAACTTACTGAGTCGCCCCATGATCACATCTGTCTCCGCCGGAAATATCACCAGAGAACCGTTGGGGCTGGCCGAAATCTAATGAAATCACGACCTCAACCCTTCAAATTCCCCGCCTCGATCGATCCCCTACGGATCGTCTTCGCGGTTCGCGATCACTGGCTTCTGATTCTTGGTGCCTGCCTTCTCGCCGGCTTGGCAGGAGGATTCGTGGGATACAAGTCGTTCAAGCGAGACGTCTACACCGTCACGGCGATTCTTGGCAAAACGGCGGAAGCAGAGGGCGAGAGCACCTTTGGCCCCGACGCCTATCTGCCCAAGATGATCAAGGATGAGGCCCTCGTGGAAATTGCCACGGGGCCGAAAGTGTTGGGCCCTCTCGGTGAGAAACTCGTGCCGCCGGAATCCATTGAGCAGCTTCGCAGACGGCTCAAAATCAAATACGACACCCGGCAAAAGCTCTTTTATCTGAATGCTAAGGCGCCGACCGAGAAGATTGCTCTCGCTCTGGTCAATCAATGGTCGAAGGATATCATCGAGGCTACCAAAGAAGTCATGCGCACCTTCGCCGAAGAAACGGCGGACTCACTCAAGAAGGACTTGAAACGGTTGGACACCGACATGGCGCCGCTGAACGAGCAACTGCGCAAACTCTCCGAGCAGGAGCAGATGATTGATGAAGTGGCCCGATTCACGGCATTGCATGCGGAAATCGAAACATTGGAAGCTGAGCTTCGCGAAATCGAGAAGAGCGAGAAAACATTTCAATCAAGGTATCGCACGGTCGTCGACACCCTGATGCAATCTCATCCGCTAAGGAAACAGTATGCCAAGGCACTTCAAGACCGAGATCAAATCGCCACTGAATACACTGAGGAAGCTGATCAATATAAAAAGCAACAAGGTATCGTTAATGCACTGAAGGCGCGTGTCGATAAGGAGCTTGTCTATCCCTATAACGAAGAGGAGATCATGAAGTGTGAAGAACCGACTCTCCTTCAAAATTATATCAATCTCAAAGAGGAACAGTTTAAACACGAAGAGGGTATCTTCCAAATTAAAAGTGCCCTATCAGAAAAGCGAGCGCAACTCGACCGCTTGCCCGCCGTTGCCAATGAATTTAAGAAGTTAAGGCGCACGTTGAATACGCTGGTTGAGAGCCAGAATGCCTTCCAATCTCAAATGGACGTGGCCTCCTACTACGCAGGTCAATACACCCCAGGTTATCTTTACTCTTTTCAAGACGCCGTACTCGGATTGGGCGATCTTTCTACTGGGAAATACAAGATGCTTGCCACGGCGGTGCTCGTGAGTGCCATCGGCTTGGCCCTCGCCTTTCTCTTCGGGTTGTTTTGGGAATACCGGCGGCCGGAAATGCGCACCATGTTACAAGGCGCCATCACCACCCGCGCCATGCCTAAGTTCTGGCTCACACAATCCGATGACGTGGAAGATGAAGCCAATATCCGCGAGTTCTGGTTGACCGCTCTCTCCAAGGGAGAAGGCGAAGGCCGCCGCATCCTCTTTCCCATTGTTGCCAATCTCAAATCCGAATTCATCTTCTGGAAATCCCTCTTACAAAGTATCAAGCGCGACAACGCCCTGGTATTATTTATTGATGTCGCTCAAGAACCCGTTCCCGATTCTTTTCTCAAAGCCAATTTATTGCCCTTCAATCCCCCTGCGCATCCACCCGGTAAAGCGTCGAGCTTTCTTCAAGCGGGAGGCGTGGGTTCTGACGATCTCTGGCAAAAGCAAAGTTTGAGTGAAGGCACCAGCGGAGGTCCTGCCGTAGGGCCCTTGACGCCACGTCCCGTGGTGGCGATGCCGGATCAACCGCAAACCACGGCCCTGGGAGATATGTTGCTGCCTGAGGATCAGCCTCTCATCCCGTATCAAAGTGATGTCACGCAAAGTGCGCGGTATGTGAGCGCCGCAGATTATTCCACCGAGCAACTCTCCCGCCTTCTCAAAGATCTGCCGCCCCATTATTATGTGATCTGCCGTTGGGCCATCGGTCCCACTTCTTCCCTTGCCGCCATCGCTAAGAACTTTGATCAACATTATTTGCTCAACACTCCACAGAACTCGGCGAAAAAAGTAGCCGCCTCGCAAAGCCGAATCTTCCGCCGCATCCTTGATCAACCCGACGGCATCTTGTTTCTCAACGAACCATCTAAAGGACGCATCGACCGATTGGTCAATTGGGCGCAATCCCTCTATTTCAAATGGCGGGATGATAGTCTCCGCCCTAAGCGCTCCAAGAAAGACTCTGAAGAATCCCAGGAAGAGGATCTTCTCTAATAGACTCACGACTTTTCATCCGCTCCATCCCCTACAGCACTTAACTCATGCATTTATGAACCGCGCCTTCACTTCTGTAATAACACCCGTTCTGCTTGTGGCGATGATGATAACGGCCTCTGCGCAACAGCGTCCCATGTACAAATTAGGGCCCGGGGATACGGTGAATGTCTATATCTTGGGTAAGCCGGAAACGAAAGCAGAAGGATTGCCCATCGCTCCCGACGGCTCCTTGTCCTATCAAGAGGCCAAGGTCAATATTGCCGGGCTCACCGTCCCGGAAGCGCGTAAACGTTTGGAAGACGCTTTGAAAAAGACGGAGCGTTCCGCGCGGGTCGTCCTTTCTCCGGGGACGATTGGGAGCAAGAGTTACACCATTCTCGGTCAGGTGCCGGAACAAGGCCGCTTTATTCTCGATCGCCGCGTTACCTTGCTGGAAGCCATTGCCAAGGCGGGGGGTATTTCCAAAGACCAAGCCAGCTTTGGCGTGGTTAATGAACGCGTTAATCTCGACAAATCTTTTATAGTGCGAAAGGGACGCAAGCTCGCCGTGGATTTCACGAGTCTCTATTTCCGAGGCGACACGTCGCAGAATATCGTGCTGCAGAATGAAGATCATATCTACATCGCCTCCAACTTGGGCGAAGAGTTTTATGTCTTTGGCTATGTCAATAACCCCGGATTACAACGCATCACCAATAATCTCGGTGTGATTGGAGCCATCACTCAGCAGGCCGGGTTTGCTCCAGATGCGTGGAAGGGCAAAGTGTTACTAGTCCGTGGTAGCATGACGGAACCGGAAACCATTGTGGTCGATGTGGGGCGCGTGCTCACCGCCAAAGCAGCTGACGTGAAAATCCAATCCGGTGATATTCTCTATGTGCACCGCAAACCTTGGTTCCACGCCGAGACGATTCTTGACAGTGCCTTCACCGCTTTCCTCCGCTCCATGGCCACCACCCAAGTCGATATCGAGACGGGTGTTCAAACCCGGTAATTCCGGCAAGCTTCTCCCCAACTCTTCACGCTATGAAATGGACCCCGTCACTCTCTCTCGCCGTCGCCGCGTTCGCTTTGGCAAGTTGCGACCCTTATCCCGTCACCGACGCTCCCAATCGGTTTGATCCGCGCAGCAACGCTTCCCAGGTAGGTATGGATGCGACTGGTGCGCCCCAGTTCTCAAGCTACAAAGTACCGGGGAGGATCTCTAATAGCATGCTTCGTCCTCGCGGCACTGCTTATAGACTAGGCGTCGGCGATCGATTGGATATCGAACTCATCGATAAACCGGAAACCAAGCAGGAGACGCAAGTATTGCCTGACGGCATGGTTTACTTCGACCTCGCCGAGGGGATTCCCGCCGAAGGCAGAACGGTCGACGAATTGACACAGGCCATCACCGCCAAATTGAAAGCGTTGGGTGAACGCCAACCCTTGGTGCGCGTCACCTTGATGGATATTACAAGCCGCAATTATTTTATCTTAGGGCAAGTCAACACTCCTGGCATTTATCCGCTGAACCGGCCCCTAACGGTTCTCGACGCCATATCCGAAGCCGGCGGTTTGGCCAAAGTTCTCTCCCAAGATGTCGAGAGCCTTCCCGATCTTGAAGGAAGTTATCTCGTGAGAAATCACCAACTGATTCCAGTGAACTTCGAGAGATTGATAGAGGATGGCGATATGTCGCAGAATGTTTATCTCGAGCCCGATGATTATATCTTCGTCCCGTCGACTCAGGATGCCATGATTTACGTGCTTGGAGCGGTTAAAGATCCAAAGGCCGTTGCGTATAAGAGTGGTACGACCCTGGTTTCCGCGCTCGCACGGGCCGGAGGGCCAACCGAGAAAGCTTTTCGTGAAAAGACGGTTATCCTGCGCGGCACCCTTACCAAACCAGAGTACGCTATCGTGAATTTCAAACACATCCTCAAAGGCCAGGGCACCAATTTCGCCTTGCGTCCTGGTGATGTCGTTTGGGTGCCCAATAGCCCATGGGAAAAGATCGAGGAATACCTCGTCCAAGTGGTCAGCGCCGCGGCCCAAGCCGTCGCCGTTTATCAAGGCGGCCGCGTCATCGATCCCGGTTCATCCCGTCCCACGACCATTGGTATTCAATAGAGCTCGGGTAGAACAAGGCGGCAGGATGCCGCCTCCACGTGGTTTGCGGCGTCCAGCCGCAGTATCGCGGCGAGACGCCGGTTTTAGTCACATTCTAATAGGCAAATTGCCGAACATTCACCACCCGATATTGATAAAATGATTCCATCGATGGTTCGCGATGTTTGATATCCTCGAAGTAATCGGGAATATCCGGCTTATTGGGATCAATAAAGCGTTCGATAATCGCTGAGCCTCGATATTCACTCGTCACGCGATCAATGTCAGGCTCGAATTCGTCGGGCGCGGTGTTCCGATCCTTCTTCAATGCCTGAGCGGTAATATAGACCTTGAAGGTGTTCGACTGCGTGGTCAGCCGTGGATACAAATGTTTGTAGGGGGCCTCCAATGAATTATCCCCAGTCAGGCGATGCTTATCCCAGAAGGCACGAATACTGCGTCCGTCCTCATCCCACGTCTGTCCATGCGGAATCAGGAACTGCTCACAGATCTCTGAAGCCGTCATAAAGGTTTCCCCTTTCTCGAATTTCTCTTCAAACTGTTTCATGGTTTCATCGGCATCGATCCGGTGATGCCATCCCTTATTCCAACGCCCCCGCTTTTTATATTGCTGACCTGCCGAAGTGGGAATAGCCAAGATTCTTTCTGATTTCATTGCGGCGTGCAGTGCCGTGGCTCTTTTGATGTAAGAGAAAGGCATCATTTGATAATTGAGATTGATCTTCCCGTTTGTGGCAAAAGGCGAGCTGATCGGGTAGGGTTCCACCACCGGCATCCAGAATAGGTCCAACCAAAGATGATCCGGAGGCAATCCGCGTTTGTCTTCTTGCGAAGACAATTGCGGCACTGCATACCCCTCTTGCGATTTTAGATCGCCTCGCTGCCGCAATCCATTCCCACGTTCGCCCAAATGCGGAAAGCGCTTTGGATCGGAGACGTTGGGCCGGAATAATAGAGTCGTCCACGGGACGTTTGCTTGAAAAGCACTGGGCAGAGAACCAAAGGCACCAGCAGAGGCCACCATGCGATTGGGAGAGAAATTCGAGGTCTTATCCTCATAACGAAAATCCTTAGCTTGCCCGACTTCGAAATATGGATGCTTCTGATTAAAGATACTATTACCCGGCACATCATCCGCGCCATCATCAGGCTTATTGCCATAAGCACCATCCGGCGCTCCGCCCACTCCATTGTCAAAATCCCGCGTGATAGTCGGGTCTATGGGAAACTTGTAGCCAGAACTCATCAAGGGTGAGAACGCATCGCGGTCTTTGGGATCAAAGGTGAAGTCCGGCCGGTAGCCATCGTCATAATTCACGCCATCCACCAAATTACGCCCGAATAGATCATCGGCCAAGGTCGCCCCGGTCTTTCGCGCTAACTCTTCAGAGGCTCCTTCCGGTCCGGCAAATACCAAGGAATGCGCTTTGGGAGATTCGAAGAATAACGGATGAGGCTGATACAACTCTGCGGGCACGTTTCGTCTCGCCGCCAAATGACGGAAATCTCCGTGCGCCAACACCATCGATTTCACGACATCATTCTTGCTCAACACATGCACCACTTGGCTGGGGGTAGCCCGCGAAGCGCGATTAAACCGCCGGGTCCAACCCTGAAAATCGGCCGGATTCAATTTGGGACTCTCGAAGGTCGCGTTGGGAAATTGAATATTCAGTGTCTGCACAATCCGTGTGCGCCGCAAGCGCCCACTACCACTGGCATAAACAATAAAGCGAATCGGTTTAGGACATTTCATTGAGAGGGGTTCATCCTCTTCAATGACAATGGCAGACTGGCAATAAAGCGCCGCCAGATTGCCCTCGCCGTTTGCCAAGAATCTTTTATCATACTTTCGCTTATCGTTTTTAAGTGAAAAAGTGCCGAACCTTAGCAATCGATAGCCGCCGCTCCCGCCCCAACCATGCCAGCCGGCGGGAAGCTGGCCCGGGACGTTCAGCTTCTTTCGGGGATCACTCGTCTGCACCGTAGGCCCGATCACAAAGTCATTCTGAATCTCCTTCGTGTGCCCCCACAGTTCCAGAGGTACTTTGTTAACCGTCCACCGTTCGATGGAGTTCTTAGGATAGCCTTGTCCGCCGGTCAGTAATTGGACCGTCTGCCGCGGATGGATCTGATGAAATCCCTGCATGGGGCAGAAGAGCTCAGGAATAATGCCGATCTCGATATACTTGAAGCGTTTCCCGACATCTTTCTCTCCAAACTTTCGTGGGTATTCCTTATGTTCATTACTGAGAATCCGCTTGATGACGTTGACGTCTCCATTCGGTCCCTGAGAACCGGTCAGAATGGCTTTCCCGTTTCCGTCGAACTTCGCTAACTTCGCCTGCGCCGTGCAATAGAAGACCATGGCGATTTCCGATACCGTGAAAATGCGGCCCAATCCTTTCGGTTCCAGGCTATTCTTATGCCATTGCTGGTTCTGCGTCCGCACGCCGTTATCTTTTGTCAGGTTTCTTCCCACCAAATCGTTGGAGGCGATTTGACCAAAGCCGTGAAAATCGCGAACACGCGCATAGGGCTCGGCCACATTCCCATCGTGAAGATTGGTCGACCGAATGTAGTCGATCATCATGAGTGGAATGGCGAAATGATCGAGCTTGTATTCGCCGTCATCTTTGTAGTAATTGTCTTTATACGGTGCCTTCTTGGATGAACCGTATTTCTTTGCCAGCGAAAGGCCGTAGCCCGGAAGATCCTGATACACGGACGCCATGAGATAACGATAAAGATCAATATTCACGCGGTTGGCATGCACGTAGAGTTCCACATGCCGCAAATGACTGCCCGTTCGATGATAAAAGTATTTCTGTTTGCCACGCTCGCCTAGCGTTGTGCAGAAGGCCATGGTCTCGTCATAGGCCGTGCGGAATCGCGGTCCTTTCTTTTCTGCCATAGGCCAGAGACTGATCCGCGGCCGTCCATGAATATTAAGCTCGGGAGCTTGGCTCCGGGCTGTTAGAAATCCTCGGGCTCGCTCAATCCTTTGGTCACCCCCTTCGCCCATCAATGATATCAAGGCATTGCGATCGCGTTTGACATTGAACACCACTTCATCCACGGAGGCATAAAGCCGATCCGTGTCATAAACGATTGGACGATCCGCCTCCTTGGTTCCCGCTTCCGTTCCCCCCAATGCGACCTTGGGTGCTAGTTCATAAAGCGCTTGGTAATGACGCTCTGACAAATCACCCGATCCTTCGCCGCCTGGATAATGATCTGGAAAGAAGATTGAACTCAGGCAGGTCGTGGCCGGATGCCCTGGATAACGTTGCACTTCATTGGTGACGGGTTGCTTCGTGGCCCATTCCCTCGCTTCTTCGGTCGCAGCTCGCGGTGTGTCCCATGGCGAACCTTCAGAGGCCGTGTTGATATTAACTTTGCAAGTTTCGTCATCTGCCCAGAAAGCGATGCGCGCGACAATCGGGTTATCTTCGGTAGCGACGGATTCGCCACGGAATTTCCCATTTTCATCCAAGGCGCCAATGGCACCGTCTTCCAATAAATAAAGCCATTCCACCGGCATGGGCAGTTCCTCGCCCTTCTGCAAAGCTCCCGCATTCACAATGGCTCCCATTGACGATTCATCCCAATCGAATCCTTCCACTTTATCAATAATCTTGGCGCGAGGATCCAGAATAGGAAAGTGACGGGCACGCTCTCTCCCCGTTGTATCGTACTCCATCGACGGACTATTGAGATCAACGAAGCGATCCGGCTCATTGCGCCATCCATTAATCGACGCCGGCTCTTGTTTGAGTTCGGCGGCATCTGATACAATCATCTGTGAGGATGAATAGAGCTTATAGGCCTTCTTAACGCCGTCTCTACCATAGGTCCGGACCATTCCTGGTTGTGACGACCAGTAAGACGGTTCTGCCTGGCCAAACATCGATACTTCTTGTCCCGGTCTGGTCCCTTCCCGTAGTTGACCGATCACAAGGTTCACCGCCGTATCCGCCAACTGCCGCGAACGAACAGACTCCGCATAACCAGTGGCCGATTGATACTCCGTCATCGAAAGCGAAATGATGGCGATGCTCAACACGGTTAACACCGCTAGTAACGACATCACGGTCACCAAGGCGATACCGCGCTCGTTTTGGATACCGCGCTCGTTTTGATGTCGAGGAGTGGCCATTTGAGAGAATCTACCCTCACTTCGGACCTCACACCAAGCAGATAACGCTCCTAGTGGGGTGTGACTAAAAGTGGTGGTCAAAAAAGTTAAGAGGAACGGTGACAATTCCTTCGAGGCGGCGGCGTGCCACGCCCGGAACTCTCACGAGTTCCGCTACGAAAAGTGCCCGCCACTTTTAGTAAAAGTGTTGCTCAATAAAGGTAGAGGAACTGGTGACAGTTCCTTCGAGGCAGCGGCGTGCCACGCCCGGAACTCTCACGAGTTCCGCTACGAAAAGTGCCCGCCACTTTTAGTAAAAGTGTTGCTCAATAAAGGTAGAGGAACTGGTGACAGTTCCTTCGAGGCAGCGGCGTGCCACGCCCGGAACTCTCACGAGTTCCGCTACGAAAAGTGCCCGCCACTTTTAGTAAAAGTGGTGCTCAGTAAAGGTAGAGGAACTGGTGACAGTTCCTTCGAGGCAGCGGCGTGCCACGCCCGGAACTCTCACGAGTTCCGCTACGAAAAGTGCCCGCCACTTTTAGTAAAAGTGTTGCTCAATAAAGGTAGAGGAACTGGTGACAGTTCCTTCGAGGCAGCGGCGTGCCACGCCCGGAACTCTCACGAGTTCCGCTACGAAAAGTGCCCGCCACTTTTCGTAAAAGTGTTGCTCAATAAAGGTAGAGGAACTGGTGACAGTTCCTTCGAGGCGGCGGCGTGCCACGCCCGGAACTCTCACGAGTTCCGCTACTAAAAGTGCCCGCCACTTTTAGTAAAAGTGGTGCTCAGTAAAGGTAGAGGAACTGGTGACAGTTCCTTCGAGGCAGCGGCGTGCCACGCCCGGAACTCTCACAAGTTCCGCTACGAAAAGTGCCCGCCACTTTTAGTAAAAGTGTTGCTCAATAAAGGTAGAGGAACTGGTGACAGTTCCTTCGAGGCAGCGGCGTGCCACGCCCGGAACTCTCACAAGTTCCGCTACGAAAAGTGCCCGCCACTTTTAGTAAAAGTGGTGCTCAGTAAAGGTAGAGGAACTGGTGACAGTTCCTTCGAGGCAGCGGCGTGCCACGCCCGGAACTCTCACGAGTTCCGCTACGAAAAGTGCCCACCACTTTTAGTCAGACCCCTCCTAGCGGGTGACGTTGACGCCTGTTTGAGAAGACGTTAAGTTCCCATCGCATGATCGTTGAAGAAAGGCCCGCACCCATCGCCAAGCCTGAGGTAGCTGCAGATAAGCCCATTCCTTTAGAGAGTGGCGACCGGCTTACCGCTACCGAATTCATGCGACGCTATGAAGCCATGCCGGAGGTGAAGAAGGCAGAACTCATTCAAGGAATCGTTTACATGGCATCCCCCGTACGAGTCGATCAACATGGTATTCCCGATAGCCTCGCGCAAACGTGGTTGGGAAACTACGCCGTTTCCACTCCGGGCACCCACGCCTCAATCAACGCCACCGCCAAGCTCGGTCCGAGAGACGTTCTTCAGCCGGACGGTATGATGTGGATCGATCAGGAATGTGGCGGCCAAAGCAGAATCGAAGACGGCTATCTCGTCAGCGGTCCGGAACTCGCCATTGAGATCGCGGCCAGCTCCGCTTCCATTGATGCGCACGTTAAAAAAGCCTCCTATCTTCAGGCCGGCATTCGCGAATACATCGTTTGGCGTACGCGCGATGCCGCCATCGATTGGTGGTATCTGTTTGAAGACGAGTACCATCTCTTGGCTCCCGATGACGACGGCATTCTCCAGAGCCGGGTCTTCCCTGGTTTATGGCTCGATGCAGAAGCTATGATTGCTCAGGACGGTCCGCGTGTGCTTGAGGTCTTGAATCAGGGCCTAACAAGTGACGCTCATCGCGCTTTCGCCGACGGCCTCAAAACGCGCGGCGAGGAATAACTTATCCGTTAAACGGCAAATTCCTGCTCGACAGGAAGAGACATGTGGCTATGACTCATCAATGGTTGCCATCTCTTCCATCAAATTCCCTAACAAGCCTACTCACGATTGACCATGGCTGCTGGATCCGGGAGTCAACAAATCTTGCTCGATGCCGGTGACATCGCAAATACCACCCGCCGTCTTGCCCTGCAGATCTTGGAACGCCACCCCCACGGAGGGATGCAATTTGTCGGAATCCACACCCGTGGCGTCCTCGTCGCGGAGCGCGTGCGCAAGATCCTGCAAGAAGACTTGGGCGAGATTCCGTTAGGCACGCTGGATATCTCGCTCTATCGCGATGACCTCGATAACATGGGCACGATGCCCGACCTCAAGGGCACCGACCTTTCGTTCTCCATCGACGATGCCTACATCATTCTCTTTGACGACGTCCTCTTCACCGGGCGCACGGTGAAAGCCGCCATCGACGCCCTAACAGACTACGGACGCCCCAAAGGTATTGAGCTTGCCGTGCTCATCGATCGCGGAAATCGCGAACTTCCCATCGCGCCTAACTACGTGGGTATCGAAGTGGATACCACCACAGACGACTACATTCACGTGCGGCTTGCCGAGCAAGACGAGGAAGATAGCATCCACCTCTCACGAAAGCTTGCCGATAAATCATGATGGAACCGCGCAAAGACTTGCTCGACATCGTTTCCCTCTCCGTGGAGGAGATCGAGTTCGTCTTGAAAACGGCGGGGCCTTTCAAAGAACTCTTCACCAAATCGATCAAGAAAGTGCCGCCCTTGCGCGGGAAAACGGTCCTGACGCTGTTCTACGAGCCCTCCACGCGCACGCGTTCTTCGTTTGAGATCGCTGCCAAACGCGTCTCTGCGGATGTGACCAATTTCACCGTGAGCACGTCCTCCGTGGTCAAAGGCGAGTCCGTTCTCGATACCGTGGACACGCTGCAAGCGATGAAGTGTGATTACATCGTGGTCCGGCACAAAGCTGCCGGCATCCCTAACATGATCGCGAAACACACCAACGCTTCGGTCATCAATGCCGGCGATGGTTTCCACGCGCACCCCACGCAAGCTTTGTTAGACGCCTTCACTTTGCGAGAAACGTTTGGCGATCTCCGGAAGAAACGCATCCTCATCGTGGGAGACATTCTCCACTCCCGCGTGGCCCGGTCCGTGGGCCGCATCTGTGAGAAGCTGGGCATGGAAGTGGGTGTGTTAGGCCCCGGCTCCCTGATCCCCAGGAAACGGCCGGAGTTCATGCGCAGCTTCCACAATTACGAGGAAGCACTGCGTTGGAAGCCCGAGGTCATCTACCTTTTGCGCGTCCAGCTCGAACGGCAGAATGACCAGTTCTTTCCCAGTCTCAACGAATATCACAACTTCTATGGTCTCACCGACGAACGCTTCGAGCGTGTAGCCGATGAAGGCACCTGGATCATGCATCCTGGTCCGGTCAATCGCGGAGTGGAACTCGGCGATGCGGTGATGACCTACGAGCGGACCCTGATAAACCAACAAGTAGAGAATGGCATCGCTGTTAGAATGGCCGTCCTCTATTGGTTGAAACCGGAAACGGATCAAGAATCATGAATACGGAGAAGACCGCCATCAATGCCATGATCCTCCGCGGCGGCCAGCTCGCCCAGGAAGATTCGCCTGAACTCACGCCAGTCGATATCTTCATTGAGAAAGGCACGGTCAAAGCTGTGGGGCAGGAGATTCCCTCACAAAGTGGCGTGTCTGAGGTCGATTGCAGCGGCCGCGTCTTGCTGCCAGGCTTATTCGACGTGCATGTGCATTTGCGAGAGCCGGGACGCGAAGATAAGGAGACCATCAAGACCGGTTCAGAAGCCGCCATCAACGGCGGCGTGACAGGCATCGTCGCCATGCCCAACACCACGCCCGCGATCGATAGCGCCGGGCTGGTGCAAGCGGTCTTGGATATCGCGCAACGTGACGCGCGCATCCCTGTTTACACCACGGGTTGCATCACCAAAGGCCGCTTAGGAAAGGAGTTAGCCGGAATCGGCGGCATGCATGCGCGGGGCGCGGTCATGATCACCGACGACGGCGACCCCGTTTCGAATCACTTGGTTCTGAGACGCGCCATGGAATACGCGCGCGAGTTCGATCTCATCGTGGCCAGTCATTGTGAGGTGAAAGAGCTATCCGGCGCTGGCGCCATGAATGAAGGCCGTGTGTCGTGTATGCTCGGCGTCCCGGGCATCCCCGCGTGCAGTGAAGAGATCTGCATTAGCCGCGACATCCGTCTCGCTCAACTCACCGGCGCCCATGTGCATATTCAGCACGTCACCTCTGGAGAAGGCCTCACAATCATTGAGCGCTTCAAGAATGAGGGCGTGAAGGTCACGTGTGAAGTGGCGCCGCATCACCTGATCTTCAATGAAACGCACATTCAAGATTACGATACCCATTACAAGATGAATCCGCCTTTGCGGACGGCCGAAGATAATGCGCTCTTGTTAGATGGTTTGAAACGCGGGATCTTTGACGTCATCGCGACCGATCACGCACCGCATACCGATTTCGAAAAACAGCAAGACTTCGCCAATGCGCCCTTTGGTATCACAGGGCTGGAAACAGCGCTTCCCTCACTTTATCACCATTTCATCAACCCCGGCCACTTTGGATGGGATCTCTTGGTCAAACGCTACTCTGCTGAGCCTAGGCGTTTGTTAGGCCACGAGCCGGTGGTCATCAAAGAGGGCGCCCGCGTCGATCTCACCGTGCTCAATCCCAACGCGGAAGCTCATTTCACTACCGATTTCATGCGTTCCAAGAGCAAGAACACGCCCTTCCTTGACCAGAAGCTCAACGGCTTGGTCGAACTGGTGCTACTTGCTGATCAGATTCTATTAGACCGCCGCACCGATTCATGACCTACGCCGAACGTCAAGCGACTCGTATCCGGAATGCTCGCTCCAATCTTTGCGTTGGGCTCGATCCCCGGCCGGACTTGATCGATGGCGATATCGAGTCGTTTGTTAGGAGAGTGATGGAGGAGACAGCACCTCACGCTGCCGCCTTCAAGCCTAACATTGCTTATTTTGAAGCTATGGGCTCGAAAGGTTTGGCCATGTTAGAGCGTCTGTTGGATGGCCGGCCAGCTGACATTCCCATCGTGCTCGACGCCAAGCGCTCCGATATTGGTGAAACGCAGAAATACTATGCCAAAGCGTGCTTCGATCATCTTGGGGCGGATGCCGTCACGCTCAATCCCTTTCTGGGATTCGATACGCTTGAGCCTTTCCTCGCTTACGAGGACAAAGGCCTTTTTCTCCTAACCATCACCTCGAATCCCGGTTCGCAGGACGTGCAGATGCAGCCATGCGGTGAAGGGCGGGTATTTCAAAAGATCCAAGAAATGGCCCTGCGCGCTCCCAAGGGATCTACCGGTATGGTCGTGGGCCTCACCAATGCCGAGCCCTGGGTGCTGGAACAGATCGCTGATCTCCCGCTGCTGCTTCCCGGCCTCGGTGCGCAAGGCGGTGACCTGCAAGCCTTAGCAGGTCAAGGAAGACAAGCGCCCATCCTCGTCAATGTTTCCCGCGGCATTCTCTTCGCCCAAGACGAGCGCTCGTTCGGCGAGCGCGCTCGAGACTTTGCCGCTCAAATCAACCAGGTGCTCCAAGATTGACCTTCCTATCACAACCATGAACGATGATATTCCGTTAGGCCTCAGCTTCGATGACGTGCTCGTCCTCCCCGGTCTCAGTGAGATCCTTCCCGGAGAGGCAGACATCTCCACGCGCCTAACCAAAGACATCGGCCTGAATATTCCCATCATTTCGTCAGCCATGGACACGGTCACCGAGGCCACTCTAGCCATTGCGCTTGCCCGTGAGGGCGGCATTGGCGTCGTGCATCGCAATTGCCCGGTCGACGAACAAGCGGAACATGTCTTGCGGGTGAAACGATCGGAGAATGCGGTCATTCAAGACCCTCTCACCGTCTCTTCTAACATTCCCATGCAAGAACTACGGCAGGTCATGGAACGCCACGGTGTGTCCGGCTTTCCCGTGGTGGATGGCCATGGCATTCTTGAAGGGATGGTCACCAGCCGCGACATGTGGAATGTGGCTGATGACTCGACCAAGGTCGCCGAGATCATGACCCCACGCGACCGGCTCATCACGGGTAAGGCGGATACTGAACTTGACGAAGCCTTGAAGATCTTGGCCCGCGGCCGCATTGAAAAGCTGCCGCTTATCGATGAAGCCGGCAAACTCACGGGACTTATCACGCGGCAGGATATCGAAAAGCGCCACATGTTCGGCAATGCCTGCAAAGATCCGCAAGGACGTCTGCGCGTGGGTGGCGCCATCGGCGTGGGGCCGGACTGGAAAGACCGCGCCCAAGCGTTGATCCAAGTCGATGCGGATGGCCTCTTCATCGATGCCGCCACCGGTCATACCAGCCGCGTGGTGGAATTGATCGGACAGATCAAATCGAATCATAGCGATGTGGTCGTCGTCGCCGGCAACGTCGTCACCGAACAAGGCGCCAAGGATCTTGTTAGTGCCGGAGCCGACGCGGTGAAGATCGGGGTGGGACCGGGATCCATCTGCACCACGCGCGTCATCTCCGGCGTGGGCATGCCGCAGTTCACCGCCATCCGTGCGGTGACGGATCACTGCCGGGCGCACGACGTGGTCACCATCGCTGATGGCGGCATTCGCTACTCCGGCGATATCGTGAAAGCGTTAGCGGCTGGAGCCGATTGCGTGATGTTAGGCTCCCTCCTCGCCGGCACCAAGGAAAGCCCTGGCGCTATGGTGAAATGGCAAGGCCGCTCCTTCAAAGAATACCGTGGTATGGGTTCTCTCAAAGCCATGCGCAAGGGCTCCGGAGACCGCTATGGTCAAAATGCCAGTGGCAAACTCGTCGCCGAAGGCGTGGAAGCCCGAGTGCCTTACAAAGGCCCTCTAGCAGAAATGGTCTTCCAACTGCTCGGCGGTCTTCGCTCCGGTATGGGCTACGTGGGCGCCCGCAGCCTCGATGAACTGCGTGCCAAAGCCCAATTCACCCGCATTACCGCCGGCGGCCTCCGCGAGAGTCACCCGCACGATATCGTCATCACCGAAGAACCGGTGAACTATCAAAGTCCGTAACGCAGAAATCTTGGGTCGAGACGAAATCGGGTATCCAGCAGCTTCGTAACCAGCATCGCGTGCCTACTCGGCCCCGCTCTCCGGTGGTGCTGGTTCCTCTATCTCGACCGGTCCTTTCAAAGTCAAACGCTCGTCGTTTTCTAACATGCCTGCAATCTCCGGCCAGCCGTTGGCCTGTTGCATTTGAAAGACGCGGAGGTAGAGCGTGATTAGTGGCGCCGGGTATTTCTCTAACAGACCATCAATGGCGGAGCCCAACTTTTCGGCGTCTATGGATTCCGGAAGATCTTCGACGGCGCCTTCGTCATCGTGCTCGATCTCCATGGCATCGAGAAACTGGATGAGCATGGGTTGCTGCGTCTGTAAGAGCCAGACTTGGAGGAGGTGCTCGCCCACGCCGTCCGCGAGGCGTAGCTTGAGAGTTTTGATCAACCAGGCGATTTGGTCTTTGACGGGTTTTTTCTGGATGAAAACGGGCCGCAGTTTTTTCTGGATCGCTAGGGAAGCGAGGGTCGTCTTGTAGATCTCGCGAGATTCGTCGCGGAAGTAACCGATGATGTCCCCAGCGAAGGGGGCGTCAATTTCTTGGAAGATTTCGTGAGCTTTCATGAAACGGCCTTAGTTAGACTTCACCGTGGGCAGCTTGGCTTTCTCCCAAGCAAGGAGACCGCCATCCAGGTGATATAGCTTCTCGAAGCCCAGGGCCTGAAGCTTTTTCAAGGCGGTGCGGCTGCGACCGCCGGAGCGGCAATGGACGAGGTAACGTTTGGATTTATCGAGCTTCTTCACTTTCTTCTCAAAATCGTCTTCCAACACATCAGCATGCGTCGCGCCGTCAATATGGCCGGCTTTGTACTCAGTGAAGCGGCGTACATCCAAGACGATGAAGTCTTTCGCGTCTTTGTTAGAAATCCACAACGCACCGGCCTCTTTGGCATTGAGGTGTTTCGGGCCTTTCTTCTTGGGCGCCTGTTCTGCGAATGATGGGGAGAGTGTTAGAATGAATAGCCAGACAGTAAGCGAGAGACGTTGCGTGATCATGATGGACACACGCATGATAACGAACTCACCATTCGTCAACGCCAATTCGCAAATTCGGATTCCTCGTCTTCATCCGGTCTGCTCAACGCGTCCAGGTCGCTGATTTCTCGACGTGGGTGCCGCGCTTGGCGTCGCAAGTAGCAGATAAATGCCACCACAACAATGAGAATGAATACCACAAAGCCCAGCATGACTAGGCGACCCGCATTGGGGGCGGCTTGAGCCGGCCCATGGAGGCCATCCGGACGAATCACCACGGTTTCTGCTGAGCTTGGGTCGCGCGCGGCCATGACATCTCACCTTATCGTCGCAAGTGCCTCAGGCAAAGATTCAGATCGGCGCCTTGAAAGTGATAGCGAGGGTGCCGGAAAGCGTGCCTTAGTTAAGTGTCGTGGCTCACCTGAGGCGTCCAATGGCGTTGTGTCGAAGTGCTCTCGATCGTGCTATCGCTTGTGACGGCCCGGTATTCTGGGAAGGTTTGCTCGGATAAGAATCTGGTTGCTAGGTGTATGAATGAAGCGTATAAGTGCCAGTTCTTTGAGAGGCAGAAATCCAGGATACCCTGTGTTTCAAGTCTTTGCCGACGTGGCGGAATTGGTAGACGCAACGGACTTAAAATTCAAGAAGATTCGTTAGCAATGTTTTACATGGTGTTGCATATAGTTGCATTTCAGGCTGTTAGCATTTTGTTTCAATTGCGCTCAGATGCGTAGAGTTGCAAGGTTTTCTGCTTAAAATCGGCTTTAATGTATAACGGAATGTATAACTCATTTTAGGGTGTGCGATAGTCTGGGATCTGGCCTGCCAATCTTGGCCTTCATTCCTCAATTCTTAACACCTCCACCTCAACGGTCACGGATCCACCAAACGCGGAGTTCCCCGCCCCGCGAACTTCGACCGAGTTTTCTGCGTGCTCACACCTCTCGATCAGTATGCTCTTCACTGCATCGGCCCGCTGAAGACTCGCCGCGACGCCTAACGCATCCGCCTTGGGATGCTTAGCGCTGCCCTTGCCCAGGTGCCCGGTCAGCGTCACGACGGCCTGAGGATTGTGGCGAACGAACTCTGTTAGCGCATTCAATGCCCTGGCATTCTTGCCATCTCGAACGTCTAGCACATCGTAAATCTGTGGCTTGAACGTGAAAACGATCGTAGACCAATCTAGAATGGAGGCGTCCGCTTTGCCTAACAAACCATTTGTTTCCAACCGATATAATTCCGTATCAAAGGGAGGTAATTGAGCCACCGCTTCGATAGCTCTCGGAGAGACCAATAGGTCTGCTTCGCCCGCGCTCTCATCCAATCGATTGTAGAGTTCGCACGCTTCCTCATACATCTCATGACAATTCTGACCAAGAGACATACGCCTTTTGAGGAAGGCGAGGTGTTGCGAGACATTCGCGAAGTCAAAGCTATCAAGCTCAGCCCGCACTTGTTCCCGCGTCCACGGTTCGTCGGGATCGGTAGTGAGGCCGTTCGCGATGAGTTGAAGTGGATCATCCCCTAACGACCGATCGACTTCTTTCCCAGACTTGATTTGATTGATAACTCGATTTCCCAAGAGCGTCCCGTGCACAAATCCCTTAACTAATTCGGGATACCTCTCAGCAAAGCCTCGATTGACCAATTGAATATCCGCGCCAACCGTCGGCTCTCGATTGGCCATCATTGACTTTGCTAGCCCCTTCGTTTTCTGGACGACTTCCGCAGGAAACGGATCCCACCCTGCGAAACCCACTAAACGATTCTGGTGCGTCAATAAGTCTTCGGTAAAGACAAGCGCAGCGTGATCTTGACCGGTAGTGTAAATGAGATTCAAGCCCTTCGGATCAGCCGGATCGCTCCAGCCATTCCGCACTTTTACTGGGAAGCCATGCAACTTCGCAGCCCGTCTCAACAAGTAGTCCGATTGCGCGAAATGCGGTGTGACAAAGGAGCCACCCTGCGTCTCGCCAAACGAATTGATGTCTGAGCGTACAATAAGCCCATCATCAAATCTAGAGAATCCAAACACTAACGGACAAACCACATCCAGCTCCCGCCCATACGCGGCAGGCGTATCCACACAACAGATAGACGCGGCCACCTTTCCACTGTTCAGCTCATCCCACTCCTCCGTCTCATCCACAATGATCCCTACTTTGAATCCGTAGTGACGATAGAAGAATGAATCTTCACTCGGCTCTCGCCCTCGATTGGCCAAGACCAATCCGGCATACGCGATGTATTCGCAGATCTCAATTTCGACGACATCATCCTTCACCACATAGGTACCGGGTGGCACCAATTTGGGCCGGTCGTATTCGACAACAAGATCCGCCGCGCTTGTCGCCGTCGCTTTGAGACGCTTCGCAATCTCGCCGACATTCTCCGCAGTCACCATCTCCTCATTCGCATTTGTCGCCCGGTCATCGGCAGGACGCTCACGGGTGTCCGACTCATTCGCTTCTGCCGTCTTATCCTCTGGCGGCGCTTGGTTCTGACTCACCGTGTTCCTATCGCAAGCTACGATGAGGGCGGTCGCTACCACGATTAGAATGCCTCTTGTAACGAACATTCAAAAGTACCGCACACAGGGCGTGCTATTTCAAGGCCCGTCCTGGCGCTTTTCCAAAGAAGGCGTCATCGCCAAGACTTCTGAGGACCGCTCCACCGGAGCCAGGACGATCCGAAAGCCGACGCACGAGGAACGATCGTCAACGGGCGAAGACCGCGAAAGAGAGGTATCGACATCGTATGAAAAAGCTGTCGCCCACGAGCCGCCGAGTACGGGAGCCGTTCGATCCGTCTTGTTATGATAGTCGGCTCGGCACCATTCGGACACGTTTCCCGCCAGTCCAAAGATCCCCAGCGTATTGGCGGGAAAATGATTCACGGGAGACGTCCGTAGCCACCCATCATCATAGCCGATCACCAATCGTGTCGAATGACCACGCCACGCCGGGTCTTTCGTGAATTCTTGCCCACGGAAGTTGTCTACTGGATCCTCGTTAAAGATCTCATTCCATTGATCGCCCCAGGGAAATCTCCCCAGATACTCGGTCGCGAGCAGCCACTCCGAAACGGTTGGCAACCGATACTCACGCGAATCATCAAGACGGCCGCTCTCCCGTTCTCGCTCTGTCAACCAAGCGCAGAAAGCCTCCCCATCCGCGAAGCTCACCCCCACCACGGGGTGATCCCTCGACTGCTTAAACTCTGGTTCCCGCCAATCATGCCCTACCAATGGCCAACTTCCATCACGTGCTTGATCCGTGAACGATCGCATTTCTCCGGGAGCCGCCAATGGCACTTCTCTAACAAACGCCTCAAAGTCTTGAACCCGTGTTTCCCAAGCCGCCACCGCAAAGGATTCTCCAGGAACGTCCACCATGGGGATTCCCAAGGAATTCGTAATTGGCCTATCACTCCACGAATCCCAGCTGATCGATAGCACCGCGGCGACGACTGTCGCACTTACCGCTGCCATTTTTAAGAATCGCCCCATCCAGCCGGCACGCTCTGGGAATACCCACCTACCTGCACGTTTCTTTCGCCGATGCAAGACGCTCAAGATGTCCGGTACACTAGCAGGGCGCTTCTGGGGCGACTCGTCTAGCATTCCCATGACAAGATCATCCAACCACCGCGGGACTCGGGAAGCTTTCTCAGAAGGCCTGCCAAACCGGCCAACGGGAAGCGTCCCCGTGAGCATCTCGTAGGCCGCCACGCCCAATGCATAGATATCCGTGCGCTCATCTAATGAGTTTCCCTCACATTGTTCTGGTGCCATGTAGTGCGGCGTACCCAGAACATGGCCCGACCTCGTCCTGTTCTTGGTGATGTTCCGGCCGGTGTGATCATCGATAATCTTGGCGATGCCAAAGTCTCCTAACTTGACTTCGCCTTCTTCGGAAAGAAAAATGTTAGAAGGCTTGAGGTCACGGTGAAGGATGCCATGTGCATGAGCTTCCGCCAGGCCCTCACAAAGCTGCTCAAAGATCTCCATCGCTTCTTCAATGGCAATGCCATGCTTTCCTTCAACGATTCGCGACGCCAGCGTCTCACCCGGCACGTACTCCAAGACAAGGCAACCCATCCTCTCGACCTCGATAAAATCATGAACAGCAACAATATTAGGATGCGTTACTTTCCCCATGATCCGCGCTTCCCGAGCAAAGCGCTCAGCGAGATCGCCTCCAAGCTCCGTTGACCAAGCAAGCATCTTCAACGCCACCAAGCGATCCAGCGACAACTGGCGGGCGAGAAAAACAGCCGCTCCCATCCCCCCTTGGCCGAGTTTGCTTAGTAGAATGTAATCGTCGAGGTACGGTTGCAAGGCCGCCACATCCAGAGGGAGCTCTTCTGGCATTTCAAGAAGACCCATCACTGCTTCTTTCCCAAAGATAGAATACTGGGAGACTGAATGGACCCGCCCCATTAGGTCAGTCTACCAAGACACCATCCGGGGGTCAAACCCATGGAAACCAACTAAACCAACTAGTCATAAAATCAGCATTCCTGAGAATATTGTCGCCAATTGTCCGAATCCCGTGGATATAAGGGCTGTTGCTCCTACCTTCTCGCTGATGCGCCCCACATCTGTTTTCCCTAGACCCAGCTTTGCCTAAGGATGGAGGAGAGCGACCCTCGACAGAAGAACAACGCCTTTCCTCTCACCCGATGGACACTCGTCCGACAAGCGAAGAAAGGCGATGATAGCGCAGTCCGCCAGGCCCTAGAAGAGCTCTGTCACCTCTATTGGTATCCTGTTTACGCCCATGCCCGCCGTTGCGGAAGAAACCGTACGGATGCCGAAGACCTCACGCAGAGTTTCTTCGCCACCCTCCTCCGCAAGGGCACCTTTACTCGGGCAGACGAAGCCAAGGGTCACTTCCGCACTTTTCTCCTAACGGCATTCAAACAATTTCTCATTGATCACCAACGCAATGCCGAAGCTCAGAAACGAGGTGGTCCTGATGCCGTCCGAGTCTCCCCCTTCGTCATTGATGGCGACAGCGCCGAGACTCTTTACCATCGTCAAACCCTTGAATTAGGTCAAAGAGAACATCACCTCACACCAGAGGCCCTGTTTGAACGCCGCTGGGCCGTCACCCTTCTAAATCAAGCCATGATCCGGCTTCGTGAAGAATGGCGCATTCGAGACAAAGCCAGAACATTCGAGCTGCTTGAAGAATTCATCCCTTGGAACAATGCGGTTCATTCCACCGACCACATCGCCAAACAGTTGGAAATTCCCCCACCGCGCGTGCGCAAGGAAATCTATAAACTTCGGCGCCGTTACCAAGCGCTGCTTAGCCAATTGGTTAGCGACACGCTAGCAGATCCTACGCCGGAAAACGTCCAGTTTGAGATTAAAGAGCTCCGCAGCATTTTTCAATAACTGAACTAGCAGAAACCGACACCACGCTATCAGCATGCGATCCCCGACATCACCCCCCAAACGCCTTCTCTACGGCATCGGAGCGCTCTTATTAACGGCCATACTTGCTTTCGGACTGTTTTTAAAAACAAAGCACTCGCATTCAGCACAAGACAGATCCCTTTCGAAAACACCTCAAGAGACTCCCAAACCCGTCCAGCACATTCCCCCTCCCAGCGAAGGCCTTGAGAAGTCTGACAAAGATCCAGAGAAAGTCAGTGGTCTAGCACTGCAGCTGAAAAAGAACGCTCAATCCGCAGCGGATCTTGTCGTCAGTTACGCTAACAAACCCCAACTCGGCACGCCGGCCACCTACCATCCCGTAGACAATTTGGTCGAAATCGAGATCTGTGAATGGATCGCGTTTGCTGGACTCATTCTCGCTAACCAAGGCCGCGAACCCAATGAGGACTCCTTCTTTTACAAGAAATACGGTTTCAAAGTTCGGCTCATCATGAATGAAACGGAAGATTGGGATGGGCTTCAGACCGGGAAGATCGCCGCGTCGATCTGCACCGTGGACACCCTGACCGCCTGGGGACCGGAACTTGAAGCTTCTTGTCCACTCGCCTTTGGATGGGCGCGCTTCGACGACGGGCTTGTCACCTTGTCAGCGTTGAACACGCTTCAAGAATTCGCCGGAAAGTCCTTCGTTGTACCACACTATACCGAAAGCGATTTCATGATCAGGCACGTTGCCAACCATCATGGTCTCTCTGTCTACCGGCGCCTGGGCTGGGAGGATCCTCCGAAACCGGACGCCATCAACTTGCTCTACGCCACCGGTGTGGATGACGTCGGTGCCATCTTTGAGGAAGACCTCTTCAGCGGCAAAGGAAATCTCGCCGGTTTAGTCGGATGGGATCCCGTGACCAGCGAAGCCGTTCAGAAAAGCAAAGGACGCGCCAAGTTCTTTGCAGATATCGGGCTGAAAGTCATCGGCGCGGAGATCCAGGTTTTTAATCGCGGCTTCACCAAAGAATATCCCGAAATGGTGAAAGGCCTCATCCATGGAACGTTGATTGGCAACCAGGAGGTCAATGCCATCAAAGCTGGTCTACGTGAAAACCCCGCAGCCTTGGCCGTGATCGCTCGCGCCCTCACCGTCAATCCCGACGAACCTTGGACCACCGAAGATGTCCTCGAAGAATTCCCTACCTTCGAGTTCGCCAATCTCAATATGAATCTCGGATTCCTAACCGATCAGATGACCAAGGGAGGAAGCTTTCGCAGCCAGTTTGACTCGGCTACCGAAGCCTATCTCCTGCCAGATTCACACAAAGCCCATCACGCAACCTACCAAGATCCTCAGTTTGCCAGGGCGCTCAGCGAGCAAGGACCTTCCACCGGTCTCCAAGGCAGTCAGTACAAGCTCCACAGCGTTGGTGTCATGGCGCGAGCCGCCGCCTCGGTCATCGATTGGTCCAAACTTCGATTCCAATTTGAACCCGGGATTTACAACGACTTAGACGCCAAACAGAATGCCCAAGCACTCAAAGCCTTGGGTCAATTCTTACTAGAGAATCCTCAGTGCAAGGCCACCCTAACAGGTTCTCTCAAGCTGCGTGACAACGCATCCAGCGAAGAAGAACGAGAAACTGCCAACTCCGCAAGCCGGCTGCGCGCACAAACCGTTGGGAAAGCCCTCATCAAGCAGTATCAACTCCCAGAGAGCGTCATCACCACCACCGGCGCCGGACGAACCCCGGACGGTCCAATCGTCACCGTTCAAATCAAGGAACTGACACTTGAGTGACCATGAGGCACCACTGACGCCGTCTCCTAAGAAAGACTAGTGTCATGGTGAGGCCAAGAAACACGCTGCTACTTGGCTCGGGTATGATCGAGAACGAAGTGACTTCAAATCCGATATGGTAGTAGTCACTCCCCTAAAAGACGGTAAATAGGGCCTGTCCCACAGGTCCGGCCCCCTGTCATAGAAGTGCGAAACAGCGATATTAAAGAGCTATGAGAGCCCAATTTGGACTCCCATAGCCAAATTCGGCGTGTATAATTTGGTTAGTAGCAAAATCAAACCCGCCGAATCATGACCGAATTTAACCGCCAATTAACCTTTCGTCTACTTCCACCTTGTTACGGGCCCAAAGATTATCGCGATAAACGCGCCCGATACCAATTCATGGACGACATCATCGAGCGGGCCGGACTCGATGACCAATTCACGAAGCTTGTTCTCGAACGCCGCGGCCTCCAGTCCCATCAAGTAGGCACCCGATTCCTCAATCACTGCGTCACCGCCTTCCGCACTAACATCGTCCGCTTCGTCGAAAATCATATGCCCGTGCGCGAACTCAGCATCCAACTAGCAGAAAGCAATGTGCTGCAATGGTTCTGTCATACAGGCGAATTCGGCTCCGTCATGCCCCCCTCAAAAAGCACCCTCGACCGTTACGGACGCTTCCTGCCCCAAGAAGCCATCGACCAACTCGGCGCCCAGCTACTGCAAAGCGCCGCCCAACACTCCAGCGACGGCTTAGAGCAATTGTTAGGTTTAGAAAACCCCGTCGATCTGGTCAACGTCTGGTTCGACAGCTTCTGTCTCCAAGCCAACATCCACTACCCCACCGACTGGGTGCTCCTCATCGACGCCACCCGCACCCTGATGAAAGCCACGAAACTCATACGGGAAGCCGGCTTAAAAAACCGCATGCCCCAAGACCCCGAAACCTTCCTGCGAGAAATCAACAAACTCGGGATAGCCATGAGCCAACAACGGCGGCAGAAAGACAGCAAACGCAACCGCAAAGCCATCCTGCGACAGATGAAAAAATCAATTCGCAAGACCCGTCAACACGCCCAGAAACATCGCCAACTCTTAGAAGAAAGATGGCAAGAAACCGAGTGGAGTTGGCCGCAAGTCCAGCAAATACTAGGGCGAATCGACAACATCCTCGAGCAACTACCTGAAGCCCAACGCCAAGCACACGAGCGCCTCATCGGGGAGCGACAAGTCAAAAGCTCAGAAAAAATCCTCAGCCTCTACGAGTCCGACGTGCAAGTGGTAGTGAGAGGAAAGTTAGGGAAAGAAACCGAATTCGGCAACCCCATCCTGTTAGGCGAACAAGAAGACGGATTAATCGTTCACAACCAACTCTACAAAGAAAATGTGAGCGACGCCAAGATACTCCTAGAAGGAGTCGAAAACATCGAAGAGCGACTCAAGATCGAAATAGAAGGCGTATGCGCAGATCGAGGCTTTGCGAGCAAAGCAAACAGCAAAGCGTTAGGAGAAGAAAGAGACTACATATGTCCGAAGCAACTCGAAATCCTGCGCGAAAAAATGGGGAACGGCGAATTCGCCAAGAGGCAAAGAAGACGAAGTCAAACCGAAGGCCGAATCAGCATCTTCATACACAGCATATTGGGAGATATGTTACGAGTGAAAGGGCACACCAATCGCGAGAAGGCGGTGAGTTGGGGAGTGCTCGGGCACAACATGAAGAAACTAGCCGAAATGCGAAAGAAGCAAGCCGAAGCGCGAGAAGCCGAAGCGCGGAAGCAAGCAGCCTAGAAAAAGCGCAAGACAAAGCCGCGCCCCCGGAACACAAGCCGGAGAGGGAGCAGCACGTACCCGCGCCCGAGAAAAAGGCCCGAAAAGCGAGAATCAGACAAAGCACAACCATCCAAACCAACAAATCCGCCCCCGACCAGCGCGGCCAACAACGCGCCTAACAAAAACCACACATCAAATCTCAGAATCGGACGCTTCTGGGACAGACCCTAAATAGGGCCTGTCCCACAGGTCCGCCCCCCTGTCATAGAAGTGCGAAACAGCGATATTAAAGAGCTATGAGAGCCCAATTTGGACTCCCATAGCCAAATTCGGCGTGTATAATTTGGTTAGTAGCAAAATCAAACCCGCCGAATCATGACCGAATTTAACCGCCAATTAACCTTTCGTCTACTTCCACCTTGTTACGGGCCCAAAGATTATCGCGATAAACGCGCCCGATACCAATTCATGGACGACATCATCGAGCGGGCCGGACTCGATGACCAATTCACGAAGCTTGTTCTCGAACGCCGCGGCCTCCAGTCCCATCAAGTAGGCACCCGATTCCTCAATCACTGCGTCACCGCCTTCCGCACTAACATCGTCCGCTTCGTCGAAAATCATATGCCCGTGCGCGAACTCAGCATCCAACTAGCAGAAAGCAATGTGCTGCAATGGTTCTGTCATACAGGCGAATTCGGCTCCGTCATGCCCCCCTCAAAAAGCACCCTCGACCGTTACGGACGCTTCCTGCCCCAAGAAGCCATCGACCAACTCAGCGCCCAGCTACTGCAAAGCGCCGCCCAACACTCCAGCGACGGCTTAGAGCAATTGTTAGGTTTAGAAAACCCCGTCGATCTGGTCAACGTCTGGTTCGACAGCTTCTGTCTCCAAGCCAACATCCACTACCCCACCGACTGGGTGCTCCTCATCGACGCCACCCGCACCCTGATGAAAGCCACGAAACTCATACGGGAAGCCGGCTTAAAAAACCGCATGCCCCAAGACCCCGAAACCTTCCTGCGAGAAATCAACAAACTCGGGATAGCCATGAGCCAACAACGGCGGCAGAAAGACAGCAAACGCAACCGCAAAGCCATCCTGCGACAGATGAAAAAATCAATTCGCAAGACCCGTCAACACGCCCAGAAACATCGCCAACTCTTAGAAGAAAGATGGCAAGAAACCGAGTGGAGTTGGCCGCAAGTCCAGCAAATACTAGGGCGAATCGACAACATCCTCGAGCAACTACCTGAAGCCCAACGCCAAGCACACGAGCGCCTCATCGGGGAGCGACAAGTCAAAAGCTCAGAAAAAATCCTCAGCCTCTACGAGTCCGACGTGCAAGTGGTAGTGAGAGGAAAGTTAGGGAAAGAAACCGAATTCGGCAACCCCATCCTGTTAGGCGAACAAGAAGACGGATTAATCGTTCACAACCAACTCTACAAAGAAAATGTGAGCGACGCCAAGATACTCCTAGAAGGAGTCGAAAACATCGAAGAGCGACTCAAGATCGAAATAGAAGGCGTATGCGCAGATCGAGGCTTTGCGAGCAAAGCAAACAGCAAAGCGTTAGGAGAAGAAAGAGACTACATATGTCCGAAGCAACTCGAAATCCTGCGCGAAAAAATGGGGAACGGCGAATTCGCCAAGAGGCAAAGAAGACGAAGTCAAACCGAAGGCCGAATCAGCATCTTCATACACAGCATATTGGGAGATATGTTACGAGTGAAAGGGCACACCAATCGCGAGAAGGCGGTGAGTTGGGGAGTGCTCGGGCACAACATGAAGAAACTAGCCGAAATGCGAAAGAAGCAAGCCGAAGCGCGAGAAGCCGAAGCGCGGAAGCAAGCAGCCTAGAAAAAGCGCAAGACAAAGTGTGGCGCGGCGAATTAGGTCGTGGGATTGTTTTCAGATTGTTTGGTGGGATTGTCTGTTTTCTTCGTGGGATTGTCAGTCTTTGGCGTGGTGGTGCGCTGAAGTTGTAATCTCAGATTACGAAAGGCTCGCGCTCCTTCCTCGGGGGTGAAGGCGTCGGTGGGTTTGCTTGGCGGCCGTGGTTTCGATGGTTTTGATGCTCTAGTTAGTCTCGCCCGACTGATGTTGAGGTCTTCTTCGAATCGCTCGAGTTGTAAGAAGTTACTGGGTTTGAGCGCTCCCACGCGGCGGCGCTCGCCTCGGATCTCCCGTTGCAAGTAGCTGACGACTTGTTCCACATCTTCGCTGGTGAACCCGGCTCGTAGCAACTCATACCAGGCTCGTTGCCGGTCGAAGCCTAAGATCAGTTTCTGCCCGGTCAGTTGGCAATAGTGTTGGTGTAGGGCCGCCACTTGCTCTTCGACGGGGCTGCTTTGGTTTGATGGTGTTTGCATAGCCTAATGTTTATCTTGTTAGCCTTCCGGCATGCCTCCTCGATGGTCGTTGGCGGAGGGAATGGTGGGCATCACTTGCTGTACGTGATCGGTGGTGATGTGGTTGGCTTTCTCTTGGCTGGCTGCGATCCACGCGGCACGGGCCAGTTGCAGCGCGGTGCGCGGCCGCCCGTTGCTGGCATTGGTAATCAAGTCCAGGGCGGCGGGGATGATGATGTTTTCCTTCAAGTCTACGGCGTTTTGACTGGCTTCTAGGAGTTCTTCGATCTCTTGGCTTTCCCACGGTTTGAGCTGATGATGACAGGCGATGCGGCTGTAGAGGGCGCGGTGGCTGCGTAGTCTTAGACTTCCTAACAAATACTCGTCTCCAATGAGTATGAGACTAAAAGCGGGACGCCGGGCTAGATCGATGCCTAACAATAACCGGATCTCTTCGAGCGCTCCGTGGCTGTAGTTCTGCGCTTCGTCGAGGATGATGATGGCGCTGGTCTCGCCAAGTTCTACCAAGGCTTCTTCAAGATGCATCAGGGTGGTGCTGCGGGTGCCGCCGGCTTTGCCGAACTTGCGGGCTAAATAGGCTAACAATCCGGCATGGCTTAGGCTGGCCTGGGTGATGGCGATGGCGCAGTAGAGCCGCGGATCGAGCTTGTCTTTCCAGTGGCTGACGAGATGGCTTTTCCCTACGCCGTTGGGGCCGCTGAGCAACATGAGGCTGCGGAGGGCGGCGCTTTGGGTTAGCAGTTGCTCGGCTTGTTGGATCTGAGGGGGCTTTTGATAGTGGGAGGTTTCTTCGTTGAAGGGGATGCCGGTTGCTCCCCAAAGATGGGTGTAATGAGTGATGGTGGAGTCTGTGATGGGCTTGCGGCCACTGCTTTTTCTAAGTCTGGTCGTCATGGTGTGATGATGATAGCGTGATGTGGCTTTGTTAGCCCTGGTGACGGCGTTCGTAGTTGAGCCGGTCGATCTGACTGTTGAGGTGTAGATTGACCAGGTGAGCTGTGCCGACGTGATGGTTGTGATGATAGATCTCCAGCGATTGCTCTTTGCTTACGGCAAAGGGGTCGTAGCGCACTTCGATGCGACGTCCGCGTAGGCTCAAGTCGACTTCGTAGAGGCGATTTTCGATGCGAATGGTGCCATTCTTGCGCACGGTGCGGTGGATGCGGGTGTAGAAGAGTTTTTCCAGAGCGTGATGGCTGAGTTCAAGTTGGCGGAGGTGTTCGGCTCCGGCGTGGAAACGGGCTTGCGGGGTGGTGCCGGTAGTGCTGTGTTGACGGTTATGATAGTCTTTCTGGAGCCAAGTGGAGAACTTGGCATTGAGGTCTTGGAGACTGTGGACGCGCTCTTCGGGTAGTGATAGGGTGGTTTCAAACCCTACCTGAATACTTGAGAATAGGCGTTCTATCTTTCCCTTGCTCCAGGCGGCGTAAGGCTTGTGATGCAATAGGCGGATATCGAGATTGGCGCAGACGATGTGGGTGTGTTTGCTAATGAATGGGGCGCCGTTGTCGACGTAGAGTTTGTGGGGGAGTCCGCGGCGGCGGACGGCTTCTTTGAGGGCGTGATGGAGGTTTTGCGTGTTTTCGCTTGTGTAGTAGGCGGCGTAGGGAATGAGTCGGCTGTGATCGTCAATGATGGCGCAAAGCTGGGTGCCCAAAGTAGCGCCTTCGGTGGTGCGGAGTTTGGGACCGGGGCTGAAGTCGGCCATCCAAAGATCGTTTGGATAGGGGGCTTCGAAGGCTTTGGTGGGGCCGCTATGGATGTCCTCAGCTGGACGCCCGTGATGCAGTCCAGCGGCTCTGAGAAAGCGATAGACTGTGGAGAGTGAAGGCAACTCTCTACCTTCTTCTTGAGTGAGCCACCGGCGATAGGCCACTTTGATCGGAATCTGTGGATATTTTCGCCGCTGCGTGAGGATCCATTCTTGTTGTTCGGAGGTGAGCGCACGTTGTTTGCCGGTGTCTTGCCTGGGATGTTTGGTGAGTGCCTGGAATCCGTCGTTTTGATAGGCATACCACCAGTCTTCGAGAGTGCGAATGGCGTAGTGTTTGCCGGATTGGACATCGGGCCAGGGACGCAAGGCTGCTTGTCGTAAGGCTGCGGCTAACGACCGGCCTTCTTCCTGAAGTTGTTGCAGGTAACTGATGGCGCCGTAGCGGACCAGAGCGCTTTGTTCTTGGGGTGTTAGAGTATGGTCATCAGACATGCGGGAGCTTTACCCCCGCAGTGATTTTGCGAAATAGTACGGTTATGTGGGAAACTCGTGGCGAATAATAGAGAGATGTTAGTTGGCCTTCAAGCACCGGTAATCACCCAATAGGCTCTTGCCATGGAGCGCGAGTTCGAGAAGGATCTCCCCGAGGTTGCCGGCGGTGAGGCGAATGGCTCTCCAAAGTTCTTCTGCGGTGTTTGTAAGAGCAATGCGCTGCCCGAAGAACTCGGTGAGGCTCTGGCGCCTGCTTTGATCGGCGAATCGGCACCAAGCTCGCCGCAGGCAACCTTTCTTGATTTCGCTGCCATTGGCGTTGTTGCCGTCGTCTTGGCCACCTTGGGATGGAGGGGCGCAGCGTTGGTCAAAGTCTTCTTCCACGCATGGGAGATGGACGGTACGATAAGGCAAGAGGTGATCGGGAAGAACACTAATGGTCCTCCCGGCATACTTGCAAAGAAAGCGCATCACGGTGATTTGCGCGTCTCCCTCGACATCGGCAAAACGCTTGTAATTCCCATGGCGATGCAGGCATTGGCCCTCTTCGTGATCGAAGGCACATGGAGGAAATTCATCGGTAGCTGGATAACTGGATCGGCGAATCTGCATCCCCCATTCAATCATCCCTGTCTACGTCCTCATTCTATATCGTGGCTGGCTCCCCGAAACCCAGTCTGACTCTCATCTATACCCGTTCACACGAAGCATTTCGCCACGGAACACAAAGCCGCGCCCCCGGAACACAAGCCGGAGAGGGAGCAGCACGTACCCGCGCCCGAGAAAAAGGCCCGAAAAGCGAGAATCAGACAAAGCACAACCATCCAAACCAACAAATCCGCCCCCGACCAGCGCGGCCAACAACGCGCCTAACAAAAACCACACATCAAATCTCAGAATCGGACGCTTCTGGGACAGACCCTAAATACTCCCTCCGAGGAGTTAATCCACGGTTCTCGAACGACTAGGTCAAACATCACCTCACCAGAGGCCCTCCTTGAACGCCGTTGGGCCGTCACCCTTCTCAACCGAGCCATGATCCGCTTTCGTTGTTAATTTCCACCCTGTGATCGTACATTTGGGCCGAAAATGGCCGAATTGTGATCGTAGGATGAGGGGCATTCATCAGCGTTAATTCGGCACTTTCGATTTCCTTTGGTTCAGTCGCCGCATCTGCTTATCTCGGTTTGTGTGTGAGACTGATTCTCCCATCCAGCCCGATAGCTGCAGGTTCCTTAACTGTTAATTTCCACCCTGTGATCGTACATTTGGGCCGAAAATGGCCGAATTGTGATCGTAGGATGAGGGGCATTCGTCGGTGTTAATTCGGCCATCCTCTATCGCCGTCTGGTGGGTTAGAGTCAGGGGATGAAGTTTGTTCCTCTCATGGCTTTGGACTCGCTGGAGTTCCTCAACTTTCGAATGACTGTTCGCAGAGAGAAGTGCGTCCATTGCCATCGCGTCGGCTATATTGTTTGCCACGGCTTCCTCCGAGGCTCCTCAGAAGACGGATGCGGAACCCATGCTCCCCCGAACTCTGTCCACTGCTTCCAAATAAGATCCTGGAAAATACCCGTCATCGATGATTAACAAAGCCTGAAGATTTAATCACTCCATCCAGAAATGACTTTATTGAGTAAGCCTGTCTGTTCCGCATTGATGTTGAACACTGTCTCTTGAAGGTAAATCTGAAACAATCCAATTGACGATCGATTGTCGTAACACTCGAACTGGGCAAAACAATTTCCATGCTCATTCAAGATTTTTTTAATTCTATTCACGAACTGCCCATCTCGAAAGAGATTACAATTGTATAAATAGACGCTAAGCGAAAGCGTACCATGATGCCAATCTGGAAAATCATAGTCAACATCCTCAATGGCTTCGGAGTGGAATTCTTTAGAAAAGGAAACTAACAATAATCTCCATTTTTCTTCAGATTCATCTGAATCATCAATCGCATAACGGTGTCCGTTCAGTATGCCGCCGTAATCAGGATCGACTCGGTATGAGGTCGATCTCATTCGTAAATAACCCCATTGATTACATTCCCCACTCCTGAGCCAAAGTCCACAGCCATCTCAAACCCTGGATCAGCAACCCTAGCCCATGCAATACCTCCCGCCGCGGTTGGGCTATGACCATTCGCTCGGGCATTATTATACTCGATATCCCAGATCATTGTTCCACCGATTAATACCACATACTTAAGTATGGGCACTTTCCTGCATGCGGCTCTGAGTTTGGGTACTTTTAGTATCCTAATACCGCTAAATTTCACGGGGGTCTTGCCTACTGGATGAGCAAGCTGTGTCGCCGTGGTCTGGCTCCAATTCAATAGCTTCTGGGGATCACCTACATTCTTTAGATAACCCGAAATAAAGCTATTGCTGGAACCCTGTACGGATTGAACCAAGTCTTCAGCGAGTTTCTTGTATTCATGCACCGCCATCTTCTTGCCAGCTATTCCCTTACTATTAATAAAATCCACTATTTGATCTCTAACATGTCCAGTATAGCCCGTTTTAGGCCCATGCGCAGTAAAATCATGTTTCCACACTTTTCCATTCGCATCAGTATAGGTGGGCACTGGGATTGTCGCGTCGTCAAAGATCTTCTTCGCTTCTTCAGGAAAACCAAACGCTTCCCATAGTTCCACGGGAACAATATGGTGACCAGTTCCTTGCACGGTATAAGAACCGCTTGTCCGATTTCCAAACAGGTCAAAATAATTGATAGGATTATTGTCAATGAATCCATACAAATTCAGTCCGCCTAACTCATCGATTGGATCCCTCGACAGCCAATTGCCCTCCGATGGATTATAATAACGATAGCCGTAATAATACGCCCGAGTTTCACGATCATAGGACTTCGTGCTAAACAGAAACCTATTGTCGCTGGCTAGCGTAGCAGTGACAAGATTCCCAAAGCTATCGTATTCATAATTCTCCATCAACCCTCCATTAACTGTCGATAATTGGGTAACATTTCCGTTGGCGTCGTAACTGTAAAACCGATCGTCACGATGATTCGGGCTGCTTCCGAACAGTAGTCCCCCAACGCCTCCCGCATGCTCGACGGTGCCACTGAGATCCTTGCCCCATGTCCAACGCTCAGAAGGCACTGCATCTTGAGGTGCGTATACAGCTATGAGATTCCATCCCTGATAGAGGTAACGTTCGTCCACTCCGTCTTTCGTCCACCGAGCGATGCGACGTCCCTTGTGATCGTAAGCATACTTAGCAGAAAGCGATCCCCGCTCCCTAACTTCTATCAAACGGTTCTCAGCATCCCAGACAAGTTCTTGCTCGCCTTTCTCTAAGCGGTTTCCGTCTAAATCATAAGTGGGAAATTGAAGGTCATCATTGGTCCATATGCTACTGTACTGATTCAAGGCATTGACGCCATACAATGCGAATTCTCCTTTGGCATTTCCCAGAGATGAGCGGTTACCAATCTTGTCGTAGTAATATTCTTCTGTATAGCCAGAATCGTTCGCACGTTCGGATTTCGCGAGCCCCCCAGTGTCTTGATCATACGTAAAACGATCGGTGACGGCTGGATTCAAGATATTAGTCGTAGGATCAATGATAGTCGCGCTCCGTTCAGTTCGATGCCCGTCTGAATCGTACTGATAGACGTAGCTTGAAATGAGCCGATTATCCGGTCCTGCGTGGTTAATGATGTTGGTGATGGTATCGCGTCCAGCTTCGTATTGATACTGAGTGTTCTTGATGCCGTTTGCCGTTACCGACCTAAGTCGGTTGGTCGAGGACATGGATTCGAACCGGTAGACAAAGTCGTAACCTCCCGAGCTGACACGATCAAGACGGTTCACGTGGTCGTAGCCGTAAGTGACCGCATAGTCTTGCCTTGGATGATTGAGGGTGCCGATTTGGAATCCACTGGGCCGGTCTAGGACATCTCGGTTGTAGGTTAGTGTTTTGGGCTCGCTATAAAGTGGCGCAATGGTGCGCACACGTGGGTTCGGCGGCGATTGAAAGTCACCACTACGAGTCTCCGACCCTAATACAGTGGGTTGGTCTGGAAGGTAGTTGTAGGTAAGAAGGCCTCCGGCGTCTTGCACCGTATGTTGCTGTCCGAAGCGCGTGTAAGAGAAGTGGACGGCGGGAGTACTATCGCTGTACTCAATGTGGGCCAAATTACTAGCTTGGTCGTAATGATAGGTTGTTTGGACGCCGCGTGCCCAGGTACGGGTTTGGAGTCTGCCGCCGGAGGTGTAGGCGTAGTGAACACGTTGGCCGAGCGCATCTTGTTTAAACGCCAGCAACCCTCGGTTATTGTAATGCCATCTTGTGGTGGCAGGTTTGTTTAGGTGGCTGTACCAGGTCGTCATATGGGTGCGTTCGCCACGCCCGTTGTAGCCCCATTGAACATCTGTAGTTTGATGGCCGTAGGTCTTATGCAAAGTGCCATTGGCGTTGTAGACTTGGTGGACTTGGCCGCCGCTTGGTTTCACAGTAGTGACAGTCTGGCCAAGCGCATCGAAATGATAGATGGTGTCTAGTGTTCCCTCGGTGCTTGACCTAGTCCCTGGATTGGGCGCACTCACTTTCCAGCGCCTTCCACTGTCATCATAATGATAAGTGGTCGTGCCCGTGCGACTATCAGTTACTTGTTGGATGCGGTTGTAGGAGTCATAGGCTTGGCTAATCCAGGAAATCAGCGTATCGTCATTGGCGTAACGATTCGTTCGGATGAGCTGGCCTTCTTGGTAAATTTGTTGAACGTAAGCGCCGGATGGATCCGTTGTGGTGATGGTCCAACTTCCTGGATGATTGCCTTCGGTTCTGATTGTTGTGGTAAGCTGGTCATAATGCCATGACCGGGTTTGTGTTCCGTCTAAAGTCGTCTCTTGAACGGTTGTTGTGATGATGCCAGTATCTGCATAGATACGATTCACGGTACGAGTGACCATTTCGCCTTCACTTTCAATCACAGATTGCTCCACCAGTGTAATCCGATCTACTTCGTAATCAATATGATCCGTTGCCTCGAGTGGCTGGATGTCAAGGTCAAGCGCGGTGGTGGTACGCTCACCCTTTGCGTTGTAGGCGTATCTGGTGGTGACTCCATCAGGGTCAATATGAAGGATAAGTTTGCCATCTTGGTTATATTCAAAACGTTCACTGGCAGCAAGACGGCTGCCATAGGCGTGGATGATTTCACTCTGAAGGCCCTCTTGGTTGAAGTAAGCACGTGTTCTGCGAACATCGAAGATGTTGGCAATGTCCGCCTGTTCTTGGTAGCGGCCTTTGCTGTCTCGCCCATTCGTATAAAGAATATTGTGAACAAGTGTGCGAGGATCAGGCTTGGTGGCGAGAGGTTCGTCTGAAGCGTAAGTCATGGACTGACGAAGGGCGCCGTCGGCGTCATAACGATTCTGCGTAATCCGGTGCCTGTCGTCGTGACCGCTTTTGGGCAGGCTCGTTAGTTCGACACGCCCACCGTTTTCCATCATAATGGTTGCATACTGGGTCTGTACACCGGCAGCACTGGTTTGCGTCGTCTGTTGACCCGCTAGATTATACTCAGTTGTTGCTTCGAGCCTATCTCCCTCTCCCCCTAAAGTTTGGGTTCGCACGCGGCGATTGAGTCCATCGATTTGAAATAATTGCTGTCCCGTTCGGGACATGAGACTATTGCCATGAGCAAGCGGATCCTGATAACCGGTTCTTTGAGCCGTGACTCGGCCAAGGGCGTCGCGGTCGTAGAGAGTGGTGTGACCATCCTCTTTCGTAATCCGCGACGGTTCGCCGCAACACGCGTATTCTTTAGATATGGCCTTACCGGTGAGCTCATTAACAGTGAGTAGCGGACGATAGCGCGAATCCATGGCCTCTACCTTCCAATGCTCAATGGCAGATTCAGAAGTGACGTCGATGATCTCCCTCTCAAGAAGCGTACCCGAGCGATGCATGACTTGCCGCGCCTCTTCATCATATTCGCCGCTAGGCAACTGATAGCGTGTTTCTTTGATCAATGTATCCCCATTTTCCGTATATTGATTGGCCGTCACTCGACCGTCCGGATGCTCGATTCGAAGAACTCGGTTGGTCACGCCATCCCGTACGGTGGTAGTGACATCATTGTCCGGATCGTTTACGGTGGCACCAGCTTTGTAAGCGACGATCTCACGCTCGACCCATTCTCCTGGCACTGGACGAGTCGGGTGATCTTGATAGTCTTTAAAGATAATCCGGTCGACGGTGCCATTGGTCAGTTCTGTAGTCTTCAAACGGTAACCAGGGCCCTCGAATTCGTGCGTCGTAACACGGAATCCTTGGTTAGTTGTTGGGAGGGTGTCTGGACGAGGCGCATTGCCTAACGGCCGCACGATTCGGTTACGGTTCCCTTCACCGTCATAGCCATACCACTCCCAATTACCATCGGGATATTGCACCCATTGCACATCATCATCTCCGCGCGTGCGGTTATCCATATCCACTTCCGACGGATCTCGGAATCCGTACACCGTGCGTAGATCTTCTCCATCGGGATCGAGACTCTCCTCAACCAATTGCCATCCCCAAGGAAAGCGTTCCTTAACCGTCTCTTCGACCTGATCGATTTTGAGACCATTAGAGGAGAAATCCCAATGACTGATCTCCCTTCGGGTGATTTTTCGGGGGCGATTTTTCCGGGTATAACCTCCATTTTCAGATCGACCTGAATCGTAGGACTCGACCAACCGTTCATGCTTCAGTGGCTGAGTAAGAAAAGTGCTTGGGGCTCCTGCAAAGAGTTCCCATACTTCACCTTCGTCTGATTGATAGGAGCGATATTCCTTAGATGCGGTGCGTTCCCCTTCTTCCACAATACGTAAAGACTTGATACCACCGAAAGCTTGCGGATCGGGATCGAAAACAGTGATCGTTTGGAAGGGTTCACCTTGAGCCTGATTACCCGAATCAATCTGATCCAATGCGTACATTTTGATTTGATAGCCGTTTCCATTGGGGAAATCGGTGAATGTCGTAAACTGCGTGGCGGTACGCACCCAATCCAAGGCTTCTTTCCGCCTATCATGCTCACCCGCAACTGGCGAAAATTGGACATGCCCCTCATCCATGGGCCCCAAATAAGACAGTGAGCTACGGCGATAAATCTCTGGCGAAATTCTTTCTCGTTTAACGCCGATCTTGGCAACACCACCTCCTATTCCTAGGTTCCCTAGATCATAGTTAAAGTCAACGCTGTTGACACACGTATCGCAAGATGGACAACAGTCATATCTGTTGAACCAAGTAGTTTTGTAAATATCTTCCCAATACGATTCTGGATCATCAGGATTACTATATCCGTAGAACTTGGTTTCTCCGACCACGCGAATATAGCCAAAGGAGAAATCCCCCGCCCACGAGATCAAGGTCACATTCCCACTCTCATCATTAAAATCGTCGAACGTGCTATTTAAAACAGTCGCTGGCAGTTTCTTAAAAAGATTTTCATAAACCTCAATTTCACTAACTTTGAAGGAAACCCCTGAATCGCCGGGGCCCGTGGGCAAGTAGTCAGAATTAAAGTCTAATCTAAAACTGATCACTGACTCGCTGCAGCTCGTCATCGTATCCATAACGATTTCTCCAGCGCTTGCGAAAGAGTTGAGAGGTCCCCAGTGAGTTCCTTGGTCGTAAGTTTCAGCTTCAGCGGGAGATGCATCACCGCGATCCAAAGGGTTCCGACCAGCCATCAATTCATCGCCGTCATTGAGTCCATCACGATCGGAATCTGCCAGCACGGGATTGGTGCGCTTGAGAAACTCTTGCACATTCGCCAAGCCATCTCCATCATGATCTTCATCCCGGCCATTAAGGCCATAGACTGACTCATACTTGTCCGAGAGGCCATTGCGATTGGAATCAGCGAAGAGCGGATTCTCCGAGGATACCGTTAGTCTCTCAAGGAAGAGCGGCACTTGACGATGCCCTAGCAATGAAATTCGCCCGGGGTCCGCATTGGCATTATCGTAATAGCCAAGATTCGCCGCTGATAAACGTCCATTAACCCAGAGATCCCAGCGATTGTCCGTCGATTCGTCATCATTTTCACTCACAGAGAATTCCTGCCTAAACGTGAGACGCATCCAGTGAAGCGGCCGTCCATCGTCGCCAAGCGGGAAGGTCACGCCCGTGTCCATCCAATCTCCGCCACGCTCACCGTTGCCATTGAGCACATAAAGAGCGGCCACGTTTTTGTCAGACACAGCCTCTTTCACCAAGCGGAAGGCGCCAGTTACCGAACCCGAAGCATCGATAAACTCCTCAGGTTCTTCCGCGAACGCCACCGGCTTGATCACCGTATCCACAAAGAGCACAGCAACGTCTGGTGCGGGATCGAGCTTAAAAGTGACCTGACCAAATTTGCCCTGCGGCGAGGGATCGATACGGAGACAAGGCAAGTTCGAACTGTCTTCTTGCACGATGGTAGCTGTTCCCTGCTCGATGGTCCAACCAGGCTGCAAAGCCTCACCCGGCGAGGCGGTCTGGAAATCAGTTTGATAAAGAATAGAGTCTTCGGGCAGCTCATAAACATCCAAATACGGATTCACCGAATAAGCCCTAAAACAGAGCGCCAACGAGAGAATGAGAATCAGGTGCGTTTTCATAGAAGAATGTTTATGGTTTGAATGGAACAGACACGGGCGGACCAGAGCCAAGGGGCGGCTCTGGTGCCCTTTCCGTTTTTGGAAGCCCCCAACACAGAGCAGCGATCCAAAGTGGCTGGCTGATCAATAAAGGGATCCGCAAGGAGGGGAGTTTCCAAAGAGAGATAAGGGACATGAGAAGAACGATCACAGGTATATCCGAAGCTTTCGAAAAAAAGTTCCGACCTTCCCTGTCAATTTTGAAAAATTCATTCTCGGCGTCCTCTGCCCGCCAAAGGTTCTTACCTCGGGGCACGGGTTCCCACTATGGTCAAATAGTCCTTTGTGCTTACCTGAATTCAGAATCGATTCTGTGAAATTCATTGCCAACGAAAGACGCATAAGAGCTTGATGGTAAATTGCTTATAGTCCCATGTTGCTTCAAGCTGTAGTTACCAGAGTTGAGCCGCAATGGATTCGTTGTCCGCATCTCGGGCCATTTCAAGTTGCTCTGTCGCTTCTCGATGGTATAAGCGAAGTGTATAAACTGATTAGAGATGAGTTAGGCAAATCCCGTAACTCGTTGATAATCAACATGCCGACGTGGCGGAATTGGTAGACGCAACGGACTTAAAATCCGTTGGTGCTTGCACCGTGCGGGTTCGAGTCCCGCCGTCGGTATTTATTCATTGTCAGGTCCTTTTTTTTACGGGTCTGGATGCAAGTGGAGGAGTGATAGACAGTAAAATGGAGCGGAGTTTTCGCTGCGCACTTTTTTGATCCATCTCTTTGCCATGTAAACGGACGTTGTATCGGTCGGCGGGGGCCACATACAAATGCCGATTGATGCGGCCTATCCCTTTGTGAGAGCGACGTTTGGCGCTGGAAAGCTTGTTGGGAGGTTTTGAACGCGAGGATCTTCATGGCGGGTTACTTCGTGATGATGCGAATCTGAAATTCTAACATGTCGTTGACGACGTGTCCGGCGAGGCGCTTGAAGAACCTTCCGGATCCGTAGAGGATGCCCCATCGCGTGCGATCGATCGAGAAGGCAGCTTGGGCAGCTGGCTTGCCTTCTGCTGTGAGGCCGGCCGCAGCGGTGAATTCTGGCGCGGACGTGGCGAGACGAGAGACAAAGGCGACCTCGAACACACAATTGTTCTCTGCTCCAGCGATGTGCTCGGCTTCGTAGTCGTCGTCCAAGCGGACGTCGAGAATCTGTGCATTGGCGAGGGACAAGAGCTGGTCTGGGTTCATTCTGAATTGCCTACGTTTTGAGTTTGGATGGGGAGAGGGGTGGCCTCGATTTCCCGGATGGTGAACGGGCGTTCGAAGGTCTTCGGCTTCTCCGACTTGTCGACGGGGCGCTCAAACGAGCCGGTGATGCGGTTGCCAGCGACGTCTTCAAGATGGGAGTCGACGACTAAGCGATAATCTCCGGGCTGCCATGGTTTCGCTGGCGTGAACTTCCAAACACTTTCGCCCTTGGCCAACTCGATAGCGCCTTTCACCACTTTGTTGTCCTTGTCCCGGACACGCAGGCGATAGGCGAGGGAGACGTGATCGTGGGGGCGGCCTAGATTCACCTCTAACGCTTCTCGCGAATCGGAAGCGGGAAGTGTCAGGCTCCAATCCGCCACCGAGATCGCGCGAAGATCGGCCTCCACGACCCGAAATTTCTTGCGGCATGCCGCCGGCAACGCCGTGCCGTCCATGGCAAGAAGGGTGTTGTTGATTTGCAGTTCGTATCGATGGCCCGCTTCGAGCGCGCGCCCCATGGTTTGGTTGGCGACAAGTCCGGTCTTCACGCGACCGGGATCGAACAACAAGGTCAGGCGTTTGCCATCGGCGCTCCAAAGGTCGAACCGGTTGGCAAGGAAGGCGCCCTCGATCGTCTTGCCATCCTGATCGAGCAGCCTGATGGAGGCGAGCGCGTCTTCGCGCTGCATCGGTTTTGAAAAGTAGATATAAAAACGAAGGAGGTTCTCCGGGAGGACATCAGACGTGGGGTAAACATCGGTGATCGCAAGCGTGTCGGTGTCCCGTGCCCGTCCTTCGATGAGCGAAAGGGCGAGGAGAATCGCGAATAGCGTTAGCGAGCGCATCGACGAACGTTCTACTTCCTGGGCTCCGCTTCGCGGGCGAGTTCTGGGAAGCCTTCATCCGTCTTGAGCAGGTTCTGGAAATGTCGATACGGTTCCTGTTTGGGATCCGCATACTTATAGTTCTTGAAGTTGTATTCGCTAACGAAGTTGCTAAGGCGGAAATAGGCCCCCTTGCGGAAGGAGATGAGCTCGACGATGCCGGTGTCGAGATTGCGCCGCAGGGCGGCAAGATACTGGCCGTCCTGATCGTCGGCTTGCATGACGGCACCGAGCGGGATGGGGCGGAATTTCACTCCGGCATGAGCCCACATCTCGGGTTTCGTGAGGCCATCGGCCGCGTTTGCGGCCTTGAGGTCTTTCACATTGATCAAATTGGCGCTGCGCTCGCGGTTGACGACGAGCACGAACGCTTCGCTTTTACCCTGCATGTCCGTTGCCGTGAAATCGATGACCTCGAGCGGCGTGTTGCCATAGCCAAGCTCGGCGACCGTTTTCGCTTTCACTTTCGCGCCATCGGTTAGGGAAGCGACTGGCAAGGTGACCAACGGCGTGCAGGTGTAGGCAGCGACCACAGTCTCGGCACCACCGAGGTTCATGATCGTCATTGCCCGGATGGGAGCGCGGGTTTCCGTCTGGTCATGCACCGTGTGGTACATCTCGATGCCCGCGACCTGCTCAACGCCATCCGGCTTGAATGGGTAGGCGATCTTGCGCAAGGTGGAGGCGAATTCGCCATTGGTTAGGCCGGAGACGAAGAGCGTGCCGTCATGGTGATCGAGATCGGTGACCGTGAAGGTCGATGCCGGAATGTCCCGCCAGAAGGTGACGCCATCCTTGGGCGTATCCGTGAGCTGCACACTGGTCGATTCGAGCGGCGCAAGATCAATCGTGCCAACACGGCCATCCTGTTTCGCGATGACGATTAACGGAAGAGATTTACCCTCTTTGCGCGCTGTCAGGGAAACATAAGCGTGGGTGCTTTGCGGATGGATGGCGAGGTCGTGGAATGTGAGCGCGTCGCGCTGCACGCCTAACAAACGCGAAACTTTGTCGCCGAAATCGAGGACATTGTAGCCCTGCGAAGCCGTCGCTTTCGCCGCCTCAGGGAGTTCGTAGGCATGGATACGCCCGCCGTCGGAGTCCGCGACAAAGAGGTTCTTCCCGTCAGGGGTGAACTCCAGCACGGTCGCTTGGATCGGCGCGGTTTGAGCGTAAGAAGTCAGGGCAAATGCGAGGATTGCGAGAGCGGTGGGGAGATCGTATTTCATGGGGAAACGATAGAGAAGAACCGCTCATGAGGGAAGCCTAAACCGGAATCCGCAACGCAGCATCGCTCCTAGACACCTCACCTGCGATGTCGGTTTTGAAGCCGCTTGCTACAACACTTGGCTTGATTCTAGCGTCGTGCCTTAGGGATGCGTAACCAGCAATGAAACAGAGAATGGTATGGCTTGGATCGTTTCTGCGGATGTGGGAGGATAACGCGTAACTAGTAGTCGAACATTGATCATGAAACTCGAAGGTTTGGTAGAGGCGGTTCACTCGCGGTGCTCGGAGCTGAGATTAAACGATGATCGCATATTGATGTGTGAGTACGCCAAAAAGAAATTGACTCTAACAGAGGCAGATCGAATCGTGTGTATAGGTGAGATTGAACGGTTAGCTCGGCCGTGGTATCGAGTTTTCGATAGAAAATTTCGATTGGCGATGCTGGATGAATACTGGATGACTTCTTCCGCAATGGGCGTTCACTCTCTGGAATACAAATGGAATGGGGTTGTTATTCGCTGTAACACTAAGGATGGTGACCGCAATCGAGTGGAGCTTTCAAGACGAAGAGAGCCCTTTGAGTTTATTTTCGAGTGCCCTTACGCACGTTTCGTTGTCACTAACCGAGCGAGGGTTCGCTTTCAGTTTTCGAAAGATTTTGTGAATATTGCTCCCATCATCGCAGTAATTCTATGGCGCTTCTCGTTCCGTTTGGAGGAATCGTCGAGAAGGGCGTAAGCCAGGGGACTTTCGGGACAGGTCATATTATCACTAGTGCCATTGGGCAGCAGCCCCACTTTCAACGCGCCGACCTCGACCACGTCTACCGCCGATGCGATTTATCAGGTAGAGAGTTCGGCTGGTTTGTCAGTCTGCTCAAATGCTGGAACCGGGCAACCCGGGACAGGAGACGAATTGGTTTGGAGGACCGAGCTTTTATTGGATCGGAGCCGCTATTTCCGGGTTTCGCAGCGGTGAATGGTCTTCCCAAGAACGTTGGGTTTCCAGCAGGTTTCCCCGGGCGGTTAACATTGTGTCAGGCAGCAGTCGCCGCCGAGACGCTCATCTCATCGAATTCTCATCCCGCGTTCATCCACGCCTCACTCGTTGATGGTTAGGGTGCCACGCGTTCGCAATTTCAGTGCGCGCCTTACTAACTAAAACCGAAGAATCATTTAATCAACGATGAAGAAATACTTAATCTGTCTCCTTCTAACCTGTCTGACCTGTCTGAGCACTGTTTCCGCTCAGGATGTGGATACCGAGCTGATGCTTCTCCTGGATGATTCAGGATCGATCAGTAGCGCACACTACCTCTATCAACGTCAGATCATGGCCTACGTCAGATACTTTCAGAATCCCACGATTTGGGATCGGGATCCAGACCATCGCTTGGCCGTTGCTTTTTCGATGTTCGGACACTGGGATCAACAAAGAAACCTCACTGGCTGGAAACTTCTTGAAGACCCGGCGGATGCTTCCCGCTTTGCGCAAGAGATTATGGACATCACTGGAGTGAGTTCGGAGGACGATCCATACTTTAACCTTGACCGGTTCGCTGGGGCGACGGCCTCCGGTGAGGCGCTTGTGTGGGCTAGTAACGAAATCCTCGACAATACCTTCACCGGAGTTCGCCGCGTGATCGATCTAACAGGGAATGGAATCGACGACGAAGACGAGAACGCGGATACCATCATTAAAGAGCAGCACGCCGCCGCGTATGCCTCGAGCCATAACGTGGATATCAATGCGATCGGGGTCTTCGAACACGACGACCCCGAAGCCGATCAGTTCCTCCGGATGATCACGGAGGGAGGCTTTGGTGAGATTGTGGAGGAATTTCGCGAACCCTTTCGTGAGGCCCTGGCCCAGAAGATTGAGTTTGAGACGGTGGGCCCTTGCGCCTTGTGGGAAGCCATTTCCGTAGAATGTGATCCCAATGGAAGCGGGCTCAATCTGGTCACCGTAGAGGTCTTCAACAACTTCTATCTTTGGCGGAATCGACTCACCATCACGCTGACTTCAGGCACCAGTCCGGGTGTCGAAATCGATGCTCAGACGGGTCTGCCCATTCTGCAATTCGACCTGGACCCCAAGACTGCTCCGCAAGGCACGGCGTATGCCTCGTTTCTCGTGGATCCTGGCGAAGGAGGCTTCATTTGCTTCTCGGGTGAGATCTGCTCGACCGACTCTTGCTGTGAATTGCAAGAAGTCTGTATCGATGGCGAGAATTGCTCGCTTCCGTGCGCGTGCGACTTTGACATTGATATCGTAGGTCCCTTTCAGATTGGGCTCGCTAAGCAGATCGATCAGGCCCTCGAAGGAACATCCCAAAAGGAGGCGGTGAAATTTCTTCGAGCGTTGGAAGACATGAACGGAGACGATGAAGCAGTTGTTAATAACGGAGGTCAATCATGCTGGCGCTGCTTCTACGCGCCACACGACTTCCCTGATTGTTGGAGCAAGAACGTGCTCTACCAATGGACAGTAAATGGCCGGTATGCAGGAGACAGAGAAAGGCTATGCTATGACTTCCAGCGCTCAGGACGCTACGAAATCTGTGTCGAGATTTACTCCTACAACGAGAGTCTGGAGATCTGTTCCAAGAAGTACTGCGAACGTTTCAACATCCTCTGTAGGAACCAGTGAGATTGGGAGATGGGCTAGTACCAAGTGGCGCAGGTACCGCCACGTTCACGTTAAGGGCGTCAGTGGCGACCATTCCACCTAGGTCGTAGGTGCGGGTGGGTGATCTCGACCTACCCCGTCATTCCCAGGTGCGGGGAGAGGGTGAGTTTGGTTGCCCTTGAGGCTATACCGCAAATCTCATGAGATCGATAAAATGCCAACAGACCATCGAAGCGTCAGCGAGGCATTTGTCCACGCCCGCCTCGCAGACGCTTCGGGTTTTTTACGATGTCATAGCCCAGTCGGGTGCGGCGTTGTTGCCGCTGACGTCGTAGGTGAGGGATCGAACTGGTCTACGTCATAAAAGGTCCTGGCGAGGAGATGGTAATTTCCTGGATGACGGGGGAACGTGTTGTGTGTCGGAGGCGATCCAAAAGGTGTAATCACCCGTCGTCGAGGGTGAGCGAGGCGGTGAGCTGCCGAAGTTGCTGTGAACACCTCATCATTGAGAGGCAGAAGCTTGAGAGATTCTCGGAACCGAATCTTTCTGTAAATTCCAGGCAAAGAATAGTATGATAATTATAAAAAACCTTAGAAAACCAAATCTGAGGTGCTAATTATCCCAGATTCTTACCACTCCAGTTCACAAAACTTAACAATCCTCCCCAAAACGTATGAACCACGCAAAAGTTCCCGCGATTTGGTAACACAAGAAACAACAATAAATACAATGACAACTAAAACCTACAATCGCCAACGAGGAGCTGGATTACTCCAGCTCATCGGAGCGGTCGCATTGATTGGAATCATCGCTACGATTTCGATCACCAGAATGACGAATCTGGGTGAACGCGCCGAGGAGACACGTCTCCTGGAACATGTTCACGCTCTGAATTCTTCCGTAAAACTGTATTTAAGCAGTGGCGGAAGCCTTGATCACCACGCCACCGCGCAACAAGTCGTGGCTAAGCTCAAGACCCATGCTGCCAATGGCCAATCCATCGCGGGTTTCCGTGGCAACTTCATCGACTATCGACTGAATGCGTTGGAGCAGTCCGACAAAGAGGCGGCAACTGATGGAGAACTCCGCGTCCTCTGGGACAGTGCCGCGGGTGAATTCAAAGTCGCCCGTAGCGGATCAAAAGGGATCAAAGCCTTCGAAATCGATCCCTCTGCAACACCGGAGAGCCTTGAGCAGGAAGAACGCTCCACTTTTTTCGAGCTCGCGCAGAACGAGCAAGAAGAAGGGAGTTGGGTTTGGGATTATGATAAAGAGAGCACTGTCACCGCGCCTTCCGTCGTTAGTGTCGGCATTCCCAATCCAGACGCTGATATCGATCCATCGGCTGCCACCGATTCAAAAGAACAATTGCTTAAACCGTCCGTGAGCCCGGCGTCCGGGGAGTACCCGCTTGCTGAGTTTGGAGAAACAGGAAAATCGATCACGGTCTTCAATCCTAACAATGATTCTGAAGAAATCTCTGAAGCCTATGTTTCAGTGAATGGTGAGACATGGAGAGCCATTTCAAGTGATGCCACATTGGAAGTTCCACCTGGAGCCGTCGTGGCCACGTTTGCCAGTGTGAAGCCGGAATACGTCACAAACTACTACAACAGCTACGTTGGGTCCGCGACATTTGAGGGAACGAAGGTAACTAATACAGAACCCACGATCTCTGCGTCATCCGCTCAATTTCATCCGGTAGACCAGAAAACGGTAGCGTTTACGATCAATCACACAAACGATCCCGTTCATGTGAAGCCTCAATTCCAAATCAACGACGGGTCCTGGCAAGACTATGAAGGGCCTGTCGAGATGAACATCGCCGATCACATTGATGGTGTAACTGTTAAGACCAGAGCCGTCGGCATTAATTGGCCCGATTACTATGAGGCGAGCCCCGAGAATGCTCTCGTCATCTCCACACTGGATCACGTGCTCGAATCCCCAACCGTCGAATTGTCGGAATCGTTACTTCATCCTCTCGAATCTCCGAGTGTTGTGTTCACCGTTACCGATCCGAACGAAGCCTTGGGGGCTTGGAAATAAATAATCATCCCATTTCAGGCTCAGGGAATATTGTTAGAAACCACTTCTCCAATCCAGCCATCCGACTGATTTGGGGCGCGAATTCTTTCATCGCTTTCTTTGTCAGTCGCACTCCGGTCTGGTAGGTCTTGGTGACCAGTGTGACGACGGGATTCAACCCTTTGTATGTCATGCTTCGGGCCATTCCCAGCGCTTTCTCCGCTGTGCTCAGTAGCTCTCCATTCCAATGGTTTTCGAGCACTCCCCACACTCGTTCTATAGGATTATACTTGCTATGATAGGGTGGATAATAGGCTAGCTGTATCACTATATCATGAGCCGTAGAGAATTCAGCCAGGCGCTTCAACCATTGGGTTCTACGGCCATCGCTCTCGGGGCCATTGTCGGCGTTGATCACTAGCACCTCTACTTCAGGATTCTCTGCACGCAGTCGCGGCCACAGCTCTTCAAGACGATCAACCATAAAATCCGCTGTCACTTTACTTTCTGAGAACCATAGGTCGGTTTGGCCAGTTTCGGGCTGATAAACCCCAAAGGGCACGAGGGTTGTTTTCGCTTTGAAGTCGTGATCAAGGGCCTTCCGCTCGCCTCGGCTATAGCCACCACGACTAAACTCGCCAATTTTTACCGCCGCTTTGGTGTCCATGGAGATACGCAACTGCTTGGGATCGCTATCGGCCGCCGCATTGATCTCATGCACCATATCAAAGATGGCGTCGGTTTCTTTCACTTTCTTCATCGGCTTGGTCTTGGCAACTTTTCTAGGGTGGAGTTCGAGCAGATTGAGTTTGCTGTTGATGGTTCTCACGCAAGGCATACTTGATAGGTCATACCCTGGGCGCTCTTCCAGTCGCCGGTGGACTTCTTTAGCAGTGATGCGGACATAGAGGCGAGTAGAGCGAAAACTGGGATCAGTCTGAGCATGGGGATCAGCAACGGCGCGAATATCCTCCAGTAATTCTGGATAATGTTCTTCAGCCTTCTTTCTACCTCGTTTGTGAAACTGATCGACGAAATCAATGCCGGAATCGAGTTCCTCTTTGCCTTTGCGAATGAGTTGCCTATTCCAGCCAAGACAGTCTTCAGCCCACCGTTGACCGCCGCGGCCAAGGCCATCGACGACGCCCGCCATGAACTTGCGTTTCGCGCTGCCCGTGAGATCACGCGCAGTGTTCTTCCATAAACGAATTGAGTTAGAGTCAGGTTCTTCTCATAGGACTACAGGCACTCAAACCCGCTCCTAACAGAATGGTTGCGCTTTGGGACGATTATTTTTTTCCAAGCCCCTTGGGCGATGTTTCAAAAGTTCAATACTCAATCAATGGTGGCGAATGGTTGGATTATACCCAACCCACCACGCTTGACATTGATGACTATCCTCAAGGTGCGTCCATTGCTACAAAAGCCGTCCCAACTCAACTTGCCGGAGCCTTTCTCGAAAGTGAAGTGACTCCCGTGGAAGTCGAATCCAGGGAGGTGAATCTTCAGACACCACAAATCGCTGCCTCCCATACGAGCTTCCATCCGTTTGAGCGGGATAGTATAACCGTGACCGTAACGAATCCTAACCCACAAGAAGCTTCCGGTGTCGAGGTTAGCTTCAATGGTGGTGCTGAATGGGTCACTTACACAGAACCAATCAATCTCCGTTGGCAGGATTATCAGCAAGGAGCCAACGTGATGGCCAGAGCCATTCCATCGGTTCATCCTCAAAACCTGTTTTCCAGTGACGAGACTGCCGTATCACTCGAGATGGAACCGGCTAAACTCGCTGCGCCTGCGATTACTGCTTCTATTCCAAGTGTGAACGAGGCTGGGCAGATCGCTACCAATATCACCATATTCGACTCCAATCCTAGCGAGTATTCGACTGTATATTACAGCCTCGACAGCGAAGAGACGTGGGATGTCTATGAGGGAGCGTTCACCGTTTCTTTTGCGGATTATCCCAGCAGCCAGACGGTGGTCGCCAAAAGTCTGCCCACCAAGAACGCTGATGTCATTCTGCCCAGCGATACGACCCACTTGGATATCGACGCTGATCGTCCAAAGTTGCAAGAACCGTTGATCATGTTCTCCGGGGAACTCGCTGAAGTTAGTGACCTAGACGTTGGAGCAGAGCCCGCTGAAATGTACGACGCGCAAACTCATCAAGGCTATTTTGCCGGGTCCGCGACGGTCGTGATTGATCCCGCTCTAACCAATCCTGAAGACTCCGCTATTTATTACACATTGGATGGCTCGGAGCCCTCCGCGAGCAATGGAACCGTTTATACCGGGCCCTTCGAGCTAGAATATAGTGGCCGCCGGCGCGAACTCGATAGCCATATGGTCAAGGCCATCGCGCTTTCAACGACTAACCCGAGTGTTTATCTTCCGAGTGACGTCGTAGCGAGTTCCGGTACCTTGGTCGATCCTACTGAGATTCAATATTTTGACGGGGATTCCGATTCGAACTTTGCGGACGCGATCGTCGGGTCATGGTACACTCGATATGAATATGGAGACAACTATTTCGAATGGGGGCTGGCACCTTACGGCTTCACCGAGAGTTATCTTGATTTCGAAGGCACAGCGTTTAGCAGTGTCACGGAAAACAGCTTCTTTGAAATTGGAACATTGAACTATAACAATGGCACTGTTTATTACGGCGATGTCCTCGGTGTGACGTTCAATGTGGATATCAATTTTGGAAGCTTGGATTTTGAGCAGAGCTTTGCGTTCCAATTCGAACTCGTGAATACGGTGAATTATTGGTGGAAATCGGCCGATCAAAATGCCGACTATGTGAGATTAGGGAACATGTCTGATGACTTCACAGTCACCCTCGATAATGGCAAGCTGTATGAACTGGAACTGCAGTTCGGCTATATCGGAAACAATGGTTTCACCACCGTTGATGAGTTCCACGTCCATGAAGAAAAGGGCGCCTCGGCCACTTTATTTGGCCGGTTTGTCGAAGATCTCGATTATGACGGGATTTGGTAGTTCCTGTCGTGCCAATCGCGCAGCCATGACATAGCAGCGGGCTGTTGATCACTAACGGGCAGACCGCATCAGATCTTCCCGACGACAACAGCAAACAAGCAAATCCCCTATCAATCGGTTGTTTGGTAGGGGATTTCGCTTGTACAAGACATCACTTTAGAACGCATGCTGCCCAAGGCTAAAGCAGTAGACCTTTGTTGTTGGTAATGTTGGCTTTGCCGGTAATCCAATGAGGCACGTCGTAGTCATGATGTGAGGTCATCACAATCGAGGCATTCATTTCGTCGGAAGCTTGATGCATTTGACAGGTTAGCGTCTCTCTCGCATGGGTGTCGAGACCGTCGTAGGGTTCATCAAGCAGAATGAGCTTGGGTTGCAGGGCAAAGACTCGGGCTAACAAGACTTTTCGTGCCTGGCCGTACGACAAGGTGCCGAATGTTCTTTCTAACATATCTGAGAGATCGAACGTTTCCGCGAGCCGGCTAACGAAGCGTTTCTCATCCTCTGTGGGCAAGCGGCACAAGCCGACGGTCGCGTGGCATCCTGACAGAATGATGTCCCGGACGCAGTCGTCATGATCGAACCAGGCGTGCATATCGGGCTGAAAGAAACCCACTAAAAGGCGAATCTCTGGAACAATGAGATTCGGATCCTCGAAATGAATGACTTCACCACCGAGAGCAAGGTGGAGTTCGCCCCAGAGTAGGCGTAGTAGTGAAGTTTTTCCGCATCCATTTGGCCCGAGAAGGATCCAGTGTTGCCCCTGACGGATTTGCCAGTCGATGTCTCTCAAAAGAAGACGGCCTTCAAGGTAGAAGTCACCTTGAAGGCGGACGAGAATGGCGCCTTCTTCCCTCTTGGGAGGCTTCGCGTAGCGGAACTCGTGAGAGTTCTCGAGGGGGGATTCGATGGCAGAGGAAGAACTCGACGGGGTTCTACTTGTGGATCGTGGGGAATCTCCAATTTGGAGTGTCTGCCAGTGCTCGTGAGTGGATTGAAGTGGGCGATGTGAGGTGAGAACGAGGGCTTTTCCAAGTGATCGAAGCTCCTCAAGACATGTCCAGAAAGCTTCTTGAGCAGCATGGTCGAGACCTTCAGCAAATTCATCTAACAAGAACACTTGCGGATCAGTAACCAAGGCGCGGGCAATCAGAATTTTGCGGCGTTCGCCCTGCGAGAGTTGAAGAAACGGGCGGTCATGGAAGTCGGTGACACCCAACTGATCCATCACTTCGCGAAGCCGCCGGTACTCTTCTTTCGACGGCACTTCATGGAGAAGATCGGTCTTTAAAAAGCCCGTGGCCACGACTTCGGCAGCCGTTAGGCTCCAATCTTTTCGGATGTAACGGTTCTGGCGTTCCGCATCCAGAAGCACGGCATGTTCCCTTGCGGCTAGCGGACTCCAAGTTGCTTCATGAGTAAAGTGATAGATGCGGCGTTCTATTTGATCACCACGAGGCCACAAATCGCCTGCTAGGATCTTGAGAAAAGTTGATTTCCCCGATCCGTTTCCGCCTTGCACCCACCAGCATTCACCCGCCCACAAAGCCCAGTCTTCGATGTGGTGCAGGCACTGGCCACCAGCCGTGAGATCGATCTTTTCAAGGGTGATGAGGGGAGCCGTGCGTTCCATGCGCTTGAGTAATCTCTGTCTGGCGTTACCTCATGAGGCAAGCCTTCTTAAGAATGTGGGACCTCATTTCATGAGATCGTCCGCTCCTACTCCTGCCTCCGATGCAGGACATCACCGCTGTCGCTCTCTCGAGCGCGATGACGCGTTGCTGGGCCGGATGTGTATGTGACAGAATAGCTCCATGTTCACGGGAACTCGCGGTTGGAATGAAAGGCCAAAGCCAACCTCGCGTTTGCTATCCGCTTGATTCTTGATGATCGATTGGGAGATTCACGATGGGGCTTCCCTATGACGCCATCCGAGACAAGGTTGTCTTTGGATCGAGGAGGTCTGCAACACGGCATTGCCGGCCAAGACACACCCCCTAACGACGATGAAAGAGGGCAGGTTCTTAATGCAATTTATCCCTCTTACTTTGCCCAATGAACAAATGCGTCCATGGCTTTTTCTCTGTGTAAGAAAAGGAGAAAGTGATCTGCCTGCGGCCAGAAGTGAGCAGTGACCTCGGCACGGGCTTGTTTGATGAGTTCTGAAGCGGTCCGCACATGGTTGACCGGAATACGTCGATCGGCTTCACCGTGAATAGGAGTTGGTCTTGAAAACCAACCAATGAAGAATTCAGCGATGATGGCAATGGCTACGTGGTGAAATCACAAGATGATGCATCGCGAAGGGCGCGTTGTATGATCGAATCGTGGGTATCACGGAACTCAGCGATTTCATAATGGGCCTGGCAAAAGAAGATCGGGCCCAGCTTTTCGGAGTCTCGCTTAAGATTTCCGATAAATCTGATTCGCCGGGCGCCGATTTGAACGCTGCGGATGAAGCGAATGCCCGGAGGTTAGAGATTGATGCGGTACGGTGTCGATGTTGTCTGAGTTCGAGTTCTGGGAGCGGATTAGGAAATCTTGAGGGCCATCCGGCTTTCGACAAGAGACCAAAGTGGGATGGAAGATCTTATCTAAGGAGTTCCCGCTCTACTCGCGCTTGTTGTCTCACTTTCAAAAGGCTAGGTTCCCCGCGTTATGAAGACGTTGACGCTGTTTCTCCTCGCCCTGTCGATCGCCTTGCCAGGATCGTTTGCCCAAGACGAGACGCCGCCTGAAGTGCAAGAGTGGCGGAGCAAGAAAGGTTCCAAGCTTAAGGCGATGATTCTGGATGTTGATGAGGGCGGTACCATTACATTTCAGACTTACAAACCCACGAAAGTGCCGCTTAAGGCTTTGCGTGAGGAGGATCAAGCGGCCGTACGCGCCTGGCAGAAACGTCAGGCTCAAGAGAAAGAATGGATCCGCCAAGGGTATCTGACCGAGGTTTACAAAGATCCCGCGATGTCCATTTTGAAAGAGAGTTTGCGCAAGGTGGAGAAAGGGAAACTCGTGCCCTATGAACCGAAAAACGCGGAGAATCTCCAAGTCATCGCCTTTTACTTTAACAAGGAATTTCCCGATGATCAGTTCATCAATGTGCTCTCGGACGCCTACCGCAAGCTGCACCGGCGAACGGACACGTTCGAGGTCGTTTACGTCACGCTGGGGAACTCGGAAAAGGACGTCATCAGTTACATCGAGCAGAAGAAGGTTGAGTTTCCCGTGTTAGATCCTGTGGTGGCCAATGCCATCCGGCGGCATACGGTCGGTCAACGTTTCAAGGGGACCTATCCGCAGTTGGTGGTGGTTAACCGCATGGCAGATCTTCTGGCGGATTCTAACAAGGACAACGAGAACAAATCACAGTTTCAAGATGCCTTGGAGGGAATGGAAGATGCGGTGAAGAAAGCGATGCGTGAGCAGAAGAATCCCACTTCCGGCGAGGACGAATGAGAATCATCTTACTCATTTGGGCCTTCAGCCTCGGTCTGACCTCTGTTGGGAAAGAGATTCCAGCGGTGCGGATGTTAGTTGGGTCACATGCACACAATGACTACGAACACAAACGTCCCTTGCTCGATGCCCTGGATCATGGTTTTCAAAGCGTGGAAGCTGACATTTTCTTGATTGGAGATCAGCTCCTCGTCGCGCACGACCGCGAAGACGTCGATCCCAAGAAGACCTTGCGGGCGCTCTACTTAGATCCTTTGCGCGAAAGGGTGAAAATGAACAAAGGGGCGGTGTACGCAGGTGAGGAAGAACCATTTTACTTGCTCATTGATCTGAAATCTTCCGGCGAACCAACCTATCGCGTGCTGCACCAACTCTTGGCTGGTTATGAAGAAATGCTGACCACCTTCCTCGACGGGAAAGCGCATCAGAGCGCTGTGACGGTGATCATTTCCGGCAGCCGGCCCCGTGAGTTGATGATGGGGCAAGCCAAACGATTCGCCGGATATGACGGGCGCATGAGTGATTTGGAGCAAGAACTTGATCCCGTGTTCATGCCTTGGATCAGCGATAACTGGGGGCTTCGTTTCGGTTTGCAAAGCAGTGGGAAATCCAAAGCCGAACTCATTGAAAGCGTGAAGACCGTCGTCGATAAGGCGCATGCCCAAGGGGTGAAAGTGCGCTTCTGGGCGATCCCCGATAAGCCGGAGTACTGGGGATTGATGCAGAATTGCGGGGTGGATTTCATTAACACTGATAACTTGTCAGGGCTACGCGATTTCCTAACGCAGTCCGCGAATGATTGAAACGGACGCGTCCTCATATCGCTTGGTGGCTCTGGCCCAACGTTCTGAGCTTGGATGCGCCCATCGTCGCCGTGGTTTGGCATCACGCTTTCGCCAAAGCCTTTCATATGCCGGTCGATACACTAGCGGTAATCCTTCTTTCGCTGGTTGTCTGGATCGTTTACGTCTGCGATCGCTTGTTGGACTCACGGCGGCTGGACTCCCATTCACAGGCCACCGTACGCCATGAGTTTTACGCGAGGCATCGCCGGATATGGTTGGGAATGTTAGGAATGGCGATAGTGGTAGTGGGCGTCCTCACCACCCTGGCACAGCCGGCACTGCTTGGGTTCGGCGGGACTATGGCCGCGCTCACGGGAGGCTACCTCGTGGGGGTGCATCGCCGATGGGCGCGTTTTTCGAAAGAAATGGCGTGTGGTGTTGTCTTCGCTTTGGGAAGTGCGCTTTCGTTGATCACGCAGGGCATACCTGGGGATCTGCTAGCATTTATCTTTGCGGTGACCGCCTTCGCCGTCCTCTGTGCGTCGAATTGTTTCGCGATCGCCCAAGCAGAATGCGCTGTGGACGCGAATCATGATCCGATGGCATTCACTCAGCGCTACCCGCATCTTCATTTGCCATTACGCCAACTCCAGTGGTTTCTCGCGCTAGCGAGCTTGGTGCTAGCGTTGATGTTCCGACAACCTCTATTTCTTCTCATCGCCGCCTCTCACATTGCGCTTAGTCTGCTGACGGCCTCTTCGATTGCACGCGAACGCCATCGCGTTTGGGCGGATGTGTGCCTGCTGAGCCCTTTGGTTTGGATCTAAAGGGTGATTGCGTGCGGTATCGGAATTTGCAGAGGCTGCCCAAATGCCCAACGAGGTTGTTTCTGGTCAAAATCCAAAGTAAGAACCGTTGAGCAAGGCATTTGCCCTATCATTCATCATCCTGAAAGACGCCGCGCTATGAGCGCCGTGACATTCCGGCCTTTGACCTCATAGGTCAAATTTCGAAACGTGAGCCATTAAGAAGTCTTATCGGATTCTTCTGCCGATTGGTAATTGGGCCATTCTTCGCGAAGCTGCCTTCTGAGATCGGCGCCACGCTGGGTTTCTTCCATTTTCTCAAAAGCAATGGCGGCTTTTTCCAAAGCCACCGGAGTCACGAGCGGATCTTTGAACATGCGGCTGGGAATGACATAATGTTTCGAGGCGCGTTCGAAATCTTCCTGAGCCATGGCAATATCGCCTAACAAGATCCAAGCTTGACCATAGGTGCGGCCTTGGCGCTGCAACTGATGCACTTCTTCGGCCGTGGATTGCGCTTCCGTTAGCTTGCCGATCTTGCTCAAGGCTGTGGCTTTGTAGAGGAGGGTCTTAGCCCGTTCGTCGATAGGGGGAGATGTATTGAGATAGTGATCCAGAGGCGGAATAGCTTCTTTATACATACCGGAATTCAAATACGCCCGGCCAAGAAAGCTCCAGGCCAACGGCCAAGTATCTTCCGCTGCATCAGGCTTGGCCACTTGGCGGAGATAACGCGCGGCGTCCTCGTATTTGTCCCGTTGAAAAGACCGGGTGCCCAACCAAAGCCATAGCTTGGGCGGTACAAGATTGGTCTTGGGATCCTTCTTGAGCAATATATCGACTTCCTTGGCTGCATTATCCACATCACTCTGACGCCAGTGACAGACGATGATACGACGGGTGGCCGGCACGGTGTAAGTCTGGGGATCCAACTGGCGCGCTTTCGTTAAAGGTGCCACAGCTTCTTCAAATTGATTCAATTTGTAATGGGAATCGCCAATAAAGAAATAAGCTTCAGAACTGCCCTGGCCCTCTGGGAACTTATTGAGCATTTCCTGAAACGAAGTGATGGCGCCCGCGTAGTCCTCACGCTCAATCATGATGAGCGATTTCTGTTGCATGGCCAAATTGACCAATTGCTGATCGGGCGCGTCAGTGATGATTTTATCAAAGTCTTCAATGGCACGACGGTAATCCCGCACTTTTCGGAAAGCCTCCCCTCGTTTGGCCAATACTTTGGGCACTAGGTCCGGGTGTTGCTCTCCGTATTCATTGATGAATGTGAAGAAGGCGGTACTGCCTTTGTCATATTGACCGGCTTCCACATACGACCAGCCCAATTTGTAAGTCACCCATGGATGGTACTCTTCGGGAATCATCGGCAGGTTGATTTTAGCATAAGTTTCCGCTGCCTCGGTCCACACGTCTTTCGTCTTCTGCTTGCGAGCGAATAAAGACTCGGCCTTTAGCATGAGAGCCAAATGATAGTATTGGTGTTTGGTATCGGTGAGACGCTGTTGGGTCAAATAATCTTCCGTGCGAGCAGTGAGAAAGGGACTCTGATCTTTGTAGAGACAATAAAGATGGCGGTAACCAGCTTCACGGCTCTCGGGGCCGTTGGGATTGATCTTAACCACCTGTTCATAAAGCGTAGCTGCTTGGCGGTATCTCTCTAACCGTCGGAAAGCGTGGGCGACCATGAAGACGACACGTTCCTGACCTTGATCAAGCTGGGTGCTGTTATATGATAAACGTCTCTCCTGATATTGTTGAATGAGTTCCTCGAACTGACCTTGTTCGTAGTAAAGGTGGAGGAGTCCCCAGAAAGCTTTGGGATGCCACGCCTTGGCGTCAAGCGTATCAACCTTAAGGATTTCATCAAAGTAGGCACGGGCCTCCTCGGTCTTGCCTAACTTAGCACCAACCAAGCCGGATTTGGTCATGGCTTCTGCTTTGATATTCATCTCCTTGGCATATTTCGCCAAGTGGGTGAATTTCGCATAAGCATCGTCCATACGTTTGGCATCGACGTCCATACGCGCGAGCACGACGAGTGAGGCTTCTTTAAAAGGGTGATCGCCTTCATCCGCGGCGAGGCGCCGATAAATGGCTTCTGCTGAGCGGACATTTTTCAATTGTTGAAGGCAACGCGCGCGAAAGAACTCTGCGGAAATACGCACGAGTTCCTTCTCCGCCCGGGAACCAGCGACCTGAAAGTAGGGGAGGGCTTCTTTGTACTCTTGCCGGTCGTAATGCAATTTGCCCAAACGGTAACCCGCCTCGCCGACGAATTTCCCACGCTTGAATTTCGCCAGCATGGCGCGAAAAGTGGCCTCGGACTCGGCGAGTTTATTTAATTGAAAACGTGCTTCCGCCAAACCGTAATAAGCCGCGGAGGCATTGGCACTACGCGGGTAATTTTCAACATAAACGCGATATTGCCTTTCAGCTTGCGGCCACATCTTATGTTTGCTGAGCAGTTGCGCGTGTTCGAACAAATCGGCCTGGGGATTCCCGGAATGTTTCGGCGGCGGAACCGACCTGATTGGCGTGCGCGGTTTCACCACCTTGGCAGGGCGCACAACGGCTTTGCTAGGGTCAAACTTGATCACATTGTCATCTTTCGCTGATTCCGTTTCAGCCGTTGTGGACTCGGTCGCCGTGGCTTCAGCGGACTCTGTAGTGCTTTTTGGAGTCGGCGGGTCCGTTTGCAGATCGTTATTGGGAACCGGATCAATTCCAACGGGATCATCGGGTTGAGTCAGCGCCGGTTCACTGGACGGCTCTTGGTCCAGCGGTGATTCCGTGTTTGGGGTCTGCGCTAGAGCGGCGGCTAGAAATCCTGGCAGAGCCGCTAATAAGAGGAGGAAATGAATGCGCTTGCTCATAACTGATTGGTTGGCTGTTTCGTCGAGGCAAAGGCAACGTTATAAATCTTGGCTTTGTGGCAAATATTTAAGACGCGGACGATATGTTCATAAGCGGCTGCGGAGTCCCCTCGCAAGATGATGGATTGATCGGGCCGCAACTCGGCCACAGCGTTCAGGGCGTCGAGCAATTCGGCATCACCCATCTCCACGGAATTGACGATCACCCGGCCATCTTCCGTGACATTGATGATTTGTTCCCCAAAGCGGCGGCGTGGCTCTTGGCTTTCATCCGCATTGGGCACACTGATATCCAGCTCATTCTCAAAACGCGCATAGCTCCAAGTGACAAGGAAGAAGATGAGGAGAAGAAAGACCACATCGATCATGGGCGCCAGCTGCATGGCTGCGGGCTGTAGATCATTCCCTGGCTTGCGGAATCTCATTCTTGTGAATCTATGTTAGAGGAGACTACAATCCTTGCGGGTCGATGGTGCGGTCCCGCATGGAGTATTCTGAAAAATAGTCCGGCTCGTTGACGGGCGCTTGTTGAGTCGGTGCGGGTGCAGTCATGACGGAGGGCGTCGGGACGCCGCGCTTGTACTGAGCAGCGAGCAGGGCCAACAAATGCGTAGCCGCGGCTTCCATCTCAGCGACCAGTCGCTGCACGCGGCCACGGAAGATGGAATAGAAGATCAAGGCAGGGATCCCAATCATGAGCCCACCGGCAGTGGTCATGAGGGCCTCGGAAACACCCGTAGCGAGGACGTTCTGTTTGTCGCCCATCGTCACAATGCTTCCAATGCCCCGGAATGATTTAATCATACCGATGACCGTGCCCAACAAACCCACCATGGGCGCAATGCTACCAATATCTGCCAGGTAGGTGATGCGTTGATTTAAAAGGCTGGCTTGCCGGGTGCCTTCAGATTCCGTCACTTCGCGGACTTCCTCGAAACTGGCGGTGGGATTCTTGGTCGCGAAGTCCAGAGTTTTCTCGGTGACGCGGGCGATGGCCTCGTTGTGGCGATTACAAACCGCGAGCAGACCGAGGTAATCCTGTTTCCGGATCAAGGCATCTGCCGCGTTCATGAATTTATCACTAACCACGGCGCCCTGGCGGATGGTGAGCAGATAGAAGATGACCAGAAAAACGCCGGCGATGGAGAGGGCGGCGAGCGGATAGAGCATGAGGCCGGCAGACTGAACGACCTCAAGAAAGGTGGCCCGAGCTTCATCTCCGGGTGCCGAAAGGGGGTCTTGCGCCCCCGCAGTGCCCTGAAACAACCCAAAGAGCGAGGCGAAAATTAGGAGAAACGATTTCATCTAAGAAGCGGTAGGGTAGCTGCCAGCAGCCAGGATGCAACCAGGGGGGCTGTCAACCCACGTGGGATCTGTAGACGGCGCAGGAGGCGGGATGTTCATGTTGATTGCGGGGGCAGAGGCTGCCATTTCGTAGAGACGGGGGTGCACGCGATGGTCACGTTTGGCCTGTATCCACCGCGGCCGCCTGAAGGTGGGACTACAAACCATGGCAGTTGTAGTTCTGCCTGAAAGCGGTGGCGCCGGCTAACGCATCGCGCAGATAAACACCCACCTAAGGCACGGGCTTGCTGCCCTGGCGGGATCGCCTTATTCTTTTCCCACAATGACCGGTCAGAACCCTTTCCCAGGCATGGATCCATGGCTCGAACTTCGATGGACCGATGTACATACGGCGCTCATTGCGACCATACGAGAGGACCTTGGAACGGAATTGCCCGAGGGCCTCGTCGCACGAGCGGAAGAGGGCATTCTTTTGACGGAGGGCGATAGCGCGCGCGCCGATGTGGCAGTGGTCGAACAAGAAAGCTGGAAATCCGGCATTGCACCCAAGTGGACACCGGAATCCCGGCCCACGCCGACCAAGCCTGTGTGTTTCCTGGTGGATGAAGGAGAGGAGACAAGTCGTTGGATCGAGATTCGTACCTACGATGGTGAAGTGGTCACCATCATCGAGATCCTGAGTCCCGCGAACAAGGGGCGCCATCGGGATCAGTATTTGGAGAAGCGGCAAGCCTACCTCAGCCAGCCAATCAACTTGGTGGAGATTGATCTACTTCGTCGGGGAGGCACCCTGTTTGAAATGCCCAAGGGCTTCACCGCCGATCATGGCAAACGCTTGGATTACGCGGTGTGCGTGAAGCGGCGTCATGAAAAGAAACGGCGGCACGTTTATCCTATTCACTTACGAGATCCCCTGCCGGTGATCGCGATTCCCCTTCGGGATGACGACCCGGACATCGCCATTGACTTACAAGCCCACCTCAATCGCGTTTACGAAACCGGCCGCTACCGTTGGGTCACGCGATATGACGAGACTCCCCTGGATCCGGAATTGGCGGAAGACGATCAGCAGTGGGTCGCTACGTTGCTTGGATCCGGCGGTGGCTAAACCAAACTAAAGGTCACCGAGAAGTTGGGCATACATGTCTTCGTTGAATCCCACGAACCACTTCTTGCCCACCCAAAGCGTGGGCGCGCGAAGATTACCGGACGGGCCGATGATCGCTTTTCGGATCTCGTCATCGGGAGCACCCTTTTCGATGACAATCACTTTCTTGCCTTTGGCGGCGTGAATCTGGTGCGCGGTGCGAGCCATTTCGAGGGCTTCGGCGGCACCGATGGGTGATTTCTTGGCGTCGATGCGTTCGGATTCAGTGATGAGATGGTCTTCCATCCAGGAAGACGCACGTTTGCAAGACGTTCACCCGCCGCCACGGTGGTAGTAACGATCAACCTTCTTCGGCATTCAGTCTCTGACCGGAGTGTGCACAATTTGTAGGGCACCATTGAGGCCACCACCGTCTTCCATGGCCACGGCTTTGGTCTCGAGCGGACCGGTCATGGATCCGTGCGAATCAATGCTCGTGGTGCCTTGGCAGTGGAACGCCTGCGCCGTGATGTGGCCGTTCACCTCGATTTCTTCGGCGTAAACTTCGCCCTCGACGTGGACATGCGCATCGCGGCCAACCAGCAGTTTGCCACAACGGAGCCCTCCAGGGAAGGAGGCACGTGTCCGAATCATGACTTCTCCCGTGGCATGGACCAAGGCCTGGAGCTGACCGTAAGCTTTCAGATTGTGACAGACAACATGCTCGCACTCCAAGGAGCCGAGATTGTTGATGGTGACATTGCCACGAGTGAAGATGTTTTCGTAGAGCGGTTTGCTGATTTCGTAGTCGTTGAGACTGATATCACCTCCGCATTCGGGGCACACAGCCGCTTTGGCCGCATAGGAGACTTCAACGGAGCCATCACATTGAAAACAGCCGACGACTCGCGGTTTGTGCCGGTTGGCGAAGGCGGAAGCAGAGGTTCGAGCTTTGGCGGCTCGTGCGAGCTGAGGGGAAGAATCGGTGGGGCGAGGTTCCCGCTCAACGCTTGCCTCAGAGGGATGGTGACCATTGGTGGCCGTCGCCATTGGCGGAGAACCCACCTCTTCATTCGACGTCGCCGGTCGAGGACTTACGGGTTTAGGGCCCGCTACTTGCCGGGTAAATTCCTCAATCGCTTTCGCACTGTGCGAGACAACACTCTTCGAATTATCGATTTTGAAATGCTCGCCGCAGCCCTTGCAGAAGGTCGACAAGGAGATCTTCGGTTCGAGTTGGACGGAGTGGCAATGAGGACACTCGACTTCGACCTTCTTACTGCGATTCAGCTTTGTGAGTTTGCTAAGCGTGGCTTTCGGAAGCTAGAACGTTTGGGGGGTTGAGAACTGAGAGAAAACGAGTGGGGCCTTTAAGAAACCTTCGGGGTAGAAGATGAAGAAGAGGAGCTGCTGGTGGGTGACTTGGGCTTCGAGGCACTGGCGACCGCGGCACTTCCGACGGCGGATTGCCCCATGAACGCAGCACCTTCCTCGATGGAGAGGGTGCCGGCCTTGATGTCCCCGACGATCTCGGCATCAGCCTTGAGTTCGCAGCGTTCGGTGACGGTGAGATTGCCGTCGACTTTCCCGTATACGACGACGCCGCGAGTTCTGACCTCACCCTTGATGGAGGCGTTTTCCCCAATGGTAAGATGGCCGCCATCCGAAACCACTTCCCCCTCGATGGATCCGTCGAGGATCAGTTCATCGTTGAATGTCAGGGAACCTTTAATTTTTACATCGCTGGCGAGGATATTCTTGCTGCTCATTTGGGAGGGTGCGGAAGCGTAAGAAGATTCAGAACTGTAGGAACTTGCGGATGGGTGTGCCGGTGTGGAGGCAGCGGGAGTCTCATAGCTTTCGTAAGACTCGGCGGACTCGTTGGCGTAGGACTCGTCTGCTGCGGGCTCGTCCTCTTGGCTGGTGGATATGATCTTTTTGAGCACGGTGGGACGATCGCTACCGGTTATTAATTGTCAATGGAAATAAGGCTAAGGAATTTGGAAGTAAGTCTAAGGAATCCCGCTTTTGTAGACTAACGGATTCCAGGTTAGGCTAGAGCGTTTCCGCAAGTCTCTGCAAGCTCTTCCGCAGGATAAGTCCAAATTTCGCTTAGCGTTGGATGGTAGTGAGGAATCTCAGCTAACTGATGAACAGTGCCGCCGAAATACATGGCAACGCCGATTTCATGAATCAGTTCGACTCCGTGAGGACCGATAACCGCACCCCCTAACAAGCGCCCATCATCTTCACGGGCAATCAGTTTGACGATGCCATGCTTGGTTCCGCTTACCATCGATTTCCCATGGTCATTGAACGGATAGGATGCCACCTTGAAGGGAATCTCTTGTGCGGTTGCTTCGCGCTCTGTAAGCCCAATCATGCCAATTTCGGGTTCTGTAAAAATCCCAAATAATTTGAGTGAGTAGCTGGTCTTTTTCCGGCTAGTAGTTAGGTTTCTGCCTAATTCAATCGCTGCATTGTGGGCGGCGTTTTCACCTTGGGTAATAGCGATATGAACCACTTCCACCGGCGATGAAACATCACCAGCTGCAAAGATGTGAGGTTGCTGAGTGGCTTGATACTCGTCTGTGATAATGCTTCCACGTTTGTTCGTTAGGATGTCGGCATTGGTTAGGTGGAGTCCCTCGCTATTGGGTGACCGGCCAGTTGCTACCAAGATCTCTTCGGCCATTGCTTCACGGGCAATTCCCCCCTGGGTGAAACGCACGCATTTCCTCCCATCTTTCATGCTAACACTTTCTAATTTCGTGCCAGTATGAACGGCTATTTCTCGTTCTTCTAATGATTGCTGTAGTATCTCACCGATGTCTGCATCTGCTAATTTCAAAAGCTGAGGACTTCGTTGGATGATGGTCGTTTTGACACCCAGCGCTTCGTAATAATGCGCCAACTCAAGCGCGATGGCCCCGCCTCCCAGAACGATGATCGATTCCGGAAGCTTTGCTAGGTCGAGGACGTCATCGCTCGTTAGGAATCCCACCTCATGGAGCCCCGGGATGGGAAGATCAGAAATGATACTCCCGGATGCGATGAGCGCGGTGTGAAAGTGGACCTTCTCAGCGGAACCGTCGCGCCCCGTCACCTCGAGATGATGCCGGTCGATAAACGCCGCTCTGCCCCGAAGCAGATCGAATCACTTCGCCTGGAGTTGCTCCGTTCGATAATCGGCGAATTCCCCGATGAGCCGGCGTTTTCGAGCGATGATTTCCTCGATCTTGACCTGGAGATTCTCCGCCCTGAGTCCAAACGCCTGGGCTTCCCGCATCACGCGGAAACGGTTCGCCGATTCAATCAGGGTCTTGCTCGGCATGCAGCCTCTCAAGATGCATAGCCCACCGAGCTTTTCAGCGCTGTCGATGACCGCCGTTTTCATCCCTAAATCCGTAGCCGTGCGGGCTCCGGCGTAGCCTGCGCTGCCACCACCTATCACTACAAAATCATACTCTTTCATACTTCTGAGAATTACGGAAATGCCTCGTGTCTGACGTTGGAAATAGAGGTCGAAATCACCTCTTAAAAAGATCGCTTTCTTCTTTGCGAATTCGCTGGTTTTGAGATTTAGAAACCCTACTTTCAAGGCCCTTTTTAATGCATTTTTCCGGGGCCCACCTTTGAGACATTTATGAGCGACGATACGACGCAGCCATTGCCTAACGAAGAGAAATACGACTCGTCGAAGATCGATAAACTGGAAGGCCTGGAGGCCGTTCGCAAACGCCCGGGAATGTATATTGGAGACCCCGCGACCGAACGTGGTCTGCACCACTCCATTTCCGAGGTTCTTGATAATTCGATCGATGAACACCTCGCCGGCTATTGCGATAGAATCGATATCGTCATTCACCTCGACGGCTCAATCACCATCAAGGATAATGGCCGCGGCATTCCGATCGATGTGCATGAGAAATGGAAGATGCCGGCGATCGAGCTTGTGCTCACCAATCTCCACGCCGGCGGTAAATTCGGTCAAGGGGCCTACAAATATTCCGGTGGTCTGCACGGGGTGGGGGCCAAGTGCGTGAACGCCCTCTCAGATTGGTTCCGCGCTGAGGTTTCACGCGATGGCAAACTGCACGCCATTTCCTTCGAGCGGGGCAAGACGGTGCAGCCGCTGAAGGTGGTGGGCGACCTCGAAGATCCCAACGAGACCGGCACCTCGATCACGTTTCTGCCGGATCCCACGATTTTCACCACGACCACCGAGTTCAATTTTGACCTCATCGCCAAACGACTGCGGGAGATTGCCTTCCTCAATCCGGGGCTTACTCTGTATCTCGTCGACGAACGCGGTGAACAGCCGCGCAAGACCACCTTCTTTTACGAGAAGGGCATCGTGGAGTTTGTGAACCAGCTCGGGGAGAACAAGAACTTGGTTCATCCAGAGCCCATCGTCCTCGGCGGCAAGCGCGATATCGAATACGAGCAGGAGGGCCAGACGGTGACGGACGAGGCCATCGTGGATCTCGTTCTGCAGTACAACGACTCCTTCGACTCCATGATCCTGGGCTACGCTAACATGGTGCCGAACCCAGACGGCGGAACCCATATCACGGGTTTTCGCGGAGCGCTGACCCGTGCGGTGAATCAGTACGCCAAGGCAAACAACCTTCTGAAGGACAAGGACCCGGCCCTGACTGGCGATGATTGTCGCGAGGGGCTCATCTGCGTGGTCAGCGTGAAGCATCCCAATCCGCGTTTCAGTTCGCAGACCAAGGAGAAATTCATCAACGACGAGATGGAGGGCGTGGTGAGTTCCATTGCCTACGACGGCATCATGCTCCACTTCGAGGAGAACCCGCAGCTAGCGAAGCGGATCATTGAAAAATGCCTCAACGCTGCGCGCGCGCGCGAGGCAGCCCGCAAAGCGCGAGAAACGGTGCGCAAATCCGCCCTCACCGGCGGCGGTCTTCCTGGCAAACTCGCTGATTGCTCCAATCGCGATCCCTCGCAGTCCGAACTTTTCATTGTTGAGGGTGATTCCGCCGGCGGATCCGCCAAGCAAGGCCGCGACCGGCGATCACAGGCCATTCTACCTCTGCGCGGGAAACTCATTAATGTGGAGAAGGCACGTCTCCATCGCGCCCTGCAAAACAAAGAGATCCAAACCATGATCACCGCCATTGGCACGGGTATCGGCGATGGCGAACAGGAAGGCTCCTTCGACATCACCAAGGCGCGTTATCACAAGATCATCATCATGACGGATGCGGACGTGGACGGCTCTCACATTCGCACGCTTCTCCTAACGTTTTTCTGCCGGCAAATGGGTGAACTCGTGAGGCGCGGCTATGTTTACATCGCGCAGCCGCCATTATACTTGGTCAAACGAAAGAAGCGTCAGGAATACGTGCAGGATGACGCCGCGCTCAATCGCATCCTCATTGAACTGGGTTCGGAAGACGTGGTTCTGAAAACGGCTGATGGTGAGAAGGAATTTTCTAACGATGATCTTCAGAAAACGTTAGAGATTCTAACCAAACTCACGAAATTCAGCGATGTGGTCCTCCGCGCCGGTGGGGATTTTGAAGATTATTTGCGCGAACGCGAAGAGGAGACGGGCAATCTCCCGGCATACATCGTCAAGATTCGTGAAGGAAATGAAGAACACGTCCGCTACTTCCTCGACGAAGACGCTCTAAGGGCTTTTTCCATGGAAAATCGTGATCTGAGTCTCTTTGGCGCCGTCGAAGAAGAGGTGGAAGGTGGTAGCAATGGTGATAGTGAGGAGCCCGCTAGTTCCACGCCGTCTGGACCCAGTGGCGTGAGCCGTCGGGCCACGCTTCACGAGATTCACGAAGCGCATTCCATGCTCAAGCTTTTCAAACAGTTGCGCGAACTGGGTTTCCGCATTCGGCACTTCATCCGGTCTGACGAACCCGTTTACGAACTCACGGAGGGCGACAAGGACAACACCGTTCATCCCATTCATTCCGTGCCGGAGATCTTGGAAACCGTCCTCAACATTGGCAAACGTGGTGTGGAAGTGAAACGCTTCAAGGGTCTTGGAGAAATGAACGCCAAAGAACTTTTCTCCACCACCATGGATCCTGACACGCGCAAACTTCTCCGCGTGCAACTGAATGAAGACAATCTCGTCGAAGCTGACCGCATGTTCACCATTCTCATGGGCGACATCGTCGAGCCGAGACGGCAATTCATCGAAGATAATGCGCTCAACGTGCGCAACCTCGATGTCTAACAACATCCTTTTCTAAAACATCCTAACATTTCACGCCACCTGTGAGCGACGCCACTGACGATAACATCGCCCCCATCAATGTAGCTGACGAGATGTCGAAGTCCTTCCTGGACTACTCGATGTCGGTCATCATTTCTCGCGCCCTCCCCGACGCGCGCGATGGGCTCAAGCCTTCTCAAAGGCGTTTGCTCTACACCATGTTCGATGACTTGAGCCTTGGGCCTAACAAAGCTCATCTCAAGTGCGCGCGTATCGTCGGGGAAACCATGGGTAAATACCACCCGCATGGTGACCAAGCCATTTATCCGACCTTGGTGAACATGGCGCAGCCATGGTCGATGCGGGAAATGCTAGTCGATGGACAGGGGAACTTCGGTTCCGTTGAAGGCGATCCCCCCGCCGCCATGCGTTACACCGAAGCGCGTCTCACCCATCTCGGTGTCGCGCTGATGACGGACATGGACAAAGACACGGTCGACTTTGTCCCTAACTACGATGATACGAACACGGAGCCCGCCGTTCTACCAGCGGCCTTTCCTAATCTGTTAGTCAATGGCGGCACGGGTATCGCTGTGGGCATGGCCACGAATATTCCGCCTCACAATTTGGTGGAAGTGATTGATGGCGTTTGCTCACAGATCGATAATCCAGCCATCACCATTGATGAACTCAACACGATCATCAAGGGGCCGGATTTCCCTACCGGATGTACCATCCTGGGATTCAATGGCATCCGCAACTACATGCGGACCGGTCGCGGGAGTGTGAAAGTGCGAGGCCGCGCGACGATTGAAACGCTGCCCAGCAATCGCGATCAAATCATCATCACGGAGATCCCTTTCAACGTGAACCGCGCCACGCTCGTCGAGCGCATTGCGGAACTCGTTAACCAGAAAGTCCTGCCGGAAATCAGCGCTGTCCGCGATGAGTCGGATGAGAACACGCGGGTGGTCATCGATCTCAAACGCGACGCTCGTTCCCAGGTCGTCCTCAACAATCTTTACAAACACACACAGCTGGAGACCTCGTTTTCCACCAATATGCTGGCGATTGATAATCGCCGGCCTAAGCTGCTCAATCTCAAGGACGCGCTCAACTGTTTCATCGAGCACCGACGTGAAGTCATCATTCGCCGCACTCGCTATCTTCTCCGCAAGGCCGAGGATCGCGCCGAAGTGCTAGAGGCTTACTTGTTAGCCATCGCCAATCTCGATGACTTCATCAAGATCATCCGCAATTCCGCTAATCGCGATGAAGCCCGGGCCAAGATCAAGGCCTACACCTTCACCACGGATGCAGCAGAAGCGCTGGGGATTCTCATTCGCTCTCAGCCGAGCATCGAGGGTGATCGCTACGTTTTCACTGATCGGCAGGTCAACGCCATCCTCGAACTCCGCCTCTATCAATTGACCGCGCTCGAACGCGATAAGATCAAAGACGAGTACGATAAGGTCCTCGAGGAGATCAAAGACTTGTTAGACATCTTGGCCAAAGAGGCACGCGTTCTCGCCATCATCAAAGAAGAGCTTCTCGAAGTGAAAGAGAAGCACGGCTCTGAGCGTCGCACGGATATCATTCCTGATGAGGGCGAGATCAACATCGAGGACCTCATCGCCAACGAAGCGACCATCATCACCATCAGTCATCGCGGCTTCATCAAGCGCACACCCGCCAACGAGTACCGCACCCAAGGCCGTGGGGGCAAGGGCCTCAAGGGCATGGAGACGCGTGACGCTCAAACGGAAGAGGAGGAAGCGGACTTCGTCGAACACCTCTTTTCCGGCGCCGCTCACGATTACCTTCTCTTCTTCACCAACACGGGCCGCCTCTACGTTGAACGTGTCTACGTCGTGCCGGAAATGGCCCGCACGGCGAAAGGCCGCTCTATTAAAAACATGCTAGACTTGCGCGAAGACGAGAAGATCGCCGCCGTCCTGCGCTTGGAAGCCGTGTTAGAGGAAGAGGGCGATAAGACTTGGGAACAAGAAGGCTACATCCTCTTTGCCACCCGTGATGGCACGGTGAAAAAGACCGCCCTGGTCGATTACAAGAACTACCGCAAAGGTGGTCTCAACGCGCTCACCATTGAGGAAGGCAACGAACTCATCGGCGTGAGGCTCACCACTGGTGAAAATGATATCTGCCTCGTGACTCGCGATGGCTTCTGTGTGAGGACGAACGAAAGCACCATCCGCTCCATGGGCCGCACGGCCAAAGGCGTCGCCGGCATCCGCCCACGAGGCGAAGACTACGTCGTCTCCCTAACCATCGTCGACAACGAAGCGCAGTTTCTTGTCGCTTCTGAGAAAGGGTTAGGCAAACGCACGCCCTTCGACGATTACCCAACCAAAGGCCGCGGTGGCAAAGGCGTGATCACCATGAAGACCACCGACCGCACCGGCAAAGTCGCCGGCGCCATCGCCGTGCATGAAGACGACGACGTCATGCTCATGACCAGCAGCGGGAAAACCGTTAGAATCAAGGCCAATAGTATCAGCTCCATCGGCCGCAACGCTCAGGGCGTCAAACTCGTCACCCTCGCCGAAGGCGAGAATATTCAAGACATCGTCAAAGTCGTGAATGAAGATGATGAGGACGAGGAAGAAGCTGAAAACGAAGAAACAGCCTCAGAATCTGAGTCTGATACCGATGATAAAGAGCAAGCAAGCGACGAGCGATCTTAACAATTATGCGAATCGAGCGAATTGCAATTTCGGATTTCTCCCCCTTCGGGAATGCGAACATTCACTTTCCTGTGTCTGGTAGTGATTCCGCTGAGGTTCACTTCTTTGTCGGCCCAAATGGAACAGGAAAGACGAGATTGCTTAGTTTGCTTCTGGCTGCTCTAGGCAACCGCAATGAACTCTCTCTTCGCACAGATGGAACTACCAAGTCAGCCGTACTTGCAGTAGGCGACAATCAACAAAAGGCAGTTTATAAGGACTCACATCTCAAAACTTTCTGGGGTCACCCTTCGCATGCCGAAGCTGATTGTGATACGGAGCTATTTCCCCTCCCAAATGGTCCAAAGCATGGTTCGGGAGGATTGCTAGGCGGCGATGTTCAAGCTGACCTTTCTCCTACTACTGCGACTCTTGGTTTAGCATTCAAAGGCGCATCCGCCGAAATTAGTGATAGTGATGTATCGGCCCTCGCGCCTGTATCTTTAGGCAATCCGTCAACTCATCTCCAATTTGGGAGAAGCCCAGAAGAAGACAAGATTGTAGGGCAAAGCATGGTTAATGTGAAGATGTCTGCCGCAATGGATCAACTTCAAGCGGAAGGGAGTTTTGGCCGGGGAACGATGCTATCTCAAAGGCTGGAGCATAGCGTAACACAGATTACAGGCCGCAAATTCTGCTTTAGAGTGACTCCCCATCCAAAAAAAAATGTTAGTTTAAAGGTAGACTGGGGAAAGGACAAGGGGCTAAGGCTGGTTCAGCTACCCGACGGATTACGGGCCATTATCGGATGGCTAGTTTCGTGCATCGCAAAGATAGAGGCATCTAACCCAGATGAGCAACGCCCGCTCGACTCACCAGTCATTCTAGTTATCGACGAGCCGGAGGGGCATCTTCATCCAGAATGGCAGAGGCAGGTCCTTCCAGCTATTCAATCTCTGTTACCGAATGCGCAGATCTTCGTGGCTACCCATTCACCATGGATAATCTCATCCGTCAACGAAGGTTGGATCCACGTTCTTAAGACTGACAATGAAGGTAAAGTGACTGTTGAACCACCGATTGAGTGCTCAAGAGGCGATTCCTACATTGAGGTCGTTGAAGATATTCTCGGAGTAATGGAGCGTTATGATCCTGAGACAGAGGTCCTCCTAGAAAGGTTCCGCGGACTGCGTAAACGCGTGAAGAGTGGGGAAAAGGAACATGAGCCTGAACTCCGCAAACTGGCCAAAGAAATTGGAGACCGTAGTGAAAGTCTGGCAGCCATGATGGGGCGTGAAATCTGGCAATTGGATCAGCAGTTGGAATTGGCTTCCAAATTATGAGGAAACAGAAGCGACCTCATCCGCCTCAAGCTTTCGTCGACAATAGCCAGACATGGAATGACCAATGGGTTGCGCGAAGGAAGGCGAATCCAAAGGCTCAATTCAATTGGTACCAAGTCGATGGGAAGACTGCTAGACAGTGGGCCTTGCCTGAATTGCGGGATATGAATCAAGGTCACTGCTCCTTCTGCGATGGCTATCCCTTGGAAGGCATTTCCGGCGAACCGATTGAGCACTTCAAACCAAAGACTGATCAGCGGTTTTACGCCGAAGCTTTTAGCTGGGAGAATCTCTTCTATTGTTGTGAGAGTTGCCAGAGGGCCAAGCGAGACCAATGGGACGACGCCCTCCTGCGGCCAGACAAAGACGACTATCAATTCCTACGTTACTTCGAATTCGACTATACGACTGGTCAAATCAAGCCCTCACCCATTGCCACTCTAGCGGAACAACGTCGCGCTGAAATCACGATCCGACTCTATGAACTTGATAGCTCGTCAAGACGCCGAAGACGGCTCGATGAATTGAGAGCCTTTCGCTCAGACGTGCCTATCGATCAAGTCGGTGACCGGGACTTCGTCCAGGGCGAAGCCTAAGAACGAAGAAATCGACGGCGAAGTGCAACCAATCTTAACGTTTATGCGATTTGCGAATCCTGAATTCCCCCTACGTCGGGTGATGTTAGATCAATTCCGCGATGGGGCTTCCTTCATCGACCAGAAATTGCGGACGACCGGTGGGATCCTGGATCGTCACCGCTGTGGGATCGATGCCTAACTGATGGTACAACGTGGCGATGACATCTTGATAGTGCACCGGGCGGGAAATGGCTTCGCCAGCATAACGGTCCGTCGCTCCTAGCACCACGCCGCCTGGCATGCCGCCTCCGGCCATGATGCCCATGGCCACGCGAGGCCAGTGATCACGCCCGCCTTTGGCATTTGTCGTCGGCGTACGGCCAAACTCGCCCCACGCAACGACCGTGACGTCGTCTAACATGCCGCGATCGTCGAGATCTGTGATCAGGGCATGGAGCGCATGATCCGTGATGGGGCCTAACTGACACATACGCTTATTGTTATCGGCGTGCGTGTCGAAGTCACTGATGGAGACACTCACACAACGCACACCGGCTTCCACCAGGCGTCGGGCTAACAAGAGCTTACGCGCGGCGATAGGCCCTTCGCTAGTGTAGGAAAGTTTGTCCGCCTTCACTTTGGGCGTGTAGCGGTCGACGACTTTGGGATCTTCCCGTTCCAAGTCTAGCGCCGCCGCTAATTCGCCGGATGTGAGGATGCGGTAAGCCTGTTGGGTGAAAGTATCCATGGCGCCCATATACCCATTCTGATCAATGGCCCGGCGCGTTTGGTCTAACCCTTTGAGCAGGGAGAGCCGGTCATCCAAACGCCCCACGGTGAGGCCTTGCATCAGTGAAAGCTGCGTGCTGTGGCCGGCGCCAAGCCGGGCCAGCTCGATCTTCATGCCGTCCTCCAGCCGGCGGGTGAACATCTTGGAAATATCAGGCCGGAAAGGTCCGAAGGCCGGACCGAGAAAACCCGGCCTGGCACTATTGCGAACAAACGGCCGGCCTTGCATGAGATCGACGAAAGCTGGGGCGCGATCGTCCGGAGAGCCTAGCAGTTTATTCACGACGCATCCCATGGCTGGACGCCCACCGATCGCCTGCAGACTTTTTTCATCGAAACCGGACTGACATTGAAACGCATCGTGCTTGCTTGCCGCGCCGACCAACGAACGAATAAAGACTAATTGATCCGCGATGGAAGCTACCTTGGGCAGTAGCTCACTCACATGAAAACCCGGGACCTTCGTCGGGATCGGCGCAAAGGCGCCACGGTACTCGGAAGGCGCTTCCGGCTTGGGATCAATGAGGTCCATCTGGGGCGGCCCGCCGTCCAAGTGGATATTGATCACGGCTTTCTGCGAGGACCCCACACCTGAAACTTGCTCTGCTCGCAGTAAATCCGCTAGAGTAAGACCACCGATTCCCATGGCGCCGGCTTTGAGAAAACTCCGGCGCTGCACACCGTCGCAATGGTGGGTGGGAGGGCCGTGAACGCAAAGCATGGGCGGAGTTTAGACGGCGAACGGTGTTAGGACAAGCGCGTTCCTTCGCCGCAGCGGGACTTGCGATAAGTTTCGAGCCTGAAATGAGGGGAAGTCTTGCGACTTCTTCTGATTGACCTCATAGCCCATGTCTGGAGAGTAACAGCTCTAATCAAAACTAACAATGTCCGCATTATTCAACCGGCTAGGAGAGTATGTTAGCGAAGGGAATGAACTTCCCTCCTTTGAACCCAAACTGTGGGAAGAGTTCGGGAAAGAACGCACGGTCGTGATCATAGATATGGCCGGATTCACGGCACTTTCCCGGGCCAAGGGTGTCGTTTATTACCTCACATTGATCCAGGCCATGCAGAAGTTGTCGCGGCCGGTAGTCCACGCCTGCGGCGGCCGCGTGGTCAAGTATGAGGCGGACAATCTCTTCGCGGTTTTCCCGGATCCCACCAAGGCCCTGACATTCATCGACGATGTTTTTCAAAAAACCGAGGCTTTCAATGAAGGGAAAGAAAGTGTGGCCCGGCTCAAACTTTGCGCGGGACTTGATCACGGCACGATCTTGTTGGATGACGCCGATTTCTTTGGCGACGCCGTGAATTTGGCAAGTAAGTTAGGCGAAGACATGGCTCGCACCGGAGAGGTGTTGGTTTCGCAGACGATCGTGAACATGGTGGACGCCGCACGTTTCCGTTTTGAGGAAGTGGGGAGTCACGGATTCTACGGCTCGGCCCTGCCCGTCTACCACTATCAGCGCGAGCCGGGAGATTGATTTCCTTGAAACCTTGCGTGCCTCTCGCGATGTTTCTCCGACCTCATGAAGAAACCTGCGCTGATTCCCGTTCTCACTTTCCTCCTCGTGACTGGTGCGATACCGCTTACAGGCGAAGTCGAAAGCCAGCCATTGCAACCTCGAAGCGCTGGAAATGGGAAGACGCTCTTTGAGAAACTTTCTCCAGAACACACGGGGTTGCGTCATGTGAATCCGATCCTCACCGATCATCCGTTGCGCCGGCAATATGTGGGAGGCTACGCCTGCGGAGGTTTGGCCATTGGTGATATCGATGGCGATGGCTGGCAGGATATCTTCGCGGTTGGCGGCCCGGTTGCCAACGCGCTCTATCTTCAACGCCACGATCAGGTCTCTACCAAACAACTTCGATTCCAAGACGTCACCGCCAAGGTGCCGGGACTAGATGGTGGCGATCTTTGGGGAGCCGGCGCCGCCTTCGTTGATATCGATGGTGATGACGATCTCGATCTCTTTATCTGCAACTACGATGCGCCTAACCAATTTTTTATCAATGAAACAATCGAACCGGGAAAACCGGTCTTGATCGAGAAAGCGAAAGAAATGGGCATTCAATTTGTTGATGCTAGTTTCATGCCGCATTTTGTCGATTACGACCGGGACGGCGATTTGGATTTGTTTATCCTAGGCTATCAATACCGCGATCCCAAAGGACGTCCACGAAACCCACCTTATTATGAGGAGAACGGGCAATATTTTCTCAAAGAAGGCGCCGATCAGTATTATGGGATTATCAAAGATCCCAAGGGGAATCCCTTATTCACCAATGTGGGGCGGCCTGATTATCTTTTGAGGAATGACGGAGGGCGATTCAAAGACGTGACGAAGGAGGCCGGTATTGACGGAGTCGGTGTGGGCAATTCTGCGGTGTGGTTTGATTATAACAATGACCGGTACCCCGACCTCTACATTGCTAATGACTTCAAGTTACCCGATCAGTTCTATGTCAATAACGGGGACGGCACTTTTACTGATCGTGTGAAGGAAGCGATGCCGCACATCACGTGGTTCTCCATGGGGAGCGACGTGGCGGATCTCGATCAGGACGGACGTCTCGATCTACTAGTTTCCGATATGGCTGGGACGACGCATTATCGATCGAAAGTGTCTATGGGTGAGATGTCGACGAATAGCGACTTTTTGAAGTATTCGGATCCTCAACAATACATGCGCAATGCCCTCTTTCTAAGCACGGAGAGCCCGCGTTTTCTCGAAGCCGCCTACCTCGCCGGCTTGGCTAATACGGATTGGACCTGGGCCGTCAAGCTAGGCGATTATGACAACGACGGCATGGTAGATGTATTTTTTACCAATGGTTCGGCACGGATGTTCAATCATTCCGATCTCAGTCCGGACAAGGAAGAATGGTATGGCAAGACGGAATGGGATGTGTGGGCAGATTCCGGAGAACGTCACGAAGAGAATCTCGCTTTTCAAAATACGGGCAATCTGAAGTTTAAAAATGTCAGTGAAAAATGGGGTCTTGGCGAGCCTTCCATGAGTTATAGCTGTGCGCACGGTGATCTCGATAACGATGGCGACTTGGATTTGGTAGTCGCGGATTTGAATCAACCAATTGCCGTATATCAGAATCAAGCTCAGGACGGAAATCGCGTGCGCCTTCGTCTCAAGAGTGCAAAAGGCAATCGGGATGGCTTGGGCGCCTTGGTTACATTAGAATCAGGAGGCAAACGTCATGTCCGTCAGATAATGCCTATGACAGGTTTTTTATCCTGTAACGAGCCTTATTTACACATCGGTTTAGGTAAAGCAGCTACCATTGAAAAGCTCACCGTTGATTGGCCCAGTGGCGCGCGCCAGATACTGACGAATTTAAATGCCAATCACCTGTACGTGATTCATGAAGCAGGTGAGAAAGCAGGACCCAAGCGTTATGGGCATCCTCTATTCGCCACGTCCCGCACGGTGCCGGCGATCCAACATCGCGAGAGAGAATATGATGATTACGCTCGGCAACCACTCCTTCCCTATCAACATTCGCAATTGGGGCCGGGAATGGCCCTGGGTGATGTGGATGGCGACGGCGACGATGATTTTTATATGTGTCGTGCGGCCGGCACGCGACGTGCCGTCTATATTAATGAAGGCAAAGGCCAACTCAAAGTAAGGGACATTGGTCCCTTTGCTGGCGCTGAAGAATTGGAGGACATGGCAGCATTATTCTTCGATGCTGACACTGACGGCGATGAAGATCTTTATGTCGTGAGTGGCGGAGTTGAATGCGACCCCGGCGATCCGCTCCTTCAAGACCGGCTATATATCAATGATGGGAAGGGGAATTTCAGTAAAGCGTCCCTATCCCTGCCGAATTTCAGTGGCAGCGTGGCCGCCGCCGGTGACGTCGATCGCGATGGCGATTTGGATTTATTCGTAGGGGGCCGGGTGATTCCAGGTCAATACCCCGTGACGCCGGCTAGCGCTTTATTGATCAATGAAAGTCGACCTGGGCAATTGAAGTTCTCCGATCAAAGCGTCACTGTGGCTCCTGGGCTCAATCAAACCGGGTTGGTCACCAGTGCATTGTGGTCGGATGCGGATGGCGACGGCTGGCTCGATTTACTCGTCACTCATGAATGGGGACCTTTGAAGATTTATCACAATGAACCAGCCGGTTCCGCTGGACGGAAATTAATCGATCGCACCAAAGAAAGCGGCGTGAGCAAGATTCTCGGATGGTGGAGTGGCATCGCTGGTGGCGATATCGATCGCGATGGAGATATTGATTATCTCGTGACGAACTTCGGCCTCAACACGAAGTACAAAGCATCAATGGATAAACCTGAGCTTCTTTTTTATGGCGATATGGATGGCACGGGTAAGCCCCATTTGATTGAAGCGAAATTTGAGAATGATATTTGTTATCCGCGGCGGGGACTCAGTTGTTCCAGTCACGCCATGCCCTTGGTGCGGAAACAGATGAAGACCTTTCACAACTTTGGCATGGCGAGTTTGCAAGAGCTTTACACACCGAAACGCTTGCAGGAATCCTTACGATTCGAAGCCAACACCTTGGAGACGGGTTGGTTTAAAAATGAAGGCAAAGACGCCAAAGGGAATGTGCGTTTTCAGTTTCGACCTCTTCCGCGAATGGCCCAGATCGCGCCGAGCTTCGGTGCTCTCCTAACAGATTTCGATGGAAATGGTTATCTCGACGCATTTCTTGCGCAGAATTTCCACGCCCCGCAAGTGGAGACTGGGCACATGGATGGCGGGCTCAGCATGTGGCTAGCGGGCGGGCCTCATGGGAGTTTCGCCCCGACTGGCCCCCGTACGTCGGGGATCAGCATCCGTGGTGATGCCATGGGAGCTTCCGTCACGGATTTCAATCGTGATGGCCGTCCGGACATTCTCGTTTCCGTAAACAATGGCGATCTGCAGGCTTACGACAACTATGCCAAGGTCCTGACAAAGAATCGTTTTCTCCAAATCGAACTTCGCGGCCGGCCTGGTAATCCCGGAGCCGTGGGCGCGCGCGTGAAGTTACGTTTTGAGGATAGTGCGAGGCATTCCACGCAAGTCGCGGAAGTCTATGCCGGTGGAAGCTACCTCTCACAATCCACGCGCGCGCTTTTCTTCGGATTCCCGCCAGAGGCCAAGCCGACAGCCATTGATGTCCATTGGCCTAACGGAAAGGCAACGAGAAGCACAGTGACACGGCCTGAAGGCCGCACGGTGATTTCCATGCCCGAGAGCTAACAAATAATGAAATGGCAGCTCTTTAGCGTTGGCAAACCAGCGCTCACCTATGCCAAGCTTGGCATCGCGGAATATGATAAACGCCTGCGCCGCTACGCATCCGTGGAAATGAAGATGATGAAAACGGGAACCGCGGAGGAAGTGGAACGCTTGGCTGGAAAACGCGGTCCGCAACTAATCCGAGTCGTTCTTGATGAACGCGGCGAACTTCTAACCACGGCAGCCTTCGCGAAGCGCGTCGAGACCTGGCAACTTGAGGGCATCAAACAGATTCAATGTTTCATCGGCGGCGCATCAGGGCACCCACCGGAGCTTCGGCAATCGGCTGATCTCGTCTTGGCGTTAAGCAGCCTGACACTGCAGCACGAATTAGCTCTATTAGTTTTCTTAGAACAACTCTATCGTGTGCATACATTACTCAAAGGCGAACCTTATCACCGGGCTTAGTTCGTCTACTCAACCGAAATCCCCACAAGAAACGGCGCTGCGTTGGTTCCGGCCGAGACGAAATCGATGCTCTGAATTGGTACCTCGGGTTTCGGGTTCTCCCATTTGAAGCGATAGAGGCCGTTGTGATTCCCTCGCGGATTCACGCCGTGCCACGCGACACTGACGCCGGGATGCGTGATCGATTTGCCGTTGGGATTACCCCATTCAAAGACGTGAACACCATTGATGAGATTGATTGTTGCGTTAGAGCCGTCTGCGTAGTGGATCACGTAATCAGCCACGTGCGTTTCAGTGTGAGCGAATTCTCCCCAGCCCAGCGCATGGAGAAAGTGCAGGTGACCGGTAAGGCGACCGACTTGAATGCCGGTAACGCGGTCGGGGTAGCCGGGAGCTATGTCATCGAGCGTACGGCCGCTCAATTGAATGATGCCACGCAGGTCGAACGCGATCTCTCCTAACATTTGCTCGTGCCGAGGGAGAGGCGAAAGATCCTGGCCGGAAAATCGGCGACCGTGCCATTCTTCATCCAGCGAGGAGGTGTAATGAGCGGATAGATCGATGCACTGCTGGGAGGTTTCCGGCGATCGCGGTGGGATGCCCCGAAGCGTCAGAAATTCGCGAACTGCCTTCTCTCCCAGACCGGTATCCCGGCCAAGCTTCCGGCGCTCTAGCAGAGCCTCACGACAAAAGCCATCAAGATTCGGATCATGAATGCCGGCCTCAAACGCATCCGCATAAAGACCATACGCTTCTGTGACTTTTCCTATGGCTTGGCACACTCTCGCCAGGTTGAGAAGGGCCACGCAGTCATCTTTAGGCAAGAGCGATCGCGCTTCGATAACCAATCGCGCACCATCCAACTTCCCTAATCGCATCAAAGCGGCCGCGGCATAGATGCGCATTTCGGTATCGTCAGGGGCGAGCTGAAGAACCGTGGAAGCATAAGAAGCCGCTTCGAGCAAGGCACGCGTATCCGTCTCGTTGCGCTGGTGAAAAACACGCCGGGTGAGTTCGCGCAGAGCGGGCAACGATCGTGATTCAAGGACTAACGCTTCGCGCAGTGAATGATCGTCTCCATAAGTTTGCAATCGGCTGCCGTAGACGCTTCGCATTGTCCTCGAGGAAGGGTGCACTGGTGCATCCGCATCATTGCCCAACAAGATGGCATGGGTCCATTGCGGCCAGAATCCCGACCGATCGTTTTGATCCTCAAGCCAGTCCTTCATCGCCTTGCGGCTGCCTCGCAAGTCAGCCCCATCGCCCATCGCTTGGGCATAGGCCACGAACCAGTTGGGCGCCGGACCATCGGGAATGGGCAACCACCAACGACGCACCTGATTGCTAATGGAGATCAACTGGCCGTTGGATTCATTCAAGTAGAGTCGGCGAACGGAACCACCCTGCGCCAGGGCGCTTGTAACGGGTATGTTCGTATCAAGGTCCCAGATCTGCACATGGCCGGAACTCGTTCCGGTGGCGAGAAACCCGCCGTCTTTTGAGAAAGACACCGCCTGCACTTCGGAGCCATGTTCCAGACGAGCGATGACCTGATGATCATCCAAATCCACCACCACCGCAGTGCGATCGGACGCACCGACGACCGCATGGCGGCCGTCGCGACTTAGATCCAGTGCTGAGAACGAGTTGTCATCTAGGATGACAGACGGCGAATGAGCGGATTTGAGATCCCATGAGAGCAATTGATTCGGAGCCATGAGAAGAAGCTGCGAACCGTTTGGCGTGAATCGAAAATTGTTAGTGTAATGCGTGAGAGAGAGCGCTCCTTGGGCCTGGCCGGATGACGGATTGATTACCTGCAAGTGTCGGTCTGCCCAGACCACGGCAATCTGATCACCACGTTCATCAGTAACAATCTTGTTAGCGGCGGCGGGCCGTCCAGCGTACAAAGGCGTGATCTTAAATGGGCTCAGGTCAACCCGTTGAAGGGTTCCATCCCGATGTCCCATGACCAGAAAGCGGCTTGCCGGATCGAAGGCCAGGCTAATCGGATCATTGCCTCGGACATCCTGATAAAAAGCTCGGTCCGCTTGAAATCGGCCGGTGTCCTTGTTTCTAGTTAGGCTCCAGAGACCAAGCTTGCCTGCCGAGTCCGTCATCGCCAACCAGTCGAGCCCGGGCGAGAAAAACGCGCGCCGCGCCGGGGGCTTGATCATACCCACCCGAAACGAATCGGAGTCGATCATCACTTCCACTCCATCCGCAGTGCGGGAAACGATCGCCACTAAACCGTTGGCGCCCTGTGCGTGAGCCAAAGGACTACGAGCGGCCAGTTCCGAGTAAGCTGCGGGCGATCTCCTATCAAAGATCTGAAGACTATTGCTGGTGGCTATCGCCAACTTAGTCGAACCGGATGCAAAGATGACGTCCCTAGCAGATGGCTCAACGTGGAGAGAAGAGAAGGAGTCGCTCCCGTCTAACGGCCGTTTGAAATGGATCTTTCGATCTTGGGTCAGCAGTGCCAAATCCGCTCCATCTCCGCTAATATCCACACTGCGAAGCTCGCCGCCCGGCATCGACGGGAGAAGCTGGTTTCCCATCGGCGTCCAGACCTGCAGCTGACCCTTCGTATCACAGACGGCGGTCACCAGGTTGTGCCGCCCCTGACGAATGCTGCGAAGCCCTGCCGGCAAGCGGAACGTTCCCAAGAGCGTTGACGACGGCGTGGCCCAAGATTCGATCGTTCCGTCACGGCAACTAACAAGAATCGAATCATCTTCCCAGGAACGGCTAAGATAGTTCACATCGCCACGGGTTTGCATGGGGCGTCCTAACGGACCCTCACGTTGCGTGTGAAAAAGTTGCACTGAGGAGCTGGGACCGCTTTTCAACGCGGTGGTCACCCACTGGCCATTGCCCGCAAGCAAGGCGATTCGGAGAGAAGGTCCCAGCTCATGCAGGGCTCTTTGCTCCCCGCTATCAATATCCCAAATGGCGATCTCACCCGCTCGCGTATGGGCCATGCCAAGCCTCCCCTCATCCGAGATCTGTGCACTGTGCAGGTCAGCGCCTTTCAAATCATGCTGATGCAGAACGCGACCCTGACGGAGATCGATTGAGCAAGCAAGTCCGTTCTCGCAGGCGACGAAAGCGCGGTCACCGGTGCGCGCGATATCACCGCGAATCAGTGACTCTGGTAGCGGAACGCTGATCGGCGCTTCTGCCGGCGCGGTTCCATGATGACGCCGGATTTCTAACGTATTCTCACGACCGATGACTGTTAGAACCGTGTGCTGATCCAGAAAGACAGGACGAAGGGCGCGACCTGCGGGAAGCGGATCCGGCTCGCCTACCGGCACAACGAACTTGCGGTAGGTAAGTTCTGAAAGCAGCCGCGCTGTGATGGCACGGTCTTCAGGGGCATCACGTAACATCTGGCACAGATGGGCAATGGCGTCTCCCGCTTCGTTTCGGCGTAGTAGTTCCTCCACGCGTTCGAGAGTGAGCTTGCGAAACGCGGACTCAGCCCGTCCGCGTTCCATCGCCTCATTGTTAGCGTGCCGTTCGGCCCGGTTCCATTGCCAGAGAACACCCGACGCGCCTAACAAAAGTGCCATTAGAGCGCAAGCGCCCATGGAAGCGAGCCACGGATTGCGGCGACACCATGCCAGCGCGCGCTCGCCCGAACTCACCGGCCGTGCCGTGATGGGGCGGCCGTCTAAAAACCGAGCCAAGTCGTCGACCAACGCCTTCGCTGAACTGTATCGCTTCGCAGGCTGCTTAGAGAGACATTTCAAACAGATGGTCTCGAGATCCTTGGGAATCTTGGGATTCAAGCGGCGTGGATTGACCGGCTCACTACTGCGAACTTGCTCCAACGTTGCCAAAAGCGATTCACCGAGGAAAGGCGGCCGGCCGGTGATGAGATGATAGAGGATGGCGCCTATGGAATAGATGTCAGAGGCAGGACCAATCGACCCGGTTTGGCCACCGGCTTGCTCCGGAGGTAGATAGTGGGGAGAGCCGACCGGCGCGCCACTTCGAGTCAGGTCGGAGTCGCTGTCCATTTGCTTGGCCAATCCAAAGTCACTGACAAAGGGTTCCCCGCTGTTGCGGTCGATGAGGATGTTAGAAGGCTTCAGATCTCGATGAATGATCCCGGCCGAGTGCGCGGCTCCTATTGCTTTGGCAATCTTGTGCGCCAATTCGGCCGCGAGTTGAGGCAGGAGCGGGCGCTCTGCCACACGGTCACCAAGGTTGCCGCCATCGATGTAATCCATGGAAAAGAACGGCACGCCCTCATGTTCGCCGACCTCGTAAACCGCCACGATGTTAGGATGACGAAGATTCGCCGCGGCGCGTGACTCCGCGGCGAATCGTTGGAGGCTTTCCCGGCTGGCGAGCCGGCCTTCGGTGATGGTCTTGACCGCTACCCGGCGCCCTAACGAAATCTGCCGGGCCTCGTAAATGACCCCCATTCCGCCCCGGTCGATTTCTCTAACAAGCGCATAGTCTCCAAGGAGGGTTTCCCGTCCAGCCGCCTCGCCTTCACGGACCTCGCCAGACGAGCCATCCTGAAGATACTCGCCGGCGAGACATTGCATGCACAAGCCGTCAACTACTTGGCCGTGAAGGGAGGCGCCGCAGCGCGGGCAACTGGACGATTTCGGGGTCAAACTTTGATCATGGGGTTTACGGGGCAGCAATCAAGACGCCATCTCTCAAACGCTCGCGGGCTTCGGTAAGGTCAAAGGGCTTTTCCACCACGCGGAAGAATCCGAGACTTGATCCTTCGTCTGCCGGAGGCACTAGCACTTCGGTATGCGGGGTGCCCGTTCCCTTGAAGGTGTGCATGTCGTTCCAATGGTCAGAAGCAAGATCGTGGGTGAACTGAACGGTATAGAGCTTATCGGAAAACGTGCGGACGGTGATCTCCACAGCCGGACTTTCGGAATAGGGTACCTCTTCGCCGTTTTCATTGACCACGCGTAGCTCTCTGGCATCACCAAGGCCCACTTCCCGCCGCGCCATTCTGCCCGGACCGGTGCTGATGGGCTCGCCTACCGGTTCCCACGTCCCATTGACGCCTCGCTCGACACGAAAGGTCCCGAAGCGTGAAGGTTCGAATGTGAGGACTTTGGCCGGCGTGGTAAACATCTCGAACGGCGCCTGGGGATCCAGCAACTGACGACGGAATCTGCTAGGAACGCGTTCAATCGCTTCTCGATTTACGGGAGCCAACTTCACTGCCAAGCGATCTCTTTCTGAAGGAAATCGTTCCAATGCTAGACTCCGGTTCGTTTCGCTGGAAGCATTCTCCGAGAGCCATAGCGCGAATCCAAATGGCTCTGCGAAGTGGCCTAGGGCGAGGAGGTAAGCACCAGGTTCCACGTGACGAAGGTTCAACTTCAGTTGGCTATCTCCTCGAAGGAACTCAGACTGTCGCGCTGAGGCGAGGGCTCGAGACGCTGCCGGATCCGCCGGCCATAACTCCATGGAGAGGGGCGAACCAGGTGGCAAATCGGCTAGGATGGTCAGAGGACCTGCTTCCCGGACGTTTATGGTGAACAGCTTCTTGCCCAGTACCAGGCCATCCGCACCACGTTCCCAACCGATGCCACCAGGAAGATCAAAGACGTCCTCGCTTAGAAACTGTGTTCCTTGAAGAACGTGCGTCCAGTTAGGCCCGATGGTTTCTTGAGGATCTAGAAACTGCTTAAGGAGATCCGGAATCTTGGTGTAGATATCGTTTCCAACACGATGCATGATCTTTAGATTGTAGCCGACCGTGTCGCCGCCTCCCAAGTATTCCACTTTCACATACAGAGGCGTCTTATCAACAAAGTCCGGGCATGTGACCTGGATTCCCTTCGTCCCTGGCTCCGCGTCTATCAATTGCCCCCATTTGGTATAAACGGCAAACTTGATGCCGGGATTGTAGGGCTGCACATGAAATTCGATCCAGGGATCATTGTTCGCGCCGCAGCCTTCAGGCACCAGATTGCTTGGGAACTGCACCTTGTACCAATCGTGATCGGCTCCTTGGTGAAAGTTCAAGTTCTCCACACAGATGCGGTGATCTTTACTAAAGGGCGCGGTGATGGGGCCCACCCAGTCGTTAGTGGTATTCTCACCAATCGGTGTTGCTGTCAGGATCGAATTGTTGCCGCTACCTGATTCAAAGTCATCTGGGGCTGGGGGAAAGACCGTCACGGGAGGCGGAATTTCCAGACGATAAGGGTTGTCTGCTTCGGCCCCAGACACTCGCAAGGACGTTGTTAGTGCCGAACCACCAAAGTAGAGACCATGCGAAAAGCCGTAGCCCGTGCTGTGATTCTGCGACAATTCAAACGAATGCGCTTCGTTATCCATGCGCAAGCCTTCCTGAGAGTTTTGTGCATAAGCTCCGGGCACGTAGACAACTGACTGCATCAAAAACAGAGACTGCTGCCCGCCTGGAGTGTTGGCGGTGAATTCGTCCACATCAAGACTGATCAATTCATCATGCACTTTCGTGGTGCCGTTGAGAGAAAGCGTGAGAGCTTGGCTTTCAATGTCATCAAACCTACCAAAGTCCTCACTGAAGAAACCAGCGGCTTCAAGGTCCGGCATGTGGGGTGCGGCCGCTGCACGCACAGCCCCATAGGGATGAATGAGGTTCCGGCGCCGGGCGTAATCCGGATTGTTTGGATCCTTTGGCAGATTGGCTGCCTTGTGTGAAGTGGAGACGAGTAGGTTTCGAATCGTATTGGGAATATTGGGCAAGCTACTAGTCGGCGCCCGTTTCGGGTCGAGATCCGGGTTGGCCGCCATCATGTTAGCGATGACACCGGTGACATAGGGAGCCGCAGCACTTGTTCCGCCGAAACTATGCACAATGTGAGACTGAGGTTGTGCCGTTAGCGGATCAATGTCGGTCTTCTCAGGTGCCAGGTAAGGATAACGGATCGGCGCCCAGATATCGACACGATCTCCCCACAGATGTCTGTTAGGATACTGTTTGGGCATCTCGGTATCGGCGTCTGCCGCGCCTACGGCAATGACGCCCGGCAGAAAGGCGGGAATGGTCTGCCAATCATCAAGACTCCAGTCTTCCTTAGGAGGTAGATTCATGATGGACGCAAGCTCCGATGGAAGACTACTGATGCGGTTGCCGGCACTTGCGACAACAGGCACTCCCCTGGCAAGAGCATAATCCACGCCGGCTTGTACCGGTTCGATGGTGTCCCCCAGAAACAAGGTCGCAAAAGCCGTGATGGTCGCCTTGGCGGCCGTGGTCTGAGCAATGACGCAGAAGATCGGATCCGGAATCGTGCAAAGTGCCAGAGCGGCTGCTTTGGCGAGTGCCGTGAGCTTGGCTACCATCGCAGCCCGGCCTTCCACCGTGCAAATGTTATCCGGTCCCAGTGCCCAGAGGACTCGGCACGGATAGCCCGCGCTGACATTGACGATACTAGCACCGTCATCAACGGCACGCTTGATCGCGGCTCCCATGTCAAAAGCGAAGTTGCTCAATCCCATTCGGTAAAGCATCGGCACCACGACCTGTCCGCCAGTGCCGGCGACTCCGTAGTTATTGCCCAACACACCACCCGCAGTGGTGACGGCACCGTTCCCATGCCAACTCTTCTTCCCGAAGAAGCTATTGCCGACCACAGGTTCTTTCGACGCGGCTCCAGGTCCCGATTGATTGTTCTCGAAGTCATACTCCACGAAGTTCGGGTAGCCTCGAAAATCGGGGTTGGGAGCAAATCCCACATCGACGAAACCAACAGGAATCTCAGTAGGCGACCACGCCTGCCTAGTGAAATCGAACATATCCATGAAGGCCCACATCTTCTGCAACCCTAGCAAATTCTCGTCCCACATAGACGGACTGATTTCATCCTTCGACGTATCGCTATTGTGAATGAAGTCGATGTTATCGCGTTCAAGCTTCTTGTAATCCTCTTTTAACCCGAAGAAGTTGAGGCGCGGATGCAATGCGACTTGATAGCCTTCCAGCCACCAAGCGAAGGTCGTGGTGAATAGTGCCAGGACATCGGAATCACTAACAAGTAGTTGACCGGTTTCCCCAGTGAGATCGCGCATGGGAGCCAGAAACGGCACTTTCGAGGCGTCTGGCGTGATGGCCATGCGATGCCAACCGTTAGTCCCGTGAGGCGAACGCTGAATGATTCTCGCTCCAGACTTGGCCATGAAGTCTTTGAGTTCGTTATCGTCCTTGGGATGAAAAAGCACCTCATCAAGAGCAATCTGCAACAGACCAGGCACACCTTGGCGGGCGATGGTGGCCATGCGAGGGCCGCTGCGCTCTCGCCTGGGATTTCCTTCCTCTTCGTTCACTGCTAGAGCCGGCAGCACGCGATGCTGACCATCGGAAGCCGCTTTGTCCGCAACGATGCCAAAGTCCATGATGGGAACGTGGGTTCGTTCGTTAGGTGGCCGATGCCCATAGAAGACGAGAAAGACGCTCCCCGGCTTCACCTCAAGGCGATCATTGAGTGACTCGCCCTTGGCATCATTCAACACGATGCTAATCGGATCGCTTTCCCATACCAACGGATCACGGAGGCGCCGCAGTTGCACGATCTCGACATCGTTGGTTTCAGGATCCACGAGCGCAATGGTGTCATTGGCCCGCTCAGCATCCGTGCGATTGGTGAAGCGAAGTTTCACCGAGATCTCATCGCCATTCTGATACGTGAGTTCATTTAGCGTGAGAGTCGGGTAGGTTCGTCGAACTTCATCGATCTCATCGCGCCGGTCTTTATCCGTTAGAATTGCCTTTGCTTCGTCGATCAGCGCATCCTGACCTCGCGCCAACGGAATGGTTAGGAAACAAAGTCCCGCTAGAATGCCCAAGAGGGCCCAACGATGTGATGATTGTAATGTGATGTTAGTAGGTTTCATGGTGTATCGAGGTTGATTCACATCACAGAGCCCAAGCACAGGGGGAGACGGCGCATGTTGAGATCTGCGAATGTCCACCCCCTTCAAAGACAGTCCCGAAGGGCACTTACAGGTCTCTGAAAAAAAAACACGAATTTCCGCTCGTGCTATATTGTTAGATTTTTAGGCTGATCAAGCCTTAGCCAAGTGCCGGGGTGCTATTCACGTAAGGACGCTACGCGCCCAGGTTTCAAGCAAACGCTGCGGCTCTTTAAAAGACTACTCAGACTCGCCCGAAGGCTCCGCACCATGAACGGACAGCACTTCGAACAGATAACGCATCTCATCATCCACTTCAGTCGGATTCGCAACAGTGTCAGCAATCGATTGGCGGATCAACGCCCGATAACGATCACGCAAACGATGAATGTGCACATGGAGGTTGTTGCGGGAGAATCCCAGTCGATCACAGACATCGTCCAACGAATCCGGCACCGTTCCCGTTAGAAAGGGTTTGAGCGCTTCAAACCGTTCCTTCTTGTCCGGCGCTTTGAACTCGTCTTTCAAACGCCTCATCGCTTCGGCCAGAAGCGCCTTGGCCCAGCCGCGATCAAAGATCACCTCTGGAGACATCTCCGTCGAAGAGGGCGCCGTTTCGCCCATTTCCCGCTCGGCGAGATCCCGATCGAGTGAAAGCAGTTGCTGGCCCCCTCCCCGTTTCATTCGGGTGCGATGCTTGTGTTCATCCAGCAGATAGTGCTTCATGCATCCGAGCAGAAACGAACGGAACCTCCCTTTATCAGGATGGACACTCTGTAAGAACGCATCTTGCCGAAGCAGCCGCGCAAAGAAGCCTTGAGTCAGATCCTCCGCCTCCTCCGGGGCATGTCCCTGCCGCCGCACATAGACGTAGAGGGGCTGCCAATAAATTTTACACAGCGATTCCAAAGCTTCCCGGGAAGCCTCGGTATGTTGATCCCGCGCGGAAACGACGAGGCTCCATCGGGTGGTTAAGAATTGGTGATCACTCACAGCTCCTCCACCGTTTAAGACACGATCAAGATCGAGTGCCATTGCAAAGCGTCGTCAGACGTTGCTTTTCATCGAAGTTCTCAGCAGTTGAGGCCGTCGAAGCTCAGCGCCTTGACTGGATTGCTCATTCGAACTTTATATTAATAATGTTTTAAATAATTACTAGAAATATGTGCCGACTTAAGCCAAACTGCGTTAACTGAGCCATGAACCCACATTCTTCCCTGACCAGCCAGCTTCCGAGACGCTTTCGTCTCGTCTTCACCTCCCTCGCGTTCGTCTTCACGGCCTCTGCCGTCCAGGCGGATAACCCACGTTATGGACGTTCCGCCTCCCAATCGGCGGGCAAGGTTCCGAAGGCGGTGACTGGTGCTGATTATCATATGAATGGCGAAGAGAATGCCGCTCAGGTGGCGCTTGGGCAGTCGCTCTTCTTCGATAAAATCCTGAGTGGGAACTTCAATATCTCTTGCGCGACTTGTCATCATCCCATGGCGGGAACAGGCGATGGCTTATCACTTCCGGTAGGCGAAGGCGGCGTGGGCTTGGGAATCACCCGCTTGGCCGGTGACGGCGAGACGAGTGTGCATGAACGCGTTCCGCGAAACGCGCCGCACATCTTCAATATCGGCGCCCGTGAGTTCACCAGGATGTTTCACGATGGACGCGTGGAGATTGATCCTAGCGAACCCACAGGATTTCGCTCTCCGGCAGGTGAACAGCTGCCCCACGGTTTGGATAATGTGGTCGCCGTGCAAGCGATGTTTCCAGTGACCTCGGGCACGGAAATGGCCGGTCAAGAAGGTGAAAATGAAATTGCTGATGCCGCCGCCGCCAGCAATTTGGGCGGTGAAGGCGGTGTGTGGGATCTCCTAGCACAACGGCTACAAGGAGTGGATGCCTACGTCGAGGCTTTTACGGATGTGTATGACGATGTCAGTGTTGCTGAGGACATCACTTTCGTTCATGCAGCCAATGCGATCGCGGCTTTTGAAATCAGCGCAGGCCGAGCAGATCAAAGTCCCTTTGACCGCCACCTACGCGGGGACAAAATTGCCTTGAGTTCTTCTGCGAAACGCGGAATGAAGCTTTTCTATGGTAAGGCAGGCTGTGCCGACTGTCATTCGGGTAAATTTCAAACGAACCATGAGTTTCACGCCATCGGCATGCCGCAGCTTGGCCCTGGCAAAGGCGATGGCGACGCCTTCAACGAAGACTTTGGGCGCTATCAAGTGTCGAAGAAAAATGAAGATCTCTTCTGCTTTCGCACGCCTTCCCTTCGCAATGTGACGCTCACTGCTCCGTATGGCCATAGTGGTGCCTTCGATTCACTCGAAGCGGTGGTGCGGCATCACTTGGACCCCACCCATTCCCTGATGACCTATCATTCTGATGAAGCGGTGTTACCCTGTGAACCCGATCTCGATGAAATTGACTTTGCCGTGGTGAAGGATTCGGCAGCCATGCAACGCATCGCCGGCGCGATCGAATTGGCGCCTGTCAAACTATCAGACAAACAGTTTTCTCAACTGATGGATTTCCTATACTGCCTAACTGATCCCCGTCATGTCGATATGCGGCGTCTGGTGCCGAAGAAGGTCCTCAGCGGCATCTCAGTTTTTGACTAAGACTTAAAAGGAAACGCACGGAGAAAATTGGCGGAGCCTTCCTTCCCTGAAGCACATTTTGTGGGAAGTTTGAGGAGCGGCTGTTTTCAACCACTGGATAAGCAATCGGGGCGGGTGAAAACTGCCGCTCCTTGGGGGCTTGTTCTGACAATCAAGACGATTGTTCTTTCGTAGCGGAACTCGTGAGAGTTCCTGCGTTGGACTCCGCTTCCTCGAAGATACTGTCACCACATCCTCTGGACATTTTCAACCACCCTGCCCAGCGAGGACGGCGCGCAATTGATAGAATTTCCTCGTGGTGTAGGTGGGAACCGTCCAGCGCATTTCGTTCCCGTCATCAAGGCACGTCTGGCAGGCGGAGGTGTAGGGCGCTGCGTTCCAGGTGGTGCAGTCTTCAGATTGCTCGAGCGTGAGTTCAATATCGCTGGCATTTGGGTTGGCTAGAAACGTGATCGTATCGTCAGAACTGGTGTCGGGAGCGGGGGTGAGATCGAGGACCATGGTGTCAGCGAGATGGGGATCGCAATGGGCGGCGAACTCGATGAGATTGCCCATCTGATCGCCATCGGGATCCGCGTCGACGCCGGCCACGGATGGATCAAACCAGTCGTTCGGGAAATGCGTCTTCCGCCATTGGTCGAAGGGACGGTCTTGCAGAGTGATGAGGGCGGCCGAATCCCCCCAGGCAACGTGGTAATCGCTGGTGGGCGCCAATAACAGGGCGGCAGCGCGATCTTCTTCGATGGTCTCGTTGGGCAAAGCGTGGAGATTGAAGGTGGCGCTCGTTTCGCCCGCAGGAATGATGATCGACGACGCGAACGGCTCGACACCGACACCAGCCTCCACACCGCCGATGGTGAAGTGCACTGTCAAGGCTTGAGAGGTGCCTCCCGTGCGAGTGATCTTGTAGGTCGCTGTGTTAGCCCCGGCTTCGTGAAAGGTGTCGGCGAGAGAAGTGACGTTCACCTTGGGGGTACTGCTGAGATGGGAGTCGCCCTGCCATTCGTAAAAAGCGCCTTGACTCGCATTCATGTAAGTGCCGCTCCCGCCGGTCTCGACTCTGAGAGCGCGGACCATGTAGAGGGCGCCGTCTATTGGATTCGGATCTTCGTACTGCGTAGATGATAGAGGTGTGTCTGTCAGTCGCTGAAATGGCGTCTGCCAATCGTAAGCTCGATAGACGTGATAACCATTGTCGGCGTCGGGTGACGGCGACCACGTGAGACGCGGCCGGCCCGAGACGTCTGTGGCATCGACGCCCGTTACCGGTCGGATGTTGTGCAGCCTGAGCGTGGGATCGCCTAACAAAGAGACATGAACGTGCCGGGCCATGAAACCAATATTCGTATTGGAGACAGGCAGGTAATTCTGAGTGTGGAGCAGGACTTGGCCGATGGTTTCTCCCATGGCCAGACGATGCAGGCTCCACATGGGACGGCCCCACCAACCAGTGGCCACGGTGTGGCTTCCCGAGGCGAGCGCGGCGCGTAACAAGTTGTTCTGGCTATCCCAATCGCCAAAGTAACTTCCCATAAGAAAAGCGAATCCCGTCCGGTAATCGTTGGTGGCGAGCTGTGACGTTGAGGTTACTTGGGTGCATGTGGTGTAATTGCCGGTGGAGAGTGCGATACTCATCGCGTAACTGGCATCGGAATCTAACAAAGCGTTATTCCAGTTGTCATTGGTGATTTTGTCTGACCCGAAGCACGCAGCCATGGACCGGTAAGCGCCGCTTCCTGGAGCCTCGATCAAGTGGCTCAAGCGGTCTTGAATGAATCCGCGTTGCTCTAACTGGAAATGGGCCTGCCGGTAGGCGTGGTTCTTGGCCAAGTAGGACCTTAACAACTGCTCCTCAGACTCGGCGAAGGCCGGGAGGTTGGAGAAATCAATACGTCCTACGGCGAGCTTCACTCCGGTGATGGTGGATTGATCCCACTTGCCGTCCCAACGCGTGTTGCGATTTTCGGGTCGGGCGGCGGTGGTGTCGTTGATTTGTTTATCCGTCCATACGCGGTCCAGTTCTCCGTAGTAGACGTCGGCGGGCCACGCGCCGAAGTGATCTTCAAAGTGACCATCGGGAGAGAGCCGGCCGGAGTAAGGCACGGCGATGTGGCCAATGAGGAGCACGGCTTTCACTTGGTTAGGTTCCTGTTCGTAAGCCGTTTGGATCAGCCGCCGCACGGCGACGGGTGGTTGATCAGGCGAGACATCGAAACGGTTCACCCGCCAGCCGTCTCCGATGAGATCGCGGCGGAGGGTATCCAATGAATTGGCGAGCGCCGTTGCTTGGGTAGCGTCCACGATCAGCAGCACCTTGCCCCGGTGCTCCGAGAGTGGGAGATGGATTCCCCCTACAAGATTCCCGTAGGCATCCGAGCCACCTGTGGCGGATCGTGCGCGCACACGGTATTCATAGGACTCTCCCACGGTGACCTCGGTGTCGGCGAAACCCGTGCTTCCGGCCGGAACAGTCGTTTTCCGAATGGTGCCATCTGGGGCCACAATGTGGAGCGAGTAGTCCTGAAGATCGGTGCGCGCAGGCCAGGAAAGCGTGATCACTGGAGGACTCACTTGGACCGTGGCGGTCATCTGGATCGCCCGCCCCCGGCCGTGATCAGCGGCATGGGCGGAACCCAGCGCGAATGCGATGAAACTTATGATGAAATGAAACCTGGTGTTCAAAGGCATGGAAATTATGAAAATAATGCTCGAATGAGATCAAATTGCATAATTTCGATAATTTTCAAACCTAAATATTACAAAATATATTGTTTATCAAAAATGCGAAGGCTGGTTGTCATCTCCCTCTTTCCGATCCGCCCCAGAGCCGTGGCATGGGAAGAAGCCTCGATTGCCTACCAGGCGATCTTCCTTAAGCTCTGGCCATGACCTCCCCTTGGCGCGACGAGAACGAGTGCCTCCGTTGGTCTTGGGATCGTCATAACGATGACCACCTGGACCGTTACCTTGTGTCCGATGTGGAGGATCCGCGGATGCATCCCCAGAGCGTGCTCACGCGGAGCCTGGTGGTGGACACACTTTGGCCGGAGGTGTTCGAAGGGCTCATCCATGAGGAGCTCCGCTTTAGCGCCATCATGACGTGGCTATTGCTAGAGTTAAGGGCCGGCGCGGAGCGTATGGATTTGCTAGACCGGATCGATACGAACCGGAACGAATGTCCCGCCTTTGTCAGCGAGGCTTACGATTGGCTGGCGACTGAGGATTGCCCCGTCTTCGATTACCTTTCAGGCACTCTCATGCATCCACCCACGCCTGAGACCGAGCAAGCTTTGCCGGATTCGGCTTTGGGCGTCTTCGAGGCGATCTGGCAAGCGGAGCTGGAGGACCAGGAGGCCGATAAATTGAAGCTGTTAGAGTTGGCATGCGGATCGGCCAATGACTATCGCTTTCTCCACTCGTTTGGGCTGGCGCGCTTTCTAGATTATCGCGGCATCGATATCTCTCCACGCAATATCGCCAATGCGAAACGGCGTTTTCCGGAGGTCGACTTTGAAGTGGGCAGCGTGTTTGAGATTCCCTCACAAGATGCCGCATTCGACTACGTTTTCTTGCATGATCTTTTCGAGCATTTGTCTCCCGAAGGATTGGAACAGGCGCTCTCCGAGGTCATGCGGGTGACGGGAAAGCAGGCGTGGCTCCACTTTTTTAATTTAGCAGACATGCCCCAACACGAGGTGCAGCAAGTAGAACGCTATCATTGGAATAAACTGAGTCTTCCGCTCGTTTTAGAGGCGCTGGCACCTCAAGCACAGGATATCGAAGTGTGGCCGATTCCAACACTCTTGAAAGAGAAGTTTGGTTACGAAGGCTATTACAACCAAGAAGCCGTCACCTTGATTGTCACGGTGTGAGGACTTTCTCTAGGGTAGTCGATTTCATAACGCGTTGATCGGCATGCGCCACTTTTGATTAGGCCCTCTCCTTACGGAGCAGTAGACGGCCGGCCCTACCCCTGCTAAGCATGCTAGCATGGCTTCGCGACCGGCGCTCATCTCCGCACATGAACTCGCGCTCTCCTTTGGACAGCAACGTGTTCTGGATGCGGCCACCGTGGCCGTTTATCCGGAGGAGAAAGTCGGCGTCGTGGGGCGCAATGGCTCAGGCAAGACCAGCTTGCTCAAGATTCTTGCCGGCGCCGAAGCGCCCGATTCCGGTGACGTCTCGCGGCGGGGCGGCCTCGTCTGCGGCTACCTTTCCCAGGATTTTTCGCTACTGGATGACGATCATTCTATCATTGATAACATTCGCACGGGAGCAAAGCATGTTCTAGCGCTCATCGAGGAATACGAGAATGGTCATCCCAAACCGGAGCGCTTGGAACAGTTAGGCAATGAGATCGAGGCCGTGGATGGTTGGAATTTGGAGCAACGGATCGAGACCTTGTTTCAGATGCTCAATTTGCCGCCCCGCGATCGCATGGTGCGGTATTTGTCAGGGGGCGAGAAACGACGCGCCGCTCTCGCTCAGGCGCTGGTTGCACAACCAGAATTGCTCATTCTCGATGAGCCGACAAACCACTTGGACACGGAAACGATCAATTGGTTAGAGGATTATCTGCAATCTTATCGTGGTGCTTGTCTCTTTGTGACGCACGACCGTTATTTCCTCGATCGCTTGGCCACGCGCATTGTGGAAGTCGCTGAAGGGAAGTGCTTCACCCACGAAGGAAATTACAATGACTACCTTGAAGCGAAGGCCATTCGCATGGAGCACGCTCGCAATACAGAGTCGCGGCGCCAGACTTTTCTCCGGCGTGAATTGAACTGGGTGCGGGCCGGGGTGAAGGCGCGCACGACCAAGTCACGAAGCCGACTCGACCACTTTTACGCGGTGAAATCGCAGGCGGCGCCTGAGAAAGAACTCGATGTGGACCTCATCATTCCTGAACCGCCGCCCCTGGGGAATGTGGTCATCGAGGCCAAGGAAGCTGGTTTGCAACTAGCAGACGAACATCTCTTCAGCGGATTGAACTTGAAGTTTGAAAAGCAGACCTGCACGGGCATCGTGGGCCGAAACGGTTTGGGCAAGACCTCGTTGCTCAAGCTGTTGATGGGAGAGTTAGAGCCTACGTCAGGTTCCGTGGTCATTGGGAAACGCACATCGTTTAACTACGTGGATCAGAATCGCGTGGCCCTCAATCCAGACTCGAGAGTAATCGATGAAGTGAGTGATCAAGCGGAGACCGTTCAGTTAGGTAGTGAATCGGTGAGTGTGCGTGGCTACCTGCAACGTTTTCTTTTCACGGATGAACGCATCAACACACGCGTCGAGCTGTTATCCGGTGGGGAGAAAAGCCGGCTTATGCTGGCGAAGATTCTGCGTCGCTCTGGCAATGTACTCATACTCGATGAGCCTACCAATGATCTCGATCTCCCTACGCTGCGTTTGTTGGAAGAAGCTTTGTTAGGCTTCAAAGGATGCGTCCTCCTTGTTAGCCACGACCGCTACTTTCTCGACCGCGTCTGCGACCGCATCATCGCGTTTGAAGGTGATGGGCAAGTCCACGTGGCGGTGGGAAACTACAGCTATTATCTGCAGAAACGCGCCGAACGTGAGCAGGCCTGGAAAGCTGCCACGGCCGCCAAGAAACCCAAACCGAAAACGCGGCGGACGGATCGTCCGCGAAAGCTGACCTGGAAGGAGGAGAGGGAGTTAGAAGCCATGGAGGAATCCATCCTGGAGGCGGAATCGGCGGTCGAAACGCTGGAATCCAAGCTCAATGATCCGGCATTTTATGTTTCGCATGCCGCTGACGTTGAGCAGGTTAACCGTGATCTGGAAGCGAAACGAGAGGAAGTGGCGGCGCTTTACGAGCGTTGGGCGGCTCTGGAAGAAATTCGCAAAGCACATCAAGAGGCTTTGCAGAAGACTTGATCGCCACCATTCTGCCGTGCGGGTGTTACCGTTCCAGCCATTCTATTCTTAAAAAGACCAATCTTCTATGAGCGAAACCAATCCTACTCTGACAAGTTCACGCCGCACCTTTATGAAAACGGTAGGCGCTTCGGCCCTAGCAGGTGTCACCATTCCTCACGTGCATGCTCAAGGAACGAGCCAACTGCAAGTCGCGCTTGTCGGGTGTGGCGGCCGCGGCACCGGAGCAGCGGCGCAAGCCTTGGCCGTGAAGGCGGCGCCTACGCGGCTCGTGGCCATGGCGGATGTGTTTGAGAGTAAATTGAATGGCAGTGCTAGAGGCTTAGAACGCAAGTTCTCGCGGAATGAAGAAGACAAAGGAAAGTTCGATGTGCCGCAAGCGCGAAAGTTCATCGGCTTCTCTGCTTACAAAGAGGCCATGGATTGTCTCAACCCTGGCGATATTGTGATTCTGGCCACGCCGCTCGCCTTTCGTTGGGTGCATTTTCAATACGCGATCGAGAAAGGCCTGCACGTCTTCATGGAAAAACCGGTGACCGCCGATGCACCCACGTCGCGGCGCATGTTAGAGTTGGCTGATAAGGCTGATGAGAAAGGACTCAAAGTTGGCGTGGGCCTTATGGTAAGACATTGCCGCGGACGCCGCGAACTGTGGGACCGCATTCAAAATGGCGAGATCGGCGATATCATCACCATGCGTGCCTACCGCATGCACGGTCCTGTCGCTTCCGCTTTTTCTAAAAAGAAGCCCGATGACAAATCGGAACTCATGTATCAGATCGATCGCTTCCACAGCTTTCTCTGGGCTAGTGGCGGCCTCTTTAATGACTTCTACATTCACCAAGTCGATGAGTGTTGCTGGATGAAAAACCAATGGCCCGTTAAAGCAAGTGCGTTAGGCGGCCGGCATTATCGCGGGGACTACGTCGATCAGAATTTTGACACCTATTCCGTGGAATACACTTTTGACGACGGCACCAAATTCTTCATGAACGGCAGGACGATGTTAGGGTGTCGTGATGACATGTCGAGCGTCGTGCACGGCAGCAAACGCTCGGCCATTGTTAGCACCGCCGGCCATACCCCCGGCAAAGTCCGCATTTTCAAAGACCAGTTGCAACCCCGCCGCGGGGGTACAGTCTGGGCCTATCCACAACCTGAGGAGAATCCGTATCAATTGGAATGGGATGATCTCGTCGAAGCCATTCGTGATAACAAGCCTTACAACGAGGTGCGACGCGGCGTGCAGGCCAGCCTCATTTCCAGCATGGGCCGCAAGGCCGCGCACACGGGTCAAGAGGTGAAGTATGAAGACTACCTCAATGACGATCATGAATTTGCTCCCGGCGTGGATCAACTGACACTCGATGGACCGGCGCCTTTGCAGGCCGATGAGAATGGGCGTTATCCCGTGCCTGAGCCTGGCATCAATAAAAAGCGCGAATACTAACCAAGCCGTAACGTAGTTTAGCCTAGCCTAGGCTGCGCCCTCCGCGTCTCGCGAAGCGCGGCCGGCGCCCGCACAGGCTAGAAAGCCTACGCCACCATATCGACATTCACCCAATCCGACATTCACACTCAATCATGAAACCTGCCAACCGTCGTCAATTTCTCAAAACCACTGCCGCCGCTTCTATTCCCACTTTCGCAATCGGCCAAGCTGGCGAATCTTCTAACAGTAAAATCAATTGCGCTATCATTGGTGCCGGTGGCATGGGAGGCTACGCCGTCAAAGAAGCGTCCAAACAGAATCTGGTCGCCATTTGTGATCTCGATACCAAACGCGCGGCGGCGGCTTTTGATAAACATCCGCAAGCCAAGCAGTTCGCTGATTTCCGCGAGATGTTTGATAAGATGGGCAAGGAGATCGACGCCGTTTCCATCTCCACACCTGATCACACGCATTTTCCTGCGGCCATGGCAGCCATGGAGTTAGGGAAACACGTCTTCATTCAAAAACCGCTCGCGCATAACATTTGGCAAGTGCGCACGCTCCAACGCGCGGCCAGACATTATAACGTGGTGACCCAAATGGGTAACCAAGGACACACCTTTGACGGCATGCGCCGCATCAAAGAATGGACGGATGCCGGCGTGGTGGGCGATGTTAGGGAGGTCATTACTTGGACGGACCGTCCCAATCCACCATGGTTTGTTCCACCCAATGAATTCCCCGCCCCGACGGCGGATGTTCCCGAGAATCTGAATTGGGATCTCTGGCAGGGCCCCGTTCCCGAGCGTCCTTACAGTCCCCACTACGCACCTACCAAGTGGCGCGGCTGGTGGCCATATGGATGTGGCGCTCTGGGGGACATCGGTTGCCACACTTTTGACGCGCCTTTCTATGTGTTGGATTTGGGGCTTCCTACCAAGGTCGAGATCTATCGCACCGAACCTCCTAACGAAGAATTCATTCCCATGGGCGGCACCGTCGTCATCTATCACTTTCCCGCACGTGGCGACAAACCGCCCGTTACCATGAAGTGGTATGAGAAGGGACTCGAGGTCCCCAAACCCAAACGTTGGGACGCTTCCAAACCTCTGCCCAAACAAGGTGGCATGTATATGGAAGGCACCAAAGAGACGCTCTTTCACGCCGGCATGCGCCCAGGCAGCCCCCAGTTCACACCGAGCGAACGCTTTGAGGAAATGAAGCCCGAGCTGGCCAAGATCGATCGCCTCGAACCCCTCGGCAAAGGCCCCATCGATGAATTCTATCGCGCCATCAAAGGCGAGATTGAAGCTCCCGGCTCCAACTTTGATTACGCCGCACCCCTCACCGAGGTGGTCTTGTTAGGCGCTTTGGCTCAACGCTCCGGCAAGACCATCGAATGGGACGCCGAGAACATGCAGGTCAAAGGTCAGCCGGAGTTCGACGCCTGGATCAAAGAACCTGTCCGCGCCGGCTGGTCCTACGGTGATAGTCTTTGGGCATAGTGTGGGGCTCGCTCAGGAATAGCAAGGCCTTCGCCTCCTGCCATTGATCCTGGATCCCCGGGATTTCTGGGGGCTCTATACTCGATACTTGGTGAATGACGCGCCTCTAGCAATCACCCCGCCTGTCGACATCATCGATCTTCGATGGGTTCAGTCAATTGCTAGGCTAGTGCTGTCCGAGAAGTCTTACAACTTCATCGCGCAGTTTACTCCGCCGGCTTCTCTTTCAAAACGACGCGCAAGTATTGATAGTCAGAATCCGCAATTGCTTCCTTCAAGCATACGGTGACTTCTTCTACATCTTCATCAATCGCCTGCACCTCGACTTGTTCGAAAAGCGCTGGATCGGCGATCCATTTGAGAAGATTGCTAGAAGCCTCGACGACGAAGTCGGCGTGATCCGTCGCTTGCCGGTGCCGGCGGAAACAGATGGCCAAGTGGCCGCTGCGGTCATCGCCGTCGGTAGGCCGCACCCACTCCGGCCGCACAAAGGGCAGATCGTTAGGATCGGCGGGATTGAGGCCTAACAAAAACTCTTCAAAGTCCGTCCAGGCATCGCCATCGTGATTCCCTCCCGGCTCACGTAAGGCCGCGTCATTGCCAGGAGCGCCAAGGTTGCCACCGGCTTCTGTCTCAGGTGGCAAGAACTTGTCGATCCAGCGGATAAAGGGTTCGATCACGGCATTGTCATCTCCGGGGCCTTCGACGACGAATTTCACCACGGCGATTTCAACGTCGTTGGCGGTGAGATGGAATTTATAAGCGTCAGGGCGGAGATTGTGTAGCTCATGAACCTTCTCGATCGTGGCATGTCCGGGTTCTTCATCACCGGTTTCACCAACGAACACATCCGCAAAGAATGCCGTTCCCTCTCGCACGACTTCGCCCCAGCGAAACACTTTGAGAGGAATGTCAGCACCCGTGAGATCGACGGTGGCGTGAATGTTGACCTGAGAGTCAAGCACCTTGGCTGCGAGACGTGCCGTCACAGGATATTCGGGCTCCGGTGCGGGTGGGATGATCACGTCATTGGTGCGGAAAGATTGTTTGGCGTAGACCTCACCATTGATGCGGAACTCTAATTCGTAGAGCGGGCCACGTTCAGCCGGTTTGCTTGGTTCTACGTCATCGCCTAACCAAACATCCGTCTCGATGAAATCGATGTCCGCATCGGTTTTCTCGATGGCGATCAACGAAGAGGGATAAACGATCGCCTCGGTGCACAGCTCTTCAGGGTGAGGCTGGCGCTCGCTATAGATCACGTTCAGAACGCCTTCATGTTCCACGAGGTCATTGATCCTAACAGCATAGCATCCGTTGGGTTTGGCTCCGGAAAAGACGCCGATGACGGTGAATTCATCCAAGTTGGCCGGAGGCGCGGGCGGTAAAGCGAGCGGATTGGGTTCGAATCCGATCAAGTCATACCAGTCCTGGAGATCCTGCAGAACGACATTGGTTTGTTTCTCGATTCCTGAAAAAGGATCCAATCGGCGAAAATGCACCGAGCCATCACCCCAGTCGTCTTCATCGTCGTCCCCCGTTTCTCCGCCATCTCCGCCATCTCCGCCATCTCCGGTCTCGAGTGGCAACCGGTAGCTATGCACTTCAATGATGGGGAGATCCGGTTCTCTAACAAAGACGATTTCTTCGGCTTCGGTATTGATGACAAAGCGATTGCCTTCCAACACCGGCCGGCTCCAGTCGACGATGGTATGATAGGGCGCTCCCGTGATGGCAACTTCCACATCGGCCACATAATCGGCGCCCACTTTGGAAACGCGGAGGTCCACTCTCGCAGGAAGGCGGTTTCCATTGCCGTCGCCTCCGCCATGGTCGTCTTCCTCATCCCAGATGGCGCGTGCGAAGGGCACGCCATCGATACGAAACACCACCGTGATCGGCCCTTCCACGTCACCCCATGCCTGAGCGGCTCTTTCCAACTCCTCCGGCGGTCCGGCACCATCACCGATACCACCGTCTGGCTCCACTGGGAATCTCTCCAAATCTTCGGGTGGACCAGCCCCATCGCCAATCCCGCCATCAGGTTCCACGGGCAAGGGATCAATGACGATGGGAGGCGGCCCCGCCCCATCACCAATACCGCCATCCCCTTCCACAGGAATGCCTTCAAAAGGCGGCGGACTGGGAAAGGCAATCACCTCCGAGACAAACCGAACAGGTTCTTTAAGTAAACGAGTCGCCACCATGTGGATGGGGCGCACCGGTTCCGGCTCTTCGGGAAGAATGCCCGGGAGAAACTCGGTGTAACGAACGCTAACGATTTGGCCATTCGTTGTGATGTCTTCAATCTGAACATCGAGACCTTGATCCACTTCGCCCAACGTTACCACGATGACCATTTCCTCCTCAAAATCGACCGGTGGATCAGGTAGAATCCCGCGAACGTTGGGAGGTATGTTAGCAGTGAGCCAGCTAGACCATTCTTCGACACTACGAAGGACCACATTGGTGGGCTTCTCTGGACGCAGCCAACTTGGAATGGGGTCGAGCGTGCGGAACTTGACGCCTGCCCATTCATCCTCTTCTTCCTGGCCTTCATCGTCGTCGTCTTCGAAGAGGCAGTATTCGTATTCAAATTGGACCGGTTCCGTATTAAACGATTCTAACGGACCATTGGAAGTGGCATCGAGATAGACGATGTTTCCAGACCAACGAGGTTCTCCCCATTCGCCAATGTGATAGATGCTGCCGTCGCCGTTAGGCTCGATCTCGACCCCCACACGGGCGACCAATTTCTCGTCCACTTCCGCAATTTCTAACTTCGCCGAGGCGGGAATGTTAGGCGTTTCGTCCTCGCCTACCTTGAAGCCTGTTTTAGCCGCCGGCTCACCATTGATGGAGAGCACCACGCCGTAGTTACCAGGCTCGGGCACACCGAGATCGAAGCGCTCACCGAAAGTCGATTCCTCCGGCGCCACCACAAAGACACCCAGAGTGACAGATAGGTCGATATGATAGGTCGTGCCTTCCAGAGCAGGCCCTTTGACATCCGTGACCACAATGAAGGGATCGGTGAATTGAACAAACAGGGAAGCCACATAGTGGCCGGCGCCCGTGGCCGAGACGCTCAATTCCACATCGGCCTCCACGGGCTCTTTCTCAACTTCTTCAGGTGGCGATTCCGCAAAGGTGAGGCTCGGGATCGACCAAGCGAGGGACATCAAAGCAGCGAATAGAATCTTTCGGTTCATAGTAGGCGTCAGAATAATGCTGAGGCATTGAACGAAGTCATTCGAAGATTCCGTCGGAGAAATTTGCCGTTTCCCATGCAAGCAGCGCCCGCTTGCGTTCGGGCTGCCAGCGGTAGTTCCCCAGGACGCCGCTCTCGCGAATGACCCGGTGGCAAGGAATGAGGTAGGCGATGGGGTTGGCCGCCACCGCCGATCCCACGGCTCGCGCCGCCTTGGGCGCCTCGATCCTCTTAGCAAGGGAGCCATAGGAAATAAGCCGGCCCCTCGGCACCTGAAGTAACGCCTTCCACACGCGCACTTGAAACGCAGAGCCTTTCACCCAGATCCGCAAGGGACATGTTTCGTTTATCTCACATTGAAACACATCAGCCATCGCTTTCGCGGTCGACTGGTCATCACGAATCAGTTTCGATTGGGGCCAAGCCTCTTTGATTGTCTCAAGCCCCGCCTCCAGATCATCCTGAAAGGCCAAATGACAGATGCCGCGATCCGAACGTGCCATCACCATCAGACCAAATGGAGTCGCTACTTGACCGTATGTCAATGTGAGTCCGCGACCGCCCTCCTTCAGCTCACCAGGGGTCGCCGCCTCAAGCGTCACACACAGATCGTGCAAACGACTAGGACCTGAAAGCCCCACATCAATAGCAGCATCTAACACACTTTCGCCACCCAACATCAGAGCCTTCGCTTTCTCCAAAGTCAGGCATTGCACAAAGTCCTTCGGCGTGATCCCCATCCATTTGGTGAACTCCCGATGAAAGTGATAGCGACTCCAGCCCGCCTTGCGCGCCAGCTCGTCTAGATTCGGCTGCTCTACATAGTGCTCACTCACGTAGCGAACCACCTTTGCAATGCGATCGTAATCATTCATCGGCACGAGCGTAGAGAAAGGAGAGCCATACGACACCCGATTCTTGCTGCGATTAGTCCGGTGGGGCAGCCCGGTTTGAAGTCCCGCCTTCAAGCGGCACGGAAACCAAGTAAGCCTATGATGATCGTCTTTTGACGGTCGCGGACCAAGTAGCGGCTCTTGGCCGGTGCCGGTATGGTAGTAGCTGTAGAGCGCCGCGGGAAACGCAATGTAGACCCAAGGAGGATCGAGAAACAGCTATTTGCTGCTCAATTGACGCACGTCAGGAACGTTTCTGAAGTTCCGCAGCCGCCTAACGCCGAAGCTTGGCCAAATACCAATCCACCAAGTCCGGTCCGTAGAAGAGCCAGATCAGGGCGCCGAGCGCGAGGTAGGGGCCGAAGGGCAATTGCTTGGCCATGTCCTTGCCGAAGACTTTGCCTAACAACCACACGGCGCAGCCGGCGATGGAGCCGGCGAAGAGGCTGAAGGGTACGGCTTTCCAGCCGAGAAAGGCGCCGATGCAGGCCTCGAATTTGGCGTCACCGAAGCCCATGGCTTCGCGCGACATGACGACTTTGGAGGCTTTGCCGGTGAGATGTTGCACATCCTCGATGGAGTAATCTTGATCATCGATTTGGAAGCGATCGAACCGGAAAGTGAGCTCATTGAAGGCAATGATCTCGCCATGATCCAAGCTGACTTCACCGTTAGAGAAGCGGAGGCGATCGGAATCTCGGAAAAAGATATCACCCCAATTGATTCTTTCATCTTCACCAATCTCCAGAATGGGGTTGTCTTCGCCTTCGTGTTCGGTGAGGGTCCAGGTTTCCTCACCATCGAAATCAATCTTGCGTCGGCCGAATAACAGTTTGCCGAAAGTAATGACGCTCCAGAAAAGTCCGTAACCGACGAAGGCTCCGAAGATCGACCAACCCACGGCGTGGAACGGATTCCCTGCAAACTGCGGTCCCATGAGCGTGGGGATGCAGGCGGTGAAGAGAATGCCTAACACCGCACCACCGACCGAGAGCGAATCGGGAATGATCATGTGATCGAAGTCGATGAAAGTGGCCGAGATCATGATGCAAATAAGCATCCAGTAAGCGATGGCTGTGGGCCAATCCGCCACGCCGCCGAAGCGTAACCAGATCCAAAGAAAGAGGCCGGCGGTGAGCGCTTCGATCGCGGGATACTGCCAACTGATGGGCTGTTTGCAGTTCTGACATTTGCCCCGAAGCCAAAGCCAGCTGAGGACGGGAATGTTTAGGTACCACGGAATCTGTTTCTTGCAGTTCGGACAGAAAGAGCGCTTTGGTTGGTGTACTTGGCAGTCGTTGCGCGGCAAGCGGTAGATCACCACGTTGAGGAAACTGCCGATCACGGCACCCAACACGCCGGCGGTGACAGTAAGATAAAGAGAAAGAAAGGCGTTGCTGGACATGAATGTTGCGCGCGCGACGTGCCATGCTAACTGAGAGGTTCCGGGCGGCTTGTCAATCCGCAGGCAGGTGCGTGTGGTGGGTTTTTCCGGAAGTGTGCTAACGGTATCAAATGAAGGAGTCAGCGATGAGAACAGCGGCCACTCGTGTGGTCGAACAGCTTCAGCAGGCGGGCTATGAAGCCGTCTTTGCGGGCGGTTGTGTGCGTGATCAGGTTCTGGGCCAGGATCCGAAAGACTACGACGTGGCGACCAATGCCACGCCGGAGCAGGTGAAAGCGCTGTTTTCCAAGGCCATGGGTGTGGGTGCGCACTTTGGCGTGATGCTCGTGAAGCTGGATGAGGCCACCATCGAGATCGCGACCTTCCGTACGGACGGCAGCTACGGCGATGGTCGCAAGCCCGATACCGTTACTTTCGCCACAATGGAAGAGGATGCGCAACGCCGGGACTTCACGGTGAACGGGCTTTTCTATGATCCGGTAGCGAATGAAGTGATCGATTATGTGAATGGCCGGGCGGATTTGAAGGCGAACCGGCTGAGGGCGATTGGCGACGCCGAAGCGCGATTTCAGGAAGATCATCTTCGTCTCTTGCGCGCCATCCGATTCGCGGCCGTGTTAGGTTTTGAAATTGAGCCTGACACCTGGAAAGCGATCCAATCGGCCGCTCCGCTGATCCTTCGTATCAGCCCCGAGCGCATTCGCGACGAGCTGGATAAGATCTGGCTTCACCCCAATCGTGTGACTGGTTTTGACTTGTTAGTCGAATCGGGTCTGCTGAAAGAAATCCTTCCGGAGATTCTGGATCTGCAAGGTTGCGAACAACCGCCGCAGTGGCATCCGGAAGGTGACGTATTTGTGCATACGCGGATCATGTTAGAACTCTTGCCGGATGACGTTTCGCTTCCGTTAGTGCTGTCTGTTCTCTTTCACGATATCGCCAAGCCCGCCACCTACACTTACGATGAAGAGGCGAAACGTATTCGCTTCAATGGGCATGACCGCATCGGGGCGGAGATGACGGAAGTGATCCTGCGGCGTTTGCGTTATTCTAATGAGGTGATCGATGCCACGGTCACCGCCGTGGCCAATCACATGATCTTCAAAGACGTCCAGAAAATGCGCACGGCCAAGCTCAAGCGCTTCATGGCGCGTGACACGTTTGATGATGAGCTTGAGCTGCATCGTGTGGACTGCGCGAGTAGTAATGGTTTGTTAGACAATCACACTTTCCTTGTGGAGAAGCGGGAGGAATTTGCCAACGAGCCGCTCATCCCGCCGCCACTAGTCTCTGGTTACGATCTCATCCGCCTGGGATGGAAGCCCGGTCCCGATCTTGGAAAGACTTTGCGGGAGATTCAGACGCGCCAGCTTGAGGGGGGGCTGACCACGGCGGAGGAAGCGCTCGAGTGGGCCGGGTCCCGGCCGCGCGGTTGACGGGAGGTGCAAATGTTCATAGCGGAACTGGTGAACGTTTGGCGCGCGGTGAACGTTTGGCGCGTGGTGCTTTGAGCGAGTAGTAGAAGTCCCAGGGCTTCTTCGACACGCTTCGGTCGAGCCTCCCTCTCGCAGGTTTCACGACGATGAAGCGGCTCGCCGATAGCAGTTGATTAAGCTATCTTGAATGTTTAGCTTGCCGGGATTGTATGGACGCTAAACAAGTTTTCTACGAAGGCCGGGTCCAGGGCGTGGGCTTTCGTTACGCCACCAAACGCGAGGCGATGGGTTTTGACGTGTCGGGTTGGGTGCGGAATTTGCCCGACGGCCGAGTCGAGCTGCAAGTGATGGGCGAGCCTGATGAGGTCGCCGAATTCTTGGTCGCCGTCCGGGAGGGCCAACTGAGCGGCAACATTCAAAGCGAAGAAACGCACGACATCGCTCCCATGGAAGGGGTGACCGGGTTTAGCATCCGTTAGAAAGGCGCCACGATGGATTCCAAACGCATCACGCTCGGTTACCTTTTCTTTATGCTAGGAATTTATCTGACGCTTTATCAGTATTACCATTTGATCATCGGCGGGCCGCTGGAACCCTTCATTCGCCAGTTTTCGATCATCATCCTGAATACAGTGGCGGTCTACATCGGTTGGTTGTTAGTGTATCCGTGGCACCTGCGCACACAGCTGGTGGATGATGAAGAAGAGTCTGTAAAGGACGATTGGCAACACCTGCGGCGAATGATGTGGATCAGTCTCTTTTTCTGCTTTGTAACGATGGTAGGGATCGCTTATTCATTGATCGATTTCCAAGCGCCTTCGAAGGAGGCTACCGGCGTGAAGCCCAATGATCCTATCTTTCTCGATCGCGGGAGTACCGAAAACAGTGGTGAGACCGGCTCTGATTTCAAGCTTGGCAATTACCTCATCGCCGGACTCTACATGATGGGCTACGGGGTGCTTGGGTTAGGGCCTCGCTTGGTGAGCTGGCTGATTCGTTTCTTCCACGAGCCCAACCAGAGCCCTGGTCCGGCGTCCGCAGAGTCTTCTCCGCGCAAACCCACCAAACGCCAAGCTTATCCCATCGAATCTGTCTACATGGTCGGCAAGATCCGAAAGAAGGCCGGCGGTCTCAAGCGGCGGCCCGCGAAAGACACGGCTCAGGACTGAACCTGGAGACTGGAAACAAATTCGTCGCATCCAATCATTCGCTACGTGCGGACTAGGAGCTACGTTCTCAAACTCACCTCGCTCGTCATGTATCGCAGCCTCTCTTTCACGTGTTTGCTTCTATTCGCCACGGTCCTCTCTGCTCCGGGCCAACTTTTCAAAAACCTCCAACAATTCTCCAGCCGGATTAAAGTCGGTGACCCGCAGGTCGAGAGCCGGACGGGCCGGGAAGGCCCTAAGAGTCTCTGTCTCGATGACTTGGATGCGGATGGGCGCCCCGATTTTATTGCGGGAAACCTTGATGGCACCATCACGGTGGCGTTTGGAAATGGCGGACTGAGTTTTGAGCCGCCCATTCATCTTAGGACGGGCGCTCTCACGCTTCGCCAAGTGATATGCGGCGATTACAACGGTGATGGCCTTCCTGACATCGTGGCGGCGGCGCCTGAGGAAGGGAAGATCCATGTGATCTGGAATCTGGGTAGCAGGAACTTCGCCTCTAGTGAAACGTTAGAGGCTTGGCCCATCGTGCGCAATTTGGCCGCGGGTGATTTCAATGGAGATGGCGATCTCGATCTCGCGGCGGCGGGCCGCACGCACGGCGTGGCAGTCTATCACGGCGATGGCCAAGGCGGTTTCGGTGAACCGGTGACGAATGACACGTTTGTCCCGGCCGGATGGAACGCACGTTACCGCCCCGTCTATTCATTGAAGTCACTTTCCAATCCTAACGACATCTCGCGGAGAGACAACTTGGTCCTCACCATGGCACAGGGTGTGCAAGCGTGGGTCACGCAGGAGCATCTCTTTGGACAACTGTCGCCGGTACAAACCATTGCCTTGCCGCATGAGCCTCACGAGCTGGAGGTCGCGGTCATCACTTCCAAGATTGGTGCTAACATTGCCCCTAATCTTATCACGGCTGACAAATCGCAAGGATTGGTCATCGTGCGAGCAGGCGATCAGGCCGCTTGGAATAACGGCCAGATCCGGTTTGGCGAGGTCGTTCAATCCATCCAGATTCCTGGAGCGCCGCGTGATACCTCCGTGGTCGATCTCAACAATGACGGGTGGAATGATTTGGTGGTGGTGTTGAGAAACTTCAACCGCACGATCTCTTACGAAAACGTTGAAGGGCGTCTGGAGCCGGTCACGGAGATGCCGGTTGGCGTGAGCCCGCGAGAGATCGCCACGGGCAATTTGAATGATGACGAGTACCCTGATTTCGTCGTGGCCAATCGCGAATCGCAAGATGTGAGTGTGGCGTTGGGTTCGGACCTCGATGTGGGTTTCGAATCGTTGGATCAAGTCTATCCGGTGGCGGGGGAAGTCACGGGATTGGAATTGGTGGATATGAATGGCGATGGGCGCGATGACATCGTCCAAGTCCACCGTTCTTCCGGCGATGTGAGTGTGAGACTGGCCGACGAAGCCGGCCGCCTGACGAGACCGCGATTTTATCACATGGGCATCTTGCCCAGCGCCGTGGATCTGCGGGATCTGAATGGGGACGGCAAGCTGGATGTGATGACCGCCAATTTAGGCCGGCGTGGTTACAGTTCGGGCTCGGTCTCAGTGCGCTTGGCGCAGCCGAACGGCACCTTTGGCCCGCTCAATCGCATCCCCACCGAAGACGGCGCGAATATCTTCGCAGTGGAAGCCGCTGACTTTGATAAAGATGGTTTGTTAGACTACGCTGTGGGTTATTTCGATTGCCGGGTCGCCTTCTATCGCGGTGAATCGGGCGGCCGATTCGAGCTTACCCGGGTGGACCGTTTCACTTATGAGAGCCGTGTGATGGTGACGGGGGACTGGAACCAAGACGGCAACATTGATGTGGCCGGGGCAGGTTATGCGGGGGACGTCGTGGTGTTAGTGAGTGACGGCAATTTGCTAGAGAAAACGGGTGAGCGTTATGACTATCCGCCCATCAGCCAAAGCAAGTTCGGGACACGCGAGATCACCACTTCCGATGTGAACAAAGACGGCGATCCGGATCTGTTAGTGGGAAGTGGTAAAGGCGTTATGCTTTTATTAGGTTCGGAGGGTGGCACGTTTGAACCCCAGCCCAAGCCCTTGAAGGGCACGGATTTTCCCGCTTCCAGCCTCACGCAGGGCGATATGGATGGCGATGGGCTGGATGATTTGGCTGTTTCCTGCCGCATTCTTTCCTGCGTCACCATCCTCAAGGGCGATGAGAACGGCGAATTCAATCCCGCGCTCACCGTCGACGTGCCGGCTGGTGAATTTATCCGATCTGGCGATGTGGATGGCGATGGCCAGACTGATCTGGTCGGCTCCGGATCCATGCTTTGGGTGGCCCTCAGCAGCCGTAAACCTGAAGCGGGGCCGCCTTACACGGGTGCTCCCAAGCGTCCACCGCTTCCTCAGGTCGTGATCAATGAGATTCTGGCCAGCAATAATCGTTATCGTTTCCTGCCCAGTGCTTCGGAGACGGCGGATGCGGTGGAACTTTTCAACGGCTCTGACAAAGTCATGAATCTCAATAATTGGAAGTTGCGCCGGATTGATGAAGAAGACGGCGATGAACCGGATATCAGAGAATACACCTTTTCCGGTGATAACCTTGCACCCGGCCAACGACTAACGCTTTACTGTAGTACTCGTGGCTACACCCACCTGCACACGGGTTTTAAACTGCCTGCCTCAGGGACCACGTTAGAATTGCTGGATGGAGAGGGAAACATGGTCGATCGCGTGACCTATCCTGAATTGGAGCAGAATGTTTCTTTCTGCCGCTACCAAGACGGCGTCGAAGCCTTCCGTCACAATCTCTTTCCTGACATTGGCCGCGAGAATGTGGACAACGGGGAACTTGAGCCCACGGTGTTCTTTCGAGGGGTCGATTTCGATGGGTTCCAGCCTAACCAACCCGTTCGCGTGACGGCGCGGGCCAACGATGATGTGGGCGTCATTGCGCTTAGTCTCGTTTACAAGCCGCTCAATGATCCCGTTGCCACGCCTAGCCGCATTGTCCTTTATGACGACGGCCAACACGATGATGGCGGCATGCTCGATGGATTCTTTGCGGGTCGCTTTCCTGGTCTCCCTCAGGGAACAGAGATTCAGTTTTACGTGGAAGCCACGGATTTGAATAACAAAACCACTTATTTGCCGAGCGATCCGATTCTCGCCGTGAACCGCGACCAATTGAGCATGGTCTACACGTTAGGCTTTGGCGAATCGTCTAACGAAGTGCGATTCTCTGAGATCGTCACCGACAACGAAACGATGTATTTCCCAGAGGACACTCCGGAAGGCAATCCGCCCACCCCTGACTATGCGATCATCAAAAATACAGGAGACACGGTCATGAATCTTGAGGGCTTGATTATCACGCAAGACTTCTTCGGCACGCAGGATGGGAGTGGCAATGATCTGCGCTTTCTACCAGGCACGACGATTGCTCCTGGTGGTGAAATGACGATCTTCTTTGCGGATCGCATCCTCCGTCCTAACGATGCGACCTTTCCTCTACGCAAGAACGGAGAAACGCTCTACCTCGTTAATGAAGGTCCGTTAGGAAGCCGTACCTTGATCGATCGAGTGGAGACGGGCAAACTTGCAGGCGACGAGGCTTATGTTAGGGGTATCGATGGGCGATGGTCGAAACAAACCGCGACTCATTTCCTAGCCGATGTGATTCCCCCGGGGATCTCTTACTTTCCGACCCATCAGCGTCCTTTGGTCGTGAATTTCTTCACCCGATCAGGCCGCCGCGTGACACTTGAATCCAGTGAGACGATGGCACCAGGAAGTTGGGAAAGCGTCTCCTCGATCGCTCGACCTAAGTCCCAAGGCTTTTGGCGCAACCTACGTCAAGAGCACGTGCCACTACCGATGGAGATGGCGAATCGCTATTTCCGAGTCGTCCACGAGACGATGGAAGAGTAGCAGCGGTAATCCTCGTAGCGGAACTTGCGAAAGTTCCGAGAATCACAATGGCTTGACGGCTTGGCGGCGATGCATTGATTTCGCGGAATGCGTTTCTGCGTTCTCTTCCTCATGCTTGGCACTGCCATTTCGTTGTGCCAAGCGGAAGAATTACGTTGGAACGACGAAGCGCTACAGGGCGATCTCGCACCACCTTCTCCATTCATCGTTGAGCGCGTTCATCGAGATCTTCGATTCCGCAATCCGGTCGAACTGCTTCCCATTCCCGGCTCCTCGAGGATGGTTCTTTGCGAGGTCAACGGCAAGATCTTCACTTTTGAATCCGACCGTCAGGATGCTCCCGCCGAGCTGGTGATCGATCTCAAACGAACACTCGATGGCTTTGGCCAAATCTATGGATTCGCTTTTCATCCTAACTATGCCGTTAATGGCCTTGTTTATCTTTGTTATATCCACGGCAACAAAGATCCGGAAGGCTCGCAAGTAGTCGAGTATCAAGTAGCGAGTCGCGATCCCTTCCGTTTGGACATGAATTCGGGACGGGTGTTAGTGACATGGTTATCTGGCGGGCACAATGGCGGGTGTCTGCACTTCGGCCCCGATGACGGTTATCTCTATGTATCTACAGGAGATGGTGAGGGCCCCAATCCTCCGGACAAACTTCGAGCAGGCCAAGACTGCTCCAATCTTCTTTCGTCTATTCTGCGTATCGATGTGGACCGGCGTGATCCGGGATTGGCCTACGCCATCCCGCCGGACAACCCATTCACTGACACTGATCTAGGTATGCCGGAAATCTGGGCCTATGGCTTTCGCAATCCCTGGAAAATGGCTTTCGACCGGAAAACAGGTGAACTCTGGGTAGCCGATGTGGGATGGGATATGTGGGAAATGGTTTTCAATGTGAAACGCGGAGGTAATTATGGCTGGAGTGTGATGGAAGGGCGGCAGCCTATCAATGTCACTTGGAAGCGTGGCCCCACGCCAATCCTTCCGCCCATCGCCGAGCATGGCCACGTTGAATCGCGCTCCATCACCGGCGGCTACGTCTACCGCGGCAGCCAGTTTCCGGAATTGCAAGGCGCTTACATTTATGCGGATTACGTAACGGGCAAAGTCTGGGCCTTGCATCAAGAGAAAGGCGAAAGGAAGCGCGTGGATGAGATCGCTTCGAGCCGCTTGGCCGTCATTTGCTTTGGGCGAGATCATGAAGGCGAACTCTACATCGTCGACTATGCGGGTGGACTCTATCGATTTGCCAGAAATCGTGAAGAACCATCCACACTAACATCAGGCTTCCCGTCCAAGCTGAGTGAGACGGGGCTCTTTGCAGACACGGCCTCGCTTGATCCGGCGCCGGGCTTATTGCCCTATCATATTGCTCGCGAACGTTGGGCGGATGGCTTGCGAGGCGAGCGATGGTTTGCCTTGCCGCATGGCGGCCGGATTGGACCCGGACGCTACCCGGACGGCACGGTCCTGGTGAAGACGATGAAAGACCCGCAATCCTCACATCGTGTCGAAACGCAAATCTTGCAAAATCACAACGGAATGTGGCGGGCCTTCAGCTATGCGTGGGATGCGGACCAGCAAGATGCCACGCTCGTGCCAGAGCTTGGCAAGACAGGTAATGTTCCGGGCCGGCATCCCTGGCGGTTTCATGGCCGTACCGAATGCTTGACCTGCCACAATGCTCAAGCGGGGACGGTCTTGGGATGGGACAACTTTCAGTTAGGCCAAGATCAACTAACGGAGCTGCGATCTCGCGGCCTTAGTGGAGAGAGTCGTGACAACCGGTGGCGGCGGCGTCGAAGCGCCCGCCCCCCGGCGGAATCGCATCCGGCCCGCGATTACCTGCACGTCAACTGCTCGATGTGTCACCGGAAAAACGGCGGCGGGCTGGTGCCGATGGAGTTGGGGCGCCATTTGCCCAACGAACGATTGCTGGCCCTGGACGTGCTGCCGCAGCGTGGTGACTTCGGGATCGCAGACGCCAAGGTCATCGTTCCGGGCATCCCTGAAAGATCAACCCTTTACTACCGCCTCGCCAAGTCGGGATCCGGCCACATGCCCCATCTGGGATCAGCCAGCGTGGATTCCAAGGGCTTGAAACTCATTCATGACTGGATTGTTAGTCTCAAGCCGGATGTTCAAGAGCGCCCTGAACCGGGATTTTCCGATGTGCCGTCTGCTTTACGTTTGTTAGATGAGGTTTATCAAGGTCGCCTCAATGCCAGTGAACGCGAACAGGCCATCGCTGAAGGTCTCGCCGCTTCTGATCCCTTCATCCGCGATCTCTTCACCGCCTTCGAGCCGTCATCTCCCGTTTTTGAGATCGTCGAGGCATCTGATGTGAAGGCTTTGTTAGCTATTCCGGGAAATCGCGATGCCGGACGCAGACTTCTCACAGGAGCGAAAGGGGCGATCTGTCTCACTTGTCATCAGTTGGGTACCAAGGGGCGCAACTTTGGCCCTTCATTCGAGCGCATGGGAAGGCTTCGCAACAAGCTTCAGCTATTGGAAGGCATCGTGCAGCCCTCGAAACACATCGAAACACGTTACGCGGCTTACAACGTTGAAACGAACACCCAAACGCACACTGGTTTCGTCACCCATCACGATGCTGAGACGCTTGATCTGCAGACGGCTGATCTAAGTATCGTCACCATTCGCGTTTTTAACATCAAACAAATGTCAGTTCAAGAAACGTCTCTCATGCCCGCAGGATTGGCGCAGGCGTTTTCCGCTCAGGAACTGGCTGATTTGGTCACCTACATCGAGTCCCTCGACTAGACCATTCGATACTAGCACATAGAAAGAATCGTGAGGCGGCTCCTCGTTCTACCACAATGTAGCCGTGCCGTCTCGCCGGCGTGGGTATGGGTAAAAGAGGTGCGCACTTTCCGTAGCGGAACTCGTGAGAGTACCGGGCATTGGACTCCGTAGAGGAACTCGTGAGAGTTCCCGGCGTTGGACTCCGTAGAGGAACTCGTGAGAGTTCCCGGCGTTGGACTCCGTAGAGGAACTCGTGAGAGTTCCGAGCGTTGGACTCCGTAGCGGGACTCGTGAGAGTTCCGAGCGTTGGATTCACTTTTGTAGCGGAACTCGTGAGAGTTCCGAGCGTTGGACTCCGCAACCGCGAAGGAATCGTCACCAGGCCCTCTAACCTTCATCGATCACTTTCATTCACACCTCGCCGCCGTCATCAACACAGGATTCGGCGGTGAGACGCCACCGCGGCGCTTCGAACGATTTGGAATGATTTCCTAACCTAAACAAAAGCCGCTGGCACCCAACCGGGGCGACAGCGGCTTCTTTAAGAAAGTGAAATCAGGTTGACTGCGAGGCCTAACCTTTCTTCAACGAGTCCCGAATTTCGCGGAGTAACAAGACATCCTCCGAGGGTTCTTCGGGTTTCTCCGGCTCAGGCTCACTTTCGATCGCGGCGCGAGCCTTATTGACCGCCTTGATGAGGAGGAAGACGCAGAAGGCGACAATGAGGAAGCTGATGGCATTGGTTAGAAATGAACCGTAGCCGATTGCCGGGACGCCGGCTTCCTTGGCGGCGGCATAGCTGGTGACATCGGTTTCTGCTAGAGGCACCATCAAGGCGTCGAAGTCGAGGTTCCCCACCGCCTTCCCGATTGGTGGCATGAGGACGTCATCGACCATGGATTTCACAACAGTTCCGAAGGCACCGCCGATGATGATCCCCACCGCCATATCCAGCACATTACCCTTCATGGCGAATTCCTTGAATTCCTTAATCATTCCCATAATGACTTAATTGGTTAGTAGTTAATAGGTAGCCTAAACGAATTTCAGGTCCAACCGGTTAGTTATCAAAAGCCACCCTGAAAGTCACAAGACTTCCTAACTAATTATGATAAAAATTTTGAGCATCTCGTCCAAACTACGCTAAGCAACAGATACCATGATTTCTTATCTTCGCGGAAAGTTGGTCGAGAGTTTGCCTAACCAACTCACCATTGATGTGAATGGTGTGGGCTATTGCGTCTTCATTCCGCTTTCGACGTATGATCATCTTCCGGATGCGTCCGAGAACCTAACTATTCTCACCCACCTCCAGGTTCGCGAAGACGCGCACACACTCTACGGCTTTGCCACGCCGGCGGAGCGCGATCTGTTTCGGTTGCTCATCCAGAGGGTGAGCGGAGTGGGTCCCAAGATTGCCCTGACGATCCTGGGAGCGATCTCGGTGGATGATTTCAAAGCGGCAGTCGTGCGCGGTGATGTGGATCACATTTCCCGCGTGAAGGGGCTGGGAAAGAAGACGGCGGAACGCATTGTCCTCGAACTCAAGGATAAAGTGGGCGTGGTGGATGCGTGGCAGCAATCAGTGCAGCCCGGAGGGACGAACGTGCTCTTTAACGATGGCCTTCTAGCATTGATCAATCTCGGCTACAAGCGCACGGAGGCTGGCAAAGTTATCAATCAATTGCAGAAATCGGGCGAACTGGGCTCGGATCCCTCCGCGGACGAAATCATTCGTGCAGCCTTGCGCATCTTGAACTAAAGGCAAGCCTGCGAGCAGTGGCGGGTTGCCACCGCTACGCTCGAACTCTAACCGCCTACATGACCCCGCAAGAAGCTCAAGCGCGCATCGAATCCATTCGAAAGGCCTTTCCCAAAGAAGGCTTATTCAGCGACCGCATGTGGCGGCTCTCACCGGAGCCCTTTCCAATTCCGCGAAAACGCTTTCGCGAACTGGTTCGTATGGGGCCCTTATTGCGCCGGTTCCAGCAGGCTTGCAACACGTTCTACTATCGCAGTGTCAAAGGCACTTTGCCTCACTGGCTTCACGAATACGTCGATGCGGGAAAACCGGATTGGCTGATCGAAATGGGCCGTCATGGGGCGGTGCGCGATCATTTGCCCCAGGTCATTCGGCCAGACCTGATTCTCACCGAGGACGGCTTTGCTCTCACAGAAATTGACAACGTGCCTGGCGGCATCGGAGTGACGGCGTGGCTGAATGAAACCTACAGCCAATGGGATCCTAACCAACGCATCATCGGCGGCAAGACGGGGATGTTTGCCGGTTTCCGCCACATTTTAATGAAGGGCGGCGACGTCCTCATCTCCGATGAGTCATCGGATTACCGGCCGGAAATGACTTGGCTCACGCGTAGGCTGAACGAGGTCTTCTTTCACGAAGGCACCATTTGGCGTGCCTTGAAAGCCGATGACTATCCGGCCGCGCACTACCGCGGTGTCTACCGTTTCTTCGAACTCTTCGATTTGGACAACATCGTCGGTGCCCGGCACTTGGGGCAGCAAGTGCTTGACGGCATTGCTAGAGTCACGCCGCCATTCAAAGCCTTCTTAGAAGAGAAGCTTTGGTTAGCACTCTTTCACTTGCACCCCTTGCGTCAAGCGTGGATCCGCGAACTCCGAGAGAGCAATGTCCGCTACTTGGAGAATTTGATTCCACAGTCTTGGGTCATCGATCCCACACCGCTGCCTCATCACGCCGTGCTCCCAGGCCTTAACATCAATGCCTGGAGCGAACTCGCCGATTTCACGCAATCCGAGCGTCAGCTGGTTCTCAAGATCAGCGGTTACTCAGAACTTGCGTGGGGAAGCCGCGGCGTCAGCATCGGCCAAGACCTGCCACAGGATGAATGGACCGCCGCTTTGGTGCGTGCGGTGGAGAGTTTCGATCATCACCCTTACGTTCTCCAACGTTTTCACAAGGGCAAGCGCGTGGTGCATCCGTATTGGGACGACGAGGCAGAAGAACTGCGCATGATGGAGGGCCGCGTGCGTTTGTGTCCCTACTACTTACCCAACGAAGACAATCAGCCGGCACTCCACGGCGTTCTGGCGACGATTGTGCCGGCAGAGAAGAAGGTCATTCACGGAATGAAGGAGGCCATTCTGGTTCCCTGCTGCGTGGAGGAATGAGCCCGCGTCAAAGCGTGAGAATGGCTGAACCAGCATGATATCGCTCTCGAGTATCGCGACCAATGCACTATCGACTACATCAATGGAACACCATAATATTCGTTATTGTGTTCCATTTCAAAATTCCCCGAAGAAACGCAATATTATTGTGTTTCAGACCGGTTGAGGGTGTCGATTGCCCTAGAACTCTTCGATATTTAAGACGGTGAATTTTGCTCCTGCCATCTATATCTTTTGCATTATAGGACTCCTTCCTGCATTTATCCTAACGTACGGTAATAATAAGACTTTTCCGATCCTACTTGTTGTATTAATTTTTTCTAAGCTCTTAGAAAAAAGAGTTTCGTTTAAAGGTGCGATTCCTGGAATCCAATTAATCATTTCGGGACTGATAATGATACAGATATATGCGATTGATACCCTATTCGCTCAGAACAGGCTCGCGGTTCAGATGCAATGCCTCCGGCAATTCTCTTGTAAACGGGTCGCTACACTAGAATCACCGGGCGAATCTCGGGTTGTAGCACATATTATAGAATGTGGTTTTAGGGAAAACGGATATTGGTTGCTCTTTAACGATGGATGGAAGTTCCCGTCAAACCCTAAACCACTCTTGCAATTTGAAGAAGGCGGATATAGGTGGCCGGAGAGTTTTCGTTGGTTTTGGCAAGGATCAAAGTTGGTGATATTAACAGGCGATAGGACTACGACTTATGAGAAGTGAAGGACCAAACTCGAAAGCTCTTATCAGGGGTTCGTATCTTAAATTATAGCGAGGCATTCACCTCAAGTCATTTATAATAAAGATAAGGAAATCTTATTTTTTTAATTGACCTTGTCACGAATCAAGAAGCGAGCAGAAAGAGCCCTGAGAAAGGAACTAACAAAACAATTTTATACTATAAAAATTGTGTTAAGTTATACTTCGTGATAATGGCCATTTTTTCATGTTCGAATGGCACCTCGTCAAGGTCCAAAGTTTCCAATCACTAGCGGACGTTTTCTGCGTCTCACCGCCTTTTCAGGAGGCCCCCTTTGTGCGGCAGGTGAAGGGTGTTGTCAACTATCGAGCTATTAAAAGAGCAAGGTGATGGAGTACAGCATACGGGTTTGATGCCCGACGCCCAACAGGGGTATGGGGGTCGTGATGGTGGCGAGACCTTCGCACCTGCTTGTCGCCGATGGGTGCAAGAGAATGTGATGAGATCTCGATGCGAGATACGAGCTACGAACTCGTAGAAGATGTCGTGAGATTTCTGTTCGTTGGATGTTGGATGCCTATGCCTCACGAATTTGGTCACCACTTTGGTGTGCACCCACGGCGCCTTTCTCCTTGGGTGTGACTATAAGTGGTGGGCAGAAGCCTGCGCCCAGTGAGCATTGGCGAGCTGGCTCCACGCCTCGCTGGGCTTGGCGGCGCAGCCTAAAGGCTACGCGACGATCCCCACCACTTTTAGTCATGCCCTTTCTCCTTGGACCGGCGCGGGATTTCCTGGTAATCCTCCTTCAATCCGAGATTTATCTTAACATCATCCTTAAACGAAACACGAGACCACCAAGCCAATGCCACACGTCGAAACGAATGGAATTCAGATGTACTATGAGGAACAGGGTTCTGGAGAAGCCCTGGTTTGCATCATGGGAATCACCGCTCCCGGGGCTGTCTGGGAGGCTCACGCCGCCGCGTGGGACAAGCATTTCCGCTGCGTCCTGGGAGATAACCGTGGTGTGGGGGCTAGTGACAAGCCAGAGGGCCCGTATAGCAGCGCCATGATGGCCGATGACTACGCCGGATTGATGGATGCGCTGGGGATTGAAAAAGCGCGTGTCGTGGGCTGCTCCATGGGCAGCATTATTGCGCAACAGTTGGCGCTGCGTCATCCGCAGAAGGTTCAAAGCGCGGTGCTCATGTGTACGTGGGCGCGTTGTGATCGCTACGCCAAATCGGTCTTTGAACACATGAAACACATCAAGGCGCGATTGCGGCCTGAGGAGTTCATGGAGTACATTCAGCTTCTCATTTTCACCAAACCATTCTGGGATCATGATGAGGCGCATCAGAGCATGCTCGATGGCCGAGCGGACGCCGCTTTGGGAGCCGCTCCGCAGCCGGTTCACGCCATGGAAGCGCAAGCGGCCGCCTGCACAGGGCACAACACTCTGGATCAGTTGAAAGAGATTCAATGTCCGTGCCTGGTCATCGGCGGCAAAGACGATATTTTCACACCCCGCTGGATGGCTGAGGAAACAGCTGCCGCCATTCCTAACAGTGAGTTGCATCTCTACGACGGTGCCGGTCATGCCTTTCACTGGGAATGTCTGGATGATTTCAATCCACGCACAACGGATTGGCTACTCGCGCACTAACTAACTCTTCTTTATTTATTTCAACCTATCACTTATCGAGAAAGATCATGGCTAACATCAAATTCGGATCGGAAGTCTACACGTGGTTCATGGACGGCTACGGCGATGGCAACAACAATCAATTGCCTCACATGGCAAAGATCATCGCCCAAGCCGGATTCAAAGGCATCGAACCCATGGTGCTGGAACCGTATGATACTTATTGGTTAGGCGATTGCAAGGACCCCGCCAGATTAAAGGATGCGTTAGACGAAGCGGGCGTGGAGCTGGCGGCCCTCGCCTTGATCTGTAAATGGGACGGCCCGGAAGAGACGGAGTCCGAGCGTGCTTGTGCGGATTGGACGATTGAGACACTCAAGCTTTTTCCGGGCGCCGCTTTGGGAACGGTGCCGCTGCCGGACGGCCGTCATGAGTTGCAGCAACGCCGTCTCAATCTCGTGAACAACGTCAATCGCGTCTCACGCCGCGCGGCTGAGGCCGGTTTGAATTGTTCCTTCCATCCTAACAGTCCGCCACCATCGATCGTGCGCACGCAGGAAGATTACGATGTGGTGTTGAGCAGCCTCGACCCCAGTGTGACGGGATGGACGCCCGACGTGGGACACATCGCGCGCGGTGGGATGGACGTGATTCAAACGATGAACAAGTGGGCGCACTTGGTGAATCACATTCATTACAAGGACTTCTCTGGCAACGGTCCGGAGCCTTGGGCGCAGATGGGCAGTGGCAAGCTGGACTTCCATCAGATCACAGAATGGCTGGTCCAGCGCGACTACGACGGTTGGATCATTTGTGAGGATGAGTGTGAGAGAGCGATCAAAGATCCCGATGGTGTGACCTTACAGAATGGCGAATGGTGCAAGGACAACTTGCACCCGTTGGTCGGCTAAGCCGGCATTGAAATTACCGTAAAGACCGCGTAGACTCCGGTCGTGACTCCTTCTCTGCTAGAGCCGCTTCTGGCATCACCGCGGCTACCTCGCTATCTCGATGAGCTTCAGAATACGCTCGTCGAGGAAGCGGAGCGGCGGGAGCGGTTCTTTCAAGATCTCTTGCCTCACCAAAAGGCGGAATTTATCAATGGAGAAGTGATCATGCATTCTCCCGCGAAGGTAAGACACACCCAAGTAAGAAAGAAACTGGTTTGCCTCATTGACAGTTTCGTTGAACTTCATCAATTAGGCTGGGTAGGCGATGAAAAGGTTCTCGTTTCCCTAACAAGAAATGATTACGAACCGGATATCGGTTTCTGGGGAAAGGAGAAAGCTGCGCGTATCGAACCTGATCAGTTGAAGTTGCCCGCGCCTGACCTGGTGGTCGAGGTGCTATCCCATTCCACAGAGAAAACGGATCGCACAATCAAGTTTGACGATTACGCGGCCCATGGTGTGGATGAGTATTGGATCATCGATCCGGTTGCTGAAACCGTAGAGCAATACTGGTTGGACGGTGATGAGGAAGTCTTTCATCTTCACGTCAAACTCGAGGAAGGCGATCTCAAATCCCGCATCGTCGCAGGTTTAGTGATTCCTGTTAGAGCGATGTTTGATTCGGAAGAGAATCTCAAGGCATTGCGAAAGATCCTCGCCGGATAAACCGATCGAGTCAGATCAGTTGAACAAATCACGGGCCTCTCTAGTCTGAGTCAGCCGACTCCACTCGGGAGGCCACATGCCACCACCACCACGCCGACTCAAGCTTCCCCCCGTTGCCTCGCGGCCATCGGGAAAGTTGCTCACCCAAGATCTCGCAGACACGCCCGAGACGGCTTCATCTGAAACGATTGAAGTCATGGCTCGTCAGAAGCGGCATCGGCGCCGCTGGGCCTTGATGTGGGCGATCGCCATTCACACGGCGGTGGTGATCATCACCAGTCTCAGCTACTTGGCGCCGGCGTTTATCGCCCAGATTGGGAATTCCGTTAGTCTATCAACCGAGCCGGCCACGGATTTTGAAGAAGACGTGGAGAAGCCCACGGAAGAGGAAATGATCATCACTAGTCAGGAAGCGCCTCCGCCCAAGCCAGTGGAAGCGGCCATTCCTGACCTTGAGCCCATTCTAACCGTTCCCGATCTCGTATTTCCAGAGCCTAACGAATCACCTGAGAACCTCGAACTCGAATCGGAGATCGCCGATCTCGGGGTCACCTTCGGCGAGGGTTTCGAAGATGACTTGGAAGAAGAAGTGCGCGAGACGCAAATGTTCAGTGCTCCGGCCAAAGGCAATTGCACGATCTTCGTCATCGACGTCTCAACGAGCATGCCTCGTGAGATCGGCTTGGCTGGCATTGATGCCATGAAGAAAGATTTGCGCAGGGCGATCAACGCCTTGCCCCCGGACCGCTTGTTTAACCTCATCTGCTTTGGCAATCGTGCTGATGGCTTTGCCAAGAGGCCCGTCTTGGCTTCGCCGGACAACAAACGACTCGCCCACCGTTTTATGGTGGATTATTTCACCGGCAAATTCACTAGAACGCGCACTGGCAACTTTGGTAGGAGAGGCGTGGTCAATGGTGTTCCCTACGTTCCCATCGAGCCGAATGACGTGGTTTACATGAAAAAGACCGGCGGCGGATCGCGCTATGATCTTGCCTTGGTGGCCGCATTCCAACAACGAGCCACAACCATCTATCTGATCACCGATGGTACTCCAAGCACCACGCGCGACCGGGGACTATTGCCAGGAATGAAGGCGTTATCGAGAGACGAGATCATCCGCACGGTCATCAAGGCCGGCAAGAAACTCTACAAAGAGAATTCTCCGATCATTCATTGTGTCGGCATCAATCGAAGAGGGGAGGCCTATCTCAAACAAATCGCACTCGCCTTCGGTGGTGCCTATCGCAACATTGATGCGGGCCGGTAGAGCGATTCTCGCGGATGTAGGGTTTGGCTCGATTAAGGCAATCGAGAAATCTGGGCTTCGGCTTTCCTCAGCTGAGATGCTTAGTTAGGTACCCGCATCTACTTTCTACTTCAGACTGGTAATAGTGATGAGTGGGAGCAGGGAGGCGTAGCCGTCGGCGCGGTGGATCATGACGTCAGTTCGCTTCTTGGCCTCCTTTGGCTGAAAAGGCTGTCTTTTAGGGCAATGATAGGAGACCGGGCCTTACGATCGTTTAAGTCGGCCTAGTTTGGTCTAGCAATTGTAACTAAGCCGGCGCCATCCCTTCTCCTCGCGCTTGGCGATACCAATAGGCCTGGCGTTTCTTTAATAACAAGTTCATATCGGCGCGATGCCATCCGATGTGGCGACTGAGATCGAGGATCGTTTGTTCTTCCTGTGGTGATACCTCACCGTCTGCTAGAGCGATATCTGCCATGACCTCCAGCCACCGCCGTGCTTCTTCTGGATTCGTCGGCTCAGGCACATCCAGCGAGCCGTCGACAGCGGAGGCGAAGACTTCTCGCATCGCCTCCTCTGAGATGCCCTCTCTGGCGGCGATCGTTTTGACTGCTTCTAACTCTTTATCGTGGGGTTGACCATCCGCTAACACGGTCTTGGCCGCCCAGGCCAGCGCCTCAACGGAGGAGATCTTTCGCACCGGGCTCGAAAGCGATGCAATCTTCAGTTTCTCTAACCAATCTCTAGCTGATTTGGATCTCATGGGATGCCATTCCGTTAGGATCCAATCGTGTTCACCTGTGTTTAGGACCGTGCCGCAGTAGTCACAGGCATGAGATTCCGTCTGGGAAGGGGCAGAACCGCAATTGGAACAATGTGCGGATTCGATGGAATGAGCCACGCGCGTTTTCACCTTGGCTTGGCGCGCGAGCACACACAACGAACGGAAGAGAACGTTGTCACTCAGCTTGCGTCGCTCGCCATTGGTATCGACGGCGTGTTTCTTGCCGGACCAGCGAATCTCTACCAACGCGTGATGCCAATCTTGGGAAATGACCACGCCGTGCAGGTCGACGGAGCCCACGGCGCAATCCGCAAAGAACGTGCGCGCGCGGCCAGATTCCGGCGTGGCGAGTGCGGTCCGGTAATCTTCGCAGAAATCAGTGCCGGCCACTTTCATCAAGGGCTTGATCTCCCCGAAACGATCGGCCAAAGCTTTGCGCCAGAAGATGACGGATGAGCGGTCTTCCAAGTGTTGGACATTGAAACCGGGATCATGGTGAGCTTGATAGGCACTCACTGACTTCGGAAAGTGTTTGGTAAACTGCCACTCGCTCAATTGAGTGATCTCCGCAAGGATCCAATCGTATTCACCACTTCGTAGCTGCGCCTGACAGGAACCACATTGGCTGCCTTGATTGATCTCCAGAGGCGTGCCGCAATTGGGACACTCGCCCTCGATCAAGCCCGCCGCATTCCGGCTCTGCGTGCCACGTCGTCTGACAAAAGACCAGAATTCCGTAAAGCTGCTAGGGTGTTTGCTGCCGGATAAATATCGCCCGTTTTCAATGGAGACGCGGTAATCGACGGCGGACGCCCTCACTTGAACACTCAGTGTTTCAAAGACGGGACCGATCAAGACCTCGGCAAGCCGCAGGTCTTGGATGGTGATTCGTTCCATGTGATCGCGATACCCCATGTCCCGCTGCTCAATGAACTGCAGATTGAACCGTTCATGAATGCCATCGGAAATAAAGACCCTGACAGGACTCAAATCCTGCGCTTGCCACGCCTTCTGAATCTTCAAAAACGCGGTGTGAAAGCGGCTGTAGAAGCCGGTTGCGGTGAAACCGGGATCCTGTCTGCGAAGCTCGCGTTCGGCGCTAACGGATTGGGATTTGGAGACACGGCCCCGGCTGCGATGCCGTTTGATAGAGGTCCGCCGGTTCTGTTCAAAGGTTTGTCTCTGATAGTGTTCTTTGATGATCCCGAAGACGACGAAGGCCACGATGATGAGAAAGACCAAGAAGGCTTCACCGGGTGAATCGATGGAGATGCCAGCGCCTCCTCCGCCTCCAAAGCTCCCGCCGCTGAAACCGCCGCCGCCGCTAAAGCCACCTCCTCCAAAGCCGCCGCCACCCCCGTAGCCGCCGCCACCGCCGGCGCGTGCCCAGGCATTGGATGAGGCTGCCGCTAACAAGAAGCCTACCCCGATGGCTAAGTGATATCGTTTCCCTCTCATCGTTGTAAGATCATGGCTAACAGGAAGGCGGCGGTGAGATAGACACTGGCGGCAAGGACTGCGGCAGCGAGGTTGCGGTCCATCGAGATCTCGAGATTGAGGTCGGCCTTAGGGAGCATGATGAGGTCGATCAGTAGGCGCACGATAGCAAGCGCGGCCATCCCCAATAGGGCAAAGGTTAGTGTTTGAGCGATTTCCAACGGCAAGCTCGCGATTCCTGATCCGATCAACGAAGCTCTGACAACCATGCCAAGGCTGATGAGAAACCCGGCGAAGCTCAGGCCTACGGCCGCATTGTCATCGTAGGCAATCAATTGATGCAGATCGAACTTGGTGATGCGTTGATACACCCAAACACCCACTAACAGGATGACCTGGCCCAGCGCCCAATAGACGGCGATGTCCCGCAACGCCGTTGGAAGATTGGGGGAGAACCCTATGAGAGCGCCATTGACAATGAGCCCGGAAGCGATCAACGAGCCTCCCAGACAAAAGGCGGCGCCAAGATTCCGGTCCTCACCCACCTCTTTTTCGATATTGAATTTCGAGAAAAGGGCGCGGTCGTGAACCATGATGCTCAACCACATGAGCACCACGACCAACGCAGCTTCCGCAGAAGCCTTGCCAACGGCCGTGAGAACAGTTGTTTCCATGCCTTTACCGAACAGTGTGCCTGCTAGGGCTAATCCCGTCGCCGTGAGGAAGGCGCTGTAGTAAGTCCCGTAGGCTTTATTGGAATGGACGGCGAGCTCTTCATCGCGTTGGAAAGAATGCGTGCGTTCGAAGAGCCAACGTGCCGCAAACCAGAAGATCGACGCCGCCGCAAGGACGGGCGCTGCCTGAGCCGCTCTGACAAGGCCGGCCGTGACAGTGGTATTGAGATCCATCGCGGGATTGTTGGGACTTGTTAACCAACCTGCAAATGGAAAGTGGTGTGACTGCAGTGACTCAAACTCAAAGTAGGGAGCAAGCGCTCTTCGTAGCGGAAGACGCGAAATCATCCAGAACGCGTCCACACACTCGCGGAGATCCGATGTCGACAACGTGGAGTAGACTTATGAAAATGGCCAATGCCGAGTGGAGCGTGAGCTAAACCATTCGATCAATGCCAATATCAGGGAGTCCCGGCGAGACGCCACAGCTCCTTGATTAGGCTATAGACGAGATCTGCAACGAGGATGTAAATCCTAATTCGTTGGCCGTAAGGAAGTTGCTGACTTGCCTTTGGATCAGGGTTGCATGCCATATTGAAACATTGCTGCCTCTACTTCCTCCTTCCTTTGGAATCGCTTGCATTGGGGCCCGCCCCCCTCTGGACCCCTATTCAGTCGGCGAATTGAGGTATTGCCACCTGAATAAAGGCTTACCAGGGGAGCCCCATTGCAAGCGCTGTCCTCGGAAGCAGAGGCGGCCCTGTGAGCGTTGCGAATCTCGTATACCGACCTTTATTCGTAGCAACGTCAATCGATCATCCCAAATCACCTCTTCTCCCGTGCTACCTACGAATTGAGCCGGCCATGCATCGGCGTCTGTGATGACCCAGTAGCAATAGTGAAATTGCTAGATAGATTCCGCTCTCTGGCTCCGGAATAATGCTTGAAAGGTCCCGGTTGGTGAACGCGATGGCATCGAGGTAAAACCCATTGGGATCACGGAGATTCTCTTGAGGGACCATTCCCACAGACAACTCGATCTCACGCCCTACGAAGCGCGTCACATCTGCTGCGACCACATCCCAAAGCCGCTCTCCGCCATTAAAGATTTCTCTCTCTAGCATAAACAGTTCAAGACGTTCTCCGTCGATCATAATCTCAATAAGTTCAAAGTCGTCAGCAAGAATTCCGAACAACTCAAGCGTTGGACTGCCCTCCGCAATCTGTCCGTGTTGAACAATTCTTGGGGGCTTGAAGTTCCAAAGAGAATCTCCATGTTGAAGCCCCAATCCGTACCTCCCTTCACCAAGACTAGCTCTGTTTCTCATCTCTATAGACGTTGTTGTCAGCGAATGATCTTCGAACACAATCTGCTCTTGGAGCTCCGAACCGTAATAAGCCTTCCAACCTGGCAAGATGTCCTGCGTGAGGACATCACCAGCCGGTAGATCGCGCCTCCCCTCTTCGAAATCAAGATTGATAAAGGTAGTGATCGCGCTGACATTACAAGTCGTCAGGATGAAGAGATAAAGAATCCATGTATTGTTCATGCTGTGTAGCCGCATCGGTTAATAATCGTCCGTTGCGACAAACGGATCACCAACGGGCAGAAAGACGTTTCTCCCTATTCCAGCCCAAGAAGCGGCTATGAAAGGAACGCCCTTCTCCCATTGCACCCAAAACTCTGATCGGATGGTCCCATCAACCTTTGGCTCTGCGGTCGTCGTCACCATTGCAATGGGAGAATGAGTATAGCCTGTTGAGGAGCCCGAATGAAACGCCCCCTCGGATAGCCAATCAGCATAGGTTGCCTGGTTTCGAGGATTGGCAAGCCAACCGTTGTAAGATACAACTGTAGACATAGCATACCAAGCTCCTTCAGGAGGCACACTACCGGAGAATGTGACCGAGACTTTATTGTGAATACCAGTCGTCGAAGGTGAACTTGGATTAATAGGCCCGATACTGGGATTGTATTCACCCCAACTTTGATATCCACGCGGATCTTCAATTGTGAGAATTGCCACTCCATTCCAAGGACTATAAGTAATGGGTGGATCAGGATTAAATGCGTCGATTAATGCGATACGGTGTTCATCTAACGGAGTATATCGAAACTCCACACCGTCGTCATCAGGTCCCTCCCTATCAAGCCTATAATGCTTTTCATCGAAATAATACTCCTCATTCCCTGGACCTATGAGAACATCTCCTGAACGCCGAGCTACTGGTACAGCTGCCAGACGATCAATATAACCCTCAACATCAGCATAATTGCGGGCGGTCACGAATGTACTCAATACACCAACAGATCTTTGTGGCGCAAACCAATCAAACAACGCTACAGGCGTACTTTTACCTCCGCCACTTCCTGTGGTGCGCGTGGGCATTCCATACATGAATACCACAAACTGAAGGTTCGAATTGTTGTCGAATCGCTGTTTAATAGGTGTAGCAACTTGAGAAACGAAATCTGTGTAATCAATATTCTCTGAAGTCGTCGTGTTCACGGAAATACTATCCACACTACTGAATCCGGGTCGATTAGCCTTATAATAGTCCCGTGCGTCTAGCGAGTCTTCATCCGCGCTATTGCAAACAATCAATACCCGGTCTGCGGTATAGGCCACACTTCCGTTGTGAACACCAGGATCCGTGCCGTTATTCCACTCTTGAAGATTGGTCCAACCATCGCAATCAAAGTCACCGCTGGCTCCATACACACCCGAAGCTCCCGAAGCTCCCATTCCAGAGGCATCCACTGCGGGCAACGAATCAAAGCTGCGCCTCATGTACTTGAGCTCCCACCATCGCGGCAGGCCGTCACCATCCAGATCCGAATCGTAATCAAATGAGAACGCTCGCTTTACTTGCCCCATTGTTGCTAAAGTAGTGTCCTCTCCAGATTTATTGGTGAGCCAGAGCGGGATAGGTGTATTGAAAACAGGGGTGTAGCACAGGTAGCGTCTTGTCCCTATGCGGCCCTGATCGAGAACCTGCAAACGGTCATAGAACAATTTCGCAAGATTCTTCACCTCGCCTATCGTGACGCAATTGTTAGTAGATGTGGTCGCGGTCTTGAGATAAGAATCCATTGTGCTGATGCCGCTTCCCGCACCACCGCTTGAGGCAAAGGCATTGTCGAAGTGTTCTTTAGCTTTGCGGAAAACGCTCCGGAGCTGTCCGAACATCACCGGCTCAAGACCGTTTCCAGCAGGCAACGCTGCATTGTAAATGGACGAAGTGCGCCACCAATGGGGGACTTTTGTCAAATTATCGGAACCATTCTCCGTCACAGGCCAAGCTCGCGAACGAAAGGCATCACCTTCATGCATTCCATGGCGTTCTACGGGAGCGAACGGAAAACTTGGAAGATCCGATTGCGTTTCTCCAAGCACGACCCGGCCATCGCCCAATATTTGAAAAGCATCACGCAGGTCTCCAATCAAACCATTCCCAATGACAAAGCGACGTTCCTTGCCAACAGTTTGGTCAATATCCGAATCATTTGGTTCATTGTATTTTCCAATGACTAGACAATCGGAGAACTGACCAGCGTTGACTGTCAAACCTGTCCCTGCGGTCATCGCGTTCGGGGCGTAACAGTAATTGTAATCTCCAACAGCCATGGAGCCAGTGCTATAAGCTAAACTTGTAAGACCAGCGGTCATGGCCCCCGTAGACGTCGTATATGGCGTTCCCACGCTAAGATTACTTTCGTTGAGAGCGATCGCGATGCTGATGCATGCGAGTGGAGTCACCACCATGAGAACCCCGTTTCTGAGTTTAGATCTGATTGTCTTCATTGTTTACTAAGAGGTAAAGTAGGACGGTAACGTACCAGTAACTGGCGACTTGGAGATAGATCCGTCTTCCTGCACAAGAAAAGCATGATTACGAGATGAGGAACCAGTGCCATTGCCCACCACGAACAGTGGCTTATCATTATATGATATATCCGTGGCGTACTTCCCTACAACCGTGCAATCGGGATAAGCTGCGCGGTTTCCCGTTCCCACTACTACCGTGTTTTCATTATAGATGGCATTGTTGTATCCGACAGCCAGTCCATCCTGACTATACCAATTGGTGTTAATGGTTCCAAAAGCCGCCGACCCCCACGCCGTCGTTTGATTAGAAGAGCCGAAATTGACGTAGTCCGTGTTGAGCGCCCAAAGACTAATGCAACCGCTAGTGAAAATGGTCGCTACAAATAACCATCTAAAGTTTAACTGGATATACTTCAATTTATTCATGGGTTATAGTTTGGTGAAAGTTGTCCCACTCCGTCCGCCATGTAAGCCACACCATCCTCGGTAATCATGAAGGCCACTTTCGGACTAGCAGCTGATCCCGTCCCCACAACAAAGAGAGCCTTCGTGCTATAGGGAAGATTCACTGGATATCGCCCAACTGTGAGTGAATTGGGATAGCTTGAAGTATTGCCTGTACCAACGAGCAACGAATTGCCCTCATCGATCACGTTATTAAATCCAACGGCTAAACCAGGACTATTATTAGCGCTAGTATTGGCCGAACCAATAGCTCCAGCCCCCCATGCAGTGGTCTGGTTTGCCGTTCCGACATTGAGATAATAGTCATTGATCCCAGAGAAAAGCGCAGGTAGACCTGCCACACATAGGACGCCTACGGTTATCCAAATCAAGTATCGATAGTTTTTCATAATGCGATTAATGCGATCAAGTTAAGGTTATAAAAGAATTGTAGTTTAATAAGTTGGGCCTTAATGTTCCGCAGGCTCATTTAGGCGAATCTGCTCTTTCAATGATTGTAATCGAACGGTTTGCTGCAAAGAGCTGATTTCACGGTATTGAGCGTCAAAAAAAGCTTGATGAGTTCCAATGAGATCTTGCATCGCGAAGGCATCCAATTGCGGCGCTGACGCCTTAATCTGGTCAAGCTTTGCCTCACGTTCTGCGAGAATCGCAAGCAATTTGGCTGCCTCAGGCGTATCTGGAAGCTTTGGCACGGGAGCAGCAGCCGGGATTTGGGCGGCTGCTATCTGCTGGTTTTCAAGCGTGGCTTCGTCAAAATATTTCCCGCCTTCAGGAGTCTCTAACCATTCGGCAACCCGGTCTTGTGCTTCGCGTGGATCTTGAGCGGAGGAGCGGATATCCTCTATGATCTGGTCGAGTCGTTGTTGTGCCGGCCCAATCTCGGTAACTGGCGATTTGGCGAGGGGATTCAGTTCGTCAAGGTGGGAAGCCAGTGCCGCTTGATTGGAGAGTATTTCCGCATTCTCATGGTGCCAATTCGTTAGTGCCTGCACCATTTGCTCTGGCAACCAATTCTGCTCAAGCATTCTCACTTGAAGTGACGCAAGATCCGACTCGATAGCCCGTTGTGTTTCTTGATATTCTATCTCTAATGCCTGCGGATCAGCTTCTGTAAACTCTGCCACAACCGTTCCCGCCATCAAGATACCGAAAAGCAAGATTACGAAGTTCTTCACGAGAGACTCAGATCTTGGATCTTGCGAAGAAGCTCTCTGGATTCGTGACCGAGCAGCAAGAAAGTAAGCCAACCCAAGCAGGCTCACAAAGAGCATCGAGATAAATAACGCGTGGCCAGAAGTGACATTTGGGGTGTGAATGGCGATTAGTTGCTTTGGTGAACCCAATCGCGATTCAGCGGCAACGGCATCAGCAGTGATTAAACAACAAAAGAGAGAGAGAGAGTGTGTGTGTCATAAGGAAATAGGTAAGCACCATGGAGCCATGGTATTGCCCTGCATGTTTGCCAGGCTACCAGGTAATTTCTAACGTTGTAGCAACTAATCGTTACTTTTATGGCGGCATTTAGAAATCTGCAAGAACATTTTTCATTTTTTCAAAGACGACATGTTTAGGTGTGAGGAAACAAACAGAATCACTTCGAACCACTCATTGAGACGAAGAGGTCAGGTCTAACTCTCATTGAATTGAGAAGAGTCGCGCAGATTGGGAATAGGACCCTTTGCTTCATCCGTGATCCGTAGTTCGTCTAAGCACCGTCCTTTATGCGGCGATAACTAACCAAGAGGCTTTAGATTTCGGGTCCGCTTCGCGGCGATTGATCGGGCCATTTTGTCCCGGATTCCTGAGCATTCTATCTTATACTGGATCCAATATGGCGCGATCTTGTCTCACATGATGGCGACATTCTGGCGCTTTCGCTGTGAACTTTGAGGGATTCTGTAACGCGTGCGCTATCAATGCTTTGACAAAAAATGGAGAGTGTTTGCTCATGCTTTCGGGAGATTAGAATTCAAAAGTAGCAGTCAACTCTTCGTAGGGAAAAATGCGAATCTTCCGAAGCTTGTCCCCAAATGGAATTCGGAACTTATCGCAAGTTCCGCTACAAGGGGTGCCATTGCTTTTAGTCAGCCCGCCATTGACTTACAAAGACGAAAGAGTGAGGATTCCGGTTATGAAACGATCTGTGGGGGTTTGTTTGGCGATCTTCTGTACTTGGCAATCTGTGGCCTATGCCCAGGAACTCACCAATGGCTTGTGTGCTTATTGGGCGTTCGACGGCAACTTAGGCGAGAGGATCGGAGACTATCATGCTGGCAATCGGGGGGAGGTCCGAGCGCTCTTTTCGCCGGGGCGTTTCGACCAAGCGTTGCAGTTGAACGGCAACGAAACCGTTGTGGAATCACTGGCACGCAATGACGGGACCCTTGATACCTATCATGTGTCCATAGCGCTATGGGTGTGGATCGAGAAAGGCGGTACCATCCTCGATAAGGGATCTTGTAGTTGGTCGCTCTCCTACGATGCCGAGGCGGGTCAGCTAGAGTTTGGAGCTTACTGGGGCGTCGATTCTTATCATGGCGTGAAGAGCTTTCCCGGGCTGGGGCTTGACGACGGCCAATGGCATCATGTGGTCTGCGTATCCCGGAGCTGGGAGTTGGGCGCCCCCATCTTTGTGGACGGAGAAGCGGCAGGCCAACACACGAGCAACGCGGTTAGCGTCCAGGGAAGGCGGTTCCCGCTGGCCATTGGCGGCCACCCGGAAAGAAGCCGCAAACACGGTCCCTTTGTCGGAGCGATTGACGAGTTGATGATCTGGGAGCGTCCTCTCACATTGCCTGAAACGGAGGCGCTTTGGAACGATGGCAGGGGAACCACCTTAGATGATTTACTGCCTGACACGGATGCCGACGGCATGCCCGACGCTTGGGAACAGCGAAAAGGATTGAATGTGTCTTTGGCGGATGATGAGGCCGATCTTGATTCCGACGGACTCACCAACCTTGAGGAGTTCCGCTTGGGAACTCATCCGCGCCAGAGCGACACGGATCGTGACGGCTTGAATGATCGAGTGGAAACGGACACCGGTGATTGGGTAAGTTCTGAGAATACGGGGACGTCGCCCGTGATTGCGGATACCGATGGCGACGGGCTTGATGATGGACGCGAGGACGCTTCAGGCATCTTTGTTAGCGGAAGTGAAATAGGCACTCACCCGCTGCAAGCGGACTCCGATGGAGACGGATTCACCGATGGCGGAGAGGTTTCGTTAGGAACCGACCCAACTGAAAAGCTAAGCACACCGTCTTTGGTCAAGGATCTCCTAGCCTACTATCCCTTCGATGGCGAACTCAGTGATGATCTTGGCGGCGACGCCGGTGAATGGGCCGGTGAGAGCGCTCGCTTCACTGATCCGCTCTTCGCCGAAGCAGCGTTTGGTCGCTCTCTCGTCTTCGAGGGCGAGGCCGCCGTGCGTCTCCCTCCGAGACCGGAGTTCGCAGAGGGTCCATTCACGATTTCGATGTGGTATCGCGTGATGCGTGCGCCTGCTTCAAGCTTTGACCGGTATGTGCTCGCCTCGTACGGCGAAGAAGGACCCTGGCGACTCGCGTTCCAGGCCAGCTCTTCAGGTCATCCGTTAGGGAGAGGGATCACCTTTGTGCCTAAGACTCTTGATCCGAAAGCAAGGTCCGTCTCGACAATGGAGGACGACCGGCTTTGGCATCACCTGGCGGCCTCCTATGATCCTGAGACTGACAGAACGGCTACCTACATCGATGGCGCGCCACAGCCTAAGGGCTCTGAGAATGCTTACCATCCCTACTTGGTGGATTTGGTCGACGGTTTCGTCCTAGGCGGGCTCCCGTCTTCCGACGGCCTTGTCACCGATGGTTTGTTTGGCAATCTTGATGACCTAGCGATCTGGAGCCGGATTCTGCACCCTGCCGAAGTTCGGGTGTTGTCCCGTCAGAGACAAACCGACACGTCCTTCGGAGACCTATTGGAGAAGCAACGCTTGGCCGATGCACCACAGGACGACGATGAAGACGGGATGCCCGATCGATGGGAAAGCGCTATTGGCCTCCAACCTACGACTAATGATAGTCAAGACGATCTCGACGGCGATGGCCTAACCAATTTCGAAGAATTCATGCGGCAAACGCATCCTGGCAAGACGGACACAGACGGCGACACCGTGCCAGATGCGGCTGAGACCAACTCAGGGACGTGGACGTCTCTGCAAGATCGCGGCACGGATCCTAACATCGTCGACTCTGATGGTGATGGCCTAACGGATGGCGAGGAAATCCTCACACCGCCCCAAGGCAGTGATCCCAATGTGCCCGACACCGATGAGGATGGCATCAACGACGCGACGGAACGGCTCTATGGTTCACTTCCGGGAGATGCCGCATCCACGCCAGCTCTGGGTGAGGGTCTTCTCGCCTACTTGCCCTTTGACGAATCCCTGTCAGAAACCTACGGCGGGACCCGAGCACGCTGGGCTAATCCGGAAGGTGGGCGCTACGAAGAAGGCCGGTTCGGGCAGGCGGCATGGTTTGATGGGCGCCGGCAATTCGTTGAACTACAGGGCGGTTCGATTGGGCAGTTTGATTTCTCGAACCGAAGCTTCACCGTGTCGCTCTGGCACCAAAGTAGTCACCCAGGCTCCCGTAGCCCAGTGCTCATCAGTCAGGGCGGACTGAATGGATGGCAGATCAGCCGGCAAGGCAATGAGCTCCGAGTCGACACCTATCGCGGCTATGTTTCGCTGGTTCATCCATCCTTTAGGTCGAATGGCTTCGATCATTTGGTAATGGTCGTCTCCCCCGAACTCAGGCGGACGACTGTTTACGTGAATGGAAGGAAACTTGGCTTGGAACGTGAGCGGCATCCAGATGCCCTCACCCCGTTTATTGAAACCGTGGGAGAACCCTTGATTCTTGGAAACGGCCTCCGGCCTTGGGAGATCTCCGATTTCAGTGGATTGCTCGATGAGGTGGCCATCTGGGAACGGGCTCTATCAGAACAGGAGATTTTCGCGCTATGTGAGAGTAATCAATCACTCGCAGCTCTAGCAAATCTTCATTTGGACGGTGATGGCGATGGTAGTGAGGACTTTCGCGAGCAGTTCGCGGGAACGGATCCGTCTCTGGCCAATGATTTCCTCGGGATCACTTCCATTCGCCGGCTCAACGGCGAAATCCTGCTAGAGTGGCCCACCAAACCCGGACGGCTCTATCATGTGCAACATGCGCCCGCCATCGCGAACGCGCCCTGGCAAACGATCACGCCGGCGCCGCTTGCGAACGGCGCCTTCACGGATCCGTCGACGCGGGCGAATGAGCCGACCGGTTACTATCGCGTGACGGCGGTTAGGGAAGATCGTTAGATGCTTACTTTTCGAAAGAAATCTGACCAATGAGGTCGAGTTATTGGAAGCCGCCCTTCCCGTCTGCCGAGACGAACAGGAGGGACGCCTGCCCCTTGGATTGGATGTTTTGAATGAGTGTTAGCAAGAAATCCAGGCCTGAATGGCCTAAAGAACGAAGCCCAAGGCTTCAGCCTTGGGTAGCATGATAAGCTGGATTGGCGGCCTGAAAGGTCGCGAGAATGGATTTTATCGCGCGCGGTTCTCGCGACCTTTCAGGGCGCCTGGCAGTACCTCACAGACCCCAGGCCTAAAGGCCTGGGCTTTGATCTCTTGGGCCTTCAGCCCATTGGCTTGTCTCACTTAATAGGCCAACCGGCATTAGATAGAACGCTCGTCTCGAAGGTTTGCAACCTCCCACCCTGGCGAGACGCCTGTTCCACCGTGAGACAACCGTCCGGCTGCCTACCCAGACCCGCAGGAATAACAAAGTCACGGTGCCCTCCGGGATCAATGCTAGGAATATTTCGCCTCACTATGATTTCCTATACGCAACTCCGCTACGAAAGGAGCTCACTACTTTTTTAGAACATCACATTGACTTACAAAGCCCAATGGGTGAGGATTCCGGTTATGAAACGATCTGTGGGGGTATGTTTAGCGATCTTCTGTACTTGGCAATCTGTGGCCTCTGCTCAAGAACTCACCAATGGCTTGTCTGCCTATTGGACGTTCGACGGCAACTTAGGCGAGAAGATCGGAGGCTATCATGCTGTCAATCGCGGGGACGCCCGGGCGCTTTTTTCGCCGGGGCGGTTCAATGAGGGATTGAATTTGAATGGCACCGAAACGCTAGTGGAATCGCTCGCGCGGAATGATCGTGCTTTTGACTCTGTCTACGTTTCGTTTTCGCTCTGGGTTCGGATTGATAAGGGTGGCACCATCCTTGATAAGGGCTCCAACAGTTGGTCGCTTTTCTATGATGCCGAGACGGGCCAGTTGGAGTGGGGATCTTACCGGTATACCGATTCCTTCAGCGGACTGAAAAGTTTTCCGGGGCTGGGACTTGATGACGGCCAATGGCATCATGTGGTGTGTTTATCCGGAAGTTGGGATGTGGGCGCCCCTATCTTTGTGGACGGGGAAGCGGCCGCTCATCGAACTCCCAACGGGGCGTCCGTTTTCGGAAGGCGGTTTCCCCTAGCGATCGGCGGCCGTCCAGACCGGAGCCTGAAACACGGGCCCTTTGTTGGAGCGATTGATGAGCTGATGATCTGGGAGCGCCCTCTAACATTAGCTGACGTGCAAGCGCTTTGGAATGATGGCGAGGGGATCACATCGAGCGAATGGTTCCCTGATACCGATGCCGACGGAATGATGGATGCCTGGGAAGAGCGTAAGGGATTGAATACGGCCTTGGCAGATGGTGAAGCGGATCTCGATCACGACGGTCTCACCAATCTCGAAGAATTTCTGTTAGGGACGCATCCCAATGAGAGCGACACCGATCGCGATGGCCTGAGTGATAGAGTGGAAACGGACACTGGAGTGTGGGTGAGTTTCGAAAATACCGGGACCTCGCCCTTGATCGGCGACACCGACGGGGACGGCCTTGATGATGGGCGCGAAAACGCTTCAGGTGTCTTCGTCAGTGGAAGTGAAATAGGCACCCATCCGTTGCAGACCGACTCAGATGGGGATGGATTCACCGATGGCGGAGAGGTTTCGTTAGGAACCGACCCAACCGAATTGCTAAGCACACCCTCTTTGGCGGAGGATCTCCTGGCCTACTATCCCTTCGATGGCGAACTCACTGATGACCTCGGCGGCGGTGCCGGTGAGTGGGTGGGTGAGGGTGGCCGCTTTACCGACCCGCTCTTTGCCGAGGCGGCGTTTGGCCGCTCTCTGGTTTTCCAGGGACGAACAGCCCTGCGTCTTCCTCCGAGGGAGGAGTTCGCGGAAAGTTCTTTCACGATTTCGATGTGGTATCGCGTGATGCGCAGGCCACATGATTTCGATCGCTACAGTCTCGCCACTTATGGCGGAGAGGGGTCCTGGCATTTGGGATACCAAGCGAGTTCTTCTGGGTTTTTCTTAGGACGCGGAATTTAGGGGCTTGGAAATAAATAATCATCCCATTTCAGGCTCAGGGAATATTGTTAGAAACCACTTCTCCAATCCAGCCATCCGACTGATTTGGGGCGCGAATTCTTTCATCGCTTTCTTTGTCAGTCGCACTCCGGTCTGGTAGGTCTTGGTGACCAGTGTGACGACGGGATTCAACCCTTTGTATGTCATGCTTCGGGCCATTCCCAGCGCTTTCTCCGCTGTGCTCAGTAGCTCTCCATTCCAATGGTTTTCGAGCACTCCCCACACTCGTTCTATAGGATTATACTTGCTATGATAGGGTGGATAATAGGCTAGCTGTATCACTATATCATGAGCCGTAGAGAATTCAGCCAGGCGCTTCAACCATTGGGTTCTACGGCCATCGCTCTCGGGGCCATTGTCGGCGTTGATCACTAGCACCTCTACTTCAGGATTCTCTGCACGCAGTCGCGGCCACAGCTCTTCAAGACGATCAACCATAAAATCCGCTGTCACTTTACTTTCTGAGAACCATAGGTCGGTTTGGCCAGTTTCGGGCTGATAAACCCCAAAGGGCACGAGGGTTGTTTTCGCTTTGAAGTCGTGATCAAGGGCCTTCCGCTCGCCTCGGCTATAGCCACCACGACTAAACTCGCCAATTTTTACCGCCGCTTTGGTGTCCATGGAGATACGCAACTGCTTGGGATCGCTATCGGCCGCCGCATTGATCTCATGCACCATATCAAAGATGGCGTCGGTTTCTTTCACTTTCTTCATCGGCTTGGTCTTGGCAACTTTTCTAGGGTGGAGTTCGAGCAGATTGAGTTTGCTGTTGATGGTTCTCACGCAAGGCATACTTGATAGGTCATACCCTGGGCGCTCTTCCAGTCGCCGGTGGACTTCTTTAGCAGTGATGCGGACATAGAGGCGAGTAGAGCGAAAACTGGGATCAGTCTGAGCATGGGGATCAGCAACGGCGCGAATATCCTCCAGTAATTCTGGATAATGTTCTTCAGCCTTCTTTCTACCTCGTTTGTGAAACTGATCGACGAAATCAATGCCGGAATCGAGTTCCTCTTTGCCTTTGCGAATGAGTTGCCTATTCCAGCCAAGACAGTCTTCAGCCCACCGTTGACCGCCGCGGCCAAGGCCATCGACGACGCCCGCCATGAACTTGCGTTTCGCGCTGCCCGTGAGATCACGCGCAGTGTTCTTCCATAAACGAATTGAGTTAGAGTCAGGTTCTTCTCATAGGACTACAGGCACTCAAACCCGCTCCTAACAGAATGGTTGCGCTTTGGGACGATTATTTTTTTCCAAGCCCCTTACTTTACGCCTAAGTCCAGGGATCCGAAGGCGAAGCGTGTCGCCACCACTGAAGACGACCGCTTGTGGCATCACCTGGCGGCTTCCTATGATCCGGAGACTGACAGAGTAGCCATTTACATCGATGGCGCGCCACAACCAAAGGGAACCGAAGGCACACCCGGCTTTTTAGATCCCACTGAAGGCTTTGTCTTGGGCGGACTCCTTACTTCGAGTGGTCGCGCTGTAAGAACTGATGGTTTGGTTGGCAATCTTGACGACTTGGCTATTTGGAGCCGGGTTCTCCATCAGGCCGAAGTTCGTGTGTTGTTTCACCAGAGAGAATCCGACACGTCTCTTGGAGACTTACTTGAACGGCAACGCCTGGCTGATGCCCCACAGGATGACGATGAGGATGGTCTCCCCGATCGCTGGGAACGCGCTGTGGGACTTCAAGCCACGGTCAATGATCGTCAAGACGATCTCGACGGCGATGGCCTAACCAATATCGAAGAATTCATGCGGCAAACGCATCCGGGAAAGACGGACACCGATGGCGATAGCGTGCCGGATGCGACTGAGACGAATTTGGGGACATGGACGTCTCTGCAGGATCGTGGTACCAATCCTAACATCGCCGACTCCGATGGCGATGGCCTAACGGATGGAGATGAATTCCTAACAACACCCGAAGGAAGTGACCCCAATGTGCCGGACACCGACGAAGACGGTATCATCGACGCTGCCGAACGTTTCTACGGTTCCCTTCCTGGAGATGCCGAGTCCACCCCCGCTCTGGTTGACGGACTTCTCGCCTACCTGCCGCTTGATGGGTCCCTAACGGAGTCCTACGGAGGAACGGTTTCGCGCTGGAACGAACCCGAGGAGAGCCAGTACGAAGAAGGCCGGTTTGGGCGTGCAGCGTTGTTTGGCGATGATCAGCAATTCGTCGAACTCCGTGACGGATCGATTCGCGGGTTTGATTTCGCGAACCAAAGCTTCACCGTCTCCTTATGGTTTCAATTGCGCCCGGGAGCTCCCAAGAACGGTGTGCTCATTAATCAAGGTGGGATGAATGGATGGGAAATCAGCAACTTGAGTTACGAAGGGATTCGGGTCGATACTTACCAAGAGTCGGTTTCGCGGCAACCGAGAGCGTTGGGATCGAATGGCTTTGATCATCTGGTGATGGTTGTCACGCCCGAGTTGAATCGGACTTCGGTCTATTTGAATGGCAAGCGGCTCGCCCCAAGGAACGGTCAACATCCAGATGCCCTGATTCCGTTTATTGAGACTGCCGGTGAGCCCTTGATTCTTGGGAATCACATTTGGCCTTGGGGAAGCAGAAGCTTCAATGGATCGATCGATGAGGTTGCCATTTGGCGAAGGGCTTTGGCGGAAACGGAAATTCTCGCACTGTGTGAGAGTGGTCAGCCGCTGTCGGTCTTAGCAAGCCTGAATCGGGATCATGATGGCGATGGCCATGAGGATTTTCGGGAGCAATTCGCGGGGACGGATCCTTCGCAAGCGAGTGATGTGTTTCAGATTTCCTCCATTCGCTGGCTCGACGGCAGAGTCACGTTAGAATGGCCCACCAAGCCGGGCCGATTTTATCATGTGGAACGCTCGCCGGCTATGGCAGAAGCTCCATGGCAAACCATCACGCCGGCACCGCTTGTGGACGGTCTGTTCACGGATCAGGTTTCGCGTGTGAATGGCTTAAGCGGTTTCTATCGCATCAGGGCGCTTAAGGAAGGTCGTTAGGGCGTCAGGTTTTTCGTCGCGACGCCAGGAGCGTTCGCTCTCACAAGGCGGCGAAGGGCGTATTCCCCTGGTACGCAGAAAGCGGGCCATTCCCTAGTCCCAGGGAAATGACCCGCCAATTCTCAACTCCAAACCTAACTTAGATCCTTAGCCAAGCTGGATTGAAGGCGAAGTGCGAACGGTATTCATTCGGGCTCCGGCCAAAGTAGCGTTGAAAACTCTTGGTGAAATGCGCGGAATCGGTGAAGTGAAGATCTTGAGCGATCGCCGTGGCAGTTTTGTCAGTGAAGAGTAGCTGGCGCGCGGCGTGTTGGACCCGACGGCGTTGGGTGTAATCCACGAGTGTGGTGCCGGTTGCTTTTTTGAAGAGACGTCCCAAGTGGTCTAACGACATACCCATGAGAGGCTCCAAGGTAGACAACCGCACGGCACCGCTGAAGTTGATTCCGCCTTCGATCGCCTGCATGGCGTGGAGGATCTCGGGTCGTAGAGCGATGCGATTGCGGCGCCGCCAGTGGAAGCCGTATTCCTCAGAAATATGGAGGAAGATCTTTAGTAATGTCAGGCGAGTGAGCGTCTCGTCGATTTGCTCTTGTTGCAACTGATCCTTTAAGACGGAGAGATCCGCCGTCACGTAATCGAAAGGTTCGCGTTTGAGAGAGACAACGCTGATCGGATTCTCCATCGGAAAATCAAAGAGGATCCTAGCAAAGAACAAACTCAGCAGGTCCGGGCTGTCGAGAATCATGTGAATGTCATTGACCATCCACTCAGGGAGGAATCGCAACCGTACGAGCCGGACTTCCGTAGGCTGACGGATGCAGTGAGTCTGTCCGGGTTGGGTGACGATGACAGAGCCGGCACGCATGGATTGTAGGCTTTGCCCATGTTCGTGCAGGAAGGTACCGGACTGGACGATGAAGACCTCAGGTTGCTCCCGGGGGCTTAGTTCGAGATCGCGGCCAAGCTCGAACTCCTTGTAGAGGAGCGGCCACCCATCGATCGTTTCCGTTTGGTTTTCTCTTATTTGGGAGGAGCTGAATACTGCTGACATAGCGGCGATATCATAGAGGTGAGGTATAAAAACGCAATGGAAATTTAATACAAATCATACTTTCCATACGCAGGACATAAATCTCCAGCCAATTCATACAGTGGGAGGGAGGGGCGAAGCGACATGGTGATAGTAAACTTGCGCAAGGTAGAGGCCATCTGGCGGTGCGCAAGCGGATGTTTTCAAAGGCGTTTGTGCTTCTACCAACGCGTTTAGGTGGTTTTCTGATATCTCCCCGAGCGCAAACTTGACCATGGTTCCTACGAGCATTCGGACCATTTTATATAGAAATCCGTCGCCAGTGAATGTCAGAGTCCATTGATTGTTAGATACCTTAGCGATTTCAATCTCATTGATTGTCCGGACTGTTGAACTAGGCGGAGGCACTTTGGCACCTCGATTGGCTGCGAAACACCTGAAATCATGCTTACCTTCTAGTAAAGAAGCCGCTCGTTTCAGGACGTCTTCTTCCAAAGATTGATGGATTAACCAGACTCTTCCAAATTCCATAGGTGGCAGTATTTTATCGATGCATAATTTGTAAGTATAGGATTTGCCTATGGCTGAGAATCGCGAATGAAACGAATCGGGCACGTTTTCGCTCTCCAGCACGCGGATCTGTGCGGGCAAGTGGGCGTTGAGGGCGCGGACCCAGCTTTCGGAGTCGAGTTTCAAGTCCACGGGCGCGTCGAAATGGGCGACTTGGGCCAAGGCGTGCACGCCTGCATCGGTGCGGCCGGCCCCATGCACGACGATGCCGTTTGTTTTCGTGATGCGTGCGATGGCTCCTTGGAGATGATCCTGAATGGTTTCCCCGGAAGGTTGGCTCTGCCAGCCTTGGAAGGGTTGGCCATCGTAGGCAACGATGATTTTCCAGCGTTGGGTCATGCAGTGAGACAGGTCAGCAGGGCTTGCGCGGCTCGCTCGTGAACCCCGGGTTCGCCGAGCTGGGCCACGATCTCAGCCAGATCCCGCTGCAATGCCTTGCGGTCTTCTGGTGACTTCAGCAGGCGCTCCATCTCCAGAGCCATGTTCTCAGGCTTCGCATTGGCCTGGATGAATTCCCTAACAATTTCGCGTTCTCCCAGGATGTTGACGATTCCAAGAAAGGGGACTGCGACCACCGCTCTGCCCACTAGATAGGTGGGCCAGGCGACGCGGTAGACCAGGCAGTAAGGGAGCCCGAACCAGGCCGCCTCCAAAGTCGCCGTGCCCGACGCGACCATTCCGGCGGTCGCACGCTGCATCAAGTCATGCGCAGCTCCGACATCGATCTTGACTTTCAGATCACGCGTCCCGGCCTCGCGCCGCATGTGATCGGCGAGCGCTTCATTCGCGGCGGCGACCCGAACATGGAGATTGGGAACGTTTTCCCGAAGTTGAGCTGCCGTATCCAGCATCAGAGGAAAGAGGCGATCGACTTCGCGTTCACGACTACCGGGGAATAATCCTAGCAAACATTCTTCCCGGTCAATGTTAGGATCGCGTTTCAATTCATCGACTAACGGATGTCCCGCATAGATGGTCTTCAACCCACTCTTTTCATAAAGTTCTTTCTCAAAGGGAAAGATACAAATCATGAGATCCAGCGCCGCAGCCATCTTTGGGATGCGTTTCCGGTTCCACGCCCACACCTGGGGGCTGATGTAATAGGCGATCTTGCCTTCAAATCCGCGTTCTCTGAGCGCGTAGGCCAAGCGAAGATTGAAGCCAGGATAATCGATCAGCACTACGAGATGCGGTTTGTCCTTAATCATGCGTGCCAGCGTTTCGTCTAACTTGTTTTTGAAGAAGCGGTAGTGTTTCAGCACTTCCCACAAACCCACGACGGCGGCATCAGCTACCCAATCCTCGACTTCGGCGCCGCCGCGCGCGGCCATCTTCGGCCCACCCAATCCGGCGAACGTGATCGAAGCTGGCGCCGACTCTAACAAACTGCCCATGAGCTCTTCACCATGGATATCGCCGCTCATTTCTCCCGCCACGAGAAAGATGCGGTATGGCCGTCCAGCACTCACCCGGTGACAGGTACTTGTGGATGAGCCGCCTCGATCAGGCTTGTGATCTTGAGTGCGAGACTCAATGCATCGGCAGCTTGTTCGCCGGTCACCTTGGGGATGTCACCACGGATGGCGCAGTCGACGAAGGAGGCCAATTCCAACTTGAGCGGCTCATCCTTTTCCACCTGAACGACCGTTGGCACGATCGCCAAACCTTCTTTGCGGTAGATCTTTCCTTCCTGAGCTTGGTAGTCCAGGGAGACATAACAATCTTCTTGAAAGACGCGGATCTTCCGCAGTTTTTCCGGGCTTACCCGGCTCGCAGTGACGTTGGCCACGCACCCATTTTCGAATTCCAGCCGGGCATTGGCAATGTCTTCGCGATGCGTCAAGACGGGGACACCCACCGCATCGACGCGGCTCACCGGCGCCCCGACCAAATGCAGAAGAATTTCGAGATCGTGAATCATCACGTCTAACACCACTCCAATGTCCATGCTTCGCTGGGGAAAAGGTGATAACCGGTGCACTTCGATGAAGCGCGGAGAGGACAACACTTCTTCTAACATGCCCATGACGGGATTGAAGCGTTCAATGTGTCCGACTTGCAACAGGCGCTGCGCCAGGCGTGCCTCGGCTACTAACATTCGCGCTTCGTCCACGTTAGGGGCGATCGGTTTTTCAATGAGCACGTGTTTGCCGTGGCTCAAGAGGTGTTTGCCGATCTCCGCGTGGGTGATGGTGGGAGTGGCCACGGTCGCGGCGTCCACCATGGACGTGAAGGCCTCCAAGTTGTCCACCGCCTTGGCGCCCACGCGCTCTGCGATAGCTTGCGCCCGTTCCACGTCTGCATCGAAGACGGCCGTGAGCTTTGCTTGGGGGAGCTCTCCCAAGACTCGGGCGTGATTTTGTCCAATAGCGCCGACTCCGGCGACGCCTACGCGTATCTTACTCATGTTTGTTCGGTTTCTTTCCTGGCATAAATACTTACGCCGTGATCCTGACAAATTTGCATCACGGCTTCCTTCTCCAATAATAAAGTGCGTTCGGCTTCGATCACGAGGCAGTTGATTCCGGCCTCAACAGCAGTGGTTATGGTGGCGGCGCCAATGACCGGAACATCGAAGCGGAAATCCTGGTTTGGCTTGGAAACCTTCGCCATCAAGGCATCGCCTCGCCCTAACTTTCCCCCACGTTTCATGGCTTCATTGGTGCCTTCAAAAGCCTCGACGGCCAATACGGTTCCACGCTTCACGATCACGGTTTGGCCGATATCCAGGCGACTCGTTTCCTTGGCGATATGGAACCCGTAAGAGGCGTCTTCTTCCTGATCTTCTGTTAGCTTGGGGCCGCAAACGTGGCCTTCGGATGGCAGGCAATCTTCGAGAAAGGTGGTAGCCGGCAATAACACGATGCCGTCCTTTTCAAGCTCATTGGCAATGGCGCCAAAGATGGATTCCGCATTCTTCTGTTTGAGGCGTCGCAACATCACCAGGGTGCGCAGGTCCGGCCGCAGCTCGAACAAGTTCTTGGGCGCGATCTGGCCGACCATGACGGCATGTTTGACCTGTTCGGATTTGAAGAAACGAATCATCTTGCTCAACTGGCCCACACGCAACCAGCGCCAGCCATCGACCGAAGCTTCGAGTGCCTGATCCGTTTCATTTTTAAACGCGGCCACCACTAACTTTCCCACACCAGCACGCCGGGCTCCTTGCACGAAGGTTTTGGGATACACTCCGTTTCCGGCGATGACGCCGATACACTCGTGAGGCGTGGCTATGGACATAGAAGAATGGGAACAGGATCAAAGCGGCTCCATCCTAGGGCCGCCAGTGAAATCCACTGGCTACTCTACACCGGGTACGCCGAAAAGTGGTGGGCACTTTTCGCAGCGGAATTCGTGAGAGTTCCGGGCCTGGCACTCCGCTGCCGCGAAGGAACTGTCACCAGTTCCTCTCCCTTTATTGACCACCACTTTTAGTCACACCCCTCTACACGCGGGCGTTCTAACCACACGCACGCCATCACAAACCCAATAAGCACTAGAAATGCGGGGTAGCCATTTCGTGGATCCACTAACCGAGGCTTCTGAGAAGCGGGATTGCCTGGTTTGTTAATGGCCGGCTTTTCCGTGACGCCCACTACATGCGGGACCTCGGCTGAAGGTTCGATTTCAACGGGCGGAGGCTGAGGCGGATCAGTTAAAGTTGCGATGAGTTCTTGGCATACCACGGCGATCATTTCGCCACGTGACATGGCTTGCTGTCCTTCGATAGGAAATTGGCGCGAATCCGAATCGTCGATCGCAACGACAATCAGGCGGTCTTTTAGATCAGGGGAAGGTGGTTCCAATGTGACTTGGGCGCCGGTTGGTATGAGGGCTTCAGCGGAGAGACGTTTGAGTTGATCGCGGGAAGCCACACGCGCTTCAAAACTCCCTGTCCCGTCGATGGGAATGAGCTTATTGTTTCCAGCTTCGATACCCTTTCCGGGAATGACCTTGACGGAATCTAACGCTATACCTAAAGCCTTCAAAATCACAAGCAACGGCAGTGAGGGCACGCAGCGGCCTCCGGACGTTTTAGCGATAAGCGGAAAACGCACGACGTCATCTTGGAAAGTTGCTGAAGTGCCAAAGTCGATATCGATGAACCCAAAGGCTAACGGATCTCCTAACCATTGGGGGGCCATGGTCACACTAAGAAACGGCGGGATCTCCTCACCCTGACCTTCCTGCCAAGGCAAATGACTCAATTGATCCACTTTAATCGGCGTGTGGGGGTGCTCGGTGGCGTCGGCATCCAGAATCACACTGAAGACGAACGGCTCGATGCCCGTTAACTGTTTCTTTAAGATATCCTCCGTCGATTGATCCAATCCGGGCCAATCCAAGACAGGGATCATGGCAAGGGCTCCGGGTTCATGCGCTCTCACATTCATCAAGAGTACGGCGTACTCAATGGCTGATGGCGGCCAGGACTCATAGATTTCCGCTGCGGCATCATCCAGCTGCAATAAGGTGACGCCCTCTACCTGCGCCTCCACGAATCCAGAGGTTAGTATGATTAAGAAGACCGCGAGAAGAAAGAGTAAACGCTTCATGGCTAACGTGTTAGCTGAAAGGTGTATTCACGAGGGTGGACGCTTCGGGGTGCGATGGCCAAGAGCAATACTCGAAGTTTGATGTTTCCACCACTTTAGGAGCCATCCTCAGTTGACGGTCAACTTATCTTCCGTCAAGGCGTCCTGCAGACCAGGCAAGAGGTTTCCTTCGTCTAAAACCGTGCGAAGTCTGGGCAGGGCAATCGGAATCCAGTCTAGGAACTCGGCTTTCCCCAAATTGCGGCCCAAGTTACCGTAAGCGCCTAACGCTTGCATTAATCGCTGCGCCGCACACTGAAGATAGATATGATAGAACGTCTCCCAAGAATCCGTGCGGTACTTCGCATGGTAATACTCGAGGAGACCCCGCCGATTCTCAGGGCCAATTTTAACGTAGGGGTCTAACAAGATCGACGCCAAGTCGTATTCGGGTCGCCCCCATCGCAATCCTTGGTAATCGATCAAGAACACCTTGCCGTGATAGATCATGATATTGCGTGATTGGAAATCGCGATGGACTAGGTGACGGGGGAGTGTGGCCAAGTCTTCGGCCAGCTGTTTCCAGTCGTCACTGTGATACAAGCCCTCCAATTCCAAAGGTTTGAGCCGTGATTGATGCAAGAGGAAGTGTTCGAAGAAGTACTCTTGTTCCCAACGGTAAAGCCCTTGGGTGAAGGGCGGTTCGAGATCGCACGGGGTCTCACATTCCGCCACGCGGTGGAGTTTCCACACTTCATCGAGTGTGGCATGGTAGAGGGGCTCTAACAAAGGCCACGGTTGCAATCGCTGCGACCACAGATCGATCTCTCCCAGATCTTCCAGCCAGACCAATCGTTGATCGGGATCAAAACTGTGCATCTTGGGCACGGCCACTTGCAGATCCCTAGCAAGGTACTCAGTCACAGGAACGAACCGCTGATTATCGGGCCGGTTCAAATCGTAATGCATGACAATGTAAGTGGCCCCATCGGGAAGGAATTGCAGCCGGTGAAAGGTGCGGCCGGAACCTCCATGCGTGATGGCGTGCATTTGCATGGATTCGAATGCCGTGACCGGCAGACAGTCTGGTGCGCGCTTCGCTAACTCGGCTTGATCGAGGTCCATAGACCGCTAAGGGTAGCTGCCAATGCACCAAGAGCAACGTGAGGATTCAAAACATCAACTCATTCCGGTGGACTACTTCCGGGAACTCTCGCGTGAGGAGATCTTTGCCCATGAGGCGCCATTGGAACTGGATATCGGTTGCGGCGATGGCGGCTTTCTCTTGGCCATGGCCCGCCATTATCCGGATAGGCAATTCCTCGGTTTGGAGCGTTTGTTGGGGCGAGTGCGCAAAGTCTGCCGGCACGCTGCACGGCAGGGGCTGGAGAACGTCAAAGTGCTTCGGTTAGAGTCGGCTTACGCATTGGAATGCCTCTTGCCTCAAGCGGCGTTTTCCCGAATCCATCTGCTCTTTCCAGATCCATGGCCGAAGAAACGTCATCATTGCAGACGTCTGGTGCAGCCCGCCAACCTGCCGCACTTTTTGAGAGTGTTGCCACCGGATGGTGAATTTTTATTTAAGACCGATCACGCCGCTTATTTTGAGGTAGCGAGTGAAGTTCTCAAGGAATCGCCGCATCTGACACCTTTGGAGTGGGACGAGGAGGCGTTCTACTACCCTCTCACAGACTTCGAACGGCATTGGCTCAATCAAGGCAAGCAAGTTTACCGCGCGCGCTTCAAACGAACGGGTTGATCGCCTAAAAACGGTACGAGCCGCAACTGCCGGTCGTCTAACTGAATGATGACACCGCCGCCGGTCACCTGATCGAGGACTTGGCAACCGTTCGCGTGCGCCCACGCCAAAGCCAGGTCCTCCGGCTGCTCTTCCGTATCGATGATGAGCGCTTCTGGATTGACCGCTTGGAGGAACTCGGGCAGGCCGCTCACGTCATCAGCATGCTGCCCTTTTACTAACACATCGCTTGTGAGGTCGAGCTCTGAATCCAGAAGCCATTTCTCTGTCGCGAAGCCCGCATCGCTCATCAAGAGCACCCGCCAGCCATGGGCGACAATGCGAATCACCAGCGTATGATTGTCCGCTCCGGCTGCGGCGAAAGTATCGTTCTTTGGCGGATAGAGGATCTCATAGCGACGCGTGGCTCCGAAGGCAAGCGTGTCGCCACTCGCCAGACGCTGGTCTTCAAGTGGACGGGATTCTAACAAGGAATTCATTCGTCGAATCGAGGGACTCCCGCTCTTCCACCACGACTGGTAGATCACGGGTTGGTGTTTTTGAAAGATGGCAGGGGCCGCACTCACATGCGCCGTATCGCCATGAGTGAGAAAGAGGCCATCCAGCCGGTTGATGCCACGGTGCTGCAGGTAAGGCTCTAACAGGATCCTGCGCTGCCATTCATGACCACAATCAATCAAGTGATCAGGACCCCATTGGCAATCCACGTGAATAACGGAACCGCCACGCGGCACATCCATGACCGTGATTTCTGTGGGTGCCTGAGTGAAGGGAGGGCGGCACGACACGACGAAGTGCGATCCGGGCCATTGCGAGAACCAACCGGCCAGACCCACTAACCAATTGACGAGAACGAAATTGGCGTTGTTGAAAAGAATATTGGCCCATCTCATGAATGGAATGAGCGCGCACAGCATGCTTAGCGCGGCAGTGAGGAGGATCCCGAAACTGAGCGGCATGAGGAAACAGTTCGCCACCACCGCAATGGGCGTGATGAGGTGAAAGGCGATCGCCATGATTAGAAGCGAGCCGATCCACGCTGCCGCGGAAACGCCGGCAATATCGCCGAACCAACGCCGGAAATAAAAAGCGCGCGTTTCGTGCTCGGGCATGAGGTTACCGGGAACGAGGGGATCCGGATAGAGCCACCAGCGAAACCGGCTTTGCAAGGGCTTTGTTAGGAGAACAATGGTAAGCAGGACCAAGAATGAAAGTTGGAAGCCTGGTAGGAAGAGTTGGTTGGTATTAAAGCCAAGGATAAGGAGGGCGGCGACACCCAGGCTATTGAGCAAGCGTGGTTCCCGGTTCAAACAGAAAGCACCCAGGAAGATTGCCGCCATGGTGGCTGCTCTCACCGCGGAGGGCCGCCAGCCGGTGACGAACGCGTAGAAGAACAGGCATGGCAAGATGATGAGCGCTACCCTTGCACGTCCCAAGCGCCACGGTTTGAGAAAAAGCCACACGATCAAGGCGAAGATGCCGACATGCAATCCGCTCACGGCAAAGATGTGGAGCGTACCGCTGTGACGGAAGAGTTCTTCAATATCGGGACTAGCGTTCTCACGCATTCCTAACACCATTGCTGTGAGAACGCCGCCGATCTCACTCTCATCATCAAGATCTCTGGTGATGGCAGCGGCCATCCAGTCTCGCGCCTTCAGCGCAAGCGCTTTGAAGCGATTGGGGCGCTGTTCTAACAACGACACGTTATCGGCGATCCCCACTTCCAACATGCCGGAAATGTCCTGGCGTTTGAGATAGTTCTGGTAGTCAAATTGTCCGGGATTGCGTGGCGGCTCCGGCCCGTGCAGCTTGCCCGTCATGCGCAGACGATCGCCATAGCTTGGGGCGCTGCCCTCCAGTTGAACCAAGAGCCGATGCCGTGAATCATAAGAGCGCTTCGCGGCCGTTAGCGCTTCAAGGCGGAGCGTGAATTGAGAACGACGATTGGGCAGCGATTGAGCCCGCGTTTCCACATAACCAACGACCTCCGCGCGAATTCCGTCTTGATTTTGAACTAACGTTTCACGAAACGGGAAGGTTTCCCAGCTCTTTTCCCGCAAGCCATGTGCCACGGCGAAACCAAACAGAATCACCGGCAGCATGCTTCCCATTCGCGAAGGGCCTCTGCATTGTACCACAAGGGCCGCAACCAAAGCTGCGACGTAGACCGGGAACCAGGTGTCCTGCCGGTCTCCAAGGAATATCCCTAACGATGCCGCAAATCCCAGAAAGAAGAAGGGATCAAGGCGCAGACGGCCCGCGAAGTACGCGCCTATCCTGCTCACGCGGCACAAGCCTTTTCAAAAAGGCTGACGTTGGTTCCTATGGCTTAGGAGGTTCGGTAGGCTTGGGTGGCTCTGCGGGAGGAGGCGGAGAGGAGGGCTCCGGGATGCCGGTGTCGTCGTCAGCCTCCAGAGGATGCGGAATGTCCGGAGCATGCGGTTGCAGATCCGGAGCGGGCATGTGCTCCTCTTCCTCGGTTTCTCCAGCTTCGACTTCGGCTAATACCTTGGTCACCAGAGCGGGATCGATTTCCCTCAACTTGTGGGTGGCGTTAGCGGAGTAACGTGTGCCGGGATAGCGGCGGATGACTTTCTGCAACAAATTCACCACACGATCTTGGTCATCGGGCTGGTGTTCTTGAATGATATCGATCAGCCGGAAAATGAAGAAGGCAGCATCATCGTCACTCCAGTGATCCTGACGAATGGCATTTTCTAATGTTAGTTCCGCGTTAGCGGGATCGTGCAACCGCTCGAGATAGAGCTTGGTGATCTCGGCCACCGGCATTCGGTCTTCCGGGTTCTCCGCCAGGATGTGTTGGTATTCTTGAACCGCGCCCTCGTAGTCGCCGATTGCCGCCTTGCCACGTGCCTTGAGATAAGGATCCGTGCCGGCTTCCTCGCCGGAAGACATCATGGCCTCGCCCACGGCATCGCCGAATCGGGGAAGGACGTAGGTGATAAAGAGAAAACCTCCCACAATCGCGGTTAGAATGAAGAGAAGGATGAGGACAATGATATCCTCGGCGTAGTTCTCGGCATTCTCATCCAAGCCTTTCATTTTCATGACGGCCAAGACGATGAGCCCAAGGAATGCGAGGATGGAGATGACTTTCATGAGAGAGGTGGCCTTAAGCCGATGTGGATTGTGAAGGGACGTTAGGGCCGGATTCGCGCGGCCAGGGCGAGGTTAGAAAATGAATCCAGAGAATCAACCGGAAAGTACTGTAGCGTAGGCTTTCGCCTGCGCCTCAGAGGTAGGCGGTTTTCAAATATTGGGAGGGCAGGCTAGAGCCTGCGCTACGGCAGATTATAAAAAAAAAGCCCTCCGGTTTCCCGGAGAGCTTCAAAATGAGTTTTGAAAGGAATGGCGAGACTTAGAAGCTGACGCTCAAGCTCACGCCGCCCCAGAAGTAGTCGTCCTCGCCTAGATCGTCAGCGACGTCCAAAGCTGAACTGACGGCCACATAAGGCGTCAACGTGGCGGTACCAGTGAGTTGGATAGGCAATTCCAGCTTGGCGAAAGCGTGATTAAGACCGCTGCCATCCACACCTGGACCGGGATCGTCAATGTCGATGTAGGAGATGCCGACGCTGGGATCGAGGCTCACGTGAGCGCTTAGCGGAATGGAAGTACCACCGGCAAGCTCAACGTAGGAGACTTCGAGATCAAAGTCGTAGTACCAGCCGAGGCTCACATCGACGGGACCAACCGTGGTGCCGAGAGAGATGTAGGCTTCGTTAGATTCGTCGCCATTCGAACCAGCACCCGTGCCGGCGATGCCCTGTGGGTAGGCGTAGTGGGTGTAACCAAACTCCAAACCAAAGGTGCCGAAGTCGTAGGCAAGAGAGGCATAGATATCCAACTCGTCATCGCCATCGCCATTAAAAGCGTTTTGATACCAGGCGCCCACAGCGAATTCGAGGTTGTCACCTAGTGGGATGGAGAGATCGAGCTGGCTCCAGACGGAGTCGTGTCCGATGTCGTAGCCACGGAAGATGTAATCCGTATCGTAGCCCACGGCGATGGAGGCTCCGATCGAATCAAAGATGCCGCCGCCTGAGCCCAAAGGTGCAGGGGGAGGAGGAACAGCACCAGAATCAATTGGTGCGGGAGCCGGCGCCGAGTAAGGCCCGGCAACAGCAAAGGTGAGGGAAGCGGCACTGACAGCAGCGAGTGCCCCAACGGTTTTCAGTGAGTTTAGTTTCATTTATACCTTGATTAAGTTACCTGAACGGTCGGCTAATAGATAGAAACCCGATTTTTGAAGTCAATCAGAAAACAACGAGCTTCCATGGGTAGTAATTGATAAAAGTTTATTCTTTGCAATTAAAAATTTTAAACAGATCTTAAATGTCGCGAAATTTTGACTATCGAGGCCATTGTTGTGGTCAAAGTTTGTTGTAAAAATACGATTTTTCTCCGAGATCCTGAGATGAGGAGCTGGAAATCCCGTTGGAGAGCGAATCAGCTGCATGCATCGCTTCGGAAGCGGGAAGCATGCCAGAGAAGGAACGATCTCGAATAAAATTAGTGCCGGTGTTCGTGCAAGGTGGCGGCACCGACCACGCCATCCAATCGACGGGCCACCTTCTTGATGTTGATGACGTTATCAATAATCACGGCCTCCGATTGTTCCGGGAAACTGAAGATCAGGCGCCCCGATCGGACGAAGGGAAGATAGTATTCCATGACGTCGTGGATCTCCTTGGTGTAGCGCATCCGCATCGTGTCGTAGCGTTGCTGCCTCTCCAACATGCCGCCCACGACCACCACTTCATTGGCCTCGATCTTCACATAGTGGAATCGCGTGACGATGAATGACATGATCATGAGGACGACCCAGACGAGGAATACGCCGAGATAGAACTGCGAGTTCGCCATGGGCGTGATCTTGTCTAACACGTCAAAAACTTGGGGAAGGAAATTAGTCGTGATTTGGAGAATCCAGACGATGAGGGCAAAGATGACGATGCCGGAAAAGTAGATGATGGCCCAGCGCACATCCAAATCGACGCAGATGGAAAAGAGGGAGAATAACAAGACGAAGAGAAAGATCACTGCTAGAGTTCGGTCCACTCGCTTTTTATCCAACTCCTTGGCCTCATCTGCCGAGGCGGCATTTGCCGTGTCACCCCCAGCCTGAGCCGGCAGGATGGGATCCGCGTGCAAGATTTGAGCGCCCTCAGGTGCGGGAGTCGTCGCGTCAGTCTCCCCTTCGTTTGCCGGAGGGTTCCCAGATTCGGAGCTGGTCTCCGCTTTCGCGGGTTCCGACCCAAACGGATAGTCGCTGAGTTGACTGCTTCCGGCGAAGTGCGCCACGAGGCAACACACCAGCGCCACGATCGCCATCGGATAGAGCACGGGTGTCTTGGGCCACATACGAATCACCAATGTACGATCAATTGGCGATGGGGTGGATTTGGGGGATTCCTGGGGTTCAGGTGTGGGGTGATTGGTCTCCTCTGACATAACGATTTAAGTTCAAACTTCCATTAATGACGGGTATCGGCGCTGCTTGCCGTCGTGAGCTTCAGATAGCAGCACGGCTGGGGACATTCAACTCGAATGGCGAGCATGGCTCTTACAATACCAATGGCAGATTCCATGGAGGGCGATCGCGCACCCGCCAAGACCCTCGGTATAAAGGCGCTCTTGGCGCCAATTGCTATACAATCGTCATTCAGGAATCCTGATCTTTCAGCATGCTTAAAGGGATCGGCAATCTCTGGCGCTATTCTGTGAGGTCGCCCTCTTGTAATCGAATCCTTGAAATGGCGATCGCCCCGTTGAAACACACGTCGATGTCGCTCCCCTCTTCGCGTTCGCGCTCGGCATAGATGCCGTTATAGACGTAGGTTAATTCGCCACAATCACCGGATTTCTCGGTGAAACTCACCGGGAGCGGCCGCCGGCTTGGCGGGCAATGCACCTGTGGAGGCACGCCGCTCTTACTTTCGACATGCGGCAGATTCACATTCCAAAAGGTGCCTTCTGGAAGCGGTTTCTTCGTGAGCGTCTGCATGGTTTCCCGGCAACAGACCGCCGCCCATTCCCAATCGAACTTCAAGTCACGACGCCGGTAGTGGGAGAAGGCAATGCCTGGCAGACCGTGAAACGCCGCTTCCCGAACGGCCGCCACGGTCCCCGAAACGGGGAGATCGGCGCCAAGATTCCCTCCGTGGTTGATCCCGGAAAACACCCACGCTGGTTGTTCCGGGAGCAACCTCGCTAGGGCCAGCCGCACGCAGTCCGCTGGAGTGCCGTCTACGGAAAACCGGTTCGCTGCCAGTTGGCGTACTTTTAATGGTGATTCCGTGGTGACGCGGTGGCCGCACATCGACATCACCCGCGATGGAGCCACAACAACTACCCGCCACGCCGGGGGTAGGGCCGATTCCAACGCGGTTAAGCCAGATGCATCGACGCCATCATCATTCGTAAGCAGGACCAACATGAAATAGAATAGAGGAATTCATCTCGTATCTACGCTAACATCTTGGAAGAATCATCTTCCGTCCTTCTCCCTGCACAAATGAGCGCCAAACGCCTCTGGTATACCCTCTCCGTCTTGGTCACGTTGCTGATCGGCTTCATGATTTGGATGAAACGTCAGGATCTTGCGGCGGCGTTGCAGCAATTTGGTGCCCGCCCGGATACCCCTCAGCCCAAAGTGACGTGGTCCAAAGCGCCCGATCTTAGCGAATACGAATCGGGCCAAGGCAGTAGCCGTTTGCGTCATATCATTGGGCGTCTTCTTCAGCCCAATGCCATCGCCTACGAAGCCATCCTCACTTTTGATTCGGAAGCGGCTTTCCAGGACTTCCTCGCGCGGCCCGGCGCCCTCAACGTCTTGGGCACGATCCCTGCCTTGAAGAGCGTCCGCATTGGATTCGATGACGTGTCTGATTTGAATGACATTCCGGAGAATGCCAACACGGCCCCAAACTACCTTGTGCAACTTCCCACCCCGCAAGATCCCGAAGGTCCTGGGATTCAAGAAGGAGCGGTTCCGTTCGGAAGTAGCGCACTTTCCTGGTTAGGTATTGTCGACAACGCTGAATGGGGGCTCGGCAAATCGATCGCCATTATTGACACCGGCATTGAGCAACATCCCACCTTTAACGAGGATCAATATGGAAACTTTCAAGATCTCGTCGACGTCGCTGATGGTACGGCGACCGAAGTGAATGGTCATGGCACGGCCGTCGCGTCGGTCGCTGCGGGTAACCATCCAGCCGCACCCGGTGTGGCGCCTGGTGCGGAGCTCCTCAGTTTCCGCGTGGCAGACTCAGATGGCAACAGTGATAGTTTTACTTTGGCCCAAGGAATCATTGCGGCAGCTGATGCGGGCGCGGATGTGATCAATATCAGTTTGGGATCCACGGGTGATAGTTCCGTGGTTCGCGATGCCGTGGACTACGCGTTCGATAAGGGTTCCACAATCGTGGCTGCGGCCGGAAACAACGGCACACAAGATCTCACCTTTCCCGCAGCTTATGAAGGCGTCATCTCGGTCGGATCGGTTGATGCGTTAGGGCAGCATCTTGATTTCTCCAATACGTCTGATGAACTCACCATGGCGGCTCCCGGCTACGGTATTCCCGCCGCGTGGCCTAACGAACAAGTCATTCAATTCACGGGAACGTCTGCGAGTGCGCCCTTTGTTTCCGGTGCCATTGCCGCCATCATGTCTTGGGACGACTCCTATTCTTCGTCCGAAGCGCTCTCACTTTTACAAACCCATTCCAACGAAGCGGGCGCGCCCGGCTACGACAACGTCTACGGCGAAGGCATCTTAAATCTTGGCCGTGTTTTGCAGGATGGACAGGCAGGAATCTATGACGCCGCCGTCGCCAGCCATCATTACGCCGGCGATCCGAACGACAACGGCCGTGAAATCATGCAAGTAGTCATCGAGAATCGCGGCACGGAGATCCTCTACGGCAGCACGCTATCCATTCAGGCCAATAACAACCCTCAGAAATATGTCTTGGGCCCCATTAAGCCGGGTGAGGTGATTGCTAGAGAGGTTGTTGTCGACACACGGTTTGCAGAACTCAACGGCAGCGTGAGTTACGACACCAGCTTGACTTTGCCTGACAGTTACACGGATCAGAATCCGAACGACAACCAACTCACTTCCACTTTCGTTACCCCCGAGGCTGAAGTGGAAGTCGTTCCAGACAGCTAAAGTTGGCTAGCAATTTCGCGGCAAGCCCCGTAAATGCCTCAAAAACGAAGAAAGCATTCCCTGTCATGCGGACAGGGAATGCGTGGTTCCAGATCAGCGGGTGTGTTCTAGGTTCCGTTAGGCCTTCTTCACTTCCACTTTCTTGGTCTTGCCTTTTTCAATCTTCTCGCCGGCCTGCATCCAACCAAAGAGGCCGGCAGAGAGATGCTTCACATTGGAGAAACCGAGTTTCTTGGCGGCGAGAGCCGCTTTTTCATAAGCGTTGCAAGCGGGACCGCTGCAATAAGCCACGACGAGGATGTCTTTGTCTTTGGGGAGGGCTTTGGCTAGAGTTTTCTCGTTCGCGGCGTAATCGATGGCTGCCGGGAGGTGCCCTTTTTCAAAGCTCTTGCTGCCATTGGCATCCAGAAGGACGACTTTCTTGGCGGCAATGGCCTTTTTCAGATCTTTGATGCTGATGTCAGGGATCTTGGCGGCGCGTTCATCGGCGATGGCGGCTAAGTTGGTGATGACGGCGCAAACGATGGTCGTAACGAGTGTTCTCATAGTGTATGGTTCTTTTAGTTAGGTTCATTTCTGCGGTTGCCGTTCAGCGGCGTTAGCCTAACAAGCAAACCACTGGCTTGCTTGTGCCCCATGAGAACTAACGTCATTGGTGAACTTGAAACTCATATACGCGACTCTTTGCGCCGCCTGTCATCTATTGAACGCTTTCTTTAAGATTTTCGGAACGTTCGGAAGTCCTAAATCGGTAGACACCAATACGCCGCTGGATGTGTATCTTAGCTATACAAACCCGAAGGCGTCCCCCACTTTTGAATGGACCCAGATAATGATGGCCGAGCGGAGGATATCTTCACATGATTCGCGCATGAGACTTTGGCACCTCTTTTCACTAACCACTCTTGCTTCACTCCCGCTCAAGAACCGGAGGCTGCGAAACGTCCTAACATTCTTTGGATCGTGGGGGAGAATATGAAGTTGGATCTCGGATGTTACGGAGCCAAGAATGTCAAAACGCCCCACTTGGATGGCTTGGCCGAGCGTGGCATGCGTTTCACGCACGTCTTCGCAACCTCGCCGGTCTGCGCTCCCAGCCGCAGCGCGTTTTTCACCGGCATGTACCAAACCTCAAGCGATACGCACAACATGCGTTCGCATCGCGAGGATGACTATCGTTTGCCAGAGGGCGTTCGGCCGCTAACGCATCGGCTTAAGGACGTTGGCTACTTCACCGGCAATCTCAAGACCATGCATGGCGAGGAGATTGGATCCGGGAAGCTTGATCTCAATTTCGTTAATGAGGGCAAGCTTTATGATACGGACAAATGGGAGGAGGTGGTCGCAAAGCCGCCTTTCTTTGCGCAGATCAATACGCTGGAAGCGGAGTACGATATCTACGATCGCCAAACGTGGAGACAACCTCGCGTGGAGTGGAAAGGGGAGCGTGGCCATGAGCAAATCGCCACTCCCGAGAACGTGACGCCTCCACCTTACTATCCAGATCACCCTTTGGTGAGGCTCGAATGGGCGCGGTATCTGAACTCGATCTCGGGTATGGACAAGACCGTTGGGCGGATTTTGAATCGGTTAGAGAGAGAGGGCTTAGCAGATGACACGGTTGTCATGTTCTTCGGTGACAATGGCAGGATCGAACCCCGCGGAATTCACTGGTGCTACGATACCGGTCTTCACGTGCCCATGATCATTCACTGGCCGAAGAACTTCCCGGCTCCGGCAAACTACCGCGCGGGTGCTGTTTCCGGCGAGGTCATCAGCCTCATCGATCTCACGCCGACCACGCTTGCGTTCGCCGGCATACGAAGACCGTTAGGCATGCATGGCCGCGTGTTTTTAGGAAACCGCCTGGGGCCGCCGCGCGCGTTTGCTTTCTCCGCGCGCGATCGCATTGACGAGACCGTGAACCGCATTCGCAGCGTGCGAGGCAAACGCTATCACTACATCAGAAATTTCTTTCCTGATCGCCATTTCACATCGCTCAACCGTTATAAAGAAAAGTGTTTCCCGATCAAACCACTCATGCGTCAGATGATGGCGGATGGAAAACTAAAGGGGCCGCCGGCTGAGCTTATGTCGCCTAGCGTTGCAGCGGAGCAGCTTTTTGACACTGAGCATGATCCCCACGAGATTACCAATCTAGCATCGTCTGAAAAACCGGAGCATCGGGAAGCGCTTCTGCGCATGCGTGCCGCTCTTTCCGTGTGGATGGTGGAAACGCAGGATCAGGGCGTCTTTCCCGAGCCACCGGAAGTGGTGGCGCCGTTTGAAAGAGAAATGCATGATTGGTTTGGAACGCCGGATTGGTACCAGAGCTCTAGCGAAAACTAAGAATGTGAACTAACCTCAAGGACAGGCGTTTTTTTGAGCGCGTCAAACCGGTGGTTGAAAACCGCCGTTCCTTTGGGCTCTCACGGCTTTTCGGTGTCTAACAACGTCTTGCCAACGGGTGAGGAGACGCGGATTTCGACCCGCCGGTTTTTTCGGCGATTGCCTTCGCTATCATTGGTGGCGATGGGCGACGTCTCGCCGTAACCGGCCGATTGGATCTGACCGCTGGGCACTTGGTTCGCGATGAGAAAGGTCTCCAAGCGTTTGGCGCGTTGTTCGCTGAGCGCTTGATTGCGCTCGTCGGAACCAATGTCGCAAGTATGGCCGCTGATTTGAAATTGGGCGTTGGGATAAACGGTTAGGATACGTTGAACTTGCCCTAACACTCGAGCTTGCTCGTCTTCGATGCTGGCGGAATTGAGCGCGTATTGAATGGGGTCGATGCGGAGAACGAGGGCATCTAGTTTAGCGCGGGTTAGTTTCTGCGACTCGAGCGCGGCCAATGCGGCCTGCCGCTCTTCGGTGATCTGATCCCGCTCGGTTCTCAGTTTGAACTGCTGCGCTTCGGCGTCTTGTTTGAGCGCGGTGATTTCTCGGCGGAGTTCCTCGATGGTAGCGCGATCTGCTTTCTGTGATTGTGTGAGCGTAAGAATACGCGTTTCTTTGTTAGCTAGAGTCTCTTTCTCTTCTGCGAGTGCTTGTCGCAACCGTGGGCCTTCTTCTGCCCACGGTTGGAGTTCTTTGAGACGGCTCTCGTAGTCGGCTACCGCATTGGCGAGCTTCTGGTGTTCTTCGGATTTGATTCCAGCGCGTTCGTTCTCGTGCTCGAGTTGTTCTAGCGCTTGCGCTAACTGCGTTTCGGATTGCTGAGACTGCGTCTTAAGGTTGTCAACGAGCTTCGACGCCTCGGCGGCCGCTTCCTTTTCTGTAGCGAGGGCTTGTTCGCGGTCTTGGAGACGATTGGCGAGGGCATCGCGTTCGGCGATGACACTCTGTTGCGCCTCTCTTGCGGATTCCTCGTTTTTCTTGGCTTTCTCGAGCGCAGTTTTAAGTTCCGCGTTGGCGTTATCGGATTCCGCTAGAGTGGCTTCCAACTCCGTGATGCGCCGAGTCTGCGCTTTCCATTGCCGGATGCGTTCGCCCAATGTTTGCGCATGGCGTTCGGATTCATCGAGACAGGCCTCCAATTCTGCAAGCTGAGGATGCTTAGCTTGTGCGTTAGACGGAGTTTCTTGCCCGAGCAGGAAAGAATGATGCATCCACGCCAACACAACGAGCGCCCAAGGCGCTTGCCTTTGCAATGCCTTCATAACAATAGGGAAATGCGATAGCTTATTCGGCTCCTTCGGCGCTCAGTTCCTGAAGGGCCTCGAGGGTCTCTTTGAGCTTACAAGCTTTCTTCTGAGAATCGAGCAGTTCGACTTGCAGTTGATCGAGTGCGCGCTGCAACTTATCGCGTTCCGCCGTTTCATTTTGAAGAGATTGTGAGGAATCCTGCAGTGATTTTTGAAGATCTCTCTCCCGGGTGTAAGCGGTTTGCAAGGCTTCCTCCTTAGCTTTCAGGGCTTTTTCCAGTTCCGCGACGCGCTGATCGCGCTTACCCCATTTCGTTTCCCATTCGTCCTTTTGGGTGGTGAGTGCTTGCAGTTGGTGAGTGCTCTCCTGCTTCTGTTTTTTGAGTTGATCATCTGAGGTGACGCGGAAGTGAGCAAACTCATTGCGTAACAGCGTGATTTGATCGTGAAGTTCCTCGCGTTCTAACAATGTGTTGTCGAGCCGTTGTTTGGCGTCGTCGTAGTTTTTTCGAAGGTGTTTTTCCAATTTGCCGGCGTGGATGAGCGAGGCGTCCTTTTCTCTAACAGTCGTCTTGAGCGTGGCGAGTTCTGTCTCTGCTTTGCCGGCTTTCTTTTCGGCTGCGGTGGTGGCGTTCTTGGATTTGGTGAGTTCCTGCTGGGTATTGGTGAGTGATTTGCGATAGGACTCCGCTCGTGACTTGATGGTAATGAGTTCTGCTTCGAGATCCTTGGCGTTGCTCTCACATTTCTTCAAGGCTTCTTCGGCGGCGCGTAGGGACGCTTCCCGCCTGGCCAATTCTTCATTCCGGCTCACGAGTTTCGCGGCGCTCAAGGTGAGCTTCTCTTGATATTGGGAGCCGAGCGTTTTGGCTTCTTCCGCCACCCGCAGCGAGGCGGCCATGGCGTCTTGAGTTTGAGTGAGTTCCTTCTCAGCGTCACGCGCACGCGCTTCCCAATCGCGGAGTTTCTCAGCGGTGGCGGCGAGCTTGAGCGCTTCGTCTTTGCTTTGCTGCTCGGCGTTGGCCAATTTGACGTCGAGTTGATTGAGCAAGATGCGGCTGCGTTCGTCGCGGCGGCGCATGGCTTCAAGCTTGGCGCTGACTTGGGTAAGTTGATCGCGAACCCGGGCGAGTTCAGTCTGCGCCTGGGTCTTCTGCGATTTCACATCGCGAATGGCATCGGCGAGGAGCTTCGCTTTGTCACCGGCGACGGTCAGGCAGTGATCGAGGTCATCAATTGTTTTCTCGTGGTTGGTGGCTGCTTCGCCTTGATCGCTCTTATGGGCTTTGTTGGGCGCCGTCTTCTTGTTGCGCGCCTTGGCTTTCTGGCGGCGTTCTTTCTTTTCTTTGGCGGCTTTCTTTTCCGGGGCGGCCGGGCCGTCCACGGGTACCCACACGGGCATTGCGAGGAGTATCAGGAGCAGGAGAGAAACGGTTTTCATATCGTCATGCGTCGGTTTTAGGAAATGGCCTCTGACAGGCTACCGAGTGGATGCCCTTTTCATAGCAGTTTACCCGTGGGGATCAACGATTTCATGCCCTCCGATGGCGCCCTGGGAACCATCTCGAGAAATTGCTTGCGAGTGGAAACGTTCCAAGGCATGGTCCGCGCTCCTCCGGGAGAGCCCGGAATATTTCCTTCAGAATCAACGATTTTTCAGCATGCAAGTAAGAGCTTCCGTCAAAAGATTGAGCGCCGACTGCCAAATTGTGAAGCGTCGGGGAGTCCTGTATGTGATCTGCAAGAAGAATCCGCGGTTGAAGCAGAAGCAGAAGTGCAGCCCACGGAATAAGGTGAGCGCGCGTCGTCAGAATTGGCGTCGCCGCCGTTGTGGCGCGCCCTACAAGGCGTGGAAGCAGCGCTAGTTTCCCCCTTGGTTTAAGAAGCTTTTCTCTCGTTCGAGGCTTCGGGCAGCGCGATGACCGCCTCGAGTTCAGCCTGCAACGCATCCAGTTCAGCTGCGTCGCGTAACTTGGTCCCTGCCGGCGTGGTCACATAGATCTTGTCAATGGCAGCGCCTTTCTCCGTCACAATGCGCGAGTGGGTGACCTCCAGATCGCGTCGGCCAATGGCCATGAAGCAGTCGTAGAGCAGGCCGAGACGATCGATGGCTTGAATCTCGATGGCGGTGGCATCGGCCACCGAGTCATTATCGATGAGGACTCGCTGGGGAAAGAAGGCGGCTTCCGGAGCATCGATCGGGTTCTTGCGCCGTGCTTTGGCGATGAGTTTGGTGAAGTCAAAAGAAGATTGGGTGCACGAATCCGCCATCAGTTTCTTAACTGCTTGCCGGACACTGGTATTGGTGACGGCTTCCAAGTTGGTGGTACAAACTCGGAAGATGTCTAGCACAATGCCGTCCGTGCGGAAGAAGAAATCCGCACTCAATATATTCAAACTTTGGGCAGATAGGACGCCTGCGATATAGGCTAACAAAAGTCGGCGATCGGCCGAACAAACGACAAATTCACTGTAATTCGCTTCGGGATGATCGACCCAGCGAAACACTGGCGGGATGCAATCCGAATCCGCGTTCTTTTCACGCGCTGCTTGAAATTGACGGATCAATCGAATATCGCGGCCGATATTCCGCGGCTCGCGAAACATGAAATAACGCGTGGGCATGCGCTGGAAATGAATGGTTGTTTCCTCAGCATAGTCGTCGCCCAGTTGTTTGATCACATCCGGTTGAAGATCGGTGCCGGAGATCTCGATTGCGTGATGATCTTTCCAATAAAGAAGGGTTGCTTGATAGAGCTGACGCATGAGCATCTCTTTCCAGTCGGACCACGCTTCTTCGTTCGTGCCTTTGGAGTCGGCATAGGTGAAGAGTAAGAGAAGGTCCAACTGCCGTTTGTCCTGCATCTTGGCCGCAAACTCTTGCACCGTCTGCGGATCATCAATCGGCATCGTCGTGGCAGTGCGCCAGAAGGTGAGATGATGATCGACGAGAAACAGTAATAGGTTCCGCCGTTGTCCGCGAATCTGTAATCGGCTGCACACTTTCGCTGCCATGGTGACACTCGCGTCACTATGGAACCGCACATTCTCTGCGCGACCGGTATCATGAAGAATAAAGGCTAGGTAGAGAACATAAGGATCCTCCACCGAATGAAATAATCCGCGAAAGAAGGCGAGTTTGGGATCGGCGGCATCGGCTAATTCATCAAGTTTGCGAATGCAAAGAAGCGTGTGGTGATCCGCGGTGTAGCGATGAAAGAATTCATGCTGGACGAGGCAGTCCAGTTCGCCGAATTCCGGTAAATAACGTCCTAAAAAACCGACACGATGCATGTCTTTGAGCACGCGAGCGACGTTTCCCCGACGCGAGAGAATGGCTTCAAAAATGGTTCGGACTTTTTTATCGCAGCGGAAACGCCGGTCAATGAGATGATAATGCGATTGGATCAGTTCCATGATTTGCGGGCTCATTTTGAGATGCCGCTGTTGCATGTGCTGGAAGACTCGCATGAGGCGAACAGGCGAATCTTTGAAGACATTCTCGTCTTGGGGGTAGATCCGATTGTTCCAACTGTAGAATTCTCCGAATTGCTCACGCTTTTTACGCCGGCGAGCGAGGAAACTGATCACGCCGCCTTCGCTTTCCTCTTCCGCAGCGAGATGCAAATGCTCCAATAACTTCCAGGTATGACGATAGAGGTTGCGCGTGTGATGATAATAATCGCGCATAAAGGCCTCTACCCGGCGCAGGATATTCTTACTGGGATAGCGGAAATTCGTGGCGACGACCCCTTGCAGGTGAAGTGTGAGGATGTCGTTAGCGCGGCCCGCTTGGTAGTGCAGTTCATTGCGAACGCGATGCAGGAAATCATAGGCCTTTTCGATTTCTTTGATCGCACCCTTACTGAGGACGCGTTTTTTATTTAGAATGTGAATATCCGCTGCGCCATAGTGCACAAAGGAGATCCATATTAGATTATGATAATCTCTTAAAGCACCGCATCCGTTTTTGACGTGAGGTTCTTGCACAAAGACGGTCTTAAACTTGTCACGCCGGCTTCGCATGTCCTGGCGGCGGGTTGCCAAATAATCCGTTTCTTTGCCGTCAATGCAATGCGAACGAAATTGTTCAACGAGTTTGTCGAACAAGGCTTCATCGCCGCTGATGAGCCTTGCTTCCATGAGGGAAGATTTGGTTCGCACATCTTGATTGGCCTGGGAAATCGTCTCCGGTATGGACCGGACGGCTTGTCCGACTTTGAATCCGACGTCCCAAAGCACATATAGGATTTCTTCAATCACGCGCCGTGCGTCATCGCTAGGTGCCCGGCGTTCCGGATGAATAAAATGCACATCCACATCACTTGATGGATTGAGCAAGGCACGTCCATACCCTCCGGTCGCAATCATGGTCACCGGCGATTGTGAAGAATCGATGTCACATAACGTGAGTGCTTGTTGATAAAGATTTTCGAGAACGGCATCGAGAAGCTCGGCGCGTAGGGCGGCGACCTTTAATCCGCTTTCTCCCGAGTGATGGCAGAGGCGGATCCGTTGTTCTTCAACGTTTAAGACGCTACGATAGCGGGCGACCAGTTCGTTGCGGTCTTTGGGAGGGTTTTCTTGTAGGGGTTGTAGCCGTTTCTCGACGTGCTCACGAATGGAGGCGAGGTTTTCCGGCATGGTTTCTTATGCCATGCCCGGCACTTTTCGCAAGTTCTGCTGGGGGTGACTAAAAGTGGTGGTCAGTAATGGTCGAGGAGTTCGTGACCGTTCCTTCGCGGCATCGGAGTCCAACAGTCGGAACTCTCACCAGTTCCGCTACGAAAAATGCTTGGTAATGGTAGAAGAGCTGGTGACCGTTCCTTCGCGGCATGGGAGTCCAACGGTCGGAACTCTCACGAGTTCCGCTACGAAAAGTGCTTGGTAATGGTAGAAGAGCTGGTGACCGTTCCTTCGCGGCATGGGAGTCCAACGGTCGGAACTCTCACGAGTTCCGCTACGAAAAGTGCTTGGTAATGGTAGAAGAGCTGGTGACCGTTCCTTCGCGGCATGGGAGTCCAACGGTCGGAACTCTCACGAGTTCCGCTACGAAAAGTGCTTGGTAATGGTAGAAGAGCTGGTGACCGTTCCTTCGCGGCATGGGAGTCCAACGGTCGGAACTCTTACGAGTTCCGCTACGAAAAGTGGTGAGTAATGGTAGAGGAGTTCGTGACGTTCCTTCGCATCGGAGTCCAGCGGTCGGAACTCTTACGAGTTCCGCTACGAAAAGTGGTGAGTAATGGTAGAGGAGTTCGTGACGTTCCTTCGCATCGGAGTCCAGCGGTCGGAACTCTCACGAGTTCCGCTACGAAAAGTGGTGAGTAATGGTAGAGGAGCTGGTGACAGTTCCTTCGCGGCATCGGAGTCCAACAGTCGGAACTCTCACGAGTTCCGCTACGAAAAGTGCTTAGTAATGGTAGAAGAGCTGGTGACCGTTCCTTCGCGGCATCGGAGTCCAACGGTCGGAACGCTCACGAGTTCCGCTACGAGCAGGCGTCGGGAAGGGCATCGTCTTGGGTTTGCCAAGAACCATCATTGTGGAGTAAGTGCCGCCTAACAATTAGGTCATCGGAGTTCTCGATCAGGAGTTCGGCAAAGCCTTGACCTTGAGGAAAGGTGGGGCTGGTGAGCATGGGCGCTCCGGCATTGATAGCGAGGACGTTAGGTGCGTGGGCCGGACGCCAAACCCAAGGCTGATGCACATGGCCGTGAACATAGATGATGGGCCGGGCACTTTCACGCAGGCAGGAGAGGAGTGCTTCGGTGTCTTGAAGACCGTGGCCGGGCGCTTCAGGGCGATGAGGGTGGGGGACGCCGATAGGATAATGACAGAGTACGATCACGGTGCGTCCGTCGGGAAGTTCTTGGAGGGCGTTGTGCAAGCGTTCCCGCTGTTCATTCCCTAGGTAGCCGCTGGCGTTGAATGGATTGGGGCGGGTGGGATCAAGCGCCATCACCTCGGCCTCCCCCAACGTTCGCCGGCCCGGCCAAGCGTCGAAACTCCAGTCTCGAAACCACTCTTCAAAGTAACGTTTGCGCGCTGCCGTGTAAGTGTAGCGATCGTGATTTCCAGGCACCATCAATGTGGGAATGTCGCTGTCTAACAAGGGAGCCAAAGCAGCGTGTGCTTTTTGATACTCCCCGCGCAGGGCGGTGGTGGTGAGATCACCTGAGCAAAGAAGAGCGTCCGCATTTACGGACGCAACACGATCACGGATCGCCGGCCAAAGGGCTAAGCGAAAGTGTCGGCGGCGATTGAACCAGAGATTGGTTTGCCCTAACAAACGCTTCGATAGAAGTTGCCATGGCCAAACGGCTAACTGAAAGAAATGCAGATCGCCTAACAGGACCAAACGCATGGCCGGCGAAGCAGCGATTACGGCGCGGGAGCCTCGTCTTCGACCGAGACGGCGGCCCCGGGCACCGGCGATTTCAGATCGAAATGCGCTTGCCCCGGCTCATAATCCACGACCCAACCGGGGGTGAAGATCTCCATGATCTCCACGAGTTTGTCGTTCTTGGCATTGGGTGGGTATTTCAATCCAGCTAACACTTGAGCGGTCGATTCCTCGTCTGGCATCATTTCACGAAGCGTCGTTTCTGCCTCGGTATCGATCATGACGAAGCCATTGATCACGCTGACTTCATCCGGATGAGAAATGCGAAATGCCCGATAGACCGACGGATCGTGAAAGGGTTTTTCGTAATAGCGGGAGGGTGTGAGTTTCAACCGGAGGTAAGTGAGTTCAGGAGGTTTTTGATAGCGATAGGTGCTCCATTTCACCGATTGGTAACCGACCGCGAGTTCCCAATCAATTTTCCCGCCCTCGGGAGTGTGCTCGATATAGATCTCATCGATGGGTGAAAATTGGGTGAAGCGGACGCCGTGAACCGTGAAGGGTTTTCCGTGGAATTCTTCGCGGCGATGTTCTTCAAAAGAATAGATTTTCTGCGGCTTGAGTTTGTTGGTCTGGTAGTAGCGCTCCATCACTGGCTGCATGGTGTCGCTGGCCCGAACGTAGGGCAGCATCTGCTCCACGGATTTGGCGGCGAAGAAGGTGGAGATGAGTTGCTTCGCGACGTCAATGTCAGTGCGCGTGAGAGGGCGGAAGGTGATCGGCGTTTTCGCTAACTCTTCACCGGGGATGCCTTTATTACGATCGACGACGAGGAAGAAGACCGCTCCGATGATGGCCAGGCCGATGATAATGATCACCCAAGGGGCCGAATCAAATCGGCCGCCGCGGAGCATCCACGAGATGCCGGGAATGGCCTGCAACTTGGGCAAGAGGCGCTCGTGAAAAGTCAGCTTTGGTGCTTCAGGGGGCACGGAGAGCGGGGGAGCGGAAGCGCCTGCCCGTTCCCAATTTTTCGCGAAGCGTTCTTTTGATTCATTGGGAATCTCATGCGTGCTCACTTCATCCGACCCAATGTCAGTGGGATCGCGCTGATCATACGAAGCTTTGGGCATCATGCCCATCTTACGGCCCACATCCACGGTAACCTTTCCTTCCTCCAGGATCAGTCGTTGCGTCTTTTCCAGCTTCTCCCGCTCTTCCGGCGTGAGCGGGGCGGAACTTTGGGTGGGAAAGGGAACCAACGGATCGCCCGTTTTCTTGCTGTCCTCCTGCTTGACCGGCTGGCGGCTTAGATCTTGCACCACGGGGCCTTCCGTCCCCGACGCCACGGATTTGCGAGCCTGATTTCCTTTGGTCGCGGTCTTGAGCCGCTCTAGAAACTCTTTCTTCCAGGCGGCGACTTCCTTGGTTTTCAAGCCGTACTCGCGTGCGACCGCTCCCACCGAGACTTTCTCGCGGATGATGCGCTGGACCACGTGATCGCGAAAAGCTTGGCTATTCGGATCCGGTGACGGAATAGGTTTGGGAGAAGACATTGAGAACCGGGCCAGTGACCGCGCTGATGCTCGCAGCGGGTAGCCCCCGGGATACTAGGCCACGAACGACCGGTGGCAAGCTCGCGCGACCGGTTTCCCGCATTCGGCGCGGGGAACGTTGCGTTTTTGAGAACTCTCCCTACAGTCCCCGCCTTCCATGAATCGCCTTGCTGAACATCCACTCTCCACGGAGGAACGCTTCGAGAACTATGTCGCGCCAACCTATGGCCGATTTCGCGTGGCGCCCGTGCGGGGACAGGGTTGTTGGCTCTGGGACGAGGCGGGCAAGAAATACCTCGATTTCGGCGGTGGAATCGCCGTGACCTCCGTGGGGCATGCCCACCCGCGTGTGGCATCAGCCTTGCAGGCGCAGGCGGCGACCCTGGTTCATTGCTCGAATCTCTATCAAATTCCAGAGCAGGGGAAACTGGCCCAACTCTTGGTCGAGAAGGTCCTGGGTCTGCCCGGAAAAATCTTCTTTTGCAACAGCGGCGGCGAAGCGAACGAGGCGCTTTACAAATTGGCCAAGCGCTACGGGCACACCTATCCCAAGGCTGATGGTTCACCGCGTGCCGAAATCATTACTTTTGAAAAGAGCTTCCACGGCCGCACACTGGCTGGAATTGCGGCCACGGCGCAGGAGAAAGTGAAGCAGGGGTTCGAACCGCTTATGCCGGGATTCCGCCACGTGCCGTACAATGATATCGATGCCCTCAAAGCGGCCCTTTCAGACAACACCGTCGCGGTCTTGTTAGAAGCGGTGCAGGGAGAAGGTGGCATTCATGTGGCGCGGCCTGATTTCCTGCAAGCGATCGCTGAGCTCTGTCAGAAAAACAATCTTCTTTTCTTGTTAGACGAGATTCAGTGTGGATGCGGCCGAACGGGAAACCTGCGCGGATGGGAAACGGCGCTCGGTTCCGATGCGGAATCGGCGGGTGTGGTGCCCGATGCCGTGAGCTGGGCTAAGGGCATGGGGGGCGGATTTCCCATCGGTGCCGTTTGGATCAACAAGCGGCCCATGCCTAACCAGGACCCTGCGAAGATGCTTTGCGATTTGTTAGGTCCAGGTTCTCACGGGACGACCTATGGCGGCACACCGCTTGCCTGTGCTGCGGCGACAGCGGTCTTGGAAGAGATTCTGGAGAAGGATCTTGCGGAGAATGCCGCCAAGATGGGTGCGGTGCTTCGCCAGAAACTTGCCGATGCCGAAATCCCCTTTGTGGAGGACGTTCGCGGCTTAGGTTTGATGATCGGCCTCGTCGTGGATGAAGAGGCCGTGGCTGCTTTGCCAGGTTGCGGCCAGACCGGCATGACGCCGTCCGTCTACCTGGTGCATGAACTCAATCGCGCCAAGCTCCTTACCGTTCCCGCCGGCACGCGTGTGGTGCGGCTTCTCCCCGCGCTCAATGTGAGTGAGGCGGAAATGGATACCGCCGTTTTCATGCTCAAGGCGACATTCGAGAAACTTGCGGCGACGCCTCGTTAGGCAGCCGATTGATTACCACTCCTTTCTTATGAAGCATTTGCTATCCATTGAAGAACTAACGTCTTCGCAATTGGAAGATTTGATTCATCTCGGTGCCGAGCTGAAGGCGGCCCGTGGCCGGCATCCCCAACCAGGCCCGCTTGCGGGTCAATGCTGGGGGCTTATTTTCACCAAATCCTCCACCCGTACGCGGGTGAGTTTTGAGATAGGCGTGCGCGAGTTGGGCGGGGCCGTGATGTTTCTCTCTGACCGCGATCTTCAGTTAGGCCGGGGCGAACCGATCAAAGACACCGCTCGCGTGTTGGGGCGGATGCTCCACGGTTGTGTCATCCGCACGGATGCCCATGCCGGCATCGTCGAGTTTGCAAAAATGAGCGGCATCCCCACCATCAACGCGCTCGATGATGACGAACATCCCTGCCAGATCCTGGCGGACCTTCTCACCATCAAGGAAAGGTTAGGTTCTTGGGTAGGCAAGAAGGTCATCTTTGCGGGTGATACCGATTGCAATGTGGCGCGGTCCTGGATGTGGGCGGCGGAGCGGCTCGAATTTCAGTTAGTCCTAGCCGGTCCTCAAGCGTTCCATCCGTCGGCGGATTATCTCGCCAAGTTCCAATCCGGCCGCGTCACCTGTGAAGAAGATCTCTCCCGTGCTGCTCATGGAGCCGACGTGCTCTACACTGATGTCTGGGTCAGCATGGGCAAAGAAGACGAAGCCGCGGATCGTCTGGCCTCTTTGCGGGACTATCAAATCAACCAAGCCGTGGTCGATCTGGCCCATCCGCAGGCACTGGTCATGCATTGTCTCCCGGCCTATCGCGGCAAGGAAATTTCCGAGGATGTGTTAGAGCATCACGCTGAGACGATCTTTCAAGAAGCGGAGAATCGCCTCCATGCTCAAAAGGCAGTGCTCGTTCGCCTAGCGGAAGCACACTCATAGTTGAGACTTTAGAGTAAGAGTTCTGGCTGTACGACCGTTTCTCGCTATTTTTCGTTTGATTGGTTATGCGAAGATCTAAGTACCCTCATGTCGTGGCGCTTTGCCGCCGGATCAGCTGCGTTGCCTTGGGATCGGTAGCGTTTTTCTCATCAATGCACGCGGCGCCACTGGCTATCGGCCCCTCAAGCTTGGATAACGACACTTTTCTACAATTCACTTTCTCCGAACCCATGGCGGATGATATTGATCTCACCTGGACCGGGGTCGATGGAAGCAAGGTGAGTTGCAATTGGTTCACACCGCCGTTTGTGACTTTCAAAGTGATCCTCAATTGCTCGCATGAAGGAGGTTGGCCGGCCGGCACTGAAGTGGGTTGGACGGTCAACGCGGGAAACAGCGGCACCATGAAAGGGGAATTGACCGGCGAGGCGGTCGCGGAGACGAGCGGCACCGTCACCATTCCGGGAGGAGGCGGAGGTAATCCTGACCCCGACCCCGATCCGGATCCAGGGAATGACACGGTGGGCGTCACCCCGGCTCCTTTCGATGGTGAGTCTTTGTTTCCCGGGCAATCCGTTAGGTTCACTTTTGATGTGGCGATGAAAGAACAGATGGACATTGTCTGGGACCAAGGTGACTGGAACTGCACGTGGTTCACCATTCCAGAACTCAATCTTCCTAGGACAACGTTAGACTGCGAGCCCCCTGCTAATTTGGCGTCTGGTACTTACACCTGGACGATTAATGGCAGTGGCGGTCCAGGATTTGAAAGTTTGGATGGTGGCCCGGTGGAAACGATCTCGGGGACGGTGATCATCGGAGATGGAGGCGGTGGCCCTGGTATTGGCGAACCGGTTCTGGCACCGGATTGCGGGGAACCTCATGACTCTCTTCCCTTTCCCAAGCGGATGAGTTTGTGTGGAACTGACATTTATGCGTGGTCAGCTGCTATTGCCCTGCCGGCTTTTGGGGGAGGTGGGTATGGAGTGATAGGTGGTTCGTCCTTTGGTGAAGGCTCACATCCCTCCCTGATCGCGATGGATGACAATGGGATGACACTCTGGAAAGTCTACGCCAGTGAGTCTGGGATCGATCTTGCTCGAGGGCAATCGGCCAACATCGTCCAGGCCTACGGCCCAAGAGATGGACAATTTGTCTTCGGCGCTTTTGATGCAAACGATGCCTTCACGCCCCTTTATCAGCAACAGGTTCCTATTGCCGGAGATGACTATCGTGTGAGCCCACTCGGCGATGGCCGGATCGCTGTCTTGCAGGCGATGGATAGCAGCGTTCAAGTTTTCGTCATCGGAACAGACGGCCAGGTAGACTGGGCCAAGACCCTCACATCTGAACGATTTGCCGGCTTATCAGGATTGGGCATCGGGCAGATCACCGGCTTAACTCGAACCCTTTCTCTCGGAGGTAGCCCCGATGGTCTGCTTGTGAGTGTCGTGCAAACGGAAACCACGCAGGAGGGTCAAGATTTTTCTAGCACAAGTACGGTAACGATCGTTCGCTTGAACAACGCTGGTGCCATGGATTGGGTCAAATCCTACGGCGATTTCGAAAACACGAATCCTACTGTCATTCCTACCGAAACCGGTGTGTATATCAGCGTTCTGGACATAACGCCGCCCATCAACTCGACGTTCTTTAAGCTGAATAATCAGGGGAACGTAGCCTGGGGACGTCAGATTGACGACGCCACGGTGAGCTTCGGTGGCGAATTGCCTAACGGAAAAGTCATCCTCACCGGAGGACAACTCCAAGGTTTGGAAGCGCTGAAAGGCACCCTGATCCTCCTCAATGCCAACGGCTCGGTAGACAAAAGTGTGGAACTGGATTCAGGTGAAGGCAGCACGGCGCTTCCGGCGATTTTTCCTGGAACGAACCGAGTGTTCATCGCTCTTGTTTCCGTGTCTTCTCAGGGGCCGGTGGGAGCACCACCCAAGCCCATCTTCGGAGCGGCGGATTTTCAACTCAGTACCTTCACCTGGAAGACCTATGCCGAGTCGGCGACCTTTGCCACACTCATTCCCAACTTTGACGGAGCCGGTGCTTTGCTAGGATCGTTCGACTCCGAGACGCACGCACTGGATACCTTCAAGGTCACGGATGATTTGGCTATCGAAGGCGGCTGCTTTGAGCTGGATGATAGCGATCTCATGGTTTCGCCGGCGGAGATTTCAACTTCCAATGCCACGACGCAAGCGCTCAGTCACGGTGTCACCATGGAGAATCTTACAATCACGCTCGCGGATACCACCATCGCCTTACAAAGTGTCGAATGCGATGAATTGGACTTGTGCGCCGACGGCGGCGGCAACAATGGAGGAGGCGATCCGGGCACTCAAACGGACGCCGGCCTAACGATTCGGAAAACGGGACGGACAACGGCCGATTTGGAATTTGATAGTGAGCTTGGGAAGACTTACACCATCGAGAGGTCGCTGGATCTGACCATCGGCAGCTGGATGGAGTTCGAAGTCATTCCCGGTCACGGCGGCTTGATTCAGAGTAATGTGTCCAACAATCCCCGCGCGGCTTATTTCCGGCTGAGGGAGGAGTAGGCAATCACCGTTGATTCATAAAAACCTGAACGGGACCGTCGTTCTGCGTCGTTACCAAGTCGGGCTTCCCGTCCTGATTGAGATCGCGCACGAGAAGAGCCCGGCCGTCGCCGGAAACGACGAGGCCGCTCTCCTCTGGAGGCACTAAAGTGAAGTTCCCACTGCCATCGCCCTGCATCAACTGGCTCACACCCCCATCCATGCGTCCGGTTTCTAGCTGAGGCCCAAAGAAATTCTGCAGCATGTAGAGATCGAGGTGGCCATCGTCATCGAAGTCCGTTAGGGTAACGCCTTGACCCGGCGCGATCTGTGCGAGTCGCGGCAAAGGGCGGAAGACGAACGCGCCTTTGCCGTCGTTGAGGAAGATTCCTGAATCTAACGTATTCGCTTCGAAGCGGTGGGCGTTGGTGAGGGCGTCAGGGCGGTAGATACGCTCTAGTGAGGCGGCGGCAAACTCCTGAAACGTGGGAAAATGATGGGCCAAGTGAGGCATGGCGGCGGTGGAGCAGCTCTTGCCGCGGATGGGAAAGAGGGTTTCGTCTTCAAATTCTGCCTCCACCAAGCGCATACGGCCGGAGTTTTCGAAATCGCCATAGTACAAGAGCGCAGGATGCTCTTTGCTCGCGTGGTATTTGGTATTGAGTCCCACATTCGTGGCCGCCAGGTCCATATCGCCATCGCCGTCCACATCACCTGCCGCCAGGCCATTCCACCATCCTAACAAATCAGTGATTCCGGTATTCAGTGATTCGGTTAGGTTGCCTTGATGATTGCGAAAGACTCGTATGGGACCCCATTCGAAGGCCACCACGAGATCCACCCCTTTGTCGCCATTCACCTCTACCCATAGCGTCGCGGTCACCATGCCTCTTTCGAGCAGGGACGCCGGAGTTTGATCCGTGAATCGGCCGCCATCATTCACTAACAAACGGCTCTTGGGAGAGAGCGGGTATTGTCCGGGAATGACACGGCCTCCGACAAAGAGATCGATGTCGCCATCTTGATCGAAGTCGGCCGCTGCTGCTGCGCCGCCGCTATCGCGTAAATCTGGAAGCGCGCGTGAATCACGAATAAAGCGGCCTGCGCCGTTTCCGCGATAGAGCCGATCCCTGAGTACTTCGGCACCCGGTTCACATTCCACTCCTCCGCTCACTACGTAAAGATCTGTGTGGCCATCGCCGTTGGCATCGAAGAAAAGCGGCGTCATGTCTTCCGATGCATGAGTTGGGGCAAACGACTGCAGCGCAATTGGAGAGCCGTTTCTCAAGTGCAACGAACCGGATAATCCCGCCGCGCCACTAAGATAGAGATCTTCCAAGCCATCACCATTGACATCGGCCATGGCGATGCCGGGCCCCAACTGTGAAAGTTGGTTAGGCAGGAGAGGTTGACGTTCGAAATCGTCAAACAGCAGTTCGCGATGGCGCAGGTCGCCAAATAGATCTGATTTGGTAAACCAGGTTTGCACCTCTGGCTTTGTAGGTTTGTGAGCCTGGTTAGGCTTGGTGACGATCACATGCTGGTTGGCAGAGAGATCCTTGATCGTCTGCACTGATCCGCCAGGCCAATGAATGGTGAGGGCATCCAATTTCTCTGCATCACCAAGACCGAAATGTATGGTCGGATCATTCGAGGAAAGAAATCCCGTGTAAGGATTCACTTGCCTAACCAAAGTTCTCGCTCCCACCCGAGCGACCAATCGCGCGCCCAGCTCCGCCGATCCGCGGAGTTCAATGAGCAAGCTATTTCCATTCTGGCTATCGTTCCGATAAACGTGAATGGGTTCGTCAAGATTGGCTACGACGAGATCGAGGTCGCCATCCCGATCAAGGTCTCCCATGGCCGTGCTGTAACTCATCCCGACGTGATCCAGTCCCCAGGCCTTTGCCGTTTCTTCAAACCGGAGATCGCCACGATTCACAAAGGCGAGATTGGCTTCTTTTTGAGGCGGTTGATCAGCAAAGAGTTCCCAATCGGTCTTGCCGAATCGCGACGAGTAAGTGATCTCCCGCAGAATGTCTGAGTTGGTGAAAGCGCGAGACATGCCGTTGGACACAAACACATCTGTTAGGCCGTCATTGTCGAAATCCGCCGCCTTCGCTGCCCAACTCCAATCGGAACTGGCTAGTCCGGCCAAGTAAGCGGCTTCTTGAAAACGCCCTGTTCCCGTATTGAGAAAGAGACTGTTGCGCATAACCTGACGCGGCTCCGCCGTCTTCATGAAGAGTTGTTTCGACGACATATCGCCCATACTTGTTTTCTGCTTGAAGTGCGTGGTCGCCGCCATATCCAGCGCTAACAAATCCAAACGGCCGTCCTGATTGAAGTCGGCGACATCGGCGCCCATCGAATACCAGGTGGTGTGCGGCATGGCTGATTTGATGATGTCCGTAAAGGTGCCGTCGCCGTTGTTGTGATAAAACCGATCGGAATCTTCAAAGTCGTTGCAGACATAGAGATCGGGGTAACCATCTTCATTGTAGTCCCACCACGTAGCGGAAAGGCCCTTTCCAGGATGCACGCCGATGTCTCCGGCATACCCGCTCACATCTTTGTAAACACCGTCTTCATTCTTGAGTAAGACATCACGTTGTCCCACGGGATAGAGTTCGTAACGTTTGTGCGTGAGACTCGTGCCCGCCGGGCGAATGCCGATCCACTGGCGATACTCCGCCTTCACGGAAGGCTCATTTCCAATCATGAAGGTGGCATCGCGGGGCATGCCGCCCTCGCGATAATACGTATTGGTCATCACATAGAGATCGAGATCACCGTCATTATCGTAGTCGACAAAGCTTGGCATGAGCGAAGCGTTGATCACCGCGGCACCTAACGTTTCCGCACGATCTTCAAAATGCCCACGACCGTCGTTTATAAACAAAGCGTTAGGTGAATCGTAACGGCAGACGTAGAGATCGAGGTCGCCATCGCCATCCATATCCGCCATGGCGGCGCCCGTGCCCCAAACGGCGCTGGTATCGCCGATGCCGGAGGCGGCCGTGACGTCCTCGAACGTTAAAGGCGCTGTCTGCACAAAGAGTTTGTCAGCTCCCGGGCCACTCACACAATACACATCAGGTAGATCATCGCCATTGACGTCTCCAATGGCGATTCCGCCCACGGCGTAGCCACCGGCATAGAGGCGTTTGAGGGGATGAGCGGTATTGATGGGGTTGGTGAAAACGAGCCCGCATGTTTCCGGATCCAAGTGGGTGAAGAGCGTTGCTTTGCCTGAGGATTTTTTCTCTAACGGTTTGGCTACGTAATCCTTGGTGGCCGTCACCTCCGGTCCCTGCTCGCGATTCCCGCAGCCGGCGACGACCAGGACCAGAACGCTCATCCATAGTGACCTTTTCATCGCACTTGTTCTAGCAGATTTAAATTCATTCGAGCCTTTTCATTGGAAGGGTCTAGCTTAAGTGCCTCTCGGAAACAAGCCGCAGCTTCTTCGAAGCGTTCTTGATTGGCCAGCAGAGCGCCCAGGTTGTTGTGGGCTTTATCGAAAAGGGGATTCAGCGAAATGGCCTTGCGAAAGGCTTTCTCGGAATCGGTCGGCCGGCCCCCTGCCATCGCCAGGTCGTAGTGAATGCGCGCGGCGATCTGTTTCTTTCCGGCACGTTCATAGTAGAAGGCGCTCGATTGCGGACTCACGGAATGCATCTTCTCTGCCATATATTCTAACAACACGTGCGAAGTCTGTGGCTTCGTGTACCATTGTCCGGTATACGGCGCCGCGCGATCCCTGAGTTCGCGATCGGTCGCCTTGACCAAGGGCGCATGGGCTAACATGATTCCGGGAGTGATTTCTCCGCGGGCGATCGCTACTGCGTTTTGATTGCGGTCGACCAACACACTTAAGGGCACGACGGCAGGTGGCGATTGATCAAAGAGCGCACTTTGCCAGTGATGAAGCCGGTCAAGCACGGCATCATCCACGAAACGGGATGGGAAGGGAAAGCTGATTTCTTCGAGAAAAACCGAAGCCTGCTCGCTTTGCAAAGCGAGGGCACACACTTCGAGGTCAGATTCTTTGATCAAGGCCGATTGACCAACGATTTCACGCAATTCCTCTTGGCAGTGCGGGCAATCCGGCGACCACACAATGATCCAGGTGGGGCCGCTCGTTTCAGGAAGGAGGGTGAAGTCTGGCAATAACACTTTCCTCGGAAGAATGATGGGGGCATTGAGCGATCGATTAGTGATGGGCTTTGAGGGTCGCAGGATTCTTGGAGTTGGAGTAAACGCGACCGCCTTGCCCGATCCTTCAACGATAGTCACCCGCGATCCGGCTTGGATCTCAGAAAATGATTCCTTGATTCCATTCGGCCAACGGACCGAGATCTCCTCGATTATGGAATCGGCTCCAAGGCCGAAGTGAAGCCACTTGGAAGATTGTGAGAGAAAGCCGCCGCCGGCGCGAAGCGTCTGAATGAGCGGACGCTCTTCATTGATGAGGTTGACTCTCACACGCGCGCCAAGGGCGTTTTTGTTAGACTTTGTTCCTTGCAGGCGAATGGCGAGAAAGTCCGGCTTTTTGTGGGTAGATTGATTCGCCATCAGCCGCAAGCGTGGTGCCGTGCGATTGCGGAACCACACATCGAGATCCCCGTCCTGATCCCAATCCGTGATGGCGAGGCCGCGCGCATCATCGAGGAAGTCCAGACCGGTCAAGGCGGACACATCCTGGTAGCGTGGCCAACCACTTTCTTTGACGCGTTGGCGATGCAGAAAGACGCGATTCCGCTCACTGCCGCTCCAAGAAGCGCCCGCCCGCACCTGCCGCATCAAATCGCTCCACGCTTTCGCATAACTCCTATTCTCGTGAATGGGCGACACGACCTGTCGCCAGAAGAAACTTCACAAATCATCGGCGCGCCGGTTGGTGACGTAGCCGTTGGCAACGATCACATCTTGCCAGCCATCGTTATTGATATCGATAAATCGTGAACTCCACGCCCACAGACCTCTACTAACACCTGCTTCGATACTGATATCCTGAAAGCCCTCCTCCCGATTGAGAAACAGGGCGTTGCCGCGCGCCATGCGTTGAACACTAGCCGTTTCATTATCCTCGCGTTCATCCAAGAAACGTCGCTGCTTGGTCACACGGTTCCCTGCCGCCGAGAACATGTTACCCACGTAGAGATCCATGCGCCCGTCGCGATCCACATCGGCCCAATCCACGGACATCCCAGCCCCGATGTCTTCGACTTGATACTTGGCGGCAACGTCCGTGAATCGGCCATGGTCATTCTGATAGAGATTATTGCGCCCAAAGTCATTGGCCACGTAGAGATCTTGGTCGCCATCGTCATCAAAGTCTTCCCAAGCGGCGGCGAAACTGAAACGCCGGTTGTTCTCGTCTAAACCCACCTTTTCCGTGACATCGACGAAAGCGAAACCGCCTCGATTCTCTAACAAAGCGTTGCGGCCGCCATTATTCGCATCGTGAAAGGGAATGGGGGCTTGCGCTTCGAAGCCGCGTGCGCCCATCTGCGACCCGGCTTTTCCCGAATAATTCGTGGCGTAAAGGTCCACATCACCATCTTGATCGTAGTCGGCCGCCGCCAAAGTGTAGGCTCCTGGCACGCCATGATGGCCGCCGCGAAATTCAAAGCGACCATTCCCCACATTTTCAGAAAAAAGCAGAAGGGGTACTGTGGCCACGACAAGATCATCATCGCCGTCATTGTCGAAATCCACTAACAAAGCCGCTGAAGACGATTCCAACCAGTCCGTTTTCGACTGAACGGAGATGTCGTTCAACGTGCCATCCGGTTGCTGCAGCAACAAGCGGTTGGGCAGGCCGCCGCCGTCACAGACGTAAAGGTCGTCGCGCCCATCACCATTCACATCGCCTACGGCAAGGCCATGATGACCTTGTAAGGTCATTTCATCAATCCGCGTGAGACGTTGGCTCCAGATGTCGACGCCGACTGCGTGTTGGGGGAAGGACGCCGTTTGGTCTAGCACGAACGCGGTGACATCTTCGAATCGCGGAACGTAGTCGTGACTGGAGTTATCAGACCACGTACTACTAGTAGAGTTCATCGATTGTATCAAGGGATGCCCCCCATCTCGAATGCGCCATTCGCAGCGCCAACGTTGATTCCATTGATGCTCCGGCGCTTCCGCCGGATAAACGATTTCGCTGTCGGCGATGGTCATGAAGCCCTCCAGCGTGGTCTGGACGTCGATAATCTTGAACGAGGCTCTAGCAGCCGTGCCATGACGAAGTCGGCGCGTGTACCCTGCCATCAATCCAAAGAGCCGTTCCTCGGTAATAGGGGGAAACGTGTTGTGATTGCGCCGAGGATCTTCCAGCCAATCTGCAAGTCGTTTCAGCTGTTTTGAAGCAGCCTCCGCCCATGCTTCACTCTCCCAGCGTTCGGCGTTCACAGAAACTTCTTTAGAGGACTTTAACGGAGATAGGCTGGGTGTCAGGACAGGCAGTGTTTCTTCGAAGGGGGCGGATCGCCGAGGCACCACGGGGAGCATTTCTGCGCCTAAAGGTGGTGAGGCATCATGGTTAGGTTTGAATACAACTAACCACGATACAACGCCGAGACCTATCAACAGCCATCCCAGGACGCTAATAATCGATCTCGGTTTCTCAGCCACGCTACATTTTCAGATCCTTGTCGAGGTCCTGAAAAGAAGAAACGCACCCTGACGAGCCAAGGTGCGTTTCTCGAAAAATAGGTGGAGCTTTCGTCTAGCGCCGGCGGCGAAGAATCAGGGCGAAACCGCTTAGGCCAAAGAGCCACATGACGGAAGGCTCGGGAATGACATTACCTTCAAGGTTAAACTGATAGTTTCTCCCACCTGCTGCGGACGCGTGACCGGCATCGACCGGGTTACCTAGCGCTGGCACGTAGGTGGTCCCGTCTTCATTACGCTGGAACATCCCTGATCCAGTGCCGTTGGTGAAGGCGACCACACCGCCATTCACGTCATCCTCACCCTCTACCCGTTGCCAGAAGCCGGCGAGGAATTCGTCATTACCAGTGAGATCGAGCGTTGCCGTGCCCATCGTGAGGGCAAAGGGGAAATTGTTCACACCTTCCTGAGTGACCTGGACTTCGGTGCCGATACCGACGATAGACCCAGCGGCATCGAAGGCGGATCCAGCCGGACGGGATACAATCAGAGGAGTCACGTAACGCGTGCCATCCGCGCGCCCCGCGCTTGCGAAGAAACTGAAATCGGTCACTTCCACAACGTCTCCACCGCTGAGAGGGACCGAGAGGGCGGTCACTCCGGACCAACCATCGACGGTCTCGTCGGCAAGGTCCGCATCGGCGACTCCGCCAAGCAGCGAAGCTCCATAAGACGGGACAACCATCATAAGTCCCGCGGCGAGTGTAGAGAACAGCTTGTTCATGAAGAGAGAGACTGCGGGAAGACATTACTTTGGTCAACGGGAATATCAGGCAATTCTCCTTGAACTGTGGGCGATCATTTTAGCTAACAATAGAGATGCGCCGCCGGTTCTTTCTCGGGTTCCTCTTAGCGCTTGCCTTGCTGAGTGCGTGGTCCTTCTGGCGGCGTCCGAATTCGGGGTCGGCAGCAGACCGTGCCCGGTCTCCCAGCACTGTATTTCTCACCTTGGATGCTCAAGAAAACGCGGCGATCTTGGAGCGGCAACTTCAACCTTCGGATGCCGGGTGGACCTCAGAAGATCTCGCTCAGCGTGTCGAAGCCAAGCTCCAGAGCCTGCTTCATTTCGGGAAGGATGCTCGGCTATCTACGGTCGTGGATAAGGAAGTCGAAGTCACACCAATTACGGGCCAAGCTTTGCGGGAACGTTTCCGCGATCAGGCCGTCTCCATTCGACTTGCCGAGTCGACGGCGCAGCGCCGTCGTGGCTTGGAGGCAGTCGTTGATTTGTTGGGATTCCTTTCCCTTGGCGAGCATCCCAAGGCGAAGGTCATTGGAATCGAAAAGCGTGAGGATCATTGGCTGGCGGACGCCTTCGTGGAGGGCAACTCTGGCGCCAAGCAGTTCCGCGCGCGCTGGCATACTACGTGGAAGATGGATGACGCAGGCGAACCGATTCTGACCAAGCTCCATTGGGATGCGCACACCGAAGCGGAGTCTAGCACAACGCCGTGGTTTCAAGATCAAACGGCCTCCGTTTGGGAGAGCGCCCGAGAGGCTGCCGATCAGTTAGACCGTGGTCTGGATCACTGGCTGACGCGCATCGAGCGCACGCACGGGATGCTCTACTTCGACCGGCATGGACTCGCGGTGGGTGATGTGAACGGCGATGGCTTGGATGACTTGTATGTCTGCCAAGGGGGCGGCTTACCAAACCGGTTATTTGTGCAAGAAGGGCCGGGAAAGGTGCTCGAGATTGCTCGCGAAGCTGGCGTGGATTGGTTAGACGACACGGCCAGCGCTCTCTTCGTGGATTTGGACAATGATGGAGATCAAGATCTTGTTCTAGCCACCTTCGAAGGCGTGCTCGTGCTGGAGCAATACCAACCGCTGAAGTTTGAACGCCGTGTTCTTCTGGAAACCTCCGACACCGATTTGCATGGTCTCTCCTCGGTGGATGTGGACGGCGATGGCCGGCTCGATCTTTATCTCACGGTCGATTTCGCAGATGCCCAACGCGCAACGAGTGCGCCCGCCTTTGTCTACCATGATGCTAATGACGGAGGCAGGAACTGCCTCTGGCGAAACGTCATCTCCGATAGTGATTGGACTTTCATCGATATCACGGCGTCGTCCGGTCTCGACGTTCACAATCGACGCCACAGTCTGGCCGCCGCGTGGGAGGATTACGATAACGACGGTGACCAGGACCTCTACGTGGGCAATGACTACGGACAGAACTGCCTCTATCAGAATAACGACGGGCGGTTTGTGGAGATCGCCGTAAGGGCCGGTGTGGTCGATTTCGGATCCGGGATGTCTGTTAGCTGGGGCGATGTCAATCGCGACGGCTTCATGGATCTCTACGTGGGCAATATGTTCTCCTCCGCCGGCAGCAGGCTGTCTAACATGACGCCGTTTCTTCCAGGCAGTTCGCCGGAGTTGCGCGATCTTTATCAGCGATTCTCTAAAGGTAATAGTCTGTTTGTAAGTAAAAATGGCACTACCTTCGAGGATCGAAGCTTCCCGTCAAACACGGCGATGGGACGTTGGGCATGGAGTTCGCTCTTTGCGGATTTCAATAACGATGCTTGGGAGGATCTCGTGGTGGCCAATGGCTACATCACCACAGAGGACACGGGCGATTTGTGAAGTTTCTTCTGGCGACAGGTCGGGTCGCGAACTGATGTGGCACTCAACGATGTGGCTTCGTCAGCGGATGCGCAACGCGCTTCCTTTCTGGGTGTGGTTAAACAGGGCCGCTCCTTTAGCGGAAACGAACGTCACGTCGCCTTTCTCAATCAGCATGATGGCACGTTTGCCGATGTCTCGGCTCTGAGTGGGATTGATTTCCCAGACGACGGCCGTGGCTTAGCCCTAACGGATTGGGATGCTGACGGGGACCTCGATTTCTGGTTCAGCAATCGCAATGCGCCGCAGATTCGTTACTTGGAGAACCAATGTCCCGCCTCCGGAAGATCGATCGCTTTACAACTCATCGGCACCCAATGCAATCGCGATGCGATTGGTGCGCGTGTCCGGATTCAGTTAGGAGGGGATGATCGACCTTTGATGAGAACCTTGCGCGCCGGCGACGGATTTCTCTCGCAGTCATCGAAGTGGCTGCACTTCGGCCTTGGAGCCGCCGAAACGATCGAATCAGTGGCCGTGCGGTGGCCTGACGGCTCGGAAGAGCGTGTTGACGGGGTTTCTTCTGAGGGGCGTTACGTTATCACACAGGGTGAGGCGAGGGCGGTACGGTTTGCGGGACCGAAAGCAAAGAATGAAGAACTCCAGTTTGAGCCATCGATCGATCCCAATTCGCCGGGCTTGCTTTCGTCGCGATCTCCCCTGCCGCCGATTCGGTATCGGGACCGCGCGGGTGAAAAGATGGAGTTAACCTATCAGAATACCAGGGCGACGTTGCTCGTGCTTTGGGCGAGTTGGTGCCCTGCTTGTCAAAAGGAACTGGCAAACCTAAAAAAGCATTATGGTAGTCTGAACGAGAAAGGCGTCCGCGTGGTGACGTTAGCCATGGATCATTTGAGTCACGAAGCTAGCAAAGACGCCGATGTGGAGGCGGCCGGTTTTCTCAAGCGGTCGAAGCTTCCTTTTGAGACGGGATTTGCCGACCGGTCGATTCCCGTCATCATGGATGCCATTCAACGCCATGTTCACGACCGGCACGTGCCGTTTCAGATTCCATTTAGTGTGCTCCTCGATGATCAGGGGCGTCTGGCAGGTCTCTATCGGGGGGGCTTGAATATGGGGATATTGATAGACCATGTTAATGGACTCAATCTCGCTGAAGAAGAGCGCCGCGTGGCTTCGGTGCCGTATCCCGGCCGCTGGCTGGCCCCCGTTAGGCGGCTCCACCCCATTGACATCATTCTTCATCTGGCGCGATCCGGTGAAGATGAACTGAGTCTCGCCTACTACACCAAGCATTCCCGCCTCATGTCTAACCATCGTCAGAGCCCCGACTTATTTCTACTGTTAGGGCAAACTTTGGAGAATCTCTCCCGCGGACGTGAAGCGCTCGATTTCTACTACGGCGTCCTCACGCATCGGCCAAACGATGTGAAAGCCCTGGGCCGCCGGGCCATCCTTCTTGCCACATTGCCAGGGAAAACACAGGACACGGTTACGGCGTTACAGTTAGCCGAACGTGCCGTTCAAGCGAGTCGCAATGAAGATCCCGAAGCGCTTCATGCCCTCGCCGTGGCTTTGGCTGAGCAAGGCCGGTTCCTCGAAGCGCAGCATTCTGTGAGGGCCGCACTGGAACTTGCTAAGAGTCAGGATCGTGGCGCCATGGTGGAGATGCTTCGAACAGCACTCGCGCATTGTGAGGCGGGAAAACCTCTCCGTGGCGCCGCCGCGAACGTTTCACGATAAGTCAGACGGCTCCATTCGCAGCGTTGGCGTGTCGCTGGCGTCCCGCCGCCGATGCCGTGGCGACGGGCCATTCCACAGACAGTTGCCATTGTCACGACCGAGGACAAGATGCGGTTGAATCAGGTGTCAAATGACCATGGAGAATTCCTCAAAACATCGATCGCCGATACAATCTCGATCGCGCCTAACAAAGGCGGGTTTCACCTTCCCGAAGTCGGTTAACGTTTCGCTCACCCCAGGAAGAAGCTGAGAAGCTGCTCTACCGAGCCTTGCAGAAACAGAATCCGGAGCAGGCGATTAGCCAATATGTGAGCCTCAAGAGAGGTTCAAACAGTTTCATCCGGTGCTTGGAATCTCAGAATCGCCCCCGTTAGCCTCTTGCTTTCACGAGGCGTCATTTCTTCTCAGTTTTCTGTTGTTTCCCGCAGATAGAGCGGGTGAACTCCGTTCGCTTAGCTCCTGAGCCCGCACTATGTCCAAAGAAACCGAAATCGAAGATCAGAATGACCTGACCGCCCTTGGGCTTCCACCCCGTGTCCTCTTCATCATCTTCGCTGTCTCCGGGATCTCGGCCCTCCTTTACCAGCTGATCTGGCAACGCGCCTTGCTCACCATTTACGGTAGCAACATCGAGTCGGTGACCATGGTTGTGTCTGCCTTTATGTTAGGGCTCGGGATTGGCAGCATTGCGGGTGGGGCTGTCTCGAAACGCCGCGGGATTCCGTTGCTTTTGATCTTTGGCCTCGTGGAGATCTCCATCGGCATCTATGGCGCCCTGTCTCTCCATCTCTTTCGTTGGGTGGGCCAGTTTACTTCCGGCGCCGACATGTTGCAAACAGGAATCCTGACATTCATACTGATTCTCGTTCCGACGTTGCTCATGGGAAGCACCCTGCCGCTGCTTGTGGCGCACTATGTCAATGTTTCGAAAAACGTCGGCTATTCCGTTAGTATGCTCTACTTTGTCAATACGCTAGGTGCCGGGATTGGCGCTCTCCTAGCCGCGGGTATCTTCTTAGGCATGCTCGGCCTTACGGGATCGGTCTACCTGGCGGTCGTATTCAATATTGGCGCTGGAATCACCATCCTTCATTATCATTTTCGGGCGACGTCCCTTCCTTCCGTTGCATGAATGCCCGCTTTTTTATAGGTCTTGTTCTCGTCACCCTAACGGGATTCATTTCTCTTAGCTATGAGATTTGCTGGGTCCGTCTCTACTCTTTTGTCTCCGGTTCCCGGGCGTGGGCGTTTGGGGGATTGTTAGGGGCGTATTTGATTGGTTTGGCCTACGGATCCCGCTGGAGTCTGCGTTTTCAGGATCCTAAGGATGGCGGAAATCCCGCTCATCTCGGCGCTATATCCCTATTTGTTTTAGGCGCGAATGCTTTGGGATTTCTGCTGATCCCGATTGTTTCCTGGGTCGTCACATGGGTTTATTTTCTCGTGACCTTACCGCTTGTGGGGATCGCGGCGGCTCTCCTGGGGGCGACGCTTCCATTGATCTGTCACTTTGCGATTCCACCTGATGAAAAAGCCGGTGCCCGGCTCTCTTATCTCTACTTGGGAAATATCCTAGGCTCCGGCGCCGGGAGCCTCCTCACCGGTTTTGTCCTCATGGATCATTGGACGCTTCAGCAGATTTCCGTCTTTCTCGCCTTCCTAGGATTAGCTCTTTCTGCCGGCGTGGCCCTTTATGCGCAGTTGCGGGGCCGGGAATTGATCAATCGGTTTGCCTGCATCATTGGCGCGGGGGTGATTGTGTTCTTGGCGGCACCCTTTCTCTTTGACGGGCTTTACGAACGGCTTCAACTCAAAGGGAAATACAAGCATTCCGAGCGGTTTGATTTGGTGGTGGAGAGTCGTTTCGGTGTGGTGACGGTGGATAAAGGAAACAAGATTTACGGTGGTGGTGTTTACGATGGTTACATCGGTACCGAATTGCAACCGGGCTCGTGGATGGTGCGGCCTTACTTTCTCTCCGCGGCTCATCCCGCACCCAAGCAGGTCCTGGTCATCGGGTTGTCCGGCGGCACCTGGACTCAGATCTTGGCTCATAATCCTCACGTCGAACACATCACCGTTATCGAGATCAATGCGGCCTATAGCGAGCGCGTGATTCCGAATTACGACCCGGTGAAGACCATTCTCACCAATCCGAATATCGATATTATCATTGATGACGGACGACGTTGGTTGCGCAATCATCCCGACCGCAAATTTGACGCCGTCGTTGCTAATGCCACCTATCATTGGCGCGAACACGCGAGTAGTCTCCTTTCGCGTGAGTTCATGCAGCAGATTCTCGCTCATCTCAATCCCGGCGGGGTTTATCTTTTTAATGCCACCGGCTCTGACAGGGCGGCCAAGACGGCGATGGAGGTTTTCCCGGATTGCGCCCTCCTTCTTAACAATATTCTCGCGAGTAACGCACCGCTGACCTTTGACAAAGACCGCTGGCGGGATACCCTCGCCGCTTATCGCTATGATGGCGTTCCTCTCTTCGATCTCTCAACCGAGAAAGGCCGTGAAGATTTGGAGGCGATCGTCTCCTTGGTAGACAACGCCGGTATTCAGGACATCGCCACCGAGCGCCGCTTGTGGACGCGGGAGAATTTGGAGAACGATCCGGCAACTCAACGTGCCCGTCCCATCACGGATGATAATTTGGGGCACGAGTTTTGGTACTATTAGGCAGGTTTATTTCGATTTTTTGTTACGCCGGAAATCGGATTCCCATGAAGGAGGCAACAACAACCCCATTGCCTTCTGACAGATGAACAACCGCAGGATTTTATCAGTATTGCACCTCACATTAATTCTACTAGCAGCGAATGCCCGCGCCCAGGGACCGCTCATGCCGCCGGGAGCGCCCGGACCCAGCATGAAAACTCTTGGCGAAATCTACGACAATATCGATGCCGCCAAGGATCCGAGAATCCCCTTAAATGAGGAGGCGCCCGGCGTGACCATGAATGGCGATGGAGGATTTGTGATTGAGCAATCCGGATCTTATTATCTTGAGAACAATCTCAATGTCGCCAGTGGCTCCGGAGTGCAAATACGCGCCCAAGGCGTCACGCTTGATCTCAACGGATTCTCGATCACCTCAAGTCGCGAATTTGCATTAGGCGCAGCGGTTAATATTGAAGCCAATAGCGTGACCGTACGCAATGGGACCATCGTTAGCGGGGTGACATACGATTCCTCCGCCACGGGCGACCGCTATCGTGGCTCTGGATTTCGAAGCGGTGTGTATGCTGGTTTCTCACTTCGCAATATTAAGATCAGCGAAATTGGCGTGCAGGGTTGTGACGTATATGGCATCTACTGCGCCGATCTCAGTTCCACCCTGGTTCATTCCTGCACGGTGCGTACCGCCGGTGCCGTCGGCATCCAGGCCGGCGTGGTGCGTGACTGCAATGCCAGTGAATGTGGCAGCACAGCTATCAGAGCGACGGTCGTTGAAAATAGCGTCGGGTTGTCTAATGGGGGCGATGGCATTAATACAAAGAATGCTCTTAATTGCTATGGAAAGACTTCAGGGAGTTTTCCAGGCGATGACGGCATTGACGCGGCCGGCATGGTTCAGAATTGCTATGGTGAATGCACTAGTAGCAGCGGAGGGCATGGAATCCGGGCGAAGAATGTTAGTAATAGTATGGGGGATACCCTATCGAGAAATAGCGACTCGGACGGTATTAGCGCCGAGAAGTCTGTCCAAGGCAGCTTTGGACAGTCGCGCGGTGGAAACGGTATCCAGGCGCGAATGGTGAGTCATAGCATGGGCGAGTCCCACTCAACTAGCGGCGATGGCATTCAGGCCATCCTGGTGAGTTTTAGTGATGGTTTTAGCTCTGGATCAGATGATGGCGCCGATGGCATCAGCGCTAATCGCGTCGTCGGCTCTTTGGCATCGGTCGGTGGCGAACGCATCATTCACAAGTACCTTATGCCGTGACGGGTTTCAGCGATTGCAGATGAAGCTTTTGCTAGAAAACAGACGCCGCAGCATCGAAGCGCTGCGCCACAATCATCTCGCCCGGCTCTAGTCCGGAACGGATTTGCACGTGGCTATCATTGAAAATACCAATTTCGACCGGCCGGCGTTCACTTTTGAGACCGGATTGGACTTCGCAGAACTGGTCGCCGGCGATGTTTTGAATGGCCTCTCTGGGCACCGTGATGACGTCTTCCAAGTGATGCATGATGATCTCAGCTTTAGCCGAGGCGCCGGGACTAACGTTATCGACACGCTCTGTCAGAACCACTTCAGCGCTGTAGACCTTGTTATTAGGATCGCCCCACCAGCTTTGGGAGTCTGGAAAGACGGAAACACTGCCTACCTTGCCGCGGAATTGTTCGTCGGGTAGGGCATCGAAGGTGATCACGGCGTCTTGACCGGGTGCCACGTCGGCGATGACGGACTCGTGGAGTTTGATCGCGATCTTATAGGCGGATGTGTCAGGAATGGTGATGAGTTCTTGCCGGTAGCGCACGCGAGCGCCTTCCTCGATCATTGAATCACGGCTCACTCGACTAGCAGAACCTCCATAGACGACCATGCCTTCATGAGGTGCATAGAGCTTTGTCGCATTCAACTGCGCTTCCGCATCTTCCATAGCCAGTTTACTGACTTCGAGCGTCGCCTCTGCACTATTTAAGCGAGCCCTGGCCTGAACCAACCGGCTCTCTCCCTCTCGGCGGATGCGCATGAGCCGTTTACGTTTTTCCGCAAGATCACTGCTGAGTTTTTGATAACGTTTGCCCAAGTCGTAAGTCATCGTGATTGCTTGATCGCCCTCGGCTTTCTCCAAACGAGCGGTCTCGCTGGTCACGGTTAGCCGATCGCGATTAACGGTGGATTTCGTCTCGAATCCTCCTGCCGCCAAACGCTCTGAGAATCCAAGCCGCTCCTTGGAAATGCGAAGTGATTGCTCGGCAATCAGAATGTCCAGCTCTGCTTCACGCTCCAGCTGATCCCTTTCAAGTTCGACGAATTTGTTGAAGGCCATCTCCGCGAATTCCACTTCCAAAGCGGCCTTACGGTTATCGCTCTCCACGTCGCTGGTCACGATCACCAGACGGCTTTGCGAGGCGGCATGCGCCGCACGTTTGGATTCGTAATTCAAACGATACCGTTGCACGCGCTCTTCGATATCACCGGTATCAAATTCCACTAACAAATCACCTTCGGAAACAAAGGTCCCCTCATCGATTAGGTAAGTGATGCGCGTCGTGCGTTCTAACGGACTTCGAATCACGGTCTCGCTAACGGGCTTCAATGTGCCCTCCTCTTCCACCGTGACCGTCAAATCCGCACGCTTGGTCTCCACAAGTGCGATGGCATCGCGACCGGAGACGAAAGTAAATGCTAGGGAAATCGCGACGATTAGAAACAGACTGACTCCAAGAGTGATGCGGCGATGTTGCAGCATCCGGCGGATCCAAGGGGGGAATGAATAGGACATGAAATGTTGTTGTGGACGGTTGCTCAGAGCAACGTCTCGCAAAGAACCCCGGATGCTTGGGAAGTCTCAAAAAAAGAAACGGCAAGTTTCTTTAAGAGATCTTGAACGGCTAACTACCAACAACCGGCTTGCATTAAGTTCGTGGCTCTCTTTGGTACAAGTGCCTAACAAAGAAGTCCCACATGCGCCGTGTACCGTAAGGTCCTGAGCCAATGCCGTGACCGCGGCCGGGAAAGACGATGAGATCGAAGTCTTTGTCGGCACGGATCAAGGCATCGACGACCTGCATCGTCGACGCGGGGTCGACATTGTAGTCTAACTCTCCTACCGTTAGGAGGAGTTTGCCGGTTAGCCGATGGGCCTGGGTGACGTTGGACTGGTCGGCGTAGTGATCGCCGATGGGCCAGCCCATCCATTGTTCGTTCCACCACACTTTATCCATGCGATTATCGTGACAACCGCAGTCTGACACACCCACATGATAGAAGTCGCCGTGCGCTAACAAAGCTCTCAGGGTGCTTTGCCCGCCGGCTGACCCGCCGAAGATCCCGATGCGCGACAGATCCATGAAGGGATACTTCTTGGCGGCGGCTTGAATCCAGAGCTTGCGATCCGGAAAGCCTGAATCACCCAGATTCCGCCAGCACACATCGTGAAAAGCTTTGGACCGATGATTGGTTCCCATGCCATCCATCTTGACCACAATGAAGCCGAGTTCGGCCAGAGCTTGATCGCGCCGGTAAGCTGAGAAACGCTTGGGTGTAAACGAGCCATGTGGTCCGGCATAGATTGACTCAATGATAGGGTAACGCTTGGTGGGATCGAATGTCGTGGGACGATAAATCACGCCATAGATCGGCGTTTCACCGTCACGGCCTTCAGAGACGAACCTCTCTGGAGCTTGCCAGCCAGTCTTTAGAAGCGCGCTCCAATCGGCCTGCTCGAGCGTCATGACCAACGAGCCGTCTTGCGTGTGCCGCAATTCTCTGACCGGCGGGTGATCCACTCGCGACCAGGTACCGATGAAATAATGTTTGGTTGGGGAGAAAGCCCACTCGTGCGTTCCATCGCCTTTAGTGAGGATGGTGAAGTCTGAGCCATCGAAATTCACCCGGCAGAGATGCAAATAGTAAGGATCCTGATCCGGATACACGCCACCGGCGGCGAACCAGATTTGGCGCTTCTCGTGATCGACACGCTCGACCTGGCGAACCACCCATTGCCCATTCGTGATCTGATTCTTCACTTTACCTGTTAGGGCATCAATCAAGTAGAGATGATTCCATCCATCCCTTTCACTCATCCAAACGATCTCGTCCGTCTTATCAAGGTACTCGGCGAACGACTTGTAGGAATAACAAACGAAGGTCTCAGTTGGTTCATCAATCAACGCCCGTGCCTCACCGGTGGCCACATCGACTGACACAACTCTAAAAACTTGGTGGCCGCGCTGATTGTAGTGAAACGTGAAAGCCTTTGAGTCGGGGCGCCATCGCAATTGACTGATACGCCAGGCGTTAGGAAACAATTCATCGCTCACCTGCACGGCCTTCTTTGCCGCGATATCGATCAATCGTGGCCGTGCAACCGGGAGTTTGTCACCCGGCTTGGCGTATTCGCGTTGGTGCAGCTTGGGCTGTAATTGATCTTTGGGAGAGGTTTCAATGAAATGGACTTCGCGTTTTTCACCAGCTTGTTCTTGTACAGCTGCCAAATACTTGGAATCGGGCGACCAGTGCAGCCGGGTGGTATAATAGTCATCGCCCGTTCCGTCATTTGTAAGAGCCGTGGCCTCGCCACCCGAAGTGCTTTGCAAGTAAAGATTATGATCTTTGACAAATACCGTCCATTGGCCATTCGGTGAGCGATTGCCGCGCGGGGATTTCTCACGCTTCCGTTCCTTGTTCTTGGGAGGCGTGTTGGCCTTCGGTTTCCAAGTGCCATCGATCACGGCATCGCTCTCATCGGCCGTGGCGGCATAGATGCCTAACGTTTGACCTTTGGCGTCAACTGCTTCCCAAACGTGACCTTGAAACGTGTGCTGCTGGTGCGTCTTGCCGCTGGCAATTTCACCATAACGCACACGTTCGCCGTCGCGATCGATCCAATACAGGGTGATCTGTTCTTTCGTGCGGTTGACAAAAGTCACATGTGTCTCACGACCCCGGCTGCCGGAAGGTTTGATTTGATTCAAGACGGTGGCGGTGGTGTCCCCTTGACTCGTGGTTCCGGATTCTATCAGAGTCTGAGCATCAACCCAGAGCCAGCGCCTGCCCAAGGCACGAAAGGCGAGTCCGTTTGCGTTCCATTCCAAAGCGCGAAAGGGTAGTTGTTGCGGATCGACTTGATCCGTGTGAACGTTTGATAGCGCCACCGCCACTTTTTCGTGATCAAAGGCCGGGCCACGCGTTCCTTTCTCCGCATCCACCAAGATGAATTCGAAGGACTCGAGACCGGTATCGATACGGTACCAGAAACGATGGTCATCAATCCAGTGCGGCCGCAGTGAATCGCGGACGACTTGGTTGCGTACAAGGTCTTCCAGGTTTCGGGCACGTTCATAGTCTTCCTTGGTGCCCTGGCCCAGGACGCTGAAACTCCCCAGGACGACGGTGATGAAGAAAACGGCGAATTTCATCAGGCCACCCACGGCGGAGGCGTGGCCAATGTCAATGCCGCCCAGCCACGAGGGTGTGACTAAAAGTGGTGGTCAATAAAGGTAGAGGAACTGGTGACAGTTCCTTCGCGGTAGCGGAGTGCCACGCTCGGAACTTTCACGAGTTCCGCTACGAAAGTGCCCACCACTTTTAGTCATACCCCCCACGAGACTTGCATTTCAGGCGAATGAACCGGAGCCTACTCGCGTCGGAGAAGACCGAGCCGAACAGAATCTTATGAGTTAGGATGATGAGCAAGTTGATGATGATTGCGATCTTGATGGTGCTTGGCCTCGGCCAAGGATTGAGTACCCAAATTGAGGAAGCTTACGAGTTGCCCATTGAAGAAGCGAAAAGCCGGCAAGATTGGGTATCATTGGCGGAGATGCTTACCCGTCAGCTCGAGAAGACTCCGGATTGGCATGATCTTAAAGGAGAGCTGGCGAAGGCTTATTTGAAACAAGGCGACTGGGAGCGGTGTGAAGCGTGGATTGAGAAGTGGGAAACTCACGACAGTATTTCGGCCGCTGGGCGTTTGCATTTGTTAGGCAGGCTGGCTTGGGATCGTGAACAACCAGGTCTGGCACGCGATCATTGGATCGCGAGTTATTTTACGCACCCCACGATCGACGCGGCGAGAAGTCTAACGCATGTTCGCATCTGGGAAGGGATCGACCCTGTGCGTCATGAAGCGTGGATGAAACGCATTGCGCAACATTTCCCGCTCGTGAAAGCGTTATCCGTCACAGCGATGGCGACGGTGCGTGACCGGGATTGGCCGCGTCTCAGGAACATGATTCGAACTTTGAACGGCCAAGCGACGCGAGACGCCATGCGCGAAGCGGCACGTTTTGAGAATGTGGTCAAACATGTGAACGCGGTGAACAATGCAGACAAGGCCTTCAAGCGGCTGAACGAAGGCGCTGCGTTGGCGAATCGGGCCCGGCTATGGTTGTATCTGCAGTGCACGCCACTCGCTGAAGAAGATGCCAAGCGGGCGCGCGAGGTCGGTCCTCGACGAGTGCTGCCGCAACTGGCTCTGGCGGCTTGTTATCACAACCGAGGTGACGATGAAGCGGTGCAGGCTCTGCAAGTGGTGACCAAAGAGGATCTCACGAATCTAGGAGACGATGCCTGGGAAACGCTAACACTCCTAGACGACCGGGCAAATGCGGCCACGGTGGCGCCTAAAACCTATCTCGATCGCGCTAATCTGCTAGAACGTTTGAAACAGCCTTATCTCGCCTTAAAAGATCTGCAATCTTATCGGGATGCCGGAGAAGAATCGGCCGTGGCGCTGGTGTGCGAGGGACGGTGCCTTCAGCAGACGGGTGCTGCTCACGATGCTCGCACTGCTTTTGAAAAAGCGCTGAATGCGGATGGCGAAATCGTTGGCGCTTGGCGCGGTTTGGCTGAGCTGGCGATGCAACGTGCCGATTATGCTGAAGCGATCAAACGTTATCGGTGGCTGGCGAGCCACGATCCCAACAAGAACAACGATCATGAAGAGCGTTTGGCTGTTTGTCAGTCGCGAATTCGTTAGTTGAAAGACTCTTATTTGATGAGAAAGACTCAAGGTGCGCGGGGAAACAGGCTTCAGCCTGTTGAGAGAGCGCTACAATGATTCGAAAGACTCCCTAATATTATGAAACCCATTCTTCTCTTCTTCGCCTTCATCGCGGCGCTCCTTGCGCCAGCGCTGGCTCAGCGGACGACCAGCCAGGACTTGGAGCGTCAAGCAGGCGAGGTGACCATCTTCCCAAGGGGCGGCGATTTGTTTCAAGGCCGCGTCATTGTGGTGACCTTTCCCACGCCGATGATCGATGCCAAGTCGATCGAGGTGCCGGATCTAGAGCCGCCTTTCGTGTTTACGCCCGCTTTGGAGGGCAAGTTCTTCTGGAAGAGCACGACCGAGGCACGGTTCCAAATCACGCAAGTGAAGCCTGGGCAACGCTACTCGGTCATGTTGCGTGAAGGCGTGAAGAACGCTGTCGGCGATGCGGTAACGGATGGCGGGGGACTGAAACAGATCGACTACTCGGCTGATCCCATGGAGATCTCCACTCGCTTCCGCGATAAGAGAAAAGCATTAGCAGCTAAACCTGAAGTGCCGCTCTCTATCAACTATCCCGTCACGGCACAGGCGGTGGTGGAAAGTGTCTATTTTCAAGATCGCGATAAACGCACAGGCATTGCGGCGGCGGTTGTGTTGGGGGCTGTCGAAGCGAGATCAGAGGAAGAATCCGTGGAGCTTCCCAGTACACTAACGGAATTCTTTGTGACGCCGCAGAAAGCCCTGCCGGTGAAGGGAAGCTATGATTTGATCATTGAAGGGCTGAAAGACGCGGGAACCCAAACACCGATGCCGGGAATCAAGGCGTTTCGTTTGGGGGACACACGCGCGGTGACGGTGGAGCATACAGAAGCTTACGCGCCTCCGCTAGAACGGCCATCGATCCTTCTCCAAACGTCGGCGTCCTTGGAGTCTGATAGTCTCGACGTGAAAGCAATCACGTTGTCGCCGCCGGTCGCCAATGTGTCAGTGATTGCCGATTGGCAAGGGCTCCGCATTGAGGGTGACTTTGATACTTCAGAGACTTATCAAGTGACCTTAGGGCCGGACGTTCGCAGCAAGACGGGGTTTCCGTTAGCGGATCGTGGACCGTTTGAAGCCGCCTTTGATGGACTGGAACCGGTCATTGTCTTTCCGCAATCTCAGTTCTATCAGCGGAGTGCATTGGGAATGAATGTGACGGTGTTGCAATCGAACAGTCCGGAAACCACTTGGCGTTTGGCACGCATTCCTTGGCCCAAACTTGCTGTGGTGAGATCGCGGCTCAAGGAGTTTGAAGAATCCAAAAGCGATCCCTTCACAGGCCGTACAAGAAGGATGATAGAGACGGAGTTGCTGGTAAATGCGTTAGAGTTGAAGACGGTTGGCACGGGAAGCTTCCCGGGGGTGGGTAAGAACGAAGCGGTTTATCGAAATATCCAATGGAAGCCTGAGAACGGGGAATTGCGGGGCGCTTATTTGTTAGAAATGGCTGCAGAATTCGGTAACGGGCGAGTCGTGGGCAACCGATCTGTGTTGTTTTTCAATGAACTAGTGGTGAATCGGAAGTTCACCGGCTCGAACGTGATCGTTAGGACCTTTGATATGGCGGGAGCGAATGTGGTGCCGAATGCATCCGTGGAGGTGGTAACGGAAGAGAATGTCTTGTTAGACTCAGGCAAGACGGATGCGAATGGATTCCTCTCAATGCCGCGTGGGCCCATCGAAGGCAACAGAGATCGTGATCGCCGGCCGGCCTACATCATTGTCAGGTCGTCTCAAGGAGATGCGGTGCAACCGTATCGCGGCGCGCGATTTTCCAATAGCGCTTGGGTTGGCGGCCGGGCCGATCACGGTGTCCGCTCGTTGGTTGGACCGATATTCTCTGACAGAAACCTCTATCGCTCTGGTGAAAGCGTGCATTTCAAAGGAACGATGCGCTGGCGAAGCACTGGCGATGATGGAGGTGTGAAGTTGGATGCCCCCGTTGGCGCGACGGTGACCTGGCGCGTGACCCAAGGTTATCGCGGAACGGAATTGGGCAAAGGCGAGGCTAACGTTGACGCCTTTGGTGGCTGGGAAGGTATTTGGGAGATCCCACCGAAGGCGAAGTTGGGCCAGTATTTCGTCCACTACGGCTTAGAAGGATTCAATCATCACTTCACCCACCACGTGCAAGTGGAAGCGTTTCGCACGCCGCTCTTTGAGGTGGAGATGCAGGCTCAGCCTGATGCCGATGGCCCCGTTCGCGTAGCGGTGCAGTCTCATTACTTTCATGGTAGCCCCAATGCCGGTGCGCTCGTTCGGTGGTCTGCTAGTTGGTCGCCTAACTACTATTTGGAAGATGATTTCAAGGAATCGGATGAACATTCGCCGGATAAGCGGGACCCTTTGAATGCCATCGCTCGCGAAGGCGAAGTGACCTTGGACGCTGATGGCCGCGTGGAGTTGGTCTTGGCAAACCCTTATCCGAAACCTCACCGGCACAGCCGCTACCGCGTGCGCGTGAGGGCAGACGTGCTCTCACCCGAGGGGCAAACCATGAGTGCGGAAGTCGTTCATATTCATCATCCCGCGCCGCAGTGGTTAGCGATTAAATGTAGCCGGGTTGAGGAGGAATCGCCCGCTTCCAAAGACAAAGAGCTGAGTGTGGCGGTGAGGGTTCGCGATCGCTCTAACGAAGACATTGTCGGCGTGCCCGTGAACCTAACCGTTTATCGGGTGGAGACGAAGACGGTCAAAGAAAGAGTGGGACCCCAGATCTATCGCTACCGGAATTATCCCCAGTTTCATGGCGTGAAACGCACGAGGATTCGTAGTGGCGAGGCTTTTCAGTTCGAACCTCAACACACAGGGCACTACGTTGCGGTGGCGAGTTTGCCAGGGAATCGTGAAGCTGCCGTGGTGAGCGATCGCATTCACTCCGTGAGCGATGGCGTGGGCCGTTACGATGTTTACAACGATGGTCACATCGCCATTCAGTTAGATAAGGAACGCTACCAGGCGGGGAAGGACACGGCACGGCTGGCATTGGAAGCTCCGTTTGGGGGGCAAGCATGGGTTTGTGTAGAAACGAGTCAGATCATCGATCATTTTCTCATCGATCTCAAGGCTAACAATCAGACCATCGCGCTGCCGATCAAGGCGTCCTATTATCCGAATGTGCACGCGAGTGTGTATCTCTTGCGTCCGGGCGGGTCAGAACATTTGCCGATGGAGCGCTATGGCACAGTGGCGATTACGGTGGATAGGCCAGACTTACATTTGGATGTGGTGCCTGAAATGACGGCGAGTGAAATTCAACCGGGAGAAGAGGCGCGTGGCGTGGTTAAAGTGTTATGTGAAGGGCAGCCGGTCTTGGGTGCCGATGTCACGGTCTTCGCCGTTGATTCGGCGGTGCATGCGTTAGGTGAATGGCAGATGCCCAAGTGGCTAGGCCGTCTTTATGAACGGCGCTGGCACGGGGTGGCGACCTATCGTGGTTTGGACGAGCATTTCGAGAGATTTGAGGAAAGTGAAGTGACCGAGAAAGGCTTCCTCATAGGTGGTGGCGCGGAGTTGGCCGCGGCCGCTGGGCTGGGCGTGCAACCTGTTTTTCGCAAGGATTTCCGCGCTCTCGCTTTCTGGAAGACACGGCTGACAACTGATGGCAATGGTGAAGTGGCATTCGCGTTCAAAGCGCCTGACAATCTTACTGAATTCCATCTGGTAGCGGTGGCGCAAACGAAGTCTCACCAGTTTGGTCAGGGCGACACCCACTTCAAGGTGGCGAAGCGCTTGATGGTCGAGCCCGCGTTGGCGCGCTTTGTTAGGCGAGGCGATGAAGTGGAGTGGCGCGCTATCTTGCGGCAAGATTACGTGGATCATGTGAATGTGACCATTCGCGTCGAAGTGGAAGGGGAGATTGAATGGTTAACGGATATGCTAGAGCAACGCGTGGCGCTTCCGCGAGGGGTGCCGCAGGTGGTGCGGTTTCCCTGTCAAATCAATGGCGGCGAGGCGGTGCTGGTCCGTTTTCAGGCCCAAGCGGAGGATGTGCCTTCGATGTTGGATGCGGTGGAGCGCGAGGTGCCGGTATTCGAACCGGGAATCTTGCAACGCACGGGCCACTTTGGCGTGATCCCAGCGGGAGCGGACGTCTTTGCCCTGCAAACGCATTTGCCAGAGTTGTGGCAGCGATCGGAAGGCCATTTCCAGCTCACGGCATCACACACGCCTTTTCTGCCGGAGCTGAACAGCCTGCCGGAAGTGCTGGAGTACCCACACGGGTGTTTTGAACAACGCACGAGCCGTTACCTTCTCTACGCGTTCATGGCTGGAATGTTAGATTATCTCCCCGACGTCAAGGCGAGGCATGCGAATTACCAAGAGGTCTTTCAAGATGCTTTGCGATTCTACGAAGCCTCTCTTTTGACCGATGGGTTTCTACCCTACTGGGAAGGAGCGAATCAACGAAACGAATGGGTTACCGTGTTAGCCTGGTGGTTCGTAGAGACCTTGATTCAGCAAAGGAAGGAAGTGCCTGTAGAGCTGGCAGATGCTTTGGAAGAAGCAGTTGGCATGATCATCGAGGGCAAGACGCAGCGGCATCTGGATTACACGACGCGAGCCTTTGCCGTCTTCGCAGCCACGGAAGCGGGAGCGCCGGTTGACGCGGTACAGCCTTACATAGCAGATTTCTACGCGCGCCGGGCCACGCTCTCTCACGATGGCATGGCCTTTCTCGTCATGGCCATGCACAAGGCTGGAATCATGGCGAAAGAGCAAGAGCGTTTGCTGGCTTTCCTTACCAACGAAGCCTTGCCCGACACGGGCTTTGATCCCTACACCTTCGGCTCGCTTCGCCGGACGGGGTCTTTAGTGAAGCTAGCACAAATACGACGCAGCAATCAGCGTGAGCGTCAGGCTTTGGGGGGCGCTTATTTGCAAGAGAGTGAGAAGCAAGGAGCGGCAATGCTTTCAACGCAAGAAAACTTCTGGAAGACGCTGGTGCTCAAAGAATTGATCGCGGCGCACGAGGACGATTCGTTTGAGGCTGCGGCCGTTCAACCTGAGCCGGACTATGTTTCAGAGAACCAGGTTTCTGTCGCTTGGAAAGAAGCGCCGTTGCAGGCATTACAAGATTTGGCGCTGCGCTTGGGCAAAGCGAGGGACAAGCGCTATTACTTGGTGCGGGCGGAGGTCTTGCGGCAGCCGGATTCGACGGAAGTCTTGGAAGACCGCGGTTTTCGCGCGGAGCGGGTGTTGCGCAATCTCACCGATTCCAATCGGACGGGATCGGATGAGGCGCCCTTTCAAATGGGCGATGAAGTACTGATCACCTATCGCCTGCAAGCGCGGATGAATCATCACTATGTGGCTCTAACAGACGAGTTGCCGGGCTGTTTCGAGGTGGTGAATTTCAATCTTCCGCAGGTAGCCAGACTCTATCAGTTGCCTGAGGGAACGGAATCCGACCTGTTTTTGAGTCACGACGAGCTTCGTGATCAATCGGTGAATTTGTACTTCGATTACGTTTCGGCAGGTCCCCACACTTATTCCATCATCGCGCGCGTCACCGCCGCAGGCACCTTCACCTGGCCGGCGACGGCTATCGGTCCGATGTATCAACCTTACTTTGGCGGCTTGACAGCTGGTAACGAAGTGCGTAGTCGACACGGTAGTTAGTCACCTGCCCATGGGAAGCGCCTATGAATTCGAGATCCAACGCGGCAATCGCACCATCACTTACGTGTTGAGCAGCCAGGGGATCTCGCGATCCTCGCGCATCCGCCGCAAATTGATCCGATGGGAACGCGTGCGCACCTTGTGGGACCTTGAGAATTCTTACATTCTTTTTTTCTCTGACACGGGCTACAGGGTCATGCCGAAGGAAAGTATGCCCAGCGAAGCCCAAGCCTTTCTCATGGAGAAAGTCCGCGAAGTGGGGATCCGGATTAAGAGTTTAAGGTAGGGGAACGCGTGCCATGTGTAGCAGGGCACGGCCACCATCGATCGTCCTCGGAAGATCAGGACATTGAAATGAGAAGCGTTCGTGATTGTGTTGGAGTGCGGGCTTCAGCCTGAATGGCGCGCAACTAAGTGGTTTCTCGCACAACCTCCTGCGTTTCGCCGCCTGAAGGTGATACGCTTGTTCCTAACTGACGTATTACAAAATGATACAGAGCGTTTAAAACCGGCGTCGCATGTTGCTTGGCAAGATATTCAATTCCTTCCGGTACTTGGCGACGGTGCGGCGGGCGATGGGAATGCCTTGATCGTTGAGTTTTTCGACGATTTCCTGATCGCTGTAAGGCTTATCTGCCGGCTCGTCTTTGACCAAAGCGGCGAGGGCGTTCTTCACGCTGGTGTTGCTGAGTTCCTCGCCCGCTTGGGTGTGGTATCCGGTGGTGAAAAAGTATTTCAGCTCAAAAAGGCCCTGAGGCGTGGCCATGTACTTGCCGTTCACCGCGCGGCTGACGGTCGTTTCATGGACGCCGATGGTGCCCGCCACTTGTGCCATGTTCAGCGGACGCAGATGGGCCGGACCGTGTTCCAGAAAGTCGCCTTGATGCCGGATGATTTCTCTAGCGATCTTTTCAATCGTTTCCTGACGTTGATAAATGCTGCGGATGAGAAATTTGCCACTGCGGATCTTCTCCCGAATATATTTTCGAACATCGGCGCCGTTCTGGGCTTCCGCCATGAGGTCTTTGTAGGCGTTGCTGATGCGGAGTTGGGGGATGTGGTGATTGTTCAGGGTCACAACCCACTCGTCTTCATCCTTGGTCACGGTCACGTCCGGCTCCACATAAGTGTTGCGGTCTTGGCGAAACATTTGCCCCGGCTGGGGATTGAGCGAACCGATAAATTCCGCGGCCCGGCTGATTTGCTCGATGGTGACGCCTAACTTCTTCGCCAGCATGGGGAATCGTTTCTTGGCCAAATCATCGAGATACTGACTCACCAAGCGCTCTTCCAAGCTCGGGACTTTGCCTAATCGTTCTAACTGGATAAGTAAGCAGTCCCGCAGATCGACCGCACCGACACCAATGGGGTGAAAGGACTGGATGGTGGAGAGTGCGTCTTCCAGCGGCTCAATGGGTAGACGTTCGGTGAAAGAGATCTCCTCAAGCGAACTGGTGAGGAAGCCGCGATCATCAATCATGCCGATGAGAAGTTCCGCTGCCTGGCGGGTGCCGTCATCGAGCGTGGTCAGGCCCACTTGAGTGAGCAGATGCTCTTGTAAGGTGATGGGTGCGGTGATGGAGTCTAACAAGAATGCATGACGCTCCTCATCCTCACTCGTGCGTGGCCGCACCTTCTGCGACTGGACGAGGTAGTCCTTCCATTCATCGTCCAGCCGCGATAGTTCCTCGAACTCCTGGGCGAAATCGTCGTCAAAATCATCGTTCTCAAGACCCTGCTCTTCGAGAGAGGTCTCCTCATATTCATCCTCGAGCACCGGATTCTCAACCAGCTCCTGCCCGATGAGCTGTCGGAGTTCGAGCGCGGGTGCCTGCAGAATCTGGAGACTTTGCTGCATTTGCGGCGTGATCGTCGTCTGCAGCGAGAGATTCTGGTTCTGTTGGAGGCTGGTTTCCGGCATCGCTTTCTAAGAACATGGGCTTACTGCTGTCGGAGAGGCGCCGCAAGCAGTATCCGGGCCAACATCGGCTTCAGGTTTTTCATAAGCGTTGCCAAAGAGATCTTAGACAGCTTTTTTCGGGGTCCTCGACTCTCAAAAAAAGTGCTTGGCAAATTTCAGGGGCTGCACAACTTTGGCCGCTCGTTTCGACCAGCGGTCGCCTCCACTTCTTTGATGGCTGACCTCACACGGTTCGAGGCGCTCACTGTCACGAAACGCATCAACTCCACTAAATGGCCGTAGCAATCAGACTCAAAAGAGAAGGCAACCGCAACCGTCCCTTCTATCGAATCGTCGTCGCCGATAGCCGAGCTCGCCGGGATGGCCGCTCGATCGAAGCGATCGGGACCTATGATCCTCTTCAAAAGGGCGTGAATTTCAAAGTGGATTTGGAAAAGGCCGAAGGCTGGATTTCCAAAGGCGCGCAACCGTCGGATACGGTGCGTAGTATTTTGAAGAAAGCGCGGCGCGAGGCGCCACCCGCTGAAGAAGCGCCATCACCTAAGGCCCCGGTAAAGGAAGAAACGCCTCCCGCGGCCAAGGAAGAAGCACCCCCAGCAGAGGAGGAAGCAAAGCCGGCTGAAGAACCTGCCGCGACCGCCGAACCGGAACCGGCCACCGCCAGCGAAGGGGACGGCGAAGAGAGTTCCTAACAAAGAGCGATGGACCCCTCTACGGCTCTGCGCGAATTCTTGGAATACATCATCGGGCAGTTGATCGATCAGCCCGAGGAAGGAGCCATTGCGCACGAGTTGGTGGACGACGGCAAGCGCCACGTTTTTCGCGTGACACTTACCGAAAGTGACGTGGGTATCATCATCGGGAAGAACGGCCACACAGTATCGGCCATCCGCAATCTCATGAGCGTGGCCGCAGCACGTGAGGGTCAAACGGTCACCCTCGATGTGGTGGCGTTAGAAGGTCGCGATGCGACGCCGGAGGACGATTCGGCTGAAAGTGCGGCGGAGAAGGACGACGAGTGATCGTCCTCAAGCTTGATCAACCATGATTTGGCTCCAACTCGGGTTGGCCATCCTTGGATTGGCCGCGCTCTACTTCGGAGCCGAATGGCTAGTGGGAGGGAGTTCGCGTCTTGCTATCATGTTAGGCGTCTCTCCTCTCATCGTGGGACTCACCATTGTGGCCTTTGGTACCAGCAGCCCGGAGTTATTGGTGTCTTTGCGGGCGAATTTCTCTGCCGAAACGCCCACAGCCGGTGGTGACTTCGTTCTCGCCAATATCATCGGGTCTAACATTTATAATATAGCGCTGATCCTTGGGATCGCTGCACTCATTCGTCCCATCCAGGTTCACCGGCAGCTCTTGGTCCGCGAGCTGCCCATTCTGGTCCTCGCAACAGTTCTGTTCATGTGGTTCGTGCGGGATCAGACCTTGGGATTGACCGAGGGAATGATCTTCATTGCTGGATTGATGGGCTTTCTCTTGTTCTCAGGAATCACTTCCTACCGTCAGATGCAGGAGGGGAAGGCAATGGCGAATGAGGTTCCCGTGGAAGATCGCGCGGAACCGGTGACAGCTCGGGCCGTGCTGATCTGCTGCGCGTTGATCATCGCCGGTCTCGCGGGATTGATGATCGGCGCAGAACTCTTGGTCACCAATGCCAAGGCCATTGCTAAAGCGCTAGGCGTTTCGGAAGCCGTGATCAGCTTTACGTTGGTCGCCTTTGGGACCTCGCTCCCCGAACTCGCCACGGTGATTGTGGCGTCTATTCGCCGTGAAGGTGATCTCATCAGTGGCAATGTCGTGGGCTCTAACATCTTTAATATCTTTGCCGTTCTCGGTATCACCGCCGTGGCCAAACCGTTGGTTTTTGATAGCGCCAATGTGAGGCCTCTGGATTTGTGGTTCATGACCGGACTCACGTTTCTCATTGTGCCGCTTCTCTTCACACGCCGCTCGTTGGGCCGTTGTGAGGGTGGCTTGCTTGTCGCCGTTTGTCTGGTTTACTCCTACTTTCTCTATCAACGCGTGACTGGCGCCGATTCCCCTACGACCGGAAACGCGTTTCCACCTCACAGTAACCTGCTCACCTCCACCTCCTCCCATGGCTTTCGATAACAAACGACGTTATATTGTGACCGGCGGCGCCGGCATGATCGGCAGTGCCATTGTCTGGGCGCTCAACAACCGCGGCATCGATAACATCCTCGTCGTCGATCATCTGGGGACCTCTGAAAAATGGAAGAACCTCACGCCGCTGCAGTTCGCCGACTACATGGATCGTGATGAATTTTTCGATACGGTTCAGAAACGAGGCGACACGTTAGGACAAGTCGGCTGTGTCTTTCACATGGGCGCTTGTTCCGCCACCACGGAGACCGATGCCGGCTACTTGATGCGAAACAATTTCCAATACACCCGCGACTTGGCGCAATGGGCGGTGTCTCGTCGGTTCCGTTTTCTCTACGCCTCATCAGCAGCGACGTATGGCGACGGCGCTCAAGGGATGAGTGATGAAAATGACGATCTCTATCTCTATCGGCCGCTCAACATGTATGGCTATTCGAAACATCTCTTCGATTGCCACGCCGCGCAGAAAGGTATCAGCCGTGGGATTGTGGGATTGAAATTCTTCAATATCTACGGCCCTAACGAACATCACAAGGGCGACATGCGCAGCGTGGTCTACAAGGGCTATCACCAGATTCTTCAGACGGGAAAGCTCCAACTTTTCAAAAGCTACAAACCCGAGTATCGCGATGGCGAACAGAAGCGGGATTTTCTTTATGTGAAGGACGCCGTGGAAATGGTGCTCCATCTAGCAGAACAACCTCTGACAGGCGGGTTGTTCAATATCGGTTCCGGCCAAGCGAGGTCGTGGCTCGATCTCGCGCATGCCCTCTTCGCCGCCATGGCCCGACAGCCTAACATTGAATTTGTCGACATGCCGGCGACACTGAAGGACAAGTATCAGTACTTCACCCAAGCCGACATGACGCGCTTCCAAGAAACGAACTATCCGGAGTCGGTCAATAGTTTGGAAGACGCCGTGTCGGACTACGTGCGCAACTACCTCCAGCCCGGCGATTTCCTCGGCGACGAGCCTTGGGACGAAGAAGACGAGGCGTGAGTTTCTAAATCTCGTGACGTCATAACCATTCTCGCTCCGGTTCTGCTAGAGTCGCTTGCGTCACCGGGCCGCGCTGTTCCCAGCGCAGATCGGGATGAAAGATCCGTTTCTCATGCAGATTGAGCCATAAGCTACAGATCAAGACCATTGATGCCGTGCCCACGACAAAGATCGATAACACTTTCCCGGCAATGCCATCCGGCGGCAGCACAATGTTAAGCAATGCCATGACGGCGAGGAGATAGTAAATGTATTGAAAGTGCCGGCGACGTTCCGTCTGCTGATCCCAGAGTTTCCGGCTCTTACCTCCATCGGAAGTCCAGAATTCGTGGTAGTTGGGCCTGGGCGCGCCTTCGTTGCGTTTCTGCTGGTAGGGATAGATGAAGATGCTGCACACGATTAAAAGCAGTAATGCTAGGGTGCGGCTACGGCGTTCGCCGGCGGCGAGGGCGACGAGGAATAGCAATAAACTGAATCCAATGCCGTAGGTGAAGAGCGGCTCCATGAGGAGATGGATGAAGCCCGCATCGCCAAACATTTTGAAGAGGACCTTAATCTCTGAAATGAATTGGAGAATGTCAGTGATCATAATAAGTCAGGTTGTTCGTAGGCACCCGAGCGAGGTGGTGTGAGGCCCAGTTTGCTGTAGGCAGCGGGCATGGCCACCCGTCCGCGCGGGGTGCGTTTGCAGAAGCCTTGCATGATGAGGTAAGGCTCATAGACATCTTCAATGGTCGAGGCATCCTCGCCCACGGCCACGGCCAGCGAACTCACGCCGACAGGGCCTCCGTTGAATTTGTGAATCAGGGCTTCGAGAATGCGTTTATCCATTTCATCCAAGCCATCCTCATCAATCTCCCGCATGGCGAGCGCGGCGGAAGCGACTTCGCCCGTGATCACGCCATCTGCTTTCACTTGGGCGAAATCGCGTGTCCAGCGTAATAACATATTGGCGATCCGCGGCGTTCCGCGTGATCGTGACGCGATCTCCTGAGCGCCGTCGGGTTGCACTTCCACATGGATGAGCCCGGCCGAGCGCATGATGATCGCCGTGAGTTCTTCTACGGGATAATAGTCTAACCGGTCTGTTAAGCCGAAACGCGAGCGCAAGGGTGCGGTGAGCATGCCGGCCCGTGTGGTGGCGCCGACCAAGGTGAAAGGCGGAAGGGCCAAGCGAATGGTGCGTGCGTTAGGCCCTTGATCGATGATGATGTCCAATTTGTAATCTTCCATCGCCGGATAAAGATATTCCTCCACGCTGGGATGGAGCCGATGGATTTCATCGATGAATAAGACGTCGCCCTCTTGGAGATTGGTTAGGACGCCGGCCAAGTCACCCGCTTTCTCAATTTGCGGGCCGCTCGTGATATGGATCTTCGACCCGGCAGCGTTGGCGATAATGTGAGCGAGTGTCGTTTTCCCAAGTCCCGGCGGGCCGCTGAGCAAGATGTGACCGAGCACGTCGCCGCGCTGTTTCGCGGCCTCCACCATTAGCATCAGACGATCTTTCACTTTCTGCTGACCGCAGAATTCGTCAAAAGCCGGAGGCCGGAGCGATTGCTCAAAGGCGCGATCGGAAGCTTCGTTGGGCTCGCTGTGAAACTCTTCGGTCAAAGGGCGATCAAGTACGTGAAAAACCGGAGGCCCGGACCGTAAAGGCCCGAATCTCCGGTAGTTTATAGACCTTGATGTTTTAGAAATCCATAATTTTAACCGTCGCCATCGAGCATACGCCCGATCCCACCGAGCACGGAGCCCTCTCCCTGAGATCCGCCACCGATGCGGCTCGGGGCGTTTTTCAGGACGCGATCGGCCAGCCTGGAGAAGGGGAGGCTCTGCAAATAGACCGTCCCATGCCCCCGTAAAGTGGCCAAGAACAGGCCTTCTCCCCCGAAGAACATCGATTTCAGATTCCCCGCGCGCTGGATATCGTACTCGATGCCCTGATCGAAGGCCACGAGGCAGCCCGTATCCACCCGGAGCGTCTCCCCGCGCAATTCCTTCTGCACCACCGTCCCACCGGCATGAACAAACGCCATGCCGTCACCGCGAAGCTTTTGCAGGATAAAGCCCTCACCACCAAAGAGTCCTGCGCCGAACTTCTTATTGAAAGCGATGCTCACTTCTGTGCCCAGAGCCGCACAGAGAAACGAGTCCTTCTGACAAATGAGCTCCCCACCGACGGATTTCATGTCCACGGGAATGATCTTTCCCGGAAACGGCGCAGCAAAGGCCACCCGCTTCTTGCCCGCCCCACCGCGATGCGTGAAGTGTGTCATGAAGATCGATTCACCAGTGAGCATGCGCTTGCCCGCGCCTAGCAATTTCCCCATCAAGCCCTCATCCGGCTTCGTGCCATCGCCCATCTTCGATTCGAACTCGATCTCCTCTTCGAGATAGTTCATCGCGCCCGCCTCACCGATCACCGTCTCACCGGGATCCAGTTCCACTTCCACGATTTGCATGTCATCGCCGAAAATTTCGTAATCGACCTCATGACAAGTCATGCCGCTGGGCGAGCTGACGGCCATGCCGGGAATGGGCGGTGGATCTTCTGAAGCGGATCCCACAAAGAGATCACCGTGAAGCTCACTCGCGGCTTGCCAATTTGCCTGGCCGGAGGTCCACATCATGGTCTCCGGCCGGATGATGCCGCTCCGCACTAACGAAGGTAACAGATCTTCGGTCGTTTGGTGCTGTTGTTTGTTCGCGTCTGCGTAATGCCAGGTTTTCATAGGTTAGAGAATAGTGACGTTCGGAGACTAGGTGACGTGGGCCGTCATTGAAAGCGATTATAAAAACGCGTCGCGTGTGCATTGAATCAGGCCACGGCTTCTCGCCTTGAGTGTCGGAGGGCGCCCTTCCGTAGCGGTGACTTTGAGTCGCCGCGAATCGTTCGCGTAATGGGTGTCTTTGACAGAAAAATCGATGACAGAAATATAGATACTAACAGAACTTCGTGAATGTGTTCTGCGCGAGGCATTTCAATGGTGGACGAAGAGTGCTCATGAAGGTGATGAGAAGGCGTTCCACGATCCCAAGGCTGTGGAGGAAACCCTGGCACGCTATGGCGTTAAGACTCCTGATTCGCCAGAAACCACGTGAACTCGAAGGCGCCCACCCGTTCGTTCGCCTCGTTCACTAACTGAATCTCAATGCTGACTAACGCTCGTCCTTTGGTCTCAACCGTTTCCAAGGCGTCGGTGATCGTAGCGGGATCGGTCTTGCTTTGCGCGAGGAGACGTCCGTTGGCGGGAGCGGCGTATTTGGCAGAGGCTTTGCGTAGCAGCGCGCCAATGGTGTCGCTCTTTTCGCCTAACGCCTGCACTAAGAATCGACCGCTCCCGGCTTCGGCCAAGGCGTAGAGGGCTCCGGCGTGGAGCGTGCCCACGTGGTTTAGGAGCTCGGGGGATTCATCCAAGACGAGCAGAGCGTCTTCGTTTGGCCTGGGCGGTTGCAGGCCCAGGTGTTGATTGAATGGAAGTTTGGCGATGTTCATTTTTTGTTGAGTTCGGGGCGACTAAAAGTCACTGCCACTGAGAGTCCACCATGGGTCATGACCTTTATCATCCAGGTAGTCTGTCAGGGTGGCCATGTTTCTTGAAAAGACGCGGGTATCGATCCAGCGCGAGCCATCGTCTTTCTCGGTGAGCCAGCGTCCTTGGTCATCGAGCGCCTCGATGATTTCGCGCACCCGGCTTTCTAACGCTTTTCTGTCTTTGATCGATGGCTTCTTCACGTGCTTCCAATCCACTGGCACATCCGCCTTGGAGGCCGACTCGTAAGCCTTTCTTAGCTTGGGAATACCGTAGCTACCCTGCCAGCTGTAGCCGTTGCGTCGCTCTTCGGAGAGTTCTTCGAGGGTGTAGTGGATCTTGCCGTCGCGGTCGCCGTAGATCGGTCGATTAGTGTTGAGTTCGTAGAACCGCGCCCACTTGTTGGGCGCGATGGCGCTGCGTTCCAAGAAATCGATCGCCCTGGGAATGGGAGCGAGAAAACGTTTCTCGCCGGTTAGTTTGTAAACATCGAGCAACAAACGCATCACCCCCACACTTTCGCCGGCGGTCACGGCGGGCGGTTCGAAGGCACGCGCCCACGCCGGCTCCATGCGTTGGTTGTATTGTTGCGCCCACGCCGGTTGTGGCTCTGGCAATTGAGCGAGAATCAAGAAATCCGCCCCACGCAGCGCGGCTTCGCGAAAGCGTTCGTCCTCAAAGCGGTGAGATGCCTCTAACAAGGCCATGATCCCGTCGCGTTGGGCGTCGTCATTGATGGTGTAGTGTTTATGATAGTCTTCCTTGGTGTAGTGCCGCGGGTAGTTTTGGGGAAGGCTTGCTTTGATGACGGGATAGGCATCAGGATCACGTTCCTTGCCATCGTAACGTTGTGGCCAAGCGCCATTTGGATATTGCGCCTCCATCATTTTCTCAAGCGCGGTCTTCACAGCTCGCCTAACGGATTCCTTGCGAGGTTCTTCCACTCCGAGGGTGGCCAGTTTCATGAGGTAGCGGATGGCACTTTGCGTCGTGTTGTCATCAAAGGTGGTGACGTTGCGGCGCGGTGGGAGCCGCGCAAAGTCGATCCGATAATCCCAGCCGCCGGACTCTAACTGACCTCTCACCAGGGCTTCACCAGCGTCGAAAGCTAGCTTTAAATAGAGCGGATCATCCGTGACGCGCCAAGCGTCCAGGAAGGCCATGCCGATGGTGGGGGTGCCGGGCGGTTGCACCCATATCTGAGTAAACGTGGCTTTGGCTTCGCCTCGCCGCTGGGTGAGATCCTCGGAATAAGCCCAGAGATAACCGCCTTCGGTGCTGATACTCCGCAGGGAGGTAGCGGCTTTCTTCATCGCCGCCTTGGCGGGGGCTTCGAACTCGAATTCGGCAACGGAAGCGTGGCACGCCCAGATCAAGGTGAGGATTGAGATGAACCCTTTCACGAGATCTTTGTAAGCACGATCACGCGTCGGTTCAAGAATCTGGCAGAAAGCATCTTTGAGTTAGATTTTTAACGCGGCCTCCATATGGTCAGGCATTGCGCGATTTGTCCGAGGCCTGCCAGCACCCAGGAATCCGGGCTCAGGACGCTTTGCGCAGTCCCAGGTGTTTTGATGAAATCCCATTCCGTTTCTCGTGTCGGGCCGGCCGCTTGGGCCGGTATTGCTCTTGCCGTGGCGACCATGGCTCCCTCATTGACTGCCACGCCGGTCATCAATGAGATCCACTTTCATCCTCTTGAGATCGATCACGTGGAACCGGTGGCTGAAGAGTTCATTGAGCTCTATAATCCTACCGGATCCGCCATCGATCTGGCTGGTTACCGCTTTAGCCGTGGCATTTCCTACACGTTTCCTGAACAAGCGGAGATTGGTGCGGACGGCTATGTCATCATCGCGGCAGATCCGGCGGTGTTTTTAGATAAGCATGAGAACGTCGATGCTTCGTACGTGTATGGGCCGTGGGAGGGGAAGCTGAGCAATTCCGGCGAGAGGATTCGGCTAGACGATAGCGCGGGCGAGGCGGTGGATACGGTTCATTACTACGATCAAGGTGATTGGGCGGATCGGCGTGAGTTTGTGGACGAGAATGTGGCTGGCTGGGAATGGCAGTCCCGTGCTGATGGAGGGGGCCGTTCATTGGAATTGTTGGCGCCGCATATGCCGAATGATACCGGACAGAATTGGCGCTCAAGCCGGTCGACGGGCGTGACTCCCGGAGCGCGAAACGGTTGGTACACAGACAACGCCGCGCCATTGATTCATGACGTCGCGCACGAACCCGCTGTTCCTGGTGCGAATGACTCGGTGAACGTCAGGGCGAGTGTCCTGAATGAAACCCTCGATGAAGTGGATGTCAGTCTCCACTGGCGCGTCGCGGATGCGACGCCCGAAGACTTCGAAGTGATGGTCATGGCACCAAGCTCAAATGATCCTTCGTCATTTCACGCCGTCATCCCTCCGCAACCTGAAAGAACGGTGATCGAATTCTATGTCAGAGCGGAGGAGGCCAACCGGAAAAGCACCTGGCCGGCACCCACGACGGTGGCGAGTGCCTTTGCCACTGGCAAACAAGAGGCCAATGCACTCTATCAGGTCGACGAGGAACGTCTCTCTAACGAACTTCCCGTTTACCGTCTGATCATGACTGAACTTGATCGCCGCCGGTTCGATTCTATCAACCGGCAGAGCAATGCGCAGATGAATGCTACCCTGATCATTTCCAACGGTGGTGAACACGAAGTGCGCCATCAGTGCGGTGTGCGTGTGCGGGGAAACTCCAGCCGATTCCGCACGCCGCCGCCCAAGAAGATCACCTTGCCGCGGGACAAGCCGTGGAATGGTCAGACCGCTTTCAATCTCAATTCGGTTTCGCCGGAGAGTCAGTTTGTGGGGAATCTTCTCTTTACCGCCGCGGGCTTGACGGCGCCGGAGGTGCGTCTGGTACAAGTGCGGGATAATGGTGGCAATATTAGGCCTCACATTCATGTCGAGGCCTATGGTAGTGAATTTGTGTCGAACCATTTTCCCGAGGACCGGGACGGGAATCTCTACCGGAAACGTAGCGCGAATACATCGCGTGATTTCAAACGTTGGGGAGTGCACTTCGAACGCACGGCGGCCTACGAGCGCGAGCGCTGGTTTGAAGATGATGAGTGGGACAAGGCCTCGAATGCCAGTGAGGATGATTGGTCGGATTTACAGGCCTTTGTGGAAACGATGCATCAAGCCGAGGGCGATACGTACCTCGATCAGGTGGGGCAAGTGATTCATTTGGATCAATGGTTACGTTGGTTCGCCGTGATGACATTGCTCAATAACACGGAGACCAATCTCGGCAACGGTATTGACGACGACTATGCCATGTTCGCCGGCCGGACAGACCGCCGGTTCCTCCTCCTGCCGCATGATCTGGACTCGATATTTAACGGTGGTGTTGACGCCTCGCTTTTTCCCATGATCGATACGAGCTTCGGTAACGGGGTTTCGGAGATCCCTCAACTCAAGCCCTTCTTCGCCGAGCCCAGTATCGTCAGGCGTTACTACCAACACATGGCACAGCTTCTTGAGACGACCTTCTCGAAAGAGCGTTTCGATGCGTTGATCGACGGATCTCTAGCAGGCACACCATTTGAAAATCGTGCCAACAGAATGAAAACGTTCATGGATGGACGGCGTGATTTCGTGTCCCAGACCATTCAGGTGAACTTTGCTTTCTCCAGTTCAGACCTTCGCGAGGTGGTGGAACAGGATTCGGTTACCTTGACAGGGCGATTCAATCCTTTGAAGACCGTTTCCATTGAGATCAATGGCCAACCTGCAGAAGTCGATGTGCCCCTAGGTAGGTGGAGAGCTACTGTACCGCTGCTTCCTGGATTCAACGTCTTGACCATGAACTCTGTTGGAGAAGATGGAGAGGAAGTTGAGCGGGAGACACGGGAGATTCGCTATCGGCACGAGACGAACACGGACATCGCTCCCATCGTGGGAGATGTTGTATGGACGGCGGAGGAAGGTCCTTACTTGGTTAGCGAGAATGTCATCATTCCTCGAAATGCGAGCCTAACCATTGAGCCCGGCACCAATGTTTACTTTGAGGCGGGTGCGAAGCTCACGGTTGTGGGCATCTTGCGCGCGGTCGGCACGGCGGACCGCCGCATTCGCTTCACGGCGGATCCGAACGGACCGTTGGTGCCGGACATTCGCGAGGGCTTACCGAATGCACTCGCTCGCTGGGGAGGCATTCAGTTTCAGGGGACCATGTCAGAGGAGAACGTGATCGCCTATGCGGACATCCGGCACGCGCAAAGCAACGCCGGCTCAGTGGGTGTCGTGGATAGTCAGGTCACGTTGAATCATGTCACGTTTGGAGACACCCGTCTCCGAATGGTCTATGCCGAGCGTGGATCCATCCTCGTGGATCACTGTTTCTTCGCGGACATGTTTGAAGCGGATGAGAATCCGGCGGAACTTGGATTTGATAATGTCAGTGAACACATCAAAGGGCTTGGCGGCATCGCGGAGGGAGGGCGTTTTATTGTTCGCAACTCACACTTTGGCGCCAATCGCGGGCATAACGACGTCATTGACGTGGATAGCGGTCGTTTGCCGGGACACATCGTGGAGATTCGCGACAACGTTTTCACTAGCACGGGCTGTGAGTTTCTCGATCTCGGTGGTGATGTCTACGTGACCGGAAACCACTTTCAAAATGTGGCCAAAGATGCCTTTACGAGCGATCGCGGCTACGCATCCGCCATTTCCGCCGGTGACACCTTACGCGACGCCACGATCTTCGTTAGCCGCAACGTGTTCTGGGACATTGATCACGCGGTCAATGCGAAGAACAACGCGACCGTCATTTTCGAGCAGAACACGGTGGTGAAAGTGCATCCCGATTTCACGGATCAGTTTGGGAGGTTGAATGTAGCCTCAGTGATCAACTTCTTTGTGGATGAACCTGGCGGAACGCCAGCTAAAGGTGCCTACGTCGCTAACAATCTCATTTGGGACACCCCGCGTGTTTTCGGAAACGAGAATTTGCCGGCCGGCCGCAACACGCTTATTCAGTTCGATCATAACTTTGCTGCTCAGAATCCCTTTGAATTAGCGCGGCTTGAACAATGGGGTGAAGGGAATGTTAGTGGCGAGAATCCCTTCGTTGATGTGGAGCATGGGGACTTTCGGCTAACGCCGGATGCCGCGGCGCGTGCCGTGGGGAATCTGGGGCAAGATCTTGGGGCATCGATCGAAGAGGGTTTGGTGATTCGCTCCAATCGACCGGCAATCACTCCTGAAACGAGCGTGATGTTCGAGATCGGCGCAGCTGGGTTGACGGCTTATCGTTGGAGACTTGATGAAGGTCCGTGGAGTGAAACGATCGCCATTGGCGAAGGCTTTGACCTGGAAACGGATTTAGAAAGAACGGGAATCTTGGAGTTTTCCAATCTTGAGCCGGGTGAGCATCAGTTGGTTTGTCAGGGGCAAGATGTGAGTGGTCATTGGGTGGAGGCCCTGACAGAAGTTCAGTGGACCGTGGATCCCCAAGCCTTAGGACTACGTTTCAGTGAACTCCTGGTGCGCAATCAGACGGTTTTCCCTGTGGGTGAAGACTATCCTGATGTGGTGGAGTTGGAAAATGTCTTCCCTCATGAGATCGATTTAACAGGGTTGCAGATCGCGGATGACGAAGAAGGACTTGAGGCCTTTGTTTTCCCGGCCGGAACGCGGCTCCCGGCGGGCGAGAGGCTTCTTCTCTTTGGAGGCGATTCGGCACCCGTTGATAGTCATGCGTTAGGGTTTGGATTGGAAGGCGATGGAGAGGAACTCTTCCTGCGGCACTCGGATGGCAATGTGATCGATCACGTGGTGTGGGGAAGACAGCTTCCGGATCAATCACTGAGCCGAAAGGCGTCAGGTGAGTGGGCGCTCACGCCGCCAACATTGGGTGAACCGAATGCTGAATCGGTCGTGTTAGGCAACGCGACGGCGCTCCGTCTCAATGAGTGGCTCAGCGATCCTTCAGTGACTTTGGAAGAAGACTTTGTGGAAATCTTCAATCCTCTGGATCGACCGGTGAACCTTGCCGGCATGATTCTTACCGATCAAGTGAACCTAGCAGATGCCTTCAAGTTTCCGGATCATAGCTATGTTGCTGCGAACGGTTATGCTGTGTTCACGGGTGGCTCGTTGCCGTTCAATCTCGCTTCCGCTTATGACTGGCTGACCTTGGCAGACCCCGAGGGTCATGTGATTGATCAGTTTCTCGTACAGTCGCGTGGCGCCGATGCCACGATTGGGCGTTACCCTGACGGGACGAACACCATCGTGACGTTTGAATTGCCCACACCCGGCCAGCCTAACTACCAGCGTCCGCCGGATGGGCCGGCTCAATCGATCAATCCCGTGAATTTCTCCACGACGTGGCGTTACGCCACCGAACGGCCAGAGGACGACTGGATCTTAGCGGACTTCGACGATTCCGCTTGGCAAAGTGGAAGTGGCGTCTTCGGGAACACGGATCTCTTTGGTGGCGGCCAGGTTACGACGGTCCCATTTAATCCACCGGTGACGCATTACTTTCGGACGTCCTTTGTCTTGCCTCCCAATACCAGTCTCACACAGCTCAATACATGGATCATCGCCGATGCCGGTGCCGTGATTTATGTCAATGGACAGGAAGCCGCCCGGGTACGCTTGCCTCTCGGCGCTCTGACTCCCGATACCTTGGCCACGAGCACTCAGAGTCCCCCCGGATTCGAGCAGATCGAACTGGATCTCACCCTGTTGCAGAGTGGCACCAACATCATTGCCGTGGAGACGCATCAGGAAGACGAGACGAATCAAGAGATGGCGTTCAGTCTCTTTCTTGAAGGGATGTTAGCCCCGGAGGTGACGGATAGTGCGCTGCAAGAAAACCTAACCGATCTCCTTAATCAATTGCGGATCACCGAGGTCATGTACGCGCCTTCTAGAGACCGTGATGCGGAATTCCTCGAACTGATGAACATTGGCGACACACCGCTCGATCTCACTGGGGTGCGTTTCCATCGGGGAATTCGTTTCACGTTTCCTGAGATGACGTTAGGCCCGAGAGAATTCGTATTGTTAGTCAAAGATCAGAATGTTTTTGAAAGTGTCTACGGGACAGACCATCCCATTGCGGGAGAATATGGGGGACGCCTTGATAATAGTGGGGAAACGATTGCTCTGGCGCTACCGGATCCTTACTTGGGAGATATTGCTAGGTTTCGCTATGAAACGGATTGGGCACCGGAAACCGATGGCGGTGGTCATGCCCTTCAAGTACTGGACGTGTCGGCGGAACGAGCCGCATGGCAAGATGGTAGAGGGTGGCGATCCAGCATCGATCCAGGCGGCTCACCCGGTGACAATGGTCCACCAATTCTCGTGGGGCCCCTTCGAGCGTCAGGGATTCAAGCGGACCCATTCACTTATCAGATCCAGGCCAACAACTTCGCGACGAGTTACGGGGCGGCGGGCTTGCCTGAGGGGCTCGAGTTCAACGCCGAGACGGGATTGATTTCCGGTCGGGCGTTGGTCTTTGGTGTGTTTGATATCACGCTTCAAGCGACGAACGCGGCTGGATCGGACACCGCCACTCTGGAGCTGGCCCTAGAAGAAAAGCAGCCTCCCGTGATCACCAGTGGCGAAAGCATTGAAGTGATGGCGTTTCAGGAGGTGAATTACCAGATCGAGGGCACGAACATTCCGGAGACCTTCACCGCGGAGCCGTTGCCCGAGGGTTTGATCCTCAGTGACTTTGGATTCATTTCAGGCTACCCTGAAACAGTGGGCGTTCATGAGGTGTTGTTAGGGGTGACGAACTTTGCTGGAAACGACCAAGCCACCCTAACGATCACGGTTACGGAGAATCCTGTTCCGGCAGCGATCGGGGCGCCTCAGCGGCCGTTTCGATTGGGAGATCGCACTTGGAGAGACTTTGTTAGAGAAGAAAACCCTCCTGAAGATCCTCTTATGGCAGTGAGAAACAACAACTTGCCGAGCGGTGAGGACGCGTGGTTGGAAACCACGGTTCAAGGGCCGGATACCGTTTCCTTTTCGTGGGAGTTTGAGACTCGGGGAGGGTCGGGATACATCTATTTTCAAACCTCCTTTGGCGAGTTTGAGCAGCACAACGAATCGTTTGATTGGATTCAGAAGATCGTCGAGGTGCCGGACGGCGAGCACACGATTCGCTGGCAAGTTCAGAACTTTGACACGCCTTCGGTTAGGCTCTCCCTCGCAGAGTTCGAATCTGCAGCCGATTCGCCCACACCGGTGATCACGAGTCCTAACATCCTCACGGGCGTTGCGGGTGATCCCATTGAGATCCAAATTGCAGCTTCTGCGAATCCTAACGCATTCGCGCTGCTCGATGCTCCCGATTGGCTAAGCATTGATCCGGAATCCGGATTGATCACGGGGAATACGCTTAGAGTCGGCCTCACGACTTTCACAGTTGTCGCTACCAATGATCTTGGAAGTGGCTCGGCAATCGTTCAATTGGAGATCTTTCCCCGCCTGAACGCGGATGCCGGGGTGACGACGCCCGGATTGCCTTGGATCACCGGTGGCGATGCGCCTTGGCGTGGCGAACTCTTTGTCAATCATGATGGCAGTGGTTCGCTAAGATCCGGGCCGATTGGTGATAATGAGGAATCGTGGATCGAAACAACCGTCACCGGGCCCGGAACGCTGTCTTTCTGGTGGGAAGTGGAATCCGAAGAGTGTTGCGATCATCTGAGACTTCGCGTGGATGGCAATCAGACACACTCCATTGCTGGAAGCCGTGACTGGGAGTACGTGGAAACGATGATACCAGCCGGCCGACACACTTTGCGTTGGGTGTATACGAAAGATGGAAGTGTGTCAGACGGCGCTGATCTCGGACGTGTGGATGAGATCACGTGGATTCCGCAATCTCAACCTGGAGACGATTTTGATGATTTGTTAGAAATGGTGCAGCTGGAAGTGACGAACGCCGGCGTCATAGTGACCGTGGCTCCGCTAGCGGTATCACGTGATGTTCGGTATCAACTGGAAACCAGTGCCAACCTTGAGCAGGGCTCGTGGAACGCTTTTGGCGCACCACAGAGTTTTCCCATTGATTCCACGACGATGAGGGAAACGCGTTGGACGGAGCTTCCTGCCGAGGCGCGTTACGTGCGGGTGCGGATCGAGTGAGTCATTCTTTTCGATCACGGCGCTGGCGGAGCAGCGCCCTCCGGGACACAAGGCTTCGCCAAATTACGGAACAACGCTATTCCGCTTCGGCTGGCTCTTCCTCGATCACTTCTTCTTCGGGGATGGCCAAGCTCCAGCGAATGAGCGCATCGGTATCGTTCCAGACGGATTTGGAGTTGCTCCCTAACACCACGGCGATGATTTCGCGGCCGTCGTAAGCGGCGCTGGCAATGAGGCAACGGCCGGCGGCATTGGTGAAACCGGTTTTCATGCCGGTCACATAGGCCCGTTTGTGTAAAAGTTGATTGGTATTGGAGTAGGTGCTAGAGCCCAGCACGAACTCTTTGACGGCGATGGCTTCGCGGACGGTGTCATTGCGGTAGGCAAAGAAGGCGAGTTTGGCCATGTCCCGTGCGGTGGAGAATTGGCCCTCTTCAGTGAGACCGTGAGCGTTGACGAAGTTTGATGAACCCATCGCTAATTGGCGGGCGCGGCGGTTCATGACGACGCTGAAGTCGGCTTGGCTTCCAGCGTGATCACGAGCCAGGCACTTGGCCACGTCATTACCGCTCTTAACGAGCAAAGCCGTTAGGAGGTCGCCGCGGACGTAGGCTTTGCCCACACGGATGCCAACGCGAGTCGGTTCGACTCGAGTATCCGTGCGCTCGACTTTGACTTCCTCCTCGAGACCGCCGTGCTCAGCGATGATGAGAGCGGTGAGAAGTTTCTGCGTGCTGGCGACGGCGCGTTCTTCGTCAGCGTTCTTTTCATAAAACGTCGTTCCCCGATCCGCATCAATGACGATTGCCGCTTCGGCAACGATCTTGGGTGGCGACCACTCCTCGGCGTGAAGCTGAAATACTAGCGAACAGGCTAGCAGAATGCCTATCGTCCAAGAGCGCATCACCGATGAGGTGGATGTAAGGGCCTGCTCAGCTAGGCTGCGGGCTCGCCAAAGATTAGTTTGGCTTTGGCACCCGGATTGCACTTTAGGCAAACGACCTTCTTGGCGGCGGCTTTGATGCAGCAAGGATGCTTGCAGGCACCACCTTTGCCGTGCGCCTTGTGGCAGCAGCTTCCCTCATCGAACAACGCCACCAGCTTCGTCTTGGGCTCGCCACTCTTCTTCTTGGCGGCGGCAGCGGCTTTGCCTTCATCGGTCTTGGCGGGGAAGGTCACTTTGAGAATATGATCATCCGCATTTTTTTCGAATTTGGCCTTACATTTGCCGCAACAAACGCCAATCGCTAAACTAACAAACGCCACTTCAGAATTCTCTTCGCCGCTGAAGATGCAGGTGTCATTTCCGGCATTGTCGACGACCACTTTGCTAGCGTGCTTGGCGGGATCAAAGTTCTTGGGGCAGTTGGGGCAGCAGAAGGCAACGGTGGAGCCTTTGAAAGCAACCGTGTGCGCTGCGTCTGCTTTCTTGCCGCTGAGGGGGCAGGTCTTATTGAGAGGACCCGTTTTCACTTTGGCGAGTTTGGAGATGATGGCGGTGGGATTCTTCTCCACTTTACCTTTACACTTGCCGCAACACACGCCGACCGCCTTGGTGTAGGTCACGATTTGTGCGGCATCGATGGGCTCGCCGCTGAAGGGGCACTTGTCATTGAGTGCGACCACCTTCTTAGCCGCCGGCTGCTCGGGCTTGGCCTCCGCCTTCGCAGTCTTCTTCTCATCAGCAGCCGCGAGCTTGAGAATGTGCTCATCCGCGTTTTTCTCGAACTTGGCTTTGCACTTCTCACAGCAGACGCCCACGCCGATACTAACGAAGACCACCTCACTATTGTCCTGGTTGCTAAAGATGCACTTTTCATTGCCTGCGTTGTCCACCACGACCTTGTCCGCATGTTTGGCGGGATCGAAGTTCTTGGGGCAGTTCGGACAACAGAAGGCAACTTTGGAACCTTTGTAAGCCACGGTGTGGGCGGCATCGACGTCTTTGCCACTCAAGGGACACTTCTTGTTCAAATGCGTGGATTTGACACTAGCAAGTTTGTCAGCAAATTTGGCAGGGTTATCAGCGAGCTTCTGGGCGCACTTCTCGCAGCACACACCCACGGCTTTGGTGTAAACGACCGTTTGCGTGGCATCAATGGGCTGACCGCTGAAAGGGCATTTGTCATTCACGGCGGCAACTTTGTCAGACTTCTTGGTGCTTCCCTCACCTTCCTTGGCGGCTTCTTTGAAGCCATAGCGATCGAAGAGTGCGCCCACCTGATCTGCGGACAAGGAACTCGGATAGATGCGCAAATCATCGATCTGACCTTTGTAGATGGCGCCATCGCTGCGGCGTCCCACACTCAGAACTTGGTATGTCTTGGTTGTGCGGGAGAGATTGTCTTGGTGGACGGTGGGCAAGACGCCGCCCCCATCAAGATAGAGCCGCACACCGGCCGCTTTGCCTGATCCATCATAGGTTGCGGCGACGTGATACCACTGATCTTTTTCAAGTGCCGCGGGAATGTCCACCTTGATCGCATTGTCAGGACCGTTGCTCACGAGTTGGAAGCTCAACCGGCCTTTGCCAACGTGCAGATCCCAGCCGCGCCCGGCGTCGGAGACATCGGCACGTGCGGCGATGACCCCGTCATCTTGCGGCTCACCTTTGATCCAGGCGGTGACACTAAAGGGATCGGTGCGGTCGAAGTTCGCGTTGTCGCCCACGACGACGAACGCCTTGCCATCAAAGGTAGCGGCTTTGCCAGAGGGACCGTCGCCATAAGCGATCTTCCCGCCTTTCACTTCGCCCGCGTGCTGGTCCTCGAAAGTCTCGTGAAGCGCCATGCCGATATCGAGCTTTTTCAGCGATTCGAAATCCCAGCCCAAATTAACATCTAAGTTAGGATGCTTGTTTAAGAAACGAAACGCCGTGCGTGGTGATACTTTCGTATTGTAGAGAAAGACTTTCTTCAGCTTGGGCAGCGCGGCAATGGTCTCTAACGAAGCGTCCGTGACTTGCGTGCCGTAGATGTTCAGCGTCTCCAGATTCTCCAGGCCAGTGAGGTGTTTGAGGCCTTCGTCAGTGATCTGGGTGTTCGCCATGTGAAGACGGCGCAGTTGCTTCAATCCAGCAAGACTCTTGAGTCCGTCGTTGGTGATCTGTGTCTTATTGAGATAGAGCCAAGCCAATTGCGGCGCCAGTGGTTCTAACATAGCAAGATGATCGTCTTTGATGTCTTTGGAGACACTAACCGTTTCCACGTGAAGCAAGTTGGTATTCTGTGCGAGAGGCAGAACGAGCACGCCGGCATCTTGCAACGGCTTCATCAGCGCTGGATCAGCGGCATCCACTTCGGGAAGTTCGGGTTCTTTGGCTTTGGCGACTTTGCTAGCGGCGACGCCCGCTTCGGCCACCTTCTTCACCGCATCGGGCGCATCCGCGACCACGAACTTCGCTTCAAATGACGCCTTCTGTTGATCCACCCACCACTTCAACGTTTCAATCTGTTCTTTGGTGAGTCGATCGCCTTTGGGCGGCATGGCTTCATCGTCATCTTCCGGGAGCAGCACACGCTCAAGCACCAAGCTCTCCGCAGCGTTGCCGGCCACGATGGCTTCGCCGTCGCTACCGTCGGTGATGTGCTCCGGAGAGTCCAAACGGAGTTTCGCCTTCTGTTTGTCCGGCCCATGACACTCGACACAGCGCGCCTCCAAGATTGGCTTGATGACCTTGTCATAGATCGTGGCCTCCTCAGCCAGAACTGACGGGGCTCCCAAGCTTAAAGTGATGGCGGCGATGACCGAGTAGTGGATTGATTTCATAGTTTCTGGATTGATTAGGTAAACGTGGGCTTCGGCGTCAAGCCAAGTCAAGCCCTTTGCCTGGACCGCTCAGCGACCGCCAGGAGGAGAAACACCGCCAGTTTCGGAAGTGCTCACGGAGGTGAGACTCGTTACCAGTTGCTTTGTAAATGAACGAGATGTTAGGAAATGGCGGACTTGCTATTGATCGCCGTCTCATGATTTGTAGACTTTTCTCTAGCCCGATCGTGTCGCCCACGCCCTCCAGCTCCAAAGATCCTCTAATCGAGGAGATCGACGTTATTCAGGATTCTCTCCGGGACGCGATCTCCGAGGATCACGAAATGTACTGGCATCTCGCCAATCGATTGCGCGACCGGTTTCCCGGGCGTCCCGAGGCTGATGAGCGGAAGACCGCGCTCCATCACCTCGGAGTCATCGTTTGGATTCAGCAGTTTCTCTTCAGCAAACGGACCCAGCCACTCTGTGCCAAAGGCGTCTTCCGGCAGCTCAACGACGCGCAGCGCCGGGTCGCAATGGAACTTAAGCTGCCTCCGGCCACCGACGCGGATACGATGATGGTGCGGGCGCAGCTCGGCATCCTTCAATTGGTTACGGGCGAAGAGAATCGCGAAATCGTCTCGCTGGCCGAGCAATTGGATCAGGTGTTCGAATCTGAAGACGATCTCCCCGGCACTGTTGGGAAAATTCCGGTCAGTTTCGCACCTAGTTTGGCGGTGATCGTCGCCGACTTGGAGAAAGACCTCAAACACGTCGATACCAAGGTCCCCATCGACCGGCCAGTCGGGGAGCCCGAGTTGCCCATCGAGGATGTGGAACTCGAGTTGCCGCAGCTTTGATCTATCGGGTATTGGAACTGTTGACCGTTTGGATTGGGCGCCCATCCTCGGGAATTCTCACGAATTCCGCTACAGCGGCACTTTAAAACACACGATTCTTGCTCGGCTATCTTGCAGCGGCTAACGGTCGGGCATGGATCCGTCGGCGAAAGGTTTAGATAAATGAAAGAGTATCACCGTCTGCTGAAACTTGTTCTGGAAGAGGGGCGTTATCGGGATGACCGCACGGGAACCGGTACTTACTCGGTCTTTGGTGCTCAGGCGCGCTATCGGTTGGACGAAGGTTTCCCAGTGCTCACGACTAAGAAACTTCATTTGCGATCGATCATCCACGAACTTCTGTGGTTTCTGCGCGGTGATACCAATATCAAATACCTCAACGATAACAAAGTCACCATCTGGGACGAATGGGCGGACGAGCGTGGAGAATTGGGTCCGGTCTACGGGAAGCAATGGCGGCGTTGGGAGGGAACTGGTGGCAAGGTCATCGATCAAGTCGCGGACGTGGTAGAGCAGATCAAAGCCAATCCCTCCAGCCGGCGATTAATCGTGTGTGCTTGGAACGTGGCTGAGGTCGAGAAAATGGCACTGCCTCCCTGTCACCTCCTCTTTCAGTTTTATGTCTGTGAGGGCAAACTCAGCTGCCAACTTTATCAACGTAGCGCCGATCTCTTTCTCGGCGTTCCCTTTAATATTGCTTCCTACGCCTTGCTAACGTTGATGATGGCACAAGTGACAGGACTTGAGCCGGGTGACTTCGTTCATTCCTTTGGAGATCTGCATTTGTACAGCAATCACCTTGCTCAGGCCAAAGAGCAACTTTCCCGGGATTGCCGTCCTCTACCCAAGATGATCCTCAATCCTGACATCAAGACGATTGACGGCTTTTCTTTCGAGGACTTCAAATTGGAAGGCTACGATCCGCATCCTCACATCAAAGCGGCCGTTTCGGTCTAACTCTGAATGGCCCTAGCGTTTTACCGTGAGCACGGCATTCGCCTGCATGCCATCGTGGCCATGGCGTCCAATCGCGTGATTGGGCGTGACGGCGATTTGCCCTGGCATTTGCCTGAAGATCTCAAGCTTTTTAAGAAACGGACATTGAATCATCCCATTATCATGGGGCGCCGCACTTTCGAATCCCTGCCCGGCCAACGCCCTTTGCCCAAGCGTCACAATATCGTTCTCAGTCGCTCGATGGATTCTCGAGAGGGCATCGACGTTATTTCCAAGCTAGAAAAACTCGTGGATCTGGGGGTGACGGGAGATGCTTACCTTATCGGAGGCGCCCGGGTTTTTCAAACGCATCTCCAAGACTGTGAGAGCCTTATACTCACTTATGTGCATGAGCCTTACGAGGGCGATACCTGGATGCCGGCGTTTGAGGCGTGGTTCCCGCGTCATGAAATACGCGAGAGATTTGCTGAATTCGAAGTGAGGCACTATCGTCGGGACTTCGCAGGATGAGTGGGTCACCAGAGAACAAGAATCGCCGGAGAGCTTGGCATTGGTTAGGCTTTCCCATCGCCTTGGCAGGCGTCCTCAGCTACTTCATGGTCTTTGCTCGATTTCCCGCTTTGCGCGACTTTCCGTGGGTGAACTTGCCTCTCACGTTATTTGGACTGGGAATGGCCATCGCTGCCATCCGGCGGGTAAAGCCTCTCAAGTCCAAGGGCAAGACCTTCCTCGCATGGTTCTTCGCCGCCGCATCCTTGGGGATCACCGCGCTTTTCCTCTTCTATGTTTTTCATTATTCCTATCAATTGCCTCAAGCTGAGAAAGTGGTGCTCCAAGGCGGTTTGGAATTCACTCTCAATGATCACAATGGCCTGCCTGTAAACCTAAGCGACTACCGAGGTCGCAATGTCGTTCTCACCTTTTATCGCGGCTACTGGTGACCATTCTGCGTTTCAGAACTGCAAGGTTTGCAGTCGCGCTACGAAGATTTTCAGACGCTGAAAACGGATATCCTCGCCGTGAGCACGGATCCTCCAGAAGATAGTTTGAAAATCGTCAAAAAGTTAGACTTAAGTTTCCCCATTCTCTCCGATCCCGACCTTAAAGTCATCGATCAATTCGGTCTACGGCATGAAGGCGGCATGATGGGAAGCGACATCGCCCGTCCCGCCGTCTATTTGCTCAACGGCGAGGGCAAGATCGTCTGGCAAGAACTCACCGATAACTGGCGGGTGCGTGTGAGGCCTTCGACGATTATTGACGTGATCGGCGAGAAGCTCGGAGCGTCGCCTTAGCGCCTAAAAGAGTTCTTGGAGGTATGTGGCTGGGTGGCTGTGATTCGTCGTTGAGGTTCTGGGGCATTGATAGTGAGTTACGCGCCGGGCAAATCGGGCATCTTGCTCCTGAGGGAAGCTGACGGATTTCCCGGTCTAGCGCCATCGCTTAACTGAACGAGAAGCGAAGCGCCGGTGGGCAACACATCGACACTGGCGCCGGATTCAAGAAGGTTCTCCGTTTCCATGACTTCCATGACGGCGTCGAGGATCTCAGGATCATCTTTGGCGATTTCATTGAGGGTGTCACCCACGACTTCCGGTCGTTTGGAAGCGGCTTCGGCCATTTTCTGAGAAACTTTGTTAGCCGTCTCACTTTGGATGAGGCCCACGCGGTTCTCGCCGTCTTGTTTCATCGCGCTCGTGACCTGCACCAGGCGCTTCACCACTTTCTCAGTGATATTGTGTACCATTTGCGCATCGGTGAAGGCGACCTTGCGAATGTAGACGGAACCAAGGCGGTACCCCCATTTTTCGGAGAGTGGCGAAACGGTGCTCCGAACCGTGCGGCTAAGGCTGTGACGATTTTCTAACATCGTTTCCATTTCCAAGTTGCTGAGGGTGGAAATGGTCGAGCTGGCGACGTTGGCTTGAAGAGATCCCTCGGGATTGCTGTTCACAAAGAGATAATCCACGGGATCGTTTACCTGCATTTCATACCAAATGCCGACACCCATCGGCGTGCCTTCTTCCGAGTTCACCATTTGACTGCGGAGATAGTGCTGACGCAAGGCGGTGCTCACGCGATAGCGTTTGCCAAAGAAAGGGATGAGTAAGGCCTTGGGACCGAACTGTTTGATGGCGGAATTCAGTCCGGCCTCGTCAATCGTGCCCAGGACTTTGCCGAAGAGCGTGAATACTTGGGTCTCACATTCATCGACAATAGTGTAGATCCCGAAGGCGGACGCAAGCTTAAGGGCGATGGGAATACCGATCAGTCCGGCAAAGAACGCCACGACAGAGGCCGCGATGGTGGCGGGATCCACGGCTAACAAGAAAGGAAATGGGAGTTCCATGATCTGGTCGAGATTGGTCATTGAAGGTTAGTTAGGCTTCGCATCGGGACGTATTGGTTTGCACGATCCGCCCGGCACGTTTCAGGAGAGGCACCCGGAGATTGCGAATGTAGGTCGCCAGCGCCTTGGAACCTCCTTCGGTTTTGATATGTGTCAGGGTTTCTGCGAGGACACGCAACGGTGCTACTTCGGCGAGCGCATTGTTAGAAGCAATGTCCACCGCGCGCTTGCTCATGGTGATCTGTTGTTCGGCATCGGCACGTGCGGTGCTGATGTCCGCGGCCACTTGGTTGCGGGTGCTATTGATGGCGGATAGCGCGCGATCCACTTCCGCCGGAGGATCGATTTCCGTGATGAGGGCGGCGTCCAGGTCGATGCCGTAGCGGCCGGAAGTCGAACGGCATTGTTGTTCCATGTATTCATTGAGAAGCGGGAGATTCTTACGCAGATCATTGATCGACACGCCCTCTGACAAGTCGACCGCGCTTTCTTCTGCATCGCCTTCACCCATGTCTGTATCCGTTAGGAGGCTTTGGCCTTTGGGATCGACGAAATTGGCAATGCGTTCGCGGAGTACGGAAATGAAGTAGCCCATCACATGCTGGAGCGGACTCTTAACGCCGAAGAGGTAGGCATAGAGATTGTTTTCACTAACACGGTAACGAATCTGTCCGTTCACGCCGGTGGTGAGATTGTCTTTGGTCACGGCTTCGATGGTATCCTGATCTTTGGTGGGGTCCCACGTGACGGGGACGGCTTGGGTCGCGATGCTCACCTTGTGCACCGTTTGCCACGGCCATTTGAAATACGGACCACCTGGTTGAATGACCTCGACATTGGGATAGCTATAGCGCTCCCGTTCATCGTCTGAGAGAATCTCGTCTGGCGCCGGTTTCCCGGGAAGGCGATTGGCCTTTCCAAAGGTGGTGACGACCGCGCGTTCGTCTGGTTTGACCGTGTAGAAGCCGGTTACGAGCACGCGAAAGAACGCGTAGATGGCGAGACCGACTAATAAAGTAATGAAGGGCATGGTAGATGAGGTGGTTGTTAGACAATCGAATTGAAGTGGAAGGAAAGCTCACACCGTTTGGTGAGTTCCTACCACAGAATCGTATTGCCAGGCAATTCGACTTGGTTAGCTCTTTGATTTTAACGAATTTCCCACCGGAAAAGAACGGGCGTGACGCCAGTGGCACCATGTGACACCGGCTTCCAGCCCGTTTATCCGGAAGGAATGGCGAGATAAGCATGCACTAGACCTAATGGTCATCCTCGAGTGATCGTCACCACATTATTTGGTGGCCTCAAGAAACAAACCATGGCGGAGGTTGGTCAATTGTGCCATGTTTCAGCCATGTGTGAACCTGCGTCTGAAGACAATCTTGCAGAAAACTCTTCTAAGGACGAAGAGTCCACTTCCACTGAAAAAAGTGTGCTTAGCCCGGAGGAACAGATGGCTCAATTTGAGGATGCTCTGAAGGAGGAAGACTGGGGTCACCAACCTTGCTGAGGGCCGATTCGACCTGGGTTACCGAAGTCGGCACGGTGGATTATTAGCTGGCTAGGATCCTCCATTCTATCCATCCCCTGTTTCCGCGTCCGACGCCTGGGTGTGGCTTAGGAAATTGGTAACATCCCTATAGAGTGAGACCTCGTTTTAGGTGGCCGGCTAACGCATTTCTGCCTGATCGGCAGTCAAATAGCTTGAAGATTCACTTCATGTTTATACGGTGCTTCGTTAATGCAGGAAGAAATCCGATCGCTTGTCGTAAAACCGATTCTCCTCCTTTCTGTAATGGTCTTGATAGGTGGGTTTCAAGCGATCGCTTCGGATGCCGTGGTGACTTTCAATGAGATCAACTATCACACACACGAAGGAGGTTCTTCAGAATGGATTGAGCTTCACAACCAGATGTCCATCCGAGTAGATCTTTCGGGTTGGCGGGTGGGTGGTGGCGTGGACTATGAGATACCTGAGGGAACGGTTATTGAGCCAGGTGGTTTTCTTTTGATTACGGGCGCTGGCTCAACCTTCCCCAACTCAGCGGGCCCTTTTGAAGGGAGACTGAACAATGGGGGTGATCGCCTCACATTGCGTGATCGCAATCGCCGGGTGATGGATCAGTTAGAGTATGATGATGCCCTGCCTTGGCCGGTGGGCGCTGCGGGTTCTGAATTCACGCTGTCAAAAAAGCGGCCATCGACCAACTCAGCGGATCCGGATGCGTGGAGCGCAAGCGCTGATCGTGGCGGCACGCCGGGTGCCGTCAACACGGTGGCGCACCCGTTAGGTGATCTTGTGATTTCAGAAATTGGATCGGGTTGGGTGGAGCTGCATAATCGGGGTGGGGTATCCATTGCTCTTACAGGAACAATCCTAACGACGCCCACAGATGGGATCACGGAGTTCGTCTTCGCATCGATCGCACCCAATGCCTATCTCGTGCATGAAGACGACGCCATTCTTGCCGGCGAGCCGGTTTTTCTTTTGGGGCCGGATGCACGTCTGATTGATGCCGTCAACGTGCGAGAGCGTGTGCAGGGGCGTCTGCCTACGGGTGAAGATTGGTATTTTGTGGAACACGAAACGCCTGGTTTGCCTAACGAAATTCATGTTCGCGAAGAGATCGTGATTAACGAGATCATGTATCACTTTCCTCCCGTCTATGATCAACCGGGCACTCTGGAGAATGAGTATGCGGAGCAGAGTGAGGAATGGTTGGAACTCTACAACCGAGGTGATGAGTCGGTGGATTTGTCAGGATGGCATCTTGCCGATGGCATCCGTTTCACCATTCCTGATGGAACGGTTCTATTGCCCAACAGTTATCTCGTAGTCGCCCGCGACGCTGATTCTCTGAGAGAGAAGTATCCTGAGATCACCATCCTTGGCGATTTCGATGGCAAATTGGGTAATAGTTCGGATTTGGTGACGTTACGGGATGCAGCGGATAACCCAGTAGACTGCGTTCATTACTATGATAGCGGCCGGTGGCCCCGTTACGCTGATGGCGGCGGAAGTTCGTTAGAGTTACGCGATCCCTGGGCTGATAACGGCGTTCCGGAAGCGTGGTTTGCGAGTGATGAATCCGCGAAATCCACTTGGGTAGACATCGCCTACGAGGGCAGAGCCACTTCGCCGCCGCGTAGCAACAATCCAAGCAATTTCCATGAGTTTCTCATGGGTTTGTTAGGTGCTGGTGAAGCGCTCATTGATGATGTGAGCGTGGTCGAATCTCCGGGTGGGGGCGCCGTTGAAGTCTTGCCTAACGGTGGTTTTGAGAGAACCAACTTCTTTACCCAATCTCTGCTCGATTGGCGTTTGTTGGGTACCCATGCGGCGAGTCATGTGATTGACGATTCAAATGGTGATGGCCGCGTGCTTCATCTCATCGCGGACGGCGCTATTGAACACACTTACAATAATGCCTCGATCACCTTCGATGATGGGAAACGTATCTCTAGCACGGAGACCTACGCCATTTCGCTGCGCGCCAAGTGGCTTCGTGGGTCGCCCCAATTGAACACGCGTCTCTATCTCAATCGATTGGCCCGCACCCACCTCTTGCCGATTCCTGATCAGTTAGGCACGCCGGGCAGGGAGAATAGCCGGTTCACGGAGAATCTTGGGCCGACTTTCGAAAACTGGCGTATCAGCCCGCTTGATCCGGGGACGAATGAGCCCATCGCTTTTGAGGTCGAAGCCTTCGATCCGCACGGCATCGGTGAGATACGGCTTTGGTATCAACGTGAGGCCACCGGATGGCAAGTGGCCCCCATGATGGAGATGGGTGGTGTCTATCAAGGGGAGATTCCCGGGCAGTCTAACCGATCTCTCATTCAATTCTATCTTGAGGCCATCGATAACCAAGGCGCCGGTGCGACCTTTCCTGCTGCCGGACGCGATTCCCGTGCTCTCTTGCGTGTGGGCGAACCCCGTACCGGCGAGTCGGGAATCAATCACGTCCGGCTCTTAATGTTACCTGACGAACACACCCACATGCGCCGCGCGGAACACGCGGTGAGCAACGGCCGCATTGGCGGCACGCTCATTGCCAATAACGAGGACTATCATTTCGATGTGGGCGTGCGCCTTCGTAGCAGTCCCTTTGGCCGGCGCAGCAATCGCACGGGATACAACGTTGTCTTTGGAAAGGAACGTCCCTATCGCGGTGTGCACGATTCCATTGCTATCGATCGCGGCGATGTCATGCCTAACGGAAATTCTAACGGTTTCTTTGCCGTCAAAGCCGGCGCCGGCGTGAATGAACTCGTGGTCAATCAACTCGCGCAACGTGCGCGGGGCATCCCCACGACCTATGAAGATGTCATCTTCATTGAGACGCCGACCATTGGTGAGTCTAGTCTAGCACAAGTGCGCATGGCCCGTTATGGCAATCTCTATCTCGATAGCCAGTTTGAAGATGGTGCTCAAGGCGCCACGCATAAGTTTGAACTCATTTATCATCCCGTGGCGACCATTGATGGCGAACGTGATGGTTTGAAAGGGCCCTACACCACGGTGTTAGGCGTCGATATCCAAGACATGCGCGACGATAAAGAGGCGTATCGGTATAATTTTATCCCCACCAACAACCGGGATCGCGATGATTTCACGGGCATCATTCGGTTAGGCGACGCCTTCTCCAGCCGGACGGACACCTTGCGCCGTGAACGCATTCCGCAAGCGATCGATGTGGATCAATGGATGCGTGTCTTTGCCTTTCAATCGCTCATCGGCGTCGCCGATACCTACAATATGGGACTCTCGCATAATCTCGTGCTCTATACCCGCCCCTCAGACGGGCGAGTGTTAGCGTTTCCGTGGGACTTGGACCACGCTTTTTTTTATTCCACCAGTTCCGGTTTGTTGGGACGTGGTAATACGAATCTAGCCCGCTTTATCGACCTTCCTGAAAACAAACGCCTCTTCTACGGCCATCTTAGCGATATCATTGATCAATCATTTAATCTAGAGCGCATGCAGCCTTGGATTGATCACTTGAATGAAGTGACCGGAAACAACTATGAAGAGCGTTTCACGAGTTATATCACGCGCCGTGGCAACTTTGTGAAGGCCGAGATCAAACGGGAGGTCAGCGAGCGTTTTCAGATCATTACCAATCGCGGCAATGCCTTTGAAACAGACGCCTCATCGACCATTATCGAAGGAAATGGTGGGGTGAATGTCAGGGCCATTCGAAACAACCGAACGGGCGATTTCCTGGATGTTCGGTGGATCGATCTGGAGACCTGGCAGGCTGAGATACCCCTTGTTCCGGGTCAGAACCAGCTGGAGCTGCAAGCGATCGGTTTTCAAGGTGAGGAACTGGGCACTTTCTTCCTGCCTGGCTCAGATGCGATCACGATCACCCATACGGGTACGGTGGCGGCTGCGACTCCAGGCAGCCTGGTGATCCGCGAGATTCATTATCACCCCAGCGATGACGAGGGTGATGTGGAGTTTATCGAGCTTCAGAATGTCAGCGGCCACACCATCGATCTCGCGGGTCTGTGCTTCACAAGGGGCATCGAATGGAAAGCTGGTGACGAGGCGATCCTGTTAGCGCCGGGTGCGTTAGCTCTGGTGGTTAGGAACCGTGTGGCGATAGAGGAAGCTTATGGACCCGATCTGCTGATTATTGGAGAGTTTGATGAATCCCGATTGAACAATGATGGCGAACGAATGAGGTTCGAGAATCGCTTTGGGCAGCTGCTGCAAGACTTTCGTTATGATGATAATAAGGCGTGGTCTCAGAATGCCGACGGTGTGGGCCGATCCCTTGTTTATCGTTCGGGTGATCCCGATAACGCCGCCTCTTGGCGTGCGAGTCTTGCTAGCGGAGGTTCGCCTGGAGCCGTTGAGGGTGACCGTTATGACGGTCTAACGGATATTGAATTCTATGCATTCGGCGGAAATGCTCCCATTGAAATCGCCATCGATCGCACCGTGACTTTCCGCTACCGGCACGCTGCGGATGACCTTGGATGGGAGATGGAGGGGTCCAAGAACATGGAAACTTGGGAGCCGGTGGAGTCTTTGCTAGAGTTTGTTTCTCGTGAGCTAGATCAGGATACCGGGGATGAAGTGTGGCGCTGGCAGGCGACATCACCCCAAACGATGTATCTAAGGGCGCGATTGAGTGGGGCGCCGTGATGCTGAAAAAATGAAGAACTCCCAATGGAGAGGCCGGCCGCTTGACCCCAGGGATCAGGATTTTCTCTGGGACATGCTCTATATCGCGCTTTGGGATGCACCCGATGAAGAGCGGAGGCCACGCAGTGTTCTGCAAGATCCGCGCATTCGAAGACTGGTCGAACATTGGGGGCGGCCTGATGACTTCGGGTTGATCGCTCTTGATAGGGAAACAGGGGAATCGGCCGGCGCGATCTGGGCGCGATTGGATCGGTATGATCAGATCGAAGAATACGGCTGTGAGTATCCTTTCATTGGGATCGCCGTGACCGAGACCCACCAGGGAAGGGGCGTTGGAACCTTTCTGATGTCCCAATACCTAAATGCCGTTGGTGAGAAAGTTCCGGGCCTTCGATTGGGAGTGAACCCGCGCAATCAGGTGGCGATCGGTTTGTACCGAAAATTCGGTTTCAAAGAATATGCGATTGGGGCCAGAGGTTACCCGCAAATGAAGTTGGTGTTCTCAAAGAAGTGATGCACGCCTATTTGGATTGACCACTCTAACCTTTACCCAGGCGCCGCTTCATTTCATTAAGTGACTGCTCTTTCTCGCGTTGCCGTTTGCTTCGAAGGTCGGAGAGGATGCCACGTAGTATCGAGTTTTTCTCTTTGGGTTTCTTCTCCTCAATGGGTTTTAACCCATTCTTGGAAACGGGGACTTCCAAGTTTTTCAAGCGCGGGTCTTTTCTGAGCTGGCCCTGTCCGCGGAAGGTATTGACGGGAATGGGATAAAGTTTGGCGCTACTGCGAAGCTTGCGATGGGCCTTAATGAAATTGGTAGGATGATAATAACACGAATTGTCTTTGGGCCAAGCGGAGCGATTCATGCCGAGGCGCAATTCTTTGCGCATTTCAAAATGAAGGTGCGCGGCATACATCCCGCGGTTGGAACCCATGGTGCCAATTTGTTGGCCACGTTTCACGCGATCGTGCAACTTCACATAACGTTTGAGAAGATGGCCGTATTGAGAGTCGACATAACGGATCTTGCCATTGGCATCGCGATAAGCGTGCCGGACGATAATGCAATTTCCCCAGCCTTTTCTAACATCGTCAGAAAAAACCACCACGCCGTGCGCGATGGAATATATGGGATCGCCCAAATCGGTGTCACCGCCTCCCACGCCGTTCCAATCTTCCCCGAGGTGTCCGTTAGGCGAATAGCCACGATATTTGTAATAGCCCTTGGCGTCGGGTTTCCCCACAGGGTAGTCGAATCCATCCGCGAGCAGGTGCCGGACGACATCGCGCGCGGAAACCGATGAGAGGCTTGTTAGGAGGAAGAGAGCGCTCGCGGATAAGTGAATAAATCGGAACATAACCAGCCGGGCCTTCAGTGACTTAGGCCCGTCCCCCGAAATCTCAAGAGAAATCGCTCTAGCCTAGTTCGCAATCATGAGAATGCTGTCGGGGCAGCCTTGCCTAACGGGGATCGAGATAATTCATCAGAATCGCTCCAGCCACCACGATAGCTAAGATAATTCGATAATAGCCAAAGATGGCCATGCTGTGCTTCTGCAGGTAGCTCACCATCCATTTCACCGCGATCACGGCGGAGATCCACGCCGCGAGAGAGCCGATGATCATGGGGGTCCATCCGTAGGCCTCGACCATCTTCGGCCCGTGATCAAAGGCCTTGTAGACCGTGGCGGCGCAGAGGGTCACGACCCCGAGTAGGAAACTGAATTCCACCGCAGCCGAGAGACTCAAGCCTACAAGTACACCCCCGACGATGGTGACGAGGCTGCGACTGGTTCCGGGCCACATGGCCAGACACTGAATCAGCCCGATAATGAGGGCCAATTTCCAAGTGAGTTCTTCCAGCGGTATGCCTGCCTTGCCCTCGGAACGCCGCCTTTTCCGATAGCTGGCGACGGCGAGAATGGCGATGCCACCCACGAACCAAGCAAAGACGATCGGCCAAAGACCGAAAAGTTTCTCTTCGATCGCCTCATCGAAGAGCAATCCCAACACGGCTGCGGGAATGAAAGCTGCGACGATATTGACACCCATTTGAAAACCGCCGGCGTGGCCGGGGCCGATCCCCACTTTTCCCAGCCATCCGGCGATGATTTCCTTCACATGCTTCCAATAGAGCCCCAGGACGGCAAGGATGGCGCCTCCTTGAATACAGACGGCATAAGCATTCGAGGCCTCGGACTCTGGGATAGATAGCGCTCGTTGCGTGAGGATCAGATGCCCAGTCGAGGAAACAGGCAGATATTCGGTCACACCTTCCACAATCCCCAGAATAATTGCTTCTAGCCAAGTCATGGCGGTGTCTAGTGGCGAAGCCCGTTGTGGGCAAGCGATTTCCCCCCGGCCAACACGTTGCCACGCGGAATGACATGGCTAGATTCGCGCTCTTATCCCTGCCCCGCCTACCAAACATGAAACCCCTACTAAAAAATGACCCTAAGCCAGCCGAACCTTGACCCGATACTGTATTGCATTATTCGCCTCTGGCATTCCCGCTTCGCGTATCTCGCCAGCCTGCTCATTCTTCTCCTTCAACGCAGCCCCGTTCTGCGCTCGCTGATTGATTGCAAGTTCGCTTCGTTGGCGCCGCGATTTGCCCATGTTTTCAAGTTCACCGCCGCCACGACGGCTGTGAACGCCCTCTCCACTCATGCCGTCACCGGCGCCACGGCTCCCGTGGTCACGCCGGTCGATTCGCCTAATCCAGCCCAAGCGGCAGTCGGTGAGGAATTTGTGTGGGTGTGGAGCGCGGCCATTCCTGGAAAGAAAGCGCGTTCCTACCTGGTCGAGGGGTTGCCTCCTGGGATCGAGTGGGACGGCTCCGTCGCTTCCAACAGTTTCACGGCCATGACCGGTACGCCGACCGTACCCGGCACCTACACGGTGGAAATCACCGCTTTTCATCGGGCCAATCTCGGTGGTGATGCCTCGCCTCTCTACGAACTCATCATCAATGTCACCGGCGATGCGCCTCCGCCGCCGGTGCTCACCACGAAGCTTGAGAGACGCCTGGCGCGTGTTGGCGAAATGATCTCTCTAGCAGTGGAAGCGGAGGGAAACGGCATCGCCTTCGAGTGGTCTAAAGATGGCAATGTGATTCCTGATAGCAACATGAATGAGATCGTGTTAGAAAATCTCTCAGGCGAGGATGCCGGATTTTACACGGTCAAAGCTTCGAATGCAGGCGGCGAAGTCACGTCGAGTGCGGAACTTCAAGTGATCACCACGGATATTCCGATCCCGGATGGCCACACGCTTTATTCCGGATCTAACAAAGACAATTTATTGCGGATGTTAGACGTAAACGGCGGCACGGTGGCCACGCAAGAAGTCACCTTGGAGAATGCGGCAGACGGTGTCTCCGCGGCCAAGATCTTGGGACTCGCTTGGGACGGGGCCGGCGCCCAATTATTCGCCCTGTTAGAGTTGAACCAGGCGCCGGCCGGCGAAACGGGGAATCGTATCCTCGCCACCTTGGATCACCTCACGGGAGTGGCCACGCTGGTGGGCAATCCTTCCGCCGATGAACTGCTGAAATTCTCAGGCATTGCCATCAATGGAAACGGCGAACTCTTCGGCGTGACGGGCGATGATCCCAACGCCGTGAATCCGGAGAGTCTCTACTTCATTGATAAAACCACGGCGGCGCCTTCGTTGATTCGCATGTTAGGCAATGGCGACCAAGGCGAGGCCATCGCTTTCAGCACAGACGACGGTTTGCTCTATCATGTGTCCGGCGGTGCACCTCCTCAACAGGAACAAGTCTTCGAGGTCGTCGATGTGGAGAATCAATCACTCGAAATCATTCAAACGTCGGGTTCCTGGACCGAAGGCAAAGGCTTGGCATATCTGGGCAATGGGCTGTTTCTCCTAACAGACAATGACACGGCACGCCTTCTCTCGATCTCTGGCGAGATCGAATTGGCTGGAGCGTTAGACCACTTCGCTAAAGGTCTGGCATTGATCCCAACAGCGACTTCGAGCGGAGTAGCGGCGATCACCTCCGTCGCGCACAGTGATAATGAGGTCGTCCTCCAGATTGCCGCTGCGTCCGGCCAAGTTTTTGAGGTCGAGTCGTCACGGAATCTTATCGAGTGGGAGACGATCGGTGGCGATACCGTGGCCGCCGATTCCTCGGTTAGCACGTTCACCGTGCCTAACCAACCGGACGCGGCGCGTTACTATCGCGTCCGCACCGAGTAGTGGCTCTGTCGTTCTGTGTTAGGATTGGGCGCTGAACTCCGCGCTCATCCGATGCCTCAAACATTGGCGCCAACGATGAACCTGGACCCGAACCGTAGCCACTTTCATTTTCAAAGACTTGGCTACGTTAGTCAGGCCTTCGGATCTTGTGCCGGCGATCAGGAAAGGACGTGATGCTTGAAACAGAACGCCTTTTCCGCGAACCGCGGCTTCCTTGCCAAGGCGAGTGACCTGGGATTCCCACGCGTCCAAAGTCTCACGCCTGACCACTTGGTTGGCGGGCGAGTTTTCGTCGATTGCCACACCAGGGACTTCGTCGTAAGCATCCAGTTCAAGGGACGAATGATCGCCGCCACGTTTGGCTGCGGTTGCCTTGCGGTGATGATCGATGGCGACTCGACGGGCGGTAGTGAAGAGGTAGCTACGTAGGGCCGTTTGTTCGGCAGGACTACGGGGAATGGATGTCAGCATGTCTCGATTGGCGAGGATCGCGAAGACATCCTGAGTGAAGTCCTCGGCGTCATGATGACCGGAGCCGAGAGACCTAAGGTGGGCGTAGACTTGCTTCCACAGCGTTTTGAAAATCGCATTCATGAGACGGGCAACGATGATAGTGTTCAGTCTTTAAAAGCGTATTTTTCGCGAAAAAGGCGTCACCTTTTTTCAAAAGTTCTGGCTAGCCAGCTTCGAAAATGAGCACTTCGTTAGAATGCCGTAACCTCGTAGCGGCACTTCCTGGTCTTGTGAATGGGACTTGAAGTTACCTGTCATCCCAGCCGCCTAAAAGGCAGGTTTGGGCAGAATCGCATCTCCCGCAGCGAAGAGCCTGTTCCTAGCGGGACTCGTGAGACTTTCGGATCCCCTCCGCGTTTGGTTGCGATTCCGTCAGAACAGGCCCAAGATGGGGCATGGGTAGCAGTTTCTGGCAATCAGGTCTGAGGATTGGCACCTTCAAAGGCATCACCGTGCGATTGCACTGGGTGCTGTTGGCTTGGTGGCTTTTGAGCTATACCATGTTTGTCGAGGCTGATTTAGGGAGCGGCTCTAGCACTCTGTTTGCTTGGGCACTTAGCACGTTCTTGAGTTTTTCTATCATACTCTTACATGAGTTTGGCCACTGCTTCGCGGCGCGTTATGTCGGTGGACAGGCCCACGATGTGCTTCTGTGGCCTCTTGGTGGATTGGCGATGATTAATGTGCCGTCTCGGCCGCGCGCGCATTTCATCGCCACGGCAGGGGGGCCGGCCGTCAACGTGGTCATCGCGATCATCGCTTTCCCGCTCTTTCGTCTCTTGGAGGCGGGCCGGCCGGAGTTGTTGGGCAATCTGTTTTACTGGGCAGTGAAGTGGGTCTTGATCGAGTGGAATCTCATTCTGCTAGTTTTCAATCTCTTGCCCATTTATCCCATGGATGGCGGCCGCATTTTTCACGCTCTAGCATGGGCCCAACAAGAGAAGCGCCACGGTGCCTTTAGGGAAGGCCCCTATTACCGGGCGTCCATTGTCACGGTGTGGGTTTCACGGGTCACGGCAGTGTTAGGCATCATCAGCGTACTCCTGGGTTGGCTCGAGCCCATCACTGGCAGACACTCGCTCTTTGCCATACTCATTTTCGCTTGGGTGCTCTATGAGACCGAACGCTTCCGCAAGTCGCTGCGCTACGGAAGCGGATTCGCCGCCGGCAATGATCAGGGCTTCATGGGCTACGATTTCTCGGAGGGCTACACCAGTCTAGAGAAAAGCCGGCCCAAGGAGACTGGCAAACGGGCCAAGAAGAAGAAAGCCAAGACGCCGGATGAGCGTGAGGAAATGGACGCGCTTCTCGATCGCATCAGCCAGCACGGCATGCACTCGCTCAGCGCAAAGGAGCGGGCACGCTTGGAGAAACTCAGCCGCAAGGTCTGAGGAGGTGCACGCCTAGACGGCGATTGACACCAACCACCGCGCTTCGTCTAATGGACGGGATTCAGGGAAGCCGCGAATGGCTCCCGCACAAACGCAACCTTATCGACCTATGAAACCCTTAGACCCCGAACCCAAGTGGCGAAGGAGATCGCTTCTTTCCCGCCTACCTTTTGTAATGGCTGCAGCGTTAGGATTGACCTGCGGCGTGGCTCAAGCGCAAGTCAAACTGCTCTTCATTGGTGGGCAGGCCGAGCCGACGCAAGGCGCTGACATGTTCGTGATGGAGAAACTACAAGAGCGGTTTGGCGCGGATGCCATCACTTATAAGGCATCCGGTGATTCCGCTACGGAAGACGCGGATGGCATGAATGGCGTCATCCTTTCATCGACACCTGGTTCTGGATCGATTCGAACGAAATTTTTAGAAGTGCCCATCGGCGTGCTCAATTGGGAGGAAGCCCTTTCCGAAGTCGCGCGTGCCGGTAATTTCGCTTTCAACGATGGTGGCCGTCAAAAGCACACCGTACCGAGTTGGAATATTGTTAAAAACGATCACTACATCACGGCAGGGTTTCCGTTAGGAGAATTGCAAGTATTTGATCCCGATGGGGAGACCTGGGAACTCGGTGGAGACATCGCGCCCTCAGTGGTCACTTTGGCCACCTTGGTCGATGCTGATGTGCCGACCCTGACGATTGCTGAAGCGGGGACGGAACAGTTAGGTGGTGTGATCGCGGTTGGGCGTCGCGCGCAATTTCCCATGACCGATAATACGGCAGAATTCCTAACGGATGAAGGCTGGGAAATGTTCCTTCGTGCCGTGGAATGGATTGCGGGTATTGACACGCCACCGGGACAGGTCTTCGACTTTGAAGAAGAGCCGGATTTGGAAATCATTTCTAACACCGATACCACGCAATGGCGAGCCGCTGGCGGCGTGGATGGCGGCGGCTACCTTTCGCTAACGGATGCCGTAGGAGGCGCCCAAGCAAATATCATCTTTCCTCCTGTGGAGGATCCTATTTCAGCGTTCAAGTTTTCCGTAGACGCTCGCATCGGGGGGGACCGGGACCGCCCGGCAGATGGTTTTAGTATCAATATCGTTCGGCCGGAAGATGACTTATTGAAAGAACCGCGTGGCCAAGGCTATGCCATCGATCACCAATTCCCCCAACTGGGTGGCTTGCAAGAAGAAGGCTCCAAGACGGGGCTAGGAATCGGTTTTGACACCTGGGATAACGGTCAGTTTCAACAGGAGCCTGAGGCTGACATTGTCGGATTCAGTGTGCGCGTGGATGGCGAGCTGGTGCATCAGATCCCAGCGGCCACGGCCAACGGTGAGCCAGACGATGAAACCTCGCTGCAAACGGGACCCGTTGGAGTGGAGGATCCTCCCATTGAAAACCTAACATGGCAACGATTCGAAGTGGAACTCACCGAGGAAAAGAAGCTCAACATCACCTGGAAAGGCAAGAGAGTGCTAGAGGACTTCGCCGTGGACTGGTTCCCCAGTGGAAACATGCAAATTGTCTTTGGAGCCCGCACTGGCGGTTCTTGGGAGGCGCATCACTTCGATAACCTGAGCTTTGAAATCGTCACCACAAACACTGCTCGGATCGCGAGTGTGGAACGTGGGCGCGAAGGCATTTCGTTCACCTACGAAGATTCGGAAGAAAGTATGTTAGTCACTGACTCGGTGTCGCTTAGCATTGATGGCGTGGAAGTCGAGGCTTCGGTGGAAGCGCAGGGAGATGGCATCACGCAAATCAGTTACGCTCCGCCCTCGTTGTGGGCCTTTGGCTCTGAGATCCCCTGGGTGCTGACGGCTAAGGATCAGAATAATCTTGATGTGGGAGCGACCGGCACTATCCGGATTGCCTCGCCTCTCTTTCCTTTCGGAGAACCGCTTCCCGGTCCTGAGGGTTTGGATGGAGCCTGGGCATCCCGTTACATTTGGGACTCCGGTACGATCTCTAGCATGAGCCAAACCATTGAGCGCGTCCTCGCCGCCGCGGAACCGGGTTTTCAAGGTGAAGTGTTAGATGTGGAGCATGAGGTGATCGATCACGGGGGTGGGGGATTCTTCACCAACGACTTTCCGTATCCTGACGATTTCGCGAATGACAGTGACGGCAACGATTTCATTCAATTCAATAAAGCGAACATTCGCATTGCGTCAGCAGGTGACTACACGATCGGTGTGCGGTCTGACGATGGGTTCGGCGTGCGTGTGTTAGGGATGACCTTTGATGAAGTGCACGGCGCCGGCCGGCTGGACGAACTTTCGCCGGATTCTTTTCATTTCCTCGGCACCACGGGAAATAGCCAGACGCGAGCTATCGCGCGCAACGTGCAGCCCGGCGTCTATCCTATCGAGTTTCTTTGGTTTGAACGCGGCGGCGGTGACTACGGCGAGATCTTCGCAGCGGAGGGCGCTTTTCCCGCCGAAGAGGATACCGATACCTGGGAGCTGATTGGAGAAGGTCTCCAGCTCGTCGCGGGCGAAGGTCCCAAGCCGGTGATCGTGAATTTCGAGAGTGGCGACAGTCTGAAGATCGACTTCACCACGCCCAATGCGGATTCGGATCACTTGTTAGAAATGAGCACCACGCTCAACAACGACTGGCAAGCCATCGCCGATGCCACCCTCACACCCGGTGGCGATCTCTTCAGCTTTGCGGCGCCCAAGCCGGAAGGTCCTAACGTCTTCTTCCGAGTGGCCATGCTGCCGCCTCCGCCGTTATTCAGTGAGGACTTTGAGAATGGTGCCGAAGGGTGGACGGCTGCCGGTGACGGTGCCACGCAATGGGAGTTGGGTACGCCGGCCGTGGCCAATCTCGATGCCGCTAACAGTGGCACCAATGTATACGGAACGGATCTCGATGGACCCATCGCCGGTGGCGTGAGCGCATCGCTCACATCGCCCCTCGTTGACGTCACGGGTATCGGCCGGCCCAAGCTGAGCTTCTGGTATTTCGTCGATACCACGGAAGACGAAGAGGGCGTCCAGCTGAAGATACTCAGCGAAGGGGGCGATGAACTCTACGTTCACGATACGATCTTCTGGGGCACGTCGGAAGGGTGGACCGAGTTCCGCCTAACCATTCCTGAGGAAGCCCGCGAGCAGGTCATACAGATCCAATGGCTCTTGCTCACGCAGAGCGGTGAGGAATCCGGTTTCTACCTAGATGATGTGGAAGTGGATGGCTAAGCCCGTACTGCTGAAGATAGCATCGTATTGATTCAAGAGCCCCGGTGGATTCACCGGGGCTTTTTGTTGGATGGGTCTCCAACGGCGGGCTGCCGTCTGGTCAGGAGAGGCGAATCCAAGCCTCTCTTCAGAGCAATCCCAAGAATTTGAGAAGAATGCTACGGGGGATTCTCGGAAGTGAGATAAACGCGATTTTTGTATTGTAATTGTAGAATTTGTATTAAATTTGTATGTCACAACACAGACATCACCATGAATTGGTCAAGAATTAGCAACAAACCTCTCTGTATCGTTCAGATCCTGATCCTCGTCGCCATTTTGAGATACCTCTTTGAAAGCTTCACCCCGCCGGTTTCCAAGGTGGTCACCAAGACGGAACAAGGAATCGACGAAACACGTCAGGGTCTCACCGAGTTGTTCGAACCTCGATTCGTTCACGATCGGTAGGAAAGAACTATCTAAGTCCCGGCGGCGTTGAGAGGCTCAGTGAGTTCGCGGCACTCTCGCGTTGCCAAGCCGACTAACATCGCTCCCACCGTGGCCTGCCAGGTAATGAATAAGCGGTAGGGCCAATACTCGCCCTCACCCAAAGTCATGCCCACGATCGTGCCCATCACGACATTCTCATCGCCGATTGATTCCAAGCCTTCGGATGACCACCCAACATTTCTTGCAGGTCACATCGTCGATCTCTTCAGTCGCAATGCCCTCGACTTCCGCTCGGTGTGCGGCCTCTTTGTCTCGAGGATTGCAGGCAACCATCCCGTCGGCATTTAAGAAATGCTTATCACGTTTTCGTGGATCTTTGTGGGCGGGACGCGTCATGGCCCTGAAAGTCTAACCAGCTGACCAACTAACGCAATCCTAGCGCTATGAGCGATCTCGTTGCGCCGCAGCGCGTTTCTTCGGCGAATGACGGTTCACCGCCATCGAAATCAATGGCGTTCCGATAATGGTGGGTATGAACCACATCCAATAGGAAGGGATACCCAGCTTGGGTAGAATCGAGCGATTGACGACGAGGAAAGCGGTAGTCATCGAGATGTACGAGGAACACAGGCAAATGATATGAAACGAGATCCATCCCTGCCATCGCAACCGCGCTGAAAGATGCCCGAGCACCACGGCGACGTAAGACATCAAGGCGATGACAAACAGCCACCAATAAGCCTGCCACGCTTGGAAACAGAGAAAAGCGGCCGTGGCGCAAGTCGCCAAGCAGGCGACGTGATAGACAACGCCATTCTTGGTATGCAGACCGCGGCGTTTTCGCGCCAACATGCCAACGAGACCTGAAGCCAGCGCAACACCTCCTGCAGCGACATGAATGGTGGTGAGAATTCCAAGGCTCACGGATGGTGTTTATAGCAACTCCTGACTGTCTCAGGCAAGGGGTGCGTTTTCGGTGACTTCACGCGAATAGGGATTGCATGTCTCGTCGGCCACCAGTTCGATGCCCGGAAGACTCGACTTTTTAAACCATGACCCGACTGCAACGCCAACTGGCTGACGCCATCAACACCGCGGACCTTTGGAAAATGATGCGCCGGCGGATTCCGCCGATTGCTAGCGAGTATTTTCGAGGGGGCGCGGATGCGGAGATCACGTTGCGTGGCAACGTGAGGGCTTTCCAGCAGTCGATGACGACCGCTTATGGAGCGCTGAAGTTTCCCGAGGTCGACATGAGTACGACCGTGGTGGGGCAAAGCTTGGCGTTGCCGTGGTTCATCGCGCCCATCGGGAGCATTCGCACGTTGTACCCTAAGGCCGATGCCGTGGCCTCCAAGGTGGCGGGGGAATTCGGCACGGCCATGACACAGTCGACGCTGTCGGGGACGCGGTTGGAGGAAGTCGCGGCCGCGTCGACGGGGCCTTGTTGGTTTCAATTGTATCTTTGTGGGGGGCGTGAAACGTCCTTACGTGGCATTGCAAGGGCGAAGAAAGCCGGTTTCAAAGCCTTGGTCTTGACCATGGACACGGGCGTGGCCGGCATGCGCACGATGCATGCCCGGATGAAACCGATGGAGGTCATGCGCAAGTTCGCAGGTCTCAGTCTTGGTCAGCGGGTGGTCCTAGCTTGGCAGAAGATGGCACTCGCCCCGCAGATGCTGACACGTTTGCCATGGCTTCTTCAATTCTACCGGGACGGCGGGATGTTCGATTTCGTCAATGTCATCGATGAGGAAGGCAAACCCATGCCAAGCGACGGCGATATCGCGACCCAACTGGCGACGTCGACCGTGACCTGGGAAGATGTGAAATGGATCCGGGAAGCTTGGGGCGATGAACTCCCTCTCATTGTCAAAGGCGTGCATTGTGCCGACGACGTGCGCAAGGCGGAGGACCACGGCGCTGCGGGCGTGATCTGGTCAAATCACGGAGGCCGCCAACAAGACCGCGTCCCGCCCGTGCTCCATATGGTGGCGCAGGAAATGCCGCAACTGAAGGACTCCAAGCTCGATTTCATGATGGATGGTGGCATTCGCAACGGCACCGATATTCTCATCGCCCTGACCTACGGATTGAAGGCTGTCGGCATCGGTCGCGTGACGGCGGCGGGTATCGGCGCCGGTGGACCTGCGGGTCTCACCCGCGCCTTTGAAATCCTCAAGTCCGAGTTTGAACGAGCGATGCGTCTCGTTGGCATTCCAAGTGTGGAAGAGATTCGCGCGAGAGGAGCGGAGATTCGGCGTGATTGTCTGTTAGTTGGTGACGGTCATTTGCCGCCCTTTGATTTTTAGGTGTGATGGTCATTCATCGATCTTGCTTCGTGCATGCGCTTGCGCCTGAGGGGAAAACCGTGACAGCCATACCTCGTAGGCTTCCGGTGCCTGCGCGTGCCACACCACGGCGATGGCTTCAAATAATTCGTTCCAGCCCGCCTTTCCTTTCAAATGCCGGCCGCTACCGAGCCGATCTAACGATTGTCCTTCCTCGATCGCTTGGTAGCCCACTCGGCCCACCACCTGTTCGGCTAGGCGCGGAATCGCTTCGATGTTAGGAATCATTTCCGTGGTGACCATGTTATCGACTCCGATCGTCGCGAGTTGAGGCAATTCCATGTAGCCAGCGTAAGCGAGAGGATCGGCCTGGAGCAGAATGTTGGGAAGACTCATTGGGCCTCCCAAAGAGAACAACTCGCGCTTCGGCATGTTCTCGGCCCACCACTCTCCTAGAGCGGTCCCGTCCTGATGCGCCCAGGTGGTCGCCACTTCCCTAAGAAGATCAAGCCGCTCGATGCCCTCCAATTCTTGGTGACACCATTCTGCGGCCGCCATGGGGTCCGTCTCCGCCCACCCCAGCACGAGCATGGTTAGAAAGAGGCGACGTTCTTCCTCAGATAGCTGAAGGGTCTCTGTTAGAAGTGTTATCCGATCCTTCTGAGGTAACTGTGCAGAATGGTCTGCTAGCGATAGCAATTGATCGGGAGATTGGTCGCCCCCAATCAGCCGCCGGACACGATCCGTGTCCACCGTTAGGGGCTGAGGAGCAGGCGTTTCGTCGAGCTGCTGTGGATGGGCAATGGGGGGCTTCGTTACGGTGCTATCACTGGCACGAGATAGGAGGAGACAAGCGGTTCCTGAGATGAGGAATCCACCGACGCCGACCGTAATAGCTCGAATGTTAGGGTTGCTCATGATTCGCTTTCACCCGGCGAAGGACCGTTTTTAATGATTCCGGCCAATCGGAATCTTCGATGAAGGATTCCGCGTGATTGAGGTGCTTGTTCTCAAGCCAGCTGGTGTAGTAACGTTCGATCAGCGGGTCACGAATCTTCGGATCACTGTGATGGCGGATCCAGTCGAGGGCCTGACGCGGAGGTGGATCCAGGCTGGAGTACATGGTCACTTTGTGAGCCGTTTCAGCTGCCCGAAGAATGGCGTCGTCTCTACCGGGACCGGATAATTTAGGAAGAGCCCATTCCAGGAAGGATCGCGGCACCACTCGTGCTTCGGTGAGGATCTCCTCGACCGCAGCAGAAGGCTCTTCGTGAGGCGCCAACCTGAGGGCGCGTTCAGCGGAGTCCAAATGGTCTTCCGCGGAAACGGCCCGCCCGCTTTTGATATTGCCTTTTCGTTGGAGAATGGACCTCAGGCGTACGCCAGCCAGAGCGGCTTCATAAGCGAGAGGTCCAGGCGATTGCTCCTCTAACCAAGCTTCATATTCGTCATTTCGCCAGGCGGCCCAATCGTTGAGCAGGGTGCGAGTGGCCAATTTCGAGAGCTGATGATCTTCGACTTTTTCCAGTCGATCGAGCAGGGCCGGTACATCAACGCCGTGTTCTGATTCGAAATGGGTATCGCGAACAGCTGCCCACAAAGACTCCGCGGTGGCGCGTTTGAAGTCTTCACCATCGAGGGCAGATGCCCACTGCAGAACCTTTTCTTCGGAGTCAGCGGCCAACGTCTTGGCGACTTCAGAAACCATCATGGGAATGGCTACCTCGAGTTCTTCGAGGTGTTGATGACCGATCAACCACGCCAACGCTCGCTCCGATTCGTTTTGATGCCAGACGACGAAGGCCTCGGTAGTGAGCTTGGAAGCCGGCCATCCTGTCGTACCCTCACAGGTCATCATCGCTCTTAGGGCGCTGTTAGGATCGCTCGTCGCCCAGGATCTCGCGAGGGCCGGGAGGATTCGCTGAAGATGCCAGGATCGTTTGATTCTGTCAGTGACCATTGCCAGCAGATCCGGAAACTGGTCCGCAGGTAGGGAACGCAATAGCTCTCGCAAGCGTAGCCGGTTGATCTCGGTGTCGGGCTCGGCCAACAACTGCTCAATCTCACGGAAAGCGATGGCCGCAGTCGCTGCGGGTGGCGGCAAGACCGTTTTCGTCAGGCTTCTCGTGGGTTGCCGACCGCCAACAAGAGATGTCGATTGAATCTCGGGGAGGGTTTCGTGCGAAGAACCGGACGCCCGTTGGCTCATGGGCATCCAGAGAAAACCCAGAAACCCGCCTGAGAAAACGCCGATCAGTAGAGATTTTGTTGTGGTCATGGTGAGGATTGATTTGACTGTTAGGACGTTGGCTGCATCAGCGCAGGAGGAGATGCCAAGAAATCTTTCAATGACACTGTTAGCCAGGCCGGAAGGTGCTGTGATGCCCGCAGCTGACTTTGTTAGAAAGGCACCCAACACGCTGACGGAAACGGTGATGCCATAGCGTTCCAATTGGATGCGAAGCTGGTTCAGGGCGCGAGTCGTCACTTTGCGCGCGGCTTCCTCGGTCTTGTTCAGCAGGTGGCCGATCTCCCGGTAGCTCTTGTCTTCGAAGAACCTCGCCAAGATGGCCGTCCGGTCACGCTCGGAGAGTTTGCCGATCACTTCATCGAGGATGGGCCTCAACTCCTCGAGGTTGTTTTCCTCAGCCTGTTGGTTGAGTTGTTCGTAGTCCATAACGCGTTTCATGCGGATCAATCGCCGGCGTTCCGAGCGCCAGGCTTGCGACGATTGATAGAGGGTTGTTTGATGGAACCAACTTGTTAGGGTGGAACGTTTCTTCAGCCCCTTGCGTGCTTTGCGGGCGAGGATGATGAAGACTCGCTGTGTCACCTCCTCCGCCATCTCACGCTTGCCGGTGCGTCGATGCGCGATTCCGAAGACAAAGTTCAGGTGCCGATGCACCAAAGCGCGGAAAGCGTCATCCGAACTCTCTTCGGCGTAGTCGCGTAGCAGTTCCTCGTCTGAGCGGGAATTGGTCATCGAGGACAGTATTCTCCGGCTGCCGGCCAAAGCGGACACCTTTCACACTGGAAACCTTCGTTTTCACGCGGGCGCCGTCCGCCCAATCAATCATTCCAGGTTGGATTCGTCACGGATCGGCGCGAATACTTTGTGTGAAAAGTAGCGCTCCATTCGATCAGGAAACACCGTCACGACAAGCTTGTCTGGACTGAGGTTGGCAGCGATGCGTTGGGCTGCGGCGAAGTTCAGTCCGGAACTGGGTCCGACGGGGAACCCAAGCGCCCACAGCTTCTTGGTAATCTCAAGACACTCACATTCTCCGATCTCAATTTCTGTTAGGGCGGGACAATCCCAGCTTGCGTAGATCTCACTCAAGCCCTCGACGACGCCCGGGACATCCGTACTGAACCGGAGACTGCAACACTCGACATTGGCCCCAAATAATTCACCTTGCCGAGGAATGGCCGCGTAGGGGTGCACCGAACAACCCGCAGTCTCAAAGGCTTCGAAAAGCCCTCGCAGGGAACCGCCCGTTCCTACGCCGCTCACCACGGCATCCACGCAGCCTCCTGGGATCTGTGTGAGGATTTCCGGTCCGGTGTAGAGGCGGTGTGCCTCCGTGTTGTCAGGATTTTTGAATTGCTGACCTAAGAACCAGCCTTCCATCGCACATGCTTCGTGAGCTTCTTCCAAGACTGCCGACATGCCGCCGGGAACGCGTCGCACTTCGCCCCCATAGGCCCGAATGATCAGTTCGCGCTCTGAGGTGGCACTGTCAGGTATATAGGCGATGAAGCGCAATCCCATCTGCGCGCATGCCAGAGCAAAGGCGATGCTCGTTGATCCGCTTGATGCTTCCACCACCGTGCTCGTGGCGTTGATTTTTCCTGCTCTCCAGGCTTTCTCAAGGATGTGCCGGGCAATGCGGTCCTTGGTCGAACCGCTGGGGTTGAGGAACTCAAACTTGCACCAGATCAGAGGCGCATCCTCAGCGATTCTAACAGGAACTAACGGCGTGGGAGCGATGCGATGGACAAATCGGTTCTCTTCGGGCAGCGATCTCATGAGGCTAACGTCGCTGATTGATCTGAGTTGGAAAGACTTGATTGGATGGCCAAACGCGACCGTAGGGTGACTCGCTTGACTCAGACCTTCTCATTCAACAATCGCCAACAGTACCATTGCATGCGCGGCATGTGAAAGGGCCCTTTCCATAGGTTTCCCTTCAGGGTTGAAGAGACTCGTCCGTCACGATGAACGTAACCGAACCATTCGCCGTGCCTAGGATCGTGAAAGGTTTTTAGATTGTAGGCCCGGATTTGTTGGTGTTTGTTAGCGTATTCAGGATCGTTTGTCAGAATGTATGCTAGCAAGGTGGCGATCTCGGCTTCGTTGTGAGGCCACCAGAACTTCATGTCGTGCCAATATTCTTGAACCGGCTTGCCGTAGACGTCGGTGAAATAAAGCAATCCGCCATGCTCATTGTCCCAACCACGATCCCACATCCAATCGAGCATCCGGCATCCGAGCTCTGTCAGGCCGGCATCGTTGCGATACTTGGCTTCGTGAAGGATGAACCACGCGCATTCGATCGCATGCCCGGGATTCAGAGTGCGGCCGTCGAAGTGATCGATGATCGAGCCGTCAAGGGCGACTTGTTCCATGACACACCGGATGTCGGGCTTCACGAAGTCCGATTGGATCTCATCGATGAAACGATCAATGCATTGGGAGGCGATCTCGAGGCCAATCGTTTCGCGTAGTTGCTGCGCCACATTCATCAGAATCATGGGAGCGCCAATGCCTTTGCTAGGGCGGGTGTCAGTGAACTTGGCCGGCAGTTTCTCTGGGTGCTCGTAGTAGCGCAAACAGCGTTCAAATAGATCAAGCGCCTCATGTGCGGACTGGTCATCGTTCGCGCCCTTGGCATACGCTCCTAGGGCGATGGAGGCGAAGCATTCAGAGAAATAGTAGCGGCGCTTCCGGATCGGCCGGCCGTCGCGGGTGACATGGAAGAACATTCTTCCGTCGCCTTCCTTGTCGAAGCAATGGTCTCTCATGAATTCGATGCCTGACAATGAGGCGTCTAACCATTCCCTACGCGGCTCCATCGTGTTGTGGAGGGTGGCAATCATCCAAGCGAAACGGCCTTGTTGCCACACGGACTTGTCGTCGTCGATCAAGGTTCCATCGCGGTCACGCGACACGAGGTAACCTCCGTGCTTGTGGTCAATGATGTCCGGCATCCAAAAGGGCAGCGTGTCATGGACCAACGAGTCGCGATAGGCATCTCGTAGTGCGGTCAGTTCAGAATCGGAGTAAGACATGAGTGAGTATTTTCAAAGGTGGTGGGCCTATCTTCTGAGGCGTTCTGTCAATGGGTTTTGATAGTGAATAAGTATATGTTAGTTTAAGCGGCGGCCATCGTCTAACCATCGTTCCATGGAACCAGAAAATCGCTTGTGGTATTCCACTTCTTGGTCCCGTGTCCATGGTTGAGGATGAAGTTTGAGCCAGATCTCTCGTTCCGATCGCCATTCAGTTAGGACAACCTTTCAAGGTTCGTAAAAAGTTAGCCTGTCCTCTTTCACAATAAGCCCAAGGAACGGCGACATTCTTGTCGAGGCAAGTTCAGATTACTTCGGCGACAGGAATGTCGTCGTTCCTTGGAGTAACTCTTCAATGGAAAACTTCAGGAAATACAATTCACGCACCCCTTCATAGAGCACACCGACGTGATCGTCACCCACTTGCGTGAGGCACGAATAACCCGCGCCATTTCGTGCATCATAAAGCGTGTGCCATTTCTTCGGCCAGGTCATCCCTTCATCGTTGCTCACCTTTATCGTCATGTCGAATCGACCTTGTCCCGTGGCAGGATTGGAGAAGACTAACAGTGGTCCGTGTTTTTCGTGCTCGATACGAATGAGTGAAGCCATGCAGGTGGGTTCAGGGAGTGCCTTGCGATCGGTGGGGTGCGGTTCCCATGTCTTACCGAGATCTTTCGTCACAGCAACCGTACGACCATTCTGACCATCGGGTAGACCGCGATTCCGATTGTCTCGGCAGTTGATCATGATCGAGCCATCCGCTAGTTCAATCAATTGCGCTTCCGTGGTGTCGGTTTTCACCCCTGCGCCAATGGTCCAGGTTTCGCCTCGATCCTTGCTATAGATGAGCGTGGAGAAGGGTTTGCCATTCAATGGCTCGGCGTTCTCGCTGCGGAACTGAGCGGGAAACACCAAGGTGCCGTCGCGCATGGTGATGCCTTTGCCAGGCCCTTGGAGAACAAATCTCCATTCAGGTTTCTTGATCTGTTTGGTGATGTTGCGAGGCTCGGACCACGATCGACCGTCGTCATCACTGTAGACTAACATAAACTGACCAGTCTCTTCCGGTTCTAGGCCAGGTCCCGATCCGTGCCATGAACGGTCGCCATGACTCCAGGTTCCCGTAACCCAGATGCGGCCGGTGACACGATCGACTAGTATGGAAGGATCTCCAATGCCGTCGTATCTCCAGTTAGGGTCGTTCCCCATATCCATGATGACCTTCATCGGTTCCCACGTCTGGCCTCCGTCCGTGCTGCGACTCATGCCCACATCAATGTCACCCGGTAGGTCGCCGCTGCCGCGATAGCGATTGTCATACACCGCTATCAAGGAACCCTGCTTCGTTGTGGCGAGTCCCGGAATGCGGTAGGTGTGGCAGTCATCTTGCCCAGCGGTTCTCACCGCGACTCCAATGCGTTGAGGACCTGTTAGGGAGACTTCGGCAGCTTTGTGAGTAACGCCGTCGATATCCAAACTTACGAAATGGACATCGACATCTCCACTCAAGGTTGCGGTAGGTGTCAGCTCGATAGACACACGCAAGACATTGAGCCCATTTGCTAACACTTGCTTGCCTTCAATTGTCAGGTCGTTCTTGGGCTCCTGTGCCTTTCCGAAGAGCGCATTCTTGTGAAACACTCGCACTTTGGCGATCCCTTCAGTATTGGGAAGCCGAAGCTTTACGCTACGAAGCGTCTTTGGTTCCAAACTACCCACTGTTCGTACATGGACCGCGAGCACGGGATTATCCTCTTTTCCAATCAGCACGGGGTTCACCTGCTGCACGACGCTGACGCCATCGATGCGCATGGGCATTGGCTTCTTGACGGCCACGTCATCGATGAGTGTGCCGGAGTTTGGGGGTGCCGAGCCGATGAATCGGAGGCGGGTCGTGCCCTTTGGCAGGGGCACTTTTACCGCGGAGAGGAATGGGCGGCCCACTCGGATCGCCTCATCGCCGCGATAAATTTCTTTCCATTCTTCTCCTTGCAGCGACTCGATGCGGAAAGTGTAGGGCGAGCGGCTAGTCCAACGCTCTGCTTGAAAGGTTAACGCCATGCCTGATTCCGTAGGCTGTTTGAGTGTGAGAGTGATCGCGCGATTCATCCCTCCTCTGAGGTGCAGGCATTGTTTGCCGCGATGCGAGAAACGTGCCGTGATCTGCGCATGGCCGGCCTCTGCCTTCCAAACCGCCTGACCTAACGGAAGCTCTGTGAACGGCTCGGCTTTGGCTTGTTCGAAACCTGTGCTGTAAGTAGCGTGGGTGGCAATGTTAGTTGATTGAGTGGTGATCGTTGTAATAGGCCAGCGATCCGTTCGAAACGGTGAAACCGGCAAACCATCTTTGCCGATAAGATTGACCTTGGGATCATTGGCCCAGCCATACCGGACAGACTTCGGGTTCGCGACCTGATTCGAAGTTACAAAGATCAGGTCATTCTCCAGCTTCGCCGTAGTGGGATGGAAGACCTGATCTTCGCCTGCGATGGCGAATCCCCGTGGTGGTTGGCTATCGCTTGTGGCGAGGCTGCTGGAAAAGCGTAACGTGGCTGCAGACCTATCGATGGCCACGCTTTTCAATGTGGGGCTGGTGCCACTTGCGAGGGCTAGTTTCGCAAGCCGGTGACCAACAGGGCGTTTGTCTGTTGGGTGGACATTGGTTGGATGCCCAACATCAATCGTCACCGCCATGCCTGTGTGAGGCACTTCTTGCGAAACTTCCAATTGCATCTCGCGAAACGAGGGCCAGTCGCGGTTGAGTCCTGGCAGTTGCACGAAATAGAAGGGAAGCGTCGAATCATCCCAAGCCTTGCGCCAGGCATCGATCAAGGAAACGAACTTCTTCTTGTTTGTCGCGGGATCGATGGCCGGGCTGCCCGGTCCCGAAGCCGTGGCGTTGGACTCTCCCTGATACCAAAGGAATCCTCGCAATGCCATGCGCACCAATGGGCGCATACCGGCCTCAAACAGGAACCCGGGTTCGAAAGGGTGGTGCGGGGCCGGAGCGGCAGGCTGTTCTAACCAAGCGGCCAAGTTTTCGCGGCCACGCTCGCGGCACCATGCAGGCATGCTGGGATCGTCTAGCCAGCCGCTCGAGTTTGTAGTGGGAATGTAAGACTCCATGGGAATGCCTCCGACGGCGTTGTGAATGAGGCCGACCGGTACTTTCAAAGTTTTCTGCAGTTTGTCGCCAAAGTAGTACGCTACTGCAGAGAATGTCGCTGCCGTTTCCGGCGAGCATCGGCGCCATCCTTTGGTGGCGTAGTAGTTGCCGGCACCAATGCTGCGTAGGAATCCTAACGAATAGCGTTTCTGATGTGGATAAAGTGTCGCAGTGAAATCAAGAAGACGGATGTTAGGATTGGAAGCTGTAGCGATAGCCTGCTTGGCGCCTCTTGATTGTTTCAACATCCAATGCATGTTGGACTGGCCCGCACATAACCAAACTTCGCCCACCAACACATCTTCGAGCGTGATCGCGTGCTCTCCGGAACACACCACAAGATGTTGGGATGCGGTATTTGCAGGCATCGCATCAAGTGTGACCAACCACTTGCCGTGAGCATCAGCTTTTGTCATGCGTTCTTGCCCGCCGAATGCGACCCTTACTGTCGTACCTGGCGCCGAATGTCCATAAACCGGCACGGGTTTGTCTCGTTGTAAGACCATGTGACTCCCAAAGGGCCTGCCCAACTGAAGCTCATGCGGATGGGCATGCCGCCAGCCTTCCCCCATGGCCAGAAGAGTGCTCAATCTGCGAAGCGTTTCTTGATTGTCTTGATCACTGACGAGATTGCGCCTTTCGGCAGGATCTACTTGATGATCGTAGAGTTCACGTTCTGAGACAGTGCCGGATGTCAAATCGACCCACTCGGTGTAACGATAACGCCCATCTGTTAGAGAATAACCTCGATGTTCGCGACGTGTGAATTGTGAGAACGCGGCTTGTTTCCACGAGCGGCTTGGGTCATCCATGACTGCCAAGAAACTCTTGCCCTGAAGAGTGTGCGGCGGCGCCGGTAATTCTGCTAGATCCACAAGCGTGGGATAGAGATCCACCAATTCGACAAGCGCCTTCGTGGCCTGTCCATTGCCCTTACGGCCCGGGGCGTGCACCATCATCGCGACCCGGGTGTCGAGTTCGAAGTTGGTTGTCTTGCCCCACAGATTCTTTTCACCGAGATGATAGCCGTGATCACTCCACAAGACCACGATCGTGTTCTCTCTTAAGCCTAACTGATCCAGTTCATTCAGAACTTTTCCCACCTGGGCATCGACGTAGCTAATGCAAGCCGCATAGCCGTGTTTCATTCGTCGTAGATTGGCTTCAGGGATCGCTCCCTTGTTAGGCTGATCCGTGTAGCGACGGATTTCTCCCGATCCATGCAAGGCGATCTTTGGCACATCCTGAGGTGCCGATGGGTTAGACGCGAGATCGAAGTGATCGGGGTTGTAGAGATCCCAATACTTCTTGGGCGCAATGAAAGGGGTGTGCGGCTTGATGAATCCCACGGCGAGGAAGAATGGCTGATCATTCTGCGCGAGTTCACGTAAAGTCTCGATTGCCCGTTCGGCGACCAAGCCATCGTAGAGCGTTTCGTCAGGCACACCAGGCGCTTCCGTTATGGGGCCGAACACCAGTTTCTTCGTCCAATCATTAGGACCTGGATCCACGGGACGATACATCGCTAGGAATGCTTTCTTTGCCGCCGCGATCCCATCTTTAGTGTAGTAGTAACGCGGCCCTGGACGAAACGCCGGCACACTCCAGGAAATGGGATCATCGTAGGTATCCGCCACCGTCTTGCTAGAATCCTTGGGGAACACACCATGATAGATCTTTCCTAAGGCCTGGGTGTGATAGCCATGATTCTTGAAATGTTGGGGCAGCGTGACGATGTCAGGATGAATGTCACGGTAGTGTGTGTGATTGCCATGAACCTGCGTGGCATCGGGACGCAATCCTGTTAGAACGCTGGCACGCGAAGGATTGCAGACGGATTGTTGACAGTAGGCACGGTCAAAGCGCACGCCTTCCTTTGCTAACCGATCGATGTTCGGGCTGATGATGTGCTTATGGCCATAGCAACTCAGCTCGGGTCGCAAGTCGTCGATGGCGATGAACAAGACATTGGGTTTGGCCGTCGCGATTGAGAGAAGGCTTAGTAAAGACAGCAAGCCCAAGGCAAGGCGACATTCCAGTGGCATCGCCCGTGAAAATTTGGCGACAGGAATGTCGCCTTGCCTTGGACAATTCGTCGGCGCATCGATGATCATTGGCCAAAGATATACCTGAAAGGAAGCCAATGCCGAGTCTCGAGAATGAAATGACTTGAGGTGAAATGGCGGTCTATGAACCGCTGTGCGCTTGCTTGGGCGACAGGAATGCCGCCCTTTCTTGGACAACACGGCGATTATTGGATTCTATCTGGTGGCGACTCACCAACCAGTATTCAATAAGACTCAGATCCAACTAGCGGTCACCATGAAGACGATTATTTCCATTCTCATACTAGCATGCATCACGCTTTGGGCCCCCCTTTCATGGGCTGCGGAACACGAACCTCCTCGAAAGCGGCCTAACATTCTCTTTGCTCTCGCCGATGATCAGTCCTGGCTGGATGTGAGTGCCATGGGCAGCAAGATTGCCAAGACACCCGCGTTTGACCGGGTGGCCAAAGAGGGTGTCTTGATGACGCATGCGTTTGCGACCTGTCCTTCGTGCACACCCTCACGCAGCTCCATCCTAACAGGGCGTCACATTTGGCAGATTGGACAAGGCGGTGTGCTCTATGGGACGATTCCAAAGAAATATCCACTGTGTTCCCACCTGCTTGCGGACGCAGGTTATCATGTCGGTTATACGGGAAAGGGTTGGGGGCCCGGTAATCTCACGGCCGGCGGACTATCGCGGAATCCCATAGGGAGGGAATACAATGAGGTTGAAATGAATTCCGTGCCGGGTGGCATTGATGCCCGCGACTACGCAGGCAACTTCGAAGCGTTCTTGAGTGACCGACCGGAGAACGCTCCGTTCTTCTTCTGGTTTGGTTGCACGGAACCTCACCGCGTGTACGAGGATGGCATTGGACTTGAATCGGGAAAGAAACTGACTGACGTATCAGTTCCCAAGTTCTGGCCTGACACGGATCTCGTTCGAAGTGATTTGCTAGACTACGCCTACGAGATCGAGTGGATGGACGCTCATCTGCAGCGTATGTTAGACAAACTCTCGGAAATGGGAGAGTTGGACAATACGCTGGTGGTGGTCACAAGCGACAACGGCATGCCCTTTCCACGTGCCAAGGTCAATCTCTATGATCACGGCGTGCGCATGCCTCTCGCAGTTCGTTGGCCAAAGGCCATTCCCGGTGATCGAGTGGTCGAGGACTTCTCGAGTCACATCGACTTGGCGCCGACCTTTCTTGAAGCGGCCAACATCAAGCCTCCCAAAGAGATGACAGGGCGAAGTCTAATGCCGGTTCTAACATCACAAGCTTCGGGAATCGTTGATCCGACGCGTGACTGCGCTTACTTCGCCCTGGAACGTCACACATGGTGCCGTCCGGATGGAGCGACTTATCCCATTCGCGGCCTACGAACTCGGGACCACCTCTACCTTCGCAACTACCAGCCTAACCGATGGCCGACCGGTGGCCCATCGTTTGTGTCATCTAACAAGACGTTTCACGGAGATGTCGATGGATGTCCGACCAAGACATTCATGCTAGAGCCCGAGAATCAGAAACGGTATGCGAGAGAATTCGCATGGTGCTTTGGCAAGCGTCCGGCTGAGGAATTGTACGATGTAAGGAAAGATCCCGACCAGGTGATCAATTTGGCGAGCGATCCCGAGCATCAAGCGACAAAGGAACGATTGCGCTCAGATCTGGAAGTCTATCAAAAGGAGACAAGCGATCCGCGGCTCCAAGGCAACGATCCTTGGCAATCATACATCTATCATCAAACGATCGGATTTGGCGCCACCTTTAACAAAAGCCTCAGCGAAGCAGAACGCGAAGAAGCCCGCCGGCGAGCTGCCCACAAGCCCGAGTAGCTTTTGTCCCAGCTGTGATAGCCGCAGTCCTGGATCAGCGTGGCCGTTGTGTGAGCAATCGTGGAAGGCACAGTGCGTTTTTCCCGAACTCATCCAATGGTGGTACGCTCTAGGAAATTGGGAGGAAGATTAAGCAGAAACCGACGTTTTTATGACGCCGCGATGTCCAAATTGAGGACTTCTAAATTCATGGTTCTCACAGGGCCGATTGGCGTCGATTAGATCTGGAGCGCGCATCTCGATCGTGAATACGGTCCCGCCTTGCGCTGAACTCTCCACTGATATGGATCCCCCCATTCTGTGGATAAGGGTCCGGACGAGTACCAGGCCCAAACCCACACCAGGGGCTCGTTGAGGGGCTAAACGAGAGAACTCCTTGAAGAGTTTTCCGAGATCTTCTTGGGAAATGGCTTCACCGTTGTCCCGGACTTCATAGCGAACAGATCCTTCTCCCGTTGATCCGGAGATATGAATGTGAGGGGGTGTTCCGCTATACTTTAGTCCGTTGCTGATGAGGTTGGTGAAGACCCGACGCATCCAGGGAGCGTAGCCAAGGCATCGAGGCAATTTTGAATCAATCGTTACCTTCCCACTGTATTGATTGATCATATTGCTAAGATCGCTGCGGCAGGTTGCTGCGACGTCAACCGTATCAATCGGGGCGATCTCGACCTCCTCTGATTTGGAGACGGCAAGAAGTAGAAGAGATTCGACTGTTTCATTCAGGTTCTGGCCTGCCTCCTGGATACACCTGATGGATTCTATGGCCTCGTCTGAGAGTCCCTGGCTTAATGATAGGAGCGAGGCATGGCCGAGAACTGCTGTAAGGGGCGATCGAAGATCGTGCGCGAGATTGCGTGCAAAGCGATCGAGATTGCGGTTCTGTTTCTGAAGAATTTTAACGTTTGAATTGAGGGATCCGTGCACCTTTGCCGTTTCCAAATGTGTTCGCACTCGTGCTAGAATTTCATCTCTTTGGAATGGTTTGGTCATGTAGTCACAGGCACCCAGCTCCAACCCCTTGACCTTGTGTTCCGCGCTGCCCAGGGCACTCAGGAAGACGATCGGAATATTCGCTGTCATTGGGTCCTGCTTCAGCCGGGTGCAGACCTCGAACCCGTTGAGTCCAGGCATGTCAATATCTAGCAGAATAAGATCGGGGAGGATTTGGCGTGCTGATTCGATAGCTTCCTCGCCATTGGCCGCGACTTCGACGGTGTAATCTTTCTTCAGAAGAGTAGCAAGAATCTTCAAGTTCGTGGCTGAGTCATCGACGGCCAGCAGGGTTGCCACTTCTCTATCGTTGGGTAGGCGATTGACGGGAACTGCAGAAGTGAGTGTGGCAGTCCGATTATCTAATGGCTGAGGTTCATTCATAGGGCCGCTTGAACGGTTTGTTGAAGGAGATGCAGATTCACAGGTTTGGTCAGATAATCATCAAATCCGGCCTCATGGGCTTTATCGATATCTGCCTGCATGGCATTGGCACTAAGTCCGATAACGGTTGTACCACGAGTCACTTCGTCCTGACGCAGACGATCGAGCACTTCAAATCCGTCGATTCCCGGTAGATTGATATCTAGCAGAATCAAATCGGGATTGTGGCGGGCGGCGAGATTGAGTCCTTGGAAGGGTTCCTCTGCTGCTAACATTTGGATTCGTGGCATTTTTGTAAGGGTTTGTTGAACCAGTCGAAGATTTGCCGGGTTGTCTTCGATGTAGAGGACTGTGGCATCGTTTTCCCTTTCGGGCTTCTTAACGGGAGAGGTAGGAGAGAGATCCAAAAGGTCATTCTCACCGCATGAAGGCTCTTCCAGATCCGAATGCTCCGGCAATTCAATCCAAAAGGTACTTCCTTTTCCAAGGGCGCTTTTGAATCCGATTTTACCGTCCATATGTTCAATAATGCTTCTCGCGACAACCAGACCGATGCCTGTCCCTTCCACGGTTGACCCCTCTTTTCCGAGTCGATTGAAAGGCGTGAAGAGCTGAATGAGTTGGTCCTGAGACATCCCCGGTCCCGTATCGGTTACGCTCAGCTTCATGCGATCCTCGATAAAGCTGCAGTCGACGGTGATATGACCGTTTTCTATATTGTACTTTACCGCATTACTGAGCAGATTGAGGAGAACTTGCCGGAGCCGTACCCGGTCCGCCTGGACACCGCGGCGATCGGCAAGAAATTCTCTCAGAGCTATCGGCTGCTTGTTTAGAGAGAGGTCGATGTGAATACCCCTTTCAATTGCCATGGGAACGACGAATTGAATGGATTCGGCAACGACATCACTCACGGCGATATTGTTTATTGAAAGATCCATGCGCCCCTGCTCGATCTTGGCTAGGTCTAGGACTTCGCTGACAAGTTCCAACAAATGCTGCGAAGCACGGGTGATTTCATTGAGGTTCTCCCGCTGGGATTCACTCAATGGCGATTCATCATCGAATTCCATTATCTGGCTGAATCCCATGATGGCATTAAGCGGAGTTCTCAACTCATGACTCATGGAGGAAAGAAACGTGGACTTTGCCGCGTTGGCTTTCTCGGCTTCAGATCGAGCCTGGTCGGCGGTCTTCTTTTCTTCTAACAGATCTGTGATATAAGTGCCGATGCGCGTCCGCATTTGATTGAATGCGTTGCAAAGTACAAGCAGTTCGTCATTTTTATTGGAACGTCGGTCTAGTTTGATCGGCTTGGGATTCTGTTTGTTAGGATCCACGCTGGAGACATCTTCCGTAAATTTCCTCAGAGGTCGGGATAGCCGGCCCATTGAGGCCCAGAGGAATAGAAGCCATAATACGCCGGTTTTCGCCATGGCACTCAGAACGAGCCGAACGAAGCTATTCTGAACCGTGGCGAACACGACATCCGAACTAGAATAAAGCGTTCCTCTAGCGATCTCCACTTCCGTTCCTGGTTGATGAAGAACGAAACTGTGAGCAATGAGTTTGCGATCCGATTGACTGGCGTCCTGCACGGCGCCGTCACTGTCATAGCGAAGCGCAACGCCGTCCTCCGGTCCCTCAACGATACCGATAGCGGCGTTTGGGACAAAGATATCCTTGTTGGTCGCTTCGAGTTTGACGCCAACCAAGGTCTGCATTTCATGAAGCCCTTCGATAATGGACTGGAGCTGGGCTGAGTCGAGGTCGAATAGTGCTGTTGCTAGACTATCTTCAAATGCCTTCTCGACGAGCCCGAGGCGCTCAACAATTTGAGTTTTCGCCGTATTGTAATCCAGGCGCATGTGGTAGGCAGTGATTGTTACGGCGAAGACAAAGTAGACTGCGAAGACGATCTTCAGCAGACTATACGCCACCGTGTCTCTGAACCGGATGCGGGGCTCGCTGGGAGAAGAATCCGCCATAGCAACAAAGTCCTACGGTCCGATCACGGTTTCTTTTTGATCGCCTTGGTAATTCCCCTGTTGGCTTCCTGCCAGATAAGCTTCAATCCGTTGCGCGTACGCTCCGAGGTGATCGTGGGATAATACACCCGGTGCTTTTTCAAAAAGTCTTCGTTATCCACATGAAACGCCTGACGTTGTTTGGGTGACAACTTAGCAACGGCGGAGGTGGTGACTGGCGGTGTCTCGATGCCCTCAGCAATGACCTTGACTTGGAATTCCGGACTGAGTGTGTAGTTGATCCACTCATGGGCTAAATCCATTTTCAAAGGTTCCTTGCTCATGGATTGCCGGATCGTATGCACATCGATCCATGCCGGGCTGCCCTCGGAAGGCTCTGCCATTTCCCAATCCTCACCGAGATCGCGAAGTGTTGGTATGGAAAAGCCCCATGACGTGGCGAGCTGGAGCCCCTGAAGGTGATGCGCTTCATCAATGCCGGGCCAGAATGATTCACAGTTTTCAACCAGGGCGCGCAGCTTCGCTTTGAACTCGGGATTGTTCAGCGTTTCAAACTCTCCAAAGGAATTCGGTGCATACCCCATCGCCAGCGCCGTGACATAGAGATTGACCTCAAAGATCCCATTCGTGATGGCGTATTGGCCTGCATACTTCGGATCCCAGAGAACGTTCCAGCTTGTGGGAGGTTCAGTGAAGTATTTCTTGTTGTAGGCGAGCCCGTAAGGTCCCGAAGCGATTGGAGTTGCGTAGACCACACCTTTCTCCTTCACATGAGTTTCATATTCCTTCCTAACGGATTTAAAATGGGGCACTTTGGTGAGATCGATCGGGCTGATCAACTTGTTCGCAATGAATTGGAAACGGGCATCGTTCAGGATATGGCTAACCAGAACGATAACATCGGCCTCTCCCCGGCGAAGCAGTGTGAACGCCTCGTCATAGCCGTTAATGTAGTGAATCTTCAGTTTAACTGGTTTGCCATACTTCACCGACATCGCCTTTTCGAACTCCTGAACTTGCGATTCAGGTGAGTAACCCACCCACGTCATCAGCCGGAGGGTGACCTCAGCCTGAGCCGATGGGCCGAGGGCAAGGAGAAACAGAACCAATGGGAACGCTACGATTGTCAATCTCGCTAGATTCATCATTCAAGAGGATAGAGGATGAGACTGAGCATAGTCATAAAAATATAGTTGTCATCAAAATTATGATAATTATCAATAAGGGTCCTCAGTTTCTAAGGTCAGTGAGCAAGATTTCTGATCTGACCCCGTTGGTGTGGTAGCCGATCGTCGTTGGAGAACTTGCTAGTTTACGTGTCCTAAATGTTGGTGGATCGCCCGGCCCAATCTCTTAAATCTTTGAAAGGCAGGCGATTACGGAATGAACAGGAGCCGGAACGTCGCCGGAAAGTGCTTTCAATAGATTGGCTTTTTACCCTTACGGACCTTCTGTCTGGAGAACTCAGCATGAATGCTCAAATCTCGTAATTTCAGAACACCGGACCTGGGAGGGAAATTAATCGGATACCGATTTGAAGATCAGCCTTAGGTTTGTGTCAGAATATTCAGTTTCCGTGGCGCTCAGCTCAGCGCAGAGATGCTGCAGAATCTCGTTGGCTTTGGGCGTGGACAGGCTGTGGATCTCCACGGTTAGGGTGCCTGCTTCGTTGTCAGGGATGAGGTTGGCTTCGGTGGTGTAGAGATCGCGCACAAAGGCGCGCGCTTCGTCTTGATGGTGCGCTCCAAGGTGTTCTCGAATCGTTTGCGCCATGGCGCTCTCGGCCCGGTAGGCGATGATCTTCAGCGTATCGATGAAGTGTTTGCTGCGGGTGGCCAGTTTCATGAATTGGTCTTCTTCGGGTAACTTGCTCACGGTGATGTGTTTGTCTGTCTTGCTGCGTCGGCTTTTGAGTTGCTCAAGCTCACTGGTCTCGCGCTCGATTTCTTCGCGCAGGGCTTCGGCTTTGGCCATGTAACGCTCGGCTCGTTTACTGGTGAGTTCTTGCCCTTTGAGACTGAGATCGTGCAGCTTGGCTTTGCGCCGGGCTTGCTGGGCATTTCGGCTTCGGATCTCGCTATCGAGCTGTCTCCAGGCGGGATTGACCACTCGTGCGGTAGCTTTTATTGGCTCAAGCTGATAGTCGATAAGTCGATCGAGGTTAAAGTGTTGCCGCGCATACTTGAAGAAATTTTCTTGATACCATCTGCCGAATTGTGGCCCGGCGATCTCTGCCGCGCTGGCTTGCCATTCGGTGCTGATGATGGCGATTTGCCGCCCGCTTTCGGTCAGTTTGCGAACCTCGCGCACCCACAGTTGCTCGGCAGGTTTGCTTCCTAACAAAGTGCCGCGCTCGGCAAGCCGCATCTCGGCTTGGCTACCGTCGATGAGTTTGACTTGGTGAGGATGAAATTCGTCTTCGGGCCAATCTTCGCCGGGGTATTTGTGGTAGGTTTGACAGGCGATGCGTTTGGCGTTCATGCGTTTGAACAGACCGGGACTGTAGCCTTCGCGGTCGAAGACTAACCGGAAGCGCATGCGATAGCGATCGGCCTTAAGCTCGGTTTCGGTGGGTTGGTTGGGAATTTGCGTTTCAAGTGTGGGAATGATTTCTTTTTCGAGCACCTGGATCATCCCAGGGTCGATGGCTTGATTGACTTTGAAGAAGGGCAGACCGTCGAAGCCGTTAACCCAGTAGTCGGTGGTGGCGCGCAGGCAGAGACGTTGGCGGGCGACGTAGTGACGTGGCAGCTTGGTTTGTTGGCCATGATAGACGCGGGTGTGCCCGTCGATGTAGAGAACGCCGAGGTTGGCGGGATCTTCCTGCATCCAGTCCTCACAAAGATGCGCAGCCCAAGCTTCGCTGTCTTGAGCACTGAGTTCTTTGAGTTTGCTACGCAGCGTTTTCACTGCAGGACATCGATCCAAGCCTAGCAATTTTCCCCATTCTCCGGGAGCGCTGTAGGCTAACTGCTCGATGGATTTGATCCGGCACAAAGCCATGAAGGCGAGGATCATGAAGATGTGCGTGAGACTGTAATAGCCGGCCGGCAGGGTGAAGTAACGCGAACCGTGTCGGAGTAGACCACAAGCTAATAAGGCGGGTAGAGCTAACAAGACGCCCCCGAAACTGACGTCCTCACAACGCTGAAAGGTGCTTGGCGCTTTGCTGATCTTGCCGACGGCGGCGAGCACGCGCATGCCAAGATCGGTGGTGGCGACGCCTAAGGGGGCAGCAGCATCTTCGCGGCTGCGTTGGCTTTTGCTGCTGGCCTGGGATTGACTATCAGAGTCCGCCAACGTTGCTTGCTGTCGCCGGTCTGGCGCTATCTGCCTGGGCCCCTTTTTTTAGAGCCACGTGGTCGGCCTCGCTTTTCTATGTAGAAGGCTTTTGGTCCACCTTCGCGGTATTTTTTGACCCAACGTTTGAGGGCAAGTGGTTTGATGCCAAAGGCGTTGACGATGTCCACCTGCTTGGCATTGCCGTTGATGTAGAATTGACTAACGATCATCTGGAACGAAGCGGTGTGGCGCGGCGAATTAGGTCGTGGGATTGTTTTCAGATTGTTTGGTGGGATTGTCTGTTTTCTTCGTGGGATTGTCAGTCTTTGGCGTGGTGGTGCGCTGAAGTTGTAATCTCAGATTACGAAAGGCTCGCGCTCCTTCCTCGGGGGTGAAGGCGTCGGTGGGTTTGCTTGGCGGCCGTGGTTTCGATGGTTTTGATGCTCTAGTTAGTCTCGCCCGACTGATGTTGAGGTCTTCTTCGAATCGCTCGAGTTGTAAGAAGTTACTGGGTTTGAGCGCTCCCACGCGGCGGCGCTCGCCTCGGATCTCCCGTTGCAAGTAGCTGACGACTTGTTCGACATCTTCGCTGGTGAACCCGGCTCGTAGCAACTCATACCAGGCTCGTTGCCGGTCGAAGCCTAAGATCAGTTTCTGCCCGGTCAGTTGGCAATAGTGTTGGTGTAGGGCCGCCACTTGCTCTTCGACGGGGCTGCTTTGGTTTGATGGTGTTTGCATAGCCTAATGTTTATCTTGTTAGCCTTCCGGCATGCCTCCTCGATGGTCGTTGGCGGAGGGAATGGTGGGCATCACTTGCTGTACGTGATCGGTGGTGATGTGGTTGGCTTTCTCTTGGCTGGCTGCGATCCACGCGGCACGGGCCAGTTGCAGCGCGGTGCGCGGCCGCCCGTTGCTGGCATTGGTAATCAAGTCCAGGGCGGCGGGGATGATGATGTTTTCCTTCAAGTCTACGGCGTTTTGACTGGCTTCTAGGAGTTCTTCGATCTCTTGGCTTTCCCACGGTTTGAGCTGATGATGACAGGCGATGCGGCTGTAGAGGGCGCGGTGGCTGCGTAGTCTTAGACTTCCTAACAAATACTCGTCTCCAATGAGTATGAGACTAAAAGCGGGACGCCGGGCTAGATCGATGCCTAACAATAGCCGGATCTCTTCGAGCGCTCCGTGGCTGTAGTTCTGCGCTTCGTCGAGGATGATGATGGCGCTGGTCTCGCCAAGTTCTACCAAGGCTTCTTCAAGATGCATCAGGGTGGTGCTGCGGGTGCCGCCGGCTTTGCCGAACTTGCGGGCTAAATAGGCTAACAATCCGGCATGGCTTAGGCTGGCCTGGGTGATGGCGATGGCGCAGTAGAGCCGCGGATCGAGCTTGTCTTTCCAGTGGCTGACGAGATGGCTTTTCCCTACGCCGTTGGGGCCGCTGAGCAACATGAGGCTGCGGAGGGCGGCGCTTTGGGTTAGCAGTTGCTCGGCTTGTTGGATCTGAGGGGGCTTTTGATAGTGGGAGGTTTCTTCGTTGAAGGGGATGCCGGTTGCTCCCCAAAGATGGGTGTAATGAGTGATGGTGGAGTCTGTGATGGGCTTGCGGCCACTGCTTTTTCTAAGTCTGGTCGTCATGGTGTGATGATGATAGCGTTATGTGGCTTTGTTAGCCCTGGTGACGGCGTTCGTAGTTGAGCCGGTCGATCTGACTGTTGAGGTGTAGATTGACCAGGTGAGCTGTGCCGACGTGATGGTTGTGATGATAGATCTCCAGCGATTGCTCTTTGCTTACGGCAAAGGGGTCGTAGCGCACTTCGATGCGACGTCCGCGTAGGCTCAAGTCGACTTCGTAGAGGCGATTTTCGATGCGAATGGTGCCATTCTTGCGCACGGTGCGGTGGATGCGGGTGTAGAAGAGTTTTTCCAGAGCGTGATGGCTGAGTTCAAGTTGGCGGAGGTGTTCGGCTCCGGCGTGGAAACGGGCTTGCGGGGTGGTGCCGGTAGTGCTGTGTTGACGGTTATGATAGTCTTTCTGGAGCCAAGTGGAGAACTTGGCATTGAGGTCTTGGAGACTGTGGACGCGCTCTTCGGGTAGTGATAGGGTGGTTTCAAACCCTACCTGAATACTTGAGAATAGGCGTTCTATCTTTCCCTTGCTCCAGGCGGCGTAAGGCTTGTGATGCAATAGGCGGATATCGAGATTGGCGCAGACGATGTGGGTGTGTTTGCTAATGAATGGGGCGCCGTTGTCGACGTAGAGTTTGTGGGGGAGTCCGCGGCGGCGGACGGCTTCTTTGAGGGCGTGATGGAGGTTTTGCGTGTTTTCGCTTGTGTAGTAGGCGGCGTAGGGAATGAGTCGGCTGTGATCGTCAATGATGGCGCAAAGCTGGGTGCCCAAAGTAGCGCCTTCGGTGGTGCGGAGTTTGGGACCGGGGCTGAAGTCGGCCATCCAAAGATCGTTTGGATAGGGGGCTTCGAAGGCTTTGGTGGGGCCGCTATGGATGTCCTCAGCTGGACGCCCGTGATGCAGTCCAGCGGCTCTGAGAAAGCGATAGACTGTGGAGAGTGAAGGCAACTCTCTACCTTCTTCTTGAGTGAGCCACCGGCGATAGGCCACTTTGATCGGAATCTGTGGATATTTTCGCCGCTGCGTGAGGATCCATTCTTGTTGTTCGGAGGTGAGCGCACGTTGTTTGCCGGTGTCTTGCCTGGGATGTTTGGTGAGTGCCTGGAATCCGTCGTTTTGATAGGCATACCACCAGTCTTCGAGAGTGCGAATGGCGTAGTGTTTGCCGGATTGGACATCGGGCCAGGGACGCAAGGCTGCTTGTCGTAAGGCTGCGGCTAACGACCGGCCTTCTTCCTGAAGTTGTTGCAGGTAACTGATGGCGCCGTAGCGGACCAGAGCGCTTTGTTCTTGGGGTGTTAGAGTATGGTCATCAGACATGCGGGAGCTTTACCCCCGCAGTGATTTTGCGAAATAGTACGGTTATGTGGGAAACTCGTGGCGAATAATAGAGAGATGTTAGTTGGCCTTCAAGCACCGGTAATCACCCAATAGGCTCTTGCCATGGAGCGCGAGTTCGAGAAGGATCTCCCCGAGGTTGCCGGCGGTGAGGCGAATGGCTCTCCAAAGTTCTTCTGCGGTGTTTGTAAAAGCAATGCGCTGCCCGAAGAACTCGGTGAGGCTCTGGCGCCTGCTTTGATCGGCGAATCGGCACCAAGCTCGCCGCAGGCAACCTTTCTTGATTTCGCTGCCATTGGCGTTGTTGCCGTCGTCTTGGCCACCTTGGGATGGAGGGGCGCAGCGTTGGTCAAAGTCTTCTTCCACGCATGGGAGATGGACGGTACGATAAGGCAAGAGGTGATCGGGAAGAACACTAATGGTCCTCCCGGCATACTTGCAAAGAAAGCGCATCACGGTGATTTGCGCGTCTCCCTCGACATCGGCAAAACGCTTGTAATTCCCATGGCGATGCAGGCATTGGCCCTCTTCGTGATCGAAGGCACATGGAGGAAATTCATCGGTAGCTGGATAACTGGATCGGCGAATCTGCATCCCCCATTCAATCATCCCTGTCTACGTCCTCATTCTATATCGTGGCTGGCTCCCCGAAACCCAGTCTGACTCTCATCTATACCCGTTCACACGAAGCATTTCGCCACGGAACAAGCGGTATCCTCCACATCATGGATGAAGACGGGCATCATGCCGTGCAGGTAGACGACTTGATTCTCTTGGCGTTGATAGCCAAGGTTCTCGGTGATCAAGTGGGTGCCTTCTTGGATAATGGGAAGCTGCAATTGAGGCATGCAGAAGTGTATCATGATCGAAATCGGTCTCCAATCCACGATTCGGTATCCGTTTTTTCTATCGCCTGATCTGCATTGCCGCTCCCTCTACCCCGAGGATCCATCGGGTAGGTCAGGTGTTCTGAATTTTCTCGATTCCCGTAAGGAAGTCGCCGCTGCTCCTTGAAGCGGCCGAGACAAGGTTAATCTGTCTTACCCGTCTAACAAAACCCATTGATTCTGATGCACCTTGATGATCGTCAGCAGGTCGCCATCAAAGGTCATGGAGACGATGAAAGGCCGTTGCCCGCCGGTTGCCAAGTGACGGCGCAGCGTTTCCCAATCCGGGAAAGATTCTGATACGTAGCCAAATATACCTTGGGTGGAATCACGGTGCTCGACGTAGAGCCGGTGATATCCCTCACGATCAAGGACGGGGTCTTCCTCAACAGCACTTAAATAGATGCGAAACTGTTCCAGCGTTTGTGGTTTGGTTTCGAGAAACGTTTCCCAATCCAACGTGCCGTAAGCGACGAAACTCTCCCAATCGAGCTTGGGGCCGTCTTCCGTCTGTTCCGCGACGATTCCCGCTGTTCGTGAATCGGCTAGTTCAAACCGCATGGTGAGGAATCGGCGCCCCTCTAGCAGAATTCCGGATCGATGGATGATGGATTTGACAATAGGATAAGTAAAAGGGTGCGTTTCATAGTAGCGACGCATGAGCTTGCCCACGCGTTGCGGGTGCCTCACATGCTGCATCCGTTCCTCCCAGGTTTGTGATCTCAGGAAATCACCAAACATTGCCGCGACCTCCGCGTATTCCTGGTTCATCGATTTGACCGGCGATGCCGGCCCGACAGGCTCTGCCTTCTGGGACCACTTGGTGGCGTAGAAAATCACTAGGCCGATTGCTAGTAACCCGCCCGCATAAGCGAGCCATCGCACCTTTCTCTCCAAGGACGGCGAGACGGGTTCGCTCGCGCTCTCAAAATGGTGAAACGCCGACTCGTGAGGCGCCTCGAAGGGAATAAAGTTGACCGGTTTGGACGGATCGATCCGGGCTTTTGATGACGACTTTTCACGGGTGCCGGTCTCCAAGCGTGATTGCGGGACGGCAAGACGCTCAACGCGTTGGATGCGTAGACCGGACCGTCTTCGGCGTTTCGCCCGCATCTTAGCCGGTGACTTCATGCTAATGGGAAGAGGATCAATTGCTTACAAATCGGCTGGACAATTGCCGATCTTTCATCTAGTTCCGAAGACTTAACTAAGGTCAACTCCTGACTTTTCATGAACCCCAAGCTACTCATTGGAGTGGTGTTTGCTTTCTTGCTGTGTTCCCCCGCTAGCAGTCAGTGGAGCGTCGGCACCGTGTTACCCTCGGCAGAGGATCAGTATATGTTAGAACTGATCAATCGTTTTCGCGACGACCCGCAAGGGGAATTGGCGCGGATCCTGGATGTCGGTCAGGGTGTGATTGATAGTATCACAAAGTCGTCAACCGGAACCGCGGGCGATGGGACCCCTCATTCAGCAAATTTCTGGACGAATCTTGCCGGCACAGGTGGCCAGAATGCCGCTATTGCAATGGACTCTTGGTTTGTTCATCCGGGTGATCTCACACGTCAGTGGAGTGACTTGCCTGGCAGCTCAGTGGAACCACTTGCGTGGAACAAACATCTGGGGCATTCCGCTGATCAGTATAATGATCTCATTGTCATGGATGCTGGCGCTACTTCTGATCCTCATTCCATTGCCCCTTATTCGCCTTACAGTGATGACCGGGTGGTGGATGCCGGTTACAAAGATGACAATCCTTGGTGGGTGGCCAACACGGCGGCAACTGAAGGCGCAACCTTTGGTGAGAATCTTTTTAAGGAATTCTTTGATCAAGGGTCGACAACCGAAACACTGGACTATGCGCATGCAGCGTTCTTGATCGATTGGGGTGGACCTGGAAACGGTATTCAGGATCCGGCTGGACATCGTACTACGGCGGTGAGCAGTACCTACCGTGAAATCGGGATCGATTTCCAAACGGGATACAGTGGCGCCACTTCGCGGGCCATGACCCAACACTTTGGCGTCCGCCGTCGAGAGGTCCTCAATGCAGGAGGTACCTCTCCCGAAGACGTCAACGGTGATATGATGTTTACCTGGCCGGCCGACTCGGTTGAGATCGTCATCCTAACAGGCGTCATTTTTGATGACTCGGACAGCGACAACTTCTACACGCCGGGTGAGGGGATGAGCGTGGGTTTCGATGTGCGCGATGGTTCTAACAATGTCGTAGCTAGTGGCACGTCGTGGGCCAGTGGTGGCTATTCCGTCGATATCACTGACTTTGCGCCGGGCACCTATTCTTTCGAGACCGCGAATGGTTGGACGGAATCATTCACCGTCGGCGCAACGGCGAGCAATTTGAGCATCACGCTGATTCCGGAGCCTAGCACGATGTTGTTGCTTACCACAGCTCTACTGGGGCTTGCCTTTAGGAGGCGCCGTGCTCACTTCACCATCCGCACGCGATGCGTCTCTGAGTCGCCGATGTAAAGGGTGCCATCAGCACTGACATACACGCCATGCAGGCGTGCCATGGCGCATTTCAAGGGATCGCCATCGGAACCATCACCCTTGGAGCCATCGCCGGCGATCAACTCAAGCGTCCCTTTCTTCAGATCAACCATTCTCACACTGTGACTTTCGGTGTCGGCAAGGTAGACGTTGCCTTTCGGGCCGATGCTTACGCCCTTGGGGCCTGACAATGTGGCTAATTTCGCAGGGCCTCTGTTGCCGGTGAAGCCTTTCTTTCCCGTGCCCGCCACGTGATGAAGCGTGCCGGTTATCATGTCAAAGCGATAGACGCGATTGCCTTCGCGCAAGGCCAACCACAAGTCGCCACGATGATCGAAGTCGATCGCTCGTGGGCCTAACAAAGGTGCTCCGGCGAATGCGGCGCCATCATCCGGAAGTTTCTTCTCTCCTGTGCCGGACACCGTGGTCACGATGCTGGATTCTTTGGAGATCTTGCGCAAACGATGATTGCCGATATCGCAGATGTAGAGATCACCGTTAGGCGCGAATTGGATACTGTGCGGGCGTGAAAAAGTCGCCTCCGTTGCGGGACCGTCATCCCCCGAGAACCCTTGTTTCCCGGTACCAGCGATAGTGGAGATGATGGCTGTTTTCATGGCCACCTTGCGAATGAGATGATTCTTCATTTCCACGAAGTACAGATCTCCGTTAGAATCGAAACGCACTTCATAAGGTTCGAAGAGTTGCGCTTTCAGGGCGGGGCCGCCGTTGCCCGAGTAACCCGCTTGGCCCGTACCGGCCACGGTGGTGATGATCCCTTGCTCGTCAATCTTGCGGATCACGTGATTTCCGGTGTCGCAAATGTAAAGGTGTTTGTCAGGACCAATCACCACGCCGAACGGTTGATTCAATTGCGCCTGAGTGGCCGGCCCGCCGTCGCCAGCGTAGCCGGGCTGACCGGTTCCGGCGATGGAGCGTATTTGCTTAGCGGGGTCTGCCTGTAGGGGGGCGGCAACCGTGAAAACGAGCGCAAGGATTCTCATCGTCATGCCTGGAAGCTAGCGTCGGTGCGCACGGCGGCCCAGATCAAACTGAGCGCTTTCGTCATGACGATCCGAATGAAATCCGGTAGCCTCAGCGCCATGGCAGCGTTCTCCCAACGTACGACGTGGATTTTTCTAGCATTACAACTCAAGTTGCTGGTTTCAGTAGCTGCGATTTCGCTAGAGAAGGATGAAGTGGTGGCATTCGTCGGCGGGACCAACATGGTGCGTACGCACAAGGCGGGCTATTTGGAAACAATCCTCACACACGCTTACGAATCCGCTCGTCCGCGATTCCGCGATTTTTCATGGGAAGGCGATACCGTTCGTCATCTCAGTACGGAGAAGGAACGTTGGCGGCGCGACGGTCATGGTGAAATGAAAGGTAAGGCTTTTGGTAGTCTCGAGCAGCAGCTTGACCGTGCCGGGGTCACCTTGGTGATCGCGCAATTTGGCAAGGTGGAATTCTTGGAAGGATGGGGAATGGAGGAATTTGTGAGGGGCTATAAACGATTGATTGATCGCCTTGAGGGAGAAGGTAGGCGCCGGGTTGTTCTTCTATCACCTTCACCGTTTGGCCGATGCGAGGAAGAACGGCTGCCGGATCTCGAATCTCGGAACGACGCCTTCAACAGATGGGTTCAAGCAGTCGAACGACTCGCGGCAACGGAAATGATGACATTTATCAATATCTTCACGCCACTACGGTCATTGGCCGCCCAGGCCGGCGTGATGGATTTAGGCATTCATGTGAGTGCTTCAGCACATCCCTTGTACGCCGTCACCATCGCTAAGGAGTGGGGCATTCCACACGATGAGTGGTCTCAACTAACAGCTTTACACAGGGCCGTTAGGGAGAAAGGCCGTCTGTGGACGGAGTACTGGCGTCCGGCCAATTGGAAATGCCTTTTCGGTGATGATAACCGGCGTGTGTTTAGCGTCGGAACGGTCAATGGGCTGCCCACGCTTCAAGACGAGTGGCGGCGTTACCCGCAACTGATCGCGGAGGCGGAGGCGACTATTTGGAAGGTGGCCGCGGGTGCCGAGCTGCCATCGGCAAAGCTCGCCCCCAAGCCTAACCAAGGCTCCGAAGAGGCTGGACTAGCCAAAGAGTTGGCCTCGTTCAAAACGGCTGAAGGCTATGAAGTGAATCTCTTTGCCTCAGAGGCGATGGGGATTGCCAACCCGCTCTGCCTGCACTGGGATGGACAAGGGCGTCTCTACGTCGCTTGCTCTGACGCTTATCCACAAGTAGTACCCGGTGAGGTGGCCAATGACCGCGTCGTGGTCTTAGAGGATGTCGATGGCGATGGCCAAGCGGATCAATCCACGCTCTTTGCCGATGGTTTGAATATTCCCACCGGCATCGAAACGGGTCATGGTGGCGTCTATGTCGCCCAAGGAACGGAACTGCTTTTTCTCAAGGACCACGATGGCGACTTGGTCGCTGATGAGCGGCGAGTGTTGCTCAGTGGCTTTGGTAATGGCGACTCTCACCAAACCATCAATTCCTTGGTGTGGAGTCCGGAGGGAGATCTGTATTTTTGTCAGGGAGATGGCATCGAATCCCGGGTCGAAACCCCGCATGGCATTTCCAGCCTTTTTCAAGCGGGCGTCTTCCGGTTGCGCCCGCGGACGATGCAACTCGATGCTTTGTTAGATGATTTCATGGGGCCGGGGAACCCATGGGGCGTGGCTTTTGATGACTTTGGACAATCCGTCGTGATCGATGGCGCCGGAGGTGTCTCCTTTCTCACGCCGGCTTCCCTTCCCGTGAAACATCGTCTGAGACTTCCGCGAATCGGCAAGCCTGGCGGCTATTGCGGGATCGAACATGCCGATGGCCAGTTTCTGATAGGTGACTACAAGCCTAACCAGATTAGCCGCTTTCGGCTTAGAGAAGAGGGCGGGGGATTCGGCGTCATCTGGGAGGAACCCCTCATCCGTTCGGTGCATCGCAACTTCCGGCCGATAGACATCAAGTTAGGGCCTGATGGCGCTTTCTACGTCGTCGATTGGTACAATCCGGTGATTTGTCATCAAGACGACTACTACCGCCATCCGGACCGGGACAAAACGCATGGCCGGATCTGGCGTGTTTCCAAGAAAGGATCCACAGCCCGAACGGCTCGAATCGTCGGCGAAAGCCTAACGGATCTGGTTGCGATGCTAGAATCACGCAACCGCTGGCAGAGAGACCATGTGAAGATGGAACTCATGCGTTACGACCGCCATGCCGTAGGTGAAGCCTTGAAAGCTTGGCAACCCAAGACGGAAGACGGCTGGTTTGAGGCCGCCGCCACGGCGGCCTTTGTGGAGTCCCCGCAGGTCGAACTCCTCGATTCGATCGTCGAGGCTGTGGAGCCACGTATCCGTGCCTTCGCCGCGCGTTTGGCAGGGCGTTGGCATCGAGAACTAACGAATCCCTATCATTATCTCGAGAAACTTGTTCGCGATCATCATCCACTGGTTCGCATGGAGGCGATTCTTGCTTGTGGCCGCGTTCCCAAGGTGCGCAGTATTGAGGTGGCGGCCATGTCGTTGGACTTGCCCCAAGATCGCTGGATTGATTACGCACTCACGCAAGCAGCGCATTATCTGAGGCCGCATTGGCAACCTGCGTTGAGGGACGGCACGTTAACCTTTGATGGCAATGCGGGCCATCGCGCTGCCATTATTAGTCGAGCGGGTTCTGCGGAGGATCGCGCCGAGTTGAGGGCGGTCCCCGGTAATCAGCAACACTCCTGGGAAGCCAGACGTTCTATCTTGGCATCGTTGGTGAACGTGGGGGGTGAGGAAGAGATGGCGATCGTTCTTGACCCTAACAGCTATCTTGCGGTCGACGGTTATGATCACGTCTACCATGCCGAGCTTCTGCGTGCGTTAGGCGAGGCACGTGATTCGGCCGGAGGGCAAGCCTTGGCTTGTCTTGAAGTGATCGCGGCATCTGAGATTCCTGACATTCAAGCCGAAGCGATTCGATTGGCCGGCAAGTGGGATGTGGGCGCCTTAGAAGCGAAAGTGGAAGCGCTGGCTGACAATGCGGCGAATTCCGATGTCCAGTCCGCGGCCTTTGAAGCCCTTAGCTTCTACGCTACGGATCGTGGGAGAGCCATTCTCATCAATGCCGCCAGCCATGAAACGGACGGTCGATTGAGAAGCGATGCCATCGTTGCTCTAACAAAAATTGATTTGGAGGCGGCGGCGAAGCAGGCCTTGCCGGTTTTGATGGCCGGTGATTCAGGTGTGACGGCAAGGATTCTATCGGCATTTCTCGGCCATCAAGATGGCGAGAAGATTCTCGTCGATACCCTCGCCACTTCGCCACCGGATGGCAAATCTGGGGCGGAACTCCTGGCGGTGGTGTGGTCGTTGGGGCGCCCGGCTACTTCTTTGATAGCGATGCTAGAACGAATCAGTGGGCTTACGGGCTCAGCGATGGAGTATGATGAGGGCTATGTTCGCGATCTCGTGGATGACGCTCAGCGACATGGTGACGCGGAAGCCGGACGCGAGATTTATCATCGCGCGACTTTGGGCTGCGCCGTTTGTCATCAGATCAACGGAGAAGGTGGCGTGATCGGTCCCGATCTCTCGAACACCGGCACCACCATTCCTCCTGAGCGTCTGGTGGAAGAAGTGTTATGGCCCACCCGCCAGGTCAAAGAGGGCTATTCGCTCACCCAAGTAACTTTGAAAGACGGAAGCATCGCCGCCGGCTACATGCGGAAGACCCGAGATTCGAACCTTCTTCTACTCCAAGAAATGGCTAGTGGAGAGATGCAGGAAATCAATCGTAATGAAATCGCCAAGCTTGAAGATGTGGGCAGCGCCATGCCCACCGGCTTAATCAATACGTTAGAAGAGGAAGAGCGACGCGACCTGATTCGATTTCTCATGGATCTTGGAAGGCATGCCGATCGTTCCACGGTTACGATCAACCACGGCGACCTCGCCGTGACCTTCCGCGATAATTCGGAATCTCCGGCGATTCTCAGCGGCTTGCAGTCGCTCTTCAACGTCAAAGACGCGCCTGATTTTGACGCCTTTGATCCGGATACCAAAGGGGCGTCGGCGGGACTAAACTTCGAGCACATTATTAGTGGGCACCAACATCCCCACAATGCGTTCTCGCCGCGGCACGGGCGCTACGAAATGAAAGCACTCCCTGGTGGTCGGGCGGTGGAACTGGTGCGCGCGAAGGAGGATAGTCCCTGGCGTATTTCTTCCTCGCTCCGCTACGAGTGCATCGCTCCCCATGCCATCGATTTCGAATTCCAATGTCAGGTACACGAACCGGATCGGTTGGGCGAACGCGGCACGGCGATCTTCTTCTTTGCCAACTACATGAATGACGTGGTTGACCATGCGCTTCATTTTCGAGGAGTGTTAGACGAGGGTGCTGAAGAAACGTGGATTCGTGCCGATGCCCCATCCGGTCAGCACGTGGATCACAATGGGGGCGGCACTTATCGCCATCGCGATGCTGAACCGGTTACTTACGATGATGATCACAACTTTAAACTCAACTCCTGGAGCTACGACTACCCGCGCTTCACGCAGCCGTTCTACTATGGGCGTGCTGCCAAGGACATGGCGCTCATTCTGATGTTCGATGAGGTAGATGACGCGGGCGAAGAGATCCGGTTTAGTCTTTTCAAATTCAAACTTGATCGCGGTCAGCCCCGTCCAGCGTGGGACTTTCAGTATGTGCTCCGTCAGCCTAACCCATCCGGGACCTACGGCTTTCGAGGGCGTTTGATCTGGAAACGCTTTGTTAGTGCGGAAGATTGTCAGAAGGAGTATGAGACGTGGCGTGCGCGGACTATAGACGAATGATCTGCCGCGCCTTATTTCCACGGTCAATCGGCTGAAGTCTGCACTCCAATACTTTGTTAGGATTTACCCGCGAGGATGGAATTTCTGATGCACGTCTTTGAGGTGTTTTTGATCCACGTGCGTGTAGACTTGAGTCGTGGAAATGTCCGCGTGGCCCAGCAGTTCCTGAATGATTCTCAAATCGGCGCCATTGCCTAACAAGTGCGTGGCGAATGAGTGGCGCAGGAGGTGGGGGTAAACATTGATCTCAATACCGGCGTCCCGAGCGCGGTCTTTGCAAATTTGCCAAGCTCGCTGTGTGGTCATGGGGCGGCCGCGATTGGACAGGAAGATTTCGCTGCTGGTGTGTCGCCGTATGAGTTGGGGACGTTCCTTGGTGAGGTAGGCTTCAACCGCCTCGCGCGCGCGGCTGCCTACGGGGACGAGGCGGGTCTTGTTACCTTTGCCAGTGATGCGAAGGAAGCCTTCCTCGAGATTGAGATTCTCTAGACGAGCGGTGGTGAGTTCAGACACGCGCAGCCCGCTAGCGTAGAGAAGCTCTAACATCGCGCGATCCCGCAAGCCAAGAAAGCGCTCCACGGAAACGGACTCCACGAGCAGCGCGGCCTCGATCTCGTTGAGCGTTTCCGGAAGATAGCGCGTGATCTTGGGCGCGAGGAGGGCTTCTGCCTGATCTTTGGTCACCCGGCCGCGTGCCACGAGGAAGCGATAGAAGATCTTCAACGCAATGACGAGCAGGCGGATGCTGGCGCTGGCGAGGCCGCCGGCTTGCCTCTCTGATAGGTGGCGGGTGAGCTGAGGGAGGGTGACGTCTGCCCAATTGGTGACGCCTTCTTTCCCGATCCACTGGGCAAAGCTCTCCAGCGAACGCCTCGTTGAAAGCTGATAGGCTGTGGAAAGCCCGCGCTCGGTGGCCAAATAGAGGATAAAGTGGTCGATTTCTTCCTGGATCATTGGCCTGGGCCCGGGCACTTGTCACCGGGAGAAAAGCTGCTTACATAACGAACTTTTCTCAGCCACCCCATGCCCAAAGTCTATATCAAAACCTACGGCTGTCAGATGAACGTCCGCGATTCCGAACAGGTCTCGCAGATGTTTGCGGAGCGTGGGTACACGATGACGGCAGCCGAGGACGAGGCGGACGTGATTCTCATCAATACCTGCAGTGTGCGGGACCAGGCGGAACAGAAGGCGCTGGGCAAGATGGGGATCATGGGCCGGCATCGCGAGAAACGGCCACACCTGGTTTATGGTTTCATGGGGTGCATGGCACAAAGCCGCGGCGCGGAGCTCTTGAAAGACGTGCCGCATACCGATCTGGTGGTCGGGACCCAGAAGTACCACATGGTGGTCGATCACGTGGACGCGCTTTTGAAACCGCGTCTCGAAAGGCAGATGGACGACGTGCGTTATACCATCGTGGATGTGGATGAAGAGGAGGCGAGCCAGAACACGATTCGCGACCACGTCTTGCAGGAGAGGCAAGCCACGGCGTTTGTCTCCATCATGCAGGGCTGCAACATGAAGTGCACCTTCTGTATTGTGCCTTACACACGCGGTGGCGAACGCGGTCGTCCCATTCCGGAGATTGTTGAGGAAGTGAAGCGGCTGGCAGATCGCGGCGTGAAGGAAGTGACGTTGTTAGGCCAGATCGTGAATTTGTATGGGCGGCATGAGTTTCCCAAGGTCGATGGCAAGAGTCCTTTTGTGCAATTACTGGAGGCCGTGCATGCGGTTGAAGGAATCGATCGCATCCGATTCACCTCACCGCACCCCATCGGCTACAAGGAAGATCTCATCGAGGCCTTCACCTATTTGCCGAAACTAGCCTCACACATTCACTTGCCGTTGCAATCCGGTTCCGATCGTATTCTCAAACGCATGCATCGCCCTTACAAAGCGGCGAGATTTAAAGAACTCTGCGAGAAAATGCGTGCAGCCCGGCCCGAATTGGGGATCACCACGGATATCATCGTGGGATTTCCAGGTGAAACGGAGGAAGACTACCAAGCCACGCGGGATCTTACGCAGGAAGTGGCGTTCGATAACGCCTTTATTTTCAGGTATTCTAAGCGTCGAAACACGCCGGCGGCGGAAATGGACGAGTCGTTGCAGCTTCCTGAGAAAGTGAAAGAAGAGCGCAATCAAGATTTGTTACGCGTGGTCAATGAGATCGCAGTGAAGAAGAATGCCACCTTTGTGGGCAAGGATGTGCAAGTACTTTGTGAAGGGCCGAGCAAGACGAACGCGGAACGCATGGCGGGGCGCACAAGTTCTAACAAAATTGTTATTTTTGAAGGTCACGCCGAGCGGCACACGGGTGAGCTGGTCGATATCCATATCAAAGAAACCACCGGCTTCAGCCTCTACGGCGACCTCGTCATGGCCGGCTAAACTCGTCGCCCTAACAATCCACTCTCATGATATACGAAAACGCAGATCTTAAGACCACGGGAATCCTTCTTGGAGTGGGGCTCATCGCCGCTCATGTGCTGGCGCTAGTCAACAAGGGCAAAGTGCAGGCAATGTTGAAAGACTTCCCGCGAAACCGCGGTGCCGGCATCGTCCTCATGACGATTAATGCGCTATGGGCTTGGTGGGTGGTGCACTCCATGGATCTTGGAGAGTTCTCCGCCCTCAGAGGGAAGATCCTCTTTGTAATCCCAATCGCCTATCTGCTAGTGGTTTTCTTTGTCGAAGAATTCCTGGCCGTCCGCGCGCTTGGCACGTTGATGCTCTTGCTAGCGTGTGTGGTGCTGGATGCCGCCTGGTTCAAGGTTCCTGAGACAATGCCCTACACCAAGCTCCTCTTGCCGGTTCTCGCCTACGCCTGGATCGTCATCGGGATGTTCTGGGTGGGCATGCCCTACTTAATGCGCGACCAGATATCCTGGCTCAGCCGCTCCGGCTCCCGATGGAAGGGCGCGTGCGTGGGTGGCATCTTTTACGGAGCCCTGACGCTGGGCTGTGCCCTCGCCTTTTGGCAGTAGCCAATCGGGTCCAATTTCAAAACTGAGTATAATTTCCATATTGATTGATGCTTAGGTTGGGCTAGGTTTTTTGAAAAACCTGGTCTCATGATTTTCTTTCTCCGTCCTTCCCCCACATCTTTCCGGTGCAAGAATGGAATGGCGGGAACGTTACGACTGGCTCTGGTCTTGGTGCTTACTGGGTTTGCAACCGAGCGAGCCCGATCCAGCCAGGTGGTTTGGTTTAGCCAGGCTCTGAGTGCCCACCAGACCAGTGAAGGCCAGGCATTGGATGATACGTTTATCTTTGAACTGGGGGCATTCACCTCGGGATTCGTTCCCGCGCTGTCCAATACCGAGCTCTGGGCAGAAAACTGGGTGGCCGCTAGCCGCTCG
>CBDDAB010000012.1:0-847585 GCA_965224685.1 Verrucomicrobiales bacterium | reverse complement strand
AGCTGCCTCAGGCGGCACGCGGTCCACTCCGAACCCGGGAAACAGCTCTCGGTAGATCGCAAGTACGCGCGCTTGCACCGCGCTGGCGCGGTACTTCTCCATGGCCTCCTGCATGTTGTTGCTGGACACACGCTCATAGGCAACAGGGTCACCGAGCAATTCTGATACGTAGGCGGCGTAGGTTTCCGGGTCGCGACTCCCGGTGAGAAGCCCGTGCTTCCCATCGACGATGATCTCGCCGATCGCCCCTTCCGGACGTGTGAGCACGGGCATCCCATACAGCATGCACTCTAGGATCGTGCACGGCAGGCCTTCGCCATGGGATGTGGGAAAAACGAGAAAGTGACACCTTTCGAGAAGCGTTTGACGGGCTTCTTCCTTCACGTGGCCCAGGAATGAGACATCCGGATCTGCAGCGTGCCGTGCCCGGACTTCATCCAGAGCTGGTCCATCACCGGCGACGTAAAAGTGCATCTTCTGCTCTGGTAGCCGCTGTCGGCAGAGCCCGAAGGCGTCTAGCGCGATATCCAGACCCTTTTCCTTGACGATGCGGGCAAGGAACAGAAAGTTCACCACCCGTCTGTCCGCTTTTGCCTGGTGTACGTGTTCAGGATCAAAACCCACATCGTCGGCGATGGTGGTGTCAACGAATACGGGGGTGTTGACAGGTAATCCCAGTTGCTGCAAGCGTAGCTTGAATACTTCTCCCAGCACGATGAAAGCGTTCACTCGAGCGTAAGAGCGCCGGAAGAGCCATGCCGAGAAGATGCTCCCGCGTAGGCGTTGTTCGAACTCGTAAGACCAGCCGTGCATGGTGACGAGAATGGTCCTGCTTGCCAGTCGGGCCAGTACGATGAGCAACGCATCCCTGTAGAAGGAGCCGGGATTCAACGAGGGATTCACATGCACGGCATCCACGGTGGCTAGCTTGCGTAAATACTTCAGGCAGTTGCCGAGAAAGAAGAGCAGTTTCGCCGGAACCGAGTCGGCATCGGCGGAGTTCACGGCAAAATACTCGATGCTGGAAAATCGCATCGAAGCCCAGCTGACGATAGTAGTTGGTGACACCGCCATCCAGGCCCATGTCCGGCGTCAATACGAGAATCGAGATGTCAGTCCGTGACAACGTAGTCTGATCGGCTTCTTAACGAAGCAGCGGCGAGGCAGGGGGGGCTGCGTCGCCGCAGGCCGGATTGACCTCTGTGAATGAGGCGCCCGAATCACCAATTTTGAGTGCATCGAACATGTGTGACCGCGAGCCGAATGCGGACGGTCCGCCCCAGGTATCCACGTTGCCCCATGCCGATTTGTAGTTGCCGAACTTCAGATAAGGCCCGAGGGCGTCATTGAACGAGTTCCCGCCGGTGTGCTGCAGAACGAGTTCGGAGTCCTTCCAGACCTCAATAAGACCATCTGACTCATAGGAAAAATGCACGTGCATGACCCAGTTGGTCCACTTGCCAGTCTCGAACGCACCGAGGTCGTAGTGCGCAGCACCCTCCAGGCGTGGCGGTGCGCCGGAGTTGCGCTTGCTGTCGAACAGTGCCCATAAGTGCCACTGGTCACCGCGGGTGAGCAGGGCGATGGGTGGGTTGCGCCAGGCTTCGCCGATATCCTCATCCGGCCAGCCATGGAACTGGAGAAGTATGTCGTCTCCGGTTGGATCCGCCTGCCAATCATCAGGCAGGAAGATGGAGAAACCGAACCAGTAGCTCTCGTTCAGAGAGAAATGCGGAATGCCGCGGTAGGTGAGTTCGTTGCGAAACCCACTGCTGTCCCAGCGAAAGGTCAGCGGAAAACGGAGTGCATGTTCTCCCGAGCAGGCCTCCGGAGTCTGGACTACTTCAGGACGTTCTTCACGGAATGAGACCGATTCATTGAACTGAGCGCCAATTGATCCGTCATCCCACGGGCTATCTAGGATGACGTCTGCATAGGCGAGTGATCCCCAGAGGAGTAGGGTCAGACCGGCAAGTAGGCCACCAGACGCCGCCGCCGATGGCCTGGATGGCCTGAATGAAGGCAGAAATCTACGGCATCCCGGGTGATTCCGCATTGAGTGTCTCCAGAAATACGTCCCGACCTCTTTATAGCAGGATGAAGGATAGACGAACGTGGGAGAGATCACATCGATCGAGGATGTAATTTCACATTTACGAAGGTTGACATAGCTGTCGAATTGCGCTCTGGTGAAGTTTAGGAACCTGACGTAAGCAACTGAAATAGCAATATTTCACAAAGGGAGAACACCTCATAGCGGCGATTCTGGTTTGATAGCTCTCATACCGGTAAGGTAGCCCTCGACTGTGCGGGTAGGGCTGCATCAAAGCAATTTACGACAATCAGAATTGTGGGGGACTGATGCTGATCAGCATCTTCGGTCTTGGCTACGTAGGCAGCGTCTCTGCAGGGTGTCTTGCCCGCAATGGGCATCGCGTTATTGGCGTGGACCCGAACGAAACCAAGGTGAGCCTCATCAACGCTGGGCGGTCGCCTGTCATCGAACAGGACATCGACTCCATTATAGGAGCAGCAGCGAATGATGGTCTGCTCAGCGCGACAACGGATGCGCAGGAAGCGATCGCCAGTACGGATCTTTCCATCATCTGCGTAGGCACACCCAGTCAGGCGAACGGTAGCCTGGATCTCACCTATGTCCGAAGTGCCTGTGAGGAAATCGGCCGTGCGCTTGCCGCGAAAGACACCTTTCACGTGATCGTCATGCGCAGCACCATGCTGCCTGGAACCATGCATCACACGGTGATTCCGGCCCTCGAGCGTTACTCGGGCAAGTCGGCCGGGGTGGACTTCGGCGTGTGCAACAACCCGGAGTTCCTGCGTGAAGGCTCGGCTGTTTTCGACTACGACAATCCGCCGAAAACGGTCATTGGCGAAACGGATGAGCGATCGGGTGATCTGCTGGCTTCCCTCTACGAGCAGCTCGATGCGCCCATGATCCGAACCGATGTGGCCACCGCAGAGATGGTCAAATATGCGGACAATGTCTGGCACGCCCTCAAGGTGAGTTTTGCCAACGAGATCGGCAACGTGTCGAAATCGGTAGGCATCGACGGCCACGACGTGATGGACATCTTCTGTCAGGACACCAAGCTGAATCTCTCCAGCTACTACCTAAAGCCGGGGTTCGCCTTTGGTGGTTCCTGCCTGCCGAAAGATGTGCGTGCGCTCAGCTACATGGCTAGGTCCATGGATCTTGAGGTGCCGGTCATTGATTCGATCCTCAATAGCAACCGGGTTCAGATCGAGAAGGGTATCGAGATGATCCTGGCCACCGGCAAGCGCAAGATCGGCGTGCTCGGATTCAGCTTCAAAGCGGGTACGGACGACCTGCGGGAAAGCCCGATGGTGGAGGTGATCGAGCGGCTCATCGGCAAAGGGTTGGAGGTGCAGCTGTACGATAAGAACGTCAGCATGGCCTGCCTGATTGGTGCGAATCGCGACTACATCCTGAATCAGATACCGCACATCTCCCGGCTGATGAACGAGGACATCGACGCCGTGCTGGAATCGTCCGAAGTCATCGTGATCGGCAACGGCGCCGCTGAATTCGAGGGCGCGCTGGGCAGGTTGCGTAACGGTCAATCGGTGATCGATTTCGTGCGGATCGGAAACAACGGAAGCCAGGCGGAGTACGATGGGATCTGCTGGTGAATCGCAAGCCATATCCGAGATGAGTCACCCGGCAGCAGAGCGCGCGGTCGTGAGGTGTAGAGGTGTGCTCTTCATCGTCGAGAACCTGCCTTCGCCTTTCGACCGTCGGGTCTGGCAGGAAGCAACCTCCTTGGCCGCCTCAGGCTATGAGGTATCGATCATCTGCCCGACGGGGAAGGGCTATGAGTCCCGCAAGGAAGTGATCGACGGCATCCATATCTATCGCTACGCGCTGCCATTCGAGGCCAGTAACAAGGTCGGTTACGCCCTGGAGTACCCTGCGGCGCTGTTGATGCAGTTCTTTCTGGCCTTGAAGGTGCTGAAGGAACGGGGATTTGATGTCATTCATGCCTGCAACCCGCCGGACAACATCTTTCTGATCGGTGCGTTTTTCAAGCTCTTCGGGAAGAAGTTTCTGTTCGACCATCACGATATCTGCCCGGAGCTGTTCATCGCCAAATTCGGCGAGCGGGGTTGGCTCTATCGGTCCATGCTCTGGCTCGAGCGTATGACGTTCAGGACGGCAGATGTGTCGATCGCCACGAACGAGTCGTACAAGAAGATTGCGATCGAGCGCGGTGGCATGTTGCCGGAGAAGGTGCACGTGGTGCGCAGCGGGCCGAAGCTGGATCGACTGAAAATCATTGATCCGGTACCGGCGCTGAAGTGTGGCAAACCCTACCTGGTGGGCTACGTGGGTGTGATGGGTGCGCAGGAAGGCATTGACTACCTGCTCAAGGCAGCGCGGCATATCGTCAAAGACATGGGGCGATCGGACGTGCACTTCGGGCTGGTTGGTGGCGGCACGTCGCTGGACGAGATGCGCGCATATGCGGCAGAGCTCGGCATCTCGGATTACGTGACGTTCACCGGCCGGGTGCCGGATCAGGAACTCCTGGAAATGCTCAACACGGCGGATGTCTGCGTGAATCCGGATGTGGCGAACGACATGAACAGACAAATCGACCATGAACAAGATCATGGAGTACATGGCGCTCGGGAAACCCATCGTGCAGTTCGATCTGACGGAAGGGCGGTTCAGCGCCCAGGATGCCTCTCTTTACGCCGAACGAAATAACCACGAGGATCTGGCGAAGAAGATCGTGACGCTACTGGATCAACCTGAATTGCGCCGCGAGATGGGTGCGTTCGGTCTGGCGAGAGTCAGAAACGAGCTCGAATGGCGCTACGAAGAACCCAAGCTGCTTGCAGCGTACGACGCGCTGTTCGAGAGCGGAGCATAGAGAAGTGAACCAGTGAGCGACTCGAGCACCAACAACTGTATCGTCACCTTCTATCACGATATCGAGCAGGATTTCGACAGCGATGCGGATCCGGAACAGTGTCGGAATTTCGTGCGCCGACTGACGGAGCTCGAGCAGCGCTACGGGGCGCGAGCCACGTACAACGTGGTCGGTGCGCTGCAGCAGGCACAACCGGATCTGGTGGAACTGATCGAAGCGGCAGGACACGAAGTCGCCTTCCACTCCTGCAACCACCACGCGGACTGGAATCCGAGTCATTATGCGGATGAGGTTCATCAGTGCCGGCGGATTTCCGAGCGACCGAAAGGCTACCGCTCGCCGCGCTCACAGTGGAATCAGGATACGCTGGAAGCGCTCTGGGACGAGGGATTTCTCTGGAGCGCGGAGAACGAGCACCGGGTCAGTGAACCTTATTTCGTCCACAAAGGCCTCGTCCGACTACCGATTCTGACCGATGAGTGGCCCATCGTGCAGGGACGGTTCGACCATGAGGAGTGGCATCGTCGATTTGAAGAGGCGATCAGCAAGCGACCTTACGTGGCAATAGGGCTCCATGACTACACGACCGTGGACGACCCGGATCTATGGCTTGAGAGCTGGGAGCGGATGCTCAAGACGGCCGTCGCCTTTAACGCACAGATGCTCACCTTTTCCGAGACCGCTGACCTTTATCGGCGTGCGTCCGTCTCCCGCCACTACGATCAGACGGTGGCGGACTGGAACCGACATACGGAAACGCTGTACCGGACGACCCGGTTCGGAGAGCTGCTGTCAGAAGAAGTCGATGCACTTACCGCACCGGTGATTGCCGATCTCGCCTCGGCCGGTGGCGTGCAGTCTTACCCGTTGAAAGATCGGGCCGGACGTATTTACTGCGTGGACAACTCGCCTGGCATGGTGGAGAGCGTCGAGAACGACGAGGTGATACAGGGCCAGTTCGGTGAGATGACGGCCACGGGACTGCAGGAAAACTCCGTGGACCTGGTGTTCTGCGTCAACGCCGTCGAGTATCTCTTCTGGCCGGAAGACCTGGCAGATGAAGTGAAGCGCATCGCCAAACCCCGTGCGCGCTGCCTGGTGGCATTTCCCGCTGCCGAAGGCTGTCCCCTGCAGGCGCCCGTCACCCCGCCTGACCGTATACAGCACAACTTCACTCGCGCTGAAGTGGAAGCCTGGGCCAGCCTCATCGGCCCTGGTGAGATCGTCGGCATACAGCATGACGCGAAGGAACCTGCTGATGCCGCAGAAGCTTCGACTTACCGCCGCCTGGAAGAGAATCAGGACAACATCACCAATCCCATGTTCTGGGTGTTCCGTGGTGAGGTCGCGCGGCAGGACTACGATGAAACGCGTCGGGTGATACCGCTGGTCAGCGCGCCATTCACCTTTCGAAGCCAGAAGCTGGATCTCAGGCAGACCCTGTACGTGGCACGCACACGGATTCCGGAGCCTGTGAAGCGTGTGGCGCGAAAAATCCTCGGCCGCCCCGATAAGCACCAGGCGGCGTAAGAGGCGCAAGCGATGAATGTACAGGTTGAAGACGTCTGGGCCGAAGCCGAGCACGTGCGTCCACTGAATTCGTGGAAGGAGTTCGAGAAGCACGTGCGGATAGCTGGCTATCCGTTGCTGGCCCGCCTCGACGACTTCAAAGATGCCATCCTGGTGGCGGGTTGCCAGCGCTCGGGTACCACCATGCTGGCCAAGGTGATCACCGAAAGCGAGGGCATCCGGAACTTCTGGTTTGGCGTGGATCCCTGCATGGACGGCGGGCTGCTTCTGTCCGGCTATCTGCCACACGAGCCGGTGGGGCGCTACTGTTTTCAGACCACCCGATGCCCTTGTTGTTTGTGCCAGTCGATTTTGGCCCGGCCCGCCGTTGTCAGCCGGGGCAAGAGTAACCGCCTGACCCACCCCTCAAAAAATTCTATCGCTTCCTGACACCCTTTGTCTCCAACGCGGGTAATGAGTCGGGCGTGAGTTTCGCCAAAATCGGTGAGCTTAAATTGATAGGCCAGCCCGGTCGCCCCCACAAACCAAAGTGGAGCCCGCCGCTGCCGGACAATTTCCCGGAGATACAGTAAGCCAGAGCTTGTATCGAGGAGGGTGTAATCTAAATCAAAAAAGGCGATAGGTGTCATCGGACGAAGACCGTGGAACAATAAAAACCCTACAAATTTGTAGGGTTTTTGGATAACTAAAAAAATGCGTTTTAATAAAAAAATTATTGTTGACAATGATCGGCAAAAACAGATAATACCTCTCATTTATCATCCGGCGCAAATTTTCTACCGGGTCTGTAAGAACGACACAATATTGCTGAACACATTACCCACTACTGGACCGAGCACGAGTAGAATGGCAATGACAACAATGGCAACCAAGACTAAGATCAGGGCATATTCAACCAAACCTTGACCATCTTCTTTGGGTAAGAACAGCATTTGGAGAGCCTCCTTTCTATGAGTTTCGACTGCGAAACAAAAATGTTAAGTCGTCTGTGGCCTATTGTATCACAAAAAAAGGAAAATTTTTGGTCTAAACATTAAGAAATGTTCTGATTTTAAGGTTTTATGTAAAATTAGTTCGCCTTTGCGATGGATTTCATCTATCTGGAAATCATGTAGTGATCGTATCAGCCATTAAAATGCCATCGGTACGCAAGTAGACCAATAACCTCGACCGTATCGCCGGTCTGAAGATTTTTAGGTAAGGCTCAGGTCATCATTGATCACAATTGTGTACCCCTCGATCACCCATAAATCTTCACCCTTGCTATCCAAAATGCCTTGGAACTCCACGACCGCAGCTCGATTTTGTTCGATCAACTGCTCGACTTCGCGTAGCCGGCGTTGGTTAAAGCTTTCTTGGAGGGTCAATTTACGATCTTCAGCAAAGGTAAAGGATAACCGCAGGATTTCTGAGCTTCGTTTAACGTTATAGAGCAGATCACCGGGAATGGTATCGACTGCCAGAAAATTGAGTAAGAAGACCAGCATGCCGAGGGTCAAAACTATGGTGATGGCCACGGTAATCAAATCATTCAGAACCGCCTCTTTGGTGAGGCGGCGACGCATCACCCGCAGGACGGCCTGGGTTTTTTGACCGATTGAGGGGCGTAGGCAGGCTGGGCAGGTCGGCTATCTGCCTCATATATTCGGCTCGGAGTTCCGCCTTGGTCTGCTCTGGAGCAAGTTCCGGATTGGGGTCAGCCAGGAGCATGGAGGCATAGAGCAGGGGGGCGCAACTCCTCAGCATACTCCGGCACTTCGGCCAAGATCTCTTCAAGTGGAACGCCCGCTTGTAGAGCGGAAATGCTTTCATCAAGGATAGACTCAAAGCTATCCATCATACCTCACCTCCTTGTCCAGGCATGAAGCGGGCTAACGAGGCTAAGGCCCGATGCTGGAGAGCCTTCACGGCTCCGACCGATTTCTCCATAATCTCGGCGGTTTCGGCCAGAGTAAGTTCCTGACCAAATCTAAGCGTAATTACATGCTGCTGCTCATCGGTTAGTTGTAGAATTGCCTCGCGTAAGATGGGCGCGAGTTGAGCCAGGTGGGCTTGATCGGTTAAAGAGGGTTCATTAGATGCGATATCCTCAACCAAGGCCACGGTTCGGCTTTTCTCCTTGATATAGTCAGCGGCCAGATTACGAGCAACCGTGTAGAGCCAGCCGGAGAGCGAGGTTTTTGGCGGTTTGCCTTTCTTGAGAGCACTGACCAACGCAAAAAATACCTCGCCGGCTAGATCAGCGGCGACTTCAGGCTCTCCCAGCCGATAGCTCAGATAGCGATTAATCTGATCAAAGTAGCGGTCATAAACCTCGGCCAAGGCTTGTTGGTCGCGCTGTTGAATACGGATTAAGAGTGTTTGCGCGTCAGCCACGGCAGGTTATTCCTTTCCGCAGTTGGAACCGGGTCGTTGTCGGGCTAAGATTGGGTAAGCAACTCATCATAGTAGAGTCTCTTTTCTGTCCAGAAGGATGCGGGGTAAGGTTTCCCGTACTTTGAAAATCTATGTTGAAATAAGCCTAACTCTATTTTAAAGTTCTTTGCGAAATTTTGAAAGCATGGCCGGGTGTATTTCACTTTTGGGGCGACTTGGGCAGGTTGAACCGCTGAGACCGCTGAAAGGACTGAAAACGCTGATTGTTTAGATGCAGAGGCTATGGATCGTGGCAAAAAAAAGGCTTTTCGGCGGTCTCATTTATTCTCAGCGTATTCAGCGATTCAATCTTGCCCCCAAGCTGCAATGCTCCCCGCGTGGTCATAACGGTTGTCACTCCCCCCAAGCCGTGATACAATGGACATACCCTCGTATCCTCAAGCTTCGACCGCGAAAAAAGTAACAACGAGACACAACGCCTATGAACAACTTTCAAGACAAAGCCAACTTCATCTGGCAGGTGGCCGACGACATTTTGCGGGGAGCCTTCAAGCAGCACGAGTATGGCGATGTGATTCTGCCCTTTGTGGTGCTGCGGCGGCTGGATTGTGTGCTGGAGCCGCACAAAGACCAGGTCATCGAGACCCACAAGCAGTTCAAAGCGATGCTGCCCGAACCGCAACTGGGCCCGGTGGTGCGCCAGGCCACGGGCGGCCTCAACTTTTACAACACCTCATTTTATGACCTGCGCCGTCTGGCCCAGGATGCGGGCAACATCGAGCTGAACGTCAACAACTACATCAGCGGCTACAGCCAGAACGTGCGGGAGATCATTGAGAACTTTGGCATCGACCGCATTGTCAGCAAGTTGGCCAAAAACAACCTGCTCTTTATGCTGGTCGCTAAGTTCACCGAGCTTGACCTGCATCCCGAGGTAGTGGACAACCACGAGATGGGCTACATCTTTGAGGAACTGCTGCGTCGCTTCTCGGAGATGTCGAACGAGACCGCCGGGGAGCACTACACCCCCCGCGAGGTGATCCGGCTGATGGTCAATCTGCTCTTTGCCGAGCACGCCACCGAACTGCAAGGCCAGGGCATCATCCGTACCGTCTACGACCCCGCCTGCGGCACGGGCGGCATGCTGACCACGGCCAAAGAGCATATCCTGCAACAGATCAACCCCGAGGTAGAGATTGTGATGTACGGCCAGGAACTGAACGAGCAGACCTACGCCATCGCCAAATCGGACGTGCTGATTACGGGCGAAAATGCCGACAACATCCATCTGGGCAGCAGCTTTAGCCGGGACGGGCTGAGGGGCAAACGCTTCAACTATATGCTCAGCAACCCGCCCTTTGGGGTCAGTTGGAAGAAGGAGCAGGACTTTATCAAGAGCGAAGCGGGCGACCCCTATGGCCGCTTTCACGCCGGCACGCCGCGCAAGCAGCGACGGGGCCTTGCTCTTTTTGCAGCATATGATCTCCAAGATGGAGGCCCCCGGCAGCCGGATCGCCATCATCTTCAACGGCTCGCCCCTCTTCACCGGCGATGCGGGCAGCGGCGAGAGCAACATCCGCCGCTGGATCATTGAGAATGACTGGCTGGAAGCGATTGTGGCCCTGCCCACCGAGCTTTTCTTTAACACCGGCATCGCCACCTACATCTGGATCGTGACCAACCGCAAGAGCGAGCGACGCCGGGGCCAGGTGCAGTTAATCAACGCCGTGGACTTTTACCGGAAGATGCGCAAGAGTCTGGGCAACAAGCGCAACTTCATCACCGAGGAGCAGATTGCCGAGATAACCGGCCTCTACACCGCCTTTGCCGTGCACGCTTCGCGTTTCGTTTGGTGCTAGGATAAAGTGATAATGTAACCCCGCCTTCGTGCCCTCGCGCTCCGCATTCAAGACGTCTGCTTCGCCGGCGATCACGTGTTCATGAAAGGCGTCTTTTACGGCAGAGGTGACATTGTCAGGGGTTCCTAGCAGCCGCACATCATTGGTCTCGTTCTCCGTGAAAAGGCTTTCCGTCGGGGGATCTTCCCATTCGAATATGAATCTCCCCAGTACGTCATGCTCCGCCTGCCACCTTCCATCTTGCTCCACGAGGTGCGGTCTGGGTCCGCCCGCCTCATGGGTGCCTTGCCACCGCCAGGTATTCCGAAACCAAAGCTGCGGAATGAGGTGTAACGGCGCTGGATCAGGTCCGCGGTTGGCTACCGTGATCTTGATCAAAAGATCATTGGGAGAGGCCTTTGCATACTCGGCGACGATGTCGAAATAACGTCCCTGATCGAAGACGCCTGTGTCTAACAATTCATACTCACGCTCCTGCGTCGATCGCTTGCAGTTGACCTTGACGAGTTCCGCATAGGGAAAGGCCGCTTGTGGATACTTGTATTGTTGCCTGAGGAAAGAATAGGTCGGTGTGGCGCGCGTGTAGAAATACTGCTCCTTCACATCTTCACCATGATTGCCCTCCGGATTGGTTAGGCCGAAGAGACGCTCTTTCAAGATGTTGTCCCGTTCATTCCACAGTGCCAGGGCGAAACAAAGCCGGCACTTGTTATCAGTGATGCCTAACAAACCATCTTCACCCCACCGGTAGGCCCGGCTGCGAGCGTGATCATGCGGGAAATAACGCCAAGCGTCACCGTCTTCTGAATAATCCTCCCGAACCGTCGCCCATTGACGTTCAGAGAGATACGGCCCCCAGCGCTGCCAGTGTTGTTCCCGCCTGCGTACTTCGCCCAGACGTTGATCTTCCGCGGTGAACTCAGACATCATGCGCCACCCTGGCGTTCCGCGGAACAGACATTGCAATACTCTTCGCCATCATCGGCGATGCGGAACTCGCGATCCGGCTGCGTGACTTCCGTGGCTCCACATTTGCCACACTGGTGAAACGCTTCCGATGCGGGCAGCTTCTCCCGTTCGAATCGGCTACGGCGCGCGGCGACCTCGCTTTGTTGTTTCATATGTTTGATGAAACCTGGCAGAAAGACGACGGCTAGGGGAATCATGGCGGCGAGCACGGGTGGTGCCACCACAGGGGCCAATAAGATTGGATTAAAGATCTGAAGGGCGATCATCAAGCCGATCAACATTCCGACGTATTTCATTTTGATGGGGAGGACCAGCATCAGCATAATTTCTATGTTAGGATAGAGGCACGCAAACGCGATGATGAGGATCCCGATCGTCGCTAAAGACATGCTGAGGTAGACGCGGAAATCCGAAATCACGAAGAAGCTTATCAAGCACGCCGTGAATACCGCGAGAAAACAGGTACTGAATAAGAATAGCGTCACACCAAACGGCCCCCAAGCTCTTTCCAATCCATCGCTAATAAAGAAGAGGAAATAGATCTCGATCAGCGCGTAGAGGAAGGCGAACTGAGAAGCACCTGCTCGAGGCACCAAGATCCAACTAACAAGACGCCACACTTCTCCGCGCATGATGCTATCCCAATCGAATACCAACGCGGTCATAAACTCAAATTGAGTCGCGAAGCATAGCAACCAGGATATCAAGCGAAACACGGCAAGAATGCGGATCAATCCCGAGATGCCGAGATGCCCGAACTTGCGTTCAAAATTGAAATAGGCGCCCATGTGGCGGCCAATTCAACCCATCGGCATCCGAGGCGCAACCCCTATCTAGCGTCGCTGCCAAGTCGCGTTGACAAAGCATCCTTCGCCCACGATGCTGCCGCCCCTTTCCTCATGGATCCGCTCAAAGAATCGCCGCTCAGCTCCGAACACGAAGCCCTCGGCGCCCGCATGATCGGCTTTGCAGGTTGGCGGATGCCGGTGCAGTACCAAGGCATCATCCCGGAACATCAAGCCGTTCGTGAGAGAATCGGTGTCTTTGACATCTCTCACATGGGACAGGTCGCCGTGAACGGGCCTCTGGCAGAGAAGTGGCTCAATGGTCTGCTCACTAACGATGTCGCCAGCTTGGAAAACGGTCAGGGCCAGTACACACTCATGCTCAATGATCGTGGTGGGGTGATCGATGATTTGATCCTTTATCGCCAAGCGGATGAACGTTTCTTCCTTGTCATCAATGCGGCCAAGATTGACGAGGACGTGGCCTGGCTGCAGGAGCACGTTCAAGAGGGCGTGCAGCTCGATGACTTGAGTGCAGAATTTGCCGGCATGGCCGTTCAAGGCCCTGACACAGAAGTCATCGCCGGTCAACTTTTCTCTAACACACCACTCCCGCAGCGAAATGGCATCGCCACTTATCCTTCACTGTCAGGTGAAGCGCTTATATGCCGGACCGGCTACACTGGCGAAGACGGATTCGAACTCTTCGCCCCGATTGACGACGCCGTTTCGTGGTGGCGCCGCTTGATCGATCTTCGCGTCACTCCCTGCGGCCTGGGTGCCCGCGACACTCTCCGTTTGGAGATGGGCTATCCCTTGAATGGCTCTGACCTCACGCCCGACCGGACGCCTCTCGAAGCCGGTCTGGGCTACTTTGTCAGTCTAAAGAAGCCGGCCTTCATCGGCCGCGAAATCTTATTGCAACAGAAAGACGTGGGGCTGGCATCCCGGCTCGCCGCCCTGCAAATGGATGGACCGGGCCCGCCCTTGCGTTCCGGTTATGCCATCTTGGAGGGCGGAACGAGACTTGGTGAAATTGCCAGTGGTTGCCTCTCGCCTTCTCTCAAGATCGGTATCGCTATGGCCTATCTTCCCCCCGGCTGCTACAAACCCGGCCGCAAGCTGGAAGTGGAGATTCGCGGCAAACACTTTCCCTTGACCACGGTAAAGAAACCATTTTATCGCAAGGACCCATAGTCTCTTTCCAAATCATGAGCAGCCCTGACACTTTAAAATTCCTCGATTCCCACGAATGGATTCAACCAGATGCAGAGAGCGCAGCTGTCGGCATTTCCGATCATGCCCAGAGTGAACTAAGCGATGTGGTCTATGTGGAGCTGCCGGAGGTGGGGCGCGAGGTGAGTGCAGGCGACGCGGTCGCCGTGGTCGAGTCGGTGAAAGCTGCCAGTGATATCTACGCTCCCGTTGCCGGCGAAATCGTCGAAGTGAACGAAGCGCTTGGTGACGAACCGGGAGCGATCAATAGCGATCCCTACGGCAATGGCTGGTTGTTCAAGATTCGTCCGGCCAATCCTTCCGCGTTCGAGGATCTGTTAGGCTACGAAGCGTACCAACAGACGATTGGTTAGCGGCGCTCCTGGTGCTTTCGCAGGTGTGTTGACGCTCAGGGGTTGATGGCTCGGCATTCGCATGCCGCTTGATCGATTTCTACCCCACTACGAACCACCTCGCGTGGTGGCGCTGCCGCCACGCTCGAGCCACTTCTGGCGTTGTTCGTAAAGTTGCTCGATCTTCGGCTTCGGAGGCGTGCGATTCTGGGCGAATTGGTTGTTGTTTCCTAACATTTTCCAGGGGCCATTGCGGACTTCACTCAGATTCACGAATCGCCAGTCCACCACATCGCCGCTCTTCAGTTTTAAATGATCCCGAACGGCAGGTGAAAGATCGATTCCGGCCCCTTTATTCTTGAGGTTTTTCGGGCGCGCATTGCCAAACACATACTGCCAATCGTCGGTGACAAACGGTCCGCAATCCTCCCATTGTGCGAAACATATGCGGTTCTTGTGACGAATGACCAGCCATTGGCCTTTGAGAACGGTCCGCCCCTCTTTCTTGAAACGGCTCTTAAACCACGGAATCACGCGTCGTGCTTCCGGTTTGGTGCGTCCGCGAGTGACATCATTGTAAGGAAGTGCCACATAAAACGGGTTCTGATTCGGCACGAAAGATTTGGGGCGATAACCCACGCGATTGGCTTTGTTGGGGTCATCATACCCACCGAAATTCGATGCCCATTTGGGATCCCATGAGCTGGCCCAGTTCGGCGTGGGATTCGCGGCGGTCGGCCGTTCGCCCACCCAGAAGATTGTCGCTGGGATACGGCGTTTCCACGGGAAATAGCTGCGCGAAGGCCGCTGCGCCGTCGATGGTGTGTAGACGCGCGGCTTGACGAATCTGGGTGTGGCGGGCTTCGGCGGTTTGGATTTCTTGGCCTCCTTGGAGAGACGAATCTCACCGTGAACGAGGAGGGTGCCAGCCGTCAGGGCACTCAAGGTGAGGAGGAGGGGGAATCGCCGCATCCTTGGAAGGGTAACCGTCGCGGGTGCAGATGCAAGCCAAAGCCGGTTAGGACTATAAGGGCGGTCAATGAGGTGATCTTCCTTCCTGCAGCGAAGTCCAACGCCCGGAGTTTTTACGAATTCGGCTACGAAAAGTGCCCACCACTTCTAGCGACATGCGCCAAACCCTAGAGATCGGCGGCGTGGCAATAACTACTTTCGAGTCCGGGAAACGGGCTTACGATGAACGCCACAACAACAATCCAACCTCCCTCTCCATTTTTATGCATTGGCGTGAATTTGTCAGCAATCGTATGCGGCGCATCGGCTATGATATCGTCCGCTTCCCCCTCCTCCGGTATCTCAAGAGTCAAGAGGTGAATGTCGTCCTCGATGTGGGCGCCAATACCGGCCAATACGCCAAAGAACTGCGGGAACTCGGCTATGACGACCGGATCGTTTCTTTCGAGCCCCTTTCTCAGCCATTCACGGAACTCTCAAAGAAAGCCGCGGCCGATCCAGCCATGGAGGCCGTTCACCTTGCGTTGGGAAAGGAAGAGGCTGAGATCGATATTAATGTATCGGAGAATACGGTGAGCAGTTCTTTCCTGGAAATGCTGCCCGAGCACAAAGAGATCGTGCCTAGCTCTGGAACCGTCAAGACGGAGAAGGTGCAAGTGAAAACGCTAGATCAAGTCTTCCCAGACCATGTTCAGAATGGCGATAACGCTTTTCTGAAAATTGATACCCAAGGATTTGAACGGGATGTGATTGAGGGGGCGACGGAGGCACTCGCGCAACTGAAAGGTTTGCAGGTTGAACTAACGCTTTCTCCGCTTTATACGGATCAGCCCTTGATCGAAGATATCATCGCCTTGCTCCGTCCTCATGGCATGGTGCCTGTGTGGATTGAGCACGGCTTCAAGGATCCCAAGACGCAATATTTGAAACAGGTGGACGGGATTTTTATGAAGAATTAGGATGGCCGCTATACTGGGAAGCCATCTTGACTTTCTTTCACGTCCTATCCCTGATTACTAACATATTTATCATTCGCCGCAATGACAGGCTAAAGCCTGCACTCCAACACAACCACAACCGTTGGAGTCCAGCCTTTTGGCCGATCTGCGCGTCGCGTGGCGTTTACCTGCCGCACCTAGGTCACGCGGTACTCGCGACGGCGTTGAATGAATTCATCCGCCAGGGCGCGGTAGGCGAAGGCGCCCACCCCGGCGGGATCGTATTCAATGATGGTCTTGTGATGACTGGGCGCTTCCCCGAGGCGCACAGTTCGGGGGATGATGGTTTTGTAAGTCTCATGGGGAAAATGTGTTCGAACTTCTTCGATGACGCCGCGGGCCAATCGCGTGCGCCCATCGTACATGGTGAGGATGATACCCTCGAGCCGCGCGTGGGAAAGCTCGGCCGCTTGCATGCTGGCTAGAACTTCTTGATAGATACCTGCTAGGGCTTGGATGCCAAAGAATTCGCATTGTACGGGCACTAACAAATCATCTGCCGTGGCGAGCGCGGAAGTCATGAGAATGCCCAGAGACGGCGGGGAATCCATGATCACGTAGTCTAACTGTTCTAGATCTCGTAGCGGCTCTAAGACTTCCCTCAAACGGCTATGGTGATTCCCGGCGCGAGCGAGCACGACTTCCACCCCGGCGAGCTGAAGCGCCGCCGGCAGCAGGAAGAAATTCTCGAGATGGGTCTCTCTGATCTGGTCGACGACCGGTACGTCATCGACCAGAGGTGGATAGAGATTCACTTCGGAATCCGGCGTGAAGCCTAACGCTGTGGTGGCATTGGCTTGCGGGTCGAGATCGATCAAGAGCACTTGCTTGCCTAACTCCGCCAGACACGCGCAGAGATTTACTGCCGTGGTGGTCTTGCCCACGCCACCCTTTTGATTTGCAATGGCTACGATTTTCATGAAAGTCCGAGCCTCTCTCTCGGTCGGCAGTGAGGCGGCATGATAAGTGCACAGTCGCCGCCTAAGAAGCAAGTATTACGATTGAAACGGTGTCAGATTTCGAAATCACAGAACGTTGGTTGATGGAGGCGGGCGGCTGGCAGGTCATGAAACGCGCGCGAATGCTAGTGGACGGCGGCCGGGTGTTGGACGTGCGTTACGATGGAAAGCTTGTGAAAGGCACGGTGGTGGAGGGAAAGCGTAATCTGGGCTCCGGTATGCTCATTCGCGGAAGGACCGATGTAGAGAATCTGTGTGGATGCGCTGAAGCGCGGCGGTCCGGCATACTCTGCGCTCATGCCCTTGCCCTGGGTTTGGCCGTGGCGCGCGGCCAGTCAGCATCGGCCGGTAAACGAGCCGCCTCATCATCGGAGAAACAGCCACCTAACAAATCTCCCTCCACCACGGCCTTCTCGCCTCCGCAAGGACCCCTAACTTTTCGGTTTCCCAAGAATTTCCCTCAAGCTTTCGCTCGCGGTTCCGTCGGCGCCCAGATCGAGGTGGCCACCGAAGGCGAAGACGCGGCCGATCTCCCCGTCCTCGCCTGGCTGCAATCGCTGGGCGAATCGAAAGTGCCGCCGCATCTCTTGTTGAATGCCGAACAAGCGGCAGGTCTTTTTCGCGCGCTTACCAATCACCCCCGCGTCTTCCTAGAGAAAGAACCATTGCCCATTGAGTCGGCCCCCTTGCGGATACCGCTCAAGCTTGAGCCCGAAGGCGGCGATCGCGTCCGGTTAACGTTAGAAAAACCGGCTGGCCTCCCCTTGATGCCGCACCCTGGCGGGGTATGGGCGTATTTGCCAGAGCGATCGGTCTTGTTGCCTGCGGTCAAGCTCGATGCCATCCCGAAAACCGAGCGAGGTGTTTTGTTAGAAAAACTCACCCGTGACCAGCCGGTGATCCAATCGTGGAAATGGTTCTTTCAACATGCCGAAGCGTTAGAAAACGCCTTCCGCTTCGACGTCAAAGGCTTGCCCAAGATGCCGAGGATTCAGCAGGTCCGCCCGCGATTCCAGCTCAAGATCGAAGGGAGTCTGAATCATCTGGCGGCGACGCTGAGCTGTGTCTATGGAGATCTGTCCGTTAGGCCGGGCGATCTCTCCGCCGAGATCCAGGAGGCCTTTCCCTACGCCACGGCTGAGGCTCCTTGGGAATGGAATGACCGGCATCTCCTGGCAGAGAAGCGTGCCTTGGAGCGTTTGGATGCGGCCGGATTTTCAGAACCCGACCGCAATGGCCAGCAAACGTTGCGAACTGAGAATGCCATACTCAAGTTCTTTGCTAGTGTGCTTCCCAAATGGCAATGCGATTGGGACGTGACCATTGGCGAGCGTTTCCAACACGTCACGCGGGATATCGAGCGGGTGCAGCCCGAAATGCGGACCGTGCCTCACGCTGAGGGTGGCTGGTTAGACATCGATATCGGCTACGCCACCACTTCAGATCAATCGCTCCCCCGGCACGAAATTCAGCGATTGCTACAGGTTGGGCAGAGTCACACCAAGTTGAAAAATGGCCGGCGTGTGGTCATCGACTTGGAGGCTTGTGAGGAAATCAATCAGGCTTTGCAGGACGCCGATCCTGAGCAAGCGCACGGCCGCTATCGCATCAGCGCGGATCAGGAAGACTTCCTTCGGGCCACGATTGGCGAGTTTGCCAATCGTGAGGTAGGCGCCATTCCGCAAGCGCCCTTTCCTGACAAAGAACTGGCGGATCTCGCGAGTATCTTGCGGGATTATCAGAAAGAAGGGGTGTGTTGGATGTTGGCGCGAACAGGGCGCGGGCTCTCGGGCATTCTTGCGGATGAAATGGGTTTGGGGAAAACGTTGCAATCGCTGGCCGTCATTCAGGCGCTTCATGCCCAGAGTGAAGAAGAGAAGCCACAGAGCCTGGTGGTTTGTCCAACGAGTTTGTTAGACAACTGGTGTGCGGAAGCCGCGCGTTTCACGCCGGATCTTAAGGTCCTGAAGTTGCATGGTCCTAAGCGGGCCGCTCTGTGGAAGAAGGCTTCTCAACACGATCTCTTAGTGACCAGTTATGGGCTGCTGGTTCGTGATCTCGAGCAGATTCAAGAACTTGATTTGTTAGGCGCGTTTCTGGATGAAGCGAGCGCTATCAAATCTGCGACGACGAAGAATGCCAAGGCTGCCTGCGCATTGAAAGCCCGCTATCGATTCGCTCTAACGGGAACGCCCATCGAGAACAGCGTGCGCGATATCTGGTCGATCATGCAATTCGTCGCCCCCGGTTACTTGGGTGGCCAGAAAGTGTTTCGCGAGCGGTATGAACTACCGTTAGCGAATGAACGCGGAGCGCCGCAAGCCGTGAAGGACCGCTTGCGCCGCCGTTTGCAGCCGTTCATTCTCCGCCGCACCAAGAAACGCGTGGCCACAGAGCTGCCGGACCGCATTGAGAAAGTGCTTACGTGCGCCCTGACGGAACAACAACGCAATGTCTACACCGATCTCTTGCGGGCCGGCCGTGAGCGCGTGCTCGATGCTCGTGGGCAAGGAGAAGGCGCTGCGCGCATGAGCATGCTCACCACCCTGCTCCGGTTGCGGCAAGTTTGTTGTGACCTGCGTTTGTTAGGCAGTCAAGACGAAGAACGTTCCACCGCCCAAGCCTCCGCTAAGCTCGGTGCTGTGGAAGAACTCTTACAAGAAGCTCAAGAAGGCGGGCATCGCGTGCTGATCTTTAGCCAGTTTGTCAGTATGCTCGCGCTCTTGCGCGAATCATTGGAAAGTCAGAACATCGTTTACTGTTATCTCGACGGTCAGACACAGAATCGTCACCAACAAGTCACCACCTTTCAAAAAGGCGAAACACCCGTTTTTCTCATTAGTCTCAAAGCAGGCGGCTACGGTCTCAATCTCACCGCCGCTGATACCGTGATCCATTTTGATCCCTGGTGGAACCCGGCGGTTGAGGCTCAAGCCACCGATCGTGCACACCGTATCGGCCAGCAGAACGTGGTCACGTCTTACAAACTCATCGCGCAAGACACCGTCGAGGAGAAAATCCTCCGGCTGCAGCGCCGCAAACGCGAGGTGATTGATGCTGCCCTCGACGATGAACAACCGTTGATGCAGGGACTCACCACGGGTGATTTGGAGGATTTGTTAGAGTTTGGTTGAGATTTTCAGCTTGACCTGATTGAATAAACGGCGCCATAGTCCACTCCAATCCATTAACTTTGGAGGCTTGTGATGTCTGAAAATATGAGCAAAGCTCGGAACATTGTTATTTGTTCCGACGGAACTGGAAATGCAGGTGGCCGCGGACGCGGTAGTAATGTTTGGCGTATTCGCCAAGCGGTTGACCGATCCGCCAAGACTTCTGATAAGAGACCGAAGCAGGTTGTTTTGTACGAAGACGGGGTCGGAACCCAAGCACTCAAGCCTGCCCGCATTGCGGGATTGGCATTCGGGTTTGGGATGAGGAAAGATCTGCGAAACCTCTATGGTCGATTGATTCGTGAGTTCGATATTCATAGCGATGAAAGCGGGAATCCCGATCCAGATCATCTTTATCTCTTTGGATTTAGCCGCGGCGCGTTCACCATTCGTGTCTTCGCTAATATGCTACACGAGTGTGGCATTGCCGATGCCTTTCGCACAATAAAGGATAAGGGCCATTCGATTCGAGAGCGAAAGACGCCGGAAGAGATCGATGCGCTCGCTCGCAAAGCGCTGGACGCCTATGCCAAGCGCATCAGAGATCCAAAGGCGCCTGAGCGTTTTCGTCTTGAGTTCGGGCGGAAGTGGAAACCGGATCTGCCTAACGTTTCCGATCACGAGTTGGAAAAGCTTTCTCAGGGACGATTCCCAATCAGATTCGTGGGCGTCTGGGATACGGTCGACGCGGTTGGCTTGCCATTCGATGGGCTCACTCAAAAGATCACGGGCTGGGGAACCTACGGTTTTCGCATGAATCTTAGGCGCAGTCCCGCCAAAGATTTTACGAAGTGGAAGGACGATGATTTGCATGGATGGATCGAGAATGCCTATCATGCCATGGCCGTGGATGATGAGCGCCACACCTTTCATCCCGTGTTGTTTCAGGAATATGGTGGGAATGGCAAACGCAAGGCAGATAATCCAACCATAACCGGCCGTAGCAGAACGATCGAGCAAGTGTGGTTTGCCGGAATGCACTCGAACGTGGGAGGCGGTTATCCGAAAGATCAGATGGCCTACGTTTCACTGCATTGGATGATGATGCACGCGAATCATCATGGACTGGAGTTTGACCCGGAGCGGTGGAATGAATACAAGCAAGAACTCGATGAGTTTGGAAAAATGTATGACTCGCGGTCTGGAACAGGTTCGTTTTATCGGTATAAACCGCGTCGTATTGAAGAATTGTCAGGTGTCGTGGGACTGAATGCCACGGGAACGGAGAATAAGCCGCGTATTCATGCCAGCGTGCTCCGGCGTATTGCGTATGGGACACGCGACTACGCGCCTCCTTACATTCCTCCCGCTGGCAAGTACGTTCAGGTCGACACGCCTGCCGCCCAGGAGAAAGGGCCTAACGAAGCTCAGAGTCGAAAGGAGGCATCGCTGAAGACTTTCGTCTACGAACAACGCAAGGACTGCGGGAAAGAAACGGAGTCAGCACAGCCCGGACAGGAATCTCCATTTATCGAAGAGACGGCAGCCTACATCCATGACAAGAATATCCGGGCTGATGCGCAGACCTTAACGGATGGTTTGGTTTCTGTTAGGCGAGGCTTATTCTATGGTCTCTACCTTTGGATTTTTGCGCTCATCGGTACGGGGCTCTGGTTGAAGACTCGTGATCATGCCCGTGGTCTTTGGCTGGATTCCCACGGGAATGAGTATTCATGGCTGGTTTACGCTCTCGGAACCGGCTTACTTGGTTTGTTAGGCTGGATTGCCTCTCACTATTGGCGTCCGGTAAAAGGCAATAACGTGGGCTTGACCGCGCGCTACCGCATCGCTCGCACCGTCGCCGGTACGGGTCTCGTCGCCACACTTTTGATACTCTTCAAAGGACTCTTAGCGGATATCCTCATAGGGATGGTGCCGGGACCAATGAGCGGTTTTCTTGTTGGCATTGGCAATTCTTTGTTAGCCTTCACTCTGGCCGGTGTGACCTTTTTCTGGCTCTTGCACGCCGTGGCAACGACCAAGCACCGCATTCGCGAACTCAATGTTTCCGCATGGCTCCGAGCGCTTGGCCGGAAGGCGGAACACCATCGTGATTCCGTCTGGGCTCGATTGGCAATGGTTACCCAGTGGGCTCCCTGTCGCGGCGTCGCCCGCGTGTTTGAAAAGGTATTGGCGCCGGGCGTTGCCGTGTTGCTCATTCTCGCGGCGTTCATCGTCGCCTGTTCGATCGCTTTCAAGAGTGCCCTTGTTAGTAGCAACGTCCATCCATGGAGTCAGGCCGCGAGTGATCAGGCCGATGGATCGGCGAGCGAGACGCGTGAGCTTGTTTCGCTTCATCAAGTCGATTCCCGCAGTGTCAAACGCACTTTTCACACTCGAACTATCCTCTCCACTGGCGTGGAACTCAAGGAAGGTTGGACTTACAAAGTAACAGCAGTCCTAAATAAGGACAAACCTTGGATGGATAGAACGATCAAAGTAGAATCATCAGACGGGCTCAAGCCTAAGCAAGTCACTCCATTCATGAAGGTAGGCAAGTTCAGAGCTCGCCTGCCCAGTGCTCCCTACTTTCATTTGATCGGGACGATCGGCGACCCTGCGGGGAAACCTTTCATAGTCAAAAGCGGACAACCTTTTACAGCGAATGTTAGCGGCGAAATGTTTCTGTTTGTCAATGATGTGCCAGGCTTTTATCGGAATAACAGTGGTGAGAGCACCGTGACAATTGAGCTGGTGGGGGAAGAAAAGGCTCCGCCCAATCAACCTCCCGCCAATGAGGAATCCTGATTGGTTTGATGGACAATGTTTTGATCGACAATCTATCGAGCACGGCTGACAGTAAACTGCTATGAAGCACGTTTATCTCGCAATCGTTCCCCTTATCGCCATGTTGGGATGTTCTGCCCCTGAGGAGAGACACACTAAGATTCATCAAGGTGACGCCACGAGTTTTGAGAAAGGCGATTTCGTTCCCGATGTTCAGCCGCTCTCCCCTTCTGATTCGACCGATCTGCGAGAAATGGCGTTGAGTTTGCCTATTCTCGAAGTTACTCGTGAATTCGTTTATAAAAACTCCAAGCCAGCCAATGAGGCATCGTCTTGGGACCTTCCAGCGGATGGCGCCCAGATGCAGGTTAAGATCAAGCGCCTGGAATCCTCATCAAGCGGCGCGCAACGCGTTCAAATGACGATGGGCCCCTCTTTGAAAGATCCCAACCTTATGGATAACCCAAAGATGTGGGTATCAGAGTTAGAACGCGCGGAGGGAGGTTGGAAAGTCCTCTCTGCTGTAGAGACAACCTGGAAAGAATTGCGAGCGGCTCAATAAAGCCTCACTGCGCGCTTTGCTTTAAATGCGGCCGCACTAAGTCGCTCCAGAGCGCGTACCCTTTGGGGCTGAGATGAAGTCCGTCTTTGACAAATAGTTCTGGCTTAGGTTTTCCGTCATCGCCGATCATCGGGGTATCGATATCCACAAAGCCAAGTCGTTTGTCTTGTTCGCTCCACCTCTTGATCTTGGCATTCGCTTCCCGCATCTTGTCCACAAGTTTCCAGCGCTTGAGGCTCGGTTTGATGGCCACGAAGACCACGCGGGTCTTGGGCAGTTCCTTGTGAACGAGCCCCACGAATTGTTGGTAGTCGGCAACGACTTGGTCCGCAGATTTCCCTTTGGCGATATCGTTATCTCCTGCGTAGAACACAATGGCCTTGGGATGATAGGGGTAAACGATCCGTCTGATAAAATGAATGCTGTCGGTGATCTGCGAACCGCCAAAGCCGCGATTAAGCATGTCTTTCTGGTTAGGAAAGTATTTGGTGAGATCCCATCCACGGATGCTGGAGGAACCAAGAAACAAGATGCCGCTTTTCTCAGGAGGCGATTCCCGGTCTTTTGATTCGAACGCCTGGATGGCCTTCTCCCAACGCGCTGGGGAAGAATCTTCGGCGATGGCGGAGAGGCCAAGCCCAACAGATGCTAGTGCGAGAATCGTACGCTTCTTCATTTCTGAAGTGGTTCAGAATTAAAACACGCCTGCCGCTTTCCGGCCTATCCAGAAAATCGCCAGCAGGAGAATGAGAATACCTGCCCAGACTGGATGCGCCCAGATTTGGAGACGGCGCTCGATGACTTCTTGATCCGGCAAGTTTGAAATGGCCGCTAACAAAGCATCAGGTTCGGCGCTCTCCATCAATTGGCCGCGTGTGAGTTGAGCGATCTCTTGCAGGACTTCCGGCCGAGCCGGTTGGCCACGCTTTTCTTTGCGAGAACCTTGAACCGATATCACCGTTTCCAAGGCGGTACCGGCTTCGGCGCAGGTGAGACGAATCTGATAGTCTCCCGGTTCGACCGGTGTGAAAGTGCCGGTGAATAGCCCCCAAGCCTCTTCGCCGGCCGGAAGCAATCGAATGCTGGTAGGTTTTTCGCTGGGCGAGAGCACCTGAGCAATGACGGCGCCTTCACGAAGAGGTTCACCTGTTAGACTCATCACATTGGCGTTCAAGGTGAGGGTGGCTCCAGTACGTGGACGATCCGGCGCGAAGAACAGACGCATGTTTTCTCCCTGAGCCATGTTTCTCTGATAGGCCATCCAGCGTGCTACCTGACCCCAGAAGCGGTAGTGGTATTTGTCCTCCACCCCGCGCCGCCAACGCCAGGCGCCATCGGCACCCATGAAGAGAATCTTTCCCGCGCCATAGGTCCGTGTGACTATGAGTGGTACGCGGCCGAATTGATTGCTCTCCGTGGCATGCGTGGCCAGGACTTCTGTACCGGCTTTGGCTCGCAAAGCCGGCGCATACCATTGGAATCCGGGTAGTTTGCTCCAAACACGCGCGCTGGCCTCATCGCTATCCTCAAGCTTGGTCAGCAAGCTGCTCGTTCCTGCCTCCGTTAAGACGAAACGTCCAGGCGAAGCGGTACCCCAACCTCGCGGCTGCGCGGCATCAAACACCACTGGCAAGAGTTCTGCTAGAGGTGTGCTTAACAGTGAACTCATGTAACCGCGCGCCCCTGGGAGAAAGACGAGACCGCTGGCCTGATCACGAACGAGCTTCATCAGCGATTCGCACTGCGCGCTGGTGAGCATACCCGAATCCAGACCCACGTCTCCGAGAAAAACAACGTCGTACTTGGTCAGTTCCTCATCTTTGGGAAAGGCGTCGAGATAACCACGCCCGGCGCCTAACCTACCCAGATCCGGATGAAACAGCAACGTATTGACTTCCACGCCTGGATCGCGCTCTAGCGCATTGCGTAAATAACGATACTCCCATCTGGGAAAGCTATCCATGACAAAGACGCGAAGCCGTTCTTTACGAATGTCTAGACTCGCATTGAGTTCATTGTTCTCCAGGTTGCGCTCGGTGCCGGTCTTTGGAACACTCAGCGTGAGATCTACTTTTCCAGGAGTCTTCGGTTGCCATACGAGCGCTTCTTCCAGCCGTCCCATGGCCGGCAAGGTGATTTGTTCGTGCACTTCTTCCCCGGTTGAAGTGGTCATTGTTAGAGCGATCACTTCATCGCGCGGAAGAGCGGAATCGATGGTGTAGGGAATGCGCAAGGGTTTTCCCGCCACGGCGAAGGTGGGCACGTCAAAACTAGTGATCTCCACATCGGGAAGCCGTGTGTCGGCGCCCATGGTCACGGCAAAGACAGGTACGCCCTTCATGCGCAAACGTGTGGCTGCTTGTGACGGAGCCGGGCCGGTGTTCCAATCGCCATCCGTTAGGAGGACCACGCCCGCTAAGGGGGCCTGCTGATCGAGTAATTCCATGAAGGCTTCATGAATATCCGTGCCTTCTTTCGGCTGCTCATCGGTGGATGAGAAGGGCTCGATCACCACGTCCATGCGAGGGTCGAGCGGACTCCACAGTTTGGAATCGGTAAGAGGCGCAGCGGCTTCTAACCTTGTTAGGGGATCTCCAGAGTCGGAGACATGATCGATCACATCACGCGTCTCCATGCTCCCGGAAACATCGTGTAGGATGGTTAGAACGGGCTTGGTTTCCGGTTCAAAAGTCTCTCGCCATTCCGGCTGATTCAAGGTGATGGCGATGCCCAGCGCCACTAACACACGACACAATTCCAGCCAGCCGATGGAGGTCCGCCAGCCACTACGCCGCCAACCCAGAAAAGCTAACACCATCACGACTAAGACAAACGCCACGGAGATCGCAAGCGAAGCCGGGGTGTGGGTGAAGACGAGTTCGGCGGAGTTCATAAGGGGATGCTTTTCCGGGTCAGGCGGTCACAGGTTCTTCACGCCTTCGCGCCGGCATGCACAACAAGGCTTCGATGATGAGCGCCGCAGCCATGAGGAGGAGGAAAGTTCGCCAGACCTCACTAGTCAGGCTTTTCTCATTCTCCAGGGTGCGCTCTAACAAACGCCAATCGAGACCGGTGAAAAGTTCCTCCAGGACTGCCGCGTTCAAGGTGCGAGGGTCATCCTCGCCGGCTGGACGGTTCAGTGCCACTTGGACGTCAGTGGAGGCGTGACTGACCACTCCGGCACGCAAAGGCCGGTCGAGCGATAACGTTGGATGGCTTTCGTCAATCGAACGCCAGGCATCGACTTGATCGCCAAGGGCTTTGGCGCTTGCCGTTCGCTGCTGAGCTCTACCCAACGTCGCCGCGCCTTCGTTGAGCGCGCGGTGCAATAAGGCAAAGAGGACCACGCCATCGCGGGCCAAACTCGAGCTGCCTGGTCCCGGCCAGGTGGTGAGGAAATAACAGCCGCCTTCCGCGTCATCACGGGGATTCTGGAGGAGTAGGGGAGCACGGCCTTGTGACTCGTCTAGTCGCGCCATGGGAAGCGCCCGCCCTTGAAGCGTGCACCAGCGTTGGAACGCGATTTCTCCCACGGGCAAGGCTTTCTTGTCCCGGGTATTGGCAAGGAGCCCGTCATCTGCGCGCCACCACTCTGCTAGGGCCGGCTCGTCGCTACTTTGCCAGGATGTCCATTGGTTTCCGCGAAAAGACGTTTCGGTGGGGGTGTGAGGAGGGAGAAAGAGGAGGCTGCGGCCGGCAGTCAAATGTGCGTCTAGCTGTTTCGCTAGAGGCGAATCCGCTTCGGGCAGTGACGCTTGCCACACAATGAGCCCTGTCTCTTCCCAAGCGATCTCCGCCGCGCGCGACTCAGGGATGGCTTCGGCAGTGTAGACGCGCAGGGGGTCGGCCGGTGCCTGCAAAGCGGCAAGAATCGGTTGGAAAACATCTTCATCATCGCTCACCACCACGGACTTGAGCGGCGCCGGTTCATCGAAAGTAAAGTGATAGATGTTGTCGGAAGGGCTGCCATCCGCGGGCAATTCCACGCGTCCCATGCCACGCTTGGTTTCTTGATCGATTGGGATCGATTGCGCTTGAAGTAAGACTTGTGGGCCTTTGCGCACGACGGGGATGGTGCTCGTCACGCCATTGACCGTGACCCGGACGGGAATGGTCTCCTCTTGAACCGGCGGCGAGAGCGCTTGCAGCCGGATGTCTAACAAAAGCTCGGATTGCGTGAGCGAAGCGCGCCGTTGCACGTTCTCTACCATCACGCCTAGGCCTTGCTCCTGCACTTCCGGATAGGCCAGGACTTGAAAGCGAATGCCTTTCAGTGTGGAGAAGGCGCTGCGCAAGGCGGCCCAACGTCCGCCTGCAGCATCCCAATCCGTCTCACGCAAATCACTCACTAACCAAACATCCGTACGGCCGGCTTGGTTGTTCGTCAGGTAATCCAGTCCTGCTTGTAACAATGCCGGGATATCTGCGGCGGTGTCGGTAGGACTACTCTGTGGCACATCAGCTAGGGCATCCGCATTCTCTAACAAGACCGGTTCGCGTGTGGCGCTATCGATCAATACCAACTTCGAGTGCTTGCCATAGGCTTGCTTGATTGCTGCGGTCAGATTTTGCAAAGCCGCCTCACGTTTACTGGTACCGGTAGCTAGAAGCTGCTCTTCCATAGAGGCGCTGCGGTCTAGCAAGACGATCACCGTATCGGGAGCGCCGCCTGTTAGTCCTAACAAACCGCCCGCAAGCGGACGCGAGATGACGAAGATGATGGCCAGGACGGCGAGGACGCGGGCGGCGAGGATGAGGTATTGCCGCAGCTTGGAGAGGCCTTTATTCATCTTCTGCGCCTTGCGCAAGAACATCATGGCAGCCCAGGGAACCTGGCGCCGCCGTAGCAAGTGAATGAGATGAATGATCACTGGCAACAATGCCAGGGGCAAACCAAATAGAAGAACAGGCGCGAGGAAACTCATGAGGGTTATTTGCGCCGGCCCTTGGCTTGAAGGCGGGCCAGGAGAAAACGCGCCAAGACGTTGTCATACGGCTCAGACATGAGCACACGATGATAATCCACCGCAGTGGTGCGAACGATTTCGTCCATGTCTTGCAGATAATTCTTCACTACTTCGGCGTAACGCCGCTTGACCACGGTGGGATCCGTGAGGACGGCTTCGCCCCCTTCCATATCGACAAAGCGCGCCGGACGATCAAAGTCGAAGGAAAGCTCCGCTTGATCCAATACGTGAAAAAACGCCACGTCATGCCGGCGAAAACGCAGGTGCTCGATCGCCTCTTTGAGATCAGCCGGTTCGATGAAAAAATCAGAGACCACGACCACCAGCGCGCGCTGTGCGATCTGATCCGCGGCGTCGTGAAGCGACTCCAAGATGGTGGTTTCTCCACGAGATTCGAGATCGGTTAGTTGATCCAGCACCACCTTCAAATGCAAAGGCCCCCGTTTCGCGGGAATCTTCTGCCGATGATCTTTGCCCACACCCCATAGGCCTACGGCATCGCCTTGGTGCGCGGCCAAGTGCGCTAACGTTCCCGCCAACCGCTTGGCGTAATCCAAACGTGTCGCTCCTTTTTCGCCAAAGGCCATGGACCCACTGGCATCGACGATGAGAGCGAGACGCAGATTGGTATCTGCCTCGAATTCCTTGATATAAAAGCGGTCGGAACGTCCCCAAGTGCGCCAATCCAAGCGCCGCGTGTCGTCACCTGGGACGTACTTGCGATACTGCGCGAATTCGACTGAAGAACCCTTCACCGGGCTGCGATGCCGTCCTGACACACTACCGACCATGGCTTGACGGGCATTTAATGGCAGAGCCAGCAGTCTGGATAAGACCGCGCTTTCCAAGAAGGCATGTTGGCGTTCACTCATCGTCTTGGGGAACCACTAATGGACACTAGGAAAACACTAATAAGAATTGGTTAGCACAATAACTCTTTATTGTTAGAACGAGCCCCAAGGAGCGGCGCTTTTCAAGCACCCCTATGCTAGTCCCGCGGTTGAAAATCGCCGCTCCTTGGGCTTCCTGCAACTTATTGATGCTTAGTGATTTGATGCCTGTGTTAAGTGAATGTGTCTCCGGATCAGCTCGCCTTTTTGAGGTCGTCGACGATCCGCTTGGTGACTTCGATGCTCGTGACGCCTTCCGATTGAGCGGTGAAGGTGGTGACCACGCGATGACGCATGACAGGTTCTGCTACGGCAACGACGTCTTCCATGCGCACCATGTAGCTGCCGTGCAGAGCCGCCCGCGCTTTTGCCCCCAAGATCAAGTACTGTGCCGCCCGGGGTCCGGCACCCCAACCGACCAGAGGCTTGACCCAATCGGGCGCCTCATCGCTATCCGGCCGTGTCTGCCTAACCAAATCGGCGGCAAAGGCGAAGAGATGCTCCGGAACGGGAAGACGCCTAACTAGATCTTGGTAGGCCAAGACGCGATCACCTTCCAAGACATGTTCAAGCTGCGGATGCGCGGCGCCGGTCGTTGATTGGATGATGGCGATCTCCTCGTCGCGGCTTGGATAGTCCACGCCGATCATAAACATGAACCGGTCTAACTGCGCCTCGGGCAGAGGATAAGTGCCCTCTTGTTCGATCGGATTCTGCGTGGCCAGGACGAAGAAAGGCGCGTCCAAATCATAGGTGCGGCCGGCCACGGTGACGCGATGTTCCTGCATGGCTTCTAGCATCGCCGCCTGGGTCTTGGCCGGTGCGCGGTTGATCTCATCGGCAAGCACGATGTTGGCAAAGACCGGCCCTTTAGCGAACTCGAACTGGCGTTTACCGCCTGGCAACTCCTGCAAGATATCGGTGCCCGTGATATCCATCGGCATCAGGTCAGGTGTGAACTGGATACGGCTAAAGTCCAGCGAGAGGGTTTCCGCTAAACGGCTGATCAGGAGAGTCTTAGCTAGACCCGGAACGCCCATGAGCAGAGCGTGCCCGCGCGCAAAGAGACAGATGCAGAGCTGCTCAATCACTTGTTCCTGGCCCACGATGACCTTCCCGAGTTCCTTCGTCAGGGTCTCATAAGAGCTACGAAGCTGATCAATGGCCGCCACATCATCATCCGGCAGCGGTGCAGAAGAGTTAGAATCAGACATAAAGTTAGTTATACTTTTAGCGTTCTCCCCGGGGTAAAGCAAGCGTTGAGGTTCCCTCCTCCAGCGACGCCGAATGCCCTCTTTGTGAGGCGATGCCTGCCGTAATTGGCGCTTTACGCCACAGCGAGATTTCTGGTAGCTTCCTATTCCAATCTTAGCTGGAGGGCTACCAATACGATGAACTTGCGAATTGCGACGTTTAACGTCGAAAACCTTGATGATGTCACGGGCCGCCGCCCCACCCTAGCAGAACGCATTCAAGTGATGCGGCCGCAACTCATTCGCATGCGTGCGGATATCCTTTGTTTGCAAGAGGTGCATAGCCAGGGACCGAGTAATGACCGCAATCTGAATGCTTTGGATCAACTGTTAGCCGGCACCGATTACGCGGGCTTTCATCGTTCAACAACGCTTACAACGGAACTTCAGCTCTACAACCAGCGCAATCTTGTCACGTTGTCGCGTTTTCCCATTTCGGCGACTGATATTGTTCGCGATAGTTCAGGACCGCGGCCGCGTTACCAAATGGCCACGGCGGATCCGGAAGACGTCACGGCCAATTTGTTAGAATGGGAGCGCCCATTACTTTACAACAAGATTGATGTGGAACCTGGGCGTGAACTCCACCTCATCAATGTCCATTTGAAATCCAAGATCGCGTCGACAATCCCCGGGCAGAAGTTAGGCCGGTTTGCTTGGAAATCCGTCGCCGCCTGGGCGGAGGGCACTTTCATTTCGTCTATGCGCCGGATGGGGCAAGCCTTGCAAAGCCGGTTGCTGATTGACGGGATCTTCGATACTGAAGGTGTGGACGCGTGGATCGCGATGTGCGGCGACTTCAATGCCACAGCCGAGGAAGTTCCTGTCAAAACCGTCTGTGGGCATGTGGAAGACACAGGCAATGCCGAACACACCCCGCGCGTGATGGTGCCATGCGAATCGATGATCCCCGAGTCTAGCCGGTACTCATTGATCCATCTCGGACGTGGTGAAATGATCGATCACGTGATGGCCTCGCGTGGCTTGATTCAAAACTTCCGGCATGCCGAGATTCACAATGAAACCTTACATGATGAATCCGGCGCCTTTCGGCGTGATGCCCAGTTTCCGGAATCGGATCACGCGCCCGTGATCGCGGAGTTTGCTTGGTGAGGCGGCGCATCCAAGAACCGGGCCGTTATTTGGGATCGGCAAGGCAGGGTCGTTGGTCCCCAAACGCCCGCGTTAGTGGACGTCTCTATGCGTGACCAGGTCAGACCCTAACTAAACGCTGCCCCAACCGGACGGCTCGGAGAACCATTCTGCGAAAGTCCCGCTACTTTCACTTACACCTACACCTGTTGGGTTTACATTATTGCGAGATTCGTCCATACACTAAGATATGACAATCTCATCACGGGTGCCGGGCTGGAAGATCTATTTGAGTGCGTGCCTTCTTGCTTTGCCGGCTCTTGTCACATGGGTATTTGACTGGCTTTTTATTATGCCTAAGTGCCGCCAAGTCTGGGAGTGGACTGGGCTTTCACCCAATCCGCTCTTGGAAGTGATCGCGGCTATCGGCTATTCCGGCTTTCTTTATTTCCATTTCATCCTTATCGCAGTGATTCTGGTTGTACTAGTTGTCGATCGTTTGTCAAAAGGATCGACCCTCGTGAGGCGTTGGTTAACGGGTACTCTTCTCTTCGTTTTCAATCTCTTCGTGTTTGGGGCCGTGTTGTGTCAGGTGGTTCTCCTATCCGTGGCGTCTATGGTGATTCACAAGCGGTCCACGTTTCTTGCGGACTATGTCCATGGGGCGGGTGTGTTTTCAGCGGCTCGCGAAAGATGGACAACCGAGAATCAACGCTTTCCTCTCGTTGCATCGATCGATCAAAGCGACCGTGAGGAGGACCGGCTGAATGTGCTCCTTGATATCCTTACCGACGGAGAGACGGTAGGCGTAAGAAGAGGCGTTGTGGGAACATTGCTTGATGGAAGTCTTAGATTCTCACCTATCCAGCTCGACCGGTTTCTAACAGGGTTAACAGAGTTGCAGAGTGCTCCGTTCACTTCGCTTTCAGACGTGCAAGCTTGGTACCCATCAGTCGCTGATGATCCGACTTGGCAAAGTGTGAGCTTTGATGAGTAGCGAATGGCATCACACCGTAATGGTGTGTGTTGCACTAATGATCGATTGGTCTTGTTCGGCATTCTTCATGAAGCTCGACTGACCAGATGAGCGCTAAATGATTGGAGTTAACGCGAGTGTTGCGAGAGATAGTCGAGTCGGCTGCGTAGCTGATCCAATGATTGGGCAGCAAACGGCACGTTCCCAATCTCCGGCAAGGTCATCGGGGGTTGGTTTGCTGATTCTTTGAGACGGCGTTGAACGATAGATCGTGTTCCGGGATCGACGATTTCATCGAGAAAGCGTGCGTTTTCTTGGAGCGATGATTGATTGGTCCGGCGTTGCGCGAATTTCACCACCAGGCGGTCGCGTGCTTGGCTTTTAGGGTAGGAACGGATGATGGCCATGGCGCGTTCCGGCTTGGCCGCTGCATAGAGTTCGACCTCGGCACTTTTCGATGCGTAAAAGACATCTGAGTTGGGTCGGAGCGTTTCTTGCCAAGCCCGTAGTTCCTCCTTGGCTCCGGAAATGAGCCATCCCAGGGAGAGGTGCTCGACAGCGCGAATCTGGTCTTGATGCCCCAGTTTCTGTATGAGTGTGATGCCTTCGCTGGGCTTCGTTTGACCAAGCCGGTAATAGCTGTATTCCAATGCGATACCGCGATTGGGTGAGGGTGTTAGATCGTGGGCCCAACGCGCGGCGTGTGATGGTGATAGGGTTTGTGAAAGATCACGGAAAAGCGATTTAGCTTCAGTGATCTCGTTTAAGGAGGCGAGCCAGGCGGCCGCTTCGTCGTGAACGGCTTCATGCTCTAACCAAATGCGAAAAGCGTCACTGGTGGCGGCCCAGCGATGGGGCTCGTCTTGAAGGTTCAAGGTCCAGGTTAGGCAGGCTAGAGGATCGCTTGAGGCCCATTGACGGGTCACGGCATGGATGGCGTTTGTTTGATCGGATTCCGTTAGTTCGAGCGCCCACGCAGCTGCCCGGTGGGGAGCTTCTTCGGCCCAGAGCGCTGCCAACGTGCCTAACGCCTCGGCTGCGGCGTCCGAAGCGGGGAGGCGCGTTACCCAATCAGCGACGGCGTGCCGGTGATCGCGAGCGTAGTGCGTGACCGCATGCATCCAAAGCATACCGCGTGAGCGGTCAGCTGGCTGATGGGCGGGAATGTTAGCCGTTTTCGTGCGCACCCCGGAATGCTCGGGATCCGCCGGCAGCGCGCCCATCCATTCCAAAGCGCTCATCATATCCAGTGATCCTGACAATTTCGACAATAGGATTTCGATTGCCCGATCGCGATTGTAAGGGCGCTGGATCAGCCACGACCAGGCAGCCTCGAGCGGCAACTCTTGAAGCACGGCCTCAAAGGCATAGGCCTCTGCATAAGTTGTTCTTGGCAGGGATCGCACCCAGTAACGCGCTTCTTCAGCATTCTCTTCGATCCACCGGGCAATGGGAATAGCGAGAAAGCGTCCTATCAAATCCGCATATTCTGCGTCATCGGCATGGATCTCGTAGAGTTCGACCAGAGCTTGCGCGAGACGTTTGTAATCGAGTTGGTTCCATTTGGCGACGAGCTCTCGCAAGAATGGTTCTGGATAAGGATGGTGTAATTGTGAGAGCAATCGTGCGATTCGTTCTTCTCGCAGGGGCGAAGCGAGGCGGTAGATGTCTTCAATCGTCTCTGGCCGCGTCATGGGGTGCTCGGGAGAGGATGTTGGCAAAAGTAGAGACGTATTGGCTGTGCTAGGAGGCGAATTCTCCAAGGGTGAGGAAGGTTGAAAGTGCTTCCAAATCAGCGGTAAGCCTACGAGACCGGCCACGGCGGCTGCGGAAGCCAGAATTCTAACGCTGATGCCATTGAAGAGGCCCGGTGCCGGGGTTGGCGCCGCGCCGAGCGTTTTCACTTTTTCTGAAAGCGATAGAGGCGGCGGGGCAGCGCCGGCGGTGAACATGCCGGTTCCGAGCATGCCAGAGGAGAGTGTGACGCCGCGTCTTCCTAGCAAACGCCGCAAGCGTTCCACAGCGCGCTGCACGCGCTTCTGTGCGGCGCGTTCGGTGATCTTCAATTGGCGGCCAAGCTCTGGCAGGGTCAGTTCTTCATAGAAGCGGAGAAACAGCGCAGTCTGATCGGATAATGCTAGCTGAGAGAGAGCCGCATTCAGATCGGGAAGGAACTGTTTCCACGCGGCATCGCCAACCGGATGCTCGAACGTCGTCTCAGTTGCTGACGCCGCCTTTTCTTCGCGCCGTTTCCTTCGCATCTCGGATCTCATGGTTTGGGCAATTTGTTTGCGAGTCGTTCCGTATATCCACGCCGGTACACAGTCCGGGAGGGAGCGTTTGTGCGCTGTTCTAGCAAGGGCGCTAAAGACGTTCTGAGTGATTTCTTCAGCTAAGCGGAAGTCGTATATCTCCCGTGAGGCGAGTCCGTAGACGAGAGGAAGATGCCGGTCGACGAGTTGGCCGAAGGCTTGCTCATCACCCTCTGTGACGTAAGAAATGAGCAATTGGTCATCGGTCATCCGTTTCAAGGCAGCACACGATTGATTTGAATTTTTCTGTTAGGACGCCGGGACGAGGCGAAGACGAAAGAAGCGATGGGGGAGTGAGCTGACCGGGGCGCGCAATCGTTCCGGTCGCAGACCGCTCTCATCAGCCACCGTTGGCCCGATGCGGGCAAATGCTTGTCTCACAGGCTGCCACTGTTCACCGTCTTCAGAACCTTCTAACATCACCATCACTTCACGAATATTGACGCGATGCCGGTATTCCAAATCGAGATAGGGAGATGCGTTTTCACGATTGATCTCGATGTTCAAACCGGAAGCGTCTGCCGGATTGAGTGGGTCTGTTCCTGTGAGGTGTTCTAGCACATCTTCCACGCCGTCGTTGTCTTGATCAGAGGTCGCAGTCACGTCTTCCTCTAGTAGGGCATCCAGATCACGGATCCATTGGTCTAAGGCAACTAACTGATTGGCGATGGCTGGAGACTCTGCATCGAACACGATATTGCCGATATGGCCGGAGGTGAGAATGGCGCCATCCACCGTGCGAACGCCGCCTGCCTCCGCATCAATTCTTAGAGTGGTCCTGGCTCCCACTTCTCTCCAACCACCTTCCGGCTGATCGATCGAATACCTTGCGGTCACTACGTGCCCGTCATTTTCAGTGGCGACGACCTCGACAAATTTGGCAAGTACTTGGATGCCAATGTCGAAAGGGGTGAAGGGGCCGATGCCGAGATCATCATCTCCAAGTGTCGAAAGGTCGATGGCTGAGCTGGCGACAAAAGTCACGTCAAAGGTGATCGATTCCACGTTGAACGCCACTTCCGTGGTCGGAAGCACCTTGGCCGAAACATTGTCATTGTTGTTGATGCGAACCGTTCCCAACCGATTGGTGCTCCCAGGGTGCAATGTTAGCCGGTAATTTTCGCCCAGGGTTGAAGGGGTCAATCTCACGGTTAGGTCTTCCGCGCCACGCCAACCGGCCGGAGGGCGTTGGGCGCGGTAGGTGACGGTCATGGTTTCGCTCGACTCATTGGGCACGACAGTTTCCGCCGTGGCATCGATATGGAGTACGATGTTGGGAGGAAAGGAGAGCCAACCTTCGGTTACGGCTTCATCCGCGTCGCCGATTGCGACGAGCACGGTTGTTAGACGAATTTGGTGATTTTCGAAGAGTGCAGGATCAAGCGCATAGTTCGCCTGATAGATGACGGTCAGCAAGAACTCAGGAGTATCGTGATTGATGATGGGTGTCTCGCGCAATCGAAACGTTATCTGGGGCACCTCATCCAAATCGATGAAGATCCGGCCGAGTCCCGCTCGCTCGGATTGCGCGCCGGAGAGATCGCTCACTGCGTTTGGTACCGCATCGACGCGAAGTCTTTCAATGCCCCAACTACCCCAACCGTCTTCAGGGCGATCGAATTGGTAGGTGGCGATGATTTCTTTTCCGTCATTATTCGACTGCACATTGATAAGATGCGGATGAATGGCGCCGGATCCCAATTGTAGATCAAAAAGTGTCGGGCTGCCTAACAGAATATCATCGTTACCCAACGAGTCGGGATCGATTCGGTTGGCGCTGGACCAGACGATTTGGAACTGGTGGGAGAGTGCTTCCGCATCGTTGATCGTCGATTCCGGCATGGTGACATGAACGGTCCCCCATGCGGGAATAGCGGCTGCCAGGGCGACGACGAGTGGGGCGATGATGGATTGGTGAGATGGCGTCTTCATAGGATGAGCATTTCAATCTAGGTTGCCGCCGTGCACGGCACCGCGACATCATTTCTCCATGTTTACAGGGGGACCTGAAAACAAGCTCGCCTGGGATGCCCGCTCCCTCTGAAGGTCACCTTCTAGGTGTTTGCGGAAGCGCCTGGCGTTCGCATCTCGATCTTCCAAGCATCGGGCTTTTCCGCGACGTCGCTGTCATCGTCATACTTCTCGCGCAAATCTTCGAGCTGCTTCTTCAGATCTGAGGTCACGCCTTGGTAGCCGGGCTTGCCGTAGAGGTTGGTGAGTTCGTCTGGATCTTTCTCTAAGTCGTAGAGTTCCCATTCTTCGCCAAACTGATAGAAATGCATGAGCTTGTAGCGATTGGTGCGGATACCGTAGTGTCGAGGTACCATGTGCACACTGGGGAATTCGTAGTAATGATAATAAATGCTCGTGCGCCAGCGATCGGGATTACGGCCTTTGAGCAGCGGCTCCAGTGAAAGCCCTTGCATATCATCAGGAATCGGTGCACCGGCGATATCGAGAAACGTCTGTGCGTAGTCCAGATTCTGCACCAAGTGCGTGCTACGTGCGCCGGGCGTGGTGACTCCGGGCCATTTCACGATCAAGGGCATGAGAAGGGACTCTTCGTACATCCACCGTTTGTCATACCAACCGTGGTCCCCAATGTAGAAGCCTTGATCAGAACAATAAATGACGATGGTGTCCTCATCCAATCCCATGTCTTTCAGTGTCGATTGAAGACGGCCGATGCTCTCATCGACGCCTTTGATGCAACGCAGGTAGTTCTTAGCGTAGCGCTGAAACTTCCAACGGACTAACTCTTTCCCTTTCAAATTGGCTTCATGAAAGGCTTGGTCTTTCGGGCCGTACGCATCACGCCATGTTTTGAGTTGTTCAGGCGTCATGCGCTTCATGTTCTGCCAGGCGGAACGGTCCTGACGCTTCTGTGAGGGCGGCTGATTGAAGTCGGGCGTGAGATCGACGAAGAGATCGTAGTTCAAGTCCATGTGGCGATCGATCTCGAGTTCTTGATGACGCGCCGGTGGCGCATTGTCCTCCCACTTGTCGAAAAGCGTGTCTGGCTCGGGAATCTGAATGTCGTCGTATAAATGAAGATGACGGAGCGCCGGCATCCAACAACGGTGGGGCGCTTTGTGCTGCACCATAAGCATGAAGGGTTTGTCAGGATCACGCTTGTCCTGCAACCATTCGATGGCGAGATCGGTGACGATGTCCGTGCAGTAGCCTTGTATTTGTACACGACCCTCCGGTGTGATGAGGAAGGGATTGTAATAATCGCCCTGGCCGGGGAGGACTTTCCAATCGTCGAAGCCCTGCGGTTTCCCTTTGAGATGGGATTTCCCGTAGAGCGCGGTTTGGTAGCCGTTTTCTCGAAGGATCTTGGGAAACGTCTGCTGATTCCAATCGAAGGAGTTCCCGTTATTCATGAAGCCATTCTTATGGCTGTGCTTGCCGGTCATGATGACCGCTCGGCTGGGTCCGCAGATGGAGTTGGTGCAGAAGCTCCGCTCAAATAGCATGCCCTCGCCTGCCAGTTTGTCGATGTTAGGCGTCGGATTCACCGATTTCAGCCAACCATTGTAGGCCCCAATGGCATGGGGGGCGTGGTCGTCCGTGAAAACAAAGAGAATGTTAGGCGCGGCCACGAGTGACGAAGAGGCCGTGAGCAGGGCGCCGAGTGTGAGGCAAAGATGACGAATCATGATAAGTGCTTTAAAGGACCCGGGCCGCTCTGGCAATCACATGATTCCCCAGGAATCAGTTGTCGGGCTTGAAGTCGGGAATGTTGAGAGGCGTGATTTCCACGATGTGGCGACACGGAGTTTTATGGGTGAGAATCCTGAATCTTTAGTTGGCTTTCGGAAGACGTATACCATTTCATCTTCCAATTCTCCCTCAGCGGGAGGCTCGCCAAGAAAGAGAAAGTCCGGTTGAGGCACGTTGAAAGCGTCCCCATTCACGAGCACCCATTGATAGGGCTCAATGGGAATCTGCCTGTGATGTTCGCGGATCACCGCCTTCTGCATGCCTCATAGGGGCGGCGAGTAGGTTTCCTAGCAAGTTGTCAGGGATCGGTAGTTCGGGGAATCGTGACGGAATATCCGCGAATCCCTGCTTGCCAGGCGGGATCGGCTCTCTTCTAATCGCACTTCTCATTCCCCAATTCCTCCACTCTTCTCCGCCTCAACCGAATGGCTCAACAACGCGACGTCTCCATCATCATCAAATGCCCCGGGTGCAAGGCGCGCTTTGAAGCGGAGCGGGAGGAGGAAGCCAGCTACGTGAGTTGCCCCGAGTGCGATATGCAGGTCAAGATCTCGGGCTCCATGGAGCGCAAGACCCGGTCGCGGCGAAAGCTCCATCACGCGGGAGCCCTCCCGGGCCGTCGAAATGAGGATCGTGTGCAAATCAACGATTTGGCATCGACTTCCAAGCCCCTGATCGACTTCGAGGCTGCGAAGAAACGGGCTCAGGCTCGATTGAAGAACGACGATCTAGATCTCGATGATGTGGAAGACTTGGGCGATCTGCCCAAGCGCGCGCCGAAGCTGCCGAAAGAGCGGACGGTGAAATTGACATCCGACTCGGGTGAAGCCACGAAATCCGTGGGACACATCGGGAAGTTGGAGAGGTTGATTGCCAAGAAAGAGCGGTTGCAGAAACTGCGTGACCAACATCGTCGCGAAAAGGGGGAACGCACGGACACGGTCCCCGTCAAAGCACCCGAGCCGGCAGTTGAAAAGAAAGGCTCACCAACTGCCAAACTGAAAGCAGATCGCAAACCGTTAGAAGCCAAGGAGGATGCGCCCGAATCCGCGCCTCAGGACGCGGGTGCGGCAGAGAAACCGGCTCTAGCTGAATCAGCGCCCAAGAAGGATGAACCCAAGACTAGCGAAAGCGTCACGCAAAGCGTTAGCGAAGAAGCAGAGGCCAAGACGCCTGAGGAGACTGCGGAGGAGGGCACGGCTACCAAGCAGCGGCTGAAAAAACGTGAGGAGAAAGAGGAAGGCGTCGACTACGAGAAAATCGAGGTTCGGAGTCGCGGTGAGCGCCGGCGGTTGCGTCAAGCGCCGAAGGCCCAAGTGCCAGAGCCGCGAGGTACCCCCGAGATGCCCAAGCCGGTCGATTTGCGGACCAAGGTGGTCGAGCAACGCCGTGAGCAAGCGCAAGAAGACCTCACCGTTACACAGGAGTTCGACGAACGAAAAATCACGGAAGGAGCGGAATGGCGGCGCCATCAACCTAACCGTATCGAAGACCCGGACTGGGAATCCGATGAGGATCGCGAAGAACCGCTTCCCTACACCAGGCAAGATCGTTGGTTTGGTGGGTTTGTCATTGGGGCGGTCACGCTTGGCGCCGCGATGCTGATCCTAGCAGGGTTCAAATTCATCGTCTCCCAAATCTCCGATGATCAAGGAGATCTGGAAGCGGAGCAAGAAGTCCTTAGCCGGCCCTCGTCGCCCAAAGACTGGGTCAAATCGGATTTGCTTACGGAGGCCACACCGGTGATTGAGTCCTTCTTCAGCTCGACCTCGAATGAAGAGGCCCTGCAATTTGTTCGGCGTCCAGGTAAGATCTCGCTCTTCATGAAAAAGCACTACGCGCCCAACAACTTTTCTCCCGTCGAGTTCGCGGAGCTGGGTCCGGCGGAGAAGTGCTCCATCGTCATGGATGGTTTCTTCGTCGTTCCAGTGCAAATGCCAGACTTTACCGAGCGTGGGTTGGCCTTACAGATTCCTAACGGCGTGACCACCAGGGAGTGGAAGGTCGATTGGGAGAGCTGGGAGGGATACAGCGAAATGTCATTCCCCGAGATTCGCATCCGCAAGCCTCGAGAACCGATCATTATTCGGGCTTACATCATTCAAGATGAGTATTACAATTTCGAGTTCTCCGACAGCGAGCAATACACTTCCTACAAGCTCTTTGATAGTGCCCGGGATCAGCAGCTTTGGGCCTATGCGAATAAACAATCCGAGGCTTACAACGAACTGACTTCGGGAGTGGTAGCCAATGAGAACGGCTCTTTGGAGGAGGAAGTGGTCACCATCAAAGTGCGGGCTCCGGACTCGACCTCAAACCCATCTGCTGACCAGGTGGAGATCACCGAGTTTATCACCTTTGGTTGGGTGATTCGGGATTAGATTGGTCTGGTGCGGGTCTTTTAGCGAAACCATTTCGGGGGCCAAGTTCCCTACCGCGCTTCGATCCGAAGGGATAAGCATCTTTCGTAGCGGAACTCGTCAGAGTTCCGGGCATTGGACTCCGCTGCTGCGAGGGGAGCTGTCACTGGTTCCGCTACCTTGATTGACCATCAGAAGGCACCTCAGACGTCTGCACAAGGTCAGCAGGGCGCTCGTTTTCAGAAACTCCGGCCAGCTTGCTTCCACAGAGGTTGCCGGAGTGCGTTTCAGTCATGATAAACTGTCACACTTTCTGCTGCGAACGCTGGGCGAAGGGACATCTGGTCCTGACACAGGGCCACGATTTAACGAACTGTTTTCTCAAGACCTTGTGCCTGAAAGCATTACTGCGAACGGATGGCGACGATTTGCTAAGGCGAGGGTAAGAATCGAAGGATTCCTCGAAAATCATATGGAAATTATAAAAATAATGGATATTCTTGCAAGACCGCCTCGTCGAACCAATGAAGCTCAACGTTCATTTCTGGGTCTCTGCTGCCTTTGCTTGTTTTCTCGCCAACGCGTGGGGGGTTCCCGGTCCGCCTCCTGAGGGCTTTCTCTGGCAAGACCGCGGTCTTACCTTCAATCCGGACAATGGAAGCTATGCCATCCCGGATCTGACGGGGTTCGTCATCACTGATACGGCACCGGCCTTCGGGGGACCAGGAGCTCCGACCATCGGTCAGACGACGGTGCCATTGAATCGATCATTCCTCACGCTCCCAACGAGCGATGCGGGAACGAACGCAGGCGATCGATTCTATGAAGTTGCTACCAATGTCGTGGGCTTCAACTTTGCAGTGGGTGGGACCCTGAGTGGAGACGACGGCTTTGTTTGGGTGCCTCTTCAAGATCTTCAGGTCGATTCCAGCTTGTCCGTCGACTATGGAACGGGAATCTCTCTCTTCACGGAGCCGACGGTCTTCTTCACGGGGACGTTTAATCAAGACATCGATCATCTGACGACGGTGTCCACAACAGGACTCCTTGATGGATCAGCCATGTCACTTGATTTGGAAGGAACTGTTCACATCCGCTTTGATGCCGGCGTGTCTTTCGTGCCTAATGCGGATGCTAGTTACGATCTCGGGGGCACCTTCTCGATCAATCAAGCGTACCGGACTTACGAATTGGTGGCCATTCCTGAGCCATCAACGACGATGCTGGTCCTCCTCGGTAGCTTAAGTTGTTTCTTTCGCCGCCGGAAAGTGGCTTCATTGTAAGGCTAGTTAGCGAATTCACGGTTAACTTCGCTATCGATGTAGCGGCGGCTTCTCGGTGTTGTAGTTCGCTGCGGACTTCGCCTGTGTTTCATCTTCACACCAGCCCGGATTCTGGTTTAGACCCTGGATCACGCTATGCCTGACAACACGACCAGCAGGGAAGAAAAGCGCTTGAAAAAGGAGGCGGCGGTACGGGCGATCCTGGAAGGTGACCGCAGTGTGAGAGAGGTGGCGGAAGAATGGGACGTTTCCCGTCAGGCGGTGGATGCCTGGGTGCAGCGGTTCAAGCGTCAGGGCGATCTCAAACCCATGAAGCGAGGGCGCAAGAAACTGCGTCCTCTAACGGAGTTGGACAAGAGGCGCTTTTTCGAGAAGGTCAAAAGCGCTTATGCCGAGCGAGGTTATTCGTTAGGTGATAAAGTTCCGCGGAAGGACCGGCTCACAGAGGAGGACTATGGACGCATGCTGACAGAGATCACCGATCAGAACTGTAGTGGCGCATTCGGCCGGCGGACGGTGCGTGATATGGGCATCCCGCTTTATTACGAACCCATTCCCGGGTTACCCGAAGACTTTGAGTTCATCGATGACGATCTTTATTTGAGAGATCCGTTTGATCCGGAATACCAAAAGCAAAGAGAGCTGCGTAGCTTTGATTCGGACGAGGAGATGGAAGGCGAGCTTTCGCCGAGCGAAGAAACGGCTCGAGAGCAGGTGGAGGAGGATGATGATGACCTACACTTTCCTAAAACCCAGGAAGATTATGAGAAATGGGTAGCGGAAACGAAATCCATGCTCAAAACACGTGGCTACGATCCGGAGAAAGTTTATGGAGCGCCGCAAGCCACGGGTGCCGGCGTGCGCACTGGCAAACACGCCAAATCGACTTCTCGACGCAAGAAGAAGCGCCGGAAGAACAAACCCAAACGCCGCCGGTAAGCGGCTTGCGCTCGCCTGTCGCTTCTCTCTACGCTGCGAGGATCATGCTGAGACCTCGCAAGAAATACACCGTCTACGATCTCCAACAACTGAAGGGCAAACGTTGTTTGACTCACATTCACGTCAAATCGCCCGAGGAAGCTGCGGCAGCTGAGGAAGCGGGAGTCGATTTGATGAGCTGTAGTTTTGATAGCCCGGAAGCTCAGGCGCGATTGCCCCACTTGGTGGCGGCCGCGCCCAACAGTTTTTTATCCGGAGCCACGCCGCATGGCCTCGCCTCTACAGAAGAAGCCATCCGGGTCGGCTTTCTGGCATTAGAGTTAGGGGCCAGCTCGGTCTATTGTTCGGCTAGTCCGCGTATGGTCGAGGCCATGGCTAGTGAGGGCATTCCCGTGGTGGGACATCTCGGTCTGGTGCCGCGCCATGTCACCTGGACGGGCTATCGCGCTATTGGCAAGACGGTGGAGGAAGCCAGGGAGTTGTATCGGCAGATGAAGCGCTTGGAAAATGCCGGCGCGTACGCGGCTGAATTGGAAGTGGTCCCTCACGCACTCGCGACATACCTCTGTTCGCAAACGTCGATGCTTTTGATGTCGTTAGGCTCGGGTGATGGTTGTGACACCCAGTTTCTCTTCTCCGACGATATTTTAGGTGACTATGAAGAACGTCCACCGCGGCACGCCAAAGCCTACCGGAACTTCCTCGAAGAAAAGCAACGGCTTCAACGGGAGCGCATCGCTGCTTTTGGTGAATACATTGCCGATGTGAAGGAAGGCCGCTTTCCGGAACGCAGTCATTTAGTGAATCTATCTCAAGAACGTGAAGAACAGATTCTCAATGCTTTGAAGAAAGAGATCGATTAAGTGAATCTCGCACTCTAACAAACCCATACTAGCAGATCATGAAAACCCCAACTTTCCTCGCTTTGCTGCTTTTCCTTGCGGCGGCGAAGGCGGAGATTGTCATCAACGAAATCCATTACGACGCACCTGAGCCCAATCTTAACGAAGAGTTTATCGAGCTCCACAATACGAGCACCGAAGCGGTCGATCTATCTAATTGGCGTTTCTCTGGCGGCGTTGCCTTCACTTTTCCCGCCGGGATCATCCTTGAAGGAGGGGGCTACCTTGTGGTTGCGCTCGATCCCAATCTGTCACTTTTCGACGGCGTCGACAAAGCCGGTCCTTGGGAAGGTCGTCTTGATGGAGATGGCGAACGGATCGTACTCCGCGATGCCACCGGTCAACCCATTGATGAAGTTGACTATGAAGTGCGATTTCCGTGGCCTATTGCCTCAGGCGGCGATGGACCCTCCATGGAGTTGCTCAATCCAACTGCTGATAACGACTTAGGTAGTTCCTGGCGACCGGCTGAAACGGTTCCCACTCCGGGTAAAGCGAATAGCGTGTTCGTTGACAACACGCCCCCTAACATTCGCCAAGTCAATTGGACCCCCAAAGCGCCGAACTCCAGCGAGGAGGTCACCATCACCGTCAAGCTGACGGATACCGAAGGCATGCAGAATGTGGTCTTGCATTATTTGATATCCGAGCCTGGAGACTACACACCGGCCTATCAACCGCACAGCCGTTCGGCTCTGCTTGCGGATCCCGATGCGGCCCGGCGTAAACATGCCGGTTATGCGGAAGGTCTCTTCACCGGACGGTGGCCTACGATCGGCATGGCGGCCCTCGATGCCGGAAACGCTGACGAAGACCCTGACAACGACGATCTTTATGCGGTAACACTTCCAGCTCAGATTAATCGATCGCTCGTGCGCTTTTATATCACCGCTGAAGATGGCGCAGGCACGGAGGTGCGCGGCCCGCTTGAAGACGACCCGTCTCTCAATTTCGCCTATTTCGTCTATGATGGGGTGCCGGATTATGTGGCTGCGGAGGATTCGGTGAATGGCCCCGGTCACATTTATGATTCAGAACTTCTACAGCAATTACCGGTCTATCATTTGATCACCCGCACCGAAGATTGGTTTGAATGTTTGGCTTATTCAGGTGGCGATCAGCATCCACGCTCTGCTATGAGCGCCCGGCGTGCGTATAATTGGAGCGGGACGATTGTTTATGGCGATGAAGTATATGATAATATCGCCTACCGGTTACGCGGAGGCAATGGTCGCTATCATGAACGTGGCAAACGCTCCATGAAGTTTCGCTTCAATCGCGGCCGTCATTTTGAATTGGAGGATAATCATGGCCGCCCGTATGAACGTAAATGGCGCGTGCTTACCACGAGCAAGATGTTTGGCAATCGTCTGGGCGGCACTCAAGGCACGCGACGTGGGCATGGGAATTTCGGCTTGGTTGATACGGTAAACGGACAACTTTGGGAACTCTTTGGCGTGCCTGCCGTTCGCACGCATTGGTTTCATTTCCGCGTCATTGATGATGTGGAAGAAGCTCCCGATCAATATGGCGGTGATTTCTACGGATTAAATTTGGCATTGGAACGAATCGACGTCCGTTTCTTGGAAAGCCGTGACCTTCCCAAAGGCAATCTTTATAAGCTAACAGATCAATCGGAGAATATCAGTGGTGTGGGTGGCAAAGGCAGTAACAGCGACGGCAAGATCCAACAACGTTATCAGGCGCCCAACGCGCCATTAGACGCTGAGGATTATGTGAATATCTTCCGCAACCTCCGGCCGGCTCGCGATGACGAATGGCTTCACCAGCATGTGAACTGGGATATTTGGAACCGCTACACCGCCGTGGAAGAGGCCATCCGGCATTACGATTATTGGCCGGATGCGGATAAAAACATGGTGCAGTATTTCGAGCCGCAGCCAGGCAACGAATTCGGTCTCTATTGGCAATTGCCCTATGATTCCGATGCCAGCTGGGGACCGAGTTGGAATAGCGGGGTTGATTATGCACAGAATGTGGTGGATCGCCGGGATGATTTAGAAAGAGACCTTAAGAATACCATTCGCGAATTTCGTGACTTGGTTTGGCAACCCGAAGTGATCGATCATTTGATTGGTGACGCGGCATTGATTATAGAAGATTTTTATCCAGCCGATCGTGATCGATGGGCAAACGCCCCAACGGCGTCCGGGCGTCAAGATCACGGCACCTTGGAATCGAAGGTTGCTGACATGAAGCTTTTCGCATTCGAAGGCAACCTGAGTTATCCCGGTGGCAATGTCGGCCCTGGCGGACGCGCCGCTCATTTGGACGGAATGATGGAAGATGCAGGGATTCCCAAGACGCCGACGATCGGCTTTGCCGAAGGTGCCAGCGCGGCCATTGACGGCGTTTCGTTCGAGGCTTCCGAGTACAAGGCTGCGAATATTTTCACGCCGTCCCAACTCGCACAAGTGGAGTGGCGCTTGGCTGAAGTAACTGATCCCAATGCCCCTGCCTATGATCCTGAAGAGATTCGTCACTATGAGATCACGAGCATTTGGTCAGAGATCGTACCGGGAGATGCTGCCAATCTCACATCGATTGATGTGCCTGCTAGTCTATTGAAAGTCGGCCGCGCCTATCGGGGACGTGTACGGCATCGTGATATCGAGAACCGCGTTTCTCACTGGTCTGAGCCGATCGCCTTTATCGCCGAGAGCCCCAACGCAGGTGCCGCACTGCAAGATAGTTTGGTCCTAACCGAAATCATGTATCATCCTGCGGAGCCTTCCGAGGAAGAGATGGCGGCTGGATATGATGAATCGGATTACGAGTTCTTAGAACTCCACAATCGAAGCCCTAGCCCCATTACTCTAACAAACGTTCGCTTCACCAAAGGCGTCGACTTCGATTTTCCAGAAGGCGCCACCTTGGAGGCCGGCCGGTACGGCGTGCTGGCCGCGAACGAGGCGGCCATCAAACAGCGCTATGGGAATGATGTTCCGGTTGTGGGTGAGTGGGAATCAAACTTCTCACTCAGCAACGGTGGTGAGCGTTTGAAACTCTCCTTCGGAGCCGGCAACGCGATCTTCGATTTTCAATACGAGGATGAGGCACCTTGGCCCCTCGAAGCGGACGGACATGGCCCCTCGTTGGTGCTCCGGAAGCCCGAAGAGGCCGCGGCCTCAGGTTACGGTGAGGCGGCGAATTGGCGGGCCGGTTCGGTGGCGGGCGGGACACCCGGGAGGGCGGAGGATGGAGACGGAGGTCCGGATCCTGAACCAAATGGCTTAGCCACGTGGCTCGCAGAAAACGGCTTCTCCGATGCCGACGCTGATCCTGACGGCGACGGCATCACCGCCGCGATGGTTTATGCGTTGGGGCTTGATTGGTTAGGCGAAGGCGTCTCGCCGAGCCGCGGACTCCCGACCGTGATGAGAGGAGACTCCGGCATACAACTGCATGTGAGACTGCGCTCGAATGATGTCGCGGACGTCACCATCGAAATGTCCGATGACCTGACCACCTGGAATCCCTCGACCGCAACACGCGGGACCATGACCGCCAATGACGACGGCTCCGTAAACGTTCCTTTCATCATCGCCGCGCCGCTTGTGTCGGAGGGGTATTGGAGAGTGAGACTTCGATTCGCGTCCGATTAAGAAACGTCGCCTTTCTTGGACCACTCTGCCCAAAAGTGATAAGCTATTTTTAATTGTGCGAGGCTTTCTTTCGGCTACGATAATCCCGCTTCTCACCGCGATCACTCCGGCGTCGTTCTCCGGTCGGATGGTCGCGATAATAGTCGAGCTTGAAGCGTTTGCCTGACAAAACAGCCACTTTGCCCGCCGCGATCGCTTTCTCGGCATGGTCTTCCCGGATATCGATGAGTGTGTGCTTGGGGAGTAGTTTGATCCTTCCAATGGCGCCGGCAGGTAACTTCGCTTCATTGTAGAGCATCCCGGTCACGGCACCCACCGTGAGCTTATGCGCGCGGCCGAGATTGAGGAATAGCGTTTTCATCTTTCCAGTTTCGCGGCTTCCGCGATCTGCCTGCCGGTTGGATCGGGTCCTCGGACGGTCTTCCTGAATCTCCTCGCCCTCCCGTCCCAGCGTTTCTTGGTAGATTGCTAGAAGGCCGGACGCAATATCGTTGAGATCGAACCCCGACTCTAGAAGTTGCTCGATTTTTTCCGAGTAATCAGCGAAGTCCTTTCGCTCCAAACGTTCGCGCAGGGTAGCGAAGATTTGATCTGCGATGCGACCTTGCACTTCAGCCAAAGTGGGAATGGGAGCGCGAAGAACTTTCTGTTTGGTGTAGCGTTCGATGCTCTTCAAGCGCCAAGCGTCTCTTCCGCAAAGAAAGGAAACGGCACGGCCGGATTTGCCCGCCCGGCCCGTGCGCCCGATGCGATGCACGTAGTCTTCCGGATCTTGCGGCAGTTCGTAATTAAAGACGATGTCCACGTCATCGACATCGATCCCACGGGCGGCGACATCGGTGGCGACCAGAATCTCCAGATCACCCTCACGAAATCGCCTCAGCGTTCGTTCGCGGTGCATCTGTGAGATATCCCCGTGAAGGCGATCGGCTTGATAACCACGCGCTAACAAAGCTTCCGTCACTTCGTCCACGGAGCGTTTGGTATTACTAAATACGATAGAAAGTTTCGGTTCCTCGATGTCCAGGATTCGCGAAAGCACTTCCAGCCGTGAGCGCTGGCGCACTTCGTAGGATATCTGATCGATGGAATCCACGGTCACCGTTTCGCGTTCGATCTCAATGGTCTGCGGATCGTTGCCAAACCGATCAATCAAGCGTGCCACGCCTTTGTTCATCGTAGCGGAGAAAAACAACGTCTGCCTGTTTTCGGGCAGTTGCCCTAACAAGTCTTCCATTTCCTCGCGGAAACCCATGTCAAGCATCCGGTCGGCTTCGTCCAACACCGCTATCACCACACTGCGGGGATCAAAGGAGCCTCGGCGTAAGTGATCGAGCAAGCGTCCTGGCGTTCCTACAATCACGTGAGGCCCTGATTTGAGTGCGCGCAATTGGCGAGCCATGGGCGCGCCGCCATAGACGGGGACGGCACGCAGTCCGTTGAGCTTTTCACCTAACCGATGCACCTCGACGCAAACCTGATTGGCCAATTCACGCGTGGGACAAAGGATTAACACTTGCGGCTGACAAACATCCAACCGAATCCGCGAGAGAGCAGGAAGCGTGAAGGCGGCCGTCTTACCCGATCCCGTCTCCGACAGCCCCACGATGTCGTGTCCCTTGAGGGCCACGGGAATGGCCGCAGCCTGAATCTCGGACGGCTGTTCGAAGCCGAGATCAGTCATGGCCTCAAGGAGCGGACCAGGCAGTCCAAGATCGGAAAAGCGTGCGGATGACATGTAGATCGTTACTGAAAGTGAGGCCGATAACTTTGGAAGAAAGAATGCGGGCGGCAGCCGTTATCGCCGAATCCATGAAAAAGCAACCGGCGAACGCGCTATTCTCCTTCAATCGAGGAGAACGGCTCGCGGCGAGACGCCACGGTTCCTTGGAATTCCTAACGATCCCCCTACAGGCTGGATCGGCGTTTCGATTGAATCTGTGCTAGAGTTCGCCAATCTACGGGACTGATGGGTACCGGTTTGCCATCCGCCGCGTGTTGCAGCCAGGTTCTAACAATTCTCTGCCTGTGCTGATCTTCTTCACTCGCACTCCAAGCCAGGTAGCGGTTAAACTCTTCCCTCGCGATCTCCGGCGTCTTCAGGCGAAGCGCCACCAAGCCTCGCGTGAGCCGGAATCGACTTTCGAAGGGATCCAATTGGATGAGATAATCGATGACCGGCTTCACAATCTTGGCATCCGCAAGAAAATCCTTGGACACACACGCGCGGCGGCAGAGTTCATCGAGCACGCCGTCGGAGAGAACAGAGGGCTTCACTCGTCTTGCCTCTTGAAACAGATTCAGGGCCTCATTGAAATCTTCCGCCTGCCCGTATTGAAGAAGAAGCTTATCGGTCGTCTGCGGGGCGATGGCGAAAAGACCAGTAGCCAATCCGGCATCAAAACTCTGTTCCGGATCCAATTCTTTCACTTGCTTGAGGTAAGCTTGAGCAGAATCCAAGTGGCCACCCCGTCCGGCGTTCTCAGCGAGATCGCGGTAGTATTTTGATGCTAACAATTTAGCCAATCCCGTCGCGTCGAACTTTAAAGAACCATCTTTCTCTTGCGCTTCTTCAAAGTTCTTCGCAGCCAACTCCCAATTCCCCGATCTGGCCGCTCTGCGTCCTTCTTCGTAATCCTTGCGCGCCGCATCACGTCTCATCACATTCACATAAAACCGCGACAAGGTCACTCCCAACGATCCTGCGAGTTCAAGACACTGTTGCGCCGCGTCCGTCTCTCCGCTCTTTAGGTGATATTGATAGCGCTTGAATAGCCACTCGCCCTCCTGCTCAGCCACCATCGGAAGTTGCCCGCGCTGGCGGAGATCATTATAGAGATCTTGCGCCATGGAAAAGTTCCCTAGCGTGACCTCCGCCCGGGCTTTCTGCACGATGGATGTCGCCACTCTCTTATCCACCTCTTCTTTTGACAACTCCTCTCCGGCGCTTACCGAATGCAGTTTCCTCACCAACTCCTTAGATTGATCGATCGCCTGTGAAAGGTCATCATTCCAGAGACTGGCCTGGCTTTGTTGGACGAGTGCGTTCACATAGATCTTGTTCGCACGGTTTTTCCAGGGCACTTCTCCATTAGCCGGAGGTGCGGGAACTAATTGAGCCGCTTTTTCAAACGCCTTGACACTCTCCTCGATTCTTCCCGCTGCTGCGTAACGTTCGGCTTCCGCGCGGTAGCTCGCCGCCGCGAGTTGTTGGGCGCGTTCTGCCGCATCAGAAGTCTTTAAGTTTGGATCATATAGAAACGCCTTCTCATAGAGAGCGATCGCACTTTCACGATCACCTTTAACCGCCACGGCATCTCCTTCACTTAAAAAATAACGGGCCGCAAGCCTCTCAGCTTCGGCTTGGGGTTCGAACGATAACGCTTCAAACGTCGCAGCTTTTTCAAACGATGTCTTTGCGTCCTCGACCTTTCCGCGACGGGCCATCTCCCGGCCGTACTCAAGGTGCGTGAGATGCATGGCCATGAGCTGAGCTTCTTCATTAGTATCTCTATCAACGTTAGGACTCGCTTGATAGTCGGCCACCAGCAGTTTGACGAGTTCCTTCCGCGATGCCTCGAATTCGCTATGTGCTTCACCATACCTCGCACCTCGAGATGCCCAGTCCAGGTGTGATGAATGGATGGCGAAGGCAGGAGGTGGATAGACCTGCAAATACTCTTTGGGGAAAGTGAGAAATGAACTCTCTGTAAGTTTCCTCTCTCTTTGCCACTCCCCATGCGTCATATTCCGCCCCACCACCTGTGCAGCGGATCTCATTCGGGTTTCAAGCGAAGGCTCTGAACCCAGTTGCCATCGTCGCGCCGTGCCGTCTTGACTAACAGAATAGATGCTGTCTGAGTCGTCAATATGAAGACCAACGAGCGGTTTGTCGTGCCCGACAAAACTCACTATCGGATTGGAGAATCCGGTTTCACCGCTTCGAATGTCCTGCAGATGCCAGGCACGGATGGCGCCCTTCTCCGTGCCGACCACAAACCACTCCGAATTTGCATCAAACGCCGCATGGTGTTCACCCGATCCGTAGCCGGGTAGAACGAGAACCGGATCGGTGATCACGTTCGTGCTCTCGATTGACCACAGCGTTAGATCGCCTTCGCGGCTGCCGGCAAGCAGCCATCGGCTATCTAGTGAAAGTCGAAGGTATTCCAGTGACTCGTTTTCATTGAAAATCTGGATCCCGTCCTCTCCCGGCGGAGCCCCCAAGCGCTCGAGCCGGATGGGGCGATCCGGGCGTGCGATGGCAATCCAATCATCGTTCATGGCAAAGGACGTCACCGGCTGCAAGGTTCGCTGTAATCGTTCGTTCTCCGCGCCGCTAGGATGCCAGAGCTCAAGCTTTCCTGGAGGGCGCCAGGCTGCGAGCCATTCACCGTTTGGCGAAAGTTTTAGTCGGCTCACCGGAACCTGATTTAAGTCATCTGATGCTTGGAGAGTGGTTGTCGCCATCTCCGTGTGCTTGCTGAAGTAGATCTTGCCGTCCTCTGCGGCCAGGGCGGTTTGGTCACGGCTATGCGCGATGGCCGTGACGTCTGGAGCGGTTTCCGTCGTCAACCATTGTTGTTGCTTTGTGAGGGGCAGGGATCCTAAACGGCGGCCGCCGCCAACCGCTTTGCTATTGATGTGCAACAGCCAAGTGAGATTCCGTTCATCTTCATCGTTGGGAAGATCCCTGCCCAAGATCCATTCCCCCCCTGGTAGAAGGCTCATGAAGTCGAGATCCCGCGAATTGGACTGACGGATCATCACCCCGTTCGGTGTATCATCGCCCCAGCTCCAGGCATGAAGATGATAACCCACCACTTCATTTCCTTTCATCTGTGATGCCTTCGTCACCAACCATTTGCCTCCCGGGTAAACAGCTGTTTGAGCAAAGTGATCGGTGGCCGCATTGTGAATCACATCATTATACTGGCGCAAATCCCATTTCCGTAACACGCCGTCGTGACCCAAGGTGATCAACCAACGTGTGATCTGATCTACTTGAACGAATCGTGCCTTTAATAGAAAGGAGGTGCCATGATCAACTAAGCCGCGCCGTTCCTCACCACGATGCCCGCGCAGGTTCAATGGCTTCCGTTGCGGTCCGGCATCCGTTAGGCGCCACAGGGCGAGATGTTGTTCGGAACTGCCGCCCGCCATCCACGCGCCGTCGGGACTGAAGGTGACGTTCCTCACCGGATCCTCACCAAGGCTCCACCCCAAGCGGCTGGGCTTGCTTCCCGTCTCCCGGAAACGGCGCAAATCCCAGAAGTGAATCGATCCCCTCGAATCCCCTGCGAGCACACGATTGCCGTCCTTACTCACTGATAAGGATACAAGTGCTTTACCCGCACCTAACAGGATGGGAGGTTTGTCAGGATTATCCCATAGACGAACGTTGTTATCCCGGGACGCCGTGGCCACACCACCTCCTGCCACTTTCGCCACATCGACGATGGAGGAAGTCGCGTTGCCGTTGTAGACGGCCAATTCTCTCACCGGATCACTTTCTAGATCCCAAGATCTCGCCGTTTTATCATGGCTGCCGGTGATCAAGGTTTGGCCATCATCTGTGATCGCGATATCCGTGACCCCTTTCTCATGTTGAACGGATCCCTTGAGATCAAGATTTCCGCCTTCAAGATTCCACACATCAACCTTGCCATCGCTTGCGCTCGCCACGAGCCACTTGGGGCCGTCTGGATTCTTGCTGAACTCGAGATCAGAGATGGCTGTCTTTTCCCGGTTGATTCGGGCCGCATGGGCCAAGGCGGGCTGCTGTTGATTAAAATGCCAGAGAAAGACCATCCCCTCATCGTTGCCCATAGCGATCCATTTCAATCCTCCAAACGCCACGGCCGTGATCCTCCCCAATTCACCGCGCAAATGATAGTGTGATTGCCCCTGCAAGTCACCCTTTCGCAAACCCCAGAGCCGGGCCTCCTGATCTTCGCCCCCGACTAACACCCAAATAACCGCCCCCGTGTCCGATCCTGCCTCAACCTCGGACTCCACGGTGGCGAAGGCGGTGGCTAAGGTGCCGCAACGCCCGATCACGGCGCTCTGCATGCCGCCCGCTTGAAAGTTAGCAAGGGCACTTTGAAAAAAGGTGCTTACCGCGGGAACTGACGACCTTCCGTTAGACTGCCTCTTCAAACGGTCTTCGATCTGCAGGGCTTCGGCAGCGAGAATCAGTTGCCGCTCCGGATTGGCAGCGCCCATGGTGCTCCCCTCCGCCACCAAGCCTCGCACTTGCGAAGCCAGACTTTTCTCCTCTGCCCGTACTTGAAGATCCTCAGCTTCTTGCTTGGCTTCCTCAGCTTTTTGACGTTGATAGAGTGCCCGGCCTGCCATGAAGACGGCGATCCCCAACATCAGAATGGTCAGGCCGATAAATCGCCGCAGCCAACGATTGGTCGATCGTTGTTTGTTCTCTGCGTCTAACAAATCTTGATTCCGCCGCTTCAATTCAAGCGAAGCATATTCTAACTCTTTATTCTTCTCCCCTAACTGTTCCGCATGACGCGCGGCTTCTTCCTGACGCTCCTGCCGTTCCCGCAACGAGACACTCGCGTCGAGAAAGGCTGAGCATACCTCGCTTACCTCGCCCGGCCGGCGCTGACGCCATTCCAAGGCTTCAGACAATTTCATGCCCACGCACAACACATCTTCCTCGCGCTCTTGCCCACGCCAATCCTCATTCCAAATGGCGGCATTCTCTTCTACAAATTGCCGCACCTTGCGCATATCGTGCTCTTCCTCCGTCCATTGACGCAGCGCGTCCCATTGGCGAATGAGACTTTCGTGACTGATATCGACTAACGTTTCATCCGTAAGGCCGTCTTTCTTCGGCGGCACGAGGAAGGAGCGCCCCTCTAGCCGAAACTCATCCATGACGTGCGTCACCCGTGCGCGTTTGTCTGCGGCGGATTCCAAGATCTCGGAAAACGCTGCGGCACGTCGAACCATTTGACCATCCGGTGTGATCTCGGTGAGGCAACGAAAGATGGTCTTGGCAATGCCGCGTTCGTCATCCGATCCTAACCGATTGAAGATCTCATTCACATGGCCGGATAGCGCTCCCGTGAGGCCGTCGAGCACGTAATAATCCTCCACGGTCATTTCCAGATCGGGCGCATCCTGGTGACTCCAATACTCAAAGCTGGAAACTTTCCCGTCATCGATCTCCTCTAAAGGAACTCCCGCGGCTCTCGCTGCGCGCCGCCACATGCGCATGAGAAGGTGTTGCATCAATGGTAGTTGATCCGGATCCGAGCCCATGCCGTTGAGTATCTTGCCCACCACCTTGGGATTGACCGTCGTTCCAAAGAGGGATGCCGGTCGCTCGATCGCCTCCTTGATCTGTTTGCGCGATAGGCGTGGAGTGAGGAATTGGCTCTGATTCATCGCCTCAGGCAAGCCGCGAAAGATCGGACACTGTCCGAGGAAATCGGATCGCAAGGTGATGACGACATAGATCCCGGAGTCATCGCACTTGGAACACGCTAACAACAACTCCACCAAGGCGACCGCTTCATCTTGGTCGCCGTGACGCGCATAACGGAAGATCTCTTCAAATTGATCGACTAACAAGAGCAGGCTTCCTGCGGAATCGCGGTCCCGTTTTTCTAGCAACTCAACCAATGAGAGCGGTCCCTGGCGCAGGGTGGTGAGGAGAAACATCTCATCCTCCGGCGTGTCCGGCCATTGCTCGCCTAACACACCGCTCTCTAATAGCGCGCGTGCCAAACGGCGCATCGGTTGATGCCCGGGCCGCATGGCCGCGACCCGCCAATCGAACCCTGCTTGGGGTAATAGACCCGATTCCAGAGCCGGCATGAGGCCGGCGCGCACCAACGAAGACTTGCCGCATCCCGATGTGCCGATCACGGCCAGGAAGCGATATTCCGCTAATCGCTCTAGCAATTCATCGATCTGCGAATCCCGTCCAAAGAAGATGCTCGCCTCGTGAAACTCATAGGGCCGCAGACCCGGGTAAGGATAGCGCGCCAAGCCACTTTGCATGGGTGCCGGCGCCTCTAACACGACCTCACTCATGTGGCCAATTGCAAATCGTTGAGAAACTCGTCCAACTTCGCCTCTTCCAAGCCTTCGAGAATGCGTGTGTTCGGAAGCATGACGCCAATCGGGCTCTTGGGCGGTGGAGGCGGCGGATGCATCCCCACCGCTAGGGCGCGTAAAGCTTTGGCTCGCTGCGGGAAACACCGGTAGACTTGCCGCATTTGATGCCCGACCCAACGGCCGTTCGTTTTTCCGTAAATCACTAACATCCCATCGCAATCAAGCAGGTTCTGTTCCAATTCCAGACGCAATTCTTGGGGGGAACCCTCGTGCAATCTTCTCACTAAGGCGAAACCGCGATCTTGAACCATGGCCGATACTTTGTCTGCCAGGGCTTGGTCACCCACGTCGGCATTCACAAAAACCAGTGGCGGCATCTCGGCCATGTCTGGAAAGGTCACTTTCCGTGCCTCGCGTTCCCGGTGAAGCTTTAACTTGTCGATCACCGCCTTGATTTCGCCTTTGAAACTTTGAAAGGGCATGGCGTGCACCTCCGGGCCTTGCATTAATGCCAGATGCTCGCCACTTTCCACCCGGATCTCCAGTTCGGCATCGGTGAGTTCCGGCGCCCGCCATTTCATGACGGGTTTTTCCAACTCACACGCCAATTCAAACTGAAGGCGGCTGAAGGTCTTGCCCGACGTCTCATCACCGCGCCCGGCGATGGTGCTAAGCAATTGAATGACCAAGTGTGATTCTTCGAGATGATTTCGCACCTGCGTCTGAAAAGCTTCGCCGTCTACGGGTAAGAGCCGGTCCGGCACGATGTGAAAGCCGTACTGTTCCAAATACGTTCGCACATCGCGACGCTTGTCTAACAAATCATCCGTCGTTTCCGCCAGGTAAACCGTCATTGTGCCCGTATCCGCATCGCCTTGGGGCTTGTTGCCATTCTGCGGCTTAGACTTTCCGTTACTTCCGTTCGCCGGCACGGTCACCTTTTTTGCCGCAGCGGCTTCTTCACCCATCTCCTCAAGTTCCCGATACATCTCCCGGGCCACCCCGGCCACCATCTTGTAATAGTCGCGATCAATCCGCGGGTCGGGTGCCGGCCAACCGAGAATCTTCGGTGCCAGGTCTTCCAATTCTTGTTGCCAGAATCGGTAGCCCACCAAATCCCGTAACGCCACGGGCCGCTCTTCCTGGGTGACCGGCTCAATTTCCACAATGAAGATCCGCGATCCCGAAGTGGCCGTTTGATTGGCTGCTTTGGCGAAGATGCCAGGTTCCCACTGGCACCACTCCGACCTCAAATAGGCTTTGGACATCACCACCATGAGCAAGGCGGTGCTCTCCAACTGCGTCTGGAGTTCCGGTCCCACTTTCTCATGCTTGGCCAAGCGATGATCCATGTAGAGGTGCGTGCCGTCACCGCCCACCAATCGATTCACCATCATATGCACATCCTTGGCCATGGTCGTGACCCAACCGGTCTCGGCACCGCTCAAGGGCATGTCGTCCTTGCGCGCGTAGCTGACAAAGAGGTCATTCTGAAATCCAGGAGCGTATCCCATAGGCCTTTCGCGATCTTCCGTTCCCAATCATTCGTTTATCTTGAAATTATAGCTTATTAAAAAACTTTAATACAACAAGTTTCCTTTGTCCCATTCCCAGAATCCTTTGCTTCATGTCTCGCATTTCAAACATCGATCCCCACCAAGCCGAAGCCTCAGTCTCGAAAATCCTCCAAGCGCAACAACAAGCATGGGGAGACTTCCTCAAACCCTATCTCTTATACGCGCGCCGTCCTTCCATTCTGAAGAGTGTCGCCCGGATGTGGGATGCGTTGAGTGAATCCGGTCTCTTGCCCGGTGCCCTGACCACGTTGATATGCCGTCGCGTGGCGGCCATCAATGGCTGTGTGTTCTGACAAGATATCAATGCTGCCGTGGGCAGCAATCTTGGTATCGAAGAGCAGAAGCTTCTCGCTCTATCAGATTATCACGCCAGCCCGCTCTTTGATGATCGCGAACGCACCGCTCTTCGCTATGCGGACGCGATCACGTACTCCGATCAGGATGTGGACGATGATCTCTTCGCGCAGGTCCAAGCGCATTTCAATGAAGACGAGATCGTGGAACTCACGACTTACATCGCTTGGGAAAACTGCTCGAGCAAATTCAATCGAGCCCTGCGCGTCCCTTCGCAGAAACTCTGGCAGCGCGATAACTCATGAGACCCGTTCTTCACGGTGTCGGCATCATCTGGATGGCGATAACGATAGTCGCCGGTCGGGCAGCCGATAAACCCAACATTATTCTCTTCCTCGCCGACGATCTCGGTTGGACGGGACTTCGTTGTTTCGGCAGCGATTTGTATGAGACGCCACATTTGGATCGGCTGGCCCAAGAGGGCATGAAATTCACGGATGCCTATGCCGCCTGCACCGTGTGCTCGCCTAGCCGCGCGGCGCTCATGACGGGCAAGTATCCCGCGCGTCTGCACCTAACGGATTTCATCGCCGGCCAGAATCGTCCCTTTGCTAAACTTCAAATCCCCCAGTGGACGAAGGGTCTTCGCCATGACGAGATCACCATTGCCGAGGTGTTGAAAGCCGGCGGTTACCGGACGGCCCACGTGGGCAAGTGGCATTTGGAGCACAAACCTGCTAGAGCAGGGATCGATGATTGGCCGACCGGTCACGGATTCGATCGCTCTGTGGTGAAACCTTCGTCGAAAGGCTATTTCCTAACAAAAGCGCATAAGGGTTTCGAAACGGGAGACTACGTGACCGATTACCTCGCAAAGCAAGCGGCGGATATCGTGGATGAATGGAAGGAGGATCCGTTCTTTCTCTACTTTGCGTTTCATGTGCCCCACACGCCAATTCAGGGAAAGGAGGAGCTGATTGAGGCTTACAAGAGGAAGGTCAATCCCAATAACAAACACACGAATCCGATTTACGCAGCAATGGTTCACAGCATGGATGAAGCGGTGGGCCGTGTCTTGAAACAAGTGGAAGCCAGCGGCATCGCCGACCGAACGACCATCCTTTTCACCAGCGACAATGGCGGCTTGACCCAGCGTTACGGCAAGCCGGATGGATTCACTGACAATCACCCGCTCCGGCGCGGCAAAGGCTCGGCCTATGAAGGCGGCGTGCGGGTGCCGATGATCGTCAAGTGGCCGGAGGTAACGCCGGCCGGCAGCTTGTGTGCTGTTCCGGTGATGGGTATAGATTTCTATCCAACGATTCTCGAAATAGCCGGTCTCAAAGGTGATGCCACTCACAACGCCAATCTCGATGGCATCAGTGTGGTGTCTTTGTTAAAAGATCCTCAAGCGCCTTGGAAACGGGACAGTTTATACTGGCATTACCCTCATTATCATGCCGGCGGTGATGGGCCCTACGGCGCCGTGCGTATGGGCAAGTGGCGTTATATGCAGTTTTACGAGAACGGCGCCGAAGAGCTCTATCATTTACAAGACGATATCGGTGAAACGAGAAACGTCGCAGCCGCCCATGCCGCGGTAAGAGACGAATTGCGAGCGCGATTCGATGCTTGGCGGGAATCTGTTGGAGCGCAAATGCCCACGCCCAACCCTCGTCACGACCCCACTCGCGCCACTCAGGTCGCTAGAGGACGGCGATAAGATTAATACGCGCCGTCACAAGAAGGTAACATTGGGGCCCTTATGTAGTCGCAACACCATTCAGGGCGATTCCTGAATGAATTGTTAAAGACAAATCTAACACTTGTTAAGCGACTATGAAAAACACATTGACATCACGAGCAACCGCAGCCGTCGTGGCGATGCTCATCATGGCTTCTGCTGTTGCAGCAGTGGCTCAAACCCGCATTGTTGGGGGTAATCAAGCAACCGAAGGAGACTACCCATGGATGGTGGCCCTCGTGGAGAAAGGCGTTTCCGCAGCGAACGGCCAGTTCTGCGGGGGCGCGCTCCCGCGCGGGTCGAACCATGATGCGCCCCGATGAGAGGACGATCGCTAACATCTTCGTTGAGGCTGGCTATGCGACCGGTATGGTTGGCAAGAGGCAAGAGGCAAGAGGCAAGAGGCAAGAGGCAAGAGGCAAGAGGCAAGAGGCAAGAGGCAAGAGGCAAGAGGCAAGAGGCAAGAGGCAAGAGGCAAGAGGCAAGAGGCAAGAGGCAAGAGGCAAGAGGCCTTGATCCGAAAGCGGGCGGAAGACACGCAGTTCGGCATCCGTTAGTTCCGGCAGTTTCTTCGGGTCATGGTTTATTCTGATTCATAAAATTAGAATGAAAAAATGAAAATGTCGGGGCATTGCTTGAGCCAATTCTAACACAGTTCCGTCACAAGCCGTTCTTTTAATCGGCAATCACTCCTTCCTTTGACATTATGATACAATTCACCAGCAACTCGGAACACAGTCGCCTCGAAGACTCACCTCTTGAGAAACACCTCACCGCCGGATGCCCCACGCGACATTCAAATCAAGGCGGCTATCGTCTTACTCACTATGGCAGTTATCTCGCGCCGTGGACGCACCTAATGGGCGCGCTGCTCACCATTGGTGCCCATCTCGCCTTGCTCATTCTGGTCTTCATCCCCATCGCTAAGGTCGAGAGCATCTTCATCCCCTGGCTTGTCTGCGGCGGTCTTGCAGGAGCTTGGTTGGTCCACGTGGGCAAGGCGCGTCGCGAGGTGACGACCACCCTCGCTAAGCCACTCGATCTCGCAGATCGCAAGGCGCTCTGGACACGCTTTCCCTGGAGCCTCCGTCTTCTAAACGCCTCAGGCTTTGTCCTCATCTTCGGGCTCGCCATCTTTGAGATCGCTCTTTGGCTGCACGGCACGAGTCGGGCCAACATCCGCCAAGCAACCATCCCAACCTCAATGGTCGTAGGCGTTGTTTTAGGCTGGATTGGCATTGCTCTGATGCACTGGCGTGTCACCGGCGGCGCCATGTGGCTGGTGGCGGCAGGCGTCCTACGCTGGCACGAGACGCTGGCCAATCGCCGCTGCGATCCGTTGCCCACTGCACCTCTCTTCGTCCACGGCTGGCGACGGACCGAGATCCACACCTCCTTACCGCTCACACCCTGCCGCGCGCACGGCCACGTTCTTGTAGATGCCACGCCCCTCCCAACTGTAGAGACGACACACACCTACGATCTCTACACATTCGGCAACTTTCTCGGCGATCACGCGGCCGAACTCTGCCTCCAACAGCTCAAACCCGATCAAAAAGCGGCCCTGGCCCGCGAATTGGAGGCGCTCATGGCTGACCTCCTCACCCAAGCCCCCGTGGGGAAAGAGGCGGCTGTCACACAGCTTCCTTCTGATGGGGACACGGGTCCTGACTCCCTTCGCTCCAGCCTCAAACCCGCAGCCTAAACTCCATTTCTTCCCAACCCATGAAAATTTCCACTCTACTTTCAATCACCGCGCTCCTCTGTGCCTCCTGTACACGTCACGGCTGCGTGCCGCACAGTGAACAGTCTAGCAAGCTCACCTTCGTCGACCAGCACCTCTACCTGCCGGCCTGGCAGCTCGACTTCGAATCGCCGCTCCCACCTGCCGCGCTGGGACTCATCGAACCCATCCCTGCCACCACTGATCCAGATGCCTCGCCATGGTCCCCACAACCTTCCTTGCATCTAATTGGGCTCGATGGCCAAACGTTGGCCACCCACCGTGCGGTCTCACCGGAAACCTCGACCGACATCAAACTGGGACGCTCCGTGGACGCCCAGGAACGGGCCAATCTCTATTGGAAAGAGCTACACGCAGCGAAAGTGAAAGACCTCTTTCCAGGCACCTCGCCGATGTCAATCCAGAACGCCGAACCTCCGACCCTAAGAGACATCAAGCCACGGTTCGGCCCGGAAACTTCTCTTTGGACCCTGGCTCCCAGGATTCCCAATCGGGAAGACACTCACCAGACCCTGACAGAGTTACGGACGACTCTGAGCCAAGCACTGTCTGAGCAGGCGGACCTCACCACCTCACCACGCCTCGACATCCTCGTCTGGCTCCAAGCCGAACCTACGATCACCTTGCCAGAGAAACGCCTCGCAAACACAGAAGCTCCACCGTCACGGGCACGCATCGATATCCAAATCGATTCCAAATCTACGGCACCGCAAGACCATTCCAACCGACGAGCGCTAGGCGAGATCTGGGAACGTTTTCAGATCAAAGCCGAACCCTTTCAAGGAGCCGAGTTCTGGTTTGGCTTCAACCGTGACACGCTTGATCGCGAGAATCGGGCCGCCGTCTTACATTATGCGAAACGCCTGCATCAGGAATATCCGGATCATCGAGTCATCGTCGCCGGATCCTCCGACGAGATTGGTCAGGCTCAGGTACGCCAAGACATCGCGAAACGCCGCGCCGAACACGTGGCCACCCTCCTCCGCGCCCAAGGGTTAAACCCGCGTCTCGTGCTAGGGCTAGCCGTCTCCCATGCCGGTTCGGCATCACCGACCTCTCCAGACCCAGCCAGACGCGGCAAGCAGCGGCTTGTCCGCCTCTTCCTCATACCCCCGGCAGATGAAGCGGAAGCACTGTCAAAAGATTCCAGCCTATCCAAAGCAGAACCCCTCGGGTAGACTCCCCATAAGAGAGACCCCGCGCCTCGATGAGCAAGAACCCTATCATTCAAACTGCCGAACGGCTCTTGGAGAACGAACAGACTGAATCCCGCTTAGGCATTAACCTATCATGAGTATTTCCACCGATACGTTAGACCACTGGGCCGAACGCGTCATCAATGCCGACGGACGATGGTTTGACAGGCTTACCCGATCTCCCCTCTCCATCCCCATTCAGGAATGGCCCTTTTCCAAAGAGGAAAGAGACCTCTTGAAATCGGATCTCGTACTACAAAAGACGGTTGGCGCCTACCTTCACGAACGCGCCAAGACACGCTGGCTCGCGATGCCCGATCCCGAAGACGTGGGCCTGTGGTTGGAAGGCGAAGACAATCCTGAGATCGAGGCCTTAGTCCGCCGTTTCGCTCTGGCTCAGGAAAGCGCCCGACATCAAGCAAACCTTTATGTCGAGACGGGTTTGATCTCCAAGAAGACCGCAGATGCCAAATTGGCACATGTGTCAGAAAAGCCATGGCTCCGGGCAACGGTCGCCTTCCGTGCCATCGCCGAGGCGCTGGATGAGAAATCTGATGCTCTTATTCAATACGCCGCTGCTCTCGCGCACGCTATCCAAATGCAACAACCTCAGCTGGCATCGCGAGCAACTACTCCTAGTAGTGCCATCCCTGATAAAGATTGCTGGAGTGATCTCGCCGCTCGCCTGACGGCCGACCGGTCAGGTGTGACCTTTCATCCAGGAATGAATCGCAGAGTTCGGCTAAAGCTATGTGACGATGCCTTGCTGATCGAGCCAGAGCGCGACGTGGGACCCTTGGATGCCTTTGTTGTCGAACTGATAGCCGATGGTCAGAAGGTGCTTAGCCTCGCTGGAGAGAAGGGCTTGGTCATCCTCCCGTTCGAGTCCTTGAATCAAGCGATCGCGGGCGGTGCGAACGAACTGGTCATTACCACCACCACCACTCCTTCTGCGAATTCCTAACTCACTTGCTAACCCATGGCATTGGTTGACCTTGATTCCTTGCTGGAAGAATTGATTCTGCCTACCCTGCCTTCCCATTTCGCCCCCGATTCGGAGCTGCTCCGTTATTATTCCGATTGGAGAGGCTATGGAGAAGCCCATCGTGCAAGCTTGGAAGAAGAACTGCGCCCCATCCTAACAGATAATAAACAGAGCCGTCGTGAGGTGAACATCGCAAGAACCTATTGGGACCGAAGACGACGGCAGTCCTCTGAGGAATGGGATGAGATCGTGGAGGTAGGTAATCAATTGGCCGCTTGGCTGGTTCTTTCCAATCACGCAGCCCTTCATGGAAAGGCCGATTGGAGTTGGATCAGCCTACTCGTTCCAAGAACGGCTCTGACCAAGCTTGCTCCCAAACTCCAACAGCCGCGAACGCTTGAGAAGGTCCAAGTCTGCTGTGAGTCCCTCCTCACCCCCGACGACAAGTTCAGCTTCACGTCCACTGCCAAAGGGATCGTCTATTTTCAGAATAAGAGCTGGTGGCGTTACCAGGAGCAATTGACTCCCAACGAGTTTACTGAAGCACCACCGGTGATTGATTCCAATATCTCGGAGGACGAACGCGAACGATTAGCAAAACGCACGCGAGAACGTCTCTGGCATTGGATCCAAGAATCCCGCAGTGAGAAAGTACAATTACAACTCCATATCTTGATCTGCCTCTACGAACTTCGTGGGCTTGGTTGGGATCAGATAGCTAACGGTCTCACAGAAGACCTATCGGACTTGTCAAAAATCGCCGACCCCGCCTCGCTCTTCCTCTTGAAGGAAGATATACCGCCCCCTTATTCAGTGCCCGAAGCACTTGCCTACCTCTCCGAGAAAACGCTCACCAGCGCGGCCCTAAGACAATTCTATTGCCGCCATACATTTTCCGAACTCAAGTGACCCACCATGACAGACGGGATCCAAAGTCTAACCACTGTCTCGATATTGCAGCGTCTAGAGACCTGCGTTCCGATGGAATTCCAGGCCTTGAGCAAAGAATTCGTCAGGCGCTGGTCCAGCCGGTTTGCGATCACGGCGACCCCAAAGCCATCTTCCGAGCGTGCGTTTTATTTCGAGAATCATTTCCCTGAATCACCGCCCATTTACCTACGGGGTTGCCAAAGGCCCAGGTGCCTTGTCATTGCGTCTACAGAGGCACCCGAACTCAAGAAATCTTCGACCTTTTGGAAACGTGATATCACTTCCCCCGATCGATTGCCCATCATCATCACCATAGGAAAAGGCGCTGCGGACGCTGCCGAGAAGATATCCGAGAATCATGCCCTCATTCTCAACGCAACCGAGGCCGCCTCCTTGGTCGACTCTTCAGGAAGATCGGGCGGTCTTTCCGGACTTAAGAAAGCCTACCGAGAACGGACTCATTTACTCGACCTTTGTCCTTACAATTTTCTCTACCCTGCGACCGGACCGATGTTCTTCGGCCGACATAGCATTGTGGAAAAGCTGATCCATGAACGTCAGGAATCATTCGCCATTGCCGGGCCGTCCCGCGCAGGGAAGACTTCGATTATCATGGAGTACCAACGATATCTTCGTGAAAAGAGGGACCCGAGGCTAGATCGAACGTTTTACATAAGTCTCCAAGGCTGCCACTACACTGCTCAAGCTGTGGCCCGTTACATTGCGACCCATATTGACGCAACGCAACACGCTCATACTCTTACTACCAATGATCTAGAAAGTTTTCTTTGGAAAGAACGTAGTCGGCATGATGGTTGCCTGGAACTCCTGCTAGATGAAGTCGATGAATTCTGTTGGTCCGAGGCCTTCGACATTGTGGGAAAAGTCGCCCGGGAAAAGGGAGCCCGAGTTATACTCGTAGGGAAAAGCGGCCTCATGCAAATGCTGTCTCATGACAAACATCCGTTCACAGGAAGACTTCAAGAGATCAAATTGGGGCCCTTGAATAAAAAGGACACGACCAATATGTTGAAAGGTCCACTCAATGATCTCGGTATTGAAATCGAGTCTGAATTCTCGTTTGTTGAAGAAGTTCTGCGCCGCTCTGGCGGACAACCTTCATTAATTCAGGAATATGGTCTCCACCTCGTCGAGAATCTTGCCGAGAATCACCATCGCCATGTAGATCTCGATAGCTTAGCTCAGATAAGAACCACCCTCGTATCCATGGAGCGCATTACTGGCATGCTAGACGACATGAGCGGGCCTTTATCACAAGCTGCCGCCCTTGAGATTCTCCTTAGACAAAACCCGGACCGCAGAATCACGACTACGGTCCTGCAGGCTTTACTCAAAAATCATGGGCTCGCCATCACGACAATGTCGGCAGCCAATGTCTGCAATGAACTCACTTTACATCACATTTTGACTTGGAGCGGAGGCGAGCATCGTATCGAGGTCGGGGAAGACTTGCGTCGATTCATCAGCGAAGGACGCTCCGCCTTTGAAAGTTTGCGAAACGGATTCATTGCTGAGTGCAACTAACCTGAATAGGCCCTAATCCATGAGCGTTGAGTTCAATTACCATTTCCTCTCCATGGATCTCGTGGATGAGTGGCTGCGTCTATTGCGTCGTGGATCCAGTCTCACGGTACTGGGCGCCCAGGGATGTGGCAAGCGCTTTGGGCTTCGTCTTGTTCGCCAAGCCTTTATCGATGATGGTGATCCTTTTATTTATCTGGAGGTCAATTCTTCATCTCCACTGGCCATTGAGAGCGCCATTGTCGACACCTTCCGAGATCCGGCTGGCCTAATCGTACGTGGCTTCTCGCGTAGCGAGGAGCAGCCTCTCCGCTGTGCCAATGGCCTGACGTCATTTCTAGCTCAAATTGAGAGCATCGCTAATTCCCATGGCCGACCAGTTACTCTTATCTGCACGAATGTCGATGCTCTCGCCGAACATCATGCTTTCACCTTTCTATCCGGAATCCGCAGACTGGTTGACCAGAAGTTTTTAGTCGTGGCTCTTAGCGGTGAAAACAATCTTCGACACTTAGTGCATGGCCCTACCTCGGCTTTCCTATGTACGAATCAATACGTCATCTATGGGCACGACCGACCTTTGTTCGACAAGTTTGTTGATAAGAGATTGGCCATCACAACCCTGAAAGTCGACCGTCAAGTATTCAAGAAACGATTGTATGAGGTCACCAATGGCCAAGTCAAGCTCGCGAGAGCGGTTATCCACTTCATTACCGAAGATAAGATTCGGTATCTTCATGAACCGAAGGATGCCGAGCCCATCGATGCCGATTCCGTTTGCGATGACTTTCTCCTTTACAGAGGCCGGTTGTTGTTTGGATATCACCCTTATCGCTATGCCGTCAGAGCCGTGCGGACGGATGAAGATTCTTGGCCTCATCTCGAAAATCTCCTGCAAATGGGACAATCGCCTCTTCCATTTGGCCACGACCATCCAACCACCCTCGAATTAGCCGGCATCGCTCAAAGAGAATCAGATGGAAAGGAACTTCGATTTTCGAGTCCCTATGCTGATAAGTTCTCCCACACTTGGTTCACCCCACAATTCCTAGGTGACTGTTATGCCGGACGCCATCAATGGACCGACGCATGGCGATGTTATCGGGAAGTTGAGCGTGACCTCAAAATCAGGCCCCTATTAGGTTCTGAGCACGAGGTCATTCGCGGGATCGTGGCCCGGCTCAGTGATCGAATGCACTTTATTGCCGCGCAAAGGCGAGATTCCGAACACATCAAGAACGAACTCCTAGACCTAATAAGCAATGGCTTAGCACACCTTCTAGGTCATGGACAAGTTTGGATAAGCGATTCAAGAGGATTTCGCCCGTTGCACCAAGAAACTGACGACACAGCTCACCAACGCTCAAGGGCTCAACGCATCCTCCTTGATTCAGAGTCCCGTCTGCCTGCTCTACCGGCCCCTCCCCTTTATCTTATGGAGCACAAGGCCTTTGTTAATACCTCGGGCATTGAAGGATTTAGCCACACTAATATTAGGATTCTAGTCACTGACCTTGACCTCGGGGCACCGGTTTCCCGAGCCCGTCAAGAACTCACCCGTAGCTTACTTCACCAATTCTCCCTGTCCTGGTCTCATGTCTGCTATTCCTCGATCGCCCGCGAACGGCTGGGCCGCTCGATGGAAAGCGCGTGGAATCAGCTGCGTGATCCAGTATTCGTATTAGACGGCAATGGACACTTGAGGTTTGCCAATGAGCGATTCGCGAAGCTTGCAAACTGCACGGAAGGATGGTTTCGAGCGAATCAGATTCAGAGACTCAGCGATATTTCTGGATGTTCAGGCCTGTCGAACGCTCTACCGACCACCGTCCCGACTACTGTACATGCAACGGATGTCCATTCGCAAATGCCGGGCGATTGGCTTGTCGTCGGACAAAAAATTGAGATGGATCCTCCCTGCCGTCTCTTTATTCTGCGCGATCGATCAATCGTAGGTGGTGTCTTTGATACGCTAACCAAGCTAGTTGCGGCGACCGATGTCAATGAAGCCCTGGGATTGCTTTTTAGGGCGATTCCAAAGATCCTTCGCCGCAGACCAGATCAAGCTGCTTTAAAAGTCCGACTTTATACAACGCTTGAAGACGACGTCACAACCATGGTAAGCAAGCACTGCGAAGGTATGAATGAGAATAATGCCAACGCCTTCAACAACGGACAGGTGATTCTTGAGGCTGGCCTGAAACAGGCATGGATTGCTGTCGAACAGAAGAGGCCGGTAATGATATTCTATGATCCTTCTCTTGATGGTGAAACCGTAAACAAATCCGATACTGAAGAGGGCCTGGAATACTGGATTGTGGGAAAGTTTACATACGAGAAAGAAGTAGAAAAGAGGCCTGAGGACTTTTGGATAGATTTTCCGCTGTTTCTCGGTGAAAACTTGCTTGGCAAGCTCACGATTTCTCTTGGCAGCGAGCGTCCAATGCCTGAGGAGTTCGATTATCTAAGTTCTCTTTCATTGGTGTTAACAGATCTGCTCGCGTCACTCGATAACCTCCGCGAAAACGAAGTCAACGCAGCAGCTCAGCGCTCGATGGCTCTTACTGCACACACGGTTGGGAACCTTCTAGCACGCCTTCCGCCGTTGGTCGAGCTCTACAAATTGGAATCCTGCGAACATCCAGCTCTCGGCTCGATCAATAAAATACTTGAGGAAGACGTGAAAGATCTTTTCACAACGATTCGAAGAGTGAAAGATAAGTTAGGCGACGTCGTTGTCAAGAATGAGCATCTAGATTTAGAGAGCTTAATAAAACGAGGCATATCGGTCGCCGGAGATCATGCTAGAACAACTGTTGATATTGACGCCAATATTCAATTTTGTGGCGATCGTGATCATCTATACAGGGTTTTTTCTGAGTTGGCCGAGAATTCTTGGGATTTTCGCAATGAAAAAAATGGTAAATTGGAAATCGACGTCACCGTGACAAAGAAGATATCGTCGCAAGGAAATCGATTGTACATAATATACACGGATAACGGTATTGGAGTGGAAGATTTCAACCGAAGTAAGATTTTTGATCATTGCTTTAGTGATCGTCGTCGCACTGGAAGTACGGGAACGGGTGTGGGCCTTTGGTATGTCGATCGAGTGATCAAAGCCCATGGAGGCTCGATCTCGCTAGATCAGAAACAGCCTTCCGCGGGAACGCGATTTGTTATCAATCTACCATACCCAACACAAAATCGAATGACCGTAAAAAAAAGAGAAAATGAGTCTTAATATTTTAGCGGTAGATGATCACGAAAGGACTCTTCAGTCCCTGAGGATGCTACTAGATAGGCGGTTCAAAAACTGCAAGTGCCTTGTCTCAAAGTCAGCTTCCGAAACGCTGGAGGTTGTTGCCCACTTTGAGGAGCAGATTCACGTCGCGGTGATTGATTTCAAATTGCCAGACGTAGAGGTTGATCTGCCCAGAAAAATTCGGGAAGCTTATCCCAAGGCAATGATCATTGCTTTTTCTGCTCATTGGGGTGACGAGAATGCCTTGACTATTCAGGATTGGATTAAAGACGACACCGTAAACGAGATTATTGAAAAGGACCAGGATTACGCAGCAAAGATCGTCGCGTCAATTCAAAACTATATCGATGATCGAGCATTGTCGTGGTTAAACCATCCTGATTTTGACGGATATGCGGGATTAAGGCCGACATTGAGTAGCAATAGAATGATGATGAGAATCGATTTTGATGCTGCTATCAGAGAAATGGAGAACCATTGGAAATGGCTTAGCCGTAGTTGTCAGGAGAGAATCGAGGAGAAGCTTGATGTAGTAACTGACAATGAAAATGGTTCTGCCTCTATCGATCTAAAAGGATGGCGTGCGGCTATGAATGGATTGGCTGCTCAGCTAAATCAGGACACCAATCTGGACGAGTAAAGCAATGAGCATCGTAAGCACCGAGAGTGACATAGTAGATCTTTTGCTTGAGATCCCCAATCAACCGGGATGGAGTAGAAGAAATCTGGGCCAGTTTCAGATTTGGTTCCGGGCATGGGGTGGCTGGGCCGCTCCGCTAGGTCGGAACAAGGTCGCTTCCATAGAGCCGAAGTTCGGAATCACTGAGAAGCAGTTTGCAATGGTGCGTGAAACTGTCAAGAAATCGAAATGGGCCTTCGAGCAAAGCAAGCAGTACAAGCGAGAGCAGATACCAAGTGAAGAGGAAACCGTGCCAGTCGTGTTATTAGATAATTCATCCTATGAATTGCGAGCCAAGGAATCGCATAGTGAAATAAATTTGAGCCGCGAAGTGGGCTCAAGGGTACTCAATCCACTGTATGTCCCGAAAGGCTTTAAAGAGGTAAAACAGAATTATATTATGATCCCGATTCCTTCGGGTTCCAATGCGGAATTGCTCAGGGTCCATCTTGGTCACGAATTGACTCATTATTACAATCAAGCCCCTCTCTCCTCACATTTGGTGCCGCTTTGGAAGCCTTTCGACGAGGCAACAGCGGTTTTCATGGAGGATCCCATCGCAGGTAGCGGTGGAGCCAGGGATTGGGCACCGCAATGGAAGATGGGTGGCCAAAGTAGTCTCTTGACGGGAGATTGGGAGGAAGGCTACAAAACGAGCGTTCTGCTTGAATACCTATCGCAGAAAGAAGTGGGAGGAGAGTCTATTGTCGCTGAGATTTGGAATCGCTACGATCCAGAAAAGCATCCATTTGAATTCGCTGATCAGATTCTTCGTGAAAGAAGTAAAAACTCAAACACTGCGGTGACACTGAATACGGCAATGCGTGATTACGGAGAGAAGAGTTATGTGGCAGGTGACCCTCGAATGGTTGGAGTTCCTCCGACAATGCGAGACATTTTCAATGTGGAGCCTGTAGGGAGGCATGTGGCTCAGAACGTGGATTTTCGAAACAAGGGAACCACGGGATTCACGACAGCTTTTGTAGCGCAATCATTTTCGTCCTATGCCATGAAACTGATTATTCCCCCAGATACCGAAGTGGGAGTTAGATTAACCACTTCCAATAGAAGGTTGTTTGAACTGCTGAGTCGGAGAATCTGGGAGATTGGCGGGGATTGGAAGCGAGGCACGAAGTTGGCTGACGAATCCACGGAACTGAGAGATGGATGTTCAAGGACGCTAATGATCGAACCGTGCGAGAGAGAACGAGAAGCTCTTTTATGCCTTGTAATGCTTCACCAAGTATGGGACCAGCGTCCCAAGAAGGCTCCCAAACCGGTGGAAATTACGGTCTTCAAGGCTTAGTTGTATGGTTATTCAAGCGGCTCCCGAACAGTCGGCGGACTGGGATGCTTTGACGGGCGGCCACCCACGTTTTGCGTGATTTAATACCCATTCACGAGTAGCGGTGACCATGATGGGCAAGGCTGGAATGAGAGCCTTAGGAAAGTAGTGTGAAGATCGCACTGCATTCTGCCAGTCCTTGATATCTAGCGGGTGCAGGGGCACGGGCTGCCTATAGCACAGTCCGCAGATCAATGCATCGCTCTGACAACCGGAATCATTGGTGTAGTAGGCAATCGGGACGAAGCCAAGCCGATCGTCTAACGCTATGGCAACCCATTCCATAGCGACATGGCGCCCACATTCGCTAACGTCGAATCGTGAACCAGGACTGAGACGAGCGAAAAGTCTTCGGGCCGTCTCCTGACGTGCAGACGGAGATTGCTTAGGCTTCGGTTCCCGAATGGGAGGTGAAAGGGCGCGAGATTTCGAGGCGTTCATGGATGTTGAAGGAATCGGTGTTCACTCCACAGAAGAACTTCACGTGACAGAAAAAGATCATTTGATGATGAGCCAGGTGACGTCGCACTGCGTCGAAACAGTAGTGCGAATCTTTGCTGGTTCCGACTAATCGGATGGCAAACGGTCAAGAACACGAATCGGCAATCGCGCCCGGGAGCCAGGAGGTTGTGTTTGAAGTCAATTTGCCGGCCGGGAAAACGGAGGTGCTCACGTGGCTTTATGACCGTGATGACGAGGCGGGTGGCGCCTATTTCACGGAGGTGGAAGCCCTCTAATTGACGGGTTCCAGCTAAAAACACGCGCCGTCACAAGAAGGTAACATTGGGGCCCTTATGTAGTCGCAACACCATTCAGGGCGATTCCTGAATGAATTGTTAAAGACAAATCTAACACTTGTTAAGCGACTATGAAAAACACACTGACATCACGAGCAACCGCAGCCGTCGTGGCGATGCTCATCATGGCTTCTGCTGTTGCAGCAGTGGCTCAAACCCGCATTGTTGGGGGTAATCAAGCAACCGAAGGAGACTACCCATGGATGGTGGCCCTCGTGGAGAAAGGCGTTTCCGCGGCGAATGGCCAGTTCTGCGGCGGGGCGCTCATTGCGCCGGATTGGGTCGCTACGGCGGCGCACTGTGCGGAAGGGGTAACCCCTAACAATACCGAGGTGATCGTAGGCGCCTATGACTTGCGTGATTCGAATAGCGGCCAACGCATTGGCATCACCGAGGTGAAGATTCACCAGAATTACCGCGGGAGTGATGACGATGTTTCCTATGACATCGCTCTCTTCCGGCTGGCGCGATCGGTTAACGACGTACCCGCTATTCCGCTGGTTTCAAGCGCGGATCAAGTGGCCGCCGGAACCGTGGCCACGGTTATGGGGTTTGGCCTAACGAGCGAAACGGGTGAAACAGGCGCCACGACCTTACGTGACGTGGAAGTACCCATTGTCTCGTTTGCCGAGGCCAATGCCGTCTATGGCAACCTCAACGAATCTCATCTCGCCGCCGGCTTGGCAGAGGGTGGACGCGATTCTTGTCAGGGTGATAGTGGTGGACCCTTGGTCGTGCGACATGAGGACCAATGGCATCTCGCGGGTATCGTTAGTTTTGGCGACGGCTGCGCGCGTCCCGGTGCCTACGGCGTCTACGCACACGTTTTCAATCTCAGAAACTGGATCACTGACACGATGAGCGGCGTGCCCAATCCGGATCCCGTAGACCCCGATCCGGTTGACCCTGATCCCGTCGATCCCGATCCAGGAAACGGTGGAGGCGATGATCACGCTGATGACATCGCTGGTGCCACCATCGTGTCCACATCGAGCCTAACGAATGGCAGCCTGGAATCGGCTTGGGATTTCGACGTCTTCACCTTTGAACTGGCTTCGCCTGCAACCGTGACGATTGAAACGTTAGGCACCACCGACACCTACGGTTACTTGGAGTCGGACAATGGCTACATCACGGAAGATGACTCGTCAGGAACGGGTGGCAATTTCCGCATTATGGAAGCCCTCGATCCCGGTGTCTACTACGTCTTCGTGGAAGCCTTCGACCCCAGCACCGGCACGGGGAACTACCAATTGAAAGTGTCGACCGATGGTGAGGCCGTTCTGCAGCCTGACATTGTTGTCTATCACGATGACGACGTGGTGGACTCTGATCGGGTGATCGATCTTGGAGAGCGTCTCGTCAATCGAGGGGACTCATCCGAGAACCTGACTATCAGTAACGAAGGTGAGGGCGACCTCTTCATTCAATCAGCAGTTCTTGGCGGCCGCGATGCGTCACAGTTTCGTCTAACGGTGCAGCCAAGCGACGAGGTGAGCCCTAACCGTAGCACGGGTGTTACCATCGCTTATGACCCCAGCGCCGCCGGTGTGCACCAGGCACAACTTTCCATCACTAGCAATGACCCTGATCAACCACGCTACGTGATCCATCTCCGAGGAACGGGCGTGGCGCCTTCTCAAGGTGCGGATGATCACGGCGATGACGAAAGTTCAGCAACCCTCATCTCTGCACCCGGGACAGCGGAGGGCGAGTTGACGGAGGGCGGCGATGTGGACGTGTTCGCCTTTGAGATCACCGCTCGCCGCAAAGTGATCATCCGCTCCACGGGCGATACCGATACCTACGGAACGCTTTTGAATGCTGATGGCGATATTGTGGCGGAGGATGATGATCGTGGGAGCGGCTTCAACTTCCGGCTGCGCAGGCGTTTGGATCCAGGCACCTACTATGTGGCCGTGGAAGGTTATGATGAAACGGTTGCCGGTGAGTACGGACTAACCATTCGCGTGCGTTAATCGTTCAGAAACCAATAACGATCCAAGAAAATGAAGAAACCATCCTTCATTTGGAAAGTGTCCGGTATCGCCGTCGCCCTCGTGGCGGCGGCGATGCTCGCCCTGATTCTAACAGATTCAAGAGAATCAGAAGAATCGAGAAGTCTGGTTGCGACACCAGAAGTGGCCATGGTTCGAGCAAAGCCTCAATCTTTCACAGGACCCAAGGCCGCGAAGAGCCGTGTGGCGAAAGTGCGGGAACTCGCTGCGCAGGATCCTTACCAAATACGCGAGTCGCTTACCCATGACCATCGACTCGAAGACAAGCTCCTCCACGCCGATGCCTTGGCGCTCAATGGCTCCGGCGAGGCAGTTGGCATGCTTCTCGAAGCCATTGTTAGAGAAAGGGATCGAGGCGTCCGTCGCGAGCTGGCTGAGGCGCTGAAGAACCTAACGGATCCGGCGGGACTGGAAACGCTTATGTCGGCGACCGCCGCGACGAACGATCCCGCCATTCTCCGCCAAGTCATCGAAGCAGCCGGACGTATGGCCACCCCGGAGAGCATCGACTACTTGGTGAGTCTCTATCGTGCGGAACCCACGTTCCCCGGTCAGTTGCGTGCGGTTGCCAAAGCGCTCTCACATATCGAGAATCCAGGCGCTGCGCGAATGTTAGGCAGTCTCGCCTCTACCGCGACGGAACCAGGTCTTATTGAGGCCGCGGCTCATAGCTTGGCCAAGATCGGCAACGCGACCTCCGTTCAGGGTCTGCTTTCTACTCTGGATCATCTAGGCACCTCGGATCCCGGACTGCGTCATAGCTTGCTCGTGATGTTGGCCCGTGTGAACACGCCGGGAAGTGCCGCCTTTCGCGAAGCGGCTCTGACGGAGACTCAATCGCCGGACGTTCTGCAAATTCTTCAAGACTCACTCTAACAAATCTAAATCAATGAAATCCGTTTCTACTTTGATACTATCACTCAGCGTTCTCATGATCGTGTTCGCGACGGCCAAAGAAACCGCGCCCAGCCCCAGCTTTCAGTCTTGGATGAATGACGAGGCTGAGGGCGAAGGACTTCCCATGAACGCGCTCGCTATGAATGCCGATCCCGACCACGACGGCTTCTCCAATCTCGTTGAATACGCCTTTGACACCGATCCCTTGTTTCCAAGCAAGGAAGGGCTACCCAAGCTGGAACAGGTCGATGTCAACACGCTCACCTACACCTTCACCTTGGACCGCACCAAGAGCGATGTGTCCTACGAAGTGCAAACTTCCAATGATCTCAAAGTGTGGCGAACCATGGAATCTGAGATCGTTGCGTCCAAGAAATCAATCGAGCGGCGGCAAGTCCGTCTCATGGCGAATGAGAGAGCCCAGTTTGTAAGGCTTGTCGTTCGGCATCTGCCGTCCCGCAGTTAGGATTCTGCACGGGTTGCAAACCCGTGCTACTTTCGTTCGATGTGATACGGGCGGCAAACCCGTGCTACTTCTGTTAGAGGTGACACGGTTGCAAACCCGTGCTACTTTCGTTGGGCGCTCGTTTGAAAAGTAGCACGGGTTTGCAACCCGTGCAGGCGGCCAGAATTGGCCGCCCTACGACGCACAAATCTTACTGACCCACGCGCACGCGGAAATAGCTTTCTGAAGTACCCTCCGCAGCCGTGGCTTCCAAAGTGATCTCTGATCCTGTAGCATCAGCTTCACTAGCAACGTTCCAGCTATCCGAAGCGAGCGTTGCCGCTTGTTCCAGCTGATAGGTTTTTCCTGCAACGGAGCTGGCTTTAACACTGATCGCATTGCCTGCGCGTGTGATCTCGATGATTCGCAAGAGAGAGGCGGAATCGTTGGGATCCGTTCCGGCAATCGCTTCCGCGGCATCGGAAAAGCCGTCGCCATCGGAGTCTTTCTCGCCAGGGGAAGGCGGCTCACCGGCCCCTCCAGGAGTTCCGGGGCTACCGCCTACCTCGGCACTAGCGACCCAGGACGCTGCCTCGCCTAACTCGCCTGGCGTTTCGACATTGGCTAGGACGATGGAGAAACCTTCGCCGTCGGCGCTGGCGGGCCAAGGATCGGAGTCGCCATACTCGAATTCGAAAATCGGCGTGCCGCCTCCGAAGGAGAGCTTGATCAATTCACCACCATCACTGAGACGGCTCTCGGCGCCTCCCCGGTACTCGCCGGCCAGGCTAGCGGATTCCCCATATCGTGCTTTGAACGCGGCTTCGTTTCTGGCTACCACAACCGTTTCTCCGGGCATTAATGTGGTCACCGCACTATCACTAAAATTAAAATCAATGCCTTTGGTAAAACGAATGCCTCGCAAATCCACCGCAGTCGTCCCCGCATTGTGCAGCTCGATGAACTCGAAGTCTTGTCTGGAAAAACCTAATTCGATCTCGTCTTCGGTGACGGCCGCAGGATGATACATGATCTCCGTGATGCGGAGATTTGATTGAATGTTATCAATAGTCGTTGGTGCTCCCGCTGTGAATTCCACCGGTTGAGACCAATTGCTCGTGCGATCAATTTCGTCGATCATGCGCACGCGGACGCGGTAGGTTCTCCCAGCGCGAACGGCATTGGCGGGGATGGTCATCTCTTCTTGGAACGTCTCCAGACGTCCGGACTCCCATTCCGCGTTCCATTCCCATTTGAACCTATCGCTAGGATCATAATCGGGCAAACTCGGATCCGTGACCTCAGCCAAGCGCCATTCCATGGCAGCGAATGGCTCACCGGGTTGAAAGAGCGTCCCGCTTCGGTAGGCGGAGGATTTGAATTGGAGTCCGTCAACTGGGAAGCCTTCAGGCCCTTCGTAGGTCACGGTCGGTCTCGCCGGAATGGCCTTATCTTCGGCCAGCCAATCGAGATAGGCGTCGCGGCCTTCCTGACCGGAGAGTCCGGAATCTTTCGATTCTCTCGTAGTCGGACCGTCGCCGCCAACCCAGGATCCTCCTTCCCAAGCATACTGCTTTAACTCATCGACCCACTCGCGAATATCATCGGGAATACTCTCCCTACCAGCCTCACGCGGCCCGCCGATCCACCGATCCCGTTCAGCCAAACTAAAGGGTTCTAACTTATCAGCGATTCGGTCTAACATGGTATCGATCTGATCAGGCTGCCAAATGAGATCGCGCACTTCACGCACCGTGTTTTTATAACCAATTTCTAAAGCGGCCCGGTCATCCTTATTCGCACACATGGCCTGTTTGACATAATCCACGCCGCCATTCCAATTCGGGCCCCAGCTTGTTTCGGAATCCCAGGGCAAGGTGTGCTGTAGTCCGAAGGGATGTTCTTCAGTTGGCGGTGAGAAATAAAAAGCACGGTTTTTTAAGTGTTCCGCCAGATTCGGCTGCACATCAAAATGGCGCACGGCTTCGATGATCGCGTGGTAGCGATGGTAATGATCGTAATTGATGTGTTGATTCAACCAATCGGCGTCGCGTGCCGGTCGTACCTCTTGTAGGATATTCGAGAAATCGGAAGCGTCCTCGACGGAAAACTTGCCTTGCACGCGTTGCACGTCTTTTCCGTTCAGGCGCGTGCTCACCAATTTGTAAAGATTGCCGTCAGCGAGACCGTGAGCGTCGAGAAAGCGCGAATCATAGTCTTCCACGGCAATATACATTCCAAAGAAATCGCCCGTCCATTGCGCTTCTATATTCGGGCCGAAGATGGTTCCCTGGGGAACTTCGTCGCGCGTTTTCACCACGCGAAAATGATGCCAATGGGTACGCGGGGCCGGCACACCTACGAGATTCCACAATTCATGATTGATAAACTCATTGATGCCGTAGTTGTAGCCGCCGCGCGCGGCGTTGAGTTTACCGGTATTGATCGTTCGCCATTTGGTGGGATAAGGGTCTCCCCAGTAATCGTGTAATTGAATGTGGTGACCGCGATTGAACCGAAAACGCATGCTGCGCTTGCCCTCACCACCGTAGCGATCATTGCGCTGACGAAGACGATATTTGATATGGTCATAAACGACGCCATCGTAAACAAAGGTGCCGCTCCAATTAAAAGCGCTACGAGCGTTGAAATTATCGCGCCCTACTTGATCTGAGCCATTGTAGGCGATGCATTGCTCGAATTCGTCGTCATCCGTGATCAAGAAATAAACGGGTAACGAAGTCAAAACCTCGACGGAGTGTGTGTAGGGGGCGCCGTCTGGATGGACCGTCTGTTCATTGGCTTCGTAGGCGGGGATCCCATCGTAGACGAAATAAGCGAAGTTCAGCGACGGATCGTCCGCGTGAGGGACTCTCACATTGGCACCTTGGCCATCCGTGGCGCGAATGCGATAACGTATAAGCGTGCGATTCCGCTCTTGGGCGGGCAGGGTGACCGCGTAAATGCCGTCATCCGCCATTTCATCGCCATCCGCACCGTTGTCTAACATTTCTATGGTTTGCCAATTGGCGGGATCTTCAAAATCCGGATTCGGTTCACGCGGATCGAGGGGCCGGCTTCGCCATTCACTGGAGGGCTTCGCTAGGAGTGATTGGATGTATTGGCCGGGTGCGACAATCTGATAAATAAGCTCAACAGAGGCAACATTGTCAGGATCCGTCACTTTGGCCGTGATGATGGCAGCTTCTTTCGTGGTCGGCATCTGAGGCGAATGATTCACCTGACGAATTTGTGGCGGCACGTTTTCTGTCAGGACGGAGTTAACCTTGCCAGGAGTGGGCGCCGTTTCGGCCGATCGCCAACTGCCGCCGAGGTCATTGTCGGCACTCGGATGCAGCAGTTCCATCGACACGCCGTCGCCGTTGGCACCGATGGGCCAAGGAAACTCGGATTGGTAGTCTACGGTATCGATTTCTTCGCCGTTGGCATCGACCAGAGTGACCCGTTCACCGTCGTTATCCAAAGTGCCGCTGAAAGAATCGAACGCTTTTTCGCCGCCGGCGAAGACCGAACCGAACTTGCGGTCAAAGTGCGTTTTATCTTCAGTGATCACGAGGTAGGCTCCAGGTTCAAGCGTGACGCCATCGGCAAAGGTGTAGTCGATACCGTTATTAAACCGCCAACCACTCAAGTCGGCGGCTTCGTCGCCGGCATTGTGCAGCTCGATGAACTCGACGTGTTCAGTCTTGGGTTCGGGATCGTAGTGGATCTCGTTGATGACGACTCGAGGCGCCGCGTGGAGAACAACGCTCAAGCCGCTTACGAATAGAATTATGAGAGAGAAGGGGTTTCTGCCGTGCATAGCGAGCAGCATAGAAGGGTCGCCGGTTGGGCGCAAGCGTTGACAAGCCTGGGCGCTCCCGGCATGTCTTGAACATGGACTCGATGTTCGTCAAAACGCTGGTGACGCTTGCTGTGATCTTGGGAGCGTCCGAGATTGTACGTCAGGTCTTGAACTTGAACTTGATGTTCGTGGTCAAAACGCTGGTGACGCTTGCTGTGATCTTGGGAGCGTCAGAGATCGTCAAACGAAGTCCCTCACTGGGAGCTTTGGTGGTGGCGTTACCTCTGACCTCTGTTCTCGTCATGATCTGGATGAATGTTGAGGGGGGGAACGCCGAGAGAATCGCGGACCATTCACGCTCGACCTTCTGGTATGTGCTCCCCACGCTCCCCATGTTCCTCATCCTGCCGCGTCTCCTCGCCGCGAAATGGAATTTTTATTGGAGTCTAACGCTTTGCTGTATCGTTACGATTATCCTGGTTACCGGAACACAATTTCTCCTCAAACGGCTATCCTAAGTCTGGTCGATGTTTCGCCAACTCGTTAGAGGATTTCGAAAGCTCGCGGTCGAGAATGATCTCGATCCGCTTCCCATTGCGGGAAGTTTTCGCGGCTATTCCGGGCCTCGGCTGGCGGCTGATTTGAAAGCGGGATTCAGCGTGGCGTTGTTAGCCATTCCTCAAGGCATGGCCTACGCCATGCTGGCCGGGTTGCCCATTTACTATGGCATCACTTGCTCGGCGGTGGCGGCGATTGTGGCCCCCATTCTCTCCGGCTCGCCCTACACCGTTCTGGGTCCGACGAATGCCACGGCATTCCTCATTTTCACCACCTTGATGGCAGGCGCCGCCATTTGGCCCGTCCTGGAACTGATGCCGCTTCTGGTTTTTCTTGTTGGAATATTGTTAGTCATGGGCGCTTATTTGCGCGTGGCGGATTTGATTCAGTATATTAGCCGTAGTGTCGTCGTCGGCTATATCACTGGTGCGGCTGTGTTGATCATCGCCAACCAATTGAAACATATCCTCGGAATCACCTTGGCCAAAGAAGAGGCGCGCACCTTTATTGGCGTGGTCTCGGGTCTCCTCAAGCGTCTGACGGAATCCGATTGGCGGCCACTTCTGATCGGCGCTTTGACCATCATCGCCTATTTTTCATTGCGACGCGTGATCAAACGGATGGCGTTTCCAGCGGCTTTGTTAGGCGTGACCATCATAACGCTTCTCATTCAGCAAATCAGCCCCGCGTTCGCGGTGGCCAATTTTAGCGAAGAGAGTTTTCAGATAGCGGATCTGATTCCGCAAATGCCGCGCTTCGCCGAACCGGAGATCTTTGATAAAATCAGTTACCTCTTTGGAGCCGCGTTGGGAGTGGCGTTTCTCGCGGCACTAGAAACTTCTGTCATGTCGAAGACCCTGGCCAGCCAGACCGGCGAACGATCCAACCTCAACCAAGACATGTTGAGTTTGGGCGTTGCCAATTTGAGCACGGCTTTTCTCAGTGGGATGCCGGCGTCCGGATCACTCACGCGCTCCGCACTCAATTATGCGTCGGGAGCGGTGACGCGTCTAAGCAGTCTTTATAGCGGTATCTTCTGTATTGTGGGTGCCATATTGTTGGGAAGTTTGGTGCGTTATATCCCCAAGTCGTGCCTTGCTGCATTGGTTATTTGTGTCGCCATCACCCTCATCAATCGCCGGGCTCTTCGCGTCTGTCTCAACGCCACGAATTCGGATGCCGCAGTGCTCATTACGACTATGACTGCCGCGATGGTGGCTCGTTTGGATACCGCGATCTTCTTAGGAACAGCGGTATCGATCGCCTTGTATCTTAAAAAGGCCAGCAAACCTCATTTAGCAGAATACGAATTCAATCAAGAAGGCCAACTTGCGGAGGCCGAAAGCGACAAACGCCGCATACCCGCGATATCCATTGTCCACGTCGAGGGCGAACTCTTCTTCGGCGCCGCAGAACTTTTCCGCACGCAAATCCAACGCGTCTGTGCCGATCCCCAAATCAAAGTCATTGTACTCCGCCTGAAGAATGCGCGGCACCTTGATGCCACTAGTGTGATGGCGTTGGAAGATCTCATTCGTTTCATGCGCCACGCTAATCGTCACCTCATTATCAGTGGTGCTAGCAAAGACGTTTACCGGGTTCTCAAAAACAGTGGCTTGTTAGAAATACTGGACGACGACCCGGATGAGTACCGCACCGAGAAGAAGAACCGTAATCTCTTCCTCAACAACCCCTTCAATCCCAATCTCTCGACTCGAGACGCTCTCATTCGCGCGCAAGAAATCATTGGCGACGGAGAAGTCGACGTTCGCATTTTTTATGATCCTGGTAAGGACCCGGCCTCGAGGAAAGCAGATCCCAATACGAAAGGAGAAAGTTAGCCCGAAGGGATATCAGCCGGTTTTCGCAATCGGCAACGTTGAATGATTCCCGCTAAGCAGTCGAGATTCTTTCCGCTCAAGAAAGCAAGGTAAGGAGGAATCATCACTAGAGAGAATAAGAACAGGTTGGAACTAGAAATAAAAATAGTGAAATGAAAGAGCAGTCCCACTGCTATCGCGAGAAGCCGAGTCTTGGGCATAAAGAGAAAAACAGGGAGCAAGAGTTCGAGTCCTAGCGAACCATAGGTCGCGAGTTGATTGAGCCATTGCCAATCTGCGAAAATCAGCGAAGGCCATCCCGAATAAACGGAGAGCATGTAGTAACCAAAGGCCTCGCCGTCTTGCCACGGGCGTTCGACCACCTTAGATAAGAAACTATCCCAATAAATGATCGCCAGTTGGAGGCGCATGAGATAGATCCCAAAGGCTGGCGAACGAACGCCGTCCGTCCGTGTGTCTTTGGATTGCCAGTGCCTCCATGTCCACACCACTCCCAACGGCGAAATTAAAACAAGAAAGGAATAGATTCGCACCACATAGTCGCCCCCATAGGCCACGTGCGTGAGATGACCCACATAGGAGACATGCCAGATAAAAACACCCAATGCAGCCATACGAGGCAGGATCCCCAAGCCTAAACAGACAATCATGCCGGCGGCGCCGGCGAATGCTAGTGCGATAAGAGACGGTGATCGAATGATAGAAAAAATTGAGAGCGGGATACGACCGTCGTCAGCGCCGGATCTCACCATGCCGGAATCCGCAAAGAGCGCTTCGCGATATCCCCATAGATAAATGAGATTGATCAAGGCCGCGACGGCAAAGCTGATTCGCACCAGTCCGTAAACTCGATCATCGATCGTAGCTCCGAGAAACCTCTCACAGTATCTTTGCAGCCATTTCATTGAGAAATAATGAGCGTGGGTTCCGTGCGATTGGTGCGGTTGACTGATATTTTTCTTGAGGCACGCACTTTATTCAGAGGAAGAATGCGTTCCGCGCCTGCTTCAAAAACAAAGTGAGTTGGCGGATCAGGCTTGCCTTCATATCGTTGCCGCAAGTCTTCTCGAACGCGCTCAAGATAAAACTTCTGCCGGGAGAGCAACGATTCCTCAGTGACGAGCCTGCTGAAAAGCTGAAAGTAGCGTAGTTTATCCCGAGGCGAGAACTCCTCGAAACCGGGAAGCACGGGGCCGAGCTTTTCCTCGACGACAAAACCGCTGATAGGATCCATACGGCCCGTTAATATAGCGGCATGGAAGTCGTTCGTCTCTGGGGCAGAATGAAACATGCCCCAAGACTGATGGGTTCGAGTGATGCGATGGAGCGACTCAAATGGAGAACTCAAAAAAGCGAGTGACTTGACACGTGTGAGAGGGACAACGGCTATGGCAATGGCCTGAACAGTGACAAACAGGCAGAGAGCAATGGTGAGAATTTTCCGCGGTTTGCCGCGGAGATTCTTAATAAGACAGTCGATAGGATCTTTCGTGTGCCAAGTCATGATGAGGAACCGTGCATCGCAGAAGGATGCTAGAGATAACTCCTCGCGCGGCGAAAGACAAATCTAGGAGAGATTCACAGCGCAAGCCTTATAACTAGGCTGGCGCGAATGGGGATCGATTTGTGGAAAAGTCAGAAGATTGGTCTCCTTATAGTGCATCGGCATAAATACCTGCCCACGTCCCGTCGTGGGGGAGACGGCAAGTCGAACTTGTACTTTGCCATGACGAGACCGCACGGTGACGAGTGAATTGGATTCCAGTCCCAGCTTATCCGCATCATCCGGATGAACCTCAACGTAAGGGTCATTCGGGTAGAGGCGCCGTAGTATCGCTGACTTGCCGGAACGCGTTTGGGTATGCCACTGGGCTGAGGTGCCGCGACCTGTCAAAAGCACATACGGAAACTGAGAATCCGCCGGTTCAGGAAGGGGCTGAATATTGTCGAAGAGAAATCGAGCCCGACCGTCCTCGGTGAAAAACCGGCCGTCTTCAAATAAGCGCCGCTCGCTGGTCGCCGTTGTAGCCTTACTTTCCGGGAAGGGCCATTGGATACCTCCAGACTGCGCAAGATGTCCGTAGCCACGGATGCCGGAGATGTCGCACGGTTGGTTCTTACTCAACTTTTGTAGGATCGCGAAGGCATCCTCTGGCGTCTTCCAGCGATCGATCCAATTGCCGCATCCCCATGTCTTGGCCAATAGCTTGAAGATTTGAAAATCCGCTAGAGCATGGCCTGGAGCTTTCCTTACTTTGTGTGTTAGTCCGATTCGTCGCTCGGAGTTAATGAATGTGCCTTCTTTCTCTCCCCAACCGGCGGCCGGAAGAATCATATCCGCCATTTGAGCGGTGTCGGTAGAGCGATACATATCCTGCACGACAAGAAATTGAAGCTTGCCCATCAACCGGCGCATCCGTTCCCGGTTTCCCCAGGAGTGAACGCCATTCGTCGCAATCATCCATAGAGCGCGTGTCTTCCCCTGATCGATACCATTGATGATTTGATCATAGGCCTTGCCTGGAGCGCTTTGAATGACATTGGGATCGATACCCAGGATATTCGCTACCTTAGAGCGATGCTCTGCGTTTTCGAAATCGTGTCCCCCTGTCAGATTCGTTGTGTTGCTGAACAAACGAGATCCCATAGCATTACATTGCCCTGTGATTGAGTTCGCTCCCGTTCCCGGCCGGCCTATATTGCCCGTCATGAGAGCAAGATTGATCAAAGCTTGAGCGGTACGCGTTGCCTCGTGGCCTTGATTGACCCCCATGGTCCACAAGAACGAGACGCGACCGGAAGTTCCAATCGTTTTCGCTAATTGATAGATCTGTTCTTCTGTCAAACCAGTTAACTGCGCCGTGGTCGTGGGATCAAAGCACGCAACGTGTTTGGAAAAGGCGTTATAGCCGTTGGTGTGCGCCTCAATGAACGCTTGCTTCACCCATCCTTCACCAATGAGGAGATGCGCGATGCCATAATACAAAGCGAGATCAGACTTCGGCCTTAACGGAAGGTGCATGGTCGCTTGCGCGGCCGTCTCGGTTGTTCGGGGATCGATGACGACGATGTCAGGATTCCGCCGATTGCGCAGCACCCGCTGCCACATGATGGGATGGCTAACACAAAGATTGGATCCTGCTAGAATAATGGTGTCTGATTCCTCAAAATCGGCGTAAGTGTAAGGCGGCGCATCGAACCCAAACGCCTGTTTGTAGGCGACGACCGAGGTGGCCATACACTGCCTGGTGTTGCCATCGCCGTGAACCAAACCCATCCCAAACTTGGCGAAACTTCCTAACAACGCCATCTCCTCAGTGGTGATCTGACCCGTGCTGAGGTAGGCCACGGATTCGTTGCCGTATTGGTCGATCGTTTCACGCATGCGGCGGCAGAAGATGTCTGCGGCCTCCGCCCACGAGATCTCCTGCAAGGGCGCCTTGCGCGACTCACGATAAAGGGGAGTACGTGCGCGGTCTTCGGCATCAAGCGGAGCCAAGGCTTCCCAGCCTTTGGGGCAGGCCATGCCCAAGTTAACCGGGTAAGAAGAATCAGGGGTGATATTGACCGCCTGACCGTCCTGGATATGCAACTTAAGGGAGCAACCCGTAGCACAGAATCCGCAGATGCTCGTGGTCACTGCGTCCGGCTTGAGCCGCCGAGGCACCTGACCAAGTCCGAACCCACTAGGTTCACGGCATAGCTCTTCCGTTAGCGGCCCATCGAACTGCCGGAGGCCAACCTTATCAGTGAGCCTCATAGTGTCCCAGGCATCGAGGGTTCATCGACGGCCATGAAAAAAAGGCAACGGGCCGCCAGTTCCGTGATGCCAAGAAGGGCGAGTGCAATCAATACGCCGCCGGATCCTGTAAAGAAAGCAATGAGAGTCGCCGCCGCCGTAAGGAATCTCAGCGAGGTAAGCTTTGCCAGTGGACCTAGCATCACATGGCTCGAATATTCATCCTTCGGGTTAGGATACCAAAGTATGGTGGCCTCCCACGCAAGCAATGCGGCAAGCATGATCGCGGCCGCGAATGGTTTCCCCATGAAAACCGCTCCTGCGACTACGGCGGTGGCAAAGAACCGGAAAAAAGTGGCGCGAGCTCTCCAGAAGGACCGCTTGGTGTCCGCGTAAACCGCAACCGACGAGCCAAGTCCCACGAGACCTAGGAGAGCCGCGCCACTGCCTAACGCCACAGAAATCCATTTGGGAAGTCCCAAGAAAACACTGCCTAACGTGAGCGCACTGGCGACCGACCAAAGATTGAAAACGATAATCTCCCGGCTCAGCCAAGAACGTCGCCAGCCAAGAAAAGCTCGCCAGGCTTGTGAGGGCCGCCCTAAGTGCAGCACGCTTCCGGTGAGCCCTAGCCAACCCGTTAGGGTGGCGACGACCAAAGCTCGAAAATCAGTATGATCGCCTAACCAGAAAGTTGTCATCATGCCGACACTCATGGGAACCAAAGTGAGCATCCAAGCCAGAGGGAAATGGACGTGGGCAGGCTTGATCAGCCCCTCATCTGCCGGACGAAGGGACGCCTTTTCAGAGAGATTCTTAAAAAGGGTGGCAGGCCGCGTGTAAGCGGAATCAAAAGCACCAGGCACCATGCTTCCCGAGTCCGGAACCTCTGCTTGAGACACGATACGAATGGTAATCGCTTCGTTAGGACACGCTTGAACGCACGCCGGCGCCTCTCCAGCGCTCAGCCTGGATTGACACATATCACACTTACGAACAATCCCGAGCCGTGAGTTGAATCTCGGAACTTCGTAAGGACATTTCAACTCACAATAGCGGCAGCCCATGCATTGATCGTCGAGATGCCTCACAACTCCCGTGGATGCCTCTTTTTCATAGGCCAAGGTCGGACATCCATGTGCGCAAGCAGGCTCCACACAGTGGTGACATGCCGTCGTGACGATCTGCTGCATTGCCATCGCATCAGGGCTCTGACCTAACAACAGCCCCACATCCCGCCAGGATTCCCCGGGATCAAGACCATTCAAGTGGTGGCAGGCACTCACACATGCCTTGCAACCGCTACACGACTGGAGATCGACTTCAAAGGCATACTGCTCGTCCGCACCGGGCTGACTCAGCGGAATCAGACTTTGATAGTGAGGGGCGAACTCTGGTCGCTCGCTATGACGCTCATGATATCGCGAGAATCGCTCGACCGCCGTCAACGATTGTTGTTCCGCAAGAATTTCGTCAACGAGCGTCATACTTCCTCGGTGGCCACCTCCTCCGTTAGGAGGAAGTTCTCCAAAGTCTCCAGATCGTGTCTGGTGGTAAACTCGAGAAAGGTCTCCCCAGGGATGCGGTGCCGTAGATAGGCCGCCAGCAAGGCATGCAATTGCTGATTCAACGGCTCGCCAGCTGGAACGCTCTTCAAGAGCTGACGCCCCAGTCGTTTCTGACCAGGGCCGAAGCCACCGCCAACGAAAACGTGATAGCCTTCAACCGGCCCCTCTTGTTCTGGCGCTTTCACCTTGCATGCGAGCAGACCAATATCACCAATATAGTGCTGGGCACACGAGTGCGGGCACCCCGTAACATGAATATTAATCGGCCTGTCTAGTGTGACGCGTTTTTCCAAGTAATCGACTACCTCAAGCGCATGACCTTTCGTATCAGAACTAGCGAACTTACAAAAGCGATTCCCGGTACACGCAGCCGTTCCGCCGCGGATAAAACTGGCTTCACTTCCTAGCCCTGCCTCACTCAAAGCCGCTTGCGCTGCGGGAAGATCACTATCGGCGATATTTGGAATAAGAACGTTCTGATAAATCGTCAATCGCAATTCGCTCGATCCATAGCGCTTCGCGATGTTGGCTATGGCGCGCGCTTCATTGGTTTGCAAGAGACCAACGGGCACGTAGACGCCTAACCAGTTGAGGCCTGCTTCTTTCTGAGCGTGCACGCCCACATGAGCATGCGGCACCTCCGGCTTCTTAACCGGATCAATAAGCTTCAAGTTGGCAGTATCGTTTGTGTCAAAACGAACAAATGACTGGCCCCACTCCTTTTCCACTTCATCCAAGTAGCGATCAAGGCCCCATTCTTTTATCAAATAAACCAGACGCGCTTTGCCACGATTCCCCCGGTTTCCATTGCGCAGATAAACACGTGTTAGAGCGGCAATCGCTTCCACGCAATCTTCTGGCCGGCAGATGATGCCGGCATCTTCGGCAAACTCTTGGTGTCCCGTGACGCCGCCTAACAAAACTTGAAACCAAATGCCTTCTTCGACATGTCCGTGGAGCGGATGATCCGCGGGCGGTTCCTTGAGGCGAATCGCGCGTAGACCGATGTCATTCGTGTCTTCGGCCACGCGGCATAAACCGCCGCCATCCATCGATATATTGAACTTCCGGGGAAGATCATAAAATTCTTGGCTGCTGGTGATATAATGCGCGAGTTCCCGAATGTACGGCATCACATCGATGAGTTCGTAGGGATCCAATCCAGCGGTAGGACTAGCCGTGAAGTTGCGCAGATTGTCAGCACCAGAACCGCGAGACTGGAGGCCACAGTCTTGCAAACGGCGCAACAGAACGGGCGCGTCCTTCGGCTCGATAACCCGGATTTGGAAATTGTTTCTCGTCGTGATTTGCAAGTATCCCCATGCCAGATCATCAGCGATGTTTGCGAGCTCACTCAATTGATCGGCCTGCACGACACCGCCTGGAATACGCAGGCGGCACATGTAGCCCTCGTGAACGGGACCCAACCAGAAGAGGCCATTCCATTTAAAACGAAAGATATCCTCTTTCTCAGGAGCACTATTGTCTAAAGCGTTCTTTCGCAGTGTGGCAAAGGCATCGAAAGGGTGTTGATCTTGTTTGATTTTCTCTTCGGGAATGACCTTGCGCTTCTTCTCTTTGGGTTGCGGTCCGGCGTCCGGCTCGGCGTCGGCGAAAGTGAGACCGCGCTGACGTAAACCCGAGAAAAACCCATCCAAGTAGGTTTGCTGATCTTGCGTTACAGGTTCTCCCGCCACTTTGTCAGGGATATTTGCGCTAATAGACATCACGTTGATAGCGTTTGGTTTTCTTCAGTTTGGTCACATAAGCCGCGGCGGACTCGGCACTGAGCAGGCCGTGCTGCTGGATCACTTCATGTAGTGTGGCATCGACGTCTTTCGCCATGCGTTTGGCGTCGCCACACACATACAGATGAGCGCCGGATTCTAACCAGTTCCACAATTCCGCACCCGCCTCCTGCATACGGTGCTGCACATAGATCTTTGGTTCCTGATCCCGGGACCAGGCAGTACTGAGCTTGGTGAGTATGCCTTCCTGTTGAAACGCGAGGATCTCATCCCGATAGAACCAATCCGTGGATTCGTGTGGGTTACCAAAGAAGAGCCAATTCCTCCCACGCGCCTGAGTGGCCGCACGCTCTTGGAGAAAGGCTCGGAAGGGAGCGACGCCGGTTCCAGGACCTATCATAATAATATCCATCGCGTTATTCTCAGGCAACCTAAAGTGCTTCGCCGTTTGCAGAAATATCGGTACCGTTCCGTCTCCATTGACGCGGTCGGCAAGATAGGTGGAGCAGACGCCTTTTCTGGAGATGCCATCGAGGTCATAAGCAACCTTGGCGACCGTCAGATGAACTTGATCCTGATTGGCTTTGGGGCTGGAAGAAATGGAGTATAGCCTAGGTGACAACGGTCTTAGCAAGGACACGAAGGCGCTTGCGGAGGCAAAGGAAGCTGGCGCCTTGGTCACAAGGTCAATGAGCTCTGGCGTCGTCTCTTCACAATCTTGCGGCCACTTCTCGACTAGCGCGGCATTGACGGTGCGAATATCGTAGTGCTCTGTCAGTGCCGTGCGGAGACGAACGCTAGTCTGTGAAGCTTTGAGCGTGACTGGTTCATTCGGATCCAGGGTGAGTTTGGCAATGATTTCATCGACCAGAGCAGGATCATTCTTGGGATAAACTCCCAGGACATCACCCACTTCATAGTGGAGCCCGGAGCCCTTAAGGTTAAACTCGAAATGTCGTGTTTCCTTTGGTGCTCCTGGAGCATTGAGAACACGATTGGCGATAAGTTTGGCACGAAACGGGTTCCTCTTTGAATAAACGCCATTGGATACCGATTCTGTTTCTGTATCTTGTGTTGATTTCTGACCAATAGCCGCGATGGCTTTATCGAACCAATCCGCTGCGGTATCTTCATAATCGACATCGCAATCGCCGCGCTCGACGAAACGTTGAGCACCCAAGGCTTCCAACCGCGCATCGAACTTCTTCCCCATACCGCAAAAGTCGAGATAGTTGGAATCCCCGAGACCTAGGACTCCATACCGTAATGTTTCAAGACGAGGCTGGCCGCCGTCAGTTAACTTCCTCCAGAACTCAACCGCATTGTCAGGCGGATCGCCCTCACCCCAAGTGCTGGATATCAACATGACGATCTTCTCTTTGGTGAGATCGTGGGGATCCATGTCTTCCGTGCAGACAACGGATACCTCAAAACCGGCGTTGGTTAGTTTCTCGCCGAATGTCTCCGCCAGACGCTCACTATTTCCCGATTGAGAAGCATATAAGACAAGTACGCGTTCTTTGGAAGCCATACCGGTTGCAGGCGGTGCCTCGGCCATCGCCGAGTCCAAGCAAGCGGCCAAGTAGCCATTGAGCCAAAGCCGCTGAGCTTCGTTGAACGGGGCGTTAGTTGGAATCTGAGGAATCATTGTCAAGCAGCCTCAGAAACCGGATCGCCGGCTCGCTCTTCCAAGAAATGAATCAGATGATCTCGATACTCGTAATACTCATCCGTCTCCATGATCTCGGTTCGATCACGCGGTCGTTTGAACTTGATGGATAGAATGTCCCCAATCCCTGCAGCAGGACCATTGGTCATCATGACGATCCGGTCAGCTAGATAAATGGCCTCATCCACATCGTGCGTGACCATAAGCGCTGTCAGGCGTTCCCGATTCCACAAATCGAGCAATACTTGCTGAAGCTCAAACTTGGTTAATTTATCCAACATCCCAAACGGTTCATCCAAGAGCAGCATGCGGGGAGAGAGGGCAAACGCGCGTGCAAGCCCAACCCGCTGTCGCATACCAGCGGAAAGCTCTTGCGGTCGCTTGTGCATGCTTCCCGCCAATCCTACCATCGCCAAATAGTAGGCGGCCACCTGCCGTCGCTCCTCACGGGTGGCGTGATAATAAACCTGATTCACTCCCAGAATGACATTATCGTAAGCGGTCATCCACGGGAGCAGTGAAGGTGCCTGAAAGACGACACCGCGATCGGGCCCGGCTCCGTTGATTTCGCGTTTTCCGAGGACGACCGAACCGTTCGTGATCTCATTGAGTCCTGCCACCATTGATAGGACCGTTGATTTCCCGCATCCGGAATGCCCAATAATACACACAAACTCTCCTTCATCGACTTTGAGATTGAAGTCTTTGACAATGACGGCGTCACCCTTGGGGGTTTTATACGTTTTTCCGAGATTGATGCATTCGAAATAGGACATGGTTTGATTGCAGTTGTTGCGATTTAAATGAGCTTTCGTCGTTTGGGACGGAGACCGAAGAACCAAGAAGGTTTGTGCATGGAAATATCAATCGGTGCGATGTTAGGCAACGTGACAGGCTCGCTTGTCACCTGCCCGCGTTCCTTCTCTTTCTCTGCTAGAAGGTAATTAATCACTTCGTTCCGCATCTTCCGGCTTGCTGTATCCGTTTGCAGGCGGCGCCTGTCCCGCGGCCTGGGTAGGTCAATAACAACTTCCGGACCCAATGTCGCATTTGGCCCGACACTCAGCGGAATCACGCGATCCGCCATGTAGAGCGCCTCATCGACATCATTGGTAATGAGTACAATTGTCTGATTGCGCCGGTTCCAAATCTCAAGAATTTGATCCTGAATCACACTTCTAGTAAGCGCATCCAAAGCGCTTAGCGGTTCGTCGAGAAGAAGAATGTCAGGATTGGTAGCCAAGGTTCGCGCGACCGATGTCCGTTGACGCATGCCACCTGAAAGCTCCCCGGGGCGTTTCCCTAAGGCATCGGATAGATTGACTTGATCCACGGCATCCAGGACGCGCTGACGCCGCTCTGGTTTCTTTTCAAAGTCGTAAACTTCATTGACCGAAAGGGCGACGTTTTCTCTCACATTCAACCAAGGAAGTAAGGAGTAATTTTGAAAAACCACGCCACGCTGGGGGCTCGGACTTTCCACGGTCTCACCATCTACCGTAACCGCTCCTTCATCAGGGCGAATCAGCCCGGCCAGGAGAGAAATCAGGGTGGTTTTACCCATGCCGGAATAACCCACGATGGCAATGAATTTTCCTTTCTGGACCGTTAGATTGATATTCCCAAGTACCTGAGTTCGAGCAGTGCCCGAGCCGTAGGATTTGGAGACATGGGTGAGATCGATATAGCTCATTTTATGATCACTAAATGGTCTGCTCTTCAAAAGTGACCAATCGCTGGAATACAAGCATGATGCGGTCCAACAAGAATCCGATCGCGCCAATAAAGAACACCGCGATAATAATTTGCGCTGTTGAGGCCGTGTCCCCGTTCTGGTACATATCCCAGACGAATTTGCCAAGGCCTTGATTCTGAGCCATCATATCCGCCGCCACGAGAACCATCCAGCCCACGCCGATGGAAACGCGTAAGCCCGTAAAGATGAGCGGTAACGAAGATGGTAGAACGATCTTCCAGATGCGTTTGAACCAGCCGAGTTTGAGCACCTTGGCCACATTGAGATGATCTTTATCGATGGCCGCCACGCCGACGGCCGTGTTCATTAACGTTGGCCAGAGAGAACAGAGCGTGACCACTCCTGCAGACGTGAATAGAGCCCGCTGCCAAACACTGTCAGCAGGAGGTTGGTCGATACCCCAAGTCGTGAAGACAAAAACGATTGGAAACCATGCAAGCGGAGAAACCGGTTTGAACAATTGAATGATAGGATTCAATGCGGTGTTCACTAGTGGCGAAAGACCGCACAGAATTCCCAAAGGGACCGCAATCAAGGTGGCCACGATAAATCCAACCATGACGGTAAGAATCGAAATGCCGATCTGATCAAAGAAAGTGGTCGTTCCCTGATAAACCTTCGTCTTCTCCTTCGCGATTCGTGACTCAACACTCTTGAGACGCGACGCATTGCCCGATTCGCGCGCCTGCTCCGCCATGACTTCATACTTGGCAACACGTGTGTTGAGAGCTTCGTAATAAGCAGCCTCCTTGGCCTTTTCTGCTGCAGAAAAGGCAAGCATTCCTTGCCAAGCCTGCCAGGTTTCCGTGGGGCTTGGAATCTTCTGGCTATCCGTCTCGACCACTCCAGAACACCACTGCCAACAAAGCACAAAGAGACCAAAGGCGAGTATAGGCAGAAACGTGTTCTGCGAAATCGTTCTTACCTGCTTCGCCGGTTCATCTCGGCCGATAAGCCGGGCGATAGGTGAGAAATAACCCAGACCTAGTTTGTCGAGCGTGTGCGCGACACGATTGGGATTATACCGCCACCGCTTTCGACGCGGTGGCGGCTTGGTGTTTCCCACCGTTGGGGCAGCCGTTGCTGTACTCATAGAACAATAGGTGACTATTTGAGTCCGATCTCGAAACTCTTGACGTAGTCGCTGGGTCTCCGGCCATCATAGAGCTTGCCGTCAATAAAATCGGTGGTGGGCTCGCGATAACCATCGGTGCCGAAAGGGAAATCACTTTCGGCGGCAAGTCCTTCAGTGATCAACATGCGGGCCGCCTTCTCATAAATATCGGGTCGATAAATCTTCTCGGCCATTTCTTCATACCATGAATCTTCCTTCTGATCCGTGATCTGCCCCCAACGAACCATTTGTGTGAGGAACCAAATGCAATCGCTGTAGAAAGGATAAGAGGCGTTGTAGCGAAAAAAGACATTAAAGTCCGGCATGGGACGTTTGTCGCCTTTCTCAAACTCGAAAGTACCCGTCATGCTATTGGCAATCACCTCATAAGGAGCGCCAACATAGTTAGGCTGCGAAAGAATGCGGGCCGCTTCTGTGCGGTTATCGAGACTGGCGTCCAACCATTTGCCGGCACGAATCAGCGCTTTGGTTACCGCAATCCATGTATTCGGATTCTGCTCCGCCCATTTCTTGGATACACCAAAGACTTTCTCCGGATTGTTTTTCCAAATATCGTAATTCGTCGTTACGGGCACACCGATATTCTTGAAAACCGCTTGCTGATTCCAAGGCTCGCCCACGCAGTAAGCGCAGATCGTTCCCGCCTCCAAGGTTTGAGGCATTTGTGGTGGCGGGGTCACGGAGAGTTCGACGTCACCGTTGAGAAACCCCGGCACGTCCACTTGCTTTGTGGCCGGATCGAAATAGAAACCTGGATTAATTCCTGAGGCCGCCAACCAATAGCGGATTTCGTAGTTATGTGTGGAAACAGGAAACACCATTCCCATTTTCAATTTATTACCTGCTGCCTTGGCTTCATCGACAATCGGCTTTAAGGCATCCGCTTTAATGGGATGCATCGGTTTGCCGTCCGATGACTTGGGAACGGCTGGCTTCATCTTCTCCCAAATCTCGTTGGAGACGGTGATGCCGTTACCATTGTAATCGAGGCTGTAGGCCGTGACGATATCTGCCTGCGTTCCGAAACCAACCGTGGCGCCGATTGGTTGACCGGCCAGCATATGCGCTCCATCAAGATCGCCGTTGATGACGCGATTGAGCAATTCCTTCCAATTGCCCTGAGCTTCAACAGCGACACTCAATCCTTCGTCATCAAAGTAACCTTTCTCTTTCGCGATAACGATGGGCGCACAATCCGTGAGTTTGATGAAACCGAACTTGAGCGTGTCTTTCTCAATATCGAGCAGTTCGACCTCTTCGGCAGCCGGGGCACTTGTGTCCGGGGGCTCTGCCGACGGCGTGGAGACCGTTGGTGAAGCTGGTTTACCGCATGAGGCAATGTGTAACAAACCTGCAAGAGCTGCAGGGAAAAGAAGCGATTCAAGTTTCATGAAGAATGTGGGATGAGGATCAGTTGGTTAAGAGTGAGCTTTAGGTGTGCCAGACCGTTGGTCTTAGATAGAAATCGTCTTGAATGGCGCTCATCCAGATCATGAACGGCATTCATGATGGCGTTAGAAAGTGAAGTTGAGTTCCGTAACAAACCGCGTGGTATCGGTCGCGAAATCGTCGGCGTCGTAGTAGGCGAACTTCGAGAGGAAGGTGATGTTCTCGTTAAACTTCTTGATAAGAACGAGGTCGATCTCATTACCGTAATCGTCGGCACCGAAATCATCGTCATCGGCAAAGAAATGATGAAATCCTGCCTTGAGAACAAAACCGGCGGGCAACTTCACACCCGCAGAAACATAAAGGTCTTGTAGACCGCCTGGAGGTGTGCCGAGAAATTTGTCGGCAAAGCCATTAAACGCATGGAGCGTTGCCAACGGGGTGCGGAAAGGAACGCCGTCATCGGTACCCAAGGATTCGAAGCCAATACCAAGATCGAATCTCTCGAAGACGCCCCCAACAAAGAGGTGATAATAGTCCGCCGAATAATCGAGTGGGCTATCAGCGGCGTCCGTCTGACGCGCATATTCCGCAAGAAACTTCAACTTGAAGGCTTCCGTAATGGGATACGTGCCAGTTAGTGAAAGACCAAAGGTATTGTTACTTTGTGCATGGCCGGCTTTATTTTCGAGATCGAGCAAGTAGGCGTAGCCAACGAGTTTCGTATGCGGGATGCCGGTATAGCCGACATTGAATAAGTGGCTATTACTCTCAAAATCGTTCTGTCCGGCCGCCGCCTTGCGTTGAGAACCGAAGATTCGGTTCACACGATTGATGTAAGTATAAGACAAGGTCGTATCGGGAATGATCCTGCTTGTCACATTGACGGCATCGAAAGTCTGTTCGTTTTGGCGCCAGCCCACATTCCCCACAAAGCGCGCGTTGTCGTATATGATCCTTTGGCGTCCCAGCTTGATGGTGGTGTCAGAGAAGGTATAGCCAAGCCATAGCTGATTCATTTCAATCGACTCCGGATCAGCAATGATCGTGTGGTCAGCCGGACCATCGACACTAGCGGCACGATAAGAATCGTTGTCGGCGGCAATGGTGCCTTCCAACTCAATGAGTCCCGTGAAGCCGTTCCACTCATTGAGCTTGGCGCCTACGCGGGCCCGAAGCGTGGCCGCGTGCGACTCTTCCAAGGGATCTTGGTCGCCGTATTCATAGCGAAGTCGAAGATTGGCCACCGGTGTGAATAAATCGCCAAAGGAGAACGCGTCGCTGGTTTCTATAGGAGGTTCCTCCGTGGCATATATGGGCGGGGGATCACCAGCCTGAGCGAATGATAGGGTCAGAAGAAGAGTGAAGCCACCAATGCAGGGCACGGGACGGTGAAAGAAAAGAGGAAACATCATTCTTGGTTGATTGGTTAAGGACCTCTCGCCATGCAGCTACCTCTGTGCCGTGGCGTGGCCGGAGATGCCATGGCAGGACTCATTGGGCTCATGCCCAGAATGAATCGAATTAATGAGTCCTCAGGCGGCCTCTTCGAAAAGATCAGCCCGAAAGACGCGGGTGACGTCGAGCTTTGGTTTCCCTTCGCGATCTCCTAGCAAATTTGCCGTTCGCATTTGGCTAACTAGCCAGTTGGCTTTCTCAATGGAAGGCGCATTGATCTCCGAACCTGAGAAAAGATGGAACTCCGGACGATCGGCAATCAGACTCGCGCGAAGGATCTCTTCGTCCATGTTGAGATAACGACGGTCTGCGAGAAACCGAGCGGCTTTCAAGCGGCCTTCCAACGTGTCACAGACCGCACAGGCCCTAACGAGCCCACGAATGAGTGCGCGGTGTTCGTTAGGCGATTTTTCGGCCAAGGATTCCGGGACTAGGAGGGCTTTCTCCGGATGGAGCGGCACCAAATCGAGCGACGTCGACACCACCGAACCATGGCGGGTATCGAGCGCTTGTGTATTAAAGGGCTCCCCGACACAGAAGCCGTCGAGATAGCCGGCCTCCAAGCAGGCGTTCATCTGTGAGGGGGGGAGACTCACGATTTCAACGTCGCGCTCAGGATCAAGCCCTCCCGTGCGCAACCAATGCCTTAAAAGAAAATGATGCGAGCTATAACGATGCGGGATGCCAAATTGTAAGAGCCGCTGGTCTCGCAGCGATCGCATGTGTTGGAGCACTTGGTGAGAGGAAGCACCCTCTTGAGGAACGAGATTCGATGCGACAGTGATCGCATCTCCGTGAGAGTTAAATAAGAATCCCGTCACGCAGGGTCGGGCCAAGACGCCTAGTCCCCAACTGATGGCGAAACACAATCCAGCGAGGGCATGGGCCCCATCAAGTTCTCCGTAAGTGACCTTATCCCGTATGCTAGCCCATCCCGGTTCCCTCACCAAATGAACATCGACGCCAAGCTCTTGGAAATACCCTAGCTCTTTCGCCAGAACGAGAGGTGCACAATCAATGAGCGGGACGAATCCGATCTTGAGTGCTGATGTTTTGATCACTTTCCTCAATGAAGCGAATTTCATGCCACCACCACAGTTTGGTCTGCATCTTGCTTCGTTTCCTAAACGAATTCATGGATCTCCTCGACATTCGGCAGTTGCGTGCGTTTCAAGAACTTGCTCAACGCCAAAGTTTTACGTCTGCTGCCCACGCTTTGCACCGGACGCAATCGGCTGTGAGTCATTCCATCAAGGCATTGGAGTCGGGCCTCGATATGGTGTTATTTGAGCGGCAGGGCAAAGCCGTGAGGCTCACGCCTGCGGGCACCAAGTTCTACCCTTACGTTTGTGATATCATCCACCGCATGCAGCGGGCAGTGGATGTGATCGAATCGATTCGACAGCCTGGTCACGGACGTCTTTCCGTAGGCGCCACGGCCTCTATCAGTCACGCCATACTACCCGCTGTCTTGCGAGAGTTCCGGGAAAGTTTCCCTAACTTTGAGATCACGGTATCGACCGACGACACGCGAGGGCTGCTTCGTCTGTTGGGTCAGAATGAAATCGACGTCGCTCTGGGCCTGCGTTTATCCGGCACTTCGAGCTTTCACTTTCACCCATTGTTTGCCGATCACATCGTGATGGCCATGGCGCCTATCCATCCTCTTGCCCATCAGACCGAGATCACCCCAGTCGATTTGAAGAACGAAGACTTCATCTTTTACAGCCGCAAGAGCGAAACCTACCAGATTCTTGCTCAAGGCTTCGCCTCCATGGATCGCCGTATCCGCGGCCACTATGAGGTGGGATCGATGGCGGCGATCAAAGAAATGGCGCGGATCGGCATGGGCATCGGACTCTTGGCGCCGTGGATCGCTCAAGAGGAACTTGCGGCTCAAGCATTGGTGCTCCGTTCGCTTCCCTGGAAACAATCCCAACGTGAGTGGGGATTGTATTCCCATCATCCCAATCCTAACAACATTGCAGAACAAGTTTTCTGTGGATTGATTGCTGAAGTGGCTCACAGTCTTGAGACCACCTCCATCCTTGCCGTGGATGACATCGTCGTATCCTAACTAACGGAGCGACGATGATCGGCACGAACCTTGGTGCTCTCCCTTTCGCAGTCAGCCATCAAAACGGTAACCCAGCCCATGGACAGTCAGAATCGTGACCGGTTGAGCGGGATCGCGCTCGATCTTGCGTCGCAACTGAACGATGTGTTGATCCAGCGTGCGCGTTGTGCCCCGATAAGCCACGCCCCACGCTTGTTCTAACAGGTAGTCACGGCTCAAGACTTGACCGGGTTTGGCGTGAAAGAGCTTGATGAGGTGAAGTTCGCGTTCGGTGAGGCGTTGGCAACGGTCGTTTAAGGTCGCTTCAAACTTTCCGGTATCGATGCGCGCGTCGCCAAATGAAAAGGACTCCGGGGCACCATCTTCGGCTACCCGCGCACGTCTGAGCGCGGCCTCGACACGGGCCAGCAGTTCCCGGACGCCGAAGGGTTTGGTCACATAGTCATCGGCTCCGAGCTGCAGCCCTAGTACTTTGTCAATCTCTTCCGCCTTGGCCGTGAGCATGACGATGGGGACCTTCACGTTTAATCGCCGAATCGCCCGGCAAACGTCGTAGCCATTGTGCTTGGGCATCATCACATCCAAGATGACGAGATCCGGGCATTCCGTTTCGAATTTGACTAACACCTCTCTTCCATCGACCGCTGCCGTCACGCGATGGCCGTCACTTTCCAGGGCATCAATCAAACCTTCGCGAATGGGGGCGTCGTCTTCCGCTATGAGAATGTGAGCCGTGTGGTCAGACATGAGATTCGGCGGCGGCCGGAATGAGTAGCTCGAAGCAGGCACCATGTTGGCACGGGACACAGGTGAGACTGCCGCCAAAGCCGACGGCCAACTGTCGGGCGATACTGAGCCCGAGTCCCGTTCCTGAGGGACTTGTTAGGGATTCGTCATTGATTCGGTGAAATCGCGTGAAGACGCGGTCGAAGTCTCTTTCAGAGATTCCCGGGCCGGCATCACACACGCCGAGTTTCAAATGAGCGCCTTCCCGGTGAGCCTCAATTTGCAACGACTTGCCGTGGTGCGCGTACTTGATCGCGTTATCGATGAGGTTGAGCAAGATTCTTTCCAGGGCATCGCGATCCGCTCTTCCCGTTAGGTTGGTGTCGACCTTCTGCACTACTTGCATGCCTGCCTTATCGAGAGCGAAACGTTGAGACTCTAACGCTTCTTCCACCACTTCATGAACGGCTAACGTCTCAATGGAATAAGTGCGGCGCCCTTGTTCCAAACGGCTGAAATCGAGGACATTGTTCACGAGGCGCGTGAGCCGTTGACTTTCTGAAACCATGACATCCAGATACTTACGCCGTTTCGCCGGGTCCTGTACCCGCTCCTCTTGCAAGATCTCCGCATACATGCGGATGGATGTGAGAGGGGTTTTGAGTTCGTGCGACACGTTCGAAACAAAAGTCGTTCGCTGGGCAGCGACCGCCGCATCGTGTCGCGCTTGCCGCCAGACCGCTCCACCTCCTAGCAAGGTCCCGGCCGTCAACAATCCTACGACCAAGGAGCCGATCCAGAATAAATGGGAACTCCAGCTCTTGTCCCAATAATGATAGGCGTTCACCGACCAACCGGGAAGTTCTTCGCCTACGGGCAAGACGGCGGAATCCGCTTCTCTCGATTGCTGACCATGAACGATCGTTCCTGAGGCGTCCGTTAGCGTGAAGCTCTCCGTGGGAGCCACACTTGCCGGAAAAGCTTTTTTCAAATCTTTCACCAAAGATTCTAACGAAACTTCTAAGATGCGAATATCCGCTCCGGGCTTTGGTTGTATCCAGGCTCCCATTTGATAGCCCTCATCGGTATCGTGATAGATCCACGAATTCTTCGACTCGGTTGGAGGTCCCCACGGGGAGTACTCGGACTTGCCTTTGAGCGCGAGACGAACGTTTTTCGAATCGGCAAACTCGCCCCAAGTTTTCTGTCTGGACGGCATGGTGGCATTCCAGCAGTAGCCGCTCTCCGTCTTGAGAAAACTCACATTGCTACCACCAGGTGGACGGACCTCACCCGCCGGTGAGCATGAAATGGCCGCTTGCACGAGATCACTGGATTCCTGCCACCGCCGGAGTTCGTGCGGTAGCTGTTGCTCTGGCAATTTGGCCAAACTCTCCATTAGGCTAACCTTCATTTCCGCGACGGCTAAATCAATGTTAGACACAATGAGGCTTGCCCGGCCGCGCACAGCCTCCAAACCGGCCTGACGGAGACGCTGCTGCTCCTTGTGTAGGAGCACGATGGCCGCGCCTGCGATCACCAAGGTGGGAATCACCAGAAGGATCCAGGAGAGCGAATGCCAACGTCGTTTCATTGCAAGGCAAAGTTTGAAGGCTTGCGCGTGAAGTTTCAAGGTTTGCGCGGTTCCGGCCGCCAACTGCGGCTGAAAAAGCGCTGGCGTTCTTCGTGAGTCATTCAGCGAATGACGTGGGACACCTTCTGTTCTTCAGCGGTCAATTGATTCACGCGGGCCGCATAGGAAAGGAAATGTCGATCGTGTCCGAACTTCTCATGGAACTTCTCGCCGGCACTCAGCAGCCGGCGCTCGAATTCGGGTTTAAGGAGTTCACTGCGCCCCACTAACACACGCACGGTTTCTGCCGGGGCCGGGCTCACATTCAGAGGCAGGGTCTTTTCTACAAAGTCATTTGGGACGATCCAGAAAATGCGGCAACCACGATGTTCAAAGTAACTTTTCCACCACGTGCGTACCATGGAGTCGGCCTCACGTTGGTACAAACCTTGTTTGACCAACGCACGCACCATCGTCCGATAGACGGTGGGCCGCCAATCTTGAGGACGTTCGCTAGTTTTAAACAAGTTGGAAAGGTAGCTTGGTGCATCTGCCAATCGATCGCCCTCGAGTGTGACCTCCGCTGAGTCACCGCCTGGGATCGCGTTGACTTCTTTCATGAGAACGCCGTCCGCATTCCAATCGAAGATGAGGGCATAGGGGATCGTGCTTTCGCCGGTGTTCTCAATACGCACTTGGTTTTCACTGGTGAAGACGGGAACGATCGGCTGCTCAAAGTTGCCCAGACCGCGATAGAAGAGATATTTCTCGTGTTCTCCTAACTTTGACTTCACCACATTCGCATCCGTCATTCGTGGATAAAGCCAGGTGGGTGTTTCGAGTCCGACAAAGGCTTGGCTTTCATTTTCAGCACTTCGCTCTAGCACATCCACTTCCCAAGAGATCGCTCCCGTGTAGCCTTTACTGAAGTCGATTTCGCCTCCGACACGGCCCTGCTTGGTATCTTTGTATGGGGGAGGGACTTCGCCACTGCTACGCTGCGGGTACCATTGACTGATGGAGCCGCCATGGAATCCCACGTCCACCTTTGCTTGAAAAGGTTCGTCCGTGTAAAAATAGATCACGGGCGTTTCCATCTTCACCGTTACATTGTGAACGGGCCGGACCCAACCCTTGGCGATGGCCTGACGCATATCCAGGTTATTCTCCATGCCTTCGTGAGCGTGAACGAAGGCGGGGAGGGCCTCCTCTTCACGCTCCAAACCGGTGAGCATGCGGCCGTCCGAGCCGAAGACGGAAGTGAAGGTGCCCCACTCGTGGAGAACGTAATTTGGTTTCGAAGAAACCGGCTTTGAGGGAAGCGCTAGGACCGCCCAAGTCGCCAATGCGCCTAGGCCCAACGTTAGAATAACGATTCGTTTCATAAGAACAAAGATAGGTTCGGCTTCAGTAGAGCGAGGCGATGAGAATAGGTGTCATAGGTTCGTCAAAGAGTTGTCAAAGAAATGTCAAAAGCTTTAGAAGCATCGGAAAACCCACTCACGATCATGACCTTCCTTCTTGCCGCCACGCTTTCTCCGCTCTGGATCCTGCTCATTGGGATCCTCCTCGTTGTGTTATTGATCACCATCCTGCGAATCCATCCGTTTTTCGCATTGATCATTGCCAGTGTGATGGTGGGCGTTTTGTCAGAAAATCTTCCGGGCAGTGACAGCCATTGGGTGAAGGCGATCGAAACGCCGTTGATGGAAATGGGGAATGTGGCCGGAAGCATTGCCTTCGTCATCGCGTTGGCAGCAGTGATCGGTATCTGTCTAACGGAAAGCGGTGCGGCGGATAAGATTGTGTTAAGATTCGTCGCGACATTAGGCGAGAAGAGGGCGGGTGTCGCGATGTTGCTCAGTGGCTTCGTGCTCTCCGTACCGGTGTTCTTCGATACGGTCTTCTTCCTTCTCATTCCCCTGGCCAGAGCGTTGGCAAGGCGTGTGGGAAAGAACTATGTGCTCTTCGTCATGGCGATCGCCGGTGGAGGTGTGATCACCCATTCGCTGGTACCGCCCACACCGGGTCCGCTGCGCATGGCGGAAGAGCTAAATATCGATCTTGGTATCGCTATCATGGGCGGCCTGTTAGTAGGCTTGCTGCCCGCCTTTGCTGCTTTGTGGATTGGGAAGATCTTTGATAGGCGATGGCCCGTGCTGCCCCACGGAGAAGATGGTGAAAAAGCGAGTTTTTCTGAAGAAGGTCTCCCTCCGCTATTTCTCTCATTGTTGCCGGTCGTGCTGCCGGTGTTGCTCGTGATGAGCGTCTCTATTCTGGGACTCTTTGAGGACAAGAACGCGCCCTCTACCGTGTTCCAAGTATTGGAGTTTCTAGGGAACAAGAATGTGGCACTTCTTATTGGTGCCCTCTTTGCCGTGGGTCTCGTGGTGCGTAAGCTAGGGAGAGACCACGAGGCTTTGGAAGGCTTTGTTAGCGATGCTTTGCAAACAGCCGGTGTGATCATTCTCATCACAAGTGCCGGCGGTGCCTTTGGAAAAATGATCCAGCACGCTGGTATTGACGAAGTGATCACAGGGCTAACCGGAGATCGCGGAGGTTTGTTGTTGATCCTCGTGGCATGGGCCGTCTCCGCGGTGATGAAGATCGCCCAGGGATCTGGAACCGTTGCCATGATCACGGCCTCGGCTATGATGGCTGAGCTGGTTGATCCCGCCGCGCTGGGTTTCCACCCCCTTTACATCTACATGGCCATCGGCTTTGGATCGCTATTTATATCCTGGATGAATGATAGTGGGTTCTGGGTGGTGGGCCGCATGAGTGGGTTCACTGAGAAACAGACGCTTCGTACATGGACCGTCCTCCTGGCAGCGATCTCCTTGATCGGGCTTGTGCAGACGTTGATTCTGGCCGTCGTGCTGCCCGTTTCCGGTTGAGTGCCACGGGTTTGGAATTTTTCGCAAGTTCCGCCACGCGCTTGCTTGCAGTGAACCCGCCGAATCAGTAAAAGCCGCTCATGAAACTCCGCGTCTTCCTAACCAACTGCCTCGTTCTCGCCTCCGCCACCGTTTCCCTCACGGCGCAAAGTTTCTATGGCGATCCGCCCGATGAGCATCACCCCTGGGCCGTCCATGATGCCAACCGGCCCCAACCGACGCGAGTCGAGCCTGGCAGTGCCCCTGGTCAACCGCCCTCCGACGCCATCGTCCTTTTTAATGGTAGCGAAGCGGATCTGGCCAAATGGGAATCTGATAAAGGCGAGCCGACCAAGTGGTTGGTGAAAGACGGCGCTCTCGAATGTGTGCCCAAGGCGGGTTACATCCAATCCAAACAGCACTTCGGAGATTGCCAGTTGCATGTGGAATGGGCCGCACCCAGCAAAGTGGAGGGCGAGAGTCAGGGGCGAGGCAACAGCGGCGTCTTTCTCATGGGGGAGGTGGAAGTGCAGGTGTTAGACAATTATAACAATCCCACCTACCCTGACGGATTCGCCGGCTCCGTTTACGGGATCAATCCTCCCATGGCCAATCCGTTGAATGCCCCGGGTGAATGGCAAAGCTATGACATCATCTTCCGCCGCCCCGTGTTCAAGGATGGCCAAGAGATTCATCCGGGCTACCTAACAGTCTTCGTCAACGGCGTGCTCGTCCAAGATCACACGCCTTTGGAAGGCGGCGGCGGCCATCGCAACCGTTCCAAATCCCATCCCTTTGTTGAGAAAGGCCCTTTGAAGTTACAAGATCATGGCAATCCCGTCCGCTATCGCAATATTTGGTTTCGGCCATTGCCTGCTCGATCCATTGAGGGCGGTACGGATGGACGCCTAACGAAAGAAGCCGCGATGGCGAAGCGAGCGGAGATCGCTGCGGAGATTCGGCAAGATGCCGCCACCAAGTCTGGCAAGGAGAAGATGTTTCGTTTGTTAGAGTCCCTCGTTTATGCCGAGAATACGGAGACCCTCAAGGAAGGCACAGACATGATGACGGAATACGCCGCTGCTTTAAAGGCCACCCCAACCGATCAGATGGAGGATAAGAAAAAAGAAATCATGCGTGCCCGCGAAGTGGCGAACTATTTGGTCAAGCATGGGCGGGTTTCCAGCGATTTCCCGGCCAAGCCGGTGCTCGATGCCATCGTGAAGGAACAGGAATGGGATAAGAAGAAGGAGTAGCACGGCGGGAACTCCCGTCCATCGTACGTGGAGGGAAAAGAGGTCTCGCGGCTTGATTGATCCCAAATCGTCGCGCGGCGCCAGCTGCCGAATGGTCGGAATTCTTCAGAAGTTCCGCTACGCGAACTTGCTGGGTTGAAGCGTTGAAGCCTCGGATGTCTTCATCTGAAGGCCATGGACCACGTGGCCAGGGGTAGCTGCGACCTAATTCGGTCAAAATCACGGCCTTTCTTTGTAAATTCTATGGGGGGATCCGTTCATCTCGCTCACGGATGAGTGTAAAGGCCAAGAATACGCTGGCAGCTATGACAACACCCAGTAATCCTTGTAAATATTGCTTTAATTATAGTAATATGAGTATTTGGATTGGTTGATGAATTGGTTTCATAATATAAAACATTAATCATAATTTCCATGTTTTTACAACACGTTGTCCGCAATGTTGCCACACGTTCCACCCGCTGTTCCTCGAATGTGCGACGATGGCGATTCAGGCGGTCTCACCTTGGAACGCGAGGCTGTCTCGGGATGGCTCTCGCCGTCGCCCTTCTGACAACCAGCCCCGCTCAAGTGGATGTAGAGATCATTGCCGGCGCTAACATCATTGTCGATTCCAACGTGCTTTCGCCATCCACTTACGCGCCGGACACCTTCACCATTCAAGTCGTCTACTGTAACAATACTGGCTCCGCGATTCACAATCTCTACGCCCATGTTGGCAACATCGATGGTGGAGGGACCACAGCGACTCCAGGAACTTACCCCATTCGCGGAGACTCTGATCCAGCCTTCGTTACGCAACATCCGGATCTCGATGGAGATTATTCCTTCACTCATGCCGCACCATCGGCAGACGCCACCCGCTTCTTAGGCACTCTTGATCCGGGTGAATGCGTTACCATCTACTGGATGCTTTGTTATCCTCGAGTGAGCAATGACGGCTCGACCCCGGTTTGGGGCGAAACACGATTGGAGGACGATGATCTCTGGCTGGAACTCGATGCGTGGGCATCTCAGTTAGACTCGGGGCAGATCGATCCAACCAATGCCGTGGGAGAAGACACTCACATTGCCACCATGAAAAACTCCATCAGTGCTATGGCCAACAAGATAGGCGGACCGACTGGCGGCGTGTGGACCGTCACGGACATCAATGACAATCCTATCAACCCAAACTCACCCGCGAAACCCGGCGAGGTCATCAAAGTTTGTGGCACGGGTTTTCGGCTCGGCGTGGACAACAAGGGATTTGATATCAACCAAGATTTCGCCTTCGATTACGGCGTTTGGATTCAGCCTGTGGGCGACAAGAGCCTATTTGATCCTTTCTGTTACCGTTTAGTTAGAACAGAAGGCCAGTTGCGCATTTCGCGAAGCGGAGGTAACCCGACCTATGTGTTAGACTTCGTAGACCAAACTTACTTTACTGACCTACCCAATGACACAAACGGAGGTGTTGGGGATGTTTGTTATCACCTCGTCGCAATGGACGGCCCGTGTTCGGCCGCGTTAAGTCCTTATCAGCTCGTGGCTTCGGGGGCAGAGAATGAGAAATTCAATGCCGACTTCGGAGCCGCCGTGCCTGAGGTGGTTTCCCAAGAGTCGCTCGTCCAACTTAGCAAGACCGTGGATCTCGAAAATGCCGCAGCGGGGGCGACTCTTACCTACGATATCGATTTCACTAATCCTGGCAGTGAAGAGCCGCTCGGGCTTCCTGAATACGGCATGCCGCTGGTGCTGAACGACGCCATTCCAACGGGTACCACATATGTGTCTGGAAGTGCCGAGACGGTTGCCAACACCAATGATAGTGGAGGGTTCCTCGACGTTCTCTACTCCATAGATGGGGGCGTTAGTTTCGTGAACACGGAGCCGGCTCCTGCCTCGGCAGTGACGCACATCCAATGGTGGCTGAACTCCAAATTGCAACCGGGTGATAGCGTCCACGTTGAATTTCAAGTTTCAGTCGACGACCCTTTCGCAGGACCAAGCCCCCAGATTGAAAATGTCGCTGGTCTCAGCTTGGGCGATGGCCCCACCTTTATTGAGGACTCCGCCGGTACCCTCCTTACCGGTACGAATAACATCAGTGGCATGGTATGGGAGGACCTCGATTACAGTAACGATCTGAACAGCGAAACGCAGACGGCCGGGATCGCTGTGACCCTCTACTACGATGCCAATGGAGATGGGGCCGTCGATTCCGGTGACATCCTCATTGGGACGCAAGACACCGGTACTCCAGGAGTGCTCGCGGGTGATGCCGACAGCACCTACGCTTTTACTAACCTGCCTGACGGCAACTACATCGTCCTCATCGATTCCGGCGATGCCGATGTGCCGTCCGGTTACTCGGTTCCCGACTCCGGGACAAACACTTTTGTCATCGACCTCGACGCCGCTGGAGCCAGCGGGACGCCGGTCGAGTCCATCGATAATGACATGCCGCTTATCCCAGCGTTGACAGTGGCGAAATCGGCCGACCCGGCGAGCTACCTTGCAGGCGAGCTGATCACCTATCAAATCAATCTTGAGAACCACATGGCGCCGGTGCCGGATCCTCCCGCCACGGAATGCCTCTATACAGGGTGGGCGACGGCGTCGAGTGCTACGAACGAATACACCCCTGCAGCCAATTTGCTAGAGGGCGCCGCAGGCGTGGCGACAGGTAGTTTTAATGCAGGGGACGACAATCTTGAGGCCGCAAACTTCAATTTCTCTAGTGCGGACACGTCGGTGGAGATCAACAAAGTCGAATTGGTCGCCGAAGGCTTTTATTTAGATGTCGCTCTTGGAGCAAACGATGAGAACGTGACCCTGTCCATCAACGGCACGGGCGGCCCAATCATCTTCGGCAACACCACCGTCTACCTTGCGGATGGCACGCCCACGACATTCGACGACCATGTTGGTGCTGCCAACGCCGCCGATATTTACATCGATATCACGTCTGTATTGAGTTGGAACTGGACGCTACTCCAATCGCCAACCTTGTCCGCGGGATGGAATGGAGCCGGTGGATCGGGTCCCGCCGGCGCACGGCCCAAACTCTCGCTCGATACCTTAGGGTTGCGGGTGACTTGCCCGGTTGGAACGACTGTCGTCGATGATTTCGCTACTAACGATTATACAGGAAGCAGCGGAAGCCAGGTCTGGCTTGGTAACTGGACGGAAGTCGGAGACAACAATTCTCATCTTGCCGACCCATCTTTCCGGTTTCATACGGAGTCCAATCAGCTTCGGCTCGAGAGCGGTGTCTCGGATCCCAATCCAGGTCCCAAGCATGGTGCTTACATTTACCGGTGTGCTGATCTCAGTACCGCTGGTTCGGCTGAGTTGACCTACGATGCTAGTCTGCTCGGAACGGATGGAACCACATGGTCGGTAAAAGTTCAGACGGCATCTTCATCAAGCGGTCCGTGGATTGACCTCGTCACACACAATGACGCTACGAACAATACAGGCACACAAACCGCTACCATCCCCAGTCCGGCTCTCTCGGCGACCACGTGCATCCGGGTCTACTACGAGGCGGAACTCGCGTCGATGACCTTCGATAACTTCCGGATACTTTATACGACGAGTGCTTCCGGAACTGGCACTGCTTCCCCATCGACCATCGATCCCCTTCCGCTTACCGATGACTACGACCCGGCGCGTTTGCAATATGTTAGCTCCTCGGTCACCCCGACGAGCGTCAACGAGACCACTGGTCTGATCACCTGGGACAACGTCGGACCGTTGCATGCCGGTAATCGAACGACCATTGAGGTTGTCTTTCTAGCGTTGCAGCCGCCGGTGGGCGGCGATGGCGACCCCGACCCTGCCAGTACCCTCAATACGGCTAGCAGTACCGGCGCCACCTTTCTCAATGGCGATACAAGCAACGATGCGAGTGATACGGAAACGGTGACGGTGAATCCCGGTGGTAGCATCGGCGACACGATCTACTGGGACGTGAATGGGGATGGCAGTCACGATCCAGATGGTGCGGACAACATCGTCGGGACGGCAGATGATGAAGTCGGACTAGCAGGCGTCTTAATCGGCCTGGATACGGATGGTGACGGTACTCCGGACCAAACAACGGTTACCGATGCCGATGGTTTCTATGAATTCACTGCCCTTCCCAGCGGCACCTACGATGTCATCATCGACTCCACCAACTACAACGCTGGAGGCTCGCTAGAGGGCTTTGCCGGCACCGACGACCCCGACGGCGGCACTGGTGGCTTCGACGACACGAGCGAAGTAACGATCGGTCTTGATGATGGAGATCCTAACAATGACTCTTTTGACGACCAGGACTTCGGCTTGGACATGGCGAACAACATCATTTCCGGCACGCTATGGTACGACTACGACGGTGACGGCGTGCAAGACCCTAACGAACCGCCCATCGTGGGCCAGACGGTGAATCTTTCAGATGGTTCCACCGCCACCACGGATTCAAGCGGATTCTACATCTTCTCCGACGTGCCGGACGGCAACTACACCGTCTCTACCACAGCGCCGGGAGGCACTGTCCTGACCACACCTGCAAACCCCATTGCCGTGGACGCGGATAGCGGTTCCCTTATCGACGGCACGATTTTTCCTGACAATGACTTCGGCTTCCAGCCTTCCGGAAGCCTAACGCTTGGCGATACGCTCTACGTTGATTGGGATGGAGACGGCACCCAGGACGTGGGAGAGGAAGGCATTGCCAATGTCGATGTGCTGCTCTTCGCAGATATCGATGGTGATGGTGTCTATGACCCGACGGTCGATACCTTGATAGACACGGATACCACCGATGCGAGCGGCAACTACCAGTTCACCGGTCTCGCTTCAGGCGGCGACTACCTTGTTGTCGTGGACACGGCCGATACCGATTTTCCTGCAAACCTCACACAATCGCAGGATCCTGATGGCACCCTCGACAGCGTGGGCGTCGCGATAAACCTAACTACCAACGACGACACCTACGACTTTGGTTATCAGCCACTTGGCTCAGGTTCGATTGGCGATACGGTCTTTGTTGATTCCGATGGTGATGGCATCCACGACAGTGGTGAACCCGGGATTGAAAATATCACGGTCACGCTTTACGAGGACAGCGATGGGGACGGAGAGCTCACCGCAGCCGATGCTGTGATTGGCACGGCAGTCACCGACGCGAATGGAAACTACCTTTTTGAAGACCTCGCGCCCGGCAACTATCTCGTTGATGTTGATGGAACGGATTCTGATCTCCCCACCGAGACCGCGGTTGATGGGGTGACCACTTTAAACTACATCCCCACATCTTCGGATCCGCATCCCGTCACCTTAACCTCAGGTGAAGCATACGATGATGCGGATTTCGGATTCGCCCCCGGTGGAGCCATTGGTAACTTTGTTTGGGAAGACTTGGATGGCGACGGCAACTTTGACGATACGGAGCCGCCATTGGTAGGTGCGTCCGTAAACCTCTACCTCGACACCGACGGCGACGGCACCGGTGACATCCTCGTTGATACCACCACGACCGATAGCAATGGCCTTTACTTGTTCGACACTTACAATGACGGTGGCACGAATACGGGTCTGCCCGAGGGCGATTACGTCGTCGAACTCGTGACCACCGCTTCACAGACGGTCACCTACGATTACGATGGTGGCCAGACCTCACCTAACGAAACGGCGCCTCTAACGCTTCTTCCAGGGCAGACTTTCGGTGCAGCAGACTTTGGCGTCACCGATTCTTCAACCTTGGTGATTGGTGATACTGTATGGATCGATAGTGATGGCGATGGGATCGTGGATGCGAACGAAACGCTGCTGAGCGGCATCAAAGTGGAGCTGCTCGCTTCCGACGGTTCAACCGTGCTACAGACGGCCTACACGGATGCGGACGGCAACTACATGTTTGGTGTGCCCGATGACGGTTCAACCTATTCTGTTCGAGTCGACGAGAGCACGCTGCCCTTTGCTGGATTGGTCAATACTAGTGACAAAGACGGTGACAATGATAGTGATTCCGGCCAGTTCACCCTGTCTGGAAGCGATGTGCTCGATGCGGACTTTGGTTACCAGCTCTCCGGCCCTTACGACATCAAGGGCACGGTTTTTAATGACATTGATAGCAGCATGGTATGGGATCCGCTTTCTGAGCCGACCTATGAGGACGTCACGGTCTACCTGTGGTACACTCCCGATGGTGGAACCACTTGGATCAATGTGGATTCCCAGCTTACCGGCCCCAACGGCAGCTATAGCTTTGATGGCTACCCGGCTGGTGACTACACGGTTGCCGTCGCAACGAGTTCGCCCGTGCTGATCGGAACGGACCCCACCACATCTCAAAACACAGGGGTCACCATTGTTGATTCCAATGTATCAGACGTTGATTTCGGTTTTGTCGGCACCGCTTCCATTGGAGACACCGTTTTCTACGACGCCAATGGAAATGGTAGTCAGGACGGCCTGGAGGCAGGAATACCAGGCGTACCGGTTACCTTGACCTATCCGAATGGCCAGACGGTGACCACCACGACGGACTCCAGCGGGAACTATCTCTTTGAAGGTCTTGGTGAGGGACCCTACACGATCACCATAGACGACAGCGTGATCACTGGGGCAACAAACACGGCGGATCCCGATGGATCAAGCGACAGCACAACGCTAGTCAATCTAACGGAAGGGCAGACTTACGAGGACGGTGACTTTGGTTATCAAACTCCAGGTGACTCTTCGATTGGGGATACCATTTGGGCGGACTTGGACGGCGATGGCAGCTATGAACCGGGAGATGGTGAATACGGTATTGAAGGAGTGACGGTCGCTCTCTATGTCGACGAAGACAAGAGTGGCGATTTCAGTGCGGGTGATACGCTAGTGGGTACCACCACTACTGATCCTAATGGGGTCTACGGCTTTTCCGGTCTGGACGCCAACGACTACGTGGTCGTGGCAACAGACACTGACAATGTCTTAGATGGCTACACCGGATCCTATGACGAGAACGATGGAACGTCGTCCCCAGACGGTGAAACAGGAGTCATTCTTTCAGCGAGTACGAATCATGACACTGCCGACTTCGGCTATGAGCCGGCTCTGGCGACGATTTCCGGGACAGTCTACGATGATGACGACGCATCGAATGACGATGCGATTAATGCTGCGGAAGACGCACCGATCCCCGGCGTCACGATCACCCTCTTCAGTGATCCCAATGGTGACGGTGATCCTAGTGATGGGGTTCCGGTCGCCGAAACGGCGACGGATTCGAACGGAAACTACAGTTTCACCGACGTCGTGCCCGGCGATTACGTGGTGGTGGAGACGGATCCTAGCGGTTTCACGAGTGATGCGGATACAAACGGAGCCAATGACAACTGGATTCCCGTGGATCTGGTGGGTGTGGACAGCACGAACAACAACTTCCTCGATGACGGCGGAACGCTGCATGACATCGGCGGCACGGTCTATAACGACACCGCGGACGACAACGCACTCAACGGCGCCGGCGAAGATCCCGTGGCCGGTGTCACCGTTAGTCTCTATGCAGACACCAATGGCAACGGCGTCTACGATTCGGGTACCGACGTGCTCGTCCATAGCACGGTCACCGACTCCAATGGCGCTTACCTTTTTTCTGGTCTCGCTGATGGGAACTACGTGGTCGTCGAAACCGATCCTAGCGGAGCCACCAGCGACACTGACGCCGATGGAACCGGCAGCAACGATGCCAACACCGTCGCTGTGATCCTCAGCGGCGCCGATGATCTAGACAACGATTTCCTCGATGACGTCAACACCGGAACAATCGCCGGCTCCAGTCTCGATGACACGGGAGATGACGACACGCTCAACGGTACCGGCGAATCGCCGATCGCGGGCACGACCATCGCGCTTTACACCGATCCCAACGGCGATGGGGATCCGAGCGATGGAACGATCGTGGACACCACCGTGACCGGAACGGACGGCACTTACAGTTTCACGAATGTGGCGCCTGGTGACTACGTGGTGGTGGAAACTCAGCCTAGCGGGTACACTACCAGTGACGACGACACCAGTACCCTCATTGCCAGCGGAACGGACAACTGGGTGGACGTGGAACTCACGGCAGGTGAAAGCGATAGTGGGAACGATTTCCTCAATGATGGGGGAACGCTCTACGACTTGAGCGGTAACGTATACGTGGACACTGGCAATGATGACACGTTAGATGGCAATGGCGAAACGCCAATGGGCGGCGTAACCGTCACCTTGTATGCGGACAGCAATGGCAATGGCGTATTCGATGCCGGTGAGCCCATGGTGGGGACGACGGCTACTAACACCGACGGAACCTATCTATTTGGGAATCTCACCCCTGGCAATTACGTGGTGGTTGAAACGGATCCCACCGGAGCCACGAGCGATGATGACGCGCAGGGCAGCGGCACCGACAACACAGTAGCCGCAACAATTGTGTCTTCTGATAGTGTCAACAATGACTTCCTTGATGACGGTGTGACGCCCGCCGGTATCTCCGGTTTGGTCTACAACGACACCGGAAATGACAATGCCTTGAATGGTAGTGGCGAAGATCCCATTCCCGGCGTGAGTGTGACGCTCTACACGGATCCAGATGGCGATGGTGATCCCAGCGATGGCGTCCCCGTGAGCACCACGGTGACGAGTGCCGATGGCAGCTACAGCTTTCCAGATCTTGCGCCTGGCGACTACGTGGTGGTGGAGACGGATCCTAGCGGTTTCACGAGTGATGCGGATACGAACGGAGCCAATGACAACTGGATCCCAGTGGATCTGGCGGGTGTGGACAGCACGAACAACAACTTCCTCGATGACGGTGGAACGTTGTATGACATCGGCGGCACGGTCTATAACGACACCGCGGACGACGACACCCTCAATGGCGCCGGCGAAGATCCCGTGGCCGGTGTCACCGTTAGTCTCTATGCGGACACCAATGGCAACGGCGTCTACGATTCGGGTACCGACGTGCTCGTCGATAGCACGGTCACCGACTCCAATGGCGAATACCTTTTCTCCGGTCTTGCTGATGGGAACTACGTGGTCGTCGAAACCGATCCTAGCGGAGCCACCAGCGACACCGACGCCGATGGCACCGGCAGCAACGATGCCAACACCGTAGCCGTGGCCCTCAGCGGCGCCGATGATCTAGACAACGATTTCCTCGATGACGTCAACACCGGAACAATCGCCGGCTCCAGTCTCGATGACACGGGAGATGACGACACGCTCAACGGTACCGGCGAATCGCCGATCGCGGGCACGACCATCGCGCTTTACACCGATCCCAACGGCGATGGGGATCCGAGCGATGGAACGATCGTGGACACCACCGTGACCGGAACGGACGGCACTTACAGTTTCACGAATGTGGCGCCCGGCGACTACGTGGTGGTGGAAACTCAGCCTAGCGGTTACACTACCAGTGACGACGACACCAGTACCCTCATTGCCAGCGGAACGGACGACTGGGTGGACGTGGAACTCACGGCCGGTGAAAGCGATAGTGGGAACGATTTCCTCAATGATGGAGGAACACTCTACGACTTGAGCGGCACGGTTTACGTCGATACGGGCAAAGACGATACCCTCGATGGAAATGACGAAGATCCCATCGGTGGTGTGACCATCACGCTATATTCTGATACGAACGGTAACGGCGTATTCGATGCCGGTGAACCCATTGTGGGAACGACAGTCACCAACACCGATGGGACCTATCTATTTGAGAATCTAACCCCTGGCAATTACGTGGTGGTTGAAACGGATCCCACCGGAGCCACAAGCGATGATGACGCGCAGGGCAGCGGCACGGATAACACGGTGGCCGCAACTATTGTGACTTCTGATAGTGTCAACAATGACTTCCTTGATGATGATGTGTCCCTAGCATCCATCTCTGGTGAAGTTAGGGATGACACCGATGGGGACGGCAATCCGCTGGATTCCGACAACGGCGTGCCCGGAGTGGTCATCACCCTTTACACCGATCCCAACGGTGATGGTGATCCCGGCGATGGCGTTGCCATTGACACCACCACGACCGGTAGTGACGGAAGCTACACGTTCCCCAATCTTCCCCCTGGAGACTATGTTGTGGTGGAGACCGATCCCTTTGGGGCGACCAGCACCTACGATCCCGACGGAGGCACCACCGACAATACGATTGGCGTGGCACTAACAGGTACCGACAGCACCGGGAACGATTTCCTGGATAACCTATCGAAAGCGGCAACCTTTGACGATTGGCAAACGGAGAACCCACTTGGAGGCCAGAATGGCCCTGCTGACAATCCCGATGGGGATATTTATGATAACACGTTAGAGTATGCTCTTTGCCTCCCCCCCGATAGCGGTGTGCCCTCGCACTTTGGCTATTGTGTTGAGGCCATTAGCTCTACCCAGTATGATGTCACGTTTATTCGCCGAAGCGGCGGACTTACTGATGTGCGCTATTGTGTCGAGGCACGCTCCAGCCTTCCAACATTGGGCACGGACACCTGGACGGTGATCGCGGATATCCCCGGCACTGGAACCGGCGGCATTAGCGGTGTGACGATTACCGATAATGGTGACGGCACGGAGACTGTTCGCCTAGCAGACATCGAGACCACGGCTCCTTTGACCGCAGCGTTAGGCTTCGTGCGTCTCACCATCAAGCTTGATGATGACGGCGACGGCGGCGCCTCCACTCCAGCTATTGAGTCCAGCACCATGGTTCAGGGTTGGAAAATCACGGACTTCACTCAAAACCAATGTGAAACATTCAGTTACCCATGGTTGCAGAAAGAGACTTTCTCCGGCAGCATCGCCGGCGTGTCCGGCCAAGAGGTCACGGTCACCGGCACGCCGGATCTGAGTAGCGTTCTATCCGGTGGCACAAGCTACTACCTCGAAGTCATCAGTGGCGACAACGAAGGCCATCGTTACGACGTCGTCAGCGCCAATGCTAGTGGTGTCATCACTCTGGCCGCCGACACTGATGTGTGCGCCGGTCCACCGTATAACACTTCCACCACTGTGGCGTCCGATCTGGCCGGCGATCGCTTCATTGTCAGGGCACACCACACCATCGATGACCTCTTCCCGGTCAGCAGCTTCACGGCGGAAAGCGATCCCACCATGGCGGACCGCTTGCTCATCCACACCGGCGGCACGCCTCCTTGGACCAATCTTTACGTCGATGACCCCGCGGAGTGGAAGAATGAGGCCAGCGGCCTCTCAGCCGGGAGCGACGTTCTTCCTCCAGGCCAAGGGCTTTTCATCCACCCTCAAGCAACGGCCGGCACCACGAGCATTCTGGCCATGGGTGTGGTGCGCGAGACCGATTTTTGTTTGCCGCTCAATGGTGGCTACACGCTCGTCGCCGGTGGGTATCCGATAGACCAATCCTTCAATAGCCGAGGGCTTGATGACAGCACGAACATGGTAACTGGAAGCCTCGACCCCGGATCTGCGGATCAGATTCATTTCTGGGATGGCGATAGCAGTCCTTATCAAGAGTCCTTCGAGTGCTACTTCCGGATAGAGGGCACTGTCACCGGGCTCCCCGCCTTCAACCAATGGAGCAATGTCGAAGACGCCGCCCTTAACAACGTCTCCACCACCAATGTCTTTGAGTGTGATCGCGCTGCCTTCTACTTCCGACAAAGTGATACGTGCGATGCGGATCACAAATTGCCCCTGCCATGGATGCCCTAACATCACTCCTGTCGACGACATACTTCAAGCCAACGATCATCGCCATGAAAATTTTTTCTGCATCCACTTACGTTTTAACAGGCATCCTTATTACTGTTGCGCTAACCTTCATCCCCAATACGGCCCACGCCGTCACCTTGCACTGGGGGAGTGCCGCCGGCGACTTCATTTACGAAAGCGACGGCACCTCCGCGGTCGATCCGGGCAGCTTTAATTTCGAGCTCGGTACGTTCAGCGACGGGTTCGATCCCAGCGCCAATCCTCTCTCCTCCTGGGCAAGTAATTGGCACCGGTTGGACATCGGCACTTACAATAGCACCACCGGATTCCTCACCGGCAGCGTCACCCTGAACGCGGCGCCCGCCCCCGATGGGAGCATCCTTGACGGCAACGCCACCGACACTGCCAGTTTCTTCTTTGGCAAAGACGCCTATGTCTGGATCTACAACCAGAATAGCACTGTCGACGAAACGTTAGAATGGGTTCTTCTTGCCAACCCCACTGGAGATGGCAGCGATCCCGAGACAGCCTGGACCTTTCCCACGGCGGGCGAAGCCGATGCCCGGAGCGATGTCATCGACTTCCGTATCTCCGACCCCGGTGTCACGCCCCTCTTTGGCGGTGAGAACAAAGGCACTCCAAGTACTGGCGATGGCATCAGCACGGGCACGCCCACAACATTCGCCCTGCAAACGTTTACCATCATACCCGAGCCCAGCTCAACATTCTTGTTAGCGCTCGGTGTGCTGACGCTGTTTGCGAGAAGGAAGCAGTCGATCTGACGGCCAACGGGTCTCTGACCTAAAACTGGATCGCGCGAGCTTCTTGGATTCCGGGGATTTCTTCGAGTTTACGCAGCACTTCGTCGTCGGGTGCGGAATCCAGATTGATGACGGTCATGGCCAACTCACCCACGGTGTTCCGGCTCAGAGACATGTTGCCGATGTTGACTTGATGTTCGCCTAACACACAACCGACTTGCCCGACGCGTCCTGGGGTGTCCTCGTTGGTTAATACCAGCAGACAACCGGCAGGGCCAGCTTCCACACGGTGATCGTTGATCTTCACAATGCGCGGGCTCTTGCCAAAGAACGTTCCGGCGACCAGCGCTTGGCCGTTGTCGGCCTTGACCGTGACTTGAATGAGATCAGTGAATTCGGTGGGATTGGGAGAATGAGATTCCGTGACCCGAAGCCCCTGCGTTTCCGCGAAGCCGGGGGCGTTGATGTGATTGACCGCGCCGGGATCACACGAATTCTGAAGATAGCCTTTGAGAGCGGACCGCGTGATGAGCGTCGTATCGGCATCACTCACTTTGCCGCTGTAATCGACTCGAAGCGTATTCGGCCGGCCGGGAGCGATCTGAGCGGCTAGCAACCCTAACTTTTCTGCAAAGTCTAAATAGGGACCGATGGCCGCGACCGTTTTCTCGTCAATGTTAGGCATGTTGACGGAGTTGACAACAGTGCCCTCTTTCAAATGCGCGCCGATGGTGCGGGCGATCTCGATGCCAACGTTCTCTTGAGCTTCGCTCGTGGACGCGCCCAGGTGAGGCGTCAGGACAACGTTAGGAAATTCGCGGAGCACAAAGTCTTCGGCCGGGGGTTCGGTTTCGAATACGTCCAAGGCGACGCCGGCGATGATGCCATCCTCGATGGCCTTGGCGGCCGCGGCTTCGTCTAACAAGCCTCCACGGGCGCAATTGATGATGCGCACACCTTGTTTCAACTTGGCGATGCGCTCAGTGTTGAGGATGTGTTTGGTCTCCGGTGTCATGGGCATGTGCAGCGTGATGAAGTCGGCGTCTTGGACGGCTTCTTCCACCGTATCCACCAGATCGACCCGCAGGAGACGTGCGCGACTGGAGGAGAGAAAGGGATCGTAAGCCACCACGCGCATGCCAAAGGCCATGGCGCGCCGGGCGAACTCCGTGCCGATGCGGCCCATGCCGAGTACTGCTAACGTTTTGTCATAAATCTCCGTTCCTTGAAATTTCTTTCGGTCCCAGCGTCCCTCTTTGATGCTGGCGTGGGCTTGAGGAATGTGTCGCGCCAACGAAAGCATCAAGGTGAAGGCGTGTTCAGCCGTGGAGATCGTGTTGCCCGCCGGCGTGTTCATGACCACGACGCCCTTTCGCGAAGCGGCCGCGACATCAATGTTATCAACACCCACACCGGCGCGGCCCACAGCTTTGAGATTGGACGCCTTTTCAAAAACCGCCTCCGTGATCTTGGTTTGGCTACGGACGATGATGGCGTGATACTGATCGGCGGAAGCCAGGAGATCCTCAGGGGAGATACCGATCTTCACATCCACATCGAAAGCGGAGTCAGCCTGCAACTCTTCGATGCCTTTGGGGGAAATGGGATCCGCTATCAGAATGCGCTGGGTGCTCATAGGAGCGCGCAGGATAGGGCAGACCTTAAGGGCGTCAACCGGGGGATAGGGTGAATGGCGCTAACAGAGTCAACTTCCCAGGCAATCGCGGCGTCTCACCGCGCCCTCCTTGATTCCCTGACAATGGCGTCGGATCACGCCGGAGCTGGTTCTTCGGCGGAGTCTGGCTCGCTTTCGCTTGCGTCATCTTCCTCTTGCTCAGATTCCGCTTCGGCCACCTCCTCTTCGGCGTCATCCGTGGTTTCGGATGCTTCAGCGCTCTCCATCTCTTCAACCGCTTGCTCTGGTTCCGCCTCATCGGAGGCTTCCCCGCCTTCACCTTCGCCACTTGGCTTTTCTCCTTCGCCCTCTGACTCCAAAGGTGGCGGCGTCGGCAATTCCACCTTGCGCAGTTCATCGGCATTAGGCAGTTCATCCACGGTGCGGATGCCGAAGTGATCGAGGAAGGCGTCAGTGGTCTGGTAGAGCAACGGCCGTCCGGGAGAATCCGCTCGACCTCCGATTTGAATCAAGTTGCGGTCTAACAACATCTTCATCACGGCATCCACGTTCACGCCGCGGACCGCTTCGATTTCGGACTTCGTTAGAGGTTGGCGATAGGCGATGATGGCCAAAGTTTCCAAAGCCGGCGGACGCAATCGTTGCGGTTTTTGATCGGGAAACATGGCACGCACCCACATGGAGTAGGTGGGGCGGGTGAAAATCTTGAAGCCGGCCGCGCGTTCGGCGATGGCAAAAGCGCGGCCTTCGCGCTCGTAACTCTCATTCAAGGCCTGGACCGCTGCGGTGATCGCGGATTCTTTCAAATCCTCCACCCAACCGATATCCGGCAAATCTAGCACTTGCCCGTCTTCCTCAGCTTCTTCAAGGGCCTTCTCATGATCCTTCAAGACCTTGCGCAAAGTGCGCAGAATAGAGCCTTCTGTTAGGGAGGATTCCGAGGCCATGATCAACGATTCGACGATCCGCTGAAGCTTCTCAAAGGTCTCATCATCCAAGGTGTGCGCCGGTTCATCATCCGCTTCCACGTCCGCCGTGGCGTTGCTGAAATTCACATTCTGGCTCAGCATCTTGTCACCATCAAAGGTGAAGAAACCTTCGAACGTGTCACCGGCCAAGACCTGCGGAAGCCAGTACTGATCATCTTCCCACATCTCGTGGTAGGGGATTTCATCAATGACCACCCACATGGGTTCGGCCTCCTCAGTTTCCGTGAGTTCCCCCTCGAAAGACTCGGTGACGAAGACGGTGCAGTGGATGCTCAGCCCGTCTTTAAACTGGAAGAAAAGTTCACCGTGGCACTCGAGATCGATCGGGGTGAGGCCGACTTCCTCCTTCGTTTCCCGGATCGCCGCCTCCTCAGAAGACTCCCCTTCATCGATCTTGCCACCGGGACCGTTGATCTTGCCCGCTCCTAGACCTCGTTTCTTACGAATGAGAAGGACTTCTTTGTCCTTTTTTATAAATACCAGAGTGGACCGCTCTTGCGGTTCCCATGTTTCCCAATCGACGTTAATGCCTGGGCCATCAGCCATGCCCCGCCTCTACGTAGGTTTCTACGGGATCGCAAGTACAAACCAGATTGCGATCCCCATACACATTGTCGATGCGGCCCACTGCCGGCCAGAATTTCTGGCTGCGGAGCCAGGGTGCGGGAAAGGCGGCGGACTCCCGGCTATAGGGCCGGTCCCAACTATCAGAACACAAACTTTCCGCCGTATGGGGGGCGCCTTTCAAAACGTTCTCCTTGCTGTCCGCTTCGCCATTGGCTACGGCGCGGATCTCGCCATAGATGGAAATCATGGCGTCGCAAAAGCGGTCGAGTTCCGCCTTCGATTCGCTCTCAGTGGGCTCGATCATGAGAGTGCCAGGCACGGGCCACGACATCGTCGGCGCGTGAAAGCCGTAATCCATGAGACGCTTAGCCACGTCTTCGACATCGATGTTAGCGTCGGCTTTGCAGGAGCGCACATCGATGATGCACTCGTGCGCCACGAGGCCTTTGGCGCCGCGATAGAGCACAGGAAAGAAATCCTCTAACCGTTTAGCAATGTAATTGGCGTTCAGTATTGCAACTTTGGTGGCTTCTGTGAGGCCCGCTGCCCCCATCATGCGAACATACATCCAGGAGATGGTGAGAATGCTAGCACTCCCGTATGGTGCGGCACAGACCACGCCTTGCGCGGCGTCGTCGCCGCCAAAGTGACGGTGCCCGGGCAAGAAAGCCGCCAAATGTTGCGCCACACCGATCGGCCCCACGCCCGGGCCGCCGCCACCGTGTGGGATGCAGAAGGTCTTGTGCAGGTTCAAATGGCACACATCTGCTCCGATGGCGCCGGGGCTGCAGAGCCCGACTTGAGCATTCATATTGGCGCCATCCATGTAAACTTGGCCGCCGACTCGGTGCACCACCTTACAGATTTCTTTGATCGCCGTTTCAAACACCCCGTGAGTGGAAGGATAGGTGACCATCAGAGCGGCGAGACTATCGCCGTGCTCACCGGTCTTCTGTTTCAGATCCGCGAGGTCCACATTGCCGTCTTCATCGCATTTGACGGGAACCACTTTGAAGCCCGCCATGACCGCACTGGCCGGATTGGTGCCGTGCGCGGAAGTGGGGATGAGGCAAATGTTGCGATCGCCTTCGCCACGGCTCTCGTGATACCGGCGAATGGCTAACAATCCCGCATATTCACCTTGGGAGCCGGCATTGGGTTGGAGAGAAACGGCGTCGAAACCGGTGATCTCAGCTAACCAATTCTCTAAGTCATCAAAGAGGCGTTTGTAGCCTGGTGCTTGCTCCTTGGGGGCAAAGGGGTGGAGCGCATTCACTTCCGGCCAACTGAGCGCCAACATCTCCGAAGTCGCATTCAACTTCATCGTGCAGGAGCCTAACGGAATCATGGATTGGTTCAGCGCGAGATCACGCGACTCTAACCGGTGCAGATAACGGAGCATCTCCGTCTCGGTGTGGAAGCTGTTGAATACCTCTTGTTCCAAGTAGCGTGTGGAGCGGCGGGCGTAGGCAGGCAGGTCCGGTTCCTCTTGATCCACCGTGCCGGAGAAGTCATTAAGATCACCTCCGAAGACTTCAAAAAGCACGGCAAGCTCTTCAATGGTGGTCGTTTCGTCGAGAGAAATCCCCACACTTTCCTTGTCGAGCTTTCTCAGATTCACTTTCCGGTGACGAGCCCGTTCCAAGACGTCGTCTGCCGAATGATCGCGCAATCGAATGCGCAGCGTATCAAAGAACAGCGCCTCCGCCACTTCACAGCCTGGCAATTGGTCGAGGGCCTTTGCTAGGTGAAGGGTTAGGCAATGAACACGCGTGGCGATGGCCTTCAACCCGGTGGGGCCGTGATAGACCGCGTAGCTGGACGCCATCACGCCTAACAAGACTTGCGCCGTGCAGATATTACTCGTCGCCTTATCCCGGCGGATATGCTGCTCCCGTGTTTGTAGGGACAGGCGATAGGCGCGATTGCCTGCCGAATCATGCGATACGCCCACCAAACGCCCAGGCAAGCGGCGCTTCAGTCTGTCCACGCATGCGATGTAAGCGGCGTGCGGGCCGCCATATCCCATGGGCACGCCAAACCGTTGCGCACTCCCCACCGCGATGTCTGCTCCAAACTCGCCCGGAGGTCGCAGCAAGGTCAGGCTCAACAGATCCGCCGCCACGATGGAGACCGCCTTGACTTCTCGCGCGCGTTCAATAAACGGCCCATACTCTAATACCGCTCCATCGGTGGTGGGATACTGTAAGAGCACTGCAAAGACGCCGTCCGCCTCTTCCAAAGGAAAAGTCTCGTGATCACCGGTGACCACACGAATCCCTAACGGTTCCGCCCGTGTCCGCACCACATCAATCGTCTGGGGGTGACACCGTTCCGACACGAAGATCACACGCCCTTTCGATCCTTGATGCGCCATATGCATCGCTTCGGCGGCGGCGGTTCCTTCATCGAGCAGCGACGCATTGGCCACGTCCAAACCCGTGAACTCGGTGATCACGGTTTGAAAATTGAGTAAGGCCTCAAGCCTGCCTTGGGCGATCTCCGCCTGGTAGGGCGTGTAAGCTGTGTACCAACCTGGGTTTTCGAGGATGTTTCGCTGAATCACCGGCGGCGTGACACAATCGTGATAACCGGCACCAATGAACGATCGGAACTTTTGATTGGCTCCCATGATCTCTCGCAGCTCTTCAATGGCCTCCGATTCCGTCAAGGCCGCCGGAAGATTGAGCGCCTCTCGATCGCGTATTGACTCCGGGACCACATCGTCGATCAGCGAGTCCAGGTCATCGCAATCGAGGGAAATCAGCATCTGTTCCTGCTCGGTTTCGGAGATGCCAAGATGACGGCGAGGGAAGGTGTCTAACGCTCTCATAAATAGTGGCTTCGAGACCCGTGGGTCAAGTTGTAGTCGAACCTACACCCCGTATACGAAATTCAATAAGTTTCAGACTGAACGCTTACCTCGTGTCCTTCGCTTCGTATGGGGGGCGCCAGTCGGGAATCGTGCGACTTCTCCTCGTTTGAAGCGCCAGACCCGGTACCAGTATTTACAAGTGCTGCCGCGGCGTCTTTATCCCTCTGCTTTCGGCAAGGCCCAGGACTGACGCAGTCTCCCATACGCAGAGCGAGGTAACTGCACCAAGAGAGGATTTTTCGAATGATCCAACCACTGCACCAACGCTTTGATGCGTGTGGCTGCCATCGCGGTGCATCCCGCGGTGCCTACGTTAGGGTTACTCCACGTGTGAATGAAGATGCACGATCCGCGATCACGAAAGGGTTTCCAGTTGTGAGCGATCACGACTCCCAGATCATAGAGCGTGTCCCTTCTGAGCATGCGTTCGGCACTTTGCCAATCTGGCTGCTCGATCACTGCCAGATCAACGATGCGGTTGTAATGGCGGGACCGTGGATCATCAATTCCACGCGTGGTGGAACGCATCTGCCGGTAGGGGAATCTTTTGACTCCCGATTCTTGCGCCGTGAATTTTCCAAACATTTCCACCAAAGCAAACACACCCGCTGGTGCGCATCCGTCTCCCTCGCGCTTGACGTGCTTGGCTGTTGACGGAGGCCCGCCGTGAACGCCGATACCCCATCCCATCCCGTTGCGACCTACGACGATTGGCCATTCGCCGCCGGCGTGTTTCCAGTTTTCTTGATCCGGCTCACGTTCTAAACGCCAAAGCGTTCCCTTAACAGTTTGCCAATCATCGGTCACGACCATGATAAGCTGCTGACAACTCTGGCTGATCACATCCCGTTGACGGAAATCCGGAAGCAACTCTTTCGCGCTGATCATGGAGTGACCCAGAAGGCTGGTTGCCATCAAAAGCGGCGTCCACCGAATGGAAACGAACATCGTGATCAACTCAAAACACCATGAATCACCTCAGCCGGTTTCACCCCCGTGAGCCGTTGGTTGAGACCTTGAAAGGGAACCGAGAGTTTTTCGTGATCAAAGCCTAACAGATGCAAGAGCGTGGCATGAAAATCACGGACGTGGACGGGATCGATCGCCGCTTGATACCCGAGTTCATCCGTCTCGCCGTAAGTCACGCCGGGCTTCACTCCCGCGCCCGCCATCCAGAGGGTGAAGGCGTTCGGATTGTGGTCGCGTCCCACGAAATTCATCTTTCCTCCACCTCGATTCTCTTGCATGGGCGTGCGGCCGAATTCACCACCCCACACGATCAAAGTGTCATCGAGCAACCCGCGCTGGCGTAGATCTGTGAGTAAGGCGGCGATTGGTTTGTCCACTTGCTGGCACTTGGTTTTGAATCCGTGATTGAGCGCCTCGCTTTTTGACGAACCGTGCGTGTCCCAACCCCAATCAAAAAGCTGAATGTAGCGCACCCCGGCTTCTGCTAGTCTTCGCGCTAACAAACAATTATTAGCAAAGCTTTCTTTACCCGGTTGGGCGCCGTACATATCGCGAATGTGTTCGGGCTCCTTCTTGATGTCCATGACGTCTGGAGCCGCCATTTGCATGCGGAAGGCCATTTCATACTGCGCGATGCGCGTCACGGTCTCGGGATCGCCTACTTGTGCATGTGTGAGTTCGTTTAGCTTGCCCAAGCTATCGAGCGCGATGCGGCGACGCTCCCGGGTGATGCCTTTAGGATTGCGAATATTGAGCACGGGATCGCCCACGGAACGGCATTGCACGCCCTGGTAAACGGAGGGCAAGAATCCCGAACCCCACAAACTCTTACCGACACGGGGCTGACGTCCTCCTGACAGAAGCACGATAAACCCCGGAAGATTCTGATTCTCCGATCCCAAGCCCCAGGTCGTCCAGGCGCCGATCGATGGCTTCCCTAACGAAGCATTGCCGGTGTGCACCATGAGTTGCGCGGGCCCGTGATTGAACTGCTCCGTCTTCATCGTCTTGATGAAGCACATTTCATCCGCATGTTGCTTCAAATGGGGCAGTCTATCAGACATCCACTGACCCGATTGACCATGTTGCTGGAAAGGGAACTGCGGCCCTAACATTTGCGGCACTCCGCGAATGAAGGCAAAGCGTTTGCCCTCCAGGAATTCAGGCGGGCAGGTCTTGCCATCGAAGCGTACCAAAGCAGGTTTGTAATCGAATAACTCCAGCTGGCTCGGCGCCCCGATCATGTGCAGGTAGATCACGCGCTTGACTTTGCCCCTCATTGGAGCAGGCAGAGCCCCAAGCGGTTCCGCCGCATCGCGCGTTATGATGTTAGTCGCTGCAGAACTCTGTGAGGCGAACCATATCGCCCCAAGACCCGTGCCACAATCACGTAGGAAGTGCCGCCGGGTGACCGCTTGCAAGTGTTGGAACTGGTATTGAGCGAGCTTGGATTCGAAGGCTGTCATGGCAGTCAGTCGGTTATTTGGATAAAGCGGCATCGAGGTTTAAGAGCACGGAAGCGATGTTGCGCAGCGCTTCTGTGGCATCAGCCTGAGTTTCAGACTGAAGACGCGTATGCAAAGACCGCAGCTCCATTAGGATATCGGCATTGGGATAACTTGAAGTCGCCAGCAAGAAGCCGTGCCGCAATTGCTGGTCTAACTGATCACTATGACTATTCATCTTCCGAGCCAATTCCTGTGCGCATTCATCGAAGACGGCGTCGTTTAGTAGCGTGAGAGCCTGTAGCGGCGTGTTGCTCGGCAGGCGGCGCTGCAAACACACTTCGCGCGAGGGCGCATCAAAGGTCGCAAACATGGGATAAGGAATGCTGCGTTTCCAGTAAGTGTAAACCGCTCGTCGGTAACGCGCGGAACTGCCCGGTTTCGCCGTGGGCCATTTGTCTCCACCATCGAAGGGCTTCCACACGCCGCCGGGAATCGGCGGGTGCACGGGAGGCCCGTGCATTTCCCGCGCTAACAAACCAGCCACCGCCAGAGCGTGATCACGCACCATCTCCGCGGTCAAGCGTTGGCGTGGACCGCGCGCCAGCATCCGATTCGACGGATCCGCTTCGTAGCATTCGACCGCCACGCGAGACGTCTGTTGATACGTGGCGGAAAGAAGCATCTCGCGCAATGTTCGCTTCACACTCCACTGATGCTCATCTTGAAGGCGGCGTGCCAAATAGTCTAACAACTCAGGATGAGAAGGCTTGCTTCCGGCTGAACCAAAGTCTTCCAGTGTTTCCACGAGACCACGGCCGAAGAGTTGTTCCCATAGGCGATTGACCATCACCCGTGCCGTGAGCGGATTGTCAGGACTAACGAACCACTCAGCCAAGGCCAGGCGATTGCGCGGGGTATCCGTGGGCATCGCCGGGAAAGAACGAGGTGTCCCTGCGGTGACTGTCTTCCCTTTCTCCAACCAATTGCCGCGTTCAAAGAGGCGCGTCTCGCGTGCGAGATAACCGGGCCGCTCTAACGTCACCGGCACGGTCGTCGACGGGATGCTTCTCAAGCGCTTGCCAAGGCGCTTCAAATCGTTGCGCTGGGTGAGCACGAGGCCACGACGGCCGTAGTCATTCCAAGACGCATCGCTGCTCAGCCACAACCGGCCGTGCTTCGTGACCAGCGGGAAGGCCCCAAGTGCGAAGACTTCGTGCCGCAGTCTCAATCGCAAAGGAGACGATTGCGTCACGGCCAGAGGTTTTTCTAACAGCACGACTCCTTGGCGCGGACGAAACTGCTTGCTATAGGCGCCGAATCCGCGGCCGCCTTTCTTCAAGCTTTCGTTAGGCTCATAAAACGGACTCGGTTCATCGCCTAACACTTCTCGTAATTTCACTTCTTGGAATTTCCCATCTCCCTTTGGCGACCACTCCAGTTTGATACGTGACAAAACGGCTCCCCACTCGGGTGTGTGCAACGCGGTTTCCGGATCTCTGGGAAGCAAATCGATTCGCAAAGCAGTGATTTTCTCGACCGCGTCAGGTGCCTGGAAATCCAGCGTGAACTCTGTGCCGTTCGACATATTACCCGCAGACCGGAAATCATTGCCGCTGATCTCGACAGACGTCACGGTAGACGACTTCGCGTCGGTGAAGATGACAGGTTTCCAATCGGAGGCGCGGCGGTGTTTCGTGATGTCTGCATGGAGCGCTTCCCGCAAAGCCTTGGCTCGCGCTTGCAAGGCCGTAGCGATTTGATAGTGCGCTGAATCCAAGGGAACGGCTAACTTAGGATAGCCCTCACCGACATCAGCGTCAGCCGTGTTGTTGAAGAAGGCCATAAACTCGTAGTACTCTTGATGCTGAATCGGATCATAGGGATGAGCATGACATTGCACACAACCGAAGGTAATTCCTTGCAATGATTCCCAAGTGGTATTCACGCGATCGATCACCGCCATGACGCGGAATTCTTCGTCATCGGTACCCCCTTCATTATTGCTCTGCGAGAGACGGTGAAACGTGGTGGCTACCAACTGCTCCACATTGGGCGTGGGCATGAGATCACCGGCTAGTTGTTCCATCACAAACACATCAAAGGGCTTGTCGGCATTGAACGCATTGACCAGCCAATCGCGGTATTTCCAAACTTGACGCCGGCGATCGATTCCCAATCCTTCAGAGTCTGCGTAGCGTGCCACATCCATCCACACGCCCGCCCAGCGTTCGCCGAAGTGTGGGGAGGCGAGGAATTCATCGACCAGCCTAGCATAGATCTCCGCGCTCGGATTTGCCCTAAAAGTGGCGAGCTGCTCCAAAGAGGGCGGCAATCCAGTGACGTCGAGTGCTACCCGTCGTAGCAACTCTTCGGGGTCGGCACGTTCCGAAGGCTGCTTCCCCAACGCTTCCAACCGCGCCTTGACGAAGCGATCCAATGGGCCCTGACTCCACGAAGATTCGGCGGTTTCAGGTATCGCCGGCATGTTAGGCGCTTCGAATGCCCAATGTCCTTTCCACTCGGCGCCTTCTTCGATCCAACGCTTGAGCAACGATTGTTCGGTTGCCGATAGTGCGGCGCCGTGATCGGGTGGCGGCATGCGTTCGTTCGGATCATCCGACGCAATGCGCCGGAGCAGCTCCGATTGGTTAGGTTCGCCGGCCACAATGGGAGGCAAACCCGACTTCGCCTCGGCAAGAGCTTGCTCACGCGAGAGAAAGGACACCCCGGACGCTTTCTTGACCCCGCCATGACACCCCACGCAGTGCTTGTTGAACAACGGCCGGATCTCCTCTGCGAAATCGACCCGTTCCGCTCCAAAGCTATTGGTAGCGAGGGCCACCAGGACAACTAAGCATGATGGAAGAGCCAAAGTATTGCGGGGCATAAGACCTAATTTGAGACCGATACGGACTACTGCCAGAAAAATGATGGCTGCTCTACTAGAAACTTTCCCGTCGAGTGGCTAAGATGGGTGAATGATCACGGCGATCCTGCCTTGCGTGCTCCTGTCGGCTTCGGTGATTATGTTAGACATTGAATCGCAAGAAGTCCTTCGATGCCCCGATCTCTCTCAGGGTAAGCCCGCTGCGGGCAAGCGTGTCGCCATCACACCGGAGAGCCACCACGGCACGAATGTTTCCCATACCGTTTATCTGCCTCCAGACTGGCGCCCAGACGGTCCTCAACTTCCGATTATCTTCGAATATACGGGTAACTACTTTCCTAAGTCGGGATCGACGGGAAAAGTAGAGGATGCGCGACTTGGATATGGCCTCTCAGGAGGCCGCTATATTTGGGTCGTCCTTCCCTACATTAGCAAAGATGGTCAAGAGAATGCCGTCACTTGGTGGGGCGATACGCAAGCCACGGTGGCCTACGCCAAACAACAAGTTCCCCGCATTATAAACGATTTTCACGCGGACCCCGACGCCGTCTTTCTCTGCGGCTTCTCACGCGGCGCTATTGGCGTGAATTACATCGGCCTGCACGATGATGAAATTGCCCAACTTTGGACTGCTTTCGTCTCACACGATCACTTTGACGGCGTCAAAGAATGGCGTGGAACGAAGTGGGGGTCGCCACTGGAAACGTATCGTGCCCACGCGCTGAAACGCCTCCGCCGGATCAATGGAAGACCCTATCTCGTTTGTCAAAATGGTAGAGGCTACGGCACGCAAGCGTATCTGGAGGAAGCCCTCCCTGATATTTCCAACTTCACCTTCTATAACATCGATACTAGAACAATGTTAGGTCGATTTCCCAACGCTTTTGCCAAGTCAGCGCACAATGATACGTGGCTTTACAAGCCAAGCCGTTATCGCGCCCGCGTTTGGAACTGGATGAACGACATGGTCGCAGAGCAACGCAATTAATGTTAGCTTCACACAATATTCGGACGGCCAGAAATGGCCGTCCTACTTCCGGCCGCCGCGTAGACGAATCGAGGCGCTCCCTAACAGATAGCCGTCTCGGCTCTCCAGAAAAACGGTCGCGCCTTCCAGGGTCACACGTCCTGACGATCCGGCGAAGGCGCCCGTGCCTTCGCCGAAATGCAACGAATGGTCCAAACGCAAGACCAACCCATCCCCTTGAGGCATGACCCAACCCGAGACGCTTTCTTCTCCCGTGGACCATTGATTGCCTTCAGCATCCGTCAACGTGGCGGTGGCCGTGTAGTGATAGGGTATGGTCTCGAGATCCATTTCTCCTTCCATGACAAAGGCCACCGGCGCGCCGGAGGACGCTTGAAAGCCGTCGGCGAGGAGCGCAAAGGTTCCGGTCTCCTCATTGATCTCAATCTCCGCATCCGCGGTGATCTCCACGGCCTTCTTTAATGAAAGCCGGCCTTCGATATTCCAGGCCGCCGTTCCTTTTGTGCCTGTTAGGAAATAGGCGGCGCCGGTCACTTTCGCCAATCCGGCGGCACTTCGAAACTTGCCTGTTCCACCACCGAAGATAGCGTCGAAGCGCAGCCGCAATAGAGCGTCGTTCGTCTCCTCAGGTATGGACTGCCCAACCACTCGGCCAAAGAGCTGATCGCCTTGGGTATCCATGAGGGCGATGATTCCGCTAGTAGGAAAAGGGCGCTCTGTTAGATTGATGGCTCCTCCAAATCGCAGTGCCGTGGACCCTAGGAGAGCACTGTGCCCATCACCGATGAATTCAAGCTCAAGCGGCTCAACAGTGCCGGCTTCCTCCAACGTAAACTCCGTGGTGTAGAGAGCGGAGAATGCCGCCCCCTCTTCCGGGGCGACATCCTCCGAACGGAACTCCGGCAAGAAGGGATCCAAGAGCTGGAGCAGTTCACCCGTGGACGGCGGTTCCGCGACCTCTGGAAGCCCGTCTTCATTCGCCAATTCAGGCAACAACGCTTCAAGCGTGTGCGCCGCCTCAGGCGGAAGGGACGCTATCCAACCACCGGCTACGAGTGCAGCGAGAGAGGTGACAAGGAGGTTCTTTAGAGTGATCAAGTTCATGGTTTCACTCTTACTTAAGGAGTCGTCAAAGAATCGTAACTAAGTGGTGGAATTGGCAGAGACTCTGTTAGCCTTGAGGTGCGTGCATTGGATTGAGCGTCCAAGTCCGCCCTTGAGGGAAAGGCGCCTCTTCGAAAGAGAATGTGTTCCCTGAAGGATCTGGACAGCCGGTTTCATCACACGGATCCAAACTGGATTTCACTTCCACATGGAGTACGCCATCGATCACCTCCCCACGAGTCCAGAAACGCCAAACGCCGGTGAAGGGAGCGGGGCTTAGTGGGGGAGCGTCATACTCCGCAGGGCGATGGTACATGCTAGAGAAGTACATCTCGAATGTGTTGCGACCCGTTGCCCACCAAGTGCCGTATGCGGCCGTGTGCGTGCCCTGAAGTGAGAGTGGGAGCGTGTCGGGCTGGCCTTCCTCGCCGGCCATTGGGTTGGGCACTTGCAGGATGGCCGCTCCGAGTTCGCCCGTGGTGCTGAGGAGGACATTGCCAGAGGCATCCAACTGGAGATAACCCTGAACGGCGAGACCGTCATTGCCAAACCAAGTGCCGGCGATCTTCTTAGCCACGCGTTGTTGCAAGGACTGTCCGCGTTGGCCTAACAAAGAACCTGGCCTATCGTTTCGGTTGTTTCCATTGCCGGCGTTCAGATGGGTGGATGATGAAATGATGGTGAGGATAAGGAGCAGCACGGCGACGCCGGCGACGGCCAATTTACTTAATAGGTGACGTGAGTTCATGAGCGGTATGAGGTTGCGATTAATCTATTCGTTAGACTTGAGTTTGATGTTAAGGGCTTCATCGCCCCGCCCCTACCTAATGAAGGCGACCAACCGGGGTCACAGCTTGTGGGAAGATTTCATGAGAAAGTGATTACTCGGTATCCTCGATCGCGGCGATCTCTTCCCAGCTGGGCGCTTGCCAGACCTGGACGTAGCGCTGGTCGGTGCCATCATTGCTTTGCACCACGACCACGCGGCCGTCGGGCGAGGCCTGCATCAACTCGCCCCATCCACGCGTGCTCAGCCCGCCGGTGATCACGGGTGACCCGGTTCGCAAGTCCCAAAGATGACCGCCGTCGGTAAGGATACGGCGGCCGCCCGGCAAGAAGATGGCTTCGTTTCCCCATCGAATAACGCTGTTCGAATCGTCGAATAACACTTTTCCTGAACGTACGTGAATCACCTTGTCGTTCTGGATGCCTAACAATTCTCCATCGGGCCCATACACCACGTCCACCGTGTAATGATCATCCGTCGGGTCTCCGTTGAGGAAATAGTCGTTCATCGCCACCTCGCGGAGCGGAAACTCGTTTTCGTCAGGGCCTGGACAAGCCACGTAGCGTTCATCTGCGGTCACGTTGATGGGCAGTGACCAGGGCCCGCTGCCAGTGATCACGCGTTCAAAGGAATCCAGATCAAACAGATACCACGGCCGTTTGTCTTCGATCATCTGCCCAACAAGAATGACGTTCAATTTGCGAAAGACCCTTGCTGGTACGGCTCCCGGTAGACCGGTATCGATGGTTTGGACGATCTGATCGGTGCCCACATCGTATACTTTGAAGAGACCGCTTGGCTCGGATACCAGGAGCCGATTGCCCGGCAAAGGAGAAGCATGGATATTGTTAGAGCCAAGCGCGTCGATCAGGCGCGTTTCTCCAAACCGTTCCCCTAGCATGAGCAACAGGATACGGCCGAGCACAGGATGAGGACGCTCAGGATCGGGGACGGTCAAGGCCATGTGATCGCAACCGGGCAATACCCTGCCCATGCCCACATTGGTGATCCGGATGGGGCCAAGCTTGGCGGGCATGACAGCCTTCGATTCGAGCGGGAAGATCTGAATCTCGCCCGTATGAAGCGAGAAAGCGATCTGGCTTTCATCCGGCGAAAAAGCGGCCGTGTGCACGCCGCCCGCAAGCTTGCGAATATCAAGCGATTCCCCGGATGTCACGTCCCAGATCTCCGCGTCAGGCGATCCGGATGCCAGAAGTTTTCGCCCGGATGGGGAGAATGTCAGTCCCGATACATGCCGTGAACCGGGAGGCGATTCTCTATTTCCCTTCTCGATGGAGCGCGTCCGTGCTCTTCGGGCGTGAGGCGATGCGCTTGGCAACGGACGCTGTTCGCCGGTTTCAAGATCGACGAGCGTGACCAAGTAGGTCGACCATCCTGCGCCCGCGGTGAAATAGCGCCCATCTGCGGATAATGACAGAATTAGCTGATCGGCACCGTTGAAAAGATCCGATACTTCCACTTGGTAAAGGACTTGATCTCTTCGCCAGTCGATGACGCGGATTCCGTCTTTCACGCTTGCTACGGCAATGCGTGATCCGTCGCCCGAGACGGCCAAGAAAGCGTTTCCGATGCGCCAGGATTGGGCTCGCACCGTGGTGGTGTAAACCAGTTCTGTTGTTTCCGTGGCATAGAGCTGGCAGCGGACCAGTTTCAAATCGGGATCCCATGCTGAGGTCAGAACGTAGCGGCCATCATTGGAAAACTCGGCCGGCCCCACATTCTCCCGCTCTGACAAGCGCACCACGAGTCTTTCTGCTGATTGGTTAGACAAGAAAGAGACCAGTCCTATCCTTTGACCGTCAGTGCCCACGGCAGCCACGCTCGTTTCGGCACAGAAACCTAAGACTTTCGTGTCATCGTGGTGGGGCTTGTAGGTGGTGGATGCACGAGTGGCTCCCGGGTCCCACACGTCCACGTGACGGTGCGTCCAGCGGGAGGCGCCGTTGGAAAGCATCAACCGGCCATCGGCCCGCCAAGCGATTCGACTTGAGAACTTCTCCGAGGCGGGACCGAGCGTTCTGATAGGCTTTTCTAGTCTAACAGCTTGCCAGAGAAGGCGCCATTCGAAGTCCCGCAAATCTTCTTCACCCGCTTGAGGCCGGGTCAGATCGAGAAGCCGTTTCACATCATCAGTGTTGCCCCGTTTATGAAGCGACCACGCATTATTCATACGCATGGCGTAGAGCCGTTCGCGGCTGCGGGCGGCTTCCCGGTTCTTCTCCCAAGTGTTGAACGCGGCGAAGGCCGACAAGGCTACTAACAAACAGGCGGCAGCGGTAAGTGCGGTAGGTAGTGGCTTGCACCTGATCCAGCGCCACACGCGTTCAATAGGCCCTAGCGGACGTACGGCGAGGGGTTCCCGGACAAGCCACCGCTCCAAATCCTCAGCCAAGGCTAAACAACTTGCATAACGATCTTCCGGCCTTTTCTCCAGACATTTGGCGCAGATCAATGCTAGATCTGAATCCACACCTGGATAGGTCGCGGCGAGTTCCGGGGGACGTTCTTCCGCCACTTTTCGTATCAATGCCAAGGGTGTGTCAGCCTCAAACAACGCCTTACCCGCGATCCATTCGTAGAGAATGACGCCCACGGCGTACTGATCGCTCGCGGTGGAAACGGCTCCGCCCTGACATTGTTCCGGAGCCAAGTAACGTGGCGTGCCCAAGATGTCTTCCGAACGGGTGAGGTCTTGTTTCGATTCTGCGAACTTCGCCAATCCAAAGTCGGTGATGAAGGGCTCGCCCTGTTCATCGAGCAGGATGTTACTCGGTTTCAAATCACGGTGTAGCACTCCGCGGCCGTGAGCGTAGTGAATGGCCCGGGCGATCTTGGCCACCTTTTCCACCGCCGCTTTCGTCCCCGCCACCGATCGACTTGGCGCCTTTTTGAGCCATCGTGAGAGATCCTCGCCCTCCACCAATTTCATGGCGAGGTAAGGGTAACCATCGTGTTCACCGGTTTCGTAGATAGGGACGATGTGAGGGTGATCCAACTTCGCAGCGGCCTCCGCCTCGATCTGGAACCGCTTGCGTGCTTCGCTCGAGTGAATTCGCTCGCCCAGGACCAATTTCAAGGCCACCTGTCGATTGAGGCTCTCTTGATGAGCCCGGAACACCACTCCCATGCCTCCGCGCGCAATCTCTTCCAAGAGTTCGAAGTCTCCAAAGTAGTGAAACTTCACACCTGACTGCGGAATGCCTGCGCTGGTGAGAGGCGAGATGGTCATGGTATCCGGTACCGCGCCGCCACCTGGCAATCCCAATCCTAACAAACACTTCGTGCACATGGATTGACCAGCACCACTAGGCAACGGCGCACCACACTGGGGACATTGGCGATTCTCATCAGACATGTCGTCGAGGTACTTAGTGAGTTGAGAGCCGCTTGGTCACACCCGCTTCCTCAAAAAGCCGCCATGAGATTGCGGATCTCTTCCTCCACTTGAGCCTCGGACTCAACCGTGGCCGCGATGTGTTCACGGAGCCTCTCGCCAAACCGCTGCCGCAAGCGGAGGACGGCCATTTTCACGGCACTCACCGAGATTCCATGTGTCTCGGCCAAACTCGCATAGGTCTCATCGCCGCCCCCAAGCAAGAACGGTTCTAACATGGTAAAATGATCTGCTTTACCTCGTCGGGCGTAATCTTCCCTGACACTCTCCTTGACCAGGCGCAAGACCGTGTGGCCCCACTGTTTCTCAAACAGAGTTTCCGGTGTTTCTTCAGTAAATAGAGCCGTTTCCAGCCAAGCTTCCATCTCGACGACGTCCATGGAAACGTGAATCGAACCGCCGCCGCGTTTTATCGCTTGCTCTTTGGCTTGTTCGTTAGAAAGAAAAAACTTAACCGCCCCTAACAGATAGGTTCGAAACTTGCCTTTCTCGGGATCAGCGCCCGTGAAGGCCTTGTTTTCGAACATAGCGGCAAAGAACGCCTGAGTATAATCCAATGCGGCGTCAACGTCGAAACCACGCCGGCGGATAAACGCGTAGATTGGCGACCAATAACACTGACAAAGATGATTCAACACACGCGTCGACTGCTCTTCACCCTCCCGGGCTGCCTTCAGGATCACGGACCACTGAGTTGTGGCAAAGGCGCCGTCGGCAGTCTTGGGCGGCCAGTGAGTTTCTCCCATTCAGGGAAATTGCCAGGATGATCTTCTCGAAGCAAGTGCTAAGTGTGAAGTGTTATGTGTATCTAGAAGAGCTGGGCGCCGTTCGCAACGGATCTTGTGACAATTTCATCGGAATCTTCGTCGCGGAACTGGTGAGAGATCCTTGCCTGGGGTCACCTAACGAAGCGACGCTGGATTTCACCACACCGCATCCGTGCGCTTTCTTCTTGTCCGGGGCTTCATGATCGGAATTCATGTTAAAATCGCAACTGGTTCACAGTGCTTATGAGCAACGAAAGTCCTTCTTCTCCATTGCCACTGAGTGGTTACCCGCTTGTATCAGATGAGGACATGCGAGAGCGGGTCGACGACGTTTGGCAACGCATGCGCACCCGCCGCACCGTGCGTGCGTTTTCTGCTCGGCCAGTTCCTCAGGGCATCATCGAAAGCTGTTTGCGCATCGCCGGAAGCGCTCCCAGCGGTGCCAATCAACAACCCTGGCACTTTGCTGCGGTTCACAGTCTGGAAATCAAACGCCAGATCCGAATCGCCGCCGAAGCTGAGGAGAGAGACTTCTACAATGATCGTGCGCCAGAGGCTTGGCTAGAAGCTTTGGCGCCCATCGGAACGGACGCTAACAAACCCTTCCTCGAGACCGCGCCGTGGTTGATCGCCATTTTCGCCGCGTCCTCTTCCACGGACGCCGAGGGAGCGCGCGTCAAACATTACTATCCCAAAGAATCCGTCGGCATCGCTACCGGCATGCTCATTCAATCATTGCATCTTGCCGGATTGGCAACGCTGACACACACACCAAGTCCCATGCATTTTCTCAACGAATTGTTAGGGCGTCCCCGCGAAGAGAAACCTTTTCTGTTGTTGGTGGTCGGTCATCCGGCAGAGGATGCCACCGTGCCACGGCTCTACAAGAAAGCGCTTCACGAGTTTTCGAGCATGCATTGACGGTCTAACCTAACCGACTCTTGGGTGCGAATCAAAGTGATGAGGCTTCGATACGAGTGTGTAGAAGTGGTCGTGAGGCCTACTCGTTTGAAGTACCACGCACGGAATTTTCACAAGTCCCGCTACGAACGTGCCCAATATAAGCGTTTGCCCCCCAAACCTTGACAGAACCGAGGTCCGATCGTTCGATCCGCTCCATGTCAGATACCTCATCAGGAAACGCAACCATCGTGGGTGACGCCTTGCCGAACATCCCATGGCAAGACAGACCCGATGGCTGCGGCGACGTGGTATGGCGCTACGATCACAATCCGGTGATCCCACGCGACGCTATTCCGTGCTCTAACAGCATCTTCAACAGCGCGGTGGTTCCGTTCCAAGGCAACTTTGCCGGGGTCTTTCGTGCTGACGACAAATCGCGGAACATGCGGTTGCATGCCGGTTTCAGCGACGATGGCATTCACTTTGATCTCGATCCCGATCCCATTCAGTGGCAATGTGAGGATCCCGAGATCTCAGAATTCATCGAGGGCTATGACCCGCGCGTGTGTTTGTTAGATGATAAATACTATATCACGTGGTGCAACAACTATCATGGCTACACCATTGGGATGGGACACACCACGGATTTCAGAAAATTCCATCAGGAAGAGAACATCACCCTGCCCTACAATCGGAATGGCGTGCTCTTTCATCGCAAGATCGGCGGCCAGTATGCCATGCTTAGCCGCCCCAGCGATACGGGACACACCCCATTCGGGGATATCTTCTACAGCAGTAGCCACGATCTGATTCATTGGGGACGGCATCGCTTTGTCATGGGGACCATGGCGCACAGTTGGCAGTCAACGAAGATCGGCGCGGGTCCCAATCCCATCGAGACCACGGAAGGCTGGTTGCTCTTTTATCATGGCGTCCTAACAAGTTGCAACGGATTCGTTTACAGCATGGGCGCAGCGCTTCTGGATCTCGACGAGCCGTGGAAAGTGATCTACCGCAGTAAACCCTATTTGTTATCGCCGCAAACGTTGTATGAATGTGTGGGCGATGTCCCCAATGTGGCATTTCCTTGCGCTGCCCTTACCGATGTCGCCACCGGACGGATCGCCATCTATTACGGTTGTGCGGATACCGTCACTGGTCTAGCATTCTGTCAAGTGGATGAGGTGCTCGAGTTTTTGAGGGATAACTCCAAACTGAAATAAAGCACCAGCTGGTTGCGGGACGCCTATCTCGACCTTGAACCTTAGACTGAGCGCAACCACCCCACGTCGAAGCGCCCAACCATTCTCCTCATTCACGCTCCAACTTGTCATACCAATTCCATTTCAAAACCAACGATGTTGCCACGAGAAGGCCGGCCGATATCCCTAGGGCCGTGTATTCCCGGATCACAAGGAAGATGGGAATGGCGGCCAACGTGGTGTGCCAAGCGACCCCGACCAGAAGTTTGGCAGCGTCACGTTTAAAGTGCCTGTTAGCCTGAAAATCGGGTGTCTCCGCCATGACCTGGGCCTCAATGGGACGCCAGAAACCCCAAGGACGAACAGTGCGGTAGAATTCCTTGAGCACCGCGATGTCGTCTTCCGAATTCTTTGTCTTCAAACTAACAATCACCGAGGCGATGCCGCTGATGACAAGAATGATAGGAAAGCCGTTCAATGCGCTGAGGTTTGGCAGAGCCAAGGGAAAGATGAGTGCTAGCGCGATCCCGGTTACCATGCCGGCAAAGTAGCCGTGGCCGTTGAGACGCCACCAGTACCATTTCAACACGTTAGGCGCGACGAATCCCCCGTAGAGTCCGGCTACCAGCCATTTCAGGACCGAATCGATTGAGGAAACGACGTAACCGAATCCCATCCCCACAACGACCAGAATCACCGAAGCCAGATAGCTCATGCGAACGCAACGTTTCTCGGAGGCATCGGGGGCGATATAACGTTTATACGCGTCGTTCACCAAGTAGGCGGCACCCGCATTGACGGTGGAATCAAAGGTACTCATGAAGGCGGCTAACAAACCGGCCAAGAGAAGCCCCACCACGCCTACGGGGACAAAGTTATCAATGACATAGGGAAGGATCTGTTCGAAGTCGACTTCCTCGCCCATGGCACGCAAATCATCACTGAAAAACACCAGCCCTAACACCGTGATGCCGGCGATCATGAAGTAGCGCGGCAAGTAGAGCACGACGGAGACGAGGCCGCTCATCAGGGCCGCCTCACGAGGCGTTCTTGTAGCCAACACCCGCTGCATGTCGTAGCCCGGCGTGGGGCCGGCCACACTAGCAAGGATACCTTTGAAAACCATCATCATGAAGAAGAACCCAAACAGAGCGTAGCCATCCTCGACCATCTTAGCATTGACCGCTGCAAGATGATTCGACCAGTCGAGATCGAGATGCCATCCAAATCCAATGTTTGGCCAACCGGCCGGCACGGCATTGGCAATCTCGGCGCCGCTTACTTTGGACATGGCGATCACACCGATCGCGACGCTGGCAATGGTTAGGACTAGAAACTGAATGAGATCGGTGAAGACCACGCTGTACATCCCTCCAAGAATCACATAAATGGTGGTGACGCCCATAAAGATCATGGCATAGGTGCTAGGCTCGAGATCCCAAGGCAAGAACACCTCCGAAAATTTGCCAATGCCTTGGAAAGCGTAGGCGAGAAACCCAATCACACCGATGACGGCAAAGAGGATCACGCTAATATGAGAGAGTTCGGCCCCGCGTCCCTTACCAAAGCGTGTGCGCATCCACTCTGCTCCCGTCAATACGTTAGACCGACGCATCCACGCCGCCAGATAGATCATGAGAAAGATCTGATTGAAGCTGGGCCACAGCCACGGAATCCACACACTTTTCAAACCATAAATAAACAGCAGGGTCACCATCCACATCGTTCCCGTGATGTCGAACATCCCCGACGCATTGGAGACGCTTAACAGCGGCCACGGAATGCGGCGGCCGCCGAGGAAATAAGAGTCCATGCTTTGCGAAGCCTTGCGTGCTAACAAGATCCCAGAAATGACCACGAGGACCAGGTAACCGATGATGATGGCGGCATCAATTGGGTGAATCTTCATGACATGCCCAATCCGCCGCCTTGTTAGCGGGTCTGACAAGCATATTCGGTGACGGACCAAAGTGAGAACAAGGTGGCCGGTGGTAGGTGACTACAAGAGGTGGCCAATGAAGGAAGAGGAACTGGTGACGGTTCCTTCGAGCAGCGGAGTCCCACGCCCGGAACTCTCACGAGATCCGCTAAGAGAGCTGCCCTTCCATTTTGAATCATACCCAACGGCGGTGAAACGATGTAGCCGGCGACCGAGTGAATTTGCCCGTTTGACAATTCTTCACGCCTTACTACGATCCTCATGTTCATGCATTCCCTGCCTCTAGCGCTACGCATTCTGATCCTAACCGGTTTCTTCACTGGCTATGGGCATCAGTTGTTGGCACAGTTTGAGGATCATCATCACCATCAGGAATGTGTGCCCACTCATGAGTGTGGACATGGGCATGATCATCAGGAAGACGGATCCGACGACGACCCGGTGAATGATGACCAGAGTGACTGCTGCTCGGAATGCGGGCCTTTGGCCGGTATCGCGGCCAATCTCATGGTGCCTTCGATCTACGGTCACGTCGAACGCTTGGACGCGCCGGTCCTCTCTATTTTTCATGGCCAGCGCAACGATCGCGTGGAGCATCCTCCGCGACGAGTTTCCTAACAAAAGTCGCAGTCGGCCCGGCATTCTGAGGCCGAGTTCTCGCAGTGGTATTGCCTAACAAACAGGCAGTCATCTTGCCTTCGATCAACTCATGGAAACTCACACATGTTGCGAAACGTTTCTTTTATTTCTATTTATGCTAGTTTAGCCTTAACCTCATCCCACCTTTCACCACTCTCTGCGGCTCCGGCTTCCTTGAATGAAGAAACCGCCGTCCAGAGAGCGTTGGCCCACTATCCCCCTCTCAAAGTAGCCGAACTTGAAATGGCTAAGGCTCAAGCGCGGTTTCGTTGGAGTGGGCGATTTCCCAATCCGGAACTGGGTTTGGAGGCCGCGACGGATGAGTTCGGTCTCGATGAGGACGAAGGCTCTCTGGCCATCACTTTTTCCCAACGTTTCCCCGTGACGGATCGTTTGCGGCGGGAAAAGGAACTCACGCGGATCGGGATCGACACTGCGGTGTGGGAGATACAGGAAGCGCGCCGACGCCTCATCAGCGATGTGAAGACACGCGTCGTGCATTTGCTAGCCTTGCAAGAACAACGCCGAGTACGGCAAAGAATGCTGCGGCTGAATGCCAAGCTCATTGATTATACTGACCGCGGCGCGAAGACGGGTGAGATTCCGCGTTTCGACGCGACCCAAGCGGAGCTGGATGCATCGATACTTGAGGAAGCGATTCGCGATCTTGAGGTGGCTGATGAAGTGTGGCGGGGTGAGCTTCGTGGCTTGTTAGGCTCTGAAAGTGCATCCTTGCCGCAGATCACCGGCGATCTCGCGGTGCCGCCCACCCAGCCAGCAACGGAAGCCACGGCACGGTGGCAAGAGGCGTTGGCTAACCGACCGGAAATGCAGCTAGCGAAGCTGGCGGAGCGCCATGCTCTGGCCGAGATCGCTCTCGCGCATGCCCAGCGCTGGGAAGACATCAAGGTGGAACTACGGGTAGAACGGGAGCGGGCGGTTGACGAACCGGGCGGCTTAGAAACGAATCGGTTTGTCGGGCTGGGGCTTTCCATTCCGCTTCCATTCCGATCGCCCACCAAAAGCCTAACGGAAGTGAAATACCTCGAACGCGAACAATCTCAGCGTCGCGTCACGGCAGTGGCGATGCAAATCCGTAACGAAGTGCGTACGGCAGCGGCTTTGTTAGCAAAGCACTATTTGTTAGTCAAACGTTACGAAACACTCGTCGAGACCGCCCACGAGTACCATCAGGACATCCAAGCGTCTTATCAACGCGGTGAAACCAGTTTCACCCAGATGCAACAGGCTCAGGAACAAACTTTGAAAATCGAATCGACTCTCATTGATCGCAAGAAAGACTATCACTTGGCCCGGATCCAACTGGAAAGCCTGACCGCATCCCACCCCGGCGTGATAGCGATTGCAGCTACGAAATAACATGAAACGCATGACCTTTTATCTAAGCCAAGCATTCCTCTGCAGTGTGGCTTCCACCTTTGCCAACACGACGGATCGGGCGGCTAATACGACGATTCTCGACGCGAATGGGGTGAAGAATCTTGGCATTGAAATGGTGGAAGTCGAAGAACGCGACTTTGAAACGACCGTCTTTGCCATCGGGCGATTGGAAGACATTCCCTCCAACCGTTCTGTGCTGGCCTCCCGCATTGCGGGTCGTGTGGTGGCCCTAAAGGCCTTTGAAGGTCAATGGGTGGAGCAAGGTCATACGCTCGTTAGATTAGAAAGTCGGCAACCTGGCTCGCCGCCTCCTACGATCGAGCTCAAGGCTTTGCAGGGCGGGCTCGTCACGCGATCGGCCGTTTCGTTGGGAGATCCCGTAGAACCTGACAAAGCGCTTATTGAGATCGTCGATCGTTCCAAGCTATGGGCCGTAGCGAAGATCCCCGAACGCGAGGCTCCACGTGTACCCATCGGAACACCGGCGCGGCTTCGATTGCCGGCCCAGAGCGATGCTTCGCCCGTTTCTGCCGAGCTTATCCGTTATGGCGTCTCGGCCGATCGCGAGAGTGGTACGCTCGATGGTATTTTCGAGCTCTCGAATTCCGATGGCCACCTTCAACCGGGCATGCGAGTCGAGTTTTCGCTTATTATCAATCGGCGGGAGAAGGTGATGGCCGTGCCGCGAGAGGCTGTTCAGGGCGATCCCGCTCGTCGTGTCGTCTTTGTGAAAGACTTTGATTTGCCTCACGCCTTCGTCAAAGCCCCGGTGATTCTTGGCGAGGAGAATGACACGCATGTGGAGATTGTCAGTGGACTCTTCCCCGGCGATGAGGTCGTCACCGCAGGGGCGTATGCGTTAGGATTTGTGGGCGGCAGTAGCACCATGTCGTTAAAAGAGGCGTTGGATGCGGCCCATGGTCATGAACACAACGAGGACGGCTCCGAGATGACGGCTGAGCAGAAGAAAGCGCGCGAGGCCGAGAAACGCGTGGCGGCATCTGGAGGCTCGTCAGCGGTTTCTTCATCATCGTGGCTGATGATCTACGCCATCGCCGTCACCCTTCTTCTCGTTCTTGTTAGTCAACTTTGGTGGAGCGGCCGCCGGCAACCATCCTGACCGATGCTCAATCATTTGATTCGTTTTTCACTGGCGCAACGCGCGTTGATTCTCGCCATTGCGTTCGTGCTCTTGGCCGCTGGTATCAAGAAAGTGAACGAACTTCCCGTGGAGGTCTTGCCCGACCTGACCAAACCGACGGTGACGATCCTGACGGAAGCACCGGGGTTCGCGCCGGAGGAGGTGGAGACTCTAGTCACTATTCCGCTAGAGAACGCCTTGATGGGGGTGACCGGGGTGACGCGATTGCGTTCGACCAATGATATCGCCCTATCACTCATCTTCGTGGAGTTTGATTGGGGAACGGACATCACCAAAGCGCGTCAGTTCGTTCAGGAGCGCCTCACCGGCGCCACGGAATCCATACCGGAAGGCGTGAATCCTTACATGACACCCGTGGCCTCGCTCATGGGAAATATCATGCTCGTCGGCGTGGTGGATCCGTCAGGAGAGACCGCGCCCCAAGACCTTCGGACATTGGCCGATTGGACCATTGCTAGGCAGCTACAGTCCATTCCCGGCATCGCCGAAGTGTTATCAATGGGAGGCGGCGTGAAACAAATTCAGATCCAACCGGATCCTCAGAAGATGTTTGCGCTAAATGTTCGCTACGGGGAACTCCATGAGGCCGCACGCGAGGCCGTGAAGAACACCACGGGAGGTTTCCTAACGGAATCCGCTCAAGAAATCATGGTGCGGCAGTTGGCCATGACCACGGATCTCAACGCCATTGGAAACACGCCGGTCGCTTACCGGAATGACCGTGCCATTCGCATCGCGGATGTGGCTGAGGTGGTCTGGGATACCGAACCCATGCGTGGTGATGCCGGTCTTGGTTCAAGGCGTTTGTTAGATGAGAGAAGTTCCGGAGGCCAAATCCAAGGCTATCCCGGAGTTATCATTAGTGTTACCAAATCACCCGGTTTCGATACCATCGATCTCACCCGCAAAGTCGAGGCAGCCATGGCCGATCTGCAGAAGACCCTGCCTCAAGGCGTGAAACTTCTGACATTGTATAATCAAGCCGAGTTCATTGACTTGGCGATTGGCAATCTCGAGGAGGCTTTGCGCGATGGCGCGATCATGGTTGCCGTGATTCTCTTTCTCTTCCTGCTCAATGCGCGCGTGACCGTGATCACCCTAACGGCTATCCCGCTCTCGTTAGGCATCACGATTCTCGTCTTCGATCTCTTCGGCTTGAGTGTGAACTCGATGACCTTGGGAGGCCTTGCAGTAGCGATCGGCATGGTGGTGGATGATGCCATCGTGGATGTGGAGAATGTATTCCGGCGATTGCGGGAGAACGCGGCGCTCGATTCCCCGCTACCCAAGTTGGAAGTCATCGCGAGGGCTTCGAGCGAAGTGCGTTCGTCGATTCTTTTCGCCACCCTGCTGATCATTCTCGTGTTCGTTCCCTTGCTAGGATTGAGCGGTGTGGAAGGAAGACTCTTTTCGCCCATCGCCATCGCGACGATTGTTAGCATGAGCGCTTCCTTTGTCGTTTCGCTCACAGTCATTCCGGTATTGAGTTCGTATCTCCTTCGGCCCAAAGCGGGAAAGACACACGATGACGGCGTCATCGTGCGTGTGCTGAAGGCAATTTTTCGCGTTACCTGGCTAAGGTTCTCATTGTCTCAGCCTTTCTTACTCCTTGCTCTAACCGTGGGCCTATTGGTCTGCACCTTCGTGACCTATGGAAAAATGGGAGGTAATTTCCTTCCCCCGTTTCGTGAACCCACGGCCGTCATCGCGACGACGACCGCCCCTGGTACTTCTCTCAAACACACCACCGCTCTTTCCGCCAAAGCGCAGGATCTACTCTTACAAATTCCTGAAGTGGACAAGGTCGGTTACCGCGTAGGGCGGGCAGAGCGAGGCGATCACGTGGTGCCGGTGTCAACGGTTGAATTCGATGTCGAGTACACGGAATCCCCGAAACGCAATCGGCGGGAGATCCTCAATGAGATTCGCGAAGTCATGCGCGGCATCCCGGGAACCTTCAGCGCGATGAGCGGCCCCCTGGCCGATCGCGTGGGTCATATGTTAAGCGGTGTCTCGGCGAAAGTGGCCATTAAAGTGTATGGTCCGGATCTAGCAGAGTTGCGACGGATTGGTACGCAGATTGCGGAGATCGCCCGCAAGATTCCCGGACTTGAAGAGGCCCGAATGGAACAGCAAGCGCCCATTCCCCAACTTCGTATTGAAGTGAATCGGGAACGCGCGCTCGCCTACGGCATCACTCCCGGGCGTATCAACGAACAGTTAGGCGCACTCATGGGAGGGGAAGCGGTTGCTGCAGTTTACGAAGGCGAACGCGTCTACAACCTGGTGATCCGTTTGCCTTTGGAGTGGCGGGAATCGCCTGACGCTTTGGCTAGTCTTACCTTAGAAACCGGTTCCGGTGAACGCGTGGCCCTGGGCCATCTGGCGGACATCCGTCAAGCCACTGGGCCTAACACCATTCTGCGAGAGAACACCCAGCGGCGTTTTGTCGTTTCGATCAATCCTACCGTGAGCGATCTCAATGCCGTGGTAGAGACCCTGCAGAAAGAGGTAGCGAAGCAGATTTCCCTGCCTGAGGGATATCGCCTCGCTTTTGAAGGCGAGTACCAAGCACGGCAGGAGGCCAACAAGCGCATCATGATCATGTCGGCCATTTGTCTCGTGATCATGATCTTTCTGCTCTACAGCTATTTTCAATCAGCCTCATTCGTTCTCATCGTCCTCACCAATATTCCCATCTCCATCATTGGCGGTGTGTTCCTGACGAGGATGACCTTGGATAACATTAGTATCGCCACACTCGTCGGTTTCATCGCTATCGCGGGCATCGCTGCCCGCAACTCCATCATGATGCTCTCACATTATCTCCATCTCATGCGCCATGAAGGGGAAGAATTCAACCGCCAGATGGTAGAACGTGGGACACAAGAGCGTCTCGTTCCCGTCCTCATGACGGCGCTTTCCGCAGGTATCGCCTTGATACCCCTCGTCTTGGCCGCCGATGCACCCGGAAAAGAGATTCTCAATCCCGTGGCCATCGTCATTGTCGGCGGTCTGATCAGTTCCACCTTATTAGGCTTAGCCATCACCCCCGCAATCTTCCACACTTTCTGCCGCCGCGCCGCAGAGCGCGCGGTCGTCGCCAAAGTTCCCGCATCGGGCTAACACTCACTCTTCACCTGACCTAACTAAACCCAAACGAATATGAAAACAAATACCCTAACATTACTTGCGCTACTCACTGCCATTCTCTACGGCGTCATCGCGTGCGGCGACAAACACGGTCATGATCACGCGCATGAAGGTCACGATCATGACAACGAACAGCATGAACATGACGGAGACGGGCATGATCACGACGGTGATGATGACCATGAACACGGCACAAAACTAGCAGGTCCCAACGGAGGCCGGGTGATCACGAATTTCGAACCACATTACGAGTACTTCGTCAGTGATGATCGCAAGGTCCAGATCACTTTCTTGACCGATGATTTGAAGCCAACCGACGTCGCCGATCAAGAGGTGCGGGTCATCGCCGGTGACCGTTCCAATCCCACCCAGCTCGCCTTCGCCAAGAGCGGCCAGTCGTTGGTATCTGATAAGGCGCTTCCGGAAGGCGATGATTTTCCCGTCGTGATCGAAGTGAAGACTGCCTCCGATGCAGACGCCGTGCGCGCCAAATTCACCATGGACTTCTCTGATTGCCCCACGTGCGACTACTTGGAGTACGCCTGCACGTGTGATCATTGATAACGATTAGCAGCAAGTCTCTATCATTAATCCTAGAGGGCGGCCCTCCGTCCCTTCCCGGTAGCGGTGACTTTTAGTCGCCGCCGAGTGCATGGTGGATTCGGCGGCGACACCGCTACCACGAGCAGCTCCTTATGTAGCTCGAAGAGCAAGTAAGTAATAAACCGCGAGAGAATTAGCTTACGCTTGCCCGAGAATGATGTATTCTCCGTGGCGATGAAACTAGGCCTCGTTGCGATCATCTGTCTTGGTGCGGGAGTCCTCCTTGGACACTATCTGATTCCACAGGCGGACCCTTCTGCTAGTGAGCAATCGGCTGAAAACGGCACGGCCCCGTCGTCTCTTCTCGATGGCGTCTCCGATGAGGTCGGGACGAAGGAACAGAAGCCGGTTACGGAAGACGTACCTCAGGCGGCCACGGCCAAAGCCTTGTTGGACACGATCAAGAGCGCTAACCAAGCGCGCAGCCAGGCGCAGATGTATCTTGCCATCGAGCGTCTCGATCCCAAGGACTTGGCGAGACTCGCACGCGAATCGGATTTGTTGGCCCGTCGTGATTGGCGAGGCTGGCAAGTCCAACGTGCCATCCTCGCTCGATGGACAGAAGTCGCTCCGATGGAGGCGCTTACTTATGCCAAGGCACTCAAGGGTTCTAGCCGCTCCAATGCTATTGGGGCGGTCTTTGGGCAGCTTGCTTCGACCAATCCGGGGCTCGCAGAAAGACAACTAGCCAGTCTCACGCCCCGGGGCGTGCGGCGGGACGCGCTTCGGGCGGTGGCCATGAGCCTCGCCGATTCCAATCCACAGCAAGGTATCAGTGTGTTAGAAAGAAACGGTGCGCCTGCTAGTGACCGCGCGTTCAACTCCATCGCCGAGAAGTGGGCACGCCGCGATCCGGGTCGTGCGAGCCAGTACGCCGCGTCGTTGCCTCCTGGGCGCAAACGCGACCGCATGGTGAGCGGCGTGGCCGACGCCTGGGCCTCCACGGATCCTGATGGCGCACTCGACTGGGCGCGTGGTCTCGGTGATTCGCGTCTGCGGCGGGATGCCGTTTCCTCCGTCATTGGAAGCATTGCTGAAGAGGATCCGGAGAAAGCTCTTGGGTTAGTGAAAGGTGAACCGAGGCACAACCAGCAGAATCTCAAGCAACGCGCGCTGGCTGTTTGGTTTGAAAATGATCACGAAGCGGCCATGGATTGGATCAACGCTAGGCCTAACCAAGCCGAACGCATGCGGCTCTTCTACGGCAGCGCCTACAGTTTGGTTTGGGAAGATCCCGAAGGCGCCTACGAGTTGGTCAAAGACTTGCCGCCCGGCGAACAGAAGATGGATTTCCTTGGGAACATCCTCTCCAATTGGTCGTGGAATGATCCCCAAGGCGGTGTGGAGTGGCTGAAGACCTTTCCCAAAGACATGCAAGGGCGTTTGTTAGGGCGGGGAAGTCATTGGGGTTTGGCGCAAGGCGATCCCGAGGCCTTTCGCGAGATCTTGGAAGACGTGGCCATCACCGATCGCAACAAACGCGCTTTCGAGACGTTAGGCCGTCACTATGTGGATCAAGATCCTAGCAAAGCATTGGAGTGGGCGCAAACTATCGAGAGCCCATCAGCGCGGTCAGACGTCATGGCCTCACTCTATGGCACATGGACCTATCGCGAGCCGCAGTTGGCCGCCGAAAGCGCCTTGGCGTTGGATAATGAAGATCAACGGCATCGGGCCCTTCAGCGTGTGGCCTCTTCATGGGCCTACAACGATCCCGAGGAAGCGATGAAATGGGCGGAAACTTTGTCCGGCACCGCTCGCGACAAAGCCATTGGTTCGGTGATTCAAGCCACGGCTTCGGAAGACCCTATCAAAGCCGCCTCAGAGTTCGAACGCCTCGCTGGTCAAGGCAGTGCCGAAACGGAACTCGCCCAAACTGCCGCCGCCGTGGCCGGCACCTGGACGGAGAGTGATCCCCAAGCAGCCGGCGATTGGGCCAATAGCCTAACAAGTGAGAAGGCACGGAAAGAAGCCGTGGGTCGGGTCGCGGACCAATGGAGCGAATACGATCCCGTCGGCGCCTCCGAATGGATCAGTGGCCTCGCCTATGGACCGGAACGTGACGCTGCGGCTGGACAATTGGCTAGCAATATCCGCGGCACCGATCCCGAGCGCGCCTTCGCTTGGGCCAGCACCATTCAAGATCAACATGATCGCTACAAAGCCATCGAACAAACCATCGATACCTGGAAGCGCTCTAACGAAGCTGCCGCGCGTCAGGCCATTGAAAACTCAGACCTGACGGCGGCGGATCAAACGAAGTTGTTAGAGAAATTCGATTCGTGAGGATCACTCCTTTTCCACGACGGCATCATCACCCGTTTCAACCACGCCTTCTTTGTTCTCGTGCATTCCTGCTAGTTGCTCCAGCAATTCCGGGGGAACGAGGTCTTCCAAATCGCCGCCCAAGCGAGCCGCCATTCCTAGCAATTTGCCGATAGGTAGCTCGCCTACGAGATTGGCGACAACAATGTCTTCATCGTCCTGCACTAGGAGTGCCAAACCCGCCATGGTCTCGCCACTGGCATCGCTCATGGCGTAAACGCCGACGCCGTCGTCAGGCACGGACACAATGGGCGTCCATTGGCTCTCTAGCGTTTTGCGCAAAGTTGCGACGGCTTGGTTCAAATAGGCTTCATTGGATTCGTCGCCTTCGATTACCATAAGGCGCACCAACTTGATGCCCTCGATGATCTCCTTGAGATCCACGCCGGCAGCGGCTAGAGGCGAATCCTTCTCTAGCTCGAAGTCTTTGATCGCGTTGTTGAGCAGGAACTTAGGCAAATTCACATTCACCGTGGGTTTGGCTTTCTCGCGGTCGATGACTTCATCAATGTTGAGATAAGCGGGATCGTCACGAAGGGCTTGGTTCGCGAGTGCGAACGGGCTGACGAGTAGAGATACTGCTAATGTTAGGTTAAGTGGTGTTTTCACGATGTGGATTAGGTTGGTTGGTTAGGATGAAAAGGAACGGGCGCGTCTACAGTGTGTTGGCGCCGGTTTGAAACGCGCGTTTCGCTTTGAGGTATCCCTGGTGCAGGGCGGGAAAGGCATCATTGATGAGCACGGAGCGGCTCGAGTCGCCCGTCTTATGAAGGGCGTAGCTAATCACGGCGAGCGAGAGTTGGGTTTCCTCGAGCACTCTGGAGGGCCCGCGATTGGGCGTCTCTGTTAGCTCGGGCGTCTTCCGGCCGGAAAACATGAGAGCGGACGCGACGAGCGCGATCGCCACAAGGAGGGCAACAGCGTAGACTTGATAAATCAGGCTGCGTTCGCCCCGGATCTGCGCGGACACATTCGTTAGCACTTCAGACGGGCATTGTTCGCGGCGACGTTTCGCGATCCAGGTTACGAGGCGTTTATCCATACGGCGTGGTTTTTAAGGTGTTGCTGAAGTGCTTTGCGGGCACGCGAAAGGTAGACCTTCACGCTATTGATCGGGATCTCCAACGTGTCCGCGATTTCCCGATAGCGCAGGCCGTGGATTTCAAAGAGAATGAAGACGCTTCTTAGCTTTTCAGGTAGGCGATTCAGCGCCGTCTCCACGTCATCCCGAAGGATCTCCGCATCGGCCGCGCAACTGGGATCGGTGGCAAAGGCATCCGCAGCGTTTAGGAGTGTGCTCGTTTCGTCTTCGTCGACCATGGCGATCGACCGCGATTGCCGGCGAAACTGATCGATGCAGTAGTTGCGTGTCGTGCGCAGGAGCCATGGACGGGCGTTGGTCGATGGCACGTCTTGGAGATGACGCCAGAGCCGCAGTAGCACTTCTTGCGTGGCGTCTTCCGCATCCCCTTGATCGCGCAGCAAGCCGCGTGCGTAGCGATAAATGTCATCGGCATGCCGGCGGCAGAGAAGCTTGAATTTCAGTTCGCGGATCATGCGTCATCCTCAACGACGAACATTCGCTCGGATTTGTTACAAAAGGATCGATTATTGAAGAAAGAACGGGCACACAGCGTCTAGATCCATTGTCATGAGTACACCGCGCTCCCTCTTGCTGGCGGCCCTCTTCACGCTTGCGGCCATTCTCGCTACTCCCTCACTTCTCGATCTTTGGGAAGAGCATTCACAAGTTCCAGATCCTCAAGCACCTACGGTGAACGCTGTGCCTGTGATGCCGCCCGAAGTGAGGGCGCCGGATCCAGAGCCGGTGGTGGTCCCGGCGGTGCCCATTCCGCCGCCCGTTGATGAGACCATCGTCCATGTGCCGCCCCTTTTACAGCCGACCGTTCTGCCCGAATCACTTGTGGCGCACGAGGAAGCGCTAGCCGCGGAGCAGGAGGCACTGGATGCCCAAGCGGCTCTTTTGGCGGCACAAGAAGCCGCTCTCCAGGAGGAGGCGCTTTGGCTGGCCGATGAAGAGGCTCGCCTTGCCGACGAGGCAGCTTGGCAAGCAGAGCAGGGCTATCTCCTGGCTCAACAACCCGTGTTTGATGATTCGTTTGTTTGTGAGGATCCCGTGGTGTATGAGGAGCCCTACTACTACCCGACGTACGGCCCGTCTGTGGTCATCTATCCTCGGCCTAACAAGCATCACTATCATGCAGGACATCGCTTCTATGGCCGAGACCCGCACAAACATCACGGCGCTCATGACAGCCGGAAGAAAGATGGCCGGCGGGATCGCGACGAACGCGGGAAGCCCAAGGACAAGGATCATGGAAAAGGCGACGACCATCGCCGGGAAAGAGACCGCGAGGCCCGCGTCTTTGCTGCAAGGGAGGCCAACGAACGTCAACAAGCGCGTTTAGCACAAGTGCAACACCAACGCCAAGCCCGGCAGGCCACGCAGAATGCCAACGAAGCGCGTCGACGCCAAGCGGCCACGCGAGATCGCGACCGCACCGCTAACAATCGTTCACAACATCGCCAGGTCATGGTGGCGCAACAACGTGAGGCGAACGAACGCGAGCGCCGTCAACGCGCCGACATGGCGCGTCAGCAAGCGGCCGAACGTGAACGACAGTTAGCGGCGCAGAAACAAGCACGGGAAGCCGAAGAGAAGCAACAACGCGAACGTCAAGCGGCTCTAGCAAGGCAACAGCAACGCGAACGTCAGATTGCCCAGCAGCGTGAACGCCAAGCGGCTGAAGCACGTGCAACACAGGTCGCTGCTCAAAAGCGCGCCCAAGAACAAGAGCGTCAACGGGCGCGTCAACAAGCGATCGAACGCGATCGCCGGCTCGCCGCACAGAAACGCGAACAAGAAAGAGAGCGTCAACGACTAGCAAAGCTCCAACGCGACCAGGAGCAAGCTCGTCTCCGTCAACGCCAGGCACAAGTAGAGCAACAACGCCGCGACCAAGCCGCCCAACGCGAACGTCAGCGCCAAGCCGAAGCGCGCCAGCGTCAGATTGCTGAACAACGCCAACGCGCTGCCGCCCAACAACGCCAAAGACAAGCCCGCGAGGCTCAAGCCCGGCAAGCACGCGAAGCCCAACGCGCCCGCGACGCCCAAGCTCGGCAAGCGCGAGAGGCCCAACGTGCCCGCGAAGCCCAAGCTAGGCAACAACGTCAAGCGGCTGAATCCGCGCGCCGCTCTCGCAGCACACAGTCAAGTGCGAGCCAGCGCCAGCGTTCCAGTTCCGGCTCCACCACACGCCGGGGCTACAGCCGCCGCCGTTAGGCAACGAGCGATTCGATGTCCCGCCTGGCCGGCCCAACGGGCCGGGCAGCGATGGTTCTCCGAGCCGTCCGTCTGAGAGCGCTTCCTTTTCACGTGCGGAGGTCACTTTGTCAGGCGGCTTCCTCTCACCCGGACGTTTGAGGACATTCGTCCTTTATCCTTATCCAGGTAACGAATAGTCACCAACCGCGTCATCGCGATGATCAATGAGTTTGCCGAGGTGTTGGCAACGGTCTTCGAGGGCTTGAAAATAGCCTTCGTTAGCCGAGCCACGACGGCTGCGCATGCGGATCGTGGGGACGGCGTCGCTGCCCGTATCGACGCGAACGTGATCTTGATTCCACACCCCGCCTTGAAGTCTCAGGGCTTGTGTTAGGAAAGTCTTGGAGAAATCAGCGGATAGTTCATGGGTGCCCGGTTTCCATAGTGGCATCCCGTTTGGAGGCCCCGCTTTGAGATCACCGAAGCCGAACAAGATCAGCGGGCGGCGTGTGGTGCCGATGAGCCAGAGTGATTTGTAATCTTCGTTGAAGACGACCGGACCTTCGACGCTGGTCACGGGATAGAGAAGTTGCAGGCGTTCGTCAGGGCCCATCTCATTGAGCAAGGCGTGTGCTAGGGTATCGTCAATGGCGGGATGGGGCGCCTCGGGAAGGAGTTGGCCTAACAAGAGTTGTTTCCCCTTCGTATGGAGCTGGGCGATCCACGTTTCCGGTTTCTCCCGGAAATAGGTCGCGGCTTCCTCCATGAGATGGCTGTTGATCTCGCGTGGCAGCAGATTGAGTTGGAAGTCGAGGAGATCTTGCAAATAGAGATTCACCACATCCTTGCCCAGTGCGAGGGTAGGATAGTCGAAAACCATAGGGGGTGCTTCTCGCACTTGCACCAAGGCTTTCGTTAGGGCAGCGCCCTCCATGGCGGCAGCGATGCGAGAGTCGCGCAGATGCAGCTCCGCGGTATCCAGTTCGAGCAGCTTGTGGCCGAGCAGATAGCTGGCAGTGGAGTAAAAGGCTGCCTGCAGCTGTTCGTCTTTGGCGGGATCGTCCACGCCTTCGCCCAACTGCAGACGCACGCCGAGGCGCGTCTCCACGATGCGTTGCCATTTCTTGATGCGGTCGACCTCTTCGTTAGGGTAATGACGTTGAAAGAAGCCTTCCAGACGTTGGGCCACGCGCACGCATTCGCTCATGGCTAACGTTTGCCGTGAGCGAGCATCGCGTGGTTTGGCACTGAACCGGTTGGCCATGCAGCGGAAGAGATAGATGCGGTCATACTCGCTGTGCAAAGGGAGCGCGCTAAGTTCTTTCAACGCCGCTTCCAACGACTCGTTAGCGGGCGGGAAATGGTGCACCATGTCGATGAGTTCGGTGGCATAAACCCAATCGGGATCGCGATCGCGGAAATCGGCGCCATAGACGGCGGCCGTCTCACTACCAACGATGCGGATGGCTTCGTGAAACATGCGCAAGCCGTACTTTCGAGTATAACGTGAGGAAATCTTCTTGCCGCCTAACGAAGCCAATTCAGTGATCGTCCAGCTCAAGCCCAAGGCGATGGGATTGGCGCCGAGGGCAAAGCGCCCCAGGAAGATCGCCGGTTTGGCCATGTTCCAGTAGGGCGTGACCTTGCGATACATGCCGTAGTAATCCATGGCCTTCTTCACAAAGCGGTAGGTATCGCGAATATTGTAAGACTTGACGTCGAGTGGAAGTTGCTCGAGCTGCACTAACAATTGCAGTGAAACGTTGTGAATGAAGCGCAGGACCTGCTCCATGCTTGTTTCCAGGAGCGGATGATCTGAGCCGGGTTGGTAGACGCGAGCCACACCTTCGAACAGATGAATGACGTCCCGGTAAATATCTTCGACCTGAAGGACACCGTCACGAACGTACTCATTATTGATGATTTTATCGAAGAGCCGTTCCGATTCTTCTTTACAGAAAGCTAACACTTGCCTGTCGCGATCATCCGACGGCATTTCTTCAAGGGCGGCGGTTTCTTCCGGTCGTCCTTGTTGGGGCAGATCCCACCAGCCCACGGTTTGCGCGAGTTGCAGGCTCAGTTTGTGTCGCCGCTTCTCTAGCATGAGCGCCTCTTCCTCGATATCCGACTTGTAGAGGTCCAGGGCCCGTTTCTCTTCCCGTGCGCGTTCGCGATCCCGCTGCAACTGCTCTTTCTCCTGCTCGGTAATCAGGTCGGGAAGCTGGACCCGGCGGCGATAGTAGAAGGCGCCGCCTATGGCCAGCGCGGCACCGAGGAGGAGTAGCCATTGAGAGAAATGGCCGGGCTGCCAACTGAAGATGACCGTGAGCAAGACCACTAGACCACCGGCGCCGCTAATGATGGCGGGACGGTAGTCGGGCGGTGGCGGGCTCATGCGCTTACTCTACCGGCGTCCGCTGTTGAATCCAGGGGATTAATTCCTTGTCAGCCTGCTCATATCCCGTGTTCCTACAAACATGGTAGCCTTTGAGAATGAGTTTGACCGCACCTTGGCGGAGAGCGGGAGCCTGTTAGAGCGTGCAGCGCCCCGCGTCTTGCAATTGAACGTGGGCAAACTTTGCAACCTAACATGCGTGCATTGCCACGTGAATGCCGGCCCCAAGCGCAAAGAAATCATCACGCGCGAAACGATCGACCGCATTCTCGAGTGGCTGGAATCGACTGACATCCTCACCGTCGATCTCACTGGTGGCACGCCGGAAATGATACCGGACTTCCGTTATCTCATCGAGGCCCTGCGCGGAATGACGCCGCAGCGGCACGTCATGGATCGGCTGAATGCCACGATCCTGATGGAGCCTGGTTATGAAGAAATGGCGGCGTTTCTCGCGGAGCATGAGATCGAACTCATTGCGTCCATGCCCTGTTACGCACCTGACAATGTGACCGAACAACGTGGCGAAGGCGTTTTTGACGCGAGCATTGCGGCCTTTCAAAAGCTGAATGCGCTGGGCTATGGGACGGATCCCAAACTGAAATTGCACTTTGTCTACAATCCGAACGGGGCTTTTCTGCCCCCGGATCAAGCGGACTTGCATGCGGACTATCAGCGGGAAATGAAGCAACATTTCGGCATCGTCTTTAATGATCTCTACGCCATCACCAACATGCCCATCGCGCGTTTCGCTGCCTACCTTCGGCACCACGGTCTTTACAATGATTACCTCATGACGCTGAAGGAAGCCTTCAATGTGTCGACGGTGTCCGGTCTGATGTGTCGTGATACAATCAATGTTAGTTGGCTTGGGGAAGTATTTGACTGTGATTTCAATCAAATGATGAAGCTGCCCCTCAAACGTGTTTCATCGGAGGAACCCCTGATGGTTTGGGAGGTCGATTCCAAGACCTTTCAAAGCGTGCCCATCCGGACGGGCGTTCACTGCTTCGGATGCACCGCGGGTGCCGGGAGTAGTTGCGGAGGGACCTTGGCCTAACTAAGGTTTCTTCCAACTAATGAACGCGCTACCAAACATTCGCGACGAGTTCCCTGTCTTGGAGACCACGGTGCATGGGAAACCGCTGGTTTACCTGGATAACGCCGCTACGGCACAGAAACCGCGCTGTGTCATTGACGCGGTGGCCGATTTCTATCGGAGTGAAAATGCAAATATCCACCGCGGGGTGCATTATTTGAGTGCTCAGGCGACGACTCGCTACGATGAAGCGCGTGTCCGGGTGGCGCGCTTTCTCAACGCACGGGAATCGCGGGAGATTCTTTTTGTAAGGGGCGCCACGGAAGCGATCAACCTCGTGGCTAACTGCTTTCTTAAGCCGCGTCTCCAGGCAGGTGACGAAATTCTCATCACGGAGATGGAGCATCACGCTAACATTGTTCCCTGGCAACTGGTCGCCGAAACGTGCGGGGCGGTGGTGAAAGTGGTACCTATTACGAGTGAGGGCGAGCTGGATCTTGACGCGTGTGACGCACTCTTGAACGAGCGAACGAAGCTCTTTGCCTTCACGCATATTTCGAATGTGCTGGGAACGATCAATCCGGTGGCCGAATTGGTGAATCGGGCCAAAGCGCGGGCTATTCCCGTTCTGATCGATGGCGCGCAGTCCATCCCGCACGGGGCGGCGGATGTCCAGGCGTTGGAGTGCGACTTCTACACCTTCTCCGGTCACAAAGTGTATGGGCCCGATGGAATCGGCGTGCTCTATGGCAAAGCGGCTTTGTTAGAATCCATGCCGCCGTATCAGGGTGGTGGGGACATGATTGAGCAGGTGACGTTTGAAAAATCCACCTTTCGCGGGATCCCCGAGCGATTTGAAGCCGGTACGCCGAACATCAGTGGCGCGATCGGTCTTGGTGTGGCGATCGACTTCATGGAAACTCTGGATTGGGAAGTCGTTAGGAAGATGGAATCGGCCTTGGTGGAGAAGGCGAAGGAGGCTCTGTCCAAGATGCCGGGGGTGACCCTCTACGGTCCGTCTGGCGTTCGTGCGCCGGTCCTGTCGTTCACGATGAAGGGCGTCCATCCTCACGACATCGGCACCTTTCTCGATGCCGATGGCATCGCCATTCGCGTGGGACATCACTGCGCGCAACCGCTAATGAAACGGTTAGGCGTCTCGGCCACGGCGAGAGCTTCCTTCGCCCTTTACAATACGATGGAAGAAGTGGACCGGCTCGTGGCCAGTCTAGCCAAAGTTTCGGCGTTCTTTTCCGGTAGTTGATGCATAGTGCCCGCAAACCCATGGACGATCTCACGGAACTCTATCAAGACATCATTCTCTCTCACAGCCGGCGACCCAAGAACGAAGGCAAGCTGGAGCCGTGTGACTATGAATCGGAAGGCTTCAATCCTCTATGCGGCGATCGCGTGAACGTCTATGCCCGGGTCGATGATGAAAAGCATCTATCAAAAGTGCAATTCGTCGGCGATGGCTGCGCGATTTCTCGGGCATCCGCATCCATCATGACCTCCCGGCTAACGGGGCTTTCGTTAGAGGCAGTGCATCAGAAAATTGGTGAGCTTGTCAGCATGCTCACGGCACCTGATGAGCCTCAGGGAGCTCTGGAACGGTGGGGCGAATTGGCGGCACTCGCCGGCGTGCGGCGATTTCCGGCCCGGATCAAATGCGCGACCCTAGCATGGCACACCTTGGAGGCTGCCTTGAAGGGCCGCGAAAAAAACGAGGTGTAGCCATATGGTTAGTGTGTCGCTGCCAGATTGCCTTCGTTGCGAAGGCTGGGAAGGTGCGCCGATTCGTCTCGGTGGTCGACCACATCAAGTTCGGAGAGAGAGTCCAAATCAAAGTGGACCCAGAGATCCTGCGGTTCGCGCACAATAAACTGAGGCTCCGGTGGCAGCTCAATGCGGCGAGGCGCCCTCTGGGCGGTGATTTCCGTTCCGCAACACGGGCATGGCCCAGTCACTGGCGCATCGGAGGGGATCCGAATCTCCAGTTCCTTATCACAGGACGGACAAGTGAAGGTGTGGGGTGAGGAGGCGTTCATTTCCTCCGGAAAATATAGTCATAATAATTATAATGAAAAGGATGAAATGACTAGACGGGTGATTCATGAGCCGTTCAGAGACTGGAACGGGCGCACGGGAATGCCCCTCTCTGACAGGAATGCCTTGGCTTCAGCAATGGTGTATTCGCCGAAATGAAAGATGCTGGCGGCGAGTGCGGCATTGGCGCCGCCGGATGAAAGTCCCTCAGCCACATGATCTAACGTGCCCACGCCCCCACTTGCAATCACTGGTATCGAGACGGCATCGCTGACGGTTCGGGTGAGGGCGATGTCGTAGCCGTCCTTTGTCCCGTCGGCGTCCATGCTGGTTAGAAGAATTTCTCCGGCTCCCAACGCTTCACCGCGTTTCGCCCACTCGATGGCATCGAGTTCGGTGGGATTGCGACCACCATGGGTGTAAACGGTCCAACTTCCCGCCTCATTCCGCTTGGCATCAATGGCGAGGACAATGCACTGCACGCCGAAGGCACGGGCTCCCTGGGAAATCACCTCCGGCTGGTGAATCGCCGCCGTGTTCACACTGACCTTGTCGGCACCGGCCAGGAGCATGCGCCGCATATCGTCCACCGTACGAATGCCGCCCCCAACCGTGAATGGCATGTGACACTGGCGCGCTGTTTGTTCCACCACTTCCACCATGGTATGGCGATCGTCCGACGAAGCCGTGATATCCAGAAAGACCAGTTCATCAGCGCCCTGGCGTTCGTACTCCATGGCGCATTCGACAGGGTCGCCTGCGTCTATCAAATTAACGAATTGCGTGCCCTTCACGACACGGCCGCCGGTGACATCCAGGCATGGAATGATGCGTTTAGTCAACATGATGGCACCTTGACCGATGGGGGAAATGGCGTCAAAAGACAATTCTAACCAACGTCTCGATGGTGGAACCTGCCGAAACAGAAGAAGCGCGTGATGCGCTCGTCGAAGCCTTCCTCACGTATATGGAAGTAGAACGAGCTGCCTCCGCCAGGACGATTCGCAACTACGAGCACGCACTAGAATTGTTTAAGGCAGAGTCGCCTAATTTTGAGTCATGGCTAAAATGCGAACCCGACGCCTTCCGGAATTATCTCTTCAGCATGATGAAGGCGGAACGCGCGCGCACGACGATCCGCATGCACTTCGCGGCCTTCCGGTCCTTTTATAAGTTTCTTTGTCACCGGCACGGTTTGGAAAAGGATCCCTTGAAAGAGGTTCAACTGCCCAAGCTGGAGAAGAAGCTGCCTGTCGTCCTGACATTAAAGCAGATTGAAGATTTGTTAGCCTTGCCTCTAAAGATCGAGCAACCCAAGCAAGCTCCCGAATGGGTAGGCGAACGCGATGCCGCCATCCTCGAACTTTTCTATAGTGCCGGTCTACGGCTTGAAGAATTGAGCGCGGTGGATGTGGAAGCCATCGACAGCGTGCATGACACCCTGCGGGTGGTGGGCAAAGGCCGCAAAGAACGTCTGTGTCCGATCGGCGCGCCCGCCATGAAGGCCATCCAGCGCTATCGACTTAAAGCCGGCATCCACAATGGGGCGCTCTTCCTGAGCAAGCTCCGGCGCCGCATGTCGCGCACCGCGATCCATGGCGTGGTGAAAAAGTATCTGCGGCACTCTGACATTCCCATTGATGTGAGCGCACACAAGCTGCGTCACTCCTTCGCAACGCATTTGTTAGACAACGGCGCAGATCTTCGCAGCGTGCAGGCCTTACTCGGCCACGCCAGTCTTTCCACCACCCAGATTTACACGCATGTGAGTGTCGAGAGGATGAAACAGACCTACGATGCGGCGCATCCGCGCGCGTGAGGGTGTCAGGGCGGTGATGGAGGAATCGGTACAACGATTTCCCTAGGCTGAGCACTAAGAAAGATTCCTTTACTTTCCTGGATTGTTAGGAACGATTTCTTTCTTAATGAAACGTGCCCGTGTGACAGGTGATTATGAGCGTACGGCTGTGGCAGGGGAGGAAATTGCTGCGTTTGTGCCCAAATCACTTCCTCCTGCCGAGCCGCCTTTGGAAGTCGATGATGCCACGAGGGAGAAGCTACGCCTTGCGGAGGAAGCGTTGCGTCGGCTTGCGCTTGCGGGGGAGATGGTACCGTCGATGGACTGGTTCGTCTATGGTTTCGTTCGTAAGGAAGCGGTCGTTTCATCACAGATTGAGGGTACTCAGGCGACTCTGGTCGATCTGCTGCGGTTTGAAGCAGTCTTCCCTGAAGGCCCATCCGACGACGGCGATATCCGGGAGGTTTGCAACTATCTTGAAGCGCTAGAGTTCGCTCGTGATCAGATTCGCAGTCGCGAAGGATTGCCGCTCTCCATGCGTCTGCTAAACGAAACCCACGCCCTGCTCATGCAGGGTGCGAGGGGCGCCGACAAATTGCCGGGCGAAGTGCGGCGCAGCCAGAACTGGATCGGCGGCACGCGGCCCGACAACGCAGCTTTCGTGCCACCGCCTCCTAACAGGCTCGCCGATCTGCTGACTGACTTTGAACGTTACATGCATGCCGAAGACGACCTTCCGTATTTGATTCGAGTGGGGATGCTTCACGTTCAATTTGAAACGATCCATCCTTATCTTGATGGGAATGGTAGGATCGGACGCTTGCTGATCATGCTGCTTCTTGAACATGGTGGACTACTTTCAGCACCACTCCTTTATCTCAGCTTGTTCTTCAAACGTCATCGCGAAGAGTATTACCGGAAGCTCGCTGCCGTGAGAACGACTGGCGATTGGGAAGGCTGGACAAGCTACTTCCTCGAAGCTGTGGCCACCATTGCCAACGAAGGAGTCCATACCGCGCGAGATCTCTTCAACCTCGTGAACCACGACCGCCAACAGGTGCTGATCACACCGGGTAGCACGGTGATGGCAGCACGTCTGTTTGAGATGCTTCCCGAGCATCCCATCCTGACAATCGCGTCGGCGATGAGGTTATTGGATACGACTCGGCCGACTGCAGCGAAGGCTGTGACGGCATTAGTCGAGGCGGGCGTTCTAACGGAGAGCTCAGGAAAGAAGCGTGACCGTTCCTTCTCCTACCAGTCGTATCTGGAGCAACTGAAGGCTGGGACGGGTCTGCTAGAATAGCTTAAACTAAAGCTAAACTAGAATTGGTCCCAATCTCACGGCGTCACACCAAGCAATGGCGTCAGCCGGCTCGCTCGGGGAGGCATCTGCGCCCGTTCTACGGCCTCTCAAACACCTACTCTTCGCCGGCCTTCTTCAAGCGCACGCCGATCTTCTTCAATTGTTTGAGTTGATCCTCCTTAAGCCCCTCGTTGCCTTCCAAGTAAAGCCGGAGGAAAGGCGCGAAGCGGGTGTCGCCCTTCAGATCTTTCTCACAGGCTTCGATGAGGGGAGCCAGATCGGTGACTTTGTTATTGCGGAGATCGAGAAAGCGCACGTCACGGATCTTTGCTAGGGCGCTGACATCGCTCAGACCGTTGTCTCGGAGCTCCAAAGATTGCAACCAAGGCAAGTCGGCCACGACGGAGATGTCTTGAATCACATTGTCACCCACATAGAGCGACCACAGTTTTTTCATGTCTTTGAGGTGGCTGATATTGGCAATCCGATTATCGGCCAGGTAGAGCGAGTTGAGTTTCACCAGCCCCTTGATCGGTTCGAGGTCCTTCACTCGATTGTGTTCCAGGTTGAGATACTGCAAAGCTTCTAAAGTGCCGATGGCGGCGATATCCCGGATATCATTGTTTTCCATGCTCAGGGACTGCAGACGCTTGAGGCCTTTCAATGGCGTGACGTCTTCGATTTCGTTCTCGGCCAAGCGGATCTCAGCCACGCTAACACAATGTTGAACGCCTTCGAGGCTCTTGATGCCCATCTTATTGCCGTGAATCACCGAGATATTGCGTACGTCCTCCGCCGTGATGGGTTCCTCCGTCTCGCGCTTGGCGAAGACCTGCCGGCGCACTGCCTTTTCTAGCTGCTTGTCAGGGAAGATGCTCTTCACCTCCTCCTTCTTCTCAGCGGGCTTTTCTTCTTCCTTCTTCTCCTTGTCTTCGGCGAGGGCTGAGGGGCCCGCCAGAATGAGACTAACAGAGACCGTCACAAGCCAAGCGAAGCGATGGAGAATCATAGTGTCTAGAAATCGTGTCAATTTCCGGCGATTCTGGAGCGGGCAATCGATCAAGCAAGGCAAATTCTTAGGAATTCACCCAGCCGGATGTCGTGAGTCCAACGGCAAACAAGCAGATCGACGTGGCCGTGTAGGGGAGCGCTTGGGTTTGGCGCCTTGCCGCGGGCTGGTTGAGAATCCCGCTTAGCCGGGCAGGTGAGGTCTTGGCCGCGAAGTGATTCCGGAATTCTTTGAGGTCGGGGTGATTGAAGGGAGACACGGGCCGCAAACGTTCATGCAGACGCAAGCGGCGTCGGCGCAGGAGAAACGAAGTGGGCGGCTGAGCGGATTCCAGGGTTTCGAGCAGCTCCCCCAGAGATTGAGGTCCCAGACCTTCGTCCGTGCCGTAGGCGAGGCTGATCAAGTGATCCATGCATTCTGGGGCCTCACCCACTTCAACAAGCTTTGTTAGAATGGTCGCGATCTCGCGTAGCCGGTCCCGGCTGGAGATGACGGGCAGCTGGTCGAAACAACAGGCAGGCAACTCCAGAGTGAGGCGATCGTCAGGCGTGCATTTGACCCTGACATTTGACAGATCGAGCCGTTTGAAAAGCGCGGGCTCATCCTCAAGTTCGATGAAGAATCGGACCAGATCGGTGACCATTGGCGCCCCGATCGCCCACGGCAAAGGCCCAACCCGGTCGAGATAACTGTTCAAGGACTCACTGTTAGTGAACGGGCGCACCAAATAGACCATCTCATCATCCGCACCGGCTTCAGAAATGGGAAGGAGATGTTCGGAGGATAGGAATTTGGTTAGAGTCCGCTTCTGGCCCTCTACGAACGGCACCCACTCCGAGGAGAGCTCTTCGTGAACTTGGAGGATGGCCCAATCGCCGCCGGCTTCGTCGAAGACCAGGAAGTTCCTCACACCTGCTTGAAAAGCGGTTTCAATCGGTTGCCCATGATCTGAGGGCAGGAAGTACTGACGGAATTGCGGGAATTCCATGATGTCAGAAAGAATGTATTTCATAATTAATACAAGACATAAGTTTGATTCCAGTAAGCAGAGTTTACCGAGCCAATCGTGGCGGTTCAATATAATTTCAATAAAATCCGCATAATCGAGTTTCAAGGGTGTGATTAAGAGGTTTTGATAATCGATTAAATCGATTGTAGGGCGACTTGTATCAATGCAGTAAATGTGAAAAGCGCCCGTCCAAGGTTGCTGTCCGGCATTTCTCCAGGTGCTCCGGACGCAAACCAGACAGACGACCGATGAAGAAGAACTTACTGATCACAGGAGGGACGGGTGCTTTGGGTGGCCAGTTCATCCGGGCGGCCCTCCTCACGGAGGCTTTCGACCACATTTGGGTACTGACCCGAGAAACGGGGATCGCTCGTGGCTATCACGGGCAGGTCCACTATCTTCACGGGGATCTCACAGAACCCGATCTCGGGCTTGATCCGAGTACGCGGGCCCGGCTGGCTTCGGATGTGCAAGTGATCCTGCACGCGGGAGCAGGCACCACTCTGCGTGGCTCGTCCACCCTCCTCCGTTTGACGAATGTGGGAGGAACGAGTCATTTGCTAGACCTGGCGAGGAAATGCGCCGGACTGGAAAGGTTCCTTCACATTAGTACGACTGAAGTTTCCGGTGAATCCGTCGGCATCGTTTACGAGAAGCCGCTTTGTGAGAAACCGGCATTCACCAATGCCTACCAGCAATCGAAATGGGAGGCGGAGGAGCTTGTGTTAGACTCTTGGCTGCCGCTGGAGATTCTTCGCATTGCGCCGACGTTAGGCGCGCCTTCCTCCGCCTCCGCGGCGCGCTTGATGCAGAATCCTTGGCATCATTGGTTGGGCTGGATGTTCACCGGGTACCTACCACTTTTGCCTGCTGCGCCGGATACGCGGTTTGACTTTGTTTCCCAGGAGGTCGTGGCCAAGGCCATCTTTCATGTTTTGTTAGATTCACCGAAACCAGGGCGCGTTATGCATCTCTGTCAGGGAAGTCAGGCGCCGGCTATCGCGGAAGTGATGATGGTTATTCATTCGGCCTTTCGCCAATGCAGTGAACGTTGGAAGACGGGTACCTATACCATGCCTTCAATCGTCGATGCTCAAACCTTCCGCTATTTCCAGCAGTCCGTGCTTCAGAGCGGCCACCCGATTTATAGCCGCGTGGCGGATCAGGCGTTTGATTTCTTGCCGGCGCTACTCTACCCCAAGGTCTTTGCCAATGAAGCATTGTCAGATGTGGTGGATGGCGGTGATGGCTCGCTGGGGATCCATTGGCGAGATTTGTTAGAGCGCGTTATCCAAGATCTCGCCCTCAGACATTGGCAGCATCAACCCTTCGATGAGAGCGAGGTAGCGGTGCTCATGCGCTGAGTTTCTGCTCTCGAGCACCCACCTCGATGAGCCGGTTCATGTGCTCGACCAGTTTTTGGTGCGAGTGCAAGGCAAAGTAGTCATCAAACTGCGGCCGCAAGGGCTCACCCTCCCAATTGACACCGTCTAGCACACGCTGCAAAGCCTCATAACATTCGTCATCGGCGTCTTCGGAGATGGCCAACCCGAGGTCATAGGCGTTCACGCGCTCCTCCAAACAAAAGCCCTTGGTGACCACCACCGGAATCTTGAGAAGCGCGGCTTTGGTGAGTACATTACTGCTGCCGTTGTAAATAGAATTGAGGTAGGCGGCATAGAAGACATCGAAAGTGGAGGCCAATCCGTTGTAACTGGGTCCGTCGGGGACGGGACCGGCTTCGGGATCAAGGTAGACATTTTCGGGTGGTGATTTCAGGAAATCCTTCAGCCAAATTGTCTCCTGTGAGGTCAGCGAATTCCACCACATCACACCGGTGAAGGCGAAGTACCACGGCTTACCTTCTTTGGCAGCTCGCTGCGCTACGCGTAGTAATGTCAGGAAGCCCTTGCGTTTTTCCAATCCGATAATGCCGATTACTTTGCGGCCGTCGGCGCGTTTGAGAATCGTTTGAGCCAGAGGATCCTCCAAGTTGCCCTCGGCTTCATCCGTGATGTCTGGGAAGTGGAGCACTGGCTTTTGAGCGTAGTCCTCCACCATTGGCAGCGTCCGCTCATCAACACCGGCCACCAGACGGCAGCGTTTTGACTTGAGAACGAAGTCCCCACGCAGGCGATTCTTGAGCATCCCGATGATTCCGTTAGAGTCTTCGCCCAGATGTTGATTGCGGAAATACAGTCCCGTCCAGGGTCGCCCTAACAAGCGATCGGCGATGCCTTTGGTAGACATGAACCGCAGGTAGCTGTCTAACCAGGCAAAGAAGACGAAGTCCGCCTTCCACCCGGATTCCTTTTCAACTTGGGAAATAGCGCGGCTTGCGTATTGCCAACGTTGATGGGTGAGGATCGGATCGTGATCCATTCCCCGGAAGAGCCGGCTCTTGCCCGGATCTTTGAGAAGGCCCAGCCGCAGCGTATTGGGATAACGTTGGGCAAAGGCCTCGAGCTGTTCGGGATGCGGACATACGGCGATCACCCGTGATCCCGCTTCTTGCAGGGCATCGATGAAGGCCTTGAAGTAAGTCTCATGATGCCCGATCCAGATGGGATCGACCAGAGCAACGGTTGGTGGCGGCGCATTCATAAGATGGGTGGATTGTGTTAGGCCTCTGGTGCTGCGGTCACCGCTTCTTGCGAAGGGGGCATGGATGCCGCTCGCGGCCTGGCCAGCTGCGTGAGCTCTTCTTCATAAGTGCCTAAGATACGCTCTCTTTTGAAAAACGCAGACCGTTCCAACGCTTTCTCGCCAAAGTTTCGTAAAAGACCCGGCTGGGCGTTCCATTGAGCCAAGATCTCGCGGATTCGTGTCTCATCATCGGGGTGAATCACAGCTCCGTAACCTCCCTCCGCCACCTCGCGGCCGAGCGGGCTATCGGCATCACAGACGGCCAGGACGGGTGTGCCAGTCGCCAGCGCGGGTAAGAGCTTGCTCGGAAGAAAGTTCGCGGAGACGTCAGCTCTCTGAGTGATGAGGCAGGCAGTGGTCTCTAACAAGGAGCGCACGTAACTATCTTCTCCGGACACATTGGCTAAGGTAATATGGTCAATAGCCTGCGTTTCTTTTTCGAGCCGGTCGCGTTCCGCGCCGCCGCCTTGAATGCGAAGGGACCAGGGCGTCTCCCACGTTTTAAATTTACTAACAAAGTCTGGCAATCCTTGTTTCACGCCCACATTTCCGGAGTAGAGCAATTGATGGGCGTGGCGGGCAGGTGGCTCTTCGAGTTGTCGTTGAATCTCATCGGATAAACTTTGGTGAATCCAGTTGGGGGTGAAAATCATCCTGCGTCCGTCGCGGATCTTCGATTTTAATTTGTCCAACATTTCGGGACTAATCGTGGATAATGTTTGCGCAGAGCGTAAGGCCCAACGTTCCATCGCGCGCAGTCCCCAACTAAGTCCTGGCACGTTCAACATCTTGAGTTCCAGTGCCGCATCGACCACGAAATCTTGAACGATCAATAAACGGGGCACGCGTTTTCCCCAATAGAGGAATCGCTGCGCGACGCATTGTGATAACATGGGGCAGGCGCTAATCACCACGTCGGGCGTCCATCCGGTGAATTTGGCACGCCGAGCAAGTGCCCAAAGAAAACTTGCATCCGAAAGCATTCGTTTGAGTCCGCTCGCCTGTGCGGGTACATACATTTTGAGGCGCTTGATAGGGATGCCTTCGAAGGTTTCTTCTCGCTGGCGAATGCCTTGGTCTTCCGGTCGGAGTTTCCACGCAGGATAGTAAGAAAACGTTCCCGTGACGCGAATATCGTGGCCGGCCTCGCGAAGATAACGTGCAAGGTCGGTATAGAGAGACGCCCCAGCGAGTTCGTCGGGGTGAAATAAATTGGTAATGAGATGGATTTTCACGGGGCAACGCGGGATTGAGCCAAGTTCGACACGGTCTGGGGCAACACACCGAAGTGTTCCAAAACCGTAAAGTGATTCTTAAGCCAGGTTTCGATGGAGAAATGGTGGATTGAGGAGGCGGCCGACTTTTTCATGTCCGTAACCAAGTTTTCATCGCGGGTCATGACGGCGAATAATTCGGTTAAATGATCCAGGGCGTAGGGATCAAACGTGAATCCGTTGATATGATTGCGAACCAACTCTTGAGCGCCACAACGATTAGAAACCAAGACTGGCGCGCCGGCGGCGAGCGCTTCATTGACAATCATCCCCCATTGATCGTGAAAGCTCGCCAAGATCACCGCACGGGCTCTCCGGCAGGCTCTTGGCACTTGTTCATATCTTAACCAAGGGACGATACGAATCTTGGATTCGAGTTGTCTTCGTGCCACCTCCTCCCGGATGTCTTGCTCCAACTCGCCTTTGCCACAAATTACCAAGGGTAAAATTTCGCCATTTTGATAGTGGCGCTGATAATCATCATAGGCACGAATGACACCCGCGATATTCTTCTTGGCCACAAACCGCACGGGCATCAGAAAATACGGTTGATCAAGGGATACTTCTAACGCTTCAGCGATGGCGCCGTCATTGGAATCCACTTCGGCCAGCTGGCCGATGGTTGCGTTGTCGACAATATCCCAACTCTCTGTGAGCGCCAGTTTCTTGCGACCGCCCAGAAAGCGATGGTAATCCACGCTGGCTCTACCGGGGCACAGATAAAAGGCGTAACGCGCCACCATGAGACTTTTGATCCATTCGAGGCCGATGCGTTTGCCGTAGCTTTCCGCATCATCAAACTTGGAATCATTCCACACACCCGTCTTGCCCCGCCAGAGTCGGCATAAGAACGTTGCCAGCATGCTCTCCGGGCGATCATATCCACCTGCGAAAACAATCTTTGGCCGTTTTTTGATGAGAAGGCGGAACCATTTCCAAAGACAACGCGGCACCGATGGATGAAAGAAAGACCGCATACCCAAACCACGAAAGCGGCTCGATAGGATATGAATGGGAGCGTGATATTGAGATTGCAAGCTCTCGCCATCCCAACCGTAGCTAGCTTCTTCGGCACCGATCAACACGATCTCCAACTTAAGCTTGTCGCTGAGACCTCGACGTTCGATCGCGTCGTGAAATGCGTTGAGCCGGAAAGCCAAGTAAGGGGTATGGCTATCAAAGATCGCAATGATGGAAACGGGCTTCATGACGTCGACGGTGCCGGGGTTGCCCAAGGACGATCCGTTGGTCCGCTTGACTCGGTAGATGCCTGTTGATTCCGCCAATAGCGAAGCATGGCCAGCCGATGTTCATTGAGAAAGGCTTGCGGATAAACGAAAATCAATCCCAGGATAAGACCTGCGAAGCGGTCACCAAAGGGATTGGCCGTCAGCGTTTGGCTAAGATAGCAGAGCGTTGCAATCAACGGGAGCGCGCGATATTCATCAGGCGGTATACCCGGTTGGCTGAATTTCTGATGAACCCGCCAGGCAAAAGCAATCGCAGCGATGAATAGAAGAATATAAATGGCCAGACCAAAGTAGCCGCCGGAAAAGATCGCGTAAATCCAAGTGGAGTGACCGGGAAAGAAGTTGACTTCATTCAATTTATCGCGGCTTCCGTAAACAAGAATCAATTCCTGAGAATACGCTTCATCCCATTGATACGTAGCTCCCAGGCCCACGCCGAAGATGTAGCGATGAGGATGCTCCGACAGGGTATCAAACATTGCATCCGCTTCTGCCAAGCGCGTCAACATTGTCACATCCATGGAGGTGTCTTTACCCGTGCCGGCATTTTCAAAAAGGCGGCTGAACCAGCGCTCCACAACCATGGGATTGGCCGCGGCGATCACGCCGGCCAAGACGATGCCGATCGTCGCGAGCATCGCCGTTTGTCGTAGTTTAGCATAAAGCAGTTTTACGGTCCATTGACGCTGCCTTAGACTGATATACATCAGCGCCACACAAGCGAGAAAAGCGAAGCCGGCCGTTGCGATGTAAGAACGGGTAATGCTAATAAACAACGAGCCAAACGTCACCCCGCCGCAAATGATCACGTCCCAGGGAATTTTCCGTTGCGAGAAGAAGAGCGCGACGATGGCATAAGCAATAAAGAGCGGCGCCGCCGGACTCAAGAGTTCATAGCGGATCTGGCTAATGGGAATCCCTTTGATCACCAAGGCATAAATGGCCCGCCACACAATAGAGATCGAACCGGCGACGACGAGCGGCATGAGCAGTTTTCTGGGCTTCATGACTAATCCCATGACCTGCATGACGAGGAGACTTAGACCTAACAAGAACAGAGGAAGCGAGCACCGGATGTAATAACTCATCGGCACATTCTGTAATTTCGCCACGATGGGACTTGAAAAGAGATAAGCCCACCAGAGAATGATCAAATAAGCGCCCGGCGTGAGCAGCAAATGTTTGCGGCCCGCTAGAATGATAACGCTGCCACTCGCCATCGCCGCGAGGACAAAAACATATTGGATCGCCGAGCCACCCTCTTCCCCGCGGAAGTCAAAGGCAAAGGCCAGGCAATAAATCCAATAGAGGAGCGTGAGCATGAGAATGTTAGACAGTGGAGGGGATGACTTGATCGGTAGGTGGATCAGTGGGCCGGTTATCAAATTGGTTCTCCAATTGATTCATCCGTTTCCGGGCGACCAGCGGGAGGATGATGGCTGACACGACACTGGCCACGGCTAACCCGAAATACAGTCCGGGAAAACCTCCTTGAACATAACCCCAAAAACCTGCGGCAAGAAAGACCGGCAATTCAAGTAGTACGATAGCCGCGACAATGCGAATCGAATCCAACCCCGCGAGGAAGATATGATGAACGTGCTGCCAGACGGAAATGGATAGATAAACACTGAAAGCAAAGAGAACCATATGCTCGAGCGATACGTGCCCTTTCAACCATATCTGAATGCCCCACGGTCCCAGAAACGTTAAGCCAATCGTAAAAAGGATGCCGTAGCCGACGGCCGCCATGTAAAGCCGGGAACGAGCGGAGCGAATCCACGCGAAATCCTGGCGTGCGGCCGCATCGCTTAATGCAGGCCATAGAGGCACCGTAAACATCACGACAAAGCCATAAACAAAGATCATGAGGCGCTCGAGAATATCAAAGACGGCGACGACTGCTGGCCCTCCCAGATGGCCAAGTAAAAGCCTTAAGCCAAGGTCTTTGGCGAAGGGCGCCAAACTCATTGTGGCACAGAAAGCCAGGCCGTCTTTGATTAGAAAGCTCGCAGTCTTTGGGTGAAACTTACGGATCCTTGGAAAAAGGTGCGGATGTTGAATGAAAAGATGAACGCTATTGGCTAAAGCCGCCAAGGTGGCACAGCCGTTCACACAGAGAATGAGAAACCAAATCTTGGGAAAATAATGAATTCCAAAGATTAATAGTAAACCGGCGGTCAAATTTGAGGCCGCGCCGTAGAGATTGGTGACAAAGGTTTGTTGATAGGCGGCTCGCGCACGATCGCCAACGGAAGTGAGCATCTTGATAAATAAGATACTCACACCCAGGACCACGCCCTCCTGGATAGGCGCTGCATAGGGAAGGTATTTCTCTCCAAAGAGCCGGTCAATGGGCACGCCTAGAACAATGGTGATTAAAAGCGCGCAGCCCAACGCGGCCAGCATCGTCGTGAGCAAGAAAGCCGTGGAGAAGGCCACACTAGCGCCTTCTTTGTCGTCATTAGCAATCTTCTTGGCAATAATGTTGGTCAGGCCCGGACCCACACCGAGTTCAGTGAGCATGACAAAGGTAATAAACGCACTGATGGTGGCGAAGACGCCATACTCTTCTTTGCCCAACACCACCAACGCCATGGGTATGGCAATGAATTGAAGAACAATATTCCCGCCTTTGGCGACGAGGGAGGTCAAGGCAGCAAGTTTGAGGCCGCGGCTGCGCTTCTGGCGATGCTCCGTGCTCACGTGGTGACTTTCGTTGGCGTTAGAGGCTTTCTTAGTAAGCGTTTTGTCGCTTCACGAAAGTCAGTAGCATGATCTGGAAATCGAAGAAGATATTCCAGCGTTCAATATAGTGCAAATCGTATTTGATCCGTTCACTGAGGTCGGTGTTGCCGCGCAAACCGTTCACCTGAGCCCATCCGGTGATTCCTGGCTTGATGCTATGGCGCGCATTATAGTGGGGAATTTCGTCGCGAAACCTCTGAATCAATTCGGGGCGTTCCGGCCGGGGGCCGACCAGGCTCATCTCGCCTTTCACGACATTCCAAAATTGAGGTACTTCATCAATATTCCACGCACGAAGAAAGCGGCCTATTTTTAGCCGTCGCGGATCATTCTCTACCGCCCAAACGGCACCGGTCGATGTTTCGGAATCCAACTTCATACTGCGCAGCTTGATAATATCAAACTCGCGCCCACGCTGCCCCACACGGCGTTGGCGGTAAAAGATCGGGCCGGGAGATTCCAAGTAAATGAGGATGCCAAAGAGAGCGATCAGGGGTGCAGACAAAAACAATCCGATCAGACCACCAATAAAATCGATCACGCGTTTCAAGAAGAGGTTGAGACGGGAATGAAGTGGGAGCTTGGAGATGCCTAACAAAGGCATGCCAAAGATGCGTTCCAAGTGGAGCCCGCCGAGTAAGACGCGAAAACAGGTGGGAACGAGTTTGAAGCCCACCATCGCTTTCTCACAATGAGTGATGGTTTCAGATAGGTGGCGGTGATCCAGTTCGGAATCCGTGGTAAGCAAGAGATCAATATCGCCACTGTGTAGAAGCGCGGGAAGATCTTCATAGCGCCCGTAATCTTTCATGCCCTCAGGGAGCGGTGCACTGAAGTCGCCCTTGGGCGAACGAACAGCGCCGACAATGCGCATGGGACTGCCGGCTTCCTTTGACATGATGCCGCCGGCGTCGGCGCTATTATCGTTCCAACCGATAAAGAGAACGTTTTCAACCAGTTTGTCTGCCCGGGAGAACCTCCAGATCAATTTGCATAGCAAGTATCGCCAAGCCGTGAGTGTCACTAAGAGGACGCAAGGCGCGACAAGAATAAATAGCCGGCTCGCATCGAATCGATTGCCGAGCAATTGCACCTGAGCATCAGCGAGCATGGTTAGCTCCGGCTCAAGGAGTTTGAGAGCTGCAAGATAACAAACGAGCCATAAGAGACAGGCACGCGAGATACGGGGAAACGCACGCCGCGGCGAGAGAATATAGTGACTTTCGTAGAGATGAAGCCGACCGAAGATGATGACCAAGGCAATGGCACCGATTAAGAACACTGCCCAATAGCTCATCACGGTGATCTCGCTCCACAGAGTGCCGAATTGCTCGAGCAGATTAAAGCGAATATAAAAAGCAAGAACGAGAGAGACAAAGACGACGATGGCGTCCGCAATGATCGTCAGTAAAGCCGTGTTCTCCACAGCTCCTTGCGGTTTTCGGGTTCGGGGAGGCTTGGGTGTTTCCGGGGTCATAGAACGGCAGCTTTGTCAGAGAGTGGGGTGGGAGCAGCGGGGAGGGCTTGTTGTTGTTGACTATCAAGCTTGTTACGGCGCTTCTGGTTGGACATGTAAGTGATATAAGAAGAACCGGCGTCGCCTCCTTCGCAGTCATTTAACACATAGCCGGCGAGCGGCCGTCCCGTTTTATTGAGAATATCCCGAACTTGGATGAGTTCTTGCTTGAGAGAGCGATTGGCCCTAACGACCAGACACGTGGCGTCGCTATGACGCGCTAACATCAAGCCATCGCTCACTGGGACTAACGGAGCGCAATCAATGACGATTTTATCAAAGAACTGAGAGCCCTTGGCTAGAAGTTCTGCTAGGGCCGGGCTGGAAAGAAGTTCAGACGGATTGGGACGCAAATCCCCGGATGGTATGAAATAGAGTCCCTTTACTTTCGTTGGATAACATACCTCGTGCGCTTCCATGCGGCCACGGAGAAAGTCAGATAGACCGCGGTTACGACCTTTCAGAAAGATGGGTTCTAAGGAAGGACAACGTAGATCCCCATCAATGAGAAGCGTTTGATAACCCTGCATGGCGTAAGCGGCCGCACAGTTCATGGCTGTGTAGGATTTCCCCTCACCGGCATTGGCACTGGTAAATAAGACGATCTTCGGTTCGCCTCGGCTTTGAAAATACAGCGAGGTGCGCAGGGCGCGAAAACCCTCGGCGGCCGCGGAGTGAGGGTCATTGGCGATGACCAAGCTTTCAGAGGGTTTACGAATGCGCACGGATGGCAAGTTTGCTAGGCAAGGCAGCTGAGGAAAGATCTTGGTCACATCACCACCGTCGCGGATCTTCCGGCGCAGGACTTCCAGCGCAAAGGCCAGGCCCACGCCGCCGATCAATCCCGCCATGAGTCCACCCCCCAAGATGAATGGTTGGTTAGGCCAAATGGGGAATTCCGATACCATGGGCGCCTGCGTCACGCTGATAACCGGCGCATGCAGATCCAGGCTGACTTGCGTTTGCCGCAAGCGGGCCGTCACTTCGTCCAACACGCCTCGTAAACTCGCGGCCTCCGTTTCCAACCTCTTGTATTCTGTCACGAGTTGAGAGCGCTCGCCCACCTTGCCCTGTTGCGCTTGAAGATCTTGTTCGAAAGCCGCCTCGGCGTCTCGCGCGCTTGCGTATTCCTGCCACTTGGCGTCCAACGCTGCTTGCGCCGCGGTATCGAGCTGGCTTCGCGCGGAGGCGATACGTTTCTCGGCTTCTTGGTATTCGGGATGTTTGGACAATTTCTCCTCTTTAAGAACGTCGAAGGCCGACTGCTCGCGCCGCAAATCCGTTAGCAGCGCCTGAATGTCAGCTTGCTGACTAATGGCGGAGATCTTGAGGATCTCGTCCGTCTTCATTGGACGTTTCACGCCTAACGCTTTTTCTAGAGTCACGCGCTGGGCCCGCGCATCGGCCAACCGGTTTAGCAAGTCCGATAGAGTGTCATTGACTGCATTGCGACTGCTGCCCAGCTCAAGGTTGAAATGTTTCTTCGCGAAGTTTTCCACCGCTTGATCTGCGGCTTGCAGCTTCTGCTTGAGCGTTGTTTCCTGCTCGGTCAATCGCTCGATTCCAGTCAACTCTAACGCTTTCTTTTCTTCGGCTTGGACGGCGTCAAATTCCGCAATGTAGGCATCGACGACTTTCTTGGCGAATTGCGGATTCGTACTGCGATAGGAGATGCTCACCGAGCGTGTCCCGCGAACGAGGGAGATGCTCGAGTTGGCTGAGAGCTGGTGGATCATGGCCCCCTGAGACCCATTGAGGTGTTTATCCAACTGATGATTCGTGATCATCCGGTCGAGCAACGAGGTGCTTGTTAGGCTGAGCTCGACCGTCTTCAGTGCATCGATCGAAGTGAGATCTTCGGATTTAACGGGATCGAACGGCCCCAGCTTGGCATCTTCCGCTTCGACCTTTAGTAGACCAGTGGATTGATAGACTCGAGGACTGTGCCGCAGATAGAGGATTGCCAATGCGGTGGTGAGAATGGTGATGCCCAGGATGAGCCATTTGCGCCGGGCCAAGACGCTGGACAAGCCCAAGAAGTCCAAGCTTGGGAGCTCGACCGGCGGTGCCACCTGTGGCGGCGTGCCTTGCGGCGAATACACCGTTGGCGGTTGGCTGCCGGGCGGCGGAGGAACAGCTGGTAAGGGACGATCCATAAACAAACGAATGCTTCGCGCCTGCGACCTAGAATAAGCCCTCCTTCACTTCGATCACATCGCCGTCCTTGATCAGGACTTGTTTCTTCGCGTTTTTGACATCGTTAGGCCAATGCCAGCGTTTTCCATTCTCCACCCGGGTGATATATACTTTGCGTTTGTTAGCGCCGTCTTTGAAGCCCTTGGCCAATCCGATCGCTTCGAGCAAGGTGAGCTTCTTGTTCGCCGGCACCTCGTAGGTATTGGGCGCATTGACGTGCCCGAGGATGACCACACGCATGGTGGCAAATCTGGTTACCGTGACCGTGACTTGAGGATTCTTGAGGTAGCCGTTGCGCAAAGCTCGCTCCAAGGTCCTGGCCGCTTCATTCTCCGTCTGGCCGGCAAGTTTGATCACACCCATGTAAGGATGCTTGATCGTCCCATTCTTGGAGACTCGCATTTGACCGCTGCCCAATTCGTCACGGACGACTTTCACATCGATGAGATCATTGGGGGAGATCTTGTAGTCCGAGCCCGCTGTCACGCTTGCGGAAGCGTCTGCGGATGAGATGGGAGTTTGTGCCAACGCATGAAGACCGCCAAGAGCGCAAGTGGCGATAAGAGCAATGAGGTGCCAAGTGATTTTGTGAGGAGGCTTTATTGCCATAAGTCGAAGAATGATTAATAAGTCCAATTGAGGCCCACACCGGCCCGCTGATTATCAAACTCCACAAGTGGGTCAGTGGAGTCATTATTGATAAAGGAATAATAGAAATTGGCACTTAAATCGCGATTAATTTGATAACTAAGTAGGGACGAGAGGAGAAAATAGTCATCCTTTCGGTCAATCGTGACACCTTCATCCGCCGAGAAATAATCCTGCACTTGGTAACCGCCCGTGAGCTGAAGCCTGAGCTTATTAGCGATCGCCTGAGTATATGATAATTGCAGGCCATTATTAATGAATCCGCTACCTATGGTAAAGCTGCTGGTGCTAGGCTGTCGGCGGGCTTCTAACGCAAACCGTCTTCTTGCCGAAGGTTGGTAAATAGCCGCTAGTCGGTAAATCAAATCGGCGCGATTTCCCCTTTGCAAATCGCTGAAAGCCGCACCCACTTCCGCTTCGAGCCGGAGTTTATTTGAGGGGAGATAACGCACACGAGCCAGTCCGGCTTGGTATTTCTGCGAAGCGGCTCCGTCAATGCCACTATCGCTATAACGAAATATCAATCCAGTCTCTGTCTTATCAGAAATTCGGTAATTAATATAAGCATCCACGAGCGTCGTGTCGGAATCCGCGAAGCGTTCATAATCCCTTGCGAAATAATCGACTAAGAAACCTGCGGAGAGTTTCGAAGAGATTTGATAATCGAGTCCGCCCCCCAGAGAATAGGCCGTCGCTGTATCCCGATCGCCAATATCAACGAAGGCACTTGTCCGGCGGGAGAAATTCGCTCTAACGGGGACGCTGAGCTTGTTATGTCGCCACTGACCTATCAGTTCCACCAAATGATCCAAGGTTTCGTCAGCGGTGTCGTCCACGTATACCGTCCCCGTGGCAGTGTAGGCCGCAGTGAGGAAGGCCGCTTGACGTTTTTGATAGTCTCCTCCACTCAGCCGAAGCGTGGGTGAGATCACGAATACCGCGTCACTCACTTCGTCTTCCGCATCGATGAAGATGTTGTCGTTGTACTCGATGCTGGAGTTGAGCTCGAATTCCAATGGGGACTCAGGTAGAGTCTGCGGCGAGAGCCGGTCACGAGGACGCCCCACATCGACGGCGAGATCATCAAAGAGCGTTCCTCCAATTGAGGTCACCCCCGACGGGGCGGAAATGGATTCTCCGACCGAGCCTGCAGATCCGAGAGGCGTGGCCGGGCTCGCGCTTAAAGGCTGGGTTGTCACTTCGGCGCCACCCGGCCGAAGGGCCTCTATGATTCCGCTCTCAACGAGACTTGGCGGCGGGCCGGTTTCTTGAAGCTGCGCATGAGCGGCTTCAAGTGTTAAAAGGAGGGCAAAGATATGGGGAAAGGGAGAATGCTTGCGCGAACGAGCGGCGAGAGCCAATGAAGGAGTGGCCAATGGAGACATGGTCTTTAGTGGGGTGCTCAGCGTTCTCACTATTGCGAAGAGTTGGCTGAGAATTTCGTCGAATTCGAGAAGAACTCAAATGGATTCTTTACATTAATTATAATATTTACGATTCAGCTGGCAGGGTAATGCTTCAGTCCGGCGATTATCTCATCTTTATTATAAATATGGATATTCTATCAATCTGGTTAGCGCAATTAGAGATTTCTTGGGAGGATCCCGAAGCGAACCTTCAGAGCGTGATTGCCGCTCTTGCGGAAGCCGATCCCATGCCACGCGGTCTCGTCGTCTTCCCTGAGATGATGCCCACCGGCTTCACGCAGAATCTCCAACATCTTGCCCCGGAATCCGGTGGCCAATGGGAATCCCAGCTGGACGCCGAACTCAGGCGTCGTGATCTCACGGGATTGGTTGGAATGGCCAGACGGCACGCCAATGGGGAGATTGGAAATGACGCCGTCTTTCTCGGTGCTGAGGTCCCCCCCGCCGGAAGTTATCAGAAAATCAGACCGTTTAAAAAGGAAGCGGCTGCCGTGTCCAGAGGTCACGAAGTTCGGGTTTTCACCTTCAAGGGAGCCAAAGTCTGCCCCTTGATCTGTTATGACCTGCGTTTCCCGGAGCTTTTCCGCGAAGGCCTGCGAAAGGGAGCGGAGGTGTTTCTGGTCATGGCCAACTGGCCGGAGGCTCGGCACCATCACTGGGAGCTCCTTCTCCAGGCACGTGCCGTGGAGAATCAGGCCTTTGTCCTTGGCGTCAATCGCGCCGGCACCGATCCCGATTTCAATTACCTTGGAGGCTCCATGGCGGTAGATCCCCACGGACAGGTCCTCTATCACGCTGGCGAAGCCCATTCGGTGAACAAAGTGGACATTGATCTCAAAACGCTGCGCGAATGGCGCGAGGCGTTCCCCGCTGTGAATGACTTTCTGTCCGATCCCTTTCCGGCGTGATGTCGCTCACCGGGCTTCAACCTGGGGTGGTGCATGTGGTTTGCCAGCGATTGACAGGCGCTCTGGACGGCATCGAGTGGCTATCGTCGGCAGAACGGGAACGTGCATCGCGTTTCAAATTCGAACGCGATCGCCATCGCTACATCGAGTGCCACGTAAAACTGCGTCAGTCTCTCGGCCGTTACCTAGAACAGGCGCCGTCTGAGGTGGCGATCGGCGAACATGCCTTCGGCAAACCCGTTCTCAACGCCGGCGGTCTTCATTTCAATATCTCCCACTCCGGCCCTTTCTACGCCGCAGCTTTCTGTCAGGACGCGCCTGTCGGGGTGGATGTCGAGACCGGGCTGGAAAGAGGCGATCTCTTGGAATTGGTACCCACCGTCTGCCATGCTAGCGAACATGCTTGGCTCGATGCCGCAGAAGACGACGAAGCGAAACGCCAGCGTTTTCTCATTTATTGGACCACCAAAGAGTCGTTCGTCAAAGCGTTAGGGATCGGCTTTCAGATTCCGCCGGAAGAGGTCGCCATACGCCCTCTATCAAAAGCACGATTCGCCATCGACTGCTCACGCGAGGAGATCAAGACCTCTTCGTGGGACGTGCACGTGCTGGCCCAGGACGAGTGTCACACGCTGGCCGTCACGGTGCCGGCTGGGCATCAGGTCGTCGCCGATTTCTCCGGGGGTATGACTAAAAGCAGTGGGCACATTTCGTAGCGGAACTCGTGAGAGTTCCAGGCGTGGGATTCCGTTTCCGCGAAGGAACGGTCGCCCGTTCCTCTGCCTTGATTGAACACCATGTTTAGTCACACCCAGTGGTCGGTCGCAAACCGCCGCTTCTCGTGGTGCTCTACAAGGTGAGGCGGTTTTCACGCGACGGCTGTTGGATAATTTGGGTACCCTTCACACACTCACGTATTCAAAAAAAGGGGCTTGCCCATCAATGAGTAACCGCTCCAGACTGCCCTTGGATGAGGTTGATCAAGCAAACCACCCTCCACTTCCAAGAAGGCTCCTCAGACAAAATCTACGAAGTGGACTTGTGTGAGGCAGGCAATGGTGAGTTTGTCGTCAATTTCCGCTACGGGCGGCGCGGGTCGCGACTCCGCGAAGGCACGAAGACACCCTTTCCCGAATCGTTGGCCAAGGCCGAGGCCATTTTTGAGAAGCTCGTCCTGAGCAAGAGAAAGAAAGGTTACGCCGAAGCCAACCCTGAGCTGGACGACTCCTCCGAGCCGGAAACGATGGACACTTCTAACGAGGCACCTTCCGAGTCCGTCTTGGGCGGACCGGAGCAGCGAACCGCGGTACGCCGGCGATTGGAGGCTGCGCGCGAGAGTCGAGCGTGGCCGCTCTCTCGCGTCGTTTGGCGTGCGGGCGAACTCGGCCTCGCAGAGAGCGCTCTGGACATCGCCAAGCTCTCGGGTAAGTCCCATCTCCACGACTACAGCATCGCTTGGACTTTAGGGAAGTTAGGATCCTCACAAAGCGTCGAAACGCTGCGAAAACTTCGTCAGCATCAGGTTGTGGCGGTGTCTCGCATTGCCGGGGAAGCGCTGCTGCAGTGTCTCCCTGCCGATGCCAAGGCGGAGTTTGAAGATGAGATCCTCCGCCAACTTCCAACCGGCCTTCAGGAAACGATCGAAGACACGCAAGCCACGCTGAACTGGCTGAGGGATCACGGGAAAGAATGTCAGGCTCCAAACGACACCCTTTACTTGCTCTACGCTCTAGCGGAACGCTATCCTTCGGCGCGAGAAGCTGTTTACGACTATATCAAACCACTGCCCATGGCCCGCCCGTGGTTTCGCAGTATTCGGCACGTATTCAAAGCAGCCGAGTTTCGCCTCGATGGTGAAGTGTATGGAATGATCGTCCGGAAATTCGAGAAACAGCACGGCAGAGGTGGCGCTTTCTCTATGGCGACGAGGAAGTATTTGAAAAGGCGAGTGATTCGGACCCTACGACGCGCCGGCGAACTAGCCGATCTCCAAACATACGTCACCCTGGCGACCGGCGTGCTCATGGCCTACGATGATGAGGAGGACCTCGTCCCTCCGCGCGTGGAAGCAGACTATCACTACAACAGTCAATCCCGCCGCTATGAATCTTTTAACCGGCACTTCGGACACTACGCACCCTATCTAACGTTCAATTACATTCTTTATCTCGGCAGCGTACGCTTTGAGTATCGGGCCAATGCCTCCGCTATCGGTTGCTATCGAGGCTATGAACCACAGGGGCTTCCTGGTGATGCCGGCCATGAGGGGCGCGAGGAGGCCTTTCCGGAATTGTGGAATGAAGCTCCAGAGGCGATTGCCCATCTGCTAGGGCACAGCCGCTGCGGCGCGGTCCACGAGTTTGCCATCAATGTCTGGCGGGCTAATCCCGATTTCAACAAGACAGTCACCACGCCTCTGATCATCCAGTTTCTCCAACAAGCCTACCCCGTTACCCAGACGCTTGGGCTGGACTTGGCTCGAGACGCCTACGATGAGAAAAAACCCGATGGGGAGCTTCTCGTGGCTTTGATAGGGTGTGATCTGCAAGTGGCCCGAACTCTCGCTTGCCATTGGCTGAGAAGCGGGCGCGCCACCTTTATCAACGATGCCAACGTGCTCGCCGCCATCATGCTCACGTCGCATGAAGACGCCCACTTGTCCCTGCGAGAGATCATCAGCCTCTCACAGCCACGCGATGCGTCGACGTTTGAAGTGGTGTTAGGAAAAGTCGTGGCCCATCTGTTGGCGCTTGATGAAAACGGCTCCACTGTCGCCGCTCACGCTCGGGAATCGTTGCTCGCTACGAAGGGCGATCATTTCGAAAACGTGCATCATGACGTCCTGAGTGATCTCTTGGCCCATCCTCTGGCAGAAGTGCAACTCCTCGGCGCTCAGATCCTTCTGCGTCAGAAAACGCCCGCTCACGATATCCCCGACAACTTGTGGGAAGGCCTGCTCCTTTCGCAGCATCAAGCCGTGCGCTCACTTGGTCTGGAGCTTTTCGGTAAATTAACAGACGACCAATTGTTAGAGCGTGCGGATATCCTGGCAAGTTTCTGTCTCTCTGAGCGCGCCGATATTCGAGAAGGCGCGCGCTCGTTGGTCGAGCGATTGGCCAAGTATCACGACACCTTCGCCAAGGACATGGTCGAACGATTCTATCCCGTCGTCTTACGGAAGGAAACCTATGAAGGCGTTCATGCGGATACCTACCAGCTTCTCGAGGGCCCGTTACGTAAACACCTGCATGTGATTCCCTCGGATTCTTGCCTTCGCATGCTCGATTCGAAGCACTCAGCAGGCCAGCAGCTGGGCTTGCTCATCTTACAGGATCACGTGGGCCTGAAAAATCTGCCCATGGCCACCGTGGCCAGGCTTGGTAGCCAAGATCTTGTGGCAACGCGCGAGTATATTTGGGACTACTATCAGAAACATACCGATCGCGTTCTCGAAGAGAAAGACGAAGCTTTGCGCCTCATCGATTCTCCCTGGCAAGACACCCGCGACTTCGCCTTCCGATATTTCTCGGAGAACTTTGAAGAGAAAGATTGGACTCCAGAACTTCTGGTTAGTATTTGTGACAGTGTCCGGGGCGACGTCGCCGATTTCGGCCGCCGCCAGATCACACGTTTCTTTCAGGAGAAAGACGGTCCCGAGTATCTGCTTAAGCTAAGCCAGCATCCCACCGCCGAGATGCAGACCTTTGCCAGCGCCTATCTCGAACGCTTTGCTAGTGATGATCTCGACCGCTTTGCTAGTGATGATCTCGACCGCCTGCAAGTGTTAGAAGATTACCTCGTCACCGTGCTCTCTCAGGTCAATCGCGGTCGCGTGGCCAAGGCACGTACGCTGAAGTTTCTTGCCGCGGAGGCCACACGTTCCGAGGAGGCCGCCAAGCTCGTGGCCCGCGTGCTGACCCGCCAATCGGTGACCATCGCCATCCACGACAAGGCCGCCTGCATCCAAACACTCCACGCCATTCGGGAACAATGGCCGAGCATTGAGACACCGTTACAAGTTCGATCTTTACCCGTCTACCAGCCGCATTAACGATGCTCTTTAACTTTCGCTATTCTGGCAGTTCGACCATCACGAGCAACGCGCGCTCCGTAGGCATGAACTTTGTTCCAGACACTCGGCGTTCGCCCACACACTTTGTCGGCCAGCTCAATCAGAAAGTGCCTTTCCGCGAGGCCATCTCCGCCTTACATGACGTCGTCATTTCAGATCTGCGGTTTCAGCCCAAAGACAAGAGCGAATACAAGCGCTGGGCCGCTTCTCAAGAGGATCTCTGGCTGGCTAAGATGATGGCCGAAGAGCCTGACTTGGAGAAACGCACCGAACAGATCCGGCAGGAAATCGCTGCTCTGGATAAACAGCGCCGGGAAACCATGGGGCCTTTCTGGCTCGCGCAGAATCTCTATTTCAAATGGCTCTTTATCAAGGACAAGGCCGCTTGGTGGGTGTTAGACCCGGTCATCACCGTGCATCCTGACGAACTCTTTTTTGAGTGCTTCAGTGAGGATGAATCTTCCTATGGACGTCTTGCGTGCTCTTACGAAGTCTTTGATCAGTTAGGCGATCGCGCCTGCGGAACGACGAATATCGACTACTCGCAAGCGTTGTATAACGAATTTCAGAAGATCCGCGATTACAAGTCGACGGAATTAAAGGTGGACCCCAGCGGTTTCGAGATCGAGACGGAAGATGATGAGCGTTTTCAAGAGGTGAAGATTGATCTTCCCGATAGTTGGGTGCGCGGTTTCTTGCAAGTGAGTTCAGCGATGACTCTGCCAGGGTACTCGTTGGACCTGCATCCCATGGACGTGCATAACATTTGTTTCCTCTTGCGCCGCGCCAAAGAGAAACAAGGTCCGCGATCGCTACGTTTCCGCCTCGCTCCCGGTGAACCCGTGCGCATCGTCTTCGATCCTTGGAACCGCGAACTCATCTGCCCGCGGTCAAACTATGAAGGTCCGCTAGAGACGGAGATTCGCATTTGGGGTCGTCGTCGGCTCCTCATTCTGGAGCGCCTCATTCCCATGGCCAGACGTTTCCGGGTCACTCTGTTAGGTACGGGCATGCCTTCCTTCTGGCAAGCTGATCTCCGAGATATGCATTTCACTCTTGGGCTGTCTGGTTGGACGGCCAATGATTGGTCTCGTATGGGCAACTTCGATCTCATGGCACCTCGAGCCAACGTCGATGATGCCACGAAACTCCAAGTATTCGAAGCCCTGCAAGAAACGTGGTTTGAGAATCCAAGCCGTCTCGCCGATCGATTAGGGTTGGACCGGGAAATCGTGCTCGGTGCGCTGGCCAATTGGACGCAGGCGGGGCGCGCCATCTACGATGGTCACCGCGATGTCTATCGCGTGCGCGAACTGAGCCGGGAGCCGCTTCCTCTAGCAGAGTTGCGCTTTTCCAATCCGCGCGAAGCGGCGGCTACCGAGTTGACCCGCGACGAAAGAATCATCGTGCAAGCTGGCTCTTCCGAAGGGATCACGAGGCTTACCGGAGCTGTAGGCCGTTACCATCCCGTCATTCACATCGATGAGGACCAGCGCCTGACATTCGGCGAATGCACCTGCAATTTTCATCAGCAGAACAAGCTACGCATGGGACCGTGCGAACACATGCTTGCTCTGCGCATGACGCACCAGCGCAATCTTCAAACCACCGCCGTGTCATGACGCTTTTCTCAACACTTTCGATAGTGGCGGAATCCGCCCACCCCTTGCCTGCGGGCGGTGGATCGCCGTCCATGCATACAGACCAGCAACGCGTCACTGGCGCGATCTTGACGGTGCGAAGTCAGCCACCCAGATGGCACCTCCGGTGTGAATCCGGAGGATTGAGGTGCCACTGGGTAGCGACTTCGCTGGAGTTGATCGTTCCAGTCCCGAGATGGGAACGAAGGACCGGGCGTGGTTTCGTCACTATCGATCAAACAGCTCACTTGTTAGGCGCATGACAGGAAGAAAACGTCGACAAGAACTCTACGAGCGCATCCGCAAATCCTCGCGGGAACAGGTCATCCTGGAGGAAATGGTCAAGACCGGTTTTTGGAAAGGCGAGAAACCTCGGGAACTCATTGAGCGACGTGGCGAACTGACACGCGAATTGCGTGAACTCACCAACCGCCAGCGCAAGTATGCCGATCGCGAGGCCATGCTTCGCGAGATGCGGCAGCGGCGCATGAAGGAAGCCCGCGAAAATCGCGAGGAGACCAAGCAACGCCGCGAAGCCAAGAGACTAGCGAAAGCGCGGCGATGGGAAAAACGTCAGTCCAGAGACATCCTTTATTTGGGCGAAGGCGTCTCCGCAGGGCTCACTGATGAACCTGGGAGCGTCCCCAAATTCTCCCTGCCAACCTTCGAAAACCTCGCTGAGCTCGCCACTTTGCTAGGCATCACGGTGGGCGAACTGCGCTTTCTCAGCTTTCATCGCCTCGTCTCCAAGGTCAGCCATTACAAGCGTTTCCTGCTTCCGAAGAAACGCGGCGGGCATCGTGTTATTTCCGCGCCCATGCCTCGCCTCAAAGCCGCGCAACACGCCGTCTTGGAGAAGATTCTCTATCAAGTGCCTATTCACCTAGCGGCCCACGGCTTTGTACCCGAGCGATCGATCCTCACCAATGCCCGGCCGCACGTGGGCAAGGCCCTGGTCATCAACATGGATCTGAAGGACTTCTTTCCCACCGTGACTTTTCCCAGAGTGAAAGGCGTGTTTCGAGCGCTGGGTTATTCGGAAAAGATCGCCACCGTTCTCGGCCTCCTCTGCACGGAACCGGAGGCCGATGAGGTGGAACTCGACGGCCAGCGTTACTTTGTTCACACCTCTCAACGTCGTCTCCCCCAAGGCGCGCCCACCAGCCCCGCTCTGACAAATATCCTCTGCCACCGGCTCGATCGCCGCCTCCAGGGAATCGCCGATCAGTTAGGCTTCACCTACACACGATACGCAGATGACCTGACGTTTTCAGGCGATGAGACCGCCGCCGGCCGATCGCGTCAACTGCTCTGGCGTTGCCAAGCCGTGATCAAAGACGAGGGATTCACCTTACATCCTGACAAGCTCCGCTTCATGCGACGCGGAAGCCGCCAGGAGGTCACCGGCCTAACGGTGAACGATCGCGTCGCTATCCCCCGCGACGACCTCCGCCGCTTTCGCGCTTTGGTCTTTCAGTTAGAAAAAGACGGCGTGGAGGGGAAACACTGGAACCAGCAACGGACCCACCTGCTCGCAGCTGTTCGCGGTTACGCGAACTTCATCCACATGGTGCATCCCGAAAAGAGCGCTGAACTGTTAGACCGCGTTCAGAACATTCTCGATCGCGCCGGTTGGACTCACGAAATCCGTCACCCTGCCAAACCGGATGAGCCGGAACTCTCGCCGCAAACACCAACTGAGGGCAAACCCCTTCGATCACTGCTTCAAAAGCTCGCCTTTTGGAAGAAATGAGGCCAATGAAATAAGAAGGCTGACTCAGGGAATATAGATCTGACGACCTTGCAAGACACGCGGTCTCTTGAAGAGGTCCTAGCCCGTCTAGCGTACAAACCAAACTGGTGGCTCGAAAGGAGTGTAGAAGAATTCGTGAGACTTCTCCTCGTTCGAAAGGAGTGTGTAGAAGAATTCGTGAGACTTCTCCTCGTTCGAAAGGAGTGTGTAGAAGAATTCGTGAGACTTCTCCTCGGTCGAAAGGAGTGTGTAGAAGAATTCGTGAGACTTCTCCTCGGTCGAAAGGAGTGTGTAGAAGAATTCGCGAGACTTCTCTTCGGTCGAAAGGAAGCGTGTAGAAGAATTCGTGAGACGTCTCCTCGATCGAAAGGAAGCGTGTAGAAGAATTCGTGAGACTTCTCCTCGATCGAAAGGAAGCGTGTAGAAGAAGTCGTGAGACTTCTCCTCGTTCGAAAGGAAGCGTGTAGAAGAAGTCGTGAGACTTCTCCTCGGTCGAAAGGAAGCGTGTAGAAGAAGTCGTGAGACTTCTCCTCGGTCGAAGCGCCACGCCTGGAACTTTTACAAGTTCCGCTACGATCTTGCCTTCAGAATTTCGCAAGATTAAAACTCTTGCTGTGACCGATAGACAGAGAGCCTAACGTTTAGAGATTGGCGGGCGGCTTGTGAAGCGTTGGATTTCTGAGAAATCTGCGACGATCGCAACCTCTATTCGCCACCTATCGGTGTTTGACCCGCGGAGCTTCCCCCGCGATACTGCTTCCGCCCGCCGTTAGCCCCCCATTTCCGCCCCCCGATTCGCCATGTCTTTGTTCTGCTCCTCCTCGAGAGTGACAGCGGTGCTGCCACTGATTTGTTTGGTTCTAGCGAATGTCTCAATGGCCTCCGGTTTGCGCATTGTGGAATTCATGGCGGACAATGCCGGGACGCTTGAAGACGAGGATGAGGACTTTCCCGATTGGATTGAATTGCATAACGATGGCGGGGAAACAGTGTCTTTGTTGGGGTATTGTCTAACAGATGATCCGGAATTGCCGATGAAATGGCCGTTGCCTGCTTTGGAGCTTGAGGCAAACCAACGGATGATTGTGTTCGCATCGGGTAAAAATCGCCGGGAAATCGAGGGGCCTTGGCATACAAACTTTTCTCTCGATGCCAAGGGGGAATATCTAGCACTCACATCACCCAGTTCAGAATCGCTAAGCGAGTGGGATCCCTTTCCGCCGCAACGTGAGGACATTGCCTATGGTGAATCAGCGGCCACGCGGCCTGTGCCATTGATCGCGCCGCGGGTGCCATGTCGATGGTTGGTCCCGTTCGGAAATGACACGAACCTCGCTTGGACGAGGTTGGATTTTGATGACTCGAGGTGGTTCCAGGGGACGACCGGATTGGGCTATGATTTGGGCGATGACTACCATGCGTGGATCCTAACGAGCTTGCAATCAAGCATGGATCTCATTGCCACCTCAGCCTATATTCGCATTCCCTTTGTCCTCGAGGACTTAAGTCGTGTCCAAGGATTACTCTTGCATTTGCGCTATGATGACGGCTTTGTCGCCTACTTAAACGGCACGGAAGTCGCTTCGGCCAGGGCGCCGCAGAGACGCTCGCCGAATTCCCGCGCGACCAGTGACCATATTCCTTCCGAGGCCATGCTGTTAGAAACATTCGATCTTGGTGTGTATATGGATTTGTTAGCGGAAGGTGAGAATCTGTTAGCCATTCATGGCCTGGATGAGAGCACGACTAGTGGTGATTTTCTCATTTATCCGGAACTCGACTTGATCGAAACCATCGCCGATCCGCAAGCGGGCTATCTGCCTGAGCCTACACCTGGCACTCGAAACGGAGCGAGTTTCGAGGGCTTCGTGAGTGATGTGGTGATGCCGGAATTCGACCGGTTTCTGCGTGAGCCCGTCGATCTCTCATTCTCCACCGAGACTTCCGAGGCTGCCATTTATGTGACGCTCAATGGCGACCCGCCGTTGGCACTCCCGGAGAATCTATACACGGAGCCTTTTGAGATTAACGAAACGCTCTCAATCCGCGCTCGTGCCTACAAGGACGGGTTCATTCCCTCGCCCGTCATGACCCATACTCTGGTTTATCCTGAGGAACTTGTTAGTCAACGGTTTCTTCTTCAATCCGTCATTCGGCGTGATCAGGCGGCTGCTGAAGCCGCTGCGGAGTCGAGTTTACCCATTATCGCCTTGGCGGCCGACAACGCGGATCTCGCGGGTCCAGGCGGTTTGTTAGAGCTTCCGTTTCAAACGCGCGAGATCCCGGTTTCAATTGAGTATTTTTCAAGCAAAGAGCCTAACGAATCTTTTCATATTGATGCCGGGTTGAAGATTCACGGAGGCAATGCGCGCAGTCATCCCAAGACGCCGTTGCGCTTGAGTTTCCGCCGGGAATATGGCCGGGCACAGTTGAACTACCCGCTTTTTGAAGGTTCGCCGGTGAGCCGGTTTGATCAATTGATCTTACGTGCGGGTGGGCATGATAGTTGGTCGATCTCTCCTGACTTTGGGGCGACTTCTTTTGAGCTGCCCTATCATGCTACTTACATGCGCGATCAATTCTTGCGGCGGACCGAGGTGGAAATGGGCATGATCAGCCCGCGCGGCAAGTATGTGCACGTGATTATCAACGGGCTCTATTGGGGGATTTTCGACCTTCACGAGCGACCGAACGCCGCCTTTTTTCGTGATCACCTAGGAGGCAGGAGGAAGGACTGGGACGTCATCCATCATCCAGACGGGGCGGAAGATTACGTTGCCATCGATGGTAATGGCAGTGCTTGGGCGACGCTCTTAGATGAGGCCGGTGAGGGGATCGACGCCAGTGAAGACTATCAAGATCTGCAAGAGCAGTTGGACATCGATAACCTCATTGATAGTCTTCTCATCCGCATGTGGTCAGGCGACTTCGATTGGTTAGGCCCGCTTTTTCAGAATGGCCAGGACGTGACCTTCTTCACAAACAAGAACTGGTATGCCGCCGGCGCAGTGGATGCCGATCCAGGCCAACCTTTCCGGTTCTTCACTTGGGATGGGGAGATTAGCATGGGCGCGCATTTGTTAGAAATACTGACAGGTGTGCGGGTGCCGCAGCGGGTGACCAACTTCGACCTCACTGCTGTGAGTGAGCCGGGTACGCCTGGAGGCTTGCACGCCGCATTGCGCTTTCTGCCAGATTACCGGCGGCGGTTTGGCGATCGTGCGCAACGTTTGTTCTTTGCTGGAGGTGCCATGACGATCGCGAATGCCCAAGCGCGATGGCAGGCGATGATCGATACGTTAGAAGAGGCGATGGTTCTTGAGTCAGCGCGTTGGGGAGGCTTGCATCGCTTTGGAGCTATCTTCACGCCGGAAGACCACTGGTTGCCCGAGGCGGAATGGGTTCGCGACAGCTTCATACCGGATCGTCACGAGATCTTTCTCACGCAGCTTCGCCGGCGCGGGCTTCTGCCCAATGTGCCGGCGCCTGAGCTTTTTCCCTTCGGGGGAAGTTTGGATGAGAAACCGTCGATCACCTTGTCGACAGACGAAGGAGAAATCTATTTTACCACGGACGGAACGGATCCTGCCACGGGGCCGGACTTCGTGCGTACCACCTTGTTTGCTAGCGGTCAACTAACAAACTACTTGGTGCCTACGCCTGCTAACGGCGGCAATGCGTTAGGAGAAGCGTGGACGGCACTGGCTGAACCACCCGATTTCGATCAATGGCAGACCGGCCCGGTGAGTCTTGGCTACGAGACAGACGACGACGGCGCCTTCGTCGATGCCATCATGACTTCAGTTCGGATCGAGATGAATCGGGTCAATACATCGATCTTCATGCGCATTCCTTTCGAGGTGGACGCCGTGTCCATTGACCGTTTAAGCGCGCTGGTCTTGCGCATGAAGTATGATGACGGGTTCGTGGCTTACCTGAATGGCGTCGAGATCGCGAGCGCGGGGGCGCCTGATCCAGTGCGCTGGGACTCTAGCGCTGTGATAAGGCGCACTGATGAAGAATCGCTTGTGTTTCAAGACTTCGGTGTCGCGAATGCCAAGGAGTTGCTTCAGCCTGGCACCAATGTGATCGCGATTCATGGTCTTAATGGGAACTTAGTGAGTTCCGATTTCCTCATCGCGCCACGTCTCGACGCCATTCTCTTAGAGGCGCCGGATACCCCGCATGCCGGAGCGACACGTTTCGATAATCCGATCGCCCTATCAGAAAGCGCAACCTTAAAAGCGCGGGTTTTGTCGGAATCAGGAGAATGGTCGCCGCTCACGGAAGCGTCTTTTTATGAGGGATCAATGCCGCGGGCGGAGAATTTCGCCATCACGGAGATCCACTATCATCCGCTAGGCCGGCAAGACGATGCCGAACCCGCCGATGCCATGAGTAGTGACTTCGAATTCATCGAGATCACCAATAGGGGAAGCCACCCCATTCAGTTAGGCGGACTCAAGATCTCTGAGGGCGTGACCTTCACTTTTCCTGATCGAATGTTAGCTTCTGGTGACATTGGACTCATCGTGAACAACAAAGAAGCGTTTTTGGCGCGTTATGGCGCGACCTTGGAGAGCCGGATTCTGGGAGAGTTCGAGGAGGGGACTCGTTTGAGTAACGGCGGGGAACGGCTCACCATCGCCAATGGGGAAAGTGAGATGCTTGTTAGTGTGGCCTACAGCGATCGCGAGCCTTGGCCCGAAGGCGCAGATGGCGGCGGATTCAGTTTGATTCTGCGAGACCCCAATTCCACCTCCGGGCTCTCAGATCCACGTGCGTGGGTGCTGAGCCCGGAAGTCGGAGGATCGCCTGGAAAAACCGACGCGTCTGATCTCGCCGGCTACGCAGCTTGGCGGGCCGTTCATTTCGAGGAAACGGATCCGCGTGGCGGCCCTGATGAAGATCCCGATACGGACGGCCATGCAAACTTGTTGGAGTACGCATTATTAGGTGATCCCCTTCAATCGGACGCGTTGGCGCCCATGAATATCATGCGTTCGTCAGATGGCCGATTGAGGATTCAGCTAGAGCGACGGGCAGCGTTGGACTTGGCGTTTTCATTGGAAACGTCAACGGCATTGTCGGGATGGGGCACTCTCGCATTGCAACCAGAGACGACACTAGTGGAGATCGACCACGAGCGCGCCGTTTACCAGATCGATGAACAGCCGGATGACGTTCGCGCTTTCCGAGTGCGCGTCACCATCAAATGAATTCTAGACAGAAGCCGATTCGCTTTTAAAAGCAATGTCGCGTGCGTGATCTTCTGACTCAACCATTGTGGCAGCCTGACGAATTGGGACACCCGATTCCCGATTCTCCTCATGCGGTGTCCGTGACGATGCCCACTTGGCAAAGCGTGATTGGCTATGAAGAAGAAGATCCGGCGACCCTAAACCGGCTGCAATGCGGGTATCCGCGCTTCTTCTGTCATCCCCAGGTGCGAGAGCTTTTCGCGGTGGCCACTCGCCGGCACGCCCGGGACGGCCAATGTTCCTTGGTCTTCCCAAGTGAGCCCGCCGCCCGGCGTTGTGCGGGTTACTTAGGTGGTGTGGGAGAAATCACGCCATGGTCCAGCGATGAACCAGCCGTCGTCCTAACGATACCAGAATCACTGCGTCAAGACGCGTTGCGTTACTGGCGTTATTGTGGGGAAATTGTCAGTAGCCGGCAGGCGGAGGCTTTGTTAGGAGAGGTGACTTCCAAGGATGATCAAGCCGTCGAATCCGTTAGGCAACGGTTGGCGAAATGGGCCGGTCAATCACCGGAACAGGTCTTTCTCTTTCCTTCCGGTATGGCAGCGATGCATGCCGCCTTTCGCGCCTTGATTCAGCGTCATCCTGACGCAAAGACGGTGCAGATCGAGTTTCCCTACGTGGATGTCTTTTGCATACAGCGGCATCTCGGAAATGGTGCCCATCTATTGATGGGCGACTCGGCGGTCGAAGACCTCAGGGCCATCTTGCAAGCAGAACCGATTGCCGGCGTCTTCTGCGAGATCCCGTCCAACCCGCTGATGCGAACCGTTGATCTTCCTGCTATCTCAGCGCTCTGTCAGAGACACGACACGCCGCTCATCGTCGACGATACGATCGGCACGATTTATAACATTGATGTCTATCCGTATGCCGATGTGGTTTCCACGAGCCTAACCAAGAATATCTCGGGTAACGGCGATGTGATGGCAGGGGCACTCTGCGTGAGCGAGCATAGCCGGTATGGCGACATGCTAAGTGCGTTTCTCAAAAGCACGGATGAACCGGAACTGTGGATTCATGACGCGCAAGTGCTAGAAAAGAACAGCCGGGACTTTTCACGTCGCATGCCCACGATCAATGCCAATGCCGAAAAGCTTGCCGCCTATCTTGCAGAACATCCAAAGATCGAGGTGCTCTATTATCCAAAGATGGAGACCCGGCTGCATTACGACACCTTGCGGCGCCCGCACGGCGGCTATGGCGGTCTACTTTCCTTCGTCCTACGGGATGCTCCGAATACCGCCCCAGACGTTTACGATCATCTGCGGGTAAGCAAAGGACCTAGCTTAGGCACCAATTTCACCTTGGCATGTCCCTATACGCTGCTGGCGCACTATCAAGAACTCGAATGGGCCCAAGCTTGCGGCGTCTCGAGGGAGCTGATTCGCGTAGCCGTCGGGATGGAAGCCGCAGACGATCTGATTGCACGATTCGAATCGGCGCTTCGCTCTAAGAGCAAATGAGATCCGTTTAGGGGCGAATGCACCCTACCATTGATCCCGGAGGGTGCCGCTCAGTCGGCGCCGTGACTCTTCTTTTCCGATCTGAAGAGCCGGCCGCGCATTCGAGAATAGATGCGCCCTTCTCACCAACGCTCCGTTTCCCGCACAAACAATCGCAAGCCTCCCGTATTTGATGGATCTGCCAGGGTTCCATCGTAGGCGTTTCTACTAACAATAAACAAACGCCGTGGCCAAGGGAAGCCATTCACCGTTACGATGCTGCGGCTCATACCAAAACGCCCGAAAAACGCAGGATCCACATGCCGAACCAATAGCGCTGTTTCCCCCGCAAACCGGGTGATCTTGAGAGCAAACGCTCCAACCATGCTCGATGCGAGGGCTTATTGGAGGCGGTGGCGTGACGGGAACGGTGAGTGCGAACAGGAGTATTCATGTAATCACTTAACGAGTGAACAGAGATGAAGGTCGAGATATAGAGTTGACAAAGTCGTTAGGAATGTCTGGCATATAGCCGATATGAAAGAAGCAGATCCGCCAGCGTCATGGCTTCCGCAGCCCTGCAACCTCAGCAAACGAATTTATCGACAGCGATGTCGTGTTTTGGATATACGAAATTGTCTAATATAAAACGTTCGCCAATACAAATATGAAGCAACTATTCCTCATACTATCACTTGTCGTTACATCGGCATTTGCTGACACTCCCGCGAGTTCTTCTCCAGAGAAAACGCTTAAGGGTATTGTCTCAGGATTGCTAGATGCGCTTCAAGATGAAGACATTGACAAGTGCATGGCATTCTTTCATCCCAAAGCTCCTAATCGTACGCACACAAAACAACAGTACCAGTCGAAGTTTCCGACCATGGAACTTACATTTGAGCTTACGGAGTTCTCTTACTATGGGAAGGATGATAAATTTGCGGTGGCTAGGTTTACACAGAAGATGGGGATCCTAGAATTCAATGGACAGAAGTTTCCTGACTCACGCAAGGGCACTGTTGAGATGATGGTGTTGTTCAAGCAAAGTGGTGACGATTGGAAGATTTGGAAATCCTTGGAAATAGATCGAAAGAATCCCAAGTAGACGAAACAATGGCGAACAAATCGGAGCTGCTAACCCCGGCTCGCTTCTGAGTTTCCATGACCCATTCTAACTTCAACACCACTAGAGCAAGGAAAGCTTCCCTTCGGCCGGGTTAGCAGTCCTTGGACGTTCGATTCAGAATATCTGCAAGAGCAGGAATGAACGATCAAGCATATGCGATGCCGCTAACAAAAATCGTAAGCAACAGCCTGCGGGAAACCTCTGTGATCTCTGCGCCTCTGCGCGAGATTTCTTCATCATGACCTCAAGCAGTGCCATCCCAAGATCTCTCGCAGCGGCGCTGCGAATAAAGGATGTCAGGAGAGTAGCCGGAATGGCAAGGAAGTTGACTCTTGTCAGGTGAATCCTATCAAGCTACGATATGATTCATGACCGACAACCGATGCTATCTGAGGGCTGCCTCCGCCAGTGAAAGCGGCAGGACAAGTAACAATTGAACAAGCCAGAGCTTGTGACGCCTCTCCGTGCATGGGTTGTTGACGATGAGATTAAGTTCTAACATCTACCGTGTTAGCCAACTACCCTCTCAGAGAGGTGCCATCTGTCCTTAACCGTTCGCTCAAGAAATGGCAGATACTGTCCAAATAGTCCAATGGACACTTGAAATGCGTTGCCAGCTCCGGGACGACCAAGCCTCAGTGAAGTGTCCAGGGAAGGCGGCAGCTTCGGTGTCCTCAGCCCGTGCATATTCCAAGGCACTTCGTGAGGGAAATGATGGATTCGGCAACTACGGCGACGTTTACGTTTCATCGTATACCTTCGGCACCCGTCCCGGAAGTCGGAGGTCGGAGGAAAGCCCCTATTATCCTGTGTCCGGCTTCGTCATCTCCGAAGAGTTCGAACGATTTGGTGGCACTGAGAATCTTTTCGAGATGTGCTCGAACTGCCCTGCGAATGCCCGGAGTCATGAGCTTGCAAGATGCATAGGGACGGTGCCTCAGTGGCCGGCATCTCCGGAGACTGAGGAGCAATTGAGAGGCATCATCTCTCGACTCGGCCTTGAGTCCGCAGTGAAAGATGCATTCCCTGATACGACGCCGCTCTGGTACGGCCTGTGGGCTGTTTCGCCAGTCCCACAGGGCTCTCTCGACGCCCTTGGGACACTATTGTCCGAGATGTTGACGGAAGACCGGGCGGAGATGGAGGCCAAAGGAACCGTCGACAGAGACCACATCGAAGAGTTTAGCGCCTTTCTTTCAGCTATCGAGATCGCCTCCACGAAGAAGTTAAATCTTCATGTCAATCTACTTCCGCTTGGGCACACGGACTTTGGCGTCTACACGATTTTCCCCCACTGTCCTTTTTGTAAGGCTACAGCGAAGGTGGAGAGGTGGCAGCGCAAGTACCCCGCTGGTAACTGCACTTGCCACGTTTGCGGCACAAGATTTTCACCAGATGAGACGGCATCGTCCGAGAAGATGGATTGGGATCGAGACGAACTCAGGGATAAGTTTGACCAGGAGCGTTTCGAAGAGTTCGCCAAGAGCTACCTCATCGCCAACGGTGAAACACCAAATGACGCTGTCGCGATCGTTCAGGCGACTGAAGCCAAAGCGTTAAGACGTCAAGAGGTCAATCGGCGTAACCAAGAGCTTGAACGCCTACGATCGATCTACTTAGAGAGACATGTCTATGTAGGGTTGGAAGCCCTCCCTTCGCCGCCTTCAGATCTTGACGACGATGAAGAAGAATCTGAGCAGGAGTTATGCACGGGCTGGTTTGACGCCGGCAACCTTTCAACGGTCTTGGAGCGGTGCGCCGAACAGGGGATCAAGATCACGATGATGCAACACCGATCTTCGAATCCTGATCTCGATCGATATGAGATGCGTAATCTCAAGTCGCCTATGAGCATTCTTTTCAAGTGGCAGGAAGAAGGCTGTAATGAGAGCTTTCATGTTGTATGCCGCGTTCCTGACTCCCTCGTTGAATGACAAGGCTTGGCCTCTCGTCACAAACGGAGCTAACAAGGCGCGGCTACCAACAGGCCGCCCGGCTGCGAGTCGAAAGTGAAATGAACATTCAACCATTAGCCTTGAAGTCGGAGCGCGCCCTCAGGTGTGATACGACTGAGAAGAAGTGGAGCCGATATGAAAACTTAATGGATGAGTCCCGAATCTATGATGAGGATGGGAACGATGTTACAGACGACGATTAGCAGCGCGAATGATCTAGCAATTGGGGCGCCCGAGAAAACACAGACCGAACAACTCGTGGATGATCAATCCCCGACCTGCAGTAGAGTTGACGTGTGAGGGCAATTCAATCATCATCATCATCTCAAGTCATCCGCCCTCTTGATCGGGGATGAGGATGACATTACTCAAACGTTAGCCCAAGAAAAATTCGTGAAACGAGCGTTCGAGATCTTGCTCGACAGAGCTGAGATTGAGGCGGTGCTCACCCGAGACTCAGTATGCGCTGGCGACGACAGCGAGGCTCCTCACGAGAAGGTTGCCCTCACTCCGTCATTTCTCGATCCTGTAGCGTTTGTCCAACACGTCTCTTCAGGATATTTGCCGACGGTTGCAGGGGTTGGTCATTCCTGGACCTGTATTCTGAATGACGTCAAGGTGGCGGAGATTCGTACGCACGGAATTAGATCCTTGGTTCGTGAGACACCATTCCAAGAGGACAACAAAGTTCATTTCGTTTACTGCTCAGCCAGCCACTGAACAATGAACCTAGAAATCACGTCTGACGAAGCCCTGGTTCTGTTCGATTTTCTCGCCCGGTATTCTGAGCATGACGAACTCCAAATAGAGGACCAAGCTGAGCAGCGAGTTCTGTGGGATCTGTGCTGCGTACTGGAGAAGAGCCTGCCAGAGCTGTCTGACCCCAATTGCAAGACACTTCTCGCCGATGCTAGATCTCGCATCCGTGATCCAAAGACAACCAAGGGCTAACAAGACGTGGCTACCAGCAGGCTTCCCGCAACGAGTCTAAAGCGACATGATAGTTCAATCACCAACTCTGAAATTGGAGCGCGCTGTCGGCCGGCAGTGCATCACTTTGACGTTTAGCCAAGGATATGAACATCAGACGGCTTAAAGCATGCACTGACGTACCGGCGTTCAGGGAGATTAGAATTGAATCGACAAGGGAGGCTCCCGAGTCGTTCAGAGCAACGGAAGAAGAAATGCGCTCTAAGCCTGTCGAGACTTTCCGAAACCAATTGAGCGGTCACGATGGAGAGCCGTTTTTCATTGGTGCATTCGTAGAGAGTGAGCTTGTAGGCGTGGCCGCACTTTTTTTTGAAGAAAGTCAGAAGCTGTCGCACAAGGCTACGGTCGGTTCAGTTTTCGTAACGCCGGCATCCCGAACGAAAGGGATTGGCCGAGCACTGATGAACGAGCTACTGAGAATAGCTAGAGAAGACAAGAAACTGGAGCAATTGAACCTGACAGTGAGCGTCACGAACGAAACCGCGGTCAAGCTATATGAAAGTTTAGGATTCTCGATATTTGGCAAAGAACCAAATGCTGCATACGTAGACGGAAAGGGATATGATGAATATCATATGCAATGTGTCCTTTGACCAATTCTCTTCAAAATGCATTCGGCTAACAAGGCGCCAATCTCATTACCTGTCACTTTGGCGAAGCGAAAGCATCATGGCAATTCAACCGGTAACCCAGAGATCGGCGTCCCTCCTCGGTCAGGTGTTAGATGACACTGGCGATCGACTTAGAGAATAATGCTGGGACACACGACACGAATATCCAGTGCTGTCGCGCTTGTCTGTCTTCTAGGTCTGACATTGTTTAATGGGCGAGGATTTAGAGCGCCGATCAGTTTGGATCTACATGATCGGAATCCCTTTGCATGGCTTCTGCTGATTTCAGTGGCCGCCGTCATCGTGCTTCTAAGCGTTCACCTTTGGGCCCGAGGGCATTCGATCCGCCCGGCGCTATTGATTCTGGCGTTCCCGGCTCTCCTGGTCGTAGCGCTTACAAGTCCGTTCTCTCTGATTCATGGGGTCGTATTTCAGTTCTTATACATAGGTTCCCTACTGTGGTTTGTTTTCTGTACTGCTGATGTGTTAGAAGACTTCGTTGCCGGTGTGCTTTTCGTCGTGGTAAGCTTGATTGGATTAGTCATAGTTGCTCCTGTCTTCGATTTAGGGGGAATGCAGAAGATTCTGATAGGATATGCGTTGGTGTGCACGTGCCTTATCCAGAGAAGAGTTGGTTCCGCGTTGAAGTAGCGGCTTCATCCTAGACCGGTTAGTCGAACGATTTGGTGGAGAGAAACCAGGCCTTGGGCGTGAGTTCCTGCTAGCCAAGTCACTCAAAGATCGTAGGATCACATGGAATATCAACATTAACTGAGGGCCTGGTCCCTCGCCATCATCGTTAGTCTAGGAAAATGGAGGACGCACTTTATGCCGCGAAGCGAGCTGAGATCGAGAACCGGTTTTCTCAGTGCACCGAAGTCGAAGACTCGATCGCAACTCACAAGTCTCCTAGTGGTGGTTTCCTATTAACGATATCCCGATACACGACGGGCCCAGATACCTGGGATTATTCACGCGGGATCGTTCGCAGATTATCCGGGGAGCTGATCGCGGACATTAAGAGGAACTACGGTCATTTCTGGCACGCCTGGGTCCAGCACGGTAACGGCTGCGAGTATCTTCTTTGTGGAGAGGATTATCAGGGCTACACCGTTATCAACCTCACGACGGGCCATACTGCGTCTTACTTCCCGGAACAGGGACACCAAGGATTTGGGTTTTGTTGGGCTGACGTTCACCCATCGCCTGACGGAGATATCCTAGCGGTTGACGGTTGCTATTGGGCAGCCCCGTATGAGGTTGTATTTTACGACTTTCGCAACCCTGATGAGCTGCCCCTCGCTGAAATCGAAAGAATCGACTCGCTGGACACCTGCGACGGTTGGAATCCGGATGGGAGTTTTACGCTCGTCCGAGAGATTGAGGTGAGGAAGAGCGATGGCACACCTTATGACGAACTCCCAGAGGAGGAACAAGACCGACTTGATGAGGATGACGATCTTACGGATTATTTGAAACAACGTGTGGTTCATCCGCGACCAAAGTTACCACCTAAGGACTAACAAAGCGTGGATGATCAACTGCTTGCTGGCGTCAAGTTGAAGCGAAAATGAAAAATCAAAACCTTAACCCTCAAATCGGAGCGCCCTGTCAGCAGGTGACATTGCTTTGAAGTGCGATTCAGAATGTTTGCAAGAGCAGGAATGAATGATCAAGCATATGCGAACCGCTAATAAGAATCGTAAGCAACAGCCTGCGGGAAACCTCTGTGATCTCTGCGCCTCTGCGCGAGATTTCTTCATCATGACCTCAAGCAGTGCCATCCCAAGATCTCTCGTAGCGGCGCTGCGAATAAAGGATGCCAGGAGAGTAGCCGGAATGGGCAAGTAAATTGACTCTTGTCAGATCGATCCTATCAAACTACGATTGATTCATGACCGACGAGCAATGCTATCTGAGGGCTGCCTCCGGCAGTGAAAGCGGCAGGACAAGTAACAATCGAACAAGGCAGAGCTTCTGACGCCTCTCCACGTATGAGTTTTAACGATGAGATCGCGTTCTAACGGCTATCCCACAAGACAAGCTCTCTTGGAGAGGTACCAGCTGTCCGTGGACGCTCGGTCTGAAGACAACGTAAGATGATACTTCGAGCAATTGCGATCGCTCTGCCATGGGTGTATTGGCCGGACAACTAATGCCTTTCACATTCATGAAGGAGGACGGAGACCCTTCGTTCATCATGTGCACTTCTGTGTGGTTCCTTTTTTCTATGTTTATCTACTATTCCGCATCACTTGCAAAGCTAGTGTTAGGACAGCAATTTCATGGACCTATTTATTGGCTACTCAATATCGCGTGGGCGAGTTATCTTTCCTGGATTATATGGCGATTGATTTTGCGATCAGATGTCGCCCAAGATCTCGATTGATCAGATACGCTATGTCTTGTCGCTTGAGTATTTTCTGCTAGGCATTCTTTGTGATCGGCACGTAAAACGGAACGAAAACCGCAGCAAGTCAGGGGACCTGACGCCTCTCCCGGCGTGAGTCTCTACCATGAGTTTTAACGATCACATCAACCTTGTAATCCACCCGCTTCCGAAGAGTCGGGTATCTTTGAACGTTCGGCTTAGAAATGAGAACCGCTGATGAATTTATTCAGGAGTTGGAGATCCCAGAGCGCTTAGGCTACCTGATCAACTTCTGCGAGAAGCACTGGGTCTCAGAGTGTTGTGGCGTGGATGCTATGACTTTTCACCACTACATGTAGCATCCTTCATTTAGTGCGGCGCGCGAGGTCAAAACGCGCGCCGCGGTGTTTGGCCGCCGTCACTTTTGCGGATACGGGCGCAACCATCGCTGCACTGAACTCAACAGTGATTGCCCCACCTGGGACTATGGTATTGATCTCGTTGCGGAAAAGGGACCACAGCCATTGCCGTTACATGCTCTGATTCTAACATGGAATGGGGCACCAAGGTGATTATTGAAGGTAGCCCAAGATTTGCCGGGGGTATTCGTCGAGGTTAAAGTAAACGGTCCGCCCGCGTCAGCTGCGGTATGGACTTCATAATGATTGGCGTTAGGTACTTCTTCCCACCATATCCAATCATACAAACCGGCAAATCGTAGGTGTCCTACGCTGTCTGGAGCGTCCGTTGGGGTGTCAGGCTCCTCACATCCTTCCAGACCCTCACCAGGCGCGCCCACTGCGTCCCAAGCATCACAAACTGAGCGGCGGTGAATCCCGTTTCCAAACAGAGCGATAGCTTCCTCAGCGGTCTTGTATCGAATCTGCTCAAATCCATCAGTTGGTAACAGGCGGTGATGAAGTGCTCCATAAAATATCTTAGCGGCATCCTTGATCCCGATCCCGATCACGTCGTTCGATGTCGTGCCCTGAGGGTGTGAACCTCCGTTCGCCAATAAAAAGAACGCTAAATTAGCGATGCCTGAATTCCCATGGACTCCGCAGTAGTCATTGCCGCCGTGGCAAGGTGGGGTGGTGCTAATGCGGGTAGGGTAGTAATCGCGCGAGTAGCCATCAAGGGTTGGATTATTCATATAGCGAAGTGCGTCCCCTGAAACGCTCGGCGTCCATACAGACTCGCCGAGCAGCCACACATCGTGACCGCCTACACCGAATGAATTGTCATCATATTCTGCGTGTGCCGCAAACATATCGGAGAGTGCTTCATTGAGGGCGCCTGACTCAGCTGAATAGATCAAGTTGGCCGTGTACTCAGTAATCGCGTGCGCATATTCATGCACAACCACGTCCAATGCATTTCCAAGCGGTGATGAGTTAACGCCATCGCCGTCGCCAAACTCCCAGCCCTGTTCGTTGGGATTCCAGAACGCATTTACGAGGTTTTCTCCAACATGAACGGCTACATTGTTTACTGGAGTGATGGAGTTATTTTGATCAAAAAAATAGGCATCGCGGTTATGAAATCTGGAAAAATAAGACCAAGCCGTGCCGAAATGGTCATAGACCTGATCCGCCTCAGGATCAGTCGTGAGGCCATTATTGGTCAGAACCGTACCAGATAATGTCTGGTCACGGATCACGTTGGAAAAAAAGACGCCCTTTCGATTAGGGATAGCATAATAAAGACGCCCCTGGAGAGCGTCGATAAACAGAGTTTCCTTTCGCAACAGTTTGTTTTTGTCCGTATAAGAAACTTTTACTTCCCACGTCAGCTGCGCATTCCCTTGCGCTCCAATCGTCAAAACCAGCTCCGGCTCATTTTCTAACTTTGCCTCATTGAGATACGCAATTTCTCTACAGACTTGATCAACGGCATCACTTGCTTCGACCCTTGGAGTGAACTCGATATTTCTGGTGGGTGGGAGGTTATTCTCTAGTGAGGTAATGTTGCCTTTATTGTCGACCCGCAACATAATCTGCCCGCCGCGAATGGGCATCTTGCCTTCGTAGGCCTGGAGACGCACAATCGACTCTTGTTGTTGGCTTGGCTCGATCGACTGAAGCTCAAGGCGACTCTTCGCGCTCAATTGAAACAAATTGAGATACTGGCGTTGAAATTCGACAACGCTTTTGTTTAAGTTATTAACCTGAAACCGCCCAAGGTTTCCTTCCATCGAGCAAGGATTGTTTGAGGGGGTTAACGTTAATCGATCGATGCGCTGACATGATTCTGTAGCCTTTCTCTGGTCTTGCGACATCGAGTTAAGCTTTTTCAAGCTCTGTGGCGTCGTGATGGTGTTCTGCGCGTAAATTGCGCAGGGTATCAGTGCAGCCAAAAATGTGAGATTAAGGGCCAGATTCACAAACTTAGCCTTGATTAGTTTGATATGGTTAGCGCTTTCCAAATCGGCGGGATCCGGTTCCGTGTAAGATGGTTTCATTCGTTGGTATTCTCCTATTTATGTTCTGTGGTTACTTTTTGAAGCGCATGGCCATTTCAAGCCCACGCCAATAGTTTTAGGTATTAGAGAACACAAAACACTCCGGCCGACCCAAGTAGGTATAGGACATTCCTGGATCATCCTAGGAGATAGCTAGCACATCCTCCAATATAGCAGATATTAACACCGGATAAGGAATGAGTCAATCAGGTTTTTCCAATGTGCTCAAGGTGCGGAATACGGAATTTCACAGGGCTGATCTCCTTGGGCTCCGTGAATTCAAACGTGGATGTTTGTGGCTTGAGGCCGATGAATCACAGGAGTCGAGCCTTGACTGGACCAAAACGGGTCGGGTTGGCGCTTGCGCACCAAGCGGAACAATCGCTTTTTTCGCGCGCCGCGGCCAGTTGATGTCTAAGGAATCTCTTGTTTCCCACGTGAGCCAAACAGGTTTCCCACCGGGCGGAGATATCACGCACGGGTTGGCCGGTCTACTCTGACCGCTGACAGCTGATTAGGTTCTCATCTAGTTTCACATTGCGCCAAAGAAGCTTGTCGATCTCATTGCGCCTCATTCCCGTGAAGACGCCCAGGATGAGAATGCGATAGGCTTGCGTGCCGTCAAGTTCACGAGCCGCTGATTCAAGAATGAGTGGCACCTTGATTTGCGAGCGGAAGCGCTGGTGACGCGGCGCATCCACGAGAACGCCATCAAAGGGCAAAGGGTCGGGAAGATCGAGATCAACGAATCGCGTGTGTTTCTCAGAGAAGAGTGAAGAGGCGTTACGAATCATCGTTGCCACGGTCCGCCGCGCTTTCAGTAAAGCATCGCCACGCAGATCACGAAGCCTCGCTACGCGCCAGGCATTCACTTTCTCGGGCGCGATGTGACTGAGAGGCACGGCATGCACTTCTTCGCGAAAGCGAGCGGCGTCATCACGGGAACCTGACGAAGAACGGATCTTGCAGATCTCAGCCACGATCGTGCGAAACTTCCTCACATAGGAGTAAAGAGTTTTCTCATCAATAGCCGTGTTCGCTGAAATCGCATCAAGGAACTGGCCAATCGTGACTCCTGAAGGCTCGGCCATCTTGGGACGACGAAGCTCTTCAAGCGCTGCGTCCCAACCTAATCTCGTGAGTGTTGTCCAAGATTTCGCGGCGCGTTCGCTAGCAAAGCGCTTGTTGTCGGTGTGCAGATTCACCCAACGTTGATCACTGCCCTGGTATTGAATGCGAATCTGATAGGCAGGAGAGGTCCAGCCGTTCTTTTTATCGCGCTTAAGACGAGATTTCCAATAGCTCGCATCGTGCTTCCAAGGCATTCGTCACAGTGATCGAAGTAGTCTTCAATCAAGCCGAGATAACCAAATGGACTGGCAATGAGTAGACGAGAAGTAGACGAATTCTTTCCTCGCCTAGTTGCTAAATTCTTCACAACTCCCTGATGATGAAGGTGGCTCGGGACGGAATCGAACCGCCGACACAGGGATTTTCAGTCCCCTGCTCTACCAACTGAGCTACCGAGCCGTGGCCTCGCGAGCGGACTGTTTAGATGCCGTCGGTTGGGTTGACAACAAGAAACTTTCGGGAAATCCAGGGCGCGATATCGAGGGAAGCGTGTCTCGCATTGGATCAACCCGTCCGGTAGGCTTGCGTCATGTCTCGAAAGCATTCGATCGGCCTTTTCTTGCTAGCATTCGCTATCTCGTCCATGCCTGGTCAGGCGCAACCTAACATCGTTCTTCTACTGGCCGATGATTTGGGATACGGCGAGCTGGGTTGTCAGGGCAATCCGGAGATTCCGACGCCTCACATTGATTCCATCGCTGAACGTGGGATCCGTTTTACCCAAGCCTATGTCACGGCGCCGAATTGCAGTCCTTCGCGTGCCGGATTGTTGACGGGCAAGATTCCCATGCGGTTCGGTTATGAATTCAATCCAACCGGCGCACGCAATGAGGATCCGGCCTTTGGGATTCCCGCAGAGGAGACGACTCTAGCGGAAGCCTTGCATGATGCGGGCTACACGACGGGTTTGATTGGTAAGTGGCATCTTGGGGGGACAGCCAAGTACCACCCGTTCCGCCACGGATTTGATGAATTCTTTGGCTTCACGCATGAGGGGCATTACTTCGTGCCGCCACCGTGGAATGGGGTGACCACCATGCTTCGGCGCAAGGTTCTTCCGAGGAACAAGCAAGGGCGCTGGGTCGGTGATCGGCTCATTTACACCACGCACATGGGCCACAATGAGCCGGACTACGACGCGAATAATCCGATCGTTCGCGGTGGGCAACCCGTGGTGGAGAGAGCTTATCTAACAGATGCCTTCAAGCGTGAAGCGGTGGACTTTATTCGCCGCCATGCGGATAAGCCCTTCTTTCTCTACGTGGCCTACAACGCCGTGCACAGTCCCTTGCAAGGGAAGACCCAATACCTGGAGCGGTTTGCCCACATTGAGGATATCCATCGGCGGATCTTCGCCGCGATGTTAGCGAGTATGGATGATAGTGTGGGCGCGATTCTTGATCAGCTGCGGAAGAATGATCTGGAGGAGAACACCATCGTCATCTTCCTCAGCGACAACGGCGGGCCCACGCGGGAACTCACCTCCAGCAATGCGCCATTGCGCGGTGAGAAAGGTACGATGTATGAAGGTGGGCTCCGCGTGCCCATGATGCTCCAGCGGCCGGGGACCCTTCCCGGGAATCGCGTGGTGGACGAGATGGTCTTCTCAACCGATCTCTTTGCCACGCTAACCAAGGCCGCCCAAGCGAAGGCAGACACTGCGAAAGACGGGATCGACCTCAATCCCTTCCTAACCGATGCGTCCAAGCCATGGCCGTCACGAACCCTCTTTTGGCGCCAAGGGCGCAAGACGGCGCTTCGTCATGGCGATTGGAAATTGCTTCGCCATCGGAAGGATTGGGAACTCTACGACTTGAGCCAAGATAAGAGCGAAACCACAGATCTCATGGCACGGGAGAAGACGAAAGCCGCTGAGATGATGACGCTTTGGGAGACCTGGAATGATCAGATGAAAGCGCCTTTGTTCAGGTGATGGGTTTGGAGTGGCGTTCACGCGAGGTCTCAGCGCGGACGAAAAGGTCTGACATACCACCCAATCGCCTTCCGAAAGACTTCGTTCAAATCATGGGCTACGAGCAGGACGCAGGGAATGAGGAAGAGGGTGATGCCGGTGGCGAAAAGGACGCCGTAGGCTAGCGAAACCGCCATGGGAATGAGGAACTGCGCCTGAAGCGAGGTCTCCGACATCAAGGGCAGCAACCCGAGGAAGGTGGTGGCCGACGTGAGAAAGATCGGACGAAACCGGCGGCAACCGGATTGTTGCACGGCTAGGTAAAGTGGCGTGCCGGAACGCACGCGGCGATTGATATCGTCCACCATGACCAACGAATCATTCACGACCACACCTGCCATGGCTAACATACCAAAGAGCGAGAGGTCCGATGGCGTGATCCCCATGACGAGATGGCCTAACAATGCCCCGATGGCGCCAAAGGGCACGACAACGAGGATGTAGATGGGTTGGAGCACGGATTTGAAGGGAATGGCTAACAGTGCATAAAGCGCGAACATCATGGCGATGAAGCCGATGATGAGACGGCGTTTCGTCTCTTCCGCCTCAGCCACCGCTCCGGTGTAGACGAAGGTGAGTTCCTCGTGATCGATGAGGAGATCGCGAATGGCGGGCTCCACCGATTTGGCAATGCGAACGAGATCGACGCTCTTGTCCCGCGGCTCGGCACCGATGCGGATGGTCTCCGCTTTATCGTTCCGCTCGATAAAGGTCGGTGACTTGACGAAAGCCACATTGGCCACGGTGAAGAGTGGCACCTCGGCGCCGGCCGGCGTGCGCACTCGCAACTCTTGCAAGGTATTGAGAGATTCCCGCTGATTTTTAGGAAGCCTAACCATGATGCGATATTCGTCGCTCCCGCGCAAGATGCGTTGTGCCTCCTCCCCGTAAAAAGCTTGCCGCACTTGACGCGCTAACACTTGTTGCGTGACGCCCAGTTCCGCAGCGCGTGGCTTCAATGTCAGTTCTAGTTCGTTCTGTTGATGCCGTATGTGCGCCCACGCATTTTCAATGCCGTCATAGCCGCGTATGAGATCGGCGATCTTGCGTGCGAGTTCTTGTTTCTCCAACGAGTCGGGCCCGCGAAGTTCCGCTTCCAGTGGATCTTTCTCGCGTTCCTCGCTTCCCCGCGTTTTTTGTGAGCGGATACGCAAGGTCGCGCTCGCCGGGATATCGCCGATCAACTCCCGCCAACGCGCCATAATCGTATCATTGTCAGGCCCAGGTTCGGAGCGCAAGCTGGCCGGCAACAGTCCCAGGAAGAGAACGCCATCTGACTGGTTGTAAGGTTTGCCGGGATAGGATGTGCCGATCAGCCGCCAGTGATTCTGAATGATCGGCTCGCCGGTGCCAGGATCGACGAAATCCTTCTTCATTGCTTCCGCGGCATCGGCGATGCGATCCATGTAGCGGCGCGTGGTCTCGATGGGCAAGTGCTCGGGGAGGTCTAACGAGGCCACCACTTCACTGCGTTCCATGGATGGGATGGGGACATAACCAAAGCGGCCACCGGCGAAGTAGCCGAGCATGATCAACGCCATGGCGATGAAGAAAGCGATAGCGCCATAGCGATATCTCACCGTCAGTTTGAGCGAAGGATGATAGAGCCGGTGGATGAACCAATCGAGCGCGCCGGCCACCTTATCTTGGAGCAAGCGAAGGGGTTTCCAGCCGGACCCGCCGATCTTCATATGCTTGAGGTGAGAAGGGAGGACGAGTTTGGATTCGACGAGCGAGAAAAGGAGAACGGGGGCCACCACCCACGGTATCTGTTTGGCGAAATTGCCAGTCATGCCTTCGAAAAAGAGGAGGGGAATGAAGGCGACGATGGTGGTGAGAATGCCAAAGGTCACCGGCACGGTCACCGCTTTGGTGCCGTCGATCGCCGCCTCAAGCGGCGCCGCACCATCCTGAAGTTTGGCATAGACACTTTCTCCCGTGACGATGGCGTCGTCCACGACCACGCCCACCACGATGATGAATCCAAACAAACTCATCATATTCGCCGAGAGACCGAATAGGTGCATGACCATGATCCCACCGGCGAAACTAACAGGAATGCCGATGACTACCCAGAATGCTAATTGGGGACGCAGGAAAAGCCCCAAGACAATGAGCACGAGAACGGATCCTTGTAGGAGTGAACTCGCCATGGTGCCCAAGCGCGCCTCAAGCTCCACTGCCCGGTCTGCGTGCGTTCCCAGAACCACGCCTTCGGGGAATCGGCCGGGCGATTCCTCCACATAGCGGCGGACTTTCTTGGCCACATCGAGCGCATTCTCATTGCCGGTTCGCGCGACATCGATCCGCACGGCAGACCGTCGATTGAATTCGGAGATCACCTTTTCATCCTCCTGATTTTCCGAGACGAGCGCGATCTCGCCCAAAGTAAGTTCCGCGCCACCGGAAGAACGGATGGGAATGCTAGCAAAGTCTTCGACGGTGTAGGCTTGGCCCTTGGTCCGGACCACGAGATGACCGCTAGAGCTGCGGATGGCGCCGGCTGGCAGATCGATTGAGAACTGCCGAATGGCATTGGCCACATCCTGAAATCCAAGGTTGTAGGCCGCGAGTTTGGAGGAGTCCAACTCGACGGAGAGTTCTTTCTCCCGTGGCAGAAAGGCGCGCACGCGGCTGATGCCATTGATCGCCAGAAGCTCATCGCGCACCCGCTTAGCGGCAAGATGAAGCTCTCCTTCAGGGAGGTCCCCTGTCACAACCACCCAGATGACTGAGCGCTCGTTTGATGCGCTGGGAATGCTCACCCGAAACGGTTCATTCTGCGCCGGCAGTGTGGTGATGGTTTGTAAAAGCGATTCGATATCCGCCTTCAGATCCCGCAGATCAACGTTAGGCTTGGCCTCCACATAGATGCGGGCGTGTTGCGGATGAGCATCCGTGTTCAGTTGCTTGACGCCTTGAAGTGTCTCTAACGCGTTCTCCACTGGAATGAGAATCTCCTTCTGCACATCGCGCGGTGTGGCACCGGGATAGGATTTTGAAATGAAGACCGTGCCGTAGTCACGATCGGGCTCCATTTCCAACGTGATCCTGAAGAACGCCACGTAGATTCCACCTAGCAGAATCGCCAGCATGAGAAGATTCGCCCGCAATGCTGTTCTTGGTAAACCAAGCAATCATGGCGCCATCGTTCCTTCCTCCTCCTCGTCGTCCAGCGGCACGAGCTCCACCGTCCCCCCATCGGGCGCGTAAACGAGCCGCGTGAGGACTAGCAATGTGCCGTCTGGAATCTCCGTGTCGCGAAAGATGACGCTCTCTTCCTCGGCCCAGAGCTGCTGGATCTTGGCCGTGCCCAGTTTAAGCGTGTCAGGATCAACCAGTCGAATGCGATCCAAGCCGGTGACTGCATCGCGCGGGATGACATAGACATCTTCTAGCATTCTGCCTGGAATTTCTGAGGAGACTGGTTGACCAATGCGCAAGGGCCTTTGATCGGTGATCAACCCAAACGGATCGTTCACACGTGCTACGGCGAAGAGTTCCAAGGTGCTGGCATCCAGAGCACCCTCAGTACGAAGAATTTGCGCGGGCCATTCCAGGTCGTTTCTCTCTGCCAGACCATCGCGCACCATGATATCGACCGGCGGATCCGTGACGTCCTCTGGCAACGTCACATCGCCGAGAAAGCGTGTGGAAATGGGCAAGCGCACTTCGCTGTAGTCCGTGGCAAAGATGACGCCTAACGGCGTGCCCGCGCCGATCGTTTGGCCCATACCCACCGTGCGCGTGAGCACGCGTCCATCGAAGGGCGCTCGCACTTGCGTGGCGCTCCAGATTACGCTGTGCGCTTTCAAGTTGTTCCTCCGCGCGCGCGAGTTGACTCTTTGCTAGAGCCACATGTGGGATGCGCAGCACCAGATCGTTCGGTTCCTCATCATAACCCAGGTCATCCCCAATTGCGCTTCGCTTGGCGCGCGCGCACCTGTTCTTGTTCCAAGTTGAACGTCGCTTGCGCGAGTTGCGCCTTGGCATTGGCTAACGCTTCTTCAAAATCAATGGGATCGATTTTGCAGCAAGACGGTGTCCTTTTTGAAAAAGGCCCCCACTTCAAAGGGCGTCGCCGACAGTCTGCACCCGGCCGCCGACTTGTGCGGTCAGGTTCACCTCGCTATGTGCTTGCATGATGCCATGAGTGGGTACGCGAATCTGATAGTCAACGCGTTCAAGCGGTTTCGCCTGCACTTCCAAGGGTTTCCGTTTGGGGCGAGGCGGCCTTTCTCTCTCCGGTTCTTTGGAGAACCACGCGTAGCCCCCACCACCAAGCGCGAGCAGAACGATGGGGATGACCAAGCGCAGAAGCATGGAAACGACGCCGGTGGAGGTTTCGGCTTCTTCTTGCGACCTCTCCTGAGAAGATGGCGCCGACTCATTCATAGCGTTCTCAGAAAAATCGGCGTGGCGTCTCGGGGCGGCATTATAAAAACACAACTGGCTAGAGAGATTCGTCCCCCAAAAGCCGGAGCGAACAAGGGTTTTTCACGGAGAACTTGCGCGTGTTGAGGCCAGCCGTTAGAGGGGCGCTCTCGTGAGTATCAACCGCTATGCCTTCGCCAGCGACAACGCCTCCGGTCTCAGCCCGAGGGCGCTTCAGGCATTGAACGAAGCGAATGAGTCCGGCGTGGGCAGCTATGGCGAGGATCCCTGGACGGGGGAAGCTTGCCGATTGATCCGAGAGATCTTTGAAACGGATTGCGAGGTGTTCTTCGTTTTCAATGGCACAGCAGCCAACGCGTTAGCCTTAGCTGCCATGTGCCACTCTTATCATGCGGTGGTGTGCCATGAGAAGGCACACATCATGACGGATGAATGCGGCGCGCCGGAGTTCATCACCGGTGGTTGCAAATTGCTGCCTTGTCAGGGTGATCTCGCCAAACTCACGCCGGAGGCCGTGCGCCAATGCTTGGAGTTTCGGAGGGACGTTCATTTCCCCAAAGCACACGTGCTGAGTCTGACCCAGGCCACGGAGTTCGGAACCGTCTATCAAGCTGACGAAATACACGCGCTAACGGAAACCGCACATGCGGCAGGCTTGCGTGTGCACTTGGACGGCGCCCGGTTTGCCAATGCCTTGGCCACGCTCGATTGCCATCCTGGCGATCTCACCTGGCGCGCAGGCATCGACGTCATGAGTTTCGGCCTAACCAAACTAGGTGCCGGCATCGGCGAAGCCGTGGTGTTCTTTGACCGTGAGCTGGCCAAGGAATTCGACTACCGCAGCAAGCAAGCGGGGCACCTCTGTTCCAAGATGCGTCTGATGACCGCACCTTGGTGCGGCCTCCTGCGTGAAGGGCATTGGTTAGACCTGGCGCGTGAGGTGAATGCAAAGGCCCAATCTCTTCGCCAGCGATTGAGCGCTTTGTCAGGCGCGGAGATCTTGTTTCCCACGGAAGCCAATGCCGTCTTTGCCCTCTTTCCTCAAGCAGTGAATGACGCCATGTTGGCCAAAGATTGGCATTACTACGAACTCGCCGGCGTGGGTGATTCCCGTCTTATGTGCTCCTGGGTCACCGCCGCACAAGACATTGACGCTTTCGTTCGCGATCTCGAAGAAGCTTTCTCATCTTCAACCTAACCAAACATGGCATTCACCTATCCGGATACTACCGCCAAACACTGGCAATTGCCCAACGGGCTTGATATCATCATCAAGGAAGATCACAGCGCGGAGGTGGCCAGTCTTCAAGCATGGTGTGGCGTGGGTAGTATTCATGAGGATGCGTGGTTGGGTGCCGGACTCTCACACATTCTCGAGCACATGCTTTTCAAAGGTACCAGCAAGCGACAGGGGCCGGAGATTGCCACTCAAGTTCAGGACGTGGGCGGTTATATCAATGCCTACACTTCCTTTGACCGCACCGTCTACTGGATCGATTCCCCAACTGAAGGCGTGCCCGTGTGTCTGGATGTGCTCATGGACGTCGTCACCGATGCCACATTGCCGGAAGACGAATATGATAAGGAACAAGAAGTGATCCGTCGCGAGTTCGCCATGGGCTTTGATGATCCGGGGCGCATGAGCCAGCAGCTCCTCTTCGCCAATGCCTTTCAACAACATCCTTACAAACATCCGGTTATTGGGCATTTGGACGTCTTCAATCAATTGACTCGTGAAGATGTGCTTGCCTACTATCACAAGCACTATGTGCCGAACAACATGCTCATGGTGATCACCGGCGATGTGGTATCGGAAGACATTCGCAACCGGATTGAAGCTCATTTCAAAGAGATCCCACGCAGACCTTATGCCCCCATTTGGATCCCCGAAGAACCGGCGCAGTTAGGCCGGCGCGAGACACATGTTGAGTTTGAAACGGAACTCACGCGGATGCATCTCGCTTGGCATATTCCTAACATTGCCCATCCGGACATGCCGGCGTTGGATGTGTTGGCCTGCATCCTTGGGCAGGGTCGGAGTTCGCGCCTGTTTCGTGTGATTCGTGAGGAACGTCAGTTGGCCCACGCCATTCACGCCTACGCTTACACACCGGCCCATGGCGGCTTATTCGCCGTGGGCGCCACGGTCGACCCTGACAAACGCCTTGCTGTGGGTGATGCCGTGCATGAAATCATCGCTGCCATTCAAGAAGAGGGAATCTCTGCTGAAGAATTGGATAAAGCACGAAAAGGACGGCTCGTGGATATGCTAGGAGGCCTGACCACGATGCGAGGACAAGCGGATGATATCGCTACCAATTGGATGCTCACACGAAATCTGGATTTCACGCGCGACTATCTCACCGCCATCCACAGTGTGACGGCGGATGACGTGCAAGCCGTGGCCAAACGGTACTTGTTCGAGGCTCGTCTTACCATGACCTCGCTCAATCCACGCGGTTCGTTGGCCGCGGCAGGGTGGGGGAGTGTCAACCCGGCAGAAACTTGAAACCAAGCGCGTGATCTTAGAAAACGGTCTCACCTTACTCTTGCATCCCGATCATCGTGTGCCCCTAGTGAGTCTGCGAGCGAGCTTTCTAGGTAGCCTCTTTGGCTGAGGATGTCTCCACAAGCGGCCTTACCGATCTCATGGCACGATGCCTGATCAAGGGCACGGAGACTCGTAGCGCAGCAGGACATCGCCCACACGATTGAAAACGTCGGAGGCAGCATCTCTGCTAGTGCCGGTATCAACACTTTCGGTATCTCCATCGATTGCCTGAACGAAGATCTCGAACTTGGCTTAGAGCTTTTGTCAGATATCGTCCTCCGTCCGTCTTTTCCTGAATCCGAGATCGAACGTGAGAAAGCCGTTCAGATCGCCGGAATCAAAGCGGAGAATGATCAACTCGTTCGCGTGGCCATACGACAATTGCGTCAGGCCATGTTTGGTGAACACCCCTACGCCAACATGCGTAATGGCACCGAGGAATCTGTTAGCAAGTTAGGCCGGGAGCAAGCCGCTACCATGCAGAAAGTTTACGGCACCGCAGGTAATGGCGTCCTTGCCATTTACGGCGCCATCGATCCCAAAGCGGTGGAGGCCGCTGCGCGGCGTTACTTCCAGGCCCTCCCTGCCGGCAATCGCGCCTTTGCCGATCCCCCCGAGCCTCGCCGGTTGGAGAAAGCCACGACGATTGATATCCCCACCGACAAGCAACAAGCGGTTCTCGTTGTAGGCTATCCCGGCGTCAGCGAGTCCTCACCGGATCATTTGGCCATGACGCTCATTGAGGAAGCGTGCAGCGACATGTCCTCACGCTTGTTCATGCGTATTCGTGAGGAAATGGGCCTCGCGTATTATGTGAGTGCCGCGCAGCTTACGGGATTGGCTTCAGGAGCCTTCCTCTTCTACCTCGGCACGGATCCTAACCAATTAACGGAAGTGCAACAAGCGCTCGAGAACGAAATCGCCAAGCTCGTGGAACACGGTTTGGAAGAGCAAGAGCTTGCGCGCGCCAAGAAAACCTATCTGGGGAAACTCGCCATGGAGAAGCAAAGCCTGGATGCCCTAGGCGTGATCGAAAGCGCTCACGAACTCTACGGCTTCGGCCATCAATACTTGGCTGAAGTGGAAATCAAGGTGCAAGCCATCGATCTCGCGGCCATTCGAGAGACCTTGATGCGCCGTTTTCATAACATTCCCACTGTGAGGGTGAGGATTTCGCCGGGGTTTGACATGGAAGACTGACGAAAAACGCAAGGAAAGGCGCTTTTCAAGCGGCCAGTTAGTCTCAACCGGTAGTAGGAAACCGCTGCTTCTTGGGTATAGTCAGCATCATGGTCGCCGCCTAACCCAATGGCTGCAGAAGCTGCTCCAAGTCGTTCTTGGAGAACGTTAGGCTGCGCTTGGCGCCCTCAGCGAGAAGACCTTCCACGAGTTCTTTTTTATCCTCCTGCATGGCCACAATGCGTTCTTCGATGGAACCTTGGGTGATGAGTTTGTAGACGAAGACCGGCTGATCCTGGCCGATGCGGTAGGCGCGGTCGGTCGCTTGAGCTTCCACTGCGGGATTCCACCATGGATCGTAGTGAATGACCGTGTCCGCTTGAGTCAAATTAAGTCCAACGCCCCCAGCTTTGAGGCTGATGAGAAAGAGGGGGACTTCTTGGTTTTGGAAGCGTTTCACTACGGCATCACGATTGCGTGTGCGGCCGGTTAGTTTTACAAACGGGATCGCTTCTTCCTCCAGCCTTTTCTGAATGAGGCCTAACATGCTGGTGAATTGGGAAAATAGAAGGATGCGGCGGCCTTCAGCGATCATCTCTGGGATGAGCTCGAAGAGGAGTTCCATCTTTGCGGAGGTCTCGACGTGCTGAGCGGCTTCCAAGGCCAGCAAGCGGGGATGGCAACAGACCTGACGAAGTTTCAGCAGCGCGTCGAGAATGTAGAGATGCGCGCGTTCGATACCTTGCTCTTCAATGACCTCTAACACACGTTCCTGCATGCTGGCGCGAATGGTCTCATAGAGATCACGCTGCGGACCCTCGAGTTCCACTGAGCGGATCATCTCGGTCTTGGGAGGCAGTTCTTTGGCCACCTCCGTCTTGCGGCGGCGCAACATGAGCGGTCCCACACGGTGAGCTAACAAGTCACGAATAAACAGATCACCCTCCTTCTCAATGGGATGGCGAAACTGCGTGCGGAAGCTTTCCAGCCGGCCAAGAAAACCCGGCATAAGAAAGTGAAAGAGCGACCAAAGTTCTTCCAGATGATTCTCCATGGGCGTGCCACTGAGACAGAGGCGATTCTCTGCATCCAGTGCGCAAGCGGCTTGAGCGGAGCGCGAGTTGGGGTTCTTGATATTCTGCGCTTCGTCGAGGATGAGATGAGAGAAACAACATTTCTCCAACGCCGTCTGGTCACGGTAAACCAGCGCGTAGGAGGTGAGGATCACGTCTGCGGCATCGAACGCCTGACGCTTCCCATGTCGTTCCAAACCATAGTGAACATGCACCCGCAGCGCCGGGGCGAATTTCGCGAGTTCATCCCGCCAATTGCCTAACAAACTGGTCGGCGCGATGATGAGAGAGGGTTTGGTGAGACGGCCGGCTTCTTTCTCTGTAAGCAAATGCGCGATCGTTTGCAGGGTTTTTCCCAAGCCCATGTCGTCGGCGAGGATCCCAGCAAGGCCGTACTGCGAGAGAAACTGCAACCACTGAAAACCGGTTTGCTGGTAGGGACGCAGTTCCGCTTGCAAGCCTTCCGGTGTGGAACGTTTCTCGATGCCCGTGAAGTCACCTAACTGATTGGCGATGGCTTGCAGCGCCTTGGTCGATTCTCCAGCATCGGTGTACTCCGCGGCATCTTTCAAGAGCTCGGCCGCCATCAACTGATGCACCGGAACGGCGTGATCGCCCTGCCCTCGATTCTCTTCTAACAAATCGCGAAGTATCTTCACGATCGGTTTGAAACGGCCTACGGGAAAAGCGAGATAGCGGCCGTCGTCGAGCTGAACCGGGATGTTCTCTTCCGGGTCCAAGTGCTCTAACTGACGCTCAATGCTCCCGTGATTCCGCAAATAAGTGAGGATCACCGGGATCAAGTCCACCCGCTTGCCTTCGCACTCGATGCCTAACTCAAACTCAAACCACGAACGATTCCGCTGCTCCCGAAGCTTTTGAATCCAGCGATCCGGACGCACAAACCGCATGGCAAAGTTATCCGCGTAGTCGATCTCCCAACCGCGCGTCTCTAACAGAGTCAGTTTCTCCGTCATGAAAGTCATCCAGGCCGTTTGCGAGGCCAAGGGTTCCCAACTCCCGATCCAACGCAGATTGGCCAGGGCGTCCGTCACCGCGGTGGACGGAAGCGTCTTGGCAAACGTGGTCAATCCTAACTGTTGCAGAAACTCAGCTGCTTCGCGTTCCGCGGATTCGTTGCGCAAGACGCGTACGCGCGGATCATCCATGGCGAGGCCGTCGCCCTGTTCTTGAATGAGCGTGTGTTCATAGCGAAATAGCAGCTCAGCGACCGGTTGCTCTTGGTAAACAGGGCTCCACACACCGCGCATGGTGCTTCGTGGGAGTTCCTCGTGAAAGAGCCGGAACCGAACCGTGGGCTTGAGTTCCCGGCCATCAATGATGGTCTCGCTGGGCGGATGCGGGAAGAAAGAGCACCCGCACGCCGCATTCCAAGCCTTGATCGTGTCTTTGCTAGGCTGGCGATTTCCCGAGAGCCAATGAGCAGCCTCTTCACGATTGACATCAGTGTGAAGGAAACCGCATCGCCGTGTCCGCGGATCCACGTAACAAGGCGGAGCACTCGGAACGATAATCTCCAAGTCCTGAGGCGTCTCCCAATGAGTCACGAAACACTCTCTATCAGAATCATATTTCCAACCCGGCGTGGCCGGAATCCCCTCTCCTTCGTGCAACATGACAGGATTGGCGCCACCGCCCCAGTAGAGCACTTGCCATTTCAACAATTCGTCGATCAAATCACGCCAGGTCTCCGCATCCGGTGCGATCCGTGTTTCCGTGAGGGGATGATCGGCTTGTTCGTGAAGCTGGAGAAAACGCAAGGCCAGGGTCCGCATCCATTTCTGGCCTAACTGATCTCCAAAGCCTTCCGATGCCAGCATCTCGTAGCTGCACGATTCGTACTGCGGCGTGTCGATGATCGATCTCGGGCTTAGCAAGGGCTCGAGATAGAGACGACCTTGTTCATCCGTCACGAGTTGGCACGAGAGATAGCGTGTTTCACGCCTCGCCTGCTCACGAGCGCGGTCTAACACACGCGCTCTCTTCGACCGCGCCTGCTGCGACGGTCTTTGTATGAAGGATCCACCCTGCGGACCCTTCTTCAAGAACTCGTGCATCACGGCCACGGCATGACTGCAAAGCTCATCCGCACCGCATGAACAATTGGGCACGATCATGATCTGACCTTCCGGCTGACGCGAAAGAAAGATGAGCACCCCACGAACGGTCTTCCGCTTGGGCGATTTCACATTGGCACTCATCCGGATTTGCCCATTTGCCACCGACGAAGCTTTGAAGCCTTTCACAGCCCCCATTTTTTGAAGGTGAGCGCCTTGTTTCGCCGCGGTCTTGTTAGTCTTCCACAGCCAGTCACTGTGTTTCAAAATCCCTGATTAACATAATCGGGGGCAACAGGCATCCTATCCCCAAAGAGCAAGCATGCGCATTCACTGCAAGAGAAAGGCCTGGGTACCGGAGATATAAATTTTATTAAATACCTTAAATTTGGTGAATGACTCACGGCCGTTTTCCGATTTCAGGTAGGCCTTGAGTCTGCTTTTGGTGGTTAGATTAGAATGGCAGGGACGTTTGTCCCAAACGTCCGGGTGAGAGGGCGTCTCTCTGCATGGCGGCCTCGGGTTTCCCAAACGGACGCGCCCTCAGGCGGACGGCTCGGAGAGCCATCCCTGCCCAATACTTTGGATGGGCAAGGCAGGGACGTTTGTCCCAAACGTCCGGGTGAGAGGGCGTCTCTCTGCATGCGGCACCGGGTTCCCAAACGGACGCACCCTCAGCCGGACGGCTCGGAGAGCCATCCCTGCCCAATACTTTGGATGGGCAAGGCAGGGACGTTTGTCCCAAACGTCCGGGTGAGAGGGCGTCTCTCTGCATGCGGCACCGGGTTCCCAAACGGACGCACCCTCAGCCGATCCTTCGGATCGGTAAGGCACGACTACTTGGGACGTTTCACTCAAGGTTCCTGCGAGATGCCTTAGCCTTGCGATTCAATGCAGGGAATCGTCGTCAATGGGACCAATGAAAGGTGAAACCGATTGCTGGGACTGCTCCCATGGCGACGGTGGTGGTCATGACGGAGCGAGCGATCACAGGCATTCTGAGCATCGCGGCTTTCGCCATGGGTTTCTACTGGCCGCTGGGTGACTCCGTGGACGAAGAACTCCATTCTACAGAGGTAATGATAGGATCGGGAGAACCTTCCAAAAGCACCGTGAGTGAGGAAGCCGGCTACGCAGAGAATGCAGACGGCGAGCTGCCCCTTCCTGAGGATATTCTGACACACATCGAATTCGATCGATTCGATCGTGAAACGCTCCGGGTGACATCTGAAGCGCGCTGCTTGCTGCAACTTACGCCGGCCGAAGTCTCTGCTATTGAAGAAACCTTGAGGCAGCATGCCGATGCGGTGATTCAGTACGAAGCTGAAAACATCACCAGAAGTCAGTATTTCCCAGATACAGCTAACGAAACCCACTACGAAATTAAGCCTGATGCGAAGGTGATAAGCGGTCTCAGAAGCCGATTCCAAAGTTCTGCGAGCGCCGTTGTCGGCCCAGATCGCGCTAGGTTGCTCATGGCTCAGCTGCCCTGGAGTGTGCCTCTTGACAGCCATACCGTCTATCTTAAGTACAACACCTCGGGTCAATGGAGCAGGGGCCACGCACTCATTGGTGAGGATGGTTACATTAGAAACTCTTTCCTTTATTCAATCAAGCAAATGCCCTCACAGATCGCTCAAGCCATCGCCAATCTCGAAGAATGAAAGCCATCTCGATCATTATCGTTGGATTCGCTTTCATGTTGGGAATTGTTGTGCAGAGAATCTCCTCACATGACGAGGCCGAGTCTTCTTCTAAGGAGATGCATCTCCGAGCCCATTCCGCCCATCAGGCGTCCCTCCTTTCGAAACGGCAAGCCCCGGCGGAATCTGAGACCGCGGTTCCGTCAAACATCCTCACCAAGTTGCGATTCGATGTCATCAAAGAGGATCAACTAACGGAAGCTGCCGTCCACATCCTAAAACTTAGCGATGAAGATGTGGCGTTGATCGAAACCCAACTCGCCAAGAAATCAGCTACCAACGAAGCGCTGAACGTCAATCGCGAGCGTGCGGCGAGAGTCGTTGAACGGACCGAGGACCGCATCGTATGGGAGGTCCCGAGCGCGAAGGAAGAAGAGGCTCGCGTGTCGGCAATGTGTTGGGATGCCGTGGTGAGCCAGATAGGTGAGTCGCGCACGAGGCGGATTCTTGGCGAGCGGCCCCTGCACCATCCCCATCACATTTTCCGCGATGAGCTTACCTGGACGCCAACTGGGTTTCTCCGTCATGGGCGTATTGAATTCGATGGTCGCGAATTCAGTCCCAACCGTTCTCATACCAACTTCAACGGTCTCTCGCCTGCTCTTCAAGAGATCGTTGCGGCCGAACTCGACTTGCAGGATTAGTTTCGTCTGCCTTTTTGTTAGTATGTGACGTTTGTGTCACATAAGGGTTCCGCTAGCGTTACGGATCGTTGGGATTAGTCAAGGGATTGTCACACTGGCTCTTTTGATGGCGCCTACTCTCCGAGCGTATGAATCGGGCGAATCTGTTATATCCATATGAAAACACCATTACTCAAAACTGCATTCGTCTCACTCGCGACCCTAACTATTGCGGTCTCAGCGAACGCTCAGAATAAACTTGTGATCAAAGGCTCGGATACATTGGGCGCCAAGATGGTACCTCAGATAGCTGAAGCTTATAAGGCGAGCGGAAGCTCGGTCACGTTTGAAATTGCTGCGGAAGGCTCTTCTACGGCATTCAGCAATCTACTAGCCGGTACGGCGGATATCGGCATGTCTAGCCGCGCCGTAAAAGACACGGAGGTGGCCAAGTTTGCCGCGAAGGGTCAGAAATTGGAAGAAACAATCGCCGCGTGGGATATGATCGCGGTGATTGTGAATAACCGTAATCCACTTAAGAAACTCACGACGAAACAGATCGAGGGAATTTTTACAGGAGAGATCACGGATTGGAGTGAAGTGGGAGGATCTCCGGGAAAGATCTCTGTTTACACCCGTAACACTTCCTCGGGAACTTATAAGACCTTTCAGGATATGGCCATGAAAAAGCGGGACTATGGCTCGCGGACCCAGAAGATGGCGGGTAATGAGCAGATTGCTACTGAAGTCGGGCGCAATGCCAATGGCATTGGTTACGTCGGTCTTGCCTATTCCAAAGCCGCCGGCACAAAATTGATCGAGGTCGATGGTGTCGCTTGCACACCGAAGAATGTGAAAAAGTATCCGTTAGCAAGAAAGCTTTATTACTACACGGTTGGTGAACCCAAAGGTGAAGTGAAGAAGTTTCTCAGTTGGGCTACCAAAGATAAGGCGGCTCGCAAAGTGATTGACCGCGTTGGATTCGTCCCAACGAAATCCCGTTGGATATTCGGTAAGTAAGTCCATTTCTTCCCACGTAACGCATGTAGGACCTAGGCCGGAGAGGCAGATCCACGGATCACCTCTCCGGCTCACTCCCCACTTATTAGCTTACTAACTTTGAGTTGAAAGCTTCGGTAAACCATCCTTTCCGAAAAAAGCGCGATCGCTTTCAAATCCTTGGGCTCTCTCGAGAGTCCATGCTCAAATATTTCTTTGGCGGGAATGCCTCGCTCGCCATTATTATCCTTTCGCTCATCTGTGTTTTTCTGGCGAAAGAAGCGATTGAGTTCTATCCCAGCCATCACCGTGGGCTCAACCTCTACCGGCAAACGGGCCAGGAGTTCGTCGACTATTTGGAACGGGAGAGCAAATTACATAAGAAACTCACAGGGTATCTCGCCAAAGCTTATTATGGGGAGATCAATGCTTCGTCGAAAGGTGAACAACAGCTTCTGGTCGCCTACGAAGAACTCACTGAAAAAGTGCGAAAAGAGGTTAGTAGGGAGATTCTCCTCTTTAATACGACTTTTGAGAATCTGCTGGATATTCAGTTTGAAATCGAGGATGCGGAAGAGGGAGATGGCTTCGATGTGGATGAAGCTCAAGAACGCCTCGCGGAGCTATCCCGTCGTCTGGAAGTTCACCGCGCAACGCTTCGCGATCGGAAAAAACAGGTTTTAAATTTGCCCAAGACCCGAGAATTGGAGTCTCCGGTCGCTCTTGGTGACACCGAATATCAAAAACTGTCTAATGCGATTATCGCTACGGATCCAGATGCCGAAGAAGACGCGCCCTATATTCAAGAGCTGAATAACCTTATTGATACGAAGAAAGCTGCAGCAGAAACGAAATACGTGGGTCTCCAAGAACAGATGGACGCGTTTCGTGCTGCGGGCCGGTCGTTGGACGACCTACTGAATGAACTCCGGGAACACGCGCGATCTTCAAAAGAACGGGGCCTTGCCGCATCAACTTTACGCAGAGGCAAAGAGGCCCTTTTGCTAGGCGCCAAGAAAGCGAAGACGAAAGAGCAACGCGCCGCTTTGCTGGCTGACGCCGAGGCGATCAATGTCGAAGAGGTTCCTTTCGATGAACTGAGCGCCGCTTTTTATACCCGCATTGATGAGCATCAATCCGTGGCCGACCAGATGCGACAGGAGATTGGGGAGATTGGCGCGGCCATAGCGGTCGAGGGAAACACGGAGATCGCCCGTGACAATTTGGAAAGGTTCACACGAGAGCTTCCGAAACTCACAAAACTGTTGAGCGAAACCGACAATGATCTCAGGAAGTGGCGTCACGATGAACCCTATCCCTTTCTACGTTCCATCACGGCGTTCTTTGTTGGGAGAGATTGGATCACCAATAGTTCATGGCATGATTTCTATGGCCTAGTGCCGCTATTCACAGGATCCATTCTTATATCGCTTATCGCTCTCATCGTCACCGTACCCTTCTCTGTCGGCGCGGCCATCTACGTGAATCAAATAGCAGGGTGGCGGGAACAGAATTTCATCAAACCGGTCGTGGAGTTTATTCAAGCGATTCCCTCGATCGTATTGGGTTTCTTCGGGATTGCCGTTTTAGGGACTACTTTGCGCGAGATCAGTCATATCGAATGGCTTTCCTGGGTGCCGGGATTTCCTATGCAGGAACGTTTGAATATTCTGAATGCCGGGCTTCTTCTCGCCTTCATGGCGATTCCGACGGTGTTTACCTTGGCGGAGGACGCGCTGAATAACGTGCCCAAAGCGTTCTCCGAAGGTTCACTGGCTCTTGGAGCGACGAGATTACAAACGATCGTTCGAATCGTCGTGCCTGGGGCGTTGTCAGGAATCATTGCCGCTGTCTTGTTGGGATTTGGGAGAATCATCGGAGAGACCATGGTCGTTTTATTGGTTGCGGGCGGCTCTATTTCCATACCGGATTTCTCTGAGGGGCTCGGTGTGATCACCCAGCCGGTTCATACCATGACAGGGATCATTGCGCAGGAAACGGGCGAAGTGGATCAAGGCTCCATTCACTACCGCGCGCTGTTCATGTTAGGTATGGTCTTATTCACCATTTCTTTGGTGATCAACTTCGCTGCTCAAAAGATTGTTCATAAATATCAAATGGCACGCTGATGGAATTGGAGAAATCACATCCCTTTGCCCGGCAGACATCGATGCAGTATAAGCGCGAGGCGTTCGCGAGATTCTGTTTGCGGGTCACAACCTACCTCATTCTTTTCGCCGCTGCGTTCATCTTTCTCGATATCTTTTTCAAGGGCGCACCTGTGGTTTTTCAGAAACAATTCCCCTTTGTAAACTTTGATTTTCTTTCCAAGTCGCCTGAGACACTGGTTGTCTATCAAGATGCCGAGGGAACGATTCAACAACAGTCGGCGAATGCTTTTGAATCCATGCGTGAAGCGGAGCCGGATGGCCAGTATGAAATCATCGATTCCTATTCGTATTCGGCAGGAGGTATCTTGGGGCCACTTGTGGGAACGGCGTTCTTGCTGATGATCTGCATGGTTGTGGCACTGAGTATCGGCGTGGCCTCGTCTATTTTTCTGAGTGAATATAGCCGTGGCGGAAAGTTGATCCGTGGAATCCGTCTGGCCATCTTGAATTTGGCGGGTGTGCCTTCAATCGTCTTTGGCCTCTTTGGCTTAGGTTTTTTCTGTTATGCTGTTCCAAATATTGTGGCTGTGCCGGCAGACCGTTCGCTTTTTCATTTTCAGTTGCCGTTTACTGAGAGTTATTTGAGTTTGGAAGGTTGGGACGCATGTATGCTAGCCGGCGGTTGCACCTTAGCGTTAATGATTCTGCCCGTTATCATCACCGCGTGTGAAGAGTCGTTGCGTGCGGTGCCCATGGGATTCCGCGAAGGTTCACTCGCCTTGGGGGCCACGAAATGGCAGACCATTCGCAAAGCGGTTCTGCCCTATGCTTTCCCCGGAATTCTTACCGCATCCATCCTAGGCATCACGCGCGTGGCTGGTGAGACCGCGCCCATCATGTTCACGGCTGCTGTGGCGCACAAAGACAAGCTTCCCTGGCAAGATTTGGAGTCATCCGGTCTCAGCCGTCTCTTTGAATTCTTTTTTCAAAAAGTTCAGGCGCTTCCTTATCACATTTACACCGTGGCGGCAAAGATCCCGCAGTCGGACTATAATAAACCCATGCAGTACGGCTCAGTCTTTGTGTTCATGATGTTAGTTTTCGCCTTTGCCAGCTTTTCCATCCTGCTACGCGTACGGCTCCGTAAAAAATTGAAATGGTAATGTTATTAGTCAACTCCCCCAATATGAATTCGGAAATCCTTGAAGCCCCGCAAAGTGAAGTGGCCATTGATGAGCCACCAGAGAAGTCGTCGATCATCGAGATTGGCGGCGTCGATTTTCACTACGGAGAAAGCAAGGCTCTGTCCGATATCACCCTTACCATTCCTGAGAAACAAGTGACCGCCTTTATCGGGCCATCCGGGTGCGGCAAATCAACCTTGCTTCGTTGTCTCAATCGAATGAATGATCTCATTGAGGGGGCCAGGATCACCAAAGGTGCCATAAGCATCTTGGGCACAGATATCTACGCATCGGATGTGGATCCGATTGAGCTTCGCAAACGCGTGGGCATGGTTTTTCAAAAATCCAACCCTTTCCCAAAGAGTATCTACGACAACGTTGCCTATGGATTGAAAATTGCGGGTAAGAAGAATAGCGAGGCGTTCGCCTCCTACCATGAAGTGCCTCCCGCAGTAATGTGCCATGACGGCAGATGCTTGAAGCGTAGATCTGCGGGAGGCATGATCAGCATGTGCCAAATCTCAACGAACTTCAAGAAGGACACATCTCCTACGAGCTTAGTTGCTTCGATCGCATCTACCTGAATCTACGTTTGCCACTCCTCTGCACGCTGGGCGGGATCTCGCTGTTCATTCGCAAGATCCTTGGTGAAAAGCTTCCGCTGGTGAGCGTCTTTAAGCCCTTCCGGGACCAGTTCGTGGAGAACATCGAAACCTTCGCCAAAGACAACGGGCTCGGCATCCACCGCTTTGCTAACAACGAGAACAAAGAAGAAATCGCGCAGCAACACCTCGAATCGCGGGGGACGCGTAGGCCAGGCGTCTACTTTATAGGCAAAGCGCAAGAGAAAATCAGCGTGGTCCAAGGCGGTTCGGCCAAGAACGAAGAGACCGGCGGATGGTGGTACCGGCTTCGTTGGGGTAAAGTCATGGCCAACCAATACTACTTCTACATTTGGGATGACAACTGGGGGAGTCTCTTCATCAAATTCAGCAGTTACGCCCCCTTCGCCGGGAGAGTCTGTCTCAACGGGCACGAATATGTCAAACGCCAGCTAGAGAAACAGCGTATTCCTTATGAGGCTCTCGACAACGGTGTCAAATCTTGCGCCGATCCAGGGAAAGCCCAGCAAATTGCCAATAACATCACGGCCTCAAAGATCGAAAACACAATTAGAGACTGGCTCAAAATCATTCCGACTCCGATCACTATCTTAAAGAACAGGATAAAGATCCGCTACGAGATCTCCATGCTACAAATAGAATACGCTCTTACCCAAGTATGGAAAAAAGCGCAAAACGGACGGCAATTCTTTGAGCAAGCGATACGAGAAAACCTCGATCTAGGGCGCCCTGAACGAGTGGGATTAATATTCAGAAAGCGAATAACGAAGCGGAGCAAACAAAAGCGTTTTATGACCCGTGTCATGCAATATGGAACCATTCCCGTCTATCACATCTATTATAAACTAAACAAACTGAAACAATATTTCAAAGAGGCCATCTCGCTGCGAACGGAACTTACGATCAACAATCCCCGGGATTTTCAAGTAGGGAAAACGCTCAATGGAAAAAACCTGCGCGCGCTGCGCAAGGTAGGTGAAGCCACCATCAATCGCCTCTTGCGAGTAGAAACATTGAGCCACGATCCCTCAGTAAGCGGCGAGAAGATCAAAGCGCTAGAAACACCCGCCGAGGTGGGAGTTGGAAAACGAGTGAGCGCCTTGCCTCGCAGTAACACCCGGGTGCAAGCCCTATTGAACGCCTTGATAGGCTGTCATCTGATCTGCGGAGGATTCCGGAATCGGGATCTGAAGAGCCGAGTTGCTCAACTTCTGGGAAAAGAAGAACCAGAAATATCAACCGGACAGATGAGCTACGATTTGAGGCGATTAAAAGGACACGGGGTAATCCGGAAAATAGAAGGAACGCATCGCTATGAAGTGACCGAGGAAGGCCTTCGGCTAGCCTTATTCATCAGCCAAGTGGAGCGACGCGTTTATCAAGAAGGCGCATCGGAGTTATTCAGTGAATGGCACGAAGGCAACCTCCACCAAGCCTACAATGCATTTGGCCAAGAGGTTGAATCGCTGTTTGCGCGTCACCACTTAAGTCGAGCGGCATGATGAATAACAGGAGAGGTATGTACAAAAGCCTTCATTATCTCATTTATATATGATTGAAAGGAGTTTGACCTAGATGATCAAATTTCGAAAAGTAAGCATATAAGAAGGAATTGGACGGTATCGTCGAGCAAAGCCTCAAGGCTGCCGCGCTCTGGGACGAAACCAAGGATCGTTTGCACGATAATGCGGTGGGGCTCTCCGGCGGGCAACAACAACGTCTTTGCATCGCCCGGGCCATTGCCGTGCAACCGGAAATTATTCTTATGGACGAGCCGTGTTCCGCGCTGGATCCGATCGCGACGATGCGCATCGAGGAACTCATTACGGAACTCAAACAAGATTACACCATCGTGATCGTCACCCACAATATGCAACAAGCTTCACGGGTGAGCGATCGCACGGCGTTGTTTTATTTAGGTGAGTTAGTAGAGGAAGGCATGACTGAGAAGATCTTCCACAACCCGGACAAGAAACAGACCGAAGATTATATCAGCGGTCGCTTTGGTTAAGGCGTGGAGCGTCACTTAGAGGCCGTTAGCGCCCCTAAATAAGAAAAGCGGGGCCGCTACGTGCGAACCCCGCCTTCTTAAATTCAGCTTGTGAGTGATCTCTGTTAGTCGATCCTCACATCATCAATGTACCAACCCGCGCCGACTTCGTCGTCTTCGTCGCTGAGGAAGGCAAACTCGATGATGACGTTTCCACCCCGAGCAGCGCCTGGGAAGCGAATGCTGTAAGGTTTCCATCCCTCGGATTGGCCTGAGAAGATTTCTTCCACCACCGCGAGTTCGTCGCCGTTCTCATCTAAGAAACGGAGCTGCCCGCCTTCAGTATCAAGAACGGAATCGATGTAGAAATTGAAGCTCAACCTGGGCGAACTGTCGCCACTGACATCAATGACAGGACTCCTGAGCCGCGCTGCGAAAGTGCCAGGCGCGTAATCGCTATCGAGGTTCGTTCCCCAAGCCATGGTGCCGCTGGCGGCGGTGGTGAGGCCCTCGACGTTGGGCGTGCCGAGCTGCCACTCCGTATCGCCCAGATCCGTGACTGCGGTCCAACCTTCGGCACCGTCTTCAAAGTCGGTGCTGAGAAGAGCCGGCGGGGGCACTTGGCGGACGCGATAATAAAGGTCATCGGCGTCTGCGGGAACCGTCGCGTCGGAGTAATCGGTTGAGGCGGCAGTGGCGCCGCCCTCAGGAAATTCACTAACAATGGTCTCCCAAGTCAGCAAATCCGTGGAGGTGTCGACGGCATAGTAGCGTCCTTCTTTTGATTGCCAGGTGAGGTCGACGCCGTTGGCATTCCGGTCGAAGGCCGTGATGAGGAATTCCTCTGGTGCGCGTCGGAAGGCAGGAAAGCCGCCATTCTCAAGATCGTTGAGGAGAACCTCCCCTTCCTCGAAGACGTGGAAGATTTCGAGATTCGCTCCGCCGCCGCGATTGTAGTAGAGGACGCGGATGGGATACACGCCTGCCTCGACGACATCAAACTTGAAGCGTGAGGGGAAGGCACCACGGGGAAAGCCGAAGAGGCCGAGGGTTTCCGGGTTATCGAGCGGCCCGCCCTCCATGCGGAATCCATCGTCACTGTTGACACCCATGGTGTGACGGCCGGCGGGAAATTCCACAAACGCCACCACCTCGATGACCGCTCCATCGGCGGCGCCGTTGACGCCAGGCACGCCTGGCATTTGCTCATCGACAGGGAAATTCCCCACATCGCCGGGCACGGAGGCATTCATGTTGACCACGCCACCGACTTCAAACTCAACCAAGTCCCCAACAATCTCCCCAGGACCTTCAGCCGGACCGAACATGGATTCGTCGGCGAGATTCTCGTCAATGGGTTCGCCGTCGACATCCACTGCTTCGCCCGCTAACGCCACTTCCGCTTCGGAAATGGAACCGGGTTGGTAAAGTTCGTTTTGAAAGACTCTTAGGACAAAGCCAGGCTGTGACCGGTCCACACGATTAACACGCATGTCGGGGGTGAGGGTTGCGAATGCAGGTGCGATCCAATTAAGGGGATCGGTCTCAATGGCGTTACCAGCAGTGTCGCTGGCTTCGATAATTGAAACATGCCTTGTGCCCCCTGGGAATGGTGTGTCCCAGACGTAGGTGACGTCAAACGCTCCAAGTGCGGCTGGCGTGACCGTTACCTCTAGTGGCTCGCCATCGACTCGAAGTGAGACGGAATCCGGATCCACTTCGCAACTGCCAAAGCTGTTAAGCCGAAAAGAGTGGACGTCAGGATTTTCTTGAGAAGGTGGCGCAGGAGCCGAAATAAAACACTCGGAAACTGCCGGCGCATACCCATCCAACGTTACCAGAGCGGTTTCAGTTGCATGTTTTCCAAATACAATCGAATGAGCACCTAAGCCGCCCCAGCCCTTCTGCCCCCCTTGGCCGGCTGCTTCGTCACCATCATTGATAGCCATGCCTAACCCGAATTGGGCGCCACTGACTAGATTATCGAGTCCCAGTGAGCCCTTCGGTAACTGGATCTCATAAATGGTGCGCTTGTTATCTTTGTCTCGCGAGATGACTGCGGAAGTTTCGAAATCGGGATTGTCTGCTGCCGCTCCTCGTTCATGCATCACAATTACCTCACCGATGTCATCTTCAACGCCGCCTAGCGCATAGTTGTAGAGTCCAACAATCTCATTCTGGGTCTTGTCCGCTACCATCAATTGCACCGAGTCTCCGTTCCACGCACTGTTAGCGGAGTTTTCGTGATAATCGTCTGTTACCACGAACGCGAAATAAACGTTGTCTTGGTCATAGGCAATCTGGACGGCAGAGGTCTGGTCATCGGGGCCGTCATAGATCCCTCCATTGTGTATTTCGAACAAGGTTAGATTGGCGCCAGGAGCCCTACTCGTGGTAAACTTCGGCACAGCAAATCGCGGATCCGCTAGCACGGGAACGCCGTCCCAATCATCAAGACTGCCATCCAACTCAATGGGCCCTTCTGGAGCCTGCCTAGCGGTGTGGAATTCTTTTCCAGGTTCCATGTCATTTGAGATGGCCAAGGTGACTCTCGCCGTTTCGCTAGGGTGTTTTCCGAACACGATTGAGTGCGCTCCCAGGCCACCCCAACCTTTCTGTCCGTTCTGTCCAGGGCCGTCATCCCCGTCGTTGATCGCCATCCCCAGACCAAATTGGACGCCGCCACTGCCGAGGTCTGTTTCCTCAAGACCGAGAGCTCCCTTGGGAAGCCGGATTTCATAGATAGTTTGCTTGTTATCCCCATCGCGAGTGATCACCGCTTCCGTTTCAAAATCAGGGTTATCTGCCGCGGCTCCGCGCTCGTGCATCACGATGACTTCGCCGAGATCGTCCTCAACACCACCCAACGCATAATTATAAAGGCCGATGATTTCATCGCGAGCACCATTGGCGACCATCAATTGAACCGAGTCACCATTCCAAGCACTATTGGCAGCGTTCTCGTGATAATCGTCTGTAACGACAAATCCAAAGTACACATTCTCGTCGTCGTAGACCACACGCACGGCCGAAGTTTGATCGTCAGGGCCACTCCAAGTTCCACCGTTATGGAGCTCAAAGTTAACCAGCTCCCCTTCTACGTTGGGATCTGAACCGGAGAACTTGGGAACGGAGAAGCGGGGATCGACAAGGAGAACGGACGCTCCCCAGTCATCCAAGTTACCATCAAGGGTGATGGGTCCTTCGGCTTTGATGCCCGTGTAGTACTCTTTTCCGGGCTCAATATCATTAGTGGATACAATAGCAGGAGCGTCTTGCGCCGTTGCTACCGAGGTGAAGATGAGACAGGTGCTCAATGCGAATAGCCAATGTCGTATTAGGTTCATGGGATTGTAGGGAATGTGTCCGGAGACGGACAGGGTTTTACGAGGTGGTGGGGTCACTGAGGGGGGTAGAGGTGAAAAAAGCTCGGGGAACTTTCCTGAGCGAAATTCAGCTGGAATGTGGAGAAACCGTCAAGCTTTTGTGGTGTTGCCGGGGCTATTCGGCGCCGAGGAGGTTCTCTTGCAGGGCTTTTCTCGCCGGTTCGTAGCCGGGGTCGAGCTTCAAGGCACCCTGAAAAGCCGCCACCGCCTCCGTTTTCTTGCCGGCAGCGAGGTAGGCCATCCCTAGCCGCGTGTGGGTATTGGCGTCCCGGGCACCGGCGAGGATGGCGTTTCGAAACGAGGTTGCGGCGCCGGCGTGCTTGCCTTGCTGCATGAGCGCGTTGCCGAGCCCTATGTGTCCGAAAGCGTTGCGGAGATTGAGCTGCAGGGCGCTGCGATAGGAGGCCTCGGCTTTGGCCCATTGTTCCGTGGCCATGTAGACGGACGCCAAATTCAAGTGTCCTGCAGAGCGCTTGGGGCTGAGCTCCACGCCCTTTGTTAGGTGGCGGATGGCGTCTTCGTGTCGCTTCATGGAGGCCAGAAGGGATCCCAGATTGAAATGGGCCTCCGCGTATTCGGGATTGCGTTGGATGACTTTAGTTAGGCGCTCGAGCGCTTTCTCGTGATCGCCACGTGCTTGATCGATCATCGACATGTTGATCAGCGCCGTGGCGTGATTGGGGTCGAGGCTTAACGCTTTCTCAAACAGCGGCCGCGCTTCATCGAGCCGCTTTTGCATGAGCAACATGGCGCCTAGCCCTGTTAGGGCTTGGCCGTAATCCGGATCCAGCTCGATGGCTTTCTTGTAGAAGGCCATGGCTTGTTCAGTTTGGCCTTGTTGTGAGGCAGACTTGGCTTGGTTGTAAAACTCCTGGGCGCTGCGGAGGCCTTCTTTGGGCCGCACGAGTTGATACAATCTTTGAGATTCTTCAGGGAATCCGTTCGTGGCAAAGAGTGTGGCGTAATCCCCCAAATAAGCTTCGCGATCAATCTGTGTGGGATCGGCAAACCAGCGGCCGGGCCTGGGCGAAGCGCGTTTTAGTTGAGCGGTTGCGGGGGCGTTCAGCAACGTGAGATCCTCAGATAACTGTTCCCAAGAGAGGCTCTCTTGATAGACGGCGGCCACGTTGCCCTTGGGATCGACCAGAATGCTCGTGGGAATGGTGAGCGGCATGCGCCGAGAGGTGAGGTGTTCTATCAGAATTTCTATCTTGGCCAGGTTTTCTTGTCGCGCGATGCCACGCGGCAAGGTATAGCCAATCCGCGCTAGCACTTTTTCGGGATCGCCGGCCGGCGGTGCACTGCCCTCGACGGCGAGGCCATCGACATTGAGCGCAAGAACGGTGGCCCCTCGTGCTTGCAGGTCATTCGCATGGGCGGCGAACTCTGCCAACTCTTTCAGACAGGGGGCACACCAGGTGGCCCATAGATTGATGAGAAGGGGACGGCCCAGAAAATCGGTGCTGGAGCGGGTGACACCCTGATCATCTTCGCAGGTGAGTTTGGGAAAAGGCACTTGGTTAACCACCCAGAAACCGGCTTGGGGAGTATGGGGGGCTTCCTTGGTGTTTTGGGGAGTATGGGGGGTTTCCTTGGTGTTCTCTGGTTCGGGCAATGATAGGGTTGGTGCCGGATCCACAGCCGGCTGATTGTTGCCTTGGGCGATGAGGTAGCGGCGGTTCGCGGCGAGGCCGGCATAATGCTCAATATCACCTCCCGGCCAGCGCACGCTTAGCGCGTATTCGTCATCGGCAGTTCCCAGGCCGAAGTGCGTCCACGCACTGGATTGCGTGAGGAAACCATCTCCGCCGCGCACTGTTCGGATCTGTTTGGCCTTGGGTTTTTTCTTGGGGGAAAGTGTGAGGCGTGCACCAATCGCGTCGCGATTGGTGGTGGTGCCGTTGCCCTCAAGCCGGATGGCAATGAAAGTATTCCCGTGCTCAAGGTCATTCTGCAGCAAACGCACCTGGGGCGACGTTCTGTTAGTGGTCCACACATCCAGATCACCGTCACGGTCCCAATCCACCGTTGCGATTGCCCTCGCATCATCATCAAAATCCACATGGAAGAGGCCGCTCATTTCCGCAAAGCCTTTGCCGGCCAAGTTCAGAAACAGCGGATTCCTTTCATAACCACTAAACGATTTCCCCTGAGACATCTTATCGTTGAGGTCGCGAAAGTTTCGTGTGTAGCCGGGCGTGGCCGTGGGTTTGAGGCCTTCTTCAGGGATTTGAGGCGCGACCCGCCTCCAGAAGAACATTCACAAATCGTCCGTATCCGGCTGAGAAATATAGCCGTTGGCCACATACAGATCCTCCCAGCCATCATTGTTCCAATCAGCGAACTGAGCGCCCCAGGCCCATCCGGCGAAGCCTTCGTTGGCGGGATTGGTTTCATCGGCAAAGGTGCCGTTGCCCGCGTTTCGCATCAGTGTATTGCCACGCACCATCTTCATGTACTTGCGACGCGTTTCGTTGGGCATGGTGGGATTGAAATCCGTCTGCGCCACCACTTGATTGCCGGCTCCGGAGAACATGCTCGAGACATACAAGTCCATGAACCCATCGCGATCGTAGTCGCCCCAAGTGGCGGACATGCCGAAGCCCCAATCTTGCGTGTTGCTAGGGATCGACTCATCGATAAAGGCGCCGCCTTCATTGCGAAAGAGTTGGTTCGGTCCGAAATCGTTGGCGATGTAGAGATCCGGATCACCGTCGTTGTCATAGTCTTCCCAAGACGCGGCGAAAGAAAAGCGGTAGTTCTCAACGCCTAACCCTTTATCGTCGGTGACATTGTTAAAACTGAAGTCGCCCTCGTTTTCTAGCAGCACATTGGCGCCGCCATTGCGCGCGCTGTGAAAAGGATGCGGCGTGGGAAAGCTCCCTACTTGGCTGCCATCGCCGGCATAACGCAGGACCAGCAGATCCAAATCGCCGTCGAGATCATAATCAGTCGCCGTAGGTGAGTAACCCATGCCCAGATTACTAAGCCGTTCTTGGAGTGAGAATTGGCCGGCGCCGTTGTTGGCCATGATGAGAAAGGCCGTGCGCGTGGCCACCGCTAGATCGCGATCGCCATCGTTGTCTAGATCGACTAACAAGGCCGCCGTGGAGTTGTCCAACCAATCCACGCGTGCTTGTTTGGAGATGTCGACCAGGGTGCCGTCCGTCTGTTGTTTGAAAAGCAGATTGGGCAAACCGCCAGGTTGACAAAGATACACATCTTCAAGACCGTCTCCGTCCACATCGCCAATGGCGATGCCGTGATACCCTAGAAAATCCGGGTTCAACGAACGCTCAATGGCCCGCACCCATGCGTTCATTCCGACTTGAAGTTGTGCCGGCCACGACTCGTTGTTTTTAAAAAGTTGGTTGGCGATATCTTTGAATCCAAGGGATTCACCCGCTTCCCAGACAGTGCGCATCACGACGGGCGTTGAGAAGCTTGCTAGTCGCGGAGCGGCGTCGTCATCCGCAGGCGTTTCCCAAACTGCATCGACGACGGCGTAGGAAGCGGCAGGTTTGCCATCCACGGAGCCCTTGGCCATGAGACGCTGTCTGGTGGTGAGGCGTCCTGGCGACTGATCAATCCCATAGAGCTTGAATTTCACTTTGTTCTTCGGTGAGTCCTCCGGGATCATGAGGAGGGAGCGTAGGTTCGCCTCGAAAGCTTGGCTCGCCATCATGTCGGGTGAAGCGTCCTTCGGCGGCGTCACTTCCGACACGGTGACCGGCTGCTGATCGTAGACCACACGCGCCGTCCACAGACTTGGATCGATGGTCTCGACTTGTTCCGTCATGTAAGAGCCCAATTCTTCGTCTTTTCCAACTAGCAAATCCGCTAAACCATTGAGCTGTGATTTCACCGGCGTGCTCCACACCCGAACCGTTTCTTTGGTTTCGCCCGTTTCCACAATGGCTTCGACGGCAGGTGCGGGTCTGTTCGCTGGCGACTCAGTCTTGCTCGCTTCACGCGGTTCTTGGCGCCCACATCCCATAAGGATGAGGGCGATGCTGGTGAGAACGAATTGGAGCAGACGACGCATGTCTTGTTGAGTTGATGGGTTCGGCTCACATTCGTCAAGCGTCCCGCTCTCTTCACGTGAAGCCTGACTTCTCGGAATTTATTTGGCGAATGGGGTCAAATTCTGAAGGGCGCTCGTGGGTCATGTGTGCCTGGGCCATTTCCGGAGTCGATCGTGCACCGTCCGCGTCCGAGTGTAGCGGTCGCGCTCAAGGCCACGAGCGTAGAGGAATTCGTGAGAATTCCTTCGTGGCCGCAGAGTCCACCGCCCGGAACGCTCACGAGTTCCGCTACGAGAGGTGTCTACGGCTCTTATTCACATCCTAGCTCTGTCGTCGACACGAGAGGGAATGACTTTTTATCAGATTCTTGTCACACTCTCACACGCCCACGCAGGGTAAAGAGTATGACAGATCACGAATTGGTAGGCCGCTACGCTACGGATGGCGATCAGGAAGCGTTTCGCGCCATGGTGGATCGTCACGCGGGAATGGTCTATGGCGTGGCCTTACGCCGCACGACCGAACCCGCGCTTGCTGAGGAAGTGGCCCAGACGGTCTTCGTGCAATTGGCACGCAAAGCAGGTTCGCTCAAGGATCCAGGGCGTTTGTCAGGATGGCTGCATCGCTGTGCTGTGCTCGAGTCTTCTCACATCATGCGGAAGCGCCGCCGAGAGCAAGCCCATCAAAGGGAATTGGCGCAAGCCGTGGCAACGCCGGAAGCCGAAGATCATTCTTCTGACTACTTAGCCGCTTTCATAGATGAAGCGCTCCACGAACTGGCGCCGCCGGATCGAGAGATCATCCTGGCAAAGTACTACGAGGGACTAACTTACCGTGAGATTGCTGAGCGTTCTGCTCGAAAGGAAGCCGCCACCCGCAAACAGGGCAGCCGGGCTCTGGAGAAATTGGAACGTTTGTTATGCCGCAAGGGCTTGGTTATCACCAGCACGGCGCTTGCTGGCGGCCTCGATCAGACCTTGCGGGCCGTCAGCCCCATGGGATTGCCAGATGCCATTGAAGGACGCGTGGCAAATTTGACAGGAGGAGGACACGGATTTTCATGGGCGGGTGCGTTGGGTTCCGTTCTCGGCTCAGGAATCGGATTGACCGTCGTCGCGGCTGTTATGGCGCTTGTTCCCCTAACATTCGGTTGGGGGAGAAAAGTGACGCCGCTTCCCAGGACGACAAGCAATCAAGAATCCGTCAGCTTGTTAGGGAGCAGGCAGGCGGCGACGACAGTTGAGCCGGGCCAGATTCCCACGATCGAGGAGATCCTTCAAGCCACAGGCACGCAGCGTTTGAGCCTCCTTATTCCCTGGTTGGCGGCGGCCAACGTGGAAGACATGCAGGCGATGGCGCAAGCGCTGGACACGGATCTCCATGAATATGCTAGGGCGTCGTCCTTCGAACTCTTTGCCTCGCTCTACTTTCAGCGGGGCTTCACGCTGGATTCCGAATGGACTCTGGCCCTTGCCGGCCGTTGGCGGGCCGAAGACGCCTTCGTCCGAAACACCCTCACCGATGAAAAACTCTTTCAGTGGTGGGCCCAGGTTGATTCCGAAAGCGCGTGGGCGAACGCCCGGTCGCGTTCGGTGAAACTCGCGGGGTCCGTGATCCAGAGCACGCTAGAGAGAGATCCCTGGCAGGCCCACCGCTGGGTCGCCAGTCTCGCTCCGGAAGAGGCTAACAGTGTGGTCTCCTGGAAGGATCTCTTTGGCCGGTTAGCGAAACAGAGCGTGCCTCGAGCGCTTGATCTGGCGAAGGAATTAACCAATCCCCTAGCCAAGCAGGAAGCCCTACGCGCTGTACTGGGCGAAGAGGCGAAAGCCTTTCCCGAGAATGCGATGGATCATGCCGGCACGATCTCTAACACGAGCATCAGAGAAAATGTCATGGAGGCCATTGCCCGACAGTGGCTGCAAACGGATCGCACCGCGGCTTGGGAGGTGATCGAGAAAATGGAACCCAGCCTCAAGAAATTGGCCTTGGTGAAACAGGCAGGACTGGCATGGGCGAGACAATCGCCCGAGGAAGCCGCCGCCTGGGCAGAAACTCTAACGGACCCCTCATTGAAGCGCGCCGCCTGGATCGGCCTCGCGGTGGCTTTTTCCAAGACGGATGTCCAGCGCGCACGTCATGCTTTTGAACAACTTGGAGGCCAATTCCAGGATCTTGAGCAGAGAAGAATCTACGTTTCCGGAGGGAGCTCGGGTTATGGGCTCCGTGGCGAAGATTCCCTGGAGGCCGCTACCAAAGCCGTGACCATGGCTCTAGCAGAAACCGATATGAGAGAGGCGATCGCATTTGTGGAAACTTTCAGTTCACTGCATAAGCACATCGGCTATGATTTAGCGAAACAGTGGGTGCGTCGTGATCCGGAAGGCATGGCGGCCTACATCCGTGAGGCGCCGGATTCTCAGATGAAATCCTACCTCACGTCACGCTACGCGGATGAAGTGGAAGATCCTATTGCCGCGTTGACGTGGGCACGGGAGTTGGATGGACGTGCGGGTGAATCGGCCTTTCGTACTCTCTTCCGCAGACTGGGCGAAAGCGATTTTGATAGAGGAATCAATGCCCTATCAGAGATCGAGAACCTAACACCTAAGGATCAGAACTCTGCCCTATCAGCACTACTAGATCTCTCAGTAGGAAGACGAACCCTGGAGGAGCTGAATCATGCAAAGGCTTGGATTGAAGCAGAGCCGGAACCGGAGGCGTTCTCTCAAGCTTACCGGGAATTGACTACTCAGATGGCTTACTCGGATGAGGCCCAAGCCATCTCGCTTGTGGACGATCTCGATACGGGCCCTGCGAGACAGGAGGCCATTGGCGGTTTGTTAGGTTTTCTGGGCAATCAGTCGCCCATGCAGCATGAAAAGGTGCTGCATTGGATTGGCCAATCAGAGTCTGAACGCACGCAGCAGTTCTGGTTAAAGATTCTGGCCAAAGATTGGCTCGGTAAAGATCCCGACACCGCGAAACGAGTGATTCCCAAGGCGGGACTTAACAAAGAAGATTGGGAGCGCCTGCTTTCCCGCGAGGAACAATCATCTCTAGCACCATGAAAAGCCCCCGACTTCTCAATCAAATCGTGTGGGCGGTGACCATTGGGCTGTTCGTTGGTGTGTTAGGCAATCGCTTTCTACGAGCACCCCTGCCTGCACCGGAAGCCACGTCAATCGAGTCGCCTTCTTTTCAATCCCGGAAGGCATCGATTCCAGTCGATCCCAAGGCAACGTTGCCATCGTTACCCGACGCTGTGACGACGCTGGAAACGGCTTCGCTGGTCGAGATCCGTGCATTCTTGGATCAGCTAGAGTTGCCCACTGGTAGGACCCGATCCAGATCTTTTCAAAGGCCTCCGATCGAGAATCTGAACGCCGCGACCCGTGCGCTTCAAGCGGTAGCCCTTCGGCGTTGGTTTGTTAGAAGCCCTGAAGACGCTTGGCGCTATGTCAAGGAACGCGCTCACGCCACTCCCGGAGGCGTGAGTTGGGTGGAGACCGCGATCACGGTGTGGGGAGAACACGATCCCCACGCCGCCGCCAAGGCGCTCACCGAACCGGACTTCCCTCAATCTTGGCGAAATACGGTAGAGAAACAATTGATCGAGCGCCTGATAGAAGACGACCCCAAGCTCGCTCTTACACTAACGCATAAATATCAGTTAGGCGATCACCGGCATTATTCTTCGATCTTCCGCCGTCTTGCAATCAAGGATCCTAGCGAAGCCGCATCGATGGCGGAGTCTCTCCCTCCAATACCTGCCACACCGCGTGAATGGGCGCTCAGTGCCGTGGCGCAACAGTGGGCACGCTCCGACGGCGCCGCCGCCATAGCGTGGTTTAAAGAAGCGGTTCCCAATCATAGCGATGGTGAACAAATCCGAGGCTTCATTGGCCGGGGCTGGGCCGAGAACGAACCGCAAATCGTCGTGCAAGAGTTAGATCGATTCGATCTTTCGCCACGATACAAAGGACAGTTGCTAGGGCATGCCCTAGCGAAATGGGCAAACCGTGATCCCAATGCGGCGCAGGCTTGGTTAGACGAACAGGAATTTTCAGATAAAGAGGGCGCCGCAGTGCAACAGGAGATGCTCCGCACGCTCTCCCGCGATGATCCAGCAGCCGCTGCGGCTTTGGATGCCCAAGTGGTGGCGAACGGTCATGAGTCCTCGTCGTGGAATATCGGAAGCGAGTGGGCGAAAATCGATCCAGAGGAAACGTTAGGCTGGGCCAAGACCCTGCCAAAGGGACGAAATCGCGATAACGCGCTCTTGGCCGCTATCCACGGACTAGCAGAGTCCGATCCAGTGCGAGTTATCGACGAGTTGCCCCAGCTTGCCAACGATTTGTTTACCGATGAATCTCCCGGCAATAGGCCTTTGGCCATGAAGATGATCACCGCTCTGAGCGCGCGTGGATTGGAGGCGACTCAGACCTGGCTCGATCAATTGCCTCCGGTTTACCGGCGCGGTTTCTGGGAATACTTTGCTGAACGCTGGGCCACCCATTCGCCTGAGGCCGTGATCGATTATCTGTCGACCCAACGCACGGAGAGGATGCAAGTGAGTGGCCTTCAACACGCCATCCACACTTGGGCCCAACGCGATCCCGAAGCTGCGGCCGCAAGCGTCACCACTTTTCAAGATCAAGAGACGCGTGAGTTAGCGGCGAAGAATGTGGCAAGTGTTTGGAAGCTCATCGATTCCAAGGCCGCGCAGGAATGGGTGAACAGCCTAACGGAACCCGCAGCGCATAAGGCAGCGCAAAGCGTCTTCCTTTCCTCCAACCGATGACGGTTCCCCCATCGTCGCCGATTTCTCCGAAATCGATCGCCGCTGGGTCACGCGGCGTCGTGTTCCGGGAAACGGGCCACAATCTTACTTCAAGGGCACTTTCACATTCACCACGCGCATCTGCCAGTCTTCAAAGCGGTTGGCTACTTTCACAATGGCTACGGTGTCGAAGTCATAGCCGCATTCTTCGCCATAACGGCTATCGGGACTCACATTGAGCGTGTAGACCGCGCCATCGACGAGTTTACGCACCTCTTCAGATTCTAACGGTTCGCGCAAATCCTTGACTCGGGCAGCCGCGAGTTTCTGGGTATCGGCTTTCTGCCAATGGCGGAAAACGCCGTTGCCGGCGATGAGACGGCGCATGATCATGTTGAGCTGGCTGGAGTGTTGATGGGCGCGGATGACGGCACGTAGCTTGGGCCCTTTGGAAGACGCGTGGTCTAACAAGACTTTGGTGCCCGCTTTGCCGAACTTCCATCCCGGCCGCGTATCGTCCCAACGCAGGGCGGGTTCATTAGTCTGAATAGCGAAGTCCGCCCACATAAAACCCATGAGATCCGGATCGGTTGGCGAGGTCGGTGTGACGTTTTGATAGAGTAGTTGCAGATAGCGCTGCGAATCCCGCGGCACCATCTGGCGGAATTCCGGTTTGGCGTGCAGGAAATCGAGCCGTTTGAGATCGCCTAACAACTGGAAATCCTTCGTTCCCGGCGCGGCTAACAAAGCGCTCGGGTCATAGCCGGGCTCCATCCCGCCGTGATTGCACTGCACGTAGTTGCGGCCGCAACCCAGGTAGAGAACCACCGGTAGGAAGTCATAGAGCCGGGAGATTTCTTCCAATTTGTAATCGTCGCCGTACTTACGCACAAGTTCGTAGTCGAAACCATAACGTTGTATCATACGAAAGTCCTCGTGATTGCCCCGCACGAGCCAGACGTTGTTAGGATTGGCAAGTTTGAGCCGCATCAAGACGTAGATCACTTCCACACCATAGACGCCGCGATCCGTGTAATCGCCTAGGAAAGCCATGTGGGTGTTAGGTTTGGCGATTTTAAAGCCTTTCAAATAACCTAACTTATTGAGATGCTTGAGACTGGCATTGAGCGAATGAATATCGCCATGCAAATCGCCGTGAAAGATGACCTCGGACCCTGCCGGCAGGCGGCGACGTTGAGCAAAGGGTTGGAAGGGAACCTTCGGGTCCGTCGAGTAGGAGCGTGCGGGATTGTAAAAAGGATCATCGGCCGGTTTCTTGCCTAACCATCGCGCTGCTTCGGCGAGGCGTCCTTTCTGACATTGCTCGACAAAGGCCGACACCTGAGGGGTCACATCGGAAAAGTTCTTGAGTGGGATCTCTTTCTTGTCAGGGACGGCGCCGAACATCTCGCGATTGGTCGGCAGCTTGGCGCAGGCCATCATCCACTGGTCGAAGGTGTAGGACTTCTTCGCTGCGGGTTTGGGAGGTTCCGCTAGGAGAAAGGCTAGCAGACCCGCCACGCCTAACAAGAGCGAGGCGGCAAGAAGGGGGCGTCTATTTGGTGCTTTCATCGGGTTCCATATCTATGACCTTGGCCTCGATAATCCGTTCATTTCCACGGGGGGAAGGCGACGTCGAGGCGCCGGCATGACTTCCCGGACCGACAACGTGCACGCGCCCTTTCAGAGCTTGGCCGAGTTGTTTGCGAACCACGGCGCGCACGGGCGGGACCAGAAGGAGAAAGCCGGCAATATCGGTGAGAAAACCCGGGGTGAGCAAGACCGCGCCGGCGATGAGAATCATGAGTCCGTCCAAGACCTCCGCGTGTGGCAAACGTCCGGCCGCCGTGGCCTCGTGAAAGCGCCGCAGAGCGCGGGCACCTTGCGCTCTTGTCAGGGATGCTCCCAGGATGGCGGTGACGATGATGATGGCCACCGTCGGTCCAAAGCCGATCTTGGCGCCGATCTTCAGGAGCAACACCAGTTCGACAAAGGGAACGATGATAAAGAGAAGGAGAAGTTTGCCGAACATGTTTCGAAAGGCACTGAGGCAATAGGCACTAAGGCACAAAGTCGGCCGCTACCAAAGTCCCCAATTCTTGGTCGTCATGATAAAAAGGCCTAGGATCAGGTTGGCCACGGCATGCATCCACACACAGGCGGCCAGACTCTTGGTGCGGACGGCGACGAAGTAAGCAAGGCTTCCGTAGACAAGCGCGGCCATCCAATCCGCCGGTTGATGGACGAACATGAAGAGAACGGTGGTGACGCCGTATGCGAGCCAACTGTGGGTGCCAAAGGGCGTTTTCCAGAAATCCCGATCCATATCGATGAGGTAGCGCATGAGAAAGCCCCGCCAGAAAATCTCCTCAACAAAGGACACGATCACCACCATGCGAAGGAACCGCGCCAGAACCGAAAGCCAGAAAAGGAGGGGTTGATCCTGGAGAAAACTGGGATTGAAGCCGGAATCTTCACGTTCCTGGAAACCCAGGTAGCGCAGCCACTTGGGCGTTGTTTCCTCGTCCCAATTCCAGAGATCGAAGAGGTAGGTGGGCAGGATCCACACCGCGATCCCAACCAAGGCGGCCAACGTGGCGATGCCAAAGCCGCGAAACGGCCGGAACGTGTAATGACGCCAGAAGAACAAGAGCGCCGCCCCGCAGATCAAGCACTGGAGGGGGTAAATCCACTGCTCGGGTGAGTGTTTATACCAAGGGAGATTGGAATTCTCCACCTTGAAGATCCCTACCACCGGCATCATGGCGAGAAACAGAAAGAGTGGCGCCACATAGGCGATCGTCCGATTCTGTTGCCACTCAGCGAGTTTGGCTTTCATGCGGGGGGAAGGGGAATTCTCTGATCAGATGACCTGATGAAGAAAGAGGCGGTCACCCCGCAGGATGCCGCCTCTAAAAATCCGATTGGGATGGGCCTACTTGACCCCACCTGCTACAGCGCCCAGGGCGGCACCGGCTTCGCCGTCAGCCTCTCCGCCACGGCGGACGTGCGGGCAGATGCAACGAGCCAACCACTTGGCAAATCCGCTGGGCTCACTCTTTCCCGCACTGGGTGATTGGGCCTTGCTGGCCACACGATAAAAGGGCGCCACGATCTTCCGCGGAGAAAGGTAGGGACCATCGGCGGGCGCAATGGATCCATCATTCTGGATGCGCGTGGCACTACCGTGAAAGGCAAAGGGTGTCGACCGCTTGTCGGCGAGCGCCGAACTCATGAGGGTCACAAATAAGCTGAAGCTGATCAGAGAGATGATTTTCATGTAGATAAGTTCGTTGGGTCAATTCGTCCCGAAGGACGTGAGGCGCCAGTTGAACGCCCGCGGCCCCTCACGTCAAGACCAAGGTGCCAGCCGGATTCTTGTCATCCGCCGCACGCGCTCGTACGCTGATTTCATGAAAGGTCGCTACGTTCTTTGTCTGTTCCTCCTCTTCGCCTCCGCCGTTCGCGCCCAAGACGCCAAAGTTTACGAAGACGATATCCGCTTTGCCGCGCGCGAGATTCAGAAAGCGTGTGGTGATTTGATCAAAGAGAAGAAGATCGACTGGCGCTCGATTGCGAAGACTTTTCTCACCGAAGCCAAGCAGGTGCAATCCGATCAAGAACACCTGGTGCTCTTGGTGCGTTTGCTAGCGCGATTGGAAGACGGTCACGCATCCGTACGTCCGTTAGAGCGGGGTAGGGAAGTGAAATGGCCTGACGAACCCGCTAAGACCGGGCCGGGGATGTTCTGGTGCCGGGTGGGGAACAAACTCTATGTGAAAAACGCGTGGTCGGCCGCCAAAGCCGCCGGGGTCACGCCGGGAATGGAGATCGTCAAAGTAAACAAAGAGCCGGCAACCGAATGGTTAGACAATCGCGTCGATACCATCGCCGATCTCATGAGTTTCTCCACTGATCAACAAGCTCACTTCTATGCCTGTCATTGGGGGCTGAAAGACCCGTCCGGAACGGAGATCGCCTTGGAGACCAAGAACCCTCGCAAACGCCTAAAATTCACTTACACCAAGGCCAACCCCGTTCCCTGGGGCCCGGCTTTCTTTCCTGAGGGAATGGACGGCGGCAAGGACGTGCGTTGGGCGGAAGTGGATGACGGATGGGGTTACATCCACGTTCGACGATGTCCGGGAAACTTGCCTGAAGAAATGGACAAAGCACTCGCCGCCTTGGGTGATGTGCCAGGGATTATTCTCGATTTACGCGGCAATTCCGGTGGTGGATTCGATCACCCGGCTTTGATGGGCCGCTTCGTTCCTGAGGGGAAAGAGCTAGCTTTCAAGAAGCGCTACGAAAGCGCGGGCCCGAATCCTTACGGCGGGCCTGTGGTTGTGATCATCGATGCTACGGTACGGAGCGCCGGCGAAACCTTGGCCGCCATTTTTAAGGAAGATGGCAGGGCCTACGTCATCGGTGAAAGCGCCACCGCCGGCATGTCCTCTAGCAAGATCACCATTGAACTGCCTTCCCGGCTTTTCGCGCTCTACGTTTCCGTGCGATCCAATATGAAACGCTCTAACATAGGCCGCGGTCTCGAGGGCGTGGGCGTCATTCCTCACGAAACCGTGTCCTACGATCCCAGAGACTTAGAAAAAGGCATCGATACCCTGATCGAGGCCGCCGGCAAACGACTGAAAAGGTTCCCGGCGGATAAAGTGCCTTACGAGCATGAATCGTAGGCGGAGATAAGCTTCATCTATCGGGTTTCGATTCAGAGCGGACTATGCTTCGGCCGCGACGACGTTGAGCCGATTTCCGATCATCACGTGAACGATGACGGAACAGCCGTAGAACACCAGGCTGAATAGAACGATAAAACCATCGGGATCGCCCCGCACGCCGGAGAAGGCCATCATCATGAGCATCATGAGGTTGATGAGAAAAGTGCCGGCTATCCCAATGGGCAAGGCGCCCCACCGAAGATAGAGCGAGAGCCAGGCAATGAGATGAAGACCAAAGACCACGAGGCTCGTGGCATAAAACATGGCAAGGTAGAAATCATCGTCGCGGAGCATGGACCTCATTTGAAGATCATCCCAAAGGATTACTCCGAGAATGGCGATGAGAGCGCCTGGCAATGCGGCAACGAGAACCGCAAATACTTTTTCATAGGCTGACACGGAGAGCGGTCTCGGCAACAACGCTAGAGATGACAGCGTCTCAGCGCGACGTTCGTGTTTGAAAATGCTCGCCGCGCCTGTGGACAGCCGGAGCAGGAATAAGATGATGCCGATAGGGATCAAGACTTCCGCGAGGTCGTCGAGATCCAGGCTGCGGTGGCGCCCAAACATGACTGCGTTGTATCCATAGATCGCCCAGACGAAGAGGACGACCAACACTAAGGTTAAGAACATGCGGGCGAATCCGCCTAAATGATAGTAAAACTCCCGCCACAGGACGGCCCAATTTCCAGGACGGGGCTTGGCGAAGATGGTGGCGCCGGGACGCCGCCAAGCTAACCGCCGTCCGCCGCCGGAACTGGCGCCGCGCCCTTCACCTTGATTGAAGACATCAAACAGTACCCAGGCGAGACCGAAGAAGATGATCCCCAGGACCACGTTCAACACGAGCTGTTTCACGATGATTTCTTGAAAGCCTGTCCGGAACACCTGTTGCAGCGGGTTCACCGGATTTGCTTCCCAACACCACGAAGCCAAGGTGTTCAGGCCAAAGCTCGTTCCCAACCAGTTCATTAAGAAGTTGCCGATAAACCAGAACCCACAGAGCATCAGAACTAACACCAACACCGTCCAAGAGATGGCCAGCGGCGTTCGCCGGCAGACAACCGAGAAGAAGAGCGCCAAGTTGCTCAGCATGAACGTGAAGCCGAGCAGTACCGCGTATACGGTATAGACCTGCGCCGTGGATACCCCGCCGAGCGTGACCGCTAGCAGCGTGAAAGGAATCTGTGTGAGGATCAGCAGCAACGCACCTAACAATCGGCTGACCGATTTGCCTAACAAGATGGAGATGGGATTCAAATTCGTCATCCGCAAGAGCCCCAGAGTCCCGTCCTCCTTTTCTTCAGTGATGACTGACCCAAAGTAGCTCATGCCGATCACGGTAATGAATACGAAGTTGAGATAGGTGATGGTCTCAAACACGCGTAATCCCGCTGCACCGCCACCATAGCGAAACTGCTGTTTGATGAGGGTGATGAAGAAGAGGAGAATCAAGACCAGGCATACCCGGCCGGCATAAGGTAGAATGCGGCGCTTCTCCTCTCGCAAAGAACGAACGAAGAGCGCGAAGAGCGCTTGGGTTTGGATCATTGGTTAGGCTTCTTCGATAAAGGTTTCCAAACGTTCATAGGTCTTGCTCTGCAGGACGAGTGCCACGCCGAGCGCTCCGGTGCCGCAGATGAGGTAACAGGCGAGACGCGCTTCTTGAGGGATCCAGCTCAGGACAACCACCGCACCCGCCGCGGCCGCGATCCCGATGACCTTGGCGCCCCGCTCGAGACACAAGGACACCCATGTGATAAGACTTAGCGCCACCACCGCGATGGCAAGCAACGCGAATCCCCCGGCAAAGACCGTCGTGGGGGCGCTCACCAGATACCGGACCACGCTATCGAAAGAAAGGAGGGCTCCCCAAAGAATCAAGAGCTGGCCGGAGACGCTGGACACGAAGATGGCAAAGACTTTCTCACCCACGATGCGAAGGAGTGGCTTTGGGAGCAATGATAGGATGTCCAAAGTGCCGGCGTCTTTCTCCGACCGGAACATACCCGCTGCTCCAGTGGCCAACCGCTCAAACGTGATGACGGCGCCGGCGGCCATGCAGAGGATTCCCATCTTATTAAAGGAGAACGTGGCCGTGAAATCATCGATCTTCACATAGATGCCAATGACTAGCATAACGACTGGAGCCGCCGCGAGGGGTAGAAACAATGAGCGCAAACCGCCTAACTGGAAATAGAATTCACGCCAGGCCACGGCGAATCTGCTGGGGCGTGGTTTGGCATCGAGTCCGGTTTCCGATTGCCGCGCGATTCGTTTCGCCTCCACCTTGGTGGCATTGCCAGGGACAGGTGTGATGAATCGTTCAAATGAGAGCCAACTTAGTGCAAAGCACCCAAGGCCCAAGGCCGCATGAATCAGCGGTTGGCCAAACCAAATCTCGTTGAACTGCGGCCGGAACACGTCCATCAGCATGGGAACGGGATTTGCGAACCAACACCAAGCTGCCACGGATTCGATAGCGTGCCCCCAGGCCGGCATCGTTGTTAGGAGCCAGCCATTCTCAATCAAACCGTGAAGCATGTGATTGAGCGCCCAGAAACCGAATCCAAAGAGGATCAGGATCACGAGAACCGTAGTGATTGCCGCGCGAAGACTCGCCAAGAGTACGGATGAAAGCAGGCAAAGCTGGCTTAAGAGGATGGCGTACCCTAACAACGCCAAGTAGGCAGTGATGATCTGCTCCGGGTAAAGCCCTCCCAAGGTCATGGCCAAACACGCGAAGGGGATTTGTGTGCCTGTCAGAAGCATGACGCCGGTTAACCGGCCTATCGACGAACCTAACAAGATGGAGAAGGGCGTGAGACGTGTGAGCCGAAGCAGATCCATGGTCCCGGACGCTCGTTCCATGTGGAGTGCACCGGTGAAGTGTTTTAATCCGAGAATGGTGAGGACGGCGAAGTTGAGGTAGGTGATCTGAGTGAAGATCTTCAAGCCCGGCGCCGCAAATTGATCGAATTGCCGCTGTGCTAGGGCAATGACAAAGAGAATGAAGATCACGACCAAGACGCGTAGGGCGTAAGGCAACCAGCGCTGCGTTTCTTCACGCAACTGACGCTCAATCAAGGTCTTGGTGGCGACGAGCCATGTCATGAACGCACTCCGGGTTGGGTGAGATCCATGAACGCTTCACTCAGCGCTTTCACATCTTCTTGGAAGCCGACCAACTGCCCGCCGTGGGCAAAGACGGTCTTGAGCAAGGTTTCGGGACCTAACTGATCGGCATCGACTTTCACACGATAGCCACTCTCCATGGCCATGACTTCGATCATGCCGGGGAGTTCTTGGAGTGCGGTCTCGATCCCGGGATGGCTCTCTTGGAGATCGATGCGGTAACCGCCTTCCGTCGCTTGATCTTTGACCAGGCCGGTCATGGTGCCGGAGTATTTCACTTCGCCGCGGTCGAGGATCGTAACGTGGTCACACAACTCGGCCAATTCAGTGAGAATGTGAGAACTGATGAAGATGGTCTTACCTAACTGACAGAGTTCCTTAAGGATCTCCATGAGTTCGATGCGGGCCCGCGGGTCGAGTCCGGAAGCGGGTTCATCTAACAAAAGCAGATCGGGATCGTGAACCAGTGCCCGGGCCAGACTCACGCGTTGTTGCATGCCCCGGGAGAGACCGGAGATGAGATCATTGCGACGGCCGTCCATGTCTGTCAGGGCCAGAATGTCATCAATGGTCTTGTTGCGTTCGCCAATGGATAGACCGTAGGCGGCGCCAAAGAAATCGAGGTACTCGAAAACGGTCATTTTCCGGTACATGCTGAAGTGATCCTGCATGAAGCCGATGCGCCGCCTGACGGCTTTGAATTGCCGAGCCACATCGAGGCCGTAGATGCTGACGCGGCCCGACTGTGGCTTGACAAGGGTTGCTAACACTTTCAGCGTCGTCGTCTTGCCCGCGCCGTTAGGCCCGACAAAGCCGTGAATCGATCGATCCAGGATTTGGAAGCTCGCATCATTCACCGCCTTGTGATTGCGGTAGGAATGAGAGAAGTTGGTGACTTCGCAACAGACGGAATCGCTCATGATGTTAGGGTCGCGTGGTTGATTCGTTGAGATCGAAGATATAGAGCGCCCGGCCGGATCTTTTCTCAAAGGTGGGGCTACTTGGATAGAAGGTTTCGGGCAGATCCGCGTAAATCAGCACTTCGATGCCGAATGGCTGCCGCCAATTCTGGTGCGCATGAAGCAGAGCGGGTCCGATGCGCTGGAAGGCCTCGCGTTCCCGCGTGTTCTTACTCTTGTATCGGGTGATCATGTGAGGCTGAGGATAGATGTGCTGATCGATATCTTCGGCACTCCATTTCACCCAGCGATCGCCTCGCTCCTCATAGCGGTAGAGCTGGCTTCCTTGGCGCACCCATACATGACGGATAGCTTCCAAGCCCGTGATGCGAAGATCGAAGTCACGATTTCCGCTACGAAGCTGTTCAACATGTATGTTAGGGCCTGGCAAGACGCTCTGGCTAACTAAATTGCGCGAACTGTAGACGGGGATGTCCACCTGCATCATGCCTTCGAATCCGTTCTTGAGCATGCCGGGAACGGCATTCATCTGATGATGAAAAGCGAAGAGTTGATGGGGTGAGTGGTAACGAAATTGATAGTCATCACCTCGCGTCATGAAAGCGTGACTCCATTGCCGCACATCGTAAAGTCCCTCGCCCACGGGACGGGCAACGGCCACGCTGTGCAGGCGGTCTTTCTCGCCATAGCCACGACGACCGACGTGCATGAACAACAAGGAGAAGACGCCGATGAGAACGAGGAGACTGACAATGGAGAGCCGGTAGTCGAAGCGCCGCGTGCTCAGGAAGTAATGAACGGGACCTAACAAGAAGATGTAAAAAAAGGCGGCCAGGTAGATCAGGCCCCAGGCGACATCCGGACGCGAGAGCGCCCCCAAGTAAGCGAAGGCGGTGTGGCGCCCTTGTTGATTGTAGGATTCGTTAGGCACCTTGGGCACATTGCGGATGCGTTGCAATTCATCGAGGGTGATTTCAGTAGGCTGCTTGGCATAACGATAGACTTTGCCCTGACCCCGATCCGAAGCGGCCGAGGTGTCATTGAGAGTGGCCAAGATCCCTTCAAAGTTTGGAAACGAGCCGTTGGCGTCGTGAAAGAGGTGAAGCTGACCCCCGCGATGGAGCCATTGTAGAAACGCTTTGGCGCGTGCTTCTTCCCATTGGGGATCGTGCGCGAGAACGGCCGAAGCTAGGGGATCGGTCGCGCCTGCCGTCGTGGGGAAATAGCGCGCTGGAAAGCGATCCAGTCGGCTGGTATCGCGGGCGGCAAAGACATCGCCGGAAATGAGTTCCACACTGGCGGCCCCTACCGCAAGCCGCACCTCATTGAGGCTCTCTGAGCCGCCATTCCATTCCAAACGCCACGTGAGCGAATCGGCATTCGTGCCCACATAGGGGAGGAATTGCACCGTCCGCCGTCCACCCGGGGCAATACTGCACGGTTGGATCTCGGTCGCGCCGGCTTTCCCGCCCAGCCCTATGCGTTTGGTCAATTGGACCGCCCCCATAAAGGGCTCGTTCCCCGGATTGCTGAACTCGATGGTAAGCGGATTGAAACTTTCCGGGTAGGGCCGCCCGTCAAATCCCCAGCGCACGCTTTCCACCTCCAGGGCGGCACCAGCCGAGGCCACGAGAAACAGGGGAAAGACCAGAAGCAGTGGGGAGCGAACCGGGCCAGCCATCGGGCGAACTCTCACACATCTTCTCCTGTAAGGGAACTGCTTTTAGCGCGAAGAAAGCCCCGGCTTTCCATGGCCCGAAATCTGCTTAGAAAGGGCTTTACAAGGGGAGATCCTATGAAAAGCTCCCCGACCAAATTCCCAAATCACATCCTTAGACTGTCATGGCCGATACGGAAAACAAGCAACCCGAAAGCGTCGCCGGAAAGTATTACGTCGACGATCAATGCATCGACTGCGACCTCTGCCGCGAGACGGCGCCTGCCAATTTCACCCGCCAGGAAGACGGCGGCTACAGCTACGTCTTCAAACAGCCGGAAAATGAAGAAGAGGAATCTCTTTGTCAGGAAGCCATGGAAGGTTGTCCTGTGGAAGCGATTGGTGAGGATGGCGCGGACTAAGTAGCCTCTTCCGTAAGAAAAATTTCCATTGGAAAAAGCCGGGCTCATCAGTCCGGCTTTTATATAGGCTTACATTCCTAACAAATGCCTGATGGCTTAGAGTGAGGCTCCGAGGAGAGGCGCTTTGCAAGTGCCCCGCGCTCGCCCGGTGGTTGCAAACCGCCGTTCCTTGGTTGAGGCCAACCATCGCATCCTAACGAAAACGCGCGTAGCTATCGAACCGCTCACCGTTGTTCTTAATCGCGTCGAATTGCTGGCGATTGGGAAAGAGATTGACGCGAATGAGATGATGCTCCTTGGCTCCGCGGGCAATGTATTCTAACTTATTCGCCTTGTCCCACGGGATGTCTCGTAGGTCGACCGCCCAGGCGCCGTCTCCTATGTAAACGACACCATCCTTGTGAACCTTGTCTTCTTTGATCGGCATGGTGCGTTTGTACATGTGATGATCATTTTCAAAGCAGGCATCGACCCCGTATTTTTCGAAGAGAGGTACGAAGTGTTTGCGGACTTCCATCTGATCATCCTTCACTTGCGTGCCATAAGTGGGCCGGTGATAGCAGGCGAATAAGTTCGGGACATTTCGGCGCTTGGATAGGGCTTTTTCCAGCCATGGCACTTGGGACTCGGGTGTCTGAGTGTGAAAGGAATCCAGACAGATGATGCTCATGTAATTCCCGAAATCCAGGGCGTAGTTGGTCTTGCCGTCGGGCAGAGGAAACAAGCTGAAGAAGAATTTCGCTTTCTTCGTGGGATCAAATTTGTCGCGCTCTTCCGGTTTCACATCGTCGAGATTCTGCTCGCACTCGTGATTGCCGATGACCAAGACCATGGGAAGCATGGCATCATCAGTGCGCACGCACCAGTCATGCCAGGAATCGATCCAATCATACCAACGATTCGCTTCCTTGCCATTGGCGTAGGCAAGGTCGCCTCCTAACAAAGCAAAGAGAGGTGATTGCGCTCCGGCTTGTTTGTTCATGGCGTCAAGCACCTCGCGTTTCTTATACATATCTCCACCGGTGACGAAGGTGAGCTTGTCGCCCGGCGTCTTGGGAGCGGTGCTGAAGAAATACTTACGATTTTTGAGTCTATTAGAAGAGCCGTTCTTATGAATGGTGAAAGCGTAGTCGGTGTCAGGTGTTAGGCCTTTCAAAATCACTCGGTGAATGACTTGGCGCGTATCGGCAAAGGGCACGGCTTCGGGTTTGACAGAGCGGAACTTCTGGCCTTCGCCGCGTTTGGCGTAACGCAATTCAAAGTCTGTCACCTGTTCAGGCAGCACGGGGAGATCCTTGGCTTTGATCTCCGCCGTGGTCCAATTGGGCGAAGGATCGCCGAGAAAGAGTTGCCACTTGGCTTTGCCATCGACGAATTTGTGTTCGTGCTTGTCGACCTTGATCCAGAATTTGGGATCCAACGTGAAGTCGGAACTATCGATCTGGTGATTGTGTCCTTCAATAGCGATCACATTGCGGCCGCGCTTGATGTGGCGATTGAATTTCTTATCGATCTCAATGACCTCGTCTTCGGTTGCATGCGCATCATGGGCTTTGATTTCTGCAGCATCTTTGCCACGGGTGCCTTCTTTGATGCCTTTTCGCGCGATCTCGACGCCATTCAAGTAAGCGATAAATGCGTCGTCATAACGGATGCGCAGGATCATTTGAAATTTCTCCGGATCGATAACTTCGATCTTCTTGGCCTCCTCTTCTTTCTTCTTCTCTTCCTCACTTTTCTCTTCTTCGCCTTCTTTTGATACGCTTTCGAGCACAATGCTATCCTTCGCTTCCTCTTTGCCGTCTTTGTTCTCGGCACGCCATTCGCCTTCCAATTTCTTGTCTTTCAGCGTGACATTCACACTGATCACCAAGGGCTGAAGCCCATACATGTAATCCGCGGTGAAATAAATGGATTGACCACTAACATAGCCTGACTTGAACGGGCGCGCAGAAGCGCCTTCCGGCGTGATGGATCCGGTGAGCTTTTCATCCTTGTAGTCGAACCGAATCGCGAACTTGAACTCCTGATCGTTCACTTTCGCCACGGCCTTCCAATCGCCGGTTGGATCAATTCCCCCTACTTTGGGAAGTTGATCCTTCACCTCGAATTCTTTGCGGATGTAGAGGCGCTGAAACTTATCCTGCAAATCAACGGTGGTCTCGTCGTCGCCATCGCCGTAGCCAAAGCCGGCAATGGCCTCATACCAGCGACCACCAGGTACCGGCATATTCACCCGCTCAAGCCATTGAATGGTCATCGTCGTCGTCGGATCGAGGTGCCATGAGCAGATGGGACCATGGACATCGCCAGCCTCTCCCCTTGTGAGCGGAAGGTGACTTAGAAAGAGAATGGCGGTCAGGATTAAGCGTTTCATCATGGGAGAATACGAATCATTTGAGTGCTCAGCTTAGAGGATCTCGATTAACTCCCGGGCAGCAAGGCAAATTCCCCGTGTGTGACTAAAGTGGAGCACATCGCTCGTCGCGGAACTTGCAAAAAAGCCCAATCGTAGCGGAACACGTGAGAGTTCCGATCCCCATACCCGATCGTAGCGGAACACGTGAGAGTTCCGATCCCCATACCCGATCGTAGCGGAACACGTGAGAGTTCCGATCCCCATACCCGATCGTAGCGGAACACGTGAGAGTTCCGATCCCCATACCCGATCGTAGCGGAACACGTGAGAGTTCCGATCCCCATACCCGATCGTAGCGGAACACGTGAGAGTTCCGATCCCCAGGCATAAAACGAGCGCCGGAAGATTCACATCTTCCCCTACAAAAAGCCCAATCGTAGCGGAACTCGTGAGAGTTCCGATCCCCATACATAAAACAAACAACCGAACTTCAGCATAAGCCTCCGCATCTGCTCCCATTTTTAGCCCTCCCAAACGGCTAACCCAAGAGTTCCGGTCGAAGATGCGTCACACGAATGCGTGGTTTTCGCGGCTATGAAAAGAGCGTCAGCGCATTTGAGTTACTTCTCTCAAGGTTGATCTGAGGATCAAATAGGAGAGATGACGATCTCAGATTTGCGTCAGAGTGGCAGTGCTTTTTAAGTATTTTATTATAGAAATTATGTTAATTATAGCTTAGAGGGTTTCTTGTAAGCGTGATTCCACATGAAAGTTGGACTTAAAAAAAATCAGCTGCTGGATTCCTTCCCGTTCTTTGTCCTTAACGGCACTCATTTTTCCAATCGCCGCTTGGACGTCACTCGCAAGCCGATCTGCGGGCAGGCACTTTTTTCCATACTATGTTCGTTAGTGGCCATCGGCGTTACCAGCGTGGTCGCGATCAGTACCATTGGTCCTAGCGGGGAGCCGCGAGACTTGGCATTGGAATCGACGGTGAAGTCGATGAACGGCGTACTCCAGCGTGCCTATTATACGGGCGCCGTTGGGCTGCCGGCTCAACCCACGGTTGAGTCATTGATTGAGGCGATGTCTAACGATTCTCTATTTGTTGATTCGAATCTCAATCAACATCGGGATACGGGTGAAACTTTATTCAGCCTATCAGACGATCTAACGATCTTATCAGAATCTCCGGATACTGTTGGTATCAATATCTCTCCAGGTGAGGCGCCTCAGTTTTATATCGTCAAAAGATGAACGGGTTCTCGCTTCCAGAATTACTGATCGTCATTGCTGTGATGGCAATTGTCGGTACGGCTTCCTATCCTATCGTCAATAACCTAGGTGAAGCGTCCAATCATGCGGAAGCGAAAGCGAAAGCGGAGACACTGACTGCGGCTAAGATCGTCTATAAGAAGAGCGATCCCGGTGCGGAAACGGCGTGGGAGGCGACGGATAGCGACACCGCCCGGTTTCAATTGTTGCGCGATTATCTCGATGGCGTCAGTGACCAAATAAGTCTCGCAGAGTTCGCGGCAGATCCGCCCTATCATCAATTTAACTTTGGTGCGGGTATTCGTGACCGCGTCACCGTCATCGAAACAGAGTCATGAGGCGAAACGAATCACGCAGAAAGCAAACGGTTCGTGCCTTCGCCTTGTCAGAAATCATTCTGACCATCACGACGGCAACCACCGTTATCGGTACCGCCATGACGGCACTGACCGTTTATTTGAGTATCACCGACGAGCAAGCTCAAATGCTGACTGCGGATAACGAAGCCATCGCCATCATGCCGGCGGATGAGGTGAGTATGGATGCCATGCTCTTTCACCTGGATTTTCAAGAACTCATTCATGAAGCTAAGCTTGTTTACGTGATCGGAGGTTCGCGCTTTCAACCATTCTCCGAGGCGGCACCCGAGTTTGTTTTTTCCCCTCCGTTAAATTCTAACGCATTGCATCGATTCAGTGTCTTGGAGAGTTTGTCCCACGCGCCGGATCGCGCGCTCAGCAGCTATGTGATTACGCAGCTTTTAAAACAGACGTACGCTTCTGCCTTCACCTCCACTGATCCAGAGTTTGCGGCCTATCGGGATCGTGAGTTCACCTTATTCGTGATCGATGAAGCCAATCAAACCACGGCTATTATTACCCAACGAGTGATCGTGGAAGGCGACTGGGTTCGTTTGGAAGTGGTTTCTTACCGGCCCAATGACGAGTCTTGGATGGAAACGACCGCCTACCGCTGTGCGGTATTGAAGTCGGAGTTCGATTCCAAGAGTCCGTATTTATCGATTGGTGCCGAACATTACTGGGTTCGTCATGATCGGGTGGATCCGGTGACATCAGCTTCCAGCGAAAACAGTCTTTGGAATCGTCATGAGGAGGGTTTCTGCCGCGTGGAGTTTCCGGACAATACCTGGAATCTTGCCAAGCATGAGGACGAGGAGCCGCTCACCTCGAAATTCACCTACTTTATTCCCATCGTTCGCTAAGATGATCGTCCATAAGACAAGCAGCGATCGGCAACGAGGTTACTTTGCGTTAAGCGTGGCCTTGCTCGTTTCCGTGCTTTCGTCCGTCATCATCCTATCGATGTTCGGCAAGTTATCGCGTTTGGATGCGGAGTCGGTCTTAATTGATGATCGAGAAGATTATGCCATTGCCGTGCAATTGGAGCATTTAATGGATCGTAGTATTCAACGCGTGGCGGGCCAGCGATCGCTGATAGTGAATTCGGCTACGACGATGAGAGGGGAATTATCGGCGGGCTTATCGGATTTGCACCTTCCTCCCAATTCTGAGGTGACCCTCGATGATTCCTATCCAGAACCGCCGAGCCTGTCCTTCTTTCCCAACTCGATCTCGGGCGTCTCGCGAGTACCCCTTTCGGGTGAACTCGATCCTGCGGATATTCCTTACGGAGCCTTGGGAGGGTTGCTTAAATATGGCTATTACGTGCCGACTGTTGCCCAGCATACGCGAACCTTTGGGCGGACAAGGAAAGGTGAAGCCGAAACGCATATTGATGTCACCTCGTCCTACTATTCAGTGCCGCTGACGAATTTGAGATTCGTTCTCTACAATAGCCCTCCTGACCTTGGCGGTACCCGGCGCCGGACCGTTCCGGATCTCTATTACCTGGATGGCTCAAATCGCGTGCAGGGTATCGTTATGACGGCATTCACCGCATCAGATGATGGCGGTGAGGTCATTGATCCCGTGAATGCGGTCGGCGCAGGTTCTCACCTCCATTCTTACAACCATCGAGCACAGGTTTGTGAAGAGATCTTTCACTACCTTTTTCAGGGGAGTTATCTATCAAATCTTTCGAGCTCCAGTGGCGCATTAAACGTTTCACTAGAAGACCTCGCTTCGGCATTGGAGGCCCATGACGGACTCTATACCGAAGAACAAGAAGCGGCCCTACCCGATGAAACCCCGCCCCCACCGGCTTCGCCCGAGTTTAAAATGGATCTCAATCAATTCGGTGGCCATGAAGTGATTTACTTCTCAGAACCTGCAGCGTCGCCCGTTGAAATCACTATTCTGGATGGCGCCGAGCAAAGCAGCTTGGGAACGCCGCTCGTTGTGGTCTATGATGGCTCCGGTAGTGGGAGCTTTCGCATTCGCTTTGAAGAGGTGATTAATCGTCCCGTGCTCTACGTGTTGATTGATACCACGATAGAATTCAGTGATGAAACCCAAGGATTGGGATCGATATCAAGCGGGTGCCTCTCGGGGGCGTTTTTAATGAGCTCGGACAGCGGTTTCTCCGCCGATGCCTCAAGCAGTCAATCCTCCCGGATTGTCTATGGCGCCGTACTCGGCCATCATACGATGATGGATAGTGGCTTTGCCGGTGCGCAAGGTCATCCCGTTCCTGTGCTCGAATTTCCCAATTCGGATTTTTATCGACAGCTAGAGAACTATTCACCGCGAGTGTTCTTGGTGGACACCACTTCCAAACTCGTGCCCGTCAAAACGAAAGACGCCCTCGTGTCGGCACCATGAAACGCTATTATAATAAAAGAATATCTTTAAGGAATCGCGGTTCCGCCAGCTTTGAACTGATGACCGTTATCGGCATTGCCAGTTTAGTATCGACGGCATTGATTCCGCTCCTAGGGGCATCCGTCGACGTGGATCGCTATCGTTCGACCATGATGCAGACAAAACAAGAAGACTATCTTTTCGATATGGAAGCGGCAGGGCTCGGTATCGATGATTCGTTGCTACCAACCAAGACAACACCATGAATTGGGAAGATTTGATTACAGATATCTTGGATACGTTTCCGCGACTCTCGGATATTATCCTTTCGGAACAAGGCGATTACTGTGTTTTGATCAATGGATCGGCACAGCGTATCCCTTTGCCGGATTGCCTGAGAGACCGCTGGCAGGATCTCATCAATCTTCTTTTCCCCGATCGGATCAGTGATCTCAGTGAAGATAGAAATGCCTTCACCCTTGAAGGTGCGGTAACACTTGCCGGCAGCCGGTTTCGTTTGTCCGCTCTCCGTCATAGCCAAGGGCAATCCGTGGTGATGCGATTGCTGCCGTATGAAATTCCAAGCCCCAATGATATTCACCTTTATCCGCCAGTCGTGGAGCGTTTCAAGCAATTGGATCACGGATTGGTGTTGTTGATTGGGCCCACGGGATCGGGCAAGAGCACGACCATTGCTTCCCTTATTCAGGAGCGCCTGCACGAGGTGCCGGAAAATATCATTACGATTGAAGATCCGATTGAATATGTCTATCCTCACAATTCCGTTTCCAATATCTTTCAGCGGGAAGTGGGAAGAGATTGTGAATCCTTTGGAAGAGGGCTTCGAGACGCGCTCCGGCAAGCGCCTCATCTGATCATGATTGGTGAAATCCGCGATGAAGAAACGGCACTCACCGCACTCAAAGCTGCTGAAAGCGGGCACGTGGTGGTATCGACGGTGCACGCGCATTCGGTTGACCAAGCCTGTCTCCGTTTCATCAAGCTCTTGGCCGATTACAATCCAGAGAATGTTTGTGATGCGTTGGCGGGAACGCTGAAGCTAGCCATTGCTCAAACGCTTATTTATAACCCTGAGATTCGCAGCCGCGTCTCCATTCATGAGGTGATGTTCATGACCAGTGCCATCGCGGCTCATATCCGCGCCCAGAAATTTGAGCGTATTCCCAACGAACTAACAGTCGGCAGCAAGCGGGGCCAGATTAGCTGGGAAAGATCTATTGAACATCGAATCAATGAAGAACTCCTGCCGCCTGATTTTGAATCAGGCAACCGCTTAGCATCTTAACTTGTGTAATGATATGACCGTCCTGCGTACTGCGTGTGATCTTTTAACCTTGAAGGCCTTTCGTCCCGATATTCGGAACTACCGATTGCCTTTCTCGCAAAGAGAAATCGCCGAGCCATTGATGGGAGTCGCCATTGATCGTGACGGGCTTTGTCTGTGCAAGCTGGAGATTGCTCCGAATCATATCTGCCAAATAAGTCAATATTGCCGAGTTGAGGATGAAGGCGATGAGGCCATGCGTGAAGCGATGATTGGTTACGCAAGAAAGCACTATTTGCGTTACGCGATCGGGCTCTTGTGCGACGGCTTTACCATTGAACTGCGATCTCTCTCTCCGGATTGCGGTGCGATGGATGTGCATCAATTGAATGCCGATCCTTCAGCAGTATTTGGTACGGAAGTAGAAGACGGTTATCGATACTCCGTTATCCGTGAAGCCGGTGGCTCGAACAAGGGCTTGGTATTCGCCTATCAACAGAAGGCCATCCGGAGGCTGGAAACCATGGTCGAACGATCGCCATTAACGTTTCTTCAGATTGGCGGAGGCGTTGAGTGGGCGATTCGTCATTGGCATCAAACCGTACAGGGCAAGGAGATTCTGAGGCCGGTGGATTTAGTGGTCTACGACAGGCCGACAATCGCCATCCTGCAGTCGGATCAAGGAGCCTTTAATACGAATATTTTCTGTCGAACCGATACATCGGGAAACGAGCCGGGCGACTCTCCCATCGTTCGCAAAGGATTGGAGCGTTATTTGCGTTCGGGTAGTCAGGTAGTGTTCATCGATCTAGGAATGGAGGACGCCCCAGCCGAAGAAACCAAGCCCTCCCTCGTCGCACTGTTGGAAGAGATCGTGGGCGAGAATGATCTACACATCGAATCGATGCGTCACCCTTTGCAATTGCTTTTAGAGGAGGGCCGGTCATGAAATTGTATCTTCAAGACCTGAGAACAAGCCGCCCGGCATTTGAGGCCCATTTACCAAATGGACTGAAGGCGATTGTCGCCGCGTTTTACGTGTTATCTCTCGTTGGTCTGATCACGCTCATCGCCAATGGAGTTCAAGTGTGGCAGAGCCAAGGACAACTGGACGCGTTAAGCGAAGGCATTCACAAAGCCACTGAGCAAGAACGGGTATTGGAGTCGGTACTGGATCATTTTCAGACACGCGATGTGCTGGTCAAAGATGTACAAGCATGGCTAGCCGATCGCTACGATTTGGAGGCGATATACCATCAAACAACCAATTTGGTTCCGACCGGGTTGCTCATGAACCGGTTCGCTATAGAAAGAGACCCTTCTAACGGTTCACTTGAATTCAGGATCACCGTGGAGGGTGATTCGGATAAATACACCAATTACTTCAAGGTGTTAACCAATCACTTTACGAAAACGCCGGATGCAAAGATCGCCAATATTAAGATCGACGTGCGGCCGGGTGGTGCTCTGCTATCGCTCGATGTGATCGCTGAAGGCATTAAACCTTCTGAAGTAGCCATGGATCGTGTTGAAAAATCTTTAGCGAAAAACTGATATGAAGGCAAACCAACGAATGCAGGGAATTTTCCCGCTTTTAATCATTCTCGGTCTCTTGGGTTTCTCCGTGCAAGCCATGCATCGGGTGAAATGCGAGCGAATCGAGCAAAGGGGTTCCAAAGAACGGGAACTCCAGCTTCTAGATACGAAGATCGCATTGTTAGATCAAAGAATTCAGGAAGAACGCCGGACGCCCTATGAAATTGAACGCTTTTATAGTGCTTGGGTGCCGGAGATCGATAAATGTCGTGATCCGGACTCACTCATTGCTGCGATTCTCGTCGAGGCTTATCGCTTGAATCTCGTTCCCCTTAAGAAGGAATTAATGAGAGACCAAGAGTTCGAATTTCGGGGCAGGGATGGGAAACGGGATCGCATCCGGGTAAGAGTAGCCGGCAGGTATGATCGATTGGTGCGTTTCGTTGACCAATTGCGGCAGGAGTATCCCTTCATGCGCATTGATAATATCGAGTTCTCCGTTGCGGAGGCCAATGTTCAGTTGGAATTAGGAATGAGCAGCTGCCAACTCAACGTGCCCGAGAGCGATCTTTTGGAAATGAAACAGTTGAATGAGGCCGAAGAAATGGAGTTTGTCGAAACTCAAAACGAGGAGGGCGAAGAATGAAGCGTCACTTAATGAAATATGCTGCTTCCGGAGCCTTCATTTGTTTATTGAACATGGCCCCTGCCGGAGGAGCGGAGGAGCCAAGCTATCTATTGCCGGAAGACGTTTCGCGTTCAGTCGTAACGGGAAAGCGTCTGAAGAACCCGTTTGCGGCGAAGTTGCGGCAAAGTCAGGCGCGCGTTAAGGACGTTGTGAGGGGGAGCGCCAATGAACTTGAGCAGCATTTGAAGCGGGTAAAGATCGGCACTACCATGTTCTATGGAGAGGGATCGGATAGAAATCGCGCGATTATCAACGATGGCATCAAGCGACCCGGAGACCGCGTTTTCAGAATGCCCGGCGGTGAAGTGGCCGTACTCGATGAGGTCAAACGACGCAGCGTGATCGTGTCCATTTCCGGCGGTGGTGGTGAGGCGAAAAGGATCGAGCTTCGGGGCCGGCCGAGGTCAGGCCAAGCAAGTTCGTAATCGGCGATTAAAGTGGTTGAAGGAGGCAGAAACGAAGCTAGTCTATAATTTCCATATTTATGGACAATTTCAGACATCCACTGGGGCTTGATGCTCTGCCGAGTGAATTGATCATCTGCCATGAGCGACGGTCACAGGCTGCGTATCGGCGGGGCGTGCGTTGGTGGGTCACGGGGAGCACCGCGCTGATTGGAGCCTCGCTGTTCTACCTCGCCTCGATGGCTTTGCCCCATCGGATGGAGGCGACGACCAAGGTGGACGACGTGGAATCCAGTCCCGTGAGGGATATTGGGTTGGCCGATGAGTTTGTGGTGGAATCGGCCGGTGATTCGCCTGCTCCGGGAGCCGGAGTGATGCCGGTGGCCGCCCCATCAACGGTCAACGATTCCAAGCCCAGCGAGTCTGCTCAGGCAGCGACGCCTCCCCAACTGGAGACGCCTTTGATCCCACCACCTGATCCGCAAAAGACGTTGACGCTGCCTGCGGACTCATTGGCCGGGGAGGAACGCCGGTTGAAGGCTTTGCCTGTGGCAACCTTGCGTTTTGATAAGGAACCTCTCCTAACAGCGGTGACGATGATCGCAGACTCCGCGGGAATGAGCTACACCACCAGTGGCTCTCTCGAAGGGACGGTGACCGGCGCTTTGGTGGGAAATCCCTATCAGTTGCTGAAAAACCTATCACGGACACACGCCTACTCCATGGCGTATCACGATGGTACCTGGACCTTTGCGTCGGACAAGGCTCCTATACGGTCGGAGCCGGCCTACGCACATACTTACACCATCACGAACAACATGCTCGAACGGTTGGCGATGCGGGAGGCGGTTGGTTCGGGTGGTGGAAGCGGTGAGATATCCTACGGCAATATGCTCACCGGGCAGACGCTCTTTGATGCCAACTACAATCGGATGATCGATGATCTTAAGGTTCTCCTAGCAAGCCAGCATCAAGGAGATCATAAACCCGCGGTCTTTCTGAACGAAGATGCGAATTCGCTTCTTGTCGTCGGCACGGCTGCTGAGCATGCGTTGGTCAGTGCTTATTTGAAGAACTTTGACCGTCCGCAGCGAGCGGTGGCCTTGGAAGTGAAGCTTGTTAGGACGAAACGTAATCCTTCGTCATTGGTCGGCATTGATTGGAGCAACGGCATTACATTCGATCTCTCGGGGAACTTTGACCAGGGCAAGATTTCGCTAGATCAATTGACGGCCGGCCTCGGAGGAGCTCCCACGGGCGTCGTTCTCACCAATACAGATGCGCAAGTGACCTTAGATGCGATCAAGAATGACTCGATGACGAAACGGATCTCTTACATCGAGAAAATGACTTTGGACAACCGCGAAGTGGTTCTTTCCAACGTGGTGGAAGAGCCCGTCATCGGTGACCGCGAAGAAGTGGATTCCGAATCCGGACTCAGGATTCTCTTAAGCATCGAGAAAGAGATTATTGGCACGGTTATTAATATTCTTCCTCGTATCACTGCGGATGATTCGATTAAGATGCGTTTGCGTTTGGAGGACTCGAACATCGTTCGGTTTAAGCAATTTTTTGAAGATTCGACAGGAGGTGAATATCCGGTAATCTCGAAACAAACTTATGAAGGTCCCGTCGTGGTCAAAGACGGGTACAGCTTGGCCATCACGGGTTTTGAGACGACGGAAGAAACTCTGATCAAGAATCGTGTTCCCATTCTGGGCGATATCCCCTTGCTCGGAAAAGCCTTTGGAAGGGAGCGAACAGAGGAAGAGCGATCCTACTTGGTTGTGTTTATCACGCCACGTATCCTGCCCGATTCAACGAGCGGCATTGACTATATCAATCGAGGGCATCATTTGGGCCGCTCAGAGCCACAAGGTCCTATTGCCGGGACCTATTTTGATGAATTCCAAGATCTGGAACACTACGTTTCAGGGATTCGCAGGCAACATGATGAGATGATGCAATTAGCGGATCTCCGGGGCGTCACGGGAGACATTATCGAAGAAGCTCGTTTCCTTTATGGAGAACTTGAGGCCTTAACGGATCATGCGCAGATGTTCTTCGATCGTGGCATCAACCGGAAGAAAGCGAGTCAGATGTTGGACTATTGCGGGACTGCTCTCGTCCAAACGCATCGCATTATGCAACAGCACGTGCCGGCTATCGCCGTTTCGCCGGTGGATTTCTCGCAGGAACGTATCACTGAGTCGCGATCGGTCTATCAAACGACGAAGGAAGCGGCCAAGGTGAAAAAACCGAAGAAACGTTGGTATCATCACTTTCGTAGCAAGCGAAGAGCTCATTAAACGATCGCTTGTCGACAAACTATTGATCTGATGAGTTCGTCGTCATACGAATATGCGTTTCACAGCTTCTGGGTGGAATCCCCTCAGCAGAGGCGGCGAATCGTGCAAGTGTTGTGTCCGTTTCCTGAAGCCGTTCGCTATGCGGTGCATCCAGCTCCGGACGAACATGTGTCGCCACGAAAACCACCCTGGCTTGAGTCCATCGTTATTCGCACATTGTCATCGGAGCGCCCATCAAAACGTGAACTCATTGATTTCTTTGAAGGCCTCCGTAGATGTCTTCGCATTGGCATTTCCATTCTCGAATCGATGGACATGGTCATTGATACGGCACGCTCACCCGTGTTTCGTGGCGTGCTGGCCTCGATTCATTTGAAGATGAAGGAGGGCGACACGCTTTCTCAAGCGATGGAGCGATTCCCCAAGGTCTTTGATCCCTTTGTGGTGGCGAGTGTGGCCGCCGCGGAAGAGGCGGGAAATCTTCCTGAAGCACTCGATAAAATCACGTTTGCCATGATTCAGTCCAATCAACTCCGCAAGAAGTTGATATCCTCTTTGGTCTATCCGGGAATCATTGTGGTGTTGGGAATCGTCGTAGTGATGTTATTGAGTTTCACGCTGATTCCTGCGACGGAAAAGAATTTTACGAAATTCAACGCTGACGTGCCATGGTACTCGCTTGCTGTTGCTGATGCGGCGACCTTCCTTCGTAACTATTGGTGGCTGATTTTTCCGCTATCGGGAGGTGCCATTCTCCTAAGAGAGCATCTGATCAGGTTATGGAACTCGAGGGCGGTTCAACGCACTTTGGTGAGAACACCTATCATTAGTCCGGTAGTGCGCGGTTTGGCCCTTTCCCGCGTCCTTCGCACCATTGGCACGCTCTTGGGGTGTGGTGTGGATGTGAAGCGATCCTTTCGTTTGACGGCAGCCACGGCAGGCCATCCTGACTATCGCGATTATGTGAATAACATCTCCCGTCATGTACTTGATGGCGATGAATACTACGAAGCCTTTCTTCGCGAAAGGCATCTTATAGGCAAAGATGGGCAACGCATCGCGAACTACATGCAGATCGGTTCGAAGACCGGCGACATCGCCAGTATCTTGGAGTCTCTAGCAGACGTGCAAGAGGAAGATGCCTTTCGGAAGACGGAAAAGATGCCTAAACTCTTAGAGCCTATCATCATGGCGGCGCTTGCCGGCGTGATTGGCATTATCATGGCTTCCGTCTATTTGCCGACATTGCTTCTTGCCCAAGAAGTCATCAATAGCCGATAGCCATGATCACGGAGAGCGTTGTCGAGGAGGTGTCGTCTGGGGAGGATAGCCTGGCGCATTCTTTCTTTGCTATAGAGCTTGATCTGAAAAAGCGTGAATCGCTGGTGATTGATGCCTATCACCGAAATATCGCTCCTTATCTGGCCCGGCATGAATCCTGTTCATTGGAAAGTGCGCGTCTTTATGTGAAGTACATCGAGAGTCTTGGAGTGGATGTGGCGGTGGCCAAATGGCCCTGGGTTCCCGTTGGTTCCGTGGGATGCCTGCCGGTGATCGGTCATCTCGATCCGGTGCGCTTTGAACAGGCCTCTCCGATTCCGCAATGGTTTGCGCCGCGCGTTTTGATTACGGAGAGTTTTTATATCAACTGCATGGAGCGTTTGCATGAAGCGATTGCTCAAGCGAGCAGCGACGAGTGGTATCAGCGTCCCAAGAGACATTTGCCACGTCTGCGCCCCAAGATGGAGGATCCATTGGATACCATTGCCTGTTTAGTCGAATATGGGGTGTTTCCAACGGAGGGTCTAGGCCAACAACGGGATCGCTTGAAACAATGGTTTGAGAATGGTGTGGATGAAGAGGAATTAGCCGAGGTTCTGGCAGAAGATTCCGCATTGGCTGGCTTTGATGCCGCCTTGAAATACCTCGAGGAACCGCAACCGTGTGTCGACGGGCGCCAATTGATTGTTGATACCAAATCGCAGTCGGCGATTCCCCAGGCCGTGGCAGAACAGAATGATCTGGTGACCTTCCTCGATGGCCCTCAGGCCACGTTTGTCTTATCACCATTCACCGAGCGGTTCCACTTGGGCGATCTCATTGCTCAAAAGCGCGGAAGCGATCGTGAAGTTTTATTCATGCTCATCCCGTATCAGCATCAGCGCAGTCATTTGACCGCATTGGAAGGATTGAAACTGCGCGAGCTTGGATTGGAGGAGATTCCGTATGAAGCTTCTGAGGGAGAAGACGCCGAGACGCATGCAGAGATCTCCGTAACCAAGCAAGAGGTAGCCCGGATTGATATCAAGTCTTCGGAAAACTCGAGCGAACAAATTGTGCATTGGTTGCTGTATCAAGCGGCGACAATGGGCGCGAGTGATATCCACATCGAGCAGACCACGGGATCTGGCAGAGTACGCATGCGAGTCGATGGTTCGCTGATTACCATTCACAAACTGAGCTTGGCCGCTCTGCGAAGCGTTCTGGCCATGCTCAAGAACACTTGTGGAATGAATCCGAGTCATCTGGATACGGATGACAACCGCTTCAGTGTTCACGTTGACAACAAGGTGATTGACGTTCGTGTGAGTGCCGTTCCTTTTCGACGCGGCTTCCAAAAACTGGTGCTGCGTCTATTGGATAAAGGTGGTGGTTTCAAGCGGCTGGAAGATCTTTATTTACCGGAGAAACACGAATTGATTCTTCGGCACGCAAGTGCTCAGAAGCAAGGATTGATTCTCGTCACCGGCCCTACGGGAAGCGGGAAATCCACCACGCTTTACGCGCTACTCGATGGCGTGAATCAACCCAATTCCAATATTCACACTATCGAAGACCCTATTGAGTACGAATTAGATGGATTGAATCAAACCCAAGTAAATGCTCAACGTCAGCTCACTTATGATCGCGTGTTGCGAGCGCTCTTGAGGCAGGATCCTGATGTGATCATGATAGGGGAGATTCGCGATCGCGATACGGCGGAGGCAGCTGCCAATGCCGCTCTTACAGGTCATTTGGTTCTAAGCACGATTCACTCTCTATCATCGATCAAAGCCGTGCGGCGGCTCACGCAAATGGGTGTACCGCCTTATATGCTTGGTGAATCATTGATACTCCTGCAAGCGCAACGGCTGATTCGTCGCCTGTGCGATTGCAAGCATCCGGTGAAGCCGTCGCCACGGCAGTGTGAGCAGTTTGAAAGTCAAGGAATTAAGCCACCCTCACAGATTTACGTGGCGGCGGGTTGTCCGGCTTGTCTCGATACCGGTTATAAAGGCCGCGTCGCCGTCATGGAGTTGTGCCCCGTCGATGATGAATTGGCCGAGTTGATTGCCGGCGGTGCAGGAAGCGTGGAACTTGAGCAGACGGCCGCGCGGTCCGGGTTCCGAAGTTTATTTCAAGAGGCCCTAACACAATGTGTGAACGGTGAGATCGGTTACGAGATCGCGATGGAGCTCAACCAAGCGTGGTAGAGCGCAGAAGGGCGTTTCCAAAGAATCTTTGGGCGACAGATGCCGCAAGGTGTCTATGCTCCCACTATGGAAGCTTGCCCTTTGCGCGCATCAGTCATTGGAAGTTACCCGTTTCCAGGGTGGTTGGAGTTCTCGAGCCAGCACTTGGGAGCGTTTGGAGCGGCGGATATTGAGGAAATGCAAGAGGATGCGACGATGTGCGCGATTCAGGATCAAGTGCGGGCGGGACTGGACGTGATCACTGATGGCGAGCAAGGCCGTTTTGATTTCAACCTCTCCTTCTATGGTTATCTGAATGGAGTTGACTTGGAAGCTGCGCCTCCTCGACGGTTTGGTCCTCCGGCGCATGACCAGCGTGGCAAGCACCCGGTCGTGGATGCATTGACCGCTCCCAATGGTCTTGGGTGTGTGGACGAGTTCGAGCGTTTGCGCAGATTGGCGCCGGAAGGACCCGCTCTGAAAACCAGTATTCCCGGTCCCTTCACCTTGAGTGGCCGGCTCTTGCCTAACAAACGGTATCGGGACCGCTATGCGCTCACCGAGGCATTGCTACCGCTGGTGCGAAAGGAGATTGAGGATTTGGTCAGGGCAGGCTGCCGCGAGATCTGTGTCGATGAACCTTCCATGAGTTGCTATGCCTACAAGGAAGATCCCAAGCGATTTATCGATATCTTCAATCGGACGATCGAGCCGGCTGTGGGCCGCTGCCGCTTAGACATGCATATGTGCTTTGGGAACTTTAAAGGGCGTTCGGTGGGGAAGAAAGTGATCCATGCGATGTTTCCCCACTTTCTTGATCTTCACGTCGATGAGATGCATATCGAGATGACGACCACCGATTTCCGCTACTTGGAAGTGATCGAACAAGTTGCCAAGAAGTGCGACGCCGCGGTCGGCATCATTGATGTGAAGAGTTACTATATCGAAACGCCCGAGGACGTTGCCGAACGGGTGCGTGCCTGCCTGCAATACGCGCCGGCAGATCGCTTGGTCTTCGCTCCGGACTGCGGCTTGAGCCAAACGGCGCGTTGGGCGGCCAGACAGAAGCTTGAGAATATGGTCAAGGGTATCGAAATTGTTAGGAAGTCACTGTAACCGCCATGTTGAAACCCGCTTTCCAGGTTGGCGATGCCTTGCTTGATGAGATCGAGCGCGAGCACAATGACGGCGATGACTTTGGCATTTGGTGGCTCGGTCAGAGTGGTTTCTTGGTGAAATACCAAGGCCACAAATTGCTCTTGGATCCTTATTTATCGGATTCCTTAACCAAGAAGTATGCTAGCACCGACAAGCCACACATTCGCCTTACGGAACGCGTCCTGGATCCCGGTAGATTGACCGGAATCAGCGTGGTGACATCTTCGCACAACCACACAGACCACCTCGATGCCGAGACCTTGGTGCCGCTCAAAGAATCGAATCCTGACATACGTTTAGTCCTTCCCGAAGCGAACATTGCTTTCGCGACGGAACGGCTGAAGAATGATCCACCGGATATGGCAGGTCTCGATCATGGAAAGAGTGTGGAGGTGGGCGTTTTCCGGCTAACGGGTGTCGCCGCAGCGCACAACAGGTTGGAGACAGATGGCCACGGCCGCTGCAAATTCCTTGGTTTCGTCGTGGATTTCGGCGAGTGGACACTCTATCATAGTGGCGATACGTTATGGCATCCCGGTTTGGTCGAGACCTTGATTTTCCACAAACCCCACCTTGTGCTGCTGCCCATCAACGGAAATAAACCCGAACGGCGCGTCGCCGGCAATCTCAATGGTGTCGAGGCTGCCGCCTTGGCAAAAGCGACAGGCGCGAGAAGTGTCATCCCTTGTCACTATGATATGTTCGCGTTCAACACTGAGGCGACAGAAGTCTTCGAATCCACCTGCCGTGCTCTGAGTCAACCGCACCATATTCTTCGAAACGGCCAGGGGATGTCCTCCTCGGAACTGCCCGAGCTTTGAGAAACGGGGCCAGCGTTGGTCGTAGACTAAAAGAAAACGGGCAGAGCGTCACCACTCTGCCCGTTGCTTGTGTGGGATATTGTTAGGGTGCGCTACTGAGCCGCGCGGTAGAAACCTGCCGGGCGAGCGCGACGCGTGGCATCGGTGTCATTGTAAGGACCGGTGATGCCGTTGGCGATGGTCTCCCATTCCAGGAGATCCACCGAGTATTGGATGTCAGCCGTCACGCCATCGGGCACATTGAAGCTGACGTTGCCGTCGCCATCGACACCGACGTTGGTGATCGGCGGTAGGCCGTCTGGACCAGGTCCGCTTCCGCTGCCGAGGGACTCGCCGTTTTGACCACGAGCGTAGACTTCCGCCACTTCGTCTACGCTGAGAGCGCGGTTGAAGACGGCGACTTCATCAAACTTGCCGCTGAAGTTCTCAGCGCCGTTTTGTCCGCCGAGGTAAAGCGGCTGAGCATTGGCGGGCGCGCCGGTGATCTCGCTACTAGCGATCTCAGCGCCGTTTCGATAATAAGTTAGAGTGGATCCGCTTTTGACCACGAGGTTATGGGCCCACTCTCCGACCACAAACATGCTGTTGTCGCCGGGCACGTTTTCGCCGCCGCCGTTGAAATGCCATTCAAACACACGCGGCGTGAATTTGATGAATTCGCGAGGGGCAAAGTCGGTGCCATCCGGACTCCACCGGTTTCCGAACACGATGTTATTGTTGTCCGTTTCATCGGCATTGACCCAGAAGGACCAGGTGAAATCGGTATCGACACCGATCACCGGCAGAATGGTTCCGAAGTCGACATAGGAACCACCTCCCGATTGGTAGACGCTTCCCAGTGCGGGGTCCTCCACCCAGGCACCGTCAGGTGCGATGATCGTGCCGTCATTTCCGTTGCCGCTGCTATCGGCCACGGTGCCGCCACTGCCTTCGTTAAAGCGCCAGTAGCCTAACAAGCCATCGATCGGCGCTGGCTCGCCACCGATGATTCCAGCTGCCCAGAGGATGCTGTTTTCTAACAGAAGCTTTCCGTCATCGGTTAGGCTATCGAAGGTGGCATCGGTCATGGGGAACGCGACGCGGCGCGCGGGTGATGCCGCGCCGTCAACGCCCGAACCGGCTCCTACTTCGCCGCCGGTGTCGGTGACGAAGAGCATGGGAAGGCCATCGTTGGAGCCATCCGCGGCAGTGCCCACGGCGGTCGTGCCGGCGGAGAGTTCGGATGAACCTAACGTTTCGGCGCCTGCGGCTGTTAGGTAATCGATTGTGGTACCTGCCAGGGCGCCGGCGATGGGATGATCGCCCAACGTCATCTGCACGGTGTCGGTTGATTTGGTCATGGTCGCCAGGCTCTGGCCAAACTCGCCATCGCCGCTATCCATGATGGCTTCTTCCCAGTTGACAATGGGCACGGCACTATTGTGGAACTTGCCTCTAACAGAGCCTGAGCCGAAGGTGGAGGACATGACGATCACGTCCGCAGTTTCCGATCCGTCGGTGGCGCCGGAGTTCATGTAGCGAACACTGGTGAAGCGCTCACGCAAGAACGCGAGCACATTGGCATCGGCACCGGCTTCGCCGTTGTCGTCCGCGCCGAGCACTAACAAGTCTAGATTGGTGAGTCCGCCAACGGGTTCCCATGGAACCATGCCGTCCACGGATTGTACGAAGTTCTCAAAGCCGGCTTCACCAATGAAGTTGGCGCCGCCGTGCTCCGTGCCGGCTTCGTTTAACCAGTCGCCGTTGAAATAGCGCACATCGATAGGGTAGAAACCGGCAGCTGGGAAATCATAGGTATTTTCGACGGTTTGATTGCCGTGACCGTTGTCGTTACTGATCACCAAGTCAGGGCCGATATAGACGACGGATCCGTCGTCAGACGTGGTCGAGAAGGTCCGTTCACCGGGAACGTTGACTTGAATGTAACCAACCATGCGGAAAACGCCGTCATCAAGATTGGCTTCAAGTTCGCCGCCGGCATCCGAAAAGCTTCCCGCATCCCCCCGGAGCCACTCCGAGATCGGGGTGAGATCATTGCCACCGTAGTCAAAAGCGGTGGCCGAGAATGAACCACGCGCGGGGGTGTTGAAGAGGTTCTCGTCGGCCCAGCCGGAGTTCTCGCCGGCAGTGCCATCGGGGCCATCGCCACTACGGTGAAGGGGTTCACCCGATGTCGGAACAGCTTTGGGTTCTAAGCGCCAGTAATAACCTGCAAGGCCGGCATCGCCGGCTGCGCCGTCCGGCCCGAGCGCCCATTCTGGGAGTTCGCCGCCTTCAATGGAGCCGGGCACGCCGTCGACGCCCGGCGTGTCATAAATGCCCTTCACTTCATCGGCAGTGAGAACGCGCGAGTAAACCTGCACATCATCAATGCGGCCGCTGAATCCTAAACCACCTTCAAAGGAGCCGATATACCAAGGGTCAATGTCAGGATCCAAGGTGACTGCACCTTCTTTTCTGGCGACCTCCACACCATCGAAGTAAAGAACCACAATGGGATTGCCTTCATTATCGTCGTAACTGGCCGCGAGGTGATGGGTCTCGTTTTCCGGGATGGTTGCATCTGACATAAAGTCAAAATCTCCATCAGCGAACCAAGATAGCGTCCCGTCCTGTAAAATGAGGCCGAAGAGCGGGCTACCAACGCCCTGACCGAACACTAACTGGGTGCCCCCCAATCCACTGGCATTCACCCACATGGAAAATGAGAATTTGTTGCCGCCGAGATCGTCCGAGACAAAGGAACCGAAAGAGGTCCCGTTAAAAGTGCCGGAGCTGCCGGTGGCGAGCGCATCACCTCCCAATGTTACCCCGTCATAAGCACCGCTGTTTCCATTTCCCGATATGTCTAACATATCAGTAGAATCGGCTGCTTCATCGAGATCGAAGTGAGCAATGGGACCAGCGAAATTGATCACCGCAGCGGTCACTTCCGTGCTCCGCGCGCGGTCCTCTTCATCAACGTCATCGCTCTCAATATCGATACTAAACGAAAAGGCGCCTGTGCGGCCGGGAGTGAAGGTGTAGGAGATCTCGCCATCGGCTCCCGGGGCCAATGTGGCCGGGAAATCGCCAATGGTAACTCTGTCCGCATCCGGTCCGCTCACACTCACATTCGAAATGCTCAGGGCGTTATCGGTCCCCACATTGCGGATGGCGAGTACGTTATCAAACGAGGGTTGATCGAGAGGCAATTCGCCAAGGTCAATCGTTCTCTTAACAAAGATGTCGGGTCCCGGCCCTTCGGGAACTAACAATTCCACCGGAGGGAACATGGTGGCGTCCTGCCACAAATCGCCATTGTCCGTTGCCCACATGATCTGGGAATCACGGCCGCCTTCATCGTCGTCGTCATTGACCGCCACACCCAAACCAAAGACACCACGATCTAAGATCGCGTCAGGAGAGCCTTCTGTTAGAGAACTCCAAGGGATGGCTATCTCAATCGAGTATCCTGGAGCGCCAACCGTGCCCACGCCACCGATGGGCGCTTTGTTTTCACCGTCAAACTCAGCCGTGGGATGTACTTCCACCCACTTGGCGTGGTTGATGCCGTTGTAAATGAGATCTTCACCCGCCAGAATCGTGAGCTGGTAAACCAGGTTTTCGCCATCGGCATAGGTCGTGACCGGATCCTCATCGACTTTGCCGAGCGCATCGGCGTCGAGATAGAGTTCAATACTATCGTCCTGCCAGTCATTGTTGTCGCCGGTCACGATGGCCTCGTCCGTGACCTCGGCCCAGAAATAGAGATTTTCTTCATCCCAAAGGGCCTTCCATCGGCACGAGAGATCAGCATCGTCATCGGGCGGTTCACTCGCGGCGTGAAAGAAGTCGTTGTACTCGTTCGCGGAGACCCAGGCAGCTTCATCTGCCTTGCCATCAATCGTGATGGCATCGGAGGTGTGCCGAATGGAGCCCGCTTTATCGTCCTGCGCATTGGCGAGTCCGATGGTTAGGCAAAGACTCGCCGCCACGGCGAGTATTCGTCGTATTTTCATAGGGATTTTAAGTGGGTTCGGGTTTTAGAGTGGGGTTCGCAGCCGCGGATGGGACCAGATTTTCTGGAGACGGTCCAGAGTATTCGCGAAATTCTTGGCTATTATGCTGGGATTAAGATTTCCTTATAGTGACCAAGAAGTTCTAACTTTGCAGTTGCCCGTTAGCCTGCTGGACGCTAGCAAGAATCCATGAAGGAGGTATTCAAACATGCCCAAGTCGGCCTCAAAAAGTTTTTCGGTTATAAGGGTAAGATCGACGGCCTTATCGGGAGGAAGAGCGAGACCGCCCTCAATAAGATTCATTGGATTAATTCCACGGGGTGGGATCGGGAACGAAAGGCCATCGCTTACGCGCAGTTTCGCCTTAATGCCGAGGGCGCCAAGCTCAAGATCGACGGTTTGTGGGGATCCAAGAGTAAGAAAGCTTGGATCAAACATGGTCCTGGATCCGGGAATACCGCACCCGGACCGGAGACGCCGACCTCGAGCGGATGGATGCCTGGGGTCCAACATGTGCCCCGATGGAATCACAGTTCGCGGCCCACTTTCGCGGCTAAAGGGATCGTCTTGCACCGGACGGCAGGGCACTTCGACACTGGAGATTATGCCGTAGGCAAATGGGGCAACTACCGTGGCCGGAGCCACAAGGGGAGTTCGTTAGGGTATCATTTTTTGATTGGTAAGAACGACGGAGAAGTCATCCAATTCTGTTCGATCAAACGTCACGTGGCTCATGTTAGGAAGTGGTCCAGGAGTTACGTGGGCATCGAGTTTAGTGGCGATATTGGTCAGTACCGCGATGGCTACAAGCACGGGGAAGACCTCACCACATGGCAAATCAACACCGGGGTGAAGGTCATCAAATGGATCACCAAGCAGTTGAATATCCCCCGTGTGGAGGTGACGCATCAATCGAGCATGTTTAAATTGAATACCGTTTTCAATGGATTGGTGGGTCACCGCGATCTGAGTGGCAATACCCATGCGGATTCTCCTAACAAAGGAGATTGGAAGAAGATCATGGACGCCCTTTAAATGAATCGACCGTTTACGCTTATTCTAGTGGCTGCCTTGAGAAGCTTCACGGCCCTGGCAGAGCCACAGCCGTTGCCACTCTTTGAAGAGACCGAGCCCAACTTGGCGGATCTGGACACGAAGCTTTATCCCTTGGGGTGGTCAAGCGATGGCACCAAGCTCGCGATCCTCTTCATCCTTCCGTGGGAGGCGACGGACACCCCACGGTTTCGTCACCGCATCATCGATCTGCGCTCTGACAAAGTCGTCCATGAAAAGAAGTGGGACGAGTTGGAGGGTATTGATTTTGATGATCGCGCGGCTGGATTTTCAGCCTTTTGGAAACGTCATGAGAAAGCAATCCATGAAGCGAATGAAAAACATCAAATCAAATCGGCCCCCTTCAAATTGTACACCTTTCCCGGGTTCATTGGTGAGCGTCGTAGTGGCGTGCTTAGCATAGGCCTCAAGCATAAGCGTGCGCGGCAGCCCTATGGAGTGATCGGCGGCACGAGCGAAGGCGTCCAAAGCTATGCTCTTGAGCTGATTCAGGACGGCAAGGCCAAGCAAGTCTATGCGACCTCACCCGAAGAAGTGAAAAAAGAGATGGTTTACCCCATGGCGGTGAATGTTAGGGGCTATCTCACCAATCCCCAGCAGGACCGAATTGCGATCTTGATTACTCTAACAGACCCAGGCTGGGAAGGCCCGCCCCACGTGCGGCAGATCAAGGTTGTGGGTGCCGGCGTCGGTAAGCGTTTCTGAGTTCCAGCGTCCCTTTGCTGCTCAAGCGGTTCGGAAACTTGTTGCGCCTGCGATGAAAGGAATCAGGGTGGGCGCAGTATTTTCACCTATGCCGTCTGACCTCGCTCCCCCCCCTCCCTCTCATCCACTCACCACGCTTCCCCACGGGCCGGCCTTTCGATTCGTTGATGAAGTCAATCATCTGGAGCCGGGCGTTTCCGGATCCGGAAGCTACGCCATTTCAGGAGACGAGGCGTTTCTGAGCGGCCACTTTCCCGGCAATCCCATGATGCCGGCAGTGATCATGGTTGAAGCGCTAGCGCAACTCGGCGGCATTGTGGCTCAGTCCGATCCGCGAAGCCTTCCTCTAACGGACGTACGCCTCACGGCGATGAAGAACGTGAAGGTATTTGACACGGCGGTTCCCGGGGAAACGCTCGAACTCCGTGTGCGTGTGGCCGGCCGGTTAGGAAATTTGATTCAGCTTGAAGGCCAGATCGAATGTGAAGGCAGGATGCTGGTTGCGGCCCAATTGACGTTAAGTGGTCAGTTGCCAGAGGAGGAGTGAATAGCGATCAAAGCCTCCTGCCATAGACCTTTGAGGGTGCCGCTCCGTCGTGGCTATCACAGGCAGCCGCCTGCAAACACCGTCTATTGAATGGAACCCTCACTCAGAGACAACGAGACTTTGATAGACTCGCAATCTAACTAATCCGAATCCCGCTTCTGTAGAAACCGCTGTTTCCACTGCGCTCGCGAAATCTTCCCGCGGTGATCGGGTTGCAAATCCTCGCAAACCCACCAATGTCGAGGCTGGTGGCCGGCGGGAAGATGGCGGCTGAGGTGTAGTAGGAGATCTTTGGGAAGTTCAAGTGTCTTGCTTCTCATCACGGCGACGATCTCTTCCACGCGTTCGCGATCATCGCTCGGAACACCAAAGACCACCGCATGCTTCACGTCTGGATGGGTTAGAAGCGCATTCTCGATGACTTGAGGCGCGACTTTTCGCCCTGCCACATTGATGCTTTCACCCAAACGGCCCAACAAACGCACCTCTCCGCTAGCGTCTAACTGCGCCAGATCCTGCGTGCGGAATCGTCCCCGCCCCAACACATCATTTGATTGCGATTCTAGGTAGCCTTCCGCCACGGCCGCGCTGTGTACCTCCAAACAACCGTCCTGCACTTTTAGGTGTACGCCTTCTAGTGGAGTGCCCGCCACCGAATCGTCTAGCCGCGGTTCCGCGGAGCAATCGTAGGCAATCCCTCCGCATTCGCTAGAGCCGTAGAAATTGTGAATCTTGATTCCGGTTTGCTTCCAAATCTGAGTCTCGAGGGAAACGGCTAAGGGCGCACCCGCAGAGATGGCCAAGCGAACCCGGCGATCGAGAATTCCCGCACCGAGCCACGCCCGCCACATCGCCGGCACAGCTGCGATGCTAACGTTCTCATACGGCGCCATCGCCGTCTGCACGCTTCCCGGCAAGACGTCAGCTGCTAAGACCAGCGGAATACCATGAATGACTAGCGGTAGCACGAGATTGGAGAATCCGTAAGAATGAGCGAGCGAGATCACGCCGATGTTAGGCCACTCGCTGCGCAAGCCCATGGTCGCTACGATCTGATCCACATCGGCCAAGAGTTGTTCGCCTCGAAACGCGATGCCCCGAGGGGCGCCGGTGGAGCCGGAGGTGAACTTGATGTGGCAAGCGCAATCTGGAACGGTGATCGGAACCGTTGGGGCGGGCTGACCCTGTTCATGGGGAATGAAAACGGCGCCATCACGCCAGGCCGCTAACATTTCCACGATAAAGCGAACCCCATTCGCATGCACGATGCGGATGGAATCGGAGCGTCGACAAGCGTCAACTTGTTCTTGCAAATGGGCGAATGATAGCATCTGGCCGTCGTTGGCCAACGCCCAATTGGAACCATGCCGGGTGAGCGTGCGTTGCCAACGCTCGTAAAGCATCGTCGACATTTGGTTAGACTCCATCTGTCATCTTCATCCCAATCTTGTTCTTTATCTTCATCACAAAATGCCTCCGCCTTCTAATCCTTCGATAGGCTTCGAGTGTCTTATGATCAGATTGAGTCGGTGACACGATGCGGGTCTCTCACAGAGAAATCTTCATCCCTGGTGTTGCGGCGACGACTTCTGTCTCCGGCAAATCTTCCGTTAGGGTCTCCTTGAACCAGGTCACCGCGTCATCGTCGCCATGCACTAGAATCACTTTCTGCGGGGCCACGTCGTTGGCGTAACGCCGAAGATCTTCGCGGACAGCGTGGCCGCTAAAATCAAAGACCGACACATCACAGTGAAGTTCGACGGGGGCGAGTTGGGGATGCAGTTGGATGGGATCGCCCTTTTGAGCCGCGCGAATCTTTCCCGCCGGCGAATCGGGATCGGCGTATCCAACGAACAGCAAGCTGTTGCGTGGGTTATCCAGGAACTCAAAGGCGAATTTGTTTGAGATAGTGTTTTCCGTCATCATGCCGCTGGAGAGAGCGAAGATGCAACCTGGCTGGTAGCGGATCTCACGTTTGCGGCGGCGGGAAGCGATGGTGAGATCCATCTCTCGCAAGATTTCAAAGTCGCGGTGATTCCTGGGTACTTTACTAGCAAACTTGTCGTAGATCGTCGTCATCTTGGTGCTTAAGCCGCCGATGAAGATGGGGGCGGCCGGGATGAGCCGCTTTTTACGCAGGAGGTGCAGTGCCATGAGAATCTCTTGCGTTTTCCCCATGGCGAAGATGGGGATGAGGATGGAACCGCCTCGATTGATTGTGTGCTCGATGGCTCTAGCAAGACGTTTGATCTCCAATTCACGAGTGTAATCCGGAGCACGCTCAATGCCGCCGCGTGTCGTTTCCATGATCAAGACGTCTACCGGCTCACGCGGAAAGTTCGCGGCGACGGAAAGAGTCTGGTCTTCAAAATTGACATCGCCCGTGTAGAAGATGCGTTTGTCCTCGTGTTGAACTAACGTTCCTACCGAACCCATGATATGACCGGCATCGAAGAAACGGCACTCCGGTCCTTGGTCGTTGACGCGAAAGGCCCGGTCCGTCCACCGGTATTCCCAAACGTGCTGTCCTTGATCGACTTCGCGATGTGTGAAAAGAGGGTAGTCGGCCAGTCTCAATTCCTCACGCTTCATGGTCATCACATTGACCGAATTGTGTAGCATGGCATCACTGAGTTCCCCGCACGCTTCGGTCATGTAGACGTGCGCACGCGGTTGACGCCGCATGGCCAGGGGAAGGCTTCCCACATGATCCAAGTGGCAATGGGAGACGATGATGCCATCTACGGAATCGTAATCGACTTCCGCATAGTTAGGCACGGCACTGAGCCCTTCCTCCTTGGGATGCATGCCGGCATCGAGCAAGAGGCGCCGGTCTCCAAGATCGAGTAGATAGGAGTTCGCGCCAATGCCTTGCTGACGTGTTAGGCTCTTGAAATACATGGTAAGTTTGAGGAGATGGGAACCTAGGCCCTCGAAGGGTAGAAACAAGTGTAAAGGAGGTGTAAACGAAGCTCTCAGGATTGGTAAATTCCGCGAACCAGATTCAAAATGGAGGGTTTTCCCGTGGTGCCTCGCATGGCCCCCAACCTACACGTCTATCACACTATGCTTAAGAAAGTAACTCCGGATAAACCGTGGACAGAGCCCGAAGCCGCGCATCTGCTCAATCGTGCCGGCTTTGGCGGTACGCCATCGGAGATTCGAACGCTTCACCAGCTCGGCCGCGAAAAGGCCGTGGCCAAGTTGTTGGATTTCGGAGATGAGTCGGACCGGTTCCCCGCACCTGAGTGGACAGCTGATGAAATCAGCCGCAATCAGCGGCGCGAGTATTTCATGGAGCGGCAGAAACTCAACGACATAGAAGACCCTACCGAACGCGCCAAGGAACGGCAGCAACTTCAGCGAAAGCTGCGGGGCACTCAGCGCGAACAAACATCTCAGATGATTGCTTGGTGGCTCGATCGCATGCTCAAGACGAAGCATCCCTTGAGGGAAAGGATGGCGCTTTTCTGGCACGGCCATTTCGCGACCAGTTTGCAGAAAGTGAGGGCGCCGCAACTCATGTGGCAGCAGAACGCGCTTTTTCGCGAGCACGCTCTGGGTGATTTCAAGCGCCTAACCAATGCGATCTGTGAGGATCCCGCGATGATGATTTATTTGGATACCAATCAGAATCGGAAAGGGAAACCAAACGAGAACTTTGCGCGGGAATTGTTAGAGCTTTTCACTTTGGGCGAGGGAAATTACTCGGAGAAAGACATTAAAGAGGCGGCACGCGCTTTCACCGGATACAACATTGACCGCCGCAAAGCCGAGAGCCGGTTTCTTCCTCGGCAACATGATCACGGAAAGAAGGAGGTGTTAGGTGAGAGCGGCCGATTCAAAGCGCCGGACATCGTTGCGATTGCATTGGAGCAGGACGCGTGTGCCAAGTTCATCGGCCGGAAGCTTTGGGAGTACTTTGTCTGTGAAGATCCGGATAAGAGCACGATCAATGATCTGGCCAAGGTTTTTAAAAAGAGCGGTTTTCAGGTGAAGCCTGTGGTGGAGGCCATTTTTCTGAGCGAAGCCTTCTACGAGCGCGCGGTCATTCGCGATCAGATCAAAAGCCCGGTGCAGTTTCTAGTGCAATTAGCCAGGCAATTGGAACTTAAGAAGATCCCTCTCAATATTGCCACATCGGCCCTCTCTACACTGGGCCAAGCTCTGTTTTATCCGCCCAATGTCGCAGGTTGGGAGGGCGGCAAGTCTTGGATCAATACCAATACCTTGCTCACGCGCTACAATGTCGCGGGTTTGCTAGTCAAAGGCCGTAGTGATCCCGAATATATAAAGTCCGTGATGAAAGGCGCCGATGGTCGCATGATGTCGAGGAACCGTCGCGGTGAAATGCGCAACTTCCGTGGACCAGATTTCAAAGCCCTCGCTCCACCACGGCTGCGCAAGCGTCCTGAAAGACTGGTACGTCAGCTCTGCTACCGCCTTTTCCAGGCCGATCTCAAACCGGAGGATCGCGAGAAGTTTGATGCCTACGCCAAGAGCAAGCAGGACGGCGCTTTCACCGATCTTGAAGTGGCTGAATTGCTTCACCTCATGATGAGCACGCCTCACTACCAACTAACTTAAGACTTTTTTTTAACATGAATACCTTACACACACGCCGCAAGTTTCTCCATTCATCCTTGGTAGGCACGGCGACCAGCCTAACCATTCCCGCCTTTCTTGAAAGTACGATTAGCACGCTCGATGCTGCGGCCGCGGAAGCCACTCAGGCCCCTGCGGGTAAGGATGATCCCATTCTCGTCATCCTCCAACTAGCAGGCGGCAACGACGGCCTCAATACCCTCGTCCCGTATGGCGATGACGTCTATTATCAGGAGCGTCCCAAGCTTGCTTTGCCCAAACAGGGACTCTTCAACCTAACCGATCACCTAGGGCTAAATGAGAACTTGCCCTTCTTCAATAAACTCTACCAGCAAGGCGAGTTGGGCATTGTGCAAGGCGTTGGGTACCCCAATCCCAATCGTTCACACTTTCGTTCCACGGAAATCTGGCAAACGGCCACGGATGCCGACAAGTTTTCCAAGACAGGTTGGTTAGGCCGTTTTTTTGATCATACTTGTGCCGGAAGTGATCCGGATCCCACCACCGGCGTGGCCATCGTGAAGAAACAACCCCAATCCTTCATGGCGGCCAAGAACCCTGGGATTAGCGTATCGCAGCCGGATCTTTATCGTTGGATTCAGGGCAAAGACGCCGACGATCTGGCCGAAGATTTCTTCCGCGAGTTCAATCAACCGGACGGCGAGATGAATGCAGGTGATTCCGTTAGTGAGGTGAGTGGGGGTTCAATGCGCAGTGAGGAAAACAATCTCGATTTTCTTGAACGCGTGGCTTTGGACGCCCAGGTGAGTTCGGATCAGATCATCAAGATCGCGAAGAAAGCACGTGGTCGCGTGGCGCGTTATCCGCGTAATCGTCTGGCCCAAAGCTTGCAGCTCGTGGGCAAGATGATCGCCGGAGGATTGAATACTCGTGTTTACTATGTGAGTCATGGCGGGTTCGATACGCATAACAATCAGCCCAACACGCACGGCCGCCTTTTAAGAGAAATGAACGACTCCTTGGAAGCCTTCATGAAAGACATGCGGGAGCAAGGCAACACCAAACGTGTGATGGTCATGACTTTCAGTGAATTCGGCCGGCGCGTGAAGGAGAATGCAAATTCCGGCACCGATCATGGCGCTGCCGCCCCTCTTTTCGTGATGGGCGGCAACGTGAAGGGAGGTCTTTACGGCAAACATCCGAGCCTAACGGATCTGCATCGCGGCGATCTCAAGTTCAACACTGATTTTCGCAGTGTTTATGCCACAGTACTCGATCAGTGGATGAAGACTCCCAGTGAAAAGGTACTCGGAAAAGCCTTTCCAACGCTCTCATTTCTTGGGTAATCTCTAAAAATGTTCAACCGATTCATTCTATCATTTCTCTCGCTCGCGGGCTTAATGGTGATCACGAGTTGTGTCACCAACGACCCGCCATCCGGCGCTTGATGAGGTACGATGAATAGTGGTCAGTTAGGCTACGATTCATCCCTCTCCGCTGATCCAACACTCGCCACGGTCGTGCTGAGCAAGGATTAATCCTTTAGAGGAAGCCCTTTCGAGAAATCGGAAGGGCTTCTTTGTAGGGTGGTCGCACGCCGTTCTTTTCCTACGCCCACGTGCCTTCAACTCTCCAGAGGTTTCCGCCGAGCCCTGTTGGCGAAGTAACGCATCTGCAAGAGTTCTACGACAAGAGCGAATCCCATAGGCAAGTAGATGTAACCTTTGGGAATGTGGTGACCGAATCCCTCAAGAATGATGGTCACGCCGATCGTGAGAAGGAAGGATAGTGCCAGGATTTTTAGCGCTGGATTGGCCAGGATGAATCGGCTCACGGGCCCCGCGAAAGCCAGCACCAACACGAACGAAAGTACCACCGCCACGATGATGACCCACAGTTCGTTGGTCAATCCCACAGCCGTGATCACGCTATCAAGGCTGAAGACCAAATCCAACGCCACGATCTGGGCGATGGCCATTCCAAAGGCCGTGTGCACCGCACGTCCTGATTGATGCACCTCGTCGCGATGCTCTACAACCTGGTGGATCTCGTGGACGGCTTTGTAGAGGAGAAAGAGGCCGCCCGCCGCGAGTATCAATCCTTTCAAGGGCCGGTCACTGAGAAAAGCCGGCAGCCAACCCAGCCAAGGCGCTGCTTCTTTGAGAGGCATGACCAGCCCTAACAACCAGGTGACGCCAAATAACAATCCAATCCTCGCCACTAGTGCCAACGCCAAACCCAATACCCGCGCAACGGTCTGCTGTGCCTCCGGAAGGCGGCTCGTAAGAATCGAGATGATGAGCACGTTGTCGATCCCGAGTACCAATTCGAGCCCAATCAAGAGTATCAACGTGCCGAGAATATTGGGATCCGCCGCCATGGGGGAACCCGCTGCCATGATCCATTCCATAGTGGAGAGATTCGATCTCCAGATTCGGTATGCCAAGCCTCAACGTGGGAACTGCGTAGGGGTATCCGGTCAATAGATGTTTCCGGATCGATCGCGTGAAGAGGCAGTCAAGCTCTCGCAGGGAATCGTCACCCGTCTAAAGAAAGAGCCGCCAACTCAAGAGAAAGCATGAGATGACGGCTCAGGAGGGATGTGCTTGGATGTGAGGCTATCTAGAGCAGGGACTTGTTGGGTTGTCATCAAGAAAAGTGCATTTTACTGAAAAAAACTTTCTCATAAGTTTATCAAAACTTTCCCGCCATAACCATAATCAGAGGCGATCGGGTTCAGCTGTTTGGACATCCAGGCCCTCTTAGATTTGGGAAAAAGTGAACTTTCGAGAATCTCGTCCAATTGGGCTGCAATCAGGGCGTTTTACCTATTGATTCTATGAGGTTTCCCTTTAGATCATAGAAAAATCTTAATTTTCTATAATTAATCACACTCAATACAACGCCTGCGCACAGTGGTTCTCCCCGTCCTCGCTGTCCTTCGCCCAAACCCCACTCAATCAGCATCTAACTAACCTATGACCGAGGAATCTCCTACCCACGCCGCAGCCGGAGGATCATCCCCACTTACAGAGATGACATCGGAATTCCGCACGCCCATTGAAGTGAGTCATCTCGAAGACTTGTACCGCTCCTTTCGCGAACAATGCGCTCAAGCACACCAGGCTTATCACGAAGCGGTAAGCCGTAGTCACGAGGCCGTGGCTCGAACTCAAGAGGCCATCGCGCAGTGTCATGAAATCATTCAGCAGGGCCAGGAAACCATCCATCAGAGCCGAGACGCGATTCAGAATAGCCAAGAGACCGTGGCTCACGCTCAGGACGCGATGCTGGCGCGGGCTAACGAGCTCTTTAACAATGTCCTCACGCAGCTCCAGGAGGAACACGATCGCATCGTCGACGAAGCCACAGCCAAAGCTGAAGTGATCGTCACCCGTGCTAATGCTTTCAAAGCAGAAAACGCGCTGCGGCAGCGAAAACCCCTCAATCTTCAGAGCAGGCAGGGCCAGCCTCACGACGAAGTGGTGCTGACTCCGACGGAAACGGAGGCGCTTAGTCCAGACCCGGCGCCTCCCCAGCCTACCTCAGTTCCGGAACAGCCAGCGAACTTGCCCGATCCGGCCGCGTTGCAAGCGGCCGCTGTCTCGACCCAACCCGCTCAAGCTCAGCCGCCTAGCCCATCAGCTGAACCCTCGGCTCCTGTTGTTGCGGAAGCCGCTCCGCCCCAGGGAAACATCGAGCCCTCTCCGTCCTCCAATCCGGAAGCGCTCGCTGCGGTGCCTTTAGTAGCGGAGTCCGTGGCGGCGCCCCTGCCGCCCATCGTTCCTCCAGCTCCACCTTCTCAGGCTGCCGCGCCCGCTCCCGTGCAGGAGATGGCTTCTCAAGCTCCTAGTGCACCACCGCAGCCTCAAATAGTCCCCGAAGTCACAGGCCCAGTGACCGTTCAAGCGCCGCCTCCGATCGCTTCACCTGAGGCGATTCCGCCCCAAGTGCCCACCGGTGATTCGTCGCTGCCCAACAGCTTGCAAGCCACTCCCCACCAGGGCAATGCTCAGGTACCGCCGGAACCGCCACCGCCGCCGTCGGTGCCGGAGCAACCGGCTGTACCCGCCACACCAGGTGTCTCCCAGTCCCTGCCACCATTGCCAGAACACCTCCAGGCATCTCAAGCGGCTCAACAGCCCCCTTTAGCAGACGCGAGTCCTCAGATGGCCCCTGCGGGACTCGCTCCTAATCCCATTGCTGATTACGTCGCTCAGCGCGACCCCTCCGATGGTTCGGCCCCATCAACTACCGAGAACGCCCCAGTGGAGCAAGATGCTCCGATCACACCGCTTCATCCTGCCCCAGGAGCCTCAGCGCCCGAAGGCAACGCCTCGGAGGCCCAAGAGCTTGCGCCTCGAGAAGCCGTTCTTAATGTCATCGCTCAGAAGACCGGGTACCCCGTGGAAATGCTCCTCGATCATTTGCAGTCGCACACGGTCCTGGAATTCACCCCGCCAAAGGTCATCGAAGTTTTCAACGCTATCTCAGATTACTTTCCGCATGCGCCCAAGCTGGATCTGAACCAGTTCGGGAAACTCACGAAGCTGGCCCAACTCGTTCATTATCTGTGTGATGAAGACGCCGAAGCCCCGGCGGCAAAGGCTCAACCAGCATCTGAGCCCACCTCCTCTCCCTTCGAAGTGGCCCAAGCTGCGCCACCCGCAGCGGATCAGGCACCCGGTGTTTTCTCCGCCGCCAATGTCGCGGAGGGCGCCGCTGCCGATTCGCCCTTCCAAGCATTGCCTGACACACCCCCATCCGCTGGAGATTCGCCCTTTCACCTCGCCGCCGCCGATACCACGGAATCGGCATCATCCGAGCCCACCACCCCGTTTCAGGCTGTAGGCGAGCAGACCGCCCCCCAGACACCGTTTCAAGCGGCACCGGCCCAGTTGGTCGAGAGTTCGCCATTTCAACCAGTAGATCAGCCGCCCGCAGGTAACCCGCCCCAGGAAGGCGTTCAGCCGGATTTTCATCAGGCGGAAGTTGAGAGCCCTGAGCCAGCTTCCGCCCAATCACCGATTCCAGAAGAGGCCGATGTGGTCGTGGAACGGTTCGTATCTCAGGGTCAAGTGGCCGCGCCCTGCGGCCTGGGTCTCCCCCAAACGCATCTCGTTGAGAAAATTCACATTCTTCCGGATGACCTCGGCGTGGGCGATGCGATGAAAGACTTGTTCGCCTCGCAAGGTATCCAAGCCGAAATCGTCAGCGAAGTACCGGCTACCTCCTCGGCCATGATCGTACTCAGCGGTCTCAAGCCGGCCGGCACGATCGAGGAAGCGATGGCGATTCAGTTAGAAGCCTTTCAAGCCGCCAAGGCCGTCGCCCACGGAACCACCCAGCGTCCGGGGCTCTTCGTGACCGTGCAAGATACCGGTGGTGACTTTGGTACGAGTTCCACCGAATCGAGCCGCGCTTGGCTGGGCGGACTTCCCGGTTTGGCGCGAACCGTCGCGGCCGAACGCCCCGAAGTTGGCGTGAAAGCGCTAGACCTCGAGCGTGAGGGGCGCTCACCCGAAGTTCTCGCCTTACAGATTATCAAAGAAATCAGTGAGGGTGGCCCCGAAGTGGAGGTGGGACTGAGTGCTGACGGAACCAGACTGAGCCAAACCCTTCATCGCGCGGATCTGCGCACCGGCGGCGATTTTCAATTGCCTGAAGATGCCGTCATCCTCGTCCACGGCGTGGGACAACCGGTCATTTCAGCGCCTCTGCTGGAACTAGCACAGCGACGCAAGATGCGCTTCGTCTTATTGGGCTCTGTCGTCAATGGCGACTCCAAGGATGATCCGGTTCCGGATCTACGAGACGCTGATGAGATCCGTCAGGCCCTCGTGACCCTGGCCCAGCAGCAAGGTGAAACGCTTACCCCGGATGCGATCGAGCAACGCACCCAATGCCTGCTCGCTCAAAAGCAAGTTCACTTTCTAACGCAATCCCTAACGAGTCTCGGATCCACTGTCTGCTATTTCTGCTTGGACTCCACGAATCCTAAGGCGGTGGAAATGATCGTGGCACAAGTTCGCACGGAATGGGGCGATATTTCGGGTATCATTCATTGCAACGGCGTCACTCAAGATGCCCGATTGGAACAGAAGACCAGTGAGCAATTTAGCGCTGTTCTCAATGCCAATCTTCGCGGCGCCGAGAATCTGTTAGAAGCCACGCAGCACGATCCGCTCCAACTCATCTGCTTCCTCTCGCCTTCCATGCACCAAGCGAGTCCCGCCGGTCACGCCGATTATGCCATGGCAAATGAGATCATTAACAAGACCGCTTGCGCCGAAGCCAGACGCCGCGGCGGCAAATGCGTGGTCCGTTCGATCAATTGGAGTTTCTGGGACGATGGTGTGATTAGCGATTCTGCTAAAGCTTCCTTACAACAGCAGCGCGGCGTGACCATGATTCCGCAATGCCAAGCCGGACGGCTGTTTGTGGATGAGCTAGGAAATGGTGTTCGCAGTGAAGTGGAGGTCATTCTCGGACCGCAGCTCACCTCGAGTACATCCATGTCTCAGGTGTCTAACTACAACGCTCTGATACAAGTACTAGTGGGCAAGGCGACTACCCCCAACTTTGCCGATCACCAGATTCAAGGGCTTGCCGCCGTTCCCGCCGTCGGCGTCATGGAGTGGTTCATGCGCAATGGCCGGCAGATCATGGGGTCGCGTGGCATCATCCGTTGCCGGGATCTTCGGCAAGTTCAGGGGATTGCCTTACCGGAGTTTGACACCGTTTCCGCCGCGTTTTCCATCGTGATGGATTCGGTGAATGACTTCCAAATGGGTGGGCCCAGCCCGATCCGTCTGTTAGACGCCGATGGTCAACTTCGGTATTCCGCTATCATTGACACCGTGCCCGACCAAGCGTCGCTCCGTTTGGAAGCGGCTCCTGAACTGGAGCTTGAACGCACCGCTTGGACCGGCAGCCATGTCTACGGACCCGGTGCCCTCTTTCACGGCTCCGCTTTTCAGGTGATCCACCGCGTGGAAGGCGTTTCGCCGCAAGGTGCTCTGGGGCGTCTTCTGCCGCCTGAAGACGCCGTTTGGCCTTCGGATCTGCACGAATTCCACCCCGCAATGATCGATGGTGCGGCTCAACTAGCATTTGTCTGGGGCTTATTCACTCAAGACAGCGAGTTCCTGCCCACTTCGATTGGCGAGTTTGTTCAAGTCCCCCACGCTAACTACAGCCAAGGCCTACGCTGCGTCTTGCAGGGGATCGAAACCACGGCAGAGAAACTGGTCTTCAATGTGTTCATCGAGGACGACGACAACCAACCCGTCGCCACCTTGAGAAACGTGACCTGTCATCCGGTCTCCACATCCAGCGGGTAGAGCGCCTAACGAATCTAGTAACCTGGATCGTGGCGCTGTAGCGCCTCAACGTGATTGGCGGTGGTCGAGCGAACCGAAACCACGGTCTGCGGACGCCGTGCATTGAGCCGTTTGGGCAGCAATACGCCCCGCGGAAACTTTCTTTCTAGACTTCCGCTCACCGGTTTCCAAGACTTCGCGGCAACTTAACCTCACTTCTTAACATGGCGACCGTATCTCTCGATTCCATTCAGGCTTTCACCGCCGCAGCGTTCACCACGCCCGACAAATTCACTCAATTCTGCGCGAACGACGGCAATCCGTTAGGCGGCTTCGTCGGCGGCGAAAGTATCACCGGATCCATGAACGCCACGTTCCAATCCGTTGATCCCGGCTCTCAAGAGGTCCTGGCCACCGTCTGTGAAATGGGCGAAGCCGAAGTTGCCTTGGCGGTCGAGACGGCACAACGAGCCTTCGGTGATTGGAAGAACACCGATGTCGAAGACCGGATCGCGCTAGTCAATAAGCTAGTGCAGCTTTGCGATCGCGATCGCGATGTGCTCTTGGCTTGTGAAGTGCGCGATGGCGGGAAAGTGTCAGAATTAGCGGAAGGCGATTTCACACAGATTCGTGAGTGTGCGGAGTATTTCAGCCGTGTGGCGCGTCGCATCGCCATGGGTGATGGAACCGCCTTGGAAGTTGGTGAGGGGGTGCAGGGGTTCACCTACAGAGAACCTTGGGGCGTGGTCGCTGGCATCATTCCTTGGAATTATCCACTCGTCCTCACTGCTTGGTTCATGTTTCCAGCCTTGCTCGCAGGTAACACGGTCTTGATCAAGCCAGCGGAAGACACGCCCTTATCCGCTCTCTACATGGCCAAGCTTGCAGCCGAAGCCGGATTTCCCCCCGGCGTGATCAACGTGCTGCCCGGTCGTGGTGAAATCACGGGCCAATGCATTTCGGAACACCCCGGCATTCGCTACATTTCCTTCACCGGATCACCCGGCGTGGGCCAACTCATCCTCCGCACCTGCGATCGTCACGGCACGCGTGTGAAGCGAGAAATGGGTGGCAATGGATCCGCCATAGTGCTAGATGATGCCGATCCCGAACTCGTGGCGCGGATGGTAGGGCGTCACGTGAATCAACACTATGGTCAAACCTGTTGCACCATTCATCGCGTTTTCGTCGATGAGAAGATCGCCGATCCTTTTATTGATGCCCAGAAAGCCTTTATGGAGGACTTGAAGATTGGGTATCAAGCGGACGAAGGCACCCAGTTAGGCGCCGTGGTCAATCCCACGCAACGCCGTCGTATCCTGCAGGCTCAGAGAGAGGCTGCTTGCCGAGGTGGTGAAGCTCTGCTCGCTGGCGGCGCTGCGGAAGTGAGCGGCCGAGACGGCTACTATGTGAAACCGGCGCTTTACCGCACCACGCCCGGGGTCGATTGCAACCCGGTCGAAGTCTTTCACACTTTCGCCACCGTATGTCCGGTAAGTTCCGCTGAAGAGGCGCTGCAATTGGCGAATAGTTCACCATATGGGCTTGGCGCAAGTGTGTGGACGAAAGACATCGATCGCGGCGTGGCTCTCGCTAAACAGTTTCGCGACGGCACCTGCCAAGTCAATTGCCACAACTCGGTCGCCTATGGCCTCCCCTACGGTGGTCAGGGAATCTCCGGCGGTCCGGGCGGTGGTGTCAATTGTGAGGACACCTTTCTCGATTACACACAAGTGAAGGCGATCTACGTCTCGGATTATCCCGGGTAAATGAGCTTTTGATAGGAAGACGTTTTTCACTTTGCCGATGCCGAGTTCTCGCTCCGCGCCGTCCGCCTGGAAGGACGCCCGAGGCGCGTTAAAGGTGAGTATGTTAGTTGGTGTTCCTTCAACCCCCGCTCCAGAGAAGCCGAATCCCATTCTCAATACTCAATCTTGTTAGAATGTTGCGCTATTGAGACTTCTTACGATCAGCAACAGTGCCTAATTGACGTCACGCCGCTTCGCAGGTTTCCCTAAGCTGATGTCTCCAGAGGATCTCACCCGCGAACGATTCATTCCCTTCAAAGCGCCCGATGTCATTGAGATGTGTCTCGATGATGCCGGCACGCGATTGAGCGGTCGGGACCAGAAAGCGTTTCGTGATTTAGCAAAGATGTTTTCTAACGTTTTTCACTATGAGTTTCATGAACACCTTCTGCGTCTCAAGGCAGCTTATGCACCCTTTGATCCTGACGCTGACACCAAATCGTTGAAAACCGTCACGCCGGAAGAAACGGCGGCGGCTCAGATCGAACTCTTTGACGGCATCACTCATGCATTGGAGAAGGCAAACTATCACCGTTTAAGCCGCGACGAATTGGAAGCCGCTCTCGCTGATTCGTCACTTTTCAAGCTTCGGCTCGATGTCGAATTTGAGGATTTCGAAGATGTGGTGTTCTTCGCCCGCGGCGAACGCCGGTGTGAAGAGGAAGTCCGAAAACTTTTCAAACGCGAAGTGGTGCAATTTGATGTCTATGACAGAGTGGCCATCTACGTGCGCTTCAAAGACCAAGCTTATTTCGACGCTCAGGAACGCAAGCAACTCGATTTCAAACCGGGTTCAACCGTGCTCAAACTGTTCCGGCGGGTACCCAAAGCCGACCTCGAGATTCTTTTCCCTAACGTCAAGATCAAGATGCGGGCCATCGACAAAGTCTTGATCGGTGTGCCGGCTGCGATCGGCGGGATTGCCATGCTCGTGACGAAATTGATGGCTCCGATCATTCTCGCTTTCGGCATGGTGCTCTTCCTACTCAAGATCCGTCAGGCGCAGCCTGACATCGATACCAAGGCACTCGTCGCTGCCGGTGCCGGTTTGGCGGCTGCGGGAGGTTACGTGCTCAAGCAGGTCAGCAACTTCAAGAATCGGAAAATTCGTTTTCTCAAAACCCTAACGGATCAACTCTATTTCAAAAATCTCGATAACAACAGCGGCGTTATCTATCACCTTATCAGCGGTGCCGAAGACGAGGAACTGAAGGAATCCCTCCTTGCCTATTACTTTCTACTTCATAGCCCGAAACCCCTCACTGCCAAAGCGCTAGACGAAGCAATTGAGGCATGGTTCGAGAAACGTTGGGACACCGTGTTGGATTTCGACGTGCAGGACGCGCTCGAAAAACTCGAACGCCTCGAACTCGCGCGCTGTGCTGAAGATCAGACATGGTCGGTCATCCCAATCAAACGGGCGAATCAGCAGTTGGACCGCCTCTGGGATGGTTACTTTGACTTTGAGGATTAATGTCAGCAGTCAAGAAGTGGGCTGGGTAATTAGTAATTCTCCAGACTGTTTTTCCGGCGTTTGGGTCGTCGTCGAACCATTAGGCCAGCGAATCTCTAACTTTGATAAGGCTTTATTAGATAGAAAGATTCCCGGCGATTGTTGCGACAGGTAACCTCCCCCGGCGCGAAGTTCGTAGGCCGTTCGCTTTCCATCTTCTGTTATCGCTGTAAGTCGAGATCCGATGGCCGGCATTTCCGCATCGGCGAGGCGAAGTTTGAGGTGAATCCATTCATCTGATGTGTTCTTATTGGTGAATGCTAGAGCCGTGTCGTTATTCCTGCCCACGAGAAAATCGGGGCGGGCATCCCCATTGAGATCGAGGTGAGCGAGGCTCATGGCATCGCCCGGTACGGAAAGACCGCTGCTCTTGACGGGAATAGCGGTGAAGGTGCCGTCGCCTTGGCCTAATAAAAGCTGGCTAAGACCACCGGCCATGCGGCCCGTTTCGCGCTGCGGCGTGTAGAAATTCTGTGCTAGGTAGACATCCAAAGTGCCGTTCGCATCGATGTCTGTTAGGGAAACGCCGAAGCCTGGTGCGATCTGAGCAACGCGGGGAAGCGGTTTGAATTGGAAGGCGCCCTTGCCATCGTTGACGAGAATTCCGCTTTCGAGAGTCGTCGCCTTGAGTTCCAACGCTTTCTCTAGCGATTGTGGCGAATAGATTTCTTCCAGCGCCGCCGAGGCAAAACCGTGAAAAGTCTTCATCTTGTCTTTAACGAAAGGCATCGCCTGCTGGGAGCAGCTGAAACCGCGACGCGGAACGAGTTTGCCGCCCTCACGCTTAGCTTCTACGATGTCGTAGCGGCCGTTGCCATCGAAGTCGCCATAGTAGAGGAATTCCGGCTGATCCTGGCTGGCTTTGTACTTGGTGTTGAGACCAAAGTTCGTCACCACGTAATCGATATCGCCATCGTGATCCACATCGCCGCCGTCGAGACCGTTCCACCAACCTAACCATTTGTCTAACCCGGCGCGCTGCGTGCGATCCTCCCACGTCCCTTGACGATGATGCAAGAACCGTACGGGTCCCCAATCACACGTGAGCATGAGATCGAGCCAACCATCGTTGTCGACATCACTCCAAAGGGCGCCCGTGACCATGCCTAGAGCATTAAACTCCGGTGGCGAGGCGAGGGAAAAGCTACCGTTCCCCTGGTTGTTTAGTAGCGCGTGGCCCACCTTCGGTGACGGGTACTGGCCTGGCACCATGCGTCCGCCGACAAACAAGTCGATATCGCCGTCGCGGTCGTAATCGGCCGCGGCGACGGTTCCCCCGGCAAATTGAAGCTTGGGTAATGCGTTAGAGATCTTCGTTAGCTTCCCGTCGCCATCATTGAGATAAAGGCGGTCTTGCAAGAGGCTCCCATCGCGCCCGAATTCCAGGCCGCCACTGACAACGTAGAGGTCCAGGTCGGCATCGCCGTCGGCATCGAAGATGACGGCGCCCATGTCCTCACATTGAAGGTCCGCCTTCAATGCCGGTTGTTCCCAGACCGCGAAAGTGCCATTTTGACATCGATACACGGCACCTGCCTGACCGCGCGGCCCTCCCACAAACACGTCGTCGTCACCGTCGCCATCCAGATCTCCCACGGCCAAGCCGGGACCTAATTGTGAAAGTTTGTTAGGCAGGAGCGGCTGGAGTTTGAAATCATCGATAGGACTCTCGCGATGACGCATCGCCGCTCCGGTGGAGACGGGTTGGAATAGTGTGGTCACCGGCTCCGAGGTTGCTCGTGATGTCGAATCTTCGGTGATGGTGTAGAGGCGGTCAGCGGGAACGTTTTCAAAAGATTGTTTGGCACCGCTGGGCCACGTGATTTCTAGCAAGTCCACTTTCGTGTCCTCGCCTAGACCGAAGTGCAGGATGGGCTCACTCGACGAGATCCAGCCATGTGCTAGGGTGAGAAAGCGCGCTTGCGTGCCTGCGGAATCGCTCGTCACCCGCACCTTGGCGCCAATGCCATAGGCGTTGCTGCGTTTCCCAACAAGCCGTATCCGAATCTGATGTTGCTTGCTGTGATTGCGATAGAGGCTGATCGGCGCATCAAAGTTGCTGACTACCATGTCGAGATCGCCATCGCCGTCGAAATCCGCCGTAGCCGTTCCGAAACTCACGCCGCTGCGATCGAGGCCCCATGCTTTACCGCTTTCCTTGAATCTGAGGTCCCCTTCGTTGCGATAGGCCAAATTGGTTTCCTTTCGCAGAGGCTGTTTCGCCCAGTACGTCGCCCATTCCTGCGAACCGGGTTCAAACTGCTGATCGACTAACGGAGTCAAATCACTATTCATGGTATCCCTAAGCACACCGTTGGTGATGAACACATCCACGCGTCCGTCACTATCAAAATCCTCCAAGCGCGTGCTCCATGTCCAATCCGTCTTGGCTAGCCCCATCAAGGCGGCGCCCTCTAGCACTCGCCTTGTTCCCGTGTTCAAATAAACGGCGTTGCGCATGAATTGCCGCGGCTCGGCCCAGTCGAGGAACCAGCTCATGTCCTCCATGTTGCCCATCGACATCTTGTCGCGGTAGTGCGTTGTTGCCGCCATGTCCGTGGCCATGAAATCGAGGCGGCCGTCGTTGTTCAAATCACCCAGGTCACTGCCCATCGAGAACCACGGGGTGTAAGCCGTGGCTTCGCTAGTGACTTCTTGAAAGCGGCCATTCCCGAGATTGCGATAGAGGATGTCCGGTCCGGTGAAGTCATTCGAGACATAAAGATCCGCGCGGCCATCGTCATCGTAGTCCCACCAAGTGGCAGCAAGTGTGAAGTGCGGTCCGTCAATGCCGGCGCTTTGCGTGATGTCAGTAAAGCGTTTGTTAGGCCCATTGTTGCGAAAGAGATGATCCAACTGAGCCGCTTCCACACGCGTGGCTCGATCGCCCGGCAAGTAAATGAGCCGCCAGTACTCCTTGAGCTCATCGAGAACCACCGGTTTTTCCACGCCGTTGGCTTGTTTCACCATATTCACGCGAAACTGTGTGCCCGGCGGGGGTGCCTGACCGGTTGTCGCCAAGTAGCCATCGAGATCGCCGTCGCCGTCAATGTCGTGGAAAGCCATCATCATACTGGCCCGATTCACATCCAAACCATAAGCCTTAGCACGATCGACAAAGCGGCGGTTGCCTTGATTGATATACAATTTGTTAGGGCGTGTGTAGCCACAGGCGAAGAGGTCGAGATCGCCGTCGTTATCGATATCGACAAAGCTCGCGCCCGTGCCCCAGAAGTTCGGATCTTGCACACCGGCGGCTTCCGTGATGTCTTGGAATCGAAAGTCGCCGAGATTGTGATAGAGGCGATTGCCACCGGACGGGCTGGTGATGTAGATCTCCGCTAGACCATCGCCATCGATGTCACCCGCGGCGATTCCGCCGACTGGGTTGATCAGCAGCATCTGGCGAATGTGTTCTTCGGGATTCTCCCATCGCGGTTGAAAGTCGACGCCGGTCTGACTGGCCGGCATCGATTGGAAAAGCGGTCCGGGTGATCCAGAGGCTGGTTGAAAAGGTTCGCCCGGCGGCAACTGGGCCAAACTCGGGGAGAGACTCAAGAAGATGAGAAGAAGCGGCAACTTCATGCCGCCAAGATGACCAGCGTGAGGCCTCGATGGCAATGCCGAAGAACATCAGCGTGGATTACGCTATCAATTTCCCCACGACTTCCACCCTCCCTCGAGGAAGTAGACGTGCCCTTTGCCAAAACTGCGCAGCTTCTCCGCCACGGCTTGGGCAGAAGGGGTGAGGGTGCCGTCTTCCGTGTAAATCACGAAGCGTCGGCGTTGGTCGATCATGAGATCGAGGTGTTGCGCGAGGCCGCGATCGAGATTGGCGGTGTTGAGCGAAATGGCATTGGGAATGTGCGCGGCTTGATAGGCGGCCGCGTCTCTAGCATCCACCCATACGAGATGCGTCTTCCACTCCAGAGCCTCTTTTGTTGAAACCTGTGAATCATTCGTTGCCGCGGGCTTTGCGGGTGAGAGATAGAGTGCGGGGCGTTTCGGATGATAATGATAGGTGCCGATGGCTCCAATCACCGTCAACACCAGGATGCCAGCCGTTTGGAAAATCAGCGCGCGGAGAGGCTTCATGCGCCTTGGGGAGGCGCGTTAGGATTGCGGAGGCGACTCAGCAGGCGGTGTGGACGGGGCGCCTTCCGCTGCGGGTAATTCGTTAGAAGGGGCGGTGGTTTCGGAAGAAGTGGCGTTGGGCGGCGTTCCTTCCGAATTCGCGATGGCCGGTTTGGGAAGAGGCTTCCGCTCAGGACGCGAGATGCTGAAAAATCCTAACTTCTTCTGATGCTTCGCAATCTCGCAATCCGTCTGGATGGTGAGCATGCCCAACTGAACTTTCTCCGTCGATTTCGGTGTCAATACCAGGACGTATTCTTTGCCCGCTTCGATTTCTTTCGTCTCCACGGTGACGTTTTCGCGCGAGGACCGGACGTCTTTGATGTGGACGGGTTTGTCATGATCCATGACCACACGAATTTCCTTGGGTTCCGGCTTCGAACCGATGACCCACTTCGTGATTTTCGGTTCGATCGACACTAACGTTGGCACTGTGAGTTCCACGGTGAGGCGTTCCGTCGTCGTGGACACCACCTTGTCTTGAGGTGCTTTGTTAGGTGTCGCGGTTTCACCAATCACCTTCGCTTGGACCACGGGCTTTTCCTCACCGTAAACGACCCACACTTGCTTGGTTTGTTTCCCCTCGGCACTGCCGATCTTGAATTCCGCCGTGATGGTGCCGGACTCTCCCTTGGCGTAACGATCTTTGTCCGCTTCCGCCCGCAAACACCCGCAATTGCTATCCACTTTTTGAATGGCGATGGGGAGTTTGCCGGTATTCTTGAATTCGAACGTGGCCGTCACCGTTTCTTCCGTGGCCTTAGCTGCGTAAGCGAAACGCTTGTCTTTGAAACTGAGTTCGGCATGCGCCGAGGTGAAACCGAGCGCTAAGGCGGCGATGAGAGAAGCACGTTTCATATCGCGCTGAACATAGGGACAAATCGGCACCCTCGCAAGTTAACCGAGCCGCAGAAGGTAAAGAATCCCCGTAATCGTGATCAAGCTGAGCAAGGTGGAGTAGAAAACCACCGCCGTGGCGAAGCGATGGTCGGCATCGAAATCATGCGCGAGCAAGGCTGTATTGATCGCCGTGGGCGTCCCCGCGCCGAGAATGAGAAGCGCTTGAACCTCCGTACTGAAGCCAAACCAGGGCACGATCAGCGTTGCGAGTAGCGGACCCAGGAGGAGACGCTGGACCAGGGCCCAACTCACGGCGCCGCGCGGGGGTGGGGGCCGGGTCTGGGAAAGCTGCACTCCCAGCGTCGCCAAGGCGAAGCTGATGAGGCCTTGCTCCGTGTATTCCAGCGGCTCCCAGAGAAAAGTCGTGGTCACCCAGTCGCCGGCACCAGCGGATTTGAATCCCAGCGCGAGGGCGATAGCGTAGAGCGACGGTTGCCGGAGAATGGCGAGCCAAGCGGGCCGTTGCCCCTCGCCGCCACTAGCCGCGAGGAAGGTCCCCAGGGAGAAGGTGGCGATATTCATCGTCATGAGGACGAAGACCTGCAGGGCCGCAATCTCAGGAAAGGCCAGCGCCATGAGCGGAATGCCATAATTACCCGAGTTATAAAACATCGTCGACAGCTGGAGCGCGCGACGGGAGCCACTGGGGAGCCCGGTGAGTTTGGCATAGGCCCAGCTCAGAAGCCCCATTAGGAGGATCATCGTCAGGGTAAAAGCCATCACGCGAAAGGCCACCGTGCTGCTCAAATCAGATTGCGTGACCCGCACAAAGATGAAGGCGGGAACGAAGAAATAAATGTTTAGCTTCACCAAGGTCTTGAGGTCGAAGCTGAACTTCCGATCCAAGCACCAACCCGCACCGATCATGAGAAAGATGGGCAGGCAGATTTCTTGAAACAACGTCAGAATCGAAGGCGTGCCCAATGCGGTTCCCAAATAAAGACTGGCGGTAATATCAAATCGCACTACGGTCAGAAATCACACTATGTATTCGGAGGACGATATCTATTATGCGTTTGAAACCACGGAGGTTTTGTTAGAGCCCGACCGCAGAATCGATACCTTTGGTAACACGGAGTTCGAATTCTTCATGATCAGTGAGTTGATGGATAGCATCAATGAGGTCCGTGTGCGTCAAGGAAAGATCGAGGCACAACGTCCCTTGATTGTTAGCCCACAGATGCAGGACTTTAATTTTGAAGGGTTTGGTGAGCAGGCGGAAGAGTTCGCCAGTTGGTTGCGGAATCAAGAAGCCGCCCTGCGCTTCCTGAACTACGGTTTCCAATTCAAACAGACGGAAGTGCGTGAGAATCTGGTTCACGATCCGATTGAAGATGTGCGTTCCCGTGTTTTGGATGAAGTGGAGAAGGCGAACAATCCTATGCACGCGGTGATCGAAGGGGTGGACGATACATGGGAAATCTCCCTGCTGAAGTTCACCGTGGAAATGATTCAAAAATCCAAGGGGATCAATGTATTCGACTTCAAACGCCGCGGATTGCTCTAGCATAAGCTTAGCCTGCGGTTGATGTTGTTTTCAAAGGATCTCTCCCCATGCAGTTTCGCCTCTTCCTTGCCTTTCTCACCTTGGCCATCTTGGGTCTAGCCGTGGGTAGTCTGATTTACATTCTGGAGAAAGTGGAGAAGCCTAAAGCGGAAGCCGTGGAAGTCTTCAAGGCGCCGCCGCCCAAGCCCATCGATCCCGGTTTAGGCGAATTTGACAGGGCCATCACAATGATAAAGAATCGCCAACTGGCGGCCGCCCGGGATAAACTGCGCTACATCATCCGCTATTTCCCCAAATCGAAACGCTATGCCGATGCGCGGCGTCTTTGCGGCGAGATCAATCTCGATTTGTTAGTCAATCCGCAATACGGCGAGGACAAGACACTCTACGAAGTCAAATCAGGCGACGCCGTAAGCCGCATCGCTCAGGAACATCAATGCTCCCTTGAATATCTTAAACGCGCCAGCGGTCTCGTTGACTTCAAGATACGTCCCGGAGACAAACTAACGGTTCGCCCCTTGAATTTCGACGTGACGCTTTCCACACAATCCAAACAACTCGTCTTCACAGAGAACGGCGAATTCTTTGCTGAGTACCCTATCATCGATATCCAATTGCCTTCGAGTGTGGCCGTACCCTTCACCACCAAGGTTCGTAATCGCCGCGCCTGGCTCAACGACAAAAGCATCGGCGTCGGCGATCCCGATCACGATGCTGCTGTGAAGGAGATCACCCTGAACCGGCCAGGTGTCGTGATCCGTCCGCAGCGAAAAGAAGCGTCTTCCGGGGAAGAGAATGGGATTTTCATGGACCACGCAGACGTGGATGAGCTAAGCATGCTCTTGCGAGACGGCGTTTCCTTGACCATAACTCGATGAGCCCAAGCCGCTCTCCTTCCTCCCATCCTTTATGAAGCGACAATACCTGGAGTTTGAGAAACCGATCTACGAACTGCAACAGCAGTTGGATAAGCTCAAGCGTCAGGCGGAGAAGGAGGAGCTTGATCTCTCCGAGGAAATGGACGCGATCATGAAGAAGATCCGTCTCACGCGAACGGAGATCTACGCCAATCTCACGCCGTGGCAGCGCATTCAAATCGCGCGTCACTATGGAGAGCGCCCGTTCATGCTCGACTATGTCGAGAACGCCTTCGATGAATTTCTAGAATTGCACGGCGACCGGCTTGTCGGGGATGACAACGCGATGCCGGCCGGCTTCGCCAAGTTGGGGGGGCAGCGTTGCGTGGTGTTAGGCCATCAGAAGGGCCGCAACACCAAAGAGAATCTCAAGCGGAACTTTGGCAGTGCGCATCCCGAAGGTTATCGCAAAGCCATGCGCGTCATGCGGCTGGCGGAAAAATTCGGCCTCCCGGTGATCACGTTAGTCGATACGCCGGGCGCTTTTCCCGGCATCGGCGCTGAGGAAAGAAACATCGCCGAGGCCATCGCTAACAATCTGCGCGAAATGGCGCTCCTCCGAACACCGATCGTCACCGTGGTGCTCGGGGAGGGTGGGTCTGGCGGAGCGCTTGGCATCGGTGTTGCCGATCGCGTGCTGATGTTAGAAAACTCTTACTACTCCGTCATCAGCCCCGAAGGTTGCGCGGCGATCCTTTGGAAAGACGGCAAACGTGCTCCCGAAGCTGCAGAAGCCCTCAAGATCACCGCCGGTCATCTGAAACAGTTAGGGGTCATTGACGAAGTCATCCCCGAACCCGAAGGCGGCGCCCACGTCGACCCCTTGAGCATGGCCCTCAAGCTCAAGGAAACGCTGGTCACCGAAGTGCAGCAGTTGCAAACGATCGCCATCGATGACTTGTTAGAACGCCGCTATCAAAAGTTCCGCAACTTCGGCGAATACACGTTAGAAGACGATAGCGAAACCGAAGCGGACACGGGCACGCATGCCTAGACTTGTCGATTTCTCCGAGATCGAATTCACAAAGTGATTATTGAGCACTTTGCGAGTCAGTGTATTCAGGATCGCTCGCGTCCTTTGGCATCTCTTCATTCCAAGCCATGGCCGCATCGTGCAACCGTTTGGCAATGTCGCGATGCTGATCAATGAGATTGTTAGATTCCGAAGGATCGGCCTGAAGATCGTAGAGCTGCGGAGCGCTGCCATCGAAGTTAGTCAGGTATTTCCACCGCCCTTCGCGTATGGCGATGTCAGGATTATCTTCCTGAAAACCGTGTCCGAATCCCGGCCGGTCCGGCGGGCGCCTCCAGATGATGGGTGTGGTGCGGCCCGCTTTGGATCGGCCTAACAAGGTGGCGGATACGTCTTCGCCATCGAGCTTCGTCACCGGCTCGGTATCCGTCAGCGCATAGAGCGAGCGGTTGACGTCGATCGCGGAGAAAACGGATTCCTCGTTCGTCGTGCCTGCGAGCTTTCCTTCAATGAGGCCTGGAGCCCAGACGATGAGCGGTGAGCGGATGCCGCCTTCATAGAGCCAGGTCTTGGCACCGCGAAGGGGATCCGAACGTCCCACGCCTTCTTGGTGGCCGTTGTCGGAGCAGAGTAGAATGATCGTGTTCTCGCGTAGCTGTTTGTTAGAACGAATCCTATCGAAAAGCGGCCCCAGTTGCGCGTCCATGGCGTCAAGCACGCCGGCGTAGAGATTGCGGATATTGCCGTCTCCCCACTTATCCAGCGGCGGGTAGAGCGGCGTGTGCACATCATCCGGCCACACATTGATATAAAACGGCTTCTGTTCCCGCTGCGCTTTAGTGATGAATGATAGGGCCGCGTTCACAAAGCCTTCTGTGATATGCGAGCGTTGCATCCAGATCACCGGCGCTCCCAAGATCTCTGCTCGATCCCAGATGCGACCGTGAACGGGATCGCCTCCCTCCGGATTCGGCTTCATAGTTAGAGGAAGTAGCTTGGCCCCCATGCCCTCGAAATTCGTTAGGCTCGCCTCGAACCCATAGGCAGCTATCAGCGGAGCGTCCGCCACATCGCGCTGACCACCCATGTGCCATTTACCGAAGTGCCCCGTCGCGTAACCTGCCTTTTGCAACGCCCGCGCCAAGACCGGCGCCTTGGGATCGAGCCATTGTGCCATCCCACGCTGCTTGTTGTTGCGCCGGTTATTGAGAAACGAGGTGATTCGCCATCGCTGCGGGTATTGCCCAGTCGTCAGCGCCACCCGCGAAGGCGAACAAATCGGCGAGTTCACATAAAACTGCGTGAAGCGAACTCCCTCCTTGGCCAGCCGGTCGATATGCTCCGTCTGTGTCATACCGCCAAAACACGATAAGTCGGACCAACCCATATCGTCGATAAAAACCGTGATGATGTTAGGCTGAGCGTTCGCGAAGTCAGTTTTGAGAATGAATAGACTGAAGAAAATACTAGAGCTAATGCGAGAGATGTTCACGTGTAGAGTCTCTCAATAGTTCATCATGAAATTCAATGATTGAGTTCCTGGGAGAAAGATTGTGCTCACACTACTTGTTCCCAAATTTATGGCAATAACTTGAGCTGAGCATTAAGCCTACAGATGGGACTTACTGACTTCGTAGGAAATCAATCACAGAACTCATTCCTCTAACTTGTAGATAGTCCCCGAAAACTCAATTTATGGAGCTCAACAAGATACCACTCCAGATACGGAGACAGGACGCCGTGACGAATCGACCCGAATGTCCTCCATGGAGATCCACAATTGCGATCCAAAACCATCTGTTGCATAGCGACTCCCGATGCGATATTCTCGAATCTCGAGGACGTTATATCAAAGATTTTATCTAACAGCACACTAACTATCTTGTCGATATTTCGAATGACCTTATTGCCATTAATCAAAGATCGAGAATCCGTTTGTCAATGTGGAAATACCATTTGGTTAGATTGATCGCGCAATGGAAGGCAATCTGAAGCTGCCAGTTTACTGGTATAGGTGACGAGCCATACGGTGCCATGCAAGTGAAGTCGATAGTTTGAATAAAACTGCTTGACTTCGCAGAAACTCATCTTCATCATTGCAATATACGGGAAGTGCTATGCCTGGACCAGCCTCACATCTAATTATCATGGAGGAGCAGATCAAACGGATCCGCTCCAATCCCACTACCTTTAATGGGCCTCTCTTGGAGGCGCTCGATCTAAACGGAAAAGAAGCCGCTCTTGGGGCGATCGGCCCCGACATGATCTTCTGGGCGGACTGGGGTGAGTTCACACCTCTTGTAAACACTGTTTTCGACGTTTATAAGACGATCGATGAAGTTTATGAGGCTTTATCTGCCATTTGGAATCCCATAAGCGAACACGTGAATAAGGTGGTTGATAGCCTATCGGGCGGTGTTGCTAGTGAAATCCAAGAAACGGCGACGCTGGTTCAAGGACTGATTGAATCGGCACTCTTAGAGCTAATTACTGACCACATTGATGTTCTCGATTTTTTAAAACCGGACTTCCAGACAAACGGTTCCGGATCGCAAATTAGCGATTGGAACTGGTTGGATTACACACACAATCGTTGGACGGGTGAGTTCAGCCGCACCTTGATCCAACGGGCGCATGCGACAGGGCGTTCTGAACTGCGAGCTTATGCTTATGGCTGGTTGTCCCACGTGGTCGCGGATACCGTGGGACATCCCTATGTTAATACGGCAGTTGGCGGACCGTATCGCTGCCATTGGGTTCGGCACTTCGTACAGGAGAAATTCATGGATACCTGGGTGTGGGGCTACTACAAGTCGGGCAGTTCCATGCCTTCGAGCCCAAGCCCGGGCTCCATTCCTTTCAACTACGCTTCCTGGCCAAATATCAATGGCTCGAATCTGCACAAACTGATCGATCTCGGAAATGATCTGCCCGGAACGCTTCAAGACGTGATCGTGGATTCTTTAAATGCCGTATACCGGCATCGCCCTCACCCGAACGTTGGCGGAACGATTCCGTTTCTTGATCGTTCTCACATTAATCGAGCCTATCAAATGCTCCTGACCGGTCTAGAAATCATGACGAGCAAGGAGCGGGCGATTTCCCGTCCTGAACCCCCGCCATTTTTCAATGACGATGCCTTTCCCACGTTTCCATTACCTGGAGGAGGTAGCGGCGGTTCCAGTGGTAGCGGTGGCGGTTCATTTTCGCTCGTTGCGCTTCTCTTGGCGATTTTCAACTATATTAGAGACCTATTCGAATATGTGAATGATCTAGTATTATGGCTTATCTCGCAAGTCACTACCCCCTTGACGTTTCCCATAAGATACGGCCTGTATTTGCTTCAGCTAACGCTTTACGAAATCTACAGACAGTATCGGTGGGCACTCGCTCTATCGGGGTTCACTTACCCTGATCCCGATCAACTACCGCATCCCCTAGCTCAACAGTTTGTAAATCCGCAGGTCGATGTTCAGAATATGCCACGACGCCAGTCTGGAAATCCTGTCATGTTTCCAGCGACTTCCCAAGAACCTCCTCCTGCAACTTCCGGACCTTACACTCGCTGGCCAAACAACTATCCTTATTGGTTTATTGAAGGGGAGCCTCTGAGTTCAAGAATGGTGGAGGCTCTAACCAACGCAGCCACTCCAGAACGCACTATGGCCTTAACACGAAATCTGTTTCCAGGCTTAGGAGCGGCGAACTATTCAGGAAGTTTGGGCAATAGCATGGATCTCTATTTGCGCTACGCGACTCAGTTGGCCCAAGATGGAGGCGATATCGGGCAGCTTACTTTGCCCGATTGGAACCTTGACGGTGATCGCGGCTATGGCTTCAAGTGCTGGCGATTGCCTTCGGGAACTTTAGAACCACCACCGGCAAGTGGCGTGAACGGCACTTACTCAGTCTAACTAAATTGTAGAGCATTACATGCTGCCCATGAAAGCTATTCGTCGGATTCATTCAATCAGCAATTTTCAACGGTCCCTCATTGAAAACGTAGGTTTATTTCCAGATCCTGGTCGGGTCATTCATGGAGGCGTGATCGACCGTGCGGCTGGGCGTCCTGGACTTCGGACACGGCCACAAGGCGATCAGGACGACGACAATTTCAATCCAGATGGTTCGCGGAAAAACCGTGATGAACGGGAACCCCGGTATAGGCCCGAACTCATTTGCCGGGCTTTTGCGGGCGATACCGGCAGTCGCCCTTTGCCCAATATAGTGTTTTGGGAGAGCCCCGATATTTGGATTGAAGGATCTACGGGAGACCCTGACATAGCCACGCCTGGAGAAGTGAATCAGGTCAAGGTCCACGTATGGAACATGGGCCTAGCAGATGCTTGGGGGACCCACGTCGATCTATATTGGTGTAACCCTTCAGTTGGGATTAATATTGGTGTGGCGAACCCGATCGGTTCGACCACGCTGGCCTTGAGCGCTGGTGAACATCGCGTGGTGAGCTTTGATTGGATCCCGGAATTTGTGAATAATGGCCAGGTTTGTCTGATTGCTCAGGTGTATGATCCCGTCAGCGATCCGGTCGTTGCTCCTTTCAATCCCAAGCACGACCGTCATGTTGCCCAGAGAAATATCAGTGTTTTAGAGGTCCCAGCGGGCGACACGTTTAGATTCGACTTTTTTACCCAGAATCTTACTCTTAAACCTGCTCAAACGCTCTTAGAGTTGCAACAATTGGACAGCGAAGCGCTAGAGAGTGTCGCCCTAGCTCTAGGCCAACCGGGGTGGCAAACTGCTGGTGGTCGCTCTTCAAGATTGCTCTTGCCCCAAGTCGTACATCAGGAAAGTGAGCCCTCGCCTATTGCTGTTTTTCGCGAAACGTTGCAAGATATTCCAGGTGCTAGCCAATCCCGGAGGACATCCGCCGCTCTGCGGTCATTCGTTGCCGTCTCTTCTGAAGAAGGATTGAGAACGGTCGCAAATCAAGGATGCCAAGAGAGTGAGTTTGATCAAACCCCAGATGACTTGTCAGAATCGGAGAGATCAGAAGAAACGTGGCCTGAGTGGGACGGTGTTCACGCTCAATTACCATTGGACTCAGGACAACACTTAAGAATTGGGTTTGAAGCAACCGTGGAAACTAGCGCTAGGCCTGGTACAGCTGATGTGTATCGAATTATTGAGAGAACAGCTGGGCAAATTACCGGAGGTATTACCTTGGTAGTGCGAACGCGCTAACACAGCATCTATTATTACTATCTTCGTGCTCCGACTTTAAAGAGTAGGCTTCTTTCACTTTCTCCTCGCGAAACCTGCCTTTTGCAATTCGCGTGCTAACACTGGCGCCTTGGGATCGAGCCATGGCGCCATCCCACGCTGCTTGTTTTTGCGCCAGTTATTGAGAAACGAGGTGATTCGCCATCGCTGTGGGTATTGCCCTGTCGTCAGCGCCTCCCGTGAAGGCGAACGGATCGGATCGTTTTCACCCCTTCATGCTTCGACGAAGCGATCCCGAATTCAATGCCGGAATTGAGATGTAGAAGAAGTCGTAAGAGTTCTCGGAACGTTTGTCCCAAACGTCCGCGTGAGAGGATGTGTGTTTAACAAATATCACGGTCAACTACCAAAGAAACGCGTCCTCAGCCGGACGGCTCGAGAGTTATCGCTGCCCGATCCTTTGGGTTGAGGTATGACAACCTGAACTTTTCACCAGTTCCCCGACGAAGTTGCCGTCAGTTGCAATTTATGGTGGTGCAGCCAAACGTCCCTCCGATGTCTCCATCGCTGCCCATCCATGAAAAGAAAGACGCCATCGCTCAGGCGCTGCAGCGGCATCCTGTGGTGGTGGTGTCTGGCGACACGGGCTCGGGCAAGACCACTCAGCTCCCGCAGATTTGCCACGAGGCGTTGCCGGGACGCGGGCTCATTGGATGCACGCAACCTCGCCGAGTGGCCGCCGTCAGTTTGGCCAAACGCGTCGCTGAGGAACAACGTGTGGAGTTGGGCGGTTTGGTGGGTGTGCAAGTCCGTTTCCTGGATCAGCTGAGTGAGCACACGCGAATCAAGTTCATGACGGACGGGATCCTGTTAGCAGAAACGCGGAGTGACCGGCAATTGCGGCGCTACGACGTCATCATCGTTGATGAAGCGCATGAGCGGACGCTCAATATCGATTTCACGTTGGGATATCTCCGGAATCTGTTAGACAGACGAGAGGATCTCAAGGTCGTCATCAGTTCTGCCACCCTCGATGTGGAGCGTTTCTCCAAGTTCTTTCAAGGTGCGCCCATCGTGGAGATCGAGGGGCGGACGTTTCCCGTTGGCGACCACTACTTGCCGCCTGAGGGCCGCGAGGATCTTCCGTCTCATGTCGCACGTGCGGTCGACTGGGTGCGGGAAAAGGACCGGCAAGGCGATATCTTGGTGTTTCTCCCCGGCGAACGAGAAATTCAGGAAGCGGCAGACATGTTAGAAGGACGCCAAATTCCTCGCACGAAGATCCTGCCACTCTACGCGCGCTTGAGCTTGAAAGATCAACAAACCGTCTTTCAGTCCTCACCCAATCACCAACGCATTGTCCTGGCCACTAATGTTGCCGAAACGTCGATCACCATTCCTGGTATCGTCTACGTGATCGATGCCGGCTTGGCGCGGATCAGCCGCTACCAAGCCCAGACTGGGATCCAGCGTCTTCTAACAGAACGCATCTCCAAAGCGAGCGCCCAGCAGCGCCGTGGCCGTTGTGGACGGGTGTCGGAAGGTGTGTGTGTGCGGCTCTATGATGAAACAGATTTCGAGAAACGGCCCGCCTACACCGATCCGGAGATCCGGCGCACCTTGCTCGCCGGCGTCATCCTGCAAATGAAAAGCCTTGGTCTGCCGCCGGTGGAAAGTTTCCCATTCATCGATCCGCCACAACGACGTCTGGTAGCGGAAGGCTACAAGCAGCTGCAAGAACTCTGCGCCTTGGATGATCAACGGCAGATCACCCGCGAAGGACGGGAAATGGCGCGGCTGCCGATCGATCCCTCTTTGGCGAAGATGCTATTATTCGCGCGCGAGAAACACGCGGTGGTGCTTCCGTGGATGGTCGTGCTCGTCGCGGCACTGGCGACACAAGATCCGCGTGAGCGTCCGCGTGCCAAACGCGATCTCGCCGATGAAGCGCATCGCAAGTGGCAGCACGCGAAGTCCGATTTCATGGCGCGGCTCATCTTGTGGTGTGATGTGAGGCGGCACTTGGACGGGAAGGGTCGCCCGCAGAAGAACGCGTTGCGGCGTTTCTGTCATAAACACTTTCTCAATTACCGGCGGCTGATGGAGTGGCTGGGCGTGGCACGCGAACTCGCCGCACTCTTGCGCGTCCGGCGGCTTCCTTACGGAGATGATGCCCTAACGGAAGGTGATTACCTGCCGATTCATCAGTCCCTGTTAGCCGGCATCCCGCGTGGCGCGGCGCAACGCGATGAAAAGCGCGTCTACCGCACCGGAGGAGAGCGTTCTTTCGCCATCTTTCCTGGTTCCGGGCTCTTCAATCAAAAGAAAGTACCAGAGTGGCTGTTAGGATTTGAAATCGTTGAGACGGCTCGTGTCTATGCCCGCCAAGTGGCGTCCATCGAGCCCGCGTGGTTGGAAAAGGCCGTACCGCATATGTGCAAATTCCACTATTCTCATCCTACCTGGGATGCTAAGCAGGGCGCGGTCTATGGACGCGAGCATGTTTCTTGCGTGGGATTGCGCATACTCTCGGATCGTCGCGTACACCTCGGACGAATTCTCCCAGAAGAAGCGCGCCGTACTTTTATATGGGAAGGTTTGGTCCCAGGAGATTTGCGAACTCAGGGGGCCTTTCGTGAAACGAACAAAGCAACGATCGCAGCGGTGAAGCTTCGAGAGACGAAGTTACGCAAAGCCGGTTCGCTTTTCTGTGAGGATGCAGTTTTTGAATTCTTTGATGGGCGGCTCCCCACAGATATTTGCACGACCAAGGCCTTTGAGAAATGGCGTCTCACTACCGAAGCCGCCAATCCGGACGTGTTACTTTTTAAAGAAGAGGATATTTGCTATCCGCAGCTCACGCCCTTTGACGAGGAAGACTATCCGGATGAGATCCTTCATGGCGAACTCGCCTATCCCGTTTACTACCAATTCGCACCCGGCGAACTTCAAGACGGCATCACGCTCGGTTGTAGCCTATCGTATTTGCCAAAGCTTCCCGATTGGTTAGGTGGTTGGTTGGTCCCGAGCTACTTGCGGGAAAAAGTCGCGATTCTCCTGCGCTCGCTTTCCAATGAGCGGCGGCAGGCGTGTGGAAGGATCGATGACATGGCCTCGGCCTTCGTAGCGCAGGCTGAGCCCAAGCAAGATTTGTTAGAGGCCTTGGCCGCTTACTTGACACGTCAAACCGGCTACGCCATCGCGCCGGCAGACTTCAACGAGAATGAGCTGCCAAGCCATTTACAACCTCACTACTGGATTGGCGATGACGACGGAAAAGAACTCGCTTCGGGTGCCAATCTGAAAGCCTTGAGAAGCCAACTCGCGCCCAAGCTCGCGGCATGGTTCGAGGACCAGACGTCGTCCTGGGAGCAATCGGGCCTGACATCTTTCCCAGAAACGTCGCTTCCGGAATCAGATGCGTTAGGCCATCTCACCGGCTTTCCGGCGCTTATCGACGAGACGGTAAGTGTGGGGGTGCGGTGTTTTCCCAATCGAGAACAGGCCAAGACGCAGCACCGGTTGGGCCTAGCGCGTTTGGTGGAGCTGGCCATGCCTGACCAGGTGGATTACGTGAGGCGTTACTACCCATTGGGAACCCTCACCAAACCACTCATCACAATGCTTGGACCTGGCGGACGAATTACCCTAACTGATCTCGTTACCCTCACCATTGATGCCACGCTTGGCGGCACAGAGACCGAGCCGCCCGGGATCCGTGACGCCAAGACCTTTGATCAACGCCTTCCCGACGTCCGATCGGACCTCTTTGCTCAAGCGGAGAAGATTGCGGGAACGCTGGAGGCCATGATCCAAGACTTCGAAGTGGCAAATCGTCATCTTGAGGCGAATCGATCGGGAAACTACGCGTCGAGTTTTCAAGACGTTCAAGCGCAGTTAGACGATCTCTTTGCCAACTGCTTTCTCCTCCGTGGTTGGTGGCCCCGACTGAAACATTATCCGCGTTATCTGCGAGCGTTGCGGGCGCGCATTGATCGTATGTTGGGCTCACCTCCTAACAAAGACTCGCAGAAACTGGAGCGCGTGATTCCTTTTCAAAAGGCCTACGAGGAACGGTTGGGATCGTGGAGCGACCGGCCGCTCGATACACCTTTCGCCTTGCGTGCCTTCGGTTGGCAACTCCAAGAATTCCGCGTCTCGGTGTTCACGCCTGAGATCGGGGCAGCGACGAAGGTGTCTGAGAAGCGCCTCAGCAAAGCGCTAGAGGCGCTCTCCTAAGTCGTATGCAGAAAAGTTTGAGGGTGCGTAGTCGCCTTGATAGAGTCGCCGCTTTCGTCGTTGCGGGGTACGGCTTAAAGCGGCATTCCAACACAAATCAATGGTAGTCAGCCGTGGTGCCATCTGATTGTCAGGCGGCTGCTGGTTCTTTGCCGGTCGCGAGTTGCATGATAGCTTCCTCGCCAAGTTCGTCACGTTGAAGCTCGCCGGTGATGCGGCCTTCATGCATCACAAGGGCCCGATCTGACATGCCCATCACTTCCTCCAACTCACTGGAAACGAAGAGAATGGCCACCCCGCGCTCAGCGAGACTCTCCATTAATCCATAGATCTCTTGTTTGGCCCCCACGTCGATGCCACGTGTCGGTTCGTCTAATAGAAGCACCTTTGGCTCCATGGCCAGCCATTTCCCGATCACGACCTTCTGTTGATTGCCACCGGACAGGAAGCGCACGACTTGGCGATCGTTTGGTGTCTTCACGTTCAGTTTCTCGATCATTTCTGCCGTGGTGTCGGCCTCACACTGATCGTTGAGAAAAACCCCTCCGCGGCTATCTCGTCTGAGACTGGCAAGACTGACATTTTCTCGCACGATCATTTCAATCACCAGTCCCTGTTGCTTGCGGTCTTCGGGAACGAGCGCCATCCCGGCGCGGATGGCATCTTTAGGAGAGGAAATGGTCACTTCTTGGCCGCCCACTTTGATCGCCCCACTCACAGGCGGCGTCACGCCGAAGAGCGTTTGCAACATCTCTGTACGGCCCGCACCGACCAGTCCTGCCATGCCCACGACCTCTCCGGCCCGAATCTTGAAGTTGAGCGCATGATCCGGATGAACCGGTGTGCGAAGATCCACGACCTCCAGCGCGATGTCGCCGGCATGGTGGGTCGTATGGACGTAAAATTGCGACACATCACGCCCCACCATGAGCCTAACCATATTGTCGTGCGTGACTTGATCGCGCGGAAGATCCCCCGCATTCTCACCGTCACGCAGAACGGTTACTCTGTCAGACAACTCGGTGACTTCGCCTAACCGATGCGAAATGTAAATCACACTCACACCGCGTTTGCGCAGATCTCGAATGACTTGGAAGAGCGATTCCGATTCTTTCTGAGAGAGGCTTGACGTGGGCTCATCCATGATCAAAACACGCGCGTCTACGGATAACGCTTTCGCTATTTCGACCATCTGTTGACGACCGATGGTGAGGTTTCCCACGAGTTCAGCAGGCGACACCTCCAAGCCCACCATGTCCAGGTAACGCTGTGCCTGTTCGGCGATCGAGGTCTCGTCAATGAGCCCTCGTTTCCGTGGCTCGCGTCCAAGGAAGATATTGGCGCCCACGCTGAGGTTGCCGGCTAGATTTAACTCTTGATGAATGAGAGCAATGCCCTGATCGAGAGCGGTTTGCACCGAGTCAATCTCGACCTGTTTGCCGTCGATGAGAAGTTCGCCACAGTCGGATCCCTGAACGCCGGCGAGAATCTTCATCAGGGTGCTTTTGCCGGCGCCGTTCTCTCCAATGAGCGAAAGCACTTCCGCTTGGTGTAGGCGCAAACTAACGTTTTTCAAAGCCTGGACGCCGGGAAAGGACTTCGACATCCCGCGCACTTCGAGAACGGGCGTCGATTCGGTGGCGCTTTCGGTGCTCATCCGCGTTGGTTAGGCTAAGCCCGGAGAGCCGCGTCAATCGCCGCGTTTGGTCTTGAGGTCGGCCCAAAAGGCATCCACGTCCGCCTTGCGGATTTGCCGTGCTTCGACATGGATGAATTTGTCATCAGGAATGACGCTTTCATCACCTTCGTGCAATGCTTTCAACACGCGAACGGATTCGTAACCATACATATAAGGATTCTGCACTACCGTGCCGTGAACGGTGCCGTCCTTGATACCTTGTAAGGTCGCATCCGCTTCATCAAAGGCGACCACCTTCACTTGGTTCAGTTTGTCTGCCTGCTCTAAGGCTTCGAGGGCGAGGGGCGGGTTGTAGGCGAAGAGCCCCACAAAGCAGCCTAGATCATCATGCGCGGAGATGGTGTCTTCCGCATTGGCCTTGGCTTTGGCGCGGTCGAACTGATCCGTTAGAGTACCTAGAATCTTGTAGTTGTTGCCTTCGATCACCGTGCCCGGTACGTCAAATCGTGAGGGATCCTCAGAACGGCCTAACAATTCATCGATCACACCCTGGCGGCGGCGCTTGGCGTTGTCCTGCTCCATTCGTCCTACGAGAATCATCACCGAGCCGCCCTGAGGCATCGCTTCTTTCACCAACTGACCGCACATCCGGCCCGCTGTGTAGTTATCCACTCCGATAAACACGCGGCGATTGCTATCCGGCGCATCCGAGTCGTGCGTGATCAAGGTCGTGCGTTCGGCTACCGTGTTGAGAAAGTCCGTTTGATTAGCCGGATCCACCGGACTCACGGCAATCCCTCTTGCGCCGCGAGTCATGAGATCTTCGAGCTTCTCTTTCTGTTCCACGGCACCGCCCGCGGGCTTGATGACGTCTACGTTCACCCCCAGATCTGCGGCCGCTTGCTTCACCCCGGATTCAGCCAAATTCCAGAAGGGATCCACCCCGTTGGTCACAAAAGCATACGTGGGACCGCTGCTACCTTGTTTGCCGCACCCGATGAGGGCGAACGTGGCAGCGGTCAGAAGAAGGAGGAGGCGTGAGCGTTTCATGAGGTTCGTTGGGAAATGGATTATCAGTTCGGCGCCAGCCTAGGAGTTTGGGGCGGGATGTGAAGAAGAATGTTGGCGGGTTTTAGGTTTTAAGTGTTAGGTTTTAGGATGCATGAGGCCGGTACCCCTCGGATTCCGATGGCGTGTCTTCACGGAAATTGCTATTCTTTCCGAAAGAGCCATGCATTCCTTCGAAACCCATCTTCTTAAGACGCGCCGTGAGTTTCTAACCACTTCCGCCAGCGGACTCGGCGGGATTGCTTTGGGATCGATGTTAGCGCAGGACGGTGTTCTCCATGCTGCGAACGCGGTCGATCCTGACGCCTTTGCTAAACTCAAGCCGCATCATGAGCCGAAAGCCAAGGCGTGCATTGCCATCTTCATGGCGGGCGCGCCCTCTCACATCGACCTCTTTGATCCCAAACCCAAATTGAATGAGCTGCATGGTCAGAGTTTGCCCAAATCCATTCTCGACAAGGCGCGCTTCGCCTTCATCAAGCCGGATACGGCGGTGCTTATGGGGTCGCCTCGCACTTTTACGAAACATGGTGAATGTGGCATGGAATTCTCTGATCTCTTGCCGCATCTTGGTTCTTGTGCGGATGACTTGCTCATGGTGCGTTCGCTGCATAGTGAAGAGTTTAATCACCATCCCGGGCAACTCATGATGCAATGCGGCGTGTCGCGGTTCGGCATGCCGACCACGGGTGCCTGGATCAATTACGGACTGGGATCATCCTCACAGAATCTTCCTGGGTATGTGGTGCTCACTGCCGGACGCGGTTCCTCGGGAGGCGCGACGCTTTGGCAATCCGGATTTCTGCCCTCACAATACGCCGGCGTGCTTTTCCGCAACTCCGGCGAGCCCGTTCTCAATCTCAAGAACCCTAACGGATTGCCGGCTCATCTCCAGCGCGCCGGTCTCAACGCTTTGCGCGACTTGAATCAGCGGCGTTACCAAGAGGTGCACGATCCGGAGATCGCCAGCCGCATCGCCAATTACGAATTGGCCAACCGCATGCAAAGCGCGGCACCGGAGCTAGTGGATTTGTCAGGCGAATCCCTACAGACGCTTGAAGCATATGGTGTGGGACGGCCGGAGCCTAAAGGAGCCAATTTTCGCGGAACGCTGCCGGGTCTCCCTACTTATGACACCTTTGCTAGGAATTGTCTCCTTGCGAGACGCCTGGTTGAGCGTGGGGTGCGGTTCATCAATATCGTCCACGCCAGTTGGGATCAGCACTCCGAGCTCGATAAGAATCATCGCTATAATGCCGGCGCCGTTGACCAACCGATCGCCGCTCTTATCAAAGATCTCAAACAGCGCGGCATGCTTGATTCCACCATGGTCGTGTGGTGTGCCGAATTTGGACGCACCCCATTGGGAGAGAATCGGCCTGGCAGAGACTCTAATACCGGCCGCGATCATCATCCAAGTGCCTTCACCATGCTCATGGCCGGCGGCGGTCTCCGAGGCGGCCTCACCTACGGCAAGACGGACGAGATCGGTTGGGACATCGCGGAGAAGCCCGTGCACATCAACGACCTCCACGCCACCATTCTCCATCAGTTTGGACTCGATCACCTCAAGCTCACCTATCGCTTCCAAGGCCGCGACTTCCGCTTAACGGATGTGGGTGGCAAGGTGATTCGCGATTGGATGGCGTAGCATCGCGAATCACCGTGTAATCAACGTCTAAACGAATCAGTTTGGTGTTGGAGGAGGATCAGTAGGAATTTCTATTAATTCGTCTCAATTATGATAAATCTAGCATCGATGAGTATGTAATCCCTTTACTTACTTCCTAATCGCTCTTCGGTAGCTCTCGAACGCATTCCTCCCCAACCCCAGAATCATGCGTTGTAGAGTTCTATTCCTAACTTTTTTATTAACCCGTGTCGCGGCATTTGCCGAGGTAACCTTTTCGTGGCAACTCATTGGTGATGCTGGAAATCCCAGCATGAACACGACGCCGAGCGGCCATGTGACTGAGGCGGTCGTCGTCGGCGATGTCGGTCACGACTACGCGATATCGAAACACGAGGTGTCCGTGGGGCAGTACACGGCTTTTCTCAACGCCGTGGCCGCACTGGGTGATCCGCATGGGTTGTACAATGATAGTCAAAACGCGCTTGATAGCGAATTGCATCACATCACGCGCGCCGGTGCGGGCACGGAGGGCGATCCTTACATTTACACGGCGGAAGTCGGTAAGGAAGCGTTTCCGGTCAATTTCGTGGGTTGGAATGATGCGGCGCGTTTTGTGAACTGGTTAGCCAACGGCCAAGGTTCAGGCAGCAGTGAGAGCGGTGTTTATGATATGACGCAATCCTTCCCTTCTCGGGAATCCGACGCACCGGTCTTTATTCCGAATGAGAGTGAGTGGCAGAAGGCCGCCTATTATGATCCCCGCACCACTGCAGAAGGCGGTCCGCCTAACGATTCCCATTATTGGATCTACCCGCAACAAACCAATAGCGCGCCTGTGAGCGCGAGCTTGGACGCCGCTGGCAATATCACCAACCCTCAGCCTTTCCTGGCTAATTATGACAGATTTCATCCCAAAGGTTTGTGCAAGGTGGATACCGGGGGAAGTGGGACTGAATCTTATTACCGCGTGATGCACATGGGGGGAAATGTGGTGGAATGGATCGAAGATAGGCATGCGGCAGACCAGACGCGGCGTGATATCCGTGGAGGTGATTGGGCTAATGGCGATTGGGACCAACGCAATCACTTCATCAATACCACTGCATCCGACTGGGAATCGACCGATAACGGCTTCCGCATTGCCGCGACCCCTCCATTCGCCGCTGCAAACGGAACCGTAGACGAGAGAGTTTATGAAGGAGGTTCTGGGAGCGGAGGAGATTCGGGAAGCGGCGGCGACTCTGGAGGCGGGGGTTCCAATGGCGGAGGCAACAGTTCGGATTTTCCGTGTTCGCCCCCGGCAGGTTTCCCACCGGCAGGGGAAGGATGGATCCAAATGTTTAACGGCACGCAAGCATCCTTGGATAATGATTGGCGTCAAAGTCAGGAACAAACCTGGCAAGTCATCGATGGCAATCTCCACCACGAGAACACGCAGGATGGCTCACACTTGTTCTACGACGGACCGGACAAGGTGTTCACCGATTTCGAATTTGTGTGTGAATGGAAGAGCGGCGTAGGCACCAACTCGGGGATTTATTTCCATACTGAATTCGAACCCGACAGCTTCCCCTCGACAGGCCCTGAGGTCCAGATCAACAACACATCCAATGCCGCCTTCAACAAACGGACCGGCTCGATCTTCGGAACCTATGATCTGGCCACGACTGATATCCTCGATGAAGTTTGGAATAAACAACGGATCGTGGTCAGTGGAAGCCGGGTGATTGTTGAAGTGAATGATGATGTCAAAGCCGACGTGAATTTTGACACCATCGGTCATGTCCACGCACCTTTGGGGAGCGGCACCATTGCCCTGCAAGGCGAAGGCTTGGGTGGATCTCCTGACAAGATCATCTTCCGAAACCTATACATTCGCCATCTTCCCGTTGCGGGTTGTGAGGGTGACACCGGAGGAGGAGATACGGGAGGAGGAGATACGGGAGGAGGAGATACCGGAGGAGGAGATACGGGAGGAGGAGATACCGGAGGAGGAGATACCGGAGGAGGAGATACCGGAGGAGGAGATACCGGAGGAGGAGATACCGGAGGAGGTGATACCGGAGGAGGTGATACCGGAGGAGGTGATACCGGAGGAGGTGACGCGGGAGGAGGTGATGAGTCCAATCTTCCGTCGCCGCCTGACGTGCCGTTTCTAACTGATACCTCAACGGTGGCGCTCTATCATTTCGACGGAAACGGAGAGGACGCGAGCGGCAATGGCTTTCACCTCACCGCTGAGGGCCAGGTGACCTATGAAAATGAAGATCTTTCTTGGATGACCCAACCTTCGGGTCACGCTGCGCGCTTCTTCGGTTCGGGCGACCGGCTATCAGTCTCGATTCCTGACAGCGCACTCTTAACGGAGAACGGAGATGAGGTAACGGTCGAGTTTCTGATCAAATCGGCGAGCCTGCCGGACGTCACCACTGCCCAAATCCAACACGTCTCCCTAACGCAAGGATATCGAGCGAACATTGATTTACGAACCAATCCTCATGCCCGTCCTTACCTTCCCACCGTTCGAGCTAATGACAGGGAAATCGTCACCAACGTACAGATGGAACCTTTCTATGGTAACCGGTGGTTGCGGGTGAAGATCACTTTGGATGCTACAGAAACCGTTCGAGTCTATTTTGATGGCCAATTAATCTCTGAAAAAGGGAGTTCGCCCAATCTTCGTCATACCACCGATTGGAGTTTCATCATAGGGGACTTCGATGGCTGGATTGATGAGCTTAGGCTTAGTCGTGTCGTTAGACCCGAATGGGATGAAGATGGTGATTGGGATGCGGATGGTATCGAGAACGCCTACGAATTCCGCTACTATGGCAATGTCATCGCCGCCGATCCCATGCTGGATGATGACGGCGACGGCAGGACAGGCTTGGATGAATTCCATGCAGGAACCAACCCTCTCGATATCAATGATTTATTTGATGCCCATGTCGCATTGGTTGAAGACGCTGCCGTCATCCGGTTTATGACGAATCCAGGACACCAGTACACGCTGTATGGGGGCGATTCTCCCAGCGATCTGATTGCCGTGGGCGATCCTATCATCGGTGATGGTACCGAGAAACAGTTTACCGAGTTCACCGAAGCCGGGCAGAGATTCTATCAAGTATTCGTTGCAAGACAGTAGGTCGACCTTTCTCTGGCTTTTCACTCATTCATCAAAGGAAGCATACGGTGAAATAGGTGTTAGTCCTCCACCTAAGGAGACGCATTCCTTCTCAATTCGGTAGCCGTATGGATCCAATTGGAACGGAAGAACGCGTCATGGGCTCCGCAGTGGTGGAATCTTCGAAAGCAATTCAAGCCGCTCGCGGAATTCGGCCAATGACTGGGTTTTGAATCCTGACTTCAAGCGATCTGGAAGGGAGGCAGTGTTCTGCCAAGGAGCATCTGCCAAAGTTTGATCAATACGGACTTCCCAGTCCCGACGAAGCCCCGGATGTTGGAACTTGGCAGCCCATTGACGTGCTTGTACCGCATGATCACTGGACCGGCGGTAGGTTCGATCGAGCAAGGTCGTGAGCAGATGATCTTTGCTGGCTCCGCTAGGGAGATCAAAGACATCATCCGCGATGAGTTTGGGATTGAGCGCGGCAAGAATGCCGACCCGAGCCTCGTGCGCGGCGAGAGCTAAAAGGGTCTGCCCCTTTGCTTCAGCTTTCTCTTGCAAACGTGCGACAGACGAGCGCCCCTGACCGATGAACATCCCCTCAGCAAGTGCTAGAGCAGCAGCTTGTCTTGCAGCGATCGGCTCGATGGTTTCCAATCGTTGGGCGCCGGAGGCGGCATCCGTCAGACCCAATCCGAAGAAGGCGTGATCGAGAGCGTTCTGTCGTGAGTCGCCGTGAGCTAAAGGGATGGCCCAGGCTAAAGCGTCTTCGGAACCTAACGTTTCACTAGCGATTCCGAAGAGAGGCGCCGAGCCGGGCTCCGACACATGGGCCTCAAGCCACCGGATGGCGTTTGGACGCTTCCATTCGTCGGCCACAAGTAGTTCGGTGAAGGCTGGTTTGATAGCCTGATAGGGATTCCCAAGTTGACCTTCTTGAAAAGCCCATTGAGTCGCGGCCTCGAAGTCGTGGCGAGACCATTGGGTTAACAGGGCGGGCGCGTTGGTCTCTCGTGCTGGCGCACTCAGCTCCTCGATCCACGCAGCCGCTTCGTTAGGCTGGATCGCGGCCCACTGCTGGACAAAGGCGCTGGTGAATGTGTTCGCTTCTCTGGAATCCGGCAGGTTCGTGACCCAGTCCGCGACCTCCTGCGGGGAGTGAGCAAAGAGCTGTGGAATGGTGGCCGCGAAAAGACGGGTTCGTGGATCCAACGCTCGATCTTTGAGTTCTACATCCTTATTCAAAGTCGATGTCACGGCGTTGGTCTCGGAACTGGGCAAGGCATGGAGAAAATCACAGGTGAAGCCCGCGCCACGCGCCGCGAGCGCATCGGCCAGGATCTGATAGGGCTGATCGTCACTGGCACCACGATCGGCTAACATTGCGAAAGCTCGCTGCGGATCGTCAGAACAAAGCACTCTCATAAAAGCGTTGAAAGTGAGGCTCTCCGCTTGGCTGCGTGGCAATTCACGCATCCACTGGAACAGGGGTTCACGGTTCTCAGCGAGCCAGGCTTCTAGCGGAATGGCGAGCACTTGCCTAAGAAGGGCGTCGCGCTCGCTATTCTCGTGGTAGCGACCGATGAGGGTAAACAAAGCCTGGGCTCCGCGTGGCGCATCAAGATCGGCCCAACGCTTAAACAGGTCATCGAGATAGAGTGGATCGCCCTTCGATTCCAAATGGTTTTCCAAGCGCTCCAAGGCGGCCGCTCTCGCAGTTTGAGGCAACTGATAGATCGCTTCGAGATCGTCAATCGCGATACTTGATGACGTCACTCGCCGACGTTCTGTGAGAATTGATTCGGGGCCGGCGGCCGCCATGGTCACGCCTTGAGACGTCTTCTCTTGGCGATTCTGCGAGGAAACGGTTGCCGTGACCACGCCACCTGTGACTAACAAAGCGGCACCAACAACCCAAACAGGGGTTTGCGCGAGCCAGATTGAGAGTTCGGATGGCAGCGGCGTGGCGGCGGCGTCAAACAGTGCTTGTTGTGAAATGCGCACGCCCAATTCGGAGGCAGGCGCAAGGTCGGGCGCCGCGAATAGACTGCCTACGATGACTATGGAGGAAGCCGTGATCCCACGCTTGCTAAGCAAAGTGCGTAGTCTATCCATGGCACGGTAGAGACGTTTCTGCGCGGCGCGTTGGCTCACGCCGAGAGCGCTTCCCATCTGTTTGAAATCCAATTCATCGTGAAATCGGAGGAAGAGCGCCTGTTGTTCCGGTTCCTTCAGAAGGTTGAATGCTTCCTGGACGACCGGGTTGGGCTCGCCATCGAAAGCGGCCGGCGATTCGCCGTGTGCTAGCGTGGGGTCTTCAGCCGCGACGGTCTCGCGAGCGCGGCGTCTGCCTTCGGAGCGTTTCATATCGCACACCTCCTGCCGAGTGATGGCAAAGAGCCAACCGGAAACGCTTCGAATTCTAACATAGCGGCCTTTCTGAGCCAGCTTGGTGAATACTTTCTGGCAAATGTCTTCCGCATCGTGAACATTGCGCAGATCGCGGTAAGCGGTTCCATATACCGATTGGAGATGCCGGTCGACCAGTTGCGTGAAGGCGCGTTGATCACCGAATTGGCGGTATTGGCGTAGGAGAACGAGGTCATCGTCATGAGCGGTGGTCGACATCGGATGCGTGCGTTGTTGCCACGTGTTAGTCTGCCACCACCACACGGAAGAGTTGGCCAGGCTGGCCACCTGCGAGCGGTTGCTTTGATCGCAGCACCCATTGTTCGACTTCCTCAGAAATGGCGTTGCGTTCGACGAGTTCGAACTCGCTGAACGCTGGTCGCCAAGTCTTCCCATCGACGGATTGCTGCACCTCGACGGTCACGCCGATTACAGTCGTTCTCACGGAAAGTGTGAGGGAAACATAACGTTGTCCTTCGATGGCAACGACATCGGTTTCTAACCTGCCCTGCTTGGTGCTGTCGGTGGGATCGCCACCGAGGGTGTATTCTAACAAACCACTCTGTTTGTCTCCGTCGAGATCACCCCGCAAACTGCCTTGAGGAAGTTCCGCCTCCTTCTCAAGTTGCTTCACCCAGTCTTCGAAGGAAGAAAGCAAGGGAAGGATCCTTGTGGAGCCTATCAGATCAACGAATCCGGTTAGAAGAATGGGATTGCTTAGAGAATCATGGTAGCTGGCTGGGGCAAAGCCTTGGAAAACGAAAGGGATGCTAGCAGCTTCCCAGCGGTCCCACCCCGACTCAGGACGATCAATTTCGAAGGTGGCAACAGAAGCGTTCCATCGCCCATCAATGTGGTGGTGACTGAGAAGCCGGGCACCGGTCACAGGTGAAAAGCCGTTCGCCTCAATGCCAGGAAGGGTTTCTGGATGCCATCCAAACCACAGTGAGGCACGTTCGACATCTGATGGGAAGAAATCCTCACCAGCCTGGAGAATAAGTGAAATCCGTAGGCTCTCGGCATCGCTCGAGACAGTTTGACCAGCTAACAGTTGCGCTGATAATTGCTGATTATCGAAAGATGGGCCTAGACTCGCCAAACGCCTTCCGCGACTGACAGAATTACCGTCGACATCCCGAATTCCGAAGGCGATGAGATCGAGCTCGATGTAAGCCGGCCAACCTGCTTCGGGTCGTGTGAGGCTGTAGTCCACTTCAACGAGGCTGCCATCGCTGCTCGAACGAAGAGATTGCACTTCCGGAGCCACGGCGAAGCCTTGAATCTCTTCAGAACCTTGGGCGTCCACCGACCGCTGACTCACGGTGAGATGCTGCGCATCGAAGTCCTCCAGGTTGATGGGGTTGCCAAGCTTGCTTTGGTAGACGACGCGAAAATGATAGCTGAGCAGCTCAGGATGATAGATGCTGAGCGGGATAAAGCCTGTTTGCAGGGCGTCGTCATCGGAAGTGTCTAACAAGCGCATAGTGCCGGCAAATTGAGCGCGGATCGAGTTTCCAGCGAGATCAGAGACGGCTCCCGTCGGGACTCGAAACCCTAGAAGATGAGACGCCCAGGTACGGGGATCACGAGGGAAGGAGAAGGCCGCCGTGACGGTGTTGCCATCAGGCAGGGTTTGAAGGTCTAGCAATCTTCCAGGAATGCCAGGTTCGTCATGCCGGCCAAGTAGCAAGTCACCATCACCGATGCTAGTCGTGTCGATTCCGTTAGGGCTCGTGAAGGTCACTTCGAAGTCGATGCGATCATCCCTTGGATCGATTTCTCTGGAATTTGGAAGTGGCCCATCGTCTGGAGGGAGACTGACCTTGATGGCGTCTTCCGGCACATCCGTTGTCAAGATGGCCATCAGGTCACGTGTGGTTCTCGTGGCAATGGCGGGGTTCCCGAAGGTCGACGTCAAACGAATCGTCTCATTGTTAGGAGGCCAGCCCACGCTCGGACGATCGAGTCGGTAGGTCGCGGTATAGCCTGGCTCACCTTCTGGAGCAGGCTCAGCTCCAATAAAAATACCCTCAATCCGCTCGAAGCCTGAGCGGACAAAGATATCTCCGTCCGCGAAATCGTCAGGTGACACTAGCGCTGTCTCAAAGCGAACATCGACGAGCACCGAAGGGTCTTCGTTGCTCACGTTGGGCCCATTGAGAGCATAGATCTCTGTCTCCTTGCGCAGGGCAATCCAACCGAGCGATTGGCTCAGGGCTGTGCCGCCATCCAGGGTGCGAATGCTGTTCTGACAAACCCACACCCAGGCTTGCCGATAGAGTGCCCATCCCGCTTCAGGCCTGACAAACTCATAGGTTGCGATCACTTCGTGCTCTTCTGGCCCGGCCTCAACATTGACGAGTCGTGTTGCGATGTTAGTGGCGGTGGCATTGGGATCATCACTTCCCAGGCAAAGATCGTCATCGCCGAGGCTAGCAAGATCGAGCGCAACCGGTTCCGTTCCTCCTAATTCTGCTCGGTAGCGATAAGCTTGGTAGCGCACCTTCACTTGAAACGAATCGGCAGCGAGCTGCTCAGCCGTCGGGATGTAGGTCTGGTGTCTTTCTAATTCAAGAAGAGACGCGTTCATGTTGAGCAGATCTGGTGCCTCAATCAGCGTAATCTCAGGGACTTCCGCAGTTCGCTCTTCCACCCGAATGTTATCAATTGTGAGGGTTTGATGCGGGGCGACGCCTCCAACGATGATCAATTGCAGGGTCGCCTGCTCTGTCGAAGCTGCTGCAAGCGCGCTGGGGAGCGTTGTGAGAGTGAATGTCTCCCCTTGGTGCTGTTGTAAGAGATCAGCTGTGGATTGTCCGCCCTTCCAAGGACCACCCACAATGACGGTGCCCTCTCGCTGAGGGCCTGCGTCATCGGAGGATTGTGTGAGGATGACGATGAGAGTTTCGTCCTTAGGTCCGGGCATTCCAGCTTCGGATTCAAACCGGATGTCGATACTGACCGAGGTCGCCAGGGGATTCTGGATTTCGATCGGCTCGCTCCGCCAATCCAAAGCGGGCTTTGCTTCTAGTTGGAGGGTTTCCCCTCTGCCGATCTGCCCCCGGGTCGACCAAACTGGAGCCGGCCGCCGGCGCTGGTGTCACCCACTTCATAAGATTCGAAATCTTCAGCGAAGATCAATGTCGTTTCGGGAGCAGGGCCTTGGCTGAGCGCCGTGCTCGTGAGCCCGATACAGAGACCAAGTAAGATGGAGGTCCGTTTCATCATTTCTTTTAGAGGTATGCGTTGACGTTCACTCCAAGGCCGTCACCAGACGACGATTTGAGACAAGAATCTCATTCGTCCGTGTTTTAGTGAGATTCGTAGCATCTCTAGGCCGCGGAAGGCTAGGCTGAATGGGGCCATCAACTTAGTAAACGAATCGCTGACTCATTTAGAAACGGTTCGGCAGCACATCGACGCAAGGCGGCCATTTATCTTCTCTCTCTAACAAGGTCATGATGCTCAAAGCCCATCCAGACCATTTCCAGGCTTCCGACCAGAAATCCGCTTTAGGATGAGAAATCGACTTCCATTGAGAAAGTTGTCTCATGGGCTCCGTGAGAGGCAGCTCATCGTTGAGATGAAACCTGTGATGCCCGTTTATTTCGCTCTTGGATACGGACTATTAGCGAGCAGCTATTCAGCGATCGCCATGGCTCGTCACGCGGCCATGGACAAATCCAATGGACTCACCGCGCCACCCGCTCCCGGCCTTCGCATCACATGGGTGTAGACCTGAGTCGTTTCCACACTCGCGTGCCCTAACAACTCTTGCAGGGTTCGAATATCCGTCCCGTTCTCTAACAAATGGGTCGCATAGCTGTGGCGCAAGGTATGGCAGGTCGCGCGTCGTGTGATCATGGCCTTTAGTTTCGCCATCTCCAGGCGCCTCTGAACTTGGCGGGGATGCAAATGATGCCGCCGCACGATGCCCGATCGCGGATCTTTGGAGGGCGTTCTGCCTGGGAACAACCATTGCCACTCTAGTTTTTCACCTGCCTTGGGCCAACGCCTGGACAAAGCGTCAGGAAGCATCACGCCTGGCAAGACGCGCTGCCGATCGCGATTCCACAGTCGCTTCAATTCGGCAAGCCGCTTGGCGATGATCTCGTTCAATGACTCAGGTAAGGTCACCACCCGATCCTTGCGGCCCTTCCCAGCCCGGATCTCCAAAGTTCCCCGATTCAGATCAATGTCTTTGATTCGGAGCTGCAAGCATTCGGTCTGGCGTAGACCGCACCCATACATCAAGTGCAGGGCCAATCCCGCACCATCCGCACTACCACATTCTTTGAGTAAAGACGTCACCTCTCGCATCGAGAGCACGGTGGGCAACTTGGCGGAAGGCCGCGCACGCAGAGTTGTTTCCATGGCGTCTAACGAAAGCTTCCACACATGCCGAAAAAGAAACAGAAGGGCGGAGAAAGCCTGGTTCTGAGTGGATGCCGTGACCCGCCTCCGACACGCCAAGGCCTCCAAGAAAACTTTCACACCATTTGCTCCACGGGACCGCGCCGCCTCGGCACCTCCTAGAAAGACGGCGTAACGGCCAATCCATGCCAGATAAGCCCGCTCCGTCGTCAAGGCATAGTGGCCGCCGCGCAAAGCACGCCTCACTTGCTCGATCAAGTCTTTCAGTTCGTTAGAGGCGGCTGTTGCCGTCCCCTCCTGGGACTCTAAAGGTTTGTTAGGCAGAGGAGCTGCCGAGGCTTCACTGGCATTCGTTCTCACCGGGCCGTCAACGTCTCGCACCGGCGGGGTGGTACGTAAGCGAAAATAGATGCGCCCATCTCGCCAGCGCCAATGCTCGGTTTCCCGCACGAACAACCTCAAAGCTTCTCGTATTTGGTGGATTTGCCAGGGCTTTAGCCAAGGTGACGGTTCCTGACATTGAATGAAGGCCTTGGCCAAGGGAATCAACTCGCCGTTTTGATGCTGTGGTTCATAACAAAAGGCTCGAAAACGCTGGATCCAGAGGCCGAACCAGTAGCGTTGCTTTCCTCGTAGACCAGGTGACCTCGACAGCAAACGCTCCAACCATGCTGGATGGGAAGGATTGTCGGAAGTGGAAGCGTGGCGATGCTTGTTAAGGTGAACAGCATTGTTCATAAAAACACTTAATGTATGAACAGCTTGGAAAGTCGAGATGAAAAATTGACAAAGTCGTTAGAAGTGCCAGATAGTTAGCCTATATGAAAAAGGTGAAACAATCGGCGTCGTGCATTCCGAGCCATGGCAATCTCAGCAAGCTAATTTATCGACAGGGATGTCGTGTTTCGGATATACGAAATTGTCTGATATAAAACGTTCTGCTTGAAAGGAGTGAACTCTAACGAACCACATCCTGTCCTTGGGTACGTCCTCGCTAGGCCACTCATGTACATCGGAGAGTCTGCCAATGTCCTGGAGACTACCTGGGCTTTCTTATCAGGTTTCGAGCTTGGCTGTTCGTACGGGGCAGATCGTGGAAAGCAAGACGTGATGCCCAAAGATCTAATTGAGCATATATACTCAGAACTTGGAATGCAGGCCACGGAAGTAGGCTTGATTTCAAGGCTTTTGGATCGAGAGGGAGATCCAAACAAAGCTTTGGACGCTCTTCGGAAGATGGTCGGCGAATTCTATCAGTGTTCTATGGATCCAAAGGATTGGATCAACCGGGAGTGAGAGTTTCGAGCTGCACATACTAGCAGAACAATTTAGTGGAGAGGAACCAGGCCTTGAGCATGAGTTTCTGCTAGCAAAGCTTCCCAATTATCGTAGAATCACTTGTGACATCAACATTAACCGAGGGCCTGGTCCCTCACTACCGACGTTCGATTCAGATACTCAGCAAGAGCAGGATTGAGTGATCAAGCATCTGCAAAGCGCTAACAAGAATCGTAAGCAACAAGCCTGCGGAAAACTCTGTGATCCCTGTGCCTCTGTGCGAGATCAATCTCATCCTAACGACAAGTAAGCCCGTAACGGAAATCTCACGCGAAGTCGCAAAGCCGCGAAGAAAGGAATGTTGCTAGGGAAGTCGAAAAGGTTAGCCGGTTGACGCTTGCTTGCGAACTCCAAACGACCTATAATCGAATCATGACAAAACGCCCAAACGGCACGGAGGCCACTTCTGCGAGCGGCGCCCCAGGACAACGAAAAATCGAACAAGGCGGAGTAGCTGACACCTCTCCAAGCATGAGTTTCTAACGATGAAATCAAGTTCGAAGACCAACCGTGTCTGCCAAGTAACCTCTCGGAGAGGTGCCAGCTATCCTTAATCGTTATCGCAAGAAATGGCATCGCAAATCGCCTATCGAGATCGCGAGGTATTGGTGAACAATCGTCAGTTCTCCAACCTTGTGGACTTCGCTATCGAGACTGCTGAGAAATCAGCTGGCGAGGATGCTGCAGCGTGGACTGAGCGGATGAAGAAGCTCAGGGATGTAGAGTTCTGGCCAGGCAGAGGAATTGACATAGAGGAGGATTTCCCTGACGTGGAAGAACGAAAGTTCTGGGCGCGAGTTCTATATGACACAGCTAGAGGTATTTTCACCCGATCGACTGGCCACCACGAGCATGAGTTTTGGCAGGCGCAAGCAATCCACCAAGCGTATGCTTCAGCGATTCTCTTCCAGGATTCCGTTCGCGAGGTCGAGCCTAGATGGTCGGCCGAATCGATTGATCGCATCGAGTTCGATGAGGTCGTCAACGGACACAAGCGATAACAAGGCGTCGATCTCAACACCTGACCCTTGGCGAGTCGAAAGCACCATGACCATTCAACCATTGACCCAGAAGTCGGAGTCCACCCTCGGTCAGGTGTGAGATGACTTCGACGTTCGATTCAGATACTCAGCAAGAGCAGGATTGAGTGATCAAGCATCTGCAAAGCGCTAACAAGAATCGTAAGCAACAAGCCTGCGGAAAACTCTGTGATCCCTGTGCCTCTGTGCGAGATCAATCTCATCCTAACGACAAGTAAGCCCGTAACGGAAATCTCACGCGAAGTCGCAAAGCCGCGAAGAAAGGAATGTTGCTAGGGAAGTCGAAAAGGTTAGCCGGTTGACGCTTGCTTGCGAACTCCAAACGACCTATAATCGAATCATGACAAAACGCCCAAACGGCACGGAGGCCACTTCTGCGAGCGGCGCCCCAGGACAACGAAAAATCGAACAAGGCGGAGTAGCTGACACCTCTCCAAGCATGAGTTTCTAACGATGAAATCAAGTTCGAAGACCAACCGTGTCTGCCAAGTAACCTCTCGGAGAGGTGCCAGCTATCCTTAATCGTTAGCCTCAGAGATTTGAAGCCGCTTTCATCATCTGTATTCCAACTCTTGAAGTTCATGTCGTATTACGGCGTTCTTCTATGCTGGGTCTTCGTTGCTATATACGATCGCAATGCCAGTGTCTGGACCACAGCGCTTTCGATGGCGATACTCTTAACTGGCCTCTCGATTGTCATTACTCGATGTAAGCCACTCTGGCAGGACGGCGAAGAGTTCGTCTACGGAAGCAGAGAGCGAGGAAGACGCTTCACTGCGGCCGAAGTCCAAGAAGTACGCCCCGGAACACTTATTCAGGGTATCTCATTGTTGAGAATTGCGACGGAGCATTTCGTTGGATACACGGCTGTCGATCGAACTGAACTGGAAGCTGTAATGGGGCTACTCGTGCCTGTTGAATCAGGAGGTTCCACAGAGCAAACAATTGGCTAACAAGGCAGAGCTGCTGACACCTCTCCACGCATGAGTTTCCAGCGATGATATGTAACTCTAACATCAACCGTTCAAGACAAGCGGCCTCTCGGAGAGGTGCCAGCAGTCTTTAGACGTTCTGCTTCAAATTACGGGATGATCTTTCCACTACAACTAGCCGAGACGAGTAACCGCTTCGAGATGGGGTGCGAGCCGTGTTTCGTTTCACACTGCGAGTCGAAGAGCTTACTCCCAATTGGTGATGCGCTGACACCAGCAGAGCACGGCTTAGTCGAATTGGTAGTTCTGCAACCTGAACACCCAAATACTAACAGAAGATTGCTTGAAGAGATGCAGCCTGACAGCAATTTACAACTCCAAGAATGGATTGAGGAGGCTTATCGTCAGTATCGTTCAGTCATAGCACCCGAAGGATTTATCGACCGCTGCGATGATTGGTTAGTGGAGAGCCTGAGCCTGACTCCGTCGAAAGCTCTCCGTATATATGAAGAGAGAGGTATCACGCCATTCGTCCGACTTGAAAGGGCGGTATTCGTTCCTTCCGAAGGGATAACCTGTTTGGATCTTAAGTGCTTTGCTGACGTGTATCTCTGGGATCACGGATTCAATGTCGATAAGACACGTGAAGCGATATGGGAGGTGTCGCCCCGAGAGCGTTTGAGAGGGACAGAGTCTTACCCAGCGTTCAGCCTGCATAAGCACCAAAAGCCTGAGGAACGAGTGCCCGTCAACGGGCCAACATCTTCTTCTATCAAGGCCTCTGGAAGACGCGGAAGACCCAGGCGGCGAGAGTCAGATTGATGCGAGCAGCGTCAAAGCAGCACGTGAATGCGAAAACAACAAAACAGCAGAACAAAACAGCGCACTGAACCCCGGCTCCGGTCTGTTGTTGAATTGACTTACTTTAATGCTAACAATCAGCTAGAAGTCGAAGTCCACCGCCAGCCGGGGTCCAGTGGCTTCAAACGTTCGCCAATACAAATATGAAGCAACTATTCCTCATACTATCACTTGTCGTTACATCGGCATTTGCTGACACTCCCGCGAGTTCTTCTCCAGAGAAAACGCTTAAGGGTATTGTCTCAGGATTGCTAGATGCGCTTCAAGATGAAGACATTGACAAGTGCATGGCATTCTTTCATCCCAAAGCTCCTAATCGTACGCACACAAAACAACAGTACCAGTCGAAGTTTCCGACCATGGAACTTACATTTGAGCTTACGGAGTTCTCTTACTATGGGAAGGATGATAAATTTGCGGTGGCTAGGTTTACACAGAAGATGGGGATCCTAGAATTCAATGGACAGAAGTTTCCTGACTCACGCAAGGGCACTGTTGAGATGATGGTGTTGTTCAAGCAAAGTGGTGACGATTGGAAGATTTGGAAATCCTTGGAAATAGATCGAAAGAATCCCAAGTAGACGAAACAATGGCGAACAAATCGGAGCTGCTAACCCCGGCTCGCTTCTGAGTTTCCATGACCCATTCTAACTTCAACACCACTAGAGCAAGGAAAGCTTCCCTTCGGCCGGGTTAGCAGTCCTTGGACGTTCTGGCCAGAGCCCGCGTGAGCGCCCTTTGCTAGTGTGGGATAGAGTTGGGTATTTGCCGATGCGGCGAGTCTCGTGGCAAGACAAGCGTCTTGAAGTTCCAGGTCAGTGATCTCGGCTGCGCTCGCCCTCAGTCCCGTTGCCAAGAGCCGTCTATCATCAATCTAAAGTGTCAAGCGTTTAGGCCGCGGCTTTTAGATCGCGTGTCCGTTAGGCAGGCAGCTCACCAAGCAACGCTTGCTCTCATTCGGCCTTAGAGCGCAGGCTGTTGGTGCCGGTGAGGGTCCAGCGCTGGCGCCCGCTGCGAAGGCAATTGGTAACCCGGAAGGCATTGGTGCCGGCGAGTGCGCCTTGGATCCGGCTCCGGGGCAGCAGGGTGGGCGGCCAGAACAATTTGATGGTGGCGACACCCGGCAGCTTAGGAGTTTGTTTGACGTTTTCAGGAGTTTCGTTAGGCTCTTTCCATGTTCACCCTCACCTTAACGCGGCCGGGTGCCGCCTCATCATAGACGTTCGCTGAAGAAATGACTGGCACAGCAGACTTGCTTGCTAAGCACGATCTCAAGGGTGCTTATGAGTTTCCGCCGAAGTTCGATCAGGAGGATCTGGAGGCGAGAGCTGCTATCGTCCACCGTGAGCTAGAAGTTGTGCTCGGCCGGAGCCTGGTCTTTGAGGGCGGCATCCACAATCAGGATGCTTCATTCAGCGTTGCGATTCGCCTCACCGAGACGCCCGGAGACAGATTCGTGCACGTATGCGACCTCCGATTCTCCAATTATGGCGATATGGTTGCAGTGACAGACGAAGACTACGATGGCTCTCCCGAGTGCCTCAGAGTATTTGAGATCGCACGGAAGCATGGCTTCGCGCCCATTGAACACGATCTTCTGGATCGGGACTACGACGGCATTAACGGCGACGCGTTTCAGTCATGGTGGATTCGATACTTCGATTGGCTTTAGACCAAAAAACAGCGAACAAGGCGCGGCACACCAACCGCTGCCCGCTTGTGATCTCGGAGTGTTTTGGTAGCTTCAACCTGTCACCCGTTTCGGAGCGGCCTCTCAGGGCAGCGGCGGGTGCGCTATGACGTTCTGCTTGAAAGGAGTGAACTCTAACGAACCACATCCTGTCCTTGGGTACGTCCTCGCTAGGCCACTCATGTACATCGGAGAGTCTGCCAATGTCCTGGAGACTACCTGGGCTTTCTTATCAGGTTTCGAGCTTGGCTGTTCGTACGGGGCAGATCGTGGAAAGCAAGACGTGATGCCCAAAGATCTAATTGAGCATATATACTCAGAACTTGGAATGCAGGCCACGGAAGTAGGCTTGATTTCAAGGCTTTTGGATCGAGAGGGAGATCCAAACAAAGCTTTGGACGCTCTTCGGAAGATGGTCGGCGAATTCTATCAGTGTTCTATGGATCCAAAGGATTGGATCAACCGGGAGTGAGAGTTTCGAGCTGCACATACTAGCAGAACAATTTAGTGGAGAGGAACCAGGCCTTGAGCATGAGTTTCTGCTAGCAAAGCTTCCCAATTATCGTAGAATCACTTGTGACATCAACATTAACCGAGGGCCTGGTCCCTCACTACCGACGTTCGCTTAACAGATGTGCCTTCCTAAGCCAGCAGTCGCAGCAGGTGATGCGATGACGATTCGACCGTTTGCGCACGATGATATCGACTTCGTACGGTCGACCGCCAGCCGCATAGGTGCAGACGTTCTCGGCAGAACCTATTCCACATGGCACGAATCGTTCGAAGATCTTGCAAGTTGTGCATGGACTGCGGTCATCTCAGAGACACCTATTGGATTCGGAGCTATCGAAGACTATGGTGATGGATTGTCCATCTTGCATTCGGATGTTGTCGATCCAGATTATCAGCGTCGTGGTGTTGGTACGGCGCTTGTTCTTGTTAGGCTCGCGACCCTGGACGAATCTTTGGCATCTACTATTGGATTACTATGCACTGATCAGTCGATTTCGTTCTATGAGCGATTTGGATTTGAGCGGGACAGTGATCCTATTGAAGATGGATCTCTTGGTGTTACGCTTACGAGGTTACTACGATCATTCTCAGAGAGGCTGAGTGATTCAGCGTGGGACAACCTTAAGTCCGCAGGCATACGCGTCACACTAACAGACAACAGCGAACAAGCCAGCGCTCCCGACGCCTCTCCCGGCTTGAGTTTCCAGCGATGATATGTAACTATCACATCAACCCAGTAAGCCAAAGGTTCTCGTCGAGAGGCGCCGGAGGCTTCAGACGTTAGCACCGAATATGGGGCACAACATTTCAGCGATCATTTGCGAACCATCTAGTGACCTTGAACGCGTTTCCGAATTCGATCTACCGATCATTCGTGCAGGTGATTTCGCAATCATTCCAATGGATGCAAGCCATAGTGACGATTGGACGGAGCGTCTCGGTCTTGGATTTGGTGACAGTCACTCCAAAGTTATTCTCGACGGGCGATTTGCTCATCATGTTGCCGCCATTGTATCCAAAGGTGATTATGCTCTGATCGAGACAGATTATTTCGGCGGCATTGGTGATCAAGTTGCTGCAGTCTATCGGAAAGGTCAGGATGCGCCATTGTTTGCCTCGGATAGAGTCGAAGGCGGAGCAATCAATGAGGCGCTGAAAGCGATTGGTGTTAGTGCTCGACAAGGTGCAGACGAGTTCAATACTCTTGGACTCGAAAAGCATCGTAACTTCGAAGACTATTTCGAAAGCTACTACGACTAACAACCCAAAGTGCTAACAATTTGGTGCTGCGAATCCCGGCTCCTTTCTGAGTTTCCAGCGATGATTTCTAACTACAAGATCAACCACGCGGTCGAAATATTCCCGTCAGCCGGGATTCGCAGACCATAGACGTTCTGCTTGGAAACAATGTCTCTGACAATTAGCCCAGAGTTCCCCTGTCTGATTGTTGAGGATGACGGCAGTCTTGGCTCACTCATTGATCTCAGCTACTGGACTGACGATGTAGATATGTGGTTCTGGGGCGGGCGCGATGCTTATCTAATCGATCAACGTGGGTGGCGCTTCGAACAGGTCTGCGAGCGTTCCAGCGATGGTCGACCGCTTGATGTGCCTTTATGGAAGTTCTGTGCTGAGTGTGACGCTGGATTTGTGAGAGAGCTTCTTGAGGGGGATACTGGCATCACTTCGAAGGTGCCAGGCAGTCGAATATCGACTCTTGATTTCTGCGGCGCTGAGCAGTATGTCCGTGAGGTGATTGCAATTGTTGTGGAGGTCGACGCTCAATGAAACAACTAGCAGAACAATTGGACGCTCTGAACCCCGGCTCCGGTCTGTTGTTGAAATGACTCACTCTAACTCAAACATGAATCCAGCGATCAATGTTTCCCGACAGCCGGGGATCAGAGGTCCTGGACGTTCGCTGAAGAAATGAACCCGCTACGAATCGAAAAGACTGATGCGGAACTGGCGGAGATGGAGGACTTCCTCGTTTGCGAGCTTATATGGGAAGCTGTCACCGACGCTTACGAGGAGCATGGGAGTTCTCGTTGGGAAGACGAAGATCCACCCTGTGATTATCCTGAGTCGCTCTATGCGTTAGAACTACCCGAGCATTGGAGAAACGGCTACCTGATCCACGCTTTGGCGTATGACTATTTGAAGGGTGGTATTCGGGAGTTCTTCTTTAATCATGAGGGCTTAACAAATGCCGAAACGCTTGAAGCGCTCCGAAAGGTCGGCGCTACCGAAGTGATGGAGATACTCACTATTGCCTTTGATGAATTTGAGAAGAGCCGCCAGGCCGCCAATGACCCAGAGAAAACCCAATCAACATTAGATGCACAGTTGGCACCCCTGACAAAGAGGCTTTATCATCTAGATGAGCAATCGGACCCGCGCCGGTGCCTGGCCGCTTGGGTGCGTGAGAACGCTCAGCAGTTCCGATGATCAACTAACAGCGAACAAAACGGAGCTGCTAACCCCGGCTCGCTCTTGAGTTTCCAGCTATGAATCCTAACTTAAACACTGAATGCGAAAAGGACGCTGCCTGTCAGCCGGGTTAGCAGTCCTTGGACGTTCGCCGAATTATTGAATGAAGAAAAAACAGTTCACCAGTTACACACAAGGCCCATTCCTCGATTGGGAGAGAATCGATCAGGCACAAAACGGCAATGACGGACTAACATGGGACGGGAATCAACTTCGTTCCTTCGGTTGCTGGGCGATGTTTAGGCTCAAAGTTCCAAATGGTTGGCTCGTTAGGCTCTGCAGCGACTCTCGAATCGGTACCATGACTGGAGGAATGGGATCTGGTGGAGGTCTTACCTTTGTGCCGGATCCAGATCATGCTTGGAAAGTCTAGATGCCTGACGCCTCCAGGACTAATGCCAACGGCGAACAAGGCGTGGCTACCAACAGGCCGCCGCCCGCGAGTCGAAAATCTCATGATCATTCAACGATCAACCTTAAAGTCTGAGCGCGCTCTCAGGCAGCCTGTGGCAGCACTTTGACGTTAGGTCCCAATGAAGTTTGTAGCTGCATGTCTGCTAGCGTTGTCCGTAATTGGTTTCGTCGATATCGTGAACGAATTGCGACTCGGCAAGATTTCCGTCGAACGGGGATCTCATAGAAAGAGCGAAACTCTCATCAAGGGGGGAGATCCTGAGCGGTTCAGCGGAGCTCTCGGATATAAAGTATTGCGAGCAACCCTGGCCTTTGGGTTTGGAATCGCAGTCATGGCCTTTATTCGCAAGCAAGAGAGGACCGACCCACTTTCGCCTAAATTCACTGGTCGGCAATCTTTGGGCGAGCTGTCAACCGCTTTAGATGATAAGCAATCAAACGCAACAAAGACCTAACAAGCTAGAGCACCTGACGCCTCTCCCGGTGTGAGTTTCCAGCGATGAATTCTAACTTGAAGATTAACTTTGCAAGCCACACGCGTTCCCGGAGAGGCGCCAGGTGTCTTTAGACGTTCTGCTAAGAAATTCGCGCATGAGAGACGCCGACCCACATAATCTTCAACGGTTTCTGTCAGCGCAGGATGAAGACTATGAGTTCGCGATCAACGAGCTTCGAAACGGCAGGAAGGAATCGCATTGGATCTGGTACGTATTTCCACAGGTTTCGGGGTTGGGATCTAGCTCGATGGCGCAAGATTATGCGATCGCATCCCGAGATGAGGCGGTAGCATATCTCAATCACCCGGTTCTAGGCCAACGATTGCAGGAAAGTTGTGAGGCTTTGCTGCCACACCGAGATTCGAAGATCGAAGACATCATGGGATTTCCTGATGATCTGAAGTTGCGATCATCGATGACTTTATTCGCGAGTGTGTCCGCAACTCCGAGGATTTTTCAGGCGGTTCTTGATACGTTTTATAACGGACAGCTCGATGAAAAGACCATCGCTTTCCTTGACACACAACCCCGAAACTAACACAAGCAGAACAAGACGTCGCACGACAATCCGCTACCCGCCATGAGTCGAAATTTTACCAATAGCTACAACTCTAACCCTGAATCGAATCCTCGCTCCCGGTAGCGGATGTGTGGACTTTGACGTTCTGCTTGAGACTCACATATAATGCTCTACTACATTTCATCGTTCGTTCTGTGGGTTGGAGGGGTGCTAACAGTATTGCTCTCTGGCATATTGGTCGCATCATTCGTTAGTAGTGCCGTGCTGAGTAATCGAATGGATAGAGAAGGCGATGCTGGCCCCAATCACGATGTCTATTATATCGCCGGACCGTATGTGATCATCTTTCCGTTAATCTGCGCAATCGGAATGCTGATTACGGGGTTGATGGCGAAGAGAAGCGAAAAGTTGGTTCAGGAACGGCTTCGTATATTGGACCAACCGGCAGAACAAGCCAGCGCTCCCGACGCCTCTCCCGGTGGGAGTTTCCAGCAATGATCTGTAACTATCACACCAACCCAGCAAGCCAAGGTTTCTCGTCAAGAGGCGCCGGAGGCTTCATACGTTCTGGCCAGAGCCCGCGCAAGCATCTTCTGTTAGTGAGATAGGACCGGGCTGGGTGTATTCGCCGATTCAGCGAATCTCACGACAAGCCAAGCGCCTTGAAGTTCCCTGTGCTTGTTCTCGACTGCGCTCGCCCTCAGCGCTCTGGCCGAGAGTCGTCTAGCATCAATCTAATGCGTCAAGGATTTAGGCCGCGGCTTTTTAGATCGCGTGTCCGTTAGGCAGGCAGCTCACCAAGCAACGCTTGCTCTCATTCGGCCTTAGAGCGCAGGCTGTTGGTGCCGGTGAGGGTCCAGCGCTGGCGCCCGCTGCGAAAGCAGTTGGTAACCCGGAAGGCATTGGTGCCGGCGAGTGCGCTCTGCGTCCGGCTCCGGGGCAGCAGGGTGGGCGGCCAGAACAATTTGATGGTGGCGACACCCGGCAGCTTAGGAGTTTGTTTGACGTTTTCAGGAGTTTCGTTAGGCTCTTTCCATGTTCACCCTCACCTTAACGCGGCCGGGTGCCGCCTCATCATAGACGTTCTGGCCAGAGCCCGCGTGAGCGCCCTTTGCTAGTGTGGGATAGAGTTGGGTATTTGCCGATTCAGCGAATCTCACGACAAGCCAAGCGCCTTGAAGTTCCCTGTGCTTGTTCTCGACTGCGCTCGCCCTCAGCGCTCTGGCCGAGAGTCGTCTAGCATCAATCTCAAGCGTCAAGGATTTAGGGGCTTGGAAATAAATAATCATCCCATTTCAGGCTCAGGGAATATTGTTAGAAACCACTTCTCCAATCCAGCCATCCGACTGATTTGGGGCGCGAATTCTTTCATCGCTTTCTTTGTCAGTCGCACTCCGGTCTGGTAGGTCTTGGTGACCAGTGTGACGACGGGATTCAACCCTTTGTATGTCATGCTTCGGGCCATTCCCAGCGCTTTCTCCGCTGTGCTCAGTAGCTCTCCATTCCAATGGTTTTCGAGCACTCCCCACACTCGTTCTATAGGATTATACTTGCTATGATAGGGTGGATAATAGGCTAGCTGTATCACTATATCATGAGCCGTAGAGAATTCAGCCAGGCGCTTCAACCATTGGGTTCTACGGCCATCGCTCTCGGGGCCATTGTCGGCGTTGATCACTAGCACCTCTACTTCAGGATTCTCTGCACGCAGTCGCGGCCACAGCTCTTCAAGACGATCAACCATAAAATCCGCTGTCACTTTACTTTCTGAGAACCATAGGTCGGTTTGGCCAGTTTCGGGCTGATAAACCCCAAAGGGCACGAGGGTTGTTTTCGCTTTGAAGTCGTGATCAAGGGCCTTCCGCTCGCCTCGGCTATAGCCACCACGACTAAACTCGCCAATTTTTACCGCCGCTTTGGTGTCCATGGAGATACGCAACTGCTTGGGATCGCTATCGGCCGCCGCATTGATCTCATGCACCATATCAAAGATGGCGTCGGTTTCTTTCACTTTCTTCATCGGCTTGGTCTTGGCAACTTTTCTAGGGTGGAGTTCGAGCAGATTGAGTTTGCTGTTGATGGTTCTCACGCAAGGCATACTTGATAGGTCATACCCTGGGCGCTCTTCCAGTCGCCGGTGGACTTCTTTAGCAGTGATGCGGACATAGAGGCGAGTAGAGCGAAAACTGGGATCAGTCTGAGCATGGGGATCAGCAACGGCGCGAATATCCTCCAGTAATTCTGGATAATGTTCTTCAGCCTTCTTTCTACCTCGTTTGTGAAACTGATCGACGAAATCAATGCCGGAATCGAGTTCCTCTTTGCCTTTGCGAATGAGTTGCCTATTCCAGCCAAGACAGTCTTCAGCCCACCGTTGACCGCCGCGGCCAAGGCCATCGACGACGCCCGCCATGAACTTGCGTTTCGCGCTGCCCGTGAGATCACGCGCAGTGTTCTTCCATAAACGAATTGAGTTAGAGTCAGGTTCTTCTCATAGGACTACAGGCACTCAAACCCGCTCCTAACAGAATGGTTGCGCTTTGGGACGATTATTTTTTTCCAAGCCCCTTAGGCCGCGGCTTTTAGATCGCGTGTCCGTTAGGCAGGCAGCTCACCAAGCAACGCTTGCTCTCATTCGGCCTTAGAGCGCAGACTGTTGGTGCGGATGGGAGTCCAGCGCTGGCGCCCGCTGCGAAGGCAGTTGGTAACCCGGAAGGCATTCGTGCCGGCGAGTGCGCTCTGCGTCCGGCTCCGGGGCAGCAGGGTGGGCGGCCAGAACAATTTGATGGTGGCGACACCCGGCAGCTTAGGAGTTTGTTTGACGTTTTCAGGAGTTTCGTTAGGCTCTTTCCATGTCCACCCTCACCTTAACGCGGCCGGGTGCCGCCTCATCATAGACGTTGTGCCAAGGAAATGAGCGACGAATCGAAACCAAAACGAACCAAGAAGCGTATCGCCGCCGGCATCGGCCTGATCGTCGGTCTTGTAGCATTGGCTGCCGCTTTCTTGTCTCCCCAGATCGCTGAGGCAATCGACCCACCGGCACCACCTGTTGAAGAGGTCGCAGTCGATCTTGCCTCACGCATCATCGACGCCGCCAAGGCGAAGGCGACCGGAGAAGAGTATCAACCGGCAGCAACTCCTCAGCAGTTGCCCTCCCGATACATTTATCCTGTCGTGGTCGGCCTAGGCATGATTGCCGCAGCATTTGGTGTCGCAGCTTTCATTCGGTCAGAGGATCGGACTATGGCAGGTGGCGCTATTGCTCTCGGCGTTGGAGCTGCCGTCGTGCAGTGGGCGATGATGTTGGTTGGCGCGATTCTCCTGATACTCTTGGTAGTAGCTATCATCGGATTTCTTACCGGCGGCATCTGACGCAGAAAACCAAGGCACAACAAGGCGTCGCTCTCAACACCTGCCCCGCCGCGAGTTCAAGCCGCGATGGCCATTCAACCATCAACCTGCAATCGAAGCCTCACCCCCGTGCAGGTGTGAGAGGACTTCGACGTTAGCCCAAGAAACAGATTGCGTTTACGCTTGCTAAATCATCAAGCGGTTTTACTGTTTCCCCATGACCAGAAGCCAAATCGAATCTGCGATCGCTAGGAATTCGCCATTCACGCTAAAGATGGCGGACGGAAAGACGTATGATGTTCCCCACCCAGACTACGTTTTCCTCCCCCCGAGGGGGGCATTCGTTGTCGTCGTGGATGACGATGAGCACGTTGATGTCCTTCCTCTGCTCACTATGACCGGGCTTGGATACGAAATGAGCGATGCCAGCGCCTAAGGGAAATCAGTTTGCCGCGAAAGCGGAGAGCGAGAAACGCAAGGAGTCTCTCTACATCCGCGTCAATAGCCGGGAGAAAGCCATGTGCCTAAGCGCTGCAGGAGATCAGAAGACTAGCGAATGGGCTCGCAGGGTGCTTCTGGAGGCAGCCGCCGCCGAGGAAGCCAAGAAGGGCTAAACAACTAGGCTCGCATCGCAGCGAGTGAAACGAGCCTAACAAAACAACTAGGCTCGCATCGCAGCGAGTGAAACGAGCCTGCGTATGCAGAACAACTAGGCTCGCATCGCAGCGAGTGAAAAACAACTAGGCTCGCATCGCAGCGAGTGAAACGAGCCTGCGTATGCAGCCTTTGTTGAACAACCCGCGGTCGAATGTCAAGGGAGCCTTAAGAACAAGGAGAAGCTGGCTCTCTTAGGCTATGGATTTTCCATTGTCTGCCATCCTCGCATTGCCTTATTTGAACGGCGGTCCCGGCGGTCCTCGATCGGCGCCGTAGTGGCTTTGGGCTCCGATCCTCACGGTTTTTTCCAAGCACGGCCGCGCGCGAATCGTTTCTAACATAGGGTCTGTCCCAGAAGCGTCCGATTCTGAGATTTGATGTGTGGTTTTTGTTAGGCGCGTTGTTGGCCGCGCTGGTCGGGGGCAGATTTGTTGGTTTGGATGGTTGTGCTTGTCTGATTCTCGCTTTTCGGGCCTTTTTCTCGGGCGCGGGTACGTGCTGCTCCCTCTCCGGCTTGTGTTCCGGGGGCGCGGCTTTGTCTTGCGCTTTTTCTAGGCTGCTTGCTTCCGCGCTTCGGCTTCTCGCGCTTCGGCTTGCTTCTTTCGCATTTCGGCTAGTTTCTTCATGTTGTGCCCGAGCACTCCCCAACTCACCGCCTTCTCGCGATTGGTGTGCCCTTTCACTCGTAACATATCTCCCAATATGCTGTGTATGAAGATGCTGATTCGGCCTTCGGTTTGACTTCGTCTTCTTTGCCTCTTGGCGAATTCGCCGTTCTTCATTTTTTCGCGCAGGATTTCGAGTTGCTTCGGACATATGTAGTCTCTTTTTTCTCCTAACACTTTGCTGTTTGCTTTGCTCGCAAAGCCTCGATCTGCGCATACGCCTTCTATTTCGATCTTGAGTCGCTCTTCGATGCTTTCGACTCCTTCTAGGAGTATCTTGGCGTCGCTCACATTTTCTTTGTAGAGTTGGTTGTGAACGATTAATCCGTCTTCTTGTTCGCCTAACAGGATGGGGTTGCCGAATTCGGTTTCTTTCCCTAACTTTCCTCTCACTACCACTTGCACGTCGGACTCGTAGAGGCTGAGGATTTTTTCTGAGCTTTTGACTTGTCGCTCCCCGATGAGGCGCTCGTGTGCTTGGCGTTGGGCTTCAGGTAGTTGCTCGAGGATGTTGTCGATTCGCCCTAGTATTTGCTGGACTTGCGGCCAACTCCACTCGGTTTCTTGCCATCTTTCTTCTAAGAGTTGGCGATGTTTCTGGGCGTGTTGACGGGTCTTGCGAATTGATTTTTTCATCTGTCGCAGGATGGCTTTGCGGTTGCGTTTGCTGTCTTTCTGCCGCCGTTGTTGGCTCATGGCTATCCCGAGTTTGTTGATTTCTCGCAGGAAGGTTTCGGGGTCTTGGGGCATGCGGTTTTTTAAGCCGGCTTCCCGTATGAGTTTCGTGGCTTTCATCAGGGTGCGGGTGGCGTCGATGAGGAGCACCCAGTCGGTGGGGTAGTGGATGTTGGCTTGGAGACAGAAGCTGTCGAACCAGACGTTGACCAGATCGACGGGGTTTTCTAAACCTAACAATTGCTCTAAGCCGTCGCTGGAGTGTTGGGCGGCGCTTTGCAGTAGCTGGGCGCCGAGTTGGTCGATGGCTTCTTGGGGCAGGAAGCGTCCGTAACGGTCGAGGGTGCTTTTTGAGGGGGGCATGACGGAGCCGAATTCGCCTGTATGACAGAACCATTGCAGCACATTGCTTTCTGCTAGTTGGATGCTGAGTTCGCGCACGGGCATATGATTTTCGACGAAGCGGACGATGTTAGTGCGGAAGGCGGTGACGCAGTGATTGAGGAATCGGGTGCCTACTTGATGGGACTGGAGGCCGCGGCGTTCGAGAACAAGCTTCGTGAATTGGTCATCGAGTCCGGCCCGCTCGATGATGTCGTCCATGAATTGGTATCGGGCGCGTTTATCGCGATAATCTTTGGGCCCGTAACAAGGTGGAAGTAGACGAAAGGTTAATTGGCGGTTAAATTCGGTCATGATTCGGCGGGTTTGATTTTGCTACTAACCAAATTATACACGCCGAATTTGGCTATGGGAGTCCAAATTGGGCTCTCATAGCTCTTTAATATCGCTGTTTCGCACTTCTATGACAGGGGGCCGGACCTGTGGGACAGGCCCTAACATAAAATGGGCCGACGCTCACGATCCAAGCACACAGCTCCGCAGGACTGGTTTCCTTTCGGGAATCAGTTAGGCCTCTTTTCAGATCTTGTTGCGCGCCTTGAGTCATGCGGCGTTCGCATCTTTCTTTGGCGGCGCTCTGCCCGGACGCCGGATCTTTAGGGGTGCTCGCGGTTGTTGCGGCGGTTGGATTCCCCAAATAGCATCCAACAGGGGCGCTGGCCCCAGCCACGGTTTGAAGGTGTCGGTGAAGGCCATGACCTTGCCGCAACGTGGACATGGGGGATCTTCCACTTCAGATCGATCGCTTTCACTATCCGCGATAACGATCGACGTCTCTGTCAGGGTTTGCAGCCGTAGTAACCGTTCCCTTCCGCGGCTGTGCAGATAGCCAAAGTAGCGCAGGCGATGAAATTTCCGCGGAAAGACATGTTGCATATAACGACTTACGAAGACCACGCCGGGCAGCGTTTCCTGCTTGCGTTCGCCACCGTCGGCACGGTCTAGATAGGTAAAGGTTACCGTGTTCTTGTCAGGATCAAGGGCCACGATACGGCTATTACCAATGGCTGATTTACGCACGTAGGCGCCTAGGTATTTGACCGCGTTCTCACCGTTGCCAAAAGCCTGGATATTGATCCGCCAGTCCTTCTCCCATACCTCTGTCGGGCACTCTGACAAAAGTCCGTGCGATTCGAGTAAGCCTTCAAACTCCTTAACAAAGGCATCACGCAACGGCTCCCACGACAAGAGAAAGTCCTCACGGGCCCTACGTAGGGCCCCGCCCTTACTAAGCCCCACACCGGGAACGATGTAATGAATGTGTGGATGATAGCGCAATAATTGCGTCCAGGTATGCATGATGCCAAAGAAGCCCGTGTCTCGTGTCTGCAAAGCACCTTCCTCGCCTAACTGATTTTTCAAACAACGCGAACTCACGTCAAAGAAGCCGTCATAAAGGATCTCAGCGTGCCTGCGCATCAGTGTGCGCAACTCACTGGGCAAGGTGAAGGTCACCATGAAATAAGGCGCGTTGATCAAACGATCTAACTGTTTGGCGACCCATGCTTGCGTGTCCGCACCCCCACACTGGGAGCAAGCGCTATGGCCTCAACTGTAACCGGCATAACGGTAGCGCCCGCAATCCTCACAAGCGAACACGCGGCCACCTTGAGCTTCGGTCCGGCAGGTGAGGATCGCGCTCAGCGCACGCCGTTGTTCCAGAGACATCACGGCACCGTAGCGCTCGACATAGGCGGGCGCGAAATGGCGGATCACTTGGGTGACGGAGAGTTTTTCTCTGCCATCACCAATTCCCTGCTGAGCCGAGCACACGACTATAGGAGAAGCGAGTGTCTAACGGATTAATGACGTTGACGCTTTGCAGTCACCGCAGCCATGAGACTCTCCAGAGCGGTTAGGGCATCACGCTCCACTTCTTGCGTGAAATGCGTGTAGATCATCGTGGTATTAATGTTGGTATGGCCAAGGAAACGCTGCACCTGACGAATCGACACGCCCTCTTCGATAAGATGAGTGGCAAAGGAGTGGCGAAGAGAATGCGGCGTGGCTCTATCAGACACACCAGCCTCAGCGCGAGCCCTGACAATGACCTGCTGCAATGACGCCCCCGCCAAAGGCCGCACCGCTACGCGCATGCGTTGGCGCACGGAGAGCGAATCCATCTTTCCGCGACCCGGAGCCGGGAAAAGCCATTGCCGGTTGCCATGTTGCCGCCAATACCCACGCAACTCTTCGAGCATGGTCTGGCAAAGAGGGACGACGCGGTCACGGCCACCCTTGCCACAGCGAACGAACAACTTATTCTCCGAACCCCGGATATCGTCTACAGTTAGTGTCAGAGCCTCTTCCAAACGCAAGCCGCAGACATAGAGAAGTTTGATTGGTGTCAGGAAACGGCCCTTGCGGATGGCCTTGAAAAGAGCGGCCACTTCCTGGCGAGACAAAACTTCGGGAAGATAAGGAAGATCCTTGGCCCGAGCGAGATTGAAGACCTTCCAATCCTTGTGGCCAAGCATCTCGGCATAGAAATACTTACCAGCAGAGAGGAAGATCCGAATCGTTTTAGGCGTCCATCGTTTGACGGACTTGAGGTAAATGATGTACGAACGGACTTGATCCTCGTCGAGAGAAGCGGGATCAACGCGGTCGTAGTGATCGGAGATGAGGCGGATTTGGCGGTAATAAGAATGACAGGAGCGGTCGCCGAGACCCCGGAGGTGAAGATCTTGAGCAAAGCGTTGCATGGATTCGAAACGATGCTCAGAGTAGGAGACCGGGTTGGGTTGGCGATTGCAGAGGATGGACTTAGAGTTCGCTGACTTGTTAGTAGACTTGGGTATATTAGACATAGCCCACAAGTCTGCCCTAATCGCCACCTTACCCGGAGCCTTAACAGGATAAGGCCAAAGCTCTTGTGAATTTCACGATAGCGGGTTAGTTCAACAAGACGATGGAGCCGACGCCTGCCCTTGGGGAGTTGAGAAAGCTTGCTCGCTTCGGTGGGGGCGTATAGGAAGCCCGAAAGGGTGAGGGCGCCAGTCAGGCGCCGCTCATCTCAGACGTTCGCTGAAGAAAATGACGTGGAACCACCGCATAGTTGCCGAAGAAGAAGGCGGAGAGACAACCTATAGAGTCCACGAGGTTTTCTACGACGACAATGGTTGTCCGACTTCCTGGACCGCTGACCCAGTGATTCCTGTTGGAGATTCCGTTCACGCCGTTCGTTCCGAGTATGACCTAATGCGGCTAGCATTCTTTCGTGCCGCATTTCGCATCAAAACGGACGGAGAAAGCCAAACTCTTGAACCCGATGATGCTGGCGGAGAGCCTATTGATGATTTCCATCGGCATGAGGCGCTTGATCGGGCGTCAATCTTTGCGGATCAATTCGAGACTCACGTCGCATCGCATCCAGTAATTGAGTTGGATCCAGAACTCAAGTCGCAGGCAGGTGAGATCATTGATAGACTCGCTGCCCTATACCAGGCAGTCGGCCGCCTCGGACATACCAACAGCGAACAAGACGTCGATCTCAACACCTGACCCTTGGCGGGTCGAAAGCACTATGACCGTTCAACCATCAACCGTGTCAGCCAGCTGGCCTCCCGGAGAGGCGCCAGCTGTCTTTAGACGTTCGGCTCAAAATAGATAGACTCCGTAGCTACATGAAATCGCGCATCAAAAAGATGGCCTTCTATTCCTTGATGTTCTGCATCGTCATCGTGACAGCTATTGCCGGACTCTTCCTTATCGTGGTCCAGCCTGGTGGTAGCGGCACATTGGCATCACTGCGATTGCCGGATGGCTCTGAATACAGAGTCACGCAGCGCTGCAATTGGAGTTTTGAGCCTTATACTGTATCATTCTATATGCGTTCTCCTGATGGGCGATGGGGCTGGTGCTATATTGATCATGAGTCGATGCGCTGGTGGCATGCCGGCATGACTTACGAAGCCGATACGGATACAATAGTGGTAACCAACGGACGCATACGTCGCGCTACTTTGGATCGTAGTCGCAACGTCTTCCAGCTCAACAACGGTAGTATCAATCATGAGCTGGATGCCCCACAGAGTTGGGTTGACCAGCCAGGGTTCGCATCCCTATGAGTAGCGCCAGGCCGTCCCACGCTCTCCTGACAATCTCAGCAAGTAAATTGATAGATCGTGATGTCGTGTTTCTAGTTGTTCGAATCGGAAACGAAAGCCGAGCAATGGAACGCCACTTTGACCGGCTCTGGGGAATCGCCTTCCCAACGCACATTGCCCGAGCGTCTATCGGATGGTTTCGACGCCCAAACTTACCAGGAGTTCCAAGACCGCCTCGACCTTCTCGCAACCGTGCCTTTAAAGGAACGTTAGACTAAATGTGGTAGGCACTTTTCGTAGCGGAACTCGTAAGAGTTCCGGGCCTGGCACTCCGCTGCCGCAAAGGAACTGTCACCAGTTCCTCAACTAACGTTAGACTAGACTAACGAGATCAGTTCTCTGGGGCTAGCTCCGCTGTGTTCGCAGCCGTCCAAGCTTCTGCTGCCGTGTTGTCCATGGTCCGCCATTGTTCGAGCAACTTGCCTGTGCGGCGGGTGCGCTCTTTGGGATCGCGAATGGTCGCTGCCCACTGCAAGGCGCGTTCAGGATCGCTAGCAATGAGTTTCTTGGCGAAGCCGCTCACGGCTTGGTCACGCGCCGCGGATTCCGGCAGACTGGTCAACCACTCCGCTGCGGTGTGTTCGTCGCGGCCGGCCCAGGACTCGCCTAGATGCTTGTAGACACGCCCCAAGTTCTTGTCATCCGAAAGGTAGTTGGCTGCGATCTTGGAGGTGGCTTCTGGTCGTTTGATAGCTTGTTCTGTTAGGACGCCTGACAAATAATCTTCCTTTACTTCACCTTCGAGCGATTGCGAGAACGCCAGGGCGTCGGCGCCGCCGGCGAGATTCATCGTTTGGCCGAAATCGAACGCCACGCCATCCGGAAGACGGTCTCTCGGATATTCCAAGAACGCACGCTTGGCAGCTTCGGGATCCGAAATCGGCCAATCTCGAAAGAGACCGCGCACGGCGTATTCACGTTGGCGTTCTTCGAGTTGGTCCGTGTAGGCGAGCGCTGCTGGCTTATCTTTTCTAGCCAACTGATCAATGAGCGAAGATTGCAGGCGTTGTCGCCACTCACGATCTTCCTCTTGCGCGATCTCTGCCCAAGCACCATCGAAATCGGATTCCGCTTTCTTCTTCAGAACCGTTTGCTGCACTTGCCGCTCCAAGGCGGGATCTCCTAGCGACTTTGCCAAGGCGTAGGCCCGGGAGGGATTTGCTTCGGCGAGGGCGTTGAGGATTGTGGATGGGGCGCTACGTGTTAGAGCGTTTTCATCCAACGTCTCGACAAACGCCAAAGCCGCTGCGGCGTCTTGTTTGGCCCAGACCTTGAGAATGCTGGGCAAAGCGCTGTGGGATAGCTGATAATTGTTTAGAGCGAGCGCTGCCTTCGCCGCAGCTTGAGGATCGCGGGCGGCCCACAACTTAAAGACTTCCGTTAGGATCCAGCGGCGATTGTTACCGCCCGAAGCCGATTCCTCCAACTCTTTCACCAAATCAGCGATGGCATCCGGGTCGGATGCGAGCTGGAGAAGCAGGCGATGAAGCTCCGCGCGTGACCGCTCCGGACTTTTCGAAGAGGACGCTGCGGTCAAGCGCCGAGTGGCCTCGGTCACGCTTGTGGGAGCGATTTCCGGTAGCCGCGCATAGATCGTCTCCGCGCTGTGGGCGCGTTCGAGCTGGAGCGACTCGAGCGAATGGCGCGCTTTCGCGACCTGTCCGGCGGGGTTCTGATGGGGCTTGATCCAGCCACGAACGACGAGTCCGAGGGCGACACCTAACGTTAGCCAAAGAAGGATGTTTGCGAGTTTGATTTTCATGAAATTTGCGAGGTCAATGTTTCGAAGACTGTTGGAGTGCTGGCTTTCGCCTGACGGCGTGGGAATCCATTGAGATTCGAAAGGATTGGCTGACTCGCGGCGAGACGCTGCCGTTCCTTGATTTTACTAACATGATGATGTGATTTGCGTTCTCAACAGCCTAATCTAAAGGTTGAGCCACATTCGGATCATTGATTGAATTGCGCTTTGGCGGCTTCATTGAAGTGACCACTTTGTTCGATCCAAACTCCCGCGGCCGACGGATCTTGCCGGAGCCATTCTTTGGCGATGCGTTCCAGGCTGCGCTTGCGATAGCCATCGGGTGGCAGGGTCTCGGCAATGGCGGCGGCGCGTTCCGGTTGGCTGGAGGCCATCCCCCAGGCTGTGGCGTAGAGCCAGCGATCTCGCGGGGAACCTCCGGGTAATTGCTCTGCTAGGGCAAGGGATTGATCGGGATCCAATCGCGTCATTTCTCCCGCTAAGTGAATCGACGTGCGAACCATCTGCTCATCATGATAGAACTCCTTCGGCATGCCTACATAGGCTTCACTAGCGGCGCGGGCATCCCGCCCGCTCCATTGCATGAGCGTCCACCGTGCGGAACCAATGCGGATGGCTGTGTGCTCGGAATCCAAGGCTAACTGAAAAGCTCGACCTGGATCATGCGAGGCCAATCGACTGATGATGGCTTTGGAGAACGAGCGCGCTTGAATCTCATCGTGATCGCCGGCCCAGGCCATGGCCGCATCGGGATCGGATTCGCTCCACGCTTCCAAGATGGTCTTGGTCACATTCTTTCGCACATCGAGATCTGTTAGCGTTTCCTCGACCAATGATAGAGCGGCTGAAGGATCGCTGTCGACCATATCGCCTATGGTGGCCCAGACCATGCTTGAAGCATCGGTGCCTTTGGGGTGGTTCTCCAAATAGCGCAGCGCTTCCGCGGGATCGCTCGCGGCCCATGTGATCATCAAGCCTTCGCGTGCCGCATAGACCAGCCATTTATCACCCAGATCTTCCGCCTTGGATGCGGCCGTTTGAGGATCGAACTCGGCCCATCGCGCGAAGAGCGCGGTGGCGACGCGTCGCACGGCTTTGGGATCGAGCTGCTCGATCATGGCCACGACGGCCGGCACATCTTCTTCGCTTAGTTGGAACATCAAGCATTGCAGCTCAAGCTCACGCAGAGTCGATTCATCGGGGAATGGGAGTTTCTTGAGTTCTTGCTCTAGCAACTTCAGGTCGATGGAGCCGGCGGTCTTTTCCACATGGGTTGCCCCGCCCTCCTTCTCAGTCGAAGACGTCACGGTAACCGGCGCGTGTTCGCGTCTAAGGATATTGTGGGAAAGAGTGATCCCGGAGTCTTGGACATTGGCCCACTGGACGGAGATGGGCAGGGCGGCTCCGGCGATGACCAGTGCCAGGGCGGTGGTGAATTTGGTGGCTGACATAATGGCTGAGAACGATGTTAGTAATGAGAAGGGTGCGGAGGTGGAAGCCGCGCTGAGGGCAGAACTCGAAAGTGATTGCGCAAAGCCTGCGGGCGCGGCTTTCGTAAAGTGCGACGTGATGCCGGCGCCCAAGGCCGCGGTGGAAATGACCACACCCTTGCGGCGCAGGAGTTGGCAGAGCTTGGCCATGACGCGGGAACCTTGCTTGGCACATGCCGCCTTGGTCCGACCGGTTTCTTTGGCGATCTCGGCATAACTGCGTTCTTCGAAATAATGTTGGAGAATGAGATCGCGATCGTTTGGGGATAGCCGGTGCAAGGCTTCGTCTAACAAAGGCATGACGTGGTCCCAATTGGGGCGATCATGCGCTACTCTGGTTTCTTCCATGGCTTGGTAAGCCTCCAACTTACGTTTGCGGCGCATCTCCGTGCGAAGCGCCTTGGTTGACTCTAACATGGTGGCGCGATGCAGCCAGCCGGCGAGACTGGTGCGCGGCTGGAGCTGCGTGGCTTTGCGCGCTAAGACGGTGAAAACGTTCTGTGTGATCTCCTCCGCAAGTTCGCGATTACCCACGCGACGCTCGGCGATGCTGAAGACCAGGCCGGCATAGCGATCGACCAACTCACGAAAGGCCCAATCAGCGCTCGTGCCGGTATTCGCGCAGTGTTTTAACAACTCGTCATCGCCCATGTCAGGATACAGAACTCCCGCTCAGGCGATGACGTGGACATTTTTTTAAGAAAAATCGTGGATGAAGCGCCTTTAAGGCCGGGCGATACCAAATACTTCCGGCGACTTCACGGCGATGCCAAGATCGTGAAGCAACCACGTCCAAACCTGCTCCGCTTTGAGATTCTCGGCCAAGGCCTGTTCGCTGTGATGGCCTAACAACGTCAAGTTGCGCGTCTCAGCGAATTCTTTGACCGCGTCACTGGCCATGACTTTCTCAAAAGCGGCGGAAATCTTGTCGAGAATAAGCTGAGGGGTATCGATGGGCAGGGCAATGCAGAGAAACTGACTGACCGGGACTTCGCCGATCTTGGGATAAAGCACGCCTGCCGCAGGAATAGTGCGTCCGTTAGCGAAAGTGAAAGGTTCCATCTCGATCATAGCCAAAGGCCGAAGCTTGCCGCCATCAATAAGATCGGATTGTTCTGAGATCGATGTGAGGACCACATCGAGTTCACCGGATAGGGCCGCCACTTGGCTAGGGGCGCTGCCTTGATACGGTACAAACTTGAAGCTCGTGTCCGTCGCCTTCTCCAAAGCTAACAATTTCGTGTGCCAGATACAGCCGGTGATCGAGGCACCGACTTTGATCGATCCGGGCGCCGCTTTCGCCGCTGCAATGAGTTCTTCGATCGTTTGATAGGGCGAATTCGCGGCCACGGAGAGCACGCCGGGAGCCCCTGCCACCACATAACAAGCCCAATCCTTGGCCGTGGCATCCGAAGTTCCTAACACACTCTTGGTCAGCAAGGAATCGGCAAAGCCACCCCACTGGTAGCCATCCCGTTTCGATTGGACGACATGCGTGATGGCTGCCGCACCTCCACCACCCGTGCGATGCACCACATTGATCTTCACACCAAGTTCCTCGCCCATCTCCTTCGCCATGAGTTGGCACACGACATCCGTGCCACCACCAGCCGCCGCGAAACAAGAGATGGTGATGGGCCGCTTGGGCCAATTCTCCAAATCAACGGTGTCGCTGTTAGTGCCACAGGAAACCAGCGCTCCAATGAGCGCTACCAAAGCAAGACGTGAGAGCCATGACATGCCCTTGGTTATTGGATATCTCTCGGGTGGCGTCGAATGAAATCGTGCGCTTTGCGGTGGAGGAACTATCCAGAAGAGAATCGCATCTGTTACACCACCGCATAATCGATGCTATCACTTGCAAGCGGATTCGTGCTCAGATTCTGTTCCATCAGGAATCCAATAATAATCTTTTTTCTTGGTGAAAATCCCATACGTCGACTTCCTCCGGTCTCTGAGGACCAACCTTACTGAGTGCCCATTCAATTGCCGCCCTTACGTTAGATGGAGTAATCTCCCAATCGTGAGCATACGGATTAATGAAGAGAACGAACTTTCCGCTTTCTGTTCCGACTGTAATGGGATTTTCGTTATAGACCTCGTTGCCGCTGACGTGCCATAGATACTCACAATCGTTTATATGGATTCGTCTGGTATGTTTCTTTGGCCAGGCCATCGATTTCCAATCTAGGTTACGCAACGATTCCGGCCATCAACGCTGTTCTTCGCCATAGCCTTTCACGCCTTGGAGCATTTCGCGCATCATCGCGAAGGAGGATTTGGCTTCATCGGCGCTAGCGGGTTTGTTAAGCCATTCTTGGTAGGAAAGCTCTTGCAGGTGCTCGCGGTGGAGTTCGCGGATGAAGGTGCTGGGCTGGCAGGGGAGCGGATCGCCATAACGGACCCGGGTGTGGCAGTAGGTCATTGTCAGGGCTTTCATGGCGCGGGTGATACCGACATAGAGGAGGCGGCGTTCTTCGTCGAGCGCGTCTTCGTCTAAGGAACGTTTGTGGGGGAGGATGCCTTGCTCGAGTCCTACTAGATAAACGTTAGGAAACTCAAGACCTTTGGCGGCGTGGAGGGTGATGAGGCAGACGCCTTTCTGTTTCTCGATGTCGTTATCGTCATTGCGCTCGGCGAGAAGGGCGACGTCGTCAAGGTAGCCTTGGAGACCTTTGGTGTTGCGCGCTTGATGATCGCGCAGGCCGCGCAGGAACTCGCCCATGGCTTCAGCGCGTGCGTCGCGTTCCTCTTGTTTCTTGCACGTCTTGGCCACGTAATCAGCAAAGCCGATGTCCTCGATGAGGCGTTCCGTGAGCCCGGCGTAATCCGCGGAACGTGAGATGACGGCGTCGCTGTAGTAGTTGAGAAATTTGAGAAACTCAGCGATCGCAGTGCGGGCGCGACTGCCTAACTTTCCGGTGAACTCTGGTTCCTTGAGAGTGCTGAAAACGCTCTTCTTCCACTGGACACTTTGCTCAAGGGCCATCTCCATCACGGCTTTGCCGATGCCGCGGGGCGGGGTATTGATGACACGCAATAGATTGATGTCATCGTGAGGATTGCAGAAGACTGTCAGATAGGCTAACAGATCTTTGATTTCCCGGCGGTCGAAGAAGCTTTGGCCGCCGATGAGGCGGTAGGGAATCTTGTGCTCACGCAGGGATTGTTCGAGCACGCGCGACTGCGAATTCATGCGGAAGAGAACGGCGAAGTCTTCCCAAGGTAGACGGCCGATGTGATGGCCGTCCCAGATTTCGTTGACCACGACCTCGGCCTCTTCCTTATCGCCCGGCACGCCCATGAGCCGGATGGGAACGTCACCGGGATTCTGAGTCCAGAGCCGTTTCTCCCTCCTGGTCAGGTTGTTGCGAATCAGCTGATTTGCGGTCTCGAGGATGGGTTTGGTGCTTCGGTAGTTCTCCTCCAGTTTGACGATGACAGGATCTTTGAAGTAGTGCTCGAACTCAAGAATGTTACTCACATCGGCACCACGCCACCCATAGATACTCTGGTCGTCATCTCCTACCACACACACATTTCGCCGGTGATCGGTGAGCTGTTGGAGCAGGCGCATTTGCAAGCCGTTGGTGTCTTGGAATTCATCCACCATGAGATAGCGAAAGCGGCGTTGCCAGCGCTGCCGCACGTCGGCGTGATTCTCTAGCAAACGCACGGAAAGAACTAGCAAATCATCGAAATCCACCGCATTGAGCGCCTTTAATTCATCACGGTATTCGCGAAACACTTCTGCTAGAAGCGAGTCTTCATCATCGGAAATGGGTAAACTGCTATTCTTCGCCTTGCTGATCATGGCCAGGGCCACGGCGGGTTCTAACTTTTCATCCTTGGCGGCTTTGCGCGTGATGATGCGGCGAATGAGGCCGGTTTGTTCGGAACCGGAGTAAATCGTGAAATTCGCTTTGTAGCCCAAACGTTCAATATCGCCGCGCAGGATGCGCACGCAGAGAGAGTGGAACGTGCAAATGGTTAGGTGCTTGGCATCCTCCTTCTTTACCATCTTGGCCACCCGCTCACGCATTTCATTAGCGGCTTTGTTAGTAAAAGTCACGGCCAGAATTGAGCCGGGGTCGGCGCCCTGGCGGACAAGATAACAGATGCGTGTGGTGATGACACGGGTCTTGCCGGTGCCGGCTCCGGCTAGGATCAGGACTGGCCCCTCGGTCTGGCGTACGGCGCGGGCTTGCGCTTCGTTGAGTTTATCCCAGGGGGCTTTCTTGAAGATCACGGATGAGGGGGGCGCTGAGGTGAGAGGGGGGGAGAAAGAGCCCGCGCGTGGATCAAGCGCAAGTGATAATTGGGCACTATCATTCATCGAGCGCAATCTGAAAATTAGACATTGCCAACAGCCAGGAATTGGGAACGATGTTCTCAGATGAATTTGCTAGCGTCCGAAGGTTCCAATGCGTCCGTCTGGGTTCTTCTATTGCTGTTCATGTCGGTGACGGTGGTGTTTTCCTTCCTCTGCTCGATTGCCGAAGCCGTGCTCCTCTCCGTGACGCGACCGTTCATCAAGCATCTCTCCGAGGAGAAGCCCAAGGCCGCGTCGCGCTTGTCGAGCTTGAAGCAGGACATCGATCAGCCCTTGGCGGCCATTCTTACGCTGAACACCATTGCGCACACGGCAGGCGCCAGTCTAGCAGGAGCGCAAGGAGCGATCCTCTGGCCCAACAACATCGAGAAGGCAGTCTTCCTAACCATTTTCACGTTGATCGTCCTCGTGGGTTCGGAGATCATTCCCAAGACGATTGGGGCCCTTTACTGGAAGCAACTCGCGCCCATGACCGCCTCGTTTGTGAATTGGCTCATGTGGGCGCTCCACCCCTTTGTGTGGCTATCCAAGGCCATCACCAAGCGGCTCGGTACCTCCGGCCATGGGCACTCGTTTAGCCGGGAGGAATTCCGCGCCATGGCGGAAATCGCCTCCAGCGAGGGACACATGGACGAGCAGGAATCGAAGATGCTGCGAAATCTGTTTGTTTTCCGCGATACCAAGGTGGCCTCGATCATGACGCCACGTCCCGTGGTCTTCATGGTGCCAGGGACCATGACGGTCCAGGAATACGTGGACAAGCATTCGGAATCACCCTTTTCCCGCGTCCCGATCTATGGAAGGAATCGCGATGAGGTAAAGGGATTCGTGCTCAAGGTGCAGATTCTTCAGGCTCTGTCCGCTGGAGAGCAGGATCAGACCATGGATGACCTATCGCAATCGATCCGGACGGTGCCGGAGACCACGACGGTGATGGCGCTTCTGGCGCGCATGACGGGCAAGCGGGAACACATCACGCTGGTGGTGGACGAATTCGGAGCCGTGCAAGGCATCGTGACTCTAGAGGATCTGGTGGAAACCCTCATTGGTTTTGAGATCGTGGATGAGACGGATCTCAATGTGGATATGCAGAAAGTGGCGCGGGATCTGTGGGAAACACGGGCCAAGCGCATCGGACTGCAAACCGAGTTGGCAGAAACCAAAGACGACACGCGTTCTTCAGAATCTGCATCGTGAGAATGGCGTCTGGCGTCTTTGCGCCGCGCGCGAGTGAAATTTTCACGATGGTGAGAAAGGGGGGCCGATTCCCGCTAGGAAGCTGAACAATCGGCTCTTAAGAGGCTTTTCAAAGCGAGGTAGGGTGAAGAGATGTTGCAATTTCAATTTGCATTTGTCGTAATTTATATAATTTTCAGAATTAATATCATTTAGATATGTTTAACTCACGATCACGCCAGACCCGAACTCGAGCCTTCTCTGCCTTGGAAATGCTGGCCACCGTTGGCGGCTTGGGAATCGTGGCCACTGTTGCGATCGTTACCATCACGCCTCTCCTGGCCGACGTGCGGAAAGTCCGTCTGGAGAATCAGGTCGCGGCCCTCAACGATGCGGTGAAAGCCTATTTGTCTCAGGGCGGCGATCTCAGTGCGGCATCGACCCCCGCGCAAGTCCTCGCTAAACTGAAAACAACCGCCAGCAACACGGAATACATCGCGGGTTATGGAGGTTCCTTCGTGGATCCGCGTTTGGATGTCAAAATGCAAACCACCGCGGAAGCGGCAGCGCCGGAATGGCGGGCACTGTGGGATGGGACAGACAACCTCTTCGTGATGCAAGACACGGGCGACGTGGGCGTGAAGGAATTCATTCTCAACGAGGCCCTGGCGAACGCCGTGTCTTCTGAGCATCGGAATCAAGCCATGGATTTGGCGCATGAGGATGATTGGATTTGGGATTTCACGGATTTGGCGACACCAACCATTTCTATTAGTCCGGCGGTCGATGCCAACGATGTGACACCTGCTCCGGCTCCGGTTGACCCCGATGCGCTCACCCAGTTGCTTCCGGTCACGTTTAGTCCCAAGGGCGATCTCTTTGAGTATTACTCCTTTCCTAGCAGTGTCACCTTAGCGAGTCCCAATGATCCCGGCACTACCACGATCATGTATGCCATCAATGGAGGCGCCTGGCAGGAATACACTGGGCCGGTACCTGTGGGGCGCGGAGAGACGCTCAGTGCGTTTGTGAAGATGATCGTCCCCGATCCGGGAGTCTACAACAGCTTCATTTCGACCGAGATCTATCGCTCCGAGAACCCCTCATTAACGGGATCTTCTTCGGGCGCCTTCAAATCTCCGGTGGGAACAGGAGCCCTTGTGTCTAACATTGCGCCTGGAGGTAGTGACAGCGAATTCCTTTACGGAGCCGCCATCGCCGGTGGGCCTCAGAACCGGCTCGAATTTGCCGGAAGTTCCTTCTCCAATATCAATCCAGATCAAGCCTTCACGATTGGTCAAATCACCTATTTGAACTCAACCACTGGATTGGGAACCAGCGCTTACGAAGTGATCTTGCAACTTGATATGAGCTTTAGTTCGCCCTCGGGTACAACGGAAAGTGTCGACATTGTACTCGGGTTGGAATCGACCAAGAACTACAGTTGGCTCACAGCTGATCAGAAAGCGGATTACGTGCGGTTCGGACAGATGCACACGGACTTCTCTGCCGTCTTCTCTGGTGAAACCTATTACCTAAACCTGGAATTCGTCTATTCGGGGTCGGATGGGTATAGCACCGTCGACGAGTTTCACGTTCACGAGGGAGCCACGGCCACGGCGACGATTCAGGGAACCTTTAGTACGACTCCAATGGATCCCCCGGATGCTACGGGCACTGGAGGAACAGGAGGTCCCCCGGCACCGCCTTCCATTCCGTAACGAAGTTAGTTAGGGCCTGGGCCCTTAGGCTCGAAGCTCCCTTGCATCGGCGAGCCGTTCTGGGTATGCAAACCGGGACATGTCCGAACCGTCCACTATTTTTCGCGGCTGTATCCCGGCCCTGATGACGCCGTGTCTGCCCGATCGCACGCCTCATTATGACGCCCTGATTCTTCACGCTCAACGTTTGATCGAGGCCGGCATGCGGGGTGTCGTTTATTGCGGCTCCATGGGCGATTGGCCTCTCCTAACGGATAGGCAGCGACAAGAGGGCGTGAAGCGATTGGTGGAAGCCGGCGTCCCGGTGGTGGTAGGGACCGGTGCGCAGAATCCCCAACTGGCGGCCGGGCATGCCGCGCATGCCCGGGAGGTTGGCGCGGCCGGACTCATGGTGATTCCGCGAGTGCTTTCGCGCGGGACTTCACCGGCAGCGCAACGCGCTCACTTCGCCGCGGTGTTAGAAGCGGGCGGTGATTTGCCGGCGGTGATTTATAATAGCCCTTACTATGGTTTTGAAACCAAGGCGGAACTCTTCTTCGATCTCCGTCGGGATCATCCCAATCTCATTGGTTTTAAGGAGTTCGGCGGCGCGGATTCACTGAGCTACGCCGCTGAACACATCACCAGCGGCGACCCGGATCTCACATTGATGGTCGGCGTGGACACCCAAGTCTATCATGGTTATGTCCACTGTGGCGCTGCCGGGGCGATTACTGGGGTGGGCAATGCGCTGCCTCGCGAGGTCTTGCGGTTCATAGAACTCTGTGAGGAGGCTGCGGCCGGCGATGTGGAGGCGCGGCGCTTGGCGCAAGAGTTAGACGAAGCCTTCCGAGTGCTGGCCACGTATGACGAAGGGCCGGATCTGGTGCTCTACTACAAGCATCTCATGGAGCTGGAAGGCCATGCCGAGTACGAACTTCATTTCAACGAGGCCGATCGCTTAAGTGATAGTCAGCGGCCGTTTCTAAGAGAGCAATGGGAGCAATTCCGAGCCTGGTGGCGTCATTGGCCGGGAGCGGAAGATTGATTCGCATGAAGTGGATCGCGTTAGGAACTCTGGTCTGGTCTATTTCAATCTGGGACGTCTCGGCAGGGGCACGCTTGGAATGGGATGAACTGCCGGCTCTCCCGCCCGCCGCCGGCCAGACGGAGCAACCGGGGCTCGCAGGTCCTTATGCCGGCTTGCATGGAGACGCGTTGATTGTTGCCGGCGGTGCCAATTTTCCTAACAAACCGCTTTGGGAAACGGACAAAGTCTGGCATGATGCTATTCATGTGTTAGAACGCGACGGCGATGCCTACGCTTGGCATGACGGTGGGAAACTTGCGGAGCCGTTAGCCTACGGAGCCGCGGTTTCCACAGACGATGGGGTGATTTGTATCGGCGGGGATAACGGGGCTGAGATCGTCTCTCAAGTGTTTCTGTTATCATGGGAGCCGTCTTCCAAACGCATCACGCGCACCGATTACCCTTCTCTTCCTGGTCCGTGTGCTTACGGCCAAGCCGCTCTGGTTGGCCAGAAGATCTATCTCGCCGGCGGGCAGCAAGGGAAGACTCTGGACACCGCCCTAACGAACTTCTGGATTCTGGATCTCGCCAAGCAAGGCACGGCTGATTTTCGATGGCAGGAACTGGAGCCCTGGCCCGGGCCGGGCCGAGCCTTTAATCTAACTGTGTCTCAACACAACGGTTTTGATTCGTGTGTGTATGTGATGAGCGGCCGCCGGCAGGAGGGGGAGACGCTGGAGTTTCTAGCAGACGTTTGGGAATACAACCCCAACACCGATGCATGGCGTGAACGTGCATCGGCTCCGCGGTCCGTGATGGCGGGTACGGGCATCGGCTACGGGCAGAGTCACATTTATGTGTTAGGTGGCGCGGATGGGAGCCTTTGGTATCAGGTGGATGAGCTGAAGGATGATCATCCGGGATTTCCTAAGGAAGCGCTGCTCTATCATACCATCACGGATACCTGGACGAGTGCCGGGCCCATGCCGGCTAACCACGTCACCACCACACCCGTGGTGTGGGACGAGGCGATCATTATTCCCAGCGGTGAAGTCCGTCCGCGGGTGCGTTCGCCTAAGATTCTCAAGGCGACACCGGCCGGGATACAACGAGACTTTGGCGTCGTCAACTACAGCGTCTTGATCCTTTATCTTCTCCTCATGGTGGGCGTGGGCGGTTACTTTGCTAGGAAGAATAAGGATACGGATGACTTCTTCCGTGGCGGTAAACGCGTGGTGTGGTGGGCCGCAGGCTGCAGCATTTTCGCTACGATGTTAAGTTCGCTGACCTACACGGGGCTCCCCTCCAAAGCCTTTGCCCAGGATTGGGTTTACGCGGTTGGCAACATGATGATTCCCGTTGTCGCGTTCGTCGCCGTGTTCGTGGCCCTGCCTTTCTATCGGCGCATCGATGCTACGAGTGCCTACGAATACTTGGAGAAACGATTCAGTCGTGCTGTTAGGCTCATTGGCAGCCTGTTTTTCACCCTGTTTCATATCTTTCGCATGGCCGTGGTCATGTCTCTCACGGGCTTGGCGCTCGCAGCCGCCACACCCCTAACGCCCATTCAATCGGTGATCATCATGGGTGTGCTCAGCATCCTCTATTGCGCCATGGGAGGGATCGAAGCGGTCATTTGGACGGATACCATCCAAACCGTGGTTTTGTTAGGGGGTGCGATTCTTGCATTTGCCTTATTGATCAGCGGTGTGGACGGCGGTTTCTCCGGCTTTGTTTCGACCGCTGACGCTGCCGAAAAGTTTCGCGTGGCCCACTTTCATTGGGACGTTACCAGTGCTCAGATCGCTCTTTGGGTGATCATCATCGGTGGGCTGGGCCAGAATCTTTCCTCTTACACGGCGGATCAGGCGGTGGTGCAGCGCTACATGACCACGCCGGATGAGAAATTGGCCGCCCGGTCGATTTGGATGAACGCCATCTTGAGCGTCTTCGCTACAATCCTTTTCTTCGGACTTGGCTCGGCGCTTTTCGCATTCTATCACAGTCATCCGGAGAAACTGGATCCGACCATGACCACGGACCAGATCCTGCCACTCTTCATCACGCAAGAAATGCCAGTGGGCTTGGCTGGTCTCATTGTGGCGGGCATCTTTGCTGCGGCGCAGTCCACCGTCTCCACGAGTATGAATTCCACGGCCACGACGTTGGTAACGGATTTCCTCCGCCCGACGGGTTGCTGTCAGGATGAACGAGGCTATCTCACCGCCGCTCGCGTGCTTACCGTGGTGATGGGCTTGTTAGGCACTGCCTTTGGTCTGGTCTTCGTCAATCCGGAAATCAAGTCTCTCTTCGATGCCTTTATCAAGGTAATCGGCTTATTCATGGGCGTCTTGGGCGGACTTTTCGTTCTTGGCGTGCTCACGCGGAAGGCGAATAGCACTGGCGCCCTGGTCGGCGGGCTCGCAGGAGCAGCGATCATGTTTTGTTTGTGGAAGTTCACGGAGGTGAATGGCTACCTCTACACCGTGACGGGCATTGGCACGTGCGTCGTGCTTGGCTATGCTGCTAGTCTCGTGCTACCCGGACACCGCGCTACGGAAGGGCTGACTATTCGGAGCCTGCGTGAGGGCCGCAAGACAGGCGTCTGACAGAATTCAAGGCACGCAGGCGCCCGCGCAACTAGGATCAATCGCCGTTTCAAAAGGGGAACGCGATTAATTTCAGCATTTCCTGATATCCTGCTTTTAAATACTAAAATTATAATAATCAGAATCCGGGCGGTTTTGAAATTGCAAATAAGCTAAAATGAATCACAATTGCGTGAATAAAGTGATAATTTTAAGAATTTCAGGTCGCGCTGATGAATCATCCCCAACTTTTCAAGCCTCTTGTCACCACGTGGATGCGTTGCAGCGATCGACTCGCAGAGGTTGCGGATTCGAGGAGCGATTGGCAAGCGGCCCTCAATTACCTAAACCGAAGTATTGAGGCCATGCTGCCGCCCGCGCATGACGGGGAAGCCTGGTATCAGTTGAGACTGGTCGAGGCGTATTCGAAGCGGGGAGACCTTTTGATGCGGGATGGCTCCATGTTGTGCCTACGCGAGGCCATTCAAAGTTTTGATGAAGCGATCAGATGGTCCAAGAGCGGATTGCCGGATCAAGGTGGAGCGTTTTCCGAAGTAGAACGCCGTAAATCAGCCTAACGCTAATGTTTGGAAGTCGAATGATCAGTGCTAGTGGGAATTTTCGGAATGGTCACGGATCGCCAACCGCTTGATGGAATGTTGAGGACGGAATCAGATCGTTTTGCGGACCCGGTTGAGTGGCCTTCCTATGAAGATTTCGTCGCTTCCGGATTCAAGGAATCCACCACTCACTCTCAGGGTGTTGATGTCGATGAATCTACGGCAAATGGATCGTCGGCTCATCATCAGTCATGCGCACTCATGGTCCCGCCATTCACCGGAAAAGAGCCCGTTTCGCTGAGCGATCGCTTGCATCACCTGCATAGAGAGTCACACGCTTGCCTGAGGCTGATTGAGTCGGGTCAGTTCGAACAAGTGAAGGCGCTATGTGATCATGAAGAGGTGGAGCGGGACGTTTTCTTGCAAAAGTATGACAGGGAAACCGGGGCGACAGAGAAAGAGAAATGGGAGAGTTTTGTTAGGGCCTATTATGGCGAAGCATTCCTTCAATTGCCCTCTAAGATCTTGGGCGAACACCGTGAACATCTCGTCTCCGAATGGCTAGAGCGTTGTGATCAGCTCGCGTCGGTGGGTGAGGACGAACTGCGTTGGCAGGCGCTCGAATGTTTAGATTGTGCCATCGACCTGCTTCAACTCTGGCCTTCGGCGCAGAATCACCAGCGATTGATCGCTGCCTATGTGAAGCGAGGGGAGATTCTCTATCATTTTGATGCGCCCGAGTGTGTGAGTGCGGCTGAAGCTTCATTCGACGAGGCCTTTCGATTAGATGCAGAGAAGGTCGATTCGTCGCGGCGAGATGTTAGGGTGGAGGCCTTCGAAGCGATTATTGCTTCCGATTCGAAACATAAGACGCGCACCGGTCATCGCGCCATTGCACGTGTCCCGCTTCCGGCCGTCAAAAGGGGCTATCGGTTGCGAGGCCAGGAGGAGATGCTCGCTCCGCTCATTTTACGATCGGAACCCAGAGTGCATCGAGTTGCGGAGCGGATCGAGATCGGTGAGGTAGACATTCCAGCCAATTGATCCGAACTCCGCGGTTCAGGTGTGGCCACTGCTTAAAGATCCCGCTGGACTTGGAGACGGAGATCTTCGGGACGCCGCTTGGTGGGAGTGACCAGGACTCCCGATTTGGCGGGCTGCGAAGGGCACTTTATGTCCAAACGGATCGCTCCTTGATTTAACTGGCAAACACTGGGCCGGGGTGCCATCGTTTCGGGTCGGAATGTCCCCCGTTTGCCGACGCTCTCATGCTGCCGCCATGGACAAGACCATCAAAATCCTGAAAATCGCCCTCGAGGCGAACCCCGAGAACTGGGAAACACGTCGTCATTTGGCCGAGATGCTGGCCGAGAATGGTGCCGGAGACGAAGCCCTCATACTATTGAAGGACGCGCCCGAGATCCCGTCGACCGATGACGACGAACTCTTCGTCGCCGAGCAGTTTCTGGCCAGCGAGCCGTCTAAGGCCGCGCCTCACATCGATCGGGTGCTGAAACGAAATAAGGGCAGCGCTCACGCGCACTGGTTGAAGGCGCAGGTTTTTCAGTCGCTGGGCCTCAGTGAAGATGCCCGCAAGCATTACACCACGGCGACGGTGCTGGATGACCAGTATGTGAGCAGCGAATTTGAAGGGATGTTAGGCGATGCCCCTGAGTCAGTCTCAGCACCCATTGCCGAGGCGGTCGCTGTGGAGGAAGAGGTTACTCCGGTTGTCGAGGAAGTTCCGGATGTTGAGGAAGCTCCCCAAGCGGTTGAGGAATCCGCACCCGTCGTCTCCGCAGGGGCGGCATCCAGCCAGCGATTGGCCACTCCGTTAGTGGCGAAACAGACGGACGCCGCGCCTCCCGTTCCGCAAGAGGCTCCGGCACCTTCGTTGACGGCGGCGGCAGCGTCGGCACCGGTGAATGACCTATCCAACCAAATGCTCGCCGACCGGATGGAGGCCACTCAAGCCCAGGCTAAAAAGAAGAACAAGGCGGTGGCCGTCTTCGTGGCGGGTCTCATTCACGCGGCCGTGATTTTAGCTTGTCTGTTATGGTATCTGAATGCCGGTCCGCTTCCTGAGCCGTCGGTCGTCATGCAGATGAAGGCGCCGGAGGATCAGCAAGAGCGCATCGATAAAAAGGCCATCGCCCAGAACCTTCCACAAAGGCCGTCTTCTTCCAGCGCCAGCCGGGCGCGAGTCATCGCGGCGAATGCCACCTCGCCTATCGCCGTGCCCGAAGTGGAGATCGAAGTCATTACCGATGAAATCATTGGTGCAGGTGATAGTTTCGGAATGGGAAGTGGTTGGGGAGATGGTGATGGATCAGGGGGTGGCGGCACGGTGCGCTTTTTCAGTGAAGAGAAGAAGGCCCGGCGCGTGCTCTACATTCTCGACTATTCCACCAGTATGATGAGCCCCAATTCAGAGGGCAACTCCCGGATTCAGGTGCTCAAAGATGAGTTAAAAGAATCGATTAAAGGGTTAGACCCCTCAATGCGCTACACCGTGGTGTTCTTTTCCGGGATGGCCTGGCTCCAAGATGAAAATCCTAACAACAATGCGGTCATTGGCCGGATGGGCATGCAAGACGTCGAACTCGAGGTCACCTGGTATGACGCGAGCAAGAAGAATAAAGAGGAAACTTTCAGCAAGGTGGATTCCATGTCCTTGGCGCCAAGCAACACGGGAACGCTATGGATGAGCGGTATCAAGCCCTCCATGAAGATTTCGCCCAAACCGGATCAAGTTTTCTTTCTAACGGATGGCGAGTGCCAAGACTACATTAGGATGGGAGCCAACTCTTCCTACGATGAGTTTTTTAATGAGTTCGTGACCAATACCAAAGCATGGGAAGGCTTCCTTGAGCAGATGTTAGAAGTGATTCCTTCAGGTTTGCCGATCAATACGGTGTCCATGGAGATGCCCGGCACGGCTGCCGCGCGCTTGGCAGAACTCGCAAGCAAGACCGGTGGTTCCTTTAGCATTGTCAAAGACGGCCGAACATACAAAGGCAAGGCCGCGCAGAAATTCACGCGTGAGAAGTACAACCCGATGTAGTCTCTTGCCTTACTTCTTGGATATGACTGGAATAAAGGCTTTGTTAGTTAGCATTGGGGTGGTGGTCATCACCGCGTTGGCGACGGTGGCGGAAGAAGGAGCGGAGAAGAAAACGCCGCCGCCCGTGATTCGCGTGGTGGAAGTCGAGAAGATCGCCGAGGCCTTGGATAAAGAGGTCATCATTCGCGGAAAGGTGACGCGGACGGGCAAGTCCAAGACGGGCATCAATTTTCTGAACTTCGCCAACTACAACTTCGTCGTCGTTTGTTTCCCGGCGGCGGTTCCGAAATTTGAGAAGGGCGAACCGGCCGAGGTTTATAAAGGGCAAGTCGTCGAGGTCCGTGGAAAGATTGAGAAATATCGCGACAAATACCAGATCAAGCTCAACAAGCCCGAGCAGATCAAGATTGTGGAACGCTCAGAGACCGAGCAAGCAGCATCCGCTGCTGCGGAGAACGCTGATCAAGAGAAAGACGAAGATTCCAAGCCCAAGGCGAAAGCCCCTAAAAAAGAAGGCAAGCCGGTGGACTCCAAGAAATTCTTTGATTGTTAGTCTCGTCACGGCACCCCTACCGTGATTGGGTAGGATGGCGTTACTGCTCTGTTGGCGATGATTGCAGATCGCTCTCAGCGCGTGCAAAGCGCACGGCCCGCGTGCTGTGTTCATTCCCTGTTGATCTAGCAATGGCCTCATAAAGTTCGGGACGCCGGGCTTTCATCCAGCGGGCGCCGGTGGACCATTCCCTCAAATCGGGATCGAGTGCCGCCACGACCATGTCATCCTCCACACGATCGGTTTCGGCCATGATGCGACCGTAAGGATCGAGAATCATGGCGTTGCCGGTTCGAACTTCATCATCGTCGACGCCCACACCGTTGCTGAAGAGAAGGAAGAGCCCATTGTCATGGGCGCGGGCGGGAAGCCAGCGCAGGAGCCAGCCACGTCCGTTGTCACCCTGACATTGAGCGCGAATCGTAGTGGGATCTTCGTGACGGCGGTTCCAAAGCTCGGGATCGATCCGTTTCATGCCATGTGGGCTGCGCGAATCACAGCCGCCGGTTTGATGCGGAGCGATGAGAATTTCGGCGCCTAGCAGAGCGGTCATGCGGACGTTTTCAATAAGGTTATTATCATAACAGATCAACACGCCCGCGCGCGTTCCGTTAGGAAGATCGAATACCGTGAAGTCGTCGCCGGAATCCATGTGTTCGCTGATAAAGGTATGGAGCTTGCGATGCCGGGCCCAGCGCCCATCAGGCATGGCGACGACGTAAGCGTTATAAAGGCGCCCATCGGCATCTTGCTCGATCAATCCAGCGCCGATGGTAATTTGGTGTGTCCGTGAGAGAAAGAGCAGCCTCTCTGTTGTGGATCCGTTTGGAACGGTTTCCGCCAAATCTTCGATCTGGGAGCGGTCTAGATGGCGCACGTGCCAATATCCCGTGACACACATTTCCGGAAAGACGATAAGGTCGACATCATTTCCGGCAGCCTGACGGGTAAAAGACTCAATGATCTCGAGATTGGCCTTCTTGTCGCCCGGCTGATGATTGAATTGAACGGTCGCGGCTGTGAGAGGGGACATGGACCGATCCTAGGATGCGCTCTTATTCAATCAATGGTCTTCACTACCTGTTCGGATTCCTAGACAGCAGGTAGGAACGTTTCTAACGTCCCGCATGCTCCCGGTTGCGTTTCCCCGTCTGCTTCTCGCCTGTTGGTTGGTTATTCTTGCCGGATGCCAAACCAGTGTGATGGAGAGGCGCTTGTTTGAAACGATCAAGGCTAACAAAGCGCCAAGTCTGGATGCTTGGTATCGTGAGATGGGCATGGATGCCGAGTTATTGAAATCGGTTGCCGCTAACACAGGCATTATTCTCAATGGCTGGGAAACGGTGAAGGTGGCCTCCCGCTCACTTGCGAATGGAAATGTCGCTGCGACGATTCAATGCACGGCTAAGGGGGATAGTGTTTACGGGTCCGCCGTCCCCATTACCGAAGACGGTTATTTTCTAACAGCGAAACATTGCATCGCCGGGCCTCCGCCACAGATCTTGGTGGCGACCGTCTATGATGGCTCCAACATCAAAGTCACCAAGGCTCCTTATCGTGTGGTGTGGGCATCGGCACACCAGGACGCTGACATTGCGCTGGTTCATGCGCCGGTTCAGCCGTTTCAAAGTTTCACCTTCGTACCCACGGATCAATTGGTTGCCGGCCGCCGTGTCGCCGCGACCGGTTGGTCGGGCCTGAAGAATGGGCAGGCGCTCTCGGGCATGGCGGGCGGCAAGATTCTGGACGTGTCTTCGGTTAGAAAAGCCGGCGATGCCTTCCAATGGCGGATCATCGATCATGATGTGCCACTTGATGCGGGTGATAGTGGCGGACCGTTGGTCGATCGTTATGGACGCCTGGCCGGAGTGAATTGCAGCGCCTCAACCAGCTTGATGAGCACCATCTTCGGTTCGCAGAAAAGCATGTGGGAGAGCTATGAGGGCGAAGCGGTGGTGCCCAGCGTGGTGTTCTTACAAAGCATCATTGATCGAGACCGCACGCAACGGCGGTCGTAAGTCTCCCGGCGAAGCGAGGGGGGCAGGCTGGCGCAAAGCGGAACAGCGACTTCGCACAACAGAAAAAAATGCGTGTTGAAGAAAAATGTGGCTGACAAGTTCAGCGGATTCTGATTTATTTACCTCGTACGTAAGGAGGGTGTATGGATGTCAGGAAGAATATCGAAATTGCTTGGTGGTCACTCATTCCCACTATTGGAATCAGGCTGTTGTGGCGCACTGATAGCCACAGAATTACGCCGTGGTGGGTCAATGAGACGTCGATCCGGCGGTGGACTCTTCTCCAATCGGTCACAATCCAGACGTGCATCTAGATTGCCCATAAGGGGCATTCAAAGCTAACAATAAGCCAAAAGATTATGACTAAACAGAAGAAAAAGCATTTTCAATTCAGCCTACTAGAGGGCAAGGCGCGCACTAAAAAACTCAAAGCCGGAGCAAGCGGAGACGATGTGCGCTCCTTACAATCGTTCCTCAGTCAAAGCGGTTACTTAGGCTCGGGGAGAATGCCGGGCACCATGTGTGACTGCACATGCAAGGCACTCCGCTATTTTCAGAAATGTTATGGACTGGATGACTCAGGTGAAGCTGACCGGGAAACGTTGGAACTCATCCAGCGTCCCCGCTGTGGAAATCCAGACGTGGTTCCCGGCACGAACGCGTCCGCCCCGGCGCCATTCGTTTTGCGGGGGTGCCAGTACGACGAAACCGATCTCACGTACGCGTTTCTGAACAGCACACCCGATCTGACGGTAGATCGGCAGCGAGAGATTATTCGAGAAGCCTTTGGTGTTTGGGCTGAAGTGACGCCGCTCCGATTTACCGAAGTGGACCCCGGCGACAACCCTACTTTCCCGATATCGTTCGAGCGTGGGAATCACGGGGACGGAGCACCTTTTGACGACGGCGGCACGATTGAGGGGAACACGCTGGCTCACGCCTTCTTCCCTGGCGCTTGCGGAGGCATCAATGCTGGATCGCTACATTTCGATGAATTCGAATCCTGGGTAGACGGCGCAACCGCAGGAGGCATCCGGCTTCTTAACGTTTCGATTCATGAAATCGGTCATCTCCTAGGACTAAGCCATTCCAATAATCAGGACGCAATCATGTTCGCGTTCTACGACGATGATGTCGATAGCCTTCGGCAGGACGATATAAACGGGATCCAGGCCTTGTATGGAGCGAGGCCGGCGGGATCGCCGTTGCCTATTCGGGGACAATTGAATGCGACCGGCGACCAGAACATTCACCGGGTTTGCCTTGGGCCCGGAACTGTAACGGTAGCGCTCAACGGCCCGCCAGGTGCCGATTTCGATCTCTACCTTAGATCTGGATTGCAGCCTACCCGTTCTCAGTTTGACGCGAGGGGTTTCTCACCAGGCCCTGACGAGACACTAACGCTTAGACTTAGTGGAGGCGAACTGTTCATTCTAGTCGACTCCTTCCGGGGCTCTGGAAGTTACGAAGTCGAGATCACAGCGGCACCATAGGGCTTGGTTTTTTCGAATGAGTATTCACGACAGCGGAATCGACCGACACTAACGCAATCAACAAATGAACACGGATAATCCACAATGGGGCGGAGTCCTTCCGCCGCCGCCAGCTGCCAATGCCGACCTTCCTTCGATCGGCCCTTTGTTCGCCCAAGGAGATGATCCGGCACAAGCTGTTCCCCGTGGATTTGTGATACGATTTCGTGATCCAGTAACGCTGCCAGACACCACTTCAACCCACCAAATCGGGTTCGCGAACGTTTGCACTCATATGGGTTGCAGGCTTGTACGAAAAACTGGTGTGAGCGGGAGTTTCTCTGAGGCCAATCGCGACCGGTTTACCTACTCAAACGATGGTTCCGAAGAACGGTCGACCTGTGGCCCCTGCCCCTGTCACGGGACGACCTTCGACCTTAGGAAGGAAGGCTTGGCCATTCTGGGGCCGGCGACCCAGAACCTGCCGATGTTGAAACTGAGAGTGACCCAAGGTGGCGACGTCGAAACCGAATCGTGGGTGGCGTCTGGCCACCCCGAACTCGAACAGTGGGGTGGGGGCCTCCTCAATTTCGTCAATGGAGCGACCCAGAACCAGCTCGAAGAATTCAATGGTTTCGGGCCAGTCATCGCAGCCGCCATTATCGCAGGTCGCAAGTGGAGTGATCTCGGAGACCTGATCCAGATCTCGGGAATCAGCCGGAACCGGCTCGAAGAGTTCAAGGAGTGGTTCGACACCTACCAATAGCAACGGATCGATACCATGGCCCAATCCTACTCTAGAGTATTTCCTCAAGGAACCGAGCGCATCACCACGGGCTGCCAATACTGCGCGGTCGGATGTGGCTATAACGCCTTCCTCATCCCAGAAAACGCGACCGGCTCCGAGAACGTTGATGGTGTCTCGCGATTCATCACGCCTGCCATGCGCAGCCGGGTGAAATTCAAAGGGGTGGAGCACGAGATTTCAGTCGCGCCCGATGTGCGTTGCGATCTCAACAAGGGTAACCACTCTGTTCGCGGGGGCAGCCAGGGCGAGAACCTGGTGACCCACAACGGCAAGGGCCGCAGCACCGAGGACCGGCTCAAATCGCCGATGGTGCGACTCGAAAACGGCGACTTGCAAAAGATCTCGTGGTCGGCCCTGAACGAATTGCTAGCGGGGCTGGTGCAGCATGCGACCGGGATGAAGTGGGACGATGCCAACCAGAAGATCGAGATACCCACACCGGAGGCTGTCGGGGCGAAGGTTTTCGAGTATCAGTACCTCGAGAATACTTACGCATTCACCAAACTGTTCTACAGTGCGCTGGGCACCCCCAACGTGGCCTACCACGACCGGCCAAGTTCCGCCGGCAGCAGCCCCGGCATGAAGGACGCTGGCCTCAGACCGCACGACTGGGCCTACGAGGAAACGATCGACTCCGACGTGCTCGTGTTTGTCGGCACGAACCCGTACGAGAACCAGTCGGTCTACTTCATGCAGTATGCGGTCGGGAAGAAGATGGTCGTGGTTGACCCCCGTGTCACGGCCACCGCCCAGTACGCCCTCGACACCGGCGGGATCCACGTCCAGTTGCCGAAATTGGGGGTCGACCCGTTGGTGATCTACGGGATCTGCCGCGAGATTCTCGTGAAGTGGAAGAGTCAGCCCGGTAATTCGCTTGCGAATTACCCGTGGCGCGACCTCGTCTTCACGGATGATGACGAACTGAAAGAAAAGGGCGAGAGACGCATTAACCGAGCCAGGAAGTTTGACGACTTCGCCAACAACTTCCTCAAAGTCGACGACTGCAATTCCATCTATGCGCTCGAGAAGATCGTCGAAAATTGCTTTGGCGGGGATGCCGAGGTCCTCCAGTCCCTGCGAGATTTCGCGGCGGCGATCTACCCCGACAAGATCGGCGAGGACGAGCACTACCGGCGAGTGGGTCTGATCTACGAAAAGGGGATGATCTGGGGTTTCAACTACCACAATACCGCTGCGATGGCCTCGCTGGGATTGCTGCTCGGGGCAGGCGAGGATCCTGCGACCGACCCGGACAAGAAAGGAGGCCGGTTCGTCGGCCGCGTCGGCGGTCACCAGAAGGGCTGGGCGGACTCGAGGGTGGATCTGAGTGAACACTTCGCCTACCCGAATGCCCAACGCACCTATTCAAAGGGCTACCCGAAGCACAACGCCACCGATTCCTACACGGACGGGAACAACGATCCGGTGCCAAAGCTGGTCGATCTACCCACCCAGCATAATCTCGACAACCACCTATTCGGCCCACCGGCAGCAATGGATCCGCAACCGGACGGCAACTCGTTCGTCAAGCTGACCAACGGGCTCCGCACGAAGGAAGATCCAGACGTCAAGCTGCTGCATATCATTGGCGGCAACTACTTCGGCCAAACCAACGACGCCGAGAACAAGCGGGGAAAGATCGAGGAACGGTTGAAGAAGGGCGGAACCGGCGGAAACATCCGCCGCCCCACGAAAGCCGACGTAGGCAATCCAGCCGATCTGCTGAAGGTCTACACCGATCGCATGAGCGAGGACGGCGGGCTGGTGATGATTTTCCAAGACCTTTTCGAGAATCCGACCTCCTCGCTCTGCGACATCCTCATTCCCGCAGCGGGCTGGGGCGAGGACGACTTCTGCCGCTACAACGCGCAGCGTCGTTTCAAACTCTACGGTCGTTTCCAGGATCCTCCGCTCGACGGCGACGACCTGAAAAGGATCGAAACCGCCGCCGGGGCCGGTAATGCGAAAGGCCTCGATCCCGCGGCCTATTGGGACATCGAAGACCAAGAGAACGCGGGAATTTACCAGCACTCGCCGAAACCCGACTGGATGATTTTCCGCGATCTCGGGAAGGCCCTCATTCGGTCGGTGGTTCCGCAGAATCTACGGCAGGGATGGTGTGAGGCACTGTTCGGCTGGAAAGAATCCGCACATGTCGCTGACGAGATGGCGGTGTTTTCGAATCGCGGCCTCGCCAATCCTGATAAGAAAAACCGAACGTTCCTCGGCGACCTGATCCTTTTCGGACGCCATAAATTGGGGCTTCAAGACGGTGTCGTCCACGAGATGCTCGGGGCCGGCCGGACGGACGCGCTCGCGCCACGTCTCAACACGAACAATTACGCGGTGACGGGCATCGCTGGAGATGTTTCGGATTCGGGGATCCACGGAAACCAGATCGCATCCAACGGCGTGCTGCTCCCAGTTCGTGGGGTCAATGGTAGCGGCGAAGACGTTGACACCCCGGTGGTGATCGAGGGCGCATCGGTCGAGGACGCCCTCCAAGCGGCGGCGGCACGCGGGGCCGCGATTGAAAAACTGCATGGCACGCTGCGCGTCCGGCGGAACGGTCCGTTCAACTTTGTCGCGGCGAATTGGGAGTCGATCAAAAGCGTCTTCGACGAGATCAACCAGCGGGATGACAATCAGTTGTTCATTACGAATGGCCGGTTCAACCATCTGTGGAACAACATGTTCCACCACCTCCGCAACGACTATGTGAACGAACGCTACCCGGAGGACATGCCAGGGACGATCCTCGAAGTGAACCCTGACTGGGCCGGCAGGCAGAATCCCAAGATCGGCAGCGGCGATGTCGTGCGCATCTCGAGCAAGACCGAGGTCAGGCCGAACCAGTTCAAGGATACCGAGTTCAAGGCGGTTGTTTCCCTCCAGGAATCAGTTCCGGACGGTGGTGCCTTCGCTATGTTTTCCTACCCGGTTCGCGAGAACGGCAAGTTCAAGTTCACAGGTTTCGTCAACAATGTATCGCACGGCTACGCCGACGGTATCAACCCGATCGGCGCGCTGAAGTACGGAAAGGCGACGGTGAGAAAAATTGTTGGTGAATCGCCGTACGAGTCTGCCACCCGCCCCGGCCCGAGCTACCAGCGACGAAACCAAATCCAGAAGCCGCCGCAGCGTGACCTCGACCTTGAGATGCGCGAGCTGATCGTGACGAAGGGATTGCCGCGGGCGTTCGTGCACGGCAGTGGTTCGAGGCAGCAGTCGTTTCTGAACCCGGACGAGTTGTTCGCGCTGCTGAAATCTGATGGAGCCTTGCGCAGAAGATTCCTCTCAAACCTCCCGAGGATGGAGTACCAGCCGCCGGGCAGTCAACTAATCGACGACTGGAGTCAGCGTGAGATCGATCTGGCAACTCGTTGGGCCAATTCACTAGGCGGAACCACACCGCCACCGCCAACAGAACCGCAACCTCCAACGCCAACCCCACCCACCATCACAGGATATAAAGAAGTTCAAGCATTGCTCGACAAGGTTGTCGGCGGCCCTACTGCAACGGTGGGATTTCACGGAGCATTCTGGCGTACGATGAGCCACCAGCGGTTCGTGACCGAAACCGTGATCGGCGTGCGGTTGGTTGTCCCAGGCGATGTCGCCGGATCCGGTCTTATCGACGCCTTGCGCGGCCGGGGGGAATTTGACGGCAGCAGCTTTCCTCGGATGCCGGCGGGAGGCCTCGCGGCGATGCCGGAGGCGGATATCGTCGTGATCGAAAACTGGATCGCTGCGGGCGCTCCCGAGTTCGCTTCAGAGGACTTGGGTGTCGGCATCGATTCGGCAGCCCCGGCGGCCGCGAGCGACACCGAGCACAACGCTTACTGGCGTGACTTTGACGACTGGTCGCTCATCGCCCGCCCGCCCGAAGTGGATGCCGCCATCGCGCGGATCTTTGGGATGGCCGGCCAGTGGCGCGCGATGGTGCGGGGCACGGGTTCGGAGGCAGACTGGGAGGCGGCGGTGAGGGATGCGGACAATGTCTCCGCGTTGAAGCTGCTATCCCGGCGGCAGATCGACACCGTGGTTCGCCACTACGGCAATCCCGTCCGCCTGGGCGACCTGCTTACCTCTTGCGAACGATTCGGCAGCGATGTTCTCCCCGATGATCCTGAGCGTCCCAGCGAACCAAAGCACAACATGAACGGACCACGGATGTGGTTCTTGTGGGCGGCGTTTCTCGACGCCGTCCTGCGTCTGGACATCGAGCCGGTATTCTGGCACGCCCAAGGCCGGGCAATGCTGTTGGGTGCCCTGAATGACGGCGTCCACCGCGGGCGCTTCAACGTGAACGGGTTCTCGGCTGACGCCCAAGGCAGCGATAATATGCGACGGTTTGCCGAGAGCTTACCGGACGGGGATTTGACCAGAGAGTTGGCCTCCCGGTACCGGCAGTCCGGATTGGATTTCCCGGTCCCCGCCAATCAACCACTGCCAGGCGGAGGCACGCAGCGACGCAGCTTCCGCATCTTTCCGCCAATCGGCATTGCCCGAGTCGGGAACAGCGCTAGTGAGTTCTTCGTCGGCCCGGAGGCTCCGGGGATCGTTCCTGATGGAGGGGGCTCCTACCGGGATGGGACCGCAGAAAAGCGGCTCAAACGACAGGGTGCCCGTTTCCGAATCTACGAGTACCTGACAGATGAGTTTGGCGACTCCCAGCTCGTCCGTGAAGTCACCGATGCCGATGCCAAGATCAATTGGTCTGTTCACCTGGTCAACCGGAAGGCGGCCGGGGAGATATTCCCTCCCACTGCCCAACACCACGAACGCAATAGCGGCGAAGCGGACCGATCCCGCTTGGTGATTGACGGTGGTGTCCGGAGCGTCAGTGGGAGCAATCAGGCGTCTGGGGATATTCAGGGGATGTTTCGGACGGAGCCCGTCAAACTTGGGAATTTACTTACCGATGAAAATGGAAGGCTCATCGTACTCGGAGGACACGGACTCTCCAGATCTGTTCCGGCCGGGGCGCCTTTGGATCACTTCGCAAACAACAATGATTGGTACGATGACTTATCGGATGGCCCGGTGACAGCGACTGTCAAATTCGGTAATCAGGAGGCGATCCCAGTCGAACCTGCTTGGGTGGTTGTCGCCTCGCCCGCTTACGCGCCGGCGATCGAGAATATCATGACTTGGCATGACCAAGCACTCGACATCGCCATTCGGTTTTTCAATCCCTCGGCTGGCTTAGCCCAACCGTCGTTCACGCGTGACATCTATCCGATTCTCGAGAGGCTCTCGTTGTTGCAGTGGGTCAACTCAACCGCTCGAAACGCCCATGGAAGAGGGCGGAGTCTCGACTTCCTAAGGCCGGACGTGCTGGTGAAACTTGCCGATAAGAGCAATAACTCGAAAACGGAACGCGAGGGCATTTTCAACGTCCTCGTCGAACCAGGAACCAGAGCGCCCGGTCCCGAGATTCGTCCATCAGGACCCCGCCGCATGCCGTTCCTGTTCAGCGGAGTGGATCCGAGCGAAGTGTTTCAGTTCGCGTTTGCGTCGGTGACGGCGCTTCAGTTTCAACAGATGTCTCGATGGGCAAGTGGCGACTTTGATGCCGACTGGACGGGCAGCCCGCCCTCGCCAGTCCCGTTTGGCCAGATTCCTCTCGATGAGCAACCGGATGCGCTCACTCGCGCTGCATTGGAGGGCTGCATCGGTGGTCCCTTCTTCCCGGGAATCGAGTCTGGATTTCTCATGGCGCAACAGTCGACGTATGAGGCTCCCTTTCGAATCAGGAGAGACCTCCAGCCCGGCGCTCTCACGGAATGGATGGCGCTTCCTTGGCAAGCAGACTTCGAAGCCTGTGGATCACTCTGGTGGCCCGCTCAGCGACCTGTGTCAGTGAAACGTAATGGAGCTTTCGCAAACTACGTTGACGGCGTGAGCGGCTTCAGTGGAATGGTCCGAGATTGGTGGAAATTGGGCTTCATCCTACCTGAGGGTGATGAGTACACGGAGCAGCAGCGCGAACTGTAACCGCTTCGAATGGGCGAGTTCGACGTCACGATCATCGGGGGTGGGCCCGCGGGGATTGCCTGCGCTCTCAGATCGGCTGAACTGGGGTTGCGAACCGCCGTCGTTGACCGGTCGGGATTTGGACACGCCCGCGTCGGTGAGCACTTGGGGCCGGATGGGATTGGGCTCTTGCACCAGCTAGGACTTTTCCAACTCTTGGAGAACCATGATCACCTTCCCTGTTCGATGGTCCGCTCATGTTGGGGCGATGAGAGTCTCGCGGTCCAGGACTACCTGCTCCACCCCTATGGCGGTGGGTACAACCTCACCCGGCCGTTATTTGACGAGTCACTCGCTCAATTGGCATCAGTGAGAGGCGCGGTTGTCTTCTCGGCTTCGCATGCCCACGATGCCGAACTTGATCCTGATGGACGGTGGCTCGTTCACATCAGCAACGGCTCAACGGACTCCGCTATACGGGCGCGGTTTGTTGTCGACGCCACGGCCCGGGCCGCCGCGATTGCTCTCAGGCTCGGAACCAGTCGAACCGTCCACGACCGATTGATTGGTATCGTCGGCCAGTGTCGCTGTTCGGCCGAAGCCTCGGACGGTGCCGTTCTTGTTGAGGCGATGAGCGACGGTTGGTGGTATTCAGCACCCTTATCAGGTGGCCGAATGGTGGCAACCTTCATGACCGACGCAGACTTGCTTGGTGCGGGCGGGAAGACGCCTCGAGGCACTTGGATTGAGCGGCTGTCCAACACGCGGTACACCCGGACGCGAATCGCCGACGCCCGTACAATCTCGGAAGTTCTTGTGCGCCCGGCACATACTCAGACGCTTTCAAAGGTGACTGGCGAGAACTGGCTGGCGGTTGGGGACGCGGCGATTGCCTTCGATCCCCTTTCGTCGAGTGGGATCTCGAAAAGCCTAGATTGGGGCACCCGCGCCGCGGCGGTCGCTGATCGGTACTTGAACGCGGATCGAGCAGCCCTTCCCGAGTACGAAGATTCGATTCAAACGACGTTTTCTCGGTATATTGAAGATCGCGTTGACCACTACCGATTGGAGCAACGTTGGCCCGAGATGCCCTTCTGGCGCAGGCGTCACCAAAGCCCGTTATGAGTCACAGGGTGAGTTCTGCGCCGTTCGGCTCATCCAGCGTGACTAAAAGTCGTATTGTGGATTCTCTCCACGAACGCCACTACGAATCTTTCTTCCGCTCGGCGCTCCAGTCACCGCTGTACTCCGATCCGTCGGGACCGGTCGCGGACCACTTTCCGGCGAGCTTGTCGTCCTTGACCGCTGCCTTGACGGTCACTTCTGCTTCACCAAAAGGGAAAACGATCGTCACATTGTCACCATCGACCTTCGCTGAGGTGAGGTCGATGCTCCCGGCATCACTGGTGATCTTGCCGCCTAACGCCTCATCTTTCTTTTCGATGGTGTAAGTGGAAGGATAGGTCTCGCCATTGATCTCTGCCGTGGCCGACCACGAACCTGCCAAGTCAAAGGCCTTCTTCCGCTTGGCGATCCACTTGCCGCTATAACCTTCCTGACCACTGTCATCAAAAACGACCCACTTGCCTTCTAACAAATCGTCGTTCTTCGCTTCCGCACTAACACGAAAATCCAGGTCCTGGCCATCAATTGGTAGGACGAACTCACAGGTGAGCTTCTTTCCTTCCGTGGTGATCTTGTTAAACGTGGCATCATGTTCATCACTCTTGAAACCGCCTTTCCACTCTTCGCCCTCTTTCTTGAAGGTTGTCACGGACGGACGTTCTTCGCCTTCAACGGTCGCGACTGAATCCCATTCGCCGGCGAGGTCTAACACATAGATTTTGGAGGCCGTCAACTCGCCGCTCATGCGCTCGGTGTCACTACTGTCAATGACAGCCCATTTGCCTTTCAAAGTCTCACCTTCCTCACCACCTTCAGCCGTCACGCGGATGACACCTTTCTCGCCGGCGGCTTCAATCTCTGTTTCCATCAACACCTTGTTACCGTCCACTGTTACTTTGCTCATGGCGCGTTCCCGTCCACGGTCATCCTCCGATTTTCCCGACCACTTGCCTTCTTTTTCTTCGAAGGTGAAGGTGTAGTGATTGGTGCCATTGTCAGTATCAGCCTCCACTTTCCACGCGCCGGCAAGGTCCAGCGATTTCTTCTTGTCACCGTGATGATCGGCCAATAGCCAGGTGAGCGATGAGCTAAGTAAGGCAAGTGTGAGGAGGGTGGAGGAGAGAGGATGTTGGATTTTCATGAGATGGGTTCGATTGGGAACCACGGTGTGGCATGATTTCGGCGCAAACGGAAGGGTAAATGCTGGGTGAGACTAAAAGTGGTGGTCATTGAGGTAGAGAACAGGTGACCGTTCCTTCGTGGCAGCGAAGTCCAGCGCCCGGAACGCTCACGAGTTTCGCCACGAAAGTGCCCACTAGATTCTGATTGATCTGGGCTTCCCATCGGCCCGAAGACCATGGCATTTTCGCAATGCATTGGACACGCCGCAGACCACAGGATTCGCCACCACGCATTGGAGCGTTGTCTTGGGGGCACAGACTCCTCAGGGCCACGGCGCAGAGGTGTCTAAGAATCAACAGAAGGCGCTCGAAGCACTTTGTCAGACGTATTGGTATCCGTTGTATGGCTATGCTAGACGCCGAGGCTATGGCCAGCAGGATGCTGAGGACCTAACACAGGGGTTCTTCGAATTCTGGTTGACCAAAGGCTGTGTGGACCGGGCGACTCCCCAACGGGGCAAGTTTCGCGCATTTCTTATCACCTCCTTTAAGAACTATCTGCATAACGATTGGGAAAAGAGTCAGGCGCGGAAACGTGGCGGTGGGAGTGAGATTCTGTCTTTGGACCTTGCCAAAGCGGAACTCCGCTTCCAATTCGCCGCCGTGCCGGATGATCTTCAGCGCGGCTACGATCACGATTGGGCCACGACGGTATTCGCTGCTGCGTTAGAGCGTTTGCGGAATGATTACGAAGCATCGGTGCGGAAACAACGCGTCTTCGATCTGCTCAGCCCCGGTCTCTGGTCGCACGGCGCGCCGGCATCGGGCTATGCGGCCATGGCCAAGGATCTTGAGATGTCTGAGGCCGCGGTGAAAATGGCCGTCTCACGTATGCGTCAACGCTTCCGCGCACTGTTGCGGGAAGAAGTGGCCCAGACGCTTAGCGATCCCAGCGATTTGGACGCCGAGATTCGCTACTTGGCGGAAGTCTTGAGCCGCCATGCGTAGGCCGGACCTCTGTGATCGAGGTTGGAGGCAAATCGTCCGTTACGTTTCGCTCAAAATTCCTTAGTAAAGGGTGACAACCTCCACTTCCCGATTGTGGGGTTTTATCGGGATGTGACGGATCGGCCGCTCAGGATCTGGGCGGTCGATCTTCACTATCTACCCAAGCTGCGGGATACATTCTGGGCACGATGTGTTACCTCTTGATAGAATTCCTTTAATCCGAGAGATGACGTCGTCCCCTTGCAGACATTGCGGAAAGCCCATGTCCTTCGCCTCGACGGTGGGGATCTGTGAAGGTTGTATCAGTGCTCTGGGTAAGGTGGCATTGCTAGAATTGGAGTCAGGTGAAGAGGCGTCCTCATCACATTCGCTGCTCGGCGACTTTGGCGATTTCGAACTCCTTGAAATCATCGGAAGTGGCGCCATGGGTGTGGTCTACAAGGCGAAACAACGGAGTTTGAAACGACACGTGGCCTTGAAGATGATCCGGCGCAGCGACACGGAGTCGCCGGATGTGGCGCATCGGTTCCAAGTAGAGGCCGAAGCCGCTGCCACCTTGCATCACCCTAACATCGTGCCCATCTACGAAGTAGGGGAAGCGGAGGGAGAGTTCTTCTACGCGATGCAATGGATTGACGGGGAGAACTTGGCGCAAGTCTTAGAGCAGCGGTCATTAGCGGAACGGGAATCGGCCGCTTTGGTAGCGGCGATTGCCCGGGCCATGCACTACGCGCATCAGTGTGGCGTGCTCCATCGCGATCTCAAGCCAGGCAATATTTTGATTGATCAGACCGGCAAACCCTATGTTTCCGACTTTGGGTTGGCGCGATTTCTCGATCAGGATTCTTCCCTTACGCTCACGAGTGCAGCGTTAGGAAGCCCGGCCTATATGGCGCCGGAACAGGCATCAGGAGAAGGCCGCACCCTCACCACAGCGGTAGATGTCTATGGGCTGGGCGCCATCCTCTATCATTTGTTGACAGGCCGTCCGCCGTTTGCCGCGGCGTCCATGGTGGAGATGATTCGGAAAGTGTCAGAATCCGATCCCGTTAGGCCTAGCACCGTGACGACCACCCGGATTTCCGCTGATCTGGAGACGATTTGTCTCAGGTGTTTGGAAAAAACGCCTGGTCACCGATATGCCTCAGCCGAGGCTCTCGCGGAAGACTTGGAACGTTGGCAGGCAGGTGAACCGATCCGGGCGAGACCTAGCACGGGGCTGGAACGCCTAACCAAATGGGTACGGCGCAAGCCCGCTATCGCCAGCCTAGCGGTCGCGCTACTGGTTGCCGTCATAACCGGCTTGGTAGGGGTTTCCTGGCAATCACACATTGCCACCATCAAAGCAAGAGAGGCGGATGCGCGGCACTACGCGTCGACAGCTGCTTTGGTGGACGCCGCCTTCAAGCGACAAGATTATCGCGATGCTCACACACGTTTGTTAGAAATGCAGCCGACATCAGGCAGGCGGGATCTCCGCGGTATTGAGTGGGCCCTCCTATCAAGGATGGGAGCGAGCGATGCCTTGGCTACGATCGGTACTATGGCGCAGGCTGAGCATGAGCTGAAACACGAAGCGCAGCTTTGGTTTACCAGTGAAGATCAAATCGTCGTTATGGGAGGCACGGTGAAGGATTCCTGTCTTCGCCAATTTGATCGCTCCACCCGTCAGGCCACTGACATCTTGCCTTCCAACGCTGCCATGTGGTTCCGGGCGTCCTACGCTCCCGGGGCACGCTTGGCACTCGGAACGGTTAGGGAGGGTGAAGACATCGTTCCTCAATTGATCGCGGTGGATCAGCCGGATCAAATCCGGCGGCTTCCCCTCCCTAAGAATCGTCTTGCCACGCGGTGGCTGCATCTTTGTGAGACGGGCGATCGCGCCGTGATCGTCCTCCGCACCTTGAGAGACGCGGAACCTGAGATGCACTACTATCGACTTTGGAGCCTAACGGATGAACCAAGGCTGATGAATTTCGAGATTCCCTCGCCATACGCCGGCTACTACGGCCACCGCGAGACCCTTTTCTCCAAGAGCGGCACTTGGTTGGCGGCAGGGGAACCGGAGGGCACGGTGCGGGTTTGGAAAGTGGATGCACTTGCACCGAATCAAACGCGTCCGGCGATCGAATCACTAGATAATGAAAAGCACCGCACGACTGCCCTGTCATTTAGTCAAGACGAACGCCTTTTCGCCTGTGCGCGCGGCCGAGGCGAGGTGGAAGTATGGGAGATGGCCACCTGTAGGCGGTTGCACAAAATACCTGATACGCCTAACGCTTTGCGTGAACCCCGATTTGTATCCAAGGTGGCCTTCTCGCCTAACGGAGATCAACTCGCGGTGTGTCGAGGGCAGGCCGTTCAACTCTGGAAACTCTCCCCTGGGGTTGCCAACGCCACCCCTATCGAACTCTTTGGCCATCGTGGAACCGTGACCGGTATCACTTATACACCTGACGGCAAGGAGATCGTCACGACTGGTTCAGACGGCGAGATCAAGGTATTCCCAGCAGTGGCGGCGGATCCCCACAAGCGACAGATAGGCGCTCGATTTCCCGCGGCTCGATGGGAATGCGGCAGTTTCTCAAGCGATGGCCGGCGTTATGTGTTCGTCGATGATCAAGGCGTCGTCAGCTTAGTCGATGTGACGACATTGTCAGTCGTTGCCCGGCTGGAAGAACTCGGCAATGCGCACACACAGGCGATGTTTTTACATGGATTGAATCGGATCGCCGTCGGAACCGAAGAGGGTTTTGTGAAAATAATCGATGCGGGCACGCTCGAACTAACGCATCCCCCTATTCAGGCAGTCGAGGACGGCAAGCCGATTGTTCCATGGAGGTATTTGGATCGTCATGACTTGTTAGTGCTTTCCGGGTTCGGCCGGATTGGTGTGCTCATCGATGCGCGGTCCTGGCAGAAAATCGAAACGGACGCACCCCTCCGGCATTCCACCTTCTGGGCCGTCTCTCATGATCAACGATTCGCCTTCAACGCTCAGGATGATCTCAGTCTCGGCGTTTATCCAATTGACCGAACCGGCGCTTTTCTCTTTGCGACTCATGCCAAACAACAGACCGCGGCGACGGCTGGGCCGTTGGTTGACGGGCGGAGTTTGGCCATTGCGTACACAGAGAAAGGAAGCGCCTTCTGGGACGTCACGAACCCTAACAAACCGGCGCAGATAAGGTTGGGCGTTCGTATGGAGTTCGCTGCGGAGTTCTCGCCAGACGGCAAACGCCTCGCCACTTACGCAGACGGCGTGACCTTGTGGGACGTGGAGACGGCTCTACCGATGCTGCGCTTGCCCACTTCGGGCGCCGTGAGCCGCATCCGCTTTTCTCCTAGCGGAAACGCTCTGGCGGTCGGATGCGGCGGCAAACTCGTGAACCGCTATTGGGTGCATCTTTGGCGGGCCGAGTAGTTCGTGACACGATCTGAGATTGGGCGCTCACCGGTAGCGGTGCCTTTTAGGCGCCGCCGGGCAGGCGGGATACCTGCCGCGCCAGTGTAGAAGGCCAGAGAGATGGCCTTCCTACCGTTTGGATCATAGAGCAAGACAAGCCGATGGGCTGAAGGCCCAAGAGATCAGAGCCCAGGCCTTCACGCCTGGGTCTCGATGCTAGATTCAGTGATCATAGGTGTCCCGCGCTCCCAATACCGCTCGCTATAGAAAGGCTAAAACCCCAACCCTACATTTTTTGAAAAATCCTCTTGCCTAACACCGCCATACTTGCTTCACTGCTAGCGCGACAGTGGAATCAGCCGATTTCGGGAAGCATCCGTTGGGAGGCGGGTGCTGCTCATGCAGTGTATTTACCTGATCCTAAACATGCTTATGAAAATCAACGCTACTGTCACGCTCCGGTTTAGCGTCCTCGCCAGCTTACTCTTTACGTTAGGGGGAGGGCTGTCGCCTAACGCTTCACTTCAAGCTCAAGAGCCGCTGCCCTATCAGGCCACCTTCGAAGAAGCCGAAGGCTTCCAACCCGGCAACGTTCACGGCCAACAGGGCTTCGCCGTCATCCGCGGCCAAGCCGAAGTCACCGCCAACGAAGGCCGCGAAGGCTCCACGGGACTGAAAGTCCTGCCCTCACGCCCCCACGGCATCGTCCAGCTTAGCATCGATGCCAATCTAGACGGAGGCGATCCCCCTGACAAAGTCGTCCACACCGATATGTACATCCGCCCCGGTGCCGCCTTGGAGATCGGCGATCAAGTGACGGACGTCGAAGGCAGCCTAACCGGCTTCTTCAAGATCGATGATCAGGGCGAACTCCACATCTACGACGGCCCCGACTGGAACGAATGGCTTCCCACCGGCGCCAAATTCGATCTCGACGAGAGAGGCAACGCCACCAACTGGATCCGTCTCTCCTTCCGCCAAGATTTCGAGAGGGGTCTCTGGGACATCGCCATCGACGGCCACATCTTCCGCGCCAACCTCGCTATGGCCGAACGCGTGGAATCCCTGGAAAAGATCGAATTAGTCGGCCAAAGCCGTTCGCCCCTGTACATCGACGATATCCAAGTCAGTCGCGACGCCATTGCCTTTAGCGATGCGGACCGCGACGGCTTGCCGGACGATTGGGAGGCAGGTCAAGACTTGGCTCGCAATGGCGATCCCGATTCAGATGGTTTGACCAATGTGGAGGAATTTGTCCTCGGAACCGACGTTAATGGATCAGACACGGATGGCGATGGAGTGAGTGACGGTGACGAATATGAGGCCGGAACCGATCCTTTAATTGGTTCAGAAGGTGCTCAAAGCGCAGCCGTTCTTTCGTGGACTGGGACAAACGGCTTAGATGTAAACATATCTCCCTATGGTAGCGGTTATCATTTTATTGAGGTTTCCTGGAGTAGCTACACCGAATGGAAAATCTGGGTCTATAACGATTGGAGCAATCCATATGTCTACGAATACATGACCAACCAATCGATTGGAACGGGCAGCTCAAATTGGACCTCTTCTTCTGATTACGTGATCTCCACAACCGGTCAAGTCGCCTTCATATACATTTGGGCGGCGGACCACATGAATGGCGGCGTTGAGAACTCCGTTCTTTTGAAAACCACTTCCGGTAGCGATGGGCAAGTAATCAGTAGTTATGGCGGAGGGAGCAGTATCGGAGGGGGCAATTTGGGATCGGAGGAAGCTGCCGAAGAGGCGTTGGACGATCATTGCCAATTCTGCTACGTCAGTGGCCCAACGGACCCTGACTGTGTTGAAATGGTATTGGGGAGTGTCAGATTTAGTTTTGGGCTTGGAACAAGTGACTTTGGAAATAGGCGCCATAGCGTGAGCGTACACGAACGAAATCTTACCCCGCACTCCTATTCCCGAGAATCTCTCAATATCGATAATCAAGGAATCGAAGTGGGTTACGACTTTCCCTCTACCGCTGGCTTTAATCGAATAGCCTCTGAAAAGGCAAAGAAAGTCATTTCTTGGGCCAAAACCGATACCAGATTTGTCACGTTCAGTGATATCGAAGGAGGTTACGAGATCCGCAAATACACTTTGGATCAAGTAGGCGAGGATCATATCCCAAGCGGTGATCCTTATGTCGTTGTTATGGTTTATAACCCTGATCATCCACTTATTCACGCTAACAATCGGCGACTTATCCTGGAGAAAACGGAAGATGGGCGGAAATCGATCCATGAATACCGATATTTCGCAAACAAGTCTCAAGGCCGTGAAACGTGGGAACTCTATCAAGGCGCGTCTGGAAGTCACCTGACACAACCTCTACGATTGAAACGCCTAATCACTGACGATCCAGATGCGGCTCAGCGAGGCGACTATACGAAAACGTGGACCACCCATCATTGGAATCCAGAAACGGGTCGGATCGAATTGAACAGCAAACAACGCGAAACTTTCCGCCGCTTCGACTTCGGCGAACGCAAGGTCATGCGCGTGGTTGATCCTGATAACGAAGCCTTGACGGTTAAATTAGATTATTACGGGCGTGAAGCTGGTGACTTTCCCGTCGTTGGCCGCGTAAGGGGCTTGGAAATAAATAATCATCCCATTTCAGGCTCAGGGAATATTGTTAGAAACCACTTCTCCAATCCAGCCATCCGACTGATTTGGGGCGCGAATTCTTTCATCGCTTTCTTTGTCAGTCGCACTCCGGTCTGGTAGGTCTTGGTGACCAGTGTGACGACGGGATTCAACCCTTTGTATGTCATGCTTCGGGCCATTCCCAGCGCTTTCTCCGCTGTGCTCAGTAGCTCTCCATTCCAATGGTTTTCGAGCACTCCCCACACTCGTTCTATAGGATTATACTTGCTATGATAGGGTGGATAATAGGCTAGCTGTATCACTATATCATGAGCCGTAGAGAATTCAGCCAGGCGCTTCAACCATTGGGTTCTACGGCCATCGCTCTCGGGGCCATTGTCGGCGTTGATCACTAGCACCTCTACTTCAGGATTCTCTGCACGCAGTCGCGGCCACAGCTCTTCAAGACGATCAACCATAAAATCCGCTGTCACTTTACTTTCTGAGAACCATAGGTCGGTTTGGCCAGTTTCGGGCTGATAAACCCCAAAGGGCACGAGGGTTGTTTTCGCTTTGAAGTCGTGATCAAGGGCCTTCCGCTCGCCTCGGCTATAGCCACCACGACTAAACTCGCCAATTTTTACCGCCGCTTTGGTGTCCATGGAGATACGCAACTGCTTGGGATCGCTATCGGCCGCCGCATTGATCTCATGCACCATATCAAAGATGGCGTCGGTTTCTTTCACTTTCTTCATCGGCTTGGTCTTGGCAACTTTTCTAGGGTGGAGTTCGAGCAGATTGAGTTTGCTGTTGATGGTTCTCACGCAAGGCATACTTGATAGGTCATACCCTGGGCGCTCTTCCAGTCGCCGGTGGACTTCTTTAGCAGTGATGCGGACATAGAGGCGAGTAGAGCGAAAACTGGGATCAGTCTGAGCATGGGGATCAGCAACGGCGCGAATATCCTCCAGTAATTCTGGATAATGTTCTTCAGCCTTCTTTCTACCTCGTTTGTGAAACTGATCGACGAAATCAATGCCGGAATCGAGTTCCTCTTTGCCTTTGCGAATGAGTTGCCTATTCCAGCCAAGACAGTCTTCAGCCCACCGTTGACCGCCGCGGCCAAGGCCATCGACGACGCCCGCCATGAACTTGCGTTTCGCGCTGCCCGTGAGATCACGCGCAGTGTTCTTCCATAAACGAATTGAGTTAGAGTCAGGTTCTTCTCATAGGACTACAGGCACTCAAACCCGCTCCTAACAGAATGGTTGCGCTTTGGGACGATTATTTTTTTCCAAGCCCCTAAAGAGTATTCAATGGGCTGACGGAGGATGGGAGTATTACACCTATGACACCCAGGGGCGCGAGACCAATATCTACCGCCCTGCCAAGAATTCGCCCTTGCCTGTAAACGAACCGGGGCATGCGGAAGGATACGAATCGGAAAAAATCGAGTATGACGGTTCCGATTACCAAGAGAAACGTACCCATTATCTCAATGGCCGTGTCGTGGATGTTTCTTTCAAGCAATGGAACAGCGACGATTTCGACCAAGACCGTAAGCTCGTAGAAATTAAAGCCGCAAATGAGAAGGCCGGCGCAAACGATCCATTCAACCCGAGAACAGAATCGATTTATCAAGCTGGCAACCGGAGAATCCTACGCCAAACCGATGCAAACGGCTCAGAAACGCGTTATCAATATCTGGAACAAGATGGCACCTTAGTCATTAGCAAAGAGCGTTTTCATTCCAATGGCAGTCTGGATGATACCCATACGACAATTCGTCACCGGTCTGGGACCATTCTTGAAAGCAAGAGAATCGATAGAGCATCAGGTGTTCTCACACAACATCAGTCTGTCGATCCGAGCGGGTTAGATGAACGTTTCCGCGCCGTGGCCACGCTCAACCATATCAGCGGTGAGATCACCACCCGCTCCTACAACTGTTGTGATCTTGAATGGCAAACGGATGGAAAGGGCGCGACCACGCGTCATGAATACGATTTGTTAGGCCGCGTTATTCGCACGCAAAGCGGCTACAAATCGCCGATGTCGCCAGACAATACCCTGACATCCCTTCGATCTGATGAAGCTTATCACTTGAACGGAAACGACCTCAGATTGAAGACAACGAATCTGATCGATCCTGGTGAGAGCCCCCAGTTGGCACCAACGACTTCCCATTATGATTTGGCGGGCAGGTTAGTCTCGAACACAAATGCCTCCGGACTAAGGACCGAAACGAAAACAGTCATGCTTCCAAAAGGCGGCCGCATCGAGCTGACCAGTTACCCGAAAAGCGGTCAAGACAACCGGCATCGCATTCAACACCGTCGCTATGATGCGAGCGGGAAGCTAACACGGCAGATGACCTACGCGTCGAGCGATCGCTTCAGTATGCGACCAGATCCGCGAACACCAAATGGCCGCACGGATTATAGCCGAGGCGTCGATGATAACGGTTATTTCGAGGAAAGCGCCAGTGTAGCCAATCTATTCGACGTTCGTCGCACGCGGACTTACAAAGACCTGTTAGGCCAAACCACTAAGGTCATTCACGCCTACGGCAGCCGCCATGCTGTGAGTGAGACTTACGATTACAACAAAGACGGTCAATTGATCCGCCACATCGATCCGGATGGCGTCACCACACGCTACGCCTACAACGAAGAAGGCGAACGTACTACGAACGCCATCGATCTCAACATCGAGCCTAACGAACTTCCCAATCACATCGACTACGAAGTAGATCGAATCAGTGTCGTGGATCACTCCGTGATCCAACGCGAAGGAGAAGCCTTCGGCCGCACCGAGAACAAAGTCTACACCGAAGCCGGCCCCGTCACGACATCCATCCGTGAGACATCACTGACAGGAGACCAGACATGGTCCTGGCAATACGACCAGCTTAGCACCACTGTAAGAGATGAGGGCGAAGCGCCTGGGAGCTGGACCATCACCAATACCGATCCGTCAGGGACATACATCGTCCAGACGTATGAGAACGGCCGACTCAAACAGACCAGCCGCTATGCCAATAACGGCACGTTGATTTCATGGATGGCCCAAGGATACGATGCCTACGGCCGCATGTGGAAATCAACCGATAGCCGGACTGGCACCACCACCTATCACTACGACGATAAAGGAAGACGTTGGAAAATTAGCGCCCCCAACCCCAAGACGAGATCCGCGACCAGCGGAACGTTGGACACCATCTATCACTTCGACGCCCTCGGCCAAGTCATCACCACCGTAAAACCCAGCGGCGGCGAGGTCCATCAAGTCTACAACGCCAACGGCACCCTCCACAAAACCAACGGCCACCACACCACTGATGTCGAATGGCGTTACAACGGCCGCGGCGAACGCACCCACATGACCACCTGGTACGGCCACCTCAACCAACCCGCCACCACTAGATGGCACTACAACCCCAGAGATCAACTGGCGTTCAAACAGGACGCTAACGGTCAACGCATCCATTACACTTACACTCCAGGAGGAAAGCTAGAATCCCGCACCTGGGCACGAGGTGTCCAAACTACCTATCACTACGACGACGCCAACAACCTCACCCACATCGACTACAGCGACGCCACCCCCGATGTCCACTTCACCTACACCCGCTTGGGTCAGAAACAAACCGTCCAGGACGCCGGCGGCCTCCTCACCTACACCTACCGCTCCGATCAACCAACAGTACTCCTATCAGAAACCCGTAGCGGTGACTTTCAGTCGCCGCCGAATCCCGATCACCGTAGCGTAGGCTTTAGCCTGCGCCCACTCTACAACGAGCCCAAGACTGTAACCTACACGCTGGATCCCCTAAACCGCCCCACCGGCTTCCAAATCGGCTGCGCAGAAAACCCCGCCCAAGACCACGCCGTCGCCTACGGCTACGACCAAGCCAACCGCCTTGATCGCGTCAGTTCCCAAGGCTACGATTTCCTCTACAAGTTCGAACCCATGTCCACCACCGACCGTCTCCGATCAGTCACCGCAGACAACATCAAACACACCGAATACCAATACGAACTCGGCCGCGACACGATCGCGGACGTTATTAACCAAGCCGGCCCCAACGACCAGCTCATCTCCCACTACGCCTATCATTACAACCCAGAAGGCCAACGAATCGAGCGGACCACTACCACTTTGGATCCAGAAACCGATATCCTGCACCCTTCCTGCACTGACACTTTCCAATACCAAGAAGTCACCGGTGGCCTAACCAAATCTGAACGAGTAGACGATCCTGCACACACAGAGCATTACGGCTATGACAAGATCGGCAATCGCACCTCCATGGGCAAAGGCAACGGCGAATTCGCTCTGTATGACACCAACGCCCTCAACCAATACACCAGCATCTGGAACCAAGACGGCATCCAAGCCGTGACCCATGATCCCGACGGCAACCAACTCTCCAAAGGCAACCAACAATACACTTGGGACGCCGAAAATCGTTTAATTGAAGTGCGAGAACGCGGCATTCTGAAAGCAAGATACATCTACGACCACCAAAGTCGCCGCATAGCCAGATGGACCACTGATGATGTTGATGAGCGTTACCTCTACCAGGGCTGGAACCTTATTAATATCTACAATGCTGATTATGCGAGGCCGAAAGAAACTTACACTTGGGGAAGCGACCTAAGCGGTTCTCTCCAAGGCTCCGGGGGCGTCGGTGGCCTTCTTATGGTAAATCTAGAAGACCAGCCAGCCAGCGCGTGGTTCTATCACTACGACGCCAATGGAAACGTTGCGGAGATCACCAGTAGTAGCGGAGGATTGCTAGGGTCCTATCGGTTCGATGGCTTTGGTCAATTGAGCACAATGCCGAAACAAATGGGCAATCGCTATCGCTTCAGCACCAAACCGCAAGACAGCGAGACTAGTTTTTACTATTACGGATACCGATACTACGAACCCGGCGCGGGTCGGTGGCTATCTCGAGATCCAATTGGGGAACAAGGTGGATTGAATCTTTACGGTTATGTAAAAAACCAACCTACTAATTTCATTGATATCCTTGGAATGAGGCACGCTGTTTTCGGAGCAGGTCAAGTATGCGTTTCAAAGAAGTGCGTAGCAGGAAATTTGACAACGCTTAAGTATTTGCCTGAGGACCCGCCAGTTAACCTTAAACCTGTTCCGGCTCCAGGAAACTGTGCTGACGCTGATGCATTTTATGCTACGGGAGTTTTCGCTCAAAAAATTCCTGACAATGGTAAGATGACAGTTATTTGTGACAATACTGGCGAGGTGTGTAACTTAAAGTTCACAAAATGGCCATGGTACATTGGAAGTCAGCCAAAATGGGATGCGGGTGATCCTAGGCCAGCAGGTTTTCCTGCGGGATGGCCAGCACCATAGAAATTCGAATACGTTCATGAAGGTTTTCACATCCAAGAGGATACTTGCGGGTCTTTTTGTTTTAGTGGTTGGCGTTTTGCTAACTATTAACTCGCCATTAATGTACCCAACTGAATATGCTGGGGGGTTTTCAGTTGAGGGATTTGAACGGGTTACCAAAGGAGATTCGCTTGACAAAGTTGTGGGCAGACTGGGATTACCCTTGTCCATTCTGCCAATTGATAGGCAAAGTGAAGGCCTTTGGCTAGAGGAATCAGATACTGCTTATCAGCAGCTTATAGACAATGGATCTAATTTTGTGTTAGCCTATTCCAGGCCCAAAACGGGCGAGAACTATGTCGCGTATGAAATCAAGTTTAATGATAGAATTGTGGTTGGAAAGCGGAAGTTTCGTTACTTTGATTAGGGCTAACCAGAAATAGGGAAATCATTAAATGCTTACTTTTCGAAATTTGATCATCTAGGTCAAACTCCTTTCAATCATATATAAATGAGATAATGAAGGCTTTTGTACATACCTCTCCTGTTATTCATCATGCCGCTCGACTTAAGTGGTGACGCGCAAACAGCGATTCAACCTCTTGGCCAAATACATTGTAGGCTTGGTGGAGGTTGCCTTCGTGCCATTCACTGAATAACTCCGATGCGCCTTCTTGATAAACGCGTCGCTCCACTTGGCTGATGAATAAGGCTAGCCGAAGGCCTTCCTCGGTCACTTCATAGCGATGCGTTCCTTCTATTTTCCGGATTACCCCGTGTCCTTTTAATCGCCTCAAATCGTAGCTCATCTGTCCGGTTGATATTTCTGGTTCTTCTTTTCCCAGAAGTTGAGCAACTCGGCTCTTCAGATCCCGATTCCGGAATCCTCCGCAGATCAGATGACAGCCTATCAAGGCGTTCAATAGGGCTTGCACCCGGGTGTTACTGCGAGGCAAGGCGCTCACTCGTTTTCCAACTCCCACCTCGGCGGGCGTTTCTAGCGCTTTGATCTTCTCGCTGCTTACTGAGGGATCGTGGCTCAATGTTTCTACTCGCAAGAGGCGATTGATGGTGGCTTCACCTACCTTGCGCAGCGCGCGCAGGTTTTTTCCATTGAGCGTTTTCCCTACTTGAAAATCCCGGGGATTGTTGATCGTAAGTTCCGTTCGCAGCGAGATGGCCTCTTTGAAATATTGTTTCAGTTTGTTTAGTTTACCCCCAAAGTGCATAATTTTCAGCAAGTCTTGCACAGACTTCCTTGCATAGAAGGGTTTCGCGGTGTTTTCGGTTAGGTTTCCAATTCTCACATCAGGTGACGTTTGATTTCCTAACTAAAATAGTCGCTTATTTCGTTAATTAGATATTGCTAATGATAGTCGACGTGCTTCAATAAGTTACCGCTAAATAACCAAGACGAAACACGCGACTATGAAGACTTCTAAACGCCAAATCACTTCAAATTCAAGCGCTTTTCCAAAGATTCAGACCGAATCCCAGGCTCAACTCACTTCTTTCGCTGGAATTCAGATTTATTCCCAACTCTTTTCTGCGCTTCGAATTAAAGGTAACTACTCAGGTGGTGGTTGCGTGAAGGATGTCGTTTGGTGTGAGGGGTTGCCCCACAATATGGCTAACTTAATCCCATTAAACACCTTATAACCGTTCTTACGCATTGTTGAAATATAGGAACGTATCCTCGCAAAGTCCTCTGCTCCGATGACGGTGCGAAAGCACCCTGATATCTTCATCTGCAACTTCATCATTCGCAGGTCTCGCTCCGCTTGATTGTTCGTGAATGGCACCTCATCATCTGTCATGAATCGCAAGTAATCTGCTTGGCGCTCTTTCAATCTCTTAATCAAGTTCTGTGCCTTGGTCCGCTTTTGCCGTCCTTTCTTTGGCTTTGATAGGTTCGTTTCTGGATTCGCTTTGACTCCAGCGTTGAGTAGGCGAGTAAAGCGGCGTTTCCACGGGATCATCTCGTCCTCGGATAAGCTTCCCCCACGATCTTTGACTACCTTGTTTGCCTCATAAAGATAATCGACGAGTTTCGTGGCCCACCCTTGATGATCACCTTGTTCGCTCACCGCGGTCAATTCGCGGATGACATGCGCATTGCAAAGTCCATGAAGAGCACTGGGGCAGTAGGCATCGTAGCTACTCAAGCAATCGTGAATGAGTCTTCCTTCAAACCCTGTCAAAACGCCGATGTCTTCAAATGCAGCGCTGCCTCGCCGGTCATGAATGGCATAGTAAGTCAGTCTCTCCGTGCACATGACATGACACCAATAGAGTGTCTGGTTCACGCGCAGGCCGGTTTCATCGCTACAAAGCATCGCTTGTGCTGAGAGCATCGCCACCAGGGCTTCCTCAAAATCGATGAGTTCGGTAGCAGCCTCTTCACGAGCTCGAAGAATCGTTCCATGGCTAACAGGCTGACCAAAGAGATCAGAGAAGATTGCCCCTGTGCGATCGAGCGGAAGATGTTGCTGCACATGCAAATACACCATGAAAGCTAGGGCGCCAGTTCCATATACCGCCGGAGCATTCACACCATCGGGAAAGCTCTCCTGGCAGACCTCGCCCGTCTTGGGGTCGCGATAGATAGCGACACGATACTCTGTGACAATCAGTTTGGGCTCTGGCAGATCAAATACCTGCCGAGTTTCCCAACCAACAATGTCGTTGTCAGTTAACTTCGCGCCACTGGGTGCCGTATCAAGCTTGAGATCGACAACATTGTCAGGCTCCTCGACTTTCTTGAGGTGATTTCCCGGGTGCCCCTTCTGTCCTCCAGATTTCCGCTTCGACCGATTTCTCTTCTTCGGCTTCTTGTCAGGCCCATCTTGGCTAGGCGGCTTGGAACTATTGCCGCTATTCTGATTGATAATCCTTTCGAGTTCACTAACACGCTCTTCGAGCTTAATGAAAAGATCGACGAAGGCCTCAGGATCACTCTTTGCCAGCTCAATAAGCCCGTCACGGCCAATCTCCTCGCTTAATCTAGGCAACGGCTTTTCTGACACGCCTAACGATAGTGTCTAACAACACTCTGGCAACCGATTTGTTAGCATATCTTAACCAATTGCCACCTCGCCTGAGTAGTTACAATTAAAGAGCGGTTACGCCAATGCACCTTTCAATTGCCTTCGAGCACCCAATATACGCCAGGATCCATTCTCTTTCTGCTCGTCACCCACGTGATTCTCGGTTTTTCCAGACTACGGGATGTTTCTTGTTATGAGAAGGATCCACTCGTGATGAGATTTCTTGGGATGAACACCGTTCCAAGTCCTTCCACGCTCAGTAGAATGCTTGCCAACGTCGATTTGGCTACCGCCGATAAATTGGTAGGCACGATAGAATCTCTTGTTCTTCAGAGATTGCAGGAATTGAATCTCAAAAGAGTGACGATTGATTTTGATGGTTCGATTACGACCACCAATGGCCATGCGGAAGGTACGGCTGTCGGATTCAACCCAAAGAAGAAAGGGCAGAGAAGCTATTATCCTCTCTTCTCGACGATTCCGCAGATCGATCAAGTCCTTTCAATATTACATCGATCGGGAAACGTTCATGACTCTCACAAGGCATCAGATTTCATGAAATACACTGTCCGTCTCGTGCGGGAAGCCCTTCCAAGTGCGCTGCTCGAAGTTCGAGCTGACTCAGCCTTCTACTCTAACGAGATCATCGAAACATTAGAAAATCTAGGAGTAGAATTCACGATCAGTGTTCCATTTGAGCGTTACGCCAACCTAAAAGGAATCGTGGAAGGGCGAAAGCGCTGGAGGCGAGTGGACAAGAAATTCTCTGGCTTTGAGCGGAACTGGAAAGCTGATAGTTGGGTAAAGAAGCGAAGATTTCTATTCGTCAAAAAGAAAACGAAGAAACAAAGAAAAGGCCCGATTCAATTGGATCTGTTCATCCCCCATGAAGAAGATCATGAGTTTACAGCGGTGGTGACCAATAAAAACGAAAGACTGGTGCCAACCATCTTGTATCATCATGGGCGAGGCAGTCAGGAGAAAATGTTTGGCGAATTAAAGAACGGAACCTATATCGATTACCTTCCTTGCCGGAAGGAAGCAGGAAACCGTATTTTCATGCTCTGTAATATACTCGCGCATAATTTGAGCCGCGAATTGCAAATAGCGAATGAGAAACCACAGCGAGATTTGGAGAACGAGAAACGTGCCTGCCTGTGGATACTGGAAAGCCTATCAACGATAAGAAAGAAAGTTGTGGCAAGAGCCGGTCGTCTTACGCGTCCAAATGGAATCCTCACGTTAACGGTGCCAGCTGACGGACTGCTTGAAAGAATGCTCCAGAGATTCTTGCCCGCCCGAGCGTTTTCCTAACATGATTTATGAAACATTAGGGTTTATAATAGATGTGATAGACGGGAATGGTCCCATATTGCATGACACGGGTCATAAAACGCTTTTGTTTGCTCCGCTTCGTTATTCGCTTTCTGAATATTAATCCCACTCGTTCAGGGCGCCCTAGATCGAGGTTTTCTCGTATCGCTTGCTCAAAGAATTGCCGTCCGTTTTGCGCTTTTTTCCATACTTGGGTAAGAGCGTATTCTATTTGTAGCATGGAGATCTCGTAGCGGATCTTTATCCTGTTCTTTAAGATAGTGATCGGAGTCGGAATGATTTTGAGCCAGTCTCTAATTGTGTTTTCGATCTTTGAGGCCGTGATGTTATTGGCAATTTGCTGGGCTTTCCCTGGATCGGCGCAAGATTTGACACCGTTGTCGAGAGCCTCATAAGGAATACGCTGTTTCTCTAGCTGGCGTTTGACATATTCGTGCCCGTTGAGACAGACTCTCCCGGCGAAGGGGGCGTAACTGCTGAATTTGATGAAGAGACTCCCCCAGTTGTCATCCCAAATGTAGAAGTAGTATTGGTTGGCCATGACTTTACCCCAACGAAGCCGGTACCACCATCCGCCGGTCTCTTCGTTCTTGGCCGAACCGCCTTGGACCACGCTGATTTTCTCTTGCGCTTTGCCTATAAAGTAGACGCCTGGCCTACGCGTCCCCCGCGATTCGAGGTGTTGCTGCGCGATTTCTTCTTTGTTCTCGTTGTTAGCAAAGCGGTGGATGCCGAGCCCGTTGTCTTTGGCGAAGGTTTCGATGTTCTCCACGAACTGGTCCCGGAAGGGCTTAAAGACGCTCACCAGCGGAAGCTTTTCACCAAGGATCTTGCGAATGAACAGCGAGATCCCGCCCAGCGTGCAGAGGAGTGGCAAACGTAGATTCAGGTAGATGCGATCGAAGCAACTAAGCTCGTAGGAGATGTGTCCTTCTTGAAGTTCGTTGAGATTTGGCACATGCTGATCATGCCTCCCGCAGATCTACGCTTCAAGCATCTGCCGTCATGGCACATTACTGCGGGAGGCACTTCATGGTAGGAGGCGTACGCCTCGCTATGTCTTTACAATTTACAAGGCGGCCTGGGAGGTCGCGAGAACACCCGGTAGATTCCCTTCTCGCGACCTTTCAGGCCGCCCATTCTAACCATCATGCTATCCCAAGGCTGAGGCCTTGGGCTTTGTTCTCTAGGCTTCCAGGCCTCTAGCTTACACTAACTCAGACCATCCAATCCGTAGAGCGGTGCCTTTTAGGCGCGGCCGAGTGCTTGGTGGATTCGGCGGCGACTGATATTCACCGTGGCCGTCTGACTGCCCCAAGAAGGCTCGGACATTGATAGAATTCTCAGCTTTTGTCAGCCGAGTTGTTACCGCTCGCCACGGCTTCTGTAGAGCAGGGAAACACCTTGCTCTATGAAATGCTCCTTTGTTCTCAATCTTTACCTTATCCTAGCAACTTCCTTGCTTGCCCAGTTACCTGAGCCATTCACGGATCATTTCGATGATGGCGATCTCGATGGTTGGCTCAAATATGATCTGGAGGCCCTTCAGGACCCGGTAAAAGCCGCAACGTTCGATCTCAGTGAGGGCTGTTTGCGGTTGCAAGCGGGGCCTGGTCTCTTCCAATTCAATCGTCGTGGTCTCATGCGATCCGAGGGAGAATACACGGATTTTCATGTGCAAGTGGACGTGGTGAACATCAACATCCCGCTGGCACATGCGCTCTATGCCAGGATCTCCGACGCCGATGATCCTGACGGGTTTGGCAGAGGCTACTCGCTCTTGCTCAATCCTCAAAGCAATCGCTTCGAACTCTGGCCGGCAGATTGGAGTGCGGCCAACAACGGTGGGGGAAGGATCGGCAAGGGGGAGTTTGAAGACGTGCAGATCTTGGACATCGAACGCCTTCGGCTGATCTTCCAAGGTCGCGGCACCAAGCTGACGGCCATCGCCTACGATCTCGATGACTTAACAGAACCGTTAGGCGAGTTTCACTTCGAGGATGACCAATTCCCTTCGGGAAGGGTTGGATTTGGAGGACTGACCACGGGAGGGGCTTCGATGGATTCCTGCTTCGATAACTTCATCGCGTATGATCTGAGTAATCCTCCTAAGGAGCTAGGCGCCGAATTCGATGCGGAGGGGATCTTCGTCAGGGCGATTGACATTGGCGGTGAGGGAAACGTGGCCTTAGGCGATGCCCAATTCACCAGTGAAGCCGTCACGCCTCTAGCCAACATCATCGGCGGCGAGCCGGCCACTTTTGACTCGATAGACACGGGTGATCCGATCTTGAACGGCATTCTGGCTACGGGCCGGCCGGTCATTGGTGATGACCCTGTCATCTTGGCGACCATCTTGGGGCTCACTTTCAATTCCGATTACAAAGTTCAATTACTTGTTAGCGGAGAGCTTTCTTCTCTAACGATTCAAGGGCAATCAATTCAAATCACGGAAGAATCCCCTTTGATCACTCATGAATTCACTGCTCAAGGTCCCGCCCTGTCCGTTGTGGTGGAAGGTAGTAATGCCGTTTTACACGGTCTCACATTGGAAAAGATTGGTGATCAAGGTCTCACGGAGGACGAAGAGATCGTACCGCTGGATCCAGCGATGGGCCAGATTCCCGAAGGCGTGACCATCGATGGAGGTGGCAACGTCTACGTTGGACTGGCTCCGTTAGCTACTTTAGTGAAAGTTGAAGGTGGAAAAGTGATTCCCATTGGTCGAGTGGAGGGGGTCATCCCGCCGGGGGACAACGGCATGTTAGGCCTAACGAGTGATGCACGAGGCCACGTTTACGCGGCGGTGGCGGCGGAATCGCTAGACGCCCGGGGCGTATGGAAGTTCGATCCGGCAACGGGAGAGAAGGTACGTTTGCCCGGAACGGAGGCGATTCCCTTTCCAAACACCCTCACGTTTGATGAGGCGGGCACGCTTTACATCAGTTCCTCGACTGGTGAGGGCATGAGTGAAAGCGGTGAGTGGTTAGGGGCGATCTGGCGGGTGTCTCCCGGCGGGGTGGCGGAGCGCTGGCATGTGGAGGTGATGTTAGGCGGTACGGGTCAACTGAATCCCTTCCCATTGGGTATCAACGGCATGGCTTACCGCAACGGCGCCCTCTACGCCGTGAATTCTGAGAAAGCCATCGTTCTGCGCCTGCCTCTTCTCGAGAATGGCGATGCCGGTAGATCTGAGATTATCGCAGGCGGCGCAGCCTTTCTTTTGAGTGACGGCTTGGCTTTTGACGGTGATGGCAACCTCTACGTGACGAGTATCAACCAAAGCGCGATCGTCCGCATCCTTCACGATGGCACGACGGAACAGGTGGCGACCGCAGGAGACGGGCTGGATTATCCTAGCAATGTGGCGGTTAAAGCAAGTGAGAGCGGAAACGGCCTCGAACTTTATGCGGTGAATCTTGCGCTCGGAGTGAGTTTCGGCCTGCCACCCGGAACGGGTCCGGCCTTGGTGAAACTCCCCCTTTCGCGTCGTCCGGCGCCGCTTCTTCCAAGACTAACGGCTATCACTCAAAGCGGCGAATCAGTTCAATTGCATCTTTCCTCGGGTCCCACATCGCTGCACGCTCGCCTAGAAACGTCCGATGATTTGGCAGGGTGGCGACCCATGACATCGGCCACCTTGACCGTTACCGATCAGAGAGCCCTTTACGAGATTCCGAGAGGTGATACTGGGGATCGATACTACCGGTTAACTCAGTAAACGATCGTGAGAACGCCTTCTGCGATTGTTGTTGGAGGGCGGTTTAGGCGGCCATCTCCAGGGTGTGGAATCTCGAAATCGAGATAAGGCCTCTTGTTTCCGCGCCAGCCGCCTTAAGGCGGAACTACGAAACGGCAGTGCTCGCCGTTAGTTTCACACTTAGCTACGATTCTCTAACAAGGACGTTGCTGCTGCTTTGATAGGATCGAGTAGCGTTTCAGGCAGACTCGATAATAATGGCAGATGCGGACCCGTCTCGGCGATGCCGGCCAGGGCGACGGCGTGATGAAGGACGGGAATGGGGCCGTGCGCATTGCGTAGGTCCTCCAAGGGTTCGAAGATTCTGCGGATGCGTTCGGCTTCAGCGGAGTCCCCAGTTTTGAGCTTCTTTAACATCGTCATGGAGAGCTTGGGTGCCACGCAGACGCAGCCGGATGTGAAACCGATGAGCTTGAAGTGCTCCAAGTGGGTGATGGCGGGTTGTTCGCCAATGCCGCTTACGATGATGTTAGGATCGATGAGGTCGGTGAGCTCATCTAACAAAGGATCTTGCGCAGTATCCTCGCGCACCACCGCATACTTGATCCAAGCGACCAACCCGTCATCGACGAGCGCTTTCACGGCTGCGGGCGTGATGTAGTCGGGATCTTTGATATAGACGACGACTTTGGTTTTCGCCTTTTCCACGAAGTGACGGATCGCCAATGCCACGCCCTCCGAGGTGCTGGGAAACTTCGCCGGTAGGACCATGGCTGCGGGAAAGTTGCGTTCTTTCAGAACGTCGGCCTGATCCATCAGGGTACCGTAATGCGGGCCAACGGACGGCACCACGAGCGTATCCTGTGCCACGCTGGACTCGAGAAAGTCTAACAAACTTGGATACTCGGATGGGGCAATGTGATAGAGATTGGCGTTGCCTCCATAGAGGAGAATGTTCACGTCACCTTCTTCGAGATGCCGGATGAGTTTGCGGTTCTCGGCATCCGCAAGGGCCCAATCGTCGCCTCGGCACAAAGGTGGCACGGCGATGATGGAACGTGCGAGATCGGCAGAGGTGATGGGTGTCGTTTTCATATGCTGGCCACCTCGCGCAATTGGGAGGTGAAAGTCAAGGCCTACACATTGTCCCAATAGAGGATGACTTTGCCCGCATCACCGGAGTACATGGCCTCGAACCCCTTCTCATATTCGGTGAAGGGCAGCCGATGGGTGATGACCGGTGTGATATCCAGTCCGCTCTGTAGCATCACGGTCATCTTGTACCAGGTCTCATACATTTCTCTGCCATAGATACCTCTGATCGTGAGCATATTGAAGATCACGGCGTTCCAATCGATGGCCATGGATTTCTCGGGAATGCCAAGCATGGCGATCTTACCGCCGTGACACATGTTTGCCAGCATATCTTGAAAGGCGCGTTCGTTGCCTGACATTTCAAGGCCCACATCGAAACCTTCTTGCATGCCCAATCTTTTCTGCACGTCTGCTAGTTTCTCGGATCGCACATCCACGGCGCGCGTCACGCCTAACTGCCGTGCTAAGTCGAGCCGGTAGGGATTGAGATCGGTGATTACCACGTAGCGGGCGCCGGCGTGCTTGGCCACGGCGGCCGCCATGAGACCTATGGGGCCGGCGCCGGTGATGAGGACATCCTCGCCCAACAAGTCAAAGGAGAGCGCGGAATGGACCGCATTGCCTAACGGATCGAAGATGGAAAGGATGTCTCCATCAATCCCATCCGCGTGGTACCACACATTCGTCTGCGGCAAGGCGACGTATTCGGCAAAGGCACCGGGACGGTTGACGCCCACGCCTTGCGTGTCCTTGCATAGATGTCTGCGGCCCGCCATGCAATTACGGCAGTGGCCACATACGACATGCCCTTCGCCGCCGACGCGGTCGCCCACGCGAAAGTCGTGCACGTTACTCCCCACCTCCACAATCTCTCCAACGAATTCGTGGCCCACGACCATGGGAACGGGAATGGTTTTAGATGCCCAGGCATCCCATTTGTGAATATGTAAGTCCGTGCCGCATATGCCCGTCCGGTCTACCCGAATGAGAACGTCATTGATTCCGATCTCAGGTTCGGGCACGTCTTCAAGCCAGAGCCCGCGTTTGGCGTGTTTCTTAACAAGTGCTTTCATGGACATGTGGACGATAGGTAGCCTAAGATCTCAGCAAGCGTTACGAATTCGTTGCATTTATAATTTTTCGCCAAGATCGTGCCTGCGCAACGCTTCGACCGTGCCGAAAATCTTAGTAATCGACGACGAGGAAGATATTCTCGATCTTCTCACCTTTAATCTTGAGCGTGCAGAACACGATGTTCTGCGTGCCGGGGATGGCAATAGTGGCTTGGCGTTAGCTTTGGAGCAACGACCGGATCTCATTGTGTTGGATTTGATGTTGCCCGGCCGTGATGGGTATCAAGTGTTTGAGGCCCTAAAAGCCGATGCCCGTACGCGCCAGATTCCCGTTCTCATGCTCACCGCTAAAGCGGAAGTGACGGATCGCATCACCGGCCTCAAGCTTGGCGCAGACGATTATGTGACCAAACCCTTTAGTCCGCGAGAACTCGTGCTCCGCGTGCAAGCTCTGCTGAGACGTGTCCGGAAGGCACCAAGCGGCACGACATTAAAAGCCGGCCCGTTCTATTTGGATAAAGCTAGTTTCAAGTGTTATGTGAACAACGAAGAACTCGAACTGACGACCACGGAATTCAAATTACTGTCCATCTTGTTAGAGGGCCAGGGGGAAGCGGTGGAACGGTCGACGCTACTGCGGGATGTGTGGGGATACACGGATATGGTGAACACGCGCACGCTGGACACCCATGTGAAACGCCTACGCGAAAAACTGGGGCCGGTCGCGGATCACATCAAAACCGTCCGCGGCACCGGTTATCGGCTTGCCTTAGAGAATGCAGTAGTCTAGCGAACCCATTAGAGAGGTATGACTTTTGCTATCGCCCAGAATGAAGAACTCTTCGAACTCATCCTCGATGGACTCGCAGATGCGGTGGTGGTGGTGGATAGCCAGCAACAAGTTGTTTTCGCTAACAAAGCGCTGACCGAACTCTTTGGGCTGAAGCGTGATCCGGTGGGTCGCGATATCATGGAGGTCGCTTTGGACCATCGCATCAGCGCGGTAATCGAGGCCGCTCTCGAGGCGAATAAGACGGTTAGAAAAGAGATCACCCTTCACTTGAGCCGCAAAGGCGTGCGATCCGAAGCGGTGGTGATGATCAATGCCAAACCGGTTTCAGCAGGTGGCGGGCATACCTTGGTTCGGGTGATTCTGCGAGACGACACGGCCCGCGTGGAAACGGAGCAGGTGCGGCGGGACTTCGTGGCCAACGCCTCGCATGAACTGCGTACGCCTCTTTCCATCATCAATGGTTACATTGAAAACCTTGCGGATGGTGCTGTGGAGGATCCGCCGTTAGCGCGGCGTTTTCTCGCTGTGATGAAGAAGCACGGGGATCGCATCGCGAGGATCGTGGAGGACATGCTGACCATCTCTAAGTTCGAGTCCGCACAGGAGGATCCCACGCTGGCCGGCGTCTTCGATCTTCATAGTTGTGCGAGAGATGTGATCGAGCGATTGCAGCCGTTGATCGAAGATAAGGAAGCCGATGTCACCTTGGTCGCTGAAGCTTCCGAAGCATCGATTGCCGGTGACCGGTTTTATTGGGATCAGATCTTTTTCAATCTGGTAGAGAATGCTCTCAAGCAGAATCAGCGTCCCGGATTGAAAATCGTCATTGCTTTCAAGAGTTTGGACGAGCGTTACCGCATCACGGTGACGGACGACGGCGTGGGCATCCCGCAGGCTGACCTTCCGTTCATTTTCAAACGATTCTATCGCGTGGAGAAACACCACTCCAAAGAAATCAAAGGCACGGGACTTGGGCTGTCCATCGTCAAGCGCGCCATTGAGGCCCATCGTGGCACGGTTTCGGCGACCAGTTCTCCAGGCGAGCATACCACGTTTGAGATCATCGTCCCGCAAGGCGATCTCTCCGTAGCAGCGGAGTCTTAACGCTGCTCCCTCCTGTCCGATTCTCGATAAAAATCGTCTGAATCCCACAAGACGTGGAGCTCTTGCCAAGGCATGCTTCCGATGACTTGTTCTTCGATTCACAACCCACTCCTACCCATGCGTAACGTATTGATATCGATGTTAGTTGTTCCTTGCTTAATCTTTGTAGCCAAGGGTGAACTGGTTAGTTATTGGAGTCTCGATGAAACGGAGGGTGACACCGCGATAGATAGCGTGGGCCAGAATCATGCCGTGTTCCTCAACCCGGACGTGAGTCTCGAATGGGTTGAAGGCCGTGTCGGGGGCGCGGCGAGACTGACGGACTCCGGGGGCGACGACTACTTCTTCATCGAGTCGATCAATGAATTCATCGGAGCGGACGGCATCACCATCGCTGCCTGGGTGGATCTGGAGCCGCAGAGCAGTTCCGGCTACAACGGCATCTTCATGACGCGGACTTTCAATGGCCGGGAAGGCAATAGCTGGGGCCTAGCCGTACAGGATCGGCATCTGGATGCGCGCGCTGATGGTCCCGGTCTCGTCTCATCGCCGGGATCCTTCGTTCCGGATGGCGGTTGGTATCACGTGGCCATGGTTTGGGACGGCACTGAGGGCTCTGTTAGAAACTATCTCAATGGTGAACAGACGGCGGAGAATCTCGAGCGGTTTCTCGGCACCATTGAGGGGCCTGATAGTGGCCCTTGGTACATCGGTTATGACGATTGTTGTGGCGGGGGACGCGATTTGGACGGCGTCATCGATGAAGTTGCCGTTTGGAACGAAGCCTTGGACGCGACCAAGATCGCCCTCCTTGCGCAAGGCTCCCGGCCTAACCAATTGGAAGCCCTCGATCTCGATCAAGATGGTTTGCCCAACGACTATGAAGAGAGTTTCGCCTTTCTTGATCCCAATGATGCTGCGGATGCTGCCATGGATCAGGATGGGGACGGTCTCAATAATCTCGGTGAGTTTCTGGCCGATACCGATCCGACGAACGCCGACACGGATGGCGATGAATTAACCGACGGCGCCGAAGTTAACACCCACGGCAGCAATCCCAAATCAACCGATACGGATGGCGACACGCTTGCCGATGGCGCGGAAGTGAATACGCACATGACGGATCCGCGGTTCACCGACACGGACGGCGACCGTATCCCGGATGCCGAAGAACTCGCTGAAGGAACGGATCCGACAGACCCGCTGAGTCCTGTTCCGCCCGTGCCACCCGAGCCCGGTCTCATCGGCTTGTGGCGGCTCGATGAAACGGCCGGCGGCGTGGCCAAGGACCTTGTTAGTGGCAATGACGCCATTTGGCAGGCCGGGGAGAGTGAGGCGTTGGAGTGGGTGGATGGTGTGGTGGGAGGCGCGGCGGATCTCACCGATGCAGGTGGCGATAACTATTTTCAAATCGACGACCTTCCTCAATTGATCGGTGCGGAAGGCATTACCATTGCAGCGTGGGTAAGTGCCGATGCTCAAGGCGGCTACAATGGCATCTTCATGACGCGCACGTTTAATGGACGCACCAATAATAGTTGGGGCATTGCCTATGAAGCGGACGGTCGGCTCGATACCCGGGTAGATGGGCCTGGCATTGATTCAGAGGACGGCGCCATCGCGCCTGAAGAAGGTGTGTGGCATCATGTGGTCCTCGTTTGGGATAGTGAGGAAGGGACGCACACACAGTATCTGGATGGCGTGGAGACGAATATGAGTGGCGGCCGGCCGACGGAGGCCATCTTGGGACCTCTTAGTGGTCCTTGGTACATTGGTTATGACGACTGCTGTGGCGGCGGACGCGATTTTGACGGGCGCATCGATGAAGTCGCTCTATGGAACAAGGCGCTTAGTGGTGATGAGATCGCGGAGATCTATCAGAACGGTCTCGCAGGCACGGGAATCGAACTGGGTGCCGGTTTTCAGATCACGAGTATTGACAACCTCACTGCTGATAGCGTGGATCTCACATGGACTTCTCAACAGGGGCAGTTCTTTAGCGTGCGCTCTAGCACCACTCTCGAAACCAATGGCTGGACCACTATCGCTAGCGAGATCCCTGCAGCCGAAGGTGAGAGGACCTCGGCAGCTGTTCCTGCAACCGAAGCGACTGCCTTCTATCAAGTTCTACGCGTGCCGCCTCCCGCCTTGTTGTCTGAAGATTTCGAAAGCGGCGCCGAAGGTTGGTCTGTCGTGACGAACGGTATTGCGAGCGACACGGCGTGGGAACTGGGCGCGCCCTCCGCGGTGGGACCGCCGGCTGCTAACAGTGGCACCAATGTCTACGGAACGGATCTGGATGCGCCCTACGCGGACAATGTGTTAGGCGAAGGTGCCAAAGGCATCGGCTTGCGTTCGCCTGTGATCGATCTGGCCGGCGACACTTTGGTCACGCTTGAGTTCGCATATTTCCTCGATCTCGCTGCGGATGAACCCGGTGGCGGCCGTGTCAATATTCTGGATGAACAAGGTGGACTGCTTGTTTCACTTCTGCCTTTGCTAGTGATTGACGAGGCCGTGGAGAGAGAATGGACGACCTACGGTCCGCAGCGCTTGCCACAAAATGTGACCGATGCCGGAAAGATCATTGTGGAGTTTGAGTTCCTCAGTGCCGATAGCGCTGAGCCGAACGGTGGCGGCCTCTATATCGATGACGTGGTGGTGAAGTAAGAATGCGTTAGCGGGGCCGAATCACTCGTGCGGAAACCAAGATCAGCAGCATCCCGCCGACCACACAGTTGAGACTAGCGAAGCCACTTAGGTGATCATCTCTGCCGGTGGGTATCGCGGAATTCGACTCCTGCGCCGCCATGACGATCCGAAAGATGAGCGGTGTCGCAATAAGGATCGCGCCCATGACGAATAGGACGATGCCGAAGGCTGCGGATTTCATGGTGTGGTGAAGATGGTTTCACCCTTCTCACGTCCCCAGCCAAGGGCAAGCCTTCGTTTGCCCTCAATGCTTTCGTTCGACCGCCCTCGATCGGATCCTGATAATCGCTATGCCCCAGCGGACGGTGTGGGCAAGATCTTGGCGATCGCGGCGCCGGCGAGGGTCCAGGGAATGATCCCGTCGCAAAGGAAGGCGAAGGCGTGTGTGCCAGGTAGCCCTAGCCAGTTCCAAGGCGGACCAGCGGTCATCACGCCCAGGAATAAGCCCGCTAGCAAAGCGATGGAAAGCCGCCCGGGAAAGGTGTGTTGCCGGGAGTTCTGAATCATGAAAACGAGGACGGCGGCAGCTAACATGTTTGTTAAAATGCCAACAGTCATATGCACGGCCATGCTCGGCTCGGCGCCTTGAGGACGAATCGTAGCATAAACGTAAGGCCCTGCTTTGGTCTTCGCAAGGTGATCGTATTCCTTGCTGTGATCCCATGCCGGATAGGCGTAAACGTTATGACTGGACACCTGTTGTTTGAGAAAAGTGGCCACTTCGGACTCGTTTTCAAATGGGACTGGTTGATGCCACGGAAAAACCGTCCATGAAAGAAATCCCCACACAAAGGCAATCAAACCTCCTACAATGACAGCGATAATTGATCTTTTCACGACCCTGCTTTAGCAATGGCGGTCTAACTAAGGCAAGCGTCAATGACGGGTGTGACGAAAAGTGGTGGTCAATAAAGGTAGAGGAACTGGTGACCGTTCCTTTGCGGCAGCGGAGTGCCAGGCCCGGAACTCTCACGAGTTCCGCTACGAAAAGTGCCTACCACTTTTAGTAGAGGAACTGGTGACCGTTCCTTCGCGGCAGCGGAGTGCCAGGCCCGGAACTCTTACGAGTTCCGCTACGAAAGTGCCTACCACTTTTAGTAGAGGAACTGGTGACCGTTCCTTTGCGGCAGCGGAGTGCCAGGCCCGGAACTCTCACGAGTTCCGCTACGAAAAGTGCTTACCACTTTTAGTCATACCCGTCTTTGACACCGTAACGAGCTTTCAGGCTGTTGCGTCGTGCTTGTCTTGTCCTTCCTATTTTCATGCGGCCTGCGGGGCAGGCTGAAGCTTGCGCGACGACAGGCTAACGCTTTTCGAAAGGATGCCATGGCGCGGGGCCATCCTTCTTTGGCCGGAGGAAACGCGCACCTGTCTGCCAATACCACGTGTGGAGCTTCTTGCGCATAGCCGCCACGCGCTCGGGCATCTGCTCGCTCAAGTCATGAAGTTCACCGATGTCATCTTTGAGATTGAAAAGATGCACACGCCCGTCTTCGTAGCGTTCGACCAATTTCCAGTCACCCTGCCGGACAGCGCCGCCAGGGAAGCCTCCTTGATTGGAGTAATGAGGGTAATGCCAGTAGAGTGCGTCGCGTGAGAAGCTGGAAGCGCCTTTCAACAGTGGAGCGAGGCTCAAGCCGTCAAGATGCTGCTCGGGCCGCGATGGCGCCTGACAGATATCGAGAATGGTAGGATAGAAATCGATGCTGGACACGGGCACGCTACAAGTGCTGCCGGGCTTGGCCACGCCCGGCCATTTGATAATGTAGGGCTCTCGAATGCCACCCTCATAGATCCATCCCTTGCCGCCGCGAAGGGGGAGATTGGACGTGGGCGAACCCTCGCTCGTGGAGAGGCCTCCATTATCCGACATGAACATCACGGCTGTCTTGCCATCGAGTCCCAGGGCCTTCACTTCATCTAACACCTTGCCCACAGCAGCATCCATGGTCTCAACCATTGCTGCGTAGACGGCGTGTTTCTGTAAGATGCGCACCTTCCGAGGTTTGCCGTTAGGCCACACTTGTTCTTCATCTCCAAATTCCTCGCTATTGATGGCGGCCGCTTTCTTTTCATACTTTTCGATGAGTTCTTTGGGAGCTTGTAAGGGCGTGTGCACATTGTAGAACGAGAGATAGATGAGGAAACGGTCGTTCTTAAAATCACGAAGGATCTTCGCGGCTTCATCGGCCAAACGGTGTGTGAGGTACTCGCCTTTGGGGCCACTCTCGAGCCTGGGATTGGTGTAAGGGGCAAAGTAGCCGCCTGGAGGCGATCCCTTGGAATGCCCGCCCACATTCACATCAAAGCCTTGGTGCTCCGGCCAGTACTCGGGCTGGGAGCCGAGATGCCATTTGCCCAGGAAAGCCGTGCGGTAGTCTTGTTCTTTGAGAGCCTCCGCTACGGTGACTTCGGAGAGCGGCATGACGTCATTGAGCGGCGCGTTTGCGTAGCGGCCCAACCGGCGTCCTGAGAACCAGTTGGTCACGCCGATGCGGCTGGGGTATTTCCCTGTCATAATGCTATAGCGGGTGGGACTGCAGACGGGATTCGCCGCGTAGCCGTCTGTGAACCGCATGCCCTCGGCAGCGAGACGATCGACATTCGGCGTCTCGTAAAAGGTCTCCGGATTGAAGGCGCCGATATCCATGTATCCCAGATCATCGACGAGGAAGAAGATGACATTTTGAGGCTCAGCGCTGTGGACAGCGAGCGGGAATGTGAAACTGATAATGACGGTGAGAAGGGAGGCAAGCCGATGCATGGCGGGGAGCATAGAGTCGAAGATGACGGGAGGTCGAGACTGGAAAACCACCGCGTTCACGGCCCGTCAAAGTAGATCAAATGCGCACCGGGATTCTGCTGGTCGTCTGCGAACCTACCGCCGTAGCGCTTTGCTAGGGCCTTCATGAGCGGTACGGCTTTCGAACGAATGATCCCTCGGCCGTCTCCGTGGCCGTGGATTACTTTGAGGCCGCGATAGCCACCAAAGAGAGCGACGTTGCAGGCATCATGGATCTTGCGTTCTGCCTGATCCCACGATTCTCCCTGGTGCGCGACGTCGACCACGTGGATCTGTTTGGTTAGGCGGGCGCGCAAGTCGGTCTCGCACTTGGGACAGATGTTTCCCACGTGTTGAGGCACGGTCATCCCGCATTCTGGACATTGCTGTGGCACGATCTGTTGATCTTCCTCGTGTGGAGACGATCTTTGTTGTCAAACAAATGTCCATTTGCGAACCAGGATCGCAAGCTTCCGCGTGATTGATATCCTTTTCCGTCTCCAATGGTAGCTCTGGGGCCCGTGAGCCAGGCCGGACCTATCGTGCCGGCGAATTGCGGCAAGGATGCGAATTACTCAACATTTAGCGAATCGCCAAAGCTCTAGACGTGGATTTCGCCGGTTTGGGGCTTATCTTTCCGGCCCAATCATGAACCGTATGAAAGCGAAATCCAACCAATCCGTCCTTGTCGTCGAGGACGACGATCAAGTGCGTCACTTTCTCGTCAATGCCCTCAAGTATCTGGGATTCCGCGTGACGGAATGCGGCACGGTGACCACGGCGTCACGTTTTCTCAATCGGGCCGATCCGGACCTGATTCTCGCGGATTGTAACCTCCCCGAGAAATCCGGTTGCGATCTGATCAAAGATGCGCGGGATATCGGGAAATCAGCGCCCGTCATCGGCATGAGCGCGGAACACTTCCGCGGAGCCGAGATGCTTCAAGCGGGCGCCCGGGCGTTCATCGAGAAACCGATTCACCTGGAAAAGCTACGTGAGGTGGTCAGCGAGACCATGGAACCTGATTCTTCCCTGCTGAATTAAACGATCATATCACTCATCCCCCCCTGAAGGCCTTAACGCTTCTTTTTTGAAGCGTTAGGGCCTTTGTTTTGTACCGGCACGGCTCCATGAGTTGCCAATTCTTGGCGACCGATTTCAAATTGGACCACGTTATATCTCTCAACCACCCAACACCCTTATCATGAATCTACTATGCCGTTACTTCGCTGCTTTCGCTCTATCTCTTCTTGCGATCGTATCCGCCTCTGCTCAAGACGCGGGTTTCATTGAGCCGTGGTGGGTAACGCACCATTCCGAACCTCGCTTGCGTGCGACGCCACTCAGGGAGTTGAATCAGTCGACTTACGCCTTTGAGGTCTTTTATCCCGGCAAGAGAGGTGTGGAGAGTTTGAATGGCGAAGACATCTGGCTAGTGAGCCGCGGCGGCTACAATCGATTGGCCGTCTTCGTTGATGCCAAGGTGGTGACCGAGTGGGACGCGATTCCCGAGGAAGAGCGTCGTCACCTCTTTGAAGATCCGGATCTGTTGGGCGTTGAGGATTGGCATGACGAGGCCTTCGCGCTCGGGGTGCTCGCGACCTATCATGCGCTCCCTCAAAATGCGGAGGTCTGGGAAGCGGAGGCGAATGGCCGGCTCGCCGCTTTGCTAGAGCCTCGGCAAGTGACCATTCATGAGAACCGGTTTTACGAACCGCAATTGTTAGGCAGTCTTCAAGTAGCGGTGGGCGAGCCGGAGCCAGAGCCGCCTACGGCTGAACTTACCGAAATCGCCGATAGCTACCCTTTGGATGAGCCCATTTCGTTCAAAGTGACTTACACCGATGAGAATGCGTTAGACGTGGCGACGATTGGTGATCACGATCTCTTTCTTACTCTGAATCACGAACACGCTCAGCCGAGCATTTTCAGTGAGATTTCATTTGCCGCATTCATACGCTTGCGAGAATTGGAAACTTCGGAAGAGGCGCGCCGAGCGGTCGCTACCTACGAAATCGCAAACCCGTGGAGTGAGGATGGCGTCCGGCCGTTCATCTTTCCAGGTGAATACGAAATCCGTTCGAACCAAGGAGCTGTGTGTGATGTGGATCGACTATGTGTCAACTCCGAGACTTTGGGCATCTTGAATGTAACGGGTGTTCTGGCCGAGCCCGGGACACCCGGCGGCGAACTCACCATTGATAAGAATCGTCGAGGTTACTTTGCTAGACTTCATCTCAAGTTGGCACCCAATAGCTATGTGTCCAACTGGGGATCAGCTGAGCTTGAGGGGAATGTCTACACCATCACCTTGGCGTTAGAAAGCATTCCAAACCTACCTCTAGGCCTACCATTCGGCGAAGAGGGTGAACCCGTCGATCTCCCTCTCGCCGATTGGTTTGGCATTCCTGTGGAACCCGATTTTTTCTGGCGCCGCAGTCACACTTATCCATTAGGAGCACCCGATCCGGGCAAATATGAAGTGCGTGTGCTCTATCAAGACACCGAAGTGGCGCATGTCGAATTTGAAGCAGAGAAGATTGATCCAAACGAAATCCCGGTGCCGGAAGGCGCGGTGTGGGTAGAGGAGTCCGATGCCGGTTACACAGCGTTTCTTGAACTCGGACTTGATGATGGCGTCTATGTGAGGGATTGGGGACGTCCCCAACTCGTCGATGAAACGAGTTTCCGCATTGATCTCGAACTTGGCCGATGGAACGTCTTCGATGACCTGCCGCCTGTGTTCGCCGATGGCGGTATCGATGCCGATGGCGAATGGGATCCTGATTTCGGCGGCATTCCTTTCATCGAGCCGTTTCATCGCTACCCGCTCTCTCCGCCCAGCCCTGGCACTTATACCGTCGCGGTTTACTGGAAGGATCACTTGATAACCTCTGAAGCATTTGAGGCCATTGATAAGGTGAATGAATTCAGGGTGCGCCTGGCCGCGGAATCGATCACGCAGGGCACGACGGATCCGCATCCCTTTTCCATCACGTGGATAGACGGCCCAGATCCTGACATCGATGCGATTAAGGAAACACGCGTCATCGTGCGAAATGATAGTGGTTCTTTTTCTCAAGACGCTGAGTTGATCGACCTCAATGTGGCGGAGAGTTTCCCGCCTCAGGTCTTTGTGAATTACCTGATCGAAGGACCCGGCGGCGAATGGGATGCCGAAGACAATGGCCGTTATGAAGTACAGTATGTGAGGATTCCTGAAGGCGTCGATCCAGCCGTGGTGCGCGTGCGGCCCATCGGGATTGGACACTTCAATGTGCGCATTGGTGAATGGGTGGACCCGCTTCCAGGTTTCCCCACGGATCCCACCACGGGCGAGCCTGAACCGGAAGGCGGCGACGATGCCCATGGAGATCGGGATCCTGGTGAACTCCCAAATCCTGATATCATCACCTGGGAAGATTTCAAAGGGCGTCTCTTTGATGGTGATCTCTTTGCTGGATTGCCTGATCTGAAATTCGCTGATCACGATCGCGATGGCTTAACCAATTGGGAAGAGTTTTTCTCGGGAACCAATCCGTTGGATCCGCAGAGCCAAGCACGTCCCCAAGCGCAACTGATGCGCGTCGATGGCAGAACTCACCTAGGACTTACCTATCAACATGATGTCAATGTCGACGTCACTCCCCGAATCTTTGCCTCGCCCGATCTCGTCAAATGGATCGATGCGACCGATATGGTTGAGTTCGATGTGGATACGATAGAGGCTGACGGTTCGGTGCAGAAAGTCACCGCTTGCATGAAGGAATCTCTGGCAGATAGCGACTATCAATATCTTCGCATCGCGTTAGAATCCGCGAAGTAGAACGGTGTTAGATGATTAGGGGAGTTCTTTCCCCCGTAACATGCGTAAGAAGGTCTTTCGCTCTTCCGGACTGATGTTGCGAAAGGTTTCAAAAACGGCGTGTTGAGTCGGATTATCGCGGTTGATTCGGATTCCCCATAGCGGTTTCACAGAGTCCGGTAGCACAGCATAGCGGAGATCTCCTATCACATCTGCGTGGTCAGGATGCCACGCCAGGTAATGATCTGAAAAATGGTTGAACCGTTCGAGATCTCCGACTAGCACGCTTGTCTCGGGCAAGTCTTCCCGAAGTGCTGGCAATGTTAGCACGGGAACAGCCTCGCCTTCATAAACGCGTGGCTCTGTCAGGAGCCCGGTCCGAATCGCATCGACGTAGAAACGATCACCGTGTTGATAGACGCTTCGCCAGAGCCATTGATTGCCAATGCTGGGTTTCACGGTGGCTCGCGTGTAGGAAGAGTGTCCGCGTGTTTCAGCCAATTGCCGTTGAACATTCTGGGTGCGTTCCCGTTGAACCAGACCAAGAGCCAAGTAGGCGCCCACAAAGATCAAGGCACCCCGAGCCCAGAGCGTCCGCTTTTTGATCAAGGCAATCGTGAGTGCTCCTAACATGCCTCCCGTAAAGATTGGATCGACAATGGAAATGATGTTCCAGGCGACACGTTGGTCAGAGAACGGCCAGTAGAGTCGTGTGCCATAACTGGTGCAGGCATCCAGCAGACCGGCCGTCGCGAACCCCGCGAGAGATACCCAATAAACTGTGCGGAAAGACCATTTCCCCCAACGCCGCGTGAGCAGCCAGAAGACAAGCGCACAGACGAGAGCCCCGATGGGAATAACAATCAGCGCGTGGCTGAAATGCCGGTGATACTCCAGATTTAGAAGGGGATCCGTCTGCGAAGAAATGAAGACATCTGCGTCAGGGAGCATGCCCGCGGTCCAACCGATCAAGGCTGCCCGGCGCACGTTTCGGTTGTGGACGACGCTAACACCTGCGAGGGCACCCAAGGCTCCTTGGCTAACTGGATCCATAGGCGTCAGCGAAAACGACTGACATCAACTTTGCAAGCGTCCTGAACGCACGCCACTCAAACAGCACTGGAGAACCAACAAAGGCGCTGGATGTGTTCTTGGATAAAGCAACGCGACGCATCAGCGAAAAGGCTTGAGGCAGATACTACCCATCATCCCAGTCGCCCAAAGGCCGCCGCGTTGGTAGACGCCTTGCAAAGTTCGAACACCTCGCTGATGCATCCGGTTTTCTGTATTCGAGAACCAGTCCTACGCCTTACTGGAGTCTACCATCTCAGGATGAACCAAACCCTAACGAGCGGTGACGGCACTCGACGCGGGTGTGACGAATAGTGGTGGTCAATCAAGGTAGAGGAACTGGTGACCGTTCCTTCGCGGCAGCGGAGTGCCGGGCCCGGAACGCTCACGAGTTCCGCTTCGAAAAGTGCCCACCACTTTTAGTCATGCCCACTTGACGCTTGCTACCGAGCGGCCGAGGGACGCAATCTGCGTCCATGAGTTCTCGATTGCGTTGTTTCATGGTGGGATTGACCTTGTTGGGTCTCCGTTCAGCGGATGCTGCCGATCAATATGTTCTAACAGAGGAGTCAAAGGCTAGGGCGCCGGGTGTGGTCGCCGGCGAAGTGAGCCCGTTCACCTTTGAAGATTCCAAGGTCTTCGCTGGTACCTCGCGAGCAGGTTGGGTTTACGTTCCGGCGACATATGATCCTAACAAGCCGGCGGCGCTCATGGTCTTTCAAGACGGGCATGCCTATGTGAGCGAGGATGGACAGATGCGGGTGCCGATCGTCTTTGATAACTTGATTGCCAAAGGGGATATGCCCCCCACGATTGGCGTCTTTGTGAATCCAGGGCATCGTGGCGAATCTGAAGCAGATGATACGAAATGGGGCACGCGGAGCAACCGCAGCGTGGAGTATGATACTCCCAACGGAGATTATGCTCGATTCCTCACCGATGAGCTGTTACCCTACATTGCTACCAAATTTGAACTCAAGTGGCGTGAAGCGCCTGAGTGGAATGCCATTTGCGGGATGAGTTCAGGAGGCATCTGCGCCTGGACGGTGGCGTGGGAAAGGCCGGATCGCTTCGGCAAAGTGCTAAGCCATATCGGTAGTTTCACCAATATTCGTGGCGGCCACGTTTACCCGGCACTCATTCGAAAAACCGAGCCCAAACCAATCCGAGTGTTTCTTCAAGATGGTGCCAATGATTTGAATAATGCCCACGGAAGTTGGCCGCTGGGCAATCTTCAGATGGCGCAAGCGTTAGCCTTTGCCGGGTATGATCACGGGTTTGTTTTCGGAGACGGCGCCCATAACGGCCTTCATGGCGGTGCGATCTTGCCGGAATCCCTGCGTTGGTTGTGGAACGATTGGGACGCGTACGAAACCGGGGATCCCGCACCCGAGTTCGAAGCGGGCTGGCAACTCGTTGGCGAAGGCTACGGGTTCACGGATGCGGCCTGTACCGATCGTGAGGGTAACGTCTACTTCAGTGATCTGCCTAATGGCGCGCTCTATCAGTTGACGGCGGGTGCCCAGAAACCTACGCCGTGGTTGGAGAACGGTCCAAGTGTCAGTGGCATGAAGTTCGGCTCCGACGGCCTTCTTTACGCAGCGGTTCAGCGTCATGGTGAAGACAAGGCGAAGAAGATCGTGGTGATCGATCCTGGTTCGAAGGCCGTTTCAACACTGGCCACCCGGGTTAATCCTAACGATCTCGTTGTTGCCGATAATGGGTATCTCTATTTCACCGATACCCAGGCCGGCACGATCGTTCGCGCTCCGCTTTCCGCGCGTGAGATGTCGCGGCCGCCCGTGATCGCCGGCGGCATCGTCAAACCCAACGGAATCGGTCTCTCAGCAGATGGGCGCTATCTCATTGTCAGTGAGTACGGCGGCAGCCATGTCTGGCGTTTTACGCTGGCGCCTAACGGCGACCTACGCGGAGGTGAACGCATGGCGAGCCTGGCGTTAGCATCTGACAAACCAACCAGCGGAGGCGATGGATTGGCAGTAGATGACTCGGGAGCGGCCTATATCACCTCGCACGCCGGGATCCAGGTCATTGATGCCAATGGTAATACTCAAGGGATCATTCCCAAACCGCAGCCGAAACCGACGGTGAGTGTGACTCTCACAAAGATGTCATTGATCGTCTGCAGTGCTGACAAGGTCTACCGGCGGATTTTATCTTCTGACTAACGTTATTGGCTACCGTGTGGTGCACTTTGATTGCCTGATTGCCCACACGGATGCAGATTTGTCCTAACGCTTACTGAAGTTCTCTCAGCACAAAGGCCCGCCGCTTTGCCAGGTGCTCGCGGAGCTGGTCCATGATCTCGCGCAAACCGTTCACGGCATCATCAGCGTCGCGGCCTAAGGTCTCGGCGCGTAGACGGACTTCGGATTCAAGATCAGTTCCCAGTGCTTCGATCTTGGGTTCGAAAGTTTCTTCGTTGAACACGTTTTCTGCTAGAGTCTTCAGGCGTGCCTGGAATCGTTTATAGAAATCAGGATTGGCTAACAAAGGCCGCGAGATGTCGCCGCCATCACGCCACCATCCAGGTCCCCCGCGGCCGCCGCCAAAGCCACGAAAGCCGCCGCGGCCTCGCCGATCGCGATCCCTAGCATCATCATCACGACGGGGCGGAGCGCCAGGCGGGCGGGCACCTTCGGCGCCGTAATTGATGGGCATGGTGCTCAGTTCATCCACATTGCCCATACGCAAGCTCCAGGTCGAGTCTTGATCCCAGGGATACATCGACCACTTGCCGGTTCCTTTGACATCATGATAGAGGAAGTAGTTATTGAAAAAACCGTCCCAGTGAGAGAGCAGCGAGTTCACCGCGAAGTAGTTGATCACTTGATCTACTTCAAAATGTTCTTGGATGAGTTGCCAGGTTTTAGCGTCATCGCCTTGGGCTTCTTCTAACGCTTCGATTAGACTGACAATATCGTCATAACCGTCATGCGGATGCGTCTTCTTCTCGTGTTTGCCCACAATGTCCATGCGTTCGGGTATCTTGTCTTCCGGCGTGTATTTGGTCGGTCGATGTGAGCCCATCCAGATCAGCTTGTAGAGATTGCCGTCATCATCGATCGCGTTGCGACGAAAGAAGGCGCCGTTAGGTTGCTCAAACCAGAGATGAAAACCGGCCACTTCGCCGTCGATGAGAACGCGGGTGAAACCGGCCTTCGCTGTGGCGTTTCCGGCGAGACGATACAGCTCATACGCGAAGGCCTCGTTGATGGTGGTGCCTTCGTTAGGTTCGTAGAGCACGTTCAAGGTGGTCATGCCGCGTAGTGGCTTGTCTTTGTGCAATCGCACTTTGTAACCGCTCTTCCGTTCGGTGATATTGACGAAATCAAAGAGCTGCGGCCGTTTGGTCTCAGGATCGGTAAAAATGAATGCCGAACGGCCTTGCGGCGGAAGTGGTCTGTTAGGCTCTGCGCCACGTCCACGTGACGGACCGCCGAACCCTCTTCCAAAGGGGCCGCGTTCTCCGCGGCCTATGGATTCTAACTGATCACGATTGAGTATCTTGGCCAGTTCCTCCCCCATATCGTCATTCAAGTCTCGTACATCATCAAACACAGCGCGAAAATCAAAGTCTCCATTATTGGTAAGCTTTTCACCAAAGGCAGTTCGCTCGGCAAGCCCCCCCCGATGAATTTCCCGTAGTTTTCCCAAGGATTCACCTGACAGTTCTTCCAGCATCGCCGTGCGAAACCACGACTCCTCCACGTTGAAAATTCGTGGCAAGATTTCGCTTGGATTTCCAAAGCGGCGGCCACGACGTTCGCCGCGTTCTTCATTGCCGATTGCGGAAAAAAGTTGACGTTGTTCCTCACTAAGCAAGTCCGCCGCATCCTGTTCTAGCGATGATCGCAACGTTGTTAGTTCTCTGTCGAGCCTCTTGACAAAGCCGCGAATATCTTTCGCCGATTCCGCTTCGTCTTCTAGCGCTGCTAGAGTTTTCTGCGCTTTACGAAAAGGCTCGGCGAGAGTTGCGACGCGTTCTGCCGGCATCTCTGTGGATAAAGTGAGTTTCGCCCAAACCTTTTGCAGCGGATCATCGGAGAGACGCTCACGCGCATCACGCCGTAGACGGTCCTCTTCCGTAAACTCCCGGCGTCCGCGATCAAAGCCTCGCCCACGAGACCGCGCGTGGTTGGACCGATAGGCGGCTCCGAGTTGATGTTCGGACTCGCCAACATTGAAGAAATGGGCGACAGGGATTTTGTTAGGAGAGAAACTGCCATCGACATAAACGGACAGAGCGGGCCGGATTTCGTTGGGGTGCGGAAAGGTGCGGGTGGCGCCATTCTCTCCCGTGGCCTGAACGCGCAAGCGGATGATGCGGTTGGCTTGCTGACCGGGAATCGTCGCGACATAGCGGCCGTCTTCACCACGCTCCATGTTCACTGTTTGTTCTTCGCTTTCGGTACCTGGCGAAGCGATGCGATATAGGAGATTTACTTTCGCTGCCGCGGAGTCTAACTGAGCTTCCACGGTGAGTGTTTCGTTCGGTTGAATCACTTTGGTATCTAAATTGACGGACCGGATCACGGGCCCCAGGGCTTTGGCGAAAACGCTATTCTGAGCCCCCGGAGTCCCTGATGGCTTCGTGGAATAGTCTTCTGATAGAGAAGAGGCCGTCCAATTGGCCGGATCATTGCCGGCGGCGGTTGGGCAGAGACGTTCCAGTGAAGCGGAGTAGCCATCGGCGCTCTTGGGCCAAGGTGCGGTGTCATCGTATTTGACCGAATCGACTTTCTTCCCTTTCGCATTCCTCAGCGTGAGCGTTTCACCACCGTTGTTTAATGACTTCGCGTAAACGCCATTCGCCTCCTTGTCGTAGAGCTTCTTGAAAAGCCCCGCATCCCGGCACAGCACCAAATACCCACCACCGGCAATTGAGGTTGCTTTGGGAAACTGATAGTCAATGCCCTTGGAGAATTCCCACCCGCTTAGATCGACCGCTTGGCTGCCGGCGTTGTACAGTTCGACGAACTCGAGATTATCTAGATCCGCGGGAGAATGATAGAAAATCTCATTGATGACGACTTGACCCGAGGCTTGGCCAAGTAGGGCGACGGCGAGTGTTAGGGTTTGTTTTTTCATCTGATGAAAATCCGAGCCGGGGTATTGAAGGATAGACGGCGACGGGACGCCACCGCTAGAGGCCTCTCATTTAGCGGCGAGGCAGTAGAGCGCCTTCTTACCGCGCAAGTAGAGTTCGTCACCGACAACGACAGCGCAGGCATCAAACTCATCAGCGAGCGTGTTGGTCGCCATGATCTCAAGTTCATCGGAAGCTTTCAGCACCGCGACGTTTCCCTTGCGGCCCACGATGTAGATGTGACCATTGACTCCGACCGGTGAGGAGTAGACCCCGCGGATGCCTTCTACGCGCTCACGGGAGAAGTGGGCCTCGCCAGTCTTGGCGTCGAGACAGGAGAGCCGGTTGTCGTTGCCCTGAAAGAAATAGAGGCGTCCTTGATAGAGTAAAGGAGAAGGGACATAGGGCGTGCCCTCATCGTGCGTCCATAGTAAACCGTTAGACTCTGAAACCGTTCCTTTGGAGTCCAGCTTGATTGCTTGTAAGGCGGACCCGCGAAAGCCGCTCATCGCGTAAACGACGCCATCTCCGATCACCGGCGTTGGGATGACGTTGCGCGTCATGCCGGTGGATTCCCAAATGATCTCGCCATTGGCGAGATTGTAAGAGGCGATTTTATCTGTGGCATTGGCGATGACCTGTGTGACACCGCCGTTCTCGACGATCATGGGTGTGGACCATGAGGTTCGTTCATCGCGCGCCTTGCGCCATTTCTCGTCACCGGTCTTTTTATCCAACGCAACGATGAAGGAATCTCCTTCGTGATCCCACTTCACTACGATGGTGTCGCCATGGATCGCTGGACTAGCACCCTCACCAAAGCCGGCGGCGATTTTCATGTCACCCAGATCTTTTGACCACTTCACATTGCCATCCAGATCGAGGCAGTAGAGCCCGCGTGAACCAAAGTGCGCGTAAAGATGTTCGCCATCGCTGACGGGAGAGGCCGACGCGTAGCCGTGATCTCGATGATGCCCTTCATGAGGCAATTCTTCCTTAACTGCCTTGGACCATAACGTTTTCCCCGTCTTGCGATCGAGACAAATGACAGAGAATTGATGAATCTCGTCAGGCTTCTGTCCTCTTCCAAAGCCACCACGGCCGCCGCGGCCACCTCGTTCACCACCCCGGCCGCCGCGGCGGGAACGGAAACGTTCCCGCATCGCATCGCGCTCTTCATCGCTCAATTTGCCATCCTCATCCTTGTCGTATTCCTTGGCCCAGTCGGGAAGAGGCCCGTCACCGAGGCCCCGAAATCCTCCGCGCCGGCCGCCGCGTTCGCGGTCTCCGTCTTCACGATCACCACCATCGCCCCCAGGGCGATCGCCTCGCTCACCCCGCGGGCGTTCCGGACGGTCGCCACCACGTTCGCGATCGCGTGGTGGATTGTCAGCTTCCTCTTGCTTGACCTCGACCTTCTTGCCGGTTCCGGAAGCAGCGAGGAGGAAGATCTTATCGCCCACGATGATCGGCGTGGAGGTGCCTTCGCCGGAGACCTCCACTTTCCACTTCACATTCTTGTCTTCGGACCATTCGACAACGGGTTTTCCGTTAGGAATGACGCCGTTGCCAAGAGGGCCGCGCCACTGTGGCCAGGCGACGTCTTCCGCAAAGACCGGTAAAGTTGGGAGGAGGAGGATGGTAAGAAAAGGAATGTAGGTGAGACGATTCATGTGAGTGAGGAGTGTGGTTAGAAAGAAAGAATTCAGGGTTTCATTTTGATCATGGTGAGGCGCTTAGCGTCCACGCCCGCCCCGCCCGCGTCCACCCCAGTCACCTCGGCCACGACTCTCCAGCACTTGTTGCTGCGCTTCCTGTGTTAGGCCACTGTTAGGCAGCCAGGCTTCCGCGGCCGCACGATCCTGACGAAGCCAATCTCTAGCCACGTCCTGCAGGGTGTCGATGCGCAATTCTTCATTGCCAATCGTTGCCGCCCAAGCAGCCGCGGCTTCGCCATCCTCACGCGCGAGCTCTCTAGCAAAGCCCTCAACAGCGGCGTCCTTGACGGGGGAGTCTGTCATACTAGCCAAGTACTGGCTGGCCGCATGCGGATCGCGCTCCGTCCACTCGTCGAGAGCTTCTTCAAAGACGCGCTGCTGGGTGCCTTCTGGCAAATCGGCGGCCCAATCAATGACAGCTTGGGGATCATTTTCCGCCCAGCGTTCGGCCACCTCAGTTACCGCACGACTAGCATATTCTTCATTAGCATGTTCCCCCACCCAGGCGATGGCGGCATCGAGATCTTCGCGGGCGTAGGACTCCGCAATGCGGTCCATGGCACCGCTTTTGAGATCGGCATCGTTGAGGTTGTCTGCCCATTTGGCCGCTGAAATGGCGCCGTTTTCTAACATTTCTTCCGCAATGCTCTCCATGTAGCGTTCGCGTGAATTGCCATCGTCTTGAGGCAGAGCGGTGACGAATTCCACAGCTTCATCAATGCTATTGGCCATGAGCCCTCGCACAATACCACTGGTATACATACTCTTGCGCCGGTCCATGCCTTCTCCCTCACCGTCGAGGCCGTTCACATAAGCGAGTGCGGAATCGGCATCCGTCGTGGCCCAACCCTGCAGGGCGCTATAAATGTCGAACGTGCTGCTACCGCCGTCGCGATCCCAACCTCCCCGACCGCCACGGCCTCCGCGGCCGCGATCGCCGCCGTTGGCTTCTCTCTCCGCCCGTTCCGCTTCGGCGAGTTCGGTGAGTTTCGCCACGGCGTTTTCCCCATCAATCCGTCCCCACGCATTGAGAAAGAGACGCATTTCATCGCCGCCGCCGCGTCCAAAGCCACCGCGGCGGTTTCCCCGGGCCTCGCGGAAGGCGGCAAACGCGGCCTCCGCATTCTCCGGGGTTAGCTGGTCTAACAGAGCACTGAGCATCGCATTCTTCTTCAAGGGGTCGTTCTCCCTCATCATGGCTTGGATCGCGGCGCTCATGTCTTCTTTGCTGACCACGCCGCCACGCACGTATTCGGCGATGACGGGATTGGCTTTGACCGCTGCCATGGTGGCGTCGGAGCGTTGTCGTTTGTTCGGAGCTAATGCTCCGGCATCGGCGATAGAGGTATTGGCCGGTTCCTCGGTCGAGCTGGTGAGAGAGGCCGATTTGAGCGCCCAGCCGAGGGCGAAGGCTCCGGCTGAACTGAAGAAAACGAGGGCAATGATGGGGAGACGAAGTTTCATGATGCTGGTTAATCGGTCCCACATGCGCGAAAGAAGACAACTCTCCGCAAAGATTATCGAAATCGCCATCAGGCGAGAGGGATCCAATCGGCCGGAGGTTTCGGGGACTAACCTCCTCCGGTGATCTTGCCGAGCACGCGATCGATGGCTTGCTCGATTTCTCCGACGGTCTGATAGTGTGCGGAGGTGCTCCAAAGTTCATCGCCCTCTGGATCAGTGATGACCATGCCGTGATGCCCGATCTGAAAGCGTTTGAGCATTTCCTGACTGCTGTCCAAGTGATAGTCAATGGTACGGAAATGCATGAATTTCCGGTTTTCTTGTTCCTTGGTCGTCAGCATGGCCCGCACGTCGGCACAGAGAAAGCAATCCGGGATATGATAAAATGTCAGGGTGGGCCGTTGTGCGGGTGGCACTGCGGGAGGGGTTGTTAGATTCGGCCCCTCATGGCATTGCGTCGCAGCAAAGCCAAAGGCTAAGAGAAGAAGGATGGGAGCGAGGCGGCTAACCATGACGCGACTTCTTTGGATGAGCGTGAGATTGAAAGGTGAGTGACGCCACGGTGAGGCATTCCATGCGTGACTTGCTCCGTTTATGAATCGGCTCGAGGTGTTCATCAACCCGGAATCCTTCGCGTGCAAAGATAGCTTGAATGGCGCGGTCCCGGCTTCCGGATCGAAGCACGGCACGTCCTCCGGAACGGAGGGCACGTTTGAGAGCGGGGACATGTCGCTTCGCCTCACGCGGGTTGGTGATGAGAGGGGAGGGGGCTTCTTCGCTATCGAGGATGACCGCATCAAAGTAATCTTCGTGTTCTTGCAGCGCCGCTTTGAGAGATTGGTCGAGGATGGTTAGGTGATCGCTGGAGAGATCATCTTCTGTGAGGGTATTCAAATATTGCCGGTGCCACTGAACCACGGCGGCTTCAGGTTCCGCCACGTGGATCTTCGCGCGAGGTGGCAACACAGCCCGAGCTTTGACCAGGGCCACACCCAGGCCAAGCCCATCCAGGAGTAGGCGGGGTTGGCGTTTGGGAGCGAGGTGCTGGCAGGCGTGCACGACGGCTTTCTCTTCTGCTAGAGTCGCATCGAGCGAACGCAACACCCCCCGATCCAACATCAAGAGCCACTTCCCGTCATGACGGCAGAGTTCAAGGGTTTGGCCGCCACCCGTTTGAGTCTGAGCGATTTTTTCCAGGGCACGCATGAGAGGTGGCGGAACCAAGCGTGACAGCAGCCATCTGACAAGAGGCCAATGCTGCTCTCGTTGTTCTCAAATTTTTGATAATAAATATGGAAAGTTAAGCAAACTTGCGATAATTGGAGAACAAACTCTCGCTCCTATAATGGCGTTGGCTCAAATCGCCCCAGAACCCCGCTGCCCATCTACTCACGGCCGCGTTGATCGCGATCAGCGCAACGGCGGGGGCCTGTCACAGGCACCAAATGTCGATCTAGCACTAACGCTCCTTTGTGATCCTCCGGTGATCATTTTCAAGATGACGCCAATGGCCGAGGGCGTAATGGAATTCATCAGCGAAGGCTGTGCGGCCATCACAGGTTATCTCCCGCAAGACTTTTACAGGGGAGGGGTGACTCTGGCGCGCTTGATGGTGGGCGAAGATAAGGAGGCGTTGCTTGATGAGCGGAAGGAAAAGGCGCTGAAAGAAGAAGCGTACGAGTTGCGCTATACTATCCGCAAAGCCGATGGCGCTGTGATCGACGTGGTCGAGCGCGGATGTGGCATGTTGTCTAACGGCCAACTTGTTGCAATCGAGGGCATCATTCAGCCCGCCCCTTCGTCGCCCGAATCGTCCCCTAAACCTGCCGCTCCCGCGCAGGCCATGGGCATCTTTGACGCCAAGACCGCCAAGTTTCTCTTGGGCAACCCGGCTTTTCATCAACTATGCCAAGAGTGCGGCGACACCATCGCCGAAGTCGTGGCCAAGGCGCTTGTTCATCAGGAGCCTGACGAGAAAATGGTGGATCAGCGTCGTTTTCAGGAAGGGAGATTCATGGTGGAGCGAGCCAAAGTGTCAGACGAGGCCATCCTTTCCGTCACCACTCAGGCCGCCTCGCGGGTCGCTTATCCCGTTGTCGAATCGGACCCGTACACAGCGGATCTCAATGAGATTCCTGCTTTGATCTGGCGGGCCGACCGGGAGGGGCATTACACATCGTTCAATAAGCGTTGGTTAGACTTCACTGGCCGTTCTCTCGAAGATGAATCGGGTGACGGCTGGATGGTGCACGTGCATGAGAATGATCTCGAGGCTGTGGTGGCCGCTCATGTGGGTTGCTTCAAACATCACGTGCCATTTGAACAGATCTACCGCCTGCGCGATCGCCAGGGAGCATATCGTTGGCTCTATGAGATCGGCACCGTCTTGCGCAGCAAGCAAGGAAAGATCATCGGTTTTCAAGGTCACGCCACCGATGTCACGGCGATGAAGGCCATTGAAGATGAACTGCATGAGAGTGAGGTCCGAACCGAAGCTCTAGCAGAGATCTCGCCTGTCGGCATCTTTCGAACGGACCTTGACGGCGCGTGTTTCTACACCAATCAGCGCTGGTGTGAAATGACACAGCTCACGCCGGAACAAGCGTTAGGCCGTGGGTGGACGCGCTCCATTCATGGAGACGACCGAGAGGTATTCCGGAAAGAATGGGCACGGTTTGCAAAAGCGGGCGATGTCTTCAATCTTGAATACCGGATTCTCCGTCCGGACGGGCAAGACGTCTACGTGTTAGGGCAGGCCAAACCCGAACGCGATTCATCCGGGGCGATGGTTGGGGTGCTAGGTACCCTAACCGATCTCACCGCACGGCACCGCCTGGAGCAAGAGCAGTTGAAACTCAGCAAGCTTGAGTCGCTGGGTGTCCTGGCCGGAGGCATCGCTCATGACTTCAATAACCAGCTCACGCCCATCGTACTCAATCTCGCTCACGTTCTCGAAAATGAGCTAGATAGCGACATGCGTGACCGCCTCGCTGAGGCCAAACGCGCTGTGGATGAAGCCTCGCATCTGACCCGCCAGCTTCTCACGTTCGCCAAGGGCGGCGATCCCGTACTCAGCGTCATTCAACTGCCCGAACTGTTGCGAAGCTCAATGAATTTCGCCCTCCGCGGCGCCACCGTTTGTGGTGAACTTGCTATGGATACCAGTCTCTGGCCCGTCAAAGTCGACCGAGGCCAGATCAGTCAAGTGATTCAAAATCTGGTCATCAACGCCTGCCAGGCCATGCCCGGTACCGGCGGCAAAGTTACGATCGCTGCCGAGAACGTCTACGCCATTCGTCACCCATCGCTGCCCAAGATCGACGGCCGATTCGTGCATGTCGCCATCACGGATACGGGCACAGGCATTTCTCCTGACAACTTGCGCCGTATCTTTGATCCCTACTTTTCGACGAAGAAAGACGGTCACGGACTCGGCCTAGCAAGCTCGCTATCAGTCGTCCTAAAACATCATGGTCAGTTAGGCGTGGATTCCACCGTGGGCCAAGGCACCACCTTCAGCATCTATTTGCCCGCTTGTGACGAGACGCCGGATATGAATGATCTCTCCGCTCAAGAGACCCGGCGTGTGACCGTCGACGCCTCGGAAGACAATCATCCGTCTATCAAAGTGCTGGTCATGGATGACGAAGCCCTCATTCGCAATGCCACTTCACTCCTCCTCAAAAAGCTCGGTCACCAAGTGGTCACTGCCAAAGACGGCAGCGAGGCTATCGCTCTCTACCGCCAAGCGCAAGATGCCGGAGAGCGCTTCGACCTCGCACTCATGGATCTCACGATACCAGGCGGCCTCGGTGGAAAGGAGACGATGTTAGAGCTCCGGCGCATCGACCCTGACGTTCGCGCTATTGTGTTCTCGGGATATTCGAACGATCGCATCATGGCCAATCACCGCGACTACGGCTTCCGCGCCGCCATCCACAAACCGTTCCAGCCCGAGGAACTGACCTCGCTCATTCGCCAGCACGCCGGCCGTCGCTCCGCCGCGTGACGGCGTAGGATGGCCTTCCTACGAGTGTGGCTTCGAACGAAGATCGAAGTCTTGACAGCGACGCTTAGATCCTTATTCTGGATGTCAAGGTCTAGATATCTATTTATCCTTTTATCCATAAAGCTGCGCCCTATGATTTCTCAAACTGCCGAATACGCCCTACGAGCCCTGGTCTTTCTGGGCAATGAAGGCGGTGTTCCCCGAACCACTTCGCAGATCGCCCAGGCGACCATGGTGCCAGTAAGCTACTTGTCCAAGGTGATGCAGCAGCTGTGCCGGCAAGGCATCACGGGATCACAGCGCGGTCTTCATGGAGGTTTCACCATTCGCGTGCCATTGAAGTCTCTCACCGTTCTCGATGTGGTGACTGCAGTGGATCCCATTCGACGCATTCGTGAGTGCCCATTAGGAAACAAGGCCCACGGAACCAATCTGTGCCCCCTTCATCGCTGCATGGATGAGACCCTAGCCCAGGCAGAAGAGACTTTTCGCAACGTTACTTTAGAGAATTTGCTAGAAGAGCCGAGGCGTGGAAAGCGATGCCGTTTCCCGGTCCCTTCAAGCCGAAAACAACCTGCTGTCACTTTCTGAGAAAGACGATGTTTAAAATGACCTTCGCCTACCTTCCGCTCACTGTTTGCTTCTGCTTGGTGGTCGCTGCTCGGGGCGAACCGGAGCAGCGCCTATCATTTAGCCGCGATATCCAACCCATTCTCGCGGGAAAATGTTTTCACTGTCACGGCCGCGATGCTTCCAGTAGAAAGGCGGAGCTTCGATTGGATAAAGCAGAGCATGCTCTAGCAGAACTGCCGGACGGCTCGCCTCCGGTCATCATCCCAGGCGAACCGGAGAAAAGCGCATTGGTCGCACGCATCACGACTCAAGACGAAGAGGATCTGATGCCACCTCCGGATATTAAGAAACCTTTGACTCCCAGTGAGATTCAGTTACTCAAGCAGTGGGTCGCAGAAGGAGCCGATTACGAATCTCACTGGGCTTTCACCACGCCCGCACGTCCGGAACTTCCGAAGGTGGGCCGCACCGAATGGGTGAGTAATCCTGTTGATCAGTTTATACTGGCCGAGCTCGAGGCCAACAATCTTTCTCCTAACGAAGAGGCGGACCGCCACACGCTGATTCGGCGCGTCTCTTTTGATCTCACCGGCCTTCCGCCTTCAGCCGAAGCCGTTGACACATTTGTTGGAGATCCCGCGCCGACCGGAAAGGTCTACAAAAAACTTGTGGAAGACCTCTTTCGCTCGCCTCACTACGGAGAGCACCGCGCACGTTATTGGTTAGACGCTGCGCGTTACGGCGACACTCACGGATTGCACTTGGACAACTACCGCGAGATGTGGCCTTATCGCGATTGGGTGATCAACGCTTTCAATGCGAACATGCCCTTTGATCAGTTCACCATCGAACAGTTGGCCGGTGATTTGCTAGAGCGGCCAAGTTTGGATCAGCGCATCGCTACGGGATTCTCACGGTGTAACGTGACGACCTCGGAAGGCGGCGCCATCGACGAAGAATACGATGCCATCTATGCGAAAGACCGCGTGGCCACGATGACAAAAGTCTGGATGGGTTTGGCGGGCGATTGCGCCTCCTGTCATGATCACAAGTTCGATCCTCTGACCATGAAAGATTTCTATCAGCTCACCGCTTTTTTCCGGAATACAACCCAGAAGGCTATGGATGGCAATGCTAAGGACACGCCCCCTAACGTTTTCGTGCCAGCCAGAGGAGACCGTAAGCGTTGGTTCGCCGTCGATGGGGATATTGATTACGCTAAACAACTCCTTGCCGTCCGCAAGCGCGAGGCGCCGGATGCTTTTCAGGCTTGGTTAGAAAGTGGCAACCTTCAGGGCGCCCAAGCCGTGGAGGGTGCGATCTTGCATGTCCCCGCCGATGAAGGGAGTGGGCAGCGCATCAAAAGTGTTAGTGGTGAAGGTTTTCCCATCGTCGATCGCGCCACCTGGATTGACGGTCTCTATGGCAAAGCCTTGCTGTTCACGGATGGCGCCTACGTGGAGTTAGGCGATATCGGCGATTTCGAACGCACCCAACCATTCTCCTATGGCGCTTGGCTCAAGAGTCCCGGTAATGCTACCGGTGCGGCGATTGCCAGGATGGACCGTGATCATGGACACCGCGGATGGGATCTGTGGATCCAGCAAGATCGCGTGGCCGTGCATCTCATCTACAACTGGCCAGAAGATTATCTCAAAGTGACCACGAAGGCTGCATTGAAGAAAGAGCGGTGGACTCACGTTTTCGCTACCTATGATGGGTCTAGCAAACCTTCAGGCGTGACGATCTACTTTGACGGCGTGGCGCAGGAAGTGCAGCGTGAAGGCAAGGTGCTAGACGATAGCATTCGCACCACGACGTCACTCAAGCTCGGCCGCCGCAGCACGGGTCAGAGTTTTCGTGACGGTGCGTTGAGCGATTTCCAGCTCTACGACCGGGACTTAAGCTCCGATGAGGTGTCGCGACTGGCCAAGAATGAGGCGATTCGCAATCTAGCGGCCCTGAACCCTGACGCACGCACCAAAGATCAGAACGAGGTCCTCCTGCAATACTACCTAGACGAAGTCGACAGCGACTATCGAAGGTACAAGAATCAAATCACCAAGCTGGAGAAAGAGAAAGCCGCCATGCTGGAACGTGGTGCCACGACTCTAGTGATGCAAGAACGTTCCGAAAAGCCATTCGCGCACATCTTGAAACGCGGCGAATATGATCAGCCTGTTGAGAAAGTCTTTCCAGACACACCTGCCGCTATGTTGCCCATGCCCCGCGGTGAGAAGAAAAATCGGTTGGGATTGGCGCGTTGGCTGATGGATCCAAAGCACCCGCTTACGGCACGCGTGACGGTTAACCGGCTCTGGCAACAGGTCTTTGGCAGGGGGATTGTTGAGACCGCAGGTGACTTTGGGACCATGGGGCAACCTCCAAGCCACCCTGAGTTGTTAGACTGGCTGGCCGTGGAGTTTCAGAAATCGGGATGGGATTTTCAACACCTCCTCCGTTTGATAGTCACTTCTTCCACCTACCGCCAATCTTCCGCCACGACGCCGGAAAAATCGAAGATGGATCCTAGCAATCGCTTCTTATCTCGGGGACCGCGTTTCCGCATGGACGCCGAAGTGATCCGAGATCAGGCCCTCTCCGCAAGCGGTTTGCTAGTGCCAACTATCGGCGGCCCTAGCGTCAAACCCTATCAACCGCCAGGCATCTGGTTTGCGGTTGGGTACACCCGCTCCAACACCGCACGTTTCGTTCAAGATCACGGTGACAAACTCTATCGCCGCAGCGTTTACACGTTTTGGAAACGTACCGCAGCGCCCCCATCAATGGAAGTTTTCAATGCGCCCACCCGAGAGATCTGTGCGGTGCAACGCGAACGCACGAACACGCCACTTCAGGCTTTGACCTTGATGAACGACCCGCAGTTTCTCGAGGCCGCCCGGCATTTGGCGAGTAATGCGATAAGGGAGTGTGGTGATGATGCCGGGGATTGTGCGGATCACATCGCTCTGCGTGTCCTTGCACGACGCCTTGATGAAGAGGAACAAGCGACGGTGGCTCAATCTCTCAAACAGTTTCACCAAATCTATCGAGCAGACCCGAGCGCTGCGGAAGCCGTCATTGCCATCAGCGAATCTAAGCCGGACAAGAACGTTCCCGCACCTGAACTCGCGTCCTGGACGCTGGTTGCCAGCCAAATGCTCAACACGGACGAAGCCATTACCAAACACTAACAACACCAGACGCTGATGGACCCGATTCATGATGCCATTCAAATGGAGACCCGCCGGCAATTCTTTGGTACGAGCGCCAAAGGGCTAGGTAGCGCCGCTCTGCTATCGTTGTTAGGCCGCTCCGCTCACGGTTCCGATCTTGAACTGCCTCACTACGCATTGCCCAATCCGAAAGCCAAGCGCGCCATCTACCTCTTCATGTCGGGCGGTCCATCACAGATCGATATGTGGGACTACAAGCCTGCCATGACGAGGATGTTTGATCAGGATCTACCGGACTCCGTGCGCATGGGCCAACGGCTCACAACCATGACCTCGGGTCAAAGCCGCTTTCCCATCGCGCCGTCGATGTACAAGTTCTCCAAACATGGCCAGAATGGGACCTTAGTTAGTGAGTTGCTTCCTCACACGGCGAAAGTGGTCGACGATATCGCCGTGATCAATTCCGTATGGACGGAGGCCATTAATCACGATCCGGCGATCACCTACATTCAAACGGGGAGACAGATTCCCGGTCTGCCTTCGCTAGGCGCCTGGCTATCTTACGGATTGGGAAGCATGAACGAGAACTTGCCGACCTTCGTCGTGCTCAATGCCACGTGGACGGGAAGGAAAGAAGCCCAGGCGCTCTTTGCCAGACTCTGGGGCAGCGGCCCTCTAGCATCCAAATACGCTGGGGTGGCCCTTCGTTCTGCAGGAGATCCCGTCCTCTATCTCAGCAACCCTCGAGGTATCAGCCGGGAGGTGCGACGTCACATGATCGATGGCGTCAACGCTTTCAATCAACGCCAATATGCGAGTGTAAGGGATCCGGAAATTCAGAACCGCATCACCCAGTACGAGATGGCGTTTCGCATGCAAGCTTCCGTGCCCGAACTGACGGATCTCTCGGATGAGCCCGATCACATTTACGATCTGTACGGACCGGATAGCCGTGTCCCCGGCACCTTTGCCTACAACTGTCTCATGGCGCGGCGTATGGCGGAGCGTGGCGTGCGTTTCACGCAGATCTTTCATCGCGGATGGGATCAGCACAATGTCTTGCCCAAAGATTTGCCTAACCAATGCCGGGACATTGACCAACCCACACGCGCGCTCTTAGTCGACCTCAAACAGCGAGGTCTTCTCGATGAAACTTTAGTGGTATGGGGCGGTGAATTTGGCCGCACGATTTACTGTCAGGGCAAACTCACGCGAACGAATTACGGTCGGGATCATCATCCCAAGTGTTTCACCATGTGGATGGCCGGTGGCGGTATCAAAGGTGGCGTCTCCCATGGCGTGACCGATGATTTCTGCTACAACATCCTTCAAGATCCAGTACACATCAGTGATATCAATGCGACTATTCTGCATCAATTGGGCCTCGATCACGAACGGCTCAGCATTCAGTTTCAAGGCCTTGATCTCCGTCTCACGGGCGTCGAACCTTCACACCCGGTGAAAGCGATCATGGCTTAGAATATGGACTTGATTAGATGGAATACGCGTGGCACGCCATCAAGGGCCCAATGGGCTTTTCTTGTTTTGGTAAGCCTTCTAACATTATGTGCATACGGTGGCCAGCCAAGCTCTCTGATCCAAAAGCCGGAACGCGATTCCATTTGGAATGACATTGAATGGTATGGGGATATCCGTTTGCGGTATGAACTCGATTATGACTCAGTTAGGAGCGATGGGGAAACCGCTCGTGATGACCGGAACCGTTTCCGTACTCGCCTAAGACTCGGTCTCCGATACGCACCATCTGATTTCTTAACCTTCAACCTCCGCCTGCGCCATGGCGACACAAACAGCCAACAATCACCCCACGTGACACTCTGGCAGGACGGCGGCCCTGAAGGCGACCAATCAGACGTTTGGATAGACCGGTTGAATTTCCAATTTCGTAACGAAGGGCTTCGAGTAGCCATCGGTCGCGAAGGCCTTCCACTCTGGAAACCCCATGAACTGTACTGGGACGATGACGTCTTCCTCGATGGCGGATCGATTGGATATGAAACGAAGGCCGGCTCCACGGACATCCGTCTTGGGGCTGGATGCTGGGCCCTTCCCGATGGTTCAGAAAGCCACGATCTCTCCGGCCGCAGTGTCCTCGCGGCCGCGCAAGTGAAATTAACGGGAAACCTTTGGAAACGAAGCAGACTAACGCTCGCCGATAGTCTCTTCTTCATTGAAGACGATTCCTTTGAAGTCAATGTGACCAATGATGACGTGAATTTTGCAGTGAACGCATTGGATCTCCAATACACCACGGCGATAAACGATTTTCCCCTAATGCTAGGCTCAACGTATCTTCACAACTTCAATAAGGGGCCAGCTGACGATGTCGCTCGCGGCGACACGGACGGCTACATTGTCTATGCCACCCTTGGTTCACTCGCTGAGAAAGGGCAATGGCTCCTGGGTTATTATTACGCGGACATTGAAAAATACGCTGTCGCCCGCTATCTAGCCCAAGATGATTGGTTCCGCTTTGGCACTGCCACGCAGACGCGTTCCAGCGATTATCGGGGACACGAGTTTCGAGTGGGCTACGCGCTTTCGGAGAATTCCAACATCATTCTCCGCGCCTATCATGTGGATACGATCAGCACGCGAGAAGACGGCAACCGTGTTAGGCTCGATCTCAATTACAGATTCTGATAGCCTGGTGCCATGAGCATGCAGCGACTCCTCAAATCGTTGATATTGATCGGGCCTCTCATTGTGCTCGCCCTTTCCGCCTGCAAACGTTCGGAGTCAAGCAAGCGACAGGATGCCAATTCGGCGAAGACGCCAGCGAAACCGACGTTTGTGGGGGCGCAAAGTTGCGCGGCCTGTCATGAGCAAGAGATGAGGGAATGGCATCAAAGTGATCATCACCTAGCCATGCAAACCGCGAATGCAGACACCGTGCTGGGAAACTTTAATGACGTGAAATTCTCCCACTTTGGTGTTGAGTCTGCTTTCTTTATGCGCGATGGGCGCTACTTCGTTAGAACACCGGACTCCGAGGGCCAACAAACGGAGTATCCGATCGATTACACCTTTGGCCACTATCCTTTGCAGCAGTATCTCATCAGATTTCCAGGCGGCCGCTACCAAGCACTGAACATCTGTTGGGATTCCAGGCCTGAAGAAGAAGGGGGCCAGCGTTGGTTTCACCTCTACCCGGATGAGAAGATCCCGTCAGACGACATCCTCCACTGGACGCGGCAGCACTTCAATTGGAACTACATGTGTGCGGATTGTCACTCGACGAATCTGAAAAAGAACTATGATCTTGAGAGTGATACTTACCGCACCACTTGGTCTGAGATGAATGTCAGTTGCGAGGCGTGTCACGGTCCCGCTTCCGCTCACGTGGCGTGGGCAGAAGCGCCTAACCAAGACGTCGAGAACATGGGGCTTGTGGTGCGTTTGAAAGAAAACCCTCCGGCTCAATGGTTGCAAGATCCTGCGACCAATCAACCCGTCCGCAGCCATCCTCTTGAATCGACAATACAGGTTGAAACGTGTGCTCGCTGTCATTCCCATCGCCGAATCTTACAGGACTCCTTTCATCACGGGCAACGGTTTGCGGATACGCACCGCCCGGCCATCTTGGAAGAGAATCTTTATCATGTTGACGGCCAGATCGATGAAGAAGTCTACGTCTATGGATCCTTCGTGCAAAGCAAGATGTATCACGAAGGCGTGCGGTGCACGGACTGCCACAACCCGCACACCGCGAAGCTGAAATTCGAAGGCAATATGTTATGCGCGCAGTGTCATCAAGCAGGTCTGTATGACACGCCCTCACATCATCACCATCAACGTGGATCAACTGGATCACAATGTGTGGAGTGTCACATGCCGCATAAGCATTACATGGTGGTGGATCCGCGCCGGGATCACAGTATTCGTATTCCCCGCCCCGATCTGTCTGTGAAGCTTGGCACGCCGAACGCCTGCAATCAATGCCATCAAGATCAGACGAACGAATGGGCCATGGAGACCCTTTGGAAATGGATAGACGAATCCGGTAAGCCCGCTCCTCCCGAACATTTCGGTGAAGTTCTTGCGGCGGGCAGGGGAGGGGAGAGTGGCTCCGAACAACGCCTCATTGAACTCGTCGCGAAACCGGATGCACCGGGCATCGCACGGGCCACGGCGTTGTCTGTGTTAGGTGATCGATCAACACCCTTGTCGGTACAAGCGGCGATGGATGCCTTGTCTGATGATGATCCTGCCGTGAGGGAAAGTGCGCTAACGGTTCTCGAATCCCTCGATCCGGAGCAGCGTGCCGAGGCTGCCGCGCCTTTGTTAGAAGATCCGATTCGATCGGTGCGTATTGAGGCCGCACGCATCTTAGCTGCCGCGCTTCCGTTAGGGCTGCTGGACCGAAACGAACGGCGTGCCCTGGGCCGTGCGCAGAGTGAGTACGTGCAATCGCTTCTGGCCGTTGCCGACCGGCCGGAGTCTCACATGGGGTTGGGGCTTCTCTACAGTGACCTCGGCGATGCCAAGCAGGCAGAGGAGGCCTACCGCAATGCTTTCCAAATCGATCCCCAACATGCGCGTTCCAGGGTGAATCTAGCAGAACTCGTATTTCAGCTAGGCCGTCCCGAGGAGGCGCAAACACTCTTGCATGAAGCACTTAGACTAGAACCTGACAATGGTCTCATTCATGAAGCCATGGGGCGCCATTGGATTCGAGTGAAAGATTATCAACAGGGAATCTGGTCAATCGCACGAGCCGCGCAGTTGATGCCTGACAATGCGCGCATTCACTTCTTCTATGGCGTGGCGCTGAACCAACTTGGCCACTTTGACCGGGCCTTACCCGTCCTGCGGAAAGCGCATCAGTTAGAGCCGGAGAACGCGGAATATCTTTCTGGGCTTGCCACCATTTGCCGGGACCATGCGCAATGGCCCTTGGCCATCCACTACGCGCAGGAGCTTGTTCGTCTCTATCCGCAAGTGGCGGGCTATTCTCAACTCTTGCAAGAACTCCGATCCCAAGCGAACGAATAACCTATGGTAACGAAAGACCTCAGCGGGCATCGGCGTGAGTATCAAGCAGAAGGCTTACACCGCAGTGATTTGCAGCCCAACCCCATCCACCAATTTGCTAAGTGGTTTGAGCAAGCGGTGGATGCGAAAGTTCTGGAGCCCAATGCGATGACCCTCGCGACGGTCAACGCCGATGGACAACCTAGCCAGCGAACCGTCCTCTTGAAAAAGTTCGACCAGCTTGGCTTTGTTTTTTTTACCAACTACGGAAGCACTAAGGCCAAAGAAATTGAGGAAAACGCGAAGGTGTCACTTCTATTCCCTTGGTTACCGTTGGAACGCCAAGTGATCGTCCGCGGACTAGCGGCTAAGATTTCGCATGCTGAGACCTTGAAGTATTTCCTCACACGCCCACTTGAGAGCCAGCTCGGCGCTTGGGCATCAACCCAAAGCGGCGTTATCTCCTCACGCAAGGCCTTGCAGATGAAATTTGCCGAAGTGAAGAGGAAATTTCAGGATGGCAAAGTGCCAGTGCCTTCGTTTTGGGGCGGCTACCGGGTCGCACCACACACCATCGAATTCTGGCAGGGAGGCGCCGGCCGTCTTCACGACCGTTTTCTTTACACGCTTCAGTCAGACGACGACTGGACCATTGAACGTCTCGCTCCCTAACACACACTTGCTGTGCACCTTATGACTTACTTTTCATTGATAGCGATCCTGTTAGTTGCTGGGCTTCCCTCAGTGTTCGCAGAAGCCGGCATCGATTTCACGCGAGACATCCGGCCGATTCTTAACAAACACTGCACGGGGTGTCATGGGGGCGTTAAACAGGCCAGCAATGTTTCTTTTATCTATAGCGATATGGTGTCAGGGAAAGGCAAGAGTGGTGAAACGATTATTGTGCCGGGCGATCCGGATGCCTCGGCCCTCATCGCGCGTATCTTGTCCAATGATCCCGATGAACGGATGCCGCCTCCCCACGAGCGGCCTGAGGGGCTGACGTTGGAAGAGAAGAATAAGCTCACAGATTGGGTCAAACAGGGGGCGCCCTGGGCAAAGCACTGGGCCTACGAAGTTCCCCAAGCCGCTGAACCTCCGGCAGTGCAAGATGAAACTTGGCCACGGTCCGTCGCTGACCGGTTCGCCCAAGCCCGCCTGGAGTCTGAAGGTCTTCGGCCGTCGCCGCCCGCTCCGCCTGAACAATGGCTGCGACGTGTGCACCTCGATCTCACTGGGCTACCACCCACACTGGATCAGTTGGATCACTTCCTCGATAGCCCTCTTGGGGAAGTGGACTATGCGAACGTGGTCGATGGATTGTTAGAATCCGAAGCGTATGGCGAACGTTGGGCAGCACTTTGGTTAGACTTGGCGCGTTATGCGGACACCCAGGGATACGAGAAGGACCTGCATCGCGATATCTGGCCCTATCGTGATTGGGTGATCCGCGCCTTCAACAGCGACATGCCGTTTGACGAGTTCACAATCAAACAGTTAGCCGGTGATCTCCTCCCTGAACCCACGCTTGATGATTTGGTGGCCACGGCTTTTCACCGCAACACCCAAACCAACACGGAGGGCGGGACGGATGACGAAGAATTTCGCGTGGCCGCGGTGATCGACCGCGTCAACACCACCTGGACGGTGTGGCAAGCGACGACCTTTGGTTGCGTTCAATGTCATAGCCACCCTTACGAACCAATCAAACACGAGGAATACTATCAGTTTGCTGCATTTTTCAACCATTCGGAAGATGGTGACCTCAACAATGATTTTCCGAGAATTCGTGTCCCGCAAGATCCTACTCAGAATGAACGTGTGTTAGCATTGGAGTCAAAGATCCGAGCCCTTCGTGAGGCGAAGAATGCTCCCGGTGTTGCGCTAGAGTCCATGGCGGAATGGTCTCCCATTGAGATTGAAAACATAAAGGGTCCGCCAGACGCGATCTTCACCATCGAGGGCAATGAATCGCGTGTGAGTGGGACCGTGCCGCAGGGCGCGACCTATGAAGCCAACGTCACCGCCCAGCCTTTTACTGCCATTCGCATTGAGCTGCTGCCTGAGTCCGGTGATCCGAAAGAGATGCCCGAACACGGTCAGGTACTTTCACGGTTTCGTGCAGAGTTAGACGGACGGGAGATCGCGTTTCAAAACGTCTTTAGCGAGAGCTTGGCAGGCCCGTTTGATCCTCAGGAAACGCTCCGTAAAGGCGCCGCCGGGGGTGGTGCTCATCCCAAGATTTACGAGCCCGTGTGGTTGGTTCTCGTGGCGAATGAGCCCGTGGACCCGGGCGCCGGCAAGCTCCAGTTCTTTCTCAATCAAGATGTTCGCAGTTCGACGACCAAAGGCAGCATCATCCGCCGATTCCGCTTGGCAGCGTCCCATGATCCGCGATGGCTCGAGGCGGCCAAGGCTGGCGAAAGCGAAACCTTGCAAGCGTTGGAGAAAGAATTGAAGTCTATCAAAGGCACGACTGTGCCCATCATGAGAGAGCGCCCTGACACGGCTCTTAGAGAAACGAGAATCTTTCGCCGAGGCAATTTCCTGGATAAAGATCGTGTGGTCCAAGCAGGTTTTCCTGAGTCGTTACACCCTTCGGCAGAGCCCGCTTCGAACCGTCTGAGTATGGCGAAGTGGATCGTTGATCCTAACAACCCACTCACCGCGCGCGTTTTCGTGAATCGGCTGTGGGCGACCCTCTATGGAAAGGGATTAGTCGAAACGCTGGAGGACTTTGGGACCACCGGCGAGCAGCCCTCGCATCCGGCCTTATTAGACTGGCTGGCGGTGCGATTTCAAAAGAAGCACCAATGGCATTTGAAACCCTTCCTCAAAGAATTGGTGCTCTCTTCGACCTACCGTCAGGATCACCGCACCATGACTGAAAGCCGGGAGCGAGATCCGCGGAATCGACTGCTTTCGCGAGGCCCTCGGACGCGTTTGGCCGCGGAGATGGTTCGCGATCAAGCCTTGAAAGCCTCCGGGTTGCTTTCAACAAAGATGCTAGGCAAATCCGTCATGCCTCCCCAGCCAGACGGCGTTTGGAGTGTGGTCTACAGCAATTCCAAATGGGAGACGCCCGAAGATGAGGACCGCTACCGGCGCGGGCTCTACACTTATTGGCGAAGAACCAGTCCCTACCCAAGTTTCCTAACCTTTGATGCGCCAAGTCGGGAAGTGTGCACGGCGCGCCGCATTGCCACGAACACACCGTTGCAAGCATTGGTGACTCTCAATGACCCGGTTTACATCGAGGCCGCGCAGGCCTTGGCCAAACGCATGCTCACCGAAGGGGATGATACCTTAGAAAGCCAACTTCAGTTGGGCTACCGCCTGGTCACTCAACGAACGCCGAGTGAGGAAGTGGTGAAGAACTTGATCGCACTCGTTCGCGATGCGGAGCGGGACTATCAATCTGACGATGCTCTAGCCAAAGCCCTCGCGGAATCGCCTCGTGAAGCCGCCCTCACGCTTGCTGCCAACACGCTCTTGAACTTGGATGTGGCACTAACCAAATAACATTATGGATCCTCTCTCTCATTTGTTAGGCCATACCCGGCGCCATTTCCTGCGTGACTGTTCCACCGGACTGGGAGCGCTTTGGTTAGCCTCCACATTGGACTCCCAAGCTTCGGTGAGCCGTCATCCGGCCGAAGCGCTTGCCCCGCTTGATCCCCATGCCCGTGGCAAGGTCAAACGCGTTATCTACCTCCACATGGCGGGTGGCCCAAGCCAGTTGGAGCTGTTTGACTACAAGCCCGATCTCCAGCGATTGGATGGCGAAGATTGCCCCGAATCGTTTCTTGCGGGCAAACGATTCGCTTTCATTCAGGGGGTTCCCAAGATGTTAGGCCCGCATTACTCCTTTAAGCAATCCGGTGATAGCGGGACGTGGGTTTCTGATCGGCTTCCTCATTTTTCGAGGGTGGTGGACGACGTGTGCTTCATCAAATCGATGCACACCGATCAATTCAATCACGCACCCGCCCAATTGCTGCTGCACACTGGCAACGCCAATCTTGGGTACCCTGCGATTGGCTCTTGGGCTACTTATGGATTGGGCACGGAGAATCAAAATCTCCCAGGCTTCCTCGTTCTTGTGTCGGGAGGCAAGGTGCCTTCCGCTGGCAAATCGGTCTGGGGCTCCGGCTTTCTTCCCAGTGTGTATCAAGGCGTGCAATGCCGGTCCAAAGGCGATCCCGTTCTCTACCTATCCAATCCTCAAGGGATTTCCACGGCCCTTCGTCGACGTATGTTAGATACTCTCAAGGAGATTAATGAAGACACTTACGAAGACCTTGGCGATGCGGAGACCCTCACACGTATCTCTCAATATGAGATGGCCTTCCGCATGCAAGTCCATGCCAATGAAGCGTTCGATCTCTCTAAAGAGCCGGCACACATGCACGAACTCTACGGTACGGAGCCGGGCAAAGAATCCTTTGCCAACAACTGTTTGTTAGCCCGCCGCCTGGCCGAGCGTGGCGTCCGCTATTTGCAATTGTTTCATTGGGGCTGGGACTCGCACGGCGCCAGCAAAGCGGAAGCCTTGAATGGCGGGTTTGTGCAACGGTGTCAGGAGATTGATCAACCCATGACAGCGTTGCTCTCCGATCTCAAACAACGCGGTTTGCTCGAGGATACCTTGGTTGTTTGGAGCGGCGAGTTCGGCCGCACGCCGATGCGGGAGAATCGTAATGGTCAAGAGATGACCTTTGTCGGCCGCGATCACAACCCCGGCGCCTTCACACTCTGGATGGCGGGAGGAGGGGTAAGACCGGGATTCTCCTACGGCGAAACCGACCCCATAGGGTATGAGTCCGTCATCGATAAAGTGAGCACGCAAGACTTTCAAGCGACGCTCCTACACTTGTTAGGTTTCGATCACAACCGTCTGACCTATCCCTTCCAAGGCCTCGAGCAGCGTCTGCCTGGTGTGGCCAAACCGTCGCGCGTGGTCAAAGAGATCCTGACATAGTCAACGAAGCTTTCTGAGTGAACGAATTGAATCTGAACAGAGGGATCAGACAACCAAGACTTTGATAGGAGATTGGATTGCTTGATGTCTCATGCAGATTTCGCCTACCCTTCCTCTATGAAGAGAGATGCTTTTGCGGCAATAATGGCAATTCATTGCTGTATAACTGGCATTCTGACGCAGGCCTGGGCTCAACGGAGCCAATTGGACCCATCAAAAGAGTCTGCCAATGTTTCGAAGGAAACAAGAGCTTCAAGACTAGCTCTGTTTTTAAGCAAGCTCGAGAAACAGAACTACAAGGAGTTGTTAGCCGAGCTTGAGCGTGATGCCTATTGGGCGCATGAAATCACTCAGTTAACTGACTTGCTCTTTGAGAATTGGGCGGTTCATCAGCCTGAGGAGGCGATTGAGCATGCACTTAGCATGGGCCTTCGATTTCAAGTGGCGCTTAGAGGTGCTTTTCAAGGGATCGCCCATTCGGCGGAGCCGGAGAAAGCACTGACATTCATAGAGGAAATCCCATTGACCCCGCAAAGTAGGAATGACCTCGTTAAGAACTTCTTTCAAGCGTTCGCACGAAGAGATCCAATGCGCGCCCTAGCTTTAATCGAAACGATGTCAATCAAAGAGTTGCCCGAAGCGAGGACCGGACTCATGATCGGGTGGCTGGTTCACGAACCTGAAGAGGCCGTCGCTTGGGTTAGCAAGTTCAAAGATCGCAAGTTGCGGCGACGCCTGCTGCGGGTGGCCATGATGTCATGGAGTCACCAAGACTTTTGGGCCGCGCGCCACTACACAAAGTCACTGCCTGAGGATCATCCTGAAAGGACAGCTATCGTCCTTGGCATCTTAAGTTCCTGGGCTGCCCATTCAGCAGATGAAGCGCGTGAATGGGCCGAACGCATTCTACAAGGGGCCGAACGCGATATGATGTTGTTGGAAATAGCTCGAGTTGAGTCTTGGAAACCCGCACGCACTGCAACGCAAGTGTTTGAAGAGTTCAAAATGCTCTCCTCAATTTCAAGGAAAGCGTCAGGGCGCTACTTGATTGAAAGTCTGCCGGATCATAAGATCGCCAAGGCACTCTCAATGTTAGATCAGGTGAAAAGCGGGCGTGAGTATTTGGAATTGCCGCTACTTGCCAGGCTGGCCAAGCAAGATGCCAAGGGTGCCGCTACCCGGATGGAAGGCTTCCCTTCCGATGGGCCTCTTTGGCGAGGTTTCGACGCCATCAGTGAGGCAATGGTCGAGAACGATCCGGCCTTGGCATGTGACTGGGCCGTGAAACGTCTGAAAGGATTCAAGCAGAAGGTCGCGCTCTGCTCGATCCTCAACGAGTGGGTGCGTTCAGATCCTAAGGCGGCCTCTAAACATGTAGGCCGTGTATTGCCAGGAATACCCTTGCTTTGTCTCAACGACATGGTTGGGACCTGGGCTTATAAAGATCCCAAGGCCGCTCGAGATTGGGTGGTCAAATTGCCAGAAGGGCAGCTTTCCCAAGATGCCCGCGATGAGTTGCTCGATGCAATCTACGACCGGGAGCATTCGGGCAATTGATAGTAGCTCCCTGTCCTATTCTATTCTCGGGGCAAGTCTGAATGAAACACCGCCTCCGGGAGACTTCTGACCCGTGTTGCTCTGGGGAATCCTGACGGATTCGTCCCTATTAGGTGGAGTTTTTCCCCTATCAGATCGGCGATGTTGGGGATGTCCGTGAACCGCAAGACATTGAGCAGTGCGGGAGCGTTTTGATGGGAGGCGGGTAGGTCACGCGCGATCAATTGATCGATGTTAGAATCAAGTAGCGTGGCATACAGCGCAGGAACGGCCATCTCAGACTTCGCGAAAACAAACGTGGAGTGGTCATTCCCGCCCAATGTTTCCTCTAGCCATCTTCGGGCGCGTAGGATGTCCCACACTTGCATGGCTGCGATGGTGCGGCCAGACCACGCTGCTGTGCGTTCGATATTCGTCCACTCTTGATGGCCGATTACGCGATCGGTAAGCCGCGGATTTACCATGGCCACGTCGGCATGACCAAAGAGCGGTATCAATTCATCGGCATCAGCCGCCGCCAGGGTGTCGGTCGGTCGTTTGATGTAAATAACCAGGGGCGTGTCGGGTCCGGATGGCCTGGCTCTAACGAGCTGAACCCGAATCCGAAGGCCTTGTTCAGTTAGAATCTGGTGATCGTGATAGTCTCCATAGCGATTCATCCAACTGCCGTGACCTCCGTTCGGTTGAGGGTCAAAGGCGACGGTTTTCTCGGGGAACCATGGAAACGTCTTGTCGTGGAGTTCAGCGAGAATTTCTTCGCGATCGGAGAGCACATGTTGGGGAATAAAGTGATCATGCACGCTGAAGTTCGCGGCGTCCCAAGGCATCTCTGTTAGGCAGGCTAGCTCTTCAGCCGAATGCCGCTTTTCAGTCGGATTGGGAACGCGCTCGACTGGTGACGTATCATTTTTCAACCAACGATTGAACCACTGTCGGGTCGCTTGGCGGAGCTTGGGACTATCTTGATGCGGCACATCATCATCGATGTCACGCAGCCGGTCGACGCCATAGAGATCGTAGATGCGTTTCGTTTGCCGATAGACTTCGTGATAGCCGTCAGGAGGAAAGATGGAGTCTTTGATTCCGCTACAGGTCATCAAAGGACGCGGTGCGAAGAGGGCGCCCAGGACACTCAAGTCCAACTGATAGGTGTTGTGAAAATAGATGCAGTCACATTGCCCGTCAGCCAGCCAGTTCGTGGCTTGGGAGCCGTAGGTGAACGTCCCGCATACGGGCACGGCAGCGGCGATTCGCTCATCGGCGGCCGCTGTAAACCAACTGACCGCGCCACCTCCGGAAATACCCGTGATACCGAGACGAACCTTATCGACCTCCGGTCTCGTTTCCAGATAATCGAGCGCGCGGATCGCGTTCCACACTTCCACACCTGCCGGCGTGTATCCTAACGAGAGCCAACGCCACATATTCAGATTGTGCAGTCCATGATGGATGCCGGCGACTTCGCCGAATTCTAACGTGTCAATAATTAAACAGGCATAGCCGTTCTCGGCGAACCACTGTGCGCGGTCCTGATAATGATACTTCGCCCCTAACGGATGCGGCGAATGCCCACACACATAGAGGATGGTGGGCAAAGGTTTGGCGTCTGCGTTAGGGATATAGAAATTACCGGTTACATAGAGCTGGGGCGAGCTTTGGAAGACAATTTTCTCGATTCGGTAGGTAGACGTCTCTATTCTCCCGGTCACTTGCGCTTGAAGCGGGGTGCGCTCCGGCATGGGTTCTAACCCTAACATGTAAAGGTATTGGCGACGCTTCTGTTCGCGAACAGCCCGCCAGTCTTCCAAGGAATCGATGCCGTCCAACGCATTCGCCGTCACCTCGGCAGCACATTGCTTCACGTAGGCAACGACTTGGGCGTGCCGTTTCGCGGCATTTTCAGCCGGTCCGGCGGTGAGAGTGGCCGTCGTTAAGACAATGTAAAGAATGATGGGCCTGAGCGTTTTCATGGAACTGGCAGCTTAGAGGAATCAGCAGTCGCTGAAAACCTGATTCCCATTGCGACGTGCCATGGCTCTCGAAACGGGATCGAAGGTTTCTCGCGCTTGCCTTGAAGTCATGACTTCTCTTGAATCTCCCTGCCGTGAGCGGGAATGACAGGAATCAGAACCAACCTTGCGCCGAATGTGGGAGACCTTTTCCAGCTTCTTCGGGGCAGACATTGTGTAGCAGATGTCTCTTGGCAGTGGCCATCACGGATCCGCCGGATGACGCGGTGGACCTGATGACGGAGCTAGCACAATTGCTTCCGGATTACGAATGGAAGCGGGCCATTGGTAAGGGCGGCATGGGATCCGTTTTCCTAGCATGGCAGCCGAAACTTCAGCGGCATGTGGTGATCAAGGTGATGGAAGTTGCGGGCGCGAAGGGTGAAGAGCTGGCGGCGCGTTTCCAGCGTGAAGCTCGTGTGCTGGCCCGCCTCACACACCCACGAATCCCCGTGGTCCATGACTACGGTCAGGCGGCGAACTTGCTCTACTATGTGTCGGAACACGTTGATGGCTGTGACCTGGCAGCCAAGCTTCACAAAGGTCCGATTGGAATCGATGAGGCGGTTCGCATCACCAAAGAAGTTGCCGAAGCGTTGGGCGCGGCACACGGGGAAGGCATCATTCACCGCGATGTGAAGCCGGCGAATATCCTTCTCGATCAGGACGGACAGGTGAAGCTAGCCGACTTTGGTCTGTCCAAACCGGGCGTGGATCTCGATCACTACCAATCCAACACCGATGTTGTCATGGGGACACCGCTTTACATGGCGCCTGAACAATGGACGGCACCGGACACTGTGGACGCGCGGACGGATATTTATGCGTTAGGTAAAGTGCTCTATCAAATGCTTACAGGTCAATTGCCGGCCGGTCTTTTGAAGCCCCCCTCACAAAGTGCCGATATTGACGAGCGCTTTGATGCATTCATCGACCAATGCCTACAGCCATCTCCCAGTGACCGGTACCCTGATATGGAGACCTTCATCGCGGCGTTGGATGCCAGCGCCCGCAATGCGACTGCGCCTCCGGCCAAATCGACGGCGACAGCTCAAAAACAGTCTCGCGTGTTGCTCTACGCGGAACTCACCAACCCACTCGATCTCCAACGCACGCTTGGTCCTGACGGTTTCGTTGGTTTGTTAGAAAAACGGGAGAACCGATTGCAGGACGCCTGCGGAAGGCTCGGCGTGAACCCGCAACGGCTACACGCAGATGCCGGCGGCATGACGCTTGCTTTTGGGAGTGCTAGCGATGCCGTGGGCTTGGCACTCGTTCTTCAAGAATCAGCTAACGAAGAAGCTGCGCTGCGCGTGGGGCTTCACCAAGGCGAAGTCCTGATTCTTCCCAACGCGCAAGGGGAATTCAGCAAAGCCGTGGGACTGGCATTGGATACGGTGAAACAAGTCGCGCGACTCGGCGTGCCTAGCCAAATCCTCATGACGCGCGGACTCTTTGATGATGCGCGTCAATCCATTCGCGAGTTCCCGCTGCCTCGCTCAAGCCAGTCCCGCGAACTGTCTTGGCAGGCGCACGGGGCGTTCAATCTGGAGAGTGCCGACGCTCCCTTGGCCATCTTTGAGGTGGGACTGGCCGGCGTGGCACCACAGGTGCGTCCTGCGGGTGGCCGCGGCGAAGAGATCTTGGGTTGGCGGCCGGCAGCGGGCTTGGTTATCCCGCACCGTGAAGGTTGGGAATTGGTTTGTCAGTTAGGTTCAGGCGCCTTTGGCGAAGTGTGGCTGGCAGAAAACGACACGTTGAATGAACGGCGTGTTTTCAAGTTCTGCTTTGATGAAGATAAGTTACGTTCTCTGAAGCGCGAACTCATACTTGTTCGAGTTCTACGGGACACGTTGGGCAAGCGTCAGGACATCGCCTCGCTCCATGAGGTTCAACTCAGCGAATCGCCTTATTTCTTGGAGAGCGAATATTATTCGGAAGGCAATCTGCAACAATGGACGGAGAAGCAAGGTGGTCTTGAGGAGATGGCGATTGAAGATCGCCTCGCCATCATCAGGCAGGTTGCTCACGCGACCGCTGCCGCGCATTCTGTGGGCGTTATCCACAAAGACATCAAGCCATCGAATATCTTCATGAAGGGAATGAGCACGGATCGGGCTGTTCCCGTTCTGGGAGACTTCGGCATTGGTGCCTTGGAAAACAAAGAGCAGTTGGAAGGGATCGATCTCACTTATTCCGAAACGTTGGTAGCGCCTAGCAGTGACACCGTTCACGGTTCCCTGCCCTACATGGCGCCGGAGCTGCACGGCGGCGAACGTGCCACCGTACGAAGCGATGTCTATGCGTTAGGAGTGCTTCTCTACAAACTGGCTGCGGGCAGCTTTGCCCGGCAAGTGGGCCAAGGATGGGAGCGGGATATTGACGATCCGCTTTTACGCGAAGACATTGCGGCCTGCGTCGAGGCCAATCCCAAGCGTAGGCTGGCCAATGCTGAGACCCTAGCCGATCGTCTAGAACGGTTGCCGGAGCGTCGGGCTGAAGCCGAAAGGAAGAAGCGTCTTGCCCGGCGTGCGGCACTAAGCAAGCGATTGATGACCGGAAGCGTGGCTGCCTTGCTGCTCCTGGGGGGTTGGCTTTTCCTAGAGAATCGGCAGACTGCCAAGGCCTTTGAGAAAGAAGAGTGGCTGCGTGGCGAAGCGGAAACCGCGCGCGAGTTAGCGAAGCATGTTAGTAGCCGCGCGGACACGCAATATGCCAGTCACCTCGCCGGTGAGTATGACCCTTTTTACCAACCGGAACCTGATCGCGGAGTCGGCTTGTTTGTCAGGGCTTTGGCCTCGGACCAAGACAATCGGCTCGCTAAAGCGCAGCTCTTGGAAACCCTTCTCAATACCGACCTGGCCATTCCCATCTGGTATGACCGCACGGCGCATCCTGAGAAGGTACACGCGATGGATGCCACGCCGGATATGTCTCTGCTAGCCTCCATTAGTGAGTGGGGGCAATCGCTACGGGTGTGGAAACGTGAGGATCGTCAGGTTTCGCTCCGCTACAAGTCCCCACAGCTTCATCGACAACCCATCGCCGTCAAATTTGCAGATGACGGCCAAACGCTCTACGAATGTTCCCGCCGTTATCCCATCGCTCGCTGGAATCTCGCTACAGGAGAACTGCCCACGCCGTTGGAAGTGCCCAATCGCTTGGACAAGGAAGCCGTTTTCAAGGCAGTGTTTTCTGAATCGGGGCGTTATCTTGCTTTCGGCACTCGAATCGGAAGAACGACGCAAGGTCGAAACTATATGGTTGATTTCAAACAGCCTGATCCCGTTGCACTAATTCGACCGTTGGATTTTGAAGGGGTCTTGCTAGGACTAGCGATTGACTCAAAAGAGACGCGTCTGGCGTGTGCCCGTCACGACGGCCGAATCTATATTCGGCCATTGCCAGGAAGCAGTGCGCGTCGCCTGGAGATCCCTCCGCAGTATGAGGATGGCAGGGTCTTGCAGCTGGCGGGCCTGGCCTTCAGTCGTTGCGGAACGGTTCTCATCGCCGCGGCGCACAATGGTAACGGCGCGATGTTACGTTTCGATTTGGAGACAGGAGAAGAGATCGGGAAAAAGCGGATGTATCACAGTCTTCCCAAGACGGTGCGCATGATGGCAGACGGAAGCCGTTTCATGACGGGATCCACCTCACGTCATCTCAAGAACTGGACTTGGGTAGACGGCAGGCACCACGTCCCACCCGTTGGCAAACCCTTTGGCCACGATGCGCTCATTTGGGAGTTGACCTCAGGAGAACTCGCCTATCTCGGGGCATCTGGGAGTGGTGACGCAACGGCTAGGGTGTGGACGGTCAATTCTCAAGAGACCGTTGGGGGCCCTTTGCGCCATCGCGGTGAAGTCTCGGCTCTGAAGATGAGCGCCAATGAACGTTTGTTAGCAACTGGTAGCAGTGTTGGTGAAATGGCGCTTTGGGATATCGCCAGCAAACGACAGCATGCCGTTCCCTTTGGTTACGAAGGTCGAGTGGAGAAAGTGTTAGCTTTAAGTCATTCTCGCGTTGTAACCATCGCGGATAGCGGAGAAATCGTCGTGTGGAAGAATGACGGCGGTGCGCTGGAACGCATCCACACGCTTCAGCATTCGGGCAGCGCCGATTTTGTGGAGTGTGGCGAAAACCTCGACTGGTTGTTAGCTGCGAGTTTCTCTTCGGAAGCCTCGCCGGCCCTGAATCTTTGGAGGCTCGATCAGCCGGGGCATCCACAAGTGAGTGAGGACGTCCCAAGCGGCCTCACGAGCGCTGCCGTGCATCCCATCGGTAAACGCTTTGCCATCGGTACACAGGATGGTCGTTTCTCCACATGGTCATTGGAGACGGGCCAACGAATTCATCAGGGCTCTCTACCGGAAGGCGACGTGGCGACGGCTATGCACTTCACGCATGACGGCAAATTGCTAGTGGGCACACGTCAGGGCGCGCTTCGCGGTTACGCCGGCGATCTGGCAATGCCCACTTTCGCCCGGCACGACGCTTACAATGCCGAGGTCCTCGAGATCCAAAGCGCCCACGGCGTAGAGTGGTTTGCATCGTTAGGTTACTCCGTTCCAGGTACTTACGAGAAGCAAGTGCGGCGGTGGCGGCTTACCGATGGTGAAGCCCTGCCCTCACTCAAGAACAAAGACGATCGAGTTAGTTGTTTTAAGCTTCTTAGCGACGGACGAGTGGTGATTGGAACTGAATACAGCCGCTTAGGATTATGGGATGGCGAGAGTGCCACTTTGCTTGGCGATCAAATGGAGATCTTCGAGGGCAAGATCACGGCTATCCATGTTGGTTCCCAAGAGAAAAGTGTGATGGCCAAAGCGGATCACAAGGCGTCGCTCACTTGTTGGGACTTGGAATCCGGTCACCTCGTTTGGAGGCGCAACACCTCGCCTCGAGCCTTTGACTTGGCGCCGGATGATCGCACCTTTGTCTTTGCGGATTGGACGATCGGGCAGCCATTCATCACCGTGGTTCCCACCACCGACACGCAGATCGATCTCCATGCTTTGAGTGACCTTGGTGAAGCGTTGTCGGGCTACTCGCGGTCTAGCGAATCCTCGAACTTAATCACCGTCTCTTGGGAACAGCGTCTGGCTTTGTTAGAAGAATACCGCAATCATCCTGACCCGCTGATCCGATGGTTGGCGTCTCCTCTCGACCCCAATCGATCTGTCTCACCGGTGTCCACGTTGAACGCTGAGGATTACGTCAAGCTGGTTTGTCAGTTAGGGACTCCGGAATTCGGCGATCCCGTCTTGAGGCTCGCCTCCTTGGAGGGGGGAAGGGACATGGCGGAGCATGTGTTAGGCTTTGCCGAACGGTTCATTGAGATGCCGGGAATAGGGGAAGGGGGCCGCGAGAACTACTTTGGCTGGCTACTCACGCGTGCCGTACGCCTCGACCCCCAAGAAGCCACGCTAGCGAAGGCCATTCAGATCGCAGAGCGGGGTCTCGCTGCCGGTCTTAGAAAAGAACCTGAGTTGGTGGCCGTCCTCGAACGTGCTGCGGGCAAACGGAGTTTTTAGCTCTAACGAAAGCGCGTGCCTCATCAGGAACTTTTCGCAAGCTTTGCTACACGCGTAACCGTCCCTCAGGGTTTTTAGTTTGCGTGCAGAATGCGTTGACACCACAACGCATCTTCACTGGATTGGTTCCAACTCGTCCCATGCCCGTTTCCATCCCCCGTCGCTTCTGCATTGTTCTATCATTTCTGCCATTGATGAGCTTTGCTCAGGATCGAGAACCAGCAGAGAAACCGGTTCTCAAAGCCTTGCGCGTGGAGCAAGGGCCCAAAGTGGATGGACGCTTGGATGATCCCGTGTGGCAAGAGGCTTCCCCAGCACGCAAGCTCTATCGATACGAGCCACGAGCGGGTTCTGAGCTATCTGAAAGGACTGAGTTCCGCTTCGTTTACGATGAAGAGAATCTTTATCTTGGTGTCTGGTGCTACGATCGCAATCCCGATGGGATCATTGCTAGGTCTATGGTGCGGGATGGGTCGTTTTCTAGCGATGACTATCTTTACATGATGTTCGATACGTTTCACGACCTACGCAGTGGTTACGTCTTTGTGACCAATCCGTTAGGGATGCGCTACGATTCACTGGTCAGTGCAGGCTCGAATACCAACTCCAATTGGGACGGTGTTTGGGAGGTGAAAACCTCGATCGATGACGAAGGTTGGAAGGCGGAGTTCCGCTTTCCTTTCAATACGCTGAGCTTTGACCCTGAGAATGACCGTTGGGGCTTCAACATGTCGCGTAACGTGCGGCGCAAGTCTGAGCGCGGCCGCTGGACGGGTGCTTTGCCTCACATTCGCACCAGCATGCCGGCAGAGGCGGGCGATTTAGTGGGTTTGGAAGGGATGAAACAAGGCCTGGGCCTCGAGTTCTCGCCCTATGTGGTGGGACGCTACCGCGAGGAACAAGGGGATACGGATTGGTTAGGTGACGCCGGTTTCGACGTGCGCTATCGCATCACACCCAATCTTTCTGCGACCTTTAGCTATAACACGGATTTTGCCGAAACGGAGGTAGACGATCGGCAAGTCAATCTCACGCGATTTCCCCTCTTCTTCCCGGAGAAACGCGCGTTCTTTCTTGAGGACAGCGGCATCTATGACTTCGGGGGCCTCACCACCTCGCGACGCAGCCGGTTGGGCTTACGTAATCTGCTAGTCCCTTATTTTACCCGCCGTATCGGGCTCTCGGATGATGGCGAGATCGTCCCCATTCTCTTTGCTGACAAAGTGGCAGGTCGTATCGGCAACTATGAGATCGGTTTCACGCACGCCATGTTAGAGGATCACGGGGAAATTGATCGCAAAAATGTGTTCGCTGGACGTTTGGTTAGGCATTTTGGGGAACAGAGCAGCCTTGGCCTACTAACCACGGTCGGCGATCCCAATAGTGAAGGAGATAATTACATGTTAGGAGCGGACTATCGATTTCGAACATCCAACTTTGGTAGTGGTGATCAGTTCATTCAGGCTGATCTCTTTGCTTTGGCCACCCGACAGGATGGAACGGAAGACGATGGAAGCGGCCACGCTTACGGTGTCTCGGTCACCTATCCTAACGAACCACTCTATGTTGGGGCCCGCGCTATAGAGATCGGAGAGAATTTCGATCCCGCTCTGGGTTTCGTGCGCCGGCATGGAGTGCGCGGTTACACGTCCTACGCACGCTACCGGCATCGCCCGGAGGATTCACCCTGGCTGCGCGCGTTTGCCATGTCATTGAAGACGGAACATTTCACCAATCTCGATAACGAACTCGAATCTGCTGAGTATCGCATGGTTCCCTTTGAAATCGAGTTTGCCAGCGCGGATGAACTTAGCTTCTCCATCACTCACGAGATCGATAATCCTCATGAATCGTTCGAGATCTTCGATGACGTGATTATTCCGGCGGGTGACTATTCATGGACGGATTATTCGTTAGAGCTAGTCATGGCCCGAAAACGGGATTTCGCTGCCGAGATCCAACTCACCTATGGCGATTTCTATGATGGCGAACACCAAGAAATTCTTTTGGAAACACTCTATTTGCCTAACAAACACATTGCCGTGGGACTCGACTACGCATACAACCGCGTGGATTTGCCAGAAGGCGAATTCCACACCCATCTCGCTGCAGCACGCATGTGGTGGAAATTCACGCCCGACCTCACGTGGACGCATCTTCTACAGTATGATAGTATCTCTGAGTCGATCGGTTTTCAATCGGTCTTGCAATGGGAATACCGGCCCGGTTCGAAGGTCTTTGCTGTGATTAATCAATCCTATCTCGACGAAGATGGCCGTGGTTACCGGCAGGAGAGTCAAGAATTCGCCTTAAAGTTGGGAGCGAACATTCGCTTTTGACCATTTGGAGATCAGAAGTCGCATTGAAAACCCAATCGAACCGATCCATAACGCTGTACGGTATCTTGATTCTCAAATTCCTCTGAACGCATCACATGAATATAAGAAAGTGAAAGCGCTTTAAAGCGGATGCCCAATCCGGCCTCTGCGTGCCACACGAAATGTTCTTTATCGACACTGTGACTATCTGTGAAAAGGTTTCCGTCGAGGAAAGTATTCCATGCGACACCTCGCGCCTCATACGATCCAAACACGACAAAGCTCCAAGGGCTTGCTCCGGTGCCACGGGTGGCCATCCGGCTTGAATAAGCCAGTCGTCTTGGCGTGCTTCCCAGGAAATGATTGATGCCTAGGGCTGCTCCAATACCAATACCTCCCTGCACATAGACCGTCCCCACGCGAACGTTGGAAAACGGCTCCACATCCAACGACAATCCCTCCCACTCCCACAGGCGCAAGCTCGCGGAACGGAACCAATTGAGATCAATGGCAATCTCATCTCGAAGTTGATGGTCCCAACCTCTTGGAGGTGTGGATCCCGTCAAATCGTGGATCCCATCTTGAATCGATTCGCCCTGAGCCGAAGGACCGATCACTCCCACGTTTAATTCAACCGACGAGTAGTGGAGAACGCGATTTTCATCGCTGATTCCCCAGTCCCAGTCTTTAGGGGGGCCGGTCGCTGCGTAGCGAACGCCGCCATAGAGCCACGCCGCATAGGGCCGGTCATCGGGAATCAAATCCGGCACACTAATATCGTTAGGCGTGTAGAGGTTCTGCCCAAGTAGGAGGGTCGTCGAAACATCATCGAAATCACGATAAAAGGCCGGGCGAACGCCTGGCAGAAGGAAATTGTCCTCCGCCAATGTCAGCTCAAGTCTAACGCCGTTGGTGTAATGCTGATCAGTCCCAAAGAATAGATCGTTCTCGAAAAGCACCGCCAAGCTTGCGGCATCGTCGCCGCTCACCGAGCCCAATAAAGATACCGCAGCCATACTAGCCGCTATCCACGTCATTTTATCTAAGCACATCATGCCACAAGGGTGAGGTTTTCACAGCAGGCGTCAATGATTTTTTTTCCACCCGCAGTCATACTCCGTACCGTTTGAGGCATCTGACAGACAGAGTTTCTGCGAATGTGTGGGGGATCCCGAATCTGCTGAGAGGACGCCGAGCAGAAAAGACAACCATATCGCCGGAATAAGATGATTGTGAAGGGCGTCCTTGACTTATCGCAGCGTTAGTTAGTGTTCTCTCGAACCTAGATCGTTACCAAGGGCGTGCCAATCTTGTGCAAGCCCGATGGCACACCATCGCCGACGTCTGAATAGCCTTGGCTTTAGAATGCGAGCACATAGGATGAGGGTATGTATTTCCGACTGAGCGGAAGCCGAGGCCTTTTCGTAGCGCTATTCATTTTTCCATGGCGCGCCCCGGCTACTGAGGAGATTACTGTCGATTATGGCCGGGACATCCAGCCATTATTCGCCGAACATTGTTACGCGTGTCATGGGCCGGATGCTAAAACTCGCAAAGCGGGATTACGCTTTGACGACCGTGATATTGCCATCGGAGAAATGACCTCGGGGAAACACGCCATTGTGCCTGGAAACTCGGGCGCAAGTGAGATTGTGAAACGTTTGTATTCCAATGATCCCGATTTGATGATGCCGCCACCGGAATCTCGAAAACGTCTGGCGCCCGAGGCAATGGATCTGTTGAAACGGTGGATTGATGACGGTGCCGAATATAGTAAACATTGGGCTTTTGATTCCGTGACGAAACCGGAGCTGCCTGGGGTGAAGGATGAAGCGTGGCCGCGGAATCCCATCGACCGTTTTATCCTTGCGAAGCTTGAAAGCGAAGGCATGCGGCCATCGCCGGAGGCGGATCGCATCTCTTTATTACGGAGGCTATCTCTCGATCTTCGAGGATTACCACCGTCAATTGAGGAAATCCGTGTGTTTGCCCATGGCGATACAGGGCCCGGCTTCGACCAGATCGTGGATGCCATGCTAGACTCCAATCACTATGGCGAAAGAATGGCACAGGACTGGCTCGATCTCTCGCGCTATGGAGATACCAACGGTTACCATGCGGACTCTAATCGCTCGATGTGGCTCTATCGGGATTATGTGATTGATAGCTTCAATGCAAACAAACCTTTTGACCGGTTCATCATTGAGAATATGGCCGGGGACTTGCTTCCCAACGCTACCGACGAAACAAGAATCGCTTCGGGCTTCAATCGCTGCGTCACATTTAATGAAGAGGGCGGTGCCGACCCGGATGAGTTCTATGTGACGTACGCAGTGGATCGGGCCAATACCACCGGGCAAGTATTCCTTGGCCTAACCCTAGGGTGTGCTCAGTGTCATGACCATAAGTATGACCCGATTTCGCAGAAGGAGTACTATCAATTTTACGCTTTTTTTAACAGTGTTGAGGGAGAGATCGGTGCCGGGGGACAATCCGGATACCATGGCAAACCGTTGCCTCCTCTACTTGAGGTTAAAACACTTGAGCACAGGCAGAAGGTCGCTGGTCTGACCAGGCAGATCGCCGACAGAGCCGAAGAGCTTAAGGCGGTGAAACAACGCTCCGAATTCAACGATCCGAACGGCCCACTTAAAGAAGCGATGCTTGCCTGGGCGGCTTCGTTAAGCGATCCGGGCGATATGGTGTCGTCACTTGAGGTGAAGGACGGGCTGCAACTTCATCTTGACGCCGATACGCTCGTTGAAGGAGAGGATTCGGTGAAACAGTGGAAAGATATTTCTAGCAATCGGCTCAAGGCGATTGCTAGTGGATCGCCGCGATTGATTCCTCATGCACTGAACGGCCGCGCGGCTGTTCGATTGGATGGAGAGAACGACTTCCTACGTACTGAGTCTGGCGCTGAGCATCTGGGCGGTGATTTTACTATGATCGTCGTTCTGCGATTTCACGATATGGGCGGTCACCAGATGGCGCTCATGTGGGGAGATGAAAGCCAGGGTAAGCGTCGCGCTCTCTGGAAGACGCAAGAGAATAAGCTTAGTTTTAACGGCTACGGATCGGATGTGGTGGGGTCAGCGCCGTTCGAAATCGATAAGGCTGGCATTGCATTGATCACCCAAGAGGGCGATGAGAACCTAACAAGATTCAGCCTCAATGGGCATGCCGGAGGGGAGGGAAAGGTTAACCTGTCAGGTTACTCCGGTAAAGCTATCACCATCGGCGCCAACAACGCTGGTGGAGAAAGGACGGCTGCCGATTTCGCTGAGGTCATCGTTTACGACCGGGCGCTCAGCCCAGTCGAGCAAGCGATGGTGGGCCGCTATCTCGGCGCTAAATACGCGATCGCTACGGCATTTGCACCAGTGCCTCAAGAGCTTTTGGTGCTTGCCGCCCGAACTCGAGACACGTGGACGCCGCAACAACAGAAACGGCTATTCGATTACTTTGTCCGTCACGTCAATCCGGAGTCGCGAGATCTCTTAAGACGGCTTTCTCAGGAAATTGCCAGTTTAGAGAGACAACGTGATGAGGCTGACAATGAAGTTCATACGACAATGGTCATGGTGGAGATGGAGGAGCGCAAACCGGCGTTCGTTTTAATGCGCGGGAATTTTCAGCAACCTGGCGATCGAGTCCAGCCTGATGTGCCCGCGATCTTTCCGCCATTTCCAAAGGACCTGCCACGCAACCGGCTTGGTCTAGCGCATTGGCTAACCGATCCTGATCACCAATTGGTTGCGCGAGTAAAGGTGAATCGTATTTGGAAACAACTGTTCGGCACGGGATTAGTGAAGACGTTGGGTGACTTCGGAACCCAGGGCGAACGCCCCAGTCATCCCAAACTTCTCGATTGGTTGGCTGCTGAATTTGTGGCGAACGGTTGGGATGTGAAACGGCTACAAAAGCTTATTGTGCAATCCGCTACTTATCGCCAGGCGGCATCGGGCGGACGGCGCTATGATGGAAAGGATCCCCATAACCGCTGGTTGTCGCGTGCGTCGCGTTTCCGGCTGGCGGCGGAGGAAGTCCGGGACACGGCCCTCACTGTTAGCGGCCTGCTAAACCGAAAAACCGGAGGTCCAAGCGTGAACCCGTATCAGCCGTCAGACTATTTGAAGAGTATCGGAAAACCCTGGGAAGAAAGCCAAGGTGAGGCGCTCTATCGGCGCGGGCTTTACACTTTTTGGCGTCGCACCATGTTGTACCCATCGTTTCAGATCTTTGATGCGCCAAGCCGGGAGTTCTGCGCGGTGAATCGCTCACGCACGAACACCCCCCTTCAAGCGTTGGTTACGCTAAATGACCCGGCATTTGTGGAAGCCGCTCGTAAGTTCGGCGAGCGGATTCTCAACCATGGAGGCCCACACGATAAGGACAAGCTGGTCTTTGCTTTCATGGCAGCGACGTCACGTCCTCCAAGTGAACGGGAATTGCGATTGTTGGAAGATACCCTTACTGAGCAACGCTCAGTATACTCAAAGGATCCAATTGCCGCCAAGGCGTTTGTTAGCGTCGGCAAGGCTCCGGTAGTGGAAGATCATCATCACCTAGAGCTAGCGGCGTGGGCTGCTGTGGGAAATATATTGCTCAACCTTGATGAAACGATTACGCGTGAATGAATGGGTGATGCGGCCACCTAGTCTGGCTCCTAGCATTTATCGGATTGAACCAACATACAGAACTCACTCTCAAATGATCCATGACAGAAAAGAACTCTGACCCGAAAAGAGCTAGGAAAGTAGAGGCATTTAGAGATCTGATTGGTTTAAATGAAGAGGAATTGAATGCGATACTTCAAGATGGCCGAAACAAATATGATCCCCAAACTCATCAAGCTTTGCCATTTAGAGGCTATTCAGTGATTAGAAATATTGGCCGGCAGGAGGCCGAAGAACTCCACCTGAGTCAAAGCGCCAAAGATCTCAAAGGTCGATTAAAGGCGGCGGGGCTTGAGCGGGTCGTCGCCTTTGTTTGTTCGAATTCATTTCATGCCACCACCTTCGATCTCATTAATGAAGCGGATTATGAAGAGGAACTGAAAATAGGGAACAAATTGGGAAAACATCACTACAAGGAAATCGAAACTCAAGTAGTCGCGGCAACACGCATATTCTTGAGGGATAAGGGAACACCGTTCTTGCCAAATCCCACACATCGAGCCATCAGAGGTATCGATACCTATGCCCCCAAAGTTCTCATCTTTAAATTTGAAAAATTAGATCCCGGCATCGCAAAGGAATACGAAGAGTATCGTCAAGAATTGCATGATTTTCTAACAACACGAATTGGGGAGGGGTATACTGATTTTAGATCAGAACTTAAGCGAAAAAGTCTTTCTCCGCATTTGACTGTTGGGTATGTGGTAAATCGAATGGACGATGATAATGAAATTCAAAAATTCTTTGAGGTCCTAGATGATTTCAATGCTCAATATCAAAGGGTAAGGTTTGAGTTGTCACCTGGAGAAGTCACACGGTTTCATGATATGGATACCTATATACCTGAACCAATTTAAACAATGGTAGGTCAGCCGATTGCGCTCGGCAATGTCCAAGTTTCTGAGGCATCTAGTCTAACCCTTTCTCTGTGCCTCCGCGTTTCTGCGTGATAATACAGGAAAACAGGTTTCGTTGGGCGACCATCTTAATCACAGCTCTCGGATCCGGATGCGCTTAAAAAAATAAATACTCTTAGCGTCATGCGCTTGGAGAGCGATCGCGCCACCCTTTTCCCTTAAGATGCGGCCGATTCGATTAGGTGGACGCTTCACGTTCTCGGGCTCGACGTAATCGATCACTTGTTGATCATTGAGCCAACATTGGATGCGCTTGCCTTGTACGCGAATTCTCACCTGGTACCATTCGGACTCGTCAGGGATGACCGTGTCATTCACGTCCTCGACGGCGTAAAGGCTGCCGGTCTTGCCTTTGTTAGCGCCGCTGTTGAGCTGGACTTCGTAGCCGTTTTTGAGGTGTAGTTTATCATCTCGGACTTCCATGTCGGTGTGGAAGAAGATGCCCGAATTGGCTCTCCCGCCTTCGCTTCGCAACGTGACTTCGAGTTCGAAGTCTTTAAAACTTTCCAAGGTCGTGTCATCCTCACCAACATAGAAAAGATGACTGCGTTCGATTGGATGGGTGGCGTGCGCTTTGATGGCGCCGCCGACGATTTGGAAAGCGTCTGGATCCGTGTTGGCTTTCCAGCCCGTTAGATCTTTGCCATTGAACAAATCTCGCCATGGCCGAACCGCCATCACGCGTTCGCGCAGTCGTTTGGAAAACCGCCCGGCCAGTTCGCTTTGTTCGGCAAGGCAATTGGTAATTTCGCTGGGGTCCTTGCTGAGATCAGTGAGCACGCGCTCGACAATGCGATCATCCTTTCGCGTCCACCATTCGGTGTAGCGATAGTCCTTCGTGCGAAGGCTATGGCCAATCACCGATCCGATCTCGCGTCCGGCGTTATGTGGGTAGGATGAATAGGCTTCTGTGCGGTGATCGGCCTCGGGAGTTTCTAACAACGCAGCGAATGAATTGCCTTGAAGATGGCGTGGTTTTTCCAATCCGATCACGTCGCACAACGTGGGATAGAGATCGATAAGCTCTACGAGTGCTTTCGTATGGCCGTTGGCCGATTCATTCTTTGGGTGATGAATGATCAAAGGCACACGGGTGTCGCACTCGAAGTTAGTGTGCTTGCACCATGACGCGTGATCACCGAGCTTCCAACCATGATCCGCCCAGAAGATGACGATAGTGTTCTCGGCGAGGCCGTTTGTTCCTAGAGCATCGAGTAACCGGCCCACTTGGGCATCCATGTAACTAACGCAGGCATAATAGCCATGGATGAGACGTTTGTTTAAAGCGTCGGGAAAGGTGCTTGGCAGGCCTTCCGGGCAATCAGCGTAGGAACGCATCTCGCCGGCGGATTCATTGCGGGCCCATTGCGGGTAACCAGGTGGCACTTCCAAGTTTTCGGGCAATGTGAAAGACTCACGTTGGTAGAGATCCCAATAGCGCTGCGGTGCGATGAAGGCCAGGTGCGGCTTGGTGAAACCCACGGCGAGAAAGAACGGTTTCGAGGACTCTGCTAGGCTTTCGATCTGTTTCACCGCTACATCAGCGCGCGCACCATCAGCATAAGTGTTATCAGACACGTCGGCAAATTCGGTTAGGGGACCTCGGAAACTGCCCCGTCTTCCGGGCCGCGGCCGCTTGCGTTCGCGCTCATGAATAGCCGCATTGTCAGGGTCGGCATAAGTCGTGGTGCCGCGAACGGGAATCCAACGCGTCCAATGATCCGTATCCACCCCCACTCCTTGCGTATTATGATAGATTTTTCCGAGCCCGACCGTCGTGTAACCATTCTGAGTGAGGTGCTGATTGAGCGTGACCACATTGGGCCAGCGCTGGCGCCAATCGGTCACGTGGTAGGTGCGCTCGTCGGTGTGTTCAGGATAGAGGCCGGCCATCAAGGATAGCCGGGACGCACCGCAGACCGCCTGATTGCAATAGGCGCGCTCGAAGACCAAGCCCTTAGAGGCCAAGGCATCAAGGTGAGGTGTGATGGCGCGCGATCCATAGCAACCAAGCTCGGGTCGAAGGTCGTCGACCGCGATGAAGAGGATATTAGGTTTGTTATCGATGGCCATGGCCGTGCCGGTGGCCAGTGACAGAAGGAAGATCAATTGAAGCCTATTCATCGATGTTAGGAAAATTCAGTGAGGTAGCGTCATGGCCAATGCCGCCACCGCCCAAGCTGTGGCAGGTGTGGAGATGAACTGATCTCTCCCGTGTGGATCGCCGTTATCAAACATCTTCTGGATGGGTTTGGAACGACTCGCGACATGCCAGGATCCGTCCTGTTCGCGATCACGAAGCAGGAAGCGGATACCCTTCTCGATGGCTTGGTCGTAGGCGGATGTGGAATCCTCGCTTTGAGAGTTGGTTAGGATGAAGAGCGTTTGCCCCGTGGCGTAGGCATCACTGCCCATTTTTTCGAGCTGTCCCCAACCACCATCTTCCTGCTGATCATCCAGGATGTGTTGGCGCAATGACTGGATCTCTTCTTCCGGTCGGCCAAAGCGTTTCGCCGCGAACAGTTTCATGTTCCGTCCTTCCTGTGAGCCGGGTTCGGCGGATTCCAGCCAAGCCTTCGCACGGTCGACCGTCTTCGAGACATCGCGATCTTGAGCGAACCGATCCATGTAATAAGACGCTAGGAACGTGCCGGTGATGTTCGTTTCTTCTAAAGGCGGGCGAACCGTTTGGACTCTCCAATGACCTGCGATCTCCTGAGTTTTCATCAGGTAACTGATGAGCGCATGAGTGGTCTTGTCTGCCGGGTGGTTTGCGAGATCAAGTGCCCATAGTGCGTAACCGGCCGTCAATCCGCGTCCTCCCACTGCCTCGCCTTCCCGGACACGATCGATGCGTCCCGTGTAGAACTTGTGAGTGAATTCGGCTTGCCGCTTGAGCAAGGTTTCATCAATGGCAAAGCCACGGCTCCTCGCAGTCACCATCGCTAACATGGGCAGCGTTTGATGATGACAGGAGAAACACTCTCGATGCTTGGGGTAGTTGCGCGCCGCTTTCTGGACGAGTTCAAGGCCGCGTTCGATCGCGAAGCGTCTCTCGTCTTGCGATTGGAGTGGTCCGGTGCCTGTCAGGAATGCGATGGTTATACCAAGAAACCGAATCATGACACGAGATCGTGCCAGGTTTTCACCTAAAGGGCGATGGTAATCTGCGCACGCGAAGGAGCGGCGGTTTGCAACCGCCGGATCATGCCTGGGCGCCTGGAAAGCGCCCCTCCTTGGTGCTAACTATTGCCCTAAGCTGGCGTCATCGCCGCTGTGGTCTCATCGGTCTTGTCGCTAGTGAGCTTCATGCCGACGGGCTTGCTCACTCCAAACTCCTCCATGGTCACGCCATACATGACGTCGGCACGATTCATGGTGCGTTTGCTATGAGTGATGATGACGAATTGGCTCTGTGAAATGAAGCGGTCGAGCATGCGGACGAAGCGGGCGATGTTGGCTTCGTCCAGCGGTGCGTCCAACTCATCCAGAACGCAGAAGGGCGAAGGTTTCACCATGTAGATGGCGAAAAGCAAGGCCACAGCGGTCATGGAACGCTCGCCACCGGAGAGAAGGCTGATCGTTTGCAGCTTCTTTCCGGGAGGCTTGGCGATGATATCGATACCGCTTTCTAACGGATCCTCTTCATCGAGCAAGACGAGATCTGCCTTAGCGGATTCACCAAAGAGTTCGCGGAACATCTGTTTAAAGTTGTCGCGAACTTGAATGAACGTTTCGGCGAATTGTTTGCGGGATTCCGTGTTAATCTTGGCTAACACTTGCAAGAGTTCTTCCTTGGAATTGGTGAGATCGCGATGTTGCTCAGTTAGAAACTGTAAGCGCTCTTCCGTTTCTTCGAATTCCTGGATGGCATCAAGATTGACCGGCCCCATCGAGTCTAGCTTCCGCCGCATTTCCGCGACGGAGGCTTCAATGAACTTCCAATCGGGTTCGGCCGCTTCATCGATCTCGCCCTCTTCGCCTGCCTCCGCTGAGGATTCCGGTTCTTCAACTTCGATCTTGTTGGAACGCGCGCGGCGATTGCGTGCCTTCTGTGATTCCAGGGCTAACAAAAGCTGATGAGCATCGGGCCGGAAATGCTCGATTTCCACTTGATAGCGTTCGGTGATGGTCTGCGTGATACTCTCGGCGCGGAGATCAAGCTGGGTCGTGCGGACTTCTTCGCGACCACGCTGTTCTTGCAAAGCGCTGCGTTCTTGATTTTTCCGTGCCAGGACATCCTCAAATCCACGCACCTCTTGTTGGGACGACTTCCGTGCTTCAAAGGATTCTTGCAGGTGCTGCTCAACAACCGCTACTTCCTCCTGACATTCCGCCACGACTTTCGACAGTTCGCCATCCTCCTGTTCAATCTCAACAAGGCGCTGGCGATGATTGGCGATCTCTTGGTCGTGCCGCTGACGCAACTGCGCGAGTTCCTCCAACCGGCCGGCCATGGGATTACGTTGATCCCGCAAGGCTTGTTCGGCTTGCTCCTCAAGTGCTAGGTTCGTGCGGAGCGCGTTCACGTGCGCAGCTGATTGCGCTTCCTCTTCAGAAAGAGCATTCAAAGCCGACTCCGCTTCATTCAAATCCTTTTGAAGCCCCTCGAGCTGCTCCTGCTTGGCGGTGCGATCACTTTGCAGGCGCTCCAAATCAGCCTTCAACGTCTCCTGACGTTTAGCCAAATCCTCTTTCTCGCGATCTAGCTTCGCTTGGCGGGAGGCGACACGTTGCAACTCCATCTGAGCCAGGCGCCGCTGATCCTCCATCCGCGAGCGGTTGAGCTTGTGTTGTTGCGTTTCCTCCAACAACTCTTCGCGTTCGGTGTTGAGCGCTGCGGCTTGCTCCTCAAGCATTCCGGCCTCAGCCTGAAGCTGTTGCAGTTCTTTTTCTTGGGAGACTAACTGTTTCTCCAGTTTCTTGATCTCGGATTGCTTCTGTAAAATGGAGTCTTTGGCCTGCCGCGTGCTCCCACCGTGCACGACGCCGTCGGTGGTCACCGATTCGCCTTTCTCGGTAACGAATCCGCAGCCGGGATAAGCTTGTTGCAAACGGCGGGCCTCCGCCAGGGTCGGGGCGATGAAAACGTGGCTTAGTGCTTTGGATAACCAGTTTTTCACGCGATCCTTGCCATCCACCACATCGAGAACGGGCGTTACGCCGTCACCCGATACCGAAGGCGTCTTCTCGGGCGCGGCCGTTTCAATATCTTCCGGAAGCACGGACGCATAACCAAGCTGTTTTTCGTGCAAGCGATCCATCATGGCTTCGGCGACCATGCCATTGGCGACGAGGACCGTTTGCAAGTGATCGCGCAGAGCTGCTTCCACCGCTGCCATGAGGGCGTCATCGGTGACATGGATCATCGAACCTAACACACCGCGCACGGAGCTCTTGAAGGCATCCGGCTCGTCCAGTCCACGCAAGACTTGCTGGGTGCCTTTCTCGAAGCCCTCACCTTGTTCCACCCAGCGTTGCACCACATCCAATCGCGACCGCGTGTTACCAATGGCGCGCTCGGTATCGCGCAGTTTCGTGCGTTTCTCATCTTGATCGGCGCGTAGATCGCGCAGGCGCTTCTCCAGGGCTTCGCGCTTTTCCTGACATGATTCCAGAGCCTTGGCTTCAGCCTCGATCGAAGTCCCAAGTTCCCCAGTTTCTTTCTGAAATTGCGCGTGCTCACGAGAAAGGCCACTAGCTTCTTCCTCAAGCATGGCGAGACGATGCGAATCGGCTTCTTGCTGTTCCGTCTTGCTCTCAAAAGACGCCTCGGCCGTGGCCGCTTGGCTGATGATCTGCTGGCGTTGGTTCTGCAGCGTTTCCAAACGGCGTTGCAGCTCGCCTCGACGTTCCTTGACGGTGGCGTCCGATTGCTCCGCACCGGCGAGTTCGGCCCGTTTGGAGTCTAGTTGCGAGACGATCAGCGTGAGATTCTGTTCCGCTTGCTCCAGCGCGTTTTGTTGCTGTGCTAGTTTTTCGGCAGTCTCAGCGATCGCTTGCTCATTCTGTTCAATGAAGCGATGCAGTTCGTCGGTCCGTTCTTTGTTGAAGCCAATGCGCCCCTGACTGTTTTGAATCTTGCTGCGCAACGTCATTTGTTTCTGCGAGAGTTCATGGAACTGCGCTTCCATGGATTCCAGCTGCTCGCGGCGCGCGCTCAGGTCCTGACTCCGCTGCTCGATCTCCGTGCGGCACTTTTCTTCCTCCTGTTGCAAAGCGGCGATGGAGGTACGCAATTCATCGCGCTCCGCCTGCAGTTCGCGAAACTGACGATGAGCCAAATGTGTGTCCAGCGTGGTCAAATCATCTAACAATTCGCGGTAGCGCCTGGCTTTGTTGGCCTGGCGATGCAAGGAATCGCGTTGGCGCTGGAGTTCCGCCATGATGTCTGACACACGCACCAAATTGCTCTCGGTGTAATCGAGCTTTCTCAATGCCTCGCGCTTCTGCACTTTGAACTTGGTGATGCCGGCAGCTTCTTCAAAGACGTTTCGGCGGTCTTCCGGTTTGGAGCTGAGCAGCATGTCGATCTTGCCCTGCTCCATGATCGAATACGCGGTGCGCCCGATCCCGGTGTCCATGAGGAGATTCTGGATGTCCTTCAGCCGGCAAAGCTTGTCATTGATGCGGTATTCGGATTTCCCATCGCGAAACACCCTTCGTGTGAGTGCCACCTCATTGTAATCGACGTTCAAGGCCTCTTCGCAATCGGCAAATGTGAGGGTGACCTCGGCCATTCCGAGTGGTTTACGTTTGTCCGTGCCGTTGAAGATGACATCCGCCATTTCACCGCCCCGCAGGGCCTTCGCGGACGTTTCACCCAGGACCCAGCGGACGCCATCGACGACGTTCGACTTACCACATCCGTTAGGGCCTACGATAGCCGTCACGCCCGGGTGAAACTCGAAGTTCGTCAGATCGGCGAAAGACTTAAACCCGTGGAGGAAGAGAGATTTAAGGCGCATAGATAGTTAAGATGTGTTAAATAAATACTTAAGGTAAGTTAACCAAATGGCTCAGCTGGATTTGCAGCCACGTTGAGGGGCGCTTCGGTTTGGCGCAAGAGAAATCTTGGTCATGACCCCGTATCTAGTGGTGAAATCCTGAGATCGACCACAAGATCTTGTACTGGAGCCCTAGAATCGGCTAGCTGGCAAAGAATCGTCTCTTGAACCACCATCACGGATTATCTGGGAAACCTAATAAACCGCCGTGGCTGAGTGCACTTGCTATTTCTCGTGGTCCCCCTAGTTAAAGAGCCCGTATGCCAGACGATCCCTCTCCCGCCGACCAAGACGACGCCACGAAGCCAGCTGACGAAACCGCTTCGGCCGCCGATGAGGCTCCTAAGAAACCGGAGGATCAAGAGAATCCGCTGGTCAATATCCTGCTCAATGTGGTGGTCCCCGCTGTGGTATTGAGCAAGATGAGCAAGGAAGAGGGCTTCCTCGCCGTGGGACCGACTTGGGCGCTGATTATCGCGGTGAGCATTCCGATCGGTTATGGCATCTATTTCTTCGCTAAGTTTCGCAAAGTGAACCTGTTCTCCGTTCTGGGTTTCGTGAGTGTGGTGCTCACGGGTGGCTTGGGTCTTTTGAAGACGAGCGCCATTTGGTACGCAATCAAGGAAGCGCTGATTCCCCTCATCCTGGCGCTCGCCATTCTCCTTTCGCACTACTGGACGGAGAAACCTTTGGTGAAAGTGTTTCTCTTCAATCCCGATCTCTTTGACATTCCCAAGATTGAGAAGGTGGTGGCGGAGAGAAAGGAGCAAGCCGCTTTCAAGAAATCCATGCTCCGCGGAACCTGGCTGCTTGCCGGCTCCTTTCTCCTGAGCACGGTCCTCAACTTCGTCCTCTGGATGTATTTGCTAGGCGGCAAAGAAGGGGGCTCTACTGAATACATGCAGGCCATAGGCAAAGGCACCTGGATGGGTTTCCTCGTCATTGGTATCCCCGCCATGCTCATCTTGCTTTACGCTTTCTTTCGGCTCATGAAAGACTTGGAAATCATGACGGAGCTTTCCAAAGAAGAACTCTTGTTGCCGCGATAACAAAAATGCTATTCGGACTGGTCAGGCGCCGACAGTTACCCGTTCCCACATGGAAGGGATTTCTCTTGATCGCAGTGATCGGCGGGCTCGGCTTGTGGTGGTTTCTAGAAAACGCCTACGACTTCCTGGCGATCGATAATCGCCTTACTAAAGCTGACGTGGTGATCGTCGAGGGCTGGGTGCCGGACGTCGCCATCCAGCAAGCGGCGGACGAACTAGCCGCCGGCCGATGCGAGTGGATCTGCACGGCCGGTGTGGATCTCGATCGAGGCGACGCCATGGGTGGCGGCGCCAAAGATTGGGCCAACTTCGCTGCCAACAGCTTGCGCGCGCGCGGCGTGCCTGATGAGAAACTGATCATCGCTCCCGGAGGCGCGAATGTTAGGCAGCGCACTTATGCCGGCTTCCAAGCTGCGAAGAAGAAGCTCGAAGAGACCTTTGGAGACAAAGCGATTACCATCAATCTCATCAGCGAAGGTGCCCACGCGCGGCGCAGCTGGGTCGTGGCCCGCAAGATTCTCGGCGAACGTTATGAGTTCGGCATGATCCCCGTGGAGCCCTCGGCCTTCGATCCCGAGATCTGGTGGAAGTCTAGCAGTGGCGTCAAACACATGCTCATGGAAGGCATCGGCTTCTTTTATGAATGGGTAGGCAATGCCGGGCGGTGATGGTCGTGGGGTGCGGTTGATTTACTGCGGGCTCTTACGGACTCAAGGGCCGTGCCGGAGTGATGCGAATAAACCAGCGATCCACTTCGGGCCATGAGACGGAGCGCATGGTCGTGGTCCCTGAGTCTCCCGTGAAGAGACCCAAGCCGCTGTCCGCCCAGCGATCCGGCGCGACTCCCATATTGGAGCACGATTCAATTCGGTATAACCGTCCGGGTTTTGAGGTGAATGCCACTGTTGCTTCACCTGCTGAATCATCAAATTCGTGAAAGACAATATCCAGAAAATCCAATTCATCGGCAGGATCAGTACCGGCTCGGAACTCGGCCAGGTCCGTCGAGCCATCGCCGTCATCGTCGGTCGAGCCGCTCGCTGAGAGATCACCGAATTGACGGTATTCCCACGCATCATCGATATGGTCGTTATCGGTATCGACCATATCCATCCGCATGGTGATCAATTCACCGGCTCCTAGATGGATCCAGCCAATGTTAGCGCCATAGGCATAACCAAGAAACTCGCCCGTGAGCATATTCACTCTAGGCCGATCGGGATGAATATATGAAGAATCCCATCCGAAGTTGATCCATCCCACATTGGCACCATAGGCATAGCCGCTCAGGTTGCCGAGGCCGTCGTGATTGACGCCGAAATCAGAATGGGAATGATTGGCGTAAGCGAATCCATTGACCGGCGTGCCGTCGCCGAAATCAATCCAACCGATATTGGCGCCATACGCTCGTCCCGATAAATAAGCCTCGCGAAAGACAATACCTTCAGGAGAGGACGGCTGGTCCGGACGCAAGTTGAGCCAACCGGTATTGGCGGCGTAGGCGCTGGCTTTTCCGCTATCGATCGTTGAATCCGCCATGACCAAGTTCCCCGAAAGGAGTCCTACGAAAGCGAATTTAGACAACAGGTTCATGAGGACAAAGTGCTGAGATTTGAAGTGTTCTCTCTTGTAATGGCGATTGCGTTTCCTGAGTAACGGAGAAATCTTGCCCATTAAGGCATCAGATACTTGTTGGTGATGCTCTCGCCCCCGAGGGCATAACACCCAATGGCGCGGACGGCCTTGATGCCGTAGGTGTAAGCAGCGGTGTTGCGGGTTTCGCCCTGACAATAGCTGACCACATTTCCTTTGATCCCATGCCGTCCGGTGGCTTCGGCATACCCGGAACTATTAGTGACCAGTGAGGCACTGATTCCATTGCCACCTTCCGCAATCCCTCGACTACCTGAAACCGAGCGTGCCGAGATACCGTGAGAGCCGCTTGAGGTGCTTGCAGATTCCCCGTGAGAGTTGGACACGTTGGTAGCAGAAATACCGCTACCTCCCGTTTGATGCGTCGCGAATCCTACGGAGTTTTGAACTGTAATAGCTTGAATACCGTGACTGGAGGAATGAAATCCATCACTATGGCCATAGCTATTGACAACAGTTTCGCCTCTGATGCCGTCGCCACGGATGCTCTTGCCTCGGCAGTTCTCGATAATCAATCCGTTGATGGCCGCGAGCATCGTTTCTCGAGCATAGCAGTTCTTAATCGTACCCGCCCGGATACCCACCGAGCTGCTCGTCTGGACGGAACATGATTCCACCACAGCGGATTCGATATGACTAAAGTAAATGCCACTTGAGCGGCAGCCTTTTACGGTGACGCTGTGAACGTGAACATTGCTACCGTCGCTCGCAGAGGAGTAAATGCCGTAATAAAATCCTGATCCGGTAAACTGATTGCCGAAATCGCTTGGAGCATAGAGCGTTTGACTCACAATATGGCCATTGGCGACCTTTATTCGACTACCTTGCACCCTTACGGCGGAGCCTGAAGGTGACGGAGAGGTTGAAGAAATCGTGTAGCCATTCAGATCGAACGTGATCCCATTGGCGTTTAATTGAACCGCATCGCCGGTCGTGACGTCTAAGTTCTGAGTTAAATAATAGGAGCCCGGTTCAGAAATGGTAAAGCCGCCGTTTTCTCCGGTCATGACGCCAGGAGAGCCCTCCATGAGGGGAATGCGCGCATCTTTCGCCTCATCAACATTCGCATAGATTTGGTCTAACGATTTCATGCCCGGTGCGGGCGGGCCCGGCGGCGTCAGAGGGCCTTGCGCATGTAGCGATGTGGCCATCGCCAAGGTGAAGAACAGGATGAACAAGCAGGAGAGTTTCATGGTAGTGTAAGTAGTTAAAATCAATAGGCCCGTAAGGAGCCCTTTGACTTCCCCATTTGGTCAGCCAATCGCCGATGTAACGGATTTTCTTCAACGAAACGGCGGTAACCGAACCGTTCTTTATTGAGCTGTTACTTCCGTTGGCAAACCGCCATTAGAATTCAACAGCCGCCAAGTTCAAAACGTTCATGACTGATTCTCTCGTCTTCCCCATTGCCGAACGCGCTCTCTATCTTCGTTTAGGCGGTATTCTTTACGTGGTGTTGGGCCTTGGCCTTTTGGTAATTGCTAAATTCACAGGACAGAAGTTCTGGTGGTTCGGCGGCCTTCTCCTATTCTCAGTCGGTTTCGTGGTGTCGGGCTACATCAAACAAACAGTGGTGGATCCGATGGCTGGTTTCGTCCGCTCACGCAAAGGCTTTTATTTTCTTCAGAGCAAGAACCGCTACAGTTTCTCTGAGTTCACGCATGTGGCGATAAAACGCATAACCAAGGCGAAGCAGCGATTCTCAAATAGGCCGGAGAGAACCTACGATTCTGTGCCGAGCACTCATTATGAAGTGATTTTGATAGGAAACCGAAGGCTAAGAGTCGAGTCTTCAGAACATTACGACAAAGCCATCGCCTGGGCCAAGCAGATCGCGACGATGTTGAAGATTCCCGTGGTGGAGGTTGAGGGCATGTAGGTCGAGAACTCTGCCGGGTGAGTGGACCCGCCTAACAGAGTCACTCTCGGATTCCTATCGGCGCGCACTCACCCGGACGCTCGGAGAGCCATTCCTGCCCAGGGCTTTTTAGCCGTGGCATGTTTATTAATATCACCCTAACGTAGCATCACGGACTTAGGTCGGTGATTCCCAGAATCTGCCAGCTCTGTTCTTCATCAGCGATGAGTTGACTTTCATCGATGAATCCGGTGGCAGGGTAGCCGTAATCGGGGTGCCAGGTCACCTCGAGTATCTCAACGTCCCGCTCTTGAGCGCTTGACACTTTATCAAACCAATCATCAATCGTGAGCAGCCCGGGAGGATCCTCGATGAATTCTGGGAGTGCCAGGATGGTTTGCGAGGCGGTGACTTCACCGTTCTCAACCGTCACCGTCCCATGCCAGGAAAAGAATGACCACTGCCACCTCAATTCATAGCGATAGTGATCAAGACCGGAGGCCCGCCACTTGGCGCGTGCGACACTTAAGGCATCAGTGTCCACTTGGGCGGCGCGAAAGAGCCGCATGGTGTGTGTTAGGGTGTTTTCCCAAGCCAATTTGGCGTGATGCGTGCCGTTGTTGGCATCGACGTCAAATGCCTGGAGATTTGTCCACGTCTTGCCATCTGTTGAAAACTGAAGCATCCACCGCTGGGAGTCAGTCGTCTCGCCACCACCGTGGAGCACGAAGCTCAATTGGTCAGCAGAACGCGTGATTCTCAGCGCGGAGTCGGTCGAACCTTTGGTCTTGGAGACCAAGAGTAGCGTGACCGTGGTGATGAGGACGAAGACAGGAGCAAGATAGGGGAACATGGTTAGTCAGGGATCTTAACGGGCAATCCTACGAGAAAAGCCCTGCAAATCATCGAACTTTCTGCAAAGTAAGGCTCATGAAGAATCTTCTGACCCTTGCCACATTCAGTTCGCTTGCCTTTGCGACCATTTTGAATGCCGATGATTCGGCGCAGACCGCACCGGCCGAACCGGCGGAAATGAAAAGCATTTTTAACGGCAAAGACCTCTCGGGTTGGGATGGCGATCCGCGTCTCTGGTCGGTTGCCGATGGCGTCATTCGCGGTGAGACCACTGATGAGAAGAAAGCGGCCGGCAACACGTTTCTCATTTGGAAAGACGGCCGTACCAAGGACTTTGATCTCCGGCTCTCCTTCCGCGTATCCAGCGTCAATAACTCCGGCATCCAGTACCGCTCCAAGCACATCATCGAAGGCGTGCGGAATAAATGGGTCGTCCGCGGCTACCAACACGAGATCCGCAATTCTAACAAACTTCCTAATGTGGCCGGTTTCATTTATGACGAAGGCGGAAAGCGCGGCCGCATGTGCTTGGTAGGCGAACAAGCGGTCTGGGGAGAGGACGGTGAAAAGAAACTCACCGGTTCCGTGATTGATGCCGAAGGCTATGCCAAGCTCTTCAAGGTGGATGATTGGAATGACGTGGTCATCATCGCCAAGGGCAACCGGATCCGGCATTACATGAATGGAAAACTCGTTCTCGATTGCACGGACAAACACCCCACACGGGCGTTGCTCGACGGCGTGCTCGCCCTGCAACTCCATGGTGGTGCGCCGATGTGGTGTGAATACAAAGATATTCGCATCAAAGCGTTGGATTAGGAAGAGGTTCAAGGAACGCGGTTTTCAACCGCCGGGGCGCGAGAAAGGCGCCTCTCCTTGTGGTTACTCGAACGGTCAGAGTGGCCGTCCTACCGGTCGGGGAGAGACTTTGATTCATCTCTTATCAGCGGGATCACCAAGATGGATGATACGCAAATAAGGGCGAAGCACGACCACGCAAATGCCGGCGCCCCATGATGCCGCAAGAGATAAAAGCCTAACCATGGCGTGGCCATCCCGCGTATTCCTGTGAAGAACGTGTGCACAGACATGTACTCCCCTACGTGATCTTCGGGTGCAATCTTCGTCACCCAGAGATTCCACACAATATGACCTCCACCCCGAAATACACCTAACAAGAGAGCTCCGCCACACACACCGGCAAATGAGGAACTCAGAAAGAGGACAAGAACTGCTATGGAGCCCAAAGTGTTGAGCACCAATCGGAGCCTGAAAAAAGAAAACCGGTCAAACCATCCACCCCACAAATAAGCCGTAACAATTTGGGCGCCAGTGGGTAAGGCGATCGTCACCAAGGCGATTTCGAAGGGATCGTAAGCGAGTCCGTAGTCCGGATTGGTCACATACTCCACCAACAACGCCCCCACCATAAGCATCGCCATCCCCACAAACATCCAGGCGGCAATCGCCAGCGCGAAACGTCGATCATGTTTCAGCCAAAGGAAGGCCGCCCAGAAAGAGCGTTTTGAAAGCCGCTTGCTGGATCTCAATTGGTGATCCACTGGGACTCGCCACAACAACAGAGCGGCAAGCATGAATACTACCGGCCCCACCCAAAGGATCGGCCGGTAGGCAAGGGCATTGGCGTCCAAGATCTTGCCCACAGCCACGCCGAAGCACACGGCCGACAACGAACGTATGACTGAAGTGATAGAGAAAATCCTTCCACGCCGTTCACTGGGATAGTTGGATCGATAGAACTGCGTGACCAACGGCGGTGTGCACGACCAAAGAAAGGACGCCACCGCGACGCCCACTGCGAAGGCAGCCGCCGTGGTCGCCGAGGCACTCACGACCATACCAAGTGTGGCGCAGACAAAGATCCCAGACGCCATGCGTGAGGCGGCCATATGGAACCGTTGGGCAAGCCCCACGGCCAGAAATCCAAACAAGAGGCCAGCCCGCTGACTGCTGATCACTGCCGCTTTCGCCGTATCCCCGGCACCATAAACCCGCTCCATGAAAAAAATGATGAAGGTCATGGAGAAAGCCTCAATCACGCCTCCGGTCACGGCGCGATTCAGCTCCAGGCGAAAAGTGCGCCGCATCACGTCGTTGGATTCAATCACGCGCCTCTTTAGCCCACCTCACTGGCGAGGCAACGACCAAAGGAGAGCGGGAAAACAGACCGAGCAGCCATTTGATCCATTTTTGAACCGAGTTGGCACGGCCTTTGCTTTCAATCGCGGCGAACCGCACTTGCCGCTGGAGAAATCTGCGATGGGAGCGGCTCAAGACAACCATTTGCTTAACACATACCCACTCTCTCACAAACCACTATGATTAAACGAAATCCTAGAAACCTTCTTGTCCCAGCAGCGATCGCTGTTCCGTTCTTCGGTGGTGCGGCTAGCTTGTTAGGACAGGAAGATGAATACAGAGCAGGCTACGATGAACTCATCAATAGCCAGACCAAAGATGGCGTGGACTACTCCTACGCCTTCGACTTCTTCACCACCAGCATGCTTTGGACATGTATCGCTGCAGCACTGGTGTTAATCATGCACCTCGGATTCGCCTCGCTCGAAGCTGGGCTGACTCAGAAGAAGAACACGGTCAATATTCTATTTAAGAACTGTTTCATCATTGCCATTGGTATCGTCACCTATGCCTTTATTGGGTTTAACACCCATTATCCAGGCGACTTCAACGGATGGCTGAGTATCGGCGGACCGATTGGAGATCTCAATGCGGACGGGGGAGACACCTTTGGATATGGTGGACTGGACCTCGCCATGACGGGCTATGGAGACTTTATCTTCCAAGCCATGTTCGCGGCGACCGCGGCGACGATCGTATCGGGAGCCGTGGCGGAACGAGTGAAGCTTTCCTCGTTCATGATCTTCGCCACGATTCTAGTGGGTTTGTTCTACCCCATCGTGGGTTCGTGGCACTGGGGAGGTGGTTGGCTTGGCGACCTCAACGGCGGTAACGGCTTCAAAGACTTCGCCGGATCCGCAGTGGTTCACGCGTTCGGTGGCTTTGCCGCTTTGGCCTGCGTGCTCGTATTGGGCCCTCGTAATGGCAAATACACTTCCTCTGGCATTGTGCCTATTCTCCCTCACAATATGCCTTTAGCTGCGATTGGCGTCTTCTTGCTGTTCTTCGGTTGGTTCGGATTCAATGGAGGTTCCGTGCTCTCCGCGAGCCCAGGTCCTTTAGGCCTTGTTTTTACTACCACCACGCTAGCCGCTTGCACTGGTTCGCTTGGCGCCACGTTCACCTCGTGGATTGTGGTCAAGAAACCTGATCTCTCCATGGCATTAAACGGATTCTTGGCCGGCCTGGTCGGCATTACCGCGAATGCTGACATTGTCTCGCCAATGGGATCGATGGCGATTGGTCTTATCGCGGGCGTGATTGTCGTGTTCTCGGTGCTTATGTTCGATCGCCTTAAGATTGATGATCCTGTGGGAGCGATTTCTGTTCACGGTGTCTGTGGTGTCTGGGGCATCTTGGCCTGCGCAATCTTCGACACCGGTGACAACGGTTATACTATCGTCGGCCAGCTCATTGGCGTGCTCGCCGTTGCAGCAACCGCTTTTATACTCTCATTCGCGGTATTCATGATTCTCAAAATCACGATGGGCGTTCGTGTTAGTGAAGAGGAAGAAGCAGAAGGGTTGGACGTCGCCGAACACGGCTCTCCCGCTTACGGGATCGAGTAGATCGCGATCTCCTAAGCTTCCCTGGGGCGCCGAAGGCGAAAGCCTTCGGCGCCTTTGTGTTTGTCTAGGACCTTCCCTCTCAAGAGTCTCCCGCACGTTTCTCGGAACGGAGCACCGCGTGAGACGGCGTACCGATTTCGGTGAAATCGGCGACTTATGAATTGACCTCATTGAGAGGAGATAGGTTCTTCCCATTCTGTGTGGAAAGAAATCATTGTCAGCACGCCATTGTTAGGGGATCGCGGTGGTGATTGGATTATCCTCTTCGTGGCAGGTCTGGTGGCGGTAGGGTTGGCGTTTCATTTATGGTGGCGTCAAGCCAGGCGCGAGTGGGCACATCGAGGCCGGGCGAAGCGGGCACGCCAAGGGGAAGTGAAAGCGAGGCGCCTGTTAGAACGCGCCGGTTATAGGATCTTGGCCGAACAAGTAACACGCGCCTGGAGATTTGAGGTCGATGGCGAAGAGACGGAGGTGCATGCGCGTGCGGATTTCAAAGTGCAAGACCGGAAGAAGCGCGTTTTCATCGCCGAGGTCAAAACAGGTGCTCACGCGACCAATCCCAAAACGCCGGCGACGCGGCGCCAGTTGTTAGAATATCATCACGCTTACCCGGAAGCTGACGGATTATTGTTAGTCGATGTCGACGCGCGACGGCTGATTCGCGTGCGTTTTGATCACCTTTGATCGAATCATATGGAAAGGTGCCAGGAGCGGGGGTTCTCAACCGCCGGGCAAGCATATAGGCGCTTGAGAGGCGCCTCTCCTTGAGAGAGCTAACTAAACACAAGTTTTCTTCACGACGCGGTGCATGGCCTCTTCTTGCTCTTCCATTGAGAAGACCAATTTGAATTGATTGCGCGCACGATCGAGGTTGTGGTCGGGGCGGCTCGTTTTGAAATAGACGTCGCCTTGCAAGTGATCTGTTAGGAAACGAATGCCGATCATGAGAGAGAGGAGCTTGCCAGAGAAGGCGAGGTGATCGCGCTCTACGGGACAAAGGAAATCGCGTGACGCCTCCCAATAACCTTTTACCAAGGCTTCGAACATGGGCAATTGCATGGTCACACGGGAGAGATCGCGTTCATCTTCCAAGGCCGGGCTTGTTGCCGTGCGCACCATATCGCCAAAGTCATAGAGAACGGAGCCCGGCATCACGGTGTCCAAATCCACCACGCAAATCGCTTTTCCCGTGGCGTCATCGATCATCACATTGTTCAATTTCGTGTCATTGTGCGTGATGCGTTCGGGAAGTTGACCCGCGGTGATTAGATCGAGCAGGATATCAACCACATGTTCGCGTTGGGAGACAAACTCAATGTCATCCCGCACTTCCCGCGCACGATTGTGCGTGTCTTTCTGCACGGCATTCATCAAGGCATCAAATCGCATCCTTGCGTGATGAAAGTTGGGAATGGTTTCATGCAATCGGCCGCCTGGGAGATCGACGAGCATTTTCTGAAACTGGCCGTAGGCGCGGGCCACTTCGTGGGCTTGTTCTAGATTCTCAATCGTGTCTAACGTTGTGGCGCGATCAATGAAAATGTAAGTGCGCCAATAAGTGCCTTCGTCATCGCGGTAATAAACGTCTCCGTCTACCTGAGGGATCAAGGTGAGCGATTTGCGGCCGGCTTCGGGATCTTCTGACGCGGCTAATTGACTGCGTTTGTGTTGGGTGACACGATAAATGTTATTCATCAAGGACGGCGGATCCTTGAAGACGTGATGATTGATCGTTTGATGAACGAAACGTACGGTCCGCCCGCCATAATCGTAGTCCGCAGCGTACGTGTCATTGATATGCCCTTTGCCGATGGGAAAGGCGCGGAGGAAGCGTCCATAAATCTGGAAGTGCCGGCTGACCGACTGGATCTTTTCGGTGTCAATGCTGCTGCTGCTCATGGGGAAGCGGCAGTTAGTAGCGCTGACCCTTCGAGATAGCAACCCGAAGCGTCAGCGAGGTTTCCCTCGAGAAACTACGACCCCACTTTGGCCGGCACGCCAGCGGGAGCGTTCTGTTGCATGGCTCGCTTCACGAACCGCTCATAAAGGCCCACGCAGCAACCGATAACGATGAGTGTGTAGAGACTGGCGTAGGCGCTGTTGAGAGCGGTTTTAACGCCGCTGGTGAAGCCGTAACTATGGAGGCCGGCGCCTAACAAATTAACGCCCCACCAACTGTAGCAGACCACGATGGCGCCGAAGACCGTTGCCAAATGAATGCCGAGTTCGCGCAGGTAACCGCCAACGCGGCCGTGCAGGATAATGAGATTCATGATGACGATCATGAGCGCGCCATTCTCTTTGGGATCCCACCCCCAGAAACGTCCCCAACTATCATTGGCCCAAATGCCACCAAGGATCGTGCCGACAAGCGAGAAGAGTAACCCGAAACAAACGATGCCGTAGGTCATACCCGTGATGTCTTTGTAGAATCCCCGGGAGATGCGTTTCTTCATGGGATCCGTTAATCGAGCGAAGATGTAAACGGCGGAGAAGGCGGCGGCGAATAGTCCGGCGGCATAACCCATGGTCACGGTCGTCACATGGGTGGAGAGCCAGAAGTTGGTGTCTAACACCGCCACCAAGGGTGTCATGGTGTCTTGGCCGTCCACCAGTTCGTAGCGCATGGCGAGAAACAAGCCGCCCGCGCAGATAAAAGGCGTGATGGCCAAAGCCAAGCCATTTCTCCGAATGGCTTCGATGATAATTAAGAGAATGCCACCCACGGCGGTGATGAAGAGAATGGTTTCGTAAAGCGTGGTGACGGGCGGGCGATTCTTGAGAAGACACCGCCAGGTGATGCCGAAGATCAGAAGCAGGGTCGGTACCATCAGCCATCCAAAAGTGATCTTGCGCACCCTGTTACTAAAGCTTGAACCCGGCTTGAGCCAGCTCAAGGCCACCATAATGCAAGCGAGCACAAAGAGCCATGGGCCTAACAAAAGATTCTTCCATTTGTAGAACTTCACCTCGGACTGGATATCGTTGTATGCATTGTGCACTTTGGCACCGGGGATGATCTCGGCGCGCAGCCCTTCTAAAGCCGTCATCCGTTCTTCTGGAACCGTGGCTTTGGCGATGAAGTTCTCCATGAGCTTGAGCCGCTTCAATGCCAGAGCGCGATCCTCTTCGCTGGCTTCATTCAAGCGATAGGCCAGTTGAATCACGTGTCCCGGCGTTTTCCATTGTTCTTGAGACTTGGGGTCAACGGGTGGAAAGAGCGCCACGATGCTTCCAGCTCGCATGTAATAATCGACGGTTGTTATCGCTGATTGAAGTGGCGTGGTCTGCACTTCGATCTTGTCGAGGTTCTCTAGCAGGAAGCTCAAAGACACTTTCTTGTCGGCGCCGACCTCTTCTGCGTTGAGGTCGTTAGGATCGAGCTGCAAGCCCATGTGGGCAAATTTGAAAAGCAAGGTGAGCCCCTCATAGTTGCTGACGTTCGTGCCAAGATCCACGATCTGTTGTTCCACAACCGTTCGGGCCTTGCTGTCGATCTTGAGGTATTTCTCACGGAGCGCCGCGAGCCGGTCCCTCCCGGGCTGGAGTTCGTTGTAAGAATAGCGATCTCTCCTCACCACCTTGCCGGTATCGTCGTTGGTGTGCGGCTTGACGCCTATTTGATCCAAGACGGCTGAGTTATTGACCTGAAAGGTGGGGTAATCATTGGCAATGTCAGGGCGGACCAAGACGTCTAACATCCACTCCGTGGCGCTGATCTTGACGCCGCGATCGCCTCGCATTCTCGACCAGAAACTTTCCGGTTCTTCAAGGATGTGTTTGGCCCGGCCGTGAAGGGGGATGAGTTTAAAGCGTGCGAAACTCTCCATGGGCTTGATGCGGCCGCCGTCCTGCACGGGCAGGGTGGCGAAAGCTTCGACAAATTCCTTGGGCCAATAGGATTCTTTCTTCTCTGCGGCAGGAAGAGAAGTGACCAGGGACGTAGCAAGGGCAATGAACGCGATCAGTTTCATGGCGTTAGGCAGTGTTAGGTGGGCGCGTTGAAACGCGGCTGATGTGGGCAGCGAGTTTGATAATGAAATGGATAGACATCCCCAGAGCGGCAAGCGTCATGGTCACGAGCGGCCAATGTTCCACGGGAACAATAAAGAAAGGGTTTGTGGGATTCCGCCACACGGCAAAGACGGAATAAGGCTCGCCGGCGACGGGCATGCCATTCTCTTGGGGACCCCAGTTGGCTTGGAAGAGCGTGTAGCCTTCATGCCGGAGAGGTTCATTCATCTCGATGACGATCTTCTCAGATTCGTCATCAATCTTGGTCACATCGCTCTTGTACTCGCGGGCCACGCCCGTTCCGGGATGAAAGGAATAGGTGAATTTGTCTAACTGAATTTCAAACGGCATTTTCCATCGTTTGCGATCGAGCTTGAGCAACCATTGCTTGCCTTCATGCTCGATGGTCATGGGCTGACTCTCATAGCCCCAGAGGATGCCGCGACTGATCACCTCGCCGTCTTTTGTTAGGGCGTCGACATAGAAAGCCGAGGCATTGGCCTCCGCTTCAAGTTCGGGTTCTAACTTCCGTAAAAACATGCCATCCACCACATCGTACTCGTCTTGGCGATGGAACGCCGCCGGCATGACCGCGCCGTTTAATGCGTAGTTGTAGAGACGCAGATCGAAAGGCAGGTGCTCGGTCTCGACACGTTTTTCTTGGGCTTCATCAAAGTCTTTGAGATACTCTGGCGGAATCACCACGCTCTTGGTATCGAAATCCGCCTCGCCGTCTTTCACCGTATGCACTTGGATCACCCAATCGTGATAACTTACGAATTCGTTAGACTTTTCGCCTTCGTAGAGCTGGAGATAGCCGTCATCCGCGTAGCGATGCTGTAACAGGCCGCCCGCTAACAGAAAAATCATCGAGAAGTGGGCGATGAAAACGCCAATGGTGCGGAAGCTCTTTCGCAGCATCACAATACCACCACAAAGGAGATTGAGAAAGAAGATGACCAAGAGGAGCATTACCCCGGGCAAGGGAAGAGTGATTGATCCGAGTAAAGGCGCCTCAAAGGTGTGGAAGAGAATCCAGGAGTTGAAATACTCCTGCTGCACGGCGAAGAGCCCGACTTCCGGCTGTTTCTCTGTGCCTAACCAAGTGAGCAAGAGTAGAAAGGCGAGGATGATGAGGGCGAGGCCGATGGATGAGAAAAGTTTGAAAACAGACTGCGCCCATTGCATCGGCAGGGGAGGAGAGGAAGTGGCTTCGGACATGACTAGTTCGCTTTGAGTTCTCCAATGGCCAGGCTCTGACAAAAGCCGCTGAACAGAACACGGTTCTCGGCTACCAATTTGGTAGGGCCTTCCAAGGTCGCAAAGGCAGTGATGGGGGCATGGCCATGAGCTTGCAAGAGACTGACAATCCCCACAAAGCGTTTGCCGTCTTCCGTCTCCACATCGAACTCGTGGCCTTGTCCTTCTAACAAAACGGCTTTGGGCAACTCCTTGATCTGTTCTTCGCTTAGCGCCGGCTTCCCCAGGTCTCTCGCCCATTGATTGATGATATTGGCCGCACCGCCCTTATTGGCATCAATCACCATACCAAAGGCACTCACACATTCATTCTTGGGGCCGATCCTGAATCCAAAGGGCCGGCGCACCTCGGCGTCTTGCTGAGGTAAGAAGGCTTCCCAATCGGCTGGCTGGTGAAAAGCAAAGGGTCCGATCTTCATGGGAATGAACGGCCCTGTGGCTCCCATCACTTCGATGGTCTCACAGAACGCCAAGAATTCCGATTTCTCACGCTCGATCAGATAACTGGGGCCGGTCATCTTGATGCTGAAATAATGGCCGCGATGCCCGTAGAGCATGCCCAGCAAACGATAACCTTCCGACGCTTCCACAGCGCCCATGCCTTTGAAACTGCCTTCCAAATCGATGAACGGTGACTCTCGGCCGGCAATGGGTTTGCGAGGTACTTTCGCTAGTTCATCCGCGGAGATCGGTTCTTTCCCCATCTGTCCCCGCCAACGGTTCACATTCTCCAAGCCATCATCAAGAAAAGCCGAGATCTCCGAAAGATAGACTTCACCCACGCTATTCGGGCCGAAACTGAAATTCAGCGTGCGGAAGCTAGAGGGCGATTGGAGCGCCCAGCGCGTGCCCGGAATGTAGCGATAGCGGCGGGCTTTGTCGGCGAACTTGGGGAATCGTTGGTCGATTGTGGCTCCCACGCGGTAGGGTTTGCGGGGTGGGGAGATCTCCTGCAGCTCGGGAACAACGGGGGCCGGATCGTTCCCGCAGCCTCCCAGCAAGAAAAGCGGACATAGCAAAGAGACGAACCGGAAAGAGGTGGGTGGGTGCTTCACGAAACTGAATTACGAACAGAGGTCATCGAAGGGCAATGGCAAACCCCGGCATCATGCCTGGGTACTCGACTGACCACCGGTGTAGGCCGCGATGGCAATCAACCCAATGGCGAGCGCCAGGACAATGACCAGCGTGGTGCGATCCGCATCCGGCTTTTCCGCCAGACTCAGCGCGCCCATGAGGCCTCCGGTGACGAGAACCGTGGCGCCCAGCGAGAGCCACCAGTGGAGCCGCGCGTCCTGGATTCGCAAATCAGGGCCGACGAAACTCCCGGATATATTTGCCACCGCGAGGCCGAACAGGGCAACAATCAGCAGGAAAGGCAACGCGGCCTTCATCGGCTCAAATCGGGTGCGGCTGGAGATCACCTCAAGCAGGAAGGCCGTGATGAGCAATGCCGCCGCACCATGCGCAAACGGCATGTGCATCGCCCAAACCGAACCACTCCACTCGGGCAATTGCTCGCGCGTCCCGACCCACCAGCTCGTGAGAAGCGCCGCCGCGATCAGCAAGACACCAAAGGCGCCGCCCACCGCCGCATTGGAGTCGATCCAGAAAGTGGGCGTCTTGGCCGGCCCGAAGTCCCAGCCGTCCTCGTCCATCTTGATCGTCGGCGCGGTGCCCAGGTCGTCATCATCGGGGGCCGTCCGATGCCGGTCCTCGATCACAAACTTGTGCCCACACCGGGGACACAGTCCTTTGCTCCCGATCAGCTCATGGCCGATCGAAATCTGCAGCGCGCAGTTGGGGCAGTAGATTTCCAAGAGAATCCCGAGTGTCTCCCGGGAATTCTCCCGGCGTCCAGTAGAATCACGTTACTTCGTTTCGGCCCTTTCTAAACATTTAAAAGTAAACATTTAAAAGGACACTGCTTTTATAAGAAAGAGGTTGCGCAGGTGCTAACCGTTCTTATCCCACACGAACAACCGCCCCCGGCGCCGCCGGAGATAGCGGTCTTTGGGGAGATTGATCTTGGCTGTGCTCGCGGGTTCCTCGATCAAGGTGAGTGCGTTTTGAACGAGTTCGAAGTTCACATCCGCGACCTCCCGACGACGCAACCAGCGATACACAAGCCGGCGTTGCAGTGCGAGAGGCAGTGCTCGAAGCTTGGCAACGCTGATGGTTTCCTCTTCAGCCAGGACAGCGATCTGATTCTCCATGAACCGGTTCTCAGCTTGCGCTTGCTGCCCCAGGCGATGAATGGCGGCTCGGGCATCGCGTCCGGTAAGTTGCTGGATCTGGGGAATCAGGCCGTGGCGAATCCGGTTTCGCAAATAGACGCTATCGGCATTGGACGCGTCCTCGCGATAGGCGATGCCGTGGGTCTGGGCGTAAGATTCGAGTTCAATCCGCCACATGTCTAACAATGGGCGAATCAAGGTCAGCCGGCGGCCGTTCACAGTCGTTTCGCTGGTGCAAGACATCCCGCCTAGTCCTGAGAGCCCACTGCCGCGGAAGAGATTCATGAGAATGGTCTCCACCTGATCATCGGCGTGATGGGCGAGGAAGACCTGCGAACAACGTCTTCGCTTAGCTACCTCCACAAAGAAGGCGTAGCGTTCCTGACGTCCGGCGGTCTCGATCGACTGCTTTGAGCGTTGCGCTTTCTTCCCGACATCGCGACTCGTCGCATCGATATCGTAGCCGAGTTTCTTGGCCAACCGGCGGACGAAGGCGGCATCTGCGCCCGAGGCACGGCCGCGCAGCCGGTGATTCAAATGCACAACGATGAGTTTGCGGTACCCTAGCGCATGCAGAAGATAGAGAAGCACGACCGAGTCACACCCTCCAGATACGGCAACAAGATAGCGTCGGGTGACGGAATAAGTCTCCGGGAGATAGCTTAGCTTTTCAAGCACCGGGCTCCGCCCCGTCACCTAACGGATCTCGGTGGCGCCTCCAAAGTAAGGCTGCAGAGGCTCGGGAAGCCTCACCGATCCATCGGCCTGCTGATGCGTCTCAATCAATGCCACGTAAAGACGCGGCAAAGCTAGGCCGGAGCCGTTGAGCGTGTGACAGAAAAGGTTCTTCTTCGTCTCCGCATCCTTAAACCGGAGCTGCATGCGCCGCGCTTGGTAATCGCGGAAATTGCTGCAGCTGGAGACTTCCAAATAGCCGCCGTGACCCGGCGCCCAGACTTCCAAGTCGTAGGTCTTGGATGATGAAAACGTGAGATCGCCCGTGCAAAGCTCGATCACTCGATAGTGCAAGCCTAACATTTGCAAGCCTTTCTCCGCGTGTCCGGTCAAGGCTTCCAAGGCCGCCATGGATTCATTGGGGTGGACGACCTGCACGAGTTCCACCTTATCAAACTGATGCATGCGAATGAGTCCGCGGCTTTCCCTGCCCGCCGATCCCGCTTCACGGCGAAAGCACGGCGTGTAGGCGGTGTATTTGATAGGGAGTTCATCTTGTCTCAACAACTGTTCCCGCACCAGATTGGTCACGGGCACTTCCGCGGTGGGGGCCAAGAACATGGCACCGTCTTCCAGCCCGTACATGTCTTCCTCAAACTTCGGCAACTGCCCGGTTCCGATCATGCAATCCCGACGAACGACCACGGGCGGACTGACTTCCTCATAGCCATGCGTGTCTGTTTGCAGGTCGAGGAGAAACTGTAAGAGCGCGCGTTGAAGTCTCGCCCCTTTGCCAGTGAAAACCACGTAACCGGAACCGGATAATTTCGCACCCAGTTCAAAGTCAAAAAGCCCTAACTCTTGTCCCAATGTCACGTGATCTTTGGGATCGAAGTCGAATCCTGGCTGCTCGCCCCATTGACGCACTTCAGGATTGGCAGACTCATCTTCCCCCACGGGACAAGCTTCATGTGGCAAGTTGGGGATGCTCAACAGAAGATCGCTTTGTTCTTTCTGTGCGGCTTCCACTTCTTGGTCCAGCGCCTTGATATCCTCACCAATCTTGCGAACGGCGGCTTCAATTTCGGACGTGTCTTGGCCTTCCTTGCGGCGTTTGCCGATTTCTTTGCTGGTCGTGTTCCGTTCCTGTTGAAGTTCCTGCCGTCGGGTCTCTGCTTGACGACGTTTCCCGTCACAAGCGAGCACGGCATCCACCATCGGCGGATAATCTTCGCCCCGGTTCTGGAGGCGTTTCTTCACTTCATCAGGTTGATCGCGCAATCGTCGAATATCGAGCATAGCGGCGGACCCTAGCGCACCCTTATCGAAAGGAAAGAACGAAGCTGCTTGAGACGCGCTGTTTTAAAGAACCAGAACTTACGGCCCTTCGTCACCCAAGAGAAAATGTTGCCGTACTTGCCGTTTCTCAAGAGCAGCCTCAAAGGCTTCCTGAAGCTCCGGAACGGGATTTGGAAGCTTTGATAGGGCCGCTTGAGCTGCTTGGGGGTCACGCTCGATCCATCCACGGAGAACGAGTTGCTGCATCTCGAGACGAAAACGGGCGCTCGTCATCATGCCCGAGAGTTCCCACGCGGACGCGCTATCCCGAACGGCGTTAGAACGGATGAATGCTTCGGCTGCGTGTTCTTGAGTGTCTTGTGAGGTCAGGGAGGCAATCCAATCACGCGTGGCCGCAGCATCGTAGCGGCTCCAGTTGTGGACCAGATTTTGAATGGCCCGGACTTGGGTTTCTCCTGGTGCCATTTCGTTGACCCAATGCACCGCTTCATGTGGGTCCGTCTCAGCCAAAGACGTCACGGCCTGCTGAATACCTTCATCTTCACCAGAGATTGACGGCAGGGATTCTGCCAGGCGCAGCGCCGCTTGCGGATCTCCCCAACTCAGTCCATCCACCAATTCGTTCACGGACTCTTTGAGCAATTCAGGATAAGTGTTAATAAATTCATTGCGAGTGGCTTCATCGAGCTTGCGAAGGATCCCGGTATAACCGGAGGCGCCGGCCTCTTCGGCTAATGATAGGATGGCAGGCAGTTCATCGACATTGACCTCCACGCCTGTATCTCCCAAGTGCCTGAGCAGTCCGTTGAAGGCCTGCGCGCGAATGCTGGCATTCTCAGCAGCTTTGGCAACGGCCAAGGCTTGATCCCAATCGTGTTGGGCCAGGCTGCGAAAGACATGTTTTCCGGAATCGTCGCCGTCGTTTGGATTCGATCGCAGAAAGACCTCCACGGCGAGTTCCGGGTCATGCTCCCGGATCTCCAGACTCACTTCACGCAGGGCGTTGTTTCGCGATTTTTCACCTTCTAACGCTAACGCCCATTCGGCGGCGCCTTGTGGATCCTGTCGGGCCCAGTCCCCTGCGATCCATTTTAGGATTCGATGGCGTTTGCTGAAGGGATCGCTTGTCATCCCATAACCGCCGAGAACTTCAAAAGCTCGGGCGGGATCGTGTCGCGCCAGTTCGCGGCACAAGGGTTCTATGAATCTCTCCTGCGTCTTTTCATCCAGAGCGTTGACGAAGGCAATGGCACGATCCGGATCCTGTTTCGTCCAAGGACGCATCAGGTCTGGGATGTAGAGATCGACACCGCTGAGAATGAGTTCCGCCACGAGTTCGGGTGACACCTGGGCAACCGCTTCAATGCCATTGTCAGGATACATTTCAAAAGCCGTCATCATGGCAAGCGCTTTGTCAGCGTGTTCTGCAGCGATGGTCTCAGTGATGCCCGAGAGGAGCGCGTATTTGTCATCGAGATCCTTCGTTTCGGGAAAAAGCTTATGAAGCCGATCCAGTATGGCGTCAGGATCGGTCACCTCTGCCCATTGCCGAGCCCATTCTCTGAGAGCAGCCTTGCGGTGCCTTGGTTCGGGGAGACTCTTGCATTGCTCAAAAGAGTCCAACGGATCTTGCGCGATCCATTCAGCTAGCAGATGCCTAAGAAGTGGATTGGGGTGATTCAGATCCTGCGGTTGCCGGAGGATGTGCTTAAGGAGATCTCCGAATTGTGGGGACTTCCCCTTGAATCGATGTGTGGCCAGAGCCCTTAGCTGTAGATGCTCCGGTAGGTCTTCATTCCATTGATCCTCAAGCCATGCCGGAATGTGGGCGGTGCGCTTCCCTAACACGCTCTCCACTTCAGTGTCCGGTTTACTGGACGTGAACGTTCCCTCACTCAGAAAGGTTTTCGCGATACCCCAGCCCAAAGCCAATCCGAACAGGCCTAACCAAAGTTCTCTTCCTTTCATGGCTGGCTAACCGAGTTTTGAAGCGCTTCTTCTGCCGCTTGAGGATCACGACGATGCCATTCGGACCAGGTGCGTTTGATCTGATAATCCCGATTGGAACTCGTCTCACTGATTTGCTGCGCCCAATGAAAAGCCGCTTCATAATCAGGAGCATCGCCGTTTGAGAGATGCGTTATCAAAGCGTTGACTGCGGCATCTTTGTGAGGGCCGCTTTCCAAGTTCCCCGCCCATTCAGACATAGCCATGGAGTCGATCTGTAACCATGAGCGAGCGATGGCGCTGTAAGCGTGCACTCCGAGTGTTTGCGAATCCTCCACGTTGAACACGCCACGGGCGTCCAATTGATTCGTGAGTTCGAGCGTTGCGATTGGATCCTCCTTCGCACGATGCTCAATGAGTGCGCGGCTCAGGTACGGCGTGGCAAGAGTCGGCTCTGAAGAAAGGAGAAACTGCTCCGTCGCTTTCAAGTTCTCTTCACTCGCTCTGGATAACATTCCCGTAGCGAGATTCTCAGCATGAATGATATCCGGCGACCGCGAGATCCATTCTAACGCTTCCACTGGAGACTGTTGAAACCACTGGTGACCGATGAACTCAAGCATACCGAGCTGGCCCACGTCCACTTCATCGAGGAGATCATCTTGGCCAGGCAATGGTGCGAGTTTGGCTAGGGCCGCTCGAGGATTCTCTTTCGCCAATGCTTGAAGGGCAATGTCAACCGATCTCGACAAGCCACCAGGCCTGCGCGAGCCACCACTCGCGTGGCGAAGATTCGAAAGTTCCTCAGGCGATTTCATTGCGTACTTCCAGCCCACCTCATCGAATAGCGCTAGGAGTTTGTCAGGATCGGACCCGGCGAGTCGCTCTGCCGCGAGACCAATCGCTTGGTGCCGCTCGCTGCCCGATGGTAGCCGGCGCGCCCAGTCCCAAGTACCTTGCGGATCATCTTGCGCTTTCAATTTCACCCATTCAGTGAAAAGCTCCGCCTTAGCCTTTCCGCTAGGCAGTTCTTGGATGAAACTTCCTGCCGCGGTGACGTCCTCGAGCAACCATTCACTTACCACATCCACTGTCGTATGATAGCGGCGGTTGGTGGAACCAATGTCATCGACTAACTGAAGCGCACGCGCTTTGTTAGAGGACGCGATCGCTTTGATCACATAACGCAGAGCCAGATCGCGCGTCTGCGGTTCAAGTTGATCCAATGACGCGATCGCCGCGTCCGGATCGCTCTTGGCCCAGGCCGTCATGAAGGGATGGAGCAAGCGAGGGTTCTCCTCATACCACGATTTGGCTAAAGCGAGATCGCGTTTCACCACCTCTGACAGAATCTCTTTATAGGGCGGCTCGGTTTCTGATAGAGCCGCGGCGAGCGCTGCATCGTAGTCGAGGTGGATCCAAGTGCGATAACAGAATCCTCGAATACGAGGTTGATCCAACCGCTCTTCAAGTGCCAAAGCGCCTGCCGGATCCAGCTCTAACCAACGCGCTAGCACCAATTTCCACGTCCACTCGGGATAGCTGAGGTCGTCCATGTGCTCGCCCCAAGCATGGGCCAGGATTTCGAGTTCCGTTGTAGTGGCTTCCGGGAGAAAGATTCCCAGTGATTGGAAAAGCGGCCAACCGGTTTTCGCCAGCATTGCTTCGAGCGACGGACGGGATGGATTCAAAGCAGCGCGTTTCACCTCATCGTTCTGTGCCATCTCAATGCGCGGGCGCTTGCCGTCTGGGATTTCGGTATCGCGCGATCTCCCGAGCAATATCCCAATCAGGATGGTTGTGATCAAGATCACAGTCGCTCGGAGTCTCATCTCCGAATGAAGCGCAGAACGGCTTAGAAAACCACCTTCGGTTTGGCCACGCCCTCGGTGATCTCCAGATACTTGTTCGCGGGCACTTTGCTAAGTTCTTGCCTTATGTTAGAAGTGGCATATGGCAAGGATTGAATGGCAACGATCGTGATTTATGCGCATTAGGTTGTTTCGGCAGTTGCCGATTGCGTCTTGCTCACGCGTTCGCGCCATGCGTACGTGCCCGTTGCTATGAAACGTGCTGAAATCCTTCTCACGGGCCTGCTGGGGTATCTCGCCACTGGGGGCGTCTCGGGGCAAGTCGTCATCACGGAGTTTCTCCTCCTCAACGAATCCGGATTAAAGGATGTGTCGGGGAATTGCCGTCCGTGGATCGAGTTTCTCAATACTAGTGAGAAACCCGTCCGGCTCTCGCAGTTTCACCTTTCCGATGATCCTGACGATGTAACGAAATGGCCGTTGCCGGACATGGCCTTGAAGCCTGGTGAACCCACGGTGGTGCTAGCGTCAGGAGGTTCGGAGCCGGGGAATGCTGGTATCCGATTGCCTGAGGATCTTGATTTTCTCGCATTGGCTGATGCGGATGGAAAGATCGTGGATGCATTCAAGGCGATCCCTTCCCAAGAAGCCGACATCTCTTACGGGCGGGCCGTTCAGCTCGATCAGCAAGCGACAACGATCTTGGAAGAGGAGACGCGTTGCAAAGTTCATGTGCCTAACAAAGATCTGGGATTGCGATGGATTCAGGCGGACTTTGACGAAGGGAACTGGACCACGGCGATGACCGGTATTGGGTTTGAAAGGCAGTCTGGCTACAAGCCCTTCTTCGGCGTTTCGGGAGATCTGCTAGAGGTCATGTCTGGCAGACAAGCCACTGCTTATCTTCGCATTCCCTTCGATGCGGAAACTGCTCGTTTGACCGGAGCCGCTTTGTTCCTGCAAATGCGCTATGATGATGGCTTTATCGCTTACCTAAATGGGAAGAGGATCGCCTCGGCCAATGCACCGGAAAGACCGCGTTACAATTCTTCTGCGCCGGTCGACAATCCCGACACGCGAGCGGTGAACTTCGAAAGTTTCGATATCTCGCAGCATGCCGACACTTTGAAAGATGGTGAGAATCTTCTTGCCGTCCACGGATTGAATGGCGGCTCCACGAGTTCGGATTTCCTCATTCAGCCTCGGCTAGTGGCCGTCATCTCTGGCAAGCCAAGGCTCGGGGAGATGGGTTATTTTGAGACGCCGAGCCCCGGAGAGCCGAACCCGACACCCTATCAAGGCTTCCTCGATAAGATATCCGTTAGTCAAAAACGCGGTTTCTTTGATAAATCCTTCACCCTCACACTCACCTATGATGAGGAGGGCGCGGAGATTCGCTACACCACCAATGGCGACGAGCCTTCAGAAGCCACGGGCACGCTTTACCGCGAACCCATTACGATTTCGCGCACGACGATTCTTCGCGCGGCCGCAGTCAAACCTGGTTTCAAGAGCCAAGTCTCCACTTACTCTTATTTCTTCCTCAATGACGTGATCGGCCAATCACCTCGCGGCCAGGCGCCGGAAGGATGGCCCCGCCGCCCGGTGAATCGCCAGATCTTTGACTATGGAATGGATCCAAACGTGGTGGGTAAATTGCATGCGAACGAGGAGGTCATCGAATCGCTGAAATCGATTCCAACGGTTTCCATCAGTTTGCCGATGGAGAGTTTGGTAGGGCCGGAACGTGGTATTTATGTGAATGCTCACGGTCACGGCAAAGAGTGGGAACGCGCGTCGTCCATGGAAATGCTCTACCCTGACGAACCGACAAGGGATTTCCAAGTCAATGCCGGGCTGCGAATCCGCGGCGGTTACACACGCAACCCTCACTTTTATAAACACGGCTTCCGGCTGTTCTTCCGCAGAATCTATGGCAAGGGCACGCTCGATCAGCCGGTGTTCGGGGCGGAGGGGGCAGACCGGTTTGAAAACCTCGACTTTCGCACAGCGGCGAACCATTCTTGGGCCCGTCGCGCCGCGCGCGATAGCGATCCCACCAAGAACACCTTTGTCCGCGATGTGTTTGCTAGGGACGCGCAAGGAAGAATGGGCCAGCCGTACACGCGAAGCCGTTACTATCATTTGTATCTGAATGGTCAGTATTGGGGCGTGTATCAATCACAGGAACGTCCCAAAGGCGGCTATGGCGAGGCTTACTTGGGGGGTGACAAGGATGAATATGACGCTGTGAAAACCTCGAATCGCGTGGGAGGCTATGCCACGGAAGCGACCGATGGCACCATGGATGCTTGGAACCAGCTTTGGAATCACGCCGTGTCCATGCGTACTGACCCTAGCAATGAAACTTATTTCGCTATGCAAGGGAGGAATGCGCAAGGAGTACGTGATCCCTCGCTTCCCGTTTTGCTCGATCCGGAGAATCTCATCGACTACATGCTCATCATCTTCTTCATGGGTGATGGCGATGCGCCTTTGTCAGGGTTCTTGGGATTCAATCGAGCGAATAATTGGCACAGTCTATATCATCGTGAGGGCGATCAGGGCTTTCAGTTTTTCTGTCACGATGGCGAACACACCATGGATGTGCCCACGGCCATTCATGACCGCACCGGCCCCTTTGTTTCCCGGCAGAACCAGCCCTATAGCAATCCGGAATGGATCCATCAGAATCTGGTCGGTAACGAAGAGTACCGCATGCTCATGGCTGATCGCATTCACGAGCACTTCTTCAATGACGGCCTCCTCACCCCGGCCCAGACCATTGCCCGTTTCAAACGTCGTGCCGCTGAGGTCGGACCGGCCATGATCGCGCAGTCGGCGCGTTGGGGCGATGCGCAACGCGGCTTGTTCACCAGCAAGCATTGGGAGAGCGCGGTGGCCAATGTCGTCGAGCGATTTCTTCCCAAGCGGACGAGCATAGTGATTGAGCAACTCAAGGACGACGGCCTCTATCCCGAGGTTGCGGCGCCCACCATCGACGTGGAGAAGGGCGGTGCTCAAGTGACGTTAGAGGGCAAGCGTGGCACCACCCTATATTATACGACCGATGGAAGCGATCCACGGCAGATTGGTGGCTCTGTGAGAGCTGATCTTTCGCAGTCCGGGAATGCGGCCGATCTCAAGCTAACGCAGTCGACCACGCTTCTTGCGCGTTCGCGAACCGCCAACGGTGCGTGGTCTGCGTTAGTCAAACGTAGAGTGCTTTTCAACGCAGAACCGGCATCGGCAGCGAATCTTCGCATTACCGAAGTGATGTATCGCCCTGCCAAACCCACCCAAGAGGAGAGCGAAGCAGGACACGATGAGCGCAAGGCTTTTGAATTCATCGAACTTCAGAGCATCGGTTCCCAAATCGTGGATCTCGCTGGAGCGGCTTTCACCAATGGCGTTTACTTTGATTTTAGCGAAAAGCATGTCATTCCGCCGGGCCAACGCGTCGTGCTAGTGAAAGAATTAGCGGCATTTGAAAAACGTTATGGTAAGGACATCCCTGTTCTGGGCCGTTTTCGCGGCAGCCTTAGTAACGATGGCGAATCCTTGGGTTTTCGCGCAGCGGATCTCACCGAAATCGAATCCTTTGTCTACAATGACAGGGTCCCTTGGCCCGAAGAAGCCGATGGCGCCGGGTACTCACTTGAGCGTCCGAATCCTCGTGATCCGGACGTTTCCGCCAACGGCTGGCAGAAGAGTAGTCGCAAAGGCGGATCACCAGGACGGTAGCGTGCACCGGCCCAGGCATTCACGTTTCTCCGGTCGTCTCAACTCGTTGAAATTGAGACTGTTCTCGCTATGGTAAAATAATGCAGTTTTCCTGTCTCAATCCGGCCAGTGGCGGGTGATTATCGGTGAACTCTCGTATCCATGGCTGAGATTTCGGATCAACAACTTCTAAGAGCATTCGTCGATCATCGTTCCGAACGCGCTTTCGAAATGCTGGTTCAGCGTTTTGTAGACGTGGTCTATGCAGCGGCGATGCGGAAGATCCAGAACCGCGCGCTAGCTGAGGAGGTGTCGCAGTTGGTGTTTGTTGACTTGGCAAAGAAGGCCCCCGCGCTTGCGAAACTTCAGCGTGGCCATCTGAGTTCGTGGTTGCACAAGGCGGCGGTCTTCCAGGCTTGCAAACTCGTGCGCGGGGAAGAGCGCCGGAAACGACGCGAAGCAATGTTTACCGACCAATGCAGGACTCAATTACCGGATGACGTAGGGGCGTCGAAATGGGCCGACTTGCGTCCCATTCTTGATGAAGGCTTGTGCCGGTTGCCGGAGAAAGACCGCCAAGTGATTGTGTGGCGATACCTGGAGGAGTGCAGCATGGGCGAAGTGGCGGAACGCGCCGGCGCGAAAGAAGCCGCGGTGCGCAAACGCTTGCAGCGTGCCCTGGGGAAATTGTCAGTCTATTGTCATCGCCGCCAAGTGGAAGTCTCTGCGGTGGCTTTGGCTTCTCTGCTAGGGCAGCACAGCGTTGAGGCCGCCCCCGCCGGGCTCGGTGCGAGCATTGCGCAAAGTGTTATGGGTCGGTTGAGCGTTCAGGGGAGTTCTGCTGCCGTCCTCACCCTACCGCGCATGTTGTTCTGCCTCGCGCTCACCGCAGTGATCATGGTGGGCGGATGGCTGGCGTGGGACACCGGTGAAAAGCCGCTCGCCACCTTTCAATCTCCGTCGCTTCCGCCAAATCAACCTAACATTGAAGCGCTGCAGCTTCCTGAGCAAGTCGTCGAGGAACCAAAGCCTGAGCTTTCTCCTAAGCTGGCTCAGAAGCCAAGGGCTAATGGTGAGGAATCAGATCAGCTCTGGTGGCAGTGGATCGCTGCCGATGATCTCCGGTCCTTTCTGGCAAATCTGCGAGGCGCCTCCTTCCCTACGGAAGTCATCGTGGACATCCTGGGAAGCAATTCCCTAGCGGACAACTATGATCGTGAGGAGGCCGTGCGCCTGCTTGCCAGTGAGGAGCTGGATGAGTTGCCTGTTTCTGAACGCCTCCTCCGGCTTTGGGAGAAGCACTTTAGTGAAACGTCCAGTGCTCTCGCAACGAACCTGCGGCGTGGGGGAATGCCGGAGGACTTGGTGCAATCGGTGTTGGCCGGACTCGAGCAGAGGAAAGAGAGTAGCAAACTAACACACAATCGTCACGGGCGCCAAGCCGGGTCCTCAGACCAGGCTGTCGCCAAGCCCACTTTGCCACGGGGCGCCTCTGCCGCAATGGGACGACCCACACCGTCTGTCATCCAAGAGGTAGCTTTCTCCAAGCACGATTCTTCATATGTTTCTGATAGTGTCGCGGGACCGGATAACCCGCCGGCCGTGGTTCTTCCGAACCGCCCAACTAGCATAAATACCTCTTCGCAGCCAAGCCGTGGGACGGCTCTCGCAGAGAACTCAAGCTCAACGGCAACCAAGCCAGCAACGACACCCGCTGATTCCGCCCCGGCCAGCGGACACACAGAGAATCCATTCGAAGGCCCCACGCTGGTTGAGACATCGTTCGACACGGATTCGCCCGGCTTAGACTTTGGACCTGAGTTAGCGGATGCCAATTGGGCCGAAGACTCTTGGATGGGCCATGATCCAGAACCGTTACCCTTTGAAGAGGATTTCCCAGCAGAGCCATTCCCGTCAAACGAACCGTGGATCGAGGAATATGAATGGTCGTTGTTCGAGGAATTGATGGATGAAAAGTTCGAGATGTTAGAGGAAGGTCTCGACGGTTTCGATCATGACGATCGTGAAGAGATCATGGCAGTGGAGTATGCGTATGATGCGGAATTCTACGATGCCTACCTTGAAGATCCCGATGATGCGATGGACGATTTCCATGACTACATGGAGGAGAAAGATGCCTACCTTTGGGCAACGTTAGGCGAAGAGGATTACGGTCACTATCTAGACGAGGTTGCGCCTATGGCAGACTGGTATTCCGCGGGAATAGCTTTGGAATCAAGGTGGTTTTTCTAAGTTATCCTAACTTAAGTTCCTCGCACATTATTTGGATGTCCCGAGCTTGCTCTAGCACTCCGGTTCTTTGTCTCGGGTAGGATCCCTAGCGGATAGATTGTCCTGGAAATATGTCCCAACGATAGAAGCAGCGGGTGATGACATACGGACAGACAATGTGTCCGGCTCACTGAGGATAAGTTTCCCCAAGAGTGAGTTCTTTCAGAGAAACCTAACCTAATTGTTAAGCTATGAAAAAAACAACTCTATTCGAACACCCGATTCTCCAACTCGTGCCCTGGCTTGCGTCGTTGTGTATGGGCCTTGCACTTGTCGTGGCTCCTTCTCTTGGCGCGCAAGAACTCGAACCCGCGGGAGATTCTCCCGATCTTGAAATGCACGATGACTACGAAGATGACTTTCGTGAGGAACGTGTCATGCTGCTCTATCCGGATGGCGTAGAGGAAACCTTGGACGCTTGGATCTATTTCGAAGATGGCAATGTCTGCGCAGTCTATGCCGACACAGAGGACACGTACATCACGGCGCTCGTTGAAGCGAAATTCGATATCGAAGAGATCAACGAGATCGCTGAAGATCCCTTCCTTACCGAGATAGGAGCGACCGTCGGTAAGGCGACTCTCATTCTGTCATCTGATGGGTCGCGTCAAAACGTGATTGTGATCAAAGAACCTATCGATGCCGTCTTCGACGAAGATCTTGACGACCACGGTGAGGAACACGGCGGCCATGGAGATGAGGCATTAGATGAAGAGTACGATGGCTCGTTTGATTTAGAGGAAGTGACTCTCATTCTTGCCAATAATGAGCGCTTGACGCTTGAAGCCTGGCTGATTCGTGACGGCGAGAATGAGGTAGTGTCCGTGGATATCTGTCAGGAAACAAAATGTTACTGGGTGATCATTGATGGCGCCCTACCTGAAGACGAGCTCCAAGAGATTCTCGACGATCCCTTTCTGCAAGAACGTGAGGCCGAGGTGATACGCGTTACGGTCGAGTTGAACGACGGCACGGCCTTGCAAGGCACGGCCATTGTAGAACGCTTCGATGATATTGATTTCGACTGGGAAGGCGAAGGTGAGGACGGAGAAGACGTGTGGTCTGACGATTTCCCCGAACCCAAAGAGAATGAACTAACGGTAACATCTGAAGGAGAGGCAGCGAGCACAGGCACGTATGAGGTCTATAGCGATGAGGAAGGCAAGCTGCTTTATGCTTACCGGGAAGAAGATAACCAACTAACGGAACTTATTACCGCAGATGCGATTGATCTCGAGACGTTAAAAGAATGGGTAGAAGAAGACAACGCTCTGGATGATCCGGGCATGAGCGCTTCGCTTGTGACGGTCACTGGTAAAGACGGTGAATCTGTCCAGGCTGCACTCTTCACCTACAACTTCGATGATCTCGAAGGAGAGCTTGGAGACCTGTTCGGTGATGGCCAAGACGGAGAAGACCATTTCGGCGACAACGGTGATCCCGAGTTTGGTGATGAAGGCGACTTTGACTTTGGCGATTGGGATGACTTCGGCGATTGGGATGACTTCGGCGATTGGGATGAAGCCGACTTTGATTCGGGAGACTGGGAGGATTTCGACGACTTCGATGATGACATAGGTGATGACGAAGAAGACGAAGAAGCGGACGGCGGCATTGATGAGAACCTCGCGGCTTAACTAACGCACGTATGAATTCCCTCTCCCCAGAACGCATTCTGCCCCGTTGATCCGGCAGAAGAAAGGCTCGCTGGCCGGCCTTGGCCGGCTGGCGAGCCACTTAGCAATCCAACCAGTTCGATTCATGAATTCATCCACAACTCTCCTGCCAATCCTCACGGTTACACTTTCACTGATTCTCCAAGCAATGCCTGCACGCGCCGCCGTCATTCAAGAACTCGACACCGGCTCCAGTGCAAACGGTGTGGTTTCCGTGCCGGCTACTATGCAAGCAAGCCTTCGGCTGCGTGTGGATCGTTACACTAAACTCTTCGCTCCTAACGGAAAAGCTCTCCACCTTCTCGCTCAATCACCTGTGGAAGATCTCCAACTAGTGGCGCTCCGGGAGATCTGTTCTTCATTGCTCACTCCGAAGCCTGAACTCCACAATCGCCTAGGGCTGAACTCCGTGGCGCTCATCATCTTCCCGGATGCCGCCGCGCGAGATGGCGCCTCTCCGGCCTTGGCCTCCCTGACATCGCCACACACGACGCTACTCGGTAATGATGTTCCTGCGTCCGGAAACGTGCCTGACAATGTGGCGGCCCAACTGCTCGCCTTCTTCAACCGGTCAAGCTTGATCGAGCCTCCAGACACCGTGCTTAGTCTGGCAGCTTGGCGAAGGCAGCACTTTGGCACAGCTGCTTTACGTGTCCCGGCTCTCGAATCGCGCCTGTGGGGTGATCGGGCCGACCCCGATCGTGATAGGCGAACCAATCTCGTCGAGTATATGGAAGGCACCAATCCAAATGCTGAAGACACCGTACCGATCGAATGGAAGCGCGTGGGGACAGAAACGTTTTCGCTGACATGGTCACTTCGTCGCGGCGACACCGGGATTGAAATCGTCCCGCAGCACTCCACGGACCTTCTGCACTGGAACCCTCTGCCGCCGAGTCAGTGGGAATTCATAGAGATCGCACCGCCTTCCTCGACAGAATTTGAGCAGCGCACTTATCAGTTTACTTTCTCTGGCAATTCAAAGTCGTTTGTTAGATTCAACTACGAAAGGAACTGATAAGAGCGGGGATACGCGTGAAGAACGCACGCGTACTCCGAGTCACCGAGTGTGGCGGCCATAGAGGATGCCGGCGATGAGAAAGGACACCATGCCTAGACCCGCAACCCACCAGCACAGGACTTGGAAGTTGCTAAGAAAGCTAGCGTCCGGCTTGAAGAGATCACCTCCTAACATCAAGACGACGTATCCCAGGTAACCAAAGGCATCAGCGATATACATGAGGTAACCCATGTTGCCCTTGTCGCGCGTGAGAGCGATCAAACGTTCGAACACCGTGGTGTGAACCACCACGTAAGGCAGATAAAGGCCAAAGCCGATGAGCACCATGAAGGTGAATCCGTTAAGCACGTTCCGTTGAAGCCCGATCAAGCTGAGTCCGATAATGGCGAATCCTGCCAAGCTGAGCACGATCGATATCATCAAGGCGCGCCGATTGTCTTTCACGAACACGACCAGTGCGCTCGTTAGGGTCACGGCCACGGCCACCAGGAGTTCCGAGCGAGCGAAAACGGAGGGTTCGCCTGTTGTGCCTAGATCTCTCCACAGTTCCGGCGCGAAGTCGTCACGCAAGCTGCGCAAGATCGTAATCAAAAGAAAGCCTAACACAATACAGCTCAGCCCCAAACCGTGTCGCTGCAGCCAAAGCAGTCGGTCAGTTCGCGTCATGGCTTCGCGAGGCGCGCGGGCTTCGATATCCTGAGCGGAAGGTGCCGGAATTTGCGTGAGCATCCAGACGAAGACGATTAATGGAAAGAGAAAGAGGATGCCCGCCGTAGCCGGCATCCAGGACTCAGACACGCCGGCTTGCAAGAGCCAAGCGCCAACCGATTTTACGAATCCCGAAGCGAAGATAAAGCTGGCACATAGACCGGCCACAAAGGCTTCCGTGAGCCGCCGGCCTTCGAGAAAACCGAGTACGAGACCGTATACCATCCCTAACGGAATGCCATTAAGAAACAAGCAGGCCATGTTATAAGGAGGGGGAACGAGGCCAAAGAGCACGAGAGCCACCTCGGCGATTCCAATCAGGCCTAACAAAACAAAGGCCCGGCGTTCCGGTGTCATCTCGGAAATCACTTTGATGCCGATGAACTTGGAAAGCATATAACCGAATACCTGCGCCGCCACCAGGCTTGCTTTGATCCCCGGCTCAAACGGTTCGGTTTCGTAAGACGCGGCGGTAAAAGGCTTACGAAAACCATACATGCAGGCATACGTTCCAAACGATGCCGCAACACACCAAAGAGTTAGGGAAAAGGGATGGGTGAGACGTTCCTTCAAATTCATCGGAGAAAGTTGGGAGGGTGGTATTTGAGATCAAGACAGTTCAAGGAGACAATCTTGAAGCGCACGAAATCGCGACGCGATGCCAGCGGCGCGAACGCGCGAGTTCGAAGGCACCATCAAGAGCCTCTAACGGAAGCGGATCGGAAACGAGACGATGCCAAGGGTAGCGCACCGCAAGCTTCTCTAGGAAACCTAGCCCATGCTCCAAGTGTACGGGTCGGTAATTGTGGAAGCCGCGCATGGTCACACATTTGCGAATGAGTTGCTCACCTGTGAGTTCTATTTGACTCTCTGGATGCACCAATCCTGCCAAGGCATAAAAGCCGCCGGGCCGAAGGATTCGTATCCCCTCAGAAATGACTTCGCTAGTGCCGGCGACTTCGATCACCGCGTCCACCGAGTCTGACGAAATATCCCGCGAATGATGTCGTGTGATGTCGGCGCCAAAGTCGCTCGCCAGTTGAAGGCGCGCCTCACTGGGATCCACGACGAGAACGTGATGCCGACGTTCCTTCAATAACACCGCTCCGTAAAGTCCTAACAACCCCGCGCCCTGGATGAGAACGCTCCGGTGGGAGTGCGGAATCGTCTCCGTTACCGCCATCATGGTTGCGAGGGCACAATTGGCCGGAGCCGCCATCACATCTGTCACGCCATCAGGAATGGGAAAAACCGCCGTGCCCGAACTGAGGATGATATGACTAGCGAAGCAACCTGTTAACCCACCACGCTCGCTACTCCCTGCATGACCATACTTGAAGAGTGCCTGACATTTCTGTGGCAAATCCCACTGCGAACAGGGTTCGCAGAGACCGCAAGAGTCCGTTAGGCTCCACGTCACTCGCCGGCCTAACAAGTTGGGATCGCGTTCTTTGCCTAACGAGACCACCGTCCCGACCCCCTCATGACCAAGCACCGCGGGGAGCGGGCTCGATCGTTTTCCTGATACGGTGTGCAAATCGGATCCACATATCGTTGCCAAAGAGAGCGCTACCAAGATCTCACCCTCATTCAAGGATTCCGGCAGCATCAACGTCTCTTCCACGAACGGATTCTCTGGGCCCTGGAAGAGCATTCTTTTGGCTTGGGTGGGCTTCGTCACTTTCCAAATGGTCCGGTCTGGACTAACATCGCAGGAATGCTTCAATCGGTCGATACCATTGTGAAGATGTTCCGTGAACGGGGCTCCGGTCAGTACGGTAATGAGGAAGTCACGCAGCTCCAACACGCCCTACAGTGCGCGACCCTAGCCGAAGCAGAAGGAGCTTCCGTTTCCTTGATAGCAGCCGCTCTCCTTCACGATATCGGGCACATCTTTGAGAAAACTGTTGAGAGCAATGATGGTCTCGATCGCGATCTTGACGACGCCCACGAGTATCGGGCCTATGCTTGGCTTAAGGAACATTTCGGCTGCCAAGTCGCCGATCCCGTTCGCTTGCATGTCCAGGCCAAGCGCTATCTGTGCACGATAGATCCCGACTATGTCGAGGCGCTATCGCCCACCTCGCACAAGAGCTACCTCGATCAAGGTGGCCCCATGAGCGCGGTAGAACGAGCCGCCTTTGAAACCGAGCCTAACCACCATGAGGCACTCCGACTTCGCCGTTGGGATGACCAGGCCAAAGATCCCCGTGCGCAAGTTCCGCGGTTAGAACACTTCGTTCCTTATTTGGAGCGCGTGCTGGCGTCACGGGAGTGAGGATTGCTTCCTAACCCAGTGTCATTGAATGAAGCCAAAGAGCGCCATTCGTTGCGGAAGACAAGTCCGAGCGAATCGCGTGGAAATAAGGTGAAATAACGCCAACGAACGAGTCGACTTTATGATTCGATGAATCGCTTTAACAACATAACCCTTGTTGCTCGGGCGCAGATTGGGGAGGCTGACAACCATGAAAGCCGCCCTGATTGCAATTGCCCTTCTTCTACCACTCTGCCCGGCCTCTGCAGAGAAACCTAACATCGTCGTCTTTCTCGTCGATGACATGGGCTGGGGAGATCTCGGCTGTTACGGTAACCAGATCATCAAATCGCCCAACCTCGATAAGTTCGCGGCTGAGGGGGTGCGTTTCACACAGTGTTATTCTGCTTGTGGGGTGTGTTCGCCATCGCGCGCTTCCATTCTCACCGGGCGCACGCCGTATCGCAACGGTGTCTGGCGTTGGATTCCGAGCGGACATAGGGCCCACCTGCGCGAGAGCGAGATCACTCTCCCGGAGTTGTTGAAAGAGAACGGCTACACCACGTGTCACGTGGGCAAGTGGCACCTCAATGGACACTTCAATAGTGACAAACAACCGCAACCGGATGACCACGGCTACGATCACTGGATGGCGACTCAGAACAACGCCTCTCCAAACCACAAGAATCCGACTAACTTTGTGCGCAACGGCAAGCCCATGGGTAAACTCGAAGGATTCTCCGCGCCACTCGTCGCGACGGAAGGCGTCCGTTGGCTGAAGGAAGACCGCGATAAGGAGAAACCCTTTCTACTCTCCGTGTGGACGCACGAGCCGCACCTACCGATTGAGTCTGCTGAGGAGTTCATGAAACCGTATGCGCACATTGATGACGAGGGCATCCGACAACATCACGGCAACATCACGCAGCTCGACCACGCGTTCGGCATCGTGACGAAAGGCCTGGATGAATTGGGTCTTCGCGATAACACGATCGTGTTTTTCACCTCTGACAATGGCCCAGAAGGAAAGAAGCCGGCGGGCCGTACGCAAGGATCCACCGGAGGGTTGCGAGGTCGCAAGCGGGATAGCCATGAGGGCGGCATTCGCGTCGCCGGCATGGTGCGTTGGCCAGGGCATATCACGCCAGGCACGGTGAGCAAAGTGCCCGTGATCGGTTCGGATATCTTCACGACGGTAATCGGGATTGTGGGAATCGAGGCCCCTAACGATCGCACCATCGACGGTGTGGACATTCGCCCGGCCTTCAAAGGCCAGCCCGTTGAGCGTCCGGTGCCGCTCTTCTGGCGGACGCACATCGCTCCCGTGAACAGCCGCGCCGCCATGCGCATCGGAGATTGGAAGATCGTCGCTGATGAGACCCTGACAGAGTTTCAGCTGTATGAGATCGAGAAGGATTGGCAGGAGACGACCGATCTCGCCACAGAAAGGCCGGAGAAACTGGCCGAGATGAAGAAGCAATTCATGGATGTGTGGCGCGGCATCGAGGCTGAGGGACCGCGCGATTGGTGGGAGAATGAGCCACCGCGGCAGACTAAGAAGAAGCGACCGGCAAAGCTTGGAAAGGGAACAGATGAGACAGGCGATTGGCCGATTGTGCGCGGTGGGGCGGTGACGAAATCAGAGCTTGGTTACCGGCTTTCCACTAGCGGAGAAGCCATCGCGTTGCGGAGACTTGAGAAGCCGATTACGGGATCTGGCCGCGCCGTGTTCAAGCTCCACTATCAGACTGCTGTGGAGACTAACACGCGCAACGCCATGTTCTGCTTTGGCGACAAAGCAACGAACGCTGACCTCATCAAGGCCGGAACGGCTATCGGCAAGGGCACACACGAAATCTTCACGGGCGGCTGGGCGAATGCCGGTAGTGGCGCGGTGTTGAAGGCTAACTTCGAGGCGAAACAGAAATTCACGGCTCACGTGGTGGTCGACCTGGCCAAGCGAAGCGTGGTACTAGAGATCAATGATCACCGCTTGGAGCAGAAGCTGCCCGAAGATTTGAAAGAAGTGAAGTTCATTGGCCTTTACACCAAGGCAACGACTAGCGACTTCTCACCTATTGAGATTGTTGAGTAGAGAAGCAGTCGCATGTTGGGAGTCGTTTCCAACGTTAGCCATTGCATCTCAAGATTCTCGAGCTCACGACAGCACACCGGCGACTACCCAAGTCTCTCTGAACTTGGTTTGTAGACCTATAAGAGACTACCTTGTGGACATGAAGCCTGCTTTCGTTCTACTTGTTGCACTGCTCTTGCCGTGCCAGGCTGCAGACCATCAAGCGACTGGCTTCGTTCACGTAAAACAGCTTGATGGCGTCTGGTGGTTTATCGGGCCAGATGGCGAGCGCTTCGTCAGTCTAGGCGTGAATCACATCGAACCACATCTGTGGCTGGCGCCGTATAACAAAGACACTACTCTGGCGCGCTACGGCCATGATATGCTCGTGAATGGTCGTTTCAACACACATGGGACTGCAGCGAGAAAGTGGATCGACCAACAGTTGAAGCATTGTGAGGATCTTCATTTCAACACTTTCGGAAAGCACACGCATGGCACCATCGATCCGAAGCTCTATCGTGATGAGATCTACTATGTCGCTTCTCTCAACACGGCCCCGTTGGCAGGATGGCGCGAACGCAACGGAGAAGGTCCTCGTCCGGATGTCTTCTCGGCTGATTTCAAAGCTTTTCTCGAAAACCGCGTGGCTGAGAATTGTCGGCAACACAGGGAAAGTCGCAATCTGTTAGGCTATCTTTACACCGATGTCCCCAGCTGGGTGATGGGTAGGAAGGACCAGAAAGCTAGGAACGAATACACGCTGATTTATCCCTGGGTGAATGCTCTGGTAGCCTTAGGTGAAGCGTCACCTGGCAAGCAACGTTGGCTAGAACTCCTCAAAGCGCGTCATCAAACTGCTGAAGAAGCTGCCAAAGTGTGGGGACTGCCGGTGAGTCCAACTTACGGAATCGATTGGCAGAAGATCGCTCGAATCACGGATTGGTCTCATTCAACCGATAAGAAGAAGGCCGATGCCGACATGGTTGCCTTCCTTCATCTCATCGCCGATCGATGGTACGGCCTACACCGAGAGATCATTCTCAAACACGATCCTAACCATTTGCTGTTCGGAGACAAGAATATGGTGAACTGGCACTACGATTGGGTGATTACCGCACTGAAGAAACACGTCGATGTGATTGCCATTCAGGCCTACGGGCGTTGGGAGAATGACAGGAAGATCACGGACACTCTCTACCGGAAGATTGGCAAGCCAATTTTTAACGGCGACGGCTCTCACGCCTTCGCTCAACCGAATCAACAGAAGTTCGGTGTGAAAGGCTTTCGCACCAATGCTAAGAGTATCGAAGAGGTCGCCCAGCTTTACCGCGAAACCCTCGAAGGCATGATGGCCACGCCGTATGTCATTGGCTGGCACCACTGCGGTTATCTCCAACAATGGGACGCCGCCGAGCGGGGTGATTCTCCCCGCAACGAGAACGGTTTCATGGATCCTTTCGAGAAGCACCTAACTATCTGGACCGACGTGATCAAAGCCACCAACGCCAAGGCAGCCACGCTTCACGAAGCTGCAAACATAGACTAACATGCGCCCTTATTTTCTAACCACACTTCTAACCCTTCTAATCGCCTCCTCCCCGTTGTTCGGGCAGGGCCTCCTTCTTGATCCCTACGGCGGCTATCCCGGCATCAACGGCGAGAAGACCGGCTTCTTCCACGTTCAAAAGATCAATGGCCGTCAGTGGTTCATCACGCCCGATGGCAATGTCTTCTTCCCAGTCGCACTCAGTCACCTTTATTCGGGTGAGAGCGATCTTGCGGCAAAGAATGTCTACGGCGGCGATCAAGATGCTTGGCTCAGTGACTCGTTCGCCAAGGCGAAGGCCATGGGTTTCAATTGCGCTCTCGGAAGCGCGACGAGTCCAGAGCGCAATTTGAACGGATTCGTCAATGTCGAGAAAGTCGAGACGCTCTTTCGGAAGCACAACTTTCCCTACTCGGTCGGCGTCATTCTCCTCAAACATCCCTGGGAATTTGTCGATGGCGAAACCTTGCCCGACATCTTCGATCCTGCCTATGAAAAGCTTATCGAAGCACGAGCGAAGGCGGTGTGCCCGAAGTACAAGGACGATCCCTTGGTCATCGGCTACTACTACGGCTTCGGTGCCTTCAATAAAGCGGACCAGTGGGTCAATCATCACTTATCACTACCGGCAAACAGCCCCGGTCGTGTGGCGCTCGTGGACGTCCTTGTTAGGAAATATGACAACGATGTCAATGCATTCAACAGCGTCTACGGAACGGCTCTCAAGCAGATTGCAGATCTCAAAGACAAAGACCTTCTTGCCTACGACAAAGCTTATGAAAGGCGCAACTACCCGCGGGTGAAGAAAAACCTGGACCCGGCGATTCTAGCCGACTTCGAAGCAATCATCTCACATATGTGTGTCACCCTCTACAAGCTGGGGCATTCTGCCATTCGACGTCATGATGAGAATCACCTGATCCTCGGCTCCTTCATCAAGGAATGGGCCCTAACCGCTGCCTCTTGGAAAGCCGCTGCGCCCTACGTGGACATGATCGCCCCGCAGCACTTCAATCGCGACATCGACGTCAATCAGTTAGCCAACGCGGCCAAGCTGCCGATCATTTATTCGGACGAATACTTCGGCTTCCACTACCCGGGAGGAACCGGCAGCCTCCATGCCGGTTTGGTCTCCCACGATGCACGAGGCGAAGTTTACCAGGCCAATTTGCTCCGCCACTACAAGGATCCCAACGTCCTCGGCGTGACCTACTGCGCCTGTATGTTCGATCAAGGCGGCAATACTCTAGCAAAGAACAATCAGAATGGATTCTACGACATTCACGGAAAACCTCGGGTCGATCTAATCAAGATGGTTACAGAGATCAACAAGGCCGTTTACGAACACACCCCGAACCCAGGATCAGTGGCAGAACTTAAGAAATTGCGCTCGGCTCTCTTTGAAGCCTGGGACAAACATTCCATCAAACGCGGCAGACGACACTAAGAATTATGTTCACTAAATCAATAACCCTTCTGATAGCATTAGCCTGCCAACTCGTGGCAGCCCCACTCACCTTCGAGGGAACCGACGGCCCCGGCAATGGGAAGCACATCGTCTTCATTGCCAACGATCACGAGTATCGTTCTGAGGAGACTTGCCCTCTCCTCGCTAAAATCCTAGCAAAGCACCATGGCTTTCGTTGCACCGTACTCTTCGGGATCGATGATCAAGGGCACATCAAAACGGGGGACGCTGAAGTTCCCGGCATGGAAGCGTTGAAGCAGGCCGACCTCCTGGTCTTCTACACGCGATTCATGAAACTCCCGGACGCTCAAGCCGATCTCTTGGTCGACTACTTTGAGCGTGGTGGCCCAGCCGTAGGCATCCGCACTTCCACGCATTGCTTTAATGGACAGCAAGGCAAATGGGCCAAGCTGAATTACAACTACAAGGGCGAAGATTATCTCGGCGGACTTGGTGAACAGATCTTTGGCAACACCTGGCACAAAGAACGCGGTCAAAGTCACTACGGATCGAACCATCAGTTAGGCTGTCGCATCACACCTATCGCTAATGCTAAGAGCCATCCCATCTTAGCAGGTGTGCGTCCCATGCACGCCTTCTCCGGGGCCTACAAATCACGGCCACCTGAGGGAGCCACGCCGTTGCTTGAAGTGCAGGTTCTCAATACCTTCTGGCCCAGCGCTGAGTTCCACCCTGACAAGCCTGCAGTGAACGCAGGATGGACACGCGATTCCTACCGTGCGCCATCGGGAACGATGAAGAAAGCGCGCATTGTCTACACCTCCTATGGTGCCTCCGAGGATCTCCTCGACGAGAGCGTACGCCGTTTCCTCGTGAACGCTTCCCTCTGGGCGGTCGGCTTGGATGACAAGATTCAGGCTGATCTGAATGTGAGCATCGTCGGCGGATTCAAGCCGAGTCCTTATACCACTGGAGCCTTCTTTCGCACTGGAGTAAAACCATCCGATCTCGCGGGTTGGGAAAGCCAGATCATGCCTGCCACATCGAAATTCGGTGGTCTTGATAGTCCAACGGAATTCATGAGTTCCAGGATTCACAAAGCCCTTCAGCCTCGTCCCGAGTTGACCGCAGAGTTAGAGAAAAGCCACCCGGGCTTCGATCGCAACAACTACAAACCTCAGGCCCGCAAGAGGCCGAAGAAGTAAGTTCGCGAAAGGGTGCGACAGCCCTACATCAACCGATTCATCAATACGGAGCTACAGCGTGAAACTACCTTCAATCGACAAGATAAGGACGTCCATGTCTTTGTGAGGATGATCTAATTAGCATTCGTGGAACAAGTTGCTAAGACAGCGGGAGATCCTTACCTAGAAGATTACATCTCGATTCCCATAGGCGCGCCGGGACCGAGATTGATCCCTAACATCACCCAGACAATCATCAGGATCACCCCGGTGACTAACATCCAGACGGAATACGGGATCATGATCGCGGTCAGCGATCCGAGGCCGAAATCTTTCTGCCAGCGCCGTGCAAAGATCAGGATGAGTGGGAAGTAGACCATTAACGGCGTGATGATGTTTGTGGCGCTGTCACCGACCCGGTAGGCAGCGGTGGCGCCTTCCGGACTGATGCCTAACAACATGAGCATGGGTACTAGCACGGGTGCGAGCAGCGCCCATTTCGCGCTCGCTGAACCCACGAACAGATTCAGCAACGCCGAAAACAAGACGATTAATCCCAGGACAACTGTTAGTGGCAAGCCACTGGATTCGATCGCATCGGCGCCATGGACGGCGGTAATGAGGCCGAGATTCGACCAATTGAACATCGCGACGAAATGTGCCGCGGCGAAAGAGAGGACGAGGTAGTAGCCCATGTCCTTCATCGCTTCCGTCATCATGGCGATGAGATCATCACCGGACTTGATCGTTCCCGCCGCCGCTCCATAGGCCCAGCCTGCAGCCAGAAAGAGAATCATGAAGGCGGCGACAAGCGATTTAAAGAACGGGGTCGCCGTGACATACCAGGCTTGGCCCTCGGTGCCTGGACCGTCATCGAGCAAGGGCGTGCCGGGGCCAAAGGTCATCGCGGCCCAGAGGATGCCAACGCCCAGAACGGCAAGGCCCGCACGTTGCAGCCCCTTCCTTTCGCCATCCGTCAGCGGCTTGTCCTCATCCCCGAAGGAGTCTTTGTGTGCTTCGGTCGGGACCCATTTGCCGAGACGCGGTTCGATGACCTTGTCCGTAACATACCAGATCACCGGCAGGTAGATCACTAGCAAGGCGGCGATGAAGTACCAATTGCCGGCGATGTTCATGGTCCAGTCGGCGTCGAGCTGCGCGCCTTCGACGGCTGCTTCGGTGACGCCAAACAACAAGGCATCGAGTTGCCCCGGCGTGATATTGGCTGAGAACCCGCCGGAGACGCCGGCAAAGCCGGCTGCAATACCCGCCAGCGGATGGCGCCCTGCGGCGGCGAATATGATAGCTGCCAGCGGAATCATCACGACGTAGGCCGCGTCGGCAGCGTGGTTCGAGAGCATCGCGACCAGGGCGACGGTCGGGGTCAGAAGCCCCTTCGGCGCATGCCGCATCGCGGATCTGATGCCACTTGCGAAAAGTCCGGAGCGCTCCGCGACCCCAGCTCCCAGCATCACCACCAGCACATAGCCAAGCGGGTGGAAGTGCATGAAGGTCTTCGGCATTTCAGTCCAGATTTTCTGGATATTCTCAGCCGAGAGCAGGCTCTGCGCGGTCAGGATCAAGGGCCCGGCCCCATCCTCCGTCAATTTAGTCGGGTGTGCCGCCGAAACGCCCGTCCACGCGCAGACCAGCGAGATCACGAGCAAGATCCCAATCAAATAGAAGAAAATGAATACCGGGTCAGGCAGCCGGTTTCCGGTGCGCTCTACAAATCCAAGAAATCCCTTTTGAGTCGAAGATGATTCAGTATCTGCCATGGTGTCTAAAGCTTGTTAGGAGCATGGCGATCGAGCGAAATCATGCCACCATAAAATGGGATTCTGCGATCAAGCAGAACAACGGATCGAACGGATACTCATGACAACGTCCTTCTCATCCGCTGAATCAAAAGGGCGGGAGCCGCAGCCCCCGCCCTTTGGTTGTTACTAAGAATCTTTGTTAGGACGATTCGGCTATTGCTTAGCGCGATAGAAACCGGCTGGCGCTGCCATTCGGTCTGCGTCCGTTTCTTCCACGGCTCCGGAGATGCCGGTTGCGATGACTTCCCAGTTGATGAGGTCCGTCGAGTATTCAATGTCTGCGGTGACCCCTTCAGGCAGGCTGACGCCAAAGGCTCCACTGGCCTGAATGCCGACGTTTTCAAGAGAAGCGAGGCGCTCCCCGCCACCGCCCCCACCGGAGTAAGAAGCCACACCGTCTGCCATGACTCCTTGGATCGCCGCCTGGTCCAGAGCGCCGCCCCAGAGGCCGATGTCGTCGATGTCTCCGACAAACCGGAATCCCGTTCCGAAGTCTTGCCCAGAACCGATGTTGAAAGGCGTGGTGTCATTGGGCGTGATGGAATCATTCGATTCCACCGCGAGTTCGCCATTCACATAGAGGCGCTTCGTTTCAGTGGCGTTGTCATAAGTGATCGCCAAGTGCTCCCACTCTCCCAAGTTGACCGCAGGTCCATCGAGAGTCTGCCAGTTGCCATCAACCGGACCGTTTCCACTCCAGAAGGTCCAGACTCCTGCGGGTTGATTGTCATAGATCAAATAGCCCTGAGACATCTCGCCATCGTTGAAGAGATCATGGCGACTCGTCACCGGAGAGTTCCAGGTGCCGGCGCCCCCATCAGACCTTGCCCAAAGCGCCAAGGTAAAGCTCTCCGGATTGAGATCCGTACTCCAATCGTGCTGAATGACACTGCTCGTACCATTGAAGGTTGCCGACGTGCCTGTGTTTCCGTTAGCGCCGGCTGCGCCATAAGTGATATCGGTCTCGGTGCTGGCCACAAAGTTGCCGTCCGCTGAGTTGCCGTTCGCATCGAGTGGGAAATGCGCAATCAACGGAGGGCCGCTCGGTCCTTCACCCGTCATCACAATGATATCATCACCTTCGGTTCGTCCGACGTTGAAGGCCGCGATCAGACCGCCATCGGCATCCGTTAGGATGAATCCGCTGAGGCCGGGATCCACACCGTTGTCTTGACCGGAGATGATCATCACCTCGTGTGTCGAACCTGGAGCGACGAACGTACCGATGACCGAACTATTGCCACGTGGGAAGTCGCCACTCACATTGGTGCCATCAGAACCAGCTTGGTTGCGCGTGTTACAACATCCACGTGTATCGCCGGCTCCTAACAATTGCACCTGATAGCTCTCGCCTTCGGTGAGGCCTTCGAGGGTAATGCTAGCACCATCGCCATTCCATCCATGACTATTGTAAACGGCATCGAGCATCTCGTCACCCGTGGTGCCGCCATCACCTGTCCAAAAGGTGCCGTCAGCATTCCCGCCATCATAAGCGAACGGAACGAAGGTGATAGATGGCCCTCCGATCAGGTCGCCGACCGTCGTATCCAGATCCGGGGCTTCCCAGGTGATGAATCCAGCTGGCGTGGGCACAAAGAGCAGATCAGAAAAGAACTCTAATCCGGAGACCGTATTAATCGTGCCCGATGCGAAATCGATCGTATCAGCCAGCGAGGTGTTCCCTCCGGCGGCGGCGATAGCGGAGCTTGACGTGCCCAGAGCCGCGCCGTTGGCGCCCGTCCAATCCGCCTGCAAGGCTGCTGTTAGTGAGGCGGCCTCGGCACCATCGATAAACAGTCTCAGAACTTGCATGCCATCGCCGTTATTGATCTGGGTCGTCCAAATGACCTCAAGCTCACCTGCAGCCACTTCGGCATCCGTTAGGCTATATTCAAGTACGCCGACATCATTCCCGCCGTTGCCAACCTGGCGAATGACCAGTTTGTTGCCGGCTTCGTAGACCAAGGAGAGTCCCACCGTGGCACCGCCGGATTCAAAGAGCACTTCGGGGCCGCCGTCTGTCTTGGCATCGAAATCGACGTGCAGACGGAAGGTCGCGTCCTTGGTGTCCCAACCATTAGCTTCCATAGTGGCGAACGGGCCGATCTCCGTGATCTGCAAATCCGGCTGCCCAATGCCGCCCGGAGTACTGTTAGGATTTGTGGGGTCGGAGCCTTGAGCCAGCTCGAAGGGGTCGGTAAATTCGTCGCCGTCGGAGTCGTCACTCAACGGATTCGTCCCATGAGTCTTCACCTCGGCACCATCCAACAAGCCATCGCCGTCGGTATCCGGGTTTTCAAAATTGGTACCCGCCGCCAGTTCTTCTTCGTCTGTTAGGCCATCTTCATCCGTATCGATCCCTTCACCTTCCGGATCGGGAACAATCACTTGACCGGGGTTCGCCATGAGTGTGCTCATTTCATCCGCGCTCAAAACACGAGGATAAATCTGCAATTCATCCAGCCGGCCGTCCATCGCGAGCACACCATTGAAGGCGCCGAGATACAAAGACGCATCCGCGAAATCGGGAAGGTCACCGACGTCGCCTGAAGCGACTTCATTACCATCGACGATGATGGTGCCGACCTTCGTCGCACTGTCATAAGTCATGAACACATGGTAGGTGGTATTGGCCGCGATCGGCGCTCCTTCAGAAAGGAAGAGCGCATCGGGAACACCATCGATTTCACCGAACCAAATCAATTCCCCTCCCGCCAACAAAAGCCCGAAACCCGGATTGGCTTCTCCTTGTGCTAGAATGGTTTTGAAATCGGAAGCGCCAAGATCACCTAACGTTTCGACATTCATCAGAAGCGAGACCGAGAAGCTTTCGAAATCATTTCCCGGTCCCGTCAGCTGGGAACCGCCAGAGAATCTCACCGAAGTGCCGGTCGAAGCATTCAAGCCTTCCTGGCCAAGGATGGCACCCTCATAAGCGCCATCATTGCCTTCGCCCGTGGCATCGACGGCCACCGTTCCGTCAGTTTCATTCAAGGGGTAGTGAATGGTGGGGCCCAAGGGGTTCTTAACAAAGGCACGGATCGGAATGGTCACCGTCTGATCTTCCTCATCCGGATCGTCGGTCTTCACCTCCAGCATCACCTCGAAGCCGCGGAACTGATTTTTCGATTCGAAACTGAGGACGAAGGCCGCAGTCTCTTCCGGGCCGACCATTTCTGGGAAGGATGTCAGTGTGAAATGATCGGTGTCTCCTGATATGATTTCAGCCGAGCTGATATTGAGCGGCTGGGTGTCGCCCGTGTTCTTAAAGCTAAAGATCAACTCCTGAGCACCTGAGACCGCTGGAAGCTGGCCATAGTTTTTCACCGATCCGACAGCAAAGTTAGGATCCGACGGATCAAATATGTCAATCACCAAGGCACCATCGGCGAGTTCTTTGATCTGCTCTTCAGAGAGCGCACCGGAAATCAGTCCAAATTCATCAATGAATCCGGGTTGATTAAAATTCTCCTCGATGCCGTTGCCGATGTAGAGCCCGGCAAAGTCTTCATAGAATGGCGCCGCACCGGATCCATCCAATACGCGTTCGCCATTATGCCAGACCTCTTTCATTTCCCCATTCTTAATGAAGGCAAAGTGATTCCACTCCATCAAGACGTCGTCCTCTAACGTTTCGCCACTCACGCGTGTGTCAGCACCACAACATCCCGCGGTGTCAAAGAAGATCGTGCCGTTGCTCCAAGGCGTATGTGCTTGCGCACCCCGATTGCCGCCACCTCCACCCGGCGCTGCAGGTGAGACTAACCAGAAGCTATTCATGTTCTTCCGTGCATCCACATTGCGCTGCCAATAAGTGATGCTCAACTGGTCCGGGACGGCAATTTTCTCAATAATCTCCTCAAAGAAGCTCGCATCAACGTTCGCGTCGGCGATCAGCTTGCCTTCACTCCAACCCGCTCCTTCGGCGTCCTCAGGATCGCCATCAAAGACCGCTAAGGCTGCCCCCGCACCGGCCGACGTGTCTAGCGCATTTCCAAATCGGCCGCCGTCCGCGATCACGGCATCGCCAATCAGCGTGCCCACCCGCCCATTCCACGCACCGGCCACCGTGCCTCCGTCATCGGCCTCAAAGTCCCAATATTCAAGAAGCTCCACATCACCGACGGGTTTCGGATCTTGGGCTTGCACAATCGGCAACGAAATTGCGAGAGCGATGAAGCTCCCGGCACACGATTTAAAAAGAGTGGTTATTCTCATGGAGTGATGGATACGAAGTTAGGGTTTTTATGGGGGAGAGAGCTTGTGTGGGCCACACCGCCAAGTAGCCGTTTTATCTTGATGGCCATATCCGTCAATCTCATAAAAAGGTGTGACGAAAGAGGTGGGCACTTTTATAGCGGGTCTCGTGAGCGTTCCGGCGTGGTCGCCGCCGCCGCGAAGGAACGGTCACTCGTTCCGCTACCTTCATTGACCATCACTCTAGTCACCTCTCACCAATCTCTTCCCCGCCCCTACATGCTCCCAACAATGAAACTTCCCTTTGTATTTCTCACGCTGAGTTTCGCCGGTGCCATGGCCTGGTTCCCAACGGCAATGGCAACCCCGGTCATCTCTGAAATCGTGGCCGTCAATGACGGCTCGCTCGAGGATAAAGACGGTGACACCTCTGCCTGGGTGGAAATCTATAATACGAGTACGGACCCCATCGATCTCATCGGTCATTACGCGACGGACGATGCTGACGATCCCACCAAGTTCCAGCTCCCCAGGCTCACCATCCCTGGCGAGAGCTACGGCCTTCTCTTTCTTTCCGGCAAGGACTTCAATTCTCTCTTTCAAAAGGAAGTCCACACTTCCTTTACCTTTGGAACCAATGACGACTATTTCGCCATCGTCGCCCCTGATGGAAGCACTATTGTTGATGTGCTAGAGGATATCGACTACCGGCTTGGGATGTCCTACGGTCGTGTGAGTCCCGACGGCGACGAAAGCACGCTCTTCAAGAATCAAACACCGCTGGAGCCTAACAGAAATCCTGTCTCCGGTGTGGTGGCGGATACCAAATTCAGCGTTGATCGCGGTTTCTTCACCGAGCCTTTCGAAGTGGAAATCACGACCAAGACCGAAGGAGCACGCATCCTCTACACCACGAGTGGCCGTGAGCCTAATGAGGGCAGCATTTTTACCGGTCCCATCGAACACGTTTACGACGGGCCCATCATGATCAGCGAGACCACTGTTCTGCGCGCCGCCGCCTTTAAGGACGGATTGGCTCAGAGCAATGTCGATACGCAGACTTACATCTTTGCTAGTGATGTCGGGCAGCAAGAAGAAATGACCGGGACGGACGCCGACCACCCGAGAATGGCGGAGGCGCTAACATCCATTCCAACCATTTCCCTCGCCGTGGAGGACTTGGAGGATGTGACCGTCGGTGGAGATCGAGGCAGCGACAACGATGAAGAGTTCCAAACATCCGTAGAATTTCTTCAACCCGACGGTACGGAAGGCATCCAGATCGATGCCGGCGTTTCCCGTTTTGGCGGCTACTTCACGAACTTTGACAAAGAAAACTTCCGCCTTCATTTTCGCAAACGTTATGGCGCGGGTAGGCTTGAGTATCCCGTCTATCGCGGCCACGAGATGGGAATCGCTCCTGCAGAGGAATTCGACGCCATCAATCTGCGCTCGGGATCCCACGACATGTTTAACCGTGGCGCTTATCTTTCTAACAGGTTCATTGACGACACTCTGTTAGAAATGGGTCACATCGCCCCGCATGGCCGATTCGTTCATGTCTACATCAACGGCTTCTATTGGGGGCAATACCATTTACGCGAGCGCTGGAATGCCCCCATGTTTGCCAGCTACTTCGGCGGTCCGGAAGCGGATTACGACGCTATCAACGGCAATAATCAAGGGCCTCAAGAATTCCTTCCGGGTGACCCCTTTGACGGCGATCGGGAATTCTGGAGTGAAGTCCTCGACATCGCCACGCAACCCAATCCCTTTGCCAACATCCAGAACCACGTCGACATGGGCTCTTATTTGGCCTTCCAACTCACGTGGTTGAGCGGCAATAGCGAGAGCGAATTTCAGGCCGCTGGATCCAGGGAGCAAGGAATCCCTTTCAAGTTCTACTTCAAAGATGCCGACGGCTATCTCCGGCCCGTGAATTCTGCCCGAAGGAGCAGTCGCGGCCCGGGAAACATCTTTCGCGAAATGAACAACGCGGAAGAACCGGACTACCAGATGTTTCTCGCGGACACCATTCACAAGCACTACTTTAACGACGGCGCCTTCACCAGGGATCGTAATCTTGCTAGACTTCAACGCCGCATCGATGAAACCGAACTTTCCATGATCGCCGAGAGCGCCCGGTGGAACTACCGCACCCTAGCATCCTGGCAGACTTTCCAAGATAACCTGATCAACAATCACTTTCCGGATCTAACCAAAGACATGATTCGGGCCTTTAGAAATGAAGGCTGGTATCCGGATATCACGGCGCCGACCTTTCTTCAAAGGGGTGGTGAGATCGAAGCCGGGTTTCGCTTGCAAATGACCGTCGGCACCATTTTCAATCCCCAACCGGGCGATCTCCTCTATACCATAGACGGCACTGATCCCAGAGCGCCCGGAGGTGCCGTGGCCGATGGGGCTCTAACATACGAACGCAACGGTCCCGGCATCAGGCTGGAAGAAACGGCAACAGTCAAAGCGCGGATCCACGATCCCAATGGCGAGTGGAGTGCCCTCACAGAAGCGACCTATCATCTAGGCAGGACGCCCTCTCCCGGCGACCTTGTCATCTCCGAAATTCATTATCGTCCTGCGGTTCCCAGCCCTGCGGAAGTTGAAGCGGGATTCGATTCTCGTAGCCCATTCGAATTCATTGAAATCTACAATAGATCAGACGCCGCGATCAGTTTGTTAGACGTTGTTTTCAATGACGGCATCCGGTTCGACTTTGCCGAGGCCAGCAAGTCGCATCTCGCTCCAGGCGAAGTCGCTGTCATTGTAGGCGACCAAGCCGCTTTCGCGCTTCGCTATGGCACTGACATCGTTCCTGAAGGTCAATTTGCGAGTGGCCGCCTGAGCAACGGCGGTGAATCGCTCCGCCTATCCCGCCGCTCCGGCGAGATCTTGCAAGAACTCCGTTACAACAACAACGAGCCCTGGCCGGAGGCCCCGGACGGCACTGGCAAGAGTCTCACCTTGAAGGACCCCACGGCTCTGCCGGGCCTTAACGAGCCGGATCAATGGCAAGCGAGCAATCTTGATGGAGGAACGCCAGGCACGCTTGAGGACGCCGACCCAGGTCCTGGAGGCGGCGACGAGGTGGACCAAGATGGAGACGGGCTACCGGCATTCGCCGAAACCGCACTCGGCACCAGTGACCAAGATCCCTCCTCCGGCGTTGCCCCCTTCATCTTGGCCCGGGATGATGAAGGCCTGCTAACCATTACCCTAAGAAAAGCTCCAGTGGCGAATGCCTCTCAATTTCAGCTAGAGATTTCCAATGATCTGGAGACATGGTCGACGGCCGGTTTCTCTCTCGACGATACCAACGGGAATCCGGATACACTTCGATGGACGAGGGAGGATGCCGATGCAGCACAGAGCTACATTCGCCTGGTGATTTCCTCACCCGAGTAGCGCGTCAAAATGATTACCGCTGTCTAGCAATGGCGCTCCACGGGGACTTTTCGTAGCGGAACTCGTGAGAGTTCCGGGCGCTGGACGTCGCTGTCGCGAAGGAACGGTCACGCGTTCCTCTATCTCATTGACCACCACGGTTAGTCGCACCAGCGATCCACGCCTGGCTTGACCGTTACGCGCAACTCTGGCTGTTTGGTGAATGCGATAGCTAGGGCCTGTCCCACAGGTCCGGCCCCCTGTCATAGAAGTGCGAAACAGCGATATTAAAGAGCTATGAGAGCCCAATTTGGACTCCCATAGCCAAATTCGGCGTGTATAATTTGGTTAGTAGCAAAAAATCAAACCCGCCGAATCATGACCGAATTTAACCGCCAATTAACCTTTCGTCTACTTCCACCTTGTTACGGGCCCAAAGATTATCGCGATAAACGCGCCCGATACCAATTCATGGACGACATCATCGAGCGGGCCGGACTCGATGACCAATTCACGAAGCTTGTTCTCGAACGCCGCGGCCTCCAGTCCCATCAAGTAGGCACCCGATTCCTCAATCACTGCGTCACCGCCTTCCGCACTAACATCGTCCGCTTCGTCGAAAATCATATGCCCGTGCGCGAACTCAGCATCCAACTAGCAGAAAGCAATGTGCTGCAATGGTTCTGTCATACAGGCGAATTCGGCTCCGTCATGCCCCCCTCAAAAAGCACCCTCGACCGTTACGGACGCTTCCTGCCCCAAGAAGCCATCGACCAACTCGGCGCCCAGCTACTGCAAAGCGCCGCCCAACACTCCAGCGACGGCTTAGAGCAATTGTTAGGTTTAGAAAACCCCGTCGATCTGGTCAACGTCTGGTTCGACAGCTTCTGTCTCCAAGCCAACATCCACTACCCCACCGACTGGGTGCTCCTCATCGACGCCACCCGCACCCTGATGAAAGCCACGAAACTCATACGGGAAGCCGGCTTAAAAAACCGCATGCCCCAAGACCCCGAAACCTTCCTGCGAGAAATCAACAAACTCGGGATAGCCATGAGCCAACAACGGCGGCAGAAAGACAGCAAACGCAACCGCAAAGCCATCCTGCGACAGATGAAAAAATCAATTCGCAAGACCCGTCAACACGCCCAGAAACATCGCCAACTCTTAGAAGAAAGATGGCAAGAAACCGAGTGGAGTTGGCCGCAAGTCCAGCAAATACTAGGGCGAATCGACAACATCCTCGAGCAACTACCTGAAGCCCAACGCCAAGCACACGAGCGCCTCATCGGGGAGCGACAAGTCAAAAGCTCAGAAAAAATCCTCAGCCTCTACGAGTCCGACGTGCAAGTGGTAGTGAGAGGAAAGTTAGGGAAAGAAACCGAATTCGGCAACCCCATCCTGTTAGGCGAACAAGAAGACGGATTAATCGTCCACAACCAACTCTACAAAGAAAATGTGAGCGACGCCAAGATCCTCCTAGAAGGAGTCGAAAACATCGAAGAGCGACTCAAGATCGAAATAGAAGGCGTATGCGCAGATCGAGGCTTTGCGAGCAAAGCAAACAGCAAAGCGTTAGGAGAAGAAAGAGACTACATATGTCCGAAGCAACTCGAAATCCTGCGCGAAAAAATGGGGAACGGCGAATTCGCCAAGAGGCAAAGAAGACGAAGTCAAACCGAAGGCCGAATCAGCATCTTCATACACAGCATATTGGGAGATATGTTACGAGTGAAAGGGCACACCAATCGCGAGAAGGCGGTGAGTTGGGGAGTGCTCGGGCACAACATGAAGAAACTAGCCGAAATGCGAAAGAAGCAAGCCGAAGCGCGAGAAGCCGAAGCGCGGAAGCAAGCAGCCTAGAAAAAGCGCAAGACAAAGCCGCGCCCCCGGAACACAAGCCGGAGAGGGAGCAGCACGTACCCGCGCCCGAGAAAAAGGCCCGAAAAGCGAGAATCAGACAAAGCACAACCATCCAAACCAACAAATCCGCCCCCGACCAGCGCGGCCAACAACGCGCCTAACAAAAACCACACATCAAATCTCAGAATCGGACGCTTCTGGGACAGACCCTAGCTATGCCCGATCTTCACCTTCAAGTCCTTTCGCTGACACAGACCTTGGAATCAACTCCCGACGGCGTGGCGCAGCATGTGCAGGAACTCCTTTTCTATCCGGAGATGCTCAGCTTTGGAAACAAGCCGGACGCGCTTTCCATCCAGGCGAGAAAGTTGGCACGTGAGGTGATCGATCGGGAGCCTCTGGACGGCGTGCACCGGCGGCAGGCTCCTAAGGACTACGCTATGGATTCCCTAACATTGACCATCGAGCCGCCGGCCGGCCATAGCGCACGATGGCCGGAACCGCTTTCGATGATATTGCCGATGCTAGTATGGGACCACGGTGAGGAAGCGATTGTTGCCTACCTGCCGGCATTGCGAATCGAGGTGGTGTCGGCTACCCGCGAGGAGTTGGACGTCCAAGTGCAAGATCAAGCCCTCTTCGCACTCAAGCGGCGTGCCCTGGACCGGAATCTCTTCGAACTCGCACTCGTGGCCCGCAGTGAGAAGCTTGAGGCTGAGAGGTTACCTTGGAATGCTCGAGCAAAGTCACCGGTAGCTCGTTATGAAGCGCTCTATGGCGACGAGGAGCAAGAAAAGTCCGTTCTGCGTGAGGTGGCGACGGAGATGGAAAGTGGCAAGATCGCGCAAGTGGCCTATGAACGTGAATCCGAGGTCGTCAAACTATCACAATGGCTGACCGGAAAGCGGGCGGCCAGTGTCTTGCTCGTCGGCCCGACAGGCGGTGGCAAGACTGCCGTGGTGCATGAGTTAGTGAGGCGGCGCCATGACTTAGGTCTCGAGAAACGACGAATCTGGCGCACCAGCGGCAGCCGATTGGTCGCCGGCCAGAGCGGCTACGGCATGTGGCAAGAGCGCTGCCAGAAACTCTATGAGGAAGTGAAAGAGCGGGAAGCGATCCTCTACGTGGGAAGTTTGTCAGAGCTGGCGAACGTGGGCATGAGTGTGGAGCAGAATGAAAGCATTGCCTCCTTTCTCCGGCCCATGATGATGCGGGGGGATTTGTTAGTGGTGGCCGAAGCCACTGAAGCCGAGCACACAGCGATCGAGACGCATGCTCCCAAGTTACTCGACCCCTTCCGCGTGCTGAGAATCGAGGGGCCCGATCGCGTAACCAGCCACCGCATCCTTGAGCGTGTCCATGACGATCAGGTCCGTAAGAAACAACGCCCTCTAACAGAAAATGCCATCGAGCGATTAGAGCGGCTGCATCAACGTTATGCCATGTATTCCGCTTTTCCCGGGCGGCCATTGCGATTCCTCAAACAGTTGCAAAGCGTTCAAGACTCCGAAGAAGCGCTGGATACGCGGGACGTTATCAAGGCCTTCTCTAAGGAAACCGGGCTGCCGGCGTGGTTGCTTGATGAAGCTCAGCCATTCGACCACGCTGCGATTCTAACATGGTTTCGGGAGCGAGTCATGGCGCAAGAGCGTGCCGTGGGTGCGGTCGTTCAGATGTTGGCCACCATCAAAGCCCACCTGGCACGGCCGGGTAAACCGTTAGCCTCCTTTCTCTTCATCGGCCCCACGGGTGTGGGTAAGACGGAATTGGCCAAAGCGCTGGCGGAGTTTCTCTATCAAAGCCGCGAACGCGTGGTCCGCTTTGACATGAGTGAGTACAGTCATGCCGGCGCTGCGGGGCGTCTGGTCAGCGATTCCTTTCATGAGGGTGAAGGCTTGCTCACGGCGGCGGTGAGGGACCAACCATTTTCAGTCATTTTGTTAGATGAATTTGAGAAAGCGGCGCCTGAAGTTTACGATCTCTTTCTACAAGTTCTGGGAGAAGGTCGCCTAACGGATGCCGCAGGGCGTCTCGCGCATTTCACTAATGCCGTGATCATTCTCACTTCCAATCTCGGCGCCCAGACCTATGCGCAAGGCACCTTGGGATTTGGAACAAGCGATCCGGCGTCCCGGGCGGAAGCTCATTTTCTCGAAGCCGTGCAAGCAGCGGTGCGGCCGGAGTTTTTCAATCGCATCGACGCCATCATTCCCTTCGCTCCGCTATCGCGTGACAGCGTGGAGGTCATTGCTCAACGAGAACTAACGTTATGCCATGAACGCAGTGGCCTCAAAGACTTGGCGCTTACTTTTTCGTTAGAAGAGGACTTGTTAGCTTCCTTGCTTGAGCAGGGGTATGACGCCCGCTACGGCGCCCGGCCGATGAAGCGCCAGATCGAACGCCAGATCCTGCTGCCCATGGCGGAGTATCTTAACGCCAAACCCAGCCGCCGAGGACACTTGCAGCTTGGTTTGAACGGTGACGGACAGACGGACGTGACCTTCACGCCCGCCCAAAGATCACGGAGTCAGTCCGAGCAGGAACGACGGCATCAGCGTGATCAGTTGGATTGGATTGCGCAGTGGCGCCGCCAGCTCAAACGTTTGTTAGACTGCTCGATGACCGTCGAGTTGGAGAACGAAGTCTACCGGCTACGCAAGCGGCAGGCCCAACTCCAGAGGCGTCTGGCGAAACGTCTCGGCCGGGCAGTGCACGAACCGATGTTGGATGAAGAAGAGCAGAATCGGCTTAAACATCTAGTTAGCCTACTTGGCCGGCTCAAGAAGCAATGGCGCTCCTGGCAAGGCCTGGAAGAAAAGGCCTTGCTTGCTTATCACCACGAGGCCAAGGCTCTGGGTGCGGAGGAAACTGCCATGGTGAAAGAGCAGACTTTCAATCAATTGCTCGTGGAAATTTACGCCGCTTTCACCAATCTGGGCGAAACGCTTTGTCTTCAATTGCGCGCCGATCATGAAGATTGGCTTTGGATGTGTTTTCGCGCCTATGTCAACGCCATCAAACGATGGAAGGCAGATCTGACTGTCGGGTACTTTGTGAGCAATCCAGACAAAGAACATCGCGTGGTGATCGATGATGAAGTGCAGGCCATTCCCGAACTCATTCTAGGGGTCACGTCGATTGAAGAGTGGTTGCGGTCATCTCCTCAGAAAGTTCGCGCGCTTCTCCTTATGGTGAACGGGAGCGAAGCCGTGTTGCGTCTGAGAGGTGAAAGCGGTGTGCATTTGCGTGATCTGCCCCCGGCTACGAAGTGTCGGTGTGAGGTAAAGTTGTTAGAAGATCCAGCGAATGCCGTACGGCTATCATTAGAATCATTGCAAAGGGCTCCCGATCTCAAGGCCGGCGTTATCCGACGGCACTGGGATGAAGTGCGCCATGTCTATCGCGACGCGCACGCCGAGGAGAAAGGCCAAGGCGATTTCTCGCCTGAGGTGCTCGAGACGTTGATGGATCATTACGTGCTCAAGGAGGCGCGCCAAGCGTTGGTGTAGATGAGTGTGAGGTTCAACATTCCTATTATCGTTGAACGGGTTTCTCAGGAAAACGAACCCGCCTACTACGAGGCACGGCCTCTCTTTTTTCAGGAGGTGGAAGGACGTGATGCCCGCGAAGCTCGCGCGGTGGAGCAGCTGGAAACGAAGTTGCGGCGGCATCTTGCACCGGCTTTTCGCGAGGCCAACCACGAGAAACTGACGCGCTACACTTTTCATCCGGCATTGGCGCGCCACCATCTCACCCTAACTTTGCACCTGAAACGCACCACGTTCTCAGGCAAGTTCTTTCTCGCTAGTTTCGAGTCCTCCATCGAAACGTTGGTTTATTGCCCCAAAGCGGCGCTAACCTTCGTTTGGCCTAAGATGAAACCGTTGGAAGACGTGGCAAGCTTGGCCTTGGCTGAGTGGTTACGGGAGCAGGAACGCGCCGGTTCCACCGCGTCGCCCTCTAATCTGGCCACTCCTGGATTGGTTGGGCTAAGCCAGATCGAACTACTCACCTCGGTCAAACAACGGCTGCCCAAGAAGACGTCTCCCTTCGGTTTGCGCGCGGAGCTCGGTAGCCAAGTGGAAATGGATGGTGGCGAGGAACTCGAGCGTGTCGGACGTTGTCTGAACCGGCGGTTTCCCAAAGAGCTTCAACGTGCCGTTTACCGGGATGAAGAGGTGGCTGCGCTTGAGAATTGGTACGAAACACCACGCGAGTTTCGGCGTCCTCTCGTGCTCGTCGGCCCACATCAAGTGGGCAAGACTGGCATCCTTCACGAGTTCCTCTTCCGGCGTCTTGAACGCCGTGGTCCCCAGGGCGATCGTCAGCTTTGGTTGCTCAACCCTCAGCGTTTGATCTCCGGCATGGCCTACGTTGGGCAATGGGAACAACGCTTGTTAGCCATTTTGAAACACATGCGGCACCGGCGTCATCTCCTTTACATGGATGAGGTGTTAGGCTTCTTCTCCGCCGGCAGATCCTCACAGAGCGATCTTACTCTGGGCCACCTGCTCAAGGTGGAAATGCAAGAACGGCCCCTCGATGTGATTGCTGAAGCCACACCGGAAATGTGGCGCCGTCTCAAAGAGCGGGATCGTGGGTTTGCAGATCTGTTTCAGGTGATGCCCGTTCGGGAACCTGCTGACCGGGACATCTTGCGCACGTTGATCCACGTCATTCAGGAGATGGAAAGCCGGGGTGCGCGGTTTTTCGCGCCTGAGGTGTTGCCCTTGATCATCCAATGGCAGCGGCGCTTTGCCCGCTCTCGTGCCTTTCCCGGGAAGGCGGTGGAGTTTCTGCAACAGTTAGGACAATGGGAAGGCGAAGGCGCCTTAACGGGCGACGATGTGCGTGCGTTATTTCATCAGCGTACGGGGCTTACCACGGCTTTGTTAGATGAGAGCCAACCCATGCCGCGCCAGACCGTCGAGACTTTCTTTTCCAAGAGAATCGTGGGTCAGGACCATGCGGTCACTGCGATGATTGATAGTGTGATGCTGACCAAAGCCCGGTTGAATGATCCCAGCCGCCCGCTTGCTTCCTTGCTCTTTCTTGGGCCCACCGGAGTTGGCAAGACGGAGTGCGCCAAGGCCTTGGCCGAGTTTCTCTTTAGCTCCAGTGAACGCATGGTGCGCATCGATATGAACGAATTTGTGGGCATCGATGCCGCAGAAAGATTAGTCGGCCACCCTGGCAAACCTCAAGGAATCCTCACCGCGGCGATCCGGCGACAGCCTTACACTATTCTGTTGCTCGATGAGATTGAAAAAGCGCACGCAGCGGTGTTCGACCTCCTTCTTCAAGTGCTAGGCGATGGCCGCCTGACGGATTACGCAGGAAACACCGTGGATTTCTGCAATGTGCTGATCATTCTCACTTCCAATTTGGGAGCCCGTAGCAGCCGCGTGCCGTTGGGCTTTGACGGCACCGGCGTGGACAGATCGGACGTCTATCTGAGGGCGGCGCAAGACTTTTTCCGCCCGGAGTTTTTCAACCGGCTGGATCGCGTCGTGCCTTTTCACGAACTGACTCAGTCACACATTGCTATCATGGTGCGTCAGTTAGTCGATAGCGCCCTTACCCGGCGGGGCATTCGCGAACGCCAGCTCATGTTGAAGATCGATGACTCTATTTACCAGCACGTGGCGCGATACGGGTTCGAGCCCGAGTATGGCGCCCGGGCCTTGCGTCGCGCCGTGGAGACGCACTTGATTCAACCGTTAGGCCAATCCTTGGCCGAGGTGACCGGGCAATCCCTGACTGCCGTCAGCCTGAGTGTCAGTGAAGAGGGAAAGATTCAGCTGGATCAACGCCACTTTGTGCCCGTCGAAACCTTGAGCAACCAAACGCACGCATGGCAGCCTCAGCGAGCGCAAGAACTCATTGGAGCCGCGAACGCATTCCTACAACGAGCCGATGACGCCATGGAAAAATGGCAGACAGCTTTGGACGGGCGAGACATCGCCGCACGAATGCCTTACTATGATCTGTGTGAGGATCTCACCCAAGCGCGCCGGCTTCGGGATCGTCTGCAGCATCAGGCCGAACTGGCAGCGGATCCGCGTATCGATCGCCTCACCTCGGCAAGACGTCATTCACCACTGACCGTGTCAGCTACTCGATTGCAAGGCATCCTTCATCAATTGCAGAGAGAACTTTCGGTGAAGCAGTTCTTGCACGATCTCTCTCAGCTCGCGAGCAGTCAGGACAAATTGTCAGGATTGGCCGAGGCGCTTGTGGGACGTCTCAGTCGCTTAGCAATCTCGCTAGATGAACAAGAGCCCAAGCCGGAGTTGATCAAAATAGCATGGGAGGGTGATTGCGATCGTGCGGGTGGTGCGTTGATACGTCTGGCGCTAAGCTATCTGAAGACCTTTCCGGATTCCCGTGTGCATGGTCCTTGTGAAAATGAATGGGAATCGCTTAAGGAGGGAGGCGAGATCTCCACCGGGCAGCGGATACGCCTCATCGATTCGATCACCGACCATCAATGGTGCCTTAGCGGCATTGCCTTGGGCAGACTCTGGGCGTCGCAACAGGGCACCCATTTATTTTACAATGACGATGATCCGCCTGCGATGGTGTCCGTGCGAGCGAAGGATGTGGATCAACTTGGCCTGCGCGTGATTCGGATTCATCATGTCGAGGGTAGGATGTTAGACTTGGCAACCGGTCTCATTAGAGAGGCGCCATTCGAAACCTTGTGGCCATCGATCGATAAACAACTTCCTTCTCCTCGGGAGATTGCTAAAGTGCTCGGTGAATCCACTTCTGACGCATGAATGATCCTATCTCACGCTTCACTACGGTGGCCCTATCACTCTTCGTGATTCAGCGAGCAGCTGCCATTGAGATCTCCCTGCCGCCGATCTATGCGGATCACATGATCTTTCAAACGGGCCGGCCGATCGTTCTATCCGGGGACGTGACCAACGGACGGCCCACCAACTTGGAGGTGTCTTTGGCGGGAAAACGTGTTCCCATCGAAACTTCCCTGTTTGGAAGTTGGACCGTTACTTTGGATCCGGTGGAGAAACCGGGTGGCTCTCACACGCTCATCTTTTATGAGAAGGGCGAGCCGATCCATACGCTTAATGACATCACCTTTGGCGACGTCTGGCTCTGCGGTGGCCAATCGAACATGGAATGGGAGCTCGCGACGATTGGTGCCACCGATGCCATTGAGAGTGCGGAGTTTCCTCACATTCGCCTCATGGAGGTCACCAAGGTCACTTCCACGACGCCGCAGGAAGAAGTGAGACGCTTTGATCTTGCTTGGAGCCAAAGCACTCCTGAGGCGGTTCGGCGGTTCTCTGCCGTAGGGTATTTCTTCGGACGCGAATTGCATGAGGAAACCGGTCGCCCTATCGGACTGATCCAGAGTGCTTGGGGTGGTTCTCGCATCGAGACCTGGATTCCTGACACAGCTCTTAAAACAAGCCCCTACGCGGAGCGCGTGGCAAGCCGTACGTTTGGCGAAGTTCAGGATCGGCCATCGCTATGTTACAATGCCATGATCCATGGTTTGGCGCCCCTAGCCATCAAAGGCGTCATTTGGTATCAAGGTGAGGATAATGCGTCCCATGCCGGCGAGTATCGTAGTTTGCATGAAACGCTCATCACCTCATGGCGGGAACACTGGCAGACGCCCGAGCTTCCTTTCTATTTCGTGCAACTTGCGAATTGGCGACCCGGTGCCAATTGGGCAGAATTGCGCGAGGCTCAATGGCAAACACTCGCCGTGCCAAACACCGGCATGGCGGTCACGATCGATATCGGTGATTCCAACGACATTCACCCGCGAAACAAATTGGACGTCGGCAAACGGCTGGCAGCGATTGCCCTAGCAAAGGACTACGGCCAAACCGATCGCGTCTATTCCGGCCCGCAATTTCGTTCCGCTTCCACGGACGGCAAAGCCATCACTTTGCACTTTAATCATGTGGGATCGGGCCTAGCCACTAGCGATGGAGCTGCTCGTGTGCAAGGCTTCGAGGTAAAGTATGAGAGTGGCAACTGGAGGGATGCCAACGCGATGGTTTCTGACGATACTGTTGTCCTTCCAGGAAGCCTCTTTACAACCACTCCCAAAGCCGTGCGTTACGGCTGGGCGAGTGATCCCGAGGTCAACCTCAAAAACAAAGAAGGATTCCCAGCCGTGCCGTTTCAGTTTGATGGGATCGATCAGACTTACACCACGTGGCGAGATCAATTGGTCGGTACGGCGCGTTTACCCGGCGAAGATGCCAATCATGATGGGATGAGCAACCTATTAGATTATGCTAGTGCAGGGAAACGGCTCGATGTCATGCGCCATGAAGATTCTTTGATCGTGGCGTTTGATATACGAGCCGGCGCCAGCGATCTCACTGGTGTTCTCGAATCATCCGAGGAGCTTAACACTTGGACAGAAATCTGGGCCACGGATCAGCCGGATGGAAGTGGCTTTAGCTGGTCACAAGAAGATGATTGGGGCGCCACGCTCACCAACCGGTACCAGATCGTGATCCCGCATCACGGTACCCCGGCGCGGCAATTCCGCGTTCGCTACCATCTCGCTCCCTAATGAAAGCGCAAAGCCGGACGGCTCGGATCGCCATCCCTGCCCGGTCCTTTGGATTGGAAGGCAGGGACGTTGTCCCTGATCCAAATGATCTCCTTACAGCTTTAGCTCACCCGTGACACGCAAGAAACCTCGGCTGTCTTCTGCAGGAGCCGATATTCGAAGTTTGTTCGGCGTGGTTGTCAGGGTCTCGGAAGTGATGCCGTTGGCATCCCAATTCACCAGATCTGTCGAATGTGTGAAGCGAAAGTCCCAAAGCCCGGTGGTGGGCAAAGTGATGTCGATGGTCATGGTCTCAGAGGTTGTGCTCAAGCCCGAAGCGAAGGCCATGAATGACGGTGGAAGTAGCCGCTCTCCAAACTCATTGCTCACGACCACTTCGTAGATGCCCACTTGGGTCTCATTGAGATTGGTTCTTCGTAGGGCGGGTATGTCCGTGGATTGAAGCGCGTTTCCATTTTGACGCCAATGATAGGCAAGCGTCTGTTCCGCCGCCACCTCGACACGCCATTCGGCCGAGGCCCCGGCGAATCCCAAGATGGAACGAAGGCCTATTTCGATCTCTGGCAGCCCACCGGCAATCACGCGTCCTCGTCCACGCGTGTCTTTGCGGAAACGCGGCCAGTGTGCCGCGTAATCCAAGGGTCCCGAGCCTTCCAGGGCGTAGACCGTGCCATCGAAGGCAGCCACATAGAGCGTGCCATCTGGCGCAATGGTTGGTGAGGAGTCGATGATGGCATCAATCTGTGTCTGCCAGAGTTCTTCACCCGTGGTAGTGAAGGCCACAACGAAGCTTCGGTTTTGTCCCGCGAAATAGGTGATATACACAAAGCCGTTCGCATCAATGACAGGCGAACTGAAGAAGATGTCGCCTAAAAACTGTGACCACACTTCTTCACCAGCCTGATTCACGCAGTAAAGGGAACCATTTCTTGAGGCAAAGAAAATCTCATTCGCGTCAGAGATCGCGGGCGAACTGTCCACCGCCTCGGGCGTCTCAAAACGCCAACGCAGCTGGCCCGTGGGGTCGATCGAGTAAAGAGACCCATTGCCGGAACCGATGTAGAGGTTGCCATCCCCATCAATCGCCGGAGAGGAGTAAAGACGGCTCGTATCCTCACCCGCACCGTCGACAGGATAATTCCAAATTTCTACGCCATTGGCATCCAAACAATAGAGCAGGCCATCGTCGGCGCCGAAATAAATCCTATCATCACTACCAATGGCGGGAGAGCTTCTCGTTTCCGCCCCGATGTCGAACGACCATTTGGTGAGGCCGTTCGCATCGATACAGTGAAGGACGCCGGCTGACGTCGAAACCAGGATGGATCCATCAGCTGTTATAGCGGGCGACGCCTGGATGACACCGAACGACCCGTCCTCCTCTCCCACACTGACAGACCATTTTGATAAGCCTGTGCTAGAATCCAAGGCCCATAATACGGAGTCATACGTTCCTACATATACGGTTCCGTCCGGCCCGATCGCGGCGGAGGCATCGATCCAATCCCCCGCTTCAAGCATCCAATGCATGGCGAGATCACCGTCAGTCGTCCGCAAAGCATAAAAGTTAGCGTCGTTGGAGCCAATGTAGACCGTCCCATCCGGCGCTAGTGCCGGTGAGGCGAAGACGGGGCCGCCCGTGCTGTAGGACCACAGCACGTCTCCGGATTCCGCAAAGGAGGCGGTCGTAAGCGAAACTAGCACCAATGCCAGAGGGAGGGGGAGGTGGGAAAGCATAGAATGGTGGGTTACCTGCACTATGCTTCCGAATGGTTGATTTACAAGTCGGTCTCCCTCACTCTTCCTCTAATGGAGAACCTTGAAGATGCCAGACAGGCCTGCGCTGGTGCCGACGCGCTGGTCATCACCGCAGGTGCGGGAATGGGCGTGGATTCCGGCTTACCGGATTTCCGAGGAAATGAAGGGTTCTGGAAGGCTTACCCGCCCTATCGTGATCTGGGTTTTCCTTTCACTTCCATGGCTTGTCCTGACCGCTTCGTCGAGAACCCTCAGTTAGGCTGGGGATTCTACGGACACCGGCTCAATCTATACCGAAAGACAGAGCCACATTCAGGATTCGCCACTTTGTTAAATTACGGCCAATCCTTGCCCGGTGGCTGTTTCGTCTTCACCTCCAATGTGGATGGCCATTTTCAAAAGGCCGGTTTCGCCTCGGATCGAATCGTCGAATGTCATGGAAGCATCCACCATTTTCAATGCCTCAAACAATGTCAGGATAACGTTTGGTTAGCGCCTGATCACGAGATCGCCATTGACGAGCGCACCATGCTTGCCATGGATCCATTACCTGCGTGCGCGGCTTGCGGCGAGGTCGCGCGCCCTAACATCCTCATGTTCGGCGATTGGGGTTGGATTGGCCGCCGTCTACGCGAACAACATCAGCGATTTGAATCGTGGCTTGAGCAGAACGCCGCCAGACGGCTCGTCACTCTTGAATTTGGAGCTGGGACCGCCGTGCCCACTATTCGTCACCTATCGGAACAACTAAGCCGTCTCCCAGAGGCCACCTTGATTCGGGTTAATCCGCGAGAACCCGATGTGCCGAGCGGGAGCATCGGCCTCTCAATGGGCGCACTTGAAGCGGTGCGTGCGTTAGAGCTTGATTGATCATCACCGGTAGGACGGCTGTCCAGGCTACACACAACGCGTTCGATCTATCAACATGACGAAGCTTTCTTGTTACGCGATCACCTCTCCCCGCGGCGGATTCAGGGCTAAGCGGAGATAGGGAGGTCCATGGAAAAGATGGTCTTGGTGCATGGCTGTGCTTACTCCAACACGGCCGCCTATCACTCATCAATTCGCGCCTGTTTCCGCGCCATTCAGGCTAAAGCCTGCACTCCCATGTCGTTACTCTCCATTCACGATCCTCGCATGAGCGGAGGCCCTATCAAGAGCGCAAGCGACGCCACCCCCAAACCAACACGCAGCCAAAGTGCAAGCCGCTTGCCACGTCCATAGCCTTCGATGGCCACGGCCCAAAGAGTCGTTCCCAAGAAGAGCAGCATGACTCCGATAATCACCTCAAAAGAGCTTCCTTGGCCCAACAATGCGGGATTGAAGACGAAGGCGAAGGGGATAATAAAAGCCACCAAGCTAAGGCGTAACGCCAGCAAACAGGTCTTCGTCACCGGTGATTCTGCAAGGCCGGCGGCCGTATAGGAAGCCAAGGCCACTGGCGGCGTGACCATGGAGAGCACGCAGTAGTACATGACAAAGAAATGCGCGGGAAGTCTCGCCAATCCGAGATCGAGAAGCGCCGGCACAAAGAGCGTGGCTCCAATGATATAAGCGGCCACGGTGGGCAAGCCCATTCCCATGATGATGCAGGCAATGATGATCCAGAAAAGGGCTCCTAACATCGTTCCGCCACTGAGATCAACGAGATGCACGGAGAACTTGAGCACCAAACTCGATTGCACCGCGACCTCGATGATCAGGCCGATCGCGGCGATGGGAATGGCCACCTCCGCAGCTTGACGCGAGGCTCTCACCAATACGCCCAACCAATCTTTCAGCGACTGATTTCGTTGGATCAACGCGATCACCAAGCAAACCGCCATCGCGATGACCGCGCACATATTGGCCGAAAGTCCGTAAGCCAACAGACTAATTAATACCCCGAGCGGCAGCAGCAGATAGAGTCTGCCACGGATAGGCTCGTTGTCTGCCTTATCAAAGACAACGGGATTCAATCTCGTGTGCCGCGCATGGAGATCGACTACCAGGAGCAATGACCAGTAAAACGCTAGGGCAGGAATCACTCCTGCCAGTGCAATCGTCCCATAAGACTCCTGCAAGAGTTCCGCCATAACAAAAGCCGCAATGCCCATGATAGGGGGCATCAATTGACCACCGGTCGAGGCAATGGCTTCCACAGCACCCGCCATTGAGGCTTTGTAGCCGGCCCGCTTCATCAAAGGGATGGTGAAGAGACCGGTAGTGGCCACGTTGGCCACCGCACTCCCCGAGATGCTGCCCATGAGGCTGCTGGAAATCACCGCGGCTTTAGCGGCGCCACCACGTTGCTTACCCGCGATGCGTAGCCCGATATCGATGAAGAGTTGTCCCCCACCGATGGCGGAGTAGATCGCTCCAAAGAACACGAAATAGAAGACAAAAGTTAGGGAAGTCGACGTCGTTACCCCCAGTAAGCCGTTCGGTGTCATCGTGAAATTCTCTGCTGCGTCTTGCAACGTGAAGCCACTGAATTTGACCAACTCCGGCACCCAGGCGAGTGACGTCCAACCGGGTAGGATCCGGCCAATGAAACCGAAAGCGAGAAAGACAAGGATCACGCCTAACAATGACCAACCCACGGCCCGCCACACACAGACCAGCATGATCACTACGAGCACGCCACTTATCAAAACATCCAATGTGAGAATCGGGTCCACGGCCTCCATCCGCCCTGCCAGACGCCGCCACGATGTGAGGTAGTAAACCAAGACACCTCCAACACCTAGCAAGAGCACCCAATCCAGCCAAGCCGGTGTGGTGCGGGCATGCTTTCGTCCTGGTGATAGGATAAAAATCGCCAGGGCAAAGATCAGGTGAAGCGACCGCTGCCACATGGGTGGCTGAGGCGAGAAAAGGATATAAAGCTGAAAAACGAGCCACGCCGCGCTAAGAAACGCCAGCAGGGGAAAGCGTCTATTCGAAAAAACGGGATCCATTACTCCGTCTTCCAACCGCGTTCCTTATAGTAGCGAGCCGCACCTGGATGGAGCGGAATGCCACTACTATCCAAAGTGCCGGCCACCTCCGGCTCAAATTTCTTCCATGCCTTATGCGCCTTTGCTAGCGTTTCCTTGTTCTCACAGATAGTCTTGGTGATTTGATAGGCGAGATCCTCTGAAAGATCGTGGCGCGCAATAATCACCGTCCCAATATCCACCGTCTTGGTGGGACCGGATTGCCCTTTCCAGAATTCAGGAATCTCCACGGCACGCAATCCTTTGGCGGCGAGCTTTTCCCGCAACGCCTCGGGAAAATCGAAGAAGGTCACCGGAACCGTATAACTGATCTCTGTGATGATTTGTTGCCCTAACGGAGCCAACTCGATATAAACGTCGGCCTGCCTGTTTCGCATGATGTTAGGAATTTGTTTGGAGGCCACTTGCAAGATGCGTCCGCCATTGGCGAGGATCTTCTTGCGGCTCGTGCCCATGGCGGCCAGGGTCAAGTCCGCTACAACCGGTGCTGAGCTTCCACGAGGTTTCATCACGATCCGCACCGGCTTATCACTGGTTAGCACCTTTTCTATGGTGTTATTGCCAGTGCGTTTGATGTATTCATTTCTTACAATAAAGGAAGCAGGCACCGTGTTGAGCCCGCCCACCAAGACCCGGAGATTCGGGCACTTCTTGTCGCCGTAGACGAGCGCGTTCCCTTGGTGCGCCCACACCGCGGTAGCGCGATTGGCAAGCGCCACCTGCACTTTTCCCGATTCCACCAAAAGCGGGTTGGCAATTCCCCCACCTTTGGACATCACTTCCAAACGCGTCCCGTCGGGCAGCTTATCTAGCATCAACTTATAGAGCGTCGCGCTGAAAACATACCATGCGGAACCAAGCCGCATCCCGGCCAGCCGAATGTCCTCGGCCTTGACCGTGGCAGAGCACCACATGAAGACAGCCGTCAATAAGACACGGCGAAGGAATCGAAGAGTGAACATGAGCGTCAAATCCCTCGGATCTTGACGAACGATCACCGTCTAAATCAATCGCTGAATGATCAGGGAAGGAAGTCCCCGGCAGGGACGGCCCTCCGGGCTGTGCGGTTGAGAGCGCGTTATGAAAGAATTGAGCGTGGCTCTGTTAATTGAGCGCCCACCACCGCAGGACGTTTCGGGACAAACGTCCCTGCCAATGGCTCTTTGAGCCTGCGCTTTGGCGAAGCGTTACTTCTTCGGCGCCGCTTTGGTTCCGTCAGCCTTCGAGGAGGTCTCCTTCCCTTCCGCTTCTTTCTTCTTCTTAGCCTTCGCTTGTTCTTCCTGTTGTTTTTTCATCTCCTCAGGAGTGGGCACGCCGCCACGAGAGATGTAGCGATAAAAGCTGGCCGATTTCTTGGCGTTCTCAATGAACTTGGTGAGCTCGGCTAGGGTGTAATAGGTGGTGTAATTGGAGAGAGCGACTCGAACAGGGCGTTCGCGATCAACGTAGTAACCGTATTTATCAATACGCCCCTTGATGCCGGGAATGGCGAGTTCCATGTATTTGGAAGGGTTTGTCTCATCGACATAGTTGTCCGCCAATTGATCGAACGGACCATCGTAATAATCATTGCGATTGACGGAAATCTTGCGAATGGCAAAGAGCACTTTGCGATTCTGGTGCGCTTTATCGATATAAAAGGCAAACCCGCTTCGATTTCCGACCGTGATCTCTTCATTCAATTCTTTGAAGTGATCGGTCACGGGTTCTTCTTCATTCAACACCCAAAGAAAGAAGTTTTCCTTCTTATTGAAGATGAGGAAGAACTGATAGCCGGATTCATCGAACGTCCGTTGTATGAAGACCTCGTCTGGTCCCAACGAGAATTTCTTGGGAGGCGTCTGTTTGAGTTGATGCAAATGAAACCGCACCTTCTTTGGTGAATACTCCACATCGTATGTGAAGCGATCGACCTTATTCACGATGATTCCATCCGCTTTGGTAAAATACTTCGAACGGGAGAGAGGCGACATCCCGGGATTGCTGGGAAATTGGACGAAATCCGAATAGCCGAAGGAAACCACACCACGGTCCCGGCTGCGTGCAGGGAGGCGGATATTTCCCCAGATCTCACGGCCGGCAACCATGCATTTGAAGTAATAATAATTCTCGGATGGGTAGATGGTCACTTCGTCATCCAATTGATTGAAGATGTATTCAAAGAACGCATCCACATCTGCGGGATCGACCGAGTCATCGTACCAGCCTTGGTGTAGCGACTGGTTGAGGGTGAGTTGGGGCTTGGACGTCACTTTGGTCTTGTCTCCTTGAGCGGATAAAAGTCCCGCTACGAAGAGAGCAACCAGGATCGCACAGAAGGGGAGGTGGTGGCACGGAGTTGAGTTCATGGAGTGAGGTGTTAGTCAAGCAGCGGTTCAGTCACGTTGTTAGTTTGATCATATAACTATGGATTCGTGTGGTTGATCCAGAGCTAAATCAACGCCCGGAGCTACTCGAAGCAACTCCGGGCGTCATGATTAGAAACGATTCTCAGTTTCGACGGAGACTCTCGTTTTTAAGGAGCCGGTATTTGATCCACTTCCAAGACCAGAATACGGAAGAAGCGGAAGCCGGTTGGGATCTCAATTTCGGTCTCACTGCTAGTGGCAATGATCTTTCTGAACAACTTCCAACCTTCTGGATCGGCGAGATCGTTGGTCCGCTCAATACGGTAACAAATGCCATTGCCTGTGCCCCAGGTGATCTTGGTGGCGCCGTCGCCCATGACCTCGAACTTGCGCTCACCCAAGGTCGAATCCGGATCATTCGGATTGGTGCGGGCGAAGAACTCACCGCCGTCAGGGAGGCCGTCGCCATCGCTATCCGCCTTAAGGTCAATCACACCCGTGATCTGCTTCCAGCGCTGAAGCAGGTCATCGTTGTTCAGAGTGGATTCCACCGGCGAGTGGAGCGCGGACTGCGAGGGCTCGTGCTGGACAGATAAATCAGGGTCGTGCTGCTGTGATCGTTCGGGCAGATGCTGCGCCGAGGAGAACGGATGGTGTAGCTGCGAATCCGCCGCCACGTGGCCGAGGTTCGACTGATCGGTATCGTGCTGATCGGACGCATCCGGTTTGTGCACCACCGACAAAGTGGGATCATGCTGATTGTTCGACTCCTCTGGCGTGTGCACCGCAGACTGCTCCACAGTGTGTGCCGCCGAGTCGACCGCCGTGTGCCCAATCGAGAATACGGCGTCGTGATTGACGGATAGGAATGGTGAGTGCAGCACCGAACCCAAGGCATCGTGCTGAGCCGATGCTGTATCCGCATGAACGTTAGACCGCGCCGGCTCATGCTGATCTGACAAGGTCACGTCGTGTTGATTGGATCCCCTCACATCGTGCAAGGCCGAGGCCACGTCATCGTGACTGGAGGACTTGACTGGGTCATGGATGGAGGAGGCGGTCACATCGTGGAAGGCGGACGACAATACCGAATGGAGCAACGATTCCGCGGTGACGTGATTGCTCGATTGCGAAGGTGAGTGGAAGCCTGAGTCAATGCCGTTGTGCGCCATCGATAGCCCCACATCATGCGTCGCGGAAACGGTCGGATCGTGCTGTGCCGATAGGAATGGTGAATGCACCGCCGATTGCACGGGATCATGTATCCGTGATTGTGGAGCGAGATGCACCACGGACCGGACCGCATCGTGCACTCTCGAATCCTCCGCCGTGTGCTGTTTGGACCAGTGGATGTCGTGAATGACGGATTCCAGAATGAAGTGTTCACGAGATCTATTGGGATCGTGGACTGCGGAAAAGGTTGCATTGTGAGTCTCTGAGAGATCCACGAGATGAGCTTGGGAGCGCTCTACGGAGTGGACGAGGGAATCAATCACTTGGTGAACTTCCACCACAACGAGTGGTGACTGCACCACGTCATGCCCGGCCGCTGATTCAGCTGGATCATGGCCGCCTCCCGGATCTTGGATTGACATAAAGGGTGAATGGAAGAACGACCGCACCGGATCGTGTTCCCTCGAAGCCTCCGCGGAATGCACCACGGACAGCGCGGCATCGTGCGCCACCGACTGAACCGTATCGTGTTCAGCAGACCAAACGGGATCATGGATATCCGAGGTCAACGGACGATGAAGGCGCGAACGTTCGGGATCATGTGTGAACGATAGAGCCGGATCGTGTGTGTCAGACTCATTCGGCTGATGTTCTGATGACCAAACGGGATCATGGCTGTGTGACCGAATGGGCAAATGCAATCGAGAATCAACGAAGTCATGCAACGTCGAATCGCCCGGCTCGTGCAAGATCGATGTCCGAATGTCATGGCCGGTCGACGAGGTTACTTGATGAATGATTGATTCATCCGGCTGGTGTTGATCGGAACCAGACGCGTTATGCATCCGCGTCCAGTGCGGATCGTGGACTGTCGAGCGCAACGCATCGTGGCCTCGCGAACGGGCTGGTTCGTGAATGACTGATATCGGGGCGAGGTGGGTCCGCGACTTCATTGGATCGTGCCGCCGCGACCAGATGGGATCATGAATGGTCGACACGAGGACCGCATGCTGGTTGGAAACGCCCACCAAGTGTAGCGGTGACGCGATGGGATCGTGTATGGGCCCGGGAGAGAGTGGAGGGAAATGGCCTCCAAAGGACTCCACGACATCATGGGGATCAGAGAAGACGGGATCATGATGGCGCGACCTCAGAATGAGGTGCACACCCGACCCGACGGCATCGTGTGCGGTGGAATCCACAAAGTTGTGCAGCTTGGACTCGATCGCATCGTGACCTATGTCAGACAACGCCACGTTGTGATCTCCACGAGAAGTCTCGGGCAGATGGAAGTGAGACCAAACCGGGTTGTGGATGACGGAGAGCCCTGCCTCATGGAGATTGGTTGAAAGCATCACACTGTGACCAATTTCCGAGAACGGCGTGCGGTGTTCGTTAGAGTTGAACGGCGAGTGATGGATCGAAACCACCACGTCATGTTGTCCGGAATTCGCCGCGTTATGTAACGGTGAGAGCGCCACATCGTGTGTGGATGAGTTGATCACATCGTGTTGCGCGGAACCGAATGGCGAATGCACGATCGAGAGCAACACGTCATGCGCGCCCGATACTTCCGGCACATGAAGTTGCGAGATCACCGTCACATGCCCACCAGAGCGATCCACATCGTGAATGCGTGAGGGTTGGGTGAGGTGAATCCGTGAGAGTAAGAGATCGTGGCCTTGCGAATTCGCCACATTATGAGTCAAGGACTCAAGCGGGGTGTGCACATCCGAGAGGAACGGTTGGTGATTCTGTGAGCGTCCCGGTTGATGAACCACAGACAAAGCCGGATCGTGCAAGACCGAGTCGATAGGCCGGTGTCTTCTCGACCAAATCGGGTCGTGCACATTGGATCGTAGTGGGTGATGGCCGCCGGAGAGCACGGGGAGGTGGATTCTGGAAACCACCGGATCATGAGCGGAGAGCGCCGGATCGTGATTCGGTGAGAGTGGCGGGAAATGCACGTTGAAGGAAATCGCCACATCATGCCCGATGGATTCATCCGGCAAGTGCAACCGCGAGCGCAGCACGTGGTGCAAGTCTGACGCTCCCGGGAAGTGAGCGGCACTAGATCCCGGCTGGTGGATGACGGATTCTACGGGGTCATGCTGAATCTGGGAAAGTTCCGGACGATGTTGTCCCTCGGAGGTCAGGACCTCATGAAGGATTGACCAGTGAGGAGCATGCTGCACCGAGCCGAAAGGCAGATGAATGTTATGTGAAAGCAACGTGTCATGCGCGATCCCGGAAAAGCCTTCGTCATGAAGACCGGACTGGAACGGCGCATGGTGAATCGAGACCACGGGATCGTGCTCGAGGGACGGTCCTGGCAAATGCACATTGGATAAGCCCAGTTCATGGATCGCCGACGGCCCCACGACATGCTGCAAGGAACCGACCGGCGAATGGACGATCGAGAGCAAGGCCTCGTGAACAATCGAATCACCAACGATGTGCACGCGCGAGCGAAGCGGATCGTGGCCGATGGATATGTCCGGATTGTGATGATCAGAACCAATCACTTGATGGACGATTGATAGTGCCGGATCATGACCGCCGGAGATCTCCGGCGTGTGGTGGGTTGAAGGCACTGGCGCATGCACATCCGATCCCAGCGGATTGTGCAGCACGGAACGCTCCACCCGGTGAATGATCGAGTCCGCCGGTTCGTGAAGCCGGGATGGCCCCGTTTCATGGGCAGCCGACCAGAAAGGATCATGTGCTAGGGACGTGATCGGGTTGTGATTCTCTGAGAGGTTCGGGACGTGAATGATGGACACGGCCGGATCATGGATCTCTGAGTCCTCCACAAGATGACCGGGGGACAGGGGCGGCAAGTGCACTTGTGAGGGCACGGGATCGTGAGGCACCGATAGCTCAACGGTGTGTTGACGTGAGAGGAAGACCACGTGATTCACCGAGAATCCCGCGTGATGAACCTCGGACAAGCCCGCGAGGTGTAAGCTAGACTCGAACGGGAAGTGGTCGAGCACGGACTTGGCGGGATCGTGCGTGCCTTCGGAGGTCTGCACCTGATGCAAGTCAGACCAGAAGGGGCTGTGTCCCTCCGATAGGATCGGGTTATGGGGATTGTGCGAAAGGATCGGATCGTGCTGCACGATTGAATGAACGTCCAAGTGTTGGGACGACATCAGCACGGAGTGAAAGACCGACAGTCGTGGAGTGTGCTGGCCCGAGTCGACGGGATCGTGAAGTTCGGATACGCCCGGCCGGTGAACCTCCGATTGTAAGGGATCGTGCCGAGTCGACCAGTGAGGATCATGGACGCGCGATAAGAGTGTGAAGTGGTCTGCCGAGAGGCCTACGAAATGCACGCGGGAACGCAATGGGTCATGGGAATCAGAGAATGCCGGCGCATGCACGGTGGAGCGGACGGGATCGTGACCCACATCAGAACGGATCGGATCGTGCAGACCGGACTCGATCAAGTCATGGATTTCAGATGCCGTGACCAAGTGCAAACGTGAGAGCGCTGTCACATGAATCCGCGACTCGAAGGCCCCATGTATCTGAGAATCTGCTGGAATGTGGATGATGGATAGAGCGGGCTCGTGATTCTGTGAGTTGGCCGTTAGGTGTTCGCGAGACCAGATCGGATCATGGATGACCGACCGGAGCACCAAGTGTTGATTGGAAAGAATGGGGCCGTGCAGTGTGGATAGCGCCTCCAAGTGCCCTTGCGTTGAGGTCACGGTGTTGTGATCTAGTGAACTGAAAGGATCGTGGAAGCGCGATTCCAGAATCAAATGCAGATGGGAGTCGCCGACAATATGACCGAAGGATTCGATTGTGTCGTGCACACCTGACTCCACCGGATCGTGGGCCAGCTCCGACGACTTCGGATCGTGGATTTCGATCGAGAGATTAACGGTGTGAATCTGAGACCAGAGGTCGCGATGAACCGCGGATAACGTCACATCGTGAGGATTGTGACTGAGCACCACGTCATGCACGACGGAATCCTCGACGACATGCAGGCGGGAGAAGAAGGGGCCGTGGTGAAGCGACACAAAGGGATTGTGGGCAATGGAGAACTGAACTTCATGAAGCCCTGAGATCGCCACATCGTGCGCTTCGGATTCCTCGGGCTGATGCTGGTTGGAACCAAAGACGGCATGAGCATGTGAGCGTAGCGGATCGTGATTTAATGATAGAGCATTGTCATGGACGTTGGACAACGCCACGTCGTGCTCATCCGACCTGACGGTATCATGCTCAGAAGACCAGAAGGGATCGTGCGCTGCTGATCGCGCCGGATGATGGATATCCGAGCGCATGGGCGAATGTGCCATGGAGTTCGCCACCGAATGGACTTCAGATAGAGTCGGGGCATGGAGCAGGGATTGCGTCACATCATGCACATCGGACCTGATGGGATGGTGCACCGCCGAGCGAACGGGGTCGTGCAGTGCGGATACGATGTCTAAATGCTGATTCGACAGATTCACACCGTGCGCTGGCTCTGAAGTGAAGGGATTGTGTTGCGCCGAATTTTCAGGATCATGTTTTGAGGACCAGAAGGGATCGTGGGCGTCAGAGCGGATCGGATCATGCAGGAGTGAAAACTCCAATTGGTGAACGTTGGATATAGCGGGACGGTGATTGATCGATTCCGCTGCGTCGTGCATGGACGTCCAGACAGGATCATGGATATCCGACTCCAATACATTGTGAATTCGCGAGCGTGCCGGTCGGTGAATGTTAGAAATACCTGGGAAGTGCAATTCAGAAAGTTGCGCCTCGTGCTCCAAAGAGATGTCCACGCGATGGAGAACGGATCCTAGCAACTCATGTTGATTGGACTCATTGACGTCGTGCTCCAATGAAATCGCCGCAGCGTGAACGGGACCGGAGGAAGCGGCATCGTGTAAGTTAGAGATGGCGGGGTCATGGCCACCGCTCACCTCTACAATGTGATTGTTAGACATGAACGGCGCGTGCACGACTGAACGCATCACGCCATGCTCCAAAGAGATGTCCGCGCGGTGAACGATGGAGCGCGCCGGGTGATGCACTTGACTGTCCGCAGGCTGATGTAACTGAATCGACCAGAAAGGCGAATGGAGGATCGACGTCAAATCCTGATGCTGTGCCGACCGTTGGGGATTGTGGATCATGGAACGGACCGGATCATGAAGCGGCGATTGCGTGACATCATGCTGGCTCGACCAGTGAATGTCATGAACGTCGGAAAAGAACGGTTGATGTTGTTGTGAAAGGGTATCGATGTGAATATTTGAACGTGCCGGGTGATGCAGCTCGGATTCTCTAGCATCGTGGTTAGCCGAAAGCACGACGGCGTGAAGATTGGACTCGTTGTCCGAATGCTGTTCGGACAAACCGATCACGTGGATCTGTGAGAGCGCCGGCTGGTGCTGCTGATCGGAAAGATCCGGATTATGGGTGTCTGAGTCGCCCGCGTCGTGCTGGCTCGACCAGTGCGGATCATGAATGTCCGACGTCAGCGGCTGGTGGAATTCCGAACGAAAAGGGTCGTGGGTTGAAGACAGTCCTGCCGCATGCGTATCCGATTCCGTTGGATCGTGCTGGGCGGATCTCTCAGGCGTGTGAACTGCGGAAAGAACCGCATCGTGACTCAATGACAGGGTCGGGTTATGGAGGATCGAGAGCTCAGGCAAATGTTGTGTGCTCAATTCCACGGTGTGCGTGCTTGAGTCCGAAGGGTTGTGGATGTCAGACGCAAAGGGATCATGCAGATCGGAAGCAACCGTATCGTGAACGATCGATTCCGCCGGATCGTGTTGGCTGGAGAGGGCAGGATCGTGAAGTTCGGATTGGGCAGGATCATGATTGGCCGAACGAATGGCCGTGTGAATCGGTAATGAAGGATCCTGAGCAAAGATAGCGATCGGGGTGACCAGGCAAACGGAGAAAACTCCATAGAAGGTGCGTTTCATAGCAGCTAATGACTTAAGTTGGATGGCTTAAGCGTCGCTTGCACATGCCTGGGGGGAAATGGGAATTGCTTCCGTCTTGAGAGCAGCGACAGCCGGAACCAACGTCGAGATTACCAGGAGGACCAAGAGGGATCAAATCAATTCGACGTGACATAGAAGACAGCCAGTCAATCCCAAGAAACCAACCGCTCCTTAGTAAATATTCGAGCGGTTTCTGGCCAATGCCTAAGGCTCCTTCCAATAATGAGAGACATCGGTGAAAGGTAGCGGGCAAGCCAATGCCTTTAGTTAGGCCGGAGGCGATGCCGTTGCGCTCGAATGCGACGGGTCTCCTTCCGGAGAGAACGCATGATTGGCTTGCCGCAATTTGTTGATGCTCAGCGGGCTAAGGCGTATGTTAGTTGAGAGGGCGGCTGCGGCCGGAAGCTTTGAAGGTCTCGAGTTTCTCCTTCAGGGCCTTGGCGATCTCGGGATGCTTCTCGTAAAGATTGGTCGTTTCGCCCGGATCATGGCCTAAGTGATAGAGCTGGCCGGGACTATCGGGCGAAGTGTCAGGGAGGCTATAAGGTTTGAGCCGCCCGCGGTTGTAGCGGTTGCCGCCGGATCCCTTGTGATCGAGGTATTTCCAAGGCCCCTGGCGAATGGCGAGAGCCAAGCTGATCGTTTGATGGAGGGTGTATTCACGCACGGGCTCCCCGGCGCGGCCCAATAGAATGGGGAGAAGATCGAAGCTGTCTTCGGCGGCATTGCTGGGTAACGTTACTTCTAGCATGCTGGCGAAAGTGGCCATGAAATCCGTTAGGCAAACGGTTTGATCGGTCGTCGTCCCGGGCGCGATCTTTCCGGGCCAGCGCGCAATGAGCGGAACGCGGTGGCCGCCCTCCCATTGGTCACGTTTCACACCTCTCCACGGGTGCGCCCCATCATGTCCATGATCCTCACGCATATGCACGACAGAGGTCACTTCAGGGCCGTTGTCGCTCGTCACGAGCACAAGCGTATTCTCCTCAAAACCGTTCTCTTTCAGTCCGGCCATCAAACGCCCCACGATTTGATCAAATTGAAAGATAAAATCGCCGTGTGGGCCCGCCTCGGTCTTGCCCTGAAACTGCTTGCTGGCGAATGACGGCAAATGCACGGCTTGAGCGGAATGAAAGAGAAAGAAAGGTTTGTCAGGCTTGTTCGCGGCGTGCTCTTTTAGAAACGCCAAACTTTTCTCTAAGAAGATCATGTCGATCTCTTCCATATCGAATCCCGGGGCGATCAGACCGGGCCGGCAGTCGTTGGAATACGGGTGCTTAGGGAGCGTTGAGCGATCGATCTGCTCAACGGGGGGCACGGGAATCCGGTCACCGTCGATGAAGGCGTAGAGCCAATCGGTCGTCGGACAACAGGACGTGCCATAGAAATGATCAAATCCACGATGAATGGGCGCATCGGGAATGGGGCGACCGTAATCGATCCTCCGCACGGCGTCCAAGCCGTTCTGATGGATCGGTTGCCCCTCGTGATCATAAAAGGTCAGGCCCACATGCCATTTGCCCATCAATGCCGTGGTGTAGCCTTGACCGCGCAGGAGATCACCGATGGTGAACCGCCCCTCCTCAATCAAACAAGGGCCTCCCGCGCCGGTGAAGACACCCCGCACCCCATTGCGGAATGCCATGCGTCCGGTGAGAATGCTATACCGCGTGGGTGTGCACACTGTGGATGGACTATGCGCATCAGTGAATCTCAAACCATCCGCGGCTAACTCATCCAGATGTGGCGTGGGCACTTTGGAACCGGAATGATAACAAGCCACATCACCATATCCCAGATCATCAGCAAGAATCAAGACAATGTTAGGGCGCTCGGCGGCGATGGCGGAGGAAACGGTTAGATAGAGGGCGATGGCCCATTGCTTGGCATGCATCAGACTAACCAAAGAGCTGGGTTAACGGTTCACCACTGTCGACGATAGGCATGGGACGCCCTTCGCGATCCGGAAGGAAGAGATCAGGATCGATGCCCATAGCCCAATAGATGGTTTTCGCTAAATCCTCCGGTGACACGGGATGTTCGTCAGGATAAGCTGCGTGCGCATCCGTCTTCCCATAGGCCACGCCCCCGCGCACTCCCGCGCCCGCAATGAGACAGGGAAAACAAGTGCTCCAATGCCCGCGTCCCCACGCTGGTGTGCCCTTGGGCGTCCGGCCCATTTCGCCTAAGGCCACGACTAAAGTCTCATCTAACAAACCACGATCATCTAGATCGGTGAGCAGTGCCGAGCAAGCTTGGTCGAACGTCGGCAGGAGATGATTCTTCACATCGTCGCTGGTGCGGTGCGAGTCCCAACTGTACCCGTCCACGCAGTCATAATGCACCGTGGTGAAGCGCACGCCGGCTTCAATCAACCGGCGTGCCATGAGACAGGATTGACCAAACAAATGGCGGCCGTAGCGGTCCCGCAGAGCATCTGATTCGTTGGTGATGTCAAAGGCGCGGCCGGCCTTGTCCGATGAAACCAGCGCCAGAGCCCGTTGACGATGACGGTCCAAGGCATCTGCCTGACCGGAGTCTAACCGGCGTTGCACGTGTTCAAATTGCTCTAACAAACTGGTTCGTTGATGGATTCGCCCCACATCCATCTCAGGCGAAAGGCCTTCGATTTGAAAGGTGAGTTCGTCATCGGTGCACGACCGCCAGTAGGGATTGTCATCCACGTCTCGCTTGTTCACGGCGGTGTTGAGAGGATTGAAGCCATTGCCCAACCACCCGGCGTATTGACCCGGCCGGCGGTATTGGCCTTTATCTTGAAGCCGCCCTAACCAATTAGGTAAGACAGCGTAGGAGGGCATGTCCTTGGCTAAACCGCTAGCCGATTGCTGGGAAAGGTATTCGACGACGGAACCCATGGACGGCCAATCCTTCGGGGTGGCAGAGAAGCCTCCGCCAACGGGAACCTGCCAACGTTTCCCCGTCTGAAGGTAATGCGCCGCCCCACTGTGATCGTTGTAATCATGGGTCATGGTACGAATGATCGCATACTTGTCAGAGATCTTGGCCAATTGTTCCAAATGCTCGGAGACCAACAGATCCGGAGTCCGCGAACGAATCGGACGGAAGGGGCCGCGAATCTCCTGAGGCGCTTCCGGTTTCATATCGAAGGTTTCCAACTGGCTGGGGCCGCCAAAGAGGAAGAGAAAGATCACGGACTTCGCGCGGCTTCCTGAAAAGGCCTCCGCAGCGTGCTCAGCGGCCAACACCCGCGGCAAACTCATGCCTAACAAACCGGCTCCACCGATCTGGAGAAGTTCGCGGCGGCTCATGCCGGTGCAGTTGCGTTTAGGAAGACCGTTGACTGTCAGCATGGGATCGGTGGTGGGCTGTTGATTAAGCTTATCATGGGTGAAAACCGAAGTGATGGGCAAGTTCGTAGCGGAACTTGTGAAAGTTCGGTGAGTGGTGCCTCCAACGATTAGAGGTCTCACCATTTCTTTACACGCCGGATCCGTCGGCGCCATCAGCGAAGTGTTCATTTGGAATCGCCTTCTAGCAGAAAACGAAGTGGCAAGGCCTTTGGGTGCCATGTCTCTTCACGTCTGGGTATGGAGAGGTGGCTCGACCTCTCAGCTCAATCATGTAGGTTAATTGTGTGCACACGCCCGCTACCTCCATCTTAATGTTCCTGACGGCAGCTTTGTTTGGAGCATTTGGTCAGTACCTCTACAAATCGGGCGTGGAGCACGCTGGCGGCCCGTTGTCGACTTATGTTTGGAACGTCCGCATCTTGGGTGGCGTCCTCTGCTATGTCACGGTGATGGTTCTCTTCGTCGCCGCCTTCAAGCGAGGCGGATCGATGACCGTTCTTTATCCGGTTTACGCGAGCACGTTTATCTTTGCCGCAGGAATCGCCTGGCTTGCCTATGGCGTTCCCATACGCCCCGTCAATGTCTTGGGCATGTTCTTTCTAGTGGTGGGAATGTGTTTGATGGGCAAGGGTACTTGACCCGTTTCAGCTCTCCTTAGCTCCCAATCCGTTGAGGCTAAAGTGGTGAACACTCATAATCCCGGGAGGCGTTCTCCGCCGCGGCCGGGTAAAAGCGGAACTACAAACGGCGTGGCTTGTAGTCCCGCCCTTAGGCGGCCGCAGTAGATGACGGTTCGCCAAGTTCTGTCTTCACCTTCACAATATCTTTGGCACCATGGAGCCATGAAAGCCTTTATCATTGTGCTCCTTCTGGCTCTCGCCGGACTCAATGTCTGGCAATTTGCTGATCGCGAACGTCTCCGCGATGATCGGGATCGCGAAGTTGCTAGTGTTACTCTTAAAATCGAATCGGTGACGGCGCCTCTGCGTGAAGAAAAGGCCAAGCTCGTGGCGGAGAACAAGGCGCTCGCGGAGAAAGTGACCCTCCTTGAGCAAGCATCGGCTAACCAGGAAGATAAGAACGACGATCCGGGATTCAAGAGCCCGGGGAAAGCCATGGCTGAGATGTTAGAGAATCCCGGCATGCGTGAGATGATGGCCTCCCAACAGATGGCGACCTTGGAAGCTCAGTATCAGCGTCTTTATGAGACCCTAGCTTTGGAGGGCGAAGAACTGGCACACTTCAAGAAACTGATAACCGATGCTCAGATGAGCATCATGGACAAAGGAATGCAGATGATCTCCGGCAAGCACCCACCGGAAGAACGTCAAGCGCTTCTGGATGAGATCACGGCAACCAAGGAAGACATGGAGGCGCGCGTCCGTGAGTTTCTCAACGATGACGCAGACTACGACTACTACACTTATTACACAGGAACGTTAGGCGAACGTATGGCCATGACAGGCCTGCGTAGTCTCTTGGAACCCGCGGGGCAGGCACTGGACGTGGATACGGAAGAGGCTTTGGTGAAATTGATGTACGATGAGCGTGAGGCGATCGGCTTTGAAGATCGCTACTATGACCAGAACGAGCTTGACCCAACCACACTCACCCAAGAAAAGATCGATCGCTTTATGGAGCAGTATGATACCCTGCAGCGAAATCTTGAAAAGAGCGCCGTTTCCCTCCTCACCGATGAACAATTCGAAGCCTTTAAGACCAATCAAAAGACATCGCGTGCCATGCAAGAAATGGGACTCACGATGACTTACAACATGTTTGTCAAGGAGTGAATCCATCAAGACTGGCCGTTAGGATGCCATTCGAGGAAATGGCCAAGCTCGTAGCGGAACTTGTGACGGTACCGGGCGTGGCGTGCGGATCGTAGAGTCTCACGACTTCTTTCGACGCGCGGCCCATGTGGCTTCCATAACAGAACAGCAGACTTCTCCCTATGATTCGAAAACGCTTTCTTATTTTCGCACTGCTCGTGGTGCTTTGTCCGCTGCTCCAGGCGGCAGAGATGCCTAACATCCTCTTGATTTTCACCGACGATCAATCGCACCGAACAGTGGGTTGTTATCCCGAGGCCTATGATTGGGTTGAAACGCCTAACATCGACGCCTTGGCTGATGAAGGTGTGCGCTTCGCCCACGCTTATGTCGGCACGTGGTGCATGGCGTCACGTTTAGCTCTTCTGACAGGGCGGCATTCTTATGGTGTGGAGTCCATGCGTATGAGCGATCGCTATCCCAGCGCCACCTACGATCCTGACCAATGCCCCTTCTGGCCGCGCGTGTTCCGTAAGGCAGGTTATCACACGGCCCAAATCGGCAAGTGGCACACTGGAAACGACAACGGTTTCGGGCGGGATTGGGACTTCCAAATGGTGTGGAACCGGCCGGCATTTCCTGACAATGCCGGCAACTACTTTGATGATCAATTGATCCAGATCAATGGCGTCGAACCAACACTCGTCAAAGGTTATTCTACTGACAATTACACCCAATGGGCTCTGGATTATATTCGCCGGCCCAAGGGCGACAAACCGTGGTATCTCTGGTTGTGCTTTGGCGCCGTGCATGGTCCCTTCACACCAGCGGAGAGACATTTGCAAACTTACCCAGACGCCAAAGCGGCGATTCCGATCGATCTCTACCCGCCACGTACCGGTAAGCCTAGTTACGCACGGGAGCGCAATCAATGGATCGCCGGTCCCGCCGGGCTCCCTCAAATGCGCGATGGCCGGTTCGCCGGGCGCACCGTCGATGGCGGCGGTATTCATGGAAACACCATCCACGATCTGGTGCGGCAGTATCACCAGGGCGTCCTCGCCATCGACGAGGCGGTGGGAAAGTTAGTGGCAATATTGAAAGAGACAGGTCAATACGAGAACACGCTCATTGTCTTTGCCGCGGACCAAGGCATGGCTTGGGGACAACACGGTTTCCAACACAAGCTTGCCCCTTATGACGCCACCATTCGTGGCCCGCTGATCGTGAGTATGCCTTCACGCTTTGCTAAGGGCAAGGTCTGTGAAATTCCCGTGGGTGGTGCTGATCTCGTCCCCACATTTTTCAAAGCGGCCGGACTGAAGCTGCCCTGGAGCATGCATGGTCACGATCTCACGCCTTTGCTTAAGAAGCCTGCCGCCACGGATTGGAGTCACCCCGTTCTGACCACCCTAACAGGCGCCACCTACGGCTCCGATTGCAACACCATTCCCGAGATGAAGGACGATGAGATCTTCCAAAGCGATGGCATCCCATGGTGGGTCTCCCTCCGAACGCATCGCTACAAGTATATCAGGACGTTAGTCGCCGGTGAAGTCGAAGAGCTTTACGACATGCGACAGGATCCACACGAATTGACCAACCTCGCCCTCAATCCCGCGTACAAGTCTGTGCTAGACGAGCACCGGCGAGCGCTCGCCGCCGAACTCCGTCGTACGAACTGCGGCTTCGCCGATGCCATGCCGCCTGTGAGCGCCATGATCGAATGACCCGTGGGCCAAAGACTCGTTCGCTAACATTCATTATCAATGACTATCATCAATAGGACTCGGTGTGTCGCTTCCGTACTGCTGCTACTTTGCTCCCCGCTGTTCGCCTTGGAGAAACCTAACGTCTTGCTTATTCTTGTGGACGATCTCAAACCGGCGCTTGGTTGCTATGGCGATCCCCATGCCAAGACCCCGCATATCGATGCGCTGGCAGCCCGAGGCATGCGCTTCGATCTAGCTTATTGCAATCAAGCCGTTTGCGCGCCATCACGCTTTACCTTGATGTTAGGCGCGCATTCGACCTCGACAGGGCTCTACGGGCTGGGCAGCCGGCTTCGCGAGACCTATCCCGACGCCGTCACGCTGCCACAGCACTTTGCCAAACACGGTGGGTATCGCATCGAATCGTTAGGCAAGATCTTTCATATCGGGCACGGCAATGAAGGTGATCCGCAGTCATTCTCCGTCCCTCATTTCAAAGACAAGGTCATTGAATATCTCGATCCCGAGAGCACGGATGGTGGCCAATTGACCAGGGAAGAGGCGCTCTTCACGAATCAGAAACTTGGTCAGATTCGCCGTTTGCCGCGTGGGGCGGCCTTTGAGTCGCCCACGGCGAAGGATGACGATTATGCCGATGGTAGGGTCGCTGCCGAGACGATTGTTAGGCTGCGTGCGGCGAGGGAGCGTCGCGAGAAAGAGGGTACGCCCTTCTTCATTGCGGCCGGCTTTGTCCGTCCGCATCTGCCTTTCAGCGCGCCCAAACGCTACTGGGACATGCACGAGCCGAAAAACTACCCTTGCCGGAGTTCACCAATCTACCCAAGAATGCCCCTGCTGCCGCGGGGAAACGGCGTGGCGAAATCTGCGCTTACAAACCCGTGCCGGAGAATGGAGAGATCGATGAGGATTTAGCCCGTCAGCTCATCCATGGCTACTATGCGAGCACGAGTTACGTGGATGCTCAGATTGGGCGTGTGACCGCAGAATTGAATAAGCTTGGACTAGCGGAAAACACGATCGTTGTGTTATGGGGAGATCACGGTTTTCACTTGGGCGATCTTGGTATCTGGACAAAACACACCAATTACGAACAGGCTAATCGCATCCCTCTTATTATTGCGGCGCCGGGGGTCATTGAGCCGAATTCGGTCACGAAGCAACTCGCCGAGAGTGTTGATGTGTTTCCCACACTTGCCGAGTTGGCCCGGCTGCCCGCACCGCAAGGCCCTCAACCAAGAGATGGCGTCAGCCTGGTGCCCGTTTTGAAAGATCCCTCCGTCCGGGTTCGCGACCATGCCTATCACGCTTATCCCAAAGCCAAACTTGGCCGGGCCGTTCGAACCGAACGGTACCGGCTCGTGGAATGGATAGGCCAGAACGATGCCAAACCGGAGTATGAGCTTTACGACTACGTGTCCGACCCGCTAGAACGCGAGAATCTTGCTAACAAACACCCTGAAACGGTTTCCGAGCTGAAGGCGATCCTCGCCAAACACCCAAAGCCTGTTCCAAGAAAACGTGGCGCTGCAGATCAACGCAAGCCGGGTGCGAATAAGCGCGGTGATCAAGCACGTTAGGGCAACGAGCGCATAGTGGAAGTTGCGAAAGTTCTGTTTGTAAGGCATCGATCGAGGAGCCGTCTCACGACTTCTTCTACACGCCCTATCGACCGTCATCACTCTTGACTTGCGCCAGGCAATGGTCTTGCAGCGGGAGAACGCCCCCGTTAGTTTCTCAACCTGTCACCATGTCTATTCTAACAAAACCTAAGCAAGCGCTTCGTGCAGAGGTTAAACATGCCATTTCCTCCCTCTTGCCCAAACGGCAGGAGAATGACCTCCGGGACATCTGTCTCTTTTCCAATCGGCGCGGGGGCAGCACGTGGATCATGGAAACGCTTTGTGCGCATCCGGGCTTACGGCACATCGACCAGCCGTTCTGCTCCTGGACGCTGGCGCCGCATTTACTAAGGAAACTTCCTGAGTTCACGACCGGACCATTCGATCGGAAAGACGAATCCTTGGTGAAAGCTTATTTCTATGAGATACTGGCTGGAAAGTTGAACGTGAATTCCCGGTGGGATCTTTGGTCCCGGCAATTCTGGCAGAAGCCTGAGCGGATGGTGATAAAATTGCTCGCGGTGAAACCAATGATCGAATGGTTCGCGGCAACTTTCCCAGTGGATATCGTCTATCAGATTCGCCACCCCATCTCTCAGTCACTTTCGATCATACGCGCCGGGTGGGGGAATGAGGTGATGAGTGATTTTCTCGGAAACGAAGCTTTTGTGAGGGCACATCTCACCTCAGACCAAGCAGAGTATGCGCATCGATTGATGGACGAGGGAAGTGTCCTGGAGCAGCAAGTGCTAGAATGGTGCTTGGATAACTTGGAGCCTCTTCGTGCGCTCGATCGACATCCTGAGTGGGTTTTCGTGACTTACGAGCAAGCCATTCTCGAGCCCGGATTGGTCATCGATACCTTGAGCGATAAACTTAAGCTGCCGCAACGCGATGCCATGCGCCGGCAGTTGGCCATTCCTTCCAAGACGGCCAAGATCACCCACAGCGAAGTGCGTGCGGATCAGTTGTTTAATCCCAAGCAAGTCGCGCAATGGCGGCAGGAGATCGGGCCGGAAGAAGAGAAACGTTGTCTGGCGATTCTGGAGAAGTTTGAAATCGATCTCTACCGGTTTGGTCAAGATGCGGCAGCGGATCACTATCTGCTATCCTCCCACACCGGCGGCGAGACGCATGAATCGTCGCTCAGCAACCGTTAGGGACACAGCATCCGTCACGGTGACCTGCCCGGTAGCGCCGTCGACTTCGACACCGGCCTCGGGGTCATTGAGCGTCCAATTGCTCTGGCCGGCTTCACGTGTCGCAAGCGGCATCCAACTCTCAGCAGCGAGATCGTCGCAGGCCTCGACCACCAACTCGGCTTCGAGTGCCTCACTGTCAGGAGTGAAACTTAAAGTCATGCGGTCGCCTACTTGGTTGCTTTGTAAGGGATCGGGATTGGAAGCCGTGGGATCCGTACTGAGAAGTCGTTCTAAGAGATTGGCGAAATCATCCTCATCAAAGTCGGCCGTCAACTGACCTTCGGGAGCATTGGCTTGTCCCCCAAATTGATCCAACCGCCATTGATCCAAAGGATGGTCTTCAATCGTCGCGGTGATCGTGCGTTCCAATGCGCCGCCGGCGAAGTTTGCCGGACCGTTTAGTGAAGTAAGCCTAACGGAAAAGGATTCTTCGCCCTCCGCCAGCCTGTCGTGGGGTAGTGTTAGTTCGATCATCTTATCTGCGGCGTCGCCATCTGCCCAATTCAAGGTGCCGTTTGCCGATATGTAGTCATCAGGCAACGCCGTGCCCGGCTGGAATTCATAGTCACAGCTCACCGCGCCTTGCGAATGATTGGTGCGGCTGACCGGGATCATCACCGTTTGACTCGATTCTGCGAAGACGACGTCATTTACTAACAATCGCCCTACCGGAATGTTTGCTTGATCGCCAAGATAAGGGGCAGCGAGAGGCGACGCCGCCAAGGTTACCGGAGGATTGGCGGATTGGTTCGTTGCGGGATTGTAATTCACGTTCATGCCTTGCAACACCAGCTCAGTAAGGGCGGGATCAGGCCGCTGGAAGCGGTAGTAGTCGACCTCTGAGATGAGATCGGGGTTACCGTTGTTAGGCGGCGCGTAATTGAAATGGAACATGGCCGCATCGCCGCTGGTGTAAGCGTTTTGAGCCGTATTCCAGTCGGTGTAGGCCGTGATACCCAGTTGCAAGGTATCGCCAAATTCCGGGAAGGGATGATCCGCGTTGGGATAGCGGTTCTCCACCAGCCAAGCTCCGGCCGCACTGTGCTTGCGCAAACAGACCACCGTATCACCCACCCGAACCATCTGCAACCAGGCTTCATTCACATTCTGGTCGATGCCATTGCTATCGAAGTAGAGGAGGGAATCGCTGTTACGAGTGGCCTTGATCTCAAATTGGCGCGTTCCCGGATTCCCAGCAGAACCGTAGCTGAGAAAGATGTAGTTTTCAGTGTTCGGAACCCAATCACTTCCGTGCGCTGCAGGTGGCCACACGGCATTCGTGGTGTAAGGGTTAGGTGCTGCTTGGACCGTGGCCCGTGGCGCGTGAACGAAGACACCACTTAGCGAGAACGGTTGGTTAGGCGGCTCCAGAGGATCCATTGCGTTGTGCCGGCTGAGAATCCTCAGCCGCAAGGTCGCGATGAAGTCACCACTCACTTCCTTGAAAAACAATGCTCCTCGCAGATTATTAAACCAAGTGAGGGCGCCCGGCGTGATTCGGAAATGACCCGGCGTCGTGGTATTGATGTCTGCTGCTTCAACGGAGGGCGTGTTCCATCCTTCGACGACTCCAAGATCTTGCCATTGTGATAGACTCGTCGCGTCATTGAATTCATCACCAAGTGGCTGGAGATCGTCTGCTTTGGCCGCGATCACGGCCAAGGGAAATAGAAGGGGAAGGAGTTTCGGAGTCACGGGCATATCCTCTGGGCTGGTTCCTTTAAGATTAAGCAACCAACCCCCGAAGTTACCACGGTGACGCACTTAAGTTACGGCGCCGGCTCCGTGATTCGAGCCGCGGGAACAAAACCGAACTGATTGGGCCGCGTTGGATCTGCGCCATGTTGCAAGAGCAGCTGGATCATCGATTCATCGGGCTTGTGGCCACGCGACGCGAAATGGATCGCCGCGTTGCCCTGCTCGTCAGTTGCGTGAATGTTCGCTCCCGCATCAATGAGTTGCGTGACGGTTTCCGGCCGCCGTTTCTCCACGGCGCGCATCAAGGGCGAAGGCGAACCGTCATGGCAGAGATTGGGATCGGCGCCGCTTTCAAGAAGCCAAGGCACCAATTGCGGCTGAAACAAGACGGCGCCTTGCAACGCGGTCTCGGCACTGTATTGCGTCCTGCCATCCAAGTGATTCACCCTGGCCCCTCGGGAAACGAGTTCTTTGGCAAGGGCTTCGTGACCCTTATTGACCGCCGTCATGAGAACGCTCTGCGTGGTGACGGTGTTAGGCCAAGCGTCGTGCTTTTCTAACAAAGTGCTGAAGAAAGGCTGATTGCCGTAGGAAACCGCCGCAGCAAAGGTTTCTCGAAGCATCGCTTGGCGATCATCGACCTCGTTGACGATAAATTCGAACGCCGCCTCGCTATCGCTACTTGAGGCCGTGAGATTGGCCAGGGACGTGCGCAATTCGTCCGGTCGAGGGTGGATCTCTATCAAACAAGCGAGAAGTGAACGATCCTCCTGACCAAATGCCCAAGACACGGGCGAGTTATTGAGTTCTTTCGCATAGGACCAATGACCGTTACCCGCAGCGGCCATTTCGCGTAGGGTTGAGAGATCGGCATATTTTACCGCAGTGATCCAGCGTGAGAGATTCTCGGCACGTTCCTGGCGAATGGCGGTCGGCTGCTGATGCAGATCGATCCCTATCATAGCCAGTAAAATGAGTGATAGAGCAGCCCCAACGGGTGCCAACCACTTCCGGGGCTGCCGCCATTTTCGGCCCCAGAAACAGAGACCAACGAAACCGGCTAACCAAAGAATGAAGACGCTTCCGTACACTCCGGCCCTTTGAAAACTAACAAATCCCTTGTGCAATTGATCCGTGGGGACTTTGAAATGATTGGAAGCTTCTACCCAGAAAAGGGCCACGAACACGGCGGGGATGGCGCCAGCCGTCCACCAGAGCCGCCGATCGCCCCAAAGCAGCCCCCAAGCCCGTGCGATCAAGAGGGGCGCCCCCACCAAGAATAGGGCGAAGGCGCTGCCGATCGCAGCCATGACGAGTCCGATGATAAAAAACATGGCGAATGTCTCCTTCAGCGTGATCGGCGGGGCAATGTTACATCTCATTGACCACAAACCTGAAAAAGGCTTTCCTCAGGTCACGGCCTCGCCGGACCGCTGACAGGATCTCATGCCTCCACAAGATTCCCCATCTCCCCAAGAGACCTTCCCCGGGATCGAATCGCCTTCGGCGCTCCGTGCCTGGACACGGAAACAGTTTGAGCGGGAGCCATTCGATGAGAATGCGGTGGTGTCGACGTTTCCCCATCTCGACGAGGAAGCATTGTTAGAAATGGCGAAGCTGGAAATGGCGCGTCTTCGATCCCTTCCCGAGCCGGAACCGGATCGGCCCAGCCGGGATAGTGAGGTGATTCTTCACCTCTCCGTGCAAGCGCCACAAGTTCTCACAAACGTGCTACACGAGATCTTCGCCTTAGATGTGAATGCCACGTGTTACTACGCAGATTTGCCATGGCGACATTCCGGAAAAGCTTCGTTTGAGTTGATGCGGCAAGAGGCGTGGAACGGAGCACACTCAGCCCGCAAACGATTGTGGGCCTGGCAAGCCATGATTGCCACCAAAGATCCTGACATCCTTCTCTATGTAGTGGAACATTGGGAATTTATGTTAGAAGTGCTGCAAGAAGCTTACCCGTGGGCACGCCGCCGGCCTCCCGAACTCAACACCTATCTCAGACACGGATCCCAGACCGAATGGGACCCGGCTCGCTACGCCTTCCGCCCATTAATCCCCGCCGCTTGTTATCATCTGCGTTTTTCCGATCACTATGAAGAATCGTTAGAGGGTTATCGCCGCGTCGCCTCCCATCCTACTTGGGGGCAAGCCAAGCCGGATCAACCTGCGGGCACCCATGGCGGGGATGGAGAAGAGCCTTGTGCGCTTTGTCAGCATCGTCTATTCATGATCCTAACATTGGAATCGATTCCAGAGAATCTTGGCGTAACCGGAATGAATCGCCTCCGATTCGCCACCTGCCTAAGCTGCTTTCCGTGGGAGAACGACTTCTTGTTTTATCGACACCACGCGGCTACCGGCGAACCGGAATCATTGCCCATCGGCGAAATCGTCGATCAAGCATCCGTCGAGCCTCCTGGAGACGCTTTCAAGCAAGGACCGATCTGGCTGACCGAGACGCCACCGCGCTGGCACCACCAGTATTGGGGAAATGGGAACAACCTGAACAAGTTCGGCGGCGCGCCCGATTGGGTGCAAGATTCCAGCTATCCGCCCTGCCCCCAATGTGGCCTAACCATGCCCTACCTGGCGCAGTTAGACGACGGCTTTCCTGGTCACGAAATGTGGAGCGGCGATTCCGGGCACCTCTACCTTTTCTGGTGCGACCGATGCAGGATCAGCGGATGGAACATCCAGTGCCTGTGACGTGGAGGCTATTTATTTACTTAGAACGAATACTGACATCGCACCCCAAACACGGCCGGAGCACCGACTGTTCCTGCGCGTAAATCGGGTGAGATGTTCTGATAATAAACTTGATCCGTGATGTTGCGTCCGAAAACACTCAACTGAAATTGATCCGTTTCGTAACCCAGTGCGGCGTTAACGAGGGTGTACCCAGGCTCGCGGAAATCGCCGTTATTGAAGTCATCAAAGTAGGTTTGGCCCTGATAGAAAAGCTCCACTCTAGCGAAGAGACCTGAGGAATGTCGGTAGGTGCCGGATAACGAGGCATCAATTTCCGGAACAAACGGCGCCCGGTTTCCCGATAAATCGGCGCCTGTTAGGGGATCCGTGAACCGGTCAAACTCCGTCTTCACCACCCCGAGCGAACCTTCAAGCGTAAAGCCATCAAACAACCTCGCTTGGAACTCAACCTCGGCACCGTAAGACTGCGCGCGGTCGGCATTCAGCACGGCGTAGTCCGTGGCTACTAAGCTGCGTTCCACCTGATAGTCATGAATGTAACTATAGAAAAGCGCGACATTTGTCCTGACGGCGTCATCAAGCCAGCTTTTCTTCCAGCCTAGCTCAGTCGTCCAAGCACGCTCCTCATCGTAGGGAGCCAACGAAGGATCATCGACAAATGCTGAGAATCCACCCGGCTTGAATGCCAGGGCCGTGGTGACGTAGACAAGTGAGGATTCATCAAGTTCGTAGTCCAATCCAAGACGAGGACTAACGAAGAAATAATCATCGTTCAGATCGTTGTTAGGCACCGGCCCCATGAGCCCGGTCGCGTCGCGGTCGAGATCTTTCTCCACGTAGTCAAAACGCAGGCCGGCATGCACGCCTACGCGATCGATACCGTGATACGAAACTTGGCCGTAGAGCGCGTAGGTCTTGGAATCGATCGTGTAATCCGTGGTCGTGGTCGCGGGAAAGAAATTGCCGTCGGGGGTCGGCACAATGAAATTGCGGGTGGTATTCCCTTCGACCTCCGAGCCGGAAAGATAGGCACCTAGGCTCCATTCCCAATCACCGCCCTCGAGAGAAGAGAGCCGGAATTCCTGCGAATACAGCTCTTGGTCCTGCGTGATGAAGGATTCGTTTCCTGGAAAGGCACTGAGATCCAAGTCAAAGTGATAGGGATCGATCTCCCAATAACGGCGTGAGGTGACGGAGAGAAACGTGAAGTCGCTTCCTTCGTAGGCGATACGTAAGGCTTGACTGTTAGACTCTTGACGCGCCTCGCCAAGCACGTCTGACGTGACCGTGAAAGGATCGCCATCGAGCGAACTCAGACGCGGGGCCCCATCATTGAAGCGCGAGACCGTGGCGGAGAGCATCACTTCCCAATCGGAGTTGGGTTTCCAGTAGAGCGCCCCGGATCCACTGGCGTGCCGCTGTTCATCCGGATGTGTCCCCAAATTGGGATTAAAAAGGAAACCGTTGCGCTCGGAGAAATTGCCGCCCAGCCGAAGATATAGTTTGTCTTGCGCTAGGGGGCCCATGACAAAGCCATCAGCGCCGACAGATTGGTAACTGCCGTAGAGCCCCGAAACCTGACCCTCCCACACATCGGAGGGGCGGCGGCTGATCACATTGACCGCACCGCCGTAGGCGTTCTGGCCAAATAGCCAGCCTTGAGGACCGCGAAACACTTCCGCCCGGTCCACGGCGTGAAACTGATTGGTTAAAGAGAACACATTTCCCATGGGCACGTCATCGACATACTGAACGACTGACGGATCCCCAAAGAATGGGGTGTTGGTGAGACCGCGCATACTCACGACATCGCCGAAGGCACGTAGACCCGTGTCCGTGTTGGAGAAGTTGGGAATGACTTCGGCGAGGGTGCGCTGATCCGTCCGGTTCTGCACCGCGATGTCTTCGCCGCTCACGGCGCTGGCACTGAGCGGCCATGACTGGTAGTTCTCCAATTCCCCATAAACGGTCATGGGGTCTAGCATATTGTCGTCCTCAGAGGTCTGAGCGAATATAGGCGCAACGGTTAGCCAAGGAAAGGCAAGCCATGAGAGAGAGCGTTTCATGCGCGCGAAATCAGACGACTTCATCACGCGAGTCAATGCCCAAATGCGCCTTTAACACCAGCCCTCACGGTGCTGGGATTTCCACAGTTTTCAGTAAATGACGCGAAGTTGCGCTAACGCACAGTGACGTCTTGAGGGAGCGCTAGTTGCTCATAGAGCTGACGCCTCACTTGGCGGTCATGTTCGCGAACGCGCTGGGCATAGAGCGCCACCCGTTCCGCATGGACACGTGGGACTGCGACCACGCCGTCGCCATCGGCAATGATGACATCGCCCGGCATGATGCACACCCCGCCAACCACCACGGGCCGGTTCACCGACTCGATCTCGTTGCGCCCCGCCCGGAGTCCGCGAGCGGGCTTCTTATAATAGACGGGAATCTTCTGCGCCATGATGTCGTCCGTGTCGCGCGCGCCACCGTTGGTCACCACACCCACACAGCCTCGAGTTGCCCAGTTTAATACGCTGTTAGCGTCGATGCTGCCAACATCGAGATCACCCCCGCCGTCGTCGATCACTAACACTGAGCCGGGACGTAGAACGGAAATGAAGGGCTCCGGAGATCTGTTCTCATACCAATCATTCACCCAATTGTGAAATTCGGCATCCGAACGACGCGTGGCTTCCACGGCCTGTGCCGGGACATAGCGGGCCGTTACCGCGATCCCCACAAACCGATGGTTGCAGACTTCGTTGTTCAGCCAAAGCGGACCGATATCCGGATCAATCAGCCCCACATTCGGCAGGCCGACCGCGTCCAGTCCATCGCTCACGTCGGCCACCCGCACCCCTTGGAAACGCTCAAGGATTCGAGCATCTTCCTGAGCGGAAAACACCTTTGTGGTCAGGAAATGGTAGCCGCCTTGCAGCGACGTCACGGGTGGGATGCGGCCAATGGTGCTGCTATCTTGCGCGATGAGAAACGGCAACACCATCACGGTGGCGGCCGTACCGGCATAGAGGGATCGGGATAGGATCATAAGAGGGAAGGTATACCGGCCATTTTCGACGAGGCGCAGACGGATGTCTTCAATTCAATGGTCGCTCTCGCATCCGCAACGTCCCGCGGCGTACGGAGAAACTATCGTCCCCAGAGAAAACCAAGTGCATTTCAAGACCGTTCGCGCTCATCCATTTCGTGGGGAGACAACTGGTTTCTCCCGGTCCGACGTCCCATTCAGACGTCTCGTAGACCGTCGTCCAAGGGCCCCAGGGTTCCGGCGCATCGTAAATGGCGAAGCCACCCTTGATACGCGTGTCTTCGCCAAGACCTGTTTGACACCAAAGATAGCGCTTCAAAGCTGCGTTGTAACTAACAGAAGATCGATAACAAGTTCCCGGTCTATCAAAGACGGGCCAGCGATTGGAAATGTCAGCCGTCCAAGTAGGCGAACCGTCCTCAAGTGAGCCTTGGAAATATTGATAGTGTGATTGTTCACGCAAGGCATCTTTCGGGACACGTGCTAGAACCATCGTGTCCGCGCGTTCATAGGCACTGTCCTCATCATGCGAATAAATGTAGACGAAATCATCCCGTGCGCCGGCGTAGTTCTTGCCGAAGTTGAGAAATGTGGGATAGGCGAAACTATCCGTGAATTTCCAATCGGCCCAAGTCCAGGTCTTGCCTTGATCTTCGGACCAAGCAAGCTGCGCATTATCGGTGTTTCGCACTAGCATGTAAAGCACGCCCTCGACCATCAAGAGCCCACTAACTTTGGGACCTTCTTTACCCTGACCCAGGCGCTCAGCCGTTTCGCTACGCAAGTTCTCACCGTGAAATTGGTTAGGCTCTCCGGTCACGATGGCCAGACCCATGCTCAATTTTTTCTCCACCTTCGGTTCAAAGCCCCAGCCATCACCATAGGCGGTGTAGAGACGATCATCGGCTCCCCAAGTGATGGGCCAGTTATCGCCACCTTTCGCTTTGCGAATGATGGTGTTAGGAGGCGCCCAATCGATGCCGGCGATCACCGGACTCCGAGGTCTGTTAGGCGTCACGGATCGCACAATGGGCTCAAGAAATGGGGCCAAGACGTCGTAGTGTCCCGCATCTTTTTCACGCTTCCACGATCTACCCGCACGCGAGATCGCGACATCCAGGCTGGGGATCACGACGATCAAGCTATCGTAGAGCCCCCAAGTCCAATAGGCGTCGCGCGGCACGTTTGGCAGCCTACCATCTGCGTTGTTCCACCATAAAAGACCATAATGCGCCGAGGCATTGCCGTGTTCGCCGTCCGTTTCGAACTCTGGCAATTCAATGACTTCCGCCAGGGGTGCGGTTGCTAGAGCGATGAAGGGAGCGGGAACGAGTTGTTTGTCCCGCCATCGGCCCTCCCGCAAATAGAGCAAACCGAACCGTGCCATGGCGTCAACATTGGCATGAATGCCAGATCCGAATTCACGTCTCGGGATACCATCAAATTCCGCATCCCGATACTGATGGCGGCGCCATTTGAGATCGTCCTGCTGAATGCCAATGGGCGTGAACACGCGATCAAACATCCAAGCCTGCAGATCACGCCGGTAAGCCAAGGTGACACATTCCGCCAGCCAGTTCGGTCCGCCATCGCTATAATGCCAGTGCGTGCCCGGCGCGAATAACAGTTTTTCATACCCGCCCGGCTTGGCGAATCCCGCCGTTTGCGCCGCCAACTGTTTGATTGTGATCTCTTCAAGCCAACCCGTCTCGCTATTCGCTTCCGGCGGCGTGCCAAAGTTAGGATGATGTTTGATCGCCCGGTCATCCAAGGCCAGTTTGCCATCACCTACCGCGATCCCCAATGCCGTGGCACCGAAAGACTTCGTGGTGGATTTGAGATCATAACGTTTCTTCAAGTCACCCCAAGCCAGCACCAAGCGTCCGTGACGAGTGATGTATCCTGAGCCACCGCCAGTCTCGGCATAGGCACGCGCTTGATCGAGCAACGCGGCGTCCATTCCCACTTCGTCCGGTGACGCCTTCGTCCAAGTGTTAGCCGGCCAAATATCGTTCGCGGCGATCGTCGAAACAAAGCATAGCACCGTCACTCCACGCAGGATGTTTGTGATCATAGCTGAACCGATGTTTGTCCTTCTAACGGGTGCAAGTCAATGGGTCTGACTAAAAGTGGTGGGCACTTTTCGTAGCGGAACTCGTGAGAGTTCCATGCGTGGGACTCCGCTACCGTAGCGGAACTCGTGAGAGTTCCATGCGTGGGACTCCGCTACCGTAGCGGAACTCGTGAGAGTTCCATGCGTGGGACTCCGCTACCGTAGCGGAACTCGTGAGAGTTCCATGCGTGGGACTCCGCTGCCACGAAGGAACTGTTACCAGTTCCGCTACCTCATTGATCGCTCATCACTTGGGCTACATCACCTCATAGGTCTCACTTCACCGATCTCGCCTTGGCCACGGCTTCCCGTGCGTTGGCAGTGATCGTTTGCCAGTCGCGATCGCGAATCACCTCACGCTTGGCGATCCACGAGCCGCCGATCGCAGCCACCACTGAGCTGGCGAGATAGTCTGACATATTGTTCAAATGAATCCCGCCCAATGGCATGTAGCGAATACCCAAATGATTGTAAGGCGCGGCAATTGATTCCAAATAGGGCAACCCGCCCGACGGTCCCGCAGGAAAGAACTTCAGCACCTTGCAGTGGTAGGCCAACGACCGTTCGATATCCGAGGGTGTGACGATGCCAGGGGCAAAGGGCAACCCGCGCACCTGTGCTTCGTCCATCACCTTCTCATTCAATCCCGGTGAGACGCCGAAACTCGCCTCGGCCTCACGCACGGCTTTCACCTGATCCGTTGTTAGGATCGTGCCAATGCCTGCGATCATCTCCGGCACTCCCGTGCGGATCCGTTTCAATGCACCCATGGCCGCCTCCGTCCGCAAGGTCAGTTCCATCACCTTGACGCCCCCGGCCAACAAAGCCTCCGCCAGCGGCACGGCATCGTCTTCACTATCGATCACTAACACGGCCACCACGCGATGGCGAGCGACGGTTTCAAAAACACTCTCTTCGTTCATGCCCATGCCCTAGTCGACGATCTCCCTCTTGGCGAGTAGTTTCAGTGGCTGCGAAGGCTAGTGATGACCGTGACGGGCCGCTTCACATTGAGCAAATTCAGTTGGTTTGATAGTGAGTGTTCCTACAGCTCTTTAGGGCATGATTCAGGCAGACATTTCACGCTTGTTTCAATCTTTTGAGTTTCAATTTAAACACAGAATGTGATGCCATTCGCCTCTTTGCTAGCGGCGACGAGGACGGATCCAATCGGTCGGACAGCCGGTTTAATGACTTCGAGGCTGCCCGCGATGAAAGTCGTGGGATCTGATCTTGTGACCCTTGATGTTGCTCCAACCAAAGTGTGGTGAATGTTAGCAAACGAGCCACACCTATTCCATCCCCGGCACGCGATAAAAGGGCACGGATTGCATGGCCCGGTAAAAGAAGGCCCGGTTTCCCTGCAGGATCGGCGTGGCGTTCACATCGGTGAGGTTGACGTCTTCCACACCCGTCCAGAAACGGAAGGCATCGCCGTTGTCCAGCCGGAAATAGCTGGTGTAGCCTTCGCCGGCCCCTAGCCAGAGCTGGATCTGATCCGTCTCCGCGGGATCGAGACCGCCGGTGACGAAGTCCGTATCCAAGCCGCTTTGTGCCGGACTGAGATCCAGGGCCGTTGGCGATGCAAGGAGTTGGTGGCCGGCCGCGAGCGGCTGTATGAACGGTGTGGTGCGCAAGTGTCCAGTGTTCACCAGTGCCGGCAAGGCTTCGGCAGGCGCTCCTTGGATGCGGATGAAACAGCCTTTCCCGGGCGGAACGATGGTAGTGGATCGATCTGCTAGGGTGATGTCGGCCACGGAGGTCCAGTGATGGAAGCCACCCGCGTCGAGAAGGAAGTAGCTTTGAAATTGCCCATTCTCAAAGAACTGCAGCTGATCGGCACGCCCGATATCGCGGCCGCCTTGAAAACGTTCGATTGGATAACTCTCTCCGAGTGTCCAATGGGGCCGGATTACGAACGATGAATCAAGCGCATTGTTAGAGATTTCCGGGAGTGTGTTATGGGGCGAGGACCAATCAAAGGCCACGACTTGATCCGTGCTTATGCTAGGATCAACGTCGAGACGATGACCGGCCAGTTCCCCATTGGTAAACTCGAGATAGAAAGGCGTCGAGAGATTGCCGCCACCGGCAATGCCGCTTGACTGTCCAAGCGCATCACGAAGACCACCGGACGTCGTGGTGAGCATGGTGCCGGCCACGGCATCGACCACACTTGCATAAACCGGCGGCTGAGTGAGCCCGAGGCCGTGGGTTTGATAGCCTTCCGTTAGAGACGTACGCTGCCAGCCGCAGATAGGTGTGGTAGACGTCTGATTCCATCCGTGATGATGAATGCGGAGGCGGACGAAGCCGCGGTCGCGAATACCGGGATCCGCGTTCTGTAGATCGGGATAGCGCACACGCTCCCAGCCAAAGCTCTCGGTGATGATGTCTGGTATGGGCCCTTCAATCCAGTCTCTGGCATTGGTGCTGAACTCCAGAGTATAGACAAACTCGCTCAACCTAGCCGGGCGATCGTACCAGACCTCGATCCCGTATCCATCCGGCATGGTCCCTACTTGAAGACCCACGCTGGTCATGTGCCCTTCGTAAGGATTCATGCCCAACGCATTCTCGGCGATGAGGTCTAACAGATCGCCGTCGGCATTCTCCTCCACGGCAACCTGCTGTCTCAAGTGATGGAAGCCAGGGCTCACGCCCGTTTCATTCACGGAGAGAGCCGTGCTCGGAATGACTTGCTTGGCAAGGCCCGGGCCCTCCCACAGCAAGGTGAGTTCTTGGGCGCCCTCACGATCAAAGTACTGCACTTCCATCGGATGCATGCCGGCGGTGAGCGTCACCGTCCCCGAAGCCTCTTGCACGGTGTGCACGCCGTCGTTGTTCACGACTAACTGATCATTCAAGAGAAGCCGCGAACCCTCGTCCGATTGCGTGTAAAGCGTGTACGTCCCGTCCGCGGGGACATTGAGGCAGGCGCGATAGCGGATCGCGTAAAAATCCTCACGTTCGCGCACATCAAGCGTGAGATCTGCAACCGTGCCAGTTGCTCTGGGAATCAGGGCGTCGAAGTCCGGCACCTGATCCCAGGTGCCTTCAAAGTAACTGTAGGTCACGCCGTTCACAGGGCCTTCGTTAGGCCCGTAAACCTCCACTTCCGCGAGACTGAGGTAATTCGATCCGGCTAACTGAATCCTCACAAAGCGGCCAGAGCGATTGAGATCCACACGTTGCGTCGGCGAGGGCTCTTGATCGAAGAAGGCCTCCGTCACACCGGCTTGTGCCCGTGCCGTGTCCAGGTCCGTGGAGACAAACGGTACATCACTCACCAAGACATAGTACGGCACGAGACGTTCACCACAGCAATCCGTTCGATTCCAAAGCAAGACATGATCAATGGTCTTCACGCTACCCAAATCCACTTCCCACCATGCATTCACGTCGAGTTCCGTATGTGTCACGCTGCGATTGCGCCAATCACCATCGGTATTGCCATCGCGGGCCAAGCGGCTTCCATAAACAGAACCAAAGACCGACGATTGCGTGGCCGATGCTTGAGGCAAGACGGCGTAGTTCACGAGCGAAGTGTCTTGTTCCTCCACCGTGGCCGGAGCGAAGAACTGATCGAGGGCGTCATTACCGGAGGTCCAACCTTCCGGCAACAGTCGCACCGCCCAGACATAGCCATCACCGAGACGCGCGTCCCCCACGATGCCGATGTTAAACACTTCCGTACCGAAACCAGGGTCCACCTTGACCAAACCAGTGCCGATTGTTCGCCAGTTGTCGGTGGAATCGTGTAACCAAATGCCTAAGTCACGGCGTTCGGTTGCTTCATAATCGACCGTCACCGTGGCGACTCCGGCTACTTGTACGGTGGATGGTGCATCGACGGAAGTAAGGATATTCTGCGTGGCGCCGCCCCCGGTGTTTTGAGCCACCGTGGCAGCACCATAGACGTTGTCTAAGGCGTCCGCGGCCGATGACCAGCCTAACGGAAAAAGCCGCACGGCCCAGATGTAACCACTGCCCACGCGAGCACCAGAAAGAATGGGGATCTCAAACGAATGGGTACCGGTCCCACGCTCGACGGTGGTGAAAGCTTGGCCGATTGTAAACCAACCATTCTCCGAATCGTGCAACCACACGGCGAGTTCGCGTCTTTCCGTGACCTCGTACGGAACGTCCAGGGTGACGGTGCTGGGCGTCAGCACGTCAGTCGGGAGATCCACATTACCTATCTCATTCGTTGTGGGGTCGCCGCCGCCCCCGCCGGCCTCGACCGTGCCTTGAAGATAGAGCGCATCGAGGGTGTCGGCCACGCCCGTCCAGCCCGCCGGCATGAGTCTTACGACCCAGATGTAACCATCACCCACTCGCGCATCGGAGGCCACCTGAAGATCAAAAGAGTGCGTACCAATGCCAGGGTTTAAGGTAATGTTATCCGAAGCAACCGTCCGCCAGTTGGTATTGGAATCTTGCAACCAAATCCACAACTCGTGCGCCTGAGTGGATTCGTAGTCGACCGTAGCCGTAACGTTCTGACCTTGTTGGACAAGCGCCGGAGCGTTGAAGTTACTGAGTTGATCAATCTCCGCCGGATTGTCCTCAGTCACCGTCCAAACAAAGGTTTCGTTCGTGGAATCCGCCCCGTCACTAACATTGATGGAAACCGTGAACTCGCCGGCTTCGGTCAACGTACCGGAAATCAATCCGCTCGCACTGATGCCCAAACCCGGGGGGAGGCCGGTTGCTTGAAAACTCAAGGTGTCACCATTGGCATCACTAGCATTCACTTGGAAATCCACGGTGTCACCAACGAGATTAGCGAGATCTTCCAGGGCTTCGAGAACGGGTGCTTGATTGGGTGGCGCCCCAATGATGGATAGAGCGTCCACTCCCGCTTCAATCAACGACGCCGTTCCGGCGTCTGCCGCCTCAATGAGCAGCGTGACGGTTTCGCCGGCGAAGGCGTCAAGCGTCGCACTCCACGGCGTCCACTGAGCGGCCCGCACACTGGGCGCAGCGCGTTCCTCTAGCAAAGTGGTGGATGCCGTTTCCCCTTCAAGCGTGATGCGAAAGAAATCGTCCGTCGTCGCATTGTCCAAATGCGCGAAATAATAGCTTAGTGAAAGGGTGATCGGCGTGGTCGCGGGTAAGGTGAATGCTGGCGACCGAACCGAGGTGACGCCGCCGTCCACATCAAAACTACCCACACTCGTGCCCGCTGCGACTTCAGTGACCAGGGCTTGACTGCCGCTAGCAGCGTTGCCAATAGGCATCACGGCGCCGTTGAAGATGGTTTCTTCCGGCACGCCGATCTCCCATTGACCGGTCGTCGCCGTATCCGTTCCGTCTGGGTTGGTCACCCAACCAGAACTGACTTCAAAGTCATCATCAAACACCACGCCGCGCACGACCCAAACGAAGCTCTCCGTGTCGGAGGCCTGTCCGTCACTAACGGTAACCTGAACCTGGAACACGCCTGCCGAGCCATCTGCTAGGGTGCCACTCATCGTTCCCGTCGTGGGCTCAATGAGGATGCCATTGGGGAGGAACTGGGCGCTGAACGTGAGCGGGTCGTTGTCCACGTTCGCGACGGACACACTCACAGAAACCGAATCACCTTCCAGATTCGACTGATTAGGTATGCTGGACAGGCTCGGCGGAAAGTTCCCGGACGCATCGGGTACGAACCAAGTGAATGATACGGAGGTGGATCCCTGGCCATCACTCGCCAGGACCGTGACTTGATAGATCCCAAGACTATTTGCTGCCAGATCGCCGGTGATCACCCCGGTGTTGGCGTCAATGTCAAGGCCCGGTGGCAAGCCCGTCGCCACGTAGCTCAATGGTTGTCCTTCCGGATCGCTCGCATTGACCGCCAGAGACACCGTTGACCCCACGGAGTTGGTTTGATCACCCGGATTCTCAACGATTGGGGGGAGGTTTTCATCGAAGTTGAGGATGCCATCCAGATCTTCGTCGATGCCTAACCGAGTTCCCATGCCATTGGTCACCATGGTGAAAGTGAGCGGATTACCGGCTTGAGCCAGAGCCGTAAGGCTGCTCACCGTCTCCGTTTCACCCTGACGATCTGCTTGAAACGAATCGCCGCTGGTCAAGAGGTAACCTCTCGTCACACCGTTCACACGTCCATGAGCCACGAGCTCAGCGTGCGAGCTGTTATTGGCGATGCTAACCAGCGAATTAAGCCGGTTGGCCGTGTTTGCGGATACGCTGCCTAACAAGGTCACCTGTTGACCCACACCCGCATGAGCATCCTGACGGCGTTCGGCTCCGGTGAGCGGACCACCCGGCCCCTCTAGCGTCATCAGCTCCGCTAACATGTCGGTCTGATTCTCCGCCGTGTTCGTTCGCGCCGCGCCGTGAATGTCGTCGGCTCCGTCATGAAAAAAGCCAAAGCCGGTCGTGGAACCGTTCTGCAAACTAGGCCAGAATCCTAATCGGTCATACAGAGGCGCCCACGCCGGTGCAGCAAAGGCCTGCGCGAGTTCGCGATTGGAAGCGTCATTGCGCTGCTCGCCGTTCATGTGGCATTGCATGCAATTATTGCTGCGACTGTTCGTGCCTCGCAAAGCGTTAAACGACGACGTTGTGGCCACGAATCCGCTAGGCAAGGTCACCGTTGCGGGACGCGTGTTGTCGATGTTTCGATAGGGATTGGGCGGAAGATGAATGGTGTCGAGGAAGTCACCAAACTTCGTCATGTCTTCGTTAGAAATTTCTGCAGGTGCCCCCATCAAAGAGACAAAAGCGGGATTGAATTCGCCCAGGTCTTCGCGATCCCCGCGCCAATGCAGGGTGGAGAAACCCATGATGTCTTGAAGCGATTGCGTGAGCATTGGCCCCTTCATGGGATGCACGGTCGTCGTTCCGGAGGTGTCGCCTGTGCTGTTGCTTGCATTGAGAACAGTGTCCAGGTCTCCTGAGGGATTCCCCAAGTCCCACGAGAGTCTGTCTGTGCGCGCGTCAACATGACAGGAAGCGCACGAAACGTGTCCCAGACCCGACGTGAGGTGTGTGTTGTAGAGAAAAGGCCGCCCCTCTTTGATGACTTGAGGCGTAGGATCTTCGAATGCGACCTCCGCCGTCTGTTGCTGCGTGTTGAGATCAATGACAGAAATCGAGCCCGCAAACTTGTTCATCACGAAACCGTGGCCTGCTGCAGCATCGAGCACAATGCCAGTGGGGCCCTCGCCTACAGGGAAGTGGCCCAACCGATTGCCTGCGCCGTCGATTACCACCACATTGTCAGATCCCATGCCAGTCACGAAGGCCTGCTGGCCGTTGGCGTGCCAGGCGATGCCCCGTGGATCGCCAATCGATTGGTTCCGCAGCGTGGTGCCAACCGTGCTCGTGCCGTAGTCGAGATGCGGATTCAAGTCGTCGATGTCCGCACTTCCGCCTGGACTGAAGTGGGCGGCATTCACTCTCAGAAACACACCGTTAAGGTTGGGCTCAAAACGCACCTCATTCAGCGCCTCCGTGCCCACGACACTGACATTCCCCGATACGGGATTCACGCCGATGGCCATGACCAGATTCATCAAGCGTGTTTGATAGGTCACGCTCAGAGTCTGGGCATCAATGATCGCCACATCACGATCCGGCATATCCCATCCGGCCACACGATTGGTTAGGCCGGCGAGCCCGCCATTGACGAAGATCGACCAATCGCCGTTATTATCATCCATCCACCGATTGCCGGCGTCTTTGCGCACGATGATGGCGGTATTCGGTGGTGTTGGGAGGGCGGAATTAATCGGCGGATTGAAACTAGTGCCGTCGTTTGGAATCGGCAACTGACCGGCATAAGGCCCTTCCGGTCTCGAGGTGACGCTGTTGGCATTCACGCTTCCACCGCCACTCACTGCTGTCGTGGCATTCCCCGATTCGAAGATTGCTAGGTAAACGGTGGCGCCGTCAGGACTCACCGCGAGAGCGCGAGGATCCTCGCCTGAAATAGCGATCTCCTGCGGCGGCTGTGTGAGATTGCTTGGGTCAAAGACCTCAACGAGATTGGCCTCAGAGCAACTAACGAAAGCACGTTCAGGCACACCGGCAAAGACGACGTCTGCCGGTTCATTGCTCGTGAGCAAGGTCGCCACCACCGCGTTGGTCAAAAGGTTGACGACACTAACGCTATCTGATATATGATTGACCACCCACGCCTCGGTATTGGAACGCGCGCGAACCGAAACGGGATCGATTCCTACGGGGATGCTTGTCGTCAAAACAGGGATGCCGGACGTCACGTCAAAGACTTCCAACCGGTGAGCGGCTGTGTTGACTGCTAAAAGAGTTTGCCCGTCCGGCGTCAGATCGATGGGATGAACGTGAGGCGTCTCGTAGTTGACCAAGCCGTCCGTAGGAGAGGTATCGGCGTGCGTGTTATAAAGCAAAGCTAACGATAAAACTAAGCTAATAGTAAAGGAGAATCTAGGATTAATCATCGTCTCGCAGGGATAGAATTAGCGCACAATTTCTCCCACCCAGGTGGCGTATCGCGCTCCGGCGACGTCCCGGATCTTCTCGTGAATGAGCCGCCCCTCCTCCTGAATCTGAGCGATCTCGGGGACGCCTTTTCGAACCAGTTCCACATCGAAGAATTCCACGCCCCCATGTCCCAGAAAGACCGTGGGCTCCTTGGTCTCAAAGTCGCGGCTGGCCGCCCACTCACGCAAGTGATCCGCCACGTCTGCCGATTCGCACCGCACCTGGTGCCGTGATCGCATCGGCTTGGAAAGATCCGACCCGTTCTCCGCCAATGCCGCGAGGGAAGTTTGAAGGAAGCTGTCAGAGATGAAGTGAGGCTCTGCAGAAGAGGTTCCGCTCGACAACGGAGCGGCGACAACGCTCGATTGGGGAACGCAGGAGACCTTCATCTCCTTCGTGGGCAAGGGATTCTCAAGAGGCACCTGCAAACGCCAAAGCACGAGGCCAACCGAGCCCAGCACACCGGCAACTATGAGAAAACGATTTAGAGGGGACATAAACCCCATATCGATCTAGGCCAAAGATTATCAAATAATTATGATAATTGTCTGCGGAGTTTTTCGCACCCCTGCGAACCGAGCACGTTGTCTCACACACAAACTTTCGCAAACAATACTTCTTAGGTTCCTTGATCTTAGCACTGACTTGTCAGTTCTTCATTTATACCCCATGACTCAATACTGAATCCTCACATCACACCTGACTTTCGCATTTTTCCCGTCACCTTTTGATCCGGCTGCGATTGCTCCTATGTGAGTCATTCATCTGATTGCAGGCCCCTGATCCTATCCGGTGATCCGGCGTGTCGTGAAGCACTTCTGATTGAACAGACGAATGGCATTGTCGAGAAGTCTGACACCATTGCCATCCAGCTGGATGGCTTGTTAGAATCGCGGTATCCCAAAGTTTGGAGAAAACTTGGTGGGCCAGAGCGCGATGCTCTCCGGCAAGAGATCCTTGAGGGCATTCCGCTAGAGAACTTTGGATGTTGGGTCTTCTTCCCATGGTCGGGCAAGCTTGTTCTTCACTTACTTCCTCCTCCTCTCTTCCATGAATTGCGGCTGAACCGAAATCGCTACAAAGTCACCTCCGAGGAGCAGAAGAAGCTCGATGGCCTAACGGTTGCGGTTGTCGGTCTTTCGGCTGGGAATGCAGCGTCGCCCACTCCTCCAACTGATTGTTTCGCCTCAGGACATTAATAACGCAAACGTTAATTAAATGATTGAGCCTTTGCGACAGATCAAAATCCTTCCTCCGCAGCGCCCTTAAACTTGAAGTGATTGAATTTTGAAGTAACTACTCAGGTGGTGGTTGCGTGAAGGATGTCGTTTGGTGTGAGGGGTTGCCCCAATATGGCTAACTTAATCCCATTAAACACCTTATAACCGTTCTTACGCATTGTTGAAATATAGGAACGTATCCTCGCAAAGTCCTCTGCTCCGATGACGGTGCGAAAGCACCCTGATATCTTCATCTGCAACTTCATCATTCGCAGGTCTCGCTCCGCTTGATTGTTCGTGAATGGCACCTCATCATCTGTCATGAATCGCAAGTAATCTGCTTGGCGCTCTTTCAATCTCTTAATCAAGTTCTGTGCCTTGGTCCGCTTTTGCCGTCCTTTCTTTGGCTTTGATAGGTTCGTTTCTGGATTCGCTTTGACTCCAGCGTTGAGTAGGCGAGTAAAGCGGCGTTTCCACGGGATCATCTCGTCCTCGGATAAGCTTCCCCCACGATCTTTGACTACCTTGTTTGCCTCATAAAGATAATCGACGAGTTTCGTGGCCCACCCTTGATGATCACCTTGTTCGCTCACCGCGGTCAATTCGCGGATGACATGCGCATTGCAAAGTCCATGAAGAGCACTGGGGCAGTAGGCATCGTAGCTACTCAAGCAATCGTGAATGAGTCTTCCTTCAAACCCTGTCAAAACGCCGATGTCTTCAAATGCAGCGCTGCCTCGCCGGTCATGAATGGCATAGTAAGTCAGTCTCTCCGTGCACATGACATGACACCAATAGAGTGTCTGGTTCACGCGCAGGCCGGTTTCATCGCTACAAAGCATCGCTTGTGCTGAGAGCATCGCCACCAGGGCTTCCTCAAAATCGATGAGTTCGGTAGCAGCCTCTTCACGAGCTCGAAGAATCGTTCCATGGCTAACAGGCTGACCAAAGAGATCAGAGAAGATTGCCCCTGTGCGATCGAGCGGAAGATGTTGCTGCACATGCAAATACACCATGAAAGCTAGGGCGCCAGTTCCATATACCGCCGGAGCATTCACACCATCGGGAAAGCTCTCCTGGCAGACCTCGCCCGTCTTGGGGTCGCGATAGATAGCGACACGATACTCTGTGACAATCAGTTTGGGCTCTGGCAGATCAAATACCTGCCGAGTTTCCCAACCAACAATGTCGTTGTCAGTTAACTTCGCGCCACTGGGTGCCGTATCAAGCTTGAGATCGACAACATTGTCAGGCTCCTCGACTTTCTTGAGGTGATTTCCCGGGTGCCCCTTCTGTCCTCCAGATTTCCGCTTCGACCGATTTCTCTTCTTCGGCTTCTTGTCAGGCCCATCTTGGCTAGGCGGCTTGGAACTATTGCCGCTATTCTGATTGATAATCCTTTCGAGTTCACTAACACGCTCTTCGAGCTTAATGAAAAGATCGACGAAGGCCTCAGGATCACTCTTTGCCAGCTCAATAAGCCCGTCACGGCCAATCTCCTCGCTTAATCTAGGCAACGGCTTTTCTGACACGCCTAACGATAGTGTCTAACAACACTCTGGCAACCGATTTGTTAGCATATCTTAACCAATTGCCACCTCGCCTGAGTAGTTACATTTTGAAAGCTAATGATAGTTTGAAGTTTTTCTAACATTAAATATGATTTAATTCGGAAAATCGTTTGGCAAATCGCGGCCGAATTAAACTTCATTCTCGAACAGATGATCACACCGGACACCTTTGTGAAGGAGAATCTTAAAGCCTTTTCTACGAACTTCCTCGCATAGGTAGTTGTCCATCCCCAATAATCCTCGTTTTCCCGAACTTCTAAGGGGAAGTAAACTAGCTAATACATCGTTTGATATCAAGAGAAACCCAGTTCCAACATAGCCGACCTCCTCGACCAAATCATCCGGGTTCGTAACCGGCGGCCGCGCATTCCAACCATGATTCGAGTATGAGGCGGTAAGGTACCCTGGCTTGTTTGCGGATTCATAGGCACCACTTACCATGGCACAATTACTTCCCGCATCCACTAAAACTTTGAACAGTTGCTTAATCCCTTCAGGAGGCGGAATGACGTCATCGTCAAGAATAAGCACGTAATCTTCACGGATTTTCTCCAAATATTGGTTAGTCACATCAGCTATATTCTGGACCTTAGCTCGCGATAAACCACGGTCCTGTGCGAGACCAGGGCCCATATGAAGGTTTGCCGCCCGAAACCGATTCGAATCGCTTATTAGTTCAAACTCATTGCGCAATTTTCGACCAAATCGTCCATCACCACTATTATCTATCACATAGACTGAACAATGGGGCGGGACTTCACAGGTGTGAAGCCAGTTAAGCCATCGTTGAAAAGAACGTGCGCGACCAATAGAGACACTAACAATCGCAAGGCTGGCTTTAGCCCAAAGATCAACTTTGAGTGATGCATTTGCCCCTTCACATACTGAAGATTGAGAAGAGACTTTCATTACTTCATTGATGTCCTTTGATTCCCCAATGAACGTGGCCGCTCTCCGCCGTCCTTTAATCTTCGCTGTTGGCCAGAGCGTCGATGTTTCACCAATGTGTTGGGTCAAACTTGGTGTGTGAAGATAGTAATCCAGCCCAGAATCCCGGCACCACTGTCCGACAACGGAGTCGACATTGCATTTCCCTTCTCGAGGACCTCGATGGCGGTGATTCAAGACGCGGGCGTTTCGTAAAAACGCCCGGGCTGAAGCATTCGGGAAAACATAAGCCTGGGCACCCCACGCTCCCCAACCAAGATCGTCACTAAAGAAGCCGTTGACGCCGCCGCGGTCCTGGTGGCATGCGGTGTGCAACGACACAACGCCGAGGCGCCGAGCGGGCCATAGATTCTCTTCCAAATAGTCCCGTAGTCCACTGCAATAGATTACATCATCCTGGCACATCATATATGCGTCTACGTGTGGATTGGTCATTACCATCTCGGTTAATGCCGTATAGAAATTGGGAAAAGCTCCGAGTTGATTCCTTCTAAGAGTGACTTGAGTGTCGCAGACATCGCTTGGAATGACTGTCCCTGGTTCGACAAATAGGTGATAGTTGCTCCATCCAGACGCAGTCAAGCTCTTGAGGGATTGCTCCAGAGTCTGAGATGATCGGGGAGATGAAGTAATAGCGACAGCCCAATTAACCACCCCGGTTGCTGTCAGAGGTGCTTCATATTCGCGACATTTTCGACAGTGAGAAGTGAAAGCCGAGTGATGGGATTCGTGAAAGCACTCAAACTCTTTCAGTTTAACGTTTCCTTGGCATCCTTCACATTGCCGAAACCTAACAAAATCTCCTTGGTAAAAACATGGTCCTTTTCGCTGTATATAATGCTCAGGAGAGTCGCCCTCAGAGTCAGCGATTTCAAGGTGAGCAATAGATAACTCCTGTAGTTCAGATGCCTTTCGGGCGGAGCAACTACCAATTCCTTCCGCTTTGATTATACGTTCAGTAATCTTAAAAAGTAGAGAAGCAACAGCAGGGTTGAGATTATGCCCGCGAGGTTCGAATTGCTCGCAGCAATAGGTGCAGAACTCGTTGTCGACATCGGCCAACTCAGTATTGCTGTGAATGCCTGCAGCCTCTACCAGAAAGTTACAATGCGCTCCTGGGCGCTCCGTATTGCGAACTCGGTATGGACAATTCGTCGCCTCTCTCAAGCTTGAGATTTCTTAGCAGCCCCCTTCTTCTTGGCAGCACCCTTCTTTTTAGCCGCTCTCTTTTTCTTTGCGGCACCCTTTTTTTTGGCGGCACTTTTCTTAGCGGCTGCAGAACGCGAACATGTCAACATTAGTTCGCCGACTCTATTTCGAGATGTTCCAGCAGACCAGCCTGGATTGTTTGGTCTACGTGGTCTGAATCCTTCTTCGGAATTATTGAACAATAACTCCCAAAAACCAGATGTTGCACCTGATGGATGGCGCCAATACCAAATGCAGTACTTTCCAACACCACAGGATGATGATTCGACAGGCATAATTCTCGAATATTAAAGTTTATTAATTATGATGATGCAGGTTCGGAGCATGTCATCCTAAGAGTTCCCTGAGGAGGTATTCGTACCGGAGGTGGAGGAGCTACGCAAAGATACCCCTCGGAGGAGGCGTTTCTTATCAACGCCCAGTCACTTCCCACCCATTCCCAAATACAGTATCCGTTTATCCCACAGTCACTTGATGAAGTTGATGGCATGATGTTTTACTTTTCGTTCGATTAGTGTTTCGGTTGATGGAGATGATTTCGAATTTTACCTTATTGTCCGCGCAAGTCGAAGCGACATATGAAGCGGTTGGTAGTCAGGATGAGATAGGTATCTGAAAGATGATCGAGCGTCAAGCGATTGATGAGTAAAGTATTGACTGCGGATCGCTCGGACTGGGTCTTCGTCTGGCAGTTTGTTAACAATGGAATCAGTATCGTGGATAGGGTCAATTTTGCTAGTGTCGCTTGGCGGGGCAACAAAATATCCGTGAACCCATTCGTATACGTTTCCAAACATATCAAATATTCCCCAAGCGTTAGGACGAAGCGTTCCGGGCGGCCATGTGTGATTCTGAGCATTGTTCTCCATCCAACCATAGTGGACGACATATTCTTCGGTTGCTCCCCATGGACGAATGGTTTCTGTTCCTGCTCTGCAAGCGTACTCCCATTCGGCGTCCGTAGGTAGACGATAACCCGTTTTTTCTAGAAAATCATCCACTGGGATTGGGTTCTCTTCTCCTTCTGGAATGTAGAAGCATTGTTCGGCGTTAGGGATACCTTCTTTCTCGGTTAACCACATACAGAAACGCAACGCATCGGCGTAGGTGACTGCCTCTACTGGCGAATCAAGGGAGAGAGTCTTTCCGTTCTGTTGGTCAATTAAATTTGATTCGATTACAGATTTCAAATAGTCAGGCTTCATTTTTTCAAATTGCCGAAATGTCAATGTTTTCGAAGCGATAGCATAATTGCGAGTAATTGCTCGCCAGTGGGGTGCTTCAAAGTCTTTTTTAAAGTAGGCATGGATGCGGCGACCGGGATCAGAAAGTGGGGAACCCATCTTGAAAAGAATCGGACCTCTTATTTTTACCATCATGAGATCGACCGAATTAACAAACCAACTAGAGCGGTCGCGCTCTTGGTCATCCAGAAAAAGTTGATCGGTTTCGATTTTTAGCCATTCTCGAAGAAGCCATTCGGTGATACTATGGATTCCGGAATCCGGGTGGTTACGATAGAGCGATTCAAGCAGATGGCGCCATGCAGTTTCTTCAACGTCGTTTGGCGAGTAATCTCCTAGTGCGAGAAGAAGAGATCGGATGGGAGACGGGTCTGAGGAGTGTAGAATTTCGGAGTTCTCAAGAATGAGGTTAAATAACATCTTTGCATCTACTCTGTAGTTCGCTATCGAGTGGATGATATGATACCTGATGGTAGGGTCTTCAGTTGAAGAAAGATGTCTCATGACTTGCTCCGTTCTTCCCAAGGTCAGTAGTGCGATAGCGATTCGCGCGTAACCATTTGCAAGATAATCTTTCCGATCGATGTCAGCGGTAGGCGGGAGTTCGGTCATCAATTCCGATTCAAGTTGATGTATAGAATCAGGAATTCTCTCTAGCGCTTTTAATAGAGGTGGGAATTGGCTGGGGGAGCCAGTTTTAATGAGCGATGTTAAGGCATCGGCATCACGCGCAAGAAATTTTGCAAGATAAACTGCGCTAAACGATGTATTGAGTTCAGAACGAAACCGTCGTTTGAGCGGTTTTACCATTTTTGCAGCGATAGGCATAAAAAGATCGCTCCATTGTTCATGATTCGTTTCAGTGCTAAGCCATCGAACAAAGTTGTCAGAATAAAGTTCCCAATCGATAATTGATTGCTTAAGACCGACCAACATAGCACCTGCCCGGAGTCGTTTTCCGTTAGATTCGGCGTTGTTTTGGAGAATCGTTTTTAGGTGCGTAGCTGCCTCTTGAGACAAATGAGCAATTTCAATCTGATTTTGAAAGACCTTGATAAATTGTGGGGGAGTGTTAATTGCTTGATCTATTAAGGGCTGCAGGTAATCTGAATCGTGCGAGACCATTGCTAATCTGGCGTGGAGGCCCAACGATGTTGAAGCTGGATTGTCTCTGGCAGTAGCAGAAAGCGCGAGGCGCATACGCTTGGATAAATCTGGTTGTTCTGCGAGGATAAGCGGGACGCTCAGTGTTTCGGCTTCAAGGAGTCGACGCACCCAAGCGTCTTCACGGTTTCGTTCAAGACTATATCGTATTCCAAGAATACTACCTAGAATAAGAAGAGAGATGATTGTTGAGGTCAGAACAAGAGGACGATTTCGCTTGGCCCACTTCGCCAAGCTATAGGTCAAGCTTTTCGGATGAGCATGAAGGGGTTGATTAGCTAGCAAACGCTTTAGATCGGAAGCTAAAGCTACAGCAGATTGGTATCGTTCGTTGGGACATTTCGCTAGGGCTGTAAGGGCAATCCAATCGATCTCTCTATTTGGGATCTTATCGCCAACTAGGCTGCTGGGACGTTTGGGTTCTCTTTCCCTTAACTCTGCGAGAGCATTCTCCAACGGCACCCGCTTAAGCCTAGTGATGTCGAGTGGGAACTCATCGGTAATTAGGGGCTTGGAAAAAAATAATCGTCCCAAAGCGCAACCATTCTGTTAGGAGCGGGTTTGAGTGCCTGTAGTCCTATGAGAAGAACCTGACTCTAACTCAATTCGTTTATGGAAGAACACTGCGCGTGATCTCACGGGCAGCGCGAAACGCAAGTTCATGGCGGGCGTCGTCGATGGCCTTGGCCGCGGCGGTCAACGGTGGGCTGAAGACTGTCTTGGCTGGAATAGGCAACTCATTCGCAAAGGCAAAGAGGAACTCGATTCCGGCATTGATTTCGTCGATCAGTTTCACAAACGAGGTAGAAAGAAGGCTGAAGAACATTATCCAGAATTACTGGAGGATATTCGCGCCGTTGCTGATCCCCATGCTCAGACTGATCCCAGTTTTCGCTCTACTCGCCTCTATGTCCGCATCACTGCTAAAGAAGTCCACCGGCGACTGGAAGAGCGCCCAGGGTATGACCTATCAAGTATGCCTTGCGTGAGAACCATCAACAGCAAACTCAATCTGCTCGAACTCCACCCTAGAAAAGTTGCCAAGACCAAGCCGATGAAGAAAGTGAAAGAAACCGACGCCATCTTTGATATGGTGCATGAGATCAATGCGGCGGCCGATAGCGATCCCAAGCAGTTGCGTATCTCCATGGACACCAAAGCGGCGGTAAAAATTGGCGAGTTTAGTCGTGGTGGCTATAGCCGAGGCGAGCGGAAGGCCCTTGATCACGACTTCAAAGCGAAAACAACCCTCGTGCCCTTTGGGGTTTATCAGCCCGAAACTGGCCAAACCGACCTATGGTTCTCAGAAAGTAAAGTGACAGCGGATTTTATGGTTGATCGTCTTGAAGAGCTGTGGCCGCGACTGCGTGCAGAGAATCCTGAAGTAGAGGTGCTAGTGATCAACGCCGACAATGGCCCCGAGAGCGATGGCCGTAGAACCCAATGGTTGAAGCGCCTGGCTGAATTCTCTACGGCTCATGATATAGTGATACAGCTAGCCTATTATCCACCCTATCATAGCAAGTATAATCCTATAGAACGAGTGTGGGGAGTGCTCGAAAACCATTGGAATGGAGAGCTACTGAGCACAGCGGAGAAAGCGCTGGGAATGGCCCGAAGCATGACATACAAAGGGTTGAATCCCGTCGTCACACTGGTCACCAAGACCTACCAGACCGGAGTGCGACTGACAAAGAAAGCGATGAAAGAATTCGCGCCCCAAATCAGTCGGATGGCTGGATTGGAGAAGTGGTTTCTAACAATATTCCCTGAGCCTGAAATGGGATGATTATTTATTTCCAAGCCCCTTAGCTCATATAATAATACGCCGATCGCATAAACGTCTGTACGAGTATCGACCTTTGATTGACCAAGCGTTGCTTGCTCAGGACTCATGTATCCCAAAGTTCCGACAACTTGGCCTGCAAACGTCACGAGAGTATCATCGAGTGAAGCTCCGAGTGCTTTAGCAATGCCGAAATCGATTACCTTCGGTTCTGGTTTTTCCTGCGAATCAACGATAAGGATATTGGTTGGTTTGATATCCCGATGGATAATCCCTTTTTGATGAGCATGTTGAATAGCTTCCGATACTGCAATAACTAGCTCAATCCGCATCTGAAAATCCAAGCCCTTAGCTTTGGCGAAGGCTGTTATATGCTTACTTTTCGAAATTTGATCATCTAGGTCAAACTCCTTTCAATCATATATAAATGAGATAATGAAGGCTTTTGTACATACCTCTCCTGTTATTCATCATGCCGCTCGACTTAAGTGGTGACGCGCAAACAGCGATTCAACCTCTTGGCCAAATGCATTGTAGGCTTGGTGGAGGTTGCCTTCGTGCCATTCACTGAATAACTCCGATGCGCCTTCTTGATAAACGCGTCGCTCCACTTGGCTGATGAATAAGGCTAGCCGAAGGCCTTCCTCGGTCACTTCATAGCGATGCGTTCCTTCTATTTTCCGGATTACCCCGTGTCCTTTTAATCGCCTCAAATCGTAGCTCATCTGTCCGGTTGATATTTCTGGTTCTTCTTTTCCCAGAAGTTGAGCAACTCGGCTCTTCAGATCCCGATTCCGGAATCCTCCGCAGATCAGATGACAGCCTATCAAGGCGTTCAATAGGGCTTGCACCCGGGTGTTACTGCGAGGCAAGGCGCTCACTCGTTTTCCAACTCCCACCTCGGCGGGTGTTTCTAGCGCTTTGATCTTCTCGCCGCTTACTGAGGGATCGTGGCTCAATGTTTCTACTCGCAAGAGGCGATTGATGGTGGCTTCACCTACCTTGCGCAGCGCGCGCAGGTTTTTTCCATTGAGCGTTTTCCCTACTTGAAAATCCCGGGGATTGTTGATCGTAAGTTCCGTTCGCAGCGAGATGGCCTCTTTGAAATATTGTTTCAGTTTGTTTAGTTTATAATAGATGTGATAGACGGGAATGGTTCCATATTGCATGACACGGGTCATAAAACGCTTTTGTTTGCTCCGCTTCGTTATTCGCTTTCTGAATATTAATCCCACTCGTTCAGGGCGCCCTAGATCGAGGTTTTCTCGTATCGCTTGCTCAAAGAATTGCCGTCCGTTTTGCGCTTTTTTCCATACTTGGGTAAGAGCGTATTCTATTTGTAGCATGGAGATCTCGTAGCGGATCTTTATCCTGTTCTTTAAGATAGTGATCGGAGTCGGAATGATTTTGAGCCAGTCTCTAATTGTGTTTTCGATCTTTGAGGCCGTGATGTTATTGGCAATTTGCTGGGCTTTCCCTGGATCGGCGCAAGATTTGACACCGTTGTCGAGAGCCTCATAAGGAATACGCTGTTTCTCTAGCTGGCGTTTGACATATTCGTGCCCGTTGAGACAGACTCTCCCGGCGAAGGGGGCGTAACTGCTGAATTTGATGAAGAGACTCCCCCAGTTGTCATCCCAAATGTAGAAGTAGTATTGGTTGGCCATGACTTTACCCCAACGAAGCCGGTACCACCATCCGCCGGTCTCTTCGTTCTTGGCCGAACCGCCTTGGACCACGCTGATTTTCTCTTGCGCTTTGCCTATAAAGTAGACGCCTGGCCTACGCGTCCCCCGCGATTCGAGGTGTTGCTGCGCGATTTCTTCTTTGTTCTCGTTGTTAGCAAAGCGGTGGATGCCGAGCCCGTTGTCTTTGGCGAAGGTTTCGATGTTCTCCACGAACTGGTCCCGGAAGGGCTTAAAGACGCTCACCAGCGGAAGCTTTTCACCAAGGATCTTGCGAATGAACAGCGAGATCCCGCCCAGCGTGCAGAGGAGTGGCAAACGTAGATTCAGGTAGATGCGATCGAAGCAACTAAGCTCGTAGGAGATGTGTCCTTCTTGAAGTTCGTTGAGATTTGGCACATGCTGATCATGCCTCCCGCAGATCTACGCTTCAAGCATCTGCCGTCATGGCACATTACTGCGGGAGGCACTTCATGGTAGGAGGCGAACGCCTCGCTATAGTTTCGCCCTCTACATACTCCATGACGAAGTAGGGGCGGCCGGAGGGGGTGGCGCCACCGTCGTATATATTGGCAATGTTAGGATGCTTCATCATGGCCAGGGCTTGGCGTTCGGCTTCGAAGCGGGCGACGATGCGTTTGGTGTCCATGCCGAGCTTGAGGATCTTGAGCGCGACTTGGCGATTGACCGGTTCGAATTGTTCGGCGAGCCAGACTTCGCCCATGCCGCCTTCGCCGATGATGCGGATGAGTCGATAGCGGTCGATGATGTCGCCGGGTTGTTCGCCGAGACGTTTCTCTCCGGAGTGGGAGGGGCGCATGGCGGCCAAGCCGTCGAGGGCGATCTCGACGCTTTTGTCGAGGTGCTCGGCGGTTTGGAGTGAGGATGTGCGATCGTTGGGTGATTGCCCTAAATCGTTGTCGCTGTTCCCGTTGCTATCCTTCATAACCTCGCACTTTCGCGGGATGTATGCACAGAAATCCCCTTCCCAGTCAAGATGATTGAAGGCGAAAATTGGCATGAAATTCTAGTGGCTTTATTGAGTGACGTTTACTTGGATCTGGAGCGCCATCTTGGCTGAGAATCTACCAAGGCGGCGCCATCCTCAGATTTCCATTGGAGAGTGGCCGTGAAAGGGGGGGCGATCGGCCGATTAATTAGGTGTTGGGAAAGTGTTCTTGGATGTTCTGATAGGTGCAAGCGGGGCAGTCGAAGGTGATCAACTCTTCGGCAATGAATGAGAGGTGTGAGGAAGAGCAGTCATGAAACAGTTCGTATGGATGGGATCGCGCTGATCAGAAATAGGTGACCGGCTTTTTTTGAAATTCTTTCGCCTTCGCTGTCACCTCGTTGTATGGGGAAGCAATTTTCTTGGTGATGAATTCTCTTTGCTCTTTATGTTTATTTAATCATTTTGGCATGGATCTCCTCCGCGCGTGCGGTGACGATTGTTGAGTCCGGATGGGTCTTGGTGCGGGAAGTCTCCGTGGGGGATGTCGTGGAATCCGCATTCGCACGAGTTGTATGCGGGATCGCGCCTTTCCAGTGGGGGGATCTACACGATCGATGAAGACTCGAATGTGACTTATGAGTCTTATTCAAACTATCCGGCAGACATTGTGGTAGCAGATAATGGCGATGTGTTCTTTGCCGAAGATTTTAATGGATCGATTTATCGGTTGCCCAACGGGCATGGAGTCGGGAGCTATGGGTGTCTGGATTTCATTCAGGCGATGATGATCCTCGTGGATTGGCGTTGGATGGGACGACCGGGTATGTGGTGGATTCTAACAATGCAGGGACGTCTGATGGAATTGATTATATTTATCAATGGCAGACGGATGTGAGCGAAGGGGAACAGGTGCTCTTGAGTGATGCGGCGCCCTTTGCGTTATCGAGTGTGGTGATACGGAATGGTGAATTGATTGTTGCGGATGATGGGGGGCTTACTTCCACGAACGGAGGGCTCTATACGGTCCAAGATCTGAGTGGGACACCGTTGCTCCAACCAATGAGTGTTACCGGCTCATTCCTGAATCCGGGAGCGTTAGAAGTGGATCCTCTTGGTGGGCTTGCGTGGTGATAGCCGGGTAGTGCGTGTGGAAGCGGATGGGACGGTGACGGATGTGTTGACTGGATTTAACAGCTTTGGGTGGAATAATGTGGTACTCACGCCCGAGGGTGATCGACTCTTTGTTGCCGATCTTGGCGACGATAAGATTTATGAGTTTGGCCGGGCCATTCCGGAACCGGGAGTTTGGTCGATGGGATTGGTGGGATTGGTGGGATTGGTTGTCCTAATTGGGCAGCGGCGGCGTTCTTAGATTGTTACGTATTCAAATTTGGCCAATGAGGTCAAAATCTGGAAGCGGTCAATCTACTGGAGCGCGATGGGTGGCGCATGGGTGGGGGGTGACTTTTCAGTCGCCCCGTAAGATATGAGCCGGGGCGACTGAAAAGTCACCCCCCACCCATCCTTCACACATCGCCTGGGATCAATGGTAGGAGGCGAACGCCTCGCTGAGTGCTGGTTAGATTGCAGATTGAGGCAAAGATGGGTTTCGGAGTATGACTAAAAAGTGGTGGTCGATGAAGTTCGAGGCACTGGTGACGGTTCTACGTGGTAGCGGAGTCGAACTCACGGAATTCTCACGAATTCCGCTTCGAAAATGCCGCCACATTATTTTAGTCGTCATTGTGGAAACGGCGTGAATTGCCGGCTTCCTGTTTGATTCTATTTCGTTAAAAAAGATCCGGGATGGGACGGCGATCTTTGATGGTTGAAGTTCCCTTCGGAGGTCGTGCGGAGCTTTGGGTTGCTAGTATTTAATTCTAGAACACATCTGTCGTGCGTGAAACTGGGTGATACTTGAAAATGAAGAGATCAGGCACGGTGGCCGGGTCTGCAATTGGTGCGTATTCTTGGGGCACCAACAATATGGTGGTGAGAGTCCAGCTATTACAAGAACTGGCTCATTTACGTTTCGGTTTGATGCGAATGGATTCCACGGGATAGAGATCAGCGGCGGCCGAATTTTCATTGTATTCGCGATCCGCTCGGAGTCCTGTTTGAACAATCGTTAAATCGGCGCGTGAGCCATCTGGCAGGTAGCCTTTTGATTTAGCCAAGAAATCGGCATTGAGGAATCCCATTTCAATATCATTGGGGGTGTCTCCCTGCTCCGGCGTGATAAGGAGATCAAAGATATCGGGAAGCGGATCCCCCACATCACCGACTCGTGTGAAAGATATCTTGAAGGTGACGTCCGCCAGCGACGGTGCGGCTCCAGCAAGGATATCGTCGACCCGGGAGCCAAAGATAAGGGGGGTGTTAGCGAAGTCGAATCCTTCTGAGTTAGGATCACCTTCCACGCACCACACAAGCGCATTATCCGTATGAAGGATCACGTCGACCTTCGTCAGCCCGCCTCCAATGACTTTCTCTTTGACACTTCCGGAATGGCTTGTCTCGAGGTCGGGCCCTCCATTTTCTAGCAACCACTGACTGGCCACACCGGCATAATCAACCCAGGCCACTGAAGCTCTGTCTGGATCATTCCAGAAGATAATATTGGGAAGGGGATCGAGAAATTGAAAACACCCTCCGGCCCCATCGTCCCAACAAAACGTTCCTTGAGCATCTACGAAATCTTGAATATCGTGATGGAAGGTGGCGTTGCCGTTATTTGCGAAAGAGTGTGGCGCCAATAGATTCAGCATAGTCGTGGCGGCGGTGATTTTGATGACGGTTGGAATGGGAATGTGTTTCATCATGAGTTGATAGATTTATGTATTTTGTTGCTGTGAAGGCAGATTGCCTCATGCAAAGGGGATCGCGGTAACTGGGGAATCGTGACACAGAAATTTCCGAAAAGCTTCGAATGATGTGAAAGCTGTGCACGGGGAGCCCTTCCTTGATGGGATCGAACGCGGGTCATGGAAAAGATAAGATCCGTTAAGCATTTTCTGTCACTTTTTTGAGGTGGTGGCGATCCCTCAAGCAGAACCTTTTCCTCTATACTATTTGAACGTTATGAAACCTCGCTACAATCCGACCACCATCTATTTCCTTTCAGTTTTCGGACTCGCCGTGATGACTCTCTCAACTTTGATCGGGCAGGAGGAAGGATTCGTTTCCATCTTCGATGGTGAAACATTGGCCGGATGGAATGCTGATACAGATTATTGGTCCGTGAGAGATGGGGCGATCACGGGGGAGACGACGCCGGCTGATCAGCTTCTTCAAAATACCTTTGCTGTTTGGGAAGGAGGGATGACGAAAGACTTTGAACTGAAGCTTTCGTATCGCATTATCGGAGGAAACTCAGGCATTCAATTTCGCAGCCGTTACCAGGGCGATCCGAGCGATCGACGAATCAGTGGATATCAAGCTGATATTGATTCAGGAGACCGTTATACAGGTATACTATTTGAGGAGTTGGGACGGCGTTTCTTAGCGTGGCGTGGGGACGTGACAGAATTACGGGATGATGGGGTGCACCTTGTGGGTTCACTTGGAACAGCGGACGAAATTCAAGCCCAGGTGAAGAAGGAGGATTGGAATGAATATCACATCATCGCGGATGGGCCTCACATTCGCCTGATGATCAATGGTGTACCGACTGCGGCGGTGACCGACCTTAATGAAGCCGCGAGGAGTCTTGAGGGTTTGTTGGCGTTTCAACTACATACCGGACCTCCTATGACCGTGCAGTTCAAGGATATCCGAATCAAGCATTTGGGCAAGGGCGCTGAGAATCCGGCGGTAGCCTTCACGCCCGTGGACGTTTTCAATGATGTAGGCGGGAATTATTTCGTGGCTCAGGAGGAGCGTGATCAGTTGATGATCCGGGCGGATCAGTTCGAAAAGCCCATATTGATTGAAGGGGTGGTGCTACCGGTCTTTGGCGATGAACTTCTATTGGAGAAGGTGACGATTCGTCTCTCTACGGCGGCGAATCCGATTGCGGAAATGATGTCGGTGATGGATGAAAATCTGGGCAAGGACGTCGTGACTGTTTACGATGGACCATTGAAAACGGAAGTGTCTGAGAGTGAGACGATTTTTAATGTGACGATCCCTTTCTCGACGCCGTTTTTATATGATCCCAGTAAGGGAGATTTTCTTTTTGATTGGCATTATTTCAATGAGAAGACGATGGGGCCTGATCTTGGTTTTTATCCATCACCCGTTTCCAAAGATGAGGCAGTGATTGCTTATTCCGAGGATTATACCGGGCCGGCGTTTGACCAGGGAGCGGTGATCCATGGCATTGGGATAGCTTTTCAGTTATTGGTGCAGGACGCGCCTAAGGATCCAGAGGAGGCTTTGAGTGATCCATTCGTAGCGGTGACTACGGGGCCAGCGGTTGAGGATTTGGGCCATTCGGTGGGTGTTTCGGCGGCAGATTACGATGGCGATGGTGATTTCGATCTATTGGCGTTGGGATTAGACTTCGTGAATAGCGAAGGCCTTCCCAATCATCTCTATGAGAATCAAGGTGATGGGAGCTTTGTACGGGTCGTTGATTCAGCGGTGGCTCAACCGAAAGCCAATTCGAATGCGGCGGTGTGGGCCGATGCAGATAATGACGGTGATTTAGATTTATTCATCACCAATGACACCGACACGAACAATGAGTTTTATTCACAGGCATCCCATAGCGGGACATGAAGGCGCGTAACTCATTGATAATGAGTTGGAATCACCTTCGATCTTCGATTGTGTAATCTTAAATTTGGCCTCTCTTCGGACTATTTATTGGTGTGTGTTTTGATAGAGTTTCACATGCTGTCCCTCAATTTCACTTAAAACCAGGCAGATACGCTTGATCCAGTCTCCCTAACATTCGAAAACTACCACCTGCTGTCCCATAGGCTACTAACAGTTTGCGCAGTGCTAGCTTTTCCCATAATACCCCTCGCACCATCGTGCAAATTCGGCTGAAGCTGTGCGACCAATCGCTCAAATATGCCAAATATCGCAGTAACACATAGGCTAACAAAGCCATCCATACTTGCCAACGCACTGCATTCGCATTGTTGCCAAGAAAGTCGCAAAGCTTGAGGTTTTGTTTGATCTGCTTGAAGAAGACTTCGATCGCCCAGCGACTCCGATAGATTTCGCAGACGCTGGATGCGGCCCACTTGGTGTTGTTGGTGATGAATTCCATCTCAAGCATCTTGCCGTCAACTTCTACTAACGCTACGACACGCCTGAGAACGACGGGATAGGCCGCCTTTGATTTGGCCGTGGTTAAGACGATGAGGTCATCACGGAGAATATTGCCCTTGGGCTTCTTGAGCAGACGCCGCTTGACACGAAAGGCCATGTTGCTCTTGGCGCGAGTCACCCAATTGATCCCTCGTTGATCCAGGTCGTAGAGATGCTCGAAGTCTACGTAGGCCTTGTCGAACACGCCGATTTCGCCTTCTTGGATGCCTGCACAAAGTTCGCGCGCCCTCACATTGTCCCCGTGCTTTGCGGCTTCTACGACAGCGAACCCGGGCAGGAAGCTGCCGACATCCAGCCGCAGATGTAATTTGGCCGCTGCCTTTCTGCGACGATGCTTGGCCCAGTCCATGTTGTTTGCGATGAGCTTGATCGTCGAAGAGTCGACGGCGTGAATCGTGCGCTTGAAGCGACGGGGTAGTCCTCGTTTGCGGTTCTTGGGCCCATACTTGAAACCCGGTGATTGGGACTCACAGTGATTAAGGACACTCCAGAACAACTCCTCTGCCATGTCGGCGTTGCGGCTTTTGTTAGCATTGGAGAGACCGTTGCGGCTTGGGAAGAGAGCACCACGAATAGTGGCGAGAAGGCCGCGATGGTTGCGAAGATTATCACAGATATCATTGAGAGAGATCGCAGCGCAAAGCTGGGCAAAGAGCATCGAAACGACATGGCTCCAGGGGGTGAACGCTCTCGATTTCTTGTCCACACCATGCTTTCGGGCAAGTTTGTTAACCAAATGGCTCGGAATGAACTCGCATACCTGACGCAGAGCGATTACTTTTGATTTCGGCTGGGACTGGGAAGCTTTGCGTCTCTTGTTAGTTTTCACACACCGATTAGACGGCGTGAGCTTCCCGAGTTCCAGCTCTTCCTAAGGGATGCCTGTGAGTTTTATTTGAATGACGGCAGCGGTTCGTTGGTGGCGGTCGGCGATTCGCCTCTGGCAAGTGATGGTGGTAAGAATGAAGGCGCCGCTTGGGTGGATTACGATAACGATGGTTGGGTGGATTTGGTGGTTACTGCTAAGGAAGTGAATAATGGCATTATTGTTTATTACAATGAAGGCGATGGGGTGTTTGTGAGGAAAGATGGGGTGATTGATAAAGGCGGTGCCGGCGATCATTACGGCATGTCTTGGAGCGACTATGACGACGACGGTGATATGGATCTCTTCCTTGCGGGGCCCGGAGCCAATCAAGTGCATCGGAACGATGGTGAGGGTGTGTTCACGCGACTTACGGAAGGCGCGTGGGTAACGGATACGGCAACAAGCGTTGGTGGTGCGTGGGGTGACTACGACAATGATGGCGATATGGATCTCTATGTGACGAGTTTTAGTGAGGGTGAACACAATGTTCTCTATCGCAACAATGGTGAGGGGACGATGACGCGGGTGCGGAAAAGTGTGGCGGTGGAAGAGGCTTTGATCGCGGTGGGAAGCCGTTGGGTGGATTATGATAATGACGCTGATTTGGATCTGCTCGTCGCGAATAATACACCTGGTGGGACGCGGCATTCGCTCTTTGCCAATCTTGGCGATGGCAAGTTTGAACAAATACGCCAAGGCGGGTTCACGGAAGCGTTTCTGGAAGATCCCACAGGCGCGCAAGCAGTAGCGCTGGCTGATTTCAATGCCGATGGGTTTCTCGATGTCTATGTGGCAACGATCAATAACTTCAGTGCGGATGGTGTGGGTAATCAGCTGTTTTTCAACACACCGAACGGCAATTACTGGTTGCATGTGCGTTGTGTGGGGGTCACTTCGAATGCGTCTGCGATCGGGGCGAAAGTGAAAGTCCTGGCAGAGATCGAAGGTGAAGAAGTCTGGCAAATACGCGAAGTGCGGGGGGCGGATAGTTATGCGGGTCAAGATAGCCTGGACCAAGCCTTTGGTCTGCGAGAGGCGAGCGTGGTGAAGAAGCTACGCATTGAGTGGCCCTCGGGAATCATTCAGGAAATGACGAATGTGGCGGTGAATCAGGTATTGGTGGTGACAGAGCCAGATGAGGTGCCCGGCGAGGATCCCGACGATGTGGATAAGGATGGATTATCCGACGCGTGGGAACTTGCATTTCTTGGGAATCTTGACGGTGGGCCGAGCGATGATCCGGATGGTGACACGCTCACGAATCTGTTAGAATTCAAGACCAAGGCGCATCCAATGCAATCGGACACCGATGGCGATGGGGCTGATGACGCGTTGGAAGTAGCAGAGGGAACCAATACGGTGGATGCCAAAGATGTGCCGGATCGCGACTTTGACGGTGACGGAATGAGTGATCGCTGGGAGATTGATCATTTCGGCGATGTGAGCTTTGGGGCGGAAGATGATCCGGATGAGGATGGATTGACAAATTTGCGAGAGTACAAACTGGGGAGCTTGCCGAACAAAGCGGACTCGGATGCGGATGGGCTCACGGATGGACAGGAAACAGACACTCATGGGACGGATCCACTCTCTCAGGATACGGACGGTGATTTCCTGACAGATGGCGAAGAATTGGAGAGAAACCTCGCGACGGATCCGCTGCAGCGAGATAGTGACGGTGACCAACTAATCGACGGCGCAGAAATTCAGTTAGGACGTGATCCCCATTCACCGGATGAGGGACTGGCGAGTCTGCGAGGCTTGATTCACCGCTATTCCTTTGATGCGAGTGAGGGTATCGAGGTGTTGGATTCGGTAGGAGGCGCGAATGGTGAGATCAAGGGTGATGGGCATTCTTGGTCTAACGGAGCGCTCATGCTCGACGGTGGAGTTCAGGAGAAGGCGGCTTATGTGGATCTCCCGAACGATATGATCACCGAGCTGAAAGATTTCTCAATCGAGGTATGGTTCACGCACAACAGGGCGCAGGAAGGGGGGACGGCGATCTTCTTCTTTGGTAATAGTGAGGTGGGTGAATTCGAAGGGCCCAAGGGTATTTCACCGGCATTCGACTTCATCAGCACTTCGGCTTCTTGGTTCGGCGATCCTGGTACGGAGTCGATTGTGATTTTCAATGAGAATCCGCCAGGCGGTGGCTTGGAGCTGCAACCTGTGGAGGTGCCGGATCCCGTAGGTAAGCCGCGTCACTTCGCGCTGACCTACGATCATCAATCGGGGGAGTGGAATCACTATCACAACGGCCGGTTGGTGAACACATTCGTCTTTGTGATAGAGCCATCAGATATCCAGAACTACAACAATTGGTTGGGCCGCAGTCCCTGGCCGTTGAATCCGATTTCTGCGGTGACGTACGATGAGTTGCGCATGTATGATAGGACGCTTTCCCATGGTGAAATTGGCGCCAGCATCATTGCGGGACCGGACGCGACGGAGGTGCTCCGGCCTGACTATTCCGGCTTGATCCATCGTTATGCCTTCGATGAAACCGATGGGCGAACGGTTACAGATTCCGTCGGGGACGCGCATGGATTGATCAATGGTGAGGGGCACACCTGGGATGGTAATGCATTAGTCTTGGAAGGTGGACCCGCCGCCTCGGCAGCCTACGTGGATCTGCCGAACGGAATGATCTCCGGTTTGCAGAGCGTCTCGATTGAAACGTGGACGGCGGTGAATGACCTGACACAACCCTTTGCGAGAATCTTCTCGTTCGGGACGACCGATCTTGGTGAGCTGACCGGCGTGGAGAGCCGAGACTATCAAGGGCAGAAACTGTTCACTCTCGTGGCCGGATTGCTCACGGATTATGACACGCAGCGTGCCGGAATCATGGAAGGGGACATCTCCAACCGAAATCTCCTGTTCTTAGATGCCAAGTCAGCGACTACCGCGAGGGCGTTGGTTCATTCCGTGGTGACTTTAAATGGAGAGAGCGGCACGATGCGCTACTTCCGGGATGGCACTTTGTTAGCTGAGGGGGCGACGGGTGTGTCCCTTTCGGCGATTGATGATGTCAACAACTGGTTGGGCCGGTCGCAGTTCTCCGCGGACGGCAATTTCGGAGGCCGCTTTGAAGAAATGCGAGTCTACGACCGCCCACTTAGTGAAGAGGCGGTGAAGGCCAGTTTCGCAGCCGGTCCGGATGCGGTTACGGCGCCACCGGAACCGAGTCTCTATGCTTATGAGGACTTTGCCTATGACGCAGGGCCCCTAGTGGGCAGGAATGGCGGCTTTGGTTTCCAGGGTCCTTGGTGGGGCACGCCGAACTACGTGGTTGGAGAAGACGATGCCTTCAACGGAAAACACGTGCAGGCTGAGAAACCCGATCGCCCTATCAATACAATTACCCGCCGGTTAGCCAATTCGTTCGGCGAGAATGGCACCACGCTCTATCTCTCCGGCCGGATGCGCGCACAAGAACCCTTTGGAGAAGGCTTTGCCAACGGCTTTTACGGAGTCGGTCTCATTCAGGAAGGCGGGTCTTTCGAGAGTCTTTTCTTTGGCAAAGGCGGTTCGCCCAACTTTCAGTATGGGGTGGAGCATTATGGTGGCGCAGGCCTGGTGCAGACCGGAGACGTGTCCGTAGTAAACGAGATCGCCCATGTGGTGCTCAAGCTAGAGTTCCGCGAGGGCACTGACCGGTGCACTCTCTGGGTGAATCCACCCCGTGATGGTGAGCCCTTCCAAGGTACGGTGAACGAAGATTTGGATCTTGGAGGAGATTTGATCGCGTTAGAGTTCTTCGCATCGGGAGCCGTGGCTTTTGACGACTTACGTGTGGGTGCCGCCTATCACGATATGTTCATCGATGTGGCCTACGATGCGCCAGTCGCCCCCGAGCCTGAGGAACGTTTGTTAGACGGCGATCAGGTCACGGTGTCTACCAATGCGGGATCCGAATCCGTGGTGGTCTCGGAAGGTGACGTGGAGTTTGTTCGTCAACACGGCAATGGCGAGGTTGATATGGTTGATCTACGCAATGGTGGGGCACTGATTCACGTGAAAGCGGATGGGGGCGCGGTGTCGCACGCTTACAGTGGTAAGGTGATTACGGTCAGCGACCTAACGTTTCCTGAGAACGTCACGGTCGACGATATCTTGTTTGTTACACCAGAGGCGTCCAACGGGGTGACGGCGAGTAACTTGGAGATGACTCAATCTAGGGATGGAGACTTTACTCTCAGTCTTGAGCTAAACGGCGAGGTGATCAATACCTCGCTGACAAGCTCGTGGGAAATCCGTTATGATGTGACGCGGCAGACCTTACCGGAACCGGCCCTCACGATTGAAGTGGCTCGATCGCCAGACGGTGAGATGAGACTCACCTTGTCCGACGATTCTCCCGCTGCGATCGAATTCTCGATCGATCTGACTACATGGGAGGTCATCGCGACGGGAGTGTTAGACACGTATGTGGATCGCGATCCCGATCGTCTGGCACGCCCTTTAGGTTATTACCGAGCCAAACGTTAATGGGGTTTCGTTTGGCTTGAAATGACCGCTTGGATGCTAGGAACGAAAGAGACGGAACAAGTACTTGATCTCGTCGGCGACGTCGGCGGGATCGGGTACCGTCTCCTGAATCTCTGATTCAAGAAGCTCGCGGAAATGCTTACGGAGGCGGGAAAGGCGGGCTTTGACGACGTCCACGGTGAGACCAAAGCGCTCTGCGACTTTCGCGTGGGGGAGGCGATCGTGTTTGTCTTTGGGTAAACCAGCTTCGAGGATATCGTAAAGTTCTTCTTCGCCAGGAGAGCGATAGCGCTGTCGCAACTTGTTGAAGGTCCTTTCGAGTAGAGCGTGGGCCCAGTCTTTCTCAAACTGTTTGTCGGGGCCGTCGGTCGGCGTGACGTGAGCGCTTTCGTGAAAAGTGGTGTGCCGGGGCTTCTGTTTTCGAATCCATGAAATGATGAATCGTTTAAAGGTGACGCGGAGGAAGCGCCGCAGTGTCCACTTTTTCTGATCGATGCCTCTAAGCGTGTCTTTTCTAACAAGGTATTCGAAATAACTCTGGAGGACATCCCGAGCGTCTTCGTGAGAAAGTCCCCGCCTCTTGGCGTAAGCAAGTAAGGGAGCGTGATAATTGGTGGCGAAGCGGTTGAATGCCCGGTGACTCTCCACCGTATCGCCTTTCATGGCCTGAATCATGGTCCACGAAGTTACCGGGAACTGGTTGTCAGGGTTCGACTGAGCCATGGGCATGGCTTATGGAATCCAGTTTCGGTTGGCGAGTACGTTGTTAATCAATTATGAACGCAGCTCTCTCGTAGCGGAACTCGTGAGAGTTCCGGTCATGGACTCTGTCGCCACGAAATCTCATGGGGCCTGGATTTCGTCTTGGGCAATGATTGTGAGGGATCACTCCGTGCTCTTATCGAATAGGATCATTCGAGGCACGAGCTAAGGCATGTTCGAGCACGTCGTCGATCGTCGTCACGGGAATGATCTCTAAACGCTGGCGCACTTCTTCGGGCAAGTCCGGCAGATCTTTCTGGTTACCTTTGGGGATGAGCACTTTCTTGATGCCGCTTCTTAAGGCGGCGATCGATTTTTCCTTCAAACCACCGATAGGCAACACGACGCCGCGCAAGGTGACCTCGCCCGTCATGGCCACTTCATGGCGTACCGGCTGATCGGCTAGCAAAGAGGCGAGAGCAGTAAACATCGCGATGCCTGCGGACGGGCCGTCTTTGGGAATGGCGCCTGCGGGAACGTGAACGTGGATATCTTGTTCGGTGAGTTTCTCCGATGAGATGCCCAATACTTCGGCACGGCTTTTGACCAAACTGTGAGCGGCTTCGACCGATTCTCTCATCACGTCACCTAACTGACCAGTCAGTTTTACCTGGCCGTTACCTGGAAAGGCCAGGGCCTCGATGTGGAGCACTTCGCCACCAACGGGTGTGTAGGCGAGACCATTCACCACGCCGGGTTCACTGCGGTCTAACACTTCGTCTCGAACGAAGCGTTTGGGGCCTAACTTCTCTTCGACGATCTCCGGCGTGATGGTCCATGGACCTTCCTTGCCCTCCACGACCTCGGCCGCGATCCCGCGCGAAACGGCACCGATTTCCCGCTCAAGATTGCGTACGCCGGCTTCGCGCGTGTAGTGCTCGATGAGTTCGTCAATCGCCTCATCCGACCACTTGCATTGTTCGTCGCTCAGGCCATGCTCCTCGCGTTGTCTCACGGTGAGGTACTTCGCGGCGATGTTCCGCTTTTCAGTTTCCGTGTAACCGGGAAGGTTGATGACTTCCATTCGATCTAACAAGGGTGCTGGAACAGGATCCAGATAATTGGCGGTGGCGATGAAGACCACTTGGGAGAGGTCAAAGGGCACATCGAGATAGCGATCCACAAACTCCGCGTTCTGATTGGGGTCGAGTACCTCTAGCAAAGCGCTTGCCGGGTCGCCACGGAAATCCGCGCCGATCTTGTCCACTTCATCCAACAAGATCACGGGATTGCGCGTGCCGGCACGGCGCAGCTCTTGAATCAGACGGCCCGGCATGGAGCCGATGTAAGTGCGGCGATGCCCGCGAATCTCGGACTCGTCCCGAAGCCCACCCACACTGATGCGCACAAACTCGCGTCCTAACGCTTCGGCGATAGAGCGTCCTAGGCTGGTTTTCCCGACACCTGGAGGACCGGCGAAACAAAGAATGGGACCCTTGCCATCCGGTTTTAGCTTGCGCACTGCGAGATACTCCAGGATGCGTTTCTTGACTTTCTCCAATCCGAAATGATCACGCTCGAGCACGGTTCGCGCCTTATTGAGATCCACGGATTCCTCACTCAGCTTGCTCCAAGGCAACTCTGCTAGGGTTTCCAAATAGGTGGTGATGACAGAGTGTTCCGGACTGGCCGAGGGAATGAGGGCCAGCCGTTTCAATTCCCGATCGGCCGCCTCCCGGGCTTTCTCTGGTAGGCCGGCTTCATCCAGACGTTGCCTCAGATCATCAACTTGTTCTTCGGTGCCATCGTCTTCACCCAGCTCCTTCTGCATGGAACGAATCTGCTCGCGAAGATACGCTTTCTTCTGCGATTCAGAGAATTCCGAGTGAACGTCCTCACGAATCTTCAACTGCAGCTCGGCGATATGAAGTTGTTCATTCAAGACTTTCTGGATGATCTCGAAACGGCGCAGAACGTTCGTCTGCTCCAACAAACCCTGTTTGTCCGCCATATCGATCTTCAGATTCGATGCTAACACATCTGTTAGAAGCACGGGATCCTCGATCTGCCGCAAGGCTTCCGCAGCTTCATCGGGAATCTCGTCATCCAAGTCAATGAGTCTGACCGCGCTATCGCGAAGATTCCGCACCATCGCTTCCCAATAAGCGTCATCGTCCTTGGGAATGTGATTGAGAAGGGGGGAAACCTTGGCTTCAAGAAAAGGCTCCGTGCGTGGGAACTCTTCCAGAGCCACACGTTCTTGAGCTTGAGCGATGACGGCCACCCCTTCGGTGCCGTGGCGCACCACGCGAACGAGTTTGGCTAGGGTGCCGACCTTGGGAAGGGCTTCAGGTGTGACATGCTCGAGCTCGGGATCTTCCTGCCAAGCAAGGATGACGTGATGATGCCCCTGCACGGCTTCTTCAATGGCGCTGATGCTTTCCTCACGATTGAATCGCAAAGGTGTTAGGGTTCCAGGGAAAACGACGACGTTTCGCAGGGGGAGAACCGGCGCGGCTTCCATGGCCGGCATCAACTTCTCTTCAGCTTCCTTGGGAAGCGGTTCGATGCTAACAAGTTCTTCTGACATTGACTTAAAGGGGGTTCAGGCGGCGACGTGCGCCGCCCGCTAGGGGGAGGATTGTGGAATGGGTTAGGCTGCTTGGGGGGCTGCCGAATCGGGATTGCGCGTGAAGGTGAGCTTGCCTTCCGCGACATCGACCGCTACCACATCGCCTTCATGGAGGGCGCCATCGAGCAGCAAGAAACTCATTTCATCGAGAAGCAAACGCTGGATTGCGCGCTTAAGCGGCCGGGCGCCATACACGCTATCAAAGCCTTCATTGGCTAACAATTGCGTTGCTTTTTGACTTAGCTTCAAGGTGATGCCCATCTTGGCGGCGCGTTCGCGTACGTGGCCTAACTGAATCTGCACGATCTCTCCGAGCATCTCGCGATCGAGGCGATCGAAGATGATGGTCTCATCCACGCGATTCAGAAACTCGGGGCGAAAGTGCTGGCGCAGGGCTTCCATGACGCGCTTCTCCCGCTCATCGGCGCTGCCATCTTCCGTGATGTGTTGGCTGCCAATGTTGCTGGTCATGATCACGACTGTGTTCTTGAAATCCACGGTACGGCCCTGACCATCGGTGATGCGGCCATCATCGAGCACTTGCAGCAAGACGTTGAACACTTCGGGATGGGCTTTCTCAATTTCGTCTAACAAGACCACGGAATAGGGGCGGCGGCGAATGGCTTCCGTCAATTGACCGCCCTCTTCATAGCCAACGTAACCCGGAGGCGCACCGATCAGTCGGGCCACACTGTGTTTTTCCATGTACTCACTCATGTCGATGCGGACCATGGCGGCCTCGTCATCGAAGAGGAAATCCGCTAACCCTTTGCTCAATTCCGTCTTCCCGACACCAGTCGGCCCCAAGAAAATGAAGGATCCGATGGGACGGTTCTCGTCTTGCAGACCAGCGCGTGCGCGGCGAACGGCATTGGAAACAGCCTTCACAGCGTCTTGCTGACCCACGACACGATCGTGCAGCCGCTCTTCCATGTGCACCAACTTCTGGCGCTCACCTTCCTGCAAACGCGAAACAGGGATACCCGTCCAAGAAGCCACCACTTTGGCGATGTCTTCTTCCGTTACTTCTTCATTGAGAATCTGCTGACCTTTCTGAATTTCTGCTAGTTGTTTCTGATGCTCGGCAAGGGTGCTCGTTTTATCGGGGATCAATCCGTACTGGATTTCACTAGCGCGTTGCAGATCGCCCGCGCGTTGGGCTTGCTCCAACTCGACTTTGAGTCCTTCGATCTCTTCTTGAAGTTTGTTTCCTTCGAGAATCACATTCCGTTCATTCTGCCATTGCGTTTTGAGTTGGGAACTCTGTTCTTTGAGATCCGCCGCTTCCCGTTCGATCTTGGCCAGCCGCTCTTTACTTGCTTTATCCTTCTCTTTGGTGAGGGCTTGTTTTTCCATCTCCAATTGCATGACTTGGCGCTCTAGTTGATCGATTTCCGTCGGAAGAGAGTCTAACTCAATCTTCAAGCGCGAAGAGGCTTCGTCGACCAAATCGACTGCTTTGTCAGGAAGAAACCGGTCGCTGATATAGCGGTCGGATAGCTGGGCGGCTGCAATGATGGCGCCGTCTTGGATGCGTACGCCATGGTGCACTTCATACCGTTCTTTCAAGCCGCGTAGAATTGCGATGGTGTCCTCGACGGAAGGTTCGCCTACGTAGACGGGTTGAAAGCGTCGCTCGAGGGCCGCGTCCTTTTCCACGTACTGGCGGTACTCGTTGAGAGTTGTAGCGCCAATGGTGTGCAGTTCGCCACGCGCGAGTTGAGGCTTGAGGAGATTCGAGGCATCGACGGCACCCTCGGATTTCCCGGCGCCCACGATGGTGTGGAGTTCATCGATGAAAAGAATGATTTCCCCTTCAGACGACGTGACTTCCTTTAGGAATGCTTTGAGTCGATCCTCAAATTCACCGCGGTACTTGGCGCCGGCGATCATCGCTCCAAGATCCATGGAGATCACACGTTTGTTCTTCAGAGAATCGGGAACGTCGCCACTAACAATGCGGCGGGCCAAGCCTTCAACGATCGCCGTCTTGCCCACACCGGGTTCACCGATGAGCACGGGGTTGTTCTTGGTCCGGCGCGATAACACTTGCATCACGCGGCGAATCTCATCGTCCCGCCCAATGACCGGATCGATCTTGCCTTCACGTGCGCGCTCCGTCAGATCCATGCCGTACTTCTCCAGCGCTTGATACTTGCCTTCGGGATCTTGATCCGTGACATTTTGAGTGCCCCGCACTGATGTTAGAGCTTGTTCGAGCGCTTTCTTGGAGAGTCCCGCCTGTCGCAAGAGATCTCCTAACGCTGTCTTCGAATCCACCGCAGCGAGCGCGAAATGTTCCACGCTGAGAAACTCGTCCTTCAACGATTTCATGACTTTCTCGGCGGCGCGCATGATATCGGCGAAATCGCGCCCCACTTGCGGTTGCGAGCTGCCTTGGATCGACGCCTGCCGAGAGAGGTGCTCTTGTACGGCCTGCTTGAGTTGATCGGGTGAGACGCCCACCGCCTGTACCAACGGACGCACCACACCTTCGGACTGCTCCAAAGCCGCCATAAAAACGTGTGCCGCGGAAAGTTCTCCGTGACCGAGATCAGCAGCCAGACTCTGCCCCTCGCTCACGGCTTCTTGCATCTTGATGGTAAACTTCTGTGGATTCATGAATGGGTTTCCTTTCGGTCGATCTTTGATAAAGAGTTCTTGTTTGACGCTCATTGAAGCATGCGCAATGCCAGGAAGTTTAAATCGCCATAAAACATTGAAAAACAATGGATTATGGATTAGTCGTGCGCCATTAATGGAGACATATTGTCCCAATTTGGAAGAAAAGCATTCCATGACAAGTGTGTCGCAATGACACGCCCAACCGTTGCAAGCTCTTTTCCTATATAAGCAATGTCCTTTAAAAAGAAGGAGGGAGCGTGTGATCCGTGAAATCCGTGGTTCGAAAATTTGTCATCGAGGTGACTGATAGTGAATCGTTGGCTTTTCGAGCGCGAGGGGAACCTCGTTGCCGTATTGACCATGCCCAATGGATCGCAGGAAGTCCGGTTTCTATTGGAGGTCTGGCCCAGTTCAAAACCCGAAGACACAATCGTTAAAATAGGTGGTAACGTTATATTAACTCTCGAGTATGTTTCCGCAGAAGCCCTCGAAACGGAGGACGGCGGTCCGTAGCGCCGACTCATCCCACAAAGCTTGACCGCCGCGATTGAATACGGGAATTCACAGGGATGCCGCGCTGCACGCAATGCCAGAAGGACGTCCGGGTGCTGCCGGCGCAGGGTATTTGCCCGAGATGTCTTGCCGCAGTGGCTCTTGTAGAATCGGAGGATTCGACCTTTCAGGGAGAGAATAAATCGCTGTTGGCGGGCCGCTACCGCTTAGGTGATAAGTTAGGAGAGGGCGGCTTTGGAACGGTGTACCTTGCGGAGCAATTGCGGCCGTTGCGGCGCCAAGTGGCGGTGAAAATCTTGCGGGCGGATCGCGTCTCGCCGGAGGTTTTGGCGCGTTTCGAAGCCGAGCGTCAGGCTCTAGCCTTGATGGATCACCCTCACATTGCAAGCATTCATGACGGCGGCGAAGAGGAGGGAACGCCTTTTTACGTTATGGAGTTTGTGGATGGGCCGCCCATCAACGAGTTTTGTGCTAAAGAATCGCTCACCATTCAGGAACGGCTGACTCTGTTTGTCCAAGCGTGCGAAGCCGTCCACTATGCGCATCGCCAGGGAATCATCCATCGCGATATCAAACCTTCGAACATTCTGGTGGCTCGTGCTAATGATAGTGAAAGAACACCCATCTGCAAGGTCATCGACTTCGGGATCGCCAAGGCCTTGAACGCGTCGCTTACGGACCGGACTTACTACACGCAGATGTTTCAGTTGGTGGGGACACCAGCCTACATGAGCCCCGAGCAGGCGGATACGACGAATCAAGCGATCGACACGCGATCCGATGTGTATTCGTTGGGTGCTGTTTTTTACGAATTGCTGGCGGGAACGCCGCCGTTTCGTCAGAGCGACATCACGCATTCGCCTCTTGATGAAGTGTTGCGCCGGTTGCGCGAGGAACAGCCGGAGAGGCCGTCCACCCGGTTTCACGCCTCTATACGAGACAAAGAGACGCCTATGTTAGAGCCGGTTCACGGGGATTTGGACTGGATATCCATGAGGGCGTTGGAAAAGGATCCTGAGCGACGCTATGAGAGCGCTTTGGCCTTTGGTCAGGATGTTCAGCGTTATTTACAAGGTGAACCGATTCTCGCCCGCCCACCCAGCACACTCTATCAGATGCGCCTCTTGGCACGGCGGCATCGCGGGGCCGTGATCGCCGGGTCATTGATATTCTTGGCGCTCATGTTAGGAATCATGGTCAGTACCATGCAAGCGATTCGTGCGAAACGCGCCGAAGTCGTGGCGCGCCAGGGCGAAACCAAGTTCCGAGAGTTGTTTTACGTGGCGAACATGAATCTCATCCAGAACGATTGGGAACAGCATCATCGTGGAAGTGCTCAAAAACGCCTTCGAGACACGCTGAGCTATCCGGATCGCGGATTCGAGTGGCACTATTGGCGAAGGCAGATGAATCAGGAGTTCAGACGCTTCAGCGACCACACTAGTGGACTGGTAGATGCCGTCCATTTACCAGGAGGGGAACGTGTGGTCACGTTGGCAGGATATGAAGGATTCGCGTGGGATATCCGAACACGGAAGATCGCTTATCGGTTAGACCGCTTCGATGGGGACAAAGCGCACGAGAGTCATTTCGTCTCGATGGCGATCTCTCCAAGCGGTCAACATCTCGTAACGGCTCAGCATCATGGTGAATTGACGTTATGGAACGCCGTTAATGGAAAACGATTGCGCATGGTGAATGGTGGTGAACGAATGTTAGACTTAGATTTCTCACCCAACGGCGAGCGCTTGGTGGCCGCCTTTCGAAGTCGTGTAAGAGTCTGGGATGCTATTCATGCCAAAGCGATTCGCGATTTGGATGGTCACGAAGGTCTTGTTCAGGCGGTGGCTTACTCACCAGATGGAGCGAAGATTCTTTCCGGCGGCAGTGATAGCTATGCCATCATGTGGGACGCGAGTACCGGAAAAGAACTTTTTCGCGTCGCTCTCCATGACGAGAACACCGGAATTCAGACCATCAAATTCTCTCCCGATGGAAGCAAGGCGGTCTCCGGAGGCTGGGATTCTAACGTTAAATTATGGGACGCCGACAGCGGAGAGATCATCCGATCGTTTGACGGCCATCAGTCACCGATTGAAACGTTAGACTTCTCTCCTGATGGAAGCCGTTTGTTGTCTGGTAGCAGAGATCAGCTTGCCAAGCTCTGGAATGTGGAGACGGGAGAGGAATTGTTGACCATCAAAGGCCATCGTGGCCGTATCACCCACGCCCATTTTCTCGATGACAATGATATTCTAACAGCCTCTTATGATACGACGGTGGCTGTTTGGGATAGTGAAGAAATGATCCAAGGCGGGATACGCGCGACCCTCGATCAAGGTTGGGTTTCTTCGGTTGCTTGGGGGCCTGATGGGTCTTGGTTCATCTTTACCGATGGGAACCGGTCGGCCTACCGCGTGGATGCCGACACGGGCGAGCGGTTGCAGGCGTATCAAGGAAATCAAAAGCAGTTGTGGGCTTGCGCAGTTTCCAGTGATGGGAAGGTTCTCCTTACGGGAGGTGATGACCATTCTATTTTTGTATGGAATGTGGCATCCGGTGAGCAGTTGTTTGTGTTGGAAGGGCACAAGGGGACGATAAGGAACTTCGCCTTTTCACCGAACAACCAAGCCTTTGTCTCAGCGTCTAACGATGACATCATTCGTTTGTGGTCGGTGGAGGACGGTAAAGAGATCGCTCAGTTTGTAGGGCACGATAAGTCGGTTACGGATGTGAGTTGGCTGCCGGATGGCAAGCGATTTGTGTCGACCAGCTACGACGCCACCGTTCGCGTATGGGAAGTGGCCACGAAGGAGGAGATGATGCGAATGAGCGTGGAGGATCGTGGATGGATGTACACCGTGGCCGTGTCACCAAACGGCCGCTATGTGATTCAAGGAGGGGATGATCAGTTAGGGCGCGTATGGGATCTTGAGACGGGTGAGCTGGTGATGACACTTAAGGGCCACACTGAACGCATCTGGTCAGCTGAGTTTTCACCCGACGGCAAACGTATCTTAACGGGAAGCTACGACAACACCGCCCGCCTATGGGATGCCAAGCGCGGTGAGGAACTTCTCGTTCTGAGAGGCCACACCGCACAAGTCTGGTCTGTGGCATTTTCACAGGATGGGAAACGAATCGTCACTGGCAGTTGGGATAAGACGGCACGGGTATGGGATGCCGTACCCATCGAGTAAGACGGGTCTTGAGGGCTTCAGAAGTTGACTGTTCATTAGAACAGTTATAGAAGAGAAGGGTGAAACATCCCTTTCAATTGTCTTCGAAGGCAGCTCGTGGGCGGGGCACTCCCGAATCTCCTCCAAACCGTTTCGAGAAACTGCACGTCGAATGGGAGGCGGAAACGCAAGCAGACCTGGAATCGGCGGTTGATGATGCGGGCGGACCGCGAAAGGTGAAGACTCACTACTACGATGACGATACGCAGACGATTATTTCGCATAATGATAGTCCTGACATTGGATTCAGCCATAGCTTGAACCCCTATAGGGGTTGTGAGCATGGTTGTGCCTACTGTTACGCGAGACCCTATCATGAATACCTAGGCTTCAATGCGGGGATCGATTTTGAGTCGCGCATTATGGTGAAGAAGCGCGCGGCGACTTTGCTAGAGAAAGCCCTTGGAGCGAAGCATTGGAAACCATCGGCATTGGCCTGTAGCGGAGTGACCGACTGTTATCAACCGGTGGAGAAGCAGTTGGAAATCACCCGCAGCTGTCTAGCGGTCTTGGCGCGTCTTCGGCATCCCGTTGGTATGGTGACCAAGAACCATTTGGTGACGCGAGATCGGGATCATCTTGCCGAACTCGCGCGTTATGATGCCGCTGGAGTCTATTTTTCTATCACGACGCTTGATTCGAATTTGGCGAGTATATTAGAACCTCGCGCCTCGGGCCCGCAGGCCCGGTTGCGTGCGATCACGCAACTTCGCGAGGCGGGCGTACCGGTTGCGGTCAATGTGGCCCCTTTGATTCCCGGTCTCAACGACCACGAGATCCCGCAGATACTTGAGGCTGCGGCCGATCATGGTGCGCAAAGTGCCGGCTACACCTGTCTCCGTTTGCCTTATGGCGTAAAGGATCTCTTCACACATTGGTTAGAAGACCACATGCCGGCTCAGGCGGAAAAGATCCTGGGCCGGATCAAGGAAATGCGAGGCGGCAAATTAAACGACGCGGACTTTGGAACGCGCATGCGTGGCCAGGGGCAAGTCGCCGAAGACATGCGTAGTTTGTTCAAAGTGAGCGCCAAACGCTATCATTTAGATCAACCGGCACGCCCCCTTTCCACGGAGGCCTTCACCCCACCGCGCGGACGACAATTGGAGCTGTTCTGAGTGCTGATAACTTCTCCTTCACCTAGGAGTGGCAGAATAGAATTGATGGATGGATTCTAACAAAGCTAAAGAATGTTGCTCGGACGACGCGTATCCCAAGGATCGGCGGCTTTCAACCGCCTTAGCCGATCCGGAGGATCGGGCAGGGATGGCTCTCCGAGCCGTCCGGCTGTGGGCGCTTTCGTCAGGCAGCCCAACGTGTCTTTTTGAAGAGACGTCCACTCTCGCGAAAGATTGAGGACAACGTCTCTGCCTCGCCGATCTCGGAACGGGCGCTGCCGATCCTTGAACGGCCTACTCTTCTCGTCACGCGGACGTTTGAGGACAAACGTCCCTGGCTCTCCCAGCTTTCCTGGGCGAAAGGAATGTCGCCCTTCCTTGAGGCAATCTCGGTTCGCTCACAGATCACTCACCCACCGTAGATGGCGAAACGACGGCTTCGGGCCTTTCCAATCCGCTCCTAGGCTGCGCCTCTGTTCCTCTCGATCTCCCTGCTTGCGAATCCGCAAAGTTTCCTTGTCGCCAAGGCGCAATTCCATGATGCCGGACCATTGTGCTAGGGATTCGTTCGCGGCGTCGCGAAAGTCATTCTTTGCTAGTTCGACTCTTTGCCACAATGAACCACCGTTGATTTCAATTTCCGCCGCGTAACGATCGATCCCAACAACGAGAACGTTAGGTTGAGCTGCTTGGACGTCGAACACTAGCCTTGATGCCTCGGAAGTTCGCCACTGCGCATCGTAGACTTTATGCGTTCGTCGTGCCCAGTGCTCGGGTTTGTAGGTGAACCATTCTTTCTCCCAATCGTCTTCAAAGGTCTCGATTATTGGTGAGGGTTTCAGCGTTGCTTTGGCACCGGCAGCTTTCAACATGCCCGGTGACACGATTTGCACCAGAGACGACAGATTAAAGGAAGTGGCAGTGTAGGGCGCGTAGTAATAGCCGGCGCCGGATTGCGGTTCGTCCAAGTCGTAACGCACATTGGCATAGACCCACAAAGGTTTGTCTGTGTGCATAAGTGGGAGATTCGCGGTCCAAGAGTCGCCTCGCTGCACGGGTGCGGCGTGTCGCCAGAAGCGGTTCTTGGTGTTGTCATGATCGTTCTTCTCGCCTTCCGGTTGGCCATGTTGGGTGTAATAAACATCGACAGATTGAATGGGCTTCGAGGAATCGGGTAGGACTGTGATAGAGGGAATGCCCGTGTCTGTCTTCAATGTTAGGGATGTCCGGGGTGTTTGTGGGAATCGGAATGATTGTTTGAGATGCTGATCAAACCAGAGCAATCCGGTGATCTGGTAGGCCGGAAGATCTTGGTGATTGGCATGCGGCGAACAGGTCACGCGCCAGTCTTCACTAGCGATCTCCTCAATTGCTTTGGGCAAGTCATTGATACGGCCGTGAAAGTCATTCGATGGACTGAGAAAGATGATCGGACATAGGATCTGCTTCAAATTCACGCCATCGGCAATGGTCGCCTCGTAGAGCGCGTTGTTCGTTCCGCGATTGCTGATGCCTCCACAGGATGGGGCGGCCGCTTTGATTCGTTGGTCGGCAGCAGCCGTTAAGACGGTTAGTTTCCCGCCCATGGAGTGTCCATAGACACCGAGTTGATTGGGATTCACTTCCGGTTGTTTCTCGAGAAAGGTGATGGCGCGTCGTGCCCCAAGGGCAACTAAGAACCAAGAGTTGTTACGTGGCGAATCAACGGTATCTAATGTCCAGGTGGCAGGAGCCGTATGAGCGAAGGCGTTCTTAGGGTTTCGGCTAGGCGCGTGATAGCCATCGAGCGCGCCCCAATCGGTCGTGAGCTTGTAGTTGGGATCGTCTGCGTTGCCGTCCCAGAACAGGCGGACGCCCGCTGGGGTGACATGGTAGTCTGGTGCATGGATTCGACCCGCCCACGAGAGGGAGATGGTGGCATAGCCACGCCTGGCATTGGTCAGTACAGCGCGGTAATCCGCGTATTGACCACCGCCATGAATCTGCACCAAGCCGGGTAGCGCTCTGCCGTTTTTCGGGTAACCATAAACCGCAGCCATCATCGCTTTGCGGCCTTTGAAAATGCCGATGCGGTAACGCAATACTTTCATGATCACACCATCCTCTTCCCATTCATGGAGGACTTCCGTTTCCAGCGGTTCTGCTCGCGGATCATAAGCCGCCCACATTTCGTCGATAGTTTGCGGTGCCTTTCCGTCGACGAGTGGCGGCAACGATTCAGTCACTGGCTTCCTTCTCTTTGTGGCCACGGTGAACGTTCGTATCGTCGCTGTCCTAGAGGGAATGTTCTGCCCGGCAGCCCAGAAAACGCCATTCACCATCACACGCATGGACTCAGGCACGGCGAAGTCGCCCGGATGCCCTAACGAAGTGGCAAACGTGCGTCCGCCCCATTGGTTTGACCACGTCCATGCCACGGTATCCGTCATCACCGGCTTCAGATCGTGGGTGCCGAAGCGATTGGTTTTCACCCGTGCCTCGATTCCCGGCAAACCCCGTTCATCCTTCTCCGGATCCCAGTCCGGATTGATCACCGTGGTGCGAAACCCCAGCTTCTGGAGTTCACTAGCAAACATCGGCATGGAACGATGAGGAGAGTAGTGGTGGGTCCCTACTACGATCACGGCATGGGGTTGTTCAACATCAGCCGAAGCGAGGGCTGCGATCAAAACGAACCCGAACAAGACAAAGGTGTAATGGATGGCCATTCGTGAACTCAGGACGCAGGATCATTTTGATAAAAACAAGCACGAATAGGTGGGCGCCGCCGCGTATTTGGGCGGGCGGCCGCTCGCGAAGGGCGCCACTGGCGGATCGGGCCGAATTACCCCATTGAATTTCCTCGCTCACCCCGCATAATCCTCCCCACTCATGCCCCAAGTCGCCGGCAAATCCCTCTCCCTCGTCCATGAATGACCGTTACCAGATCAAAGAAAAGATCGGTCAGGGAGGGATTGGAGCCGTCTATCGAGCTTACGATAGCCAGCTGAAACGCGAGGTGGCAATCAAGCGGCTGCTGCCGGCGGACGAAGGACACGATGTGCCCTCGGGCCAGGTGATGATGAAAGAGGCGACGACGCTCTCGGCGCTCCAGCATCCTAACATCATCACAGTATACGACGTCGGCATGGATGACGATGGCGGGTTCGTGGTCATGGAACTCTTGCGCGGCGAAACGCTCGATCAGGTGGTGCAACGCGGCGTCCTCACACTGAAAGATTTTAACGAAGTGGTTAGCCAGACCATGGAGGCACTGATCGCCGCCGAGACCGCGGGCGTGCTTCACCGGGATCTCAAGCCCACCAATGTCATGGTGAGTTGGCTTCCGAGTAAGAAGTTTCAGGTCAAGATTCTCGATTTCAGCTTGGCCAAGTTCAGCCGCGTGCCCGCTCCGCAAACCATTGATCAGGGTGATGCCATCTTTGGGTCGATCTACTTCATGGCTCCAGAGCAATTTGAGAGGGGAAACCTCGATAAGCGTACGGACCTCTATTCCATGGGCTGCCTCTATTACTATTGCCTGGCCGGTCAGTACCCGTTTCAAGGAGAGAGCGCGGCCCAGGTCATGGCCAGTCATTTGCAAGGCACCGTGATTCCGTTAGAAACAATCCGTCCTGATTTGCCGCCCGTCATTTGCCAATGGGTGATGTGGATGATCAATCGATACGCCAAAGACCGGCCGCAAGACGCGCGGGAAGCCTTTGAGAATTACCAACAAATCACCGAGACGCTGGATCCCTCCACATCCAAGATTACTCTAGCGGGTGCCTCAACGCCCTCGCCTCTCAATGCCACCTCTCGGCGTCTTATCGTGCCGCCGCCTGCCAAGACCGATAGCGTGAAAACGGCGATAGGCGAGGATGTCGAGGCGGGTACGGGCCGGCTTACCACCAGCGTCCGGCCCTTACAAACGGCTGAGCGTGAGAGAAAGAATCAGATTACCTATCTCGCCATCATCCTCGGTGTGCTGGCCATTGTTGCTGGGGTGTTAGGGGTGAAATTCCTTTTACAGAAGAGTGCCAACGACCGGGCACTAGCGCAGTTTCAGCTTCTCGCGGCTCAAGAGTCGCCTCGTACGCATCCGAAGGACGTGCATTTGTTGGTTCGCTTTCTCGACGATGACTTGAAGAGCCAAACCGGCGCACGGGAGATCCTTTCCAAACTATCCGATGTGCAGGGTGGGAAAGACGCGATCGATGAGGAGATCATTAGCGCCCTGGCGGCGACCCAAGAGCCTTTGGTGCAGTCCAATCTGATCAAAGTCATTAAGAAACGGGGCATCGCCAAGGCGGAGCCGGAGCTACTAAAGCTGGTGGAAACGTCTGAATTTGGCAACGTTAGAGGGCATGCGGTCGAGGCCCTGGGCGTGATCGGGGATGACGCCACCCTCAAAGAGTTGCTTGCCATTTTTTCCCATAGCAGCGACACGCCGCTTCCGCAGAACTATCAAATCGCCATCGCAGACTTGGTGAGGCGCAGCCTGGACGTCCGAGCTGCGACCAAACTTATTGGGGACTTGATTCAAAACAAGCCGGGCAAGCTTCGTCACTCCCTCATTAAAACGTTAGGCAATATCGGCGGCTCGGACGCCATCAGTATTATCGGGCCCATCCTTTACACTACTGATAGCGAACTCCTTCCAGACCGCCGCGCTGCGCTGGAAGCACTCAAATGGTGGCCTACGAGGAACAGAGATGTGTCGGGTATTCTGGAGCATTTCCTCGCATCGATCGATATCGATCCTCAGGAACAACAACGAGGCCTGGAGGCCTACTTGGCTCTCTCGAAAAAAAACGGCCGTGAGCCGACGGAGAATGAGATTCACGAGTTCCTTCTCGATCAGATCATCAAGCCGGGCGAAGTCTACTTGAATACTTTCCGCGAAAGCTATCTGAGGTCACTTAGAGAACTCAAGGACACGACGAAAGCTCTCGAACTCGCGACCAAACTTCGTGAGGCGAAAACCCTTCAAAAGGAGGCCAACGTCTTGGCCGCGGCTGACCGATTGATTAAGGAGCTTCAGTGAGAAGAGGCCAAATGCAGTTTGACCGATGCGCGGCTTGAGGGCTAACAAGGTTCATGGAAAAAGCAGATCTGGACGCTCTCATCGAGTTCCTTCGATTCCCTAGCATTTCAACGGATAGCGCCTCCAAAGGCCACGTCAACGATTGCGCTGACTGGCTCATCGAGCGGTTGCAGCGCAGCAAGCTCGATGTGGAGAAACACGTCACACCGGGTCATCCGGTGATTGTGGCTAAGAATGCGCATCAGAACGACCGCAAGACCGTGCTCATCTATGGTCACTACGACGTGCAACCGGTCGATCCGTTAGACCTGTGGGATCACCCGCCCTTTGAACCGCATATTGACGGCGACAAGATCTTCGCTCGCGGCTCCACCGACAACAAAGGCCAGCTACTCGCGCATCTGCTAGGCGTTGAAAAGACTCTCGCCAATGGCGATCTTCCGGTCAATCTCGTCTTTCTTTTCGAGGGGGAGGAGGAAATCGGCAGCCCCAACTTGGAACCTTTCCTCAAGGAACATCGCGAGAGCCTCGCTTGCGATGTGGTCGCTGTTTCCGATACGGGGATGGTGGGGCCTGGCATTCCCACCTTCACCTATGGATTGCGCGGCATCGCCTGCCTTGAGGTCATTGTAAGGGGGCCGTCAACCGATCTTCACTCAGGAATTTACGGCGGAGCGGTGGCCAATCCCGCAACGGCCGTGGCTCAGCTCGCGGCTAGTTTGCACAATGTGAGTGAAGGCAAAGTGGTCGTCGATGGCTTTTACGATCAGGTGCTACCGTTAGAGGATTGGGAATCCGAGGCTTGGAGCAAGCTACCCACTGGCGATGACGAACTCAAAGAGGTCACCGGTGCCAAGACACTCTACGGAGAGAGCGGTTATTCAAACCTCGAACGCATCTGGGGCCGTCCCACAGCGGAAGTCAACGGTATCGGCGGTGGCTATCAGGGTGAAGGTTCGAAGACGGTCATTCCGGCGGAAGCGATGTTCAAACTCTCCTGCCGCCTGGTGCCGGATCAGGATCCTTTGCAGGTGATGGATCTAGTGAAAGCTCACTTACAGAAACACTGTCCGCCTGGAATCGAGATCGAGATGGAAGCCGGTCATTACGGACAGCCTTATAAAGTCGATCCGCACAACGACTACGGAAAAGCCGCACAACGTGCCTTGGAGGCGACCTTTGGCAAACCCGCTGCGCTCATTCGCGAAGGTGGCAGCATTCCTATCGTGCAATCTTTCAAGGACATCCTCGACGCGGACACGCTTTTGTTAGGACTCGCCTTGCCTGATTGCCGTGCTCACGCACCTAACGAGAACTTCTCCCTGGCCAACTATGAAGCCGGCATTCAGCTCAATCAAAAACTCTTAGAAGAACTATGATCTCCCGCCTCATCGCTCTCCTCTTGTTAGGCACGCTTTCGGCCTTGGCCGCTGAGAAGCCGAATATTCTCTTCATCATGTCCGATGACCACGCCGCGCATGCCATCGGCTGCTACGGTGGACGGCTAGCCAAGCTCAATCCCACGCCCCATCTCGACAAGCTGGCCGCGGAAGGCGTGCGGCTCACCAACTGCTTCGTCACCAACTCGATCTGCACCCCTAGCAGAGCGACCATCATGACCGGCCAATACTCGCACAAGACGGGTTGCTACGGCTTTGCCGTGGGACTGCCGGGCGAGCGCCAGACCTTGGTCCAGGAGATGAATCAGTTAGGCTATGAAACCGCGGTGGTGGGCAAATGGCATCTCAAAGAGGAACCCACGCCCTTTAGCTATTACGCCGTGCTCCCCGGGCAGGGCAGTTACTTCAATCCCATCTTTCGCGTTCGCGGCGACCAGAAATGGCCTAACAATACCATTCGCATCGCCGGCTATGACAACGTGCATTCGTCAGATGCCATCACCAATCTCTCCCTGAAATGGCTCAAGAGCCGGAAGAACAAAGATCAGCCTTTCTTTCTCATGCATCATTTCAAGGCTCCGCATGACAACTTTGAGAACGCGGAACGCTATGACTTTCTCTACGAAGACGACGTCATTCCCGAGCCCGATAGCCTCTGGCATCGCGGTAATCACGGTCCGATCGATTCCACGCAATACGGCACCTCGGTCTCCAAACGCAACAAGCGCCGCAACATGGGGGATCACATGTTTGTCGACAAAAGTCTTTCCGACACCGCTTACACCCGCACTTCTTATCAACGTTATCTCAAGAAGTTTCTTCGCTGTGTCAAAGGCGTCGACGACAACATCGGCCGTCTCATCGCGCATCTTAAGGAAACCGGCGAACTCGATAACACCATCATCATCTACACAGCCGACCAGGGATTCATGTTAGGCGAACACGATTACATCGACAAACGCTGGATCTATGAAGAATCCCTTCGCATGCCGTTTATCGTGCGCGCACCAAAGCATTTTGAGGCCGGCACCACAAGTGACGCGATTTGCAACAACACCGACTTTGCTGCCACTTTACTAGAGTTGGCAGGGCATTCAGTAGACAAGATGCCAGACCAGTTCCAAGGCCGAAGCCTGGTTCCCGTCTTGAAAGGACAAACCCCTGATGATTGGCGCCAGGCCCACTACTACCGCTACTGGCTACACATGGCGCATCACGACAACCCGGCGCACTTCGGCATTCGCACCGCGACCCACAAACTCGCTTTCTTCTACGGCCTGCCTTGCGCCGTGAAGGGCGCCAAATCCGAGCCCACGCCGCCCCACTGGGAACTCTACGATCTCGCCAACGACCCTCATGAGATGACGAATCTAGCGGGTCATCCGGATCATCAAGAGACCTTCGCTAGCCTCAAAGAGAAACTCATCACATTGCGCCGGCAAGTCGAGGACACCGATGCCGAGCACCCTGAGGTGAATGAAAGGTTGGTAGACACACAGCCCTGAATGCCGCAGCGGCATGGGGCCGGCTGAAAGACTCCATCACGTTCCATCGGAAAGAGTAGTTAGATCTCGACCGCTGCAGCGAGTTGTGAATACTCGCCGCCGAGGAACCACGCCACCAAGTGGATTCCTTGAAATAAAACCCTAAAACCACACATGATCCAATCCTACTTGAGGTGGGGAAGGTTCGCCGCTTTGTACGGCCTTCTTTCGCTACCGTTAAGCACGTACGCCCAGACAGACGTCACGCAGCCAGGCGATCCCACCATCGCCAGCTCGGACGATAGTCCTGGGTCCGAAGGGGTCGCCAACGCGATCGATAATCAACCCACCAAATACCTGAACTTTGATAGTGGGACCAACAACGACAACATTCCCTCTGGCTTGGTCGTGAGTCCTAGTGTGGGGCGAACGTTAGTCACCGGTATCACCATTCAGTCCGCCAACGACGCGCCTGACAGAGACATCAAGCATTTCACGCTTGAAGGTTCTAACGATGAAGCGCCCGGTTGGGATAGCGGCGCCTGGCAAATGATTTATGAAAATGCCGAGGTTCCCAATTGGACGGAGACGTTTCCGGATGACCACCGGTTCCAAACACAGTCGTTCTCTTTCGATAATGACAAACCCTTCCTGCATTATCGCTGGACGGTGGTCGCTACGCAAGAGGATAGCGGTTGTTGCATGCAACTCGCAGAACTCGAACTCCTCGGCACGGTCACAGCCAGTGACATCCTGCAGCCAGGCGATCCCGCCATTGCCAGTTCGGACGATAGTCCGGGATCGGAAGGCGTGGCCAACGCGTTTGATAATCAGCCTACCAAATATCTCAACTTCGATAGCGGGACCAACAACGATGACATACCCTCAGGATTCGTCGTGACGCCATCCGTGGGATTGACGCGCATCAGCGGTGTGACGCTCCAGTCGGCCAACGATGCGCCAGACCGAGATATTCTATCGTTTACGATCGAAGGCTCGAACGATGCTGCACCAGGGTGGGACAGTGGAAATTGGGAAGAGATCTACAAGAATGAAAACGTTCCGTCTTGGACGGTAACCTTTCCCGATGATCACCGCTTCAAAACGCAGGGCTTTACCTTTGCCAATTCCAAACCGTTCAAACACTACCGGTGGACTGTTCTGGAGACGCAAGAGGACAGCGGCTGCTGCATGCAGATCGCTGAGGTTGAATTGTTAGGAGAAGTCTTGCCGGGAGATGTGACTCAGCCAACCGATGCGATCATCGCGAGTTCTGATGATAGTCCCGGTTCTGAGGGTGTGGCCAACGCCATTGATAATCAGCCTACCAAATACCTCAATTTCGATAGAGGAACAAACAATGATAACATCGATGCCGGTTTGGTGGTGACGCCTGGCGTCGGAGCCACCGTGCTTTTCGGCATGACCATTCAATCCGCCAATGATGCGCCGGATCGCGATATCAAGTGGATCCTTCTTGAAGGCTCAAACGACGAGGCGCCCGCTTGGGACTCCGGCACTTGGGAGACGATTTACGAGAATGATGACATCCCTGCCTGGACAGTGTTATTTCCTGACGACCACCGCTTTCAGACGCAGACCTTTGTCTTAATAACAAGATTCCGTACAGACACTATCGTTGGACAGTAAAAGGCACCCAGGAAGACAGCGGCTGTTGTATGCAAGTGGCAGAGATTGAATTGTTAGGCCGTTCCGCGCCTGTGGATGTCACACAGCCGGGCGATCCCACCATCGCGAGTTCTGATGATAGTCCAGGTTCCGAGGGCGTGGCCAACGCCATCGACAATCAGCCTACCAAATACCTCAACTTTGATCGCGGGACGAACAATGACGACATCGATTCCGGTCTCGTCGTTTCGCCATCTATTGGATCCACGGTTCTTGTCGGCATTGGGATGCAGTCAGCAAACGACGCTCCTGACCGGGATCCGTTATCCATACGATTGGAGGGTTCCAACGATGAGGCGCCCGGCTGGGATTCAGGCAATTGGTCGGTGATTTATGAGACACCCGCCGATGCCAAGATTCAGTCGTGGGAAGAGCGGTTCCCGGATGACCACCGTTTCCAGCAACAGAACTTCTTCTTCGACAATACGACGGCTTACAAACACTACCGTTGGACGGTCCTGGAAACGCAGGGTCCGAGTGGATGTTGTTTTCAGATCGCGGAGATTGAGCTGTTCGCCTTTCCACCAGGCGTCAATTGCGAATCTCAAGATGCCCGCATCATCACCCCGCCTGTTTCGGCCCCAGTGTTAGAAGGAGAAGGCGCGGAGTTTTTCACCGAGGTGAACGGTCCGTGGCAAGTGCAATGGAGCAAGAACGGTGAGCCCATTCCCGGCGCTGTGCAGTTGCGCTTCACGACTGACCCCGTTACGCCGGACAATGCCGGTGATGTCTATTCCGTCCAGATTGTTGGCGATGGCTGTGAGCCGAGCGATGAAGTTCAAACGATCATCCACAATCCGGACGATTTCCCCGAGAGCATCGGCATCAATTTCGTTGGGGGCGGCGCGAATGGTGCGCCCACGCAAACGGATACCATCAATATCGGGGGCGACCAGCTCCAAGCCTATTGGAATAACTTGCCGCCGGAAGGCGATGGCACGGAAGCAGGTGAACAGGAGGCATTACGCAATAGCCGTAGCGAAACGACCGATATTGCAGTGGAGTGGACGGCAACCAGACGTTGGGGAGCAGGGACCGGCACCGATGATACCAACGCCAAGCTGTTCAACGGACTGATCGAGGGTGGCGCTGACGAAGAATCGGCTTCCGAGATTACGTTTTCAAATGTCCCCGATCCAGAGGAGGGAGAGACGCATTCTTTGATCGCCTATTCGATCGCTCGTCCACTGGAGTTTCCTACCATTGATCTTGAGCTGACTCAAACAGGGGAACGGCTCTTCATGCGACAACAGAACGCAGACGAATATAATGCCGACCCTGTTCTGCTTAGAGTGACTTCAGCCGACGCAGGCGCTCGAAGTTTAGGTAACTTTGTTCGTTTTGACGGGATCACGCCCGTTGATGGCGAGGTCACATTGCGATTCTGGGATGGGCCAGGAAATCCGGTAACTGACACTGAGGATTCAACCGTCAATGCCGTTCAGCTGATCCTCAACGCACCCAGGGTCGGCCCCATTCCAACGATTCTCTCGCAACCGGTGAGCGCCAATGGCGGAACGGGTGGGGAGGTCGTCCTTCGTGTGAGTGCCCAGAATGCGAGTTCATACCAATGGAACTTCAACGGAGTCGCCATTGCTGGAGCCACTGGACCGACTCTCACACTAACTGACATTGACAGCGATGCTGAAGGGCAGTACACCGTTGATGTCGTCAACGAATTCGGCGTGACCAAGAGCTCGGTTGCCGTCGTCACGGAGGTTGATCCGGATCTCAGTGGTCGTATCAACGATCGCTTGTTAGGTCACTACAAGTTCGATGAGACCAACGGCGCTACCGCTGCCAACTCGGCCGGTGGTGCGGCGAATGCCAATGTTATGAATGCTGGTGCCGACCAGTGGATCGAAGGACTTATCGGCAACGCTCTCAACTTCAACGGAGCGGATAATTGGGCCTTCATTCCCAATTACGACAAACCCGTAAGTGGCATGTCGCTCAGCTTGTGGGTGGTTTCGAACTCCGCGGTCGAGTTTGACTACGATACAGCTCCTGACCTTGTTCGAAGCTGGGGTGCTGGCATTGGCCAGTTCCGCCTGGGTTTCGATGACACCGGTGATGGGGAAGATGATCTCTTCGAGCTTGCCGCCCAACTCAGCGTAGGACCTAACGAACCCTCCGTTCGGGATAGCGATGAGGGCGAATTTCCAGCAGGAAGATGGACGCACGTCGCCTTCACTGCGGATGGCGCCAATCTCACCCTGTATCTCAACGGCATTGCCATTGCTAGAAGCGCTTATCTCGGTGATCTCAGCCCGGGCCAATTCGAGTGGATTGTCCTCGGTGCGCTCGTCGACGACACCGGTAATCCGGGTGGCGACGTGGAGGAGATCTATTGGGATGGTGCCATGGACGATCTCGGCATCTGGTCGCGTCCTCTCAGCGCTAACGAAGTGGCGAATATCTACCTCAATGGTCTCCAAGGCTTGGATCTCACCAATGCGCGAGACGTGGCACCGGAGTTCCCCACCTTCGATCTCACGCAGTTCACCCGCGATGCTGCCACGGGCGATGTCACGATCGGTTGGGAAGCCTCGCCTGGCTTGTTCTATGCGGTGCAGACTTCCACTAATCTGCTAGATTGGGAGGAGTTGGTCTCCGGTTTGGAAGAAGGTCTGTTTACCCACACCAATGTGCCACAAGACAGCGCCGTGCGTTTTTATCGTGCGTTAGAATCGGAGCCGCCGCCCTTCTACTCCATCGACTTTGAAGATGGCGATGGCGGGTGGACCGCGACCAATGCGGCCGGTGATACCCAGTGGGAGCTGGGCACGCCGGCATACTTGGAAGAACTCACCACCGCGGCGAGTGGCACCCAAGCGTGGGGCACTGATCTCGACGATGCTTATGGACCTAGCACGGTCGCGCTCTTGCGTTCACCCGTATTAGATCCTTCAGAGATCCGTTCGCCACAGCTCTCCTTCAATTATTACATCGATTCCACCTTTGAAGAAGAGGGAGGCCAGATTCGCTTCCTCGATGAGAATGGTGAACTCATCACGGCTGTGGATGAGATCTTCTCAGGGAAGTCGGATACCTGGACACCCTATAGCATCCGCTTCCCACGCGAAGCTCGCGGGCGTCAGGTCATCATCGAGTTTGCACTTCTCACCGCCGGCGCCTCAGAACCGCACGCCGGTTGGTTCATCGACGACGTGGTCGTCGACTAACCAAATATCTATCGATTCAGATCGTCAGCAGCCCGCCAAGAGATTCTTGGCGGGCTGTTTTTATTTCAGATCCGTTCCGCCCGTATCGAAAACGAAGATGAGATGAGCGTTCTAGTTTGCTAGCCCTTTGATTTGTCGAACGTCCCTAACTGGAAAGAAGGGCAGGGACGTTTGTCCTCAAACGTCCGGCAGAGGACATTCCTAACGATTTCACGCTTTCTTTCCAAGAGACGCGCTCTCACCCGGGCGGCTCGCAGAGCCATTCCCTGCCAGCAGGGACTTTCGGTCCCGCTACCGAAAACGACGGGCGAGGCTGTTTGGAGTCCCGCCGTCAGGCGGCGGCATGAATGGAGACTGATGGCTTCATTCAGCCACGCTAATGATCCTCTCAGAAGTGGGACGGTCGATCACTCAAGACTCTAGTTCTCAATAATCCGTGGCGCATTCGTAGAAAAGCGACGAGTGTTAGGCCGTTGGTGGGCAAGTATGGGCGGCGTTGATTCTCAAGGGTTGGGATTTCGCCTTGGAGATCAAGAGGTGGCTGCCGTTAAGGAGTCCTAACCAAATCAAATAGGGTAGAATCACGTATAATTTATGTAATATATGGATTCTCCATAACGTATCTCCTCCAGCCTCAATCCTCACTAAAATGAACATCTTCGCCCGCCAGAGTACGTGCGTACTTTTCTTGATGCTAATAATGGCTTCATCGGTGCAAGCCGGTGGCGTCCTCCGCGAGGTCTGGACTCAGCTTCGCGGTTCGCGCGTCTCCGATTTGGAGAGTGCGCCGATTTATCCTCACGCCCCCGTCTATCGCGAAGTCATCGCTGATTTCGATGCGCCGGTGAACTGGGGAAGCTATTACGGTTCCCGGTTACGTGCCATCCTAACGGTTCCAGAAACAGCCGACTACACTTTCTGGATTTCCGGAGACGACTATTGCGAACTCCATCTCAGCTCCAATCAGGACCCGCGGAACGCGCAACAGATTGCCTACATCAATGGATGGACGCCCCATCTCACTTGGGACAAGTACGATAGCCAACGATCGGCGTCTATTCGCCTAACCAAGGGGCAGAAAGTATACATCGAAGCCTTACACAAAGAGCATGGGGGAGGCGATAGCGTTAGCGTCGGTTGGAGCACCAATCCCGAGGCGACGCCGGTGGTCATCAGCGGTGACTTCCTCACTCCGTTCGAAACACCTCCAGCTCCGAGTGCGAATCTTCTGGTGGAAGCGGGCGCTAGTCGCACGATTTATTCGCCGGCGCTTACGGCCACCTTGAACGGCCAAGCCGTCGCCGCCAATGGCGACACCCGATATCTCACGGCGGAATGGAGTCTTCTGTTGGGAGAGCCCGTGACCTTTTCTGAGACTGACAACTTCACTACCGAAGTGACCTTTCCCGGGCCGGGCCTTTACCGGCTGCAGCTTTCGGCCAGCAACCGTACCGATCAAGGAAGTGATCACGTGACCTTTGTCGTCCATCGGGAACTCCATCCCCAAGCCGGCAGCGCGACGCAAGCATTGTGGTTCGGCGTGGACGGAAACGATCTTAGCGCTTTGCTCAACCATTCGCGTTTCCCGGGCTACCCGGATGCGATTCGCCCAGTGGATCAACTCTCCGGGCCGGTTAATTACACGAGTCGCTATGGCACCCTAACAAGAGGTTATTTGCTTCCGCCAGTCGATGGCGACTACAAAATCTTTGCTAGTGGCGACCATCATGTGCGTCTGCGTTTGAGCACCGATGATAGTGAAGAGAATCTACAGACGATGAGCGAACATTTCGCGGGTGATCCCGAGCCCATGGCCATCACGGTGCGATTACTCAAAGGGCAGCGCTATTTCTTTGAGTTGCAGTTCATGGAAAAATGGAGCCGGAACCATCACAACGTGTTTTGGCGAATGCCTGGTGACGACGCTTTCCGCGTCATTTCGGGGGAGTTTCTGGCGCCGGCCGCTATCACAAGCAACGACGCCGAGTTGAATCCGTTTTCTCCCGATGCGGAGTACCTTGTCAGTGCCGGTCCGGATAAGGTTGTTTACGCACCGGAGACCCTCACCTCTCTCGATGGCTATCTGCACAAGCGAGTCTCCAAGGCGAACTTGATACTTTCGGAGTGGAAACAAACCTCCGGTCCCAACGCGGTCATCGCCTCGCCTTCATCGGAAGGCACCAGTGTCAGTCTTAGTCAAATGGGGCAATACACTTTCGAGTTCACTGCCGTGACGGAGAATCAGGTGGTCACGGATGAAGTCATGGTGGAAATGAAACCACGCTTAGCCTCGGCGTTAGGCGGCATTACCCGTCAAGTATGGCTCAATCGAAATTATTCGAACCTGGAAGCGCTGCGCGCGGACCCAGATTTTCCGGGTTTTCCGGATCTTGTGGATAACTTGTCTTCCTTCGAAGGTCCCGTCGATTGGGGCAGTAAATATGGCACGCGCGTCACGGGTCATCTTCAAGTGCCGCAGTCGGGATACTACACTTTCTATCTAAGTGCTGATGACTATGCCGAAGCGTTCCTGAGCACGGATGCGTCGTCGAGTCACCTTGAGCCGCTTTGCTCCGTGACCACGGCCACGCGTCATCGGACCTGGACTGGGCAAGATTCGCAACGGTCTTCTCCGAGATTTCTGGAGGCTGGGAAACGTTATTTCGTTGAACTTCATCATCTCGAGAGGTGGAGCCGGGATCATTTCTCTCTTGGGTGGACCATCGAAGGGAGCAACGACATCCAAGTGGTGGCCGGGAGCTTTCTTGAACCCAGCGACCCTAACGCTGCTGCCTTCGATATCGGCGCACGGTACTACGGTAATGCCGGGCGTGATCGTCGCTACTACTGGCCACACGATCAGACGCGTTTGGACGGACGGGTCATGCGTGTCTACGGTGACGATACGGGTTACACCGTGCATTGGCGTCAGCAATCGGGACCGCCGTCGGCCATCAAGGACGAAACGACGTTGGCGCCGTTGGTGGAGTTCACGGGGCCCGGCACCTATGAATACGAGCTCACGGTTTTTGACGGATCCGTGGAGCATCGCGACCGCGTTGCGATCACGGTCAGCAATCCTATCAATGATTCAACCGGCTATTTGTTGCGTTCGGTGTGGCTGAATGTGTCCGGCTGGCGGCTGGAAGATCTGCGCGAAGCGGATCCGGAACTCGCCAACCCAACCTTCGAAGATTGGCAGCCTGGCGTGCAGACGCCGAATGGTTGGGCCGACTACTATGGCACACGGCTTGCCGGTTTTCTTCATGTGCCGGTGGGGGGTGTTTACACCTTCTGGACCGCATCGGATGACCAATCCGAACTTTGGTTAGGCACCTCGGCGAATCCGGCCTCCAAACGACTCATCGCCAACGCGCCGCGCTCGGTTGGCGTGGGACAGTGGGAGCGTCGTGACGGACAGAAATCTGATGGACTCATTCTTCCGGCCGGGACCTACTATTTCGAGGCTTTGCAGAAAGAGCAAACGGGTGGAGACCACCTGGCTGTGGCATGGGAAGGGCCTGCCACCAATGGCCGCGAGGTGATTTCGCGAGGGTTTCTCTCACCACTTTCGGCAGCGCCTCTTCAAAATCCTGACATACAAGTCATTCTCGGTCAGGATCAAACGCTTCTTTGGCCGGACGATCAGTTAGACTTGGTGGGTTTGGTCTACGACTTGGAACAAGGCCCCCAACCTTTGACTTACACTTGGAGCCAGACTGCCGGTCCGGCGCTCGCGGTCGTCGCCGATCCTAACTACCCGATCACGGCGGTGACCTTTCCTCAGCCGGGAATCTATGAGATTCGCCTAGCGGCCTCCGATGGCGCGCACTCCGGCGAGGATAGCTTGATTGTCACGGTGCAGGACCCGCTCGCGCCCAGAACGGGCGGGATCTTGAGAGAAGCTTGGGTCGATGTGAGTGGCTGGCAAACGGCGGATCTGGAGAACGATCCGCGATTTCCTAACCAACCTTCATTCAGTGATGTATTGCCAACTTTTGATACACCGATTCAGTGGGGAGAGCAGTACGGGCAGCGCTTGTCAGGACTGATCACGGTGCCGGAAACGGCAACCTATCAGTTTTTCATTGCGAGTGATGATCAATCCGATCTCTATCTCAATCCCAATGGTGTGGATCCCAATGGTGCGGAGCGCATTGCTTATGCGGAACGTGCCACGGGACGCTATCGTTGGAATCGCCGTGAGGGTCAGGCCTCGGCGCCGATTCGGTTGGAAGCGGGTCGCAGCTACTATGTGGAGGCCGTTCACAAAGAGAGAACTGGAAGCGACTACCTATCGGTGGCCTGGAAATTTGCTGAAAGCGAAAGTTCGCCGACGGTGATTGCGGGTGCCTACCTGAGTGCGGCAAGCGAGGCGGCCCTCAATGACGGCGAGTTAACGTTGGAGTTAGGAGAAACGATCGAAGCGCATTGGCCCATCTCCGATCTCGAGATCAAAGCCGTGGCCTTGGATGAGAATCCCGGCCCCGAACCGCTTTCCTTTCAGTGGGTCGCCACGTCTGTGCCGCCAGGGGTGTCCACGAGCCAAGTCAATTTCCTAACGCCGTCCAAGGCGCAGACCGTGGTGGATTTCCCGGCACCAGGACGATACACGATTCAACTCCGTGTGTCGGACGGGCTGCATTCGCGAACGGACGACGTGCCTGTGATCATTCATGCGCCTCTTTCCAATTTCGCTGGTTCCATTCTAGCGGAAGTCTACGAAGAGATCAGCGGCTCTTGGGTGACCAATCTCACGAGTTCTGACAAATACCCGGAGGCGCCCGATCGACGCTATCAGTTAGACGCCTTCGAACTCCCACAGAATTCGGGAGACTACTACGGAACTTTAATTCGGGGTTACTTGCACCCACCCGTTTCCGGTATCTACCGGTTCAATCTCTCCAGCGATGACTGGAGTGAGGTTTTTCTCAGTCCATCGGACGATCCCGACGCCAAAGAGCTCATCTGTTTCGTGCCCAAAGCCACGCAACCCTACGAGTGGCAGAAGTATCCGGAGTATCAAATCTCGCGTCCGGTCGCACTTGAAGCCGGGAAGCGTTATTACATTGAAGCGCGGCACAAAGAACACACGAGTCGTGATCACATGGCGCTAGCATGGCACGTGCCGGGAACCGAAGCCTATGAGATCATCCATGGGGCCTATGTCTCGCCCTGGCAGTTTGACGACTCTTCTGCACCGGTCGTCACGCTATCCGGTCCTAGCGAAATGACTATCACTGTGGGCGCGGCCTACAACGATCCGGGGTACTCGGCTTCTGATGATACGGACGGCAATTTATCCTCACAAGTGACGACGATGGGTGAAGTAGACACCGCGACGCCGGGTGTCTACCAAGTGCTTTACAAAGTGACCGACTCCTTTGGGAACGTTTCTTCGACGGTTGTTAGAAAGGTCAATGTCGTTCTGGAGGATGCCACGCCCGCTCAGTACCTGCCGGATAGAAGCAGCGAGTATCTTCCTGCAATCTGGTTGCCTCCGGCAAGTCTTACGGAAGCCGAAGCCGCGCGCTTCCTCATGCAGGCATCCTTCGGGCCCTCACCGGAATCCGTTCAACGCCTTCGCGAACTCGGTATTGCCGAATGGCTTGCTGAGCAATTTGCCATGTCTCCCTCGTTGCATCTCGAACACCTGGACCGGATGACGCGCTTTCGCGCCGCCTCATCTAAGATGGTGAATGAGACCAAGATGATGGAGGACGATATGATGTTAGGCATGGACATGATGGATATGCCCCGGGTCGACTACCGCAATCGCTTGCGTACGTGGTGGACGCATGCGGTGACGGCGCCGGATCAGTTGCGGCAGCTAACGGCTTACGCTCTAAGCAACATCTTTGTGATTTCCGATAAGAGTCCGGCACTCAAACGTTATCCGCGCGCGGTTACCAACTACTACGACATCCTCGTTCGCCATGCCTTCGGGAACTACAGAGATCTGTTAGAGGAAGTCACGTTGAGTCCGATGATGGGACTGTATTTGACCATGCTTCGCAGCACGAAGGAATCGCCGGATGAGAATTATGCTAGGGAAGTCCTGCAACTCTTCAGCATTGGACTCGACGAACTCAATACCGATGGGACCTTCAAGACTGACACCCAAGGAGAGACGATTCCCACCTATGGGCAGAACGAGATTCTCGAACTTTCCCGGGCGTTGACGGGTTGGACCTACGCAGGTTCAGACAACTTCTTCTGGACGGGCTATCGTGAACTCGACGTCATGAACTCCATGATTCCCTTTGAGGAATTTCACGATCGGGGTTCCAAGACCTTGTTAGGAGGGTTCACCACACCGGCGGGTCTCACAGCGCATCAAGACATCGATGCGGCGCTCGACAACATCTTCAATCATCCTAACGTTGGTCCTTTCATTGCCCGCCGGTTGATCCAGAAGCTGGTCAAGAGTAATCCAAGTCCTGCCTACATCTTTCGGGTTGCCTCTGCCTTCAACAACAACGGAGCCGGTGTGCGCGGCGATCTTCAGGCAGTTGTTAGGGCAATCTTGTTGGACCCGGAAGCACGCCAACCTTCGACAGGCGCCTCCAAGGATGGGAAGTTGAGAGAGCCCATTCTCCGGGCCGTCCATTTCCTTCGGGCCCTTCATCAACCTACGAATAGTAACCCGCCAACGCTGGGCCAGGTGGCTCTGGATGACACGTCTCGTTATTTCGCCCAGGCCGCACTGCACGCCCCCAGCGTGTTCAACTTCTTCGAGCCCGATTTTCAAATGCCCGGGGCGTTGATGGACGCCGGTCTTTACACGCCGGAGTTCCAGATCACCACCGAGGTCACAACGGTGGACACCACAAATTACTTTTATCGCGGCATTTATCGCGGGTTCGACACATCGTCCACTTTTTCGCGGCCGCAGTTGGATAAGGCGCCGCTGATCTCGCGGTCGGACTCATCGAATGCGGTCCTCGACTATATCGAAACGTATCTCATTGGGAGAGGACTCAGTTTGGAGTCCCGCACGGCCTTGGCATCACTCTTTGAAACTTATGGTGATGATAGGGAAGGTCTTGTCACGGCGCTTCTTCAAGTGATCGCCGCTTCTCCAGAATTCGCCATCCAGAACTGAACTTCGTCGTCCTGCTAGTCATGAGCCAAGAACATCCCAACATCCTCACCACTCGGCGCAACTTCCTTCGTTACACGGCATGTTCCGCCGTGGGAACTGCCAGTTTGCTAGACACCATTATCAATCTGCGCAGCGTCAATGCCGCCGCGATACCGGGCGATGATTACAAAGCGCTGGTTTGCGTCTTTCTCTACGGAGGCAATGACGCGGCGAACATGCTCGTGCCCACGGATTCGACAGCATACCAACATTACGCGGCAGGGCGTGGCCCCTTGACGCTTGATAGCTCCGCCCTGATTCAACTCAATGATCAGGGACCTAACAATGGTTTGGGACTAGCGCTTCATCCAGCCATGAGTGGATTGGCCAGCCTCTTTGATCAAGGCAACGCTGCTTTGGTGGCCAATGTGGGCACACTCTTTGCGCCGGCGACGATCAATGACTACCGCAATCGTACCTCGGCCATTCCACCCCATTTGTTCTCACACAATGATCAACAAGTCATGTGGCAGACCTCCGTGGCCCATGAGAGCGCGGCGTATCATCCCACGGGATGGGGCGGGCGCATTGGCGATCTCATCCATTCCTCCCATGAAGATCCCGCCATTTCCATGCTCGTATCCATGACCGGCTCGAATTTCTTTCAAGTCGGTGAGACCATCCTTCCTTTTCGCATGGGATCCGGTGGAGCGCCCATTTATGACATTGGCAGGACAAGAAACGCGAAGGAGGAATCCCGTTACGAAGTCTTCCGTGCCTTGCTTAACAAGGATTATGCCAATCTGATGGAAGATGCCTTTGCTGATCTATCGAATCGAGCGATCAAAGATTCGGAGACGATCAACGCGGCCTTAGAGGGTAGTGACGACTTTCCCAGTCTTCCTAACAGTGGTTTAGGAAACCAATTGCGGACGGTGGCCAAGATGATCCAAAGTCACCAAGCGTTTGGGCTCAAACGTCAGATCTTCTTTGTCGCGACGGGTGGCTTCGACACGCACGGTCCGCAGTTGGATGCGCACGCCGGCTTGTTAGGCGGCGTCAACGCCGCGCTGACGGGTTTCTGGGACGCGTTAGGGACTCTGGGACAACAAGACTGCGTGACCACGTTCACGGCTTCTGACTTTGGGCGGACATTCGATTCCAATGGCCGGGGCTCCGATCACGGTTGGGGCAGTCATCACGTGGTCATGGGCGGCGCGGTTCGCGGACAACATGTTTACGGCGCCTTCCCCGACCTCGATCTTCAAAACTCCAATCCGCTGGACACGGGACGTGGGCGATGGTTACCCACGACGTCGGTCGATCAATACGGCGCCACGCTCGCGAAGTGGTTCGGCGTGAGTGATGGTGAGATGTCGACCGTCTTTCCGAACATCGGCAATTTCGACACGGCCAATCTCAATTTCATGGCCTGACCAACCCATGAAACGGCTCAAACTCTTTGGTTTCCTCGGGCTACTGTTCGCCGGCTTTGGCCTGATGTGGCTGGCGAGCGATTTCTTGAGTCGGGAACAGGCGACCTTGGAGCCTAACGAACCTCTTGTGTCGGGAGCGCCGCCGGATCCCACCGATCTGGCTGTTCCGCGGCCGACGATGGAAGAAATGGAGCGTCAGTTAGCCGGTTTGCCGGCTTCTCCAATGGATTCTTATGTGAAACCGGAGACTTCGCGACGAGAACGCCTGCAGATTCTGGGGCATCTCTTTGCAGAGTATCACAGCACGTTCCATGAGATTCCCAGCGGGCTTCAGGTAGAAATCTTTTCCGTCTTTCGTGGCGTTAATGATAGAAAAATTGCTTATGTTCCCGATGGACATCCGGCATTGAACGAGCGGGGATTGCCGGTGAATCCAGAAGGATTTCCTATCCTAGCGCACGTCTTATCCGCGAGTCAGGGTATCTTTGAACTACGTGATCCGGGGCCTGACGGCGTTAGTTATTCGGAAGATGACTTGGTGGCATCCTTTCCTCCGGCGCAACGCGAAGAGGTCGAGCAGCTCTCGCTCAATTGAGCTGACAAACTTCTTACATGTCCAGCCTCGCGAAGGCGGCTGAAGGCTTTGAGTGTGTCACCCTATGAAGGCGACACGTTATCTATCCATTATTGGAGGCACTTTGCTCATCACCAGTCTCACTTGGGCCACCGACCGCAAGGGTTCAGCTGGCAAAGTTTCGAATTCGTCGATCGACTACGCGGCATTCGCGAAACTTGCCCAGGACCTTGAGGGCTATCGAGCCAAGCGGCGTCTATCGGAGGAACTCTTTCTCCAGTGTTCCAAACTCCCTAACACCATCATTCTCGACACTCGTAGCGCCGCGAAGTTCGCGCAGATTCACGTGGCCGGGGCGAAACATCTCAATTTCTCCGATATCACGGAGAAAAGCTTGGCTAAAGTAATTCCTAACAAGGACACGCGCGTTCTCATTTACTGCAACAACAACTTTGAAGGCGAACCGGTAAACTTCGCCTCCAAGATGCGCCCGGCTGCACTTAACATTCCCACCTTTATCACGCTCTACATCTATGGCTATCGGAATATCTACGAGTTAGGACCTCTGCTAGACATGCAAACGACCAAGATTCCATTTGAAGGGCGTGCCGCAAACCGGAAGCTAGCCATTGCCTCCAAGTAAAGCTATGGGAATGACCGCGAGTTCGGCGCTATTCCGGTTGTGTCCGCGACCGCCATCGTTGGAATAGGCTACATACAGATGGCCCTGGTGTTCAACGGCATAGGGATAAGCAAGCGCCGCTTTAGGGTGGGACTCGCCCGGCCCCACAGGGTGAATCGCGTCGCGGATGCGCAGAATCCTCGAGAACGTTACCTGCGAAGGCTCGCTTAGTGCGATGGTTAGGGGGAATCGCTGATTTCCCGAATCTGCCGTGGTATTGCCGATCAGATAACGGCAACCATTGGAGAGGCGCCCGCAGTAAGGTTTGGACGCCGCCATAGGAAGATTGCTAGTATCCATAGGCGTCCATGTTCGGCCACCATCATTGCTTCTTGAGACCAAGGCCTCGGGAGAATGGCGTCTTGCAATGCAGGTGATCCGTGAGCCGTGAACGATCACCGAAGATTCCCCCCACAAACCAATACCTTCCGTGCGCGGTATTTCTATCACTTTCCATTCAGCAAATGCATTGTCCTCACAGATAGCTACGGCTGCGGGATCATTCAAGCCCCCCACGCCATCGACGATCTTGAGGCCGCTCATGATCCAGCGGCCGTCGCCGAGAGCCTGCGGCGTCTGCATGGGCCAGAAACCGTCCTGAGCCACGACGCCGTGAGCAATCCATTGGTTCGCCGTGGCGTCAAATTGATAGGCTCGTGTGTGGACGCGTTCCAACCGATTGTAGAAGGCGCCGTGAAAGGTCCAGAGCGTGCCTTGGTGAGAATGAAAGACGCCGTGACTTACTGCGAGATTCGGCTCTTTGCCGTCATCAATCAATGTCAGGCCCGACCAAGTCTCGCCACCATCTTCACTGACCTGAGAGTAGGCTTCTTCACTAGCAGTATTCTCTTTGCCCCGATTGAGACCAAAGGAGGCAAAGAGTTTCTCACCGTGCCAAGCCAGCGCCACACCGTGCAGCCAGTTGAAGCCGTCTACCTCCGGTTGGCGCGGCTTGATGACGTGAAACCTTACGCCAGGTACGGAATGCAGTTCCTTGGCGTTGGGAAGGGGACGGTCTGGATCCCAAAGAGTTTGGGCGTCGGCGGTTTGATCCTCCAAGTAATCCACATACACGAAGTACGCTCCCCAACTGCGTTCTTCTCCGGTTTCCGGTGGCAGCTTGAAGGCGGTTTCCATATCGTAGTCGCCTTTCTTCAAGTCCAATTCAAGTACCACCTGGGGAGCTTCGGGCGAAACGCTTTTGTAATCAAAGGCGCTGCCAACTCTGACAGAAGCGCCAATCGCCCCGATGGCTGTGGGAGCTTCCCGCGGATACCAACGCAACTCAAATCGATACCTTCCCGATTGCGCCACAGACACGGCCCACACCCCATTCTGTCGTTGGCGTTTCAGGTGTAGCTGATGCCAGGGCGCTCCACCGCGGCACCAATCCATGCCGTTGAGACGTGTCTCCAGAGCCTGGGGAGCTCCAAGCGTGTGGCGGCTCAAAAGTGTATCAGTGTGAGGCAGACTATCCCAGAAGGCGTCATAGATTGCAGACAAGCTCGAGACCACTTCTGGGTAGGCGGGGGCGACATTGGTACTTTGACCCGGGTCGGCTGTGATATCGTAGAGTAAGTTTCCGCCTAACAAGCGCCAACGCTGGGTCTTGACGGCGGCGTTTTCCCATTTCTTGCGCAAACGTCCACGAGGACATTGAACAATTAAGCGCCGGTCATCCTGCCATTGCGGGGCGCCTTCTAACAATGGTCGTAAACTTCTGCCATCCAGAGAAGAAGGCCGCGGCACACCGCACAAATCGAGAATCGTCGGTGTCACGTCTACCATGCCCGCAAGGGTTTCACATTTTCTCGCGACGGTTAGGGGAGGATAGCGCACCATGCAGGTCACCGCGTGTTTTTCGTCATAGGCGACGGGATGCAAAGAGCGCTTCCCATCAAACCGTGGCTCCCGCGCGCCTCGATCATTCATGCCTTGATCGGTGGCGAAAATCACCAGGGTGTTCTGTCGAAGGTTTTGCGCATCCAGATAATCCATCAGAAGGCCAACATTTTTATCAATGTTCTCAATCATGGAATACAGCTTAAGATCCGCCTCGCGTGCCTCGACCCCTCGCTCCCGGATTCGGCGCATGGCGTCCGGTTCAGCCTCGTAGGGAGTGTGGGTTGCAGGCGTGGAAATAAAGCAGAAGAAAGGTGCATCTCGTGCGGCACTAATGAAAGCTTTCGCCCTATCAAAGAGAACATCGGTCGAGTAACCATCGCTTTTTTCGAACACACCGTTGTGGTCCCATGTCGCGTCCATGTGGCGGTTGCCATAATAGTCCTCGAGTTGTCCGATTCCCCCGCCGCCGTGCACATAGACTTCGTCGAAGCCGCGCTGCATGGGATGATATGGGTAGGACATGCCGAGGTGCCACTTCCCAAAGATCGCCGTGGTGTAGCCTCCGCCCTTTAAGTAGTTTGCCAGGGTGGCTTCGTTTTTATGGAGTATTGATACCCCGCCGATGGTATTGTGGATACCCGCTCGTAGCGCATAGCGCCCCGTCAGGAGGGCACCGCGGCTCGGAGAACAGAACGGCGGCGCGTGAAAGTTCACAAAGTCCACACTTTCTGCCGCCAATTTGTCGATTTGGGGCGTTTGCAGCTGAGCGTGCCCATGGCAGCTCAGTTCGAAATAGCTTTGATTATCGACGAGAATAAGCAGTACGTTAGGGCGAGATTCGTTGGCAAGAAGGGAACCGACTTCACCCAACAGAATGGCTAGAGCGATGTAGCAAGTCCGATTTTGAAGACCGGAAAACAATCTTAGATGGTTGACGCGCATGTCAGAACGTTAACGGAGCGCCGTCATCAACCCAAGAGAGAAGTCACCCGTCCATTTGAGTCCTCTACAGCGAGGCGAAATCTCCTACCATTGATCCGATAGACACCGTTACGGAGGAGCGTTTCTCTCACCCGAAGTCGCCAAATAGCTAAGAATGTGATGGCCGGTTTGCTAGGCGAATCAAGATCTTGGCGCCTCGGCCCGAGGATTCAGTCCATGGCGCGAATTCTGCAACCGGATTCGTGTGGTAGCGCGACGATAAAGTACCGTTTAAGCCTAATCCAGCCCCCGGCGATACTCTTCCAATACGGTGCGGATGAGAATGGCGTTCAAGGTCTCGACTTGGAATTGCTCAATGTCAGGGTCCAAGTGTTTGCCGCCGATGCCGGAGTCGTCAGTGATGAAGATGTATTTGCCCATGCTGGCCACGGCGAGATTGCGGAACAGAAACTCGGTGCTCTTGTCGATGCCGCTGCCGGCGACGGGGAAAAGTTTGATTGCGAATTCGTGCGCATCAGGCACTGCATCACGATAAGTGTATTGCTCATCCGCGTAATAGTGGGGCGGGGCATCGGCGACTAAGAATGCGAGTCTAACCGTATCCGCATCGCGCCACGTGAGGGTGTTCATCGTTTCAAAGAGAGCCTCGTTCACAGACTCTGGAAAGTCTCCACCGCCGGAGGCACGCTGAGCATCGATATCGTCTTGCACTTGTGCCAAGTCATTGTTGAAGTCATGCACTCGCGTCACAAAGCGGTCGCCGCGATCACGATAGAAGATGGTGGCGATGCGAACGTTCTCGACTTGCTCTGCTTCGCCGATCTGACGGACGATATCGATAAGTTCCTCCCGGATAAATCGGAGCTCATCACCCATACTGCCAGTAACGTCGACGACCCACGCGAGGTCCAAATTCCGTGCTTGTGAGGTTTTTTCTAACGGAATCTCCAGCGTCCATGTTTGGTCATTGTCAGACTTTAGTTGAAAACTGGTTTCATAGGTTTGCCCGGCAACCAACACATCCAAGTTGAGTGCTTCGGTTTCAAGACATTCGGCAGCCTCGGTCGTGGGGAAGATCGCGACTTTCCCGTCGTTATGGGTTCTGGCCGTGGCCCCGGCGAAGCATTCATTCTTGTAGGTGACTTGCACATCGTGGAGAGGTTTTCCGTTCGGGTCGATGAATGCTAGAATAATCCGTCGTTGATGATCGAGCTGCCAGTGGGTGAAATGATCGTCGTGAGTGTTGATGAAGTTTTGAAAGCCTAACCAATCCTCGTGATCGTTCCACTCAGCTGCGGTGAGTAAGTTGGCGCCCGGTTGGGGCTCCGGTTCACCGGGAGGCCATGGTAGCGGATCGATGATAATGAAGTCGTCGCCGCCGCGGTCAGCCGGAAATCCCGCTCCTCCGCCTTCGCCGAAGAAGGCATCTCCATCCACCGCCAAGCCTGGCGCGAAATCGATGGCCGCATCAACAAATTCACCGCCTTCCACTAGATCACCGCCGCCCGCGGAAGGTTCCCATTTGGGGGCCGTGGGATCGAAGGGATTGGGATCCTCACCAAGCACGAGATCGCCCGGGGCCTTGCCCGAGCTGTAGGTGTTGGTCACCTTGATCGTCTCCCTTTTCTTAGGCTGGGAAACCAGTCGGAAATACATCGCCGGTTCGGAGGCAAAGGCGTCCATGTCGTCGATAACCAATTCCTCATCAGTCCCTTCCAAGCCTTCGCGAACGGTGGTCCAAGTCTTGAGATCAGCGCTCGACTGAAGATTGTAGAGGTGCCCGGTTTTCGAGGGAAAGCGCAGCAATGCGGCCTTCCCATCGGCAGATTTGGCCAGACGCAGGACGTTCGAAGCATCGCTAAGAGCGGTATTTGGCAGCGTCAGCAAGACGGCGAGGACGGCTAGGAATGAGCGTTTCATGACGATTCTTTTAAACGCGCCGACCTCGCAAAGTCATCGGAAACTTTCGGCTTACCTGTGGTCAGGCCAGCAAGCCGAAAGGATGCTCGTTCGCAAGAAGGTCTTTCACCGAGGCTATAAGATCGCTTGGATTCTCCAGAGACTTCTCATCCCGCGTGACGAGGTCTTTCACCTTCAAAGTAGGGTACTCGTCACCGATCACGACGGCGATCCGCGCTTGGTGCGCCTCCGCTGTTTGAAACTGTTTGCCCACCTTCATGGCGCTGTAGGGGAAATGCACGCGCAGGCCCGCATCGCGCAGTCGTTGCACCTCTGCTAGGGCAGCGGGGCGTTGCTTCTCAGAGGCAATGACCACATAGGCATCAATGGCGAAGGCCTCGTCCAGGTACTGGGTGAGGCGGCTGTTCGGCTCGCCGCCTTTGGCGATGAGATTGCCAATCACCGCATCACCCATGGCGAATCCGGCCGCCGGCATCTTGGCCTTGCCATCGCTCAGCTGCGCAATGAGATCATCATAGCGGCCGCCACCGGCAATGGCTCGCAGGCCGTGTTTCTTATCAAAGATCTCAAAGACCGTGCCCGTGTAATAGGCTAATCCGCGCACAATCCCTAAATCCACTTGGCAGTACTCATCCTTGCCTTGAGCCATGAGCGATTCTAACAAGCGCGCTAATCGAGGCACGCTGGCGGCGCCTTCCTTGACGAATCCCTGAACGGCATCTAACGATGTCCCCAAGGCGCCGAGCTTTTCCTGCGTGATTTCGGGTTTTTCCCGCTCCATCTTGTCAATACACTGAAGGAATTCACCGGTGTGTTCTTCAGCTAAACCGGCCTCCTTCATGAAGCCTAACCACGCTTCGCGATCGCTCAACCGCACCACGAAATCATCCTGATCGAAACCCAGTTCTAACATCACATCGATGGCGAATGAAATCAGTTCCGCATCCGCATTTTCGGATTCTTCACCGATGATGTCGCAGTTAAATTGATAGAATTCTCGCAAACGTCCTTTGGCGATTTGGGGTCGCTCAAACCGGAAGAAAGGCCCGATGCCGAACCAGCGCATCGGTTTCTTGAAGTCCCGCTGACGCGCCGCGATCATTCGCGCCAGGGTGGGCGTGAGTTCCGGCCGCATAGCTACTTCGCGATCGCCCTTATCCGTGAAGGCAAAGAGTTGTTCCACCACTTCATCCCCGCTCTTCTTCCGGTATAGGTCAGTGGACTCTAACGTTGGTCCCTCGTACTCATGAAAGCCATAGCCGCGGCACACGCGGCGCCAGACATCGAAGAGATAATTGCGCGTCGCGCATTCCACGGGATAAAACTCCCGGAATCCTGGTAGCGTTTGGATGGAGGTGCCTTGACTCATGCTCGTTGGCGGGGCGGCCAGCATGGCCTTGAGGTAGGTGAATTCAACTAAAAACCTGCTTGCCCGCCTGCGTCCGGTGGCGTTGGCTTGCCGCCGATGTTAGGCACGCTGAAGCTGACCCAATTCCGTTGCTTCGATGCGTTGAAACTAACGCTCTCACCAGGCGTCTCCGCTTTTATCGGCGCCAACGCTCAGGGCAAGACCTCCATTCTCGAAGCCGTCTGCGTCCTCTTGCGATTACAATCACCACGCACCGCGTCTCTCAATGATCTCATTCAATTCGATCAGACCGGATTCGGTCTCTCGGGTCGCTGGCAGGACCACGATCTTCGCGTCATCAATGAGCCTCGCAAACGCCGGAAACTTTATCATCAAGACGAAGAGATCGCTCGCAGCCGTGACTACCTGCAAACCAGTGGATTGGTCGTGTGGATGGGAAACGATGATCTCGCATTGATCAATGGCAGCGGGAACCGGCGCCGGCGCTACATGGATTTTCTCGCTTCGCAATGGCAACTCGACTATCGCACCACTTTGCGCGGCTATGACAAAGCGTTGCGATCCCGTAACCAGCTCTTGAAAGAGGCCCGTCAAGCCAATTGGCGTGAGATCGATGCTTACACGCAGGTCTTGTTCGACCACGGGAATCGTCTCACCGCTTACCGAAGGGAACTCATCAGCCGTCTCGCGCCTCACATTCAGTCAAGCCAACAAGCGATTTCCGCTACCAAGGAAAGTCTCGCATTGCAGTATCACTCCGGTTCTGGAGAGGATTTTGCGCAAACGTTAGAAGAAAACCGTGAGCGGGATCTTCGCCGTGGCCAGACCAACGCCGGCCCTCACCGCGATGATTTGGAAATACTCATCAACGACCGGCCCGCGGATCGATTTGCCTCTGAAGGGCAGCAACGCACCATTGCTCTAGCACTGAAACTGGCTCAAATTGAGTTGCTGCGAGACATCGCGGAACAGACGCCCGTGCTGCTCATTGACGATATCTTCGGCGAACTCGATCCCGAACGCCGTCATGCGCTGATCCACGCTTTACCAGCAGCTAGTCAGAAGTTGCTCACCACCACCTCACTAAGTTGGCTTCCTGATCACCAAGATCTTCAAGCCGAGATCTATCAGGTAGCGGAAGGTGCGATTACAGTTAAATGTTAGTTTTGTTCGTAGCGGAATTCGTGAGAGTTTCGCGTGTTGGACGATTTCCCCCAGGCAACTCGCCACGAATGCTAACACACCCTGACGCTCTTATGTGATACGCGCGCCACTCTGCTACGCTACCCAAATCGTTTTCTCAGCGACGGGCCCGCGGTGGCTCTTGAGTTCGACGCCTTCCTTTGGCCAGCCGAGATAAAACAAGCCGAGGCATCGGTCCTCTTTCGTGAGGCCTAAGAAAGCGTTCATGCCTTGCGTGTAAACAATGGGCGGCGATGACCAGAAAGCCCCCAATCCCAGCGCTGTCGCGGTGAGATGCATATTCTGCACCGCGCAGGCCACGGCGGCGATTTCTTCAAGCTCAGGAATCTTGCCCGACGGATCTCGTTTCATCACTAACGCTACGACTACCGGCGCCAACAACGGGTTCTTGCCCAGTTTCTCATACTTCTCGGGACGATAGTTTTCCGTTGTCGTGTGCTCCTGATAGAGTGTTTGCAGTTGAGCCGCCAGTTTCCCGCGGCCTTCGCCCGTGAAGACGTGAAATCGCCATGGTTCCGTTAGGCCATGAGTGGGGGCCCAGTTGGCATTTTCTAACAGACACTCCACCACATCGCGTGGCACTGGCCGGTCATCCATGAGCGCCGGTTTGACGCTGCGGCGGTGCCGTATGAGTTTTGTGATAGGCTCAGAGTCGTTCACGGCGCGAGCTTAGTCATCCGTCGCGAGAAGGCCAGCCGGAATCAGATCGATTGCGAGGCATCTCCTAGCAATTGTCCCAAACGCACTGCCTTGTGTCAACGCCGGTGCAGCCATTCCGGATGCCCATACCGGTCCTCGACGAGTGCCAAGAGAGCGGCATCCGGGATCTCGATTCGCGCATCGGCAATATGGTACCCAAGAACGGCAGGCATGGCCTTTCTTAGATTCAAGGGCACGGTCCTTCCCAGTTGCAACGTCCCTTGATGAAGCAGGCCTTCTCTGGTCCGTCTTTGGCCGGCGCCCCCTAGTTTGTTTCCGCTGGAGTTCAGCAAGTCCCCGTAGGCTGCGTTTTGGAAACACAGCCCTCCGGCAAGCGCTGGGTGTTCTTGGTGGAGAACGCTTGGAATGCCGCATTCATGAAGCGCCGCACTGAGCTCCCCATGAATCTGCCGGTAGCTCTCAGCCGGCTTCACCTTAAAGAATGGGTGTTCACGTGGCACCACCAGGGAGTAGGTGAGTTCGTCGTCTCGCCCGTGCAGAACGACGCCGCCACCAGTCCAGCGGCGAACGAGGGGCGTCGCCGGGAATGACGTCGTCACAGGACTGGCTGGCTCGAAGTAGCCCATCGTCACAGTCGGCTCTCTCCACCCATAGATTCTTAAGAGGGGGCCTGAGATCTGACCTGAACGAAGCAGCCATTCATCGACCGCCATCTGATCCGCTCCACCGCGAGGTGCCCGGTCATGAAATACTTTAAGCGTCTCAAATAACGGCATATCTCAAGGTCTCGGAGGAATTAATAGCAGTTTTTTCTTGATAATTATGATATTTTTTGAATTTTAGCGCGTGGATAGCGAGTTCGCTTCTTGCTATTCCGTCTTGTGTTGAGGGGATTGAGGCGGTGGCCGCTTAGGGGTTGAGGTTCTCAATGTCGGCGCCGCCTCAACATCCTCCCAGTCCCTGGGAGGAAGGCGCACCACATTTCCATGCTAGTTTGCCATTTTCCGACTTTTAGCTTCGCAAATTTGCTACATTTGTGCCAACTTGAAGGCCTTATAAACAAACGGGCAAGATACAAGAAATGCTCCAGCCTTCTGAAAGATCTTGAAAATCTCAATATTGGAGCTTTCCTCCTCTTCAAGCGGTTAAAATTGATATAATAATTGCAATTTCTTATCGAAAACCGCATAAAGGCATATCAAATCTAGCTCCTCCCACTACCTATGGCTAAGATCGTAATCATTGATGACGAAGCGGCAGTTTTAAAAATGATGTCGCAGCTGTGCGAACGTCTCGGGCATGAGACTTACGCCTTTCAGACAGGCACTGAAGGGATGAACTTCATCCGCCTCAACACGCCCGACATTCTGATCGTCGATCTCAAGATAGGAGACATGGATGGCTTGGATATCATTCAGCAGTGCCATATCCAATATCCACAGATGGCCATCATTATGGTGACCGGTTACGGAAGTGTCAAGATCGCGGTCGACGCCATGAAGTACGGGGCCTTTGATTACCTCTCTAAGCCTTTCGAGTTGGATGATCTCCAGCGGATCATCACCCGCGCGATTAATACCGGTCCCAAGACGGCGAAGGAAGCTGCCGAAGAGACCTACACCCGTCCCATGACCAGCTTTGCGGACAAGTCCAAGCTGGTAGGGAGCACGGCGCCTATCAAAGAGATCATGGCCGTGGTCAAGAAGGTTGCGGACAATGATAGTCCCGTCCTTCTAGAGGGCGAATTTGGATCGGGTAAGCAAATGGTGGCCCGTGCGATTCATAACCAGAGCCGGCGCAATAGCGCTCCTTTCAAAGTGCTCCACTGTAGCGCCCTTCCAGAGGAACTTCTGGAAATGGAGCTCTTCGGCGGCGCGAATCATAGTGGTGAAACCATCTTTATGCGGGCTCAAGGGGGCACCGTGGTCTTGGAAGAAATCAACGTTCTTCCCAAGCGCCTGCAAAGCCAGCTGGACGCCTTTCTGGAAGACATCAGCAATCGCCGCATCCATGGTTCCCTGCCTCCCAACTTGGATTTCCGATTCATCGCCACCTCGACCAAACCGCTCGAGAAAGAAGTGGCGGAAGGGAAATTCCGCGAGGATCTCTACTACCGGATCTCTATTATCCCAGTCACGATGCCGCCGTTGCGCAGCCGCAAGGAGGACATAGCGCCTCTGTCAGAGCATTTCCTCAAGAATTACGCCAAAGTCTCTCAGACCAACGTCAAGAACATCGATAAATACGCGCTGCAGCTTCTAACGAATTACTCGTGGCCCGGCAACGTCGGCGAGCTACAGAACGCCATCGAGCGCGCATGCACTTTTGCCGAAGATGATCGCATCCGACCTGTGGATCTGCCGCCAAAGATCACGCAGAAGATCGAGATCACCGATGAAGAAAACGAGAAGCTCAAGCATCAATTGCCCATCGGTACCAAGCTCTCGGACTACATCAAGAAACAAGAGAAAATCTTCATCCAGGAGACGCTCAAATATAACGAAGGTTCCCGGGAGAAAACCGCCAGTATGTTAGGGGTGAGTATCGCCACACTCTACCGGAAAATGGGCCTAAAGTTAGAGCGCGATAAGATGCTCACTTCCTAGCAGGGCATTCATCGTCCATTGTAGAAGAAGTCGTGAGGCTTCTTACCGCATGACTCGCCAAGGCCGGAGCATCCAAAAGTTCCGCTATAAAATTATTTCTCATATATGAGCCGCATCCCGCGAATCGGGTTGCGTTCAGCCATGTCGCTGGTTCAGATTACCCGCGATGACATCCCGCTCGCGACGCTTCTACTGCTGCTTAGTCGCCCTCCTCGCTGTCTTTCTCCTTCCACAATGCGAGACGCTCAAACGCTTCAAGCCGGAGAGCAAGCGTCAACCTGCCGGAGACACGGTCTCCGACGACGGTGAAAACTCGGTGTCCTCGACCGACGAAGATGCCGAAGACCAGCCGGACAGCGGTGAAGACAAACCGGGCGACCACAACGAAGACGAAGAAGATGCCGAGCCTGAAAAGGATTACCGGTTGGTCGCCCATCGCACGCCGTTTTTCCGCTGGCTGCGCACGGGACTCAAAGGCCATTCCAAACCCTCACGTTATCTCGAAGAAGGGACGAAGGTCGAAGTGCTGAAGATCAACGACGAGAAAAAGTTCTCTCAAGTTCGTCTGCCCGATAAAAAGAAGGGGTGGGTTCCTTCCATGCTCATCAAAGAAAAGGCACCCAAGGGAGAAGAGGAGCCGAATGATAGCGAAGATGCGGAGGGGACATCGAACGCCTCCACCCAAGGTCAATCAGACTCGCCTGCCACGGATACGCCGCAGAATTCTTCCACAGATACCGAGGTAGAACCCCTCACACCAAGTGATATCGGTAACGATCTGGATCGGAAGATCATCATTCCCGAACCGCATATCAAAAAGCCTGAATAATAAATTGCTCGGTATGTTGTGCGGCGTTTCCCCACTCCTTAGTCCCCAGCTCCTCGCCACCTTGTGCGAGATGGGCCACGGTGACGAGATTGTCCTAGCCGATGCTCATTTCCCTGGGCACTCTGTCAATGCACGCACCCTACGCGCCGACGGCCTCCAGATCGCGCCTTTGCTAGAGGGTATCCTACCGTTGTTAGCACTCGATACCTACGTCGAGGCGCCCGTGCACATGATGGCCGTCGTTGATGGCGACACCGAGGATCCCGCCGTGACCGCTTCCTATCAAAGGGTGCTCGACCAGCTGCGGCCCGGCACTCCACCAATTCAGAAGCTCGAGCGTTTCGCCTTCTACGAACGTGCCCGCTGCGCCTATGCGGTCGTCATGACCGGCGATACCGCCAAGTACGCTAACATCATTTTAAAAAAAGGCGTGACTGCGTGAGGAAGCCGTGACATCTTGCCCCATGTGCTCGACGCCACTGCCATCACTGATTCTTCTCGGCACCCTAGCAATCTTCCTCATAAGGGCGCTTACCGGGGAGGCTGCCGAGACCTGGACTAATCTCGATGGCCGCACCCTGCAAGCGACCGTCATGAAGGCCGATGAGGCGTTCGTGACTTTCCGCTTGCCTAACGGCAAGACCGCGCGCGTAGCCCTCGATCAATTGATCGAAGGCGATCGCGAACGAATCACTGAATGGAAAACTTATTCCAAATACTGGAAGGCTCTCCCTAAAGGCGGCGGCTGGCCGAACCGTGTGACCGTGAATTGGTTCGAGGCCGAGGTGGAGGTGGTGAAAGGTCAGCCGGCGGGAAAGTATCTCTATCGAAGTCCTCATTTCGAGTTCGAAGCCGACGCCAAACTCGCTCCCAATTTGGTCAAGGACTTTTCCAAGATCTTCGAAGTCACCTACCACGCCGTGGAGAGCAATCCGCTAGGCCTTCGGCTGACGGAACCGCTGAAGAAGCACTTCAAAGTCCGCTTGTTCAAAGACGCGCGCGGCTATCAAAAAGCCGGCGGCGTCCTCGGTGCGGCGGGCGTTTACTCACCCAAGAAAAAACACATCCTCGTCCCTTTCTACTCACTCGGCTTGCGCCAGGCCAACAAAGCCTGGGTGAGAAGAGGTGGCTACTACGATCCTACCACTTTGGTTCATGAGACCGTTCATCAAGTCCTCGATCATTGTTTGGATGTATCGCCCATTTGGTTCAATGAAGGCTTTGCTGATCTCGTAGGAGCGGCGCGTTATGATAGTGGGCAGATGCTCTTTGACCGGCATGAAGACGGCATCAAGAAGCGCTTGTTAGGCCGAGATGGCTACAACCCACGCGTCAAAAAACTGGGCGCGCGAGGCTTTGAATTTCCCCTTGCTGCAAGTGAAGTTCTTCAGATGCCCCGCGCTTACTTCATGGGTTTCCATCCATCTCCCCAAATTGAGCACAGCCAGATTCTTCATCACTATCATTCCTCTCTACTCCTCGTCCACTTCCTCATCAACGAGGACCTCAAAGGCTCCAAACGGCTCCGTCAGTACTTGTCAGCCTATCAAAAAGCCTTCATCGAGGGCGGCGGTCTCGAGATTGAGTTGCCGGACAGCGTCCGAACGGATGAGGAGAAAGAGGCCCTCAAGAAGGTCATGACCCGCCTCACAGCGATACAACGAAAGGCTTCCAAAGCGGCTCTTCCCAAGGTCCTGGAAGGAAGAAGCGAAGCCGCCTTCTTCCAAGCCATGCAGGCCTTCTATAAAGACAAAGGCATCTTCCTCAGACAAGAGGACTAATAAGGTGTTAGTAGAGGCCCGGACCGTAAATCATTCTTACAGTCTCAAGTGCCGCACACACGGCGATCAACCCCAGTAAGAAGAGGTAGCCCCGCCAACCTCGGGAGTGCCAAATATACACCAAAGAGAGCACTGGGACAAAGAACGCCATATCCATGGGAAAGTACACGTTTCGTTTGTAGGCATCCCATCGTAGCCAGAAAATCACCAAGATCGTTAGAACGATTCCCTGTACGGACACCGCCACTTCTCCCACCACACGATTCGACCGCCAATGGATCACATCCATCACGACGGTCAAGGCATACGCAACCAACAACCACACAAGGGGTGAAGTCAGCCATTTGGTAACTCTCTTAGTCATTAATTATGACGACTCTCACTGGGATACACTCTATCAAATCAGCGGTTTGCGACAAGCTTTACCTAAGAGTGTATCCAAAAGTGGTCGACGCCACCGGATCACGCCCGAAAGCACCAGCGATGTGTATTGACTAATCGAAGGGTCTAACACCGCTGCTGCCTTAAGAACGCTTACCAATCGCTTCCACCGGACATTGCTCTAGCGCATCCTCAGCAGACGCCATTTCCTCTTCAGTCTCCGGTTGGTGATAGACGATGCTATGATCGTCATCATCCGTGGACCACGTGCTCTTCTTGTGAGGTATGCATATAGGCCCGGGCGTCTCGAGACGCCCGGGCCTGGTGTTCTTGCTATGAACTCCTAACAGAAAGAGGTCTACTCGCGGGTCTTCAATGGCGTCGCATTCAATTTCAACGTTGGTATCGCCAGCGTCCGCACACGATAATACGCTTGCCGCTGATTCGCCGGAGATTCATCGCCGCTCCTGTTCCAACGAACGACTCCGTCAACGCCGCTGACCACATCCAGGAATCTCCAATCTTGTAAGTCCTGACTTTTCTCCACGACATAGGACACATGGCGAGAACCTTGCCATTGCATCTGCACGCCACCGCGTGCTGATTTCAAGGTAAGATTGGTGGGCTCGACCGCATCGGGCCGTTCACGAACGGGCGTCGGCGTGAGAGGTGGCGCCGCATCGTCATCCACATCAGCACGAGGTGGCTTCTTTCCTTCGACGACGACGAAGTTAGGTGCCTTGGCTTCGTAGAATTCCAGTTGGTCCCAACCATGTGTGGCGGGGCTGAAAGTACCAAGATCCGGTGTGGCCTTAAGCCAGCGGCTATTGCTCTCAAGCACGACTTCCCCAAAGCTGCCATTCGAGCTTCTGATCTTTTGAATGCGCACATCGCCGCTCACGGCACTGTAGCGAAAATTAAAGGTGCCCTCGGACGTTTCGAAGAAACGCATCTTGGTCCAATTCCGAGTCCACTGCTGGTCTAACACTTGATTGGTTTGATTCAATCCAGCTACCGTAGGTGGAAATTCCAGGATATTCGCTCTTCCCGTCTCAGCGGTGTAACGCAAGAGATTCATCTTCTGATTGCCCGCACGATAGAACTGAAAGTCGGTGAACCCGTTCTTCCACGTTTTCTCATAAACCTTGGGCCCCCACGATCCGTCGCTATCGAGCGAGCGCACGTGAGTGAATCCAGTGCTTGAGTTATGTCGAAAGAGATGATCTTCGCCACTCAAATGAACGATTTTGACAATATCAAAACCCTCTTGAGCGCCGGCATCCGTAATGGCGGGGAAATCAGGTTTTCCGTCGATGCCTAGACGATGCGTCCGGACTCGGCCTTCGTTTTGATTGTAGAGAACGAGAAAAGCTCGTTTGTTAGGGTTTTTATAAAACACCTCCAGATGTGTCCAGCCGGCCCCAATAGTTGAGTGATTGTAAAGAGACGGTCCAAAGGTGCCATCACCATTTACCTTACGCACCATCAAGCGGCCTGAGTGAATCTGATAGTTCAAGACATAGCTTTGTTCATTGGCTTCGAAGAAACGTGTCGTATTCCATCCTACCTCACCTTTGGTATCGAAGTTGCCGGAACCGAGATCACCGTCATCGAACACGCCGCGGCTCACTTGCCAACCATCGTGGCTACGGCCAAAGAACATATGCACGGGAAAAGTGGCCGAACGGGCTTTTGGAATGGAGTAGACATTATCATAGGCCTCTTGAACCATTTGGGCGCGTGGGATACCCGCTGCCGTGATGGCATTTTTGTGAGAGTTTACCTGAACGACAACGGTGATCCGGTTCTCGGGGAAATAACACCACACCGATTGACCACCCACGCTGTGATTTCCGGCGGACCAACTATTGGCGCCGGTGTGGCGATAATGAAAGGCGTTGTTCGATCCGCGAGCGCGCCACATGCCCAGGTTCTCAGACTGCATGTAGTCGAGCGTGTTCTCGTAGGCATCATTCACCTTCACCAGGTTTCCGACCAATTCGCCTTCGAAGAGGGCATCAATGAATCTGCCATAGGTCTTCGCCGACATGGCCCACCCGCCAGAGCCAATATCGAGATGGCGATTGGGCATGAGACCTTCGGCCTCCGGCACGGCAAAGTCATATAGATAGGCGAAGTTGCTGGCCGTAGGGTTGGCCGGCGGCCGCGTGCGCGTGGCGTGGGCGCCGGCTGGTTTGAGAATATTGTTCCGAACATATTCGATATACATATCCGCAGTGAGTTCCGCCAATTCTTCCTCCGTTCGGTCTTTCTCGGCCGCGCGGAAGAAATGGATCTGGGTGACGTAAGGGATAAGGAGTCGGCACATGCCATAGTTCCAATTGGAATAGTCCGTCTTGCTGTCGGGCGCGAAATCCAATCCGGCTTGCAGTTCGTTCAAGAGTTGTCCCCAGGTCTTGGCGCTATCGGCAAAGCCACTGCGGTGAGAGAGCATTTGCTCAAAGGTTATCTGACGCGCATCGTTAGGCGTGGCGTCTTGAAAGACCTTCGGGAAGTAATCGTAGATCTTGGCGTCGAGACCGATCGCCCGTGATTGCAAAGCCTTGATCATCGCTGCTGCGGTGATGGTCTTGCTCATGCTATGGCAGTCTTTCTGGGTGTTCTCATCAAAGGGATGACTTCCAAAGATGCTATCCGTCTTCTCCCGCGTGCCACCACCACCGCCTCTAGCGAACTGGCCATCCTTAAAGATAGCGTATCCAAAGCCGACACAGCGACCGTGCAATCCGGCCTCAATATTGGCTGCCAACTGGTCGAGTTTGATTGGTTCGGGAAGACTCACGCCAAGATCTTTGGCGTCAACGGTGAGGGTGTGATAGGCAAGGAGCGCCGTTGCGCTTATGATTGTGGTTAGGCGGCGAGGCCTCATTGATTGAGTGAGATTTCGTTTCATGACATGGCTTTCGTTTCGTGGTTTCAGTGAGACGCCGGCAAGAGAGACGCGGCGTCGTTCCCCAGAAGCCCGAGTGCCGAATATTTGGTGCCAACTTTTTGAAGTTTCTTATCTTTTCCCGAAGCCTAGAAACGTGTGACCTAAAGTCGTGAGCCCTTTTCGTAGCGAACTCGTGAGAGTTCCGGGCGCTTGTATTCCATTGCCTTTTCGTAGCGGAACTCGTGAGAGTTCCGGGCGTTGTATTCCGTTGCCCGTAGCGGAACTCGTGAGAGTTCCGGGCGTTGTATTCCGTTGCCCGTAGCGGAACTCGTGAGAGTTCCGAGCGTTGTATTCCATTGCCCGTAGCGGAACTCGTGAGAGTTCCGGGCGTTGTATTCCGTTGCCCGTAGCGGAACTCGTGAGAGTTCCGAGCGTTGTATTCCGTTGCCGCAGAGGAACTGTCTCCAGTTCCTCTGCCTTCATGACCACACACCGGACGGGCGTAAGAAAAGTCTCTGTTCCGGGAAAAAATCTGGCACCATTCCGGCGTCAATCGGGCTTCAAGGAATGAGGCAGCAAGCCTTCCTCTTTTTCTCGCAATGGAATCACCAGTCGACCTACAGAAACTGCAGACGCTATTCGAAGAGGCGGCTGCCCTGCCTGCGGACGAACGCCCGAAGTTCCTCGACTCGCGCTGCGCAGGAGATGCTGGTTTGCGCGATGAAGTTGAAGCGCTTCTCAAAGTCTCGGAGACGGATGTTCTCAAAGAACCCTCCATCAACACGGAAGCGGCATTCTTTGCGCCAATGGAGCTCTGTGAGGGTGACACCGTTGGAAGTTACCGATTGTTGGAGAAAATCGGCGACGGCGCTCACGCGGTCGTGTGGATGGTCGAGCAGGTGGAACTTCTCCGCAGGCGGGCCGCCATGAAGGTCATCAAATTGGGCATGGACACCAAGGAAGTGATCGCGCGCTTCGATGTAGAGCGTCAGGCCCTGGCCATGATGGATCATCCTAACATCGCTAAAGTGCTCGACGCCGGTGCGACAGACACGGGCCGTCCTTACTTTGTCATGGAATTGGTCAAAGGGATTCCCATCACCGATTACTGCGACCGCAATCAACTCAGCACGCGCGAGCGCTTAGAGCTTTTTATCCTCGTTTGCCAAGCGCTTCAACACGCGCACTTGAAAGGCCTGATTCATCGTGACATCAAGCCCTCTAATATTCTTGTCACGCTTCACGATGGTACCCCCGTTCCCAAGGTGATCGACTTCGGTATCGCTAAGGCTACGGAATCCCGGCTTACCGAGCGCACCTTGTTCACGCGCTTTCATCAATTCATCGGAACGCCCGCCTACATGAGTCCGGAGCAAGCGGAGATGTCCGGTCTGGACATCGATTCTCGTAGTGATGTCTATGCGTTAGGGGTTCTTTTGTATGAATTGCTAGCCGGATCCACCCCTTTCGACGGCCGCGAACTTTTGGATGCCGGTTACAATGAATTACAACGTGTGATTCGCGAGGAAGAGCCACCTAAGCCATCGACGCGACTGAGCACTTTGAGCCAGGAAGGACTGACGTCACTGGCAAAGAATCGAAGTGTGCAATCGGGAGAGTTGGGTTCCGCTCTACACGGTGATCTCGACTGGATTGTCATGAAAGCGTTAGAAAAAGACCGCACGCGCCGTTATGAAACGGCGGCGGACCTGGCCCGCGACGTCCGCCGGCATCTTTCTGACGAACCGGTCGAGGCCGGACCTCCAGGCAAACTCTATCGGATGAACAAGTTCTTCCGCCGGCACCGCTCGGTTGCCATCGCCGGAACCATCGTGGGTCTATCATTGATCGCAGCCATCTTTGTCGGCGGTTTCGGTCTCTTGCGTGCGACGCGCGAAGCGAAAGAGGCCAACCGCCAGGCGGAGAAGGCCTCGGCGGTGACGTCCCTGCTCAACGAGATGTTCCGGTCCGCGAGCCCAGAGTCATCCAAGGGACGTGACTTCACAGTCCGGCAATTGTTGAATGACTTCAGCCTAACCATCAGCGATCAACTCGACAATCAGCCCGATGTTGAAATGACTGTGCGTACGACGGTAGGGCTAGCCTACGAAGGGCTAGGGGACTATTTGCAGGCAGAGCCCCACTTGCGCCGCGCCCATGAACTGGCGGTGGGTCTTTATGGCGAGCATTCACCTCAATCGGCGCTCGCGCTCGCACGCGTAGGTTGGCTCACTCATCGCATGGGGAACGCCACATCGGCTCGCGAGTCGCTGGCGACTGCGGTGAAGTTGCAGAGTTCGCTTCTCGGCGAACGGCATCCCGATCGCTTGGAAACGCTAGGTTATCTAGCTGCTGTGGAAGCGAAGCTGGACCGCCCGACTGAAGCAGAGCGTTTGGCCAAAGAGGTACTGATGACAGGAGACGGACAGGAAGTGCCTAACCAAAGCTGGGTCGTCGAAACCTTGGCGGGCATTTACCGGTCACAAGGCCGGGAAGCTGAGGCCAATGAACTCGATCAATCCGTGATGGTGGCGGCGCAGGCCTCGCACCCAGGAAGTGGCGTGCGTACTTTGGAAGCCTTACAAGCGGCAGCGGCAAATCATCTTGCTCATGAGAACTTCCGTCAAGCGGCGCTCTTGATCGAGCAAGGATTGCCCGTAGCGAGGCGAACGTTGAGTGAAGAGCATCCCATTACCTTGGTTCTGTTAGCCCACAAAGCACAACTAGATTGGCACCAAGGTAAAGTGTTCGAAGCGCGCGAAAGCCTGGATCGCATCTTGGAAAGACAGAGGCTGAGCCGAGGCAATGCACATCCTGACACGATCAATACGATGCTCCTCCTGGCCCGTATGCACACGGATGATGAACAGGCTGATGTGGCGGAAGGGTTGGCTCGAGAAGCCTATGAACGCACCTTTGAATCGTTAGGCGAAAAGAATGAAGCGACCATTACCACGGCGTGTGAACTGATTGCCACAATGATTCGAGGAGGCTCTAGCAGTCTTCGCGCCTCGGAATTGCTTGCCAAGTACCAGGACTTGGCCTCCCGCCTTCTGAAGCCATCTCACCCACTCACCATTCGTTTGCATCTGTTGGAGGGTGAACAGCATGAGATGTTTCGCCGCTACGAGGATGCGGAAAAGATTTATGTCGAATTGATGGAGCTATGCGAAAACTCGTTAGGCAATCTTGACCTCAGTACCCTATCCGTACTGGAGGCGCTGACGCGCGCCAAGTTCATGTTGGGAAAAAATGGTGAGGCCATTGAAAAAGGAGATCAGCTGCTCTCGCGTTGTCTCGAAGTATTTGGAGAAGAACACGATCGCACACTTGCCGCCCGCACCATTCTTCTTAGATCCTATAATAAGTGGGGACTTGTCGACGTCGCCATCAACTTGGCTGAAGACGCGTGTGAGAAGGCGATTCTGGCTCATGGACCGGATCATCCCAAAGTCTTCGAAATTCAGAAGAAGCGATCCGAAACCTACGAACTCAATGGCTATCACGAGAAAGCTGTGGAGATTGTTAGGGAAACCACGGAACGATGTGAACAAGTGTTTGGTCCTCGCCACAAGAACACGAGAAGTTTCCGTGGCTTACTGAACATGCTAACCAAACGGATCGAGTCCAGTAAACAGCACATCAAGGCAGCCAAGAGAGACTACGAGCGCGCACGCGAGAAATACGGCCGAGCACATCCGACGACTCTGAGCAAGCAACGGCAATGGCTGATCCGCTTTGCGCCCCTAGCAGACGCTCAATCGTTATCCGAAGAGGAGACTGCCTACCTTAACCAAGTAGAAGAGGCTGGCTACGACTCGGAGCATATCGAGAACTTCTATGCACGCAGCTTGAAGGCACGCCTAGCTTATCTGCGTCATGACTATGAGACGGCGGCACCCCTGTTCAAACAACTCATCGATGAACGGTTCCAAACATCTCTTCGTCTCGATTCCGTCCTCTATCCTATTCTTTTCCACTATGCCGACCTGCTTCATGGGCAGCGTCAGGTGGATGAGATTGACGTGTTCCTCGATCAATGGCAGGATAAGCTCACGAATAGTGAATGGGAACCGACGCAAACCCAAACGCTCCTGCCCCGTCACAGCCAATGGGCTTACTCTTTCAATGACACCGACGAAGGCGTAACATGGCGGGCTCCTGGCGAAGAATTGATAACCTCACGCTTTGGTCAGCCTTGGCGAAAAAGTTGGGCGCCATTCGGCTTGGGATTTCGAGGACTCATGACCATCCCCTCGAGAAAACACTGGCACAAGCCCAACCTAACGCACTACTTTCGAAAGAATATTGACGTAGTCGACCCCACGCGATTTCAAAGTTTGAAAGTGCGCCTCCGCCGCGACGACGGGGCAGCGGTTTACATCAATGGCAGTGAAATCGTGCGGTCGAATCTACCTGACGAAGTCACTTTTGACACCGCAGCCAAGGGATCGACCAGAGCTTCTTCACTCTACACCTACTATGTCTACGTTGTGGATCCCACTCATCTAAAAGCGGGAACAAACACGGTCGCTGTCGAAGTGCATCAGCACCAAGTGGAGGACGAAGACATGGTCTTCGATCTCGAACTCCAAGCTCTCCTCAAACCATGACTGCTCTTTCTCAACCAATGGAAGAAGAAGCGAACACTCATCTCGTCACCCGTCTCTTGCAAGATGTCAGAGACGGCAATGAAGCTGCCCACAAGGAACTGGTTTCGCATGTCTACGCCCAACTGAGGAAGATTGCTCAGAGGCGCATGGAGAAAGAGCGCTCCGATCACACCTTGCAACCAACGGAGCTCGTGCACGAGGCTTACATGAAAATGGTAGGAGGAATGGAGAATCCGCCCTGGCAGAATCGCGCCCATTTCTATGGCGCCGCCGCGGAAGCGATGCGGCGAATACTGATCAACTACGCTCGTTCAAGGAACGCCGTCAAACGAGGTGGCGGTCAGCGCGCCGAACCTATCAATGTGCTCGATTTGGTTGAAGAACAAGATCCCGATCAGATTCTAGCGCTTGACGATGCCATCCAGCAATTGGAAGCAAGCAATGCACAACTAGGCGAACTCGTACGTCTCCGGTTCTTTGCCGGGCTCAACGTGGACGAAACCGCCGAAGCCATGAACACCTCACGCCGCACCGTGATCCGTCATTGGAATTTTGCGCGTTCCTTTCTTGCCCGCGCTTTGCAGAGGGCCAATGAAAATGGTTAGAAGGAGTGGCCGCACGGATTTGGTGATGCTCAGCGGTCTGGCTGAGATCTCTAGCGTGTAAGCTCTAACGAACAGCCTGATAGAAACCCGAACGCCTGCTCTTTCCCACAGCCTCGGTGTCTTCGAAAGCGCGCCTCTCAGCGTAGAGATCCGCCGCCCGCCGCTGTTAGATCCACGTTCAGGAGGCGGCATCAACAAGAGTTCTAATTGTGGGGTAAGATGTGTGGTAATCGCTCGATTCGCAGCCAGCCATGATCATCGGCTACTTCGGGGCGATGCTCGTATACCGTCGTGCGCCTCAGCAGCAAAGGCCTGGCATTTTTACGGAAGCAACCGCCGAACTTCAGACTCCAGGATCGGCTTCTCTTGATTATCGACTTCCACCACCACGAGCCAGGCTGGCACACCACCGGCCCGATGCAGCGCATCGACCAGGCGCGCTTGCTCACTGATCAGGCGCTGGCCATTGCCCCGATCCCACGTTTCGAGCGCGGTGAGACAGCCGTGTGAGGGGGTGTTCGGATAGAATGGCAGTTGTCGCCAATGATTCGGATCTTTCGTTGTCCCGTGAGCGATGATCTCGAAGCGCCCGGCTTGGCCCGCCCACCAAGCTTCGTAGATAGGCCAATAGCCATGCCAGTTCTGCGGGAGCAAACGGCGGTAGCGATGCAGTGTCCACGTATCGTCGTATTCACTTGGTAATCCTAACACGATGGTTGCTGTGGGGCCAATGGCACGAATCGTTGAGCTGCTAAACTCGCGGACTTCAAAGATGCCTTGGGGCGTGTTGCCGTTGGTGATGGTGCCAGGGAGATCGTTCACCGCACGGGCCAGCTGCGCAATGGTGAGAATGGGGCCTGCTTGCGTATCGCGCAGAAACGTGCCGTTTGATTGGCGAATGACCGCCCGTCCTTGGTAATTGCGATTGAGCCGTTGGAATGAGAAGATCACGGGACGTTGACCAAAGGGCGCCTCTAGCAGATCGCGCAAAGGGGGACGTTCATCAATGACTTCATGGCGTGGATTCTCCAGCGTGGCATAGAGCGCCTCGAAGCGTGGTTCATCACGCCAATCCGGAAACCGTTGCACCAGAGTCGTCTTCAGGGCATCACGAACCTCTCTGCCATACTTGCCGTGACGCAACAACCACGAGGCAGCCATGCAGAAACGCCGCGGATCGATTTCCGTTCGCACTGCATCCTCCATTTCTTCAACGAAGCTGTCAGGATAAAGCGCATGGATCGTTTCGAAGAGCAGCCGCCGGCGTTCGCCCTGGTAGGCTGTGAGGGCGAGCAACTTCTTGAGCGGAAGGATGCCGTCCGGCTGTGTGTAGTAAGTCGTCTTCATCTTGTAGACGATCCGGTGCCAGTCTTTGGCGTTTGCTTCGTTCACTGGCAGGTAGCGGCAGGCATCGGCAATTTTCTCAATCGCCTGCCGGCGAGCATGCGCACGCGTCACGGCTATCGTATGCGGCGCCCGGATCACGACTTCCTCCGGCTCTAACCGAGGAGAAAAGAGCCGTGCGAACATGACCAACAAGAAGAAGGCAAGCATCGCACCAAGAGCCGCTTGCACATGGTCGCTATTCATATTTTAGGATCAGAGAGGACTGCTGAACGGAAGTCTCGCCGCGGAATGGTGGCGGGCAATCAAACTTCGATCATTCGAAAAACTTGCTGAAGCCCATCCCCATAACCTCGTGATAAGGTCCCCGAAGGGGTTCTATTGACATTGGGTAGCAAATTGCTACCATTCATGATGAGCCAGCCGGTGAAGCTTCCAGATGACCTCGTGCTTGAGGCCCGCATGACGGCAACCATTTCTGATCGATCGATTGCCGGGCAGATTGAGCACTGGGCGCATTTGGGAAAGGCGATTGAGCCCTTGCTAAGAGGGGCGGAAGTGTTGGCCCTCAAACAGTCGGGACGGGAGCGGTCGCTGTCCCGAGCCATTGCTGAAGTTGATTCGGATGGGGGCCGAACCCGAGTGCGTGATTATCTGGATCAACGGCCGTTTCCCCATTTCGAGGCTTCGCAAACGCCAGGCGTGATCGTGAAGATCGACGAAGATGGCAAGCGGACTGAGGGCCGATTTGTGAACCGTGCGTTTGTGGCCTTGGATTCTTCAGAGCCGCGTTAGGACACACCATGACGGATTGGCTCGCGCTGCTCGATGAACGGCCCATCGTGGTGACCATCGCCGGGTCAAATGGTGCAGGGAAGACGACCTTCTTTGAAGCGCATCTGGCCGATACCGGCCTACGGTTTGTCAACGCCGATGCCTTGGCACTGGAACTTGGGGTGGATGCATATGAAGCGGCGACACTAGCGGATGCATTGCGACGTGCGTTAGTCAAACGAGGTGAGAGCTTTGTATTTGAAACCGTGTTCTCTGATCCGGTTGGCGACAAAGTGCAGTTCCTTCAAGAGTTGGTGGGACGTGGCTACCACGTAGCGCTGATCTTCATTCGTCTCGATGGCGTCGAAACGTCGAAGCAGCGTGTTTCCATGCGTGTGTTGCAAGGGGGGCACGATGTGCCCAACGAGAAACTCGAGAACCGATTTGATCGAACGCTCGAAAATCTTGAGCGAGCGATTGCAGCGTTGCCTCTCGTGATCGTCTTTAACAATTCAGATTTGGGAGAGCCTTACCGATTGGAGCGAGTCTATCAAGATGGCAAACGCGTTGGAAGCAGAAGCGTCCCTTCGTGATGCCGTCGGTGTGCATGGTCTTCGCATTTCCACCGGGCCTCTTCTTCCTTCTTGATGTCGGCGTGCGTTGCGGAGATTGCCTTGGATTGCGGATTCTGCGATCAGAGCGCCTCCACCGTCCAATTTCGTAGGCGTCTGACATGACGCCTATAGAGTTTCGGCGCCGCTATCGTCGAGGACTTCCAAAGGAAGGCCTAGCGAGTATCGACTAGACGAACGTTACGCCTCCTGCATCTTGCGGATCTGTCCGAGCAACAGTTTCTTGGGAGTGATCGGAACGGCGGCGATCATCAGCTTCTGGGCGAAAGTTAGTCCCGATACGACGTTGAGCTTGCCTTCGAGCATTGCTTTGTACCCGTCTTCGGCAACAGAGCGGGCGGAGACCGCGTTCTTGAAAAGATCGGTCTTGTCCATGCCTGAGGCAGCGCCGAACTCAGTTTCGGTCGCGCCTGGAAGCAGCGCGGTCACCGTGACGTCCGTGTCGTGCAGTTCTCCGGCGATTCCGTAGCTGAAGGCGGTTACGAAATGTTTGGTAGCAAAGTAAACCGCCTGCATGGGCCCGCCGGGAGTTAGGCTAGCTGTAGAGGAAACGTTTAAGATGCGTCCGCTGTTTCGATTCACCATGCTGGGGAGGAATAGGCGGCAGAGCGCTGCCAGAGTCACAACGTTCAACTGGATCATGGACAGATCCTGTTCCCACTCGCGCTCGTGGAACTTTCCGTGACCACCGAAACCGGCGTTGTTAATCAGGTAGTCAATCTCGATGTTGGCAGCTTTAACCTCATTGAAGATTTCCAGTGCCGCTTGTGCCTGTGTGAGGTCTTTGGCAATAACGGTCACGGCGATCCGGTGCTTTTCTTCGAGTTCCTTTTTCAGTTCATTCAGCTTGTCATCACTGCGCGCAATGATGACGAGATCGCCGCCCTTCTCGGCATGAATGTGAGCGAGTTCATTGCCAATGCCGGTGGAGGCGCCAGTGATGAGTGCGGTTTTCTTGTTCATGGTGGTAATTTTCATATGGGTCTTGTTATTCCTGGAGAGTCGTAAGGGCTCAGATTCGCTGGCACGGACGTCAGAGATTCAGCTTGTGAAACTACACTGCACGGTGTAGTTTCATCCGTCAACCAGAAAAGTAAACTTAACAGTGTAAATTTGGGCTTATGCCAAAACCCGTTGAACAACAACGTCTCACCGACCGAAAACGTGCTGCGATCCTCGCGGCCGCCGTTAATGAGTTTCAGAAGAACGGCTTCGATGGGACGAGCATGGCCGCATCGCCGAGACAGCTGAAGTGTCGAAGCGCACGGTCTACAATCATTTCAAGAGCAAGGACGAACTCTTCGCTGCAATCGTCGCCAAGATCCGTGAACGTTTCGGTGAGATTAGCGAGGTAGCTTACGACCCTAACGCTGAACTCGAACCGCAGCTCATTGCCGCTGGCAGTGCCATTGCGGCGGTGACGACGAGCGAGGACTTCATTAGTCTGGCGCGAGTGGTGATCTCCCGATTCATGCAAGCGCCGGAGTTTGCCGCCACCACAATGAAGGAACAGGACGACCTACACAAGAGGTCTCGTCGTGTGGATTAAGGCGGCCTCCGAAAGACGGACGCTTGGCGGTTAAAGATGCCGAGCAGGCCGCCACCGAGTTTAACGACTGATCAAGGCCTTCGCCTTCTGGCCGCAACTTATCGGCACAAGCGCTCCACTATCAAAGCGCCAACTGAATGCCGTGATCAAATCCAGTGTGGCAATGTTTCTCGCCCGATATCAGAAATCCTGACATTGACGTCTTGCACGACCGAAGTTGCGTGCCGGCGAACTGGCCGGAGTAACCGGCATCTCTGAACGGAGTCTGATTCGGATGTTTCAAAACGCCATCCGTCCGACGTCACGTGTCGTCACCCGAACGCAAATCCAGGTTACAAGCAAGGCGCACCAGCATGACGTCCATGGTTGAGTGTCGCGCCGCCATCGCTCAAGATAGCCGACTTGTGATACTGAAGGTTGCCCGTTGGACCAAGGCGTGCGAAAGCCATGCGCATGCAAGTGGAAACGCGTGAAATACATCATCTGGGCGGCCGATCGGGATCGCGCCATGCGTTTTTATCGGGACGTGTTGGGCGCCGAAGTGACTAAGCACAATGACGTGATCACGGAGGTTCGCGTCGCTGGTGCGGTAATCGGGATTCACGGTGGTGGGGAGGGCAAGCGCACCTGGACGGGGATGGCTTTCCAAGTGGCTGACGTGGTGGATGGCGCGCGCGAGGTCGTCGCCGCCGGCGGCCAACTTGCCCGCGAACCGCAACCGGAAGGCGATGAGCCGCCGCATCTAGCTATGTGCATCGATACGGAAGGCAATGAGTTCATGTTAACCCGCAAACGATAACACTATGAGTACAACTCCATCGACCGAACAACTTTGGATTAATGGCCAATTGTGTCTGGCGAGCAACGCTCGCATTGATCCCTCAGATCACGGTCTCCTTACGGGGGATGGCGTTTTCGAAACGCTCATCATCTACGATGGCAAAGCTTTTGCCTTCACGCGGCATTGGGAACGTTTGCAGCGTTCAGCTGGTGTGTTAGGCCTAGAGTTGCCTGAACGGGAGGTGCTTGCTGAGGCGATTGCTAGCGTCATTGAGGTGAATGATAGAAACACGGGACGCCTTCGCATCACCGTCACCGGAGGACCGGCGCCCTTGGGTTCGGAGAAGGGCGATGCCGCGCCGACAATCGTGGTGGCCGTGGCGGATCTTCCGCCGCATGGGCCGGAAGCTCATCTCATCACGGTGCCTTTTCGCCGCAATGAACACGGTGCTCTAACGAATCATAAAACCACTTCTTATGGCGAGAACGTCGTGGCTCTCGCTTACGCCAAGAAACAAGGTGGAACGGAAGCCATCTTCGCCAACACGGCAGGAAGTCTTTGTGAGGGGACGGGTAGCAATATTTTTATCGTGTTTGAAGATGAGTTGATCACGCCGCCCGTTTCATCAGGTTGTTTGCCCGGCATCACCCGTGCGTTGGCGCTCGAAATATGCGAACGTGAGGGCATCGAAGTCGTCCAACGCAACGTGCCGCTGCGTGCGCTCGCTGAAGCTTCCGAGGCCTTTCTCACCTCCTCACTCCGCGAAGTGCAGCCAGTCCGCACGGTCGACGGCAATCCCCTAACCGAATGCCCGGGCGAGATTTCGACCAAAGTGCGCGACGCCTTTGCTCGCTTAAAGGAGACGCAGAGTGATCCTTGATCAACCAAGCGTGCAGGCTCCGCTAGGTGTCGATTCGGACAAATAACCGGTAACGCGAGCCCACCCTCACCTTAATTTCATGTAGGAAATGTGAAGGTTAACGCGTATCAATCGTCCACTCCCTACTCACTTATCATGAAAAATCTACCTCTCCCTTCTATCATCACTGCCCTCGGCGTTTGTCTTATCACGTTGAGCCTCAACGCCTGTTCCACTCCTGGTCAATCCGCCGCACTAGGTGCCGGCATCGGTGCCGCCACGGGAGCTGTTGTGGGTAATCAATCGGGGCGCGCCGGCGAGGGTGCCTTACTCGGTGGGGCTGCTGGACTTGGCACGGGCTACCTGCTGGGGCGCGAAAAGCAGCATCGGGAACGCGCCCGGTATCCGCAAGATCAGCGCTATTACAACGATGGCTATAATCGCTACTAACAAAGAATGATTCACCGACTGACCGGCGGCGCTAACCACGCCGCCGAGCTTGGTCGACCCAATTCTGCAAGCGGCTTGGTGATTCGGATAGACCAAGCTGAGCCGCGATGCGTCCGATGTCTTGAGGCGTCCAGCGGGCGATGTGGAAGAAACGGGTGACACCTAAACGATAGAGCCGTTGCTCGATCGCTTTCGTAATTCCAGTAAGCTCGCTCAAACGTTCCGCAGGCGGACGCGGACGGCTACGTCCCGTGATGGCTCGTGCCCAAGCTTGCCAAACCTGTTCCGCTTGGAGTCGGATACCTTGATCTCGTAGTTTCTCAAACTGGTTCTCTGACAAACGCATCAACTGTTCGCGTTTGTAGATGCCTAACTGTTGGAGCGCGGCTTCCATTTCAGTATCGATTCCAGGAAGGGCCGTTAAGTCATCTGTGTGAGTCGGCCGTGATTGATAAACCATCCCAAGGTTGGGATCGAAGCGCTTGGCTTCATAGGCGGGCGCGATTGGGAGCTCCTTTGCCGCTGCAGTTGATGAAGGACGCTTGGCGCGTCGCCGCCGGTCGGTGAGGCGGCGGCGAGAAACGCTTGCCGCGACCGGTTCGCGATGCTGAAGCCGTGCACGCCGCAATCGCTTCGACTTTTGGTTGATTCGCTTGAATCTCGGCATGCTGTGACCTTAGGATTGTGTTTAGCATCTTGGCAACTTGCGAATGCGCCTCTAGACGATTGGCGTGAATGATAGTTAGGTTAACAGAGAGCCCAAGAGATCATTGGTTATGGGCAAGCTCGTCGCGGAACTGGTGAAAGTTCCGGTGGCAGCAAATGGAGCGAGGAGAGGTCTCACGACTTCTTCTAACCGCCCTATCGAACGCGTATCGCTTTGACTCCCACCCTAGTCTTGAAACGAGTGGCCATTTATGGTGTTTTCCACTCTCAGCGCGTTCTTCGAGCGCGCTGATGATATGAAAATCGGCGTCCTCATCCCCCTGGCAGCGGCCCTCTCCGCTGTTCATGGCGGCACGGCGCCCACATACGAGCCCATCAGTTTCAAGGACGATGTGTTGCCCGTGCTGAGCAAAGCGGGCTGCAACGGCTCCGGTTGTCATTCCAAACCCGGCGGGCAGAACGGTTTCCAACTCTCTGTCTTCGCCTACGATCCCGAGGCGGATTATCGGGAGATCGTTCATGAAAGTCGTGGCCGGCGGCTCTCTCCAGGTGCGCCCGATCAGAGTCTTATCCTTTTAAAGGGAACTCAGGCCGTACCCCATGAAGGCGGGCGGCGGTTCGAGCTGGACTCGGACGCCTACCACACGCTCTATCAATGGATCGAAAACGGCGCGCCCTACATCCATCCGGATGACGCGGAACTAACAAAGATCACTCTGAGTCCTGATCGCCTGGAAACTCGCAAGAACGGAGAACACGCCCTTTCACGTGACCGCGCATTATGCCAATGGCAGGGAACGCGAGGTCACACACCTCGCGCATTTTGAGTCTAACAAAGAAGCGTTGCTTGAAATAGACGACGGCGGGGTGGCCAAGCTCTCTCATCATAGTGGGGAAGCCATTGTTGTCGCGCGTTTCCTCGGTCAAGTCGCCACCGCTCGAGTTACTGTGCCGCCGGATGAGACCTTACCCGCCGAGCACTACACGACTTTGCCCGTGGCCAACTTCATCGATGAATGGGCGCATCGGCGTTTTCAGAAACTTGGCCTGTTCCCCTCTGATCCTGCGAGTGCGAGCGACTTCATGCGACGTGTCTCCATCGATCTCATCGGACGGCTTCCAAGCGCAGACGAAGCACGTGCCTTCATCACGGACGATTCACCTAACAAGCGCCAAGTATTAGTGGAGCGCTTGTTAGACCATCCCGGTTACGCCGATCATTGGGCCGTGAAGTGGGCCGACCTCCTGCGTCCCAATCCCGATCGCGCCGGTGTGAAAAGCGTCTATTTGTTAGATCAGTGGCTCCGGGAGGCTTTCCGTCAAAACATGCCGCTGGATCAGTTCGCCCGCGAGCTGCTCACCGCGCAGGGCAGCACCCATCGGCATGGGCCTACCGTCATCTACCGGGACCGCCGGACCCCGGAGGATCGTGCGACCTTGGTCAGCCAAGTTTTGTTAGGCGTGCGATTGGAATGCGCGCGTTGTCATCATCACCCCAATGAGAAGTGGAGTCAGGAAGATTTTTATCAACTCGCCGCCTTCTTCGGACAATTGAAGCACAAAGGCAATGGCGTCTCCCCGCCCATCTCCGGCGGTTGGGAAATGATCTACCATCAACCTGGCGGCAAAGTGAAACATCCCGTTACCCAATCCGTGATGACGCCCCGGCCGCCCGATGGTGCAACAGCCAAGGTTCAAGATGCCAGTGACCCACGCATTTGGTTAGCCGATTGGTTGACGGAGCCTAACAATCCGTTCTTTGCCAAAGCCATGGTCAATCGCGTGTGGGCAGAACTCATGGGCCGCGGCATCGTCCATCCCGTCGACGACTTTCGCGCGACCAATCCGGCGACCAACCCCGATTTGTTGGGCGCCCTCGCCGACGATTTCGTGGCCAACGGCTACGATCTCAAAGATCTCATTCGCACCATTGTCAGTTCACATCTCTATCAACAGAGTTCCACTCCCACGCCTTACAATCTGCAAGATACCGAAAACTTCTCGCGCAGTTATCGACGCCGACTCGCGGCTGAGGTCCTCACCGACGCCGTTTGCGACATCACCGGCATCGCCAACGAGTTTGAAGGCCTACCTAGTGCTTCCCGTGCCAACCACGTGTGGAACTTCAAGATCGCCTCCGACACCTTGGATGCCTTCGGCCGGCCGGATTCGAGCAGCGACTGCCCCTGCGAACGCAATCTCTCCACCAGCGTGGTCCAGGCTCTGCATCTGATGAATTCTCAGGACCTGCAGGAAAAGCTAAGCCACGAATCCAGCCGTGTTTCCAAACTCGCCGCCGGCAAGCAGACGCCCGAGGCCATTATCGAAGAACTCTATTTGCTAGCCTACAGCCGGTTTCCCACGGATGAGGAACGCGCCATCGCTCACGCTGAATTTGAAGCGGAGGGCGCCACCCGGCAATCCGCCGCCGAAGACGTCCTCTGGGCGCTTCTCAATTCGGCGGAATTCGTTTTCAATCACTGATCCCATACGACTCATGAATCCCCTTCACCGCAATTGCCAAGGCATAGTCCGGCGCGATTTCCTCCAACTCGGCCTTCATGGTGCAGCCGGAATCGGCCTAACCAATCTCCTGCGACTTCAAGTGAACGCCAAGTCATCTTCGGTCAATGCGAGTGAACGCCGTTGCATTCTCATCTGGTTAGACGGCGGTCCCACCCATCACGAGAGTTTTGATCCCAAGCCCGATGCCCCTTCAGAAATTCGTGGTGAGTTCCAGCCGATCAATACTAAAGTCCCTGGCATCCGATTTTCTGAAGCCGTGCCGCATCTCGCGGGCATCGCTGACAAATTCACCGTCGTTCGCTCCATCTGCCACAAAGATCCGAACCACGGCGGGGGCAATCACTACATGATGACCGGCACACCGACGCCCGTGCCGGTGAATTGCGGCGCCTTTGTCACCTTTCATCCCTCATTCGGTTCGGTCGTTTCGCATCATCGCGGCGTGCAGAACGGCATGCCCTCTTACATGACGCTGCCACGCCAGTCGCGGTCCGGCGGGCCGAATTTTCTCGGTGCGGAACACGCGCCTTTCGTCGTCGATGGCAATCCTAACAGTAAGAGCTTTCGTGTGCGCGATGTCGTGCTTCCACGAGAGATCAGTGAGGGTCGCGCCGGACGCCGCCGCGACTTGCGCGCTGCGCTCGATCGCATGGTGCGTTATCGCGATCAACAAGCGGAGGATCCCGCTTTGGCTTTTGATAGTTACTACGATCAAGGGCTCGAACTCGTCACTTCCGAGACCGCCCAGGCAGCCTTCGACATTCATCGCGAACCGGAAGCCACCCGCGAACGCTATGGCCGCAATGATTTCGGACAAAGGCTTTTGTTAGCGCGTCGCCTCGTTGAGGAAGGCGTGCCCTTTGTCACCGTCTATCACGGCGGTTGGGATCACCACACGACCATTTTCAAATCGCTCAAATCCAAGATGCCGCCAGTGGACCAAGGCGTGGCCACCTTGATCAGCGATCTCGATTCGCGTGGTTTGTTAGATCAAACGCTCGTCATCTTGTTAGGCGAGTTTGGCCGCACGCCCAAGATTAATGATCGTGGCGGGCGCGATCACTGGCCGCACGCCATGTCTGTCCTCATGGCCGGCGCCGGCATCCCCGGCGGCCAGATCGTCGGCGCTACGGATAGAAACGGCGCCTATGCCAACGAGAACGTCTACTCGCCGGAGGACTTCGCCGTTTCGCTTTATCAGAAGATGGGGATCGATCCTCACCAAATCCTCCACAACACCGTCGGCCGCCCCGTGCCCTTGGTAAATGGTGGCGTTCCGATTAAAGAACTCTTCGCCTAAAGACACGTGTTCACCGACGTTGGGCGGCCATTCGTAGCCGTCGTCTTATTAGCCACTCTAGCAAAGGCCGACCCGCCAACCATCGATCACCTCCAACTTCTGAATTCAACAGAACTCAAGATTACCGGCAAATTTGATCTGAGCACGACGCAGATCTTTTCAGAATCACCCAGGCTCACGATCACGCCTCCCAAGGAGAAAGATCAATTTTTCGCGATCGCCAACGGCACCCCCGGTCCTCACTGGATACGCCTAACTGATAAAGAGGGAACCGCCGCTCCCAAGATCCTCTTCATCCCTCCTCATCCCATTCTAGAGGAGAAAGAACCCAATTCCTCGCACATCGAGCACCAATTAATTGGTGCGTTTCCAATCACTGTCATGGGAAAACTTGCCAAGCGCGGCGATGTCGACGCCTTCGGCGTGGCGCTGCAGAAAGACCAGTGGCTCAAAGCTGATCTCGATGCCTATCAGTTGGACGCCCCCATCGATCCTCTCCTGCGTCTAACGGATACCGAAGGAAACCAATTCGCCTTCGTCCACGACGCGCCCAACTCCCTCGATCCCGTTCTCCACTTCCAAGCCCCCAAGGCCGGCACTTATGTCCTGCTCCTCAGCGGCTTCGTCTACCCGCCACAGGCGCGCAGCTACTTTCATGGCAGCGATGATAGTGTTTATCAACTGCATCTCTCACATTGTCCACCATCGAAGGATGCCGATTTGACTGGCGTGCAGCCAAACAATTCCAAAGAGAACGCTACCGCGATGGAAAGGATTCCGTTTCATACATCGGGAGTGGTGGGAAAACGGTTGGATCAAGACTGGTTTCAACTGAAGGCGAAGAAGGATGAGGCGTTCGTAATCAATCTTAAGGCTCATGTCATAGGATCGCTGTTAGATGGTTGGATCGAGATCCAAGATCATGCCGGCAAAGTCCTCGCCTCCAACGATGACCGGGGCGGACATCTCCATCCCGACCCGCAGTTGCATTGGAAAGCGCCTGTAGATGGTAACTATTTCCTCGTCCTTCGAGACATCCGCCGTCAAGGCGGTCCCAGTCATTTTTATGAACTGCAAGTGAATCGGGCCACACCACGCTTCGAGGCCACTGTGGGGCAACACAGCTGGACGATTCCTAAAGACAAACCGTTAGAGATCACGGTGCCCATCACCCGTCACCATGGTCACGCTTCACCAGTCACTATTCAGGCAGTGGGTTTGTCAGAGTCATACGCGTGCCAACCGGTGACCATCGAAAAGGATGCCAAAGAAGCGAAGCTCACGATCACAGCCAAGGAGAACGCCCAAGGCCATATCTTCAAAATCTCGGCAAAGAGTGAAGTGGATGAGATGACTGTCTATCACGCATTGAAAGGCAAGTACGCTGAGCAGGGCGCACTATTTCTTAATCAACTAACAACATTCTGGATTCAACCGTAACATGAGACCATGACGCGCCGCGTTCCCTTCTTCATCGCGCTCGCTCTTCTTCTGGGAGTGGTGTTCATTCTAGTCCGGAACCCACCGGAAGCGCATCGTGAATGGAAGGCCGGTGTCGCGGTGGTGGAGATCACGCCAAAGGAATCCATGTGGATGTCTGGCTACGCATCGCGCGATCGTCCAGCCGAAGGGACCTTGACACCGCTCTGGGCCAAAGCCCTCGTCTTGGAGGATTGGGAGGAAAATCGCGTCTTGTTAGTCACGATGGATCTTATTGGCATGGGTCGTGCGCTTTCTAACCGCATTCGGGATCAGCTAGAGGAGCGCCATGGATTGGCGCGCAAAGATGTGATGCTGAATTTCTCGCACACGCACACCGGGCCCATCGTGGGTGATAACTTGATGGCCATGTATTTCCTTGCGGACGAAGAGAAGGCGAAAGTTCGCGTCTATGCTGACTATTTAGAGAAGACCATCGTCGAACTTGCCGGCCAAGCCATTGCTGCCATCGAGCCTAGCACCATCACCTACGGCCAAGGCGAAGCCACTTTCGCCGTGAATCGCCGTAACAACCGCGAAGACGAGATTCTCAAGATCAGGGAAGAAGGCACGCTCAAAGGCCCGGTCGATCACGCCGTGCCCGTGATGAAGGTCGTCCACGGAAAGTTGCAGCACGAGACGATTGTCTTTGGCTATGCCTGCCATAGCACCGTGCTCAGTTTCTTTCAATGGTCCGGCGACTATCCCGGCTTCGCCCAGATCGAACTCGAAAAGCGTTCACCTAACACCACCGCAATGTTCTGGGCCGGATGTGGCGCCGACCTGAACCCGCTTCCAAGACGCGAGGTCGCTCTAGCACAAGACTACGGCAAGCAGCTTGCGCAGGCGGTGAGTCAAGTGCTGGATCACTCCGAGATGAAGTTGCTCCCAGGCCCCATCACCAATCATTACAACGAGATCCCTTTAACATTTGCCGAAGTGCCTACGGAAGCGGAATTGGAACAACGTCGTGACCACGACGAGGATCGCTATGTTGCCAGTTCGGCCGCGCATCTTCTTGAAAATCCTAACGTGTTCAGACACGTGCGTGAAGGCTATCCCTATCCGGTCCAGACCTGGCACTTTGGCGACGAACTTTCTTGGGTCGCTCTAGGAGGCGAAGTCGTGGTCGACTACGCCCTCCGCATGAAAAAGGAAAGCGCCGCTAACGGAAAAGCGATCTGGGTCGCCGGCTACAGCAATGATGTGATGGCCTACATCCCCTCACGCCGCGTCCTCAAGGAAGGCGGTTACGAAGGCGGCAGCTCCATGCGTTACTACGGCCTTCCCGGGCCTTGGGCAGAGGATGTTGAGGAGCGCGTTATGCGTGAAGTAGCTGCGCAAAGGTGACGATTCAAGACTGACTAGCAACGGCACCGCGATCGCGGGCGGCGCTGAAGCTGATGAAAACGCGAGGAGGGCTCATGAGGGTTGCTTCTTCCAACTGCCGTGTCATCCACGAAGGCCAGTCCTCATCGGTCTCCTTGTAAACGTCGAGCCGGCAATCGCAGCCGTCGCGGGAAAGGCTGGCGTGCAATCCGCAAACAAGCTCGCGATGCACGTCGGAGTCGTGGCTATAGCTGATGAAAACGCGCGGAGGGCTCATGGCTGGCAGCCGGCGGATCTGAGAATATGTAAGAGAAATCTCAGAATGACTGCAACTATCAATACCGCAATCGGCGGCATCCGCGTGTCCCCGTTGGGATCGACGGACGGTTCAAGGTCTGACGCCACCGACGATCGCGGCGCGAGCGTCTTTGTCAGGTGCTTCTCCAGTCCAGCCTAAGTAGGGTCCCGAGTCAGTCTTTCTAACAAAGTCGCTGCCCGTTCTAAAACCGCCACATCCTTCTTCGACAACAAGGCTAACTGATCCGCCAATGCGGTCACCCGGCGGGCGCGTCCTTCTTCTAACATCCGTACGGCGCCCGAAGTGTGTAGCACATGAACCACGCGGCCGTCTTCAGGTGATGGTTTTCGTCTCACCAACTTGAGTTGTTCCAGCCGTTGAATCATCCGTGTCATGCTGGGGGGCCGCACGCCTTCTGCTTCCGCTAACTCGGTGAGGGTCATAGCGCCACGATTCACTAACGTTGATAACGTGGCAAACTGCGAAGCGCTCAGACCGAGACCATCATCCTCACGCCGCATTCGGCGCAAGAGATGAAGCGTCGTGAGGTAAAGGCGGCCGGCCAGCGCTTGCGGATCGCCCTGCCGGCTCATTGGCCAAGCTCTTGTTCGCCAAGCCCCTCGATGCGGCGCTGTTGCTCTTCCCAGGACACCTCTTCTGTCTGCGTCGCGATCCACCAGGAATTTCCCTGCGAATCCTTCACGCCGCCATAACGTTCGCCGGCATGTTGCATCGTTGTTAAGGGCATCACCACCTCCGCACCCGCCTCCAAAGCGCGCTCATAGGTGGCATCACAGTCCTCCACAGTGACAAAGACCATCGCCGGCGCGGCTTCAAACTCCCCCATGGGTTCGCCTAACATCACCATGCCATCACCGATCTTCAGCTCGGCATGCATCATCGACCCATCCGGTCGGGTGAGTTTACCCATGAGTTCCGCATCGAAGACTTGGGTACAGAAGGCAATCACCTGCGCCGCATCATCGGAGATCAGGTAGGGAATAACTGAAGGACGGTTTGATTTCATAACAAATACTTTTATTTACTTAGGCTAAGTAAGTAATAGTATCTGATAGATTGATCAAGACATTTCTTTGCAATTATTCAATCGACGCGCGCCGGAACCGCAAAGGGCTCAAATCTCCTTCGGTAAGCCCCACCTTCGCAGCCGAGGCAGGCCATTGGTTCTCCGTCACCAGTGTCTTGGCAATTTGCGCCAATGCAGGCGAAGTCTTGATCCCGTAGCCGCCCTGACCAGCCAACCAGAAGAATCCGCGCGACGATGGATCGAACCCAACGATGGGTGCTTTGTCAGGGCTGAACGTTCGCAGCCCTGCCCAGGAACGCCTCACCTTGATCTGAGATAGATCCACGGCGTGCCGTATGCGATCGATGGTCTCATCTCTCATCCACAACTTCAGGGCGCACTTGTGCGTCACCAGGCGGCTCTGGAACAGCCTCCGCCGGTGACGCAAAGAAGCCATCCCCATAGGGTTTGCAGTAGAAGGTCTCGTCGGCGTCTTTGAACATCGGCCACGTGTGAGGATTACTTACATTGGCAGTGAAAGTGAATGCGGTACGGCGAAGAGATCGCAAACCGAACGGTTCGATTCCTGCCAAAGTGGCGACCTGATCTGCCCAAGCACCGGCCGCGTTGACGATGATCGGTGCCAGGTAGTTTCCACGGGACGTCGTCACTCGCCAAAGGTCTCCTTGGCGCTCGATGGCCACCACCTGTGAATACGTTTTGATACACCCCTCGTCATCGAAGCCTTCGAACATGCTCTCTGACCACACGCGCCTGAGCGCCTGGGCCTTCCTCCGTTTCATCTGGACAGCTGAAGAAGACAAGAAATCCAAACTTAAACAGCCAAAGATAATTGAACTAGCAATCTGCCTTACTCCCAGCGTGTCCACAATATCGGGGGAATCTCACTTCACCGGCACCCAAGCTTTGACTCGGCGAACTCCTCGGTGAGCATTCTTTCAATCTGCTGTTTCCGTTCTCGCGCGAGTTCGGCTTTGGCCGTTTCAAACGGCATGGTGCAGCCAGGATCGATCGCCATGAGCCGGACGAGAAAGATGCCTTGGTTGGTCGTAATCACATCGCTAGTGAAGCCTGCCTGTTCGATGGCGAATGCCGCTCGTGCGATGGTGCGGGTCCATTCGTCGCTTTCTTCCCCGGCGGTCAGCCATCCGATGACGCCGCCGTTGAATCTGGAGGCGGCATGCTGTGAATGATCAATGCCCAAGGAGCTGAACCCGTCTTCAGGCCTGATGGCATGGTCCTGCAGCCACGTGATGGCATTCTCCATCTTCTGAAGATAGCCGGCTCGACGCTTCGGGTCTTTGCCAGGATCAAGCCAGAGAACGGCGGCTTGGCGTCGCTCGGGTTTGACGAATTCATCGCGACGTTGGTCATAGACCTTTCGCAATTGGGAGTCTGTGATGCCGTCGAATTCCGATTTGAGCTTGGGGTTGAGGACGAGTTCACGATGACGGCTGGAAAGGATGCGGGCGATCTCGGCGCGGGTAACCGGATCCTCTCCGACGCCAGCTTGAATAGCGGCGTTTGCGGCTCGTGCCCGTGCTTCCAACTGGGCGATCGCTTGCTCGCGCGTGACGCCTTCATGCGATTCGAGATGATGCGCGATATCAGCTTCGGTCACGGCGAACGCGAATTTCTGAGATGTCTCAGGGCCTGAATCACATCCAACTATCAGGAGAACCGATGCCGCAATGATAGAGAATCTGAATAAAGTCTTCATGTTAGTGAGTGATGTTTCTGATGATAGCGGCGCCGGATGCCTGCTCAGATCTCCATTGCAAGACGTGTTCCCCTTCCAACCGGCGGCTGATTTGTTGAACTTGATTCTCACCGGACACGTTCGCGATCACTTCGCCATCAATGGAGAAGCTGAAACGGCTGGCTTCTGCGCCCTCAGGGATTAGCATTTCAAAGGCGATATCGGTGATGCCATCGACTTCCACGATGATGCTACCGCGGCCTTCGATCTGATCTGAGGCGATGTTAGAATGCCAAGTTCCGGTGACGCCGATGGCTTCCACATCGGAAACGAAATGGCCAATCCTGTCCGCCCATTGGACAGCGTGGATAAGTTCCGGTTTCAATCTGAAGAATCGTTGCCGCTCTGCTTGCTGGACGGGTTCTCCAAGAAAGGTCAAGGCGTCAGGGCGAGAGAAGTGTGTCGAGGCGTCGGCCCACGTTTCCAGGTTAGCCGATTCAAACACCCTCCATTGAATATCGGCCGGGGTGGTTCCGGAAAGTTTCAGCTCTGGGCGATCGTCTTGAAGGTGAATGGTGAGTTGTTGCCGGGCGTTCGCGTAACGTTTGACGTAGCCCGCGAGGTCGTTGGCAGGAATGTCAGTGAGATCGCGGAGGACTCCGTCACTAGCCTCCGCAAGCCAGGCATTGAAGCCGTATTTGTTCGCCTCACTGATAGAGTTCGCCAGTGTGACCTGCGCTTGGTTAGGCGTGCCTGCTAGAAAGTGTTCGCCAGTATCGAGAGCGACAAGGATCTTACGAGGGCGGTCTGTGAGGGCCTCGGCGATGCCCCTGATCCGGATTAAGGCGAATTGCTGTCCCCTGGGAATGGTTACCTCATCTGGTAGCGGTTCAAAGTGCACGTCCGCCTCCGCTGTGCCGCTGAATGTTAGGGGTAAACGCAGTTCGTTGGTGGTGTCGCCCTCACGCTGGATCCTAACCACACCCTCCTGCCCCATGTTGGGGACGGCGTGAGGTTGGACGGTTGTTAGAGAAACGAGCGGCACGTCGTGCACGCGTTGTTCGACCGGTGATTCTTCAGCGATCTCATAACGGAATTGCGGAAGCACTGCGAGTTCCCATGTCTCGCTTCCTTCCGTCTGCAAATCAGCGATGGGACGGACGGTGATCGTTCTCGAAGTCTCGCCACGCGTGAAGGCGATGACAGCGCGCTGTCCTTCTTGCTGGATTGCTTCCTCAAGAATGAAATCGTGCCCCAAAGCCTCATTGAAAAACCCTAGCGGAACGTCGAGAGCGGCCGCCGTTCCCGCTCCGGAGCGGGTGAGTTCGATTTCAAAAGTCTCGCCATCGATCTCACTGACGTGACTCGGCGCGTCCTGGCTGAGGACAATGCCAATAGACGTCGGTATGCTCAGCCCGCCCATGCGAAGCGTTCCTTCGACGATCATCTGAATCAATTGCTCATCACTAACAATCACGTTTCTCAAGAGGATCTCTTGCTCCTCTTGCGTGTCCGGCCGCGAGACGATCAGAGTCGTGTTAAGAGTCGGAATGGCGGTTGAGAGATCGGTATCGAGCCGTGTGCGGATGTGGTTCCGCGCGTCGCCGGTTTGCCCCCAGAACAACGCGGAAAGATCGATCACATCCATGTTAGGATCAAAATCTAGGATCGTGTCTTTGCCCGTATCCACGCCACCAAAGACGAAGGTCTGCGAACCGTCGCCGCCACGCAGCACATCGTCGCCGGGCCCGCCGGAGATAATCGTGCCGCTGAGATCGTCGTTGCCGTGACCGCCGCGGACGATGCTTTTGTCAGGAGCTGCCGTCAACGTCACCGGACGTAAGCCAGTGCTAAAGTCCCACACGACGGTGTTGTGCCATTTCGATTTCAGGTAGTCGTGCACGTCGCGGAGTTTCTGTTCGGGCAGCGCGGTGGGAAAGACGAACAGTTCTAACAACTGCCCCGCAAAGCCATCCACGATTTCAGCATTCGCACTAGCAGACCGGCGGGCGCCAATGGTTGCCAGCACGGGAGAGAGACTTTCGGGCTCCGTTTCCTCGCCATTGAACGAAAGACCGTAAACGTTCTGAAGGGTTTCGCCCTCTCTTCGAAACGTGCTGATCGACGTTCCGCCGAGCGTGGATTCGTAACCGCGCACCGCGATGTCGTCGGCTTGATAGACCGGCGCCCCCGGATAGGAAACCGCATCGGTGGTGGATTCCAAACGCAGGAACCCGAGGTTGGTCGCAAGGAGAGTCTGGCATTGAGGCGACGATTCAGGTGTTTGCCAGGCGGCGAGGAGAGTGTGATCGCCACTGGGAAAGGCGTTGTCATGAAAGAAGAGGTGGCTGTTAGGCTTTGAAAAATCGACGCCGCGATCGGTTGCCTCAGGCTGGTGCTCTGCGAGTGGCTGAGTGGCATGCCTATCATTACCAGAACGATCCGGCCAACTGCCAAGAGGACCACTCTGGGTCAAACTCGCGGCGTCTAACCAGAGAGAGGCGTCATTGCCGTCACTGGTGCTTGGATGCGTTGCCATGATTCTAACGTTGCCAGAAATAGCCTCGCCTCCGTCGCTCCACGTTACGGGAACGACGGCTTCCCTGATCCTGCGATCGACGTGCGCGATGGTGAGTTCACCCGCTTGGATTGACGCGAGATCGATCTCGCCGCTGAATGGAACCTCAGCACGCCGGATCTCGAAGCCCGTTAGGGATTCAGCATCAATGTTAATAAGGATTTCTTCCGCAATCGTGTTGGAGTCATTGATATGCAGGTAGCAGCCGGCTTCACCGAGTTCCGGCACGCGCAGCTCTGTCGTCGCGAGCGAGGGAGCAAGATCACTAACACTGGGATCGCTTCCGCGACGGAATTCCTCGATGTTCGTCCAGCCATCGCCATCGGTGTCTGCGTTAGCATTGGCCAAACTAGCGTCAAGCCCATGCAGGCGTTCCCACCAGTCGGGCAAACCATCGCCGTCGCTATCCGTGCTATCGCCATCGACGATGAGATCGAGGCGAATTTGATCGGCGCGGTTGGCGAAGCTCAACGCAAAGAACTCCGAACTGCCGTCCGGCAGCGTGGCCGATTTCCCATCGATGGTGATGGATTCAATGCGAAAGTCCGTCGCATCGCTTTTAATCGCTAGGTAATCGTTAGAACGATTCGCCGCCGGCAAGTAAGCGATGGGAACATTGAGACTGTAGGAGTAGCGATCGCCCGCACCCACAGGCGCGAGTTCGGTTTTCATCGAGATCCGGTTGTCGGTTTTACTCTGGTTGCCAAAGGCCAATTCGAGTTCCCCGGATTGCAGGATCTGCGTGTTCGCGCCGCTGACTTGGCGAACCTGACCGTAGAAGGTGACGTGAGCGTCGGTGAAGCCTTCGCCAAAGGCGGCCGTGAGCCCAAGGAAAGAGGCGATGATGATAGTCGATAGGGTGTTAGTCATGGCGTTATTGGCCCTGGTGGGAGTATGTTTGGAAGTGGAGTTTGATGTCGGTGACCGTCTCGGCGAGCCTTTGCAGGCCAATGTCAGGGTCGGGATGCAATCCGGCGCCCGGGATGATGAGCAACCATTCTGAGTTCCAGACCGAACGGCCGATGAGCCGCGAATCGAGAATAAGTTCGCTTTCGTCCACGGTGCCGCCAGCATCGTGATACATGCGGAAATCACCGTGGCGGCGCAGCTCACTGAAGCCGCCGTCGACACCATTCAAAGTGGGAATGTAATCCGGCGAGGTGAGGTTGCTCTCATTGAGCACAAACGGCGTGGGAATGCGCTGTTCCTGCACGCTCCACATGCGCACTTCAGGTTCCGGTGAACTCGATGTTCGCAAGTAATCGTTCCCAACCGGCACCAGGTAGGCACGGGGCGTTGTGGAGAGTCCGGCGGCATTGTAGTTCTCCATCCAAACACCGAAGCCGCGCACTTTGGTGGAGAAATTCGCTGTGCTGTAAGCGTGATCACCGGGTGCCAAGGCATTGCCAAAGAAATTGACGCCATTGTTAATCTCGCTGCGGAAGCGAATGATGATTCCCGGCTGCGGCCCTTCTTCATTGGTTGAGAAGGGGCGGCAGTGACGAAGGAATTCCGGCATCTGTGTGAGGTCCGGTTCGATGCGTGCCTTGAGAACGTCTTGCCAGCGATCCGCACTCGCATTCGTCTCGTTGCCAATGCGGAAAAGTTCGCTGCGCAAAGAGATCTTCTCCACTTCTGCTTGCGGGCTGTTGATTCCCAACTGGCCTTTGAGAACCTGGAAGTTCCCATTGAGTTGGCTTAGGATTTCAGCTAGCCCTCCTTGACCCGCCTGCGGCCGACTATCGCTCCACAAACCTAACTGCCGCTCTCTCACAATCTCATCGAGCAGCTGGTGCGGCGCGGCCGAGTCGCCTCGATCAAGGCTCGTTTCGTAATCGTAGGCGCGTGCGGCGAGCCATGCGTAGCGCGCGGCATGATGGAAGGCGCTCTGGTACTTGGTCATCGCCTCGTTGCGCGAGAGGCGCAGCATCATGTCTTGGTAACGGTTCGTTTGCGCTTTGGCCGCAAGGATCTTGTTAAAAGCCTCCCGCTCGTCCAGCAGGCGGAACCCTTCCGACAGCGCTGTGAAGTAGGCTTGGCGCTGCCCTTCCAGGTTCTGCAAATGGGCGCCGATCCGTGCGCGGAGGGGACCATCATTGCCAGAGGTAGCCTCCCATTCGATGAGAATGCCTTCGAACTCCGCTAGCTTGTCTCCGCGGTTCTGCTTGCGCTGGAGTTCCACAATCCTCTCGTCCCTGATGGTCTCAAGGGCAGTGATCGCTTGGCGGCTTGCAAACGAGAACACGTCGACGGAAAGTTTCGTCGTCTTCTGGGCCGACAGAAAAGCGGCCTTCACGGACCCGAAGATATCGTTTGAGAGACCGACGTTGTCGGGTACTCCCTCTCTCGCAACCTCAGTCACGACTTCCGTGGTCTTGCCAAACGTGTCCACGACGTCTTGGGCAATCTGAATACCCTTGATGATCGAACTGGTGATTCGGCGAGTTCTGCGGATATCTGCTCCGAGTTCATTGCGGATGTCAAACCGCTCGAGTTCATTCTCAAGCAGCAGCGCGATGCGTTCCATGTCCTGAAGAAAGGCCGCGTACTCATCAAGGGTGCCGCGTAGCGCCACTTCCTCTAACAACATCTCCTCGAGGGCCCGCTGGACCTTGCCATAGCTTGTGCGCTGCCCCCACTGCGCGGTGTCGGCTTGGAAGGCATAGCCCGAGGCACGCTCGATGGGCATGCTAAAGTTCACCGTTGGGTTAGCGTATTTGTTCCCCCGGATGAAGGCGTTCAGACTCGTTTGCAGTTCCTCGTTACCCGTCCCTCCTCCATAGACCTGTGCGTAGGTCTTCTGAAGCGTCTTACCGGAATCCGCGAGACCCAGGATGCGTGTTTGGAAATCGACGAAATCGAGATGCTCCGTCCCGCCATTGTCATTGGGTGGAATGATTTGATCGATACGGGTACGATCCAGGTAGGCGTATAATAGAATGTCAGGCCCTTCGTAGCCTTCTGGGTAGACCTTGCCAAACCCGATGGTTCCATCGTAGGGGCGGCCAAAGATCTCGATCAGACGGTTGCGGTAATCAATGTCCTGACGAAGGGATTCGACTATCAGCGCGTCGGTGTCGTCGGCGATGCGGCGCAGCTTGTTCTCGGCCCGGACGGCGAAATCAAGCGTCGCTTTCGCGTTGTTCCCCGCAGCGACGGCACGCTCGTAGATCTGTTCAAAGTGGGTCTTGACGGCAATGGGACCGCCGTCAAAGGACTTCGGGTAGATGTCGAACGCCATGGCGCCGTCGTCAAAGCCCAGCGGATTCACGCCTCCGTTAGCCTCGTCGAGCGCGGTTTGAATCTCGAGTAGGCCACTAGCAATCTCTCCAATCTCACTCTCGGCGGCGGAGCGTTCGATGCGATCGAGGTTCTCGGGATTCTCAACCGGAGTGGCCTTGGTAGCGTCGTCAGGTAGCAGCGTATTCGCGACTGCCCAGTCGAAATAGGCGCCTTGACCGGCGCGTGTCGCCCATTCGGAGACACCCCAGGCGCGGGCAGGGTCCGCGCTATCCGTGTAGCCCTGCCATTGGCCATCCGGATCATGGGTGTAGTGCAAACGATAGGTGCCACGCACGATGTCGCGCGCCGTGCGTGCCTTGCCGGCCGCGAGCTTGGCAAAGGTCTTCTCATCGAGGAAGTCGACCTCCAGCACGTTCTGCATCAGTGCGTACAGCTCGGAACGCGTTTTCCAGCTAAAGTTCGGATGCTGAAGCAGCTCATAGTGCATCCCGATGGCTGAAACAAAGTGACCCCAGGCGTCGCCGTGACCTTGCGGATAGAGTGCCCTGGCATCGTCCTCATTAATGAATCCATCGGTGTTTTCATCGTAGATGTGATAGTTCGTGTTATAGGCTGCCTCGCCTAACCCTTTGGCGTAATTCCAGAACATGCGGTTGAAGACCGGAAAGCTCTTGCGGAAATCCGTGCCGCGCAGCAGGGCCAGTTCTTCGTGTTGCAGACTGGCTTCAAAGTTCTGAAAGGCGTGGGTGAAGGAGGCGACGCCTGCCAGACCGTCGTCCGTGCCAACGGTGATGGTGGGATCCTGAGCATCGCTGTAAGCTTCGCGGGCCAGTAGTTCATAGAGAACGGCGAGCCGTGTGGCCGCTAACAGAAGCGCCTGGTTAATGGCATCGGTCGAGACACCATTCGTGGAGTTGTCGATCGACAGTTCGCGTGCGCGTTGCAGGACGGTTTCGTAAAGTTCAATGAGCCCGGTATTCTCAATGACGTTCTTGTCAGGGTTGAGCGCCACTTTTCCGGCGAAGGGCGCGCCGGCGATTTGAATCTGGCTGCTGTAAGTGGCCGGGCTTTCATTGCTAAAGAAGTCTGTGTAACGCGCCTCATACGGATTGATGCGATCAAGGATACGTTTCACCCACCCCATCACCAATTGCGGGATGTAGCGCTTGCTGCCATCGGCTTGGAGTTGGGGCGAGTTCGCCGCGCCGGCCCATTGGAATGGGGCGGGCTGGCCGGGCTTCCAAGCCACCTTGGGATCCGCGACCTCGAAGGGCACGAGGTTCCAATCGAATTCCGAGAAGTGCCGGTAGCGCATCAGTACTAACTTGTCTGCCAGAGTCACATCCGGACGTCCTTCAAAGACGATACTGTGCAAGCCTTTGTGGGCCGGACGAGGGTCCAACCCGGCGCGCTCTTGGGGAATGTATTCTTGCCAGGGTCCTGCCAGTGTGCCGTCGGCACGCACCTCTTTCGCGACCACATCCAGCGGCGCGGCGTCGCGAATCCACCACTCGTAGTAGAGATCGCCCGTGTTGGCGCCAAACTCGCCATTGTGTTGGAGCGTGACTTTCTCGCTGAACGCGTCTGCCCCCTCGATGACCTTGATCGCACCACGGTAGCGATCGGGGATGATTTCAATGATATGCAGACTAACAGGAGCGCCATTGAGCTCGGGCCGGTTGTTCTCCGCGATGGTGATGTAGAAGGAATCCGTGCCGGCCATGAGAAGGAGTGGCCCCGGTACCAGCGCAGTCCCGACGCCGAAACTATCCAGGTGCACGAACTGCGCTGTCTCAGCAGGCGGGTCGTTGACCCTCACAAAGTCGTCGTTCTCTTCCATCCAGAAAGTAGCCAATTCACGATCGGTCGCCTCCTGAGATTTGAGGCGGTCTTCCTCTTCCGTGGTCAGTCCCCCGGCTTCCAGCGTGACCGCGGGCGTCTCCCGCACGCCGGCAAAGTAATGGTTCTCGGGATCGAGTACCTGATCTAAGGGCGCGACCGCCGCGGTGGTGGGATCCTGCACCGTTCCATTCTCATCAAAACGCCGCACCAGATGCGGTTGCCTCGATTGCTTGTAGATGCCGCGGATGGCCGTCTTCCATTGGACGTCTTCAGAGAGGCTGTCGACCTCTCGCCTGTCATCAGCCGTCATGACATTCGGCTCCAGGATGTTGATAGGGTCAGGTCCGGAAGTGAGATCGGCGTCGCCGCTCTCTTTGTCATTGAGATAACCTCGGAAGACGAGTTTCTCGGCAAGCGAATCGAAATAGAACCGCCGTTGGAGCGAGCCCGGCAATTGTTTGAAGTACCAACGTTCCGCTACAATGAAAACCTTGTCTTGAGCAGCCGGGGTGAAGCCGGCACTAGACATTTCGGCAATCGTGAAAGGCGTTTCCCGCCGATCCAAGGGCCGGATCACTCGGGCGGCGTACCGGCTAACGTTGTCGTCTTTTAAGATCATGTCAGGCTGTACATCGTCATAGACAATCTCCGCGGCTTTCATGGCCACGAGAGCAGGAAGACCGTTGGCGCCCGGGGTTTCATTGAAGTATTCGCCACCTTGATAGGTGAGCGTCTCACCGCGTTTGAGTTTCGGATAGTCCGTACGCCATGAGGTGGTGTAGGTGACCTTTACCGGCCGTGGAAGGTCGTCGAGATCGGGATCGCCGCTTTCACTGTCACCGACGAAGCCGGATTCGGGCTCTGTAGGGAGCCAACTCACAGGCTGGCCTGGTCGAGCTTCCGGCAAATAGAAGTCGCTCCGCATTGGGTAGAAGAATTGGTGGAAGAATTTCCCTTCGCCCGAGACGATCCAGGCGTGCCCATTGACGTCGCGCCAGAGCGTACGCCGGCGGGTCCCATTGACTTCCAAATTCCCGCCACGCGCATCTGGAGTGGCAATGTTGCCGATGACGGTGTTGACCGGATAGGGAGGAATCAGCAGGTCACCGGCGAAGACTGGATATTCAAAGGCATAACCAAAGTTGTAAGCCTTTGCCGGATCGATGGTGAGAAAGCGGTCTTCAGGTGTTGGAGCCGCTTCGTATGCCAAACCGTCCGTCTTATCGACGTCCGCGTCAGAAGGCCGTGGGAAACGAATGTTCCCTTCACGCGTTTTGAATACCTGATAGGCCGCCATCTCCGCTTCGCCGGTGGTGAGATTCTGCACCTGAACGAGCACCCAGGGATCTGAGGTGTACTGATCCAGCGGGTTGAGCTTCGTTTCATTGATGTCGTTCTGCAGGGCAAAGGCAGCAAGAGGCGGATTGTTGGGAATGTCAGCGCCCATGTTCTTCACCTTCAAGGCCGCACGTCCAGACGCAGCGGTGATGGCGTGTTCTTCGTTGGGGTTGTAGCCCGGTTCGTCGCGGTCGGGTTGATGATAGACCGCCAGATCCGAGTACTCTGATAGATCGAATATCTCCTGGGGGCGGCCTTCTTGATCCACGCCTTCTGATCCGATGCGGCTGGCGATGTAGATGGCCTTGTGCTTGTGCGGCCCCTCTTCCGGGTAGGTCACGCCGTTGTAGTGAACGGCTTCATAGGGCCAGGCGACATTCGGGTGCAACGTTTCGTCAGCGAGATAGGGATTCTCGTAATAGGCGACTTCGAGCTTGCGGTCGTTCTTGCCAAAGAGAGCGCCGTGATTCACCGGAAAGATTGGCCCCCAGGCACCCACCTCAGCCTCGCGATCGTAGAGCCTCGCATTGTAGTTAGAGACACTGTTTAGAATGAAGCCGCCGCCACCAAAGCCGGCGCTGTCCAGAGTGCTCGTAAGACGAGTCGCAACTTCCTGGAGACCCACCCGCACCCTGGCGTCCGAATTCTCAGGGATGGTCAGGCCAAACTCTTGCAAAGTACCTTCATTGGCGAAGCGGTTATTCACCGGATCCATTTCAAAGCCAAACGCTAGATCCGGCAGCTTTGAACGCAATTCCAGCTGACGATTCTCACGAAGCATTCGCAGCTCAACAGCCGTGAGAAAGGTGTCCGGTGGTGTCGCTGTTAGGTTGGTGAAGAGGCGAAACTGATCGATCTGCAATCCGCCGCCCGCGGGTGCCCCGGCACCGAATCGAAGCGCGCCCATCGCGGCCTCACCGAGTTCTCCGGTTACCACGGACTGTTCCGCGCGCACACCATCGAGGTAGAAATCGAGCACGGTGACATCGGTGAACAAGAACCGGCTTTCATAGACATGAACCACGCAATGACGCCAAGGCGTCCTCCCTTGAGGCAACGGATGCGTCACCGCCATCCCGCGATACTGGGCCGTGATGGTTTGAGTGTTAGTATCGAGCGTGACCGCAAAGGAAGCGCCTTCTCCCCGGCTCACCACCTGCACGGGTTGCTCACTATCATTTATGTCTCTGTCATTGATCCAGAAATCCATGACAAAGCTACTGCCCAGTTCCGGACTCGCCGCTTCCCCTGACACGAGAGTTAAGCCGATCTCGGAGCCGTCCAGCGCCAGGCCGTGGCGGCCTAACACCAGTTTCGGATCATGGGGAAGCAAGGGCGTCTTCACTTCGGAATGCACCACGCGCACGGCGAGGTTCTCTTTGTCCAGATTCCCATCGGCGATTTCGTCAGGATTGGGCCGGAAACTGTAGAGGAGAACGCTCCGTCCAGGACCGCTGGTGGCGAATCCCGTGCCTGGAGCCGGCGCATCAAGCTGGGCATCCGACGACGAATCACTGTAAGTCAGTTGCTGAAAGTGCCAGTGATCGGTGGGGTCGAGATCGAGCTTGGTGGGAGGACGGCGCTCTTCCCTGTCATTGACGTCGATGTAGTGACGGTAGTGAGCGTCTGGCGCGGCGGGAAATTCAGGGCCTGTTTCTGCTAGAATCGTCGTCGTGACATAATCTGGTGCCGTGCCTTCCCGCCTGCCGTCAGGCAGCTCGCGCGCCGTGGTAAGCGGGACGGTGTCACCCGGATAACCGCTAACGATCTCGATCGTGTATTTCCGGGACGGGTCATTGGCATCCGGCCAATCCCCCCGGAAACTGCCTGGCTGTACGGGGAAGAGCTTCTTAGCGAGTTTATCCCAGCGCGTGGTATCTCCCTCCGGAACGGATCCTATGGGAAGGAGGGCATCCGGTCCGCTCTCGTTGGCGAGGAGGACACCGCCCTCACACAGATCCGGAACCAATTGAGCGTTGGGATTCGATGCATCAAATCCTTGGCCCAGCGGAATCTCGGCGCGGTAGACGGTCGGCTGGTAGTTCCATGGAATTTCAGTGGGCGCGGCAACGGATGCAATCGTGTAAACCCGCGTGGTACGATTGGACCTTGAGCTGTCCAGGGCTTTCGACACCGGAAGGCCAAAGTTCCTGAGATCGCCGCCTAACGGAGCGGCGAAATCGCCAAGCGTGAAGCAGTTATCCGCCGTGCGATAGAAGGCGCCTACTTCCACTTTCCGGCCGGTATCGATCCAAACATCGGTGGGCACGTCCGTATTCTCCACCGTCCGCGCGATGGTTTCGCCGGTTTCATCAAAGACACGAACATACGCCTGGTTGGCGAATTGGATCGGAATTGCGTTAGGATCTCCATTACCGGCACTGAGACGATAGCGTACCTGGCCATTCCAAAGCCACTTGATGCGTAGCCAGGACTTGAGATTGAAGGACTCCGTGGTCACCTGCTCGCCGGTTAGTTCGCCGAGTGCCATGGACGTGGGATCTTCCGGCGTGATGAGTCTGGGGAACAGCGGATAGCCGGACGACTGCAGATCTTGATTCACGAAGGCAAGGGCTCGGATGGAATTCTGACTTCTAGAGAGCCGATGCTCGGCGATCTGCGACGCGTTCGCCGCGAACCGGGCCATGCTCACCCGGTTGATCCCGCCCGTCAGGAAGTTAGGCGTTGAGCCATCCGTCGTACGGCCCAGGTCGTACGAAGTGAACTGCCGGTCAATTGGAAAATTTTGTTGTGTTTGGCCCAAGTGGTTGACGAAAAACTTCTCTCCCTGAATCATCACCCCAGGAGCCCGGCCATCGTTAAGAGGGACGGTGCGGATCAGAACGGCATCGCGATAGAGAAGCGTGCGGTCGCGATGAAAGACGACCGCCCAGTGGTGCCACGAATGGCTCCCATCCACTGGCACATTCATCAATTCTCGATAGATACCTGGCAAATTAGGTGCATTCGTGAGGACATCGAAGGGCAAGATTTCCTCGACAAAGAAGTTCCCATTCGCTCGCACACCGATGCGCATGGATCGTGCCGGTCTAACGTTGTCGCGATTGGTTACGGGACGTTCATAATCGTTCTTCAGCGCAATGAATACCTGGTCAGTATCGCTATCATTTGCATCAAGCTTTCCCCAGAAAGCGATCGTCGCCCCATTGGCAGTAATGTAGGGCCGATTAACCCCTCCCAGATTATCGCTCCCAAATCGAGGCGAAGACGGATCGCGCTTCAGGTAGCGTTCACCGGCCAACCCAACGGCGTTCTGAGGATCTTCGCCCATAGTGTACTCATAGCCGGCCGTCGCGAACCGGAAGCCACCCGCATCCGAGTTGGCCACTCGGTCCATCTGGGCAACGAAATCGGTATGCTCTACGGGATCGAGGAAGTGCCGCCCGATCGAAGGGCTCGGGTTGCCGGTCCCACTTCCAGGAGGCGGTTCATCTCCGGCGGCCGGGATCTGGGTGTCCGACTCGATGAATACCGCGTAATGAAGTTTCCAAAGCCATTCCAGACGGACGTCTTCCTCAATGGGCTTTACGATCTTCGTCTTGTTTCCCTCGATGACCGCGTTCGTCTCGGGGCCACCGCCGTTGATGGTATAACCAACGTTCTCCGCCTTGAAATGCGCCACCATACGATCGTTCTCGGGATCGGCATCGAAGAGCCAAGCGACTTCACCGCTTGCCGGAATCTCTTCGAAATTCGCATTGAGAAAGATCTCACTGGGAGCTTCGAAAGTGATGTCTTGGTTAAGAGGCGCCGGGGTCGTTCCCAGGCCTGGTGTAAACGCCCCTTCTTCGCCGCCGAACTCCGAGACCACTTCGACCTCGGTGCCCACTTCGACCGTCAGCGTCGCCGAAGCCCTCGCGCCTCCTTGAACAGCCGTGATCTCGACTGCAAACGTCCCTCCCGGAAGGTTCCCCGAACCCGATCCGCTGATCACGCCTGTCTGTGCATTCACACTGAGACCGGCAGGCAGACCAGTCGCGGAATAGATCGGACTGTCGAGATTGGATTTGATCTGATACCGGAACGCGCTAAGCGGACGACCGTTCCCGAAGCCAAGGGTCGCAGCGCTGGTGATCACGGGCTCGACGATGTTGATCGTGAGAGGGCTCGTGACTGAACCGGTTCCATAGGTACTCGGGCTGACAACATCGACAGCGTATTGGCCCGATTGATTGGGAGTTCCGGTGATCCGGCCATCAATCAATCTAACGGCTTGCAACGCGAAATTGAACTGGGCCAAGAAGGGATTAACTGGAAGCCCTTGCGCAAGCCCTTCCTCTTCCTGCTCTAGGCGCAAACCTGGAGGCAGGTTGCCGGTGATCGAAATGGGTGTGGAACCTCTAATAGACCTGCCAGGTCGGTAGTTCCAATCGAGTTCATGAGTGAAGGGTATTCCCCGGATCGCTTCGACGGTGGCGGGACTTGTCGTGCCTGGTGGTTCGATATCGATGATGAGTGGGAAGGTGACGATGGATCCAATTGGGCCTCCTCCTCCAACATCCGCGGACACACGCACCTCATTAGATCCGATTCCTCCTCTAACATAGCCACTCAAGAAACCGTTGACAACATCCTTTCGGATGAAATGGCTAGCGTCGATAGCGATGTCATTCCCTGCACTAGCGTTTAGGTCGATGGAGAAATCAATGCTTCCTCCGCCGATTCCCTCCGTGCCCACTTCATGGGTGAAGAAATAAAGACTTTCACCAGTTGGGTTCTTCGCTGCCGAAACTCTAGATGGGCTGATGATACGCTGAGCCAGGAGCCCCTCGATCATCATCGCCGAGACGAGCAGCGTTACGATGAGCGGAACGAAGACCTTCACTGGTTTGTATTGTTGGTGAAAAGATGTGAAATTCATTTGAAGTGATCCGTTAGAGAGTGCTGATGGTGCTCACGCGGTGCAGTTCGATGCGTCCGCTCATTGTGAGAGTGGTTTTGATGAGACCGTTGATGGTGTCGGTAAACGTGCCGTGCAGGCGGTCCGTGCCCGTCTGCCCCGTATCAAAGATGATTTCCAGCGTTCGAGTGATGTTAGGCCCGCGGGTGTGTTGCTGGTGGAAAGCGTGGCGGAAGGGATTGCTGCGATGGAAAGGATCGAGAACAAGGGCATCGTTCGTGCGCACCGTCTTGCCAGAGCCGAGCGCGCCCTCCAGCGACCAGGTGAGGTGATAAATCTCTGCTAGAGAAGGCGGACGCGTGCCCCTGCCGATAAGAAAATCCTGAATCTCATTGGCGTCTGTTAGTTGGGGAAAAGCGTCGTCATTGAGTAAGGCGGCCTGACTTTCGGCATCGAGCTTGCGCGGCATGTCGTAGGCCACGGTTTGCACGCGCATGCCCACGCGCTTGCCGTTGCGTTCCTTGACACCTTCATGAAAGGGGATTTGCCGCGGATCCACGACTAACACAGGCACGGGTGCGATCTCCGGATCAGCCGATTTGGTCTGCATGATCGTCACCTGAGAAAGCAGCGTGACCATGCCGGCGGCATCCGAGTGAAGCAGGACGCGAACGGGCGCGGAGCCGGCGGAAGGGCGAACCGGCGAGCCGTCTTCGACGATGCTCGTGACGCGATCCATGATCGCCTCACCGACCCACAATCCGGCCAAGGCGCCCGCCTCCGTGGGTGGGAGAGTGTCCGTAGGAAGTTGCAGATCCGTCTTGAGGGCCTTGATAGGCAACCAGAAGGCCCCGCCGCCGCCCGGCTTGAGCCGGTAGAGATTGGTGCGGCCCACCGTGCCGGCGGTCCAGTTGCGCGCGGCGCCAAGGGTCAGAATGCTCGTGCTCGTTGCCGCCACCGTTTCCTGCAGATCGGAACTCGCTCCATCGTTTGCCGTGGAGTCGACCTGATTGTCGAGCACGTAGCCAAGGCTGTCAGCTGCCGGTCTGGCCGTGTGAAGTTCGAGTTCACCGCTTCCGGCGATGAGTTCCAACTCCGGTGTCGCTTCTTCGGCATCGAGATTGGTGAACGTCACTTCCTCAAGGTCGAGCTCCAGATCGCCAACCGTCACCTCATCGCTAGGACCACCAAAGTTCAAGGTGCCTGTTAGGGCGAGATCGAAGTCCACGGCCACCGGCCCCATGTAATCCGAGGGCCCGTTGGAGAAAATCCAGTAAGCCGCGCCGGGCATCATCGGAGCGCCACCGTTCACCGCCGTCCAATTGCCATCCGCCGCCAGGCTGAAGATCCTGCGCTCACCCGCCACCGGATGACGACCTGCTGATGGCCCAAAGAAGACATCGAAATTTGGCGGATTGTTCGCATCGATCCCAAACCCAATGAGGTTGTAGCGGTCAGGCGTCCACTTGGGACGGAAGAAGCGAACTTCTCCGGTTAGTGTGAGGGTGAGGGTCGCGGCAGCGGTGTTTTCAATGAGGTAGGCGCGATTGCCCGTGGTCGTGACGAGTGTGTTGGGATCGATTTCGGTGCGCCGCCAGATCTCCCATCCTTCTTGGTTGAAGGTTCCCGCCGCAGCCGGATCACTGCCAAAGAACTCCGCTAGTCCAGCCAACGGCTTGGGCGAGGCAATGACGTCGATCGCGTCGTTGTTCGCCGTGTCAAAAGCGTCCTCCGGAGTCATGGGACGTCCGGCCCGCTCATGGCCTTCCGGATAAGTGGGCTGCACTTCCAGCCACACCGCGTTCCAACCCGGAACCAGGTTGATGAGTTGATCGGCTTCCTGCGCCTGCAGCGAGGACGCAAGCAGGGCACCTGTTAGGATGACGTTGAAGAACGAGGTTTTCATGCTTAGTTTTATGGTTGGGAAAATCGGATGTTGAGGCGGATGAATTTGCGGGTGAGGCCATCAGTGGCGATCACGGCCCGGAGTAACTGCGTGTCGCCGTCCGTGGAAAGAATCTGCTCTGTCGCCGCCACCTCGGTCCACGTGTCCATGTCGTCGGACCACTCGAAGACGTAGACGACGTCGGTCGCGGCAAGGTTCTTGGAGAAATCGATCTGCGCTTCCGCTTCGCCAAAGATGCCGGCTGGCAATCCGTTAGTCGATCCATCGAAGGGCGAACGGCCGATGCCATAGTTGAAGAGATTGGAGATGCCGTCGCCGTTTGGATCGGCATCGGCACCGGCAACGAGTGGATTACCCGCATCGTCACCGAATTGAGCTGTTTGCCAGAGCTGAAACGGCGTAACCTCGATCAACTGCGCGGGCGTGGTGAAGCTCTGGCCGATGCCTTGGCGAACACCATTGGCCGTGGCATGCCAGCGCACGTAGTAGGTGGTGGCCGGTTCAAGCGCAAGCGGCACAAAGTTAACGCTAGCACTGATGCACTGCTGCCCATCGGCCAGATCGCCAGCCACCGCAGCGACGGTGATAAAGTCAGCTCTCACCCGCCGGATGCGGTGATTCAAAGAGTCCGCTACCAACACGGCTCCTTCCTCATCAATCAAGAGGCCAACCGGACAGTTAAAGCTCGCCTGGGCGTCGACTCCGGTGTCGCTGCCAGGATCGCCTGACCCCGCCACGGTGGTGACGGTGCCAGTCCTAGGTACGACCTTGCGAATGGCGTGATTGGACTTGTCGGCAACGTAGAGGTGATCCTGTTGATCCACCGCGATGGCGGCCGGTGTCTGGAATTGCGCTAGAGCGCCGGCGCCATCCGCAAACCCCAACGTTTCTCCCGCCACGGTCGTCATCACACCCGTCCCCGTATCGATCTTGCGGATAAGGTGATTACCGCTATCTGCAATGTAGAGATCTCCCGCCGAATCGAGTGCCAAGCCTAACGGAGCATTCAAAGGGGCGGTAAGAGGCAAGGTCGTGACGCCACCGGTTTGATTCACCAGGCGAATGGCGTGATTGCCAGAGTCTGCCACATACACCGCGCCAGAGGCATCGACCGCCAAGCCCTGCGGATGGCTAAACCTCGCCGTGCCGCCGCTTCCATCAATGTTTCCCGCAGCGCCGCTTCCGGCCAAAGTGGTGACGGTCCATGGCTGATTGTTAGTAATGGGACGGCTGATCTTGCGTATGCTGTGATTGAACGTGTCCGCGACAAAGAGATCGCCGTTTGCGTCCACGGCGATGGCGGCGGGAAAGGCAAAGCGGGCGTCTGTTCCCGCACCATTGAGAAAACCGAAGTCACCGGATCCCGCAATGGTCGTGATCGTGCCATCCGCGCTGCGCATGCGAATGCGGTTGTTCGCTGTGTCGGCAATGAAGAGATTGCCTTCCGCATCTTTGGCGATCCCTGAAAGATGATGGAACTTCGCCTCCATGCTAGGGGCATCGAGAAACCCGGCCTCGCCCGTCCCCGCCAGGTTCTGCGCGAGCGTTTGGAAATCCGGCGTCTGGGAGATCTCAAACTCCACGGGCAGCGGCTGGCCCGGATCAAGCTTAGCGAAAAGCGTTAGTCCCTGCGCTGTGTAGCCACCGGCAACGGACTCGTAGGCGCCAATGTCAGGGCCCGCGCCGAGGACGCGTTCAAACCCGCGTTGATCCGTGTCAAAATCCGAGCCTCCCGCTCCAGCATCCAGCGCCGGACTACCTCCTAACAAACGCATCGTCGCCGTGCTGCCGCCATTATTCGCGAGTGGGGCGAGCAACGGATCCACGGGATTGGCGGCGTTTCCCACGGTGGCGCCAAGCGGAAACACCGCCTCAACCGAACCGTGATTCCCGATGAGATTACCAACAGCATCATCGATCGTACCGCCCGTCATGAGAAGCACATCTGGCGCCGTGGTTCCCGTATTTCCCGCGACAATGGTGTTTTCAAATTCTGTTAGAATGCCCGCTGAGCTAATGGCGATGCCGCCGCCTTCATGAGCCGTATTGGCAGAAATGGTAGAGTGCCTGATGTGCGCCTCGTTGTCATTAAAAAGACCGCCGCCTTGTGATCCGGCCTCATTGGAAACCGTGTTCTCCGCGATGGTGGATTGCAGTAATGTTAGTGTTCCCTCGTTGTGAATGCCGCCGCCGGAAATGGCGGCGTTATTTCCTGAAACCGTGGCCCGGCTAAGCGTGAGTTCGCCGCCGGTATGAACCAAGATGCCCCCGCCCTGATCAGCGGCAGCGCCTCCCGTGATGGTGACACTGCTGAGCATCACGTTCGCATCGGCGCCGATTTCTAACGTTCGTGCGTTCGTGGTCGCGCCATTCCCGTCAATGACCAGCCCCGCACCGTCGATGTGGACGCTCTTGCCAAAGATGAGCGGCCCGGAAGTAAGAATGATGGTTTGCCCGGAGATGGAAGGATCAATAACCGGGGTGATTCCCGCCGAAACATTCGCGATGGCCTGACGGAGTGACCCATCCCCACTGTCACTGGTATTGTTTACGTGAGGCGTAACTGTTAGTATAAGAACTGCGTTAGTCGTCTCGACCCCGAGCCCGGGAATGGTGTAGATGACAATAATCCCGATGGTATAGACGCCAGATTCGGTCAGCGTGCCGGAGATTTTACCAGTCGCCGGCGCCTCACCGAATTCGAGTCCGGGAACATCCGAAGTAGGGGCGACAGTATAAATAGCCGTTCCAACCGTGCGATCCACAGTGATCTGATAGGAGAAGTCCGGATCATTCAGTGCCGCGGTCACATTCAGTGGCGACGTGATTTCCACCGCTTGGAGAGGGATGGTGACGTGAAACAACAGCGCCAATAGAAATATTGTTAGCCGGTTGTGGAGACGTCTAACAGGTGAAGGAGTGATCATGTCACCCCCTACTGGGAAGTTCCCGCAACGCTGTGACAAAGAAGTCCAATAAACTTTTCTCTTCGTAGAACGGGCGCCTTCGCCCGTTGAATCGCGCTCCTAGCGCGATTCGTTAGTGGGGTTCGCTGGAAGCTCACCCCAACGGGCGGGGGCGCCCGTTCTACGAGCCTACGCGATCCATGTCGGAACGGATTCAGGAGGAAGCCCCGCCTTCTCTGCTAATCCCGAATGTAGGGAGCGACTCTTACATAATAAACATCATCGCGAAAGATGCGATCGTAATACTCCTGCTGCCATAGCGTTCCGCGACGCCCTATCGCTCGATTGATTCGCCGCGCACTCACCGACTTCCACGTTTGGATGGAGTCTTCTAAAGGCACCCCTGTATCAGGCCGAACGATCAAATGCACATGGTTCGGCATCAAGGTATACGCCCACAGGTCATAATCTATGCCCTGACGATGTTCTAACGCTTTGAGAACGATCCCGGCAAATTCAGGTCGCCCTAGCACACAACTTCCATGATTCTCATCTAACAAGCGTTCGACCCGTTGCGTGACCTTCCGATGATAGCGCAACCACGCTGGAGAACCGGGATCAGGCTTTTCTCCGAGTTTTTTGAAATCGCGGATCTCCTTTTGAATGTCAAGCTTCGCCGCCTTGGGTACGGCATCGGCAAGGCGAAACGTGACAAAGTAAGTGGCACCGGTTTGCCGCCAATGCGGCAGATTGCGAGTGTAAATGGTCACTTCCCCACGCGGCTCAAAGGGTTTGAATGCAGAGGGCACTTGGATCACGCCCCACACAATCTCACAGTTTCGGTATTTCAAGTTCCGTAAAACGGGCGCCCTCGCCCGTTGGGGTGAGCCTCAAGCGAACCCTCGTTAGAATCGCACTTGACGCACGATTCAGCGGGCGGGACGCCCGTTTTACATACCTGCCAAATTAGGCACACTTCCGGCCTTGCTCCTCACACGATGCCTTGGACCGCGAACGTATGGTCGCGAGGATCTCAGGATCGACTTCGAGATGATTCCCCAACCGCATCATGATTCGCGCATTCCACTGGCGAATTCTATCAAGGTCAAACTGGAACACCGCGAGGTCTGATTCCGGATCAAGGTCACAGCGTACTCCGAGATTCTCTCCTATCTTGCTGTAGAGCTTCATGAGGTCGGTGTTAGAGGTATTGGTGCAAGCCATCGAATAACGTCCGCCCAGCTCATGAGCAATCTGCGCTCCAGCCATGATTAGCAATAAATAGCGAGGCGTTCGCCTCCTACCATGAAGTGCCTCCCTCAGTAATGTGCCATGACGGCAGATGCTTGAAGCGTAGATCTGCGGGAGGCATGATCAGCATGTGCCAAATCTCAACGAACTTCAAGAAGGACACATCTCCTACGAGCTTAGTTGCTTCGATCGCATCTACCTGAATCTACGTTTGCCACTCCTCTGCACGCTGGGCGGGATCTCGCTGTTCATTCGCAAGATCCTTGGTGAAAAGCTTCCGCTGGTGAGCGTCTTTAAGCCCTTCCGGGACCAGTTCGTGGAGAACATCGAAACCTTCGCCAAAGACAACGGGCTCGGCATCCACCGCTTTGCTAACAACGAGAACAAAGAAGAAATCGCGCAGCAACACCTCGAATCGCGGGGGACGCGTAGGCCAGGCGTCTACTTTATAGGCAAAGCGCAAGAGAAAATCAGCGTGGTCCAAGGCGGTTCGGCCAAGAACGAAGAGACCGGCGGATGGTGGTACCGGCTTCGTTGGGGTAAAGTCATGGCCAACCAATACTACTTCTACATTTGGGATGACAACTGGGGGAGTCTCTTCATCAAATTCAGCAGTTACGCCCCCTTCGCCGGGAGAGTCTGTCTCAACGGGCACGAATATGTCAAACGGCAGCTAGAGAAACAGCGTATTCCTTATGAGGCTCTCGACAACGGTGTCAAATCTTGCGCCGATCCAGGGAAAGCCCAGCAAATTGCCAATAACATCACGGCCTCAAAGATCGAAAACACAATTAGAGACTGGCTCAAAATCATTCCGACTCCGATCACTATCTTAAAGAACAGGATAAAGATCCGCTACGAGATCTCCATGCTACAAATAGAATACGCTCTTACCCAAGTATGGAAAAAAGCGCAAAACGGACGGCAATTCTTTGAGCAAGCGATACGAGAAAACCTCGATCTAGGGCGCCCTGAACGAGTGGGATTAATATTCAGAAAGCGAATAACGAAGCGGAGCAAACAAAAGCGTTTTATGACCCGTGTCATGCAATATGGGACCATTCCCGTCTATCACATCTATTATAAACTAAACAAACTGAAACAATATTTCAAAGAGGCCATCTCGCTGCGAACGGAACTTACGATCAACAATCCCCGGGATTTTCAAGTAGGGAAAACGCTCAATGGAAAAAACCTGCGCGCGCTGCGCAAGGTAGGTGAAGCCACCATCAATCGCCTCTTGCGAGTAGAAACATTGAGCCACGATCCCTCAGTAAGCGGCGAGAAGATCAAAGCGCTAGAAACACCCGCCGAGGTGGGAGTTGGAAAACGAGTGAGCGCCTTGCCTCGCAGTAACACCCGGGTGCAAGCCCTATTGAACGCCTTGATAGGCTGTCATCTGATCTGCGGAGGATTCCGGAATCGGGATCTGAAGAGCCGAGTTGCTCAACTTCTGGGAAAAGAAGAACCAGAAATATCAACCGGACAGATGAGCTACGATTTGAGGCGATTAAAAGGACACGGGGTGATCCGGAAAATAGAAGGAACGCATCGCTATGAAGTGACCGAGGAAGGCCTTCGGCTAGCCTTATTCATCAGCCAAGTGGAGCGACGCGTTTATCAAGAAGGCGCATCGGAGTTATTCAGTGAATGGCACGAAGGCAACCTCCACCAAGCCTACAATGCATTTGGCCAAGAGGTTGAATCGCTGTTTGCGCGTCACCACTTAAGTCGAGCGGCATGATGAATAACAGGAGAGGTATGTACAAAAGCCTTCATTATCTCATTTATATATGATTGAAAGGAGTTTGACCTAGATGATCAAATTTCGAAAAGTAAGCATTTAGAAGACGGGCAAGGCCGGCCCAAACGGCAGATCAGTGAGAAGAGTGTGCAAGAGGTGAATGAACGAGATGGGGAATTGAACTTGCCCGCGTTATTGCGCTGCCGGGTGCGTTACTTTACGGATGGATTGGTATATGGCAGTGCGGCTTTTGTGGAAGAATCTTCGAGAGAAAACGGGCCCTATTTGGAAAGAAGCGGAAGCGAGGAGCGCGGCGAATGAAGGGCGGCGACTGGGGAGCGCTGCGGTTGATGCGAGATCTTCGGAAGGAAGCATTCAATTTTTAGGTAATTTTTATATAGGTATTTTATATTTAGGGACACATTGAACATTAGATTTTATAGCGAGGCGTTCGCCTCCTACCATGAAGTGCCTCCCGCAGTAATGTGCCATGACGGCAGATGCTTGAAGCGTAGATCTGCGGGAGGCATGATCAGCATGTGCCAAATCTCAACGAACTTCAAGAAGGACACATCTCCTACGAGCTTAGTTGCTTCGATCGCATCTACCTGAATCTACGTTTGCCACTCCTCTGCACGCTGGGCGGGATCTCGCTGTTCATTCGCAAGATCCTTGGTGAAAAGCTTCCGCTGGTGAGCGTCTTTAAGCCCTTCCGGGACCAGTTCGTGGAGAACATCGAAACCTTCGCCAAAGACAACGGGCTCGGCATCCACCGCTTTGCTAACAACGAGAACAAAGAAGAAATCGCGCAGCAACACCTCGAATCGCGGGGGACGCGTAGGCCAGGCGTCTACTTTATAGGCAAAGCGCAAGAGAAAATCAGCGTGGTCCAAGGCGGTTCGGCCAAGAACGAAGAGACCGGCGGATGGTGGTACCGGCTTCGTTGGGGTAAAGTCATGGCCAACCAATACTACTTCTACATTTGGGATGACAACTGGGGGAGTCTCTTCATCAAATTCAGCAGTTACGCCCCCTTCGCCGGGAGAGTCTGTCTCAACGGGCACGAATATGTCAAACGGCAGCTAGAGAAACAGCGTATTCCTTATGAGGCTCTCGACAACGGTGTCAAATCTTGCGCCGATCCAGGGAAAGCCCAGCAAATTGCCAATAACATCACGGCCTCAAAGATCGAAAACACAATTAGAGACTGGCTCAAAATCATTCCGACTCCGATCACTATCTTAAAGAACAGGATAAAGATCCGCTACGAGATCTCCATGCTACAAATAGAATACGCTCTTACCCAAGTATGGAAAAAAGCGCAAAACGGACGGCAATTCTTTGAGCAAGCGATACGAGAAAACCTCGATCTAGGGCGCCCTGAACGAGTGGGATTAATATTCAGAAAGCGAATAACGAAGCGGAGCAAACAAAAGCGTTTTATGACCCGTGTCATGCAATATGGGACCATTCCCGTCTATCACATCTATTATAAACTAAACAAACTGAAACAATATTTCAAAGAGGCCATCTCGCTGCGAACGGAACTTACGATCAACAATCCCCGGGATTTTCAAGTAGGGAAAACGCTCAATGGAAAAAACCTGCGCGCGCTGCGCAAGGTAGGTGAAGCCACCATCAATCGCCTCTTGCGAGTAGAAACATTGAGCCACGATCCCTCAGTAAGCAGCGAGAAGATCAAAGCGCTAGAAACGCCCGCCGAGGTGGGAGTTGGAAAACGAGTGAGCGCCTTGCCTCGCAGTAACACCCGGGTGCAAGCCCTATTGAACGCCTTGATAGGCTGTCATCTGATCTGCGGAGGATTCCGGAATCGGGATCTGAAGAGCCGAGTTGCTCAACTTCTGGGAAAAGAAGAACCAGAAATATCAACCGGACAGATGAGCTACGATTTGAGGCGATTAAAAGGACACGGGGTAATCCGGAAAATAGAAGGAACGCATCGCTATGAAGTGACCGAGGAAGGCCTTCGGCTAGCCTTATTCATCAGCCAAGTGGAGCGACGCGTTTATCAAGAAGGCGCATCGGAGTTATTCAGTGAATGGCACGAAGGCAACCTCCACCAAGCCTACAATGCATTTGGCCAAGAGGTTGAATCGCTGTTTGCGCGTCACCACTTAAGTCGAGCGGCATGATGAATAACAGGAGAGGTATGTACAAAAGCCTTCATTATCTCATTTATATATGATTGAAAGGAGTTTGACCTAGATGATCAAATTTCGAAAAGTAAGCATATATAGATATTTTATATTTAGGGACACATTGAACATTAGATTTTATATTTAGGGACACATTGAACATTAGATTAAGCTTGTCATGTGGATTGACTGTTAAAGACCGACTTAATATCGAAGGTGATTGCCGAATTGATATCCAAGGGTAATTGCGAAATGGCCGATTTGTCATCGAGTTTTGAAGCCGGTGTCGTCGTTGCTTGAGTGCGCATTACGACGGTGGTGGAATCAGATGAATTAAATGTTAGATTTTTTTGGATGAAGTGGAGGGGATGGCCGAATTGATAGGGGGCCTCCTCTGGCATGAAGGACATCGTTGGCATATCGTAACGTTACGATTTGCGAGGCCTTTCTTTCTGTTTATGCCGTGTTCTGCCGAATTTGTTGGCGTAGTTTGCGTAGTTGGTTTATGGCGGCCTCTTGATCTTTGTCAGTCCATTCGGATAGGTGGGTTGTGGCGGTGATTGGGAAACGCTCGCGGCCAGCTGCGCCAAAGAACGCCACAGCCATGGGGAATACCTCTGGCAACTATGTGAGCGTGAATTGATCGAGCGCGAACAACGAGCCGCCGCCCGGCGCGTGAAGAACGCCAGATTTCCCGTGACGAAGACCTTAGATGACGTCGATTTCAACGCGCAACCCACGATCAACGAAACGCTTGTTCGTCAACTCGCCACTATCCAGATCGTGGTGCTCACGGGTTGCCGTTGTTGGTGGCATTGGAGGCATCAAGCAACGGAAACTTCGCTTATTTCCGATGAACACGGTAATATTCTTCCTTACCCTTTGTATCGCCGACCTTCAAAGTGGTCTTGGCACCTCCGCTGGAAACGGTCGTTGATAGCTCAGACCACTGTCTAAGATCATTGGTTCGCTCGACGACATACGTGTGCCCTTCCTTGGAAGGCCACACAAGATTGATGTCACCTTCGTTTACCCCTACATTGATCTCAATGGGACTCTCATCGATGCCACTTCTCTCCGGTTCTTCGGTGGTTCCGTAGAGATAGCGTCCGTACCCGTAGATTCCACTATACCAAAGGATCTCTGCCGTTCCCGGTTTCATTCCCTCAAGGACATTCACCTCGACTTTACCAAGGGTACCATGCCATTGCGCAAATCCATATTCCTCAATCAATTCGGACTCTTCGGTGATATTTAGTTGGTGGGCATGGATAAACGTCCCATCGAAATCGTGAACGGCGATCCAGCCGGGATCATATTCACCTTTAGTTGCAATCGAATTCCAGCTGGGCGTACTGTAAGAAACCAGAGCAGCAAAGTCGGCATTGACATCTACATCCGTGATGAACTGAGGGACGTAGCCGCCCGGTTCGGGATCTGGGTCTATGAATATCGGTACAAAGATATCAATAAAACGCCCCCCCATATCGAGGTTCCTCGTCCCACGAAATAAAGCCCTCGAATTAATGCCATCGCTCCCACCGGGATATGCCGTACCAAGAATCCACTCGGTAGGCGTACCATCGTCAGGTCTGGCAGGAATAAGATGGCTTGTTCCACCCTGGAACACGATCGGTGCCACGGGCTCAAAAGCAATGCCATCCTGCGTCTCAAACACCTGGCTTTGCTGCTGACGACGCCAAGTCTTGCCACCCGCAATAAGCACTGTGCCCTCTCCCTCGCCTCGGACTCGGAACGTCTCCCAGCGCCACTGATGCCAAAGGTCGCGGCCATCCGGTTCATGGTAGCGATCCGAACCATCATTCATTTCTCGGTAGGCAATCGTTGGCGATCCAAACCCTCCACCCTCCTCGGGTGCGTAGCGGAGAATCGTATTTTTATACCCAACGAAAACGACACCATCATCGGCCACACCAAAGCTAAAAAAGTAATCGGCTACCGTTCCCCCGGCATGGAGAAACTCTTGATCCAGCGATACGGGCGCGCTCCCAACAACGAGTGCCACTCCGAGCGGTTCGCCAGTCTGATCGTCGATCCAAACAAGCGATCGGTCAGGATAGGCTTCAGCAAGCGCCTTGTCGTGATGAGGATCTTGCTCATTGATCCCATTCTCTCGAATCGCAAGAACGAGTCGTTTGGAATCGTAGCGTTCCAAGCCTCCATACGAATCCATGGTCGATGTTCCATCGAACGTGTCGCCCTGCCTGGAATCTACTGCAAATTTCTTCAGGATGGGCAGTGGAGCGTCTGACCCGGCGAGAAACTCAAAAACCGTGTGAAACACGGGCCCCTCCTGGGCCCCAACTTTGTTTAGAAAGCAAATCGTCACGACAACTGAAGACCAAGCAAGCATGAAAGAAGGTTTCTGTCTCATTCTGATAGAGGATAGCCACGACCACTCCTTGTTCTTAATGGCTTTCTGAAGAATTCTGCGATTCAGGTAATTGACGACCTCGTGCGGTACGGCATGGACGGCGGTCGCCTCTCTGGCGGGGTGCTCGATTCCCTCCTCCTGGCTTGGTGAGCGTGCAGAATTCGGTGATCAGCTTGCTGCGAGCTTGGCGTCCGGTGTGTCGCCGGTAGCGGTCTCGCATCCTTTCCAGGTATTCGTTTCGGGTGTCTTGACTCATGGTGGTCGCCATGGGCCAGAGCGTCTTCCTTTATGAGGCAATGGGCCTTTCTGTTCAGCACCTCACTGCCCGCTTCGGTGTCTTTTTTTATGAGTCAACACGTTTTTTTATGAGTTAACACGTTAGGCTTGCCGCTAAAAACCGGAACGCTATACTTTCGCGATGCGTTCAAGCATCGTTATGGGCTTCCTGGGGATGATGGCGTTTACCGCTGCGTTGGGAAACGACGCTTTTAGTGACGCTGAGGTCATTGAAGCCCTGCCGGTCTTTCTTCCAGCCGATACAGAAGGAGCAACGTTAGACGAAGGCGAACTCCCCCATGGCGGTCTCGCGATCAATGAAGGAGGTTCGGTCTGGTGGCGCTGGGAAGCCACGGAGGATTCCGTGATGAGTTTCATTGTGGACTCGGCGAGGTCCGGCAAGTTCTGGGGGCTAACAATTTATCGAGGGGACGCATTGGGATTCCTGGAAGTGGTAGAAGAGGTGGCCGGGTGGGAGCCTTCCATTACGTTCAGCGCGAGAGCGGGGCACACCTATTACATTGCGGTGGGCGGCTACACGGATTACGATCGCGGTAGACTGACATTGATCGCGGGGCGTATGCTAGACTCTGACAATGATTCGTGGCTGGATCCCCAGTGGCTGAGCACGAGTCAACGTGTCTCCGTGGTGCAGAGCAATCTCGAGGCTACCGTCGAAGACCGTGAAGGGGGCGTTGGTACGAGAACGCTTTGGTATGCTTGGCGGGCGCCCTCATCCGGGCAGGTGGTCATCGATGCTCAAGGCTTCCGCCCCAATCGCCTCCGTGAGAATGCCTTCACGCCATTGATCGGTATCGCTTCTCCATTCAGTGGAGCGCAGGAGGCTGAATGGGCCACGCTGCCAACGCTAGCGCCACTCACCATGACCGTGGTGGAGGGCCAGAATCTGCAAATATTAGTCGCCTCACTCTTTGACGGAGAGCGAGGCGACATTCATTTGACTCTAACGCACGCCCCAAGCCCGCCTAACGAAACGGTGGAGAGGGCGATCGATTTAGGTAGCCTCACCGCTTATCGAACGGCTTTGGCGCCTGTGGCGCTTACCGCTGAAAATGAACGTGGGTTCGCCACAAACTTCGCCCGGCGCCGCGACGCCTGGTGGCGTTGGGAGGCGCCCTTCGACGGCTTGTTGGAGATTGAAACCGTTGACTCAACGCTATTTGGGCAGATCGCTTCGGGGGATTCGCCCGCGTTCTTCCGTTTGCCCGCACAACCCTTCGACGGGCTCTTCAGTGTGGAACAAGGTGAAATCTACTGGATCCAACTGCACGGCCGCAATTCTTCGTCGCGTGAGTGGACAGATTTTGAAATCCATGCCTCACCTTTGGAGACAACAAATCGGTTAGGCCCTGAGGCCAGTGCCGAGCTTACCACTGAACGTTCGATTTCGGTTGATGCGAGAGATGAGGAGCGAGCCGCTTGGTGGCACTGGACGGCACCTGCGGATACGTTCGTCTCGGCCACCGTTCGGGGAGCTAATGGAAACAGGCAGATCCTGCAGGAGATGACGGTTACCACTCATGGCGAAATCGTTGGCTCGACAAGTTTCAGTTCGCCCGCTGAGTTCTTTGCTAGGGCGGGTGTGCGTTATGACATTCAGATCGACCTGCGCGGCGCCGGCGATGCGCAATTATTCTGGGACACGCGGGAAGCCGGCGCCCATACAGAACGGACGCTTGCTAGGGAACTGCCCTCGCAGATGCCCCTAGCGGTGACCGACTACCTGCCTTGGACAAACTTGGGTAAGCTTTGGTATCGGTGGACGGCCCCCGAGAGTGGCGAGATAACGTTGCAGTTTCCATCTCCTCACACATTTGACATCATTGCAAGCGCCTTTGACGCGAGATCGGGTGAAAGCATCGCTAGTGGTATCGGTGGTCTGACCTTCCGCGCTCAGGCGAACCGAATATACGAGTTCTCGGTCCAAGTAGCGTCGCTTCATGAAGCGTCATTTGTTCTCACAATGGCACCGGCGGCAACCACTCTGTCGCCTGAGGAGCACGATGCCTTTGAGAAAGCTCTGGATCTTGGTGAGGCTGATTTTTACCGGCGAGAAGGTGACCCGACGACGGATTTGTGGTGGAAATGGCAGGCTCCTTCCGGATGGGATGGCCTTTGGTTGGAGACGCAAGGAGGCGGGGGCGATTTGACTGCCTACCAGGGGACCGGTCCCGATGAACTCAAGGTCGTGGGCGGACCATCTGAAATTGGGTTTCCGATGCCGGTGACGCCGGGCGACGTTTATTACATTCAGTTAGGTAAAGGTCCAGTGGTCGATTCCGAGCCCTACACTTTACTTCTTGCAGGTTACTCCCGGCCGCCGAACGATGATCGGGCGAAGGCTCTGGACATGGCCCAATTTCGGTGGATCGAGAGCGAGTTTTCCCAAGCTCCTTCAGAGTTGCACGTAGAAGAGGTCCTGTTGGAAGAGGCCACTTGGGAGCCCGGAGAGATCGGTTCCGCACTGGACCGTCGGGGAAGCCTATGGTGGCGATGGCAGCCGGAGGAAGACTATGGTCTCTCCGTTCGCGCTATGGGAGTGAAAGTGCGTGTGTTAGAAAGGATCGATGGCCTGGATCTGATCATTGGCGAAACAGAAGAATCAGAAATGAATGTGCCCCTGAGGAAGGAGGGGACCTATCATGTTCAGATTACCAGTGATAGAAACACTAGGGGTGCGGTTTTACTGCATCGATCTGCGCGACCGAAGAACGATGACTTTGCTGAAGCCATAGACCTTGGTGAGGCTTGGGAGATAGAGAGTGCTTCAAATTCCCTTGGAGCCACCACGGAACGTCTGGAACCTGATCATCACTTGCAGGGTTCGCTTTTAGATGGCAAGAGTTCCGTCTGGTGGCGTTGGCAGGCGCCGGATGATGTGCAGGTGACACTGGCTACCCAAGCCGGATTGGGCGATGCCATTATTGCCGTTTACGAAGGCAATCAATTGCCTTCCCTAACCCCCGTCGTCAGCGCCCTCGCTGAGCCGCAAGTTCGGTTTCAAGCGCGTGCCGGTGAAACCTATCACTTTGCGATCATGGACAACATTCGCGGCTTAGGCACTGTGCTTAGCCTGCAACTGGAGGCGGTGATACCACCGGTTAATGATCATTTTGAAAATGCGCTAGACGTAACGAGTGAAACTGCCATTGATGTGACGGGAACGCTTGCCGGCGCCTCGCTCGAGTCGTTTGAAATCGATCAGGGCGTGCCTCCAGGAGCGTCAGTTTGGTATCGTTGGATCGCTCCGCATGGTGGCCGGCTACTCCTGCAGGCAAATAGCGGTCTGGCAGATGCCGAAGCTTTCGCCGCTTACACGACTGAGCCCCTTCCAAGCCAGCGTCTGGCCTTGCAAGTATTCCGTCCTTCAGGAGTGATTCTGGAGTCCGTCCGGGCTGGAGACATGGTGCACATCGGCCTCCAAGGATCTTTTCGGGCACCCGGCGAAGGCGCCTTCTCCTTTCGTCTACAGCTGGATCCGTTTCCTGACAATAATCGCTATCGAGATGCGCGGGACTTGGGCGAGACGATAGCGTTCGAAGACACGGCTACCAATGTCGGCGCCACGGTTCCCGAAGGTGTGAACGCCTTCTTGCCAAGGGCCGGTGGCCAATCGATCTGGTGGAAGTGGCAGGCGCCGCAAGACGGGGCCATGAGTCTGCAAGCGCGCTACGCTGACGAAACGCCAGGCGATTTGTTTGTCGCGGTTTATCAGGATGAATCCCTCCTCAATCACAACACCGGTGCGGTGGGTTTTCATGCTGAGGCGGGAACGGTCTATCACTTTCGTATCGATACGTCATCCAAGGGCGCTCTCGAAGGTTTGGTTGCGCTGTCAGGCAATCTTTTCGATTTGCCTAGCAATGATCTCTGGGGCCAGAGTGTGGATCTTAGAAATGTCGATTCGCTAACCTTATCGGTCAACAACATCGGAGCAACGGCAGCTTTTGGTGATCCCCCGCATCAAGGCCGGGACCCACAACACACGGTGTGGTGGAAGTGGACGCCGGAACCGGGTGACTATGAGATCATTGTGAGTGATCATGCGCTTAAGCCGGCACTCTATCGTGCTCATCCTGCTGCCGGACCTTGGATCGCGGAGCCGCTGGAGGAAAGCGAGCCGTTTGCCAGACACGGGCATCATCTTGCCACCATCGATCTGGAGATTACCTATTTCCTCGCGTTCGATACGACCACTCAGGAAATGGGCCTCTACGAAGCCCAGATCCGTAAAGCGCGGATCGCGCCAAGTAATGACACCTTGCAAGATGCGGAGCCTTTGGAATCCATCCCTCCCGGCATGGTTGAGGTCATGTTAGATCAAGCGACTAGGCAAAGCATCGAGCCCAAGCATCGCCTCGCATCTGCTGATCCGAGAACTCCGCGGCACTCGGTCTGGTATCTGTGGACTCCCCTCACAGACGGTGTTCACACCTTTGCGGCGCGGGCGGAGTTTCCCATCGTGGTCGCCATCTACGAACAACGACCCTTATTTCCCAATACGGTGGGACCACCCGTGGCGCTTCTGAGCGATTCTAGCGATCTCACCCAATTGACTTTTGAGGCCCATCAGAACGTTACCTATCAGATTGCACTTGCCGCCTTTGAGGATGTCGGGACCGCTCCCGTCGCGCTCAGCTTTTCTGAGATCGTCGTGAGTCCAACGGATCCACGAGAACGGTCTTCCGCAGCTCTAACCATTCTTCCCAACCGGCAAGTGATCCATCGGCGCCGCCAGGATCCGGCTATTCGCTACATTTACGAATCCTCCTCGGATCTTCAAACTTGGAAGGCGCTTGTCGAAGACCAGGATTATACCGTTCAGATCCTCGATGAAGGCGATGCTTCAGACACAGAGAGAATCGCCTTGCTCCTAAACGATGCCTCCCGCGGTCTCTTCGTCAGAGTGAAGGTTTCGACCCTGGAAGAGTAACGGATGGTTTGGAGCCTCAATGGTTGTTTCAATCAAGCGAACCGTTAGCGGTCGCGCGTCCTGTGGGATCGGCCGCCAGGGACATTGGTCCCAAAGTCCGGGGGAGGCCTGACAGATTGCCCTCGATGAACCATGAACGCCCTGCCTTGAATAGTTTCGGCCTCTGGGAGTCCCAGACTTGTCTGAACCCAAGGAATTTCCCTTGGATTTCTAGAATCTGGCGTTATATTTCGGGTTATCTGATATTTAAGGAAACCTAATCATTCGATGTCGCCCACCTTTTCTTATTACCTAGCAAGCGGGCTCGACGCCTTGTCAATGGCCTCACCCGCCGGTGTGGTGGTGGTGGTCTGCCTCGCCTTGCTCTCGACCTTCAGTTGGTCGGTGATGATCTCGAAGCTGTGGATGCTGCGAAAGATGCGCAAGCAATCGGATCATTTTCTGGACATGTTCCGCGGTCAGCAGCACCCGCTGGAGATCTATGAAATGGGGAACCGCTTCCCCTTTGCGCCTCAAGCTCATGTCTATCGTTTAGCCTGCCGCGAGCTTTGGGGGTATTTGTCAGACAGTATGGAGCGCGAAGGTGCGGAAGTGAAACGCTTCAACCCTTCTCCCAAGATCAGCACCGCGCAAATGGAGGCGGTCAATGCGGCCATGGATCGTGCCGTCGGTGAGGCTACGGTTAGGATCGAAGATAAAACAACGATCTTGGCTACGGCCGTGAGCGGTGCGCCGTTTCTCGGTTTGTTAGGAACAGTGTGGGGAGTTATGGACACCTTCACCGCAGTGGCTCGCGACACGGGGGTGGCGAGCTTGCAATCCATGGCGCCGGGGGTCTCCTCCGCTCTGGTCACGACTGTTGTTGGCTTGTTAGTTGCGATTCCCGCCATGTTCGGTTACAATTTCATCGTGAATCGCATTCGTGTGATGATTGTGCGTCTGGATAACTTTGCCGCAGAATTGCAATGCGTGTTGGCGAGGCGTTTCCTTGCCGATCCCACGTTGACCTTGGTTGAAGAAGGCTCATTGGTGGACCATTCTTACGCCATCGAGGACGAAGAAGAGCCGCCTCTGGTTGATGAAGGCGTGGATCCGGATCCCATCCATTCCAGTCAACCCAGTCCGGAGCCGCCGGGGGGCACGTCTCTGCATCATCAATCTGCCTAAGCGTTAGATTTACTTCGATTTTCACATGACACGCCGCACCCAGCGCCGCCAGCACATGTCGACCCTGGCTGAACTCAACGTCACGCCCTTGTTAGACTTGGCCTTCGTCTTGTTGATCATCTTCATGATCACGGCGCCGCTTCTGGCTAGCCGGGTGGATTTGGTGATCCCGACCACTCGCGCTAAGCGCGATGCCATCCCTGCGGAGCGGACGATCATGGTAGAAATGAATAAGGCAGGCGTGCTGGAGATCGAAGGCACTGTGTATACACCCGAAACCTTTGCCAATCACATTGCCTTGGAGCGGCAGGCCACGCCGGAGATCGGCGTCCTGATTCGAGCTGATCAGACCTTGAGTCTAGCGGAAGTGATGCCGCTTTTGGATCTTCTTAAGCAGGAAGGCGTTGTCGATGTCGGCTTCATGGCCAAATCAGATCCTAATTAAATCGCTCTCGTCTTTTTGAGGAAATGAACCCGCGCGAAATCAACTTTGGCGCAACCTATGTGCTGGTGGCGGTTGCTCACGCAGCCGCCATCGGCTGGTTTCTCATGGGTGGGCCGCCAGGTTGTCAACGGGCGACCCTGGCGTCTGATGCTGAAAGCCTCGCCACAACCAATCTCACCCAAGAGACCTATCGGTTAGACTTAACCCTTCAAGATCGCACGGGGAATGCGCCTCCGCATACGCCATCGGCTAACATACCGTCGAAAATCGCGGAGCAGGATCCTGCAAGCCGGCTAACACTTCCCAAGCCGCCGCCGGAAGCGTTGCCGGAGACTCCGGAAAAAACGCATCCTGCCGAGGAGAAGCCGGAGCCTAAAGTGGAAGAAAAACCAACGCCTAAACCCGAGCCGAAGATCTCGCCCAAAGAAACTTCCAAGCCAAAGGCGACGCCCAAGCCAAAGACCACGGAAACCAAGCCCAAGACGACGCCCAAACTCAAGACGACTCCACCAAAGCCCAAGACGACTCCACCAAAGCCCAAGACGACGCCCAAACTCAAGACGACTCCACCAAAGCCCAAGACGACTCCACCAAAGCCCAAGACGACTCCACCAAAGCCCAAGACGACTCCACCAAAGCCCAAGACGACTCCACCAAAGACATCGCCTAAGCCGAAGACAACGCCGCCAAAAGCAAAGACTCCGCCCAAACCCAAGGTCGAGACACAGAAGGCGAAGCCCGTTGAGGTGAGGCCTCCCAAACAAGTCGTGCCGGCGAAGCCCGCTACGAGTTCACCGAACGTGGTCAAACCGCGGCTAGCCGGTGAGGGGACCGGAACGGTGGTGAAACCTCCGGTTGTGCCGGCGCAACGTCCGGGAGGCGGCTCGGGTACGGGCACCCACGGCGCTGATCGTGGTAGTGGTAATGCCAGTCAATCGGCTAACGTCGACATGGCGGGTTACCGTCGCGCCGTCGAGAAGAAGATCAAAGCGCGATGGAATCATCCCAAAGGTTTGACGGTGAATCAGCAACCGGAGATCACGGTGAGAATCAGCCGCCGAGGCGTGATCACGTCCTCACGATTGACACGAAGCTCGGGAAATCAGGTGCTCGATCAAACGGCTTTGGATGCCGTGAAGCGTGGGACGCGGCTTCTACCACTTCCACCAGGTTACCAAGACAACTTCTACGAAGTTCCAATCAAATTCCAACTCGATTAAAGATTTATGGCCACCTCTTCAATTACAAGATTCAGGCGATCCATTATTTTGATAGGCTTGTTAGCTGGCAGCTTGTTACCGTCGCAGGCACGTGATGAGATCGTTGTGCGAGGCTCCAGCAAATTCGACTTATTCGTCGGTCAATTTGGAGGGGATTCGGGTTCAGCCGTCCGCCGTGATCTCATGCGTGTGCTAGAAAGTTCCGGCTATTTTCGCTTCGCGCCGGCCGCGCCGGGAAACTACGCCATCTCCGGTGCCGGTCTAGGGAATCAAGTAGACGGGATTCTGGCCGGTCCACAAGGTCAATCCCTCTTCCGCCGCGGCTACCGCAAGACCACGCTGCGAGCCAATGTGCACGCGTTAGCGGACGACATCATCGAGGCCATTGCCGGCGTGCCGGGCATCACCTCAAGCAAGATCGTCTTCGTTGGCCGTCAAGGTGGCCGCAAAGAGATCTTTCAATGCGGTTATGACGGATCGGGCGTCGTGCAGCTCACGCAAGATGGTTCCATCTCCGTTTCGCCAAGTGTGAGTCCGGATGGATCTTACGTGGCCTACACCAGCTACATGAGCGGCTATCCTGACATCTACACCATTGATCTCGTTTCCCGTTCGCGAAAACGTATCGTGAACGCGCCGGGAACCAATGGCGGTGCCGCCATTTCCCCTAACGGGCGCGACATCGCGTGCACGTTGAGTTTCACGGGAAACAAAGAACTCTATATAGTGAACCGGCATGGCGGCCGGCCGCGCTCCCTAACACGCACCGCATGGACCGAGTCGTCGCCCACCTGGTCGCCCAACGGTTCTGAGATCATTTACTGCTCAGATCAAACGGGCCGTCCACAACTCTATCGAGTCTCTGTCAGGGGCGGGGCGCCGCAACGCGTCAACGTGCCTTACGGTTACTGCACCGAGCCCTCTTGGTCTCCGGATGGTAATCTCCTCGCCTTCTCTGCGAAATCAGGTGGCCTCAAGATTGTTGTCTTTGATTTTCGCACTGGCCGCTCCCGCATCATTCGCGCCGGAGAAGATCCCTCCTGGGCCCCCGATTCTCGGCATCTGGCCTTCGCTTCCGGTGGTGCTCTCTATCGGGCAAACGTGGCCACCGGCGCCGTCGTTCGTCTGGCCGCCAACGTCGGAGGTATCAGTGAACCTTCGTGGAGTCGCTAATTTTTCGGAATGTGTGATGATGTTTAACCTCTTTGTTTGATCTGTAATGAACCGACCTTCTCTTATTCTGTTAGTCTTGGCGATGGTGTCGCCTTTGTTTTTCACCCAGTGCGCTTCCCGTCGTGGCGGGTCCGGCGGTTGGGGCCCCGGAAGCGGCGGCTACGGGCAAGACCAGTTAGACTTTTATGGTCTGCCAGAGCGTCCGGAAGGCATTTCACTCTACGGTCCGGGGAGTGAGAATGTGCAACGCGATCCCGTGGCACCGGTTTACTTTGCTTTTGATAGTGCCGCGGTCCGCCCTAGCGAAATGTCTAAAGTGGAACAACTCAGCCACATCGCCCGGCAGACGTTGATCATCATTGCCGGCCACACTGATGCCACCGGTTCATTTGAGTATAATCGTGCGTTAGGCGAACGGCGTGCCATGGCCGTGCGGCAAGAATTGCTCAAGATGGGCGTTCCCGTGGGCAACATCCAGACCATCAGTTATGGCGAAGATATGCTGACGGGACGCGGCGATCACATCGATCGCCGGGCCGAGTTCGGTGCCCTGATCCAGCAAGGTGGACCACGACGCTAAACTCTCTCACAATTTGATTGGACAAGGCCGGTCCGGCTGATTGGATGCACGGCACCACTCCCTTTCTAAATGAGCGAAGAGCCGAGCGCCCCACAGAACACCAAGAAGAAGCGAGCCCCACGTAAGAAAGCCGCGTCTAAGAAAACGCCCAAAGAATCATCCAAGACCGAGGAATCGGCCAAGGCACCGAAACCTGCCGAGGCCAAGGCGGCGGAAACTGCCGCTAAATCGGACGTCTCGAAGGAAGAATCTCCGCAAACCAATTCGAAAAAAGATCCGCCCAAGGAGACCTCCAAGAAGGAATCTTCCAACAGGGCCGCCAAAAAACGCGGTCGTGGCGGCAGCCCATCCAAGGCCGCTTCACCCGCCAAATCTTCGGGTGATACTGAGGAGAAATCGGCCGAAGGCAGTACGAGCGACAACCGCGAAGCTGACGCGCCACGCCCATCCGGTGGCGGCGGAGGCCGTTCACGCGGACGGCGTCGCGGTGGTGGTCGCAACAATGCTCGTGGCGAACAACAGGGCAATCGCCCTCCACGTGCCCCGGAAAAACCCATCAGCGTCAAGAAACTGCGCCGCAAAGCCTGGAAGATTTATTGCACGGAGGTTTGCGAGGAAGGCATTCGCTTCGTTGATGACCAAGACGCCGCCAAACTCGCTAAACGCAGCTTCCGTCTAGCAGAAATTTTCTTGCGTTGTCAGGAACAGCAACAACAGAAGCCGACTTCGTCTAACAAACGCGCGCCGCGCAGCACTGAAGAATCGAAGCCTCAGGAAGAAGCGGCTCCTGAACCCGCACCTGAACCTGAAGAGCCGGACGAAGTGTTAGAAGCGCCGACAATCGGCGAAGAAGCTTAGGCCAGTTTCGCGGAAGAACTACGTATATATTCTAACGTAAAGGCCGTTGATGCGAAATCCCTGGACTGCCTGCTACCGCTCTGGTGAGCCAGCCTGCTGGTCACGGCTTTTGCAGCAGGCTGCACGTAGTCCAATGGCTTCGCCCTTGATAACCTACCGCCCACCGCATTTCAGTTGACAGTGATAGACTGATCTGCTTACCTTCTCCGTTATGAGTACTGCGGGGATGTGTCGGAGCATTGGATGGGCGATTCGCCCAATACTTCTTGTCATGCTATCGGTTTGCCTGGCACTAACCACCTACGCACAGAGCGATCTCGAGGAGAATCTCGTGGGTTACTGGCATTTTGACGGGTCGCTTGCGGAAGTGATCGGCGGGCATCATGGCTTTCCGTTAGATGACCGCCATCTGCCAGGCGTCGCTGAGAAATACTTCGCCTCGCCGTTTCGTCAGGGTGTGGAGATGGATGGCTCGTATTTTATCAACGTGCCGAATAGCGAAGGTGCTTTTGATCACCTCCGCAACAGCGTTTCGTTCTGGATCAAACCGGCGGCTTTGAATGTATCGGTGCTCTTTGCGGGCTCGGATAGTTGGTATGTCGACCTCGATGCCGAAGGAATCTTAAGAGGGTATGGTAATATGGATTCGGCATTCGCTGATCCGACAATACTAACCGTTGATCACGAGCAGTGGTATCACGTGGTAGTGACCGCGAATGGTTTCAACCGGCAGACGGTCTATGTCAATGGCAGGAGATCGGGTTTGCAGGGCGAAGGCGGAAGCGTTGTTGATGGACGCACCCATGCCTTGGCGATCGGCGGACGGCCTGACTGGCGGAATCGTTTTTTTCAAGGGACGATCGATGAATTGGCGATTTGGACGGATCGCGTTCTAATTCCCAAAGAAGTCCGTTTGCTATGGAACGATGGCAAGGGCCGCACGATGACCTCTCTGTTAGCCGATGAAGACAACGATGGTTTGCCGTCCGTTTGGGAGAGGCGCGTGGGCCTCTCGCCATTTATTGCGGATACGGAGGAAGACGGGGATCGCGATGGCATCTCTTTGCTAGACGAATATCGGTTAGGCACGTCTCCCCTGTCTTCTGATACCGATGGCGATGGATTAAGTGATTTGTTAGAAAATCGCACGGGAGTATGGGATCAGCCTAACGGAAGTGGTACCCGCCCTCTCTTTGCGGATAGCGATGGCGATGGGCTGGACGATGGTCGCGAGAATCCTAACGGAGTGGCGAATACGTTTGCAACCGATCCCAATGTCTGGGACTCCGACGGCGACGGTTTCAGTGATGGTGACGAAGCGGAACGCGGGACAGATCCTTTGGACAAGGGGGATAAACCCGACTTGCGTGAGCGTTTGCAAGCCTACTGGCCATTCGATCACGGTTTGCGTGAGATGATCGCAGAAAGGGAGGCCACGTTCGGCCCGAGTGGCAGGATGCGTATCGTGAAGACGCGGTTTGGCAATGGGCTAGACCTCAATGGAGGTCAGTTTGTGGATATCGATCCCGAGCCATCGGATCTCGGTTTCCTGGGAGAGAGTTTTTCGATCTCCTGTTGGATCACTCCCACAATCATCAACTTTGATCGGATAGTCGCTGCCACTTCAACGATTATGGATCAAGGTGCGGGGCGGCGTTGGCATCTAGGATTGGTTAACGCTTGGTATCCCACCAATCGTGGCGTTCAATTTGCTGTTCCCAGGGGGCAATGGCTCAACGAAAGTAGACGATCAACCTTTGAGAAAACCGGTAATTTTCACTTTGAGCTGGGGCATCCCTATCATTTGGCTGGAGTGTATTTCAGCGTTCCAGGCGGTTACGATGCAGATCTCAATAAACCGCTCATCTATGTGAATGGTATCCCGGTTCCCATGGGGCCCCGCCAAGCGCTCGTCGGGCATGGAGGTGACCCTGCGCATCGAGCGCTTCGTTTAGGACACCGATTGACGCCTGGCGACACCTACCTTCTTGGTTTGAACGGAGTGCTTGATGACGTTGCCATTTGGGATCGCCCTCTAACGGTTTCAGAAATTCGATCGCTCTACCGGTCGGGTTTGGCGGGCCGCGATTTGAGAATCTTGATCGACAGCGACGAGGATGAGGATGGGCTTCCCGATTCCTGGGAGGAAGAGAATGGACTCGATCCTTCCGTTGATGACAGATTGGACGATCTCGATGGCGACGGCATCGACAATACAACGGAGTACCTACGTCGAACGCGGGCGGACCTTCAAGATACCGATGGCGACGGTCTTTCAGATCTAGCGGAAACGTCAAATGGCGAATGGTTTGATGAGAGCGATACGGGAACACATCCACTCATCGTGGACACCGATGGCGATCAGTTGTCGGACGGCATGGAGAATCCTAGGCTTATCACCTCGACCGATTCCCAATCGTCCAGCGACCCTAACGAAATCGACAGCGATGGCGATGGGCATCTTGATGCCGCGGAGTTTCGGTTTGGCGAAATGCATGACGATGCGATTGCTCATTTGTCCAAGGGGTTGGCCGCCTATTGGCCTCTGGATGGCGATTCGAGTGAACGTGTGGGTGAATATGAGTGGGAAGCCGTAGGCGACGTGCGCTTTGTGTCAGGACGCTTTGGTAATGCGTTGTCCCTAAGCGGTCAAGGGGAGCACCTAACCGTTCCTACTTTCGAGGACTCCGCCTTTGTGAATCAGAACTTCACGGTGTCTTTGTGGTTCTGGCTGGACGATAGGCATCCTAGTCACGCGCCTTCGGATAGGCAGAATCACTTCCGGCCGACGCTCATTGCCAAAGGTTGGGAGAGCAGTTGGCGATTGGATTGGCACTTCTCCGCCATCTTGGATCGGCCCATGTTCACGGCAGGGAGGGGTAACTCGGACCGCACGCTGGCGCGGAGTCCCTTTGACGCTGTCTCAAGCGAGCGCTGGCACCATGCCTTAATCACCGTGGACGTCGTGCGTCAGTTTATGGATTTTCGCATCAATGGCATCACCGTTGAGAACAGCGGGAAACGCACCTACGGGGCTTATCGACCCGGAGTGGAACCATCGGCCTTTCCCTTGAGCATTGGGTCCAATCCGGAGTTCCGACTCTTCAGCGCCAGACATGAGAGTGGTGCGTCTTGGGCAGGCATGATCGATGATGTGGCCATTTGGAAGCGTGCGTTGACTCGCAAGGAAACCGGTCTAGTGGCCCATTCAGGCCATAGCGTAACGGAGTTATTGAAAGGCAGGGATCATGTCTTTCGTGACTCTGATAGCGATGGCATCACGGATCTGAATGAGCGAAAAGCCGGAACGGATCCCCACGATCCCACCAGCGTATTCAAAATCCTTTGGTTGAATGCGCACGAATCGAGAATCGAGATCGTTTGGAGCGGCGTGGGCGGCAAGAGCTACATCGTGGAGTTTAGCCCTGGCCTGCGAAGCCCTTGGAAAACGGTCGGCGAAGTCACCCTCGAAGATCATGTGAGGCAAGGGAGCTTCGTGGCGAGGAATCTGACCGGCCGTTTGAAGGGCTTCTATCGGGTGCGCACGGATTCCTGAACTGAACTTGACCAACGGCGTGGGTTTCGCTCCCAATGGCCGGAGCCAATGGAATACCGCCGCATCCCGCACACTGAGCTGAATGTTAGTCTTGTCGGGCTCGGCACCATGACGTATGGCGAGCAGAATACGGAAGCTGAGGGACACGAGCAATTGGATTTGGCGAGGGAGCATGGTGTGAACTTGATCGACACGGCGGAGATGTATCCGGTGCCGCCCAAGGAAGACACGGCCGGCGATTCAGAGCGGATTCTTGGCGCTTGGCTCAAGTCGCGCAGCTGTCGTGATCAAGTGATTCTTGCCACCAAGGCGACCGGACCCCGCTACGATTTCGAGCACATTCGCGAGAATCAGCTGAGTTTTCGACGTGAAGATCTCTCGCGGGCCATCGAGGGCAGCCTAACGAGATTGCAGACAGATCGTATCGATCTCTATCAAGTTCACTGGCCCGAGCGTGACACCACGATGTTCGGCGTGCGGAATTACCCTTACCGCGATCAAGAGCAGCTGACTTCCTTTCAGGAAACACTAGAGACTCTAGCAGCCTTTCAGAAGGCCGGGAAGATCCGTTATGTGGGGCTTTCCAATGAGACGCCCTGGGGCACGATGCGCTACCTCCAGGCAGCAGAATCGCTGGGCCTGCCGCGCATGGTCACCATTCAAAATCCTTACAATTTACTAAATCGCACTTTTGAAACAGGCCTCGCTGAAGTGGCTCACCGTGAAGATATTCGACTGTTAGCCTATTCGCCACTCGCTTTTGGCAAGCTGACCGGAAAGTATCTGCATGGGAACCGTCCGGCAAAGGGGAGGCTAACGCTTTATTCTAGATTCAAACGTTACCAGAAACCCGCTGCCGAACAAGCGACGCAGTCATACGTTAAGTTGGCGACAGATGCCGGACTCACACCGTCTCAGTTAGCCTTGGCATTCATCAACCGCCAACCCTTCGTCGCAAGCAATCTTGTCGGGGCGACAACCATCGATCAATTACGGGAGAACATTTCTAGCATTGAAATTGAGTTGTCCCGCGATCTACTATCAAAGATAGAAAAAACACACGAGCGTTATCCGAATCCTTGTCCTTGAGTGAATTTCCGTGGTGCGCATTCATGGTCTGCGAATGAATTGCCCTTTCATTCCGTGGATCTGGATGTAACTAGTTAGGCGATTTTTCAACGACAACTAAATGACACCCCACATACTTGATGAACCTGACGGGTTACGCTGCGCATTGGCTTCGTAGAGTTCGGGTTAAGACAAGGCTCTATCTTCTATCCTCCCTGCCGCTTCTCGCGTTATTGGCTCTCATTCTCGTGATCAATGCGCGTCAATGGCAGCAGGCGAAGACTGATCGGGCGCTTAAAACGAATCTGGAAGCCTTCCATCTTCTTGCCGATGCGATCCAGCAATTGGAACTTTCGCACTTGTCCCGTTTGGCGGGCGGCGATGTGCCGGCGGTCCCGCCTGCGTCGCGACGGAACTTGGAGTTTATCCACCGCATGCCTTCTTGGTCGGTTCAGGGAGAAGCGTTGCTCCGCGCGGCGGCGAGTTATGAATCGGCTGCGACTGGCGCTGACGAAACCGTGTTTGCCGGCGCTCTCAAAGATTTTCGAACCAAGAGTTACTTCCTCAGCCGCAAGATGGCGGAGGAGCTTGCCAAGCTAACGGAAAGCCGGCGTTTCTCTGAGAATATACGTCACTATCTCTCTCTCAAGATCACCAGAGACATCATGAATCGAGTTCGGTGGGCGGATGAGCATGCGCCTGGCGTCCTGATAGAAACCGAGGAAGGCGAGGCTTTGATTGGTTCCGTGCGCCGGAATCTTGGATTCTTAACTGCTATGAGTAGTGAGGGGGGCGAAGTTCCGGGTGGCCAAGCGGAGCAAGAACGCCTTGCTGCGGTGCAGGAGCGCGGGGAAACGTTAGGGCTCACCATCACCCAGGAGGATGTGGCCCTGCGGCAAGCCACCCCCGGCGCCCTTTACTTGGTGAAAGAGTATTATCAACCGAAAGCGGAGGGCATTCTGCATCAAGTGGAACCGATTGTTTGGAATCAAGTCCAGCATTGGACCCGCCGCACCAAGATCCTCATCGGCGGATCGCTAGCCGGATCACTCATTGCTATTCTCTTTGCGTTCGTGCTCACTCAATCCGTTTATCGATCCATCGTCGATCCTCTCAAAGATCTTGCCGACGCCGCGGGGAAGATGGAGCATGGTGAAGCTGTTAGAAATCTGGACACTCGGTCTCGAGACGAGATCGGTGAAGTGGCGAAGGGTTTCAATAGCCTCACATTGATCACGGAAACCTTGGAGGATGAGTTTTCGACGCTGGCTAAAGCCGCCCAGGATGGGAATCTTCAAATTCGGGGAGATACCAATCGTCTGCATGGCCAATGGGGACGGTTGGTCAATGGGATGAACCGGACATTGGATCAACTCGAAGCGGCCCACGCGAAATTGCGAAACACCCAGCGCATGGAGGTCTATGCAAAGATGTCAGGTGGCATCGCTCATCAGTTCAATAACCTTCTTACGGTGATCATTGGAAACGTTGAGTTGCAGCAAGAATGCGAAGCCGATCCGTCTCAGGAACTTGAAACCGTGCTGCAAGCGGCTCGGCGAGCGCAGTCACTCGTTGCTCAGCTTCGTACGTTGGGCACGGAAAGAAGTGTGCCCCCGGGGTCACTCTCTCTGCATGAAGCGCTGAAACAATTGGGCGAGACCGCCCAACAGTTGTTGCCTGACAAAATTCAAACTCAGTTTATTTCTCCGCCCGAAGATATCGTCGTCACTGCGGATGGTGGCACGCTGCAACAAGCTTTCGCTCATTTGTTAAACAATGTCAGGGATGTGCTCATTGATGGCGGAGCGCTCGTCGTGGAGGCGAAACCTTATCAGTTAGGCGAAAAGGAGACGCCACCAGCTGCGTGGGCTAAGCCTGGCGGTTACGCGATGATTCGATTCCAAGATAATGGACCAGGATTATCGCCTGTCGAGTTGGCCCACGTCTTTGAACCCTTTTTCACCACCAAAGACCCTGGCAGCAATAGCGGGCTGGGGCTCAGCATGGTCTACGGATTCACCAAACAATGCGGAGGTTGGTGCGCCATCCAATCTGAACCGGGCAAAGGAACGGAGGTTATTCTCTATCTTCCTGAAGCCAAGGTGCCCGTTGCGCACGAAACCGAAGTGTCCCCGGTGGACGTACCGGCTTCCAACGCAGAACGTAAAGCGTTACTCGTCGAGGATGATTTGTTAGTCTGTCGCCTTACTCATACGATGCTGAAAAAGTTAGGGTATACGGTGGTGGAAGCTCACGATGGAAAGGAAGGCTTGGAGGCGCTTGAGACGCATCATCAAGAGCTGAGTGTCATTGTGAGCGACGTCCTCATGCCTCACCTAACAGGCCCCCAGATGATCAAACAATTCCTTCGAGATCAGCGTCTCTCCTGTGGCGTGCTCTTCGTCACCGGATACAGCGCGGAGGAACTTCCCGCACAGATGGCTGAACTCGGTGGCAACTTTGCTAGATTGAATAAGCCGTTCAATTTGAAAGACTTGGAAAGTTCGCTCAACGATCTGGTGGCGCTTCCTGCGTAGCGCAGGAAAGGTTGGACTCTCAAGCGGCGCGGGATTACTTACCCCGTGCACCGCTCCTATTGGTTTCTCTTGATGTTCGCTTCAGCCTCGCTCGGGTGGTGGAAAGGTGCGGAGCGCAAGGCAGACACCGAGCGGGAAACGGGGTTCACGATAAGTCGTGGCGCCTCCTTGTTAGGCGAGCGCCAAGCGATTCCTCTTGGGACGACCTCGATCATGAGGGCGCCCTTGAAATCCCTTCCCGAGAAACTTCGCAAAGCGTTAGAGCGCAGCGACACCAACGCCTCCTATGAAGTGCAGCTTCTCATGGCGCGGTGGTTTGAGGAAGATCGCGAGGCTTTGCGGGATTGGGCGCTGAAGCAGTATCCACCGCCGTTGAACTTCTTGGCAAGGCTGTGGCTTCGTGAGGATCCCGAATCCATTTGGTTAGACGCCCGGCATACGAGCCGGCAACATTGGAATCGGGCAGTCCTCTCTATGCTCGCGGAAGAAGATCCCAAACGCTTCTTCGAAAGCCTTGAAGGGGAACATCTCACTGATGGTGTCTATGGCTTCAAGACGATGCTTGCGGCGAGGAATCTAGCAAAGCGCGATTTCGCTGAAGCGGAAGCGACGATCAAGGCGATGACCAGCCGTTCAGCGCAAGCCTATGTGGGGCTTGCTATGGAGAAAGCCTCGCAAGCGGCTTTTGAAGAAGCGTTTAGTTGGGCCTCCAATCTGGATCCCCCATCAGAGGTCGCCGTGGTTACTGTCATTGATAGTCTGGCAACGTCTGATCCGGAAGAGGCGCTTCGTTTGCTCTATCAAAGCGGCATTGAAGGCAAACCGCCCTATCAAGCACTCACCAATATCAATGCCTACACAAGAGGTCTTCCTCTCGAACAAAGTCTATCATTACTTCAACGCTATCCCCTTCCTTTCTCCCTGCATCTTTCCTATGAAGATCTCCCCACTGATCCCATGGAAGCCGCTACGCTCATGGCGCCGCTCAACGAGATGGATCGCAGCCCCAATCTTCACTTATGGATGCCCGACATTCCACTAGCAGAAATGGGAGAGACGCTAACAGACCTTTCGTCCAACACAGAAGAACGCGTCCAGAAAGCCCTCTTTGAACAAAGCTTCTTTGTCTTATCCTCGGAACATCCAGAGGTCGTCTTTGACTGGATCGCGAACCAAGAGGATCCCGTTTCCCGTAGCCGGTATGCGGCGCTCGCATTACGCAAAGGCAGCGATGACCCCGATTCGAGCATGACATTTCCCAATCTCCTCAATCTGATCCAACCTGGTGATTTGGAAGAAGTAAGCCATCTGTCCTCCAGCGTGTCGCGGCGGTTATCGCAATCCATGCAACAGCTCACCTATCAAGATCCGCATTCGGCCATAGCGTTAGCCTCTCAATTTCAAGATCCGGCTTGGCGTCAGGCTGCCTACAAACAGATCACCAACGTATGGATCAAATACGATGAGGCAGCCGTGTCGGATTGGATCGCTTCCCTGCCAAGCACCGAAAGATCCGCGTTGATGGAGAAGCTACCCCAGCGCTGGCAAGCATTGATCACCAACTAACATGAGCGCATCGGTGATAGTGTTCGCTGTTCGATGGTTGATGGCGCCACTCCTGGCCTTGGTTGCCGCCTACTGGCTCTCGGGCCGATTCCACGATGCAACAAGCTTCTCACCTACCATTGGTGAGAAAGGCGATCGTGCGTTTGAGAGCGGATCAGTCGATCCGTTAGAGGCCTGGAGCCAGGCGCAAATCAAACCCGACTTGGTCGATCGCCTTGCGGAAAGTTGGTCTGCTAGTCGATACATGACGGCCGATGATTTCATTCACGCGTACAAACATGCCAAAGATGAGGGCGATCGCGGGATGATTCTCAGCCTTGGGGAAGCCTGGGCGCAGCGTGATCCGGAAAGCCTGTTGAACTTCGTGCAGATTCCTAAAGACCACATTGGGCCCTTTAGTGCGGAGCGCGCGTTGATTGAGATCGCCTATGTCAGTTGGGCGCGCCGTGACGCCAAAGCGGCCTTTGAGCGGCTTGCTGAAGACGGACCGATCTCCACGTCGGTCATGAACGAGGTGGCCATTTGCTTTTTGTCTGAAGATCCCACCGCTGTTTCAGAAACGTTCGCCCTCGTAAAAAGCCACGTCAGCGACCGTTTTCGACTCCATGACTTTCTTGGGAGGCCGACTCCGAAGACCACCTTTTCCGGAGATGTGGAGAAGCTCGCTCGAAGTCTGGAGGAACTTCCCTCAGGAGCCGAGGCAAACGCTTTCGCCAAGATGATAGGTGAATCGATTCTGACAGACTCGCCAAACGAGACCAGCAACGACCGGTTTTGGAAATGGTGGCAGGCACTATCCAGCACGCTCCAAGTAGCCACCTTACCCGAACAGACCAGGCAAACCCCTGACACGATACACGCGCCCAAAGAAACACGCACGCGGTTTGCGGAACTAGCGGAAGCGGATCATCAACTCGTTCCGGCTTACATGCGCTACTTTGGCGCGGAATGGGCAGCGGAAGCGCCCGATGATGCCTTCGCCTGGGTGTTAGACCGCTACGATGGCGTTGCTCTTCCAGGCCCCACAACTTACTGGATGAGTGGAAGCATCGCTATGTTCGGCAGCGCAGGCGAGTCGCGCCAGTTTGAAGACGCTCTTCGAGAACCCATCCGTGTCCTCGCGCAACGAGATCCACAACTCGCGATGAACGCCCTAACGGATATCGTCCATCTGGGCGCCCGTTCGAAGATGGCCGTCGAGATCGCCCAAACTTGGGCACAGACGCAACCGGTGGAAGCTCTGCGTTGGGCAACCACTTTACCGGCTGAACAAATCCAGAGTAACGCCATTCGAGCAAGCCTAACGGAATGGGCCGAGGCAGACCTCGACGCTGCAACGGACTACTGCCTCCAGCACTATTCCAAGGTCAATGGCAACCATCATATTGGCGCCATCACTAACGCAGTAGAAAGACAAGGACATCTCGCCAGCGCGCGCTGGGTCGCCTCGCAGCCGGAGGATGTCATCGAATACACGTTAGGCCATTTCGTTTCGCGGCCTCCGCAGACCGATCGCCTGCGCCCCTTTCAAAAGGCGCTTGATCAACTGCCGTCGAGCAGCGGCAAGGATCGCATTCTATCACTCATTCACGAGTGGACTCACGATCAATAATTCGGCTAGGACGGCCATCTCTGGCCGTCCTCAATCTTGCTTTCGTTAGGCCAATCCAAGGCCGCGTTCTCGCGGCCGTTGCGTCATGGTGGCCGCTACCATTCGCTCTATCTGCGTGCGCTTAGCACATCGTCCATACTGCCGCCGGGCCTCGGGATTCTTGGCGAGTAATTCTTGGAGTTCAAAGCCCTCCGTTACGCTAAGTTCATCCGCTTGTTCTTTCTGAACGAGCTCCATGAGCCGTTCACCGTCATTGTTCTCGTGATGTGTTGTGTTCATACCAATGGGGTGGTCACACTTGTCTATGGGGGGATGCCAAATGCGCAGTGAGTTTAGGGAATCTAGTTAGCCCGTGGCAATCAAATTAGGTATAAAAATTGTATGGCAAAGCCTTGCTTCGAGGGAAGTGCCCTGTCTTGATCATTTTTATGAAGCTGGCCGTTTTCTTAAAAAATGTCTTGATTTTCAGTCTGGGCGCCGAGCAGCCGGCCTTGAGCGAGACCCTTGTACAATTCGATAAACAAGTGTTAAGCGAGCGCTTTTTTAGCGAAGGCGCTTGCTTTGCGGATATTGATCGCGACGGCGATGCCGACATTGTGTCAGGTCCCTATTGGTATGAGGGACCTCAGTTTGAAAAGCGTCACGCTTATGAAGAGCCACTAGGTGTCTGGATCAAAGCTTACTCCAATTTCTTCTTCACTTTCGCGCATGATTTTAACAATGATCAACGCCCTGACATCTTAGCTATTCCCATGCCTGGGCAGGCCGCTCATTGGTATGAGAATCCGGGCGCGACGGCGAAAGCCTGGCAGAAACACTTAGCCCTAACGGATGTCGGCAATGAATCGCCTCATCTTACCGATCTGACGGGTGATGGCCAACCGGAATTGATCTGTTGCCGTGGCGGTAAGATTGGTTATGCGGAGCCTAACTGGACGGCCCCTACTGAGCCCTGGAAATTCACGGAGATTGCGGATCGCGGCTACGGGAGGTTCACGCACGGCTTGGGGATCGGAGACATTGATCAGGATGGCCACATGGATGTCTTGGAAAAGAACGGCTGGTGGGAGCAGCGGAGTCCTACGGAGTTTCAGTTTCACGCCGTGAAGTTTGCCGGCCCCACAGGTGGTGCTCAAATGTTCGCTCATGACTTCGACGGCGATGGCGACAACGATGTCATTTCCTCACAGAACGCCCATGGCTGGGGGTTAACCTGGTTTGAGCAGAGCCGCGATGCGCAAGGTGGTATCCAATTTTCTTCGCGCCCGATCATGACGGCGAACGCGGCGGATAATCCCTATGGTCTCGCCATCTCTCAGATGCATGCGCTGGCCCTAGCAGACATCGACGGCGACGGTCTTCAGGATGTCGTCACGGGAAAACGCTTTTATGCTCATGGTGGAAACGACCCCGGAGCGCATGAATCACCGGTCCTCTACTGGTTTCGCACCTTGCGTTCACCGGATGGTGTGGCCTTCGAGCCGTGGAAGATCGACGACCGTTCAGGCGTGGGCACGCAACTGACCGTAGGGGACGTGACAGGCGATGGGCATCCGGACGTGGTGATCGGCAATAAGCTGGGCACCTACGTCATGCGTCAGCAGCGTCAAACGATCTCGGCCGCTGACTACGAGGACCGGCGTCCCGTCAAGCGCGCGAACCCCCTGCATGTGGTGGGAACGGATCTCTTTGCCTCTCACATTCGCACCACGGATCCTCTAACGGCTGAACAAGCGCTTGATTCATTTATTCTGCCGGATGGCTTCGAGATCCAGCTTGTGGCCGCGGAACCTGACATTGATAAACCTCTCAACATGGCCTTCGATGCCAAGGGGCGGCTTTGGGTGACGACAACCCTAGAGTATCCCTATCCCGCTCCGGCTGATCGGAAAGGGCGTGACTCGATCAAAGTGTTATCCGATACCAACGGGGATGGGCGGGCGGATGAGATCACCACCTTTGCAGATGGATTGAATATTCCTATGGGGCTCTATCCTTACCGTGATGGCGTGATCTGTTTCAGTATCCCTAACATATGGTTTCTCAGAGACACGGATGGTGACGGCAAATGCGACCGACGCGAGAAACTCTACGGTCCGCTCGGCTACGAGCGCGATACACACGGCATGTGCAATAGCTTCACCCGGTATCGTGACGGTTGGCTCTACGCCACGCACGGATTTAACAATATCACGACACTTTCAGGCACCGACGGGCATGAGATTCATATGCAATCCGGTAATATCTTTCGCATGCGGGTAGATGGTTCGCGGGTGGAAATGGTCACTCGCGGCTTAGTCAATCCGTTTGGCATGGTCTTTGCACCTAACGGTGATCTCTTTGCTGCGGATTGTCATACCAAGCCGGTTTCTCTCATCGTCCCTGGGGGGTATCACGAGAGCTTTGGCAAGCCGCACGATGGCTTGGGCTTTATTCCCAACATGATGGAGCATTTGCATGGTTCGACCGCTATTTGCGGACTGGCTCTTGGGAGTGCGACGGCGTTTCCGGATGGCTATCGCTCTAGCATTTTTAGCGGAAACGTCACCACCTGCCGTATCAATCAGAATCGGCTGCACTATCAGGGTTCCTCGCCTCACGCTGAGGAGGAACCGGACTTTCTCGTCAGTAGTGATCCGTGGTTCCGGCCGGTTGATCTTCAGGTCGGGCCGGATGGCGCCCTCTATGTGGCCGATTTTTATAATCGAATCATCGGTCACTACGAAGTGCCCTTGGATGATCCGGGCCGGGATCGTCACCGTGGGCGTATTTGGCGCATTGTGCACCAAGAGGGCGAACACTCGATGCCGGATTTGAGTAAGGCGTCGTTAGAAAATCTAACAGAAGCTTTGAAGTCACCGTTAAGCACGCGCGCCGAACTCGCGTTCGAACAGATGGTGGAACGCATTCCTAATCATCACGCGAATGATCTCTGGGTGCGTTTTCGGCTCAATCAGCTTCAAGCGCGTGAAATTGAACTGGCAGTCAGCGCCGCGTCGCCTGAAGCGCGTGAGAAGGCCTTTCGGTTGCTGGCGGCGATGGAAAACCTCGATCTTTCCGGGTCTGTTAGTCAGGGTTTGAAAGATGATCATCCGGCGGTTCAGCGGGCGGCAGCCCTCGCTGCAAGCCGGCACCCATCGGAAGCACTCTTGACACCGCTCCTCGATGCCCTCACACAGTGCCCTCAGGACGATGTTCAGCTTCGCTACGCGCTGCGACTTGCGCTTCGCAACCACCTGCGTGATGAGGCTCATTTTCAATCGCTCAAAGAGATCGTCTCGAATGGTGGGCAGGCGGCGGAGTTGGCGAGTATTTGTCTCGCGGTCAAATCTCCGGCATCCGCTGGTTTTTTGATCGAGCACCTTGATCAAATCGAAGAAGTCTCCACTGAGGAACTCGGCCGATGGTTGGCCTTTGCGGTGGAACACGCGCCTGTGGCGATGCTAGACAAAGTGGTCGAAGTTAGTCAGGCCCGGTTCACTGACGATACTGAATTTCAAGCCGCCTTGTTAGAGTCGGTTCATGGAGGGCTGCAGAAGCGGCGAGTTTCCATACCGGCATCGATCACGGGTTGGGCTACCAATGTCGCAGATGATTTGTTAGGTCTCGATGATCCCAATGCCATGGAACCTTTGGCATGGAGTCATCTCCCATTCCCGGGCCAACCGGATGAGGGTAAGAGCTGGGTGCTTTCTACCAATCGCGACTCGGCCGATGGCCGGAAGCAGACACCGCTATGGAGCAGCTTCGTTCTTGGTGAGCGACGCACAGGCATTGCTCAGTCAGCGGTTTTTCAGATCACGACCACGCCCTTCCAATTCTACCTAGCGGGTCATGACGGACCGCCTGGCAGACCACATCAAGGCAAGAATCTCGTTAGGCTGGTGGATGCCACGTCCCACGAGCTCTTGAGAACGGCCGCAGCGCTTCGCGATGATCAGGCGCAGCTCATCTCTTGGGATACCAAGGACCTTATGAACCGCAAAGTTCGTTTGGAGTTGGTGGATGGCGATGCGGGGAACGCCTTTGCTTGGCTGGCGGCAGGCCGTTTCTCTGATTCGCGTTTGAATCCTAGCGCTTGGCCAAAGCGCCGCCGCCTCGCGGCTGAACTCATTGGAAAGTTCCAACTCAGGGAGAAGCAAGCAGTTTTAGTGGCTTTGATGGGCAAAGATCCTTCATTTAATGAAAACTCCTATCACTACGCAAAAGCGTTCTCCAAGCTTCTTGCTCAGGACCCCATCCTGCCCGTTTTAGCAGAAATCCTTCAAGTTCGCGGCGCCGATCGAGCGTTGCGAGAGCAGGTGGTCCAAAGGATGCTTCAATATAAAGAAAATGCTCCGCCCGAGCCTCTTTTGAAGGCGGCTTTCAACGTGGCCACGGCGGCGGAACAGACGCGCATCGCTTCATCACTCCTTGCGCAACCTCAAGGTCCTAAGCTATTGTTAGAGTTGGTGACCAACGGCAGTGCTCCGGACAAGCTTTTGAATCAGCCAGGACTCGCCCCTACTCTCGACGCCTACAAAGATGACGCTTTTCAAGAACATCTTGCCGCCATTCGCGGGCAACTTCCCAGCGATGATGGTGAGCGGAGGAAACTGATTGCCTCGCGCATTCAAAGTTATCGAAGACACTCGGGCGATCCCGTTGCCGGGCTGGCGCTTTTTCAGCAACACTGTCAGATATGCCATCGTATCGCCGGGGAAGGGTCGCCGCTGGGCCCGAATCTGGATGGGCTTGGGAACCGGGGACTTGACCGCGTTGTCGAAGACATCCTAGATCCCAATCGCAATGTGGACCACGCCTTTCGCATAGCGGCAATTGAACTAACAGATGGCCGCACGGTAACTGGATTCGTGCGTGCGAAAGATAACTCCCAGTGGATTGTCGCAGACGCCCAAGGTCAGGAGCAAACGATTGCGCGACCAATGATTGCCAAAGAAACGCCATCCAGAATTTCCTTGATGCCGGACACGTTTGGTCAAGTCTTGGATGACGCGTCTTTCCGTAACCTGGTACGCTATCTTCTCACACTGCGGTAGCAATCGATCACTTCAGCTTGCTAGCGGAATCTCTTCTTCGTCGTCTTGACTCAAGACCTTTGCCACCATCTCATAGAGGCTTGTTAGCGCATAAGGTTTGTGCAGAAAGGCAATCTCATTCTCACGAGCCGCATCCACAAGGGCGCGATGATCCGTATAACCGCTGCTTAAGAGACCTTTGATATGGGGGCGAGTGGCTAACAATTCCATCAAAACTTCCATCCCCGTTCCATCAGGCAACATGGCATCGCTAAAGATTAGATCAAACCGGCCCTCATGCTCAGCGAAGACCCGCAAGGCTTCTTTAGCCGACATGGCGGTCGTGACCTCGTAGCCTTTCTTTACTAAAGCCGTTTTCACAAAAGTGATCACGCTCATCTCGTCCTCGATCAGAAGAATCCGCTCTCCTGATCTTGAAGGGTGATGGCTGCGCTCTGTGGTGGGCGTCAATTGCGGCGTCTCGGCCTTCACCATCGGCAAATAAATTTCAAACTTGGTTCCTTTGCCCACTTCACTAGAAACATCGATCCATCCTTCGTGTTGTTCGATGATACCGACGACTACTGAGAGGCCTAACCCTGTTCCATCCATGCCTTTTGTGGTGAAGAACGGATCAAAGACCCGTTCCATGACCTCATCCGGCATTCCGACGCCGGTATCTTGGATGGTTGTCCGAAGGTAATCGGCTCTATTATGGGAGCCTGGTTTGATTGCGCGAACGCTCTCTGTGCTCATGGATATGGCCCCGCCGTCAGGCATCGCATCTCTGGCGTTGACACATAGATTCATGATGACTTGATCCATTTGCCCGCGGTCTGCTTCGATCGCGCCGGCGTTCTCGTCGAGCTTTACAACGATATCGATATCTTCGCCCAACACCCGTGAGAGCAAAACTCGCTTGCTCTCGATCAGTTCGTTCAAATCCATGGGACACTTCTCAAGAATCTGTTTGCGTGAGAAAGCGAGAAGCTGATGGGTTAAGGCCGCTGCACTCTCGGCCGCTTTACGAATTTCATGGATCTCCTCTTTGGAGGCTTTCGTTGCCACGCGATCTGGATCCAGTAACATATCGCTATAGCCGATAATGGGGAGCAGCATGTTATTAAAGTCATGGGCAATACCTCCTGTTAGTTTGCCAATGGCCTCCAATTTATTCGCTTGATTGAGTTCCTCCATTAGGCGTGTCTTTTCTTTCGCTGCATCCAAACGCTGCAGAGCGCTCAAAACAATTTGAACGAACATATCAAACAGTCTTGTGCCGTGCCTCTTCCATGCGTATTCCTGATGGCTCGCGAGCAGAAGCACTCCGTGCAACTTGCCGCGTCTCCCGATGGGGAAAACCCCTAAAGATTGAATCTTTTCCGCCTCCAATGCTTCGCGTTCTTCAAAAGCATCCTCGGGAATATCATCCAATGAGCTCAGTGTTAACCTTCCCTGTTCGCGAACCTGTGAGATGCACCAAGATTCACCCCAAGCTGTACTATCGGGAATGGGAAATTTCTTTGAATCCGTGTTTCCCCAGCCATGTGACGCGGTGAACTCCAATTTGCCCTCGGAGTTCTTTTCGTATTGATAGACGATGCAGTGATCCATCTGAAGAAATTCACCCATCCGGCCAAGCGCTTTAACGATTCCCTGATCTAATTCATCATCATTAAGGTCCAAGATATCAATGCTTATTGAGCTAACGAGTTCCTCAAGCTGGACCCTTGCATGAAGTTCCTCAGTACGCTTGGAGACGATTGATTCAAGATGCGTCTGATATTTGGTGACTTCTTCATCGGCGATTTTCTTTTCCGTAATATCACGAAAAATCAGGACGGCTCCGACAAGTTCGCCAGCTGAATTGCGAATAGGCGAACCCGAATCATCAATCGGCAATTCTTTTCCGTCTCGCCTTATGAGTACGGTGTCATCCGCAAGACCGACCACTTCCTGTGTCTCTAATGCTACCAAGGCCGGGTTTTTAACTAGTTGCCGTGTGGTCTCATGACGGATTTCAAATACTTCCTGAATGTCCTTTCCTGCAGTCTCATCTGAGCTCCAGCCTGTGAGTTCTTCCGCGACGGCGTTTAAGAAGACGATCTTTCCATCTGGATCCGTGGCAATCACGCCATCGCCGACGGACCGCAAGGTGGTGTAGAACCACTCGTGACTGGCTTGGAGTTGCTGATCAATCTGTGCTTTATGCACAGCGATTTCCACTGAAGAGATCAGACTTGCTTGTTCAAAAGGTTTAATGAGATAGCCGAGAGGCTCCGTTGCCTTGGCTCGTTCAATCACCCCTTGCTGTGAATAGGCCGTGAGGAAGATAAAAGGGATTTGAAACTCGCGGATCTGTTGAGCGACACCGATGCCATCCATCTCGCCGCGAAGCACGATATCAAGGAGCGCGAGATCCGGTTGATGTTCTTTGGCTAACTGGATCGCCTCCTCTCCACGTTTGGCAATGCCACAGACGGAATACCCCGCGTCCTCAAGGCTCATGCGAATATCTTCCGCTACGATTCTTTCATCCTCTACGACTAGTATCTTCGCTCTGCTCATCGGTCACACTCTTTCCGTATATTCACTTTCATAAAACTCAATATGGACACTGGTTCCAACGCCATTCCGGTAATCCACCTTGCCGTCCAATTGGTCGACGAGCATTTCCACCAACCGCGATCCGAGCGCGCCCTCCCGCACAGGTTTTTCTCCGCTGATCCCAACGCCATCATCAGCTATCGTCAATCTGTAGTGTCCCGGAGTTTTCTCTGGCACAACTTTAATGGAAATCGTTCCATCCCGGCCTCCGGGGAAAGCATATTTTAAAGAGTTGCTCACGAGTTCATTCACGATTAATCCGCACGGCATTGCCGTATCAAGACCCAGGTGGATATCATCAATGTCTACTTTCAATGAGATATCGCCGCCTTGTCTCGAATGCATCCCTATCAACTGGCTCGCTAGCGTCTCGACGTAAGCATTAAAATCAACTTCCGAGATATTCTGGCTTTGATAGAGTTTTTCGTGAATCAAGCCCATCGATCGAATACGGGATTCGCTTTCCGATAAGAATGATTTGATCTGATCTCCATCAACTTCCCGTGCTTGCATCCGCAGCAAACTACTAAGAATCTGCATATTGTTTTTAACGCGATGATGAATCTCTTTGAGAAGAATTTCCTTTTCTCTAAGCCGTGCTTCCTGCTGCATCGACACTTGGAGTTTCTCATTGGATTTTTTCAGATCCATCGTCATTTGATTCATCGCAGCTCCCAAGGCGCCCACTTCATCGTGTTCCTTGATCGCTAACTGGTGATCGAGATCGCCGGATGCGACGCGTTGGGCGAAGTCTTTGAGCCGAGAAATAGGGCGCGTGAGGTGACGGGCGAATAGAAAAGAACTGACGACACCACTGGCGATGGCGGGAATGGAAAGCCGCATAATGATTCCCATCACCCGTTGGAGATTGTGATAATAATCATCTAACGTAATCCCTACATGGATCCATCCCCAATCAATTCCCGAATAGGAGAAGGCGTGACTGTAATGCATGATCTCTTGCCCATCACCACTCAAAGGATTCACTCTGATTGCGGCCTGACTTTTATGCCCAGGTGGATTGCTCCAAGGCGTATTCAGGGTCTCCATACGCCAGCTTTCCTGGGTGTGAATCAGTGAAAAACCCGTTTCCATGTTGGTGACAAGGAGGTAGTCAACGTGCTCGCCCATTTCAATCATCTTCAAACATTGTGAAATAACCGATTCCCAATCTTCTGCGACGATGGCATTGGCCGTCACACGATCGAGGGAGGAAGCGAGCAAGTTTCCGCGTTCCTTGAGTTGTTCCAGGAGCATTCTTTTCTCATGCCGTACCATCGCCCAAGCAAAGACGCTTAAGGTCAACGCTGAGACCACCAGCGACAATAGCGCTGCTTTGAAGAAAATACTGACACTGCGCTTACCGGTTTTTGAATGCGATGACATAGCGCTAGTCAGAGTCTTCGGGATTGAGTTCCGCGGCTGTCACTTGTTCACCCTGATTCAATCGGGCACTTCGCGCTTGCAGGAGCTCCGCTACGCTTTCAAGGTATTTGGGATCGAATTTGTGAAGTCGTTTGGTGCGAAAGAGAGTAAGGAGTTGCTGCCCTTTGGGTTGCTCGTTGAGTTTCAATCCTTCGCGCACAAGCAACCCAGGCTCCTTCTCAACATATTCAGGGCGAAAACAGAGGATGCTAGTGAGAAAAGGTTTAGAGCGTAAATGGATTCTAAGGCGATTTCCGATTTGCGGGTTGAGTTCATTCATGGTTTCGAATCCGCCTCGCGAGACGAGGCAAGCCTGTGCTTTGCCGAAGAACACTGGCAGAATGGCTTGAGAAACGTTATTCGCCTCCTCAACTTCCTTGAAGAATCCCTCGGCGATGTTGTGGCCCTGGTCGGCGCAGGTTTCTTCTAGCCATAGCATGGGCAGCTTCCCGGCCCCACGCTGAATCAATAATCGTTTGTCTGATAAATCGGCGATCGACTTGATTTCCGATTTCGTGATGAGGAGATACTCTTGTAGAAGTTCTGTTTCCGAATGTTGGCCCACGAGTACGGGACGCATGGGATACTCTTCGCGAAGACGGATGTAATCGTAGGCAAAGATAATGAAGAAGTCGTACTGATTGGCAGCCAGTTTCCGATAGAAGTCCTCTTCGACCTCCAAGACTTCCGTGGTGTAGCGCACTCCGTAGTCCTCCACGATTTCTTTAAGAAGGTGCTTGGCTGCCACGCGGGCATCTCGCACATCGACGTTATTCAGAGCGTTGAGTGGGAATCCGGTACGCATTAGGTAGTCGCCCTTGCTCTGAGCATGCAAGAGATCGAGCGGCATCACCGCTAGTAGCGAGCCGAACGTGACCGCGAAAATATAGGAATGCCTCAACATCTCTACGGGTCTTCTGATGTTGAGGCGGTAATTGAAGGCTTAGCCTTCTTCGTTTGGAATTCCCAAAGCTCGCGAATAGTTGCTAGCTGCCCCTCCTCGTAGGGAAGTAGACGTTCGACTTTACTAATAGTGAGTATTTGGTTAACGACGGGATCCTCGTGCGCGTTGGATACAATATCGATAATACTCCGGGAATTGTCAGCGGATCTATCTCCAGCTAAACAGAGGATGAAGAGCAATAATGGTCTGGATTCAGCAAGAACCACTAATTGATTATTGATTTGCGGATTCAGTTCCGCCATGGCATCGAACGTCCGGCGGGTCGCAACACAAAGATCCTTGGAGCCAAAGAAGACAGGGAGGATCGCTTTTGATGCCCGTTCGGCATCGGCGACACTTTTGAAGTAGGCATCTGGCGCCGGAAGCTTGGACTCATCCAGTAGCTGCGAGAGCCATAGATTCGCGTAGGGTGAGAACCACGTCGCATCAAGAACCACCTCACAGGAAGCAAGATCTTGAAGTTTTCGACCTTTAAGGCTTTTGCGGCCCAACAAAAGGAATTGATCCATGGGACTCTTGTCGAACCTTGCCGTGAGGGCAGGATTGAGATTTGCTTGATCTTTAAATTCGAAATACAAGAAGCTCTCCAGCGGCACGAGATCCAGTTGATTATCTTGAATGGCTTCAATGAAGGTGGTGCGTGAATGAAAAACTTTGGCTGCGGTCAATTCTTCACTCGCTCTCAATTTCTTGAAGAGCAGATTGAAGGTCACTCCCATATCACCAGGATCACCCGCGGAAATCGCATCGTCTAGGATGCCCAATCTAATGGTTCCCCCTTGTGAGGGGGAAGACAGGATCGCCATGACGGCGATGAATAGGAGGCGATTTAACGACATGATCATTTGGCAGTTAACTGGGTGTCTTTACCCACCACTTGGTCGAGTTGTGCCACGGTGGCGACGTGTTCAAAATGCAACTTATGACGGCGCGCCTTCATCATGGCTTCCATCAGTTGGGATTCGAAAACTTCGCGCGCTTCAATGAGGTCGTTGCGATAGGACCGTTCTGCTAGAGAACGATTCTCGGTGGCGGTTTCCACGGCAGACGTACTGATCGTTTCCTGACTTTCCAGTTGCTGGATTTTTAGAAAGAGATTTTTGACTTGGAGTGCGAGCCCTTGGCGCATGAGTTCCCGCTGTGCTTTGATCTGTCCGAGCCTGGCCCGAGCCTCATTGATTCGCTCTTTATTGCGAAACCCTGTAAACAAAGGAAGCTCCATGCCAATGCCGACGCTCCAGTTTTGTAGATTCGATTTGGAAGCGGCACCGGTATCAAGGCCGTTCTCCAGATAATGCGCCGACCCGAGAAAAGCGATCTTGGGAAGATAAGCGGAACGTTCTTCCCTAACTTTCGCTTCAGCCGCGTTCACACCGATTTGCAGTTTGCTCCATTGTGGACTCGATTGAAATGCCTGAGCGATGGACAGACGAAGGTCGGTTTCGTGAGGTCCGTAGGCGATGGTTCCATCCGAGGGTTTCACTTCAGATTCCCATGATAAGCCCATGCTGTGAACGAGAGCGGACTGTGCTAGAGCGCGGTTCTTCCGCAGGCGTTCCACGAGCATGCGCAGACTATCGACAATGACCTTATTTCGTAAAAAGTCGGTCTTCTTGACTTGCATGGAACCGCCTTTGTATAGTTGCTCTGTGAGGGCCAGCGTTATTTCCATTCTTTCCAGCGTCTCATCACCCAGCGTGACTAGCTGTTGTGCCAGCACCGCTCCATGATACATGCGCGTGACTTCGTAAACGATTTCGTGATCCGCGCGCCTCGCATCTTGCCGCGCGGCGGCAATCCCTTGTTTGGCTTGTTCCCGCATTGCTTGGCGCATGCCGCCGTCAAAGAGAAGCCATTTGATCTCTAACAAGGCGCCGTAAGTAAAGCGGTCGGCAAGATCGATCTCTTGTTCCGGGACCGTGAGTTCCTGGCCGGGCAGGGCAAATTCCTGACTGGGAACGGTGATGAGCTGCCCTGGGATATCCACTTGCTGCGGCGGTACGGGCACCTGGATCTCCGCGGGTGGAAAGTTCGGACCAAAGGCGCCTTGGGGAATCGAAAGCGAGCTGGCCGGCGTCTGAATGGTGCCGCCAGGGAAGGGGATATTCATTTCCGGTAAGGCCAAAGCCATGTCCGGCAGGCCGAACGTGGATTCGGGGTAGATGAAATTGGGTTCGTCTCCCCGGAAGTCAGCCAGCCCGTGAAGCGAGACTTGGGGCCAGTAGGCAGAAAGGGCCTGGCGGTGCTGCGCCCGGGCAATGGCCACGGCAAATCGTGAGGCGGGCCGTTGCCGGTTGTTTTCCAAGGCGATTTCCAAACAACGATCGAGATCGAATATGCCGTCTAGCTTGGGAGATTCGCCATCACCCCTCAAGAGGCTCTTCAGATCTTCGTCGGCGATGACAATTCCCATAAACAGGGAACTGATCAGGAAGAAGTTGAGACCAAATCGAATCACGCTCTAAAGAAACCATATTTTTCATATTATCAATGTTTACTTATAAGGCTTTCTGATTGAGGGCGTGGTATTCAGGTCATTGGGCTCACTTTCTTGGGTGATTGCCCCGTGTTCTGATGCCTCATTTTTTTAGTTGCAGCCTAGGGGTTTACTCCTAGCTTCGGGGCCGCTTATGCCACGAGACGTCATCATTTTAGAGTGCACAGAGGCTCGTGCCGAGGGGAAGACCGCCTCTCAGTACGTGACCACTCGCAATAAAAAAAGTCTTCGGACGCCTGGACGTCTGGAGAAAGTCAAATTTAATCCGTTCCTCAAGCGACGGACGCTGCATCGCGAAAAACGCTAATCACGGCCCTGACATTTATCACGACCCTCAGTAATGGAACCCAAGACCAAGGAACGCCTCGCTAACCTTCGCCGCTCCAACCGCCGCATGCCGCGCCGCCGGATGGATCTCTCCCCGGAACGCGTCTCTTATAAAGATACGGAGCTCCTAAGCAAGTTCACGACGGAAACCGGCCGCATTCTTCCCAGACGGACCACCGGTGTTTCGGCCAAACTCCACCGCAAGATTACCCGCGAGATCAAGCGGGCCCGAGCGATCAATTTACTCCCATAGTCGTTGCCCGTCGCCCTGTCCGCTTTGTGCGGCGGCCGTCAGGTTCAACACCCTCAAGCCTGCCCCTCTTTGGACAGGCTTTTTTTATCATCCCCTCTCCACATGGAGCCTTTGGAAGACACGCAGAACGAACGGGATCAACGCAATATCGCGATTCGCCGGGTGGGTATTCGGGAGATCCGGCACCCTTTGCGCTTTCGTGATCGGGACGGCACGGCGCAGCCGACGGTCGCCACCGTCGCCATGTCTGTCGCGCTCAGCGCCGAACGCCGCGGCACTCATATGAGCCGGTTCGTCTCCATCTTAGCTGAAGAAGCCTCGGGAATCAGCGTGGCTGACCTGCCAGACTTGTTAGAGAAAATGTGTCACCGCCTTGAAGCACAGGCCGGGACCATCACCTTCGATTTCCCCTATTTCATCAACAAGAGGGCCCCGGTGACGGGAAGTGAGGGCCGGCTGGACTATGAAGTCCGTTTGGAATGCACGCGGGAACGGGGCGGACAGACCACGGAAGTCACGGTGGAAGTTCCCATCACCACGTTGTGCCCCTGCTCCCGGAATATCAGCGAACGTGGTGCACACAATCAGCGGGGGGTGGTGATCCTCACCGTGGCCGGCGACGATTTGCCTTCTGTCGAGCAACTCATCGCCTTGGTGGAAACCTGCGGCAGCTCAGAACTCTACAGTGTGCTCAAACGGCCCGACGAAAAGCACGTCACGGAACTCGCCTTCGATCAACCGGTCTTTGTGGAGGATCTCGTCCGCAATGTGGCGCTTAAGCTCAAGAAGCTGGACGGTATCACTGCCTATCGTATCGAGGGTGAAAACTTCGAGTCCATTCACAACCACAATGCGTTCGCCGTGGTGATGAGTGATCCTACGTGAAAACCTTAGACGCCAACCGCCTTGGCGCCCCGGCTGAATTGAGAGACTAACGTCCAGACCGGGCGTGTGATCATTTTCCAGAAAAAGTCCAGGTCGCCTGACGTTTTCATAAAGATCGACTCGCGTTTGTCCGCATCCGGTTCCGCTGCCAACAATTGCTCCACAGCGTACAGCGTCGCCAAATGAGACTCGGTGAGGATCACGACATCGCAGAACTGAAGGTCTAACGCTTCTTCCTCTGTCACTTTCCACGAGGGGAACACTTCCTCATCATTGGCCAAGGCAAAGACCACCAGTTTCACCCGGCTCTTGTCACGCTCGCGCGTGAGCCGGGCACGGCCGGCGATGGCTTCCACCAGGGCCCGCCAGTATGCTTGATCCCTGTAGGGGCGGAAGGCGAAGTTCACCTCGTTCTGTTGGTAGCGCCACCGGACGTCCGGCGAGGCCTCGCCCGTCACTTGGGGAAACTCTTGAAGAATGGCGGGAAAGAGATACCCGCCGGTTTCTATCAATGTCCTCAAGCGATCCAGATCGATTTGGCCGGCCACGTTGGACGTCACATAGTCGACCTTCAGCGACCGAAGCCGCGATTGAATCGACGGATCTTCTTGGTTTGGACTCGGCGTGAATGGCCCCATCTGAGGACCGGGCTTCGGCACCACCACCGGATCGGAGAAGGGCGTCGGGTCGATCTCCGGGGACGAGGGATGGCCATTGCCGGAGAGGGTTTGCTCTGCCGGAACGGGAGAGGATGAGGGGCCTTGCGGTTGGGGCATATAGCCTTGTTTGTCCTCAGCCCGTGCCCTGAGGCTGGCCAGGAAAGATCGGAACTCGGGTGTGAGTTCAGGCTTGTTGCTCTCTGCCCCCGGAGCGGGTTGAGATGGCTCGGGTGAGGCCGATTGAGGCTGGACGGCGGTGAAGGGTGACCTTCTTTCCGGCGCCGCTGCCGACTGCCCGCGTTGCCGAATCAGATCGCGCACATCCCCTAACGCATTACTCCAAGAAGAGGCGGCTTCCGGATCGTGGGGCCCTGTCGGGGCTTGCGCGGCGACAGGTTTCTTTTCACTAACGGGCTCCTCGATCTCAGCTTCAGCCTTCATTGGCTCTGGCGCACGTTGATCGTCCGGCTCATTCGTTTCCGGCAAGGGGGCAGACTCTACGATGTCATCGTGAATGAGATCATCCCAGGCACGCCCGGCCTCACGAAGGACCACGCGTGGCGTCACATGTTCCTCACCGCCTAACGCTTCCTCCACCTCAGCGCTCACCGATTCAAGCGTGCCGTGGGCCAACTCGTGATGACTGCAACGGGCTAACAGAAAAGCTCGGCACTCTTGCGTAGACAATCCCTTCAGCGCGTAGGTGTGGGTGGTTAGACGGTCAAGTACGGCGTTAGGCAATCCCCTAACAAAGGTCTCTTCCCAAATATCGTCGTTGATGCTAATGATCGTCACTGAGGCTGGAATGAGCGTGCTGAGCTCGGAGATCATGCGCGCCAAACGCAAGGCACTGGCTTCGTCGCGATAGAACCAGTCCAAGTCATCGAAGATGAGACACAAGGGCCGCTCTTTGGTTAGGAGCCGCCCCAACAGGCGCAAAGCCGAACGCGCGCGTGCTTCATCCGCCACCGCACGCACCAGATCGGAGGATTCCAAGAACGTCCGCTGGTCGTGACGGCGGCCCTCTACGGAGTCCGGCGAGGCCGATAGTTGCGCGTAGTCAAAGAGCCATGCCATCCACTCCTTGGTAGCGTTGACATCCGAGCCAGCGGCTTGGGCTTCCGCTTGCGCGAGTTCTGGCAGAATCTCATCCATGTTGTCGCGCAGCCAGGCCACGCTTGGGTTGCCCGCCTCGGCGTGATCGAAAAGCTTGCTCCCGTTCTCGCTTAGCCACGCTGCCGCTGCGGCCGGCGCGTCACACGGGATTTTCCCTTTGGCGATGAGATCGCTCGTCACGCTGGAAAAGAGAAGAGCCGTCCGGTGTGTGAGTGCGGTACCTCCGGATGCAGCATCTCGTTGATCATGCAGACTAAAGAGGACGTCGCGGAACCACTCCGTCCAATTCATGGTATCGGCCTCTACGAGGGGAATGGTGCAGAAATGCGCTTCGCTCCGGTGATCCGCCGCAAAGGCGGCGAGGAAGTGGCTCTTTCCTGCCCCGGCTTTCTCCGATCTGACAAGCGCGGTGAGACCCTTGGCGTTCTTGGGCGCAAGTCGGCGCCGACCTGCAGAGCGAATCAAGCGCAAGAGTTGTGCCCTCTCTTTCGAGTAAAGCGGACCGTAAGTGGGCTCCGAGACGAGGTTACCCGAGAAGACGTCTTCAGTGAAAGGATTCACGCGGCAAGAAATGAGAATTTGGTAGGATCAACGAGCGGCACTAACCGTGCTTAGTCTCTTGAGTTTGCGATTAGTTGCATAACTGATACCAGAAAACAAGAAAAAACTGCTAATACTCGATATTTTTCAGAAAAACAATAACTTCGGAAAGCTTGTTATCTTAATCTGTTTAATAACTCTTTATTATTAAAAAGCCAAGAATACTTTAATATTTCAGTTGCTCAGCCTTCAATGGCCCGGAACAATCAAGCCCTCCTAACAGTATCTTAGTAGGTGGTCCTTTCTTCACGCACAGACTTGCAGGCCACGCTTCCAAGTGAAAAGATCTCTCACAACAGCCTGAAGTGGGTCATTCGAGAGACTTATTCTTCTCCAGATCTTAAGCGCTTTTACCATCTTGATTTCTCGGGTGCTCCTGCCAACGTAGCGCTGTATTCGCCGTAATTATTTCGAACCAATAGAACGCCTCAACCACATGGATACCACTGCTGCTTCATCGACATCTTCCGGGATTCATCTCCCCGGACAAGGTTTCAGCGTTTGGACGGAGCTATCGGGCGGCACCTCGGCCGAAACCGAACTCCATCTCCCTGGCGAAGGCTTTAGCGTTTGGCTCAACGGCAGCGATGCCGGGGTGAATCCTGCCAAACTCGTGCGCCAACCACTTACTCTCCGGGGCGATGGTTTCAGTATTTGGGCCAGCGAGGATTATAAAACCCCACAAATTCTCGGCACCGCTTCGAAGCGTCTCCGGCTTCCTGGCAGCGGCTACAGCGTGTGGACGGCGCAATCCGCGAGCCCTGCCGCCGTCCGATTGATCGGCGGCGAGACGCCGGCACCTCCCGAGCCGGCTGCGGCTTCCACCGTCTCGCTTCCTGGCAGCGGATTCAGCGTGTGGACGCACCCGGAGGAGGCTGTCATTACCCCCGCTTCATCAGGCGTCACGCTCCCTGGCGAATCCTTCTCCATTTGGACCAAACCTCACTTGCCAGCGGCCACGACTCCCTCATCGCCGGCTGGTTCACGATTCCAAACCACCCCTCACCAACAACAACCTTCCTTACTAGCAAGCATCATGAAATCTCTTGGCCTCATTCAAATCGCCGGTCTCATCCTCATCGCCGCTCTCCTCCTCGGGTTCTTAGGCTCCCAGAACAAAGTCGCTGAGTTGCGGGATGACCTGAAGAAGACCGACGAGGAATTGACCGAGTCCAACAACCTCAAAAACAAATACTACGATGAGTCCGAAGATTTGAGAAAGGACGTTGCAGATGAGAAAGCGAAAGGGGTCGATCTCTCGAATCAGCTCGCTGCCACACAAACGGCCAAGACCACGGTGGAGACCGCGCTCAAAGCTGCCGAGACCAAGGGCCAGGAGCTGACCAAGCAACTAAGCGATACGGTTTCCGCTAAGAAGGATGTGGAGGAAGCCTTGCAGAATGCCAAAGAAGAGGCCCAAGCGCTCACTGGCAAAGTGGCGGCCTTGGAAAAGGCCAAGGATGGATTGGAGAAATCCTTGAAGACACAAATCGCCAATCTGGAAACGGCTAACGAAACGCTCTCCGCTGATAAGAAAGGATTAGAGGAACAACTCGAGGCGAACAAAGAGGGGATTGCTAAAATACAAAGCGAGCTCGAAGAGATTGCTCAAAAACTCGCAGATTCCGAGAAGGCGAGATCAGAGGCCGATAAGAAAGTGCAAGCGCTAGAGCAGCAATTGAAAGCCAAGGAAGAAGAGGCTGCGGAGGCGGATGATAAGGCCAACAGTGCTCAGGCCGACCTGGAAAAGCTCCGCACGGAGAACACGCGGCTCACCAAAGCGTTAGACGCCAGCCGTCGTGAGGTCACACGCTTTCAAGCGGTAGTCGATGCCCGTCAAAAGACCCTTCAAGACAACACCGTTGCTACGGGAGCCGCCGTTTCCGAAGAGGATCTTCTTCGTCAGCTTCAACGCGGCGCAAGTGAGAAAGAAGAATTCGCCAAGTTTATCAAGGAACTGAAAGAGAAGGTCTCCGACCTACAAGTCGAACTCGCCAAGGCACGCACTTCCGCGCAACTCTAGCGATTATTCTCCTGCCCAGAGCGATCCTGGCAAACGGATCTCTGCCAGGATCCCGTCGATCTTCGCCAGTTCTTCTGCGGTGAAGGCGCTAGATTCAATCGCTTTCACATTGTCGCGAATCTGCTCCGGTCGGCTGGCGCCGATCAAGGCACTGGTCACCTGCGGATGCCGCAAGACCCAAGCAAGCGCCATTTGTGCTAATGTTTGCCCGCGTGCTTGGGCGTGATCGTTGAGTTTCCGAATGTACCGGAGCACGCCTTCTTCCACTTCCGCCTGACGAAGTGGCGATTCGGGGAGACTGGCTCGCGATCCTGACGGAACGCCATCCAAGTAACGGTCTGTGAGGAGGCCTTGATAGAGGGGACAGAAGGCGATAATGCCTAATCCCAATTCCTCACAGGTGCCGATGAGGCTTTGCTCGATCCAGCGATTGAGCATGGAGTAGTTAGGCTGGTGGATGATGATCGGGGCCCAGCCATTCTCCTGACAAAGGCGCACCGATTCGCGCGTTTGTTCGCTGTTGTAACTGCTAATTCCCACGTAAAGCGCTTTCCCCTGTTGCACGGCGCTGTTGAGCGCACTAAGCGTTTCCTCAAGTGGGGTGTTAGGATCAAAGCGGTGACTGTAAAAAATATCCACGTAATCCAGATCGAGCCGCTTGAGCGATTGATCGAGACTCGCCGTGAGGTATTTCCGCGTGCCCCACTCGCCATACGGCCCCGGCCACATGTCGTAGCCCGCCTTGCTCGTGATCACCAGTTCGTCACGCGGAAAATCTTTGAGAATGCGGCCCACATTCCGTTCCGCGCTGCCGTAGGGTGGTCCGTAATTGTTGGCCAGGTCAAATTGGGTGATGCCGCAATCGAACGCCGTGTAGAGCAAATCGCGTTGTGCTTGGGGCGGCGATTCTCCGCCAAAGTTGTGCCAGCAGCCGAGGGTGATGGCAGGCAAGGTCAAGCCCCATCGTCCCGTGCGGCGGTAGGGCATGCGGCCGTCATAGCGATTGGGATCCGGTTGGTAGGCGCTCATAGGTCAACGGTCTTTCAGACCATCCACTCAAAGTAAAGTCCAAGGCTCAAACTTTGACACCGGGCGCAAGCAGGACTTATTGCCGCATGCGGAACGTCCTCATTTGCCGGGCCTTGCCAAGTTTCATGGGGCTCCTCTTCGCCCCTCACCTCTTGCTGGCAGATCTGCCTCCCACTCTGACCGGAGCGGAGCTCTCGTTACGGACCTTTGACGATGTGTGGACAACAATCAACGAGTCTTACTACGATCCGGACTTTGGGGAATTGGATTGGGAAAGCGTAAGGGAAAAGTACCGTCCGCGGGCGGAGAAGGCCACGTCGCCCGCAACCTTGCGGCCTATTTTGAATAAGATGCTAGGCGAATTGGGTGAAAGCCACTTTGGCGTCATGCCTGCGAGACGTGATCGGGAGGCTGAAGATTCTGAACCGGATACGAATGCTGAAGAAGACAATGACGAAGATGGAAGCGTAAATGAGGATGATGATAGTGAATCGGCATCGGGCGACTATACCGGGCTTCACTTGCGCTTGTTAGGCGAGGAGGTTGTCATCGTCCGAGTTGACGCCGGTTCACCGGCATCAGAGGCCGGATTTCGCGCGGGCTTGAAGATCCGCAAGATCGGCAAGCTCGAAATCAAGGACTTCGTGAGAGAAGTTGCTGATGAAGCTCATGAAACCTTCTCCACAGATTTCTTCGTCATCCAATCGCTCAAAGAGGTTCTGCAGAGTCAAGCGCAAGACATCCTTACCGAAACGCCGCGTGGCAAAGTGATAGAAAAGCGCCGCCTCCGTCCCACGACTTTTTCCGGAAAACGCTCCACCCCTTTCGCTAACATGCCGGCATTGCCCATTGTTTATGAGGAACGCACCTTTCAGCTTCATGAAGATGCCGAGGCTGTCTACGTACGTTTTAACATCTTCCTTCCCAATCTGATGGAAGATCTCCGCCGCATCATCAAAGGTTCCCGGGAGGCACAGGGGCTAATCATCGATGTCCGCGGCAATCCTGGTGGACTCGGTATCATGGCCAATGGTTTGGCCGGAATTCTAACGGAGGAACAGTTTTCTCTCGGTGATATGGATATGCGTGAGGGGGATATTCATTTTATCGCTTTTCCTCAAAAGAATGCCTATCTCGGTCCCGTCGCCATCCTCATCGACTCCATGAGCGCATCCACTTCGGAGATCTTTGCTGCGGGCCTCCAGGAAGCTGGGCGCGCTCGCGTCTTTGGTCGCCGCACCATGGGCGCTGCGCTTCCATCATACATTCGCGATCTCCCCAATGGTGATCAATTGCAATACGCCATCGCCGATTTCACCACGCCCAAGGGCCGCCGCATCGAAGGCGAAGGCGTTATCCCCGATGTCGTCATCCCACTCAAACCTCGCAAGCTCATGAGCGGGCAAGATCCCGACTTAGAAAAAGCGTTAAAATGGCTCCGCCGTCAGGCAAAGAAATCTCATTCTGCTCGGTAGCGGTGACTTTAGGCGCTGCTGAAAACTCTAACAAAACACCACAACTATGAAATCCATCCTACCGCTCATTGTCACCCTATCATTCATTACATCATTAGCTCTAGCAGAGAAACCAGCTGCTACCGCTGAAGCGCCCAAGGCGGATCCCAAAGCGCACGCCCTCATCGATAAAATGGTGGAAGCCATCGGGGGCGAGGAAGCCATCAAGAAAATCAGAACGCGGGTGGCCAAGGCCGCGATGTCCATGCCGGCTCAAGGCATTAGTATCAGCATGACGCTTTCCCAGAAGGCGCCTAACAAAGTTTTTGTCGTGCAAGAGGTCGCCGGGCTTATGAAGGTTGAGCAAGGATTTGATGGCGAGAAAGGCTGGGCCAAGGATACCATTCAGGGCCTGCGGGAGGTCAAAGGCGTCGAGCTGGAACAGCTCAAACGCGAGTCGAACATCAATCGCGAAATCCGGCTTAAGGAAGACTACCCCACGATGAAACTCCTGCCGGAAGAGAAAGACGGTGAGAAGACATTGCTCGTCATCGAAGCCGTATCCAAAGACGATCGTAAAGAAACCTGGTACTTTGATGCGGAGTCTAGCTTGTTGACCAAGATGAAGCAGAAGATGTCCATGGGCCCAATGGGCGAGCTCGATGTCACGCTTATAATTGATGACTATCGGGAGGTGGATGGAGTCAAACTTCCCTTCAAAACCGAAATTCGGAATGCCGCCTTCAAAGCCGAACTTGTTGTGGAAGAAGTGAAGCACAATGTGGACCTGGAAGACTCGCTCTTTGCCACGCCTGAAGAGGAGTAGGACGTTTTCGCGACGTTTCTAGAGTTGCCCCAAGCTCTCATATTTGATAGCCGATGGTTTCGAATGGAAGCCATCGGCTTTTTTTACGAAAAACCCTAACACTCAATGATATGAAACCCCGATTCTTACTCTTAGCGGTGCTTGCTGCCTTGGGACTGGCCGTTCCGATTCATGCGCAGGAAGTCTACTTGAAAACAGAAATTGGCGATACGGCAGGCGGCTCTGATTGGACGCCGGAAGACGATCCTCGTGAGACCGATTGGAATCACGACAACGGGTCCGACCAATGGGAAGGTGAACTTGGAATTGAAGGCGGCATGCCTGGCGGCGTGGAGCTCTTTGAAGAAGACGTGGACTTCATTCGCATTCAAGACGCGCGAACGGAAGGCGGCAGCGGTGACAACCGTAAGATCATGTTTACCAAGACGATCTTCGAAGAAGGCGACGATCCGTTAGACCCTGAACAGGGAAGTGAAGGCGTGACGATTCACGCCCGCACGCGCTTGGCCTCGCCCACCCATGGTTTGGCCTTGGAAGATCAGTTAGACGGTGGACCTTGGCCGGAAGAAGGTGATGGCAACCGTGTGCGTTTCGGCGGCAAAGGTTCCTTTGGTTTTGACACGGCCATTGGAAACTTTGGCTTTGCGCTTGGGCTTGCTGATGGAGATGAAGCACTGATCAATGCGGATGGCGATCCCGTAAATGGGCTGATGTTAAACGGTGTCGACGGTGGTGACGCGGACGGCAATGTCTTGGAAATCGAAGGTGACCTTACAGAGTGGCAAGAATTCTGGATCTGGATTGAGCCGGATGATAGTCAAGATCCAGCGACGTTTAAGGCGACCGTCTTCCACAATGGTATCGTCGATGCCAGTGAGGCGGCCGAATTCTTTATCACGCCGGGTGATCAGAATGTGGGTGGCGCACCCGAGCCCAGTCTCTACTTTGGTCATGCAGCCACTGATCAACGTGGTGCGTTTGACCTCGACTTTCTCTACGTGCTTCCCGGCCTCGTCGAACCGACGGGCTCCGTCGTTTCCGATCCCAATTGCCGGGTGACCTCGCGCAGTAACCTCGGTCAGTTGCCAACTGTGCCGGCTACCACGGACGGTTCTGTCAAAGTCACCAATGGTGGCGAGACCCAAATGTTGACCATGGAGTTCGCTTTGTCAGGGCCGGATGCGGATCACTGGACGATCGCGGCCGATGCCCCAACGACAGTTGCTCCCGCGGGAGGCGAAGCGCAAATCGGCTACACCTTCAACTCGAAAGGCGAGACCGGTGCCTTCAGCGCCACCCTAACCATCACCACGAATGATCCTGACACCCCGGAGTGCACGGTTGCTTTGCAGGCCAGCGTCATCAATACGGAAGGTCCCGGCGGCCACTACACTTTGGATAGTGCCACCATTTCCACTGATGACGACGGTGTCGTTACCGTAAACGACATCACCGGCTACGGCCGTCATGGCACCACGACCGGCGGGCCCACATTTGACGGCGCCTCACTTATCGGTGACGATGGCCAATCTGCCAGTATTGGCGGCGGCTCCACCATCGATATCCCAGACAAAGGCTTCGGAGATCTTTCGACCTATTCCGTCGTCTTCTGGGTAAATCTAACATCCTTACCAGATCAGTTAGGCTCGGTTTTCGCCTTGCTTGAAGGCAATCTTCCGGCCTTTTCGATTCTAGCCGATCCCGCAGGCAACTTGAATTGGTTTGTGCCGGCGATCGAAGACTTGGAACCCGTCTTCACGACCACCAACGGCGGCCTCACCGCAGGCACCGCCTCGCAGATCGCACTCGTTTCCGATACCAACGGCGCCGAAGTGAGTATCTACATCGACGGGCAGTTGGCCACCGATGCGCCTATGGGAGGTAATGAAGAAGTGACCTTGACCGACTCGGGAACCTTCTCCTTCGGCGCCGTCGATGGCGCTTTTGTCACCACGGGTCTCTATGATGATATTCAGATTTACAACAAGGCCCTCACGCCAGACGAAGTCACCAAGTTATTCAATGCGCCTGGTTCCGTTCTTGAGCCTGAGGGTGCCGGTGGCGGTGACCTTGACGACGATGGCCTAACGGATGCGCGGGAAGGTGAACTCGGGACCGATGCCAATAATCCTGACTCTGATAGTGATGGTTTGTTAGACGGCGCCGAAGTCGATGAGCACGGGACGGATCCTCTTGTTGCGGACAGTGATGGCGATGGCCGCGAAGACGGGGCTGAGATCACGGCGGGATTTGATCCCTTGGACCCTAACAGTCCAGCGCCGCCTACGGAAGGTAACCTGGTCGATAATCTTGTCGCTTACTGGCCCATGGACGATAGCTCACCGGCCGACACTTCGGGCACGGCGAATCAACATGATGGTGAAGTCATGGGCACGGCGGAATGGCAACCGGACGGCGGGAAGTTCGGCGGGGCCATCTTCTTCGATGGATCAGATGGGTTCATCGAAGTGGCGCATCATCCCGATTTTGTCTTTGCCGAAGAAGAATCCTGGACGGCCTCACTTTGGTACAAGACAGATGCGGAAGAGAACGATCAGGGTCTCATTACGAAGGGTTATCATGACGATTCTCGCGCTACCACAGGCTACTGGCAGCTTCAGACGCGGTCTGGCACTTTTACCTTGGACTCACGTTGTTGCGATGGCGGCAACCCGAGGGCCCGCATTGATTCCGATTCCGGCATCAGCCATGGTGATGGCGAATGGCATCACTTTGTCGTGGCCCGGGACGGCGCCTTGAAGGAAATTCGTCTCTATGTGGACGGGCAGCTCACCGCGAGTGATGTCTCCGCACCTGATACCGGTCTCTGGGCCATGGGATCTAATGAAGATCCATTGGTCATCGCCAATCACTTCAATCGTTTCACAGCGGGGACGTTTGACGATATCGCCATTTGGAAGGGCTACGCTCTGACAGACGCCGATGTGGCGGCCATTGCGGAGGCTGGTGTGGGGGCTGCTCTCGAAGGCGGTGGCGGCGAAGGTATTCCAGGCCTCCTTGGTTACTGGCGTTTTGACGAAGGTTCCGGGGCCACAGCGGCTGATGCGGTGGGCGCTAACGATGGTACCATCACTGCCCCGGAGAATGCTTGGGCCAACGATCCCGATCGCGGCATTGTCTACCAAGCCGGCGGCGGCTCCATTGTTGATCTCGGCTCCGCCATGCCGGCGCTGACGGTGGACTCCGGGTTCACTTGGTCCTTCTGGACGAATTCAGACGAGACTTCGAACAACAACATTGTCTTCGGCAATCGTTATGGGCCGGACGGAAACGACTTCGCACCACGTGAGTTCATCAAATTCACCCCGCTTAAGTTCGAATGGCACTTTGATGGTGGTGGGCAAGACATTCAGAATGATGACACACCGTTGCCTATCGGCGAATGGGTACACAACCTCGTCGTCAAAGACGGTGCGACCCTCACGTATTATCGAAACGGAGCCGTCATTGGTACAGGTGAAATCACCGGCTCACCCGTCAACGCACAGCCACTTTTGATTGGCGGCCAAATTCAAAATGGCGCCCCTGTGGAAAACTTCTCTGGAAGAATCGATGAAGTGGCCATCTTTGATCGTGCTCTAACCGAAGCCGACGTGGCCGATATCTACAACCGCGGCTTAAACGGTGAGGCGTTGAATGCTGCGGGTCCGGCCGGTCCGGGGCGCCTCCCAGACTTCGAAGATATAGGGCTCGCTCCTTCCGGAGCCTTCGGGGTTGTCATTCCTGCCGGCGAGACGTGGGATATCCAATACTCCACCGATCTCTTTAATTGGACGACGATCGCAACAGGGTTAGACGGCGCTATCGAAGAGACCGAAGCCGCGAGATTAGCTGCGCCGGCCGGTTACTACCGTGGCGTGCGCCAATAGCGGAGCATCCATAACAAAGCTTCATAACACCGCAGAGGCGGGGTCGCAAGGCCCCGCCTTTGTCGTAGATTTTTCCGAGATCCAACGCCGGGTGAATCCCGAAGCGATCCTCGACACTCAATCAGTCCAACGGCTGCACACGGATATCGCGAAAGCGATAGACACCGCCGCGGCCGTGATGCTGCAGCGCGATGTGACCGCGTTGAAAGCGGTCATCATCGATCGCCGTCGTGGGAATCCCGTTGACAAAGAGACGAATGTCAGTCCCGCGACACTCAATGCGGAAGCGGTTCCACTCGTCACGGCGGAAGCTGCCTTTGGCCATCTCCATAAACCGGCCTTCGCTAGCAGCATCGCCTTTCTTTGGCCAAACCCAGCCGTCGCCGATAGCGTGGAGGCCGCCGGACCAGCGCCGGTCCGTGCCATCGATCTCACATTGATACCCAATGGGCTTGCTCTCTGCACCGCGGCAACGAAAGCCAATGCCCGAATTGATGCCTTTGGCGTCAGAAGGAAGCTTCACTTCCGCTTCCAAGATAAAGTTCTCAAACGCGCGCTCGTGCAGGAGCCAGAGATTCTTCTCTGAACGGATCTGGATTTCCCCGTTGTAGACGGTGACGTCGCCTTCGGCCAGTGCTGACCAACCTGTGAGGGTGGCGCCATCGAAGAGTCGAATCCAAGGACCTGTCGCGTTTCTCTGTTTGTTCGGCCTTTTCTCTCTGTAAGGCGCGGGTTGTTGCCAACGCCGGCCATTGGGTAAGCCATTGATCGTCCAGTAAAGTTCTTCTTCAAACCAGTCACCTTTCGCCGCGGACTGAACACGCACCTTCAAATGCAGCTGATTCACGGGTTGGAGATCCGGGATCTCTAGAAACAAGCCGCGATCATTGGAGAGATTCTCTACCGACGACACCTCTACGGCATCTTTGCCTTTCTGGTTAGGATTGTTTGGTGACCAATTATCCGATCCGTATCGCGGCAACCAGCGATAGTTCCATTGTTCTATTTGGAGGTCCGCCGTCTTGGGATCGGTGGGAAAGTTAAAGTGCAACTCAAGCCCATTGTCCCGCACTTTCGCGTCAGTGATCATTCGCATTGGTTTGCCCGTGTAGCGAATCCGATAGAGCCCGCCCTCACCAAGTCCTTTGCGTCCATTCCCGTTCCAGCCATTGAGCCCTACAGTGTAAACTTGGCCATCCGCGGGGTTCACGCGCGCGCGCATGATGCCGGTGTCAAAATCCAAAGGCACTTTGATAGCGGCCGCTTGCGCCACGTCGCCAAAATCTTGGAGATGAAAATAATAGAGCCAGCCTTTGCCAAAGCTGGTGTGCAGGAGACGATTGGCCAGTGGACCCCAACGATCGTCTTCCACCCAGAGTTGGCCGCCTGACGAATTATCGACGTGTTGTGGCAGCCAGATGAGTGGTTGATCGAAGGTCTTGGGCAACGGCTCCTCAGTGTGATCGATGCGGCCGCCGTCCGGCGCCCAGAGTCCCGGCCGCGCATGGGTTTGCGCGTAGCCATAGTAGCCGCCCGGCCTAATCAGGCTCACTTTTGACGCGGGAATCCAATTGCCCTGATTGTCGCTTACGGTCAGGCGATCGTCTGGCAGAATGCCCATGCCGTTCGGCGTGCGGAAGCCGGTGGCCACGATCTCTTGAGAAGTGCCATCCGCTGACACTTTAACTACTGCGCCAGGGAACGTGTGACTCGTGTACTGCCCTGCCTTTACATAGTAGAAGTGCCCGGCACGATCCCTAACCAAATCAAAATTATAGGCATGGAAGAAGGTGGAGACGTCGTCATCGGCGGAGAATGACTCGTAGAAGTCGGCTTCATCATCGCCATTGAGATCTTGCAATCGAACCAAGCGGTCTTTGCAGGTGGCATAGACGTCATTTCCCACCACACAAAGGCCAAAGGGTTCATAGAGCCCCGCCGCATAACGTTTCCATTCCAATTCGCCACTAGCTCTCGAAGCACCACGAATCAGCCACACGTCGCCGCCATGCGTGGCGACGAACAAACGTCCATCAGCCGCGAAGTCCAGTGCCGATGTGCGGAACCACGTGTTCCAAGGCGTCACTTCCGGATGCGGAAGCGTGTCGATGACGTAGGGCTCGGTCTCATCACTCCGAACTGTCTGCGTGGGAAAGGTCTGGATCCATCTCGCCGCCGCACCCCGGCAACGTTCTCGCAAATCCGCCACCCCTTCACCTTGCAGCTGCCGATAGCGAACCACTTCGCCAAACGCATCGATCGCCGGCTGCCCCTGCCCCTCACTCGCCGTGCGGATGATTTCGACGTGATGCCACTCATCTGATGGCGCGATCGTTAGAACGATCCGTTCGCTTTCGGGTTCATGCTCATGCGAGAGCACCGAGGTGTCGCCTAACAAAGCGATGGCAAGCAAACCCGACGCATCACCATAAGCAACGACTGGCTCATTGGCTACGTGATACGTCGAATCGATCTGTCCGATAGCCAGTTTCAAGTGACTACTCGAAGGCCCGATGGTCAGAGCCTGCACCATGGCATCCGCACGCGCTTGTTTTTGAGGACTCTCTAAGATCTCCCGGCCATCGATTTGGTAGGCCAGGATGACTTGATCCCCATGGAGATAGTGTCCATGATAGTGCATCCACTTCTCCGGCAGCGGTCCGCGTGGCAAGAGCGTCTCTGTAGGATAATCAAAGGTTCCTTCATGGGCCCATTCCCAAACCAGCCTTTCACTCCAAGGCTCACCTTCCGGCTTTGGAACGCCTTCGCCCCTCAATCGATAGTGTTGGGTGTTGGCGAGATCCAGGTAACCGTCCTTCCACAAGTGCGCCACGTTCATTGTGTGCAAATCATAGGCGATCGCGTGTTTGTCCGGCAGTTTGATCGTCAGCACACTTTCCAGATTCCGTTCTAACTGAGAAGCTAAGGCGGGGCCGAAGTCTTTCTCGGCAGCACTTGATGATGAAGACGTTTCCTCGGTGTCTACTGGTAGATCCGCCAGATAGGCTTCATCGATCGCCACGTGATCCGGCCGGCCTTTCATGAAGTGTTCGCGGATGTAGTGTATGACGTCATAGCGTTCTTGCGGCGTCATCCATTGTTGCGGTGCCATGAGCCCGTTTCCTTTGGTTAGGGTCTGAAACATGGCGTGTGCATCGGCCCCAAATTTCAACGTCCCTTCCCCAAATGCCGGGGCCTGCGGCAACGACGGCGTCTTCCCATCCGCGCCGTGACAATTCACACAAAGCCCCTGATAGAGACGCTGCCCGCGCTTGAACTGCTCTTCACCCAGGTTCGCCAAGTAACCGGCATGGGAAAACTCCTCGGCTGCTGCTGGAGCCACCGTCACCACAAGCGCCAATGAAAGAAGACCACGAATCATGGTCTCAGCTTTGGCCTCAGCGTCGCGGGAGGCAATCAATGAATGAATCGGTGGCGTAGCATCAAGCATTCGTCCTCATGCGAACCAGTTCTTGAAATGAGAAACGGCGACCACATGGCCGCCGTTTCTACTGGGTCGAACTGGTGAATGGACTCGTTTACTGCGCAATCGCAGCGCGGACACGGTAGTAACGCGCTTCACTGTTAGCTGCTTGCGCGTCATCGGCAGAGGACTCCGTGGCCGCTCCAACGGGAGCGATTTCTGAGAGGGCCTGCCAGGCGTTAGCGCTGAGGTCGTCTGTGAACTCCACCGTGTAGCGCCGGTCGGCCTGTTGCGTGAAGCCGATCGTGGCGGTGCCACCTGTTCGGCTCACGGTTAGGGCTAAGAAGCTATTAGGATCATTGGGATCGGTGTTGGCCAGGTACTCCTCCAGGTTGGAGGTGCCATCGTGATCGGCGTCGGCCAGTCGATCGGCGCCACTGTTAGGATCGAGACCGTTGGCCTGCTCCCAATCGTTGGGTAATCCATCGCCGTCGGTGTCGTCAGGATTGGGTTCGACCACTTCGCCGCCGGCGCCTGGAGATCCATCGGCTGTTGCGCTGGCCTGCCAGTTGCTCGCGTCGTTCACGCTAGCATTGACATCGATCACTTCGAGAGAGCGGCCTTCTCCATCCGCTTCGGCGGGCCAATCATTTCCGTCATTGTAGGAGAAAGAGAAGATCAAGCGATCGTTGGCGTCGACCAATTCAATCGTTTCACCACCGTTACTCAAACGACCGTTGTAGCCGCCTACCACCGTGGCGCCTTGGGCGTCGTATTTGCCGGCGAAGGCCGCGGTGTCTTTGGCTACGATTAGGAACTGCCCTGACATCAGTTGAACATTATCGAAGGTGTATTCGATGCCGTCCGTGAAACGCGCGCCATTGAGGTCTAGCGTGCTACCACCAACGTTCTGCATCTCCAGATACTCCAGCTCCTGACCGTCTGCGGGGTTATACATGACCTCGGTGAGGCGGAGGTCGCGTTGAAGATCCGAGATCTGTCCGGTATCCACGAGCATGGCGTAATCAAAGAGAATGCGCATTTGAATCGGCTCTTCTGTGGATGCGAAGATCCCGCCTTGGGTTGCGGTCGCGTTATCGGCCAATGGCAGCGAGTGCACGTTGTGCCATTGGTTAGATTCGCGGTAATCGAAGTGCAACTGACCGCTCATTCTGCGGATACGCAGAGTGGCCCGGCCGACGTTGCGATCAACGCTGGCCAGATCATTCACGGTCGCGCCATTGATCTCTCTCACCGCTAGCGTGTCGCCACCTTGGATACCAAAGGCGTAACGGCGTGGCTGATCATTCACGAGAACCTCGGCAATAACACCGGTATGGAAAGGACCGTATTGTAAGTTGGCTAGAATCAATTTGGACTGAAGCGAGAAGTCTTCGACCGCGGGCAGATCACGAACCAGCGCCGGGTAATTACCATCCTCAAGCGACTTGGCCTCATCGCGTTCCATCACCAACGAAATCATGCCATCAGGATCATTGGGCGCATAGTAACTGGTCTGGAAAGTCGTCGACTGTTGCTCCAGATTTTCATGGGTCCAGTAGTCAGCCACCCGGCGATTGGCAAAGCCGTCAAAGCCTTGGCCGCCGCCATGGACGGAAACTTCATAGACATACTCGGCGGCATTTCCATTCGAGTCCGTGATCGTGATCGTGATGGGGAATAAACCAGGTTGATCGAAGGCAACCTCCGCTTCGGCTCCATCGACCGCGATCGCTGCTCCGGCGGGTGCCTGGAAAGCGACCGTCAGATCATCTCCTTCCGGATCCCAACTGTCACTGGTATCTATATCTAACGTTTGACCCAATGAGAGGTTGAGCGAAGCGGGCCGGAAATCAAAGACTCCGATGGGTTTGCTAGGCGTGGTCTTCGTCACCTTGATCGTGTCTTCCTTAGGTGAGAAGAGTGAGCCTAACTTATTGCCTTCATCATCGCGAGCGTGGACGGCGAGTTCATTCTCACCCTCCTTCAAAACAATTCCGCGCAATTCGTATTCCACTTCCCCCGGCCAGTGGATTTCCGCTTCAGGATGATCTTCGATGAAGACTTCGTAGACATCCACGGCTGAAGTGCCAGTGAGCGTGATGACGTCGTCCGCAGTCGAGAAGTCTTGGCCACCATTGGTGGTGATGTTGAAACTCTCGTTACGGGCACCCCCGAGTTCACGATTGACTGCGGACCGCCGGCGTTCGCCCCAAGTGAGGTAACGATTCTGATCGCAGCCTTGATCCCGCGTAGAATTATCTTCCAACTCTAACCAAGTTTGAAAACGCTCTGACTTGTCGGCATAGTTTTCTGAGAGGTCGTAAAGGTAATATTTGAACCAACGCTCCAACCAGGGCTGATTGAGGAAGCGGCGTAAGGCACTTCCCTGACCGGTAGCAAAGGCCGCGCTCAGATCACCGCTACGGAAAGCCAAGTCACTATCCCAGTGGATATACATGAAGAGGCCATCAGGACGTCGATAATAAAACGTGTTCTTACCACGATTCAGTGTCTGGAAATCCCAATCGTGAATGTAGCCGCGTGCGGCAGCATTCATAGCGACCATGGGTATGTCCCAATAGCGCGCAGCTTGTTCTTGGGTGTAATCGTTGTTCTCCGTAATAAGGCGGAAGCTATCGATCAACGCGGTGAAATCATACTCCACCTCGCGGGAACGGAGCATGTACTCACTATGATAGCGTCCTGGGCGGTCGCCATTCGGGCTCTTATAATTCCAATCGGCGTTTCGATTCTGCCTGGAGTTGTCGATATTATCACCGAAGTCCCATTCGTCATCGATCCGGTACATGTGTCCTTGATTACCATTCTCCCAAAGCCGGTTCATGAAATCGGAAGAACCGGGGGTCTCAACCTCTTCACGGGTGGCGAAGTTATTATCATTCACAGCGTATTTGATGAATTCGTTATCATTGACCTTATGGCCTAACAAATACAACCAATAGCGGATCACGCGGTCGTTGTGCGCGCGACCCGAAGTGGGGTCTTGATCGTAGGTGGTCTTGATCCGGCCACGGAAGGCATTGGACTTAGGCATCTTCCACTTTCCTTTAAGGCCTAAATTGGCTCGGTCGCCAGTGTGCCAGGGACTTCCCGCGGATCGGATAACGGCATTATAATAAATCTCTGATTCGTCATAAATCACCGTGCTATTCCAATAGTGGTTTGAAGAGCGCGGATACTTGCCGTCAAAAGTGGCGCTCAATCCGCGTTGGATCGCGTTGAGATCCTGTTGGGCAACGACCGCTCGGACCGTGCGCAATTCGAAATCGACTTCCCGGTTGTCCACCACATAAATGGCCGGTCTCTCTGATCCACCATAGGGATAAGTCGCCTGCTGCCCTGTGGTACTCGTCGTCTCAATATAAAAAACGACGATCCGCCCATCTACTTTCATATCTGTGATCATTCCGGAATAAATGCCATCACCGGCCACGGCATCGCCGTTCGCCCCATCGTCTGTCATGGGCTGGCGCTTCCATTTGCGAAAGAGCGATTCTTTATTACCGCCCGGGGCATCATCGATATAGGCGACCTGCACGGTGTCCACACCATCTGCCGCAGACACGTGGGCGCTAATCGTCACGTTGTCGTTATCAGTCGGCACTGCGGGTGAATGATTGAGAGTATGAATTTGCGGCATGGCCATTTCCGCTGCGGCGGAGTTGGCAGCGCCTGGAGTTCCTAGGTCCGTAGGCACATCAATGAGGAATTCGAAGGACCAAGCGTGATCAGAAGTCTGCGCGATTAAGCGAGATTTTCCATAAATCCAACGGGCCTCGAAAGTGAGCTCGATATCGGTTGAGCTACCAGGGTCCGACATATCGATTTCCACCCGATTTGAGCGGTTATCCCCGCGACCAGTCGCTTGAATATGGATCTCGCCATTGTCGTAGCGGCCCATCGCATGCGTGCCCTGGAAAACCCATCCTGAATTACTCTGGGAATTCTCCGATTCCTGATCAGCGTTTTCTAAGAGATTGGTCGCAACTGGATTGAAGAGACTGGTTGGCTTGGCAAAGAATAAGTCTTTTAAGACCACATAACCTTCGCCAACGAGGTGCATGTGAAACTCGTCATCACGGATGGGATCCCAAACGCCGCTGGAGTTATATTGCAGCTTTGCGCGATATTCACGCATCTCCGACTTCTGACTTTCGTCGCTATCGCGCCATGCGGAACCAAGATTATTATCCATATCTGCATGAACGAGTTCCAAACTGGATCCTAACCCATCGGCGAATTCAGGCCATTCGCCACCCACGCCGTAGTCAACTTGATCGACGAGATTTCCATTGGCATCGACCACGCGAATGGTTTCACCTTGATTGCTCAATCCTCCTTCGAAATCGCCCATTGGCGTGGTGACGTTCTCATAATTGTCCACGCACCACTGCGCATCGGCGGCGACTACTACATAGCCGCCAGGAGGGATCATGGTACCACTCGGGAAATCGAAGCGCACCCCATCGGTGATTTCCCACCCAGACATATCTACTGCGGAATCGCCCTTGTTATAAAACTCGATGAACTCGCCACTGGAACCGGCGGGGTGGGCATACATGATCTCATTGATGACCACGGTGTCCTGACGCTCAGGGTCATTGGCCGCTCCTTTGGTGGCCGTCGCCGTCTCGTACCATTCATTGGAACCGGCGGGATAGGTCTGATACGCCAATTCCCTGTCGGCATCGGCGATGCGATGCGCGGAGAGGACGTTATCTCCCTGATCCACAAGCGCGATTCTGACATTATTTAAATCGTCAAGCTCGAAATTGGTGTCGACGGTCATGTAAGCGCCGGCAGCGATTGAGCTGGTCAGCGCTGCTTCTTTGGTAGCATCCATGGGCAAGCCGTCATCATTGGTCGTGGTGTCAGGCACCACAAGACGCAATTGGCTCACATCAGCTGAACTCGCTCCCCCATTATAGACTTCGATCCAAGCGAGCTTGCCATCGGCATCGAAAGAAGCCTCGCTTAACGACAGCCCGGTTTCGTTAGGCGCAGCATCGGCCCTACCGGGACTGCCGCCCCATTCCGTGCTGGCACGCCAATTGCGCCAGTCTTCGATCTTTGCATTGGGATTTACTACTTGAATGGAATGCCCCAACCCATCCGCGGCCGCTGACCAGAAAGCCGGATCGTCATCAAACCGGAAGGTGCACATTAACGAATCATTCTTGTTTTTTAGAGTGATGCGCTCGCCACCGTTGGCAAGATTGCCAGACTCACGGATACCCTCCACGACTAAGCCTTCCCACGGTCCGAAGACTCGAATACCTGCCGGAATGTCAGGATAAGCTTCACGCAAGGCAGCCTCGTCTACCGATGAAACCAGGATACGTTCGAAGGCTTTGAGAAATCCATCTTCAGGATTGCTTTTATCGAACTTAGGGAAGTCGTAGTTTACTCCGCCGCTCAACTTCCAATCGACCATGTCGTAAGGAGTGGCGGTGTTGTTTACAATCTCGATGTACTCCGGCAAATCCGCCGGTGGGTTGTACATGACTTCAGAGAAGATCACTTGTTGAGCCTGTACGGACGCGTAAGGGAGCGTGAGCAGGATCAACAAGCAAGATTTCCAGTGTTTGGGTATGGAGATGGCCATGAGTATTGCTTATGGGTAGGGTTCAAGTGAGGTGCCCATTTCGGGGGTGACACGACACAATGTACAGGGGTTGGTGAGGCGCCGAAATACGATTCCAGAGCTTCCTTGTAAAGAAATTGTAACCTGATCAGTGTGGCGATTCAAATATTCCGAGGCGGTGGAGCGCGATAACTGGATGCGCGAGAGGTCCGTCTTCTTCCCGAAAGAATCTGCGCGAGGGTCTGCGAGAGGGGCATTCGACGAGGGGTGACGCCGAAACTGAAGAGGCTCCAAATAAATTTCAGTTCCATTGTAATTTCTATAAAAACGGTTCTTTAGCGAGCGCGCGAGCCTTGGTTCGGGCGAATGTGGCGATGTTAGTCCAAGCCAATTCGACTTCCGCGGTTCAGAGAAACAGCTTCGTGGTGTGGGGCCGCACCACGGTCTTCGCGACGTGAAGGGCGGGCGTTTCCAACACTAACGCTGATGTAATCAACGGGGTAGCTTGCAACTTTCTTCGTGGGGAGGGCCGTGCTTTGCGAATGCATTCTACGGCTGCGCGAGATTCTTGGCCCGATTGGCGCGGGATTTACGAACTAACCCAAGGAACACCAAAAGAACCAAATCCATGAACGCATTGACCAACTATCCATTGAAGAACCGGGCCGGATTCTTTCTCCACGGCTTGATCAGTTACGCCATCTTCTTGGGCGTCTTCCTCTATGCCATCGGCTTTGTCGGGAATTTCCTCGTGCCCAAGTCGATCGATTCCGAACCTGTGCACGGTTTCTGGACGGCACTACTCATCAACCTCGGCGTACTTGGCCTTTTCGCTATGCAGCATAGTGTGATGGCGCGACCGGCTTTCAAACGCTGGTGGACGCGCTTTGTGCCCGAGCCGGTGGAACGCAGCACCTACGTGTTGTTCTCTAACATCGCAATGATTCTGCTCTTCTGGCTTTGGGCGCCAATGGGAGGTTCAGTGTGGCACCTCGACCATCCGGTAGCCGTCTGGACTTTTAACATTCTGTGTGCTGGTGGGTGGTTGTTAGTGTTGCTCTCCACCTTTTTGATCAATCACTTTGATCTCTTTGGCATGCGTCAAGTCTGGCTCTACATGCGCGGCAAGCCTTACACCCATTTGCCGTTTCGCACGCCATCCCTCTACAAGAATGTGCGGCACCCGCTCTATGTGGGCTGGCTCTTCGCCTTCTGGGCCACACCTACGATGACGATTGCTCACCTCGTCTTTGCCATCATGACCACCGCCTACATCCTTATCGCCATTCAGTTAGAGGAACGGGATTTGGCCAAAGCTCACCCGGAATATGAAGCTTATCGCAAGCGTGTGCCCATGATCATTCCTTCTTTCCGCCGCAAGACTCCGGCCATCGCAGAACATCCTAGCACTCTCACTCCAAGCTCGCCTCAATCATGACTACTGCGACTCCGGCACACCGTGTGCATTTCCTCTCCGCTGCTGCGGGTGAACTTCGAGATGGCTTTCGTATTGTTCGAAAGAATGGCATCCGTGAACTCGTTCGCCAGAAGGGCAAGAAGGTTATCTTCGCCATCATCGCCTACTACCTTATCCGCGATTCCATACTCTACCTAATCATTCCCTACTGCATCGCGAAGGGTATCTTTTTCTAACGAAACAACTAGACCTGCTTCATCCCCAAGCCGCTCAAGTTCTCCGCTTGAGCGGCTTTTGAATGCACTAGAATCGGTGTCTTGTTCCTGCGGAAGTCTTTGATAATCGCTTGGATGAGCTTTTCCTTCGACGCGTTCCCGGTTAGCGTGGCCGCCATGAACGCGAAAGAGATTCTCAAGGAACTGAAGACTCTGGGCAACGAGGGCACAAAGAAGGTGCTCATGCAGAATCACGGCGTTCCCGAGCCGTGCTTTGGAGTCAAGATCGGGGACATGAAGGCCATCGTGAAGCGAGTGAAGAAAGATTATGAACTGGCCCTAGCGCTTTACGACTCGGGAAACTACGACGCCATGTATTTGGCAGGACTGATCGCCGATGATGCCAAGATGACCAAGCGCGACCTCCAACGATGGGCCAGCTGCGCCAAGCATGGCTCCCTACCCGGTTCTACGGTCGCCTGGGTCGCCGCGGGAGGCCGTCATGGTTGGGACATGGCGTTGAAATGGATCGAGGCCAAGCAAGATCACGTGGCCACGGCCGGGTGGTCTACCCTAAGTTGTCTCGTTGCACTGAAAGATGACGACGATCTCGATCTTCACGCTATCAAAACCTTAACCAATCGAGTCGCCGACACTATCCACGAGGCGCCTAACGATGTGCGCTATTCGATGAATAATTTCATCATCTCCGTCGGCTGCTATGTCGCGCCTCTAACCAAACTTGCACTCAGAGCCGGCAAATCTATCGGTACGGTCAATGCCGACCTTGGAAACAATTGTTGCCAGATGCCCTCTATCGTCGAATACATTAACAAAGTTGAAAAACGCGGCTCCATTGGAAAGAAACGCAAGACAGTGAAGTGCTAAGATGGTCAAATCTAGCTATGATCAGATGTTCCCTCCTTATTTGGATCACAGCTTTGCTAGTCTCTGCCGCGGACCCTTACGGGTTGGTCGATTTGGCTCCGCCGCTGCCTGACGGAATCTCCAGGTTCTATGGATCAGAGGGTGATGGGCGGTGGGGTGTCCCGGTCTGTGGCGGCTATGACGTGGATGGAGACGGATTCAAAGACTACGCCTTTTCCCAAATCCTCGCAGATCCATTAGGCCGTAACAATGCTGGGACAGTAACCTTGATCTTTGGTGATGGGACGCTCGCCGGTGAGACCGACACCGCCGGGTTTGCATCGCCTATCCTGAAAATTGCGGGGGATCAGCCTTCAGAGATCACCGGCGCGGAGATCTGGATGGATGACGTGAATGGCGATGGGCTGGGGGATTTGATCATCGGGCGGCAGAATTACAGTTTTGACGACCGCGATTGCGCGGGTGCGTTGACCATTCTCCTGGGGCATTCGGACTGGCGCATCGAGGCAGGCAAGCTCACCTATTTTGATCTAAGGCTTGGAGAAGGTGGTACGCCGCTGCCGCACACGTTCACGATTGTTGGTGCCTCGTCTGGTGACCGGTTAGGTATTTGGATGCGTACGGGTGATGGCGTTGCCGATATCGCCGTGGGAGCCGATCAGATGGATGGGGCTGGCGAAGCCAATCGAGGCGGCGTCTATGTGATCCAAGGGGGCGCGCATCTCTCGAGTGCGCTTGACGTGGTGGATCTATCTGACTTTGGGAACGAAGACTTTGCTGCAGAGATGTTAGGAAAAGTCGCCTTGATTGTGCCTCCTGCCGACGCTGGTGGTTATCACTTGGGCGGCACGGTACAGATTGGCGATCTGGATTGCAACGGACGCGCCGAAGTGCTGGCCGCGGCGGCGCTCAATCGTGCGGGCGCTTCGCTAGGCCGCGCCGGATGCGTGGCCTTTGGAAGTGGTGGCACGACGGATGGGACTTTGTTTATCGTGTGGGATGAAAACTTCCCCGACACCACGTGGCCTAACGGTTACACTTTCGCTGCTGATGCGGCATTGTTAGGCGATACGACGCGAATCGACGGCGAAACGGCGAACGGTTCTTTCGGCGAAGAGATCTTGGCTGGAGGCGACTATTCCGGCGATGGCATTCCGGATCTCTTTGTGGGGGATTTGGTAGGTAATTCTCCCAATGGTTCGAACTCCGGACTTGGCTACGTCTTCTACAATGCGGTGAATTTACGTGGCCTGAGCTTCTCCATGAACACACCGCCTGCCAGTCTGGATTTCTCAAGAATCTACGGCCCTGTGATTGGGGCGATTGGAGCGGATACCGTCGCGCATGGCGATTTTGATAGAGATGGTTTTACGGACTTGGCCTTGGGAAATCCTCACGATAACCCTCAAGGTCGAGCCGGCGCGGGCTCGGTGCATATCTTCTACGGGCAACCCGGCGGATGGCCGGAGCTGATTGATTTGAAACCAGGCAATCTCCCTAACCATGATGCGATGCGTATCGTGCAAGTGGATGGTGCTCAGGCAGGGGACACGCTTTGTTATAGCGCCGCAGCGGGCGATCTTGATGACGATGGCTATGCCGACTTTATCGTCAATGAGATGACTGGTAACGGCTTTGGCGGCACTCCCATTGATGTGGGTAATTTGTTGGTGATCAGTGGTAGAACGCTCGGAGCCGCCTCACCTAGCGATCTCGTGGTTCGTTATGGAGAAACTCACTTTGGCTCGGTCGCCATCGGGGATTTAATAGAAGGCATTGTGCTGATTCAGAATGTCGGCTCTTCGTCACTTACGTTTTACCAATCAGGTCCTTTGCTAGGGGGCTTCAATGCGGATCAATTTGCAATCACCCAAGATAACGGAGGCTTTCAGCTCAACGCCGGCGAGCTTCGCGTCATTCTCTTTCATTTCAACCCCACACAAACCGGACCGGCCGCCGCGGTGCTTTCCATCAAGGCAGACCAAGAAGACATTCCGCTTCGCATTCCCGTCACTGGCATTGGCATCTCTCCACAGATCCTTATCGAGCCTCGCTATCTGTTTCTCAACAGTGATCGCGTAGTCAGCTTTGGTAGCGTATTGGGAAGAACTTACCAACTCAGGCGTTCTTTCAATCTAAGGGAATGGCACATTGTTAGTGATGGGATTTTAGGTACAGGTGGGCCTATCGTGTTGCCGGATTCCGCTCTAATGCCCGCCACCATGCGTGCCTTTCACCAAGTGCTATCGGAAAGTCCGTGAATCAGCCACGAGCGTTTTCGACCGCCTTCAGGAGCGCCCGAATGGCGTCGGCATCCACGTGGCCGATGGTGCCGATGCGGAACGTATCGATGTCTGTCACTTTACCCGGATAAATGACAAACCCACGCGATTTGAGGGCTTCGTAAAAAGGTTTGAACTGAAACTCTTGATTCGGGAACCGGAAGGCGGTGATGATAGGGGACTGCCATTCTTGCGGCAGCAAGCTTTCAAAACCGAGCGAACGCATGCCTTCTGACAACACGCGCTGGTTTTCCGTGTAACGCGCGCAGCGAGCGGTGATGCCGCCTTCTTCTTCAAGTTCTTTCAATGCTTGCGCGAAGGCCCTCACGGTATGGGTAGGGGAGGTGAATCGCCATTTGCCGCCGTTACCGCTTTCCATGGTCTTCCATTGATCGAAGAGATCGAGCGATAGCGATCGCGCCCAACCTTCCGTCGCCTCGAGGGCTGGGCGTTTCGCGACAATGAAGCCAAAGCCAGGGACACCTTGGATGCATTTGTTGGCGCTGCTGATGATGAAGTCGATTCCTAACTCTTCCACGTTCAAGGGCACGCCACCAAAGGTGCACATGGCATCGACTATCAATACGCGACCCGTCTCTTTCACCACGGCGGCAATTTGTTCTAATGGATTCAACATCCCGGTCGTCGTTTCGCCGTGAACGAGAGCCACGTGGGTGATCGCGGCATCTTCCGCGAGCGTTTGGCGTAATCGGTCGATATCAGGAGAGCGAAGCTCGCCGCTGTCGTGAATCACTAACGGAATGCGCAAGCGTTCGGTAATCCTTGCTAAGCGTTGTCCGTAAGCGCCATTGGCCAACACGAGCAGTTTGCCTGAGTTCGGTATCACGCTGCCAATGACTGACTCGACGCTGAAGGTTCCGCTTCCCTGCATCAAAACCGTGGTGTGGCTGTTAGGCGATCCGCCTGCCAGTTCAACCAAGGACTTTCGGATCACTTGCACCACACCGACGTTGTAGTCATCGTCCCACGTGCACCAATCGCGCATCATGACGCGTTTGACAGTGAGAGTCGTGCTCAACGGTCCCGGCGTGAGAAGGAGATAGGGATTTTCGTCCTCTACCATGGCAGTGAGAAAGTCTTGGTGTTGGTCATGAACTTCATGGCCTCAATCACCCCTTCTTTGATCCCGAGTCCAGAATCTTTTAGGCCGCCGAAGGGCGAACTCTCGATGCGGTAGCCGGGCACTTCGTTCACATTTACCGTGCCGGTGCGGATCTCCTTCACCGCTTTCAAAGCGTGGGCCATGTTGTTGGTCACAATGCCAGTGGAGAGCCCATAGGCGGTGCTGTTGGCGAGGGCGATGGCGTCTTCGACATGGGCAACGGGAATGATCGGCGCCAGAGGGCCGAAGGCCTCTTCCACAACCATGCGCGTGTGGCGAGGCACGTCTGACAAGATCGTCGGTTCTAATAAAGCGCCCTTTCGCTTCCCGCCTAGCCGCACTTTGGCCCCGTCTTTCTCAGCTTCTTTGACTAACGTTTCGAGATGGATGGCGGCTTCTTCATTGATGACCGTGCCAACCATGGTCTCGGAATCCGACGGATCGCCGCAGGCATAATCCTGCGCGATTCTAAGAAACCTGTCCGTGAAAGGCTCGAGGATGGCCTCGTGAATCAGCAGACGTTTCACTGCCGTGCACCGTTGGCCGGAATTGCGAAAACAGCCTTCGGCGGCCAGTTTCGCGGCGAGATCCAGGTCCGCATCTTCTAACACAATCAGTGGCGAATTGCCTCCCAGTTCAAGACACAGCTTCTTGTATCCGGCGATGGAGGCGATGTGTTTGCCAATGGCCACGCTACCGGTAAAGGCGACGAGTTCCACGCGTTCATCTTGGATCAACGGCGTGATCACCTCGTCCACATCGCCTAACAAGACGCTGAGCATGGGGCCGGGTAGGCCTGCCTGGTGCAAGAGTTCGGCAAAGCGCAAGGCGGTGATGGGTGTTTTGTCAGACGGCTTGAGAATCACCGGCGCTCCACACGCGATGGCCGGCGCCAATTTGTGCGCCACTTGATTGAGCGGGTGATTGAATGGTGTGATGGCGACCACGAGTTTCACCGGCTCGCGTAGGGTGAAGATCTTGCGTTGCTTGCCCTGCGCGGTGAGATCGCATGAAAAAATTTGCCCGTCATCGCGCAAAGCTTCCATGGCGGCGAACTCTAGCACATCAAGCGTTCTGCCTACTTCGTAGCGGGTCTCGCGAAGACAGAGACCGGATTCAGATGAGATCGTTTGGGCAAAGCTCTCGCGTTGCTCTTCTAACAGAGATCGTGCTTTTCTCAAGATCTGCGCGCGAACAAAGCGGGTTTGAGGGAAGGTCGATGCCTGGTGCAAGGCTTGTTCCAAGAGTTTGCCATCTGCTTTACTGACAGTCCCCACGAGTTCTCCATCCCAAGGGCTGCGCACCTCTAACAACTCGCCGGAACGCACGGAAATGCCTCCTAACAGCGAGTGGTATGCTTTCGTCTTAGCCGCCATTGCAGGTGAAATCGAAGATGTCGAAATTGCGGGGATCACCCTCGGCTTTCCCTTGGTAGGCTGCATTCAAAGGCCGCGAGAGGAGCATGGGGACCATCTCCTCATAGCGGCCGCCATGCGAACGCAAACCACCTTTCAAAACACTCAAATCATGATCAGCAGGCGTGCGGCCGACAACATAGTTTCGGCCGCACAGAACGGTCAAATCACCAATGCGGTCTGCTGCAAGCTCTAACTTATGCGCCGAAAGCCGGCGATTGTAGACTTCGGTGATGCCATCAAGACCCAAGAGGAAATCAGTGATCTCGCCTTGTTGGTTGGGATCCTCGAGATGCACCATGACCAGGGATCCCAAGGCCCCATGGTGGACGACATAGGGATCTGTGATCGGACAGATGACTCTCACGCCATCACCAAAGCGCTCCTTTAGGAGGCTCTCCACATAGATCACTTTTGGCGAGCCGTCTTCAGCGTTCTTGGCGTTCATGCCATGATCGGCCGTGATGCCGATCACGCAATTCAAATCTAACAATCGCCCTATTTGATCGTCCAATGCTTGATAGAATTCCAGAGACTCGGGTTCTTCCGGGGCGAACTTGTGCTGCATGAAATCGGTTAGGGAGAGGTAGAGAAAATCCGCCTTGCCTTGCTCGACCAAAGCCGCACCCGCTTCGAGCACATACACTGAAGCGTCGCCGGAATAAATCTCCGGTCGCGGTTTGCCAATGATGCTCTCTGCGTCGTCCACGCCGTGTGTCGCCGTCTTCGCTTCATCCACTTTCTCGCTACTAAAAGCGATTCCCCCCAGTGGCACCACGCCATCACCTAATACTGTGCGCAATTTTTCTTTCGCCGTGATGAAGGCCACGTTGCGTCCCGCCTTCGCGGCTGTCGTGAGAATGGTTTCGCAGCGCAGAAATTCTGGTGAATTCATCATCACTTCCTCGCCCGTCTCGGGATTGAGAAAGAAGTTCCCACAGATTCCCGTCACACTCGGCGGCATCCCGGTGACGATGGCCGCGTTATTCACATTGGTAAAAGAAGGCAAGGCCCCACGCACCATCCCACGATAACCCTGCCGGGTCATTTCCAAGGTCCGCGGCATCCGCCCCTGCGCCATGGAGACCGAGAGATACTCGTCCGCGCACCCATCAATACATATGACCACGACGGGTCTTGCCGGAGGACGATAAGCTCTACCATTGACCTCAATAAGGGGCCCGGACTCTCTTTCGCTCATGCGCCGGTTCTAAACGAGAGATTCCTGGGAGACAATGGACGAAATTGCCATCTCGCCTTGCAATTTGGATTGGCCCTAAAGCGGCGTGAGACTTCTCGATCAACGCGTCAGACTTGGAGCTTCAAATAAGCTCTGCAACTAGTTGCTTGCTGTCTTGACAGCATAAAAAAATGCACTCATAGATGCACTATGAGAACCACTGTGACAATCGATCCAGATACGGAGCGTCTGTTGAAAGAGGAAACGAGACGGACTGGAAAATCCTTCAAGCGCGTGCTCAATGAAGCGGTCCGAATAGCCTTCGGACAGGAGTCGATTCTGCTCAAGATTGAGCCGCTCTTCCAAGCGCCGTTCCCAGCTAGTTTGCAAGACGCCAGTTTCAATCAGCTGGCTGAAGACTGGGATGATGAGGAAACTCTAACGGAAATGCATTCGTAAGGGCGCAAGCATGATCCTGCCCGATCTCAATGTGCTACTCTATGCCTACAATCCCCATGCGTCTCAGCACGCGAAAGCGTTAGGTTGGTGGCAAGAGGCAGTCAACAGTCCGGAACTAATCGGATTGCCTCACGAAGTCTTATTCGGCTTTGTTAGAATTGCCACCAATGCGAGGTTGGGCGCCGCTGCCGTCTCCCTGCAGGACGCCAGAAGCGTTGTTGAGAGTTGGCTCAATCTTGCTCATGCTAGGATACTTCTTCCTGGTCCGGATCATTGGGCGCAGGTGATGGATCTCATGAACCAGTCTCACTCTGCAGGCAGAGTGCTGTCGGATGCCATTCTAGCGGCTTATGCGATCGTGAATAGGGCGACCCTTTACTCGAATGATAGCGACTTTGCCCGGTTCGAAGGACTGAGCTGGGAGAATCCTATCTGACGCGCCTTTGATAGTTGCAACTGGCATTGCTCCTAACCGTGATAACTTAGCCGGACCTAGCTGACTTGCGGGCCTTTTCCCGATACGCCGTGGCCGTCGTCCCAGTCTCGCGCCGCATGAAGCGGCCGAGATCCTCCATTGATTCAAAACCCATCTGGGCGGCAATGCGTTTGATTGGCCAGTCGGTGGTGTGGAGGAGTTCTTTGAGATGATCCAGGCGGATGCGCTTGATTTCCGCTTTCGGCGGTTTGCCTAGCGCTTGAATGAATCGTCTTTTGAAGGCAGCGCGAGAGAGCGGGCTATCCGCAACAAGTTCATTTACTTGCAGAGGATACGTCCCGGCTTCGCGGCGGATGCGGCGGACGGCATTCGCCACAACGGGGTCGCTGATGTGGAGCACATCGGTGGATTCGCGTTCTGCTAGCCCTAGCACCGGGACAACCGTTTGCATCGGCACATCGTTTTCATCCCGCATGAGTCGGTCGAGAATGGCCGCCGCGTGATAGCCGATGACTTCGCCCGGATAACGTACCGCGGTGAGCGGTGGCGAGGTGGTGTAACAGAACAGCTCGTCATTGTTCACACCCGCGATGGCCACGTCATCCGGCACGTGGAATCCCAGTCGTTGGCAAGCTTGGATTAGGGTCGCTGCCGCAATATCGTCCTTGGAGAAGAGTCCAATTGGCTTTGGAAGCTTGCGTAGTTGCGGATCCATGATCCGGCGCATGGTCTTCCATCGCTCTTTCATTTTCCCTAAGCGCCCCACTTCAACACCCAGTTGATGGCAGTCGAATCCGCATCGTTCGAGTTCACTGGCGAAACCGCGTCCGCGTGCCTTCGAGTAGTTTCTCGAGGGATCTCCCCAGAAGGCGAACTGACGCAGTCCCAAGGCCGTGAAATGCCGCGCCACGATCCTGCCAGATTCCTCAAAATCGGGAATCACCACAGGGATGCCATGATGAGTTGATTCCGCACTGATGCTCACCACGGCGATATCGCGACTTTGAAAGGCTTTCAATTCAGCAGCCGTGAGCCGGAAAACAATGAGGCCGTTTCCTTTCCAGAATCGATTGATGCGGACAGGTTCGATCTCATTGGTCGAATCGATGGGTGTTTGAATTTGCCAGGGTTCATGTTCCCGCATGTAGGTCATCACGCCGCGGTAGATTTCGTGGGTGAATCGTGCCCAGGGCGGAATGCGAATGCCGACGATGCGTTGAGGGGTCATGATGAAAAGGCCGCACGCCGATCTCAACATTAGGGTGAGCCAAGCTGCTAGCCAATTTGGCGAAATGGCGCGTGTAATCTAGGTTTTTTTCAGTGCGCACCGATTCTGGGCTGTTTGTAGCCGAAGATGGGGATCTTTCTAAGCTTGCCCATCACTTTGGTGCCTCACCGAGTTCGAAACCTTGCGTAAGTTTCGCGACAAGCGGCGCTCACCACGTCTCGGCATATCCCCATCATCTTTACCAACCATTGGGATCGTGGTGTTGGCTTACGATCAGCTCTTGCAATAGGCGCACTCTCGGCTCTGGCCATTCATTGAGATGTTCTCGCAGAAAGTTCTCGGCATCATGGCGGTTCTTGGCATGCCATTGGTCGAATACGTCACCATAGGCGCGTTCGCGATGAGATTCATCAGCAATAGCATCGAGCCAAGCGAACGCACTAACAGGATCCTGATTCACCGCACGGGAGGCAAAGGTCGCCACCGCTTTCCAAGCATTCTGGTCCAGTTTTTGTGTACCCAGCCACACACCTACACCATTCAAATCTTCGACAGGCCATAGTTCGGCGATCGAATCCAAAAGGAATTCCGGCTCCAGATTGTCTTGCTCACTAAGAAGGGCGTCTGCGGCGGCCATGGTGTCCTCTGCGTTCCTTAGGCGATACTTGAGATGCTCTTTGAGAACGACCTCGCGAAACTTTCCCGGAGGTTGATCCATGGCCCAGCGCTTTGCGCCGTCTGGATCCATGGGAATCCATTTCTCGGCAAGCGCTTTGTGGATCGATGGACCGCCCCATGAAGGATCAGCTTTTGCCAAGGCATCCATGGCCCTGGCCAATTCTTCCGTGGAATGATTGGGCATGGCGAGGTCTTCCGAGAATGACGAGTCGTACACGTTTCGAAAGCTGGGACCCATGAGCCGGGGGACGGCGCCTAAGTCATAAGGAGCGAGGCATCGGAGGACATCAAAACCGAAGGGTTTGTCTAGCAAGTCCATGTTCGCTTCATACCAAGCCACCGCAGCCGAAGTGTCATGGTGAGCCCATGTAGCCAGAACATCCTTGAGGGCGTGTCGAATCTCGTCCGCTCCTCTTCCACTCTTAAATTGTTCTTTGAGCCACTCCGCGGCGTTGTGTCCATTCTCGTCTGCCCATTGTACCAGCAGAACACGTTGAAGTTCTTTTTCAGCGTCACGATCACTGCTGCTGAGTGACGCGAGTAGCTTGGTACGCTTGTCTGCTGAGATCTCTTCGTGATGTCTGGCCGTGGCGAGGATATGGCTTGGACTGAATGCGGCGTTGTGTGGTGTTCTGACGAGTTGCAGCGGTGTTTCTCCTCCCTCCTGCACTAGGGAAGCAGACTCTATCACATGAACCTGATCGGAAAGCGACGCATTGGATTGCCAAAGCCATAGAATGGGGATGGCGAATAGTCCAGAGACGATGCCTCCCGATAACACGGCAGACTTGGTGCTGTTGCTAGCCATTGTTAATAGTGGCTTCGAGCATCTGCAATTGATCGGAAGGCCACGTGCTGTTAGAGAGAAACTCAAGTGCCTGCGTCGGGTTCCGCCGATGCCATCGGCGAAAGATTCCTGACATGAGAAGTTCTCGATCGGTTTCGTTGGTGACGCGTGCTGCCACCGTGAGGGCGACGGCTTGATCCAGTCGCTTGATGGTGGCAAATGAGGCCATCACGATGTCCATTTCTTCACTGGCTGGCTGTTTCGCCAACCAATCGACCGCGTCTTGCACCTTTCCTGCGCCTTGCCAGTATCCGAGAATCTTGGCCAACGCTCCGGGTTGCTCAATTTTAGGCGTCTTTGCTAGTGACCAAGCGATGACATCGTCAGAATCTCGCCACGTCTCTCCGAACAGATTCTGGTGATCCTCCACTTTCCTCATGCGCATGGCGCGATCAAATCGCTCCGCGGGCGATTCCAACTGAGCGGCCCATTCATAAGCATCGACAGGTGCTCGATCGAGCCACGTATTGAAAGCGTTCATCCTCAGGGCGCGCCGTGGGTAGTCGAGTTTGAAAGAATCGCTTATTTCGATGGCCAATTTCGGTGCCTCCTCAGCAAGCCTGAAACTCATGTGATGAGAGATGACATTAGAGGTGTCGGCAGCTTTGGAACCATCCGGTTGCTCGATCTCAAACGTGGCTTTCCACCAATCGACGGCGGCACGGCTATCGTGCCTCACCCAGCCCGTAAAGGCCGTCTCAACTTTTTTCGACCATCGTTTGCTTTCCCGTACCCACTCTATGCCTTCGGTCAGCGCTGAAGCAGGGTCGAACTGAAACCAACGTTCGAAAATCGCCTCCCGGAAACGCAAGAGCGTGATTCTATCAAATCGTTGATCGGCCAACTGTGCTGCTCGAAGCAAGTCCTGAGCGCGGATTTGCCCTACGCTTTGCTTGAATTCGGCATTGGTGAGGATATTTCGAGGCTTTCGGGAAAGGATGTCTAGATGTTCAAAGATCTCGTTAAGTGAAAGCTTTTCATCCAGACCGATCACTTGTGGTTGAAGCTTTGTTAGGCTAGGTCCATCTCCGCTGGCCGCTCTAATGTTGTGGACGGACTCGGTGCGTCGAGTCTGTAGTAGCTGACTCAATTTCGATCGAGTCGTGATTTGAAGTAGCAACACTGCAGACCCCATCAAGGCCGCCGCAATGGCTCCACCAATGATCGCTTTGATAGGGATGCCTGTCAAAGTGCCGGTAGCAAATACTGATGACGTGATTTCTCCGATAAGGCCTGATGGCGGTTCGGCGCTCGACATATCCTTAGCGAGAAGGCCAGACAATGAGATGGCCGACAGGGTCACACCACGGTTCTGAAGAATTTGGCGTAGTTTATCCAAAGCTCGGGCGACTCGCTTGCGCGCAGCATCTTCGCTCGTTCCTAACAATTCCCCTATATACTTGAGGCGATGCCCGTCGAGAAACCGCAAGGCGATGGCCGTCCGGTCTCGTTCTGGCAGACGTCCCAGGGCGTCATCGACCACTTGGATCAACTGCCATGATGTTGAGTGGGCAGTTTCTACGGACAATCTGTCATATGCATCCTGTTCGGCAGCTCCGTACTCACGTCTCTTTCGACGTCTTTCTGATTCGACCATCTTGCTAGCCGTGAATCCCGTATGGCGGTGGAGCCAGGCGCCCAATGAGACATCCGTTCCGATCTTGGACGCCTTGCGCACGAGATCGATGAAAACGATTTGTGTGCAATCCTCCGCCAGCGAGCGATCGCCTCCGAGTTTCCGCAGGGCTGTTGAATAGACCAACGGGAGATGTCTACGGATGATTTCAGCAAACGCGGCTTCGTCGGTATCATCGACGTAGCGACTGAGCAGAGTACGGCTGCTGACGGGGGCGTTCATGAAGGTTGGAGTCCCCTATTGGAACGAACGAAACTCGCCAACCGGACAAAAATCAGACTATTTCTTCCACTTATTAACGCCGCTAGAGCCGATCCGAAGAGAGCCTTGGCCGGTCTGATAGTTACTCACTCTTAACTTTCAAGAGAACGATGGCCAGCCTCGCTCGCTCGACCTCGATCCCTGCGAGCTGCGCGTCAAATTTGGCCTGACGCAATTCCGCCGGTGCGAGGCGCCGGTCCTTCTCTTCTGCTTTCGCTAGTGCAGCGCTGCGCCGTATTTCGGCCGCTTTCACATCGAGTTCAAGTAGCCGTAGCTGTGCTTTATATTCGCGCTTGGCCTTCTCGGCCAAGCGCTGTTTCTCGCGCATGGCTCGCAATGCCGTCTCATTCACCGTTTTACGCACCATGAAATAGTTTTTCCCAATCTTTCGCACTCGACTCGTCTCGCCAAACTCCAGGTTCTTTGCCTCTTCCTTCATCTCTTTCGGTACGTCTCCTTCAGATCCTCCCGACATTTTAGTTGTACTGTACATAGGTAATCCATTCTTTTCTAAAAGGTCACCGATGTCTTCTATGGTGGCGGAAGTTTTCTTTGGGATCAGCTTCGCGACCTTTTCCTGAACCTCATCCGTCTCACCGTCAACGAGGACGAACCAACAGATTTCCCATTGGGCCGGTGTTTCATCAGAATCCATTTCGGCGTCTTCTTTGTCTTCTGTGGTCGTTTGTTTCCCTGACGTTTCTTCTTGCGATATTCCAGTAGTGACAATGGGCAGAACGGCGATGCCTAGCAATAGGGCGATGATTTTAACGGGGGTCGTCATATGGTGATGGATTTCTTTTTTCATAATGGTTTCAATTCGATCTTTAATGGGGGTGGTGGTGAAAGTGTTTCCAATAATTGGTTGAATCGCTTTGGCCTCGGTGAGGAATTCTACTGTTCGCAACAGGGCCTTACCGTAGCTCTTTCGACTATCTGGCATTGCCCATATCACCATGGCATCACAACAATCTTCCATGGACCGCCTCAATCGGGAGCTGGCCAGCCAAGCTATAGGATTCCACCAGTGAAGGCCGAGAATGATGATCTCAATCAGCCGAATCAAACGATCCCCTCGCCGCATATGAGCGAGCTCGTGAGCCAGAACGGTTTGGCGTTCCTCTCTACTCATTTTCTTCAGTAAATGTCTGGGAAATAGGATTACCGGCTTTTTCAGGTGAGCCGTCACGAAAGGTGAGATAGGCGCTTCGGTGACACGAACGGTGGGACATTTCGTAACGCCAAGTCTATTGGCCATGTGTGCCGTTTCACTCTGAATCTGACCGTCCGCAACGGACGACATCTGAATGAAGCGCGAAAGACGTCGATGCCGGGTGACGGCAAACGACGCAAGCACCAATACTCCGGCCGCCCATATCGTGATAAAGACTAGAGGCCCAAGCGGCTGCATTCTTGAGGCGGATTCCGGCTCTCTTGACGAAATGTGCTTCCGATCCGATGAGTCGTTTTGATCTATCGAGAGGTTTTCTGCGAAGGGATCTCCAAGCTGAACGGCGTCAATGTCAGCTTTTCCGGCGCTGGTTGGTAATGCGATAGGAACTTCGATAAAGGCTGGCGTCACGAGCTTTAGCAGAACCAATAACCAAAGTACTCGTGCTAAATGCGGGTCCTTCCAGAAGCGCGTGATGATGAGCGCGATCAAGGCGAGAAGGCTACTCCAGATCGCGTTGGATAGGAGAAGTTCGGCAACTGTACTCATCTCACTTTCATAGAATTGGGATCAATCTTCCAATAGACGGCGGATTTCCCGCTTCTCCGACTTGCTGAGTTTCTTTGATTGCACGAGATGCAACACAAAGGGTGAAAGCGATCCGCCCGACAGTTTGTTTGCCAAATCGTTGAGCTGCATTCCGGCGATGTCTTCGCGACCGAGTGCGGCTTCGAATAGGTGGGGCGTCTGCGCGTCGTTTCGAGTGAGCATTTCCTTGTCTTCTAGTCTGGCGATCAGCTTTTGAGCAGTGCCCATAGAAGAGGCATCTACCTTTGTGTAGAGACGTTCCGTGATTTGACGCGCCGATAGGGGTGCTTGGTCCCAAAGGACTTTCAGTACATTGAGTTCAGCTTCAGTGACGACGGATTTTGGAGCAGCCATTATTGATATGATTGGCGGTAGACATCATGTCTACTATTCCATAGACATGATGTCAACAAGGCATTGCTGTAAATTTGATCAAGTATCTAGCTCACCCTGAACGCGATGAGAACACATCGCGCACAATCGCAACGATCATGGGTTCATGGGATGCCAACCAACTCAGCGAAGCGCAACGTTGGTCGGAGAATATCGGCGATTCACCGGAAACCTACGCAGGTCGAGTCAGACTAGCAAAGCGATTAGTTGCCGCCGATCCGTCATCTGCCTTGGCTCTCATGGATTCGGCCAAGGATGTGGATGGATTCGAGTATGAACTTGAGGCTCTTATGGAGACCTGGGCAGCTACGGATGTTTCTTCAGCATGGCATTCCTCGAGGAGATGGACGGAACGTGGCCGCACCCTAAGATTCAACGATTGCGCGAACTGAGCCTAACAACGACCAGATGATTGGTCAGAAGGCTACTCTGAAGCATCCAATTCAAGATCCAGAAAACACGCTTCGGCCCAATTGGCGTCGTCAGCGAGATCGAGCGCTCCGCCGCCGGGCAATACGGATAGCGTTAGCGTTTCAATTTCATCGATTTCGAGTCTCACAAAGTGCGGCTCATCCGTGCTGCGCAGGCGTTGGCGGAAAAGTTCGTCCTTTCCTGACGTGATCACAAACTCGCAGTCGCCGAAGGGTTCGCGTTGAGCATCGATGCCGATGGTGGCGGTAAAAAGAGTGAAAGCTTTGTCGTTTTGATAGGTAAGTGTGGTGCCGGCTGCGACGCCCAAACCTTTTTCAAAACGATCGCGCTGGAGGCGAAGGGAATGACCGCGGACGTTCTGGTCGCGTTTCCATGGGCGTGGGAAGGCGTAAATGCTTTCCATGGTTTCCTCGACGGGGTCGCGATCCGATAGGTAGTGGAGCAGGCTGCTCTCGACGGAAAAACGTTGCACGAGAAGCCAAGGAACTTGCCATTCCAAGTCGTCACCTAGTGCAATGGTCACCGCGTCGTCTTTCAATCGGGTGACGTTCCCTGAAATCAGAGAGCCGTCGGTAAGTGTGAGGTGACACGTGATCCAGCTATCTTCGTTAGGGACTTCGAATAAAGGTGAAGCCAGAACGACACCGTGTACTTTCTCGACCGGAAGATTCTTGAGTTCCCCCCCTTGATCGAAGACCAGCTGTTCAGGGGTGACATCTTCCGTTAGGCCTTCGACTTCCTGAAGTTCGCCGGCGCCTTCGGCGTTGACGTAGATGATATCATCGATCAATTCGCGCCGGTCTCGCACCGCGTTCATGAATCGCGAATCCGGCAGAGGATTGGCCAAGCGAATTGCCCACACGAGATCGATGGGAATCTCCAACGCGCCCAGGGCGGGATGATTGATTTGATAGACTTCCTCACTCATGGTGACGTGACTGGTGGAGAAACGGCTCCCATTGGTGAGCCAGATCGTATGCTGTCCTTCAGCAATCTCTTGAGCATTGTGGGAGGGGACGATGCTGCGGAGTTTGTCAAGTGACCACGACGTGCCATCGTCGAGGAGGACCATGTGATCGGGAGTAATCTCGTTGACTTGTGCTTCGATCAAGTCTCCTTCAAGCGTGCGAAGACGGTCCGCATAGGTAACTGTGAGGCTTAGCGTAAACGCTAGGGCAGCGGCGAACAGCCTAAAGGCTGGACTCCAACGGCTTTGGAATGACGCGGCGAGACGACGCTGCTCCTTGAATGCCTTGATCATGGTTGTGGCTCGGTCGTTTCCTCGGCGCCGCCGTCTTCACCTTCTTGGAGTTCGCTGAAATACTGTTCCACGAGTTCGCGATAGCGTGGGGGATACTTGGATTTGAGGCCGGAAAGGGCATCGGTGGCCCGATCACGTTCGCGCACTTGATCCCAGGCACTTTTCTTACCTCCGCGGCGTTTGCGGACTTTGTCTGTGTCTTCCACGGCTTCGCCGTTTCCTCCCGCGGTTTGGCCTTGGCCGGCACCGGGTTGTTGTTGGGCGCCGGATTGTTGCTGCTGGCTGCCACCGCCGGATTGTTGTTGTTGCTGCTGTTGCTGTTGTTCCGCCTGTTCGATCAAGGAGTCTAACATGGCCACGACTTTGTCTTGCACTTCCCGCGTCTTCTCACCGGAATCTTCGAAACTGAGCCGCCGATGCGAGAAGTCCATGTGATCGGCAATGTCATCCATGGAACCGTCGTTCACGCCCACGATGCCATCCAAAGTAGCTTGCGCGGAGAAACGCAGGCGGTCGGAGGCGTCGGGGTAGTCTTCGAGAAATCGGGAAAGGTTTTCGATGGCGGCTTCCTTTTGAAGACTGTTAGCTTGAGCCGCTCCAAGATAGTAAAGGGCGTCGCCGTGACGTAGGGTGTGATTCTGCAAATCGCCACGCAAGCGATCGAGAAAGGGCAGGGCTTCTTCATGGCGTTCCTGTGAATACAGCGTTCTGGCCATGAAATAAGCGGCTTCGGCGGCGAGAAATCGGTCTTTGGAACGAGCGAGTTTGTAGAGCTTGCGCAGCCCGGCCCTGCCATCGTCTTCGGCCGTTTCCTGCTGTGCTTGATTGAACTCCGGGTAGAGCACACGCAAGGCTTCGGCCAGGATCACGGCGTCTTCCGACTCGTTGTCGCGCGCTGTCCGCATGGCATCGAGCACTTGTTGCTTGGACTCGGCTGAGAGGGTTTCATTCTGCTCTAACGCACCGCTGAAGCGTTCGAGAATCTCGCTGGAACTCGGTAGATCGTCTTGAGCTGTCGTCGCCGTGATGCCCAGGGCCAAGAGGAAGAGGAATAGTGAGAGGCGGTTCATGACCGATGAGTTGTTGTTGAACTTGGGATTCGTCTGACGGTTAGTCGATGGCATCTGGGTCATCCGCCGTCATGGTTGGTTGAAGTTTGGCAGCGAGTTGGCGGGCCATGTTGGTCAATTTGTTCTGCATGCCGGCCACGTCCTCGAACTGCTTGCCAACGGTGTCGGCGATCTCTTCATTGGCGGCGCGAGCGCGCTCCAAGGTGGAGGTGCGGCGGTTGATTCTTTCCTGAGTGAATTTGAGCAGTTTGAGTTCCGCTATGGGGGGAAAGAGACTCTGACGTTGTTGTTGACCTCCGCCTTGCTGCTGCTGTTGGCCGCCTTGTTGCGGTTGACCGGCGCCCGAGTTCTCCAGTGCGGTGATGAGTTCTTGCAACGTCATCTCGATCTCAATGTGCGCGCTTTGCACGACCGTTCCGGTCTGACGCTTTTCCATCAATTCGGCCACGTGAGCGATTTCCGTCTGGAGATACCCAACAATGTCGCGGAAGACGATGCTGGTGCCATCTTCAACTAACAAAGCTTCGGCTTCTTTAGCGTCGTCTTCCAAGGTTCGTTCGCCTTTGGCCAATTCACGAAGCGTGATACGATCCCGGCGACGCAGCGGTTGGTCGTCCCCGCCGCGTTTCTCTGCTAGAGTCTTGGTGCCCTGGGTGATGAGGCGCTGTTTCTCAAGCATCTTGGTGAAAACCTCCTGCAAACGCGCGATCTGCTCTTGCTGTGCTTCATCACGTTTCTCATTCAATTGCCGCTCCACTTCTTGCCGCGCTTTCTCCAACTCCTCTAGCGCTTGTTCCTGATTCTTAGAGGCTTGACCCGATTGATCCTGCGCGAGTTGCTCGGAAGCTTGGTTCATCTGTTGCTGCGCATTCTGCACGTTCTCACCGGGCGAAGATTCACCCGGTTTCTGCTCCGAGCCGTCTTGAGCTTCGTTCATTTCCTCTGCCAGTTCGCCGGTTTCACCAGCGGTCTCGCTTTGTTTCTCGGCGAGTTCCGCAGCATTTTCTGGGCTCATCTGCTCAAGACGCTCGCGTTCCGCTTCGAGCGATTTCACGGCTTCCTTGAGTTTTTCAATGGCTTCCTTCTCGGAATCGGCGGCCGGTTTGGGCTTGGCGTTGGCGAGTTCGTTCACGGCTTCGCGTTGCTTGCCAGTGGCCTGGTTGAGTGACTCGCTTGCTTTGCTCTGCGCGTCGTTCGCGGATGGCTTGGCTTCGCCTTCTTGAGAGGGTTTCAGCGCATCAGCTAGTTTCGCGGTCTCCTCACGAAGCGTCGCTTGTTGATCTGCCAGGGCGTCAAGGCCGTCGACGTCGCTGCCATCATGTTTCTCCGTTTCTTCTAACAGTTTCTCTTGAGCTTTGACCAGATCCTTGGCCTTGGCGATCTTGGCATCGAGATCCTCTTTAGCCGCTTCGGGATCAGCCAAGATCTCACTCTCTTCTTTCAACTCGGTTTCCTCTTGAATGAGATTGTCCAAAGCTTTCTTCCACGCTTCGAGTTGCTCGATCTCTCGTTGGAGTTTCTCAAACGGGTCTTCTTCGTAGAGCAACAGATCGATCAGGCCTTTGAGATCGGTGATGATGTCGTTCTGCTCGTCGGTGGCTGATTCAAACTTCGTTCTATCCAGCAGTTTCGTGATTTCATCCATGCGCTGCATGAGCAGCAATTCCTTGGATTGCTGAAAGGCCTCTTTGAGTTTCTCGGCTTGCTCGGGCTGCTCGGCGGCGAGTTCTTCGGCGAGTTCGGCGAACTTCGATTCCAGATCCGTGAGCATGCGTTTCACCCGCTGCTGACGCACGCCTAACGGACTGGTGCGGTCGGCACCCTGAGCTTCGGCATCGAGACCGCCGGGGAGATCCGTCGGTGGCGCCTCCTGCGCAAACGCGTGCAGGCTCCCAATCAGAATGAGTAGGGATGTTAGAATGGCTTTCATGGCTTGGGTTCTTCGGTTGGTGGCGCCGCTTTGCCTTCTTTGATGAGTTTCTCTAACAAAGTAGCCTTTTCTTTCTCCGTGCGTTTGCGCAAGCCCTCTTGGTTCTTCTGAATCTCGTAAATCATGTTCACGACCTGCTGATAACTTTCGTTTTTCACCATGTGGACGAGTACTTCGCGGAGGATCTTGAGAGCTTTCTGTTGATTGGTAATCGAACTCACAAAGATCTCATTGCGTTCGTTAGAGGAAGGCGCGCGCCGGATGCGATCCACCCATTCCGTGGCGAGAAAGAGCTCGTTTTCCAGGACATTGGCTAGCGGTGAGATGATCCGCTCGCGAAGCCGAGTCTGAAGGATGCCGTCATCATCTTCCAAGCGGTTGTTGCGAATCTCCGCCAGCATGAGATTGAGCCGCTGGACCATCGGCCGAATGCTTTCGCCGATGGCGCGTTGACGTTTGTGGAGTTTCACTGCTTCGCTGCGCTGTTCGCTCGTGAGATCATTGCTAGAACGTGTGGAGGCCTCCATGCTTTGCGTCTCCGTTAGGATCAAATCTTGTTTATCGACCAGTTCAGTGAGGATCTGGCGTTGATCCTTCTCCCGGCGCAACAGGTCATCACGAAGTTCAGCTTCGTTGACGACGCGTAAGACCATGTTCGTGGATTGACCGGTCTTGGGTCCGGAAACAATGTTATTGTCAGTCGCATTCAAACGCAGGCTGAGACGCGAGCCGGCAGGAATCTCCAGAGCTTCGATATCGAAGGCGTCTTTCAGTTCCATGGCCGTCTTGCCCAACGATGACGCTGCGGAAGCGGGTTTGGTGCTGCCCGTCGTCGGCTCGGCTTCGCTTTTGTCCTCACGCCATTCCCAAGTCAAGGCGACATCGGTGAGGGCAAAGTCATCGGTGAGGGTCGCTTCGTAAGGAAGCCTGGCGCGTGAAACCACCATGCCACTCACACCTTTCAAAGCGGCTTTCACTTTAGGGGTGGCGTCATCTTTGAGGCGCACCTTGAACTTCATGGGTTCGCGGGCGCCTAAACCCGAGGCTTCCTCTCGGTCGGGTAACCAAATCTCTTCGGCATCTTCAATAGCCACGGTGTAGGTGCCGGAGTCCAACTGATCGGTGGCGAGTTCGCCGTTGAAGATCTTGCCATCGATTTGAAGCGGCAGCTCTTTCTCATTCACTAACAAACTCGCTCTGGCTAGCGGCTTGTTCGCTTCACCAGTGATCTTGAAGGTCGATCCGCGTAGGATGTAGTAAGGGCCTTGCCCGGGAGGCAGCTCCGTTGCTTCGGTGCCCGTGTAGGCAGGCGGTTCAGCCACCAATTTCACCGAGCTGATTTCAGGTCGTTGTAGTAGTCGGGTGCGAAACCATTCAGTCTTGATATTCTTGCTGCTAAACCGGAACGCAAAGGGCTCTGTCACACTCACCAATTGATAGCGGAAAGTGAGGCCGTCATCATCGGCAGCCATCGATTCGATACGACGGCCGGAAGAACCGCGAAACTCGATCCGTACATCTTGAGGTTTCTTCCGATAACCCTGGCGAACCTGGGCTACGAGTGGCCAATCGTCGCCTCGGGGAATGCGTAGCAACCCGTTCTGAGCGCCTTGCACGTCGAAATAAAAATCTTGAGGCCAAGCGGCGTTACCGAGCAAGACGTTGCGATTGAACCACGTGTTCATGGTGGGCGTCTGCACGCAAGCGATCGCCAGACCGGCAAAGGCAGCAAGGAGCACTACCAACAAGCCAACCTTTGCTCCAAAGGCCCTTTGTTTGATCACGCCATCAATGGAGACTTCCTCACCGGCTTCGGCGCCCTTGGCAATGGTGGCCTTGACCATTCCCATGGAGGCGTTGGGATGTTGGGACCAATCGGTGCGTGAGAACTCCAAGGCGCTGATGAGTTCTTCTGAGAGACCTTCGCTTCGCTGTTCCACTTCCAGACATAGGGCGTCGTCCGTGAGTTTAGAAGTGAGTGGCTTGATCAAATACCGCCATACCACCCAGGCGATCGCGGCCAGCATCAACACTAACATGATGCCGCGCTGCGCTTTATCCATGCGGAAGAACCAATCGATCGCAAGGTCCAGGCCGATGAGGCCGAAGACCGATAGCAGAACGCGATTGGCGCCATCAACAGTGAACCACCAAGCGATGCGACGTCGCAAGACCCGTAGCTTGTTTGTCAGGGCATCCGGCAATTTGTCCAAGGAACTGAGGACTTGAGTGGTCATGAAAGGCTACAACATTTTAAAGCGTTTGCGAAGGGCCCACTCCGCAGTGAGCAAGGCGCCTAACAAGAGGAAAACGTTGAAGGTATCCCAGATGGGAATGGGCGCGCTAGGCGTCTCCAAACGTCGGATGCGATCGGGGATCGCATTCAAGAGCTGGTCTAACTGATCGAGTTCGAAATACTGACCGCCACTCTGTTTCGCCAAGTCGATCAAGCGCGCTTTGTCTAACCAGGTGGCCTGCGTTTCCCGAATAGGCAAGATAACCGAGAAGTTCGCATCCAAAGCCACCTCTTCCGCGCCATCGCCAGGCAACGTGATCCCGACGGTGTGCAAACCCTGATGCGCTGCCGTGATGGTGGCTTCGTAGAGGCCGGGAGCGTTTGGAACCATTTTGAAGGTGAGTGGCATCGGTTCTTCGCCGGGTACTTCTAACACACCCTCAACCATCTCCTCCTCAAATGGGTCGTAGTTAGGCTGGCGCAGACGCGCGGTGATCCGAATACGATCCCCTACTTCGTAACGGAAACGGCTGGTTTCGATGAGGCCCCGGCGTTTGCCGGCCACGGTTCTTCCTTCGATCAAATAACGGGTGGTTTGCACCCAGAAGCGTTTGAAGAACTCAGCATCAATGCCGGGCGTGCGCCAACGCCAAGTGCCGTCGAAGCCAAGATAAACCGTGCGGCCGGAGCCATAGTTGCCGGTGACTAACAAAGGCCGGGCGATGTCATCGTTGCGCAGGCTGGGATCGGAGTGCTCAATCAGCACACGCGCTGCCGGCTTAGGTTTCGCGGCAGGAAAACTCCAGTATACGCCGGGAAGTTGTTTCCAACGCGCCAGCGTTTCCTCGGTATCCGAATAGAAACGCATGATGGGTTGATCCACATTCGCTGAAACCACGCCAAGCGGCCAAGGACGGTTGAAGCTGGTCAAGAGACTGGAGACTTCCAAAGTCCCAATATCGCCCAAGGTGACGGGAAGCAATTCTTTGAATCTGTCCACAGCGGGATAAGTGAGGAAAGGCCCGCCGAAGACGGGGCCGGGCATGTAGAGCAATCCGCCCGCGTGTTCCCCCACAAAGTCGCGCAGGAGTCCCACCCAAGCCTCATCAAACTCGCCAGGATCCGGATCTAACATCACCACGACATCGTAGACGAACAAATCGTCCCGTGTGTTGGGAAGCACTTCGATTGGCGTGTTGCCTTGCTGTTGACGCCCCATGTCGAGACTCTGCAGCCAACAAGATAGATTCACATTATCTTCACGCGCAAAGAGACGTGCCAAGGCCCGGTATTCCCAATTGGCCGAGCCGGCGATGAGCAATACCCTCGCATTGTCATCCAAAACCTTCACGCGAACCGGTGCGGGTGGTTCATTGTCCTCGATGGAGGACTCGTTCTCCAGTTCTTGCGCCCGCACGGTGTAAGAACGCAGGCCTTCTTGCGCCGGACTGTGCGTGAAATTCATGCGGACTTGTCCGCCTTCTTCAGGCAGATCGATCGTCTTGGTATCCAACACAATCTCTTCGTTGGGCAGCTCAGGATCTTCGTTAGGCGTGACTTCGATCAAGGAAACCTCCACTTGACCGCCATCAAATCCCTGTGACCGCAACGTGGCTTGAACTTCAAACGGATCGTTCTTCCAAACTTGGGGATCGGCATAGATTTCCGCGACTTGTAGATTGCGCGGCCGTTTGGGATCACCAAAACCCATGACAAGAAAAGGAACGCCGCGTTGTTTGGCGACATTGGCAGGGACCGAAAGATCCGACTGTGCGTTATGTTGACCGTCTGTTAGCACGACCACGGCTGAGGTTAGGCGCTCGGCGAGACTCTCCTCTAATGCGCGTGCGATATCCGTTCCGGGACCGGACGCTACCAGAGCAGGAATCGTTGAACGCCCTTCTTCAGGGTTCCGGTCTTCCGCCGAATTCTCTTCGCGTTTGAGAGGCACTTCGGTCGATCGATCGGCGAAGTCGATCAACCGGAGGCGTCCTTTGGCATCAATTTCTTTGTAAAAGCGGCCATTCTGCCAGGCAGCCAACTGATTGACCAAATCGGCCCGTTTGAAGGACGTTTGGGTGACATTCTCCGATGCGCGCCCAGTGAGTTTGGCCACCCCGACGGCGGCTCTCGGCTCGGAGTAAACGTCCGCCTCATTCATGGAGTCCGAGGCGTCGCGAAGCAAGGTCACGACCGGCCGCAAGGTGCGCACTTTGTTATAGCTGACCGCGGGGCCTAACAAGATGACGATCAGAATGAGAATGGTTAGGGCTCGCAGTGTGCCCAGGACGACACGGACCCAGCCGGGGCTATCGGCCTTGTCCTTCTTGTACAAGCGATAAGCCATGTAAACGAGACCGATGGCAGCCCCGATGAGGACAAAGACACCCCACGACTCGGGGAGGTGGGTGAACTCGTATTGATAGTCGGAACCCTCCGGCAGCCTCTCGGAATCAAAGCCTAACCAGCGCAAGAAGGTGGTATTCGCGAGCGTCATCTAACGGGCAAAGATCGGCAGGCGATCGTTAGGCATTTGAAGAATGATACAGGCCATGGCAGTGGCGAACTCTTCACTGTAGGGCGACGTCCAAGAGCCATTGCCTTGTTGTCTTTGTAAAAGCGAATCACGAATGGATGGATACCAATCATTCCACCACTGACCGCCGGCATGCCACATGGCCTGGACTGCGTAGTAGTGACTGTAGAAGTAGTAATGGCCGTCGGCACGGTTGCGGTTGCGCTTCAGATAGTTCAGCCCTTTCTCAATCTGCGGGCCGTCGTAGATGCCGGCACTAAAGAGACTAACAAGACCCGCAGCGGTAAGCGCGAAAGTGGTATGGCCGCCACGCAGGGTGTAGCGGAATCCGCCGTCATCCACCTGGCTCTTCTTCACATACTCGATGCACTTTTCGCGAGCGGGATCCGGGACATTGATGCCCGCATCGCGCGCAGCCCGTAGGGCCATGATCTGGCAGACGGTGACGGAGAGATCCGCATCATTGGGCGAGGGCGTGTAGCGCCAACCGCCGTCCGCGTTCTGAGAACTGAGGGTAAGCTTGATCGCGGCTCGCAGTTTCTGACCGATGTCTTTGCGGCGGGACATGCCGAAGGCTTGGGTGAGGAAGAGCGTGGCGAAGCCGTGGCCATACATGTTGCCCATCGCATTGGACGCCCGAGCGATGTAGCCCGTGCGCGACGTGCAGCGCACCACAAAGTCACAACAAGCGTCGACTTGTTTGCCGAAACGGCCGATGCCGGGGGTACTCCCTTCGGCCATAAAGGCTAAGCCGCCGATTCCGCAAATGCCGGCGCTTCCGCCGTAGCCGCTGTTGCCAAAGGCGCCGCGATCGACACCGCGGGATACCTGACGCTTTGCTAGGAAACGGAGGCCTTTATCGATGGCTTGCTGCGCAGCGGGTGTGATGAGTTCTTCCGCGGTTTTCTCCTTCACTTGGTCCGCCTTGGCCCAAGCGGACGGGGACGAGCCTAACAGGAACGGTCCGGCTCCTAGCAAAGAACTTCCGCGATGGAGAAAGCGGCGGCGATTCATGGGTGATGGCGTCATGATTCGTTCACATCAGTCGGGTTATCGGCACCTGGGACACCGAGGGCGTAGATTTTCTTGAGGCCATAGACGAGGAAACGGCTGCCATCGGTGAAAAGATTGCCTACGGGTTCGTCTTCGTGGGGCGTCTCGACTTGACTAACGGTGATCACGCGTCCCGTTTTGGCATCAAGTTGCGCGATGCCTTTTTCCTGCGGGACGTAAACGGCTTCCGGCGTGAGCGCGGCGCGCCCGAAGCAGTCGTTCATCCGCCGCTCCCAGAGCATCTTGCCACCACTTGCTTGATAACAGCGGAAGGTGTTGACTCCACCGGTGTAGACGCGGCCGTCTTGAATGCCCAACAAATAGCGGCTAGCATTCTGACTACGAAAAGGACGCTTGGCCGCTTCCCAGCTTAGCTTTCCAGTGCGGCGGTTGAGTGCAAAGAGGAAGTTGAAATCGGATCCGGAAATGATGAGATGGTTTCCATAGGGAACCAGCCGGTCCTGATGCCAGCCATCGAGCGCGACGCCGCTGGAGTTGTAAGTCGGGGAGACCGCATTCAAGGTCCTCGCTCGGGTCCGCGGGTACTGGGCGGCCCAATTCAGTGCTCCGGAGATGGCGTCGATAGAAAACACATAACCTGCGCCTGACGCAATGTAGGCATCCCCGGCACTAATCGCCAACGCAACAGGCGAAAGCGCTTCACACTGTCCCGGAGGTTCATCACAGAGAAACGTTTTCCAAAGCGTCTCCCCGGTGGAAGCATTCATGCCATAGAGCCACAAAGCGGCGTCTTGGTGCACGGGGGCCAACAAGAGTGAGCCATAGGTTAGGGGAGCCCTAGCAAAGCCCGTGTTCTCGAGAACGATGTCGTTAGGATTTTGTTGATCATTGGCTTCTCGATACCATTTCACTTTTCCCGTGGGCACATCGTAGGCCACGAGCCGGTTCGCCCGGCCACGTCCTGCCAGGCGGCGATTGTAGGTCATCCTCGGCCTCGCTTGGGGAACGATCGATCGTTTTATTCTTCCCGCCTCTTCGAAATCGAGCGGCTCGCCCTGCAGTACGTAGAGCGTGTCTCCGGTAAGGGTCATCGACTGATTCAGGGAATCGCCAAAGACAAGGAATTCCTCTGCGTTGAGGAGGTAGGGAGACTGCGCATTAGTCGTCGAGGCGAAACTGCGCGAGCGTTGGGTGCTGTTTGCATCCAGGGCGAAGCGATTGCGAAAGCCTAACCACTGGAGTTCGCCATTGCCAGTCTGACAAACAGCGAGGCGATCGTCCGTCCTAAAAAAAGCTAAGCCGTTCTGAATCAGCATCTCTCCCGCAGGCTGAAAACGGAATTGTCTCCAGCGTTGCAAGGGATTCGGCGGCGCCGGCGGTTGTTGATTGGGGCCGCGCACATTTCGGCGCGGCGGAACCTTGGGCAGCGGATCGCGTGGTGATTCCGGCAGGACCGGCCAGTCTTCTGGCAGGAGCAGATCGAATGGTTGTTGCCAAAGAATGCTTAGCTTTTCTGGTAGCGGCCCTACTCCCATGCTCGACTGCACATTCAATGGTGTCGTCAGCGAGTCCGCCATGCTCGAGGCGGCACTTCCTTGGGTGGCCTTGACTTCTTCAATATCCGCCCGCACCAAGCGTAGAACCCGTCGCAAATCCGGGTGCTCTTCGTAGAGGCTATCCACGATTTCCAAAGCCTGATCGGCAGCACCAACTCGGGCCAGAGAACCGGCGAGACGGATCTCGATCTGTTCCTTGGGCACGGTCGGATTCGGATATTCGTCGAGAATCTTGGTGAAGAGCCGCACGGCAGGGAAGAACTCCATGCGCTCCATCTTTAGGCAACCGAGTTCAAAGGCGGCGTCATCGCCTAACGAACTGAGAAAATATCGGCGGATGATCTCTGAAAGCGCATTTTCACGCTCTGACGGTTTGCTCAAAGCTAACAAAGCGCGCGCTTCGCCATCGACTTGTAATTGATACGACGTTAGTCCATCAGCAGCCGCTCTCGCCATGGACGCTTCAATCTCGGCAATCATCGGGCGGAATTGCTGATACTCGTGCCCTTTGAACGTGCGTTGTTTCCAATCCGGCCGTTCCATGAGTACATCGCTGCTTTGATCGATGACTTTCTGCCAAAGAGTGCTCGCTAAATCGAAGCGGTCTTGTTTGGCGAACTCCTCCGCGCGCGCGAGCAGAGCTTCGGAATCGGAATCCGTCTTGACCGCACCGTGCGAGAGACTGCTCATTTGATTGCTACGCAGGCCGACCATTCCTCCAAAGAGCCGCGCGTCTAAGCCGCCTTCCAGGATTTCCTCGTCTTGAATGACGATGGGCCCATCGATGCCGTCACCGAGAATGCGCAGCAGTTGCTCGTTGAGTTCTTCAAACTGTTGCTCTAACTGAAGCTCAAACTCGACGTCGTTCAGGTCAAACGGATCCTCCTGAGCTCGAGCGCCGATCGCCAGGATCGTGAGCCAGATGATGAGGATTGGATAAATGGGTTTCATGAAGGGGGCGATTGCTAGCGGCGGGCGCCTAACCAGTAACCATAGAAGAGTTCAATACATAAGAAAGCGAGGAGTAGGTAGAGTGCCCAGCGCCAATATTCGCTTCGTGATTTCGTGGCTCCGAGATCCATCACCGCAGTCCCCGCAGTGACGAACTTCACGGGGGCCTCTCCTAGGGCAGACTTCAGCGTATCGGGCGTCACGCGGTCCAACTGGCTCTCAGCTGGGTCGAGATTGGCCGCAAAGAGGACCGGCAATTCATTGGAATCCGTGTCCGTGAGCGTGAGTTCGTAAAAACCACGCCGTGAGGTGTCTTCGAAATCAATCTGCCAGGTCGCGGTCTCGGCTCCGGCAGTCACCGGGCGCGCTCGTACGGGCAAGCTCCCAGAGGTGGGCGTGCCGATGGTGGCATCGGGACGAAAGGACGTGAGCTCCAGGTCTTGCGTGAGCGGTTCACCCGCTAACAAGTCCCCGGCAGTGGATCGCTTCGTGGCGAGGTAACGGGTTATTTCCTGCAGCATAATGAGATAACTCGCCGCTTCCATGGGCCAATTGTTCCAATCTAGATCCAAAGCCGTGGTCACGGTCAGGAGACGCCCTTCACCCCAAGCGGATTCTACTAACAAAGGCGCCGTGGAGGTGTCGTCGCCGATATTGGCCAACACGGACACACTTCCTTCATCCAGTTTTTCCTTAGGGATCGTCGTGTCCCACCATTGAAAGATCTTTACATTGGCTAACAAAGGATTGGAATCGCCTGAAAACAATGTGAGTGTCGGGTGCGATTCTTCAACGAGCTGAACGTCGCGCCAAGTCTCCGCCTCGTCATCGCCAGCTACCTTGCCTAACTGAACGGGCAACATTCCCTTGCCGTCTTGATAGAGATCGGTGTTGTAGGATTCCTCATCGATCCGATCGCCTAACACCACGACGAGCCCGCCCCCATCTTCCACCCAGGCGCTGAGCCGCTGACGCACGCCTTCCTCGAGACGGTAGACATTGGTGAGATAAATGACTTGGAACTCGCCAAACTGCCATTCACTCAAACTAGTGTCGTCGGTGACCGTGAGTTCCAGCCCGGAGATGGAGCGTCCGCGAGGGGAGAGCGCTTTTTGAAGAAAGAAACTATCGCTTTCGCCATATGCGCTCGAGGGATTGCCATCAATGACCAGCACCTTCAAGCCGCTGGTGACACGGGCGGGGAAATAACGCACATTGTCTTCTCCAAGCCCATCGCCACTGTCCGGCGCGATGTCTGCCTGCAAACGCACGGGCTCGATAGCGCTCAGATCTTCCGGACGCGCGAAAGTGTAAGTGAAGGAGGCGCCACCTAACTCGCCCGGGCCGATGCGATCGATCACGCGCTCGATCGGAAGCCCCTCATCAGCGGAGAGTCGCACCTTGAGATCGGTGACCGCGGCCGTGCCGTGATTTCGGACCGCGACTTCAAACTCGGAAGGAACGCCGGCAATGAGAGCTTTGTCTCTTGGGGTGATACTCTCCACGGCGAGGTTATCCCCGCTCGTACCCGTTCCCGTATCCACCAGATAACAGCCGGCCGATTGATCAGCCACGCGGCGCACGGAGTCGATGAGGTCGCGTTGCGCATTCGGAGACCAATCACGAGATCTGAAGTCGCTCAAAACGTAGACGATGCGGTTAACGGAGGTGCCGCCATTCGCGGGATCTAACATTTCCTCGATCTCTTCCAGCGCTTTAGGAAGTTGGTTAGGCAAGTCAGACGTTTCGAGGTTTTTGAGATCTTCCAAGATTTGATTCACGCCATCTTCTGTGAGCGGTTCGTCGCGGTAAAGGGCGCGTTCCGGTCGCGAAGTGAGCACGAATGTGAAGGAATCGCTCGAATCTTGCGAAGCCAACGCGGTGATCCAATTGGTGATCGCCTTTCCCGCCTCCGTGAGTGCGGTGGTACCGTTGGATTGCGCATTCATACTCACCGAGTCATCGAGAAGGATGACGCGTTCATGCCGGGCGGATTTGAAAAGACCGGCACCCGAATCAAAGGTGAAGAAGGGGCGCGCTAACAAGAATCCTAACAGCGCCATGACCAAGCAGCGCAGTAGGAGGAGAATGAAATCTTCAAGTTTGACTCGGCGACGATTGATCTTGTTGGCCTGCAAGAGGAAATCCATGGCCGCCCAATCGACCCTGCGGAAGCGGCGCTTGTTTAGTATATGGATAATAATGGGCGAGGCGACGGCAATGAGGCCGGCCCAGAAAAGGAAAGGACTAACAAAGAAGTTGGACATGCTTTCCTAACTAAACGTTCCGCCTCCCTCGGGTGTGTTTCTGACGGAAGGCCAAGTAACGCGCCAAGGCCGCATCGAGCGGATCACTCGTGTTCATCAAGGCGTAATCCGCGCCTACCGACGAGCAGAGCTTCTGCACTTGTGCACGGTAGCGGTCCACAATCTCAAGGTACGACTTTCGCAAGGCGCGTGGATCCGTGTGCACTTGGTCAGTCGTTTCCAGACCGAGAAATCGTGTGTGTGTATCAAAGGGAAAGGTCAACTCATCATCGTGCATGACGTGGAAGACGATGATCTCATGCCGCCGTAACCGGAACTGTTGCAAGGACTCGCGTAGTTGATCGAGATCGGTGAAGAGATCGGAAATAAGCACCACCATCCCACGTTGTCTGATTTGCTTGGCGAGCTCCAGGAACACGTGGCCCACGTCCGTTTTATCGTCAGGCTCCATGACATCGAGTTCATGTACGAGCCGTTTCAGATGCAGACTACGCGAACTGGGCGGAAGATTATGCGTGACCTTGGTGTTGAAGGTCACGAGACCCACCGCATCTTGTTGCCCTTGCAGGAGATGTGTTAGAGAAGCTGCGGTGGTGGCCGCGTAATCAAACTTCGTCCAATTTCCAGAACCGTACCCCATCGACTTGCTGGCATCGACGACGATGTTGCAACTGAGGTTCGTTTCTTCCTCATACTCCTTGATGTAAAGCCGGTCTGTCTTGGACCACACTTTCCAATCTATGTGCTTCAGTTCATCTCCGGGCGCGTACTCCCGATGTCCGGCAAACTCCACCGCGAATCCACTATAGGGGCTGCGATGCTGTCCGGTGATGAACCCTTCCACCACCAGTCGCGCTCGCACGTCGAGTTGCTTGATTTTTTCAAGAACTCGTGGATCTAGGTAACGGGAAGTGTCTTGTGGCGAAGTTTCGGCCATGAAACGTTAGGCTAAGCCGCGGTGAACGCGGGAGTGAGAGCGGGTGCCACTTCATCGTCATCCTTGCGCTCGGGGATTTTCTCTAGCAGTTGACTGATCACATCATCAGAGGTGATGTTGTTAGATTCCGCCGTAAAGGTGGTGATGATGCGATGGCGCAAGACGGGTTTGGCAATGGCCTTCACGTCGGCGAGCGTGGCGTTGGTCCGGCCTTCCATCACCGCCTTGGCTTTGGCGCCGAGGATCAAGAACTGGACAGCGCGAGGACCGGCCCCCCAACTGAGAAGATCCGGCACGAAGTCCGGCACACCGGCCTCCGAGACACGCGTGGCTCGGACAAGCCGCAAGGCATAGTGAATCACATGCTCCGGCACGGGGACGCGCCGCACCAGCTGCTGCACATCGAGGATCTCCTGATCACTGAGCACGGCGTCCACGTCCGCTTGAGTGGCTGCGGTGGTCATATCGGCAATGCGGTATTCCTCATCGTAGCCCGGATAATCGACAAACACCTTGAACATGAATCGGTCCTGCTGGGCCTCGGGCAGGGTGTAGGTTCCTTCCTGCTCAATCGGATTCTGCGTGGCGAGGACGAAGAAAGGATTAGGCAGTGCGTGACGGGTGCCGCCAACGGTGACCTGGCGTTCCTGCATCGATTCCAAGAGGGCGGCCTGCGTCTTGGGCGGCGTCCGGTTGATCTCGTCGGCGAGCACGATATTGGCGAAGATCGGCCCCTTGATGAAACGAAACTCGCGGGCACCGGAAGACTTATCTTCCTGAATCACCTCGGTGCCCGTGATGTCCGACGGCATGAGGTCGGGCGTGAACTGCACGCGGCTAAAATCAAGCTTCATGGATTTCGCTAAAGTGCTCACCATTAGTGTTTTGGCCAATCCCGGCACGCCCTCCAAGAGACAGTGGCCCTGCGAATAGATCGCCATGACCAACTGATCGATCACCTCGGCCTGCCCAACAATGACCTTGCCCAATTCCGCGCGGATCGTCGCTGTCGCGCTCTTGATCGTTTCTAAACTCGCGACTTCCTCCGCGCTGAACGGGGAAGAATCGGCTCCTGACTGGCTTTCTGACATGATGTGGGATGTTGATTGTTAAGATCGTGAAAATCCTAATAGATCTAAGAGAACTCGCGGTCAACGGGGAACGCGGGTTCCTCTGGGCATTATGCACCGATGTGGCCCCGTGGCGATTGATTCCATAGGATTCTATCGTTCGAGTCCCCGGAGACGGGTTCCATCATCGGTACGAAAGTCACCGGTCTTGCTCGCGCCAAGTCACGTCGCTCTGCTTGTTCTCAACGGTTGCCATGGCTCGGGTCCACGGTGCCTGGACTAAGGTAGACGGCGACGCCGCTCTGACACTATTTTTAATCGGGAGTCGCACCACAGAACCCGCGGCCTGTTGTCTCTAACGATTAAAAAAACGATGCATCTTTCTGTGTGTGCGCCCGTCGCTTTTAGTTAGGCATTGTCTAACATGATACTGCACTTTTTGTAGCGGAACTCGTGAGAGTTCCGGGCGCTGGACATTGTAGCGGAACTCGTGAGAGTTCCGGGCGCTGGACATCGCGGCCGCGAAGGAACTGTCACCAGTTTCTTTACCTCGTTGACCACCACTTTTAGTCGCACCCTCACCCAACTTAAGATTGACCTCGCGAATCGAATTTCCTAGAGAGAAACGAATTGGGGGAATGCATGTCGCGTTCACCGTATAACTAACAATAAACTAGTAATGCGTTATTATTATGAAAAGGAGAAGTTATTTGTACATGACTACCGCGGGTTTGGTAGGATCGATGATGGTACTAGGGCTCATCAATTCAGGGATGGGGCCCCATGCAGCGGATGCTGCGAATAATGGCCGGGGGTTGCAGCGCAGCAAGCTTCCCAGTCACGCGGAGGTGACCGCTGCCTTGAAGTCGGTAGTCGAGGAGGGAGGAAACGCAGGCTTTGCTCTCAACATGTGGGCCACTATTGTGAATCGCGATGGCGAGGTGTGTGTGGTGACTTTTTCTGGTGAAAATCGTGGGGACCAATGGCCTGGCAGCCGGGTGATCTCTGCACAGAAGGCGAACACGGCCAATGCCTTTAGTCTACCGGATCTCGCGGTGTCCACCTCCAATCTTTTTAGTGCTGTGCAACCGGGCGGCAGTTTGTTTGGGCTTCAGGAAAGCAATCCTGTGAATACGCGTGTCGCTTATCAAGGGCGTGCGAAAAACTATGGAACGGCAAATGATCCCATGAGAGGAGACCGTATCGGCGGGATCAATGTGTTTGGAGGAGGTCTAGCGCTTTACAATGCCGAGGGCGAGTTGGTCGGAGGCCTCGGCGTTAGTGGAGACACTTCCTGCACGGATCATATTATCGCGTGGAAGGTCAGGCATGCTTTGAACCTTGATAATGTTCCCTCCGGAGTCTCAGCCACCGGGGATGACAACGCGGTCTATGACATTGGCATGACTGAAGACGGTCATGATTTGAGTGAATCGGGATGGGGGCATCCGGACTGCGGTGGTGATCAAGCCGCCATCGCGAACGAATTACCCAACACGCACCCCATAGGGCCCAATCCCTAGAGGATCGCGATGAAATAAAGCTTCCCCGCCTTGCGTCGCCTTGAAGCGACGCGGGGCGGGTTTTTTATGGGAACGGCAGGATCACGAACTTCTCGGACGCCTGAAATCTGCTACCGTGAAAGGCATGTTCGTAGCGGAACTTGCGTAACGTGCCGGCATCCTGCCTTAACGCTCGCCCTCTTCCAATTCCGGCACAAGCACCTCTTTGATAGGCGCTTCAAGCACTTCGTCGGCCTCGGGCAGCTCCATCAAGGCCTCATCCACACCTCCTAGCAAGACACCAAGGAGAACCATGGAGATCAAGGCGATTAAGGTGCAGTGGCTACTTTTCATGACGGTGAGACTCACAGTCTCTTCTTTTATTTACGATTTTTACGTTTGAACGTTACGAACTTTCTCCAAGCAGGGATGCTCACCTGGCGAAGAGATCGATTGAAATGCGGCCACAATGCGGCCGGGCGCAGCATCCTAACAAGCTATCCAGCAGTTCAGGGTAAAGCGTTATAAAGCTGAGAAACCACCGCCCAGGCTTTGAATCAGCAGGACCGTGGCGTCGAATTGCTGGCCGCGAATCTGCACGGCGCGGCGTTTGGCATCGAGCTGTTCGCGTATGGCATCGACGACTTCAAGGGAACTGACGAGCCCGGCTCGGTAGCGCTTGTTCGAGAGCTCCAACGCTCGGCCGGCAGCCTCGACTGCCCGCTCCTGGGCGCCCGTCCGGTTGTTTGCCGTGGCCAGATCGGCCAAGGCATTCTCCACATCGCGCAGCGCGTTGAGAACCGTTTGCCGGTAATTCGCCACGGCTTCCACGAACTCGGCGCGAGCGCGTTTCTCGTTCGCCCGGAGGCGGCCACCTTGGAAGATCGGCAAGGTGACTTCCGGACCGATGACAAACGTCCGGCTACTCCATTTCAGAAAGTCACTTGAGTTGATGTTAGAATAGCCTCCGTTTCCTATTAGAGTCACACGCGGAAAGTACTCCGCGCGGGCCACCCCGATGCGGGCGTGAGATGCCACGAGTGCGGCCTTGGCAGCCGCGACGTCAGGGCGAGCCGCTAACATTTTCATGGGAACCCCGGCACGGATTGCGGGAAGGCGCGCGTCGAAGGCGCCTGCCGCCAAGCGGAATTCAGAGGGGGCACTGCCGGTGAGCACGGCGATGGCATTCTCTAGACGGGTCCTCGGTCCATGCAAGCCGGCCAGCTCCGATTGGGTCGTCGCCAGTTCGGTATGGGCTCGAGCCACATCGAGTTCCGGCGTGATGCCCGCAGCAAAGCGCCTCCGCGCGAGCCTTAAATTATCCTCACGCGTTGCCACGGCTTCTTCTAACACTTGTCGTTCTTGATCGAGCGTTCGAAGCGCAAAGTAGTTGCGCGTGAGCAGACCGCGAAGCGCGAGCCTCACATCTTCAGCAAGCCCTTCTGCCGCCGCCGCCTCCGCTTGGCCGGCCTTCACAAGGGCACGTACCCGCCCCCAAAGATCGATTTCCCAGCGCAACGCCAGCGCAGCGCGATACTCGGTGGAGGGATTGGAAGCGAAACCGCCGCGATCCTCTCCGGAACGGCGTTGGCGTTGCACCGAGCCTTGGCCCTCCAGCGAAGGATACCCTTGGGAACGAACACCGCCCAAGGCTGCGTAGGCTTGGGCGGCCCGTGCCAAGGCCGCTTGAAGTTCAAAGTTGCCATTATGGAGGCGCTTGACGAGTCGATTCAATTCATCGTCTTGGAAGTCACGCCACCATTCCGTCCGAAGCGCCTCTCCCTCACTCTTTCCTTTGAACGCGGCCGGATTGGCCGCCTTGGGCATCCCCAAGTCCGGTGTCATGTGGCAGCCTGCTAGGAAGGTCGCGATCAGTGCCGCGCAGAGGGTAGAAGACTTCATGCTCGTGGATTGGATCGTTCGATTCGATGATTGTGCAAGCCGAGCATTGATGCGTCTTGCCGAGTAGGGTGAGAAAATTCTATCGATGCTCATGCGCCGTTCTCAAGCCGTTGCCGTGTCATTCATGCTAGTAGTGCTCGCTGGTCTGGCCTCTGCGGAAGATGAGAGCGCCGTCCCCGTGGAAGTGATGACCGTCTTACGCTCGGACGAGGTGGTGGAAGAGATCTTGCTGACGGGCACGGTGTCCTCGCAACGACGCGCGCGTTTGTCTCCGCGCACGGTCGGGTTGGTGGAATCGGTCGAAGTCGATGCGGGTGACGAGGTGGAGAAAGGCGACACCTTGCTAAGGATGGATTCGAGACTAGCAGAGATCGAGCTCGATTTGGTCCGCGCGCAGATCGAAACGGCGGAGATCCAACGCAACGATGCCATCCGGCGTTTCGATGAAGTGAAAGAACTCATCGACGACGGCGCCTTCGCCAAGACCGAAGCGAGCACCTTGCAGGCTAGCGCCGCGATCAGTGGGGCCGAACTGAAGGTGTTGAAAGTGAGGGAACAACAGGCGCAGGAGCGGATCGAGCGCCACCAGTTGGTGGCCCCGTTTTCGGGAATCATCGCACAGAAGGCGACCGAATCGGGCGAATGGGTCGACACAGGCACCATGGTTCTCGAATTGGTTGAAACCGACGCCCTTTGGTTCGACCTGCAGATCGCTCAGGAATTTGTCGGTGTCGTGCGTGGCGCGGAAACGGCCGAGGTGACCTTGGACACTTATCCCGGCCACACCTTCGAGGCCGAAGTGGATGTGGTGGTGCCAGTGAAAGATCCTGTCTCGCGCACCTTTCTCACCCGGCTTACTTTCAAAGATGAGGAGAAGGTGGCGTCGCCAGGCATGTCCGGTACGGCAACGCTCTTCTATCGGCCACACAATGAGTCGGCCACAGTCGTACCGCGCGACGCCGTTGTGCGCACGGCGGATGGCGCCGTCACCGTTTGGATGGTGACGGAATCCGGCACCAGCACCACCGTGCGGTCCGTGAAGATTCGCACGGCGGGAAACTTAGGCAAAGTGGTAGAAGTGATCGAGGGCCTGCAGGGAGGGGAGAAAGTGGTCGTGCGCGGCAACGAAGGTCTAACAGAAGGTCAAGTTGTTGCCGTGAAGCAACACGATCCGGCGAGCGAGCCGGCATTGCGATGATCGATGCTCTCCTGAAACGCGGCACCCTCGTCGCCGTCGTGGTGGCGATGATTCTTCTGTTAGGGATCGTGGCGGCCACACGCGTGCCCGTGCAGATGATTCCCGATCTGGAAACGCGCGTCATTTCCGTCGACACCGCTTGGCCGGGAGCCACGCCGCAGGACATCGAGAAAGAGATTCTCATCGAGCAGGAACTCTACCTGCGCACCCTGCCCAACTTGCAGCGCATGACCTCGTTGGCCAGCACGGGCCGAGCGGAGGTCGAACTTGAATTTCCCTACGGAACCGACACGCAGAAAGCGCTCATTGAAGTCAATAACGCTCTCAGCCAGGTGCCGTCCTATCCGGAAAATGTGGATGAGCCTATTATTCGCACGAGTTCGTTCTCTTACGCGCCGTTTCTTTATTTCCGCACGGTACCGCTTCCGGGAAATCCGAAGGGCATCGATCTCGATATGATGCGCGACTTCATTTCCGACGAAGTCCGCCCACCCATGGAACGCGTCGAAGGTGTCTCCCGCGTCCGCATCAGCGGCGGCGCCCCTCGCCAGATCCGCATTGAGGCCGACCCCGCCAAACTAGCAGAACGCGACATTTCCCTCACCCAATTGCGCACCGCCATTCGTCAGCGCAACACCGACATCTCCGCCGGCGATCTCGACAGTGGCAAAAGGCGTTATCTCATGCGCACGGTCGGCCGTTATAAAGACCTGGATGACCTTCGCGATTTGATCATTGTCAGGCGTGGCGATGCCATCACGCGACTGAAAGACATCGCCACCGTGAAGCTCGATCACGCCGAAACCCGCCGGCACAATTACTCTAACGGTGCCCCGAACATCTGGGTGAGTGTCGTTCGTCAAACCGGCTCCAACGTCATCGAGATCAAGAAGAAGATCCTCCCACTCGTTGAGCAATTGAACGAGGATCTCCTGAATCCCGTGGGGCTGGAAATGTCCTTGAGTAGCGATGATGTCGCCTACGTCGAGGCTTCTGTGAGGAATGTCGTGCAGAACATCATCCTCGGCGCCTCACTCGCGGCGCTTGTCATGTTTCTCTTCCTCCGATCCGGCTCCGCCACGTTGATTGGCATGTTAGGGATGCCGATTTGCATTGTGGCAGGCTTCATCGGACTGCTCCTGCTTGGACGCACCATCAACGTTATCTCACTCGCGGGCATCGCCTTTGCCATTGGCATGACGATCGACAACACCATCGTCGTCCTCGAAAGCATCGCTCAAGAACGCCAAGCCGGGAAACGCGCCTTTGAAGCCGCGCGTGATGGCGTGAAGAACGTCTGGTCCGCCGTCTTATCCGGCACCATGACCACCGTCCTCGTCTTCCTGCCTATCTTGTTTATTCGTGAGGAAGCCGGCCAACTCTTCTCCGACATCGGCATCGCCATTTCGTCCTCGATCATCGTCTCCATGATCGTCGCCATCGCGGTTGTGCCCGTCGCCTCCGCCAATCTACCGGGACGAAAGAAACTAGGCGCCTCTCCATCCACTCAACCCTCACATCCACGCCTGTTAGGGCTTTTGCGGAAACTGTTAGCCTCGCCGGTCGCACGCCCGATCTGCATCGCGGGTACCCTCGCCGCCGTCGCCGCCATCTTCATCTGGCTCACGCCGCCCGCCGAATACCTCCCCGAAGGCGAAGAAGCCAAAGCTTTCTCCGGCATGACCGCGCCGCCCGGTTACACGCTGAAAGAAATGGACCGCATTGCCAAAGAAATCGAAGCCGGTCTGCTCCCCGCGCTCGATGAGGAACCGGAAAAATTCGATCGCGGCGAATCCGAAGTGCCCGCGCTCGATCGTGTCGACATCATCGTCTCCGCCGGCTCCGTTTTCACCATCGCCGTGACCAAAGATTACGATCACATTGATGAGTACATGGTGCTGATCAATCGCCGCTACCGCGCCTACCCTGGTATGCGCGCGTTTTCTTCCCGGGGCTCTATCATTTCCAGCAACGACGGTGGCACCCGAGCTGTCGCCCTCGACATCAGCGGCCCTGACCTGCCTGAAGTCTACGCCACCGCCCAAGAAATCTACCGCGAAGCCGAAGCCCTCATCGCCGGTGCCCAAATCGATTCCGATCCCGGTTCCCTCGTCCTCGGCCAACCTCTCCTCGAGATCCAACCGGACTGGGAACGCCTTCGTGAACTCGGTTTCACCACCCAAGAATTTGGCTTCGCCGCCGCTGCCATGAGTGACGGCGCCTTCGTCGACGAATTCTACACCGGCGACGACAAGATCGACATCTTCCTCTACAGCGACGCCGGCAACGCCCAGTCCCTCGACCGCCTCGAAACCCTGCCGATCTATTCGCCGCAAGGAACGGTGGTTCCGTTAGGCTCCGTCGCCAAGATTGAAGAAACCGTCGACGCCGCAGACATCCGCCGTGTCGACGCCCAACGCACCGTCACTCTCTACGTGATCCCTCCGCGATCCGTTGCCCTCGAAACCGCCGTCGAGCAAGTCCGCAACGAAATCATCCGCCCCATGCGCAGCGAGGGTCGATTGCCCCCCGGCGTCACCGTCGACCTCACTGGCGCCAGTGATCAGCTCGACGCCACTCGAAGATCCCTCGGCCAGAACCTCTGGATCGCCGTTGCCTTGTGTTACCTACAACTCGTTATCATCTACCGCCACTGGGGCTACCCCTTCCTCATCCTCCTAACGGTACCCCTAGGAATCGGCGGCGGCATCGTCGGCCTTTGGCTCCTTAATTTCGGAGGCGGCTTCCTCCCGCGCTTCGGCATGGACGCCATCCAACAACCCTTCGATATGATCACGATGTTAGGTTTTCTTATCCTGTTAGGCACGGCGGTGAATAACCCCATTCTCATCGTCGATCGTACCATGCGAAACTTCCGCGAGAAAGGTCTCGATGCCGTTGCCGCCGTCAAAGACGCCCTCGCCGTGCGCTTGCGTCCCGTGCTCATGACCACCGCCACGACATTGATGGGCTTGTCGCCGTTGGTATTCTTGTCAGGCGCCGGCACCGAACTCTACCGCGGCCTCGGTGCGATCGTCCTCTTCGGCCTTGCCTTCACCGCGCTTGTCACGCTGACATTCTTACCATGTCTCTTGGTGACATGGTTGCGCTTGGTAGAGCGATTCGGCCTACGAGCCCGGCCCTTAGGTTGACGTGTTTGCCCGAGACGTCTCCGCTGCGTTCACTTCCAAGCCTCTTGCAGCTTCGGCAGTTCGGGAAGTTTGGTTGGATCTGCGGCTTCCTTGATGTAGGTTTTCTCTTCTGGAGTCAGGATCCAGCTTAGCGACACATCCGCACTGTTTGTGAAACGCACGGTTGTTAGTTTGATGGCGTCTTCGTTGCCGGATCCCTTCAGATACTCTCCTAAAGCATGGAGAAGTTCGTCGTTGCGATAGGATTGACGTTTGCCCCAGGCGGAGAGCAGCCCAGTGACAGGACTCGTGATGCCCTCCAGAGCGCGTCCGATATGCGTGGAGCCGTCTTGTGGCACATCCAATTCCACCAGAGCTTCCAGCGTGAAAGCTTCGATTTCGATGATGATCACATGGTCTGTTTGCTCTTTCAGTTGGGATCGGTCCCAGCAACGCATGAGCCAGTTGGCTGCCACATTGATCCCGTAGTTGTCGTAATAGCCGGCATCGACCACGCGGCGTCTTGGGGATGTTGCTAGGGAGGCGGCTGGGGACACGTAGGGAAAGGAAGCGTTCATACGTGCTGCGGTGCTGAGCTTCCAATCGAGGGCTTGTTGAGGAAACAATTGCCGGAGTTGGACGGCGCTGATCGACCGAAGTTCATTCCCGTCGACCGCGACGTTGGTGATCGCTTTGCTCAGATCGAGGTTCGATATCACGAGGCGACGGCCATCTTCTACCATCATGGGTGAAAAAATGAGCGATGGACGCCAGCCGGCCTTCTCGCTGGCATAAAGATCACCCAAGGTTTTTGCCATGCTTTGGTTGGTGGCTTCGATCCATGCCTCTTCAAGAACCTGGCCTCGATCGGTCGCAATGGGCCAAGGGCTGAAGAAACTTTGCCAGATATCACTGAAGACCAATTGGTGAACGACAGGCGTAAGCGAATCCGCGGTCACGTTCTCATACATCGTTTCACTCGAAACATCGTGATAGTCACCCGCACCAGGCGGCTGCAGCGTCGCATTCCAATAGGCTGCGCCGACCATCCCGCCTGAAGCACCGGTGATGGCGCGCACCGCATAGGGGAAATCTTCAAGCCCTGTCGATTCATCCTCAAGCTGCGAGAGGACTGCGACCGTCCATGCTGCGGCCGTGATACCACCGCCACTAGTTGAGACGATGACAAATGGTTGCTTCTGGCGCGTTTCTGTTAGAGTAATATCCTGAGGATTGAGAAGCGGCGCATCGGACTCTTGAGCATTCGCAAGGTCCTGTGGTGAATCGTAGTGTGCTGCTAGTGTTGGAAATCGATACTTGAAAGGTTCACACCCACCAACGTAGAGCATGAAGAGTATCCCGACAGTGATCATGATCCCGACGGGTGGGACCCAAGACGCCAGGTTGGTTAGCTTTGGCAGGGGCAGCTTAAAAATGCCCAGGACGTTGATGGTGCCGTCGAATCGCCAGGTGGCGGTCGCATAGTTGATGAAACCATAGATGCCGCTGATCAAGCTGAACAAGACAATGACAGGGATGGAGGCGGGTAGATTGCGTCCAAAGAAGAACAGAATGAGAAAGACAACCGCTGATAAGAGGAATACCACGCCCGCCCAGAAATGCATGATGTGTTGCCTCTCGACAACCCACTTGACGGCGAACCGGCGTCCGATTCTTGAAATGGCGAGAACACCAAAGCCGGCTGTGATGACGAAACCGGCAATCAGCGGCCAGAACGTGAGTGACGCATCTGGTGCGATTAAGGATTCATAGTTCTTATTGAAGATGACCGCGAGCGACACGCTCACAGTGAAGAACCAGTAGTAGTACCAAAGGAACAGTGGCGTCGAACGATCGAATTCGTTGATGTCCTTGTCAGTAGCATCGTGCTTTACGAGGACGGTGGCGGCCCAATGGCCCTCCCGCGTGCTGTCTCCGCGTAACCTGCGATCCAACCACACACCGTAGTCGAGGAGGAACCCGATAAAGATGATGTGCGCAAATCCTAACCCGAGTGTTAGACCTACAAACAGCTGACGATACCAGATTTGATCCCAGAAAAGGTAGGTGATCCCAAAACTCTGGCCGAGGTTGCCGGCAACCATACCTCCGAGGACGAGCAACAAGGCTGGCAAGATAATACGCTGTAGAAACGCATAAAGTGCGTCAACGAACGATGATAAACTGCGCCAGGCACTTCTTACTATATCCATGGTAGACCCCCTTCAGTGAAACCAGCCTTTAGGAAATCGCGGAACTGGTCAAGCTTCATCGGGTGTGACTAAAAGTGGTGGTTCAATAAGGGTTGAGGAACTCGCGAGAGTTCCTTTTCGGCAGCGGAGTACAACGCCCGGAACTCTTACGAGTTCCGCTACGAAAAGTGCCCACGGCTTTTAGTTGCACCCAGTTTCATCCGACTTCGGCTATCGATCGAAGAGATCGATAGCCGATCAATCGAAATGAGGCCATGCTGTTCATTGTGGAACCCCCAGCAAGTCACCAGCCGCCGCGTGGCGCCATGTTTCATGGAAGCGGGGGCTCGGCGCAAGGCATCCGGCGTTTGTTAGATCTCAGAAAGTATGATCAAGCCCTCGCATTGTGTCTTCATCTGCTCGCGAGCGATCCAGACTCCGCGGAGCTTCATCGCTTGGCGGGAGTCGCGGCGTTGGCGCTGGATGATCTGACGGTGGCCCAGCGGCATTTGGAAATCGCCTTAACTCACGATCCTGAAGACTCCGAAACGCTCTATCAGTTATCCCGAATGTGGCAGGCCAAGAAACGGCCGCGCGAGGCCGAAGCCACGGTGAAACGCGCGATCGAACGCTTTCCTTATGCCGCGATGTATTGGGCGCACTTGGCATGGATTCATTATCAAGAGCAAGCGTATCACCGCGCCCGTGAGCCAGCGGAGAAGGCGCTCCAATTGGATCCTGATGATCCGCATGTAGGAAACATCCACGCCTTGGTGATGGCGGAATGTGAGAGTGGCACCAAGCTGGACTTGGATGCGCAAGAAGCCCGCATGTTAGAGATCTTGCGCTGGGATCCGGAAGACGCCGCCGTGCAACACAATTTGGGCTTGTTCTACCTCCACGAACGAGGCGACTACGAGAAGGCCATTGAGCATCTTACGAGTGCGGCTCAGCTCGATCCGGCCGAACGCCATTCTCGCGACGCGCTGGTCACCGCTTTGCGCCGCAACGATCGTTTTCTCAAATGGCTCTATCTCCCGCATCGCGGTGTCTTGGCAGCGAAACACGCTTGGCGTTGGGCGGCGCGAACTCGTTGGGGATATGCGCCGCTGGCTTTGTTAGGCGTCGTCCTCCTGCTGCCCGTTAGCACCCTAGCCGTCTTCTGGGGCGTTTGGATTTGGCCCCTAGCCAAGACCTACGAATTCCTAACCATTGCCGAACTCCGCCAACGCATGAGGGTCATGGGCGGTTCAGGCTGGCTGCGCGTGCACGCCTGGCCCAAGTGGGTACGTCTTGGCACCCTTGTCATCACTTATGCACTCTTCTGGCTAGGCATGATTATCTACTGGAACACGGCGCTAGTGAAAATCGTGCTCGGTCTCACCGTTAGTCTCGTTCTCATGGAGCTCTTCGGCGTGTCCATCAAGGAACAGCTCTTGCAGATTCGCGAGGACTGGCGGAGGCGTTAGTTTGAGCGGTCTCCCGACACCGAGTAAGTCGAGAGACCGCTGATAAATGATTGGTAACGCTGTTAGTTTGAGGCCGCGAGTTTGGCGCCCGTCCGCACCGATGGGTCTAGGTCGAACCGATCGAGGTTCATGACCTTGTTCCAGGCCGCGACGAAATCGCTGACAAACTTCTTCTGCGCGTCGGCGCTGCCGTAGACTTCGGCAAGGGCACGTAATTGAGAATTCGAGCCAAACACCAGGTCAACGGAAGTGGCCGTCCATTTGACTTCACCGGTCTTGGAGTCACGCCCTTCGTAAAAGTGGTCACAGATCTCAGACGTCTTCCAATTCACATTCATATCTAGCAGATTCACGAAGAAATCATTCGTGAGTGACTCGCGGTTCTTGGTGAGCACGCCGAGATCGGGATGGCTGACATTGGTGTCGAGAACGCGCATTCCGCCGATGAGAACGGTCATTTCCGGTACGGTGAGTGTGAGGAGATTCGCACGATCAACGAGCGTCTCTGGTGCCGGGCGATCGAGTTCATGACCGAGGAAGTTGCGAAATCCGTCGGCAGTGGGTTCGAGCACGGCGAAGGAGTCGACATCGGTCATCTCCTGCGTGGCATCGGTTCGTCCGGGGGAGAACGGAACCTTGATGTCGTGCCCGGCTTTCTTCGCGGCGGCTTCGACGGCGGCGCAACCACCTAACACAATCAGGTCCGCAAGCGACACCTTCTTGGCACCCGATTGCGAATCATTGAACTCCGCTTGAATTCTTTCAAGTTCTTCTAACACCTTTGCGAGCTGCTCCGGCTGGTTCACTTCCCAATCCTTCTGAGGTGCGAGACGGATGCGTGCGCCATTCGCTCCTCCGCGTTTGTCGGATCCGCGGTAGGTCGAAGCGGAGGCCCAAGCGGTCGAGACAAGTTGTGAGATGGATAGGCCCGATCCCAGAATCTTCTCTTTTAATTCCGCAATCTCTGAATCACCGATCAACTCGTGGTCCATGGACGGGACGGGATCTTGCCAAACCAAAGCTTCCTCTGGAACGTCCGGACCGAGATAACGTGAAAGGGGCCCCATATCGCGATGGGTCAATTTAAACCACGCCTTGGCGAAGGCTTCTTCAAACTCTTTCGGATTCTCAAAGAAGCGTTTCGCGATCGGTCCCAGAACGGGATCTTCCTTGAGCGCTAGATCTGTAGTGAACATGATAGGAGCGTGACTCTTTCCTTTTACGTGAGCGTCCGGCACGCTACTGCTTGCCGCGCCATCCTTTGGAATCCATTGCTGGGCGCCGGCAGGACTCTTGGTTAACTCCCAGTCGTAGGCGAAAAGGTTAGAAAGATACATGTGTGTCCAACGTGCCGGCGCGCTTGTCCAGGCACCCTCAAGACCACTAGTAATGGTGTCCTCGGCTTTGCCTTTCCCAAATTTGTTTTTCCAGCCCAGCCCCTGTTCTTCAAGGGGTGCTCCTTCAGGTTCCGGTCCGACATTGTCTGCGGGTCCAGCACCATGCGCTTTCCCGAAGGTGTGGCCACCTGCGATGAGCGCAACGGTTTCCTCTGGGCTCATGGCCATGCGGCCGAACGTTTCGCGGATGCGTTTGCCGGCAGCGATGGGATCTGGATTGCCTCCCGGACCTTCCGGATTCACGTAGATCAAGCCCATTTGCACGGCGGCAAGCGGGTTCTCGAGCTTGTTGTCCTCACTGAAGCGTTTTTGTCCGAGCCATTCCGTTTCTGGTCCCCAATAGACATCCTCTTGCGGTTCCCAGACGTCCTCCCGGCCACCGGCAAAGCCAAAGGGTTTGAAGCCCATGGATTCGAGCGCGACATTGCCTGTTAGGATCATGAGATCCGCCCAGGAGATCTTCTTGCCATACTTCTGTTTGATGGGCCAAAGGAGGCGGCGTGCTTTGTCCAGGTTGCCATTGTCCGGCCAGCTGTTGAGTGGCGCGAAACGGATCGTCCCATCCGAAGCGCCGCCACGCCCGTCGTGAATGCGGTAGGTCCCCGCGCTATGCCACGCTAAGCGGATCATCAAAGGCCCGTAGTGTCCATAGTCCGCCGGCCACCAATCTTGAGAGGTTGTTAGAACTTCTTCGATGTCTTTCTTTAACGCGTCGAGATCGAGTTTCTTGAATTCCTCAGCATAATTGAAGTCGTTCCCCATGGGATTTCCCTTGGCGGTGTTTTGATGCAAGATGGAGAGGTTCAATTGGTTCGGCCACCAATCGCGGTTTGTCAGGGCGCCGGTAGAAGTTGCTCTGTTAGGACTAGCCAACTGGCCCATCACAGGGCATTTGGCCGTCGCCGTGGCGTTTTCAGATTCGGATTGAGCCTGCAAGAGACCGGCATGCAAGCCTAGCCAACCGGCCAAAGTGAGTGCGGCCAGCCGGCGACTCGAATTCGTGGAAGGAATCAGTTTCGGTTTTCTCATTTAGTTTGGTTTGTGGGTGGATGTTAGGTGATATATTGATATTATTAGTGAGAGCTTTGACAGGTGGGGCAAAGACCCCAATAGATCACTTCAGCTTCATCGATGATGAAACCCGCGTCGTCCGCGGCGCTCAGGCACGGGCGTTCGCCAACCGCGCAATCGACGTCGACCGTTTTACCGCAATTGCGGCAGATCAGATGGTGGTGGTTGTCGCCCACGCGATCCTCGTAGCGGGCCGGGGAACCGGCCGGCTGGATGCGCCGGATCAGTCCCTTATCGGCCAGTAGGCCGAGAGCATCGTAGACGGTCTGTTTCGAGATGGCGCCAATCTCGGCGCGGACCTCCTGAGCAATAGCATCCGCCGTGGCGTGGGGTTGAGCGGAAACCGCTCTCAGCACAGCCAAGCGCTGCGCGGTGACGGGGATACGATGCTTGTGAAGAAGGTCTATTGGATTAGACACGGATCCAGATATGATCGTGATCTAGACTGTGTCAAGAACTGGTGCGATTCCATTTCCGCAATTGTTTACTTTTTTCCACCGAGGCTTTGGCAGCAAGGCTGCGGCCTGAAAAAGCGGCTGCAGGCAATCCTGCAGATCAATCCACACTCATGCGAAAGTGGAAGAACTGGCGCACTATCCCTGGTGGAAGGTCGATCTTGATCTCCACCGTGGAAGTGCCGTCGTCATGGTCGGTGACGGTGGTGGTCTGCGGTAGCTCTGTGTTAGGCATTTCTTTCCAATCTCTGTTGTCGTTGCTGTGATAGAATTGGAGCAAGCCATCAGCCACATCGCTACGCCGTTTGTAGCGAATGAGGCATTCGTCACCTTGGAGCAGTAGTTTCGGCAAATTCACATGCTCACTGGCCACGGCGAGATCCTCTGCAAAGAAGAACTCAATGGCGTTGGCGATCTCATCCTGATCCCAATCTTGCAGAGGAGCCGTGTTCTCCAGTTCGCCGGGCAGCTGGGCATCGCGAACCGTATCGTAAAGTGACAGGGGGAAAGGATTGATCACTTCCACGTGCAGTGGAATGATCACCGTAGGTTGAGCGGGGTCATTGGAGGTGATAGTCACCTCGGCGTCGTAGCTTCCTGCGGGCTGAGAGGCCGCATCGGCAGTGAGGATGGTCTCAACGGATTCGTCCACATCGGTGTAGCCATGTGCGGGCGCGATGCTGAGCCAATCCAAATTCACACTAGCATCCCACGAAAGAATGGACGGGCCTGAGTTGGCGATGGCGATTGGCAAATCCCGGGTTTGGCCGGTTGTCACGCGATGAAAGAGTTGCGAAGGGAGCTGAATTTCCGGGGGAAACACTGCCGAACCGGATACAGGAAGGGTTTGCTCGGGATAGCCGGAATCGTTGGAAAAGATGGTGAGCACGCCGTCAAAGGCGCCGTCTGTTTCGGGCGTGTAATCGAGTGTGACACTAGCGGATTCGCCGGGATTCAATCGCAGTGGAAGGGGATCACGAACAGAAAGACCGGGATCGGGAAACGTGATGCCTTCCACGATGAGTGGTGCTCGGCCTTGATTGCCGATCTCGATGGGTTGTTCGAAAGTAGCACTAACAAACGTTTCAGGGAAGGCCAAGGCTTCGTCTGGAGAGAGGGTCATCTGGGCCTGCCCAGACACTTTCACTTCAACGGGAATGACCGTGGCCATGGATCCGGCTGGTTTCACGCGGAGATTGGCCGCGTGGGTGCCGGCGTATTGGTCAGTAGCGTCGATCGCCAATATGAGCGTGGCATCGCTTTGAGGATCGATCACCACAGTCGAGGGACCGGCATCCATCCAGCCATAGCTGTGGGCCAGCCATTCCACCAACTCAGTGTAGAGACTTGCATGGTCACCAGGAGGAATGTTCGATCCATTGGCGATCTCATCTCCAAGAAAGGCGGCGCGCGCTTTACCATATTCGGAAACGGCACCACGAATCTCACGCGGCTGATTGTGCCGTGGTTCATCCAGAAGAAGAGGCTGCGCATTCCCGGATGGGTGCGCCTCCAGAAAATACGCTGAACCATTCACAACGGGAACATCGAATCCCGGATCGAAGCCGGGATCCGGCGTCCATATGCCGTCCGTTCGTTGATTGCCAACTGAAATAGAAAGGCCGGATCCCGCAAGAACGGCATTGGCGGCCGTTGCCGAGGAGCTATCTGAATGAACCAAGAGTCCGCCCCCTTGCTCCAACCAATTCTTAAGACGCGTGCGATCGCTGAGCGAAAGGGCCTCGATTACGCTATCAATCACAATCACCTCAAGGCCATCGTAGAACGCCGCATCCACCTGGAAAAAAGATCGAAACGATGTCAGGGCGCCATGTTGATCAAACAGATCACGCAGACCGGCGATCTCGTGTTCCCAGCCACCGATGATCCCCACAGAGACGCCATTCAACCCTGATCGTTGCGGTATCAATTCTGTCCTAACAACGATCGATTCGTGGGTTGGATTCCTAACGGTTACCTCAGTCGTGGTGGTTTGTCCGGAATCCACCACGATTTCAATGAGCCCCGGATCAACGACGAGATTCGGCATGGTGGAGAGACTTTCGCCAGAGAGCTCGATCGTGGCGTTAGGCGTCAAAGGCGAGTTGTTAGGGATCGTCAGCGTGGCGGTATGCGACCCCGTTTCCGTTGGAGAATAGACTACCGGAACAAAGGTCACCTCGCCTGGTGAAAGCGCAGAGATCGGCTGCGATAGGGAAAAAGCGGACGCACCAGAGAGACTCACTTCTCCCAGGGCCAAGGTTTCGAGCCCGGGATTACGTATCTCTAACAACTGCTGGGTGGAACTCTGATTGGGTATGTCTCCAAAGTCGATGGCCGGAGGATTGATCGCGATGACCGGAGCGCTAATCACGGAAAGTGTCACGGGAAGGATCGTTTCCAGGGCATTGGGTTCATTCGTCTGAAATTCGAAGTAGGCAACATGATCGCCCAATCCTTGAATTCGTGCATCTAAGGCCAATGTGAGTTTGCTGCTCTCGCCCGGAGCGATTTCTCCTTCATAGGCATCCGGTTCAAGCCAGGGCGGGACATAAGATAGCGTGTCAAGGAACGCCCTCATCATGAACTCGATATCCATTCGAGGAATTTGGTAGCCATTCTCAGCTGCAAATAAGAGATAGTAAATTTCCTTCGTATCTTGCAGGCCCGCAATGGTATGCTCATCCGTCTCCGACGAGTTATCAAAAGTGTGCGTGATGGAATCTGACATGGGCACGATGATCAAGTGATTCACAGAGGAATCCGTGGTGCCATAGACCCGTTTGACCAAGCCTAGCATTGTTCTGCCATGAGATTCGACGACGATGTGTTCACTACTAACACCCCCCTTGCCATCCGCGCCCAGGTTGCCATTGATGCGAAACTCAGACACGCCATCCAAGTCAGCTCCCAAGACGAAGAGACCGTCAAATTTTCGCGTGAAATAGCGGCCATTGGGCCCCAAATGTCCTGCCGCTTGTTGAATCACATTATCCGAATAGGGAAGGGGGCTGGACTCCAAATCCGTGGAGAGAAAGTTCCCTTCATCAAACATATCCCCGCCCCCGTCATCAATGGAATCGCCCGTGACGCCGTCCGAAAAATCAAAGCGCTGGGGAATGGCGTTGGTAACAGCGCTATGGCCGGCATTCAAGCGATCCAAAGCGCGCTGCAGCGGATCCACTTCCGTGAGGAGTTGTGGATTGGTCTCGGAAATATGAAGTGACCATGTCAGAGGGGCGTCACCTTCGTTGGTCAGCATCAGACACTCGTCGTCGTGCGCCCCTTTGGCCAAGCTCACTGAAAGGGCTGATTGATCAATGCTCAGACTGGCACCACTCAGAATGGTTCCCGTGATGGGGATCTCAAAGATCTCGGCATTGGCCGCATCACTCGTGACCTGGAGTGCCGCGTTCAATGTTTTACCCGTCTCACTAAATAGCTCGATGGTCAAGATGTGAGATTCTCCGGCGGGAATGCTGAGCGGTAAGGCGACCTCAGTACTCAATGCAGGATCGCTAAACGTTAGTCCACTGATTTGGAGGATGTCCGTGCCCTCGTTCTCCAAGGTTAGTTCAAGCGTGGCCTTTTCCCTCGCCACCATGACGGGGAAGGCCAAGGACTCAGGAATCGCAGCGATCTCTCCATGACCCGTAACCGTGAGATCTACCGGTATCTCAATGTTAGGGGTGCCGGATATATTGGTTTCCAACAAGACTGTGCCCGCAAACACCCCGGCCACCAAACCCGTCGTATCAAGAACCACATCAAACTCGGCTTGTTCGGTCGGAGCGAGGTTGCCGCCGGTATTGCTAACGCTCATCCAAGGCGTTCCTGGAGCAATGCTAGGCGTCCAACTAATCGTTTCCGTGCCAAAGTTTTCCAGATGAATGGAAACCGTGCGCGATGTGGACGAGGGCATATTCTCCACAATTTGTTCCGGAACAGGACGCAAATCGGGAACGCTCAAGACGAAATTCACTTCCTCATGAGACGGCGGCACGGTGAATAATTGGCCCGTGGAGGGAAGAAAGCCGGCGTGCCTGGCGGCTAGTTGATAGTCCCCATCGGGAACGAGGATCGTGTAGTGACCCAAATCGTCTGTTAGAATGTTGCCGCTAACCGTACCGTCATAACGCACTTCGGCACCTGCTAGAGGGGTGTCGTCGTTTTCGGAAGTCACGCGGCCCGATAGCGTGCTCGTGGTGTAGACATCCAAAGCCAAGGGAGTCGTCCAAAGGTTTTCTTTGGTGTCTGTGAACGTGGCGGTGAAAGATGCCGGCAGCGGGGTGGGCGCCTCGGCATTCGCATTTACGGGCACCGTCAACACCACGGCTGCACCGCTGGCGAGATTCTCCACGCTCAAAGGGTAAGAACCCAGAGTTACAGGGTAATCCCCATCAGGTTCGATGCTGATATCGACCAGCGGGATGGTGACTAAACTAGTGTTTCTTATCGTGACTTCAAAGTGACCGTCTTCGCCTGGATTGAGATAGGGATCTTCATTCCCAGAAGTAATGGTCAAGGCGGAAACATCGATGCTGATAGAGTGCTCGGTTAAGGATTCGACGGCATTGGCAACATTCAACCGCCCGCCACTCACCGTCGTCGGTGCCAGGTTGGAAATCGGGTCCACGTTCTCCAATAGAAACCGCTTCGCCTCAAGAGCCGGCAGATCGGGCACGATGGAACGTAAGAGCGCCGCGCTTCCCGCCACGAACGGCGTCGCCGCCGAAGTGCCGGAGAAATTGATATAACTTTCACTAGGCGTGGTGGTGAGGATGCTGACTCCCGGAGCGGCGAGATCGACACTAACCGGCCCATAATTCGAGAAACTCGCTCTGATATCGGATTGAGCGGTCGCCCCCACTGTGATGATATTGGGCAATGTGTAAGAGGCAGGAAAAACCGGCTGTGCGTCGATATTACGGTTCTCGTTTCCTGATCCCGCGACAAAGAGACTATCCGCATCACCCGCGAGCGCGATGGCGGCCTGTAGGAAAAGCGATTGTTGATCGAGGACGGTGAAGTGACGCCAGGAGTTCGATGTGAGGTCGACGCCTAACAACGTGGCGTAATTGATGGAGTCGATTGCATCCGAAATGGGACCTGCGTCGCCTACGAAACGAATAGGAACAATCGAGACCTCCCAACAAACCCCCGCGACTCCAAGCCCGTTATTCCCGATGGCTCCGAGAATGCCGGCCGCCCGCGTGCCGTGCCCATTGGAATCAGCCGGCATGTTGTCTTCTGAATAAAAGTCCCACCCACTGACATCGTCAATAAACCCATTGCCATCGTTGTCGATGCCATCGTCAGGGATTTCACCAGGATTGATCCAAATGTTATCTCGCAGATCGGGATGCGTGGCATCGACGCCCGTATCTAACACGCCCACCAAAACGCTTCGTGAGCCTGTGGACGTTTCCCACGCTTCCGGTGCATCGATATCGTGGTCGTCATCATTCTGAAGACCCCACTGTGAAGGAAATCCAGAGTCATCCGGGATAGTGCTAGGGAAGACGAGGTAATCCGGTTCTGCCAAGGGCGGCGCGCCCGCTCCCCGAATCCATCGGGCCGACGCGCTGCGGAAACGCTCTAATAAAGTGCTTGTGGTTTGCAAGGTCACGCGGCCGCGCGGGCCCACGCGAAAGATGGGCGATGTCTTCAGGCGCCCGCGAACATCGTAGTCTTGCCCACGACACCACGCTTCGATCGCAGCTGCGTTCATCGAATCTGGAAAACGCATTAGCACGTGTTCGGCCACGGCGACGGACTCTGAGAGTAAAACATCTTCCTCGCGATCATTAGCTGACGTTTGGAATACGCGATCCCGCCTAACTAAAGGGTATTTAAATGTCGTGCGAAAGAGTTCGGATCGCATGACCTGACCAGGCGCCTCCGGCACCGGCGATTCGCTTTCTTCGAGAAGTTCCGCGTCAGACAGAAATTTCGCGGCTGCCGGATCAACGACCATGGTGTTCTCTGAAATCGTCATCGGTTGGCCCAAGTCTGGTGGCTTCGTCCCGCGAGTTAACGGAACCGCACCCACACTTGAACGAGTTGGAGCGTTCGCCGTCGGCGAATCGGATGGAGACGATCGCGGAGGGGAAACAAAGAGAAACGTGATCAGGCCGATGCCGAGAAGCAGAGCAAGCAGCCGAAGAGTACGAGCGTAGCGGGAGGTTTTCATGGGGTAGGAGCCGTCACCATGATCAAGCGCTCGCCTCAAACCGCTTCCATGGCCGGCTTCTCAACCTGCACGTCTCTCTCTGATAATCAAGCCTTCCCTGGTCACAGCGCCGCTGTTAGATTGGGATGATGAACCCCTTTATCATGCGGCTAAGTGTTTGCGGTTGGTTTCTTATTCTTTGCCTCACAAGCGGGCCGGCGCAGGTTACGATTTCCGAGTTCTTGGCCTCCAACGAAGCCGGAGTGTTTGTGGATGACGATGGCGAAGCTACTGATTGGATCGAGATTCACAATGAGGGTAATGAGGCGGTGAATCTTGCGGGCTATGGATTAACTGACGCCAAAGAACGCGTGAAGTTCACCTTTCCCGAAGCCATGCTTGAGCCGGGAGGTTACCTCGTGGTCTTCGCTTCGGGAAAAGACCGCTCCGAACCTGGTGCCGCCTTGCACACAAGTTTTCAGTTAGACCGTAGCGGCGAGTATCTTGCTTTGATGAATCCAGGAGGGGAAACGCTGCGTTCATTCGATCCCGAGTATCCCGGTCAAAGTGCTGACGTATCCTACGGATTAGCAGACTCTAGCATGGATGCCTACGCCTTTTTTCCGGTGCCCACGCCGGGCGAGCCTAACCAAACGCCTCCTCCGTTAATCGTGTCCACCGATTTTTCACCCAAGCCGGTAGTGGCGGAGGAGCCCTTGATCGTCACCGCCTCAGTCGAGGCCACCGCGGCAGAAATTGCCACCGTGATTCTGCGTTCGCGCGTGATGTATCGCAACGAAACCACGACGATGATGAAGGACGACGGTGAAGCTCCAGACGCGCAGGCGAATGATGGCATCTACACGGCCCGTATTTCTAACACATCGCTCTTTGGGCCGGTATTCAAACCTGGAGAAATGGTCCGCTGGGCTATCGAGGTGGAAGACGTGAACGGAACCGCCGCCCGTTGGCCCGCTTTCGCCAATGAAACGGACGAAGAATACACCGGCTCGCTGATTGAGCCAGGTGACATTGATACGCAACTCGACGTTTTTCATTGGTTCGTCGAAGAACCGCGCCGTGCTGAGTCTAACGGAGGGACGAGGAGCGCTTGTTATTACAATGGCGAATTCTACGATAACCTTTTCACTCGAGTTCGCGGCGGCACGGCCCGCGGGTGGCCTAAGAAGAGCTTCAAAGTGGAATTTCCGGATGATCATCACCTGAAGTTTGATCCCGATCTACCGCGTGTGGATGAGTTCAATCTCAATGCGACTTACACCGATAAATCTTACACCCGCGCTATCCTCACCACCGAACTGCATCAAGCATCAGGTCATCCTTCGCCTATCACTTTCCCGCTTCGCGTGCATCAGAACGGCGCTTTCTATAGTGTGGCCTTGTTTGTCGAGCAACCGGATCGCGACTTTCTCCGGCGCAACGATCTAGATCCGGATGGTGCCTATTACAAAGGTGGTCCCGGTTCCACTTACACCAGTACCGGTCCCTTCGAGAAAAAGACGCGTCGTGATGAAGGGAAAGAAGATCTCTCGGCATTGATCGATGGCCTTCGGTTGTCCGGCAATGAACTCCAATCTTTCGTCTTCGATAACGTGAACATCCCTGCCCAAGTCAATTTCATGGCAGGGATCGCGATCACGCAGAACATCGATGGCAGTGACAAGAATCACTATCTCTTTCGCGATACTGAAGGCACGGGGGAATGGTACATGACGCCGTGGGACTTGGATCTTTCGTTTGGACCAGACGCCTTGAACACCGACGTTATCGTGGCCAATGAAGAACGCCGCGGTGGGATTTATCCGAATGCGACGCACCCGTTCATCGGCAGTCATAAGTTTCCGCTTCACGCTGGAAAGACGAATGAACTGATTGATGCCATCGTTGTGGGTGGTCGAACTGAGGAGATGTTATTGCGGCGCATTCGCACGTTGCATGATCAGTTTCTCGCCACTGATTACTTCGATAAACGCCTTGATGAGCTGGTCGCGCTCTTTGCCAAAGATGCCGATCTGGACAATGAAACGTGGGGCGCGCAATCACACTTTGGCGGCCGGCGGGATTCGATGGAGGAAACCGTTCAACGGATCAAGGATGAATACCTCATCGATCGCCGGGACTTTTTCGAGCGTGGGGGAGGCGTGGGCATTCCAGCGTCCATGCCGGATCAAGTCGCGATGGAAATAAGTGAGATCGAGTTCAGCCCCTCATCGGGAAATCAGCGGGAAGAGTATCTTCGTCTAACCAATCCCAATCGGTTCGCGGTAGATTTGTCAGGATGGCAACTTGAAGGTGCGGTGGAGCATACCTTTGCGCCGGGAACGGTCATGGGCACCTCGAGCCTGTTCTCTCCCGGACGAAACATTCTTTACGTGGTGAAAGAGACTCGAGCCTTCCGCGCGCGCGCTGAGGGGCCGGCAGCTGGCAACCGGCTTTTCATTCAGGGCAACTACCGCGGAAGTCTCTCCAGCCGCGGCGAAGAGATTCGTTTGTTAGATGCCGAAGGAAATCTTATCGTGAGCGAGGCCTATGAAGGCGCCCCCACAGACTGGCAGAAACACCTCGTGATCACCGAAATCTTGGCGGACCCGGGAGCGGACTACGCCGAATTCATTGAGTTGCAGAATACAGGCGACACATCGTTAGACTTGACTGGCGTTCGTTTCACCCGAGGCGTGCAGTTTGAATTCACGCAAACGATCGGTCCCGGCGAGATTCTGTTAGTGGTGCGCGATCGTGCAGCGTTTGAGGCGACTTATGGCACGGGATTTCCCATTGCGGGCACGTTCGCCGAAGGCACGCGGCTGGACAATAACGGTGAGACCCTAAAACTAGAAGATCCTAGCAATAATACCATCGCGGAGTTCCGTTACGCCGGCGACCCGACCTGGCCTGAAGCCAAGGAAGCGTTTTCTTACACCTACCAAAGCGGCGACCACGAAGAAGGCGGCAGCTGGCGCCTGAGCGCCATGGCGGGTGGCGACCCCGATCAAGTGAACGATGTCGGTGGTGAAGTTCCAACCGTGATTGAGCAAGTATTCGGCACAGCAGATCCGCGTGGTGAAGTGGTGAAAACGTCACAGGGATTAACCTTGAGCTATCCCATCACTGATGTAGGCGAGCGGACCCTAGTGCTGGAGCACTCAAGCGACCTGCAATCGTGGACGGAGACCGGCGTCGAACCAGACTTTTCCGAGGCAAAGCTTGTGAGTTTTGAAGCGATTGCTCTTGAGAATGAGGGCTTTGTGAGAGTTCGGATCAAGTAGGACGCTATTCCTGGCCCTACGGTGTTGTTGCCGTGTCTGAGTTGACTCAACACGCACAGAGTCCAAAGGGCTCAGCTCATTGGCGATAAGCGTCCAACGAGAAATCCGGATTGGTGTACTGCCAGACCCAATCACCTTTATTCACATCTTTGAACACGCGCCCGTCATCATCTTGAACATTGGCGCCGAGACTACGGATCTGAGGCGTGCCATCATCCTTGATGCGGTAGAGCAGAGGCTCGCCGCTCACGCGGTCTAACGGAATCTCCAATAGATATGTTGGAGACAGAGCATCGAGCGATTCGGGATAGCGGCCCTCAGCTAATCGATAGCGTTCTAGCGCAATGGCGACGCGTGCGAGATCGAGATGAACTTGTAATTGAATCGTTATTAACACTGATCTCGAATAAAGATCGAAGGTGAAGAGCGCAAATTGATCGTAGGGATGAGGATTCCCAAAGACCGCGATCTTCCGTTCATCCGCTTGGCGATTGAACTCTTGAAGTTGATGGAATGGTTCTGTGCTTTGGGTGCACGTGACCATGTCATCAAGCAATTGGCCTAGCGTTACCAAGTTTCTGTACCGAATTGCCTGGGGAGCGATTCGATTAGCCAAGGTACTGACAAAGGTCCCACCATCATTCTGGATATTCACAATCTCCATGGCATCTAGCCATTCCCCAATAGGCGCGGTTAAGGAGCTTGTGGATGAGAAGGCCCGCTCTTGCAGAAGATTTACGGCTAAATGGTCAATTAAATCGCAGCGCTGCAATGCTATCTCTATTTTCCTCAACTGATTTTCGTTCCAAGCTTTCCTATGAAGGCCTTCCCAAAGAGGTTGCAGGCACTTTTCGTAAATCGCTATCGTCGTGAGATGCCCTAAATACAGGAGTTGCCGCTCGGAGTGCTTAGCGAGTCGTAACGTGGTTAGAAGGGAGCTAATAGCCTTTTCGCCATCGTTGACGCGCAACAATGCAAGTGCCAGCATTTGAACGGTCCGCATTGCGGAGTTCAATTCGCCGCGAGGTCCTGCGGTGGCAAACGCTGGATCTCTGTAATCGGCTTTGGGACGGAAATGAGGCAGGTGACTCGCTTGTTCGAGAGCATTGAAGTCCGATGCATGACGCTGGAAGAAATCTAGCAGACGCTCAAGCGCTGCTTCTTCCGAAAGTGGAAGGGACGCCTCCGTGCGGCGCTGACGCTTGTTCATTTCTGGATCTCTCGGCCAGAAGCATTGATCAAAGGGAAAAGATCGGCACGCTACCCAACCCACATGATTCTTTGGGTGCTTCCAATCAGGAAGTTTGGTTAGATAGATGGTCCCCGACCAAATGGAGCCTTTTAAGACACTTGATAGAGCGAAGTTCTCTTCATCCGGCACTTCCGCGGGAATGAAATCCTCCCAATCGAGGCTTTCACCGCGGGCTTCCACCTCGGCCTTGTACGCTAGCCACGCTTGCCTGGCTTGGTGATTGACCCAGATTAGCGCGAGCCAACCGAGAAGCGGTAGGGCTGCGAAGAGCAGGCAGGCGATGAACCAGCGGCGTTTCCAGAGGGGGCGTTTGTTCACCTTGCTAGAGTGACGAAGATAGCGGTGGCTTGTCTAACAGAAAATGGTGTGACTATGATTGCGGTGGTCCGTGCAGGTAAAGGAACTGGCGACTACGCAAGGGTGGTCACAAGAACTTTGCCTCCGTTCGTGGCGCGTAGATGCCGCACGTCGTCGTTTCCCTTAGCGGGCACGAGAAAGAAATCACCCGGTTTGAAAGAGTGCGTGCCGGAGCTGACTTCGCCTTCGACGACGGTGATGATGGCGCCTTGCTTTTCGGTGGCGGCCTCTCGGGCTTCATTAGGAGGAAGAATCCATTCAGCGACCTGGAAGTAATCGCATTTCACTAACGTTTCGCCGTTCGCAACATCCATGCTGGGTTCAATGTCAGTGAAATCGATGCATTGAAGTGAGGCCTCGACATGAAGATCGCGTGGTTTGCCATCCAGGCCTAACCGGTTCCAATCGAACACGCGGTAGGTGGTATCGCTATTTTGTTGGATCTCGTAGATCAAGAGGCCGGCTCCGATGGCGTGCAGCCGGCCACTGGGGATGAAGATGAATTCACCGGCCTTGGGTTCGATGGCGTGCACTTGTTGTTCCGTTAGGCCATCAGCGATGCCTTGCTCGAAAGACTGGCGATCGACGCCCTCGTTCAAACCCACATAAAGTTTCGCGCCGGGATCGGCATGAGCGATGTACCACATCTCTGTCTTGGGTTCGCCATTCAATCTTGCCGCCACCAATGCGGGTGGATGCACCTGGATCGAGAGCCGGTCGCGTGCATCGAGGATTTTGACCAAGACGGGAAAGTTCTCGGACGAGTCATTGCGGTGCGCTCCTCCGAAAACGGCCTCACGCTTGTTCATCCACAACTCATGCAAGCTTTGACCGGGAAACGAACCGTGGCAGACGCGACTTTGCTCCGTTTCCCCGCGATCGACGACCTCCCAAGATTCGCCAAAGGGAACGTCGGCTTGGGGCAACGCACGGTTGTAGACGGATTCCAACGAGCGGCCTCCCCAGACGCGTTCCATGTAGAGGGGGGTGAAAACGATCGGCTCAGTCAGTGGGCTTTGCTGCATGATTCTTGATATCTAGCGGCTCTTGAACAGAACGCCAGTCGTCATATTCATCAACGTCTTCCATAGCCTCTAGAAACAAGACGCGCTTGGGAGCCATCTTCGCTAAGCAATCGTCTAGGGTATGTCGCGAACTCCAGCGAACGCCTTGAAAAAGGCTGGTATCTTCGCCGGTGCGAGTGGCTGCCAGATAGTATCCTCCGTCTTTCGAGGGGCCAAACACCCAATCGTGGTCATCGAGGCCGTCCCAGGCCGCCTGCAGCACCTGCGGCGTCAGCGTAATGCAATCTGTTCCCACCAGTGCCACTTTCGCGTAGCCCCTTTCCTCCGCCCAACGGGTGGCAGCCGCTTGCCGATCGCCCAGATCTCCCTCAGGCTGGGCCCGCCAGTGACGGATCTTGGCGCTCCAGGGATAAACACGAAGCCAGTCCTGAATGACCTCCAAACCTTCCGTGGGCGTGTAGTAGAAACAGAGATCCGCGCCCTCACATTGCGCTAATTGTTCGCCCACCTTTACGACCAGTAGGCGATAGATCCGTGCTGCTTCCTCATCGCCCACTACCTTTGCCAAACGCGTTTTCACCCTTCCAGGGTGCGGTGCTTTGAGGAACACGATGATGACCGAGTTCATGACGAGAATTGGAACTCGCAAAGCCGTTGGAACCGGTCTGCTATCGGAATGTCATGGAGCGGCGGTTATCAACCGCCGGGGAGCCGAGGGGCGCTTGAAAAGCGCCCCTCCTTGAGGTTGTGCGAGAGAGTACGAACTCTACAAGACCTCGGTCTGGCCCGGAATGGGAACCGGATAGAGACCGTCGGGTCCGGGCACGACTTTGGGCTGAGCATCCCAGGCGAGGACGTCAGGGAAATCCGACTTGTCCGACTTCACGGCGTCGTCCCACTTGACCTCTTTGCCAGAGTAGGTACTCAGACGGCCTAACACAGCCGTCATAGAGCTCTTGGCTCCGTAGTAGGCGTTATTGATCGGCTTATCCTCACGGATGTGTCGCAAGAGTTCGTCGTGCTCGACTTGATACGGATTCGCGTCTTCCCGGCCGCCACGATGTCTCCACCACGTCTTCTTGCCGGATAAATCAGTGATCCTTCCAGGCGTCGCCCGGCCATTCGTTCCAATGATCTCTTCCGACACGCGCGACCACGTCTTGGGTTGGTGACGGCACTGGCTGTTCACGATCACGCCGTTGTCATAGCGGAATTCGCAATAATGGTGATCATAGATCTCGCCGAACTTGGCGGCACCATCGCGCACTTCGCGGCCACCCATACCGCGTGAGAGAATGGGATGCGCTGTTTCTTGGCCCATGGCCTCACCAATGAACCAGTTGGCGACGTCAATGTTATGGATGTGTTGCTCGCATATGTGATCGCCACAGAGCCAGTTGAAGTAGTACCAATTACGGCATTGGTAACGCATCTCGGTATCGCCCTCCTGACGCTCACGCACCCAGACGCCACCGCCGTTCCACCATACGTTGGCACTGACGATGTCGCCGATCATGCCGTCTTTCACCCGCTCAAGGGTTTCTAAATAGCTCTTCTGATAGTGCCGCTGAAGACCGACTACCACTTTCAAACCTTTCTCATCGGCTTTCTTGGCCGCTGCCATCACACGGCGATAACCGGGCGCATCCACGCAGACCGGTTTTTCCATGAAAACGTGTTTGCCGGCCTCAACCGCGGCTTCAAACATCATGGGGCGGAAACCTGGAGGCGTGGTGAGGATGACAATGTCCGAGACCTCAATCGCTTTCAAATAGGCATCGAATCCTAAGAACTTGTTCTCTTCCGGCACTTCGAGCTTGTCCTTGTGACGCTTCTCCAATTGCTCTAACGCTTTATTGATTCCTGTGGCATCATTCTCATTCCCAGGAAAAAGATCGGCCATGGCCACGAGCTTGGTGCCTTCTGTGGAGAGGTTCTGATTGGCGGCACCTGTGCCGCGGCCGCCACAACCGATGAGCCCTAGTTTCAGCGTGCTGTTGCCTTCGACTTGAGCAGAAATGGAAGCCGGCAGCGTCGCGGCTCCGGCCGCCGCGACCGATGATTTGAGGAACCCGCGACGCGGCACTTCGCTCTTGGGTTCGTTAGGTTTGGATTCGTTGTTCATAAGATTCGAATAGAGGGTTTGTAGTCGTGTGACTTGTTAGGCCAATTAATTCTTCTTCCGCTTGCCGCGGCCCTTGGCCACGCTGATGCCGGCATCCTTTAACGCCTTGCGGGCGGCTTTGGCGTGCTCTTGACCGGATTTCTTGTTCGCTTGAATGCGAACGCTGGCATCGGGATTGACCTCACTTAAGGCGCCCAAGACCTGGCTGAGGGCGTCCTTAGTCAGCGGCTTGGTTTTCAAAATGTATCCGCCGTTGGGCAGTATTTGCAGGATCATCTCGTTGACATCGTCGGTCGGTTCAGGAGCTTTTCTTTTGGCAGGCGCTTCCGCCACTTTGGTCGTGTCTTTCTTGGGTGCCGCCGACGTCCCTCCCGCGCTGATCTGCTTGATCTTGATATCCTTGAATTGCACTACCATGGGTGGGCCGGCATGAAGCTGTAGGGCTAACATGCCAGTCTCGCGACGTGTGTCCGTGTCATTGTCCGTGCACTCCGAAGTCTGTACACCGTTAATGAAATGCTTGAAATGAAATCCCTTGGCAACAATGTGATAATCGTTCCATTCTTCTTTCTTGATCTTAGCTTGAATGGCATGGGAATCACCTAACGTTCCCACCGTCTTGGGCTTGCCATCCTCGCCTAGCTCTGTCACTAAACCGCGGTTGGCCAGGATACCGCGGAATTTCTCCCCGTAAAGAATGCCGGAGTAGGTATCGCCGGAATCGATGTCCGCCTGATAACCGCCCACGCGCCATTCGTCCTTCCCATCCTTGAGCTTGAAGCTCCGGTACTGAATGCCTGAGTTTCCTCCGACGATCTTGTACTTGAGTTTGAGTTCGAAGTCACCCGTCTTCCCACCGGTCCACATAGCGAAGGTGTTGCCTTGGGTGGGATTCTCTTTGGTGGTCTTGCCAGTGAGGGCGCCGTCCTGGACGGACCAGAATTTCGGATCGCCGCTCCAACCTTCGAGCGTTTTCCCGTCGAAGATAGATTGCCAGCCGTCTTCTTGAGCGAATGATAGAGCCGGCAGCAAACAGCCTGCCGTGATGAGTAGAGTGCGCATGAATTTAGGAGGTTTCGTATTGTTTTTGATTGAATGAGTTAGGCTTGATCCCAGGTCTCCCGAATCAGTTTGTAGCCTTCCGTGTAAACTTCTTCTTGGCTGGGGAAGAAATCGCGCCAAACGCGTGTCGCGGCGGCGAGATCAGGCAAGGCTCTACCAAAGGCCTCAATGGTGAGCCAGCGATCGTAGCCGTGTTTCTTCGCTGTTTGGATGGCTTCGACGATCTTGGCGTGCCCTTTGCCAGGCGTGCCCCGGTCATTTTCTGAGATGTGAATGTGCCTGATGACGTCAATGTGAGCGTCAAGTGCACCGATGGGATCTTTCTCTTCGATGTTCGCATGGAAGGTGTCGAACATGGTGCCAAAGTTAGGGTGGTCGACGCGTTTCACGTAGGCTGCGGCGTCTTCAATCGTATTCAAGAAATAGGCTTCGAATCGGTTGAGACTTTCGATGGCGAGGACCACCCCGGCGTTCTGCGCGTAGCCGGCCACCTCGCGATGGACTTCCGCGCCGTGGTTCAACTCGTCCTCGGTGGCACCATCCCCTGAGAACTCTCCGAGCGGCTGGTAGTAGGGCCCGCAAAGTGTGTCCGCGCCCACAGCCTGCGCGCAATCGAGGACGCGCTTGAGATGCTCAACGGCACCTTTCCGGTGCTCCGCGTTGGCGCTGATGGCGTTGTGCGCTTCATCGGGAATCACCGTTACCGCTGTGGCGCCCAAACCATGGTCTTTCAAGGCCGCACCAATTTTTTCAAAGTGCCCGAGATCGCTCGTGTCAAAGATCGGCACCTCCACGCCATCGTAGCCGGTCGCTTTCAGTTTTTCTAAGATGGGAAACTCCGCCTCGACGAAATGCGTCGACCACAACAGCAAATTGAAACCAATTCTCATAGGTAGGCGCAGATTAAGCCGCATTCTTCCAGCACGGCAAGCCACGATGTGGCGATAGGTGCAAACCAAAGTGATGGGCGTTCGATACGAGTGTGTAGAAGAAGGCGTGAGACTTCTCCTCGCTCGAGGCGCCACGCCCGGAACTTTCACAAGTTCAGCTACGAGCTTGCCCATCACTTTGGTTTGCACAGAGCGATCTGACCGGGCCGGCTGCCCGATTTGTCTTCCTCGGCCGGTCTACCCTTGGTCATCCTCCCACGGTGAAAGTCGCCCTCGTTCTCATCGTCTCCGTCATCGCCGCACGCGCGGATCTGACGGCGTGGCGTCAGCTTCATTTTCCGGACGATGTGACCGACCCTAGCAAAGAGGCAGCGGTATGGGGGAATTTGGCGAATCCTGACGCGGACGAGTACCTCAATCTCATGGAGTACATTCAGCAGACGGATCCCAACACGTTTACGGATCCTCTGCAGACTGGTGAAGTCACCATCGACAATGAACTGTTCCTGACATTGTCATTTCCGCACGACATATTGAATCCCAATCTAGCGACTTTAGTAGAGTGGTCGACGGACGCGACCAATTGGACGCCGGGAGTGCTTTTGGCGCCAACGCTCGAGGTGCCGATTGCTTCGACTTCGAGGATTCATAGCCGTGCTGCCAATGGATCCGTCGATTGGGTAACAGTGAGAACCGCGCAACCGGTCCATCCCCAGCAGCGGGGGTTTCTACGCCTAACAGTGGCTCCGGAAGTGGAGATCCTCCCGGCATTAGCTGATGCCATGCCTTTTCAAATTGATGACGGTCTTCTCACTGATCCCATCTTGCAATTGCCGGAAGCGACTTCCGTGAACGTCGTCTGGTACACGAGTTTTTCCGGCTCAGGACATCGGCTAGTCTATGGAGATCGGTTAGACCAACAGGCCTCGGCAACGTCAATAAGACTTTCGCGCATGTTAGAGGACGATCAATCAGAACTCCGGCCAGGTCTTCTCAGTGAATTGGGCGACCCGACTGCAAGTGGGGTGCGAGAGCGTTCTATATGGAAACACGAAGCCAAGGCCATCGGACTGAGTGTGGGTTTGCGCGCTCCCTATTTCGTGGAGAGCGTTGACAACCAAGGGCAGCTTTACCGAAGTCAGGCTTATAGTCTTCAACCTAAGCCCGCTCAGAACCAACGCGTGCGTATTCTGCTCACTTCAGATCAACAGAATCGCACTCTATCCGCCGCCAACTATCAAAAGGTGGCGGAAACGGTCGGAACACCGGACGCCATCTTCTTTGCAGGTGATTTCGTCGATTATCCCAATCGCGCATCGGAATGGTTTGATCGTGATTCGACCTCACGCCCCGCGTTTTATCCCGCGTTACAGGGGCGCTGGAATCAATTAAATCCGGCGGGTGATTACCAAGGAGGGGCGCTTCTCCAACACGCCGCGTTGTTTGGGACCCTAGGGAATCACGAAGTGTCCGGTCGATGGATGCCCGATGTTAATAACATTAATACGATGTACAATGACCCTCAACCTGCTTGGTATGCTACCATTCGTTACGGCGACTATTTAGACTGGGGAAATCCCACGGATCCGCATTATGTGAGAGATCATTCCTTTGAAACGATCACCTATGACGAAATGTGGCCTTCTGCCAATGCCGGGGCTCCCTACTGGTCATGCCTTTACGGGGACGTCTTTGTGATCAGCTTACACGTCAATCGCATTTGGCGATTGTGGGGGCCTAACCGGAAAGGTAAGGAAGGCGAAGCGCCCGCAGATGTCAACGATCCTGATCGCTGGGGATTCGGCGATCATCTTTTCGAGGATTTCGAATCCGGCTCTGCGCAATACCAGTGGCTGGTGGATACGTTAGCGAGCCAGGAATTCCTTGATGCCAAGTACCGTGTGGTCATCGCGCATCAAACCATGTTCGGTCTTGGCGACAATGTTTACCCGGTGTTAGACAAGCCTGAGGCGGAAATCCTCTACGATGACGGCACTGGGCCGGAGACGCTGAAAGTCACCTTTCCCGTGCCGGAAGCTACTTGGGATGCGCAGATCGCGCCGTTGTTAGGTTCGATCATTTCGATCCAATACACCTATGAGGAGAGTGGCGACCTGTGGCGGAATGAGATCGAGCCCCTTCTCACCAATGCGGGCGTTCACCTCGTGCTCACCGGGCATTCCCATTTGTGGAACCGATCCATCGTCAACGGCATGCATTATTTGGAGACCTCCAACGTGGGCAACTCGTTTGGGGCACGCTACACTGACGGATCGGGTACCCAGACGTGGCCTCCCGATCCTTTTCCCACCGGCGACCCTCATGGCCGTCCAGCAGTGGCGCCCACTCACTTCAATCCCATGCAAATGATCGAGGGCTACACCAATCCCCTTCCGTTTGTGTCGAGCAATCGTCTAACGGTGTTTTCGATTCTCGATACGGGCGACGGCATGGTGAAGAGCTATGTGTTCGACACCCAAGATCCCGAGAGCGAGGTCATCCTGATGGACCAGTTCTCCCTACTGCCTTTGCCTTAAGTCGATTCAAGAACAACGTTAGTTCATTCGCTTGCTTTCGGTGGATGAGGTGAAATCGGCCATCTGTGGGTGGCATTTTCATGCGCGAAGGAGGGCGGTCTCCATGCGGAAACGCGCCCTCCTAGTTTGATTGGCTTGCAGAGTGTTAGTTGATCACTTCGACTTGGTGATCATGCGCAATCGGTAAAAGCGCTCCCTTGGCTGGCTAGGCGCAGGGCTGTTGGCGCCGTCAACGTCACCCTCAGCGATCGTCTCCCAACTATTGAGATTGGTACTCGCCTCGATCGCAAAGCAAGGGTCTTGCTTTTCCGTCCAGACGAGCCAAATGCCATCGCCATCCGTTTCAACTCGGAGTGGCACGTCATCGCCACTACTTGGCGTACCGGTGCCTGGGTTGTCTTTGTCAGGACCACTGTTGTCTTTGTCAGGACCACTGTTGTCTTTGTCAGGATCCGTTGGCACCTCACCGCTTCCGCCAGAACCGCCCGAGCCGATCCGCTCGTAATGCTGGCCAAAGACAGCGTTGCTGTCAGGCGTGAGCTGGCCTTGATCGTCATTACCGTCAAAAACCACCAGGTATTCGCCGGCCTCGCTGATCGCTAGTGCCGCATTGTTAGCGTCGAAGGTGTCGTCGCCGTCTGGGCCGAGATCGCTGATACGAACCTGTCCAGGACCACTACCATCTTCACGCACTTCGGCGATGTAAACTTCCGTCTCCAAATTTGCCAAGCCTGGCGCGGCGTGACCACTCGTCCACACCACCTGGAAGGCATTGTTCGCCTCTTGGTAGGTAACACTCGGAGACATCGGCACCCAGAGACTGGCAAAGTCATCCAGAATACCCATATCACTAATTTGGAATTCGAAATCACGGCGGGTGCCGTTTGCCCTGACATACCGTCCGTGGATCTCAGTGTTTTGATAGAAATCGTGTTCACCAGCCCACACGATCAGGTACTCGTTGGCGGCAGGGCTGTAAGCAATGTCAGGCGTGCGCGCGCCATAGCGGATGTCAAGAATGGGGCCCATATGGCTGACACGAATCTCAGGAAACCCAATTGGTAAGGCGGTCTTGGAAAGGATCTGTCCGATGATCTCTTCTTCTTTCAATGCCATGGTGAAGGGGTCGCCTTTCGATCCTGACCAAACAACCATGTATTCATTTTCATCGGCGTTGTAGGCAACCGCCGGATCGACGGCTGGCAATTGACCTGCGGCACTGTTGCTCAGCTTTCTGACTACAGAAGAGAGGATGTGGTTCGTCGCCCCCATATGCCTGGCATAGATTTCAGGATTGCCGGGCAAGAAGGTGTCCGTGGTACCATTGGCGCTCCACACCACGAGGTAACGATGATCTTCACTGTTGTAGACCACATCGGGTGCCGTGGCTGAGAAATCACCAGATTGTTCATGGTTCTGACCAGTCTCTGAGATCTGAAACGGATCGGAGGTCCAATCCTCATTGGAGCCGTTCCAAGCTCTGCCGTAGATCTCTTCTTTCTGAGGGCCTTCAGCCGCCGGCGTCTGAGCCTGCCAGACCACCAAGAAACTGCCGCTGATTCCAGGTAGTGTCGAAATCTTTGGTGCCTGGTGTTGGGAGATGGCGGTGAGATCGCTTACCGCCGCGCCATTACTAACAAGACTCTGGGCACTCAAGGTCTGAATCGAGGGATCTCCAGGAACCCGCCGCATCATGATCTGCCAATCGCCGGCACTCGCGTACTCTTGCTCCCACACGACGACAAACTCATCGGTCCGCTTCACATACGCCACATCGGGCGTGGACGATTGCTGCCGAAAGTCGACCGCGCCATCAAACACGATTGGAGGATCGCTAGTGACTTCCAACACATTGTTTGGAAACTCCATGGTGTAGCCTAACATCGGCCGATTCACAGCATCCGCTCTTTGCTCCCCGACGCGAGACACCACGGCGAACAAGCGGTCATTGTTCAGCTTGCGATCGGGATCAATCGTTCGCTCGCCTTGAAAGGAAAGAGCGGTCACACAATCCGTTCCTTCATCGGTTATTTCGAATCCCGATTGCAGGAAATCACCTGTATCGTCATCGACTAGGGTGGCCTTGATGGAGAGGTCTTCGCCTTCATGAGACGTCCAGGTCACGGCGTAGGCGTCCTGCTCTTCCACGTGGGTCACTCTCGGATTCGTGACTTGTGTGATGGCACCCTCTGCAACGGCAATCACATTCACTTCGCTTTCAGGAACGAACCCGCCCTGTCGTCTGCGCATTAGCCGGTTGTAGATCGCCGGCTGCCCGCTGTTGGAATTGAGTTCATCACGCCAGACAAAGCAGTAATGAAGGCCGACATCGGGATCTCGATTGTAGGCAACGCCCACGGAGCCCATGCGGCTGCTTCCATTGGAAATGATCGCTGGATCGCTCCGTCCGCCGAGCGAATCGACGACTCGTGCGACCACACTGCGGCCGCCCGTTTCCACATTGGCCTGCACCCATGTGATGCAGGTGACACTTCCAAACATGCGGGTCGAGCTGATCGAAACCTCACTGTCACTGTCTCCGTCAGGCGCATGGAAACCGAGAGCAATGTCGCCACGAATCCTAACGCCATCCTCATCCATCACGCGGTAGTGAACTTGCCGGCGATGATCGATCCACCCGAGAACGTATTCTTCTGATGTGAAAGGATCGGATGCTAGGGTAAGACTGTTGCCTTGATGCGGTTTCTCCGATGTCACTTCGATCGCCTGAGGAAGAACGACATTCCCGTTACGGTCGATAAGCTGCGCTTTGCCGATTGAATCAAAGGCATTGGTCTTCGCCTCGCTCCATGCGACCATAAAGCGACTGCCTGCATAAGTTACTGCGGGACGTGTATTCGTCGCTTTGTCAGAGATAAGAATGGGTTCTCCGATCTTTTGAGGACCAGACACCTCCGTGGTCCGTGGATCAGTGTCTACCAGTTGCACATACAGTTTCGATGTGCCGCCTAGCTTTGGGCTTCCTTTCAACCAGGCCACGCAGAATTTGCCTAGGCCATAGCCAACGGCAGGCAGTTCATGCACATCGTCGCCCGATGCGACGAAAGCACTGATGAGAAAGTCATTGGTTCCGATCTCCGGATCAATCGTCACGGGGTAAGCCGCACCACTCAAGGCCGATCCATCGACAGTAATCTGCGTCATGTCTGCGCTTGCTAGCATGGATGCCGGAAGCGTCTGCCCTTCGGCATCAAACACCGTGACCTGTCCAAGACTAACAACTTTGCCTGTTTCCTCATCGCGCCAATTCCAGCCGAGTTCCGCGGGCGCCTCTTCGAATAAGCCCTCTGCGGCAACTTGACCCCGCACCACAAGATCTTCGCCTTCTCCCAAAGCGGCAGGCCGCTCTTGCAGGATGAACTGTTGTTCCATCGTCTCTTGCTTGGGAATATAGCGTTCAATAAACGCCCCATAGTCAAAGTCCACGACGGCAGCATTGTTCAACGGCTTAGGTTTCTGGTGATCCTCTTTAAGTGCATTTTCCGCTTCACTCCCAAAGTGCTCGAGTCTCCAGTTCCAAGTCATTTCCGAAAATCGCGGTGAGAAATTCACACCCTCGCCACTCGAGAAAGTAGCCGTGTGTTTCGGATGATCTAACAAGAGCTGGTCTGGATCTTTGGGTGATGGCCGCAGGTCGTTAAGTGCTAAGGCAATGGCCTTCTGAGCCGAGCGCTCAGGATCAAGGTTCGCCTGACATGGCGACTGAAGTGTAGTGGCGTCAGAGCGTGAGGAGGTGTCACGCGTGACCTTCGATGACTTGCCAAGATAGACAGCACCCGAGATGGTGAGTAAGACCATCACAGAAGCCACCATCAATGGCCGATTGGGCAGTTTCATGGGAATAGGAATGGTTTCGAGTTTCAAAAAAGACCTTCATTAGGTCTTCCGTTCCTAAGTCCGTTATTTCCAAGGAAACCGGGCCATTCAATTTTCGAAATCCTAACATAAAAGGGAAATCGTCATGCTAATAGTTGCTCGTGTTGGAAACACCCTGTGGTTCGTTGACACTAAAACGCGCGACAAATCGCTTGCATACCCTAGATCATCGAGGTATAGATGATCTATGCCTGATATTTCCCGGGAACTCGTTGCCGCTTCCTCTCGGCCACTGATTCTTTCCATCCTTTCGGATGGCGAGAGCTACGGCTACGCCATCATCCAACGCGTGGCTGAGCTCACTGATGGTCGATTGCAATGGACGGAGGGCATGCTTTATCCCGTGCTGCACAAGCTTGAGCAAGAAGGCGCGATCGTCGCGGCGTGGAAACAGCCCAAGGGGGAACGTCGGCGCAAGTACTACCGGCTCAACAAGGATGGCATAGCGATTCTTGAGAAGCAACGTGATGACTGGACGGCCGTGAACGCGGCCCTAACCAAACTTTGGAAAGGAAGAAGAATATGTTTCAACTAGAACAAGCCCTATCCGATTGGAAGAAAGCCTGTGCCCAAGGCGAGGCGCTCTCAGAAGACACCGCGGATGAACTGGAAGGTCATCTTCGGGAGTCGCTAGGAAAGCTCGTTAATGATGGACTGACCGAAGAAGAAGCGTTCATGGTGGCAACGCATCGTGTGGGGAAGCCCTCACAGTTGCACCACGAGTTTGGAAAAGTTCACCAGAGCCGGGTTTGGCTCAACCGAACGATTTTGATGCTAAGTGGGTATTTGATCCTGTCTCTCCTCTTCAAATTCGTTGCCGTGGATCAGGCTCTGTTAGGGTTTGCCTGTCACTACTTCGGCCTGGGCACAAGCCACGTCACCCTAGCCGGAGACTTCACCCATCACTGGGGCGCTCTGCTCCAAGTCGGCTCAGGATTGATCGGCTTAGGAATACTTATTTGGTTGATCGCTTCCTTCTCCAAAGGCCCCGGGAGCAGGTTTCTCTTCATGGCTCAGGATCACGAAAAAGAATTCTTTGGCCTTTTTGATCAGGCGCCGCGGTCGGTGGTCAAGTTGGCAATTTGTTGGCTGGCACTTTACGGAGTGCTCACTCTCGTGCAGGGAATCCTCAAGTTCTACACCGTGCGCCGCCTGTCTCTCTCGGAATACGCCTCCTACATGAGGTCTCTACAAACGTACGACATCGTGGCGCAGGTCGCGACCATTGTTATCCTCGTCTTCTTCACGGCTTGGCTCATTCGCAAGGCCACCGCTACGAAAGCCGCCTGACGGTTTCAATATGTTTCCACTGGAGACCGTTTCCCATCTTCGACGCTGAGGATCTTGGCGCGTTCTTCGCCTAACGTGTCCACCCGGAGATCCCAGATGTCGGCATTGATTTTCTCAAAGGCCTCAAGGCTGAAGGTGTCCGGCGCGGCGAATCGCGCCTTGAGATGCTGAATCCGTTCCAGTGCCGTATCTAACATAAGCTCTGGAAGTTCTGCTAGGTAGCCTTTCGCCTCTTCCACCATCTCCACACGATGACAAATCATCGCCATGTCATTGCCCGCCCCAATACACGATTGGATCGTTTCCTTAAAACTCACCTCATTGAGAATGGCGCCCATGTCCAAGTCATCCGTCATGACCAATCCTTTATCGTAGCCTAACTGATTTCGCAGTACCTGAGTGATGATATTCTTCGAGAGAGACGCCGGCCAGCGCGGGCGATCAGCATCATAAGCCGTGTAGTGAGAGTGACAAACCATGACGCTATCCAGATCCGGAAGCATGGCGGTGTAGGGCGCGAGTTCCTCCTTCTCCAGCTCCTCACGCGTTCGCGTGATCACCGGTAACTCGTGATGCGCGTCCACATCGGCATTGGCATAGCCGGGGAAATGCTTGCCACAACTGAGGATTCCCGCCTTACGCATGGCATGATTGAACGTCGCGGCTTTCTCGATCACCTCGTTGACGTTGGTGCCGTAGCACCGCCCTTTGAGTGAATTGTCAGCATCATCGTCATGGGAACAATCGAGCACGGGACAGAGATCCAAGTTGAAACCGAAGAGCCGCAAGAGTTTACCTGTTAGCGTGCCGTGACGTTTGATCAGCTTCAGATCATTCTTTTCACGCAACTGCTGGGCGTTGGGTGGTTCTTGCCCGATCAACCGCAGCCGCGATACTCGGCCGCCCTCCTGATCGATCGTGACCATAGGCTCGACGTGACTCAAGTCGCGCAAGTCATCGATCAGCTTTCGCACCTGCTCTGGTGACTTGATGTTTCGCCCAAAGATAATGAATCCCCCAGGTTGCAGCGCTTTCAAACGTTTGGCGGTATCACCATCCAGTTCCGGTCCGGGAACGCCCATGAGAAGTAACTGCCCTAATAAACGATCTTCCATAGGGCGCGTTGCATAGCAGCCTCGCATAGGAAACACAAAGGCAATTCCACTCGAGAGCTTCTATTCTAGGAAAATGACGGCATCGCCGTATGGCGCGAAAATAGGCGGGTATCAATCGTTGTTAGTGAATCAAGAAGTCGTGCCCGCTGCTAGAGAGACTTCAGTCCCCAGGCAGGGATGGCTCTGCGAGCCGTCCGGCTGAGGGCACGCCTCTTGGTAAGAATTCGTGAGATTGTTAGGGAGACGCGCTCGACGGGAATGACTAAAAGTGGTGGGCACTTTTGTAGCGAACTCGTGAGCGTTCCGGGCCTGGGACTCGGCTATCGCGAGGGAGCTGTCACCAGATCCTCAACCTTCATCGACCACTACTTTTAGTGATACCCCCACTCGGCAAGGCAGTTTGGGGCAACCAAGTTCCTGGCGTGGCGCGATTCACGCATCTGGCGAAGGATCATTCACACTCGCCTGGCTGGTCTCGGACGGCTCTTCTTCGTGTTCCGACTCCGACGTCGTGCCTTCTTCAGCGAGAGCGGCCTCGTCAACTTCCGGTTCTTCCTCTATCACTTCAATAGCCTGGTAGAGAAGATTGAGATTGTGGCGAACGACGGCTGGGAAACCGACGCGACCCGATTCGACCTTCGTTTCGCGAGACATCTTCTCGGTTAGGCTGGCCACCAAGTCGGCGCCGACGGAAATCACGACTTCTGCGGGCGATTGCCCCGTAACGGTCTGCCCCGCCCCCCGCACGCCTCCCGAAATCAGGTCGCTGGCCACCCGTTTCCCTTGCAAGCTCACACTCGTGCGACTGGACTGCAAGTTGCCTTCGCCATCGACGGTGATTTCCAGACTAGCATGATCATCGGAGGCTAACAGGCCTCGCTCGTGATCGATGCGCACGGAGATAAAGAGACCGCCGTCCGGCGTGGGGGAAATGTCAGGGCGGAACGTCCGGTATTTGTTGTTGGCCATTTCATAGCCTGCGGCCTTGCCTTTCTTTTCATCCCAGCCGCCCAAACTCTTTCCAAACTTTTCGATATTCACCTTCACATCGCCGGAAGCGCCTAACAAGCCCAAGGCGAACACGCTGAGAATGCCGAGTGATATGGATTTCATAGGATAAGCCTAGAGTAATTCTGAGTGTTTGCAATGTGATGATCGGGCGCAAGTAGGCGGACGGGCCCCCGCGATTATTCACACGAATCGGCTTGGAATGCCGGCATTCCGGCCTTGAAAACGGCGGGGCGCGTGGCATGGGAAGCGCACGATGACGATGACGCTCCGTGACTCGATGTCGCGCTCTCAGCGCGAGGTGAAGCCGATGGATGGTGAAACCTATCGTTTCTACTGTTGCGGCCCCACCGTTTATGGACCGGCCCACATCGGAAACTTTCGCACCTTTGTATTGCAAGACACCTTCCGGCGCGTGCTCGAATGCGCAGGGATGGCCACGCAGCATGTGCGAAACATCACGGATGTGGATGATAAGACGATTCGCGTTTCTCAAGAGGAGGGCAAGACGCTCAAAGCGTTCACTGATCACTGGAAAGGCAAGTTCCATCGGGATTGCGAAGCGCTGAACTTGTTAGTGCCGCATGTGGAACCCAGCGCGGTGGATCATATTGAGCATCAGGTACGGATGATCGAGACGCTCATCGCCAAAGGGCACGCCTATCAAGCGGACGACGGTTCCGTCTACTTTAAGGTGGCCTCGTTTCCTAACTACGGCCGGCTCTCGCGGCTGGCGAATCGTGAGCTTCGGTTAGGGGCTGCGCAAACGGCGAACGATTCCGATGAGTATGAGAAAGACGCGCTGGCGGACTTTGCTCTATGGAAGGCGCGCAAGGACGAAGATGGCGCGAACTTCTGGCCCAGCCCCTGGGGCGAAGGGCGACCGGGCTGGCACTTGGAATGCAGCGCCATGAGTCTGGAGTATCTGGGTGAAACGTTCGACATGCATTCAGGAGGGGTCGATCTCGTTTTCCCGCATCACGAGAACGAGATCGCACAAAGTGAGTGCTGCTCCGGTGTGACCTTTGCCAATCATTGGTTCCACATCACGCATCTGCTGGTAGACGGTGGCAAGATGTCAAAGAGTGAGGGCAATTTCTACACCTTGGATGATTTGGCGGAGAAGGGCTTTTCTCCTAACGAATTGCGATATGTTTACCTATCAGGACACTACCGGCATCCGCTGAACTTTACGCTGGAGTCCGTGACCGCCGCGCGCCAAGCCTTGGCGCGTCTGAGCAAGTTTGAGTCCAGGCTTGCTGAATTAGCCGGGGATCCGGAGACCCCATCGTATGAAGCCTGCCTAAAAGTCGACGATGCGGGGCCGTTTCAACCCGCCTTTGATGCCCTGCTTCACGATCTCAACACGCCTGATGCATTGGGCAAGCTTTTCACTGAGATCAAGGCCGACCGGTGGAAAGCGCCTGCGAGAGCAGAAGCTCTCGCAGGCTATGGCCAATTTCACTATATTCTAGCTGCCGTGGGGCTAACGCTTTCGTCAGCTTTGGCGGATGATGAGGAGAGCATACCGGAAGAAATCCAGGCATTGGCGGAACGCCGTTGGCAGGCCAAGCAAGCGCGTGATTGGGCCACGGCGGATGCACTGAGAGATGAACTGGCTGCAGCAGGTTGGAGTTCTCAGGATGCCAAGGATCACTATACCCTAAAGCGGCTTTCCTGATCCTTGACCACGCGCGTTGTGTTGCGAGATAATCCGTATTTCTGTTATGAACCTCCCCATTCGGCCTAGGCGTAACCGCAAGAGCGCTGTCGTTCGCGGCTTGTGTCGCGAAACGCTGCTTCATCCCTCAGATCTCATTTATCCTCTCTTCCTGCAGGAAGGTTCAGCCAATGAACCCATCTCCTCGATGCCGGGGTGTTTCCGATGGGGTATCGACGGTTTGTTAGGTGAGATTGAAGAGGCGCAATCAATTGGTGTGGGTGCGGTGGTTTTATTTCCTGCCATTGATGATTCTCTAAAAACGCGCAAAGCTGAGGAATCGCACAATGCGGAGGGGCTGGTGCCGCGCGCTATTGCCGCCATCAAACAACGCTTTCCAGACATTGTGGTGATCACGGATGTGGCGCTTGATCCTTATAATAGCGATGGCCACGACGGCATCGTCGGCGATGACGGATCGATTCGAAATGATAAGACCATTGAGGTCCTTTGCAGTCAGGCGATATGCCATGCCAATGCCGGCGCCGATATCGTGGCTCCGAGTGATATGATGGACGGCCGGGTGGCGGCGATTCGCAATGCGCTCGATACGGAAGGTTTCAAAAACGTTTCCATTCTTTCTTACACCGCCAAATACGCGTCTGCTTATTACGGCCCCTTTCGCGGTGCTTTGGATTCGGCTCCCAAATCCGGTGATAAGAAGACGTATCAAATGGATTATGCCAATGCGCGCGAAGCGTTGCGGGAAGCGCTATTGGATGTGGAAGAAGGGGCAGATATTTTGATGGTCAAACCGGCCGGACCCTATCTCGATGTGATACATCGTCTGCGGCAAACGGTGTCGTTACCGGTCGCTGCTTATCAGGTGAGTGGTGAATACTTGATGATCAAATCCGCCGCGCAGGCAGGCTGGTTGGATGAGTCAAAAGTGATGATGGAAAGTCTGATTGGAATCAAACGAGCAGGTGCGGATATGATTCTTACTTATTTCGCCAAAGAAGCGGCCAAGACGTTGCGACAGCACGGTTAGATGGAGGCAGCGCCCCATATTCAGAATGGTGAGCCCACGCCCCGAGCTTGGCGTTCATTGCGCGCCGTCCTCACGGTACAAACGCAGAATGCGTTCAATGATAATGTGGTGCGTTTCGCTTTAATGGGTATCGCTTTTATTGTCTTAAAAGAAGCGGGCGAGAATAAACTCTACGAGTCCTATAAGAATATCATCGGCGTGTTGATCTCGCTGCCCTTTGTTATCTTTGCACCCATTGCAGGCTGGACATCTGACCGATTCTCCAAACGGTCCGTCATCACGGCGTGCCTTTATGCGCAGATTGCGATCATTGGCCTGATCATCGTCGCTGTCTTGTTAAGAAGCATTTGGTTCGCTACGGCGGCTTTCTTCGTCTTGGCCATTCAGTCCGCTTTCTTCGGCCCCGCCAAGTTAGGCATTATGAAGGAACTGGTGGGCAGTCGCAAGCTCGCGGTGGTTTCCGGGTGGATGCAAATGCTAGCCATTGTGGCGATCGTCTTCGGATCACCCGTAGGGGGCGGGGGGTACAAATGGGCGCAGGCTAATATCGTCTCTGACCCTTGGTTGGCCGGGCTGGTGCCTATCGGACTCGTGTTCTTAATGGCTTTTGTGGCGTTGATTATCGCCAGGCGCATTCAAAAGACCGCTGTCCATCCCACCGAGCCGTGGAGCGCCAATATCTGCATTCGCCATTTGATAGATCTCAAGGAAGTCTTCCGCTTTCGGCCGGTAAAACTCTCTGCTATTGGCATTAGTTTTTTCTGGTTTTCCGGTGCTTTCGCTATCGCGGTCTTCACACAGATATCACAGGATTATTACGCCGATGGCGCCAAGGCGGCGGCTGTTTCTTCTTACTGTCTCGCTTCTTCGGGGATCGGAATCATGATCGGGAGCGTGCTGGTGGCGTTCGTATCTTCCAATCGCGTGGAACTTGGCCTCGTGCCATTGGGCGGCATTGGGATGGCGGTGAGCTCCATTTATTGCATGTTCTTTCCGCCAAGCTCGGGGTGGTTGTTTTTCGGATTGGTTTTATTTGGTGCAACGTCCGCCATCTTCTTGGTCCCGTTGAATGCCTTTCTGCAGGACAAAGCGGATCCAGCCCGCCGGGGCCGCGTTCTCTCGGCTAGCAATTTGATGAATTCCGTCGCGGCCCTCTTTGCCAATGCACTGCAATATGGCCTTCAGATCGCCGGTCTTTCCAGCCGATTGCAGTTATTGCTACTGGGTATTGGGAGTGTTATCGCGGCTGTGTATTCGCTCAAGCTCTTGCCGGCGAACTTTCTGCACTTGGTTCTGAAATGGGCGCTTTGTAGCGTTTATCGTATCCGGAAACTGGGTGATGCGAATATTCCCGAAAAAGGTGGCGTACTGTTTATCTCCAACCACGTGAGTTGGATCGACGCCCTGCTGATTGGCGCGGCTTCTCCAAGACGCGTTCGGTTTGTGGCCTATGAAGGTTTTTTTAAGAGTAAAGCAATTGGATGGTTCCTGAGGTTGTTCGATGTCATTCCCATTTCCGCTACCCAAGCCCGGCAGGCCATTAAGGCGACGTCCGAAGCTTTGGAGGAAGGGAGTGTGGTTTGTCTTTTTCCGGAAGGTACCCTCACGCGACACGGCGGTTTAAATGAATTACAGAAAGGTTTTGAGCTTATTGCTAGACAAGCGAAAAACTGTCCGGTGATTCCGGTGTATCTCGATAATCTCTGGGGATCCATCTTCTCTTTCTCTGAGAGCAAGTTCTTTTACAAGCGCCCGCGGCGTTTTCCCTATCCGGTTACCGTGGCCTTTGGCGAACCCTTGAAGGCGCAAGAGGCGAAGCGGGAGCGCGTGCGGGAGGCGATGCTCAAACTCAGTGTCGACGCCTATCGTCAACGGCCGGAATTGCATGAGACCTTGGACCGCTGCCTGATCAAGTCACTCAAACGCAAACCGAGATACGTGTGTTTCGTTGATCGATCCGAGGTGCGGCGGACGCGTTTCACCAAGCGTATGACGTTGGCCACCAGCCGGCAATTGGCCGTTCGGTGGCGTGAGTCGATTCTCGATAAACGTGTTGGGGTGGCGTTACCGCCGAGTTCTCCGTCACTCTTTGCCCATACGGGGCTTGCGCTTGCGGGAAAAGTAGCGGTGAACTTGCCCTTGGAAATCGAACGATCGGAGGTCGATTCCTTGCGTCGGGCTTTGGCGCAAGCCGAGGTCAAGACCGTCATCACGACGAAACGGGCGCATGAAGCTCTAGCGCATTTGCCATGGCCTGAGCGTGTGGTTTATCTGACTGATGAACTTCGTGCCGTCGACGGGATGCCGCGGTTGAAGGAGCGTATCAAAGTGGCCCTCTTGCCGGGCCGGTTTCTGCGTCTGGCCGGAGATCGCGACGGCGATGCTTGCGAGGAAGAGGCGGCTGCGGTTCTCGATCAGACCGCCGATGAAGCGTGGCGTTACCGATTCTTATCTCATCGTCAGGTCGCAACGCTGTGTTCGCAGATTGGCGACGCCAATATCTTTCGTGCCGATGATAGTCTCTTAAACTTGTATGCCATGCATCAACTGGAAGGGCAGCTCTTTGGCCACTGGCTGCCCCTTCTAAACGGCGTTCGCTCCGTGGTACACACCATGGGCTCTCATCCAGCCACCGCCCAAGCGTTGATCAATGACGAACAGGTTTCTGCCTTGGTCGCCGCGGGAGAAGAAGTGCCGTTCTTTCTAGAGGCGGTGAGGCACGAGGAGAGCGCCGTTAGAATGATAACGACCTTTGACTCTGCTCAGAGCGAAGCGTGGAATCCTTTGCAAAGTCACGAGCGTGTCGCGGTTTGTCACGGATGGTTTTCTAACAAATTCCTTGATGTGATGAGCCTAAGCATGCCGCATCCGGAATCCGATGTGGAACAAACCGGCTATAAAGAAGCCGCAGTCGGGCGAGCCTTGCCCGGCACCTACGTTGCCAGCGAGGGCTCGGCAGAAGCCCCGGAGCCTTTATTGGGGCACTCGCCTTGCACTCCCAGTGAACATAGGGAAAGCGAGCTTGGGGCCCTGGGTCACATCGATCCCGAGGGCTTTCTCTTTATCACCCGACGCGAGAATGGAGCTACCTGAAGATCTGGGCGAACTGCGCGCCAAAGCATGGATCGGCGATGCTGTGTTAGGGCTTTATGCCCGTCAATGGATCTTGGCTCAAAGCGGTAGTGTATCCTCGGCCGTGTTTGAGAACATGACATCGAACGCTTTCCTAACGACGTTAGGCAATCCGACGAAGATCGAGGCGCGGATCGGCATCCTCTACGAAACGGGTGGTTTAAGAGCCGCGAATGGCTACATCGAAGAAATTATTCTACCCAAATTCCTCAGCCAAGAGCGCAATCGATCCGCCCGCGATCATGGGAAGCGGAAGTGAGAGTACGGCGCTATCTGATAGCCACGAAGCCGTTGCGTTGAAGTGATTTCGCGGCGGCATCGCTCGTGAGAAGCCATTCGGCAAAGGCGCGGCTATCAGGATTGGCTCGATCACTCACATAAAGGTAGTAGGTCATAGCGTAGGGATAGCGGTCGTCTGCAATCGTGGCCTGTGATGGCGGGATTAGTTCGTTGCCAACAGCGATGGGGACGGCACGAACGGTATTCGTCAAATCTACGGCTAGGCAATGTCCTAGCGCTTGTCGATTCCCGGCCGTCGCTTCAATCATGGCTTGCCGGGAGTTTACTAGATTGAATCCGGCCAAGCTACCGCCAAGGAATTGGCCGAAGACAGTGCTGATTTCACCGCCCTGTCTTAGAACCATGACTTCTCCAAGGTTCGCGATCCCAAGATCATTCCATGATTTCGTGGTTCCTCTCTGCCCCGTAACGTTGACGAGTTGCTCATGGGTTAGAGACGCAATGGGATTGTTGGGATGCACAACGACGGCCAGAGCCATGCGACAGAAGGCGTGCGGTTCTGGTGGCGAGGAAGGTTTCCAATCAAGCATACTGAAGAGGCTTTCGTCTAAAAGGAAGGGTGATACCGTTAGATCTGAGGCATCCCTGGCCAACGCGCGCATTGGGGTCATGTAAGAGTCGATTCCCCTTACACCGACACTTTGTGAGGAGACTTCGGCGCATGCTTGCACGCTCGCGAGCAACTCTTGTGGTAGGTAAAGCGTCACTTGCGGCACCTCTTCAGCATCCTTCAAGAGAGGCCAAATTTCCCCATTCGGAGGGGCGGCGGGATCGCGAAACTGAAACCTGATCGTCACCGTTTTCTTGTCGACATCCTGAGCCAGGAACTGGAATTTTCCGCCACCTTCTAAATAATGGATGCCCTTGTTATCAGGATCTTCAAGAACACGTGAGGTGGCGGGGAGCCCCATGGTGGAAAAGCGGGAAATGGGATCGCTAGCAATCCTCTCGATCAGCGATTCTTCTAAGAATGCCAGATCGACCTTGTTCCATTGAAAGGTCGTTGGTGCCCAGTTCACATTTTGAAACTTGAGAGCGAGCTGACCGTCTTGCTCGAATAAAGCCACGCCGGGCGCCCACGATTCTCGCCATTGAAGGTAGCGGCTGTGTTCAAGGTGACTGTTAGAATCAAATTTGCCGCTTGGAAACATCACGCGATTGCGTCCGTCCTGTAAAGACAAAGTCACGCGTATTTCCTTGCCCAGACGTGGCTCCGATTCGATGGTGGCGGCAATAATCACTAGCAGAATGGCTAGCGTGGTGAAGCCGGCTAGCACAACCCATTTCACCCAAGGTTTCGAAGTCTTTCGTGGTTCCAGAATCGTCTTGGTCCTCGTTGTAAGTCGCGAGGGTTGCGCCATGGCTAGTGCCGCCGTGTTCGTCCTTGATTGGGTGGTGAGGTCAACCAGCCATTCGGCGTATTGCGAAGGTTTGATGCCTTGGGTGAGGACGAGATCGTCGCAAGCTTCCTCCCGCAAGTGTTCCATCTGACGGCGTGCCAGCCACACCATCGGATTGAACCAATGCAGCGCCGTTACCAGTGTGGCAAAGCTGTGAATCAACGCATCATGACGCTTCACGTGGGCCGTTTCATGCACGAGAACGGCCGTGAGTTTTTCCGAAGACCACTCATGAGCGGCCGTCGGCAGCAAGATCACCGGGCGAAACGTGCCCCAAGTCATGGGCATCGTCCGAGCATCACTGACAATGAGGTCAATCGGTCGGCGAATGCCGTGTAATTGGCTCGTTTCACGAAGCGCGGCGAGTTGTTCCTCTGATGCCGGTAGCGAGTGTCGCCGCAATCGCGCCAGGAGTATTCTTCCCAGAACATAGCGAATAACAATCAGCCCGGCACCGAGGCTCCAGAGCATGACGAGAACGTGATGCCAGTCAAATGGCCGGCTCTTGCGGGGAGTCGACGGAACGGAAACGTTAGGAGTGAGCGGTGCTGCCGAAGATGGCAACGGATGAGCCGATTCTGGCAGAGTCACCTGGGGAGGCGGTAGGACAGGCGTTTCAGGAGCGGGAATGACATGGAGTTGGGGAAGCCACTCGGCAAACAACGGCAAAAACCCACCACCGATGAGCATGATCACTAACAAACGATGCTTGGTCGCGGCGGCTTGCTTGCGAAGGACTCGGCAGGCTAGAAGGACCGCCCCGAGCAGAAGCCCAAGGCGCACGCTCCAAGAAAGCAATGCGATGATTGAAGTGAAGCCCCCGCGTGGTTGTTCGGTTAGGAGGTTAAAGAGATTGCTGAATGTCATCGTGAGGTGAGGTTCGTCTAGCGGCCGTCCTGACGTGTCTTTTCAATGAGCGCCTTCAGATTATCGATCTCTTCCTGGGAAACCCTGGTCTTGGGAGACTCCAAGTGGGAGGCCACGGCTTGATCAAGGCTCCCGTCAAAGAAAGTATCCAAGAGGTGCATGAAGGCTTGTCTGCCGGCTTGTTTTCGCGTCTTCGTCGGCGAGTAGACCCACTCGCGCCCCCGTTTGCGCCGCCTTACATGGCTCTTTCTTTCGAGGATGTCCAGCAGTCCTCTAACGGATTTGTCACTTGGCGGATCGGGCAAGCCCGCAAGTACTTGATTCACCGTCGAAGGCCCCAGCGTGTAGAGTTGATCCATGATTTGCCGCTCGCGGCGACTGAAGGAAGGCGGTTCATCCATTACACAAATTTTTTAGTGTGGAATCGGCCGGCGGTCAAGGCGAAACACTAAAAAATTTGTCTCAATCCTGTGTGGAGACTAGATGGCTAAGCCGATGTAGTAGGTAGGAACCACGGATCACACGGAATTCACGGATGTTGGAAAGACCTGTCTTATGGATGCGTGTGATCCGTGAAATCGTTGGTTGAATGATTGCGTTTACGTTACATCAGCAGGAACAATAAAAGTATCCATCTATGACGCTTCATGAAACGATAGCGTATTTTCCCTATCAAATGCACGCCGCCACGACGCTCAATGCGAAGAGTAGGCGTCGCACATTTCACGGGGCACTCTTGCGGTCCTCTAGCGGATACGCGTGTTTACATCCGTGGCCGGAACTGGGTGATCTCTCATTGGACGATCAGCTTGAGGCTTTGGCTCGTGGAGAGTCTACGGCCTTGCTCAAAGCAGCAATGGCCTGCTTGAAGTGTGACGGTCGGGCGCGTGTGGAGGGCGTTTCCTTGTTTGAAGGGCTCGCCGTGCCTCCAAGTCACGCCACGATTCCGCTACCGGAACTTTCGCTCATTGAGAAGGCGCAAGCTCAGGGTTTTCAACGTGCCAAGGTCAAGCTTGCCAAGGAATCTGCCGGGGAAATGATCCCTTTACTGGAGGGGAGCCCCATTCCATTGCGAATTGATTTCAATGAAACGGGAGATCCCGACGAAATCATTGAATTTCTCAAAAAGCTAAGCCAGAAGGCGAGGGAAAAACTCGAATTCATTGAAGACCTTTGTGCCTACCATCCCGATACGTGGAACGCGGTGCGCGCGGCGACCGGTGTTCCACTCGCGCTCGATCGCCAAGCGCAACGATGTGGGGAAGGCGGCTTTGATATCTTGGTGATCAAGCCGGCCATCGACGCGATGGATCGCGTGAAAACCTTTCTGCGCGAAACGGCAGTGCCCTTTGTGGTGACGTCATACATGGATCATCTGTTCGGCCAGTTGTTCGCGGCCTATCATGCGGCGCTTCTCAAGAAAGACTTTGCCGGTCGTTGCCTCAGTGCCGGGCTTGTCACGCACACGCTCTTCGATCAAACGGATTCTCCCTGTGATCTCAGTTCCGGCCCGGTACTACAGGTGCCGGAAGGGTCCGGGTTGGGGCTCGATGATTACCTGGCTTCACTATCATGGAAAATCCTCTAGCACATCTGCCAGAGAGCTTCTGGGATGCAGCGGATCCCTGCTTGCTTTTCCATCCAGACCATCCTCCGAAAGATCTCCCGAGCTTGCGGGATTGGCTAGCAGAACACCCAAAGCTTCAGAGACACGTCCTCTTCCGCACCTCGGGTTCCGAAGGGCAGGCGAAGTTTGTCGCCCTTTCCAAAGACGCACTCCTTATCGCCGCACAGGCCGCCAATGCACATCTGCAAGCGTCGCAGAGTGATCGTTGGCTCAAGGCCCTTCCGGCTTTTCACGTCGGAGGATTCGGCATCCTTGCTAGAGCATATTTAGGAAACAATGAAGTCATCACCATGACGGAGCGCTGGGAACCAAGGAAGTTTCTCAACCGGCTTGTGAATGATAGGATCACCCTCACCTCTCTTGTTCCCACGCAGTTGTATGATCTTGCTCAGCTGGAGCAACGCGCTCCCGATTTGTTGAAGGCGGTTCTGTTAGGAGGGGCTGCGCTTCCATCGGATCTCGAAAGCCGCGCGCGTGCCCTCGGCTGGCCCTTGTTGAAAACCTACGGTTTCACCGAAGCGGGTTCCCAAGTGGCGACTCAACCAATAGAGGCTGATGTGAAGGCTCCGCTTGCTGTCCTGCCCCATTGGCGAGTCAAGACCGATGCCGATTCGTGTTTGCAGATTGCGGGCCCCGCTTTGTTTTCGGGTTATTTGCTAGTAGAGGAGGACGAGTTCCGTTTCGATACCAGCCCGATTCAAGAAGGTTGGTTCACGACCACTGACCGTGTTGAGCTCACGCCACTAGCAGATGGTTCATCGCACTTGACATTCATCGAACGGCAATCTCAGCGGCTGAAGATCAAAGGTGAACTCGTCTCCTTAACCGAAGTCCGGGAAGCCCTGACCAAAGCCGCGGAGATCATGGAGATCGACCCGCGATGGCTCACCATCGTTGCCGTCGCGCATCCCCGGGATGGGCAATCGCTCGTGCTGGTGGCCGAAGCGGCGCTTTCGTTAGACAAGGTTGAGCGTGTTCGCGAGATCTATGAAGTGTCTGTGCCTGGGCATTGGCGTTTCAGTGCTCACGCAATCGTTCCATCGATCCCCCGCTCGGCCCTGGGTAAGCTCTTGGAGAAACCGCTCAGCGAGCTTGTGTCAGATCATTCGATTACATAGAATAAACTAACATGAACCCTTTTCGCGATCTCTCCGTCTCGGCCGCTATTGCGGTGCTCTTCACTGCCTTGGTCCCCTCACTGCAAGCGGAATCGGTGCCCAAGGAATTGTTAGGCGGCTGGTCGTTGAACCTCGATTCCGGCGAGCCTGCCTGGATGCGAGTGGTGGAGGAGAAAGGCAAACCGTTAGTTTACATGCGGATCCATGTGGGACCGGATGGGCCTTGGGAGGTGAGCGAGGTGACCGATGGCCGCGTGAGGTTTGCCATGAAGCGTAAGCGCAAGAAGAATGCTCCAGCGGCGCCGCCGATGGTCGAAGTGGGCCTCATGGATGGGAAACTCACCGGCACGATCGTGCGCACACCCAAGCAGGGCGAAAGAACGACGACTTTGTTCACCGGTAAACGCTTCCCGCCGATGCCTAAGGCGCCCGATCTATCAAAGATGCGGTTCGGTCATCCCATATCCTTATTCAATGGGAAAGATCTAACGGGCTGGCGTCCACACGAGCCGGATAAGATCAATGGATGGAGTGTGAAGGATGGTTTGTTAGTGAATACCACGCCCAAGACGGACTTCAGCGCCACGGGTGCCTACGCCAACTTGCGGACGGAGGCAGAATTCGAAGACTTCTGGTTGCATATTGAGTTCCTCGTCGAGGCGAAGCGGAATAGCGGTGTCTATCTCCGCGGCATGTACGAGGCGCAAGTGGTCGATCGCGATAGCCCCATGCAAGGGATTCAGGGTGTGGGTGCCATCTTCGGCCACATCGAACCGTCGACCAATGCGGGCAAACCGGGTGGCGAATGGCAGACCTACGACCTAACACTCGTCGATCGGCACGTCACGGTGGTCTTAAATGGCGTCAAGGTGATCGATAATCAACCGGTATGGGGACCGACAGGTGGCGCGGTGAATACGGATCCTGCGGCGCCAGGACCGATCCACCTTCAAGGAGATCATACGGCCGTGAAATATCGCAACATCTACCTCGCTCCCATTATCAGGTAAGGAAGGAGGACGAGGGGCCTAACAAAAGTAGTGGGCAAGTTCGTAGCGGAACTTGCGAAGGTTCCGGGCGTTGGACTCCGCCGCAGCGAAGGAATTCTCACGAATTCCTCTACCTTCAATGCCCGTCAATGACTTGTCGAACCCGGGCTCACCATCAATGCGCGCCATCATCGGGCGTTGTGCCGAGCACTATCTTGAAATGCGCGGCCAGTTCACCTGCTTTGGACTCTTTGATAGGGGTGAAATCAACGGCGACCAAATGCTGAGCGTCTTTGAGGCGCTTGAAGAGGCCGTCCTTAGCATTTCCTTCGTGACCCTTGATGAAAATCTGGGTGGTGAGCAGGCGCTTGTTTCCTTTCGTTACTGCCACATGGATATGCGGAGTGCGGCCGGTGTAGGCAGGCGGTTGGATGGTGCGGAAATAGTATTCGCCTTTGCGGTTGGTGCTGAAACGGCCGTATCCTTGAAAATTCTTATCCCACTTTTCGCGGTTGTCGGAGCCGCTGTGAAGGTAGACGCCGTTATTATCCACCTGCCAGATTTCGACGAGTGCATTATTGATAGGCGTGCCGCTAGCAGAAACCACACTGCCGGTGAGGTGGGTCACCGCACCCACGGCAGGAGTGATACCGTCGGTGATGAGGAGCAGATCATTATCCGTATCCAGAGGAAGTTTGTCAGGATAGAACGGGCCCTCCGTCATGGAAGGCGTGGGCGTTAAAGCCTCAGCGAAAGCGCCGGGCACGATGAACAGGGCGGCGGAACCCAAAGCGGTCTTTCTGAGAAAAGCGCGGCGGTGGCAGAATGGACAGTCTCTTTTCATAACGGAATAGGTAAGCTGAGTTTAACGGCCTCTCCCACCGCGGCCTCCGAAATCTCGGAATCCGCGTTGAGGCTGTTCCATTACCGCTTGTTGGGCCTCGACAGTCAAGCCGCTCGTGGGAAGCCACGCTTCGGCCGCGCTGCGGTCTTGCCGGTACCAACTTTGTGCCACTTGGGTGAGCGTCTCCACACGCATGGCGTCATTGGAAATGGTGTTGGCCCAGGCCACGGCAATCTCGGGATCTTCCCGGGCTAACTCCGTGGCGAAGCCTTCCACGGCGGCGTCCTTGGCGGGTGACGGATCCATTTCCGCCAAATACTCGCTAGCGCCGGCCGGATCGCGCTCAGTCCATTCATCGAGTGCTTCGCTGAAAACGCCCGACTGGGCGGATTCGGGAAGCGTCGTGGCCCACTCGATGACGGCCCGAGGGTCATCCTCAGCCCAGCGCTCGGCCACTTCTGATACGGCAGACGCCGCGTAGGCCTCACCGGCATATTTGGAAACCCAATCGACGGCACTATCAAGATCCTCTCTAGCGTATTCGCCGGCAATGCGTGTCAAGGCGCCGTCTTTAAGATCGCCCCCCTCTAATGTGTCCACCCAAGACACAGCAGAATCGATCCCTTGCTCTAGCATTTCTCCGGCAACAGTGGACATGTAGCGGTCTCGCGTGCCGGAGCTTTCCGGCAATTGACCAACGAAATCCACGGCTTCATCCACTCCATTGATCATCAATCCACGCACGATGCCACCCGTAAGCATGGAGCGTTCGCGTTCGTTCTCCACGCCATTCACATATTCCGTGGCTTTGGCGGCATCGGCCACGGCCACCCCCGTGAGGACGCTGTAGACATCCATCACGCTCCCGAATTCAGCCCCTCCGCGGCCGCCCCGGCCACCGCGTCCGCCGCGCCGTCGCGATTCGCCATCGTCCGCCGCCGCCGCTTCACGCAGGGCTGCGACCTCTGCTAGAGCGGCATCGGCATCGATGCGGCCCCAGGCATTGAGAAAGAGCCGGCGGTTATCCGCTCCAAAGCGTCCCTGACCACTTGTCTGAAAAGCCTCCCACGCAGTCTTGGCGTTTTCAGGTGTCAGCTGCGCGAGCAAGGCGGAGAAAAGAGCCGCACGTTTGATGGGATCGTTCTCATCTAACGCTGCCTTCATTGCTGCCTTCATCCGTTCGGGCGAGAGCGGATCACCCGTTAGAAAGTCGTCGGGCGAGAAGGTCTCTTTCTCAGGGGCGGCGTTGGCGATCCTTCGTGTCCGCTCGCCCGGCGTCAACGACTGCGATGACTCATCGAGAGAACTTGAAGTTTGAGCATCAGACGCTGTGCTAGACTTAACGACCCAGCCCAGGACAAATGTCAGGGCCGCGGTGAGTGCCCAGCCGGTGATAATCAAGAGACGTTGCTTCGGATTCATGGGCAGGAAATCTAGCGTTTACATTTTAAAAACTGAGAGTGGCGCGGACGACACAGGGCCTTGCCCGCGCCACTCGATGAAATCATTGCTCAGTTAGGAATCCGATTCGCCATCGCCACTCGGACGTTGTGGGCGCTGCGGACGTCCACCTTCACCGCCGCGTCCGCCACCACGACCACCGCGTCCGCCCCATGAGGGACGTTTGAAGATTTCTTCGCCGCTCAACTTGCCGTCTTTATTCGTGTCGCAGGTCTTGAGGGCAGCCGTGGCGTTCTCGATCTCTTCTTTGGAGATCTCGCCGTCACCATCTTTGTCCAGCGCTTTGAGAATGGGGAACATTTCCGCCATCCGGCCAGGACCACCTCCGCGGCCGCCGGGCCCACGATCACCACGCTCAGCGCGTTCGCCACGTTCGCCACGTTCGCCTCCACGGTGTGGGCGCTCTTCTTTCTTATCGTCGTCTTGAGCCACTACGACCCAGCTAGCGGAGGCTATGAAAGCCGTGAGGAGAATTACAATCGTCTTCTTCATGTTTTTTAGTTTAGTTAGAAAGCGTCCCCCATTTGGAAAGAGCACGCATTGGTGGGTTAAGTTACCCCGCACAGATGACAACGGGGTTTCCCTGACGATGACAAAGCTGTCAGAAAATTGCCACCCGCATGAGGGATTATTTTCATCCACCTAACCGCCTCTGTGTAAAGCCAACGCTCCGTCTACGAGCGAGGAATTGTTAAGGAATTGTAGACCTCACGGTAATTCACGAAGCCATTGCCAAAGGGGCCAGCCTACGTTAGCCAAATAGGTGATGGCTCTCTCTGTCGATTATCAATCGGATGCCACGCGCTACTGGGCGCGGTGGGGCTGCCTCATCTTGGGCGTGGTTCTCTTCGCCATCCTCGCCTACACCATGTCGGATCAAGGGCCGATGCACAGCTTTCTCGTCATGGTGCTCGCGACTGGGGTGGTCTTCGCCCTCTGCTCCTTTCGGCTGCGGCCGCGAAGCTACCGGATTTCGCTAGACAAGGATCGATTGACCATCGCGACCTTGCCAGGTGGCCGCCAAGTGGGCTCGGCATCCGTTCGAGACGTGAACCACCTCTGTGTGCGGAACCGTGGACATGTCTTAAACCTAGCTCTCTTTGAGATTTGGCTGCGCACGAAACAAGGCGCCCGGCGCTTTGGCCCCGTCTACCTCAATGGCGATGAGTCGGCCATGAGTCACGAGCTTAGAGGCTTGTTAGAAGACGGCCAGAAGAAAATGGGGTAGGGGATCCGGCGATGTGTATAGGGTCAGGAGAAGCCTCCTATCACTGATCCCGAAGGCGCCGTCCTCACTCAACGCGCACGCGATAGTAACCGCCAGGATCGCCAACGCGAACCGCATCGTTATCCGAGAACGTGGTCATCGCGCCCGCCGAAGCGACGGTCCCAACCGGAGTCCATTCCGCCAGGTCGGTGGAATACTCGATCGTGTAATCTTTCCCTGCGACACTCGACCATTCCAGGGTGATCTCGCTTGCTTGGCGCTGCGTGTTGAGCACACGGAAATAACTGTCAGGATCATTGGGATCCGTGCCGGCGATGGCTTCCAAGTCATCAGGCGCGCCGTCACCGTCGCTGTCAAGGGAGGGCTGGACTCCCGGCCCCTGTGAATCCGGCCCGTAGGCGAAACTCACATTGATTTCACTATCATTGAGAACTTCGTCATAAATTCGGAATTCATTGTAGCTGCCTTGAAGGTTGGCGTCGCCGGTCCAATTGGATCGTCCTAACCAATTATTGACGTCATTGATTTGGGCCATTTTCACGGGTGTCTCAAAAGAGCCCAAGACCACGCCGTCTCGATAGTAAATTAACTGGCCCGAAGCGTCGTCCCAGCTAACGGCCAGATGCATCTCCTCACCAAGCACGACCGGAGATTGCGGATCCAGATTCCATTGCTGGCCACTGGGACCATCGGCGCCATCCGGACCACCGCCCGTAGGATCATTGTTCCGAATCTCAATCCGCTGACCGGCAGGATCCGTACCTCGAGTCGCCGTTACCGTGAAGTAGTCCGTGCCTTCTCCCTCACCACCGGGGCCATCAAGTTCTTGTTCACCTGAGGAGCCGAAATCAAAGACTCGGGCCCAGTTCTGGACACCATTGATCGTGACCCACGCTTCAAAGGTGACGGCACTTCGGCTAGAGAGCATTCCGTTAGGCAAATCAACGTAGGCCGCCACATCGGAAGGCCCGCCCTCCAGAGCCAGTTCTCCATTACTCCAAGAGAAGCCTTCGCCTTTGATCTCGCCGTTCATTCCGCCCACGGAGTCGCTGACGGTAAGACCTTCCGTCTCACTGAACGCATAGCGATGAGCCGCACGCCCCGCAACAGGACCTGGAATACTCGCCGCAGTGTTGGGATCACTCTCGAGGCCGACTTCAGCGAGATCGCCAAAGCCGTCGCCGTCGCTATCTGCCACCAACGGATTGGTACCGGCTTCTTTCTCCGCACCATCGGTGAGACCGTCGTCATCCGAATCAGGGTCCAGCGGGTCGGTATTATCAGTGATTTCCTGGCCATCCGTCGCGCCGTCGCCATCGGTGTCCGCATTCGTGGCGTCGAGACCGCCCTCAATCTCTTCAAGATTGTTCACGCCGTCGTTATCGAAATCATCAGTACCGGATTGATCGAGATTTCCAAACAACCGAAGTTCTAACGCATCCCGTAAGCCATCGTTATCGGAATCCTCTGGGGTTGCGTTGCCTGAACTGGAATCCGGTCCCGCCGTAAAGGATGCCAGCACCTGTTCGGGAGTCAGTGGCGCATTGTAAATCCGAAATTCATCGAAGGAGCCTTGCATATTCGCATCACCCGTCCAATTAGACCGGCCTAACCAATTGTTCACATCATTGATCTCATTGATGCGATGGGGAGACTCGCCCTCTTGTACTTGTTCGCCATCGCGATAGACCACAATATTGCCTTCCATATCCCAGCTGGCGGCAACGTGGATGAGTTCGTTCAATGGCGAGGGAATGTCCGTGTCCAGCGTGAAGGTCTGATCGAGCTCTCCGCCTATCGGATCGATGTTGCGAATCTCCATCCGCTGCTGATCATTATTGCCACCTCGCGATGCTGACAGAATAAAATAGTCGAGTCCTTGGTTCCCGCCACCGGGGGCATCCAGTTCCCCGCCTTCAGAGCCGGGATTACCAGAGGATCCAAAGTCCCACACCCGAGCCCAGTTCTGTGAACCCGCGACCGTGTACCAAGCCTCGAAAGTCACGCTATCATGAGCCGTCAGCAAACCGTTAGGCAGGTCAACATAGGCAGCGGATCCGGAGCCACCACCGTTCAGATTCAACCGGCCGTCCGACCAAGAGAAGCCGTTCCCCTTCACTTCCCCGTCTGCCCCGCCGACAGCGTCTATCACCGTCGTGCCTTCGCCGTCGCTGAAAGAATACCGGTGCACTAGCGCACCGAAATCCGACTCGGGTCGGCTTTCGGGATCGTTCGGGTCACTACCGATGATCAACTCCCGATCATCCGTAAAGTCATCACCATCAGAGTCCGCCAACAGGGGATTGGTGTTCGACTCATTCACTTCCTGTCCATCCGTAAGGTTATCCCCATCGGTGTCGGGCCGGAGCGGATCGGTTGCTCCCTCAGCGCGATTCACTTCTTCGCCGTCATTGAGCCCATCACCATCAGTATCTGCTAGACCTGGCAAACTTCCCAACTCGATCTCCTCACCGTCATCCAAGCCATCGCCATCGGTGTCCGTTTCGTTGGGATTGGATCCCGCATCAAATTCCGCAGCGTTGTTAGCCCCGTCACCATCCGGATCGCCAACGTCGTTCTGTGCCAAGTCACCAAAGTGCTCGATTTCCCAGGCGTCGGGAAGATCATCACCGTCCGTGTCCCCGCCAATCGTAATGCTACCCGTATCACCAATGAAACTATCACGAACACCTAAGCCTTCGAGATCATCAGCCGTGTAAGTGCCTGCCGGCAACGCCGTATCGCCGAAGAGGAATTCGCCAACAATGATTTCCTGATCGAAGATGATCTGGCTATCGACATCCGCTAGTCTGAAAGTGGATCGTGGAACATTCAGGTTGTAGTCGAGGTCGAGCACCCCGCCGTTCATGACCGTGATGTTTCCTCGTCCTAATGCATTCACCGGCGTCGCCCGCACGGAGACGCCATCGATCACCCACACACCTTCGAATCCGGCATTCGTGGTATTAATGCGCACCGTTCCGTTGCTTGACAAGCCCACGGCCGTCACCGTTCCCGATCCTGCTAACGAACCACCTAACTCAAAGGTTCGTTGACCGTCTGCCAAGGAAAGCGTGAGGTTTCCCGTGGTCTCGATCGCCGCCTCCAGGCCAGCCGTTCCATTGCTAGTGAATCGTATCTCCGCGTTGTTGAGAACCAATTCCGCCACCGTCGCCGTACCGGCATTTCCAACCACTAGCTGGCTTCCGGTCCCCGAAATCGTCAGGCGGTCACCGGCAAAGACCGGGCTCGCCAAAGCGGGCGTTCGCAAGACGTTGGCAGCTCCGCCGCCAATCACGGCATAGGCATTGCCCGCGCTAGGCGCCTCACCATTGCTCCAAACGGAGGCCGTGTTCCAATTCTGGTCTTGCCCGTTGTCAACGTTCAGCACAACTGCTGAAGGCAAGCTCGCCGCATCATTGGGATCCGATTCCAATGCCACTTCGGCGGCATCCGACACGCCATCTTCATCCGAATCCACACTCGTGGGATTGGTTTCTAATTCCGCTTCCTGTCCATCGGTCAGAGTATCCCCATCGGTGTCCGCGTTCTTGGGATCGGTGGGCGGATCACCGTTCACTTCCGCACCATCTTCCACGCCATCCCCATCGGTATCAGGATTGTCTAACAAAGTGCGGCGTGCGAATTCATCAGCATTGGACAGTCCATCATCGTCCTCGTCGGCCGCGCCGTCGGCGCCGTTGTTAGGATCGAGAAAGGCCGTTCGCTCCTCTGTTAGATCAGGTATGCCATCGCCATCGGTATCCACACCCCCTGGTGGATTATCCGGGCCCGCATCAAGACTATCACTGATTTCGTCGCTGGTTAAGGCATGATCGTAAATGCGAAACTCGTTGAAGGCGCCTGCCGTATTCGCGTCATTCGTCCAATTGGAACGGCCTAACCAATTGTTCACGTCATTGATCTGAGCTAATTTGACTTCGGTGTCTAACTCTTGTACCATTTCGCCATTGCGATAGTATTCGAGGTGGCCCGTCTCGTCATCCCAAGTGACGGCGATGTGATACTCCTCGCCAATGGGAGACGGGATATCCGTATCGCTGGTCCACTGCTGACCGGTCGGCCCATCAGCGCCATCGGGTCCGCCGCCTTCCGGATCGTTGTTTCGAATCTCCAACCGTTGCTGGTCGTTATTCGCCCCGCGGGAAACTGAAAGGAGGACGTAGTCAAGGCCTTGGCCGCCACCTCCCGGTCCATCCAGCTCCCCGCCTTCAGATGATCCGAAATCGAAGATACGTGCCCAGTTTTCGGAACCCAACGGCGTGATCCACGCCTCGAAGGATACCGATCCCAAACTTGAGATGAGCCCATTAGGGAGATCCACGTAAGCAGCAGAAGCCGATGGTCCGCCATCCAGAGAAAGCTGGCCGTCTCCCCAGGAAAAGCCTTCGCCCAGCACCTCGCCATCGGCGCCCGAAATCGAGTCAGGCACGGTCGTACCGTCATTCTCTCCGAAATCGTATCGATGAATCAGATCGGCGTTGGTACTGATGTGCGCCGTCACCAGCGCGACGAGGGTGATCTTGAGGGTAGGGAATACGCGTGCGGTCATAGGGAAGAATTGGGGTCGTTGATGAAGATCATGATATAGCCCGCGCGCCGTCCGCAAGCCCTGCCTTCAGTAAGTGGGACTCCGTTAACCGCGGATCGCCGCAGCATTGTCACGCATCCCGCGAGCGAGAATGCCTGCGTCCGCGCCCATGGCAATGAAGGAGTAGCCCATGCCTTTGACTTTCGCTAGTTGCATGGCATCCATGACCAGAATGCCGGCAGCTTTGCCATGAGCCTTGGCAGCCGCCGCCACGCGTTCTAACGCTTCATTGAAAACGGGTTCGTCGACTTGTTGGGGGATCGCCATGCTAACACTCAAATCCAGCGGCCCCACAAAGAGCACATCCACGCCCTCCACAGCAGCGATTTCCTCTACGGAATCCAATGCCTCCCGTCGTTCGATCTGAATGATGACTAACGTTTCTTCATGAGCTCTGCTTAACGCTTCAGCAAACGGTCGGTTTCCATAGGAGGTGGCGCGCGTGATGCTGGCGGCCCCGCGAATACCACGCGGTGGGTAGCGTGTGGCGCTGACAACCGCTTCCGCTTCCTCAACGGACCGAATCCACGGCACCATCACGCCGTTGGCGCCCAGATCTAAGACGCGCTTGAATCGTGTGGGATCGTTGTCGCTGACGCGGACGATCCCGGCGCAGTCGTGGCCACTCACCGCTTGGAGCTGGGGCACTAAGGCCTCGTGTTCACCGATGCCATGTTCTGTGTCGACGAGCACCCAATCAAGCCCGCTATGCGCCGCCACTTCCGCCGCAATGCTAGAACCCATCCCTAGCCAAGTCCCGGCCAGACGTTCACCGGCGAGCACGCGGTCGCGAAATGCCTTTGGATCGAACTGCATCACGGGATGCTACGAATGGCGGCTCCGGCGGCAAGCCATCCTTTCCGTTGACGCTTCACTTTCCCCGGATCATTCTCGCGTCATGACTTTACAGGGAACCTCGATCATAGGGAACGCACGCACAGCGGGAAGCGGCGCGGCCACGCATGGTGTCAACCCCGCCAATGGCGAAAAGCTAGAGCCCGCTTATTTGGAGGTGAGCGATGCACAAGTTGGGGAAGCCGCTAGCAAAGCGGCGAAGGCGTTCATGATTTATCGCAAGAAGAGTGGTCAGGAACGCGCGCAGTTTCTCAGAACCATCGCCGATAAGATCGAGGCTGCAGGCGATGCCCTCGCGGAGCGCGGGCCGCTGGAGACCGGACTGCCGGAGGGCCGCATCCGCATGGAAACGGGCCGTACTTGCAATCAACTTCGTCTCTTCGCGAGTCTGCTAGACGACGGATCGTGGGTAGAAGCCCGCATCGATCACGCGGACCCTGACAGACAACCCATTCCCAAGCCGGACGTGCGCTCCATGCTGCAGCCGATCGGACCCGTCGCGGTATTCTGCGCCAGCAATTTCCCACTCGCGTTCTCCGTCGCCGGCGGGGATACGGCATCGGCGCTTGCCGCGGGATGTCCTGTCATCGTCAAAGCGCATCATTCACATCCCGGCACGGCGGAGATTGTCGGCCACGCCGTGATTGAGGCGGTGGAAGCGTGCGGCATGCCGGACGGCGTCTTCTCTCTACTCTACGGCGGTGGCCGCACAGTGGGGGCGGCACTTGTTCAACATCCTAACATCCGCGCTGTCGGTTTCACCGGTTCACTCGGTGGTGGCCGGGCGCTCATGGATCTTGCCGCGGCTCGTCCCGAACCCATTCCTGTCTACGCGGAGATGGGCAGTCTCAATCCGGTCTTCATCTTGCCCGGAGCCATGGCCGAGCGGGCTGAGGCGATTGCGCAAGGGCTTAGCGGATCCGTTACGCTCGGCGTGGGCCAATTCTGCACATGCCCCGGTCTCGTGGTCGCTGCGGCGAATGAAGCCACCCAACAATTCGCCGAATCGTTAGGCCAACTGCAGCGCGATGCCGCGCCGGCGGTGATGCTCAACGCGGGCATCCATTCTGCTTATGAAAACGGTGTTTCCACGTTACAGAGCCACCAAGCCGTGCAAGCGCTTGCCGAACCGGCCGCTCAGGAAGGTTGCCTGGGCGATCCCGCGTTGTTCACCGTGGATGCGCAGGACTTCATTGGTGATGCGGCCCTTAGTGCGGAGGTCTTTGGCCCTTCCACGACGCTGGTCACGCATCAGTCACGCGAACAACTTCTTGAAGTGGCCGCCAATTTGGAGGGCCACCTCACCGGTACCGTTCACGGTACCGAAGCGGATCTGGCCGAGTACCGGGATTTGTTAGACCTCCTGGAAACCAAAGTGGGCCGGTTGATCTTCAATGGTTATCCAACCGGTGTTGAAGTTTGCCACGCCATGGTCCACGGCGGGCCCTACCCGGCGACCGCAGACGGCCGTTCGACTTCCGTGGGCACGCAAGCCATCACCCGTTTCACGCGCTTGATCGCCTATCAAGGCTTCCCCGAAAACCAACTACCGCCTGAGTTGCAAGAGACGAATCCGTTAGGCATTTCGCGTCTTGTCGACGGCGCGCGATAGCGCTCCCGAAAAAACTTTCAGTTTCTTTGTCGGATTTCTCACCCTAGCGGGCGGTCTAGGGTAAGATGTCTAACGTGGCTGATTGCGAAACTGAGCGGGAACTCCTGCGTTCCTTCAACGCCGAGGGAAGTGAGGAAGCCTTTCGGCAATTAGTCGAGCGGCACCTCGACATGGTCTACCACACCGCCTTGCGGCTCACTGCGAATCCGTCCCTGGCGGAGGAGGTGACCCAGAACGTCTTCACCATTCTGGCGCGGAAAGCCTCGCGTCTTCAGGCGGGAAGCGGGTTGGGCGGTTGGTTGCACCGGGCGGCCACTTATGAAGCCTCCAAAGCCAAACGGGCCGAACGACGACGCGCCGCCAAGATGAAGGAACTTGCTGATCACCCTATCAAAGACGCCTCTAACGAAGAGCCTTGGACGGACGCCCTTCCCATCTTGGATGACGCCATCAATGATCTCTCGGAGAGTGATCGCCGCGCCATTCTCTTGCGCTTCTTCGAGGGCCGCAGCTTTCGCGACATCGGCGTCCGCTTGGGCAAGAGTGAGGACGCTAGTCAAAAGCAAGTTTCTCGTGCTCTGGATAAACTCAGTCTTTTGATTCGGCGTCGCGGCTTTGCCCTGCCCTCGGTGACGGTGGCCGCTGCTCTAACCGCTGAGTCCGGCAAAGCCGCTCCGGCCACCCTTGGCATACACGTCAGTCAGGGCGCCTTGAACGCCGCTTCCACTCTCACCACCTCAACCATTCTAACTCATACACTAAATACCATGGCCTACTCGAAAACCAAGACTGCCTTCATCGTCGCTGCCATCGCCTCCTTCCCCGTAGGGTGGCAACAGCAACGTATCAGTCAACTTGAAGAGAAACTCGAGGCCGCCGCCACTCGAGAAACTCAAGAGATTACTCGTTTGACCAGCGAACTCAAAAGCGTGCAAGACGAACTAGCGCTCGCCCATCAAGACGCCGCCACCACCAAGCAAGCCTTGGCCCAGGCACAGAAGGATCCCCCTAAGCAGCAGCCTAATGCGATGCAGGGGATGGCGGAAATGCTAACCGATCCCGCGATGGAAGGCGTGATGCGGCAACAGTTAGGAGGCCAGATCAAGGCTACTTTTGGAGATTTGCTAGAAAATATGAATCTCGAACTGGCGGAAAAGGAAGCCATTGAGACCATGCTCGTGGATAAGCAGCTAAAGTTGGCCACACTTTCTCTCAAAACGATGAACAAGTCGCTCCCGCAAGAAGAGCGCGATCAGGCCAAGAGCGAACTCAAGGAAGTCAACGACGCGTTTGATAGCGAAATTCGGGGGACCTACGGCGACGAACTTGCGGATAAACTGAAACTTTACGAAGAGTCGACGCCGGAACGCCAGGAACTGATGACCTTTCGTTCCACCCTGGCTTCGGCCAACGAGGAAATCCCCTTTGAAACTGAAGAAGCCCTCATGGGCATCATGTACGAAGAACGCAAGGCCTTCGATTTCACCAATGACTTCAACGATCAAACTGATGCTGATTCCTGGTCTAATCTCACCCAAGACAAGATTGATGTCACCGTGTCGGAGTATGAACAACTCCACCAACGCATTCTTGATAGAGCAACCGGTGTCCTAACTCAACCTCAACTCGAGGCCTTCTCAAAAAACCAAGCTGGTTTCCGCAAGCTGCTCGCCACGAGCATGCAGATGAGCATGCAGATGATGGGAACTGAGGCGGAAAGCCGTTAGAGAGCGTGTTCTAATAAAAGTGCCATGCCCACGTCACAGTGTGGACACGGCACTCATTAGGGAGAAATACCCCACGGCTCTCGCGTTACTGACCGCCAACAATCAATGAGCCACCGCCATCGACGACGTTGTCTTCGGTGAAACCGAGACCCAAGAGATCCGTGGCAGTGTAAGTGCCGTTCTCGAAGTTGAACTGATCGCCCACGCTGACAGCGCCGAAGGTGATGTCCTGATCGAGGACGAGTTTCACCAAGCCGCCGACCAAGGTAAGCTTCTGCTCTGGCAGACTCACGTCCACATCGGGATCCAGGGTGGCGTTGATAAGGGTGATGTCAGCATTGCCCAAACTCCCTTCAGCCGCCGGTTTCAGCGTCACGTCTTCCACTTCCCAACCCCCGGTGAAGTCGCTATTGGCGCCTAACAAGACCACGGTGCCTCCTTCGAAAGCGCTTCCACGGAAGGGGGAGAACGGGGTGAGGTTGAGAGAACCGGCGCCGGTAATCGTGGAACCGATCTCTAGGATACCTTGATTCTGCGCAAAGAAGATGTTCGAATCTTCGGTCACTGATAGAGTGTCGCCTTCGCCGCCGATTCTAACGGTGCTGCCGTTGGATCCGCCGTGAACGATCCGTCCGGGCCGGAGCGTCAGTTGCGGGATCGTGGCGCTGGGTCCCTGGACGATGAGGTGAGCTCCATTGAACAGCTCCAACGAATCGCCTGCAAACGCCGAAGCTTCTGCCGGGGTGCGCAAATTGGTAGCAAACTCGCCGTTGGCGAAATAGACTTTGCCTCCGCTCGGAGCTTCGCCGTTCGACCACACGTCGGGCGTGGCCCAGGAGTCCGTGGAACCGTTAGACTTGGCGAGCGCCACCGCGTTGTCGGCAGGCTTGGCGCCGCCGTCCGTGGCGTCGGAACCGAAGGCGATTTCCGTGCTATCATTCACGCCATCGCCGTCGGTGTCTTCTTTGTTCGGATCGGTGCCCGCCCGATTCTCAGAGAGATTGATGAGTTGATCGCCATCCGGATCACCCAACGCACTTTGCGCGGCGATATCGCCAAAGTTGGCGATCTCCCATTCGTCTAACAACCCATCGCCATCCGAGTCCAAGGCCGGATCGATGTTTTCTCCGGTGCGGCCGATCTCATAAAGCAAGACGATTTCGTCTTCTGATAGAGCACCGTCCCAAATGGCCACCTGGGAAATCTGACCGGAGAATCGGATGTCCTCATTATCGTCGATGAAAGTGCCGATCTGGAATCCGTAGGGAGCCGGTTCGTAGTCGATGGGGCCGGCCGCATCGCGAGCGGCCACGACTTCGCCATTCAGGTAGAGGCGTTGTTCTTGCCCGTCGTAGGTCCCGACCACATGTGTCCATTCGTCAGTGACGCCTTCGGCCCGCAGGTAGGTGAGTTGGCCGTCAGACTCTGTGGCCAATGCGAAAGAGAAGTCACTGGGTGAACGTGTGTTCAAATAGAAGCCGCCTTCATTGGATCCAGAATCGAATAGGGATCCTGCAATTCCGGCCCACTCGGTGAAGTCGGTAGGATTCACCCAGGCTGATAAAGTGATCCCAGCCAAGGGGCGCAAGGCATCCGACTTGGCACGCGTATCATCGTCGGTCTCACTCGTTCCAAGATCGATGTAACCATCGCCTTCGAACTGAATGGCACCTCCAAGGAAGCCGGCATCTACCCAGGAGTTCTCTGACAAATCGACCAAATCACCGGCGAAATTCTCATTAACACTATTGGCGGCAATGTTGCCATTGCCCTCCTCAAAATCCCACTGCGCCAATTTCTGCACGGCGCCTTGAGAAAAGACCACCGTGCGGGTCAGGGGTTCGCACTCAATGGGGCCGCCGATCACGCGAAGCTCGTATTCAAAAAGTAGACTTTCGTTAGGATCTTCCACCGTGATAGCATCCGAGTAATTTGCGGAGTGCCCATCCAAGCCCTCGGCGATCATGACGCCGTTACGCCAGACCTGGAGAGTGGCATCTCCAAGGTTGGAACCGGCGATCCAACTCAACTCAACGGTGCTAGCGGTCTTGTTGACGGCAGCTGAAAAGCCAGTGGGACAGACGGGTACGGCTTGGGTGGTGACGAGGATGTTGTCAATGCCCCACCACCAGTTGTTGCCGGCATCGAACATGCCGAAGGTCAGCACCATCTCCTGCGCACCGCCGGGAATACTGACCGGTACCACTTTAACTTCATTCGTCTCATCATCAGAGGTCGTGGCAGAGTCTAACCGTAACACTTCCTGGGCGGCACCGCCGTCGAAGGCCACCGTGACATTACCGGTCTGGCTACCCTCGGGACGCCAACTCGAGTCGAAGACGACTGACACATTGCCGCCCGCGTTGCTGGAGACGTTGATTGGTGGCGAAATGAGATAAGATTCGAAATTCCCCACACCGGCCGGGCCGCCAACATCGTCCCATTCATCGGGATCGGCGATCGCGATCGCGCCACTAGCATTGGTAAACTCCGAGCGGCGTTGGTCATCGACTTGGGCCCAGAAGACCGGATCCGCGAAAGTCCAGCCGCGCCATTCCGTCGTGCCGATCAATTCACCAGCATCCATCGGCATGTTGGAATTATCCACGGTCCAACCCGCAGGCGGCTCCGCCGTCCAGTCCATGCCCTCGCCCAGACCGCCTTCGTCCACGCTCTCGCCGAGGACGACACTATCAAAGTTCTCTTCAAACAAGATCTGCATTGGAACTGGTCTGAGAGCAATGTTATCCACTGCCCAGAACCAGTTGTTGCCGGCATCAAACATGCCGAAGCGCAACACGACTTCCGTGGCATCGGCGGGGATCATCACTTCCACCGCCGCACTTTCATTGGTCCGGTCGTCAGCCGTGGTGGCTGTATCAAGCCGGAAGACCTCGGTTTCTTCACCCCCATTGAACGCCACGGTGACGTTACCCGTCTGGTTACCTTCGGGGCGCCAACTGTAGTCAAAGGCGATGAGAGCCGGTCCGCCGGCCAATTCCGTTACGTCAATGCTAGGTGAGACAAGGTAGGATTCGAAATTTCCCACGCCGGCCGGGCTCCCCACGTCATCCCATTCATCGGGATCAGCAATGGCCGCGACGCCACTAGCCTTGGTGAAATCGGAACGGCGTTGGTCGTCTACGGAGGCCCACCAAGCGGGATCGGCAAAGGTCCAGCCACGCCATTCGGTGGTGCCCAGCACTTCGCCATCCGCCATGGGCATGTTGGAGTTATCCACGGTCCAGCCCTCTGGCGGCGTCGCACTCCAAGCCATGTCACTGGCGACGGTTTCATCCACATTGGGTCCGAGCACCACGCTATCGAAATCTTCCTGGTAGACCGGTGCGTCACTAGCAAAGACCACTTCTTGACTCAATGTCAGGCCGCCGCCGCCTGCTGCGGTGCCGACGCGGATGAGTTCCAGATCCGCATTGGCCGCGCGTTGAATTTCTGCCGTCGTGGTGTCTGCCGTTCCCGTGATCTCGGCGTCGTCTCTTTGCCAGGCTTGGCCGTCGGCGCTCGTTTCAATGAAATAGCTGGTCCCTTCCGAACTCGTCCAGGTGAGCTGAATGCGTTCCGCGTCCGGCGCGGTCACGTCGGTGATCTCAAAGCCTTCAATGGGGCCGCCTGGAGCTCCGTCAGAGTTCACACGAATGGCGTAAGTGAAAGAGACTTCGCCACCGGCATCCACACCTGGAGGAGAATCTTCATAACTCGTGGCATCAATGGGAAGTTCAGCGATCACCTCGCCATTGCGCAGGACTTCGATGGTGCCGAGGAGGTTGGCCGCCGGTTCCCAAGTGAGCGTGGCCTTTTTAGCCAACACATCGCCCACGGCAGCGAAATTCGAGGGCAACACAGGATCTGATGCAGGCGCCACGGCAATGTTATCGATGGCCCAGAACCAGTTGTTTCCAGCGTCAAACATGCCGAATGTTAGGGTCAATGCTTGGGCGCCAGCCGGCACGTCAAAGGGAATGGTGCGGCTCTCATTGGTCATATCCGACGTGCTCGCCGTATCCAAACGCAGAATTTCCAGGGCCTCACCTCCATCAAAAGCCACCGTGACATTGCCGGTTTGATTGCCTTCCGGACGCCACGTGAAATCGAAGCTAAAGAGTGCCCTGCCGCCTGCCACACTGGAAACATCAATGGCAGGCGAAATCAGATAGGACTCGAAATTCCCCACGCCGGCCGGGCTCCCCACATCATCCCATTCATCGGGATCAGCCACCGCAGCGACCCCCACGGACTTTTCAAATTCCGAACGCCGCTGATCATCGACAGAGGCCCACCAATCATTATCAGCAAAGGTCCAGCCGCGCCATTCAGTCGTGCCTAGCACTTCGCCATCTGCCATAGGCATGTTGGAATTATCCACCGTCCACCCCTCTGGTGGCGTTGCCGTCCAGGCCATGTCACTGACCACCGTTTCATCGACGTTCGGACCAAGCGTGACACTATCAAACCCCTCAGAAAAGAGCGTCGTTCGCTGAACGACTATGTTATCCACCGCCCAGAACCAGTTGTTTCCCGCGTCCACCATGCCGAAACGCACCACGGCCTCAGCCGCTCCGTCCGGTACCACAAAGTTCACTTCCGCCGTTTCGTTCGTCATGTCATCATTGGTCGATGCGGTATCGAGCCGGAAGACCTCTTGCGGTTCGCCTCCGTCAAAAGCGACGTCGACGATGCCCTTCTGATCGCCCTCTGGGCGCCAGCTGAAATCGAAAATGATGGATACCGAAGCGCCGGCAACTCCTGTGACATCAATGACCGGAGATACGAGATACGATTCAAAACGCCCGACACCGGCAGGGCTGCCCACGTCATCCCATTCATCCGGATCTGCGATCGCCGCCGGGCCTTCGGATTTTTCAAACTCCGAGCGTCGTTGATCGTCGACGGAGGCCCACCAATCATTGTCGGCAAAGGTCCAGCCACGCCATTCGGTCGTGCCTAGCACTTCACCGTCTAACATGGGCATGTTCGAATTGTCGACCGTCCATCCATTCGGCGCTGCGGCCGTCCAAGCCATGTCACTGGCCACGCCTTCGTCGACGTTGGGCCCCAACGTGACGCTATCAAAGTTCTCTTCGAGGAGCGTTTGGCTAGAGGCCACGCCGGGAAACAACAGCCATGCAAGGCCGATACTTAGTTTAGTTAGGTTGTTGAGTGTATTCATAGTATCAGGGGTAGAGTCCAAGCGTTTGATGGGTTAAGTGATCATCAATCAATCGTCGTTCAACATTGTGTAACGAAGTCGAAAGAAGCGAGGGAATGCGGATGGCGCCAATTGCCACTCTTGCCGATGAGTGCCATCTGGCTGATACACGATATTCCTGGTCTCAATGGCATTGGGTTCCAGCGGCAGCCAGGCCTCTTTGGCCTGAAGCTGATCGCTGAATTCGATATGCGAACGCACGCCTTGAAAGAGGTAACCTTCAGAGGGATCGCCGCGCCCCCCGGTCGGCTGTAGCCATGTGAGGGTGATTCTATCCGACCGCGACATCACCTCGAGTGTTTGAGCGAAATCCGGTTCGCGAGGATTGGAGTTTAGCGCAAACTCCTCCAGATTGGACCGGCCGTCTTGATCCGCATCGGCGCTCCAAGTGCCAATCTGAGGATCCAGCCGCTCTTCAAAAGTGAACGCCGTTTCCCACCACTGCGAAGCCGCAGCGCGTTCAGCATAAAGGCTTTGCCAATCAAGGGGAGAAAGATCGCGGCGCCAGATGCGCAAATCATCAAGGTGCACGTTCACCGGCGCCTCACCATTCGCATCCGCGCCAAGCGAGAAAGGACCTGCGCCGTCGCTCGCACGCAATGCATCAATGTCCTGCGAGACCATGGCTTGCCCATCCAGATACAACGTTACCTCTTCCAAACGCTCTACCGAAAGTCCGATATGCCGCCACCTACCGTCTGCCGAGAGAGCACCCGGAGACGAATTGAGGGTGACCTGCCGGATGCCATCACTCATGCGCCACTGGAGCGATCCATCGGCTAGCATAGACAGCAACCAGCCCTCTTCCGGGCCCGCTCCTAAACGTCGATTCCCTAACAAGACGCCTTCCTGGTCCGTGTGGGTGCGAATCCAGAAGCCGATACTAAACGGAGTGAAACGGCCAAATGTTAGGGCATCCGTCATCGGTTGGGTGATGCTCCCGATGTGATCACTCGTACCAATCTGCACGCCTCTTCCGCGAAAAGCCCCGGCTGTGGACGTGACGGATCCGGAAACGCTCACGTCATCACCCAGAGTGGTCAGATCTTCGAACGTCCAATGAAGTACTTGGTCGTCATCCATTGATTGAGGCAGCGCGGTCGTCAGCTGCAACGGCGTGATCTCTTGAGAGGCACCCTCCACTTCTAACGTGTACACCACTTGCAAGGCCAAGAATAGCGGAGGAATCCGGTCCACATACTGGGTTGCGGTCAAGGGAAGTTCCGCAACGACTCCGCCGTTCCTTTTCAAGACTAACTGCTGAGCATCAAGTTCTATCGGGGCGTTCCACCGCACGACCATGTCGCGATCAAGCCCTTGTGTGACCCGGAGTTGCGATGGCGGGTAAGGAGGAAGACCAAAAGCGGGTTCCCAGCCCCACTCTTCCGAAACGGGCACACCGAGATACTCGAAAACCGTGGGCGGAATGGCCGTGTGGCCGGGCGATTCCTGAGAAACGACTGGTGACGTGCCGTCGCCGCTGGCGATAAGAAAGATCTCGCGTTCATCTTCCGATTGCCCGCCGTGAGAGGTGCCCAGTCCACCGTGATCCGTGGTGACCAAGACCAACCATTTCTCCTCATCGCGGTTGGGCCGCTCATTGATGGCGTTTAACACTTCGCCGATCATGCCGTCAACGTTGGCGATGGCCTGCAGATAGGCGTTATTGCTAGAGGTGAAGCCGCTCGCATGCCCGGCACCATCGACTTGGTCAAAATGCAAGAAAAGCACGTCCGGATTCGCCGATCCCAAGTGACGCACGGCATCATCACACACCCACCGGTCGCGAACTGAATAGTTCGAGCCGATTCCCTTGCCACGGTAATCCGTGAAAGCCGCGACCGGCGCCACGATATCCGTGTCAATCGGGTTCCAGCTTACGATTGAAGAGAGGCAGGCTTTCGGTTCGCTCTCCTTCAAGCGGCGAAAGAAATGCGGATAGTCCTGGAACCGGTTGCCTGTGAAGTTATTGTTAGCCACCCCATGCTTGTCGCGCCACCCGCCGGTTAGAATGCTAGACCATCCGGGACCACTCGACGTGGCTTGATTCGCCGGTCCAAATCGATCGCCACCGGCGATCGCCTGATAGGTAATGACTCCTTCGCCTATGAGTTTCTGCAGGTGAGGCGCTTCGGCTTCGGCAATGCTATCCGGCCGGCAGCCATCGATGCCGATGATCAAGACATGCCGGTCTTGAAAGGGGCTCGCCTCGCGGTTTGCGGGCGCCGCCCACAACGCACAGAGAAGACCAAGAAGCAGTAACGGGTAGGCGACTCTTGCATTCATCACGACGGAAATCGTTCGTGATTCTCGAAAGTTGCTCTCCCTTAGGCAACACGCCATTTCGCTAAATGGCCTAGCAACTTGGCTCGCCGTTCCATGCGCCATCTTTCTGGATTCTGTCACGGCGTCTAACCCAGTACGTCAGCGTCTCGGAGCGGAATCGTGAGAATTCCGGTAGGGGACACCGGCGCGGCGAAGAAACTGCCAGATTCGCTGATCGATCATCAATTCAGTGCCACGGCTCATCTAAAGGCGTTTGTCCAGATATACCCGGAGAAGCCGCTCTGGCTTGGAGGTTGAGAGATTCTGATGGCTAATCATCAATCGTTTGGTAGGTCTACCTAACGGAGCGCTTGAAAGCAATGATAGGGATTAGCTTCCGATTAAGTTGATCTTCGTAACGAGTGACTATCTCGTCGCTTCTTCGAGAAACCCTGCCAACAAAGAGAATTGGTCGGCGCGGGGGAAAACCTTCATGCTCGGCACATTCATACGGACAACGGGGTTCGGCGTTGCAGCCTAAGCGGAACCGCTTTTTTTCAGCTATCAGGCTCTCAATGAATAATTATAATTACAATAATGATTAAAATCAGCAATTGGAAATATGTGATGAAAGTTAAGTTTTCTCTTGCGATATTAATGGGTTTGCGTAATAACTGCCTCTGGTTGTAAAGATTCGCGTGGATTTCAAGGGATAAAGTTTTTCTACAAAAGAAGAGAGAACGATTCTTGGAGATTTGCCGGAAATTTACCAATCGCTTCATGGTCGCGTCCGGGGTGCAGTAAACTTGGTCTCTCAGCTTGGTTTGGTGCGTGTCTGCGCGTGGCCTTCAAAATTCACCGCAATTCAAACACGAAATCATGAAAAGTCGCTATTCTCCATCCCTTCGCGAATTGCCGAGCGCGCAGGTACGCCAATTGGCATTATATCCTCCTCGATCCAATGGAATCGTGACGTTTGTTACGATTTGTTTGGCATTTGTGTCAGTTGGAGCTCTAACTTTAATTGAAACGAAAGCTCAAACTCCCCAGCCATGGCCGTCCAGCGTGGGCGTCGGGTCCTGGGACTTCGATATTAGTAAAGGAGACGGCAACTGGAATACTGGATTAAATGACTCTTACAGTGCGGGCCAATGTGCCTTGGTGGGCTTATGTCTTCCCGCCGGTGACGCCAATGATGGCACTTTCTACGAAGATATCGTTTGTGCGGAGCGAATCGCGCAAAACACCTGTATGGGATTCGAGGACTTTTGTCCTTGGGATACCTCTCTAACAGACGATGATAAAGCGCGAATCCAAGCTGTAGGCGCGCCGGCTCCATCGGGCGGAGGCGGTAATCCCATCTTCCCTCCTTCTGTGCCACCACTATCGAGTCCTCCACTCGTTCGTTCGGGGATCGATGTTGGGGTGGATCCCAAATACGACGGTATCATTTGCGGGTTCAATGTGACGCAAATCACGATTCAGCAGGTAGAGATCCTCGATGGCACTCCATTGGGCTGTGAGGCCGGGCAGATCGCAATGAAATTTAACTTCACTGTGACCGATCCCACGCAACCGGCATGCTTATTCTTCGGCGGGCAGTTTAGTACTGAAGGATGTGCCACTAACGGGAATGTGAATTTTCAATTCCTCAATGCGCAGAAAACCCTACCATTTAAAATTCCTGGATCTCCCGAATGTGAATTGATCTGCCCTCTGGACGTCACCATCGAGTGTGGTGAATCCACGGATCCCTCGAACACAGGAATGGCCACCGGACCTGCCGAATGTGGTGTCATTAACTATTCGGATGTGTCTTCAGGTTCATGCCCTGAAATCATCACACGCACTTGGACCAGCGATTTCGCTAGTTGCGAGCAGATCATCACCGTGGAAGACACGACGCCTCCGGTGATTTCCACTACGGCGACCGATGGCGCTGATCTAGGCTGCAATCCTACCGTCACGCCACCTACCTTCACCGTTATCGATAATTGTGATGATAATCTTGTGGCGACCGTTAATGACGGCGGCGTCATTCAAAACGGTTGTTTCCGCAGTCAAACCTGGACAGCGACCGTTTCAGACACCTGCGGTAACGCAGCGGATGCGGTGAGCATCACTTACAATTGGAAAGTGGATGTGACGAAGCCCGTGATAGCGACGACGGCCACTGACGGAGCTGATCTCGGATGCAATCCTACGGTCACACCACCAACATTTACGGTGACGGATGATTGTGATGATAATCTTGTGGCAAGCGTTAGTGAAGGGGATGTCGTTATAGATGGATGTTTCCGCAGTCAAACGTGGACGGCAACCGTGTCAGACACCTGCGATAACGCAGCGGATGCGGTGAGCATCACTTACAATTGGAAAGTGGATGTGACGAAGCCCGTGATAGCGACGACGGCGACCGATGGCGACGATCTCGGGTGCAATCCTACGGTCACACCACCAACCTTTACGGTGACGGATGATTGTGATGACAATCTTGTGGCAAGCGTTAGTGAAGGGGATGTTGTTATAGATGGATGTTTCCGCAGTCAAACGTGGACGGCAACCGTGTCAGACACCTGCGATAACGCAGCGGATGCGGTGAGCATCACTTACAATTGGAAAGTGGATGTGACGAAGCCCGTGATAGCGACGACGGCCACTGACGGAGCTGATCTCGGGTGCAATCCTACGGTCACACCACCAACCTTTACGGTGACGGATGATTGTGATGACAATCTTGTGGCAAGCGTTAGTGAAGGGGATGTCGTTATAGATGGATGTTTCCGCAGTCAAACGTGGACGGCGACCGTGTCAGACACCTGCGATAACGCAGCGGATGCGGTGAGCATCACTTACAATTGGAAAGTGGATGTGACGAAGCCCGTGATAGCGACGACGGCCACTGACGGAGCTGATCTCGGGTGTAATCCTACGGTCACACCACCAACCTTTACGGTGACGGATGATTGTGATGACAATCTTGTGGCAAGCGTTAGTGAAGGGGATGTTGTTATAGATGGATGTTTCCGCAGTCAAACGTGGACGGCGACCGTGTCAGACACCTGCGATAACGCAGCGGATGCGGTGAGCATCACTTACAATTGGAAAGTGGATGTGACGAAGCCCGTGATAGCGACGACGGCCACTGACGGAGCTGATCTCGGGTGCAATCCTACGGTCACACCACCAACCTTTACGGTGACGGATGATTGTGATGACAATCTTGTGGCAAGCGTTAGTGAAGGGGATGTCGTTATAGATGGATGTTTCCGCAGTCAAACGTGGACGGCAACTGTGTCAGACACCTGCGATAACGCAGCGGATGCGGTGAGCATCACTTACAATTGGAAAGTGGATGTGACGAAGCCCGTGATAGCGACGACGGCCACTGACGGAGCTGATCTCGGGTGCAATCCTACGGTCACACCACCAACCTTTACGGTGACGGATGATTGTGATGACAATCTTGTGGCAAGCGTTAGTGAAGGGGATGTCGTTATAGACGGATGTTTCCGCAGTCAAACGTGGACGGCAACCGTGTCAGACACCTGCGATAACGCAGCGGATGCGGTGAGCATCACTTACAATTGGAAAGTGGATGTGACGAAGCCCGTGATAGCGACGACGGCCACTGACGGAGCTGATCTCGGATGCAATCCTACGGTCACACCACCAACATTTACGGTGACGGATGATTGTGATGATAATCTTGTGGCAAGCGTTAGTGAAGGGGATGTCGTTATAGATGGATGTTTCCGCAGTCAAACGTGGACGGCAACCGTGTCAGACACCTGCGATAACGCAGCGGATGCGGTGAGCATCACTTACAATTGGAAAGTGGATGTGACGAAGCCCGTGATAGCGACGACGGCGACCGATGGCGACGATCTCGGGTGCAATCCTACGGTCACACCACCAACCTTTACGGTGACGGATGATTGTGATGACAATCTTGTGGCAAGCGTTAGTGAAGGGGATGTTGTTATAGATGGATGTTTCCGCAGTCAAACGTGGACGGCAACCGTGTCAGACACCTGCGATAACGCAGCGGATGCGGTGAGCATCACTTACAATTGGAAAGTGGATGTGACGAAGCCCGTGATAGCGACGACGGCGACCGATGGCGACGACCTCGGCTGCAATCCTGACACCATCACGCCGCCTACCTTTACGGTGACAGACGACTGTGATGATAACCTGGTGGCCTCCGTTAATGACGGTGGCGTTGTTGAGAATGGTTGTTTGCGGAGTCAAACGTGGACGGCGACCGTGTCAGACACCTGCGATAACGCAGCGGACGCGGTGAGCATCACTTACAATTGGAAAGTGGACGTTACCGGGCCAGTGTTGAGCCCCACTCCTGCTGATGTAAGTGTGGAGTGCGACGCCATCCCTGAGGTTCCAACCGTTACGGCAGTTGATGACTGTGATGGAGATGTCGACGTCACCTTCAATGAAGAGCGCTCTGACAGTCATCCCGATTGCCCACATCGCTACACCATCACACGCACGTGGTCGGCGGTAGATGAATGTGGCAATCCTTCCGAACACGTTCAGACGATCGAAGTCGATGACACCACGGCACCGAGCATTGATGTCTTTGGCTACGAGGGCGAAGCACTTTGTCCGACCGAAGATCCCGATTGTGACATTGCTTTTGTGGCCCTTTGCCTCTGTGGAGACGACAGCTTCCCTTGGGGTGATGTGGTGGTTTCCGATAATTGTTCGGAAGTCGACAATATCGAGGTCGTGGTCGACGATAGCTCGGGCGATGTCGATACGGCTTATGGAACAAGAACGCGTTTCGTCCGCACGATCACGGCCACTGATGAATGTGGTAATAGTACTGAAGTGAGTATTTGCGTCATCATTCCCGAGTGTCCGAGAAACTATTGGTCACTCACCCAAGGTGGCTGGAGTGCACCGGAACAGGTAAAAGGCAAAGGCCGCCGCGGTGAAGACGTCACCAACAATGACAAAACCAATGGTGTGTTGCGTGATGTCATTGTTCAGGCTCTGTTAGACAAAGCGGCAATCGAAAATACCGACTTTGCCATCTCTATCGGAGACGAATCCAAAGGCAGCTACATCTGGGTCCAACCCGATGACGCCAAACGCCTTCGTTGGTTATTGCCAGGTGGCGGCCCTGCCGAACCATTGCCAGTGGAGTGTGCGGAGGAGAGCCTTAAGGAGTTTGAAGACAGCGGGGCATGTTATCGCGCATTGGTTAAACAAGGCCGCTTCCATAATAACAAAGTCGCTCAGTACCTCGCTCTGCAATTGAACGCTTTGCTAAACGATTGCCCCGAAGTGATTGGACTTCAGCCGGACGATCTGGATTCGTTGAACGATCTGCTGCTAGCTGATGCGCTTTGCACCCTTCCCTCGAACTATCGAGAGGTTTGCGAGACGATGGCGCCGGAGAGTGTCGAAAACTATTTCCAACAGTATGCAAGCCCTATCAATCTCCCGGAATTACCTGGAGCTGATACCGTGGGTGATTTGTTGGAGTTGGCGAGATGCTGTTTGGCGGGCGTTGATGTGGGTATCGATCCATCGGTCTTCGTTAGTGCCATGGACGCTTTCAACGAAGGCTTTGGCGATGGCCGCGCACTACTGGATCCCCTTCTCTGCGAATGTCTCGAGAATGCGGGACCCTAGGATCCAAATAGAGCCAATTAAAGCTGGTTCCGTGTGAGCCGTCCCGAATCTATCGGGACGGCTTCACCTATTTTTATCCCATGCCCTCATCCCCTAAGGCTTTTGTCGCTGCTTTGATCTTTGCGACGCTCGTTTCTCAAGCTTTTGCCCAGGTGGAAACCACCTTTGCCATCGACGCGGGCGGAGCGATACAAGACGATACTGAAACCACTTTCACTTTCACTGTTCCGGTTTCCTTCACGTTGACGGGAGCCCGTTTGCGGCTCGCCCTGTCGCATGAGTTCATCACTGATATCGACGCCCGTCTTCGGTCTCCCTCCGGGACGGTGGTTCATTTATTTGAACTTATTGGTGGCGATGGACCCAAGAACACTTTTCTCGCCGACGTCGTTTTTCGGGATGATGCTAGCGAAGATATTGGACGATCAGCGCAGGGGAACGACCCTGGAACAAACGCCGGCCCGTGGGTAACCGACTATCGTTGCCAAGCGGATCAGTTCTTCAATGGGTCGTCGTTACCACCGCAAGTCTTTAATGCCTTTGCCGGCGAAGACGCCCAGGGTACCTGGCAACTGATGGTGAGAGACCATGAATCTGGAGATACAGGATATGTTTACGCGTCCGGCGATGATACGAGCGCCTATCCTCTTTGGGGATCCACAATGGGTACCGCGATAACCTTCCTATCGGGAGCGCCCGTGTTTTCACCTCTCCAAGAATGGCGCCTTGAGCATTTCGGAACGCCCCTTAGTTCGGGTGCCGCGGCCAACGAATTTGATGCCGAGAAGGACGACAGTGGTAACCTGTTAGAATACGCCTTGGATCGGGATCCTCAGTCAGGAGTGGGTTTTGATGGAACCGCTGGGCTTCCAAGTGGCGGCTTTGATTCGACTCATAACCGCCTAGTCATCGAGATGAATCTGCCAAGCCCAACGCCGGCAGAAGTTCTATATGAAATTCGTGCGTCGAGCAATTTGAACGGTTGGGCGACCATTGCTGAGAAAATGGGCACTGGTAGTTGGACGGACAACGGATCAGGTGCCGTCATCGTTGAAGGAACGGTGATGTCCGGGAGACAAATCGTCCAAGTGCGTGATGTGGTCACAGGAGCCACACGCCGCATGTTGCAACTTCGCGTAACGGAAATCCCCTAACGAAACAACCCATGAAAACGCGTTTCATCGTTTCGTGTTTGCTTCTAACAGTTGCCACAGCCGCTTTCTACTTTGGCAAACGGGTCGGTCTCCAAGAAAGAACGCCGATTCAAAATAGCTCTCAGAGTTCCGGAGGTAACTCGGGCCTTCTCTCTCTCGAACCTGAAACTGAAAGAGAACCCAAGCCCGGCGAATTGAACCAAACAGTGGATACGGGAACGCTACCCGCTTGGTTCAATTCTGGCATTGAACTCACATCTAGGGAGATGGAGGAAGCGGCACGCGCTGTGTTGGAGAAGAAGGAACCGCTCACCCGGGAACTCCTCTTTCCTCAGTTATTGGCGCGACTCACACCAGACAATGCTTGGGGAATGTGGGACACGCTCCGGAGTTTGGATCAAGGGCAAGACACGATACCCAAGGTCATTCTCTTTGCTCAGGTATGGGGAAAGATCGACGGGAAGAGCGCCATGTCCTCACGATCGAAAAGCGAGGCTTGGGGGGCTATGTTAGGCTCGTTCGCTTTGGAGAGTTGGGCCCGTCAATCGCCTGGTGAAGCACTCGAATGGGCTCAAGAAGAGCGGCGATCCATGTCCAAGCCATTCAACGAAGCGCTTCTTAGTGGTTTGGCCGACTCGGCGCCTGACAAAGCGTCGGGTTATCTCATCTCCCTAGCAGATTCTGCAGATCCCGCAAGCTATGTGGCGCCTCTCGTCACGGCCAAGATGGAGGAGGGTCTCGAAGAGACAGAGTCCTGGATTGAAGAGCTGACCTTGCCAGCCTTGAAGAGCAGTGGGTTGACGCAGCTGGCAAAGATACTTGTCGAGGAAGATCCGGCACAGGCTTGCAAATGGATTGAAAAACACATGCACGATTCTTCGAGTAGCCAAGCTGTTGGAATCATCGCTGACGCCTTGCTTCAACAATCTTTTCGGTCGGCAGACGATCATCAATTCCTTCTGGACTGGCTTCATGCGCTGCCCGCAGGCAGTTCACGAAACGCGGCTCATGCCAGCGCTGCGCGCTCTTGGGCTAAGCGTGATGCCAATGCCGTCGGGCGGTTTCTCTCTGATCTGGAGCCCTCTGAGGCTAGGGATCATGCGGTCCGCGCCTTTGCATTGGAGATTACCCGTAAAGATCCTGAATCAGCTGTTCATTGGGCCAATACCATCAGCGATACCAAAGAACGCGAGCGAACACTCTACGCCACCGCACGCCATTGGTTTCGGTCATCGCCGGCTGAGAGTCAACAGTGGCTCGATCAAGCTGATCTTGAGCCCTCTTTGCGAAGACGGATTATCGAAGGAAGTCACGTCAGACCATGAATCGAGGTTCCGAGGAAGATGCGAAGCACACCGGTATCGGTATATCGGGATGTCTGTTTCTCATCGTGATCACCGTCGCGCCGTGGGGCTTGATCTATGGTATTGCTTCTTGGCTCTATCATCTCGTGCGATAGAGTCTTCAGACCGATTCCTCTATGCCGGATTTGAATGACTCGCGCACTCGATTACCGGGACAAGTCTGTCTCGCGATCGCTTTGGTGCTCAGTCTTTATTTGAGTTGGCAATCTTGGAATCATGCTAGCATCCCCGGATGTGGGCCGGATAGCAGCTGCCAGAATGTTTTAGCTAGTCGATGGGGGGGCTTGTTCGGGCTGCCCGTCGGTTTGTTTGGAGCGGTGATTTATGCCCTCGCGATTCTAGCAAGCCTACTCAAATGGCCACGGATTTTACTGGTATGCGCCTCGGCCGTGATCGCCGCCGCCCTTTGGTTCACTGCCGTTCAACTCTTCATTCTTAGAGAAATCTGCCCTGGTGC
>CBDDAB010000011.1:0-14233 GCA_965224685.1 Verrucomicrobiales bacterium | reverse complement strand
GATGAAGACGATCACGATATTGCCACCATCGGCATCAATCCTCCAGGCACGTTTGACCTCGCTTTGCGTAAGCGTCTGGCGCCTGGGCAAGCTAATAGCGTCAATCCCGGTGACTTGGTGCAGTTCGACATCGAGGTCTTCAATCAAGGCGCCGTACCGGCTACTGACATTGAGGTGGTGGTCTATCCACGCCCTGGACTCTTGTTAGCCGATAGCGCGTGGACGCCGATCGGTGGTCACCTGCGGCACAACGCTTTGTTAGGCACCATCGAGCCTGGCCAGAGTACCAGCGTCGCCATCACTCTACAGGTCGATCCCAATCAGCAAGGTCCCGCGATCCTTGATTGCGCAGCGGAAATCAGCCTCGCGCAGGACCAAGCCTTGGGGCAGCCCGGCAGTGACGTCGATAGCACGCCCGATACCCAGGATGGCGATCAGTTAGTCGACAATGAAATCAATGATGACGGCACCTTTGACGAGGATGATCACGACATTGCCGAAGTTGCCATCAATGCCCCAGGCATTCTCGACCTCGCTCTGCGCAAGCGCCTGGCCAATGGCCAGAGTCTTGCCGTCAATCCTGGGGATGCGGTTCGGTTCGAGATCGAAATCTTCAATCAGGGTTCGGTCCCGGCGAAGGAGATCCAGGTCGTCGACTACATTGATACCAATGTGTTCACGTTAGCAGATAGCAACTGGTCCATCCAGGGACAGGGGACTGCCGTGTATGGCATCGATTTGGGAATCCTTCAACCTGGTGAAAGCCAAGTCATCGGCATCACCTTGGAAGTGAATGAGACGGTCACAGGGCCGGCGACGTTGACCAACTACGCCGAGATCAGCGAGGCTTCCAATGACGGACCGGGAACCCTAACGGATCACGATTCCAATCCAGACACCGCTCCCGGCGATCAAGTCATCGACGACACCATCAACGATGATGGTACCTTCGACGAAGATGACCACGATTTGGCTCACATCGAGATCAATGAGCCTGGTATCTTGGACCTAGCATTGCGAAACACCCTCGCATTGGGACAATCGCAAACGGTTCAGGAAGGTGATCTTGTGACTTTCACCATCGAGATTTTCAACCAAGGCGCCGTCGATGCCTCGAACATCGAAATCTGTGCCTACATTCCAGAGGGCTTTGAGCTCATGGACAGCAGCTGGGCCTCCGTCGGCCTCGGTGAAATGGCGCAGCACACCCTACCCGGCACCCTGCCGGCAGGTGAAAGTACGAGCATCGACCTCACGCTTCGCGTGAATGAAGGCGCCACCAATGAAGGTCTCATCGTCTACGCTGAGATCAGCGATTACTTTCCTGATGTGGCGGACATTGATAGTGTTGCCGATGGCCTGGACTTTAATGACAACGGCGGTCGCCCAGACGTGAATGGTCAGGATAACGAGATCAATGGCGATGGATTCATTGACGAAGACGATCATGATCCGGCCTATGTCACCCTTGTCGAGGCTGGCACCTTTGACCTAGCATTGCGCAAGAAATTGGCGCCCGGCTTTACCATTGCCATGCGCCGCGGCGCGGATCACGGCTTCCGCATCGAACTCTTCAACCAAGGCGCTGAGACGGTTAAGAACATCCGGGTCGTCGACTATTTGCCGGAGTTCTTTGAACTCAGTCCTAACGATAACAACGGCTGGCAAGCCTTCGCCGAGGGCAAAGTCGTCGTCACGGTGCCGGGTCCATTGGCGCCCGGGGAGTCGCTCTTCGTGAACATCCTCTTGCGAAGTGATCCGCTCACGCCTCTCGGCGTGAACTACTTCAACACCGCCGAGATTCTGAGTGCTGAAGATACCAAAGGACAGCCGATCCATGACATCGACTCTAGCGGAGACTCCGATGATGATGATCCGTTAGTGGATGACGCCATCAATAACGAGAACGGCGACGAGGACGACCACGATGTGGCCGATCCCATTGCCTTCTTGCCGTTCGACCTGGCGCTCCGCAAGCGCCTGGCCGATGGCCAGCCGCGCAAGGTCAATCCGGGCGAGACCGTCATCTTCGAGATCGACGTGGTCAATCAAGGCTCGATTCCGGCCGCGAATATCCATCTCGTCGACTATGTGCCCGCCGGTCTTACCCTAGCGGATCCACACTGGACCATGGTCGCCGGACAGGCTCGCCTGCAGACGCCCGTGGGTATCTTGCAACCAGGTCAAGTGGCCACCGTACCCATTGCGTTTGGTGTCAGTGCCGGCTTGGAAGGCCCGTTGGACCTGACCAACGGCGCGGAGATCGTCAGCGCGACCGATGAGAACGGCGAAAGTGTAACCGATCGCGACAGTACGCCGGATAACTCCGATAGCGACACCGTGCGCGACGATGAACTCGAAAACGGCGGAGGCGATGAGGACGACCACGACATCGCCGTAGTCCACATCAACCCGCCCGGCGTGTTCGACCTTGCTTTGCGCAAGACCCTGGCACTGAACCAATCGCTCAGCGTGCAGCCGGGTGATCCGGTGACCTTTGTCATCGAAGTGTTCAACCAAGGCGCCCTCGAAGCCGTGAATGTTGAAGTGACGGACTACGTGCCCGCCGGGCTGGTGCTCAACGATGGCAACTGGTTGTTGGATGGGAATCAAGCTTCGCGCACTATCCCGGGAGCGATCCCGGCTGGGGAAAGCGTCAGCACCGTTATCCACTTCCGCGTGGCCAATGACGCCGCGCCGGGCCAGCTGACCAATGCCGCGGAGATCTCCACCGACAACAATCCAACCTCAGAACCGGATCCTGACAGTTCACCGGACAGTGATGAGGGCAACGACGGCACACCGCTGGACAATGAGTTGGACGGCGAAGCCGGTGACGAAGATGACCACGACGTCACTGTGATCACCATCTTGGAACCCGACGTCTTTGACCTTGCCTTGCGCAAGCGTCTCGCTGATGGGCAAAGTGGCAGTGTCAATGCGGGCGATACCGTGGTTTTCGAGATCGATGTCATCAACCAGGGTTCGATCAATGCAGCGAATATCTTGTTGGCCGACTACTTCCCCAGCACACTCGTTCTGACCGATCCCAACTGGCAGGAACTCAGCAGCGGCCTCGCTGAGTACAAGTCCTTGCTAGGCGTGCTTGAGCCGGGTGACGTGAGCACGGTAGCCGTTACCTTTCGTGTGGCGGACGGATTGCAAGGACCATTGAGCCTCGCCAACGCCGCGGAGATCGTCAGCGCCACGGACGAGGAAGGTGTGTCTCATGAGGATACCGACAGCACACCTGACAGAAGCAACGATGATCCTGTCAGGGACGATGCTCTAGAGAATCAGGATGATGATGAAGATGATCACGACATTTCGATTGTTGAGGTCAATCCGCCGGGCACCTTTGACTTGGCCTTGCGCAAGACTCTGGCACCCGATCAACCGCTCAACGTCCAGCCGGGTGATGAAGTCACCTTTGTCATCGAAGTCTTCAACCAGGGCGCCGTTGACGCTAGCAATGTCACTGTTGCCGTGCATCCGGCCGACGGACTTGCTCTCCACGACGGCAATTGGTCCGAGGCCGGCGGTGTGATGCAGCGGGTTATACCAGGCGTCATCGCGCCGGGCGGCAGTCTTGCCGTAACCTTGAATACCATCGTGGATGCGGATGCAGACCCCGGGACCATCAACTGCTTCGCCGAGATCCTCGATGACAACGATCCAACCGGCAACGGCGATCAGGATAGCACCCCTGATGCGCTCTCTAACAATGACGGCACGCCCATTGACGACGCGATCAACAATGAGGGCGGTGATGAGGACGACCACGATGGCAGCAAGGTCAACGTGCTCGAGCCCGACTCGTTTGACTTGGCCTTGCGCAAGCGTCTGGCCGATGGTCAATCACCTAACATCAACCCTGGTGATCTGGTGAGTCTCGAGCTCGAGGTGTTCAACCAAGGCGACATCGCCGCCACGAACATTCAGCTCGTCACCTACTTGGGACCTGAAGTGGAATTGGTGGATAGCAATTGGGTCATCTTGGGCAATGTGGCTCTAACGAAGTCCACCTTGGGCACCATTCATCCAGGCCAGAGCCAGATTATTGGGCTTACCCTGCGTGTTCGTGAAAGCGTGAGTGGCCCGGTCGAGCTGCGGTGTGTGGCCGAGATCGCCTCGGCAACTGATGAAGAAGGTGATCCTCACATTGATATCGATAGCCGTCCTGATATGGTGGACGATGACCTCGTCGTCGATGATTTTATCAACGACAATGGTACCCTCGATGAGGATGATCATGACATCGCCGTCTTCCGCGTGAACCCCCCAGGCGCGTTTGACCTAGCCTTGCAGAAAACCTTGGCTCCAGGCCAGTCGCCCACCGTCAATCCTGGTGATGACGTCATGTTCCGCATCCGGGTCTTCAACCAAGGCCAAGTGGACGCCCGCAATATCATTATTGCCGATTACATACCAACCGGTCTCACCTTAAACGACAAGAACTGGATCGAGATCGGCGGTCAAGGGGTCAACGTGATCAGCGGCGGTCTGTTAGCTGGTGAAAGCGCGACCATCGACATCACCTTTACGGTGGATCATGACGCTCCCGAGAGCATTGCCAACGCGGCGGAGATCCGCTCCGCCACCGATGCCAACGGTGATCCGGTGACGGACGTGGACGGCACCTTCGACGACGATCCTAACAACGAAGGACTCGTTAAAGATGATGAGTTAGACAACGTGTTAGGCGATGAAGACAATCACGACATTGCCATCGTTGAACTCAACGAGCCTGGCGAGCCCGATGTGGCCCTGCGTAAGAGTCTGGCCGATGGGCAGTCGCCCAATGTTTCCATCGGCGACAACGTGTGCTTCACCTTGGAAGTCTTCAACCAAGGCAGCGTGCCGGTTCAGCAGATCAAGGTCTGCGACTACGTGCCCGCAGGCATGAGTTTCGATCCACAGCTCAACGAAGAGTGGCAGGAAGAGGGGAACGGCGTGGTTTCCTGCGTCATTCCCGGCCCGATCGCACCGGGCAGCAGCTTCGGCATCGATGTTTGCCTGACTGTCACCGAGGACGCAAGTCCCGAGACCTTCATCAAGAACTGCGCGGAGATCTGCGAGATTCGAGACGCCAATGGTAGTTTATTGGCTGATGCGGACAGTGCCAATGATGCCATACCGAACAACGATGGCCGCGTCGAGGATGACGCCCTGAACGGGGAGAACTTCGACGAGGACGATCACGACTGTGAGAAAGTGTATGTGCTGCCGCCAAGCGTCTATGACTTGGCGCTGCGCCACACCCTGTCGCCTGGACAAGATGCTAGTGCATCTCACGGTCAGGAGGTCAAGTTCACCACGGAGATCTTCAATCAAGGCGAGGCACCTGCTAGTAGCATCCGCGTCTGCGTCCATGTGCCCAATGGGTTGAGCTTTAATAGCCTGGACAACCCGGCATGGACGAATCTCGGCAACGGTCTGCTCGTCTGTGACATCCCCGGACCGATTCAGCCGGGCGGCAGTCAAGCGATTGAAGTCTGCCTGGAAGTGGAGGACGACGCGCCCATTGAAGAATGCCTAACCGTTTATGCTGAGATCTGCGGCGATGATGGCGAAGATCATGATTCCACGGCGGACAACGATCCACGCAACGACGGCCGCGTCACCGACAACGCGATCAACAACGAGGCCTTTGATGAGGATGATCACGATGGAGAGTGCTTGTTAGTCTCAGCACCTGATGTCTTCGACCTCGCCCTGCGTGTCTCCGTCCCCACTGGTCAGCCTGAAGCCGCCAATCCTGGTGATACCATGACGGTAATGGTCGAAGTGTTTAATCAAGGCGCACAGCCCGCCCACAATGTCACCACCGTGGCCTATCTGCCAGAGGGCTTTGTGTTAGCGCCGAACCAGCCGTGGCAACTCAATGGCGATGGTCAACCTGAAGTCACGGTGCCTGGCCCCATCCAGCCCAGTGAGTCCCTGGCCTTCCCGCTCCGTGTCGTCCTTGCGAACGACGCGGCACCCGGCCAAGTCAGCCTCGGCGTGGAAGTTCGCGGGGCCACCGATGCCAACGGCAATGGCCTTATTGATGAAGATTCCACTATGGATAACTCGCCTAACAATGACGGCTTCGTTACCGATGACGCCATTAACAGTGAAAACGGTGATCAGGATGATCACGATACGGTGCGTCTCGGCGTGAACGAGCCGCAACGGTTCGATCTCGCGTTGCGTAAACGTCTCGCTCCCGGTCAATCCGCTAGTGTCAACCCGGGCGATGAAGTGACCTATGAGATTGAGATCTTCAACCAAGGGGCCATCGAGGCCCAAGACGTGCGGGTTTACGACTACTTCCCCTCCGATGCCCTCACGTTGATTGACGATCGCTGGACGACGGGAGTCTTGTTAGACGCCGCCATCTGCGAGATCAGCGGCCCAATCCCACCGGGCCAGAGTGCGATTGTGCCGATCACTTTCCGCGTGAATGAGGGTGCGAGTGGCAATATCGAAAATATCGCTGAGATCTGTGAGGCCAAAGATTGGACCGGCACCTTGCGTGAGGATGCCGACGGCATCTTTGATAAAAAGCCTAACAACGACCGCATCGTCGATAACAGAACGGCTGATGATCCAGTGGATGATGACGACCATGACATTGAGGGACTCACCATCAATGAACCGGCCCGCTTCGACCTCGCCTTGCGCCAGAGGTTGGCCCCTGGGCAAAGCGCCAGTGTCAATCCATGTGACTTGGTTGAGTTCGCCATCGAGGTCTTCAATCAGGGAGCTGTTTCAGCGTCGGACGTGGCCATCGCCAGCTACATTCCCGATGGTTTCTCACTGGCTGATCCCGGCTGGGAACTCACGGACAAGCCCGGGGTGGTCAGTTGCCTCATTCGCGGACCTATCCTGCCCGGGCAGAGCGGTCTATTTAGCCTCACACTCAAAGTCGATGAGGAAGCGGCTGGTGAACTTGTCAGTTGCACCGAGATCGAAGCTGCGCACAACGCTGCGGGCGTACTCATGAACGATGCGGACAGTGTTCCCGACTGCCTCTCCAACAACGATCGTGTGATAGACAATGAGATCAATGACAGTGCGGTGGACGAAGATGACCACGATTGCGAAGCCGTCACTGTCAATCCACCCGCCATCTTTGACCTCGCCCTGCGCACCACCTTGCACCCGTTGCAATCCGTGGAGGTCAAACGTCTGGAGAACGTCCGTTATATCATCGAGATCTACAACCAAGGCGCCGTCACCGCGCACGACGTGGAGGTCGTGAACTACATCCCCACCGGCATGAGCTTGGCCGATGGATCCTGGACCGAGGATGATGGCAAAGCCCGCAAGACTATTCCAGGTCCCATCGGGCCAGGATTGAGCGGGGTGTTAGAGATCACTCTCCAAGTTTCCGCCGAGGTTGCGTATGACAGCGTTCTCGCCAATCTGGCCGAGATCGCCAGTGCGCGCAACGAGGACGGTGAGAGCACCTTTGATCAGGACTCCACGCCTGACATGGAGCCGCACAACGACGGGCCCTTGTTAGATAACGAAATCAACAACGAGAATGCCGATCAGGACGACCACGACGTGGCCTACATCACCGTCGTGCCGCCTAACCAGGACCCTGAGCCGGTCACCGCCACCATTGGGGACACCGTGTGGGAAGACCTCAACCGCAACGGCCAACAAGACACCGGTGAGCCCGGCATCGGCGGCGTCACGGTCACCCTCTTGAAGAGCGACGGCAGCCTCGCCGGTCAACAGACCGTCACCAACAGCACGGGGCACTATCAGTTCACCGTTGAAGCGCCTGCTAGTTACCTTGTGCGTTACGGTTTGCCCGCGGGTTACTTCGTTACCACGCCTAACCAAGGCCCCGAGGCCACGGATAGCGACATCGATCCCGACACACGCACCACGACGGCGCCGCTCGTGGCCGTGGCCGGCATCGACTACGATATGGTTGACGCCGGTGCTTACCGCGTCGCCACTTTGGGCGGCCTGGTCTGGAACGACCATGACGGCGACGGCATCCGTGGCGACTTCGATGAAGGATTGGCCGGCGTCACCGTGACCTTGTTAGACGAACAAGATCAACCTATCGACACCGCGACATCGGAGAGTGACGGCAGTTACCTCTTCAGCGACTTGTTGCCGGGCATCTACAGTGTGCAATTCCCTGAGCGTGAAGGCTATGACTTCACTTTAGCCAATGCCACCACCTCGGAGTCGCGGGATAGCGATGCCGATCCCACCACTGGCCGCACACCGCAGATCAATCTCGTGCCAGGTGAATCGATTCTGACTTGGAGCGGCGGTTACAAAGCCCGCGTGCAACCGAGTTTCTCAACCTGGACCCAGACCACTCTGGGAACGTCCGGCACCCCATGCGGAAACAACGACGGCGACCAGTTCGACGACGGAATGGAGTATGCGTTAGGATTGCCGCCCAGTACTGGAGCCAATCGTAACGACGGGTTCTGCATCGAGCTTGATGAGACCGGTAACATTTGTGCTGTGTTCACCCGGCCCGCTGGGGGCGCCGCGGGTGTCACCTACTCCGTGGAGGTTTCCAGTAGTCTAACGGATCCACTCTGGATCGGCGTGACCAATCTCAGCCCGGAGGTCACTGACAATGGTGATGGCACTGAAACCGTGAAATACTGCAAGATCGATACCGTGCTTCCTGATAAAGAATTCTATGGCTTCGTCAGGCTGCGCATTCATCTCGACGATCTCGCAGCGACTAGCTACAGTGAAATCTTTGGCTGGCAGGCCACGCTGATCAAGAAACAGTGTGAGACCTTTAATCAACCGTTCGTTAAGAAGCCGCTCTATGTCGGCACCATCGGAAACAACACCGCGTCTGCCTTCCAGCTCGCGGCAGCGTCCGGGGAAATGCCCACCATGCCGCTCGAGAGTAGCCTCTACATCGAGATCATTGATGGCGAACACGAGGGTCATCGCTTCGACGTCATTGTCAGTGGCAGGACGATTGTCGCCATTAAAGAAGACTCGCCACGCAACACCTGGCCGAGCTTGCCTAACGACCTCGCCGGCTCCCGTTTCATGCTCCGCGAACATTGCACCGTCGATGACCTCTTCAACAAAGTGCGATTCTTCGGCACGCGCGATCCGCTCACCGCAGACCGTCTCTTGTTCTTCGTCGGCACTGGGTTCGAAAGCATCTACTTATTGGACAGCTTTGGATTCTTCCAATGGACCAACGAGTCGGACATCAGTCTCAGCGACGAGGGCAGCCGCGTGGTCGGTCCGTGTGAAGGTCTTTTCGTCCATCCACGTGGTGGCGAGGTGAAAGTGCAGACCTTCGGCATGGTGCGCTCTAACAAGCTGCGCTGTCCGCTCCAACCCGGCTACAACTTCGTCGGTGGCGGCTGGCCCGTGCACCAGAGTCCCGCTGACCGGAACATGAGCGTGGCCACAGGATTCACGGGCGCTCGCGATCCCTCGGCGGCCGACGTCATTCAGCTCTGGATCGGCGATCAGATCGCCGGTATCGAATCCTACAGTGGGCTCTTCCTGCTCAACGTTCAGTTAGGCGGCACGATCTACCGCTACTGGACGGACATGAGCGATCTCGGCATCCCCAACAAGGACGACTTCCCCATGTTCCTAAGGGATCGCTCCGCATTCATCTTCTCCCACGACTCCAACTCCGGTTGGACCATGGACGTGCCTTGGGACGAACAGCACGAAGAATGTGTGGACCCTTAAGATAGCGTGGTTGAATCGATTCGGATGCGAAAGTAAGAATGTCCTGACATTCACCCCGACGCCGGCTTTGAAAGAAGCCGGCGTCTTTATTTGGGCCAGGTGTCATCGATTCAACGAGGATGAACGGGGGTGACTAAATAAAAAAGCGGTGGCATTTGGGAACGCTCACGAGTCCCTCTACGAAAAGTGCCCACCACTTTTAGTCATATGGCGCCAGCCAAAGCCCTGTGAGGCGGGGATGGCGCTCGTAACCAAAACTAGAACCAGACCGAAAGGAGAAGCGACAGAGAAAGTAACGAGCACCTGAAAGCCACTGAGAGACCTAGCAGGAACTCCCTGCCCGGAAAGGATTGACCATCCACCGGAAGCGAGCCTTGGTTGGCGACCAGAAATGGCGTCTTCAAGCGTAGGCAGCGAGCCGTAAAGCCGTGTTATGGAATCCCGAAAGAAAGAGAATGGGGGAGTCTTCGTGATTGTGACAGCGGGGACAGCACCGAAGCGCCGTACAGGTCTGGCTAACATCTACTTGCACGAAGTGTTAGACAAATGGTTCGTAGAATCAGTCCAACCAGCGTGTAAAGGGAGAACTTTCATGGTTCGATTTGCCGATGATTTCATCATGGGTTTTGAGAATCTGAAAGACGTTGAGAAAGTCCAGGAAGTGATAGGCCAACGCTTTGAGCGATTTGGGCTGAAGATCAACGAAGAGAAAACAAGGTTAGTGCGCATCGGCCGGCCGAAGGGTGCGAAGATAGAAAAAGGCTAAAAGCCTGAGACCTTTGATTTTCTAGGTTTCACTCATTATTGGGGGAAATCGAGGAGAGGCTATTGGGTAGTGAAAAAGAAGACCGCGGCAACCCGGTTTCGCAGGACGTTGAGCAACATCCGAGAGTGGGGGAAGAGGAACCGTCACCTGCCAATGCGGGAGCAGCAAAGGAAACTCAATGAGAAGCTCCGAGGTCACGATGCCTATTATGGAGTCAGCGGAAACTATCGCATGCTAGCCAAGCTGCGTTGGGAGGTGGCGAAACAATGGCGGAAATGGCTAGGGCGAAGAAACCGAAGCAAAGCCCCCAACTGGGAGAAATTCCAGGCGATGCTGCGGGTCTTTCCATTGTCATCAGCACGAATCGTGCACTCTCGAATCTAACGAATCCACAAACTCGAGGAACCGTATGCCTTAATTGGGCTCGTACGGATCTGTGGGGGGCGTCGTCTGGCCATCGAGCCAGGCGGCCCTATCCCGGACCCATAAGTGGTGGTCAATGAGGTAGAGGAACTGGTGACAGTTCCTTCGCGGCAGGGGAGTGCCACGCCCGGAACGCTCACGAATTCCGCTACGAAAAGTGCCTATGACTTTTGGTCATACCCCATTTGATCTCCTATCTTGATTTTGATTCGAGTTTCCTATCATGATGCAAGCCGTCATGGCCTCTCACTTCCCGCAGAGCAGCACGCGGCGGCAATTCCTCTTGCAAGCCGGAGGTGGCTTTGGCGGTCTGGCGCTTTCGCAGATGCTCGCTTCCGAAGGCGGCCCGGCCGCCTCTCGTCAAGTCCCCTCACACTTTCGCCCTCGAGCCGAGCGCGTGATCTATCTCTTCATGCATGGCGGGCCGAGTCATGTGGATTTGTGGGACCCAAAGCCGACCTTGACCCGTTATGCCGGTCAACCCTTGCCGGAAAGTTTCGGCTCGGTCATGACCCGGCGTAAGGTGGCGCAGAATCCCTTGTTGCCCCCGATCAAGCCCTTTCGTCCGCACGGACAATCGGGATTGGAGATCAGCGAGTTTCTACCCCACATGGCCCAACTAGCAGATGACTTGTGTGTGTTGCGCAGTTGTCATGGTGATAGCGTGAACCATCCGCAATCCGTCTATCAGATGAACACTGGATCCATCCTCATGGGCAAACCCAGCTTGGGCAGCTGGGTGGCTTATGGGTTGGGCTCAGAGAATCAAGATATGCCCGCATTCGTCGTCATGCCGGATCCCAAGGGGGGACTCAAAGGCGGGCCGCCCGCTTGGGGAAGCGGTTTTCTGCCGGCAAGTTATCAGGGAACGACCATGCGTGCTGGTGAAAACCCTATCTTGAATCTTAAGCCGGCACCGGGCATCACGCCGGACCGCCAGCGCTCGACCTTGGATTATGTGAGAGCGTTGAACGAGCGCCACTTGGCGTCGCGGGACTTTGATGATGAACTGCTCGCTCGTGTCGAGGCCTATGAGCTTGCTTTCCGCATGCAAGCCGCCGCGCCAGAGATGGTCGATTTGTCGGGAGAAACAGAATCGGTGAAGAAGCTTTACGGCATCGATGCAAAGGAAACGCGGGAATTTGGCACGCGTTGTCTGATCGCACGCCGGATGATCGAGCGCGGGGTCCGCTTCGTCCAACTCTACTCCGGCGACACCAATGGTTGGGACGCTCACAAGGACGTCTTGCGGAATCACACCGCTTATTGCCGGGCCACCGACAAGCCGGTCGCCGGGCTCTTACGCGATCTCAAGGGACGTGGCTTGTTGGATGACACGTTAGTGATCTGGGGTGGTGAATTTGGCAGGATGCCCATGAGCGAACAAGGCAAAGGCCGCGATCACAATCCCTGGGGCTACAGCGTGGTTCTCGCGGGCGCGGGCGTGCGGGGTGGTTATGCCTACGGGGCGACCGATGACGTGGGGCTGCGCGCCCTTCATCAGAAAGTCCACGTGCGTGACCTACACGCCACCCTTCTGCATTTGATAGGCCTCGATCACGAAAAGCTGACATTCTTGCATCAGGGCTTGGAAGAGCGCCTCACGGGTGTGGAGAAAGCGCATGTGGTGGCTGATATTCTAACATGAAGACAGCCGTTATTTGCATTGTTCTAGTGGCCACATGCGCTAGCGCTGAATGGCGAGAGCATTGGGCCTTCCAACCCGTCGCTCGTCCAGAGCTACCAGGAAGCTCTTCGCCTGCGAACACCCCAATCGATGCCTTCTTGTTAGACGAACTAGCTAGCGATGGTCTGACATTGGCACCCAAGGCGAATCGCTTGACTTGGTTTCGCCGCTTGCACTTTAGCCTGACTGGTTTGGCGCCTAGCGAAATGAATGCCCGCCAATTTCTCGAAGACTGCTCCATCGAGGCGGAAGAACGTTGGATCGATCGTCTTCTGGCCTCACCTGCCTACGGCGAAAGACGGGCGCAAGTGTGGCTGGATTTGGCCCGTTTCGCGGAGAGCGATGGCTTCGAGTTTGATCACATTCGCAAGGAAGCCTGGCGCTATCGCGACTTGGGTGGTGAATGCCTTCAATGCCGATCTCTCGTACGATGACTTCGTCAGGCATCAGTTAGCCGGTGACGAAATTGCGCCTGAAAATGAGCGCATCGCGGAGGCGACCGGATTTCTGTTAGCAGGTCCGGACATGGTCGACATCAATCTGCCAGAGGAACGCCGTCACACTGCTTTGAGTGAAATGACGGGAGCTGTGGGTTCGGTCTTTCTCGGTCTCACTCTTGGCTGCGCACAGTGTCATGATCATCGCGCCGATCCCATCTCGCTCAACGATTACTATGCCTTCCAAGCCTTCTTTGCCAACACGGTTGTCGATCCTAAACGTGACAAACAGTTATGGACAATCGTGTGCGGGAAGCAAGCGCTGAGGCGGCCCCCCCTACATGTGAAAATCCGTGGTGATTTCCGCCGTCGCGGTAAAGCAGTAACACCAACGCTGTTTCCCATTATTGCATCATCGACTATTCGTTCGTTAGAGAAATCCCAATTGGCATCATCCTCTTACCGCCGTTCTCAACTCGCCTTGCCCTAACCAATCCACGACAATCCATTAATCGTAAGAGTGATGGTCAATCGTTTGTGGCAAGAGCATTCGGCAAAGGTCTGGTAGCGACTCCGAGCGACTTTGGACTGCAAGGCGCCAAGCCAAGCCAGCCGCGGCTGCTGGATTGGTTAGCTTCAGAATTCGTTGATCGCCAATGGAGCATGAAGAATCTTCAACGGTTGATGCTCACTTCGCACGTCTATCGACAGACTAGCCGCGGTTCCGGTGCAGTTTGGAGGCGCTTGTTAGAAAAGTGATCCAGACAACACGCTCTTCGGCCGCATGGACGTCAGCGCCTAACAGGGGAACAGATCCGCGATCATTTCCTTACCATCGCCCCGCCAACTCAACCGCGAAATGGGCGGCGCCGGCATTCGGCCGCCTCTGCCGCCCGAGATCACCAGCACTTTGCTGAAGAAACAATGGGAAGTCACACCTGACGAAAACCAACACCCGGCGACGCAGTCTTTAACCTCTTTGTTAGGCGCAATCTTCGTTCCTCCCCATGTTCGATGTCTTTGACAACCGGATCCCAATGCCACGTGCGCCCGGCGCAACGTTTCCACCACCGCGCCCCAATCGCTCACTCTTCTGAATTCGGAATTCAGCGTCGCGATCCGCGAACCCGTTTGGCTGAAGAGCTTCAAAACATGACCTCACGACGAATCATCCAATCGCTCTACTGGCGTGTTTTTAGCCGGCCCGCCAAGGAAGAT
>CBDDAB010000010.1:0-37669 GCA_965224685.1 Verrucomicrobiales bacterium | reverse complement strand
AAATCTGCCCCTGGTGCTGCGCGACACATCTTGTTGCCGTCATCGGCGCGGTGCTTTTTCTGAAAATACCGATCATCGTCCAGCACCGGGCCAAGATAGGCTGGATTTGCCCGGAAACCATCCTGCCACTTCTTGCCATTGCCGTTTTAGCCTCTCTTCAAGCTCTCACAGAGCCACCAAATCGGATCAAGACGGTGCAGGTGGAAGGCCAACTAAAAAGCGATGGCGGCTTAATCTCTTTGCATCATGAACAATTTCAGCTCGACGCAACGGCTCTTCCGCACATCGGGTCATGGCAATCGTCTACGGTCGCGGTTGCCCTAACGGATTACACGTGTGCGCATTGCCGGTCTTTGCACCGGCTTTTACGAGAAAACGAAATCGGATTGGCCAGCCGGCTTGGAGTGGTCTTTCTCCCTGCGTTCCGGGATGAAAAGGCGCGTGAGATTCACCGAATGATGTTCACGGTGTGGAGAGAAGATCCCGATTTCTTCCACGAGATAGAAGAGGAACTCCATACCGGCGAATTGCTTCCCGATCCGAAGCCGGTTCTCGCGAGAATTCAGGATCGGCACCCTGACGCTTTCTACAAATGGGCCTGGAAACATGGTTGGTGGGTGAATGGTATTTTAAGGGAAACAGAATCCATTCTAACCACAAACGACGGATTGCTTGCGGTTTCGAGTCTGCCGCAATTGATGATCGGCGATAACATCATCACAGGCGAAATCACGCAATCTTCGATCGAATCACTCCTCAACCAATCTTCTTCCGATCAGACTAGCATGATGGCTAATCAGATTGCGAAAGCCGCCGAAGAAACCAACGGATCTCCTGAAGACGGTGCCCGCATCGAATTCGATTCGACCACGCTTGAGTTCGCGGAGATTGTGATAGGAAAAAAGGCGACGGGAAAGTTCACGTTTTCCAATACAGGTAATGCCCCTCTCCAAATCCTTAAAATCAAGGCGAAGTGTGGATGTACCGCCGTCAACGGGTGGAAACAAACGGTGCCTCCTGGGGAGAAGGGCTCTTTCGAAGTCGTCTTCGATGCTAAGAACATGGTGGGCACCGTTTCGAGAACCATTGATGTCACTTGCAACGCCCAGAATGCTCCGAACGGAATCATTCGTACCACGGTCAAGGCCAATGTATGGAGCCCAGTCCGCCTCAGTCGCTATACCGCCTCTTTCGGAACTTTGTTGAGAGGGGAAGAGCATGATCCTCTCAAGATTCAATTGTCCGTCATCGATACGGAGCCCCTTCAGATCGCCACTCCCATCGTTTCCAATAACGCCTTTGAGATCCAACTCTCGACCATTGAGCAGGGAAGAAAGTATGAGTTAACAATCAACCCGCCCAAGATCGAATCAGGAGTCGAAAGTGGAACCTTGGAGATTCCCCTCGGCCATCCCAAGCTAGAGAAAATCGACTTGAATGCTTATGCAAGAATTGCCGATCACGTAGAAGTCTCGCCAAACCGCATCAGATTATCCGCGATACCTCAAACTCAAGACACCAAGCGAACCCTGACAGTGATCTGCCACGATCGTAAGATCAAACAGTTTCAGGTTAGTAATCTCAAAATGACGGGAACGACCTCAATCAAAGCATCGATCAAACCCACTCAATCGCCTCGATGGAATCAGATTGAAGTCGTTGTCCCCGCATCCTTCCAAATTGCGTCATTGCCCAAAGAGGGTGCCTATCTAACGTTTGATTCCAATCATCCACGTTATCCCAATATTCGCGTCCCCATTATCACGCAATAAATGAAAACACGGTTGTGATCTAACCTACTTCCATACCTTGGTTTCGGTACTGCCGCGAATTTCCCAATGTGCGAAATCGAAATCGACTTCAAAAACGGTCTTCTCCGATGTGGCTCGGATGATTCTTCGCGGCGCGCGAATTTCCGGGAACTCCATTAACCAGATCTTTCTGGCTGCCGTGTCGATTTTAGCTCGACCGGCCTTGGCAAACATGTCGACCGGTTTGGGAAGGCTTATCCGGACGTTTTCGATGCGCATGATGGCACTTTCTTTATCGAGCGTGAATAGGTCGCCAGTGAACTCGAGATTCTCCAAGCTGAAGGCGACCGCAGCGTTGTCCGGCTTAACCAAAGCCTGCGGCTGATCCTTGGATTTCTGCCAAGCTTGAAGACCGTTGGCCAATACCTCGGCGAGTTGCGTTAGGCTCTCCTGCTGACGTTGCGGTGTGTTGGCACCGTCGGGTGGAATGGCCGTGAACATGACCGATGGCCTATCACTCTTCAATACTTTGAAGTCTGCCTCGGCTAAATGGAGATCCTGTTTGGGGAGAGTTTTCTGAAACTCCTTCGATAACGCATCACGCAGGGCTATCGTCGGAGCGTTTGGATCTTTTTTCGTGGTGAAAAACGTCTTAGCTTTTCCGTCCGCGCGATCGTGTAGGTGAATCGAAAGAAACACCGCCTTGGGGTATTGATTGGCAAAGTCCACGCGCTCTTGCAAGCGTACGATGCCTTTCGGATCCTCGCTCTCGTGCGTGAGGACAGCGGGAATGCCTCGTTCTTCAAGCGTTTCGTATACTTTTCGCGTTAAGGCCAGAGCAACGTCTTTCTCCCAATACCCTTTGAAGGCGCCGCGTTCGATCTGCATCCCATTGTCCAAGCCGCCATGTCCGGCGTCGAGCACCACAGCGATGCGGTGCTTGTCGTCTCCTTTCTTGGTCTCTTGGGCCGAGGCCTTTCCAGCGACAGCGAGGAGCATGACTAACGGAAGAATGACACTCATTAGGCAGATAGACATTATGACTGAGAGTGGGCGTCTCGGTTGCTCGATGTCTAACACTCTCTTGAGTCGAGATTCGATGGGGAGACCGCGAGCCATGGTGGGCGCCAGCGCGGGCGTGGAAACTTCAATTCGTGAAGCTATATCGAGCAAGTGCGTGGCGTAAATCGCTGCCGGCATGCCGCGACGTAACACCGCATCGTCACAGGCGCGTTCACTTTCTTCTTGAAGTCTCTTGGTAGCGATATGGACGAAGGGGTTCCACCACTGAAGCATTCGCAAGACCGAACCACTCCATAACCATAGCAAATCCCATCGTTCGATGTGGGCCACTTCGTGCGCCAATACCGCTTCCATCCGGTCCTCAGGCCAGTCCTGCGCCTCATCTGCAAGAAGAATGATAGGGCGGAAGATCCCGTGAACGAATGGCGTCGTGGATCGAGTCGTTAGGCGAGCATTTATCTGACGCTTTGTGATACTTGTTAACTGAGCCCCGATCGATTCCGGTGCAGGTCGGGAATGTCTAATCAATCCGGTGAGTTTTCTTTGCCCGCGAAGAACGCGTGCGGCAAGAAAGAGGCTGACAAGCGCTCCGCTAATCACCAGCGCCCACGTCCAAAGTGGTTGCTTGCCTTTGTTAGTAGGCTGCGCTTGGGTCGTTTCTCCAATGGTTTCAATGGTTGAAGAGGATACCGCTTCAATCATTCTCGGTTCTAACACGTCTACCTCGAAGGCGGTGATCTGCGGGAAGATATCCCATCGAGGTAAGGACAGCTGAAAAACCGGCAAGGCGAGGCAACCGAGAATCGTAGTCGTCCAGAGCGCATGTTTCACCGCGGCACTGCGAATCCGTAATACAGCCATGAGCAGCCCGGATATCCCGAGCAGGATGCTGCTGCGCCAGGTCCAATCGAGCAGCCATTCTATCATGATCACGATTTCTTTCCTTTCGGCTTCGAGTTTCTGGCGGCATCGATGAGTTTTCGCAATCGCGCGTGCGTTTCGTCATCGATAGCCTTCTGTTTGCCGGTAAAATGAGCGGCGACAGCGTCTTCAATGGACCCGTCATAGAAGGTTTCCAACACATGTTGAAGCGCGCGCTTGCCGGCATGTTGGCGATTGACTTTAGGAGAGAACAGATACGACCGGCCCCGTTTGCGCCGCTTCACATGACCTTTCTCTTTCAAGATCTGCAGGAGCGTGCGCAGTGCATTCTCGGAAGGCGGCTCATCGATCTGCTTGCGAACTTCTGGTATCGACGCTTCTCCCAGAGCGAAGAGGGCGTCCATGATCTGCCGTTCACGACGGCTCAGAGGATCGGGTTTGGGCATAACACCAATTTCTTGGTGTTTGATTCCCATTTCGTCAAATCCTAAATACTAAAAATTTGGTGTTAACGGGTTACGACTGATCCGGAGATACGTCGGTAACCGGCGTTTTTGAAACGTTCGGTTTCGCGTGAGATAGGGCGTGCAAGCCTCCTTAGCTTTTCACTTCTTTCAAGGCCGTCATCCCAAGCTGCTTGGCAGATTTCTCTATCTGATCCTGCCAGTGTGCCAATGAAAGAGACGCCGAATGCCGGAGAATCAATCCCGCAAACAAAGTCAGGAGGACGATCGCCACCGTCCCCCAGGCATTGCCGGCTAGCCACTGGCCTAGTGCTAAGACGGTGGTTCCGTAAAAGAGAGCCCGTAACCAAGGCCTGACAAACGCACGAAGGGAGGACCGAGTGAGAGTCCGGGGATGGTCAAGCCGCTCCGTCGCCGGGTGATCAAACATGATGTCAAAACACGTGGACGTCTCTAACAAGCGATCAAAGGAGGACCACTCACCCGGCGTCGCCGCTTTGGGAAGAAGCGTTTTAAGCAAAGCCACGCGTTCTTTACCGGAATCACTCCAATAGGAAGCACGCAATTCTTTAAAACTCCGGCTCCACGGTTTGGGGCCCGAGTGCAACCAGCGAGTGACTGTGCGAGCGATGGGGGGCACCAGATGCAGCCAGACCAAGTAAAGCCGCGATACCCAGGCGGAACCTTCTTGAGGCAGGCACGTTCGCCAAGCGACGCAGCCATGGCCGCCAAGGTGGTGAGGGCGATCATCAACAGAGCCATCCACCATCCCCAACGGTGGCCGAAGCCTAACAAGATGCAGGCACCGATGCTCAGCAGCCAAGGCACCGAATTGAGAAACATGCTGAGAAACGAGACGGCTTGATTGCGCGGACTGTAAACCGTTTGGAAAGGAGCCGTGCCAAAGGGACCCTGATAAATCACTGGATGCGACAGTGATCGTGCCGGCATCGGTGCGTAAACCGTGCCTTGCCAGTCCGTATTGCCCAAGCCGTTGAATCGTTGAGGGTGATCCCGATGCAATAACGCCTCCGCTTTGCCATAACCACATTGTTGTCTCGCGAAGGCCTGCCAAGTTTTGCGACGATGATGCCACACCATGGCATTGGGAGCGTAGCCCAATCGAAAACCGCGAAATCGCAAGCGCCAGCAGAAATCCACGTCATCGCCGGCCACCACATAGGCGTCACGAAAGCCCCGTACGACGTCAAAGGCCGATCGCCGTACGGCGAGATTGCAGCCTGGAAGATGTTCCGCGTGAACGTCATCGAGCATCACATGTGAGGGATTTCCCGGAGCCAATTGAATGCACGCTTCCATTGGTGTGGCCGCTTTGGTGGCGACGTTAGGTCCGCCGCAGGCGTCGATCGGTTGCAACTCAAACTCCATGACCAAGGTAGTCCAACCAATCTCTATCAGGCACACAATCGTCGTCTGTATAAGCGAGGATCTCACCGCGTGCTTCCTTGGCCCCAAGATTGCGCGCCGCACTGAGTCCACGGTGAGGCTGCTGCCGGTAGCGGGCGTTTCCAGCGGCACGAACGATCTGTTCAATGCCCGGTTTCGAGCCGTCGTCCACCACGATGACTTCGTAGTTCGGGTAGCGTAATTCGCTAAGAGCTCGCAAGCACTCGGGCAAGAAGGCGTGACCATTGTGCGTGCACACGATCACCGAGACCAGAGGGCGTGTGGACAAGTCGAGGTGGCGCGGGCGTCGCAAGGGCCAGCTTTTCCCGTACTACGGAGGCGGCGGCCTTCTCCTTTCGTTCGTCGTTGACCAGACCAAACGCCCACTCAGTCTGCATGGCGCGTCCGCCATTGAACCATTCGTCCGTGTAGGTGAATAAGAAGGCGCCGGCTGCCCCCGCTTCGAAGATTTCTTCCGTAAGCCAACCTAACGTTTCCTGCCTGAACACGTTCACCTGCGCGCTTGCTATCCAGACCATATTCGCTGATCCACAAAGGCGAATCGCCGGCCTGATGTTGCAAGCGCCGGAGATAACGCCGCGCCGGTCCACGATCTTCCAAATAGAGATTGTACGCTGCCACATCCACATTTCGCGGAAGGAGATATTCCGTCGAGGGGTAATTCGCGTAGGCCAACAGTTTGTTAGGGACGCTGCGTCGGATCTGCCGCGTGAGGTCCTCCAAAAAACGGGCTATTTGCGACACACCTAGCCAACGCACCAAGTCGGATGGAACTTCATTTCCAACAAAGATGCCGGCGACTGCGGACACCTCATTCAACGACTTTGCTTGTTGGACTAACGTTCGGGCTAGACGCTTTCTCTCTTTCTCCGAGCCCAAGATGTTGGTGCCGCTCTCCCACTTTAGCGTCACGAAGACATCCAATGCTCTTTCCTGACAGAGTGTTAGAAACTCTGTTTGTGGGATCTCATAGAGACGGAGGCTATTGAAGCCGAGACCGGCAATAGCGTCGAGGTCTTGCCGTATCTGTGAGGTGTTGCCTAGCGGAGTGGCGAAAGGGCCGTAGATGATGCCCTTGACGAGCCATCGATGCCCCGCGCGAGATAAGAATCTGCCGTCAAGAGAGAGCGTCGCCTGCTCACGAGTCACGGGCCCAGATTATCGGACCCGTCACTCAAGTCAAACCGCTCTGGTTAGGAAAGCTCATGAGCGACGGTGGCACGCAATTTGCCGATGCCGCGTCGAATACGAGCTTTCACCGTACCGAGAGGTTGATTGAGTTTGGTGGCGATTTGGCTTTGGGTCAGACCTGAGAAGTAGGCCATTTCGATCGCCTCGCGCTGCTCGCTCGAGAGTTCCAAGACCGCCGATTTCACGCGTTGACCGCGTTCTTTCAAGTCAAGGAGGTCCGAGGCATCCACCTCCGATGAAAGAGGTGCCGGCTCATGGGCAAAGTCGTCATGGAGGCGGGATCGGCGTTGTTTGCTCCGGACCCGGTCGATCGCGCGATTTCTCGCCATGGCAGCCACCCATGTCCGCGGCTTGCCTCGTTGATCATTAAAGAGAGCGGCCTTGCGCCAGATCTGGCAGAAGACTTCTTGGGCCACATCTTCGGTGTCCTGCACATCGTTGAGGACGCGATAGATGGTGCCAAAGACGTGGGATCGCATTTTCGATACAAAGGTCTCAAAACAGGCCCGATCCTTCTGAATGATTCCGTTGAGGAGCGTGTGATCGTCGAGTGTGTCTAAATTCTTCATAGCTTATAAAAGGGAAAACGCTTCTGTGTTTGGGATTTATTCACGGATTGAGATTTGAGCAATTTTTTTGATCAAAAAGGGACTAATATCAGAAAATCTTATGCAAGACGTTTAGAAAGATTCTCCTGGAAGCGTGGTTGACAGCCCTAGGCGCTTGTCTACTCTTGCGCACCCCACGCGCCCGTAGCTCAACTGGATAGAGCGCCTGACTACGGATCAGGAGGTTGAGGGTTCGAATCCTTCCGGGCGTGCTTTAACCAGCAAGGAGTTATGGGGGCCAGTTTCGTTGCGGTTGGCAGGTTTATGGAAATGCCATTTTTCGAGCAACGCGTCCCCGTGATTAATCGAGAGAAGAAGATTTGAGTATGGGACAGGATTCGGAGCGAGCCCTGCGGACGAATGGCATGATGTTAGCTTCTGAGCAGCTTCTGCCTGTGGTCTACGACGAACTGAGACGTCTCGCCGCGAACCGCATGGGTCAGGAAAAGTCGGGCCAGACCCTGCAAGCCACTGCGCTTGTCCATGAGGCCTGGCTTCGATTGTCGAAGGACGGGGATCAGAAGTGGGAGAATCGAGGGCATTTCTTTGCTGCCGCCGCCGAATCCATGCGGCGGATTCTCATTGAGACTGCCCGGAAAAAGAGTTCACAGAAACGGGGCGGGCGCGCGGAAAAGGTCGCACTGGACGGGATTGAAGAACCGACTGAGGCAAGCGAGGAACTGATCTTGATGGTACATGATTCTCTAGATGCTCTCGGTCAGGAAGACCAAAGAGCGGCTGAGTTGGTCAAGTTGAGGTTCTTCGCGGGGTTGACCGTTGACGAAGCGGCGCTGGCGCTAGGAGTCACCAACCGGACAGCCACGAGGGATTGGCGTTTTGCCCGTGTTTGGCTTTACAAAGAAATCCGTCGCCAGCTCGAGTCGTAAGAGAGTCTCACCTCAATGTCTGATTTTTCGAAGAGATTGCGCATTGAACAAGGGAGGCGTTTCTCAACGAAGCACTGCCGACCCGCAGCATGAATGACGATCAAAAGAAACCTCTGCGCGATCTATTCCTCAGGGCAGTCGAGATCGATGACGCGGAGGAGCGTGCACGATTTCTCGCCGCTGCTTGTGCGGGTGACGAATCTCTGCTGCGTCGAGTAAACGAATTGTTGGAAGAAGAAGAGGTAGTGGGATTGCCACCCGCTTCCAAGAGGACGGCGTTCTTCCACCGGGACGCTCAGCCAGGGGCTCAGATCGGTCCGTATCACCTCATCGAGTTGCTTGGTGAGGGCGGATGTGGCGCCGTGTTCAAGGCCACTCAAGAGGCGCCTGTCCGCCGTCACGTCGCCATCAAGGTCATCAAACTGGGTATGGACACGGAGCAAACTGTCGCCCGGTTCGAGGCCGAGCGCCAGGCACTTACGATGATGGACCATCCCTATATCGCCCAAGTTCACGAAGCCGGGGCGACGGATTCGGGGCGACCGTATTTCGTGATGGAACTTGTCGACGGCGTTAGCATCACCGATTTCTGCGCAAAGCATGACCTCAACATTCGCGATCGCCTCGATCTGTTTCTCGAGGTCTGTCAGGCGGTCAACCATGCTCATCAGAAAGGCGTTATTCACCGAGACATCAAACCCTCTAATATCCTGGTCTCCCTGATCGATGGTGAGCCTCTGCCCAAGATCATCGACTTTGGCATCGCCAAGGCCATGGATGGGCGGCTGACCGATCAGACGATCTACACCGTTTTCAATCAGGTCGTCGGCACGCCAGCCTACATGAGCCCAGAGCAGGTCACGTTGAACAGCGCCGCGATCGATACCCGGAGCGATGTCTACAGCCTCGGTGTCCTACTTTACGAGTTGCTCACCAGCCAACCTCCATTCGATTCAAAGACGCTTCTCGATGCAGGTTTTGATCACATGCGACAGGTCATCCTGGAGATCGAACCTACGCGTCCGAGTACACAGGTCTTGCTGCATCAGAAAGAGTGTCAGCAGACGGCGGCATCATCATCATCGTCGAGACTCCGCAGTATCTCTGTGGACCGAGACCTGGACTGGATCACCATGAAATGTCTGGATAAAGAGGCGCAGCGCCGTTACGAGACGGTCAATGCGTTGGCTCTGGACATCCAGCGTCACCTCCGCGACGAACCGGTCAGCGCCCGTCCGCCTTCCCTCGTTTATCGGTTCCAAAAATCTATCCGCCGCAACCGGGCCGCTTCCATTGCGGGATCGTTGGCGCTCACGCCGTTGCTCTTCGCTGCCGGCCTTTCGATTTGGCAATACTACCAGAGAGGAAAGACGCTGGAACGGGCAGTCGCTGCCGAGAAACAAGAAAGCGAACTCCGGCAATCGGCTGAGGCACGGGCTTACGCCTCGGACATGACCCTCGCCTGGCAAGCACTTGAGAGGAGCGATCTGGGCCAGGCGCGCTCCCTGATCGACCGCTACCGTCCACCGCTGGGAGAAAACGACTTCCGTGGATGGGAATGGCGCTATGTCTGGAACCGAACTCGGAGCGACAACTTGTTTGACTTGTGTCAGAGACCAACTCCTATACGCACGCTTACCGTCTCATACGACGGCCGCTGGCTAGCCGTTGGAGGCCTACGCCGGGGCGGGCTTGAAATTTGGGATCTGCCTTCCAGAAAGATTGTCGCGAGACTGGCAGAAGATGGCACGAATGTGTTGGCCGTTTTCTCACCGACAAGACCACTGTTAGCTTACACAACAACGCACCATATAGCTCGCAAAGGCCCCTCCCACCTGCACCTTTGGGACGCCGAATCTCAGGAAGAGGCTTCCTCCCAAAGAACGCGGTTCGAGTGCTACGGGTTGGCGTTTTCTCAAGACGGTAAACGCTTGATTACTTCGGACGCTTGGAACGGCCTAGGGCATGCTATCCATTGGCGCTTGGGTGAGAGGGATAATCTGACGAAGCTGCGCGAGATCCGGACCTCTCATCTGGGTCTCGAAAGGTGGGTCAACGACTTCGCGGCGACACCCGATCTACGGTTCGTTGCTTTCGGTGCTGATCGCGGGCATGTGCAAGTCGTCGACCTCGAAACCGACGAGGAGCAGGTCGTCGAGGGCGACCCATCCGTGTATCACGCCAGTTCTTTGGCCTTTTCACCCTCCGGAAGGTTGCTCGCCTACACCTTCGGCTTAGCGGAGTCTGATATTCATCTGCGAGACGTCATCACCAAAGCCGATATCGGTATTCTCGAGGGGCATACGGCTCACGTTACCGAGATACAATTCACGAGTGATGGAAAGCGCCTGATCTCCAGCAGTGCCGATCAGACGATACGTATTTGGGACCTGGAGAATCAGCGCTGCCTCAAGACCCTGCGGGGAAACCGCGGAAAGCTGACCCAGATCGAACTCATGCCTGATGAGACGCGACTTATCAGTGGCTCGCAGGACGGGACGGTCGCCGTCTGGGACCTGACCGGTGATCATTCGCGACCAGAGTATGTCTCCTTCGAGGACAGAGTGCTTTCGTGGCGATTCACGCCGGACAGCCGCTCTCTTGTCACTGTCAATGCGGATGGAGTGGCCCAGCGGCGCTGGGGAACGGGTTTTGAACAGAGCGAGACCTTGTTTGAACTGGAGAGCGATCGCCTGATGCTCTCGAAGTGGGGAATCTCTCAAGACGGAGCCCTTGTGGCAGCCAGCTACCCAGGCGGCATCACCGAAATTTGGAACCTCACCACTCGAAAGCGAGAACAGCGGCTGGTCGACCCCCATGGAAAGAAGAACTCTAAAGTCCGTGTCCGACCGGGGGGCTTCTTCGAGGACGGGAAGGTGTTCTTAGGCATTCCCACCGGCGACGACTTCATGCGGTTCTGGGAGCTCGACGAAGGGACCATCATGCAAACTTGGACGCCGGACGACACCACGATTGCTGCGCGCGAAGGGTTTCTCGATCGAGAGTTGATCGTCGCGGGATGGAATGGTGAGATCACGCTTCGGTCGACGCGGGATGAGGTGCCGAGACTGGTCAAGCACCTCGACTACCTCGCCGGAAGAGACGCTGCCCTATCCCCTGACAAGTCACTCCTTGCCGTCTCCAGTAGCTTGGGATACGTCAAAGTTTGGGAGACGCGCACCTGGACAGAGGTCGCGATGTTCAAGGCCTTTCGTGGACGAGCCTGGGCTCTGTCATTTTCCCCGGATGGACGCCGCCTGGCGATGCTGGATACCAACGGACACTTGCGGCTTTGTGACACTCAAAGTTGGCGCGAAGTTTTCGCGTTGAAAGCCCCTGGCTCGGACTTCTGGGACGTCCAATTTTCCCCCGATGGCAAGGCCGTCGGAATGCGCGACGAGGAGGGGACGCTGACGATCTGGCAAGCGCCTTCGTGGGAGGAGATCGAGGCGCAAGAGCGGCCGGGGCCATAGCGCCCAGTTCCGAAATCCACATTTTTTTGTGCCCTCATGTCTGCATTGGAGGCGGGAAATGCGCATTGAGAGATAAAGGCTCCATCCGCTGAGTGCTTGAACCCTGCCATCCAAACCATGAATCGTTCAGTTGCATCGCTTGTTTCTTTTCTCGCTGCCTGCGCAGTCGCCCCCCCGCTCCATTCCACCGCCCAGATCACCAATGACGATTGGGTTAGTATGGGGGCTTCGGCAGGGCCGAATTTTGCAGTGGAAGCCCTGGCCAAAGATCCTTCGGGGAACCTCTACGTTGGTGGCCGGTTTTCCCGTATCGGTGACTTCCAAGTTCGAAGCATTGGAAAGTGGGATGGTGAGACATGGTTTTCCATGGACTCGGGCCTGGTGCCCGCGCAGACGTTGGCTTCCGGGGTCCGGTCTCTCCTATTTTCCGGCGGCGAACTCTACGCTTCCGGCGTGTTCAAGTTTTACCCCGGCTTGGCCGATCAAAGCACTAATGCAAAGGCTTGGAGATATATGGCGCACTGGGACAAAGGCGCGAAGGCTTGGCGGCCGCTCGGCACTGGAGTCGAGGGCAAGGTTTCCGCGATGGCCGCAGACGGCACCCATCTCTATGTGGCCGGGAATTATGTGACCGGGAAGCCCCACGATGATAGCAGCGATGCCGACGTCCACTACCTTGCCGAGTGGGGCGGCGAGCAGTGGTCATCGGTACCGTCGGGATTCAACGGCCGTATTCTTGCTCTTGCCGTACTAGACGGTGATCTCTATGCAGGCGGCAAGTTTACCAAGGTTGGAGACGTCGATGCCAATTGGATTGCGCGATGGGACGGGAAGCAGTGGTCGCCGTTAGGCGATGAACTACGTGCCGGCACGACGGATTTCATCGGAAACAGTGACCAGTTCGGCGTGTTCGCGTTGGCTTCCCGAGAGAACGAACTCGTCGTGAGCGGACGCTTTGAGCAGGCTGGCGAAATCGCTACTAGCAACATTGCTAGGTGGAATGGCGTCGCCTGGAGGGAGCTCGGTGCCGGACTCAATGATCAAGTTCGTGCGCTCGAGGCCACCGAAGATGCCGTCTATGCAGCGGGACGGTTTACCATGGCCGGTGACCAGTGGGCGAATGGTATCGCCAAATGGAACGGTTCCCAATGGGAGCCGTTGGGTGCCGGGATTTCCAGTTGGAGAGTCTCCATGGCGGAGATTGATGGCCGCCTCTACGTGGGAGGCCGCTTCCGAATCGGTGAGAATCTCTCGTATTTGGCCAAGTGGCAAGACGGAACCTGGTCTTCTGTGGACGATTCGGGAACCGGTGCCGTGTTCCACAGCACGCACACCGGAGGGTGCGGTGCTCAGGATGCCGTTGCGGACTTGGTCGCTATGGATTCCGACGTCTACGCAGCGGGTACGTTTCGTCTTCTGTCAGGAGAAAGCGAAATCAGTACCGGAATTGCTCATTGGGATGGAGCAGACTGGTCTCCTGTTGAGAGCCCGGTCGGACATACGCCTCAACGGCTATTTACGAACGGCACCAATCTCTTCGCTATTGGTTACTTTGGGAGGGAGGGTGCGGCGATATCCGACACGGCGGACAGTTGGGACATCGCCAAGTGGGACGGGCGGAAGTGGACGTTCCTCGGCAGCCGGCTGTTCGGATCGGTGAGCGCTCTCGCTTGGTATGAAGACCGGTTACACGTTGCGGGAAGGCTCAGCGTTGATGCCAGCCACGACTCGGGCACCGAGGCTTACTACTTACTACGCCTGGATGATGATGGGTGGACACCGCTTGCTCGGAAGCTCGCGAATACTAAGAGATACACAGCTGAGATTGCCGATCTTGAAGTGTTCCAAGGCGAACTCTATGCCGGGGGGGCCTTTATCACCATCGACGGGATCGCAGCCAATCAAATCGCCAAGTGGAATGGCGAACGATGGGCTTCAGTGGGTAATGGCGTCACTGATTATGTACGGGACTTGGCAAGCACTGCAGATTCGCTCTATGTTAGTGGAAACTTCGCAAACGGCGAGGCAGTAGCAAAGTGGGATGGGATCCACTGGGATCTATTGGCGCCGATAGAAGACGCTGAGTTGATCCCCCACAAGAACCAGCTCTATGCGGCTTCCTGGAGGCAAGTGCACCGTTGGAACGGTTTGGCTTGGGAAGCCATGGGATCGGGTATCCGGGGTGGAGCCGAGGGAGGATTTGGCACCATCATTTCAAGAATCGGCGCCATGGCCGTCTATCGTGATCAACTGTTCGTAGGAGGACTGTTTGACGAAATCGGCGGACGTGCCACTTCTAACATTGGACGCGTCTTTCTTGAGGGAACGCCTCCCGTGGAAATCATTCATGGGCAAGCGACTGTCTTCTTCCGCGGACTGCAGAGCGGGCGTTACCAGATCGAGCGCTCTAACGGACTTCAAGATTGGGAACCGATCGATCGCCGATATGCCGGCACAACTGGTGCGATCGATCTCGTCGACCGCAGCCTGGATGCTTCCGCCAACGGCCAAATGTTTTACCGGGCCGTCAAGATGCACCGGTGAAGCGGAGTCGGAGCAATAGCCTCTTTCCTCCAATCGATTCAATCTGATTGGCAACGTTCCCTCTGAAATCAATCTTTATGAAAAGTAATCCAATTACTCTGTTAGTTGTTTGTCTATCATTAATGTTGGCCGCAAGAGGCGATGCGGGTGAACTCAATGTGCCCGGCGACTATCCCACGATTCAAGAAGCGGTCGATGCCTCTTCCTCGGGAGACACGATCCGAATCGCTGCGGGAATCTATCGGGAACAAGCGTTTATCAATCGCTCAGGCGCCGAAGGCCGGCGCGACGAGGAACTCACGATCGTTGGGGAACCGGGAACCATTCTCCGCGCCTTTGAAGGCATGGAGCGCAGTACTCCTGAGGGCAACGCCCCGTTGATCATGGTCTTCAGATCCAGGCTTCACATCCGCGGAATCACCTTTGAGGGCGAGCGCCTCGCCCATGCCGTGCCCGGGCTTCCCGGCGCGAGCTGGCTCATCGGCGCTATGTTCAGCGACTCAGGTGGAAGCGTGGAGGACTGCCACTTTCACGGATTTCGTAACCTCCCCGACGAGCACCCTGACGAAGGTGCCGCGCCGATCGCGTTCTTCAACGACCTTGCGACCTCCGTTCTGGAACAGGTAAGGGTGACCGGAAACACGATCGTCGACTCTCATCTGGGGATTTTCCTCAGGGCTGTGCCAGGGCGTAAAACGATCGATTACATCGTTACCGACAACCACATCACGGGATGGGGTCCCACCTCAGAAGGAGCGAACGGCATCAGCGTTCGAGGTAACGCCAGTGGCATGATACGTGGAAACACCATATCTGGTTTCGCCAATCTTGATACCACGGCCGAATTCCCCTTTTCCTTCGGTGTTGTGATTTTTGACGGGCTTGGCGACGAGGCCCATGTCTTGTCGGATGTGATCGTTGAGGGCAACGTCTTTAAAGACAACCAGCGGCATTTGGTCATGCTTCGGGCGGACGAAGGGACCGTTCGAAACAACGTTTTTGAAGGAACGGCTCCCGAGGTCGATCCTGGTGCGCTCTTTGTTTCCGGCAAGAATGTCAGAATCGAGCGCAATCAGTTCACCGGAATGGAAACCGGTATCACCTTGTGTGCCGATGACCCCACTTACGGAACTATCCTCGGCATCGCCGAGGACGCCGAGCTTAAAGAGAACCGTTTTTCCGACGTCGATGACCCAATCGTTAGACAACCGGGCGCCAGCGATACCGAAACGGATACCTTGCTGGCCCCATTCCCGGTGCCGAAGCTCGATATCGCAAAAGCCATCGTCTTATCGTGGAAAGATTTCGGTGAAGCGTTAGTCCTGGAGCAGTCCGACGATCTGATGGCTCCTTGGGAAGTGCTTGAAGTTCCGGTCCAATCAGCCAATGGCCGAAAAGAGGTCTACACTTCGCTCGAAGCGGTCCGGAACCACTATCGTCTGCGCAGCCCCTAACATAGAAGAAATCCCTGGCTGATGTAAATGCCAGTCGCTGGCCCATCGATTCTAACTAAGTAGACAGGTTCAGGGGATGGAAGTGCTGGCGCGCACACGCACCACGTCTACGGAAACGACAGGCGCGCACACGCAGCCTTTGCCGGAAGTGATCACAGAGGGGGCGCTTGGTTTCGCCGGGTTCGTGGTTGGGGAGGTTGAAACAAACGGAGAAGTGTTCGAAGTCGTTACACGGGCTGATGATCCCCTGGACGAGGGCAATTTGGGTGTAGGCACGACGGAAGAAGCTTCAAGTGTCACGACAACTGTTGAGATAACGGTGACTCCGTTTCTCCGAGTGGTAACATCCGGATTCGGGCCGCTCGATATCGAAGTCACTCACGAAGATGTCGAGGGCTTTGATAGTATCGATGAATTGGTCAAGCTTCTGAACCAGCACCTTCTTGATTCGCCGCTGGCCGGCGCCCTCACTGCGGCGCACGAGGATGAACGGATCATCTTCACTAGTGCTGCGTTGGGTAGTGACATCTTTATTCTCGCGGTGGGCGAAACCCGAACCCAGGTTGCAACGACGACTGTGTTTAGTGATGGGTCCTCGATTCAAACCTTGAACGGAACCTCAATCTTCGGGGCCTTGGGATTTGACGAAGACGTCGCAAATGGAATGGATCGATCCTATCTCGTAGGGGAAGTTCCCTTTGCCGGCTGGACTCCGACGGTTGGGATTACTTCGACTCCGGACGGGCCGATCGGAATTCAAGAGATCCTGTTTGAACAAGCAGGTGAGATTGTTGAAGGCGTCGATTTCGGAAACTTCCTCGTCGTTGATCTTGAGATGGGTAAGGATTTCACTGCCAATGAAGGTGATCTGGTCACTTTGAATCCTGAGATCGTCGATCCGTTAGGCCGCCCGGGCAATCCTTACTCTTTCGTCTGGCAGATCGAGTCCGACAACGGCCAGATCATTGCTGATGGTGATCAATCAGATTTCAACTTCGTTCCGTTCGACAATGGGCTCTACCGGTTGCGGCTGTTTATCACCGATCATGACCGTGGCTTGGAGGCCTACCCCGGAGAGATCTTTGTCACTTCATTGAACGTGCCTCCAAGTTTTGAAGCGGGAGATGACCGGTCTCTAGCGGAAGGCGAACTCTTGGAGGTCATTATTCCTTTCACCGATCCCGGGACCAATGACACCCATACGGCCACCATCAATTGGGGAGATGGATCTCTGATAGATGAGAGCATCGTCATCAGCGAAATCAATGGTTCCGGAGATCTAACTGGAAGCCATGTCTTTGCGGATGACGGCGTGTACACCGTGAGTGTTACCCTAACGGATGATGATGGCGGAAGCACTACGGATACTTTTGAGGTCACGGTATCGAATGCAATGCCGACACTGGATCTTGGACCTGGCCAGCAGATTGGCGAGGGTGAGGTCTTCCAGTTTAGCCATGAGATCATAGCCCAGGGAGAGGGTGAGGACATCATCACGCTTCGAGAACTCGGTGCGCGATTCAATGATCCGGGAACTTTGGACACGCACACCGCCGTTATTGACTGGGGAGATGGTACGCCGCTGGAAAGTGCCACCATTGCTGAGTTGCCTACAGGTCCACCTGGATCGGTCGACGGTCTCGATTCACTGCTGTTAGGTTCCCACGTCTATGCAGATGATGGCGAATACGTGGTGACGGTGACGTTGACAGATGATGATGAAGCGGTGGTCGTGGGTATGCTGACGTTGACGGTGCAGAACGTGGCTCCTGTTATTGTTCCATTAGAGACTCAGTTTGATTTGGAGGGGAACGTCGTCATGCTTCCACCGGTTAGGTTCAATGACCCCGGAACGTTAGACACTCATACAGCAACCATCAATTGGGGTGATGGCACGGCTACTGAGGATGCGAGGGTGGAGGAAATGCCTTCTGGGCCTCCAGGTTCGAACGAAGGAATGATGGGAGCTATCCACGCCGGTCACGTCTACGCAGATGATGGAATTTACACGGTTAACTTAACATTAATCGATGACGATGGTGGCACCGCAACGGAAACGCTGTCTTTCGAGGTCGAGATCGCCAATGTTTTGCCTAACATCAATGCTGGCGACAACCAGACGGTCTTTGAAGGAGAACAGGTAGAACTCGCTTCCATTCTCACCGATCCAGGAACACTGGATACCCACACCGCTGAGATTGATTGGGGTGATGGTAATACGACTCCCGGCGATGTTGTAGCGATACCCTTTGGACCGCCTGGAGATGTGAATGGTCTGACTGGGATCGTTAATGGAACGCACGCCTATGTCGACGAGGGCGTTTATGAGGTGGTCGTGATGGTGGCTGACGATGATGGTGCAGAAGAATCCGTCGTCATGGATCAATTGCTAGTAACCGTTGTGAATGCGGCGCCGGTCGTCGACGCCGGTGAAGACGTGGTTGGACTTGAAGGCACGCCCATTGAGATCGCCGCCAGTTTCACGGATGCGGGAATCCTGGATACCCACACAGCTTTGATCGATTGGGGTGATGGCACCCAATCAGACGCCGATGTCGACCCACTGGGTCGCATCGTTACGGGCACTCACATCTTTGCTGATAGCGGGCCCCATGTCATCACTGTCATCGTGACTGACAACGACGGTGATACGGGTTCCAGTTCCTTGATTGCTTCCATTGGAAACGTGGCACCGGAGATGTCTGAACTCGGTGAGGACCGCATGTTTGAGTATCCCGCCGAAGTGACTCTAGACCCGTTGACCTTTACCGATGCCGGAACGCTGGATACTCACATCGCCACGATCGATTGGGGAGATGGCTCGGCTCTGGAGCTGGGAACCGTTGATGAGGTACCGACCGGTCCGCCGGGATCAGAAACGGCCGCTAACGGAATGGTAACTTTCGGCAGTCACATTTATGAAACCGGTGGGATTTTCACGGTCACCGTTACGTTGACCGATGATAACGGGGGGGAAACCGTGGATAGCCTAACGGTCATTTCATTACCTTTGCCACGACAGTTTCCGTTCGTAGAAATAGACGGAATGGTTGTGATGGAAGCCGAGAGTTACAGCGAAAGCCGTCCTGGAAGCACGCACGAATGGATTGAGTCGGACGCTACACCTGACTTCACTGGAAGCGGGGCGATGTTTGCTTCGCCTAACAACGGTACTTTGCTAGAATCCGTATTTGCCGTAGTAGATGGGCCGGCTCTTGACTACCAAGTAAATTTTGAGGCGACCGGTGACTATCGCTTATGGATCCGCGGAAAGGGCGCGACTGCATTTGACAACTCCGTTCACGCCGGGATCAATGGGCTACCTGGCACGCAGTTTATTAGCGTGCGAGATGATGGTCAGTGGGATTGGGATTTCGTGGTGATCAAAGTGCTCTCGCCGGGAATCCACACCATTAATCTATGGATGCGTGAAGATGGTTTTTACGTCGACCGCTTGATCTTAACCGACGATCCATCTCTCATACCTTCGACCACTTTCAGCGAAAGCCCGCGTCAGCTTACTTAGCGCTCGATGCCCTGCGGCAGACGAACGTGGTGACGTTCCTTCGCCGGCAGCACTTAGCAATTTCGAGCAACAACTCCAACCGAAACACATCAGGATTTCCTAGGTCCGTGTGAGGTTCCTTTCGTAGGAGGCGAAGCCCGGCTCGCTGACTCAGGTAGCAGCTTGGAGTTGGAGGTCAGCTAATTACGGTTGATACCTAACCATTCGCATTCTTCTAGTGTTAGATTTCGTGTGAATTCACCGGCTGAAACGGGGGCGGTTCGTCTCCAATGGTTCCAGAATTCTTGCACCATCCTCTTGCGTAACGGCTCTCCTGAGATCGCGCGGGTCCATTCGAATCCAGTCGCCGGATCAATGTATTGGACACGCCGAAGAAACCCGCGAATGGCCCAGTCCGTTTCTTCACTTGGAGACAAATCTCCAAGCCAGACCGCGCAACCATTCGGATCATCGCGTGCCCACGCCTCTGCGAAGGTATCCAGATGATTGGCGCGATCGTGTTTCGAGGATTGGTGAATGGGGAGTTCTTTGAGCAACCAATCGGCGGCATCAGCGTGACCTTCCTTAAGCGCACTGTTAGCGATGGCAACGGCAATCGTGTTGGCTTCGGCTCCGTTCAGATTCTGTTGAGCAAACCAATCTCTAACTTCTTCAAACGAACCCATGGATGTCCATGTCGCCAGTACACCTGCTAGGGCTGAAGCCCTGCCTTCTGAAGGTGATTGTTCCAACAGGAGTTCCAACGCGGCCGTGCGCATCTCGGGATGCAGGGAGGCGCCCCGAGCGAGACATTCTGCGCTATAGGGAATGCTGCTTTCGTTCGCCAACTTCGGTTCCGGCAAGTCCAACCATGCTGCCAGGGCGGCCTTGGGATCGCGTTGAGCCCATTCGTGAAGAAAACCTGTCGTGGCGTTATGCACATTACTAGACGAATCCTCAGAGGCATCCAATCCGGCTACAAACGCGAGTGTCGCGTCGGGATCCTCGCGTCCCCAGTGCTCGATAATAGTGAAATACGCGTGGGAGCGTTTGAGCCCGTGAAAGTGCTCCCTAACGGCGGCTATCGCTGCCTTGGGATCGCGCGTCACCATCGCTTGTATGAGCCACCTAAGTTCGCGGTTCTCTAGGCGCTGTTTGTTAGGATCATCCGCGGCGATCTGAGTGAAGGCAACGCGAAGTTCCGCGAATTGGGCGTGCCCCAACCCCTCCCACGAGGCAATCCATTCCTCGCCTTTCGCAACATGCATGCTCGCAAGCAAGTCCTTTACCGATCGCCTGACCGGCAGCGGCTTGCGTGGTGGCGAGTTCGTCGGCGAAGCATCATGCCGGACTGGTTCCGGCTTGCCCACACGATGCCCTAGCCAAACACCACTGAGGCAGATGGAGGCAAGAACCACGACAGGAATGAGGCGCGCCCTCATCTTGTATTGAAACTGGCGACCGCGGCCGCCAGATCACTTTCGGTTAGGCCATGCTCACCCAACCACGCTTCTGCTGACTCCGGAGACCGGCGTTTCCACTCCGCGACATAACGATCGAGAAAGTGAGCGTGGGCTTGATGAGGCGAGTTTTTTAAGGCAAACGCTAGCGCCCTCTGAAACACTTGGGAACCGACTTCGGTCCGATCAACCATTCTGTCTAGCAACGGCACCACTGCATCGCTCTGGGTAAAGTTCATGCGGTCGTAGGCTTCCTCCAGAGCATCGGGTGTTTCAATGTCAGGGAGAAGACTTCTTGCAAAGATCAGCGCCCGGTCTGTTTCGTCAACAACGTTGGCAGTGCTCGCGAGTGTCCATTCCCGGAGTTCTGGCTTCTCCATGGACTGGAACATCCCATACGAATCCTGTCGGCTGAGATGCGGAACCTCCAGCAGCAGCGCGATGGCAGCTTGGGGGTCGCTCGCACTGGCTGATCGCACCAGAGATTCCATCAACTGGACCCGGGTTGCGTGCGCAAGATCCTGACGTTTTAACCAGCCGGCGGCCCTCTCGTGATTGTCGCTTCCCCAGACATCAATAACGGTGAACAAGCGGTTGCCACGTTTCCAATAGAAGTCTCCCCGATGCTGCCTTTGAATGGCTTCTTCGGCGATAGCCTCCACGTCATCAAGGGCGAGCGTTTTCACCAACGCCCGGCTCATTTGCCGATGCAAGGTCGCGTTGTAGGTATGATCCTGGTCCAGCACATCGAGTGCCTCAAGGCATTCCGCGGCTTTGAAACTCTCCATCACTTTCCCATAATCGTCGTAAGCTTTCTCGTTCCATAAATCGACTGCGAGTTGCAAACGCTCGGGAATGGGTTTGCGAAGTTGTTCGGGACTGAGGCCCGTTGGCGTCACTGGTTTGGCATTCAACACACTTCGGTTTGCAACCTCTATGGGGCTTGAAGTGATGACGATCTCCTCGGGAGGCGATTGCCGCGCCACCCAATAGCTGACCGATGAAGAAACCCCGAAGATCGAAAGCCCTAACACCCACCACACGGGCGACATGAGAAAGGATCCCTGCGCTGAAGCGAGAGCCTGTTTTGAAATGACCGTGGCGCCTTGCGTCGCAGATGACGACGACGGTAAACCAACACTCAATCCCGCAGCCAACATTGTCGTGGTCACGGCAACCTGACGTTTGCCTAACTGACCCCGCAACTTCTCCAGCGCGCGCGCCACTCGAACGCGAGCGGTGTCCTCTTTAACTCCTAACTGCTGCCCAATCTCACGGTGAGACGCGCCCTCATAGAAACGGAGCAGTATGGCAGAACGATCCTCAGAGTTCAGGGCATCAAGGGCCGCATCAATGATAGGCGCCATGGTTTCCCATTCGGTGTGGTCGTCGTTGGCATTCATCTCGTCAAGGTAGGCTGCGTGCGCTTCGCGATTCCGACGGCGCTCCTCGCTTCGAACATGGTTGATCGCCAAGGAACGCGTCGTCCGATGAAGCCATGTCACCAACGGCAGCCCCTTCGGCACAGATTTCGGTTTCGATGCGAGCTTCGTAAAGACGTGCTGGGCGACATCCCGTGCTCCCGCATGATTTCGCACGATACGTCCTGCAGCTCCTCTCACAAGTCCCAAGTGCCTTTCTACCAATTCTTCAAAAGCCTGCTCGCAGCGAAGGCTGCGGTAGCGTTCTAGGAGCTGTTCGTCATCGCTTGGCATTTCAATTACTATTCACCGCTCATTCGAAAATCGGACAGTATTCTCACAAGATTGCGTTCGCACGCCGGGCGGATAAGGCGACATCAGGCTCTCGCGGGCATGCTGGGAGCATGGCATGACCGCGAGAGTCGTTCGAGCCCCCTTCACTGAATTGCTGAAAATGATGTTTCGATGTATTCAAGGAGACTGTCGCCAGCCGTGTGCCTCATACCGCTACGGGGAGGCGGCCCGAATTTGACATCAATTGTTTTGTTGTTGTTCTAGCAGCTCTACCATCTTCGAGTGGGCCTGCTTCCTTGCTTGAGCCAAGGGCTGCGCCCATCGGTGATCCGTTGGCTGATTCGGATCGGCTTTGTTCTCGAGGAGAAACTCCGCCATCTCGAGATTGTCATGATAGGCTGCGTAACCAAGACGCGTGCTGCATTCCATGAACTCGACCACATTCAAGTCAGCGCCCAGCTCAATATAGCGCTGGAGCCATTCGTTATCGCCGGCCCGAAAGATGAAGCTGCGCCCTCGCCAGTCTCGCTGGTTGACATTCAAGCCGTGTTCGACCAGTCGATTCAGAAACGTGATCGACGGCGGCAGGAACCAGTGGTTTTGAGTCGACATGGTTTTAATTTGTTCGTTGCCAAAACGCTCGACAAAGCGGTCTAACAACTCGACATCGTCGCTTTGAAGAACGAGCCGCAAGAACTCGCCGGATGCGTACAACGTCTGCTGACGCTCATCGTTGAGAGCGAACAACTGGTCTGCGGTCGGTCGCTCGTCGTCGAAATTGAGTTGAATCCTTCCGCCGTAGCTCGCAAGCAACTCGTGTATTTCGTGGTAGTCATCTGGATTGGCGTAGCGGGCCATCCACATGCAGTTGCCACACGAATCGACTTCGGTGTTTGGATCAGCTCCTTTTTCAAGAAGCAGTTTCACCAGCGCCACGTTGTTTGCGTGCGATGCTTGGAAAATCAGTTTGCCGGAGTTCGGATCAACACCACTGTCGATCAGCAAGCGAACGAGTTCGACCTGTTCGTCCTTCGCCTCGGTATTGTAGGCCCAACTCAGATACTGCGTCTGATCGTCTGCTGACACCGCAGTCAGTTTCGGGTTTTCCGCAAGCAATCGCTTCACCGCGGCAACGTCACCTTCGGCGAGAGGTGCCTTTAGCGTTTCATCGATTTGGTGCGGCGGATGGGACTTCGCATGTGCTTCCACTCGCTCGCGAGTTTCGAGCAACATCGCGTGTATCTCGTCAAAGCCACGTTGCTTCGCCGCGTCGATGCAGCGTGAATACCAAACGTTGTCGTTTGTTGCCGGGTCTCCATCGATGGTGCCGTCTGCTTCAAGTAAAAACCGAACGGCATCGGTACGACCATTTCGCACGGCGTTGATCAACGGAAACTCATAATGCATCGTGCCGTTGATCTGCGGATTGGCTGCATGAATTCGCGCGAGCGTTTCCACATCTCCAAACACGGAAGCGAGATAGTAGTCCCACTCGTCGGCGGTGACTGGCGAGAACTTGCCTGAGGAAACCAGGTTTGGAGGGGTGATGTTAGGGTAGTTGTCTGAGAATCTGGTCATGGCTTTGAACATCTCTGCGAACATCGAACGTCCAACATTGAACATCGAAGTGAAGACGGTACGTCATTGGGATTTTCTCTGAGCGGTTCGGATGCTTGTGTCCTTCAGGAGTTCATTGAGTTTCGATGGTGGCTTTCTAAGCCTTCGATGTTGGGCGTTCGATGTTCGCGATGGGCCTCACTTCCAAGTTTCGGAATTCAGCTTGTTCTCCTAAGGCGTTCTCCCCCGGGCATTCCCAGAACCCTATCGCTCCGGCGGCAAAGAGTTCGTCTGGATCACGCCAGTCTAACTCATTGATCAGTGCTTCACCTGCGCTGCCGTCATCATCCAAAGCGTGCAGGGAAAGGGTGAGTTTGAAATCTTTGACCTTCAATCGAAGCCGATACCACTTGTCTTCGACGGGCTTTCGTCCGCCGGCCAAATCGTCTCGCTGCCAACCGCAGTATTTCGGACTGAAGACATGGAACCACGCGACCTTGTCACCCTTAGGATCTCCTAGGCCAGTTCCGACTTGCACCATGTAGTATTCATGGGGTGATTTCCAACGAACGATGATGCCTGCCGTTTCGCAGATGATTCGCAGGTCAACTGTTAGAACAAAGTTCGTGAAGTTTTGCCGTAAAGTGACGAGTTGATTTGAGTTGTTGGGAGCAAATCTGAGGACACCGTCCCGGACAACTATGGGGTTGTGTGTTCGCCATTGATTAGAAAGTTGCGTGCCATCGAAGCAGTCCATGAACATGTTGGCTTCCGAGTCTTGCTCTGCTAGGATCTGCGCCTGATCCTTTGCGGGTTTTTGAAAGCGCTTCCGATATCGGGCTTCCCATCCCACCATAGCTAGGAGAATGCGATCGCGTTCCGGATGGTTTTCCGCCCGGTGCCATGCCTCGATCATGCAGCGTTGTCCGGCGTAAGTATTGTCGTAGCCGACGGTAAGAAATAGTCGTCGGAGCAACTCCACGCCATCGTGTTCCCCAGCGATGAAGTTGTGTGTCTGATCGATTGCCGCCGGAGCGTTCCCTTGTTGGACTTCGCTAATAATCGTTTCGAATTGTTTGTCCCGATCTCTCGCCGCCTTTGCTGTCACCTCCGGGATTTCTTCAACAAGACCTCTGTTAGTCGTTCGTAGAATGAGATACGCGGCGTGGTAGGCGGACTGGATGGCGAGCGTTTCGTCAATCGCCTTGAGCTTGCTGATGTTCGCGACGGCCATCAGTTCGTTCCTCAAGTGGTGCCAGTTCGCACCGTCGCCGTGAGCGGCCCGCGCCAGGCGCTCGACGCAATGCATGGTCATGGCCAATTCGATCTGTTCAAGGGACGCGCCCTGTTTCCATGCATCCGTGATGCCACCAAAGACGGTTGTTGGATCGTCGCTGCTGAGCTGCTGGCGAAACGCTGCCTCGTCGATTGAAGGATGGCTAGGGCTCTTGCGAGTCCCGAGTTTCGCGTATTCTCCGGCGAGCGTTTCCATGGCGTCTTGCTTCTCCTCTTCCGGCTCGCCGACCTGCCTCGCGCATAATCTTGCACCGTAACGACAGGCGTAGGGAATGATCGCTTCGTCACCATAACATTGCCAGACCTCGATCATGCAACGAGCGGTCACGAGTCGCGTTTCAGACCACCATGGCCCTGAACGCTTCCCCAGATACTCTACCCGAAGTAACTGCTCAACGATGCATGTTAAGGTCGTTAGAGCATCAGACTGCCGGGCGATTCCTAACAAGCATCGCTCGGTCAGAAGCCAGTCATGACTTGCGCCGAGAATGGGTAGTCTCTCTTTCAATGCATCAATCGCTCCTTCGAGCGGCGGAGGTGCTTCGACGCGGCGAAACTCCGGTGCGGGCTCGCCAAAACAGATCACTTTGTGCTGATCTTCCGGCCGCTGGATACTTACCTGCCAGAAGCAGTCGGTGTGGTTCACGCAACTTGCGGCTGGGAGCCATGACGTATCGGCGACCGAGTTCTCCGAAATATTATCCCAGATAACTCTAGCAATATTCTTGTAATCAATGCCTGAAGCGATCAGTGACTGGCATTGTTCCCTGAGCGAACGCGTGTTCTCCGTCCGAAGCTTCGCACGGAATTCGGTAAGCGGTTCTTGTGTTTCGTTCGGCATCTTGATGTTTGCGATTGGTGGTCTCGTTCTACTTGGAAAGCGTTTCCTGCCATGCGGTTGCTGCGTCGGGGTCGATTGGTTGGATCACGTCGATAAACACTTTCGCCACGGCGTCATAGTTAGGGGAACCCATGTGATCGCGCAACCAGACGCCCATGAGATCGGGATTCTTGTTTGTCCAGATATCCGCTGCTTGGCGGAGAGCGGCCTCCGCTTTCGAATCAATCTTGCCCTGTTGCGAAACAAAGTATTCAAACAACGGCTCTTGCGAGTGTACGGCGTAGTGTTGAAATACTTGCGCTAGGCGGGCCGGATCCTGTTGCCCCCACTCAACGGCGTGCGCTACTCCGTGATCGATATGGATTCGGGTGACGTGCTTCTCGATCTGCTCAAGGTCCGGTGTGTCGTCTGGCAAAGCCGCGAACCATGCGTCGAGGTTCTCCGCGCCCTCCATTCGGGAGATGCGTGTTGCTAACAACTTGTTTGCCTGCGTCCGTTCGGCAGGCGTCGCCTCCATGGCGTCGAGCAATTCCGAAGCCCTGTCAGGATGATAGTCCATGATGCCGTGGAGCAGCCCTTCGCGCATGCCTGTCTTCAAAGGAATGTCCTTCTGGGTCGCGAGCCAGTTCAACGCGGCTTCCGGGTCATTGCGTGCCCACGCCTTGATCGCGATGTTGGTAATGTGAGTCGAATGGTGGCCATCGTCTCCATCGATCTTGAACGCCCATGAGTTAACCGTCTCACCATCAATGTCACCCCAACGATCGACCAACCAGCGATACTCTTCATGTCCGCCAACGCCTAGCCGTCCACGCAGGCGCATGGAGTTCATCAACAGCGGTGCCTGCTCCGGCGTGATGCTGTCCAGCAGCAGCGCGTAGAGACGCTTCCTTTCCGTTTGGCTCGTTTCGCTGAATATTCTGACAAAGATCTCATCAATGCCTTCCTGATCGGTCGGCAAGTTGCTGAAGTCGATGCCTCCAAACTTGGAACCAGCTATTGCTTCAGCGAGTGTGTTAGGCGAAGCATCAGGATCCGCTCGTCTACTCTGCCGTTTGGAAGGCGCTTTCCGCTGCAGCCGTTCATCCTTCGCTTCAGCCTCGATATGACTCTGCCTGAGTGTGAGGGCGGCCAGCTCGCGAGTGACTTCACAGTTCTTGTTCCACAGGATTCCTAACGGGACCAGTGTTACTAGAATGCCAGCCACAAAGGCCTTGGTCTTTCCGTAGGGCATTGTCTTCAATGTTTTAATAGGGCGCTGACGAGATCACCTTCCCCGGGCGCGATGTTCAAAGGCTGAGTGATTCGTGGGTATCGGTCTGAGAATCGATTCATGCTAGTGGGAATTTGAGCATCTCGATCACTGCAACAATCTGGAGATCTCCTTGAAGCCCAATCGTGCCGCGATCTCGACGGGGTTGGTTTCCGGGGGATCGTTGCGATGGACCTTAGCGCCGTTCTTCAGCAGAAAATCAACATACTCGGGGATCCCTTTCTCCACGGCACTGGAAAGGGGAGTGTGGTTTGAGATGGGATGTCGCGCTTCGAGATCGGCGCCGTAATCAACAAACAGGCCTGCGAGATCGACGAGTTCTTCGCGGGTAGGAATGTCAGGGTTGGGGCTGTAGTTGGCTTTGTTGAGATAGGCGGTCGAGAGCCAGTGCAAGGGCGTCCCGTATTCGCGGTGCCAGTAGCGTCTTTTGAGAGCTGCGGCTTTCTCTTCTTCCGTAACCGTCTTCATCGCGGCATTCTGATCGGCCCCTTGTTCCAACATCACGGTGATGATCTCTTTGTAGTTCGCGTAGTCGTTGTGCCGATTGTGACTGACAATGGCAGCATTGATGGTGCCGAGAGCATCCGACGGACTTGGTGCCGGGAGCTCCCGGATGTTCCCAACAATTTCCCCCGTCCAAGCGGTGAAGGACGGCGATTTCACCGGTGCCGCGAGTTCTTCCGCGGTGAAGACACGCTCCTTCAGGCGTTGATCGCCGGATTCCTTGACCCGGTATTTGAAATTGTAGTTGGAGTCTACCCAGGCATCAACATCCGCACCGTGATCCAGCAGCAAGTGGACGACATCGAGATGTCCATTGGTGAACGAATGCAAGAGCGCTAGTCCTTTGTCGGCAAATTCACGGCCGGGGAGTTGGCCATTCACATCGGCGCCGTGCTCGAGCAGTAGGCGTACCATATCCAGCTTGCCACCGGTGGCCGCGATGACGAGAGGCATGCCGTGGGAATGAATGGAAGACGGATGAAAGTCCACCGCGACTTGACTCGGATCGCCTGTCAGGATCTCCCGCGCACGGTTGAGATCGCCTAAGGCGGCGGCAACCCACAGAGTGTAGTCCTCGCCGTATTGAAGAAGCAGTCGCGTTTGCGCATTGTCGCCAATGACATAGTGAATCGCTCGCCGGCCCTTGTCAGTCGACGCTTTGGAATCTGCTCCGCGCTCTAGCAGTTCCGTCATCAGGCGCATGTTCGCATGCCCGGCGGCGAAGTGCAGCATCGTCGAACCGTTAGGCTGGGCATACTCGATCAGGTCCGGTTCATCCGTGATCCGCCGAATGAAGTCGTTCTCTACGGCTGCAAGCACTGCTGGGTCCTCCATCTTCTGAGCGATCTGTAAGACCTCGTAGTAGCAAGCGGTAGGATTCTCCTCGGTCTCGCTGATGCTCAGCAGGTAGGCCACGACGTCTGCGTGGCCAAAGATCGCGGCGATTTCAACCGGACGCGATGCCCATGGATGCACGCGCATTTCGGGAAGGTGCGCCCAGTTGGCGGGATTCGAGATTTTGAGAAGTTCTGGCTTCTCTGCTAGGATGGTTTTGACCAAGGCAAGATTGCCGTCGCGCACGGCCTCACAAATGCCCGTGGGCGTGAGACTCAGCGTTTCAGTGTTAGGAGTCTCCTGCTCGGAATCGTTGTTCTTGTCAGTTGAGCCACGTTTCATGCTTTCTAAGATTGAGAGCTGATTGCTCTCGTGGTCGACAGAATCGGCCGTCCGGGTGCGCATGCTCGCCAGCGGTGCTAGGACAAGAACGCAAACGATAATGGCAATGAGCGTGGTGAGGACGGTAATTGCTGTGCGCGACTTCGAACGATCAAGGATAGCTCGAACGCGTGATTCCAGATTCGACTGCCGCGCCATGGGCACCGCGGCGATGGTCGCTAACGTACGTTTGCGGAGTACGGCGGCGAGCCTTACCAGCTCTTCAGCGTAATCGCTCGGGCGCGTTCCCGCAGCTAACACAAGATCATCGCAGGCCTGCTCGCGATCACTCTCCATGCGGCGCAGTAGCCACCACGCCATGGGATTGAACCAATGGACCGCGCAGGCGATTTGGCCTAGTAATTGCGTTAGCCAATCGAAGCGTCTGATGTGCGCCAACTCATGCAGCATGACCATGTGGCGACGAGTGTCTGGCCATTGCCCTGCTTCTATCGGAAGCAGGACGACTGGGCGAACGAAGCCCCACGTGAGCGGCATTTTCACGGCATCGCTGGACAACAGTTGGACGGATCGTCGAATGCCTAACTGGTCGCACAGTGCCGACTTCAGGGATTGCCATGACTCATCGGAAACCGGTCTGGCACGACGGCGTAAACGATTGATCTGAATCAGCCCCATCAACGGAATGAGGAGAGCCAGCGCTGCGATGCCTAACCAAACCGCTGTCGCGACCCGCTTCATATCGATCGGCTTGCGGCCGACAGGCGTCGGGTTCGCGATCGAACTCGACGGCGGAGGAACTGGCGCTGCCATTTCGCCGGCAACTTTAGGATTACTGAAGACAGGTACGGAAGGGTGGATGTTAGTCGGCGTCGCTGGCGCGATCCAATCCTTAGAACCCGGCACCGTCATGTGCCATGTCGGCAACCACCACGCGAGCAATGGGAGCCCTAGCAAACCCGCGACCGCAAGCGTTCCCACCAGGTGCCGGGCTGCTGCGGAGTTTCGTCGCATCGCCCGGAGGACTAACATCGCCACCACGGTGATGATGAGCCCTTTCGCTGCGTAGAGTAGCCACGTTTCAATTTCCATCGCGCCGCGCCTCTTCGATGAGTTTGCTCAATCTCCTGAGTTCGCTATCAGAGACCTTGGCGTCGCTTCCCTGCAACAGCGCCGCGACCGCCTTCTCTAACGAGCCCTCATAGAACGTTTTCACCACACGCGTGAGTGCCGATTTTCCGGCCTTGCCGCGTGTTTTCGTCGGCCGGTAGATGTACTTGCGGTTTTCCTCGCGATGCCTGAGATGTCCGCGTTCAGACAAGATTGTTAGCTGCTTGCGCACCGTCGAATAGCTTGGCGGGTCTGCCATTTCCTCCAGCACTTGCGCCACCGTCGCTTCTCCGAGAGCATAGACGATGTCCATGATCTGCTGCTCGCGGCGGCTCAGTCCGCTACCCTCATTCTTTTTTGCCATAATGCGATTATTTTCGCATTGCTAGCTGCTGGGCAAGCCATTTCTGCGATTATTTTCGCACTAAAGCTCAGGATGAATTCACAAGAACGCGATCAGCTTACTCTATCGACCAATGCATCGCCGTTTGAGTCGCCAATGACCCTTGAGAAAGTGAGAGCTTTCTCGGATGCGGATCCCACAAGTCATCAATACACAGCCGACAAGACATACACATTCCGTCGCGAATCAGATCGACGCTCAAGAACGTTTCACGTTCATGGCCTCTTCGTCATGCGATGGAAGGCATCCGTTCGGGACCTAACATCGTAGCCAGCCCTATGGGCGTAAGTGATGCCTCGCCATTGGTACTCAAGTGCCCTTTCAAGGTCGCCCGCGTCCATCAGCAAGCGGGCAGCCTCGGAACATGATCTGATGGTGGATTCTTGTTCGACGAACCCCGCGCGGTCGGCGACATTTAGATAACCGGTCAGCGCGTCGGCGATTTGGCCTTGCCGCTCGAGCCTTCGGGCGGCGTCAAATTCGACTTCGGGGTGAAAGCCATACCGCGAGCGGACAGATTTGAGAACGCGCCGGGTGGCCACATTCAGCGCTTCATTGGGATGGTAAGAGAGAAGATTCATCAGAGACGGGTGAGCGCGCAGAAATCTCCCTTCGTCGATTTCGAATAGGATGCGCAGAAGGTCTTCAGCATGTGAGTCCTCGCCGAATTTCCGTTCGATGTAGGTCCGGGCGAAGGCCTGGGCGCACAGCGCATCCAGTTCAATCGCGGGAGCATTGGAAACCACATCGCCCCATGTTGCCGGTTGATCGTAGTCAATCGACATCTGATGTGCGGGTATCTGCAGGACAAAGTGTTTCAAGAAAGCGACGGCAAACGGTGAGTTGAGCACATTGCCAGATCCCAAGCGAAATGGGGCCGATGCGAAGCCGCAGTTGGCCAGGACGACAAGCGTCAGATTCCGGTCCGGGACGCGCAACAGCAGTGCCGACTCCGAGGCACCAAGGCCGTAAGCCCAATGCATCACGACGCCATGCGCTTCCTGTACGAACCAACCAAATCCGTAAGGTGCTTCGATCCCCGAACGGATCTTCATCGGAGTCGTCATTTCTCGGTAGGCCTGGCTGTCTATCAGTTTGTTCTCGTCCAGGGCTGCGGAGTACTTGAGAAGGTCACTAACACTGGTCAGTAATCCTGCTGCAGGGTAGGCCGTGTTGGCTCTTGACTCGTCGGGATCCGGAACAAACTGGCGATTGTCTTTGTCAAATCGATAGGAGGTAACGAGCCGATCCCGATTCTCATCGTCTTCAGCTGGTACGCCGGCGAATGTGCTGTCCAGTTTCAATGGCTCGAGGATGCGGGAATTCATCTCGTCGACAAATGACGCGGATCCCCGCTCTCGGGCGTGGTTGAACATACCCATCAGAAAGTTATAGCGGCCGCCGTGATAGAGGAACCTCTCGCCTGGCGTTCCTTCAGAGGTGTGGCTGAGCACATGCCTCAATTGAACACGAGGGGTCGCGCGCCCTGGAAAAAAGCCTACCGAAGTAAAGGGGTAAGATACGATTGGATCGTCCAAGTCCACGGTGCCCTCTTCGACATACTGCATCGTCATGACGGCCGAGAAAGTCTTGGTCACGGACGCGATCCAAAACAGGGAATCAGGACCTATCCTCGTCTTGGTCGCCACATCAGCGAAGCCAGTTTCATGACGAAACACCACTTCTCCGTCCTTTAGAACGGCGGTCGCGCAGCCGGGAAGGCGCAAGAGCGATGCGTGCTGTCGTATCTCGTTTCCAAAGGCTCTGATCCGATCGGCGTCTTCTGCTGCGACGGAGACGGTTAGCATAAGACTGAGTGCTGCCGCTGCCGGTAAGACCGGAGTCGTCCTGCGACATATGGCGGTATGAATGTTTGGTCTGTTCTTCATAGGATACGAGTTCTCTTGGTATCAATGTGTGCTTGTGAGGTCACAGGCCGCGAGTGGCGTCCTTGTGAGAGAGGGTGATCTCGCTCGTTGCATCGCTGCTTTGGATCACGACTTGCGCCTTCCCCAAGACGATAGCGGAATGGTTTCGCGCACTAACGACCACACTATCAGCCGTTAGCCCGTTACCGGAAACCTGACTCAGATCTTCTGCCGTTACCGTTAACGATTCACACGTTCCGCTTGCCGAAACTCGGGAACTCCGCGTTACCCCAATGAGCAGACTAGCGCATTCCAAGTTCTCCAAACGAACGGATGCTCCGTTAGATGCTTCGACGAAAGCTAGGCTAGGAGCGGTGATCTCGAGCTTGGGACGTCCTTCCTGGGGGCCGGCCAAGGCTACCAAGACTCTCCGTTTCTCCTTGTCGATCTCTATCTGCGGCCGCGGGACGGTTGGATCACCAAAGGCGACTTTGTAGCCCTGACCAGACCGCACGATGACGTCGATCGTGCCGACGATTCGAATCCCATCAAACGCTTGCAAAGGTTCCTCGTCTGCCGCGGTGAACGTGGGCGAGAATCCGATGGCAAGGACAGCGAACATCATGATGGCCGGGTTGAGGCGCCGAAGGTTTGCATCGGGTTTCTCTCCCTTCAGGATCAGTTCCAAGCGCGTTCTGAGCGGCTTGAACCCTGCCATAAAGGTCGCCCCAAAGAACTGGCGACGGGGATCGTTGCCGCCGAGAAACTCGACCGTACGCAAACAGGCACTGGCCAAGGCAGCGTTGGAGACACCATCGGATGACATCGCCCACGCATCGCAGGACCGCTCCTCGTGTTTGTGGAGTTGTCGCCGGACCCACCAGAGCACTGGACACCACCAATGGGTTGCCGTCGCCAACGCCTCCACCACGCGAACATAGTGGTCGCGCCTAACTAGATGCGCCAGCTCGTGTTTTAAAACAGCGGTCTGCTCATCTTCCGTCAGCGATTTCCACAGCGCACGGGGGAGAAGCATCACCGGGCGCCGGGACCAAGCCCAGACCATCGGGCTGATTCTCGCGGAAACGAGATGCGCGTCCGGCACCCGTCGCACGCCCATTTCCTGGCAAATTTGTTCGATCTTTCCTTGAAGGCCCTCGTGGGTTCCCTCGCAGTTTCGGAGCAGCTGGTTGAGGCGAATGGCGCGTCTCGCTGACATTGACACGATCGCGATCGCCCCCACGGCCCAGATAATTCCTAGCAAATGCATTGGCTTACGATCCGGCTTTTGGATGCGGGGAAGGCCCACCTCTACATCCGATCTCTCGGTTGAACCTTTAAGAGTCATGCTCTGAGCGATCTTAGATTCCACGTCATTCACTGCCTGTTGCGGTATGCCGACGGGGACCTCAAATAAGGGAGGAGCAATGAACCGAATGAGCACGACGACCCACAAGAAGTGCTTGATGGCGTCGTTCCGTATGAAGTGACTGCACGCTAACACAAGCACCGCCGCGCCAACGGCTAGACCTGCGTTGGTGATGATGTAGTGGCTCATTCTCGTGCTCCTCTTTCCCGCTTCGTTTCGTTCTTTTGGAAACTCGCAATCAGCTCCTCCAATTCCTCACGTTGGCTTTGGCTTAAACTCACGCCTTGTACGAGAGCGTTCATCAGAGGGGCGATCGAGCCATCACAGACTCCATCAACAATTCCCTCAAGTTCACCCGCGACCACTGCTTCCCGGTCGACGGCAGCTTCAAAACGATGGGCTCGCTGCTCGACGGAACGACTGACGAGCCCCTTCGCTTCAAGGCGCTCAAGCAGCTTCTTCACTGTCATGTAGGCAGAGTGGCTACCACTCGGATACATCCGGTCGGTGAGCTGCCTCGCCGTGAGAGCGCCTTCCTCCCAAAGATAGTTGAGGACCCGGATTTCAAATTCTGGAAGTTTCGACTGAGACACGGGCATCGACAGGTAATCTAAGACACTATGACTTAGAAAGCATCATCCCTAAGTCAGTTTGACTTATCGATCAAGTGAAAACTGTCTATTGCAGAGGATTTCGGCTACCGCGAAGAACTGCATGAAGCGTGATAGTCTCAGGCAGAAAGCCATGAGTGGCATGTTCCGTCGACGCGGCATCTTTGGCGATCAACTCACGCGGACAGTTTCGATTCCGCGACCGCAACGAGCAGTTCGCCAGGTCCGACGAGCTGCTAGTTCCGCATGGGAATGAATGGCGGCAAAGTGCAGGGCGCCCCGCGCGAACGCGTGGCAGGTTCACTTCGCGAACAGCGACGATGAAGGGATGATCTGCTGGCAGATAGGTCACTTGGTTAGGCTTTTGTTGAGGTGGGGCTGGTTTGGAGCAGGTTCGGATCGGCTCCGGCGTTGATGAGAAGTTCGGTGATCGTACCGGCATCATCGCCGCCAACATCGGCCACATGCCAGAGCGGCGTATGCCCCCATCTTTCGCCCCCGTTTGGGTTGGCACCCTGCTTCAATAGCATTCTTACAACGTTGGCTTGTCCGCCGCGAATTGCCCAGATGAGGAGCGTGTAGGAGTTCCCATACAGACGTGTGGTAGCTTCGGGATCTTTTTCTAGCAGTGCCTCAATTTCTTCGATGCGCCCCATTGCCGCCGCCGCGGCGGGATGGACTTCGGCGCCGTGATTCACAAGCCATTCGCCGGACGCTTGCTGACCGATCATGAGCGCCTGTTCAAGCGGCGTCCTGCCATATTCCTCATGTCGGCGATCGAGCGACTCGGGAGTTTCTTCAATGAGACGCTGAAGTGCCTCGAGTTCTCCTGCCATAGCAGCCGTGAAAATGTCATGCTCTGCGCCGTACTGGAATAGCAGATCGGCAGTTTCCTGAGCGTCATGAGCAAACGTGCTGAACAGCGCGGGGCTGAGTTCCAGTTTGATGTCGGCCGCTTTGGCCGCATCGAGAATGACTTTGAGTGTTTCTATGCCACCTTGCCACGCAGCGAGCGTGGTTGGGGTCGCTTCCTTCTCTCCAAAGAAGGAGGTGGCATGGAGGTCGGCGCCCGAGTCGATCAACAACTGTGCTAGTTCGCTGTGCCCATGAAAGGCGGCAAAGTGCAAGACACCCGCGTGGTCGGGATCGTCTGTTTCGACGTCGGCATGCTTGTCTTTCCAAACCTTCCCAGTCAACGCGATGTCACCGCGAACCTGCGCGTTTACCAACGAGCTATCTTCAGAGATCAATTCTCTAACACGTGACAAGTTCACATCGCGAACGGCGACGATGAAGGGATGATCGGGCGGGAGCATCAAGGTTTGCGTAACCTAATCACCTTTCTTCGCACCTGGCTCTTTGAGGATGCACACGGGTTGGTGCCGAAAAGCGAAAACGCCATCGTGATCGGTTTCATCTGATTCCCGCCAGATCGAAGAACTCCCAACATACACTTTTCTTCGCCTTCCAGGAAAAAATCACCAACAGATTTCCTCCAAATTGAGGTCAAAAGGTTCGGGAGTGCCAGCAAAAGTGAGTCCAGGCACGTTTTCCGGAGTTTAAGTGTTAGAAGGTGCGGCTCGCAACTCCTTGGTAGTGAGGGGAGTGGGCAGGAGAGGATTCGAACCTCTGAAGGCATAGCCAGCAGATTTACAGTCTCGTAACGTATCATTCTCAGTTGTTCTCAACTGTTCCCGCATGAGCTGCTGAACTTGTTCATAATCATTATTTTATGTGGATAATAGTTGCTCACTTTAGCACACTTCGTATGCTGAGTTGCACAAAAAAAGTGAGCACATAGTGAGCACGGTAAATTCACACCCCAAAACAGATGTTCGCCACTGGTTGGCTACCATTAAACGCCGTCGGTACATCAATGATGAATCGGAATCGTTGGGACACACCTACATTGCACAGATGCAATTCCGACGACGACGGAAGCGATTCAATCTTCACACTGCCAACAAATCAGCTGCTGCTGCACGTGCCCGGAAAATCTATTTGTGCATCGTTGAGGAAGGCTGGGACGCTGCCATCGAGAAATATGGAATGCCGGGTGGACCTTCTAAAGTTGTCGCGGGGAACCTGTCATCGACGGTAGGCGATTTGATCAATGTGATTGAGCAGATCAGTACTGCAAGACCAGCGAGTCTGGCAACCTACTTCAAAGCGATCCGGAAAATCGCTGCAGACATCCATGGGATCGAGAAAGGCAGAAAATATGATGCTAAGAATGGAGGGCATGAGGCCTGGATCGAGAAAGTAGATTCGATACGGCTCCACACTCTAACACCTACAACGATAGTTGAATGGAAAGTGAAATTCCTGAAGTCGAGTGATCCTGAGCACCTGCGCAGTGCGAAAACGACAGTCAACAGCTTGATTCGAAATGCGAAGGCGCTGTTTGCCAAGAAGCATCTCAATTATCTCAAAGAGAGCCTGAAGCTGCCGGATCCACTTCCGTTCGAAGGTGTGGGATTTGAAAAGCAACCATCCATGCGGTATCACAGCAAAATGGACGCAGCCAGCCTACTTAAGGCTGCAAAATCCGACCTTTTTGAGAATGAACCTGAGACGTACAAGATCATTCTTCTTGGTTTGATGTGCGGTCTACGAAAATCTGAAATGGACACGCTCATGTGGGATGCCTTCGACTTTGAAAATTCAAAACTCGTCATCGAGCCTAACAAGTACAATATGTTGAAGAGTGAGGACAGTGCCGGCGAAATTGAGCTCGATAGCCAGTTGAATCAATTGTTCTGGGAGTTTTGGCAGAAAGCTAGTGGACAGTTCGTGATCGATTCTCCCCATGAAGCCCGACACAGGACGGTCGCTCGATCGTATCGGGCTGACCTACATTTTGCTAAAGCCAATCGATGGCTTCGCGAGCAAGGCAGTGACGCACGAAAACCTCTACATGAACTCCGTAAGGAGTTTGGTTCACTTATCAACGAACGCCACGGAATCTATGAAGCGAGTCGAGCACTGCGCCATAGCCAAATTGCCATCACGGTTGCGCACTATGCGGACAAGAAGGGCCGAGCCACAGTGGGATTGGGAGACCTGCTGGAATAGGGTCATCCGCATCGGTTCCTATTTGGTTCGAATCCAGATTCCAATCGATGACCGCAAGAATGGGGCTGACACGATTATTAGACTCGGGCAATGTTTTAGACTCGGGCAATGTTCTAATGCGGAATAGTGTCATCCCAGGCGGTTACTTCCCTCCCTCTGCGAGGGGATCACCACCTCCCATTCCCGGTTCGGCAAGGTTCA
>CBDDAB010000009.1:0-149949 GCA_965224685.1 Verrucomicrobiales bacterium | reverse complement strand
GAGAATACTCTCCCAACGAAGCTGGAGTTGGATCATGGAGAGACTCATTGAGACACCGATAGCGGAGACACCAGGCGCACTTCATCAGCACTCGTTAGGGCGATTTCCTGACCATCATCTTGATGGAGAACGAGTTCGCCGTCAGAACCCAAACCTGCAACGTGCCCGCGGATCTCGCCTTGGCTGGTAGTTGCTCTAACGAACCGCCCAATAAGCATCGAAGCTTCTGTGAGTTCGCGGAGCTGATGGGCAAATTCATGAGAGGCTGTGTGGAGGTTCTGGCTTAGCTTTGAAAGTAGGCTAGCCGCCAAGGATACACGATCGATCATCATTCCCGTGGCTTCACGAAGGGATGTGGCTTGGCCTCGAAGGGCCTCTGGAAGGTCGTTTTCAGGGGTGTTCACATTGATCCCAATCCCGATTACGGCCATGGGAGTTGCGTTGGTGTTGACCTTGGTTTCAACGAGTATGCCGCATACTTTTCGGCCGTTGAGGAAGAGATCATTGGGCCATTTCACCTGCGGCTGAGCGGGGGGGAGCTGATCGATGGTTTGTTTGACTGATAGAGCTGCGATGTGCGTGAGCCGGCTCCATTGCGCGAGCGGCCAGTCTGGTCGCAGCGCGCAAGAGAAAAGGAGACTCTCGCCAGGCGTTTCGCTCAGCCAAGTATTACCGCGCCGTCCTCTGCCTTGCGATTGGGTTTCTGCGAAAAGGGCGACACCGCGATCCGAAGCCGGTGGGCCGAGGCCTAACACCGCGTCATTAGTCGAGGTGGTTTCTTCCAGGCAATGGATCTCCCATGCATCGGGATCCTCCAGCATCAACTGAACCGCTTCTTCGTCGAGCATCGTTCACTTCAATGACCAAAGGGTGAGGGTCTTCACGTCTTTGATGAGGAGCTTGTCTTTGAGCAGCACTGGAGGTGACCAAGTGGGTGAGTCGGCCATTTCATAGGACCGTAGTTTCTCGTAACCTTCTTTCGACGCTTTGAGCACTTGCAATTCACCGTCATCCACCATAGCGAGAACATGCTGAGGCACGGCTAGGAAGGCGACGTTCTTGCCTGCGCGGCCATCGCCTTTCCACCACACTTTGCCTGTGTCGGGATTAAGGCAGAAAAACTGCCCGCGCTTGCGATGAGAAAAACCGTAGACCGCATCTTCATTGACCACTGTCGTACTCATATCGAGCGAAACTTCATCCTGACTCCAGATTTCTTTCGCTTGCCAAGTCTCTCCGACCTTCTTTGGCTCCACGCAGCGCATGCCGCGATCTTCGCCTCCAATGATCAAGCGGCCCTTGTAGAAGTTAGGCGTTGCCGTGTTCTGAACATTGCGGCGTTGGGGAAAAGCGTAGCTCCACAACTTCTTGCCCGTCTTGCTGTCAATACCGGCAAGTCCAGGATCGGCGAATTGGATGATCTGCCGTACGCCGTCGATCTCCACTGCAATGGGTGAGGAATAGGAGGTGGGTTCATTGCCATGGCGCCAGCGTTCTTTGCCATCAGCCGCATGGAGCGCGATCAGGGCTCCGGCTTCGTCATTGCCGGCTTGCACAATCACCAAATCGCCTTCTGCTAGCGGAGACGTGGAGACGCCCCAGTAGGGTTGATTCTTGGAAAAGCGATCCCGGAAATCTTCACGCCAAAGGAGATCGCCCGATTGCGTGTCCCAAGCCGAAAGAATGCCCGTGATACTGAGCGTGATCAGGCGATCACCGGAAAGCACCGGTGACGACTTGGGGCCTTTGCCGTGAAACGTACCCCCGCCACCTGGAGTGAAGGCTACCGGATAGTGTTTCCGCCAGAGGGTTTGGCCGGTTCTCAGATCCAGGCACCACACCACTTCATCGTCACCTTGACGAGCATGATGATAGAGCCGGTCGCCACGGACGAGCGTGGTGGCATAGCCCTCACCAACCTCTACTTCCCAGATCTCTGATAATTTCTCAGGCCATTGGTCTGGCGGGATGGCGTGATCGACCCATCCACTGCGTTCCGGGCCAAGCCAACCCGGCCAGGAAACCGTGTTTGCACTACGGGCAAGTTGGTTTGTTAAAATCAGCGTTAGGCAGGGAAGGATGAAGCGGATCATGATCATGGATTTTTGAGTCAAATCACGGTGAGAATCGAGGGGAATCTGGCGCTGTCAAAGCAATGGGCGTTCGTTCCGGGTGGGCGGATTTGAGAATAATCCTAACTTTGATCTAGATTTGCTTGACCATTAGCCGAAATCGCGGCGAGAGTCATGCCGTGAAAAATCTATCAATGTGCGCATTTGTTGGAGGGATTCTAGCCCTTGGGGCCTCGGCCGAAGATAAGGAGGCACCCACGCTCCCGCCCGAAGTATTACGAGCCGTGGTGGTGATTGAGGGGAACAAAGGATCCGGGACGGGCTTTGTGACCAGGTTCGATGGGAAACCGTGCGTCGTGACCAATCAGCACGTGTTGGCTAACAATAGCACTCTCAAGATTGTCAATGACCAAGGGAAACGATTGAAAGGCTCGAGTTTTGTCGCAGCGGTCACGGCAGACATCGCTCTTATTCAATTGAGTGACGTCGCCGCGGATCAAGCGTTTCTCACTTTAGCGGAAGATGTGGAGAGCAAGGCAGGCAAGGGCGACGTGGTGATGATCCCCGGCAATAGTCAGGGAGACGGTGTGATCACGGTCACGCCCGGCCAAGTCATCGCCGTGGGTGCCAAGAAAGTGGAGGTGGATAATCCCGTCTATCCAGGGAACAGCGGAAGCCCTATCATTCATGCGGAAACGAACGAAGTCCTGGGTGTGCTCACGGAAGCGACTGTGGTCGAGCTCGACAAAGTGAGCGAGAAGTCCTTTGAGAATGAAGATTCACAGATCAAATCGGAGATCCGCTACTTTGGTCACCGGATCGATACCGTGAAGCGCTGGAAGAAACTGGTGTGGCGCGATTTTCGCAAAACGTCAGAACTAGTGGCGACCTTCGATACCGAATTGAAAGCTTTAACGAGTTACCTGTTTGATGCTGATGATGATAAGAGCTACCAGCATTTCAAAGATCTTGCCGATTCCAATGAACGTGCCCTCAAGATTCTCAGACAGAATCTTCGCTCTGATGGAGAGAAAGTCCGCGCCATTCGCGACGTCACCCGCTACATGCGCGTCTTGGCCACACGCCGAATCAAGACGATTGAGAAAGGTCCCCTCTATTACACCCACAAACAGCAGTTTGATAACCAGAAGAAACTTTCCAAACATCTGGTCGATGCGATCAAGATCTTGGATGAGAACTTCAAAGCCCTCGAGCGGATCGTCTTCTAACGCACATCCATAACCCTATTCCTCCTCACCCATGTCCACCCATCCTCCCGCCACCCATCGCGCCGCCTCAGCTGAGAGTGCTTACGCCCTTTGGTTAGAGACCATTCCCACTAAAGACGTCGCTTCTGTGGTGGCTCTTTATGAAGAAGACGGCGCCCTTTGGGGTACACTTGCCTCGGAACCCAAGCTCGGCCGCGGCGCCATTCAGACCTATTTCGATTGGTTCTTGAATCGTCAGGACATCGCCGTTTCGACCCTCGACGTCAATCATCGTCAGATCACCGGAGACGTCTCCGTTGCCCATGGCAGCTACCGCTTCGAACTCGATGGAGTGGTCACGGACGCGCGATTCACCTTCGTCTTCCGAAGAGATGAACAAACGAATGAATGGGGAATTGTTGAGCATCATTCCTCTCTCTTTCCCCCAAAGGCTTCGTGATCTCCGAGCTGAGTGAAAGGCTCACGCAGAGGTATCGACCATCAAGAACGGAAGATCTAGCTAACATAATCGCTCCATTTTAACAAGATAGTCACGGGTGGATGAAGCCATGATGAAACCGCGTTCAGAATATCAAGATGCCCACACGCGTCGTGTCTTTCTGAACCGCACTAGCATGGGGCTGGGTGTGGCGGCGTTGTCCCAACTCGTGCAGACGTCATCGGCCGGACCTGCCGGCACCCACTTTGCACCGAGAGCGAAGCGGGTGATTTTTCTATGCACTTCGGGCGGTCCGTCGCAGTTAGAAACCTTTGATCCCAAGCCGCAGTTGAAACAATGGGATGGCAAACCGCTTCCCGATAGCATTCGCGGCAAACAGCGTCTGACCACGATGACGCGTTCCCAGACTTCGTTTCCGGTCATGGCGTCGGAACACGAGTTTGGAATGTTTGGAAAATCGGGTCAGACCATGAATGTGCTCTTCAAAGAGATGCGTACGATCGCCGATGACATGTGTCTTATCCGGAGCGTGCATACGGAGCCGATCAATCATGATCCGGCGGTCACGTTCTTGCAAACCGGCAGTCCGCTTGCTGGTCGTCCAAGCATGGGCTCTTGGCTGAGTTATGGATTGGGAACCGCCAACGCAAACCTACCCGCGTTTGTCGTACTCCTCTCTGCAGGAGGGCAGCCCGTGCCCTCGCGTTACTGGCACAACGGCTTTCTTCCCAGTCAGCATCAAGGCGTGAAATTTCAATCGGCCGGCGATCCCGTTCTCTTTCTGTCCAATCCCACAGGCATGAGTAAAGAAAATCGCGGACGCACTATCAAACGCATTAATGCTTTCAATCGCCTGAAGTACGAAGAGGTTGCTGATCCGGAGATCGAGGCACGGATCGATGCCTTTCAACTCGCTTATCGGATGCAAACAGCGGTGCCGGAATTAATGGATATTTCGCGGGAGCCGAAGCATGTGTTAGAGGGTTACGGTGCCCGGCCGGGCGAGCCGTCGTTCGCCGCCAATTGCTTGTTGGCACGGCGACTAGCCGAATCCGGCGTTCGGTTCATTCAACTTTACGATGCCGGTTGGGATCACCATGACGGCATCACCGAGGGGATAAAGAGAAAGATCCAGAGCGTCGATAAAGCGACGGCCGCACTCATCCGGGACCTCAAAGCAAGGGGCATGCTCGACGACACCTTGGTCATTTATGGAGGTGAGTTTGGGCGCACAACTTATGCCCAGACGAGAAGCAAGCAGTTTGGCCGTGATCACCATCCAGGGTGCTTTTCCATCTGGATGGCCGGCGGTGGGGTGCGTCCGGGAATAACCTACGGTGCCACGGATGACTTTGGCTACAATGTTGTGGAGAACGCGGTTCACATACACGATCTTCAGGCAACTATCCTGCATTTGTTAGGCATTGATCACGAAGCCTTGACTTACCGATTCAAAGGCAGGGATTTTCGCCTAACCGATGTGCATGGAAACGTGGTTCGGGATCTCTTGGTGTAGAGTTTCTAGGATTCTACGGTATCCGACTGGTTCACGAATTCACCAAATTCGAGGCCGTGCCGGTTTCGATGAATTGCCGGATATTGGCAGCCACCAGATCGACGAGACGTTGGCGGGTGTGGCGGGAACTCCACGCGTTGTGGGGGGTGATGAGTAGGCCTGGATGTTCAAACTCTAGGAGTGGATGATCAATTGGAGGGGGTTCCGGCGTCAGCACATCGAGACCGGCGCCCGCTAATTGACCGGATCCCAACGCCGCCATGAGGGCGGCTTCATTCACAAGCTCTCCGCGCCCTGTGTTGATGAGATAGGCGCCTGGCTTCATTGAGCTCAATGTCCTCTCATTGATAAAATGATGCGTCTCCGGGGTGAGTGGGCAGTGCAAGGATACCGCGTCGCTCTGAGCAAAGAATTCGTTAGGCTGCAACCGGGGCCATGGCGACCGGGAGGATTCGCTTCCGGGACGCTGATACGCCATAACGTTCATGCCAAAGGCTTCGCCGATCTTTCCTACGCGAGTGCCGATGCTTCCCACTCCTACTAACCCTAACGTCATGCCTGCCAAGTCACGCACAGGATAGTCCAAGCGCGTGAAAATCGGGGATTGCGCCCAGGCCTGAGGCTCGGCGACGTAGCGGTGCATGTTCGTCACCAAGTTGAGCAAGAGACCGAAGACGTGTTGCGCGACGCTGGGTGTGGAATAGCCACTGACATTGCAAACTTGAATGCCCGCTTCACTGGCGGCGTTGAGATCGACATTATTCGTTCCGGTGGCGGCAACGGCGACTAATTTAAGGTTGGTGCAGGTCGCCATGATCTCTCGATCAATACGCACCTTATTCGAAATCGCGATCTCGGCATCACGTAGTCGTTCGGCGGTTTGCGGAGGCGCCGTGATATCGTGCGCGATCCATTGCCCCAAAGATTCTAACGATGATAGCGAAACGTCACCGTCTTTGGTAACCGTGGCGCAATCTAGAAAGACAATCTTCACTGATTGAAGACAGCTTCGATATCGTCGCGGATGATTTCTTCCAAATCGAGCAGCGCATCATGATAGGCTTGCTCGGCGGCAAGGCGGTCGCGTGAACGCCCCAAGGCGGTGACACGACGCTCATGGGCAATGTTAGCCTGACGCATGGGATCCGGTTCGAGTTCCGTTTCTATTTCCCTCATCGCATTGATGATATTCTGCGTTTCGGAATCGAACTTTCCGATGGCATTGCGGGTTTCCTTGATATTGGAGACGGTGCTCGCAATGTGTCGCTCAACTTGCCTCCGATAACGTTCGCCTTGCTTTTGATAGCTGCGAATCTGTTCTTTGTAAACCTGACCTTCCTTGCTGAAGAAAGAGAAGATTGGAACATTGAAGGCAATTCGAGCTGACCAATTATCTTTGACTGGCAGATGATCGCGGAAGGTACGGTCCCTTCCAATTTCGAGAAATGATACCCAAGGAATCTTCCGGGCATTGAAAGCTTTGAGGTCACCGTCGGCAATTTGTTGCAACCGTTGTAAATCGGCTAGTTTGAGATTGTTGATAAAAGCAATTTCGGTCAAAGATTGCAGGGTATCGTCGCGAAACCCTACCAAAGGCCTATTGGGAACACCTCGAACCTGGATTCTGCTGGCATTGGAAATACCGGCTAGGGCAGCGAGATCCGCTCGTGTCTTCTGAAAACGAATCTTTGCCGCACCAGCGGGATCGCTCTTCCTGATCATGGCCAGCCTCTGCCTATCGACAATATCTCTGGGCAACCCTTCTGCTAACAGTTTATCTAGACGCTGGTGTTCATCCTGCTCAAGACGGTAGAGCCCTTGACCCATATTGATATTCTCCCTTAGAAATTGGAGTTCTTGATAGAGTCGACGAACTTCATTGACGATATCTCTGCCAATTTGCCGAAGATAGAACTCGGCATAGGTGATTTCGGCCATTGCTTTGACCAGCTCGGCTCGCGTTTCGAGAGGGTTTGGCGGATAGAAACGAACGCTGGCATCGAAGGCTTCTTGCCTCCGGACTTCATCGTTGTTTCCGGGTTCCCTAACTTCTCGAACCCGCACGTCATCCCAACTAAAAGCGGAGCGAACCTCCGGATCCCGCCACTCACCGATGATCTTGCGGCGCGCTTCCGCTACTCGCAGATTTCCCTCGGCTTCGGCGAAAACAGGAGAGTTTGCTAGAGCCAATTGCGTCAGCGCACTCAATCCCAGGTCACCTCCTGGATCGACAAACTCCGGCGTCTCGAAGGATTCTTCTTCAACAGGCGTGTCCACCATCTCGGCTTTCTCTAACACCTCACCCTCTGGCCGGCCAAACTCCGCATCGTCTTCCCACTTGAGAGACTTGCATGAGAACAGGCACAACCCTATCAAAGGCGTGAGTGGGAGTGTGAGAGAGAAGCTACGCATGGGGAGAATCGGTTAATTTAACAACTTTCTAAGATCGTGACAAGGGATTTTTATGAATGTTGACCATAGTAAGCGCCTGGCCCGTGCTTTCGTAGATAGTGTTTATTGAGAATATGAGTGGGAAGATCGCCAATATCGGGACGCAATTGAAGGGTGCCCAGCGCCATCTGCGCGCAGGTCTCTAGCGCAATGCTATTTTTGAGGGAATCCATGGCATTCTTTCCCCAAGTAAAGGGGGCATGATGCAATTGGAGCACCGCGGGCATTTCCATCGGGTTGATACCTTCGAATCGTTCAACAATAGCGTTGCCCGTATTCAATTCATAATCTTCGTCGACTTCTTCGGGGGTGAGTGCACGGCATACGGGAACGGGTCCATTAAAGTGATCCGCATGGGTGGTGCCAAGGCAGGGGATCTCCCGGCCGGCTTGTGAGAACATGGTGGCATAAACGCTATGTGTGTGCGTGATGCCGCCGATCTCTTCGAATGCTTGATAGAGCCGCAAATGAGTCTTGGTATCGGACGAGGGATTGAGATCGCCTTCGACTTGTTTGCCATCGAGATCCACGAGCACGATGTCCTCGGGCTTCAATTGGGCGTAAGCCACCCCGCTCGGCTTGATGGCAAATAGGCCACGTTCACGATCGATACCGCTAACGTTACCCCAAGTGAGCTTGACGAGCCCGGAATGCTCTAACTGAATATTCGCCTCGGCGACGGCCTGCTTGAGCTCTTCCAACATGGCCTAACTAAACAGAACGCGCTTCGTCGCGAATGGCGATCACTTCTTTCATCACATGATCGAGCTGCCCCGCCCACTCGTGCGTTCCAAAGGCGTCGTGCACGGTACGATAAAGTTCATAGAGCCGCTTGTAAGTTTTATGATTTTCGGGATCGGGTTCGTAGACGCGCTCGCGCATCTTGCAGCAGTTGCCTTGTGCTTCTTGCAAAGAGATCCGGCCACTAGCGGCTGCACCAAATAGCGCTGCACCCATGGCGCAGGTCTGGTCGCTGGCCGCGACTTTCAAAGGGCGCCCGATGATATCGGCATAGATTTGCATGAGGGTGGCGTTTTTCACCGCCAGCCCGCCTGTATTGATCACTTCAGTCACGGGCACACCGTATTCTTCGATTCGTGAGATGATGGTGAGAGCGCCAAAGGCCGTGGCCTCGATCAGGGCCCGATAAATCTCATGCGCTTTGGTATGAAGAGTCTGACCTAACAAAAGCCCGCTCAGTCGGACATCGACGAGAATGGTGCGATTCCCGTTATTCCAATCCAAAGCCAAGAGCCCGGTTTCGCCGGGTTTGAGCTTGGCCAACTCCGCCTCCATGTTGGTGAATTTCTCGTCGTTCGTCTGGCCGTAGCTATCCGGTACCAGGTTGTTGACGAACCAAAGGAAGATATCGCCCACCGCAGATTGCCCGGCTTCCAAGCCGTAGTGACCGGGCAGAATGGATCCATCGACGATGCCGCATAGTCCGGGAATATCCGCGAGTTTTACTTTGTTAGGCACGACCATGGTATCGCAGGTGCTCGTGCCTAGTATTTTCACTAAAGCGCCTTCCTTGATGCCCGCGCCCACCGCGCCCATATGCGCGTCAAAGGCACCCACCGCGACCGCCGTTCCCGGTTTCAGGCCCAGCTTGGCGGCCCATCGATCAGTGAGACCACCGGCCAGCTGATTGGCCGGGACCGCTTCATCATAGAGCCGGTCGCGCAAGTCTGCTAGAGCTGGATCTAACGCTTCTAAAAATTCTTTGTCAGGCAAGCCGCCCCACTCGGCATTGTACATCGCTTTGTGTCCGGCGGAGCACACGCCGCGCTTCATTAACCTTGGATCCGTGTTCCCCGTGAGCAACGCAGGTATGTAATCGCAATGCTCAACAAAGCTGTAGGCCGCTTGGAAGACCGCTGGGTCCACCTTCTTGAGCCGCCAGATCTTGCTCCACCACCACTCTGATGAGTAGGTCCCCCCACACTTTGCCAGATACTCCGGCCGCATTTCGGCGGCTTTTTCCGTGATGGTGGCGGCCTCGGCGTGACCGGTGTGGTCTTTCCACAGCCAGACCATGGCGTTGAGATTGTCGCGAAACTCCGGTTTGAGGCCGAGTGGTTCGCCCGCCTCATCGACGGGCATCGGCGTGCTTCCCGTGGTGTCCACACCGATGCCGATGATCTTCTCCACTTTGAAGTTGGGATCCGCTTTCTTCGCCTGCGATACGACGGAGACCACCGTTTCCTGCAAGCCATCGATGTAGTCTTGCGGATTCTGCCTCGCGACGTTGGGATCCTTGGCATCGAGGAGAATGCCCGCTTCGCCGCTCGGGTAATTGAACACATGCGTCGCCAGCTCATTCCCATCGCTCAGATCGATGAGAATGGCCCGGCAGGAGTTGGTGCCGTAGTCAAGACCGATTGCGTAACTCTTCATAGACGTAGCGCAGAGGCCTCCGCGCGCTTTGGGTATGCCCGCCTAGCCGAGAGGCGTCAAGGGTGAGATTCCCCGACGCGCCCCCGTAGCGACGCCACTTCCCGTTGCCACCTCGCCGCGCCCTGCTCTAGCCTTCCATCATGCACAAGGTGTTCTTCGTTCTATCGATCTCATTCCTCCTGAGCTGTGGTTCGCGCGAGGAGAATCCGGCAGAATCCGCCCCGGAACCAGCGAATCAGCGAATCCTGGCCAGTTTCTACCCCATCGCCTTCTTTGCCGAACGTCTCGGGGGATCGGTGATCGATGTCCGCTGCCCCGTTCCGGATGACGCGGATCCGATCTTCTGGATGCCCGATCGCGAAGCCATCGCCGTCTTTCAAGAGGCTGGTCTCATTCTTCTCAACGGAGCCGGATTTGAGAAATGGCCGGAAAAGGTCACCCTTCCGGAGCAACGCGTGATCCGGACTGCGGCCGGTTTCGAAGATGACTTCATTTATTATGAGAATGCCGTGGTGCATCAACACGGGCCGGAGGGCGAGCACACGCACGAGGGATTGGACGGCCACACTTGGCTCGATCCTCTCAATGCTGTCAAACAGACCGCAGCCATTCGGGATGCCGTCGTTGAGGCTTTTCCTCAGCATCGTGCGAGCATCAATGACAACCACTCTGCTTTGGAAGCTGACCTCAATCAACTGCACGATGCGTTCTCCCGCCTAGCGATTGACTCAGGAAATCCGCCTTTGCTGTGCTCCCACCCCGCCTATAACTACGTCGCGCGGCGTTACGAATGGGACATTCACAATCTCGACCTCGATCCTGAAGAAATGCCGTCGGATGAAACGTTCGCCTCGATCAAAGAGATTCTGCAAACGCACCCCGCGAAAGTCCTTCTCTGGGAAAGCGAACCATTGCCGGAAATTGTGGCACGTTTTCAATCGGAGTTAGGCATCACGAGTGTCACCTTTTCTCCATGCGAACTTCTTTCTGTGGAAGAGAAGGCGGCAGGCTCTGATTATCTATCAGTGATGCGAGAGAACTTAGAACGCTTGCGCGAGGCGATTTCGCGTTAGCTAAATCTCAAATTAGCAAGCGGAGTCCAAGGATTCCATCAGCCGAGAAGGCAGATCAATCAACTAACATTCCGCACAACGGAAGCCGTTTCGTCGAAGTGATAGGGATTGTGCGGCTCGGTGGAAATCGACTCCAGCTCCACGCGTTGGCCCAATTCCAGTTCATTGGCGTAGCTCAAAAGAAGTTCCATGGCCACGAGATCCTCCACGGCCCAACCGGTGGAATCGAAGATAGTTAGGCACTCCCGCTTTTTCGCGAACTGGTCCGGATCACTGGCCACGGCGCCGATACTTGCATCGATCTCATCCGGAAGGAGTTGCTGGCATTCGCCCTCCACCACGGCTTGCGCTTCGAAATCGGGGCATACGAACGCCCGCCTGAGGAGGCCCACGGGCACTTCCGTTTTCCCGGGAAAATCGGAACCCACGGCATTCACGTGGAGCCAGGGTTGGCACGGTCCCTCGTGAAAAACCGGACCCGCGCCGATATCCACCGACGTGGCCGTACAGAGGATGTCTGACTTCGCGACGATATCTTCCACCGGCTTCGCTAGAGGTTTCTGAGGAAGTGATAGAGGCGCGAGTCGGCTACATAGAGAGCGTTCATTGGCCGCATCACAATCCATGTAGAGCACCTCTTCAATGGAGGGAAAGGCCAAGGTGAGAGCATGGATCTGACTCACCGCTTGGGCTCCGCAGCCGATCATCCCCAGCACGCGCGCATCGGGTTTGGCCAGCAATCGACTGGCAACGGCTGAAGCTGCGCCCGTGCGCAACGCAGTGAGAAATGTGGCATCGGCAATCCCTAACAAGTGCCCGTTCCGTGTGTCGTAGAGAGAAACGGTGGATAAGATCGTGGGCAGATCCAATGCAGACGGATTGTTAGGATGATAGCCTACCGTTTTCACGCAGACGGGGCCGGCAGTGCGCATGGCGGGCATCCATTCCACCAGTCCCAATTGAGGGCGATGATAGGAGAAGCCGGAACGTTTGGGCGCTTTCAATTGGCCTTGGTGGGAAGCAATGATCGCCTCCGGCATGGCCGCGGTCAGCTCGCGCATCAGGGCATCAAGCCCCACTTTCAGCACGAGGCGTTTGATATCGTGCTTATCGATTATGAGCGTCTCCATGGCCGATCAGCGCGAACGCTTCCGATGAATCAAGGTGCCTAACAACCACCACAGAATGGCTAGGAAGGCCAGTCCGCAGAAGAAACTCCCGGCAAAGGCTGCGGTCTTGGTCTCATGCAGGTGGCGCGACCAGTAAACTTGATTGACGCGGGCAATGAATCGCGGGTTGGCCGCATTCAGCTCCTCTTGGGAGGCGTTCACCTTCGCGGTTAGCTTGTAAGTCTTACCTGCCTCAGCCTTCACTCGGCCGATTCCGCGTGCGATGGTTCCGTTAGGATAATCGCGATGAAACGGGATCTTGAGCAAGTGATCACGAATCTTGTCCTTGGCACTGTTCCCTCCGAGGTTGATCGAGACGTAGTCCCGACAATCGCCTCGGGACACCACCGTTTCGCCCTCAGTCACGGACCATTCGATATCGAGCGGCGCCGGTTTATCCATGACATAAAACAGCCGGTCGAGGACTTCGCTCGGGAGCGACCAATCAATTTCCACCTCGATTTCATAAGGCGTATCAAGTGCCGCCGTGAATTCGCCGGCGATTGTTTCCCCGGCATTCATTTTAAAGGGCAAGACCACCCCTTCCCATTGATGCTTGCCCATATGATGCCAGTGCTTAGCTACTAACACGATACCTAAAATCGCGCAGAGAATGGCCACGGCGAGGGCGTGCCGACGATGACGTGCGATGATGACAGTCATGGCTTAACCAAGGTTGAAAGCGCGTTCCACGAACCACTTGGCCGAAAGCAAAGCAATGATGATCGACCCACCGTAGAGGATCCCCTTGACATAGAAGTTCCGATGATTTCTTAGAAAATAGAGAATCGGGAAAAGCGCTAGAATGATCGCCACCTGGCCTAGCTCCACCCCTACATTGAAACCAACCAGCGGAATAGTCAGCGCGTCGTCACTCAAAAGGTCTCCGAAAACACTGGCAAAGCCAAATCCATGAAACAATCCAAACAGAAACACGATCAACCACACATGTTGCTTCACTAAGGGGAAGATGTTATTCAAGGCTGCGAGCAGCACCGAGAGCGCGATGATCGATTCAACGACACGTGAGGAAAGTGACACGATGCCCAAAGCCGCCAAGCTCAACGTGATCGAGTGGGCGATAGTGAAACACGTGACGATTTTGATCACGTTCCAAAGCGCCGATTGGAAATTCTCCACCGGCTCCCAGCGTTTCCCTTGAAGAAGCAGCACTGCCGGGAGAAGCAAGGCAGCGAGAAAGAGGATGTGGTCGAGCCCGATCCAGATATGCCACACGCCTTCCCAAATGAAGCGCATCAACTCACGCAGTGGTGAATATTTCAATGTCAGGTCTAACGTTTTCTCTCCATCTCCAGGATAAAAATCCAGCGAGATACGCTCGACGTTATTCACTTCACCCGTCTTGGCATTGTACTCCATGATCACGCGACCACGATGATCAGGATCCACGTCGAAGAGGACGTTGTAACCGATGTCTAACAGATCAGGAACCGAAGGCAGATCAGGTGTGCGGAAAGGAAAGATGACGTATTGGCCTAACGTCAGTTTCTGCATTTTGTGAGGGCTGTAATCAAGCTGCAGCGGCCTTCCTCCGGATGAGATGCTCACGCGCTCGTTCACGTAGGAAGCCGCTTCGGCTATTTTCACATTCAGCTCGGCCTCGGAGATCAGCCCGTCTCCAGACGTATCGAGGTCGAATTTCTCATCGAGGTCGGTGATATTGATATGCACGCCGCCTTCGACGTGATTCTCCTGAATCCGGAGAGCGAGATAACTCTCACCAGGTTGGTGAGCCTGCAGGGAGCCGAGCGCTCCAAGCCACAAGCTGAACACGGCGAGACGTAAGTAAGGTAGGTGGGGGGCCTGCATACGTGACGGAGGGTATAGATTAGGGGTATTATTATGGTGGCAGAGATTATTAAAATTGAAACGCAACTTCTTCAAGTTCTTCCTTTCCGTTGTAGAAATTCTACGGAGACCGGTGGCGATCGCTTTACCAAAGTCGATAATGGAACAATTCTCTAAGAAAGCATTCCTTGGGCTTGGACGCTTGGGCGTGCACGCGAAGCCGCCTAGGGTTTACGCTTACATTTTACTGGAGGATACAAACTGGTTGCGGGCGTTGCGTTTATTGCGATTATTGGATTAAGTCAAACCGTTCCACGATGCCCTTAACCACTGAACCTACCTTACGTCCCGAGCGTGCCAGCGAAGAGGTGAAGAAGTTTCTCCAGGCGATTCCTGATGGTCAGTGCAAGCTGATTTCGAGCGATGGCAAAGAGTATGAGTTTCCTCCTGAAGTGTTTGCTATCCTTCACTCTTGTGCGGCGGCCATCAATCAAGGCGCTTCTTTCTTCGCGCTCTCAGGTCTTCAGCAGATGACTACAATGGCTGCTGCCGAGATACTCGGTATGTCGAGGCCACATCTGATCAAGTTGCTGGACAAGGGGGAAATCCCCTTCAGCACTGTTGGCAAGCATAGGAGATTGATCGTTAAAGATGTGTTGGAATACAAAGCTAGCAGAAAAGCGAAGAGGCGCAGAGCCATGGACGAGTTCGCGGACTCGTTAGGCGAGCACATCGATGATCGATGAGTCTGCTACGGGCAAATTTTCGAGTCATATTAGACTCCAATGTCCTTGGCTCTTATACCCTTTGCGACTTCTTTCTTAGGCTAGCAGATGCAGATATGTTTCTTCCCTGTTGGACTGAGAAAATACTAACAGAATCTGAGATTCCTCTTTCTAACGCTAACCGAAGACACGGTGCATGGCCATCGCAACGAATTGAGCGTTGGAAAGAGACCCTACGAGTGAATTTTCCAGATGCTTTTGTGACTGGCTATGAAAGCCTGATAGAATCTCTGATACTCCCAGATCCGGACGATCGGCATGTGCTCGCGGCTGCTATCGTAAGAAATGTGCAAGAGATCGTTACTAGTAACATCAAAGATTTCCCTAACGAGACCTTAGACCAATTTGGGATCTCTGCGAACACTCCAAACGCCTTCGCAAACGCACTCTACAATCATGACCCGGCTACGGTGTGCGGTGTTCTGGATGATATGGCGGTGCAACGATCTAAGAATTTGCGCGAAACCATCTCTGTTAATACGATGATAAATTCCTTTCTCCCGAAATCGGGGGTGACGCTAGAGATCGATGGTTAGGCCTTGTAATATTGACTCTGGTCTTCAAGTTCTTCCTTTCCGTTGTAGAAATTCTACGGAGACCGGTGGCGATCGCTTTGCCAAAGTCGATAATGGAACAATTCTCTAAGAAAGTTCTCCGTGGATCGTTGTAGTGGGCGACAACCTGATGAACGAGATTTCGGATGCTTCGGCAACGGTAAGTGAGACGGTTCCTTGGGCGCTCGGTGAATACGAGAAGCCGCTCATGGGATACGCTTACAGTTTGCTGAAGGACGTGGAGAAAGCGCGCGATGTGGTGCAAGACACCTTCATCAAGCTCTGCCGCCAGGATCCCGAACCCGCCACCGCGGCGGTCAAGGCTTGGCTCTTCACCGTCTGCCGGAATCGCGCTCTCGATATCCTCAGAAAGGACAAACGTATGATCCAAGTTGATGCCACCGCTCTTGATACGCTTGATAGTGATTCGCCGTCGCCATCCCAAAGCGTCGCCCGCAAAGAAACTCATGGCCAAGCCATGGCTTTGTTAGACAAACTACCGGAGAACCAGCGCGAGGTCATTCGCCTGCGTTTTCAGAATGATCTGAGTTACAAGGAGATCGCTCACATCACCGAACTCAGCGTGAGCAACGTCGGCTTCCTCCTCCATACCGGTCTCCGCCAACTACGCGACCAACTCAACGCCACTGCCTAACATTCCAATTTTTGAAGACCATGAAAGACCACAAGATTACTTTAGATGATCCGCGCCTGACGGCCTACGCTCTGGGCGAACTCGAAGACTCTACGGATCGCGTCCGCATCGAAGCCGCCGTGAGTCAAGATCCGGCCCTCAAGGACTACGTCAACGAGATCCGTTCGTTAGGCGAAACGTTGAAAGGCGAATTCGCCAATGAAGACGCTCCTAGCCTCGAACGCTCAATCAAAGACTCAGGGAGCGGGGCCGTCTCGGCCCCGGAAAAGCAGAGCCGCCGCGCAACCTGGCGCTACGTTATTCCGTTGGGCATCGCGGCCAGCCTCGCCGTGGTCACGACGCTGCATTTCGATTTCTTGGGCACGGAGTCGAGCGTTGAAGCTCAGATAGTTGAACATGCGAATCCTCAGCCAGTTCCTACGACAACGCCGCTTGAAGTAAAGAAAGGCCAAGTTGATGCGGCGCGCCTAAGAATGTTAGAAACGGCTGGAGTCAGTCACAATTTGGAGAGTCTCGGCGAGTTCTCAAAAGAAGATCTTAATCAAGACGGCTCCATGTTAGGCGTTCCAAAACCCACGCCTGTGGCATCGGCAACCACCGATCAGGAATCCAAGCGAGTGGGCCAAACGGGGTATGATCAAGACGCTATGGAATCCGATCCAAACCTCTTTGCTTTCAACGGCAGCCTCGCACCATCAGAAGAAATGCTAGAAGAATTTCAAATGAATTATGATGAGGCGACCAAGGAACGTCAACGTGGTCAAGAGTCCCTAGCACCCATACCGGCGAAGATCGCGGGTGGAGTTCTTAAGGCCGCTTCCTCTGGTTTGACGCCGGATCGCCTTTCGATCGGTGACCCTGACCTCACTTCCACAGAGCTTGCTGCGCTCTCGCTACCACAATCGGATTCGGATCACTCATCGCTCGGTGAGCTCGCCGACGCGGCGTCTTTTGACACGGACGCGTCTTCGAGAGATGCACGGTTCGGATCTGGATTCGGCGTTGGAGGCCGTGGTACGACCGCGAACCGTTCCCTCGACCGCTTTGCTTCCGAATATGATGGCATCCAGCCTGATCATCGCCGCGGTGGCACGGCCAGTCGGCGAGTGAAGAAGAAAGCGCTCCATGCGCCCAGGCCTCCACACAACACCGAGTCCTACGCGGCCATCGTAGATCAACGTTTCAAATCCATCGTTAATCCAGGCGACGAACGCACGACTTTCTCCACTGATGTCGACACGGCATCCTATGCCAATGTCAGGCGTTTCCTCACACAGTCCCAGATCCCGCCGGCGGACGCCGTGCGGGTGGAAGAGATGATCAATTACTTCGACTACGCCTACGAGAATCCGAATGAAGAACAACCTTTCTCGGTGAACCTGGAAGTCAATGAGGCGCCTTGGAAAGCGAATCATCGGCTCCTACGCATCGCGCTTAAAGCACGGGACGTCACCGTCGATAAACGACCGGATTCCAATCTTGTTTTTCTTGTCGATGTGTCCGGATCGATGCGTCCTTTTAACAAACTACCCCTATTGAAACGCTGCCTGATCAAGATGGTCGACGGCCTCACGGAGCGCGATATGATTTCGTTAGTTGTCTATTCCGGTGAATCGCGTGTTGTGCTCCAGCCCACTCCTGGGAGTGACAAAACACGGATCATTTCCGCCATCGATAGCCTCGGCGCGGGTAGCGGTACCAATGGTGAGGCGGGTATTCGTGCCGCCTACGAACTGGCCAAGAAACACGCGCTGGCCAACGGCGTGAATCGCATCTTGTTAGCCACCGACGGCGATTTCAATGTGGGGGTGACCAACACGAGCCAACTCATTGCGATGGCTAAAGATCATGCCAAGAAAGATCACATCTTTCTCACCGTGCTTGGCTTTGGTGAGGACAACGTGAAGGACGATCGGATGGAACAGCTGGCCAACAAGGTCGACGGCAGTTATCATTATATTGATAGTGAACTCGAAGGTAACAAAGTGCTCATTAATCAGATGAGCGCTACGTTAGTGCCCATGGCCAAAGATGTGAAAATCCAAGTGGAGTTCAACCCGGCGAAGGTGAAACAATACCGCCTCATCGGCTACGCCAATCGCCAATTGAAGAATCGCGACTTCGCTGACGACACCAAAGACGCCGGTGAAATGGGTGCGGGTCACACGGTCACTGCCTTTTACGAAATCATCCCCACCGGCGTCCCCGCTTGGACGCCCGGCGAAGCGCCTTTAAAATACCGCACGCCGCCGCAACCTCAGCCGGAAGAGAAAGACGCCGCCTTCGGTATCATCGAGAGCGATGAGTTGGTCACCGTCCGCTTGCGTTACAAAGAGCCTAAAGGAGAAGCGAGCAAGTTGTTGGAGTTCACCACCAAAGACGAGGGCAGTCTATGGAGCGACGCCAGCGAAGATTTCCGCTTTGCCACTGCCGTCGCCGCCTTTGGCATGCGTCTACGCAACTCGCAATATTGTTCTGCTAGCCTCGCTCAAGTCAAGCAATGGGCTGGGAACGCCATGACCCGTGATGAGTTCGGTTACCGCCGGGAGTTTGTAAATCTAATCGACCATGCCCGCCGCCTCTGCGGCGAGGAGTAGAGTCGCCCGTTTCTCCGAAACGGGACGGCGCCTTTTACGGCGTTGCGGAACACAGAAAAAGCGTCGCCCCGTGGCGTTCGATTTCGGAGAAATCGAACGCCAATTTCATGACACAACGGTGACACGACTCTGGCGTGGGAGACGCTAGATTGGGTATGATGAAGACTCGTCCCATGAATCTCCCTTATTGCCTCCTCATCGTCTTCGCGGCCTCCCTATCGATAGGGGTGGCGCAGGACACGCCCGAATCCGCACCGGCTGATTTGCGTGAACTGTTAAGCGAGGCGCTGTTTCAAGAAGAAGGCGCCCAGGATCTTGGCAAAGCGGCCGAAGGTTATGAGGCCTTGATCAAGGCCTATGATCGCCAGCGGCAATTCGCAGCCACCGCGCTATTCCGACTAGCAGAAGTGCGGCGCAAGCAAGCGCGTCAGGAAGAGGCGGCGGCTCTCTACAAGAAATTGTTGGTGGAGTTTCCTAACCATGATCCCTTGGCGCGGCTTAGCCGGGAGAATCTCCTAGCTTTAGGTGCCGAGCCTTCGCAACCCCATCAGCCATCCGCCGACAACGAAGAGGCCCTCATTGCCAAGCTCAAGGCAAAGTATGCAAACAATCCCGATCTCATCGGAAAGCCAAATCGGGAAACCAAGTTGACGGATATGGAGGAGGCGATTTCCAAGGATCATTTGAAGGTGATTGCGTATTTGGCCGAGCGAGAGGTGGATCTCGATGGGGCGGTGGCCAGGGCAGCTGAGCATGGTAAGCTCGCAGTGTGTGATCTCTTGCTCGACAAAGGGGCGGATCCCAACCCAGAACGTGCGCTCTTTGCCGCCTTGAGCCAAGGCTATACCAATGTCGTCAAGAAACTGCTAGAGCGCGGTGCGGATCCAAACCTCACGGCGTTTGGTTATGGATCGTGGAAAGTCAAAGCACACTCGCGCCAGATCTGGACACCGCTACACCGTGCCGCTCACAACGGCAACCTAGAGCAAATCAAGCTGTTGTTAGACCATGGCGCCAATGTCGATGTCACCGTGGATGAAGACCTGCAAATCACTCCCTTGTTCCTGGCCAAAGATGACGCGTGTTTTGAACATTTGATCGAAGCAGGAGCCAATCCCCATGCGAAGATAGCCAACACCGGCGACACCCTCTTGCATTTCTACCGATCGAACCCGAAGCGTCTCCAACTGCTGTTAGCAAGAGGAGTGGATCCCAATATCAAAGACACGGAAAAGGGTGAGACACCACTGTTGAGAGTCTGTCGTGGTGGTGTCCGTGAACTGGAGGTGGTCAAAGCGTTGATCGATGCCGGGGCCGATGTGAATTTGGCGGACGCCGAGGGATCGACGCCCCTCCATCATGCGGCTCACCTGCGACTGCTGGAATTTTGTCGCCTTCTGGTGACCGCGGGTGCCGATGTTAACGCCATTAACAAGAGCGACAACACGCCGCTTATGCTAGCGAGCGATAGCAGGAATGAGCCTTACGAGTTGTTAGACTTTCTGGTTGAGAGTGGTGCCGGATTTGAATTCCACAATCGTCATGGGCAACGGGGTCTTGAACTCTTTCAGTCGCCCAATCGTGTGCGCCTAGCTCGCAAGTATCTCTATCCCAAGTGGAGTCAAGGATCTGAGGTGAGCGTGATTTTTCCGGAGCACCAAGCGGAGCCGCAGACCTTTGATCCCCAGCTGAGTTTCGCGGAGGGCGTCTTGCAGGTGGCACCATTGCAGTTAAATACCGAGCGCTCAAGATTCTGGTTTAGCCCTACCATTTACCGCAAAGCGGATAGTGGTGAGTTGGCATTGATTCCAGTCAAAATTTCAATGAATACGAAGGTCGGCTTTCCTGAGATGAAATCAGGTGATATCATTGAGTTCGTTTCCGATCAATGGGAGGAGCGTGAGGTAAGGAATTCAAGTATGACCAACCCGGCAAGCGGGCTTAGCAGGGCACCGCTAGACCGACGGCCGTTGGAATTCGATAGCATCTTGAGATCGTCCATTTCCAAGCGCGTGGCAATCACCCTTGGTGATCGCGAGCCGATCTCCATGACGCTTCGTGGTGATGTGAGGCTTTACGATCCGCTCGCTCCGGATGTGGCGCCTCTGGCGCGAGCCGGCACCCTGCTGGAATTGCTACTCGATCCCATTGCGCGTCTTGGTGCGACAGTTAGTCTCACCCGAGAAGGGAAGTCTATTGAGTTCGAGATCGGTTCTAACGAGCTGCGCGACTTGCGCTTCGAGAATGATGATCAGCTGAAGGTCTCTATGACGCCGACTAGCAAAGATCGCTATAAGCATCTGGCTCTGCGGTCATCCGGGGTGGCACTGGGATGGGGGGCGACATTTCCCAATGAGTCGCCTCCGACGTTGTTGCAGTTTCTAGCGGATTTCTATCGCCCTGTGAGCAGCGTCGTCGCAGGTGAGCTTGACGATGTTTCCATTAACGATTTTTTAAGATCCGACACACGCGCTGTGATTCCTCATCCTGATTGGTCGCGGATCACTATCCAGCGGTGGGAAAATAACCGCGAGAATGATGAGATCATTGAAGTGGATCTCGCCTCGCTCATGAAGGAGCTGCGCGAGGCTTCTCCTGCGGACGTGCGCAAGCATGATATTACCTTAAGTCATGGAGACATTGTGAACCTGCCTATGAAGAAGGAGGCGGCGACATTGAAGCGCTGGACCGGCTTTGACGAAACGACTAAACAGTTTTTCGGCAAGGCGTTAGCTTATGACGTGGTGATCAATCGAGGCGAAGGCGATTTCTCGTTCCTCACCTTGCATTACGTGCCTTCGATCTATCACCGCACTCAAGGAATAATGCTTTCATTCCCTGCGGAGAAGTTAGGCGGAAACAAGGTCTTGCTTCCGCGTTCTGAGCACGTGATGGGTGGATCAAATCGGAATCAACAGATTCACATTCAAAGAGGCGAGAACACCATCCTCGGCTATCATTGGTTGCGCCATGGTGATAAGTTGAATACGAGTCAGGTCCACCGTGTGCCGGGGCGCACCGGGTTTGGAGCGTCAAGTCCTCCGGGCACGACTACGAATCCACCGACCGCTGTTCGGCCTAGGACGACTGAAGGCAAGCGCCGTGTGATCATGCCGCCTGGCCTTGGGCGGGGAAGATAGCGTATGCATGAGGCTCGCCAGCAAGCGCTCTTTACAGGCCTAACACTTTGGGTGCTGGTCCCGCTTCTGGTGCTCGCAGGCCTCGCTGTGTGGGGGTTGCGAGCTCAGAAGCAGGCGGTTTGGGCCGACGCTGCGGAACGGGCGCAACAACTTGTTAGACAACATTCGGCTAAGATCGATGAAGGCTTGAAGTCTGACGCTTTGCTTCATCGCGTTCGATTCTATCCCGCGCTCCCTCAGCCGGCAATCGGCGCTCCAGATCTCACGGAGCGATCGTTGGAAGAACTCATGCAGATCCGGGATGACCCGAACGAGCAAGGATTCTCCACCAGCGGGATGCCACTCCGCGCCCTGGCGGCTTGGCGCGTTTATCAAGAGGAGGCGAACAATGAGAACGCCCATGCGTTAGCGGATATCGCCCTGACCCAGGCTCCCTCGTTGGTCACGCCTCGTTTGCTGGAACAAGCCGGCGATCACGTTCGAGAAGGTTGGCAGGAAACTTGGAAGCATGACGAGGCTATCCGGGAAGCACTGAACGAAGTTCCCCACCGCGTTGGCCTGATTGCTAGAGATGACGTGTGGTGGGTCACGGAGCGCACGGAGAACTACGCAGATGTGGTGAGTTTCAGTTCGTTGGCAAAGGTGGCGGGGCAGGATACTAACATGATTCGACCACCATGGCTCAACCTTGAAGTCTCGACCTTCGGCAAACCTCTAACGGAAGTCTCGGATGGCAAGGTATTGGCCAGCCATTCCGGTGATCGGCATGTCGTCACTGCGAAACTGAGTGGGCCTAACCAACTGCTCGCTTCGTATCATCGTCAGGTGCGTTGGACCATCGGACTCATTGCCGTGGCGACCTTGAGTGCGTGTCTCGGCTTGTTCTTCACTCATCGCGCCATGCGACGCGAACGGCGGCTCAATGAACTGAAGAGCCATTTCGTCTCCAGCGTGTCCCATGAACTTCGGGCGCCCGTGGCCTCCATGAGGCTCATGGCTGAAGCGTTAGACGAAGGCAAGGTTACCGAGCCGGAGAAGCGAGCCGAGTTCTATCGCCTCATGGCGGGCGAAGGGGCGCGGTTGACGGCGCTGATAGAGAATGTGTTGGACTTTGCCCGCATCGAGCAGAATCGGAAAACCTATCACTTTGCAGAATGCGATGTGGAAGCCTTGGTTGCCGAAACAGTCGCTTTGATAGAACCGCAGGCGGCCGCGCGCGAGATTCACATTGAGACTCAAATGGATACGCTGCCCTTTCAACCCTCCGTCGATGCTTTGGCGCTTCAACAAGCCATGATTAATTTGTTAGACAATGCCATCAAGTTCTCTCCTAGCCAATCTGCCATCAACGTTCGCCTGGCGCCTAATGGCGATTCGTGGTTCCTCGCCGTCCAGGATCGCGGTCCCGGCATCCCCAAAGAAGATCGCGAACGCATCTTCGAGCGATTCACCAGATTGGAAGACGAGATGCGTCGGGAAACGCAAGGCGCCGGCATTGGTTTAAGCTTGGTTCACCACATTGTGAAAGCGCATCAAGGACGCGTGACCATTGAGGATAGGAATCAAAAGGGCGGCAGCGTTTTCGCGATGCACTTCCCACGGCCCGAAACGATCACCTAACCGATCATGGCACGCCTCTTAATCATCGAAGATGAACTTCCCATGCGCACGGCTCTGGCGGAAACGTTAGAAGCTCATGGCTATCGGGTACAGACCGCGGCGGATGGTCCGACCGGGATCGCGCATGCTTGCGAACATCCGCCGGACTTGATCTTGCTAGATGTGATGTTGCCAGGGATGGATGGGTTCGCGCTCTGTCAGGAGCTTCGCCGTCGTGAGATGGCGATGCCCGTTCTCATGCTCACGGCCAAGGGGCTGGTGGACGATCGCGTGCAAGGTCTTGAGTCGGGCGCTGATGATTATTTGGTGAAACCCTTCAGCATGAAAGAGCTCATCGCGCGGGTGCGCGCGCTCTTGCGGCGTCAAGAACGCGAGAAATCAAATGTGACGAGGCTTATCTTGGGGCAATGTGAGATCGATTTTGAGAAGCGGGTTTGTCTCAAGGATGGCCATCCCCTCGAGATGAAACAGAAGGAGATCGAAATCCTGCGCCTCCTAGTGGAAAACGAAGGCCGCCCTGTTTCCCGGGATCAATTCTTGGACGTGGTGTGGGAGTACAATGCCTATCCCTCAACGCGTACGGTTGATAACTTTATCGCCGCTATCCGGGCCAAGATCGAGCCGGATCCGGCAGATCCGCGGTTCATTCTAACCGTTCGCGGGCAAGGCTATCGGTTAGGCGAGAGGCAAAGTTGAGAACTTGGATAGGGCATGGATTTCGTCCTGTAGCCTTGACCAGAATCTCGCGCGGCTGGCACGCGTTCACACGAAAGCATGCATGTTTGAGAATCGGTTAGAAAAATCCGAAATCTGTTTATTGCAAGGCCGCTTTCCTAACGAATCTTGGCCTGCTTACCGGCTTCTCTATGAACGAGTGGTACTACGCGCATCAAAACCAACGTCTCGGTCCCGTTTCAGGGGCTCAAGTACAGCAACTTGTTGCGCAAGGCGTGATTCAGGCCCGTACGCCCATGTGGCGAAAAGGGATGGCGAACTGGCAGATCTACGCCTCCCTCTGCGGTCAGCCCGCTCCGGTAGCGGCAGCAGACTCGGCTCCTGCGAGCAGGCAACCCGAGCCTGCCCAAGCCTCGCCCATCTCCGCGGCGCCTGAGCAAGCGGCGACTCCGCTTCCCGTGGCTAACAATGTGAAAAAAGGCGTCATGGAGTTGGGAGAGGAAACCATCACCGAGGACAACAAAGATCTCTATGTACAGCGCCTTCTCGAAGGCGTGGATGATGAGGTGGGCAAAGGGTGGGAATACGCCGGTTTCTGGGTTCGATTCGCCGCCGCTCTCATTGACGGCATCCTCTTCACGCTCATCAACATCGGCGCCGCGATCGTCGTCAATTTGGTTCTATTGCGTGTGTTGGGACCCAATGGATTGGGAGGCTTGTTAGCGACGCTCATTCTCTACATTGTGGTGCCGTTTGGCTATTGGATCTATACCGTGGGCTCATCGGCGCAGGCCACTCCAGGCAAGCGCATGTTAGGCTTGCGGGTGATTCGCGGCGACGGCCGGGATGTCACCTATCTCACGGCCTGGGCACGCATGTTGGCGCAATACGCCTCGATGTTGAGTTTCATGCTAGGCTATATCTGGGCCGCGTTTGACCGGGAGAAGCGATCCTTTCACGACCGGATCTGTGACACGCGCATTATTAGAACGTCATGAAAGCGCTGAAATCGACGGAACGTGCTCCGCGGCTTCGCTGCACACGTTGTGATAAGTTCTTCCAGCAGAAACAGCTCGAAGTCGCGGGAACACTCACTTGCGATAGTTGTCAGCAGAAACAGGAAATTCATCTCTTTCCTGCATTTGCCGTGAAACCGGAGCTATCGGGTAAGCAGGACACGCGGGCTGAGGCAAATGGTGACCATTGTTATCATTGTGAGGATCGGCAAGCGGTGGCCACTTGTGAAGATTGCGGCAGAAAAGTGAGTGCGTTCATGAAAGTGGGAATCGGCTCCACCGTTTCTTGTCTCGGCTGCCTGGCTGTGAAGAAGGAGGATCACGAAGACGGGCGACTGGAAACGCGAGGCACGGCCTACGATAACCGGATCCTCGCCCTGGCTCTGGTGCCGCCGCTTTCCATTCTTGGTTTGATCACAATCATGATCTCCGCTCCGGCCACTTTGGTTCTCGCGGTGAAAGATTGGAAGAAACGTAAGAGCACCAACGTGGTGCCCAGCCGAACGTGGAAAATCGTCTTGGGAGTCGTCATCGCTATGTTAGAGATCGGTGTCGCTGTTTGGGGAACGAATGCTCTCTACGAGCGCGGAAAGAGAGCCCTCATTGAAGCTGCTTTGCCTGATGAAGAAGAACTCGAATTCTCCCTACAAGAAACTGAGTGGTAGACTATCGATTTTTGATAGTTCAGCTCTCTACGAAGGAGATCAACACCTCCTTTTAGTCGATGGATTGATTTATCATCGTTACCACCGCTTTTACTATCACCAGATTCAAGGCGTCCAAATTGCCAAGACCAAGCGTTATCTTTTCGAACTCGCCATTGGTTTCGGAGGCGCGGTGGCAGTGGCGGTTGTGCTAGAATTTCTCGCCGCGTTTGCCGGGTTCAGAACTTATGATGCGCCTGTCTTGCGCGGCGCACAGATTCTGTTCGCCGGGCCGTTCGTGCTCTTTGGTGTGATCAGCGGTCTTCGAACCTTGATCTTCGGGCCGAGCCAGGACGTCGTCATTCAAACGGCCGTCCAGCGTCGCGTGATTCCTCCGTTAGGCCAGACGCGCAAGGCGCGCAAGGTGATCAATCTCGTTCTGGAACGCGTTCGTGCGGCCCAGGGACAGATCGAGTCCAAGCAACGCTTTCAGAAGATGTTAGAGCAATGGGGTAAGACACCGGCTTTGAGCAATGCTGCTCAGACCACGCGACGTCCGGCTAACGAAGCCGGACCGGTCTTGGCCAGTTAAACGCCAACGCTCACTGGGAGTTATTTGGCAGGAACGGTATCCCGCTCGAGGCGCAGTTTGGCGAGCACCCCTTCAGCCAATGAAAGGGCAAACGCTATCACTGTCACTCCGATCCAATCCCATTTCAGGATACATTCCTGGAGCCAGTAGTAGGTGAAAGGAACGCCGTCTTCTTCGATGATGAAGGCATAAACCGTGAAGGCCATCACCCAACTAACGAATAGCCTTCGGAACCCTAACGCTCCCACGCGCAGCCTCGACTCCGCAGGCGATCGCGCCCAGATCGTCGTGCCGACTCGATGCCGGCGATTCATCATCCACCAATAGATCCCATACACAGCAAGCGCGGCGCCACGGGAAAGAATCATGCGGGCCAGTGGGTTCACTCCAGAGCTTCCCATGTCTTCTTACCGATGGCAAATCGAACAGGAATGGACGTTGGTGGGGGCAGTCCAGGAAGGTCACTGGAAGAACGGGCCACCTGGAACCGCTTCGCGCCACACTCCATAGGGAGTGGGCGCGGCATCTCTTTCTCGGGTTCCCCGTTTACTGAGCTAACGTTAGTTCCTTGCTCTGCGGTTCCGGCTTGGCTTTGTCGAGAGCATAGAACCGATTACGCATCTGCCTGGTGACCAGTTCCATCGCGCGCTCCATACCACCAGCGGAGTAGCGGCCCAACTGGATTTCCATCAGTCGTTTCGCATCATTGCTAAGCTCGTCAGTGCGAGCGTCAGGGTCATTGAGCACGGCCATCAGCTGAGCTTCCTGATCGCGGTTGATCAGTTCGAGCCTCGCTACAAACACGCGTTCGATCTTGTTCGGCTTTGGCGTGATCTCCAGCGGCACCATCTTGTCAGCGTGGCTTTGTGGCAGGATGGCCAACACGCGTGTGCCTGGCTCAGTGAACCAGAGGTTGTCCCAGGTCGCCACCATGGCGGCGGCCTCCGGCATGGTGAGTCCTTCTTTGACCAATGCCGCAACCATGAACGAGCCAAGCTGCGTGGCCAAGTCAGTCACGGATTGGGTTGGCTCGGGAAAGACGAAGCTTTGTTCATTCACCGTGCCTCTCTTGGCCCGGTCATACTTGGCCTTTTCCAGATCGTTGATCGCGAGCCACGAACCCTTGCCATCGCGAACGCGCAGCGCGAAGAGCGTGGGGATGGTTGCTTTGTCGTCGTTACGAAGCGTGTATTTATTAGGGTCTTTTGAGGACTGTCGCGCCTGAATCCCAATGGAGCTTGGGCTGCCGGCACCGCGGTAGAAGATAAAATGATCCACTGGCTTAGCATCCAGGTCAGGCAAGAGGGGGTGATCGGGTTGCACCGCTCTTAGATCGGTGTAGGCCTTGAGCATTTTCGGGTCCTCTTCGCCGCGAAACAACCACGCCTCGGGAACCGCTCTAGCAGCGCCATAATGACGGCCTTCCGGCCCCTCTGAGGCAGGAACTTGATTGCGCTCGGGCGCGTCAGGCGGGAGCAAGGTGCCACGCCAAACAGTTTTTCCAGGATTGCCATTGAAGGCCGGTGGGAAGACTTCGGTTATACGGCCATGCTTGAAACTTGCCGCCACCGTGATGTCGACTGGCTGATCACCGTCCGGATAGAAATAGAGAACGGGAGTCTCCATCCGAATGAGATCCATTCCAGCTAAGCGCGTACCGGTTTTCCCAATACCACCGTTCGAACGGACAAAGTCGGGCAAATCAACGATATCTTTCGGTTGCTGATACCAATTGATGGAACGGCCATCGGATCCTTGCACGACTGTGAAGGTTCCCCACTCATGGACCTTCATTGCGACCTGTTCCGGATTGGTTGAGGTGTCGATGTCAGTCGCCCATACGGAAACGATGATGGCAGCTGTGAAAACAAGCATGATGGCTGTGATGAGATTTCGAATGCGATACGTATTCATGGTGTTGGTTCGTTTAGTTATTCATTACCTTGTTAGAGGTGTTTTGTAAACGGCTAAGCCGTTCGCCGGACCAGCCGGATATTTGAAGAAATTGGTCTGCCTTTTTCGCATCGCGCACGAGCCAGCCGGCGAAGACGTGATCGATGGTGCTCTCTCGCATCGTCGCGTCGGATACGGTCTCCGCCCAACGCAACGCGCTCTCGGGATCAAGGTCCGCGACCTGCCGGGCGAAAGTCATCCGTGCGGCGTCGCTGACCGGACCCGGATCGTGTCGGCCTAACCATTTGCCTGCGGCATTGGGATCGGACTGTGCCCAAATGTTAATCACTTTAACCAAGGTGTCAGGGCCCGGTGCCTGCGCGACCCACCAATCGGCCGCGGTAGAGGGATCTGCTTGCAGCCAAGTCATGCCCAAACTGTCCATCAATCGCGTGCGTTCCCAAGCCGGTTCGGCTTGCTCCACATACGCGGCGGCGGCCTTGGCGTTGTTTCGAGCCCACTGCTCGACCATGGCACGGCGTGCCTGCATGCGGACCTCATCGCTCTTGATCTTCTCAATGAGTTCAGCAACGGACTGACGCTTCTTGTCACTGGTCACGGTATCCAGGATGCCGCGCAGGCCGTGGCTGCGCTGCGTTGGGCTCTTGAGGAGGTGCAAATCAGACAGTGCTAGCGCTGGGTCTTTCGCCGCCGTCGTGCGAAAGATGGTGCCGAGCACCGATTCACTCAAGGGCATGCGGTTCATGGATCCGGGAGCGGTCTTTCCTGAATAGGCGATCAAAGCGCGCGGCTCACTGGTGGCCCAGACGTTGAGCATGCCATCGACAAGATCATGCGAGTGTTCACCCTTTTCACTGACCTGAGCCCAACCCAATGCTTCCGATGGATCCTTCTCAGCCCAGTGCCTAAGCAGATATTTCTTCACCAACGCGGCAGCAGGCCGATCGGTCAGTTCGTTCGCCATTTCTAGCGCTTGCACCATTTGTTTTGTGTCTACCTGACTTAAAAAACCTAACGCTTTGGCGCTGGCAGCGACGCCTTCCCGGCCCCCTTTCCATTCTGCTGCCGCCGCATTAATTAACTCTCGCAGGTCCATGCGCGCGGGCTCGGGAGCGAGCTCCGCCGCCGGCTGCGCTGGAAGTTCTGGCTGGACGACCGGCTCCGTTTGCGTGTCGTTGTTAGCGTTATTCGCCTGAGGCAAGACATCCGGTCGCGAAAACTGTGATCCGGCGAAGCCCGCCGCCGTCGCCACGGCGACCGTTGCCATCGCGAGCTTGATCCGGGCCGCCGTCTCCAAGCTGGCGATGGCGCCGCCAATGGTCCCCCCTGAGGTTGCGGCACCTGCCAGCGATTTCGCCGAGACGCGATTGGCCAACGATGCTGGCGCCGCCTGGACGGAGTTCGCCACCATCAAGGCGGCCAGGGCACTTCCTGTACTGGTCACGCCTCGCTTCCCTAACAAAGCGCGCAATTTTTCGACCGCACGGCTCACACGCTTCTGCGCCGTATCATCACTCACCCCTAGCGCTTTACCTACGGAGCGAAAATCTCGTTGTTCGAAAAACCGCAAGACCAACGCGTCACGATCTTTGTTTGAAAGGCGATCCATGGCCGCATCGAGCAACGGTGCGGTCGATGCCCAATCGGCATCATTTGTCTGATTTTCTAGGCTGTTCATGCTAACTGCCTCCTGTTCGCGATGCCGGCGGCGGCGTTCTTTATCGATCATTTTCGAGGCGACGAATCCGGTATGCCGATGCAGCCAACCACCCGGAGGCATCTCGGCGGGAATCCGCTTGGCCTTACGTGCTAACTCGATGAAAACCGTCTGCGCGACGTCTTCTGCCAGCGCATTATCGCCATTCACCCTTCGCAAGGCGGCGGTGTAAACGTGATCCAAGTGCCGCCGCACGAGTTCGTCGAAGGCGGGGCCGTGTGCCTGCTCAGCGTAGCGGCGGAGCAACTCGCGATCCTCAAGACCGGCTATGGCGTTTTCATCGTTCATACCTCGTTTGATACCAAGAACGGGCCCACAGAAGAAATCCGACAATTAATTTCCGATGTCGCTCCGAAGTGAGGATGCTTAGCACGCAGCGAGACGCCGCGGCTCCTTGAAGTCTTAACCCGATTCCGCGATCCAAAGCCGGCCGAAGTTGCGGAACTTCCCGTCTTTCAACCCGCCCTGCGAGACGCCGCCGGCGAGAAGACATCGATTGCCTTCAGGTAGAAATTGAGCCTGACAAATGCGTCCTTTGAAATCATGTGAGGCCGTCAGCTCTCCAGACTCTCGTTGAAAAACGGCGGCGTTCCATTTCCCGCTCTCCAAACGGCCGGCCATGAGAAAGTGTTCGTCATCACCAGCGAATGCTAGAGTCTCCATCAGACCCTGACCGGTCTGATCACTAGAACTTTCAGCTTCTTTGCTAGGCTCTCCCTCTTTCCATTTGTACGCCTGCCAGAGCTGCTTGCCATTGCCGGCAGCGGGATCTCGCGTGGAGCCCATTCCGGTGAGATAGAGGTGTTCGTCTCCAGGACCAAAGGTTAGACCGAAGATGCCACCGGTGTAGTAGTGTCCTTTGATAATGCCCCATCCGGTGAAATCTCCCGTGCTCCATTTGGCCACTAACGTTTGCGCCTCAAGATCCCACGCTCGCACTTCACCCATGAGGTTTCCCGCAGCGAGAAAACGGCCGTCCCGACTGAAGGTGACTGCCTGTACCGGTGGCACGTGTTCAAAGGCGGCTACTAAATCACCCGTCTTCGTGTCGTAGACTTTGACGGACGGCTCACGTTCAGGTGCGGGCTCATACTTGTAGCCGCCACAAAGGTATTGCCCCGTAGAGGAGGCGATGAACCGTCCATCGGGCGAAAGCGCGCTTTGCCAGGACCAGAACGCATGCGCCTGCACCTCACGAAAACACGTTCGCTTCCGCACATCGTGCCAAAGCAGACGGCCGTCGTAGCCGGCGGAAACCACGGTTTCACCATCGGGCAAGGCATGCACACCGGAGGCATAACGCCGATGTTTGCCTAACAAGAAACGTTCGTCTGAATCTAAGTTCACTCCATGAATGCCACCATCTAGGCAGGCCAACCACACCGCTCCGTCCAGCCCCAGCGCCAAATCATGCGCCGTCGTCGGCAACTCGATCTTCTTCGCTTCCTTGATCGCAGTCCAAGTCATGCCAGCACCTCCTTGATCGGCTCCGCGCGTTCTTCCACACGATGAAACGTGGGTAAGTTAGGCAAATCATACTCTGCGTAGGGATCGATGCCCAACGCTTGAAAGATGGTGGCGAACAAATGTTTCTCGCTGAAGGCTTCACCACTCACGTCAATGCCTAACGAATCGGTTGCTCCGACCACGGCTCCCGGTTGGATGCCACAGCCGGCCATGGCCAAGCTCCACGCGTTCGGATAATGATCACGCCCACGCTTCACATTGATCCAAGGCGTGCGGCCGAATTCGCCCATCGCCACCACTAACGTGTCTTCCGCCAAGCCACGCTCCTCAAGATCGGTCACCAGTTGGTAGAGGATGTTATCCAGATCGGGAACGACCATTTGATAGACCTCATGATTGAAGACGTGCGTGTCCCAGGGCATGCCATTGGCCACCATGACAAAGGGTGCGCCTTCCTCAACTAACGTTCGTGCGAGCAGGGCATGCTGTCCGAAGGTGCCTGGACCGTAGCGTTCGCGATCCCTGGCCGGCAGGCGCTCGAGATCAAAGAGATGCGCGCAGCTCATGAGGCCTTTGACGCGTTCGAAAACGGCATTGTGTGAGGCCGCCGCAGCGCTCTGTCGCTCGTTTTCAAATTTCTTGCTAAAGAACCGCCGCAAGGCCTCACGTTCTTCCAGATCAACCTCAGAAAAGCCAGGGAAGCGTTCGGCATCCTGGATCTTGAACTCGCCTCCCACGCGAACGGGGGCGTATTCGGCGCCCAACCAACCGGCCCAGTTTCCCGCTTTGAAACCTTTGAATTCGTTACCTTCCGGACACGGATCCAACAAGATAAAATTGGGGATCGCGCTGTCGAGCTGGCCCAACTGTTGCGCTAGCACACTTCCCAAAGTCGGCCGCGTGAAGGGTGGGCGCGGATTGTCGCCCCGATTGAGGAGGTTAATCGCCTGCGTGTGCTCGGTCTGATTCGTTTTCATGGAACGAATGACCGCGAGCTTATCGAGAATGGACGCGCACTTGGGCATGAGCTCACTCACATGCACACCAGGAATGGCGGTGGGGATGCTGCCAAAAGGACCGCCCGTCTCCGTGCCCGGTTTGGGATCCCAGGTCTCAAACTGACTTGGTCCCCCACACAACCACAAGAGAATGCAATGCTTCTGTGAGCGCTTCACTTCCTCGGCGAAAGCCGGAACGGAGAAGAGGCCGCTCCAACTCATAGTGGAAATGCCGGATGCTAACGCTCCTTCCAAGAAACGGCGCCGGTGGATCGAGTGATCCGGAGATCCACAATCAGGCGGTGGCGAGGATGACGAGGACATGAAGGAAGCGTGTGAGTCAGTGAATGAAACGGAACTCCGCACTATTGATCAATGCCCAAAGCAAAGACTGCGCGCGTTTGGTGGACGGATTCTCGCCAAGATAAGCCGCACTCGCCGCACGCTCATCTTCATCAGGAGGGCGTCCGTAAGCTTGGAAGAAGGCCTTGTTAACGATCGCTGACGGCGGGAGATCTTCGAAGCTTTCGACAAGGATTTCGTTCATCAGCACATTGTTGGTGAAGAACATGCCTTCAGATGCCTGCGGGCTGTAGGTCTCGGGAAAAAGATCCGGATAAAGTCTAGCAAACGTGTCGCGATACTTCTGTTCATCGATGCCCGGAAACTTGCCTTCGGCATCCGGCGTGTGTCCACCAGCGACCAGCATGGAACGAAAGAGTGCTTCGGCCGAAAGCGGTGTGATCACGCGACTAGCAAAGCTTTCTTCAGGTGGACGCTGCGTGGATTCCAAAGGAACCGAAGAGAGCTGCGATACCCGGCTGGCCGTGATCGCGCGAATCAGCTGTTTCGTATCGTAGCCGCTTTTTTCGAAATCACGTCCTAACCAATCGAGTAACTCGGGATGACTTGGAGGATGCATCGAGTCCAAGTGATCCACGGGATGAACCAAGCCTCGCCCTAACAAGATCGCCCAGATTCGATTGACATAGGCTTTGGCGAAGTCCGGATAACCTTCGATGGCCACTTCCGCCAGCGCTGCACGACGGGAAAACAGCGGAACGGGTGCCTGATCCATCTTCGGCGTGTCCTTCCCGCGGCCTTTCTTGTCTTTCGGTTTCTTGGTTTTGAGCTTCTCGAAATAGTCGGCATTGGGGGGGATGCGGTAATGTGAGGCATCATGCGCGTCTTCATTGGCAGTGCTTGTTTCCTCCACCGTTTTGCCTGTGAAGAAGGCGAGCTTCGCTTCATAGGATTCACCCTCGAGTGAACTGAATTTCACATTTCCACCCACTGCACTTTCCCCCACTTGCAAGCCTTGCGGCGTCTGCACATTGAATGAGCGATTGAAAAACGCGACCAATCCCCAATAGTGCCGCTGCTCAATTTCGGGGACAATGGGATGGTTGTGGCATTGCGCACAAGCGATCTGTTTGCCTAACAACGCGGGAGCCACGGAGCGCACCATGTCTTCGTGATTGTTTCGATGCGCCGCCAGATACCACCGCGCGGCGCCCTTCGATTCTAACATTTCTCGAGCGACTTGATTCCAAGGGCGGTTCTGCGCGAAGACGTCGCGCAGGTAAGTGTGCCAATCGGCTTCGCGTTGAAGCGGTCGTGCTTTTCCCGTGAGCCCATGCCGCCGACCCATCATTACCGTATCGAAGATCTCGGCAAAGTGTCTGGCAAACTCCGAACCTTCTAGTAGGACATCGACAAGGTGGGCGCGTTTCTGAGAGTCCGTTGAATCGAGAAATCGTTCACGCTCTCCTGAAGTGGGAATCCGTCCTGTCAAAGTCAAATAAGCCCGCCGCACATAGCCGGCGTCGTCTACCAAAGCAGAGGCTTTCACTTGACGCTGTTGCCAACCTTTGGCTGTGAGAAAGTCAATCACCGTTGTGGGCGAAAGCCCCTCGGGAATCGTCGCCGTGTCTTGGATGGGAGATGGTTGGCCTAACGAACGCACCCAAGCTGTGAGCGTTTCTATCTCAGAGGCTGAGAGCGGCTCGCCTTTCGGAGGCATCGATACATCCGCCTCGGGATCGAGCACCTCAATCAGCAAACTCTCCTCAGGTTTCCCCTCCAAAACGGCCGGACCGCTCTCGCCACCTTTGAGAATGTTTGGGATCGCCCGGAGATCGAGTCCGCCCTTATGCTTCACGCCGCCATGACATTTGGTGCAGCGTTCGTGCAGGATCGCTCGAGCTGCTTCCCACGCAGGCGTGGCGAAAACCGCTGCTCCGGTCAATTGGAGCAGCGTGAGGAGGATGAAGGTGCGGCGGAGCACGGCGTGTCCAACCCTGTCTGGGAAGAGAACACTCGTGGGAAATGACGCTTATTATCGCTCGCGCCGGTAGCGATAGCCAACGCCTCTCACGGTCTCGATAAGCTTTGGTTGTGTCGCATCGGCCTCGATCTTCTTGCGAAGTTTGGCGATGTGCTGATCCAGCGTTCGCGACTCGGGAAAGTAATTCATTCCCCAGCAACGATCGAGCATGGTGTTGCGGTCGACCACTTCGCCTGTACGTTCTTCTAACAAAGTTAGCATGGCGGCTTCGCGCGGGGTGAGTTCCAGCTCAGACACATCATCACTTTCTGCACGCAATTCGTTAGGGTAAACCGTCCACGGGCCAAAGGCGAACGACTTTCGTTCGCGGACATTGGTTTGCCCGCGTCTCAAGACGGCGCGAACACGAGCCAGGAGTTCGCGTTTGCCAAAGGGCTTGCGAATGAAATCGTCCGCCCCCAACTCGAGCCCCACCACGACATCGATCTCCTCATTCTTAGCAGAGAGAAAGAGAATGGGAACGGCGGCATCGTGTTCCCGTATCCGTTTGCAGACCTCATAGCCATCGATTTCCGGCATCATGATATCCAAGCAAAGGACATCCGGCTTTGTTTCTTGCCATTGGGTGAGGGCTTCTCTTCCATTCCCCGCCGTGATCACGCAGAAGCCTTCTCCTTCCAAGCAGGCTTGCAACGATTCCAGGGTGACGGGGTCATCTTCAGCAATGAGGACATTCATGGGAGCGTTAGGATAAATGCGCTTTGGATGCCGGCGGTGCCGGGACCCGAAGTTCGAAGGTTGCGCCTTCCGTGGAGGGTTTCAATTCTAACGAACCGCCCATATCCTGGGCGAGACCTCTTGCGATGGCGAGACCGAGCCCGGTGCCACTTGTCCCTTCGCTCACATGATCTTGCAGGCGTTCGAAGGGCTTGAACAACCGCTCCTCAAACTGCGGCGCCACTCCCGGACCTTTATCGGAGACGGTTACGTACCAATGACCGGCGTGCAGGCGCGATTGAACTGTCAGTTCTTTCCCCGTAGCGCCATACTTCTCCACATTCGACACCAGATTCGCCAGGATCTGGAAAAGTGCATCGCGGTCTAACAACAATTCCGGAGAAAGCGGACTGTCAACCTGGACGCGAATGCCTTGCCGTTTCAGAGCACTCTCAAACTGATCCAAGACTTCTCGAATAACCTGCTCCGGAACACAGGGCGCGAGTTCGATTCGCAGCTTGCCCTTTTCTCGCCGTGAAAACGTTAGCACGTTGGCGATGAGCCGACTCAGGCGGTTCGCTTCATCGTGAATGAGACCAAGCCGCTCGCGCGTCCGCTGCGCATTCTCTTCTGCAGAATCGGCCGCCAAATCGGCATTGAGTAAAATGTTTGTTAAAGGGGATCGCAATTCATGCGAAACGCGATTGACGAAGGAGACCCGCGTCTTGGCCAAACGAAGCGCCTGACGCTGCTGCGCAAAGGCGAAGCAGCCTAACAAGGCCATGAGCACGCCCAAAGCAACACCCGTGATCAAGGTGGGGATTTGGTAACGGACACGTTTCTCCACGTGATCCCAAGAGGCCAATTGCCACGTGCCGAACCGGGTAGGCAAGGGTAGCAGGACCTGAGGACGACCGCTGGCATCGCCGATTTGGAAGAGTGGCTCGGCGTCCGGCCCTTCCAAGCGATCCGGCCCTAACGTCACCGCCAAAGGATCAAACGCCCTTTCACACCAATCACGGATCCAACCGTTCAGGGCGCGGCTGACTTCATGAGATTCGACTGTCACCAGCGCAAGCTGTCTTTCGGTCCGACGATGCCAATACATCGTCGGTTTGCCGGGCTCATCTATCCATCCGTGATCCGCGATAACCGATTCGCCAAAGAATCTGTCAGGATCCAGTTCGATCGACTCTCCGCCTAACCGATCAGGTCTCCCGCGAAAGGTAGGTGGTTTCCCTTGCCATCCACCGAAGTACCACGAGCGATCCGCGCTCGATCGAAAGGGCCAATGAAGCACGGTCAACTGGCGCACGCCGGCTACGCGTTCTGCCGCGCGTTGCACACCGATCGTATCCGATAGCTCTGGGAAACGAGCCAATGTTCTTAGGTGTGATTGATAGAGTTCCTCCAATGATTCGATCTCGGCATCTAGCTGTTTCACCAAATCGCGATGAATCGAGCGATCTCGTTCCAGACGTTCCTCCGTTTCCTGGCGTGAGAGCAACACGCCCGCCACGAAACACACGACCGCTGCCGAAAGCAGCACGGCTAAGATCGCGGTGGGAGAGTCGAGTTTCATCTAAATGCTCTTTACTTCAATCAGACTCCTTGAATTCTCTTGGGTGATTGACGCCGTCCAAATTACACACACATCAAATCGCTAAGCGTCAATGATTGGTTGGAAAACCCGGGGAGCGGCGGTTTTCAACCGCCGGATAAGCATCGGGGCGCTTGAGAAGCGCCGTTCCTTAGGGCTCGTTCTGACAATCAAGAGATATTTCCGGGATGAGATCTGTCTGGATTCGAGCGCGAACTAACCGGCAACTCTCAAGAAGACAAACATTCGTTTATCCGTGATTTGTTCACCCTTGGAATTTCGTGGCGTCATATACCCTAGCAAAACCGTTTCGCCCTCTCGGCAGGACACGGTCGCGATGATTCGTGATGTGGCAAAGATGGGCATGGATGTCACGGTTTCTTTGCCGCGTGGTGTCTCGATCCTACTCCCGATTCGCTCGCCCACGTAGGCTACTTGGCCGTAGTGCAGATCGATGAGGAAATGGTTTCTGCTAGAACTCGGCCCTACCGAGAGCTTCACTGTCACCCCGACGTTTCGAGTCTCATGGGCAGTGGGGTTAGGGTAGCAACTCGCGGGCCAGAATCGGATATCGGCATCTTCGGGCAGGTTGAAATCTGCGGTAGTCGGCGGATCATACTCCGTGGCGTAGATTCGTTCGTTGACGCCTTCAGATTCAACGGTTCCTCCAGATTTGCAGCGAAGGGTGGAGAGTGTGTCTATTTCCGCTTCACCCTTCTTGATCAGAGCGTCCAACTGCTCACGCAGTGCCTTGGATTCGACTGCGGATGATTCGAGACCAGAAAAATATTGGTGAGTCCACTTCGACGGCGCAAGGATCGACTCCACAATGAGCGTGATTTCGTCACGGTTTGTCCCTGCGGGATTCTCTGGAGGTTTTTTGAAAGTCAAAGGGCGGACAAACGTCATCACATGCCCTAACTTTGAAGATGAATGGGTACCTAACCAAACGGTGTCACCAATGGTTGATGTGAACTGGGCCATGCTGCGAACGGTGGCAAAGTGAGGAAGTTTAATCAGTGGTTCTAAGCCATCGCGAAGACTAGCAGAGCCAGAAGAGGTGTCTTCTAGATAGGCCACGATTTCTGGCGCTGCGGCCGCCTCCCAGAGAAGGCCTTCTTCCGACCAATTGCCGTCCGTTTCCAAGATGGTCCCCGCCGGCCGCATCTCCCAAACCGTCGGATGAGGTAACTGTGCCGGTGGCCAATAGGCTTTCCCTTCCACGATCATGGGCACCCCACGTTTTACAATGGGATCCGAATCCGGCTGATTGGTATCTTTGACGCCGGAGAATTTCGCGGGCGGGTCCCACTCAACGGGATAAATGATCTCCCTAATCGATTCTGCTTTGGCCCGGTGCCCGCTGAGCGAAGTGATTGCGAGCGAATCTAACATCGTTACTTTGCCTGCATCCAAAAGCCGCTCTACCGCCGCCCGCACCGCGGTGCCGTCACTGGCGTCCAGATTTTCCGATTGCAACATATCTGCTAGAAGAGTCTCTTCGATCTTGATGAATTCTGCTAGCATCATGACATTGCGCTGACCGTCAGGCGCTACTGGTGTGGAGCGGCCGTCCCTCCTCACAAAGGGATCATCTGGCCGAACCGGTGCTGCGGGCTCAGCGGCCGGTTTCGGCAATTGAGGAGGCGCAGGTTCGGGATCGGCGAAGGGATCTTGCGCGATTGCGGTGGCACTCAAGGCCGTCACGCTAACAATGTTCACTAAGAGATGGAATTTCATAACAGCCTCATTAGACGCAATCTAATCAGATGGAGTGTCAACACAGCACCTAAACAGCGTAAAACTTGTGTAAAACAAATGACCTTGCTCCGCACGCTCAGGCTGACATGCTTCGGTCCATGAGATTCGCCCTACTTCTCTCCCTCGTCACCGTGTCCCTCCATGCGGGCCCGCCTTCTATTCACACCAATCGACCAGGACGCGACCTGGCCTTGCCCAAAGGTGAGGACATGTTTCACTTCGTCATCTTTGGCGATCGTACGGGCGGCCCCGCGGAAGGAATCAAGGTTCTAGAACAAGCAGTCACGGATACCAATTTGTTAGACCCCGACTTGGTCATGACGGTGGGCGATCTCATCAATGGTTACAACAAAGAGCCGCAGTGGATGGAGCAAATGCAAGAGTACCATGATACGATGAATCACTTGGAGATGCCGTGGTTCCCGGTGGCGGGAAATCACGACGTCTATTGGCGTGGCAAGCAGGGCGACCGGCGGCCGCCGCGCGAACATGAGGAGAACTATGAGAAACACTTCGGTCCCTTGTGGTATTGGTTCGAGCACAAGAAGTGCGGCTTCCTCATTCTCTACACCGATGAAGCGATCAACCCTGTCAAAGCACGTAGTTTTCAAGATCCCGATCAGATTCAAATGAGCCAGGATCAGTTGGATTGGTTAGAAAAATCGTTAGGCCGAATGCGGCATTGCCAACAGATCTTCGTCTTTCTCCATCATCCCCGCTGGTTGCCCAACTACAAGGAGAGCAATTGGCCGGAAGTGCATCGGCGTCTCGCTGAGTCGGGAAATGTAAGGGCCGTCTTTGCCGGGCACATTCATCGATTGAACTATGCGGGTAAGAAGGATGGCATCGAGTACTTTGCCTTGGCCACGACGGGCGGTTCCATGCCGGGCCACATGCCGGAAGTCGGGTATGTGCATCATCTCAATGTGGTGACGGTGCGGCCGGACTCCATGAGTATGGCCATTCTGCCAGTCGGCAGCGCGATTGATCCCCGTCTCTACACGCCCGAACGGTTAGGTGAACTCGATAGCCTTCGGAACATGGTCGTGCAATCGGCTTACGGCCCTCTGCACTTGGATACCGAGGGCTCCATCAACACTGAGTACGCCGCGCGTTGCTCCAATCCCACGAGCCAGCCCATTGAGATCACTCTCACGACCAAGCCTAACCAGGCTCCCTGGCGTTTGATGCCGGGGCATCGCCATCTAACGCTTGCTCCAGGCGAAGCGCGCAATCTCGCCTTCCGTGTGCACCGGCCGGCGGGTCCGTTTGACGATGCTTTTTCTCTACCACAGGTACAACTCGATGTGGATTATTTGGAAGAAGGCAAGGCGCGTGTCTCATTGCCCAGCCGGACGATTGAGATCCCTGCGACGTTGAGTAGCGCTGTGCCAGAGTCCCTCTTCAAAGCGGGCCCTAACCAAGTCTTGGCCGTGGCGAAGGGTGCCGCGGTGCGTGTGGACTCTAGCACCATCGCCTTACCTGCAGAGTCTCCGTTTACGCTTGAGGCCTGGATTCTGTTAAGCAAAGAGCAAGAACGCGCCGGCGTCGTCGCCAAGACGGAGAGTTCGGACTACGCTCTGTTTCTCCACAACTCGCAGATCCAATTCGATGTGCATCTCAATGGAGACTATCAATCGGTCCAGTCGCCTGAGCCTCTTCCGGCGAAAGTGTGGACGCACGTGGCCGGCGTCTACGATGGCGCGGAGATCCGGCTCTACGTTGATGGCAAACAAGTCGCCCAGCGTCCTGGGAGCGGACCACGAAAGACGAACGATCTCCCACTCTATGTGGGGGCGGATCCAGACTTCCGTGGGCGGCCTGGCCGCGGCTTTGACGGGAAGATTGATGAAGTGCGTTTGAGCAATCAAGCGCGCTACGAAGGCGAGACGTATGATCTTGTTCATCGATTCGAACCTGATGATGCGACCGTGTTGCTCTATCATTTGGATCAAACAGTCGGCGTCTTTCATCCGGATCATAGCAGCCATGCGGCGCATGGCATGCGGGTGAAGGAAGCGGCGCTTGTAGCCGAGGAGCTTCCGGGCATTGATACGGACTAACTAAAATCTTGATGAACCACGGATCACGCGGATAACACGGGTGATGCCCCGGCATCGCCTCTTCCCTATTATTTTAATCATTTCGGGTTTCTTTGCCTATGCGCAAGAGGACCTCGAGCTTGAGACACTCGATACCTTCACTGTTTTTGGCGCGCGCGGATTGGAGTGGCAGGAATCGGGCGGTTACAGTGGCAGCGTTTGGGACGATGCCTTCCTTGATCTCCAGACTGGCACGACCCTAGCGGATCAACTCCAGGGGAAAGACGGCGCGCGGCTCTTTCGTCGCCAATCGACTCTGGCCGCGCATCCCACAACGCAAGGGCTGGCATTGCGGGTGGGTGGACCCAACGGTGCCAGCCGGTCGGCAGTGTTCTTGGACGGCATCCCTATCAATGATGCCTTTGGTGGTTGGATTCCCTGGACGGCGATTCCCGCTAGCACAATTGCTAACGCATCGCTCATTCAGCCTAGCGGTGTGCATGCGGTGGGTCTGTCAGACTTTGGAGGGATCATGCTCATTGAGAGCCGCTTTCATTTGGATGACGAGCCGTTCTTTAGCCTTGAATTTGCCGGAGGAAGAGCCGTCGATCATCGACTTGCCAATGCGTTCATGACGCTTTCCTCAAGTGGCCAAACGCGTCTCTTTGGAAGTTGGTCGACCATGGAAAGCACTGGCTATCACATCATTCGCGAAGCGGATCGGGGAGGCATCGACCGGCGCGCGACGTTGCAAGCCGATGCGCTCGAGCTGGGAATCCGGCATGATTGGGAATCCGGCTGGTCCGTCGGGGGCTCGTTGCGTTATCACGAGGAAGACCGTGGTAATGGGACGCCCATGGCGGTCAATGCCAGCCGGGCGTGGCAAGGAAGCTTGCGATTGGCCAAAGAACGTGGCGCGGATGATTGGGAGCACGTCTGGACGGCCTTCTATCAAACACGCGATTTTGAAAGCGTCTTCACGAGCGTCTCCACCGATCGCGATTCCGAACGGCGGGTGCTTGATCAGTTTGACGTTCCGTCAGAGGCGATTGGCGTCGTGGGCCGCTCGCGACTTTGGTTAGGCGATCATCATGAAATCTTGTTCGGCCTGGATAGCCAATACGCCTCTGGCGAAACGAATGAACGGTTTCGTAATCTTGGCAACGGCTTCACTAGACAACGCCAAGCGGGAGGCCGGCGGTGGGAAGCCGGAGCCGTCGCGGAGTACTCGTGGAGGCCTAATGACGCCTGGAGTGTCCATGGTTCATTAAGGCTCGATTACACGCTAGATCGTGAGGGTGACGAGAAACAGTGGAATCTCGAAACCGACGAACTGTTGAGTGAGGCGCGCTTTGGTAACCAAGAAGACTGGCGCGTGAGTGCGCGGGTGGCTTCTGACATTCATCTTTCGCCGGACACCACGCTACGTCTCACTGGATTCACCGGCACCCGCCGTCCCACATTGAACGAACTTTACCGGCCTTTCCGCGTGGGCAATGATATCACTTTGGCCAACGCCGATTTGGAAACCGAACGGGTTTGGGGAGTGACTTCGGGTTTGGAATGGTCTGTTGCGCCTAACATCACGCTTCAACTGGAGGGCTTCTATCACTGGCTCGACGACGCGGTGGCCAATGTCACCTTGACCGAAGGCGGCGGGGTGGTGGAACCCTGGGGCTTCATTCCAGCGGGGGGCAGCGGTCGCCAACGCCGGAATCTCGATCGAGTGGATGTGAAAGGCCTGGAAGCCGGTTTTCTTTGGGAGACGGATGCCGACTGGATTCTGAGGGCAGGGTATCTTCTCACCGACTCCGAGATCCGGCGCAGTAAGGATCAACCCGATCTAGCAGGCGCTCAACTTGCACAAATGCCCGAGCACCAAGCTTATGCGTCTCTTGGCTACGACGGCGGCGGCAAGCTCCGCGCTCAACTCGAAGGCCGTTGGACCAGCCGCGTGGCCGACGATGATCTCAACACGCGTTATCTCGAGGAAGCCTTCGTCGTCAACGCCTCGATCGGCTGGCGGTTCACACCTGAAATCGAGGGTATTCTGTCAGTGGAGAATCTCTTTGATGAAGCGATCCAAGTGAGCCGGTCCGGTACAGGCGTCATCGGAGTGGGAACGCCACGAATCTGGCAAGCGGGCGTGCGATTGGAGTTTTGAGATCTGGTGTCGCTCAGATTCACCTTTTGGGATTTGCAGCCTGATCAGTAGCCCTGTTTTGTTCTGTTGGTTGAGTCCATGATGCGAACCTTTTTATTACCGATTTCTCTCCATGCTTCGCCAATATGCCAGTTGCCAGTATCGCCAGAGCTCCAATCAATGGAATTAGAAGCACGAGCACGCCAACGCTGTAATAGACATCATGGTGCGGTCCGGAATTCCCTTTGCTATCCAATCGGCTGCTCAATACGGAACTATTGAAAAATGAAGCGACGAGAAGCCCCGTGAATAATATCGACAGGATCGCTCCGATCCACACTAGAAGTGATGTAACTTGTTGAAGCATTGACTAGCGATATTTACAATTTCACCGCGGCAACTTACGATCATAGAACTGTACGCCCTTGGGTGGTCGTAGCGGCATGGTTAGGCCGCCTGAATCGCCTAGTTCTTTGAAGAGCTGTTCTTTCATGGCCAAGATCTGTTCTTGATAGATGGGAAGGTCGATCAAGTTATGGCGTTCGTGCGGGTCCGTTTCCAGATCATAGAAACCATTGCGATCCCAAACGCCGTGGTAGTAGATGTATTTGTATCGGTCTCCACGGATAGCGAGTGTCGTGGGTTGGGCGGGGAAATTCCATTCCCAGTGATACTCGTAGAGTATGTGATCCCGCCAGTCATCAACTGGTTTCCCCTCTAGCAATGGAAGAAAGGAGCGGCCATCGACGGGAATGTTGTTCGTATCGACGCCGGCGTATTCCAACAATGTCGGCGCGACATCGATGTTCTGGACCATGGGCGTCACCTTCGATCCGGCGGGGACTCTGCCCGGCGCGTGCGCCAGCATGGGAATGCGCATGGAGACTTCGAAGGCGTCGCGTTTGTCGTAGAAACCGTGTTCTCCCAGAGCAAAGCCGTTGTCGCCTAAATAAAGTGTGAGCGTGGTTTCTTTGAGCGGGCCGTCTGCGACGTGATGGAATACTTTGCCCACATTCTCATCAAGTCCGTGAACGGTCTCACAGAACCGCCAATAGAGATCATCGAAGGACGGCACGGGATCCTTGTCAAAGGCACCTGTTTCCATGTGATCGATACCGTGGATGCCGTAGCGCCGTTCTTTCACCCATTTGGGTTGCGTGCGGTAATTCTCTTCCGTGAAGGCCATGGTTTCCGGATAGGGAATCGGCTTGTCCTGATAACGTCCATGATGTCTGGGCGCGGGCTGAAACGGATAGTGCACGGCTTTGAACGAAAGATAGAGAAGAAAAGGTTTGTTAGGGTCGCGCCCTTCCTTGAGCCATTTCAGCGCCTGCTCGGCGAGGATATCGGTGGTGTAGCCTTTGAACGATTGGCGTTCACCATTGATGTTGAGTTCCGGGTCGAAGTAGGTGCCCTGTCCTTTGAAACTCACCCAATGATCAAATCCGGGTCGTGGTGAATCATCGTCATGCCCCATGTGCCATTTGCCGATGAACGCGGTTTGGTAACCGGCGGCTTGAAGTTCTTGAGGAAAGAAACGCGTGCCTTCCGGTACCGGCCGCTGGTTATCCACCACACGGTGTCTGTGCATGTATTGGCCTGTTAGGATCGATGCGCGGCTGGGCGAACACAAGGAGGTGCTGACAAACGCATTGACGACGTGGGCGCCTTCCCGCGCGATTCGATCAAGGTTAGGAGTCTCTAGGAACGCCGGCGCATTCTCCATGAAACCGAGGAAATCATAACGATGATCGTCGCTTAAGATGAGGAAGATGTTTCGGTGATCCGAAGGTGCGGCATGGGCCGCGATCAGATGCAAGAAAAGAAGTAATCCTATTAGGACGCGCCCGATCATAATCAGTTTTTGATATTTTTACGAAGCTCAGCCAAACGAATGCGTGCTTTGATGATAACTCGACGTGCTTTCTGCATATCGGCCGGTGCTATATTTGGAGCTCCCGCCTGATAGTTACGCTGCATCACGCGCACATTGCGCTGAGTCGCTCTTACAAGGTCCTCAGCATGTTTGACCGCTGCTTGATGATCTTTCTGTGCCAAAGCTAGCCCGATTTCCGACTCCGCTAGTTGAACTTGGCTTTGCACCACTTCCCAATTCCCGGCCAGGCCCTCACTATAATCCCTCGCAACCTGTTTCACCAACGCCTCATTTAACTCAACCAAAGCTTTCCATTCGGTGATGAGATCAATGTCACCAATGGCTTTTTCGTCGGCGGCTTGGGACACCGGCGAAATAATGAACAAACACACAAAGAGGATTCTAACAGCATTCATGAAGACACCATGCGCGATCACCCTCGCTGGGTCAAATTCGTCAGGACACCCCAGTGTCACTCAGCCGGCATCTTCGTCGTCTCCTAGAAGCTTGTCGATCTCGACCACATGTTCCCACGGGATGCGGCGGCGTTGGTACTTGCGCCAGAGCACGTCCCGCAAGTCGCGAAGCTCGGCTTCGGGCAAGGTCTCGTGATGGGTCCACTGTTCGTCGTCCTGCAGCTTGGACGCGAACCGCCACTCCTTGGCCACGCGCGTCGCACGCAGGAATCGGGTCTCTCCGTCTGCGTTCGTTTCTCTCCACGTATGTTCCACCCGTTTCGGCATCGTCGGAACCGACCGTGTACCAGCCGCCCGAGATTAAAAGCTTGATTCTCTGGAGAAATCCGCCCTTCTATACGCCCATTCTCTTCCGGAATGCGGAAGATCGAACCATCCCATTTAACCTATCAGACATGAGTAAAGTAGTACCTACCATTAGCTCCGGTGTCGCCGGCCCTCTCGGCGTCCTTCACCTGCCGCGCCTCTGGCAGAAAGCCTCTTTGGGCGCAGTGAACAAGTTGCACGACGACTATCCCGCTTGCGGGCAAGGTTACGACCAGATGGTTCTGGATGGCCTTGGGATCGATCGCGAAGAATTCCTCAATCACATCAAAGATTCCAAGCCCAGCTACCCTCAGACTGAAGCCTGGATTCTGGAAAAGAAGGGTGGATCACTCGATGCCGCAGCCGTGAAGTCGCTCAACGACAGCATCGCGGGGTACATCCATGACGACGCTACCCGGAAGGAAATTCTTGAAGCCTCCGGCATTGTCGACGAAGGCAAGATCAAAGACGCCATCAATCTCAACAATCTTGATGATTGGCAGATCTTCCACGCCGAAGAGATCGCTTCCTAAGTCACGGCGGAATTTAAGTCTTTAACCGACACCAAGCCCGAGTCTCCCCACGAGGCTCGGGCTTTTCTGTGTGTGGGTCTCGACTGCCATCCTTTCTGGGTGGTCAATGGTCTGCAAATTTGGCAAAACATCCCTCATGAAACTTCCCGCTCTACTGCTCGGTGTCTCCGTATCTTTAGGCCTCTTTGGAACTGCGAATGCTCTACCCATCGTGGAAACGGATGCGCAGCCCGTGATGGTGCAGGTGCAGCGGTTGGTCGAAGCGTTAGAGCATCTTGGGCAACCCTTGAGTCAAGAGGAGCGGGACAAGCTTGCGGCGGCGCGTTCCAACCAAGACGACTCGGCTGCGGTCAAGACGGTGCAAGCGGTGCTGGATCCGCATTGTCTAGCATCCGTACAGATTAATCCGGAGTCTCGTGTGAAAGTCGCTCCGGGTCCGGCGCCGCGCGAACTCGTGCAGCATGGGTGGCGCGCCTTTCTAGTCAAAGTCCACAATGAAGCCGGCGTGACACATGCGCTCGAAGTGACCAGCCCCCAGGCCATGCCGCTGAAGAATTCGCCGGCCGACCAAGTAAGAGATCGCTGGTGTGACTTGGAGGTCTTCGAGCGCCGGCCTTTAGTACCGGGCCTCAGTGGTATCTTGCTAGAATACCGAATCGTCCTTCTTTATAGCCGCGATGCCGGCAAGCGAACAGCCGTGATGGAATTCTCCGTGGGGCAAGGAACGCAAGATCTCGGTTTTCGCAGTGACCTCATGGCCACCTTCGAGTGCGCGGGGGCGCTGCCGGTGACGATCGAGGTCACCGACGAGAGCGGGAAAGCCACCACCGCTGGATTTGAAATCCGTGATAGCCTCGGGCGGGTCTATCCGTCCATGAACAAACGGCTCGCTCCCGACTTCGCTTTTCATCCACAGATTTATCGCGCTTCTGGCGAAACAGTTAGTTTGCCCAAAGGGACTTACAACGTCAAATGCACGCGTGGGCCGGAGTATCATGCTCAGACGAAGCAGGTGACGATCGGTGACCATCCGGAACCTATCCAGTTCGCGTTGCATCGGTGGATCGATCCCGCCGAGATGGGGTGGTGGTCGGGCGACCATCACATTCATGCTGCCGGTTGCGCGCACTATAACAATCCTACCGAAGGCGTTCATGCGCCGGACATGATGCGGCACTGTCTCGGGGAGGACTTGAAAGTCGGTGCCAATCTCACTTGGGGGCCGTGCTTCGACTATCAAAAGCAGTTTTTCACGGGGAAAGACGACAAAGTTTCCCAATACCCCTATATCTTGCGCTACGATATTGAAGTGTCAGGATTCGGTTCGCATCAATCCGGTCATCTGTGCCTTCTCCGGCTTAAACAACAGATGTACCCCGGCGGCGATTCCAAACATCATTGGCCGACACTTTGTTTAAACACCCTTCGTTGGGCGCAGCAACAGGGCGCTATCTGCGGTCCTGCCCATTCCGGATGGGGATTGCAGATGCCGACCGATGAACTCCCAAGCTATGATATTCCGCCCTTTGATGGTATCGGCGCGTGTGAGTACATCGTGGATGTCACGCATGAGGTGCCGGGTCCGGATGGCGAGCTTGTTCCCGCAGTGGATTTCATTTCCACGGTCGACACGCCTTACCCTTGGGAATTGAACATTTGGTATCACACGCTCAATGCCGGGTTTCGAACACGCATCAGCGGGGAAACGGACTTTCCCTGTATCTATGGCGAACGCGTGGGGCTAGGCCGGTCCTACGTCAAGCTACCGGAAAAGCTAACTTACGATGATTGGTGCCAAGGTATTGAAGAGGGTCGTGCATATGTTAGTGACGGCTACAGCCATCTGCTTGAGTTTCAAATCAACGGCACGGAACTGGGCAGCGGCGAGCCTGATCTCAAACTCGACGCCCCTGGCAAAGTCACCGCCACGCTCAAAACAGCTGCTTTGTTAGGCAAGACCCCGGATGAATTCATCCGCAAGCGTTCTTCCGCGCAGCAGCCCTATTGGCATCTCGAACGCGCGCGCCGTGGCGATTCGCAGGAGGTGGCTGTGGAATTGATCGTTAATGGCTATCCCAAAGCTTCCCAAGTCATCACTGCCGATGGCAAGATGCAGGATCTTCAATTCGAGGTGGATATTGAGAAGAGCAGTTGGGTGGCCGTGCGCGTGCTCCCGAGTTCTCACACCAACCCCATATTCATCCAGGTCGGTGATGCTCCCATTCGCGCTTCCAAAGAAAGCCTCGAATGGTGCCTGAAATCCGTGGACCAACTTTGGAGTCAGAAAGAGCGTTTCATCGCTCAAGAAGAAATGAACGAAGCTCTCGCAGCTTACGAACACGCCCGCGTCACCTACCGCCAGCGCCTAACGGAAGTCCAGTAGATCACAAGTTCGTAGCGAATCTCGTGAGAGTGCCGGGCGCGGCTCCATGCCATACCGATTTGAAAGCTTGACCACTCCAACCGGCGTGACCATGCTAGTCACGCTGGTTTTTTAACTGCCTAGCTTATCACTATGAAAAAGTGGATTCTTGGAACGATCATTGCCGCGACATCAGTCTCCGTCTGGCACCTTAACGCGGCTTGTTGTTATTTCTCCGCCAAATCCCGCGATGTGGAGCAGCCTTCGCAGAAGGCGTTCATCACCTGGGAGCCCGCGAAGAAAGAAGTCACCTTCACGGTGCAGCCGAAGTTCGAAGGCAACGCCAAGGACTTCGGCATGGTCATCCCAACGCCTAGCCAACCGCAGCTCAATGAGATGCCGCGCGATTTCTTTGAGTTGTTAGGCACTTTCACCATCATGGAGCCGACGGATTGGGAGAAGTTTCGGCAACCGCTCTCTGCGGGCATTGCTTTCGCTGCGGAAGCAGCTCCAGATTTCGCTGCTATGCCCAGAAGACGCTCCACGGTCAAGGTTATCGAGTCCGGCGTGGTAGGCACGTTAGACTACAAGATCGTCACCGCCGAGCGCGCCGATGATCTCTATCAATGGCTGAGAGATCACGATTACAGTTACTCAGGCGACGAGGCGACCTTAGACAGCTACATCGCCAAGAAATGGTTCTTCACCGTGATGAAGATCGATCCCAAGCAGATGAAGGGCGAAGGCTTGATCCGCAAGACTTACACCGGTGAGATAACGCCGACGCGTTTCAAATTCAAGTCGGATCAGTTAGTCTATCCCTTGCAGATCACCCAAGTTTCGGTGACCGATCAAACGGAGGCCCTGCTCTACGTTCAGGCGCCTTACAAGGTGGATCTTCCGATCTCGATGTCCTATCAAAGTACTTGGCAACTGCAGTGGGCATCCGCCATGGACATGGCCATTCCGGAAAAGCTCACCAAGCAAGAACGCACGTGGAGGTCGCACATCACCGATCACGTCCGCAAGGTCATCGGCGAACGTCTATCAGAAATCAAACGAAGTGGCATCATTCCCGCACGTTTGGAATGGGCCAAACGCCTCACGGCTCAGGACGCTGGTTACCTCAGTGGCGCCATGGAGTTCAATCGCGAGGCGCCGGACGACGTGGTGGCCAAGCTCCGGCAGCTTCAAGGGCACGTGAAACAAGGCCGCTTCATCACCAAGATCCGCAAGACCTTCAAGCGAAGCGAGATGGGCCAGGACCTAGTCTTTGTGCGCGCGTCGGTCAATCACAAGAACGATGATATCGAGTACTACCAAGCGCTTCCTGCGGATCCTCCCTGATCGCATCGGCGTGGTAGGTGTTTGGCTTGCCACCATCCTAACAGCATCCGCTCAACTCACGGAGCGCCCCGGCAACTCACAAGATGATCCCATTGATGTGCCGCGAGACTTGAGCGGCCTTTCCATCAAGCACCCACGGATCAAAGTTGTTCACACGGAAGACCCGAGCCTGTTGGGCGGCTCCGCTTACCTACAAAAACACGATCCCTGGTTAGGCTATCAGTGGGGGCGGAATCTCTTTCAGCGCGAGTTTCGTCACCGTGACGGTGTTTACGATACCGATGTGGGAAAGCTTGACGGTGTGACACTCGCAGACGGATCGACCAAGATGATGTCTCGCAGCCACACCAATTCTTGCGCGATCTGTCACAACACACCTTATCGCGATGCCGGCGCCGGTGCGACGATTGCCAAGAATGGGGGCTCGGGCAGGAATACGCCTCACCTCTTTGGAGCAGGTATCGTTGAAATGATCGGAGAACTTCTCGAAACTGAGGCCATTCTGCTAGGGGACGTCAATGGCGATGGTTGGATTGCCAAAGAAGAAGCCGCGGAAGATCGCTGCCGAATCGGCGGCATCGACTACGGCTCATTTGGCGACGAGGACGGCGATGGTCTTCCTGAGCTCAATGGCGTCTTTTATCCAGTCTTTGTCGATGCCGAGGGCAGACGGATTGCCTTCGCCACGGATCTGCACTTCCCAGGGGTTGCCGGCTATCGATTGGAGGCGCAAGTTTTCGGCTTCGGTCGGCACTATGTTAGAAACCGTCCACCCATTGCTTCCACCCTACGCGCCTTCGCCGCCAACACCTTCGATCTCCACATGGGTATGCCCGCCTACGATCCCACGACATTGGAAGATGCGGATGGCGATGGCATCGCCCACGTTTCCAACGCTGGACGCCGCCAACCGCTCAGCCAAGCGGGACGCGATCGCGGACGGGTGATATCGAGGGAGGGCGTGAGTCTCGATGATCCGGACCGTGACGGACATCACGAAGAGATCACTGAAGGCGAACTCGACATGATGGAGTGGTACTTACTCAATCACCCAAAGCCTGGACGCGGTAAGCTAACGAAATCCGTTAGGCGTGGAGAAAAGCACTTCCACCAAATCGGATGTGCTGCGTGCCATCGATCCGAATGGACTCTGCCCAGGGACCGGCGATTCTTCGATCTTGAGGTGCACTACTCTAAAAAGCAGCAGCGGCTGGAAGGCCGGCTCCGTTTAAGAAACAACGACGGTCCCATCACCATCGATGGCATTTACAGCGACTTCAAATACCACGAAATGGGACCCGAATTTGCTCAACAACAGTATGACGGAAGTGAGGTCACTCAATGGCGTACCACCCCGTTGTGGGGTGTCGCGCACACCGCGCCCTACGGGCATGACGGCGCTAGTCTAACACTTGATGACGTCGTTCGGCGCCATGGTGGTGAGGCCACGGATTCGAGGGAATGCTACCTAGAACTAACAAATCGTCAGCAACGCCAAATCATCGCTTTCTTGAGAAGCCTCGTTCTCTACTCCGTGGATCAATTGCCGGCCGACATCAATGGCGACGCCGCCATCTCTGATAACTTTTTCGTTCAGGATCAAAACACGGGAATCGAGCGCTTGAATCCTGAGTGGCTGTTTCGCATTCCAGGGCGAATCGAAGGTTCCTTGCCAAGAGGCCTTCAACGCTCCATGGCTCTAACGAACAGGCGAGAAGCGTATGGGTTAGACTTGCCTTACCTTCGCGATGAGAATGAAGACGGCTGGCCGGATGTTAAAAAAATAAATCCCGGGCTTTTCCGTAGCGGTGACTTTTAGTCGCCGCCGAAACTAACATAGGACTTGGCGGCGACTAAAAGTCACCGCTACGGAGAACGCATTACAACTCATCACTCGAAACAGCGACCACTCTAACAAACGGCATGTCGAGAGAGAGATTCACCTGGCTCTCAGATGCTTCGGCTATCACGGTGCCGATATCCAAGCGTACCCATGCCGTATCCAAATCGGCCGTGCCTTCGATTGCATAGGAAACCCCAGGCACGCTTTGCCATACGAGATTGAGAACCTCTCCATCAGTCCAAACGTTTATCACGTGGAGCCGGGACTGGGGATCTTGTGGATCCGTTCGGGCTCGGAATTCTTCGATGTTGGTTTCGCCATCGCGATCCGCATCGAGGTTGGCATCGTTAGGGTTTGCGGGGTCGAGACCGTTCTCCCGTTCCCAAATATCGTTTAATCCATCGGCATCTTCGTCATCGGACAGCTGCACAAATCGCGCGGTGACTTCCGTTGACGCATTCAATGTTAGATTCGTCGATGCAAGGTTGGGATTGGAGACGGCTTCACTGCCTATCCAGCCGACGAATCGATAACCTTCGGCAGGTTCCGCTGAGATTGTCACCTCAGTTCCCTCGTCAAACGTTCCAGCTCCCGAGACGCTTCCGCCCTCCGAGGGGGAGGCGGTTAGGGTGAGTTGCCATTGCCTGACAAAGATGGCCGTGACTGTGGTGGCATCACCCACGGTGATGGTTGTCGCAGCGCTCGTCGGCTCCGCAACATCAGCGCCTTCCCAACGATCGAATCGGTAACCGTCGCTGGGAGTCGCAGTGATGGAAACGACCGCGCCCGCATCGTGGTCGCCTCCACCCGAAACCGTGCCGCCATTTGCCGGGCTTGCTAGGACTTGAAAAGACGAAACCTTAACGAAATGCGCCGTCAGACTGACATCGCTAGCCACCGTGAGCGATGTAGAGGCCAAGAGTTCGTCGGCCACATCCGCGCCCGTCCACCCGGCAAAGCGATAGCCCTCGTTCGGCGTCGCGGTGATGGGAAACGCAACGCCGTCATCCACCACACCGCCGGCACTCACGGTTCCACCTGCTTGTGGGGCATTGGTTAGTGTCACCATCCACGTTTTGATGAATCGCGCCTCGAGCATTCGGTCTGCGGTGAGAGTCACGGTGGTCATCATGGCGGTGGGATCTGCCACCCCCTCTCCTGACCAACCCGCAAAGCGATAGCCCTCCGATGCGATGGCCGTGATGACGACTTCACTGCCATCGTCAAACACGCCGCCTTCACTCACACTTCCACCTTCCGCATCGGTGGAAGCAAGGTTCAATGTCCACACTCTCACAAACGTCGCCGTCACTTGACGATCCGCGGTCACCATCACCGTCGTGGTCGCGGCTGCCGGATCGGCGACACCTTCGCCCTGCCAACCCGCGAACCGGTAGCCTTCTGCCGGCATCGCTGTGATCGCTGCCTCAGCACCTCGGTCATAGATGCCCGTTCCTGTCACCGTTCCACCATCGATTCGAGCGCTAGAAACCTCAAGCCCCCACACTTTGACAAAGTTGGCTGTCACCTCCTGGTCAACGGTTATCGTCACTTGAGTCGCCGCCATGGATGGATCGGCAATGCCATCTCCACTCCAGTGACTGAAGCGATAACCTTCATTAGGGGTCGCTATGATAGCGACCACCGCATTCTCATCAAAAACGCCACCCGCATTCGTCGTTCCGCCGTCTAACGGTGACGCCGAAACCGACAGGTTTCTGACTTTGATGAAATTCGCAGTGAACGTTTGTTCGTTAGTAAGGACAGCCGTCGTCGTCGCCATTTCTTGATCGGCGACGTCTGCTCCGCTCCAATGACTGAAACGGTAGCCTTCCGCAGGAGCAGCCTCCAAGGTGATCACGCTCCCTTCATCGAAGACGCCACCCTCACTCACTGAACCTCCATCCGTCGGCGACGCGTTCACCGTGGCCTGCCATATTCTGATAAACATAGCTGTGACCGTTTTATCGGAATCGGCGAGAACGGTTGTCGTGGGTGACGAGAGATCGGCTACGCCTTCACCGACCCATTGCCCAAAGCGATACCCGGCATTGGGTGATGCTGTTAGGGGAACCTCGCTGTTCTCTGCGTAAACGCCGCTACCTGAAATAGCGCCAGCTGATTCTGGGCTTTTCGCGACCGTGATCGTGTACTCAACTGCCGGTGGCGCCACCGGCCCCACGGAATCGATGACAGCACGCACAGTGGCCGCTTCGCTAGAGTGAAAATCATCTGCTGAATAAAGGAGTTGCCATTGATTCGGGCCTTCGCGTCCATCCAATATGACAAACCGACGGCGTTGGCTGGTTGGTACCTGACTCGGTGTGTTGGAAGCGGGGAATCCCGAATAGTGCGCGAATCCGTTTCTGACATTTGTTCGCTCACTGCCGTCCAATGTCAGATCCACACCGCCCGCATCGAAATCAATGTTAGAAGCAAAGCTCCGCACACTGGCATCAAACCCGGCACCTGCCTCGATGCCTAGCACCGTGTAGGAAATGGGGACACCATGATCGTTGCGATCCTGATTCTCCAAGCGTGAAGCATCACGGTAGTAATCAACAATAGCGTCGCCAAACTGGCGACCGGCGAAGCCTCAGAATGGTCACCACGGCGTGTAGTAATAGAGAACCACGATCTGATTATCAAAATCAGATAGGGTGTGATTTGTTAGCGTATTGCCATCGAACAAGGCAAACTCCACATCGTCGGAGGTGCCTCCCACCTCGAGTTGAGCACCCGCGTCTGGCAGACCAAGGAGAGCGGGGAGGAGAATGGCCATGCCAAACACGAGCGCGGATCCAGCGCGTCTGTTAGGGGTTGGGGAGCAGGAGCTTTGGGGGTTCATGGGTGCTGAATCATGGTATCGGGCAGAAGACGCGGAAGACCGGGCCCTATTCCCGTAAAAAACGTCTCCCAGTCTCATTCATTCACGTTCGTAGGCACCCATATCCCATCCGGTGCCTTGAGGTCGAGCACACTGCTGGATATCGAAGGCGATATCGATCCCATAGAGTTCTTGAAAGCGGGCGTAAGCGGCGGCCAAGGTCCCGGCGTCCACAGCTGGGGATGAAGGTTGTAGTGAAAAGTCTCCCTTAGCAGCATCGGCCCATCCGACGTCGCCTTCGATGCTTTGCCCGCCTTGACCGGATTGGGAGCGTAACGTCTGTAGATTCACCACCGTGTTGTTTCCCCAACGAATCGCGGCTGTGCCCGCATACAAGTTGTGATTCGCTATGGAACTATTCCCAAGGTCGCTCTGCTCAAAGAAGATATGGGTTCCACGATTAGGTGTGAGGGATCCAAAGATGTTATTCAAAATCACGCAACTTCCCAGGGGCCCGGGCACATTGATCCCCGCATCCACATCATAGATTGTGTTATTGACGATGGTTCGATTCCAACCACCCGAGAGCCTTATGGCGGCGCTCGACCACGGGGTATCGGCATTATAAGGGTCCAGTAGTTCGCCTCGCACATCCACGTCACTATGATGAATATCATGGATGACGTTGCCAATAAAATACTGTTCTTGACCGGGCTCACCGCTATTACTCCCGGCAGCTATGCCCTCTGTATTGTCATAAATATGGTTGCACAGAAACCACATACGTTCCGGACCATATTGAAAACCTAATCCGGCACCGGTCGAAGAGTTGCTCGGCCGGTGACCATAGACCACGTTTTGACTAAAAATCACATCCGCCGCCTGCTTGGACCACGCACCGGATTGTTTGTTATGATGCAATTCATTGCGCCCGATATAGATATGATGGCTATCGCCAATACCGCTTTCCCAGGACACTCGCGCATTGATTTGAATGCCATCACCGCTGCAATGATTGATTTCGTTGTCCACGAGCCATATTTGGCGCGCAAGATTCCCAACTCCAATGCCCAAGACATCTTGGTCAAAGTCTGCCAGCACATCCCCATTGTGATGAATGTGATTATCCCAAACCAGCATCTGTTCGTTAAAAGCCTCATCAGCAAAGCTTGCGATTCCAATTCCTCCGTCACTGAGATTGCCGCTCACTTCACAATGCCTGACTGCGATATGATCATTGGGTGCTACCAATGTTAAGGATCCCGTATCGCCATCAGTTAGATCACCGTCTTCATCTTGAAAATGCAAATGCTCCAAGACGAGATAACGGCTATCCGTGATTTCCCAAGGACGCGTGATGGACGCTTTCGCATCCTCCGATCGGCCACGAATAAAAATGGGATTGGCTTCCGTGCCGGCGGCCCGGATCAATCTCGGTGAAGAATGACCCCACTCATAACGGCCGTTTATTTCCACCACCGTGCCCGCAGTAAGGTCTAAGGGAATCGTTTCACGTGGCCGATCAGGCCAGCCATGAGCATTATGGTCGTCTGTGGCGTTAGGGTGATCTTGATCCACATAAATAAAACCCGTAGCGGCTTGATCCCACGGATCCGGTCGCGCCGGTGCGATTTCATCAATTCCAAATTCGGGCACGGGAATGCCAATAGGCGGTTGCCAACGCGGAATCTCCGTCACGCGATAGTAACCCTGATCCAATGCCATTCTCACCGAATCTGATTCTATCCAGCGACCTCTCACCTCGTTGGCGATGGTGTTCCACTCCTCCAAATCGGTCGAATACTGCAATTGAAAGACTTTCCCCGCAGGCAACGTGATCTCCATGCGCCCATCCCGCACCGCACCCGTCGCGCCCTTGCCATTGGCTACCAATGATCCGGCATACAAAGGAAGCGCCTGGGAGATACAAAAGATTGAAAGAAACCATCGATACATGATTCAAAGAGGGAGGTCGCCGGGATCCATACGATAGAACATTGAGAAGTCTATCATTTTAATGAACACAAATAACTCACGAGATCTCGGAACTCGCTCACGGTCATCAAATGCTCGAGTCCCGGAGGCATGAGGGAATGGGGAGAGGCTTCGTAGTCGGCGATTTCCTCGGCCTCGAAGCGAACGGTTTTGGCGTCGAGACCTAACAATTCGATGGCGCCGTGGGCTTTGTGATCGAGTTGCAGCCCTTGGTGCGAGACGCCGTCTTGGGTGCGCACGATCCATGCTTGGTATTGCGGAGGAAATTGATCCGAAGGCCGGAGGATGGAGTGAATGATCTGTTCGCGGGTCACGGATTGGGCGATGCCGGCGAGACTCGGGCCTAACAAAGCGACGTCGCCATCGACGGTGTGACAGCGCGCGCACATGAACTGGGGTGTGTGAAAAACACGGCGGCCACGGGCGGGATCTCCGCCTACGGCTAGGGCGGCCTTCCATGCTTCGGGCGTTTGAGGGCGTGATGCTAGGTCAGGTCTCAGGGCAATCTGTAGTTGTTCTGCCAGTGCCTCTTTGGCTGAATCAAAACGTTTCTCAAACGCCTGCCGAACCGCATTACTTGCGACGTGCCAACGAAGGGTCCTCGCAGCCTCGAGAGCCACTTCCGGTGAGCGATCCTCAAGCAAGTCGGTGAGTTCATCCGGCGCAAGATCCGCTTGAGACGCCAGAGCTAGAAGCGCTTCACCTCGCGCCATGTCTTCTATCTGTTGGTCCTTGGCAATGGATGACAGCGCTGTTGTTTCTTTCATGGCGCCCAGCTTCTGAATTGCCACCAGTTGGATCGCTCCGCGGCCGACCCTGGCAAAGTCATTGAGTTTGTTCCGGTCGTACCGATTGAGCCGTTTCAATGCTAACGCGCGGACGTCGTTGTGAAAGGATTCGTCATCGACGATGCGGCTTAGAATGGCCGGATCGATGGATCGCTTGAGCTTGTTGGCCTGCCGAGATCGTTGATGGCGGAAATCGTCCGCGAAGGACCCACTTAAATTCTCCAACGCAGCAATGAATGTTGCAAAGAGCGGGGCGTGGACGGTGCCCTCGAGCGCCAAGTCCAAGGAAGATTTCAACTGGGTATCGAGACTCGCACCAGCCCATCGAAGTGCGGCTTGTCTCACTCGGGTCGAGGGATGCTTTAAGTAAGTTTTGAGCTTGTCGGCTCTATCATCTTGTCGGTCCTCTAGCAACGATAGTACTTCAGGCGGCTCACGGTCGACTAGCAGATCCATTGCCGTCGTGCGATTGATCGCCTCATAATCAAAGTAAGCCTTGGGCTGCACCTTCGTTTCTGATTTGGGAGAAATGCGCCAGATACGGCCGCGCCCATGATTGGGATAATCGACCAAGACCCAATCGGTGAGATAAAGACGGCCTTTGCTGTCTGCCTCGAGGGCGACCGGACGAAAGTTTTTCCCTCCAGAGAGGAAGACATTCTTCTTTTCTAACACAAGTGTCTTGCCTTGCTTGCGCAAGTCATATTGCTCGATGGTGTTTTCATTCCAGATCGTAGCGAGAATCCTGACATAATCCTGTCTTGGAAAAGCCGTGCGCCGCCAATCGATCAGATCGGAGGGTGCCTCACCGGTACCGGCGACGTAGCCAAGCGTCCCCGGTAAAGAGCCGTCCCATCCTTGAAACGGGTGATTCCCGCCGCCGCCATAAACGGATTGGTAGCCGTAGTCGCCGCCTTCCACGAGGTGCACGAGTCGATTGGGTCCACGAGCATCCGGGTCGTTGTCTACTAACAAAAGCCTGCCGTCCATATCGAATTTTAAGTTGAAACCATTCCAGAAACCCGTGGCCACTTCACTCACCTGCGTGCCATCGGGGCGACAGCGAAAGACGTTGCCGCCGTCGCCGTAGCCGGAAATCACGGAGCCGTCTTTGCCCACGATCTTCCACGCATCGCTCCCGGTATTTCCCCGCGAGATGTAGAGCCAACCTTCGCGGTCGAAGGTGATTCCTAACAAACTATTATGCGCGTACCGTTGCGTGGTGTCCAAAGTCAGGATTCGTTCAATCCCATCACAAACGCCATCAGAATCTCTGTCAGGCAGGGCTAACACTTCGCGTGCGCAAACCGCATAAAGCACACCCTCCGGGGAAAATGCCAGGTTCATGCCTTGATTGATTCCTTTGGCAAAGATCGCCATCTTTTCCGGCACTCCATCGCTATCTGCATCTTCAAACACTTTCACCCGGTCCCGCTTGGGTCCTTGATAGTCCTTGGGCGGGTGATGCGTGTGCGACTCCAGGATGAAGAGCCGGTCGTGCCGGTCGATGGCCATGCCGATCGGCGTGACGATATCAGGCTCTTGCGCAAATAAACGGATCTCCAGGCGATCATCCGCAAGCTGAGGAGGTGCTGCAGACACGGCCACCGTGATGCAGAGAAACACCAGCGAGAAGAAGCTAACATTCACCCAGAGAGTTTACTTGAGTAAGCGGGTGGGACTCAAGCTCGGGGTGATGATTGGTTCTGACTAGAAGTGGTGGTCAATGAAGGTCGAGGAACTGGTGACCTTTCTGTGTGGTAGCGGAGTCCCGCTCCCGGAACTCTCATGAACTCCGCTACGAAAAGTGCTCACCACTTTGAGTCAAACCCGTGATGAGTGCCACCGCCGCAGAAATATTTCTCATGTGGGCGTTTGCTAGATACGTGATCCCATCCTTAAGTTGCTGATGCCCTTTATTCGCCAATTTCTAGGTATAGCCTTGGCTTTCAAGGCGGCCCCCTTGGGAAACACGCTCTTGGCTCAGACAGAGGAAGCGCGCACCACCGGGCTCGCAGACATTCGCTCCTGCCGTTCGGAACTCACCATTCGCCCTGTTGATAGCGCGCCAAGCCAGCCGATCCAGATCCATGAAATCCACTTCGCCGCTTTGGATACCGAGTTTGTGGAACTCACCAACCGAGGAGAGAAAGTGATGGTGTTAGATGGTTGGAAGTTTACCAAAGGTGTGCGTTTCACGTTTCCAGAGAAGACGATCCTCAAGCCTAACCAATTCCTGGTCGTGCAGGGGGAGAAAGGTGAGCGGCTGCCTGGCGCACTGGGACCTTTCGAAGGGAAACTCGATAACTCCGGCGAACGTCTGCGTCTCGCCAATGCGGAAGGGGAAACGGTCACGGATGTCATTTACCAACCATTGCCCCAAGTTCGTCATCGCAGGCGTGCTACAACAGCTCTTGCGTGGCACCGGTTGGATGTCGCACGAGATGCCGATGATCCCACGAATTGGTATCTGGCAGAACCCTCACCCGGCGAGAGTGGTCTTCCGCCATCGGAACGGCCCGAACCAAGAGAATCCGTCTATCAAATACGTCACACTCCTGAGTCGCCCCAGCCTAACCAGCCCGTCACGGTGACAGGTTGGTTTGAAGGCCTCGGGAACTCTACTAGCATTCAGTTCGTTGCCTGGGTCAATGGCAACCGGTTTACTACCCAAGCGACGCTTCCAACGCGGAAGCCGGGACGGTTTCAACTCACTGCGAAGCTTCCGGCGTTGCCTCCCGGCACACTCGTTCGCTACGGTTTTGAATTGAGTGAGGATCAGATCTTTCCCCATTCCACTCAAGGGATTTCGGGCTATTGGTTACCCGCCAAGAAATCGCCGTCTACGGCAGCTCTGCCAGTCTATCAGCTATGGCTTGATCCCCAGGCTTGGCAGACGGTGCAAGCTAATGCTCATTCCAATGAGGAATCGCCGGTCTTGTTTATCGCCGAGAACAAAGCCCATCGCGCCAAGGTCCGCGTTCGTGGCGCCTGGGCACGTGGCTGGCGAAAAAAGTCTTATAAAATCCTATTCGCGGACGATCACGAGTTCCACGATCAAACACGCATCAATTTGAATTCCACGTGGCGGGACATCGCTTACATCCGCGAATCTTTGGCTTATGCGATCTACCGAAGTGCCGGCGTGCCGGCTTCACAATCCCAATTGGTTAGACTGGATGTGAATGGCCGCTTCTGGGGACTCTATGCCGAGGTCGAGCAACCAGAGAAACGTTTCCTCTCCAAACGCAAACTCGACGGCTCCGCGATTTACAAAGCCAACTCCCACCGCAATCGCAGTGATGAACGGGATTTGGGAAGTTTGTCAGCTTTCGAGCAGGAGTATGAAAAGGAAACGGAGAAGGACGAATCCTACGAAGATCTCGCGGTCTTCTGCCGTGCCCTTGATCAATCCAACGATGAGGAGAAATTCTTCGCTGAAAATGTGGATCTGCCAGTGTATTACGATTATCTCTGCGCAACCGCGTTTATCCAGCACTGGGATAGCTACAACAAGAATCACTTCTTCATGAAAAGTGCCCATTCGAACAAGTGGACGGCGATTCCGTGGGATCTCGACCGGACATTAGGCGATCACTGGCATTGGCACTTTGACGCCTATGACATCTCCCCGCTCCACGGAATGCGGGGTCGAGAGAGTTCGACTGGTTGGAATCGTTTGATGGATGCCTGTTTCCGCACGCCCAAGTTGAGACGAGCTTACCTCGAGCGCTTGCAATCTCATCTGGAAACGACTTTCCAACCTATAGCTCTTCAGAAGAAGCTTGAATCCCTAACCAAAGACATGGAGAACGCGGCTGATCTGGACATGAAAAAATGGGGCAAGATGCAATCGAGCGATTGGCGAGCTGCCATTGAAGAAGTTGAAGAAGTGATTGAAAAGCGGCATCAGTTCCTAACGAAAGAAGTGACACGACTGTTGCGGAAGTGACCGTGGAATCTCTGCGTAGCCGCTACTCGGTGCCAAGTTTCAGGACCGGTACCACATAACCTCATGTGCTTCCCATCGATGCGGCCATTGGAAGCGGTCTAATTGATTCTCTAACACCTTTGTTGAGATGGCATGTTTCCGGGAGCGATTGCGGTTGCGTAAGGTCGTCACGGGGACGGAGAGCGTGACGATTCGCGATCGCGCGTGATAGCGATGGGCCAGATCCAGAAGCATGGCTCGGCCATCTTCCCTCAAGTTGGTAGCGTCCCAGACGATATCCCGCCGCTCACGCAGGGCTTGGCGAAGACGCTCCTTCGCCAATTGCATGACTTGGCCGTTCTTTGATTGGTCATCGCGCCGGCCGCAAAGTTCTTCGCGAATGGCATCGAGACTAACATGAGTGCTGTTTCCCAATTGGCGCTCAATCCACTCGGATTTCCCTGAGCCGCTTGGGCCGCACATGAGTGTTAGGGTCGGGGCGTCCTTTCGGTAGGCATGCGTGCGGGCCAAGGCCTCCGATGGCACAGCGATCTCGCCATTCTCATACTGCCGAACCGCTTCGGCGAAGACGTAGTCTCTTACTTCCGGCGCCTCATCGGCCAATGCGCTGTCGATCTCCTCCCGCCAATCTGCGTAGGGATCCTGACATCGCCACAGATCCAGTTCTTCGCATCGCATCTTAAAAAGTTCCAACCACTCCTCCGCTTCACCCACCGAATCGCATTCGCGACCGCGCAGGTCGGCGCATTCTAACCAATACAACAGCGCCGGATCAACGGCCCGCGCGAGTTTGCGATAGGCGAAGTCTGGTGCCTCGCGCAAGATCAACTTCTGCGGCTCGTGATGGTAACCCACCAAAGCCAGAATGCGTTCGCGCATCGGTTCACTCACGTCGAGCGCGGCGATGCGAAGCGCCACATAAGATCGCCCCCGGGCGGCGTGACGCGGTGAAATAATGCGCACTTTGCCATCGATTTCTTCTTCGCGTGTGGTCAAAGGTTTGCCGATATCATGTAGAGCTGCGCCTAAAACAAGCGCTTGTGATTCTTCCTCATCTAGCGCGTCTGATAGGGCTTCTTTTTCTAACAATAGCCGCATCTCCGCAATGACGCGTTCCGTGTGGATGCGCACGTTCCCTTCCGCGTGCCACTCAGGATCTTGCGGTGTGGCTTCTAGTTTGTGAACCAAGGGAAAGACTTTCTCCAGTTCGTCTAACATCGATGCAACGGGCTTCACGCGAGTTCGTTAGGGGTGATTTCCATGAACATCCAGTGCTGATCCGTCTGCACGTGACCGGGCCGCACCCATTTGGCGATGGATTCCGCAAAGCTTTCGTAGCCAAAGCGTTTTGCCGTTCGCACCACGTAGCCTTCTTGCCGGTCTTCATCGATGGCCAAGGCCTTAACGACCTCCTCATCCCAGAGTCCCTGGTAGAGGACCGGCACGGTTGCGAGTCCTAGCAGAGCCGCCCATTCGCATGTTTCTTCCCAGGAAAGCGCTTCATTCTCTTCCGTCCAAATCGAGAAGACGTAGAAATAACTTTCGAGACCTGTGTAAGCAACTGAATGGCGCGCGTAGACATTTTCCCCACAAACCCGCCAACCGGGAGGGATCTCATAACAGATGGATGCGTGAAGGGATTTCACCCAATCCCGCGACACATGATGCCGGCTATCCAATGATCGTGCGTGCATGCCTTCGCGATAGAGTGAGGTGTTTTCACCATCCATCTTCTCCGTCACCACCACGTCACGCGCTTCGAAGTGGCTGGTATCGATCAAATACGCGTCATCGTGGCTCCCGCCGGGCGACCAAGGGAGATGCGGCGTACGTGGATACTTGACGTAAGAGGGAGAGGCCATGGCACGCGCGAAGGTAAGACCATCCGCAAGACGCGCAAGGGGGCTTTAGTCGGCAAACGATCCCTCTTCAGCGGGATGAAGTTTGTGGAGCAGCGCACTTCCAGCTTCCCGATGCCCTAGCAGGAACTCCGCGCGTACCAGAGCGAGTTGGCAGCGCGCGTAGATGTTCATGGAGGCGCCATCCTCGACCTCGCGTCCGTCGGCTTCCCATTGGCGGAAAAAGTGCCGCAGGCCATCGCGTAGTTCCACGTAGTTCTGGGTCTCGAAGAGCTTTTCGTAGGGTGGGTAAGTGAAGTTGGACCGGCCGCGAAAGTCGAATGGGTCCTCGCTTTCCATCGGGATCTTGGGAACGGCCCGGACGATCTCCGGCGTTGCTTGATCGTTGGACTCTTGCGTCTTGGAGTAGAACATGGAGAGGCCCGCCCCTAGCAGGACCATCAAGATCATGGTGAAGAGTGTTTTCATTCTGCTAGCCTTTTCCGTAGCGGAATTCGTGAGAATTCCTGGCGCGGATGCTGTTGCGAAGCGAGAACTCTCACGAGTTCTTCTACACTGCCCACGGCCCACGATACTCGCGCGTGAGCCAAGCGGCGTGGCCGGATCCATTTGCGAGTTCGTTGGCCGCTGGATCCCACTCAACGGTTTGGTGATGGTAATAAGCGAGATTCATGAGATGACAGCAGATCGCCGAACGCCCGCCCACGCCTTCATGGGTGATAGGTTTCTTGCGGCTTCGCATGCATGCTAGGAAATCGCGAAGGTGGTTGGGGCTCTTGTAGAGTTTGATTTTAGCGTCTGTTAGAAACTCACGCTCGGCTTTGACGAGCTTGGACTCTAGCGAACCACCATCCTCGCGCCGCAGAAACTGGGCGATCGTTTCACCGTCGCGCCGGAAGGCGAAGCGTCCGCGTGTGACCTCGACTTCGCCTTCCGTACCGTAGAAATGAACGCCGATGCCGCCGCCGTGCTCGACTTCGATGCCGTTGGCGTAGACGAGACGGGCACCGCGTTTGTCACCGGCATTCTTAGGCGGCAGTGCTTTGACCGGACCACTAGCATCCATGCCGAGACCCCACTGTGCGATGTCTAGATGATGCGCTCCCCAATCGGTGACCATGCCGCCGCCGTATTCGCGGTAGTTTCGCCAGGAAGGGAAGTGATCGTGATTGCCACGCGGACTGAGCACGGAGTTGTAAGCACGGCCCGGAGCCGGGCCTAACCAGAAATCCCAATCGAGACCGGGCTCCATGCTTTCGGCAGGGAGGTCGCAGGGGATGCCCGGATCGCCAAAGTTGCAATGCACCTTCACCATATCGCCAATGCAGCCATTCTGCACCAGCTCACAGGCCACGCGAAACTCTGAACTGGAGCGTTGCATGGAGCCGGTTTGCAAGACCGCATTGTTTCGCGCCACAGCGGCAATGACGGCCTTCGCTTCGTGGATATTGTGCGTGAGGGGCTTCTCGCAATAGACATCTTTGCCAGAGTCCAAGGCGGCGATGGTGATGATGGCATGCCAATGATCCGGCGTGGCGATGCAAATGGCATCGATATCGCGCCGCTCCATGATCTCTCTGAAGTCATTGTAGGCTTGGCAACCTTTCCACCCGTCCAAGGGTCGACTATCATAATGCTCGTTCACCATTTCGAGCGCTTTGCGGCGCCGCGTGGCATCCACATCACAAACGGCGAGCACTTCCACGTGCTTCTGGCCCATGAATCCTCGCAGAAGCCCCCGATTCTGTTTGCCCATGCCCACGAATCCCATAGTGATGCGATCGTTAGGCTTGATCTCCGCTGACCACACACGTGAAGGCAGGATCAAGGGAGCCACGGCACCGCCGGCGGCGGTTTTGAGAAAAGAGCGGCGAGAAGTTTCGGGAGTTTTCATACTGCGGAGCCTAATGACTTTGCCATAGATTGCAACGTGTGGATGGTGGAGTTCGGAGGCGAGTGCTTGCGCTTTCGCATGAACACTGCACAGTCCGCGGCCATGAGCACCTCGAACGATGTTGCCTTACTGGAAAAATTGGCGGCCCAAGTGGGTACACCTTTCTGGCTTTATGACGCGCGCGCCCTGCGGGATCGCATCAGCAAAGTGAAGGCCCTAACAGACGCGCCTCATCTGCAGGCGCGTTATGCCATGAAAGCCTTGCCGGCAACGAGGATTTTGAAAGAGATGCTCGCCCACGACATTTGGATCGATAGCGTCTCCGGAAACGAGATCTTGCGTGCGCTCCACGCCGGCTACCCAGGAGGCAAGGATCCGGCGAAGATTTGTTTCACGGCGGATGTGTTCCGGGATCAGGCGATGAGTGTGGTGCTAGAACATGACATCTTGCCCAATGTGGGTTCGCCAGGCATGATCGATCAGCTAGCCCGGGCCGGTTACCGCGGTCCCGTTTCCATTCGTGTCAATCCGGGCTTCGGTCATGGGCACGTCAATGCCTGTGATACAGGCGGGCCGAGTTCGAAACACGGTGTGTGGTTCGAGGCCGTGCAAGAGGTAAGCGCGCGGGCGAAAGAAGCGGGGCTTCACGTCATCATGCTGCATGCGCATATCGGGAGTGGGCCGCAATTCAAAGAGCTGCATGAGAATCTCTCAAGGTTGGCCGAAGACTTTGCGGCCTTGTTACCTTTCTTTCCGGAGTTGCGTTCCGTTAGTCTCGGAGGCGGTATTCCTCACGACTACCGCAATCCGGATGCTGAGATTCCTCTAACATGGCTGCATGAACTGTTCGTGCAGGCGCAGAAGAACTTGTCGGCTGTTGCCGAGCGAACGATCGAACTCGAGATTGAGCCGGGCCGTTTCTACGTTGCGCCCGCGGGAACGTTAGTGGCGCGGGTGACTGACATGAAGGCGACGAGCACGAACGAGAAAGGCTCAGGCGTGACCTTTGCCATGATCGATGCGGGCTTTGTCGATCTCATTCGGCCGGCGATGTACGGTTCGTGGCATCGTATCGAAATCCCTGGCGCTGAGGGGCGTCCTGTCGAGCCCATCGTGGTGGCAGGGCCCCTATGTGAGAGTGGCGATGTGTTCACGCGCGACGACGCGGAGCTTCTGCAGCCGCGCGATTTGCCCAAGCCTAAGCCAGGTGACTTCCTTACCATCCACGACGGAGGCGCTTACGGCTACGCCATGGCTTCCAACTACAATTCGATAGGCAAGGCGCCCCAACTGTGGCTGGAGGAAGATGGCACTGTTGAAATGATGTCGCGCCGCGAAACGGTGGATGACCTGTTACGGATTGAGTCTAACGAATCCCTGAACGGATGAGATCAGCTAATGGAGCGATGCCAGAAAGGACTCGGGTGTGTGGATGGAGATACCTTTGTTGACGCATCAATGACCTCAAACTCAGATTGAATCTCTGTTTGAAGGTTAAAGGGTGTGTGGTGCATTTCCGGTAGCGGTGACTTTTAGTCGCCGCCGAAACCACTCAAACATTCGGCGGCGACTAAAAGTCATCGCTACGAAAGAACGACGCCCTCCGGGATAAATGGCAGGAGGCTTCGCGTCGTTTTTTGAATTTGACCATTGAGCTCAGCAAACTTACCCGCCCATTTTTCACCAAACGCGGCGCCGGTCATGTGGGGGAGTTCGAGTTCCCGTTTATCCAGCGACAACGTGACCTTGTCATCATGTGCTTTGCCGATGAACTCGTCGCCGTCCTGGATGTCTAGGCCTTTGAGAGCTTCAATGGAAATGGTGGTTTGTTGGGGCCATGGAATGGAAATCGAAACTAGCTGCGTGTATGCAGAAGTTGGCGATCGGCAAGACATGTTCGATCCGAACCTACCGCCATTCGTGCTTGGGATAGCGGCCTTTCAGTTGCGTCTTCACGGCTTCATAACTGTTCTCCCAGAAGCCGCGTAGATCGGTGGTGACTTGAGCGGGTCTTTGGTTGGGTGCTAGGATTTGCACTTTTAATGGCACACGCCCACCGGCGATGGTGGGGGTATCGTTCACATCGTAGAGGCGCTGGAGAATGACGGAAATGGTAGGCTCGGGATCGCTGACGTAGTCGATCTTGGCCCGGGTGCCGTTAGTTAGGGTGACTTGCTCGGGCGCGTAGGATTCGATAGCGGTCTGCAGGGGAGGGGAGAGCCACTGTTTCACGGATGGCAAGACGGGACGGTCCTTGATTTGTTTGTAGGTGAAAGCACCCTGACAGATTTCCGTTACGATGAGAAGCCGGTCTTCTTCGGTAAACTCCGGCAGTTCCAACTCGGGCATGGCTTGCTGCAGAAGCCGCACGCGGGCGAGCCAGCTTTCCACACCATGATTCCAAAGCTTCAGCTTAAGAATTCCGTTAACGACTTGCCTGGCGAGAAGTTGTGCGGCTTCGTCGGCGGGTGGTTCACCAGCTTGCTTGCGCTCTAACACGAGATCGCGAAAGAGGACACGGCGTTCGGCCACCACGCGGCGCCCGCTTTCCTCATAGCGTGCGCCTTCTTCAGTGTGGAAATCGTTTGGGAAGTGCCGCCGGAGATCGTCCTCGGTCACGGCAGTGGCGGCTCCGAGGATGACGTTGAGTTCTTTGCCCTCGATTTCCGTCAGTTCGGCGGCGACGACAAAACGCGTCTTGCTTTCGACGACGGTTTCGGGGCTGAGTTGGCCGCGTCGTCCGCCGCTGACGTCAAAGACTTTGCCACTCACCCCGCGACGCACGGCGATCTGATCGGGAAAAGCGGGCAGTAGGAGATCGGCCACGCGGATTTGGAAGGATCCTTCGGGGATCTTGGCGTAGCCACCTCGTTTAACAAGCATCTTGAAAAGGCGGTCCACTTCTCTGGCCGCGCCCGCATGCACGCCTAACTGTCGGCAGGTTTCCAAACGAAATCCCGCACCGGCGGCGCCCTGAAAGCCTCGCCACAGTGGCAGAAAATCGGAGCGGTCGCCCGGTTCCATGAATCGCTGCCGGGCGGCGTGACCGGCTTTGCCCTTGGGAAAGAGCGGACGGCATTGGGCCAGGGCGACAAAGAGGCAGGCGGGAATCCAGTCGTCGGGCCGGCCCAATTGTTCGGCTTCGACTAACAAACGCGCGTAGCGTGGGGCGACGGGGAAGTCCGTCATGCGGCGCCCGTGGTCGGTGATCTCGCCGCTACCTCGATCGATGGCGCCAAGATCGCCTAACAACGTTAAGGCCCGTTTCAAAGTGATGGGATCCGGAGTCTCAAACCAGGGAAAGGTCTCTAACGTGTGCCCAACAATTCGTTTGAGGTGAAGGATCGTTTCTGCAAGATCGAGCCGATGAATCTCGGGCGCTTCATGCGAGGCGCGAGTGTGGTGATGGCTCTCGGCCCATAGCCGGTAACAGACGCCGGGAGCGGTACGTCCGGCCCGGCCCGCGCGCTGATCGGCTGAGGCCTGCGAGATCGGTTGGATGGTTAGGGTATTGAGGCCGCGTGTGGCATCGTAGTTAGGCAGCCTAACAAGTCCGCTATCGATGACCACGCACACGCCGTCGATAGTGAGCGAGGTTTCCGCGACATTGGTGGCCACGATGATCTTGCGGCGTTGGTTCGGCGCCACGGCGGCGTCTTGTTGGTTAGGCGGGAGATCACCGTAAAGCGGGAGCACCTCCCGATCGCGCGCCCATTTCTCACGGCCAAGAGCGGAGATAGTTTTTTGAATCTCAAAACTTCCTGGCAGAAACATCAACATGTCGCCTTCATGGGAGGCGGCCTCACGGGCGGCGCGGACCATCTTATCCCAGAGCGGCATGTCACGGCCGCCTTGGGGGCGATAAACCATTTTCACGGGAAAGGTGCGCCCGGCGGATTCGATGATTTGGCAGGGTTCGAGAAAGGTTTCGAGGTTGGCGGCATCGAGCGTGGCCGACATGACGATGAGTTTGAGATCGGGCCGGCTGGATTGCTGCAACTGACGGCAACGCGCCAGGCCAATGTCGGCATCGAGATGGCGTTCGTGGAACTCGTCGAAGAGGACCACGCTCGTGCCTTTGAGCGTGGGGTCGGATAGCATCCGCCTCAAAAGGATGCCTTCGGTGACGAAGCGGATGCGTGTCTTGGGACTCACGACCCGTTCGAATCGCACTTGGTAACCCACCTCCTCACCCAAGCGGGTTCGCCTCTCCGCGCTCACCCGCGCGGCGAGCATGCGGGCGGCGATACGACGTGGTTGAAGCACGACGATGTCGCCAAGTGCTCCCCCCAAATCATCCAAGACCATTTGCGGTACCTGCGTGGATTTCCCCGATCCGGTGGGTGCTTTGATGACCACGGATTGCCCTGGGATGACGAGCGCCTCGGTCAACGTGGGGCGGATTTCCTCGATGGGCAGCGCGCTTGGCATGGTTCCCCTTAGCCAAGAGCTCGGGGAACCGTCTAGAAATCCTTTTGCAGTGGTAGTTAAACCCTCCTAAGCTTCTCTCTATGACACCCATGATTGCCTTCGGGCTTGGTCCTCAAGAGATGTTTCTCATCTTCGCCCTCCTTCTTCTTTTATTTGGAGCTAAGAAGCTGCCGGAGTTGGCTCGGGGCATGGGCAAGAGCATGGGTGAATTCAAGAAAGCCAAGGAAGAATTCGAGGATGAAATCAACCGTGCGCAGGACGAGGAAATCCACAAAGACGGCGATAAGAAGAGCTGAAATCTCGCTTTGCACGCGCGGGCGAACGCATTAACATCGAGCTATGCCAACTCCCGCATTACTTTCATTTGGCCCGCTTGGGCCACAGGAGGCGATTCTCGTCTTTATTCTCATCTTGCTTCTCTTCGGTGCCAAGAAGCTTCCTGAACTGGCACGCGGCATGGGGAAAAGCATGGGCGAGTTCAAGAAAGCCCGGAAGGAATTTGAAGATGAGATCGCACGCGCAGGGGAAGATATCGATGTTTCGAAGAAATGACCGGATCCCGCGTGAGCATCGCGAGTTTAGTTAGGAAGACGCCCGCCTGGTTGCGGGCGTTTCTGTTGTTGGCCCTGGGGTTTTCCGGATTTGGGCATGCGCAGGAAGCGCCTTCTGACCAAGTCGTCTTTGTGGGGTACAACTTGAAGAATTACCTCAAGATGCAGCGGCGGGTGGGCAGTGATACCGTGCCCGATGCGCCGAAGCCCGAGCGCGAGGTCGCGGCGGTCGTGACCATGCTCAAGAAGGCGGCCCCTGATATCATCGGGCTCACAGAGATTGGAACCGAAGAGGACGTGAGAGATCTTCAGCTCCGATTGAAAACGGCCGGCATCGATCTTCCACACGCCACGATCAATCGCGCCTTTGACGAAGATCGCCGTGTGGCTCTGCTCAGCAAGTTTCCCATTGTCGCCACCGATCATCAGACGTCACTGACCTATATGTTAGGCGAGACACGCATGCTTTTTCGCCGCGGCATCCTTGATGCCACGGTTGAGGTCAATCCCGACTATCACTTGCGTTTGTTGGGCACGCATCTGAAGTCGAAGCGCGAAGTGGAGGAAGGGGATCAAGCGCTCATGCGTCGGAATGAAGCGCATCTTCTTCGCCAACACGCCAACGACATCCTATCAGAATCACCGAAAACCAACTTACTGGTATTTGGCGATTTCAACGACACGCGAAACGAGACCCCGATCAAAGCCGTGCAAGGCAAATTCGGCACGCCCATGTATCTCAAGGACATACAAGCCGCTGATGAACTCGGTTACCGGTGGACCTATTACTGGCGGTATGCGGATCAGTATTCCCGGTTTGATTATGTGTTTGTAAGTGATGCCTTGCTTGGAGAAGTGGTTCGCGATGAAGCGAAAGTGATCAGCGATCCGGTTTGGTTCACGGCAAGCGACCACCGGCCTGTTTCGGTGACGATCACAGCGAAAGATAAGTAGCGGCGGATTCCCTATGTTGAAACACATCGTCTCAGGAATGGTAATCGGGCTGTTTCTGTGTAGCAGCCTGTTGGCCAACAAACCGAACATCGTGCTCATCATGGCTGATGACTTCGGTTATGAATGTGTGGGAGCCAATGGCGGCACTTCTTACGAGACGCCGGTGCTTGATCGCATGGCGGCGGAGGGCATGCGTTTTGAACATTGTTATTCGCAACCGATCTGCACGCCCTCGCGGGTGAAGTTGATGACGGGCATCGTCAATATTCGCAATTATGTGGAGTTCGGTCTGCTCGATCCGAAGGCCACCACCTTTGCACACCTGCTGAAGAAGGAGGGTTATGCGACTTGTGTGGTAGGCAAGTGGCAATTGTTAGGCGGGTATGAAGGGCCTAACAAGTTCGGGTTCGACGAATACGCACTTTGGCAGTTGAACCGGCGCCCGAGCAGGTATCCCAACGGCGGCTTGGAGATCAATGGCAAGCAGGTCGACTACGCAAACGGCGAGTATTTACCCGATGTGGTGAGCGATTACGCGTGTGAGTTTATTGAGCGGAACAAAGAAAAGCCGTTTCTGGTCTACTATCCGATGATTTTAACGCATTGCCCTTTTGAACCGACGCCTGACTCGAAGGATTGGGATGCGAAGAGCCCGGGATCTCCCACCTACAAAGGCGATGCGAAGTACTTTGGGGACATGGTGACCTACATGGACAAGATTATCGGTAAACTGTTAAGAAAGCTCGAGGAAGCCGGCGTGCGTGAGAATACGCTAGTGGTGTTTGTGGGAGACAACGGAACCGACACACCGGTGGTTTCCACCATGCACGGCCGGCAAGTGGCTGGGGCCAAAGGGAAGATGCATGACGGTGGCAACCGCGTGCCGTTTATTGCGCATTGGCCGGGAACGATCCCGGCCGGCAGAGTGACCCAAGAGATCGTCGATTTCAGCGATTTCTTGCCCACTTTCTGTGAAATGTCAGGGATCGACGTTCCCAAGGGCATTGATGGGAAGAGCTTGCTCGAAACCTTGAAAGGTAGCGCAGCGAAACACCGGGATTGGATCTACATGTGGTACTCGCGCAACGGGAAGAATAAGGTGGCGAAACAGTTTGCGCGGAATCAGCGCTACAAACTCTACGGCGACGGCCGCTTCTTTGATATCCGTGAGGATGTGTTGGAGGAGAAAGCTTTGGAAGAAGCAAGACTAACGGAGGAACAGCGCGGAATCCGTGTGATGTTGCAGGGTGCGATTGATCAATACAAGGATCGGCGTCCGGCGCATCTTGGTTTGGAGAAGAAGAAAGAAGACGCTGCTGAGAAGTAACCGGCTTGATAAGGAGTGAGCATCAAATAGCCTGTGATGAGTCGGCGAATGGCTCATTTCCGATGGGGAGCATTGATACTGACTAACGGCGTTCGATTTCGGAGAAATCGACGACGATCTGTTCGAGAATGGAACGCACGATTGCCTCGACGGGTTGATCGACGTCTACGCGGATGGCATCTTCGGGAGTTTCCAAGATGGCTAGTTGGCTCTCTAGCAGACTTGCTGGCATGTAGTGCCCCTCACGTGCGGCCATGCGAGCACGCAGCGTGGCTTCATCGCCATGAAGATGGATGAAGCGTGCGTCAGGATCGCCGCTGCGGAGCGTTTCACGGTAAGTTTCTTTTAGGGCCGAACAGCCGATGAAGCAGTAGCCGCTTTTCTTGGCATGATCGTGGATAACCTTCGCAAGTCGGAGCAACCACCCTTGCCGGTCTTCATCGGTTAGAGGCTGGCCGGAGCGCATTTTTTCAACGTTTTCGGGAGTATGATAGGAATCGCCTTCGATGAAAATACCGTTGGTTTCCTTGGCCAATGCCTGTCCAACGGTGGTTTTCCCGCATCCGCATACACCCATGAGAACAAAGATCTTACCCATTCTGCGGTGAAGGTGAGCCCACACTTGGAGACGCGGCAAGTCCGTTTCGGTTTTTTGTAAATTTACGAATATTAATAATTATGATGGACAGTTGGTCGTCTATTCTCTATGACCGATTCCTCAGGACTGGCGTATATGGACAGCTCTTCTTTTTCCAAATTTGGTGGGTGTGTGATGGCTGCCGCACTCTTATTCGTAGGCTCCGCTCATGGGGTCACCGTCATTATCAATGGGGGCTTGGGGCAGCCGAGTTTGGAGCTCCCGGCGGGCGGCCCGGTGCCTGATGGCAATGCCGTTTGGGTGGGGTATTTCAACGGCGGTTTCGACATCCTAGGTAATGCTGACGATCCGGCTGCTCTGTTGACGCAATGGAATAGTTTCGGCCAACTCACCGTCATGACCATCACCGGATCGCCGGGGCGAGTCGCGGGTTCCGTCACGCACGTCGATGCATCCTTCGATGGCCAGCAACCCTATCTCTGGGTGCTGAAAACGACGGCCAATGGGCTTCCCAGTCTGGATCTGAGCGATGTGGAAAGCCATGTGCTCCTAACGAGTACGCAGCCGAGTTGGTCGTTTCCGGTTGAGGGTAGTGCGACGACTTCGACTTTGCTCAGCCTTTCAGAGGTGGAGACTGTTTTCAATGGAACAGAAGTGAACGGGGGAGGGGGCGTGGAAGCTTTTCAATTGGCGGTCTCGATTCCCGAGCCAACCAGCTTACTTCTTTTGTTAGGAGGATGTGGATTTCTGGTCACGCGTCGAGGAAGACAACCGGTCAGTTAAGTGACCACGGCCATGTCTTCCATCGTCTACGCTCTCAGACCGGCGTCGCTCAGTTGCGGAAGTGAGGATCTTGCTTTCCTTTGCGGTCTTTTCGTGGAGACGCGACGAGCATCTTTCACCACATTGGGATTCGAAGAAACGATGATAGAAAAGCTGCTTGAGCAGCAGTTTGAAGCTCAATTACACCAGCAATGCGCGATGGTGAAAAACGATGCCAACACGTCGTTTTGTATTATCGAGGCAGCATCGCAGCCGATTGGAAAACTTGTTGTAGGCCATTGGACAACGGAGATTCGGTTGATCGACATTGCCCTCCTGCCGGCGTGGCGAGGCTGCGGAATCGGTGGCCGTATTCTTCGAAAATTGATCGCTGAGTCGGAGGCGGCCGTGTGTCCCATCCGGCTGCATGTGGATCAGACCAACCATGCCGCACACCGTCTTTACCGGCGTCTCGGTTTTGAGTGCGTTGGCAATGATCCCCCGCACGATTTCATGGAGCGCCTGCCCCATTCGACGTCCACCTCACTGCCCCTTCAAACACCCTAACTTAATAATGAAAAACCCTCGCCGCTCTTTTCTCAGAAACTCCAGCCTCACCTTAGGTGGTCTCATCTGTGGCGTTTCTACCACAGCTGCCGCGGTGACTTCGGCAGAGACGGATGTGCTCGCTGTCGTGCGAGCCTATGGAACGATCTTTTTACAGAAGCGCTTGAACGGAGAATCCTATGTGAAAGTGAGAATCAATAGCCATGCGGACTTTGCCCGGGTGTTTGTTGGGCGAGACGGCATACCTTTCGATAGGATTCATGCAGATGGCAATCTTCTCCGATTCCAACATCGGGGAGAAGCATTTGTCATCGAGAACTTTGTTTAACCGATTACCGGTCATTACCACTTAACCTGAGAAAATAGAATCATGTCAGAACCATTTATTGGAGAAATCATCATGTTTGGAGGGAACTTTGCGCCGCGGGGTTGGTCGTTTTGTGAGGGGCAATTGCTTAACATTTCCTCATACACCGCTCTCTTTAGTATTCTCGGCACTACCTATGGAGGAGATGGGCGGACGACCTTTGCCCTGCCTGACCTGCGGGGCCGGTCGCCTATGCATCACGGTCAGGGCGCCGGATTGCCGAATTACGGTTTGGGTCAGCGTGGCGGGATTTATGAAACAACGCTCACCATTAACCAACTTCCCGCTCATAGTCATACCATAGGAGGGAACTCAGGTGAGGGGGATGATACCAATCCTTCGGGGCGGTATGCTGCGAGTTCCGGCGATGACTTGGATCTCTATGCCAACGCGAGTAATGTGAGTATGGGCTCCACCGGGAGTGTCGGTAATAATCTGCCGGTATCGACACAAAGCCCGTATTTGGCGATCAGCTTTATCATCGCTTTGACCGGAACCTTCCCTTCGCGTAGTTAGACATCTAGCGGATGCACGATAACTATTCCTAGCGGATAAACAACAACAACATAAGTTATGTCAGAGCCATTTATTGGAGAGATTATCATGTTTGGAGGGAACTTTGCGCCGCGAGGTTGGTCGTTTTGTGATGGGCAATTGCTTGCCATTAGTCAAAACCAAGCACTCTTTAGCATTCTTGGTACCACCTATGGAGGGGATGGGCGGACGACCTTTGCCTTGCCCGACTTGCAGGGCCGGTTTCCGGTGCATCATGGAACAGGCGCGGGTTTGCCTAACAGACCATTGGGGTCTAGAGGAGGGGCGTTCGAAACGAACCTCAATGCCAACCAGCTCCCAGCTCATAGTCATACCGTGGGAGGAAACTCGGGTGAGGGAGACGATACGAGTCCCTCAGGGCGCTATCTGGCCAGTTCAGGGGATGATCTGGATCTCTATGCGAACTCTAGCAATGTGGCAATGGCGGCAACAGGGAGCGTCGGGGCGGGTCATGCAGTGACTACCCAAAGCCCTTATCTAGCGGTCAGTTTCATCATTGCTTTGACCGGAGTCTTTCCTTCTCGCAACTAGCGAAATAACTAACATTACCTAACTATGAAGAATCGCATTTTCTCGATTCACGGGCCGTTATGTGTGCTGGCGGCAATCCTCTTCACGGCACCGGCCCCTCTATTTGCAGTCGATCTGTTAGACGAAAGCTTCGAAACAGACGGGGAAGGGACGCGTTACCGCTCCAATACACACACGGACGGGGCGAATGATTTCTTTGAGCGGCATGATTTCGCGACGGATAATCCGCATCCCTCGCACGCCACGGCTGTCACCGCTGTCGATGGGAGCTTTGCGTGGGCCGGTGAAGATGTCGACACTAGCGATAATCCGTTAGGAAGCGGTATGCCGGGCATTGTCCGGCTTGATGACCTCACTGTCACGGGGCATAACAACCTCAAGGTGATCGTCGCCTTAGGTTTCAGTCCGCAGGTAGCGGCGGCATTTGAGGCGGCAGATAGTATTCAGATTCAGGCAGCGTTTGATGGCAACAGCGGCGGCACGGGTTCGGTTGGCGCCTTGACGAGTGGCTCTTACACTACGGTTGGCCGGTTTCTTGGTAATACGGTGGATGGAGATGGATTGGTGCAGGATACCAATCTCAATGGGGTGTTGGATGGCGGCGAAACGACGCAACTCTCGGCAACCCTAACAGATTTCATGTTTGACATTTCGGGAGTGGGAGGATTGGCGGCTACGGGCGATGCTCTATCCATACAAGTGGTGGCTGCCGTGGGCGGTAATGAGGAAATTGTTTTCGATCACATTCGTGTCACGGGAGATGTCACGGCAACCGATCCTCCTACCCTAACGGGAATCGAAGGATCTACCATCGACTACACCGAAGGTGACGGGATGACGCAGGTGACGAATACGATCATCGTGGGCGACCCGGATAGCGCCATGCTCACCGGCGGAACGGTCCAAGTGTTAGGTGGTGTGCCGGCTGAGGACTCTCTGGCGGGCGCGGATTCAGGAGGCGTCACCATCGCGGGTGGCGGCACGAATACGCTGACGCTTTCTGGAACTGCGACGCTAGCGGCCTATCAGACCGTTCTGCGGTCCATCACCTATCAGAATACAAACCTCACCAATCCGAGCACGATGCAGAGGACGATCTCTTTCGTGGTGAATGATGGGGTGAACTTTAGTGGTGCGGCGACTCGCATGATCGATGTCACGGGTACGGTGGCGGCTCAGACGATTCCCCACACGGAGGATCTTAATACGGATGGTGAGGGCGTTCGCTACACGTCGAACAGCTTCAGTGTGGGAGATGATTACTTTGAACGGACGGACGCCAACCCGCATCCTCATCACACTTTTCCCTACGGGTTCACGGCGCCTCAAGACGGAGGTTACTTTGCTAGTGAAGATGTGGATACGTCTGACAATCCCCTAGGCGCGGGGCAGCCAGGTATTTTCCGATTGCCCAATCTCGATTCATCCGGATTGGTTAATTTGTCCGTGTCCGTATTTCTCGCCGAGAACAATGATGGGACAAATCTTGAGCCTGGTGATTCCATAGAGATTCAAGCGGCGTTCGACGGATCCGTGGGTGGCACGGATCTAACATCCGGAACCTATACAACGATTGGCCGTTTTATCGGGGATGGAGCCGGCTTGCGTCAGGACACCAACCTCGATGGTTCGAGCACCGATCCGGCGGATGCGGGCATGTCGCCGGCCCTTCTATCCACTTTCGCGGAACACACCTTCAATATCCTCGGCACGGGAAACATCCTCTCAGTACAGATCGTCGTGAACGGGACTTCTGGTAATGAAGAAGTCGCTTTCGATCACATTCGGGTGAATGGCGTTGTGGCAGGAAATCCTCCCGTCTTAGCAGATATCGAGGCAACTCCTCTCGGCTTCACAGAGGGCGATGCTGCGACTCAGATTACCGATACGATTACGGCTACTGACAGTGATAGTGTCAATCTTGAAGGAGCCACCATTCAGATCACCACCGGCTATCAGAATGGCGAAGACGAACTCGCCGTGAACGGAGCGCTTCCGGCCGGCATCAGTGATGGAGGCTTTGTTGCGGGAACGGGGACGCTGACCCTCACGGGATCCGCGCCGGTGGCCGACTATCAAGCGGCACTGCGGCAGATCACCTATCAAAACACGAACACTAGCAACCCTTCCGTCTGCGATCGAACGGTCAATTTTCAAGTGACGGACGGTACGTCGATGAGCATCCTACAATCTCGAACGATTGCCATCACGGGTTTCGTGCCCACGGGGACACTGCCGTATTTGGAGGATTTTGATAGTGATGGCGATGGTACGCGATACACTTCTAACTCTTTCACTGATGGAGGTGGAACGCCTTCGGATTACTTTGAGCGTACCGACACCAATCCGCATCCAGGTCACCCCTCGGCGTTCACGATGACGGCTCCGCAAGGGAACGGCTTCTGGGCGGCTGAAGATCTCACCAATGCGATTAACAAACTTACTGATCAAGGCATCGTGCGTTTGCCTGATCTCCAGACGGCCGGCTACACCGATCTTCAAGTGAGCCTCTATCTCGCTCAGATCGCCGCCACATTGGAGGCATCGGACCAGATTGAGGTCCAATACGCCTTTGATGCGAATCGTGGCGGGACGGATCTGAATGCCGGCACTTATACCACGGTGGGGCGATTTATCGGATCGGGAACCAACACGGCTTTGCGTCAAGATAGCGATCTCGACGGCTCTAGCAGTGATGCGGAAGATGCCGCTTCGCCGACGCTCTCTTCGACCATGACCGAGTACACCTTTGATCTGAGTGGCACAGGAGATTGGTTATCCGTCCAGATCAAAGTGACGCAGGACGGGGGGAACGAAGAATTTGGATTTGATCATATTCAGGTGACAGGCACGGCGCAGCCGGAAATTGATGTTCAGCGGCCTGCGGCGACGTCGATTGCGGATGGCGGGTCTGATGACTTGGGTGACGTCGATCTAGGAACGCAAACGGTAACCTATACTATCGATAACACGGCGGGGGTCGCGCAACTTGATGTGACTTCGGTGGGGGCGACGGCCCTATCGAATGTGAGTGGGTTCTCTACTCTCACCGGGTTGCCGCTCAACATCGCAGCCGGTGGGACGAGCACGCTGCAGATCCAGTTTGATACCGATGCTAGTGGTGCTTTTGGATTTGATCTCGATATCGTTAGCAACGACGCGGACGAAGCGACCTACGACATCGCCGTATCCGGATCGGTGCCTAACGTTGATATCGCGCTTTCTCAAACGGAATCTGCTGATCCGCTCACAGCGGGTGCCGGAGGGACCCTTACGTATGAGGTCACGGCAATGAATGACGGCCCTGGCAACGCCACTGGGGTGACGGTGACGGAAACTCTGACATTACCAGACGGCGTGACCATCGCCTCCATCACCCCGAGCGCGGGTACTTCCTATTCGTCACCCACTTGGACCATTGGAGCCTTGGCAAACTCGGGAAGTGCAACGCTAACAATCGTGCTCAATGTGTCGACGCTTGTGCCTACGGGAACCAACATCATTTCCAGCACGGCTGCCTTAGCGTCGGTGAATGAGACCGACGGCAATGCCGCGAATGATTCGAGTGCTGTGTCCACATCGATCGATGGAAACAGCCTTCAGGATTGGAGGACGAGCGAATTTGCCGGTGCCGATCTGGTGGATGCGGGGAAAGAAGCGACTGTCTGGGGGAACACCGCGGATCCGGATGGCGATTGCCTAACCAATATCTTTGAGTTTCTCTTTGGCACGGATCCGAATACCTTTGATCTGGCTCCGCCGGTGACACTCGGCACCACTGGCAGCACTTTCGCTACGATTGATTTCACCAAGCGCATCGATCTGACGGGAGTGACTTTGGCAGTGCACGTGTCTTCAAACCGCGCGGCTGGCTTCGGTGCCTCGGCCAATGCGCCAGCCACCGCGCCCATTGACGCGACCTTTGAGACGATCACTTACACGGATGACTTGGGTGTGGCGTCAGGGGCGCCGCGTTTCATCAAGATCATTCTCTCTCAAGGTGGGACGGACTACGAGAGCGAGACTTACGGTACGAGCTGTCTGCCAGTGAAACCTCACACAGCGACCACACCAGGGACGCTCACCTTCATGGGACTGCAGTGGGTGCGGCCGAAAACGGCCGATGGAACCGTTACGGGATCCGGCGTGAATACCCTAACGGATTCAAATGCGCTGTGGCCCGTCGATTCATTGATCGGCTACTACGTTCGGATCACAAGTGGCACAGACGAAGGTGTCATGGCGGACATCACTTCTAACACGGCCACTGAATTGACCCTATCCGATGACTTGAGCGCTTTCACCATCAATGGTGAAACTTACGAGATTCGAGCTCACACCGAGATTGAAGATTTGTTTGGTACAAACAACGCGGCGGGCTTGGGTGCAGGTGACAATTCCACCACGGCGGATAACATCATCGTCATCGCACCTGGAGGAGCTGAACAAACCATCTTCTACTCCAGTACGGATGCTCTCTGGCGGGACAATAGTTTTAGCGATGTGACTGATCAGCCGGTGATGCCGGAGCAGGGCTTCATTGTGCGACGAAGGGTGAACGCAGCCTCGGCGCTTTATTTGCAAGGTGCGCTACTGAATGGCAAGAAGACCGCTCCGGTGGAGCAAGGCTTCAATCTCGTTGGCACCATCAAGTCAAATACGGCACTCACCCTCGACGGACTGGGGCTTTTCACGGATAATCCTGCGACCGGTGTGGCGAAGGGGCTGAACCCTCTGGTCTCTGACAACCTACTCATCTTCAATGCAGACGGTTCCACCTCGCTCTACTTCTACCTTGATTTCGGCGGCAGTTCCGGTTGGGTCAATGATGCCTATGCTCCATCGGGGACGGTTTCGATCGCGCCGGGTAGCTCCTTCTATCTCAATCGCAGAGCGGCCAATCCGGCCTTTAACTGGACGATCCCGGCGGAATAGAAGAGCCCTTGGGCTGGCTCTGGTTTTCCTAACGATGTTGATAAGCCAGGCCGGAGCCACGATCACGGTTAGTTACCTGGGGCAACCAGGACATCGCGATGTTCGCGACGAATCCGGTTCGCCTTTGCCAAATGGCAATGAAGTACGGGTAGGATGCTTTGAAGATGGCTTTGATGTTGCCTCCAATGCGGCTGATCTGGAGGCGCTTCATGAGGCTTGGATGGCTTACAATGCCGATGATCCCAATCGCTTTATCAGGGAACTCTCCTCACAGTCGGGCCGGTTTAGTTCACAGTTTCCACGAACGGATGCGGGCGCATTTGCCGGCAAGAAGATCTATCTCTGGGTCTTCAAGACCGCTGATGACAGTGCCCCTTTATCGAACTATAGCAATGTGGTTGAATACGGTCTCTTTTCTGCGTCCGCCGGCAACTGGCATTTCCCTTCAGCGGATGATCCCAACCCCTTAGCTAGAAGCACGACGGTCACCACTTCGGAAGTGGACGAGTCGGTATACGGAGGGATCTCAACGTCGTCGCTTTCGCTTCAGGAAAAAGCCGATGAACCTCAAGTCCTCACTTATGCGCAATGGCAAATGACGGCTTTCACCGCCGCCACCATGATTACCGATCAGGAACCGATCAAGGATCCCGACGGTGATGGACTAACAAACGGTGTTGAATTCCTGATTGGTGAGGATCCGGAGAAGCCGAGTGTTTCGCCCTGGGTATCTAATTTATCAGAATCAACTTTGACAGTTACTTATCCCCGTGTGCGTGCGGTTGCCCCGGGAACGGACCTGGTTCAGATTTCCCAAGATATGGAGGATTGGGATACGGATCCGTCGGTCGTTTCTGAGAGCGATCCGTTAGATGCCGAGCGAGATTTGATCACTGTCACCGTTTCCATTGCCGGTCGGCAACGGTGTTTTGTCAGGGTGCTGGTGGTGACCACGGGGTCTTAGTGTTATCCAGGAGCGATGTCACCGCTTTAGGCGGCTGGCACGGAAATAGATGTCTCTAGGAGGCGAGACGATCGAGATAGACGTCGCACAAATCCCTCAGATAATTCAGCTCATAGCGGAGGATGGCTAGCCTTCCTTGAAGTTGCTGCGCGGCTTCGTTATCCGCGGGCTCGAATCCGTATGGGTATTGACCACGCACTTCATCGAGTTCGGTGATCAAAACGTCCAATGCATTCACCACGCCCGGATCGTACAGTAGGAGATCCGTCACCATGCGATGCCACCGGGATCGGTAGTAGGTCTGATCCTGTAGCCAGAAGAGTAGGTGACGCTGAACCAATCGATGATGATCGGCGATCTGGAGCACTAACTCCGCACGCTTGGGGCGCGATTGCTCGGAGGGCGCGTTATCTTGGGGGAGAGAAGACCGGCTCATGATGCTGAAGAAGAGCGCCATCGCTCTTTCTCCAGATCATACCGAAAATTCTATATATTCCAATAAATAATAGAAATTATATATTAACTCATGCGGAAACGGGCTGCCGTTGGGAATCGGAATCCTCGAGGGAGAAATCCGTCACTCCTGATCGCCGGATCCCATCCAAGGTTTTCTTGCTTCCGAATCGGTGGGTCGGCGCGTTGAGCTTTTTCGCAACGTAGTCCGTAAGGAAGGGCAGTGTGGCGACCAGCCCCACTCCGAGAAGGGCTACGGATGCGACTTCGCGGGTTGAGCGCGTCAAACGATCTGCTACCACCATCCCCGCAGCCACTCCTAATGCGACGGCCCCCACGGTTTGGGGATCCACAGAATTTTCCGGTTTCTCAGAATTCATGAGGTCGATTATAGACCCAAATGACGACTCGGAAACCTCGAAGATGGCTATTGGGCAAGATCGTCACCCCGATCATGAGTCACTCGTTGAGCCACTTTTACTTGCACTCATCTCACTGCGAACTTGATATCCCGAGGATATTTGCGGGAAAACTCGCGGAATAATGTGCGGAAAAGGACTTGCGTCCCCAAGGCTCATGTGAACATTGCGCGCCTGCCATGGCTAAGAAAAGTTGGATTGAGAGAAACAAACGCAAGCAACGAACCGTCGAGCGTTACGCGAAGAAGCGTGCCGAGATGAAAGCCGCGAAGGATTGGGTGGGGCTGCAGACGCTTCCTCGGGATGCCAGTCCGACCCGTGTGGTCAATCGTTGCTTGGTGACCGGCCGTCGTCGCGCCTACATGCGCCGGTTCAAGCTCTCACGGATCTCTTTTCGTGAACTGGCGTCTCACGGCTTGATTCCCGGCGTGACGAAGTCCAGCTGGTAGCCTATCTTTCGGGAGGTCTGAACGTTCCTTCCTCCCAACAATGCCGATTTACGAATACATCGCCGAAGATCCCGAGCAGGGATGTGGCATCTGCAAGCGTGGCTTCGAACTCAATCGCCCGCTTTCCCGACCACCGTTGGAGAAATGTCCTTTGTGTCGAAACAAGGTGAAGAAACTCATCACTCGGGTGAACACACCCAAGATCCTTAAACCCTTGTCCGTCACTGACGCCAAGAAGGCGGGCTTCACCATCCTCGAGCGCCGGGATAAAGGTGTCTATGAAAAGCTCTAGCGTCACGAACTGACGCTCGCGGGCCGGTCCGGAAAATTGAGGAGTGAGACAGGCCGCCCGCTTCATCCATGAAGGCTCTCTTACTTTCGTTTACTTTCGTCACCGTGCTCGCTCAGACGCCGGTGGCTCCGGTTCTTGGGCACCTCGCGATCATTCTCCTCCTGATCATTCTCCATGCCCTGCTTGTCGCCGCGGAGTCTGCCCTTTCCAAAGTGCGCACCACGCAGATCGAGCCGCTGGCCAAAGAGGGGCGCAAGAGCGCGGAACGATCCTTAAGAATCACCGACAAGTTGGATGAATATCTCTCCGCTATTCAGTTAGGCCTCACCGCATCGACTCTAGGTCTGGGATGGTACGCCAGCACGGTACTCATGTCAGCGCTACGCCCGCTATTGGCAACACACTTTCCCCAAGTGTCGTCCGCGTGGTTGTTCGGATTGGTCATTGGAATCGCCTTTGCCTCCATCGCCATCCTTCACATTGTGTTAGGAGAACTCGTTCCCAGAGGCTTGGGCACGAGCAAGCCTCTGGGCGCGATCTTGTGGCTCAGCCGGCCCTTACACTGGTTTTATGTTCTAACCAAGCCCTTGGTCTATATCATCAATCACGTCGTTCGCTGGGCGCTTCAATCGATCTTTAAGATCAAGCCTCTTCCGGCCGGCGAAATCGCTCCGTCTACGGATGATCTACGATCGATGGTCACCGGGACGACGGAGACTGACGTCACCGAAACTGAACGGAAGATCCTCGTTAATACCTTAGATTTGAGTGATCTTGAAGTGCGTCAGGTCATGACGCCGCGCAATGAGGTCGTCTGGTTGGATATCAATAAGCCTTTTCAAGAGAATTGGGATATCGCCAGACGATCGAAGCACACCCGCTTTCCCGTGGTCGATGGGCACTTGGATCACACTATTGGCATCGTGAATATCAAAGACTTGATCGGATTACACGAGGCCGACGACCAAGAGTTGAAGACCATCACCATGCCCTTCCGACCGGTTTTGGAATACGCTAAAGTAGATAAGTTGTTGGGAGAGTTTTTAAAACAGAATACCCATTTCAGCGTGGTCGTGGATGAGTATGGCGGCGCTGTGGGCGTGGTTGCATTGGAGGATATGTTAGAGGAAGTGGTGGGGGATATCCGGGACGAATTTGATGAGGAACACGAAGCCACGGAATTCTTTCGCCACGATGACGATTCTTTCACCGTTCTTGGAACTCTCGGACTTCACGAAATGAAGGACCTTTGTGGTATCGAACTTGAGACGCCGGATGTCACCACGATTGGCGGCTATGTCACGCAAGTCTTAGGAAGATTGCCCAAGCAAGGGGAGGCGCTCCCCATCCAAGGCTTCCGCGCCAGTGTCGTCGAGGCGGATTCGCGGCGTGTAATCAAGATGTTGTTCGAACGTCAAGATGAGGAAGATGAGAGTGAATCGCCTGGCAACGAAAGCAAGGACGTCGAGTATGAAACCCTAACGGAATCGCGTTCGCCTTCTGTTGCTGAGTCATGATAGCTCCAGAAAACATTCAAATGATAGGCGACGAGATCGCCATCCGCTGGTCAGACGGCTCGGAAGATTTCTACAAAATGGAGCGGCTCCGCGCCTACTCGCCCAGCGCCGAGAATGTGGGCGAGCGTGATCTCACCGGGCAGATCCATGGTGGCACGAACCAAACAGAGTTTCCCGGTGTCCGTGTCACGGGCTGGCAACCCGTCGGTGGTTACGCCATCCAGTTTGAATTCAGCGATGGCCATCGCACAGGCCTGTTTGCCTACGATTATTTGAAAAAGTTAGGCAGCGTTGGTTAGGCGCTGGTGAATGATTGGTGATGCTGATGGAGTGCAGGCTTTAGCCTGAGTAGGTGAGCAAAGCGGTCCGGTAAGATCAAGGAGCCGTGGCGTCTCGCCACGAAACAGCCTTTGCCATCCTTGGTCTAACAAGAGCCTGGTGCATCTTCGCCAGATTGCAGTTGGCACCCATGAGGTGATTCGATAAATCTCGATCATGATCCGCATCCTTACCTTCTTCGCCTTTCTCGCTCTTCCATTTACCCAAGCGGCGGAAAAGAACATCGTCTTCGTCGTCGTGGACGACATGAGTCCGGACATGGGCGCCTATGGAAATCCCGTGATCAAGACGCCGCATCTCGATGCCCTGGCCAAGGACGCTACGCTCTTCAACCATGCTTTCGCTACCACGGCGAGTTGTAGTGCTAGTCGGTCGGTGATCCTGACGGGCATGCACAATCACGCTAATGGGCATTATGGTCACCAGCACGCTTATCACGGATTCGAATCATGGCTCAACGTTCGTGGCTTACCTGTTCTGTTAGGAGAATGTGGTTATCGGACTGCTCAGATTGGGAAACTTCATGTGGCGCCTCAGGAAGTCTATCGTTTTGACACTTACTTGAAAGGGAGCGCGCGGCATCCCGTGCAAATGGCGGAGAATAGCGCAGCCTTTATCAGAGCCGAAGATGACCGGCCTTTCTTTCTCTACTTTGCCACCTCGGATCCACATCGGGGTGGGGGAGTGGACAAGACGTCGCCCTACCGGCCGGATCACTTTGGGAATCTGCCCAATGGCAAAGTGCGGCCCAATCTCAAGCGGGTGGACTATGATCCTGCCGACGTCATCGTTCCACCTTTCCTGTCCGACACGCCGGAGACGCGAGCGGAGCTCTCCCATTACTACACTTCCATTTCGCGTATTGATCAAGGTGTGGGCCCGTTGGTCGAGATTCTTAAGGAGGCCGGGAAATGGGAGAATACGTTGTTCGTGTTCACGGCTGATCACGGCATGGCCTTTTCAGGCGGCAAGACCACGGTCTACGAACCCGGATTGCGTGTTCCGTTCATTGTTAGAAATCCTTACATTGATAAACGGCCGGCGTGGAATCGCGCCATGATTAGTTTCATTGATATTACCCCCACGTTGTTAGACTTTGCCGGCGGCTACGATGCGAACAGACGACAGTCGATCCATCCTGATTCGCGATCGTTAGGACCCAGCCGGCCAGGCGATAATCGTGGGCCGAAGAATGTTAATACGTTTCACGGAAGATCCTTCTTGCCGATTCTCGGAGAAGAAACACCTCAAGGCTGGGATGAGATTGGTGCCTCCCACACCTTTCACGAGATCCAGATGTACTACCCCATGCGGGTTATTCGGGACAGGCAATTCAAGCTCATTTGGAACATTGCCCATGATCAGCCCTACCCATTCGCCTCCGATCTTTGGGCCGCTACGAGTTGGCAAGCGCAGTTTAAGAAGGGCTTGGAAGCGCCCTATGGTGCGAAGACGGTGAAGCAGTACATGCAGCGGCCGGAGTTTGAGTTGTTTGATATGGCGGAAGATCCTGACGAAACCACGAATCTGGCTTCCAACCCCGCATTCGCCGGGACGCTTGAGACCTATCAGAATAAGATTCGTGCTATGCAGAAAGCGACCAATGATCCGTGGATCATGAAATGGCGCTATGAGTAAAGGTGAGCGACGAGTATGAGCGCTGGTCCTAGCAAGAACGCCATCGCCTTCGTTCTCATCACGCTGCTGATCGATGTGATCGGCCTGGGAATCATTGTGCCCGTGATGCCGGAACTCATCATGGAGCTTACCGGTGAGGGTATTGGTAACGCGGCGGCCTATGGCGGCTGGCTGATGTTTGTTTATGCCTTGATGCAGTTCATCTTCGCACCGGTAGCGGGAAACTTAAGCGACCGATTTGGCCGCCGCCCTATTCTCCTTATCGGATTGGGAGCACTTACCATCGATTACCTGATCATGGGGTTCGCGCCCACCTTGTTCTGGCTCGTCCTTGGCCGGCTTCTCGCTGGGATCGCTGGATCGACCTACAGCACGGCTAGTGCCTACATCGCCGACTCCAGTCCGCCGGAGAAACGCGCGCAGAACTTTGCCCTCACCGGTATGGCATTTGGAATAGGTTTTGTCATTGGTCCCGTTGTGGGTGGTTTGTTAGGCGAGATTGGACCACGAGTACCCTTCTTCGCCGCCGCCGTGCTCGCCTTTCTTAATATGTTATACGGCGTCTTTGTTCTGCCGGAATCGTTGCCCCCTGAGAACCGGCGCCCGTTTGATCTCAAGCGGGCCAACCCTTTGGGCGCTCTCCAACAAGTACGAGCCTTTCCCATCGTTGCCGGACTCATGATGGCGATGCTGCTCTATCAGTTCGCTCATCAGGTCAACCCCGCCATCTGGTCTTACTACACAGGAAAGAAATTCGATTGGTCACCTAAACAGATTGGCCTATCACTTGGCGCGGTGGGAATGTTAGTCGCCTTAGTTCAAGGGGGGCTGATTCGCTGGGTCATTCCCAAGTTTGGCGAAAGACGGGCCGCCCTCTTCGGTCTTTTCATGGTGAGCTGCGCTTTTGTAGGGATCGCTTTAGCTCCAAGTGGATTCGTGCTCCTGCTCTGGCTGGCGCCCTTGGCCTTGGGAAATCTCGCCGCACCTTCTATCAAAGGCATCATGTCGAACCAGATGCCCGCCAATGCCCAAGGTGAGTTGCAAGGCGCCTTGGGCGCTGTCATTGGCATCAGTGCCGTCATTTCTCCCCCGATGATGACGCAACTTTTCAAGTATTTTTCCGGTAATGATAGTGGTTGGTATCTACCGGGGGCTCCCTACCTCCTGGCGGCAGCGATGACCGCTCTCGCCATCCTGCCGGTGTGGCACACCACTCGACATCAGCCGCGATAAAATTGGGTGTCACTTTTATCGTAGCAGAACTCGTGAAAGTTCCGAGCGCAGAACATTTATCGTAGCGGAACTCGTGAGAGTTCCGAGCGCTAAACTTTTTCCGTAGCGGAACTCGTGAAAGTTCCGAGCGCAGAACTTTTTCCGTAGCGGAACTCGTGAAAGTTCCGAGCGCAGAACATTTATCGTAGCGGAACTCGTGAGAGTTCCGAGCGCAGAACATTTATCGTAGCGGAACTCGTGAGAGTTCCGAGCGCTGAACTTCGCTGCTGCGAAGGAACTGGAGCTATTCTGAGAACGCCTGTTAGAAAGAGTCTCTCTCGGACAGTGTCAGTTCTTGGTCGAATCCGGGTCCAGCCCTCGGTTTCGTAAGAGGGGCGCGGTGCTCGGCTCTCGCCCGCGGAAACCGATGTAGGCTTCCATCGCCGGGCGGCTGTTGCCAGCAGAGTACACCCAGTCGTAGAGCCTGCGTGCCAGCGCCGAGTCGTAGATGTCCCCGGCCTCCTCGAAGGCCGCGAAGCCGTCGTTGTCCAGCACGCCGGCCCACATGTAGGTGTAGTAGCCGCTGGCATAGAGCTCGCTTGCGAATGAGTGCAGGAAGTGCGGCGAGCGATGGCGCATTTCGATGGCCTTGGGAATACGCGCCTGAGCGAGGACCCCATCCTCAAAGGCATTGACGTCGAGGGTGGCCAGTACTTCGGGGTCGGTGATGCGATGAAAGGCCAGGTCAACGAAGGCGGATGCGATGAACTCGACGTTGTCGAATCCGGCCTTGGCATTGGCCGCGGCCCGCAGGCGGTCGAGCAGGGCTGTTGGCATGGACTCCCCGGTTTCGTGATGGCGTGCGAACTCCTGGATCACGGCCGGTTGGCGAATCCAGTGCTCGTAGATTTGGGCAGGAAACTCAACGAAGTCGAAGTCCACCGCTGTACCCGCGATCGACGGATAGGTCACGCTGGAAAGGAGCCCGTGCAGCGCGTGACCGAACTCGTGAAAAATGACTTCAGCTTCGCGCATGGTGATCAGCGCTGGCTTGCCCGGTGCGGGCTTGTTGTAGTTGCAATTGTTCATGATGAGGGGCGTGACCGTGCCTTCCAGCCGGTGCTGTGTGCGTAGCGCGCCCATCCAGGCGCCCGACCGTTTGCCCTGTCGCGCAAAGTAGTCGCCGTAAAAGAGTCCCATGTGTTCGCCTGCCGCGTTCTTCATCTCCCAGACGCGCACATCGGGATGGTAGGTGGGAATATCGTTGCGCTCGGCGAAGCTCACGCCGAAGAGCCGTTCAGCCACGGCAAACTGTGCCTGCAGAACGTTGTCGAGTGACAGGTAGGCCTTCACCTCGTCTTCGTCGAGGTCATAGAGGGCCGCGCGCGCCTTCTCGGCGTAGTGCCACCAGTCCCAGGCGCGGAGTTCGTGTTTGACGCCCTCCTTCCGCATGATCTCTCGAATCTGCGCGGCTTCGGCTTCGGCCTTGGCCACCGCACCGACCCAGACTTCGTCTAAGAGATCCTTGGCGGACTTGGCGGTGCCGGCCATGGTGTTGGCAGTACGGAAGGCAGAAAAGTCCTCAAAGCCTAGCAGGTGTGCGAACTCCAGGCGCAGCTGCAAGATGCGACGAATGTTCTTTTCGTTGTCGAACTCGTCGTCATTGTCGCCGCGGTTGGTCCAGGCCCGGAACAACGCCTCGCGCAGATCACGCCGAGTGCTGAAGGTCATGAAGGGCTCGAAGGACGAGCGCGCCAGGGTGATCACGTGCTTGCCATCCATGCCGCGGTCGGTGCCGGCCTGCGCGGCCGCACTCAGCACGAACTCCGGGAGGCCCGCCTTGTCCTCATCGTTCTCAAGCACGAGGGAGAAGGCCTCGGCACTCTTCTGTACGTTCTGACTGAATGCCGTGTAGAGGCCGGCAAGCTCTTCAGTGATCTTGGCCAGACGCTCGCGATCCTCTCCCTCGAGCTTGGCGCCGGCACGCACGAAGCCCGTGTGGGTGCGCTCAAGGACCCGTGCCCGCTCGGCCTTCAGGCCCAGCGTCTCACGGTTATCGAAAAGGGTATCGACGCGGGCGAAGAGCGCAGCGTCCAGTGAGATCGCTGCCTGGTGCGCGGCCAGCCGAGGCGCCATGCGACTTTGAATGGCCCGCAGGTCGTCGCTGGTCGCGGACGAGGTGAGCGCGTAGAACGTTCGCTGCACGCGTGCGAGATCCTTCCCAGCTCTCTCCAGGGCTGTGATCGTGTTCTCGAAGTTGGGGGCGCCGGAGTTCGACGTGATGGCCTTGATCTCCGCGCGGTGCCGCTCCATGGCCCACTCGAAAGCCGGTTCGAAGTGCGCGGTTTCGGTGCGATCGAAGGGGGGCGTTTCAAAGGGTGTGTCCCATGCCTCTTGAAGTGGATTGTCCGTTGGGCTGGCGTGGGCAAAGCAAGGGGGCATGGCGATCAGGATGACAGCGAGCAGGCAGCGTTTCGCGCACCTGCGCAACCACGGCTTGGTGAGGCTCTGATTCTCTTCTGGCTCAAGAGGTTGGAGTGAAGCGGGCGGTCGGGAAGAAAAGGAGAGAAGTGTTTCCATGACCGGCGAAATCTCGTGAGATCCTGACGGAGGTCAAGCTTGCTAGCAATGGGGTAGTGGAGGACAGAAGAGCCGCTTTTTCCATTCGCGGCGAAAAGATCTAACTTTGTGAAAGTCCGGTTCCTATCAGGTCTAGGAACCGGGTTTTGATTGCGATCCTCTCGTTATACTATCTGGCCACTGACGCTATCTCCTCTGGCGGCGCTCTTGTCAGTCGCGATAAAATTAGCGTTAAAAGCTATTCTGAGAATAACACTGATAAACGTTCTCGGAAAAAGTCTCTCCGACCCTAACTTTCATCTTGCTCTGATGGTGGATTTGCGGTGTAACGGCCACTATGATAGGGGAAATCTTTCGTGCGTCGCTCTGGCTTATGTCAGGGGCCCACTTGTTTATCGCCACAGGATGGGGAGAGGCCGTCGTTTCACGTCAGACGCCCCGGCTCAATGGCGGCTTGATAGAGGGTACTCTGCAAGTCCTTGAAAGTGAAGACATCAACGTGAAAAGCGGTGTGACGCTGACCGGTGATCTTCTCGTTCGTGGCACACCGGAGGTGGAAATTCACGGGAATCCGACTTACGCAGGCACCGTCGATGGTACGGGAAAAGCCTCGCCCTCGAATCAAACGGTTGCGATTCGCAATGGCGCTGTATTGAACCACGTGGTGCGTCGGACCGATCCGATTGCTTTTCCCAAAGCCCAGAAGCCGAAGCCTTCGCAAGGAAATCGCTCCGTGGTAATCGACGAAGCCGATGATGATCCGGGCAATTTCGTCACCATCCGCCATCTCTTGGTGAAAAACGGTCAAACGGTGGACGTGCCGCCTGGCCGGTACGCCACCCTGCGAGCGCGACAGGGAGCGACTTTGGTCTTGGGATCAACCAATGCCACGGAACCGGAGGTCTATCATGTGAACGAACTTGATCTCAGAGGCGGTAGTCAGGTGGATCTGCTGGGGCCGGTGGAGATTCGCTTGAAGCACAAGATTGGGGTCAATGGTAGGATTGGTGAAGGCGCACATCCTGAGTGGTTGACTCTCAAGCTCTCCAACACCGGATTGATACTGAGTGGAGCCTCGGTTTTCGGAACCGTCATCGCACCGAGAGGCACCGTGACGCTGAATGATGGTGGTCAGCTCACAGGCGGTGTGTGGGCGAACCGCCTCAAAATGAATGCGGGAGGGCTTCTGCAATGCATCGACTTCGCGGGGATTAATCATCCGCCCGTTGCTGCCGATTTTGAAGTAAATCTGCTAGTTAATACACCCGCTGATGTCGTTATCGACGCATCTGACCTGGATGCTGATCCGTTGACCTACACTTTGGTGACGTTACCGGCCCATGGTGCCTTGTCAGGAGAGGCCCCCGAATTGATCTACACGCCCAACCCATCCTATCTGGGGCCTGACAGTTTCACCTACAAAGCCAATGACGGAACGCTCGATTCGAACGTGGCCACGGTGAGTCTGCTTGTGGAGAGTGATACCGCTTCAGTCGCTTTGACCGTCCTGACAAAAGAGTTGAAGCAAATGAAAGGTAGTAGCCAGATCAAGGGCGCGGTACAACAGATGCTGGGCAAGAAGATCGAGCTTAAAGGGAATAGTGCCATCAAGGGGCACCTCTTCGTTGCGGGTACTCCCGAGTTGGATCTCTCTGGTAATGCCAGCGTGGAGGGCGAGGTGAGTGCGATGGGCGATGTCAATCCATCTGGCTACGATGTGAAACTGTCCGGGAGTAGCGCTTTGAATGGTTTCTTGGTTTCCAGGACAGATCCTATTCCTTTTCTGGAGATCGCGGAACCCGACACCAATTGGGGCGATCGAAAAGTGCATCTCAACAGTTCTGAAGATGATCCAGGTGATTTCGCCACGATCAAAGACCTCAAGCTTACAGGTGGCGCGGGTACGCGGGCCGTGCCGCCTGGAACGTATCGCAAACTGGAGGCCAGTGGCAATGCCAACAACGGCTTTCTGTTAGGCGATCCCACGGCGACGGATCCGGTGGTCTATCATTTGCGTGAACTCAATCTCTCCGGCGGCGCCAAGATTCATCTAGACGGCCCGGTCATCATCTACCTAGAGCGCGATCTCGAACTTTTGCGGGACGCTGGTGATCCCGATGATCCTGACAAACTGCAACTGCGTTTGGCTAATGCTGGTCTAGAACTCAACAGCCAAGCAACACTTTACGGAATCCTCGCGGCGCCTGACGGTGATGTGAGGCTTTCCGGAGGTAGTCGGTTGGTGGGGCGGGTCATGGCAAGGAAGTTAGAGTTGCAGGGAAACAGCTCCATATGTGAGGGCGGCACCATTCTGCCCTACGTAGAGGAGCCGGACAACACCGCTCCTGAGGCAGACGATCTTGCGGCAAACACGCCGGAAGACCAGGCAGTGATGTTAACTCTGACAGGCTCGGATCCTGACGAAGATACCTTGACCTTCACCGTCGTCACGCCACCCGCATACGGTACATTGAGCGGCGACGCCCCTAACCTCACCTACACGCCAAATGCCGATTTCCACGGCACCGACACCTTTCTTTTTGAAGTGGACGATGGAATGGTTAGTTCGGCCCCGGCTACTGTGACTGTTGAAGTGACGCCTGTGAATGACGCTCCAGTAGCTGATTCGTTCACGGTTACCCTGACTGAAGATCAGACAGCGGATTTCGTTCTCACGGCTAGTGATGTGGAAGGCGATGATCTCACCTTTACAGTGGTTCAAGCGCCAACGAATGGCACGCTTTCGGGCACGCCTCCCAATCTCACCTACACTCCGGCAGCGCATTATGCTGGGACGGATACCTTTACTTTTATTGCGTCGGATGGTGGGGCGGACTCACTTCCTGCGACGGTGACGATAGAAATCACGCCGGAGAACGATGCGCCCGTCGCCATCGCCTCGGCGGTGGTTACGAATGAAGATGAGGCGTTGTCGATCATGTTAGAGGGCACGGATTTAGAGGGAAGTAATCTGATCTACGAAATTACCACACCGCCGGGTTTAGGCGTGTTGTCGGGATCGGGGCAGAATCTCACCTACACTCCTAATGCGAATGTATCGGGTAATGATAGTTTTGAGTTCACGGTCAACGATGGCGAACTCACCAGTGCGCCTGCGGCCATCACCGTCACCATTTCTCCGGTCAATGATGCCCCTTCCATTGTCCCTGTTTCGTTGCAGACTAACGAAGATATTCCACTCGAAGTCACGTTGTCAGGAATCGATTTGGAGAACGATCCACTGACTTTGGTGATCGTGACAGCACCGGCAAATGGCACGCTCACGGGATCTTCGCCTACGTGGACTTACACACCTGATCCGAATTTTCACGGGAGCGACACGTTTACCTATCTCGCCAACGATGGGGCTGCGGATTCTGATCCAGCCGAGGTCTCTGTGAGTGTTCTTCCGGTTAATGATGCACCGATCGCCTCCGACGCTTTCTTGGCTACGGACGAGGACACGCAGTTGGCGATCGTCCTAACAGGAAGCGATGTGGATGGCGATGCGCTAGCCTATAACATCGTGACATTCCCGGCTAACGGAACGCTATCCGGCGATGCTCCCAACCTCACTTACACGCCGAACGCCAACTTTTCCGGCGATGACGCCTTCACCTTTGTCGTCAATGACGGCGCACTCGATTCGGCAGTCGCCACCATTTCCATCGGTGTTGGTGCGGTCAATGATGCTCCGGTCGCCAATGAGGCCACCTTCTCCACGAGCGAGGATACGGCAATATCCACAGTTCTTACAGGTTCCGACACCGAGGGTAGCCCGCTCACTTATACGATTGTTACTCCGCCTGCCCAGGGGGTCCTCAGTGGTTCGATTCCAAACCTCACTTACACACCCGCACTCAACGTCTTTGGTCAAGATAGCTTCGTTTTCGTCGTGAATGACGGCGAATTCGATTCTGCTCCGGCGACCGTGGTTATTGATGTCGCTCCGGTGAATGATCCGCCAGAAGCTCTGGCTGCATCGCTCACGACGGAGGAAGACACGGCCTTGAGTATTCTGCTTCAAGGAACCGACATTGAGAATGCGCCGCTCACTTATCAAATCACTAATGCGCCTTCATTCGGTATCCTAACAGGCACCGCACCGAACCTAACTTACACGCCCAACGCCAATGTTTCCGGCGACGATGTGCTGACCTTCACGGTCTATGACGGAGAACTCACGTCGGCAGAAGTCACTGTCACAATCACCGTTATCCCTAGCAATGATGCGCCGACGGCGGCCTCATTCAATGTAAATCTTGATGAGGACACACCGGCGCCCATCACCTTGTCTGGTACGGATATCGAAGGAGACGTTCTTTCGTATTCCGTGGTCACTTTACCTCAGAATGGCTCGCTCACGGGAACGGCGCCCAATCTCATCTACACACCTGCCGCCAATACCAACGGCGCGGATTCTTTCATTTACGTGGTGAATGACGGTTTCGCCGATTCTTTGCCCGCGACGATCAGTTTGACGATCAACGCGATCAACGACGCGCCTGTTGCTTTCGGTGACTCGCTTGAAACAGCGGAGGACACGCCTCTGGCCTTCACCTTACAAGCGAGCGATGTGGAATCGGATCCGTTAGTGTTCAACGTGACCGTGCTGCCGGCAAACGGGGTGCTTTCCGGAACCGCACCGAATCTCACCTACTCACCCAATGCGAATTTCCACGGTGTTGATGCACTTACCTTTATCGCCAGTGACGGCAACGTGGATTCGGAGGCCGTCGTCATTGAGTTCACGGTGACTTCTAGCAATGATCCGCCATTCGCTTCTTCTGCTAGTGTGACCACCGACGAGGACACGCCGGTAAGTCTCACGCTCGAAGGAAGTGATGCGGATGGAGACGATTTGATCTTTACGATTTCGACGCCGCCGACTCACGGAACCCTCTCAGGCACCTTGCCGGACGTGATCTACGCTCCTGGTCCGGAGTACTATGGGAGTGATGGTTTCGCATTCACCGTTTCCGATGGCGTGGAAACGTCCACCGAGGCAACGGTGGCCATCGTCATTAATGCCTTGAATGATGCGCCCATAGCCGATCCCGCCTTAGTCGGAACCACCGAAGACACACCCGTGGGGATAGTGCTTTCCGGTTCGGATGTGGAGAATGATCCGTTGACTTACATCATCACTGTAGCGCCGGAGAAAGGTGTTTTGTCAGGAACGCCTCCGAACATCACCTACGTCCCCAATGCAGACGCTCATGGTGACGACGAATTCGTATTCATCGTCAATGACGGCAACGATGATTCTGCGCCTGCGTCCGTGGCCATCACCATTGACCCGGTCAACGATCCGCCGGTGGCCTTCGATGCGGCGTTGACCACTGACGAAGACACGCCGCTGGCCGTCACGCTCACGGGCGATGATGTCGAAACGGCGACCCTGCTCTTCAGCGTCACCGCTGCTCCGGCGAATGGTGTTTTGTCAGGGTCCGGCGCCAACCTTGTTTACACGCCAAACGTCGATTTCTCTGGCAGTGATAGCTTCAGCTTCGTTTCCAACGATGGTGAATTCGATAGTCAATCTGCCGTGATCGCGATCACGGTGAATAGCGTCAATGATAGCCCAGTGGCGAATGCTGCAAGCGTGGCCACGGATGAAGACACGCCTCTCGCCATCACCCTCACGGGATCGGATCCTGAGAATGATCCGCTCACTTTCATGATCGTCGATCCACCGTCGGCAGGTATCCTATCGGGAACGGCCCCCAATCTCACCTACACACCCGATGCCCATGCGAATGGTTCTGACAGTTTCACGTTCTGGGTAAACGACGGCATGGCCCATTCGGAACTCGCCACTGTTGCCATCAATGTGGCGCCCGTCAATGACGCGCCCACAGCCGCTTCCGGTACGCTGGCGACCGATGAAGACACGGCACTTGCGGTGACGTTGTCAGGGAATGATATCGATGGCGATTCCTTGACCTTCAGCATAACGGTGCCACCTGCTAACGGAACGCTCACCGGCACGGCGCCCGACCTGACCTACACGCCCGATCTCAACTATGCCGATACTGATCAGTTCACGTATGTGGCCAATGACGGCACGGTCGATTCCGCACCGACGGTGATCACCATTGCCGTGGGAGCGGTCAATGATCCTCCCACAGCGACCGATGCGTCGTTGAGCACTAGCGAAGACACTGCACTAGCAATCACCTTGCAAGGGGCGGATACGGAGAATGATCCCCTCACTTTCGCCATTGTGACGCCGCCTAATCAAGGTACGCTGAGCGGTGCGCCCCCCAATCTTACCTACACCCCCACTCCCAACGCTGTAGGTGCGGACAATTTCACCTTCGTCACCAATGACGGGCAGTTCGACTCCACACCTGCGACGATCGCCATCACGATTCAAGCGGTGAATGACCCGCCCACTGCTGCGGATCTAGATCTATCAACTGACGAAGACACAGCCTTGACTGTGATTCTCCAGGGTGCAGATGTGGAAGCCAGCCCGCTTGTTTACACGGTCCTCACCACTCCCACACTCGGTACGCTTACTGGTACGGCGCCCAATCTCACTTACACACCTAACGTTGATGCGTCCGGCGCGGATAACTTCACCTACATGGTGAATGACGGCGAATTGGATTCGGGCATCGCCACTGTCGCCATTACGATCAATGCGGTTAATGACCCGCCGTTGGCCGACGCCTTGAGCCTAACGACGGATGAAGACACACCATTCGCCGTGACCCTCAGCGGATCGGATACGGATGGTGATGCGCTAACATTCGCTGTAACGGTGCTGCCAGTCCATGGCGTGTTGAGTGGTGAAGCCCCCAATTACACGTACACGCCGACTGCCGACTATCACGGGCCTGACACCTTCACTTACACGGTAAACGACGGTACTGTTGATTCGGCGCCCGTTGTCGCGACGTTGACCATCGCTCCCGTCAATGACGCCCCGGTTGCCAATGCCGGAGCAGTGACCACGGATGAAGACAATGCCGTGGCCGTGCTTCTGTCAGGGGCGGATGTTGATGGTGACACGCTCACCTTCACCATCACCACGGCTCCGTCGACTGGAACGCTGTCTGGCACGGCGCCAAACCTCACTTACACACCGGAAGCGAACGTCGATGGCAGCGATTCGTTCGCTTATGTGGTGAATGACGGGACGGTGGATTCCGAGCCCGCGGTGTTCGTTATCACGATCAATCCTATCAATGATGTGCCGACCGTTAGCGATCTCACGATTGCCACGGATGAAGACACGAGCACGCCGATCGACATTTCCGGCAACGATGATGATGGCGATCCGTTGACTTACACCATCGTCTCACTTTCATCGAAGGGAACCTTGTCAGGAACACCACCCAACTTGACCTACACCCCCAACGAGAATGCCAACGGCGCTGACAGTTTCACCTATAGGGCCAACGACGGGGTGATCGATTCCAATTTGGCAACCGTCACCATCGCCATTGCTGAGATCAATGATCTCCCCGTGGCGAATGATGCGTCATTTGCCACGGCGGAGGATACGGCGGTGGCCGTCGCGCTTACCGGGACTGATGTCGAGAGTGGCATGCTTGTGTATGCGATCGTCACGCCACCGGCGAACGGCACGCTCACCGGTACGCCGCCTAGTCTCTCTTACACACCAAACGCCGATTTCAATGGTGCGGATAGCTTTACCTTTCAGGTCAATGACGGCACGGCCAATGCTGCCAATCCAGGCATCATTAGTTTGAGTGTTAGCAGTGTCAATGACGCGCCTGTGGCCGATGGCGCCTCGCTCTCGACTGATGAAGATACGCCTCTAGCAATCACCTTAGTAGCCACGGATGCGGATGGCGATTCGTTGACCTACATCACCGAGAGCTTGCCCACTTCAGGTGTTCTCACGGGCACGCCGCCTAACGTCACCTACACGCCAAACGCCAATTTCAACGGTTCGGATCAGTTCTCTTACAAAGTGAACGACGGCACCTTGGATTCGGCGGTTGCGGCAGTGAGTATCACCGTTCAAGCCATTGATGACCTGCCAGTTGCCCAAAACATTTCGGTTTTCACTGATGAAGACGTCTCTGTATCTCTAACCTTGTTGGCTTCCGACGTCGAAGGTGATCCATTTACATATGTCGTTTATTCGCAGCCAGCCCATGGCTCTTTAGTAGGTGTGGCACCCAATTTAATCTATACTCCCAACCCAGATCATGATGGAAGTGATAGTTTCCGCTATTACGCTCGCGGCAATCTTTCAAGGAATTCAAACGTGGCGACTGTTTCCATCTCGATCGAACCGGTTAATGATGCTCCTATTGCATTGGGTGGTTCAAAGTCGACGAGTGAAGATACGTCAACCGGATTGTTTCGCGTTCCGGGCCGGGATATTGATAATAACGATGACGATCTTATCACTGAATTGGTGATCCCTCCGGCTCATGGCACGCTTGTCTATGCCAGACCATCCGTTTACAATTACGTTCCCAATGTCAACTATTTCGGTCCTGATTCATTCGTGTATCGTGTGAATGATGGTGAATTGAGTTCTGATACCGCTACGTTTTCGATAACAGTTAGTCCCGTAAATGATGCGCCTGTCGTTGTAAGCCCCACTTACAATCTAAATGAGGATGAATCGGTAACCTTTGAATTGCAGGCTACTGATCCAGATGATGAGGAACTCCTATTTACGATTTCACGTAACCCTCGAAATGGCAGTATTTCTGGCACTGCCCCTGATCTTACCTATACGCCAAATGGTAACTTCAATGGTACCGATTCGATCGAGTTTCGTGTCGAGGATAGTCACGGCGTCGCTAGGATAGGTACTGTTGGATTTATTATTGCGGCGGTTAACGACGCGCCCATGGGACTGCCTCAATCGCTTACGACAATGGAAGATACTACTTTGCCAATAACTCTTCGCGCTAGCGATTTGGAGATTATTGGGGGGTTTGTTAGTAATCCATGGGCGTTTCGAATTGATAGCCCGCCTTCAAATGGTATTTTGACTGGATCTCCGCCAAGCCAGACCTTTACACCGCAATACCCTTATTATACTCCCAATCATAACTTTGTGGGAACCGATTCCTTCACGTTCTCTGCCTCCGATGGAATGGCATGGGGAGAACCCACTACGATTACGATTGAAGTAACGCCCATTAACGACGCTCCTGAAGCAACGGCATTGACAGTAACGACATTTGAAGAAACGGCCGTCTTGTTCGCGCTGGAGGGCGTTGACCCTGAAAATGATCCACTGACCTTTCAGGTAATTTCACAGCCCTCTCAGGGTGTCTTATCGGGTGAGGCCCCTCAGTTGACCTATACTCCCGACGACAACTTCTTTGGAGTCGATAGTTTTACGTTCCTGGTTAACGATGGGGCTTTAGATTCTAGCGTTGCTACGGTTAGTATTAATGTAGCCAACACGAATGATGCCCCGCAGTTCGCGAGTTCTCCAGCGACCGTAGCGACACTAAACATTCCAGGTGAGATTCCTGTTCCAGTGCTACTCGAGGATTGGCAGGTCGTTCCATTATACGCATCCACCTTCGCGGACCCTGACTGGCAGATCAGTTCAGATGGACTATCCGTAAATCAAGGAACTAACGCAGATGCTTCTGCTTTGGTCGGTATCCCAGATGCGGGCGCTTCTTCTTTGATTGAAGGCCAGTTCGCCGTCGATGCCTTTCTTACGGATGATGATTTTATTGGATTTGTATTTCGTCTTCAGGACGCGCAACATTTTATGCTGTTCGACTGGAAGTTGGCGGATCAGAATGATGACCCTGCATTGGGAAATGCCGCCAAAGGTATGCGCATCCTGGTGGTAGACTCAGACGTCCCCTTAGAGCCACGAGATCTTTGGGAGAACCCGCCGAACCCCGATCGAGTAACGGTTCTCTATGAAAATGATGTGCCTTGGCAATCAGGGCGTCCCTACGATTTTTCGCTGGAATCTGAAGCGGATCAATTTCGCATTGTGATTCGAGATGGGGCCAATGTGCTCTTAGATCATCAGTTCACGGATTCGACTCTTGAATCCGGATTCTTCGGCTTTTACAACCACTCTCAAGATGATGTCGACTACTTTGGTTTTTCGCGGGCTCGTAGTGGAGATACGTTGTACCGATATCGACCTTTGGTGGATGATGTGGACGGTGACACCCTGACCTTCGAGTTATTGGATGGTCCTGAGGGAATGGTGATTGACCTTTCCACTGGTGAGCTGTCTTGGCTTATCTCGGAGAGAGACGGCGGAGCTTATCCAGTTTTTCTTCTGGTTACCGATGCAGCAGGCGCGACCGATATCCAGACTTTCACGCTTAACGTGGATGTCAATTACCCACCGATCATTGATGCAGGTCCGAACCTGACGCGCTATCTCGCTATCGATTCCAGTGCAAACTTGAACGGTTACATCGATCCGAATTCGGTGGATTCCAATGCGACGCTAGTGAGTGCCTGGACTTTGGTAGAGGGGCCGGCTAGTGCGGCCATTGCCAATGCCAATGCGCTTCAGACGTCGGTCAGCTTCATTCAACCCGGCGACTACCGATTTCAGCTGACGGTGAACGACGGTGTGCTCACTGCTGTGGATGAGGTGATTGTGACTGTTATCGATACTAGCAATGCGCCACCTATCGTGGCGGCTGGGCCCGATCAAGAGATCAATCTGAATTTCACCAATGGTGTGAAGCTGGCAGCCTTGTTGCAAGATGACGCCATTCCGACAGCGGCCACATTCAGTTGGGCCGCTGAAGGACCGGGTTCCACTGTCTTTGACAATGCGAATGCTTTGTTAACGGCAGTTACCTTTGACGCGCCAGGTACTTACATCCTAACGCTCACCGCAACGGACACCGCCTTCACCGTCTCCGATTCTCTGGAAGTTCAGGTCACAGATGCCACCAATGAACCACCTTCAGTGGATCCGGGGAATGGTCAAACCGTCGATCTCACTCTCACAAATACCTTGTCATTGAATGGGGCGTTTACAGATGATGACTTGGTGCAAACGCCAGTGACGACTTGGAAATTGATCGAGGGTCCCGCCAATGTGGTCTTTGCCGATGTTCATGCCCTGCAGACCTCGGTCGAATTCGCCACCGCAGGCACTTACATCATTGCCTTGGAGGTGTTTGACGGCCAGTTCACCGTCACGGCAGGTTTACAGGTGCAGGTGGTCGATGGGGTCAATGCGCCGCCAGTGGTAAATCCGGGGGCCAATCAGACCTTGAACTTGATCAATTCCGATTCGATCACCCTCAGCGGTTCCGCGACGGACGATGGCCAGTTACTGGACACGCTATCAGTATTTTGGAATGTGCATTCGGGGCCAGCGCCAGTGGGTTTAGCTTCACCCCAGGCCTTGCAGACCACGGCTCAATTCACAACCGAAGGCACCTACATCCTGGCGTTGGAAGCCAGTGATGGCCAATACACCGTCACCAATTTCCTTCAGGTGCTGGTGATCAATGCCATCAACAACCCACCCACGGTCAACGCGGGTGGCGACCAAACGCTTAACTTAGCTGTTTCTGACATCATCACGCTGATGGGAATGGCATCGGATGATGGCCTGGCGGCACCTCTCAACATCAGCTGGTCGTTCGTGTCCGGCCCAGCTGGAGTGACCATTGGTGCTCCCAATGCCCTGCAGACTCAAGTGCAGTTCACCGATGAGGGCGACTACACCTTTCGCCTCACGGCCGATGATGGCGAGCACACGGTATTTGATGAGGTCCTTGTCCAAGTGCATACGATTCCAGTCAATCAAGCGCCGGTCGCCGACGCAGGACCTGATCAGACCATTGTGCTAGGCAGCTCGCCATCGTTTTCCCTAACAGGTGTCGCTACCGATGATGGTTTGCCAGATGGCAGTGCCCTCAGCATCACTTGGGCTTTGCTCGTCGGTTTTGAAGGTTTCGAGATTCTTTCACCAGAAGCACTCACCACAGAAGTAAATGTGAGTTTCCCTGGACTATACACTTTCGCTCTTACCGCTACCGATGGCGTGGAATCGGCGATGGACACCGTGGATGTGTTGGTGCAGGCGGCGCCCGTGGTCCTCTGGCAAAGTCCCTTTCCAGACGCGGGTGTGGAGGCCGGCACGCCGCTTACCTTGCAGGCTCAAGCCTTCGACCAAGACAACGGCTTGCAATCCGTCACCTTCTATCAGAATGACGTCGCCTTGGGGGCGGGCATGGCGGACGGCACGGGGCAGTTCTTCACCTTCGACCTCGCCGGCGGTTTGTCAGTTGGCACCCACACCTTCTACGCTGTCGCTTCAGATACCGACGGTCTCACTGCGCAGACGGCCACCATCACACTAACCGCCACTCAAGGCGATCCCGATGCCGATATCGATCTCGCCATCAATAACATCACCGACAGTCAGGAGATCACCGCGCCGTATGTCATCGAAGGCCTGGTCGATGGCCCCACGGTGAGCACCTTTCAATTGCGTTATCGTCAGGTGGTATCCAGTGGTCCAGCGGCAGCCTGGGTGCCCTTTGCATCGGGAACGGGCGTGGTGAATAATGACGTGTTAGGTAGCTTTGACCCCACCTTGCTGGAGAATGGTTTCTACGAGATCGAGTTGTCTGCCACGAATCTCGCCGCGTCTACCTACACCCTTCCGCCCATCCAGGTCTTGGTGGATTCCAAGATGAAGATCGGCCAATTCACTCTAGCGTTTGAAGACATCGCTTTGCCTGTGCAAGGCATTCCCATCAATGTCACACGCACCTATGATAGTCGCGACTACGCCAAAGGTGACTTTGGTGTCGGCTGGAACTTGGGAACCAGCGCCGTTCGTGTGGTGAAGAACCGTCGCCTGGGTGATCCCTGGCGGACTGTCCCTGGCGATCCTTCGGCGAATCCCGTCTATGCCGGCTTCGACGTCTTCTGCATCGAGCCTGGTAAACGACGTATTGTTAGCATCATCCAGCCCGATGATGAAGTGCTCGCCTTCGAAGCCCGTCTCGTGACCCCTGAAGCGCAGCGTGAATTCCTTGCTCCTGAACAGGACAACTGCACCATGCTCGTCTTGCCAACACAGGCGACCTTAACTTTTGTCCCTCTGGGAGACACCATCGGTTCGTTAGAGCCCATCGATCCTGACGAAACCCTCATTGGCATCCCATCTCCCAATCCAGGTGAAGTCAACTATCAAAATGGCCTCATCAGCAAGGGCTTGCCTTCAGCCGATCCCGCCTACGAGCCCACAAGATTCAAATACACCTCTCCAGAAGGCCAAGTCCTCATCGTGAGCGTTGAGAACGGTCTTGAGCAAATCATCGATCTCAATGGCAACACCGTCACCATTGATGACGATGGCATCACCCATTCCAGCGGTGAAAGCATCGGCTTTACCCGAAACGCTAACGGTTGCATCACCGAGATCCTCGACCCCGAAGGGAATGCCCTCACTTACACCTACGACGCCCAGGATCGCCTCACTCACTTCACCGATCGCACCGGCGCGCAGACCGAGTTCCGCTATGAGAATGCTAGTTTCCCACATTATTTGACTGAGATCATCAATGCCGAAGGTTTCTCCGCCATCCGCACCGAGTACGATGCCGACGGTCGGATGATCAGCCAAACGGATGCCAGCGGCAATCCCATCACCTTCGATCACGACATCCCCAACCGGCGCGAAAGCATCACCGATCGCCTCGGCCACACCACCGTTCACGAATACGACGAAAACGGGAACGTTATCAAAACCACCGATCCCTTAGGCAACGTCACCCTCTACGGTTATGACGCCGCCGAAAACGAGATCAGCATGACCGATGCATTAGGGAACACCTGGCAAAAGACCTATGATGGCAATAAGAACGTCACGAGTGAAACCGATCCTCTCGGAAACACCACCACTTACGTCTTCAATAGCGACGACCGACCCAGGAGTATCACCGACGCGAATAACCACACGACGAACTTCGCTTATGACGCCACGGGGAATCTCCTCAGCCTCACCGATCCCTTAGGAAATAGCACTACCTTTGGTTACAACACCGCCGGCGATCTCACCACCCTCACTGATGCCGAAGGGAATGTCACCAGCATGGTCTACGACAGCCGTGGCTATCAAACGGGCGAAACTGTCACTGATGCCGTAGGCACCGTCCTCCGCTCTGTCACCTACACCAATGACGCCCGAGGCAACCAAACTTCCATGACCATCATGCGCACTATTGCAGGTAGCGGAAGTGGTGACACTTCCGTCGAGGTTCAAACCACCGCCTACGAGTACGACGCGGAAGATCGCGTCACCAAGACGACCCACCCCGACGGCACCTTCACCCGCACCCTCTACGACGGCCTCGGCCGCGCGGTGCAACAGATCGACGAGCTCGGTCGCATCACGGCGACCACCTATGATGACAACGGAAACGTTATCCGCACCGATTACCCTGACGGCACCTTCGACACCGCCACCTTCGATGCCGAAGACCGCCTGCTCACCAGCACGCGATGGGGTAGCGGAAGTGGTGACACTTCCCCTCAGACCACCACTTACAACTACGATGCCCTCGGCCGTCGCCTCACCACCACCGCGCCCGACGGAGCCGTCACTAGCACCACCACTTACGACGGCATTGGCCAAGTCCTCACCACCACCGATGCTCGCGGCAACGTCACCAGCTTTGAATACGACGCCGCCAAACGGCGCACCAAAACCATCGACGCCCTCCTCCAAGAGTCCGTTTCCTTCTACGACGCCAAAGGCCGTCTCACCAGCCACACCGACCCTCGCGGAAACACCACCACCTACACTTACGACGCCGCCGACCGCCGACTCAGCACCATCTTCCCTGACACCACCACCATGGTGGAAACCTACGACGACCTCGGCCGCCGCATCGCCACCACTGACCAAGAAGGCAACACCACCACCTTCGATTACGACGGACTCGGTCGTTTGGTTAAAGTGATAGACGCCCTTGATCAGGAAACCACCTATGGTTACGATGAGGCGAACAACATGGTCTCCCAAACGGATGCCGAAGGCCGCACCACTCACTACGCCTACGACAACCGCGGCCGCCGCGTCCGTCGCGAACTCCCCCAAGGCCAGACCGAAACCGTCACCTACAACGGCGTCGGCAGCATGCTTACGCGCACGGACTTTCGAGGCTTCACCACCACTTACGGCTATGACCTCCTCAACCGTCTCATCAGCAAGAGCGCCGATAACAATCATCCAAGCCGTCTGTTAGACCACGCGCGTACGCTCCTGCAATACACCTACGACGATCTCGGCCAGCGCACATCTGCTACCGCCTCCAATAACAATGGCACTGTTCTCTGGTTAGAGACCTACGGTTACGACAATCGCAACCGCCTCACCAGCAAAGCTAGCTCTGCCGGCACCCTCACGTACAGCTACGACGCCGCCAGTAACTTGGCCAGCACCACGAGTTCAACGGCCGGCGGTATCGCCAATTCCTACACCTACGACGCCCTCAACCGGCTCGACACCGTGGCGGCGCCCCTCCTCTCGCCGAATTCCACAAGCTACACCTACGACCCCAACGGCAACCTGGCCTCGAGCACCTATCCCAACGGCGTCACGCACACCTACACCTACGATACGCTCAATCGCCTCCAAACGTTAGGCGTGACCCGTAGCGGAACCGGTGACAGTTCCGTTGTCCTTCAAGGCTACGGCTACACCCTCAACAACGCCGGACACCGCACCACCATCATGGAGTCCAACGGTCGCGTTAGTAATTACACCTACGACGCTACTTACAAACTCCTCAGCGAAACGATCTCTGGAACGACTTCCATTGATGGCGCAAGCACGTTCACCTACGATCAAGTGGGCAACCGTCTCAGTCAGACCACCAATATCCCTGGTCTGAGCAACCAATCCTTCAACTACACGGATAACGATTGGTTAGGCAGCGACACCATGGATGCCAACGGCAACACGGTGAGTTCTCCCCTAACCCTCAACGGAACCGATCTCTACGATTTCGAAGATAAGTTAGTCCGGAGAACCAAACAAGACGGCCCCGTCATCGATCTCCTCTACAACGCCGCCGGCGACCGCGTGGAGAAAACCATCACCGAGCCCGGCCAACCCACCCTCACCGACACCTATCACGTAGATCGCAACAACCACACCGGCTACGCGCAGGTCGTCGAGGAATTTACCTCTGAAGGTCTCATCCTCTACACCTACGGCCACGACCTCATCGCCCAAACCGACAACGGCACGACGACCACCAGTTACTACACCTACGACGGCCTTGGCACCGTCCGCGGCTTAACCAACACGGTAGGCACCCTAACCGACACTTACGACTATGACGCCTGGGGCAACCTCATCGCCCGGACCGGCACCACCCCCAACCTCTACCTCTTCACCGGCGAGCAATACGATCCCGATCTGGGGATGTATTACCTGCGGGCGAGATACATGAATCCTGGTACTGGACGGTTTTGGATTATGGATACGTATGAGGGAAGGTCACAAGATCCGCTAACGTTGCATAAATACCTCTATGGGAACGGTAATCCTTTGTCCAACATCGATCCCAGCGGCAAGGTTTCCCTGCTCGAAGCCCAAGTTGTAGGAGCAATTCGAAACCTTACCATCTCAGAAATCTCCTACAACACAATAGATTTGGGATATCGAGCTTCCGGAAGTGCAACACTCTATAACACATTGCTACTAATCCGCGCCTACCAGTTTGCGCAGATTACCATTGCTGCACCATCGCTAATTAGGGTAACCATTGGAGGAATCAAATCCGGTTTTGGTAGTCTTCGGCGATGGTTTTCTAAGACTCCTCCTAACGGACCAACCTCAAGCTTCTATCGGATCACCGGTTTTGGAGTAAGGGGCGATTCGAGAGCGCGGGCAGACGGAATCAGAGGAATCTTATGGGCGATGGACAAAAAAGTGCGCAGGGGAGGACGAAATGTAGGTTGGGCAGAATGGAAAATAGACGGTGTGCAGCAGGTTGATGTGCTTGGGGTCAGCGGTAGGGACAATTATCCCGGATTTGCAATGTTCATTCCAAATGGCTTGCGTAGCCTTAAGTCCAGTAATGTTGACGGATATTTGCGGGATGTAGACGCTGAAGCAAAAATACTTGAGCAGATTCTATTTCGAACGAAACCCGAAACTTCAGGCGCAGTCACGCTTTATAGCGAAAAGTTACTTTGTGGGTCGTGCGGCGATATTGTAGCGTCTTTCAAGCAACTCCGTCCAAATATTGAGTTCAATGTGGTTTCAAATTTTTAAAGGAAGAAAACTCCAACGTGAAGATCGCGACCCTATATCGGTAGAATTGGCGAGATTGGGCGGTGTAGATAATTCAATGCGGGGCGTGACCCCCAATGATATTTCATGTCTTGAGAGCGATCTAGGTGTCGAATGCCCTGCCGAAGTTGCTTCGTTTCTCAAGGCGGCGGGCAAACGTTGGAAGAAAGGGTTGCCTCCGCGAGGGTTTCTTATCCGTTTTGACGATTTGATTGAGCTTAACCATAATGTGCGCTATTGCTTCAGTGAGGCTAGGATGCCTGGAGCTACTGAAATCTCAGAGTGGATTGCAGTGGCTGCTCCGGACACCCTCGACGTAGTATTTTTGTGTCATCCTAACCCAGATGCCAATATGACTGGTGTGTTTCGTCTAATAGATGAAAGCCTGCCACCAGAGCGGGTGAATAGTAGTTATAGAGATTTCGTCGTGCAACTCGCGGCAGAATGGCTCGACCGGCATCGGTAGGTTATAGGCTACAGGACCTCTTACTAGTTATGTTTGGAGCTGGAGAAGAAGATGTTGATAGGGTAGCGACGCTACGGGGCGTTTCTTCGTAGGCGTTCGCGCAACGCCCTTAGCCGCACAACGGCGGCTCGCTGGGTAGCGTCGTCTTTTTCTGGTTAAGTGATCACGGGATTCCCTATAGCCGTAACGTTATGATATCGGCCTTGTTCGAGGAGTGCGTAGGCTTGAGTAAAGGGCAATAGGAAGAAAATGGCCGGTTTGTTAGATTACGATGGCTTTGGCACCTGACATTGTTGTCGCTCCGTAGCCCCTGATCGCCAGGTTTTTCAGGGGTTGACGGTGTTTTCGATGTCAGACTTCCAAGTCTTTCTAACATAGACTTCTTGGTTTTTTCATTTCGTGTTGCGGTGTCACTTGATCTCTCAGGCGGAAAAGGACTACGATAAAAGCTCGGCCATCTCGTGTGCGAGGACGACCCAAAAGCCAGCTGGAAGCGGCTCTGAAATCCAGCGATCGGGCAGATAGCCCCAGCGAACGACTCCGCCAGCCATTGCCAGGTCACCGCCACGTTGGATCCCGTGGATCTATCTGGCAGTTTGCGCTCCAGACCGAACAGGGCACTGCGAATCGTTGGCTGATGAAGCCGAAAGCGCCGGAACCAGCGATAGGCGGTGCTCAATGAACAATCTAAGAGATCCTGGGACTGCCGGAACACACTGCTCAGCGAGTTCCCGCCGCTATGAGCAAACCTGTCCATGAGCAAACTCAGTTTGCTGGTGCGCATCGAAGCGCGTGGAATCACCTCATCCCAGAAGACCGAGAAGGTGCGGCCACAGCCCTTGTGCGTGTAGCGATTGGAGCAGAAGAAACGACAGGAATGAGCTGGCTCGCCTCCCTTCCGGCCATACCCATGAGGTCTCACAAACCCACTTCGATGACAGTGAGGGCAGGGTTTCGAAAGGATGGCTGTACGAAAGTTAAGGAACCTGCAGCTATCGGGCTGGATGGGAGAATCAGTCTCACACACAAACCGAGATAAGCAGATGCGGCGACTTAACCAAAGGAAATCGAAAGTGCCGAATTAACGCTGATGAATGCCCCTCATCCTACGATCACAATTCGGGCCATTTTCGGCCCAAATGTACGATCACAGGGTGGAAATTAACACTTACACTTCACAAGTATCTTTATGCACATAGTGATCCAATCGGAAACATTGATCCTAGCGGAAACGCTACCTTGATTGAACAAGCCAAAGCTATAGGTCTTTCGCTTGGTCTGCGCCTTGTATTCCCTGTTACCAGGGCAACGGTCTTTGTAGCGGAAGTTGGCGGTGTACCAACAGCGGGGGTTGCTCTTGGAGGGGGCAGCGTAGTTCTCGGATCCATTTGGCAAGCTGGACGTGGAATTTCTGGGGGATTGACACAAATATTCAGAACAGCGCAGCGACTTCCAAAAGGCCGTCATGTAGGTGTTCATGGAGACTTGACAAAAGTCCTTCGAGGCACTGGAAGCCAATCGCACCATTTAAACCAAGCAGCTGCCTTTAGGAACATTCCCCATAGCCAGGGAATCGCTACAAATCTGGGCGGCAACGCTTTCTCAAACGGATCGGGAAACCACAACTTGTTTCACGCGGCGATGAATGCTTCGTGGAGAAAACTGAAAGAATCGGGCAGGACCACTATTACCAACGCTGAATATGATGAGGTGCTTGCGAATGCTCTGCGGAAGGCTAACCTTGCGGCTAGCGAAGTGGACGCTCTTGTGGAAATGGCGCGGGCAGCTAGTAGTCTGTCAAGTTTGAGTTGATGGATATAGAGAAGCGAGTTTGATGCGGGCGTTAGTGCTGGTAAACTGCCAATTGGTGGTAAGACTGGCGTCGTTTCGGCGCTTTTCTCCAAGGCGGCATTCCTCTCGAAATTGCTCAACGCTTTCAACTCGATCGCTTATTGAGGTCTTCAACAACGCGGCAATTTCCGATTCGGCGATGTTTAACCAACTGCCGTGCTTTGGCGTGTGATGACGTTCAAATCGTTGGGCAAGGGCTCTGGCTTTTGCTGGTTCAAAGGCTAGATATAGCGAGGCATCTTTGTGAGTGTTTAAGTTGTCCTCCACTAAGACGATCTTCTCGGCATCGGGAAAGAGGTTGGTGGCGATGTGTTCCAGTGCTAGCGCATAGTCGATTTGCGTACGGCGAGCCGTTTCGGTGATGAACACCTTACGTTTTCCTTCCAACGGAGCGTAGAGCATAAAGCCCGTTGCACTCCCTTCGCGTTGATACTCATAATCGTATCGCATGGGCGTTCCCGGTTTGGCTGGTTGTGACGGGCGTGTTTCGCTGAGCAATTGTTTGCAGAACTCATCGAGACAAACCAGTGGGCGCTTGGGATCACGCGGGCGGTGATAGACTTCTAAGACATCTTCCATTGCCGCGACAAAGTCAGCGTTTTCTTTGGGAGGAATGCACCAACATTGTTTTAGCCACGGTTTGATTTCTTTTTTTTAAGCGTGGTACGCACCGCTTCATGGGAAATGGACTCCACACATTCCAAGGCAACGAGTCGTTCTGCGAGTAAACGCAGAGTCCAACGTTTGTGTCCGGGAGGCGCCTCCGAACAAGCGAGTGTGGTGAGCTGAGCCTCTACTTCACCGGTGATCTTTGAAAGTCGTGAGGGACGGATTTGTTGTTTGCGTTCAAGGGCTTCCAAAGGTCCTACTTCACAGACTCGCTTTCGAAGTCTTGAGAGAGTGGCAGAGCTGATCCCGGTAGCTTCAATGATCTTGGCATCGGAAAAGCTTGGGCCCTCACTGGATTCATCGGCGAGCAGAAGCGCACGTGCTTTAAGGACTTTGTTAGCAGCAATCCTCTTCGCATGGAGCACTTCAGAGAGCTGTTCACGTTCTTCGTTTGTTAGTTTGATACGATAGAGTTTACGCATCCCATACAAGATACACTTTTTAGAAAAGTACAAGTATTATAAATATAATATCTATCAAGTCAATCTTGACGCCCTACTAGGCGCGCATATGGATATTTTGATGGAAAAGGAGGCTCTTTGCCTCAAGTTCCCCAGGGAGGAATATATCACCCATAAGCTGTTGTGAATCTATCCGAAAGAATCACCGAGGAGAGCAAAAAATTCCGCGCTCAACTTGACCAGTTCAATGGCAGTTTTCGAGACGCTGCCAAAACCACCACAACTGTAACACTTACGTGCGCCATAGTTGGGGAGATACTCCCTCAGTTGATCTCGGGTGGAATCGGTAATATCGTGATCAATTACTCAAACGCCTTCTGTCAAGAGGCGGTTAAGGCACTGTCTAGGATCGAGGCATTCAAGAAAGCCGAAGCACTAGATGAGTTGATCAACTACGTTTGGAATTCTTCTGAATCTGCAGAAGACGAGGAAAGATGGGGGGAAGCTGTTGATGCTATCCTTGAATCTGATGAATCGGCGTGGTGGCCCAAAGTAGAAGCCATCGACGCAAACCTTACATTCAACTGGTCAGTAGAACCTATTGAGGATTTACTTTCTAAATGGCTCGAATCACAAACATTGGGTGCTTCGTCAGATGTGCTTGATGAATAGCTGCCTGAATTTGAGCCACGCGTAATCAATAGCGGGACAGTAGACCACGCCATAGTCGATAAAGCAACTGCCAGTTGACACTCGACATTGGCCACCCTTTTGACATCTTGAGCCGTGAATACCTTCCGCCTATCATTTGCTGGCTAGCGCTTTGCGTGCAGGCCGGATTGGGTAATTCCTTCCTGCAATACACCTACGACGATCTCGGCCAGCGCACATCTGCTACCGTTTCGAATCACAATGGCACCGTTCTCTGGTTAGAGACCTACGGTTACGACAATCGCAACCGCCTCACCAGCAAAGCCAGCTCTGCCGGCACCCTCACGTACAGCTACGACGCCGCCAGTAACTTGGCCAGCACTACGAGTTCAACGGCCGGCGGCATCGCCAATACCCACACCTACGACGCCCTCAACTGGCTCGACACCATAGCGGCGCCCCTCCTCTCGCCGAATCCCACAAGCTACACCTACGACCCCAACGGCAACCTGGTCTCGAGCACCTATCCCAACGGCGTCACGCACACCTACACCTACGACACGCTCAATCGTCTCCAAACGTTAGGCGTGACCCGTAGCGGAACTGGTGACAGTTCCGTTGTCCTTCAAGGCTACGGCTACACGCTCAACAACGCCGGACACCGCACCACCATCATGGAGTCCAACGGTCGCGTTAGTAATTACACCTACGACGCCACTTACAAACTCCTCAGTGAGAGCATCAGCGGCACCGTCAGCATCAACGATGCTAGCACATTCACCTACGATCAAGTCGGCAACCGCCTCAGTCTGACCACCAATATCCCTGGCCTAAGCAACCAAACCTTCACTTACACCGACAACGATTGGTTAGGCGGAGAAACTATGGATGCCAATGGCAACACGGTGAGTTCTCCCCTAACCCTCAACGGCACTGACCTCTACGATTTCGAAGATAAGCTAGTCCGGAGAACCAAACAAGACGGCCCCGTCATCGATCTCCTCTACAACGCCGACGGCGACCGCGTGGAGAAAACCATCACCGAGCCCGGCCAACCCACCCTCACCGACACCTATCACGTAGATCGCAACAACCACACCGGCTACGCGCAGGTCGTCGAGGAATTTACCTCTGAAGGTCTCATCCTCTACACCTACGGCCACGACCTCATCGCCCAAACCGACAACGGCGCGGAGACCACCAGTTATTATACCTACGACGGCCTCGGCACCGTCCGCGGCTTAACCAACATGGTAGGCACGCTAACCGACACTTACGATTACGACGCCTGGGGCAACGTCATCGCCCGCACCGGCACCACCCCCAACCTTTACCTCTTCACCGGCGAGCAATACGATCCCGATCTGGGGATGTATTACTTGAGGGCGCGGTACATGAATCCGGGGACCGGACGGTTCTGGAATATGGATACTTATGAAGGAAGACCCAGTGAGCCGCTCTCGCTGCACAAGTATCTCTATGGGAACGGTAATCCTTTGTCCAACATCGATCCCAGCGGCAAGGTTTCCCTGCTCGAAGCCCAAGTTGTAGGAGCAATTCGAAACCTTACCATCTCAGAAATCTCCTACAACACAATAGATTTGGGATATCGAGCTTCCGGAAGTGCAACACTCTATAACACATTGCTACTAATCCGCGCCTACCAGTTTGCGCAGATTACCATTGCTGCACCATCGCTAATTAGGGTCTGTCCCAGAAGCGTCCGATTCTGAGATTTGATGTGTGGTTTTTGTTAGGCGCGTTGTTGGCCGCGCTGGTCGGGGGCGGATTTGTTGGTTTGGATGGTTGTGCTTTGTCTGATTCTCGCTTTTCGGGCCTTTTTCTCGGGCGCGGGTACGTGCTGCTCCCTCTCCGGCTTGTGTTCCGGGGGCGCGGCTTTGTCTTGCGCTTTTTCTAGGCTGCTTGCTTCCGCGCTTCGGCTTCTCGCGCTTCGGCTTGCTTCTTTCGCATTTCGGCTAGTTTCTTCATGTTGTGCCCGAGCACTCCCCAACTCACCGCCTTCTCGCGATTGGTGTGCCCTTTCACTCGTAACATATCTCCCAATATGCTGTGTATGAAGATGCTGATTCGGCCTTCGGTTTGACTTCGTCTTCTTTGCCTCTTGGCGAATTCGCCGTTCCCCATTTTTTCGCGCAGGATTTCGAGTTGCTTCGGACATATGTAGTCTCTTTCTTCTCCTAACGCTTTGCTGTTTGCTTTGCTCGCAAAGCCTCGATCTGCGCATACGCCTTCTATTTCGATCTTGAGTCGCTCTTCGATGTTTTCGACTCCTTCTAGGAGTATCTTGGCGTCGCTCACATTTTCTTTGTAGAGTTGGTTGTGAACGATTAATCCGTCTTCTTGTTCGCCTAACAGGATGGGGTTGCCGAATTCGGTTTCTTTCCCTAACTTTCCTCTCACTACCACTTGCACGTCGGACTCGTAGAGGCTGAGGATTTTTTCTGAGCTTTTGACTTGTCGCTCCCCGATGAGGCGCTCGTGTGCTTGGCGTTGGGCTTCAGGTAGTTGCTCGAGGATGTTGTCGATTCGCCCTAGTATTTGCTGGACTTGCGGCCAACTCCACTCGGTTTCTTGCCATCTTTCTTCTAAGAGTTGGCGATGTTTCTGGGCGTGTTGACGGGTCTTGCGAATTGATTTTTTCATCTGTCGCAGGATGGCTTTGCGGTTGCGTTTGCTGTCTTTCTGCCGCCGTTGTTGGCTCATGGCTATCCCGAGTTTGTTGATTTCTCGCAGGAAGGTTTCGGGGTCTTGGGGCATGCGGTTTTTTAAGCCGGCTTCCCGTATGAGTTTCGTGGCTTTCATCAGGGTGCGGGTGGCGTCGATGAGGAGCACCCAGTCAGTGGGGTAGTGGATGTTGGCTTGGAGACAGAAGCTGTCGAACCAGACGTTGACCAGATCGACGGGGTTTTCTAAACCTAACAATTGCTCTAAGCCGTCGCTGGAGTGTTGGGCGGCGCTTTGCAGTAGCTGGGCGCCGAGTTGGTCGATGGCTTCTTGGGGCAGGAAGCGTCCGTAACGGTCGAGGGTGCTTTTTGAGGGGGGCATGACGGAGCCGAATTCGCCTGTATGACAGAACCATTGCAGTGAGTTTTTTTTAGGGACACATCAAACATTAGATTGAGCTTGTCGAAGTTGCGAAATGTGATTTAATCTGTCGCGCTATGAGAGAATCACGAGTGAAGTTGTCGGGGGAAAATGCCGTATATCATGTAATCGATCGTTGTGGCCGTGGGCGATTCGATCTTGATGCCAAAGATAAGGAACGTTTGGTCGATCTGATGAAGCAGGCGGCGCTTTATGCGGGTTGCCAGGTGTTGACTTACGCGGTGTTGGATAATCACATGCACACGTTGCTTCTGGTGCCGGGGGAGTCGCCCTCTGAATTGAGTGATGAAGTGTTTCTCAAGCGTGTGGGGGCGCTTTATGGGAAAGAGGAATTGGGTTATTTGCGGAGTTTGTTGGCGGCGCAGAATCATGATGAAGAGGCGGTTCGGGAGAAGGCCGCGGTGCGTTATGCTGAGGAACGGGCACGTCATGAGCGGCGGATGCATGATGTTTCGGAATATGTGAAGATCGTGAAACAACGCTTTGCCATGGTGTGGAATAAGCAGCGGCGTACGTTTGGCCGATTCTGGGCGGATCGATTTAAAAGTGTCTTGGTGGAGAACACGCCGGAAGCGCTGCGGACGGTGGCGGCGTATATTGATTTGAATGCGGTGCGTGCGGGGATTGTGAAGGATCCGAAGGATTACCGGTGGAGCGGTTATGGGGAGGCGGTGGCGGGCCGCAAACAAGCGCGCGCGGGATTGAAGATAGCGATCGGAGAACGGGATTGGCGGGTGGCGTCGCGGGAATACCGGAAGCTGTTATATGGGATTGGGGCCGAACCTGCCGTAAACGTGCAAGGTCGGCCGAAACGGCAGATCAGTGAGACAAGTTTGCAAGCGGTGAACGAGCGAGACGGGGAACTCAACCTACCTGCCGTATTGCGCTGCCGAGTGCGTTACTTCACGGATGGGTTGGTGTATGGAAGAGCGTCGTTTGTAGAAGGGGTTTTTGAGAGGAAACGGGCCCAGTTTGGAAAAAACCGCAAGCGGGGAGCGAAGCGAATGAAAGGCGGCGACTGGGGAGAGCTGCGGGTGATGCGAGATCTTCGGAAGGAAGTGATCAGTGTGAACTAAGCGAGCGGGAGCGAAACTGTGAAGAGGGCCTGCAAGTTCATTTACAATATTCAATGTGTCCTTAGAAACTTCTCATAACAAGAAACATCCCGTAGTCTGGAAAAACCGAGAATCACGTGGGTGACGAGCAGAAAGAGAATGGATCCTGGCGTATATTGGGTGCTCGAAGGCAATTGAAAGGTGCATTGGCGTAACCGCTCTTTAATTCGAAGCGCAGAAAAGAGTTGGGAATAAATCTGAATTCCAGCGAAAGAAGTGAGTTGAGCCTGGGATTCGGTCTGAATCTTTGGAAAAGCGCTTGAATTTGAAGTGATTTGGCGTTTAGAAGTCTTCATAGTCGCGTGTTTCGTCTTGGTTATTTAGCGGTAACTTATTGAAGCACGTCGACTATCATTAGCAATATCTAATTAACGAAATAAGCGACTATTTTAGTTAGGAAATCAAACGTCACCTGATGTGAGAATTGGAAACCTAACCGAAAACACCGCGAAACCCTTCTATGCAAGGAAGTCTGTGCAAGACTTGCTGAAAATTATGCACTTTGGGGGTTAAGCTTGAAAAGCTGGTGGAGCGATGCTAACAGAGGAACATCCCAACTGGGATCATCTCTTAACACTATTCACGTTATAATTACCATGGCGTGAAAATAACTATATTTCCTATAGCGCAACTTTGCTAGAGTCGCTGCGGGGTGAGCTAGCCGATCCTCATTTTGTTTCTTCTCACAAAGAGTCTCCAAAGGCCTTTACTCGGGAGCGCAAACTGCCATTTCCTTTGCTTTGTTGGTTTATCATCATGCAACTGCGCTCAGCTATGCAACTCGAACTCGAACGCTTCTTTGATCGTAAGCGGTCTATGAAGCACCCCAGTGATTATTGGCCGGGTGGCACGGGATGTGCAGAGGTTGGTTACGCGGCTGCTGGCAGACGCGAGGCCTGCTGCGTTTTGGCCCAGCTGGCTGGGGTCAGCTCTTTGATATCGCCGGTCGTGGCGTCGGGGATCCGCTTTAGGACTTCGGCTAGATAGGTATGGGGATCGATCCCTCGACGACGACAGCTTTCGATGACCGAATAGATGATGGCGCTGCGCTCGCCGGTGGCTGCTCCGCCGATAAATAACCAGTTCTTCTTTCCCACGGCGGTGGGACGAATGGCATTCTCAACTTTCAATATGACCCCCAACGTCAACTCACCGTAGCGGCCACCGAAAGCGCCCAAACGGACACTTACCACTACGATGGCATCGGCAACCGTCTCTCCACTACCGAGAATAATCAGATAGGCACTTATCTGCCTAACTCTATGAACCAATACGAGTCTATTACTCGTGACGGTGCAATGGTGACACTCACCCATGATCTTTGTGGCAATCTTACAAACGATGGTACCGTGACCTACATCTGGAATGACGAAAACCGTCTTGTAAATGCAATCAACCCTGGCACGAATCGCCAGAGTCAGTATCTGTATGATGGCCTCGGCCGTCGCATCATGTCACATCATCATAACCACGCTACTAGCGAAGCCTTGCAAGAGGAGATTCGGTATCTTTATGATGGTTGGAATGTGGTGGCGAAGCTGGATAGCGTTAATAACATCACGAGAAACTATATTTGGGGATCAGATCTAAGCCAAACCACGCAAGGTGCCGGAGGCGTAGGTGGCTTATTGGCAGCCGTTGAATCTTCAAGTGAAGTTTATGAATACTTCTACGATGGAAACGGAAACGTGACCACGATTGGTGATGAAGCGGGACAGTTGGTAGCGACTTACGCCTATGACGGATTTGGGAATATCGTGAGTGCTGCAGGCTCTTACAGTGGACAGAATAGGTATTGCTTTAGCACGAAGCCGATAGAGGACTGGGCCGCAGAGATCTATTATTACGGATATCGATATTATGCGCCAAGAGATGGAAGGTGGCTTTCGAGAGATCCAAGTTCAGAAACTGGCGGAATGAATTTATATAGCCTTTTATCTAATTCTGCTGTTAGTTCCACCGATTTACTAGGGCTTTCCGATTCAGGTCTGAGAAATCTTCTTCTAGATTTTCTTGGAATCGATCCAATTCCAATTTCTGAGACCCCATTGGGGCCAGGGCGTTCGGGTTCTCACTTATAAGAGGTTAAGAATGCAATGGCTTTGTTAGCGTCATGGGAAAACTTGTCGACCAGATCGGGTGTCGGAGCTTCGGGTTCTCGTAGACGTAGCAGACTCACGACGGTGGCTCTAAGCAAGGCTGTGGCTTGCGCGGCCGCCGGGCCGCTGCGCGTGCAGGTGTCTTCGCGCCACACCACGTCTCGCCGCCAGTGCTGCCCGTTCTCCACTCCCCAGTAGTGCCGCACTTGCCACCCGAGGCGTTTGGCGAAGGCTTCTACCTGGGCCGGATCGTCCGTCTCGGGATAGGCGATGCTGCTGATGTAGTAGCGGGGCTTGGGACGGTGTTCTTTTTCCGTGGTCCGTTCGAGCCAATCGCGCTCGACCATGATGGCGGTGCGTGCGTAGGGAAACTGCGCGGCATCCGGTTCGATGGGCGCGATCTTGACCCGCCGTTGCTCAACTCGGCCGTGCCCTATCTCAGGCTCTTCTGTTAGGTTAAAAAGGGGGTGCTTCCATACTCGGCATGCAAGACGCGCTCCACTTCGGCTTGCGTGTCAGGCGCGTTGCCTTTGATCGCGATGAGATACTCACCGCCTTTCTCCGCAATGGCTCGGGCTGTAGCCCGACGGCCATGCAAGGCATCTGCAGTGACGGTGTTGCCGGCGAGGTGGGTTTGGTCCTGCCGCAGGAGCTTTTCCGCTGCGCGCGCTTCCTGACCGTGGTTGTGGGCGGCGCTTAAGCCCACAGCGGCGTCTTGATCCTGGTGGCTTGATAGGGTGACGATGATGCCTAACTGATGGCTGATCGTTTTCCCGTCAATGGCTAAAGTGGAAGGCAGGCTTCCGGCTTGCTCTTGCAACCAGGTGCTTAGGTGTTGTGCTAAGATGCCCAAATCTATCCGATGCAATACTTCGCGGTAAACATCATAGCCAGGAACTGGGCGAAAGTGTTTGCTGCCGCGCTTGAGGCGTAACCCTAAACGGGCGCGTTGCCGTTGATTGAGCCGTTGCCCGGTGCGATGGAAACCGCGCATATCTTTCTCTCCCTGCAATAATGCCAGGATGATAATACCTAACACCGCACCTAAAGGATATCGCCGGCCGCATCGATGCCTGGGATCGGGCAGATGCCATAGGCATTGGGCCAAGCTCTCAAGTTGATTGGCTTTGAGAGAGCTACGCGCTTGGGCACTGGAGCCGCCATCGCTTAACGCTTTCACATGCTCTGGAGCGAGTGATTCACTGAGCAATCGTGCACGGGCGCCCGGGCAAAGTTCTTTTAACCACAAACGCTTGGGGCGTTGATCATGAGAGTCGTAGTAATCGCATCGGTGATAGCGAAAGGTTCCAGCCGTGAGCCCCACGGGAATCCATCCAGCCGCTTTGTAACAGGTGCCCGCATGCGACTCAGGATCAGTGAAGGTTTCAGCAAGGGCCGGTTGATAGTGAAAGTGTTCGAGCCATTGACCAGGCAAAGCGCGTACGGCTGCGGCCAATGCTTGTGAAGCCAGATTAGGCCGACGAGCGGCTTCAATAACCAGGAAACGCTGGTTATTGACAATTAAGCTCAGGCGTTGACTAGCCGTGCGCGCATCCCACCCGATCCATTGATCACGATCAGCGAGATGTCGAGCACAAGCGCCCCACTGAAGCAGAGCAACCCAATGCCACAGGCCATCCTGATCTTGTTCTTCGATGACTTGAAAGAGGGTGTGGCCCGAAGGCTGACGTTTGCCCAAGGCGTGCTGGGCCTCGAGCAAAGCCATGAAACGCTGACGTTGATCGAGAGCATCCGAGGTGAGAATGCGCGCGCGCAGACCAGTAGCGGCAGCGGGTTTGGCGCAAGGAAAGGGAGCTGTGTCAGAGAAGGTCGCTTTCATCGCACCATTCCCTAGCCTTTCCGAAGCCTCGTGTCTAGCTGAAAGTTCTTACTTATTGGTATTCAATTAGTTGTGATCTGATATCCGGTTGCCCTGCATTGGGGCTGGGTTTAGACTTCCTTGCTGGATCGGAAGAAACATCAAAAGTTTTCGGTCCAGACTCATACATGACAAGCGAAATACAACGGGGATTTCTTGGAGAGCTAATTAGAACAAAAATAAAAGATATTGCCATTATGTATTGCATGACTTATCCGCGACCAGAACTACCATTTGTTGAACAATTGGGTGGGGAGCTTGGCGAATCAATGCCAACTTGGGCATATCCAGCATATTTTCTAAATTGGTACTTTACTAATCAGCCTACTGCATTTGTTGGTAGCTTTTCCGGTGGAAAGCTCCGAGTTGCAAATGTGGATTGTAAGACCTGCATCGCCGAAGCTGGCATTATTGGGATAAATAATAGTGGCGCAGAATCTGCAACGCGTTATCCTCCTGTGTTGGGCGGATATGAAGGTCATGGAAGTCTTTGGGACCATTTTTTGAATGAAGATACGATTTGGCCTTTTTATCCCCTATCCAGTAGTTTATTACCAAATAATCCGTTTGGAGATCATGATGCACCCCTTAACACAGTTCAGCAGACGTTTATTTGGACGGAAACAGTGGTTTTTTCTAAGCGGCGCTAATTATGTCTAAGATGCAATATAAGTTGTTCTTTCTTTTGGTCGCGTTTTTTGTTGTTTCATGTGGTCATCCTAGCGTTATAGTGGATGCAGAATATGTATTAGAAACCCCTGAGATGAGTGCGAAACTGTTATTGAAGGCGGATGGTAGGTTTATTACGTCTTATCGATTGACTGACCCTCCAATTGCGGATCAATTGGAGGGCTTTTGGATTCAGAGCAAAGGCTTAATTTTTTTTGAGCCGTGCTTTGAATATGGAACAGATTCAATAGGAATGAAACCTGCTGGTAAACTTCGTCGTTTTAATAGGGGGAAGGCATTTGTCTCCGGCAGCGGATTTGTTTTTACTCCGGATGGACCTCAGCCAGCTTATTTCAAGAGAAAATTCTAAATAAAGGGACAAACTTTTAGGATAAACTTTTAGTAAAGTTTATAGGGACACATCAAACATTAGATTGAGCTTGTCGAAGTTGCAAGATGTGATTTAATCTACAGTTCTATGAGAGAATCACGCGTGAAGCTATCGGGGGAAAATGCTGTTTATCATGTCATCGATCGCTGTGGCCGTGGGCGATTCGATCTTGATGCCAAGGATAAGGAGCGACTGGTGGAGTTGATTCGTCAGGCGGCGCTATACACTGGTTGTCAGGTACTGACTTACGCGGTGTTGGATAATCACATGCACACGTTGCTTCTGGTGCCGGGGGAGTCGCCCTCTGAATTGAGTGATGAAGTGTTTCTCAAGCGTGTGGGGGCGCTTTATGGGAAAGAGGAATTGGGTTATTTGCGGAGTTTGTTGGCGGCGCAGAATCATGATGAAGAGGCGGTTCGGGAGAAGGCCGCGGTGCGTTATGCTGAGGAACGGGCACGTCATGAGCGGCGGATGCATGATGTTTCGGAATATGTGAAGATCGTGAAACAACGCTTTGCCATGGTGTGGAATAAGCAGCGGCGTACGTTTGGCCGATTCTGGGCGGATCGGTTTAAGAGTGTCTTGGTTGAGAATACGCCGGAAGCGTTGCGGACGGTGGCAGCTTATATTGATTTGAATGCGGTGCGTGCGGGGATGGTAAAGGATCCGAAGGATTACCGGTGGTGCGGTTATGGAGAAGCGGTGGCGGGCCGCAAACAAGCGCGCGCAGGTTTGAAGCTAGCGATTGGGGAAAGTGATTGGCGGGTGGTGTCTCGCGAATACCGTAAGCTCCTATATGGTATTGGGGCAGAACCAGCGGTTGACGGACAAGGCCGTCCCAAACGGCAGATGAGAGAGAAGAGCGTGCAAGAGGTGAATGAACGAGATGGGGAATTGAACCTGCCCGCGTTACTGCGCTGCCGGGTGCGTTACTTCACGGATGGTTTGGTATATGGACGTGCGGCTTTTGTAGAAGGAATCTTCGAGAGAAAACGGGCCTTATTTGGAAAGAATCGGAAGCGAGGGGCGCGGCGAATGAAGGGCGGCGAATGGGGTGAGCTGCGGGTGATGCGAGATCTTCGCAAGGAAGTGATCAGCTAACGAAAAGCATCTGAACTAGTGAGGCTGACCTTGCAAGGGCTTTTTAAATGTTAGACATGTCCCTAATAACTACCTATTGGCCGCAGCCGTACGCGCTTTGCCTGGTCAATGGCTCGAACACTTTCACTATCAACCGGCCCTTGCTGAAACCTTCACTGATCCTGAGTCGCATGCGGGCACCTGTTACAAAGCGGCTGGATGGATTCCCGTGGGGCTCACGGCTGGAACCTTTCGCTATCACCGATGCGATTACTACGACTCTCATGATCAACGCCCCAAGCGTTTGTGGTTAAAAGAACTTTGCCCGGGCGCCCGTGCACGATTGCTCAGTGAATCACTCGCTCCAGAGCATGTGAAAGCGTTAAGCGATGGCGGCTCCAGTGCCCAAGCGCGTAGCTCTCTCAAAGCCAATCAACTTGAGAGCTTGGCCCAATGCCTATGGCATTTGCCCGATCCCAGGCATCGATGCGGCCGGCGATATCCTTTAGGTGCGGTGTTAGGTATCTAATTGGAGGGACTATCATGCCATCAGCTATTGAACAATGGGTCATCATCGGACGGGTGATTGATGAGAACACCGGGCAACCTGGATGCGGATTTGAGGTCCGCATTTTCGATAAAGACATCAGTAACGATCAACACCTTGGGTCGGCGTTTAGTGATGATTTGGGCCGATTCGACTTCCGGTTCTCACTTGCGGACTTTCGGAATAATTACTTTCAATTGTGGGGTATCACCATCCCGTTGTTGGAGTCGTTGCCGGATATCTACTTCAAAGTCTACTATCACGGCGCACTCGTGGCGGATCTAAGCAGCGTGGTTTACGCGAACCAACAGGATAAGGAACTCGACGTGGCCCTGGCGGTTCCCTTTCCAGCGGAAGCGTTGATCGGCGCCTGCGTGCCGCAAGACGTCTATCTCAAAATCGAGCCCATCGTCGATTATTCACCTGTCGATCCGGAACCAGGGGGTGGGTACGCTTACCGGCGGGACTGCCTCCGCCGGATGGGCCACGAAGACGGGACCATCAAGGAGGACGAGGTTAATATGAAGAAATTCACGGCCCTCGTTTACCGCGAATACACCGATGACACCTACACCACGATGGTGCCCGACAAATTGATCGCGACGGATATTTCGGAGCCTTCGGTAGCCCGGCGCATCCCCTCTGTCATTTACACCCAACCAGGAAGACGACTGCGCATTCATGTGTTGAATGGAGACGACGCGCCGCACAGCCTTCATATGCACGGCCTCCAATACGGGATCGACTCCGACGGGGCGTATCCGCTGGGCGTGCCTAATAAGGACGGTGTCAGGAGCGATGCGATCTGCCCGGGCGAGAAGTACATCTATGAGTACGACGTGAAGCGCGAAATGACCGGTTGTTGGGTCTTTCATGATCATTACAAGGCACTTGGCGAGATGGCTCGGCTCGGTTTGATCGGAGGAGTCGTGGTGCGGGATCCTTGCTGGCCGGCGGCGGACCTCGAGGTGCCCTTCTTCATGCACGTGTTGGCCGGGCGGCGTGCGGCACCACTATTCGACAGCGGCGATATCTTGGCGGGCGGCACCTTCGCCCGAACATTCAACACCGCAGGGACCTACAACTATGAGTGTTTCTACCACGGTGTGATGCAGGCCAAGGTCATCGTTGCGCCGGGAGGCGCTGCCAGTGCAACGGTGGACATTACGGATCATAAGTTCACGCCTGAGGAAGTCACGATCGCGCCGGGCGCCACGGTGAATTGGACTAACAATGGCCTATCGACTCACACAGTGACAGAGAACGGGGCCTCGAATTCTGGCACCTCCATGTCGATCAACGGAAGATCGCACGCGGGAAACACTCCTGTAATCGAGATGGAATCGGGCGCAAAGATTCGTTGGTATGTGTTCAATCACGACTTCGGCCAAGGCTGGCACAATTTTCACGCGCACGCTTCGCATTGGCGTTTCGGAGGTTTGAATTTGGACAATCAATCGATCGGACCGGCCGAGTCCTTTGTCGTCAACACGGAGGCTCCGCCCGTCGTGTTGCCACCGTGCAAGGACGAGCACAAGGAAGGCTGTGGGAAGGATTACGAACTTGCCTCCTTACATCCCGTACATTGTCATGTGGAAACGCACGTGATGGCGGGGATGGTGTGTTTCATCCGTGTCAAACAGAAGGTGTTCCTAACGGATGCCTACGTAGATAGCTTGCGCGCGCCCCTGCCACTCGATCCCGGAGGGTTCGCCTGCCCGGATGTCGATCCGAATCAATGCGTGGACGATACCGATTCGGGCTTCTGGACGATACTGACTCCCTCTCCAGCGTTCGCTGTACACTCGGCGGTGCTGCGAAGTGGCAAGGTGATCATTTGGTCTGGGCATGCGGAGCTGGGCCCAGCCTTTGGGACCCTAACAGCACTCTACGATCCGGCGACGGATTCCTACACCACCGTGCCGTTCTCAGACTCCGACGACCTGTTCTGCGCAGGGCACACGTTCTTGCCTGACGGCCGGCTGATCGCGGGAGGAGGCGCAAATCCTGGTCAAGTGGACTCAACGCATCTTTTTGATCCCATCGCGGAAAGCTGGTCGCACTTGGCTTCCGGGCAGATGAACAACTTCCGCTGGTACCCCACGATGGTCGCGATGAGCGATGGACGGACGGCGATTCTATCGGGCACGCCGGGTGGCGGGACCGTGGCGGATCTCGAAGTGATCAACATGGCCGATGCCACGCCGGCCTGGCAGACGGTCGCAGGTGGAGCTAAGCCGTTCACTGAAGAAGTTCTTAGGGACACATCAAAAATTAGAATGAGCTTGTCGAAGTTTCAAGATGTGATTTAATCTACAGTTCTATGAGAGAATCACGCGTGAAGCTATCGGGGGAAAATGCCGTTTATCATGTTATCGATCGCTGTGGCCGTGGGCGATTCGATCTTGATGCCAAGGATAAGGAGCGACTGGTGGAGTTGATGCGTCAGGCGGCGCTATACACTGGTTGTCAGGTGTTGACTTACGCGGTGTTGGATAATCACATGCACACGTTGCTTCTGGTGCCGGGGGAGTCGCCCTCTGAATTGAGTGATGAAGTGTTTCTCAAGCGTGTGGGGGCGCTTTATGGGAAAGAGGAATTGGGTTATTTGCGGAGTTTGTTGGCGGCGCAGAATCATGATGAAGAGGCGGTTCGGGAGAAGGCCGCGGTGCGTTATGCTGAGGAACGGGCACGTCATGAGCGGCGGATGCATGATGTTTCGGAATATGTGAAGATCGTGAAACAACGCTTTGCCATGGTGTGGAATAAGCAGCGGCGTACGTTTGGCCGATTCTGGGCGGATCGATTTAAAAGTGTCTTGGTGGAGAACACGCCGGAAGCGCTGCGGACGGTGGCGGCGTATATTGATTTGAATGCGGTGCGTGCGGGGATTGTGAAGGATCCGAAAGATTACCGTTGGTGCGGTTATGGGGAGGCGGTGGCGGGCCGCAAACAAGCGCGCGCGGGATTGAAGATAGCGATCGGAGAACGGGATTGGCGGGTGGCGTCGCGGGAATACCGGAAGCTGTTATATGGGATTGGGGCCGAACCTGCCGTAAACGTGCAAGGTCGGCCGAAACGGCAGATCAGTGAGACAAGTTTGCAAGCGGTGAACGAGCGAGACGGGGAACTCAACCTACCTGCCGTATTGCGCTGCCGAGTGCGTTACTTCACGGATGGGTTGGTGTATGGAAGAGCGTCGTTTGTAGAAGGGGTTTTTGAGAGGAAACGGGCCCAGTTTGGAAAAAACCGCAAGCGGGGAGCGAAGCGAATGAAAGGCGGCGACTGGGGAGAGCTGCGGGTGATGCGAGATCTTCGGAAGGAAGTGATCAGTGTGAACTAAGCGAGCGGGAGCGAAACTGTGAACAACTAAGTGACATTCATCGCGTTGAGGCAGCACTGTTCATGAAGCAAAGATCTCAGGCATACCTGGATTTTTTGCATAAGCATTCTCCATAGAAGAGAAGATGCTATTGATTATCTTTTCGAATTAACTTTAGGCAAGCTAATGAATTTATGTCATCGCATTTTTATAGTAACGTGTCCTTTGGTGGTGCCAGTGCTTCACTTGGGGCTACTGAAATCCAATGAGTTGCCGTTGGAAATCTACTTCAACGCTATTGCGCTGGCGGGAGTGTTTTTCACAGTAGGCTTTTTCGTTCGGATAGCCAGCAGATCAAGCTGGAGCAATCTTTCGCCTTACTATGTCTGCCTTTTTTTTCCGACCGTACTTTATGTGCTTTTAGGAATCACGGTCTTAAATAAATTGTTATCGAAATAGGTAATAAATGATGAAAATAATTGGATTTGTTCCTCTAATTACTCTTCCAGTCGCACACTATTTTCTGATTTACCGATTGGTTAGCTCGCCTTCGCGTAGAAGTTATATTGTTCATACTTTTCTGCTCGATATGGCTGCATTGTTTAGCCTGTTCTCAACCTTTATTTGGTTGCTGTTTTATTGCAATATAGAGGAAAGCGAGAATAAAATGGCTCGCACTGCAATTGTTTTTTTGCCATTAGTTATCTATGGAGTTATTGAAGTGTTATATCTTAACGGGATTCCTGACAAAGCCCTCCTCAAGTGATAGGAATACATAACCCTAATGTTTCATAAATCATGTTAGGAAAACGCTCGGGCGGGCAAGAATCTCTGGAGCATTCTTTCAAGCAGTCCGTCAGCTGGCACCGTTAACGTGAGGATTCCATTTGGACGCGTAAGACGACCGGCTCTTGCCACAACTTTCTTTCTTATCGTTGATAGGCTTTCCAGTATCCACAGGCAGGCACGTTTCTCGTTCTCCAAATCTCGCTGTGGTTTCTCATTCGCTATTTGCAATTCGCGGCTCAAATTATGCGCGAGTATATTACAGAGCATGAAAATACGGTTTCCTGCTTCCTTCCGGCAAGGAAGGTAATCGATATAGGTTCCGTTCTTTAATTCGCCAAACATTTTCTCCTGACTGCCTCGCCCATGATGATACAAGATGGTTGGCACCAGTCTTTCGTTTTTATTGGTCACCACCGCTGTAAACTCATGATCTTCTTCATGGGGGATGAACAGATCCAATTGAATCGGGCCTTTTCTTTGTTTCTTCGTTTTCTTTTTGACGAATAGAAATCTTCGCTTCTTTACCCAACTATCAGCTTTCCAGTTCCGCTCAAAGCCAGAGAATTTCTTGTCCACTCGCCTCCAGCGCTTTCGCCCTTCCACGATTCCTTTTAGGTTGGCGTAACGCTCAAATGGAACACTGATCGTGAATTCTACTCCTAGATTTTCTAATGTTTCGATGATCTCGTTAGAGTAGAAGGCTGAGTCAGCTCGAACTTCGAGCAGCGCACTTGGAAGGGCTTCCCGCACGAGACGGACAGTGTATTTCATGAAATCTGATGCCTTGTGAGAGTCATGAACGTTTCCCGATCGATGTAATATTGAAAGGACTTGATCGATCTGCGGAATCGTCGAGAAGAGAGGATAATAGCTTCTCTGCCCTTTCTTCTTTGGGTTGAATCCGACAGCCGTACCTTCCGCATGGCCATTGGTGGTCGTAATCGAACCATCAAAATCAATCGTCACTCTTTTGAGATTCAATTCCTGCAATCTCTGAAGAACAAGAGATTCTATCGTGCCTACCAATTTATCGGCGGTAGCCAAATCGACGTTGGCAAGCATTCTACTGAGCGTGGAAGGACTTGGAACGGTGTTCATCCCAAGAAATCTCATCACGAGTGGATCCTTCTCATAACAAGAAACATCCCGTAGTCTGGAAAAACCGAGAATCACGTGGGTGACGAGCAGAAAGAGAATGGATCCTGGCGTATATTGGGTGCTCGAAGGCAATTGAAAGGTGCATTGGCGTAACCGCTCTTTAATTCGAAGCGCAGAAAAGAGTTGGGAATAAATCTGAATTCCAGCGAAAGAAGTGAGTTGAGCCTGGGATTCGGTCTGAATCTTTGGAAAAGCGCTTGAATTTGAAGTGATTTGGCGTTTAGAAGTCTTCATAGTCGCGTGTTTCGTCTTGGTTATTTAGCGGTAACTTATTGAAGCACGTCGACTATCATTAGCAATATCTAATTAACGAAATAAGCGACTATTTTAGTTAGGAAATCAAACGTCACCTGATGTGAGAATTGGAAACCTAACCGAAAACACCGCGAAACCCTTCTATGCAAGGAAGTCTGTGCAAGACTTGCTGAAAATTATGCACTTTGGGGGTTAAGCTTGAAAAGCTGGTGGAGCGATGCTAACAGAGGAACATCCCAACTGGGATCATCTCTTAACACTATTCACGTTATAATTACCATGGCGTGAAAATAACTATATTTCCTATAGCGCAACTTTGCTAGAGTCGCTGCGGGGTGAGCTAGCCGATCCTCATTTTGTTTCTTCTCACAAAGAGTCTCCAAAGGCCTTTACTCGGGAGCGCAAACTGCCATTTCCTTTGCTTTGTTGGTTTATCATCATGCAACTGCGCTCAGCTATGCAACTCGAACTCGAACGCTTCTTTGATCGTAAGCGGTCTATGAAGCACCCCAGTGATTATTGGCCGGGTGGCACGGGATGTGCAGAGGTTGGTTACACGGCTGCTGGCAGACGCGAGGCCTGCTGCGTTTTGGCCCAGCTGGCTGGGGTCAGCTCTTTGATATCGCCGGTCGTGGCGTCGGGGATCCGCTTTAGGACTTCGGCTAGATAGGTATGGGGATCGATCCCTCGACGACGACAGCTTTCGATGACCGAATAGATGATGGCGCTGCGCTCGCCGGTGGCTGCTCCGCCGATAAATAACCAGCTCTTCTTTCCCACGGCGGTGGGACGAATGGCATTCTCAACTTTCAATATGACCCCCAACGTCAACTCACCGTAGCGGCCACCGAAAGCGCCCAAACGGACACTTACCACTACGATGGCATCGGCAACCGTCTCTCCACTACCGAGAATAATCAGATAGGCACTTATCTGCCTAACTCTATGAACCAATACGAGTCTATTACTCGTGACGGTGCAATGGTGACACTCACCCATGATCTTTGTGGCAATCTTACAAACGATGGTACCGTGACCTACATCTGGAATGACGAAAATCGCCTCATCAAAGCAAGCAATTCTGGCACGAACCGTCATAGCCAGTATCTGTATGATGGCCTAGGCCGCCGAATCATGACCCAACATCATAACCATGCTACTAGCCAAGCCCTGCAAGAGGAGATTCGGTATCTATATGACGGTTGGAATGTGATCGCGGAATTAGATGATTCCCTAGTAATATCGCGGAATTACCTTTGGGGGTTAGATTTGACTCAAACGATGCAAGGTGCTGGCGGAATAGGTGGATTGTTGGCGGCGGTTGAATCCTCCGGTAGTGTTTATGAATATCTCTACGATGGCGATGGGGATGTTACTGGAATTCTAGATGATTCGGGGAGAGTGGTCGCTACCTATGCATACAATGTGTTTGGAAGGGTTGAAGGAGCAACTGGGCATTACAAGGATACGAATAGATTTCAATATAGCACAAAAGCTATCGAATCGTGGGTGACGAATCACTATTACTTTGGGTACCGTTATTACGATCCGATTAATGGTCGATGGCTATCTCGAGATCCCTTGGATGAAAAAGGAGGAGCAAATATTTATGGATTTGTTGAAAATGATCCTGCGAATTCAATCGAATATCTCGGCGAGTTCCCCTTCAAGCTTGTGATTGTCGCTGTCGTCGTTGCAACTGCAGTTTGGGCAATCTCAAAGATCAATGAAAGAAAGCGTCCTCAAAAGTTGCCAGATGGAAGTTCAAAAAAATACACAGGGAAAGGGATTGTTGAAGTCACTGTAGAAGACTGCTCTATAGTAATTTTAGACGGCCATGGAGCTAGAAACGTAGCACACAAATTTAATTTCAAAGGAAACTCGGCTGGGGCATTTGTGGGATGCTATCCTAGCACGACGAATTCTGAGATTCCTGATGCCAATGCTATACCTTTCGCACCCATGCATTCAGAAGAAGTAAATGATGGAAAAACGAATTTTATGGGAGCGCGCCCCAAAGATGAAGATCGAAGAGAGCTGTGGGATGGCGCGCTGGTTAAAGCGCGATCACTTTGTAATTCTTGTAACGAAGTGAAAATTGTCATTACAGATCAGAACTGGAAAAGTTTGGGCATTGCTGATTTTCCACCTGATCCAGATGTGGCTTTTACCTTTGAATGTGATTCTGGTCGTTTGATGCAAACACATCGCGGACCTGAAGGATACTGGGAATTTGATAAGGAATGAGATTAATTCTTGGTTTATATGTTATTCTTGTTGCCGCATTGTGGTTTCTTGGTCTTGGCTTGAACGAGTTGAGAGTGAGTTTACTTTTGATGCTTTCTGTGGATGGAATTGCCATTGAGGACACTCCGCTGTTATTCAAGTTTCTCGTTATCGTGTCAGAGAATAACACCGTTCTGAAATATCCTATTTATTCAGAAATCCTCTGCCTGCCTCATCTGTTTTTCGCTGCAATCTATAGCTATCGATTACAGTGCTCAAACTTGGATGGTAGATTGCATAAATTTTTGCATGCGGGAGTTTTGATTTCTCTAATTGAGATAGTGATGGTTTTATGCGCTGTTTGCTACGGGCTGTATGTCATATTTGCGCGAATTGAAGTTCTTGAGGAGGTGCGATCAAGCTTTTGGATCTCAATCGTCCATTACTTAACTTTGTTTGTCGCAATCGTATTGCTTGTTAGGCTTGCGGTTTTTTTGCGTGGATATTATAGTGAGGCTTCTCGGCAGGCGGAGTGACTATGATGCCCGAGGTGATAGAGAGATTGATTGAACGTATTGTAGAATAATAGTTTTTAGGGACAGATAATAGTTTTTATAATAGTTTTTAGGGACAGATCAAATATACAAATCTTCTTCTAGATCTTCTTGGAATCGATCCAATTCCAATTTCTGAGACCCCGTTGGGGTTAGGGCTAGATTTTTTGGTCGGATCGAATGAATCCTTAGGAACATACGGAAAAGTTTTTGGGCCAGACTCCTACATGACGAGCGAAATACAGCGGGGTTTTCTTGGGGAGCTAACTAACTAGAACGAAGATAAAAGATATTGCTATTATGTATTGCATGACTTACCCGCGCCCTGAACTCCCATTTGTCGAAAGATTGGGTGGAGAGCTTGGCGAATCAATGCCAACTTGGGCATATCCAGCATATTTTCTAAATTGGTACTTTACTAATCAGCCTACTGCATTTGTTGGTAGCTTTTCCGGTGGAAAGCTCCGAGTTGCAAATGTGGATTGTAAGACCTGCATCGCCGAAGCTGGCATTATTGGGATAAATAATAGCGAGGCGTTCGCCTCCTACCATGAAGTGCCTCCCGCAGTAATGTGCCATGACGGCAGATGCTTGAAGCGTAGATCTGCGGGAGGCATGATCAGCATGTGCCAAATCTCAACGAACTTCAAGAAGGACACATCTCCTACGAGCTTAGTTGCTTCGATCGCATCTACCTGAATCTACGTTTGCCACTCCTCTGCACGCTGGGCGGGATCTCGCTGTTCATTCGCAAGATCCTTGGTGAAAAGCTTCCGCTGGTGAGCGTCTTTAAGCCCTTCCGGGACCAGTTCGTGGAGAACATCGAAACCTTCGCCAAAGACAACGGGCTCGGCATCCACCGCTTTGCTAACAACGAGAACAAAGAAGAAATCGCGCAGCAACACCTCGAATCGCGGGGGACGCGTAGGCCAGGCGTCTACTTTATAGGCAAAGCGCAAGAGAAAATCAGCGTGGTCCAAGGCGGTTCGGCCAAGAACGAAGAGACCGGCGGATGGTGGTACCGGCTTCGTTGGGGTAAAGTCATGGCCAACCAATACTACTTCTACATTTGGGATGACAACTGGGGGAGTCTCTTCATCAAATTGAGCAGTTACGCCCCCTTCGCCGGGAGAGTCTGTCTCAACGGGCACGAATATGTCAAACGCCAGCTAGAGAAACAGCGTATTCCTTATGAGGCTCTCGACAACGGTGTCAAATCTTGCGCCGATCCAGGGAAAGCCCAGCAAATTGCCAATAACATCACGGCCTCAAAGATCGAAAACACAATTAGAGACTGGCTCAAAATCATTCCGACTCCGATCACTATCTTAAAGAACAGGATAAAGATCCGCTACGAGATCTCCATGCTACAAATAGAATACGCTCTTACCCAAGTATGGAAAAAAGCGCAAAACGGACGGCAATTCTTTGAGCAAGCGATACGAGAAAACCTCGATCTAGGGCGCCCTGAACGAGTGGGATTAATATTCAGAAAGCGAATAACGAAGCGGAGCAAACAAAAGCGTTTTATGACCCGTGTCATGCAATATGGGACCATTCCCGTCTATCACATCTATTATAAACTAAACAAACTGAAACAATATTTCAAAGAGGCCATCTCGCTGCGAACGGAACTTACGATCAACAATCCCCGGGATTTTCAAGTAGGGAAAACGCTCAATGGAAAAAACCTGCGCGCGCTGCGCAAGGTAGGTGAAGCCACCATCAATCGCCTCTTGCGAGTAGAAACATTGAGCCACGATCCCTCAGTAAGCGGCGAGAAGATCAAAGCGCTAGAAACACCCGCCGAGGTGGGAGTTGGAAAACGAGTGAGCGCCTTGCCTCGCAGTAACACCCGGGTGCAAGCCCTATTGAACGCCTTGATAGGCTGTCATCTGATCTGCGGAGGATTCCGGAATCGGGATCTGAAGAGCCGAGTTGCTCAACTTCTGGGAAAAGAAGAACCAGAAATATCAACCGGACAGATGAGCTACGATTTGAGGCGATTAAAAGGACACGGGGTAATCCGGAAAATAGAAGGAACGCATCGCTATGAAGTGACCGAGGAAGGCCTTCGGCTAGCCTTATTCATCAGCCAAGTGGAGCGACGCGTTTATCAAGAAGGCGCATCGGAGTTATTCAGTGAATGGCACGAAGGCAACCTCCACCAAGCCTACAATGCATTTGGCCAAGAGGTTGAATCGCTGTTTGCGCGTCACCACTTAAGTCGAGCGGCATGATGAATAACAGGAGAGGTATGTACAAAAGCCTTCATTATCTCATTTATATATGATTGAAAGGAGTTTGACCTAGATGATCAAATTTCGAAAAGTAAGCATATAATAGAGATAGATCGTTTCGAGGCTTGCCCTGCCCCGAAATGTTAGGCTGGGGATTAGTTGCCTAATGTAAAGCATCCGTTTTAGTTTTCAGTCTCTCGCGAAAGTATGGCGTGAGTTCTCCTGGCGGTCCGTGGATGAGGAACACGGCGTCCGCCTTTACCCGCCGGATGTTTATGGACCCTTGCCGGTTGTGGAAGCTTGATTACTCTAGCAGCTTCCGGAAATAGGCTAGCGCCTCGTCGTGCTCCGCTAGTGCTTCTTCGCTGAGCACGCCTTGATGCCGATTCCGTTCGTCTTCGATGCGCTTGATCATGTAGCGCACTTCGCGGGGCTTCGGTTTGAGTGGTTTGCCAGGAATGTGATGGTGAACGGGTGCGGTATGGGCAAAGCGTGGGCGTTGATCGGGCCGATTCTCAAAAGCGCGGAGCGCGATCCAGGACGTGGTTTTCAAGGGCACCTTGGTTTCAAAGAGAACCCTAACGGTATCGCCATCGACGATGGGTTGAGCGGCAATCATTTGATAGACCTCGCCATTGACGATCACATCCACTCCGCCGACTGGCATGTGGCTGCTTAACGTTCCGCGGATGGTCACTTCATCGCCATCCCGCGTTTGTTCGGAGACGAGCATGGGGCCGGTGGTGACGAAACTGCGTCCAGCGGCTAGGCCTTCGATCCATTTCTCATAGGAGAAGGGGCCATCGATTTTCACATAGACTCGGCCAAAGCCGGGCGGCACGGGATGCACTCCCGAAGCCGTGCCGGCAGAGGGTTTCATATCGAAGCCGCAATTCAGGAGCGCGTAGTAGTTCTTGAATCCGAAATCGATCCAGCCGCGCTCCGTGAAGTTGCCCTTGGCGTCGTACTCGACATTCAGATCGCGTCCGTACTCAGGATACCAATCACCATAGAGAAACTGGGTGCGCCACACATGATTGTTGGTTAGTTCAAACAGATGCACGTTCATTGTCGGCATGAGGGTCATGGACCAGGGCCAATTGTGCTTGTCTAAGTCTAACAAAGCCCCTTGGCGCTTCGCCTCCGCGGCGATGGGTTTGACGGGTGGCACTGTAAGCTTGAAAGGCTCACGATGATTGAGGATGAAAACGGCACCCAGAGTGTGTTGTTTGCCCTCGACGGTGAAGATTTCGTACTCCGTATTCACCGGCCAGATGACGTGGGTGGGATCCACTTGAATGAGTTTGGGAGGCGGCACGCGCTCAGGATTCTTGTTAGCCTTATCCGGAGACTGCCGGGAATCGGTCACCCACGCGGTGAGCGGCAAGCCCACGTTGAGATCTTCGGCGAGAAGAATCTGCGGAAGCTCGGCCACACGGCGATGCATATGGGTATCGCCGCTGAACCAACCCTGCGCCGCCATGTTGGTCCAACGGCGTAGCTCGAGCGTCACCTCCGTGTCATGGGTGAGGGTGATCTTTCGTGTCGCAGGCACGTACTCCTTCCCGCGCTCGGCGGTGAGGGTGTAAGTGCCAGGCTCAAGCTCGGCTTGAAAAGGATGTGCGGAGAGGGTGGTGTGCACTTCTTCGCTAGCAGGTTGGCGACGGCGGTCGTAAGCGATGGCTTCGCCTTCAGACGCGGCGCTTTTGACGTGATGCCATGCGCCTGCCTCACCTTGAACATACAAACGCGCGGGGATGACCTCGCCGGTGGCGGCATCGACGATCTTGCCTTTTAAAATAGGAGCGGCTTCACTCACGGAAACTGCGCTGAACGATAATGCGCAAGCTATGAGCGTAGAAGAAGTCGTGAGACTTCTCTCCAGTAGTCGCGCGAGTCTCGGAACTTTCACAAGTTCCGCTACGAGAGGTGGCCAGGAATTCATTGGATCTGTAGCGAAGATGAGAGTGATGCTGGAAAGGTATCTGGCTTCAAGGGGGGAATCACACTGAGATCCGTCCAGTAGACGGTGGGTGGCCAATCGGCCTGAATCGCCGGCGCGAAAATCTCTAATCCTTCGAGTTCTGCGGTGAGTTCAGACAGATTGGTGAAACCGTATTTTAGAATCTGAACCTGAGGTTGCCCGCCGGGAGCGAAGTGAATGAGTTCGCTCTCCGATGGTCTCACATAAAACACGAAAACGCTGCCGTCGGGCAAATCCTCGCCAAGCCGCGAGCCGGTCTTGGCCCATTGAATATCGCGTAACAGATCCCAGGAAACCGATTCGGATTTCCGTCGCAAAGTGATGAGACGTTCGAAGTGCGGTCGTAGGAAGGGAAGCACGGAGGGATCGACCGGATCGCGTGGCAAGAGCCGTCTCATGACCCGCGCCAATTGCTGCGCGGAATCTCCCTGGCAGCGAGAAGCCAGTTCCGCGCAGGCCAAGAGATAAAGTTCTCTGACATCCCGGCCAAATTGCGAGTTCTGATTCGTATCGACCGATGCCTCTAGTTGCTCCAACGCCGTTTGGACCGTTTGAGGTTGCTGCGCTTTGGTGAGGGTGTTTCCAATCTCAGCGAAAAGTGTTAGCAAGCTCTGATGCTTGCCCTCAAGTTGAAGATCACCGAGTTCTGATTGAAGTAGGCTTAAGGCATCGCCGTTGATTCCTGATCCGATGTGAGCGATCGTCGCTTTGGCGAGGAGGCGGCCCTGCTGCACGCGAAACGTGGGCATATCGTGACTGGCCATGGTGGACAATTCACGTTCAAGATCCATGGCCGCTTGGCTGAAGAGATGAGCGGCCTTATCCGCTTGATCACGGGCGAAGAGATAACAATCTCCCAAACGTTCGCAGGTATTGTAATAACGTGAGATCCATTCGCGCTGGGCCACGGGCGTACGATTCACGCGTTGCTTGAGATCTTGAAGTGATTGACGCACTTGCTCGTAGCCGGTGATGGCTTCGTCCACATTTCCCGCATAGCGCAAGCTCATGGCCAAGGCCATTTCGTCATGATGTTGGCGCAATTGTGTGGATAGTGCCGGATCAGTCACGGTGTCCAGCCACGTTTTCCGGGAGGCGATGGCCGCTTCAAAAGCGATGCGGGCGTCTTTGAGTTTCCAATCATCCATATAAAGCCAGCCGAATCGTTGAAGAATGTAAGTCATGGTGGGGTGACCGCGTTTCACGCCCGCGGCGTCTAACACATTCTTGGCTTTGCGTAGGGCTTGCTCCGCTTCTTCCCAAGACTGAAAGCGTCGGCAGGCATCGGCCTTACCGGCCAAACAAGTCACACGAAAGAAGGGAGCCACCTCACCGCGCATGGTGTCCAGCGCACGTTCGTAGGCGGCCACGGCGTCTTCGAAGCGGCCACTCAATGCCAGACTATGGGCGAGGTCGGCCTGACAAAGCGCGATTAATCCTTTAGGCGATTCTTCCACACGATACTGCCGGATGGCATCACGATAGCCTTGCTCTGCGGCCTGATGATCACCTAACTGATGATGCAGCACGGCTCGGGTGTGTTGCCAGGCGGCTTTTGGCAATTCGCTCTCAGGAATCAATGATAGGATTTCTTGCGCTTTGATCGAGCGTGTGTTGAGCAATCTCTCCAAGACGCCGCGAAGCGGGGCATCATCGGTGACTTCACTCAATTCATGCGCGGCGTGGCGCAACTCTTCTTGAAAAGCCGTTGCTTCGTTTGCGGTTTGGGGGACGAGAAAACGAGTTTCATCCTTTTCCAAGGCCAAGCGGACGGGTGGGAGGAGGTATGGGGTTTCATTGAACCACCAGGGACCATTTGTTAAGTTAGGGGTGGAGATGAGGGTGAGGGTGTTTCGATGTTCGGTCGCGGGGCGGAAGAAGAGCCCAGCGAGCACGCCAAGAAGTAAGACAAGGGCAGCCGGGCTTAACCATTTGCGATAACGCGGGCGCTTCTCTGTGGACGGCGATGGGTCGGTGGCAATCACGGTGACCTCTGATGAAGGGTCGTAATCGTCCGGCTCCGGCAAGACCAGCGAAGGCGTTCGTAACCAGCTATCCGAGGCGTGTGTGGCCGGCGTATGTGTGGCAGAGGACTGTTCCAAGGCCATGAGATCCGTTTCCAAGTCGCGCGCGGATGCGTATCGTTTGTCAGGATCCGGTGCCAGACAGTTGCGCACGATTTCGTCGGCACGCTTGTCGACGGCGGCTTTGCTAGAGGGCATCTCAATCATGCCCGACGGGACTTCTGTGGTGAGAAGCTCATAAAAAATCATGCCGAAGGCAAAGAGATCGGTTCGCTGATCAATCCGCTCTGGTGCTTCCCACTGTTCAGGCGCCATGTAACGGGGCGTGCCCATGGTGGCACCGGGAACGGTGAGAGTGGCTCCTGCCGGGGCGGCTTCCAACGAACGCCCTAACTTGGCCAGCCCGAAATCGGCCATCTTGACCATGCCTTCGTTGTCAACGAGAATGTTAGCTGGTTTGATATCGCGATGAAGCACGCCGCGTTCATGCGCGAAGACGAGAGCGGAACAAAGTTGGCGAGCGATGCGCAAGCTGCGGTGCAGTGGTAGCGGCGCCTTTCTCAAGGCTTGGGCGAGATCGATCCCATCCACGTGTTCCATCACGAGATAGTAGAGGCCTAACTCTTGGCCGAAGTCGTGAATGGTGACGATGTGAGGGTGATTGAGCTGGGCGAGGATTTTCGCTTCGCGTTCAAAGCGGGAAGCGAATTTGGACTCGACGCTGATCTCTTCGGAGAGCACTTTGATCGCCACCACGCGATCCAATCGCTTTTGGCGTGCTTTATAGACGGTTCCCATGCCGCCTCGTCCAATCACGCCAAGCCATTCGTAGTCGGGCAGGAGTTCAGCCAGCTCGGCGAGGGTCTCGTTCTCTTCCGGAGGATGATTGTTGTCTGCTGAGGCGCCGTTTTCCCAGAGGCACTTGGCACATAAAGAGACCTCCGCGCCGGGCCGGAGAGGCGCGCCGCAGCCTTCGCATCCAGCCGCATGGGGAGTCGTGATCAAGGAGAGAGGCGAGTTTATTCAAAAAAAGTTCAGAAAAGTAGAGACCATTTTCTCGGGATGCCCAGGTAACGGGTGCCGGCTGGTGGAATCCAGACGGCGATTTGCACTCAAAAACCACCCATCATGTATCGAAACTGCCCGCACTGCGAAGCCGAGATCGCTTATCAACCTGAATCGCCGCTCAGTCTGGGGGCGTGTCCTGACTGCCACACGCTGATGCTCTTCCCGGCGCAGTCTGCTTTAGCTCCTGAGGACAAATCGAGTATGCCGGCGCGTCCGGCGTTGTTGCCTGGGGGAGCACCTGGTCGGGGGCAATGGACGAGTGCGATCTTTACGCTGTTGGTTGGCGTGCTTCTGGTGTGGGGCCTTTCAGCGTTCTACACCACGGGTATCATCCGGTTGCTTGGTGTGGGTGTACCGTTGTCGGAGGTGCCGAGCCTTCATGTTCACTTTGCGCTGGTAAGCATCATTCTCACGGCGGCGATACTCTGGCTCGCGGTGCCGCATCGTGGACGGTTCGGGCGGATCTCCTTTTATCTTCTCTCGGGTGTTGCGCCTGGCGCAATAGTGGGACGTGGTCTCAAGCAATTGGCTCAATACCGAAGCGCGATGAGGTTGCATCGTTTGCATCAATAAGAGCCTCCAGGTTTTTAAAAGGCTGGTCACCTTCGTTAGAGCGGATTCCAATGCACGCGTGAGCCGTGCCCGCCCAGAGCAGTTTCCCGTGACCCATTGGACCATGATCCAAAGGGCGGGGGAGGGGAGCCGCGCCGATCTCGAAGCCTTGTGCCAACAGTATTGGTATCCGCTTTATGCCTATGTGAGACGCGGCGGCGCCAGTCCCGAAGATGCGGAGGATCTAACACAAGGCTTCATTTCCAAGGTTCTGGAGAAACAATGGGTGGAACAAGCGGCGGATGAAGACTGCACCTTCCGTTCCTTCTTGCTCATTCGGCTCAAACGCTTTCTCAAAGACGAACGCGCCAAGGGTGAAACGCAGAAACGCGGGGGCGACGCCGTGCATGTCTCCATCCATCGCGATGAGGCGGAGCAACGCTACACCGCCGAGCCGATCGATGAGCGCATGACACCGGACGCGGTGTTTGATCGGGCCTGGGCCACGGCGCTTCTTGACCGCGTGCTCGATATCTTGCGGCAGGAATTCATTGAGTCGGGGAAAGGCCGCGAGTTCGAGGTGTTGCAATCGTGTTTGGCCTGGAATGACAACCAACAGACTTACAAAGAGATCGCTGAAAAGATCGGTCGTCGTGAGAGCTGGGTCAAAGTGGCGGTGAATCGGATGCGCAAACGCTATCGCAGTTTGTTAGAAAACGAGGTGAGCAACACGGTGCCGGGTGCGGGAGTGGAGCGGGAAATGGAAGCGTTGCAACAGGCGCTGAAGTGAGTGACTGTTCATAGAAGACTATGTGAGCGGGTGTTCCTTAGGGCGATGTGGTGAGCATCGACAATAGATCGTTCTTAATCTCACTGTTCATGTTAGACGAGGTGATCACATCACGCGCCTCATTGGGCTGAATCGCGTGTGTATCCAAGAGAGTTCGCTTTAAGATGGCTTCATAACGCATGGGGTCAGGGGCCAATTCCATGAGCGAGACCACATGCTCAAGGCGTTTTTCTCGTAAGCTTCTCACGCGCATCAGACATTTCTCAAGCGCACCTTCCCGCCAGTCCGTGTTATCGATCGTGCTTACCCACTCAATTGCTTTAGACGGAGAAAGAGCTACCCATCGGAAAGCCAAGGCTTCGAACGCAGAAGTGGGAGGCTCTTCTATGCTCTGAATCCACTCGGAGATCTCGTTAGGATTGTTTGTCGAATCAAACCACTGAGAAATGAGGATCATCAGCCGTCTATCACGCTCCTTAGAGTTCTCCTCGACTCGAATCACCTCCATCAACTCAGCATTCTTTTGACGAAACCCATTCAGTGAAGCCTGGCGTTGGGGCAATAAGGATGTGGTAGCTTGGGGGGCGTTTGCCGTTTCGTTGGGTGCTTTGTCGCGATCTGGAAAGAGCCAAATCGCAGCCCACGCGAAGAGGCCAAGGACGCAGAGCGCGACGAAAACCTGCTTGTTGATCATCCTTACCTTTTCAAATGTCTTAAGTCGCCTTGCAGATCCAGGATGAGTTGGCCATCAGGCGCTACCACTAACACTTGAGCGCATCGTTCCTCAAGGCTTCCGGATAGCGCCGTGCAGTTCATCATCGCCTCGAAACACGTTTCCTTATCGATCTTGGCCCAATTTCTGAAGAAGCCCTTCAGATCCGCGACAACTGCTGTTGGTTGTTGGAACCACCCGCTCGTCTCTGCGACATGCAAGATCTCTTGAAATTCTTCATTGCTCAGTTCTTTGTTAACCGCTGCTGCGGATGCCAAACGGTTTGCCAGATTAGGTGTAAGGTGCCCATGATCCTCCGTGCGAACCCAATTGAAGGCAGCATTGAAATCGGATTCCAACCACAAGCCAGCCGACCTGAGATAAGCAAGGTCTCGCTGTCTAGACGGCTCATGGCTGTTCACCCACGCAATCACCTCCTCGGGCGCATGTCTCTTAAAGCGGGCCTCCAACAAGCGGCGAGAATAGACACGTTCTGCATGGGTAGATCCAAGTCTCATCGCACGAATCTCCTCATCCCCGTAGGCATTGCCGCCATTTCGTAGGAGCTCTTCCACCAGCTTCCCTTTATATTCTGGGAATTGCTCTTCCAACATGGTTGCCATCACTCTCGCTTTCGCCGGTGTGGCTCCCAAGGCCGCCACCGCCTTCAATACCGCTTCCTGGTGCAAAGGGGTATCCTGTAAGGGGGAAAGACTTGGAAGAATGTCTTCTCCTGAGGCTATCAGGGATGCCATGGCATGCCCTACCACTAAACCGCAGAAGTCGCACCCTGCGTGGCACTTCCCTTCGTGGGCCAGCAAAGCGGCAAGTGGCGGCATCTTCCTCTTGAGGCAACCATCACCAACTGTCTGTGGCAAGTTCTCAATCCTGGTTTGCAGTTCTTCTCGTGTTTTCTCATCAGTCGCCCGCTGCAAAGCGTGATTCCACTTGGCTGTCCTTCGAGCAAATGCGCGCACGCACCGGTCGCAAGGCGCCTCTTCATAGCAGAGGTCCGTAGGCTTTGGTTTCTTCCTTAGAAGGGCTCGATGGGGACACGCATCTTTTACTAGTCCTAGCATTTCGCGAGGAAAGCGTTCTGTTAGCTTGGAGATCACGCGATGATTGATTTCGTAGATCACGAGGCGTATGGTGTCTTCAGCTATCCACGCCAGCAGTTCCGGTTGGAGAGATTCCTCAAAGGTCTCCTCCAATTGTGAGAAGGCGCGGGTTCTCACCGGTTCGTTAGAGCGAACACTCTCAAGCTTGGAAAACAGCTCATCCGCATTCGAGACATCGGCTGCTGCCGTTAATTCCGTAAGATACTGTTTCAGGTCAGCACCACCCCGAAAAGTTTGGCTGAGAGCGGACGGTGAATTTAAAACGACGAGAATGAGTGCAGTCGCCCAGCTAAGCTTATTGATGAACGGTTTCATATTGATGAGCATTGGATATTACTGGTGGTTGTCGTGCGCGAACAGACTAAGGATCCAGTTGGTGTAGGAGTTAATGGGAGGCGCAGCGTTTGGCCAGGTGGGGGCTGGATCTGGCACCAGAACAATCGAGCCATAAATGCCGTTGCTGCTGCTCGTTTCCATTGAGCACGTATTCCTCGGCCCATTCCAATCCCTGGATCTCAGCCAGACATCAGTCGAGAAATTATCATCAATGTAACATCCCTCGAGCCAACAGCCAATTCTTGCGTTCTTTTGATTGATGTAGAAACCTCGCTCTATATTGAATCGGGCCTCAGCGTTGTTTAGCTCAACGTTTGAGTCCTGCGGACCGGGGTTATCAACTTTAAATCCCGTTTTTCCATTATAATTGAAGTATGATCCGACTCCTCCCCCGCCGGGATTCACATCTACTTTATGTTTGCCGCTTGTTTGAATTTCGAATCCATGGCTGGTATTCGAATACGCGTCCACGTCCGTAAACAACACCGTAGTGGTAACTGCCGGTAAACCTGAGCCTCCTTCTCTTTCATCCACCTGAACGCCTTGTGAGCCTGAAAAGTAAGAGTCGATGAAAGAAAGCGTCGTGGTAATCGCCCCCGCATCCGCCTCTTTCACTAATACCCCTTCGCCACTCGACCAACCCGCCGTGAAACCGTTAATGATAGCGTAATTCGCTCCGGCTGCTCGTTCCTTCACTTCAATGCCGGAATCAGAAGAATTGGATGCACTGCACCCAGCAATAGTCATATCAACGTTGCCATCATCACCTTCATTGATGTTAAAGCCGTTGTTGTTATTATTAGCATCGCTAAGCAAGATACTTCCCTTGATTCCTCCCCCCTCCGGTGACAGGTTTTCGCCGAAATTCTCGACCTCAAAACCATCGTCAACGTTATTATGGAACTGACAAAAGATAACGTCGACATCGATATCCTCAGGGGTCCAATGTTTGGCTTGAATGCCATCCTCCCATGACCCCGATGCCACGCAGTTGTTCAAAACGATTTTCGAGACCTGGCCAATCTCAGCAGGAGCCCAGTTGGAAGTAGAGACAATAAAGTGCCCAAGTCCGCCAACAAACGTATGTTCTCCTGTGAAGCTACAGTTAGATGCGGTGACCACTCTTGGCCCAATAAACTGCAATGTTTCGTCGAACGAGAGCTTTGACATCGTCACTTGGGAACCTCGTGGTACGTCAACTTCGATTTCAGCACCGGAAATATAGCAGCTCTGCCCCTCAGTTTCGAATGTGAGTGGACCGAGCGCCTCGGTTTCTATCTTGCCACCCAGACTTAAATCAACGCCTGTGACATGGGATCTAAAAAGAATCCTGCACGGCACATCATTATTGGTCGGTAAACTTGTCAGTGCCAGCCTGAGACTGCCATTGAGAGGAGTTTGACCAGGACCGTAGTCGTTTCCGTGTGTTACATACCGGTCAACTGCCAACGCGCTTCCGATGAGGGACGTCGTCAACAACACAACCAAACACGCCAATATATATATATATATATACCCCAGATCTCATAACACGAAGGATCTTAACAAGATCAGATAGGGTGTCAAGACGTTCTAAAACTTTTTAAAAGCGTGAGCCGTGCCCGCCCAGAGCAGTTTCCCGTGACCCATTGGACCATGATCCAATGGGCGGGGGAGGGGAGCCGTGCCGATCTCGAAGCCTTGTGCCAACAGTATTGGTATCCGCTTTATGACTATGTGAGACGCGGCGGCGCCAGTCCCGAAGATGCGGAGGATCTAACACAAGGCTTCATTTCCAAGGTTCTGGAGAAACAATGGGTGGAACAAGCGGCGGATGAAGACTGCACCTTCCGTTCCTTCTTGCTCATTCGGCTCAAACGCTTTCTCAAAGACGAACGCGCCAAGGGTGAAACGCAGAAACGCGTGGGCGACGCCGTGCATGTCATCCATCGCGATGAGGCGGAACAACGCTACACCGCCGAGCCGATCGATGAGCGCATGACACCGGACGCGGTCTTCGATCGGGCGTGGGCGACGGCACTTCTTGATCGCGTGCTCGATATTCTGCGGCAGGAATTCATCGAATCGGGTAAGGGGCGCGAGTTTGAGGTCCTGCAATCGTGTCTGGCTTGGAATGATAGCCAACAGACTTATAAAGAGATCGCGGAGAAGATCGGTCGCCGTGAGAGTTGGGTTAAGGTGGCGGTGAACAGGATGCGCAAACGCTATCGCAGTTTGTTAGAAAACGAGGTGAGCAACACGGTGGCGGGTGTGGGAGTGGAGCGCGAGATGGAGGCCCTGCATCGGGCTCTAAAATAATCGAATTGCTAGTATATTTCCGTTAGGAGGAGCGGTCTATCGGGGAAACTCTCGCATTCGCCTCGGCGTCTTTCTCCCTTGCTAGAGTTGCGGCGCCTTTCTAAAGTAGCGCCTTCAACCCTGAGGACGATGTCAGACCCCATACGAAATCCTATCAATCTTGTTGCGTGCGTGATCCTCGCCGCATTCCTCCAATGGAGCCCAGCGCAGTACATTCCCAAGAGCCAAGGCCTAACAGATCCCAATTCTGCGATTGCCTTCGTCACCGAGAGCGCGGATTTCTGGATACCCTCTCATGATACCGAACGCGGCGGATTCTACACCGATGTGAACCGGGAAGGGAATCCGACCAAGACGCGTAAGACAATTCTCACGCAATCGCGCCACGCCTTTGGCTTTGCTAAAGCGTTTATGTTGACGGGCGATGAAATGTACTTGGATTTGGCACGCTCGGCCTTGGATTTTATGTACGCGCACTATTGGGATGAAACCAATGGAGGTTGGTTTGTGGAGGTGAATGAAGACGGCACCCTAACCGATTCGAGTTGGAACCGGCGCAAATGGGCCTTCTTTCAGGACTATGCGTTGCTGGGGCCGGCCTCTGTTTATCAAGCCGCCCATCAACCTGTGGACCGCGAATGGTTGGATCGTGGATCGGAGGCTAATGAGAAACGATGGGACGACCGGGAAGGCTTGGAAGGGTATTTTGAGAATGCGGAGAGCGATTATACCAATCTACGCGGCAAAGGATTCTTGCCCACAGTGGATGCACTGAACACCTATGTCATTCGCCGGTATCAAATCTCGGAAAGTGCGGATGATCTCAGCCGAGCCTTCTTGTTAGGCGATCACATTGTCGATTATCTCGTGGCGTCGATGGATGATGAGGCCGCCCTTTGGGGATTTCCGGAACTTTACGACGGCGACTGGGCCATCGACTTTGCTTCCACCCGCGTCAATACCGGCCATGTTTTGAAAACGGCGTGGATGTTAGCACAGTTGCATCTCACCTCGCCGCGAGATGCCTACGTGGACGGCATTCAAAGATTGATTGATGAGGTTTGGACTTATGATCTGGAAGGTCATGAATCTTGGGATATCGCTCGCGGTGCCCCGTTTGCCAATTTCAATTGGCAAACAGGTGAACGGGACAACAGCAACCGAGAGTGGTGGATGTTAGAGCAGGCGTTCACTGCGGGTATCCTCGCCCATTTCATCACGGGAAATGAAACCTATTTGAAAATGGCTGACGAATCTCTCGCGTTCTTCGAGAACCACTTTGTGGATGCAGAGTTTGGAGAGGTCTACGCCATCACCGATGAAGAGGGCGTGCCCACTTCCACGAACAAAGGGGATTTCTGGAAAGCCGGTTTTCATTCCACAGAGCTGGGCTGGTTCACCTATCTCTATGGCAAGCTTTTCTATCGTGGCGAAACGGTGACCTTGCACTTTCGCATGGATGCTAGTGAAATGGCGCAAGATTATGTTTTGAATCCGCTGCCCATTGAAGATAGCCGTTTGGGAATCGTGGAGGTTCAGCACGGAGGTGAGGCTTACGATTCGTTTGACCCCGTTGCCCGGAAGCTGGAACTCCCTCCCGGTGTTGGCGGTGTGTTTGCCGTCACCTTCGAGCTGGATCCAGAGACCGCTGTGCCAGTGCCGATCACCTGGGAAACCCCCGAGGCGGTCGCTTATGGAGATCGACTGACATTTGAACAGCTCAATCCGGTGATTGGGAATACGGAAATGCCCTTGGTGGTGGGCGAAGATGTTCATTTAAGCATTCAGTTAGGGGATGATGAGTTATGGGATTCCTCCAAATCTGACGAAATCACCTTCGTGCCGGCCCCGGCGGGCACGCATGCCCTCAAAGTGACCACCGCATTGACCGAAGCAGGTTTGGCAAAAGGGTTCACAGACAACTCTTTGGAAATTTCTCTAGAGATCACGCCTCGAAGGATTTCGATCTCGCCTACCAAACAAAGTATGATCTTTGGTTCGGCGCTGCCGGCCAACGAGACGTATGAGATACTCTATGAAGGCTTGCCGGTGGATACCCTTTCAGAGGCTGATTTCTTGACCATGAACATCGATGCTAGTGGGGTCTTATTCGAAACGACCGCCACTTCATCGAGCGATGTGGGAATCTATGAAGTCGCGATCTCCGGCGTGACCGGTACAGCCAATGTCATGCTTGATTTCATGGTAGGCGAGCTGGAGATCACGCCTGCTGCGGCTACCTTCACGCTTACTGGTCTCTCTCAAGTGGCGGACGGCGATCCGAAGTTGCCTAGCATCGCGACCAATCCGGAGGGGCTCGCTTATCAAGTGCAATTCGAAACCGCAGAGTCCCCAACCCTTCCCGGAAGCTATCCTTTCACGGTCACGCTGGACAATCCTAACTACGAAGGCACGGCCACGGGAACCTTGGTGCTCGAGCGCGGGAGGCAAACCATCACGTTTGTGGAACTGAGCGATCAAGTGATCGATCGCGCCGCCATTGAGATCATCTTGTTGGCCCGGTCGGATTCGGATCTCCCAGTCACTTTCGAACTTCGTGAGGGCGAAGCCGACCTTGAAGGAGGCACGCTAACCCTCACGCAACCTGGAGAGCTGGAGGTGGCGGCCGTTCAACCGGGCAACACCTTCTGGCATCCTGCGGTTGAAGTGGTGCACCGGTTTCGTGTCACGGGACGCGGTGTGATCAGGGATCAGGATGAAGACGGCTTGCCGGATGAGTTTGAAATGACCTTCTTCGGCGACCCGGTCCTCGCGAACCCGAACGAAGATGCTGATCGCGATGGGCAATCGAATCTGGCTGAGCATCTCTTCGGTACTCATCCCGTCGACGGTCAATCGATCGTGAGACCGCTCTTGCGTAATTTACCTGAGGATGGTGCCATTGTTGTTGAATTCGACTCAGTGATTGACCGGATCTATCAATTGGAGGCGTCGAGTGATCTCAAGGAGTTTTCTACTTTAGGTGAACCCATTGAAGGTAACGGCGAGCGAATAGCGTTTCCAGAGATGATGTTGGGTGACGAGGCGTTTCAGGCGTTTCGGATTCGTGCGCAAGCGCGTTGAGACGCCTGAGTTGATAGCCTTCGCCAATCTAACATAGTAACAGCAGCGGGCGATGTCGTAGAAAATCTTTTAGATTGGCTAGAATAAAGACAGAATTAACAGAAGCTAATGTTGCGCTAGTGGCGTGTTAGGATTGGATATTGAGCGACGCTCGGTTCGCTCAAGCCTGGCTTTCGTAGGCGTTTCGTTTTCACCAACGTTTGGACGGCCACAAGAGCTTTCAACGCCCCACTTTGGCCATGTTGCGCAAGAGGCCCACCATGACGCCTTGGATGACGAGTTCGCGGGCGGGGATGAGATTGGGATAGCGCGGGTTTTCCGCTTTGAGGTAGGGGCGGCGGTTTTTGACGAGGTAACGTTTGAGTGTTGTTTCTCCGTCGATGAGGGCGGCCACGATATCGCGCGTCCGCGGTTGACGAAATTCAAGGATCACGCAGTCGCCGTCGAGAATATGCGCATCGACCATGGAATCTCCACGGACTTTTAGAGCGAATGTGCGGGCATTTAAGGGTAGACCAAGCGATTCCGCGTCGACCGTCACACACCGGTCCATCTCCTGTTCCACCTCTTCCGCCATCCCTGCAGCAATACTCCCATAGAGCGGGATATCGACAACCGGCCCGCGTTCCAAGTCATCGGTGAAACTGAGTGCCCGGGCTTTTCCTGCCTGTCTTTGAATGACGCCCTTACGTTCCAGCGCCCGGAGATGACTGATGGCGGCGGTTTGACTGCTGAATCCAAAGTACTCTTGGATCTCGCGAGTCGTGGGCATGATCCCCGAACGGGAGTGCTCTTCCCTGAGGAAGTCCAGCAATTGTTGTTGGCGTTCTGTCAGCATGTGAACAGTGTTACTCCGAACAGTAGAAAAGATTTCCTTCGTGCCAAGCACAAAATTCTCCTTTTATTGACGATATGACTCTTTCACCCCTTCTTCGGCTCGCGGGGCTAGCACTCATCCTGAGCTGGTGGCCTCATCTTTTAGCCACGGCCTGGAGCGATGAAGCCACAGACAAGGCCACGGAAGAATGGGCGGCCAAACGTGAGGAACTCAGCGAGGTGGCGACGCGTGCCTTCGCCAAGCAAGATTGGCAGGAAGCCCAACAGCTCTTTCATGCCATCTTGGAGAAGGAACCAGAACACCCTCTCATTCTCGCTAACCTGGGCGCGGTGGAATATCAGTTAGGCGATATGAAAGCAGCTTGCCACTATCTCGAAGAGGCTCTAAGGCGGAAGGGTGACCTGCATGCTTCGAGGGAAATGTTAGGAATGGCTTACTATCAGAATAAGCAACCTTACCACGCGATCTCTGCGCTCTCCCGTGCGGTGGCTGATCAGCCCAAGGAGGCCCGGGCGCACAATCAACTCGCGGTGGTCCTACAGGACATGGAGTGGTTTGATGGGGCGGAGCAATCGCTTCGGCGCGCCATCACGTTGGACCCGAATTACGCGGATGCGCATTTTAATCTCGCGCTGGTTTATCTCGACAGAAAGCCGCAGTCGCTTCAACTGGCGAAGCGGCACTATCAAACCGCCCGGAAGTTGGGCGTCGCCCGAGATGACGCCGTTGAGAAACGGCTAGAAGTAGAGCCATCTTCCGACTAACCCATCAACACTCGTTGGGGCGGGCGAGATTGGTGTGATCGAGATTGAAGGTACGGAACTGATCCTGGATGCGATTGAAGATTTCTTTGAGATCCTCCACATTCCGCGTGGTGACGTAGCGGTTGAGAAAGAAATGCCCGTCTTCCTTGTGGACCTCCAGGCTCTCACACTTCTCAAACCCATTGAGCGTCAGATCGTAAATGCCGTAGCCAAGATCTGCTAACAATTTTAAAAGATCCTCGCCGTAATCATTGGTGACTTCCATAATGATGTCCGGCTTGTGTTGGGTGAGTGTTTCTTTGGCACCCTCCAAGACTTCGGGTTCGTGCCCTTCGACATCGACTTTTATCAGCACGCGCCCACTAACAGAATGCTTGTTCAAATAAGCGTCGAGGGTGGATGTCTGTACTTCTTGTTTGGTCACCTCTTCGCCCGCATTGAATTCGGGGTCTAACGTCCCGCTCAAATCCGACGCTGGCAGGTAGAACGTTTGCGTGCCTTCTTTGTCGGAAAGCGCCAACTCGTTCAGCGTGATATTAGTGAATCCGTTCGCGTTGATGTTAGCCGTGAGGATGCCATTCATCTTCGGATTAGGCTCGAAGGCGTGAATCGGCAGGTCCGGCCGGTATCCCGCAGCGGAAAGCGCGTAGTAACCCATGTTGCCGCCGATATCGATGAAGACATCTTGGTCTTGGAGGATCTCGCGAAAAAGGAGCATGTAGATGGGCTCGTAGTAGCTCCAGCCTTTCCAATGGAGTTCGTAGGAGAGGTAGTTCTGATTGAGATGGGTGAGCTTCAGGACTTTGCCATTGGGCAGTTTCATCGATCCGGTCCGGCCGGCGTAGAAATCCGTGCTCGTCCGGATGCCGATGGGGCGCAGCAGCGACCGCATGGAGAATGAGTTTTTCGACAGTTCCCAGACGCCTCTTGTGATGACTTTCTTAATCAAACCCATAACTATTCGGAAAAGCTATGCTTAGCAGCAATTCCCCCCGGGGCAACGTTTCTTTCATCCGTTGCCTTTGCCCGCTTTCGTTGGGCCG
>CBDDAB010000008.1:0-13821 GCA_965224685.1 Verrucomicrobiales bacterium | reverse complement strand
GCGTTTTCCCCTGAGATCTTGATTCGTGATTCTCGCATAGTGGCTACCCGACCAGAGAAGGTGAAGACTGACAAGTTCTTTCTTCGATAATTAGTCTGTCCCTATTAGAGAGAGGACAGCATTCTTTCTCATCTCTGAGAAGCCAACGACCACCGCGGTGTTGCGGTCTCCCGGTTTCTATGCCTAGATAGCGGGCGTCAACTGAGATGAGCTTATTGGTCAGGCAAATTCAACTTCAGTTCCTAGGAATCCTAGGAATAACGGCCATGTGGTTGCCGGCCAAGCCGCCGGTCAATGAAGGTGGCGATATCGGCTGCGACGGCGGTACCATCTGGGTGCGGACGACAGCTTACTGCCACTTGGAGGGTGATCACATCAGCTTTGGCCGCAAATCTGCCAAAGGCACCCCGCTTCGCTATGGGAAGATCCGCAGCGCCGCAGCGGATTGGTCACGCTTTCCGTTAGGCACGAAGTTCAAGATAGAAGGTGACCCCAGCACTTACATCGTCGATGACTACGGAATCGCTCTAACAGACAGCTGGACCATCGACATCTACAAACCCACCATGGCCATGATGCGGAAATGGGGTGTGCGAAGAGTGAAGATTCAAGTGCTAGAGTGGGGTTCCTTGAAAGAGAGCTTGCGCATCCTGAAAACACGCAGCCACCGCGGCGCCTACATTCGCCGAATGATCAAGAATCTGGAAGAAGACTCGGGGATGGTGGCTGAAGCCGAACCCTCAGACAAAGAAGAGAAAGAGGGCGCCAAAGCTGAAAGCGCGGCCGTGGCCCCGTCGAAAGAAGCCGATGGCAAGACGTAGGGCCCGGGTCGAGGGAATGGCGTGGAATCAAGATATCCCTGGATGCTCGATTGACGCTGCCGCGACTCCTTAAATTCCCGAGCTGACAATTAGGTTTTCCGTTCGCGCGATAATTTGGTGAGAATAACGCCATGTTAAGCCGCCTCTTGTTGCCAATCTTGGTTCTTTGCTTCGCTGCTTGTGGCAAGTCCGACCCCGTGGTCGGTTTTCGCGTCGATGAAAACACCGTTGTGGGCATGGAAGAGAAACCGACGAATGAGACCACAGACGATTCACTGGTGCAGCCTTTCACCATCGCCGATGGGCTGCTCACCGATCCCATTCTACAGCTTCCCAAGAAGCATTCGGTTCAAGTGGTTTGGTATACCAGCTTCCGTGGCAAAGAGCACGCGCTTGTCTTGGGAGAAGAGAAGCGACGATTGCCGGTCACGTCTACCCAATTGTCTCGAATGTTGGAAGACGCTGATTCTGAAATCTCGGATGATGTGAGGAAACAGTTAGGCCAAGCGACCAAGGCCGGCGTCCGCGAACGTGCCGTTTTCCGTCATGTAGCCACTGCTGAAGCGCTCAAACCCGGAGAGCGGCTTCCCTATCTTGTGGAAAGCGTGGATGACGCCGGTACACGATTTCGCAGTGACGCGTTCACCTTGCAACCCTTACCAACCTCCGACCAATCCGTTTCCTTACTCCTGACATCCGATCAACAGAACCAGCCCATGTCGGCGGCCAACTACCAAAAGGTCGTGGAAACAACCGGAGCCATCGATGCCATTCTCTTCGCCGGCGACTTTGTCGATCATCCTAACCGAGCCTCTGAGTGGTTTGACAGAGCGAACCCCAAGCGGCCGGCGTTCTACCCAGTGCTACAGGGACGGCTGGATCAGTTAGGCGCCACGGCGTTCAGAGGCGGGGCGCTCCTCCAACACGCTGTGCTCTTCGGCGCTGTGGGAAATCACGACGTCTCAGGCAGATGGCGCCCGGAGGCGAACGACATCAAGACGATGTTCAACGATCCACAACCCCTTTGGTACGCCCAACTTCATCACAACAATCCGGTCAAAGTCCGCGATCAATCCTTTGAATCCGTTACGTACGAACAAATGTGGGATCAACCGGATCCAGGCCCTCGTGGCGAGCGCTACTGGGCCTCACGCTATGGCGAAACTTTCATCATTTCTCTACACGTGAACCGTATATGGAGGTTGTGGGGGGATAACCGCAAAGGTAAGCTGTGTGAAGCCCCCGAGAGCTTGGCCAATCCGGACGAGTGGGGTTTCGGCGATCACGTCTTCGATCCCTTCGGACCTGACTCCGAGCAATTTCAATGGTTGCAGAATATCCTGCTTAGCCCCGCCTTCCAGCAGTCGAAATACAAGATTGTCATGGCGCACCAGAGCATGTTCGGTCTCGGCGCGAACGCCCTCCCAGCGCTTGCGGCACCACAAGCCACCTTCGAAATCGAAGGCCAAGAAAAGCCCCTGCAACTCACCCACCCCATTTCCAAGGAGGATTGGGAGAACCAAGTGGAGCCTGTTCTGGGGTCGATCAAGGCGATCACCTATCATTACCCTAAGGAGCAAGACGTGTGGAAGCAAAGCATCGAGCCTTTGTTAATCTCCGCCGGCGTGCAGCTCGTTCTATGCGGGCACTCTCATCTGTGGAACCGCACTCGAGTGGACAAGCTGATTTATCTGGAAACCTCCAATGTAGGCAATGCCTTCGATGCACGGTATGATGATCCCGGTGAAGGCAAGGCCTACCCCAAGAGCAAACGGCCCGCGGGTGATCCACAAAACCGGCTCCCCTTGGCGCCTAACCAATTCAATCCGATGCAACAATGGGAGGGCTACGCCAGGCCGTTACCGTTCGTGGCCAGCAACAAGATTACCGTGTTCTCGCTTTTCCATAGCGAAGACGGGACCGTTAAAAGTTACGCTTTCGACACAACGAAACCCGGTTCCGAAGTGGTGTTGATGGACGAGTTTCCGTTGAGTGCCAATCCGTGACAGATTGACAGCTCTAGAAATCGCGGAGGCTTATCGTTGGCATATCGTTTGTGATACATACAGGGGAGCGTGGGTTGCCGCATGGATTCGGTGGACGGTATATTGCGTCATGATCGATTCTAAAGCTCTGTTAGACTCTCTTGTAGAAGGAATCGCCGGCGCCCGTGATGTTGCCATGGATGCTCTGGATCAAGCGGCCACGGGCGTCAAAGAGGTCGCGGGAAAGGCCGTGGACGCCACCGGAGCTGATGACAAACTCGACGCCGTGGTCGAGAAAGTCAGTGGTGGGCAGTCTGCTAGCGATCTGATTGAAAAGGCGAAGGACGTGATTGCCGAGAACAAGCTGGCGGCCGGAGTGATTGCGGGCGGCCTGGGAGCCTTGTTAGTAAAATCAAAGCGCGGCCGAAAGGTGGCGAAAGGAGCGGCAGCTCTAGGAGGTGCCGCATTGATTGGTGGCTTGGCCTATCAAGCTTTCAAGAATTTCCGCGACGGAAAGCCTTTGCTAGGATCGGGCGAAGAAGCCAGCGCACTGGAATCAGCGCCTGCAGGATCGGGATTCGAGGCCGAAAGTTTGACCGACGACCAAGCCCGCCTCTTAGCGCGCACGATGATCGCCGCAGCTGCAGCTGACAATCAAATCGATGAAACGGAGCGTATGCGCATCACCCTGGGACTGAAAGAGGCCGGATTAGAAATGGAAACCGCGGCGTTTCTGGAACAAGAACTCGCGGAACCGGTTCAGTTTGAGGAGCTTGCTAGTGAAGTCGATAGCCCTGAATTGGCAGCGCAAATCTATGCGGCGGCGCGACTCACCATCGAGCCGGATAGTGACGCCGAAAAGAACTACCTGGAAGACTTGGCCTCCTCGTTGTCACTTGAAGACGAAGTGGTGGCGCACCTTGACCAGAGTGTTAGCAGGGCGAAAGAGCCGGCTTAGTTCGGGTGCGGTATTACAAATAACACATGCATCAGATCACCTACGCCATCAATACGCGGAAAGCCCAAGGAGCGGCGGTTTTCAACCGCCGAATAAGCCTTGGCGCTTAAGAAGCGCCACTCCTTGAGGCTCGTTCTGCAATGAAGCGTTGGTTTCGAATTGAGTTCCGTAAGGATTTTTGGAGCCGTCCGCCACATGCTGAACACACTTCCTTAGTTCTGGACCCGTAGGACGGTCTTTCTTAGCTTCGAAGCTTGAAGCCAAACTCCTTTGCCGTTCTCTTTACCGCCATCGCGACGCTCAGTCTTCCTGCCCAGGAAGAGCGGGTTGCAGACACCAAATTCAGCATTGATCGTGGTTACTACGATCGCCCGATTGAAGTTACCATCACCTCGGCGACGGAGGGTGCCCGAATCTACTACACAACCGATGGCACCGTTCCTCATTTAGGTAGTTTATTTCAGCGCCCTAACGGAACGTTATTCGAAGAACCGTTCGAAATAAATCGAACCACGGTGGTTCGCGCTAAGGCGTTTAAGGATGCTCTCACGCCCTCGAATACCGATACGCAGTCTTATCTCTTCCTCAGCGATATCCTGAGTCAACCCGAGCAGCCTGAAGGAGCGCCGGAGCGTTGGGGAACGCGAGTCCCAGATTATGAAATGGATCCCCGCGTGGTGGACGACCCGGCTTACCAAGAAGCTATCGTCGAAGGGTTCAAAAGTATTCGAACGCTCTCACTCGTGGTCGAGCCCACGGATTTCTTCGATACACGCACAGGAATTTATGCCAACCCGCGAAATGATGGCCGCGAATGGGAGCGGCCGGTATCGTTGGAATTTATTCATTCGGACGGCAGCCGCGGAACCCAGGTGGATTGCGGTATTCGCATCCATGGTAATGGTTCGCGCAATCCTGATGGCCAACCCAAACACGGTTTTCGGGTGGAGTTTCGCGGTGAATATGGTGATCCCACATTGAATTATCCGTTGTTTCCCGGTACACCCGTCGACCGTTTTGATAATCTGATTCTTCGAGGACAGAATGCGCACGGGTGGACGCGTTCCTCACAAATAAGCAACGCGGCCGGAACGGAAAGAGAACAATCCCAATATATTCGTGATTCTTTCGCTAGAGATTTGATGAAAGCGATGGGCCACACAGCCGGTGAAGCGACTTATGTGCATTTCTTTATTAATGGCCTCTACTGGGGTCTCTACAATCCCGTAGAATACCCCCGCACCTATTTCGGAGTCACCCACTTTGGCGGCGAAGAAGAGGAATATGACGTGATCAATCGGCGGACCACGACCACGAAAATTCTCGATGGGACGTTTGATGCTTGGAATGCGATGCAGGACCTTGCCAATTCGGGATTGAAAACGCCGGAAAAATACGCGGCCATTCAAGAGCATATTGATGTCGACAACCTCATCGATTACATGCTGATGCATCAATACATGGGAAGCCGGGATGGGCCCGAGGTGTTTAATAGTAATAACATGCGCGCCATTCGTCGAACGCGTGGGGAAATGCCCTTGCCATGGATTGCCATGCCTTGGGACATGGAAGCGAGTATGTTTGAGATTGATGTGAAGCGGAATATCAATGTGGACGATCCGAACACATTGGTGCGCGTCTATACCCGGCTAAGAGAAAATCCGGAATTTCTCATTCGCTATGCGGATCATGTGCACCGGCATTTTTTTAATGGTGGTGTGCTGACGCCCGACCGCGCGGCGGCAATATGGGAGCAACGTGCCGAAGAAATTGAAACAGCCATTATTGGTGAATCCGCAAGGTGGGGCGATTTCCGGCGCCGAAGCCGGCCGTTCACACGCGATGTGGAATGGGAAGCCGAGCGCCGGAGGCTCCTCGATGAATATTTTCCGACAAGGACTCGATTTCTGCTAGGAGAACTGACGAAGAACGAACTCTATCCTGACACGCGTGCGCCCGTTTTCAATCAACATGGCGGCACCATTCCTCCAGGTTTTCAGTTAACGATGATGGCAGGTACGATATTTAATCCGCAAGGTGGTGATTTTTATTACACCACCGATGGTTCGGATCCGCGACGGGTTGGAGGGGAGGTGTCCCCTGCAGCGATGATCTATGACACGGGGGTGATCATCGATAGGAGCACACTCGTTCGGGCGCGCACTTTTGATGAAGGCAAGTGGAGCGCTCTCAACGAGTCTTTCTTTTATGTGAATAGCGTTCCGGCTGATACCGATCATTTGATTGTTAGTGAGATCATGTATCATCCTGAGGGAGAAGGCATGGCCGAGTATATCGAACTTCACAATCCGAGCGAAGAAACGGTGCATTTCCATAACACCTATTTCCAACGCGTGGGGAATCAAGGAATCACCTTCCACTTGAATAAGCTTGAGGATCCCACGATCGGCCCGGGAGCCTATGGGGTGCTGGTGAGAGATCGAGGCGCTTTTGAGCAACGCTACGGACAGGATCTGCCAATCCTAGGCCAGTGGTCGGACGGCGCTTTGAACAATGCGGGCGAAGCCATCCTTCTAAAACGTGGCGCAGAGATCCTTTCATTGATCCGCTACGATGATCGTGATCCCTGGCCAGAGAGCGCCGATGGTGAAGGTGATAGCCTACAGTGGAGAGACGGCGTATGGCAAGGAGCGGCGCCCACACCCGGAAAGGCGAATGCTAGTGAAGGGGAACCATTTCAGATCACTTCAATCGTACGAATAGCAGACGGTAGTCTCCGGATTGAGTGGCCGGCGGAACCCGAGGCCACCGATGTCCTAGAGTTCAGCCACGATCTTGAAGAGCCCTGGGACGTGCGAGCGGCAGGAGTGCGCACCGGAAGCTTTGAAGATTCCCCGGATAGACAGAGGGGTTTTTATCGCATCCGAAGGCAACGTTAGCTTTGCTGTGCCCATGACGAAACCGGCAATTCTCTTCGACTGGGATGGGGTGATTATCAATTCAGAAGCCTATCACAAACAAAGTTGGTTTCTCTTAGCTGACGAAATTGGTGAGAAACTTTCCGAAGCTGAATTCACGGCATCATTCGGCATGCGGAATCAACAAATCATCCCTGACGTTTTCAAGTGGGCACACGCCGAAGATCATCAACGCATCCAAGAATTGGGAGACCGCAAGGAGGCGCTCTATCGCGAAATCATGCGAAGGGAAGGCATCACACCACTACCCGGCGTGGTGGCGTTATTAGAGGATTTGAAGGAAAGAGGCTTGGCAACGGCGGTGGGTTCTTCGACGCCCCTTGCGAATATCGAGGCCGTGATGGCCTTGACGGGGCTTGATCCATATTTTCGGGTGATCGTCGCCGCCGAAGACGTGACTGTTGGCAAACCGGATCCTGAAGTCTTTCTCAAGGGCGCCACGAAGCTGATGACCACGCCGGAAGCTTGCGTGGTCATCGAAGACGCACACGTGGGCATCAAAGCCGCCAAAAGCGGAGGGATGAAAGTCTTGGCCGTGGCAACGACGCACCCACGTGAGACTTTACAAGAAGCAGACGCCGTTCACGACGATCTCACATCCGTGGATGCCGATGTTCTAACAAACCTGCTGAGGGAATCCTAACGAAAGGGGTCGGAAAAGCGCTCGTCCGTTGCCAGATTGTGGTCCGTCAGAGTCTTCATGAAGTCGACAATGGCTTCCCTCTCGAATTCGGTGAGTCCCAGGGTCACCGCCACGCGCTCTGAAGCGGGAGCCTTTTCCCAGTTCTTGCTAGAGGTGTTGACAGTTTGCCGGAGGCTGTCGTCTAGACGATCGTGTGGTTGGATTTTCTTGTTATAGAAATCGACGACTTCCATGAGCGTTTTGAACCGGCCGTCATGCATGTAAGGAGCGGTAAGCTCGACATTGCGAAGTGATGGCGTTTTGAAGGCGCCCGTGTCACGTGAATCCTTGGTCACGCCGGCGACACCCGGGTCCTTGTATTCCAATTCCAATCCATTGTTCGTGGGAGAAGTGCTATCGAAGAACGGGAAGCTATGGCATTGCACACAACCGGCTTTTCCATTGAAGAGGTTGCGGCCCAGACGCTCTTTTTCCGTCATATGACGCATTCCTAACGTTTGCGCGTGATCGAATTTGGAACGAGATGAGATCATGGCCGACAAGAATTCTGAAAGGCCCGTGGCCATGCGGTCCTCCGTCACTTCCGGTGTGCCAAAGGCACGCTCAAACAACGTGGCATAGAAAGGTTCCGCCGCGACTTTCTCACAAGCGAGTTCGAGACTGGTGCCCATTTCCACAGGGTTCTGGATGGGCTTGAGGACGGTTTCTTTCAGAGTCGACTCCCGCATATCCCAGAAGAATTTGCCTTTGCCAGAGAAGGCCAAGTTTGCCAAAGGCATGGAGTTGCGCAGGGTCTTCTGATCATGAATGCCGTCACTGAAAGGTTTCGTATCGGCAAAAGCGTTTTCTTGTTTATGGCAGGAAGCGCAACTAACCGTGTTGTTGGCAGAAAGACGTTTGTCGTAAAATAACACGCGTCCCAAGCTGGCTTGATTGTTGCGGGCTTGGTCACGAAAGAATACTTGCTCGAGATCCAGCATTTCTCTCTGTGTGACGAGGCGAGGGATTTCGCTGCCGCTCGATCCTGACCACCCACCGCCACTGGTGCTCGAGGTGACAATCGTGGTGGTCTCGCGAGCATTGAAGTAGCCCGGGACATGGACTTCAAAGGTCTGGGCAAGATCCGGTTGCAAGACGCGGTCAATGGTATTGGCGTTGACTAACCGATAGTATAAGCTGCGGCGTTTCCCCGATGCCCCAGTGTGTTTATGAGTGGCGATGTCCTTGGTCGAACGTGTGGTCTTGACGGGGGACCATGTTCGCATGTCTTCGGATGCTTCCAGAGTCCAGAACCCGTTGTGCGGATCCCGCGCCGTGATGGTCACGCGACCATCACGTGCCTTCGTAATCTGAGGCATGAGATCCCCCTGCGGCTCCGCTCCAGACGTGGTCTCAGCGGCATAACCGGTGAGAGGAAGAGTGAAAAAGAGCCCCCTCAGGCTCCACCGAATGATCGCTGCCCCCAAATTTGCTTTCATGATGACAGAATGGCGAATTTCCGTTCACAATGTCAATACTTTCTTTAAAAAAGTAGCGCTAACGGGATCGGAGCCTCTTCGCCTCCGTGAGCCGAGGGAGTGCCTATTGAGCCGTGGACGCTCTTCGCAGCGGAATTCGTGAGAATTTCGAGAAGTGCAATCCGCTGCGGCGAGCGAACTTTTCACCAGTTCCGTTCCCTTGACTCGGGGCAGACACCGCTGCACAGGAGCCTGGGCTAGCCGGCTAAGACTGGTCCGTGGTGAGAAAGTCCGGGTAGGCGTTGGCTGCGTGTTCGCTGAAGTCGAGACCGTCTTCTTGTTCCTCTTCAGTGGCACGCAACCCAACGAGCACATCGATCGATTTGAAAGCGATAAAGGCCAGAACGAAGGCGGCAAAGCAACAGGCACCTCCTCCGATGGCTTGAGTGACGAGAAGGCTTCCATCAAAGCCGTCCCGATGAAAGAGAGCCACCGCGAGGGTACCCCAGAGGCCGCCCAACAAATGAACCGGAACAGCGCCAACGACGTCATCAATGCGGAGTTTCTCCAGCATGATGCCGCCGAAGGTGGTGATGAGACCGCCGATCATGCCGATCGCGAGAGCGGAAAGCGGGGAGACGACATTGCAGCAGGCGGTGATCGAGACCAAACCGGCCAGGGCGCCGTTGAGCGTGATGGCCACGTCGGGACGCCCATCCACAATCCATCGCGAGGCCATAGCAGAAACGGCCCCAAAGCTCGGCGCAAGAAGCGTGTTCACCACGATCAAGCCCAACTCCGGACCGGCCTTGCCCAGGGAACCGGCATTGAAGCCAAACCACCCAAACCAAAGAAGGAAGGTGCCCAAGGCGGCCATGGGCAGATTGTGGCCGACCATCAGTCTTGGCGTACCATCACTTGCAAAACGGCCCACTCGAGGTCCTAACACGAGGATGCCGGCGAGAGCGGCCGCGCCGCCGACTCCGTGAACCACCGTAGCGCCCGCAAAGTCCAAGAAGCCGCGCTGCTGAAGCCAACCCATATCCCCTCCGAAGCCGGCTGCTCCCGCATGGTTGCCCCAAGCCCAATGGCCCAGAAAAGGATAGATAAATCCTGACAAAATCACCGTGTAGCACAGATACCCGACAAATCGAGTTCGCTCCGCCATGGCACCCGACGCGATCGTGGCCGCCGCCGCGACGAACATCGCTTGATACACCCAGAAGGTCCAAATGTCAGGATTGCTCGTCATGTTCACCAGATAGTCCCAACCACCAAAGCCGATCCAACCGCCCTGAGACGGACCATACATGAAGACAAAGCCCACGAGGAAGACCATGACCGCAATGCTGAAATCCAGCAGATTTTTCATGATCACATTGATGCTATTCTTGGCCCGCGCGAAGCCCAATTCTAACAAACAGAAACCGGCCTGCATCATGAAGACGAGGAAGGCACAGAAGAGGATGAAAATCCGGTCAATATCCGGCATGGGGCTGAGCCCCCCCGGTGATGCCTCTTGAGGGGGTTCTTGAGCCAAAGCCACGCTCGGCCATAGCCAGATGAGTAGTAATGATAGGAGGGCTTTGGCTGGGGTGCTGTACAAGATTCTCATCAGGGACAAGGGGCTATTTACAATGGTGCCGGATCATTTCATCGACCAATGAGCGAAGACTCTTGCGCTTGGTGCGGTTGGGCACTTTGTCGACGACCGTTTCGGCGATGCTGCCGAAGTCGATCTGAAGCGGCCGAATTCTCACGTAGCCGTGATCTTTGGCCACGCGGTCAATCATTCTGTTAGCTTGCCCGCTGCCAATCACGCGCGAGAGAATCTGAAAGAGATCTTCCCGAAAGTTTTCCCAGGCTTCTGGCGGTTCGGGCTCTTCTTTGACGGGCACCGAAACTTCCGGCTCTTCAGGTTCGTGAGATTCGGCCGATTCGGCGGCGGGAGTAATCGTAGCCTTAGATTTGGCGGGAACCTTGATGCGCTGAGTCAGTTGCGCGCTCCCCAGTTGCTGCAGAGCGGAGGCGTTTTCACGCAGAAAGTTCCGCGCTGCGGCGCCTAACTGATCCAGGTCCGCATGGGGATCAACGAGAATGAGTAGTCTGATAGGACCTTCAGCGAAAATCAGCGCCGATCCCTTATCATAGCCGAAGTAGAATTCCGTGATGTTGCGCCCCACAGATTGGTAGCCATCACACATCTCCGTCACGGTGGCGCAAACCAGATTCGCCTTCTTGTCAGAGATGGGGAGGTGATTGGCGACAATGAACTCGCCCGATAAGAGGCAGGCGCCATTGACCTGGCCAAGGCGATGGAGGTCGGAGAGGGCTGCGACTAGCGAAGCATCGGCGGGCATCGTCGTTCTCCTCGGCGTCGTCAGATGAGTTCTTCCAAGAGCTGCCCCATTTTGAGAGGAGCGTTGGTTACCATGCCGTTGATCTCGGACGTCTGCACGCCATGGCTCTGATTGAAGCGGAAGCCGACTCGCGTCTCACCCTCGACAAAGGCGCCGTAATCCACCATCTGCATGCCCAAATCTTCGCCCACGCGCACGACGAAATAATGAAGGTAGTCGACTTCTTCCCGGAAACTCTCTGCGTCTTCAGCACCCGCGGAACTGGCCACTTTGTCGCCCGCAATGCGGAACATCGTCGTCTGTGCCTTACCAATGTCTGGAACTAGATGCTTCATAACCTCACACCCGGGGCCGCCCCGGGCGAATGAAGCGTCATGTATCCCACCCTTCCCTCTGAAAGGCAAGGCTTTCTATGAAAAATACGGAAGGCTTTACGATTGCGGCAGATACCGCCAAATCAGCGCTCTGCCCGGGTGAAAACCAGCGTGTCTTCGGACGATAACGAAGTATCGAAGCCGTAGCCAGCGACGTCGAAGGCCTTGAGGTCATCCACGGCTTTCAACTGCTGACGGATCATGAAATCAGCCATCATGCCTCGGGCACGTTTGGCGAAGAAGCTAATGATCTTGAGCTTGCCGTTCTTGTAATCTTTGAAGACGGGCGTAACGACTCGGCCTTGAAGGGCGGCGGGTTTCACCGCACCAAAGTATTCGTTGGAGGCGAGATTGACCAGAACGTCGTCGCCTTGCTTCTTCAGGGCCTTGTTCAAAGCGTCTGTGGGACTGTGGCCCCAGAATTCGTAAAGATCCTTACCCCGGTCGTTTTTCAGCTTGGTGCCCATCTCCAACCGGTAGGGCAGAATCTGATCCAGCGGCTTGAGGAGGCCGTAGAGCCCCGAGAGGATGCGCAGATGATCCTGGGCAAAGTCCCAGTCTCCGTCTTGAAAAAGGTCCAGATTGAAACCTTGATAAACGTCCCCGGTGAAGGCCAGCAAAGCCTGCTTGGCGGCCCCACTCGGATAGGGGGTCTTCCAAGTTTGATACCGTTCATGGTTCAGCTCACCCAGCTTGGCACTGATGCCCATCAGCGAAGATAGCTCCTCAGCCGTCATCTTCTTTAATTGCGCCGCCAACACAGCGGAGTCTTTCAAAAAAGCGGGCTGGGTTTTCTTCTTGGTCCACTGTTGAGGGCCGAAATCGAGAGATTTGGCGGGCGAGAGGATGGCGAGCATACTTGGCATTTGAAGAGAGGGAGGCCCCTTTGACAACCTCTTTGAAAGGACTATCCTGCGGACCCAAATTCTCCATCTGCCAGAAGGATTACTGAAATGACTCAAGCTGCTACGACTACGAACTACGAATTCCAAGCCGAGGTGCAACAGCTCCTCGATATCGTGATCAATTCGCTCTACACGGATAAGGAAATCTTTGTCCGGGAACTGGTTTCCAATGCTTCGGACGCCTTGGAAAAGATGCGGCGTCTCCAACTAACGAACAAAGACGAGATCTTCGACGACACGCTTCCCTTGGAGATCAATATCACGACCGACGACTCAGCGAATACGTTCACCATCGCCGATTACGGCGTGGGAATGACGCACGACGAGGTGGTGCAGAATATCGGCACCATCGCGCATTCCGGTTCCAAACAATTTCTGCGCGCGCTCTCCGAGTCCGATCAGAAAGAGTCCAACCTCATTGGGCAATTTGGCGTGGGTTTTTACAGCGCCTTCATGGTCGCAGAGGAGGTGAAAGTCTATACGCATTCCTGGCAGAAAGCAGGTCAACACCTCTGCTGGACCAGCGACGGCCGGTCGAGTTACACCATCGAAGAGGTCGAGGGCCTGCGACGCGGCTGCAAGATCGTGGTCAAGCTAAAGAGCGACTTCACGGAGTTTGCCAAAGATTTTCGCATCAAGAGTATTCTCGAGACCTACTCGAGCTTCGTGCCCTTTCCCATCAATCTTAATGGCGAGCGGGTAAACAAGATCGAGGCCGTGTGGCTGAAGAATAAGAAAGAAGTTAGTGATGAAGAGTATCGCGAGTTCTATAAATTCATCGCTCACGCTCCGGATGATCCTGCCTATCATATGCACTTCAGCGCCGATGCGCCGCTCTCTATCAATGCCCTCATCTTCGCTCCCAAAGATAATCCGGAACGGCTCTTGAGCGGGCCCGTCGATCCAGGCGTCGCTCTCTATTGCAAGAAAGTCTTAATCGCTGAACAACCGAAGGGCCTCTTGCCGGAATGGTTGCGATTCTTAAAAGGTGTCATTGATAGTGCCGACCTGCCATTGAATATCTCTCGCGAGAGCATGCAGGACAGCGAATTGGTTAGGAAGATCAATCGCCTCATCACCAAGCGGTTCCTCAAATTCTTGGAAGGCGAGGCCAAACAGAATCCTGCCGCCTACGAAGAGTTCTACGGCAAATTCAGCCGCTTCATCAAAGAAGGGATCGCTACCGACTTCGAACATCGCGACGCCTTGGCCAAATTGCTTCGGTTCGAGTCCACATTCACCGATGCCGGCAAGACAACCGATCTGGCCACTTACCTGGAACGGTGCCCCGATGACCAGAAGGCCATTTATTACATCATTGGTCCCAGCCGCGAAGCCATTGAAGCGGGACCTTATTTGGAAGCGTTCAATGTACGCGG
>CBDDAB010000007.1:0-54395 GCA_965224685.1 Verrucomicrobiales bacterium | reverse complement strand
TGCCAGAGTTCGATTTCACCTTCGATCTATGCCTCTATCATCACCAACTCCCAGATGTTCTAACACTCGTCAAGCGATGCCCTGAGACAAACTTTATTCTTGATCACATCGGCAAACCCGCCATCGCCGAGGGCACGCTTGACCCGTGGAAAGATCACGTGGAGAAACTCTCACAGTTTTCCAATGTGATTGGGTGCAAACTGTCAGGATTGATCACCGAAGCCGACCACGAACAATGGCAACCGGCAGATTTGGAACCTTACCTCGAACAGGTGATCGCGTGCTTTGGTCCTGACAGAGTGCTCTATGGAAGCGATTGGCCGGTCTCGGTTCTCGCTGGGGGCTACCAACGTTGGTGGGAAGCTTTTTCCAGCATGGTCGAAAAGATTTCGCCCTCGCATCTGGACCAAATCCTTCATGGAAACGCGTGCAGAGTCTACCGTCTGTGAGCCGCATTCTCACGATTGATCCGAATTTCTGTGTAACGTTGGAATTCGTTTCGTGTAGGGAAAGTGTCGATTAATCTAGCCGCTTCCAAACCATGCCTCTCAATCTTCTCACACCACGCTTCGCCGTGATCGCCGGCGGGTTGATCCTTGCGCAATCGGGCGTGTTTTGTCAGGGGCAAGACTGTTATGAGGGCGATGGCGAACCATCCGCTGCAGAGGAAGCCGTGCGATGGCATCTCAATCGGGGCCGATTCGATGCCGCAGCTGAGAATGTCCGCTGGGGAACCACCTTCAGCGAAGTCCCGCCGTCACTTCCACCCCTCGCCCCCCACGCAAGTCTCAACAATGCCGCCCGCCGTCACAGCGCGGACATGGATGCTGCGGGCAAACTTCAACATCAAACTCTTCCCGGGAGCGCCTATTACGATGCCGACGAAGTCAGCAGTCCGTGGGAACGCATGACGCACGAGGGCTACTTCTGGAGCGATGCGGCGGAGAATATTGCGAAAGGCTATCGAGATGCGGTGGATGCCTATGAAGGCTGGTGGCGTAGCGCCACGCATCGTGTTTACATGTATGCTGACGACTATCGGGAGATCGGTATCGGGGTCACCGACAACTACCAAGCAATGATGTTAGGGTCGCGCATTAATGATCAGCCGTTCTTCACCGGAACCCTCTTCCATGATGAGAATGGCAACGACACCTACGACGTGGGAGAAGGCGTTCCCGGGATTCAGATAAGCCTCTTGTTAGAAGAAACCAACACACCGCACACTTGGTGCGACGTCTCTGCCGCCGCAGGCAACTTTGCCATCCCCATCGACGCCATTCGCCTAGACACCAAAATTACCGTTAGAGCCACGGCCACAGGATCCTACCGTCGAGAAATCCATCTTCCGTGCCCCGATGGGAGTTGCGAGTTGGTGAGCCTTGAGCCAGGTCGACCTCTATCACTTGGCTCGTTTCAAACTACTTCAGGTTATGCTAGTGTCGGCCTGCGTGATCTGCAGCTTTCCGATCCGCATCCGCCAGGTGTCGGCCACCTAAAGATCCGGCCAATCCCGGGCTCCCAATTGGTCCAACTGCAATGGCCGACTACTTCCGGCTTCGCCTATCGCCTCCTCACGAGCAGGAATCTTCAACAATGGGAGCCCATCAGCGGATTCACCCCCGCCACGCCGAGCGCCATTGGCGAACTCACTTTCTACGCCGGCGACGCTCAGCGTTATTTCCGGCTGGAACGTCAGTCGAACTGAAGAGGAGGCAGCTGGATCTCTTCTAAGGTTACTTTAGTAGATGGATAGAGCAAGTGGCAGGGACGTTGTCCTCGATCGTCCGGGTGATTGGACGTCTCTTCACACGACCACCCCGCGCTCCCTAACCAACGCGCCCCCAGCCGGACCGCTACCTCATTCTTTTCCGTCAGGGCCGACTCGATCTCACGCGATAGTAGCCAGAATCGCGATTCGTTCGTTCTCCGTCAGTGTCTTCGAAAGTCGCGGTTTGGCCATTGGCCTCGACGTTGTCAGCAATGACCGTCCAACTATTGGCGTCCATCGAAATCGAATACTCGACGGCAGAAATCTGGTCGAGACTCGTTGGCCAAGTGAGCGTGATGGCCCCATCATGAGAGCGGTTGATGGTTAGGACTCCAGGCCGATCGACGGGATCTGGGTCGACGATGACTGGCGGCTCGCCTCCTTCAAAGAGACGGCCGGAGTAGAACTGCAAGCCACGGCTTGCCGATATGGTGCCCGAGGAGAAATCGACGCCTGTTAGGGCCGCATTGTCTCCCGTAGCGGAGAATCCCGAGTCCGCCACACCGAAGGCTGCCGCATCATTTCCCGTCCAGTCGCCGCCGAGATTCATCGATGTCGCCGCGACTTGAGCGCCATTGAGGTAGAGCGCAATGGTCTGCGTTTGTTCGGCGTTGAGCACATCGTAAGTCCAGATCACCTCGAGCAGGCCTGCCGCGAGCTGTTCCGTGGTGAGAACATGTTCGATGGTTGCCAATGAGAGACCGTCATTTCCCACCGAGCGCATGACCAGGCGGTTGCCCGATTCATAGACGACGGAAGTGCCAATGGTGCCGGCGCCGGTTTCGAAGATCACTTCCGGTTCCCCATCGGACTTGGCGTTGAAATCGACAAAGGCCCGGAAGGACATGTCGTCAGCGTTGAGTGGCCCATCGAAGGTTGGGAGGGGTCGGAGTTCGCGATGAAGGGAAGTCGGCACTCCGAGAACAAAGTTAGGGGTGCTATTGGCATCATTGGGATCGGTACCCTCGGCCACTTCAAAGCCGTCAGGAGAGCTATCGCCATCGCTATCAACACTGTTAGGATCAGTTTGAGCCGCAACCTCTTCACTGTCGCTGAGACCATCGCCGTCTGTGTCCGCTACTAACGGATTGGTTCCTGCCTCATTCTCAGCTCCATCGTTGACGCCATCGGCATCGGTGTCAGGGTCCGTGGGATCGGTTCGGAGGCGTGCCTCTTGTGGGTCTAACAAACCGTCTTCATCGAAGTCACCATCGGCTGAGAGTGCCGTGAGATCCCCAGGGAAATAGAGTTCTTCGTAGCCATCTGAGATACCGTCTTCATCCGTATCGGCTGCACGTTCAAAGAGTGTGTCGCCCCAGAATCGAAGGCCCTTCTCCAAATTGATCGCGCCTGAGACGAACGCCGTGCCGGGGATCGTGCCGTTTTCACCGTTGCCCGTGACGCCTGTCTGTAAACCGAAAGTCGCCTGATCCGAACCACTCCAGTCGCCTCCGATGTCCATGGTCTGCGAAGCCACCAATTCCTTGTCTAAGTACAAGGCAATCACTTGTTCACCGCTCCCGTTGTCTACTTGATAGGTCCAGAGGACTTCCAATTCGCCCGCGTCAATCTGTTCTTCTGTGAGGGTGTATTCAGCGGTAGCCAAAGACAATCCACTATTCCCCACTGAGCGCAGTACGAGGCTGTCCCCGATTTCGTAAACGAGAGAGGTGCCGATGGTGCCGCCGCCCGTTTCAAAGATGACCTCACGCTCGCCTTCGGCTGGGAGAAAATCGATCGACACACTAAAAGTCATATCACGCTGATCGTAGTCACCCATGTAGTTGTGAAACGAAGGCAAGCTCCTCAAGGCGAACCAGCTCGCGGTCGGCTCGCCCAGCGCGACAAACGGTGGGATGCTGCCGGCATCCGCCGGATCGGCACCAAAGGCCAATTCTTCGGCATCCGGATACCCATCGGCATCCGAATCAGCCAGAGCGGGATTGGTGCCGCCATCGATTTCTTGTTTGTCATCCAGACCGTCACCATCGCTATCCACCAATGCCGGATGACTCGGCGTGGCACCATTGATTTCTTGTGGGTCTGTGAGTCCATCTCCATCGCTGTCTTCTTTGAGCGGATGAGAACCGTGCACATTGACTTCGTCGCCGTCCTGGACGCTATCATTATCACTATCAGCAACATTGGGATCGGATCCCCACAGAATCTCAAGCCGGTTGACCAGACCGTCGCTATCTGGGTCAGCCTCGCCATCACCATCCAGGTTTTCAAAATGCGTCAACTCCCACCAATCAGCAAGGGTATCACCATCCGAATCGCCACTCACAATGATCGAACCGCCTTCATCAATCACCGCCTCTTCGGGAAAGCCGAGTGCCAAGAGGACTTCGCCGGTGAAGACGCCGCTCGCGTCGACCAATCCCGCCCCTTGAGCCAGAGCGAGCAGGTCGTTCTCTCCAATGAAAAAGCCCCCGAAGGTGTGCTCTTGATCCAATACCAGGACGGATTCATCACCGTTCAGAATGAGATTTCCGCTAGGGTTGTTAAGGTTGTAGTCGGCGTCGAGCACGCCGTTGTTGAGGATCACGTCGCCATTCTCCAAGGCGCCGGGATTCACCACCTTCACTGTGATACCGGGACCAATCGACCACGTGCCTTGAAAATCATGATCACGCCCATTGAAGACCAAGAGGTTTTCTGAGAACTCACTATCTTCACCCGTTTGACCAAGGGTGATCTCTCCGGTTCCGGTGAGCGGTCCGTTGATCTCGAAAGTTGTACTGGGATTCTGCCAACGCACGAATCCGGACTCGGTCACCTGCACACCACTGTTTAGTTTCAAGGTGCCTGATGCATGAGCCGCCACCAAGGCGCCGCCCTCTACATGGAGGCTTGGGATAGCGGATTCGGTCTCAAGCAAGAGTTGACTGCCATCGCCCTGCAAGGTCAACGAATCTCCCCCGAACGTGACGCGCCCCGTGGATGGGGACCGCAGCGAGTCCTGCACCCCTCCCAGAACCACATAGTGCTTGCCGGCCTCTGGGGCATTCCCATCCGACCAGGTTCCCGCATCTTCCCAACGCTTGCCCGTAGCGATCTGAAAGACTTGATCGGCGGGCGGCAACGAACCGGCGTCCGTGGGATCCGTCCCGGCAACCAGCTCAACTTGGTCCTCCAATCCGTCGTCATCCGTATCCGGTTTGGTGGGATCCGTACCGTGATCGGTGACCTCCGCGCCATCGGTTAGACGATCGCCATCCGTATCGGCATTGGCACCATCGGTTAGGGTTTCGTTGACTTCACGAGCGTCCTTTAGACCATCGCCATCGGTGTCTTCACTGTTGGGATCAAGCCCGTTCGCATGCTCGCCGGCGTTGTCCAAACCATCGCCGTCAGGATCACCGCTACCATCTTGAGCCAAGCCTTCGAAATGGGTTTGCTCCCAGACGTCTGGCAAATCATCACCATCAGAATCCCCCGTGTTCGCCGTCGCAACAAGAAACTGATCTTCCGTTAGGGCGCCAGCCGTGTAGCGCACCTCATCAATCTTGAACAGATAATCTTCGCCGTTGTGCTTACCAATTTGGAAAGGCCCGTCCGGATGAGTGAACGGCGCATCCAACGTTTGAGTCTGACCTAACACATAATCGGTGTAGAACGACACGGTGTTGTCTGCTTTCGAATACACCGTCGCAATGTGATGCCAATCTGGACTATCATTGACCCCATCGCCATCCGCCGCCACATCTTCACCCACATAATCCGCCGGATCGCCAGTCGCCCCTTCAGTATCCACAAAGACCACGGACCCTTGTGATGCCTTGTTAGCATCGGTGCCCAAGACGCGAAACACGGCACGCAGCTTGCCGTAGCCACCTCCGCCATTGCCATGATTGAACGTCACAAACCAACGGTGGTCCGTGCTCGCCTGGCGCCGGAACATGTGATTCCACCCCGCCGGTTCCTCATCGAACTTGATGAACATCTCAAGCGTGAAGTCGCCATCGATATCCAACACCGGATCGGATGGCGCTTGGACACGCGAATTGGCTCCGCCACACGCCATGGAAAACCGATTCCCCCAAGATTGACCTGATTTCGGATCGAGGATCAATGTGCCCGGCACGTCCTCCGAATACGAAGGCGAACCATTGGGCAGGGCATCGAGCAAAGACGAATTGGCCTCGCTCGCCGCCGCTTCGATTGCGGCACCGTCTTCAGCGGTTTCTTCGTCGAACCGCCAGAATCCTGTGGTCTGTGCCTGAATGGCTGTCAAGCCAAGGAAAGCGAACAGTAACGTTGTTAGAGCAGGTGGGGTCTTCATAGGCTGCTCCAAGCCTATGAGAACCCGCCTCTTAGAGAGAAGGCTTTTCTGTTTCCGGAGAAGTGCATCGCCGAGAAATGCTATTACAGCCAATGTGAATTCGATCCTAACGCTACCGCACCGCGTCCGCTTTCCAACGTAAGCAAATTACTAAATGCTCGAGGAAGCGCCCCCTCAGGAAAGGCCACTCTCAGCCTGGCGCTCGGCGCCTCCGGGCGAATCCCATCATTGACCTCTTCCATCATTGACCTCTTATGAGATACTTCTCATCCGCTGAGTCACCCGAGAGGCCTCATCTTGTAGACCATGCGACGGGCTTCGGGAAAGTTGATTCGATAATTGTTAGATTCCCGTTGTCAACGTGCTGGCTTTCGTTGAGCTTTCTCGCTACCTTGCGGACCGGCGCAGTCTGAGTCGACTATTTCTCGGATTGTCACAAGCGGTTCAACGGCCTTTGGTCGGCTGGATTGTGAAGTGCTGGGCAACGCCCTAGATTTGACTGGATATATGACATTTATGGGAAAGCGTTTTTTATTCAAATTCAATCACCTTGAATGAATGATTCCTTAGCGAACGGGCACTCCCTAACGCCTCTCCAGTCAGGCATGCTCTTTCACTGGCTTGCCACTCCTTCAAGTGGGGTCGACATCGAACAATTGGTGTGCCGGAGCAACACGCTTCTCGATTGTGAGAAATTGGAGGGTACCTTCGCGAAGTTGCTTGAGGTTCATCCGATCCTGACCACGCGCTTTCACTGGCAAGACGGCGTTAGTCAGGCCACGCAAAGATTGGTGGAGGGGGTGCGCGTGCCCCTGGAGCAGATTACGCATCACAAACTAGCGGAGTTTCTAGCGGAGGACCGCAAACGAGGCTTTGATCTATCAAAAGCACCGATGTTACGCGCAAGCGTCTTGGAAGACGGCCAATACTTGGTCCTCACCTTCCATCACGCCCTGCTTGATGGCCGGTGTTTCCCGGTGTTGTTGGACGATCTCTTCCGATTCATCGAGGGAAAGCCCCCAAGTGAACCGATTTCGCGGAGGCCCTTCTCGGATTACGTGGATTGGATAAACCATCAGGATTTCGCGCAGTCGGAATCGTTCTGGAGAGAGCGCCTGACAGGATTCAGCGCACCCACCCCTTTGGTGGTGGATGACATCTCGGTATCTGACAATGATCTCACCTGGCAATCGGAGATCACTGTTAGTGCTGGGGTGACAAGTAAGCTTGAAGGACTGGCCAAGGCGGCTGGCGTGACGATGAACACGATCACCCAGGCCGCTTGGGCGATCTTGTTAGGCAAGTATTCCGGGGAAGACGACGTGGTCTTTGGCGGAACACGGGCTTGCCGGAAGTCGACGATCGACGGCGCCGAAGACATGTTAGGTCTCTTCATCAACACGTTGCCGGTTCGGGCAAGCGTTAGTTCCGGAACGCTCATCAAAGATCTCTTTAGAGAACTCCGAGAGCAGTGGGTGGCCATGCGTCCTCACGAACACACACCACTTGGTATGGTGCAAGGTTGGAGCGATGTCCCGGCCGGCGAGCCGCTGTTTCAGAGCATCCTCGTCTTCGAGAATTTCGACCTCAATACTCGGATGAAACGCCTCGGCGGAGAGTGGGAGACTCGTGAGGTCACATTGTATGAGAAGACGAATTTCCCTATCACCGTCGCCGCTTATTTAGAAGAGTCCCTCAGGATCAAGATTGAGTATGATCCTGGCAAGTTTGATCTCCCTGTTATTGAACTTCTGCTAGGCCACTTGCGCCATCTACTCGAGCAGATGGCGGATGACAGCAATCGTCCGCTTGGTGATCTGGCCCTCTCCACCCCGGCTGAGGTCTCAGCACTTCGCGGGCATTGGGCGCCACCAACCAAGGAAGCGAGCGTTAAGAGAACGCTTGTTTCGTGGTTCGAGGATCAAGCCGCCCAGTTTCCCGAGCGAATGGCCCTGGCCTTTGAAAAGGAGCAGCTCACCTACAACGAACTCAATGAACGAGCCAATCAGTTAGGTCGATATCTCCAAACAGAACACCAAGTGGGCACGGAGACCATCGTGGGTCTGTGCGTCGAGCGTTCACCCAACACCGTTATCGGCATTCTTGGAATTCTCAAAGCCGGTGGTGCCTACTTGCCGATTGATCTGGCCTATCCCAAGGATCGCTTGCAGTGGATGCTGGAAGATTCCGGGACGCCCGTGCTCCTCACACAAGAGTCTCTGTTAGGGCAAGTGCCGGAAGTCGCGTCGTGCGCAGTCGTTTCTTTGGATACGCTCCCCCGGAATGCTGATAGAGCCGGGCAACCAAATCCTCACCGTGACACAACTCCAGATTCGCTGGCCTACGTCATCTTCACCTCCGGGTCCACGGGTAAACCCAAGGGGGTGCAAGTGACCCATGCCAACGTCGTGCGACTTATGGAACAGACGGAGGCTTGGTTTGGCTTTGATGAGAACGATGTGTGGACCTTGTTCCATAGTTTCGCCTTTGATTTTTCCGTTTGGGAAATCTGGGGCGCGCTTCTTTATGGCGGTAAGTTGGTCGTTGTTCCCTTCGACGTCACGCGCACACCTGAGAGCTTTCACCTATTGCTGGCCGAAGAATCGGTCACCGTCCTCAACCAAACGCCTTCGGCTTTCCGCCAACTCATTCAAGCGGATGCCGAGTCCCCAAGACGCCTGACATCACTGCGTTACGTGATCTTTGGTGGCGAAGCCCTGGAACTCGCGAGCTTGAAACCATGGTTCGATCACTATGGCGACACCCAGCCGCAGTTGGTGAACATGTATGGGATTACGGAAACGACCGTGCATGTCACCTATCGGCCGATCCATAAAGAAGACCTCAAGTCGGGCAGTGTCATCGGCGAACCGATCCCCGATTTGGAGATTCATTTGTTAGACCCGCAAGGGCATCCCGTGCCTGTGGGCGTCCCGGGTGAAATCCACGTCGGTGGCGGCGGCTTGGCTCGCGGCTATTTGAATCGGCCTGATCTTACTGCCGAACGCTTTGCGCCGCATCCATACAGGCCGGGCAAACGCCTCTACCGGACCGGCGACGTGGCGCGTTTCCTCCTCGGGAATGACTTGGAGTATCTTGGGCGCTGTGATGAACAGGTGAAAATCCGTGGCTTTCGTATCGAACTTGGCGAGATCCAAAGCGTGCTGTGCCAGCACTCAACAGTCTACGACGCTCTTGTGTGTGTGCGTGAGGATCGACTCGTAGCCTATGTGATCGCCAGCGAGCGAGTGCCTACGGTTGCCGAATTGCGCCAGCATTCAGGCCGCCAACTTCCTCCCTACATGGTGCCTGCGGCCTTCGTCTTTCTCGATGAATTCCACCTGACAAACAACGGCAAGATAGATCGCCAGGCCTTGCCAGAACCGAGTACCGAACGCATCTCTTTGGGAGCCCGTTTCAGTGCCCCCCGCAACAAAACGGAAACCACCCTAACAGAGATCTGGTCACGCGTCTTGCGCGTCGATAAGGTCGGCATTCATGACGACTACTTCGAGCTTGGTGGTGATTCGATCCTGAGTATTCAGATTGTCTCTCAAGCTCGCGCCCAAGGCCTTGCCATCACTCCCAGACATCTTTTCGATCATCGCACCATCGCCGAACTCGCAGATGCCGCCTCCTCGCTTGCCGATACGGCCACACCTGAGGTGTCAACAGACTCTAAACCGGCGCCTGTAACGCCAATCCAACATTGGTTTCATGAATTGGATCTGCCAAATCCGCACCACTGGAACCAGGCCTTTCTCTTCGAACTCAAGTCAGATGTTGATCCCAAGCGATTGGAAGAAGCATTCGCTAACGTGGCTGCTCATCACGAAGCCCTGCGGCTACGTTTTGACGATGGAAGCACGCAACAGCCAGCGGAACCGGCGATCAGCTTTGAAGCCGCCGATTCGCCGTACTCTTTGAATGCCTGTGAGGACGCGCAGCGCTCTTTGCATATCGAGAAGGGCCCTCTCTTTGCCGCGATCTTATTCAGCGATCAGCATCTCTTCATCGCGATTCATCATCTTATCATCGATGGCGTTTCGTGGCAGATTCTATTGGAGGACCTAGAGGCGCACTATCACGGATCGGCTCCGCATGATGCGACGGCACCGTTCACCGCCTGGGCCCATCGGCAGCAGTCTCTATCAGAATCGCCAGAGATTCTGAAACAGCTGGGGCACTGGCACAAGCTATCGAAAGATTTTACGATCACCGACAAAGCGCTAGAAGACAACACGGTGGCCTCCGCCGGTCATCTGACCGCCTCGCTGGAAACTAGCGAAACTCAAAAGTTGCTCAAACAAGTCCCTGCAGCATCACGCGCTCAGATCAATGAACTCTTGTTAGCGGCCTTGGCTCAAGCGCTCAGTCATTGGACTGGGCACACGGAACTAGCCATCGACCTGGAAGGACACGGCCGCGAAGACGCTCTGGGCCTGGACGTCTCGCGCACGATTGGATGGTTCACGAGCATCTTTCCCGTTAGCCTATCGGCGGGTCGTAGCCTTTCAGAAACACTCATTTTCACAAAAGCCGCCCTGCGTGAAATGCCGATGCGTGGGTTTGGCTATGGTCTCTTAAAGCGATGGGGGCATCTTGAAGATCATCACCGGCGCGATGTGGTCTTCAACTATCTGGGCCAGTTTGATCAGGTCGTTCGTGATTCGGAGTTGTTCGCCTTTTCAAACAAGCCCTCCGGGTGTTGGTACGATGCGCGAGGGCAGCGGCCCTACCTCATTGAAATCAACGCTTGGATTCGTGAGGGTTGTCTGGAATTCAGATGGACCTATTCCAAGCGCCATCACACCGCTAACGCAGTTCAAGAAGTCGCCGACCACGTGCTTGCATCACTGCGCACTCTGATTGCGGATGCCTCTCAACCCAACCCACGTTACTGGTCCACTCTGGACTTTCCCCTCGCGCCGTCCGGTTCAAATATTCACGCGCTTTGTCAGGAACATCATCCTGAAACCGTCGAAGACATCACTGGACTGGCTCCGCTCCAACAACTTTATTTCACTCTGGAAACAGCCCGTCCGGGATCGGGGATCGATCAGTGGCATTGGGAACTTGAAGGCCCGCTAGACCCCGAACGTCTGCGTGAGGCCTGGCAAACCGTCGTCCAGAGGCACAGCACGCTCAGAAGTAGTTATCACGGCGCGCATACCGTGGAGCCCGTTCAGATCATCCATCGCAAGGTGGATGTTGAGCTGCATCAACTCGACTGGATCAATCTGCCTGCCGGCGAGCAGCAACAAAAGTTCGACGCTTTCCTCAAAGTAGATGCCAACAACGGTCTGCCGATCCAGCAAGCGCCTCTGATGCGGCTAACATTGATCCGCATCGCCAAGGACCGCTACCGGTTTGTGTGGACGCATCACCACTTACAGATTGACGGTTGGTCGTGGCCGATCGTGCTGGGTGACGTGGCCAGGGCCTACGATCGCGACCCTGCCATGCAATCACGCGCGATCTCATTCTCGAAGCATCTTACTTGGTTAGGGCAATGGAACGAGTCCCGTGCCCGCCAATTCTGGACACAGGAGTTGGCGGCGTTTTCTCATCCCACGCCACTGCCCGGCAAAGCCGAATCCTCCAGCCGCTTTGATCAACGTGAGTGCGTTCTATCTGAATTCATCACCGTCCGCCTGAAAGATAGGGCGTCAAAGGAAGGCGTGACCCTGAACGCCCTGATGCAAACGGCTTTGGGAGTCTTGTTAGCCCGGCAGGCAGGTTCCAATGAAGCCGTCTTTGGGGCCTCGTTCTCGGGCCGGCCTGGGGAAATACCAGGTGTGGAGGAGATCGTGGGCGCTTTTGTGAGCAACGTCCCCGTGCGGATCCGTCTGGAGTCTGACGACAACCTTCCGGCGTTGCTCCATCGGGTGAACCTGAATCTGATCACCCTAGCAGAGCAACAGTATCTTCCCCTGACGGAAATCCAACGCTGCAGCGAAGTTCCGTTGCGTATGCGCTTGTTTGAAACCTTGCTCGTCTTCCAGAACTACACGGTGCATTCCGAGGCCATGACCGTGGGATCGGAAGTCCAGGTGACGAATTTCACCGCCCCGGTTCGCACAAACTACCCGCTTACGTTGACGGTCAAGGCGGGCGATACGATCAAACTCTGCGCCATCTACCAGGAAGTCCGGTTCGATTCTGATTACATCGAACGCTTTCTCCAGGCCTACGGTCGTTTGTTAGAGCAATTCACCACCAATGACCACATCCCGGTCGACATTGGCCTGCCTTTGATCGAGCCTGCCAATAATGACGCCGCTCCGCGCCGGGGCACACTGCTCTCTCCCCGAAACGCTTTGGAGACTCAAATTGCAGCTGTCTGGCAGGAAGCCTTCGGGCATGATCGCATCGGTGTGGAAGACAATTTCTTCGACCTCGGTGGACATTCGCTTCTGTTAGTTCAGGTTCATCGCCTCTTGAAGTCCACCCTCAAGCGGGATTTGACTCTCGTCGACGTGTTTCGGAACCCAACCATTGCCAGTCTAGCGCAATCACTTAGCGGAACCAATGCGGTCCCTTCACCGAGCGGGGTTCGAGGAGACTCCCAATCGACTGACATTGCCATCATCGGCATGAGCGGCCATTTCCCCGGGGCCGAATCGGTGGAGGCATTCTGGGAGAATTTAGTCAACGGAGTCGAGTGCCTCACGAGCGTGACCAATGACAGCTTGCGCAATGAGGGGCTCGATCCGGAGGCGTTGGAGACGGTTGGTGATTATGTAAGCAGCCGGGGTCTGGTAGACGATCCAGCCGGATTTGATGCGGCCTTTTTTGAGATCACCCCCAAGGAAGCTGAGGCGACCGACCCGCAACAACGCCGGTTCCTTGAACTTGCGTGGGCTGCTCTGGAAGATGCTGGCTATGTCCCGTCAACGTTTCCGGATCGGATTGGTGTCTTTGCTGGGATGAGCAATAACACTTATCACGCAGAGTATGTTCAGGCTGATTCTAGCTTACGCGAAGCGTTAGGTAATCTCACGGTGATGATGGGGAATGAGAAAGACTATCTCGCAACCCGCACGGCCTATAAGCTCAATCTCAGCGGCCCTGCACTGAGCCTTTACACCGCTTGTTCGACCTCGCTCGTGGCCGTGGCAGAAGCGATTTACGCGCTGCGTGAGGGGCGTTGCGAGATTGCGCTTGCCGGTGCCGTTTCACTGACATTTCCCTTTAAGCGTGGCTACTACTACGAAGACGGCGGCATCACGTCTCCCGACGGCCACTGTCGTCCGTTCGACGAAATGGCTGCTGGAACCGTCTTCTCCAATGGCATGGGTGCGGTGATTCTCAAGCCGTTGAAGGAAGCGTTAGCCGCTGGCGATCAGATCCATGCGGTGATCAAAGGCGTGGGTCTGAACAATGACGGCTCTAACAAAGTGAGTTTCACCGCACCAAGCGTAGAGGGTCAGGCGGGAGCGATCGCACAAGCCCAGAGGGAAGCCGGCTTTTCTGCGGAGACCATTGGTTACGTTGAGGCCCATGGAACCGGAACGACTCTCGGAGATCCTATCGAGGTCGAAGCGCTCACCCTCGCATTCCGTCAATCGACAACTGAAACAGGATTCTGCAAGCTGGGTTCCGTCAAATCCAACATCGGCCATCTCGACGCCGCCGCCGGTATGGCCGGACTTATCAAGGCAGCGTTGACGGTGAAGCATGGGATCATTCCTGCAACTCTGCATGCCCGGCGCCCGAATCCTTCGTTAAGACTAACAGAATCGCCTTTTCAGTTGGCAACCTCAACTGAAACGTGGGAAACGAACGGCGCGCCGCGTCGCGTGGGTGTGAGTTCCTTTGGCGTCGGCGGGACCAATGCACATGTCGTGATGGAAGAACCGCCGCCGCGAGAGCCCGCAAGTCCCTGTCCACGCACGGTCCATTTGTTGCCGCTATCGGCGAAGACTCCTGAGGCGCTTACCGCGATGTGCCGCCGCTTGGCGGATCATTTGACGGTGCATCCTGACATCGATCTAGCGGATGTCGCGTATACCCTGCAAACTGGCCGGGAAACTTTCGCCTGCCGTACCTTCATGGTGGCTTCCAGTGTGGACGATGCCGTTCGCCAACTGCGTGAGGAGACGAAGCTGGTCATGCAGGCTAACGTCAATTTGCCAGTGGCGTTTCTCTTTCCCGGTCAAGGAGCGCAGTTCGGCGGCATGGGCCATGCCCTCTATGAGAAAGAGCCGCCTTATCGCGACTTGGTTAATCACGCGGCCGAGGTGCTTCAACCGCTACTCGAGGGCGACATCAGAGAAGTGATGTTTGCCGAGGCCGACCCTAGACTAACGGAAACACGTTTCACTCAACCGGCCTTGTTTGTGACGAGCTATGCCATGGCGAAGCTCTGGCAGACGCACGGTGTGATGCCTGATCGAATGATCGGCCATAGCGTAGGTGAATACACTGCGGCCTGTCTTTCGGGTGTGCTAGAATTTGATGACGCGCTGCGGTTAGTCGCTCAGCGTGCTCAGCTCGTGCAAGCGCAACCTGCCGGGGCCATGCTCGCCATCAGGCTTCCCGAAGCAGAGGTGCGGCCGCTCCTGAGGGAAGGCATTGATCTGGCAGCGCTCAATTCACCAAAGATGACCGTTGTCGCGGGTAGCTTTGAGACCATCGAGGCATTCGAAGAACATCTGAAAGAATGCGGCGTCGCCTCCAAACGCTTGCGCACTTCTCACGCGTTCCATTCTTGCATGATGGAGCCAGTGTTAGAGCCATTTGAGGCTATTCTGTCAGAGACTTCCTTTGGCTCGCCCCACATTCCCTACGTCTCCAACGTCACCGGCACCTGGGTGACGGATGACGAGACGTCATCACCACCTTACTGGGCGAGCCATGTTCGGCAGGCCGTTCGTTTCGCCGATGGCCTTCAATGCTTGGCCGAGTCCTCCACCTGCGTCTTTCTCGAGGTCGGTCCCGGTCAATCTCTAACAAGTTTCGCGCGGCACACCTTTGGCCGCGGCCAAGGCGCGGTTGCTTCGTTGCCTGACAAACGTGCCACCGGTTTGGCGGACGCATTGGGCAACCTTTGGTCGTCAGGAGGTAAAATTGATTGGCAGATCTTCTATAGTGAGGAACGGCGTCATCGGGTTTCTTTGCCCGCTTACCCATTTCAACACGTCACCTACTTGCCGAATCGGTGTCTAGCAGAGCCGCAAGAAAGAGCGCCCACGATAATTCAGGCTCAAACCGTTGACCGCACAACCAATGTACTCTCATTGCTGCAAGACGAGCTGCACAGCTTGAGCGGCATGCCAATCACGGATCTCGATCCGCAAGCGAGCTTTCTCGAACTCGGGTTCGATTCGCTTTTCCTTGGGCAAGCTTCCGCAGCCCTCAGCAAACGTTTCGGCGTTAAGATCACCTTCCGCAGCCTAATGGAGGAACTGGATACCATTAGTTCGCTCGCTGCTCACTTAGATCAGGAATTGCCCCCAGATCAGTTCGCGCCAGAGCCCTCTGTCGAAGCACCTCAGACTAGCAATGCTTCCACAAACCTGGAATCCCGAATGTCTGCTGTGGAGCAGGCACTCGAGAAACTTCAGCCGGGGATCTTGGGTGGTGACACGAACGAACGCCTGCAGCAAGGTTTTCAGGCTGGAAACTTGCATCAAACCTCTTCCAAAGCGGTCTCCTACGGCCCGTTCCGTCCTTTGGAGAAAGCGAAAGACGGCGCACTCACTGAGACACAAAAGGCGCATCTGTCAGATCTTATTACTCGGTACACCCAACGCACGGCAGGATCGCGTGCCCATACCCAAAAGCATCGAGAGCAACTGGCAGACCCACGCGCCGCCGCCGGATTCAATCCGCTTTGGAAGGACATGGTTTATCCCATCGTGACCAAGCGTTCTCAAGGCGCCCGGCTCTGGGATATTGATGACAATGAGTGGATCGATATCACCCATGGGTTTGGCTTGGGACTGTTCGGCCATCGTCCGGATTTTTTGATTGAGGCGGTGGAGAAGCAACTCGCTGAGGGCTTCGAGATCGGACCGTCCTCGCCTTTGGCGGGCGAGGTGGCGGCGATGCTCTGTGAGGTCAGCGGAAAGGAGCGTGTGACGTTCTGCAACACCGGATCTGAAGCCGTCATGGCCGCGATTCGCGTTGCTCGAACCGCCTCTCAGAAGAGCTTGATCGCCGCCTTCGCAGGATCCTATCACGGCATCTTCGATGAAGTCTTGGGACGACCGTTAGTGCGCAATGGGGACTTGGCCACAGTGCCCATCGCGCCCGGCATTCCAGAGGAGTATGTTAGTCAGATTCTCCTTCTTGAATATGGTCATCCTGAATCACTTGAGTTCATCGAACGTTATCGCGGAGACCTCGCCGCCGTCCTGGTCGAGCCTGTCCAAAGCCGCCGACCCGATCTCCAACCGCGGGCCTTTTTGAAAGACCTGCGTGCGGTCACGGCCAAGCACGACATTGCGCTTGTCTTTGATGAAGTGGTCACCGGTTTCCGTTCGCATCCGAAGGGAGCGCAGGCGCTCTTTGGTATCGACGCGGATTTGGTGACTTACGGCAAGGTGTTGGGTGGAGGCATTCCCATTGGTGCCTTGGCTGGCAGAGCCCGCTACATGGATGCGCTTGACGGCGGTTCCTGGCAGTATGGAGACGACTCCGGCCCTGAAGCCAGCGTCACCTTCTTCGCAGGTACTTTTGTCAGACATCCGCTGGCCTTGGCTGCGGCTCAGGCTGTCCTGACAAAGATTACAGAATCCGGTCCAACGCTGCAGGAGACTCTCGATGCCAGGACGGCCGGCATGGTCGCCGAAATGAATCGTTTCTGTGAGGATGTTCACGTGCCTTTGCGTGTGACGCGGTTTAGCTCGATGTATTACTTCAACTTCGCGCCCGAGTTGAGGTTCTCCTCGCTCTTCTTCTATCACCTGCGGCTGCGAGGAATTCACGCCTGGGAAACGCGGCCGAGTTTCCTCTCATTGGCACACTCTGAGGAGGACATCGAGGCGATTCTTAAGGCTTTCCGCGAAACTGTGACTGAACTTCAGCAAGGCGGCTTCTTTCCCAAGCCCCTGGTTGATGAAGAACTGTCAAGCTTTGCCCTGACAGAAGCACAGCAAGAGCTCTTCCTTGCTTCTCAACTTCACGACGATGCGTGTCGGGCGTGTAATGAAGCACTAACGATTGATCTTAAGGGTGCACTTGATGTTGAACGTCTTAAGCAGGCGATCGAACGTTTGATCGATCGTCACGAAAGCCTTCGGACCGTATTCGCTGATGACGGTTCCATGCAAACCGTGAAATCACGTTCTGAACTTCGTGTTGACATCCGGGTCACAGACATCCAAGGCGATCCCAATCGTATGAACCGCCGCTGCGATGAAGTGCAGGAGACGCTCTTCGATTTAACCAACGGACCTTTAGTGCGGTTCGAAATCTTCGTGCTTGGTAAAGAGCATCACGCGGTCTTGATGGCAGGTCATCACTTGATCGTCGACGGCTGGTCATTTGATCTCCTCTATCACCAGTTAGGCCAGGCGTACGCGGATATTCACCAACTTCCGGCAACGCCTTTTAGGATCTACGCCGAACAGTCCCGGTCCGTTGACTCAGAAACGGAGACTTATTGGCTAGACCAGTACCGCGACACACCTCCCACTTTGGCATTGCCTCGCGATACGGTCAGTGGAAGCCAATCACCCTATCGTGCCGGTTCGGTAAGGCGCCGTTCCGCGAAAGGCTTTGCGAAACGACTGCGCGCCTGCTGCCAACGTTGGGGCATCACCCCGTATGTCTTCATGCTCGCGGCCTATCGCGAACTTCTTGGGCGTTTGTCAGGACTGAATGAATCTGTTGTCGGCGCACCCATCGCCGGCCAAGCCGCCTCGGAATTGGAAGGCCTCTGTGGTCACGGCGTCCAGTTCTTGCCCATGCGATTCCACCGCGACGATGGGGCGACAATCGAAACTCTTCTTAAAGAAACTCGCCGCCAAGTCCTTGATGCCATGGAACATCAACGCTTCACGCTCGGGGAACTGACCAAGCGTGTCGCTCACGAGCGCCGCCATGATCACCAGGGCCTCGTTGCCACGACTTTCACGCTTGAACCGCTCGGCACGCCCTACACCTTTGACGGCATCGAAGCCTCGCTACATTTACTGCCAAAGCGGTATTTGAGCTTCGATTTGAGTGTTTTTATTCTCGCGGAAGAGGACGCCTTCACCGTGGCTTGCAATTACAGCGCAAGCAAGTTTCAAGAAACGACGATAACACGCTGGCTGGGGCATTATTTCATTTTGTTAGAGTCGCTTATAGCCGCTGAACCGAATCAGCCCACACACACATTGGAGATCCTATCCAATGACGAAAAGCAGACTCTGTTAGTGGATTGGAACGCCAGTGCCTTGGCTTGCCCAACACCCAAGGAAAGCGTCGTCGATCTCTTCGAAGAGCAAGTGTCCGCCACGCCTGAGGCGACAGCCGTGGTGAGCGAGTCGGAGAATCTCACGTATTGGACGCTCAATTCCCGCGCCAATGCCCTTGCCAAGACATTGATTGATCAAGGCGTCGACAGGGGTGATCGTGTCGCCCTTTTCGCCCATCGATCACCTGAAACCATGGTCGCTCTGGTCGCCATCCTCAAAGCGGGAGCGGCTTACGTGCCAGTGGATCCGGACTACCCGGAAGAACGCATCGCCTGGATGTTAGAGGATACCACGCCGCCGGTGATCCTCACACAGCGGCGATTGCGTGACCGGCTGGGAGTGCTTTCTCTTGCTGAGGCTACTGTATTAGAAATCGATGCCAGCACGGCTGGCGGTGAAGACACCGTAAACCCAGGACTTTCGTTAGGCCCTGAGGATCTGGCTTACATTATTTACACCTCTGGATCGACGGGACGCCCCAAAGGCGTGTGCGTGCCTCATCGTGGAATCACGCGGCTCGTGACCAAGCCTAACTACATGAGTATTTCACCAAGCGATGTGTTCCTACAGGAGGCCACGATCTCCTTTGACGCCTCCACTTTGGAACTCTGGGGACCTCTTCTCAATGGGGCGACACTTGCCCTTCCCCCGGCAGGCCTGCTCACGGTGGACGGGATCAAAGAGGCGATTGAGAAATTCGGCGTCACCAACCTCTGGCTCACGGCAGGGCTTTTTCAGCTGATCATGGACGAGCAACCTTCCGCTTTGAAACCATTGCGACAACTGTTAGCTGGCGGCGATGTGTTAGGTAAAGACCAAGTGCGCGTCGCTTTGAGAACGCTCCCAGCCGCACTCATCAATGGTTACGGCCCTACCGAGAACACCACCTTCACGACTTGCCACCGCATTCGTGAGGAAGATCTTGATCTCCCTTCCATTCCCATTGGTAAGCCTATCAATGGCACCAGCGTGTATATTCTCGACGACTACCTCCAGCCCGTGCCCATGGGCGTCGCCGGCGAACTCTACACTGGCGGCGATGGCCTTGCCTTGGGCTACCTCAATCACCCGAACCTAACCAAAGAAAAATTCATCCCCCATCCGTTCTCCGACGATCCTGACGCTAAACTCTATCGCATTGGCGACCGTTGCCGCTTCCTTCCTGATGGGACCATCGAATTCTTGGGCCGGGTTGATCATCAGGTGAAAGTGCGCGGCTTTAGGATTGAACTCGCCGAGGTCGAACGCACGCTGACATCCTTTCCAGGAGCGTCACAAGCAAAGGTCATCACGCGGGGAGAGAACTCGGCCGACCGGCACTTGGCCGCCTTCCTCGTTTCCGACAATGGCGCCCTCATTGATAAACCCGCGCTCGATGCCTACCTCAAGGCGCATCTTCCGCCCTACATGATCCCCACCACCATCGTGGTTTTGAAAGAGTTTCCCCTCAATGCCAATGGCAAGATCGATACGGCGCGATTGCCCACCGCCGATCGGAATCAGGCGACCACAACACAACCACCCCACGCCACCAGTGAAATGGAGACGCGCCTCCTGAAAATCTGGCAGGAAATTCTTGGGCGAAACGGCTTCAGCATTCACGAAAGCTTCTTCGATCTGGGCGGACACTCGTTGTTAGGCCTGAGACTGTTTGCACGCTTGCAAAAGGAGATCGGTTACCGTGCTCCACTGGCCACGTTATTCTCCAACCCGACCGTCCACACCTTAGCCAAATGCATCGAGCAGGCAACCGCAGCCCCTCAGCCGCCTAGTCTGGTCGCTCGCATCAAACCCACTGGATCCCGACCTCCACTCGTGTGCATTCATGGCGGTGATGGCGGCATCTTATTCTACCGTGATCTAGCGAACAAATTGCACGCCGATCAACCGATGCTTGCCATCGAATCGCCGGCGCTCTTCGACACGACCTTCGACTTAACCAGCATCACAATTCCAAGCCTATCAGACCACTATATCAGTCTAATCAAACAGGCCGAACCTCGCGGTCCTTACTTCCTCGGCGGCTATTCATTTGGGGGCATCATGGCCTATGAACTTGCGTGTCGACTGCGAAATATGGGCGAAGAAGTGGCTCTGCTAGTCCTGTTTGATACAGCCAATCCCGCTCACGAGCAGGAACGGCGCTACACACTCCCCCAACGAATCAAAGCACGCTGGGAAATGAATAAACAAGGCTCCATCGTCGAGCGGATCGGCGCACTTGCCAAACGTTTCACGACCGGACTGGCTAACAAATCAACTCACAAAGCCACGTTGCAACAGCTCAAGCGGCTCTACCAGGAAGGCAATCTTAACGACCCCGAGTCGCGCGTCATTCTTCTCAATGAGATCCATGAGCAGGCTACGATCAGTTACGAACCCGAGACCTATGATGGAGATGCGGTTCTTCTGCGCACGCCGGTTGCCAATGATCGCGTTGCCTTTACACCGGATCTTGGATGGAGCGGCCTGATTAAGAGCCTTCAAATCATTGAAGTAGCGGGTTCTCACCTTGAACTGTTCAAGGAACCATGCCTTTCAGAACTAGCAAAGAGACTGAATCAAGAACTTTCAGGGCACCTGTTTTACTCGGATAAATCAAGCTAAGTTGTAAGGTGGATCAAAAAGGATCTTCGATTGCATTTTACCGATCAAAACTTACATTAAGAAGCGGAATGAGACTTCTTCTCACAGTCATACTGCTTCTTAGTTTGGTATCCAGCCAAGCCAGGGAGGTATGGATTGAACTCTGCCAGTGCTCGATCAACTCCGAACATCTTGCTGCTTGTTGTTGCGAGGATGTTCAGGTGAGCGGGACATGCTGCGAGGACCCCGCATCAAACGAGAAGCCTTCCAGACCACTTCCGGGTGCACCCGAAACGGTAGAGGCAACGTTCTGTCATTGCACTGAGACTGCAGGACACGTCCCTGAGCCTTCCGTTGCTGAAGTGCCACATGAGACGATGTTAAAGATCTCTCCTCCAAGTCCCGTGGAGCTTTCGAAAGCCACCTGCACCCCGCCCCCAACGTCGGTCGCCCTTGGTGATCTCCGGCCGGATCCGCCCAATTGTCCACAGCGGATTCGGTTCTGCACGTTCCAACTTTGATTCCCTCTGGCGTCGTCTGACGCTACCTCTGCCGGACACGTCAGGACGCCCTGTCGCGCCCTGCCACCAAACTCGTTTACCTGGAACCGTTATGGAGCGCACTCATGGTCAACATCGACCGCGAACCAATGACGACTGGAACTCTGACAGAAATCGAAGAGGCAAACCATGAAACTCTATCTATCCATACTAACATTAACATTGACCGGTTGCACGGCGACCAAGACCGGACTCGTGCGGGAGCCGTCGTCGGCAGCCGCGATTGCACATGCTGAACCCGTTCGCTACGCAGTTGGTGTCAATGCTAGCTTTGAAGACCTCGTCCAGCATGCCCTCATTCATCACCCAAGCATTACCGCCGCCGAGGCGAAGGTCCGACGCCTGTTGGCGAAAGTGCCGCAAACCGAGAGCCTTCCTAAACCGAAGTTCAAATTATCCTCAGGCGCGATGGCGGAGACCGCCGCTGGGCGGGTAGCCTGGATGGCCGGCGTGGAACAGGCGCTACCCTTCCCTGGTAAGCTACGGGAGATGGCGCGGGCTGCCGGGAAGGAGGCGGAGGCCGCAGCCGCACAATTGGAGGCGGTGCGGTTGAGTGTTTCCGCGCAGGTTGAACAGGCTTATTGGAATCTCTATCTCGCCCGGAGGACGACGGAGATCACCGAAGAGAATCGCAAGGCGTTAGAGAGCGTGCGCGATTCAGTCGATGCCAGGGTGGCGGCCAACCAATCGAGCCAGGACGACCAGCTGCGGCTCGCCACCGAGTCGGGGAAGCTGGAGCAGGCTCTTATCCAATCGAAACAGGCGGAGGCGAGCGCCCGCTCCCGACTGAACGCATTGCTCAATCGCCCGCCCCACGCCGAACTCCCCTCGCCCATGTACCGACCACAAAACGTGCGCGAGGATCTGCAAGCGCTCGTCACCCTCGCAGAATCACAGCACCCCACCGTCCTGGCGGCAGGGGCGTCGCGCGAGGCCTACCGGCACCGGCTGAGGCGCGCCGAACTTGAGAGCTATCCCGATTTCACGTTAGGCGTGCAGCATGCGGCGGTGAGCGACAGCGGGCTTGCGCCATCCGCCAACGGCCGCGACCAGATGTTCGCATCGATCGGGATCTCCATCCCGCTCTGGCAGGCACCTCGACGGGCCATGGTCGAAGAGGCTCACGCCGGTATTGAAGAAACCACTGCGCTGATCGGAGCCACGCGCGCCGGGCTGCGCCATGATGTTGAGGACGCCTGGCAACGCGCCCGCGCGGCAGAGACACTCATCGCCCTCTTCGACAGGCAGATCCTGCCGGAGGCACAACAGGCCTTCGACGGCGTGCTGAACAGCTACGCCGCTGGGAAGGAGAGCTTCGTCGATTCGTTAGACGCATGGCGCCAGCTCCTCGCCTTCCAACTTCAACAGGCGGGCAACAAAGCACAGCTCGGCCAGGCGATCGCCGCCCTCCGCAAAGCCACAGGAAACCATCTCTAGCACCATGCCCAATCTCACTCAGATTCTCGAACAGTCGCGGAACCTCTGGCTACCACTCGTCATCGCCGCAGTTTTCCTGACCGGTTGGTATGTCGGCCTACCTGCCAAATCAGGTGGTGAGAGTACTGACGGGGACGACACCACCTGGACGTGTTCGATGCATCCGCAGATACGCCAGCCGAACCCCGGCCCTTGCCCGATCTGTGAGATGGCGCTAATCCCGCTCAAGCCGGGCGGTGAGGGCGGCCTGCGAGAGATTGTGGTGACGCCCGAATCCGCCGCCCTGCTGGATATGCGGGTTAGCCCTGTGGTTAGGGAGCCTGCCGCCATCCACCTCGACCTGCTCGGGAAGATCGCCTACGACGAACGCAAGGTCGCCACCACGACTGCGCGGATGGCAGGCCGCCTCGACCGTTTTTTCGTCGACTACACCGGAACGTTAGTTCGCAAAGGTGACCATGTCGCTGAGATCTACAGCCCCAACTTGCTCGTCGCTCAACAGGATCTGATCAAGGCTGTGGCGGGACTAGCAAAGGCGCGAGACGGCGGGACGGCGGCGGCGGTGAGCACCCAGGAACGCCTCGTCCGGTCGGCGCGGGAGCGCCTGCGGCTGCTCCAACTCACCGACGACCAGATCGACACGATCGAGGCGAATAAAGCGCCGTCGGATCACGTCACGATCTTCGCCTTGCAAGACGGCATCGTGACACAACGGCACGTGGTTGAGGGCGCCTATGTGAAGGAGGGTGAGCCGCTTTTCTCAGTCGCTTCGCTAGAGTCGGTGTGGCTAAACATGGAAGCCTACGAGAGCGACCTGCCGTGGCTCAACTTCGCGCAAGACGTGGCGTTTACGGTCGAGGCAATCCCTGGCGAAGAGTTCCACGGGCGCATCGCTTACATCGATCGCGAGATCGACGCCATGCGCCGGGTGGTGAAGGTGCGAGTCAATGTGCCGAACGAGCGGCGTCTGCTTAAGCCTGGCATGTTCGCTAGGGCGACGGTCGACGCACGGGTCGCGGCTGACAGCAAGGTCGTCGACGACGACCTCGCCGATAAATGGATCAGCCCCATGCACCCTGAGGTCGTGCGCGATGCGCCCGGCGAGTGCCCCATTTGCGGGATGCCGCTCGTCCTTGGAAAAGAACTTGGTTTTGTTCGATCCAGCGACGGCGACATCGGGCGGAACCCGCTGCTCGTCCCGGCATCTTCAGTCTTGGAGACCGGCAAACGCGCCACGATCTACGTCAGGCTTGAGGCCGCACCCGAGCCCAAGTTCGAGGGGCGCGAGGTGGTGTTGGGGGCGCGTGTAGGCAATCGGTTTATCGTCGAGTCGGGCCTCAGCGAGGGTGAGATGGTGGTCACGCGGGGCGCGTTCCAGCTCGACTCCGAACTCCAACTCAAGGCGAAGCCGAGCATGATGAACCGCAACGCCGGTCTCACAGAAACCCCAGCCGCGGATGCAGAAGACAGCTTGTTAGGCCAGTGGGGAGCCGTGCCCCGGGCACTCGGCAGATTGCGGCAGGCGGCGGCCGAGGGCAACCAGTCCGCCGCCCATGTGGAGATCAGCACCATGCAGGCGGCCATCGCGGCGGTGAACACCGAATCGTTTCATGACAAGACGCTGCAAGGCTGGAGGGAGTTCTCCAGCCGCCTCAATAACGCCCTCACACTAGCACGCAAGGCTCCTGCCAGCGATCTCCCTATCACCTACCGCAACCTCCGCCATGCAGTCGCTGAAACGGGGCGTTATCTCGGGCTCCCTAGTGAGCCTGTCGAAACGGGAAACCCAGCGGACAGTCAGAGGCTCGGTCGCCTAAGAGACGCCCTAACGAAGTACTTCGCCCTAGCGAAAGCCTTGGCGGACGACGACCAAGAGGCTGCGCGATCGGCGAATGTGACGCTCGTTGAAGCTCTTGGGGCACTCGGGATCGATGGCGCGGGCTTGAAGGCGTCGCCGGATCTGTCGGCGATGCGCAAGGCCTTCGAACCGGTGAGCGACGCGCTCATTGCGATGGTAAAAGAGATCGGCGTGGACCGAGTGGGCAACGCGTATGTCGTCCACTGCCCGATGGCGTTCGACTATGAAGGCGCCGACTGGCTATCCGCGGAACCCGCCGTCCTGAACCCTTACTTTGGGGAGGAGATGCTGACCTGCGGGACGCTAACTAAAAATCTGTCCTTCGACCGCATCCAGCCGACCGGCGGGCGCCAGGGTGAGCCTGCCGCCCCTCACAAACACCACCACTGAACCCGTTTTGACCAACTACCATCCGAATCCGTTAGTACAACATTAATACCCACATTGAACTATGAATCCAAACATCATCCTCATTGCAATCGTCGCCCTGCCGCTCACGCTGGCCTCCTGTTCGAAGGACGCCTCGACGGGCGGCACTCAAAGCCCGGGTGACTACCCACTGACCACCTGCGTCGTCTCCGGCGAAGAACTCGGCAGCATGGGCGAACCGATCGTCAGGGAACACAACGGCACGACGGTCAAGTTCTGCTGCAAGAGCTGCCTGCCGAAGTTCGACAAGGATCCCGACGCCTACATCGCCAAACTCACTCCGTAGCACCGTCTTCGACGGAAAGCGTTTCCTGATCGACTACTAACATCGCACCGGGAGCAGTCTTGAAAGCCCTCATCCATTTCTGCCTGCACCAGAAGCTGGTCGTTCTGCTTCTGCTCGTGCTCGCGGTCGGGTGGGGCATCAAGGTGGCTCCCTTCGACTGGGACACCGGTGTGTTAGAGCGCGATCCGGTGCCGGTGGATGCGATCCCGGACCTTGGAGACAACCAACAGATCGTCTTCACCGAGTACGCCGGGCGTTCGCCGCAAGATGTTGAAGACCAGATCACCTACCCGCTCACGGTCTCCCTGTTAGGGGTACCTGGTGTACGCGAGGTGCGCAGCTTCTCGATGTTCGGCTATTCGTACGTCTACCTTATCTTTGAGGAGGAGGTGGAGTTCTACTGGTCGCGCAGCCGGGTCCTGGAAAAGCTCAACAGCCTGCCGTCGAATCTGCTCCCTGAAGGCGTGACGCCTTCGTTAGGGCCAGACGCCACCGGCCTCGGCCAGGTGTATTGGTACGTCCTCGAGGGCCGCGATCCCGAGGGGAAGCCCATCGGTGGCTGGGATCCCGACGAGCTTCGATCGATCCAAGACTGGCAAGTTCGCTACGCGCTGCTCAGCGCCGAGGGGGTGGCGGAGGTCGCGTCCGTCGGTGGTTTCGTGAAGCAGTACCAGGTCGAGGTCGATCCCAACGCCCTGCGCGCACACCAGGTACACCTGACCATGGTGGCCGAAGCGGTGCGCAAGGCCAACCAAGAGATCGGCGCGCGGAACCTCGCCATCAACGGCGTGGAGTACATCCTGCGGGGCACGGGCTATATTGAGAACCTCGAAGACTTGCGCGATGCAGTGGTGGCGGTTCGCGAGAACGTCCCGATCACGGTAGGCGATGTCGCCACCGTTCAGTTAGGCCCCGCGATGCGACGCGGTGCCCTGGACGTGAACGGGGCGGATGCGGTCGGGGGCGTGGTGGTGTCGCGCTTTGGCGCGAACCCCCTAGCGGCGATCAATCACGTCAAAGAAAAGATCGCCGACCTCGAGGATGCGCTTCCCACCAGAGCCGTCATCGACGTGGAACGAGCCGGGTATCGTGCCGTCACTTCGTTCGCCGACGAGAGAGGCATTGAGGAGGCCTTCGTCGATGGCGAGCCTAACCAAAGAGCTTGGCTGGAATGGGCGCGGAGCGTCGAGCGCTCCGAGTGGCCGGAGTGGCTCAACACTTCCAAAGTCACCATCCAACCGTTCTACGACCGCTCGGGATTGATCGGCGAAACCTTGAACACGCTCAATGAGGCGCTGTTCCAGCAAGTGCTAGTGACCATCATCGTCGTGATCATCATGGTGTTACACCTGCGGAGCAGCCTGTTGATCTCGGCGATGCTGCCCCTTGCCGTGTTGATCACGTTTATCGCCATGAAGCAGTTTGGTGTGGACGCGAACATCGTCGCCCTATCGGGGATCGCGATCGCCATCGGCACGGTGGTCGACGTCGGGATCGTCCTGACCGAGAACATCCTCAAGCATCTCAGCGAGGCCCCGCCCGATAAGTCACGGCTAACAGTGATCTACGAAGCCGTGACCGAAGTCGCCTCAGCAGTGACGACCTCGGTCGCCACGACGGTGGTGAGTTTCCTGCCGGTGTTCACCATGACAGGCGAGGCCGGTCGCCTGTTCCGGCCGCTCGCCTTCACCAAGACCTTCGCCCTCATCGCGTCCATCCTCGTCGCTCTAACCATCATCCCACCGATCGCGCACCTGTTGTTCAAACGTGAGTGGCGATTGGCTCCGAAGCGCCGGGCTTCGCTGGTCATCAACCTGGCATTCGCGCTCGCCGTCGTCTGGTTCCTCGCCAAGGACTGGATGCCGCTGGGGCTCGACCGCGCCGTCTTTTCGAACATCCTCTTCGTCGTGCTCATCATCGGCGGCTTGCTGCTAGTGTTCCGGCTCTTCGAGAAGTTTTACGGAAACATGCTTTCCTGGTGTTTGAACCACAAGGCCCTCTTCCTCTGCATCCCGGCCGCCTCGCTCCTGATTGCCATCCTCGTCTGGCAAGGGGCCGCGAAGGTGCTCCCTGACACGATCGCCAAAACCCGCATCGGCGAAGACATAGTGCAGAAGTTCCCCGGCCTCGGCCGCGAGTTCCGCCCGTCTTTGGACGAGGGTTCTTTCCTCTACATGCCGACGGTGAGCCCGCACGCCTCCATCGAGGAGGCGATCGATGCCCTGCGCACGCTCGACGCCGCCATCGCCACCGTACCTGAAGTCTCCCAGGTGGTCGGCAAGATCGGGCGCGTCGAGTCTCCGTTAGACCCCGCGCCCATCTCGATGATCGAGACGGTGGTCAATTACCTACCCGAATACCTAAGCGACGAGAAGGGGCGGCCGTTGCGCTTCCGGACAGACAGCGAGGGCAATTATCTCTACGAAAACGGTGAACTCATCCCTGACAAACGCGGCAAGCCCTTCCGTCAATGGCGTCCGCATATCAAGTCGCCGGACGACATATGGCGCGAGATCGACCAGGTAGCGAAACTGCCAGGGGCGACGGGCGCGCCGAAACTACAGCCGATCGAGACGAGGCTCGTCATGCTGCGCACGGGCATGCGAGCGCCGATGGGCATCAAGATCAAAGGGCCTTCCCTAGAAGTCATCGAAGACTTCGGCCTCCAGCTCGAGAGCTTGTTGCGAACCGGTGAGGTCGCCGGCCTCAGCACGTCCACCGTCAGTGCGGACCGCATCGTCGGCAAACCCTACCTCGAGATCGTCCCCGACCGGCAGGCGGCGAAGCGCTACGGGCTGAACATCGCAGACATCCATCAGACGATCCAGCTGGCGGTCGGCGGCATGGTGGTCTCCACCACGATCGAGGGCCGCGAACGCTACGGCGTACAGGTCCGCTATGCGCGCGAGATGCGCGATTCGGTCGATGCCTTGGAGAAGACGCTCGTGACCAGCAAGGAGGGGGCGATGGTGCCGCTCTCACAGTTGTCCGAGATCCGCTACGTGCGCGGCCCGCAGGTGATCAAGGCTGAGGACACCTTCCTCACCGGCTACCTCACCTTTGGCTCGGAACAAGGCTACGCCGAGATCGACGTGGTCGAAGCGGCACAGGCTTTCCTCAAAGAAAAAGAGGCGTCTGGCGAACTCGTCAGGTCGCCGGGTGTGCGCTACGAGTTTGCGGGCAACTACGAAGCGGCGCTCGACTTCAACCGCACACTCACAGTGATGCTGCCCCTCTGCCTAGTCTCCATCTTCCTGCTGCTCTACCTGCAAAACAGGTCGGCGGCCACCACGATCATCATCTTCTCCGGCGTCATGGTCGCCTGGTCGGGTGGGTTCATCATGCTCTGGCTCTACGGCCGCCCCGGGTTCCTCGACTTCAACCTTTTCGGCATCAACCTGCGCGCCCTGTTCCAAGTCAACCCGGTGAACCTATCGACGGCCGTGTGGGTCGGCTTCCTAGCATTGTTCGGGATCGCCACAGATGACGGCGTCGTCATCGCGACCTACCTGCGCCAGAAATTCGCCGAGTTGAAGCCGGCAACCATCGCCGAGATCCGGGAGGCCACCTTGGAGGCCGGCCTGCGCCGGGTGCGCCCCTGTCTCATGACGACGGGCACGACGCTCCTAGCACTCTTGCCAGTTCTCACCTCCACCGGCCGCGGTTCGGATATCATGGTGCCGATGGCCATCCCAGTGTTCGGCGGTATGGCAATCGAGCTGATGACGATGTTCGTCGTTCCCGTCTTGTTCAGCCTAACACAAGAGTGGAAAGCCAAGAGGTCTAAAGAAGGCGCCGACCGTCTCCGCTGACGAGTGCGACTAAAAAAATGGTAGTCAATAGAGGTAGCGGAACCTGGTGAGAGTTCCTTCGCGGTAGCGGAGTCCAACGCCCGAAACTCTCACGAGTTCCGCTACGAAAAGTGCCCATCACTTTTAGTCATACCCTTCGCCAACTCATAGACCTAGCTTGGCTCGTCTACTGCTTGGTTCGGTAATAGCCTTCCGGGGCGGCTATGCGGTTGGCGTCGGATTCTTCGAAAGCACCCATGACCCCAATCGCGATGGCTTCCCATGTTTTGAGATCGGTCGAGTACTCAACATCTCCAGTCACGCCCTGAGGAAGAGTCAATCCGAAGACACCATTAGGTTGCAGTCCCACATCCGTTAGGCCCGGACGTGCATCGACTGGACCCGATACTTCTTCAAGGGCACCTGGTGTACCACCTTGCTTGGCGCTCGCGGCCCAGGCTTCTGCGGAACTAAAAGCCCCTCCCCGATACACCAACGAATGGCCTTCGGCTAGTTCTGGCCATGGATCTGTGTTGTCATAACGAACAGTCCATAATGTGGAGCCTTCTCGATCTAACAAAGTGAGACGTTCGCCCCCATTCTTCAGATTGGTTTGATTAGCAAACCCTCCGATAATCATTCCTTGGGAAACGCTTGCATAATGCGTGGCAAAGGCTTCGCGATTCGCGACAATCAAACCATACGCGCCAGGTTCGAGAAAGTGTGGTTGATCTTTGGGCAGCGAAAAATCGATGCCATTTGAGAAATGGAGGCCGCTGAGATCAATGCGCTGATCACTTCGGTTACGGATCTCAATAAACTCACAGTCTTTCCCCTCCACCGGATCGTAATGGATCTCGGTGACTTCGAGATTGCTGGAGTCGGCAGGCGCGCCAATGATGAAATAGGCTTCCGTTAGAGCAGACCAATCTTCGTCGTCGAAGAATTGGCGTGATTTGATCGTGCCGGAGACTGGGATGGTGAAGCGATCTCCTGATGTCAATTTCAGTGCTGAAAGATTGGGTGTACCATCAGCCATGCGGGGATCAGAACCATCAATCGTGATGTAGATATCACCCTTAGGCGAGAAGATGCCTCCGGGAATCGTGACTTTCACTTCAGCATCCGCGCTGACACTGCCACCATGCTGCTCGAATTCAGGCGCGTCCAAATTGGGATACAGTTTGAGTCGTCGATATTGCTTGATCACTTCCTCGCCACGGTTTGGAAAGTAATCGCTGAGCAGTCGATTGCGCTCGGCCATCCACGCACCGTCGCGAGTGAGAAGAAGAAGTGGGGTACCGCGATTGTGCACATCCCGCCGATAGTCTCCCCATCGCGCGGATTCACCGACCAGGGCAAGCTCTACGTCCTCCGAGCGCTTCTCCCAACTCTCAAGAACAGCAGCTTCCGTTAGGACACCATCGTTGAAGAGATGCTTATGGATGCGATCACCGAGGTAGCGTAGGTAATCCTCACTTTCAGTTAGTCGCTGAAAAATCTCAGACGGATTCCTGGTGTTGTTATCTGTGATGACGTTATCCTCCAGATCGATGAAGAAGAACTCGCTGTCCCAAGCAAAGAAGTGCCATTTCCCACCATTGCGATTGCGCATAGCATACCAATTGTGATGATCCCAGTCGAGGTTGCCGCCGTACTGGTTGAGGATCATGTAGTCCGTAAACCCTTCGATATCTAACACCTCCGCCAAAGCATCGTAGTTCGCTTGATCGGTAAGATCTTTCCGAGCCCTAGCAAACAGGTCATTGTAAGCTACCAAATCCCCATCCTTGGCCTCGCCGGAATTGAGTGCATCGTAGTCTTCCTTTGCCCCACCGAGATAGCTCTCGCCGAAGCTGCCGGTGGGGCGCTCGGTCGGATTGTAGAGTCCCCAATAGAGGCCATTGATATAAAGATGCACCATGCGGTTGTGCGCTGACGGGTGCCCCATGGCACGTTGGGCATCCTTAGCCCACTGATCGCGCACATACTGCGCCCGCCCGCGGTTGTCGCCTAAGAATGTATTGTGATGCAGCCAACTCTGATTGCCGCCTCCCCGAAGAATGAGCGTATCAAACTCGGTCACCGCTGATTCTTCGTCGAAGAATCTGTAGTTCAGCTTCCCGGCACCGTACTCCTTCTTGAAAAGGAGCCGGAAGGAATGCTTTGGGTTCCTCGAAGGAATACGCGTGTGCCCACCTTGAATGCGTATTCCCGCATTGATCTGAAAGCCCTTCGTACCATCAGGATGGATCAGCTCAGCAGAAACCGGCCGCTCCCAATCAGGGCCACTCTGTTGAGGTCGTTGATAAATGCCGTCTCTCGTGCTGAAAAGGTGATCAGGATCGGTAACCAGGGAAAGCGACGGCAAGGCTAACAAAGCATCGTCGATGATGTCTTTGTAAGCAGGATCCTCGGTCACTTCGGGATCCATTTCATAGTCCGCCGGGAAGCTCCCATTGCCATCATCGCCTAACAACTCAGTGGGCCAGCCCTCTTGTTCAGCGGATTGATTGACCACATCTTGGACGAAGATGTAAGTGTGGGTATCGACGTTCGTGCTCTCGAAGCCGTTTTTGAGAGCGACGGCACGAATGACCGCCGTGGTATCGACCGTGATGGGCCCTTCGTAGATGTCGCCAATAGGGCCCGTAAAGATGCTGCCCTTCGACGGCGTCCGCCCATCGGTTGTGTAATAAATTGTCGCGCCTTCCGTCGCTGTCGTGATTTCTAGCTGAAACGGCTCGTCGTGGAATCCACGATTCACATTGAACTTCGTGTCGGCCACGAAACCGTCGATGCCACTGCCGTTCGCCTTGGCTGGGGTTGGTGATTGGAAGAACTGCAGGCGATCATCGGACCCAGTTTCCAAACCGTAAGAGATGTCGGTTCGTTGCTCGGGGTAATCAGGCCCAAACTCAGATAGCTTGGTCAGACCATCCGGCGTCACGAGAGCGAGATACTCACTCGCCCCCAAAGAGAAATTGGCGTGCCATTCTTCACTGCCGAAACGATCCTTTCCCGATGCAAAGATGATCAGGTAACCGCCTGCCGCCAATTGGCCGGTGGGAAGTTTCCAATAGGTAGCGGGCTCGGAAAGATCGAATTCAGGGTCATCCGTTAGGATAAATCCCTCCAGGGCAACTGAATTCTCCGTAGGGTTGTGGATTTCGATCCAATCAGAGAAGGCGCCATCCCCGTCTTCATTGATGGAATCATTGATGGCAAGGAATTCTGAGATCACCAATTGGGCATTCGACGTCAGCGGAAATGCGATAAGCATCGCGAAAAGGAGAGGCTTCAATTTCATAGCAACAAATGGGTGAACGTATCGCGGACTCTTAAGATGAACACACAATATGAAGTAAACCCCTAAACTTCATACAAATAAATTCTATTTCACCACGCCGCGATAGAACCCGTTCGAGCCACCGGTGCGTGCAGCGTCCGTGTCTTCGTAGTTACCAGTCACATCGGAAGCGATGGGCTCCCAGGTGATCAAGTCCAACGAGTATTCGATGTCGTAAGTGGCGCCGTCGGGTAGCGTTAGCAGAACGCTGGTCGCCGTGCGGGACACTCCGGTGATCTCTGGAGCACCTTCACCTCCAGGACTGGACGCACCAGGGATGGTTAGGTTTTCGCCGGATGCTAGATGGATATCATCTAGCTGTCCCGTCCCCTCATGGGCATTGCCAGTGCGGACGAGAAAGTTGATGAGGTCTCCATGCTCCGTGTTGCCGTCCGTCATCCGGAATGCGCCTTTCATGCCAAGCTGAGCGGGCTCCTCACCCGTGGAGTAGTAGAGTGAAGTTTCCAAGGCGTCGTTATCCAACACTAACCAAATGTTGTACCAGGTATCGAAACTGAAGTTCTCCACAGCGGGCGTAAATCCTCCGCCATCGCGAACATCGATATTCGTCCCGGAGAATCGCATGTAGCCTTCGAAATGATCCCAAGCGTTCGGATCCGCGACGTCCGATGTCCCAAGCACGAAGTCCGACATCTCACCAGCACGCGCGCGAAAGAACACGGTACCTGTACTTCCTGAAGGGATGGTTCCGCCTAACAAAGCGTAGGCGTTCTGCCCAGGTCCGGTGGATTCTAGCACTTTGTTGCCATCCTCAGAGCCAATCGCTGTTCCTGGATCAGCGGAAACCCAACCCCCAAAGCCATCGAGAGGCCCTTCGTCTAGCGCATCGAAATCATGCGCGGCCACCCATGCCCCAGCCGGCTCGGGTTCAGGGTCCACCACGGGTCCATCGCCAACGGATCCAAGGACACTGCCAGGCTCATTGAAGAGTTCGGCAACGTCGTCGGCAGAGATCACTCGATCGTAAACCTGCAGGTCGTCAATCGCCCCATTGAAACTAAAGATGCTATTGAATGAACCCACTACCAACGGCGACTCCTCGAAATCATCAAAGGGCTCAAGCCCTGATTCTTGCGCGACTTGAACGCCATCAAGATACAACGTCAGAGTTTCGTTGTCCGTTTCATTGTAGCTTGCGACGACGTGTGTGACGGTTCCGGGGATAATGGGATTGTCCGAGGTTTCGAATTTGGCACTATCGCCGACAAACCACTGGAGATTGTTGCCAGCCCGAAGGATGCCGAAACTTGGAGTGCCACCATCGTCCTTGGCCACGATCGTTTGCAAGTCGTCGCCTCCCTCACTCGCATTCATCCAAAAGGAAATGGTGAAATCGGTGAGGGCGCCCACGTCCGTGAGATCTGCGGTGACCTGACCACCAGCGAACGAAGCTGCCGTGCCGTCACCGCCAATGAGTGATTCCACTGTAAGGTCCACTTCGTCGCTGACCACGGCGTGACGTTCGTTACCCGTGACATCGAGAATGGCTTCGCCTTCGGTCTCATCCAGCGTGTAGTGCACGGCGGGACCAGCCAAGTTCAGTGCTCGCGCGGTAAACGCCACCGTGCGGGTTCTGATAGACTCCATCGTCGAATCATTCTCAATGACCAACTCAGCATCAAATGCTCCGGTGTTTCCTTGCGTATCGAGCGTGACAACGATTTCGGCGACCTCGGTTGGCGCAATCGATTCCGGAGCAGACTTGACTGCGTAGAAGTCTTTCCCGCCGCCCGTAAACGAGAGATTCGTGATAGTGACCGTCTGATCAAGACCGAGGTTCTTCACTAACAAGGTCACGTCTTGACCACCTGGGGCCGAGTCAATCTCTCCGAGATCCTTGCCGAAAGTCGCCCACAGGTGTTTCGCACCCCATGGTCCAGCGTAGTAGCTGATCGAATTCAGATAGGCTATCTGCCCGATTTCCGTTAGATTGAATCTTCCATAAGAAGCGCCAATGCCCTCATTCATTTGCGGTTCACGTGACCCTATCATGAACATCATGCGCGGCCCTACCGCCACCTGACCGGTTTCCCATTCTGCAGCGATGATGGCACTCTCCGGATCAGCAGTCTTCGTGGCAATCGCCTTCCCGCCTTTGGCAACTCCGTCAGTCGAAACGGAGGTATTACGATCACGCGCGAAGTGCCACTCGGGCGAGATCCCATCGGTTAGAGGAATACCCTCAAAGATCTTATGCGTCGGTTCGTTCGCTTCGACAGGCGACGGCATGGCATCTGCTAGTCCGTTGCCGGCCATCCATTGCCACCGTTCAGTGTCATTGGTCCGCAAGATGTAGGGTGAATGTGAGATCAACGGTGTCGTGATCGTTTCGTTCCAAACGAAGGTGTTGTAAGCACCATTGCCGCTGTTCACTTTGCGACTTACGACGACGAGGTCGGCCGCATTCATGGTAGCCTGCATCTCCGTGGAAGGCGGCTCTTCCGCGACCACCAGGATCTCGACCTCGTGCCCTTCGGTCTGAAGCATTTCGATGAATTCGATGCCGGCCTGACCGTCTTCCTGGACGACCCAAATGATCTTAGCGGCCTGAGCTAACACGAGTCCGGTCAAGAACCAGATTCCGACAACATGTGAGAGTAGGGAATTCATGAGCAGGGAATATCAGGGTTTCCTGATGATGGTCTGACCCAACTACGCTTGTCGTGTCACGAGAATACGTGACAGAAATGCCTCTGGCTGATCAGCCTAGGCCTTGCCGGGAGGCTGGAGCACATTGGGCCTCAGCTGAGCGTAGAGAGCGGTGGCCTGGGCCCGCGAGTGTACGTGAAGCTTCTCGTAGATACGACGGAGGTAGGTGTCCACGGTGTGGCGACTGATTCTTAGCTCGGTTGAGATCTCTTTGTAGAGATAGCCTTGAGCAAGCAAATCGAGCACTTGTTCTTCACGTTCGGAAAGCTGACTAAGTTCATTGTCAGGAGCCTTGAGCGGCTGCTTGCGGAAGCATTGGACGACCTTGCGTGCGATCCCGCTGCTCATCGGGGATCCACCTCGATGAACTTCTTGCAACGATGATAACAACTCCTCACGAGGCGTTTGTTTGAGCAGATACCCGGTGGCCCCCGATTCAGGTTTCAATGAGATCCGCACTTCTGTCGCAGCAGCATGTTTCACCGCGTTGTTTAGGGCTTGCTTGAAAGCGAGAAAGAGGTTGTGCGAGAGGTTCTTGACCAAGACTAACACTACACTTCAATGAGAGACTTCAACCATGGCTACAAGCAAGGGGGCCAGCCCGGGCAGAGCCCCTTGCTTGTCGCCACCCAACCCCATTAATCTACTAACAATAAACCAAGACAAAAACGGTCCAAATTTTCCCACTGCTCATGTTTCAGCACCGTCTTGTGCACGCCAGCCGTAACCGGTTCGCGTGCCCACTTCTTGGCCGTCTCACTCAGATCATCCAGATCATTCTTTTTGATCGGCGGCAGCTTGCCAGGGTCGTCTTTGAAGCGATCAAAGAAACGCTTTGGTGACCAAAGAGGAATGTGAGGCCGGTAGTATCCCAATGCTAGGAAGAGCGGATGCTCACGTTGCTCCTTCAGCTTTTCAATCGCCCAGTCCGTGATCTTGGTATCTCCAAAGTCAGTGTCAGGAACCTCCCAAGGGCCCCAGTCAAAGGATTCGCCGGACTTCTTGTTCGGTCCGCGGTCCGAAGGCATCCGATTGAGTGGCAAGACGACTTCACGTCCTTGAGAATCCGTCACCACATGACGAGGATTATCGCTGCCTTTGCTAGGAAGGTCGTCCTTGGTGTAATCAGCCTGCTTCTTGGAAATGGGACTCCAGCGTTGTTCCACGCGTACGTATTCCTCGAAGCCGGCGTCGGAAGTCCCATGATTCAGTTTTCCCGTTCCCAGCGTCTGATAACCCGCCTTCGCGACCGGCAGGGGCAGCATGACCGCATTCGGCATCAGCTTCTCAAGCGACTCAGACTCGTTCGGCCAAACGCCTGTCTTTTGAGGCATGAGGCCAGTAAGCAAAGCTGCCCGAGATGGTCGGCATGCGGGAGCGGCACAATGAGCGTTGGTGAAGAGAACGCCTCGCGCCGCAAGACGATCAATGTTTGGCGTCAGCGCTTGCGGGTGCCCGCCAAGACAACCGATCCAACCATTGAGGTCATCAATGGCGATGAAGAGGATGTTCGGCTTCGTCGCGCTCTGCGCCTTGGCCGTTAGGGCGACTGCAAGCACAGCCGAGACGACAAATAGTAGTGATTTCATAGAGCGTGGGGTTGCTAGATGCTTGATCCTCGCATGCGTGTCCGTCGCGAGATCACATTCAGTCCGTCAACGTCACGTGACCACGGGACACCACGAGAGGAACTCGACGCGAAGTGCTTGATGCCTTTACCAATTCGAGTTGGTTTAAGACTGAAAAGGAGCATAGCTTCAGTCTATTTTAGACTAACATAGAACGCAATGAAGACTTTATCGATTAGCGAAGCCAAACAGTCCCTCGGTCGAGTGGCCGATCAGATCGTGGAGTCCGGGGAACCGGTGGTGCTAGTGCGCGGTGCCAAGCTTCTAATCCTGCAGACCTACGATCCACCAGCTCCCATCCCAAGCCATCCCGTCGGCTACTCCAAGCCAACATTGATGATGCCATGACACCTGGGGAGATCGACGAGTCCAATCTACTCGCTCAAGACTCACCGACCGAATTGGTGGACTAGCATCATGCGTCAGTGGGACATCTACCTATTCCCGTTCTCTAAAGCGGGACCACATCCCGCCGTCATCCTCTCAAATGACGAGAGATGGGCGAATCCCGACCTCAAGTATGTCAACGCTCTTATCTGCACCACTGTTAGAATAACAAGGCCAGCTAAGAAACACGAATCGATTCTACACGAAGCCGATGGGCTAGATCGGCAAACTGCCGTACGTTGTGACATCGTGCACCTGTTAGCGAAAGATCTGTTTCAAGAGAAACGCGGCACTGTCACCCGCGAACACCGCCGGGCGATTGGCAGAAAAATGATCGAGTGCTTGCGTCTGCCCTATTAATACCGAGTCCTTCCTCGCACGAAAGATCGTCAATTTCGCGAATCACACTGTGAGCGAAGGTCGTTCAAGACTTTAGCATGAGTGCTAACGGCAGCCAAATTATGCTGCTCTAACGGATCGGCATCAAGGTCGAACAGCTGCTCAAATACAGGAGTTGTGTCAGGATAGCGCGTGTACTTCCAACGTTCCGTTCTGATGCCTTCGACTTTCGCGATCGGCGATCTGGGTGGCTTTGTGTTGTAAGTATGTTCGTAGTAAAAGCACGAACGCCAATCGGGCGGCGACTCTCCCTGGACGATGGGCATGAGACTCTTTCCTTGCATCGCCGAAGGAATCTCGATTCCTGCTAGGGACAGCATGGTCGGTGCTAGATCAATGTTCAAGGCGATCTCGTTTGGACGGGCTCCAGCCTGCTTGGAGTCGACTCGAGGGTCGTAGATGATCAAGGGCACGCGAATGGAGTTCTCATACATCAGCCATTTGCCGAACAGGCCATGGTCACCTAACAGGCTCCCATGATCTGAAGAGTAGATTACGACCGTGTTGTCATCGAGCCCAAGCTCTTTGAGCGCTTCGAGGATTTGCCCGACCGCCATGTCAGCACGCGTCACGGTGCGATAAAACGTGCGCACCGTCTTTTGATATTGAGACGGATCGTTCAGCCGCTTCACACTACCATCGCCATTGAGCGAGTGCCTAATGAACTCCGGTTGTGCCTCGAAGGCTTGCCGAGTGAAGGTAGGCGGCGCTGAGATTTCCACATCGCTATAGACGTTAGGCACTTTCGGGTCGAAATAGTTGAACGGCCCATGGGGTTCCTTGAAGGCAACGGTGAGACAGAACGGTTGATCCGCTTTGGTTGACCGAAAAAACGCGATCGCTTTTTCTGTCATCACTTCGGTTAGGAAGCGTGTGTTACCATCAATGGTTTGCTTGAAATTGATCGCCTGCGGAAAACCATACCACTCGTCGAATTCACTGGCAGGGAGACAAAGCTCCCGAGGATGTATGCTAGGATTCCCAATGGCGTACTTTCCCAAGTAGCCCGTTCGATATCCTGCCTTGCGCAAGAGGGCCGGGTAGCTTTTTTGAAAGGCCTCGGCGTTCAATGGCATCTTAAAATCCGTGACTCCATGGCGATACATGTGTTGCCCTGTTAGAATGGAAGCCCGGCTGCTGCAACAGATAGCCGTCGTGACAAAGGCGTTATTAAAGAATACGCCACGCCGGGCCAACCGATCCAAGTTAGGCGTTTTGATCTCTTTATTACCGGCAACTCCCAAGCAGGATTGCGGCTGATCATCGGCGAATAGTAAGAGAATGTTCGGTCGCTTCTCATCAGCACCGATTGCCGAAAGGCCCGCCAAGAGGATGGCGGCAATGGATGTCTTTCTGATCATATTTATCCTTGGTATTCGTTGAGAAGGCTAACGTATTGCTTTCGCGTTAGTCTTTACATTCTTGAAGTTCATTGAGCACCCGTTGGTAGAGAGCCACTGAAATTCGAAAACCATGCACCCCAACAGCATCACTGAGGGCCGTTTCCGCCTCAGCATTCGTGATGATCCCACGCATGGCAGCTCCCACAATGAGCCCCATGACCCCCACCACGGCAATCCCTTGCTCTGAAGCCACGCGGCGCATCAACCTCTCATCAGCTATCAACCAATCGACTGCGTTTCGCGCGCTGTAAGTGAGGGTGTAGCGGTCGCTGACACTTAATGATTTCGATTCAATGTCAGCCTCTTCAAATACCGTGATGGTAGCAACGGTGGTTAGGAAGTGTTCCAAGCGCTGACGTTCAAGCGGACCAGCCTTCGGTTCCATTACCTCGTCGATCACACATTGAAGAACGACAATGTCATTTCCAAACAGGTCCCCTACCAAGTGGAGTCTGTTGAGCTTGGCCAGGATGATCAGGGGACTGGCGTCACACACGACAACCTTCAATTGTTTTTTGGAACCTGTTGACCTAGCATCTGCAAATCTTCCTCGAACTCGACGACGTCATAGTGCAAATCGAGCTGTTCCTTTGGCATCAGTGCCAGGAAGTCCCAGATACTCAGCCCGGCAAGTTCAGCCGCTTTCGAAAGAGTGATCTCTTCTGCGCGATAGGCAGCTACTGCTCGGTCAAGACGGAGTGCCTTGATGCCGCGCCGAACAATCGACTTGATCAACGTCGAACGATCACACCCCTCCATTTCAGCGAGCGCCTCGATCAATGCAGCCTCTTCCATTTCGACCCTCGCAGCAATCGTCGTTGTGGCCATGTTTACAATATCGCATTTTGCAAACAATCCGTCAAGAGATCCGCGTCACGGTTTTACATGACTTAGCGGCTGCCATCTCAAGGAGCGGTGTCTTCTCAACTTCTGCTTTCATCAATCCTTGATCGCTAATCAAATCCCGACGAGCGCCTACTGCTTAAACATAGGGTTCTTCTTGTCTCCCATGCTCAGGGTGTAGGCGAGGAGATCAAGGATCTCTTCCTTCGTCAGCATCATGAGAAGGTTCGGCGGCATCATGGATACTTTGCTAGGCTCGATGCTTTCCACTGTCTTCCGGTCGACATTGACCCGTTGGTTAGGATCACTGAGATCGGTGTTGATGGTCACGTTGTCACCACTGAGATTCACGACGACGCCGGTAAGGGTCTCGCCGTCCTTCTTCGTCACGACGATCGGCGCAAACTGCTCGTTGATTTCTTTGCTAGGATTGATGATCTGGTCGAGCAAATCATGAGGACTGTAGCGGCCACCGGAGCCAGTGAGGTCCGGGCCCGTCATGCCGCCAGCATTGCCAAAGCGGTGACAGGCGTAGCAGGCGGCTGCTGAGAACATCTTCTTACCGCGATCAAAGTCACGTTCCTTCATGCCGGTCTGAGCCGCTTCACTAAGATCTTCTAGTTTCCACATGGTCGGTGTGCGCCCTGCGAACATCTCTCCCGAGAGTTCGATCGCGCTCTTCTTCTCCGGTTTCTTCGCAATCAGTTCAGCATGTTCGGCCTTCTCAGCATCTGTGAAGGTGGCCAAGGAATCATTGCGGATGAATTCGTTGAACTTGGCGAAACTGGCTCCGCCGTTGTAGTTGGCCGCCTTGAGGAACCACTCGAGCTGACGCTTGCGCAAATTGCTAGTCCAACCCGTCTTGAGGAAACGCAGGCTGCGGGCGTATTGCATTTGCGGTTCCTGACTAGGGGCCGCCTCGATGAGGTCCATGGCTTTGGCCGCTGTGTTTGGATGCTGCAAGTGAACGAGGGTTTCGGTCAGCAGCCAATTCTCCTCAAAGGAATCCGCTGGGTAAGCGGCGTCGAGCTTGGTAGCAATGGCATTGAGTGTGGCTTTGTCAGGATCACCAAAGCGCACGAGTACGATCTGCAAGAGGCGCCCATAGCCAAGGCGCTGTTCCGCCGTAAGCGTACCGTAGTCGTGCTTGAAGAGAGCACTCAGAATCACATCCCGTGTGGCGGGGTCTTTCTTCGCGCCTTCGACACGTGTGAGCGCAAGTAAGGCTTCGATCTGCGCATGCACATTGGTTTCTGCTAAGGCGAACGATTTCCACTCCTCCACGGGCTGATGCTCCAGCGCCGTGCGCGCGGCGGCGCGAATGAGACGATCGCTATGGCCAAGACCAGCCGCGACGGTAAAGTAGGCGCGTGGGTCGTGTTTGCCGTGCAGTTCCTCCATTGATTTGCGCAGCTCATGCAAAGGAAGTTGCTCGGGCTGTGACGGGGCTGGTTCCGTGCTTTCAGTGCCCGTGTAAGTCACTCGATAAACGCCCGACTGCACTCGCCGCCCACCGATGGCGAAGATCATCGAGCCGTCTGGATGAATGATGGCATCCGTGACAGGCAACGGACCGCCAGTGATGAATTCTTCCTTCGTCGCCGTGTAGCTGGCACCGCGCGGTGTGAGGTGAATGGCGTAGATCTTGCCCCAACTCCAATCGAGAACGTAGAACGCGTTCTGATATTTGGCGGGAAACTTGGCGCCATAACCAAACGTGGTCCCTGTCGGTGAACCCGGACCGATGTTGAAGGTGGAGGGCATGTTATCGATGTAGAATTCGGGATACTTGCCTGCACCGTGGCGCCAGCCGTATTCGCCACCGCTCAAGACATGATTGACACGCGTAGGTCGATACCAAGGCGTGTTGAAGTCGTACTCCATATCCGCGTCATAGGTGAAGAGATCGCCGTTGTGATTGAGCCCGGCGTCGAAGATGTTGCGGAATCCGTTAGCGAAGACTTCGAAGTTCTTCCCATCGGGATCTACTCGATAGATGATACCTCCGGGCGCCATGCGATCGCGATTGTGGCCGCGCCCATCAGGCATGCGCGGCAGGAGATGGTCATCGCCCCAGAATGGCTTCACTGGCGATGTGGTTGCGGACTCTGTGAGGTCGGCGTTGTTGCCGCAGATGAGATAGAGCCCTTTCTGATCGGGCGTGAGAACGATGGCGTGCACACCGTGATCACCACGAGCTTCCATGCCACGCAACTTCTCGACTTTATCGAGTTCATCATCGCCGTCACTATCAGTGATGCGATAAAGACCGCTCTCCATCTTGCGTTCGTAGTCATTGACGCCCACATAGAGCGCATCAAAGGCGAAGAGCATGCCATTGACGGCACGAATATCGAGGTCGAGTTTTTGAATATCGCTAGACTGGAGTTCTTCCCCGGAAACCGGAGGGGTGAAACGGTAGAGACCACCATACTGATCACTGGCATAAACACGACCTCTGTCATCGCTGCACAGATTGACCCAAGAGCCTTGTTCGACGCCAGGCACGGAATAGATCAGTTCGACCTCGAAGCCTTCCGGCTTGGTGATGCGTGACACTGGCGTGGCTTTGTTCTCGCCAATGGCAGGGCCAACTTGTGTCTGCCGCTTTCTCCTTGGGGCCGGCTTCTTCTTTCGCTGCGGTGCCGGCTTCTTCTTCTCGATCACCTGCGCATCGCTCGGGATGGCAAAGCCTTTGAATTCGATGACGCCTCCATCCGGCAGCGTCTTGAGCAGCACCTCCTTGATTTCTACAGTCATGGCCGGGCCACGATGGATCTGAAAGGCGATGAGACCTTCGAGTGAACGCGCTTTCTCATCAAAGTCATGAAACTCCGCGGTCAGCTTGCCATTAATATGATGCGTGATGTGATTTCCTTTCGCCACAATGCTATATTCATGCCACTCAGCGGAGTTGGCTTTCACGGGGTCACGCCGATCCGTGAGCCAGTGTTTCCCCTCAGGGTCAGCCACCACGCCTTGGCCATTCCGTGCCGTGATCCCGCGGCCACGCTCTTCGTAGATCATGGCGTTATAGGGTGCGTTCGGGTGAATGTCACATTGATAGCCGCCCACCGACCACTTGCCATTCTTTGGCAACGCCTTGCTTCGATACTGAATCCCCGAGTTATTCTTTCCTGTCACTTTCACTTTCGCCCGCAACTCGAAGTTCTTCACCGTGCCTCCTTTCCAAATGAGGAACTGATTCGCCTTGAGGTCTTCAGGGCTGGTCGTCCTGCCAGTGATCACGCCATCAACGACGGACCAAAGTTCTGGGTTACCGTCCCATCCGGTGAGGTCCCTTCCGTTGAAGAGGGATTCAAAGCCTTCTTCGTCCGCGCAGGCTAGGGTTAGTGTGGCCCCGAGGGCGAGAATGATGATTCGCAACATGTTCTTCGTTGGTTAGGCTTCGTTCTTGAGCGTCTGGAACAACTCTAACGCTTCTGCTGGTTTGAGCCCGTCATGGACAACACCGCTGACGGCTTTGATCATCGCGATCGGCGCTTCTGATTGAAACACATTACGCCCCATATCGACACCGGCAGCGCCACAGTCGATTGCCTTGTAGGCCATCTCTAGAGCTTCAATTTCAGGCAGTTTCTTGCCACCAGCGATTACGACCGGTACCGGAGTCGCGGCAACCACGTTCTCAAAGCCCTCACAATAGTAGGTCTTCACAATGCTAGCTCCATTCTCAGCACCTACCCGCGAAGCTAGGCCGAAGTAGCGGGCGTCGCGGGCCATGTCCTTACCAACGGCCGTGACACACATAACAGGGATGTCATTCTTGTTTCCGATGTCGACGAGCCGGCTGAAATTCGCAATGGTTTTCGCCTCAGTGGCATCATCACCGATGGCGATCATGGCCGCGAGCGCCGAAGCGTTCATGCTGATCATCTCGGATTCACCAAGCAGAACGTTGTGATTTAACTCTGTTAGGATGGTCGTGCCCGTATCGGCGCGAAGACACACAGGTTGAGTATTCTCCGGCGGGATCATTGTTCGGATGGTGCCACGGCAGCCCATAAGGCAATCGGCGTGTTCAGCCAGCGGGGCGATGTTCAAGTCGATCCGTTCAAGACCGGAGGTGGGCCCCATGAGGAAGCCGTGATCGAAGGCCAACATTACGGTGCGGCCGGATTTGCGGCTAAAGATCCGCGCCATGCGATTCTTCACCCCCCAACTCATGCTGTTCATGCCTTTGAGGTAGAACGTGCTCGTATCGGCTGGTGAATTGAGGCCAAAGTTATCGCCGTCTCTGATGTCGTCTAGGTCTGCCATGTGTCTTAGTTCGTTTATGATTGGTGTTAAATAGTACGTTAGGAATTCTCGGCATAAGCGTCCATGCTTCGTGATAGGATCGCAACAGAACAAGCGCCAGCATCGGGATGACCGAACGATTCCTCTCCCAATGTCTTGGCGCAGTCCATCGCAATCATGCTCTCGCTACGGTCTCGGCCCGCTTCAGCCGCAGTAGCAGAGCGATTGAGGCCTCCTCAATGGGCGTTTCGATTGAGAGACGAGTTTCCCGCGCGATATCGAGGGCATCGAGCATGGTCTCGTCTCCGGGTTTGGCCCCGCCTCGTTTCATGATCGTATCGGTCGCCTGCTTTAATAGCGCGGCGAGGCCTTGACTGGTGAAGGTCTTCGGGCTCCTTGAGCACCTTTGTCCCGTCCCGAAAACATGGATGTGAATTGGGTACTCGAAAAGCGCCCTTCCTTGGGTTTGCGCCTTGATCGGAGTGCAAACTTACTTCACAACTCCACGATAGAAGCCACTCGCAGCACCGGCGCGGCCGGCGTCCGTATCTTCGTAGCTGCCGGTCACATCCGTTGCGACTGATACCCAGGTAATCAGGTCAGCCGAATACTCGATGTCGAAAGTCGTGCCAGCGGGCAGGGTTAGCGAAACACCGGTTGCGCTACGGGACACGGCTATAATCTCTGGTACGTCCACTATGGTCATGCCATCGAGCACGGCTGGTGGTATCGTTAGGTTCTCGCCACTCGCATCGACATAGATGTCATCGACTAGACCAGTCGTATGCGCATTACCCGTTCTGACGAGGAAGTTGATCAAATCGCCATGCTCGGTGTTGCCGCCAGACATCCGGAAGGCGCCTGTGGCACCAAGTTGAGCCGGCTCGTCACCCGTGGAGTAATAAAGCGTGGTTTCCAACGCTGTGTTATCCACGACTAACCAAATGTTATACCAGGTATCCACACTGAAGTTCTCGACCGCAGCGGCAAAGCCTCCGCCATCGCGAACATCGATATTGGTTCCAGCGAAACGCATGTAACCTTCGTAATGATCCCAGGCGTCAGGATTGGCCACGTCCGACGTTCCAAGGACGAAGTCTGGCATGTCACCAGGACGCGCGCGGAAGTAAACGGTGCCGGTCGTTCCTGACGGAATCGCTACAGGAAGCGGTACATAGGCATTCTGGCCGCCACCCGTGACTTCAAGCGCTTGATTGCCGCCATCGGAAACCACGAGAGTCGTGTCAGGCGCTGATGAAACCCAACCTCCTTGTTCGTTCACGGTTCCAGCGCCAAGTCCCTCGAAGTCCGCAGTGACAGACCATCCGCCAGGACCAGGACCATCACTGCCAGGAATCGTTAGATTTTCGCCTGATGCTAGGAAGATATCATCCAGTTGCCCTGTGGTGTGGGCATTACCTGTTCTAACCAGAAAGTTAATCAATTCGCCGTGTTCCGTGTTGCCGCCGGACATTCGAAAAGCCCCCATTCCTCCGAGTTGAGCGGGCTCGTCGCCCGTAGAATAGTAAAGTGTGGTTACCAGAGCGTCATTATCCAACACTAACCAAATGTTGTACCAGGTATCCGCGCTGAAGTTCTCAACCACCGCCGCAAAGCCGCCACCATCACGGACATCGATACTTGTCCCGGAAAATCGCATGTAGCCTTCGAAGTGATCCCACGCATTTGGCTCCGCGACGTCCGACACGCCGAGAACGAAGTCAGGCGTCTCGCCTGTGCGCGCTCGGAAGAAAACGGTACCCGTACTGCCGGTAGGAATGGTGCCTCCCAAGGAAACGTAGGCGTTCTGGCCGGCTCCCACAGATTCAAGCACTTTGTTGCCATCTTCAGAACCGATCGAAGTCCCTGGATCCGCGGATACCCAACCTCCAAAGCCATCGAGCGGCCCTTCGTCTAAACTATCAAAATCATGAACAGCTACCCAATCGCCAGCAGGCGCGGCTTCCCCTTTCACCTCGATCATCACATTGGAGAAAGTGATTCCGTTATCGGGATCAACGCCATTCGTCGATCCGAATGTGTTCGAATTAGCCCAGAATCCTAACATACCGATGTTGTTGGCGATCGCTTGCTCATCGACTACAATATGGCTATCCAGCTCCGTTCCGCCCTGGCTCAATGATGCGAAGACTTCCATACTGTCGTCGCCTGTCCTAGTGAGAGACATCACTGCGAGATATTCCGTATTGGGGAGGAATTTGTAGCCGCCGGCCTCTTCGTCGCTGCCTCCTAATGAATCCCACTCGGACGTTGTGCCGAGAAAGCGGCCACTCTCATTTGGAACGGTGTGCTTCCGGATGACGGCGTTCTCCGTCGAGTCTGCCTTGTTGACGTCAAAGTCCACCATGTAACCAGGCAGGCTGGTGTAAAGCGGGTTAACGTTAGAAGAGCTCGAGGTTAAATCCGCTGCCAAACCAGCATCGTTGAAGTCCACCAAGGCCATCTTGAACGCGCCGCTCCTGTCCGTCCCGACCGTAGCTGGAGTGGTGAAAGTGGCAGTCGCAATCAACGTATCGCCAACAGCCAAGATCGCAGGAGAAAACGTGGCATGAATTCCCCGGCCGGAAGTGCCGGTAACCAACCCCAGATCACCTCCGCCTTCAGTGGCGACTTCGATCGAGTTCCCGCCCGCACTGCTGGATGACCACCAGTCCGCATCGAGTTCCCCGGTCTTGGCGCGGTCCTCATCTTCCCAGCTGTCGTTGACGACGATGCCAGGACCAGTGGGACCTGGCTCGGGTTCGGGATCTTCACCACCTGAACTTAAGACAGTGCCAGGATCATTGAAGAGCGCGGCGACGTCATCGGCAGAGATGACACGATCATAAATCTGAACGTCGTCGATGCGTCCCGAGAAAGGCAAGACTCTCCCGAATGAACCAATGTAGAACGTGTCCTCAACCGCTAGATCCAATTCCGATGGACTGTCCATGGAAGCAACTTCGACCCCATCCAGATAGATCGTGGCTTTGTCAGAAGCATAGGTGACCACCGTATGATGGGTCGTACCTACCGCGATGGTCCCGCCGGTGAACTCAGGGCCTTCGCCGACAAACCATTGCAATTCTGTACCGGAAGCCACCAACGCGTAGCTCGGAGGACTGCCCAACCCCTGGCCAAATAAAGTTCTCAGCCCATCGAAATCATCCCCGTTGAACCAAGCGCTTATCGAGAAGTTCGTAAAAGGATCATCTCCAAAGGCGCTCACGGGCACGGAAGCAACGCTCCCATCTGCGAATCCGCCGGAGGTTCCCGTAGCCAGTCCCTCTTGGCCTAACATGACATCATCAAACTCTCCATTCCGATCGAAACCGGTGACATCATTCATAACCGTTCCCTCGGCTTCATTCAAATTGTAATGAGCAACAGGACCTAACAGGTTGATAATCGTGGCCGTGACTTCAACGTTGATCGTTTGATCCTCCGCATCCACGTCATCGCTCTTGATCTCAAGGTTAGACGAGAAGGCGCCGGTATTGCCGTTCGGGGCAAAGGTGAATTTGATCTCCGCAGATCCATTCGCGGGAATCGTGGTGGGCGCTTCGTCCACGGTGAAGAAGGCACCGTCGTCGCCAGTGAAGGCAACTTCGGAAATGGTGAGCGCGTTTTCAGTGCCCGTGTTGCGGACGGTGACGATGTCAGATACGGTGGTGGTGCTCGTGTCCAACTCGCCGAGACGTTTCCGAGGAAAGACGGAGATGTTGGGGCCAGGCTGCGGTATGGGGTTCAGCTCGATGGACACGTTAGAGAATGTGATGCCATTGTCAGGATCGGCACCATTTGTCGAACCGAACGTCCTCGAGTTTACCCAATATCCGAGCATGCCGATATTGTTGGCGACTTCACCTTCATCGGTTGCGGTGTGGCTATCCAGGATCGTGCCCTCCTGACTAAGCGACGCAAAGATCTCCATACCACTGCCGGTCCTGGTGAGAGAAAACACGGCCACATACTCAGTGTTAGGGAGGATCTTGTAGCCGCCGGCTTCGTCGTCGCTTCCGCTTAGTGATTCCCACTCGGACACCGTGCCAAGGAAACGGCCACTCTCGTTCGGCACTGTGTGCTTCCGAATCGTGACGTTCTCCGTCGAGTCTGAAACGTTGACATCAAAGTCGACCATGTAACCCGGAAGCTCGAAGTAGAGTGGTTGCGGGTTGGCGGAATTCGCCGTCAGGCTTGCCGCCAATCCCTCGTCGTTAAAATCCATGAGGGCAATTTTAAAAGCGGTCGTCCGGTCAGTCCCCACAGTGGCTGGAGTGGTGAAAATGGCAGTCGTCACCAAGGTGTCCCCCACGGCCAACATCTGCGGAGTAAACGTAGCGTGGATCCCACGGCCGGAAGTGCCAGTAACCAGGCCCATATCACCGCCACCCTCGGTAGCGACCTCGATCGAATTCCCGCCGGCAGAACTGGATGACCACCAATCCGCGTCCGTTTCCCCGGTCTTGGCGAGATCCTCGTCTTCCCAACTATCGTTGACGATGATTTGGGCGCCAACAATCGTTGGCGCCAATAGAGCGGCTATGCAAAGGAGAGTGGATTTTTTCATAGGAGGGGTTTCAGATTGCGGCTGGAGCCTGGTTCGGACGGAATTTATAGGCCGGATTGACGGTGGTTGGTGTGATCCCGGCATCAAACATCGTTCTACTTGTGGGATTTGTTGCATGCAACTACTCAAGCCTTAATTTGTTGCATGCAACTATTCAAGCGTTAATTTTCGCTTGTGAATTTGTTGCATGCAACTAATGGAAGGGTATGAACATTGCAGATGGTAAATGGCGGCTAGCGCCGGGGCGGCAGATTGGGGGGTTACGGCGCGTTTTTTCTTCTGTGTTCAGGGAGGTTTGGCGATGGCTCTCAGTGTTCTGGCGGCGACGATCTAATGTCTGAGATGCAAGTTACCATGGATGCCGTGGCACGGGAGGCTGAGGTATCGAAAGCCACGGTTTCACGGGCGCTGGGCGGGTCGTCTTTGATTGGGGACGAGGTGCGGCGGCGGGTAGAGAAAGCAGCGCGGAAGTTGGGCTATGTGCGCAAGGTGGTGCGGAGGCCGGCGGAGCGGGGGATCATTACGGTGAAGTTGGTCTTGCCACCTCCTGGAAACCGAACGGCACGTTTGTTCTTTGGTATCAATGATCTGATCGAGGGGCTAAGAGAAGGTTTGGCTCCTTCCACCGTTAATCTTCTCGTGGAATCGGGAGGAACGTCTTTCGAACCGTTTCCCCATAAGAAGGGAGGCGAAATCGAAGCGTTCATCTTTGCCTTTCATCGGCCCAGCGCGGGAGTCATCGCGCAATTGAAGGAAAGAGGTATCCCGATGGTGGTATTGAATCGGATTGTGCGAGGGGTGAATCACGTGGTGAGCGATCATCGTGCTGCCATGGCAGTGATCGCGAAGCATTTGGCGGGGAATGGAGTGAGAAGCGGCTGTTGTTTTGTCGGCTATCGAGGAATTGAAGATGTGGTGCGGGAACGTTTGAAGGGATTTGCTGAGGCTTGCGCAGAAAAAGGGATCTGCTTTGATGCGAAGAAAGACTTCTGGTTGGCGGAGGGGCCGGATGAGATCACGGCTAGGGATATCACCAAGAGGGTTCGCAAAGGGGTGACGGTCTGGATAGGGGTGAACGACGTGGCGGGAAGTATGCTTTTGCAGCATCTACGTGAGTTGGGGTACGACGTGCCCGGGGAAATGCAGGTGACCGGGTGTGATAATGCGCCCTTGCGAGGAGTGAGTGTGCCGCTATTGACGACGGTGGATCTCTCGGTAGAGGTTCTGGCCAGAAAAGCGGGGCGAGCCTTGCAGAATGAGTTAGTATCTGGGCAGAAGATGGCGCGGAAGATTCTCGTCAAAGGGGAATTTTTAAGAGGCGCTACGACTAACAAGGAGAGTTGATTTGAATACTAACAATGCAGTTCATACGACTGACAATGTAATTGTATCTGGCATCCCAGTGAATCAGACCTTTTTTCGATGGAGAACGCACTGAGCCATTTCGATTACGGAGTCGTCGCTTTCTACTTCCTCTTCATGGTGGGGATCGGTGTCTTCTTCCGGAAATACATTACGAATACGTCCGACTACTTTCGAGGTGGCGGGCAGATGGTTTGGTGGATGGCAGGAAGCAGCGCCTTCATGGTGCAGTTCAGTGCGTGGACCTTTACCGGAGCGGCGAGTAAGGCCTATCAAGACGGGTTGCTGGTCTTCGTGATCTTCTTTGGGAACGCTCTCGGTTTCCTGATGAACTACGTCTATTTCGCAGGCAAATTCCGCCAGTTCCGGGTCATCACGGCTGTGGATGCGATGCGGCAGCGGTTCGGGAAGACTTCAGAACAGGTGTTCACCTGGCTTCAACTGCCAATCGGTACTTTGTATGCGGGAATTTGGCTCAACGGCCTGGGAGTCTTCTTTGCCGCTGTCTTCGGCTTTGATATTGAGACGACGATTTTGATCACTGGCTTGGTCGTGGTGTTCCTTTCCGTCACGGGAGGTAGCTGGGCCGTGGTGGCGTCTGATTTCATGCAGGTGCTCGTGTTGATGCCCATTTCTCTGGTGGCAGCCTACTTTGCGTTAAAAGAGGTCGGCGGACCAGGGGCGTTGGTCGAACGGTTTCCAGCGGACCGGCTCTTTGGTGGGGACACGAATTACTCAACGCTGATTTGGATCTGGGTCGTGGTGATCTTGGTGAAGCAATTTGCTTCGACTAACAATTTAATGGACGCCTCGCGTTATCTCTGCGCCAAAGACACCTGGCATGCGAGGCGGGCGGCGCTGTTGGCTTCTGCGCTTTTCATTGTCGGTCCGGTGGTCTGGTTTATTCCTCCGATGGCTTCGGCCATTCTCTATCCCGACATCAACTCCATGTTTCCGCAGCTCGAAGCGAAAGGCTCGGAGGCGGCTTACGTGGCGCTTTGCATCAATACGCTCCCGGTTGGCATGTTAGGGTTGCTGCTTTCGGGAATCTTCGCCGCCACGATGTCCTCTATGGATAGCGGTCTTAATCGCAACGCAGGGATCTTTGTTAGAAATTTCTACCTTCCCCTCCTCCGGCCCATGGCGGGCGAAAGGGAGCTCTTGTTAGTTGGGAAGATCGTCACCCTCGTCTTTGGCGCGGCCATCATCATCGCGGGGATCCAGTTCGCCAATATGAAAGATCTCCCGCTGTTCGATCTCATGATGCAGTTCGGCGCTCTCGTGGCGATTCCCATGCAGGTCCCGCTGATTTGGGGAGTCATTGTGAGACGCGTCCCCGATTGGGCGAGTTGGAGTTCCATCCTGGTGGGGCTGTTGACTTCCTTTCTAGTCAAAACATACCTAGACGCCGAATGGGTAAATGGTTTTCTTGGTTTAGCGATCGATTTCTCTGGCAGAGAGGCGAAAGACATCACGCTTATCATGGGTGTTGTCGTCAATCTGTTCGTCGGATCAGCATTCTACCTATCGACGATGCTGTTCTACAAGGAACCGAAGAATGATGAACGTAAGCAAGAGCTGGATAAGCTCTTCAAGAATCTTGATACGCCCGTCGAATCAGGTGAAGAGGGTTCCAAGGAGACGGATTCGGACCAAGGCCGTTCACTCGGTGCGCTCTCCCTCATCTACGGCGGATTCATCGCACTGTTAGTGTTGATCCCAAATCCATGGACCGGTCGGTTAGCCTTCCTTTTCTGCGGGGGAATCCTCATCTTGATCGGCTACGCGCTGATGAAAAGTGGCAAGAAAAGGGCTGCCTCATGACAACGCGACACGAACCCGTACTGATGCTCGGCCCGAACCGGGTGTGGCGCACCTACCAAGGTGGGCGTATTCTCGATGGAATCGAAGCGAAAGCTACGCCTCAGGATAGCCATTTCCCGGAAGATTGGATTGGCTCCCTCACAGCTGCAAAGAATCCCGATCGCGTATTTGGAGAGGAAGGCATCTCACGCATCACCCGGTCCAATGGTGAGTCGGTGTTATTGACAGCGTTAGTGGCAGAAGATCCGGCTTATTATCTTGGTCAAGCTCATTACGATGCCTTCGGTCTGGATACTCGAATCCTAACCAAATTCTTGGACTCTGCGATCAGACTCCACTTTCAAGTCCATCCGACGGCATCGTTTTCAAAACAGTTTCTCGGCTGCAACAGTGGCAAGACAGAAGCCTACATCATCCTTGCCATTCGCGAAGGGATTGACAACCCTTACATTTATGCTGGATTCCAACGACCGCCGAAGCGTGAAGATTTGAAACAGTGGATTGAGAATCAGGACATCGATTCCATTGAAGCCTGTTTTGATAAAATCCCCGTCAAGCCCGGCGATGTCTTTCTCATTCCCGGCGGTTTCCCACATGCTCTAGGTGAAGGCATCTTGATGGTCGAGCTCATGGAAGCCAGCGATCTGGCCGTCCGCTTTGAATTTGAGCGCGGCGGGTTTGTGCTACCCGAGGAATCCCGCTTCCTTGGCAAAGGGCTCGATTTCGCGCTAACCGTGTTTGATCACACGCCCGTTTCCGCGGAGAAGTTTCAATGCCGACCAGAAGTCATCAGGCAGTTCCCAGATGGTTCCAAGCAGCTGCTCGCGATTGGCAAAGCACATACAGATTGTTTTTCTGCCAGGGAAACTCGAATTAAGAAAGCGATCACCAAAGAGGAGGCCGGCTTCCACATCGGTATCGTGATGGAAGGCCAAGGTCGGATGTCCGTTGGCGAACGATCCTGGGAGCTAAAGCCCTACGATCGCTTCTTCACGTCGGCTTCTTGCGGCCCGACCACGTTTGAAACAACTGACGGGCTTCGCCTCCTGGAATGCGCGCCACCAGATCCTAACAACTAGCATGGCATCGAAGAATCTAGTCGTGTTGACGCCGACGGAGATCGCAACCTTCCTGGTCGATGGCCGCTTGGATACCTTAAAAGAGCTTATCGAACCCTAGCCGACATCATCGACGGCGAAGCCATGTCCGCGACTGAATGGCGCCGAACTCTTTCCGAGCACAACCCTGGGATCCTTGTCGCGGGTTGGAACACGCCAGCGCTACCAGACGATGTCGTGAAAGAAGTTGCTCCAGCACTGAGCTATGTCTGCTACCTTCCAGGTTCGGTTCGTAAACTCGTGACTCGGCAGATGATCGAGGCCGGCCTTCTCGTTTCCAACTGGGCTTCCTCGATCAGCCGTACGGTTGCGGAATGCGCCCTGCTCCTAGCGCTTTCCTGTATGCGGAAGGCATCTTATTGGAATGAACAGATGCACAACCAGGGTGGCTGGAAAGACGGATCGACGCTGACCCAATCACTTTTTCGAAAGACGTGTTGGGATCCATGGCTATGGAGCAGTTGCCCGGTCGTTGATCCCTTTATTGAGACCTTTTACCAACAAGATCTCCGCCTACTCAGAAGGCGTGCCTGAAGAGATTTATGCGCAGGATGATGTCGCTCTAGCCGAATCGTTAGAGAGCTTGTTCAGCGGTAACGACGTTATCTTTGAGATCGAAGCTTTGACACCTGAGCGCGAGAGCATGATCGACGAAGCAATGCTACGCCGGATACCCAAAGGCGGGACCTTCGTCAACATCGCCCGAGGTGCCCTGGTTAATGAAGACGACCTGCTCAAGGTGGCCCGTGAAGGCCATATCCAAATAGGTCTCGACGTCTATCAAGAGGAGCCCTTGCCCGCTGATCACGGCTTCCGCGGCTGTCAGAACATCATGATGCTCCCTCATCTCGGAGGACCCACCACTGATCGACGAAAGGATGCGGCCGATCACAGTTTGGAGAATCTCAGAAGATACAAACGAGGTGAACCGATCGTTGATCCGATCACTCCAGAGATCTATGACCGCTCTACATAGACCAAGAGGGATTAACGATTAACGAACAAGGATTGATGAGTGAAGAAGTTAAAAAGACAATCGCGCTGGAAGATCGGTTGGTGGACTTTGCTGTCCGAGTGATCGGCGTTGTCGAAGCGCTGCCTACGGACCGCGCAATGCCCGCCTGAACGCCTAGCTCCGCTTCTAAAGGAGTGCAACGAACTCATCGCCA
>CBDDAB010000006.1:0-275700 GCA_965224685.1 Verrucomicrobiales bacterium | reverse complement strand
ACGCAAAGCCCGCGGCCTCTCCCAAGAAGAACTCGCCTCTAGACTCGGGACGACCCGCGCCAACCTGGCCTACTACGAACGGAAGGCGGGTAACCCGACTCTCGATTTCATCTTGAGGTGCTCGGAGATACTTGAGATCCCACCCGAGGAACTGATCGGTGAGGGACAGGCGGCCAGACGCAAGCCCGGCCCGAAGTCCAAGCTAGAGAAGCAGTTCGAGGCCATCGCCAAGCTGCCAAAGGGCGAACAGAAGTTCTTCTCGCAGATGATTGAACGGTTTCTCCGAGAGCACTCGGCGGAGGCTTCCTAGCGCACTGCGCGCATTCCGTAACGTTACGTTATCCGGCGACCGCTCCAACCCGAACCCTAACGAGTTGGCCCCAACTTGTTTTGGCCAAAGCCAAAACCATGCCCACCCAACCGGCGCGGGGGCGGCCGGGGTCAAGTGGAGTAGTGGTCGGCAGCCGAAGAGGCTCCACTTGAGGCCGGGCGCCCCCGCGCCCCCCCAAACCCACCGCGCCAGCGGCTGACTCTATCGGTTAGGCCAGGCGGCGCCCCGGGGTGGTGGAAGGGGGGTGGAGGCGAACCGCAAACGGGCAGGAAGTGAACCGCAAGCGAACTGGAAGCCGGGCGGATTGCAGGCGGATTCCTGCCGTGTTCCTGTTAGGGTTGCTGCCGTTTTCCGGTCCGGATCCGCGCCGTTTGCAGCCCCCCGCCTAACGACGAAGTCGATAGGGTCTTGTGTCCCCAAAACTAATTACTAACTCTACAACATGGCCGGGGCGAAAACCGGCACCCTGACCAAACGCTTGACCAAAGCTTGACCAAACGAGGCGGCCACCCTGACCAAACGCTTGACCAACGCCTGACCAATAAGAGCGTGACCCCACGACAGAACGGCTGACCAACCAGAAGCGTTGGCCTGCGCGGCGCAGATAGTCGCACTCGCCCCGTGATGTTTTCAGCCAAAACGGTGAACTACATAGTGATGCTCATCCACCCCCAGAGCCGTCGTTGTCCTTTCGATGCATCCGGATGCTGTTCGACGCGTTGCACTCCCGGCAGATCAGATGTCTCTCGAACACCGTGGTTACTCTTTCGGGCTCCACGTCCACAACTTCCAGGTAAGCCGCACCGCAGGAAGGGCATTCCACCTTCTGGATCGGATCGACAGCTAGCACCTTCGCGGCCTCAAGCCATTTCTGCTCCACGTCACTCATCCAGCTAGCACTCGTCCGAGATAAAGACATCGAGACATTCGACCAAAAACCCGCCGGCTTGATCGGACACCTCAACCACCTCGCCGCGACCCCTGACCGTGATCTCAACAGAGTTCCACGAGGTTTTCCCGCAGATGTATGAGCAGCCGAAGCAAACAAGGTATTCCACCTCGTCACCCTTCGATAGTTCGAGGGCGAACCGGCTCTTGCCGTCCTGGTAGTAGGCGAATCGAGCTGCCCCGCCACGGACAGCACCTAACCTCTGGAGCACTTGCTCCCTTGAATTCGTCGTGCTCATTCTCCTGGTCCTCGGTAGAGCTTTTCATGCGGCACCACCTCCCCAGCCTCGTCGTAGAATGTCGTCTTCTTGAGCAATTCTTCGTTGCTGATTATTCGGTCGTACTCCCAGTTCGTCACGTTACTTAGCTTGTCTCGCTTCCCCCGTTTGTAGCGCTTGAACTGGTTGTTCGAGAAGCCCGCCAAGTTAAAATGGATCTCGTCGGCCTGGTCGAGGTTTCTCCCGATCCACTCCTTGAGCACCTCGTCGCCCTCGCTCCCAGCAAGCCTTCTCGCGATTTCATCGTAGCCTTCCCACTGGCGGTAGTCGGCAGCTCCCACCGACCTTGCGAAGCGCCCGAGCCGGGACTGCGCAAACGCGCTGCCCCTTGGCAAGTCGTCTCCGGCTTTCGAAAGAACCCCCAGAGCGATCTTCCGGGCTGATACCTCCACCACTTCCCCTCCGGCTCGGAGGGTGCCCTGAACCCCAGCCCTCACCAGATCACCAGGCCCTGGCACGATTGGTGGCCCGTCGTAGCCCGCCCCAATCTCAATACCAGTGCTCACCGTCTCGGTTGCTGTATACAGCCCAGCTGGAGTTGTCCCCCAAGCCGCTATTACTGGCCCATAGGCCCAGCCCAACCCTGCGGTCGCCAGCCCAAAACCGGCGGCGACACCCTGCGGCGAACCAAACCCGCGCTGGAACCCGGCCTTATACTCCGGGCTGTTGACCAGCTGCCTCACCTCCGGATCACCCCAGGCTTGCACCGGCGTGATCGCGTAGCCCGTCAAACCCTGCGGGTCGAACCGCGAGAGCGGGTTGTTAGAGACATAGCTGTAGAGGTTGGTGCCATCGACGAAGCCCGCCGGGTCACGTTGTAGGAACAGATGCCCATCACGTTCCCGGAAACCGGAGTGGATTAAGCCGTGCGGATCTCTTTCCTTCGTGTTGGTCTGCTGGCGGTCGGTGCTCGTTGGGCTTTCATAGAGCGCCTCGCCGAAGGCTTCGTAGACGGCGACGTGATCGAGTTTGTCGGTGTTGGCGTGGGATGTGGACGTCGTCTTGAGGGTGACGTCGCCGCGGTGGTTGTAGTGGAAGTGTTTGATCCCGGTCCCGGCGCGATCGGTGTAGAGGATACCGCCGATGCCGCCGCCGAGGTCGGCGCCGCGGATGTATTCGACTTTGAGCGTTGATCCTTCGTATTCTTGGGCGCTGGTGCCGCCGAGGTAGCTTACTTTGGTGGTTAGGCTGTTTTCCGTTCTCGTGACCCGCCGCGTCCGGTAGTCGTGGAGGTAGCTGTAGGCGTTGTCCGGCGTGGTGGTGTAGTCGCCGTTGGTATCGGTCTTGGGTTCGCCGTTCTCTAAGGTTGGCTGGCTGTTCCATTCCGCCAGACTAACAAGGCGGTTGTCGTGGTCGTAGTGATAGTGGGTGTAGTGGGTGGTGGTGCCGCTGGTGTTCTTTTGGTTGCGGATGATGCGGTTGCCGCGCGAGTCGTAGACCAGATCGGTGTCGGCTCCACCGGTGGTGATCTTGGTGACCTGGTTGCTGTTGGCGGTGCCGCCTTTGATGGTGTAGTCGGTCTGGGTGGTGGTGGCGCCGATGGTGACGTTTTTGTCCGTCCGATTGTGGGCGTCATCGTAAGCATAGTCGACCTGGCGTTTGACTCCGCCAGCGGTGTAGGTGCCGGCGGTGTCGTTGTAGGTGACGTGGTGGTCGACTTCGAGGTCGAGGCGGTAGTTATCGTCGTAGGTGTTCTTGACTAACCGTTTCTCGGCCTGGTCGGCACTGGAGCCTTGGTCGTAGCGTTCGGCGACTTCGCGGATGTTGCCGGCGTGATCGTGGAGGTAGCGGTATTCGGCGTAGCGGTCGCGAGACGGAGCTGGTCCCTGGAGGGTGGTTTTAGTGAGGCGGCTTCTGGTGTCGAAGGTCTGGACGCAGCGGCTGCCGTCGGGCTGGTTGATCTCGACTTGGTTGCCGGCGAGGTCGAAGCCGTAGGTGGTGGCGATGGCGCTAGCACTGTTGCTAACGCTGTCGCTGATGTGGGTGATCTGGTTGCGGCCGTTGAAGGTGTAGACGAAGTCGCGGCCTCCAGCATAGGTGACGTCGGTGCGGTTGCCTGCATCGTCGTAATCGCAGGTGTGTTTGGATCCAGCGGAGGTTTCTTCTGTCAGGCGGTAGGCCTTGTCGTAATCATAGATGATGTTGCGCTCGGTGCCGGTGGTGTAGGTGACAGTCTCGAGGTTCCCGACCAGATCGTAACCGCGGGTCTGGTTGTCGTCGGTGCGGTTCTCGTAATCGATGCCTGTTAGACGCTTTTGAGAGTCGTAGGCGTACTTGGTGACAATGTCATTGCTCCCGTTCTCGGCGGTGCGCGTGACCAAGTAGGCTTCGTTGTAGGTGAGGGTGGTTTTGTCTTCGTTCGTGCCGGGATCGAAGATGGTGGCCGTCTTGCGGTTGAGACCGTCGAAGGTGAACTCGGTGATCTGGTTGAGACCGTCTTTGATCTCTTCGAGGTTGCCCGCGAGATCATACGTGTTGGTCACCGTGATGCCGCCGGTGGTGGAGGTGTGGAGGCGGTTGGCGGCATCGTAAGTGTTGGTGGTGACCACGTTGTTGCCGTCGGTGACGGTCTCCGGGTTCCCGCTGTCGTCATAGGTGGTGACGATGGTGCTGACGGCGGTGCTCGCGGCACCGCTGGGATGAGGCGCGTTGAGCGCGGCGGGCAGGGCGACGGTGACCGGGCGGTTGGCGTTGTCGTAGGTGGTGATGGTGGCGTAACCGGTCGTGCTTTCGGTGACGTTGGTGAATCCGGTGGCGAAGCTGCCGGTGACGGTGGTGCCGCGGGGATCGACGACTTTCTCAACGTTCCCGGCTGCATCGTATTTTGTTAGGGTGGCGGGATGGGTTTCGGTGGTCACGCCGGGGGCAGTGGTGATGGTGACCTTCGGCTCGATGACGGCGGTGCGGCGGTTGCGGCTGTCGTAGAGTGAGCTGGTGGTGTACTTTGCGGCGATGGCGTCGCCCGCCCGTTCGAAAAGCCCCGCATTCCAAACCACACCCCGCGGATCGGTGACGGCGATGACGTTCCCGTTAGGATCGTATTCGGTCAGGGTGGCAAGGGAGCCAGCCCCGGCCAAGCCGGTATCGGGGTCGGGTGTCCAACTCTGGGTGGGCCGCCCGGCGAGATCGTAGATGACTCGGCTCTCCGCGAGCAGCGGATCGACCGTCTGCCAGTGCAGGCCGGTGGTGGTGTAATGGTTGACCGTGGTGGCTTCCTGACCACTGACGCCTTTGGCGATGGTGCTAGAGACGGTGCGGCCCAGGGAGTCGCTGGCGATCTCGGATTCCAGCCAGGTGACGGCCCCGTCGACGGTGACTTTCTCGCGGGTGGTGACCGTGCGGTTGGAGTCGTCATAGGTCGTCACCATGTCCGTGTAATCGCTGCCGCCGACTTCCTGTTGCACCTGGTTGCGCACGAGACGATAGAGCGGGTCGTACGTCACTAACGTTTCGACGGTGCGTGGGTCGATGATCTTGGTCGGCTTCCAGCCATCGCTATTGAAGATGCTCGCGCCGGCGTTTTCACCGCTGTAGTCGAAGACGGTTTCCGCGTAGACGGTATTGGTGGGCGTTCCGCCGTGGGGCGTCTTCGTCCGCGTGCGACGCTGGCCTTTGTCGTAGACGTGGATGGTCGTGAAGCCCCGCGGATCTTTGATTTCCTCTAACGAGCCCACGGCGTTGTAAACAAAGTGGGTCTCCAGATCGAGCCCTAGCAAGTCGACGATCTGATACTCCAGCCGGTTGAGGTTGTCGTAGATGAAGGTGGTTGTGATCGAGCGTTCGTCGGTGGATTCGATGCGGTTGCTGTTCTTGTCATACTCAAAGCTCGTAGTGCTGTTGTCAGGATAGATCGTGGTATCGAGACGGTTGCGTTCATCGTAGACGAATTGGGTGGTTTTCTGGCGTGGGTCGGTGACTGAGGTGCGGTTCCCGTTGGCGTCGTAATCGTAGACGGTGACTAGTTCGTCGGGGATCGGGTCAGTGATGGCGCCTGACACCAGCACGCGCTCCTCTTTCACTCTCCCGATGTTGTGTTCCTCGCCGGTGTCGGCCGCGGTGAAGGGGACGTAGGTGATGACGCGGTCTTGCGCCCAGGCAGGATCGCCGGTGTGGCGTTTGATGGTTCGGCGTTCCAGAAAGGCGGGTAGGGATGAGTGATAGGCGAAGAAGGTTTCCTGAACGGTATTTCCGTTAGGATCGGTGATGGTTTCGCTGGTGCGTCTGCCCAGATGGTCGATGCCGTAGCTGGTCGTGCTGCCATCGACGTCGACGATCTCCTTCATCATGCGAAATTTGTCAGGGCCTTCGTAGTCGAAGGTCTTCACCTGGCCGAGGGCGTCGATCTCGGCGGTGGGGTCGTCGAAGGAGCCGTAGCCTTTGCTGTTGGTGATGTAACGGTAGGCGTCGGGCGCGTCCCACTCCGAGTTGTATTCGAAAAGCGTGGTGTTGCCGTTGATGTCGACCGACTCGGCCAGCGCGTAGCCGGCATTGGCGTCAAAGTGATAGGTCTCGGTGCCGACGTCCTCAGTTTCAATCGACAGGGTTTGGTAGGAGACGATCATCTCGGTGCTGCTACCGTCGTCATCGGGGCGTTTGTTGCCTGGCAGTTTCGCTAGATCAAGGGTGTCCGTGTCGGTGAATTCGTACCAGCGATAGTTGCCCTCGGCGTCTTTCACACAGGTCATTTTGTAGGCGTCGACGGAGGTCGGTGAGCTGATGGTCAGATAGGTTTCCGGTGGTGCGCCTCCGGGTGGATTCGTCCAATCGGGTTCGCCCGTGCCCTGTGGATCTGGCGAGTAGGCGAAGGTCGTCGTGGTGCCCGTGGGCAGGTGCACCTTCTGCATCAGCGACGGGAGGCCGGTCTGGAGGTAGATGTCGCCGGACGCATCCGTGTGGTAGGCGTGCTTGGTGTTGTCTAACGTGTAGTCGAAATTGTAGTCCTTGCCGCGAGCATCTTTGATGTAGCAAAGGCGCAAGTGGCGGTAATCGACGCCGCGGTTCTGCGCGGCGCGGGGGTGGTGGTCGTTGGATTCTAACTGATATTCGTAGACGTAGGTCGTGGTGGCCTGGTTCGGGCCGGGTGCGATGACTTTCCACAACGCGTGAGCGGCCTCGCTGGGCGGATTGCTGTAATCGAAGTTGGTGACGTAGCCCCTGGGATCCTTGACCCATTCGACGAGCCCGTTGGCGTCGATCTCGATTTCGATCTTGAGGTCGCGGCCCTGTCCCGCGGCGATCTCGTCCGGGTAGAGTGAGTTGCCGGTGTAGGAATAGGTCAGGGTGTTGCCGTAGCGGTCGGTGACGGTCTTCAGCCGCGCGTAGGTGTGGGTCTGGGTGCCGCCGTCGTTGCTGGCACGGTCGATGTCGTCACTGAACACTAACCCTGTCACCGGCTCGAATGTCAGGGTGTTGCCGAACTTCTTCTTGTAGACGAACTCGCCGGTGGCGAGTTTGGTTAGGGTGTTGAGATAGGTCTTCTTCTCCACGCGGCCGGAGGGCATGGGGAAGTAGTAGACGCTATTGTAGGTGCCGAAGCTCTGCGAGCGCCCCTCTTCATCGACCACTCGAACCGAAGTCGGCTCGGGGGCGGTGGCGCCGGTCGGGTTGCGTTCCACAAACTCGATGTAGGAACAGATGCTGGAGGCCCAACCGGCGCCAAAGGGCCGATCAAAACGCTCGTTGGGTTTCATGCCGTGGCGCTGGTTCCAGATTTCCTCTTGATAGGAACGCGTGACCTGGAGGATGAGTTCGCTGGCGGGCACGGGGACATAAATGTCAGAAGTGTGGTGGACGAGGGCGCGGTTGAAGGCGTCGATATACGTCTGTTCCTTGTGCTGATCGCTCTCCTCGGTGGCCTGGGGCGCTTCATCGGAGAGGGGCAGACCTGTTAGAGCGACCTTGCGGTAGCGCGGGCCGGTGGCGTCGTTGGCCGAAGCCGTGCGGTTCTTCGGAGGGCCTTCCGGTCTGAGGAGCAGGATGCGGCGGGAACCATCTTTCTTTCCCATGGCGGCGATGACGCCGCTATCACTGACCGCAAAGCCTTCGATCTTGCGGTATTCTTGCAAGGCAGGATCGGGCTCGACCCAGTAGTCGAGCAGCTTGACCACGCCGTTGAGCCAGACCGACAGGCCGTCGTCGCGAATGATGACGCCGGAGGGTGAAATGCGTTTGCCTTTGAGTTCCGACACCGCAGTGCCATCGACCATGCCACCGGTGTCACCGACCAGGACTTCGCTCTCGCCGATCCTGGCAATGTCGTTGAGGAAATTGTGAGAAAACTCTTCCCGTTGGTTCGACCGGTAGGCCCAGTCCCCGAAAATGATGTTCCCAGCATGGTCGGTGAAGTGTTCGACGCGCGTGCGGTGGAAAACTCCGGTTTCGATGCTGAAAGACAGATCGAGGTATTTCGCCAGCCGGGTCGGGCGGCTGCCTTTGCCCCATTTGACGAGATCCTGGCGCTCGGGCGGGATGGGCAGGTTGCCCACCGGCCACTGTTCCTGGGTGTCGACCCCGACGATGGTGTGGTCGTGGCCGAGGCTGTAGAACAGGGTCGAGCTGACATCGAAGGGCTCTTTCGGGTTGGTGACGACCGCCGTACCGGGATCGGGCCAGTAGATGCCCCGGTAGAAGCCGCCGAATCCTGAGATGTCCGCATTTTTATAGTGGGCGTTACCGATGACGGCGCCGGAATTGTTGATGGTGAGCGGGTCCCAGCGCTCGTTGTCCGGGCACTCATCGCAGTCCCAGAACGTATCGACCTCCCGATCGTCGATGACCCACTCCTGGGAGGGACCATCGAAAACGACGAACTTGTAGTCCGCCGGGCCCGGCTGCGCAAGGGGGGTAAGTGATTGACCGCGCCGCCAGACGTTGCGGCGGAAGAGGATGTCGCCCCTGTCATTGACGTCGATGGGGTCACCGATGTCATCGTTCTGCCCGACCTCTTCCACGCTATAGCGGTGGAAATTCGCCTTCGCCCATTTGATGGCGTCATTGTAAGGGTCAGCGTCATAGCCGTCTTTGATCCCGTCGCTGTCCGAGTCGATCCCTGCGACTTGGACATATCCCAAGTGGGTGATTCCCGGGTAGTCGGTCTGGGCCGTTCCAAAGGTGTGGAGGGCATCGGGGCCGTTAGCGGGATCACCCTCGCCGTTGTCGTTAGGGTCAAGCCCGTGGATCACCTCCCAGAGATCGTCCAGGCCATCCCCGTCGGTGTCGAAACTGAGGGGATCGCTCGTTTCCTCGCCGCTCGGCGGATCGAGTTCGGTCCAGTTGCTGCGGCCGTCCTGATCAAAGTCGGAAGTGAGTTCGGTCTTGCCGGGGTCGAGGGGAAAGTCCTCGCCGATGACGCGGATGAAGGCCCGCGTGTTGCCATTGGCAAAAGGGTTCAAGGTCAGGCCTGAACCGAGGATCTGGCCGCTGGCGGTGGTGCGCTCGATAATGGCCAGGTATTCCCATTCGAAGAGATCGTAGGAGACCTGCACGAAATAGGTCCAGTCGGGCTCGGCGGGCCACTCCGCGCTCCAGTCACCGTTGGTGTCCTCTACCAGGACGGGCTCGATCTCATCGGCGATGAGTGAGAGGCTGGTGAGGACTAGCAGAATCAGCGTGAATAGCGTGAGGGCTCTCATTATCGTGCCCCTCCCTCCTTCGCCTGATTGCGGCGAGCTTCTAGCGCAGCGCGCATCTGGCGTTCGCGGTCGGTGGTCAAGTCTTCGCGGCTCGGCAGCGGCCGCTTCATGGTCTGCGACCGGTGATTCGCCCAGAAATACACCTCCATGTCCTCCGGTTGCGGCGGGTAGGCTTCCAGGTAGGCCGCGCGATCCTCGCGCGCCTGTTCGCGTTTCTGATAGGCAGCCTCTAACCGTTTGCCCTCCGCGGCGTAGAGCTGGTGCAGCGCCACGATGTTAGAGAGCGCTTCCTCGTTGTCCGGATCGCCCGCCACCACTTCAAACTGGGGCGGGCTATCCGGCAACTTTGGGAGAGCGTTCATTTCGTCTTCCTCCAACCACTCGGACTTGACGTTGCTGATCCCCATGAAAAAGGAGTAGGGCTGCCCATCGACCTTGAAGCCGCCGAAACCTGACATGTGGTTAAAGTCGATGTTGGAATAGGCCGCGTAGCGTTCCTCACCGTGCGACCAGCTCAGGTAGGTGATCTCATGATCGATCACCGTCGCGCCGATCGAGATGTAAATGTCAGGGCGGAACCCTTCTAGCATTTGCTGGATCTCCTCCTCACTCCATTGACGCTGCGCTTCGTCTTCCTTCTGGGGATCAGCCACCTTTGGGGGCGGCGGATCGATGCGATGCATCTTCAGCATGGCGCCGTTGCGCATCATCTTCTGATCGGTCTTGCGGATGGCGAAGGCCCGCTTTTCCGCTGGAGCCGCCGCGACTTCCGCTCCGTCGTTGAGCTTACCAATGATGGCAGTGCCGTCCCCGCCGAGCGTGGGCTGCAGCTGGGCGAGGGCGGGTGTGAGGGCGAGGCCGAAAAGCCCCGCGAGGGTGAGGTGTGGTTTCATGTCGATGATTTGGGGGGCTTCGCGCATCCAGCCTTTAACAGGCAGCACTGAGCTAACACCCTCAGTTATCCAAAACCGCCAGTTTGTTACAAAAAGACTGAACTTATTTTTCATTCTATAGCAATACGTTGGATACACAGACATTTTTGCCGAATAATTGCAATACTCCAGCAATAGATGTTATCTATTCGTAACAGTTCTAGCCTCGGCCCGCCTTCAACATGGCCCGATGCCGGATGGCGCCACGCCCAACAACATGATCGGACCGAGGGTCCGGGAGGTGCGGCTCGCACTGGGCTGGACCCAGGAGAAGCTCGCCATCCAGTGCCAGCTGGTCGGCTTCGACGCCAGCCGGGCGACCCTCGCGCAGATCGAGTCCGGCTACCGCAAGGTGAGCGACATTGAGTACGCCCTGGTCGCCGCCGCGCTCCGGGTCAAACTCGACCACCTTACTTCAGACCAGCTTCCCACCTGGCGGCCCCGGCGCGCAGGCGGCTGACAGATCCCTCATTGTCCACCCAACCGCAGACCGCAGATGGTCAGATGGTCCGGAACGTGGTTGTCAGGGAACGCACTGGAATAGGGAAGGTACTTGTGCTGGCACGTCGCAGGGTAGGCCGCTACATACTATGTCGAAAAGATTGGCCTGACCCTGGCCTACCCCCTTTCACTGCGGTGTTTGGATTGCACTCATTACTTCTCCATCCTTCTTGCGAATTCTTACAATCGTGTTGCCTCCTCAGTAGCGCCAAAATAACAGCATAAGTGCGCGGATTTATTGAGAATCTCGTAACCAATCCTGATGCGCAATCGATTCCAGAAGAAATTCTGCTCAGCGCGTCCAGCAACAGTGGCTACACGGTGGTACAATTCTCCAATCAGGTCGAAAACAATTTACAAATTCTAACATCGACACGTTTGCGAGAACTCCGCCCCATGCTAAGCACAATCCATAGCAGATTCCGCAACCTTTACGGTCTCACTTCACGCGACGAGTTCGCCATGGAAATGGAATTCAAGATTACCGTCGAAGGAAAGATTTCTATTAAGCAGGCGAGACCCTGGGTCTTCTAACAGGCCGACATCAGAGGCAACAACCAGGTTCGCACAGGATATGGGTTCCTCCGGCAACAACCCTTCTTATCACCAATCACGCGGTGCCAACACTTCACAACCGGAATTTATGTTAGGCGTTCGTTTGGCAACACGTAGCATTGCGAAGTGTTAATTCTCCTTAGAACTCCAACGAGACCGCTACCAGGAATGGTGCGGCATTGGTCATGGCAGATTCAAAATCGAGATGCGAAATCTCAATATTAGGATGAGGGTTTTCCCAGGTGGTCAGAAATAACCGAACTTTGGCGCCGTGAGGATTGGCGGCACGCCATACCTTCTTTCCGTTGGGAAGCTCTTGTTCCTCCCGGCCATGCCACCGCCAATCACTGAGTTCATAGCCATGCCGAAGCAAGATGTTAGAGGATTCGCCATTGGCATGGTGAATGGTGTAGGAGCCAATCGGCGTACCATGCTTTTCGGCGTTGCCCCATAAGGATGCATGAAGGAAGTGCAGACGAGAAGCGCTGCTTCGAATGGGAATATTACCAACGGAATCCGGAAAACCTGGAACGCGCTCGTTCAATTTCAAGCCCGCGAGTTGGACGAGGCCGCGCAGATCAAACGTAACGCCTCCTAGAATTTGCAGTCCTTGGGGAAGGATTGAGAGATCGTTTCCTTCTTGATGGGCATGATGCCAAGTTTCGTCGAGTGCGGCATTATAGAAAACTGATAGGTCAATGCAGGTTTCGGGAATGATCGCGGCGCGTTCAGGAACGCCGTGATATTCACTCCATTCGATGCTGATTTCGTTCGAGCGGCCGAGTTCGAGCAAGACGTTACGCCTCTTCGTTAGTGCTTCGGCGTAGCGAGCAGGGTTGCGGCCCTTCGACAGTTTCATGGCGCGGGTGTACAGATCATTCGCCTTTTCCCATTGTTCCTCCTTTTCCCAGGCCCCCCCGAGTAGATCGGCAATCCAATATCGATTCCCTAAAAGTTTGCGTGCACCCTCCAGTTCCCGATTCAGTTGCTCTGTCTTTCCCGCTTGTAAGAGCACCTCCGCGCGAATACGCCAGGCGGCTCCCTCTCTTGGCGAGAGTTCCACAGCTTTCCTACTCGCGTAGTTCTCGAGTGCGGCCTGGTGGACTCCTTTATGAGGCTCTTCTCTGTTAAAGTGTCTCACAAAGTCTGCCCACGCCAAACCGTCATCAGGCGCTCGGCGAACGCGCTCCATGGCGCCCCAACTTGATTCATGTTGCGCCAAGGTCGCGGACCAATCAGCGACTGCGAGAGGCGAATTGGAGTAAATCTTTCGCTTGGAACGATCGTCAACAAACCAGTCCAACCACGAATCGTTGGAAATTGAATCGGATTGAGAAATGCTGCTGCTTCGGCCAAGCAGTGCTTCTGTTAGCATATGCGGCACTTGTGCGGACAGGCTCGCAGTCGGAAGTTCCCAAACACGGGCGTGAAGGGAACCTGTCAGCAAACAGCTGCCATCGGGATGAAACTGCACCGCCCGAACTTTGGAGAAATGCTTCAGAGGTTCACTGAGCGGCTTTCCCGTTGCCGCATCCCAAATGCGCGCCGTTCCATCCCACGAGGTGGTGGCCACACGAATTCCATCCAGACTAAAAACCGCATTCTGCACCTCTGCCCGATGCCGTAATGGTTCACCTACTGGCCTGCCCGTGCGAGCATCCCAAATGCGTGCTGTGTTATCCTTCGAAGCCGTGACCACCTTATCACTATCCTCATCAAACCGCGCTGCCGTCACAAAGCCATCGTGAGGTAAGGTCGCGATCCGTCGCCCAGTCGCGACATCCCAAATCGCAGCCGTGTTATCCATGGAAGCACTAACAATGAGACTGCCATCGGGGCTAAACTCAACATTCCGGATTCCTGCGCGATGCCGCATCGGTTCACCGGCGGGTTTACCCGTCTTCACATTCCATACGCGAACGGTATTGTCGCCGGTTTTCCCGTGCCAATCGTCTGACCCGGTCACGACAAGATTACCATCAGGACTGATATCGGTAGACCACAACCGCGCACGATGACGCAAAGGTTCTGACAATGGGCGCCCCGTTTGCGTCTCCCAAATTCTCGCCGTACCATCAAACGAAGCGGTGACAAACCAGTTTCCGTCAGGGCTAAACTTGCTTGAAAAAATGACTCCTGTGTGAGTGACCGAAATATGATCCCCCGTATCCAAGTCCCACACTCGGGCGGTCCTATCAATGCCACTGGCGAGGATCTTTGATTCATCGGGGCTCCAATCGACCGAATGCACGTTCCCCCGGTGCTTGTATTCGTGCTCGACGTTACCGGTATGAGCATTCCAAACGATCACTTCACCTGCTCCGTTCCCGGTCAAAACTCGGGTGCCCTCCGCATTGAATTTAGCGTCCCTCACATTGCGTTGATTGGTCAGCAACAGAGGGCGGCTGACCCCCGGGCGCAGATCCCATACTTGCGCACGACCGCGGCGATCCGCCAACACGAGCTGTTTCCCTGACGGAGCCACATCAATATTGGTCACCTCCGCCGGAAGTAGGAATGGTTCCACCACGGACGTCTTGCGCAGCCAGTCCCATACCATCAATTGGTTTCCTTTCTCCCTCGTCGTGATCTGAAAGCCATCTTCACTAAACTCTACGGACTCCACCCAAGTGAGATGGTCTTTGATTTGACTGATGACTTCTTTGCTTTGGAGATCCCAGAGCACCGTTCGACGGTCTCTAGAGGCCGTGGCTAAAAGTCTTCCGTCGGGGCTGAACGCAACGTCGTTGACTGCTTCACGCAGCACGAATTTCGCAACGGGCTCTCCGGTCTGCCAATCCCAGACGCAAGCGAAGTTAGAATAGCTGGCAACGGCAACCTGTTTGCCGTCGGGACTGAGTTCAGCGGCCTCGATCCTTTTAGTTCGAACTTCCCGCAACAATTCGGCTGTGTGGGCATCATGGATTCTCCAATAGCCGTCGAATCGTCCCGCTGTTAGGAACACCTTGCCATGTGATCCAAAGCAGGCAGCCGAGATTTCGCCTCGATGTTCGATTGGTTTTTCGAGTATGGGTTTGGCTAGCAAGACATCATAAATCTGTACCTTACCATCCTTGCATCCGATGATAAGACGATCGCCATCCGGACTAAAATCCATGGCGAGAATCGGTGCGGATTGAACCAGCGCATTGGTCAGAGCGATGCCGGTGTCGACGTCCCAAATCCTGACCGAATGATCCGCCGAAACCGTCGCAATACGGTTTCCAGCCAAGTTAAAACACGCCGAAAGGACGTCGTTGTCATGCATCAACGGCGGTGTCAAGGGCTCGCCAGTCTGGGCATTCCATACCCTGGCGCTACGATCCGAACTAACCGTAATGATGCTAGAACCGTCTCTGCTAAATCGTGCGTCATGAATCGCATCCTCATGTCTCATCGCGGGTCCGGTCGGGAGTGCGAAACTGCGATAGCTGAGCACTGAGAAAAGACGTTCCCGGGCCACACGGTCCTTAGGGTACTTTCGGACGATCTGCGCTAGATGTTCTAGCGCCTTGATCGATTTATTCTGGCCCAACAAATCCTCCGCATGTTGCAGCTGCATCTGTGCTAGGGTTGTCTCCGCCCGAGCGCGTTCGGCGGCTTCGCTTTGCGCGTGCTTTTCAGCGCGCTGCCATTGCCACGTGACACCGATCGTTCCGGCTACAAGAATCACTGCGGCAACACTCGACAGGCTTGATAGAGCGGGATTGCGGCGGCACCATCGCCAGAAACTCTCAAACGCGCTGACAGGTCGGGCCAGAATGGGCTTGCCCATAAGCCATCTTTGCAGTTCGTCACTCAACGCCCTAGCTGACGAATAGCGACGTTTCGGTTCTTTCTCTAAACACTTCAAACAGATCGTTTCCAAATCCCGGTTCACATGCTTGCACACCGTGCTGGGATGCCGCGGGGAATCATCGACCACTTTCTTCAATGTTTCGAGCGCGCTTGATGCCGTGAACGGCGGTTTGCCGGTGAGGATCTCGTAAAGGATCGCTCCCAAACTATAAGTGTCCGCCGCTGTCGTTAGGCGGCCGTCCTGTTCGAGCGCCTGTTCCGGCGCCATGTAACTGGGTGAACCGAGCACCGATGTGGACCGGGTCAGCTCTAACTCTGTTTCTAACGCCTTAGCTAAGCCGAAATCCGACACACCCGGCTCGCCGTTTCGGTCCAACAGAATGTTAGTCGGCTTGAGATCGCGGTGGATGACGCCGCGTTCGTGCGCGTAGTGAACGGCGTCACACACTTTTGTTAGGATTGTTACCAATCGCCGGAGGCGCGTCTTATCGTGCTCATGTTCCTGCGAGATCTGGTCAGCCAAACTGCCGCCCTCCATGAGTTTCATGGTAAAAAAGTGAATGCCCTCGGCCTCACCAGCCTCGTAGAGAGGGACGATGTGTGCATGATCGAGACCCGCCACCGCCGCCGTCTCAATTTGAAATCGCAACACAATGTCAGGCTCTGGAAGCCGTTCAAGGCGGATCCGTTTCAATGCCACGGTTCGCTGAAGGTGCTGATGGCGTGCTTTGAAGACGTCGCCCATACCGCCATGAGCGATTTTCTCAAGCAGAAGGTATTCGCCGATCCGTTCAGGCTCGGACACTGGGCTTACCGCTTCATCAGGATCAGTGATCCCCAGGTCCAATAGACATTGCGGGCAATGCCCGCCGGTGTCTTCAAAGGGCATCTCCGAACCACAGTCTGGGCAAACGGGTTGTTGAGACATTTCCGGCGGTTAACGGGATTAGCAGCGAGAAAAGAAACAGCGCTGAACGGTACCTATTCAGATTTTTTCGCGAAAGGTGTCAGGAAAAGCACACGACATTATGCGATCGCTTGTTTCAAAAATCGGATCTCCTCTTCTACCTCACTCTCGCTGGCCACCGTGTGAGCAATCTCGTTTCTCAGCAATTCTCCAAAGCGTTTTTTCATACGATAGACTTCGACTTTCACGGCATTCTCGGACACACCCAATGCCACCCCTGCCTCCGCGTAAGAGGTGGATGTGCGTTCACCGGGTAAGTAGCTTTCAAGTTTCTCAAATCGCTCAAGTTTGCCTGCGGATTGAAATTCGTTTTTCAATCGCGTTTGAACCGTTTGCAGCAAGGTTAGGGCCCAGCGCCGGTCAAAGAGCTTGTCCGGTGATAAGCTCGACTTTGGTTCGAGGTCAAACTGCTGTTCGGCGACAATGACATCGAGTGAGATAGCCGGCTTGCCACCTCCGCGTTTCGCCGCCATGGACTTGTCATATTCGTTGGCCAAGAATCCTTTGAAAGCGGTGAGTAGAAACCATCGGAAGCGGCCCTTCTTCCGATCGGCAATCCCTAGATAATCTTTTTCTAACAAACGCTCAAAAAAGCCTTGTGTGAGATCCTGGGCGTCTTCCACATTGCGCCCCCGGCTGCGCGCATAAGCATATAACGGGTACCAGTAAGTTTGGCATAGGGTGCTCAATGCTTTCTGAGCCTCTGGCGAAACACGGCCCTGCGCCGCTACAATCAGGCTCCAGTGTGTCGTCGTGAAGGCAGCATTCTGGCCATCCTCGAACTGAGACATTGTGGAAATCTATTGAATCTTGAACTCGTTTTCAATCCTTCATCAACGGAACAGGCACCCATTGAGGAAGTTGAAATGATGAATACCCGATAAAAGCGGGTGATCTTCCAAATCAGTTATCTGAATCCGGTCTCGGGGGGAGAACCCATTTGGCCCTCTCTCGGCCGGCGTGGTCCGCGCACCCGTCAACTTTCTCAACAATCTCGGACACCTTTCCAGAGTTGTTCTTAAACGTCTGTTGGATGGCTGGGAGTGGCATGACGTCATTGCCAGGCTTGGAAAGAACAAACTCCTAAATCTATTCAACTAGACCCATGAAAACGAAACGGACACCATCATACAAACAATCACCTCTGCGTAGCCGGACTCAAATGAACAAAGGGATCATTGTTCTATCGCTCATTACCCTCACAGCGGTAGCCATCGGCCAACGCGTCATTCGGGATGAATGTTCGCGGAGAGAGCACGCAGCTTCTAACCAAATCATACGCGCCAAGGAACACTTCCAAAGCCACGCAGTTCATGTGGTATCGCAAATCGCTGAGCAGAACGGGTTTCAACTTGTCGGGCTGCCCGATCACACGATTTGGCGTGGTGGCCAAATCGTCCTCGGAAACATAGGGGCGACCGGAGATGATGGCCTAAGAGCAGAGCCCGGATTTCTATTTGTTAGTCCGCCACACTTTGCACGCGAAGAATTTCCCACAGGATTCTACGAAGTACGGTTCTGGGAAACGCGGGAAGGCGTTAGGGCGGCGCTGCTCGGCTGTGACGGGACGGTGATACCCGCCTCAGAGGCAATCATTACTTCGGAACCAGGCGGCGATTTGGAAGAGGCAAGCGCCTGTGCCGACATGCACGAAGAAGGATTCTGCATCGGCTTCAAGTCCTGTTTACCGGATGAAGGGGGCGGATGCATTGCCCATATGGCCTGTTTCACCTGGCGCCCCTAATATTGCGCAATAGCAACTTTGTACCCGAAGTGTGCGGCGCCGGAATGCTCACAGTGCTCCGGAGCCGCCACTCCATTCCCCAAGCAAAGAGATGATGAAAACGTCTTATTTTACACTAACATTGCTCGCCCAACCGTGGCTCGTCATGCTCTTCCTTGCGGCAGGCTATGCTACCACGGCAATGGCGGCTAAAGAGAAGTTTGAAAGGGTCAAACCGCACGTGAACGTCGGTAGCACGGGAACGGTTTCTCTCGATAGCTTCCAGTTTGATTTTTCTGCAAATGTAAAAATATTTAGCGATGGTCACGCTGGCGGAGCCGTAAAACTTCGCTCACACGACGGGACCGTTGTTCAGAACTATCGGGCCGTAGCGGGAGCTGTCCGGCATGCTGCAGGTGAACAAACCTATCTTGCCTTTCAATTGGTTCGCGCTAGTGACCACCCCATGAAGCCTGACAGTGTGGCTATTGCCCTGGCCCAACCAAATCCTCAGGTGGATGATTGCATCATGTGGGAAGTCATTGGCAGCAATGTCCAACAGATCATACAGTTCGAGGTACCGGGATTCATTGAACTGATTGGCAAAGGCGAATATGAAAGCCAATTGACGCCCGATGCGAATCTCAACTTTCCGGCGCAAATCGTCGAAGACCAGATCTCTGGCGAACGGCTTGGCTTTCACTCTCAAATGCTCGTCTCGCGTACCGAGGCTGCCGGGGGATTGATCGAGTTTCTGCCGCTCGATGGAACGGGCCGAACCGTTCCCTATGAACCGTTGTTTGGCACGGTGATACCGGAATCGGAAACTGGGCCTATATACATCATTTTATTCGTGCTTCCGTTAGGCTCCACTAGTTTGGATGCTTTGGTGACCGCCACCGTGAGCCCATCTGACGGTCCTCCGCATTCCTACATATGGGTCTTCAACAGTTATGAACCCTCCGGCACGGACAATCCAGTAGGTATGCAATTCCATGCCATTGGAGAGATCGGCTTCACCATCGGACGAGGTAACCGATGAAACCCCTCTCCTTTATACTAGCAGTCTATTCATTGACTCTGTCAGTGAATTCGCTCTTCGCACAGGGCAATCTCGCGCCCAAGGGTCCTCCCGGCCCCATGATGAAGACGCTTGACCAGATCTATGATCATATTGATGAAGTCAATGATCCTCGCATTCCACTCGTCAAGGAATCGCCAGGTGTAGAAATCGGGCCGGCGCATCCCGGCAAACAGGGGACCATCACCATTACGCAATCCGGATCGTATTATCTTACTAGCAATCTAAGCGTGAGTGCCGGCCACGGAATCATTGTTAACACATCCGGCGTCACGATCGACCTTAACGGATTCACCATAACGTCCGAGGCAGTGACCGCGGATGGAAGCGGAATCTTCATCCAAGCTGGAGACGTGAACGTGTTCAATGGGCATATTGTGAGTGGGACCACTTACGATGGTGCCGCTATAGGTGATCAATTTACCGGGACGGGCTTTGTGAACGGCGTCTTAGCACCAGGCGTGCCTCCCATAGTCAAGAACATCAGAGTTCAAAATCTAACGGTTACCGGATGCGATCAGTACGGGATCTTCTGCAGCGATTTTGATTCTACTCAGGTCTCATCCTGTCATGTGCGCATTGCAGGGTCGCGTGGCATTCGAGCGGGCGTGGTGATGGCCTGCCTCGTAGACCAGTGCGGATCGGTTGGCATCGAAGCGTCAACAGTCGACAACTGCCGGGCAGCAAGCACTGCAAGCCACGGTATCTCGGCCAAATCCGTTAGCAACTGTTATGCCGAGACCTTTGCCTCGAACAACGATGATGGGATTAACGCCAGCAGCGTTCAAAACAGTGTGGGCATTGCTCATGGCACTGGCGGAGGTTCACACGGCATCCAAGCAGGTACCGTGGTAAGTAGCCAAGGTAGTGCCAACGGAGGTGATGGGATTAACGCTAGGATTGTCAACAACTGTTATGGATACGCATCCGAAACAGGCGATGACGGTATCGGCTCCATTGGGGCTGTTCACAACAGCTACGGCATATCGAATTCAGACAATGGAATCGAAGCGGAAATGGTCACAAACTGCTATGGGCGCGCCCTCGCTGCTTTGGCGGACCATGGCATCAGCGCGACTCTGGTAGCGTACAGCTATGGATACAGCACTGCCACGGAGCCCACGGATTACGGCATAGAAGCCAACCGGGCGATTGGCTGCTACGCCGTAGGCGGTCAGGCGATCACGAACAAGTATCTTATGCCCTGAGCTTTCAATCCAATGAACCGGACTTTCCTCATTCTTTTAACGACTCACCACTTCATCTTTCTTCACGGCGTGATCATGGCCGAGAATCCATTTCAAGAAGGTGAGATCACTCTGCGTATCAAGCGTTCGAAGCAGGAATTCACACTGCGTCAACAGTACTGGAACGGCCAATTACGAATTGAGAAACCCGGTAATCGCATCCCATCGCCACCCATTAATTTGATCGATATCAAAAGCGGAGTGATCCGCATCTTACATCCTCACAACAGTACATGGCAGGAAATGGTCGCTGCCGATCTCACGCTTTCGCCGACCCGAGGTCCAATGCTCACAGGTAATCCCTTGCCGATGCCGCCGGCAATGGCGACTACTAACAATACCACAACAAGAACATCAGACGCTCTACGTCCAACTCGGCCCTTCGAACAATCACTACCGGATCTCCCCAGTGGCATAGGTCCGCAGCCCGGGCATGGTTTCACTGCCTTTCCAGGTCAGAGTTTTCCACCGTTAGGTATGTTCCCATCAGTAGAGAGAACACACACGATAGAACTCAAGGAAACTGAGGAAACGAGGAGCATACACCATTACCATTGCGTCAAGCACACCGTTAGCATCCCTCGCGAGGGTGAAATGACCCTTTGGCTCGCCAAATCCGGCGTGTTTCCCGCTTTTCACTTGTTAAGATCGGACATCCCACGCCAAGGACGCCTTGGGGAGTGGCAAGCGGAATTGCTCGATCTGCTTCGCAAACACGACCGGTTTCCTTTGCTCGCTGTGTTAGTGAATGAAAAACCTGAACGGGAAATCGTTCGCTGGGAAGTCACGCACATCAAACCCGGCAAAGTGAGCGATCCGGAGGGAACACTTTTCAAGGTGCCGGTAGGATTTCATAGAATCGAACACCATTGACATCCTATGAAGCGCTCACGGATCAATCATGTCGCGGCACTGTTCCTAGCATTGCCTCTGAATACCGCACTGATCTTAGCAGATACCACAATCAATAAGGATCGCAAATACGCCTACTCAGCAAACGGTGGCTGGATCAATTTCCGGCCCGATCAGCCCAAGACGCCGGATGGGCTTGTTGTTGGCGAATATTTCCTTTCCGGATACGTTTATGCGTCCAACTACGGCTGGATTCACTTAGGCGACGGCCGTCCGGCCAACGGCGTTTCCTATCAAAACGACTCGGCGGACGACTGCGGGGTCAATCACAACGGGGCCGGGAACCTTAGCGGATTTGCCTATGGTGCCAATATTGGCTGGCTCAAGTTTGATTGGGGCTCCTCGTCCCACCCGGATCGCCCTCGCATTGATCTCATCTCGGGCGAATTTAAGGGTATGGTCTACGGAGCGAACATCGGCTGGTTAAACCTCGGTGGAGAACTGACTTCAGACACCATCACCTGTAGCGACAAAGATGGCGACGGAATCGGTGATGAATGGGAGTTGAGTTGGTTTGGAGACATTGCCTCTGCCAACGCCACGACTGACAGTGATGCCGACGGGCGACGCGACGCCGCTGAGTACACTGCTCATACGAATCCTAAAGACGAGAGGGATTATCTAGACATTGTTAGTCATGATCTAAATACAAGCACGGACGAGATGGAGATCGAATTCACCTCTTCTCCTAGTCGCCTCTACATTCTGGAAACCTGCGACAATATGCTCACACCCTGGGGCGATGCCGGGCTGGGCGTGTTCTCTCCAGACGCCGGGGCATCGACTAGCAAGACGATCAGCTTCACCCCAGGCGTGGTACGCAAGTTCATCCGTGTGCGGCCGGTAAAGCCCCTGCAGCCGTAAGATGGCGCTCTCGATACCGGAGGCCGCATTTCACGATCGCAATCGAAACCATTCGTGTTAGAAAGAATGCGGTTGGCGCCTGCGTTTTACGCATGTCGTAGCATACACGGCGAATTCAATCCATCAGGTCTTTAGATCATGCTCTCCACCCTATCCTACCATATCAATCGCGTTTACCATTCGCGGCTCGCCTACATCGCCGGCTTTCTTATTCTGACACTCCAGCGAAGTCCGGTCATGGTTCACTGGACGAAGATCCAGCAGCTGCTCGGCCAACCGGTAGTGCAATTGTCGCGGCTCAGCGCTCCTGTCGCGGCATACTTGGGCGGGATGCACGCGGTCACAGGAGCGACGGGCGTGGTCCCCGCCGGAGGTTCGGTCGCCCCGGCAGAGGCGGTCGTGGGTGAGGAATTTGTGTGGGTATTTCGCGCGATCGGGAATGATGTTAGGGCGCATTCCTACTCGGTGTCCGGTTTGCCGGCCGGTCTGGAAAAATCCTCACAGGTCCTGAGCGGGGGTGTCAGTAGTTTTGGAGGCGTGCCGGAGGAAGCCGGGACGTTCAAAGTAAGCATCATCGCCTGGCGCCGGGAGAACGAGCGCGGCACGAGCACGCCGCCCTATGATCTCACCTTGAACGTGGTCGCCGGCGAGCCACCAACGATCGCCTCCCAACCGGAAGGCGGTGATTATGTAGTTGGCGCTGATGCTAGACTCGAAGTCCAAGCGGAAGGTCATGGCCTTCACTATCGCTGGCTCAAGAACGGCCAAGAATTACCGGGCACGGTCAAAGCCTGGATCGATGAAAAGTCTGTTAGACGTGTCCTGGTGCCGACGGAAGACCTGGGAAACAGTTGGCGGAATGATCTTGACTACGACGACAGCAATTGGATCTCCGGAACGGGCGGGATCGGCTATGACCGATCTAACGATAACACGTTTGAAAACTTCATCGGCATTGATGTGGAATCAGATGCCTTTAACAAAGGAACGTCTACCTATGTCCGCATTCCTTTTGAGCTAAGCGCGGGTGATCTCTACCGCCTCAATGATCTGAAGCTGCGGCTTCAGTATGACGACGGGTTCATCGCCTTCCTAAACGGTACGCCCATTGCCAACGCCAACGCGCCTTCGACGCTCTTCCTCTCCTGGAAATCAAAAGCATCGGCAGATCAAGATGACCTGACAGCGATTGAATTCAGCGACATCGACCTAAGTAACCGCGCGGATTTGTTGAAAGAGGGGAGGAATTTACTCGCCATCCAGTTGCTTAACGATGAGGCCAATAGTTCCGATTCTCTTTTGAATGTCGAACTGTTAGGCGGTCTTAACGTAAATCGGCCGGCCCTTGATCTAACAAATGTCACAGCTGAAGACGCGGGAGACTACAGCGTCGAGGTTTTCAACACAGCGGGATCCGTAATGAGTGGTGTGGCGAAGGTGGATGTCTCCGGGACGAGCGCCACGGGCTATGCCGCGTGGATGGGGCGGCATTGGCCTGGAACACCCACGCTCGAGGCCACGGCCGAAAGCCAAGATCCCGATGGCGATCGCATCATCAACCTCTTTGAATATTACTATGATAGTAACCCACTGAGCGCCAATGACGCGCCTCGCCCTAGCGTTACGGCAGAAGGAAGTGATGCCGAGAGGCGGCTGGTCATTCGCTTTCCTCGAGGTACGGCCACCGAATTCGTTTCCAATTTTGAGATCAGCGGGACCATGGATGGCGACGATTCCTGGCAGCCCTTGCAGCATGGCGTCGATGAGGTTGAGATCACCGAATCCGACGCGGAAATCATCATTCGCCTCCCAGCCAGAGCCTCCAAGCATTTTGTGAGGATGAAGATCGCGCCCAACGCCTAGCACAAGCACCTCATGTCTCGACAAATCCTCTCCACATTCATCGTCAGCTTGGCCGCTATCGGATGCTGCATCGCAGACGAGGTGCGGCTTAATGAGAATATCTCCTACGCAGCCACGGACAATCCGCGGCAGCAGCTGGATCTCTTGCTCCCCAAGGATCGCTCCAAGGCGAAGAAACTTCCAGTCGTTGTCTTCATTCATGGCGGCGCTTGGCGGAATGGAAAGAAAGAAGGCGGTAGAAATCAGCTCAAACCATTCGTCAATTCAGGCCGATACGCAGGCGTCACGATAGGCTATCGACTCAGTCAGGAGGCCAAATGGCCGGCACAAATCCACGACTGCAAGGCGGCTATTCGCTGGGTTCGCGCTCATGCGGATGAATACGGTCTCGACGCCGACAAGATCGGTGTCTGGGGCACCTCAGCCGGCGGGCATCTGGTGGCGATGCTAGGAGTCAGCCAAGGCGTTGAATCCTTGGAAGGTAATTTGGGAAATCACCTCGACAAATCTTCGGAGGTCACGTGCGTGGCTAACTACTTTGGGCCTTCGGCACTCCTCAAGATGGATGATTTCCCGAGCAGGATCGTGCACAACGCGCCCGATTCACCGGAATCCCAACTCGTGGGTGGGCCCATTCAAACCCATCAAGAGGCGGCCAAACACGCATCGCCTCTCAGTCACGTGACCAGCGATGACGCCCCCTTTCTCCACGTGCACGGCGACAAGGATCTGCTCGTTCCCTACAACCAATCCGTGATCTTAGACCAGGCGCTGGATGCCGCCAAAGTTCCGTCACTCCTCATCACGATGAAGGATCAAGGTCATGGCGGCTTCAAAGGCACCCAACACAAGGAAATCCTACGCCGTTTCTTTGCCTTGCATTTGTTAGGGGAAAAGACGGAACTAACGGAAGTGACGTTGTCTGCGCCAACACCATAGGCCAATCGCCTAGCGTGCCCCACCTCTGCCTAACAGTAGCTTGAAGGCAGACATGACCACCGATTCCACCTCCGGCGCCACGCGAGAAGCGCGCGGGCTTGCCTCGTAACCGCCTTCCGAATAGTGCCTTGTTAGGCAAATGTAGCCCGGTCCGTAATCGCCGTAACCGGCAACCGCCACGAAATGCTCGGGCGCATAGGTTTGCGCAGCCAGTTGATAGGCCACGACCATCTCACCCGGTCCGAATACCAAACGAGCATCCCCAAGTCCCAAGCAACCGAGTTGTGGAGCCTTTCCTTCTTCTCGGCGGCGATGCCAAGCCAGATGGGCCGCCGCCTCCTTCTTGGCTCGCGGCGTCACGTCTTCTGCTGTGAGCGTTTCCAAGAGATCTAACGGTTTGATGGTGTCCCGAACGGGCAGGTTCAACGGAAGTGCCTGCCAAGAGAGATCGTTGGCATCGATCGCCGTCAGCTCCATGGATTCCCAAGCCTCGCGCATCCCTTTGGCAAGACGGGACGCCAACCGCGATCGATTCGACTCCGCCCCGTCATTCCACTTGCCGGCTCCAATGTCACCTCCCGCACCGTTGAAGTGGATGTGAGGAACGCTCGTCATTTCTTCCCGCATCTTGCGGGCCATCCCGGGGAAGTCCGGATTGGCGCCGCCGGTCCGGTAATAACTTTGCGGATGGGTGGCGTAGAAAGTGAGCGTCAGCAATGGTTCGTCATCCTGATAGAAACACAAACTTTTCACCCAGGGATCGATCTGGCCGATCGGCCATGCGCGGAGTTTAGGATCTTTGCAAGCGGTGTATCGTGTATGCGCGACCGACCCGCCAGATCCTAACAAACGCCGGTTCGAGGCGACGAGATCGACCAGTCCTTTCCCTATTCCCAAGTGGGTGACGGCTTGAGGCTCGCGCAGAGACTTGGCCAGGTTCTCAGACGCCTTGGCAATCACGCCCCTTGCAAAGTCCTCATCAAACAGCTCCCCTTCCATGTCATGCTTGGCCAGAATCCGGCTTGCGGTGAAATCACAGACGGGGGCGTCGTGCTGATGCAAGGTGTTCACGGATACGCGATCCGGTGTGGTCTCAGCTGCCTCTGCTAGAGCTTGTTTCCAAACATCTTGACCCTCATTACCAATGCCGATCCAGTCGACCGCGCACAAGACCACCGGATCGCCTTTCCCTATCAATGCCACCCCACGACAGGAAAGCGGTTCGTCTACCCAAGTCATCTCATCATAGGCTAATGGACTGCCCACGGGTGGCGTGGCGTCGGTTTCGAAATAGACAAGGCGAAGAGGCGTCTCTGCTAGAGCCACTTTGGTTGCCAGATAACCGCAAGCAAAGACAAGTGATAGGATGCGTTTCATCAGTCGTAGGCTAACGACGCGCGTTCGTCCTGACCAGAGTAACTGATTGACGTTTCGAATTCGTAGCGGTGGCGTCTCGCCCGCTACGAGGCTGAATCCGCCAGCTCCTCAAGGGCACTTTTCAAATGAGACGGGTAATCGCCCGCCACCTCACTAACAGAAATCTCACGACGAGATGGAAGCTCTTGGGTGAGAGAGGTCATTTCCACTCCTTGAATGCCACATGGGGTAATGGCTTCGAAGGGAGCGAGATCGCCATGCACGTTGATGGCGAATCCATGCATGGTTACCCATCGTCGCACGCCAATGCCAATTGAGGCGAGTTTCCGATGTTCAACCCAGACGCCGGTTAGGCCCTCGCGCCGGGAGGCCGATAATTTGTAAGTGGCGCACAGAGAGATGAGGCTCTCTTCGATCGCTCTGAGAAAGCGGTGCAAGTCGCGGCCAAGCGCACGCAGATCGCTGATCACGTAGCCCACGAGTTGCCCGGGACCATGGTATGTGGCTTGTCCACCCCGGCTGATTTCGACCAGCGGGTGCGGAAGTGCTTCGTCAGGATTCGGGCCGAGACTTGAGCGATCTCCCGTCCGGCCGATGGTGTAAACGGGTTCGTGTTCCAACAACAGAAGGGTGTCCGCAATCTCCCCATCGAGGCGACGCTTCCACGTGTCCCGCTGGGTTTCCAATGCCGCTTGATAATCCTGCCGCCCTAACCACTGCACCGAAAGATCACTTCCACTCATATCTCCTCCACGGGCACGGATAAGGGCTTGGTGGGATCGTGGGCGTAGAGATGGGCCAAACCGATGGCGAGAGCATCGGCCGCATCGGGAGAGGGAGTCTCTGTTAGCCCTAGCAAAGCGCGCATCATGTAGGCTACTTGTTGCTTATCCGCTCCGCCTCGTCCCACCACAGCTTGTTTCACACGCCTCGGCGCGTATTCACAGATTGTCAGCCCAGCTTCGGCGGCGGCGAGAAGGCAAGCACCGCGAGCAGCCCCCAATGTGATCGCCGTACGAAAGCTCTGGACATAGATGGTGGCCTCGATCGCACAAGTGTTGGGTTCATGTCTGGAAATGACTTCTTGCAAACCCTGACGGATCGCGACCAGGCAACGCGATTGAGGAAGCGCGGCCTTGTTGTGAATGACGCCGTAGGCCACCGCGCGATACTCTTTGGGTGCGGTCTGTTCCAGGATTCCGTAGCCGGTCTTCCGCAGGGCAGGATCGATCGCGAGCACTCGCATGTCGCTAAGAATATCGGATGGAGACTATCGCCGCCGACGGCCACCGCCAAAGGCGCGCTTTCGCTTCACCCGCCCTAACCTTCTGCTCAATGCTTCTCCCGTCGGTGCGTCTTGGTCTAACAAAGCCGTGTAGACATATTTGAAATCGTCGAGGCGGCGGCGTTCGATCTTTTGCCCCAGATAGCGCTCGATGGCTTCGGCGTGTTCCAGTTCATCACCAGAGAGAAGCGTGAAAGCGTCGCCTTCTTGTTCGGCCCGTCCGGTCCTCCCAATGCGATGCACGTAATCCTCGGGATTCTCCGGAACGCGGTAATTGATCACGTGAGTGACGTTGGAAATATCGAGACCACGAGCAGCCAAGTCTGTCGCGACAATGACGTCGAAGGTACCGTCACGAAAGCCTTTCAGAGCCTTGGTGCGATCTTTCTGCCGGATATCGGAATGCATCGGCGTGACATTGAAGTCGCCTTTCTTCTTAAGCATCGCGGTGAGATTGTCCGCTTCCGCCTTGGTCCGGGTAAAGACCATCACACTGTGGAAATCGGTCTTCTTTAACAGGGCGAGCATGAGTTCATCACGCTGGTCAAAGGCCACGGGAAAGAAAGCGTGCGTGATGGTGTCGGCCGCCATGGCCCGGCGGCCAACGGTGATCTCTGCCGGATCGACGAGAGCCCATTTGGCGAAGCCCTCGATCGCTGCCGGCATGGTCGCAGAGAAGAAGAGCGTCTGGCGTTTCTTCGAGCACTGCCGCACGATCTTACGAACGTCGGGCAAGAAGCCCATGTCGAGCATACGGTCCACTTCATCCAAAACGAGGAAGTTGACATCGCGGAAGTGGAGGGCCCCTCTCTCGAAATGATCCAACAAGCGGCCGGGCGTCGCGATCACGATATCGGCACCACTCTTTAACTGATCCAACTGCTTCTTGTAGCCGACACCCCCGTGGAGAAGTGAGACTGATAAATCGAGGTGTTTCCCGTAGAGAATGAACTGCTCCTCCACTTGGGCGGCTAGTTCGCGGGTGGGTTCCAAGACTAGACAGCGGAACTTCCCATGGCCCCCTAACTTGGATAGGATGGGTAGGCCAAAGGCGGCGGTTTTTCCTGATCCCGTCTGTGAAGCACCGACAACGTCGCGACCCTCAAGGACCAAAGGAATCGCCTGAGCCTGGATGGACGTGGGTTTTTCAAATCCCAAATCTTCCACAGCTTTCAGGACCGGTTTCGACAGTCCAAGTTCGCCGAACAATGTAGTACCAGCCTCGTTAGCCATGAAGTGTGCGGTGCTAATAGGTCAATCACGGACAGTCGTCAACGAACCGATTCTCAATGGCGAAATTATTATTCCTCGCGCAATCCGAACTTATGAGAAATCGACAGCAACCCCGCCCTATATTATGGTAATCATGGATATAAGGGAAATTACCACTGAAAGATTTATTTATATTGTGCGTAATCATTACTTGTCCTACGACTCTAGTAACTCAACTCCATGCACTAAGGGCCCCCGCTAGGATAAGGGTGCGTGTTGAAACTCTATCAACTCCCAACATCGCAACAAAAATGAAACGATTCTTTCCTCTCACCGTCGCCGTTTTCGCCCTCCTTTCTAGCTCCTCCTTTGGCGCCTTCATCATGATTGACTGGATTGACGAAGGCACGGGAACCGTACCCGGGACAGCCGTGACTTATACACTGACCACGTTCAATGAGAACCCCATGAATTGGCCAGGAGATACGGTCTCGGGCGCGGGTAATACGTATTCATGGTCCTCGACCGATCCCCTTCAAGAAGTGACGACAGCCGTGACGGGAGCGACCCTCACTTTTAGCGCACCCCTTCCCGTGGAGAAACTAGCACTTGCCCTGGGGGAGGTCCATTCCGGCTTCGGCAAGGTCTTCCTCTCAGGTGGAACGGCGTCTCCATCAGACTTCACGTTAATCAACGACGATCTTGGAACGGGCCACGCCCCCTTTGCCAGATTGGACGATATCCCTAACAATGCCATCCAACTGAATCGCACAGTGCCGCCGAATGCAGAACATAGCTATGGTTTTCTCGTATCCAATAGCGCGGACACGGTGACAAAGGTCGAATTCCAAAGGAGCTTCTTGAGTCCCACGGATGATCAGCAGTGGGCCATTGGGTTCACGACCGTTATCCCGGAGCCGAGTTCTACGCTTCTTGCCGGCATGGGTGCGTTCTTTCTGTTAGGACGCCGCCGCCGCCGTTCGTAAGCCAAGGAAAGGCGCTTTTCACGCCCCATGATTCAGCGGCGGTTACAAACCGCCGCACCTTGGGACCATTTGCCACGGACGCGCTTTGCGGTTAGAAAATCTTCATCGCCGCGACATTTGATTTCCCTAGCCACTTCATTCGCAGGGCCCTCGAGAGAAACCGCACTCTCGAAGACCAAACGCCGAACACCAACGCCTTTCGTATCATCGACGGTCTGGACGATAAGAGTTTAAATCTCACACTAGACCGCCTTCATGACGTCTGGCTCTTGTCGACGCGTGAGGATATTTCGCAGGAAAAGGTTGCCCGCGTGCCATGGAAATCGCTTCCTGTTAGCGCGCTCTATTGGAAACATCTCGATCAACAAGACAAACGTTCACCCGAATGGCTCGCGGGGAATCGTGTTATGGCACCCTTCTATGTCACCGAACACGGGCTTCAATTTGAGGTCTCGGTTAGTTCAGGTTACTCCCAAGGGATCTTTCTCGATCAACGTGAAAACAGACAACGCGTCCGGGCCCACGTGTCTCCTGCCAGCCGTGTATTGAACACGTTTAGTTACACCTGCGCCTTCTCCGTCGCGGCGGCCGTGGGCGGGGCGGTCACAACCAGTCTCGATCTGCATGCGCCCTACTTGGACTGGGGAAAGCGGAATTTCGCAGCCAACGGTCTGAATCCAAAGGACCACTACTTTTGTCGAGGCGATGCCGAGACGTGGATGCAACGTTTCGCCAAACAAGGTCGCCGGTTTCAAGGGATCATCCTCGACCCACCGACCTTCTCTCGCGCCGGCAAACAGGTTTTCCGCGCCGGCAAAGACTACCACCGCTTGGTGACGGCGGCTGCTTCCATCTGCGAAGAGGGCGGATGGATGCTTTGCTGTTGCAATGAGCATCGACTTGAACTCGAGCGGTTTCGCGAAAATGTCATGAAAGGCCTGAAGAACGCTAGGGTGCAGGTTCACGCTCTCGAAGTCCTTGAAATGCCGGGTGATTTCAGCAATTCCTCGTATCTCAAATCAATTTGGGTAACGTTGCGTTAGGATTTGTTGCGGGCGAAGCTTGCACCTATCCAAGCCGTGTGAAAGATCCCCTTCTGAGAAAACGTTTCAGAATTGCAACTCAGAAACGCGGTTTCTCGGGCATCACTACCTTCTATCCACACTCTCATGCGTAAACTGTTTCCCATTCTCGTCGGTCTTAGCTCTCTCGCTGCGGCGTCGGCCTTTTCCCAAGATTCGTTTCCCATTCAACCTGGTGATCCAGGTGAGGCCGACCCGGTCAAGCCTCTGGCAGACCCGACGGCAAAGCATCTTCCAAAAGTGGCCAAAGCTTCAGAGGCCGTGCCGCCGCCACCGGTCGAGTCCACAACCAAAGCGGATACTCCCAAACCACCACTTGGCGTCACCCCCAAGGCGCACCTCCCTGAGTACATCATCAAGAGTGGCGATAGCCTAACGAAAGTATCGGCCGAAGCCTACGGTCGCCGTGGCTACTGGCGGCTGCTCAAACTCTACAACGATGCTGATCCCAACCGGCTCAAAGTGGGCCAAGTGATTAAAACGCCAGAGATCGCATGGCTGTTAGAGCAGGAGGGGGTCGTTCCGCTGTTCGCCGACGCAGCGGAAGATCTCATGAAGGGCCGCGCCATCTTCATGGAAACCGAAGACGAGTTACGCAAGCAAGTGACCGGAGCAAACAAAGTAGCGCCTGACGAAGAAGCTAAGAAACAGATCAAGAACGCACAACGACTCATTGCCGCCGCCGGCGAGAAATTCGCCGAAAAGCGCGAAGGCGTCTCCGGGCTTCCCAACAGCACCCTGCAACAGCTTAGGACCGTTTCCAAACTCATGGGCCAGGTAGCCGAGGGCACTTCCAACACCGCCGGCAAGATGTCACTCGTACACGAACACTTCGGCAACGCCCTAACATATTGCATCATCTGGGCTCGCGAAGGATTCAAGTGACATTGAAACGCCCGGCTATCATGAGCGCTTGCGACGCCAGGCGGGTGCCATCGCTGGATGTCCCAAATCCTACCTCATTGCCTAGCGCCTAACCAATCCGAGCGAATCACGTCTCGAATGATAACTTGATTATGACTACGGCCTTTCTCTTCGAATGCTAGTGTCACCGTTAGGTGCCTGGGCTCAAGCCCGGCATCAGAAAAAGCGTGACGAATCTTGGCGCCTGCAGTCGTCGTCTCGTCGACGTAGGCAAAGCAATCTTGATTTCCTTGAGCGGCACGCATGCGGAAGCAAGCATAACGTGTCTGATCGGCATACCCGCCTTCGAAATACGTCGCCGGCTCGGCAATGACCCGAAACTCGAAGGCGCGCTGAGGCTGATCGAGAAGGAATCCTAACCAGCTCGTTTCGCAATATCCCGCCAGCGAAGGCCAATCCAACCGGAAAGAGCCTCCCTCCCGCGCCGCATAGAATTCGAAAGGTGTGCCCATTTCATCCCGGCCCGTGCCTCTGGCGTATACAGATTGGCCTAACTCAACACTCGTGAGCCCTTCATCGAGCGTGACTTCAAGCGGCGTGATGGGATGCCGACGGTAGTGATCCTCCATGCGCTCCCGCCAGGAATCGGCGTCCAGAATATGCGGCAACTTTTCATCCACATTCGATGCAAGATGGAAGTCGGTGACCAGTTGATAGATGGCTTGCCGGTCGGCGGTGGTGACGGGAGCAGGTGGCTGCCGGCTCTCGCTTCGCAGACTGTTAGGCTCGGATGCCGCCGCCGGTTGGATGCTGACCCGATAGAAATGAACGCCGGCGATGGCGCTAACGCCCACCGCAATGAGAACCACCACAGCAAGGATAACTTTGCTCAGGCTGCGGGAATGATTGGGCTCATGTCCTCCAGATCGGCCGTCGCGCTTGTAGCCCTCCGGCACTTTGGACCGGCGTCGCCGCTTCAGGAGCCGGGCATTTTTCATCGGCGGTGCTTTGCCGTTCACCGAGCCAGGGTCATTCATCGGAGGCAATCGAAGCACACGGTTTTCCGGCTCTTGCGAGGGTGCCTGTCCATTGGGAGGCACCTGAGGAATCACCGGCGCCGGTGCGGAGGGTCGGTTGAGTTCGAACGCCGATCGCCCAGGCGGCGAGGGGGGCGGGAGCACCGCTTTTGGCAGAGTGCGTTCCCTTGGTGGGGGCAAGTGACTGGCTATGCGGGAAGGCTCGGCCGATTCCTCCTCACTAACAGGGGAGCGAGGCACAGGTGTCTCATGCCCTTCCTCCGCAAAGATACCAAAGAAGTCTTCTAACAATTGAAGGCGGTCCGGCGAGTGCCGGTCATGCCCTGCACGATCGTGATTGCGGATCGCGTTCATCGTGTTGGTGAAGCGCTCTTGCGCTTGACGACTCATGGGTTCCTTCATTCCAGGGAGGTGAACGGTGCCCAGTTCGAGATCCGATCGGTGATCTTGATGCCCTGGCAGAGGGATGGGAAACTGGCATTTGCCGCACGTTTGAAACCCGCCCAGCTCATTGAGCGTGAAAGCTTGGTGATTGCAGCAGGATGGGCACTCGCAGTAGAAATGGCGCGCCCCATTCGAAGAGGGAGCGATGCGGCGAATCTCGATAGGCGTGCGCGAGTCTGCGTGACCGTTCGTAGAAGATGGGTGCCCATTATTTGGAGCCGTGTGTCCATTATTTGGAGCCGTGTGTCCATTGGCTCGGGAGTGAGAAGGAGGTGAAATCTGCTGGGACCGATCGGTTGAGAGAGGCGCCGGCTGCGCCTGGGTGGGCGGGGATTGTGGGATCGCAACCCGAATCGGCGCTTTACAAAGAGGACAGGGACCGCTCAGGACCTCCGTCGTCGCAGGAGCGGAGAGCTTGCCACCACATTTGGGGCAGCCAAAGGTCATTGATTTGGCGGGGGAGGCGCTCATCAAGCGAGCATAATTGATATAATCTCCAAAGCAACTTAGTATTCCAGACGTTTAGCTTGTAATTATAATCAACGAAAGAAGCCGAAGAATCGGTCCCAGGCACTGCGCCTTGGGGCTGGGGGAGGTTGCCTTGCCGGAGGCCGTTGCTGGGAGTAGTTCGGCCGAGTTTGGCGTTGCCAGTAGTGGGCGTGCCGATGCTCGCAGAAATGACGCCCTTCGATCAAATCTTCAGGGACGGCCTCCTCGTAAGCATGCCCCGCAGCTTGGCAAGCTTCCGTGGCCAGGTCACCCGTAACGCGACACAGACTCACCGGAACCCGCTCGGTCTGATGCTCAAAGGCCTCCGCTTCGTAGCCGGCCTCAAGCGCGGCCTTCATGACCTCTACCCAGATGGGCAACGCCATCTTGCTACCGTAGCCGCCATCCATCACGGGCTGATTGTTATCCATGCCCACCCAAACGCCACAAGTGAGTCGACTGGATGAACCAATGAACCAACCATCGCGATAGTCGTCCGTCGTGCCCGTCTTGCCAATGGCGGGATGTTCCCAGCCCAACCTCTTCGCGCTCGCTCCCGTCCCACGCTTCATGACCTGCTCTAACCCATCGGCGACCCAACTCGCCGCGCCGGGTTTGATCAGTTGCTGACGCAACCCGGAAACCACGGGCCGTACAATGACGCCGCCGCGGTCCTGCATTTCGCGAATCAATTGACGTTGCGGAAAAACACCGTGGTTGGCGAAGGTCACGTAAGCGTTCGTCACTTGGAGGAGAGGCGATTCAAAGGCGCCAATAAAACTCACCGGTGAGGTGGGCGCGTCACTGCTAATGTTAGCGCGATGAGCGAGCTTGAGAATGTTTTCCAAGCCCGCGATCTCACCCACACGAATGGTCATGGTGTTCCGCGATTTCTCCAGGCCAAACTGCGCATTCTGAAGACCGCGGTAGGTGCCGTCCGAATTGCGGGGATTCCAACGCTGGATTTCGTAATGCGTTAGCTCCGCCGGACTGATGCGATTGTCATCAATGAGCACGTTGGGCGCCACACGTGATTGCTCATAGGCGGAGGCGTAGACGAAGGGTTTGAAAACAGAGCCCACTTGGCGCCGGGCATGCAGCGCGCGGTTGAACTTGCTGTGATCGTAGTCTCGCCCCCCTACCAAAGCCACCACCCCGCCCGTTTGATTATCCATGACCACGAGGCACCCTTGTAAATAAGGTGTGCGCGATTCCGATCCCGGCTGCCATTGAGATACGAATTCCGCATAGGTGGGGTGCCGGTAGTTAGGCGATGCTTCCAAGGTATCCAGGTGCTTTCTCAGGGCCGCTTCCGCGGCGCGTTGCACGCGGTGATCGATGGTGGTGTGGACACGCAATCCGCCATCCTCGATGTAGTCCGTTTGGCTCAACCATTCATCCAGTGTGCGCCTAACAAAGTCCATGGCGTAGTCTTCTTGCCACTGCGGTTCTTCCTGTACATTCAGCGGCATGACCTTGGCCGCATCGGCCTCTTGCTGAGTGAGCCGGCCTAACAAAACCATGCGACCGAGAACGGTGTCGCGCTCGTTCATGGCACCTTCGATATTGCGAAAAGGGGAGAAACGGTTCGGGCTGCGAATGATGCCAGCCAACATGGCTGCCTGGCCGAGATTCATGTCTTGAGAAGGGATCCCAAAGTAAGCCTGACTCGCCCGTTCGATGCCATAGAGACCACTGCCAAAGAAGATGCGGTTAACGTAAAGCTCTAGAATGCGGTTCTTGGAGACGGTCTTCTCAATGCGCTTTGTAAGCATCGTTTCCACTAGTTTGCGATGCATGGTCCGTTGAGTAAGGCCGTAGCTATTGCGCGCCAGTTGCATCGAGATGGTGCTAGCTCCTTGCACAAACTCCCCGTCTTTGACATTCCGTACGATGGCCCGGGCCACGCCTTTGTAATCCACACCACGATGATCAAAGAAACGGTTGTCTTCCCTTGCCAGCAGCGCCTCAATGAAATCACGCGAGGTTTCTTCCAATGGGATCACAATCCGATTCATGCCGTGCAGGCGCCCCATCATCTCTCCGTTGGCATCATAGACAATCGTTCGCTCTGGCATCTTCCCCAACTCGGAAAGATCGAACTGATTGGCCAAGTACTTGTAGCGCATCATGAAACCTGCGCCGGTTAACGCGGCGATCCCTGACAAAATACCCGCGCCAAACACCACCCAACGGCATTTTCCCCACCAACCGCCTCCGCGCGCTTGGTATTCCGGTGTTCTCCAGGGGGCTCGTAACATGATAAGATTAATTTGAAGCTTGAGAAATCGGTTTGCAACGACCGCCTCTCTTTGTAACACCCTTTCTGACTGTCAGCGACCTTTCGTTTATTCATGGTAGATCCCTCTATTCAGCGTCTCATCAAAGCGGCTTTAGCTGAAGATTTGGGGAGTGTGGGTGATCTCACCTCGCATTATTTCATCGCCGAAGACGCGACCATGACCGCGCGGATGGTGGCGCGGGAGCCCTGCGTGGTCGCTGGGGTGGAGATCGCGGCGGCGATCTTTACGGAAGTAGATTCTAGATTGGAAGTTGCCTTACGTTTGCCTTCGGGCAGCGCGATTGACGAGGACGGAGTCAACCGAGCCGTGATCTTGGATGTTCAAGGTTCCACGCGATCAATCCTAACAGCCGAGCGAACCGCCCTGAATTTCGCCCAGCGACTGACAGGCGTCGCCACCCTAACATCGGCGTTTGTCAAAGCCGTGGAAGGCACCGGCGCCATTATTCTGGATACCCGAAAGACCACACCGGGGTGGCGCTTGCTAGAAAAGGAAGCTGTCCGCATGGGCGGCGGCCAGAATCACCGAATGGGGCTCTACGATCGCGTGATGATCAAGGACAACCACCTCGTCTCCGAGGACCGCCTCGCCTCTTTGCAAGCCGGGATCGATCGACTCAAAACGGATCATCCAGACGTCGAAGTGGAAATCGAGGCTGACACCCTGGCACAAGTTCAAGGCTTCCTAACGCTACGCCACGTGGATCACATTCTCCTCGATAACATGCCACCCGCCACCATGCGCGAAGCCGTGGCCATGGCCGCCGGCACCCAAGTGCGTCTTGAGGCCAGTGGAGGCATTCAGCTAGCCAACGTGCGGAAGGCGGCAGAGACCGGCGTCGACTTCATCTCCATTGGCGCCCTCACCCATTCGGCACGCGCCATCGATCTCGCCTTGGATAGTTAAAAGGCGTGGCGAAAGCAAGGCGACCGCGGTGGGGAATGACGAAAAGTGGTGGGCCTTTTCGTCGCGGAGCTCGTGAGAGTTCCGAGCGTGGCACGCCGCTACCGCGAAGGAACTGTCACCAGTTCCTCTACCTTGATTGACCACCACTTTTCGTCACACCCACCGCGATGGAGAACGCTTCGCCAAGGCCCACCACTTTCGAATAGAACCGTCCAATAACAACAAGTGCGACTTCCTGGAATTCTTGCGTTTCTTTGTAATGGCCATCAAGTAGGCTGAAGTGCTAGACGGTCATCCATGATTGCTGATGCCCTAACTTATCCGTTCAAAGGGGCGGGATGGCTTCTTCTTCTCATGGGAACGGTGTTTGGTATGGTCCTTGAGGTGGCGTCCACAGTGCCGGTACTTGGCTTGATTGCCATGGTTTTCTACTTCGGCTACTTTGCCGCTTATTACTATCAGATTCTCCAAAACACGGCCACGGGGCACGATGGAGAGCCGGAGTGGCCGGATGTGACGGATTTCATGGAAGACATCCTCTCACCACTGTTTCAGGTCTTCGGCGTTTTCTTGATTTCTAACTTCCTCCTCTTCCTGGCGTTGATGTCCTATCCCTCGGATGACCCGGTCGTCTTGGCGGCGATGGCGTTCGGTCTCTTCTACTTCCCCATGGGATTACTTGCCGTGGCGATCCTTGGTCATGTGGGGGCGGCGAATCCTGTTCGGGTGCTTGTTAGTATCATCAAAACGTTTCCCACTTACCTACTAGTGGGTGGAGTACTGGTAGGGCTGTCCTTTGTGATCGATTTCGTCGTCGAACGTCTCCTAGGTCCCGGTTTCTTGGTCTGGGGGATTTCCACTTTCTTGGCCCTAACATTCATCACGGCCCATGCGCGCTTGCTTGGACTCTTTTACCGAAAAGAAGAAGAGCGTCTGGATTGGCTCTAGAGCGATTACGTTAGGGTTTTCGTAGTCGTTTTAAGTTTGCCGGGCGAGGGCATTCTTGTGTATCCTTTATCAGGGCAAGTGATAGTGTCTGATCCAAGCCCTTCCACCCTCTTTCGCGATCACAAAAATGAACCAGGACTTACCCATCGCTTTGGAAGATTATCATGCGCTGCCATCTCATGACGAGGACGTGACGGCTTCCTCGGCCTTGTTGGCGGAACTCAGAACCCGGGTTACGACTCGTCCCTTGCACGCACGATCAGGAGACGAAGAAGGAGCCATCCAGAGTGTTCGGAGGATTATCCCAATCGTGCGCCGGCTCTTGAGCCGCTACCCGCGGGCCAAGCGTTTTGAATGCGTGGCCATTCCTATTATTGATCTACTAATTCGCAGTCGGATGAATCGGTGGCATCGATGGGTGGCCGACGGCTCCATCAAACAGGACGATCAGCGTTTGGCGTTCCGGGGTGAACTCGCCGATTTGCAAGCGGCCTTACGGCGAGCGTGTTCTTTGCTAGAAGCCGTGCGGAGCAAGAGAGATCTGGTCCAGGATGACCTCTTTATGGGCATCCGCATGAACACGAGTGAACGGGCGTTGATCACCTCTAGGTTGGCGCTCGATGGTTTTGATGCAGAGATTCAAGGCGCCTTTCCCAAGTGTCAACGTGTCCTCGATGCTGAAAAGGAGGAGCTTTCTAATCAGAAGAAAGTTCCAACCAACGTCGCCGGATTGGCGCTTTCGGGCGGTGGTATCCGTTCGGCTACGTTCTCGTTAGGAGTACTAAAAGTTTTAGCTGAACGAGGTCTCTTTTCTCAATTGCACTACCTCTCGACAGTGTCAGGCGGTGGCTATCTGGGCACGTTTATTAGCAGTTATCTTAATGACTCGAAGCGCGACATCACGGAGATTTTCGACCGTGACGCGTCCACAGATACGGCACCCGTTAGGCATCTTCGCAATCATAGTAAATACCTGCTTGATGGAGGCATCAAAAATCAGTTTCGGACCGTGATGCTCATGGCCGTAGGGATTCTCACGAATCTTTTGACCCTATTACCCATTGTCGCCGTCTTCGCGCTGGTCACTTTGGGTCTGGCCAAATTGGGGCTATGGAACCCGGGCAGTTGGACGAACGATCCGTCAGGCTATCGCTTCGATTTATCATCTTACTGCGTACTAGCCTTCGTGATTGGAATAGCGAGTGCATTGGCTGCACACTTTATTATCTGCCCGCTTTTAGCCTTTTCCCGAGGTTTCACTAATCAACCGCGATGGCGGAATATCCGCCGATTTGGTGAGTGGGCTGCCAATTGCATCACAGCTTTAACACTTATCATTGGTGGACTGGCATGTGTGCCGTTCGCTTTTCTAGCCTTTGATACTGTCTTTGGTGGACACGGATTGATCACGAAGATTCAGGAAGGCACAAGCAGTCTTACGTCCCTATCCACAGGAATCATTCCGTTCATCGCTGGGCCACTGGCCGTCAAATTCAGTCACCGAAAGCTACTGGGTCCCCTATTGGGATTCTTGTTTCTACTAAGTGGGCCCGTATTCTTTCTTTGTCTATATATCGTTACGACGCAATTACTCTTTAACGTGGACAGTTGGTCGCCGTGGGTGACGGCCCTTTCTGTGTTGGGCGTTCTCTTATTCTGGGCTGCACTCAACCTCAATGCGTTTTCTCCGCACCAGTTTTACCGGCGACAGTTGGTTAAGTGTTATTTAGCGAAAGGATTAACGAGTGATCAAGGCCTCCAGGTGGAGCGTAGGAGCGATCCGCTGCCTCTTACAAATATTGGCAAAGGCCAGGCGCCGTATCACCTGATCAATGGCGCGATCAATCTACCGTCTAGTCCGGAGAAAGAACTTCGCGGCCGCAAGTCAGATTTCTTTCTCTTTAGCAAACGCTATGTGGGAAGTCCCTCGACGGGGTACATTGAAACGGGGCAATTGGAAAGTAGCGACTCGTCATTCGATGTGGGTAGCGCCATGGCCGTTTCCGGCGCAGCGTTTTCTTCAAATATGGGTGTGCTCAACTTCGATCGCTACCGCTTTCTATTAACTTTATTCAATGTGCGGCTGGGTTATTGGATAAAGAATCCAGCGAAGATGAAAAGCCCCGCTAAAGGATCGAGTAGTAGATTTTCTCTGACGGCTCCTTTGGATAAGCCGGGCCCGCTTTATCTCATTAAAGAAATGTTCGGACTGATGACGGAGAAAGCACGCTATGTGAATATCTCTGACGGCGGCCACATTGAAAACCTTGGCGTCTACGAACTGATTCGGCGTAAAAGTAAGTTTATCATTTCAGTTGACGGAGAATGTGATCCCAACCGTTTCTTTGATGGATTGATCAAACTTATTCGCTACGCAAGAATCGACTTCGGTGCCAATATTGAAGTGGATCCTGCTGATCTGGCCAAAGATGAGGATGGCTATAGCCCGAAACACGGCCTCTTTGGGAAAATCATTTACGCAGACGGCTCGATTGGCTGGCTGCTTTATCTCAAGCTTTCGCTAACAGGAAACGAGCCCCCGGATATCCTCGATTATCAGCGGGAACAGCCTGCGTTTCCACATCAAACCACGCTCGACCAGATCTACAGCGAGAAACAATTCGAAGCCTATCGCGCTCTCGGTCAGCATGTTGCGGAAGAACTTTTTCATAAAGATATTCTGGAGAATCGAGACGAATTTCTACCGGCACGTTCTGCAAATGGGGACACCGATTTGAAAAAGTGGTTCGAGGCACTAGCAATGCACTTGCTGCCGGATAACGATGCTGTCTTTGCTCCAGATCCAACGAATTTGGATGGCGCGCGCATTGGAATTTCTGTTAGTGACTCCGAATTGAGCGACCCCGCGGAATCAATGGCATTTACCGAGACGATCTCAAAGAAACTCATTGGCCTCGGTGCAGCTGTGGTGTTCGGTCACGATTGGCAAGAGGAAGGTCTGATGATGTCGATCGCGAAATTCGCTTTGGACGATCAACTCCTTAACAGGCGTGATTCAGATCGCAAAGTTATTGTGAACCGTGTGCAAATTGGCAATCCAACACGGCCGCCTGAGGACTTAGACGAAAAGATTCGTGAATTGATAGATATGGAAGAAGTGGCGGGAACATTGCACGAGGTTCGGGAGAAACTGGCTCAAATGTGTGACGCCCGTATTTGCCTCGGAGGTGCGTTGAAGAAGCGCTTGCCCGGAGGCGACACTGGTTTCACGGGGCTTATTCCCGGTGTGATGGAGGAAGCATTTCTCGCAGCTCAGGCAGGCCAGACCGTTCTCATCAGCGGATGCTTGGGAGGCGTCTCGGCATGGATGGCGGCAAGATTACGCGGAGAAACACCGGCGGCGGCGCCCCATTATCTCGTTGATGATAGTGCGAGGAAAGAGGCTGCTAAGTTACAACTACCTACTACGGCTGAGGAGTTTGCAGATCGCTTAAAGGATCTTATTACGAAGCCGTGTCAGGAAAATGACACGCTGCTAGGATTGCATCACCGTTTGTGGGAGACGACTACCTTGGATGCGGCCATCGCAGTGATGTTAGAAATTCTTGTGATAACGCGGGAATTCGAAGGAGATTGAGCATTGCCGGGCTTCAGGAATTCTTCTTGGACTGAGGCGGCGCGACGGATTTCTTGGCGTCGGCAGCCATCTTCGTGAGCAGCGCCACAATGTCGGGATGCTCCTCAGCGACGTTCGATTTTTCGCTTAAGTCACGTTCTAAATGATAGAGCTCGGTTTCCTGCGTGCCACGGTCCAGTTCCGGCCATTTGCGTAGCGTTTTCAAACCAGGCAGTCTCAATTTCCAGGGGCCCAGGCGAACGGCTTGCAATTCCCGGCCTTCGAAATAAAGAAAACCGTCCCGGGCGCCTTTCTCGTTTTTCCCAGTTAAGAGCGGCACTTGATTCACGCCATCAATCACGCGGTCGTCTGGCACCTTGGCTGAGGCTTCTGCTAGGGCAGCAAAGGTCGGGAGGACATCGAGCGTGGAGACGATGGCGCCATTAGTACGTCCGGCCGGAACGTTACCGGGCCATCGCACGATCCCTGGCACGCGCACACCGCCCTCCCAGGTGGAACCTTTGGCGCCCCGCAGGGGACCGGCGTGGCCCCAGGGAATCTCCGGTCCCTTTGTCCACTCGACGTACTTCGCGTTCTTCGCGTGTTGTCTCTTGTGATCGTTAGACCAAGGCCCGTTGTCTGAGGTGAAGAGAACGACCGTGTTGTCGCGCAGGTTGAGTTTGTCCAAAGTTTCTAACAAACGCCCCGTTTCCGTGTCGAGTTCCTCCAACGTGTCCGCGTAAAGCCCTTTCCCCGTCCGATCGCGAAACTCGGACGAGGCATCGATGACGACGTGCATCATGGTGTGCGCGAGATAGAGGAAGAAAGGCTCGTCTTGATGTTTGGTAATGAACTCAATGCTTTTGTCAGTGAAAAGCCGGGTCAGTCCGGCCATGTCTTCAGTGGTCTCAAGCTTCTGACGATTATCATAAAGCGTGACTTTGTTCGCGTCGTTAGCGCCCAAGGGTCCAAAGTAGAAATCAAACCCCTGTGCGTTTGGAACAAGGTCTTCCTCGTAGCGTCGTTTCGACATGTCCCACTTGCCCACGCAACCGGTCTCGTAACCGGACTGCTGAAGGATTTCCGCGATCGTGACTTCCTCAGCGTTTGTCGTCCACCCGCCACCGATACGGTGAGGATAACGTCCCGTCATGAGAGCGCCCCGCGAAGGCCCACAAACGGTTTGAGCGTAGAAGGACGTGAAACGAGTGCCCTCAGCCGCGAGCTGGTCGATGTGCGGTGTACGCGCATCCTTTCCGCCATAGCAACCGAGGTCGCCATAGCCCATGTCATCGATAAAAATGATGAGAAAGTTAGGGCGTTCCCCCTGAGCATACGCAAGCGGCCCCAGGGAAACCAAAGAGAGTATAAGAAGAATGGTCCGTTTCATAAGGGTGAAAACCGTTAGTGAGCATTTAAGGCTTTAAAAATTTCAACGAAATTGTCAGGCGACTGTTCTTTCCAATCAAAGTAGATTTCCTTCTCGACATCAAGATAGCCCCATTGATTGTCTTTCCTGGCAGGACCACAATCCAGGAACGTCACGGTGTCCGGTTGCACATCGATAACATTATGAAAGACATCGGCGGCGACCACATTGACACTTCCGGGGCCATATTCGACGATCTCACGAACCCAGATGCCATCATTCAGCGTGAATCGTTCTTCTGTGTAGCCGCCGGAAAGGATGGCGGAACGAAAATCCCACGGGTGATTATGCGGCAGCTTTCGCGGATCGGCGGCATACCACCAAAGGATTTTCTTCGTGCCCACCCGCGGATCCCTAACAAGAGAGAGTTCGCTCTTGAACGCGTGGCGGGCATTGTTTTTCTCGCCGGCAACCGGGATATGAGTCGGTGGCGATGAAAAGGGCGCCGAAACGAGGCCTTGCCCGGTGCTTGTTTCATCACTTTCAAATTCGGACACCTCTTCACGTTCCACAACGTTGGGTATCGGTTCGGCATTCTTTAAGCAGTTCTCTTGAAATGAGCTGATGAGATCGGTCAGAACTTGGTGGCTCACAGATGGATCGAAGACTTGGTCGGAATTCACAGGCATCAAAGGAGGGGTAAGGAGTCAAAGAGGGTATTGTTAGGTCGATTTACCGAGGCATGCAAGAACCGAATCATAACAATCGGCCATTCCGTGGTCATCGTGGCGAATTCACAAGAACCGTGGCGCCGATCAACAAATCCGTTAAACCGGCCGCCAAGGAGTATGTCGTGGCTGGGAGCCGCAGCCACGCAGTGTTTCACGGCTTCCTCCACAGCCTGTCTAACAACAACACAGGAAAACCGTCCTCGATGGGATAGGCAATCACGCCGTCTTCTGTAACCAAGGCGCCTTGCCATTCACCGTGGAGTTCTTTGATCACAGCGAACTCCTCCACTGTCGCCACGTGGAGTTTCTGATTCGTCGCCGGGCAACGCAGAACGTCGATGAGCTCTCCCGGAATGCCTAGCATCATCGCATTTCAGTAATTAAAACCATTCTTACGTATGCGTACCATAGGTTCGAAATCGTCATTCATGAGTTCGCCATCGACGACTTCGAAAAGATAAACGTGATGATCACCCGCGGGCAGTTCCCCACGATACTCACATTGAAGAAAAGCTAACACACCGTCCAACTGGGGAAGTCCACTTGCGTTCTCTACTAGCGTGACCCCATCGAACGGTTCTTCGTTATTCGGGTTCGCGAATGGACCAATCAACCGTTGATTCTCGGTGCTCAAGACATTGAGTCCCATTCGCTTGGTCTCCACGACTGCATGAACCAGCCGGCGATCCGGATCAAGCGCGACGGTCAGCATCGGCGGATGAAATCCCGCCTGCTCCACGAAACTACAAAGCATTCCAACCGGCTCACCATCCAACTTCCCCGTGGCGATATAAAGACCACTCGTGATTCGGCCGAGAGCGGGCGCTAATTTGTCCTTGTCCATGTCCCAGTGTCCTACGATCGCCACCCGATTTGTCAATAGCGACGCAGAGCCTAACGTCACCTTCAAGCGCTGGTACGACCTTGCCTGATTGAGTTTGACCTCCGTCCCGGCAAACGGCACACCCAAGGCATGAAATTCCGTCTCTCGTGCTTCACGCTCTTACTAAACGCCGCGAACCTCCTCGCAGCCGACACTCCCAACATCTTATTTGTATTCACGGATGATCATGCGTTCCAGGCGATTAGTGCGTACGGCTCGCGGGTGAATCAGACGCCTAACATTGATCGTTTGGCTCATGAGGGGATGCTTTTCAAAAATTGCTCGGTGACTAACTCCATCTGCGGCCCATCGCGGGCCGTCATCCTCACCGGCAAACACAATCACCTCAATGGCTTCATGACCAATGGCGATACCTTTGATGGCAGCCAGCAGACGTTTCCCAAACTCTTGCAGAAGAATGGCTATCAAACGGCCATCTTTGGCAAATGGCATCTCAAGAGTGAGCCCACTGGTTTCGATGACTGGAGCGTATTGAAAGGTCAAGGCCCCTATTACAATCCCACCATGCGCACGCCGAACGGCCCTCAACCCATCACCGGTTACACTTCAGACATTGTCACGGATCTGGCGCTCAATTGGCTGCAGAACGGGCGCGATCGATCCAAGCCGTTCATGTTGATGTGTCAGCACAAAGCGCCGCATCGTCCTTGGGAGCCTAACTTGAAACATTTGCATCTCTTTGATGATCGCAACATCCCGGAGCCGGATACCCTTTTCACCGACTACGAAAAGCTCACACCGGCCACCCGCACGCAAACCATGACCATCGCCGAGCACCTCAATCCCAACGATCTCAAGTTCACCAAACGCCGCTCGCTTAATGAAGAGCAACATAAGGTCTGGGACGCGGCTTACGGCCCCAAGAATGCCGCGTTTGAAAAAGCCAATCTCACGGGAGACGACTTGGTGCGTTGGAAGTATCAACGTTACGCCAAGGACTACCTGCGATGTGTCCACAGCGTGGATGAGAATGTGGGACGCTTATTAGACTTCCTCGATTCCCAGGGCTTGGCTGAGAACACGGTCGTCATGTATGCCTCCGATCAAGGTTGGTGGTTAGGTGAGAATGGCTGGTATGACAAACGCTGGATGTACGACATCTCCTTCAAGACGCCGTTCCTCGTGCGCTGGCCGGGCGTCATCAAGCCCCGGTCCGTCAACCGCGATCTGGTGCAGAACCTCGATTTCGCCCAGACCTTCCTCGAGATTGCCGGCGTCGACCAGCCGGACGATATGCAGGGCCGCTCTTTGGTCCCAGTCTTCAAAGGTGAAACACCGGCCGATTGGCGCACATCAGTTTACTATCACTACTACGAATTCCCCGGCGCGCACAGCGTGCGCAGACACTACGGCGTGGCCACCCAAGACTACAAACTCATTCACTATTACAACATGGGGGAATGGGAATTCTTCGATCTCAAGCACGACCCCATCGAGCACCATAACCAATACACCAATACCGCCTTTGCGGATCGCGTGGCCACACTCAAAGCGGAACTCACCCGTTTGCGTGAACACTATCAAGTGCCCGAAGACACCCGGCCCATTGAACGGCGGCGCCGTCAGCGCCAGCAACGGAATTAGTGTCGTGGATCGCTCCGCGATCCTACGAGCTGCACTCCGTGTCCATAACCAGCACGCGTTCCCACATATCCTTACATTGATTTACAAACACGTGGTGATCGGCGTGATCTTGGTAGACGTCATGCTCGGCTTGACTGGGAAATTGGAGAATGAGGCTGTAGTCGAAGGAGTGATCGGTAACCGGCCGCTCGGCAGTGCCTGCGGGGGTGCCATAATGAGCTTCGCCAATGACATCGATCTTAACGAGGTCTGCTAGGGCGGTTTCAAACTCGGCACGTTGGGACTTTGCTTCTTCTTTGAGCCAAAAATAAACGCTGTGAATCATCATATCGCCGGGAGGTGTAGCGTGTGAGGAGGCGTTCGCCAACTCACTTCTTCTTTCTCGGTGGTCGAGCCTTCATCTGCATGCGGATGGGCAACCCTTCAAAGGGACTGACTGATCGGATCTGGCTTTCGAGATACCGTTGGTAATCTTGTGAAAGCAAGTCCTTGCGATTGATGAATAACATGTAGTGCGGCACGGGAATGGGGCCCGGCTTGTCTGTCTTCACCGCACTGGCATAGAGGATATTGAGACGCTTGTTCTTGCGAAGAGGCGGCGGGTTTCGAAGTAAGGCCTCTTCTAACAAACGGTTCAAAGCACCGGTATTGATCACACGCGAGGCCGATTTTTGAACCTGATTGATCTCGTGAAACAGGCGGGAAATGTATTGCCCCTTCAAGGCGGATAGAGCGATCACTGGTGCGTAGTGAAGAAAGAAGAGATCGCGACGCACCTGCTCTGTCAAAAGCGCCAAGCGATCGCGTTTGGGGCCATCGGGGTGGAAGAGATCAAACTTGTTGACGAGAATCACACAGGGCGTGTGCTCCTCCACGATAGTTTGGGCAATGCGCCGGTCTTGTGAGGTGACACCGCTCGACGCATCAATCACCAAGGCGCAAATGTCAGCCCGGCGAATGCTGCGTTCCGATCGCATGGCGCTAAACACCTCTACCGAACTATCCCGTCGCGTGCGTTTGCGAATCCCCGCGGTGTCGATGAGAAGGTAATCTTTGCCGCCCACTTGATGCATGACGTCCACGGCATCGCGCGTGGTGCCGGCGACATCACTGACAATCGTACGCTGTTCCCCCAAGATCGCATTGATTAGAGAACTCTTGCCCACGTTGGGACGGCCGACGATGGCGACCTTGATAGGTTCTTTGCTTGAAGCAATCGCCACGGGCGCCGGCGGAGCAGGCAGCCCAGCTAAGGCATCGTCAATGGCCCCTTCCAACACTTCAAAGCCTCGGCCATGGGCGGCGCTCGTTCGCAAAGTCACCTCAAACCCAAGCGAGGCGAATTCCACTTCACTGCCATCGTGCTTTTCGTGGTCTAGCTTATTTACCAACAGGATCACGGGATGACCCGCCCTGCGAAGCTGACGCGCCAGCGTCTCATCAATCGGGGTGAGCCCCTCCATCCCATCCACCACGAAGAGAATGAGATCGGCGGTCTCAATCGCAATGTCCACTTCGGCCGCAACTTGCTCCGCGAAGCCATCATCCAAAGTGGCTCCTATCCCACCGGTATCCATCACTTGATAGGGATGCCTTCCATGCTTTGCGGGAGCTGAGATGCGATCCCGAGTAACGCCGGGCTGGTCATGAACGATCGCAATACGACGGCCGGCGAGGCGATTGAAGATCGCGGATTTGCCTACGTTAGGCCGCCCCACAATCGCGACGGTGTGGACTCCTTGGCTTTCACTTGAGTTTGGTATCGGCTTCTCCATGACCAGAGGCCTGAAACTGGCCGATGCCATCAGTGATGTAAACCACAGCGGAGACGAAAGTGAAAATCCCGGCCGAGAGAACGATGGCGAAGCACGCCGTTTCACCGGGGATCTTCAGCATCACCCATGAAATGGCGACCATCTGCAGAAAGGTGGATACCTTCCCCGTCCAATGCGGCTTGATCGTGACGTCCCCGACGACGTGGTTGAGAACAAGCGCTCCCACGATGAGCAGCGCATCCCGGCCGATCACCAAAGTGGCAAACCAAAGAGGGAAACAACCGGGCCAATTGGACATCGTTAGCGTGATGAGCCCAGATAAAAGAAGCCCCTTATCCGCAATCGGATCGAGAATGACGCCCAGCTGGCTGTGCTGATTGAAGCGCCTAGCAATGTAACCATCCAGACCGTCTGACAAAGCTGCGATGAGGAAGACGGCGATCGCCGCCCACCGGTAACCCTCCACCGGACTCCCTTGATTCACGGTCGACGCGTATTGGATGACGAATCCCACAAAGACTGGAATGAGTAGAATACGTGCAATCGTAATCTTATTCGCAGTGGTCATCGGAGCTTTGGACGTCATTTCCTCACCGGCCTTCATCGAGATCTACGTCAATTATGTTCCCCTCTATCATCCGCGTGTAAATATCATTACTCCTCATCTCTTTGATGCCTCCATTGGCCGAAACTTCACAAGTTTCTTTCCCTTAGCGACTTTAGCTCGCGGACCTGGATTGGAGTGACAAAAAAAAGTGGCCGGTGTTTGTCGGGCGGAACTCGTGACCGTTGCGGGGGCGGGGAACTCCGCTTCAGAGCAGGAACGTTCATCAGTTCCTCTTGCCGTCATTGACCATCCGTTTTAGTCACACCCCACCTTAACCTCTTGGATTCACCTACTTTACCTTCAATAATTGTTACGACCCCGATAACTTCAACCTTACGAACGCCTTAGAAAAAGGTCGCAACGTTCGTAGCGTGGTGATCTCGCGGCCGTCCGCCAGCCAGAGTCTGTGAGTGATTTGATAGTCCAAACCCTCTTCTGCAGGCCGCCAAGTTTGCAAATCATTAGAAACTTCGTAGCCGAATTGAAGTGCTTCCGGGTGCGCCCAGCGTTGATGTTCGAGTTTTGAAAGGGATTGGATGGTTAGTGATCGCGGGGTTTCTAGCGGATTCGCCGCGAGGGCATAGCTAAACCAATTGGAAAGGCCGTCACCATTGGCATCCTCTTCGCGCTGGATATCGATCGCTCCGGCGGCGAGCGCGGCTTGTTGCCAACTTTCGTAAGTTGGAGGTGAGACCTTTTCCATCAGAGTGAGCGTCCATCCTAACAAACGCCCAGAACGTTTCCCGTGAATGAGATCTTGAAGGCGCAAAGTCCAGACGCCGGAGGCGGGCTGGTGGCGCAAGACGCGCAAACCGCGCTCGTCCTGTATCTGATAGGCTCCCAGAAAAGGAGCCACGCCGTCTTCAATCTCTTTGGGTGAGCGTTCATCAAAGACGGTTCGTTCAAAGTTTCGGCCCGATCGCCCACCGCCGGGTTTACGGAAAAGCTGAACCTCCTCACCGTTGGGCGCCCGCAGAAAGCCTTCCAATTCACTCACGTCATCGTGTTGGATGTGCAGCGTGATCGATACCGATTGAACGTCGAAGGTATCGAAGACCTCGATGGATGATTCTAACTGACTTCCAAATTGGTTAGGAATGATTTGGGCATCGTCGGGCATGTCATAGTCTCTTGAACGAGGTGTCGCACGGAGTGGGCTATCCGCATCAACACGGACCCGCACGGGGGGCGGTGATCCAAATGGGTTCTCGACCGTGATTTCATAGGAACCGCTGTTCTCCTTGCGGAAAGGTGTAAGGTGAAGTTCTGGCGTACGCAGACCAGGTATGATTTCGCCATTGAAGCGCCAAGTGTAGCGAGCCGGTGGATTGGCAGAGGCCGCGACCTCTAACGAAAGACGCCGTCCGGGACTTGTGATTACCTCTGCCGGCGGCGGCACCACTTGAGGCGGGAAGCCTGCCGGCGGGTTTCCCCACACACGCATCACCGCTGCGTGGGGCCGTTCAAATTGACCGCCTAACACAAGCATGCCATCGTCTTGGATGGCGATGGCATTGACCTCATCGTCGATCGAAACCGGCGGAACAAAGCTGTCGTCAAACTTTCCGTCTTGGTCAAACCGGACGATCCCTGGCACGATTCGACCAGCGATTTCCGTGAATCCCCCTGCGATCAGTAGCCGGTCCTCAGCATCGAATTTCAAATCCGAAATCGATAGTGGACTAGGAAGCGTGTTAGGAAAAAGGGGGTCGAAACTGCCGTCCACGCGCAGCCGTGCCACGCCTCGCACGGATTCGCCATAGAGTGTTCGAAACGGTCCGCCCAACAAGATGCTGCCGTCAGACGCGATCGCGATGCAGGTGACTTCGTTGTTGGTGCCACCCTCGGGAAAAGAGCTGTCGATCGCGCCATCGGGTAGCAATCGGGCCACGCGATCGTAGACATTGCCGTCACCCAGACTGCTATTGAAACGGCCGCCCACAAGAAGGCGGTCTTGTCGATCACATGCGATCGCTAGGACGCTGAGATTGATTTCATTGGCCGCTTGAAAAGCGGGGTCGAGGGTGCCGTTGCTATGTAGACGTGCTAGATAGGGTGCGTCTTGACCTTGTACTTTTTTAAAGAGACCGCCGATGAGAACCTGGCCGTTTGGAAGGGGAATGATAGCGCGAACTTCGTGATCAGTGACCACGCCGTGTTGAAAATCGGTGGCCAAAGTGCCGTCACTTTCCAAGAGCGCCAGATGATGACAGGCGGCGCCGTTATAACTTGTGAAGGCGCCGCCGATCATGATGCGATTCCCTAACGCTGCCACCACTCTCACCGTACCGTTAGGCCCTTCGCCGCCAGGATTGAAGCTGAGATCCACGGCACCGGAGCTAAGGAGGCGTGCGAGGTAAGGCGGGGAACGTTCTCCGGCGCGAGCGAAGTCGCCTCCGATCACGACCTTGCCGCCCTCTAACGCAAGCACCGAATGGACTTCGTCACCCTCGAAGGCCGGGAGATGAAATGTGCGGTCGTGCACACCTGGTTGCCATTCCGGTACGGCCACCCGTAGATCGAAAGGCAGACTCTGCGTTGTTCCCGATGCGTTGCGCACACGCACTTCATAAATGCCGCTTTCTTTGATGCTAACATTTGCAAAGGATAGTTGCGAGTCGTTCGTGATCCCGAGAATCTCCTTGTTCCGCCACCATTCATAGGTGAGCGGACCGCGTGCCGGATCGGTGGCCCGAACCTCAAAGAGGACGCTTTCTCCGGCGAAGACCCGCTGGGAAACGGGGTGCCGAAGGATCGTTGGCGGTTCTCCCGCATCGACGATGGCCACAGCTAGCGCCAACGCGCCCAACCCGAGGCCAATACCTCGAGAGAGCATGCAGGCTGCCCGATTGACGTCCACGTTAGGGCCAGGCCAAGACGGTTTCTTCTTTGTTAGGCGCCGTTGGTTCTTGATGCGTTTCTCGCGTGATGAGGTAGCCGGACGGCGTGGTCCCGACCAAGCCGTGCGGGAAATCGATCAGCTGCCTCGTTTCGCCATCAGCAAGAGGAAGCGCGCCGACATCGATCAACCGACTCGATTGCGCATCTTCTAACCACAAATGATAGGTGACGCCTTCTTCAGCAGGCGGAAGATCTCTCACATAGATCGAACCATTGCCGGTGATCTCGTTGAAATAAGTCGTAGCACGTGGGCCGGTGACGCTTTCTGCTTCCGCCTCGGGTGTTGGTCCCTCCGGAGGCTGCGGAAAGCTTTGCGGATCCTCAGGTTGAAAATCAGGTGAAGGCTTGACGCCAATGTAAGACTGGCCATCGGCGCTGCGTTGGTAGAGGTAATGGCTCGCCTCGTGATAGAATAGACCGTCCTTGAGTTTATGGAGGCCCGCGTCTTCGTAAGAGTCCTCAGGAAACTGCTCTTGGATAACGACTGCGTCATCAGGCAAGGCTAGCTCACCGATGTCTAACACACCATTTAAAACCTTGAGTTGACCATTCCACGAGCCGTCACCGCCTTCGACGAGAAGCGGTTGCCCACCGCCGCCCGTTTCCGCTTGGTCGATGGCGGCGGCCATGACGGTGGCGATATCTTGCGCATCAAATACGCGTCTTGAGCTAACGGAATCCTCATCGCTTGGATCGCGCATCTCGGTTACGACCCAACGGGCAAGACCGGGAATAGGCTCGAACGGCGTCTGGCGGGCACGCGCATAGCGATCGAGTTCCCCACGTAATTCTCGAAGCGTCTCGATGGGAATGGCTCGAGGACCGTTGCTGCCAGGTTGCAACATGGTGATCACCCGCTCTAGCGCCTCACGTTCCGTTAGGGTGAGATCGCGCGCTTGATTGTTAATGGAGAAATCACCCTGATTCGGATCCGGAAGCACACTCCAGGAGTGACCGGAGTCATTACGCTGTTGAGTGGAGGCCACGCGTGACTGGCGTGATGTTGCTAACAACCACACCATAGCAATAGTGAGACAAGCCGCGACCGGCCAGCCGCCAAAGCGCACGATATTCCCGGCCGTTCGCTGCCAACGGCCACGCGGAGCCGCGTGGAGACGTGTGAGGATAGTGCCTAACTGATCCGGTGGGGCCTGTGGCGGTGAGGTCAGAGCCACAGCGGCGATAGCGTCCTCCATCTCACCGCATTCTTTCACCAACGCGGGATCGGATCGCATCGCCTTTTCAAAGGAGGCACGCTCCTTTGGATCCAGGAGATCCAAGGCGTAGAGAGCAGCCTCATCTTTAAGCTTCTGGTTAGCGTTCATAGAGCGTTAGGGTTGTTCGAAGTTTGATCAAGCCGCGGCGGATGCGCGCTTTCACGGTGCCCAAGGGCTGTTGCAATCGTTCGGCGATTTGGGTGTGCGTCTCCTCGCTGAAGATGACGCATTCCACGCATTCGCGTTCGGCGGCGGGTAACGTATCCATGGCCTGCTTCACCTGCCTTGCGGATTCGCTAAAAAAGAGATGGGAGATGCAATCGTCGGCACGTCCGTGCGGTTCGGGCACGGACTCGAGAGGCACGCTGTGGATGGCGCTTTTCTTGTTGCGCTTGCGCAGCCGGTCCAGACAGAGCCCTCGCACAATCATCACTGCCCATGTGAAGGGCTTGCAACGTCCACCATCAAAGTCGGGCGCTTTACGCCATATTCTAACAAAAGCGTCTTGAAGGACTTCCTCGCTATCCTCACAGCTCGCCAGCATCTTGTGCGCGTAACTGTAGAGAGGCGCGGCGTAAGCTTGATAGAGCTCGGCCAAAGCCGCGTGTTCCCGGCGGGCGACCTTGGCTAGAAGCTCGCGCTCTTTCGTTTGCCGCAAGTTATCTGCGGATGCTGGCTCGCCTGATACGTTCATGGCGATCGCTCAATGACGCGGTAATAACGTTGTTTCGCCGTCCGTGGAAGAGTGAAGTCCAAAGGATCTCCCTCGCCGGTAGGTTCGAAGACCGCCTCCCATGAACCCGGCTCCATTGACGTGGAGATCTCCAGGTCGAGGATGCGGCCGGGACGGGGTAGCGCCTGAATGCGCACGTGGTCCCGGTCCGGCCAGAGCCGGATCCTCAGGTCCGGAACGAAAGGTTGACGGTTGCTTTGATAGGGTGTGGGATGATCGTGAATTTCAAAGGTCTCCCCCACCCGCGCGTAAGATTGATCCGTCTCCAGGCCCGGGGTGGCCACGGAATCGATCACTTCATCGAGTCCGCTATCTGTTCGGCGAAAGAGATAGAGGGAATCGCCAAAGGAACGCACACGAAACGGTGCGTGCAACGAACCAATGCCGGTGTCACCATCGAGAAAGACGACAAGAAAGCCGCCCGCTTCAATGATCGTTTCTTGAGGAAAGTGAAAGACATTCTGCGGTTCATCAAAGAAACCTTGTTTCAATCCGTAGCCGGATAGCGAAAGGGCTTCGCTCGAGGTATTGTGAATCTCCAACCAATCGCTGCGGTTGCCTTCCTCATCGACCAAACCTGACTCATTGCGGGCGACGACTTCGGAGATACGGAGTCCCGGATCGGTGTCCGGGAAAGCGAAGGTGTGATTGGTGATGGCTTCGCCTTCAGCCACATTGGCGAAGAGCGGTGCATTGGGAACGATAATAGAACTATCATTGAGGCGAACAATCTCTGCGTAGAGTTCCAACTGCCCGCCTGGAGGTAAACCATTGGTGAGGGTTCCAGCAAAGAGGCCATCGCGGGATTCACCGTCATCATGCCGGCCATCGTCGAACAGGATGAGTTGCTCTGGTAGGGAGTCTGCTAGATCAAGCCGCCGGAAGTGCACGCGAATAAAGGACGCCGGGGAGTCTCCCCACGCATAAATGGAGAATCGAATGGGCTCGTTTGCGGCAAGCGCGTTGGCGTCGACGCTCAACGGGCTGATGACTGGATCATCTTCACGATCGCCAAAGGCAGTGTTAGACCGACCCGGACTTGGGAGGCGATTGAAAACAAACTGCTCATCAGCATCGCCAAACCTTGCGTAGGAATGATCGAGCAGCTGAAACGGATACTCGACGCGATGGCGTTCCATGCCCTCAGAATCGATCAAGATGAGTGCGCCGCCTTCTTTGGGAAGCTTGAAGCCCGTGTGGAGATCGGTTTCGCCTCCTTCGGAAAAGATCAATAGCTGGTGATCACCAGGATCGATCAAGGCTTCATTCAAATACTGATAGTCCAATACGGCTTTCACTTCGCCGTCAGGCCAGAATTTGATCAGACGGACCGTCCAGCCATCGAGGTCCACCGTCACATCAGAGCCATTGTAGAGTTCTATCCAGTCAGAGAACCGGCCACCGCTTTCGGCCACAGGATGGATCTTGTTCCAGGCCATGATCTCATTGATGACGATACTAGACAGCTTGGGACGAACGTTCGAGAAGGGGCCGGGGATCGTGGATTCCGGCGGCAATGAGGAACGAATGGCCCACAGTTCCGAGGAAGCACCCACAAGATCGGGATCACCATCGCCGTCGATATCACCCGAGGCGATATGCTTCGTAGGAGGAATAGAGATATTGTCAGGTCCCCCGCCGAAAACGGAACGGAATCGATCTACTTCGAGGGTGCTTGAAGGGGAAACCGAGACGAAATCTAACCCGGAAGAACCAAAGTCGAGGACCGCAAATGCATTAATAGCAGAGCGTCCGTCTTTCCGGTCTCTTCGAGATTCAAACAACCTAGCACCTTCGCCGGTAGGTTGTAACTCCACCCAATCTTCACTCCCTACAAGCAACCGAACGTCGTCTTTCCGATAAAAAACCTGTATGCTAGAGCTACCCACTTGACCAGTCTCATAACGCGCCACCTCTAACGTCATCGTTTCTCCCAAGTGCTGATGGTTCTCCACCACCGAAACCACGCCCAAGACGCCTAACACAACCAAATCCCTATCACCGTCTTCATCCAGATCCACACTCACGGCATCACGCGGTCCTTCAGAGATAAAGGTGGATCCGCGAGCGGCGAAGGTTCCCCACGCTCTTTGCTCAAAGAAAACCAAGTAACCGTCTTGAGAAACGGCCGCTAGATCAGGACGCCCATCTCCAGTCGCTTCGAGCACACTCACAGTTTGCCAAGGTCTCGGTTTCTCGGGGATCATCGTCTGCAGATCTCCAAAGCGTCCGGAGGCGTCACCATAGCGAATCCCAAAATCCGTTTCGTTGGCGACCACGAGATCTCTAAAGGAGTCGCCATTAATATCGGCGATCTCGACGTGAATTCCGCGCCGGCCCATCGCATACAGCTGAGGTGGTTGCCAGAGATCTGGCGTCGTCCCGAGGCCGCTTGACAAGTGAACGGCGACTTCACCCGTGAGACGATGCAGCAAGATAGCATCATCGGCACCGTCGCCATTTAGATCAGTCAATTGAAGGTCATTCACCTCACCTGCGGTAGCAATGTAGATGTCAGGAGATTGCCATCCCGCTCGGTGCGGATCAAACATTAGCACGCTCACATCTTGCGAAACGCGATTGATCACTGCCACGTCAGGCCGATCGTCTTCATTGAGATCGGTTAGGACCGCCTCCCGCGGACTGACACCAAGCATGTTCTCTGACACTAACTGAAACTCACCGGCCACATTGCGGTAGGTTGCCAGGCGATTGGCATCGCGAAGGACCACCACAAGATCATTCCAACCATCGTTATCCACGTCCACAATCTTCACATCGCGTGGCCGGCCATTGGTGGGAATGGAAGGACCGGGCGTGTCGAGTTCGCGATATAGTTGAATGCGGTGCTCATCGTGCATCGCGACGGCGAGATCAGGGAATTCCTTGTCTTCGGTTGAGAAAAGCCGCCCCGTTTCCAAGCGATGAACGCCGGCGCCGGCGTCGAGGCTTTTCGTTAGACGAAACACGGATTCCGCATCCGGTTCGTAGAGAAAAACCTGGGCCGCATCGGCATGACTCACTAACAATCCAGCGGCCGATTCTCCCAACTTACGAAAGGGCGCCAGCGCGTAAACCGGCCGGCGGTTGCGGATCCAGCGATCCGTTCCCACATCGTTGTCGACGTTGAGCTCTTCGAAGGCTCGGAAGTCGCTGAACCAGGGTTCCGTGATGATCGTGGAGCCCGTTCCTCTGAGAAACATCATGCCTTTATTGGGTCCGGCGACAACCAGATCGGGAAGGTGATCGCCGTCGAAATCGTCGGCCACCAAGTCGCGCGCACCCTCCCAAAGTGGCCAAGTTTGCCCCACCGCAAAGTCGCGATCCCCAACGGGCGCCAAGACATAGAGTTCGCCTCGGAAGGGATCCACGGTGGCAACACGGGGCGCTTCATCAATCACGAACTCGGCGGCGGCGATTCCGCGTAGCGAACGCGCTCCCGTCTGAACGTGTCGCACATCGGGGAACTCGCCCGCATCATTTCCGTAGAGTAGCGTGACCGTTCCATCCAAATTGCTAACGGCGAGATCCATATCGCCATCGCGATCCAAATCGGCCGCGGCGATTCCCTTTGGGCCCTCGCGCTGAAAAAAAGCCTCCTGATCGGGATCACCCACCGCGACTCGCTGCGAAGCCTTTTCCAAATGTTCAAAGAGATCACCGTTCGAGACCCCCAACAGCATCCACGTGATTGCAAGAATCAAACCGTGGGCAGATTGCAGGTGGGTCGATAGGATTGAAGGGGCGGCCGGGGATGTCATCGAACGGTAATCTAGCCGATAATCCGCAATCTTGCCCGCCGTGGATGCTTCATCACACGGTCCCTCTGGAGGTCCCCCCGGAGTGAAACTCGCGAGAACCTCATAAGAGCAAGAATTTCCAATTTTCTCAAGGATCTTATTTCCTTTCGTTCTGAATCGTTTCCTGATGGACAGGCTGTCTCGACTTCAGAATATCCTCCTGGAATCTCTTTCTCTAGAAAAGCAATGTCCTAGAATCTTTCGCAGAATCTTCTCCGTCTGAAGTGCAATTTGTAAGGAACACGGTCAAATGGAAATAGAAGTTAACATACCCTGATCGATTCCCATCAAACTCTTCCACAACAACCTTTTCTCCAACCTTTTCAGTCGCAGTCTTGACATCGTCCTTGCCAATCTGAAGGCCATAAGGCATTTGCTGCTCAGAGCCCGACTTTCCCCACACTACTCTCCTGCAGACCAGAATCGTCTCCATCTTGCTAAGCATTTCTTGATGAGAACGCTTCTCATCTGTCTATTCCTTTCCTCTGCTCTTGCTTCTTACCACGCTTAGCTCTACCCAAGAGCTTAGATCTTTCTTCTAACCATCTATTGAGAGATATTTTCACCAACACTCTCTTGCCTCTTCGATCCTTCCATCTAATATTGTACACAATATCCTGAACATGAAGCGGCATGTCCTGAAACACCGTTTGGACAACTCCTCCGTTACTTTCCCACGGTATTGAGTGTTTGTACACTTCATCTGAGAAAGCTTTGAGCTTTCTACGAACTTCTTTTTTGGAGAATCTCGCTGGCTGATCCAAATGAATAGTGTCGCCTTCATTATCAACTATAGTCGCGACCCAGCTACGCTCCTTAGGCGCATACTCTTTTCGAAAGAACAGCGCCATCCACAAATGACCGTCTTTATCGCAGTACAAATCACAAACTAATCTTGTTAGGTTTTGCCGTTGAAGATGCGTAAGATTCTTATCTTCAATCTTCGGTGCAACTTCATCTAAACCCTTTTTTTCTACCGTTTGTGCTAAGAAGCACATCCCGGAGCAAAGATACATCAAAGAATAGACACTGAAACAACGAGCTATCATATCCTTAGTCAATATTTAATGACATCAGCAAGAGGATCAACCTTTATTCACAGATTTATCTGTACCTCATGTCGCCTCGCTGCGCCTTCCAGGGGATCGAAAACGCACATTACTTTAAAAAAGAGGCTATATAGGGTCTGTCCCAGAAGCGTCCGATTCTGAGATTTGATGTGTGGTTTTTGTTAGGCGCGTTGTTGGCCGCGCTGGTCGGGGGCGGATTTGTTCGTTTGGATGGTTGTGCTTTGTCTGATTCTCGCTTTTCGGGCCTTTTTCTCGGGCGCGGGTACGTGCTGCTCCCTCTCCGGCTTGTGTTCCGGGGGCGCGGCTTTGTCTTGCGCTTTTTCTAGGCTGCTTGCTTCCGCGCTTCGGCTTCTCGCGCTTCGGCTTGCTTCTTTCGCATTTCGGCTAGTTTCTTCATGTTGTGCCCGAGCACTCCCCAACTCACCGCCTTCTCGCGATTGGTGTGCCCTTTCACTCGTAACATATCTCCCAATATGCTGTGTATGAAGATGCTGATTCGGCCTTCGGTTTGACTTCGTCTTCTTTGCCTCTTGGCGAATTCGCCGTTCCCCATTTTTTCGCGCAGGATTTCGAGTTGCTTCGGACATATGTAGTCTCTTTCTTCTCCTAACGCTTTGCTGTTTGCTTTGCTCGCAAAGCCTCGATCTGCGCATACGCCTTCTATTTCGATCTTGAGTCGCTCTTCGATGTTTTCGACTCCTTCTAGGAGTATCTTGGCGTCGCTCACATTTTCTTTGTAGAGTTGGTTGTGAACGATTAATCCGTCTTCTTGTTCGCCTAACAGGATGGGGTTGCCGAATTCGGTTTCTTTCCCTAACTTTCCTCTCACTACCACTTGCACGTCGGACTCGTAGAGGCTGAGGATTTTTTCTGAGCTTTTGACTTGTCGCTCCCCGATGAGGCGCTCGTGTGCTTGGCGTTGGGCTTCAGGTAGTTGCTCGAGGATGTTGTCGATTCGCCCTAGTATTTGCTGGACTTGCGGCCAACTCCACTCGGTTTCTTGCCATCTTTCTTCTAAGAGTTGGCGATGTTTCTGGGCGTGTTGACGGGTCTTGCGAATTGATTTTTTCATCTGTCGCAGGATGGCTTTGCGGTTGCGTTTGCTGTCTTTCTGCCGCCGTTGTTGGCTCATGGCTATCCCGAGTTTGTTGATTTCTCGCAGGAAGGTTTCGGGGTCTTGGGGCATGCGGTTTTTTAAGCCGGCTTCCCGTATGAGTTTCGTGGCTTTCATCAGGGTGCGGGTGGCGTCGATGAGGAGCACCCAGTCGGTGGGGTAGTGGATGTTGGCTTGGAGACAGAAGCTGTCGAACCAGACGTTGACCAGATCGACGGGGTTTTCTAAACCTAACAATTGCTCTAAGCCGTCGCTGGAGTGTTGGGCGGCGCTTTGCAGTAGCTGGGCGCCGAGTTGGTCGATGGCTTCTTGGGGCAGGAAGCGTCCGTAACGGTCGAGGGTGCTTTTTGAGGGGGGCATGACGGAGCCGAATTCGCCTGTATGACAGAACCATTGCAGCACATTGCTTTCTGCTAGTTGGATGCTGAGTTCGCGCACGGGCATATGATTTTCGACGAAGCGGACGATGTTAGTGCGGAAGGCGGTGACGCAGTGATTGAGGAATCGGGTGCCTACTTGATGGGACTGGAGGCCGCGGCGTTCGAGAACAAGCTTCGTGAATTGGTCATCGAGTCCGGCCCGCTCGATGATGTCGTCCATGAATTGGTATCGGGCGCGTTTATCGCGATAATCTTTGGGCCCGTAACAAGGTGGAAGTAGACGAAAGGTTAATTGGCGGTTAATTTCGGTCATGATTCGGCGGGTTTGATTTTGATACTAACCAAATTATACACGCCGAATTTGGCTATGGGAGTCCAAATTGGGCTCTCATAGCTCTTTAATATCGCTGTTTCGCACTTCTATGACAGGGGGGCGGACCTGTGGGACAGGCCCTACATAGCCTGTCTTGCCGGGCTGATCATTATATGTTTTATTTTCGCGTCTCTTTACTGTAAATAAGCCATTAAAATCGACAATATTAATGCAATCATTTAAGAAGCATTCCCATGATATCACTTACCTCAGCTTTAAAGAATGATTGATCTGTTCAATTGAATACAGATTGCCATGTTTCGCTGACATTCGAGAAATAAAATCTCGTTGGCGACTCTGATCCATTTTAGTAAAGGTGCTGGATTGTAACCAAGAAAAAACTGCCAGATCAATATTCTCTCTTGCAGTAGACTCGGCGACTCCGACATACCAATCTGACCTCTCACTCGATTGCTCAACGTATCGTTTCGCAGAATCAACGCGGTTCGATTCTTTTTTCTCAATCGTTACGACGTCATCATAAAACGAACTAGTGAGACGTCGATCGTGTAGCAGCGTGCATGATGGAAGAACAGCAACAACTACAAACCAAAACAAAATTCGACTGCAAATCATGTGGTATCAACCTGTATTGTTTAATTGGCAGAATCTGGTTCACGCACCCATCCAGATGATGGTGGCTTCGAACTAGAAGCCAACTTGTAAGAAACCGAGGGTTTCTTCTTCAAAATTCTCTCCGCACAAGAAAAAATTCCGTTAAACTCTACTTGAGCTTTAAGCGAATCACTAGATTCGAAACCATATGCAGTGTATCTTACACCTTCAGGTTCATCCGGTAATTCAGGATACGCGTGACGATTTGCCTTCGTTGGCAATAATCGCTGAACGAATGAATTACCGATAATTGGGCAAAGCTGAGAATCCCATGATCCTCGCCCAGCATGAATATTGCACTCACCATTCCCTTGTATTGAACGCCTTAGAGATAGCATCATTGTAATCCGAAGTTGTCAACCAACTCGGCTTAGCAGGTAACTGACCTCCAATGATTGACGCCAACGCCTGTGGAGACGTAAATGATGCATTCTGCAAACTTGCGTTGTAAAAGGTTTTACTTGATCTCATCGGCAGATTCGTTTTAGCCAATAGAGTTCCAGCCCTTCTCCGACTATAGTACCCCCATGGAAGCTCAAGGATATTCCAAGTTGTTTGGGTGAATTTGCAACATTTCTTAATTTTATCGTTGCTGACGGCAACCTTGAGATCTCCATAAGTGTTAACAAATCCCGTTGATTCTCTTCTCAAAACAACACTAATGTCGATCTGGCCTAGCAAATCGGCTTTATTGATTGAATCATTGTTTAAGAGACATGACAGGTTTACTCCACCTCGTAATCCAATAGGATCGCGAGATAGCCAACATGGGATACCCGACACGATCACCGTAACCGTTAGGCTGTTTTCCCGGCGTGGTTGCTGGGTTTGCGGGCTAACTTGACTGACGCTTTCGCTAGTGAGTTCTAAAATTTCGCTAGACGCGGTTTTCGGGCTGGGATCGAACTTGGCAGACAGCGGCCCGGCGGTTGCGAACAGGGCAACCGCTAGGGTGATCAAGGCGTTGATCTGTCTCCAAGGCATGTGCTTACGCTAGCAGCCGGAGGCGGCTAAGGAAAGAAGTTAAAGTTACTTCACGCCGTCAGACCGAGCCAGGCTTTGACGGCATCTTCGACCGCTTCAAGTTTCTCAGGGGAAGCGGCTCCCATCTTGCGCATAAGCTTGGCGTCTGGGGCGGTGCCGATCATTTGGGCTTCGAACACGCCTGGTTTCATGCCGCGTTGCTGGTGTTCGACTTCGAACCGTGTGCCTCGCGGTGAGGTGGTTCGCGGGACGTAGCTGATGACGGCGCGTTCGTTGTCTTGGTAGGCGACACTGAGGATGAGCACGGGGCGGATTTTGCCGATCATGCCGAGATCGACTTGCCAGATCTCGCCGCGCATCAGGAAGCTTTCTCTTGGGCTTCGGGCTCGACGAGTTGGTCGCCTCCCCCATCTTCTTCGTCGAGCATGGCAAACACGGCATCGGAAGCGGCCAGCGTCATCTTGTAGTCTTCGAGCCAGTCGCTGAGCTGGCTCAACTCGGACGGCGGCAGCTTTTCGATGGCTTTTTCGATTTCTAAGACGGTGGTCATGATGACGAACGTTACACGTCTTGGGCGGGTTTGTCGCGTGTGGCTTTGGTTTCGGCGGGGTGGGTTCTGGCGTGGACGGCTTTGAGTTGTTCGATGCTGACTTCAGTGTAGATGGCGGTGGTTTCGAGTTTTTCGTGGCCGAGCAACTGCTGGATGTAGCGGATGTCGGCTCCGCCTTCTAACATGTGGGTGGCGCAGGTGTGGCGAATGAGATGGCAGGAGCCGGTGCGGTCAATGTCGGCTTGCTTGATGAACTTGGTGACCATGCGGCTGATGACGTCGGGGTTGAAGGGTTCGCCGTAGCTGGTGAGGAAGAAGGCTGGCTCTGTTGGGGTGATGGTTAGTTTGGGGCGGGCTTCGTCGAGGTAGCGGCCTAACCAGTGGAGGGCGCGTTCGCCGACGGGGACGACTCTATCTTTGTTGCCTTTGCCGCGCACTTGCAGGGTTTGCCGATCGCGGTTGAGGTTGGCGAGTTGAAGGCTTGTTAGTTCGGAGCGGCGGATGCCGGTGCTGTAGAGGGTTTCGAGGATGGCTCGGTCTCTTAAGCCTAACGGATCGGTGATATCGGGGACGTTGAGGATGGCGTTGATTTGCTGGAGGCTGAGGGCTTCGATAACGAGGCGTTTTTCGGCGCGGGGGAGTTCGAGTTCGCTGGCGGGGTTGGCTACCAAGGTGTTTTGTTTGGTGAGCCAGGCGAAGTAGTCTTTTAAGGTCCCGAGGCGGCTGCGTTGGGTGGAGATGCCTAACGGCTTGCCGTTCTTTTTGCGGTAGCGCCAGAGGTGGCGTTGGTAGCTTTCTAGGATGGGTTTGGTGATCTGGTCAGGGTTGGTGAGGTCGCGTTCGAGGGCCCAGAGGAGGAAGACTTTGAGGGCGTCGCGGCGGCCTTCGATGGTGCTTTCGGTGTAGTTGCGGATGGCGAGGCTTTCGAGGTAGCGGTGGGATTCGAAGGCGAGGCTTCCTGCGTCTCCGTTAGGGAGGTCTTGTTTGTCTTTGCCGCCGCGTTTGTCTTGGCGGCGCGTTGTTCCGTGGCGAAATGCTTCGTGTGAACGGGTATAGATGAGAGTCAGACTGGGTTTCGGGGAGCCAGCCACGATATAGAATGAGGACGTAGACAGGGATGATTGAATGGGGGGATGCAGATTCGCCGATCCAGTTATCCAGCTACCGATGAATTTCCTCCATGTGCCTTCGATCACGAAGAGGGCCAATGCCTGCATCGCCATGGGAATTACAAGCGTTTTGCCGATGTCGAGGGAGACGCGCAAATCACCGTGATGCGCTTTCTTTGCAAGTATGCCGGGAGGACCATTAGTGTTCTTCCCGATCACCTCTTGCCTTATCGTACCGTCCATCTCCCATGCGTGGAAGAAGACTTTGACCAACGCTGCGCCCCTCCATCCCAAGGTGGCCAAGACGACGGCAACAACGCCAATGGCAGCGAAATCAAGAAAGGTTGCCTGCGGCGAGCTTGGTGCCGATTCGCCGATCAAAGCAGGCGCCAGAGCCTCACCGAGTTCTTCGGGCAGCGCATTGCTCTTACAAACACCGCAGAAGAACTTTGGAGAGCCATTCGCCTCACCGCCGGCAACCTCGGGGAGATCCTTCTCGAACTCGCGCTCCATGGCAAGAGCCTATTGGGTGATTACCGGTGCTTGAAGGCCAACTAACATCTCTCTATTATTCGCCACGAGTTTCCCACATAACCGTACTATTTCGCAAAATCACTGCGGGGGTAAAGCTCCCGCATGTCTGATGACCATACTCTAACACCCCAAGAACAAAGCGCTCTGGTCCGCTACGGCGCCATCAGTTACCTGCAACAACTTCAGGAAGAAGGCCGGTCGTTAGCCGCAGCCTTACGACAAGCAGCCTTGCGTCCCTGGCCCGATGTCCAATCCGGCAAACACTACGCCATTCGCACTCTCGAAGACTGGTGGTATGCCTATCAAAACGACGGATTCCAGGCACTCACCAAACATCCCAGGCAAGACACCGGCAAACAACGTGCGCTCACCTCCGAACAACAAGAATGGATCCTCACGCAGCGGCGAAAATATCCACAGATTCCGATCAAAGTGGCCTATCGCCGGTGGCTCACTCAAGAAGAAGGTAGAGAGTTGCCTTCACTCTCCACAGTCTATCGCTTTCTCAGAGCCGCTGGACTGCATCACGGGCGTCCAGCTGAGGACATCCATAGCGGCCCCACCAAAGCCTTCGAAGCCCCCTATCCAAACGATCTTTGGATGGCCGACTTCAGCCCCGGTCCCAAACTCCGCACCACCGAAGGCGCTACTTTGGGCACCCAGCTTTGCGCCATCATTGACGATCACAGCCGACTCATTCCCTACGCCGCCTACTACACAAGCGAAAACACGCAAAACCTCCATCACGCCCTCAAAGAAGCCGTCCGCCGCCGCGGACTCCCCCACAAACTCTACGTCGACAACGGCGCCCCATTCATTAGCAAACACACCCACATCGTCTGCGCCAATCTCGATATCCGCCTATTGCATCACAAGCCTTACGCCGCCTGGAGCAAGGGAAAGATAGAACGCCTATTCTCAAGTATTCAGGTAGGGTTTGAAACCACCCTATCACTACCCGAAGAGCGCGTCCACAGTCTCCAAGACCTCAATGCCAAGTTCTCCACTTGGCTCCAGAAAGACTATCATAACCGTCAACACAGCACTACCGGCACCACCCCGCAAGCCCGTTTCCACGCCGGAGCCGAACACCTCCGCCAACTTGAACTCAGCCATCACGCTCTGGAAAAACTCTTCTACACCCGCATCCACCGCACCGTGCGCAAGAATGGCACCATTCGCATCGAAAATCGCCTCTACGAAGTCGACTTGAGCCTACGCGGACGTCGCATCGAAGTGCGCTACGACCCCTTTGCCGTAAGCAAAGAGCAATCGCTGGAGATCTATCATCACAACCATCACGTCGGCACAGCTCACCTGGTCAATCTACACCTCAACAGTCAGATCGACCGGCTCAACTACGAACGCCGTCACCAGGGCTAACAAAGCCACATAACGCTATCATCATCACACCATGACGACCAGACTTAGAAAAAGCAGTGGCCGCAAGCCCATCACAGACTCCACCATCACTCATTACACCCATCTTTGGGGAGCAACCGGCATCCCCTTCAACGAAGAAACCTCCCACTATCAAAAGCCCCCTCAGATCCAACAAGCCGAGCAACTGCTAACCCAAAGCGCCGCCCTCCGCAGCCTCATGTTGCTCAGCGGCCCCAACGGCGTAGGGAAAAGCCATCTCGTCAGCCACTGGAAAGACAAGCTCGATCCGCGGCTCTACTGCGCCATCGCCATCACCCAGGCCAGCCTAAGCCATGCCGGATTGTTAGCCTATTTAGCCCGCAAGTTCGGCAAAGCCGGCGGCACCCGCAGCACCACCCTGATGCATCTTGAAGAAGCCTTGGTAGAACTTGGCGAGACCAGCGCCATCATCATCCTCGACGAAGCGCAGAACTACAGCCACGGAGCGCTCGAAGAGATCCGGCTATTGTTAGGCATCGATCTAGCCCGGCGTCCCGCTTTTAGTCTCATACTCATTGGAGACGAGTATTTGTTAGGAAGTCTAAGACTACGCAGCCACCGCGCCCTCTACAGCCGCATCGCCTGTCATCATCAGCTCAAACCGTGGGAAAGCCAAGAGATCGAAGAACTCCTAGAAGCCAGTCAAAACGCCGTAGACTTGAAGGAAAACATCATCATCCCCGCCGCCCTGGACTTGATTACCAATGCCAGCAACGGGCGGCCGCGCACCGCGCTGCAACTGGCCCGTGCCGCGTGGATCGCAGCCAGCCAAGAGAAAGCCAACCACATCACCACCGATCACGTACAGCAAGTGATGCCCACCATTCCCTCCGCCAACGACCATCGAGGAGGCATGCCGGAAGGCTAACAAGATAAACATTAGGCTATGCAAACACCATCAAACCAAAGCAGCCCCGTCGAAGAGCAAGTGGCGGCCCTACACCAACACTATTGCCAACTGACCGGGCAGAAACTGATCTTAGGCTTCGACCGGCAACGAGCCTGGTATGAGTTGCTACGAGCCGGGTTCACCAGCGAAGATGTCGAACAAGTCGTCAGCTACTTGCAACGGGAGATCCGAGGCGAGCGCCGCCGCGTGGGAGCGCTCAAACCCAGTAACTTCTTACAACTCGAGCGATTCGAAGAAGACCTCAACATCAGTCGGGCGAGACTAACTAGAGCATCAAAACCATCGAAACCACGGCCGCCAAGCAAACCCACCGACGCCTTCACCCCCGAGGAAGGAGCGCGAGCCTTTCGTAATCTGAGATTACAACTTCAGCGCACCACCACGCCAAAGACTGACAATCCCACGAAGAAAACAGACAATCCCACCAAACAATCTGAAAACAATCCCACGACCTAATTCGCCGCGCCACACGCGTGCGCATTTTGCGGGTGGCGTCGTAGCCTTTCTTTCCGGCCATGGTTACGTTGGGTTGAGTGTGGTTGTTGCTTCCTGATGTGCGTTCGGGTCAGGCCGTCAGGTCGCAGCGATAAGCTTGTAGTAGGCTTTAAACCTGACGGGACCTGGTCCGTCAGGGGGCCGTCAGGTTGGTGTTTGCCCCGTCAGGTTGAAGTTTTCTGGGATCGATGAGGCCGACTTGCCAGGTTTGGTTAGGCTCGTTGGCGTTGACTAACAACTCGTAAACATAACTGGAACCGTTGCTGCCTTGGCGAGTGGCGAGGTATTCGTAATCAGCGAGGCGTTGGAGATGGACGCGGACTTGGGTGACGCTCCAGCCGGTGCGTTCGCGCACTTGGCGGCGGGTGAAGTGGCATTGATCTTGGTCAACGGCTTTGGTTTTGAGCTGCTCAGTGACCATGTCCTTGAGTTCGTCTAACAAGCGGCGTGTTTGTGGTGGGAGTTCGTCGAGGGAACGGCCAAGGACTTCGGGGGCGATCTGGTTGGCGGCTTGGATGTCGGCGATGGTGGTTTTGATGTGTGGGCCGGCGTCGGGATCGTTTTCTAATGGGCGCTGGTGTTGATGGAGTAACGTGACGCTTTCGATCAGGGTGAGGTATTTTTCATGATCGCGCCGGGTGCGTGTTCGCGTGGCGGTGAAGGTGAGTTTGTCGGCGTAGGGATTAACGATTTCGACGGGCTTTAAGAGGCGCTGGGTGTTCTGGAGGAGTGTGAGGATCTTTTCGCGGCGTTTCTTTAAGCGGAGGCCTTCGAGGGTTCTGGCTTGGCGTTGGAGGGTGTGGATGCGGGCGGTTTGCTCTCTCGATTCGTCGACGGTGAGAACGAGGCAGCGGTTCATGAGTTCTTCGTCGATGTCGATCGAAGTCGTTGTTAGGATGATGGCGACGGGGCCTTCGACGTGGTATTCCTGGGTTTCCATGCGGCCGGTGGTGGCGTCTTTTCCCGTTGAGGCAATGGTCAACTCCCCTTCTGATTGTAATAGTTTGAGGGCGTAGCTGGCTTTTTCGGCACCTTCTTCTTCGACGATGGCGAGGACTTTGTTTTTGAGGTTGGTTTCGCCGAGGTAGTAGAGGCTTTGGCCGGTCATGGCGCTGTATTTGACCTGGTCTTCCTGCGGGAAGAAGGCGAGGACGGCTTCCATGAGGGTGGTTTTGCCGGCGGCGCTGGTGCTTTGGATGATGACGGCGAGTGGCTTTGCTAGTTTGCGGGAGGTGCAGGCGAGGTAGGCGGCGATTTTGTTGGTGTCTTCGCCGATGATGCCGGCGTCGTTGAAGGCTTTGGTGATCTGTTTGATGAGATCGGGTGCTTTTAGGAATGCTAGGGCTTGGGCGTGTTCTTCGGGTTCCATCTCGTAGGCGGTGGGTTCTTCGAGCGGGGCGTGGAGGCGTTGTTCTTGGTGTTGCTCGAGGGCGAGGAGGAGTTTGCCGAGGTCGCGTTTGATGAGTTCGGGTTCGAGGAGGCATTCGGCGGCGGCGCGTTCGATGAACTTGCGGCGTTGGGTGTCGTGATAGAGGTCTAACTGATCGATGTGGAAACGGTCGGCGTGCCAGAGTCGCAGGGTGATCTTCATGACGTCGAGGGAGCCGTTTTTTTCGAGGCCGCCGACTCGGTAGGTGCGTGGGCCTAACTGAAGTTGGTGGTGTTCGCCTTTGTGGGTGAGTTCAGGGCCTTTTTCTTTAGTCGCTTCTTCTTTGTGAGCGGCTAACGGGGGTGGTGCGATGGTTTTGGGCGGTTCTTCAGCGGCTAACTTAGCAGCTGTTTTGTTAGATGAAGGTACAGACCCGGCGCCTAACCATTCGGCGTTGCGGAGGCTTTGACGGAGGGCGTCGCCGCCTTGTTGTCTGGCGTAGCTGTTGGCGTCTTGGTTGAGGGGGAAGCGGACTCGATGGCATTCGATGCCGAGGGCTTGGAGTTTGGCGGCGTCTCTTTGGGCGGCTCGTTCTCCGGGATCGTCGGCGTCGTAGGCGATGCGGATGGATTCGATGCCTCGTGCTTTGATGGCTTGATAGAGTTCGTCGGTGAAGCTTTCGGTGCCGTAGATGCTGGTGGCGCTGTCCATGCCGTGACGGATGAAGGTGAGGGCGTCGAGGATGGATTCGCAGAGGATGAGTTCGCGTTCGTTGAGGGCACCGGGGTTGAAGATGCCTTTGTGAGGGCCTGGAAGGTAGAGGTGTTTGATGGCGTTGGCCGGGAGGTTTTTGGTGATGCGACGGCCGTAGATTTCGCTGACGTTTTCGTTGTCGTCGAAGATGGGGACGACGATGCAGCCGTTGAAGTGTTCGTGGCCGGTTTCTTGGCGGTAGATGCCGAGGTCAGCGAGGCGGCCGCGGATGGTGGCACCGTCTTTGCGGTTTTTGTGTGGGAGCCGTAGGCCTAGGGAGCGGTCGGCGAAGCCGAGGCGGTAGCGTTTGATGAGGGCTTCGTCGTCGAGACCGCGCCAGGCGAGGTAGTCGAGGGCGGCTTGGTTGACGCTGAGGCGTTCTTGGTAGTAGCGGACGACTTGATCTAACAAGGTGGCGTCGTCGGCTTCATGATCGAGCGGGCTTTCGAGTTTGGGGGTGGTGTTTTTACCGATGGATCGGCGTGGCGGTTGGAAGGCGGCTTGGCCACCATTGGCGAGGAGTTCGTAGGCGTGGCGGAAGCTGATGCCGTCGTGTTTTTCGAGGAACTGGATGGCGTTGCCAGCGGCGCCGCAGCCCTGTGGCGCGGCGAATTAGGTCGTGGGATTGTTTTCAGATTGTTTGGTGGGATTGTCTGTTTTCTTCGTGGGATTGTCAGTCTTTGGCGTGGTGGTGCGCTGAAGTTGTAATCTCAGATTACGAAAGGCTCGCGCTCCTTCCTCGGGGGTGAAGGCGTCGGTGGGTTTGCTTGGCGGCCGTGGTTTCGATGGTTTTGATGCTCTAGTTAGTCTCGCCCGACTGATGTTGAGGTCTTCTTCGAATCGCTCGAGTTGTAAGAAGTTACTGGGTTTGAGCGCTCCCACGCGGCGACGCTCGCCTCGGATCTCCCGTTGCAAGTAGCTGACGACTTGTTCGACATCTTCGCTGGTGAACCCGGCTCGTAGCAACTCATACCAGGCTCGTTGCCGGTCGAAGCCTAAGATCAGTTTCTGCCCGGTCAGTTGGCAATAGTGTTGGTGTAGGGCCGCCACTTGCTCTTCGACGGGGCTGCTTTGGTTTGATGGTGTTTGCATAGCCTAATGTTTATCTTGTTAGCCTTCCGGCATGCCTCCTCGATGGTCGTTGGCGGAGGGAATGGTGGGCATCACTTGCTGTACGTGATCGGTGGTGATGTGGTTGGCTTTCTCTTGGCTGGCTGCGATCCACGCGGCACGGGCCAGTTGCAGCGCGGTGCGCGGCCGCCCGTTGCTGGCGTTGGTAATCAAGTCCAGGGCGGCGGGGATGATGATGTTTTCCTTCAAGTCTACGGCGTTTTGACTGGCTTCTAGGAGTTCTTCGATCTCTTGGCTTTCCCACGGTTTGAGCTGATGATGACAGGCGATGCGGCTGTAGAGGGCGCGGTGGCTGCGTAGTCTTAGACTTCCTAACAAATACTCGTCTCCAATGAGTATGAGACTAAAAGCGGGACGCCGGGCTAGATCGATGCCTAACAATAGCCGGATCTCTTCGAGCGCTCCGTGGCTGTAGTTCTGCGCTTCGTCGAGGATGATGATGGCGCTGGTCTCGCCAAGTTCTACCAAGGCTTCTTCAAGATGCATCAGGGTGGTGCTGCGGGTGCCGCCGGCTTTGCCGAACTTGCGGGCTAAATAGGGTCTGTCCCAGAAGCGTCCGATTCTGAGATTTGATGTGTGGTTTTTGTTAGGCGCGTTGTTGGCCGCGCTGGTCGGGGGCGGATTTGTTGGTTTGGATGGTTGTGCTTTGTCTGATTCTCGCTTTTCGGGCCTTTTTCTCGGGCGCGGGTACGTGCTGCTCCCTCTCCGGCTTGTGTTCCGGGGGCGCGGCTTTGTCTTGCGCTTTTTCTAGGCTGCTTGCTTCCGCGCTTCGGCTTCTCGCGCTTCGGCTTGCTTCTTTCGCATTTCGGCTAGTTTCTTCATGTTGTGCCCGAGCACTCCCCAACTCACCGCCTTCTCGCGATTGGTGTGCCCTTTCACTCGTAACATATCTCCCAATATGCTGTGTATGAAGATGCTGATTCGGCCTTCGGTTTGACTTCGTCTTCTTTGCCTCTTGGCGAATTCGCCGTTCCCCATTTTTTCGCGCAGGATTTCGAGTTGCTTCGGACATATGTAGTCTCTTTCTTCTCCTAACGCTTTGCTGTTTGCTTTGCTCGCAAAGCCTCGATCTGCGCATACGCCTTCTATTTCGATCTTGAGTCGCTCTTCGATGTTTTCGACTCCTTCTAGGAGGATCTTGGCGTCGCTCACATTTTCTTTGTAGAGTTGGTTGTGGACGATTAATCCGTCTTCTTGTTCGCCTAACAGGATGGGGTTGCCGAATTCGGTTTCTTTCCCTAACTTTCCTCTCACTACCACTTGCACGTCGGACTCGTAGAGGCTGAGGATTTTTTCTGAGCTTTTGACTTGTCGCTCCCCGATGAGGCGCTCGTGTGCTTGGCGTTGGGCTTCAGGTAGTTGCTCGAGGATGTTGTCGATTCGCCCTAGTATTTGCTGGACTTGCGGCCAACTCCACTCGGTTTCTTGCCATCTTTCTTCTAAGAGTTGGCGATGTTTCTGGGCGTGTTGACGGGTCTTGCGAATTGATTTTTTCATCTGTCGCAGGATGGCTTTGCGGTTGCGTTTGCTGTCTTTCTGCCGCCGTTGTTGGCTCATGGCTATCCCGAGTTTGTTGATTTCTCGCAGGAAGGTTTCGGGGTCTTGGGGCATGCGGTTTTTTAAGCCGGCTTCCCGTATGAGTTTCGTGGCTTTCATCAGGGTGCGGGTGGCGTCGATGAGGAGCACCCAGTCGGTGGGGTAGTGGATGTTGGCTTGGAGACAGAAGCTGTCGAACCAGACGTTGACCAGATCGACGGGGTTTTCTAAACCTAACAATTGCTCTAAGCCGTCGCTGGAGTGTTGGGCGGCGCTTTGCAGTAGCTGGGCGCCGAGTTGGTCGATGGCTTCTTGGGGCAGGAAGCGTCCGTAACGGTCGAGGGTGCTTTTTGAGGGGGGCATGACGGAGCCGAATTCGCCTGTATGACAGAACCATTGCAGCACATTGCTTTCTGCTAGTTGGATGCTGAGTTCGCGCACGGGCATATGATTTTCGACGAAGCGGACGATGTTAGTGCGGAAGGCGGTGACGCAGTGATTGAGGAATCGGGTGCCTACTTGATGGGACTGGAGGCCGCGGCGTTCGAGAACAAGCTTCGTGAATTGGTCATCGAGTCCGGCCCGCTCGATGATGTCGTCCATGAATTGGTATCGGGCGCGTTTATCGCGATAATCTTTGGGCCCGTAACAAGGTGGAAGTAGACGAAAGGTTAATTGGCGGTTAAATTCGGTCATGATTCGGCGGGTTTGATTTTTTGCTACTAACCAAATTATACACGCCGAATTTGGCTATGGGAGTCCAAATTGGGCTCTCATAGCTCTTTAATATCGCTGTTTCGCACTTCTATGACAGGGGGCCGGACCTGTGGGACAGGCCCTAAATAGGCTAACAATCCGGCATGGCTTAGGCTGGCCTGGGTGATGGCGATGGCGCAGTAGAGCCGCGGATCGAGCTTGTCTTTCCAGTGGCTGACGAGATGGCTTTTCCCTACGCCGTTGGGGCCGCTGAGCAACATGAGGCTGCGGAGGGCGGCGCTTTGGGTTAGCAGTTGCTCGGCTTGTTGGATCTGAGGGGGCTTTTGATAGTGGGAGGTTTCTTCGTTGAAGGGGATGCCGGTTGCTCCCCAAAGATGGGTGTAATGAGTGATGGTGGAGTCTGTGATGGGCTTGCGGCCACTGCTTTTTCTAAGTCTGGTCGTCATGGTGTGATGATGATAGCGTTATGTGGCTTTGTTAGCCCTGGTGACGGCGTTCGTAGTTGAGCCGGTCGATCTGACTGTTGAGGTGTAGATTGACCAGGTGAGCTGTGCCGACGTGATGGTTGTGATGATAGATCTCCAGCGATTGCTCTTTGCTTACGGCAAAGGGGTCGTAGCGCACTTCGATGCGACGTCCGCGTAGGCTCAAGTCGACTTCGTAGAGGCGATTTTCGATGCGAATGGTGCCATTCTTGCGCACGGTGCGGTGGATGCGGGTGTAGAAGAGTTTTTCCAGAGCGTGATGGCTGAGTTCAAGTTGGCGGAGGTGTTCGGCTCCGGCGTGGAAACGGGCTTGCGGGGTGGTGCCGGTAGTGCTGTGTTGACGGTTATGATAGTCTTTCTGGAGCCAAGTGGAGAACTTGGCATTGAGGTCTTGGAGACTGTGGACGCGCTCTTCGGGTAGTGATAGGGTGGTTTCAAACCCTACCTGAATACTTGAGAATAGGCGTTCTATCTTTCCCTTGCTCCAGGCGGCGTAAGGCTTGTGATGCAATAGGCGGATATCGAGATTGGCGCAGACGATGTGGGTGTGTTTGCTAATGAATGGGGCGCCGTTGTCGACGTAGAGTTTGTGGGGGAGTCCGCGGCGGCGGACGGCTTCTTTGAGGGCGTGATGGAGGTTTTGCGTGTTTTCGCTTGTGTAGTAGGCGGCGTAGGGAATGAGTCGGCTGTGATCGTCAATGATGGCGCAAAGCTGGGTGCCCAAAGTAGCGCCTTCGGTGGTGCGGAGTTTGGGACCGGGGCTGAAGTCGGCCATCCAAAGATCGTTTGGATAGGGGGCTTCGAAGGCTTTGGTGGGGCCGCTATGGATGTCCTCAGCTGGACGCCCGTGATGCAGTCCAGCGGCTCTGAGAAAGCGATAGACTGTGGAGAGTGAAGGCAACTCTCTACCTTCTTCTTGAGTGAGCCACCGGCGATAGGCCACTTTGATCGGAATCTGTGGATATTTTCGCCGCTGCGTGAGGATCCATTCTTGTTGTTCGGAGGTGAGCGCACGTTGTTTGCCGGTGTCTTGCCTGGGATGTTTGGTGAGTGCCTGGAATCCGTCGTTTTGATAGGCATACCACCAGTCTTCGAGAGTGCGAATGGCGTAGTGTTTGCCGGATTGGACATCGGGCCAGGGACGCAAGGCTGCTTGTCGTAAGGCTGCGGCTAACGACCGGCCTTCTTCCTGAAGTTGTTGCAGGTAACTGATGGCGCCGTAGCGGACCAGAGCGCTTTGTTCTTGGGGTGTTAGAGTATGGTCATCAGACATGCGGGAGCTTTACCCCCGCAGTGATTTTGCGAAATAGTACGGTTATGTGGGAAACTCGTGGCGAATAATAGAGAGATGTTAGTTGGCCTTCAAGCACCGGTAATCACCCAATAGGCTCTTGCCATGGAGCGCGAGTTCGAGAAGGATCTCCCCGAGGTTGCCGGCGGTGAGGCGAATGGCTCTCCAAAGTTCTTCTGCGGTGTTTGTAAGAGCAATGCGCTGCCCGAAGAACTCGGTGAGGCTCTGGCGCCTGCTTTGATCGGCGAATCGGCACCAAGCTCGCCGCAGGCAACCTTTCTTGATTTCGCTGCCATTGGCGTTGTTGCCGTCGTCTTGGCCACCTTGGGATGGAGGGGCGCAGCGTTGGTCAAAGTCTTCTTCCACGCATGGGAGATGGACGGTACGATAAGGCAAGAGGTGATCGGGAAGAACACTAATGGTCCTCCCGGCATACTTGCAAAGAAAGCGCATCACGGTGATTTGCGCGTCTCCCTCGACATCGGCAAAACGCTTGTAATTCCCATGGCGATGCAGGCATTGGCCCTCTTCGTGATCGAAGGCACATGGAGGAAATTCATCGGTAGCTGGATAACTGGATCGGCGAATCTGCATCCCCCATTCAATCATCCCTGTCTACGTCCTCATTCTATATCGTGGCTGGCTCCCCGAAACCCAGTCTGACTCTCATCTATACCCGTTCACACGAAGCATTTCGCCACGGAACAACTTGGCGGCGGGTGAAGTGGCATTGATCTTGGTCAACGGCTTTGGTTTTGAGCTGCTCAGTGACCATGTCCTTGAGTTCGTCTAACAAGCGGCGTGTTTGTGGTGGGAGTTCGTCGAGGGAACGGCCAAGGACTTCGGGGGCGATCTGGTTGGCGGCTTGGATGTCGGCGATGGTGGTTTTGATGTGTGGGCCGGCGTCGGGATCGTTTTCTAATGGGCGCTGGTGTTGATGGAGTAACGTGACGCTTTCGATCAGGGTGAGGTATTTTTCATGATCGCGCCGGGTGCGTGTTCGCGTGGCGGTGAAGGTGAGTTTGTCGGCGTAGGGATTAACGATTTCGACGGGCTTTAAGAGGCGCTGGGTGTTCTGGAGGAGTGTGAGGATCTTTTCGCGGCGTTTCTTTAAGCGGAGGCCTTCGAGGGTTCTGGCTTGGCGTTGGAGGGTGTGGATGCGGGCGGTTTGCTCTCTCGATTCGTCGACGGTGAGAACGAGGCAGCGGTTCATGAGTTCTTCGTCGATGTCGATCGAAGTCGTTGTTAGGATGATGGCGACGGGGCCTTCGACGTGGTATTCCTGGGTTTCCATGCGGCCGGTGGTGGCGTCTTTTCCCGTTGAGGCAATGGTCAACTCCCCTTCTGATTGTAATAGTTTGAGGGCGTAGCTGGCTTTTTCGGCACCTTCTTCTTCGACGATGGCGAGGACTTTGTTTTTGAGGTTGGTTTCGCCGAGGTAGTAGAGGCTTTGGCCGGTCATGGCGCTGTATTTGACCTGGTCTTCCTGCGGGAAGAAGGCGAGGACGGCTTCCATGAGGGTGGTTTTGCCGGCGGCGCTGGTGCTTTGGATGATGACGGCGAGTGGCTTTGCTAGTTTGCGGGAGGTGCAGGCGAGGTAGGCGGCGATTTTGTTGGTGTCTTCGCCGATGATGCCGGCGTCGTTGAAGGCTTTGGTGATCTGTTTGATGAGATCGGGTGCTTTTAGGAATGCTAGGGCTTGGGCGTGTTCTTCGGGTTCCATCTCGTAGGCGGTGGGTTCTTCGAGCGGGGCGTGGAGGCGTTGTTCTTGGTGTTGCTCGAGGGCGAGGAGGAGTTTGCCGAGGTCGCGTTTGATGAGTTCGGGTTCGAGGAGGCATTCGGCGGCGGCGCGTTCGATGAACTTGCGGCGTTGGGTGTCGTGATAGAGGTCTAACTGATCGATGTGGAAACGGTCGGCGTGCCAGAGTCGCAGGGTGATCTTCATGACGTCGAGGGAGCCGTTTTTTTCGAGGCCGCCGACTCGGTAGGTGCGTGGGCCTAACTGAAGTTGGTGGTGTTCGCCTTTGTGGGTGAGTTCAGGGCCTTTTTCTTTAGTCGCTTCTTCTTTGTGAGCGGCTAACGGGGGTGGTGCGATGGTTTTGGGCGGTTCTTCAGCGGCTAACTTAGCAGCTGTTTTGTTAGATGAAGGTACAGACCCGGCGCCTAACCATTCGGCGTTGCGGAGGCTTTGACGGAGGGCGTCGCCGCCTTGTTGTCTGGCGTAGCTGTTGGCGTCTTGGTTGAGGGGGAAGCGGACTCGATGGCATTCGATGCCGAGGGCTTGGAGTTTGGCGGCGTCTCTTTGGGCGGCTCGTTCTCCGGGATCGTCGGCGTCGTAGGCGATGCGGATGGATTCGATGCCTCGTGCTTTGATGGCTTGATAGAGTTCGTCGGTGAAGCTTTCGGTGCCGTAGATGCTGGTGGCGCTGTCCATGCCGTGACGGATGAAGGTGAGGGCGTCGAGGATGGATTCGCAGAGGATGAGTTCGCGTTCGTTGAGGGCACCGGGGTTGAAGATGCCTTTGTGAGGGCCTGGAAGGTAGAGGTGTTTGATGGCGTTGGCCGGGAGGTTTTTGGTGATGCGACGGCCGTAGATTTCGCTGACGTTTTCGTTGTCGTCGAAGATGGGGACGACGATGCAGCCGTTGAAGTGTTCGTGGCCGGTTTCTTGGCGGTAGATGCCGAGGTCAGCGAGGCGGCCGCGGATGGTGGCACCGTCTTTGCGGTTTTTGTGTGGGAGCCGTAGGCCTAGGGAGCGGTCGGCGAAGCCGAGGCGGTAGCGTTTGATGAGGGCTTCGTCGTCGAGACCGCGCCAGGCGAGGTAGTCGAGGGCGGCTTGGTTGACGCTGAGGCGTTCTTGGTAGTAGCGGACGACTTGATCTAACAAGGTGGCGTCGTCGGCTTCATGATCGAGCGGGCTTTCGAGTTTGGGGGTGGTGTTTTTACCGATGGATCGGCGTGGCGGTTGGAAGGCGGCTTGGCCACCATTGGCGAGGAGTTCGTAGGCGTGGCGGAAGCTGATGCCGTCGTGTTTTTCGAGGAACTGGATGGCGTTGCCAGCGGCGCCGCAGCCCATGCAGTGGTAGAGGCCTTTGTGAGGGCTGATGATGAAGTTGGGGTTTTCTTTGTCGTTGTGGAAGGGACAAAGACCGATGTAGTCGCGGCTGCCGTGTTTTTTGAGGTCGATGCCGCGTGATTGTACGAGGGCGACGAGATCGGTGTCGCGTTTGAGGCGATCGATCTCTTCGTTTGGGATTCGTGGCATTACGCTAGAACTGGAAGTGGTTGATTTCGATAAGATCGGCGGTCTTGCTTTCGCCGTCTTCGACGAAGGCGACGCGGAGGCCATCGGTTTCGAGGAGCAGCTCGTAGAGTTGTTTTGCTAGTGTTGGTGCCTGAAAGAAGAGCGCATCGAGGCTTTCTTCGCCGCAGAGCTGGGTGAGCTGCGGGCTCCAGGCGTGTTGCACAGCTTCACGCATGGCAGCGCGGCCGAGGCTGGCGAGTTCTTTTTCGAGGCCGCGTTCAAGGGCAGCTTGTTCCCAGTCGTCCCATTCGAAGGGCGGTTGCAATCGGGTCATGTGGTTCAGGTTGGTGGTGGAACCTGACCGGGCTTGAGCTATGGTTGCTTGGGCTCGGACTTCGGTTCTGGGTTCTTTTGTTAAAGGCCGACTGCTCGATGTTCTTGGCGGAATGCGAGTGGTCGGCCGTTTTCGTTTTGCAGAAAGCGTCAAGTGCGAAGTTCGGCATTTTTGGCGCTTTCATTTCTATACGATGTTCGTATATTAAAGGCAAGTCAAATGAAACACGCCCGTATAGTGAGCCTCGAAGTCATGGCTCACACTACCGATCAGTCTCTTTCTTTTGGAAGCCGCCTAGCAGCTTTGCGTAAGCGCAAGGGTTTCACGCAAGTGGAGTTGGCGAAGCGGCTGGATGTCTCGCAACGCATGATCACCTATTACGAGAACGAGTCGCGGCGACCGCCCACGCAGTTGTTGCCTCAGATTGCAGCAGCGTTAGGGGTGAAGATGGATGAGTTGCTCAATGGCGAAAGCGTCGAGGTCGTAGATCCTCCGCCTTTGGACAAGCGCTTGCTGCGTCGCTTTGAGAAGCTGCAGCAGTTGTCCCCTGCTGATCAGAAGGCGGTTCTACGGATGATTGACAGCTTGGCTGCAAAGTAGCTTTTTCCTTAGCCGCTAGTTTTTGTTAGTGGCCCGCGCCGCGTCAGCGGCGCTTCCTTTGCTTGTTGGGTGGCAACGGCCGGTGCGGAGCCCTTCAGTGGTTTCCCGTTAGGGAAAGAAAGGAACTTTCTTTTGCCGAAAGGCGAAAGAACACCTCTCAATTGGCCGCAGAGGGGCCGGGGTCAAATGGAGTAGTGGTCGGAAGTCGAAGAGGCTCCATTTGAGGCCGGACGCTCTGCGGCCCTGCGGACGCCGGCTGTGAGCGAAGCGAACAGGCGGCAGTTCCGCGTGACTTTCTTGGGTGGGGCGAGGTTCACGCGGTGGCCGCGTAGCGGGACTACGGTGGGGTTGGTGAGCGAGCATGGAGGACGTCGGACGGACAGGCGCCTTGTTAGGCGACTGGCTGGCTGCGGCCTCGATGCTCGCGGGTGGCTTGGCCGGTGCGGAGCTGGTTGGTGGGTTGGCCGCATGGCCGGCGCGGGTGGACTGGCTGTTCCGTTAGGACAGACAGGCTGCCTGGCAGCGGCGGCGATGCGGGCGGTTGGGAGGTCGGTTAGGGTGCGAAGCCTGACTAAGCGCTGGCGCGGCTCCTGCCCATAACTTGACACAACTCGCGGTAAGGTAAAGTGGACGCCCGGCTGGGAGGGGCCCCTCTGGGGAGGGAACCAGACGAGTAGGCGGCCACTTTGCCTTACCGCCGTTGTGTCATGTTTATGAAGCAGGGGGCGTGACAGCGCGTCGGGCGGGTGGTTGGCAGCGGCGGGAGAGCAGCGAACGTGACAGGTGTTAGACAGCTCCTCGCGTTAGCGGGGAGATTGCTGCATCTGGCGCGGGCGCTGCGGGGTTGGGGGTGGTTGGCGCGGAGCTCCTAATGGGCCGGTGATTACTCTCTATCTAGCGCAAACCGTTTGATAGCCTCATTGATCCCCGATAGATCATTGGCAGCCACGTGATCCTCAATTGCGGCTTTAAGCAACCGAGACAGTTCAGAGATATTTTCGAAAACAAAGATGAATTCTTCAATCCGTTGCTCTTCTTCCTCGGTCTTGAATCGTTTAGCCCACCTTTCAAACTCGTGGCCCCGCTCAGCATTGTAGTGAATCAAGGAATTAATATCGTCCCCCATTAGAATTAATAATAGTATACACCTTGTTGCCCGGTCATTTTGCTTGAGCCACGCCAGTAATAAATGGGTGTCACCTCGCCCTTTCCAGATGCGCCATTGAATAGCAGCTTCTATGGCCACAGCTGAATCGTTGTCAGCGTAAATCTTTCGCGTCACTGCATATTCCTTTCCATCATCATCTACACTTTTTGTAAATGCCTCTTTACCAGCGTCTTTCAGTAATTGGAGTGCTTGCCTTTTCCATTCTTCAGATTCTTTAACATCTTCGCTCAATCCAAAGAGGACAAAGATGGACAGCGTGGCCAGGGCTAGTAGATTTGTCTTAATCATAGCCCCAATGGTTGAAAGTTTTTATTAGGATCAAACAAGAATTGTCCTCTAACTGCTGGAATTTTCTCAACTAACGGCGGAAGCACGATTCCCCTCTCTCTCCTAGGAGTAATACGAAGAAATGGCGATGGATCACTCCGCCAGGGCCTTCCCGCAGCATTCCCATCAACGGCGTCACATGCTCCAGTGGCAATAACAACTTCACAATCAGTGATAGCCGCAAGTCTTGTTGCGAAGTCCCGACTTACTGCACAAACGTGTAATGAAATTCGGCAGTTACCTTTGCAAAAGGTGATTGAGTTGTCATTAATTAGGCGCCTCAAATCATGCAAATCTCTAGCATCCGGATCAGCTGGACCGAGTTCAGTTTCTAATCGCCCAGTGACAGGATCCCTTCGTCCAGTAAACCGTGGCGAAACGACATTCTTATTTGGATAAAACCCATGAGCCCCATCTTGCGATCCACCAACACCTCCACCACTCGCATGCGATGCAATTCTGTAATCGCGAATACAACAGGATATCTCGGATAGCGATTTGAGATGACTAAACAAATCCTCACCGCTCTCTCCCTCACCAAGGTTCTTATTGTTCCTCCCGCCATTTCCTCCACCAGCCATATCGCGAAAGAAATTATCAGGTGGAGCACTTTCGTGAGGCTTTTTTTCCCAACCGACTACTGCAAAGCCACCATCAATTCCGCCAGGCTCAGGTCCAAGCAAGCCCAAGTAATCCCACTGGTTAACGGGATCATTCCCGACGAACCCATACAGGTTCAACCCACCTTCTTCACCGATGGGGTCTCTGGATAGCCACCTGCCATTGCCGGAATCGTAATAGCGATAGCCATAGTAGTACGCTTCCGTTTCCCGATCCTGAAACTTGGTACTGAACCGAAATCGATTTCCACCGACTGACGGCAAGCTTTCCTGTTTACCGAATCCATCGTAACTGTATTGATCTAAGATATCACTTCGTGAATCGCTTATTTCACTGACATTTCCGTTGGCGTCATAATGATAAAGCCAGCTGTCTTCGATACTCTTGCCCGTTGCGAGTAACAGTCCTCCGACACCCCCTGCGCCATGAATCGATCCACTCAAGTCGATGCCCCAGGTGTAGGTTTCATCCGCCTGGGCATGATTGGCATAAATATTGATTAGATTCCAGCCTTGATAGAGGTACCGCTCTTCGACTCCGTCGCTTGTCCAACGTGCAATACGGCGGCTTTGGTGGTCGTAGGTGTATCGGGCTCGCAGAGTGCCGCGTTCGCGCACTTCGATTAGACGGTTTTCGGCGTCCCAGGTGTATTCTTGGTTGCCTTTGGTGAGTTGATTGCCGTCGGGATCGTGGGTCACGGCTTGGATGCCGTCTTGGTTCCAGATGCTGGTGTATTGGTTGAGGGCGTTGGTGTCATACAGAGCGAACTCGCCGTTGCCTTTGCCCATGGAGGTGCGGTTGCCGTTCTTGTCGTAGCCGTAGTGCTCAGTGCGTGTGGGGTCGTCGTTTCGTTCGGATTTGGTTAGGCCGCCGGTGTCTTCTTGGTATTGGAAGGTATCGGTGTCGGAAGGACGCAGGATATTGGTCTCCGGATCCAGGGTTGTGGTGGTGCGCTCAGTTCGTTGGCCGTCTCGGTTGTATTGATAGGCGTAGTGGGAGACAAGCTGGTTGTTGGGGCCGGCTTGGTTGATGACGGCTGTGATGGTGTCGCGGCCGGGTTCGTATTGGTATTGGGTGTGTTTGATGCCGTCTGCGGTGACTGATTGGAGACGGTCGGTGGTGGACATGGGCTCGAACTGGTAAACGAAATCGTAGCCTTGGGAACTGACGCGATCAAGCCTGTTGGCTTGGTCGTAGCTGTAGGTGACTTGATAGTCTTGAGCTGGGTTTTCGGGGGTGCCGATTTGGAAGCCGGTGGGGCGGTTTAGGGGATCCAGCGTGTAGGTTAGTGTTTTCGGTTCGTTGTAGAGGGGGCGCAGGCTAAAGCCTACGCTACGGTGATCGGGATTCGGCGGCGACTGAAAGTCACCGCTACGGGTTTCTGATAGGAGTACTGTTGGTTGATCTGGACGGTAGGTGTAGGTGAGGAGGCCGCCGGCGTCCTGAACGGTTTGTTTCTGGCCCAAGCGGGTGTAGGTGAAGTGAACGTCGGGGGTTCGATCGCTGTAGTCGATGTGGGCGAGGTTGCTTGCTTGGTCGTAGTGATAGGTGGTGACAATGCCTCGGGCCCAGGTGCGGGTTTCTAACTTTCCTCCTGGAGTGTAGGTGTAGTGGACGCGTTGGCCGTGGGCGTCTTGTTTGAATTGCAGTTGGCCGCGGACATTGTAGTGCCATCGGGTGGTGGCGGGTTTGTTGAGATGGCTGTACCAAGTGGTCATGTGGGTGCGTTCGCCACGGCCGTTGTAGCCCCATTGGACGTCGGTGGTGTGGTAGCCGTGGGTTTGGTGTAAGGTGCCGTTGGCGTTGTAGACTTGATGGACTAGGCCGCCGCTGGGTTTGACGGTGGTGATGACTTGGCCGAGGACGTCGAAATGATAGACAGTGTCTAGGGTGCCATTGGTGCTTGACCTCGTTTTGGGATTGGGGGCGCTAACTTTCCAGCGTCTTCCTTGATCGTCGTAGTGATAGGTGGTGGTGCCAGTGCGGCTGTCGGTGATTTGGTGGACGCGGTTGTAGGCGTCGTAGGATTGGGCGATCCAGGAGATGAGGGTGCCGTCGTTGGCGTGGCGGCTGGTTTGGTGGAGTTGACCGTTTTGATAGGTTTGTTGAACGTAGGCGCCGCTGGGATCGGTGGTGGTGATGGTCCAACTGCCGGGTTCGGAACCTTCGGTTCTGGTCGTGGTGAGTTGGTTATATTGCCAGACTTTGGATTGGGTGCCGTCTAGGGTGGCTTCTTGGATGGTAGTGGTGACGGGGCCAGTTTCGGTGTAGACGCGATTCTCGGTGCGGGTGATTGTCTGGCCTTGGCGTTGGTTCACGGAGTGATCCACGACACTGATTCGATCGACTTCGTAGTCGATGTGATCGGCTGGTTCGTTGGGTTGGATGTCGAGATCAAGAGCGGTGGTGGTGCGGTCGCCCTTTTCATTGTAAGCGAATCTGGTGGTGACTCCGTCGGGATCGATGTGTCGAATGAGTTCGCCGCCCGTGTTGTAATCAAAGTGTTCGCTGGCGGATAGGCGGCTGCCGTAGCCGTGGATGATTTCTTTCTGACGGCCTTCCTGATCGAGGTAGGTGCGGGTGCGGCGCACGTCGAAGATGTTGGCAATGTCGGCACGTTCTTCGTAGCGGCCTTTGCTGTCTTGACCTTGGGTGTAGAGGGTGTTGCGGACTTGGGTTCTTGGATCGGGTTTGGTAGCAAAGGGATCGTTTGAAGCATAGGTGAGCGTTTGCCTAAGAGTGCCGTCGGCTTCGTAGCGCTGTTGCGTAATGCGATGCCGGTTGTCGTGGCCACTCTTGGGGAGGCTTGTTAGTTCGATGCGGCCTCCATCTTCTTGCATGATGGTTCTGAACTTGGTGATAACGCCACTTGGACTCGCTTGCGCGGTTTGTTGGCCGGCTAGGTTGTAGTCCGTGCTTTGCGTTAAGGGTGAGCTACCGTCGGCGGGCAAGGTGCTAGTGTGGAGACGTTGGTCGTGGGCGTTTACTCGGTATTCGCGGCGTGAGGTTTGGCTAACGAGGGTGTTCCCGAAATCGAGTGGGTCTTTGTAGCCGGTGGTTTCGCCGATAAGTCGCCCGAGGGGATCGCGATCGTAGACTTTTGTTTGGCCGTTCTCTGTGGTTTCCCAACTGAGATCGCAGCAATCATAGTTCTGGGTGCGTGCTTTGCCAGTGAGTTCATTGATGGTGAGGATGGGACGGAAGAGATGATCGAGTTCCGCAACTGTGCTGTGATTGGTGAGGATACCAGTCTCACCGTCCTGACGTTGATCTTCTATCAGCGTGCCGGAGCGATGGGTGACTTTGAGAGTGCTGCTTTCTTCGTTGCCGTTCGCGAGGTAGTTGATAGTGGTTTGGCGTCTCTCGTCTTCAGCGGCCGCATAGGCGTGGGTGGTCACCGTTCCGTTCGGATATTCGGTGCGTTTGATCTGGTTGGTTTGGCCGTCGTAGACATTCACCGTGACCTCATTGTCAGGATCATTGAACTGAGCATCCGGGCGATACGATATGCTCACGGTTTCAATGTAGTCTTGGCCGGCCTGCACATCATTCCACTGCCGGAATTGGGTCCTGACATGATGGCCGTCGCGGGTTTCAATGGTGCGGAGCCGATAGTCAGGCCCATCGAATGCGCGGTGTTCCACTCGATAGCCTGGCCCATCATTGGGCAATGCGTCAGGACGAAAGGTATTGCCAATGGGGCGAACGATTTTATTGAGACGTCCTTGATCATCGTAACCGTACCATTCCCAGTCACCGTCGGGTCGTTCGATCCATTGACGGGCGGTTTCGCCGATGGTGTGCGGGTGTTCCTGGGGATTGAGGAGTTTGGCGTTCTCGTTGTAGCCGTAGCGCGTGCTCAGCGCTTGACCTTCAGGATCGCGAATCTCTTCGATCTTCTGCCAACCATGACTGAAACGCTGATGACGCGTATCGGTGACGGTATCGATGACGAGCTTTTGAGTTAGCGGATCCCAACGGCCGGTCTCGCGGCGTTTGCGAACGATAAGTTTCGATGTTTTACCCGTGCCGATAGCGTTGGCTCCCTCGCGCTGACTGCTCAACTTGTGGTAGCGCAAGGGTTTTTCTAAGAAATCGCTCAAACCACCTTCGTAAAGTTCCCAAACGCCTGTCCCAGCTTGCAGCCTGTATCGATATTCGCGCCCGATGTTGCGGCCACCTTCCTCTAAAATACGTAAACGTTGGACGCCGGTGTGACGATTGGGATCTGGATTGTAAAGGGTGACCGTGCGAAGTGGTTCACCGGAAACGGATCCATTCTCACTGACATTTTCCAAAGCATACATCTTCATTTGGTAACCTTGATCGTGAGGCAGGTCTTCAAAGATGGTATACTGACGATCGGTGCGCACCCATTGGAGGCGGTTGATTACCTCGCCGGCGTCATTGACACTTTCCTCAAACTGGACGCGATCTGCATCTAGGGGTCCCATGTAGGCGAGGGCGCTGCGGTCATAGACATCGTCTGTGAACGTCTTCTTACGCAGTTGAACGGCAGCCGAATCATCGCCGAAGTCTGTGGCGCCTAGTTCGTAGGTGAGATCGATACTACTAAGATTGCTAGAACCTAGGCTAGGGCAGAAACCTGCAGAGCAGCCCGTGCAGCAATTCCAATCCAGGGTGGTGTAGTACCAGTTCTCTTGTGTGCCATCATTAGTTTCGTCGACTACAACGATGTAGATATAAATGTTCCCCGAAATGATATCGCCAGTATAGCCGATCGCATAAAGGTTCATTTCAGTGACCGGGGTGTAAACCGCATAAGGAGACAAGGTGCGGCCAGCCTGATCGTATGCGCTCACCCAAGCGACATAGAACTTACGCGAGTCTTGGTCGGCCAGTGGTACTCTCACACCAAACTTGACTCCGACTTCTGTGCATCGCGCATCGATCACTTCCAGGCCAAGCTCAGTCTCCAAGATCCCAAAGCCGAACGAGTTCGCGGTGTCTGTACCATCATCTGGATTCAGTGGGTTTCGATGGTCTGCACCGCTTTCATCGCCATCATTCAAACCGTCTTGATCTGTATCCGCGATGGTTGGATTGGTTTGCAGAAGAAGTTCTTGAATGTTGGACAAACCATCTCGGTCGCCGTCGCCCATTCGCCCATCGCTAAGGCCGTAGGCATCTTCATAGGCGTCTGCCAGGCCATTAACATTGGTATCTGCAAAGAGCGGATTGCCGGTGCTAACGGTAAGCTCATCCATCAACAACGGAATGCGGCGATGGCCTAGTAAGGTGATGCGGCCGGGATCGACGTTCTCGTTGTCGTAGTAGCCCATGTCGACACTGACAAGCTTCTCATCGACCCAAAGATCCCAGCGATTCTGGCTGTCTTCGACTTCGTCGCGTTGGAATTCTTGGCGGAATGTCAGGCGCATCCAGTGGAGGGGGCGGCCCGCTTCATCGAGGTCAAAGGTGACGCCAGTGTCGATCCAATCTCCGCCGCGTAAGCCGTTGCCGTTCAATACGTAGAGAGCGGCTTTCGATTTAGCTGAATCGACTCTTTCACGAGGCGGAAAGCGCCGGTAACGGATCCGGAGGCATCAATGAACTCACCTGGTTCTTCCTCGAAGGCGACTGATTTCGTCATGAGATCGACGAAGAGCGTGCCGGCGTTGGGTGGTGGATCGAGGCGGAAAGTGATTTGGCCGAAGCGTTCCTCCGCTGAGGGTGCGATGCGAACGGCTCCGGAATCGTCGATGCCTTCTTGAACGATGGACGCCTCGCCTTGCTGGATGGTCCAGCCATCGCCGAGAGTGGCATTTTCGCCATCGAAGTGATTTTGATAGATGATCGACTCCTCGGGGAGTTCGTAGCGATCGAGGTAGGGACTGGCGGCGAAGACCGGGCTACCAAGGAACAATGAAAGAAGAACCGACTGAGTCGTCATAACTAAAAGAATAAGCTGAAAAGCACTACGAGGATGCCGCCAACTTGAAAAGCGTCGCCCCAAAAGACGTTCCTAACAGTGATGTGTCTGTTACTGTGAGGAACACCTAACGACTAACGAATGTTTCGACAAGCACTTTCTCAAAGAATATTACTATGAATGCGAGGATACGCAGAATCGCTAATAATCAGACTTTAGGATCGCCAGGGTGCATCCATTCCGCGGGATCGGCTGATTGCTAGGGGAGGAAATCACCGTTCGTTGGGGCGCACCCTTCAAGACACCTTTCACGATCTCGATTTCTGCTAGAGCAGAGCGATTTTCTTCCCGCTCTCAAATCCACCCAATTCATCCGCGGCGACTGATTCACCGCTACCGAGGTGGACGCGGGCTAAGGCCCGTGATCGTAAGGCATTACCACCACCAATCGTCGTCATCATCCAGTTTCAGGCCTTTGACATCTTTGATATTGGCATCTTGAAAGTCCGCACCGGAGGTATTGGCACGCCGGAAATTGCAATCGCGGAGCCTGCAGTCTTCGAAATCCGCTTTCCGGCAATTGGCATCGTCGAATTCCACACTCTTGAAGATGGAGTCTTCGAAGTCGGTGCCTTCTAAGTGAGCCTTATCAAAATGACATTTGGTAAAACGGCTGCGTTCGGCGTGCGATTTGTCGAGATCGATGTTTCGCAAATCACAGCCAAACAACTCAATCCGTTTCCAACGACTGCGATCCATGTCCGCACTGCGGAAGTCGGCGTTGATGAAATAACATTCATCCATGATGACCTTTCTCGCCTTGGAAAGCCGAAAGCTCGTGCCATCGCCCTCTGATCCTGTGAAGTCCGATTCATGCATCACGGCTTCGCTGAAGTTCGCGCCGTTTAGAATACAATTGGTGAGATTGGCGCGCTCCATCTGCGCCCCTTGGAATTGTGCGTCTGTGAGGTCAGCGCCGCTCAGATCGATCTCCGTCAGATCGGCCTCGCGAAAATCCATGCCGACCAAGTCCTGGGCTTTGTCTAGCGAAGTGACGATACGATAGAGCATCATCCCTCTATCGCGCGCCAGCGTCATGGTGTGGATGGGTCGGTCAAGTTGGTAGGATGCCGGAACGGACATCGAGGTCGCCGTCCAGGTTCTCCCACCATCGTCACTCTGTTCCAACGTGCATTTGGGGTAGAGCACAGTTCCCACAAGAGGTTTCGGGCAACAGGTCAAAATGACCGAATCGCCAGAAGGGGTGACCGTTAACTCGGCCGGCGGCATGGGATTCGCCCAGGTGGTGGCAGCGGCGAAGGTGAAAAGGACTATCGTCGAGGAGAGGGATGTTTTCATTTAGAGGGAGTGATTCGGCTCCCTTCGACCCCATCCGGAAACAGGTATTCACTCCATCCCGCCAGATGCCCGTTCATGGCAGATCAGCCTTCGCCACCTTGACTCTGGGACGCTGGCGCATGAGACGCTGACATTCTTCGAGAAGCCATTTCGTCTGCATGAACGGCTCGTGGCCCACCTGGGACCATTCGATCACGCCGGCATCATTGATCAAATAGAGACCGTGCAAGGGCGCGGCATCGAAAGCGTCGAAGGCGTCGTACATTTTGAAAACGGTGAGTTTCTCATCAGAAACCAGAGGAAATTGGAACGGCTCCTTCGTCGCCGCTTTCTTAAAAGTCTCTCCCAGGCCTTCCACGGTATCCAAACTCACGGCAATGAGGTCGATCCCTGCCTTCTCGTAGGCTTCCGCTAGGGGCGCTAGCGCATCGAGTTGCTCCATACAATGAACACACCCGCGTCCCAAGAAACAAATCATCAAGACGTGCCTACCCTCTTTGTAATGAAGTGATCGAGCTTTGCCATCGGCATCCGGCAATCGCCAACTAGTCGCAGGGGGTCCCGACCATTGAACGAGATGAGCGATCCATGAGAGCTCTAACGGATTACTCAGAGAATACGCACCCGCTTTCTCCAACGGCTTTTTCCAGGAAGACATCCCTGGCTGCTTGGGCAAGGCCTCCCAATGCGCCTGCAAGCGGTTGGCCGATTCTTGGTCACCCAATCGAACCAACGCGTGGGCACAAGCTTCAAGCGTTGAGCAGTAGAGAGGCTCTTCAGATGGTGCTATGGATAGGATGTCCATATGCCGACGCATCTTGGTGAGGGCCTGACCATACGAAGCAACGGCGTTTTCATCCGCACCCTTAGCCGCAGAGAAATCAGCGTGCGCGATCCACAAGGGAACCAGCGGCGATTGGTCGTCAGGTAGCGCCACAAGTTCTCCCAGTTCCGGATAAGTAAGCGCCAACGCACCAATTGGATGATTCGCATCTCGTTTTAGAACTTTCTCTAGCAAAGACTTTTTCAGTTTGTCAGGAGCAACGAGCGCTGCCCAGGTTTCCGCCTCTTGATCAAAGGGAAACGCCTCCGCAATGGATTGATAGGCTTTGGCCAAAGCGGTTGCGTCCGCCCCATCTTCAGCCATCGCTTTGAGATAACGTTTTTCCCATTCCGTGAGTACGGGTGAAGCCAGCGTTCCCGCAATCGCTTCCTGCATCGATTCGAACACCTCTAACTGATCGCGAAACGTCATGGCCAAGCCCCACAAAGCCATCGCGCAACCCGGATCCAGATAGAGCACCTGGCGAAAACTCCGCCGCGCTTCCGGTAACCAACCAGCAGCAAGAAGCGCCGCTCCTTGATCAAACCAACCTTGGGCATCGACATGAAGCGTGGTCACGGGGAAAGGCAGCCCCACATCCATCTTATAAGGCTTGCGGAACGGCCCCTCCTCAAACCACATCGCCACCGGCCACTCCTCAGGAAGAGCTGCACTCCCGCCATGCCCGTGCTGAGCCGGGGCCCCGAGAGGAAGAAAAGCCAGAAGGAGTGCGAGGAAACGCATGAGTGGCATACGAACAATTACTCGATGATTTTACTCTGGAATTTACGAAATCTATCTTAAATTTCAGATCAATCGGAACGTCGCCCGATCATTTCAACTGCTTTGGCCTCAAAGGCCTCCAGCCACGACGCCGTGATGGCCTCCGCCATGGTGGGCGATTCTTGACTTCGAAGCTCACTTGCCGTGCGTCCCCAATAAAAACTGATCCAGCCGTCCGCATGGGTCGCGGATTGATCGACAAACTGGAAAAGCTCGTCCTGGCCACACTTGAGTGGAAACATCTCCTCGATCACCAGCGGCTTGCCCACCTCATAGGCCTTGAGCGCGTCTAACGCTTTCGTAGCTTCTCCTTTCTTGGGATAAAAATGCACGGCAACAAAGTCGAGCGGTTTGCCAGCTTGGCGTCCGTGAAACAAGGGCTTGCCGCCTCCAAAGACGAACACCCAGGGAATCACTCCGACAGTGATAAGGCCATCCTCATCGTGTTTGCGAATCGCCGTGACCATACGATTCACCCAGGCTTCCGCAATGGCTTCGCGCGTACGCCCTTTCAATTCGAGCGCGATCCGTTGGACGAAGAACTTGCCGCCGAGTTCACCCGCCAACCATTCGTCCGTTGGTTCTTTGCCAGGGAGAATGGGTTCGTTCATGAGGTCATAACAAAAAATGGCCGGACTTCCCGAACAAACCTTGGCCACCGTTTCCCAGAATGCGGCCTGGGCCGCCCAACGGTCCTCTTCATCTAACGCATCATACCAATCGGGAATGTTTTCTTTGTGATAACAAGCCAACCCGGTGACATCTAAATAAAGGCGCAGCTCTTCGGCGAGGCGGACTAATTTCGTTAGGCTGTTTAGGGACGATTGGTTAGGCTCGTTAGGCGCCTCCATGAATCTTCCGAACTGCAAATGAATCCGCACACAGTTCGATCCGAGGTCTTTGATTTCGCGAAAGTCCGCCACCACGGTCTCCCAATCCGTTTCCCAATATTCGTCGAGCAATCGTCCCTTTCCGACACTATCATGATCATAATTCACGCCCCAAATCTTGAACGGTTGACCCGCCTCACCTTGGACGAATCCCTTCCCATCTGCGCTCACGCGAATACGCTCTAATGCCGTTGTCTTCGAATTTACCTCCAAGCCGCCTGCCTCTTTCTGTACTTGAGCGGAGACCGAGCAGGCCAAACCAATTAGAGAAAAGGCGCACCGTGAGAAATAGGCTAGAAGATTCATTTGCATCAAAACCGCTCAATTGTTAGTCTATTCAATCTGCTTACGAAAAGACCGTTGAGTTTTCACGTAGCGAAATGCTAGCGCCTGGTAGAATTCATGGGCTTCCGGGCGTTCCTCACGGCAGCGCACAGACAATTCAGAGGCCCCTTGTTCCGCAGCCCATTCGCCAATAGTTTTGACAAGTTGCTGGCCGACTCCCTTCCGCCGGAAACGCTCGCCAACAATCAGCCCGCCGATCTCCACGCGATACCTGGACTCCAAAAGCTGACAGAGAAACCCATGAATCCATCCAGCGACTTCATGGTCCGGTCCCTCTGCGACAAAGAGAGCGTTTTCGGCGTGCGATAGAATACGTTCCAATCGATCTCTGATCGTCTTTTCTGAAGCTGGGTAACCCAACTGGGTCGTGAGCAGTGCCAATTCGGGTGCGTCAGAAAGTTGAGCTTGCCTGATCAACATATCACGCTGGTTAAAAGTTGATACAGTTGGGCAGCCGATGGCATCGTTGGCAATCCTTCGATTCAGGATGAGGATGAAAAGTAAAGGGGCACAATCAGCAGCGTATCCATGTAGGCATGCGCGAGAATGTTTACCCAGAGATTCCGGCGGACCATCAGGTAAGCCATGCCGAGCGCTAAGCCCATGAATCCGGTCTGCACGATGCCCGTAACACCCCATTGATAGTGGATGAGTCCGAAGATTATGGAACTGAGGATCAACGCTAGACGCCAAGCAGCCTTGTCGTTCCCAAAGAGCTCCGCCAGACGGGTCATGAGGAAGCCGCGATAGATCACTTCCTCTCCAAATGACGCGGTGACATAAACCGATGCCAGTGTGGCAAGCAACAAGGGTAAATTGCCTCTCAAACTATCATAAGCGCTTAAGTCAGCCCCTTGCGGATTACCAACCAAGTTCTGCACGACGATGGTGCCGAGAATGAATGCGGCAAGCGCGGCCACGAACACGACGATCGACTGCAAAACCGCTACCGCAACTTGTTTACACTTACATCTGCCGAAGGTCAGGCCAAAGTGACGCCATGTCTGCCCACGCAAATGCAAACCGAGCCAGATCGTCCCCATCATCAAGATCATTGCTAGGGCGATGATCGCCTGAACCAAGAACGGATGCGGATCTTCGAAAAGTTGCGTGATTCCAATGAACACTACGGGAATCAAAAACACGGCAAGAAGCTCGAGAACTTGAGCCGGTTTCCGCGTCTGCAATCGAACCCCGATAGTTGGTTTGCTAGAATTCATGACCTCTCCTTCCTTCGGTTGGATGCACGCAGGGCTTTCAAAGCCTCTTCACACCACGCTAATCGTGCTTCTGTCAGGTGAATACCGTTAGTGAGTGAGAGAAGAAAGACGAGTAGTTGATTGGAATCCTTCTCGGGTCGGCCGATGACCTCAGCGAGTTCATCAGGATACTGCTGCTGCCGCAACGCCTTGCGAAGGATCTGTTCTGACATGGTGAAGGCATTCAGTCGTGTTCGCTCTTGCATTTGAAACTCTTCAATCAGGCGAATGCTTTCGCTGATGTCCCCGCGGCCACTAAGGAAGAATTTCAGGAGGAACTCGTTGCGAACCGGGGTCGATTCAGTCGGTTCCTTGAGCCAATCGCTGAACGCGCGACGTCCTTTGGCGGTGATCGAATAGACATGACGGCTCCGGAGGCCGGTTCCAGTGCCTTCCTTCCGCGAGGCCAATCCGTCCGTAACCAATTGATTGAGAGTGGGATAAAGCTGCCCGTAGCTCTCGCTCCAGAAGTGCTGGAGCCCCATTTCAATGAGTTTCTTGATGTCGTAACCAGACATCGGCTGCCAACTGAGAAGGCCGAGGATGGCGCATCGTGTTTTCTGTTTCTTGGCCATGAACCGACCTTAATCTATCTTTTAAATATATCAACAAGATATATCTGCGCCCTCAAATTGCCCTATCGTATGAGAAGGATGGGGACGCTTACCTGAGACCGCTTTGAACCGGAACAGGATGACGATTCGTTAGATTCTTGACGTTCCCAAGCTCTAACAACGTTCGATCCAAAGCGCTTGGGTGTTTCGAGGGCACGACCCCACGCTCGTTCGATTTCGGAGAAACCGCCGACCTTGAGGAAACTCTAACGACTCGGAGAACTAACCTTTCTTGCCGCGCTTTCTGAAGAAAGTGGGGACGTCGAGGTTTTCCCCATCCATGACCGTCGGAGAGGATTTTTCAAACCGGCCACGCAATGGTTCCAACTCGAGTTCACCTTGAGAAGCGCTTTTACGGCGTTCGGTGGTGCTACCGTTACCGGAAGAGGGTGACTTCGCCGTGGAAGCAGAGCCGGGAGCTCCTGGACGTTCTGCTAGAGGTTTGGCCGCGGGAGGCTGAGGGGCTGGCTTACGCGCCGGGGTACCCGGAGGAGACTGTCTCGGCTGAACAGGAACGCGCTGCGTTTGATCCATATCGCTGCCCTCAGCGGGAAGCTCGAGTTCGGGCTCGCCGGATAGATCATCGATTGGATCGCTAATGCTGGGCACCGTAGGCGCCATGGCGGGCGTTGGTGCAGCGGCTTTGGCAGAAGTGGTAGGGCGTTTCCTTCGCGCTTCGTCTTCGAGTTTGAGAAGCTTTTCAAGTTCGGCGCGTTTGCGTTCTAATTCTTCCTGAGCTTTGCGCCGTTGAGCCATGAGGTCCTCAGCGGTGGGCCGGCCGCTCTTGCCGGCAGGCTCCGCAGGCTTGGACGGCTTTTCGGCCACGACCGATCGGGGCTTGGCTTCTTCAGGTTGCGCTTCTTCGCTTGGCTCCGGATCTTCAGTAGGCGCTTCTTGCGACGGTGCCTCTTCTTCTTTCGTCTCGTGTTTGAACTTGCCCTGAGACTTACGCAACTCTTCGCGGCGCCTGCGGAAGGCTTCTTGGCGCGCCTTCTCCTCTTCAGCCTCGCGGCGTGCCATCGCTTCTTCACTATCATCCGCGCCGTCTCCGGCAACGGCCTCAGCCTCTTGCGACTTCACTTCCGCTTCCTCCGCTTCGACTTTCTTACGGGCGGATTTCACCGCGGCCAATCGGCGTTCTTCTTCCGCTTTGACTTCTTCGGCATCGACCTGTTCCCCGGTTTCCGACTCTTCCGTTAAAGCTTCGTCTGTTTCTTGAACGGGCTCAACCGTTTCTGAGGGAGGTTCTTCTAACAACTCCTCAACTTCTTCGTTAGGAGGCGTCTCTTCCTTGATCGTCGTGGAAGGCGCGGTGGGCATGGGAACCGTCGCGGTCAGGGAGGAAGGTTCCTCGCGACGGCTAGACTCCTCGGCGGAAGAAGCAAGACGCGCGGTATCGCCAGCCTGAAGTTCGCTCGCAATCGAATCATGTTGACGCAATTCTTCTAATGTCAGGGAACTGATGATAGTGACACTAAGATTATCTTCCATCTTCTCGTCGGTGGCCGCGCCAAAGAGGATCTGCGTCTCGTTACCCACATTCTTGCTCATTTCGTTCATGAGCAGCTCCACTTCATAAAGCGACATCGAAGAACCTCCAACGACATGGACCAGCGCATTACGTGATTTTTCTAACAACTTGCCACGATCTAACAAAGGACTCCGCATGGCGATCTTAAGAGCCTCGGCCGCGCGATTCTTGCCTTTGGCGGCGCCATATCCGAAGAGACAACGCGAAACGGGATTCTTGAGCGCCGTGAGCAGGTCATCCATGCCGATTTGGATCAGACCGGGTTGGGTAACGACATTGGTGATAGCCCTAACACTCTGACTAATAATCTTATCGGCGTTGCCGAAAGCCTGTTGGATGCCTTCCTTGGGCAACACGAGTTCGCCCATGCGATCATTTTCAAAGGTGATGAGCGCATCCGCACTCCGTTCTAGCAATTTCAACGAAGTCTCCGCCTGTTGAATACGGCGGCGGCCTTCAAAGGAGAAGGGCATGGTGGCAAAGACGACGACGAAGGCGCCCTCTTCTTTGGCAATGCGGCTTACCGTCGGTGCGGCGCCGGAACCGGTGCCGCCTCCCAGTCCGGTGCAAATGAAAACCATGTTCTGACCGCGCAAAGCGGCGCGAATTTCCGACTCGGCTTCTTCTGCGGCGAGAATTCCCAATTCGGGATCCCCACCGGCACCAAGCCCCCGCGTGAGTTGTTTACCGATCTGGACCTTCGAATGCGCAGTGGAGGTTTTGAGTGTGCGAACGTCGGTGTTCATGCAGATGAGTTCGGCGTCTTCCATGCCATCAAGCGCGATCTGATCGAGCACGTTGCTTCCGGCGCCTCCCACCCCGATGACCTTGACCAGGAATCCCCTGGCCTGGAGCATCTCAATTTGTTCTTCGCGTTGGTATTCTATCATGGTTACTAGGTGTGTGGTTCTTTTAGAGTAGGCGTGAGGCGCCAAAGAGATCTCTCAGCTTGATGCCGATTTGTTTAAAGAAAGGAACGGGCGGCCGTTCCTGATCTTGCAATTGAGCGTAGCGAATCAATCCAATCGCGGTACTATAACGTGGGTCCTCGGCGACGGCCGTGATGCCGTTTACTTGTGCGGGCCGCGCTTTCACAATGGGAATGTCTCCAAAGACTTCCTGAGCCACGCGATCGATACCAGGCAACTGGCTCGTTCCGCCGGTCAGATAAATGCCGCTCCCCACACGATCCAAATGCCCCCAAGCCGCTAACGGCTTCTTGATGCATTCAAAAACTTCGGAAAGACGCATGTAAATGACTTCGTGCAATTCGTGTAGATCGATCTCGCGGCCATTAAAGCGGGTCTCATCATTGAGAACAATGGAATTCTTAGCACTTTCATCGTCGGCAATGGCGCTGCCATATTTCACTTTCAGTTTTTCTGCCAATGTCAGAGGAACTTTGAGCACCATGGAAATGTCGTTGTTCACGTGATCCCCACCGACGGCCAAACACCCTGACTGACAAACCGACCCATTATTGTAAAGAACGTAGTCAGTCGTACCACCCCCCAAGTCGATCACCAAAGCCCCTTCCTCTTTCTCGGTGCGATCAAGCATGATCTGCGCGGAGGCGAGAGGACTGAAAACGATATCATCCACCTCCATAGGCAGCTCACGCACGAAGCGAATGGCATTCTGTAAACGTGTGCGGATGCCGTGAACGATGTGGTAGTCGGCTTCCAGCACCGTGCCGCACATGCCCACCGGATGCTCGACCCCTTCTTGCCCATCGACGAAATAGTGCCTGATGATGGTGTGGAGAAAGGCGTTGGTTTCAGGAATGGTCACCTCACGCGCAATCTTCTTCAATTCTTTGACATCGTCTTCGGTGATCTCGCGCTGATCCTCGGGAATCCGCACGCAACCTCGATGGTTGAGACTGGCAATGTGCGAACCGGTGACACTGAGATACACGGCTTTGATCTCAAGATCCGCTTTATCTTCCGCCGCTCGGATCGCATTGTAGACGCATGTGCTGGCGTGCTCGAAATCGATGATCTCTCCCTTGCGAACACCGGCAGACGGCACATCACCAATTCCCAAGATTTTCAGCGAGCCATCCGAGCGCACTTCACCCACAACCGCACAGACCTTGGAAGTTCCCACTTCCAGGCCGACGTATATGTGGTTTCTCGCCATGATTGGTGTGTTAGGTCCTTAGGATTCTACTGCTAGGATGGAGCGTTCGTCTTCGGTGAGTCCGTTATCGATGGATGCATCGTCCGGGGGACGCGGTTGCCATTGAGGTGCACGGCGCAAAGAGGGCCGTTTCGTTTCCTTGACCGGAGGCTCATAACCTTCCGGCTGATAAATCACGGGTACGTTATTCGTCACCGTGAGATCCACTTGGGCAAAGTAGCGGTCTTGGGCTTCGGCATGCCGCCACACATCCGCGAATTTCGTCAATTGCCCTGACAAATTACCGTAATTCATCAAGAGTTTGAGATCTCCATGACAATAAACATCCATGCGGTACATGCGAGTGATATCAATCTCCTCAATGACCGCCAAGGGATTCGGCGAGGAGGCAGGCCACAGTTGATAAAGTTTCAACGCTTCGTGTATCTCAGCCACGTCGACGCGCTCGCCAAAGATCACCTGATTCTCCATGACTTCTTTGGTAACGCGAATCACCGGAAGCTCGAATAACCGGCGATACAGATTGTGACAGCAGATGGCGATGCCGTGAGCATCGAGCAACACGCCCTCTTCACGCTTATCTTGTTCCCCTCCCCAATGGCCTAACCAAACCACTGGTTGACGTTCCCTGACATTGATCATCAAAGTATGCGGCAATTGGCGAGTGACCTGTGCGGTCATGATCTGAGAGCGATCGAGCAATCGCCGGCGAATGGCTTCCAGATCGAGTTCCAGTAAATTCGAAACGGCTGGAATGGCAGCGATGCTCAACAACTCACTCCGCGTCAGCGTGCCGTCCGTCCGGGCATCCACCCGTTTCAAAGTGAACTCGGGATTTTCGTAAAAAGCTTTCTGAAAAACCATCACGCCACCCAAGACTAAAAGAGTGAGAACCCCTAACCAACACGTCAAACGCATGATTAAGCTCCGTCGTGCTCGCGACCGCCTCTCCACATCGCGCTGCGTGTTCACGGGCATCTTCAGCATCTCACGCACTTCACGAGCCTCACGCCGCGCCTGACGGGCGCGATCCCGGGATCGTTTGCTACGCGTGATTTGTTTTTTCTGTGCCATGGAATAATCAGTCGTTTCGCTTTAGTGCCAGAGACATTTCAGCAATGCGCACACAAAGTTCCGTAAAATCAATACCGGCTGCCTGAGCGCCTTTGGGCAGCAGACTGCTCGGTGTCATGCCTGGAATGGTATTGGCTTCCAGCACCCAAGGATTGTTCTCGCTATCCAATAAAACATCTACTCGCGAATAAACTTCGATGCCCAAACATTGATGCGCCTGCAAAGCCGCATCCTGCACCGCTTTGGTGACCTCTTCAGGGAGATCGGCCGGACAAATATAGTCCGTTCCCCCGGCGTTATTCAGCCACGGGTATTTGTTGTTGATATCATAGAAACCCGACTTCGGACAGATATGTACAATCGGAAAAGCCTGATCCCCCAACACACCGACGGTGAGTTCTTTGCCTTCAATGAACGCTTCGACCAAAGCAATTTCGGCGTAATCGGAAACATCTTCTTTCGCCTCTTTCAACTGAGCCTCGTCTTTGACAATATGAACGCCCACGCTGGAACCTTCACACGGTGGCTTTACCACAAAAGGAAGCGGCATTTCCGGGGCATCGGTTTCATTCATACACCAATACTCGTATTTCGGCGAAGGCACGCCGTGTTTTTCAAAACACTCTTTGGAATCGATTTTATCAAAAGCCAATTTGCTGCTAGCCACGCCTGCTCCCGTATACGGCACGCCTTTCTCCTCCAGGACTGCCTGCAATCGCCCATCCTCACCAAACGTTCCATGAATCACATTGTAGGCAAGATCGGTTCCCGCAGGTAGTTCGAAGGAGGCGTCTCTCACATCCACATCAATCACCTTCACGCCATCAAGTGTGCTCAAGGCCTCACTGACACTCTTCGCGGAGACCAAAGAAATCTCCCGCTCCGATCCCGGTCCACCCATGAGGACGGCTATGGTTTTACCTGTTAACATGCTCTTACAAATTGATTGGCCTCCGGCCGGTCTTCGCCAATGATTTGGACTTCCGTTTCGAGCTCGATATCCCGCTCCTCACCGGCCTTTTCTTTGATTTCAGCAATCAACCCTAACACATCATCAGCAGTGGCCCCGCCGTCATTGACAATGAAGTTGCCGTGCACTTTGGAAACGCGTGCCCGTCCCACGCGATGGTCTTTGAAGCCTAACTCTTCAACGAGTTGCCCAGCCGGCACCGGCCCAGGGTTTTTAAAGATACAACCAGCACTGGGTCCCACGGGCTGTGACGTCTTGCGTTTATCCTTGGAGGCTTCCAATCGCTGATCGATCTCAGACGCCGTTGAAGGCGTGCCTTGAAATACTGCGGAAAGCGCAATATTCCGCTCAAGCTCCGGCACATTACGATACTCGGAAGCGAAGTCCGGGCCTGACTTTTCAAGAACCGTGCCGGTTTCGGCGTCCAAATACTTCACGCGAACCACTTGATCGAAGGTCGCGCTCCCCATAGCGCCGGCATTCATGCGCAGACCACCGCCGACATTTCCGGGGATGCCTTCCATCCACTCAAAACCACCCAATTGCGCATTGCGTGCCGCACCGGTAACGGTCTTGAAACGCGCGCCCACACCGGCCTCGATCTCTTCACCAAGGACTTCAATCTTGCTGAATTCGCCTTTCACCGGGTGAATCACCAATCCTGGAATCCCGCCGTCTTTGACTAACAAGTTGGAACCGCGGCCAACCACTCTAACCGGTAATTGATTGCCATTGGCATAACGAACGGCAGCTGCCAGCGCGTTGAACGTGTGAGGTTCGATCCAGAACTGCGCCGGCCCACCCACGCGCATGGTCGTGTGTTTGGCCATGGGCTCGTAGAGTTTACTGGGCCCGTGCCCGTCTTCCATGACTTCGTCCAGAGCTTCGAGCACTTCGAGATCTTTCCCTAACTGTTTCCCCGCTAGATGCACGTCGCCGGCACCTAACGTCAAGACTAAATCGCCTTTCTGCAAAGCTTGACCGACCTCCCAATGGGCTTCCGCGTTGTTCTCAACAAAGGCCGTTTGCACCTCGGGCGAATGCGCATTGATCGCTTCGACCACCGTCTGGCCGGTCACGCCGGGAATGGGCTTTTCACTTGCCGGATAGATGTTGGTTACAAACACCACGTCGGCTTGCGCGAAGGCTTTGCCAAAGGCATCCGCAAGTTTCTGCGTGCGTGAGTAGCGATGCGGTTGAAAGAGCACCACCACGCGTTCCGGTTTTTGACTCCGCGCGGTCTCTAAGGTCGCCTCGATCTCCGTGGGATGATGACCGTAGTCATCAATGATCAAATAATTCGGACTCGTGTAAACCCGGTCAAACCGCCGACGCGCGCCACGGAAGGTGCCTAACGCTTTGGTGATCGCTTGAAAATCCACCGCCAACTCCGTCGCCGTGGCGATCACGCCTAATGCATTGAGCACATTGTGTCTTCCAGGGATATTGAGTTCCACCCGCCCCAATAATTCCCCCTGATGAAAGACGCTGAACTGCGAACTCTGCGCATCCGCACTGACCACACCGGCCGCGTAATCGTGTTCGCGTTCCCAACCATAACTCAACGCGCGTTCACCCAGAGGCGCACAGAGTGCCGAAGCATGGGCGTCCTCCCCACAATAGACGATCGTGCCTGACGTTTGGGCAATGAGACATTGAAACACTGCTTTGATCGCATCCAACCCTTCGTAAAAATCCAAGTGTTCCTCTTCTATATTGAGTAGGATCGCGAGTTTAGGATGGAAATGAACCAAGGTGCCATCGCTTTCGTCTCCTTCCGCTACGAGATAAGTGCCCTCAGGATCCCAATGAGCGTTGGTGCCCAGAACAGGAATCTCCGCGCCGACATAGTGTGAAGGTTTTTTCCCACCAACGCGCAAGACGTGCGCGAGCAACGCTGAGGTCGTCGTCTTGCCATGCGTTCCCGCCACCACGATCCCTTTCTTCGTCTGCATCACGGCGGCGAGGGCCTCGGCCCGTCGTAGCAGTGGGATCTCCGCCCCCACGGCGGCATCGTAAGCAATATTGCCGGTGCGCACTGCGGAGGAATAGATCACCGCATCTGTGCCTGCCACCGCTTCAGCGGTGTGGGGCGATGTGAAAATCAAGCCGGCTCCCTGTAATCGATTGGTTTCTCCAGTGGCCACGCGATCCGAACCACTCACCTTGTGCCCCAGAGCCAGGCACAACGCGGCCAGCCCGCTCATGCCAGAGCCTGCCACGCCGATGAGGTGGATGCGAAGAGGCTGGTCATGAGCCGGTTGCGACAGACGATGGAGGATGGCGTCTTTCCGGTTCACGTGGTTTGGGCCTCCATTATGTCACATATCTTAATATTCGCACTTTCTGAACTAAATTCTCGCATCTTTCTTTGCATCTCTCCGTGCGCCTCCGGTTCGAGGAAGTGTTTCTGAATCATTCCAGCCAATTTTTCCCCAGTGAGATCCGCTTCTTGGCTCAGGACGGCTGCTCCCGCATTGGCGAAAGGCGTCGCATTGTGTGTCTGATGATCCTCCGCCGCGTAGGGGTAAGGCACCAGAATGCTAGGCAGGCCGAAGTAGGCGAGCTCACTCAAAGACGAAGCGCCCGAACGGCAGATTGCGGAATCGGCCGCCGCCAGGGCATCGTCCATGCGATCGCAGAAAGGCGCCACGTGATGAGCCACCTCGGCTTTCTCATAGGCGGCGCGGACTTTCGCCTCATCGTCCTTTCCCGTGAGATGAATGGCTTGCAGGGCCTCGGATGGAACAAATGGCAGGGCCTCGCAGAGTGCTTCATTGAGCCCGCGGGCGCCTTGGCTTCCGCCCATAACAAGAATCGTGTGTTTGCCAGGCTTTAGATCGAAGAAAGCTAACGATTCATCTTTGTCTCGCGGCTCCCGCAAAGAGTCCCGCACCGGCGTTCCCACGACATGACAAGTGCGGTTGGGAAAATGCACCTTACATACCTCCATACCGAGAAACACAGCAGAGCAGTATTTGGCGGTTAGGCGATTGGCTTTCCCGGGGATGGCATTGGATTCGTGAATGAAAGTGGGCTTACCCTGAGATCGCGCGGCCATGATAGGCGGCATGCTGGTGAACCCGCCCATTCCTAACACAGCATCGGCTCCGAACTCGTGTACAATGTGTGCGCAATGCTTTCGCGTCTTCCAGAATTTGAAGAGAAACCCTAACATCGCGAACGACAATAGTTTGGGCATGCCGATCATTGGCACTTGTTCACTATCAAGGTCGGGGTGCCCTTGCAGCGCACGCTGATCAATCGCTTTCTCCGATACCAGCAGCTTCACCCGGTGACCGCGACGTCTCAGCTCCTGCGCCACGGAGATGCCGGGAAAAAGATGCCCGCCGGTGCCGCCGCAGGCGATGAGGAAGGCTTTCGTTTGAGATTCCACCATGGTCTCTGGCCATAGCCCAGGCCTGACTGTTTACAAGCGAGGCGTGATTCGAAGATGCGCTTTCAGCTGAGGGGAAACGTATTCCGGTTCCAGCCAAGCCTGTCGATGAATGCTAAGCAGGAGACCGATGCCGGCGAGGCACATAACGAGATTGGTACCGCCTTGACTAACAAAAGGCAGGGGTAGTCCCGTATTGGGCATCCAGGCCGTGGTCACCGCCATGTGGATCATGGCTTGGAAAACGATCAAACCAACGACACCGGCACCTAACAACATACCAAACCGGTCGGGTGCATTCAGGGCGATCGTGACACCGGCCACCATGATAATGACAAATCCGAAAACCACCAAGAGAGACGTCTGTAGTCCCAGTTCCCCGCCGATCACCGGGAAGATGAAGTCACTCTCCAAGTAGGGAAGTTTCTTGATGTAACCCATCACATTTCCCAGACCCACGCCGTCCCAGCCGCCGACTCCGAAGGCTTGAAGAGCTTTCGATTGTTGCAAACCATCATCCGTGGCGTGCGCCTCCAAATCGAGGAATGCCGTGAGCCGCGCCATACGCTCCGGAATCAAGGTCACCGCCGTGGCCACTGCTCCCACAGCGCCGACGACGCCGAGGATGAGCCAACGGAAACGAACACCGGCCATCAACATGATAACGCCCACCGCCGCACTGATCATGGTCGCGGAGCCGATATCAACCTCCACCGCCACAAGCCCGACTAGCAAAGCCGCCGCCAGTCCTGGGAGAAAGAAGCCAAAGATACCCGTACCGGAGCGATCTGCGTAAGTCGCATACCAGTTCGCCAACATGACAATGCAGGCCAGCTTCGCCAATTCCGATGGTTGAAACTGAAAACCGAAGACGTTTACCCAACGTGAGGCTCCCCCCATTTTAACACCAATTTCCGGCGCGAAACAAAGGAGCAATAGAAAAGCCCCTACCCAGAAGAAAGGCCACGCCCAAACGCGCCACCAGCGATAATCTGCTAGGGCCATGAACCAACATACGGCCAGCCCAAGGCCTAACCACATGAGCTGCCGTTCAAAGTTCGCGTGTCTGGAAAACTGCTCCACGCTAAACAACACCACAAGCCCTAGAGCGATGAGACCGCCCACGGCGATGATGAGAAAGAAGGAGGCGTAGCGAATCATCGGAGGGTATGAGGGATCGTCTGGCGAATGCGGCTACTTAGGAATGACTAACGTCTGTCCGGCTTTCAAATCATTGGGATTGGAGAGCCCGTTTGCCCTCTGAAGTGCGGGAACGGTCACGCCATACTTGAGCGAAATCCGAAAGAGGTTTTCACCTTTCTTCACCGTGTGCTTCTTGCCGCCGGCGGCCTGCGCCCTAACCGTATTCCGGCTCGGAGTCTTTGCCTTGGTCACGTGGCGTGGGGGGTGAGGCTGTGCTTGAGGCGTTGTCTTCGGCTTGGGAGTCGTCGCGGGGGGACGATCCTGCGTCTTGGGCTTGTTAGACGAACGCGTGGTGGCTTCGCGCCGGGGAGGCGTGGATTGGGCAATCTCCCGCTTGGGAGGCGTTTCGGTCTTAGGCGGATCGGTCTTGGGCGGATCAGTCTTGGGCGCGATTGGCAAATCGTCGACCTTGGTGAGACGCGTCGCGTGCTCAGGCACGAATAGTTCCTGGCCGGGCCGCAACGTGCCTGGAATGAGTCCACTGCGTAAGTTCGCGGACAATAACATTTGTTCCGTAATCCCCCACTCCGCGGCAAAGATGGAGGTGGTGGTGCTGCCTTCCACTTTCACCGGCTTCATTCCAAGCATGATGCCGTTTTCTTGGCCGCCTGCAGGAGCCGAAGCGCCCTCGGCGCGAATGACCGTGGCGTCGTTGGTGCTCGTATTGGGTTTCTTCTTCTCAGGAAGCTGAGGATCGTTGGTAGCGACCGGTGCGGTGTTGTCTTCAAAAAAATGAAAGGCCACCAGACCGGCCACGGCCACGATGTGAAGAAGAAGCACCACGGCAAAGGCGCGGCTGAGCTTCATGCTCGGGCCGTCATCTTCCCAGGCTTCTTCTTGCATAACATTGGCCGGCAGACGGAACTCGCGAGTCGAGTTCGTCCGCCGCTTACTTGTGGATCGGGTATTTCTCATGGGTTTGCTAGGTGTCGTTTGGCTAGGGAACAGAAAACGTCTCCCCGATGCTCATAGCCGGTGAACATGTCGAAGGAGGACGTTCCAGGTGAAAACAAGATGGTGGCACCCACAGGCGCCTGACGGAAAGCGAGGTCGACGGCTTCTTCTAAAGAATCCGCCCTATCAGCAGCACAAACCGGCTTGGACTCAGCGACTAACTGATCACGGATTTCGCCGATGGCAATCAGTTGTATCACTTTATTGGAGAGCGATGTCTTCAAGCCTGAATAGTCGAGCCCCTTATCCTTGCCGCCGGCGATCAAGACCAGGGGACCATCCAAAGCTCGCAACGAACTCTCTAACGCATGCACGTTAGTCGCTTTGGAATCATTGAGGACGAGGACACCGGAGCCGGTAGCGCCCACACGTTCGCAGCGATGGCGCGGCGGTTGGTAGGAAGCTGCCGCTTCACGCATGCGCGAAAACGGCACCCCCCTAACAAACCCAACCGCCATGGCCGCCATCAGGTTCTCTGCATTGTGTTTCCCCGAGAGATTGGTTTCGGCGAGCTGCGCCACCTCTTCGCCACGAAAGAGAATGGCCCCGCCGTCGTAGGTGAAATCCGCGCCACTTTGGAAGGCGGTGAAAGTGACCGTCTTTGGCGCCAGCTCAATGTCCGGCCCGTTCACCGCATTGAGAATGGCCCAGTCCTCGCTGGTCTGATTCTGAAAAAGCCGCAGCTTGGCCTGACGATAGTCTTCCACGGCATCGTAGCGATCCATGTGATCCGGCGCGAAATTCATCCACACACTCACACCCGGCCGGAAGATGTCGACGGATTCGAGCTGAAACGAACTCAGCTCTAGCACTGCCACCTTTGCCAAGGGATCGTCCAAGACGATCTCCGCGAAAGGTTTACCGTAGTTTCCACCGGCAACCGCACCTTCTAACAAATGCGAGGTCAACTCCGTGGTCGTGGTCTTGCCATTGGTGCCCGTGATGCCGACGATGTCTTGCTGCCAGAAACGCGAGGCGAACTCGATCTCTCCTATCACCGGAAGACCCCGATCCGTGAACTGCTTCACCATCGCATTGCGCAAATCAATACCAGGACTCACAATCACCAGATCGATCGCGGCCTTGAATTCGAGCGCATCCGGCCCAAACACTGCCTGAAAATCCGTTTCCCGCGCCTTACCACTATCCAACAAAACCACGTCCGCGCCACGCTGCCGCGCGAGCCGGGCTGCTGCCAGCCCGCTTCGTCCAGCGCCGAGAACGGCGATCTTTTGATGCGTTACGTTCAAAGTGGTTGGTTCGTTCGTTAATAGCGAAGTTTCAAGGTAGCCAGGCCGAGCCCGGCAAAGAGAAGGGCGAGGATCCAGAAACGCACGATGACTTTCGTTTCCGGCCAACCTTTGAGTTCAAAGTGATGATGAATGGGCGCCATTTTAAAGATGCGCTTGCGGCGAAGTTTGAAGCTTCCCACTTGCAGAATGACAGACATGGCCTCCATGACAAAAACACCACCCACAATGATGAGAGTGATCTCTTGTTTGCAGCAGATCGCCGCAGTCCCTAACATGCCCCCGATGGCCAGTGATCCGGTATCGCCCATGAAAACGCGCGCCGGAAAGCAATTGAACCAGAGAAAACCCATGCCGGCACCGACGATGGCCATACAGAAGACGGTCACTTCCGTGGACCATGGATGATGGGGAATGAAGAGGTAATCTGAAGCCCAGTCGGAGCGGCCGGCGACGTAGTTGAAGATGGCATACGTCGCGGCCACCACAATAGTGCAGCCAATAGCCAAGCCGTCTAGGCCATCCGTTAGATTCACCGCGTTGGAACAGCCGACGATGACGCCCCCAAACAGAATGATGGCCAACCAGCCTAACTGAAACTGAGCAATAGTGTTCTCCACATTGAACAGCGGGAGAAAGAGCGTGGTCATCACGTTTGGATGATCAGGATGCTCCCAAAGAATGAGGAAAGCCGTGACGCCGAGCGCCAGCAAAGCTTGCACACTCATCTTCAGCCTAGCACTAATGCCTTCCGAGCTCTTCTCCTTCACCTTCTTGTAATCATCCACAAACCCAAGTGTCCCCAAAACAATGGTGACGACGAGACACAGCCAAATGAACGGATTATCCAAGCGCGCAAACATGAGAGTGGAAAAGACCACCGAACCGAGGATGAGTACGCCGCCCATCGTGGGTGTCCCCTGTTTCTTGCCATGCAGTTCATTGAGCTTGTGCACCTCTTCGGCCCCGCGAATGGGTTGCCCCATCTTGAGTGCTAACAACTTACGAATCACCCATTTGCCTAACACTAAGGACATCAAAAACGCCACGACTGCAGCTGCAAGGCTGCGGCTACTGACATAGCGCAGGATGCGAACCAGCGATTCGTAGTCTTCTTCGAGGAGCGTGTAGAGCCAGTAAATCATGGGGAGGAGGCAGCGTAGAGTTCTAAAATGGTATCCATGGCAGCGGCGCGGCTGCCTTTGAGCAGCACCACATCACCGGGCGCTGCGTTCTCTGTTAGGAAGGCTGCCGCTTCCTGGTGACTCGCGAAATGATGCACAGCCTGCGAGGCGTTTTCGGATAGGGCTTCCGTGTAACCCCGTGCGCCTTCGCCCACGCTGCAAACGTGGTCAAAACCCTCATCGCCGGCCAGTCGGCCGATATCGCGATGAGCTTGCGCGCTATCCTCACCCAACTCTCCCATTTGACCTAACATGGCCCAACGTTTTCCGGTGGTTTCCATCCGGCTCACCGTGGTCAGTGAGGCACGCATGGAATCCGGGTTGGCATTGTAGGCATCGTTCACGACCCGCACGCCGTGAGCTTCGACTAGTTGCAATCGCCCCGGGCTCAACTGAACTTGATTCAAGGCCGCCGCCGAATCAGCAAGCGTTAGGCCTGCCGCCAATCCCACGGCCACCGCCAACAGAGCATTCGAAATCATGTGACGTCCTAGCACTGGCAAATGAACCGGAGCGGATTCGTCGCCATGCGCGACTTCGAACGCCGTTCCCTGATCCGTTTCCTTGACCTTCATTGCCTTCACGTCGCCGGTCTCGATCCCCGCCGTTAGCACTTTGGCACGAGTCCGTTTTTCAATAGAAGACGTGAACGCGTCATTGGCATTCAACACAACGCAGCCCTGCTCCCCCACCGCTTCGGCGAGCATGCCCTTCTCTTGCGCAATGGCCTCACGGCTTCCCATGTTGCCAATATGTGCCGTGCCGATGTTGGTGATCACGGCGATGTCGGGACCGGCTATCTCCGCCAATGGCGCAATCTCTCCTGGATGATTCATGCCGATCTCCCAGATGCCAAAGTCATCCGTTTCCTCAGTGCTCAAGATCGTCAGCGGGAGGCCGATGTGATTGTTCAGGTTCCCCTTCGTCGCGTTGACGTCATGGCGATCGCCTAACACGGTGCGAATCATGTCTTTGGTCGATGTCTTGCCGTTGCTCCCCGTGATGACCACGGAGCGGATCTTGAGTAGCCGGCGGTATTGGCGCGCCAAAGCTTGCAATCCTACCAAGGTATCTTCCACCTGAATGACCGCAACACCCTCAGACACCTCCACTTCCCGGTTGACTAACAAAGCCGTCGCGCCCTTCTCCACGGCCTGCCCCACGAAGTCGTGCGCGTCAAATCGATCACCTATCAACGCAACAAACAGCGATCCTTGCGAAATTGTCCGCGTGTCGGTGCTCACGGCATTGACCATCATGGCCGCATCGCCGGCGATCAATCGGCCCTCTGCCATCTGGGCCACTTCGCTCACTGACAGAGCCTTCATGCGACCACTCCTCTCCCCGGCCGCACCGGCATCAAATCCCGCACTTGCAGGGCTTTGTAAGCTTCATCCCGATCATCAAAAGGCACCGCATGATCCGCAAATTGTTGAGTGGCCTCGTGACCTTTTCCCGCAATGACCACGATGTCATGACGCTCCGCTCTTTCGATGGCTTCGTGGATGGCGTCGCGCCGGTCTTCCACGATCGTGTAAGCACTGCCACGATAACCACTAGCAATATCCTTGAGAATGGCTTGCGGATCTTCCTTGCGTGGATTGTCCGAAGTGAGCACGGAGAAATCGCTGAAGCGTTCCGCAACCTGACCCATCAACGCACGCTTCTCGCGATCGCGATTGCCTCCACAGCCAAAGACACAGATCAACCTCCTGGGAGACAGCGCTTGCAAGGTGTTGAGGACGTTCTCAAGCGCGTCCGGCGTGTGGGCGTAGTCGATGAAGACCTTGAAGCCCCCTTGATGCTCGATGGATTCCAACCGTCCAGGCACCTGTGGCGCCTCGCTCAAATGCTTTACCGACTCCCTCAAATTGAGCTGCAGCGCTTTGGCACCAGCCAACGCAGCCAGAGCGTTGTAGACATTGTAGCGGCCAATGAGCGGCAACCGCACTAACAACGTGCGCCCTATGGCCTCCAACTGAAAACGTAATCCCGTGAAATCCGAGCGCACTTCCGTGGCGCGGAAATCACTGCCCACACTCATGCCGTAGGTCACGATATCTAATTGATCCTCAAAGCGCCGAATGAGCCGCTGGCCATAACCGTCGTCCTTATTGATGATGAAGACCGGCTTTTTCTTGTAACGTTGTTTCACCAAGAGTTCGCCTAACAAAGCCTTCGCCTCAAAGTAAGCGTCCATGCTTCCGTGGAAGTCCAAGTGATCCTGAGTCAAATTGGTGAAGATGGCCGCATCAAACTCGACCGAGTCCACCCGATGTTGGGAAAGAGCATGGGACGAAACTTCCATAACGGCCCCACGGCAATCCACGGAAGCCATCCGCGCTAACAGTGACTGAATCTCCACCGACTCCGGCGTTGTGTGCGTGGCCGGAGCGATCTCGTCCCCTAGATCGTAGTGCACGGTCCCTAACATCCCGCAACGATAGCGCGCGCGCTTGATGAGATAGTGCAAGAGGAAAGTGATCGTGGTCTTACCATTGGTGCCCGTCACGCCGGCCACCGGCATTTCCCGCGAAGGCCAGCCTTGAATAGCCGCCGCCGCTTCTGCCATCGACTCCCGGCAGTCTCGGACCTGCACCCAAGGAACCTGACATTCTTCCGGCGCCACGCTTTCAGCAATGACACACGATGCGCCCGCTTCCAGCGCTTGCGGAATATAGTCGTGACCATCCACGGTGTGACCTTTCAAAGCGAAGAAAGCGGCTCCCGGCCCGGCGTCACGAGACGAATACGTCAACCTTTCCACGTTCAGTTCTCCCGGCAATTGGGAGACTCGAACGTGTGGCATCGCTTCGACCATTTCTTTAAAATTCATCAACTAACGCTATTCTTGTAGGGCGACTCGAGGAAGTTCGGGCCGGATGCCGTAGTGATACATGGCGGCCTCCGCAATCTCTTTGAAAATGGGTCCGGCAACCGTCCCGCCATGGCGTTTGCCGGGATTCTGCGGATCATCCACCAACACGATCCCAATCATGGCGGGCCGTTCTTGCGTACCGATGAAACCCATGAAGGAAGCCACCGTCCGGCCGACCTTGTACTCTTTGTTTTCAACCTTGATTGCGGTTCCGGTCTTCCCGCCCACGACATAACCTTCGACTTTCGCGGACGTGCCAGTCCCCTCTTCCACCGCCGTAATCAGGGCTTCCTTCAATAAGCCCGTCGTCCTTGGAGTAAGGACTTGCTCCACAATCTCGGGCTCCATCCGTGCTAACGAATGCCGATAATCTGCCGAGAACACTTCCCGAGCGATGCGCATTTTGACCAGGTCACCATGATTACATATAATGCTCATGACTTGGAGAATCTGTAAGGGCGAAGCCGTGAGTTCGTAGCCCATGCCCAGCCGCGAGAGACGAAAGCGCGACCGCCCCCAGCCGTCATCAGGGTGACGGGCTATCCCCTTGGCGGCCGCTGTGAGATGGATGGCCGGTTTCTCACCGAAACCGAAACTCTTGATATAATTGTAGTACAATTCCGGAGCCAAACGTTGCGCAACCTCGAACGTACCCGTATTCAACGAGAATGCTAACACATCACGAATCGACGCACTCGCGCGCGGGCGGGCGGCATCACGGAGCGGCTTGGCCCACCCGTCTTCAGTGTAACGGCCATTGTGACAATTCACCACCGTATCGAGCCTAACAAAGCCCTCGTTAATCGCAGCGCCGTGCACGACAAGCTTGAAAGTCGAGCCCGGTTCGTATGTTGACGAAATGGCCGTGTTCCAAAGTGTCCGCTTGTCTTGGACGTTGCCACCTTCCGCGGGCGTGAAGCCTGGACGATTCACCAAGGCCAGGATCTCACCCGTGGAGGGCTCGGCAAAGATCGCCGCGATGGCCTGGGGACCAAGTTTCTCGTAATGTCTCTGAACGATGCGTTCCGCAAGATCTTGAAACGTGGTGTCAATGGTAAGCGCCACGTGTTTGCCGTGCTCGGGGAAATCCTCATCGACGAGCACTTTATCCCAATTGTAATGCCGGGCACCGTCCTTGGATTCTAACAAATGATTCAGAGCCGCTTCAGCACCGGCGGCTCCTTGGAGATTCCCGTAGACAAAACCCAAGACGTGGCAGGCAAGATCGCCACTAGTGTAAACACGCTCCATTCGATCCTCTAGCACTAACCCCTCAAAACCTTCATCAACTAACGTGGCCACCAATTCACGCGCTTCTTCGGACTTCAAACCCTTGTGAATGTAGAGACGTTTGAGATCGGTATTCAGGCGTTCGTAGAGTTCCTGAGGATCCCGTTGCAGTGGGCGCGCAAGTTGGGTGGACAACATGCGAAAGTACAAGTCCTGGCAAAGTTCGCCATCATAGCTGGCCAAGACTTCTTTATTGATCCCCATCCGAGCGCCGGCCAGATCGCGGATCAATTTCTCAGACGGAATCTGTTTCTTCTCAATAAGCAGGTCACTCACGGGTTGTACCGTGGCCAAAGGTTGTTGCTCGCGATCTAACAAATCCCCCCTCCGGCCGGGCACTACTTTGACAATCGGCGCCTTCTCCTTGAGTTGCTCTATGACCAAGGCATGCCTCGTCTTCTGGACATAGATCAGACGCACAGACAATGCCGTCAACAACATCACGAACCCGCTGCAGAGCAAGACCGCTCGCAGGTTCACGCAGTAATGATAGGGACGTTGCTGAGACATGACGGTGACGGCTAACGATCCCAACGTGACCGCGTTTCAGCAGTCATGGGGCGAAGGAGTTCCTCCGTTTGATTGACATTCACTTTGCTCAAAAGGCTATCGAGACCTTGCAAACGATTGATTAAAACCTTGGGAGCGCGATTGCGTTTGATCTCCGACTCCACAGACTGGATGTTGAGAGCCAGTTCACGATTTTTTTCTAACAAATCACGAACCTCGCGTTCCTTGGCCACTTGCTGGGAGCGCACATTGATAAAGATGCATCCCACGATAACAAACGCGACCATGATCATAGACCACTTGATCAGATTGGCGACACTGACAGGAGAATCGGAGTAGGCAGACATGGTTTCTAGTTAGGTGGCACGTTTGACGGCAAGGCGCAGGCGGGCACTCCGAGCGCGCGGATTGGCAGAAGCCTCTTCCTCAGTGGGCTTGACGAGGCGTTTGGGTAAATCAAAGACGTGGTTGGGATTCGGACGCGGTTCCGGCCAGGTGGGGTCGTCCAACTGGGCCCGGCTTCGATCGCGGAGAAAGTTTTTCACAATGCGGTCTTCCAGTGAATGAAAGCTGATAACGGCAAGCTTGCCCCCCGGACGAAGGAGCGCCGTGGCGTGTTCCAACATCGCCGGGAGCACCTCCATTTCCCGATTCACAGCGATGCGCAATCCCTGGAAACTCCGCGTCGCCGGGTGCAACCGGCCGCTTCGGGGCACGCAACGAGCGATGGTGTCCGCCAAATCTAACGAACGGGCGAAAGGTCGGCTTTGGCGGCGTTTCACCAAGGCTCGCGCCACCCGGCGACTATGACGCTCTTCGCCGTATTCCCAAAAGAGAGAGGCCAACTCTTCTTCCGCCAGGGTATTGACTAACATCGCCGCCGTCGTCTCCGACTGAGGATTCATCCGCATGTCCAATGGGCCATCCTTTTGAAAAGAGAAGCCACGCTCCGGTTGATCCAGTTGCCAGGAACTGACGCCGAGATCGAAGATCACGCCATCAACGGCCTTGGAAAGCCCTGCATGCTCTAACAACACCGGCAAATCTGCCGCATTACCATGGAGAGCTTGAAACTGGTCGCCGAAGATTCGTAAACGTTCTGACGCTTTTTCTAAAGCGGCGGGATCTTGATCGATGCCAATCACGGACGCTCCGGCTTCTAACAAACGCTCACTATGCCCGCCAAATCCTAACGTTCCATCGATCACGAGCTTGCCTTGGCAGGGCGCCATGAAGTCGAGGATCTCCTGGAGCATCACCGGCGTATGGAGACGGTCTCCGTCAGCGATGGCTTCTCCCTTCATCAGACCGCTATCCAAGTTAAAAGCCCAGGTCCTCGGCCATGTCGTCGACGTCAAAGTCGAGGTCGGACTCCAAGCGCTCCCAGTCGTGGGGACGCCAGATCTCGATGCACTCACAAGCCCCCACCAAGACGACCTCCCCACTGAATTTAAAGCGCTCTTGCAGATCCGGCGGGATGACGATGCGGCCTTGCTTATCCAGAGGGCACGGGACGGCCCGTGAGAACCACAACCGGCGGAACTTCTTTTTCTGGGCAGGACTGTATTGCGTGGACTCATCGAGGGTACGTTTCATCCGCCGAAGCTCATCGGCGTTGACGAGTTTGAGACAGGTTTGGTTGCGGTCAGAAAGGGCATGAAATTCGGGGTATTCGGCATCGCGCCATCGGGACGGGATGTTGAGACGGTTCTTCTCGTCCACCACGCGGCGGATCTCCCCGTTGTAGAGACGAGGGGGATCACCGGTGGGACCCACTGAAGAACTATTCTCTCCATTTGCCCCCATTTGCCCCCATTTTTACCCACACGCGACTAGATTTCAAACCTTTTATGATTGAGTCATTGATTTTTATAAAATATTTATGTTTGAGACTTCTTAGCTTTCAGGGAATACTGAGAGAATTCCCGTAACTTAGGAGCTTTAAAATACTAAGAAATCTTAACTATTGACAAGGAATATCTCGCAAACTGTTGAGAATTCTAGATTTTTCCCACGTAACTGTCGCTTTTAACCAGCCAAACTCGACTCGCTCGAACGCGGTTTCCTCTTTTCTATCGGACTCAGATTTTGTAACTTTGAAAAACTTTCTCTAGATTTTCACAATCTTTTATAAGTTTCGACGCTCGTGACTGCTCTATCCGGCATACGTGGGGTCCTGGTGATCCTGGCTGCATACGCCATGCTCCTGCTCGGGTGCACCACGCTCCTGTGGCTGTTTGCCAAGGGAAAAATCGAGCGACAGCTCAGTGCCCTCACTCAAGAAAGTTTGGCCGAGCACTTCGCTAAAACTGAGCATCCCGTCAACTTCGCCAAACTCAAGATCGCCTTCGACGAGCGGGACGGACGCGTCAGCGGAGAGATACCGGATATGGATGCCTTCAGAGCGCTGGACGGCCTGTTGACAAAGGTGAACCTCCAAGAAATCGAGGCCCTCAAGGGCAAGGTCGCCAGTTTGACCAAAGGTGGTGTCACGCTGCCCGCCAAATGCCACCTGGCCAAGGTCGACGGCCGTTACCTCGCGCGTTGCTTCCTTCCCAAGGTCACGCAGAACGATATCCAAAGCGCCTTTGAACAGGTCGACCCCGAAATGGAAGTGGAGTTCGTACTCCCGGAACACCCCGATCCCGAAGAATTTGCCAGTACTCCAGGGTGGGCCGTACCGTTAGGCGACTTTCTCCAGAGTAACGTCGAGGGAATCCGCGACCTCAATCTCAATCTATCCGGCGAAGAGATCTTCACCTTGGAAGGCAAGGTCGATTCCGAGGTCGAACGCGATCGCATCGTCAACGCCGCCCACCAGTCCTTTCCACGGATGCGTGACGTGATGAATATCGATCTGCTAGTGGAACCGAGCATTGCCGCATCCACTTTGTTTCTGCACACCGACGCAGAGGGCGAAGTCACGGTGGAAGGCATGGTCTCAAGTGAGGAGATCCGTCAATCACTCCTCTCGGCGATCCAGGACGCCAGGCAACCCTATCAAACCATCAATTCAAAGCTGGAAGCGTCTTCCCATGTCACTCAATCCGATTGGGCTGCCTCCGTCGCGCACTTTAGTAAACACTTCTTCGCCAAGGTGGCCTTTCCCCAACTGAGCATCGACGCAGACCGCGCGATCCTATCCGGACAAGTGGCAGATGCGGGCACGGCTGCCGAGATCAAGGAGATGGCCACGGACTACTTTGTGGGGCGGCACGTAGAACTCCAACTAACAGATTCCACCAAGATCAACGACAGTCTCGATGAAGAGGCAAACATCATTCATGCCATCTCCTCTACAGACATCTATTTTGATTCCGGAAGTAACGAGATCTCTCTAATGGAAGTTCCCAAGTTGGAACGGCTGGCCGGTCTGCTCCGAGAGGCTACTCACATTGATCTCATCATCGTAGGCTATGCGGATCCCTCCGGCGATCCCGCGCTCAATCTGGCATTGAGCAAGAAACGCTGTCTATCGGTAAAAAATCAGCTGCAATCTCTTGGCATCTCGCCGGAACGCCTCGATATCAATGAAAAAGGGGCTGCAGCGAGCGTTGGCGATACGCCCCTCACCCCCGAAGCCAAGAAACAAATGCGGCGTGTGGAATTTGAAATCATTCAAGTCAACCTTTCTCCTAACACCACGGCACCCTAACCATCATGTCTGACCCCAAGATAGATCTCTCTTGGCTATGGGGAAACTTCCTCATCCCCATCCTTTTGATGGGCACCCTCTTCGCTTTGCTCACCTGGTTTTTCTGCTGGATCTATTGGCGCCGCTACAAACGCCTGCTCGTCCAATCGGAAGAACTTCGGCATCAAGCGGAAGACCTGTTAGAACATGTCAACACGGATCAGCAGTCGCTCTCTGATCAACAGCAAGCGGACCGCCAACGCATCGAAGAACTGGAAGAGGAGATCGCCCTAACAGACAAACGTCAACAGGAAGCGCTGCAAGAGATCGCCCGCGCCAAACGCTCCATTTCCAACTACATGGCGAACATCGAAGCGCTACGCTCAGAACGCGATCATTTCGAGAGCCAAGTTAAAGCACTCGAGTCTGAGAACGTCCGCTTCGCCAGCATGGACGAAGACCTCTCCGGCACTCAGGGTCAAGTGGAAGCCCTGACAGAAGCCCTACGCGAATCAGAACACCGCTGTTCCCGCCTCGGCACGGAACTGCAACTCATGCGAACCATTCGCACCGAATTCGAAGCCATTCGCAAAGACAACCTCGATCTCGAAGAAGACCTGGCCCAACTCCGCGGCGAGAAAGAAGAGGCAGACAGCCGCCTGGAACAGATGACCATCGAGCTGGAAGGCACCCGCGAAGAAAGCCTCATGGCCAAGCGCGAGCTGGCGCGTTTGCAAGAGCGAGCCACTCAAGCTCCCCGCGAGCAGGACGCCAAAGAAACCGAGCCCGTTCAAGAAACGCCGCCTGAGGCTACGGAAACCGCACCTTCGAGTGACGATCCGGCTCCCGACTTTGGTTTGATCTTTGAAGAGCCACCCACTGAGGTCGACGACCTCTCATTGATCAACGGCATCGCGGAAGGTCTCGAATCCAAACTCAACAACTTGGGAATCTATCAATATGCCCAAATCGCGTCCTGGACCGACCCGCAGGTCCAAGACCTATCCAAAGAGCTAAGCTTCAAGGACCGCATCCAACGCGATCGCTGGCGCGAGCAAGCCGCCGAACTCCTCGCCAGCCGCCCCCCCACCGCGCTGGCCGGCCTTTCTAACGAAGACCTCTCACCGGCGGAGGACACCGCGTCCCAACCCTCACTCTTCTTCACGGGATTCGAATCGATTCAAGATGATGAGAAGGAGCCCGCGGAAACGGCAACCGCCGCCAAAGCTCCCGCCTCCCCAGCCAAGGAACCCGCAACGTCGTCCAACGGCTCTAACAACAATTACAACGGCGCCGTCATTGAGGATCCCTCACTCGGCACGATCTTCACCAGCCCGCCCTCTGAGATCGATGACCTGACCAAGGTCAAAGGCATCGCCAAAGTCCTTGAAGGCAAGCTGCACGAAATCGGCGTCTTCCGCTTCCAACAAATCGCGCGTTGGAATGAGTCCAATGTGGAGGCCTTCGCCAAACGTCTAAGCTTCCGCGAGCGCATCCAACGAGACAATTGGATCGCGCAATGTCAGGAACTGCACCGGGACAAATACGGAGAAGATCCCTGCGTTGAAAACGAAGAAGAGGAACTCGTGCTCGATACGCGAGGCGCTTCCTGAAGATATCGAGCAAGGCCCGCCGATAAGAGGGCTACTCAATAAAGAGGTGAATGCCTCACTCCGCTTGGGAACTGCTACTTGAGATCCACGCAAGTGACCACTTGAAGATGCAGCTTGATAGAAAAACCTGTAGATATTAAAAATACGGAAAATGATCCTATCTACCCATGAAGCCCGTTTCCTTACCTCTCGTTAAACTGCTTCCGATCGTCATCACCTGCCACGCAATGCTCCTAACACTCGTTTATGGGCAAGGCCATCCCATTCATATCAACGCCCTCATCCAAGAAGGCATGGGCGAAGAAGGCACGTTCAAGGCTGATGATAAACGAAGTTCCACTCCCGGCGGCCCACCCGTTATCAGCTCCACCAAGAAGACCCTGAAGTACAAACATTACAGCGTGGGCCTCACCAACCGGTCAAAGGTTGCCGGCGAGAATCTGCGCGTTGAGTATATCATTTACACCATATCCGGGGACGGCAAACTCATCTCCAACTCGGCGAGCAAAGCCATTAAAGTGATCGAACCCGGTAAGCGCTTCTCCATGAAGACTCGAGGAGCTACTCTTATTCGTTCGACCACGAAAACAGGGACCATCGATGTGGATCGCCGCAATCGTGTCCGCACGGGCTCGAAAACGAGCCGCTCGCGCGAACGCTTCGGCGGCATTTGGATACGGGTTTATGCCGGGGAGAAGATCGTCGGGGAGAAGAGGCAACTCGAACAGGAAGTAGAGAAGATCAAGCCGGCATGGAAATCGCCGGGGAAGGATGGCCGCCCCACCATCACGGAGGGCATCACCTTGCCCGAGATCCAAATCAAACCGCCGGCTCCGAAAAAAGACAGCGAGAGACCTAACCTACCACCTAAGCCACCGATTCCCAAACCTCCCTCCAGATAAGCACCATGCCAATCAAAGAAGCCTTGAATCGCGTGGGTGCCATCGCGGGCGGGCTCGCCGCGTGCGCGGGCTTCGTTGCCGATGTGCTTCAACCGTTAGCGCCCTTTGCCCGTATCTTGTTTTTCGCGGCGTTAGCATGCTTGTTAGTCTGCGTGATTGCCGCCTTCAAAACGCGTTCACCTTGGACGGCGACCGGCATTATTTTCACGTCTTTCATGGCATTGACTATGGGTGGTCTAGCACTCCTTCAAATCAAAACTGAAAGACACATCGGCTTCTTCGCAGAAGCAATTCCCGCAGTGGCCGGTCTTCAAAAGAAGCTCCCCTTGCCAGCTCCTCCTCTACCGCCCGAATTGCCTAAGACGCCACCACCTCCCCCTCCCGGTGCGCCCCCATTTCCGCCTAGGTGAATTCAAGGTGCCACCAAGCTTCGTTTTGGAGACCATTTCTAGCGGGCGTGACGTAAAAGTGGTGGTCAATAAAGCCCACGCCCGGAACTCTCACGAGTTCCGCTACGAAAAGTGCCCACCACTTTTGTGAACTCAAGGTGCCACCTAGCTTCGGTGGCCGGCCATTTTTCTAGCGGATGTGACTTAAAAGTAGTCGTCAATAAAGGTAGAGGAACTGGTGACAGTTCCTTCGTAGCAGCGGAGTGCCACGCCCGGAACTCTCACGAGTTCCGCTACGAAAAGTGCCCACCACTTTTGTGAATTCAAGGTGCCACCTAGCTTCGTTTTGGAGACCATTTCTACCGGCGTAAAAGTAGTCACGCCCGGAACTCTCACGAGTTCCGCTACGAAAAGTGCCCACCACTTTTGTGAATTCAAGGTGCCACCTAGCTTGACGTAAAAGTAGTCGTCAATAAAGGTAGAGGAACTGGTGACAGTTCCTTCGTAGCAGCGGAGTGCCACGCCCGGAACTCTCACGAGTTCCGCTACGAAAAGTGCCCACCACTTTTGTGAATTCAAGGTGCCACCTAGCTTCGTTTTGGAGACGATTTCTAGCGGGCGTGACGTAAAAGTAGTGGTCAATAAAGGTAGAGGAACTGGTGACAGTTCCTTCGTAGCAGCGGAGTGCCACGCCCGGAACTCTCACGAGTTCCGCTACGAAAAGTGCTTACCACTTTTAGTCATACCCATTTCTAGCACCCTTGTTGACGTAGGCAGCCAAGCTTTGCTAGCAAAGTGGGATGAAGAAATCCCACCTCCTCTTCTTTCTTATTGGCCTCGCCTTGACGCCGCTAGCCCACGCTCAAAACATCTTTACTGGTGAAGGCGATTGGCTGGAAGAGGCGCTTTGGTCTGAGGGCCTGCCCGGCGATGGCTCCACGGCCATTGTCAATGGCACTGCTGTCATCTCTGAAGACATCGTTGAGATCAACCAGGCCAACCCGTCCCGCGTGGAAATCGGTACCGGCGCCGAAGGCACCCTCACCGTCAGCGGCGGAACGTTGAGTGGTGCTCATGGCGGCAGCCAAGGCATCTTTGTTGGGGTCGGAGCCGGCGGCAAGGGCACGCTGATCATCGAAGAGGGAGCCGCATTTCGTTCTCAAGGCGGCGGCATGAACGTCCGGATCGGCGATAACGAAGGCGGCGAAGGTACCATCATCGTCGCCGGCGAACTTTTAAATTTCAAGTTCTTCGAACTCCTCAACGGCACCCTGGAGATGCGACCGACTGGCATTAATGCCAAATTCAATCAGTTAGATACCAGGAGCCCCATCGGCCCTAACGGCGTGCTCTCTTTTATCATTGATGGCTCACAAATCGGCTCGTTGAAACGGTCTAACACAAGCGGCCTGAACGTGGACATTGATCCAGGCGCCACGTTGAAGATCACTCTCAATGGAGACTTCCAAGTGGGCGATTCCTGGCAACTCATGGATTACACGAGCATCACGGGACAGTTCGCCCAAGGCACAGCCTTCGCCAATGAGCAAGGGTTCGGATTCGAAATCGATTACGGGTCCGGCAATAACGATGAAATGCGTCTAACCTTGGTCTCCACCGATGCGCGCCCACAGATTGACAGCTTTACCTCAACGCCACCCGCGATTGGCGCCGGCGAGACCGCTGTGTTAGAGTGGAATTCTCCGAAATTCACCACTTTGGCGATCGACAACGGCATCGGCGATGTGAGCGCCAACGGCAATGGCACCGTCGAAGTACAACCCACCGAGACGACCACTTATACTTTAACAGCGATTTTCAATGGCGTGGAAACGGCGGAGAGTGTCACCGTCGTCGTCGATGACCGTCCCATTGTGGACTTCATCACGGCCTCTCCCGATCTGATCGCGCCTAGTGGAGAAACCGAACTCAAATGGCGTGTTTCGGGCGCGAACTCGGTGAGTATTGATTCCGGGATTGGAGACGTTGATGCCCAAGGGCAAATGATCGTTCAGCCTAACGAGACCACACGTTACAAGATTACGGCTGAGAATGGCTTTGGCAGTGTCTCCCAAGAAGTGACCGTCACAGTGAATGCGTTGGAAGCAGCCCTCATCAACCTCTATGAAGCCTTTGCGCCGGGCCAATCGGAGGGCGCGTTTCTTGATTCGGTGGGCAAAGCAAATTTCGACATGAAAACGAGTGAACTCGCAGTGGTGGAAAGTGAGCGCACGACCATCACCACCGCTCATCGCATGGTCGAATTCGTCACCAACAGCGGCGGCGACAACGGCAATGGTTACCCTGGCGGAGACACCACCTATGAAGTGTGGGTGAAGATTGGCGACTTCATCGAAGACGTGGAGCATCAAGTGATTTTTGAAACGGGCGGAGGAGGAAACGGCACATCAATCCGAGCAACGCCACAAGCCATCCGGCTCATTCACAGTCAAAGTGGCACGCGCACTATTGATGTCGAAGTCTCGCTCCTACAAATCAATGCCGAGGAGGACTACCTCCAAATCGTCGCCGCAATGGACGATACCAATAGCTCAGCCACGCTGTTCGTTCGCGGAGCTGCCGGAGGCATGGGGTCTGCGACCGCCCAAGGCACTATCGGCGTGCCGATCGGCCGGGCTTCCGTCTTTGTCTACAGTAACTTTGGTGGAGGGATTGACGGCGCCCTAGGTGGTTCCGCGGGATCACCACCGGAAAATGTGGCGCTCTTCGCCGGCGAATTCGCCGCCTTGAAAGTCTATGACCGGACCCTCACAGAAACCGAGATCGAACAAGCTTTCAAAAAGCTAGCCGTGGAGGGCGATGACGATGCGGACAACGACGGCCTCCTCGATTTCTGGGAAGTGCGCTTCTTCGGCAATACCAATGCTAGAGCCAACGCCGATCCGGATGGCGATGGTCTCACCAATATCGGCGAATTTGAAACCGGCGCGCTGCCGGATAATCCCGATACCGACGGAGACGGCCTCGAGGACGGCGCCGAGGTGAACGCCCATAACACTAACCCAATCGTGGTCGATACCGATGGCGACGGCTTCGATGATGGCACCGAAGTGAATGAGTTAGGCACTGACGGCAGCAAACTCGATACCGACGACGACGGCTTCCGCGATGACGTGGAGGTGGCCTTAGAATCCGATCCCACTTCCGCAGACAGCGCGCCGCCCGCCAACACCGTGGTTTTGAATCGCATCGTGGGTAACGGCGAAAACTGGAACACCCCTGACATTTGGTCTGATGGTCAAGCGCCCTCTCCAGACAAAGCGTATGTGGTCGTCGGCTCCCTAGCAGGTGTCCTGCGCACTCCCGGGTCCGAAGCGCCTGCCTTCGAAGGCGGCAGTCTAACACTCGCTGTGGGCGGTGTTCTCGATGTCCGCCACGAAGGAAATGCTGCCATCCCCAATCTCACCATTCGTCGCCACGGCGCCATCGAAGTCCGCTCCGCTAATGCCGGCATCACGGGTGATCTGACCTTGGAAGGCGATCTTACGATCGATCACCGTGCCAACGAATCGATCTTCAGTCTGAACACCCGAATTCTAGGAGATGGTGAGGTCACGCAGGTCCTTGATGAAGAGAGTGTCTTCGATGCGGAGACCCATCTGTTAGGCGCTGGTTCCGACTACGCCAGTCAATGGCAAATCAACGGCGGTGTGGTCAAGGCAATCGCTGCAGGTTCCTTAGGACAAGGTGGAGTCGTCATTCGCTCGGGCACCCTACAAGTGGACTACAATGTTAGCTCACCAGCACACGATTTGGCCTTCGTCGGCGGAGACTTCACTCTCTGCCTCAATGGCCAATTGGTTTTCAAGAGCATGAAGGCCCTCTCGCCGGAGGATGAGAGCAACGTTCTCTTTCAAATTCCCGGCGGCGACATTGCTGAGGGTGACTATGACGCCAACACGTTGGTCAACGATGTCGGCTTCGGCGACGAACAAGTGAAAGGTGAAGGCCTGTTAGTGCTGGTGGGTGATCTTCTTGACTCGGATAATGACGGTTTGTTAGACGATTGGGAAAATGAGCAGTTCGGTAATCTCGCCCAAACCGAGGATGGCGATCCCGACGAAGACGGCCTCATCAACCGGCGTGAATTTGAGGGCAACGGCAATCCTAACAATGCGGACTCCGATGATGATGGTCTCACCGACGGCGCCGAAATCGACCAACACGGATCCGATCCCAATCTTGCGGACACCGACGGCGATGGCCTCACCGATAGCGAAGAAGTGAATGGCGCCACCCCGAGTGATCCCACGCTCGCCGACACCGATGACGACGGCCTCACTGATAGCGAAGAAGTCAACGGCAACCCCGCCACCAACCCAGCTCTGGCCGATTCCGATGGGGACGGTTTCCGTGACGCGTTTGAGATCGCCCAAGGATCCAATCCCACCGAAGCCGCAAGCGTGCCGGACGATCAGTTAGGCGAACCCACGCTCGTCTTCAACGAGATCGCTCCCCTACCCTCTTTCCACGACATCGAGGACGGCGCCGATCTTCTCGACGTCTCCTTCCGCACCTTTATCGATTTCGAAGCCAAACCCGAGGGCGATCGCGAACTGATCTTCGAAACGGGTGGCGCCACTATTGGCATGTCGTTAGTCTACGAAGCACCTAGCAAACTCGTCTACCGTGCCGACGGCAACGGCGGCCTCTCTCTCAGCCTCGTAGAGCACACACTGACCGCAGACCAGCTAGCCGCCGGCGAGCTCGAAGTGATCTGGATCTACGACGTTGACAATGGAAACGGCGAACAAATCATCTCTCTCTTTGTCGATGGCACCAACGTCGGCAGCCAAACACAGGACATTGGAGGCGACTGGAGCGGCACCAATGCCGCCGCGTTCGGAGCGGCCAGCGACGCTCTCGCCGGCGATGGTCAGAATAACGTGCTGACCGCGCTTGATTTCACCTCCGGCACCATCAACACGGATCGCGGTCTCGAAATGTTCTCAGACCGTCTCTTCATCGGAACCGGCGGCCCGGATCCTGAACCGCAACCTTCCGGATTCCAGATCACGGAAATCGTCCGGTCTGCCAATGGCGTGCAGATCACATGGGAAAGCGAAGCCGGCGCGGCTTACGAAATCCAGTATGGCACCACACTCCAAACCGATGATTGGACCATGATTGGAAACATGAACGGCGCCGGCGCCGAGACTAGCTTTGAAGACACCGATGCGACGCGCACTGCGCAAGCCCTCGGCTTCTACCGTGTGAGACGGCCGTAGAATGATCTTTGCTTTCGGCGCCGCAACGCTCTCCTTCCCTCTCCAGGACAGCAGTGAATCAAGGAGTCGGTTAGCCTAGATTAGGGTTTTATTAGTGCCCATCAGTGGTTTTCAATTTCGCGAACGCGGAACTCATAAAACGCATCAATTGAGGGCAGCCTATCAGGATCCCGAGCGTAGTTAGGCAAATCGGGATGATCTGTGTCTAACACGCGTTTGATGATGCTGGATCCCCGTTGCTCATCGATCACCGAATCCAATTCAGGTTCGAACCTGCCGGGCGATGATTCCGCGTGTTTGGCGAGCCGTTGGACACGATAGTGCAGCCGGTAGACATTGCTTCGTGTCGTGAGCCTTGAGTAAAGTCCCGCATAAGGACGCTCTAACACGTTATCACCAGAGAGCCGGTGCTCATCCCAGAACGCGCGAATCCCCTCCCCTTCGGCGTCCCATCGTTCACCCTCTGGAATCAGAAACTGTTCGCATACTTCTGATTCTGTCAGGAAGATTTCATCTCTGGCAAACTTCTCTTCGAATGATCTAAGGGTTTCCGCTACGTCGATCGGATGACGCCAATCGGGGTTGTCTCGTTGCGATTTGTAAGTAGGACCGGCACTGGTCGGGATGGCGAGAAGACGCTCTGCTTTCAAAACGGCGTGCATGGCGGTAGCCCGCTTGATGTGAGTGAAGGGGAGCATCTGATAGTTGAGGTTCACTTTGCCTTCGGTCGCAAAGGCCGTGCTCACGTGGTCCGGCTCCGCCGTGGGCATCCAGAATAGGTCTAACCAAAGATGATCCGGCGGCAATCCGGCCTGACCGGTCACCGACACCATTTGCGGCAACTCGAAACCGTCCCAGGATCTCCGATAACGCTCCAGCACCATGCCGTTTCCCCGTTCACCCAGGTGAGGAAACTGATTAGGATCACTCACATTGGGACGAAACAGAAGACATGTCCATGGGGCATTGGCCTGCACGGCACTGGGAATGGATCCCATGGCCACTGGAGACGGCGCCATGCCTCGCGGAAACCAGAAGTGCCGGAACGAACGGCTGATCGGCGCCACAGGTGCTTCCACGTCATCGAAATAGGGATCCTTTTGATTGAAAATGGAGCCTCCTGGAACAGGGCCTGCACTTCCGTTAGGACTATTGAGATACGCTCCGTCAGGTTCGCGAGCCAGCCCCGTATCAAAGTCCCGCGTGATGGTGGGATCGATCGGAAAGTGATAGTTTTCGCCTAACAACGGCGCGAACTCACCCCGGTGAGCAGGATCTGCGGTGAAGTCCGGCAAGGCTTCTTCCGCATAATCCACCCCCTCAACCAATCCGCGCCCGTAGAGATCCGGAGCAAAGGACGTGTCCGTCTCGATGCGTGCCCCGTCCGGCCGCGCCCACATCAAGCTGTGCGCCGCCCGCTTCTCCGTGGCCAAGGGATGGATGCGTAGCAGTTCACTCGGCACCTTCCGTTTTGCCGCCACATGACGGTGATCGCCATGCGCGACCATCACCCCCTTCACGGATTCGCGATCTTCCACAGGCTCAAGCAACGAGACTGCACGAACGGATTGAGCGGACGTCCGGTGCCGGCGTGTCCAGCCCGAGAAACCTCCGGAGTTCCGCTCCGGCGCCGGCATGCGCCAACGGCCACCCGGTTGCACAAAGCGGACGTTGAGAACTTGCGTTAGGGTACTCAAATTAGCGTCTCTGCCAACCGCTTCATAGAGCGCGATCTGAAGCGGTTCTTCCTGTGTTAGAATAAGGTCCTCATCTTCCCGTAGAATGACCGGCGTTTGGCAATAGAAGTTTGCAAGCGGCCCCCTGCCATTCGCCAAGAAGTTTACCCGGAATCCCGGCACCCCTTGAGCGATCGTGAATGTGCCAAAGCGAAAGAGACGGGGGCCGCCATGGCCACCTAGGCTTCGCCAAACCTCTGGATACTCCGGACGCGGGATGGGATCTCGAGGATCCACCGTAGAAATGGCCGGTCCGCCAAATCGCGGCTGCGAAACTTCCACAGCTTCCCCCCATAGCTCCAGCGGCACTCCATTGAGCTTCAGGCCTTTGATCTCTGCCACCCCCCCGCGATAGCCTTCTCCCCGCGTCATCAGCCGAATCGTTTCGACAGGCTGTATGTTCGGATAGCCCATCGCCGGAGAAAAGACTTCGAGAATCAGCCCCACTTCAACATAGCGAAAGATCTTCCCAACATCTTCTTCACCAAAGGGCCGGCCTCGCCACTTTGCATACTCAGGATGGCTGTTTGCGAGAATTTGTCCCATCACGCTTGTATCGGGCCCATTGCTACCGGTCAATCTGGGCCGTCCGTCTCGCCACGATTGCAAAGTGGCTTCACCCGTATTGTAAGCCACTAACACAATCTCCGAAACTGTGAACCGGCGCCCCGCCGCGTGAGGTTCCAGGGTGGGAGCAAACCAATCTCCTGTCCCGCCGGTCCCTTCTTGAAGATCCCTATCACTCAGCCCGAATCCTGTCACTTGCCCTAAACCTACTTGATCTCCTCCCGTATAGGGTGCCGCCACATCCGGATCGTGCAAGTTGGTCGTGCGTATATGCTGAAAGGCTTGGATGGCAATCTGATAGGGATCTTTGTCGTAATCCGTGGGATCCGCATAATTCTCCACCGGCAAGACCGCGCCGTACTTCGTTGCCAGGGAAGCCGCATAACCGGGTGGCGTGCGATAAACCTGACCCATGAGAGACCGGAAGAGATCGACATTCGCTCGATCCGCAAGTTTATAGAGTTCATCATCGCGCGACAGCGCATCACGCCGGTGAAGTGCGAAGCGGCGTGTTCCCAACGACGCCAACCCGGCCGACCTGCGATCATAATCGGTTGCGAGTTCTCTCGACTCGATCTCACTGGGAATGGGCCAGATGCTCATGCGCGGACGTCCGTAAAGGGTGGTCTCGGGAGCGGCGTTCTGCGTGGTCAGAAGCCCGCTGAACCGGCCTTGCGGAACGCCGGCCGCCGCTTCCCATTCGGAGATCGACCCGTGAAGTGGGTGCCCATCAAACGTAGCCGCTTGAATCGGCATCCGCGCTCCCCCGTTAGTGCCTTGGTCAGTCACACGAGGTGTGAGACCATAAAGAATATCCAACTCCGCATTAGTAAGACGCCGTGTTTCATCCGGATGATTGGTCGCTTTGCCAGGAAAAAGAATGCTGCTAAGACAGGTCATGGCCGGATGACCGGGATAACGCTGCACTTCGCCTCGAACGGGTTGCCGCGTCGCAAAGAGCCTCTCCTGAGGAGTATCAGCTCGTGGAAAATCCCAGAAAACGCCCTCACTAGCAGTGTTCACATTTACCTTGCTCGTCTCATCGTCCATCCAGAAAGCAAGCCTGGCAACGATGGGATTTGCCGCCGTCGCCTCGCCCTCACCCATCCACGTTCCAGCCTCGTTCAAGGTACCTAGACTTCCATCCTCAAGTTGATAGAGCCACGCCACCGGCATGGGCAGATTCGTGCTACCGGGCGCGCGTTCAAATGATAGTCCCTCCACTCGATGCTCCGTCATCGCTCTCGGATCGAGGATGGGAAAAGAGCGCGCCTCACCCTCACCAGAAGGCTCATTCAGGTCAACAAATCGGTTAGGATGCTTCACCCAATCCGTGAGAGTATGTTCGTCTTCGCGCAGGCTCTCTCCAGGCGAGATCACTGCATCGGCCGATGAATAAAGTTTGAGCGCCCTCACCGCCCTTGATTCGCCGGAATGGTAGACGCGAATCATCCCGGGTTGCGACGCCCAAGCCCGAGCTGGTGCTTCTGAATCATTGGCCTCCAACATCGGCCACGACGCATCACCATCATCCGGCGGAAGGGTGGCGTTCTCAGAGTCAAAGGTCCCGTCCATGGCACGCCGCAATTGATTGGTCGCCAGTTCATGCACGAGTAATCGCAATGATAGCCTAGCAGCTTCGTCCTCGTTGAGGCGAACCAAGCGGTAAAGCATCAACCGGTCTCGACGCGCTTCAGTGAAGGCTCCCTTCCCAATGGTAGGCGTTAGGTCTTCCCAATCCTCCTCCAACCCAGGTACAAACCGCTGCAAGAGAACGCGGGAGTCCGTTTGCCACTGCAGCCTCACCGATTCCTCATCGATTGAGACGACAGGTGAGGGAAAATCCCGCCCCTGCCCAATCATCACCCCTATCACGGACCCTCCCAACAAGACCATAGACCAGCATCGCATAGCTAGAATATTAGCTTCTACGGAACCGGCAATGCAATCTTCTTTTAAGCGCTCATTCGAATCCGCTATTCCCCCAAGGTTGTGGTGGAGTTATTCGTTCCCTCATCCCTTACTGCGCCGACGCTAACAGTGCGATTATTCTTGGACAATCTGCCCAGGACAACGGGATGGTTCGTACCATTGTGAAGCTTGATTTCCGCATTTCCACTCGAATTGGAGATCACACCTTGGCTCGGAAGGGAGTAACCCTGGACCACACAGCCTAACACTTGTTAATTCGACACTTTGGCACTCTTTGCCATGTAAAGTTTGATTCCACCGCGCGTCTTCTTCACCACACAATGCTCTACGATCATGTCGCCGGCACCTTTGTAAGCCCGGATCCCATCCTCAGTACAGTTAAGCATGTGATCACGCGGAATAGGAAGTCCCTTGAGGGTATGGCTAAAAAGTGGTGGGCACTTTTCGTAGCGGAACTCGTGAGCGTTCCGGGCGTGGCACTCCGCTGCTGCGAAGGAACGGTCACCAGTTCCTCTACCTTTATTGACCACCACTTTTAGTCACACCCGTCCCTTGACTGACTCCAGGCCACTGGCTCTGATAGTCAAACTTCTTGGCCAGATCTCCAGCATCCGTTTCGTTGTAGCAGTCATTACTAAGGCGCAGCGTCCCCTCGACCACCGTGTCTCGAACCCAAGATCAAACAACCTTACCCACAAAAGTCAGAGCGTCCTCAATCATGAGGCATCACCCCCTCCCTAACCTTTTACTAGAGTGTCTTTTTTCAATGAGGCAACAGGAATGAGGCTGGTTGATTGGCAAACATCAACGTGCCGAGAGCGGACGAACGATTGCGACCCGAACGTTGTTCCTTCGATCGCTCTCTAAGTTTCATCGCTGCCTGACCGGTGAAGGTTGCCTCCAGTCCCTTTCGATTCTGATAATGATTAAGGACCTTTTCATACATAGGCCGGAGGCGCCCGCGGCTCTTATCAGAGATCTCCTTGTAATGATAGCGACCCTTAAAACTCCGATAGGGTTCATAGGGGACGTCCAGGCCAAGATTGTATTTCGCCGTGTACTCGAATCCTTTTAACAAGCGGTTGTCTAGGGCATGGTAGAGATCGATGCCTTGACTCCAAGCAATTTCAGCCGCACAAGCGAGATAGTCGAGCCCCATTTGCGTATGCGCTTGGTCGCGCCCGCTCTCCTGACATTGTCCCGACGGTATGAAATAGTTGCGAACGGCGCCGTTCCCTTCCCCTTTCAAGTAGTAGTCCCTTGCTCGGTCGAACATCTTGCGATCATCAAGAAAAACGCCCATCGCAAGCATTGTCTGGATCATCGAGGCATCCCAATTGCCGTTCGCAGTAGGGTAGAAGTCTTTGATGATCGGATAAAAGACCTCACGCAGCATCGCTTCAAACTGAGTTTGCTCCCGCTTTGGCCAACCGTCCCAGGTGTGCTTGAGCAATTCGGCGGCGTTGCAGTATTCGTATCCTTCCATTCCCACGAGAAGCCGCGCGTCGTGATTGGTGATGGATTCAAGCTTACCAGACCAAGCATCGAGAATCTGCGCCGCCTTTTCCGCGTGAGCGACCTTTCCAGTGAGTGCCCACTGCAGCGCGTGCAAATAAGAAGCATTGGCATCTCCACTGAACTCGGATGAACCTATGTTAGGGTTATTGTATGGCCCACGCTGGACGTGGGCGTGCGGTTGGGGTTGCCAATCCAATGAAGCTCGGCGAGAGGCTTGGAACTCTTTCCAAGCACGAGCCCAAGGTTCCTCGCCCGCCGCAATCTTACCCTTCACGAAGTCAATGCTGGCTTGAGTGTGCGCGATGCCGGGATGAACGAACTCAGCGTGCGCTGTGGTTAGGTATGCAGGTGAAACAAACCATAGGGCAATCGTTAGATTTACAATTGAATTCATGAGATTCCAGGCAGGTTGGGATGAATGACTGGATAGCATAGATAAGCGTTGGTGACGAATCCAAGTTCCCGATCTCCGTTAAGTAACGGTTCCCCCCCCCTTAGCGCGGCAAGCGCACTTCAACGCTGTCACTAGCGAACTCATATTCGTAGCAAGGCGATCGGAATCAGCCTCATTACCACTAGATGGTTCACACGGCACCAACGCTGACATTCATTTCAGAGCATCGAAGACATATTCGTTCCCTTATCTCTGTCTAGTTTCTACGACTACTGTAACCATCGGCGTGTGAATGATTCGCTTCTTTACGAATCACTTTCCCGGGAATAAACCGTGAATGCTCCTGTCCTTTCGTTGCCTACCGCACGGCTTCAATCTTTCGCACGCACTTCTGATGGCTGACTCCCACGTACTCGCATGGCACAAGGTTCTCGCTCTGCTCAATTTGGAGAAAGCCCGAGTGCTGTCGATGACGGCCAGATCAAGAGGGATCGCGCTCCTTCTTCTTTGTGTGTTATCCGTGCAAGCAAGCTGCTCTTCGGTCAAAGTGCCAGATTTGAATGAACTCTACGCCGATGCCGTGCAGTATCAGGGCCCGGCCAAGAATCCAGTGGTGGTCATTCCTGGAATCTTGGGATCGAAACTCCTTCATGAACCGACGGCGACACGTGTCTGGGGCGCCTTCGAACGCGGCGCTGCGAATCCTAGCAAACCACAAGATGCCAAGATGATCGCCCTGCCCATGCAGAGGGGAAAGCCGCTTCGTGAATTGTATGATAGAACGAAGCCGGATGGAGCGCTGGATCGTCTCCGCGTACTGGTCTTGCCGGGGTTTCATATCGAACCAAAGGCCTATCTCAACCTTCTTCTGACACTCGGTGCCGGAGGCTATGCGGATCAAACGCTAGGCGAAGCAGGCGCCATCGATTACGGAGACGACCACTACACCTGTTTCCAGTTCGACTACGATTGGCGCCGCAGTTCGGCAGAGAATGCGGCGATGTTAGAAAGATTCCTGCACGAGAAACAGGCGTATGTGATGAAGGAGAATCGAAAACGCTTTGGTGTCTCGCAACCAGTCAAATTTGACATCGTCGCCCATTCAATGGGTGGGCTCGTTGCTCGCTATTACCTCCGTTATGGCAGCCAGCCATTGCCGCGATCGGGTTTGCCTACCCTCAACTGGGCTGGAGCCCGGCTTGTCGACAACGTCATTCTAGTAGGAACGCCCAATGCTGGCGCGTCTCAATCTCTCGACACGCTGACGAAAGGCCTCAAAGTGTCGCCGTTCGTTCCCCGGTTTGAGCCGGCCTTGCTAGGCACCATGCCGGCGATTTACGAACTCCTGCCACGGCCGCGTCACCGTGTGGTCATTGATCATAAATCCCGGCGACCGCTGAATCTATACGACATCAATGTGTGGGAACGCTATGAATGGGGACTGGCCAACCCCGATCAAGGAAAAGTTCTCAAGGATCTCATACCCGAAGATTCAGCGAAGCAGCGCCAGAACATCGCTCGCGATCATTTGCACAAATGTTTGCTGAATGCCCGCCAATTTCATGCCGCACTGGATCAGCCGGCGTCACCTCCACCAGGAACGAAGTTGATTCTCTTCGCCGGCGATGCGGCCGAGACACCTGTTTTGTTAGGAGCGGGGCTTCGAGAAGTGGAGGTTCTTGAGAGCGGTCCCGGAGACAAGACCGTGCCCCGATATAGCGCTCTGATGGATCAAGATTATGGCAAGAAATACGATGGTTCTCCACTGCGATCGCCCATTGATTGGCACTACGTGACCTTCCTCTTCGAAAACCACTTGGGCCTGACCAAGTCACCGACTTTTTCTGACAACGTTTTATTTCAACTACTGGAACAACGCTAACAATATTCATAAAATGAAGAAAATTCCCATCGCGAAATACTCCGAAGTTGGAGACCGGAAACCGATGCACGCTCTTGTGGCCAATGTGGACTTGGTGATCGTTCGCTACGATGACGAAGTGAGCGCGCTCTACGGCCGCTGTGCGCATCGGGGCGCCCTCATGGCGGATGGCTTTGTGTCAGGAAAGAACCTCCTCTGTGGCGTCCACTACTGGGATTATCGATATGACACCGGTGTTAGCGAATACAACAACAGTGAGAGTCTGCACAAATTCTCCTCCTGGGTGGAAAATGATGAGATCATCGTCGACGAAGATGAAATAGCGGCATGGGCGGACGCGCATCCGCAACCGTTCAATCGTGAAGAGTATTTAGGACAATACGCAGACACGCATCCCATCCCCGAAGAAGATAAAACAGGCGAGATCCAGCATTTGGCGAAATTCGGCCTAACCAAATGGGGACACCACGGCAACTCCGCTGCCATGGGAGTGCCACGCAACCAATTGCCGTCGTGGGATGACATTCAAGTGCTTACCGCGCAGCTTCACAAACTACCACTATTTGACGATGCCGAGGTCGCGTCAGAGTGCGTCATTGGACCAAACGCCAAGAAGCCGTTACGATTGAAAATCCCGTTATTTGTCTCAGACATGAGTTTCGGGGCTTTGTCAGAGGAGGCGAAGGTATCTCTGGCCAAAGGTGCCGAGATGGCGGAAACGGGCATATGCTCCGGAGAAGGCGGGATGCTACCGGATGAGCAGGCGGCCAACTCACGCTATCTCTATGAACTCGCTAGTGCCAAGTTCGGGTTCAAAGAGGAATTATTGAGGAAAGTACAAGCCTTTCATTTCAAATGTGGCCAAGGCGCCAAGACGGGGACAGGAGGCCATCTTCCAGGAAACAAAGTGCAAGGGCGCATCGCAGAAGTACGAGGATTAGAACCTGGAACGATGGCCATCTCACCACCTCGCTTTGCCGAACTGGATAGCGTGAGCGCCTTCAAAGAATTCGGCGATCGTGTCAGGGAACTCACCGATGGCATTCCCATCGGCTTCAAGCTTTCGGCACAACACATTGAAAAGGATATCGATCATGCGCTGGAGGCCGGTGCCGATTACATCATTCTCGATGGACGCGGCGGTGGCACGGGGTCGGCGCCGGTGATCTTTCGCAATCACATTTCCATTCCCACGATCCCCGCCCTAGCGCGCGCCCGTCGCCATCTTGATGCCAGCAAAGCTGAGGGCGTGAGCCTCATCATCACGGGAGGCTTGCGAACGGCACCTGACTTTGTGAAAGCAATGGCGTTAGGGGCCGATGCCATTGCCGTTTCCAATGCGGCCATGCAAGCGATCGGTTGCATCGCCATGCGAGCCTGCCATACCAACAACTGTCCGGTCGGCATTGCCACCCAAAAGGACGACTTGCGCGCACGACTGGAGATCGCCAAATCGGCCACGCGTTTGAAAAACTACTTTGAGGCCACGGTTGATCTAATGAAAGTGCTATCTCGAGCTTGTGGGCACGAGGCTCTTTCGGAGTTCACCATTGAAGATCTCTCCACTTGGGATGAAGTCATTCATCAATTGACCGGCATCGCCTGGGCCGGCGTGTAGCCCTCTATCAAATATGTCGTTATGATCGCTCCCATTCTCTCTATCCTCGGAATCTATCTCTTAATAGGATTGCTCTTCGGATTCGTCTTTGCCTTTGCCGGCGCCAAGGTCATCGATCCTGCGGCAGAGAAAGGCTCGCTCGGGTTCAAATTCATGATCATTCCCGGCTGCGCCATCTTCTGGCCTTACTTGCTCAAACGCTGGATCACCAAGTCGCCGCCCCCTGAGGAATGCTCCGCACATCGTCGCCTCGCCAAACGACCTCACTAATCTCGTCACCCATGCAACACTATCATCGCAACCGCCATCGACTTCTCTGGCTGGTCTTAGGCCCCCTAGCATTGGCGCTGTTCGTCTACGCGCTGCTCAATCGCCCACAATGGCCCACCATGGAGTCATTACCAGGTTCCCCGTCCACCCAAGCCGATCGCTAAGTTATGTCTGCTGCCTACAAAGCCGTTGGATGGAACAAGTTCAAGAAACGCCATGATTGGCTACTCGTCCTGGGCGTGCTCCTCTTCGTGGGTCTCTTCGTGGGAATCGGACTATCATTACACCCCAATTTCACCCTCGAGATACTCCTCATGCGGGCCTTTGCGGTGGCTGCGATCACACTCTTGCACGTCATTCTCGTCATCGGTCCCCTGGCGAGATTGGACAAACGCTGGTTGCCCTTGCTTTACAACCGGCGCCATTTAGGCGTCTCGTGCTTTCTTCTGGCATTCATTCACGCACTCCTCGCGGTCGTCACGTATCATGTAGGCTCTAGCATGAACCCATTCGTTTCCATCTTTGTCTCGGATGCCGGCTCGCGCATGACGGCGATCCCCTTTCAAGCCTTTGGATTCGCCGCGCTGATCATCCTCTTTGTCATGGCGGCCACGAGTCACGATTTCTGGCTGGCGAACTTGACGGCGCCGGTTTGGAAAACGCTGCACATGGGTGTCTACGTGGCCTATGTCTTGTTAGTCGCCCATGTGGCCTTCGGCGTGTTGCAATCGGAAACCTCGCCCGTTCTCGCCCTGCTCATGGGCGCCGGGCTCCTGACCGTGGCAGGACTACATTTGGCGGCAGGCTGGAAACAATGCGGCCTCGAAGGCCCCGCCACAACATCTGCTAACGACTCAGACTTTGCAGAAGTGTGTGAGGTTTCTGATTTGGAAGAGAACATTCCCTTGGGTGCCTCCGTTAGTGGCGAACGCGTAGCCGTGATACGCTATGAAGGAAACAAAGTGAGCTGTGTGTCAGGTGTGTGTCAGCATCAGAATGGCCCGCTCGCTGAAGGGCAATTCAAATACGGCTGCCTCACTTGTCCCTGGCATGGTTACCAATACAAACCGCACGACGGGACATCTCCCGAACCGTTCACAGAGAAAATCCCTACGTTTGATATCAAGATTGAAGACGGCAAAGTCCTCGTCCGCAAGACACCCAACCCCGCAGGAACCGCCGTCGAACCCGCCATCATCTAATCATGCCTGAGAAACCGTTTTTTATTGGTTGGGAAAGCGAAGCCGCGCCGTCCATTCGTCAATTTGTGATGCAAAGCACGGTGGGGATCGTGATATTTGGAGCTGTCGTGGCCGTACTCACCACTTCGTTACAACGCACCCTGAGCACCGGCACGTTTGACTTTGGGAATGTGCAAGAATTTGAAGGAACGCTGATTGCCGAGCCCGTCCCGATGCTCATGACTCAGGACGGTTTTTACTATCTCGTCAACGAGTTCAAGCATGGCTTTCCTGCTAATGAAGCGAAGCGCCTGCATTTCTCATGGGTGAATCTCCGGGGAACCCTTATCGAAGATGAAGCAGAGGAAATGATTGAAGTTGTCTCAGGCAGCATCGAATCCGATGCAAGTGGTAGTATGAACCCTATTGAGATGGGAACGATCCAAGACAGCGTTGCCCTCCGGGGCGAGATCGTTGATGCGAAATGCTTCCTCGGCGTGATGAATCCCGGCCGGTTCAAGCCGCATCGCGCATGTGCCATTCGTTGTATCGAAGGCGGAATCCCACCACTCTTGGTCGCCGAAGACTCTACCGGTACCTCGGCGTACTATATAATCGTCGGGCCGAACGGCGAGGCGATAAACAATCAGATTCTGGATTATGTAGCCGAGCCGGTCGAAGTAACCGGAGAACTCAGAGGGCTCGAAGGCGGCCGCCTCGTGCTCTTCATGGATCCCACCACAATCAAACGACTCTAACTGTCGCCTATCCATGGACAACTACAGCATTGCTGCGATCCTGTTAGGGATCAGCGGGTTGTTCACCGTCTTCAACACCAAGATCCTACGTCTACCTGAATCGATTGGCCTCATGGCCACCGGATTGATCGCTAGCATCGCTGTGTTACTCGTGGGAAATCTGGTGCCGGAGTTCATCCAGCCTCTTTGCGAACAAGTCGAGACCTTAGATTTTAGCTACATCGTCCTCACCGTTGCCTTGGGATTTCTCATGTTTGCCGGCGCTTATGAAGCGGATGGCGCAACGATGTCCCGCGAGCGTTGGCCCATTATCGTCTTTGCCACGGTGGGTATTCTGTTGTCGACGTTCCTCGTAGGCGGCATGACCTTCGGCATCGTGCGTCTGATAGGGTTGGAAAACGTTTCCTTCATCCACTGTCTCCTCTTTGGAGCGCTCATTTCCCCAACCGATCCCATCGCTGTCCTTGCAATCCTCAAGAAGACGGCTGTACCGCCGTCCCTTCAGGCAGATATCGCCGGAGAAAGTTTGTTGAATGACGGCGTCGCCGTCGTGGTGTTCCTGACACTCTTAGAGCTGGCCGGAGCAAGTCATGCGGCTAGCGTCTTCGGGCCGCTTGATATCCTGACACTCTTTGGGCGGGAAGTCATCGGTGGCTTGATTCTTGGAGCCGCATTTGGATGGCTCGCCATCACGCTCGTTCGCCTAACACGCAGCGCTTCCGGTGATATTCTGATCACGGTAGCCACCGTGATGTCCGCTTATGCTCTCGCCGCGAAAGTACATGTGTCAGGCCCTCTCGCATTGGTCGTCACGGGGTTGATGTTGGGTCATCAAATGCATCGCCCGAATGTGGATCCGGATGAGCGCCTGCACCTGGATTACTTCTGGTCCGCGATCGATCATCTTTTCAATGCCTTGATCTTCACGCTTATGGGCGTGGTCCTGCTAAGTCTGTCTCAACACTTCGATAGCCGCTTTCTCGTTGCCGGTTTGTTAGCAATTCCCATCGTACTCCTGGCCAGGGTGATCTCCGTAGCGATCCCCTTGCCGTTTACCAAATTGCGTTGTGGTAATCGGAGAAACACCATCGCCCTTCTCACGTGGGGCGGATTGCGAGGCGGCATCTCCATGGCGCTGGCCCTCTCTCTTCAACCTGAACTCTCGCGTTCCTTGATTCTCCACCTCACCTACGCGGTGGTGATCTTCTCCATTCTCGTCCAAGGCCTCACCATTAGCCCCTTGGTAAAACGGCTCGCACCTTAACAAAAATGGCCACCATTCCTCTACAGTTGTTGATCACCTAGGCCGCCGGTCAGACTTTACAGAACGGCCACCGCAGGGTTAATTGGCTGCGATTTGCGAAGCATCCGTTTCATCCTCCTCTTCGCCTGGTTCGTGGCCCCGGTCTTGGGCTCCACGCCGGAATCGTTTTCATCCGAAACGAATGAATTCTTTGAAAGCCGGATCCGGCCCGTCTTGGCAGAGCATTGCTACGAATGCCATGCCACACGTAACCATAAAGCGAAAGCCGGTCTCGTGCTGGACTCGCGAAGCGGTTGGCAAGTGGGCGGAGAGCGCGGCCCGGCGCTCATTCCGGGCGATCCCGATGCTAGTTTGTTAGTCAAAGCCATCCGTTACAAAGATACCGACTTGCAAATGCCACCTAACAAGAAGTTGCCAGCGCAAGTGATTCGCGATCTTGAAAAATGGGTTCAGTTAGGGGCGCCGGATCCACGCGAAGGCGACACCGTTAGGATTGAAAAAGAAGCGATCGACATCGAAGCGGGACGCACCTTCTGGTCTTTCCAACCCGTCCGTTCCCCATCTCCACCAGAGGTCAGCGACATCGAATGGCCGATCAACGCCATCGATCGTTTCGTGTTGGCATCTCTCGAATCGAAAGGCATCACCCCAGTCGCCGAGGCCGACACCTACTCATTGATCAGACGCACCTACTTTATCCTAACCGGTCTCCCGCCGACTCCTGCCGCGATCCAGACTTTCTTGGAGCGCGATATCGACCAAGCGCTCCCTGAGCTCGTCGATCATTTGTTAGCCTCACCTGAATTTGGGGAACGCTGGGGCCGGCACTGGTTGGACGTTGCGCGGTACGCAGAATCAAGCGGCGGCGGCCGCAGCCTCATGTTCAAGAACGCTTGGCGATTTCGTGACTATGTGATCGACTCTTACAACCAAGACAAGCCGTTCGACGTGTTTGTGCGGGAGCAAATCGCGGGAGATCTAATGCCTCCGCATTCAGACCCGGAAACTCGCGAGGCGCACGTGGTCGGCAGCGGATTCCTCGCCCTCGGCCCCATCAATTACGAACTGCAGGACAAAGAACTCCTGCGTATGGAAGTCGTGGATGAACAGATTGACACCGTGGGAAGGGCGTTCTTAGGGATGACGTTAGGCTGTGCACGTTGTCACGATCACAAGTTCGATCCCATTCCGACGGAAGACTACTACGCCTTGGCCGGGATCTTTCGCAGCACGCAATCGTTGGTTTCCGGAAATGTGTCGGGTTATGTGGAAAAAACGCTCGATGAATCCGGCGTCGAGGCTTGGGATCGCTATCAAACGGCGCTCAAGGACAAAGAGGCTGCCATCAAGAAGCTAGGGAAGAACAAGGATAAGGAAGGCGTGAAAGAACTCAAAAAAGAGATCGCCGCCCTGAAAGGATCCGCACCGTCTCCTCCACCCAAAGCCATGAGCGTGGCGGAGTTCACCGGTGAGGAATCTCGCGACTGGCATGTGCATCTGCGTGGCGCTATTCGCAATCTCGGCGCTAAGGTACCGCGAGGCTTCATCACCGTGGCCACGCCGCCCGGACTCTCTCCCCAAGCCAAGCCTAACCAAGACGAAAGCGGCCGGCGACAACTAGCTGATTGGTTAACCGATCCTCACCAGCCGCTCACGGCTCGGGTCTATGTCAACCGGCTTTGGCATCATGTCTTCGGCCGCGGTCTCGTGCGAACGGTGGATAACTTTGGGCAGACGGGCGAACTCCCTTCCCATCCCGCTTTGTTAGACTATTTGGCAGCGAATTTCGTCAAAGAAGGCTGGTCCACGAAAGCACTCTTAAGGAAATTGCTAACGTCGCGCGTCTACCGCCTGTCCATTGCCGGCGACCCGATGGCTGCCTCCATCGATCCAGAAAATCAGTTGCTCTGGCGTTCCCACCGTCGCCGTCTGGAAGCGGAAAGTCTGCGCGATGCCATGCTCTTTATCAGCGGCCAATTGCAGAAGAACGCCGGCGGATTGACCATCGAGAAATTTTCCGCCTATGACAATGGCTATCAGTTTGGCAATTTCAATCGGCGTAGCGTGTATGCGCCCGCATTCCGTAATGCCACGCTAGACATCTTTAAAGTCTTCGACTTTGCCAATCCTAACATGGTCGAAGGCCGCCGCGTGCAAACCACGTTGCCCACCCAAGCGCTCTACATGATGAATCACCCCTTTGTCATGCAACAAGCGCAAGCGGCGGCGAAGAAGCTCCTTCATCAATGCGACACCTCAGTTGGCGACCGGCTGAAGTCGCTCTACCTGCAAACGGTGGGGCGACCGCCAACGAGCGAAGAACAAGTGGTTGCGGCACGCTTTCTCGAAGGACTTCCTCCAGAGAATGGCTGGTCCCAAGTCATTCACAGCTTGTTCGCCTCGGTTGATTTCCGTTACCTAAACTAGTAGACTCTCGCGAAACCATGACCGCCCTACCCGATACCCTCACTCGCCGGCAGATGCTTGAGCGCATCTCCTGTGGATTTGGTTCCCTCGCCTTCACCGGTCTCGCTGCGCAGGAAGCCGCGGCGGTCTCCAATCCCCTGGCGCCATGCAGCGGCCTGCATCGCGCCCGCGCTAAGCGCGTCATCTTTATCTTCATGCAGGGCGGCCCCAGCCAGGTCGATTCCTTTGATTACAAACCCGATTTAGCAAAGTCCCACGGCAAGGATTATGACTTTGTGGGGGTGCGCTTCGGCACCTTCGGTGAGAAGAGCAAGCGCAAGTTGATGAAACCGTTATGGGAGTTTCAACAATACGGGGAATCCGGCCGTTGGGTCTCTGAACTTTTCCCAGAGATCGCTCAGCACGTGGATGACCTTTGTTTCATCCACTCCATGCACACCGAGGGCGTCGCCCACGGTCCTTCCACACTCTTTCTGCACACCGGCGCCACCAATTTGGTTAGGCCTTCCATGGGAAGCTGGGTCAGTTACGGTCTGGGAACGGAGAATGCCAACGTCCCGGGATTCATCACCCTCAATCCCGCCGATAGCAAAGGCGGCCCTCGCAATTATTCCAACGCCTTTCTCCCACCTGTGCATCAGGGAACGGCCATTGGCTCGGCGGGTCAGCCCACCTTCGACGCACGTTTTCGCAACATCACCAATCCAGAGTGGGACGCAGCCACGCACGCCAAGCAGTTTGCTTTTCTGCAAGAGATGAATCGCGCTCAACTCGCGCGTCACCACGCGGCTGCCGAAGATTTGGAAGCCGTGATCGAGTCCTACGAACTGGCTTGGCGCATGCAGATGAACGCACCGGAGATCACCGATCTGTCCGGTGAATCCGAAGCCACCCGTAAACTCTACGGCATCGGGGAAAAACCCACCGACGACTTTGGCCGGCAATGCCTTCTAGCCCGCCGCATGGCCGAAGCCGGTGTTCGTTTCATACAGGTCAATTACTCTGACGAAAGCACCAATCCACGCTGGGATCAGCATAGCAATATGCCCAAACACATGGAGCATGCACGCGCCACGGATAAACCGGTGGCCGGTTTGTTAGCCGATCTCAAAGCACGTGGTTTGCTTGAAGACACGCTGGTTTGGTGGGGCGGTGAGTTTGGCCGCACGCCCTTCTCCCAAAACAACAATGGCCGTGACCATAACCCGCGCGGCTTCACTGTGTGGTTAGCAGGAGGTGGCGTGAAGCCTGGGCTCGCCTATGGCGCCACCGATGAGTTGGGTGATACCGCCATTGAGAATCGCGTGCACATGCACGATCTTCACGCCACGATTCTGCACGCTTTGGGCCTGGACCATGAAAAACTAACCTACCGGTTCGCCGGGCGGGATTTCCGCCTGACCGACGTGCACGGTCACGTCGTGCACGACCTGTTTGCCTAAGCGATTGCGCCTTGATCCACGGTTTCGCAGCGTGTACACAGCCGAATCATGGCCACGATCAAGAACGTTGTTAGTATTCATCCGTATTTCAAACCACACGAAGGCAAGCTCGACGATTTCCTAGCCATGCTCCCCACCTTTGTGGAGCGTACTTCGACGGAACCCGCGTGTCTTTACTATGACTTCACCGTCAATGACGGAATCATTCACTGCCGCGAAGCCTACATCGGTGCCGAGGGGGCCCAAGCCCACCTGCAGAACGTCGGCGATCTTTTAGAACAAGCGTTAGGCATAGCGGAACTTCTCCGCCTCGAACTTCACGGTCCTGCCGATGAGCTTGAGAAGATGAAAGAGGGTCTCGCTGCGCTGAATCCGGATTGGTTTGCCTATCAAACCGGCCTGGAGCGCGTGGGCACGGCCACCTAGCGCGGTCATTCCTGGGGCTTTCGATACGGGCTCGGAGAGGAGGTCGTGAGACTTCTCCTGGTCGAGGCGCCTCGCCCGGAACTTTCACGAGTTCCGCTACGAGCCTGAAGAGCGAGCGTTGGTGACAATCGCGCTTCATTTGGCATCATGCGAGCATGAATCGTTCATGGAACAGACGAACGTGGCTAGCTGCCTTGACCGCGGCAGGCGTGGGCAACGAGGTCTTTCGGCGAGCTTTGTGGGCTCAAGGTGCCGAGGCTGAGGGCAAACTAACATTAGAACGAATCCAACAGGCGGAGTGGATAGCGGGCATCACGTTAGACGATGAAGCGCGTACCCAGACCTTGCAGACCATGGAGCGATTGCAGCAACGAATCGACCGTCTTCGTAAGGAAGACATCGGGTACGAGTTGCCGCCGGCCATTTCGTTTTCTGTGCTAGCATCGAAGGATTCGCAACCGGAGCCTCCCAAGCGCCGTTCCCAGCCTATCGAATGGACGGCGGGCATCAGGCCGTCTTCTGAAGACGATCTCGCGTTTCTGCCCGTGACCGAACTTTCGGCGCTCATTCGTGATCGCTCGGTGAGTTCGTTAGAATTAACGCAGTTGTATCTCAAGCGCTTGAAAGCTTTGGATCAAAAGTTGAAATGTGTGGTCACGCTCACCGAAGATCTCGCCTTGCGTCAGGCGCGCCAAGCAGATGAAGAGATCGGGGCGGGGCATTACCGAGGGCCGCTTCACGGAATCCCTTGGGGAGCCAAGGATTTGATCGCTTATCCCGGCTATCCCACAACCTGGGGAGCGCCGCAGTTTAAGGAGCGCATTCTAACAAACAAAGCGACTGTGGCACAGCGTTTAGACGATACCGGTGCCGTGTTGGTAGCGAAGCTTTCTTTGGGCGCACTGGCTATGGGCGACAAGTGGTATGAGGGCATGACGCGAAACCCATGGGACACCGAGCAAGGGTCCAGCGGCTCTTCTGCAGGTTCAGCGTCCGCCGTGGTGGCCGGGTTAGTGGGGTTCACGTTAGGCAGTGAAACGTTAGGGAGCATCGTGTCACCCTGCACGCGCTGTGGCGCGTCGGGACTCCGGCCAACCTTCGGCCGGGTCAGCCGCCACGGCTGCATGGCTCTATCCTGGACCATGGATAAGATCGGGCCCATCACCCGGAGCGTTGAGGACGCGGCCCTCGTTTTTGACGCGATTCACGGCGCGGATGGCTTGGATGAGACGGCCCAAGACCGCTCTTTCGATTGGCCGACTAAAGAAGACATCCGTCATTTGCGAGTCGGGTATCTGGAGAACACGGACTCCACGACTCTGGAAGTTCTGCGTTCGTTAGGCGTGCAGCTTAAACCCATCAGCCTCCCCTCAGAACTGCCGGTGTGGGAACAAATCATCATCCTCACTGCCGAGGCCGCCACCGCTTTTCATGACTTCACGCGAGATGGCATCACCGAAGGCCTGAACACGTGGCCCAACGAGTTTCGCCAGGGCCACTTCATCACCGCCGTCGACTACCTGCGAGCCAATCGTCTGCGCACGAAGCTGATGCGCGAAATGAACGCTGTCTTCGAAGGGATCGATTGTTTCGTGGGAAGCGATGGCCAAAGTCTTGGCATCACTAATCTAACAGGTCATCCAGCCGTCGTCTTGCCTAATGGATTCAAAGAAGAGGATGACAAACGACATCCTGTGTCCCTCACATTCACCGGTGATCTGTTTGGAGAATCCGATGTGCTAATGCTGGCTAGAGCGTATCAAATGGCGACGAGATATCATCTGGAGCGACCTCCAATTGGCTAAGCACTGTTGGGGCTTCAGTCTGGCGATCTTTCAGGTCGCTCCGAACGTTGCGATGAATGTTATCATAACATCCGGGGCGTGCACGGTCGAACCGCTATGACCGCAGAATCTTCTCCATCGCTTTCCCCTTTGCCAATTCATCGACAAGCTTGTCCAAGTATCGGATCTTCTGCATCAATGGGTCGTCGACATCTTCGACGCGCACGCCGCATACGACGCCCTTAATCAGCGAGGTATTTGGGTTCATCTGTGGCGCTTCATCGAAGAAGGTCGTGAAATCCGATTCCTGTTCGATCTGTTCCTCGAGTCCATCTTGATCATAGCCCGTCAGCCATCGGATGCACTGGTCTACTTCCTCTTTCGTGCGCCCTTTCTTTTCAGCTTTCTGGACATACATGGGGTAAACCTTGGCAAAGGGCATTGAGAAAATGCGATGTGTCGACATGATAGATTTTATTACAAGTGTGAGTTCGGTGAAAGGATGTTCTTCGAGCCAATCTGTTTAGTCTCTGCGTTTACTCTTAATGATCAAGTCAACAAGCAGCCTCAGGACAATATGAGGCACCTGACAGAGTATTGCCAGTAGCCAACCCATCATCAAGATCGCTACATTACCACCAACGCCATCATACCCCGGATCATCCGTGCGCGCCAAATTGTAGGGCAACTCTATGCCAATGCGATGCACCACCATCAGAGGCCACATGATAAAAGTAGAGAGGAGGATTCCGTTGGAGATCTTTCGGGCAGGAATGAAGGAGACATTCTTCGAGAAGACCGGGGCGAAAACGAACCAGAAAGGAATCCCCGCGTAGACTATAAGTGCTGTTCCGTAGATGATGAACGTATCCATCAAGGGCCGCCTTACTTCTTGGTGACAGCAGTCCTTACTGCCGGATTCTCATACCAGACGACGCCCAGTTGATCACGTTCCTCACAGGTCAAAACGTCGAGGTCGCCATCTTGATCCACGTCATCGAGCGCGATGCGGTCAAACTTGACGCCTTCGGGCCCGCTGATTTCGTGGCTATGCCAGGGCCCCTTCGCAGGGTCGCCCTGGCATGACAACCAACGCACGCCTGACAAGGCACCTTGAGCGCTTTCGCAGCTGAAAACGATGTCATTTCTCCCGTCAGCATCGATATCAGCGACAACCGCGCTCTTGCCGGAACCGACGCCTTCCGGCAGAGGAATTTCATGCGGAGACCAACCTGCCTCCGTGCGACGATACCAAACGATCGGCCCACCGCGTACAGCACAGATGACGTCTTGCCGGCCGTCCTGATCCAAATCGCCCGCAGAGAGAAACATATTCTCTTTTTCTGCGCCACCGATCCGGTGTTTTCTCCATTGGCCGCCCTCACGTTCTAACCAATAAACGCCCTGTGTGGGCGGTTTACGATCGTCGTAGAGAATGTCCAGGTCACCGTCGCCATCCATGTCTTCCAATTGCATCGACATCACCCAAGCCATGGAATGAATCGGTTCGTAGCGCCAGGCTGCCAGGTCTCGCGGGTCCTTCGGTGACACTAACACACCAATCTCACCATCGTTCCCTTTTCCGGCGACGATCAAATCGGCACCGTCCTTTCCATCCACATCCATGGGCAAGGTATACATCCAGCGCGTGTGATCCTTTACTGCGGGAAAGGCCTGTGTCGTCCACGCCTTGGGATTGAGAAATTTGTTAGACTCTTTTGGCGCCCAGTGGACATAGACCGAGCGTGTGCTGCCTTCGCAAGCACTCACCACATCCATGGCTCCATCCTTATCGAGATCCACAAAGACTGCATCTTCCCCAGCCTTCACCTCGCCCACGGTCACGGCCGGCCAGGGTTGCTTCGCGGCATCAACGCCAGGATGCAAATAAGCCCGCACAACGCCGCCTTCTTCCCAAGCGGTCGCGATGTCTTCGTGACCGTCTCCATTGACGTCGTGAAGCCGGACGCCGTCAGCTCCCTTCGAACTCGCGTCGATCGTGTGGCGCGGCCACGGCTGATTCGACTGCGCCAAAGAGGTGGTTACCCAGAAAAGCACGAGAATCGCAGCGCGGTAGAAAGGCATGAACCAACTCATAGCGAAGTTTTTCTGTCCGGTCGACCACGTCCGCTCCGATAATCTTGATGTGATGAATGACTGGGAACAGCTCAAAGCGTATGCGGAAAAGGGCGATCAACGGGCTTTTGCGGCGTTGGTGTCCCAATATGTGGGGCTGGTTTACGGCGCCGCGAGCCGGAAGCTAGGCAACACGGCGGCGGCTGAAGAAGTGGTGCAGACCGTCTTTATATTGTTAGCCAAGAAAGCCGGCAAACTCAAACCGAGTGGTTCGTTAGGGGCGTGGCTCTACAGCACCGCTTGCCGGCAAGCGATCGATCTCTACAGAAAGGAATCCGCGCGTCGAAGACGAGAGGAGAAACACGCCATGGATAAAGAAACGATCCTAACGGAAGAATCATCCCTTTGGACTGACATTGTCCCCATTCTTGACGAAGCCATGGCTTCCCTCGATTCCAAAGATCGTACGGCCGTACTCATGCGCTATTTTGAAGAGCGTCCCTTGAAAGAAGTCAGCCAGGTGTTGGAAGTCAGTGAGGACGCGGCGCGCAAGCGGGTGGCGCGGGCATTGGACAGGCTTCGTCATTGGTTTCAACGGCGCGGGGTGGAATGCAGCACGAGCGCGCTCGGCGTCGCCCTTGGGGCGTACGCGGCCAAGACCTTTCCTCAACATCTCGCTGAATCAGCGGCCCAAGCCGCTCTATCCCACGCCGGCACGCAGATCTCTGCAGCGGCAACCCTAACGACGATGACCTCTATCAAATTACCTATGATCGCCGGTTTGTTAGCCGGCACTGCCCTTCCTCTGACCTTTGCCTACCGTCAGAATCATGAAGAACATCCACCTGAACCGGAGGCACCGCCTGCGCTGGCCTTGGATGTCTCCTTGCCTTCGGCGGAAATGAGCGGACTGATCGCGGAGTGGAATCAATTGCGTACGCAGTACGGTCCTAACGGAGGCTCCATGGCCGCTTTCTACGAAGCGGTGCAGAAAGTGTCAGACGACTTCAAACGCCGCGTTTTCCGTACGGCTCTGGTAGCGCATTGGGCAACGGACGACCCTCTTGAAGCGATGGCGTTCTTTGAACAGAAGAAGGACAACTCGCGGATGGGCGATGTGCTTCGCGTTTGGTTGGAGCGCGATGCCTCCGCGGCATTGAGCGCCATGAAGACGCACGGTGACGATTGGAGCGTGCCCATTGGAAACTTGCTCAGTGACCTCGCGGATTCTCATCCTGACGCTTTGGCGGATGTGGCGCCCTTGGTCAAAGTCCGACACATTTACGATCGGCACGTCCAGAAGGCTTTCGCCAAAGTCGCTAAAACCGATCTCACTAAGTTTCGTGAAATCGCAGAATCGATGCAGGGCGAGGCGCGGAAAGAAGCGTTGGCCGGCGTGGCCGAGGCGTGGGCAGAACAGGATGGACAAGCCGCATTGAAATGGGCGGAATCCCTAACAGAAAGTGAAGACCGCAGCCGCGCGCTCCGTTTCCTCCTCGCGGGGTGGGCCAAAGCGGATCCTGTCGCCGCCCTGGATCACCTTGACCTGGCGCCGCCGGGCGGCCTTCAACCCATGGACGGCTTCGTCCAATCCATGGGAGGTTTGGAGACGGCAGAGCTGGTGTTAGACGCTGCGATCGAGAAGGATTTTGAAGGGACTTTAGCTTGGCTCACAGATAACCCTGGCAAAATCCCAGACAATCAAATTTGGTCGAAGGTGGGCAGGGCTTTTGAGAAGCGGTTCTATGAGAATATGCCAGAAACATTGGCATCGATTCGCGATCATCATGCCTCTGAGCACTTTTATCGTGCGCTAGATTACGTGCTTAGTAATAAAGGTAGAGCCTATATCGATGACGTTTGGGACTGGGCCTCCCAGGAACCTCCATCCACGTTTAGAATGCGCTTAAAACGCCAAGCGCTCATCGGCATCGCCACGGAAGATACGCCGAGAGCCTTGCAGCTCGCACAAGACTTGGTGGCTCAAGGTGAAGTGGATGCCGTGCACTTCGGCGTTCTTGGTCACCGCGTGGTAGATGATTGGTCAGACTATCAAGAACACGAATCTTTCTTTGCCCATGGCCCGCGCGAGATCCAGGATCAACTTGTCACCAAAGTGCTCGCGCGCACACCAGAGCTGGAGGTGGGCCGGGAGGCTTGGTTTTCGATGTTAGACCGTTTGCCGGCTAAGAATCGCCAAGACGTTCTGGAACAAAAGGTCCAAGCCCAAGCGGTCATGGATCCGCAGGAAGCGGTTTCCTGGGCCGTGAGCCTTCCGGAACCGGATCAACCCGACGTGCATCACGCCTTGGTCGAACAATGGGCGGGCGCGGACAGCTACGAAGCTTCGAAGTGGATCGCCACGTTGGATTCCGGGCTCAATCGTGATCATGCCGCGCTAGCTTTGGTCGAACAAGTGGCCAGGGCGGAACCAGACAGCGCTTGGCAGTGGGCCCAAACCATTGAGGCGCCCAAAGTGCGTGAATCAGCCTTGAAAAAAGCGCTTCACGCCATGGGCAAAGCGGCCGGTGATACGGTAGCCCTGTCGTCCTTGGCGGCGGAAGAAAAAGCGCAACTCAATCGCTGGCTGGACTCCAAACAGTCGATTAATCCGAACCGATAAACGAAGCGATCATGAAGATATGAAGATGAAATCACCACGTATTCGTTCCTTCGTCGTCTTTCTCGCCGCAGCCGTTTGTGGAATTCTGCTAGGATTCCTTCTCAAGCCTTGGATCGTGGGCGATCGTTCGCACCATGATGTTGGCGTCTCGCCATCCGCGGGAACGTCTGTACTACAGTCACCGTCCATTCTATCGAAGCGCTCCAATGCCGATACCGCGATGTCCGCGGCCCTGGCGAAAGTGCCCCGAGCCCAGCGTTATCTCTGGCTGGCGGCGAAAGCGGAGAAAGCGTCGCTCGAGGAACTCGCGCGTTTGTACCAGCTGGCGAATCGCGAAGGGCATCGGGATCTCCGGCGCGCCATCGCCTTCAATTGGGCGGGGAAGGATCCCTCACACATGTTCGAGAGCCTCAAAGATTGGGGCGAAGACGATTTTCGCATCTATCGCGTGCTTTTCGATCAGTGGGCGAAGATGGATGGCGAGGCCGCGCTAACGAAGGTGCTCGAATCTGACAAAGACAAACGCTTCCGCGACTGGGGAATGTATCTCTGGAGCGCCCTCATGCGCGAAAATCCGGCGATCGCCGTTCGGGCGCGCAAGGATTTGGCCGGCCCCGGGTTTACGGCAAGCACGAGCAAGGTGGCGGAGTGGGCGGGGAGGGATCCGCGGGCGGCGGCGGACATGGTTATGAATCACATGCCGAAGAGGGACCACATGACCTGGGAGATCATGGGTGCGATCGGGAAAGTGTGGGGCAAGCAAGATCCCGAAGCGGCTCTCAACTTTGCATTGGGCTTGGATAGCTATTCCACCCGTGGTGCGTTAGCCGCAAGCGCCATGAGTGCGTGGACGGAAGACGATCCCGAAGCCGCTGCAGAATTTTTGAGTCATCTTGAAGATCCAGACTTACGTTTTCAGTTAGGCAACGGACTGGTTTCAGGTCTGGCTAAGAGTGATCCCGAAGCCGCCCTGAACTGGGCAGACGCGCATTTAAAGTCCTCCGCACGCATCAATGCGATTGGTAGAGTGATCCAGAGCGTGGCCTCCGAAGATATTGAGGCGGCGGCGCAACTGGTCGCGGGCATGGAGCCGGGAGGTACTTTGAACGGCGCGGTGACGGCACTGATCGACGTCTGGTCAAAGGACGGTGGTAGTCAGAATGAAGCGATGCTCACCTGGCTGGGTTCCCTAACGGATATCGAAGCACGTGATCGCGCCATACGCAGCTTGGAGTGGCGGATGGACATGATCACGGAGGGTGGTTTGGTGAAGTTCGTGGAGGGAGAGCATGGTTACTTGGCGCCCGTGGAAATGGTGCGGCGCGCAGCGTTGCAACGCGCGCGTCAAGACCCTCAAACGGCCGCCGAATGGGCACGGGCCCTACCTGGAGATCGTGCCGAAACCGCACTGGCCGCCGTCATGGCAGCGTGGCGGGAGAACGCCCCGGAGGCGGCGGCAGCGTGGGAAACTGCCTCAGACGACTCGTGAGAAGACACGTCTTTAAGTCAGTTTAAAAGAACTCCAAGGATTGCCACTTCCCGGAATTCTCACGAATTCCGCTACAGAGGGAGCGCCTCCCTTCCACTTTCGGGTTGGCACCTTGAGTCCTTTGGTGTTTGAAACGTCGCCAATGAATCCGCCGAGTTTACAGAATCACGTGGCCTTGGTGACGGGAAGCACCACGGGATTGGGAAAAGGGATCGCTCTGGGACTCGCCAAAGCCGGAGCGAAGGTGGTGATGAATTACGCAAATAACCGCGAACGTGCCGAGACCGCCTTTGCTGAGTTCGAGTCGGCCGGCGGCGAGGGTGTCTTGATCAGGGCGAGCGCCATTGATGAATCGGAGATCAACGCGATGGTTGAGGAGGCGACGAAGACTTTGGGAGCCATCGATATCGTGGTTCCAAACGCCACACCGGATCAGCCCCAAGCGCCGATCGAGAACTATGACTGGGAGTTTTATCAGCAAATGTTAGATTTCTTTGTCAAGAGTCCGTATCTGCTAACCCGCGCTACGCTCCCTCACATGAAGGCGAAAAAATGGGGGCGCATCATCAACATCGGCAGTGAAGTGTATCCTGCTAGTGTGGGCAATTTCAGCGCCTACGTGGCGGCAAAGGGCGGCCAGATCGGTTGGACGCGGAGCATGGCCACGGAACTGGCCTCTCACGGCATCACGGTCAACGTGGTCAATCCGGGATGGATTCCCACTGAACGTCACGAGAACGATCCGCAGGAGGTGAAAGACGGTTATCTCGCCACCACACCCATGGCGAAATGGGGCACACCCGAGGACGTCGCCGAAGCCGTCTGTTACTTTGCCAGTGAAGAGGCCGGTTTTGTCTCCGGTCAGACCCTCAATGTCAATGGTGCTCGGACACCTTGGTAACGATTTACTTAAGCTTAAACTCTAAGAGAAACCGAAATCATTCATCGCCACCACGATCATGAAACACACGAAAACTCGCCGCGACTTTCTTAAGAAAACGGGAGGCGCCTTAGCGGCTCCCATGTTCATTCCCGCTTCCGCTCTGGGAAAAGACGGTAAAACCGCGCCTAGCAATCGCATCAATATGGGCCTCATCGGTCACGGCCTCATCATGGGAGGACATCGTGGTTACCACTTGCGGCGGGAAGATGTTCAAGTACTGGCGGTCTGCGACGTCTATGAGGATCGCCGCGAGAAATTCAAGAAGGAGGTCGAGGACCACTACGCTAAGACCAGCGCTTCAGGATCGTATAAGGGGTGCGCGGCCTATCATGAATTCGAAAAAATCACGGGTCGCGATGACATCGACGCCGTGGTCATCTGCACGCCGGATCATTGGCATGCGCCCATTTCCGTAGCCGCCATGCGCAATGGGCAGGATGTTTACGTGGAGAAACCGATGACCCTCACCATTCATGAAGGCAAGGTCATGCGGGACGTCGGCCACCAGTACGGCCGCATTCTGCAGGTCGGATCGCAGCAGCGCTCTAACAATGCTTTCCGCAAAGCCTGCGAGATCGTGCGCAACGGTTGGATTGGTAAGGTCGATACCATCTACGCGCGTTTGGGTCAGTTCGGACCACCACATCATCCGCCAGCCGAACCCATCCCCAAAGGATTTGATTACGATCGTTGGTTAGGGCCCACACCCTGGTTTCCTTACAACAAAGAGCGTGTTGTGGGGAATTACGGCGGCGGTTGGCGCCGCTTTTGGGAGTATGGTTCACGTAAGAATGGCGACTGGGGTGCGCACCACTTTGACATCATTCAATGGGCGTTGGGCATGGATCATAGTGGGCCCGTGGAGTTTATCCCTAAAGGTTACAAGGGAACGGAGTATCAAACGCACATTTATGCTGACGGCACCAAGGTGTTGCGCGACCACGAAACGCCTAACGGCCACATGATTCATTTCATCGGCTCCGAAGGCACCGTCTCGGTTTCAAGAGGCGACCGGATCGATGCCACGCCTGCGGAACTTGTTAGGCAGCCCGTTAGACCTAACGACATCAATCTCTACGATTCGCGAGATCACCGCGCGAATTGGTTGGAAGGGATCCGCACGCGTAAACCCACGATCTGTAACGTGGACGTGGGTCACCGGACCGCGACCATTTGCCATCTCAGCGGTATTGCGGAACGCCTTGCCCGGCCGTTGAAATGGGATCCCGAAAAGGAAGAGATCCTTGGCGATCCGGATGCGGCACGTTGGATCGAACGCCCGCGCCGCGCTCCCTACAACGTTCTCTAACTTCAACGACCAACAATCCATCATGATGAAAGCCTTTACTCACACACTTGGTCTCAGCATCTCTCTAACAGGTTTCGCGATCGCCGATCATCACGGCGACCCAAGCTTGAGCGAGCAACTGGACAAATTGATTGAAGCCGTCTCCGTCACCGATGAAGCGGCCCGTTACGAACCCCGCATGGCCATGCAGGATCTCACCTCGCACGCCAATGCGCCAAGCGCCAAACAACGCGACGAATGGGTGAAGCTTCTCTTAGACCGGGTTCAAAATGACAAGACTCTCAATCCGGGCAAAGCGTGGATCATTCGGCAGTTAGAAAACATCGGCCAAGCGGAATCGGTGCCAACGTTAGTCCGATTCATGGGATCCCCTCTCCACCATCATCGCGAACTCGCTCGGCGTGCTCTGGAGAAGAACCCATCGTCGGAAGCCACGACCGCATTGCGGGAGTTGGCGGCGAAAGAGGCCGACCGGCGGACCAAGCGTGCGCTCGTTCATTCCTTGGGCGAGCGGCGGGACCGCGGCGCGGTGACCATGTTAGGCGAGATTGCCGGTGATAAAGACCGTGAACTCGCCTCCGATGCCATCACCGCCTTGGGCAAGATCGCCAGCGGCACTGCCCAAGAGGCCCTCATCGCACTGGCCAAAGGGGTGAATGGTCCCAAACGCATTGAGATTGCCGATGCGCTCCTTCAAACAGCCCGAATCCTGGTGCAGGAAGGCCAAACGACTCAAGCGGAAGCATTGTTAGAAAAACTCTACTATTCTGACCAACCGGCTAACATACAAGCAGCAGCTCTCAGAGGATTGCTCCTGGCCGCTCCGGACAAAGCGGAAGACCGCATCATCTTCGCATTGCAAAGCAAGGCTGCAGCGGTACGTCTCGCTGCCGTCACGGCTTGCCGGAATATTGAACCCCCTAGCATCATCACGAATATTCTAGCCGTCAAGCTTCCGGATTTGGCCCCCCACGAACAATCCGTCACGCTCTCCGTCTTGGAGGACTCCGGTGATACCACTGTCGCTCCTTTGTTAGGCAAACTCATTGAAAAATCCGAGACTTCCGAGGATCAACAAATCGCTTTGCTTGGTGCGCTCGCTTCGCTTGGCGGCACCGATGCCGTGGAGATCGCCCTTGCGGCGGCGGGGCGTTCCGAGGGAACGGTGCAACAGGCAGCACGCGACGCCCTGCGAAGCATGCCCGGCCGCGGCGTCGAGGCCGCCCTGTTGGCAGCATCCAATCGAGGCGACGCCATGGAGCGCTCTGAAGCCATCGCGGCTCTGGGCGATCGGGACCACACGCCCGCGGTGAATATTCTTCTAAGCTACGCGGACAACGAAGCCAAAGTGATTCGACGGGCCAGCCTCGCCGCTCTAGGCAACCTTGTCAGTGGTGACCAAGTGCGCCTACTAACAGAGAGACTATCACTCGATGAGAAAGTCGTTCCCGCAATCATCGCCGCCTGCCGCCGCACCGCCACGCCTCAAGCGGCACCAGCAGTCATCAAAGCGATTCACGCTGCCGATGTGAAAACGAAAGGCGCCTTGCTTACTTCACTCAGCCACCTCGGCGGCGAGGAAGCATTGAACTTGGTCAAAGGCTTGTTAGGCGATGCCGAACTCGGCAATCCCGCACGCAGAGCTCTCCTCGCGTGGCGTCGAGGAGAGGCCGCGCCTGTCATTCTCGATCTCGCAAAGTCCGATCAAGTTTCTGCCGATGACCAACCGCTGATCTTGCGTGGTCTAGGCGATTTGTTAGGCAAAGACGATTCTGGGCTCTCCCATGAGGAACGCTCGAAGTTTGCGCTCGCCGCGATGGAGATCGCCAAGCGACCAGAGGAGCAGCGGCACATGATTTCCGTCTTGGGTTCCGTGGGCAGCAAGGAATCCGTGGACGTGATCAAGAAATGCCTGAACGAGAAAGACGTTGCTGGTGAAGCGGCGAAAGCCGCGTCCCAGATTGCCCATCGCCTTCGTGAAACGGATCGTGAGATCGCCATCGGCCTGATCGAAGCGATCACTGAATCCAAAGCGAGCGACAAGACGGTCCGGCAAGCGAGGCGTTTGTTAGACCGAATGAAAGAGTAACCGGCTTTTCTATCCATCGATACCTGGAAACGGAAACACTTCCGATGGCGTGTGTTCCCGTTTCATGATCTCTTCAATCTTCGCTAGAACGTCAGGATGTTTCTCTGCGAGGTTCGTGCTCTCGGAGATATCCGCTTGGAGATCATAGAGTTCCGTCTTAAAGGGAACGGGTTGCCGTTTGCGGAGCATCTTCTGGCGGATGCCCTTCCAACGATCGCCTAACCAAACCGCTTGTTGACCACCGTATCCGGTGAATTCGCGGTAGAGGAAGTCGCGCTTCGGCTGGTCCTTGCCTAACAAAGCGGGCACGATGCTCACGCCATCCGTCCCTGCTGGTGCCTTCGCTGTGGATTCCGATATTTCAAGAAGCGTGGGCAGCCAGTCTTCAAATCCGGTCACCACATTGGAGGTCGAGCCGGCCGCCACTTTCCCGGGCCAGCGCACAAGGAGCGGCACGCGAATGCCGCCCTCATATAGAGAGCCTTTGAGACCTCGCAGAGGCTTCACACTTTCAAAAAAATCGTAATCCACTTCTGCTTTCAAGTGAGTCGTGCCGTTGTCAGAGGTGAAAATGATCATGGTGTTCTCATTGAGGCCCAAAGATTCCAAGGTGTCTAACAAGCGCCCCACATAAGTGTCCAATCGCGTGATCATGGCCGCATAAGCCGCGCGTGGTGTGAAGTGAGGCGTGTAACCGTAACCGTTGGCACGCACGAAGGGAGGATCATTCCAGCCTTCGGCCAAGTAGGGTTTCAATGACTCATCGGGGACGTGCAAGGCCACATGAGGAATCACTGTCGGGTAGTAGAGAAAGAAGGGTTTATCCTTGTTCTCTTTGACGAACGCTAACGCTTGCTCATTGATCCGGTCAGGGGCGTAGTCCTGTCCCTTGAAGACATCGTAGCTCTTGGGATCTGCCGGATCGGATCCTTCAGGTAATGACGCGTGACCGGGAATAGGTGGATCGTTCTTAAGAGGCACACGTTCGCGATCACTCCACAAGGTCGCAGGATAATAACTGTGCGCATGCCGCTGGCAGTTGTAGCCAAAGAACCGGGCGAATCCCTGATCGTTAGGGGCCCCTTCAGATCCGTTCGGACCAAGCCCCCATTTTCCAAAGCCGCCGCAAACGTAACCTTCCTCAACTAACAGTTCAGCGATCGTCACCTCAGAAGCGGGAATCGGATGCTGCCCCTCCGGTTTGGCTTCTTTGTTATTGCGAACAAAGGCGTGCCCAGGATGCTTGCCCGTCATGAGGACGCATCGCGATGGGGCGCACACGGCATTTCCCGAGTAGCAACGCGTGAAGCGCATGCCTTCCGCAGCCAGACGGTCGAGATTCGGGGTCTTGATTTTTTTCTGCCCGTAGGAACCAAGTTCCGCGTAGCCTAGGTCATCGGCCAAGATAAACACGATGTTAGGTGGTTGCGCGGAGGTGGTTGAAGTGGCGATCAACAACGTCGCGAAGAAAGAAACCAGGAAACGAATCATAACGGATCTCCTACTGCATGCTCACTCGGCAGGCAAGCCGGGGTATGACTAAAAGTGGTGGGCACTTTCGTAGCGGAACTCGTGAGAGTTCCGAGCGTGGCACTCCGCTACCGCGAAGGAACTGTCACCAGTTCCTCTACCTTTATTGACCACCACTTTTAGTCACACCCGGCAAGCCGGATGGCCGTCACCCTCGGAACTTTCACAAGTTCTGCTACGAAATCCGGCCTCAACTCAAGCCGGATGGCTGGTTGAAATTGGCTCGATCTCCATTACGAATCGTTCATGGAAAGCTCCCGGCAGGCGATCGAATCCGCTCAACTTTCGCGATTGAACCAACTCTTGGCCTTGGTTCATGGGAAGCGAAACGAGTTCCAGCAATCACGCGTGCCGAAGGAAGTGATTTCGTTAGAAGAATTCAAGCGCACAACCCCTCTAACAACCAAGCAGGAGCTTGTCGCCGATCGCGAACGGTTCCCGCCGTTTGGTACCAATCTGACATTTCCCTTAGACAACTACACCCGCTATTGCCAAACGAGCGGCACCAGCGGCGAGCCCATGCCTTGGTTAGACACCCAAGCAAGCTGGCAGGCTCTGTTAGACGGTTGGAAACGCGTGCACCAAGCCGCCGGCCTCACATCACCTAATGAGCGCGTGTTCTTTGCCTTCTCCTTTGGTCCGTTTCTCGGATTCTGGACCGCTTTTGAAGCAGCGGTTCAGTTAGGTTTTCTCGCTATTCCCGGCGGCGGCATGCGTAGCGAGGCGCGTTTGCGAACGATGAAACGATGTGCCGCGACCGCGTTGTGTTGCACGCCCACTTACGCCATTCGATTAGGCGAAATGGCGCAGGCGGAACGGCTTCATCTGCCGGATCTTAAAGTGATCATGGTGGCCGGTGAACCTGGCGGCAGCATTGCTGAAGTGAGAGAACGCATCGGGCGAGTCTGGGGTGGCGAGATACGCGTCTTCGATCATCACGGTCTAACAGAAACCGGACCAGTGACTCACGGACATCCAGACGAACCAGGAAATTTGGTCGTCATGGAAGACGATTTTATCGCCGAAATCCTCGACCCGGAAACGGGACAAGAAGTCGAGGAGGGTGAGACCGGGGAACTCATTCTTACAACGCTGCACCGTCATGCCTGTCCGTTATTCCGCTATCGTACGGGGGATCTTGTGAGAAAACGATTCCTGCCTGAGATGGCCTTAGAGGGTGGGATTCTCTCCCGAGTGGATGACATGGTCCTCGTCCGTGGCGTCAACGTCTACCCTTCGGCGGTCGAAGCTTTAGTTAGGCGGTTTGCCGAAGTTCAAGAGTACCGCGTCTATCAAACCACTCGCGATGCCATGACGGAACTCAGAATCACGGTGGAAGGAGACGGGGTCGATGCCCGAATCTGCGAACGGCTGCAAGCCTTACTTTGGGATCAGTTTCAATTGCGCATCCCCGTTGAAGTGGTGCCCATGGGAACGCTTCCACAGTTCGAGCTCAAGGCCAATCGTTGGGAACGGTGTTAGCAACGTGCGCGCAATTAGAACTCGCGCACTTTTAAAACCTTTCCTACGTTGAGCCATGCTCAAAACGCGACGAGGCCTCTACGCTGCGCTTATTCTCTGGCTGCCCACCTTGGCAAAGGGCAATCCGGCTTCGTGGGAACCGATTCTTGCCGACTACTGTTTTGATTGTCATGACTCAGCCAGTGCCAAGGCAGGCATCGATCTGGAATCTGCTCTTGATGATCCACTCGGAGAGCGTTCAGACCTTTGGGAGAAGGTGTTGCGCCAAGTGCAGGGCCGCGTCATGCCGCCCGCGGGTAAAGACCGGCCTTCAGATTCTGAGTATCAAGACTTTAGTGCGTCGATGATTTCAGCCTTGGATGCGCAAGCTGCAGCCCAGCCTCATCCAGGCCGTACGGAGACGTTACGCCGGCTCAATCGCACGGAATACGAGAATGTAATTCGCGATTTGCTAGGAATCGAGATCGATGCTCAGACGCTACTGCCGCCGGACCAATCGAGTCATGGTTTCGATAATGTGACGGTAGGAGATCTCTCGCCCGCTCTTCTAGATCGCTATATCAGTGCCGCACAGAAGGTCACACGTCAGGCCTTGGGGCGAACGGGCAGCTCGCCTGACGGACGAACCATACGCGTGCCACCGGATATCACCCAAGAGGGCCACGTCGAGGGGCTTCCGTTAGGAACGCGGGGCGGTGTCTTGGTCAAACACTCGTTTCCGAAAGATGGCGACTATGAGATTCGGATTCATCTCACGCGGGACCGCGATGAGAAAGTCGAAGGGATTCGCGCCCCACATGAACTACAAGTGTTAGTAGATGACGAAATGGTGTCTACCTTTGAGGTTCGTCCACCTAAAAATCCTCGCGATCACACCAAAGTGGACGCGCACCTTTCTGATCGCATCGCCGTCAAGGCGGGTATTCGGCGGTTTGGGGTGACCTTTGTGGAGCCCGTTCCCGACTTGATCGAAACCTTGCGCCAACCCTACGAGTCCGCCTTCAACACCCACCGTCACCCGCGGCGATCCCCGGCCATTTTTCAGGTTTCCATCACCGGTCCTTTTAATCCGGGCGATGTGGGCAACACGCAGAGCCGTCGACACATCCTTGGAACCGTCACGCATGATCAAGCAGGGGCAAAGGTGGCGCTCAAACGTTTCATCCGGAGCGCGTTTCGCGGAAATCAGGATGACGCCGATCTCGAACGAACTCTCGCCTTTTACAGGAACTCGAGTAACGGAAGTGATTTCGAAGCTGGTATGGAGGCGGCGCTCTCCGCCGTGCTTGTTAGTCCTAAGTTTCTCTTCCGCGTCGAAAAGGATCCAAATGAGTCGGCGCCGAACACAGCTTATCGCCTAACAAGTTCCGAAATCGCTTCGCGCCTATCATTTTTCTTGTGGAGCAGCCTCCCCGACCCGCCGCTCCTCGATGCCGCAGCGGCAAATGAACTCAAGCATGATGCCGGAATCATCACGCAAGCGCGTCGGATGCTCGCAGACAACCGTGCCCGTTCCTTGGCTCAAAACTTCGCGGGGCAGTGGCTCTATCTTCGCAATCTCGATTCCATCACACCGGATGGCCGATTGTATCCCGATTTTGATGACAATCTAAGGCAAGCGATGAAGCGCGAAACCGAGCTGTTGTTTGAGACCGTCATCCACGAGGACCGGAGCGTGTTGAGCCTCTTGCAGTCTGATTTCACTTTTCTCAATGAACGGCTAGCAAAGCACTATGGAATCCCACACGTTTACGGAGAGCGTTATCGCCGGGTCCCTTTGGATGAGTCGAATAGGCGTGGTGGACTCTTGCGTCATGCTAGCGTCCTTACCGTGACGTCCTATGCCACACGAACCTCGCCGGTTCTTCGCGGTCATTGGGTCTTAGAAAATTTGTTAGGCACTCCGCCGCCACCGCCGCCGCCTGACGTGCCCACATTGGAGGATAACTCGGTAGACTCTAAACTTCCTGTCCGCGCACGCTTGGCGGCGCACCGCGAGAATCCTGCTTGTGCCAGTTGTCACGATGTCATGGATCCCATTGGGTTCGCCTTCGAACATTTTGATGCCATCGGTCAATGGCGGTCTCATGAGGACGAGACGCCTGTCGACGCCACCGGTCAGTTGCCGGATGGTACACCATTCGATGGCATGGCCGGCCTAGAAGCTGGCCTCCTCAAACGCCCGGATCTCTTTGTGCGTACGCTCACGGAGAAACTCCTCACTTTCGCCCTGGGGCGCGGCATCGAAACGACCGATGCCCCAGCTGTCCGGGAAATCGTGCGTTCCGCAAAGCTGGACGACTACCGCTTTTCTGCGATAATAGAGGCGATCGTGACGAGCCAACCCTTCACGATGCGTATGACCGATTCCTAACATCCCAATCCACCCGATGTTCATCACCAAGAAATCCCTTCCTCGCCGCACCGTCCTCCGCGGACTCGGCGCTTCGTTAGCGCTCCCCATGCTGGACGCGATGATCCCCGCTGCCACGGCCGCGCCCGTCAATCAGGTTCGCCGTCTGGGTTTTGTCTTCATGCCCATGGGCGCCGATATCAGTCGTTGGACTCCGGAAGGACAAACGTTAGATAAACTCTCGCCCATTCTCCAATCCTTGGCGCCGGTGAAAGACAAGGTGAATTGCCTCTCGAATCTTGAGTTACGCAATGCTTATCCGGGATCGCATGCCACTTCAAACGCTTCGTTTCTCAGTGCAGCTCGCGCCAAACTAACAGAAAGCTCAGATTATTACCTTGGCACGACGGTGGATCAGATTGCCGCCAAAGAGATTGGCCGCCAGACCCAACTGCCATCGTTGGAGTTGGCCATGGATTTGATGGATATCGTTGGGCAGTGCGACAACGGTTACGCCTGCGTCTATCAAAATAACCTTTCCTGGTCGAGCCCAACCACGCCACTGCCCGCGGAGGCACATCCACGGCTTGTCTTCGAGATGCTCTTCGGAGCGGGAGGCGATCGCGCCGAAAGGCGGGCGGCCCTGGAACAACGCGCCAGTTTGTTAGACGTTGTGCGCGAAGACATGGCCAAACTCAAACGCGAGCTTGGGGCGTCCGATCGCGACAAGGTGGATGGCTATTTGGAAACGGTTCGGGAAATCGAGCGGCGTATTCAACAAGCTGAGGCGAGTGTCGATGAGAACCCGCTTCCCGATCTCGACCGGCCGGTAGGCGTGCCCGCAGCTTACGCGGATCATGCTAGGCTGATGTTTGATCTCCAAGTGCTCGCCATGCAAGGAGACGTCACTCGAGTCATCACCTTCCAACTCGCTCGCGAGACGAGTAATCGAACCTACCCAGAAATCGGGGTGCCGGACGCGCATCATCCGCTCAGTCACCATGGCAATGACCCGGACAAGATCGCCCGCATGGCCAAGATCAATGCCTTTCACGTTTCGCTTTTCGCTGAATATCTTAAGAAACTCGATGCAACGCCTGACGGTGACGGCTCTTTGTTAGATCATTCCTTGATTCTTTATGGAAGTGGGATGGGCAATCCCGATAAGCACGATCATAGCAATCTCCCCATTCTCGTCGCAGGTGGTGCCGCGGCCGGAGTGAAAGGGAATCGTCATATCACCTTTGATGAAGTCACGCCATTGGCCAACGTCCACCTCACGTTGCTCGATCGCGTGGGCATTCACATGGAGAAATTTGCCGATAGCAATGGTCTCGTTGAAGAGCTTTCGATTTGATTGGCTCGTCGTAAAGCTCGTGAGAGTTCCAAAGACGGTCAAACGCGAAACGGGGAGAAGTCTCACGACTTCTTCTACAAATCGCGTAGCGGAACTCGTGAGAGTTCCGTTCCTAGCACGTCTCGCAAATAGAACTCTCACGACTTCTTCTACAAATCGCGTAGCGGAACTCGTGAGAGTTCCGAAGACGGTCAAACGCGAAACGGGGAGAAGTCTCACGACTTCTTCTACAAATCGCCTAGCGGAACTCGTGAGAGTTCCGTTCCTAGCACGTCTCGCAAATAGAACTCTCACGACTTCTCCTACAAATCGCGTAGCGGAACTCGTGAGAGTTCCGAAGACGGTCAAACGCGAAACGGGGAGAAGTCTCACGACTTCTTCTACAAATCGCGTAGCGGAACTCGTGAGAGTTCCGTTCCTGGCACGTCTCGTGAACAGTAGTCTCACGGCTTCTCCTACAGATCCCGTAGCGGAACTCGTGAGAGTTCCGTTCCTGGCGCGTCTCGTAAATAGAACTCTCACGACTTCTTCGACAGATCCCGTAGCGGAACTCGTGAGAGTTCCGTTCCTGGCGCGTCTCGTAAATAGAACTCTCACGACTTCTTCGACAGATCCCGTAGCGGAACTCGTGAGAGTTCCGTTCCTGGCACGTCTCGTAAATAGAACTCTCACGACTTCTTCGACAGTCCTCCTGGTATGCTTCATCGTCACGCCGATGCTCTTCGGCGGGGTAGCGGAAAAGGAGAGCCTGCATCTCGCGATCCATGAAGATCGTGCTGCCGATGCCAAAGCGCTCCTGGCAAATGGGAGCGATCCCAACGCGCCGAATCGCTACGGCGTCCTGCCGCTCATCCTCGCTTGCAAGAACGGGAATACCGATTTGGTCGAAGCATTATTAGATGCGGGCGCAGACGTCAACACGGCCGGCAAAGGTGGGCATACGCCATTGATGACGGCAGCGCGAACGGGCCTTGTGAAGCCGATCGTTGCTTTGTTAGAAGCCGGCGCAGACGTCAATACGGTGGACAAGAAAGGTCAAACCGCTCTCATGTGGGCCGCGGTCGAAGGCCATACTGAAGCGGTGAAACGTTTGTTAGAGACGGGCGCGGAACGGGATGTGACGTTGCGATCTGGATTCAATTCCTGGTTCTTTGCCGCGCGCCAGGGGCACTTGGATGTGATCAACGCTTTCCTCACCGATGGCGCGGATGTGAACGCCACCATGAAGTGCAAAGGCGGCGGCCGGTCACCAAAGAACGGCACCAGTGCCCTTATTCTTGCCATGGAAAATGGGCACTTTGAAGCCGCGGCACGTTTGTTAGAGGCCGGCGCAAATCCTAACGATGTGCGATCCGGCTATGCGCCGCTACACACAATGTCTTGGGTGCGCAAACCAGTTCGTGGTGATGGAATCGATGGCGCGCCACCTCCTCGGACGTCGGGCAAGCTCACGAGCATGAAATTTCTCGAGACGCTGATTGAGCGAGGCGCCGATGTGAACCTTCGTCTCAATCGCGGCGATACCTCAGGAAGACGCCTCAGTACCCGCGGTGCCACACCCTTCTTACTCGCCGCACGCACGGCCGATATGCCGTTTATGAAACTGCTCATCAAACACGGCGCCGATTTCCGATTAGCCAATGAGCAAGGACGCACGCCGTTGTTAGCCGCAGCTGGGGTCGCCCTAGGCCCCGAAGCCGATGAAGCCGCGTCCGAAGACGAGGCCATCTACGCGGTGAATTATTTGCTAGACCTCGGAGCCGATATCGACGTGGTGGATCGTGAGGGCGATACCGTGCTCCACGCGGCCGCCTATAAACAATCACCCAAGCTCGTTCATTTGTTAGTAGATCGGGGCGCGGATATTGCGGTGTGGAACCAGAAAAACAAGAAAGGGTGGACACCGCTCTTGATCGCTCAGGGTTATCGTTATGGAAACTTCAAGCCCTCAGAGAAAACCATCGCCGCCCTTTCTGAGGTCATGCGAGCGAGAGGCGTGGAGCCACCACCTGCGCCAGTGCGACCCGTATACGGGAAGAAAGAGAAATATCAGAATTAGCGGCAGACGCACTTGGCGCCGCGCCAATACACGCCACTACGTCTCTTCCTTCTTTCCACCTAATTGATGGATCGTGTTGTGAATGATCCGCTCAAAGGCCGTCCCATCAGCAGCTTTCAACGTGATTTTGATCTCCATGCACCACGTGGGTGCAATGTCAGGAATGGTTAGGAAGACCGTTCTCCCGTCCGCCGCAAGCGTGGCTGATGTCACCTTCAATGGACGCTCATCATAGTGTTTGGAGCCATAGTTCTTAGTGCGCTTGAGGCCCCATACTTTGATCGCGTAGTTCGTGGTCGTCTCTGCGGATACTTTGTCTAACGGATCCGTAAACCCTAACTCAACGCCTTCCGCGCTGGCTTTCAAGTCGATCGGAAGATTAGGCGCTGCCCCCGTGGCGCGAATACGGTAGAAACCGCCATCGCGGTGCTTGCTCCCCGCCCAGGCAAACATGCCCGTGGTGTAGAGTTGACCATTGTCAGGGTGGAACCGCCCACGCATGATACCCGTGGGAAAATCGAGGCCGATACTGACCATGCCACCCTGCGCTTGGCCATCGGCCATCTTTTCATGAGGCACGGCGAAGACGCGGCCGCGGCCGTAACTGAGGTTCAGGAGTTTGCCATTCAGCTTGCCCCACTTCGCATCGGAAGGCACCCACAAGAGTTCGCCTGGGCTCCGGTCAAAAGCATTAGTGATCCAACACAATGGCTGTTCCATGGCGTCGTCGCTTTCATCCGTGACGTCGTGGTAACCATACATGTTACCATAGAAACCGCCTTCTTTGACGTAGTTGATCCGGTTCTTCGGATTCCAATGCCCTTCCTGATCAGTGACAATGTAAGTCCCGTCAGGATTGAGACACACACCATTGGCTGCGCGAAAACCGGTGGCCAGAATCTGTGTTTCCGAGCCGTCCTTGCTCACTCGCAACAAGGTGCCGTGATGCGGCACCAATGCCGTCTTGGCGTGGCGGGCGGACTTCGCGTAGTAGAAATTGCCCTCCACATCGGTCTGAAGTCCCATGGCGAATTCGTGGAAATGTTCGGTGACCTGGTGGTCGTTATTGAAACACTCCACGAAATCGATCTCTTCATCGCCGTTCAAGTCATGGAGCTTGGCCAATTGATCCCGGCAAGTGACGTAGATCGTGCCATCCACCACTTTCACACCTAACGGCTGAAATAAGCCGCTACAAATACGCTTCCAAGTATGCTGTTTGAAATCCCCGTCAAGACCATCTACCAGCCAAACGTCACCCAACCACGTCGCCACGGCAGCACGTTTGTTTCCAGGCAGAAAATCAAATCCCCCAATGCGCATCCAACTGTGATAAGGGTTCTCCTCCGGATAGGTGATCTCGTCCACGGCAAACGGATCAGCCGCATTGCCCATGGTACCTTCGGTGATCACCGGTTCCGTCCAGTGAGTGGGGCCGCCTTTCATATACTTGGTGAGGTCCTCGGGCTCAGAGGCTAACAAAGCGGCGATACCAAGACTTTCCGGCGGCGCTTTGGTACTGAGAACATTGACCTTGAGAGGCGTGTCCTCGGCCCGGATGGTCATCACGTGAAAACCATCTTTCACTTCAAGCGCGGCTGGGCCGCCCGTGGCCAGAGCCGAAACTTCTGCAGGAGAGACGCGAAGGCGTAGATCTTTGCTAGATTTTCCAATATTCAACGTTCGCGCTATGACGGGTTGTTGACCGTCCTGCACCAAGCTCGGCATTTCTAACACTTCCGCATCGCCGACAGTGTATTTGATAATGATTCTATCTCCATGAATGTATTGGCCTTTGAACTGCGTCCACTCGCGGGGCAAAGGCCCGTAGGGTTTGCCATCGCGACCTAGGAATCGTGGATCCTCCCATGAATCATTGGCCGGATTAGCCCATCCCGGCCCTACCGGATTCACCAAGGTCTTGTCTCCAACGATGCTCGTATGCGTGCCGTGGGATTGATCAAAAGCGATGCCTTTCCAATCGACAAACTTGTTGCCCGACCACGCGGCGGCGACGCGCATCGTATCGTGATCGTAGACGATCCAATGCCGCCCCCGGCTCACACCACCGGGACCTTCGTCTAACCGAATAGCAATGCCCTTGTAGGCGATGTTTCCCGGTGCAACCTCAAACGTCCAGTCTAACATCGGCCCGAAGTTCATCCGTAAATACTTCGGCCCCTTAGCATAATCAAGCTGCTCTTTGGTAAGCGTCCCCTCACGTCCCATGCCTTTGGGGAGGTTGTTGAGGTAATCCTGGGTGATTACCGTGTACTCCGATTTGTTATTCGTCTTCACGAACTCCTCACGGATGTAGTGAATCACGTCGTAGGCCGCCGATGGCGTGAGCCAGGGCTGAGGTGGCATCAATTGATAGCCATTTTTGATTGTTAGATAGAGACTGTGCGGGTCCTTGCCGTTCTTGAATGGCTCTTCCCAGAACGGGCGCGAGGTGGGTAAAGATCCTTTCTGCTGGAGATTCCCATGACAAGCAAAGCACAGGCCTTGGTAGATCTTCTGTCCCCGCTTGAACGCCGCATCATCCCAAGCAACGATAATGCTAGCATGATCGACATCTGCCAGAGGACGCTTGGTGATATTGGCAAAGCGTACCTTGCCCATGTCTGCTTGCAAACGCAGTGCCGTGGAAACCGGTTCTGCGGAATGCTCGTCATCTTGCCAGGATAAAATCGATTGGGCGCGCTCGATCGGCTCACTCGCACCCGCAAGTTCCACGTCCTCATCATTCAGCGCTTGGTTGTAGAATTGGAAACTAGCAATTTCCCCATTCCATTCACGCTCATCGCCATCCGGGAAATCGATGGCGGCCGCTCCCACTTGGATCACCTTCTGGCGCCTTGATGGCACGGAAAAGTCCTCACGTTCCGCTACTTTCTCGCCATCGAAGAAGATCTCCACCTTTCTCCCACGTCCGCGCACCGCCACCGTATGCCATTCCCCGTCGTTGGCCTCCACATCTGCTCCTAACACGCCTACCCAACCGATATCGAATTCGACGCTCCCGTCTGAAACAAATAACACTTTATCTCCACGGCGATGTTTGCCATCCGGGCTCACCTTGCTGAAAAGCGGTCCTTGCCCCTCCGTGCGGAATCGAACAATCGCCGTGAAATCCTTGCTCATATCGCATTTCTTGGCTTCGGCCACGCTCGATACGAAGGCTGCTCTCGAGGGGTGCGGAAAACCATATGGAGTCGGGTCACTAACCACCGCACGTTCATGGATCTGCGTGCCATTAAGCCAGACGGAGAGTTCCGCCGACGCTTCCTCAAGGTGCTTCACGGCAACGCTCATCGACTGCCAGGTGCCTGGTTCCCCACAAACATTCACACGAGGCGCCGCAACGCCAAAGATCGCGCCACACGTGTTCTCATCATCCAATCGATTCTCTAAATGCGAGTTGCCTAACTGAATCTCCCATTTGCCATCAATGAAGACACCGCTGTTCACATTCGGTTCGTCAGGCAGCAAGAAGTTGAAATGATAGACCGCATCTGCGGGAAGTTCGGTTGAGAGGATATCGCCATACCCGGGCCGAGCGATGGCTGATCGGTCACCCGTTTGCCAACGCGCTTCGTCGTAACGCGGCCCGCCCGATGACGTGTCCGCCACGGGATCGAGCTTCAGAGCTTGGGGCGGCACACTGGCATCCCAATGGCGCCATTGGGAAAGGTCATCACCGTTGAATAGGAACACCTCATCTTCGGCCAGCTTGTGAGCAGGCGGCGTAGGTAAGTTGTGAGCCGTTTCGTCAGAAGGTGGCTCCGCGCTCTCATTTAGGCACCAGCGGCACGCATTCAGCAACATTCTAACGAAAGCCTTATTATCAAAATCCGCTACCGAACCGAGCGAGGTGTAGAATCGCCGATGTGGAGCCGTCCACGCAAGTGGTTCGGATGGTTCGCTCCCGACTCGGCCGAAGAGGAGCGGCTGCGTCCCATCCGAGAGCGGCAAGGTGTGGTAGATGCCGTCCTTACCCGCGGAAAACCGATGCGGGACCCCTTCGAGAATGGGATGATCCCACACCGATTTCGGCGCAAATGCCAGACAAGCGCGTTTCTGACCCGTGTGCGTTTTGAAATGCCCTCCGAAGTGCGGCACAAACCAGCCCGGCTGCCCAGCAATCCCATGACTTGACGTGCGCAGGGCCACCGCCGGCTTGCCCGCTTCGAGGTAGGCATTGAGTTGCGCTAACGAATCCTCCGAAGCGTCACGCAAGCGAATGTAAAGCACTAACAAATCCGCTGCCTCAAGCGTTCCAAGATCGGGTAACGCACGGCTTCCCTCTGGAGAAATGAGAACCTCCGTTTCGTAGCCAAACGACTCCGTCAATTCCTGGGCGAATCTCGGAATACTAACGTCCGAACCGTAATACTGTTCGCCGTGAATCAGAACGACTTTCGGTGCTGCCATCGCAAGGGTTGCGAGTGATGTTAGGATGATAAAGGTCAGGAGGGATTTCATAAGTGGTCGGCATAGGTAAACACACGTACGGTGGCTTTGTAACGGGCGATCTTTGGTAAGAACCGACTTCATAGGAGACGTCGACTGATCGCCGAGAGAAGGCTTGGGCAGCCGCCTGTTTTCGGATTCAATCATTCGTTTGTAACCTGAAGCCACCCGCGTCTCAGGAAACAGGTATGAACGAAGACCAAACCTCCACGTGCCCCGATTGCGGCCGCCCCATTCCCGATGGCGCGCCCCAGGGTTTGTGCCCCAAATGTCTCCTTTCCGAGGCCGCCGCGGAGACGGTACCCATGGAGCACGAGGGCTTGCCGGCATTCGAGCGTGTGAAGGCGGCGTTTCCAAGTCTCGAAATCCTCGAATGCATCGGCCGCGGGGGCATGGGCGTGATTTACAAAGCGCGGCAGCGTCGTTTGGATCGACTGGTCGCGCTCAAACTCTTAAGTTGCCCGCAAGACAAAGAAGACCATTTCGCCGATCGCTTTCTCAGAGAAGCGCGAGCCTTAGCAAAGCTCAACCACCCTCACATCGTCACCGTTTATGACTTTGGCGAATCGCACGGGTATTACTACCTCTTGATGGAGTTCGTGGATGGGGTGAATCTCCGCCAAGCTATGAGCGGCGGCAAACTATCGCCGGAGGAGGCGCTGCGCATTGTGCCGGTGGTGTGCGATGCCCTGCAGTACGCGCACGATCACGGCGTGCTTCACCGCGACATCAAACCAGCTAACATCTTGCTCAACCGTGCCGGAGAGATCAAGATGGCCGACTTTGGATTAGCCAAATTCGTTGGCAATGAGAAAGCCTCACACCTCCTAACTCAGACCGAAGCGTCGTTGGGTACGCCTGCTTACATGGCGCCCGAACAAAGCACGGATCCCAGCCGGGTCGACCATCGTGCCGATATCTATTCGTTAGGCGTTGTCTTCTATGAAATGCTCACGGGCGAACTCCCGCTCGGGCGATTTCCCGCACCTTCAACCAAGGCGCCGGTCGACCATCGAGTGGATGACGTCGTCATGCGAACGTTAGAACGCGAACCGGAAGAACGCTATCAAAGCGCTAAAGAAGTGAAGACTGATGTGCAGCATATCTCGGAGGCCGCGCCGGCGCCGAAGAAACACGCGGTCGAGGCCACGAAGAACCCGGAAGAGAGCCGGTTTGTTTTCGAAGGCGGCATGGGAGCACTCTTGGTAGTGGTGAGTTTGATAGGAACGGCCTTGATCACCTACGCATTGAAGCCTCACCTGGATCAGGTTCTCCAGGCTGGTCCCACCTTCGTCACGGCCTTAAGTTATTTGATCTGTCTCGCAATCGGCGGTTTAGGAACGGCTTTCGGATGGTCGGCGGCGGCACGCATCCGTCGCGAACCGGAACGTTACTTCGGAATTCCCGTTGCCGGATTCGCCGCGCTGACATGGCCGCTCCTTCTGCTCGTTGGCTCACTCTTAGTGATCAACCACTATGCTAGTTCATCTACCAACCTATCGAAGCTCTTCCCATTTCTCGTCGCGATCCTGATCATTCTGGCCATCCGGCGATTCTACCGGTGGACGCTGAATCAACCTGGAGCCAAGCACTGGTATTGGGCGTTTTATTTGATCATCTTCGGTTTGCCGCTGGTTCAATTGGCTTTTCGGCCGGCGAATCATCCACCTCGCTACGAGGATGTCCCACGTGCCACGGCCTGGAACGATCTTTCTACGCTCAAGCGATTATTGGAAAGGGGCCGCCATGTCGATGAACGCAATGAATTTGGTGCCACAGGCTTAATGATTGCGGCCACAGAAGGTGACCGGCTCAAAGCGGAGGCACTTTTAGAATATGGCGCTAACGTCAATGCTAAGAATCCACAGGGATACACGCCTGTGCTCTTCGCGGCCGCCCACGGCCACACCTCGATCCTGGAACTCTTGTTAGCCAACAGTGCCAGCCTTGACAACGTGGTGACGGCCAACCGCGCCAACGCTCTCCACCTCGCTGCACACAACGGGCATCGAGGCACGGTTGATCTCTTGGCTAACTACGGTCTCAGTGTTGATGCGCGCAATGCTCACGGGGAAACGCCACTCATGCTCGCTGCCGGCAGTGGGTACGATAATGTACTGCCGAAGCTCTTGCATCATGGCGGCAGGGACAAACTGGAAAGCGTGGACAACCAAGGAAGGACGGCGCTCGACCATGCCATTCGCATTGGGCAGTCGATCACGGAGAAGCACCTGTTAGAATATGGCGCTCAGAAAACGCCAAGTTGGTGGCTCCGCGAGGCTTTCACTTCACGGAGACTCGGATGGATCAAAATCGTAAGCATGTTAGAAAAATCGCTCGATGCTTTGGAAGCCGGCGATGGCACGATCATCGAGTTTGGTTTCAACGGTTGGTACTACACCCTCAAGCAACCACGCCTGACGCTTCACGCCATGATTGTGGAGGCTGCCACGCGGGCTGATCAAGCTGAGATCGCCCAAACCTCCCTAGCAACATGCCTAAACGCCTGGCCGGATGCCGATTCGATCCTCGTGTTAGAACGCCAGAACTCTCCTTCTCACCCGACGACTTTTCAGACTCTTCGTCTTCGCCGCGATGATGTGGAACATCCCCTTCGATCCTCTCAACACGACGCCAAGCTCTCAGGATTCTGGCGCAAAGAGGGCCCAAACGGCTTTGGAAAAGGCAACCTTTCGAGTGAGACCTTTTTTAAATGAAGGACGAACCGCACTCCATGCAACCCACCCGATGGACGCTGGTTCGGGAGGCTCAAGGTGATGATGAAACGAGCCGCCAAGCTCTTGCGGATCTTTGTGAGGCTTATTGGCAGCCGGTGTTTCGCTTTTTACGATACGAAGGCCGGGCGGAAGACAACGCGAGAGAACTCACTCAAGCTTTCTTTGCCAAGCTGTTAGAAAGCCGCAATATCAAAGGCGCCGATCCCAGCCGCGGCAAGTTTCGAACCTATGTGTTAGGTGCAGTGAAGCATTTCCTAGCAGACCAACGCAAAGCAGCCAATCGGGAAAAGCGCGGTGGCGGCCGGGCACTCGAACCTCTGGATACGAATCGGGAATCGGCCCCCGGCTTGCAAGTGGCCGATCCACGATCCGGGATCGATGACACCCTCTTTGATCGTGAGTGGGCCTACACCGTCCTCGATCGTGCCTTAGAAGCATTAAAGCGAGCCTGGGAGGTCAAGGGCAAGTCGGCTGAGTTCACCGCCCTCAAACCCTGGCTTACCGGCTCCACCGAAAATCCACGACAAGGAGAGGTCGCGTTTGAGTTAGGGATTTCAGCCAACCATTTGAAAGTCACCATTCATCGGCTGCGCAAAGCGTTTCGAAACGAGGTCCGATCAGAAATCTCTCAAACGGTGGTGGGCGATCAAGCCATCGCGGAAGAGTTGAGATACCTACTCGAAGTCGTCTCACGCTAGGTCTCCGCTAGTCATCGGCAGAGGAGCAATGTATGGACATTCACCGAAGTAAATGAGAAGGTCCCGAGCAATCCTATGCGTAGATTCTTTCGTAGCGGAACTCGTGAGAGTTCCAAGCCTGGCAGTGCCCAAGCGTGTCGCGGAACATGCGAAACATTCCCACCCGTGGCGCCTCTCCTTGCCGGACTGTTGCTCTCCCTCTGGTGCCCTAAGCTCAATGCGGAGACCGACGATTCATGGTGGTCTCTTGAGCCGTTGAAACGTCCACTGATTCCAACGCTTTCCTCTCCATTCGCCTCTCGGGCTCAGACGCCGATTGATCTTTTCATTCTCGCCAAACTCCACGAACACGGCTTGACGTTATCAGAGGAGGCGGATCGTCGGACCTTGATCCGAAGACTCTATTTCAATGTTATCGGATTGCCGCCTGCGCCCGACGAAGTGGATCAGTTTGTGAAAGATCCTGATCCCATGGCCTATGCCAAACTCGTCGATCGTTTATTGAGCTCCCCGCATTATGGCGAGCGTTGGGCACGGCATTGGTTGGATGTGGTGCACTATGGCGAAACACACGGTTACGATAAAGATAAGCCACGACCGAACGCTTGGCCCTATCGCGACTACGTCATCCGTGCCTTCAATGAAGACAAGCCGTATACGCAATTCATCAAGGAGCAGTTAGCTGGCGATGTACTCTATCCCGGCACGGTTGATGGGATCGTTGCCATGGGATTCATCTCTGCGGGACCATGGGATTTCATCGGTCATGCCGAGGTCCCAGAGGAGAAGATCGATGGCAAGATTGCTAGGCACCTCGATCGCGATGACATGGTGACCACGACCATGAACGCCTTCTGCTCGCTCACCGTGCAGTGCGCGCAATGTCATGATCATAAGGTCGATCCGGTCACTATGAAGGACTATTATTCCCTGCAGTCGGTCTTCGCCGCGCTCGACCGTGCTGATCGCGAGTACGATCCCGATCCGCGCATCGCCCGCCAACGCGCTCACCTAACCGAAGCCATCGCTCACGGACACACGGCTGTCAAAGCTATCAATCAAGGGATTGAGGCGAAGAAGACCGATACGATTCGCGCGTTGGATACCAAGATCGCCGCGTTGGAAGCCAATCTGGCAAGGTCAGGAGAAATTGAGGGCAAATCCCGTTCGAACCGCTTTGGCTATCATAGCCAAGTGGCCAATAGCCCGGCCTCCACCAAGTGGGTCCAAGTGGATCTAGGAAAGGCCGTTCCCATTGATCGGGTCGCACTCTTTGGAGCCGATGAATATGGATTCGCTGATTTCGGCTTTCCTAATCAATACCGCGTTGAGGTTTCTCAGGAACCTCATTTTGAGAAGCCCCATGTGCTCGTGGCGCACGATCTGGATGTCCCCCGTCCCGGAGCGAAGCCCGTGATCATCGATGGCAATAGCGCTACAGGACGTTATGTGAGAGTGACCGCTACGAAGCTCTGGAGCCGTCGTCAGAAAGGCCAAGCCAAGACCGGTGACTGGATCTTTGCCTTGGGAGAGCTGGCTGTGATTTCCCAGAAGGAGCCTGTCTCTATCAAAGCCGTGACCGCTCTTGATTCGATCGAAGCGGGTCCACGCTGGCAGAAGTCAAATCTGATCGATGACGTTTATGGACGTTATCCACTGGCCAGCCGAGCGCCCGATGGGCTCGTCGCCTGGCTTCAGAATGAGAACAATGCCCGTGCAGGAGAACTCACAAAACTCATCACCAAGCGGGATGCCGAACTTGCTGAGTTGGCTCCTAACGAACTGGCTGAACGCCGATCGTTAGAACGCCGGCTGTCCAACGATCGACAGGCTCTCGAAGCGCTCCCCAAGCCCGAGAAAGTCTATGTCGGCACCGTTCACAGCGGTAGCGGTACCTTTAAGGGGCGCGGTCATGTTCATGGCGAGCCCCGCCCGATTTTTATTCTCAATCGAGGCAATGTCACGCAACCCGGCGAAGCCGTGCAACCCGCCGCCGTTCCCGGAATCGTCCACGATCTGCCTGTCGAGTTCGAGCTTCCCAGGTCCCATCATGAGAGTGAGCGGCGCGTCGCCCTCGCCCGTTGGATTACCCATCCAGATAATACCCTTACTTGGCGAAGCATCGTCAATCGTGTCTGGCACTATCACTTCGGCCAAGGCATCGTCGACACGCCCAACGACTTTGGACGCATCGGCGGCCAACCTTCGCATCCGGAATTACTCGATTGGTTAGCCGTGGTGTTTCGAGATGGCGGCGGATCGATCAAAACGATGCACCGAATGATTCTCAACAGCGCCGTTTACAAGCAAGCCTCAACTAACAAACCTGTCTACGCAGCCCTTGATAGTTCAAACCGGTTTCTTTGGCGTCAGAACCGCCGACGCTTGGAAGCAGAAGCCATTCGCGACACCGTGCTCACGGTCGCGGGCAAGCTCGACACCAAGATGAACGGTCCTTCCTTCATGGACTTCGTCATCGAGCGTCCGGAACATTCCCCGCACTACGAATACCACAAAGCCGATCCCAACGATCCGAAAACACATCGCCGCTCCATCTACCGGTTCCTAGTCCGCTCACAACCGCAACCGTTTATGGACACGCTTGACTGTGCCGACCCATCAGAGCTGGTCGACAAACGCGGCGAAACCAATACCGCCCTCCAAGCCTTAGCGATGCTCAACAACATGTACGTGGTGCGCATGGCAGAGCACTTTGCTGATCGCCTGAGCACCAATCCCGATCCCGTCGGAGAGGCTTTTATCAGAGCACTATCGCGAGATCCTAGCGCAGAAGAACGGACGATGCTAGAGCTCTATGCCAATGGACACGGGCTACCGGCCATGTGCCGATTGATCTTTAATATGAATGAATTCAGTTTCGTCGATTGACATTAATGCCTTCGATCGAAAACCAGCCGTGTAAGAATACTACTGGTATCCGAAAAGGATCAAAAGAATATGCGCCTCTCACCCCTACTCCCTGCCCTAACCTTGCTGTTGGGCTGCGGGCCTGACAAAGGCGCTACGGGCAATCCCGAAATCGATGCCTCCATCCCAGGTGTCACCTCTTATGACGATCTCGCAAGCCACCCAGAATCAGTCCAAGCCGTAGCAAGGAAGATAGAAGATATTCCACCGGGTTCCTCCGTCGAAGACTATCAGAAAGCCCTGAGCCAGACGGGCCTCATCGAGGTTCCATATGAACACTTCAAGGACTACAAATACTACTGGAGAGTCAGATCTTCAGATGAGAATCCACCGATGTATATCGTTACGGGTGCCTTTGCACATCTCACTGACAACTTAGCGTATTCTACCATCGACGTGATTATGGAAGCCGGTGGCGAATGGCGAACGATCTGGAGTATTCAACACGATCCGGAGAGCGGATTACTGCTAAAACCCGCAGGATGATATGACAGTCAGTCATCGTAGCGGTTGTCAAAAATTCATATCCATTTAATTGCTCATCCAACTTGAACCAATCAAAATCGAGCATCCTTTGCACAACGCCAAAGAATAGCAAAGCGAAGCTTCCTGCCTTTATGCCGTTGATCCGAGAGGCGCCCTGCTTCCGTAGTGGTGACTAACAAAGCATTCGGCGGCGACTGAAAGTCACCGCTACCAGCAATGGACCACGCTTATCAACCTTCAATCAAAGGCTAGACATTATCCGAGAATAAATGAAATACGCTCTCTTGTTAGGAACGTTGAGTATAGCTTTAGCCATTGGCGCATTGCAGCATCCTCATGGATGGGTCTTCTTCGCCTGGTCATCGCTTAGCTTTGGCGTCGTTGGGCTGGGATACGCAGGCCTGGGCGCCCGAGTATTCGGGAAAAACCCAATGGCCAAATGGCATGGCTCACAAAGCTCATCTTATTTCCTTATCTCGCTTATACCTGGGTGGTGTGGGATGGCAAAGTTGAAGAGTCTTCGCCCTGCAATAGCGCTCAATCGAAAGCAGGCTGGATTTATTGAACGCTACGTGATGACCATGCAGCATGCTATGACGCAATCCATAGATCCAGCATGTTACGATTGAAGACCATGTCACTAGAGGAAATTCCCGCCGTGGTTCCTCTATTTTTAAACGAATCACAGACGCGGTTCTGGGAAGGCGGCAAACGCCATGACCGTGAATCAGCAACCGAGATGCTGAGTGGCTCCTTTCAGTTGCCGAGTTACCATTGGATGATCTACTGGGAAAGTAGTATCGCGGGATACGGACATCTTCTGCGATCAGACTATTTGAAGGCATGGATTGTGTCCTATATGGTCGCCCATAAGTTTCAGAGGCTGGGCATTGCCACGGCCTTTGTGAAAGAAGTCAAGACCTTCGCCTCGAACGAAGGGATAGAGAGCCTCTACGCTTCCGTTCACCCTGAGAATGTTGCATCAATCCGAGTGGCAGAAAAAGCGGGCTTCCAATTAATAAAGAAACCGCGCCAATCAAGGGAGCGGCTTTATCGATGGAACTCCCAGCCGGAAGACTAATAAGGCTTTGTATGATTGGGTAATCACATTTCAGTTCCCTCGTTGCAGCGGAGTCCAACGCCAAGAACTCTCACATGTTCTGCTACGATGTGTTCCCTCGTTGCAGCGGAGTCCAACGCCAAGAACTCTCACGAGTTCTGCTACGATGTGTTCCCTCGTTGCAGCGGAGCCCAACACCAAGAACTCTCACGAGTTCTGCTACGATGTGTTCCCTCGTTGCAGCGGAGTCCAACGCCAAGAACTCTCACGAGTTCTGCTACGATGTGTTCCCACCACTTTAAGACGCACCCAGTTTCTCGGAATTTGACCACACTCTCTCAGAGTATTAGGATTCTACAATGAAAATGCAGATAGCCAGTTGATCTCCAGTCTTTACTTCTGCTCTCAACACCTCCACAAACGTAGCACCCACACCAACTCAAACAATGATCTCGCGACGCGAATTCCTCTGCAACTCGGGCGGTGGCCTGGGCGGGATTGCTTTGACATCGATGCTAGCGCGTGAGAATGCTTTTGGGGGTTCGGGTGGGGTGCTAGCCGCGCCGCATTATCCTCACAAAGCCAAACGAGTCGTCCAGCTTTTCATGGCCGGCGCAGCGAGTCACATCGATTTGTGGGATTTTAAACCTGCCCTCATCAAGCATCACGGCGAGCCCTCAGACTTTGGTGAGTATGTGGAGGCTTTTCAGAACGGTCTGGGGCCGTGGATGAAGCCGGTGTGGGCGTTCAAGCCCTATGGATCGTGTGGCAAGTTGATCAGCGAACCGGTCGCGCCGTTGGCACCGGTCATTGATGACATCGCCTTTGTCCATAACATGATCAGCAATTCAGGTGTGCACAGTCAGGCGACTTATTTGCAAGCAACTGGATTCAATCGGCCCGGTTTTCCCGGCATGGGCTGTTGGGTGAGTTATGGGCTTGGCAGCATGAACGATAACTTGCCGACCTTTGTCGCTTTGCCAGATCATCGTGGATTTGGTTCCAACGGTCCAAAGAACTGGGCGTCAGCGTTTCTTCCGGCAATGCATCAGGGCACGATCATTCGTCCAGGCACTCCAAACCCTATCATTGATCTCAATCCACCGAAGTCGGCCGACTATATCAATCCGGCTTCTGAGACGTCAGGCCACTCCATTCTGGCCAAACTCAATGCACTGCACGCCGCCGATCGCGAAGGCGACACGCGTCTCGAAGCGCGAATCAAATCCTACGAACTCGCGGCCCGCATGCAATTGGCGGCGCCGGAAGCCCTCGATATCTCTAAGGAGCCGGATTACATCAAGAAGATGTACGGCCTCGCTCGCGAGGGCCGCAAATGGCCGGAGACGATCAACGCCGCCGAGGAAGCCGATTACTTCGGACGCAAATGTCTTGCTGCCCGGCGTTTGTTAGAGCGCGGGGTGCGCTTTGTGCAGATCTGGTCCGGAAACGATAACTCTTTCCCACGCCGGAACTGGGATAGCCACGAAGACGTGGAGCGCGATCATGGACCCTTGGCCAACGGCATGGCCATTGGCGCCTCAGCGTTGATCCAGGATCTGAAGCAGCGCGGCCTGTTAGACGATACGATCATCCTCTGGACCACGGAGTTCGGCCGTATGCCGTCGACTCAGGGGAGCAAAGGCCGTGATCACAATCCTTACGTCTTCACCAACTGGCTGGCCGGTGGAGGTATCCGAGGCGGCGTGACTTATGGAGAGAGCGATGAATGGGGTTACAAACCACTGGAGCGAAACAATCCCACGCAGGTCTATGATGTCCACGCGACCGTCTTGCATTTGTTGGGTATCGATCACGAAAGACTGACTTTTCGTAAAGACAGCATCGATCGTCGACTAACCGATGTTCATGGTCACGTGATCAAGGAAATCTTGGCCTAGGGAGTGTTTTATAACAAATCCATTAGATCGGCCAGAATGGGTGCGCCAACTCCATGTTGGGGCTGTAAGCCCCTAAGAGCAAAGCCCAGGCGTTTACGCCTGGGTTGTCAACGCCGAATGGAGGTGGCCTGAAAGGTCACGAGAATTAATATCGTGGATGGTTCTTCCGCCCTTTCAGGACGGTGCTTTGTTGCGATGCCTACCCACGGCTAAAGCCGTGGGCTTTGTTATCACGCCCTTTCAGGACGGTCCAATAGTTGTACGACTAATGTAGTCAAACACACCTTAGTTTGACTTCAAGGGTGGGGAAACATCTGATTGAATCAGGGCTTCTTATGAAAAACACCCTCGCCTGCACCCTCATCACCTTGTCGCTTGCACAAGCGGAACCATCGTTTGAAGGGGCGTTATTGCCCTTTCTAGCCAAATCAAATCTCACTTTAACGCCCGTCTTCAAGAGTGAACGTTTTCCTAACATCGTCGTGTCCACCAAAGGTACAATCATTGCCAGTTTTGGCAGCAGCAAGGTGCGCGTACGTCGAAGCGAAGATGGCGGAAAGAGCTGGGGCGAAGAAATCACCATCGCGAAGCCGGGCATTCACGGTGGTGGGATGACCGTGGATGAGAAATCCGGTGACATTCTCGCCTTTGTCGAAGACGTGCACCCGCCGGCGCCGCTAACCATGTACCGAAGCAAGGATGACGGCAAGACGTGGAAGCCGGAGAAGCCTACCATTCATCCTGATGTCAAAGGCAACGCGCCGTCGATGCATATGAATGAACACGGGATCACGTTGCGTCACGGTGAACACCAGGGGCGATTGATTCGAGCCTCACGTTACTATGGAAAAAAGAATAGCCGTGAAGAATGGCCCAACCACTACACGAACGCCGTTTATAGTGACGATGGTGGCGAGACTTGGCACACAAGCGATCCGTTTCCTGAAAATGGCACGGGCGAGGCCACGATCGCCGAATTATCTGACGGACGTCTCTACTACAATTCGCGTGTGCATTGGCAGGAACGCCCCAAGAACACCCGCCGCCGGTGTGCCTACAGCAATGACGGCGGCAAGACGTGGACGGATTGGCGTATCGTGGAGATTCTACCCGATGGGCATCAGCATCGTTCTTATGGATGCATGGGCGGTTTGGTGCGTTTGCCAGTGAAAGGGAAAGACATTCTTATCTTCAGCAATATCGACACGCCCAACGCGAAACGTGAAAAGGGAACGGTCTGGGCAAGCCTTGACGGGGGTAAGACCTGGCCGGTGAAGCGACTCGTTTACGATGGGCCCTTTGGCTATTCCTCCATCACTGCAGGACGCCCAGGCACGCCGACCGAGGGACAAATCTACCTACATTTTGAGGGCGGACCGGACGCGAGTTCCACGGTCGCGCAGTTTAATCTGACGTGGCTGTTGGGAGGAGAGGGCACGGGAGACGGCGCTGTTCCGGGCAATCTTTGACCAAATAGCACGCTCTGTTATCGTCGCGAAATAAGGCTCGGAAAGCCTTCCTGCCCAGGGACTGATGTCGCGCAACAGTATTACCATGAGGGAGCTCCATCAGTCCTCGCCATGATCTCTGCGGCACAGGCAAAGTTTTTCTAGCCAACGCTGCATCTGAACGCTATGTTTTTCGCGTCATGAAACTCCGTCCCTCTGCCTTCGCGGCTTTTCTATGTTCCGGCCTATGGCTTCCTCAAGCATTCGCGCTCCCTCAAGACTTTGGTGATCTCTCGGATCTTCTGGGTGCCGGTGGCGGCTTGTTCAGCAATGATGTGATTGTCGATGGCCGTGATCTGACGGATGGCTTCCTTCAGGAAACAGTTTGGTCAGGAGAGAAGAAACTACCTGGTTCGTGGAAAGACGCCTACGAAACGGGATCCCGCGAAATACGGCATATCACCAAATCACCTTATCTCTTTGGTCATGTGCCCATTGGCGTGGAGGCGTCCTACGACGAAAAGGCATTGGAACGTGTATCCATCTATTACTTGGAGGCCGGGACCTTCTACGGGTATCAACCTGAATTGAAGGATACCAAAGAAGGCGTCGACCTCTTGCGTCAGAAACGACGCATGTTTCGCAAAGCCTTTAATGCATTGGAGAAGAGTCTAGCCGAGACACTGAAAGACATCACGAAGAACCGAGGGTCCATGGAGAAAGAAGGCCGCACCAATTTCTTTAAGTCTTACTTCAAACAATATGTCCTCGACGACCGGTTAGCCATTCAGCTTCGGACCGCGGATGACTTCTTTGTGAGGGTCGATCTCACGCCTCTTGAGCGGGTTTCAGACGGTTATCTGGATCCAGAAATCGATTCCTTAAAGAAGCGCGAACGCGCCGGGCTATTGTCCGATAAAGTGAAAACGACTCCTAACGGCGATGTCAAAGTGGAAGAGGTTCCCATGATCTTCCAAGGTGGCCGTGCTTATTGCGGGATCACCACCTTTCTCATGGTCGCTCAGCATCTCGGTATCCAGCTCGATCCGGCGACTGTGGCTTCCGTGGCCGGGTTTCAGTTTGGCATGGGAGGCAAGAAGCTGATTGAGGCCTATTCCGCCGCAGCCAAAGAAGGCAATTTGCGCATGAGCCGGAATCACAAGTTCGACTTTGAACGTGCCAAGAAATCGATTGATGCGGGTTTGCCAGTGCTCGTTTGGAGGAAATTTGATCCGCATCGAAACCGGATCCATACGCAACGGCATCATCGTGAGCGAGCCCGCGGCCACTTGAATGTTAGTCTCCCTGAGCCAACACCTGAGGATCGCGCCACCTGGCCCGGCGCCAATCATCCCAATCACGCCAGCGTCATCACCGGTTACCATCCGGAGAAGAATGAAGTGATCTTTTCCGAAAGTTGGGGTGAGCACGCCCGCGACAAGCGGATGCGCGCGGAGGAACTCGAAGGCACCAGTTACATGGTGTTTTACTTCAGGCTTTAGATCGCTAGCGTGGAAGATCGGAGGTCGGTTGCGCCTAACGATTCTTCCATCGCTATGAATAATGATTTCACCCAGGTTCTGAGCCAGATCAAAGAAGACCGGGTGGATCCACAGGCCCTGTTGCCGGTGGTTTACGAGGAGTTGCGCCGAATCGCGAATCAGAAAATGGCGCACGAGGCGGTAGGCCACACGCTGCAACCCACGGCACTGGTACACGAGGCGTGGGTGCGTTTGGCAGGGCCTGACGAAAGCGCTACTTGGGAAAATCGTGCGCATTTCTTTGGCGCCGCTGCAGAAGCGATGCGGCGAATCTTGGTAGATCACGCGCGTAAGAAATCGAGCCGCAAACGCGGTGGAGGAGCACCGCATGAATCGCTCGAGGAATTGGCCATCGCGGTCGAGACACCGCCGGAAGAATTGCTGGCCGTCAATGAGGCGCTCGATGTTCTAGCAGAAGAGGACGCTCAGGCCGCGGAATTGGTCAAGCTGCGTTACTTTGTGGGGATGACGATGGATGAAGCGGCCGCCGCGTTGAATATGAAAAAACGCAGTGCGGAAGCTTTATGGACCTATGCGCGCGTCAAGTTGCGCCGCAGTATGGAAATGGTGTGAGTCACACGGCGATCCTCGAACGACTGAACTGATAGGAAATTTGATTTGCGAACATAGTCCAGCCCACGGGCGAAGCCGGGGATGGAGGGGTCCAATGGTCGTACGGAACAGGCGGAATTATCGGATGGATGGCCCTGTCCCGTTCGGCGCGCCGGATTCTTCTTTGGCCTGGCCATACAGTCTCACGTACGTTTCCCGCGCATACTGGCGGATGGCAGGGTCCTCGCCGGATCCATTCAGCGCCAGCCGTTTCTAAGGAGTATTACGAATTTAGTACCCAAAGAATTTCCTCCACAATCCTATCCCTCAGCTCATTTTTGTTCTGATTGATCTCTTGAGGAAATTAATTCCCGTGCCCGTTTTTCAAATTCTTTTCGAAACAATACGGAATCAACGATATTATCTTTCTGAAGCGACAGCATTACTTCGTATCTCTCTTCCGATGTCATCAAGGGACGTAGATGGGCCGGGCCAAACAGTCTCACATACGTATCATCCGCATACTGCCGGATGGCAGGGTCCTCGATGGATTCAATCAGCGCCAGCCGTTCCTCATGAGTCGTACGAATTCTAGTAGTACCCACCAAAATCTCCTCCACAAACCTATCCCTCATAGCTTCGCCCTGAATCAGACTCAACGAGTCCGTAAATTCCTTGCCATTCTGACAGTCCTTTCGCACGAGCGCCATGGTGATGATGCGCTGCCGGAGGGGCGACTCGGGCATCGTGTTGATATGATCGATCGCCTGTTGCAGCTTAGTCGGCGAAGCATCTCTATCAAGATACGAACTCCAGGCGCGTTCCTGCGCGCTCTTTCCTGGGAGGATCGCGAAAATTCCGGCGAGTTCTGCTGGCGGGAGACTGGTCTTGGCCATGATGGAACTGCAGATCCGCTGGCGGTCGCCAGAAGGGAACTCCATCAATTTCTCCTCAATAGAAGACAGCTTTTCGAAGTTCTCTCCAATGGCGGAACCGAGCGCGGCGAGACCATAGCTACGACTGGGAAAGAGAGCGGCGATCCGCAAGGCACCGTCATAGTCTCCTTGCGCGATTCGCTCGTTCACCAGAGCCCACAGCTGGTCACACAATTCAAAATACCCCAGACCTCCTTCGTAAAAAGCTGCGATCAACAGCTCAGCAGGGGATGCATCCAGTTTGCTGTTTTCTTTGCCCCCCGCAACCTGCGGTTCAGGTGCCGGATAAACGTTACGGACTTCTGGAGCCGTCGAAATTTTCTCGGCCGACTGCTTCCTATTCGCATAAAAGGCCTGGCTGGCAAAAATCCCGGCAGCCAACAGTAGCGGCTGGCTGGCCCAAAACGATTTTCCTCCGCTGCATTTCATGGGATAGCGAGATCGGTTTCCAATTGCTCGTGGAGCTTCGGGTTATCCAGTGCCAAACGCTCAAGAACTTGATTGAGAGTGACTGGCGGCAGGGATCTTAGTCTAATCAGCAGGCCGTACGGGTCTTCTTTTTGCCACTTCTCCGCCAAGGCGGACAGCGGGGGGGCGTCGGCCTCGGCTTCGGCCGCGGTAACCCCTTCCACTGCCATCCCAAACGTCTTTTGCGGGTCATTGTCGAAGAGCCGCTCCCATAGACGCGTGTATAATTGGTCACGCTCAGGGGTTTCCGGTAATTCTTCTAGGAGCTTTGTGATGCCTTGGACAGCCGGTTCACTGTAGTCCGCACTATCAAGTATGGAATTCAAAACCGGAGTCTTAAGTTCCTCGGGAACGGTCCGGACCCAGTCCGGGAAGTCGACCGGATTTCTCCACACCTGCGTGCTGGCGATCGATTCCAGCAGGTTAATTTTTTCACTGCTGCATTCGGAAAGGAGCGGCGCGGCCAACTCGCCGAAATCCACATCGGCAAACAACCAAGAACCTTCAATGCTGAAAAATACCTTTTTAGCTTGGTCAAAACGGCCCAGTTCGACAAAGCGCTGGTACCAAGCGAGCGTTTCACTTTTGGATCGGCGCGCGATCGCTGAACAGGCGGTACTGAAGGCATCCCCCTCTGGTTCTTCACCTTCAGCCGCCCGGCTAAGCACATCCGTCGCCCATTCCCATGTATCATCTACTTGAGTCGGCTTCACCGAACCCCGTGAGGAAACATCAGGCGAATCTCCAATGTGTTCCTTGAATAGCGTCCTCCCCAACAGGCCCTCCTGGCCAAGCTGTCCACGGGTTGCCGCCTCTGTGGAATCAGTATGAACCAATGCTCCTACAAGAAAGCCGCAGGCGAGAGAAACCGCCGAAACTCCCAATTTGAAGAAAACGGTCATACAACAGGTGAAGAAACATTGCATATTCGCGATCTTTTGAAAGGCTTTTACTCACAGGCTTCCGGTCGCGTCAGTTATATCAGGCTCACCCCGATCCCAAGGAATTCGTGAATTTACAAGACACAGGACACAACGATATTTATGATGTGTCTTTTCACGAAGTGACCGAAGCAGTTCTCGAATTCTGCCCAAAGCTGAGGCCACCCCCGACGCTGTGATAACATTTCGTCAGCAGAAACTCCTCTGCAACTTGACCACAGGGACTCTAATCTCGTGATACATTGGGTACCTTTGGAGAGATAGACCAAATAGCGTGTCATCCAGCTGCTAAACTGTGAGGCACGACGCGACTCGCTTACACTAGGGATTCTATTGTTCTACTCTAACGCTTTGGACTCCAGACGGCGGTAAGGGGAGGTCGACCCGATCATCTTACAACGTCTTAGGGCTTCCAATCCTTATAGTCACTTTTGAGATCGCCTTCCGAAATGGGGAGAGGTGCGTCCGTAAACCATCGTCGCCCGAGTGTGGGCTGAGTGTGGTTGGTGGTTAGTGGTGCAGATTCGCTCCATCAAACAGCGATCCGTGGGATCGCCTGTAGAAGCGTTCTCGTGTATTCGTGCTTGGGCTCGTTCATGATCTCATCGGCTGGGCCCACTTCAACGAGTTGGCCGCTTTGCATGACAGCGATGCGATCGGCGATATAATGTACGACGGAAAGATCGTGAGAGATAAAGATCATGGTGAGATCCAAGTCTTGCACCAGTTGCATCAGCAAGTTGATGATTTGACTCTGGATCGAAACATCAAGGGCGCTAACAGGTTCGTCAGCGATCACGAGCTTGGGTTCGGGAGCCAAGGCGCGGGCAATGGCGATGCGTTGTCTCTGGCCGCCACTGAATTCATGCGGGTATTTCTTCATGAAACGCGGCGCCAAACCCACTTTATTCATCAAATCGGAAACACGTTGGGTGAGATCATCGCCGGCGAGATCCGGGTGACGTGTTTTCAGAGCTTCTCCTAGTGTCGTGAACACCGTCATGCGGGGATTGAGCGAAGCGTAGGGATCCTGAAAGACCATTTGGAAATTCAGGCGCGCCCGTCGAATCTCTTTGTGTGTTAGTTTGCTCAAATCACGCCCTTCCAAATAAATATGACCACTCGTCGGCGGCACCAATTGCATGATCGTGCGGCTAAGAGTGGATTTGCCGCAACCGGATTCCCCGACCAATCCAAGGATCTCTCCCCTTTTTAGTTCAAAAGACACTCCATTGACGGCTTTGACCAATTGCCGCTTGGAATGAAAGTGTGTGTGAAGATCGTCGACTTTTAGCATCGTATTAAGGGAGATTAAGAATTAGCGAGGTGAAACCTCGCGCCCTCAGGCATGGATGTTCCCGACAATTTGACCTCATTGGTGATAGTTTGAATCGAAAGTATCTCATTTGGGCATCTACGCCTACGAATGGTTCGAACCAAGAGGTTCTTTGAACTGCGGCAACCTGTTGCCGCTTTCCGAACGCAGCCTTGCTGCGGACAGCGTGGCCGGACGGCTGGCTCACAAAAGCGGCAGCGGGCTGCCGCAGTCCAAGGGCTCTGCCACTTTCAACCTGTTTCATCATCTTCACTTTTAATCTTTTGAAGACTTGGGATCGAGCGCGTCCCGCAATCCGTCTCCTAGGAAATTCAGACAGAAAAGGGTGACCGAGAAGAAGAGCGCAGGGAAGATGAGCAGCCATGGATAGACATCCATTTTCTCTGAACCGTCTTTGATCAGGGATCCCCAGGAACTCATGGGCGCTTGCACGCCCAAGCCCAAGAAACTGAGGATAGATTCGAAGAGCATGACAGCAGGAATGGTCAGCGTCGTATAAACAATAACGGGTCCGAGAACATTCGGAATGAGGTATTTAAAAATGATAGCCGGTTTACTCAAACCAAGTGACAACGCGGCCTCCACAAATTCTTGTTTGCTTAAACTCAATACCTGCGCGCGAACAATTCTAGCCATGGTGAGCCATTCCACCGCGCCAATGGCGAGAAACAGGAGCACGATGTTGCGATCGAATACCGACATCAAAACGATGACAAAGATCGTAAAGGGGATGGCATAGAGAATATCTACGATACGCATCATGATGATATCCGTACGGCCACCAATATAACCTGAGACCGCGCCGTAAGAGACGCCGATAATGAGCGCCGTGAGAGTAGCGATCAATCCGACGCCCAATGAAACTCGTCCGCCGTGAAGGGTGCGTGTCATAAGATCACGACCGAGTTCATCGGTGCCGAAGAAATGAGCGCCGGCTTCAAGCGGCGGCGTGGCCCCCAAGCCTTGATGTTGTTCCTCGTATCCATATGGCATCAGCATCGGCCCGAAAATAGAGAGCAAGACGATGATGATAAGAATCACCAAGCTGGCCACCGCCATGTGGTTCTTTTTCAAACGGTGCCAAGCATCTTTCCATAGGCTGGTGCCTTCTTCTAGGTCTTGTGGCCGCACCAAGACACCCGGAGCTTTTGTCGTAGGATCGTCCACCATGATTACTGAAACTTGAGTCTCGGGTTGAGGAGCACTTGGACGACGTCCACGATAAGATTGAGAAGCACGAGCAAGGCGGCGTAGAATAACACCGTGCCCATGATCATATTGTAATCGCGATTGAAGGCACTGGTGACGAAGAACCGTCCGAGACCGGGAATAAAGAAAATCGTCTCAATCACAAACGATCCGGAAATGATTCGAGCAAAGGCTGGTCCGAGATACGAGATGACCGGCAGCAGTCCCCCCTTTAAGGTGTGACGAATAATCAATGGAATCGGAGGGACGCCTTTCGCGTGGGCCGTCCGCACAAAGTCTTGGTTTAGCACTTCCAGCATGCCGCCCCGAGCAAGACGCGCGATATAGGCCGCGTAATAGGTTCCCAACGTGAGACAAGGAAGCACGCGATCGCCAGGCTCCTCCCAGCCCATGGGATTAAACCAACCGAGTCCGACGGCGAAAATTAATAAGAGAAGCGGGCCGAGAACAAAGGTGGGCAGACAAATGCCCATCATCGCGACCGACATGGAACCGTAGTCCGCAAGCGTATTGCGTTTGACCGCAGCGAAAACACCGAGGGGAATGCCAATAAACAGGGCGACGAACAACGAAATAAGACCTAGTTCGAACGAGTAGGGAAACGTTTCCGCAATCAAATCGTTGACCGTACGGCCGAGATTCTTAATGGCGGGAAGATCCTGGGTGACGATGAGCGATTTCATGGTCACGAAATACTGAACGGGGAGAGGTTCATTCAGCCCGTTAGCCTCGCGGATCTTTTCCAAAACGCTAGGAGGGACGGCGCGTTCATCGAGAAAAGCATCACCCGGCGCCACGCGGCAGAGAATAAAGGTGATGACCGATAAGATGAGCAGGACGGGAATCGCCTGAAGGAGGCGATAAAAAATAAAGCGAGCCATAAGCCGTAAATCTAGCGCGTTAGCGAAAAGTTAATCAAAGACGCTGGGGTCCAGATAAACATCTTTGAACGGATGACGGTTTAAGAGATTTGGGGGGCGATTCTTGACACACCTATGCAGCATGTTTTTCGAAACATAGTAATAAATAGGAATGACAGGAAGATCATCCATGAGAATCGCTTCCGCTTCCTGAAAAAGCTTCAGGCGTTGTTCCGGAGTAGACGCCCGCGCAGCTTGCTTGAGCAAATCATCGTATTGTTGGTTAGAGTAACCGGTCTGATTATTGCCGCCATCGGTGATCCACATATCCAAGAATGTGCTAGCGTCATTGTAATCGCCAATCCACGCAGCTCGCGCGATATCGTAATTGAAATTTGCCACGGTGTTCAAATAGGATTTCCATTCTTGATTAAAGAGAGAAACCCGAATGCCGAGATGTTTATTCCAGCGCTGCTGAATGATTTCTGCAACAAGTTTGTGATTCTCGTGGGTATTGTAGTAGAGATGAAAGGGAGGAATGCCTTCTCCATTAGGATAGCCGGCTTCTGCCAGAAGTTTCTTGGCTTCTTCAAGAGACTCAGTGAGCTGGAAATCGGGTTCATAGCCGTAAGTCCCTTTGGGAACGAAGCTATAGGCGGGTTTTTCACCTGCCTTAAGAAAATCACAGATGGCTTGGCGATCGATCGATAAAGCTAAGGCTTTGCGCACGCGTTTATCCTGCAGGGCTTTGCGGCCTTGCAGTTTATCCGGATCATCATCTTTATCGAAGGGCTTGATATTGACCCTGTAATAATAAATTCCTAAATACGGGGCGATTTGGGTCTCTTCAGGGCTACGTTCGAGATTCCAATCGATGCGGTGAGCCGGGATATCATAGGTATAATGAATGTAACCTTGGCGGAAGGCGCGTTGTTCCGTTTCCAAATTCTCGATCGGATAGAAAACGAGTTTCTTGAGCTTGAGCCGATCGGCATCCCAGTAATCTTCTCTTTTCTCGGCTACAAGACGATTATTCACCGTCCATTCGACTAAACGATAGGGCCCGTTGCTAACAAAGTTTCCCGGCAGAGTCCAAGGGCTGGAACGCTGCGTCATGGTGCCGTGCTTCTCAATGGTAGGTGGGTGAACCGGCCACCAAGAATAGTGATGCAGCATGCCTAACAAATGCGGCGTGGGCGATTCTAAGGTGAGTTGAAGCGTTTTATCATCGAGCGCTTTCACGCCTACCTGGGAGAAATCATCGATCTCGCTCTTATGAAATTTTGAAGCGTTCTTGAGCGGATAAAGCATTTCCGCATACTTTGATCCCAAGCTTGGATGGAGAATGCGGTTATAAGAATAAACAAAGTCTTGCGCCGTGACCGGATCCTGCTCGGGATTACTCCAGGTGGCATCTTTGCGGAGGTGAAAAGTGTAAATGAGGCCGTCATCTGAAATGTCCCAACTCTCCGCGGCACCATCATTGTTAGGCGCGGCCGTGGCGTGATCGATACCGACGAGTCCTTCAGAGAGCGCTTGAAAGATCCGGTTCTCGGGGACGCCGGTGACAATGTGAGGATCCAAGCCTTCCGGCTCCGCACCGTTCCCCATGAGAAAAACCTGATCATGGGCGGCTTGTTCGACGCGTGAGCGCCTGTTGCATCCAATGGTGGCACCTATTAGCAGCGCGATTCCGGCCAATCGAAGGAAATGATGGAACATTGGGGAGGGTGTGAGTATGGGCGAAGTGCGTGGACTTTGGAAAGTTGAGAGACGCTAGAGGCAGGCTGGCAAGCAGGCAAGCTTCGTTCTTACGCGAGCGCGGCCTGAATGCCGGTAATGAGAGATTGGTCCTGACGTGGAAAGACCGTTCGGAGATCGATCTTGAAGACGTCATCGGCGACATAGCCGATAATGGGAAGTTCTTGTAAACGGAGTCGTTTGCTGAAGGGGCCTAACTTGAGCGACTCGGGTCTGAGATCGAGTGTCACGGATGGGATTTCCGCGCGCGGCATGGTGCCCCCGCCCACTTGGGCGATCCCCTCACCCACTGACCAAGAAACCGGAGAATCGCCTAACTGTTCACCAATAGCCTCAGCGCGCTTGGCTAGTCCCGCGTTGTCGGCCTGAAGCATTTCTAACAAAGGCAGCTCGGGGATCTTACCACCCGTCCGCGCCTCCAAATAGGTTTGGGCCGTTTCTTCGAGTAATGTCAGAATCAGTTTATCACAACGCAAGGCCCGGAAGAACGGCTCTTTCTTGATCGCAGCCACCAGATCGGCGCGGCCCGCGATCATACCTGCCTGAGGACCGCCAAAGATCTTGTCGCCGCTGAAGCAAACGAGATCCACACCCCGCTTTAGGATTTCGGTTGGAGTGGGTTCGTGGTCGATGGGAGCAAGCTCGTCTGTGGCCACCATTGCGCCACTTCCCAGGTCTTCCACCAGCGGCAAGCCCCGTTCACGCGCGAGTTCGGCCATGGCTTCGGTGCTAGGCGATTCGACAAAGCCTTCCATGTAGAAATTACTGCGATGGACTTTGAGCAGCATTGCCGTCTTGGGCCCGATGGCTTTCGCATAGTCCTCTAACGACGTCTTATTCGTGGCACCGACCTCCCGCAAGGTAGCGCCGCTAGCCTCCATGATCTCCGGCACGCGAAAACCGCCACCGATCTCGACCAGTTCGCCACGCGAAATGAGCACCTCTTTCTTGCCTGTGTTCGCGGTGAAGAGCCGAAGAATAATGACCAAAGCGGAAGCACAGTTATTGACCACGGTTGCCGCCTCGGCTTCCACTAACAAAGCAAGTAGTTTCTCAAAGTAGAGTCCGCGCTTTCCCCTAACACCCTCATCAAGCTGGAATTCAAGGTTGTTGTAGTTGGCGGCCAGGGCGGCAACGCGTTCGGCAGCCTTGAGAGCGATGGGCGATCTCCCAAGATTGGTGTGGATCAGGACACCCGTTCCATTGACGATGGGGAGCAAGCGCGTGCGGCCTAACTGATCGATCTCCGATTCTAAAGAACGGATAAAGGCCTCGTAGTCGGTCACGCCTTTCGATTGCTCACGCAGGCTTTGCAGTCGTTGCCGGACGATTTCGGTGACCAAAGGCCTGGGCACCACTTGAGGGCCGAGTGTTTTCAATACCTTCTCAACGGCGGGAAGGGCGCGCGGGTTGGTGGAAGCCATGAGTGAGATAGATTAACAATAGGCAACAGAGAGCGTCAAATGAACCACCATCCAGGGTGTGACTAATTGGATGGTCAATGAAGGCAGGTAAACTGGTGACAGTCCCGTCGCTGCAGCCGAGATCGGCGACCACAGCGCCCTCCACGTTAGTCACACCCAAGCCGAGTTGGCCTGTTGACTTGGTCCGGCATTTCCTGAAATCTCATCCGTATTCGTGCTCTCCCAGTTCAGACCATTCTCCATCCCATTCATGTCCCAGCGCTCGTTCTGTCTTCTCGCAATCCTCCTAACATGTCTTTTAAGCGCCTGCCGGCATCGGCCGCCGGGGCCGGTCACCCAACCTCAACCCTCGCCAGGCGGCCGCCTCATGCTCGGCATCGATGTCTTGGAATCGCAAGGCTATCAACTTCTCGCGGGGCGTCGCGTGGGGCTGATCACCAATCACACCAGTTATAATAGCCGCGGGCAACAAACGCGGGTGGCGCTCCAACGTGCGCCACAAGTGAATCTTGTCGCCCTCTACGCTCCTGAGCACGGGATCGATGGGAATGTGAAAGCGGGCGATCACATCCCAACGAGGCGAGACCGCGTGACCGGACTCACCGTGCACTCTCTCTACGGCGTGACGCGCAAGCCCAGCCCGGCGCAGTTGGCCGGCATCGATATGATGGTCTTCGACCTGCAAGACATCGGCGTGCGGAGTTACACTTACATAAGCACCATGGCGCGGGCCATGGAAGCTTGTGGTGAACGTGGCATCCCTTTCGTGGTGCTCGACCGGCCCAATCCACTCGGAGGCCACGGCGTCTATGGACCTCCTTTAGAACGGCGATGGAAGTCCTTCGTCGGCGAGTTGCCCGTCCCTTATGTGCACGGCATGACAGTAGGCGAGTTGGCCATGATGACAGCCGGCAAACGCTGGATCGGACGCCGGCCACAACTTCACGTGGTGCGTATGCGAGGGTGGACGCGCAACATGCTTTGGGACAATACGGGCATCCGTTGGCGGCCGACGTCTCCAAACATCCCCAAGGCCATATCGCCTTTCTACTACGCGATGACCGGAATGTTAGGCGGGATGACGCCGGTGGATATTGGGATCGGCACGCGGAATCCTTTTGAATACGCGGCGGCACAAGGCGTGGATCCCAACGAATTCTCCACCGCCATGAGCCGTTACGGCTTCCCCGGTACCCGGTTCAGTCCCTATAGCAGTTCCACGCGCCCGGGCCGCAATGGCAGCCGGATTCACTTCAATCCTCGAGGAGGCGCCGATCCCGTCGCCATCGATATCGCCTGCATTTTCGAGTTGCACCGGCGCACTCCCGGCGGACTATTGTCGCGGATGTCGAGTTCGGCCCGCAGTCTCTTCAATAAAGTTTATGGAAGTGACCGGCTTGAACAAGCGCTTCGGCGCGGTGAAGATCCCCGCCGGCTCATTGCCTCCTGGCAGAGCGCCAACAATCGATTTCTCCAGCAACGCCAACCCTATCTCCTTTACAACTAGCAAGACCACATGGAAGCCACCGCAACCCGCACGGAACCTCAACTAGCCGGTTTGGAACTGGCTCGCGCTTGTGGCAAGCACGCTGACGAGAAACAAGCAGGTGATATCCTCATCATCGATTTACGAGGCCTTTCGCAACTAACGGATTACTTTGTCATTTGTTCAGGGAATTCGCTGCCGCATCTCAAAGCAGTGCGTGACGAAATCGTAGACAAACTGACGAAAGAAGAAGGCGTGCGCCCCAATCACAAAGACGGCGCCGCAGAAAGCCAGTGGATGGTGCTCGATTTCATCGATGTCGTCGTACACATCTTTCACAAAGACACCCGGGGACACTACGCGCTGGAGGATCTTTGGGCGGATGCGCCACGCATCGACTTTGAGACTGGTGATGTGATCGCCGCTTAGCCCAACGTCAAGATGCGGCTGGAAGTCATCAATACCGGCACGGAGTTGATGCTGGGACGCACGGTGAATACGCACTTGAGTTATCTCGGGGAAAAGCTCTTTCTCGCCGGGTTGCGGATCGATCGCCAAGTGTGCATCCCCGATGGCGACATCATTGGAGAGATTCTGAAAGAGCGTTTCCCACACACAGACATCTTGTTAGTCACCGGAGGCCTTGGCCCCACCAGTGATGACATCACACGTGAGCTGACCGCCGAATTGTTAGGCTTGGAGTTAGAATTTAACGAAGCGGTGGCGGCTAATATCAAGACCTACTACGCCCTGAGAGACCGGCCGTTTGGCGAAGGCGGCCGGCGGCAATCTATGGTGCCTCAAGGCGCCACCGTCCTACCCAATGAGTTCGGCACGGCACCCGGTCTTTACCTGGAAAGGAATGATGAACATCCTCACCTCTTTCTACTTCCCGGACCGCCCCGCGAACTCTATCCGATGTTCGAAAACCATGCCTTGCCCATTCTCAAAACGCTTGTTGGCCGGCATGCCGTGCAAAGCCTCGAATGGAAATTCTGCGGCCTAGGTGAATCCGAACTTGCCGAACATCTGGAACCCGAGTTGTCCAAGATACGTGGTTTGGAGATCGGCTATTGCGCCAAGACCATGGAAGTGCACTTGCGATGCCTCGGCGATGAATCAGCACTCGCGGCCGCAGACGCCGTGGTGCAAGAAGTCTATCCTCACCACTTGGTTTCGAAAGATTTGCGATCGATCGAAGAAGTGATCATCGCCGCTTTAAGCGAACGCGACCAGTGGGTGACCACGGCGGAGTCCTGTACCGGTGGCTTCATTGCGCACCGGCTAACAAACACCTCAGGCGCTTCAAGTGTTCTCAAAGAAGCCCATGTCACTTACGCCAACGAAGTGAAAGCTCGTTTGTTAGGCGTGAATGAGGAGATCTTGGCCACCGAAGGCGCGGTGAGCGAGCCTGTGGCCCGCATGATGGCCGATGGCGCCCTCACACTCTCCAATGCCGACTACGCGTTAGCCGTTACCGGGATCGCCGGCCCCACCGGCGGAAGCGAATCGAAACCCGTTGGAACGGTCTTCATCGCCCTGGCGGACAAGACGAAGGACACACACATCGAGAAGTGTTTCTATCCGACAGACCGCGAAACCTTCAAATGGCGCACCAGTCAGCGAGCCCTGGATCTCCTGCGGAGGCGTTTGGCAGATTATCCAATGGGATAGATCGTGAATTTTTCCTTAAATTCAACGCCTACGGAATTGGTAGAAATCCGCGACCATCTATTCTTGAAAAACCTCTTCTAACGCTTGCCGCATCACACCGGGATCCGGCGATTGCCCCGTCCAATAATCGACACCGATCACCCCCTGCCCCACAAGCATCTCCAGTCCATCGAGCGTCTCATACCCGCGAGCCTTGGCGTCTTTGATCAAATTAGTCTCCGGCGGATTAAACACAACGTCAGAAACGAAAGTGCCAGCATCGAGTGTGTCGATCTGCAAGGGCAACCGCGCCTCCACATCCGGGAAGAGGCCCACGCTCGTAGCATTGATAAGAAAATCCGTGCCCTCTGGAATCGCGTAGTCTCCATCCCAATGCACGAGTTCCGTCTCCACATCCAAGTTCTGATCTAACAAAGCTTTGGTTGCTTCCCCGCGCTGGGGTGTGCGATTGACCAGCGTGATCTTCTTCGCCCCGGAAAGTGCCAGTTCCACAGCGATGGCACGCGCCGCGCCGCCGGCGCCTAACAGGACCACCTTCTTGCCCGCGGGATCGCGAACCTTTTTCACACCCTCAACAAAGCCTTTGCCATCCGTGTTCTCACCGATCAACTCGTCACCCCGCCGCACCACGCAGTTTACCGCCTGCATGACTCGCGCCGACTCCCCGAGACCGTCGAGATGCTCAATGACTGCGACTTTGTGAGGAATCGTGCAGTTGAAGCCACGAAATCCCATTACCCGGGCGCCCTTCACCGCATCCGCCAAATCACTGGGATCAATCTCCAAAGTGATGTAACGCCAATCCAATCCCAAATGCCGAAAAGCCGCCTCGATCATTACTTGAGTCGGGTTCTCCGCCACGGGTTTACCGAAACAGGCACAGAGAGGTTTCAAAAAGTTTTGAGGCATGGTCGTAGGATAGAAGGATCAGGATTCAGGATGCAAGTGGCGGGAATCGGGATTCGAGCTGAAATGAAACAGGGCTGCCAAACTGACAGCCCTGCATCATTAAAATGTTGGTTACTTTAAGGCTTTCATTGACCGCCGGATGCTTCAATCGCGACCGGCTTGTAGCCGCCAATGGCTTTGAAGTAGAGCAGGAGAAGCAAGTAAATCACCGCCATCGCTGCTGGGATGTAAGCGTCCGCCTTCAAGGTTCTGCGGTCGCCGGTGATGCTCGCCTCATTCACCGTTTTCTCATCAGCAGTCAGTTCCTCACCTTCCGCGAGTTTCTTCTGAATATCACCGAGCTTCACGCCATCGATTCCGTTGACCGGAGCCACTTTGCCTAACAAGAAAGTGCTAGTCGTCTCAGATCTATAATCAGCGGCCAGAGTAGCATTCTGAGATTCCAGTTCGGCCATAGCAAAACGGTCCTTTGCATAACCAAGCCCGGGGCCGCCTAAGACGCCGGCGGACATCATACCAATCCCACCCATGATACTCATGGCCACGGCCCCAGATTGCGGGAAACGGTCTCCCACGACAGCAAGCATAGTCGGCCAGAAGAAAGTTTTACCGATGGCGTAAACAGCAAGGGCAAACATTGCCCCCAAAAAAGTGGTAATATTGCTAGCAAGAATCAAGCCGACAAATCCAAAGATCGCGCACACTAATAGAAGCCCAATTGGTGATAGTTTGATATTCCTCTCAATAAAATCGGCACAGAATCGTAGTCCGAACATGATTAACGAAGTGAAGACAAAGAGAATCTTCCCTTGTGTAGGTGTGAGAATATTTCCGGTGATGTTCTGGATCCATGTATCCGTGCCCAACTCTACCGCGCCAACCAATGCATGAGCCACAAAGAGGACAAAGATCAGCCAATGCCCAAGCGACCCTTTGGTTATCACACCAATCAGCGCCCAAAGGCCACCACCCACAACAATCGCAACCCAAAGAAAGCTGTCTGAGGCGAAAAACCCGGAACCTGTCAGAAGGTTCAAATTAGGCGCTAACGCGTCTTTGATGAAAATCACGATGAGCAAACAAGCGACGAGGCCACCTAACAAGCCAATATCTTTGAACATCGCGCCGAGACTCAAACCCTTCTCGGACGCTTCTGATTTAGGCATCTTCTGGCCCATGAACATCGCTCCATAAACAAGCGTTGGAATTAGGAACAGACCGAGCTGAATCTTCCAGCTCACATCGGTCGTTCCCAAGGTCCAACCGATCACGCCTCCAAGAACCAACCCTGCCGGCCAACTGGCGTGAAGAATGTTCAAATAATGAGTCCGATTCTTCGGAAATAGGGTGGCCACTAACGGATTAGCCACGGCTTCCAAGGTGCCGTTCGCTACCGCGAAGAGAAAGGTTCCCCAATAGAGATACTGAAACGCCGCTCCTGCGGATTCCTGTCCCCCTGAGGCCCCAAAGGTTACGAAGGCCGAAATCACATGGAAGATAAACGCTGCGGCTACGAGTTTGCCGTAGCCGATCTTGTCAACGATGATGCCGCCTATAAAGATTCCGAAGCAGAAACCCTGCAATCCGGCCCCGCCGATCTGCCCCAGCTGGCCACCGGTAAACCCAAACTGGGCCCCCCAATTCGCGAGGATGCCGCCACGCACTCCGAATCCAATGCCCGCTGCGAGGATTGCCATGAATCCCGCCCACAACAATCGTCCTGAGTTGGGCGTGATTCCGTCTTCTTTGATATTCATAAGATAATGTCTATTAAGGGTTTACGAGGGATGCGACGCGGCACTTAGCCCGGGTCAGCGTTGGTTTGTAAGAAGCTCAAGAACGGTTGGCAACTTCAAATTTTTCGGCACTCGCCGACTAGCGTAAGATCGTTGCTTGATATTCCACCCACCCTAACGATGATGGTCAATAATCGTTATACTCAGTAATGAGATCATATCTTCTATCGGCTCTTTCCGTGTTCTGCCTACTCCCGTCCTGCTCGCTTCTCCCCAAGGGCGATCCCAAGTCGGAAATCGAAACAGATCCTAACCTTTCGAAATACGCCAAGGCGCATCTTCAGTTCCAAGAGCATCCTCAGTTCAAGCACCTCATCTACCGAAGCGAGGAACTGATCCCTCAACTCACGCCGGAGAATTCCCGAATCGAGGTGACGCTCAGCAACCGGCGCGCTCGCATTCTTCTTGGGGAAGAGATCGCGATCGATACCCCGATCTCGCCTGGAAAGAAAACCCACCCCACGCCGACAGGCTCGTTCAAGATCATCGGCAAGAACAAAGACCATCGCTCCAATCTCTACGGTACGATTTATGACAAGAACGGCAAATGGATCGCCGGCGGTGATCGCCGCAAGCACACGATGCCTGAGGGTGGCAAATTTGTCGGGACCAAGATGCCCTACTGGATGCGCCTAACCAATACCGGCATCGGCCTGCACGTCGGGTATGTACCGACCTACGCTGCGTCTCATGGCTGCATTCGTCTCCCCAAGTCCATCGCACCCGTGATCTATGAGAAAACGAAAGTGGGCACGCCAGTAGCGATCAAGCCCTAACAACTTTCACGTCAATAGGTAGCCCCCATCTATAATGATGGTCTCTCCCGTCACATGACGGCTGGCAGGCGAAGCCAGATAAACCGCCGCATCGGCAATGTCTTGTGGTTCTGCTAAGCACTTCAGCGGCGTCCGCTCCTCGACCATGGATGCCAAATCCGCCGCATGCTCTCGCAGGAGCGGCGAATCCACAAGTCCCGGTGCGATCCCATTGACGCGAATCCCTTGCGGCGCCAATTCCGAGGCCAAAGATCTTGTGTAAGCGATAACGGCCCCTTTGCTCGCATCGTAATGCGCTGTATTGCCAAAACCGGGGTGGAACCCATTGATACTAGCAATGTTGATAATCGCTGCCCCGTCACGTCCACGCATGATCCGAGCCGCTTCACGGCTGCATAGAAAAAGCCCACGCACATTCACCTGAAAAATCCGATCCCATTCCGCCACACTGAGCTCGCTCTGAGGCGATAGACTGAAGATCCCCGCGTTATTCACCAAGATGTCCAATCCTCCGAAGTGATTCACCACCGCCTCCATCGCGGAACGAACGCTGGACTCCTTTGAGGCATCCAAGGTGAAAGGGAGAGCTCTTCCCCAACCGATTTCGCTAGACAAGGCCTTCGCTTCATCTTGATGCGAATGATAGGCAACCGCCACTTTGGCCCCGGCATCTGCTAGTCCCAAAGCGATTCCCCGGCCGATGTTCACGGCGCCGCCGGTCACAAGCGCCACTTTGTTATCGAGTCGAAAGCGATTCACACAATGGTCTTAGGGGTTTGTCCGCGACACTTCAAGAAGTTGCCATCTCGCTCCTGGGAGACGATGAGTCACCGCGTAAACCGGCGAAGTCTTTGGACTGCGGCATCCCGCTGCTGCCGCTTTCGTGAGCCAGCCTGCTAGCCACGGCTTTGCATCAGGGTTGGGGAAAGATTGTGGCTGCCGACGATGAAGTCTATCACTCCAACAGAATCAAAAAAATCCTGGATTCACTTGCGAAAACCTACCGCCACCATCGCGGTGGTCACCACGGAACTGATCGGCATCAGAATGGCTGCGAGCAAAGGATTCATCAAGCCGGCGAGACAAATGGCGATGGCTCCGGCATTGTAAAGCACCGCGAAGGTGAAGACGCTTCGGATCACCCAATGCCTCTGCCCGGCGATGCGAATCAAGGGAATGAGAAAGGTAAGGCTTCTACTGACAAAGTAACAGTCCGCCTTATCAGTCAGCAAATTGCAATCGTAGGCAGGGGTCGCCGTGGCATACGCGCAATCAAATGCCAAACTATCATTTGCCCCATCGCCGATGTAAAGCGTATCGCCTTGATCGATCTCCCGCACCCGCTCGGCCTTCTCTTCCGGTGTCATTCTCCCCTGGCAACGTTCTTGCGGGAGGCGGAGTTCCCGTGCCATAAGCGCGACCTTCTCCACTCGGTCGCCACTGAGAATGTGGCTTTGAAAGCCGCTCGCCTCCAATTGATGCAGCTCTTCCGCGGCCCCCAATCGAAGCGCTTCACGGAAGGAGAAGGCAGCGAGCAAGCGACCATCCTTGGCGAATTCGGCATCCGAGTGGCTTTGAGAGGGCTTTGTCAGAGTCCAACACCGCTGTTCAATGTCAGTGAATCTCAGTCCCTCACCCGGCATTTCTTTGATGGTTGCCGGCATAGTCTCTACCTTGCCATGCATTTGGACGATGTTTTCCGTTAGACTTCTACTCACCGGATGAGAGCTGGCTGATGTCATCGTGAACAAAGCACTCACTTCTTCGGAGGACAATCCGGCAAGCGCGTCGGTTTCAATCAAGGCCGGCGTTTCCAGTGTCAACGTTCCCGTCTTATCAAAAAGGAGCTTTCGGACTCGCCGAAGTCGGGACCAGAAAGAAAGTTCTTGTGCGAAGACTCCCATTCGGCGGGCCGCCGCGGCTGCGTATTCATCCGCTAGAGGAATCGCCACGCCCAAGGCGCACGGGCAGGAGATGACAAAGATCGACAACGTGACCTGGAGGCCGGCCGCCACCTCCTCAGACGCCCAGGCCCAACTGACTCCACCGATAACGCCAATCACTAGCACTACCCATAGATAGACGCGTAGAACCTGTTGTAAGAACGGGTGCTCACGCGACCGCCGTTGATTCTTGGTAAGCCGAAAGAGAAGCGATTCTGCCCAGGTCTCACGAGCCTCTAGCTCGAGCGGTTCATGCCCATGATAGACCGCTCCCGACGGCGCCACCGCTCCCTGTGATCGTGCCTCGGTTTCCGTCTCTCCCTGAATCCACTCCATGCCTAACAAAGCCGACGGCGAGAGGATGCGGCTCGCCACGGGTACGATTTGGTTAGGCTTGATCGTATACGGTTGGCCTCTATCAAGTTGCCCAATCGGCAAAGATCCCTCCGTGGATTCCACCTCCGCCGGCACCACTTCATCTTGGAAGAGCTGTCGTTGATTGCGCCGCATGGCTTGCTCTTGCAGCCAACGTCCGCCAAGCATGAGAAAAACAAAGATGGCGACAAAGTCGAAGTAAAGCATGCCCTCGACTCCCAAGAGCCAGCCACCTAGTGAACCGATGTAGGCTAATGTGAGTCCCAACGCGATGGGCACATCGACATGCAACACGCCTTGTTGCAAGGCCTGCCAGGCCCGGCGAATAAAGTAAGTTCCCCCCACCGCCATGGCCAGCGTCGCGGACAAAGCTGTAATCAATTGGAAGAGTTTGGCAAACATGAAGTCCGCCGGCATTCCCAAATAGCCCGGCAGGGTAAAAGCCATGCCATTCATGGCAAAGGCCGCACAGAGCCCTAGCTTTGCAATCAAAGGATCCCGTCCCTTCTCGTTGCGGGCTGCTTCATCCAGAGGACAAAGTTTGTATCCAAATTGCGGTAACGCTTGGGCAAAGGCGAGCGCATCAAACCGGCCACGATCCCAAGTGATCTCCACACGGCCGTGAATGGGATCTATTAGAATTTGCAGGGCTCCCGGTTGCTGTTGGAACACATGTTCAATCAGCCACACACAAGCCGCACAAGAAGCACCGTCCAACCCCGTTTCCAACGTGGCCGCCCCGGCACCGGAGGATTCTACGGTATCGACGGCTTGTTCCAGCCAAGTGTAGTCCGCTTGTTCGAAGGCCAGGTTCTGAATCGGACGCGTCGTCGTATTGCCCTTGAGTTCGTAGAATTGATCCAGCCCCTCTTGGGTGATCATGTCATGAACGAACGAACAACCCGCACAACAAAACTTGTCATCCTTCTGCTGCGGCCGGAAGTGCGTGCCGCAGTGCACACACTCCCGCGACGATGCATCGGCCTTGGGCAGCCAGGTGGCCGATGTGGAAGATGATAGAGTCGTCGCGCTCATGGACAGAGTGGGCAACTCACGGCGGCCGCTTCATTCATCGGTAAAGTGCTTTGCAATCTCCAAGCGATCAGGGCCGCACTGGATAAGGCCAAGCCACCGCGCACACGGCCGAGCGCCGCCGGTGAAAGCTTTTGACGCCAATGCGCCAGGGGCTGCTGGGCTAACAAAAGCAACGGAACCGTCCCCAGAGCAAACGCGATGGTGAACTCCGCACCGGCTTGTGCCGAACCGGTGACACTGGCCAGACCGATCATGATGTAGAGCGGGCCACAGGGCAGGAGCGGCGTGAGACCGCCTAGCAAACCTCCCGCAACAACCGGCGGACGCTGCGCGAGACGCAAGCGGGAACGAAAGAGCCAAGCAGCCAGAAACTTAGGCCGCGGCAACTTACGATCCAAACCGAATCCGATCGCTAACAACGCTACGACAAGGAGCCAAGGCAAGAGTGCTAGGGGAGAAACAGCGATGGCCTGCATGGGCCCGCGCCCGAGCAGGCCCGCCAACGCGCCTAACAAACCGTAAGCCGCCACCCGGGTGAAATGATAGGAGGCAAACGCTGCCTGGGAAGAGCCGGATTTCCCACCCGCGAGCAAGCAGCCCATGGGACCGCACATGCCCACGCAATGGACCCCGGTGAGCAAACCGGCGACGAAAGCGCCCGCAGTGGTGTTGACGGCAAGGTCCGGCGTCATTCTCCGTCCGTTTTCAATTCAAGCTTTTGAGGCTGATTCTTGACCGCGATCACGATGAGGCTGCTCCAGGCGCCGATGAGCATGAGAAAGGCCGCCACGATGAGGACCCAGGGACGTTTATGAATGAACTGGTTCATTTGATAGAGTTTGCGTTTTTGAGAGTGTAGAGCGCCGGCCCTAACAGACGTAATTCTTTCTTAATCACCGTCCCGCCCGGGTCGGATCGTGATACCAATTTCACCGTCACGGGACCTTTATAGAGATCTCGCGGAATGGTGATGAAAACGGGCCGTTTGCCCTCTGCCTGACGTTTCACCACAACGGGCACATTCATCCCTCCAGTGACCACGCCTATTGGCGCATCCTCCAAGGTGAGAGTGAAGGCTGTGTCGACATTCCGCTTGGTCGTCAGGGACACTTCAAACTGATTGCGAATGCCCGTCTCATCCACGTAGAACGGCGCGCCACGCATTCTGGCCACGGAAATGTTGACATCGTGCACACGTGTGAGGGAGAAGGCCAAAGCGCTCGCCCCCAACAACATGAGAACCGTATAGAGAATCGTGCGCGGCCTAACAAACCGCGTCTTCTTTCCGTTCAATCCATTCAAGGAGTCATAACGAACGAGGCCCTTGGGACGGTCCAGTTTGCCCATGATCTCATTGCAAGCGTCGACGCAGGCCGCGCAACCAATGCATTCCATCTGCAAACCGTTGCGAATATCGATGCCGGTGGGACAAACCTTCACACATCGCAAGCAATCCACACAGTCTCCCTTGGAGGGATCAGTGGCCCGGCCCCGAGGCTCTCCACGCTTGGCGTCATAACCGATGACAACCGTGTTGTCATCAGTAAGCGCGGATTGGATCCGGCCATAAGGACACAGGATGATGCAGAACTGCTCCCGAAACCACGAGAAGGCTCCGTACAAACAAAGCGTTAGAAAAACGACGACGCCAAACGAAGCGAGATGCTCAGTCGGAGAGGACCGCATGAAGCGATAGAGCTCTGGCAGGGAAACAAAGTAGGCGAGAAAGATATGCGCGATGACGGCGGAACAGACGAGATAAAGTCCATGCTTGATCACGCGCTTCGTTATCTTGCTAGAAGTCCACGACGCCTTCTCCAATCGCCGGCGCGCTGGAGCATCGCCATCGATCCATCGCTCGATCCGGCGATAGATGTTCTCAAGAAACACGGTGTAGGGGCATGCCCAGCCACACCAGAGCCGCCCCAACAACGAGGTGACGTAAAAGAGTCCAAAGCCCAATCCGCTCACCGCAAAGAAGCCCAACCATAGATCCTGGGCCAGAAACGTCAGACCGAAGAAGTGAAACCGGCGCGCGTCGAGATCGAGAAACACGGCCGGATAACCGTTAATAGGAATCCACGGCAACAAGACATAGATCGCTAACAAGAGCACACCAAACCACCGCCGGTAGCGCGTGAACGGGCCGCGCACATCCGCCGGATGGAGGACGTAATGCGACCCATCACGGTTGATGGAAGTGACAGAGCTGAGGTTAGGCTTCTTGTCAGGAAGTTTGGACATTGGGGGAAGGTCGTGCGGCGGATCACTCCGTGGGCGCGGGTGCAGGATGATGGCTCATGATGTAGGCGACGACTTCTGCGATCTTCTTAGGTCCTAAAGTGGCCTCCCAGGCGACCATACCCTTGGTGGGATCAGGCGATCCCTCGCGGACGATTTTCATGACGTCCATCGGGTTGCCTCCGTATTTCCAAACGTCGTCCTTGAGAGATTCTCCAGGTAGTTTGACCCCGTTTAGCATCCCTGTGAGATCGGCACCGTGACAGGCGGCACAGTTAACTTGAAAAGTCGCTTTGCCCGCATTGACCATCTTGCTGTTAAGACTCCATTCCCAGAGGGCTTTGTTGTCTAACGTCGCCATCATTTTTTCCAATTCCGAGGCGCGCTTTTCGTCAATGACAGCCATGGCCGCACCCAGGCGCTGCTCATCTTCCGGGAAAAAGTCGAACTGATAATAAAGCACCCAGTAAACGACAAAGAAGACGATGAAGATATACCAAGAAAAGAGCCACCAGTTAGGCAACTTTTGATCATATTCCTGGATACCATCGTAGGAGTGATCCCGGAGTATGGGACCGTCACCCATATTCTTGTTAGAGGGCTCGAAATCAGACATGATCTTTGGAATTGGGGTGGTTGGCTGTGGCATCCTCTAGCGGCAAGTGTGAGAGCTGCCGTACGCGCTCACGCTTCATGCAGACGGCACGAATGGTGAAAAGGAGAAAACCGGCAAAGGTGATGAGGAAGGCGATGATGGGAATCAGGGCCTGCCATTCGTCATAGGAGAGACGTTTGAACATGTTGCTTGATGGTTAAGAGTGAAGGTTAGAAATTGGCCGCTGTTTTTTCGGGTTCCGGTTCTTGGTGATCCCGGCGCCGGTCCGGCACGTCGAACGGCGCGTCGGAGGGATCCGCGTCACCGCCTTCTAAGTCTTCGTACGAGCCTAGCTTCTGAAGGTAGGCAATCAGAGCGATAATCTGCTTATCTTTGAGGTGCGCAATCGCTTCAGAACGACTCTCGATGTGCTCCGCTCCAGGTATGTCCACACCTTCGGCATCGACCAACGTGATGGCAATCTTGGTGGCTTGTTCCAACGCGCCCTGCAAGATCTCATCCTTGGTCATGGGCTCATAAGGCACACCAAGTTTCCGCTGCACGAAGATCTTCCGCGGCAAAGCTTTGACATCGGTGTCTTTGGTGAACAGCCAGGGATAGGCAGGCATGTTAGAAGATTCTTCCAAACTGCGTGGATTCAACATGTGGAGATAGTGCCACTTGTTATCACGTCTTCCTCCTTCCCGCGCCAAGTCGGGTCCGGTCCGTTTCGATCCCCATTGAAATGGGTGGTCATAGATACTCTCGCCAATGCGCGAATAGGCGCCATACCGCATCACATCCGGCACTAACGTCCGCACCATCTGCGAGTGACAGTTGTAACATCCCTCACTGATATAGATGTCCCGCCCCGCCAATTCCAGCGGCGTGTAAGGCACTTGCAAACGGTCTTCCACATTCTCTGCGCGATTGACCGTGACGGCGGGGATGATCTGCACCGCGCCGCCAATCGCCACCGCAACAAATGTTAGGATAGTGAAGGGCATCCAGTTTTCTAGCAAACGCTCATACCAATGAGCCCAACCGCGATCCGCCCGCTTGAACTTTTGAACGGCCAAGATCCCGCAGACGCCGACCAAGAGCAGTGCCGCCACGTCCGCACCATGAGGCAAGAAGAACCAGAGGCACATGAAGAACAACGCCACCATGGTGTAAGCCACTGGATCTGCCGTCCAGGTCTCTTTCATGGTCATCTTATCCACGTCCTCCGTCTTGCGATTGAGCACGGCGACCTCCCGGGTCTCATTCACGGGCTTCCCAGAAGCAATCGTCTTGAAGAAATTGTAAGCCAACATGAGGAAGCCGACCAGATACAAGACACCGCCGGCCACACGAGCCAACATCATGGGACGAATGGCTTCCAGAGTGGTGACAAAGTTGGTGTGCTCCAACAAGGTTCCCGTCTCATCTGTGGCATTGAGCATCAGCGCTTGCATGATGCCCGAGACCCACATGGACGACACGTAGAGCAGGATGCCGACGAGGCCTAACCAGAAATGTAAGTTGGCCAATCCCGTGGAATAAAGCTTCGTCCCCCAGAGCCGTGGCACCATCCAATAGATCATACCCGCGGCCATGAAGCCGTTCCACCCTAACGTTCCGCTATGGACATGACCGATGGTCCAATCCGTGTAGTGTGAAAGCGAGTTCACCGCCCGGATGGAGAGAAGCGGGCCTTCGAAAGTGGCCATCCCGTAAAACGTGATGCCGACGACGAAGAACTTGATCACGGGATCCGTGCGCAACTTATCCCAGGCACCCCGCAAGGTGAGCAAGCCATTGAGCATTCCGCCCCAAGACGGCGCCCAAAGCATGAGACTGAAAAACATGCCTAACATCTGCAGCCACTTGGGGAGATCCGTGTTCAGCAAATGGTGCGGGCCGGCCCAGATGTAGATGAAGACCAGCGACCAGAAGTGGACGATGGACAATCGATAAGAGTAGACCGGCCTCTCCGCCGCCTTGGGCATGAAATAATACATGATCCCAAGAATCGGTGTGGTTAAAAAGAAGGCGACGGCATTATGCCCATACCACCACTGAACGAGGGCGTCCTGCACGCCGCCAAAGATTGGATAACTGTGCGTAAACGTCGTGGGTAACGACAGGTGATTGACGATGTAGAGCATCGCCACCGTGATGATCGTGGCGATGTAAAACCAGAGCGCCACATAAAGCGAAGGCTCGTTTCGCTTGATGAGCGTCCAGAAGAAATTCCAGGCAAAGACGACCCAGATCACGGCCACGGCAATATTGATCGGCCAGATCAACTCTGCGTACTCCTTGCCTCGAGTTAGCCCAAGAGGAAGGGTGATCGCGGCAGCCAGAATGATGCCCTGCCAGCCCCAGAAATGTATCTTTGACAGACGATCTGACGCCATCCGGCACTTACACAAGCGCTGCGTCGAGTAGTAGATGCCGGCAAACATCATATTGCCGACAAAGGCGAAGATCGCGGCATTGGTATGCACGGGGCGAAGCCGGCCAAAGGTCAACCACTCAAGGTTGAAATTCAATCGCCAGAAGTTCAATTGAGAAGCCACGAGAACGCCGGCAAGCATGGACACGAGCGCCCACACAACGGTAGCGATGAGGAAGAGTCGCGGCGTGTGATCATCAAACTCGATGGTAGCCTTCATGGATTGCGATGCAGTGGTGGTCATGGATGTCGTATTGGAATTATAGAGAAGGTAGATCGTTCGTTTCAGTGTCTTTGTTAGTTATTTTCCCGCCTTCCAATGGGAGGAGCGAGTCCCGCTGCCAACGGCTGCGCCCTTTGCGGCTAAGCCGCTCAAAGCAGAAGGCGGCAATGAAGAAGCCCGCCAGAAGCAGACTGCCCAGGATCGTGAGGAGAAGGATGCTCATGAAGAAAGTGTCAGGCGGCAAGCGCTCTCAGAGCCCAATCAAGCGCGCTGTCACCCACAATGCGGACAGCACAGTCATCTTCGACGCGGGCCATGTTCAAGGTCAGGTGAAAGGAGGCGATATCGGCGCCCTTCAAGTTTTCGTCCTGGTGTAAGAGCACCTGAAATACTTGAGGCAATCCCTCTGTTAGTCTCTCGACACCGCGGTGCAAGAGCACCGCATTTCCCGCCTCGGCAATTCGCCTTACAAGGCTCCTCTGCTCGCGCTCATTTGCCATGACCTGACATGGACAGTCTCCATGCGAACACTGACACTCACGCTTCAGCATCGGGTGCTCGACCTTTGAAAGTGCCTGAGTTACGGATTCGTCAAAGGCAGCCCAATTACCCGCCTCATCTTCATCAAACTCGTTAAGGTACTCCGCCAGAGACCGCCCCAAGGTCACGCCATTGGAACTGGGCGGCACGACTAGAGCAATGGCGAATCTTTCCCGGTGAGGAACGATGCTAGTCGGCTCATTCGTGTCCCATTCCCAATAGGATTGCTGCAGAATCGTTAAAATCATGGCCTCCCGTTACACCCCCTTTTAATCAAGACTTCGCATTTTCAGTTGTACACTGCGCAGATTGTGCCCAATCTTGCCGACGCAGAATGAGCCCAATCGGGAACAAGGAATGCGCACTCTTTCCAGAAAGCCGTGTTTGGCTGAACCGCATTCCACGAATATGAATTACTTAACCAAGTCCATTCTCACTATTGGTTGCCTCACTAGTACTATTCCCCTAGCGACGGCAGGTGAACCCGAGATCGATCTCCTCGCCACTCCGCCAAGCGATCCAGTCATCAGCGAGGATCCTTTTGAGCGTGCCATTCGCCCTATCACGAATCCCACGCTCTTTGATCTGGCCGTCCCCCGCACCCAGATACATCCCATCGTCATGCATCAGAATCTGCCCAGCCGCATCGACACGGCGCTGGGAAAACTAGAACTCGGTGGGGATTTCCAGCTCTACGCGCTTCAACTGGAGTATGCGCTGTCAGACACCTTTTCTCTCATTGCGCTCAAAGACGGCTACATTGATCTCAATCCTGACAATCTGCTTGCCGAAGAAACCGGATTTGCCAATCTCGCGGCTGGGTTCAAATGGGCCTTCTATTACCGGCCGGAGAATCGCCTCGCCATTAGTTTGTCCACTCAAGTGGAGCTTCCCACAGGCAATAGCGACGTCTTTCAAGGTACCGGAGACGGCGCGCTACTGCCTTCCCTTTCGCTCCTGAAACTTTACGACCGCTTTCAATTCGCCGAAACGCTCGGCTTGCATATTCCTTTCGATACGGATGAAGGCAGCACCAGCCTTTTCTACAGTGCTCATGTCAGTTATGCTCTCACCGAGCGCTTTTTTCCCCTTGCCGAACTCAATTACTTTCGTGTGTTGGATGAGGGTGACGGCGGAAGACGCTTCAACAGCCACGTGGGCGGGGCCGTGCCGGCGGTGGCGGAATTCGAGGGAGGTGATCTGATCAATCTGGGCGCTGCCAATGCCTCAAGCAATCGCGACCTGGTCACGCTTGGTCTGGGTTTTCGATTCCGCGCTACGGAAAACGTGGACCTTGGTGCCGCCTATGAGATCCCACTAACCGGTAAATCTGAGAACCTGATGGGATCACGTCTGACGTTTGACATGGTCATTCGCTTCTAACTATTTTCCAACTATGAACCCGAAAATCTGCCGCATCGCCTCCACCATCTGTTTTCAAGCAGGCATCGCATCGATCATCCTCTCCATCGCTATTTGGTGGTTTATGTTAGGAGATGATCCGGAACAACAAGCCCACGCGGAACGCTTCGGCATCTTCGTCGGTCTCTGGGCTCCCACGCTCCTCATCCTTTCCAACCGGTTTGATCGCTATGCGGACAAGGCGCAGAATGTGCCTGGTGCGGCAGAAGGACTCCATGAGAACTCGAGTGAATACGAGAAGGGTTAAGCCCGCGTACGCAATTTGCGTACACGCCTAAGCGAATTGCGTAATTGAGAAGCGTTTCCGCTACGAATTTACGGGGCGCGGGTAGCCGGTAGGCTTGCCTCAGGTATGACAACTTCCGCTGCATCCAATCAGAAACTGGTCGATAAGGTCAGAACGTCCGCCCTCTTCACCACCTACGCCACCGCCTTCGAGAAGCTCACGGGACTTGCCCTCGGTCTTCAAGCGGCCCACAGCCAAGACCCTACCACTTACGCAAATTGTTGCGCTCAGAATCGCTTCTGCCAGCTGATCAATGGGTCTTCGGCCTGCCAAGCTTGTCAGCATGCCCACGTTCACATTCTCCGCGCAGCACGAGACCATGTGGCGACCTCCCAATGCTTCGCCGGCCTTTCCGAAACCGCCGTTCCCGTGAAGTTGGGCAAGGAAACGGTCGCTTACCTCCGCACCGGCCAATCTCTCACAGAACCACCCAACGAAGCGGAACTCGATGCCCTGACGGAACGACTCGTCGAACAAGGAATACCTCAGAAAAAGCTGAATGATTTCCGCAAGGCCTATCAATCCAGCACCGTCATTCCGCCAGAGAGTTACCAACAGATCGAAAAGCTCCTGGCCATCTTCAGCCTCCAACTTTCCACACTCTTTAATCAGCTGATGCTCGAAAAAGATCGAGATGAGCCCGAGGTGGTCACCAAGGCCAAAGCCTATATCCGGGAACACTTGATGGACTCGCTCTCGCTGTCGACGGTCGCGGATGCCGTGGGTGTCAGTTCTTTCTATTTCTGCAAGATCTTCAAGCAAGCCACGCAGATGACCTTCACGGAGTATGTGAACCGCAAACGAATCGAGTGCGCCAAGCAGGCACTCCTCCAACCCTATGCCCGAATCACGGAAGTCGCCTTTGAAGTGGGGTACCAATCGCTCTCACAGTTCAACCGTAGTTTCCTCAAGTACACCGGCGAATCCCCATCCGCCTACCGCAAACGCATGGCGTCACCCTCCAAGAAGCGGGATGACGTTCTCCAAATGGCGGGGTAAACTCCCCGCACTATGCGATTTCTTCGTTGGTTGAGAAAGCCCGGCGTCTGCGTCTGTCTCATACTGTGCCTAACATTAGCCGGCCTCTTCTCATGGAGAAGGCACCATCAGAACCGCGAGAAAGCTGTCATCATTGAGCTGTATGGCGCCTTCAAAGAGGCGCTCGCCTCCGGTGATGACACCGCAATCCAGAGTTTTCTGGCGCCGTCGAGTTATCTCAAGAAAGGCCGAACCAGGAACCTCGGCTGGATTCGTGGCGCCGCTCCTTACACTTCCAAATCCGACGTCAAGATCAGGGGCGATCGCGCTTGGGTCATTCCTCACCGCATCCATCACCGGGTCTTCGGCGTCGTGATCATTCCTGGAGGCGACGCGGTCAGATTAGTCAAAGTCCAAGGCAATTGGAAGTTTACAGGAGGCATATCGATTGATTGAAATGAATGGATGATGGACTGTAACGAGGCTTGGACATGCGCCGTCAACCTTGCAGCGGCGGGTTTCATGACAACGATCTGTCTAGCAGATCCCTTGATTCAGTTACGAAGTTCAGAGAACGCTTCCCCGAGCATATGGGATTTTGAAGTTCAACGTTCTTCCGACTTCGCCTCGAGTCATCTCGAATTCTCCGCCGATCTCCGAACGTGGTATCCCTTCGCCGCGAGTGGTGAATCGAGTTGGCGGCACGAAATTGAATTCAGTGCTCGCAACCTCCTTTACTTTCGCGCAGCAGCATCGGTCGATATCGACATTCCGCAAAGCGACGCCTGGAGTCACCAACTTGAGTTTCGGCAACGGTCTGCGAAGTTCATCGTATTGCTCGATGACCCCACTCGCGTTTTCTTTCAAAACACGCAGCAATACCCCTTTCACTTCCAATTCGCCACCGCTGAACTGCCACCCTTCAAAGGACTCAACGCTCTTGAATACGATGCCCTGACACTCTTCCCGGGCCCTAACCAGCGCGCCATCGCCGGCTCCATTGCGTGGGCTGATGAGTTCTTGGCAACCGAACCCCACGGCATTTCAGTGCAGCTCTTAGGGGGTGATGGATACCCCGTGGAAACGATCGATTACTTGGTCAATCTGGTGAGGGAGGCGATCGCGCCGGGAGCAGACTGGCTTAAGGTAGGGAACGCTTCCTATCTCCCGACGCCCTCACAGTTTTCTCACGCCTTGGCAAACCGCGATTACCTGCAGGAGCGAGGAATTAATGTGCTCGATCCGACCAAACCGAATGTTTTCAGCAGCACCTTTGCTCCGGGATGGACAATTGGGAACCTCCGCTACGTGGCCACTGACGAGATCGAGAAGGCCTTCTTAGAGGGAAGGCTGACCAGTGATGATATCCTTCTAACCGAACGTCTACCACCCGAGCTGCCTTGGGTAAAAGGCGTCCTCACGCTTTCGCCGCCCGTTCCCAATTCTCATGTGGTCATTCTCGCCCGCAGCAGCAATATCCCCATCGTCCAAGTGCGAACGGAGCCCGAAGTAGCAAAGGCACGAGCGCTCGTGGACCAACTCGTGGCGCTCGACGCCCGCGAGGACGATTCTTCAGTCTCGTTGCAACCCTTAAGCGATACCCCATCCCATGTCTTGAACACCTTGGAGACACTCACTGAAGCATTACGCCCCGAGATCATGCCCATCAAGACCTTGGGCTTTCCTATCGCCATTCCGTTACAAAGCGATACCGCTGCCGGTGTGGACGAGATCGGAGGCAAGGCCACAGGCTTCATCACGTTGCTAAAAAGCGTGCCGGAAATGACTCCGCAACCTGCTTACGCTCTCACGTTTGCACTATGGGATCAATTTTTAACCCAACCGAGTGGGGATCAGGGGCTCTCGCTTGGTGAACGCATTGACGAGCGACTACAGCCTTTTGAGGCCGCTATTGAGATCTCCGCTCTCGACGCCGCCCTAGCAGAAATCCGCGATTGGATTCGGCAAGCGCCCTTTGCCGAGGCTACCGAATTAGAAGTGCTGGAGGCTTTGGCCGCCTTCGATCCCAACGAGCGCATTCGTTTTCGCAGTAGTACCAACGTCGAAGATACCGAATCGTTTGTCGGAGCCGGACTCTACGACAGCTTCAGCGGCTGTCTTGCGGATGATCTCGATGACGATGACACAGGACCCTCACATTGTGACGATTCGCGCAAAGAAGAGCGAGGGGTGTTCCGAGCCATCCGCAAAGTCTACGCCAGCTTCTACAACCTCAATGCCTACTTAGCCAGACGACGCTTTCAACTAGCAGAAGAAAACACAGGCATGGCCATCTTGGCGCATCACTCCTTTCCGGATGAGACCGAAGCCGCCAACGGCGTGATGATCGTGGAACGTGAGATCACCTCAGACTTTTTTCCGGAAGTTGAGCGAAAAATCAGCAGTGTCACGCAGTTGGGTGCTGGCTCTATCACCAATCCCAGTGACCTTTCCCTGCCAGAGATTCTAACCTTGACGATACACGCGCTTATCAACATTGATAACTTGCGGAGCCAGCTTGGAAAATTGCTTCAGAAGTCATCTCTGCTTCCAATCGACCGCGGCCACGTCATGGAGACAGAGGACTACAAAAATCTCTGGCGGGGGGCACTCACCGTATTCGATGCCGTCGCCGGAGATAGCCGCGCTCTGGCCATAGCATTCTTCGAAGGAAACGATGTCGAAGATGAGCTACAAGCGAGTGTGGAGATGGAATTTAAAAAACTGACCGATGGCCGTCTCATCATCAAGCAAGCAAGGGAGCTGCCGAGAAAGGAACGCGAGTACGATCAAGGCGTCTTGTTAGGCAGTAGCGATCTCATTGTCCTTCAAAACGAACATGGAAGCGCCCTGGCCAATCACCGGTTGAAAAGGCACATTCGCGTATCGCCGACGCGACAGACCTATATCCGAGGCCAAGGACTCGCCCTGGACTTCCTCGTTACCACTGCCCAAACGAATGGCGAACTTGTTCAGGAACGTTTCTCCGTTTCGTCGGGCAATGGCACGCATGACGTGACTTGGGGAACCCCTGCGTTGGTCACCTTGAAGCTTGCTTTTAAGGGTCCCTCTCAATTGACGCAGCCCATCTTAAGGCTCACTGATTTCCAACCGTCACCCCCCTCGTTAGGCTTTCCGTTAGAAGCTCTACATGATTCGCCCGTCGTCCTACCTCGAGGGTATCCTTCATGGGAGTTTTCCGAACGGGGACGTGAGGAGGCCATCGCGCTTCGTCCCGGACATCCAGACGACCCGCCTGCAAGCGATAGCCGACTGGTCCATCGCGTTCTTAAGGCGCCGGGTTTTGAGGTGGACACCCAGTTTTACTGGTTTAGCGACTCTTCCATTTACACCATCCAAACAGTGGGCCCCACCTTCGCGCTCGATCGCTTCCTGGAAACCCGGATCACGGGCCTCACAAGCGAACCCTTAATCCTCGACGACTATTACTCACAAACGTATCAATCGATTCATCACAATGTTGGGGACATCTTTCTCTTCGAGCCCGGTCTTTCCACGAAACTGACAGACCAGCAATGCGAAGAACTTCGCGCTCAAGATATTCGCGCCATCTTCCTCGTCCGCTTCGAAAACCCCGTCGTACGATTGCAGGGCCTCAATGGCCTGTGGCGCGATGTGGTCAATTGAGAGCACTTTTCGCTGCAACCCACGGTTTGCCTCGTCAGGCAAGCCTCCGCGCCCTACCGTATGGGACACGAAACGGTAAAGCCTTTCCCAAGAATCGAACGATGTTTGCCTCACGGTAAGCCGTTCTCTCTGGGGTATCCCCAGGGACACGCATGAACATGCCACACCGGCGCACGGGGCTTGATGGCGGCACGCCGCCAATCGGCCCGCGCCCAGTAAGCTGGTTGGGAAAGGCTTGCCGTTTCGGTCTCCCCGTGTTTCTGTCAGGATCATGCCGTCCTCCAATGCCACTGTTAGGCTCCTCGCAGAAACCTATGTGGCCGGCCCACGCACGACGCGCGCTCTGAACAAGCTCCTGCGATCTCACCTGCCCAGGCCGTGGCAAGGCCTTCCCGCTTTAACGAGGCGCTTTCTCGCTTTTGAAGAGAGCATTAAAAAAATAGACATCTCGGCAGCTTGGGAGTTCCTTCGTCAGGATCAAGGACTTTGTGAGTATCTGCACCTTAGAAAACCTCTTGCCTATTCGCCAGGTTCGATTGATGCGTCCATGCGGCCTCATCCGGCGGCGAGTTCGTGGAAGATTAAGCCCCTCACTTCCCTCCGATCCCTAGCCGATTGGTTACGCCTTCCGTTGGAAGAACTTTCGTGGTTTGCCGGCTATCGATTCCGAGCCTCGAGCGGGAAGCTCTCACACTACAGTTATCAATGGATTCCCAAACGTTCCGGCGGTTGCCGTTTGATTGAGAAACCCAAGGAAGCGCTCAAACAAATCCAGCGCCGGATATTAGCTGAGGTGCTCGATCCCATGACTCCGCACGATGCCGTGACGAGCTACCGCCGAGGTTTCTCTATCATTGATCATACCAAACCCCATACGGATTCAGAAATGGTAATCACCATGGACATCGAAGACTTCTATCCTTCGCTGACGTTCGGTCGCGCGCGCGGATTGTTTGTATTGGCAGGCTATCCCGACCCGATTGCCGAACTCCTGGCGGCTCTCTGCTGCGCAAGCACTCCCCGCGCCATCCTGCACCAAGCGCCCGTAGAACTCTCCTCCTCTCGGAGGCGACGCTTTCAACGGCCGCACCTCCCGCAAGGCGCACCCACATCGGGCGCTCTTTCCAACTTGCTAGGCTACCGGATCGACGCTCGCCTGACGGGCCTGGCTTCGCCATGGAAACTGCGCTACACGCGTTACGCCGACGACTTGGCGTTCTCAGGGAGCAGCATGAGACGAGACACCGCGAATCGGTTTATTCATCAAACGGGTGCGATTCTGCTAGAGGAGAGCTTCACCCCGAACATGCGCAAGACCCGCGTGATGAGGCCAAGTCAGCGACAAAGAGTGACCGGCTTGGTCGTGAATGAACGCCCTAACATCGACCGGCAAACGTGGGACCGTCTCAAGGCGCAGTTCTATCAATGCAGTCAAGGGAGGGTTGATGCCCATCTTCCGCCCGGCATGAATCACGACGCTTTCCGGGAACATCTGTTAGGCCAAATCGCCTGGGTCTCCATGGTGCACCCGGGACGAGGCCTGAAACTGAAAAAGCATTTTGACAAGATTGTGTGGACTTGAGAAGCGAACTTCCGCCGCCAAAGCCCCGATTTCATTCGAAATTTCTCCTTATGCCGACACCTGAAGAGATCGAAGCTCAAGTCGTATGCCTACGCCAAACCCGCTTGAATCAGCCGAAAGCTACCTTCGAGGAGATGGAGGCGCAATTCCGCAGGAACCTCGCTCAGAGACTATCGAATACCTTCGCCGCTTCCTGCTCAGCAACGATCTCTTTGGCGACGATGTGCGTTAGGAGCGCGTTCTCATTGATTCCGACGACGCGGTGTGCGGCGTGATCTCCCAACCTTTCTATTCAGGAAGAGAACTCAGGGATACCGGCAACTTTATCGAGACAACGTCAGGGCAGCTGATGGCCATTGACGTGCATCCTGTACAGTCAGGCTAACAGGATAGTCGTCGATTACTCCGAAATCGAACGTCGTCAGGCAACCATGATTGCCGTCTTACGCTTTCACCCCGACCGCTTCCAATTCCGCGGCATAAAGATCCCCCGTCTTGGTGCGGAGATCATCAACGCTGATTTCGTCTTTATCGACCTTCGCCAACAAAGCTTTCTGAGCGAGGTAGTCTTTGTTCTCTTGACCGGCACGGCTCTGCAACATCCGCCAAGCCTTCCGGCGCTCGACGGCGAAGAGAACCATTTGCCGGGAGACCAAGAAATAGCGGAACTTCCCCTTCACCTCGGCTTTGATATAGGCGCCAAAGTCCGGCACATAACTGCGATGATCTTCCTTGAAGATGTTGCGCTGAATCACATCCAGCTGCGTGATGCGCGGAAGCATTTCATCGATGTGGATGAACTCTGCGGTTTCTTCCTCTTTAATGGCCTTCACATGTTTGCGAAAACGCGCCTCGGTGATGGCCCAATGCGCCACGGTGAAATTGTATTTGGACTTATCAGAGTAGGCGGCCACCCACCAATCACGATTAATGCTAGGATTGCCTTTCAGGTTGAAACACTCCTGGGCCATCTCACCCGCCGTGGGATCATAGACAAATTCCGGCATGCCCCGTGAATCCCGAATGAGTTTCGCTTGGTGCGCCGACATGTCATCCGCCACACCATGCTCGGGCTGACACGTGGTGTAAGACTGGAAGAATGCGGTGCCGCGGTATTCTAAGCCTTCGAGAATGCTCTGATAGAGTTTCGCCGCATTGGCCATGCTGACTTGACCAATGTAGGGCGAACCGTGACCACTGGTGAAAGCCTCCGCCACACTCTTCTTCTCATGCAACTTGCCTTGGGAGGCCTTGCCAAATTGATTCATGTCATAGCCGCCTAACATCGTTGACGAATCGGAGTTCTGACCGCCTGTGTTGGAATAGACCTGTGTGTCTAACATCACGGCCTTCACATTTGGGCGGTTCTGCAGCATCACTTTGGAGATATTCTGGAAACCAATGTCACCGAGAGCCCCGTCGCCACCGACGATCCACACTTTGGGCAGCTCTTTGATTTCGAGATCCGTCATTTCTGTCTCTGTCAGGTGGGTGAGGTCCCAATATTCGTCGTAGGAAATGACATCGTCATCGCGCTCTAACAATGCATTGCACAGACGCTCCGGCGCCACGGAGCGGCGTGAGTGCGCGAGTAGGAGCGACTCACTCAATAACCAAGAAATCGTTGCTCCATCTTGGAAGAGGCTATTCATCCAAGGATAAGGGTGGGGATTCGAAGGCGGCGTGGAACCGTAAACCGTATTACAACCCGTGCTGGCGCCCATGAACATCACACTCATACCATTCTGCAACCGGCCGTCCGTGGATTGCAGATGCTTATGATTGTAGGCATCCACTCGCATGACGGAAGAAATCGCCGAAACGATATCCTCATCGGAAAGCTCGCCATTGGCATCCAAACGCTTCCTCGTATCCTCGTCATCTTCCCCGCCAAGCCCCATGAGAATGTGGGCAACCGCTTGTTTGAAGATCTGATACTGCTCTTCATCACGTTCTTTCAGCGCCTGCAAGCGTTGCGCGCCTTCCGCTTCAAGTTGGTGGCTTTGTCAATCAAGCGATCCGCCTTGTTATGGTAAGTCGGACGCATGTAGGCCTCGGTGACGGTGGCAATCGCGCGGAGAATGGACTTCTCACCACAGCCGGCACAGGCGCCATCTCCGGAAACGAGCGCTTCGTAATTGCGGCGCACCATGAGGTGATTCCTCAAGGCCGCGGGCCGTGAGTCTTCCGGGCTTTCATCCTTGTAGAGACCAAGGTATTTCTGCGGCGTATCCGGAAGCATCCGCGAGAAGATCTGCGCAGACGTGAGGTCGTGATTCAACTCCTCCGTATCCGGCACCATAACCAAAGCGTTGTGATCCCCGCACTGCTCCACACATTCACCGCAGCCTTTGCAAAGATCACTCACAAAGATCGAAAAAAGACCGCCTTCACCGGGTTTCTTCTTCTCAATGGATTTGTAAACGGCGGGAACTTTGTTGTAGGCCATGGGCACCAGATCCATGATGCCAGAGAACTGGTCCTTCGTTTCTTGAGAGATGCCGCTATTGAGTTTGGCGACTTCTTCCTTAACAATGTCCTTAAAGGGAACAGATTCTTTCGCCTCGATCGCAGCGTTCATTCGCTCACGCGCGCGTTCTTCCACACCCGGCATCTGTTCGAGCATGAGTTTCTTCTGCCCTGGATCGGAGACGTAATTATTGACGGCTGTCTTTAACACGGTACTCACCTCTTGCGCGGTGTTGGGCAGCGCGGTATCCGGACATGCGGTGATGCACTCCATGCATTGGGTGCAATTCTCCGGGATGTAGAGAGGCGTCTCGCGCCTCGCCACGTACTTAGATGCCGTGGCGCCCGTTCCCGCCGCCATGACACCGCAGGCGGAGAGGGCCCCGGCCGGTTGGTGATAGCCCAGACCGGCACGGAATTCACCGTCGAACTTCGCCAACGACTGAACCGGCGCGCGGCCGGCCTGTCTCTCGGCCATGGGAAACGTATTGAGGCTTTCCCCCACAGGCACGCCTGCCGTGGGTAAAATGGTATGTTCCCCGGCCGGCATCACGGGTTGCAGCCGCATGTTGGAACGGTCCTCGGCTTCAATCTCGCCGTAGGCGATTTCGTGCACACGGCTGTAGCCGTCATGCATGACCTTCATGTTAGACTCGACCACCGCATCACCGAAACGGCCGAACTTCCTCACATACTGATCTCTAACAACCTCATCAAATTTCGATTCATCAATGCCGAAGGTCTTGAAGAAGGGAGAGACTTTAAAGAAAGCGCCCAAGAATGAGTTGCCCTGCATCCGCAACGGAAGATCCGGGCGATCGGTAGCGTTCTTCGCAATCTCAAATCCCGGTAGCGTGAAGACGCGAATATTATTCTCCTTCACGAAGTCCCGGTACTTCTTGGGAATCCGTTTCCACGCCATTTCAGGTGCTTCGTTAGATTCCCAGACCAAGGCACCCCCTGGCTTGAGACCGGCTAAAGGATTTGTGTGTGTGAAGGCCTTGGGATCACAGCAAAGCACGATATCGACGTGATTGAGTTCGCAATTCACACGCACGGGCTGAGGCGCTGCCACGAGATAATAGTTCGTGGGCGCGCCTTTCTTTTCCGAGCCGTACTTCGGATTGGCATTCACAAAGAGCTTGTCTTCGCCAGATTCTTCTTTGAGCATTTGGCCGAATTCCCCAACAATTTCGCCAAGATTCTTGCCCGTAGTGATCATACCCCATCCACCGATGGAATGGAATCGTGCGGCGATAGCGCCTGAAGGCAAGAGAGACGGCGTGTCTTTAGAGATCACCGCATAGGGATGATCGATGCCCACGGTGAAATAATTCTCCCCATCCGCAGCGCTCCTCCCATCCTTCCGAGCCGTGGCGCCGGTAGCGAATTCGTAGGCGCCCAAGGTATGCTCAGGCCGGAAATCACGCGAACCAATACCGTAACTTCCACCGAACAAACGAGGCATTTCCTCCGGAGCAATGGCGCCAACGGTCACGTTCTGGCCCTTGTGCGCTTCGGCGGCTTTGGTCAGCGCAACGCGAATGTCACGCCCTAACGGATTATCGCCAGCCATGCCTTCATCGGTCCGTTCTAATACAATCACGTGTTTCTTGCCGCGCAAGGCCTCGACCACGGCAGCCTCGGGAAAGGGACGAATCACATTAATGTGAATCGATCCCACCTTGGCGTTCCTCTGCTCACGCAGGTAGTCACACGCCTCCTCGATATTCTCCGCAGCGCAACCCAGGCTAACAAAGACCGTCTCGGCGTCCTCACACTTGTATTGATCGATCAATCCGTAGCGGCGGCCGGTGAGCTGGGCGAATTCTTCGAAGGCCTCTTCAAGAAATGCTAGAATCGGTTCATTGAAATTATTGCGCCGGGCCACGACGCCGTTCATGTGGTGCTCCTGATTCTGCACCGGGCCTAACAAGATGGGATTCTTCAAATCCATCATGGCCGGGACGCGGCGGCGCGTGGAGCCAAAGAGTTCACGCTGCGATTCGGTCGGGCAATCAATGACTTCCTCAGCTGCCCCCAAGTATTCACGCAAGAATTCCGCCTCCGGTGCCTTGTAAGCGCGCTCCGAGTGGGTCGTGAGCATGCCGTCTTGCACATTCATGCCCGGATTGAGCGAAAGCTCATTCACCTTCCGGAGAATGATGCCTTGGTCGGCGGCTTGCTGAGCATCTTTTCCAAAGAGGATCGTCCAACCCGTATCGAGTGCACTGTAAATGTCATCATGACCGCAATGCACGTTGAGCGCGTGCTTTGTTAGAGCACGCGCACCGACTTCAAGCACCATGGTCGAGCATTTCCCAGGTGCATGGTAATACTGTTCCATCGCGTAGGCGATGCCCTGCCCCGAGGTGAAATTGACCGTCCGGCGTCCGGTGACGGCGAAGGCGGTTGCTCCACCCTGAGCAGAGTGCTCGCCCTCCGTCTCAATCGCGATCTTTTGATTGCCCCACACATCCAGGCGGCCTTCGGCGTAGGCTTGCTGATAGAGTTCGCCTCCCTCAGTAGAAGGTGTGATAGGGTAGAAAACACCGCCTTCCGTGATGCGAGCCTCAACCCAATGAGCAACCAACTGATTGCCATTACAGGTGACACGAATTCCAGGATACTTCGGCCGGGCCACGCCGGTCTTGGAGGGAGCAGGAGGGTCAATGGTATCTTGAGACATAAAAGTTGTTTGGGATCAGGTTCTGCTGGAAACCATCTAATCCGGACCTCGCAAAGGCGGGCAAGGTCGAAAGGCAAATCACCCTCAAAAAACAGTTATGAAATTTTAATAGCTACGAGCCTCCTAATAGTTAATCGATCCAAACAAACTCACCACTTTCACTATTACCTCATGGAAACCCTCCCGTGAAACCGACCATTCATAGATCGGGAATTTCCAAACGCAATACGTATAATTAAAATAATAATTCTATTCATAATAGAAATTTTCTAAGGTTGTTCTAGGGTCGGAAAACTTCGATTCCCATGAGGTTCGTCTCTCTCTTCCCAACCGGTTTGCTCTTTGGCGCGTTCTTAGTCTCCTCTCTCTCTTCTGGAAACGGCGCCGTCGTCTTTCAATTCAACTACTCCGCCAGCCCCACCGACGAATTCAACGATCCCACTGACGGCACGGCGCGGCGCAATGCCTTAGCCAGCGCAGCCTCCATGATAGGCGGTTGGTTCGACCACACAGCCACGGTGGTCATGGATGTCACCGGTTACAGCACGAATAACACCACTTTAGCATCCGCTGGGAGCCAGCTCTCTGTTACAGGTGGATTCCTCGGCTACATTTCCGGTGTGGTGGGTACTAAGATCCTGACTAACGGCGCCTCTGACCTCAACGGCGCCACAGCCGATGGGGAGGTAAACGTGAACTTCTTCCATTCCTGGGATCTGGATGACGACGTCGGCGCCGGCTCTTATGATTTCAAATCGACCCTGATTCACGAACTCCTGCACGCGGTCGGCTTCGCCTCGCTTATCAATGAAGACGGTAGTGATGTGTGGGGCCACACCGCTAACGAAGACACCGATGGCGGTATCTGGGCCACCTTCGATGACTTTGTTGAAGACGCCGATGGCAATGCCATCATCGACGACACCGACTTCACAATCGATCTCACTAATTGGAACGCCGACTCCGTGGGTGGGACTTCCCCTACCAACGGCCTCTTCTTTGACGGGCCCAACGCCAGAGCTGCGAACGGTGGTCAACCAGTCGGGCTCTACACACCCACGACTTGGAATGAAGGAAGCAGCGTGAGCCACTTGGATACCGATAACAAAAGTCTGGAAGATCTCCTCATGACGCATTCGACCTCGACCGGGCCGGGCCCGAGAACATTGTCTGCAGTGGAAGAAGGCGTGCTCATGGATCTTGGTTTCTCGTTGATCCCTGAACCCAGCTCAACTTCGTTGCTAGTATTTGCCGCAATGCTGGTGGCGACGCATCGGCGCCGGAAGACGCCTCACATTGGCTAAATGGCCAAACCTCCACACCACACCCCCGTCAAGCTGATGCTGGATCACCGGCATCAGCGGACGATTGTCGAGTGCTCAGAGGCCGATTGGCGTATGGGAAAACGTCGTCATTCTGGTCTCATTCGTCACGCCTTTCCCAGCATCTTGGGCGTTCTCCTAGCCGTTGCCGTGGTGGTGGCAGCCATTTCTCACCATCAGACCGGTCTCTCTGAAGAAAACGCTAGCAAAGCCACCCCCGCCAACGTCGCCGGTTTAGGTCCTCTCGACGTCCGGCAATCCTGTGTGGAAACCGTACGGGCTTTTCTTGCCGCGCCCACCCTTGAGAAGAAGCTAACTTACGTGCGAAGAGCGTCATCGGTCCAAAGGTATATGGAAAGGCACTACCAAAGTCATTCGATCCAACCCGTCATCCCTGACGCCGTCACCGTCGCCGGCCAGCAACGGGACTTGCAAAGCACCTATCCCCTCTACATCGTCGCCGCCAAGATCGACGACGCCCTCTTGCCCTTGATCGTCGAGAACCGCAATGGTCGATACCTGATTGATTGGGAATCGCACGCCGGTCACAATCCCGTCCCCATCGAGCGCTTCCTCAAACTATCCGGCGTCCAATCACCCTTCCGCGTCTACGCCTCCCTAACTGATTATTATAATTTCGCCTACAGCGACCCCTTGAAATACCTAGCGCTAGAGCTACGAATTCAAGGGCGAGACGAGCCGCTCTACGCCTACCTCCCCCGAGCCCACCCTGACAAAGACGTCCTCGTTCGAACACTTCGTGGTCAGAAAGACGTTCCCATGATTCTCCAACTTCGCAACGGTGGAGGGAAAGCCACTTTGAACGGCCAAGTCCTCATCGAACGTTTCATCCAATCACATTGGTTCGTCGAGGAGGAAGAACTCTCCTACGTCGAAGCCTGGATCGGGAAGTGATCTTGGAAGAAAAGGCCGCCACGTTGAATTGAGTTCCTGCACACGATCGCTAGAATATGCGGTATGACCGCAGTCAAAGCCTACGCCAATCTATCAATCGAAGAGTATCTTAAGGGTGAAGAGATTTCCGAAATCAAACACGACTACGTCGATGGCGCGGTCTTTGCCATGGCTGGAGGAACTGTCCGCCACAACCAATTGGCGTCGAACATTCTTGGATCACTATACGGCCAACTTCGCGGCAATTCTTGTCACCCCTTCAATTCAGACATGAAGATCCGCGTGCGTTACCCTACCCACACGCGTTTCTATTACCCAGACGTCTCCGTCATCTGCCGCTCCAATCCCGAAGACGATTCCTTTCAAGACGAGCCCGTGGTGATTGTGGAAGTGCTCTCTGAGTCCACACGGCGCATCGATCAAAGCGAGAAGAAAGACGCCTACCTCACCATTCCCACCCTGAGTCACTATATCATGATCGAACCGGATACACCCGTCGCTGTCGTCTACCAACGCACGTCTTCCGGCTTTGTTAGAGAAGTGCATGAAGGAAGGGAAGCGGTCGTCTCCTTCCCAGAAATCGACGCACGTCTCGCCCTCACAGATGTCTACGGCGACATGTTCTAATAGGAGCATGCCCCCGCCTGATCCCGCCCTAGCGCTTCAGCAACACTTTGGCCTCTCACGGTTCCGCGATGGTCAGGAGGCGGTGATCGGCGCGTTGATGGCCGGCCGTTCGGCTCTGGCGGTTTTTCCGACCGGGGGAGGCAAATCGCTTTGCTATCAACTTCCGGCACTTTTGCTAGACGGACTAACATTAGTCGTTTCGCCGCTCATTGCACTAATGAAAGACCAGGTGGACGCGCTGCAAGCGCGTGGCTTGGCAGCGGCTCGCCTCGACTCCAGCCTGACCGGAGACGAGACCCGCGAGATCTATCATCGCATGCAAAAGGGGGCCTTGAAATTGCTTTACGTAGCGCCGGAGCGCTTGGCCAATGAGAGATTCCTGGAGAGTTTGAATCACGTGGGGCTCTCGATGATGGCCGTTGACGAGGCGCATTGCATTTCGGAGTGGGGGCACAACTTCCGGCCCGATTATTTGAAGCTCGCCCGCCTGGTGAAATCGCTAGAGATTCCGCAAGTACTCGCGCTGACAGCCACAGCCACCCCCGCGGTGGCAGAGGATATCTGCCGGGCGTTTGCGATTGCGAAATCGGACCACACCCAACTGAGTTTTCATCGCGCAAACTTGCATCTCGAGGTCACGCCGTGCACGGCCGGAGAACGGCAGGCGCTCTTGTTAGAAAAGATCCAACGCGATCCCACGGCGGCCACGATCGTGTATGTCACGCTTCAGCACACGGCGGAACGGGTGGCTACCTTCTTGCAGAAAGCGGGCGTGCCGGCCCGCGCTTATCACGCCGGACTCCCTAACGAGGTGCGGGTGGATTGTCAGGACGCCTTCATGTCCGGAAACACGACGGTCATTGTGGCCACCATCGCCTTTGGCATGGGCATCGACAAAGCCGATATCCGGCGTGTTTATCACTACAACCTGCCCAAGAGTCTTGAGAATTACAGTCAAGAGATTGGCCGCGCCGGCCGCGATGCGCTCCCAGCCGTTTGCGAAATGCTAGCGTGCGCCGATGACCTCACCACCTTGGAGAACTTTGCCTATGGTGACACGCCCACACCTCAAGCGTTGCGGCATTTGGTGGACCACCTGCTCCGGCAGGGGGACACCTTCGACGTGTCTTTTTATGAACTTTCCTCTGTCAATGACATCCGGCCGCTGGTCATCGCCACCTTGATGACCTACCTGGAACTGGAAGGGGTCATCGCCGCAACGCGCCCATTCTACCATGAGTACAAGGTGCGGTTCGTTCGAGGCTTGGAGCATCTACTCAAGGGTTACGATCCGGAGCGCCAGGCCTTCTTGCGAAAAGTGTTCCAAGCCGGCAAATCGGGACGCGCGTGGACGTCGTTGATTCCCTCCGAGATCGCCGATTCGATCAAGGAACCGCGCGAGCGTATCGTCGCGGCCATTGGTCATCTGGAAGAAGCGGGAGACTTGATGGTCAAACCAACGGGTGTGCGGCAAGGCTACCGCGTCTTAAAGGCGCCGCCAAGTCCTCGCGCTCTAGCAGATCGCTTGCAAACGCTTTTCGAAAAACGTGAGGCCATGGACATCGGCCGGTTGCGCAACGTCGTCGCTCTAGCAGAGAAAGCGCCATGTCTCACCCAAGCCTTGCTCGCCTACTTTGGCGAGATTGGAAATGAGGCCTGTGGTCATTGTTCACGTTGCGATGGACAGCACTCGCCCGTCGTCTTGCCGCGTTCTTCAGAGAGAACTCTAACATCTGGAGAACTCGAAGCCATTGATGCGCTGGCACGCGAACGCCTGGCACCTCTGCGAACACCGCGGCAGCTCACGCGATTTCTCTGTGGTCTCACCAGCCCGGCGGCGAGTAGAGCACGTCTCAGCCGCCGCGATGAGTTCGGTTTGCTGGAGGATGTGCCATTCAAGGAAGTGCTTGCTCACGTGCAGTCGCTCGCGCACAAACTCTAACAAAAGCAACACTTTTTCCCTCGACAAGAACGTACTACCCAATCCGGGGTTCCTCCGCTACACTTCCCTTCACCGCTATGAAACGATCCACACCTCTCAGCCGTCGCGCGATGCTCAAAGGCCTTGGAAGCATCACCATAGGCCTCCCTTTTCTTGAGGAAATGCTGGTTTCCACCGCCACGGCGGGCACCACCGCCAATGTGCCGCCCGTGCGGGCTTTCAATGTCTTCTTCGGGCTGGGAATCCCTGCTCCACTGCAAACAGAAGGTTTCGACGGTGTCTTGGAACCTCTCAAGCCCTTGAGCGATAAGCTCCTTATCATGCGCAACGTGGATCAGGTGCGCTGTGATGAATCGGGTATCAATGCGCACTTCGACGGTGCTTCGGGAGCCTTCACCGCGACACCTCCAGGCGGCGAGGCCAAGGCGGGCGGCGCCTCGATCGATCAAGTCATTCGCCAAGCCCATTACGCCGATGGATTGCCTCCCGGCATGGTGCCGACTCTCGTAGGTGGGACGTTCTTTCGACGCAGCCGCGTCAGCCGCTATGTCCACAGTTATCATGCAGACGGCACCGTGGCCGCGACGATGCAAGAACGTCCCCGCGATCTCTTTGATCGTGTCTTTGGATCGCTCACGGTGGGGGGCGATGGCGAGGAAGACGTGCGCAAGAAACGGCTCAAGCGCAGTGTGCTCGACTCCGTCATGGATCAGTATCATCACCTAACAGGCGCGCATTCTCCACTGGGTTCCGCCTCCAAGGGCCGGGTCAAAGATCATCTCGACCGCATTCGCGAGTTCGAGCAACGCGCCTATGAAATGAAACCGGCTCAGAATGCTGACGGTGAAATTCCCATTCCTCCCAAGTCGAAAATCCTCCATGGCGGCAAGGCCGATCCGGGGGGTGAAGGCATCGATATCACGTTAGAGGAATTGGTCACGGAGTGGCGTCTCATGGCGGATCTTTACGCACTCGCGATTCAAATGGACCGCGCACGGTTTGGAGCCATCACCTTTCTCGCGGCGGGCGAGCGTATTCGTCTAACAGGTGACTATGAATACGACGGCCGCAAGATTTTCACCTTTGACGACGCGCGCCAGCATAACAAGACGGGATCGGGCGGGTGCAGCCACGAGTGGTGGCATCAATTCAATCCCAAGAAACGCAACGAAGAACTCCGTGCTCACGCCCACATGAAAATGCGTGAGGTGGCCTACTTCCTCCAACGCCTGGATGAGGAAGATGCTAGAGAGGCTAACGGAAAGACCATTCTTGAAAACGCGCTCTTCACCATTTCCACCGAGAGTGGCGATGGCCGGCATAACGACGTGAAGCGCGAACTTTCGGGTGTCTTCCACGCCGTGTCCGGTGCCAATGGCCGCATCAAGACAGGGCAGATCCTCGATGTGGGTGCGGAGGGAATCGATGTCTACAACACGGTTCTCCAGAGCATGGGCGCCCAAGAACGGTTAGGCCCGGCAGACCGCGAACGCCGACAGGTTGCCCAGATTCTTGCCTAACTAGATGCGGAAATGCTGACGCTGTGTTAGTAAGCGAGGTATCTCCTCCGGAGGCACGCGACAGTGAGTTCAAGTTCGTAGCGGAACTTGTGAAAGTTCCCTTCGCCGGGCGTCTACCGAATAGAAGTCTCACGACTTCTTCTACACTTTCCCTCAAAACGCTTCTCAACTTCGTAGCGGAACTTGTGAAAGTTCCCTTCGCCGGGCGTCTAACGAATAGAAGTCTCACGACTTCTTCTACACTTTCCCTCAGAACCCTTCTCAACTTCGTAGCGGAACTTGTGAAAGTTCCCTTCGCCGGGCGCCTACCGAATAGAAGTCTCACGACTTCTTCTACACTTTCCCTTACAACGCTTCTCAACTTCGTAGCGGAACTTGTGAAAGTTCCGTTCGCCGGGCGTCTAACGAATAGAAGTCTCACGACTTCTTCTACACTTTCCCTCAGAACCCTTCTCAACTTCGTAGCGGAACTTGTGAAAGTTCCCTTCGCCAGGCGTCTACCGGAAAGATGTCTCACGACTTCTTCTACACTTTCCCTTACAACGCTTCTCAACTTCGTAGCGGAACTTGTGAAAGTTCCCTTCGCCGGGCGTCTAACGAATAGAAGTCTCACGACTTCTTCTACACTTTCCCTCAGAACCCTTCTCAACTTCGTAGCGGAACTTGTGAAAGTTCCCTTCGCCGGGCGTCTAACGAATAGAAGTCTCACGACTTCTTCTACACTTTCCCTCAGAACCCTTCTCAACTTCGTAGCGGAACTTGTGAAAGTTCCCTTCGCCGGGCGTCTACGGGAAAGATGTCTCACGACTTCTTCTACACTTTCCCTCAGAACCCTTCTCAACTTCGTAGCGGAACTTGTGAAAGTTCCCTTCGCCAGGCGTCTACCGGAAAGATGTCTCACGACTTCTTCTACACTTTCCCTTACAACGCTTCTCAACTTCGTAGCGGAACTTGTGAAAGTTCCCTTCGCCGGGCGTCTACCGAAAAGATCTCTCACGACTTCTTCTACACTTTCCCTCAGAACCCTTCTCAACTTCGTAGCGGAATTTGTGAAAGTTCCCTTCGCCAGGCGTCTAACGAATAGAAGTCTCACGACTTCTTCTACACTTTCCCTCAGAACCCTTCTCAACTTCGTAGCGGAACTTGTGAAAGTTCCCTTCGCCGGGCGTCTACCGAATAGAAGTCTCACGACTTCTTCTACACTTTCCCTCAAAACGCTTCTCAACTTCGTAGCCTATTTCTGCCTCACCTTCGTCTCCGTGCTCACTTCCGGTATGGCGGCGGAGCAAGTCTTGCATTGGCCCTTTGAGCAAACGTTAGAAGACACGTCGTTATCCAACAACGATGGCTTGGTCCGCGGGAGCCACGATCCGCCCGTGTATGTCGATGGCCGATATGGCCGGGCCATCCGCCTGGGCGAAGGCGAATCCGTTGTGTGCCCGTCAGGCACCAATATCCCCACCGCGAAAGGCGAGTCGTGGGCGATCAATCTCTGGGCGCGTTTTGAATCTCCGCCTCAAAATGGCGCCATTCTTGGTGGCTTTGGTAGCCGCGCGGAGATCTTCGACGACAAACGCTTTATCATTTGTTTCAACCGGTCCGTCTATTTCTGGGAGGGTGATGGCAACGAACAGCGGCGTGATCTGGATTCGGAGATTCGCTTCCCAATCGATGGCGCTTGGCACATGTATACTGTCACCTTCGATTCCGGTTCGCAGAGACTGGCATTGTTTCTGGACGCTCAAGAGATCGCCGTGGTGCAACCAGTGACGACGTTAGTAGATGCCAAACCAGAAGCGAGTGTGGGCGGCGCACCGAATTTCTTCGGCAAGTCGTTCCAAGGCGATATCGATGAATTCGGTATTTGGGTGGGCGGACTCACACACGCCCAGATCAAGCATCTGTTTAGAAAAAACTCGGCGATCTTGCCTCCCCCGATATGGCGGCGTTTATGGTTCGTCAGCCTGGTGTCTCTCTTATTTGGCAGTGGCATCACCATCGGACTCCGCATCAAGGAGCGCCGCAAGCAACAACGGCTTATCGCAGGCCTTGAACGCGAATCGGCCCTCGAACGGGAGCGGGCCCGCATCGCTCAAGACATCCACGATGATCTCGGAGCGGGATTGACGCGGGTCGGCCTTCTAGGAGAAATGACTGCAGATGAACTCGAGAATCCGCAAGAAGCGAGGGCACTTACCGAAGAGATCGCCTCGACCTCGAGAGAACTCGTGGAACGGCTTGACGAGATCGTGTGGGCCGTCGATCCCAAGAATGACACTTTAGAAGGACTCTCCAGTTACCTTTTACGTTATGCTCAAGCGTTCTTAGAGACGGCGAAACTCAAATTCCGCTTTGATGTACCTCCATCATTCCCCAATGCCACGGTTTCTCCGGACGTGCGTCATCACTTTCTCATGGCCTTCAAAGAGGGTCTGAATAATCTCGTGAAACACGCTGACGCGACCGAATGTTTGATCCGCATGGAAATCGAAGATAAGAGACTCCTGCTCACGCTCCGAGACAATGGCCGGGGCCTCTGCCCAACATCAGAAGCGAGCGCCGGTAGCGGCCACGGATTGCGCAACATGCGCGAGCGCATGGAGGTCATCGGCGGACGCTTCGCGTTCGATGAGAGCCGGCCCCATGGCACTCAATTGGTATTTGAACTTCCCCTATCACTGTAGCGCATGCCTATCAAAATCGTCATCGTTGAGGACAACGCCAAACTCCGGGAAACCATGGGATGCCTAATTGAGCGTCAAAACGGATTTGAGCACCTTGCAAGCTTTAGCACCGCGGAGGAAGCGCTCGAAGGGACGCCGGAGCTGAAGCCCGACGTGGTGCTCATGGATATTAATCTCCCTGGAATGAATGGCGTGGAATGTGTTCGCCAACTGAAACCCAAGCTCCCTCAGACGCAGGTGCTCATGCTCACCGTGTATGAAGACACGGACAACGTCTTCGGCGCTCTCAGCGCCGGTGCCAGCGGTTATCTGTTGAAACGTGCGCGACCTCAGGAACTCCTAACCGCAATTGAGGAACTCAGTCAGGGCGGGTCTCCTATGAGCGGGCATATTGCTAGAAAAGTCGTGCAATCCTTTCACCATGCCCCGCCCGCCAATAGCGCCATCGCTTCGCTCTCTGCGCGCGAGGAAGAAGTTCTGCAATGTCTTGCTAGTGGCTATCAATACAAGGAGATCGCTGAAGAACTTCGCATCGGCACGGAAACCGTGCGCACCTACATTCGGCGAATTTATGAAAAGCTTCACGCTCGTTCCGCAGCCGAGGCCGTGGCGAAATACATGAGGAAATAGAGCGGTCTGAGCTGGCACCAGGCCATCCCGCTAACGAAGGCGTCACAATAAATGTGATCCCCGGCATGCCATGAGGCCGCATACCGGGGACCTTTGGGGGTCGTCCTGCTAGGCGGCTGCCTAACAAGAAGCCGGTTGGTTAGTTGACGGGATCGTCGTCCGCTTCCTCGAGTGTGAGAACGATGCGAGCGAAGATGTCAGGTAAATCAGCAGTGCGAATAAAGGCTTCCATCATGATCCATTCCTTTCCTACGCCCAAATCCGGCCGCTCTTTCAAACTAACGCCATTTGTATACCATTCCTGCATTTCTAACGAGTATTCGAAACGGTAGCTGAGTCCTGAAGACGTGCTCTTCGGAAAGAAAACGGCGAAGCCGCCCTTCACGCGCGTTGGTTGCAAGTGAAGGTTCTGTTCGTGCTCCAACGGATTAGAACCCATGAAAAGTTCCATAATCGCACTCTGGCCATCACCGTCCGTGTCCGTCTTGGCATCCACGCTAGTGAGATCACCGTAGTGCTCGCGCTCCCAGGAATCAGGAAGATAATCGGCATCACTATCAGGGATTTCGGGAGCGTAGCGCACGTAACCCGGCACGGTTTTGATTGGGGTCGTGGCGCCTAGGGCCAGTTCCAGTTCGGCTCCGCCTTCTGGATAACCGGCAGCGGCGTTGGAGACCCGGGTGGGCTCGATGGTAATCGCGTAATCTCCAGGTGCAGCGGCTTCCAGGAGCCGCACTTGGAGAATGGCGAGCGTCGCAGGGCCCGCTTCAGCCGGAGTGGATCGCAAGCCTGCCAGGACGAGCCCGCCGGCATCGGCGCGGACTAAGAAGGGTGCGGCCAAGAGGTCCCCTCCAGCCTGAAGGGCTGTCGCGGTTTGGAAGAAAGTGCTCGTGGCATCGACCTCAAGGGCACTGACATCGTAGCGAATGCTCATGGCGACGGCGGTGATTCCCGCGGCGTCGTCGGCCGTGATGGGAATGGCAACGCTTGAGCCGGGAGTCAGTTCGCCCGTGGCGATGGTCACTTCCACCGCGTTCACGGTGGCGAGCATCATGCTAAAGAGCGCAATAATAGAGAAGTGGTTTTGAAGTTTCATGATTCGATTCTCCTTTTAAAGGTGGTTAGTAATGGATGGATTAGCGGTGACTGCGGGAATGGCGGCTGACATAGTTGCGAATGATATCCTGCAGTTTATCCGCCCGGTCTTCACCAGGGCCGATGTGACCGATCTTCAGAACACCTGACCTACCCGATGGATCCTCGGGGTAGAGGGAGCGGCAATGCAGATCAGGCGATAGAAAAAACGGATACCGAATCGTGGATTGGAGACCGATTTCGATCATGATACACTTCTGCATGCCTCAATTGCAGCTTCCCATTATCCAAGAAGGCACCCACTTGATCACCGAGAACCTTGGCTATCAACGCCAAGAGAATCAAGTCGTCTACCTGCACGGCATGATGCCCGTCTTCATCCATGATGTGGAGGATACCGCTTCGTTCCAGATGATCGTTAGTCAATTCTACATCAACGGCAATGCCAAGCAGGTGGACATCGTCAACGCCTTTGGCATCAAACCACTTGCCCTCAAACGTTGGGTCAAAAAATACCGCGAAGGTGGACCAAAAGCCTTCTACATAGAAAAGCGAGGCCGACCACGTGGCTCTAAAAAAAGGGGCCCAGGCAGATAGCGCCAGACCGGCGACAGCAAGCAACGTTGGCGGACTCTGATAGTCAATCCCAGGCCAGCAGCAAAAGCCAACGCAGCCGCGAAGATGCTGCTGCCCCCTTAGGCGTCGCCACCACCGATCTTGGCATGCGCGTGCTCGCCGCCGTCGGCAAGATCAGCAAAGCGCCAAGCACCTTTCAGCGTTGTGAGGACGTCAGTTTCGGGGGCGTCTTGTTAGCTCTACCCGCCTTATTAGCTTGTGGTCTACTCCGACACGGTTCGCGTTACTTCACCCTGCCGGCCGGCTATTACAGTCTCACGCACATCTTCATGATCCTCGCCTTCATGGCTTTGTGCCGGATCAAATCCATCGAGCAGTTAGCCTACAGCGCTCCCGGAGAATGGGGAAAATTGCTAGGCTTGGATCGATGTCCTGCAGTGAAAACGCTGCGTAGCAAACTCAAAGAACTCAGTGCTCAAGACAGCGAAGCTTGGGCTGCGCATCTTTGTGAGGACTGGATGCAGGAAGATCCCGCCAACCTCGGCGTTCTCTACATCGACGGGCACACCCGCGTCTATCATGGCCAACAAACCAAGCTGCCACGTCACTACGTCGCCCGCCAACGTCTCTGCCTGCGCGCCACCACCGACTACTGGGTTAACGGCTTCGACGGTCTGCCCTTCTTCAAAGTCAATCAAGCCATCGACCCTGGGATGATCCAGGTGCTCGAAAAAGAAATCATTCCCACACTTGAAACGCAAATTCCCAACCAACCCACCGAAACCGAGCTTAAGGCCGATCGCTATCGCATGCGCTTCCGGTTAGTCTTCGACCGCGAAGGCTACAGTCCCGGTCTGTTCAAACGCATGAACGCCAAACGCATCGCCTGTCAAACCTACCACAAATACCCCGGCGAAGATTGGCCCGAAGACGAATTTCATCCTCACCAAGTCAAACTCATCGACGGTAGCCAAGCCGAGATGCGGCTTGCCGAGCGCGGCACTTTGTTAGGAAGCAAACCTGCCGAGCAACTGTGGGTGCGCGAGGTTCGCAAACTGACCGAAAGCGGGCGGCAAATCGCCATCATCAGCACCGAATGGCAAGCCAGCGCGGCAGAGATCGCCGGGCCACAATTCGGCAGATGGTATCAAGAAAATTTCTTCAAGTATGCGCGGCAACACTTTAACCTCGATCGACTTATCGACTATCAGCTTGAGCCAATAAAAGCTACCGCACGAGTGGTCAATCCCGCCTGGAGACAGCTCGATAGCGAGATCCGAAGCCGAAATGCCCAGCAAGCCCGGCGCAAAGCCAAGCTGCACGATCTCAGTCTCAAAGGGCAAGAACTCACCAGTAAACGAGCCGAGCGTTACATGGCCAAAGCCGAAGCCCTGCGCGAAGAAATCGAGCGCGAGACCAGTGAGCTTGAGCAACTCAAAAGCCGACGCAGCAAGACAGACAAACACATCACCGTGAGCAAGTTACCCGAAGAAGACCAATTCATGAAACTGGCCACCCGCAGCAAACACTTCATCGATACGCTGAAGATCATCGCCTACCGGGCCGAGAGCGCCATGGCGCAAACGATTCGAGAACACCTTGGAGCGCACCATCAAGACGAAGCGCGCGCCTTTGTGCGCGATCTCTACACCACCGAAGCCAACCTCATCCCTGACAACGAAGCAGGCACCCTAACCGTGGAGATCCACAGCCTGTCCACGCCCAAAGCCAACGAGATTCTGCAGCATCTCTGCGCTGAGCTGAGCGCCACGGAAACTGAATATTCTGACACAAACCTAAGGCTGATCTTCAAATCGGTATCCGATTAATTTCCCTCCCAGGTCCGGTGTTCTGATCTTGACCGTGCGAGTGCCGAGGCTCTGAGTCGTTTCTGTCGTCTCTACCGTCTGCCAACATCCGTGGATGCAGCGCTGTTTGGTGGTCTTGGTGTGTAAGACGCGCGTGACTTTCGCGTAAACATCGAGGCCCAAGCGTTCTGCTAGTTTTTTGAAGGCACCGATGAGCGTTTCCGCCGTCTCGCGGATATCCAATGAGGTATCACCACTGATCGGAGATCCTGGCAGACTGGCGATACCGGAAACGATCTCAAGTCCGCTGATAAGTTCGTCAGCATTCTCAAAGAAGCTGGCCCACTCCTCCGGCGTGCGGCCCATGGCAACAAGTGCGAGGTCATTGATGGCCGTCACTTCTACCCAGCGTTGTGTGAGGGTGCGTTCGGAACCTTCCTCACATTGACGCCGCTTGCGCTGTCGAGCGCGCGAGCTACCCGTATTGATGTGCTCGCGTGCGGCAGCGGCTTTCTCGCGCGCTTCTTGGAACAAGGCGTTCGCCTCATCGGTTAGGCGGTTGGCCGTCTCCGTGTCGCCATTGGCGAGTGCTTGCTCGGCGGCGGCGAGTTTGCGCTTGCCCGCATCGACGAGATCTTGAGCTTCTCTAGCACAACGACGCCCCGTTTCGACTTCGTCTTGATCGTCTTGAACCTGACCGGGCGAGCCACCGCGTCCATCAATCACATCATCGGCATTGTCCGCGTCGCGATTGGTGCGATCCACGTCATCCTGAGCGCCGCGCCCGTTGTTCTTGCCACCGCGTAGCTTGTTCTTGGCTTGGCGTTGCTCTTCCAGCTTGCGCAGGCAATCGGCATGAGCGTCCACATGATCCTTGATGTCTTTCTCGATCTTCTTGCATTCCGCCACACACTTTTCGATCTTCTTCTTCAGATCGTCGATCAACTTGCACAGCGCCTTCAGAGCGGCGTCAAGATTGGCAATGGATTGGTTGAGATTCTGAAGTTGTTTCTTCAGGCCATCCATCTTCTTGATCATGTCGCGCAGTTTCTTCAGATCCGAACCGATGCTGCGACCGGTAGCCCTTTTGTAAGCGTCATTGCGGGATAGCAAGGCCTCCACACTATCAAAGGCAAAGCCGACGCCCGTGGAGGCGCCCTTGGTCCTCACGCCGATATGTTGGCGTCCAGCCGGGAAATCACCGGCGTTCTCGTAGTTGATGAATTGCGCCGTGCCCCGGTAGAAATCACTGATGGATTTCGAGAGGTCATCGAAGTCCTTCTGTGTGTCTGCGAGATCCTGTTGCAAGGCATCGCGGCGGGCTTCTAACGCTTTCTTTGCCGCTTCCATGCGCGCCTTCAGCCATTCGAGAAAGGCTAACTGTTTCTTCAGAGCGTCACACTCTTGCTTCTTCTTGGCCTTGGCGGCGACCAGAGCGCGCCACTGTTGCCGGATGCGCTCGCAATCCGCTTGAGTGACGAAATTGGGTACCACCACCACAGCGGCCACTGGAAACCTGGCGGCCGGAGCGGCATTGATATTAGGAGCCAACTGAAAGCCAATAGCATGAATGCCAGGCGCCGGCTGCAAAGGAACAGGGACTTGCATCATGAGCGCACCGTCAGGAGCGATCGATGGATCCACTTCCAAGGTGATAGGAAAACGCTCCCGATCACCGTCCGGGTTTTCGACATAAACCTCGCCTTCGATGGCGCCAATCCCGTTCGCGTGCACTTCGATCGACAACATGGGCGGCAATTCGAGGGCCAGCTCCGGATCGATCTCCACGACCGGTCCACGCTGAATCTCCCCAGTAAAGCGAAAGTGCTCCACGTTCAGCTCGACAGCTTCGACGAAGAACGGATCGTCATGCACAAAGATGGGCTGTGGCTCCGTAAGGCCATCTTCCGATAGAAGCGTGACCGCAAACTCGCCGGTGAAGGCGTAAGGGTGGGTGTAGACACCGTCGGTGAGTATGTCAGTGGTGGCGCCATCTCCCCAATCGATGGTGGCAGGACCAAAGAAACCGAGATTTTTGACGAAGACCTCAGCGGGCTGATCAGTCTGCACACCGGGAGTGGTGAGAATCAGTTCAGGGCCTGGCAGATCCGCAAGAAGGAGTTCGTTAGGTTCCCGTCCGTGAGCGGCGGCATAGTGCGCTTCTTCGAGACCGATGCGGCCGTCGCTGTTGACGTCGCCAGACAAGTGAAGCGGTTGATCGACGGCGTCACCCACACACACTTGCAACGCTAACGAGGCGTCAAACGGTGTGACCTCTTGATCACCGTCAATGTCGCCCGGGACGACGTTCTCGTAGACGAACGGATCGGGAAAGGCGCATTCACCGCTCGTTTGAACGACGCGGATCTGGCTTTCCTGATCGTCGCCACTCTGCGGTGAGAGCGCGATCAGTTCATGGGGGCTCACCAGTTCAACACTGGTGGCGGGTTGATCACCAAAGAAGACGAGTGCTTCAGGTGAAAACCGATTCCCCGTGAGAAGCACCTGGGTGCCGCCTTTGCTTGGACCCGCCAAGGGGGCGACTTGATGAACTTCAGGTGCGAACTCGTGATTCTGAGCAAGCGCCAAAGGCGCGCTCAGCCAGCATCCCAGGAAGAAAGCCGCTACAGCATTCCCTGGATTGGTAGCGAATGGATGGTTCATAGCATCCGTTACAACGCGGATGCTATGTGGAAGGTACGCCGGATTCCGGCGGGAATCGTTTTAGTTAGGCCGTCTTAGCCGCCGGGCCTACATACTTGTCACTACCCCAGCTCAAGATCGGGAAAAAGATAATTCCCAGCAACCAGAGACCAATACCAAACCCGGCTTCTTTACCGAAAGATTTGGCGGTGTCGATGCAGGCAAGAATGGTGATGATGATGTTCACAAGTGGAATCAAACAGAGGAGCACCCACCACCGCGGACGGCCGATGATATCCATCCAAATCACGACATTGTAAATAGGTATGAGTGAAGCCCAACCGGGTTTGCCCGCCTTGGTAAACATGCCCCACCACATCACACCACATATCACCACAGCGAAAAGGATCCCGATAATCAACGGAATGAGCAAGATGGCAGGGCTCACCTCTGGCATATCCGTGGGCATGGTTTCGTATTGAGCGAGAAGATGGTTGGGTAAGTTCATTTTGATAAAGAAGGGTTTAGGCAGGCGAGGCTAGGAGTTCCCGCATCCGTTGGCAAGCATCATTTCGTTGCGTGTTAGATCGCGTGTTCCCATGAAAACAAGAATTGCCTGATCTCAGTCGATATTGATATCGTAGGAACCGCTAACAAATCATGACCCGGAATTCTCCTCATATGAATCGACGAACCGTGCTGAAAGGTGCGGGCGTGACCATGGCCTTGCCGTGTCTGGAATCGCTATCCGTGTGGGGAACGCCTAACAAACAGGCTGCGCCACAGCGGTTCGCCACCTTGTTCATGGCCAATGGCATCAATTACCCAAACTGGTGGGCGAAGGGGCAAGGTGCGGAGATGGCGTTGGGCCCATGCCTGCAACCGATGGAATCGATCAAAGAGAAAACCAATTTCATCTTCGGCTTGTTTAACAAGAACTCGACCGGAGTCGGCATCCATCCAGGACAAACTGGCAATATTCTTTCGGGTGCCTCTTTACTCAAAGGTTCCGTGATCAAGGGCGGGATCAGTATGGATCAAGTGTTAGCAAAGCATGTGGGCCGGGAGACCGTGCAATCGAGCCTGGTGTTAGGATGCGAACAACCCGTGACAGGCTGGCATGAAACGAATTTCTCCATGGTCTACAGTTCCCACATCTCTTGGCGCGAGACAACCGCTCCGGTTCCTATGGAGGTGTACCCTTCATTGGCGTTTGATAGTCTCTTCGACAATCGCGGAAACCGGCGCATGGAAAGTATTCTGGACCGAGTCAAAGAGCATGCCTCTCACCTCAAGCGGAAAGTGAGCCGTGCGGATCAGACCAAACTCGACGAGTACCTGAGCAGTGTGCGCGATGTGGAGAAACGCGCCGAGAGACTGCGCGATCTCAAAATGCGCGCCGACAAGAGGGCCAAAGATCGTGGCCGGCCATTAATCACCATGAAACGCCCGGATAACGGCATGCACGAGGATATCCGGCAGCACATGCGGTTGATGTGCGACATCATCGCCCTGGCCTTTCAAACGGACAAAACGCGCCTTGCCACATTGCTTCTCTGCCGCGACGTCTCAGGATTGGTTTATCCGTTTCTCAACGCTAAAGCATCCCACCACACCTCCTCGCATTACGACACGAAGGAAGAATACCAGCGAATCACCACTTTCTACGTCAGCCAGTTCGCTTACCTAGCAAACAAGTTAGAATCGATGCCTGAAGGTGAAGGCACGGTGTTAGACAATACCTGCCTCATGTTCATCAACAATTTCTGGTCGGGATCGAAGCACGAATCCACCCGCGTACCCGTGCTTTTATCAGGGGGCTTAAGCGGTACGCTTAAAACAGGCCGCGTTCTCAACTACGATGACCAAGGTGACGATCACCGCAAACTCTGTAGCCTCTACCTTTCCATCATGGACCGCATGGGTGTGAAACTGGATCGCTTCGGCGATGCGGATCAACGGCTGGCAAGGCTTTAAACGAACAGCTGCATCGATTGCTTATCGGATCAAGGATCGGAGTTCGACAGAAAGACCTAATAAACAACTGTCCTGCTCCGATCCAAAGCGTACCCTCTTTTTTTACCATTCGCCCACCTCGATCTTATAATATTTACGTTTGGCATCTTTGACAGTGGCATCCAAAGCCTCCGCCTGAGCTTGATCTCCCGAGACCGTTAGTTGCTGATCAGCAATCCATGGTTTGCCCAATTCAGTCGTCCAGAGCACACGGTAATCGTAGTTCGGAAGACGTTTCCATTGGAGGTTGATCGATTCGCCATCTCGCCTGATGGTTAGATCCGTCACAGGTTGCGGTGTGGACAGTGGGGTGATTTCCAAATCCAGATAAACCATGCGATGGTCCGAAGCACCGCGAACAACGGCACTAGCAGGCTCACTTCGCTTGGGCCAATAAACGTAAGAGGCTTTGACGTCCCATCCAGCTTTGGACGGGAGTGCGTAGTCAACCCGCAGATTTCCCGAACCAAAGTCCGCAGTATCATGCGAGGGATCACCAAGATGGGAGGCATCGGCCGCTTCTTTTCCGCCTTCGCTCGAAGGCGTGAAGTGCGTATCAATGCGCGGGTTTTCTAACAACTGTTGCGCCGCCCCTCGAACGCTGTCGCCGTCATTGGGATCCGCGTTTAGATCTCCCAGGATGACGAAGCGGGCGCCCTCAGGAAGACCACCGACCAATCCTGAGTCGTCGTAGAGGTAGCCTGATTTGTCGGGTGTGAGGTAATCGGCCCACAAGCGAATCTCATCGTGATTGCGACGACCATTGCGGTCTTCGGAGCCGTCAAAAACCGGCGGCGTGGGGTGAGACAAGAGGAGGTGTACGATTTCTCCCTCCACATCAATAGGGAGGTCCCAATGACTTTTTGACGACAGGCGGAAGACTTCTGTTTCTTCCCCTGAATAAAAGCTTCGACTTCCGTTAGAGCCGTTGGGGATGAGGGCATCCGGCATGTCCTTCCACAAGAAGGTCTGAAACGTCCGCACTTGATCGGCGCGAATAGGATACTTGGAAAAAAACCGCCATGGCGAACTGTCCCGGAAAACGGCCCGAAACCAAAGGCATCGCCGGCATGATCATTCGAACCAATGGCGCCTCCCGTACGACGGTTGTTATCCAGATCCATTCCCGAAGCCACGCCTGTGTTGGAGGGCGCGGCGAATCGATAGGCGTATCGAATGGGCTTGGCATCGTTCTGCGCAACACCAAGAAAGTTCTCTTGGAAAAGGCGCATCCCCTCCCCTTCGGCATCGTAATCGAATTCATTCACAAAGAGGATATCCGGCCGGACAGTCTGAATGATCTCTGCGACGCGCTTGATCTGACGGGCTGCGGCACTATCAGGCGCATCAAGATCACGCAACAACTGCCCCTGGGCATCACGATTGAGGGAAGCATTAAAGGTCGCGATGCGAAGCGCGGTTCCGGCAACCGCTTGCCAACACCCTAAAATCAAAAGAGCGAACGTTAGAAAAGCTCGCTTCATTCGCCGATCCCTATTGAAACAGATCAAGGATCGGCGCCGGGTAGACACCTAAGGCAATGATCATCACAGCCAATGCACTCATGGCTACTTTGGCGCCTAACGACACCGGCACGGATTGACTATCATCCGCGCTTTCCCAATACATCGCTTTGACCACTTTCAAATAGTAGTAGAAACCGGCTCCCACCCCAATCACGGCCAAACCAAGCAACACATAGTGCTTGCTCTGCACGGCGAGGAGGAAGACGTAAAACTTGCCAAAGAATCCCGCAGTGAACGGGATACCCGCGAGGGAAACCATGGCGATGAGAAGGACAAAGGCTAGAAATGGTGATCGTTGCGCCAACCCTTTGAAAGTAGCAATTTCTTCGTTACCCAAATGCGACCGCACCAGTGCCATGACATGGAACGCGATCAGCGTCATCGCGAAATACCCGCCGAGATAAAGCGCCATGGCTCCCGCGACACTCACAGAGTTCCCAGCGGCGCCAAGACATCCTAACGCCAAGAGCAGAAAACCGGCATGGGACACGCTGGAATAGGCCAGCATGCGCTTGAAATTCTCCTGACGAATGGCCGCGAGATTGCCTAACAAAATTGTGGCTCCGGCAATCGCTAGAATGAGCGTGGTCAACTGAGGTGTGGCATTGACGGAGAGGAAAGGCTCGAGAATGCGATAACCCACAACAAAGCCCGCCGCTTTCGATCCCACGGAAAGAAAAGCCGTGATCGGCGTGGGCGCTCCTTGATAAACATCCGGCACCCAAAGTTGAAACGGCACCGCAGCCACTTTGAAGCCGAGACCGACCAAGATAAGCGCTAGGGCGAAGAGCAAGGCCTTGGGATATTGCACCATCAAAGAATCCGGCGAACTCAGACCCGCTGCGATCTTGCTCAATTCCGTCTCGCCACTCAGACCAAAGAGCCACGAGAGCCCGTAGACGAAGAAGCCCGTGGAGAGCGCGCCCAGGATCAAATACTTCACGCCGGCTTCTAACGAACCGACATTTCTTCTCAGAAACGCCACCAGCACATAAAAAGAAATGGTCACCAGCTCAAGGGCGACAAAGATGGAGACGATATCTTTCGCAGAGGCCATCCACATGAGGCCGGCACAGGTGAAAAGTGGAAGATAATAAAACTCACCAAGCCCGGCACCCGGCTGTTCCTGATCGGGCTCCATGTAGCGTTGCATGACACCGCGATAATCGAGGCTCATGAGCAGGACGATGACCGTCGTGAGCAACGCGAAGCCTTTGTAAAACAAGGCAGTGTTATCCACCGCGTAGAAGCCCCAGATCGGTGAAGCGTCGTCGTTGGCCGGCCCTTTTACAAAGAAGAGTAGGACGAAAACTCCCAATAATCCGGCAATCGCCACCCGAGCGATCAAGGCTTTATCCACCCTCCCAACAAAGGCGTCCATCATCAAGAGGATGAGGCCGAGCAGTACAACGATGGCTTCCAGGTAATAGGCGGGCATTGAGGAAAGCGTGAGTTTAGAAACTAAGTAGGTTGCTTAAAAGCCGCGGATAAAAGCCAACGACAAGCAAAGAAAGAATGAGAATAGCGCAAGGGATTCGCTGGGTGACCACGACGTCAGGTCCCATTCGCAAACCATCGGGTTGGCGACCGAGGAAGATCGCCCGATAAGCTCTCAGCATATAAACGGCCGAAATCACCACGCCCCAGAGTGCGAGAATGGTGGCCCATTGTAGCGCATTGAAACTCTCGCCGGCATAACCTTGGAAACCACCGAAGAAGACGAGCACTTCACCACTGAAATTGGCGAAGCCAGGTAAGCCGGCCGAAGCGAAGGCCGCTAGGCCGAAGAGCAGCGAGAATACCGGCAACTGTTTGCCCAGGCCACCAAGCCGATCGAGCTCCAGCGAATCCGTCCGCTCGCGCAGCTTGCCGCAAAGACCAAAGAGAAGCGCGATGGAAACGCCGTGACCGAACATCAATAACACGGCACCAGTCGGACCGATGGGCTCGCCTCCTGAAAGATTCCATGCCGCAATACCCAGGAAGACATACCCCATGTGCATGACGCTGGAGTTACCTAGCAAAGTATCCAAATGCTTCTGCGCCAAGGTCACGAAACCAATAAAGAGAATATTTCCTAACAAGAGCACGATCAACAGCGTGCGCCAAGTTTCCAAACCTTCGGGCAACATGGGCGTGAAACGGAGCAGGCCGTAGAGACCGAACTTCTTCAATATCCCCGCATGCAACATGGCCGTGGGCGCGGGTGCCGCGGCGTAGGCGGGTGCGGCCCAGGAATGAAACGGAAAGAGCGATATCAATATCCCGAATCCGATCAGCAGCGTGAGGTAGATCCATTTCTGCGCTTCGGCACTAACGCCACCTGCCTCCGCGCGCTCTTGCAGAGTGGTGAAATCAAAGGTCAGACCGCCCGTGCTAAGCTGGCTTTGGAGCGCTAACAAACCGGCAAGCAAGATGATACTGCCCACCGCCAAATAGATGGTGATCTTCCAAGCCGTGCCCACGCGATCCTCACCCGTTCCCCAAATGCCGATCATGAGGAAAGTAGGGATCAAAGCCAATTCATGAAAAGCATAGAAGAAGAAGACATCCGTGGAACAGAACGCGCCTAAGGCACCAGCGGAAATGAAGAGGAGTGAAATGTAATAAAGCTTGGCGCGATCCTTCACTTCCGGAGCCATCCAAATGGCGCACAAACTCACGATTACCGTGAGCAGCAGCATGATCAGTCCCAAGCCATCAATACCCACCGCGTAATTGATTTCGGGAATGGAAACGATGGAACGCGATGCCGTGAGTTGATAACCCGACGCCTCGGAATCGAATTGCGCCCATGCAGCAAAGCCTAACACTAAGTTTGCAGCCGTGACACCGAGCGCCGCCAGGCGCGCCGGCGCTCCCAACGCAATGACGATGGCACCCAGAATCGGCAGAAAGATAATGAGATCGAGAAGACTCATGAGCTGAACACGAGAAGATAAATAACGAGGATCACTCCGACGCCGAAGAGAAAGGCGTAAGCTTGAAGGTTGCCGACTTGGATGCGCCGGAAGAGGGATCCCATCCCATCAATGGTCTTGCCCGTTCCCCGCGAAGTCACGCCATCCACGACGTGCTTATCGAGAAGCCCCATGAGAAAGGCCACGCCATCTTGAAAAATGCGCACGAGCGCAATGTAGAATTCATCGAGATAGAACTTATTGGCAATCACGCCAATAGGCATGGGCTCGCGGTCTTTCCCTTTGTAACAAATGAAACCAAAGAATGCGCCGGCAACCAAGGTGGCAATGGACACCACTAACACCACCATCGGTGCATGGCCCTCTGGATACACATTGCCGAGAACAAATCCGGCCATCAACTGAAATCCCGCCACAATAGAAAGCCCGGCCAAGATCACTAAGGGAAGCGTCATCACCATGGGAGCTTCTTTCGCGTGATCGGCATCTTCCGAGCGCGTTTTTCCAAGGAAAGTCACCACGAAGAGACGGGTCATATAAAACGGTGTGAGAAAGGCCACGATGGCCGCGATAATGAATAAGACCGAATTATTCTGATAAGCCGCATCGAGAATGAGTTCTTTACTCCAAAAGCCACTAGTGACGTAGGGCACCGCCGCAAGAGCCGCTGTTCCAATGGCAAAGGTGATGAATGTGAGCGGCATCTTCTTGGAAAGCCCGCCCATCTTCCAGATGTCTTGCTCATGATGACAGGCGTAAATGACAGCACCCGCTCCCAAGAATAAAAGCGCTTTAAACGCCGCGTGCGTGTAGAGATGAAACATCGCCGCATCGGTCGCATTCAGCCCTGCCGCCATCACCATGTAACCGAGTTGGGATAATGTGGAATAAGCGAGAATCTTTTTAATATCATTCTGCTGCGTGGCCACGATCGCGGCGAAAAGCGCGGTGAGCCCGCCTACCCAGGCAATGACCTGTGCGGCGTCGGTCACGCCTAACAAGAACGAAACTCTTGCCAACATGTAGACACCCGCCGCCACCATGGTCGCAGCGTGAATGAGGGCTGATACTGGGGTCGGACCCTCCATGGCATCGGGCAACCAAACGTGGAGTGGCAATTGAGCCGACTTCCCAACCGCACCACAGAAGAGACATAGCACCGCGATCCCAAACATCCTGGTATTCGCATTAGCCGCCGAACTGGCATTGGCCTCCATGACATCAAAAACGATGGAGCCGGTCATCCCCCAAAGCATGAGGATGCCGATCATGAATCCAAAGTCTCCAATGCGATTGGTAAGGAATGCTTTCTTGGCCGCCTCGACAGGGGCGTCTTTTGTGTACCAATGACCGATCAACAAATAAGAACTCACGCCCACGAGTTCCCAGAAGATGAACATCATGGCGAAATTATCCGCCAAGACGATCCCCGTCATGGAGAACATGAAGAGTGATAAACAGGCAAAGTAACGTCCTTTGCTCTCATCCTTCTCCATATAACCTAATGAGAAGATATGAACGAGTGAACCAACGAAAGTGACCACGAGCATCATTCCCCAGCTCAGCGGATCGAGCTTCAATCCGATATTGAGCGCGAAATCTCCCGCCGACACCCAAGTAAACGTCTTCGTACCTTCCTCAGCACCGAGCCTCAATATCAAACTGATGACCAACGTCGCTAGAACCGAGGCCACTGAAATAAAAGCACTCAAGGTCCCGTTCTTCCGCGTGATGAACGTGATCACCACGGCAGCAAGGAGCGGCAAGAGAAGCAGGAACCAGGACAGGTGCGGCATGGAGTTGAGGTTAATTAAAAAGTTAGGAAAGCGAGAGGTTAATATTTCATGCTGGTGATGTCATCCACGTGCGTGGTGCGGCGAGCACGGAACAGGGCGACAATAATGGCCAAACCGACCGCCACTTCAGCCGCAGCGACCGTGATGATAAAGAAGACCAAGGCTTGGCCATTGTAATTCGGGAGACCATCCACCAAATTGTATCGGGAAAAGGCCACCAACGTGAGGCTCGCCGCGCTGAGCATCATCTCCAAACTCATAAAGATGATGATGAGACTACGACGCAAGATGACTCCCGATAAGCCAATCGTGAAAAGCAGCCCACTCACAAAGAGATAATGATTGAGGGTCATCATGAGTCTAAGTCAGCTTACGTTTACTCAAGATCACCACACCAATCGTCGCCACTAACAACAACACGCCAATCACTTGCAGCGGGAAGTTGTATTCCGTAAAAATCGTCCGTCCGACGAGATGCACATCGGGCAGCTTCCCAGCCTCCATGCGCTCCACCGCCGAATCGCCCAACCCATTGCTCGCAATCTCCGCCGCATTCTCCACCTGCTGAAGGGGAAACCGCTGACTGCCGGCATCGAAACTCGAAAGCACCACGGCCAATTGCAACATGAAGACCACGGCCAGAATCACACCGCCACTGAAAGCCAAGTAATTGATCCGGCGCTTCTCTTCTGCTTTGAGATCGAGCAGCATGATAATAAACAGAAAGAGCACCATCACGGCGCCCGCGTAGACGAGAATCTGGATGATCCCGATAAAGAAGGCGTCCAACTGAATATACAAGGCGGCCAAACCCAAGAAAGACATGACCAAGCAGAGGGCGCTGGTCACGGGATTCGGGCTCGCTACCACCCCAATGCCGAAGAGCACCATGATCGCAGCAAAGATGTAGAAAAGGATTTCCATCGTTTACTTCAACTCATTCCACTTATTGACCAAGCCCTCGCGAACGCCACCGATCTCATAAAGCTTGTCTTTATCGTGCACCATTTCTTCTCTGCTAAGCCCCGTGATCGCGTAATCTTTTCTCAAGAAAATGGCCTGCTCAGGACACACCTCCTCGCACATGCCGCAATAGATACAGCGAATCATATCGATATCGAACTCTTCCGGCCGCTTCTCGACCTTGGCCCACTTATCGTTTGATTCAAATTCACCCGGAGTGATGCGGATCGCGCGGGGCGGACAAATAAACTCACACAATTGGCATGACACGCAGCGCTCGCGCCCCTGCTCGTCGGTAACCAAAGCAGGTGCTCCGCGATAATGCTCCGGCAATTCATCATCCCACTTCTCCTCGGGATACTGCATGGTCACTTTGTTTTTACCTAGCAGGGTCTTGAAGGCGTGACTCAGCGTAATGAGCAGCCCTTTGAAGATGCCTGGCAGATACATCTTCTCCAGAAGGCTGAGCTTAGGTCTTTTAACGATGATGGCCATGACTTAAATTTAGACAGAATTAACAGAATTGACAGAAGCTTGCGGGAACATGCTTCGCCCCACACGCTGGCTCTCTCCGTCAGTAATTCTCATCGATTAGCTTTTGTTAATTCTGTTAATTCTGTCTGCAATTTCCTTAATCAGACGTTCCGGGCTGCTTATAGTTTAGGTATTTCTTTTTAAACTGAAGACTCGCAGCGCCAAAGTTGAGCAGGAGCCCCTCCTCTAGTCCTGTCGCAGTCAAATAGTTGACCAGCTGGACTTCATCTTGGCTCTGTAACTGCAACGTGGCTTTAAGTTCGACAATCAATCGGTCTCTCACTAGCAAGTCGGCGCTATAAAAGCCCACCTGCACGTCTCGGTAGAGGACCTTTATCTTCTTCTCCGGTATTGCTTCGATTCCGTCATTCTTCAGCTCGATCAAAAGAGCATTGCGATCGACCACCTCCAGAAACCCAGCCCCCAGTGTCCGGTGCACTTCCATCGCGCAACCGATCACCTGGCCAGCCAAATCATATTTCTGTGGGTTAGAGTCTCTCACGAACTAGCTTCTATTAATTCCGTTAATTCTGTCTAAAGAACATTAAAATGCCCGCCGTCAGGAAGATGTTAAAGAGCGCGATCTCGAAGAAGAAGACCCAACCGAGTCGCATGAGTTGGTCATAACGAAATCGCGGGATGGACCAACGAATCCAGATAAAGAAAAGAATGAAGCCGATGACTTTGGCGAAGAACACGCCGACATTGAGCAAGCCATAGAAGAGCGATTCGCTTCCATCACCGCCCAGACCAAAGGGCAACGACCAGCCTCCCAAGAAAAGCGTCACCGCGAAACCTGAGCCAATAATCATGGCAGCGTATTCACCGAGGAAGAAAAGCGCGAATTTCATCGAACTATATTCCGTGTGATAACCCGCAACCAACTCCGTCTCACACTCCGGTAAATCAAAAGGCAAGCGATTAGTTTCGGCGAAGAGCGAAGTGGTGAAGATGACAAAGGAGATGAACACTGGAACTAACAGTGCCACGTCCCGCCAATGGAAGTTGAGTGCGAAACCATCAAGCGTGAAGGGAAGCAAGGCCCAACCGCCTTCGTGCTGACGCTGCACGATATTTCCCAAGTTCAAATCCCCATAAATCATGAGGATCGGCACCACAGACAAACCAAGTGCGATCTCATAAGAAATCATCTGGCTTGTGGAGCGCACACCGCCAAGAAACGGGTATTTTGAATTCGATGCCCAGCCGGCGATAACAATGCCATAAACTCCTAACGAAGCGATAGCGAAGACGAAGAGAATCCCCACGTCCAAATCCGCAATGACCATGCGGAAGGGTTCATCAATAAAGGGCAACTTTAAGTACCCACCGAATGGCAAGACCGCGCAGGTCAACAACGCCGGTACCATGGTCAGCGCTGGGGCCAACCAATAGAACGTTTTCCGCACGTGATTCGGCGTGAAGTCTTCTTTTAAAATAAACTTGAGTCCATCGGCCATGGGTTGGCCAAGACCGGCCAGACTGATCTTGGTGAAAGGAATCCCCACGCGATTCGGTCCTACGCGATCTTGAAGCACCGCACTAAAACGACGCTCGGCGTATACTGAATAGGCCACCATAGGCAAGATGACCATGAATACCAGCCCGACGATCTTGATCGTCGGCTCGATAAAGAGAAGGAGGTTGGGGAGAATATCAGCGAGCATGGTATTCCGGCGGCTAGCCCACGATCAATCCCTTGGCAATGCGTTCCCGCTCCTTCTCCAATAGCGGTATCTTAACTCCCGTGTCTAGCAAAGGCACGCCAGTGTTTCCAATCTTGGTCAATGAAAGATCAGCCAACTCTGATATATCCGCTGCCATCAATTTAAAAACGTCCTCGATCATATAGAGTCCATTGGCTCCGGAAACGGCTTGGATGAGGTCTCGCAAGACTTCCCAGTCTTCCATCACTTGACCGGGTGGTTGGATGGCTTGATTAAGGCGTTGCAAGCGACCGGCGACATTGATCATGGAACCACGTTTCTCCACAAAGCCCGCGGATGGATAGACGACATGCGCGATATTGGCCGTTGGATTGGCTAACAAATGTGTCGAAAGCAAGAAATCCAATTGCGATAGAGCGGATTCCTCAAAACCCGCCTTGATAAGGTTCTCATTAAACGCCAAAACGGCTTTGATTTCGCCTCGGCTGATTCCCGCTTTGATTGCTCCGAGCTTGCTCCCCGGAGAATCGATCTTAAGGATCAGCTTGGCGCCGTTGGTATTGGGATTGCCGTCATCTGATATGAGCACGCCATCCCCTTCTTGCGGACGCGCCACGATATCGATGAGATTAACGTCTAACGCACGCGCCAAACGCCGAACCATGAACAGCTCTTCGTTAGTCATGCGCGCTGAGGCCACAATCGCGATTTGATCGGGCTCTAACGCTTTGAGACAAGCAGCCGACAATTGATGCGCTTCGCTCCATGACGCCACGCGATGCCCTTGATCTGAGCGAATCATCGGATCCGTGAGACGCGCCTCACTCTCAAGATAACGAAAGTTCAAGCGATGCGAATCCGGCAGCCAGCAGGAGTTCACGTCGTCATTATCCCGCGGGGTGATGCGGTGCACCTGATTCTCCCGTGTCCAAACCGTGATGTTGGCGCCCGTGCCGCAATTGACATCAATGGTAGGCGTCTCTTTGAGAAACCACACTCGCATCTGAAACCGAAAGTCATTCGAAGTGAGCGCGCCGACTGGACAAATGTCCGCCGTGTTCAGACTATAATTATTCGCGAGTTCCTTGCCCGGATGCGTGGTCAGCACCGTGTGACTCCCACGATCGGTGAATCCCAGGCAGTCGTCATCGGCGATTTCCTGAGTGAAGCGGATACAACGCGAGCACATGATGCAGCGTTCGTCGTCCAGCCGGATGCGGGGCCCGATATCCACGTTCTTCGGTTTCTTCACCTTCTTCTCGAGAAAACGGCTCTCCCCGTTGCCATGCTCCACGCTGAACTCCTGCAGCCGGCATTCTCCCGCCTGATCACAGATGGGGCAGTCCAGCGGGTGATTGATGAGGAGAAACTCCATCACCCCTTGGCGACACTCCTCAACGAGCGGCCCTTCCGTGCGAATCCCCATGCCATTGGCCACGGTGTTGGCACAGGCGATGGCCGGACGCGGGATCCATTGGATCTTGGTGCGCCCGTCCTCATCCAACTCAGGCTCCTGACCAGGCGCCAAGCGTGGCGGCATGCCCATCTCCACCAGACACATCCGGCAGTTTCCGGGAGAGGTCAGTTTAGGATGGTAGCAGTAATGGGGCACCTCTACCCCCGCTTGCCGGCAAGCCTCGATCATCCGAGTGCCCTTGGGAAACTCCATCCAGGTCCCATTGATCTGGACGTTCACCATTTCCACCTCGTTGGATTCGCTCACAGTCGGCTCTAGGGTCTCAGAAAATTAGCAAGATTCAGGCCCGCGAGCATCTTAGAAGGGCCCGCCGAACCCCGTGGCCGAACTATTGCCAAACGGGAATTTCCCAGCAAGGGCAATTTGTGAAAAATTTCACAAGCTCCTGAAAACCTCCCCAAACTTTTGACGTCGCCACTCCTCCAGATGGCATGCTACACGGTGATCTCCATTTCCCACGCGTCGTATGGCGACCCCGGCGCCGAACCGGCGGCTAAGTCCCACCCACCGGCTTCTCGATCAAATGCATCAGATCCCGCCATCCGTTCGCTGCGCTCGCAATGGATGCCGAAATTCACCATTCTCGGAAGAGAACACCAACGTCGCACGTCCCTTCGCAGCAGATTCACCATATCACTGACATCAACTAAAAATGAAAGCATCCGATCTCTTTATCAAGTGCCTCGAAGATGAAGGCGTGGAGTATGTCTTCGGCATTCCGGGCGAAGAGAACCTCGACTTCCTTGATTCTCTCTCACGTTCCCCTATCAAGCTCGTGCTCACGCGCCACGAGCAAGCCGCGGGATTCATGGCGGCGACCATTGGACGTTTGACCGGGAAAGTGGGTGTGTGTCTTTCGACTCTTGGCCCCGGAGCGACGAACTTTGTCACTGCGGCGGCTTACGCCAACCTGGGTGGGATGCCCATGCTCATGATCACGGGCCAGAAGCCTATCAAACACAGCAAGCAGGGGCAGTTTCAAGTAATCGACGTCGTCGATATGATGCGCCCCATCACGAAATACACCCGCCAGATCGTGAGTGGAGACGGCATCCCATCGCGAGTAAGGGAAGCTTTTCGCCTGGCCATGGAGGAGAAACCCGGCGCCGTGCACTTGGAACTCCCGGAGGACATTGCCGATGAACAAACCGATCAGGAACCCTTGGCATCGAGTTTAGTTAGACGTCCCCTTGTGGAGACGAAGGCCGTGAATCAAGCTATCGATCTTCTTAGAAAGGCGAACCACCCGTTGCTGGTGATCGGAGCCGGTTCCAATCGCAAACAAACAGCGAAGCAATTGCGCACGTTTGTGGATAAGTTAGGCATCCCATTCGTCACCACGCAGATGGGCAAGGGCGTGGTGGATGAACGCCACCCGCTCTTTCTTGGCAACGCCACTTTATCTGCAAATGACTTCCTTCATCGCGCCATCGAGCGCGCCGATGTCATCGTCAATGTGGGACATGACGTGGTCGAAAAACCGCCTTTTTTCATGGATAAAGGCGTCCGCAAAGTCATCCACGTGAACTTCAATTCGGCGGCAGTGGATCCCGTCTACTTTCCTCATGTGGAAATGGTAGGCGACATTGCCAACAGCATTTGGCAGATGCACGAAGGGTTGGAGCCTCAAGCTCATTGGGACTTCGATTGGTTCATGAAAACGCGCCAAGCCCTCGAAGCACACATCGCGGAGGGCCACGATGACCCACGGTTTCCCGTCTACCCACAGCGGCTCGTCGCCGATGTTAGGCAGGTCATGCCTGACGACGGCATCATCGCTCTCGACAATGGTGTTTACAAAATTTGGTTCGCCAGAAACTACAAAGCCCATTGCCCCAATACAGTCTTGTTAGACAACGCTTTGGCCACCATGGGGGCGGGGTTGCCTTCAGCCATGGCGGCCAAGCTAGTCCATCCGGAACGGCAAGTGATCGCCATTTGCGGAGACGGCGGCTTCATGATGAACTCGCAAGAATTGGAAACAGCGGTTCGTATGAAACTCGATCTCGTTGTGCTTATTCTCAATGATAGTGCCTACGGCATGATCAAGTGGAAACAAGCTAACATGAACTTCGAAAACTTCGGGCTCGATTTCGGCAATCCCTGTTTCGTCAAATACGCTGATAGTTACGGCGCCACAGGACACCGGCTCGAAGCGACGAATGATCTGGCGCCGCTTTTGAATCAATGTCAGGAACAAGGCGGCGTTCACCTGATTGATGTCCCCATGGATTATTCAGAAAATGATCAGATTCTGAACATCGACCTTCCGAAACTTAGCCAGCAACTCTAACAACATATGATTGCCGAAAGCTATCCCTACTATTTGGCCAACGAAGCCCGCACTCCCAACCAGGACTTGACGGTCACCGACAAATATTCCGGCGAGGTGGCCACTCACGTGGCCCTAGCGGATGCGCAAGCAATCGATCAAGGTATCGCCGCAACGGTCGAGGCCGCCGAGCCCATGGCGCGGATGCCAGCCTACGAGCGACAAGCCGTGCTCAACTACTGTGTGAAGCGTTTCACCGAAAGGGCGGAAGAACTGGCTCAGGCGCTTTGCGTGGAAGCTGGTAAGCCGATCAACGATAGCCGCGGTGAAGTCACGCGTCTCATTGATACCTTTCGCATTGCAGCCGAGGAATCCGTTAGGATGAACGGGGAGGTGCAAGAGTTAGAGATTTCTGCACGGGCGCGGGGCTATCGGGGCATGTGGAAACGCGTGCCCATCGGCCCCTGTTCGTTCATTTCTCCCTTTAACTTTCCTCTGAACCTCGCCGCCCACAAGGTAGCGCCGGCGCTCGCTGTGGGTTGTCCGTTCGTATTGAAACCCGCCAGCCGCACACCCATTGGCGCGCTGATCATCGGCGAGACCCTAGCAGAGATTGATACCTTGCCCCAGGGCGCCTTTTCCATCCTGCCCTGCAGCCGCGATGGGGCCGATCTGTTCACGACGGATGATCGGCTCAAGCTTCTCAGCTTCACGGGATCACCCGGTGTCGGTTGGCGGCTCAAATCTCAAGCAGGCAAGAAAAAGGTGGTGCTCGAGCTGGGTGGCAATGCCGCAGTGGTTGTAGACGAGGATGCCGATCTTGACGACGCAGTGGATCGTATCCTCTTCGGAGCGTTCTATCAATCCGGCCAGAGCTGCATTGGTGTGCAGCGCATTCTCATTCACCACTCTCTCTATGATTCGCTGAAGGAAAAACTGGTTAGCCGAACGAAAGCCCTGCGATCTGGCGATCCCAAGGACGAACAGACGTTCATTGGCCCGATGATTGCGGTGAAGGAAGCGGAGCGTTTGGAGTCCTGGATAGAGGAAGCCGTGGAAGCCGGTGCCACCTTGCTTTGCGGGGGGAAACGCGAGGGCGCGATGTTAGAAGCAAGTTTGTTAGAAAACGTCGCCACCGATCAGAAGCTCTGCACTCAAGAAGCTTTCGGGCCCGTCGCGGTGCTCAGTCCGTTTGATTCCTTCGAGGCCGCGTTAGAACAGGTCAATCAATCAGAATTTGGTCTTCAAGCAGGCATCTTCACCCGTGATCTCTACAAGATGCAGAAAGCCTGGGACGTGCTTGAAGTGGGTGGTATTGTCATCGGTGATGTGCCGAGCTGGCGCGTCGATCATATGCCCTACGGCGGCGTCAAAGACAGCGGCTTGGGCCGCGAAGGCATTCGGTTTGCCATGGAAGACATGACCGAGATTCGGAACTTGGTGATTCGCACGCCCCAATCCTCACATTGACACATTTCTCGCCATTCATGATTCGCAAGCGTTGGATTGGAGCGCGGAGGAGAAGCCATGAGACTTCTCCTCGATAGATCAGATCAAGCCGCAACTGGCCACTCCGCCTTCTGATCGGGTGCCTCCTCAGGATGATGTAAACCCACGACGACCATCACCGCTGCCCCGTTGATCCAATAGTACAGGGCATCAATGCCAGAGAGGTTTAATAACAGCGGAGCAACCAGGAAGCTAACCCCCACGAGAGCATCAACCGCCAAGTGAAAGCGATAAGGCAGGACGCGAATGACTCCTAACTGATGATCTGTGAATAAAGTCAATACAAGCGCCGCGACACCGGTGGCAACGGATAACCAAAGCCCAACCGGATTCGATTCACCAAGGCCGAGCAAGAATGGTAGCGCCATCAGGCTCACAGCCACGGGATAGTCGAGAAAGGAATGAATCTTCTTGGTAATGAATCTTGGGTTCATGATTTAATAAATGAGATGGTTCAAGGAGCAGGTTCGTCCTGCTTTGCCTGTTAGACACAAATGGAGATCGATCTCTTACGCCCTCCTGAAAAAAATGATGCTCGACGATCCAGCGCCTGTGAGGCTACGCCATGGATCCTAGCGCCTTCCTAACGCGCTTCTGCAAATCCGGAATCAGTGCTTCTTCAAACCATGGATTTGAGCGGAACCAATGCCGATTTCGCGGCGACGGGTGCGGCAATGGAAGGAATTGAGGGAGAAACTTCCGATACTCTTGGACATTCTCTGTAAGCGACGCCTTGCCCCGATCGCCGAGGTAATATCTTTGCGCATAACGACCGATCAGCAGGGTGAGTTCAACTCTTTGCAATCGCTCTCGAATCACTTCATGCCATTGGGGAGCACACTCTGGTCGCGGCGCCATGTCGCCGGACTTCCCCTTGCCGGGATAACAGAATCCCATCGGCATCAAGGCAAAGAGATTCGGGTCGTAAAATTCTTTGCCCGAGACATCGAGCCATTGCCGCAGCAATCGCCCACTAGCATCTTGCCAGGGAATTCCCGATTCATGAACTTTGCGGCCAGGCGCCTGGCCAATGACCAAGACTCGAGAATTGGAATGCCATGACGTGACCGGCCGCGGGGCGTGAGGCATCTCCTTGGCGCAAAGGGTGCAGGCAGCGATACGCGCCCTGAGCTGAACCACGGTTTCTCTCGTCATGGCGACTCATCGCCCATCGCCTTCAGGGCCGCTAGCAAAGACTCATACTCCTCACGGCACTCCACACAAATAGCAAGATGGTGTTCAACCGCCTGTAGCGCTTTTGAAAGGGTCGCTCCCTTTAATTGTCCTTCCGCAAATTCTGCCACACGATCGAGACATTCATTACAATTGATCTCGTCTTCACGCGTCTGCTGGAGCGTATTCAGAAGCTTTTCTGTCTGTTTCGGCGTTAGATCCATCTCAAAAAGTCTACAAGGTCGATTTCTCTGAAACGCCGAAGAAGAACTCCCGGTCAAATCCCCGGCTTTCCAGCGAGCGTCTCAGAGCTCTCCGGGCGTCATGAAAAATCTTATAAATGTTATTCCGGTTGGTTCCCAATTGACGCGCAATTTCTTCCTGCGGCATGCCTCTAAGTTCGCACAGAAGCACCTCACGTTGCCGTTCCGTTAGATCGTTCTTAATCGCTTTCTGCAACACATCTGCTACCGATCGGCGTTCAGCTTCTTCGTCCGGCCCTGGAGAACCATCTTCTCGATGTGTCGCAAGTCGCTCCTGAGTTTGAAGCTCTTCAAGCGAAACGTTTTTCCACTCTTTCCGCCTCAGCTCATTGTATGCCGACCTGAAAGCAATCGCGAACGCCCAGGACTCGAACTTACTCCGTCCTTCAAACGTATCGAGCCGATCGACAATCTTCACCAAAGCAATCTGCACCACGTCTTGGAGAAACGCCTCATCGGATCCAGCCCGGCCAGACAAACCGGCGCGAAGCCCTCGCAATAAAATGGATCGCAAATCAATAAGGGCACTTTCTCGTGCACTGGAATCCGCTGCTAGTCGTCTCGGCCACGAATCCATGATGCCATTAAGACAGAGATCTCTCGAATCAACTAGAAGATTCCTCCCTCTGAATCAATTCGGAAGGAGGATTGGAGCCATAGGCGATTCGTTAGCCACCTTGCTTCTCGAGAAGCGCCGTCCAATTCTTGTCGGCTTTGGCAACATGGTTGGGAATGTTCTTATTGAATTCCTTCAGGATCGCCGGATTGAGGTTGAGATAAAGTTTGCCCTCCCGCACCTGCCAAGTGCTGATATCCACTGGAAATAAGGCATTCACGGAGACGCCAAAGGCGCAATAACCTCCGTATTGAGGCGCATATTGGTTAGGATCCTCCTTGAACGCTTTTTGATGGGCTTTGGTGGAGAAAAAATAGGTGGCTCCTTGGTGCTTCGCCGAAATGCCAGGATCACCGTTGACCGGTGCCCCCTCAGTGAAGAACGCAACCGGATCGTAGCCGCTCAAGGCCACGCCGCTATCACCGGCGACATTGACAAGACTATCAGTGGCAAGGGTGTTTCTTGACGTTGCCGCAAACGTGAGAACAGCAGCGATACCAAGAACTGAAGCTAGGATTGTGATCGTTTTCATTTGATTGAATCGGTTAAAAGTTAGTAGTGGTAGAATCTCCGGAGATCTCCGGATTGCTTAGAAGACACTTCAGTTGATGGGTGTCTTACGTCTGAATCCGATTTTATTTTTTTGAGGCGCGAACGCCCTTCATATGGTGAACTTCCTGTCGTTATGTTGCACTTTGACACCATTGTTATCGGTTCCGGCTCCTCGGCCTATTTCTGCCTTTCACGCTTGCTTGAGGCTGGTCAGGAGGTGGCGATCATTGATGAACGCCCTTATGGTGGTACTTGCGCTCTGCGCGGCTGCCAACCTAAGAAGTATTTGGTAGCCAATGCGGAAGCGATCGCCATGACTCGACATCTGTCAGAGTTGGGCGTCACCGGCGATACCAAGACCGATTGGCAAGCGTTGCAAGCCTCCAAGAACGCATTCCTCTCTGGACGTTCTGAAGAGGAACTCGAAGATTGGCAGCAACAGGGGGTCACCACCTTCACCGAGCGCGGGGTGATGACCGGTGAGGATGAAGTCACGGTGGGTGATCAAGTCCTCAAAGCGAAGCACATTGTCCTGGCCACTGGTGCCACTCCCCGGCGGACGACCATGCCTGGAGATGAGCATCTCAAAACCAGCGAAGACTTCCTTGAGCTTCCTGATCTTCCTAATCGGATCCTCTTTGTCGGGGGCGGCTATATTTCCTTTGAGTTCGCCAATGTCGCTGCCTATGCAGGCGCCGAGGTTACCATTCTGCACCGGTCCAAACAGCCGCTAAAGACGTTTGAGCCCGATATGGTGAAAATCATCCTTGAAGCCAATGCGGCAGAAGGAATCCGGATCGTCCTCGAAGAATCACCAACCGCTGTCGAGAGGACGGACTCCGGCCTTCGTCTTCAAGGCTCGTCCGGTGAAGCGTACGAATCCGACTTGATTGTCGAAGCCACCGGCCGAGTCCCTAACGTAACCGCTGTGGCAAACGAAGCTTGTGGCGTCGCGTACTCTTCACGTGGAATCACCGTCAACGAGTACATGCAGAGCACGACCAATCCTAACGTCTACGCCATTGGCGACTGCGCTGCTTCCGGGGCCATGTTGGCACCCGTCGCCGATGAAGAAGGCAAAGTCGCGGGGCAGAACATCATCGAGGAAAATGTCAGAAAAATCGATTACTCCGTTGTTCCCAGTGCGGTGTTCACGATACCAAACTTGGGCTCGGTCGGTCTCACGGAGGCTCAGGCCAACGAAAAGGGGCTCGACTTCCGGATAAACCAAGGGAGCACACAAGGTTGGGCATCTTCCAAGCGCATTGGTGAACAACACGGTGGTTACAAGATCTTAATCGATAACAAGTCCAATCAACTCATTGGGGCGCATCTGGCTCGTCACAACGCATCGGAGGTCATCAACGTCTTCGCACTTGCGATGAAGCACGGAATCTCTGCGGACCATCTCGCCGAGTTCATGTGGGCCTATCCAACATCGGTATCGGATCTCAAATACATGGTGCGGTAAAACAAGGCGTTCAATACGGTTTCTGTAGAAAGAAGAGCGACTACAGAAACTCTCATCCGATGTGTGGATAGGATTGGCTCCACGGCGTTTCTTCTCGCCGCCTAAGGATTCTCAAGCCAAGCATCCTGACCATGGCGCTGAATTACATTTGGGTCGGTTTCTTCCTCATTGCCTTCGTCACCGCACTAGCAAAGCTCCTATTCTGGGGGGACCTGGCCGTGTTCCCCGCCGTTGTTCAGAAGCTGTTCGACGGTGCTGAGACCGGCGCCACCATCGCTTTAGGTTACATCGGCCTCATGACGCTTTGGTTAGGCATCATGAAGATTGGCGAAGCCGGGGGCGTGATCCGAGTGATGTCCAGGCTCGTCTCGCCATTCTTCACGCGGCTGTTTCCCGAAGTACCCAAGGGCCATCCGGCCTACGGCTCCATGATGATGAACTTTGCCGCCAACATGTTAGGCCTTGACAACGCCGCAACGCCGCTCGGGCTCAAGGCGATGAATCATTTGCATGAACTCAATCCCAACAAGGATACGGCATCCAATGCCCAGATCATGTTTCTGGTTTTGAATACCTCTGGACTAACCATCATCCCCATCAGCGTCATCACTCTACGCGTGGCCAATGGCGCAGCCAATCCGACGGATATCTTTGTACCCATTCTCATCGCGACTTACTTTGCCACTTTGGCAGGGTTGATTGCCGTGTCCGTGGCCCAGAAGATCAACTTGTTTCGTCCAGTGGTACTCGCCTACATCGGCGGCATGACGGCGATCATCGTGGGAATGATCGCCTATTTCCGTGGTTTAGCCCCTGGACCAATGGAAGCTCAGTCGACCCTCATCGCCGCACTCGTCATCTTCACCTTGATTGTCACTTTTATCACTGCGGCGTTGTTCTCCAGAGTCAACATCTACGAAACCTTTATCGAGGGCGCGAAAGAAGGTTTCGGTGTGGCGGTGAAGATCATTCCTTTTCTCGTCGGCATGTTAGTAGCCATCGGCGTCTTTCGCGCGTCCGGCGCCATGAAGGGCGTGATCGACGGGATCGCCTGGGTCGTCGCCCAGTGTGGTTTGAATACCGATTTCGTAGATGGCCTGCCCACAGCGGCCATGAAACCACTGAGTGGAAGCGGCGCGAGAGGGATGGCCGTGGAAGCGATGCAGAACTTTGGCGTCGATTCCTTCGTCGGCCGCTTGGCCTGCGTCTTTCAAGGCTCAACGGAAACCACGTTTTACACCCTTGCCGTCTACTTCGGAGCCGTGGGCGTCAAACGCACACGCTACACCGTAACCTGTGGACTCATCGCCGATGCGGTTGGTATCATCGCCGCTATCTTCGTCGCCTACCTCTTCTTCCATTAACACCTAACTTCTTCACCAATATGTCCTGGCCCCGCCGCACGTTTCTCAAATCAGCCACGCTGACCACTCTAGCATCGACCACCTACGCCCAAGAAGCGCCTAGCAAGAAACTACGCGTGGGCGTGATGGGGCTCAGCCGCGGCATGGCTCACATCAAAAGTTTTCTCAAAATACCCGGCGTGGAAGTCGCCTATGTGTGCGATGTCGATCAGCGGCGATTGGATTCGGCAGCCGAACACGTGGCCAAAGAGCAAGACACCAAACCCAAAGCGGTGACGGATTTCCGAAAGATCCTAGAGGATCCTAACATCGATATTCTCTCCACCGCCGCACCGAATTTCTGGCACGCGCCCGCCACCATTCTCGCCTGTCAAGCCGGCAAACACGTCTACGTGGAGAAGCCGGGCAGCCATCATCCTAACGAAGCGCTGCGGATGGTGAATGTCGCCGCGGAAACCAAACGCCTCGTACAAATGGGCAACCAACGCCGGAGCTTGCCCTCTTACCTTGAGGGGATGGCCAAGCTTCGTGAAGGCGTGATCGGCAAACTCACCTATGCGCGTTGTTGGTATGACAACGCACGCGGGAGCATCGGCAAAGGGAAACCAGCACCTGTTCCAGATTGGTTAGACTACGATCTCTGGCAAGGTCCCGTTCCAGCCCGTCCTTTCAAAGACAACCTCGTTCATTACAACTGGCACTGGCATTGGCATTGGGGAAACGGCGAACTCGGCAACAACGGCGTGCATGCGTTGGACATCGCCCGCTGGGGACTCGGCGTCGATGATCCACTAACGGTCAGCTACACCGGTGGACGCTATCATCACAACGATGATCAGGAAACGCCCGACTCCGGCGATGCCGTCTACGACTTCGGTCACTGCGGGGCCAGCTGGCACGGCAGCAGTTGTCATCGGCGGAAACAGGAGAAACACGCCTTCGTCACGATTTACGGTGAAGGCGGCAGTATGGCCTTCGGCAGCAGCGGCTACACCATCTATGACGAAGAAGGAGAAGAAACTGCCAAGGTCAAGCCAGACTTCAGCGATCTCTATCATTTTCAAAATTTCGCCGCCGCCATCCGCGAGGGCAATCCGCTCAACGCCCCCATCGCCGATGCGCAGAGGAGTGCGATGCTCTGTCACTTAGGCAACATCGCCTACCGCGAAGGCCGCACCCTCACCCGAAAGCCCGCCCAGTCCTGGGCAGACGTACTGAGTGGCGGCAAACTTTGGAAACGCCCCTATCGCGAAGGCTGGGGCGTGTAAACAGCGCGAAGCATCTATCATTTCCCCCAAGATCAGATAGACTATTACTGACTGGCAACTAAATCAGATTAATCAATCTTGACGTCGTCGATGTACATCCCTGCGCCGACTTCGTCGTCTCCATCGGATAGGAATTGAAATTCGATGATGATCTGCCGTTCAAGCGCTTCATCAGGAATTGCCACACTAAACGGCTGCCAACCATCGGTTTGGCCGGTGATAGGTTCGTCTACGGATGTGATGACATCACCGTTCTCATCGAGGAAGTTAATCAACGTGCCTTCGACGTTTGTCGTGGCATTGAAATACTGAAACTCCAAAGTCAACCGTGGTGATGCGCCCGTGACATCAATGACAGGCGAGCGTAGCCGCGCGGAGGAATCAGGCGTGTAATCACCATCGAGGTTGGTTCCCCATGCCTGCGTACCGCTGTTAGCCATGGTGACCCCCTCTGCGTTTGGCGTGCCGAGTTCCCATTCGGTGTCTCCCCCATCAACAGAGGCCGTCCAACCATCCGCACCATCTTCGAAATCCGTCTCGTAGAGCGCCGGGGCAGGGACCTGGCGCACGCGGTAGTAACGATCGGTCACATCCACGGGAACACCTGTGTCCGTATAGGAAGTGGTGTCCGCCGTGGCACCGCCCTCAGGGTAATTGATGACGACCGCCTCCCAGGTGACCAGGTCTGGCGACGTATCCACCGCGTAGAAGCGGCCGGCTTTTGACAGCCATGTGAGGGAGACATCGCTGTCCACACGTGTGATCTCGGTGATCTCGAAGAGTTCCGCTGGGAGCGCGACCAAGGAAACATGATCAAGACCCATCCAGTTGCCGCCCCCGTCACCATTGTAGTTGATGCCGCGGAGTTCGACATAATTGTCGAAGCCCTCGCCGGTCCTGCCATTCACATCATCGAGGGTAAAGGTCGGCGTGCTGTTGATGACGCCCAGCTGTTCACTACGAATGATCGTCTCATCAGCCACCAGGATTCCATTGTAATAAACTTCAACGCCATAGCGCGGATCATCTCCACCGTTACCGTGAAGATTGAACGCATCCCACCATACCGCGAGAGGCGTACCCAATCCGATGTCACTGGGGAGGTTGAAGTGATAGCGCAGGGTGTTGTCTGACCCGGCGAACGCGCGCTCAGCGCCCTCTTCATTTTTGTCCACGGGACCAAGAGGCTCATAATCGCCGCCATCAAGGACCGTGGTGTAGACACCGGCAAAGTAATAGTCGTCGTCCGACTGTTGAGCCTGCGTCCCATTGTCGGGTTCGCCTGGAAGATCGTTTGTCCCCGTTTCCTGAACAAAGATCGTCTCCGGACCTCCACCCGTGCCAAGATTCTGTGGCCACCCGTCACCGGGAAGCCCCACTGTCCAAATCAGCGTTTCGTCCGATGGCACGATTGCGGTCACGGCGACCTGGGTCGTAGGCGAGACGGGATCGTTGCTAGTGATCACCAAATCGGCCGCATAGTTGCCGGGATCCGCCGGCGGTGTGAAGGTTACGGTTGATTCTCCGGTGCCTCCGGCGGCGATCGTACCTGGATTCGTGGCAGAGAACGCTGCCGCACCGTTCCCGGTGAAGGTGATCGACTCGATCACAAGATCTTGCGAGAGTCCGGCATTGGAAATCGCTAACGGAAGCGCCACGACCGTCTCCGTTTCGCCAAAGTCAATCGCCGTGACTGACCCAATCATTGGATCGTGTATGGTCCCCGCCAAGCCAACGGTCACGTCTTGGACGGCCGCCTCTTCGGTAACAATGACGAAACTCGCAGAAATCGTTCCGAGGTCCCCCATCGGATCAAAGGTGTATTCTACCGTTTGTTGCTCCGCAGCATTGATGGTGAGAGGCAGCGCAGTATCGATCGTAAACTTGGAGGCCGCGTCGCCTTCGATGTTGATCTGGCTGATGGTAACCGAATTGTCCTGCGAGGCGTTGCTGATAATGAGTTCGAACATTTGCACCGCACCCGTCAGTTCAAGGTCAACGTCGGTGGTGACGACAATACCATCTGCATTGAGTTCAGCATCTAACGAAACGTGATCGATTCCCATCCAGTTACCACCACCTTCAGCGTTGTAGTTGATACCGCGTAGCTCGACGTAGTTGTCGAAACCCTCGCCAACCATGCCGTTCACGTCCGTAAGTGTGAAGGTAGACGTGGTGTTGATTTCGCCAAGTTGTTCAGCACGGATGATCGTCTCTTCAGCAATCCGGGTTCCATTGACGTAGACCTCAACGCCGTAGCGCGGATCATCTCCACCGTCCCCGTGAAGATTGTTTGCATCCCAGGAAACTGTCAGTGGCGTGGTGGCTCCAATGATGCCTGGGAAGTTAAAGTGGTAACGAAGGGTGTTGTCGGTTCCAGCGAAAGCGCGCTCGGCACCCTCCTCGTTTGCCTCAACGGTTCCAACGGGCTCGTAATCGCTACCATCAAGAACCGTGGTGTAGACACCGGCAAAGTAGTAGTCATCGTCCGACTGCTGATTCACCACTGGATTGGCAGGGTCTCCAGGAAGATCGTTTGTTCCTGCTTCTTGGACAAAGACCGTCTCTTCACCGCCGGCAGTCCCAAGATCTTGTGGCCAGCCGTCCCCTGGCAAACCTACGGTCCATATGAGATCCGCCTGCGATGTGGCGTAAAGAAGCGTGATGATTGAGAGCGTCGCCGCCCTCATGGATGCGAAATTAGGAAATTTGGTAGTCATCGTAAGGGGGTTGGGAAAAACCTGTTCACCTAGGCATTTGGGTGAAATTGTAAAGTTTGACGAATGGCAACTCAAGCAAAGACATCACAGCCCGGTCGAAACCCCATGAGTGACTGGAATATTCACGCCGAACAATTCCTGGCGATCGGTCTCGTGATCGCGCTCATTTTTCCAGCTTGCCGCAAGTCTGGATCGGAAAACGAAACTAGCCGCAAGGCTCTTCCCGCTGGCGGAGACGCTTCCGCCATTCGGACGATTGTCACGGCTGAGGAACGCATTCTCGCTCTGACACCGGGCCTGGCATCCTTGACCAAAGCGCTGCTCAATCTCCAATTACCAGATGCTCCGCGCCAGCCGCTGTTTGCGCCTGTTGTCGATGTGGTCGATCTCGAGGGCGGTAGCGAGACGGGCTGGCAGCCTTCCTCCCAGACGAAGTCGATGTCCGCAGAATCGGGTCAACTTTGGTCAAGCCTGCTGGACGAAGTGGGCTACTTCGAACATGCGAAGTTCGCGATTGTGAAAGGGAATGTGCAAGACGGCAATCCGAACGCGTTTATTGCTAGCGTCGACTTCTCGGCCGTGGCGCGGATGAAAGCGAATCATTGGCTGGGACTAACGGCAAAGTTAAACGTCGCTTGGAGAAACGTTTCAACAAACGCTAGTGAAGACGATTGGCGCGTCACGAAATGGCACACTAAGGAATTTGCTAGTGTTGCTAGCGACCAACTTTGGTTTCAAGAATCACTGGAAGAAGCCTTGCCTCGTCCCGCAGATGTAGTCTCACTGCGACGCTCGCAGCACCACGAGGAAACCATTACCTTTTATGCCGAGGGAAGGAAGGGCATCCCGCACCGCTATTTCGCGACCATCTCTGCCAATCAAAAACCAGGCATCGCGATAGCCGATATCGACAGTGACGGTGACGATGACATTTATGTGACTGTCAGGAGGGGCTACAATAAGCTGCTTGAGAATCAAGGCGATGGCACCTTTCTGGAAACGGCGAAGCTTCGAGGGCTTGGTAGTGTGAAGAATCATTCTACCTGCGCCCTCTTTGCCGATTTCGACAACGATGGCGACCCGGACCTGTTGCTTGGGCGGAGTTTGTTGCCTTGTAAGTATTTTATTAACAAAGGTGGCCGGTTTACAGAAAAGAAAGGCGTGGCCTTGCCGCGGCTAGCGCTTTCCATGTCGGCGGCCGACTACAACAACGATGGCTTGCTCGACGTTTACATTTGTACCTACCGGCCTGCCGTGCTCGGTGGTTCGAGTCCGGCAGGTGGTGTGGAGTCAGGATCAGAAAACTGGCCGGACGAGTTTCTTCCGCCAGTCTTTGCGAAAGAATACTACAAGCGCCATGCGGAGTCTCGCGCGAAGGACAAGAACAATCCGTTTCCGAACCTGCTCGATCAGTTAGGGCCGCCCAATGTCTTGTTAGTCAACATCGGCGGCGGCAATTTCAAGTCCGCGCGAGAGAACATGCAGATTGGCGTCTGGCGCAATTCCATGCAGGCCACCTGGTCGGACTACGACGAAGATGGCGATCCCGATCTCTACGTCGCCAATGACTGGGCCCCCGATCACTTGTTCCGAAATGAGGGCAAGAATGGTTTTACCGACGTGACAGCGGAAGCGGGGACGTCGGCGTTTGGCTTTGCCATGGGGGCGACCTGGGGCGACTACGATAACGACGGCAAACAGGATCTGTATGTGACGAACATGTTCAGCAAGGCCGGGCAGCGAATCACAGCACAAGTCGAAGGCCTCAACGCGGACTATGCCGAGTCCGCCACCGGCAACTATCTTTATCGTCAAAAGGACGGCGGCAAGTTTGACCTGGTGTCTGGTTTGAAACCGCCGGCCATGCTTGTCGCCAAAGCAGGCTGGGGCTGGGGCGGGCAGTTTGCCGATTTCAACAATGACGGCTGGCTGGATATCTATTCGATCAACGGCTACTTCACCGCGCCGAAGGAGGTGGCGACTGAAGTCGACTTGTGAAGTAACCTCTGGCGCACGTTCGTGCGTACTGACAAAAGCGTATCCCGCAAGAGTTTCCGCTTCTCCCCCGAATGGAAACGAAGCGAGGACGAGGCCGAGCTCACCCCGGAGATCGATAGTCGTCTGGCCGGAGGCGAAATGCGCGATGGTCGCTTCATTGCGCATTCGATGAGCGGCCATGAACGCAACAGACTGTTCATGAATCATGCGGGCAAGTCCTTTGGTGACATGTCAGGAATCTCTGGGTTGGACAACATTGCCGACGGGCGTGGTTTCGCGCTCTTAGATTACAATCGGGACGGCCGGCAGGACATTGCGCTGGTGAATGCCAATGTGCCGTTATTCAATCTCTATCGCAATGCGATGAAGGATCAGGGTAACGTCGTTGCCGTCAGATTCGAAGGTAGTAACAAATCGGCTTCGCCGGCAAAGGCACAGACCAACCGTGACGGTTACGGCGCGATGGTGATTGCCGAGTTCACCAATGGACTAACATTAAAACGCGAGCATCGTTGCGGCGAAGGCTTTGCCTCTCAGAATAGCAACACTATGCTGATTGGCATTGGCAGCGCTGAAAACGTATCACGGTTAGGAGTACGCTGGCCATCTGGGCAGGTCTACACATTGCATGATGTCCCAGCTGGAGCCCTGGTCACGATGCGCGAAAGTAACACCAAGCCATTCGAAGTGAGCACCTACCTCAAGCCGCTCCCGGTGCCTGATCGTCCACTAGCGGAACGACCAATATTTGCTGTCGCCGCCACTGACAGTGGCGCCAAGCCAGGCTCGAAACTCCGCCTCTATATCACAACGGCCACCTGGTGCGAAGCCTGCCTACGTCACTTGCCCGAAGTCAATGCGATGACCGAACTGTTAGCTGTGGATGGCATCGAAATGGTGGCCATCCCAATCGACCCCGAAGACAACCAAGCACAGCTTGAGAAGTATCTCGCGAAATGGAAACCAGCCTATCGCCTGCTGATCGACTTACCGAAGTCGGAGCGTGCCGCAGTCAACGCTTTCCTCACCGCACAGACAGGAACAGAAAACCCACCTCTGCCATCGTCCGTCGTCACCGACAATGCGGGCAAGGCACTACTCGTTACCCAAGGAATCCCCAGCGTTTCAGATCTGCGGCGGTTGTTGAGGGATGGAGGGTAGATTAGCCAGAGATGGACTTTCTAACGCTTTCTCAAGGCATGGTTAGCAGTGCGTCGGCTTCTTCGTAGGCGGCTTTGTAAGTGTAATCGGGCGGACCGTCGCAGGTGGCGAGTTCGCGCGCTTGCTTGGCGTGGTCGCGGGCAGTGGTCTTCTCTCCGCGGGCGAGCGCGAGCTTGGCGAGTTCCAAATGGGCGTCCGCACCTTGCAGGACATAGTCGCTGCGCTCGGCAATCAGCCGTGCCGCTTCGGCGAGCCGTTGGGCTTCCTCGGGAGCGCCGGTGGCGGCTCGCAGCCGGGCCAGATCGATGAGGATGTCGGCTTCAGCGTCAACGCTGTTGATGCGGCGGCAGCGTTCCAGCGCTTCGTGCAGGTGGCGCTCGGCCTCGGCGTGCTCCTTGGCGACACGGTGAGCGGCGCCCAGCAGCCAGTGGGCATCGACGTAGTCGCGTTCGACTGGGGAATCGGTGCGGGCATCCTCATCCGCCAGCTTCAGAGCCCGGCAGGCGGGGACAAGGGCCGCTTGGGAATCGGTGCTTGCGGGTGAAGACGCCTGGCGTTGCTGGAGAAGCTCGCGCAGCGCGCGGTAGGCCCATGTCACGGTACTGAGCTGCACGTGGTTCTGCTCCTCAAACATCTTCAGCGCGGTCGCCAGTTCCGTTTCCGACTCGGCATACGCGCCGCGGTAGGCCAGCAGCCGTCCCAATTCCTGATGCCCAATCGCTTCCGAAGACTGGTCCTCGATCTCCCGGCACACCTCAATGCTGCGGCGCAGGTTGGCCTCGGAGTCTCGCAGCGCACCGATCTTCGTTTGGTCGCCCGCTACGTTTCCTAAGCCGATGGCGAGGTTGCTCTTGTCGTCCCGCTTCTCGTCACGCTCGTTCGCTGCCTCATACAACGGCACGGCGCGGCGCGGCTGGCCGCTGAGGCTGTAGGCGTTTGCTAACATGTCCTGTGTCCAGGACTGAGCGCTTTCTTCTTTCAGACGTGGGAGACGCTCTTCGCCATCGGGAAAGAGCGAACGCAGCAGGTCAATGATCAGTTGGTAGGCGCCGAGTTGGAAGTAGAGCGGATTCGGGCAGAGACGATCGCGAAAGAGCGTGCGCGCCTCGTCAAACTGCCCGGCGCGGACAGTGTGATGAAAGAGTTCGATCACCGGGGCGAGGTCTTCCACACAGGTCACTTTGTCAGGCTTGGGCACCGCCTCGAAGTAATCGCGCAGACTGGTGTGGGCCTCCTTGCGGTCGCCCGCCCCCAAACGGTCGTAAGCGTAGCGACGCACGATGGGATGCAGGTCGAAGCGGTTCTCCCGCTTATCGTGATGCAGCAAACCGCGAGCGATCAGGTCTTGCAGATCGGCATCAATGTCCGTCTCGGCGATCGCTCGCAAAGTATCATAATCCACCGGACTGCGGAAACAGGCAATGTGGCCTAACAAGGTCTGACGGTTTGATGTGAGGCTACCGTAAGCGGCCTCCAACACGTGATGCTGCCGCTGCACGAGATCATCACCCACATCCAAGCGCCCCGCTGCGGCGATGTCGCCCGGTTGCTTTAGATCTCCCAGGATCACGCCGGCCAGCAAGCGTAAACTCAGCGGATGATAACCATAGGGCGTGCAAGCTCTTTCAATCTCCGCCCGCGCGCCACGAATCCCCTGAGCGTGAAAGAAGTTCACCGCATCCTCAGGCTGCATTTGCCGAAGCTCCGCTTCATCGCAACCTACAAGCAGTTGCCCATCGCGCGCTTCGAGGATCCGCGGCCGCAAGCGCGTGGTCAGCAGCACCTTGGAGCGTATCTGTGGCAAGGTTGCCACGCCAAGCAGAAAGGCCTCAGCCAGTGGCGAAACGCAGTCGCGATCCTGACCATGATCCGCCTTCGCTTCGTCACCTTGATAGGCCGCATCCAAACCAGAAAAAGCTCGCAAGGCCCTCTCAAAGCCATCAAGCACGAGCAAGGTGCCCGGCTGGCGAAGTGCTTGCAGCAGCGCACGCAGGGCGTCTTTGACAGAGAGTTTCTCCACATCAATGCCGAGAGAGTCTAGCGTCCCAACAAGAAATCTATCAAAGCTAGAGTCTCCCTCATAGAAACTCCACCACACCACCCGCGGCCATTCCTCAGCTTCCACATCATGCGTGAGCCAATGCCAAGCCAACGCACTCTTGCCAAACCCACCCAGCGCCCGCAGGCAAAGCACTGGATGCTTTTCGTCCTTATTAAGCCAGCGATTGAGCCTGCCGCGCTCGTCAATCCGCCCGGTGAAATTCGGCGGCATGGGATAGGGATGTGCCAGGAACCATTGATCCCGCTCTGGCTCATGCGGCTCTTCTGGCTTTGGTGGGGCACCTAACGCGGTGAGTAGTTGCCGCCAAGCCAGATCTTCGTCTGCTTCCTCCGTGAAATCGATGTGGGTGAGGGAAGCGATACGTAGAGGCTTCTCACATTCTTCTTTGAGCAGTGGAATCAGGCGCAAGGTCTCGTTGGCGGGATCGAGTGTCTGCACCATCACATTCTCAATCTCTGTCCAACGGCTCTTGGTGTAGTTCTCTGTGAGGATGAGCAATGTCTTACGGCAGACCTCAACACCACGCTGGCATTCCTTGATGCTCGGCGCCCCACGCGTGAAATCGCGATAGTCAATAAACGCCTTCAGCCCCGCTGCCTCAATGGGAGACAACAATTCTCCCCGCACCCACTCCGCATCTTTGCTGGAGTAGGAAATGAAGACATCGAATTTAAATTCAGGCTCATCAGACATACCTCATACGTTGAGGACTTTCTAAGAGCTTTGGTGAGTCTTGTCGATAGCCCAGCTTGATAAAAAGCGCCTTACCTGACGTCCTCCGTTATCTCCGAAACTACCTTGACGATAAAACCCTCACCGACTGCCATTGGCGCCGTCCGTGAGTGTTGAGACATCCGTATTGATCGTGCCGGGGTCGAAGGCGACGGGAGGGGTCGTGTCCGTAGCGCGGCCACCTATTCCTCCTCGGCCAGAGCCATTCCCACTGCCGCCAGCGCCGCCGGAAACGGTCGAGTTGGTGACATTGATAGTCCCATTCTCATACGCTCGCAAGCCAGCGCCGCCTTCACCGCCGTCCCCGTTGTTGCCGCCATCGCCGCCGCGTCCTGCCGTCACGTTGGCCGTGTTGACATTGGCGGTACCGGGCAAGTTCTCCGTGACGGCGAAACCAACTCGGACACCGTTTCCGCCTTCACCTCCTTTGGCACCCGCACCGCCATTCCCTCCCCGGCCTCCCGTGATCGTCGTGCCATTGATAGTCAAGGTGCCACCGTTAGACGTGACGAAGGCACCTTCGCCGCCGATGCCGCCCTCCTCTCCGGTGTCGCCCGTGCCGCCCAGGCCGCGTTGGCCCCTGTGAGTTCCGAATTGGCGATATGGACCGTGCTTGCGCCGCCCACAGCGATGGCATTGCCACCACGGCCTCCGTTCCCGCCCTCCCCGGTCCCAGTGGCATCCCCACCGTTTCCGCCCAAGCCGCCCGTGAAGCGACAATCGATGACCTGCGCAGTGCTACCATTGTCGACAAGAAGCCCAATGCCTCCCGCTCCGCCTTCGCCGCCGTTCTCCGCTTCGATGCCTTCACCTCCGTTGCCGCTGTTTCCGCCGAACACAACGACTCGCTCAACCGTGGCGGTCGTACGATCGAGGGATATCACCGCGGGCGAGGCCATGCCTGGCTGATTAGCGTCGCCGTCTGAGCCGTTCGATCCCGTTAACTGAAATCCGGTGAGCCGAAATCCTGCGAGATTTGTCGCGGTCAAGGCTGGGCTCCCGTCCGTCGCTGTCAGCTGGGCGACAGCGCCGTCTTCATCTCCTATCAGTTGACCATTGATACCAATGAGTGTGGTGCTGTCTAACAGGTTCACTTGGTAGCCGTCCAACCCTGTACCATCAAAGTGCACGGCTTCGTGATAGTTGCCTGAGAATACGTAGAGGACTTGCTCGTTCCCTGATGCTACAAATCGTTCCCTTGCTCGAGCAGCCGCCAAAGTTATTGTTTTGAAAGGATTCTCAAACGAGCCATCGCCACTCCGTGGATTGGAGGCGTCGACGAACAGTATGGACAGGGTGCAGAGCCGGAAAAATCGCTGCGGTAAATCTATCGGCAGACGCAGTGTTAGGCGTCCTTCCAACAACTCCGGTTCGTGGGACTGGGCCATCCAGTTGGTAGGATCTGAGAGATCCTCGGTCGACTCAAAAATCCACGCGCCCCGGTTGCCGGCCACTCTAGCAGGACATCCGCACTGTCGAGACTGATGTTCAATTCGGGAGGCGTTTGACAGGCGGCTTCGAAAGGTCTGAAGAATAGAAGCACCAGAACACCTGGTATTCCGAGGTGAACCCTCTTGCGCATGAGGACATGTTCTCAAACTGGCCAGTCGGGTCAAGTGCGTCGGCTTCTCAGGGTGTGACGAAAAATGGTGGTCAATAAAGGTAGAGGAACTGGTGACAGTTCCTTCCCGGCAGCGGAGTGCCACGCCCGGAACTCTCACGAGTTCCGCTACGAAAAGTGCCCACCACTTTTAGTCATACCCGGCTCCTCAAAGGGCGTCCAAGCGATCATCAGAGGTTCTGCCATCGTCAGTACATCTCGCATAGAATTAGTCACGCATAATCACAAGGATTATGTGGAAAGGCACAATGCCTGCCCGGCGGGATTGTGGTTTCATACACGTAGTCAAAGGAATCTCAAGACCTCGATGGGACCGGCTCGCAGAGATAGATTTCGTGGGGCGTTAGGGTTGCCCAACGACGTGGTGGGCAACGTCTGGCTTGCCAGACGTTGCTTCCGTGCGCCGGTGTCTCCAATAACAAACCTCTAGCAATCAACGCAATGACCACTCCCATTCGAACACTGCTTGCCGGGGCTCTTGGCCTCGCCGGAACTTCTTTTCTTCAAGCGCAAGACGCCACTCCTCTTGGTGAATCTTGGGCTTATGCCTCCGATGCCAAAGGGGCGGAAGCCGGGTTTACGGGGCGAATCGTGCAGGCGCGCAAGAATGCCGGTCTAACAGCCACCATCGCCCGCGGCAATGCGCATCTGCTAGGCACCCTGATTGATCCGGCCACGGAGATGGCCTATGAGACTTTGGTCGTCGATACGAGCAATCCCATTGCCAATGATGCCGATTGGACAGGGAACACGCCCGTGGCGGCAGACGGATCGTTTGCCCTGGAGGGTGTGATCAACTTCAGCACGGACAACGCGGGATTTGTGTTAGATGACGGCAATTTCTCAGGAATCGACGGTGGGCCTGAGGATACTCAGTTTCCCGGTTTGCCCGGGGCTGATGATGATACCCTCACCATCTACGAGAATGGCCAGAACTTTTCCATAGAGATCCTCACATTCCTAGAACTGCCTGCGGGAGAGATCATACTCGGGGTGCACCACGACGATGCGGTGGAACTCGCCATTCACCCTAACGATGCCCGCGATCTCTTTCGTCAGCGTCTGGCCGGATTTGATTCCAATTCCGGGAAAGCCGAGCGCACGGCCATGGTCGACGTTCCTGCCGCAGGTCTCTATTCTGTTAGAATTCTCCTCGCACAGTGGAACGGTGATGCCACGCTGGAGTTTTACAGCGCTGATCCTGCCGATGAAACCGCTCTGACATTGATCAACTCACCTGACGCCGGTGCGATCAAAGCCTGGCAATCGCTGACCACGGCTACTAGGCCCTACGTGACTTCTGTTTCTCCCGGAGTGAACGAGACGGGCGTGGCCAAGGATGCCGCCATCCAAGTAACCATGGCCAACGCAGCCGATGCGACTCCCGTGATGAAAGTGAACGGCGAAACCGTGACGGCAGAAAAGGCCACTGATGGCGACTCCACCACGTTCACCTACACACCGGACCAGCCATTCGATTCGGGGCAGACGGTGAATGTGGAACTCACTTATGGAGAGGCCACTTCGACTTGGTCGTTTGTGACCGTTAGTGGCCGGAAAGCGCTTCTCATCACCGGTGGCGGCCAGTTGAATAGTGCCGACGGCTGGGTAGCGGCGCGTTTGGCGTCGAACTTCGGATTTGATGTGGAAGTGAAAGGTGATGGTGCGGTCACGATCGAAGATGCCGAAGGCGCAGCGCTGATCTACAATTCATCGACCGTGAACAGCGGCATGGTCGCGCCGAACGATTTCGAGGAATTAGCCATCCCCATCGTCAATGTAGAAGGCGGAAACGTGGACGATTTCTTTCTAGCGGATTCCCCTCTTAGCTGGGGCAACGGTCCTAACAGCGGTACCGACACGGTGATGATCACTGATGAAGACCACCCCATAAACGCCGGGCTGGCTACAGGTGAGCAAGTTTTCTTGAACACCAACGTCCAGTATCACTGGGGCATTCCGCCACAAGATTCGATCGTCATCGGCCGGCCTCCCGGCAATGAAGAACAGGGCACGATTTACGCTATCGAGGCCGGCGCGGAAATGTTAGACGATGCGGAACAGGTGCTCTTCACACACCCGGCACGACGCGTCTTCTTCGGTGTGACCGGCAATGACGGCGCGGCGAGCTACAATGAAAACGGCGTGAAGCTCTTCGACGCGGCCATCACGTGGGCCCTGGGCTCGGACACGCCTGAAGGCGAGCCGGTGATCACGGATATCGCCCTTGGTGATGATGTGAACGTCTCCTTCACCACGCCGATTCCCGATAGCACCCACGTGCTGCAGCGGGCGACGACCTTACAAGATTGGGTGAATGATAACGAAGCCACGCTCACACAAGATGGTGACCTTTTCCGTTTCACCGCGGCCAAGAAGGGTCCCAATGAACAGTTCCGGGTGAGTCTCCTTCCCCCTCCCCCGATCTTTATGGAAGATTTTGAAAGCGGAGCTGAAGGGTGGACCACCGAATTGGTCTCCGGCGATTCCGGTTGGGAGCTTGGCACCCCGGCGGTGGACGGACTCAATGCGGCGCATAGTGGGACCAATGTCTATGGAACGGGCCTCGATCGCAACTATGGCGATTTAGTCAATGCTAGTTTAATCAGCCCTCTCATTGATCTCGCCGACATCCGCCGCGCCCGATTGAGTTTCTGGTATTTCGTGGACACGGACGAAGGTAATGAGGGCATTCAATTGCGTTATCTCAATGAGGCCGGCGATTCCGCCGCCGTGCACGACCAAATTTTATCAGGGCAAAGTGGAGGCTGGATTGAGTTCGATGAAAGAGTGCCTAGTGAACTCATCGGTTCAAAAATTCGGCTGCAGTTTCTGTTTCTCACGGATGGCGATGCGCCTTATGGTGCGGGTTTCTATCTCGATGATGTCACGGTGGACGACTAACAAGCTCTTCATTTGCCTCGCTTGGATTGGTGCGATCACTTCTGCCGGTGCGGAAGTGATCGTTCTCGATATAGGGCAGCTAACTTCCAGGCCAACCACGCTGTCCGCCAAGATTGGTGAGAGCGATCGCGTAGGATGGTCGTTGCCGGAGAAGGCTGAGGCCTACTACTTGCCCATCGCCGGCGGCGTGGAAGTAGCAGCGACGGACGTGGTTCTAATGACCATGCTTCGAGAGCGTTCACCTTGGAGTTTTAGCACCTTGCCGGCGTTGGGTGCTCGGCATATAGATTTAGGGACATGCCTATTATATTGAAAAGGCATTGCAAGCTTGAGGCCATCGATTCGTGGGCGCTAACTCTCGCCGATCACTTCTTTTCGAAGATCTCTCATCACGCGGAGCTCTCCCCAATCTCCCCCTCTCATTCGTTTCGCCCCGCGCTTCCGTTTCCTTCCGAATAAGACGCGTTTCTGTTCGTAGATCCCCTCCACAAACCGCTCGCTCCCATAGACCAGACCATCCGTGAAATAACGCACCCGGCAGCGCAACAAAGTTGGCAAGCTCAGTTCCCCGCCCCGTTCGTTGACCTCTTGCAATGCTTTCTCACTCAGTTGGCGTTTCGGCCGCCCTTGCGTATCCACCGCACCTTCCGATCCCATTCCATAGAGCAGTTTGCGGTATTCGCGCGATACCACTCGCCAGTCACTTTCGCCAATCGCCACTTTCAACCCTGTGGCGCGGCGAATTAGGTCGTGGGATTGTTTTCAGATTGTTTGGTGGGATTGTCTGTTTTCTTCGTGGGATTGTCAGTCTTTGGCGTGGTGGTGCGCTGAAGTTGTAATCTCAGATTACGAAAGGCTCGCGCTCCTTCCTCGGGGGTGAAGGCGTCGGTGGGTTTGCTTGGCGGCCGTGGTTTCGATGGTTTTGATGCTCTAGTTAGTCTCGCCCGACTGATGTTGAGGTCTTCTTCGAATCGCTCGAGTTGTAAGAAGTTACTGGGTTTGAGCGCTCCCACGCGGCGGCGCTCGCCTCGGATCTCCCGTTGCAAGTAGCTGACGACTTGTTCGACATCTTCGCTGGTGAACCCGGCTCGTAGCAACTCATACCAGGCTCGTTGCCGGTCGAAGCCTAAGATCAGTTTCTGCCCGGTCAGTTGGCAATAGTGTTGGTGTAGGGCCGCCACTTGCTCTTCGACGGGGCTGCTTTGGTTTGATGGTGTTTGCATAGCCTAATGTTTATCTTGTTAGCCTTCCGGCATGCCTCCTCGATGGTCGTTGGCGGAGGGAATGGTGGGCATCACTTGCTGTACGTGATCGGTGGTGATGTGGTTGGCTTTCTCTTGGCTGGCTGCGATCCACGCGGCACGGGCCAGTTGCAGCGCGGTGCGCGGCCGCCCGTTGCTGGCGTTGGTAATCAAGTCCAGGGCGGCGGGGATGATGATGTTTTCCTTCAAGTCTACGGCGTTTTGACTGGCTTCTAGGAGTTCTTCGATCTCTTGGCTTTCCCACGGTTTGAGCTCATGATGACAGGCGATGCGGCTGTAGAGGGCGCGGTGGCTGCGTAGTCTTAGACTTCCTAACAAATACTCGTCTCCAATGAGTATGAGACTAAAAGCGGGACGCCGGGCTAGATCGATGCCTAACAATAGCCGGATCTCTTCGAGCGCTCCGTGGCTGTAGTTCTGCGCTTCGTCGAGGATGATGATGGCGCTGGTCTCGCCAAGTTCTACCAAGGCTTCTTCAAGATGCATCAGGGTGGTGCTGCGGGTGCCGCCGGCTTTGCCGAACTTGCGGGCTAAATAGGCTAACAATCCGGCATGGCTTAGGCTGGCCTGGGTGATGGCGATGGCGCAGTAGAGCCGCGGATCGAGCTTGTCTTTCCAGTGGCTGACGAGATGGCTTTTCCCTACGCCGTTGGGGCCGCTGAGCAACATGAGGCTGCGGAGGGCGGCGCTTTGGGTTAGCAGTTGCTCGGCTTGTTGGATCTGAGGGGGCTTTTGATAGTGGGAGGTTTCTTCGTTGAAGGGGATGCCGGTTGCTCCCCAAAGATGGGTGTAATGAGTGATGGTGGAGTCTGTGATGGGCTTGCGGCCACTGCTTTTTCTAAGTCTGGTCGTCATGGTGTGATGATGATAGCGTTATGTGGCTTTGTTAGCCCTGGTGACGGCGTTCGTAGTTGAGCCGGTCGATCTGACTGTTGAGGTGTAGATTGACCAGGTGAGCTGTGCCGACGTGATGGTTGTGATGATAGATCTCCAGCGATTGCTCTTTGCTTACGGCAAAGGGGTCGTAGCGCACTTCGATGCGACGTCCGCGTAGGCTCAAGTCGACTTCGTAGAGGCGATTTTCGATGCGAATGGTGCCATTCTTGCGCACGGTGCGGTGGATGCGGGTGTAGAAGAGTTTTTCCAGAGCGTGATGGCTGAGTTCAAGTTGGCGGAGGTGTTCGGCTCCGGCGTGGAAACGGGCTTGCGGGGTGGTGCCGGTAGTGCTGTGTTGACGGTTATGATAGTCTTTCTGGAGCCAAGTGGAGAACTTGGCATTGAGGTCTTGGAGACTGTGGACGCGCTCTTCGGGTAGTGATAGGGTGGTTTCAAACCCTACCTGAATACTTGAGAATAGGCGTTCTATCTTTCCCTTATCCAAAGTCGTCAACTACACCTGATCCCAACTGTTCAAGAGAGGTCTTCCGGGTTACCCATTGCTTTCATCCGTTGTGCGGGCGGGAGTTCGAGCTGGTAAAGTTGCGCCAGAACTGGGGAGTCTATCGTGTCTACTTCTTTGATGATTCTGGGGAATTGGCCTCTCTAGAGGCTTGCTGGACCGATGTGGAGGCTCCAGATCCCTTTGTGGAGGTGGCGGAAGGTAAGGCGATCGCCCGCTTGGCGGACTTGTTAGCACTGGCGCGTTTGATGGCTGAACTCAAAGCTGAGGCTGTTAAGCAATTAATGCCGCCATTGTAAACCTAATGATGCCGAAGCGAGCGATTTATACGCGCTTTATCGATGATTTTATGCCTTATATGCAGTAATTTAGGGAAAGTTGAATTGACAAAACGAGCGATTCAGTCCCTCTTGTTGGGCATAATTTAATTAACAGTCTATCGTTCCGATGCCATCGTCTTTCTCCTCTCAATCCAAACGAGACGCTCTTCTCCGTGCGGGCGCTCTTCATCCCCATCCTGACCGGGTCACTCATTCTCTTTTCCAGCAGAGCCCGTTCTTTGATCCTCATGATTTGCTCCAGGTCAAATACGAGGCTCTTCGTGCCTGGGAGGCTGGGGAGGATTCCGTTTGTTCTTTGGCTAGGCACTTCGCGCTTTCACGGCCAACTCTCTACGCCGCTCGCTCGGCTTTTCGTGACGATGGCTTGCCGGGATTGTTGCCTGGTAAACGTGGCCCGAAGGGCGCTCACAAGCTTACGGAGGAGGTTCTTGATCATGTGAGGGCTTTGTTAGCAAAGGATCCATCCCTCACGCCATCTGATATCCTTGAGTGTTTGCGCAATGATCTGGAAGTGGAGCTCCACTTGCGCACGTTGGAAAAGGCTTTGAACCAGCAACGCCACCTGAAAAAGGGGCGACTAACAACGTGAGTCACCTGTCCTTGCCATTGGATAACGCCTCCTTGCGCTCTCTCTATGAAGGCCTACGCGACTATGTGTTAGGAGGATGTCACGGTGACTCATTCGACTCGGCGCTCGAACTGTTCCTTCATCAGGGAATGGCAGGCTGGATGCAAGCACCTCCGGGTGAGTCGATTGTTCCTGGCGGCCTCCGGGATGAGGACCGATTGACTGATCACGATGTAAGCTCTTCCAACGCCCCTTCTTTCTCAAGCTGGCAGGCACAGGCGGTGGATCTCCTGAGTGACATGCTCTTTGTGCGGCTTCATGCGGGTGAACCGCTTCTTGAAGGCACCCGCTAATCGCATTTCTAACACTGATATTTATGAGTAACGAGAACTCTTTGATAGATACCAATGGATCCCGTCACGAGAAAGTGACTACGCATCATCTGCAACGCAAGGCCTACCTCTACGTGCGGCAGTCGACTTTGCGTCAGGTATTCGAGCACCAGGAAAGCACCAAACGGCAGTATGCTCTCCGTGCTCAGGCTGTCGCGCTGGGCTGGCAGGAGGAGAATATTGAGGTCATTGATAGTGACCTGGGGCAGTCGGGAGCATCTTCTGCTGATCGCAAAGGCTTTCAGAAGCTGGTGAGCGAAGTCGGCCTCGGGCAAGTGGGAGTGGTGATGGGATTGGAGGTCTCTCGTCTGGCGCGTAACAACAGTGATTGGCATCGCCTGTTAGAGATCTGCGCCATTACAGATACACTTATTCTCGACGAAGACGGACTCTATGATCCGAAGCATTTTAATGACAGGCTTTTGCTGGGTTTGAAAGGGACGATGAGTGAAGCGGAATTGCACCTGCTGCGTGCGCGTTTGCAAGGCGGGATCTTGAACAAGGCACGCCGTGGAGAGTTGAAAATGCCTTTGCCAGTTGGCCTCGTTTACGATCTGGATGATCGTGTGGTGCTTGATCCGGACGAGGAAGTTCGCAAGGCGGTGGCGCACTTCTTCGCTACATTCAAGCGAACAGGTAGTGCCTTGGCGACAGTGAAAGCTTTTGATCAGGAAGGGGTGCGTTTTCCTCGGCGTGGCAAAGCGGGAAAGGGAGATATTGTGTGGGAGAAGTTAGTGCATAGCCGTGCCCTGCAAACGTTGCACAACCCACGCTATGCTGGTGCTTTTGTCTTTGGCAGGACGCGGAGCTGGCGGGATGCTGAAGGCAAACAGCGCTATGAGGTCTTACCACCGGATCAATGGCAGGTGACGAACAAGGACGCGCATGTTGGTTACATCTCCTGGGAGGACTTTGAGAGCAATCTGAAGCGCCTGAGGGAGAACTGCCGAGGCTATGGGGAGGATCGCAAACGGCGCGTCCCTGGTTGTGGCCCGGCGTTGCTACAGGGGATGGTGATCTGCGGAAAGTGCGGGCAGAGCATGACATTGCGCTATCATTGGCGCCAAGGACGTGAATGGCCTGACTACGTGTGTCAGCGTGAGGGCATCGAGCATGGTCAGAAGATTTGCCAAACTATTGCCGGCAGGAACATTGATGAAGCTGTGTCACGGCTCATTCTGGAGAGTGTCACGCCCTTGGGTTTGGAAACGGTGCTAGAAGTACAGCGGAAACTGGAGCATCGGTTAGAGGAAGTCGACCAACTGCGACGGCAGCGGGTTGAGCGCGCGCGTTACGAAGCAGAGAAGGCGCGTCAGCGATACCTACAAGTGGACAACGCCAACCGCCTCGTCGCCGCCAACCTCGAAGCCGAGTGGAATGAGAAGTTGCGTATTCTACAAGACGCCCAGGATACCTACCAGAAGCAGAAGAATGCATTCGACGGGCGATTTGACAAGGAACAGGAGCAAGAGATCCTTCAGCTAGCAGAGAGCTTTCCTCAACTGTGGAATGATGCCGACACCAGTCATCGGGATCGCAAACGGATGGCCAGGCTGATTATCAAAGATGTCACCCTGACAAAGGGCGAGGAAGTGCTTGTGCAAGTGCGCTTCACAGGAGGCGCTTCCAAGGTGCTCCATGTGCCCTTGGGCAAGCGAGCCTGGGAACTACGTCAGACCAAGAAGGAAATCGTCGCCGAGATCGATCGACTGTTAGACACGCACACGGAAAGCCAGATCGTGGTGGAACTCAACGGACGGGGGTGGCGTTCAGGATCTGGCAAATCATTCACACTACGGATTGTGCAACAACTACGCAGGGCCTATCAGCTTGTCTCGCGTTACGATCGCTTGCGAAAGAAAGGCCTCCTGACCAAGGAAGAAGTGGCGGAGATGGTCGGCACTCGTCCCAGCCTCGTGAACTACTGGAGGAAACAGGGCCTTCTCCGGGGCAAACGCTTCAGCGACAAGAACGAATACCTTTACTTCCGTCCGGCGAAAGCCAAGATTAAGCAAATCAAGAGCCGGATGCAGCTAAATTTGACTAACTGAATCACTGGCTTTTTTTAACAGTAACCATAGAGTGCATCATGCCATCTTCGCCTTGCTCCAGGCGGCGTAAGGCTTGTGATGCAATAGGCGGATATCGAGATTGGCGCAGACGATGTGGGTGTGTTTGCTAATGAATGGGGCGCCGTTGTCGACGTAGAGTTTGTGGGGGAGTCCGCGGCGGCGGACGGCTTCTTTGAGGGCGTGATGGAGGTTTTGCGTGTTTTCGCTTGTGTAGTAGGCGGCGTAGGGAATGAGTCGGCTGTGATCGTCAATGATGGCGCAAAGCTGGGTGCCCAAAGTAGCGCCTTCGGTGGTGCGGAGTTTGGGACCGGGGCTGAAGTCGGCCATCCAAAGATCGTTTGGATAGGGGGCTTCGAAGGCTTTGGTGGGGCCGCTATGGATGTCCTCAGCTGGACGCCCGTGATGCAGTCCAGCGGCTCTGAGAAAGCGATAGACTGTGGAGAGTGAAGGCAACTCTCTACCTTCTTCTTGAGTGAGCCACCGGCGATAGGCCACTTTGATCGGAATCTGTGGATATTTTCGCCGCTGCGTGAGGATCCATTCTTGTTGTTCGGAGGTGAGCGCACGTTGTTTGCCGGTGTCTTGCCTGGGATGTTTGGTGAGTGCCTGGAATCCGTCGTTTTGATAGGCATACCACCAGTCTTCGAGAGTGCGAATGGCGTAGTGTTTGCCGGATTGGACATCGGGCCAGGGACGCAAGGCTGCTTGTCGTAAGGCTGCGGCTAACGACCGGCCTTCTTCCTGAAGTTGTTGCAGGTAACTGATGGCGCCGTAGCGGACCAGAGCGCTTTGTTCTTGGGGTGTTAGAGTATGGTCATCAGACATGCGGGAGCTTTACCCCCGCAGTGATTTTGCGAAATAGTACGGTTATGTGGGAAACTCGTGGCGAATAATAGAGAGATGTTAGTTGGCCTTCAAGCACCGGTAATCACCCAATAGGCTCTTGCCATGGAGCGCGAGTTCGAGAAGGATCT
>CBDDAB010000005.1:0-106193 GCA_965224685.1 Verrucomicrobiales bacterium | reverse complement strand
CTTCAGCGATGACCTCGGGCTTGAACTGGGTATCCTCTCCAATTTCATCAACAGTTGGCATTGGGCACTCGGCTAAGCCGGACCTGTGTTGCATTCCGCTTGCCGCATAACCCATCGTTCCATCCCTGAAGACCTCGACCTTCCGAACCTCGTTTCGAGCTTGGTCGATCTCGCTGTAAAGTAATTCGGGTTCGTCCGGCATATCATGAACCCATCTGACTTTGATATACTCCATTAGTTAGATCCTGAGCTTATTATTTTTCCTGTGAGGTCAAGAGGCGTTTCGTTCGGAATCACGAAAACCCCATCACGCCCTTTTTTTACAGGGAGGTCGGTCACGTCGACCTCCACGTAGTTCTTAAATTGCTTGCCTTGGAAGGGCATGTTCAAGAACTTCCGCGAGAGTTGCGCGTTAGTCTTCGTTCCCGGCACAATGTCACTTAGATATTGGCCGTTTCCGTATCGAACGTCGTTTGGATTGTTTGCCTTGAGAGACGGATTCAGTTTCCGACTTCTCGTGATTCCATCAAGCCCCGCGTCGTCTGTGTAATGATACAGTGTCCTTTTTGGGGTTCTAAGCTTCCCAAAGAACGACTTGACTTTTTTCCCTATAGCCGATGAAGCGGTTCTTAGGCCTTTCGAAATCACACCAACTTTCGATAAGGCGAGCGCAGCTTTGCCTGCCCCTCCAAAAGATAGAGCGTCAATTGATTCCCCAAAGGAGGACGTCCTTCCGTTAGCTGCATTGGTACCGACCTTGTTCGCAGCCCCCCAAGGAGTGAGGTCGAGAAAAGTCGCTCCAATTGCCGCTAGCGTAACATTTCCACCGCTCGAAACAACCTTGTCGAAAAATTGATTCGACCAAGTCTCCACCTCATTTCCGGTTGGATCGACATAAAATAGTGGGCGATTGTGTCCATATGCGTATGCACTAAGCGCCTGAGGAACACTCAGGATTCGCTTAGGCAACTCTACTAGGATGGGATCAGGTCGCGTGAAGCGACCAAGCGATGACGCCAGAAACCTCGCTTCGAAATAATGAAGCCTAGATTCAACATCCCGTTCCTTTTGAGTGAATCGATAACTCTCCGATTCTCCTCTCGGCTGAAACTCTACCCGAGGCTCACCGTATGGGTAGTTCCCTACCTCCTCAATTAGCACACCTTCGGCATCCGTTACGACATTTGACGAGCCAAGGTGATCTTGATGATAGTAACGGATATCGAGTGCGAAATCAATCCCCGTATTGTCTGTGTCCGCTGGTCCCAACCCATTAGCGTAAAAGACGGTTTGAGGAGGTAATTGGGCAGGGAGTTCGTGAAATGCCGATGAAAGTGGACCCGTTTGAACATACGTTTGCCACTGGTTAGATTGAGGATGCCACCACCACATATCCCTTGCCTCGGCTAGAAGCGGCGGTGCTAAGGGCCTTCCCGTACTGTTTACATAGTAGCCATTATGAGATTGCGTTAATGGCCTTGCAGAAAGAGGTGGAGCGCGCGGCCCGGTCACAACGAGTATGGTCGATTCGGAGGCTTTGATCCAAAGGGGATCATGTGCCGGGAGGATTTTATGGACGAACGCTTTCCACTTATTCGCCTCTGCATCCCAATAGTAACTCTGAGTTGTATAATTAAATGGTTCTAGTTGGTCGCTATCGACAGCGCATCCAAAGGAAACTAAGTTCCATCCTTCGAAAAGGTGCACGGGCTGAATCAATGTGGGATTATCTTGATTCAAGGTGCCGGTAACCCGTGCCACCCTGGTATCACCGTTCCAAATGTATTTAACCGGTGGCTCACCAGGACGGATCTCAAAATAGCGATTGATATATTGCGTGACGTCTGTGGTTTCGTCTCCCGCTTTCTTCGTAACGCGTTTGAGGATGCGACGATCGGTGTAATCGTAAACGTAGACAGCACGCATTTCGTCATTCTCGACCATGACCAGGCGATCCTTGGAATCCCACGTGCAAGCGAGACCATCAATATCAGTCATGTTACCATTACGATCGTAGGTATAGGAACGGTCACCCTCGGCCACGTGAGTCAGGGCGTGGGGGCCCGCCGTGCTTGCGCCGCGCCCTCCTCGATTAGCACTGCCTTTCTCTCCCCCATAACGCATGGTTCCTAAGTTCGTGACGGAATGACCATTGCGCAGATGATGAATCGTGGAGGTTTTCTCCAGCATATTACCCACGCGATCATAGCGGTAACGGATGCCTTTCTGATTCAGTGAAGGATACTGAACGCTGGTCAAGCGGTAGAGACTATCATAGTCAAAGACCTGAGAGTTTTGTCGAGGCGTCTCCTCTGGTTGGAGGGCTCGTTTGTCGGCGATCTGGGTGATGTTATTGGCGCTATCAAAGACATAGCCATAGTCGATGAAAGGCTTGCCTTCAGGACTAACCGTATTGAGTGTCTTCAGACGAAGACGGGTATCGTAATCGTAGCTGGTTAGGACGCCATTTCCATAGGCACAGGTTTCCAGTGAACCCCAAGGTTTGTAAGCGATTTGAGAAATGATGTGACCACTCGGTCCTCCAGTGATGGCTTCCAGTTCGCCCCGGCCGTTGAACTCATGCGCAATCGTATCGCCATCGGGATAAGTGATCTGCACCACGCGATCGAGCGAATCGTGCTGATAACGCGTCTGATAGGGCACGAAGAGGTTTGGCAGAACGGGATCTGGAATCGCTTTGATCTGCCAGGCTAGGCGCGACCGCGCATCGTATGAAAAGTGTTCTTCTCCACTGATGTCCCACACGGAAGCGAGCTGGCCCAAGAGGTTAGTGGCCCCATGGTTGGTAGACACCAAGTCATAGAAGTAAGCAACATCGGGACGATTCTGCACCGAGATAGGTTGCTCAGGATCATAGGCATGATTGGCTGAATAGGGTTGCCCCTCATCGAGATAGTCTTCCGTCCACAAACGGTTGGCCCCATCAAAGGTGAAGCGGATGATCTGTCCTTTGTGATCGGTGGTCTGAATGACATTGGAGGCGGCATCGTGAAGGTAGCGCATGACACCGCGATTGGGGTCGTCCATGAATGTCTTGCGGCCGAGGGCGTCGTAGCGAAAGACTTTGAGGTTGTTCTGACTGTCGAGAACGGTGAGGAGTTTATCATCTGCACGGTAACCATAATGTGTGGACCAGGAGGTTCGCGGCCCTTCCCTTCCCTGATTATCGAGCTTGACGATTTCATCGACTCTAACAAAACGACCGAGACCATCGTGGTGATGCACCATGGGCGTGTCATGATGTTTGGAAGCGGGATCCAAATCATTCTCATCGGAACTGATGACCATGAGTGGCTCGTAGGTCTTGCCGGACATCGTTCCGTCCTGATTGATGACTCTAACAGGACGGAGAAGCGCATCATACTGGGTTTCGATATAGTGCCCTTCCCTTGGTTCCTCATAGTCGAAGTGCCGGGACTGATAAGGGTTGTAGAGCCGACGCGGCTCCCGCCGCGCGTTGAAAACGGTAGCGACCTTGGTGACAAAGTGTTCTGGGGATTCATCCTCATGCTTGGTGAGACGTGCCCGCCCAAGGCCATCGAAGAACTCGCGAGTGATGAATTGGCCGCCACCCGTATTTTCTCGCGCCTGAGTCTCCACAAAGTTGATCAAGCCAGACTCACCGAAGGGCTTGGCTAAGACGTACTCGAACTCAAGTGTCGGTGCCTCGATCGTATCGAGTGGTTTCACGATGGCTAGGGGACGCCCCAAGGCATCATAGCGATAGTGTGTGGTGTGGGCATTGGGACTCGTAGCACTGGTGAGCATTCCAAAGCCGTAGTCATAGGTCGCTCGGAACGAGAGCGAGGGCACTGCCCCATCAATGTGAACGGTCTCCACTAACGGAAACGCGTGGAAGATCGTGTCATAGTCTAACTCGCGCCAATGGCCATTGGCTTTCCCTTCTTGCCAAAGAGGATCGTAGAGCTTGATGGCATTGCCAAAGGCATCATAGCGGAGGCGCTTGGAGGCAATGAAACGATCGGCCGCGATGTCGGTCCATTCTCGAACCACGGTTACATTTCCTTTGGTGACGATTCCTCCATTGGCGGCTCCAAAGGTTTCGTCGTCATAGAATGATTGTGAACGTTTGATCACATTCCCTTCCCCATCAGAAAGCTCCGCTTGATAGGGATATCGTAAGAGCCAGAGGTCTTGATTGATGGCAAAGCTTGTCGTGGTAATCCGTTCATCGACAAAGGTGCCTTCGTCATGGATGATGCCCCAATCGGATTCCTTGAGGACATTGCCATACGTGTCGTAGTCGTGATTGATGCGGGTCACCTTTGGATGGCCGCGTCCTTGCTCAAGGATCTTTGTTTCTACGGAACGCGCTTGGGCATGGCAGACAAACCGGTCATCGCTTCCAGCATAGAGTGTTGCCACCTCCCAAGTGGTGGTTTCGCGATTGAAGATTTCGCCGGATGAGTCGGTAGTAGAGAGCGTTAGGATCTTTCCTTTGAGAGCTTCATTGGCAAACCCGGTATCGAAACGGGATTGCGTGATAAGGGTAGGCGCGGATTCATCTCCCACATCGATTTGTTCTACTCTGGCGAATCCACGAAATTGTTTCTCCTCCGGATCGTAGTAGCCATCATGATAGGCAAACTGAGTGGCATACTCATCTCCGAGAGAGTCTGAGGTGCGAACCTCCTTGATCACGGTCACAGGAAACGGCAATGGATGCGGCCAGGGATAATGATAGTCTCCCTCGGCATTCGTTCCATCCTCAAGCGTGAACTCGGTGCTGGTAGTGTAAGTGAGATGTTCAACGCGTCCGATCCCGTTCTCCACCCGGTTTAACAGGTAGGGCCGAGGCACGCAGCCCATCAGCCGGCCTAGGTCGATGGCTAGCAGGCGTTCTCCACGCGAAGCTGCAGGATCGGCAAGGACAAAATCCAAGGTGCCGTTGCCATTGAGGTCTGCCCATCGTGATGCGGTGGCAGTTGAGAAGACAGGTGGCAATTCTGTGATGCTCACTTTATCCCCAAAGGAGCGGTTACCTTGGTTCGGCCAAATCCAGATCTCACCAGGCACGGGGCGCTCGATCACAAGGTCCACCAAGCCATCACCATTCACGTCTTGTAGTGCGGCTTTGTCGAGTTGGCCGACACTGAGAGTCGTGTCAGGAATGGGAATGATCTCTTCCGGTAGGAAGTTCCCGTTTCCAAGGCTAACCGTGCACTGGAGACTGGAGGGACGGATGCGGATGATATCAGTTAGGCGATCTCCATTGAGATCGCCCGTTTTCACGGATGGATCGGCGAAGTTGTAGCCTGTCTCAGGGCTAACGGTAGCGCGATCACTGAAGGCATGACCATCCAGGTTAAACCAAACGTGATAGGCATAGGTGCCTCCAGATGCTGCTGAGCGAACGATGTCAGCCCGTTTATCGAAGTTGATATCGAAGGAGCGCGTGGTGCCTCCCGTTCCGTAAGGCGATGGCGGGATGGCATCCATGGCAGGCAGCGCCTTCCGAGATTGCCACTGGGCGACTCCTTCTTTCGGACTATTAGTAAAAACATAGGTAGCGTTTCTTTCCATCTGTAAGAGATCTGAAAGACCATCTCCATCGACGTCTGCTAGCGTGATAGAATCTCTCTCAAGACTGAGCGGCCAAGGACTAATTCCGTTGATGGGTTCCGAAACATCGAGAGCTTGGCTCCAATGGATGGCACGGCTTCCGTTTGGCGTCTCGCGTTCTCCCTGATTGAGGTAAGCGAGGTGGACACCTCCAACCGTTCGCAGCAGGTCTGGCAAGGCGTCGCCATTCAAATCTAAGAAATCAACGCGAGGATCCGCAAAGGTGCCGAGGGGTTCGTTGGCGCTGCGGATGATGGCGTTGCCAGCGGAGATGCTCTTGGCTTCCGTGCAGGTCGTGTAAGCATAACGAGATGGTGGCAATGATAGCTTGTCATCAGCGCCAAACTCCGTGACAGCTGCGATCAAGGAGACGGAGGCATTGGAGTGATAGTGAATCTGATAGCGTCGATTCAGATAGTCCTCGACTCCATCGGCATTGGCATCGCCACGCAAGTGACCTTCGAGCACAACTCCCTGAGTCGCGACACGGATAGATGACAGGCGCTTCCCAACACGAATGGGAAAACCAGCCCGACAATCCTCAAACCAGTCTTGTCTGGGTTCGTAGCGGAAGGAGATGATATGAAAGGCGTTCCAAGGTGCGGGGCCGGCGCCATAGGTGATGGCAGAAAGATAGCGTGAAGCGACATTGGTTTCGTCGGCAAAGCTGCGGTAATGATAGTGCGTCTCGTTGCCATTCCGGTCGATTTGACGTTCTAACAACCAACGAAATACTTTGTCCGGATCGCTGGGGTCGCTGATTCGGCTCTCATCGCTCAGGCCAAAGAGCATCCTTGTGCCGTCGGGGGAACGTCCTTCCCACCCTGAACCCAGTTTACGATAGCGGATGAAGGCCCCTTCATTCTCGCAGAAATAATCCGTTACGGGACCATTGATTACGGGGACCAATTCTTCGCGTGATTGGTCAATGAAACGGTCCCGTTCATCTGGTTCGTCAATGACTTGGTCGTGATCGTCGTCACGTCCGTTGTCACTATCAATATAGCGAGGCACGCCCTTGTCGGTCTGCCGCTGAACATAAGGAAGCGGGAGCTGCCACCCCATCCCAAGACTGCTATTGCCATCGCCCCCTTCATATATCAGAGCGATCGTAGGTGCTCGCCCCGCAGGCCCTGGAGGTGCCTTGATGGGCACAGAGTGTTTTCCCGTGCCCGTATTCAGTGTGGGTTGGAAAGCCTCCCCTAGGCCCTCTATCGAACCTGGGCCAGAGGGCAGCGAGATCGCGTTAGGAGAAACGCCGTTCTTGTTCTCCGACCCAATGGTTAGGTAGGGAAAGAACAAGAATATAGAAAATACGATTTTCCATAGGTCAAGCACCCCAAGCCGCAGAGAAATCTTCAATTTCCATAGTTTTAGAAGATGGCTCATTCCAATTATTTACTAGGATTCGATGCTTGAGAGGGCGATGCTTTGATAGCCTCCCTACTTCCTAAGCGTTCTAGGGAAAAACCGTTTCAACTTTTCTAAGTCCGGGGACTCAACAACCGCCTTACGAACCCACATTCATGTATGGCCATGAACGACAGCGATCAGAACGATAAGAAGAAAGCATGTGCTTTTCCCACAACTCGCTGGAGTGTGATTGAACAAACTTTGGATCCCGATCCGCAGACCCGTGAACTCGCGTTAAACACTATCTGCGAAATTTACTACGGCCCCATCTATTGCTTCATTCGTCACGACAAAACAATGCGAGGAGTCACTCGCGCTCACGCCATCTCAGATGCTGAGGATTTCACGCACGATTTTCTAGTTCACGTGAAGACCAAGAATGTGATTCAGAAAGCCGATCGATCGAAGGGTCGGCTTCGCTCGTATCTTCTCGGCTGCATTAAGAACTTTCTCTACGATTCTAAACGGTCCGAGGCTGATAAGCGTGGTGGCCAGATTGAAAGGGTCGATCCGGAGCACTTGGATGCGCTCTATCAGGAAGTTTCTGAGTGGACACGCAAGCCACAAGATCCCAGCGAAGCCTTCAATCTACGATTTGCGTTAGATCGTGTGGGTGAAGCTTTTTCTGAAATCGAAGAACAATACGCACGCAAAGGGAAGGCGCACTATTACGAGGCTATCGAAGACGTATTGATTAAAGGAACTTCAGTTACTGAAGCCGCAGAAAGATTGGAACTCAAAGAATCCTCAGTCCGAGTAATCCTCAAGCGTTTCCGGGACAAACTCAAGGACATCATTGCGAGAGATTTCTTCGAAGTGAATGAAGAGGCGGTTATCAAAGAATCGAAGGACCTTCTTTCGCTCTTGGGTACCTAACGATTATACCGCAGATTAATATGGCAACTTGTGAAACTTGCGGAAGCCCTTTGTCGTCACGAACAACGGCTTGCCAGCGCTGCGCTGCGCCTCAGCTGCTAGCGTTGTTTGACGACGATGAAGAAGAACTCATTTATGAAGAAGAGGAGGATATTCGTATCAAAGGCTATTCGATTGTTGCGCCGATCGGTGAAGGAGGTGCCGGTTCCGTATTCCGCGCTCGTCAAGATTCCTTGAATCGTGACGTCGCACTCAAGGTTCTCAATCATGTGGGCTCACGGAAAGACGAGCGCGCTTCGAGCTTGAGGTAGAAATCCTTACCCATTTGGATGAAGAAGGCATCCCCGCAATCATCGATAGTGGCGTTTCTGAGAATGTTTATTACTACGCCATGGATCTCGTTGACGGAGTCCCCCTCTGTCATGCCTTCTGCGAGAAAAGAGCCTTAAGCGAACGTGAGAGAATTGCTCTTTTTGAGAAAGTTTGTAGCATTGTGCAACGGGCGCACCGAAAAGGTATTATCCACCGAGATCTCAAGCCCTCGAACATACTCGTTACGGAGGAACTCAATCCCAAAGTGCTGGATTTCGGTGTGGCTAAGATGATTGATCGAGAAGATCAAACGCAGGTAACCCAAGTCGTTCCGGGAACGCCTCATTTCATGTCACCGGAGCAAGCGCGTTCCGAAGGCGTCGACATATCTAGTGACGTTTATAGTCTTGGGACGCTCCTTTACGAGCTGATGACCGGCAGCCTCCCGTTTGAAGGCAGTCCGGATGAGGTAAAGCAGAAAATTGCCCAGGATAGTCCTTCACGTCCGTGTTCGAAGAGACCGAGCTTAGACCGGGAAATCGAAGCCATCATCATGAAAGCGATGACGCGAGACCGCGAAAATCGTTATCAAACGGCAGGCAACTTGGCAGAAGATCTCCAGAATTTTCTTGAGAATCGGCCTGTAACAGCGCGAGCCCTGACGCCATTCTATGCATTGACGAAATCCGTGAGACGTCACTGGCCATACTATGCAATAGGGCTCTCTGCCCTGGCAATGGCTGCCACCGCACTCTATATCTACGTAAACGATATCAATCGCTATAGCCGTGAGCTTGAGACCTCTAATGATAAACTTAGGGAATCGAATTCACGTTCAGAGTCTTTAGTAAGCGCTTTGACCTTTACAATGATGCAAGAAGAGTTGGCGTCAGGGAATTATAAGCGCGCTTTTAAGATAAATGAGATTCTTGAAAAGCATTTCAAAGATTTATCTTTAGAAGATATTTCTCCAGAAGGACATCGTACGCTATCGATTGCCACAGCTTTACGAGGCAAATATTTTTCGGATATTGGGGAATACGACGAAGCTGAAGTGCTTTTAATGAAGGCCAATGAAATTCTGAATTCCATAGAGGGAGAAGAATCCGTTGGTATCCGGCATCAATATATCGCAGCGAATTATAGTGCACTCGGCGCGCTATTTAATAGGCAGACGATGTTCCATAAGGCGAAGGAAAAGTTTGCAAAAGCATTGATGTATTGGGAGAAGGTGGCACAGCACCCGGATTTATTTAACAAAAGCGTCGAGGGAAAAGCCTCTGCGCTCCGTGGACTTGGTTACGCTGCTAAGCGAGGCAAGGAATTCACCAAAGCTCTATCATATTTTAAGCAATCTAAAGAGTTAGTGGAGTCGTTAGGAGATAACGCATTAACAAGTAGTGCTAGTTGGTGCGAGCTGTTGGAGGATCGCGCCGAGGTTGAGTGGCGAATTGAAGAATATGAAGAAGCGGTCTCAACGTTCGGAGAGGCGATCGAGGTGCGAAATAGACTGATCCGGGAACAGCCAGATAACGCGGGGCATTATTTCGCTTTGGCACGGTCACACGGAAAACTGGCAGAAGTCATGATTAAGCGTGAACGCCTTGATCTTGACGTGCCTGAGGATGAGAAAGATATTAAGACCAAACGACTGGATCTCGCGGTGTTGGAGGCCAAGAAAGGCCTTAAAGTATCGCGTGACGCGAGAGAGTTTGGAATAGAGCCCGAGCCGCTTAATTCTGCAGAGCGAGTATTAGCTGTAGTGTTTCGGCTACTGGCGGATGGATATTCAATTCTTGGAGAGGAAGAGAAAATGCTCAGTTGTAATCAAGGTTACTTAACAATTTGCCTAGAAGTCGTTGAGATGGCCCCTTCAAAGAGAAATAAACGTTTTTTGATCGAGTGCCACATAGACTATGCAAAGCATGCAGAGCGCTTTGGGGAATTTGGATTGGCAGCTGAACAGGCAGAGCAAGCCGTCAGGAGGTCGGAGAGCTACCTAGTAAATTACGAACCACATGAGGATGTCGCGAAGTTCTTAGAAGACGGAAAAGAGTTGGCACGAATGAATGCCATTTTTGAGGCACAGCGCTCCCTAAGGGATCTCTTTAAGAAAAAGGACCCATGAATACTCGCAACAGTGTTGCGAGTTTTGGAAAAACGTCCTGTCACTTCTTCTCCAGTCGCCTTTGAAACCCCACCAAGGTCACTCCACAAGCGCGGCAGAAATCAACCGTCTCCAGGAAATCGAGCCGTCTCTCCCCCAGTTCCGACTTGGAGACGTAAGTCTGGGGTTTCCCAAGTTTCTCAGCGAGTTGATCTTGGGTGAGACCGGCGTCCTGACGGATTTCACGCAACAACTTTCGGAATCGTTGGGAGCGCGCTGAAAAATCCATCTTCAAGCTTGCACCCCAAAACGGGTTAACCCATATTGGGTTAAAGCTTTCCGCTATGCGCTGTCTTCCCGAGACCCTTCACTCCCTACAGTGTCGCTTGGCTCAGCGTTTGGCCGAGCTTGAAACCAATCCCTCAAACACCATGATTCTGCGACGACTTGGACCCGATCCTCACGCAAACGGTAGGCAATCCGTTGGTGCCAACGGTTGCCCCGATCTCTTTGAGATGACCAATGGTGACTTTGCCATCATTGGTATCGATATCACTAATGAAGCGGTCTCTCATCTACCTGTCTCGGCGGGCTGTGGCCCAGACGAACGCATCGTGCGCATTCCCAGACACCTTCTGGTAGAAGCCAGAGCTGACATTCCCACGACCGTTTAGTTAGGCGGTTTCGCAAACGCGTCATTCCCGCTACAATTCCCATCATGGGGATACTGATAGCGTGGGCGAGCGACCATTGGTTTTCGCTTGTGCAAACCTTGGGAATCGTTGGTGGCTTTGTCATTGCGGCGCGTTCGTTGTCCATCGACACGAGAACGCGAGCAGCCGAGATCCATCTAGCGATCACTGAAGCGCATCGTGATATCTGGGAGAACCTGGTCAGCAATGCGAACCTGGCCGAAGTGCTCGACCCCACACGAAATGTCCACACATCACCGGTAGCGCCCATCGAAGAACGTTTCGTGCTGCTGGTGCTCACCCACACGGCGGCCGTGCACCGGGCCATGTCCTTGAGTGTGTTCAAGTCGTGGGAGGGCTTGGAAGCAGATGTCCGCGAATTCTTCATGCTGCCCGTTCCAAGCTGCGTTTTGAAACGCTACCTCCCCTACCAAGAAAAGGCGTTCATTGCCTTCATGACAAGTCTAACAACCAGTCCACCTAACGCGAAAGCTTAGCACGGACCGTTGAGCCCTTCGAGTGCGAAAGGCCTCTCGAGCCATGGAGATGGGACATTCAATGTCTCACACTTTAGCCTAAAAAGCGTTGACATGAAATCTTATCGGCGCATTTTCCCAGATGCATGGAAGCTATCATCAGATTGATACTGGCAGTGGCTCCTATCGCGCGGATGTGAAGGGTAGCCCAACCCTGGCAACCATAACGATTCAATGAGGCGTTCATTAAGATTAGCCGCTCTCTCGTTACCATGATTCGCCTTATCACTTTACTTTCAATGTATGGTCAGCCCGTTCCGATTGACTTGCATAACTCCCCTGACTACGAGACTTCCGGTAGCGTCGATTGCATCGTCAACGAGTATGCCACGGCTTTGCGTGATTCGGTTGTGATGCCTAGAACTGCCCTTGAGCAGAGCGGTTTGTTGGCGGCGAATGCGGTGACGCTCTTCCAGTTGGCGCGGGTCACGCATCAGATGGCATCCGAGCGCTCGGCGTTGTTACTCCATCAAGACCTCGACGCGTTTGAGGAAAGTGAAGTTCTTGCAGAGCCTTCAGCACGACTTGCCAAAGCGATGCGCGCCGGAGCTGGCCCCAAAGAGGATTTCCCACGGAACGTTCCCATGCAAACGTTCGAGGCAATGGCGTGGGAGCCCGCGCGTTTGAAGAAACAGGGTCTCCGGATCAGCAAGATGATGGGTCATGGGCTGCTCTTGGAGTTCGAAACCCAAACGGGGCTGCCTTACATCATCGAAGGCAGCGATGACCTGAATGATTGGGAAGTGATCCAGACAAAGTTTATCGGAACTGGAGAAAGGATGCAGTGGCTCGACAGCGGGCTGCCGAAAACAGATTCGATATCTAACAGAAAGAGATTCTATCGTCTATCCCTACCAAGGAAGTTTCCATAGGTTGGGGACTCGCAACAGTGTTGCGAGTTTCTATCCTCATGCTGCATCCATGGACAAATTGAGCCCATCGAGCGCGAAACACACCCCGCAAAGAAGCATCGCGCTGGGCTTGGCCCAGGCATTCTGACCGCAACGTGAACAGGTAAACTTCGTCTTGGTCTTGTTCGACTTTACAGATCCCGCGCCTGTCACCTTGCCGCCCGTTCCACTGTCAGCGTGGTTTCCCGCAACGCCGCTCCCTTCGCCAACAGGAGCTTTGCCAGGGATGAAGCTCGATTGCCAATTAGGGCGATAGCCAGTGGCAAAGAGTCGTTGGCAAGACTTCTCAAAGCGTCCCCCTTCGATCGGGTAATCCAACATCTTCTGGCCCACACGATTGCCGCCAGGCTTGCCGGTCGTCGAAGGCATGAGCCCGATGTCTTCCATCTTATCGGCCCACTCCTTGTTGTGATAGGTGCGGCGTGAAGGGTGCCCAAAGTGTTCTTGCCAGAGATGACACATTTCATGAACGAGGGTCTGCATGATCTCCGTATCAGTGGCATCGAGAAAACTGTCAGGGTTCAAGGCAATCTCATCGGTCAAGACACCGGAACCCGATCGTTGCTTGAAACGATTGGCGGAAAAATAACCACTGGTGCCGCCCTTGCGTTGCAAGGTAATGAGACAACGAGGAAGTCGGTTCCCAAAGAGTGCCTTGTTGAAATGATCGTAAGCCTTTTCAAACCCGGAATACTCAGGGGTGGTGATCTTGTCCATGCTTGTCCATGCTTATCTGTATCGCACGATACAGATAAGACAACCTATGGATTGATAGAATGGTAAACCGCCTTAGTACCTCAGTCGTGAAAAACGTTGATGTTTGCGACGTTTTTATTATGCATTGCTGAAAGACGGAATAACCACGCGCTCTCGTAATTGTAGACCGGCGATCAGAACGTCTTTACCGAGCTTTGTTAGATAATATTTAGTGGTATTAGCGACTTTCTTGATTAATCCCAGTGCTCGAAAGCGGCGTAATACCCGCCCAATCTTTGCGGGCTTCCATCCTGGGAGGTGAGGTTGCAGGGCGCGGTTGCGCATCCCACCGATTTGATGCTCCCCTCGCGAGATGGCCACGATGAATTCAAGGTCTTCTTCTTTGAAGAAATTCACCCCGCGATGGGAGCGCTCGTTCTCATCCCGAACCGACGCCGTCACGGCTCTCAAGTCGTGACGTTCGGACGTGCGATCGACAAATCCAGAAATGAATTCCAGGTAGCGCCGATTACAATTCCCCATAGCCTCGGCTACTCTTCCGAGGCTATAAATGGTCTTGCGAATCGGTGCCCACCGAATGTCACCGGTTCCATTCCGGGACGCCACCATGCGGTAGCAAGAGAAGGACGATACGTCACTGGTGGTGGTCTCGATCCGCAAGACACGGTCTTGTTTATCATACATCTTCACGGAAGTCGCCCCCAAGGTGTGCTTGATTCGAGTGCCCTCGATCAGTGTTTGAAGGCGGCTCTCGGCCTCTTTAGAGCGTTTGGTCAACCGCTTCCCCATGAAGCCATACACATCTGGGCACTTCACCTCATGAATAGCGGTGCGGGTGATCTCTTGATAGAGTTCTGGCAATACCCGGTCATTCTTAAAGACAATGTCAGTAGCCCATTCCGCTTGGTAAAGACTCCAACAAATCATTCCGTATTTGGAGGTGCCTGGAATGACCTTCTTAACCATGTTCTCAAAGGGTCTGTGTAGGTGAATCGGGCGAAAGTCGTTAGCCAGTTTCTGAGCCTTCTCGAAGTCGCTGAGATGCACAAAGCAGTTATCCGCCTTGCGATAATTAATCCCATTAGCTTTGAATTGCCGCTCCAACCAATCGTGGCCATTGCAGTAAGCCTGGAGGCGAAAAGGTGCCCAAGTTGGGATTCGCAAATAACAAAGTCCAAGCGTCTCATCGATCCAATAGACGTAGTAATGAAGGCATTTGCCAGGACGCCACTGCAGTTCGAGATAGCCACTCTCGTGATTCTTACTCACTTTGAAACAGCGACATGATTCCATCGCGCTCAAGATACAAACGGTACCTGGTTGTCCGCGCCGTCGTGCTACGCGTTGAGCCACGAATGCTTCTTTGCGTATCCCGGGCTGAACGTGCTCGATAGGCAATTTCCGATCCGCGGCGAACTGCTTGACCTCAGCGGCAATCTCAAGGCGCAGTTCATTTGCGAAGCGCTTTTGATAGTCTACTAACCGCACCTCTGAGTTGCGCAGAAAACCGTCCATGGCCTTAGGATAGCAGATCTTATCAAAACTCCCGAAGAGCACTAACCGGTCAAAACAACTGATGACTCCTTTGATGTCCTTGCCGAATCGATCTGTCAAAAGCTCATTCATCCAGCAAGGATACCACCCCTGACAAGACCTCTTGGTTCCGGCTCCGCCGGCTTAGGTTATTATAGCTCGGGCCTCGACGCCTTCACTATTCGGCCAACAAGATCATCGACACCAATCGGTCATCACTGGTCTTTGTTTTCTTCTGCCGCTTTGCCGTTCTCCGGTTTGGTCACGGGATGTTCTTCCTCAGCCTTTTTGCGTGATTTGGATCGGTTGTGCCGATTCCTTTCGGACAGTTGCTTTCGCCTTCGAAACCAGTCCCAGCGAATGTGAAACCGATAGGGCTCTGTGATGGTGTTCATTTTCTGAGTGGATTACTTTCTATTCTATAGCGCTGGTGGCGCGGTCATCGACACGCTCGCCGCGGGAGGTTGGATCCGAACCTGTCGGTGCTCATCCTATGGGGGGCCTCGAATCCTGGTTGAATAATAGCGATAACCTTCTTTGAGACTTCATGGCCGCGAGGAGTCACCTATTGTTCATCCGCCTGTGGCCCAAGCGTTCACCTGAGCATCCGCGCTCGGGCTACGGAAAAAAGGGCGGTGCCGCTCAGACTTTGATAGGACACGTCCGTTCGTTGGCGGGACCCATGGCGTGGAAAAGTGCTTTGGTGACACATCCCGCCTCCAAGAGCCGGTGGTCTGCCGGTGATAACGTGTGCGGCAAGATACCGCAAGAGCCCATCATGGGCCGAAAACCTCCGGGGGATTCCCTAAGAGATGGCATTGGCCTCGTTACGCCCTCGGAAAGCAGTTCCATTACTCCATACGTTAGGGCAGCATCCGCTGGACTATCATGATGCTTTTTAGCCTGCTCTGCTGGGCGGTGGTGTTGGCGATCTCAGGAAGCTTTCCTTAAAGGATCAAAGCCCACGTCCGCGCAGCGCATCCATGGTTTGCTGGGCGCGATCGGAAACATCCCGGGCCTGCTTGGCCGCGTCCCGACCGGCGGTGATGGCCAGTTCGGAGGGCGTGGTCTTGCCCAGGATCTGATCGATCTCTTCAACACTGGGTTCTTTCAACAAGGCATCGGTTAGAGCTGTGCGCTTATGAAACTGATGGACGAAGAACAGGGGCACGGTCTTCAACGTTTCCTGGCTGGCTTTGATATCATTGATGAACACCTGGCCGAGATCATCTAACACAAACCAATGTTTGCCTTGGGCGTAGACTTCATATTGAAGCCCAGGCATGGGAAGCCGGAGTTTCTCGTCGCGATAACCGGGATTGGTGTAGTGATGAATCAGGGAATAGACACGGCTGTAAGTGCTCTCCTTACTGGCGGTGGCCAGGATCCCTTGAGCCGTTTCTTTGGCTGCTCCGAGATAGGCTAGCTCCGTTTGAGAACGTAGAGATTCGGTCATGGCGAACCAACGACTCCAGCGGCTCTCCTTGCTGGCCAGAATGCGGAAGGCATCGAAGAGAAAGATGAAACGGCTGCGGTAATGGATGTCATTGAGACGATCGGAGTCAGTGATAGTGACATCGCCCACATCATGCCGGATATCGTGGACATTGACGTAATATTTCCAGGCCTCGCCATCCCAAGCGGAAGCCCTGGTAAAGTAGAGGTCACTGCTTCCCACCCAATGATCGGCAAAGGCGCGAAACACCACTTCCCGGGCCTTTTCATGATTGGCGTATTGGGTACGCTGGGCCGGGGACATGTCGCGCACTTCTAAGGTTTCTTCTATTTGGCCATAGCCACTGATGGTCACACGAAAGGTCCAATGGCCAGGCTGATGTTCCTTGTGATCCGGTGTGTATTCCCAGAGCAAGGGATGATGGTTATTAGGAGGCCTAAACTCATACGGATCATCGCTGGTATCGTAGACTTTCTTGCCTTTGGCATCGGAAACGGTGAGGAACGCCGTGTAATGGGTTCCGGCATGGAGGTCCGGGATATTAGCTAGAATGTTATGCTGCCCTAAGATGGAAGCTTTAGAGAACGTGTTGGCAAGATCGGGATTCTTGGGATTGGTAAACAGAATTTCCGGAACCAGAGGCGGAGCGTAACCGTCGGTGGCAGCTTGTGATGGGGCTTCATCGGGTTCCCGAGGCCCGAGATTCATGGGATCGGGATCGCCACGCATCATCAGGGAACCGACGATGAAGATGGCCGCCAAGAGCGCGCAGGCTTTACCGGTCCGCGTGCTCAACCATTTGAGGAAAGCCCCGAAGGCCTTGCAGAGGAATGCTAGAATGACTGCTTTGTTCATGGGGGTGTTAGGGACGCATCCCTTGTAAGATGTTTTCTTCGGGAGCACCCAACTCCGTGGAGGTGGGCGGACGAAGCAAATCGGCCTCAAAATCGGTTAGGGCGAGACGTTCGAGATCGGCTTCATCCCAGGGCCGGAGATCTTTTTCCCGGCGCCGCAGTTGATCCTTGGTCTTGGGATCGGGCCGTTTGAGTTGTCTGGCCAGTTCGTCGTGACGCATGGCCATCTTGTAAGGACTGCCGATGGCTTGCGTGTCGCAGTAACCTTCAAAACCCACCTCCAAACGATGATTGGGGCGGCCCAGTTTGAGGATTTCACCGACGGGCACCACCGGACGCGTGGTGGTTTCCACATGGGTGCTCACCGACGAGTTGCTCCCCGCGCTACCTCCCCCACTTCCGCTCTGCGAGTTGTGCCCCACCGATTGCGACACTTTGAGTTTATCGATCTCCTCATCGCCAAAGTGTTTGGACACGTATTCAGCAGTCGCGTAGTCGTTGGTGTTGAGAAAGACTTTGTTGCCACAAGCACCGATGATCTCCTGGGCCAGTTCTTTGGAGTAAACGGCGTAAAGCCCTTCCACATCTTGAAAGCCTAAGACAATAGCCGCGCCTTTGGACCGGCCTTCTACCAAGAGGTCCGGCAATTCCGTGAGACGGCCGGCACGACGCAATTCATCAATAAAGATCCAGGTCTTGCCGCGTTCCTGGGCTTCCTTCTCGCCAGGTTCCAAGAGGAGATTGGCCAAGCGGGCAAAGAGCATGCCGTTGACCGCGCGCATCACTTCTTCCGCGTTGGGGCTGCTGCCTAACAAGAGAATGGATTCCCCGGCTAACCAATCACTTAAGCTGATCTTGGTCTGGGCCTGATCCCAAGCCGCGGCAACAAAGGTCAGGGGTTTGAGTTTGCTCTGAACCGTGGCATCGACGTCGTCATTGCGGCGGCCTTCACGCAACCATTTGTCCACGAGGTATTCCGTCTGCGGACAGGCCCCGACAATAGTCTTGGCCAGGTGGCGATTGCGAAAGGTGAGAACGACATCACGCAAGGTCCAGGCTTCGCCGGATAAGAGGGTGAAGGCTTGCACCACCCCACCAAAAAGATCACGCGCGGCCTCAACGAAGAACTGGTTGGAGCTGCCACCTGATTCCGATGGAAAGAGAAGGGCGGCCAGCTGATGACAAACCGTGCCCTCCGAAACATCCTTGGCGATATCCCAAGCAGACCCGCGTCGATCGAAGGGATTGAGCGAATGAATCTCGGTCGAAAGCTCCATGCCGGCGAGCACCGAATGAATATCGCGTTTGGCATCGTAGATGAGCGCCCGTGATGGGGTGGCGCCTTCCGGCTTAGCAATAGATGGCAACACCGATTGCATGAGCAGACGCAACGAAAGGGTCTTGCCGCTTCCCGAACTGCCCATGATGAGGAAATGGTTGTCGGCCACGTAGCGAGGCAACTGAAGCCCTCCCCAATGCAGACGTTCCTCACCGGGCAAGGCCTTGGCCAGTTGCTGGGCTTGGTCATAGAAAATAAGGGCGCGGCCTCGACGTGTGGTTTCGGATTCTTGAGGAGCGCGGAGAACACGGCTTCCAAAGCGGCTGAGGAAATCGCGTACTCGTTCGACCAAACCCACTTCCATATTGGCCCGGATCCCCAACAGGATCCCCGCGAAATGCGCACCGGTGTAAGGCATGCTACCGGTAAGAAAAACAACATCGAAGAGCGAGCGAATGGAGAGTAGTTCCGTGGCGTTGCCTAACAAAGCGATGAACCCGTAGAAGAGGGCAAAGACCAGCACACGCTTCGCTGCCAGGGGTGCGGTCCTTACCCGCCAACGCCAAGCCAAGGGCACAAAGAAGAGGACAAAGGCATAGATAAGCCCCACCTCGATGAGAAAGAGGAAGCCACGAAAGGTGTAGAGCCCCCCACTCACTTTCCCATGCACCCAAAGGCCAAAGAGAATGGCCACCACCCATTCCATCCGGTTCTTAGGCCAGAACCGTTGCCGCAACCAAAGGAGCGTGCCGATCCAAGGAAGCGTATCTGAACGGGGAGCGTCCTCTAACAACAACTCGTTCCGTTCCCCGGTTTCCATTATAGTTGATACGACCATTACGAAACGAATCAACCATAATTGGAATTATTTGCGCAGTGTGAGACATTGAATGTCCCCCTTTCGTTTCCAACAATTCTGCTAGAATGGTTGGAAAGCTCTGCCAACACTTCGGGAGGCATTGAACCAATGAAATCTAACATTCCCTCAATGCGAGAGTTCCACCTTCTCGCTCTCCCTCGTTCAATATATTCAACACAAACACTCACTTGACAATTGATCGACAACCAATAATCTCATTGTGCTAATAATCCGCCGTTTACTAACGATTTAGCGGACATCCCCACCGGGAAACCAGGTCTCTGCCGATTCACGGCTAACCCTGAGACAAAACATAAATAGGAGAAACTTGAGATGAGTAATAATGGATGGGTTGCCCGATATGGGCTCACGTCGAAAAAGTACCAGCAGGTTTTCGATAACTACGCCGGGATGGGCTACCGGCTCACCCAAGTCAGTGGTTATGGAGTTGGCGGCACGGCCTATTTTGCCGCCATTTGGGAGAAAACCTCAGGGCCCGAATGGATTGCACGCCACAACATGGATGCCGCCGAATACCAAAAATACTTCGACCAGTATGTTAGCGAAGGCTACCGGCTCACCCAGGTCAGCGGTTATGGAGTTGGCGACACGGCCTATTTTGCCGCCATCTGGGAGAAAACCTCAGGGCCCGAATGGATTGCACGCCACAACATGGATGCCGCCGAATACCAAAAATACTTCGACCAGTATGTTAGCGAAGGCTACCGGCTCACCCAGGTCAGCGGTTATGGAGTTGGCGACACGGCCTATTTTGCCGCCATCTGGGAGAAAACCTCAGGGCCCGAATGGATTGCACGCCACAACATGGATGCCGCCGAATACCAAAAATACTTCGACCAGTATGTTAGCGAAGGCTACCGGCTCACCCAGGTCAGCGGTTATGGAGTTGGCGACACGGCCTATTTTGCCGCCATCTGGGAGAAAACCTCAGGGCCCGAATGGATTGCACGCCACAACATGGATGCCGCGGCGTTCGAAGACTACTCCCTCACCTATATCGGTGAGGCTTACCAACTTGTCGATGTAAGCGGGTACGATGTCGCAGGCAAAACCATGTTTGCGGCACTCTGGAAGAAACTAGGCTGGACCTTCCCGGCCTGGGGGGCGCTTATCGAGAAGAAGATCGGCTCGCTAACAGTCGGTTACTCCTATTCAATCGCGAAGGACGGAATGGTTACTGAGCGGGGCGGGAAGGGGTGGGCTCGAGCGCCGTGGGAGACGAGTGACCCCAGCCTAGCCATGGTTCCCGGAACTAACATGGCAATCGCCAGCGTCTCGAAAGCGATAACTGCCGTAGCTCTCTTGAACCATCTCGAGAAATCAAATCTCCATCAGATGCTGGACAAGCCCTTTTGGGAGTACGTTCCTCAGGTCACTACATGGGGAGACAACGTCAAGGCTGTGACGCTGCGAAACCTCCTGGCGATGCGTAGCGGTATGGCTGCTCCTCAAGGGAGCCTCTACGGCGACTATTGGACGGAGATGAAAAAATGGTGCGCCGAACCTGCCGATCCCTCAAAGATCGGCAAAGACTTCGATTACAACAACAACAACTTCTGCATCCTCCAGGCGGTCATTCAGACCATGACCGGCATGAGTTACGCCGACTATGTTCAACAAAATGTCTTTGAACCGGTTAAGATCTCGGGAATGACGGACGGACCCGTAGCCGCCGGTCAGACATTGACCTACGCTACTTCTGACCTGACCACTCATGCCACAGGCAAAGCTTGGCCAAAAATGACGGTGTCGACGTCAACAGGGGGCTGGGTCGGCTCCGTTGACGATCTTATGAAGTTCCTCATTGGCGTCCGCGATTGCTGGCTTCTGTCCGCGCAGACCACCAAGACAATGTTGGACAATTTGCTCGGATGGTTCCAGCCATGGTGGGATCCGGCGCTTCCTTACCGAGCGAAGAACGGGGGCCTCTACTCTGGTGGGCAGGGGCTCAATACCGCCATTGTCCATTTCGACGACGGATACGACGCCACGATCTTCGTCAATACCAGTGCCCCTGACAACCAGCTGTGGCAACCGAAAACCCTCACGCAAGTCCACGAGGAAATTACTGGCTCTTCGGCTATGCGATTCGTTGATGGATTTCCCGGAGCGGATCTCACTCAAATGGCCGTGCCGGTGGATGGGGAGTCGGTCACCCTCTCGTGAGTCAATACCATGGCGACCCTCACTTGAACCCAGGAGCCGTAGACTCTTGTTATCGAAAAGACCTTTCCATGAATGGCGATGATGTCAGCAAGACTTTCGAAGAGCAAGCAGGCACTTAATTAATTAGGCGATTTTGTCAGTGGCTGATTCATCGCCGAGCTACTAAGAAGCGATTCCCGCCAACACGTTTTCTTCTTCAGCGGCCTCTTGGGATGCCGTCGCGAGCAAGTGTTGGGGAAGCTTGAGCCGCTCCAGGTCATCGGCGTGCCAATCACCCAAGGTAAACCGCTGCGTCTGCGGATGATCGATGATGGCGGGAAAAGCCGGATCTTCCCGGGGAACGGCGAAGGGATGGGTGGCTTCACATGAAAACAATTCCGGCCCCGGGATGTGATGCTTAGCAAAACGGTTACCGGAACGCACCAAGCTTGTTAGCCCATTCGCTGCCGAAGCGGGAGGCAATTCGGTGGCGAACTGAGAAGGCAACCAAACCTTACGCACTTCGCGGCGGTAACTGGTGCTCAAGGAAGAGGAAAAGCCTTGGTTGAGATTGCGGGACGTGGAACGGCCGTAGTGCAGGCGTTCGGTTTCTTCTTGGCCCAGCACTTTGGAAGCCCAGAGTTGGGTATCGGGTTGCGAAGCGTTGAGATGTAAGAGCGCGAGGTTTTGACAACAACCGATGATTTCCCGGGCGGTGTTGCGGCCGTATGCGGCATCGAGTCCCGCGATATCTTGAAAGCCCAAGGCCACGGACAAGCCTTTGGACCTTCCGGTGGTCATGAGTTCAGTCATGAAATCGAGTCGTCCCAACTCGCGGAACTCATCGAGCACAAAGCCATGTTCGGCGGTTGATCTCGCCGGTTCACTCAAGATGGCTTTGGCGATTTGTGAGAACAGCAACGCGTTGAGGCGTTTGATCGGTTTCTGGGCCTTGGGGTGATTGCCTAAGACCAACACTTGTGATGAGGTGAGCCAATCACCGATGGTGAAGCGGCGTCCTTCCAAGAGCGCTCGATGCCATACTGCGGCGATTCCGCGATACCCTCGCAGATAACTATCAAGGGTGCTTTTGACATTGTGAAAGGTTTCCGTGGCGTGGAAATGTTCCAAGAGATCTTCGGTTTCGGGACAGCTCCCCAGCAGACATTGCAAACGTTCCTTGGTCTTGGAAGCCAAGAGCACATCGCGAAAGATCCAGTAGACCCCACGATGGAGAAAGGCTTCGATGATCCCGCCTAACAAGCGTTGCGCGGTTTGCACAAAGTAAACGTTCTTTTCCCCATCGGTTTTCGGGATCAAGAAAGCGGCCAGGTCATCGGCATGAAAGGGATCGCGAATATCTGCCGCCATGTCCCACGCGAAAGCACGGCGGTCGTAGGGATTGAGGATCCGCATCCGGGTTTCCGGTTGGGTCTCCCCAGCTTCACGCAAACTACCGGCGAGCATGGGTAAGAGATCGGTCTTGCCATCATAGGCCAACAACCGCGTGTCACTCGCGGGCCGCACCAAGCGTTTGGCCATGCTTTTCATGAGAAGCGACAGCAACAGCGTCTTACCGGAACCCGTGGAGCCCAGAGCCAGGAAATGCTGCCTCGCTTCACGCGGGGAAAGGCGACTGCGCCCCCAAACCAAGGGGCGCCCTTCTCCCGGTCGCTGGCGCGGCACCCGGCGATCAATGCGGCTCCCGCGAAGATGCCGTCCCCGCTTAGGGAAACCGTTAACACCCAGCCAAGCCACCACAACGGTCAGGACCACCGCCAACCACTCCATCCATGACTCCTATAAAAGACTACCTCTTCTCTTCCTAACGAACTTGTGAGGGTTTGTCTAGGGGGAAACCGCTTGCCGCTTGATTAAGGAACCATCAGCGGGTTCTGGGTGAATGGACAAAGGATCTCCGTGCCCGAAGCCAGGCCCTGGACATCAATGTAACCAGCGTCGGGAGCGTGGGGACTGACAATCAAACTCTCCGTGCCCGCAACAGAAAGGCCTATCGGGACGTCAACGATCGCTTCCTCATGAGGATCATTAGGAACTCTCCCGTGTGGTCGTCGACTCGAGTAAGGCCTGGGTGAAGAATAAGGCCAGGATGGTGAGGTTTCGATCATCTCCTCTTCCTCAAGCGGAAGGGGGCATGGCGCCGGTAGGAACGGTTCCTTTCGTCTAACACGACGGTCGTGTTTCCGGTGTTGCTTCAGCTTCTTCTGCCGTTCTTGGATTTTTTTGAAGTGTTCCCGTTCCCATTCACGCTGCTTTTTCTCAAACTCACGCTGACGCTTGCGCTCTTCACGACAGTGTTCCTCATAACGCTTTTGTTCTTCACGTTGCCACTCAGCGCGCTTTTTCGCGTATTCTTTATCGAAATCATCGGCGAAGACATTGCCGAAAACGGGACCACTCAAGAATACGATGAGAAACAGAAGGCGGGAATGGGTGCGGGAGTTCATACGTGAGGCTGGACGTGAACAGAAGCCTTCTTATTCAGCAGGTTACAGCTGAAGGCTTTGCTCACGTTTGACCTCCGCTTCCGCACGGCGTCTTTGTTCCAGGGCCAGTTCTTTCTTGCGGGTTCGTCCCATGTTGCGCGCCAAGGTGGTCAAGGCATCACCGGCTTCCAAACGAGTGGTAAAAATCTTGGTATGTTCTTTGGCTCGGGAAGTTTGCACGTAAGAAAGATGCCGGTCTTGCATTTTCTCATCGGTGAGGACAAAGGCATTCATGGTCGTGGCGCCTTGCGCCACATGCGTGGTGCCACTGTAAGCGAGGGCGAGTTTAGAATAAGCGTTCAGGGAGAACGTGCGCACTTTCCCGTTATCGAGCGCCACCGTGAGGGTCTTCAACCCTGGCATGACCATTTTCACGGTTCCAGATTGGCCATTCTCCACTCCCATGGCCTTGTTGTTCTCTTTGAAGGCAACCCGGTCCCCACGATGAAAGCGTTGGCCGTCTTTGGACACGTTTGTCTTGCCCAGATAACCAGCGGCTAAACGGCGTGCTTGCGCTTCGCGGTTGAGATCGGTGACATCCGCGCGACGACTGGCCAGGATGTAGTTGCGTTGCGGCCGTTCCACACCGTCAGCGGCCCAGGCTGTGGCGCGGCGAATTAGGTCGTGGGATTGTTTTCAGATTGTTTGGTGGGATTGTCTGTTTTCTTCGTGGGATTGTCAGTCTTTGGCGTGGTGGTGCGCTGAAGTTGTAATCTCAGATTACGAAAGGCTCGCGCTCCTTCCTCGGGGGTGAAGGCGTCGGTGGGTTTGCTTGGCGGCCGTGGTTTCGATGGTTTTGATGCTCTAGTTAGTCTCGCCCGACTGATGTTGAGGTCTTCTTCGAATCGCTCGAGTTGTAAGAAGTTACTGGGTTTGAGCGCTCCCACGCGGCGGCGCTCGCCTCGGATCTCCCGTTGCAAGTAGCTGACGACTTGTTCCACATCTTCGCTGGTGAACCCGGCTCGTAGCAACTCATACCAGGCTCGTTGCCGGTCGAAGCCTAAGATCAGTTTCTGCCCGGTCAGTTGGCAATAGTGTTGGTGTAGGGCCGCCACTTGCTCTTCGACGGGGCTGCTTTGGTTTGATGGTGTTTGCATAGCCTAATGTTTATCTTGTTAGCCTTCCGGCATGCCTCCTCGATGGTCGTTGGCGGAGGGAATGGTGGGCATCACTTGCTGTACGTGATCGGTGGTGATGTGGTTGGCTTTCTCTTGGCTGGCTGCGATCCACGCGGCACGGGCCAGTTGCAGCGCGGTGCGCGGCCGCCCGTTGCTGGCGTTGGTAATCAAGTCCAGGGCGGCGGGGATGATGATGTTTTCCTTCAAGTCTACGGCGTTTTGACTGGCTTCTAGGAGTTCTTCGATCTCTTGGCTTTCCCACGGTTTGAGCTGATGATGACAGGCGATGCGGCTGTAGAGGGCGCGGTGGCTGCGTAGTCTTAGACTTCCTAACAAATACTCGTCTCCAATGAGTATGAGACTAAAAGCGGGACGCCGGGCTAGATCGATGCCTAACAATAGCCGGATCTCTTCGAGCGCTCCGTGGCTGTAGTTCTGCGCTTCGTCGAGGATGATGATGGCGCTGGTCTCGCCAAGTTCTACCAAGGCTTCTTCAAGATGCATCAGGGTGGTGCTGCGGGTGCCGCCGGCTTTGCCGAACTTGCGGGCTAAATAGGCTAACAATCCGGCATGGCTTAGGCTGGCCTGGGTGATGGCGATGGCGCAGTAGAGCCGCGGATCGAGCTTGTCTTTCCAGTGGCTGACGAGATGGCTTTTCCCTACGCCGTTGGGGCCGCTGAGCAACATGAGGCTGCGGAGGGCGGCGCTTTGGGTTAGCAGTTGCTCGGCTTGTTGGATCTGAGGGGGCTTTTGATAGTGGGAGGTTTCTTCGTTGAAGGGGATGCCGGTTGCTCCCCAAAGATGGGTGTAATGAGTGATGGTGGAGTCTGTGATGGGCTTGCGGCCACTGCTTTTTCTAAGTCTGGTCGTCATGGTGTGATGATGATAGCGTTATGTGGCTTTGTTAGCCCTGGTGACGGCGTTCGTAGTTGAGCCGGTCGATCTGACTGTTGAGGTGTAGATTGACCAGGTGAGCTGTGCCGACGTGATGGTTGTGATGATAGATCTCCAGCGATTGCTCTTTGCTTACGGCAAAGGGGTCGTAGCGCACTTCGATGCGACGTCCGCGTAGGCTCAAGTCGACTTCGTAGAGGCGATTTTCGATGCGAATGGTGCCATTCTTGCGCACGGTGCGGTGGATGCGGGTGTAGAAGAGTTTTTCCAGAGCGTGATGGCTGAGTTCAAGTTGGCGGAGGTGTTCGGCTCCGGCGTGGAAACGGGCTTGCGGGGTGGTGCCGGTAGTGCTGTGTTGACGGTTATGATAGTCTTTCTGGAGCCAAGTGGAGAACTTGGCATTGAGGTCTTGGAGACTGTGGACGCGCTCTTCGGGTAGTGATAGGGTGGTTTCAAACCCTACCTGAATACTTGAGAATAGGCGTTCTATCTTTCCCTTGCTCCAGGCGGCGTAAGGCTTGTGATGCAATAGGCGGATATCGAGATTGGCGCAGACGATGTGGGTGTGTTTGCTAATGAATGGGGCGCCGTTGTCGACGTAGAGTTTGTGGGGGAGTCCGCGGCGGCGGACGGCTTCTTTGAGGGCGTGATGCAGGGCGTTCGGGTTCTCACTTATAAGAGGTTAAGAATGCAATGGCTTTGTTAGCGTCATGGGAAAACTTGTCGACCAGATCGGGTGTCGGAGCTTCGGGTTCTCGTAGACGTAGCAGACTCACGACGGTGGCTCTAAGCAAGGCTGTGGCTTGCGCGGCCGCCGGGCCGCTGCGCGTGCAGGTGTCTTCGCGCCACACCACGTCTCGCCGCCAGTGCTGCCCGTTCTCCACTCCCCAGTAGTGCCGCACTTGCCACCCGAGGCGTTTGGCGAAGGCTTCTACCTGGGCCGGATCGTCCGTCTCGGGATAGGCGATGCTGCTGATGTAGTAGCGGGGCTTGGGACGGTGTTCTTTTTCCGTGGTCCGTTCGAGCCAATCGCGCTCGACCATGATGGCGGTGCGTGCGTAGGGAAACTGCGCGGCATCCGGTTCGATGGGCGCGATCTTGACCCGCCGTTGCTCAACTCGGCCGTGCCCTATCTCAGGCTCTTCTGTTAGGTTAAAAAGGGGGTGCTTCCATACTCGGCATGCAAGACGCGCTCCACTTCGGCTTGCGTGTCAGGCGCGTTGCCTTTGATCGCGATGAGATACTCACCGCCTTTCTCCGCAATGGCTCGGGCTGTAGCCCGACGGCCATGCAAGGCATCTGCAGTGACGGTGTTGCCGGCGAGGTGGGTTTGGTCCTGCCGCAGGAGCTTTTCCGCTGCGCGCGCTTCCTGACCGTGGTTGTGGGCGGCGCTTAAGCCCACAGCGGCGTCTTGATCCTGGTGGCTTGATAGGGTGACGATGATGCCTAACTGATGGCTGATCGTTTTCCCGTCAATGGCTAAAGTGGAAGGCAGGCTTCCGGCTTGCTCTTGCAACCAGGTGCTTAGGTGTTGTGCTAAGATGCCCAAATCTATCCGATGCAATACTTCGCGGTAAACATCATAGCCAGGAACTGGGCGAAAGTGTTTGCTGCCGCGCTTGAGGCGTAACCCTAAACGGGCGCGTTGCCGTTGATTGAGCCGTTGCCCGGTGCGATGGAAACCGCGCATATCTTTCTCTCCCTGCAATAATGCCAGGATGATAATACCTAACACCGCACCTAAAGGATATCGCCGGCCGCATCGATGCCTGGGATCGGGCAGATGCCATAGGCATTGGGCCAAGCTCTCAAGTTGATTGGCTTTGAGAGAGCTACGCGCTTGGGCACTGGAGCCGCCATCGCTTAACGCTTTCACATGCTCTGGAGCGAGTGATTCACTGAGCAATCGTGCACGGGCGCCCGGGCAAAGTTCTTTTAACCACAAACGCTTGGGGCGTTGATCATGAGAGTCGTAGTAATCGCATCGGTGATAGCGAAAGGTTCCAGCCGTGAGCCCCACGGGAATCCATCCAGCCGCTTTGTAACAGGTGCCCGCATGCGACTCAGGATCAGTGAAGGTTTCAGCAAGGGCCGGTTGATAGTGAAAGTGTTCGAGCCATTGACCAGGCAAAGCGCGTACGGCTGCGGCCAATGCTTGTGAAGCCAGATTAGGCCGACGAGCGGCTTCAATAACCAGGAAACGCTGGTTATTGACAATTAAGCTCAGGCGTTGACTAGCCGTGCGCGCATCCCACCCGATCCATTGATCACGATCAGCGAGATGTCGAGCACAAGCGCCCCACTGAAGCAGAGCAACCCAATGCCACAGGCCATCCTGATCTTGTTCTTCGATGACTTGAAAGAGGGTGTGGCCCGAAGGCTGACGTTTGCCCAAGGCGTGCTGGGCCTCGAGCAAAGCCATGAAACGCTGACGTTGATCGAGAGCATCCGAGGTGAGAATGCGCGCGCGCAGACCAGTAGCGGCAGCGGGTTTGGCGCAAGGAAAGGGAGCTGTGTCAGAGAAGGTCGCTTTCATCGCACCATTCCCTAGCCTTTCCGAAGCCTCGTGTCTAGCTGAAAGTTCTTACTTATTGGTATTCAATTAGTTGTGATCTGATATCCGGTTGCCCTGGGCGTGATGGAGGTTTTGCGTGTTTTCGCTTGTGTAGTAGGCGGCGTAGGGAATGAGTCGGCTGTGATCGTCAATGATGGCGCAAAGCTGGGTGCCCAAAGTAGCGCCTTCGGTGGTGCGGAGTTTGGGACCGGGGCTGAAGTCGGCCATCCAAAGATCGTTTGGATAGGGGGCTTCGAAGGCTTTGGTGGGGCCGCTATGGATGTCCTCAGCTGGACGCCCGTGATGCAGTCCAGCGGCTCTGAGAAAGCGATAGACTGTGGAGAGTGAAGGCAACTCTCTACCTTCTTCTTGAGTGAGCCACCGGCGATAGGCCACTTTGATCGGAATCTGTGGATATTTTCGCCGCTGCGTGAGGATCCATTCTTGTTGTTCGGAGGTGAGCGCACGTTGTTTGCCGGTGTCTTGCCTGGGATGTTTGGTGAGTGCCTGGAATCCGTCGTTTTGATAGGCATACCACCAGTCTTCGAGAGTGCGAATGGCGTAGTGTTTGCCGGATTGGACATCGGGCCAGGGACGCAAGGCTGCTTGTCGTAAGGCTGCGGCTAACGACCGGCCTTCTTCCTGAAGTTGTTGCAGGTAACTGATGGCGCCGTAGCGGACCAGAGCGCTTTGTTCTTGGGGTGTTAGAGTATGGTCATCAGACATGCGGGAGCTTTACCCCCGCAGTGATTTTGCGAAATAGTACGGTTATGTGGGAAACTCGTGGCGAATAATAGAGAGATGTTAGTTGGCCTTCAAGCACCGGTAATCACCCAATAGGCTCTTGCCATGGAGCGCGAGTTCGAGAAGGATCTCCCCGAGGTTGCCGGCGGTGAGGCGAATGGCTCTCCAAAGTTCTTCTGCGGTGTTTGTAAGAGCAATGCGCTGCCCGAAGAACTCGGTGAGGCTCTGGCGCCTGCTTTGATCGGCGAATCGGCACCAAGCTCGCCGCAGGCAACCTTTCTTGATTTCGCTGCCATTGGCGTTGTTGCCGTCGTCTTGGCCACCTTGGGATGGAGGGGCGCAGCGTTGGTCAAAGTCTTCTTCCACGCATGGGAGATGGACGGTACGATAAGGCAAGAGGTGATCGGGAAGAACACTAATGGTCCTCCCGGCATACTTGCAAAGAAAGCGCATCACGGTGATTTGCGCGTCTCCCTCGACATCGGCAAAACGCTTGTAATTCCCATGGCGATGCAGGCATTGGCCCTCTTCGTGATCGAAGGCACATGGAGGAAATTCATCGGTAGCTGGATAACTGGATCGGCGAATCTGCATCCCCCCATTCAATCATCCCTGTCTACGTCCTCATTCTATATCGTGGCTGGCTCCCCGAAACCCAGTCTGACTCTCATCTATACCCGTTCACACGAAGCATTTCGCCACGGAACACCCAGGCTTCAATGAGCGCTTGTTTGGCTTCGGTGCGGCTTTCAGTGATGGTGACCGCGCCTTTCTCAGCAAAGTAACGCAGAGCTTCGGGCACACTGCCATCGGCCACTTCACGAATGGCTTTCTTCAGCCCGGCATCTTTCTGCCTCACAATATCCTTTAACCGCGCCCCACCACCAACGGCTTGGCCAATGGCGGCAAAGCCCCCTCCCCATCCGATGGCTTGCAACTGTTTCGAATCCCCAACCATCACCACCTTACTGCCGGCGGCCTGGGCCTGTTCGAGGAGACGTGCCAATTGGCGAGTATCGACCATGGCCGCTTCATCAATGACTAACACCGTGTTCTCATTGAGCGGTGAAGGATTGCGTAAGCGATAGGCCTCATGCCGGCGTTTGGCTCGTTTTCTATCGAAGCCGGGAATGTTGGGATTCCACTGGGACCGCCGCCAGGCCTCATAGGCTTGGCGCGCTTCCTTGGCATCAAAGGGCTTGTTGAGATGATCAATCGTATGGATCAATCGCGTGACTGAGGAGGATTTGATATCGGCGCCGGCTTCCAAATCACTGGCCACCCGTGCAGCTAAGGCCGTGCCGTAAAGTTGATAGCCCATGGATTCATAAGCTTCACGCACCGCGCCTAACAAATGGGTTTTTCCCGTGCCCGCATCACCGGTCACCACCGCGATCTTTCCCGTTTCTTGGGTGATGTGACGAAGCGCTTTCGCCTGGCCTTCATTGAGCGTGTGACGCTCGGCCACCTTAGCAAGCAACCGGTCATCGAGCTTTAGAAAAGGTTTCCGGCTCAGCTCCCCCACCCTCTCCATCATGTCGGCTTCTAATTGGAGGATTTCTTGAGTGGAATAACGGATGTCCCCATCGACCACACCAAGACTTTGGATTTCGGGGTCGTGCTGCAAATGATGTTTAGCGGTTTGCAAGGCTTCCTCCGCACCCAGTCCCATGCCCTGACATTCTTCGGCTACGAAGCGCACGAATTCACGTTGCGTGAAACTCGATTGGTCTTTGGTCACCGCTTGCAGCGCCCGTGAAGCGGCGAGGGTTTTTCGAACTTCGAGTTCTTTCTCCGGGCGTGGGTTCGGTCCCCAGTGAATGAGCGCACGCAATTGCTTGGTCGTCCATCCCAAGGACTCGCCTACCTGCTTCCATTTCGCATCCAGGTTTTCACGCGATTCTTCTTTCTTCGCCGTCCGACTCATCAAGGCCACTTTCTCACTGGCAATGGCGCCATCGGCGTCTAAGAGAGCGAGTGCTTCGAGGATTTCTTTGCGCCGGGTGGAAAACCGGTCAATCAAGGCCTCGGGCACCCCCATGATCTCGAAAGCGAACTTTTCGCGGAGACATTCCATGCCCAATCGCTTCTCTAATTGATACGCCAACTCCGCGCGATAGAGGGCGCCGGCGGAAAACTTGTGCCGGTAGAACTCATGGGTTTCCAGTGCGCCAAAGGTTCCATCCTCACGAAGGCCCACGTTCAACATCAGGGCATGCGTGTGCAATTGCGGATCGAGCGCCCGGCTCGTGGAATGCTCGAAAAGGGCGAACACCAATTTGGCCGATTCGTGATGGGCGCCGCCTTTCCCTCGCCGGGTGATGGCGCAGGTGTCCTCCAAATAGTCCAAGGCTTTCTCCACAGCCGAAAGATGGGCCGCCCGAATCTCATCGGCGATTTCCCGGTCAGCCTGGCTCCAGGCCACGCTCACTGATTTGGGTGGCGAAAAGGTCAAATCGTGACCAGGGCAACGGTTCTCTTTGCCCGCGTTCTGCACCAGTGGTTTGTCCTCGTGGTAGCCTTCAAACAAGCGGCGGAAAACATCGTTGTCGACCTGGCCCCGAAGCCCCAGTTCACGCGCCCCTTGCCCATGCCAAATCCCGGGCGGTTCGCCACCATGCAAATAGTAATCTTCCCGCGCGAGGTTCGCATAGTATTCTTGTTGTCCGGAGGAAAGCCGATCAATCGAGAGCACGAGTCACCTTTCTGGTTAGGTGAGTATCGACGAATTCCTTGGCGTATGCACGCGCTTTTTCCGTCGTGTATTTCGGTCCGCGTCCCGCCATCAAAAGAATAGCTTCGGTGGCCACGGCCAGCTCTTGACGAAGACATTGGATGTCCCGTTGCAAGGCCTCGTTCACACGCTTGAGTTGGCCACCGAGTTCTTCCAGCTCCGCGGTCACGCTTTCACTTTCAAGCGCGCCTAACTTTTCCAAGACCGCTTCGCGGTAGAACTCGCTTTCTTTGATCCCTTGCTCTTTGGACACGGCTTTCACTTGGCGGGCGGCCGTGGCTTCGAGCCGGAAACTAATGGGTTGCATGGCCATAACACACTACTTCTTTCTACGTAAGGGTTGTATACGCGGGATCCCTAGGGAATGCGGGGGCTTGGCTGCGAAACGGCCGGAAAACGTATACGCCATGTATACGGCGTTTACGCTTTGTTTTCAATGCCTTACGCCTTCGCTGCATACCGCCAGGTGCGTCGGGTGTGGGAGAAGCCATAAAAGACCTGGGGCCTTCCTAGAATCTTTCCTCTAAGCGTAAACGGAAACCGGACTTCATTGCTCAACGGAAACCGTTCTTAGGTTTCCGTTGGCAACAAGACCGTGGTTCGCGTTCTTAGGTGATTGGTTAAGATGACAAAGGACGTGCCATAGCGGTCGCTCCAAAGAGAACGCAAAGGCCCGGTTCCGGAAGCAAGCGCTTCGTTGTTCGCTGCTTTCTCTTCCTCGGACACCTCGCCCCAATCCGCACGCTCATGACGCGCCAAGGCTTCGGTGACACTGCGTGGCCAAATCTCTTGGGCCACGCCAGGCGTCATCATCGTTCTTCCCAGAGGGAAGTGAGGTGGCTCTGGCCACACCACTCCCGGGCTCACTTCTAACAAAGTATCTCTTTATTGCTGAGCCGTATCTGCTGGGTTCTGCGTTATCCAAGTTTGGATTTCTTCGATGAGGGCTGGCACATTTGTCAGGTCCTTGGCACCGAATCGTTGGCTGGTGCGCCACTTGCCTTCATCGTTCTTGAAGAGCCTTCCCAAGGTCACGCTGTAGAAGGGTCCCTCGCTGCCTTCATTCTTCCAGATGGCCGCTTTGAGCATGCCCTGCTTGATTTCATGAACAGGCCCTTTCTGCGCTTGAGGTTCGTTAGAAGGTCGAGGTTGGTTGGTTTCAGTTGTTGTCATCATTATACTACTCCATAATGTGTAAAATATTAGCGCTCGTTCCAAGCCAATCCCTCGGCTTGGTTGGATTCCCCGGAAAACCACTTCCGGAGAATCAGGTCACGAGCACTGACGTCTCCCATCCATTGGTGACACGAGATACACCCTAGCATAGTTCTGTCTCTTAAGAAAGGCGCCGGGCCAGAGACCTGGCATCATAGAAAAGACCGGCGCGGATGGCCGTTTTCAGACCATCCGCGCAAAAGGGTCACCATTTCCCCGTTCCTCCCAGAGGGATTGGGTTCCCACCCCCATTACTGCTTTTTCGTCCGGATGTTACAAAACTTGCTGATTATTTTCTGGGCTCCTAAGCATGTCCTCCGCCCTTGGCAGAGAAGAAGGCATTGCGCGGATGGTCCCCTCCGTCCGTCCGCTCCATCCGCGCAATCCATCCACCTCTATTTTGCATTCAGTCCTCGAGATGGGCTCCCATCCTTTATTTTATTAGTCTTTAATCCTTCGAATGTTACAGAGTTTCTGAAAGATTTTTGTGTGAGGACGAGAAAGAGACCTGCACCGGCAGGGAGACACCGGCGCAGGTCCAGCTTGGTTGGTTCCTCTCATTCGCATCCCTGCCCTATTGGGAAATGACGCGTTATGAAAGGCATCATCACGCTCAGAGACATACGGAACGTCTATTTACCATCATTCGCTTCCAGTCAATTGATTGCGTTAAAACTACGGTTATTTCGATTATTTACTGTAATTTTCCGGCATGATTTGAGGCTCCATCGCTTCGCACCTCAACCTTCTGGCTAAGGGATTGGCCTAGATTGGTATTGCCATCCCTCATGGAGAAACCCGGGAGGCCCCCTCTCGCGAACCCTTTTGACTGTGGTTGGTTATGAAAACGCGCACTCCGTTATGAACTCATCACCATTTCCAACACCCTCCCCATCAACCGCTCACATTGAGGAGCGCACTCTTGAAATCCTCTCCGTGGCCGAGGCCGCCTCACTCTTCAATATCCCTAAGCCGACTCTCTACCAACACTTGCGCACCGGCATGCTGCCGGGCATTCGCATCGGTGGACGTTGGCGAGTCGATAAGAAGGAGATTGCCAAGATGATCGGCTTGGAGCTGGGAAAGAAAGAAGACAGCACCCCTCCCGTCCGCTCCAGAATCGCGCAATTACAAGAGGAGAACGCCCAGCTTCGGGGCATTCTGTGTGAACAACAACTCAAGCTCAATCGCCTTCGTCAAGCCGCCAGTTCCAACCATAAAGGAGGAGGAAGCCAGATCTTCGTATCGTCTCTGGCCCTATCCCCGGGGACTCAACGAATAACAAAACCGTGGGAGAGGTGTCACAGGACTTACGGAAATCCTAAGCCGCCACGAAAAGAGGAGCCCGAAGGCTCCTCAAACGGAGGACACGGTTAGTTTGTAATCTCGTGGTAATCCGCATAGGATTGATAAACGTTCCTCGCCAAGTGGACCAAGTTCGGCAAATCACCGTGGTCAAAGCTCATTGTCGAGCACCACTCGCCGTCTTTGTTCTTGTAGATGCGTTCAAAGCGCACTGAATTGTAGTGGGTGCCTTTCGACGATGTGTTTCGCCAAACGGCCACTCTCACATTACCAGCGCTCTTCGATGCAATGGGTTTGTTGTTCGTCATGGTTTGTTCTCCTAAAAAGGTTAAAGTCTCCTTCACGTGAAGGATGGGGATGGTCGCGGCACGAGGCGCGACGACTTGTCAATGAAGCCACACGGTGAGCGTTAGCGAGGCCAGGCGAAGCCTGGGACGGTGCGGGCCAGCTCATTGACAAGGCGGCGCGCCTCGTGCAAGACTAGACCCAGCCTTCACGTGAAGGAGACGCTTTTTAGGAATGGGAACAAACCATGACGACCAACAAACCCATTTTTCCAATTTCCCCTCCCCCACGGCACTCTAACGCCTGCTACTTGACCGTTTGAGAGAGTTTGTGTGCCGCACTTCTTGGCGGGTGGTTGGTTAGGGAACCGTCTGAAGGTTTCAGGGGCCAAAGCCGTGATCTGTTCGCTTGAGTCATCAAGTCGACGCGCCGGACACGGATGCCGCCAGAGGGTTCCCGCGGTGGCTGGGTGAATTTTTTGATAGCGAGCGGAGTTCCCGTGCTCAAACGCACGGACGTGACTATCAAAATTTTCACTACCTTGTTCCCGGCTATCGAAGGTCCTCAAAGGCAACGAGCATGCCAAGCTGCCTATTTCTTCCCGAAAAATGGGCTCTACCCGTTTCCCACTGCCGTTCGCCGCCTGTTCTACCATTTTACCCCATTGAGTTGGTGGGCCAATATAAGGCTATCTCTTTCGCTAAAATCCTGCAGAATGAAGCAAGGAACGGTCGGATGGTTCAGTTTCTTCGCCACATGATAGCGGCGATGGCCATCGATAATGGTGAGTTTCCGGTTCACCAGGGACACATAGATCGGCAGGAGAATTCCAGATCCCTCTACCGAGAAGAAGAACGCGGCATCTTCCGGATCGTTCATGGAGAATGGCTCACGAACATTGTCAGGGTCTTCCTGGATGTCATGCAACGGTAGATCACTATGATCGACATGACGCCAATCAATGAGTGGTTTCATGAGTTCCTCCAAGTCATACGTAAGACTGTTTACTCTTTACACCAAACCCTATCGTTTGTCTATAAACCCCTGAAGGCTTTCAGGGAAATAGTCACCGAAAGGGAGATGTGTTTGCATCGCATCCCAGGTCACGATAGGCTTACCATCATGCCCACATTCGTTAACAAGGATGAACTTGCTCCAGTTCCTGAAGAGGATACCGATTTTGTCGGACTTCTCTTCGAGTGCCTGCAACACTTTCATCATTACCAGGCAACCGGGCAGACCGAGGAAGGCGTTGAGGTTGAGCAAGACAACCATGAGTTACGTTTTCGATGCCAGGGAGCCTTCACCGATAGTCTCAAGTAAATCTATCGAACCGCGTTTGTGATAAGTGCCTCAAGAGCCCGGACTGATCGGCCGATCTCTTGTGATAAGCGATGACTTCGTAACGTTACGCTTGAAGCCTCATGCCGACGAACGCTCAATCTTCCAATCTCCGGACTCGGTAGAGCTGTGTTCTCGTCCCTTCCCGGCGTATCGGGTCCCTGAACGCTGTCATCTCTGCGATGGCCGTGACCGATTCGAGCGCCACCGTCCATGACTTGCCGTCATCTGACGTCTCAACGGCATACACGTCGCCAGGTTTTGAGAACCAGTACATCGTAAGGGTGAGAGGCTCTTCATCAAGTTGGACAGAATGGACCGAAAGCTGGCCAGGGAGAGGCACCCGCTCTTTCTCAACGTTGCCTCCGTAGGCCACAGTTGCCAAATCGACTCCATCTGGGTCTCTCCCAATGCACCTCAAACCTGCTAAGCGAGAAAGCGTTCCGGTCCCAGCAAAGTCGGAGAAATCCATGGCAACACCAACCATACGGAAAACCCGAGGCTCCCCTAGCGTATCACCATCAATCCGAAAGCGCCCCACATCTCCCCAGTCTTCTTCCCTGACAGTCAAACGAAAATCGCCAATGGGGTCGCCGTGTCGATCAAGGGGCACCAGCTCCACGGTGTTGTTTGCGGGCGGGGATTCTGGAGCATCGGGGAAGGATTCATTCCCGAGTTCGAATACCACCAAGTCATTGCTAGTGCCTGGAACACCGGAGGCGTCTATCTCGTATCCAAAAAGAACATCGACCTGATGCACGTTGATAAGCCCATGAGCCAGATCAACGCCAAGCAAGCTGAGCGTGCCATCTAGATCTGATCGCTCCTCTGAAGAGGCGCCCCAGAAATTCGCTATCGCAGGCCCCGCATCGTGAGACGTGAATCCGTACTGACCACCCGTTCCCACTCTCACCGGGCCTATGAGCGAGCCACCACTCTCGACCGAAGTTGAAAAGGACAGGATAGCTACTTCTTGATCAATCATTATAGCCTGAGAAGTCATCTCAATATCCACGACAGGCACGGCACGCGACTCCGAAAGCACGGTGGTTTCGCGTTGGGTATTTCGAGCGACCGCAGCTAGATCCACCGAATTCAGAATACGCAAACCGGCAATAACCGGCTCTGCAGTTGGCCACTCAGAAAAATCTTCGACATCAAATCCAACCCCTACCAATCGAAACACGCCAGGTTGATTCACCCCGTCTCCCGTAATCCTGACATCTTTCCCGGTATCACCCCAGTTGCTAGCATCGATACTTAACGAGACGCCCTCGATCGCGATGCCATCTTCATTGAGCGGCTGGATGATGAGATCATCATTACCAATCGTTTCGGAATCGCTCGACCCGCCAAGCTCAAGAATCACAAAATCGTTGCCTTCTCTCGTGGAACCAGGAACCACCGAAACGCCCACTCCAAACATCACGTCCACGCTCTGAACATTTAAGACACCTTGACTGGGATCAAGGCCTAGCAAACTCTCACTACCCAGAACCGTCGAAGGTTCTTCTTCTAACGCGCCCCAAAAATTCCTGATCCTTCGTCCGGTGTCACCCCATGAACCCGAAGTATCGTACTGCGCGTTCGAGCGAATCCATCGGGCGCCCTCAAGACCATCGATTCTAGCGCCATCGCCATTGGTTAAGCTTGTGACTCGATCGAAGGATTCGATCAACTGGCCCGATTGCTGCGTTTCACATTCGACAACCGGACTCACCGCAAGACCGTCGGTGAGTGCAAGAAACAGAACTCCGCAAAGCACGAGCGTCCTGCTCAACTCCACTAGATTGGCATATGCTTTGACCGTTCCCACAGCGTTTAGAACGCCGAAGATAGCACTCCCACCAAAAAAAGCGAAACAATCTATAGGCAAGGCGTTGGCTCACCCGCAACTCTCACCAAGAGTCCTCTTCTTCGTGATCCATAGATCCGGTTCCACTCCCATCCATTCGTAATAAATGATTCTCTGCAGAGTATCCAGATAGTGTAGCGTGGCGATGGCTCTTTCCAAGCTTTGCTTATCCCCATCGATCTCTAAAAACTCTCTCTTGAACCTGGCTATCTGGTCGTCTTCTTCTGATTCGCTCTGGAATTTAGCGGGTTCTCTTTTCGGATCATCCAAGGAAAGAAACAGTCCGTCAAAATACCCGTCCTCACAAACTCCCCTCATCAAGTCTGAGATGTGGACAAGCAGCTCGCCCAGACCATCCAGAAAGGTCCTGGCTAACTTCTCCCTTAGCTCTGCTTGATCAGATTCGTAGCGGAGTGAAGGGATGATCATCGCCACATCCTCTGCTAGTTCTACCCACTCACCATAGATGCTTTCCATCTCCCCCTCCGATGGAGAGCGGCCCCCTTTGTAAAAGGGCTCGATAATTATCTCATCTAGAATTTCTTGAGCTTCTTCTAATGTGTTAATCACATGATCGCCTATTATAAAGTGCGCCCACTATAACACACTTGCTATACACATTGCAATCTCCTAGAGCCTAACTGAATTTCTCTTCTGGTGATTCCATCTTCAGCAGAGACCGCAGAACCCAACGACAAGCGAGCCATCATGCTATGCTATGCTTGCCAGAATGCGGCCGCTCACTGCGTCTTAATTAAGCGACTTCGCCTATTTGCCTCCAGTAAAGGCAATCCCTGTTGCCTCATTGAAAAAAGACACTCTGGTATAAGGTTAGGGAGGGTTGATGCCTCATAATTGAGGACACTCTGACTTTTGTGGGTTTAGGTTGTTTGATCTTGGGTTCGAGACACGGAGTTTGCGGCCTCAAGGGGCCTTTTCCAAGGAGTCTTTTGAGAAGTGCCGCAAGTGCTTGAGGTCATCGTTAACATGCGGATGCTCACCCCGCGCAGCGGCCTTTTGAATGCTCTCGTGCGGAGCTTAACAGATTAAAAAGAAAGGCCACTCTGGGGCCCAGCCGGCCTGAGGCGTCTTCCTCAGGTTGGCCGCTACGGCCACTGACTTTTCTAGGACCGATCCAAGCGTCACGTTACGCTTAAGAGCCTCTGGATTGCCGCGAGGTGGCAAGCACGGCTCTGCGTGGTGGTTTTACCCGGGAGATCCCGCAGCCGGGCCGAGGACAACCCTTGGCTTGGGGCTCCCCCTGGTAGCCTTCTGCCTCCGGCGGCGAAGGCTGCTAACTCCCTTCGGCGGCGCCGGGGCGTGGGGTCCAGGGGGAGCGGGGCCCAAGATCAAGGGTTCCCGCAGGACCGGCGAGGACAGCTCACGGCTCCGCATGGCTCTAACGCTGCTCTTGGCAAATGACTAGCGGAAGGGTCACTAACCTAACCGTGGCATTGGATGTCGCTCGTTGAGTGAACGGCTTTTTCCCGATATCTGCTCCGATTCCAACCAAGTTCCAGGGGGAATGTTAGGCTGCGTTGGAGATTTTCTTGCCAGCTCTGATTCGCATCTTGGCGGGCGTTGAGGGCTTTGGCGTGGGTAATTCCCGTAGTTGCGTGATGGGTGCTGGCCGTCTCTTGGCTTTGCTTAGTGAGCGCTTGGCTCGTTGTTCCTTTTCGAGTTCGCTGGCTCCTTCCATGGCGTTGAGTTGGCTGTCGAGATCCCAGATCGCTTTGAGTTGCTTTTCGATCCATGTTTTGAGCTTGAAGGGATCGTGTTGACTTCGCCAGTGCTCTAGCTTTTTCGCATAGGATTCATTACCATGGACTCGATTGTAGTCGATGAGGCGCTGGCATGGCGTTTGCGGTTCTTTCTCGTGTAGGCGTATTTGCCGGTTTCCTTCCCGCCTTGTCTCGATCTGTTTGAAGGTGGTGGTGAAGAGGTTGCGCCATAGGCTCCAGGATTCTAACAAACTATTAACCATTTCCAACAAGGGTTGGTGACCGAGCCTGTCGTAGCCCAGCAGTTGCCTGACATGGGTATCGTTTTTCTGCTCCACGTGTGCTTGATCGTTTTTTCGGTAGGGGCGTGAACGGGTCATTTCTACGGGCTTGGCCCGGTTGGTGAGGTAATCGTGTAAATGATAGTTTAAAAACTCGCCGCCGTTGTCGGTATCGACGCCCAGTATCTCGAAGGGCAATTGCGTTTCGATGATCGAGAAGGCCTCTAAGACGCTATGTTGGCCGCGATTCCACGACGGACGCACTTCGGTCCAGCCACTGAAGATATCGGTAGCGGTGAGGCTCCAGATGAAGCTCTCGGCCATGTCGCCGCCGCAGTGGGCGACGGTGTCGGCTTCGATCCAGCCGGGTTCTCTCGCATCCCAACTTTCAGCTCGAATGGGCACGAGTGCTTTGATGGCTGCGTTAGCTTTGGGCGTGCGTGGCTTCCTTTTACTTAGGCCAACTTTGCGCGCTGCTAGAACGCGGTCTATCTGTGCCGGGCTGATGGCGAGCACGTCGTCTTGGGTTTGCTGGCTTAAAACTCCATAGTGTGACTGATAGTGCGGAAGCCATTCTTTGAGCATTGGTTTCAAGCGCTTGCCGCACGGTTGTTCGCTGTGGCGCCAGATTTCGAAGAGGACGTCGATGACCTCTTGGCCATACTTCCTTGGGGCGCTTCGCTTGAATGTTGGCGAGGTGCTCCCTGGTCCCCGCTGTTGCCGCAGGAGTTTGATGGCATACTTGCGTTCATGTGAGGTGACCGCGCAGAATTCGGTGATCAGCTTGCTGCGGGCTTGGCGTCCGGTGTATCGCCGGTAGCGGTCTCGCATCTTTTCCAGGTATTCATTTCGGGTGTCTTGACTCATGGTGCTCGCCATGGGCCAGAGTGTCTTCCTTTATGAGGCAATGGGCCTTTCTGTTCGGCACCTCACTGCCCGCTTCGGTGTCCTTTTTTATGAGTCAACACGAATCGGCATCCGATTGTCCCTTTGACTTGAATCGCTGAGCGCAATCTGTTAGTATTTGACAGAGGATGTTTGCGGAGGAGACATGAGCAAAGCAAAGTGTGATTGTGGAAAGCAGTGTCAGATTGAAAACCGGCTTAAGAAATGGGGGATTCTAGCGGCGGAGGCAAAGCAGCTTTCTGAAGAGTTTGAGCACGACTACGTTTCAAGCAAGCTGGACATCGTGGAATGGGTGTTGAGTGACATCAAAGCCACCAGAGCCGAACGATACCTACGAATGCTCATACGAGAGGACTACGTTCCCGCCGGGCATCCCGGAGCCACTATCCGAAAGAGCTGAGAGAACGCGTGGGAAGAGGCTGCTAAGGGAAAACAAAAGGCTTCTGAGATTGCTCAACGTTGAAGGGCTGCCACCACTATCCGAAAGAGTTGAGCGGAACGCGCTGGCAGCCTATTGGCCGAAGATCCTATAACTTAACACAACACGTTTAGTATAAAAATGTTTTGCTAGACCGACGAAGCTACCTGTTCTTTGTTCTATTGGTATAATAGCTGGCGAAACTCTTGCGCATATCGGTAGGGCCGGCAGCGAGATAGATCTTGGTAGCCGAGCCTAACGAGAACATGAGGGAGAAACGTTAGCTGGCAGAAGATCCAACAAAGCTTGAAGACTGAGGGGATCAAACCCTTGCGGGATGCGTAAAGTGATTCCGTGAGGAAAAGAAACCTCAAAGCATTGCCCGGCCTGCTGTGAAGCAAAGACCTCTATGAACGAAGTGGAAGTCGGCGACGCCTTGCTCTGGAGAAGTTGGCAAGGACGAGCCTTACGTTGGCGTGCTTTGCGGCGCCAAAGCTCGAAGGTGCTCATGACCAGACCGCGCTGAGCGACAAACTCGGCTTGGGTCATCCCGCTACGCTCATAATCGGCGAGAATCTGCACAATCTCTTCGGGTTGCGGTGTGGCTGACGGTTTCATGGAGAAACTTCGGTTGAGGACATCTCCCAACCCTAACGGCCACCCCGCAACCACGCTAGGTGGGTTCACTGAACGCTTACCCTCAATCCGCTCAGCGGTTTCTTCCGGGGTTAATCCTAACGGCCTCACTATCGCTGTCCCATAGGGAATATCTCCGACCGACTTTAACTATGCGTGGCTCAAATTTCGGCAGCCATCCATCCAGCAAACCTGACGGAGGACCATCTTTTGTGAACTCCGCTACGTTCGTCTAGATCATCCTCACCCAGGACTTCCAGCCTGTATGCTCAAGAATCCTGTCTCCGATGGCAGTTCATGCTTTTCTATGTTAGGGGCTTGGAAAAAAATAATCGTCCCAAAGCGCAACCATTCTGTTAGGAGCGGGTTTGAGTGCCTGTAGTCCTATGAGAAGAACCTGACTCTAACTCAATTCGTTTATGGAAGAACACTGCGCGTGATCTCACGGGCAGCGCGAAACGCAAGTTCATGGCGGGCGTCGTCGATGGCCTTGGCCGCGGCGGTCAACGGTGGGCTGAAGACTGTCTTGGCTGGAATAGGCAACTCATTCGCAAAGGCAAAGAGGAACTCGATTCCGGCATTGATTTCGTCGATCAGTTTCACAAACGAGGTAGAAAGAAGGCTGAAGAACATTATCCAGAATTACTGGAGGATATTCGCGCCGTTGCTGATCCCCATGCTCAGACTGATCCCAGTTTTCGCTCTACTCGCCTCTATGTCCGCATCACTGCTAAAGAAGTCCACCGGCGACTGGAAGAGCGCCCAGGGTATGACCTATCAAGTATGCCTTGCGTGAGAACCATCAACAGCAAACTCAATCTGCTCGAACTCCACCCTAGAAAAGTTGCCAAGACCAAGCCGATGAAGAAAGTGAAAGAAACCGACGCCATCTTTGATATGGTGCATGAGATCAATGCGGCGGCCGATAGCGATCCCAAGCAGTTGCGTATCTCCATGGACACCAAAGCGGCGGTAAAAATTGGCGAGTTTAGTCGTGGTGGCTATAGCCGAGGCGAGCGGAAGGCCCTTGATCACGACTTCAAAGCGAAAACAACCCTCGTGCCCTTTGGGGTTTATCAGCCCGAAACTGGCCAAACCGACCTATGGTTCTCAGAAAGTAAAGTGACAGCGGATTTTATGGTTGATCGTCTTGAAGAGCTGTGGCCGCGACTGCGTGCAGAGAATCCTGAAGTAGAGGTGCTAGTGATCAACGCCGACAATGGCCCCGAGAGCGATGGCCGTAGAACCCAATGGTTGAAGCGCCTGGCTGAATTCTCTACGGCTCATGATATAGTGATACAGCTAGCCTATTATCCACCCTATCATAGCAAGTATAATCCTATAGAACGAGTGTGGGGAGTGCTCGAAAACCATTGGAATGGAGAGCTACTGAGCACAGCGGAGAAAGCGCTGGGAATGGCCCGAAGCATGACATACAAAGGGTTGAATCCCGTCGTCACACTGGTCACCAAGACCTACCAGACCGGAGTGCGACTGACAAAGAAAGCGATGAAAGAATTCGCGCCCCAAATCAGTCGGATGGCTGGATTGGAGAAGTGGTTTCTAACAATATTCCCTGAGCCTGAAATGGGATGATTATTTATTTCCAAGCCCCTTAATCCTCATCAAAGTGACATCCAACTCGGAAGAAACAGAACCTAGAGTCGTCCATGGACCCTCAACATTGGTCGGCACATTGCAATAAATCCCCGCATCACTTCCCACGATCTACGGCTCTATAATTGCTAACAACAAATCTGGCCGGTCACCGAAGAACGTTCTCACATACTCCCCCAACATTGCCGATAATTTTGTACGTGAGTCGATATTTACTCCACAAAAATGTGCGAACTTTAGCTGCTCTCTGTCTTTCATGGCGCTATCGTTTGTAAATGGAAAACAAACTTCGCTTGAATTAAAATTACATACCTTCTCGATCTCCATATCAAACACAATCCGATTCCACGCCGGCTGATCTCCTCTTGATCCTTGTTGAACGGGCGCACTCTTTCTCACAGCTTCCCATTTTACCATCATTTCTTCATACAACGCTCCTTTAACCCACCAGAAACCCGAATTTATTCCCGCCTCTGACGTGTCTAACTCTTCTTTCTTCAAATACGATCGAAAAGGAAATAGATTTCTTGGTAAATCTTCTCTCAAAACCCCAACATCAGTGGCTGGCGTATATAACGACTCAATATTCGCGAATGCCAAACAGTCGCAATCCGCAAAAAAAATCACCTCATATTGTTCATGCTCAATCCATTGTCTGGCTTCGTACTTCCACGTTCTTGCATAATTATATTCATCGCCATTCGTTTCGATTCTAATTTCCGTCACTCTCGGCCTTCCACATGGAAATAGCAAATTCTCTCCATTATGAAAAACTACAATCTCGCCAGAGAAACGGGTACGCACAAGTGAGGCAACAAGCAATTTCGCCATTATAGCAAAAGTCACTGCCCCAGGCTCATCAAAGGCCAGTGTATATAAAAGTTTTTTACTTTGAGCCAAACTGTTTCCTTCTACCATTTAACGTCAAGATTGAATATGATGCATTTACACTTCAAGCGGATTCACGGCTCTAAAATATCCATCATAATATTTGATGCGTCGCCAAAAAAACTCTTAGCGTAACAGCCAAACTGCTCTCTGACCTTCCACTCCAGTCTTCCATTCTCGCATTCGTTAAAATGAATAATCTTAGAACACGGTTTAATCAAAGACTGTTTTTCTCGTTTCCACATTTTTCCAATCGACTCCCAATACCCAGTTGGCCATTCCATGCTTTTTAATCCCCACCTCTTTGGATCACTCCAAACATCTTGCCGTTTTATTTCGTTTTCGTTGGCGTCCCCAATCTTGCGCCAGTCTTTAACCGATATTCCCCACACCGGGCAGCTCCCATTTCCTCCCATAATGACACCCTCTGGCACTTCAAAATCCTCGATTCCATTAATACAGAGACAATCTGCATCGACAAAAACTACCGCTCTGATAGGCATACTTTCCGACAAGTCTATCAAACGTTTGTTGAACATTAGCTTCTCCACCCAACTCTTTCTATTGTGTCTACCCAAGAGCCTTTCGTTAATGTGAATCTCTTTCACATTTTTCCTTCTAATACTGAATAGTGGTTGGTTGGAATTCCGTAGAACTACAATCTCTCCTTGAAACCCACATCTTAGAAACGAAGCAATCAATACTTTAGCCATTGTGCGATAATGCCCACATTCCGCAGCATCAAGAGCACTCACAACAATCATCGATTGAAGCGAACCCACTTCGCTCCGCACAACCGCTTCCTCTTCTGTCGACGCGAATAGATCAGAGTTCTTGGTCATAACAAGATCCGCCGCATCCCGCCAAAGCTTGACATAGCGCGGTCGGCTCTGGTTGCTCTCGTGCGAACGTCCGTGGAAATGCAAGATTCGGCCCTTAACAGAACTTTGCCCATACACGGGGCTCTGGTTCCACCCACAGTTCACCAACTTGTGCGGCAAACGTCCTAAAAGTGCTTGCGCGCTACTTTCGTCCGTTACAGGCAATCCCATTTCCTCGGCCTCTGAAGTAACTCTAAACCATTCTTCCAAACTTCTTGAGCGTTTAAATCCTACCACACCTGTATTTATGCCTGGGTAAGACATAGCCCTTTGCAACTCTTTATCAGGCACTAATCCTAACCCAAACCATTCGGTCAATGGACCCCAAACTCGTTTCCGAGCGGTGGTCCAGCCAGGGAACTTCGTAAAGACAAGATCGTGGTTTTCAAGATAATCGAAGAACGGTTCGATTTCCGCCATTACCAAAGTATCTTCATCAAGAAACATTGTTCTCTCAAACGGACTAACCAACATCGCCGCCACTTTCGCTGCGTAGCCTGGAAGACCTGTGAGAAAAGTTGATAATTGCTCCACCTGATATTTCGAACAGATACGTTCCAAAACATGGTATCTTTTTCCTTCGTTAATGACTACTACCGGACCGTCCCAATTTTGCCGGAGTGAGTCCAATGAAACAAGTAAGCGCTCTAGATATTCGTGCCCTTTATTGAAATACATCACGCCCTTTGTCATGGCCCCATATTTACTTTTTAGCTTTACCGATGTCTTCTTGTACGTAGCTCTTCCAACTATCAGTATCCAGAATATGAGCAAACCGTTTCCAAGCAAAACTACCAACCGTAAAACCCGTCCACGAACTGATATACAACCGCTCAAGTGCACCATTAGCACTTACTCCATCTACATGCAGTATTCTATGTCCAGGTTCATCTCCTTCTTCAATATTAACATACGTACCTCGCTCTCCCTCCTTAAACATTCGTGATTCTAGTATATTTGCCACTAATGCACGAGCTCGGTTCATTCCAATCACACTTCCGATTTGATTCTGTATTTTTTCCCACTCTACAGCTTGTCTTGGGATGAATATCGCTGGACCATCGTCCATTTCCTCAACACTATGTGCCATTTCCTCATGCGCTAACTTCTCTTCCCAGAGATTCTGTAGCACTGTACCCACAATTTCTTCCTCTTCGCGATCCAACGAAAAATACTCTTTTGCAGCATCCGTGAAGAGCACCTGATTTTGTTCTTTATCGGAAATTTCGAGCGGCTTGAGACCACCTCCAAACGCTTTATGAAAACTCCAGGGGATCTTGACTACGACTTTCGCATCCCTTCCTGTATATAAAGATCCAGAATCGTCTATGATCTCGCCCACAGTCTTTACCTCGATCGTCTCCTGCCCACTCCTATCTCTAATCAGAGATGAGATTAAGCCTTCATCATTCGTGTGCTGCGCGCCATAGCTTGACTCCTTGCGGCCCAAAGGAAATCTCTCATTACAATAGTACAGCGTTAGCGTAATATTGCCAATTAACGTTACGCCCAACAACAGAATTTTCCTATTCATTTATGAACTGCTTTTTCCACTTTTGCACAAGCTCCTCGATTTCAAGAACCTTTCCATATCTTTGAAACCTTCGTATTGAAGGAACAGTTTCCTGTCTTATGACCTCCGCATCAATAAAAATGCCCGATGGAGGAGGCCCCTGGATATCATCATTCCAAACGCCTTTTACAAATACCCCCTCTTCTGTGAGTCTTTGAACTGTATATGTCCGATTCCGTTGGCTTGTGAGGACTGTTCGAGATGTTAAGAAGAGTAGACTGATTGCAGATGCCAGCTCTTCCTTTACAATCGCTTTCAGGTCAGACCTCAGCGATTGAAGTATTGGCTGCAAATCAATTGCCTGCACATGGTATATCGCGACCACGTCGCCGCCATTGTCTTTCTCCTTTGAAACAGCACTGTGTTCAGCCTCAACTATCTGCCCTACCGCCCGACGGAGAACATTATTAACAGCTTTCACAGTACTTTCGTCAAATTGGAATTGTTCGGCAATAATGCCAGATAGTTCACCTGTCTCCGAAATCCGATATCGGTCATTGTAAAAACTGGCCAACGGAACCATCGCTGAATCCATTCCACTCAGCGAGGGATCACCACTCAGGGAGAGTTCAGCGCCGCTGGCGTCGTCCCATCGGTAATCTCCTCCGCTGAGTGGCTCCTTAATTCGTTCCCTTAGCTCGATTGAGGACAATGTGGGCTCCAGATTAGAAACACTAATCAACCAAAGCAGAACAATATTTATCGCCAGGCTAATGCTAATCACTACTCCCATCATAATGTAGGTCTTTTCATTCGTCTGACGAGTATTCGCTTTCCGCAATAATCAAACGTCCTTGGCCGTCCGACTAGTAGTTTTGTCCTTTAGTAGTATCGTAGATTCCTCATCAGGCGTAAAATGGACTTTCCACTTAAGAGTTTTATTATGCCAACCTGATGGTATCCCAGTAACGTCGAGTGCGTAGCCAGCATCAGCCGCTACCCCATCTCCGTCAGGAATATTTTCGCCGTCTAGCGTAACACCCGAATCGGTTCCTATTTTTCCTGTGCCCTCCCAATTAGCGCCATTTAACTCAAGGGCTTCAGCCTTAAGTTCTCCAGTCTTGCCGGAGTGACCGTGAACACATCCCGTTACAAGAATCGTCATGGCGCCCTGATCAAATTCAAAGTCTGTAATTTGCACAAGAGCCGTACCATTGTGGGAGGCCCCCCAAACCTCTGCAGTATGTGTACTTCCTGCACATGCCGATACAACCTTTCCAGTCACTGCCATACCTAGCGTTATGTTAGTAGTTTGACGTATAAATCCGCGCCGATTGAGGCGACTATTTGAATGTTCTGATTTCATTGCATGTTCTGGTAATATGTTAATGGTAGAGTGCGCTTAATCGGTGCACATCAGCTCTATGTCGTTAGTGCCAGCAATCGGCATACCTAATGTAAAAAAATTTTACTCTAACTGCGGCAGGCCAACGGTAACAATTTAAGCCGCAATCCTTTACAAAGTTTGTAGATTCGCTTGAAATCGTGCCACAATTCATTTTCAATGGAAGGCCGGTTTTGCCAAACTTGCAATTTACACGGTTTGATTGGTATTTTACCACTTAAAACTTGGAACGCCCGGAAGTTTGAGGGCTAGAGAGCGGGGTTAAGAACTGCTCAAAGCTAGAGCTGAAGAACTCGACATTGAATTGCTTTATCTTCCTCCCTATTTCCCGAACCAAAACATCATTGAAAGATTGTGGAGGTTTTTGAAGCGAGCAGCCCTCAAGAACACCTACTATAATTCATTCGGAGACTTTACCGCAGCTATTGACGGCAAGATTCGCGAAGCAAACACCTCACTCAAGGAGCGTATGAAATCGCTCTTAACACTCAACTTTCAGGTTATCCCAAGCACGCCAGATAGAATATTATGACGGCGCGTGGAATAACTCGTCAAAAAATCTCCCTGCTACTGGCAAATCCCTCAAAGGAATAGCCCAGGCGGTTAACATCGTCGTTTAGAACATCCGCCACGAACTCGATTGCTTCCTCCGTGTAAACGGAACGGTAATCGAGTTCAGTGGAACGGTTTAGTTTAGGCAATCTGCAAGGTTCGTGATCTAATTGAGCACATATAGCTTTCCAATCTTCGGAGATTGTTTCAAATCGCCCAACGTAATCTACATGACAGAGACCATCTGCATCGAATACAAAAGGATATTGATAATAACCATCTAGATCTACAACTTGATTGTGGATTTTAAGCAATTCCCAAGTAGCTGCGGCATGTATTACATCAAATCGCTTTAGGTATGGCAGCAGAGGTGGAAAGTTAAAACAAAAATTTGAGAACAACCAATCCCATGGATTCCTCACAAAAACAAATTTAAAAAACCGCTTCCATTCTTCTGTAGTCATCTGTGCCCGTACTGCTGAAGGACGGACGTGTTTAAGGTGAAATGGGCGACTGTATTCTGAGCGCCATGAATTCAGCTTGTTCTCAATTAGACAACTCACAGACACATCATCATGGTACCTCATCAAGACGTGCTCTATAGACGTTGTGCCGGTTTTTCCGCACGCGAAGAAAATGAACTGCTCGGAATGTGAGAAAATCATAGATGCAAATTATTGGCTATATACGAGGCTCGCAACGGAAATGTAGCCCCTAATTCACTGGTCTCAAAAGTGTTGTAAACTCGATCTGGGATCAGAGCTAAATGCCGATTCGAAACATTGCTACCTCGGCACAACGAATCGCATACACGTCCCAGTAACAAGCTCCTCAACACGAACCCTCCCCTGATGCGCGTCCACGAACTGCTTCACAATGGAAAGCCCAAGACCCACACCATCCCGTTTCTGACCTGGAACTCGGAAAAACTTGTCAAAAATGCGCTCGTGATACTCGGCCGGTATGCCTGGCCCCTGGTCCGAAACGAAGAATTCCACCCCATTCCCCGATTCGCTTCGGTCAACGCCGATGGTTACCTTCATGTCTCGCTCAGAATGATTGACGGCATTTGAGAGAATGTTCCGCAGGGCATGGACGATCTTAGCACGATCAACACAGATCGTGGGCAGGTTATCTCCAATCTCCACTTCAATTTTAATCCCCGCTTCCACTGCTACAGCACGAATCTCTTCCACCGCTTCCTTCACCAATTCAGCAGGCTCCACTTCGGTTTGCTCTAAATCATGCACACCTTGCTGATAACGTGTCATGTCTAAGGGGCTTGGAAAAAAATAATCGTCCCAAAGCGCAACCATTCTGTTAGGAGCGGGTTTGAGTGCCTGTAGTCCTATGAGAAGAACCTGACTCTAACTCAATTCGTTTATGGAAGAACACTGCGCGTGATCTCACGGGCAGCGCGAAACGCAAGTTCATGGCGGGCGTCGTCGATGGCCTTGGCCGCGGCGGTCAACGGTGGGCTGAAGACTGTCTTGGCTGGAATAGGCAACTCATTCGCAAAGGCAAAGAGGAACTCGATTCCGGCATTGATTTCGTCGATCAGTTTCACAAACGAGGTAGAAAGAAGGCTGAAGAACATTATCCAGAATTACTGGAGGATATTCGCGCCGTTGCTGATCCCCATGCTCAGACTGATCCCAGTTTTCGCTCTACTCGCCTCTATGTCCGCATCACTGCTAAAGAAGTCCACCGGCGACTGGAAGAGCGCCCAGGGTATGACCTATCAAGTATGCCTTGCGTGAGAACCATCAACAGCAAACTCAATCTGCTCGAACTCCACCCTAGAAAAGTTGCCAAGACCAAGCCGATGAAGAAAGTGAAAGAAACCGACGCCATCTTTGATATGGTGCATGAGATCAATGCGGCGGCCGATAGCGATCCCAAGCAGTTGCGTATCTCCATGGACACCAAAGCGGCGGTAAAAATTGGCGAGTTTAGTCGTGGTGGCTATAGCCGAGGCGAGCGGAAGGCCCTTGATCACGACTTCAAAGCGAAAACAACCCTCGTGCCCTTTGGGGTTTATCAGCCCGAAACTGGCCAAACCGACCTATGGTTCTCAGAAAGTAAAGTGACAGCGGATTTTATGGTTGATCGTCTTGAAGAGCTGTGGCCGCGACTGCGTGCAGAGAATCCTGAAGTAGAGGTGCTAGTGATCAACGCCGACAATGGCCCCGAGAGCGATGGCCGTAGAACCCAATGGTTGAAGCGCCTGGCTGAATTCTCTACGGCTCATGATATAGTGATACAGCTAGCCTATTATCCACCCTATCATAGCAAGTATAATCCTATAGAACGAGTGTGGGGAGTGCTCGAAAACCATTGGAATGGAGAGCTACTGAGCACAGCGGAGAAAGCGCTGGGAATGGCCCGAAGCATGACATACAAAGGGTTGAATCCCGTCGTCACACTGGTCACCAAGACCTACCAGACCGGAGTGCGACTGACAAAGAAAGCGATGAAAGAATTCGCGCCCCAAATCAGTCGGATGGCTGGATTGGAGAAGTGGTTTCTAACAATATTCCCTGAGCCTGAAATGGGATGATTATTTATTTCCAAGCCCCTAAGAGCGACTTGAGCGTCCGCATCATCCGATCCGTTTGCTGTCCTGCCACTTCAATTAGTTCACGCTGTTCTTCATTCAGTTGCCCTACCGCCTCGCTCTTCAGCAAATGAATGCTTGTTTGAATGCTGGTCACGGGGGTTTTCAGTTCATGGCTTACCGTGCCAATCAGATCCGTTTTAATCTCGTCGAGCAGCCGGAACTCCGTAACGTCTTCCAATAGCACGATGACCCCAAGTGACGCCACTAGCACACGGCAAAGGTAGTAATGAGGCCTTCCACCAATGCGGTAGCACTGCACATCACGGAAATCATTTGGCATAACGCTCTCGCCGGTCTTGAAGGCTTTTGCAATTTCTTGGCTCACTTTCTCAGGCAACTCGTTTTCATTGCCCAAGGCTTGACAAAACGCTTTGGCAGCACTGTTAACAAGTTGTGATTTCTCTCTTTTATCAATGAGCAACAAGGGCTCAGGAATCGCTTCAAATACCGCCTGCAATTGGTGCGTTCGCTCTTCGACTCGCTGCTCTAAGGTGCGATTGAGTTCTTTGATCTTTGCTTCGGCCTCTCGGTGATAGGCAATTTCTTCTTGAAGTCTATCATTGACGTTCTTGAGTTCTTGCGAGCTAGGATGAGTCATGGCTTTTAGGATGGATGACTTGGACTAACAATAGCGCATTTACGAGAGAAACCACTGCCGTAAACGCCTTCATACTCCCGGATAAGTAATACTGTGAATGCCAGATCACCCAAATCTCAACGAGGTGCGTCGTCCCGCAAGCTAGAATGAAAATGGCAAAGACAAGATCTTTCCATTTCCTTACAAAATACCACAACAATACCGGAATGAAGTAGTAAGCCAACGCGATCGCTGCATCGGAGATCACATGAAGCCACAAAAAATACTTGGCCTCCAGATGTAACAATGCCCGTGCGGCATGAACCCGCCTTCCGTCGTTAACGCGGCCCAGAAGAATGCTGTCATGACCATTGGCAACAACACCATGATGGCAATGATGTGTTGCGCATCTTCCCAACTTCGTAGCTTCAGGATTTGTCTTCAATTTCCTTCCGTTTTCGGTAAAGGGTTGTAGGATCAATTCCAAGCACGGTCGCGGCTTCACTCAGGGTCTCCGAATTCTCAATCACTCGTTTGATGTGTTCAAGCTCGACCTCTTTCACCGAAAGCTTGTCACCTAACATGATGCCCTCACTTCGCTGAGAGTCATTCGCGTGGTTAGCTTGCCGAGCTGAATTGGTGAGTTTGATCAACCGTCCTTCTGACATCAAGACCTCTCTCTCGATAAAATTCTGTAACTCCCGAATGTTCCCTGGCCAATCGTGGCCTTCAATGTGCTTCCAAGCAGCTTTATCGAAATCCCTGGCTTCACGCCCAAATTCTCCGGCGAAACGCAATAGAAACCCCGAAGCCAAGTCTCTCAGATCCTCAGACCGCTCACGAAGTGCTGGCATCACCAGGGTGACGACATTCAGCCGGTAGAACAGATCTTCCCGGAAAGTACCGTCTCGCACGTGCTTTCCCAAATCTCGATTCGTTGCCGCTATCACTCTGACATCGGCCGTCCGCGTCGTGCTCTCACCTACACGTTCAAACTCATGCTCCTGCAAGAGCCGCAGAAGTTTTGGCTGAATTTCCTGGGGCAAGTCGCCAATCTCATCGAAGAAGAGCGTTCCACCTTCCGCACCCGAAACAAGCCCCCAATGGTCTTTTACCGCGCTCGTAAAGGCTCCCTTCACATGGCCGAACAATTCACTAGCAAACAACTCTTGCGTTAGCGAAGGGCAGTTGACCGTTACGAAGGGCTTGCTTGATCGTCTGCTATCTTCGTGAATCTGCCGCGCCAACACGGTCTTTCCCGTACCACTTTCTCCCAAAATAAGAATCCCAGTATCCGCTGTCCGAATTTTCGCCACGACATCTTGAATCCTTGCCATGGCAGGCGATTTTGACGATGATAGAGACGGCCGTTTCTTAGGGCCGACCTGCTCCTCTAGCTCGCTTACCCGGCCTTGCAGATGCCGTTGCTTGGCGATTTTGCTAAGCACGAACTTCATGTGCTCAGGAGTGAACGGTTTCTCTACGTAGTCGGTTGCTCCATGCTGGATCGCTTCAACAGCGGAGGTAATCGTTCCGTGTGCGGTGAAAACAACCACATCTGGAGGCTTGGAACAGGCCTGGATCGCCAGCATCAACTCAAGACCATCTTCCTCGCCAAGTTTCAGATCTAGGAGAACGACATCAAATGGATCGTTTCGAAGCGCTTCGCGGGCTTCATCAAGACACTCCGCAACATCCGCCTCATGTCCCATGCTACGGATCGCAAGCGCAGTCGTTTTTCTAATCGAAGGTTCATCATCAACAATGAGTATGTCCATGGCACTAAACTATTCCCAACAATAAGATAAAGTTAGGCTGCAGAACTCGTTTCCATCAAGCTAAAAATGCAGCCCGATCAACTCATCCATAAGGCAAGGTCTTCCGCCAATGTATATCCGTCCGTTTGGCCTGATTTGTTACAAACTGTAAATTACCGAATTATTTGGCATAATTTCTTTCACGCTAAATGGCATAATTCTCCGCGAATTGGCCATGAGAGCGAAGGGCTCAGGACACCACAAGGCATTGCAGCCTAAGGGATTGCGAGAAGCTGCAGTCCAACCTGGTGTGCCAAATAATTGGAAAGGAGTATGCCAATTATTTCGAAAGGTCAGTCTGTAAATCTCGGAATTATTTGGCATATATTTCTCGGAATTAAATGGCATAATCCGTAGGTTCGGTTTGTGTCCGAGCTGAGTTCCCTCTCCGATGAAGCCAGAGAAATCGCCCTCGAGCGCTACGAGTTCCTTCGTCCTCATCTTGAGGATGGCAAAGCACTCACTTCTCTCGCCAAGGACTCGAAGGTCCCATACCGCACTGCACATAGATGGCTCACCGCCTATCGACGAGCCGGACTTGCTGGTCTCGCCCGGAAGCCGAGAGGTGACCGAGGAAAACGACGTAGGATTTCCGACGAACTCAGGCGAGTTATCGAGGGCTTGGCTCTCCAAAACCCTCCCGTTCCGGTTACTATCATCCATCGGAGAGTCCGCGAACTAGCTCTAGAGCGTAACGAGTCGATTCCTTGTTATACGGTCGTCAACGAGGTTGTCAGCACGCTTCCGGACGACCTGAGAACGCTCGCTCAAGAAGGCAGCAAAGCTTATGGCGACCAATACGAATTGGTGCATCGGCGAGAGGCCGACAAACCCAATGCCATTTGGCAAGCCGATCACTGCGTCCTTGATGTTCTGGTAAAGCGTGAAGATGGCTCTGAAGCCAAACCATGGCTAACCGTTATCCTAGATGACGCAAGCCGTGCTATGGCTGGTTACTTCGTGGCTTTCGAAGATCCCTGTGCAATACGAACAGCCCTCACATTGCGGCAAGCAATCTGGCGCAAGGAAGACTCCAATTGGCATGTCTGCGGAGTTCCCGATGCCTTCTACACGGATAATGGTAGTGATTTTGCTTCCAAGCACATGGAACAAGTCTCCGCCGACTTGAAAATACGGTTAGTCTTCTCTCATCCGGGTCAACCTCGAGGCCGGGGACGTATCGAGCGTTTTTTCGACACCGTCGCTAAGATGTTCCTCCCCACTCTTCCAGGCTATTCCCCTCCTGGAAAGCGGGCCAAGAAAGCCATTCTTACACTTTCTGAACTAGACGCCAAGTTCAAAGACTTTGCTCTCAATGTCTATCATCAACGCGAACATAGCGAGACCAATGCAAGACCCCAGGAGTTATGGAGCCGTGATGGCTTCCTACCAAGAATGCCTGACTCATTGGAACAACTCGACCTGCTACTCCTAACAGTTCCCAAAGACCGGAAAGTTCACTCAGACGGCATTCGTTTTCAAAGGATGCGCTACGTGGATCCCACACTCGCTGCCTACGTCGGAGAATCTGTGGTTCTCCGCTATGATCCCAGGGATATGGCTGAGATTCGTGTCTTTCATGAAGGCCAGTTCTTATGCCGTGCCATCTGCCCAGATTTGGCGGGAGATACTGTTTCCCTCAGCGATATCCTCAGCGCCCGACGAAAAAGGAAGCGGGAGTTGCGCAAAACTATCAAAGATAGAAAGAAGGCTGTCGATCAGCTCATGAATTTGAAGGGCGGTCCGTCATCACAAGAGCAAGAGGCTTCATCACCTACCTCATCACCTACCTCACCCCCTAAGAAACGCCTCAAACTCTACTATAACGAATGATATGATGACCGCACGTAAACGGAAGCCACGCTTCGTGGAAACCATCGAGTTCCGCCGCTTCTCAGAATTCTGCAAGGCCTGCACTCAAGACCGTTACATTGGCCTGTGCCATGGCTTGGCTGGAGTTGGAAAAACCCTATCCGCTTGGCACTTTGCTAACTGGCATCGAATCGGAAATCTCAATCTGAACGTCCTGACAGATGAACAGGTAAAGAAGCTGGGAAGCCCAACCACCGCCCTTTACACCGCTCCGGTGACCAACACACCTGCTGTGGTTGAGAGGTCTCTCAACAATCTCCGCAGACATCTAGAGCGTGTTGCAAGGGAACCCGACCAACGAAAGGCAACTCACGCATTCATATCTTTGTTAGAAGATTCTCGCGGTCCTGATGGAAGACTTCAGTATTTTCTTAGAGGAGCACTTCATCAGAGGGAGGTCTTCGAGACAGTGGATCCTACGTCACTGATTTTGATCGATGAGGCCGACCGTCTTACCATGCAGAGCCTCGAACAAATCCGTGCCATCTTCGATGAAGCTGACTTCGGCTTGGTCTTAATCGGAATGCCAGGCCTGGAAAAGAAAGTCGCACGATACGCTCAGCTCTATTCGCGTGTGGGTTTCGTTCATGAATTTCGCTCGCTCAATGCAACGGAAGTTACTCGCATAGTCAAGGAGCCTGGTTGGAAACCTCGCGGGGTAAAGCTCCCGGATCTAGACGAGGAAACGGTGGCAGCTGTGATTCGTGTGACGAGCGGAAACTTCCGCCTGATTGACCGTCTGCTCACTCAGATCGGTCGCCTGATGAAGATCAACGAGATGGATTCGGTCAGCCCCGAGCTTGTGGAAGCAGCCCGTGACATCCTTGTCGTCGGGAAGTGACCCATATATGCCAAATAATCTTAGAGATTCTTGGCCACTTAATCCTGGAGGTCACAGCTAGCTAGACCTTAGCCGAAAAGCAAAGTGGGCCGATAACTGAACTTTTGTGAGTGTCAGGTGGCTGCTGCGCGCTCATGAATCTTGGCCGAATGATCGCTCGGACTTTGTTCTGAGCTCAAGGTACGGCGATTTGACCATGCCTGGGCGCAGTTCTTCTTTGGATTCTCAAGTTCAGTCAGCCATCAGTCCTTAAGCTGCCAAGCCCATCGCTTCCTTGCGCTCGGAACGCACTTTCTCTTGTCGAAGCCATACCAATCGCCGAATATTGTAGGACAACGCTTTCGTTAGTTGCTCGTGTCGCACAGCGCCCAATCCTCTGCGCATCACATCATCATATCGGTGATTGAACTTTAGAGTGAAGATGCGCGATTCAGCCGCGCTGCGCCTGTCTCTTGCATTATGATAGGCTTCGCTTTCATAAATCTCTTCTTCGATGGCGGCACGCCCTTTGGATCCTGCAAAGCTAAAGATTTCCACTTTTCCTTCGTGCTTTGATAGGTAAGCCTCTCGAACCTTGCGATTGGTGTAACCGTCATCGAGGCTGATGCGCTTGGGAATCACGCCTGTGTTGTGCTCGTTGGCTTCGAGCACATTGGGCAGTTGGCCAGAGTCTGCGGCGTTGCCTCTTGGTAGGATATGGGCAGTGACCAATCCGTTCCCGCTAAAGGCTAGCTGAGGGCGGTAACCTAACACGTTATCCCAGCCGCCTTTCTTGATGATCGCCGCGTCTTCATCACTGAGCGAAAGCACTTTGTCATTGGCCGCTGCCGCTTGATCACGAAACACCCTCTTGCGACTGTAGGCACTGATTCTCTCGATGGAATCAACATCTTCCTGGGCTTGCTCGATCAGCTTGGCCACATGCTGGGCTTTGCTCGGAGGTAAAGGAGCTTTGGTTACCGCCTTGCTGACCATCGTCAAGAACGGCCTGAACACTCTAACCAATCTGCCAACTCGGGTATAGATTTTTGCGTAGCGTGCCTTGCGCGCAGTCTTCACGTTCTGCTTTCCTGACATCATGCCAATTCGCTTGGCTTGCAACTCGATGTCTTCTGCGATTTCACGTGAACGCTTAGCCACCGCGCGTTTTGCCCAGTCTGGAAACCCCAGCTTCAATTTCTTCAGGCGTTCAAAGATCCCAGTCATACGCATGGCTAGGGCCGCCATGAGATTTGAATCTGTCGGATACTTGCTGTTGGCACTTACTGCGGTGCTATCGATCACGGCATCTTCAAAGGTGTCCAACTCCGCCACGCGTGCGTGACTCAACTGGGAACGCAAGATCAGATCAAGAGTAGATTCTCTAACAGCATTCACATTGTCTGCCACTGTGCTCGTTCCGGGAACTTGGAATCCTTGAGCTTCGAAGAAACGATGCAAGGTGATCGACTCTCTGAGAACGAGCCGGAACTGAGCGCTCTTTGGACCGCCGATCCATCCCCGCAATAACAAGAGCACGAAGACAATGATCGCGGGCATACGAGGCCGACCACCATCAAGCTCACGTGGACAAGTTTGAGGAGCAGTGAGATCTGCCATGCCGTCGAAGGAAGGATTGAGCTGCTCATAGAATCGGCGGTCGGCCTCTCTCATGGCTTTCTTCTTCAAACCGTGGATATCGAGATCGTGGTCTATCTCCTGCAGGATTCCAGGGTGGAATTCTGCGATTTCCACGGCCTGCCTGACGAAATCGTTGAGATCTGAGCTGAGTTCGGCCTTGAGGAGAAGCCCTTGTTCTAACTGACTATTGCTGACTGAGAATTGTAAAACGTTATCCTTCAAGTTGTTACGCTATCATAAAACTAACATAAGCGCCATTAATTTCTCCGGCTTATAGGATTTCGGCTAAGGTCTAGCTAGCCCTAAAGATCCAACCTTGGCTGATCGTCGTCATCGTCACCTTCAATCATCCGTTTTGCCGCCTCGACCATGTACATCTCTCGGCACCCAGGACAGAATAAGTACCACTCGAAGTAGTAACTCTGGCCCGGCTTACGTTTCCTGGCTTTTGGCTCCTTCTTGATGAGTGCAGTCCCACATTTCCGACATGGCTCACCTTCTTTGGTATGCTTTGTCTTCTTTCCTCGGGTATTTGATGCCGGAGGTTGGGAAGAGAGTCTTTCACTCACCTCAAGCGGGATATAGCCCTCGTCAGGTTCCAGCCCCTGACACTTTGCCGCTTCTACTGCGAGGCGATCGCAACGTTCGTTCTCTTCAATCCCAGCGTGCCCTTTTACCCACTTCAGTTCGACATCGTGACGTTCGTAGACCTCGACAAACCGCTTCCAGAGATCAGGGTTTTTCGCTGGGTGCTTCTTCGTTCGCATCCAACCATTGTCGCGCCATTTGAAAACAGAGCCCTTTTCCACCGCATCAACGACATACCGTGAGTCACTGTAGACGGTAACGGCACACGGCTTCTTAAGCGCTTCCAAACCGACAACGACGGCCAACAGCTCCATGCGATTGTTCGTCGACAGCCTAAAGCCGCCGAACAGTTCTTTGCGATGCTTTCCAGCGAGCAGAACGACACCATAGCCAGCAGGCCCAGGATTAGGTTCGGCAGCACCATCGGTGTAGATCGTCACACGCTCCATGTTAGAGATGCCACATCACTCAACCGTTAGGACGCTATTCAATGAGCCAAACTCGTTTCGATTCCACTCCGAATTTTCCGGGTCAGCAACCCACTCTTCCCCGACGATGAACTTGTACTCGTAGCGGCCTGGAGCCAAGTACATCGTCCTTTTGAAATGCCCAGGTTTGATCTCAGACAAGACATGTGACGTTGGCTGCCAGCCATTGAAGCTTCCCGCTACCGCGACGTGGCTTCCAGAGTCAGCCGTCATCTCGAAGCTCACGCGACGCTTTCCTGCCGTGGACGACTTGGCCTTGGCCTTCTTTGTTGGCTTGCTAGAACCCATCTCTTAACACCGTTTACCGGCACATGCGCTGCCGCAAGTACTGCCACCAACGCTCCAGGATGAAGCTTCGAGCGGGGGTTTTCCGGGACAGCGCTTTCCAAAGTGAGGTGTGATCGATGGGCTTCAACCATGCAGTTATAGGAATCAGCATTCCCAGAATCAAGCGAATAGAGCAGTCATGTAATCCCCTTCACAACGAGGACCGCCCTTCGACTGTGAAAGGCGGCCCTCAAGGGATGTGCTTGGATGTGATCCACACTACGCATCCCAAGGCTTTTCGCCGCAGGTTTTGCCAATTATTTGGCATGTTTCTCGCCTCTCCGGCTCTACACCTCGCCGTAAGGCTCTGATTGTGAAGGCATAAGACAACTTCTCTCTTTACGCCATTTAATTCGCAAACTCGTACCCGGGATCTATGACCCCCTGCGTTACCCTTAACCGGCGAGATACACAATAATATGACAATTTTTCGGGGAAATGCTCTCAACTACACAATAAGATATATCTTTGTGTATCAACAAGTTGCGCCAGACCCTTTGGTGAGGCCCTACTAGGGGCCTTAGCGTAGCGTTGTTCCACATTCACGTTGCAAGCGTAACGTGATACTATAAGTTCTCATCATGAAGTGCCGCGAGTGTAAGGAATTTTTCCGCTCGGCTGGCCGTGGTAGCAAGCAAGTTTACTGCTCTACCAAATGCCGCATGCGCGCTTATAGGAAGCGAGTCGCCAAAGAAAGGGCTTCAATCCCTCTCCCCAAACGTAGCGTCACGCACACAGACCGAAAATCAGCAAAACTCATCGCCGCGCTTAGGGAAAAAGTGGCCCAATTAGAACGGGAGCTAGCGCAGGCAAAGAAGCGCCCTATTCCTTCTGTCCCATGTCCAGTCTGTGGCCGAAAGGTGAAACTAATCGAAGGCTATGAAAAATTCAGCGTGCCAAAGCACCGGCATGATTTGATTCGGAGCAAGACATGCTCTGGGTCGAACATGCTGGTCGAAGCTGATGGCAGCTTCGCCTCGTAACGTTACACTTATAATCACCTCCCCTCGTAAAGAGCGTTTGAGGGCCTCCGTGGCACCATTTGGCTGCAGCAAGGCACTGCACCACGTTCATGGAACGCATCCACCCGGGCATTCCAGGACGAATGCTAGCTTTTCGAGGTTTTCGGGAAATTTGCCCATTTCTAGGCTCAGGGAAACTGTGACTGGTCTGAAACACAATAATATCGCATTTCTTCGGGGGATTCTAAAATGGAACACAATAACATATATTATTGTGTTCCAGGATTACCCCGCTAGAATGCCCTGAAATAGCGGTTTTGGCCCGTTTTCCATGGATTCCGACTCCTCAGCACTCCTAGAACGCCTTTTGAGGGCCGCTTCCGATAGGCGACTGGCCTCCCCCACCCTCGCCGCCTACCGGCGCACCTGGACCAAGCTCATCGCCTGGTCCACCGCTGAAGGGCTTCATTCCCCCACCCTGCCCCGTGACAAAGCTCTCGACTACTACGAGGCCCTCACCGACCAACGCTCCGCTTCCCACCATCTCCAGGTCAAAGCCGCTCTCTCCTTTTTCTACAAGCTCGTCGACCAGCCCAATCCCTTTGCCGAGTGCCAGGCTCCTCGCTTCGATGTCCAAACCCAAGAGATCCGTTTTCTCGAAGCCAAGGACCTCGGCGCCATCTTCGCCGAGCTGAGACAGACCGCCACCGACTACACCGGGCATCTCACGGTTCATTTGGGCGAGGCTCTGTTCTTCACCGCTTGCCGCTTTCACGAATGGGCCACCCTCACCACCGACAAGCTTGTTTACGATAGCAATCGTAACGTTACGGCTGCCCGGCTCAAAGTGAAAGGAGGTAAGCACCGCGATCTACCCATCCTTGAGGAACTTTCGGAGTCTTTGCAGGAATGGTCCACTTTTCTGGAGGGGATCCGGGGATTACGGCTCCGGCGTGGAGGGTTGGCCTTTGCCAAGAGTCCGCTGGTGTTTCCGGGGCGAAATGGCGCCCCCTTTTCCAACCAATCGTTCAACAAGCGATTGGCCAACGCCTGCCGGGCTTGCGGGGTCACGGTCATCACGGCCCATGGACTCCGCCACAGTGCGGCCAATCTCCTCCTCAATGATCGGGGGCGTAACATCCGGGAGCTGCAAGAGTTACTGGGCCACCGTAGCTTGGCCACGACAGCGCGCTACACCCACATTGACCGCAAACGGCTTCAGGGCGTGATGGAGGGCCTGAAACTGACATGAGCACCGTTGGGGTTAGGAGAAAGCGTTCGGCCCGTAGAGGCGGTCAGGCGGCTGTCTATGCCCATGCGGTGAAGGCAGTAGTACAGCTGCTCTTTGCCACCCGCCGTTCTTACACCATCGATACCCTCAAGGAGAAGCTGCGGGAGTTTTATCTTGAGGAAGCCGACTACGAGAAACGAGCGGTGGCCTCGCTTTCAACCGTGGAGTTGATGACCGCTTTGCTTGAGGCCTCCCCCACCCTCTCTGCGGTCGGTTTGCAGCTGAAGCTCGCCAACGGGATTGTTCAGATGGCCACGACCAAGGCGGATTGCCGCAAGCTTTCCGAGTTTTTGTTGGAACGGGCTCAGCGTGTCACCACGATCAGCGAGCCGGCGCTTGAAGTGCTTTCCTGTGTGGCCTTGAAAGGACCGATTGATCAGGACGGTATCGATGCCCTCTTTGGCGGTCGGGACAAGCGGCATTTGGTCTTTGTGCTTCGTGAGATGGAGATGATTGAGGAGTTTGTGGGAGAGAAGGGCCGGCTACAGTTCTCGACGACGGGAAAGTTTTTGAGGCACTTTGGGCTTAAGGACAATCTTGAGCTGGAGCAGGCCTTGCTTGAGCTGGAAGCGCGGCAGGCACGCGAGGAGAGGTTTGGATTCTTGAAGCCCCAATCGTAACGTTACGGGGAGTCGTTGTTCGACGTTGACTGAGGCCCTCCTCAAAAGGGCCTCCCTGAGATGGCGCAAAGGCACACCACCTTCAATCTGACTCTTCTGGAAGCGGAGGAATTCTTCCCTCCGCTTCAAGCTGTTTGGCCAGCTCGACCTTCGCCAAAGACTTCCAAAAACGCATCTTGATCTCGTCCTTACTGCCACCGGTAACCTTCGCTTGCAGAGCTTCAAGCTCAGTGTCAGTCAGCGCAGCGAAAGCCGCGTCGGTAACAGTTCCTCTGATGGCAGAAATCCTCTCGTTTTGAGCCTCCACAGCCTTTTTCTTGGTTGCCTCACCCTTTCGACGCTCTTCTTCTTCTCTTGCTACCTGAGCCTCCCTCTCCCGTATTTCTGGGGTCTTGTAGTCAGAGGGTGCATCCCAAGACTGGCGGATAGACTTTGCAAGCCAACCTCCCGGGCTCGTTGTCGGACCCTTTCCCCTTTGCTTAAGAAACTCAAACTCATCGATCTTTTGAAGAATCAGTTCGTCTGGATACTTGCCCACAAGTTCCTTCGCCACTTTTGGGTTTACTCCATGCCCTATCAATTTACCATCAATCACTCCCACATCTGAAACTTCGAGGGGGAGTATTCCATTGGGTGAAGCCTTTTCGAAAACGATCTTCCACTCCCCTTTTCGGACCTTCTCGTAACGTTGCTCTCGGGGCAACGGCTTAATGAATCGATGCTCTTCTAGACGCTCGATAGCAGGAGCCAGTGCCCGCTTGATTTGGCCCACGTTGTGTGAACGAGAGAGTCCTAGTTTCTCGTACGCCAACACCTTTAGGTCGAGCTTCACTCGGGGACTCCGCCAAAGGTGTTTCCCAAGGTAGCGGTAAAGCGCCTTAGCAAGAGGTAAGCCAATCGAGCGATACTCGGTGAAATTAATGCTGCGTAAATACCCGGCCTGGAAGTTCCTATGAATGTCCTCGTTCCATCGGATAGTCACCTCGCCATTCTTTCCTGGTATTGGGCCACCGTGCACAGTGAGGGTTTGGATGAAGGTTATGACAACCGATGGTCGCCATTCTTCATCTTGCTTGTCGAAGAAGGAAAACTGAAAATGATAGTTGGTTTTGGCGAGACGATGGAGGGAATCCCAGATACGCCGGTAGGTTCGGCCATCAGTTTTTAGCCCTAGTATCTTGGCTAGATGGTACCGTGAGAACCGAACTTCAGAGGGCCAGTGATCGCCCTGTCGCTTCAGGTTGGTGAGCTGCAGGATGCCAAAAAGGATTTCCTCATCGTAATAAGTGGGCAATCCAAATTCGTCGGAGCCCTGGATGGTGATTTCTCTAGTTACCTCCTTTCTTGTCGCCTTGTCGCGAATGACGTCTCGGTAGGTAACAGAGGACTTTCCGTTTCGAGTTGGGTCTTTGCCGGCTAGCGCTAGCGGAAACTCAGCTAGAGTGAGTTCGTCCTTACCCTTCTCGTATTCCTCAAGAACGATGTCGGGAAACAGTCCCATTTGTTGTGTGGATTGAGTCATAAGTCCCTCAGCAAGAAAGAACAACAACATCCCAAAGGTGTTATTGTAGTTTTAATAAACAAACATGGTTGAAAGGTTGTGACCCCGTAAGTCATTGAAACTAAATGAGATCTACCCGGAAAAAGTGAGGCAAAACACGATAAAAAGTGAGGCAAAACACGATAGCGTAGGCTAAAAAAGTGAGGCATCTCACGAGGAAAAGTGAGGCTTTTCACGAGGGATTGGCTGAAAAAGTGAGACATTTCTCGTTCTCCGGAAAAAGGTGACCTATTTCACGATAGCAGGAACGGAAAAATGTAGCAAGCATGGAACTTTGGGACCAGGAATCGTGAAGATATTCACCAAACGCGAATTTGGGTTAAGGCGCAGAAAATCAATGACTTAAGGGGACATTCTATGTCCCACGACATGTCAGTGGCAAAACTTGATGTTTGGGTATCGTGTTTTAGAACACTTTTTTGCGCGTGTAACATCGTGAAATGTCACACTTTTCTTGCCGGCTAAAACGCTCAGATCCCGCTTAAACCCGGGTAAAAGCAGTGATTGAGCCCTATCCGCAAACTTGCTTTCCAGCTTGCTTGTATGCTTAAAAGCTTGCAAACAAGCAAGCTTACGTTCAAGTAAGAATACTGGCAAGATTGTAAACTTTTAGGCTTGCGAGAAAGTTCGAGGTTGTTTACTATCCGCACATGTTAATCGGCGTTGTGAATGCAAAGGGGGGAGTAGGAAAGAGTACCCTAGCGGTGCACTTAGCAGTTTGGCTTTGGGAGAAAGGGGTTCGTGTAGCGTTGGTCGATGCGGATGCTCAGAGTTCGTCAACTGAGTGGATTGCAGAAGCCCAGCCGGAGATTCAATGCCACCAATGGCGTGATTCTGAGGAGATCTTTCAGGGCGTAGATTCCATTCGATCCGAGGCGGAAGCGATTGTTCTTGATGGCCCAGCGGGGCTGAACGAAGGGACGAAATCCATCATGGTGCTCTCCGACGGGATCTTGATTCCGTGTGGCCCCTCGATATTGGATTTGCGGGCGCTTCAAGACGCGCTTCAGGTCGTGAAGGAGGTTCAGGCAACGAGGGAAGGGGAGCTGCCCCATGTTCGTTTAGTTCCTAACAAGCTCCAACGCCGGTATCGCTTATCAAAAGAGCTAATGAGTGCAGTGGACGACGTTGAACTTGCAGGGTCCACGGGGATGAGCCTCTTGTCCGCGTATGCGGATGCGCCAGGGCAGGGAACGGTCGTCTGGCGGTTGGGGAACAAGGCGGCCAAGGCAAAGAAGGAGATGGAGACTCTCTTTCGAGAGATTCTTAACGATGAATCAACATTAGAGGACTAACATGTCAGAGAAACGACGAGTACTTAGCTTAGCGGGTCCAACGGCTGAACAGAAGGCTCTGATTAATCGGAAGGAACCGCTAAAGACCTCTAGGCGTGCTTCGCCAGGGCTCGATGCGGAGCCAGCCGAATCGAAACCAGCTGTTGAGCTTGCCAAGCCAGAACCGGACGTTGAGACAACGACTCAAGAGCCCTCAACTGCAACCGTTAAGAAACCTCGGAAACCGAGGGCAAAGTCCGCTGTTGTGGAAGAACAAGTCCCCGTTTTGACGACACAAACATTTCGGATTCCTTCAACGGTTGCCGAGCGGCTCCTTCGCGTTTCCATGGAGCGGAAACTCAAGAAGCAAAGACCTTACACACAGCAGGATATTGTAAGCGAGGCATTGGAAGACTGGCTTGAAAAGGAGGCGGGGTGATGCTTGCCGAGGTGTCATCCGATTCGTGCGCCTTCACTTCAGTCATGAGATGTGGTAGAATGGAGGGAAATGGGAGAAGAAGTTATGAAGACAGAAGATATCATCGCCAGTTTAGGCAAGTTGCCTATGTCTGAGCTTTCGCGGATAATCGACTACGGCCAAGCTTTGCTTGGCGGCAAGTCGAAGCGACCGAAGCCGAAGTCTAAACGAGACGAGGCCACTCCCAAAGTGCGAGTGCTTGGATTACACAGGGGGGCGATGCAGATGGCTCCGGACTTTGATGATCCGTTGCCTGAAAGCTTCTGGCTTGGGGAAGACAAGGAGTGAGACTGCTCCTAGATACCAATGCTTTTATCTGGATGGATAGTGAGCCCGAGCGGCTCACGAAGGTCGTGGCGGATGCTATCGTTGATAGTCAGAATACAGTGGTGATCCCAGTGGTCGCGCTTTGGGAAATCCAGATAAAATCTGGCCTTGGAAAATTGAGCATTAGTCGACCGCTGCCCGAGATCGTTGACGAACAACAAGACAACGGAATGTCGGTTCTTCCTGTAATGCCCCCTCACGTGTTCCGGCTGGCCGAATTGCCCAATATCCATCGAGACCCTTTCGATAGATTGCTAGTGGCGCAAGCGCTTGCGGAGAGTCTTACAATCGTCAGTTCAGATGGCGTGTTACGGGATTATGGCGTTCCAGTATTGTGGTGAAAGCATCGCCCTTTCATTCAGCCCCAGAGAGCCATTTCTTCATCATCTAAAGCAGACAGTAATTCCAGAAGCTTTGCAAATGTGATATCCTGAGAGAATGGAATTGATTACGGCTGAAGAGATTGAGGAAACAGTTGCGTATGCGGAATTGTTGTTAGAGAGAATGAAAAACGAGCCCGAGTTGGCAGATCAGTTCGTCGAGTCAACTGAGAAGCGCATTCTCACCGAACAGCCCGAAGAGTCTCCAAAGGAACGTTACGAACGGCTGTTCTTCAATGGCAATGATAGTGTCGAGTAGTGCGATATTTGGACGGAAACCCGTCTACATTCTCGCCCTTGAGACAGAGGGAAACGTTCTTTTGATACAGTGCGGGGGGTGTTCCGAGAGGGCAAAGAGGTTTACCCAGGTTCGGGCTTTCATCGTGGGAATCACATTCAGGTTTGTGTTCGCAACCTTGACTGTATTCAGGGCTATTTCAGGCCGCTGGAAGTTCAGTTAGAGCTGTTTTGATAGAGGGATTCATCATGGTCGAACCATGGCTGCATCCGGGAACGCCGCTTTCATCTTGCGGACTTGAACTGGCTTCATTCCCCAAACAACCAGAGTAGAAGGGAAGGGGGCTGATTGCTTTCCATCACCAAAGCGGAGTCTTCCACGAAGCAAGAACGCATAGGCTTTCCCGACCACTTGATCATGCCACCAGGCGGTGTCGGTTCGGGCCGGAATCAACGCCACCACGGTCTCACAGTTTCCCTCTTCGGCTTCAACACGTGACTTCTCTACCCATCGGTTGAGTGTGCGGCCATAGGGTGGATTGAGGAACACCTTCCCGTTCCAGGGAAGCGAAAGTCCATCGTCTTCAGCAGTGTAATGCATCTTGGCACGAACCGGGGCCAGCTTTCGATTGGAGGTGGGTGAACAGGGGTCCAAGTCGAAGGTGCCAAACACCTTGTAGAGGGCGTCGAGGACATGTTTGGGCGTTTCCCATCCATGAAAAACTGAGGCGTTTCCAGCTTCGGTGAAGAAGGTCTTGCCCTCTCCTTCGGCGGCAAAATGAAGTCCTGCACCAAGCAAGGTAGAGATCTTCTCTAACAAAGCAACGCGCCCCGTGAAGTGGCGCTCCAAAGCCACGAGGGTAGGTTGCGTGGTCTCGGCCATTTCGCAGAGTTTGCGCTGGCTAAGCCGGCGCCGTTTCCGCAACTGGGCCAACTGAATGCCGAGATGAATTCCGGGAGGAAGGTTGCGCCCTCGCAGCTCCAAGCAAAGGGAATCGAGGACACGGGAAAGCGAGGAAAGGTTTCCTCGGGACCGTTCAAGGAGTCGAATGGTTGGCTTGGAAACGGAAGCGCTTTTGGCAACCGTATCCTGGGTAAGCCGTCGTTCCCGACGAATCGTTCTAAGGGTGGCTCCAAGAATGCTCAAAAAGAAAAGAAAACTTAAGCAAAAGCTCTCCAGTTGAGGGAAATAAAGCAAGAAAATTTAATCAAAATGCGGTTACGTCACGGGGCGATGGTCGAGGCAGGGCGGGGGAGTCGAACCCTTAGACGGAACGACCTGGTCAAAAGTGGAAGAGGCGCGAAGGTCTTTGTTAGTTTGGGGCGTTTTGCAATCATGAACGCGTGACCCTTGCCAATCGGGTGTTTCTGTCCAAAGGTACCGAAAGTTCCACAGCGTATCCTCTAACTCGGGAAAACTCAGTGCATTGCCCGGATTTTTCTTTCCAAAATCGGGAGGTTCTAAGCCGTAGCGATTCTTGGAGACTGGTCTGATGGCGGCTGAAAGCCCCGAGATTGCGCCAGTGGGAAGTCGAGCCGAATGCCTTCGAATAGCTGACAAATAGGGTCTCACGCCACCGAAGAGCCTCAGACCCCTTGAAATCAGGGGTGAACGATACCTCGGGAGCCCTGCCAAAAAGGCTACAGCCATTCTGGCAGTGCCTGTGGAACTTTAGGGACCTTTGGACAGTTAGACCCCAATCCTTCAAGTTGGAGCTTCTGGGAACTGTCCATCAAGCCGAGCCTAATTGTTGGCCTTCTGTCAGGGCTCAGACACTATTTGCAACGTTACGGAAACTATCCGTCACGCCATCAATTTCATTACCAAACAATGCTAGATAATCACTGTTGGGATAGCACGGCAACCAAAACCATCAAAGACCAGTTCAAATGTGCTTGATGTCGCCCTCCCCGGGGCGCAACCGGGGCCACCGGTGGTCTCGTCTGGCCAGACCAATAGTGCTTCCATTTCGTAAACTAATATGTTAGTTTCAAGAGGGGAGGAAACGCACATGGGAGTTCGTTGGTCACACGCGAAACCTGTTGAATTGAAGGTAAAAGAAATTCAAGAAGATCCAGCTCAGCCGCGAGCCCAGATATGGGCTGGAGATAGCGAGGATCAGAAGTTACTTTATTCAATCAAAACGCATGGAATGATTAATGGTATCTACATTTATTGGTTAGATGGAGTGCCGACAATCTTGGATGGTCACCGTCGTTTTAGGGCGGCTAAGCTGTTAGAGTTCGATACGGTTTCTTGCTTAGACATGGGAGAGTTGCCGAAGGCTGATCGAGAGCTAATACGTTTTAATCTTAACCGTGGGTGGTGAGAGTTTCCGGGTGGACGTGAAGTGATAGTGGATAGTGAAACACTGAAAGAGGAACTGCCGTTGATTATAAAGGGAAGGTGCGATCCAGATGGAAAATGGAGTATTGATAAGGCACGATGGCATCAATGGGTGAATGCGTTTTTGAATCTAAGCGAAGCGGATCAGCAAGATGTTCAACGCTTTGTGGGTCGAGCTAATTGATGGAGGTGCTTGATGCGAGTAACGATAGATATCGATGAAGAAATTCTGAGAATCCTTCATTGGATGGGAGAAGGTCAAAAGGCCTCATTGGGTAAATGTGTTTCGCATATTGTTAAAGAAGTAGTGACTAGGCATCAGCAGGACCAAGATGCACGCCTAGCTCAAGTGGTGGAAAAGAAAGTGGATGCCGGAGGGCTATCCAGAAAGGAGCTGCCGGAGTGGGGTAAGAAACTTGTTCAAGGACAAAGTGGATTACTGATTGAGTCCAGCTTGATAGAGGATATTGAGTCACAGTGGTCTCCTCTAGCGACACGGGAGGGCGAGAGACGGATTGCCTTTCTGGTAGAAGAATTAGCAAATATTGAAAAGCAACCAGATCGCTATCCCTTGGCGCCTGAGAGTGTGATTATTGGGATGGACGTATCCCAAGCAATCTTCGCTGACGACGATTCGGTTTATCGTCTTCTATTCTCGATAACCGGGGAAAACATCCGAGTGCTGCAGCTGAGGCATGGGAGCCGCAGGCATGTGTTTGAGTAGCACTCATGGCTGTCTGAGCGCTACATTCGCGCCAATTGTCTAGGCCGCCGTTGAGATATGTATATAAGACTAATGTGAGCGTGCTGCGAAAACATTAAGGCGTCGCTTTCCTGAATCTGACGTGCCATACATTTGGAGAGACTTCGTGAAAACGGTCGGACTCAGAGCAGCGAGCAAGAAAGCCAATTTCCTCCAGCTCTGCAATGGCTCCACGAAGATGATCCTTCAGATCCTCGTGACTTATCGTTTGACTGAGCCCAACCTTCTCACAAGCGAATGCTTTGAGATCGAAGTTCCATTTTGAGGCAAAGCCGAATCGAGGGTAGAGGATTTGGTAAAGTCGGCGTGTCGTCGAATGTGATAACTTTTTGTAGATCGCAAATACAGTTTTATCAATCATGTGTCGCTTTCCCGTAATATGGCCAATAAGGCTAACAATAGCAGATTAACAGGCGTTTGCAAGGGCAATCGGCTAAGGCGTAAGCGGGACAAACCAGTTTAAAGTTCTCATTATTTGAGGCGCTAAAGAGTAGCGATGGCGTTACGATAGAGGCTTATGTGCAGTGAAGAGATTCTATGATAGTATGGATGCTATGTTTATCTATAGATTTAGAGCGGAATGTGTGGGGGATGTTGGGGCGCTTTGCATGATTTTAGGCGCGCGTGTGCGCAAACTGGAGTTTGAGACCCAACTGCCATTTCCTGATGTGGACGCAAAGATGGAAGCCGAGATTGAGATAGAAGAGCTGCGAGAAGCCATGCGCAAAACTGAGGATGGTCACGTTATGGCGGAAAGCGTAGCAGAATCTTCCACCAGTTAGAATCCGATGTACTGTGATGAGAGGAGTCAAGCCTCCCTTGATGAAAAGTTCTCCTTTTTTTTAAGAAGCATGAAACTTTTGAAGCGGAATTCCTATGTAGAGAATGAACTACCAAAGACCATGCAGCAATCTGCCTTGTTAACAGAACGCATCCTTAGACGCCTTGACCCACGATATGGAGGAACGTCATTTGACGAAAGCCTGATGCATATCGGGGTTGTCAGGGAACTGATTCATTGCAGATGATTTGATGCGAACGTGAAAGAACCGGTCATTTCATCTGGGACGATGAAATGACCCCATGACCCCAAAGACAACAGCGTCACCTCTTGTTTTGAGAAACTCTAACTAGCCAGTAGCACAGGGTTTTGTTTGACTCAGTTTATGGCTGAGGAAAATCTGCTACAGATACTTAGGGAGGGGAGTGATGCGTGGAACGAATGGCGGTCGGAATGTGCAAATGCTTGTTTAGATCTCTCAGGAATTGACTTGGTTAGTGCTGATCTTCGCAAGGCGAATTTGAGGGCGGCCAATTTAGCGAATGCCCATTTGAAGAGGATCAATTTGCGTGGTGCTGACCTTGGGGGTGCAGATTTGCGGGGAGCCGATCTACGGGCTGCGAATTTACGAAATGCTAACCTAGCTAAAGCATATCTTCGTGGTGCCAACCTCCGTAAGGCCAATCTTCGTCGGGCGAGTCTGAGTGAAGCGGATCTTGGAGGTGCTGATTTAGGAGGAGCCAATCTTAGTGGAGTCGACTTCGCAGGAGCTATTCTGTTCGGAGGAACAGTTTTCTACAACGTTGATCTCTCCGGAGCAGTCAACTTGGGCTCTTGTGATCACCGTGGTCCTTCTTGCATTGATCCGTCCACGCTCACCCGGTCAAGCGACGTTCCGAAAGAATTCTGGCGTGGATGTGGCCTATCAGAAGTCCTGATTGACCACATACCCAGTCTGTTTGGAAGTGGGATGGAGTTCTTTTCTGCGTTCCTTAGTCATAATAGTGAGGATAAACGGTTCGTGCGAGAATTACATGATCAACTTCAAGGTCGTGGAGTGCGATGTTGGCTAGACGAAAAACAAATCCTCCCGGGAGACGACATTCACACCGAAATTGATAGGGGCATTCGGGTGTGGGATAAGCTTATTCTAATCTGCTCTAAGAATTCATTGAATCCCGAATCGGGTTGGTGGGTATCCCGAGAGATGAAGAAGGCAATGGCAAAGGAGAAGAAGATATGGACTCGTAAAGGTGAAGAAGTATCGATTCTAATCCCAGTCGATATAGATGGCTATATATTTAGCGAGTCTTGCAACAATCCGCTTAAAGATGGAATCTTGGAAAGGGGTGTCGCTGACTTTACCAATTGGCAGACTCCTGAGTGCTTCGAGAATTCTCTAGGAAGACTTGTCCAAGCTCTGCGCGCCGACCAAGGCCGAAAGGAGCCACCACCGGCGTCCAAGTTGTAACGAACGGTCCGCCTTTGAAATACAATAATAGTTCTTATTGTGTCTCAATGTCTTCAGCCGCTGGCTTAGCAAACGCGGCTAGCCTTGCGTAGAGAATTAGCATGGAGGGATGTTGTCGAATTCTGCCATCGACAACTGTTTCCGCCTGATTGGACAAGGTGAAGCAGAGGTTCGCATTCTTCAGTTCCTCTGTAGAAACGGTGAAGACGCAAGTTAGGGTGTTGTCCTTGCGTTCGTGGTCAATCTCCCGTTTGGGGCTAACCCTCTCTGTGCGACTTGTGCTAGTCTTCGTTACCGTAACGACGCTGACCGCAGTCTTGGGCATGCTGCTGAACTTGCCCTCTTTTTCAGTGATGACGGCCCGGAATTCCACGCGATTATCGGGAAGTTCTTTGGCCGTGAGCTTTAGCTTGAACCCCGCTATCTTGGACTTCTTTGGCGTGACTTCGATCAAGGAACTTTTTCCCGCGGCCCAATTGGTTGCGAAAAGTAAGCTGATGAGGAGGATGGAGTAAGAGCGATTCATGGGCACAACGTTACCCTAGGCGGGGAAATCATCTAACCAATGGTCTGTCTGATCTCGCTGACATTGAGAAAATCTGCGGTGTGTTGTCGCACGGACTCGGGCGGAAGAGAACCGTCATTGAGCTTGTTCCACGTTCTCATTTCGAGGGTTCCGATGATGAAGTAGGGTGAGTCTACCTGACCGGGGGAAGCTTGGGCTGATCTCGTTCTTAGGGGTCACGCCATGGAAGGGAAAATATTGCACGCTAAGCCCGGTTCACCACCGAGCCACTGACGGAGGCTAAACCCAACATTCGTGTCATCAGGGGCAATAAGGGCCTGATTCCTAGGCGTTTGCAGGACGAACTGTTCCATAAACGTTCGTTTGTGAGACACTTTGGTGGACGGCCCTTTCCGAGACGAAGAGTGACCTTCATCCCGTCTCGTAATCTTTGTTACTCAAACGGTCAGCAGCCCTGAAACGGAACCGTTCTCCCCGCTACGACGAAGCTTCCGGTCACCTTTGGTTTTCTTTAGCGTGCAATATTTCCCGTTTAATGGAGGCACCCCATTAACAAGGAAACGAAAGACAGTGCGCTCGCTGATATCGAGGGCGGAGGAGATCTCCGGAACAAAGAGCAAACGAGGCTTGGCTATTTAGAACCTACACCTATGAAGGAGGGAATAGAAGTCTTCTACGAATCCGTCGCTACCGTCTGGCATTGAGAAACCAATCTCATGGTCAACGCGGTGAAAGGATTGGCAACTAATGACTATCAGTTACGTTAAGAACGTTTTGAGACGAGCCGCGAAGCGATTTGGACTCGATGTCCGTCCCATTGCTGCGGGAGCGGGATCCGTCCGTGTCACGTTGCGCGAGTGCTATGATCATCTCACGTCGAAAGGTTTTCAACCCGACGTGATCCTCGACGTCGGCGTGGCGACAGGAACCCCTGATCTCTACGATGCATTTCCTCACGCCTACCTCATGCTTGTCGAGGCCTTAGGCGTCTTTGAACCGGATCTGAACGCCATCTTGAGCAAGCGTCAGGGCAGTTATGTCGTGGCGGCGGCCGGTTCTACCGTGGGCGAGGTTATGTTTAACCAACATTCTTACCGGTTGGATGGATCCTCGCTCTATAAGGAAAGCATGGGAGAGGTTGCTGACGGAATCCAAGTTACTGTTAATCAGATCCGCTTGGACGATCTCGTACGCGAGCGTGAACTCACCGGTGGTTTCCTCATCAAGGTGGATGTTCAGGGCGCGGAACTTGATGTCCTTGGTGGGGCTGAAGAAGTGTTGAAGAACACGGAAGTGGTGGTTTTGGAAGTGTCTCTCTTTGAGTTCATGAAAGGAGCTCCCCAATTTGCTGCCGTGGTGGCCTTCATGAGCGACCGCGGGTACGTCGCCTATGACATGGTGCATGGCTGGAATCGGCCGCTCGATAACGCCCTGGGTCAGATTGACATTGTCTTCGTGAAAGACACAGGGCCTTTCCGCAAGGAGCACCGCTACGCAAGTCCCGACCAACTGTGCGTGTAGCGGGCATGTAGCATCGAGAAACATCTTCGCGGTGCTTAGTTAGCGAATGGTCGTGAAAGCCAATAAATAGTTCTTATTGTGTCCTGGTGGTAAGCCACTTTGGCTAGCAAACGCTGCCCCAAGTTGAGGCATCGTTGCTAGTCGTGGCGTCCTACTTTCCCGCTGAATGGTGGCGGGGAAATGGCTGCCTCATGTGAGCGTGTTGGTAGCCCAAATAGGGAGGCGATGCTGGGTCTTAAGAGGACCTCAAGTTGCCAAGCCGCGATGGCGAGAACAACCGTGCCTCCCAGAAGCACGAGCCACCCTGGAACATCAGTGGTGGGATTGCCAAACCAGTCCATGGACGCGGGAGCGCCATTGATGACCAAGGCGGCGAAAACGAGAACTAAAATAGCGAAGAAGCTAGTGGCGACAATGGCTAAGAGACGGGCGAATCGGAACCGCAAGAGTAGACCAAAACCGATGAGGAGACTGACAGCGCCAAAGTTGATGGATGGGGTGCCGCGCGAGTAGGCGACAAGCATCTCCATCGTGGCGATGGTTCCGTGAACGAGGAAAATCGAAGCGACCAAGATAAGAGGCAAGGGTAGCCAGTTCTGGGAATCAGCATGTTGTTCTGTCATGCTCATTTAGAAACCCCTGATGGGGATTTGCTCAAATCAGCCAAGCCTTGTTACCGGAAAAGCCTAGCGGCGCTCAGGTAGTTCCTCTACGGTTAGACTTGCCTCGCCGCCTTGTAGAGGGTGCGTTTAAGCATGAACACTACACGGAATCAAGATGTGCTGGCCGAGGTAGTTGCCCTAGTGCTGGCGGCAGATGCCACCGAATTTGAAGTGGAGTATAAGGATGGGGTTGAGCAGGTCATCGCCATCAAGGGAGCGATGGGAGTAGGAGTCGCAGCCTTACCTTCGAGTTCTGAGGAGGCGGAAGAATTGCGCCGTAGGTTATACGCTGTGAAAGAGAAACGTCAGGGAAGGGTTACCTGTGATGGCGTGGCGTATGCGCTCCAAGTGAAAGTCTATGACTCCTTTGGAGAAGACACTTTCAGGGGAACCCTAACGAAGGTATAGCTTGATGGCACTCCGCTACAAACATCCTGTCCCAAACAGTAAAAAAGGTTGGCTTGAGGAAGCTGTCCGGGGTTATGCCGATGCCTATGAGACTCTCCAGGTTGATCCAGGCATCTCGCCGGAAGACCTCTTTCATTTGGGACCATCAGTCTGCTTGAAGTTTCGAGGAATTCGACGAACGAAATCGAACCTCAAGCGGGCAACGGATGCAGCGCTGACGAGCTTTGTAGCGACGCAGGACGCATCGCCCATTGCGAAAACCCCACAGATGGCCTTTGCTTTTTGTTATATTGTAAGTCACTTTGGCCTCGATTTGTTGGACGAACATCGGGCGACGGAGATTCTGGACTACCTGGCGGAGAATCATGATAGGCTAGTGGCCATGACGGAAGCCTGATGAAACCCACATCAGCCGTGTCTGGCGGCGTTACGGCATGGCTCGCTCTTTCCACTGCTTGAGTAGCCTGGGAACACTCGCTCGTGTGTTCAGTTTCCAGTTGGCTTTGGCGTCATAAATGGAGAGAGTTCCAATGGTGCCATCACGTAAGGATTGGGTTCTTAGAGTGCGGCCATCCTTATCCAAAACGAGATGGTCAGCCTGTTCATCATCGAGTAATCGGATGACCGCCCCAGGCCGTAGGGAAGTAGTGCTTTTGATCTTTAGCCATCGGCCTACAGCAACTTTGATGGGGAAGGTGACCTCGGGTTCAGGGAGCTGAGCTTGTGCCTCGGCTAAGAGGCGGCGTAATCGGGCGTTGTCCTTTCGGAGAAGAGCGATGGTTTCTTGAGCTGCAGGGTCTATCGTAACGTTACGAATTGCCGCGACACGTTTGCGGTAAGCGCGCATGCGGCACTTGGTCGAACAGTAAATCTGGGCCTTACCACGACCGGAAGGCGTGAACGTCTGGCCGCATTCGCATTTCACTTTCTTCATAATGGCCTAAGTTAGGGTGTAACGTTACGTTATCAATCGAAAATCGTAACGTTATGACATGGGGAAAAATCATGGCCGAACCATTGCCGCATCAGAAAACGCGGCCTTCATCTTGCGAACCTGCACTGGCTTGATTCCCCAGACGACCAGGGCAGAGGGGAAGGGGGCTGATTGCTTTCCGTCTCCAAAGCGCAGCCTTCCGCGAAGCAGAAAGGCATAAGCTTTGCCCGCTACATGGTCATGCCACCAAGCGGTGTCCGTTCGCGCTGGAATCAACGCAGCTATGGTCTCACAGTTTCCTTGCTCTGCTTCGAGTCGTGACTTCTTCACCCAGCGGTTGAGTATCCTTCCATAAGGGGGATTGAGAAACACCTTTCCTTTCCAGGGTAGCGAAAGTCCGTCATCTTCAGCGGTGTAATGCATTCGTAAGCGTGGTTAGAACCCATACCCGATGATTTCTGGACCAGCTCGAAGTGGTAACTCGGTCCGTTAGGCCGCGTGGCGCTTGCGGGGATTTCCTCCTCGCAGGCTGATGTCTGCCCCGGCTGCGATCTGGGCGGCGGCTCAGTTGTCGGGCAGCAGCTCGCCGATCCGCTCGGCGGGATGGGTGTTCACCCGGGCCAAGATGTCGCTCAGGTAGGCGCGCACGTCGATCCCGAGCTGTCGACACAATGGTAAGGGAAGAGAGCTGTCGCTCCGTCTCTCACAGACTCGCAAATATTCCTCGTCGAAAGGTTTTTGTCCTTGTCTCGTATGACGACAATCTAGCTCGGCCACAACTGTGCTAGTATCCGTATCTACCAACTGATGAGGAGCACCCTTTCTCGTGGCTCTGTTACCCAAGACCTCAAAGGGTTTTTGATAGACTTTTAAAGATTCTCTGCTCGAACCGTGTGATGGTCTTGCAACTCATGATACATCATTAGCGCTTAGAGCAGTGTGTGCCAATTCCAACATCCTATAGTGATTGTAATAACTGGATGAGATGCGGATTGTGTCGCGGCTGTGCAGCGAGAGAAAAGGCTTGTTCTGGTGAGTCATCGCGCTCAAGCGCAGTTAGAGTCGACAATATTGCTTGACTAATATTTAGGTGGAGATAAAGATGTGGGCGTTAGGGATAACGCTTATGAAAATACTATTGCATGTGTTAATGATGGTGGGTGTGGCCAGTCTTGTTGGATGCACTACGAGATTTATCGGAGATTTTGAAGCAGATTCAGTAGGAGCTCCTCCTCAGACCGCACCGGATGGAGCGCCCGATGATCAGTTGTTTCCTTTTGATCTAACTGGATCTATCAGAGTGACTAATGCGAGCCCGCTGGATGGAAGCCAGTCTGTGCGAATGCTAGGACCCACAGGCACTGGTGTTCCGGCTACTTTCATGTATGCGGAAGCTCTGGCCAATATCGACCAATCTGTGTTTGCTTCATGGCTGGGGCGTATCAGTTCTTCTGCGGCAGTCAGGATTGATTTCTGGACGGGACATTTTGATAACATCGTGAGAATTGAGCTGGCTGGAGGACAGGTCCGAATTCAAGGAGAAACTGTAGGGACATACAGTCCGAATGAAGTTCATACTTTCTTCATTGGAGCCCACCCGTCGACGGATCAGGTGACCGTGTCAGCCTTTGGTGGCGTCTCAAGCGGCCTTACGTCGACCACGGCCGTTTCAAATCCCACATTGTTTCCGGGGGGAAATATTGGGTTAACAATGACGTTAACGAGTGGGAGCTCATCACAGGGTTACGTGTTCGATGCGGTTCGCATGAGCGAGCGGCGTCCGTCTCGACGGGGCTAGAGAAGCTCTGCTGGTTTTCCGATGTGCGATAGTTCCAGGTGGCACCTGGTCTCATATGGAAGGTGCCTGCTTCAACGCAGTGGAATACAAGAGAAACAATAGAGTCTGTAATGGAGAGAGGGCGAAGAGCAGATGACATAATATCCCTTATGTCATCCTAAATACCCCAAGCGCTCCCTCTGCTTTCTTCCTACTGCCCTCTAACTCAATGTGTTGGAGCACATCGGCAAGGCCGAGGCCCGGACTTTGGCAAAGTTGGCGAACAGTGGTGTGGTCTATATGCGCTGTGGAACTGGCTTCCGTGGAATGGTCGGGGGCGAGGCTCGCTGCGCCTTTCTCGCAGTGAATCTGATGAATCTGAAAGTGCACTTGCCCAGATGGTATTCACCGTGGTAGTGAACCGTTTGGAGGGCGCGGAGAGTGAGAAGGGGCATCGCCGATTGGTTTCGTCGACCTTCTCCGGCTTGGTTTGTAGATGTAGGTAGGTAATCCCAGCGAATCAGTTCGTAGACGGTTTCGGGGAGCGCCTCGCCTTTCTTGGTCAGGTGGTAGGCAGCATTCCGGGTGAGAAGCTCGGGCTATAACCTTACACAATCTCCATCATGTTTATCATGTTTAGCGGATTCGCTCTTGGCGGAATAGAAGGCACACTTTAGCGGCCAAACCGTATGTAATGCGGCACGGTGATATTGCTGCCCGCTCCATCTGTCGTGAGCGTGTAGCCGCCAGCAACCCATTGCCGAGGATTAGATCCAGACCGACGTGAGGTATTGTAGTCACCCCAACGTGCTACGGATCTAGTGCTCAGAGCAGGATAGTAGACGACGAAGTCACCCCACACCCCCACTGCGTGGTTTCCGTGCCAGGAACCGCCACCAAACGCCACGGACATACCCAGTTCTCCCCCCGAATTGGTGGACAGAAAAGCATCCTGGAATGCGAAATCAGGATTCCAGATCTGCACCTGTTCGAGAAACGCAAATGTTGAGGCGTTGAGGCGAACCATCTGCACATGCGGGTGCGCGAATCCACCGCCCCGTCCAGCCTGCCACGCGAACCACACGCTATCTCCCTGCAATGCATTGCCATAAATGTAGGTGGTGATACCGCCTTCCCACTGCATCCAGTCCATTCCGTCTGGTGTAATAGAGGACTCCGAACCGGTTGGCCAACTGTTGATGTTCACGGTTCGCCAGTAATAGGAATTGTCACCATCGGGCCAGTTGTAGACGCGCAGCTGACTGGTATCAATGTGACCTGCCCAGTACACCTGGTCGTCGGGATTCTGCGTGATGTGCGAAAAAACGGCGTTGGTGTCTCCAGTGTACCGGAAGGTAACGGTCGAGCGGGCCGCAAGTTGTTGGAGTGGCAGCCGGACGACCACCCTACCGCCTGAAATCATGGTGTTCCAATAGACGTTGTTCGATGTTGCGGTCATGTCGTTATAATCGAGGGTTCCGGCCGCACTGAAAACGTTGCTGCTAAAGTCCCAATAAGTCCAGTTCGTGCCGTTAGAGCTGCTGATGACACCCGGAGACTGCACTGCGACACGGATACGGTTGTCATTCGTGCCGTCCGCACCGGTCGTAGCCCTATATTGCAGCAACCAAACGAATAATTCGTACTCTGGGACGTATAGAGCGACCTGATCGCAGCAGAGGCCACCGTCGTCCTGCGGAAAGATGGTGGTCGGATTGAGATATGTGAATGACGCCCCAGCATCCTCGGAGAATGCCATCCAAGTATTGCCGGTCATCAGGATGACTTGGCCGCTCTCGGCGATACTCACCTCCCCAAGACTGCCAAGTTCCGGAAGCACATCATTGACCTCTTCGTAATCCTCGAAATCGATCGACTGAGAAGGGCCATCGCCGTCTATGTCGCCTTGGGCAAGTGAGACTGCCGGATTCCTCGGCTCAATCACACCCCTTGGCGGTCCAACGGGAATAGGCGGAAAATTGAGGTGCCCTTCATTAGGAATAAATGTTGCCGGGACGATAGGATTGACCGCCTGAAAGGGCGCGCCATCTGTAGTGATAGGATCGACTACTCCGACCGCGGTCTCGCCGCGAATTTCAGGGCCAACTACTCCGATACTGTCATCAGGTTTCTCGGCATCCCGGTTCCCGTCGCACGAACAGACGAAGAGCCAGATTAGCAGGCCGACGAGGAATATTGTGGCGGCCAAGGCAAGAGCCGTGAGGGCATTCTGTAGAATTGGTTTCATTTCTCTCCTATCTATCTACTTACATCCAGATTACGAAATGATCGTGGTCAACACTTGTGCCCAAGGCAAGACATTTTTGACGCAAATAATGAAAGCCCATTTGAATTAATTGTAAGCGTGGTTAGAACCCATACCAGGGTAGCAGGCAAAATGCTGCGAAAATACACCCTAAGGCTCCCGGAATTGGGATGCCTGAACACGATTTAAGACTCCGCAATACCCAACTGCACATTCATGCCGTGAATGCCCGGTAGCCCCAATCTTTCCGTTTTCCAAATTTTTCCAAACGATAGATCGCGATTTCATCGATTAGAAGGTTGTGCTCAAGTGGGGGGAAAGCCCATGAACACCCCTAAGGCAGTGACATAAGATACCTTATGTCAACCAAGTCCCGGTGGGTCGGAGGAGGATGATCGACCGAACAAGAGGGCATCGAATTGCGAAGTCCCTTTCAAAGTGCTTGATGTCGCCCTCCCCGGGGCGCAACCGGGGCCACCGGAGGTGTTCTCGCCTTGCTATAATATTCGTACTTTCCTTTGACGAGAAAAATTGTTAGGGTAGAATATGGAGGGAATCACACATGGGAGTTCGTTGGTCACACGTAAAACCCGTTGAAATGAAGTTAAAAGAAATTCGAGAAGATCCGGCTCAACCACGAGCTCAGGTATGGATTGGAGATAGCGAGGATCAAAATCTACTTTATTCAATCAAAATGCACGGGATAATAAACGGTATCCATATTTATTGGGCAGAGGGAGTACCAACAATCTTGGATGGTCATCGTCGTTTTCGGGCGGCTAAGATCTTAGAGTACGATACAGTTTCTTGCTTAGACTTGGGAGAGTTGCCGAAAGCTGATCGAGAGCTAATACGTTTTAATCTCAACCGTGATTGGAAGTAAGAGTTTTCTCTGGATAAGGGTGAAATGGTGGATATTGAAACACTGAAAAGGGAGTTGCAGGTGATTATTAAGGGAGCGATCGGTGAAGATGGACAATTTAGTATTGATAGTAAACGTTGGCATCGATGGGTGAATGAGTTTCTGAATCTGAGCGAGGCGGAGCGGAAAGATGTTCAACGTTATGTGGGTCGAGTATCGAAACGTTATGAACGTAGGAGGTGGTGGGCAATTGATGAGATCTATTAACGGTTGAAACTAACCTATTACCTAATCGAAATCATCGAACTCTGTGGTCGCTTGTGGCGACGAAAGAGGAGAAAGGTGGCTGATTTAGGCGAAGTGATGGCAAGAATCGAGAAGGATCTGGAGAGGTATCCCTTTACGCCGGAGAGGGGATTTGTTGGAGCGGACTTGTCACAAGCAATCTTTGTCGGCGCCGATTCGGTTTATCGTCTCTTTCTTCATGTGAGTGGTGGATGCATACGAGTGATGTAGTTGAGGCATGGCACCAAGCGCCATATGTTTGAGTAGCGTTAGCAATTCTGTATACTACCCACTTTTGAGGGAGTGGAGAGTGCTGGATACGGGCCGGGAACCAAGGCGATTACAGGGTGATTTCAGGTTGATGATCGACGAGATCGCGAGAACGAAGAGTTCCGCGGTGGAGGTGTTTTCTGATTTCTGTCGAATGGTGGCTTGCTCGTTGGCTTTGCAGACGCGTGAGGAAGAATATTTGGAAGTGGCAAAGCGCTATGGGAAGGAGGAGCTATCGCGTCTTTCGCAAGCCATGGGAGCGCTCGTCATGGAGATGGAAAAGAAGCCCTTCAGTGACGTGCTCGGCCCATACTATCAAGAGATTGGATCCAAGAGTAAGATAGAAGCGAGGGGGGAATTCTACACGCCGCCGGCGCTTTGCTCGATGATGGCGAGAATGGTGGTAGATCCCGAGCAAGTGATTGCGGCTGGGAAGCCCATTACCGTTTCCGATCCCTGTGTCGGAAGTGGTGGCATGATTTTGGCTGTTGCCGAGCAGTTCGCTGAAGCGAAAGCGGTGGACCTTCTTCGGGTAACGGGAATGGATGTGTCGCCGTTAGCGTGTGACATGGCCTACATCAACACGACCCTCTGGGGAATCCCCGCAACAATTGTACGAGGTAACACCCTGTCGGCGGAGATTCAGTCCGTATGGAAGAACGTGCACTGGGCGAGGGTAGGGGAGGACAGTCGACAGTTGCTCCTGAAGTCGCAAAGGATATTGGAGACGGAATTCTCTCCCGGGACTGCAGAAATCGAGACGAAAGAAATGAGTAATAATCCAGACATTGTCATGCCGGATAAAGAAGAGCGGCTAGAAATGAAACAGGGAGAACTTGAGTTCTGAGCGTTAAAAGCCGGTAGGGAAAGTGTGTGCGCCGGCGATTCAGCACACCTGTGAGCATCTTGGAGTTCTTCACTCAAGGCGGTCGTTCAAGCGTTCAAGAAGAGCCGCCGCGGTAGTGGTGAAGATCGATTCGATGTGTTCACTCAAGAGGTGACGGGATTCTTCTAGCTCTATGGTAAGATTGCCTATGGAGCAGGTGATGTGAAAAACGTCTTCCGAGTGACGGGTGATCGTTAGCGTGTCAAAAGTAGACATAAGGCCTCCTGAGAAAGTGGAGCCAATAGTACGTCATTACTGACAATGTGGCAAGGGGGTAATATGGCGAGTATACTGCGAAGCGGGAGAAATGAAAAAGATAGACGTTACTGAGCAACTGAAGGAATATATCAGAGATACTGGCGAAAGTGCTTACAAAGTCTCAAAGGAAGCGGGAGTAGGGCATGCGGTGTTGAGTCGCTTTTTAAGTGGAAGGCGAGATATTAGGGGCTTGGAAATAAATAATCATCCCATTTCAGGCTCAGGGAATATTGTTAGAAACCACTTCTCCAATCCAGCCATCCGACTGATTTGGGGCGCGAATTCTTTCATCGCTTTCTTTGTCAGTCGCACTCCGGTCTGGTAGGTCTTGGTGACCAGTGTGACGACGGGATTCAACCCTTTGTATGTCATGCTTCGGGCCATTCCCAGCGCTTTCTCCGCTGTGCTCAGTAGCTCTCCATTCCAATGGTTTTCGAGCACTCCCCACACTCGTTCTATAGGATTATACTTGCTATGATAGGGTGGATAATAGGCTAGCTGTATCACTATATCATGAGCCGTAGAGAATTCAGCCAGGCGCTTCAACCATTGGGTTCTACGGCCATCGCTCTCGGGGCCATTGTCGGCGTTGATCACTAGCACCTCTACTTCAGGATTCTCTGCACGCAGTCGCGGCCACAGCTCTTCAAGACGATCAACCATAAAATCCGCTGTCACTTTACTTTCTGAGAACCATAGGTCGGTTTGGCCAGTTTCGGGCTGATAAACCCCAAAGGGCACGAGGGTTGTTTTCGCTTTGAAGTCGTGATCAAGGGCCTTCCGCTCGCCTCGGCTATAGCCACCACGACTAAACTCGCCAATTTTTACCGCCGCTTTGGTGTCCATGGAGATACGCAACTGCTTGGGATCGCTATCGGCCGCCGCATTGATCTCATGCACCATATCAAAGATGGCGTCGGTTTCTTTCACTTTCTTCATCGGCTTGGTCTTGGCAACTTTTCTAGGGTGGAGTTCGAGCAGATTGAGTTTGCTGTTGATGGTTCTCACGCAAGGCATACTTGATAGGTCATACCCTGGGCGCTCTTCCAGTCGCCGGTGGACTTCTTTAGCAGTGATGCGGACATAGAGGCGAGTAGAGCGAAAACTGGGATCAGTCTGAGCATGGGGATCAGCAACGGCGCGAATATCCTCCAGTAATTCTGGATAATGTTCTTCAGCCTTCTTTCTACCTCGTTTGTGAAACTGATCGACGAAATCAATGCCGGAATCGAGTTCCTCTTTGCCTTTGCGAATGAGTTGCCTATTCCAGCCAAGACAGTCTTCAGCCCACCGTTGACCGCCGCGGCCAAGGCCATCGACGACGCCCGCCATGAACTTGCGTTTCGCGCTGCCCGTGAGATCACGCGCAGTGTTCTTCCATAAACGAATTGAGTTAGAGTCAGGTTCTTCTCATAGGACTACAGGCACTCAAACCCGCTCCTAACAGAATGGTTGCGCTTTGGGACGATTATTTTTTTCCAAGCCCCTTAGAGGAGAAACCCTGAATAGGCTAGCGAATTACCTGGGATTGGAACTTGCTCCGAAGAAGAGAAGATGAGTCAACCACCGGATGGGCGAAATTGACGACTTAATAGAATTAAGATAATGTAAAGTCGAGATGACTACTGCGTCCGAGTCACAGGATGGAGTTCTCTATTCTTCTGACTCTGCCGAAAACGCATCTGGATCTGCGGCGAACTGTTTCCTTGAAACTGTTTGATGCGTCAGGATGAAATACAATCCGTGTTATCCCCACATTCGTATTGAATGGCACAAGTCTCCGTTTCGAATCATCGGTGTCAATAAGCGCACCCAACTCTGAGGTAATTAGTGAAGTGAGTATTCGGTATTCTTTTTCGAAATTGTAGCGATCTCGGTTTTTGTAGAAGAAAATCGAATCGTAGTCCATCTGTGGATGCGGTTCGTCAGGCCTTAGGTATTTTACCGGACTGAATCTAAGAGGTCTCCCTGCGTCTCGTAGTCCTCTACCAATGCTCTTAACTGATCCGACGATAGCAACAGAGTCAGAGCAATCTGGGGTGTATTCGACCCACATTCGTGGATTCTCTCGAACGTTCATGTGCCAACAAATGCCAAACTTGCAGGTGCGTTGTTCATCAGAGGCTCCAGGATACTGCTCACCCCAACCTACTACGCCATGTTCATCGAAGAAGCGTTGTTCGCCGGGAGAATTCGGAGCTGATTCTGGCTTCCTGCCCTCAAGTTGATCATCAAACTGGTCAATTCTAGAAAACCAAAGTGAGCGGTTCTCAATCATGTGGAAGAATTTATAGCCCTCAAGATAGCGCCAAAGCGTTACACCGTTGGATACATCTTGATAGGGGAAATCGTCCTGCGAGACTGGAACTAATATTTGTCGCAATGTTTCTTGAACTAACTCCGGAGGTTAACTGAAATCGGATAGCGCTGCGGCTGTCTTGTTCGGCGGTATTACGGTCTTGTTCTGGTATAGTCGAAACGGTAAACATGCCAAGTTCCGCCAGCGTCATTACCTCCAGGCGACGCCTGACAATTGTATCGAGCAGCGTATCGTTCCTCATGTTCCTGAGCTTTTGCCCGACTTCGATAGGATTTCAGAAGGCGCCAGTTTGTCAGTCCGTAGACTTTGGATTCCCAGTAGGCTTTACGGCGTTCTGGGTCTGTGGTTATTCCAACTCTGCAGGGCATAATAATATTCGTTAGGATTTTCCAATGTTTGCTCGATTTCGGCGTTTAGGATCACTCATATCTAAGCATAGCATGTTTAGGATTCACGGAATTTAGTCGGTATGAAACACTCTGCCAGGAAACTGTTTCATTGTTTCATTTACTGCGGATTGGCCCATTTTGCATCCTTGAGACATGAATAGTGCTGATTTATGAAGCAGTTTCCTGGGGGAAAGTATGCTGAACCTCAACGATTTAACCTAGGTTGCTTAGAATTTAGAATCCGTTCGCTGATCTTGCAGGATCAGAAATCGAGTTGGCCAAATCGCAAGACATCGCTCAAGGAATGTGGCGTTCTAAATCCATGCGGTCGTATAGCAAGCGAAGAGCGACGATTTGGTTATCATCGTCTTGGAGCTTATAGGCGATAACATGACGGGGTTTCTTAACAATGATGCCGTTAACAGCTGCTGCATTCTTACTGTGCTTTAAGTGGTAGAGCCTAACTTGGTCATATTTGCGTGACCCACTGAGAAAGGGATCCTTGGCGATGTGAGATAAGGCAGTATCGATAAGGTTCTCGTATCGAATCGAGGCGTTATGACCAAATTCTGCGGCTGACCACTTGATGCATTGGAAGACGTCTTTTCGGAAGCGCCTGGTAAGAATCGGTATCACGGGGCAATCTTCACGCCTTCGGCCTCAAGCTCTTGCCGTGCTTCTTTACCAATTTCTGCGATGAAATTGGAGACGGCCTCGGGGCTATCGAACTCTGTGTAGTTTCCGGCCCCAAGATCATCAAGACCGAGTTGGATCTCACCACGTAGCCAATCAAGTTTGGCTTGCCGTTCTTCCTCTCGCTTCTTGAGCGCAGCGAGGGCAGCCCGGTGAACTTCGCTGTTGTTGTTGAAGAGCCCGCAGTCGACCTGGCTTTGAACGAAGTCCGACAGCTCAGGGGTGAGATTCACATTGGATGTAGGCATAATGTTATTCCTAAAAGCTCCATCATAGCACGGATTGGCAATCCTTGTCAAGATAGCCTGGACTCCCCTGTCTTGGTTTTTACAATACATAACGTCCTTTATGTTGCGTAAAAAGAAACAGTAGGGTAGACTCAAAACCGTCACATTTACAAGGAGTTACACCATGAACAACCCACAAGATCCAAACCACGAAATCGTTGTGATCGACGAAGGCTCTAGCACAGCCATAGGCCCGGCGATTGACCCCAGCGGGATGCCTGCCGTGGTGGCGGAAGCTGGCCCTGGCGCGCAGTTTGCGTGGGAAGAATTCATCTACGGAACGATCAGCAATCCCAACACGCGAGCGGCCTATCTCCACAACATCCGCCGCTTCTTCGAGTGGCTCGAAGAAACCCATCCTCAGGTCGACCTGGCACGCATCACGCCACGAATCGTTCGCGGCTACCTAGACCAACACCCAGGCGCTGTGGCGACCAAGAAACAGCACTTATCCGCTCTGAGGCACTTCTTCGACGTCTGTGTCACGCGACACGCCATGGCGCTGAACCCTGCCCTCAGTGTGCGTGGAGAGCGCCACAGTGTCATCGAAGGCAAGACACCAGAGATCACCATCCGAGAATGCCGGAAGCTTTTGAAATCCATCGACTTGGAAACGCCCATTGGAAAACGAGATCGAGCAGTGATCTACGTGTTGATTTACACCGCTGCGAGGATTGGAGCTGTGGCGAACTTGACCCTAGGAGACTACTACAATGCAGGAGACCAATGGATGCTGAGTTTCATGGAGAAAGGTGGCAAGTCGAGGCAGATTCCGGTCCGGCATGACTTGCAGCGCGTGCTCAATGAGTATCTAGCTGAGGCTAGAATAGATCTCTCACAGGCAGACAAGAAAGCCCCCCTATTCCGTACCCTGCCCCGCCGCGAGAAGCAATTTACTGGGAAGAGTGTTACAAGGATCGTTCTTAGCAAGATGCTTAAGAAGCGCTTCAAAGAAGCCGGCCTATCGGATCGATTGAGTGGTCACTCGTTTCGGGTGACGACGATTACGGACCTACTGGAGCAAGATGTGCCGCTTGAAGACGTGCAACGGCTAGCAGGTCATGCGGATCCTAGAACGACACGCCTCTACGATCGGAGAAAGAAGAAAGTAACCCGGAACATTGTGGAAAGAATTTCGGTGTAATGTTAAGATGGCGCGCTTGACAGTCGAAGGATTTGACGTTTGGTAACCGGGTCGCTAAGATACATTGTATATCACCCAAAGTAGCCGAAGCAGTTTGGTGAAATGGCCAGGGCCGCCCTCGTGGCGGCCTTGTTCTTTGGGCTAACGCAAAGTGTTCTTGATAGATTTGAGAGGCAAGAACAGCGTCAAGGCGTCTTCCTCGATTCTCACAAAACCAAACCACTCGTAGAAAGAAGCCACTTGTTGATCCTTGGCGTCGACAAACAAGCCAATCGCTCCCGCGCCTTCGTGAATGACGAGAAACTTTTCGAGGGCGGCCGCGATCATGAACTTGGCGTAGCCTTTCTTCTGGTGATGTTTATCCACAGCGAGACGAGCCAAGCGCACGGCGCCACAGCGTTGAGGTAATCGCCGCCGGTAAGCTGCGGGAATGTCTGAGTGATGGACCTCACAAAGTGCCAGGGTAAAGAAACCGAGGATGGGAATGATGTGATCGTCAGCTTCATCAACCAAGACAAAGGTGCTAGAGGTTCCCTTGGCTTGAGCCTGTCTAGCTGAGGTCTTTAGAAAGTGATTGAGAGCTTGGACTCCGCAATCAAAGTTATCGCGATCGTGTTTCTTTGAAAGACGCTCAAGCTTCATCGCGAACCTGATTCCGATAGGCCTCAACCGCGTTCTTAAGGTGTTTGTTGGGTTCAGGAGGATGATCGATCAACTCGATAATCTTCTTAGCCGAAGCTTCAGTCAGTTTGATGACCCGGTCTTTCTCAATGACGTCCTCAGCTTCCTTCAAGGCAGCCTGAACGACAAAAGCATTGATGGTCGTGCCGCGGAGGGATGCCGCAGCCATCAAGCGTTGATGAGCTTCAGGGGACAATCTGGTGGTGATCCGAGTTCGTTCTCCAATGGTATCCATGGCGTATTCCTAATATGGTGACAATATGACGCCATCATATCATAATCGGTAGCAATTTGTCAATCTGGCGAAGATCGGGTGGAATCGGTGCTTCAATCGGCCAGTTCTTCGAATCTGTCGATCAGCGCCCCCATTTCTCTCCGAGGGTCAGCCTCCAGGATCACAAGGACTCTGTAGAACTCTAACAAATCGACTCTTCTTTCTCCCAGTTCAATGCGGGCAACGGTGCTTCTGGGTACATTGAGCTTCTGGGCTAGGTCTCGCTGAGTCATTCCCGCCCCTTCCCTCAATTCCCGCAATCTTTGTGTAACGGCCTGATATTGAGGGCTGTAGATGCTCTTGTGCATGAACTTGCCCACAATTTGCGAGCTAAAGTTCTTGCTTACAAAATGTGAGCAATTAGAGTGTTCTCATGCGCTGTGTCGGATCTGTTCTCGAATCTCTCTATTGCGGGCTGGCCAGGCGCCTTGTGACGGAATCCTCAAACGCGAACCCTTCTAATCTCATGATTCTTAGACGACTTGGACCTGATCCTCATGCAAACGGCAGACAATCCGTTGGTGCCAACGGTTGTCCTGATCTCTTTGAGATGACCAATGGTGACTTTGCTCTCATTGGCATCGATATTACCAATGAAGCGCGCCCTCACCTTCCCTCCTCAGCTGGATGTGGACCGGATGAGCGGATCATTCGTATCCCGCGGCACTTGTTAGTCGAGGCACGGGCGGATATTCCGGAAAGCGTCTGAGATCGTTACGCGGATATCGACTTGGCCGGGAACTCGGTGATCGACGAGCTGTCCTCGGCAGATTCTTGTTCGCCGCTAGCGGGTTCGTCGTAGAATGAAACGGTTTCAATGAGACAATCCGCTAACTGGTAAATCTCTTTGAGAGTGCCAATAGGATGCTTGGTTTCCGCCTTCTCCCTATCAAATACTCCCACGTATTTCTGTGAGTAGTTAAATCGTAAGCGACAGATTGGCTTACGATTATTGTTGTCCAAAAGAATGCCACAATAACTCTTGGTGTCTCGCATCACTACGCGATCAGCATCTACATGTTGACTGAGGATGGCCCGAACGATGTGGAATCCTTCAATCTCTTCGGGAGTCGTAACGATCTCAGAAGCCTCATCTTCTCCTTGGTCGTCTTCTTGCACGTCCGTCGAACTCTTATTGAGCATCAGGTTAGTCGAGCCAGCATTGAGAGCGCTTTGAAGTCTTCCGTTGACAGCATCATTGATAAAATCTCGAAACGCATCGGCGACCACTCTTGAGAACTGCTCTTTAACCGTTGGGGTGAAGCGCCCGTCGTATATCTTTGAGACAAAGAGCTTAACGAAGTCTTCTGAAGGACTATCGAGTTCGTCGGCGATGCAGCGCTTCACCTCCTTGCCGTATTTGAGTTCACTGGCGTTGCTCAGAATGTTGCCAAGATCAAATTGGTTCTTTGAGAACTTCTTCAGCTCACTAACGGCGCGATCATCGAGCCGTGCGATCGTCATCTCGAAAAAAGGTTTGCGATCCATCACGTTGGGCGAATCAAGATCGGTATAGAAGTAGTAGTCGACCCCATTCGTCAGGACCCCAAATCGTGCAGGAGTCGCGGAGAAATAGCGGAACAACTGCGATGCGTGTGATTCATTAAGGGTAACGCTAACAGCTTTGCATTCGATCAGAATCATTGGTGCTGCTTCGTGCATGATTGCATAATCTACCTTCTCACCCTTCTTGGTTCCAACGTCAGCGGTGAACTCCGGAATAACTTCGCTCGGATCGAAAACATTGTAGCCCAAAGCATTGATTAGAGGCATGACGAGAGCGTTCTTGGTCGCTTCTTCTGTTTGAAGTAGGTCCCGTTGCTTGAGTATCTTCGACGATAAGTGGTTGAGGGTATCTGTAAGGTCCATGAGCACGATGGTTAATGTGCGAGAATTCTTCCGGATTCTTATGGCTCAATGCAAGAGTAATACGAGTAGAATCAATGTCTCGCAATTGGCAGGAATCCCAATCTTGAGTCTCATAAAAGAAACAGAGTTACGACTGATTCCACTTCTCGAACGTTGCTCGGAGATCGGCTAATCGACATTCATAGAGGGTTGGTGAAACTTCCGTGTCTGGAGGAAAGGTGAACTGGGACTCCGTTGGTGCCATCATTAGGCGCTTGCTTAGAATGCGGCGTTCTTTGGTGACCACGTGGCTGGCAACCTGAACTTCGGAACTCCATTCGGAAGAATGATAGCAAAGCCAACTACCAAGGTGTTTGAGCAGTTTGTTCGCCATGAGGCGACAGGATGCGAAGAGCCCATAGATATAGAGAACGGTCATCTGCGCATTGGTGTTGAGCGAGAAGTGTTTATCGGGAGAAAGGATGTCCCAAGTTAGCTGACCTGCCTTCAGCTCGTGGTAAGCCCTTACGGTGAGAGGGAAGCAGGCGAGATGTCCCGCATGCATATGCCAACTGTCCTGGATCAGATAGTTCAGCTCTGGAAGTTGTCTAGCTGCTTGGATAATGACATCAGCGCGGGCGGATTGGCTGCCTGCGGTGCGAAGCTCATAGTCCACGAAGGCTTGCGCCAGCTCAGTGGAATCTGGGGCAAGGAGTTTCCAAATGTGAGGGTGATCGCTATCGGCAGCCCGAGAGATGGCTTCATCGAGTTGAAAGATCTCCTCATCACTATGGCGTCGAAAGTGCCTGAGTCTGACATGGTACCATACAGAACTTCCGTAAACCAAGAGAAGAAGCACTTCCATGGGGATGTCCGTGTGGCGTGCAATGCCTAACAATGTCTTGCGCTTTGGGATCCGGGGTATCTGACGTTCGTGAAGCCAGCGTGATGTCGTCTTGCGACTGATTCCCAAGACGTTTGCTAAAGCGGTAAGCGTGTCAGGGGGGCCATATTTGAAATGATCCGCGATAAGCTGGCCGAATCCAGGTTGCCCGGTGTAAGGGGCTTGGAAATAAATAATCATCCCATTTCAGGCTCAGGGAATATTGTTAGAAACCACTTCTCCAATCCAGCCATCCGACTGATTTGGGGCGCGAATTCTTTCATCGCTTTCTTTGTCAGTCGCACTCCGGTCTGGTAGGTCTTGGTGACCAGTGTGACGACGGGATTCAACCCTTTGTATGTCATGCTTCGGGCCATTCCCAGCGCTTTCTCCGCTGTGCTCAGTAGCTCTCCATTCCAATGGTTTTCGAGCACTCCCCACACTCGTTCTATAGGATTATACTTGCTATGATAGGGTGGATAATAGGCTAGCTGTATCACTATATCATGAGCCGTAGAGAATTCAGCCAGGCGCTTCAACCATTGGGTTCTACGGCCATCGCTCTCGGGGCCATTGTCGGCGTTGATCACTAGCACCTCTACTTCAGGATTCTCTGCACGCAGTCGCGGCCACAGCTCTTCAAGACGATCAACCATAAAATCCGCTGTCACTTTACTTTCTGAGAACCATAGGTCGGTTTGGCCAGTTTCGGGCTGATAAACCCCAAAGGGCACGAGGGTTGTTTTCGCTTTGAAGTCGTGATCAAGGGCCTTCCGCTCGCCTCGGCTATAGCCACCACGACTAAACTCGCCAATTTTTACCGCCGCTTTGGTGTCCATGGAGATACGCAACTGCTTGGGATCGCTATCGGCCGCCGCATTGATCTCATGCACCATATCAAAGATGGCGTCGGTTTCTTTCACTTTCTTCATCGGCTTGGTCTTGGCAACTTTTCTAGGGTGGAGTTCGAGCAGATTGAGTTTGCTGTTGATGGTTCTCACGCAAGGCATACTTGATAGGTCATACCCTGGGCGCTCTTCCAGTCGCCGGTGGACTTCTTTAGCAGTGATGCGGACATAGAGGCGAGTAGAGCGAAAACTGGGATCAGTCTGAGCATGGGGATCAGCAACGGCGCGAATATCCTCCAGTAATTCTGGATAATGTTCTTCAGCCTTCTTTCTACCTCGTTTGTGAAACTGATCGACGAAATCAATGCCGGAATCGAGTTCCTCTTTGCCTTTGCGAATGAGTTGCCTATTCCAGCCAAGACAGTCTTCAGCCCACCGTTGACCGCCGCGGCCAAGGCCATCGACGACGCCCGCCATGAACTTGCGTTTCGCGCTGCCCGTGAGATCACGCGCAGTGTTCTTCCATAAACGAATTGAGTTAGAGTCAGGTTCTTCTCATAGGACTACAGGCACTCAAACCCGCTCCTAACAGAATGGTTGCGCTTTGGGACGATTATTTTTTTCCAAGCCCCTAAAGCCGGTTCATAACGCTCGAAACCGGTTACATTCGAATTCGGATGAGCTGAGTGGCTCAATAAGCTGGAGCAGAGGCACCATGGACTTGCTGGTACCTCTGCATTTTCGCCGAAAGATGTTTCACTTAATTTCAACAAAAAAATCCTCTAACAATCCTGATACAGAATTGAATTGCGAGAACTCGCTTTGCACGCTGCTGCCGAAAAGAAGTCAAGGGGCTTTATGAACGGCAACGACTCGATAAAACTGGCGGTCTCCGCTGATGGGGAGCATAAAGGATTCGGACTCAGTTTCCGGTGACTGCGTCGGTGTCCACTCGCCTGGGGTTATAGATGAGTCAATACGGAAAACGGTCTCGAAATTCGGGCCATCCCATGATAAAGATATATGCGTATCCGTTAGTCGATGTTCAAGATTGTGTATATAAAGGCGGAAACCTGATGCGCTTGACAGGTGAAGGATTCGAGTGGCTTGAGCAAATATCTCAGCAGGCGGTGCTGTTTCCTCCATGGATACCACGGAAGCTACTATCCCGATATCCCTCGCATACCACGCGTAAGTGCGAATGTAGGTGTCTTCAATCTCGATGGGGAAATCGGGCAGTCCTTCCACGGGAAAGTAGGCCGTCGTCACCGATCTCGACAGGAGTTGAATGCGCAATGCATCAATTGTTCCATGGTTTGGCAGAGTAATGCACCCCCATGCATCGACTTTCCCCGTTTGATGAACATCGACAGTGGCGTGGACCGTTTCAAACTCACCGGGATTAAAAGGGTCTTCGATAGCCAACTCCAACATCAGTTGGGCGTCGTCCTCCCACTGTGCGTCATATTGTAAAAGTGAAGGAAGTTCAAGAAGCGGAGAGTCAAAGGGGATCTCTGGATCAAGAGTGCTAACATCAGTCGAATAGAATCCATGATTCCGCTTGCCATCAGGAGAGGCGCTGAAGGCCGTCCACTGAGGATCGGCGGAACCGTCAATCGTCAAACCCTCACCAATCGTCGCCCCCGGATAGGCCGTTTGAATAACGGAATCTCCAGACACATCGACATAAGTATAATCATAGGAAGCTTCGGAGGGTGCATTAGTAAAATCCCAATTCATAGGGCCACCGTCATCTGGCGCAATCGCTAACCATTGACTCTCAGTTATCGGAACAGGGTCCGTCCCAGCGTTGACCCGATAGTTTCGTGTGGCTCCGTGATCTGGAAGTGTTTCAATGACTGGTATCGTAATCTGCGCTGTGGAAACTCCAACGGAGATCGAGCCAAAGGCTAAAAGGTAGTAAAGTTTGCACATACATTAGAAGGAGGAGGGTAATCAGGGGGATTGACGGACGCGGAAGAACTTCCGTTCCATCCCGACTATCTTTACGTAAATTGGGCCGCCCTCTTCAACAACCATTTCTGATTCTGGCACAGGAGCATAGCCGTCTTCGTTTGGCACCGCTGACCATTCGACGGTGTAGCTCTTTCCAGCTTCTCTTTGCCAGTTGATGATGAAGAAATCTCCCTCCACTTTGGAGGAAAGGGTTTCGGCCATCATGTCGCTCGTTACTTCATTGGTCTCTAGTGGGTGTGTGCCTAGCAGAAACTCCTCTAAACCCGATAACCCATCCTCATCGAAGTCTTCTGATCCATCGAACGCCGTGGTGCCAAGCATGGCGTTCTCCCAGGTATCCGATATGCAATCACCATCATGGTCATCGATTAAGCGAACATCGACTCTTTGTATGCTGCCTCGGGATTGCAAGGGAGGAACGGGATCGCTGACAGCTTGGCAATGCGTTTCGGATATGATGGGGTGACTCACGCCGTTTAGCTCAATCATAATACTGACTTCATCACCTACACGGCCAGCCGAATTGCTATAGCGTCCCGCGAGGCCATCGTCGAGGGATGGCCGTAGAATGTAGTTGATCTCTCCTTCTTGACTCGAAACGGAGACGATGCGGGAGCGAGCTAGTACATGCTCAGTATCTCCTTCTTTACGTATGAGGACTACTTCAGCATTAGAATCGGGTTCAAATGGTTTGCCAAAGAAATCCTTGACGACGCCGTAGTAGATATTTCCAGGTTCAGGTACGATTGCATGAGCCCTCGGAAGAACGAGTGCAAGAATGATGGAAGCTGCAAATGTGAGTCGATAGATGAGTTTCATTGGGCTTGAGAGTAGACGGTTAGTTGAGCTGAGGGATTTGGGAGACGCGACGGAGGGTGAAATGGCCCTTCACATTCAGGGTGTTCTTGTGCAACCCAGTGATCGATTCGCGATAGACACCTCCCAACTCAGAATAGCCCCATCCCGGGCGAACCAAGCGATCTGGGTGCTCGTCTTGAAATTCAAACTGAATATTGCGAGTGATCGAATAAGATTCGACTCCAGGTGGAAGGGTAGAGTGATATCGGGCGTCTAGGTTGTCATGCTGTGGATGAAAAGTGTGACGGAATGGATTCAGTGGATCGTGATAGCCCAGGACAATGGTTCCCGTTAGGGTCCCGTCTTTGAAAGCGCCAGAAAGCGGTAGCGGAGACTTCAACGGATAAGCCGCAGTGCTGATTCTTCTGGGAACGGAAATCCCGTTTCGGAGAGCGGCACCTTTGAAAGACGCAGCTGTTTCTTCGTTAGAGAAGAGGCGGTATTGACCGGGTGTGCTGACAAGAGTTAGGCCAGGGTTCTTAGGATCGGGAATGGTCGTCCCCTCTTCCCATACCTGAATGACCTTTTGAAGGAGGTGCGCTTTACCGGTTGCGTCGACGTGAACAATGATGCGTTGCTGGAACTCTGATCGCGTAGGGCGTGGTGTATTCTTATCGACTAGCACGAGATCAGGATTTGCGGCAATCACGTTAGCTGGCACACCACCTACCCAATTGACCTCATCAATCGTAGCCGTTCCGACCCAAAGCCCAGCGTGAGAGGTTTGCGTCGATTGAAGCGACGCGATGCGTAAGTTGCTGTTGGCAGAAGTTTGTTGAGCGGTCTGACTGCCAAGCGTGACACTAACTGGAATGATTTCTTGGATACCGCTTGTATCTCTCACCTCAATCAATCCGTGAAACGCGCCACTATTCCCGCCTTGTTTCGAGCGATTGACGGCCAAATGTAGCGGTTTGTCCTCGCCTCCAGCTAAGGTAAATGTGAGCGATGTTCGTAATGGTTGCCATTCTGGATGGATTTGCACTCGATCCCCATCGATTGATCCTGCTTCCTCATAGTCGCGATAAAGAAGGGCAATAGTGCCGGCGCTAGTCGTTCCTGCGGAAGTTGGGGCCGGTTTGGAGGCATTAAGTGTTACCGTAAGCGTAGTAGGTTCTGTCCGATGATTGCGGAGGATGATCTCTGATTCTTCAAGGAGTTCTCCGAAGTCAATGCCACGCTTCTGCTGGCGCTTGACTTCCATGGGTGCGGCAAAGGTGGATGCCCCATTCGTTCTGATCCAGTAGGCCACTCCCGGCTGTATTGTAGCAGAGAGGCTAGTGAAAAGCCATTTACCACTTGTACTCAAGCGAAAGATCTGGGTAGGGGAATGCGCAGGTGAACTAGCAAAGTATTCTTGGAACTCGAGTGAAATAGACTGAGAAACAGGAAGTCCTGTAAGTGTAAAAGCATCGGGAGCCCAGTCGATTTCAGGCTTTGCCGGACTTCCGGTGACATGCCATTGAAATGCATTCGCACCCGTGTAATGAATTAAATAAGTACGGCCTCCACGTATGGTGATGAGATCAGATAAAAAGTTCTTGCCACTCTCCGGGGAGAACCAAGTGGTCCATTCGGCAGCCTGAGGCACAAGATTGCTTGGGTCTTGAATGAACTCGACCGTTGCGCCTTTTCCGTTCCATTCCCACGCGCTTTCAATCGCTACACCGGAAAATAGATCGTTAGCTATCGAAGGTTCGGGGTGAATCCTGAGATCGATGGCATTCCAGCCAGGTCGCAGCGTAATTTCCTGGGTTTGCCATTGTCCATGGGCAATTTGAGTTAATAGAGCAAGCGTGCAGAAGAAGACTGCTGAGGTAGATTTCATCTTAGGAAGAATGGGTTAGATTAGTTTCCGCTGTAGGAGTAGGTATCAAAGCGAAGGAGAATATCGGTGATTCCATTACCATCACGTTGAACACCATCAAGACGACCATCGATGAGTTGCTTGATACCATCCTCGCCGTCTGATTTTAATGAGGTGCCGGGAATCATGAGAAGCCATTTATTGTTCCATACACTTCTACCAATCAGGCGAGAACTTAAGATGTCTCTGGAATCTGCGCTAAAGCCACCAGTTGTACCGTCGTGATAAGCAGGGATCAAAGGAAATCTCCTTATGGCTCTGAAGGAAGTGTCGCTATGCTCAAAAGTTGGGATATAGCCTGGACTCTGGAACTGTTCGGAATCAATTATAATATCCTTGGGCGTTGGAATAATCTGATCGACAACTCTCCAAGAGCGAATGGTGTGGTTCGTGGCTACGCGTTGCTTATCCTCTCCAATTGGTATCAGGTATACGAAAGGAGTCGCTGATAAACCGTTTATGCTGGAATCGTAGTTAGAGAAACCGACACCCGCTGCACGAATCTTATGTGCGAAGTGAGAGCTAGGGTAACTGTGGTCCCCTCCACCCAGTGGCCATTTCATTAGATTCAGTCCATCGGTGATCGTTGTTTCAAAGGGGATGGCAATCCCTGGTAAAGGATCATCGCCCGAATGCTCACAATAGAGCCGAAATTCAGGAAGTGATCTTAGGTCTTTTGTAATGTAATCCTTTAAAACATCGCGCCACCGTTTGTTCCCCACATTCCTCGATTCAGATCTTAACCGAAAGAGTTCATGACGCAGCGATATTTCGACACTCAGATTTGTGGGATTATTGAAACCAAGACGCCCTTTAAGTCCTATCCAAGACCTGTTCATAGCGGCCATCGCATTTGCTAAGCCGGGGTCGCCTGAATCGGTCTCAGTTGTTGGCTGGCCTCCCTCGAACTCTCCAATGGATTGAGATCTTACAATTTGATCAAAGAATGAGATTGAACTGTCGGAATGCGAGGAGAGTAACCCAGTCTCAAAGTCATAAGCCTTCGCTGTGAGGTAAACATATTGGGCGGCGAGGTCGAATTGTGCCTTATACTTTTGAAGGGACTCATCGCGGAAGATTCGAAACGCCATGTCCCGGTAACGGTATTGTTGAACGTCAGAGGCTGTTTGCGCATTAAATCGTTCGAAATCTTCAAGTAACCGTTGTCCGCGTGACAGGATAGCGAGGTAGCGGCTGCCAGCCTGATTCATCGCCTCCTCCAAATTATAGATCTCTAGTTCAAGGGCGGCCTTGTTTCTAATTGAGTGGGCAAGTTGGGCGCGAAGAGGCGCCAGCGAAGCATTTGCTCGTGCGTCAAGTACACCATTCCTTGAGATGACAACATCGATATTGGCTTGCGCCGATACAGACTCCTTTGCTTGTTGGTGAGCAAACTCTTTCGCGGCTTCTTTCTGAGCTTTTTCTTGGAAGGATTGAGCTTCAAATGCTCCCGCTGCAAGAATAGCACCGCGAATTGACGAAGTGATATCTCCAGGTGAGCTTGAGGGGCCCGTTATCGCAGCAAAGAGCGCGAACGATTCTGCATGAGCGGTTGCATTGAGATTGGCGTATGCGGCTTTGTTCTGTAATCTAATTTGCTCTAATCGCGCTTCAGTGATCATAGCATTCAACGACTCCTGTGTCGAAAGCGCTCCGGTGAGGATATTTATTTCGGCTTGAGCTGCAGTTTGTTCAGCAGCATTCAGTGTGGCTTGCGCGGATATCACCCTTTCTTGATCATTGATCTGAGCTAGGAGATTATCATATTCCAGTAGGGCTCTCTTGAAGCGACCGAGTGCTTGCAGCAGCTCTCTATGAGATAATTGAATTTCTCCTTCGGCGCGTCTAGGATGGCGGAATCTTCGAGGTTTTACAAAGCCGAAGCCCTCCGTGGAGACATTCATTCTGATGTCGAGTTCGTCCAAGAGATTATTGCCCAATAGTTTCTTTAAACCTTTCGTGAGGAATTTAACGGTGACCTCGCGTTCACGACCTTGAGGCCTTCCAGGTAGTAGCTCAGAAGGATCGAAATACATATAGTGAAATAGATCCGGGCCGTCGTATCCTTCTGGATAGGTGCGCCCGGGACCGATATCGCCCTCATAGGGATAGCCGAAGATCTCAGTCAACCGGTTCTTGAAATCAGTTTGACGTTCATCCGCTTGACGTTGAAATGTGGCAACGTCGTCATTCTGTTTCCTTAGGCGTTGACTTGCATTGAACGCCTGATTGTAGACGAGTATAGCGTTCTCCAACGCCTTCACCGCTCGATCGTAGATTTGCTCGAAGTGCGTTTTCGCTTCCGTGCCGCCGAGCAAATCGGGATCAATATCCATTGGGACAGCATCAGTGGATATTCCAAGAGGATTGAGGCCGGCATCCACCGTGTTCAGGTTCGCTTGGATATCGAGATAGGAAGAGGCAATGAGTGAGAGTTCGGGAACGGTGGAGCGGTCAATTTTCTCAATTCCGGTGTGACTGAGATCGGGGTCCTCATCAGGAATGAGGGCATTGCCTACCACCCAGTCGAAGTAAGCAGCTTGCCCGGAACGTAGTGCCCACTCATTGACTCCCCAAGCACGCTGAGGATCGGAGTCATCGTAGCCGTCCCACGTGACACTGGGATCTTCAGAGTAGTTGGAGCGGTAAGTTAGATTGACAATCTCGGCTCCGGTGCGGGCCTTGGCAGCCGCAAGCTTAGCAAAGCGGCGTTCATCTTCGTAGTCGACGGACACAGGCTGCCCACCAACGGATACGGCTTCTGATCTGACGACCCAGTCGAAATTGGGACTGGTTAGGAGTTTATAATAAGTTTTCGTTCCGGAGAGATAATGTCCCCAAGCATCGCCATGACCCTGGGGATACATTCTAGCAGCGTCATGTTCTAAAGTGTTGTAGGAATCAAAGGACTCGCCGTGTCGCTGATTGCGTATACCATAGTTGAGGACATAGGCAACTTCACCACCAGTGATGTTACCCGTCAGGTTCCAGATGAACCGGTTGTAAACGGGAGCCAGTTGGGTGCCCGGGAGGACGGAATCATCACGACCGCGCAAAAGTCCCAACTCCTCTTCCAAGAGAGAATCCGTTTGATCCATGAAACAGTGAAGCGCCGTCGCTTGAGCGCCGAATTGGCCGTCGCCGGTTCCGAAGGCAATCGTGGGATCGGCGGCGTCAGCAAACGCTTCGTTTCCTAACAGGGCATAAAAATCAGAGATTCGCCCTGCTGCCAACATAAGGGCACTGTTCGCAGGCTCGTAGGGAATGGGAGGTGTTCCATTGACGCTGAGATCAAGACCTCGGTTCAGAACGGACTCATAGACCTCCAGAAGACCATATTGATCGATGCCGTCGGGATTGAATGGAATGTCGCCTTCCCAGGCCTTTCCAATCTGTTCGATCATGCTGACGACAGTGTTGACTTCACCACTACGGTATTGACTATAGCGCTGTTCAAACGGTGTGATTCCGCTTAGGACACGTTTGATCCAGCCTTCGCCTAACTGCGGGCGCATCCACTCACTCCAGGTGTTGGCGAGTGGGTGATTTGGGTTTAGCGGACGGTATCGGCAAACGAACCAGTTATCAGAAAGTGTTGTGATGCCAGCGCCTTTAATAACTGCTTCGGTGGCCCCAACACCATTGGAAGGTGAAGAAGGATAATCGGTCCATTCTTGAGCATCGTAAGTGTCTGGCCAGTCGTTGAAGTGATTGGACACATCTGATGGCAAAGGATCAGGGCGGAAACGCCATTGCAGTTCGAACTCTTGTGGTTTGCCAGCGAAGTCTAAGGAGGTTCGAATGGTTAGTTTCTCGTCAAAGGGACTGGGTGGGAGAACGACATGAAGGCCTCCTGTGTAGAGACGTTCGACGACACGAATGATAGGCAACCCGATAACATCATTCGGGTCGGCAAGATCAGGATGGTTGTTGAATAGCAGAGTCAGATAACCGTTTCCTCGGGTGTCACCGGCTGTGAGGGCGAAGCTGCTGAAGTTGGCGTTGCCGTCTTGCCGCAGCAGAGGATGCTTACCTTCGCCATCACCTAGCTCTCGTACGGCACTGGCTTTGTCACAGAGTGCAGACAAATGTTCGCGAAACTTGGCATTATTAGTAATTGATAGAATGCGTGCGCGATCTTGAGGCGGAACGACATTGAGGTGGAGGTAATAATCGCCAAGAAGAGGTTCAATAAGTTCGCCTTTGAAGGCTAAGCGTTCGTTCAACGGTTCATACCAAACCCGTGATTGGAGATGTGGTGGTAGATCCAGGAAAAAGATATCTCCACTGTGGCTCGCGGTTCTAACGTCACTTGGGAGATTGATCACCTCTCCCTTATAGTAGGTGCATGTCGGATCAATTAGCTTAGCGGATGGTCTGGCAGCGCCGTTCTTGGCGATTGATTGGTCATAAAGTATGTCGACGCTTTTGTTTCCCTCAACGGAAGGTAAACCATGCTTGGGGAGAACGAGTGTTTCTCCTAACAGCAGCTCCGGGACAGGTTGCCATGTGAGGCCTTCACCTTCGCATGGCTCTTGAAGTCGTTCCTCTTCGAAAAGTTGCTGCACTTTCGTCTGAAACTCCGTGTCAACATTCGCCATGGCCATCTCATAGGCTTGGATTTCGGCTTGCTGAGCAGTAGTAAGAACATTGCGACGTTCTTCCGATGTTAGAGCCTCCCACTCCAGGCCGGGAATCCTTGGGTAATTGGGAACAGTAATATTAGGATAGTCAGGCCAGCGAACGCGATAGATGACATCGATGGGCTGATTCGCAGGATGCGAAGCATCCTCTTGAAGTGCCAAACGGTCTAACCACGGTACGGGATCGCCATCATTGATTGGCTTCGATGGATAATCATGGGGATAATAGAAATCCCATGCCGGTTGATCTTGGTAATAATAGCGAAAGACAACAGATTCTAATCCTCCGTCCTTTCCTGCAGCATAAGCCCAAGGTTCATTCTTGCGGTCTTTGAACCAGGGCCCGGCGACGCCATAACTCTCGGCATCACTGGTAAAGCTATTTAGTGGAAGCGGCGGTTGAATCCGGGTTCCCGCGGTTCCGATATAGCGGAATTCGGAAGCGGCAACTTTGAAAACGAGCATATTCCAAGGTGCCAATGCTTCTGGTCCCTCTTGAAAAGGAATGATCAAGAAGGGTTCCGAAGTCGTTGGCGATCCGAGATCATTGCGAAAGGCAAAGGCTCCTTCACCAGAGCCGGTCGCCGAACGAATAGCATGTTCATCGTTGGGGTTGAAGCCCCGCGCGGTGGGATCATTCTGATAGTAGATATACCAATCATCGAAGATCCCTTCGTTTAGGGTGCCAGTGCCGCATTGGTCCGCGACATCAACGATGGCTTCCCCGACTTCTTCGGGTTGACGTTCGCCGTCTGCATTAGCGTCACGCCATACAACGAGTTCTTGCGACGTGGGCCAGCGGTTGGCGTAGCGTTTTACCAATGAGGGCCAATAGACGGCCAATTCATCCGGCCAGAATCCCTCATCGCGGAATTGGTTGTACCACCACACTTCGAGGTTACCTGTATTGACTGGGAAGATCTGCCCGCGTTTGTGGTTCTTAAAATCGATGGGTTCATTGTTATAAATGGCAGGGTGAAACCGGTCACCATAGGATTCCCAGATATACCCAGGGAAAAACGCTTGATGATAGTCGTCCTTGATCTCTGTGCCGATCCGTTGGTCAATCGGATCGAGTATAAACTCTCCCGGATCATCGTGATAAACACTCTTGATGACCTGAAAACCTACCCAGTTATCGAGGTTACGGTCGCGATCGAGTTCGTATTTGAGCAGTGACAACCCGGGCTCAATCGCGCTGAACGTATAGGCATTGAGTTCGGCGTGCCTTGCGGGTTGTTGATAGTCCATAATCACCGGTTGCAAATCCTGAGGGATCTCTACGTGATCACCGGTTTGCTTGTGGTGTTGGGTGATGACGAAACGTTGAGGGTCGACTGGCCAATCGGCGGTGTATTGCCGAACCTCGTAAGGCCACACTGCTTTATTGAAGCGATCACGACGGGTCCAAACGACTTCCATATTGCTGTAAGAATCGAGAGATTGCCTGACCGCGTAGACGGCGCCATCGAACTCATTGTCTTCACCATTTCGATGTTGATAGATAGAACCGTCTCGGCCGGTCGCATCGGATAAGCCTCGCGTAACGAGGGGCTTGGCAGGACGCAAGCGTTCTTCGGTCAGGAGAATTTGTTTCGATGGATCCACTGGGTCGGGGATCATCCTCCCAAGAGGCTGAAGTCGTTCGCCTATATCGGCATCGTAGGTATTGGGAAAAGGGTCTTGGCTGTAGGGCCTCACTTCTACCACTTGCATGCCAAGAAACGGCCCCTGAACACTGTCTTGGTATTCAATGACGAGTTTGCCGATCTTGTCCTTGGCGCGAAGAAATTGACCGGGATCGAGATAAACGGCCGGGCCTGGATCAGTAGGAACCTCGTCTTTCTCTGGCACAATGGCTCCTGTGATCACTCCATTGTAATGAATAATAGGATGGGGAATCTGCCCAAGGTCTACGGGGAGTAAGGCGGATGAGCCGACGCCTTCCGTATGATAGAGAATCATCGTTTCGGCAGGATCCGGAGCTAAGACAGTATGCTGAAACTCTACGAACCTATCACTACCTTCCAGCTCAGGGAACCACCAACGAAGCGTGTCCGTTTTACCCTCAGCGCCGCCATAAACGCTCCCCATATCAGGACCTAAGGCATTGTGGACAAAGACGAAGGGACTCCACGCTTCAATCTCTGGGGGCGCTGTACTGGAATCAAAAGGATCAGGATGTTTGTAGAGTGGTAGTTCAGGTGATTGAATGGCCACCCCGGAGTTTTGTGTGCCAACATAGGCGCCTTCAGGTGGGGCAACGGTTTCGCCCATTCTTGGATCGATACCTTGGTTAAACCAAGGACCTTCGGAAATAGGCTCTTGCTCTATTCCTTGGGCGAAACAGCGTGCTTTGATATAGAATGGATAGGTCCTTACAAGAATGGAGCTACTTTCGTGGTATTCAGTCCCAATTACCACATTGCCGTTCTCGTCTGCATGAGGATCTGGGGTAGACTCTCTGGTACGGCCCGTGGTGTAGACGATTCGAGCATTCGGTTGTGAATGGCACGACATCTTTACGAAGACCAATTGATTATTGGTAAGTCTACCTGGGGGTGGATCGAAGGTGACAGAACCACTACCGATTCGATATTCGTAGTCCTTAGCGTCTGTTGGAAAAATGACACTGGGCTCCCAACCTGGCCGGGTGACAATTGCGCGAAGAATTGAGAAAGAGTTAATCTGTATCTGGCCATCAATTGCTTGTAGGGAGTCATTGGAAGGATCGCTACCATCAATCGTGTAATGAATGTTGGCGTTCTCGGTAGGTGTCGTCGCCGTGACGGTATAGGGATTCTGTTCAAAGTAGTAGCAGCTCCCATTCTCCTCTTGGTCAGGTGTCTTATCTACTGTGACGGGTAAGGCCTTAAAAAGAATTTCCGATCTTGCCGTGCCACTATCATGCCGTCCAGTAGCAACCGCAAAGGCGCGGACTTCGGTTTTTCGATTGATGGCAATCGATGATTCACCATCCCATATTGGAGAGGAATGCGAGGGTTGCGAACCGTCTAAAGTATAATGGATCCCATAGCCTGGGAATGATGTTTGACCCTCAAAGGAGATGGTGATAGGCGCTGTGTGATACGCGATATGGTTGTGAATGAGTTCAGGAGGCTCGCTGCGAATAATCCTGGGTGTGGGCACGACAAAACTCACTGTTTTTGAAGCCACGCTACTTTTGGACCAATTCCGTTCGGCAATGGCGATTGCTTTGATCGTGGCATCACTATTGACACTGAATGGGGCCTTGTACTTTAAGCTCTCGTCAGGGGTTGGAGTATCGCCATTTGTCGTGTAATAAATACTAACTCCTTGGATGTTGGAATTAGATTTAGATAGTGTGATCGTCACCTCCTCGGAGACCTTTGTCGAAGGCTGGTCGGGCTCGCCGCCCGTTAAAGCTATCGTAGGAGTGTCAAGTTGCGGAAAGGTTGAAGAATAGAATCTGCCTCCACGTGTAGTCCCGGTGTCAAAAAGTCCTTCATTATCTGCGTCGTTTCTGAAGAACAGTTTTATCGTGCCTCCGTTTGATTCGCCGATGCCACCGAGATTATCGAGTGTGCCAGAGATATTGATGATAGGAGAGTGAAGGAGAATACCTCCCCCGGCGCCGCTACCTGCGTTTCCTCCCCCACCGCCCCTACCGGTTCCGTTCCGACCCAGGCCACCGGCGACACCTTGGCTCATTCCTTGAGCATTATAGTCGCCGCCGGCGCCACCGATACCACCACGGCCGTAGGTACCGGCGTTTCCTTGTTTACCGGGTGCTCCATTACCGCCCAGTTTCCCACGGGCGAATATGTTTCCAGTGATGGTGATTTTGTGAGTTGCATATAATTTGATGACTCCACCGCCACTTCCTCCTGCACCACCACCTCCTCCGCCACCACCACCGGACTTGGGAGACTGGCCACCTCCTTTTGATTTCGGTAGATTGCTTCCACCACCACCACCACCACCACCACCTCCTCCTCCTCCTCCTCCAGAGCCCATTTGTACGGTCTCGTCTGCGGAAGTGTCGCCATTAACTCCTGAGCTTTTGTATCCGCCATCGCTTCCGTTCTTTCCGTGGCGACCTTTGTTACCCGGGATTGAACGAGCGCCTAAACCGCCGGCTCCTGCGCCGCCAAAGGCAACGCCACCACCGTGTCCAGCGTTTCCCCCGTTTCCGCCATTCCCGTTACCATCTCCATTGGCATTTCCCTGAACAGCAGGACTAGGTGCAGTCGCACCTGGACCAGATGTCCCGGCTTTACCTCGCTCCTTCGCGCCATTGCCCCCACCGCCTCCAGCACCACCGCCCCCACCGCCGTACCCTTTCCCATCGGCATTGATGGTACCGAGGATTCTGATCTCTCTGGCATGTACAATTAGGCTGCCTTTTCCAGGCTTGTATTCCTCAGGGTTAAGCTGAGCCTTTATCTCATGTACTGGGTCGTACTCTTCAACGGTTATGGTTTCATTGGCTCCAACCTCAAAAACATCGACCTCATATACTCCCCATAGTATTTCATCAGTTGGCTTCTTCAGTGAGTTTGGCTCCCCTTCGGCGCGACAAACATTCGCGGAAATGAGGAAACAAAGGCAGAGGATGCAGCGGAGAAGGGATTTGGGGAGAGTGTTACTGAGCATAAGGAAAGGGTGGTTAGCCGTTTCCTCTGCGTTTCTGGTGAGTTCCGTTTCAAAACAGAATCACTTTAACTAACCAACAACTAGACGACTTGCTGATAAATCATTCCCCCGGCAGCGCTTTGATAGATCGGTCGCTTCCGCACTCCGCCGAAAAAGCAGGTAGCGTGTCGCAGCAATCGCTTGCGCGACAGCCGGGTGGCCATTGTTTCGGCGACAGCCTCAGCGCGTGGCCTTCTCCCAAATCGCTGCAAATTCCGCTTC
>CBDDAB010000004.1:0-6170 GCA_965224685.1 Verrucomicrobiales bacterium | reverse complement strand
TCGTTCCCGCGCTGTCCAATACCGAGCTCTGGGCAGAAAACTGGGTGGCCGCTAGCCGCTCGAGTTACAACACGCAGACGCAGGTATTTGGCGGCACGCACACGTTGCCCTCTAACGAGGCGCCCTTTGAGCAGACCAGTCGAGGATACATTTGGGGCTTTTCACCTGCCGCCCCCACAGAGTGGATCCTTATCAGCAATCCTGCTTGGCTCTGGCCAGATGCTAGCAATCCGATCGCGTTCCCGGAAAACTGGTCGGTCGCTCAGGCAACAGAGGTCTTGCTTGGGATGGTGGATGTTTCGAGTGGTGCCCCGTTCTTCTTGAAAATGGGGACCGTGACGGATAGCCCGCTTCCACTTCTCGATCCCAACGTTTGGCTGGCCAGCCATTTCACGCCGGAGCAGCTTGCCGATGAAACGGTTAGTGGATGGCAAGAAGATCCTGATGGTGATGATTTAACGAATTTGTTGGAAATGACCTTTAACACCGATCCGCAGGTGGCCGATCGGGAAGGGCTGCCCGTCCCATCGCTGCTTGCTCGTGACGGGCACGAGTACCTTCAACTGAGCGTCGACAAAATTCCCTCTGTCCCAGTCGAGTACACGGTGGAGGTATCGTTAGACCGCGTGACATGGAGTCGTGGTGATCCTCACACAGAGATCTTGGTCGATACACCGAGCAAGCTCGTCGTCCGAAGCCAATCGGCGATTGGTTTTCTAGACCGGCAATTCATGCGATTGCTAGTGGAATTGGAAGAGTAGGAGAGCCTTCTACTTAAGCTAGGGCATCGTCACGATGCGGAAATACTTTTGACGTTCATTTCGCGGAACGGTGACGCCAGTCATGAGTTGTTGACCGGTGAAGTCTTGAAAATTTGGAAAACCGTTGAGTGAAGTTGTGCTCTGCAGACGATAGGTGGCATTGGCATCCAGACCGGGAACACGTAGAATGAACCCGTTATTCGAAGGTTGGGGCGAGAACTGGATCGATGAGCGGGGAAGGGAAGGGGTTTCTTGGTTTGGGGTGCCGCTAGAGGTCAATGGAAGCAAGGGGAAGTAGCCGGCGGAGATTCCTGGAACAGCGCTAGGCGTTCCACCAGACATGCTACTGACACTGCGAATCACCGCTGTTTCCGGAAGGCCCAAAGGCGAGAACGAGCCACCGGTCCGTACTTGTTGGGCGATAGAGAAGATCAATTGAGTGCCGTCCGCAGACCAACTCACGCCTAACGGGTAGAAACCTGGATTGAATGTGGTGAGAGAGCGCGGATTGGATCCATCGGTATTGACAACCATCAATCGCGCGGAGGCGGGATTCTGCAAGAGCGCATCGGGCCAAGTGATTTCGAAGTAAGCGAGTTGGGCGCCACTGGGCGAGAAGGCGGGAAGAATGTGCGTTTCGATCACATTGGGAATGACGCTATCAAAGATGCGAGGTGTCGTGAGTTGTCCCGAGCGTTGCCATTGTTGGGTGGCGTTATTGAAAGTAACGAGGGCGATACCCACCGAAGCGCCAGGCAGGCCACGTTGTGTGGTCGTGTTCACATAGGCTGGGGTGGCAATGACCGTTCCGTTAGGCGCCCACGAGATCCCAACATATTCTGCACGAAAGAAATCAATGGCGTTGCCTTGGCCAAGCTCGACTAACGAAAGTTCTAAGCCGTCGCTAACGCGATGCACGCTAAGCTTTGGTGTGGTGCTCACGCCTTGAAGGTTGGTCGTGATGAGGATCGAGGTGTTGACCGCTACCAGTTGATTGCTTGGAGAGAGCGCGCTGAATCGAGGGTTGATCGTTGCAAAGGCGCCACCTTGCAGTTCTTCGGTCGTGTTATCGATGAGATGACGGCGTGTGCCGTTTGCCCTGTCGTAAAGGAAGAGATCCGTGCTTGTTTGATTGGGCCGGGCGGGATCTGGAGCGGAGATAACGATGAATCGGCCGTCTCGCGAGAGGGAAGGGAAGTCGTTGGTGGCGAGACCTGTGTTAATGGCCGTCACCGTGCCGTTGTGAAGTTGGAACAAACCGCTCGTTTGGCCCGCTGGTGTTGGCACAATGGCGTTGAAGACGGTTTGGGCACCAATTGACGACGGCCATGTGATAAGTGCCAACCAGCGGAGTATGCGAAGAGACTTCATCCGCTTTTAAGTGTGGAATCGGCCGGGTAAGGGGTCGAGCGAGAAAGTGTGACGAAGTGGGATGCCGTTGGACGGAGGCCATTCTTTCTCTACGCTGGTGGAGTATTCATGAGTGACTCCAACGATCCTTTTCAAACTGCCAGACAAGCCGGCCCAGTCATGACTTGCCCGTTTCAAGGAGAGAATCTACCGATGATCCTTCGTCACGCCGATGTGCGACGGGCGGCGAAAGATTGGCAAACGTTTAGTTCTGATGCGCCGTTTCGCATTCCCATTCCATCAGAGGAAGGTGTGCGTACCATGCGGCAGTTGCCTATCGAGATCGATCCGCCGCAGCACGCCGTTTACCGGAAACTGGTGGAGCCTTTTTTCAAGCGTGCCAAACATCCTGACGTAGTGGCTAAGGCGGAAATGTTAGTTAAACGCATGATTGGGGAGGCCTTGCAACGGGACACTATTGAGGCCGTGCGTGAGTTTGCTTTACCGCTGCAGTCGCACGCGCTCACCTATCTCCTCAATGTGGATGAGGCAGAAGCGGAGACTTGGATTGGGTGGGGAACACATGTCTTCAAAGATGGAGGGGACGGCGAGGCCAAAGGCGCTGCGCTTGAAAACTATCTTCATGCTCAATTTGATCGTGCGGTCGCATCACCGGGAGATGACTTCTTCAGCGCTTTGTGTGAGGCCACGATTGATGATCGCGCCCTAACGCGTGATGAAATGATGGGATTTGCCAATCTCACTTTCGCAGGGGGGCGCGACACGATTATTCATACGATAACGGGAGTGTTAGGCTATTTGGCGGAACATCCGGAAGCCCTCACCTTTCTCCGGGAGGATCCCAATCGCATCGTTAACGCCTCGGAAGAGTTTTTCCGCATCCTCACACCGTTGACTCATATTGGCCGAGTCTGCCCGGAGCGAACAGAAGTGCACGGAGTCGCCGTTCCGGCTCAGGGCCGGGTTTCCCTGTGCTGGGCTTCGGCGAATTTTGATGAGACGGTGTTCGAGGCGCCGCAAGAAGCGCGCTTGGATCGCAAGCCCAACCCTCACATTGCCTTTGGCGCGGGTCCGCACTTGTGTCTTGGCGCACCGCACGCACGCTTGATTGTGAGAACGCTTCTAAGGGAAATCTGCGAACAAGTCAGGACGATCACGAAAGTGGCCGCAACAGATCAAGTGGAGCGTGAAGCTCGTTACGATCGCAAGATTGGGTATGAATCGCTCACACTCACATTCGACTGAAGAGATCTTGAATCCGTCCAAACTTCTCCGATGGTGAACGGAGATTCTCGTAACCATGTTCAAACGCGTCGTTCTCGTAGCTCTTCTTCTTCTCATCCCGCTCATCGCCTTGACGCCGGCTGGTGGTAGACTCAAGCGGGGTGCCCTCCAACTGATTGATCGGCTTAAGGAAGAGAAGATTGTGGTCAAGGAAGTGAAGGTGATCGAAGAGAAAGTGGTCGAGAAAATCGTCTACAAAGACATCGAAGAGGAGATTCAGGGCGAGCCGCCGCCGCCTAGACCGCTATCATTCGTGCCATACAAAGATGTGGAAGTGAAAGATCTCTTCAATGAGATACAAATTCGCACGGAGTTGGTGACTGAGCCTGGAGGGCTTCCTTCTATTGAGCGCAAGCGTAAGGAAAGTTACGAAGCACAGTTTCAGCTCAAAGTGCGAGTGCCTGAAGCGAATGACTCGTTAGAAGAATTGGCCTCCGTCAATCCGGACCTTCCCAAGATGCTACCGTCCCTTGAAGCGATGATGGCCGAAGCCAAGGTCTCGCCTTTCTTTCAACAACTCTACGATATCAAAGCCAGGAATGTGCAATCCGAGCTCACGAATCTTGAGAAAGTGTTATCCAGGCACAATTTTTATGATTGTGAAACCATGCTTGAGCTTGAACATCCCGAAACGGGACAAAAGGCTTTGCTCATCCAGGGCGACATGGATGTGGTGGCCGATGGGTCGGATGGCGATCGCCAGACCGAATTTGAAGCACACATCCACGGCTCTGCGTATTTCCAACCGCAGACCAGTTACGGCTGGCCCAAGCTCACCGATCGTCCCAATCCACTTCTAGCAAAGTACGAGAAAGATCTCGCCGCTGCCAAAGAGCGTTACAAGGTGAAGGGACTGAGCCTGTCTGAGAATCGTCGGTTGGAATATCGCATCCAGCATTACCCGGGGGTCATCGCGGATATCAAGAGACGAAGTTACCTCGTGGCGAAGGAAGATCCGTTTGTAGTGATCTCGTTAGCGACACGGCCCTACCTGAAGAGCGATCCTTACACACCGCGCATCGGTGACTACGCGGTCGTGATTTACGAGGACAAGATCTATCCGGCAATCTGTGGGGATTACGGCCCCAAGACGAAAGTGGGTGAGGCTTCCTTGCGTATCGCCAAAGAGCTCAATGATAAAGCCACGCCCAATCGCCGGCCCATTTCTGATCTCACGGTCACGTATCTCATCTTCCCCAACACCAGAGAACTTCCCTTCCGCCAGCCTAACTACGATCACTGGTACCAACGTTGTGCGGAGTATCTCGACAAATTAGGGGGCATCAGTTCTGAATTCACCCTGCATCGCTGGGAGAACCGGTTTCCAAATGCTGACGACGGCACGAATGAGACCGAACAATCTTCACCTGATCAGGAAACTAGCAGAGTCCCTGCGCCGGGCAGCCTCAATCTTCCTTCCACACCGCTACCGGTGCCCGATTCCGATGGGCGGCTTCGTTAGAATCCTGCCGCGATCGGAAGGGTGGTGGGATGCCTAACGAGAAGACTCGTCGCGGCGGAAGTGCACTTTGAGTTCGGCTAACTGCCGCTCAAGCTCATCCAGAGACTTGCCGGCGAGAACATCACGGGGCGATGGAGTTGCTTCATGGCCAACCCACAACAAGGCCTGCGCCGTGGGACTCCGAATTAGTGGCGTCGTGTTTTTCGCCTATTTCTTGGCTTCTTGCTCGCCCGCTTTTTCTTTCCTCCCGGGCGCTTCTTCGCCACCAGGCGAAAATCCACTTGTTTTTTAAACGTGTCGACTTTGGCGACTTGAACGTCGATCAGATCACCTAACTGAACCACTCGTTTCGTATGCCGGCCTTTGATGCGTTGACGGGTAGCATCAAACTCGTAGAAATCATCGTCGAGCAATGACATTGGCAGAAGCCCTCTCAGACCGAGATCCCCGACATCGATAAACACACCGAAGTTGCGCACATCAGTCACCAGAGCTTGGTAAGTTTGTAGGTGACCGGACTCTAACTGATTTTCAAGATAGGCAAAGAGCTTGACCTGTTGGCTGTCGCGCTCGGCATCGGCGGAGGTGCGTTCCGTCGTGGAAATATGGCTGGCGACTCGAGCCAAACCGCGTGGTTTGCGCTTGTTAGACTCAAACAGACTTCGATGCACCACGAGATCGGCATAGCGACGAATGGGCGAGGTGAAATGCGCGTAGTTCGCCTTGGCCAATCCATAGTGCCCTAACGATTTCACTGCATAACGAGCGCGCATCAGTGATTTGAGGAAGCCGATTCTCAAGGCCGGGCCGATGGCCAAATCTTTGAGGCGGCGCATCAGTTTCTGCACTTCGGCTGGTTTCTCGAGATTGCCGCAAGGGATGTTGTGACTCAACACCTCTTGCCGGTACTCGTGCAATCGTTCGGGATCTGGATGCTCATGGACGCGGTGAATTGAAGACCGTTTCTGTTTGATCAATCGTGTGGCGACCGCCTCGTTGGCCAGCAACATGAATTCCTCAATGAGTTGATGTGAGGCATCATTCTCCACCTTCGCTATGCGTTCCACACGGCCGCGCTTATCAAGATGGATCTTTGTTTCCGGGAAATCGAGCTCTAACGAACCCGCCTTGAAGCGCCGCCGCCGAATCTTGGCCGCCAGGCGTCCGGCGTTCTTGAGCATTTGCTCGATGGGCGTTCCCTTTGCGCGCTTTTGCAGCACCGCGAAGGCCTCTTCGTAGCTGTAACGTTTCTGTGAGTGGATGACCGCGGCGTAGAACTTCACCTTGAGGAC
>CBDDAB010000003.1:0-61456 GCA_965224685.1 Verrucomicrobiales bacterium | reverse complement strand
GAGAAACGAAAGGACCTCGTTAGATCTCTTCGTTCTTTGCCTGAGGAATTTGCTCAAAGCCGGGAAGCTGCTGATTACTTGCAAGCTTATAGACGCCAGTTTCTCGACTCAATTGAGGATCTCAAAGAGGAGGTTCTGAGTGCCGGAGGAGATTATGAGCAGTTCAAGGCTGAAGCGTCTAAACTGCTGAATTGGATGTCTGATAGGCTAACTAAAGGTTATTTCTTTAGCTACCAAGAAAATCTAACACCAAACCTCAAGTCTTTCCATCGACAATGGCTTCGAATGCTCAAGCAACACCTCCTCCTTTCATCGAGTAATCTTAGTGTTCAGGCGAAAGACATGATTCACTTTTGCTTAGATGAGCAAGAATCCAACATTTAGGAGGCAACCTGCTTCAGCTTTGCAATAACGCGCATAATTTGATTGGCCTCAGCATTGAGACCTTGCTTTTGGAGCTGCTCTACGGCCGTTAGTAGCTGTTTGATTATTTTGTTTATTGGAGGCATATCGAATTTTAATCAAAAATTCTCTAAAAACACCAATAAAACTGAAGTTATATTAAATATATAAATACTATATAATTATATACCCTAACGGGAGCGTTTGAAACACAATAATAAACATTATTGTGTTCCAGCCGGAATCCGATTCGCTTGAAATCGTTGAGTCCTACCACAACACAGGAACACCATAATCCCGTAACACGCGATCTGAACTGGCAATGGTGAGATTCTCGGCAAGAGCTTGCGCCACTAACAATCTATCGAAAGGATCGCGATGGACATTTGGTAATCCAGCCAGTCGGAACACGTGCGGGGGCGTTACAGGAAGAATTACCATTCCGTTGTCCTGCTGTTCTTCAACAATCTCGGGCAACGGTCTACTGATAGTAAGCTTTCCAAGGCCAGATTTTATCTGGATCTCCCAAAGAGCGACCACCGGAATCACCACCGTATTCTCGCTATCAACGATAGCATCAGCTACAGCCTTTGTGAGCCGCTCGGGTTCACTGTCCATCCAAATAAAGGCATTGGTATCTAGGAGTAACCTCACTCGCTTTCATCCCCAAGCCAGAAGCTGTCAGGCAACGGATCATCGAAATCCGGAGACATCTGCATCGCTCCCCTGTGTAACCCAAGAACTCGCACTTTAAGGGCCTTATCCTCCGGTATCGGCTGCCGAGACTTGGACATGCCTAGTAAGGCCTGGCCGTAGTCAATTATCCGCGAGACTTCGGACATAGGCAGCTTGCCTAAGCTGGCAATGATATCGTCTGTCTTCATAACTTTTTCTGCCATTCACCCCATTCTACCACATCTCAAGACTCAAGTGAAGGCGCACAAATCATCTCCTTGGGACAGAAATACCATTCTTTGCAAGCCGCGCAATAAATTCATAATTTACCAAATTACGAATTTATTTTCTCCGCCTCCCGTCCTGCGATTCCAACTCTTCGAACAAAGCTCTAAGGTTGTCTACTTTCGAAGGATCAAAGGCAGCAATAGCCAACTTGATCAGAAGTGATGTCGATGGTCTCCCTCTTATCCCCGCCTTCCTAACAGCTTCCTCAATTTTATAAATCCTGTCTTGATCCGCAGGATGAAGCGAAAGTCCCATGTTTTGAGCTTTGGCCTTCGGCTTTACCTTCTCTCTCTTGGGCTTTGGCGTCGGCTTCGACTCTTCCTTTGCCTTCTTCTTGATCGCTTTCGCTGCCTGCTCCTGTCCTGGTGCTGAAGGAGATTCCATCATGCTCCCAAGCTTGCTCAGCCTATCAAGCGAAGCGTCTCGCTGTTTCGCCGGAGTGTTAGATTTGCTGCTCATGCTATGATTTCAATGGTCATCTCTAAGACATTCGCCTGTGTTGCCGCATCCATTGCCCGCCAACCGTCAGTCACTATGTCCTGAATACACTCCCGTTCTGGGACAGAATTTTCTAGCACAGTAACCTTCAAGCCTTCTAGTAATCCTCTTGCCTCTCTGGTGTGCCTAGTCCCCTTCTTCGTGTTGTTTAGCAGAATGGCGACTTTAGCTTTCTTCGCCTTGTGCGCCACCACAGTATCAATAGTCCCTCTCATCCCAATGATATCCGCAGGGGAAGGACTACAGGGCAGTATAATGCGATCCGCTCTCGAAATCGCATCAATCACAATGTCGCTGTCTATTCTTGGAGGCGTATCGATCAGACAAACTCCGCTTTGATCTCCTATCCCGTCTCTCTCTTGGTCAATCCATGCGGTAACGGATTTTTGAGGATCTAGATCTTTAATCCAGACGGGCTTACCAGCTCTACCCAATCCCAACCCCGTCAGAAAACAGATCGTCGATTTTCCAACACCTCCCTTTCCATTAATGAATGCTACAGTCTTCGCCATTTTACCAGTTTGATAAATTATGAATTTACCAGTCTACCATTCTTGGAAACTGGCATATTACCAGCATATACCCTCAATCCAGCATTGCCAAGCCGCCATTTTACCAGTTTGATAAATTATGAATTTACCAGTCTGGCATGTTACCAATTTCGCCAAGATTATGAATTTGCAAAGCGCCGAATTGAGGTGCAAGTTGCCAGTTTGTAACTTTACCAGTTTGATAAATTATGAATTTACCAAATTGGTAGATTGGGAATCCTTGTCTGCGCTTTCCATGACCTCACGAGCTTTATTCAGGATAGCAGCTTCCTTGGCCCTTGGGGTCTTAAAGATTCCTGATGCAAGGGCCTGTTTCTCGATAGATTCCTGCATTTCGAGGGGCTGGGCGGCAAAAAACTCTCTAGCTTTGTCGAGAATTGCCCCTTCTCGCTTCTCTTGCGCCTTCTCAGCGGCTTTCTTCTTCTTTCTGGCTATCCCCTTAGCTTCTTCAATTTTCGCCTTCCTGAGCCGTTCTGCTTCGATCTCATCGGGTGTTTGGTAACCCACAGGTGCCTTGAATTCCTTATTTCGTATCTGAGTGTTTACATAGCGGGGGAGATATTCCCTCTGAATCTCCCCTTTATCCATTCGATATTCACTCCACAACAGCCTCTCCATCACATACTCTTCTCCGAAGCGCGACACGTCTTTTTTAGCTAGCGCTCTGTCATAACCAATCGCTACTAGACGACCTTCTGCCTCTGTTTCGGATTCAACATCTAGCTCCAAAGTTTGCTGATCACTCTCCGAATACTTCTCAAAGTGAACTTGCCAAACACCTGCTGAGACCTTGGTAAAGCGTTCTTTCTTGGTCCTGAAGGTAATGAATTTCTCTTCCACAAGCTGATTAATTGATTGCTCTAGTGCCCGCTTCACTTGCGCAACATCGGTATATGCATCCTCCGAGAGGCCTATCTTATTGTGAGCAAATGAATGCAAGTCAAATGTTTGTAATCTACTCATTTTAAAGCGTTTATCAAGAAATCGATACATCCGTTTCGTAACGTTACCTTTAAGCTTTCGGTAAATGTTTAAATCGATGGGGCGCAGATTCCCCCCCTGGAGATTCCGAAAGACTTCCTTTCCCCATCTGATGGTATAGCCCTCGTCTCTGCATGAGTAAGACTCAATGAGGTGAAACCCTTCGCTAATCCATTCCCTGCTCTCAAACTCGCGCCATGCATTCTCGTAGTGCATGGTCACACCTGTCCAACGCTTCAAAGACTCTTCGATTCGCTCCCGATAGTAAGTGTGTTTCTTAAGACCTAGAACCTCAATGATCTGGTTTGGTAGGAACTCTAGTTCTTCGCTAACGTTTTTGCTGCCGTATCGTGTTGCGATGTTCACGAGCGCAAAGATTACCTCGTCATCGAAAGGAACGGGCAGCCCATAAGCATCTGATCCTGTGATCATCAGTCGTCTCGTCACTAGTTTCCCTGCTTTCTTGTCGTAAATCTGGTCCTCAAAGATAACTGTTTTGGAGTTATCGGGGGGACGTTTGCAAAGCGCAGCAATTGGGAACTCGGCGAAGTTCATCTCGTCTTTGCCTCGGGCGACTTCAACGAAGCTCGGGAACAACGTTAGTTGTTCCCGAGGGGCTGTTTCTGGAATGGAGTCCATCTGTTTGTCCTTAAAGAATCCCAAAAAAAGCAACAACAGAGGGCGAAGCCCCAATTATTACATTTTTTAGTAACATATTTCTAATATTGTCCTCGGGATTTCCTTTGATAATCAACGACTTACAAAGAATAACCTGAGTCAAACTTGCCAAAACCTGAGTCAAACTTGTCTTTTTGAGGCAATAACCTGAGTCAAACTTGCCAAAACCTGAGTCAAACTTGTGTCTAGTGGGCATTTCCTGAGTCAAACTTGTCTTGCTGAGAAAACCTGAGTCGAGCTAGTGGTTTCCTGAGTCAAACTTGCTATATCAGACTCAAAAACCTGAGTCAACCTGGTGGTTTCCTGGCTAAAAATTGCTTTAGCACCAGTTTTCGCATCCCAGCGGAGTCGAATACCCTCGGTTTACGACCCAAGCGTAGTTTGACTCAGGTTTTTCTACGGGGAGACGCAGTTTGACTCAGGTTTTCGACAACGAAAACAGTCCGTTACGAATCCGTTTCGAGGGAGGGCAGTAGGAAGAGAAGAAGCGCAGGCATTCCTGAGTGATACTGCAACTTGAAACAGGAATCAGCCCCAGAGCAGACCGTAAGAGGTATGAAAATTTGGGAGGCGTTTTTCTTTTCTACTGCCCCGCGTTTTCATGATAGGGCCAAGAAATCGTAACCACAGGGTATGTATAACGTTGGGGAAAAACCAGGCAAAGGAACCTATCGATGTGTTAGTTGTTCGGACTGGGTGGTAACGCTTGAGCACGATGATGACCGGCTTCCCGCGTGCGAGAATTGTGCATTTGGTAAAAATGTTAAGTATGTCTGTGTTTCTGAGTAGAGCTTAGGCCTGAGGTTCAAGAAACCCAAACCGTCCCTCGCGTGCTTGCCGCGCTTCCATCTCCAACATGGCCACTTCCAACTCACTGGGGTGCTTGAGCCCGAAGTGTCGCAGGAACTTCCCGGTCGTCATAAACTGCAACCTCCCGTTTTCACCGCCAAACTCCTCAACCATCCCCATTTCCCGCAGCACAAAGACCAAGTGCCGCTTGTCCCGACCGCCAAAGAGGGCATCAATCCGATCCTGATCAATCGGCCCTTTTATGGCCACACAAGCTAAGACCTCAAGGGCCGGGTCGCTAATGGTGGTTACGCGCTGAGAGCGTTCTAACAAAAACTCTGATAACTTGCGGCAATCGACTTTGGTGGTGGCGAGTTGAGCCACCCCGTTGGAAAGCTTAATCTGCAAACCCACAGCAGAGAGGGTGGGGGAGGCTTCGAGCAAAGCGGTCATCAACTCTACGGTCGAGAGTGAAGCCACAGCCCGTTTCTCGTAGTCGGCTTCATCGAGGTAAAACTCCCTGAGTTTCTCCTTGAGGGTGTCGATGGTGTAGGACCGGCTGGTCGCGAACAGAATTTGCACCACAGCCTTCACCGCATGGGCCTGAATAGCGCCCTGGCTGCCTCTTCTGGCCGCCTTTTTCGGTGGCCTAGCCCTGACAGAACTCATGTCAGTTTGAGCCCCTCCACGACGCCCTGGAGCCGTTTGCGGTCAATGTGCGTGTAGCGTGCGGTGGTAGCCAAGCTACGGTGGCCCAGTAGCTCCTGAAGCTCCCGGATGTTACGTCCCCGATCGTTAAGCAGGAGATTGGCCGCACTGTGACGGAGGCCATGGGCCGTGATGACGGTGACCCCACAACCAGCGGACTCTTGGCAAAGGCCAGCCCACCACGACGAAGCCGTAGTCCCCGGATCCCCTCCAGAAAGGTGGACCAATCCAGCAAGGACTCGGATAGCTCTTCGAGGATGGGCAAATCGCGATGCTTGCCCCCCTTCACTTTGAGCCGGGCAGCCGTAACGTTACGATTAGCATCGTAAACGAGTTTGTCGGTGGTGAGGGTGGCCCACTCGTGGAAGCGGCAAGCGGTGAAGAACAGCGCCTCAGCGAGATGAACGGTCAGATGGCCGGTGTAGTCGACGGCGGCCTGCCTCAACTCGGCGAAAATGGCCCCGAGTTCCTTGGCTTCAAGAAAACGGATTTCCACGTTTTGGACATCGAAACGGGGAGCCTGGCACTCAGCGAAGGGATTGGGCTGGTCGAAGAGCTTATAGAAGAAGGAGAGGGCGGCTTTGACCTGGAGGTGATGGGAAGCCGAGCGTTGGTCGGTGAGCGCATCGTAGTATTCGGCAACCCGATCTCGGGGCAGGGTGGGGGCGTGCAGGCCCTCGGCGGTGGACCAGGCGATGAGCTTGGTCCAGGTGCGGCGGTAGGCGGCGAGGGTAGGGGAGGCGAGCCGACGATCCGAAGCCTTGAGAAGGCGATCTAGAAGCGCTGAGGAGTCGGAATCCATGAAAAACGGGCCAAAACCGCTGATTTCGGGCATTCTAGCGGGGAAAACCTGGAACACAATAATATTCATTATTGTGTTCCATTTCAGAATCCCCCGAAGAAATGCGATATTATTGTGTTTCAGAGCAGTCACGGGTTTCTGCCGGTAAATTTCTCCCCCAAGCTTGTGACTTTAAAAATTAAATGGCGTGGGTTTTTGAGAGCTATTTGGCGTGGTCGCTAAAAACAGGAATCATCGCTACCTGTCAAAGTGACAGCTTGGACTTGATTGCTTTAGTGGTGAAGGCGATATTTTGGCTGTGTCGGGGTTTAGAACAGTAGGGTCATTCATGCTGGTTGGACTGTTTGTGGGGGCGAGTCTAAGGTGGTTCAATAGCTCTGCGGATCTGAAGACGGATTTGGTGTTCTCGATTCAAACGAGGGAGAGCCCGTCGATCGGCGTGGGAGAGGATTTTCGTTCAATTAAGATTAATGTAAGACCGCCGTTGGATAAGGTGCTCGACCGGCCCTTTGGTGAGCGTTCGCCTTTGTTGGTTCGTTACTTGAACGAGGCCACCGGAGACGAACTCGCAGAGTTGTTGGCTTGGTATGCCGACAGGCACAGATCCGGGGAATACGGACACCTTGGATTCTTGTTTGTGCGCTGGCTAGAAATAGATCCCCACGGAGCCCTCGAAGCGGCTAGGTCGTTGGCCGATTGGAACGTGATCTCGCAGTGCCTCCAGGTGTGGATTGAAAAAGATCCTGAGTCAGCCATCGCGAGCCTTACATCTGAAGAAAGGCGTCAGTATTTGCCTCAGTTAGTTTGTAACTTGGTTGGTTATGACCAACGTGAGGCGGCACGATTGTTTTTGAATGAAGTCACTGACAGGAGTGGAATTGCGGATGAGAAGCTGCTTGCCGCGATTGTCACGTATTTCCCACAACGTCTTCCCGAGTTAGCCAAGGGTGCGGAGAGAGAAGACTTTTCACTATTTGCTAGGGAGTGGGCCAAACTTGATCCCGATGCGGCCTTGGAATGGGCCATGGGGATCAAGAGATATAATGAGCGTAATAAGGCTCTAGCGATCATTTATGAGACGACGTACGCAGACGACAGAGCGGGATTGATGGAGGTCTACAGAGAACTACCAAATGGCCATCTACGCATGCGATTGACCCCTGTGCTAGCAAAACACTGGGTGTCTGAAGATCAGGACGAGGCCTTGGCTTGGGCTAATGGATTGAGGCGAAGGTGCGACCGCCAGGCTGCATGGACAAGTATCGCTCGTGAAGTGGTAGAAGAGGATGTCGCGGCAGGGTTTGCCTGGTTGGCAGAGAAGCCTAACTTGTTTTCCAAACTGGGAACATATGAAGCCAGGAGCGAGATTGTCTCGGCTGCCTTGAAAGCCAACGAGGACACTCCATTTCGTGCGCTGGAATGGCTGTCAAAAGCGGGCGCACACAGTTCTACTGTGAATCCATTTCTCGATCGATGGCTCGACCGAGCTGGCCCCGCGACTGTTATCGAGCAGCTGAAAAGGTTGTCTCCGGGTCTTGTACGAAACGTTGTGATGGAGTATGCGATAAGCCAATGGACTCTGCAAAATCTTGAGGCCGCTAAGGCTTTTGTTAGCGAGGTGGCATTGACGGAAGGTTTCGAGGATAGCACGTTAGCCAAGGCAATTTACGAGCAGTTCCCGGTGGAGGAGCGCGAGCGGTTAATCCCTTGGGTGCAGACACTTTCAAACGATGGGCAGAAAGACTTCTTTACCAGTAGTGCTGGAGTGATTGCCGCCAACCAGCCTCAAGCAATTGAGGCATTCATGGAGCTAGTACCTGAGGGAGTGATTCAGCAAGAAGCGTTGCGGTCAGCGGTTTCAAGAATTGAGGAGGCCGAGCGAAGCCTGCGCCTGCTAGAACGGCTGCCACCGCAAGAGCGTGAAGATTTGTATCCGGGGATTGCCTATCGCTATACCTACCAGGATCCTCAGGAAGCCTCAAAATGGTTGTCGACATTGCCGATTGGGGCAGCGAAAGACGCGGCGATTGTCCAGATGATCAGAGCATTGACCTATGGTTATCGGAACGGGAACATTAGAGATCCAGAAGGGGCGTTTTACTGGGCACAACAGATTGACGATGAAGCGCAGCAGGCGAAGCAGCTTTCATTAGCCGTCGGGTTCTGGCGAAGACAAGATCCACAGGCGGCACGTGCTGCATTAGAGGCATCGGAGATTGAGGCTGCGGTGAAGACAAATCTGCTTGAGAAATTCAAGCCGTGAAAGGCCTCCTTTCCATAGTTTTAATTGTGTCATCGGGATTGATTGGCTGGATCCTAACTGATGGCTTTCTAAAGAATTGGCGCGAGAATAATCCAGATGATCGCTCTATCACCCCTCACAGGATAACTTTAGAGAGGAAGGCGCAAGCGGGCTGGGCAAAACCGAATCGTCTTTCTATGGAGTGGTTGACTCGTCTCAATGAAAGGATGCGGGATGCGTCATTGGTCCAATTGCGAGCGTTGAGAGAGGAGATTGGCGGTTGGCCCACAATGGCGAACCAATTGGGTTCTAGTCTTTGTTCTGCATATTTGTATGGCTTGGCGCCGCATGAAAGAACCCTCGTTCGTAGCTCCGCAGATCAACGCCGTGCCGCAGCGGCGTTGTTCAATTATTGGTTAGACGTAACGATTGAACCTCCCCAAGACATTCCGTCAGAGATGCTGCTTTGGTTACGCGAGGATGATCTCGTTGCTGTCTTACAGGCGATAGACCATCGTGGTGAGCGGTTTCTTTCCGAATCAGTTCGTGATCATTTTATCAAGTATCTGGCTGAGCATGACTCTAGTAAGGCGCTCGCCGTGGCCAACGGTTTATCTAACAAGCGCGAAAGATTGGAGCAACAGGGCTCTGTTGTTGGCGTATGGGCGAAACATGATGTGGAGGCGGCCATGCGTTGGTTGGAGAAACTTCCGCAAGGACGAGACCGGAGTCAGTTAGGACAACACTTGGTTAGTGTTTTAGATCCCGTGGAAATTCTGGAGCAGGCCGATCGTCTAGTTGCTATTGGGGTTCAGTCGGACCCTCGGACCACCGCCTATAGGCGATGGGCATCGCAGGATGTGGAGGCAGCTCAAGCGTGGTTGACGGATAATCCTGATTCGAAAATGGCAGCGGCCATGGCACAAAGTCTGGCGAGCGCCTCCCCAGAATTAGCAGCAGCCATGGTCGAATTCATAAACGACCCTACGAAAGAGGCTTACGCAGTAGACAACGTCATGGAGTGGTATGTCCGGAAAGATCGGATTGCTGCTCTTGGATGGGCACGTGGACTTGTAGATGAAAGTGCACGAACAGTGGCATTGTTAGGGGCTGCCAAAGAGCTTGCTTATGCAGATCCTGAAGCTGCTAAGGCATTGTTCGGGGAAGTCGTTGAGAAGATCGGAGACAAGAACCTTGGAGTGTTGGCAGCTAATCTCGCTTACATTGAAGATCGTCAACCTGGGTTGATAGAACCTTTGGATGTTGTGGAACGATTTGACGGGCGCACCGTCTACTACTTATCTAATTATGTGCATAAGTTAGCCAAGAGTGATCCTGTGAATGCGTTGGCTATATTCGAGAGTCTGTGGAGCAAAGCAGAAGCGGTTGGTGAACGTCCACCTCATGCATATGACTTATGGAAGCACTTATTAGCCCATGATGCGGAAGCCGCAGCGGGTTTGTTTGCTGACCAATCGCACTCGATGATGAAGGCAAACGCGAGGGCTTTTTTCAATGAATGGAAGGATACAGACCCGAGAGCAGCATTGGCTTGGGTAGAAGCTTCGCTAGAGCCGGACAGCGAGATTTATGGTCAACTTCTTCGTCCGATCGGTGAGGTGTGTATGGAAGAAGGGCGTTTTGCTCAAGCTTTGAGGACGTTTCAGAGTATCCCTAAGGAGCAGCAAATACCCGACCATTTGTGGGAGCGCCTATTTTCAGGTTGGCACAAGGAGGACCCTGTTGCAGCACTGAGTGCATTCGAGACAACATCAATTGAATCGAATCGATGGGAAAGATGGGTCAAGCCGTGAACGGATGGCCTCACGGGAGAATGTTGTCAGTAATTTGCTGAACATCAATGATATATCTTATTGTGTTCCAATTCGAAATCCCCCGGAAAAACGCGATATTATTGTGTTCCAGACCAGTTGCGGGTATCCGGGCATCAGAATCGGTTAAAAAATCAACTTTTAGGGCTGTGACCTTTCAGATTAATTGGCACAGAATCTTTCTAATTATTTGGCATAACGGCGACCAACGTAGACTCTTGTAATCCACTGAATGCCAGAGTTTTAGCTCAGAGCCACCCCTGGAGGAGCGACGAGATTGTGCCAAATAGCGTGAAAGAAATCATGCCAAACGCTGAGAAACTTTACAATCTCGCAGTGCTGACAAGCATTCGTCGCGCTAAGATGCAGCCGTGGGTCAGTTCGATGTTTTTCTAAGTCACAACAGCAAGGACAAGCCTTGGGTGGAGAAGCTGAAGGCAGCCTTGGTCGAACACGGGCTAAAGGTCTGGCTTGATAAGGACGAGATTCGTCCAGGCGACTTGTTTGCTAAGGCGTTAGAGGAAGGGCTTGAAACTAGCAAAGCCGTTGCTCTTATCGTATCGCCAGAAGCGATGGCTTCTGGCTGGGTTGAAGAAGAATACTACCGCGCTTTAAGCCTTGCGCAGGACCGACAACTCCAACTCATCCCAGTAATCTTGCAGGAGGCAAGCGTGCCAGGGTTCCTGAAGAGTAGGAGTTGGGTCGATTTTCGAAACGAATCGAATTTCGATGAGAACGTGAAAATGCTGGTCTGGGGGATTACGGGGAAGAAATTTGGCAACGGGGAAGATTCTGGAGAGCAGTCATCCCCTGCTGAGTTTGGTTACGAAGCTAGTCCCCGCTTTTCAGCCGAAACAGTTCAGCTTTCGTTCTCTGATTCGGCCATCCAAAATAAGATTATCCTTCCCCATCAGTGCTTGGAGAAGATTCAGTGGCCCTCTGAAGATGCGAAGAAAGAAATCGAGGCGATTCTTAAAGAACGGCAAGGAGAAGAACAACTGTGGACCCCAGGGCGTCGTGAAATCGAAACCAACGGTCGGTGGGAAATGTCTCCGATACCACATGGCCAACTGTCTTACGATAAGTATTTCACGAACCATCTGAGGGAGCTTCAGAAGACAGCGAAGCACGATTACAGGTTTGTAGATAGGTATCACTTGTATGAGGTCATTGCTCACCACTTGAAAATCTACGTGCACAATTCAGGGCCAGCTTATCTTGAAGATTGCAGTGTTAAGTTAGGGTGGCAGTCCCAGGATGGATTTCAGGTCAATGGTAAACTAGGAGACCCCCGAAATCAGTCATACTCTAAGCCACTCCCAGCACTGGTGAATGCCGACAAGGTATCTTCGCTTTGCTCAGTCGGAGAAGTGAAGCATCACTTCCCCCAGGCCATTTCAGACACTTCCTATCGAGTATCTGGAACTTGCAAGATGAAGGGAAAGACAGCTGTGATTGAAGGAGCCATTTACGCAAAGAATCTCTCCACGCCAATCCAGTCGTTTCTTGAGATACAGTTTAGATGACCTTCTTTGGTGGCCTGCGGTATCATGACGTTACGGTTAGGGACAATGCTGGGATTTGTTAAGCGTAACGAGCAACGATGGCAGGAGGGCTTCGACTCACTAGAGATTCTCCTTCGATTGCTACTGAGGGGGCGAGTTCAATGAACGACTGCGTCCGCAAGCGGCTAAAGAGAACAATATGCTATTTGATGTGCTTGTCAGATTGCATGCAAAAGGATGCGCGGTCGGGTGGGAGATTGCCTGTTTGTTAAGAAACGGGTTTGCCGATGGCGCTCTTGTAAACGCCGGAGAAAAACCGGTACGGGCGCCGGACCAAAACCGGTACGGTTAAGGTTCAGCGGCGAGGGTAGTTGGGTGGTGCGGTTTGGCAAGGTTGAATGGTGCTTGGAAAGGCTTGCCGTAAGCAACTTCCCCCAATGGTCCGCGAAGCGGGTGTTGCGCCGTCCGGGGCACTTTCTTATCTCGTGGCGGGTTCATGACGGCGCCCGCATGGAGCTTTGCTTCACGGTGAGAAGCATGGATTGGTTCGCGAGAGAACTTGATGACGGTGGGCTGCGGAGGGTGAGGGGTCCAGTGATCCCGCAGCGACCATTTGTCTTCCGCTTTGAGGCGGTTGTTAGGCGCTCGCTCATCCTGCGGTGTATCCGGGACGAGCTTCGTGATGTCGCGAGGACAGCACTTGACCCCTCTCCCGGAGCGGGCAGGCTAACCTTGTTCGTAAGCGATGCTTCGAACCGGTTATCGTAACGTTACGCTTTGGATTGTTGACGTTTCTGTGCGTCACGCAACCGGTAGCTTTCTCCGTTGGCTGCGATGATGTGCACCCGGTGCGTGATTCGGTCTAACATCGCTCCGGTCAACCGTTCGCTCCCCATCACTTCGGTCCATTGCTCGAATGGGAGATTGGTCGTAACGATCAGGCTGGTGCGTTCATAAGCGCGACTGACTATTTCAAACAAAAGCTCGGCTCCTTCTTTGCTGAAGGGAACGTAACCAGATTCGTCGAGGATGATGAGGTCGTGCTTGTCCATCTGAGCTTGGAATTGCTTGAGTTCACGTTGTTCGCGAAGCTCTAAGAGATGAGTGACCAAGGCGCAGACACTCCAAAAGCGCACGCGTTTACCTTGGGTACAGGCAGCTAAGCCCAGAGCGGTGGCGAGATGACTCTTGCCGGTGCCGGGAGAACCACTCACGCAATACCCATGGTCTACGACTATGGAAAGTACACTATCCGTTTCACCCCTATCACGGTCTCGAATTGACTGTTGTGAAGGAGTATCAACGCCAGGAACACGTGTGCGTGAAGCTCCCTGATAACACTCACGCCCATCTCCCCAAGTGGATGTTCGATCCTGAGACTTGTGTGTCAGTGAGGATAGGGCTTGTTCCCATCATCGCCGTCAATTCATTGAATAGGTTGCGTGAGCTGTTGGCTAACTGGTCGCCTGGAGAGGATGAAGACCAAAAAGATAAACAACAATCTTCCTGACCAACCACAGCTTGCGTTCTCGGCTCCTGTTGATCTGGACGCGTTTCCTGCCGATTGCCGAAAAGAAGCCGTCCGCTTGCTTTGTGAGTTGATGTTAGCGGTTGAAAAGGAATCACACTCAAACTCACCATCACACTGTGACATTCATGAAAACCAAGCACGATAAGATTACTGAATCACACCTGCAGCGCAAAGCCGTTGTCTATATCCGCCAATCGAGTTCACATCAGGTGCGCCATAATCTTGAGAGTCGACGACGACAATACGAACTCAGGGAGCGCGCTGCCGATTATGGGTTCATCCATATCGAGACGATTGACGAGGATCAAGGGCGCTCCGGGGGTGGTCACACGATGAGAGTCGGGTTTGGGAAATTGTTGGAGTCTGTTTGCCAAGGTGAAGTAGGAGCCGTATTTGCTTTCGAGGCTTCACGTTTGGCGCGCAATAATCGGGAATGGCATCACCTGATCGATCTCTGTGCCATGACCCATACCATCGTCATTGATCACGATGGTGTCTATGATCCGAAGATTCTCAACGACAGGCTCTTGCTAGGGCTGAAAGGCACTATGAGTGAATTTGAACTCGGTCTTTTAAGACAACGAGCACAGGAAGCCTTGCGAGAAAAGATTGCGCGAGGAGAAGTTCTTACCATGGTTCCTGCTGGTTATGTCAGGACGGCAGATAACCGCATTGAGATGTCGCCGGATCGACAAGTCCAGCATGCGAGCCGAAGCGTGTTTGCCAAGTTCCGAGAGTTAGGAAGTGCTCGTCAGGTACTTCTCTGGTTTCGCCAGGAGAACCAGACATTACCAACTTTGGCGCCATCCGGCGAAGTTGTCTGGCAGCTGCCAGTGATGAATCGAGTCCTGAGTTTTCTGAAGAATCCCTGTTATGCAGGAGCATTCGTCTACGGTCGAAGACGCACTCAGACGAAGATGGTTGATGGTAAGCCTTGCCGTTCTAGTGGCCACTATGTGCCGCAAGAGGATTGGCAAATCTTGATTCTTGATCATCATGAGGGCTATATCACCTGGGATGAATACCAACGTATCCAGTCGCTTCTGCGTGAGAATATGACAATGAAGGGAAAGATGCGGTCAGCAGTGAAACGAGGCCCTGCGCTACTTTCAGGTTTGGTGCGCTGCGGACACTGCGGCCGAGGGATGCATGTGGCTTATTCAGGGCCGAAAGGTCAGGTAGCTCGCTACTACTGCAAGGGAAGTAATGTGAATCACGGGGGTGAGACGTGTATTTCGGTCGGTTCGCTTAAAGTCGACCAAGCACTTACGAATGCTGTACTTCAAGCATTGCAGCCTGCTGGCATCGAGGCGGCTCTAAAGGCCTGGGAACAGGTCCAAATGGCGGCTTCTAACGCTCAGCAAAGTCTATCACTGGCGGTTGAAAAGGCACGGTATGAAGTTGAACGCGCCTTCCGCCAATACGATGCCGTGGATCCTGAGAACCGCCTAGTGGCCCATGAACTAGAAAGGCGTTGGAATGAAAAACTCAAGCACTTTCACCAATTGGAGCAGCGCATGGGAGAGGTCGGCAATGAACAAGACTCCTTAGGCGCAACCGATCGTGAGTGCCTTTTGCAGATGGGCGGGCAGCTCTCGTTGGTTTGGAATGACGTAGCGGCTCCGTTAGAACTGAAGAAACGGATTATACGAACGGTCTTGGAAGAGATCATCATCCATCTCGTTGATGAAGGTGGCCGTCCAATGGTCCGTCTTCTGCTTCACTGGTCAGGCGGTGTGCACACTGAGTTGATGATCCCAAAGAACCGCCACGGTCAACATGGTCATTGTAATGGAGAAGATGTTGTTGAGATCGTGCGAGAGCTAGTAAAGACCTCCGATGATGGGGCCATCGCCTCCATTCTCAATCGTCAGGGGCACCGAACAGGTACAGGCCAGAGATGGACTGGCGGTCGAGTCCAGCATGTGCGCCGTGCGAACAAAATTGCTGGGTTCTGCAATCCTAGAACGCGACAATGGCTAACACTTGATCAGGCCTCGGAGCAACTTGGCGTTTCGAGATCAACGACAAGGAAGCTAATCGAATCCGGCGTTCTGCCTGCTAACCAATCGACTAAATTTGGCCCTTGGATCATCCAGCCTAAGGATCTACACCGAACTGAACTCGCGGCGGTAGTGAAGACTCTGAAGGAGACCAGACGGCTACGTCTCCCTGAAACCGCCAACGAAGTGATGCCGTTCATGACCGATAACACGAACTAAATACTGTATTATGTCTGTAGCTCAGAGTTGCCTAACAGGAGCACGTTTTCGCGCTCTTTGAGATAGTGACAGGTGGCGAGTTGACGAACGAGCGTTTCGTTGATCGTGGGTTGGGCGCTGAAATCGAAGTCCTCTAACGTCTTTGTTACGGGAAATTTGGCGATCTTGATCCGCCGGTTGGCGGCCCGTTGTTCACGCTCGATCAATTCACGCTCACATAGTTGCCAAAGATACTCCCCATGACTGTGACCTTCTTTGGCGCAGCTGGCCGCGAGCGTTTCCCAATCACGTCGCATGGTTGGCAGCCGAAGTTTCTCCAAATGATGCCGGAGCAGAAGACGATGGCTTTCCTGACTCATGCGACCTCCTCCCTATCACGCCCCTTTTCAAGCAAGGCCGTGTAAGCACCCGGATCGGTGGTGGTGACGCGTATGCCTTTGAGATGCTCGCGTCCGTCGAGCTTGAAGACTTTCGCTTCAGCATCCTCGTGGTAGAGGCACTGTTCGATGTAGGCTTTGCTTGTGCAATCCATGTCCAGAGCCATGTCGATGGCTTTGGCTAGACGCTCTAAAGGATGTTTTTCTAACAAACGAAGAATGCTGATGTAATCCCGTTTACCGTTGTCGCCCCGGGCCGCCTCAAGATAACGCCGAAGCCGGTGGAGGCTCTCTGGCAAATCCCAATCTTCAAAGGGACGCCCGAAGTCGAGCGCTCCCGGCTTGCGCTCTAACAAAGCAAGGTAATGAACAGGATCATAGCAAACCTGTTCTTTTTCCCAACAACGCGCATGTTCAGAGACCAGGGTGTGATCATGATAGACGCGCACGTGCCTACTCGATCCTTTGACGATGACTTGATGATGTGCGTAGCGCGTGGGAATGGAGTAATCGTTATCATCGAAACGCACCAAGGACAGGCTGCTGGCGCGCGTGCTGACGATGCGACAGGCTTCGAAGGGCGCAGCAGGAAGAGGGCGCATGGCCTCGAGATCCTCTTTGAGGAGGGCTTCTTTCGGCTGTGACCGGCTTCGAAGCTGGCGTTTGAGATCCTCCCGGCAAGAGGCTTCGAGACTGGCATTGAGCTCAGTTAGACTGCGGACTTGCGGTACGGGCACGAGGAAATTTGCCCGGCTGTAGCCCACGATGCGCTCAACGACGCCTTTCTCATTACCGCGTGCAGCGAGACAGAAGTGTTCTTTGAAAAGATAGTGACTTTGTAATTGTAGGAAACCGTCAGTGAGTTTGCGTCGACGCCCTTTGAGTATCTGTGAGACGGCGATGGAAGTATTGTCATAACTAATACGTGAGGGCACGGCGCCAAAGTAGTCGAAGGCGCGCACATGCCCTTCCCAGAAGGTCTCCGTGCATTCGCGTTCGAAGATCTGCACGTAAAAGGCATCGCTATGGGGCAGGGTCATGACGAAGAACGGGCACTTGGTGAGGAGGCCATTGAGATTGACTAACGCATGACCAAAGTCGACCTGCGCCTCACCGGGAGGTTGGCTCAGTGGCATGAAGACTTCGCCCTTAGTCGCCTTGATTTCGGCCACGACTTCTTTGACCGCGGTGTAGCCACCCTCATAACCACGTTCCTTCCTAAGCCGATCGAAGATCCGCACCGCGGTGTGCCGTTGTTTGCGCGGCAGCTTGCGGTCAGCTTCGATGAGGTCGCGGATCCACTGGCGGTGAGGATCGATCTTGCGCCCCGGAGAGACACGACGCTGGTAACCCGGCGGCTCCGGATGAGCCAGCATCTTCTGTAAGGTATCCCAGTGAAGGCCTTCTTCGGCCATCACTGAGCGCTTGCTCTGCTTGTCGAGCAACACTTTGCGGCGCACTCGCGCCCACTTTTCTAAGTTCATGTACACGCATCCTTTCTAGATGGGTGTACCGGTTTTCGCCCGACGCTTCTTCCGTACCGCTTTTCACCCGGCGTTTACAGCTCTAGCGCGTTGGCGCTCGCTACATGAGATTACGGTAACTGCGCTGTTTATCCGCCAGCACGGAATGGAAGCGGCTAAACGCTACATCCATCACGAGTGCATCGACTCCTATCGCTTGGCTTTTAAGCACCATGACATACAGCCAGGCCTTCAATGGCTTTGCAGAGGATTTCTGAAACTTTGCGCTGCTTGCCTTGATCGTTGCGAGGTTTGCGAGCCAATCCGACAAGACCATCATTCTGATAGAGCATCAGCCGCGCTGAGCTGTGCGGTAAGGAATTCGGTCTGAGTCATCCCGCTACGCTCATAATCGGCGAGAATCTGCGCAGTCGTGAGGACGGCACTTGAGGTCTCCGTTTACAGCACGGAGTCGTGCTATATAGATATGAGTTCTTTCGCCGATTGGTGCAGCCGGAAATCACCTACATTGCTAGCTGCGGGGAACTTCCGTGCGAAGAAGCAACCTGATGAATAAAGACTTGCTGCGAAATCAGAATCGACAATACGATACGAATTGGGGTGCGGATTGGTGTCGACAAAGGTTGCCCAAGTGAGCTGATGTTGCGTTACAAATTCCTCTAGCGGATACCCTTTGATTCGCAAAACCGTCCCAATGTAACACTCATCAGGAACGTCGACCTCACTCATCGCCTCGGTGAAATCGTCCTCTACTACTAATACCGCTGCCTCTCGGTTGAGAACTATCCATTGACTGTGAAAAGCCCAATACTTTGTAGGGATTCGAGGTGCATTGTCAATGCGCGAGGCTTTTGTTAGCAAATTTAGTTTTCTCAAGTCCTCTACAGTCTGCCAAGTAAAATGACTCCTAGGGTCGAGTTTCAAGAATCTCACCAAATCTTCGAAGGGCCGGACTGGAATACAGGACTCTGATGCGAAAACGAAAAACTGATTGCTGCTGTCCAGCAAAGCCTCTCGAAGCAAAGCCATTTCAGCACGAACAACATTGATATCTCCCCATTGTGTTGGATATCGCTCGTTTATCTGGCAAGTGGCCAGCCAGTCATCAGTCAATCGCTCCTTATCACGTGTGTGCCCGTATACGTTCACATGATCTCTATCTCTATTCCAGTAGTCATGCCAAATGTTAGCATGGTTCTGTTCTCCTACTGTAACAAATAGAAACGCAATCTTTCCTTGAGGAGTAAATGCTGATGTTGTTGGCCAGGTCGGAACAATCGCTTCCCAGCGTTTACGCCAAGAATCGCTAGGAATACTTGCCTCTTGAAACCATGCATTCCCAGAAAGAAGTGAAACCGCCTTTTTTGCTGGCAAATAGGCCCGTCCCCCCAAGCTCTCGGCTATTAAGCCCTCAAGAACTGGCGTAAACTCAACTTGTTGCCCATCATCATGAAAGGCACGATATGTGCCTTTCATGAGATCCGAGTGATTCATTCTCTGTCCGGCCAAACTTGGAAATGCAGCGTAAGTGGGAATCTCGGAATGTAGTCTTGCCAGTGAAGCGTCGGTTGCGAGGCAGCATTGATCGTAAGTTTGACGTTCCCGACCTGATATGGCGCGCATCACTCGCCGAAAATACTGTGCTCGCACACCAAACGCATGGGTCGACAGGCATCCATTAACTCTAACTAGTCCCGGAGATACCGTTTCAGGTGGCTCCAGGTGCAATCCACCTAAGTAGAACATACCCCAATCCTCGGGCAACTCAATCTCTGCTAGACGAGCGTGTAAATCTGATTGGAGAGTCACATCATCTTCAAATATGAAGACTGCGGAGGCACGCGCCAACATCGCCTTGCGGATGATAAGCCGCGTTCCTAAGGCGTGAGCGTAACGGCCTTTCGAAGTAAAGCCTCGTGACTGGGAAACCCAATTAGCGTCAATAGCTGGAAATCTTTTCACAGGTATGCAGAACGAATTGAAGGTATCTTCGCTATCGAATCGTCGATCCGTTCTTCGCGCCAGATTAAGGCAGAACATTAGTGGAAATTCGTCTGTCAGTTTCATCTTAATATGACACTGGTGTTACAAAGTAGGAATGTACTGCGACCATTGAATTGTCATATGGAATCAGTCGCAATTGCTGAGAAACCTATAGCGAGGCGTTCGCCTCCTACCATGAAGTGCCTCCCGCAGTAATGTGCCATGACGGCAGATGCTTGAAGCGTAGATCTGCGGGAGGCATGATCAGCATGTGCCAAATCTCAACGAACTTCAAGAAGGACACATCTCCTACGAGCTTAGTTGCTTCGATCGCATCTACCTGAATCTACGTTTGCCACTCCTCTGCACGCTGGGCGGGATCTCGCTGTTCATTCGCAAGATCCTTGGTGAAAAGCTTCCGCTGGTGAGCGTCTTTAAGCCCTTCCGGGACCAGTTCGTGGAGAACATCGAAACCTTCGCCAAAGACAACGGGCTCGGCATCCACCGCTTTGCTAACAACGAGAACAAAGAAGAAATCGCGCAGCAACACCTCGAATCGCGGGGGACGCGTAGGCCAGGCGTCTACTTTATAGGCAAAGCGCAAGAGAAAATCAGCGTGGTCCAAGGCGGTTCGGCCAAGAACGAAGAGACCGGCGGATGGTGGTACCGGCTTCGTTGGGGTAAAGTCATGGCCAACCAATACTACTTCTACATTTGGGATGACAACTGGGGGAGTCTCTTCATCAAATTCAGCAGTTACGCCCCCTTCGCCGGGAGAGTCTGTCTCAACGGGCACGAATATGTCAAACGCCAGCTAGAGAAACAGCGTATTCCTTATGAGGCTCTCGACAACGGTGTCAAATCTTGCGCCGATCCAGGGAAAGCCCAGCAAATTGCCAATAACATCACGGCCTCAAAGATCGAAAACACAATTAGAGACTGGCTCAAAATCATTCCGACTCCGATCACTATCTTAAAGAACAGGATAAAGATCCGCTACGAGATCTCCATGCTACAAATAGAATACGCTCTTACCCAAGTATGGAAAAAAGCGCAAAACGGACGGCAATTCTTTGAGCAAGCGATACGAGAAAACCTCGATCTAGGGCGCCCTGAACGAGTGGGATTAATATTCAGAAAGCGAATAACGAAGCGGAGCAAACAAAAGCGTTTTATGACCCGTGTCATGCAATATGGAACCATTCCCGTCTATCACATCTATTATAAACTAAACAAACTGAAACAATATTTCAAAGAGGCCATCTCGCTGCGAACGGAACTTACGATCAACAATCCCCGGGATTTTCAAGTAGGGAAAACGCTCAATGGAAAAAACCTGCGCGCGCTGCGCAAGGTAGGTGAAGCCACCATCAATCGCCTCTTGCGAGTAGAAACATTGAGCCACGATCCCTCAGTAAGCGGCGAGAAGATCAAAGCGCTAGAAACACCCGCCGAGGTGGGAGTTGGAAAACGAGTGAGCGCCTTGCCTCGCAGTAACACCCGGGTGCAAGCCCTATTGAACGCCTTGATAGGCTGTCATCTGATCTGCGGAGGATTCCGGAATCGGGATCTGAAGAGCCGAGTTGCTCAACTTCTGGGAAAAGAAGAACCAGAAATATCAACCGGACAGATGAGCTACGATTTGAGGCGATTAAAAGGACACGGGGTAATCCGGAAAATAGAAGGAACGCATCGCTATGAAGTGACCGAGGAAGGCCTTCGGCTAGCCTTATTCATCAGCCAAGTGGAGCGACGCGTTTATCAAGAAGGCGCATCGGAGTTATTCAGTGAATGGCACGAAGGCAACCTCCACCAAGCCTACAATGCATTTGGCCAAGAGGTTGAATCGCTGTTTGCGCGTCACCACTTAAGTCGAGCGGCATGATGAATAACAGGAGAGGTATGTACAAAAGCCTTCATTATCTCATTTATATATGATTGAAAGGAGTTTGACCTAGATGATCAAATTTCGAAAAGTAAGCATATATAGTATCGCCGCTACAAGCATATCCTGTGTCTACATATCAATAATAAATGGTATTGTTCCTTGGCGATCATGAAAAAATGTTTGCATATACATTCCAAACAGAAATTGGATTTTTTCCAAGTAATTGCCACCGACACAATGAATAATCGCAGCGTTGCGGTAGACCCGCCAATCCTTGTCTAAGTGCAATGGAAACTGTATCTCATGAGCCTCGAATTGCTTCGCGCGCCAACCGTATCTTGGCGCATCAAGTAATAACCGATTCCACGCCGTCTGATCCCGCCATCTCTGTTCGCGAACGGGATTAGTAGCCATTATTTCTTCCCAAGTCTGCATTACATCGCGATAGATATGCCCTCGCACTGCCCAGGTCCCGGCATTTGCGCCATCACATGAAAGAAAATTCATTTCTTCATCTGTCAAATACCCATTGAAAACGGGAGAACGAATCGATCTGCCACGTTCAGGCTGATAGAGGATATCCCAATCGTCTCGGTGAAATAGGTGATCTAGATTCCGAAGTATCAAGCAATCAGCGTCAATGAAAAGGATGGCTCCGTAACCGTTAGGATCGAGCACAGTTCGAGACTGGAACTTCCAACGATTGCCTAGGTCCGCTAGTTCTTGATTTTCTAGTGCAGGTGTTTTAACTGAAATCTCCTGCAACCCGTGACGCTGAATCTGAAATAGTGGCTCCTCAGAATTATGAATCAAAACGAAATCACCGTTGAGATAAGTGCGAACAGCACTTGCCGCGAGCATACGGGCCATCTGTTGGCATCCGTTTGAGCTTGCCGGATCAAAGGCGACCGTGTGGGCAAGGATTTTCATAGAGGTGAAACAATTCGAGAAGGGCTACAGAAACTTAGTGGCTTGGAAGCTCATCTGCAATAGATGACTGGAAATTAGAGGGAACCGTTCTAAGAGCGTAACAATACATCATTCTCGCACTTTTAAGTTTTAAGTATTCGAATTGACAAAATCTGAATAGTCTGGTCCCACTCAATGTCGTTGACTTAAGGTAATAAAGGCGCTGCATCAGCAGTAACGTTAGTGTCAGCCATCTAGGAGATCGGTTTATTAGGTGGCGAGTAGGTCGGTGGGGACGCACCTTGCGCGGGTAGCTGCATTGAGTTCTCACTAGGCATTTGGAGATTCTTTATGAGAGGAAACGAAGTCAGGATCGCTTAGTTCATCCCGCAGCGACTCTAGCAATCTAGCGCTATAGGAAATATAGTTATTTCCACGCCATGGCAATTATAACGTGAATAGTGTTAAGAGTTGATCCCGAGTGGGATGGTTATCTGCTAGCACCGCTCCGCCGACACTTCAAGCTTAAGTCAACGACATTGTGGTCCCACTGACGCAGCTTGCGCAAGGCCGAGTGATTCGGTGGGTCTAGCGGGAATGGGGGCCTGACGAAACCGCACCCCAAAAGAATGGGAAATAATGTGGTTGACATCTTCAGGGCCGTATCTATTAGATTGTAACTTATGAAACATTCGAAGAGGGATGATATTACTCGTAGACGGTTTTTGAAGCGCAGTGGCTCAGCCTCTATTGGATCAGTTGCGTTGAGTCAGGCTGCGGTGCAGGTTGTGCGTGGATCTGAAGGAGAGGGAGGGCAGGGGCCGGAGCCTGGAATTACTGCGGAGCGCCCTTTCCTTATGATTAACAAAGTGGGTGGTGGCAGACAGATAACACTTACGGCTGATACCACGGGTTACACCAATCCTTCAGTTAGTTGGGCTTACGAGGATGGACCAGATGATGCGACGGCGTCGCTCGTGTTTGCAGATCAAAATCCAAGCCGCCTCAAAGGAACGCACAAAAGCAAGGATACTAGTGATAAAGTAAAAATTACCGTGACGGTTAGTGGCACGGACGCATGTGGAAATGCGATTTCGAATTCTAAGTCAATCGAGTTTTTGGTTCGGGAAGTTTATCTTACTAGACGCGATGAAAGTGGCACTAAATCGGGAGGCCCGGTGGATGCCAATGGTTGGCCCACAAAAAGAAAGACATCTACTAATCCGGTTGCTTACGATTTCGATGGGCATGGCGGAATTAATCAAGCAGCGAATAACCCCAACAAGAAGTACATGTATGCGAAGATTTGTGCATATGATGTCTTAGATCATCTGGATACAGATCCAGCGAGCAATGACCTGTATAAAGACCTCACAGCGGGTGAAAGCACTTCAGATGTAACGCCTGCTGGTGTAAATATTAAGGTGAGTGATCACACTATAGAATCAGTGACAGGCCACAAGAGTACCTTTGCCGATGTGCTCTATTGGCAGAAAGAAGGGCAAGACGATGATCCTCCGCCTGGTGAGGTTAATTTTACACAGCACTTTTTTATCGACAATTTGCGAGTTCATAAAGCAGTCCACGATTTCAAAAAATCGGGGATTACGTTAGGCCCACTCGAAAACCCATCCACTTAGGGTGAAGTGGCTATCCTATGGACTCCTGGGGATGTTTATGTTCGGGGGTGGCTGGTTCTTGTCAACTTGTGGGGAAAGAGAGGATGATTACATTCCGTTGGCGGCACCGAATGGACTTGGGTTAGGCCAGGGTGAGGGTAGGAAGTATCTTCCCAAGAGCGGTGAGCGAGCAGCCACGAAGCCTTCTGTAGCGCTTGAGGATGAGAATCCTGACGAACAAGAGCCTGACAAGCTTTATACAAACTTTTTGGAGGAGTTCGAGGGCACAATTCCAAACTACAAGAATTTTGATAAAGCTACAATAGATGAGGTGCTTCAATGGTTGGCGGGGGAACTTGCTAACCTTGAGCACGGCCAACCTCAAATCGAGATTGAGTGCGACAAAGGTGTGAGACTACCCGTGGTTAGCACATCCTTTAGGAAGCACTCCCTCAGTAGGATAGTTAAAATTATAGCCTCTACGTGGAATCTTGAGATCGCCGAACTCAACGAAGATAGGCTACTGTTAATCAATCGTGACTACTCAGAGAATTATGTTCCCCCAAAGAAATCTGTTCTACAGCATTGGATAGAAGGACAAGAGAGTGATTCTACAGAGTAGTGCTTTCGAGCATGCGCGAAAGAAAACGTCTTTTGGTTGTCTCGGATGGAGGCAAAGGAACTGGTCTTGCTCGCGTGACAAGCTCAATCTTTGATGGATTGAAAGACGAGTTCGAAATAGTGCATCTGGCCACAAACTATTTCGGAGAGCCCGCTTCAGAGCCATGGCAGATCATACCAGCTCACTCCGGCGGAGATCCTTATGGCATAAACATCCTTGAAGGTGTCGTTCTCCGGTCTAAACCAGATCTTATCTTTCTTTATAACGATTTCCGATGCTTGGTCATTTATCTGAAGCGATTATCTAAACTGAGCACACCAATTCCCGTAGTTCTTTATTGCCCCGTTGATGGCGGGCCAATTTTTCCTGAGGATCTAGTTCATTTTACTGGCGTCAGCGAATTAGTGACCTGCACAGAATATGCGCGGTCTCTAGTCAAAAACGCTGGTATTAAAGCACGGCAGAATAATTTGATTTCCCTTCCTCCGATTTCAGTAGTGCCGCATGCTACAAACACGGAGTGCTTCTTCGAATTGGACGACAAAAACCAGGCACGAAGACAAATAATGAAAGATGTGGCGAATTGCGAGGACCTTTTTATAGTGTTAAATGGAAATCGGAATCAAGCAAGAAAGCGAATTGATATTACTTTTGATGGGTTTGCGCGATTTGCTAAAGGCAAGCATTCGATGGTGAAACTATATTTGCACATGGGAAGTGAAGAGAGTGGATGGCATCTTTCGAGAATGGCCGAAATGTTCGGTATTAGCGACAGCGTGATTTATTCGTCGCTTGCGGATGAATCGTTAGAGTGGGAAGACTCACGGCTCAATCTAGTATATAATGCATGTGATGTAGGATTAAATACTTCAATGAGCGAGGGCTGGGGATTAGTTAGCTTCGAGCATGGTGCAACCGGCGCAGCGCAAATTGTGCCTAGGCATACGGCGTGTGCTGAACTTTGGGGAAAGGGAAATGGTATCTGTATTGAGGCCGATACGCATATCTTGCATGCCAGTTCAATGAGTAACGGATGGATCGTTTCTCCTCAAAGGGTTGCCGACGAACTTGAGCGCTTATACTGCGACCGCGACTACCTAAAGCAAATGTCATTACGAGCTAAAGAACTCGCGTGCACCGATTCATTATCGACTCCGTTTGTTAACAGTTTATGGAGAGACATTTTTTATAGGCATTTCGATTGAGCATCTGCGGTGCATCCACGCCTCTACGTGCATATAAGCATATAATCTTGATTTTTTAGGGTAAATCTTTGCATCTGATATGCGCCCATTTCAATTCACTTTTCACGATATCGTCCAGAGTACTGTGAATGGGTGTCCATTTTAAGTAAGAAGTTATCTTTGAGATGTCGGAAACCACTACTGGCGCATCACCCGCATTGCGCTCACAGTGAAGCACGGCAATTCGTGAATTACTGTGTCGCTCGAAAGCATCGATTACTTGGAATACGCTAGAGCCTATTCCCGAGCCGCAGTTAAAAATCGCGGACTCTCCTCCGCTTTCCAGGTAGGAGAGTAAAGCTAGATGGGCTTCAGCGACATCAATTACATGAACATAATCGCGTACTGCACTTCGATCAGGCGTTTCGTAATCGACGCCATAAACACGCAGGATCTTACTTTTGTCAATGGTCGCTCGGGTTGCGTGATTCATTAATTGTAATGATTGTGAATTCAACCGCCCTAATCGTCCCTCAATGTCTGCACCGCCCACATTGAAATATCGTAAAATGCCAAATCGTAATTGTGATTCCGAACTAAAATCACGAACAATCGTCTCCGCCATTAATTTGGAGCGCCCATAAGGGTTATTGGGAATCGTATGTGCCCGCTCATAACACCGGAAATTACACGATGAACCATAAACGGCGGCTGTAGAAGATAGAATAAAATTTCTCACCCCACAATCCCGACAAGCCGAAACTAAATTCAGGGTGCCGCATGTATTATTCGCATAATAGAGAAGAGGATTAGAAAATGACTCGGTGATACAAGTCGACGCGGCGGTGTGTAGAACAGTATCAATCTGCTCGCTACGAATTACGGATCTTATTAATGTTGGATCAGAGATAGAACCAACGATAAGCTTGCCTGGCAGTACAGCGTTACTAGTACCGTAACGAAGGTCATCTATCACAATTACGTTGTGTCCTGCACTGTGGAACCGCAGAACCGAATGGCTGCCAATATAGCCGGCTCCGCCGGTAACCAAAATGTTGCTCATGGGCAAAGATCTAGAAAGAAACGATAATGAGACTGGCCGGGAATGTTAATGCCATAAAAAGAGGAATAAGGCGCTGCACTTATATTCTCAGCAGGCTTTCATGGACGTGATGAATCTTCTACGAAGGTAACTTTAGGAAAGTACGATAGACTTGCTGCGAATGCCGCTTGATTCTTTGGATAAGCACCTTGGTAGAGCCAAACATGGCGATCAAGTAATGCTCCAGCTATCGCAACATGTAGCCGATCAGTATGAATGTGTCGGAATAACGCCACCTCCTTAAAGAAGGCACTTATTGGGAATCGGAAATCGTGCTTCAAACTCAAATCGTTATTGCTTTGCGAAGTTGAGCCTATTCTAGATTCAGCATCCTCGCGAAAAAAATCGCCACTTTCATAGATTGCGGTGCCAGCGTTCAATACCTCGCGAGTATTGAGCAATTGAAAGGCCATGTCATGGCAAAACCTGGCATGGGGGACAAAGCTGAGACTTAATGATTCATCTCTTGCCCATAGCTCCACATGGGAGCTGTGGGTGATCGGGAGAGCGAAGGTAGATGGAAGAACGATAACGGATTCGTGGGTTTCCAATGCTCTTACAGCCAAATCAAATCCAGTTGACCAAAGACTGCACCAAGCACCTCCCCCTCCGACAACAGCTCTTTTATACTGGTTGGGTGAGGGCGTTTCGTTAAAGCCGATTTCGACATAGCGAATATCATACCGCTTGAGAAAGATTCGCGTGCCCGCGAGAATCAAACCATCTCCCCAGTTACCGGGATTGGGATAAAATGCGAGAGGGTGGCGAGAAGGAGAGTTCATGCTCTTTGCAAGTTCGGCGAATTTCTTCGAGAATTCTTTGAATAAGTGTGGATGTGTGAGTTGCATCGAAGTAATCTAAATTGTGTGTGGCATGGTTTTAGATTCCGGCAAGCCGTAATCACTCGCCGAGTTTTGGCTTTGGATATTAATAATGCGCGAGATAATTAGGCTACCACAATAATTAGGCTACCACAATTTGGGAAGGAAGCTTTTCAGTCAGCGAAGATGCGGTAGTAGTGGGTAGGCCTGCTGCAAAACTTTCCTAGAGAGTGCTAATCATAACTTCCCATACTATCGACCAGCGACGGACAACGATTAGGCCTCTCGAGTCAGAGGGGGACTAACAAAACAAATTGATGCGATAACTATTATGTTAAGTTATGTGCCAGTGAGAGTGGGTGCTTCGGTGTAACGTTACGAGATCGATCGTCTCCTAACCGAATGTCCGGGGCTAAAAGCCGTGCGTCTCCTAACGGAGTTACAGCGCCGCCATCCCTGTCGCTTTGCCGACGGTCTCCTGCGCACCCTGCAACGTCGCGTCAAAACTTGGCGTGAGGCTCACGGCAAACGGCCGGAGATCTTCTTTCCGCAGGATCACCTTCCGGGCGACGAACGCCTTCAGTTAGACTGGTTTGATTGCCAAATCGCTCGATGTCACCATCCAAGGTGAACCCTAGCGTCTGCTTGGAAGAAACGCGACGAAGAGTCGTGATTCGTGATGGGGCACATTTGCCGCAGGTGTGGCGATCATGGTAGAATCAGCGATTGAAGTGTTTACCCTTGGAGGATTCGTCGATTGGTGTCTCTTACAGGGCCTGACAGAAGGCCCGAACCCGGTTTTGATTTGGGTCGTGTGACTATCACGGTAACGGCTAAAGCTGCTCTCGATGAGGCCGATGTGCTAAACGCCCTCGACCGTCATGCCAGTGGAGACTGGGGTGAACTTGATGAAGCGGACCAGGGCATGAACGAGCATGCGCTCAGTCATGGAGGCCGAGTGCTTTCCAAATACACCGACAGTAATGACCAAGCGTTCTACATCATCAGTGAGAACCTGGGCGGTGCCAATCACACTACGGTGCTGTTACCCGAGGACTACTGAAAGATGCGAACCACCCTGGACTAACTCCTTTTTCTTTCCTACTGCCCGGGCCGACGTTGCAGCCCGGCCACCGCAGAAACCATCTTAAGTTTGGCTGTGCCTTTCATCTGAACTACCACGGAACCGCACCGAAATCGGGCACCATCCAAGCCTCAGAAGGTTTCTCAAATCAAACCCACCGTTAAAAAGTGCCGGGAGCTTTTTGGAAGTTGGGCGCTGCCCAAACCCGCCAGGGAAATGCTTCCCTGGACCCATCTGATGTCGAGATGACCGTGAAGTGCTGAGTTTTTGCAGCCCCATTTCTGGGACTCGAGATGGTCCCTTTCGGTTGGCCTGCAAAAACTCTCCCAGCCGCCAAGCGACATCCCAAGACGCGACTTCGTCGCCATACACCACACTCAGAGAAAGCCTCGTCTAGGAAGCGAGGAAGGTGACCTCTGAAATGTCGCTTCCTTCTTCCTACCCCAGCCACCCCTCAAGAGAAGCGAGAAGAGAGACCCCCAAGATGTCGATTCAGCTCAGTTGAATTCTCTTTCGGGTAATCAAGACCTGGCCCGAAAACTAGTCTCATCCAAAAGCGACAGAGTTGCTTTCGAAGGTGTCGCTTCGAGTTCTTTCGTGGGTGCATGAGAGCCTCCTTTAAACGGGAAATATTGCACGCTAAGGTGTTAAAGGCCGAATTGATACCGAGTGGGATTGCCAAACTGACGTCGTAGAGATTTGGCTGGATTGCCGCACTGACATCGTACTTTGGAGCCATTTTCATCGTAGTTCTCGACTACTACGTTCATCACCCAAGTCTAGCGATACCAATTGGCGGAAATGCGAGTCTTTGGCCCCAATCAGAAAGCTCTGAAAGTCGGCAAACCATTGACCTATAGGTGTGTCCCTGTGCGTTCTACCGTAAAACAGAAGTCAGCAGAGACTGCCCAATAAGCAATAAGCCGACACTTACATGTTAGAGCCAACGTCCAAGTCGTCTTAGCTCACTCCGAATCTCAACACGCATGATTGCGTTCATGCCGAGAACATAGATGGTGGTGCGGCCAACACTTGTTAGTCCGTAGAGAACGCCATCTTCGTGTAAGGCAAAGTGTTCGCTCCAGGAGTCCTTACGTGGATGAAACAGCGGTGTGAGTTCACCAGTTTCCGGGTCAAGGCCTGCCAAGTTAGGCCCTTTCTTGCCGTTACAGATATGACAGGAAAGTGCTAGGTTTTCAAGGGAACTGTCACCACCATGTTGACGAGCAATGATGTGCTCGATGTGGAAGGTGAAATCGGGATAACAATCCTGATAGACCCTACAGTATTCACAACGGAACTCTGCACGGTTGCGGACGAATCTTTTGGTTGCCTCTTCCACTAAGAAGCACGCTCAGAAACCCGAGACTGGGCTTTGAGGCGCATGAGCGCCACGAAGTCCATGTATTCAGAGACCTTGTCGTATTCGGCAGCTTCGCCCTTGGAAAGCGTTCCTTGGTTGGCTTTCTCTGCAAGCTCATCAAGACGCTCTTGGAAATCTGGGTCTGGTTTTGGAAGCTTGGCAAAATGCTCAGCTAGCTCAGGAGTGAAGCCCTGAGTAAGGTGGTCTAGAAATGTGCTGAGCGTTGTAGCCGCCATGTCTTCAGGATAACACAAAGACGGGATGCTCGTCAAAGAACCTTGTAGCGGCGTAGCGGCGTAGGGAACCGAAACCTCAATCACAGACAACCTTCGACCAGTCAATCTCCATGCTGGCGATGTCTTCTTTCGAGAAGAGGGAGTTCTCATGCTGAATTTCTTCAGGTGTAGCCTCACCACGTGCAATCCGGGCCCAGTCTTGTCGGCGCAGGCGTTTCTTATCCTCTTGCCACTCAAGGTAAAGAGAATCGATTTCCTCGTCAGTGAGTTCGGATTGTTTATCTTCTGTAGCGTTTTGGGGCATAGTTCCTCCAGTCCTTCCAGTATACCGTGACAGGGCAAGTCCATCAATTGGCTTGTAATGGACAGTTTGGCACTGCCTATGGGATGTTTTCACATGAGTTTCGGAGTGTGTTACGGTGAATACATGACCGGACCCTCAGCCAAGGAAATTGCCAAAACCGTAGCTTTTGCCAAGACGCTGATTGAGCGGATGGAGCATGAACCAGAGCTGGCTGAGCAGTTCATTGCTTCGATTGAGGAACGTGTGCTTACCGAGCAACCAAAAGAAAGTCCCAAGGAAACTTATGAGCGCCTGTATGGGCGCAACAAGTCACTGGCTGATGTGTAACCTTTACGACATCGGACCAGAGCGACGCGAATCCGGCCGGTTGGAGCAGCTACTGGCAAGTGTCCTTGAGAGTCTTCCCAAACTCTTTGGAATTCGAAAGACTGACACTGGCGCTATCATTCGAATGGACGAGGGGAGTTTGGAACCTACTAGCGCACGTTGGGGATTTCACCGCCCGTTCAACCCATCGGTGAACAATGCGCGTTCTGACAAGTTAACCAGTGGAATGTGGAGCAAAGCGTGGCAAGAAAAGAGGCGCTGCCTGATTCCGGCATCATCGTTTTATGAATGGACAGGACCGAAGGGGAACAAGCAGACCAATGCCATTCAGATTCCAAACGACCGTATGTGGATGGCTGGGTTATGGGAAGACAACCCTGACATCGGACTGAGTTTTACCACCCTGACTACTTCAGCCAATGACGCTATGACCCCGATTCACAACCGGATGCCGGTCATTCTTGCTCCTCAGACGACAGAGGCATTCCTTACCGCCGATGACCCAATGGATTTAGTTAGGCCCTACGACGGAGAGTTGAAAATTTTCCGATGTGAGAACCCGCTTGTCAAAGGAGCTAAGGAAGGTCCACCCAAGCAGGCTCATTGAATGGGACTCTTGCGGCCCCACTCGGTCAGCCTGCTCATGGGGATTATCGTAACGTTACGAAAGGCAATTGATTATTCCTTTCCTACCGCCCAGGCGTTCGCTTCCAAAGATGGATTTGGCATCGCTAACATGGTTGACGATTCGGGCCAACCCCCGAGCCCGATTCGATTACGACCGAAGCGACAAACTGAGGCGAGATTTTGTCGCTTCACCCATCCCAATCAGAAAACCCTAATGAAACGATTTGGAGAAGCGACAAACGCAGAGGCCCAAGTGTCGCTTTCTTTTCCTACCGCCCAGCTTCAGAAACTTACACTGCATCTACAATAGATTTAATAAGGGGAGTGTGATAATGTTAATAGATGTTTACCGGATACCCCAAGATTCGGTTTCCCGTGGCACTCACGATTGATGAAGGAAACTGTTTTGCTATCAAATCAACAACCTGGCTTCGGCCTGGAGTTGTCGCTGTCTGCTCCCTAGGGCATCCTTTAGTTGTTCTTGAGAAGAACAAGAGAACTCTCATCACTCAATCACTTGAAGACGGAACCATAGGAACTCAATCCATCTATGACGCCAAACGATGGTGGAAGATTTGCCGAGGTGTTTGCTTTCCGGATATCGTTTGGGCCTGGAAAAAGCTTAGGAAAGACAGCTCTTCTGAAGCGTAACTGTTGTTAGCTTCAAGAGCGCGACTTCGTTTGTTCCAGAGATGGATTTGGCGCCGCTAACATGGTATGACCTAGCAGAGTTTTCTTCTGGAGTGTTGACGATTGGTATCTTTAAGCGGGCCCGACCGAAGGCCTGAGCCCCGATTTGAATTAGGTCGAGTGAGCATTACTGCCACGGCAAAAGCCGTTCTTGATGAAGGTGACGTGCTCGAGGGGCTTGACCGCCACGCCATAGGTGACTGGGGCGACCTATCAGAATCTGACAAAGGCATGAACGAGCATGCTTTATCTCAAGGAGGACGAGTTCTTTCCAAGTATACAGACCGAAATGGGAGAGCCTTTTACATCATCAGTGAGAATCTTGCAGGAGCGAATCAGACAACCGTGATGCTCCCAGAGGATTACTGAGCTTTCTTGCTGTCCCGTTAGACACGAAAACTAAGAATCTGGTTGAGCAGGGTGTTTCCTTCGAATCGTTTCAAAGCCATTTCCAACCTTCCTAACCAAGTATCTACCTCAAGGGTGGAGCTTTGCTAGCAGCTCCAGCCGGGCTGTCAATTCCGGCCCGCACCACTTCCTAACGGAACCGTGTTCTCCATGGACAGCCCGTCTTTTGGAGCTCTCAAGTGCTCTCAATCCTTCGGGAGACACTTTAGATTAGGAGAATAGAAAAATGTTATATGAAACGAACTACAAGAAACTACTTAAACTCATCCCAGACCTTGAAACCATTCGTTTTGGGGCAACAAGAAAGCTCAAAGCAGAAGGGTTCATGGACCTAAACATTGATGTTCTGGAGCGAAGCGGGAATCATCTTACGTTGGCTCTCTCGCACTACTACAAACATCCAAGCGGTGACATGATACCGGACCCCGATATGGAAGTGCGTATCGACTTAGAAAAGCAAACGGCCGAAGCACTCTCCTATCAAGACGGCTATGGCTACCAGATGGTCTATCCAGAGCCTGACAAGGTCAATGTCCGGACTAAGAAGGAACTGAATCAGTTCCTGAAACTGTGGTTATCGAACCTCATCTCTCAGGGCCACAAGTAGCCCAAAGGGCAGCGCTTTAGGCGCTGCCTTTCTCTTTCTCGCGATACGACTCACCCAAGCTTTCCTTTCCTACCGCCCGCCATTCCCACCTCAGACACCATCTTACGTTTGCCGGTGTTTTGCCCGGGCCACCACGAAAACCCAACCGGGCTGCATCCCCGGCAAGCCTTAGAAGGTGTCTTTCAACCCACCCGCCGAGAAGTGCGGCACACAAACTTCTTCATGGCTCAAGCCTTGCGGCTCAAACCATGCGTTAGAGTGCCGAGCCGATGTCGTTATTGAGTGAAGCGACAAGCCAAGGCGAGATTTTGTCGCTTCTTCCAACCCACCGCCCCACCCGAAAAATAGCCCCCGCAAGGAAGCGAGAAGAATGGCATTGGAAATGTCGCTTCCTCATCCTCAATCAGGTTCAGATGTCCCGCAGGTTGTCCGTCTCTTCGATTCTTAGGCAGGTCTTCCATTGGAACCAGAAGGGCTTCCTAAGGAAACGCAATAGTGGGTTTCTCTTTCCCCAGAATCCGTCTTCCAGCCCTTAACATTGCAAACATAGACACGGCCCCCGGTTTGTTTTCGTTGGCCATCATCTCCCTTGCTCCGTTTCTCCCTCAGCTTCGAATGAATCGCTTGGTTTTAGCTCACCCAGGGGCCTGTCAATTCCGTTGGCCCGCACCACTCCTTCGGACCGTGTGACTTCATTGACAGGCCCCTTTGGCTTCGCTTTTCCGGCGCTCAATCCTTCGAAGTTGAAGGAGAAACTTTAAATCAATGGAGAATAAAATGACTGACGAAAAACAAAAACCAATCCACGAAATCAAGTTTGGCGCTGTAAGGGCCAACATCTGGAGAAACGAGTCGGAGAAGAAGAAACCCTTCTACAGCGTTTCTATCGGAAGGCTCTACAAGTCCGGCGATGACTGGAAGACCAGCTCAAGTTTCGGGGAGAAAGACTTTCCGCTCTTGAAGCTTGCCATCGAGCACGCTGAAGCTTGGCTTGAGGAAAATCCAATCAGCTAAGGCTAACCCTCCGGGCTCTCGCATCCTTGCGGGGGCCTTTTCTTTTTGCCCCCTCTCAGAGGAAGCGACAAGGTCGCTTTGCTAAATCAGCAATACAATCCTGAATCGGCTTACATTGTCGTTTCATCATCGATTTCCTTCGGACAGTTAGGGCAAGGGCTTTCATGAATGCCGCTTCTCGGCGCAGACACGCAAGCGAAGCCGTGTGAGAACGGCCCAGGTGACCAACCCATCACCGTGCACTCTGTTACAAGGCAACGGTCTTTTCCGTCTTCTAACTGAATAGCGCTTACAGCGACCAGGGCGGAACCAACCAGGCAACGGGGAACGCCATCGAGTTGAACACGAACCTTCGGAAGCTTTTCGAAACAACGTGGGCAGAGGTTGGAGAGTGGGGGCACCGGATAGCGACAATGGTAACAGATGCCATCATCTCTCCATCCGAGGTCTCGAATCTGTTTTCTAACAAGAGGTTTATGCGCCACAGCTTGAGACTAGCATTGTTAATAACACCAGTCACTATCCGCAGAGCCTCATCTAGACACTACAGAACGAAACACAATCTCTCTTCTTCACCAGGTTCGAAATCTCTACTGGGTGTCATGAGAGCCTCCTTCTGCGATGCAAAAACGTCGCTTGGCAAATGCTGAAAATGAAGCCTCACCCGGAAGCGACAAAATTTCCTCTGATGATGTCGCTTGCAACGTGGAGTTTAACAGAAAACTCTTCCCTCAAAAACTTGAACTGCTCTTCCGGTTTTCGCCCTACCAGTCTACAAAGAGCAGAAGGGTGGGGGAGTAGTCCTCATTTTTCCAAATGCTAGAGTCCATGTCACCACCGTGATTTGAGACAGGTTTTCCCCTTCGTTCTCAATCGTTACCCCTTGTTCATGTTCCTCCTTCCCCTTCGAGGAATCGCTTCGTTTGTAGCTCGCCAGGAAACTGGTCAATTTCGAGCCCGCGCCACTTGCTTTGCAACCGTGTCCTGCATGGACCATTTCCCTTTGGCTCGCTCTCCCTGCGCTTAATCCTTCGATGTTGAAGGAGAAACTTTAGATACAAGGAGACTTGAAAATGACTAACGAAAAACAAAAACCTGTCCACGAAATCAAGCTAGGCGCTGTAAGGGCCAGCATCTGGAAAAATGAGTCCGAGAAGAAACAACCCTTCTACAGTGTTTCCATCGGTCGGATTTACAAATCCGGTGATGACTGGAAGACCAGCTCAAGTTTCGGGGAGAAAGATTTCCCACTCTTGAAAGTCGCAGTTGAGCAAGCTGAGGAGTGGCTTGAAGCACATCCTATCAGCTAACCTTTCTCGCCTCACCATCCGGTGAGGCCTTTCTTTCCTCTCCTTCCCACAAGCGACATCATCACAGCTGATGATGTCGCTTCCTTTTTCCCACCCCAGCCACCCCTCAAGAGAAGCGAGAAGAGAGACCCTCAAGATGTCGATTCAGCTCAGTTGAATTCTCTTTCGGGTAATCAAGACCTGGCCCGAAAACTAGTCTCATCCAAAAGCGACAGAGTTGCTTTCGAAGGTGTCGCTTCGAGTTCTTTCGCGGGTGCCTGAGAACCTCCTTTGGTTTGTAAAATTTTCCCTCGCCCGTGAGCCGTGAGGCTCCAGAGGGGAAAATTTTACAAACCAAAGGAGGCTCTCATGAGTAACGACAACAACAAACCAGAACGCTATTTCTATCGTAAGATTGAACGTGGCTTTCTAAGTGCGACCATCTGGCGAGAAGAGACAGAGGAAGGCACCTTCTATTCGTTCAGGCTCGGTCTGTATGGGAGAGAACTAGGCCCATACTTCGATGAGGCGGACATTCTACTACTTACACGAACTCCTGGAGGATGTTGGTGAAGCGATGGGCTACAGGAGACGGGAGATATAGTGACCCCCCCCCCCCACCCAACGGTGGGGCTACTTTTCGCGAACTGGAACTGTGTCTGGCCAGTGACACGGCTCGGCTCATTTTTGTGAACCATCGCGTGAAGAGAAAGGGGCTTGGTTTGTGCCAAATCATCGCGAGGAAAGGGCACTAATCGAGCCCTTGCTTTTTTGCTGTTCGGCTCACTTCGTTCCGCCTCACCTCAGGCAGCTTTGCTGCCTGAGTAATGCCTAGGCTGTTCCGCTTGGACGCGGCACAACCTAGAATCCTCAATCGATGGAAGAGCGTTTGGGAACAAGCCCCAAACGCTCCACACCCTATGCACCGTTGGTGCATACAGGTGGAACGTAACTTGTTGAGATCAAACAAGTTATCTGTATACAGGGTGTATACAGAGTTTCTGCAAACTCTTGATTATAAACGTATTATTACGTATACAGAGTTTAACCTTTAAGCGACTTAAAGTAATTCATAGGATAGCCCTTGCGAACTAACAATGTAGTCTCCATGTCCACCAACCTCTCAGCGAGAATTGACCCTGAAGACTTTGCTAAGCTTCAGGCAATCGTCGCCAAGAAAGGTATCAGCATGAGTGACCTCACACGGGAAATGGTCGCTGAGTATCTCCACGATAATGACGATGATTTGAGACATCAGTTCGTCGCTCTCCGGGATGAAATGAAGGGAGAGATAGACCAACTTCGTGCCACTCTGAAGTTACTCAGAGATGACTTGGCAACCTCGGTTGATGCCATCCTCCGGGCTGCTTCAAAGGACGAAGCCTACAAGCAAAAGTACCCCATTTCTGATGATGCTATCAAGAACTGGGTCATTGAAAACCTGGTGAGGGCAAACGAAGAATGAGGAGGTGAACGATGCTATCGATGTCAACTATGGGAGGAGGAAGTGGGGAGTATTACCTGTCTCTTGCCCAAGAAGATTACTACCTGGAAGGTGGGGAACCGCTTGGTAGATGGTGGGGTGATGGTGCCGAGCGTTTGGGACTCTCGGAAGATTCAGTGGTCGAAAAAGAACAATTTCGAAATCTCTACGCTGGATACCATCCAAAGTCTGGGAAGGCCCTGGTTGAAAACGCTGGCAAGCTTGACCCAGACGATTACCACTGCCGAAAACCTGGGTGGGATTTGACTTTCTCAGCTCCGAAATCTGTCTCCGTTCTTTGGAGCCAAGTGCAGGATTTAGAGGTCAGGGCCGAGATACAAACTGCCCACTCGCAAGCGGTTGAAAGGGCACTCACGTATCTCCAAGATTCGGCTGCTCAGGTAAGGGTTGGCCATGGTGGAAATGGTCGAACGCAGTGTGGTTTAGCCGTTTCCCTTTTTGAGCACGGAACCAGCAGAGCCCAAGACCCACAGCTTCACAGTCATGCTCTCATCCACAACCTGGGGGTGACAGAAGACGGGGCAACAAGGAGCCTTTGGAGCAAATCCCTTTACCAACACAAGATGGCAGCAGGTGCCATCTATCGCGCCGAGCTTGCCCATCAATTGCAGCAGCGACTTGGTGTTGAACTTGAAAGGGGAGAGAAGAATTTCGGGTTTGAAATCGCAGGAGTTGCCAAAGCTGTCATCGACCATTTCTCAACCCGCAGGAAAGAGATTGAGGCCAAGCTTGATGAGATGGGTCACCACTCAGCAAAAGCTTCAGAGGTAGCAGCGGTAGCTTCGAGAGAGAAGAAATCTCACGTCGCACGAAGTGAGCTTTTCCCTCAGTGGAAAGAGCAGGGGAGGGAACTTGGATTTCAAGTTGAAGATGTTCTGGGACGAGAGGTTGAGGCAAAAGAGTTAGCGAATTGCAAAGACCAGATTCTTCGAGACCAGGAGTCAAAGAAACTGGTTGAGGAGAAACTCACCGAGCAGCGTAGCTACTTTAGAGAGCGAGATGCTGTTAGGTTCGCTGCTGAAAACGCAGCCACCCTTGGGCTTCCTGCTGATGACATCTTAAAGACAGTGAAAGACCACCTACGGGATTCTGAACAAGTGGTTCAAATTGACCGGGAGTTGGTGACCGAGAATCTCTACACCACCAAGGCCATGCTTGAACTTGAAGCAGACCTTCTTGAAAAACTCGAGCAATCGAAAAAGGAAACCGGATACGGGTTAAGTGACACAAGAGTTCAAGCCGCTATCCGGTGGACAGAGGAACAGAAACAAGCTGAAGCTCTTGCCAAGTGGAAAGAGGAAGGGAAAAAACTTGGCCCAGATGATGAGCGAAAAGAAAAGCCTAACTTTAAGCTAAACGCTGAACAGCGTGCAGCAGTTTCGCACATTGTGGGAGGGGACACACGAGTTGCAGCTGTAACAGGAATGGCTGGCACAGGTAAGACCACCATGCTTGAGGCTGCCAAGGTTGCCTGGGAAGCGAAAGGTTATGAGGTTCAGGGAACATCCCTTGCCTGGACAGCTACCAAGAATCTTGAAAACGAAGTTGGAATCAAAGGGCAAGCCATTGCAAAGCTTCTAACTGATGTTGAGCGCAGTCAGGAGAAATTTTCTCCAGCAAAAGCGCTAGAAGATTGGAAAGCCTATGTTGCTAGGAATGTTACTAGCGATTGACCAATTTAGCTACTTTAGCTATAATAGCCACTTTGGCAGGACGAACGCATGAAGAAGATAAGCGCCACTGAGGCTAAAAACAATTTCGGAGCATTCATTGATACTGCTTTGCAGGAGGGTGTTTTGCTTACACGCAATGGGCGCGCGATTTTGCAGGTAGAACCTGTAGGAGGAGCAGGGATTGCCAAAGCTCTAGGAGAACTGGCAGCTTCAACCAATAAAGCGGTGCCTACAGATGAGGCTTTGAATGAGCATCAAGGCCTCAATGGCGAGGAGCCAGCCCACATGCCATGTAAAAACGGAGAGCGAGAAGGAGAAGCGAAAATGAAATTAGAGCAGTGGAACGACGATGGCGTAAATGTGCGAATGACACACAGGGAGCTACTTGAAATAGAACACTTGTTAAGCATTGTAGAAAAGGAATATCACAGAGACGAAGTAATGCTAGCGATGAACTGGACAAAAGAAGAAATTGAAGCAGTAGCATTGAAGTATACAGATGCCATTTATGAGTGGCGGCGAGCAAATGATGGCATGGGCGAGTTGAGGTATGAGGATATTGAGTAGCGATTCATCCATGTAACACAGAGTGAAGATATATATCGATGGCATCATCGACCACATTACCGACGCAGAACATGCGGGTCGATTGGTGCAGCTCAAGGTAAAGGACGAGCAGGAAGCAAGAGATAAAGCAGAACGAGTTCTGAAGGACCGTGAAGCTATTGGTTTTGTCTCGGGAGACAATTGCGGTATTTATAGCAAAAAGGAAGAAGCTTTAATGTTCTTGTGTCCGCGAAAGCCCGAAAAATCATCATTAAGGGGGTGCAATGAGAAAGAGTGGCTAAAAGCTGTCAGAAAGGCAGAGGCAGATACAAAGGATTTAAGGGGAAGAGGAACTTATTATTGGAAAGGTGGGTATGAAAAATGTGAGGAGAGATTTAAGAAACCGGAGCTAGAGTCGCAGCGCGATGCTTTTAATGCTAAGAGAGAAGAAAGACCGACTGAGAAAGTTAAAGATGCAAAAGAGCGCAATATTGTTGTAGACACCAAGGTTTGGGTAGAAGCCTTGAGCAACAAACGGTTGGAGAATTCACTTAAAGCTTTGCTCAAAGATTATGAACCAGCTTTTACTAAGGCAAGTTTGCAGGACCTACGCGAAGAATTGAATAAGGAAGTGAGGCGAGGCAATATCGTAGAAGAAAAGAAGGAGGCTTTTTTAAGATGTGTAGAGAAAGAAGCTACTCACTTCCGAACTCCTGAGAGTATGCGGGAACAGGACAAGTTTCTAGCTACAGCGAAGATAGCGGACGCAAAAGGAATTGTATCGTGCGACGAAGAACTTCTTCAAAAGAAACAATGGCAAGGCATCCCTGTAGTTTCTACCAAGGAGATAATAGAGGTGTCGAGAGAACGAGCGCAAAAACAAGAAATAGAGCAACAGCCAGAACGAACACAAGAGGGCCGAGAGCTAGAACGTTAGATAAAGGATTTACAAATCACGATACATTGTGTTTATGCAGTTGTAGTATGAGCACGTATGAACAAGCTTTAGAGGTGAGTCGCGCCCTTTGCCAGGAAGAGGGTGGTAGGAGTCTGAAATTTGGAATGCTTGAACTGCCACACTCAGCCCGAACAGACCATTTCCTTGTGACGGGACAACCAGGTTCAGGAAAATCTGGTCTCCTCTATATGTTGATGAGCAGTGTAATCCCCTATGTGGGGAGAGACCTGCGTGCCATTATTTTTGATGGTAAGTGGGAGCATTATGACCACATTAGACAACTGAATGCTGCATGCCCAATTCACGTTATGCATCCGTTTGATAAACGTGCTGTGGCTTGGGATATCGCAAAAGATATTACTACAGCATCGGGGGTGCGTGCGTTCTCTCAGGCCTTGATTCCTGATGTCAGTGACGGTAGAGACCCTATGTGGAATAATGCAGCGCGTAATATTATTTCCCACATTCTAAACCGATTTATCGAATCTGCGCCCAATAACTGGACTCTGAGAGATGTAGTCCTGGCCGCAAAAACTGCGGATACACTAAAGAACGTTTTAAGTAACTACTCCGCATCAGAAAAGGCTTGGGCCTATTTGCATAATGACACGCATAGACAGAACTACTGGCTAACCATTCAGGGCTTTCTAGAGCCACTTACTGAAGTAGCAGCGATATGGCACTCTTGTAATCACAAGTTAAGCCTGGAAGATTGGACGAAGGATGAAGCGGGGTCACTCATTATGATGGGAAGCGAACCAACTAGGGCGACGACACTAGATACTCTTAACCGTATGCTTTGGGGGCAATTGGGAAGAGTCCTGAACAATACTTCAGAGGATAAGGAGACCTGGATATTCTTAGATGATTTGTGTCTTGCAGGATTAGATGACTGGGAACTTGTGAATTCGGGTCGACCACTTAATTGCGTCTGGGCAGCGACTTTGCAAAGTATCATTGCACTACGGCAGTTGCGGGGTGAAAAAGCGCTAAAGGGCATATTCTCTGCTTTGCAGAATAAGATGTTTCTTGCAACAAGTGACCCGGAAACTGCACAATGGGCCTCTGATTTCTTCGGCGATAACACGATACTGGATGAGTTTGTTAAGATGCCATCTTTGTGGAAAAGTGGACAGTTCGCTTCTTACAATTGCATTCCCTGTTTTGGAGAGGCAGGAAGATATAGTGTATCGCTAAGTGCCGAGGAATTTTTGAGGCAGATTCCTAATACTCATGATGCGCACGAGGTGCACCACTTAGATGAGCAAATACTCCCCGATTGGACAGAAGAAGATTATAAGCGTCTGCGATTGTAGCCATTACGCATGGAATCAACAACCGAGTTCTATTATTGGCGTTCTGAGAGAGCATCTGCGTAGTTGCTAAATTGCAAGATGCCGACAGAAACATTATAGTAGCGATAACATGGCGGTTGGAGATGTGGACTAAAAAGTGTGGAGAACAAATGAAGAAAGATACGTGCGAAAGGATTCAGAGGCTTGAAGTTGCAGACCATGCATTAGAAATGCTCGTAAATGGTAAGCTCCCATTTGTTCGTAAACTTATCATGGGCGCAATGTTCGAGTTCCGAGAAACAGGCAACTTAGCTTTACATGCATGTGAACCACAAGATGACGCAGCAAGTGCTATAGTCAACAATTCGCAATCCAGGGGATTTATTAAGCCCAGTCTTTGTGACAATGAGTTCAAGTTCTACGTTGTCTATCTGGATGAAGAACTAAAGGAGCACGAGATTGCCTTACAATCGCAATGCCTTGGGGAAGTAGTCACGGTGACCTATGGTCTCTTAGGTTTGAAAGTGGAGCTACCCGATATTACCGACGCACGACTTAATGAGGACGACCTTAAATCATAGATGTATGGATAAGCATTGACCGTGTCTGGTCATATCCCATAAAAAGGACGTTATGGGATGTAATCCTATGACTGCCGAATCATTTGCATACCAATCTTACTTTCTTTAGAGTTCTAACAAATAGCGTAATTATGAAAATGGTGTCGAACCTAGATGATGTAGTGATTGCGAATACGTTAATGGCGCTCATAGTTGAAAGAAGCTGTTCATTGTGCATGATTCACCAATGAAGTTCACGGTCCTGTTCTGCTTGGTTTTTGTGTTGCTAGGGTGCCAGAAAAAAGCTGATTCCGTCGCCGAAACGGACCCCATTTCAGGTAAGCCCTTAATACATGCCGAGGTCTTAAGCGCAGGTGTATTAAGGGTTTCTGATGGTGTTTTTATCAATGAGCCTCTTGGTGTGGAGATTAAGATACCCGACGAATATAAGCTCAAAACATACTTAGAACAAAAGGCTGAGTGGGAAGCACAAAAGGAAACACTGCTAAACACAAAAGAGGAGGAGGAGTTAATGCTGCAAGAATATGCATCAAATCAAGTCCTATACTTACAGACGAAGAGCAGCCTCACGCCGCCAGTATCAGACTTGGCTATACTTGCTGTTGATGCTTACGACCCAACCTCCGAAGATGTCCCTGGCACTGCAAAAGAATTGGCAGAAGCCATTTTTGTTGGTGTCACGCAGGGAGCCGCACGTGAAATAGGCAATATGCGATTCGAAGCGGAGTCGACTTCGGTCAATAAGATACATCTTAATGACAAGACATTTTGGGAGTTCCGAGGGAAAAAAATATCGCCTAATATCGTAACATTGCAGACCAATCTGTTCACGGAATCAAATGGTAAACTCATTTGGTTTAGGTTAAGCTCAGATTCACAGCGTGAATTAGAAAAATTGCTGAAGCTAGTTGAAACTGCCAAGATAGATACGTAGGCAATTTCGCTCTGACCTTGTCGAGATACTGGCTGACCCTTGGCGAGCGATGATAAAATTTGTTCTCATCGCTCGTGACTCGTGGGCTTTATGAGAAATATCGATAATCTATTTTATCAATAGTAGATTGAACTTCGTGATTTCGCGCAAATTTTAGCTGTTCAAGAGGAGGCTGTTCACTACGATGTATGCATGAAAGCAATGATGGGGAAAATGATAGTTATTTTGCAGTCTGTGGCGTCTCTTGGGCGGAGCCTCCCAAGAAACCCGATCAAGAGGACGAGGCGAAGATTGAGATGCAGGGACAGAACATCAAAGTGCAATACAATAGCTTTGTATTCCTAAGAACAGGGGGGAAGGTTTTAGCCCTGCACATGATGCCTGATCCACGCTATGGATGGGACGGAGTCACTTACACTTGTCATGTTCTGAATGACGGAACGAATAACTTCTTTCGCGTGAATCCGCCGGATGCTGACGGAAAGCCAAATCCAAATTTGGTTACTATCACTGGGCAGGCGGATGAGTTAGAAGGTGAACCGACCATTGTTGTTGGGGATTGGAGCGTGGAATGGTCGGAGGGAAATCATGAGTTTGGCTGGCTTTATTTGGAAACATTAGAAGAGAGGGTTGACTTCTATCCCCGTCAGTTTCGGACGTTGGCCGAGAGTCATGGTAAGTTGGACGCGGGAAAGTGGGTTTCGAACAAGCCACCCGTTGCGGCAAACCATAGCCATGTAGATTCTTACGAGATTGACCTGAGCTTGGCTCCTGAAGTCGTTGAGTTTGAGGGGTTCGTGAACTACGGATCGCCAATCACCCAGACTATAACAGAATCCGAAGGCCAGCCGCAGGAGGTTGAAATTAATGACTGACGGATTGACAATCCGGTGTTTTCCACTCGGCGCTCTCAGTTAGAGGAGCAATAACAGTCCGCATTTACGGGTTCCACATTCGATTTTACATGATAACCAGTGTGTTAAGTTTTAGTTAGGCATGTGTTCATGCAACCTTGCCTTTCTGGCGAAGAATGAGGCAACCAATGGAGCGCTCTATTGAACGAATAGCACCGGCGCGAGGTCTGATCGTTAGATGAGAATTCTTGCTCAATACCCCATCCTTAGTAATTTTGTTGGCCTGTGGGTCGGCGCTAGCATAGCCTTGCTGATCACTCAAAGGCAGAAAAAGGAAGGAGACCTCGAGACAATTGCTTCAGAACTCGACAATACAAGAGTCCAATTGGAGGAGGCAGAACGACGCCTCGAGGTATATACCGAGCGAATCTTTACTCTTCCAGTGACCGACCGGGGAGCAATCCGCCCCATCCTTCCGGGAGTGATATCGTTTTCCGTTATGGAGGACGTTACATCTAGCGACCACGTTGGTTTCCAACTAGGGGAAGCTCACGGAGTTCTTGGCCCGGATCGCTCGGCAATCGTAGATGTTCGATTTTCGATAAAATTGTTAAGCCTTGAGAATGGCGCAGCCAAATTCATACTTTTGCAAGAGGAAGTAATCCCACCCTATAGCTATGACCAACCTCCAGAGCGAGGAACCAAGAAGCGCAACTTGGACTTGGATTTCTGATACAATTCACCCCTTACAAAAACAAGAAACCAATTTTACATGATGTTTATTGTATTAAGTTATTGGTGGACACCGTATTATAGTGTTTTTGCTACTCAGTTTGCATTGAAACAATGGTTTCTTCGTCGAGGAGCTGCCTCATCCCATGACGAATAGTTAGGATAAGCACCTCTTGACCCTCGATGACATAGAGAATCCGATACTTTCCACGCGGTCGCTTACCGTGAAGTAGCTGATATATTTCACGGCCAAACCGTTGCCCCTCCAGAGCCAACGCTTGGCTACCTGGATTCTCACGAAGTGACTCAACCGCTTGAATGATTCCGTTCACCCAAGTTTCTGCACCTTGAGGAGAACGTTCCTTTAACCAGAGAAGTTGTCTCTCAAGGTCTGCTTCAGCAGTTGCTGTGTATCGAATCCTGAAGCTCAAAGTGACCGCCGCAGTTTTTCGTGAACTTCATCTGCGGACTTCAAGCGACCAGCCTCGATGTCTTCAAATCCAGATTGGATAGCTTGTAAGGTTTCCAGTTGTTCCCGTGCTTGAACAAGTTCATCAAACAGGGCTTTACCAACTACGGCCACCTCAGCTTTGCCGTTGACCGTTAGAATCTGAGCACGGCCACACTCGTTGATGTCACCAATGTGAGCCTTGGCATTTCGCACGAAGTCAGAGAGTGGGTGGATGTCTTCCATTAAGATTGAGCCCATGATTTACTCCTCATGAAATTTACTGTTAATTTCATGATAGCATGAACGGCAAGGATTCGTCAATCTTAGGCCAGGAAGTCTTTACATTATATATACAGGCTCAAACCCCCTACCGTGGAATATTAAGCAACATAAAGGACATTATGTTGCTTAATAATCCCAAATCTGGTAGGGTGGTTGGACCATGAATTCAACCCTTTACCGTAACGTTACGAGATGAACGAAACTGGAATCGTGGTGGCACCAAGAAAGCTCCCGAGTCTCATCCAGAGCGACGGAGAGAAAGCACAGAAGCGTTTTGCTGAATTCTTCGGTGTCCCCATCAGGAACAAACACACTCGGGAAGCCTACTTCAGGGCGATTGGTTATTTTTTTAGTTGGTGCGAAGAGAGAAACCTGCAACTTGAGACCATTGAGCCGATTCATGTGGCTGCCTACATCGAGTTGCTTACGAATCACCCGGATTTTGGAGCACCAACTGTGAAGCAGCATCTAGCTGCCATCAGGAAGCTCTTTGATTGGTTCGTGACTGGCCAAATCATGCCTCACAACCCGGCATCTGCTGTCAAAGGACCATCTCACAGCGCGCGCAAAGGAAAAACACCTGTGCTCTCAGCCGATGAGGCAAAGCAACTCATCGAGAGTATCCCAACTGATACCATGGTTGGCCTTCGTGACCGGGCTATCATTGCAACGATGCTCTACACGTTCGCAAGAGCTTCAGCAGTTTGCACACTGGAGGTTCGGGATTTCTTTCACCAACAACGCCACGATTACTTTCGTCTTCATGAAAAAGGTGGGAAAGAACATGAAGTTCCTGCACATCGCCATCTAAGCGATTACGTCCATGCTTATCTTCAGGCTTCAGGGATTGAAGACCAGCTAAAGTCTCCCCTCTTTCGCTCCACTCGTGGGAGGAGTGGTGCTTTGACTGATAGAGGGATGAGGCGAGAAGATATTTTTAAAATGGTTAGGCGTCGAGCAATGAAAGCTGGGCTTTCAACAGCTGCATGTTGTCACACTTTCAGGGCTACTGGAATCACAGTCTTTCGCAGAAACGGAGGTGGTCTTAAAGAAGCGGCCAACATTGCTAACCATGCTTCCACCCGGACTACCGAGCTATACGACCGAAGCTCAGATGATGTTACTCTAGATGAGATTGAACGAATTAGGCTCTAATTACCGCTCTTCTTTCTTCAGCCATTTCTCCCATAAACCGAAATCCAGCAAGTGACCATAACGTCGGGATAGTTTTTCATCAATAGCATCCACCGTCTCCTCGCGCCCTTTGTCTTCACTCATGATTATTCTCTGCAACTTAGGCTTATTCCCCGACATTGTAATAGCCACTTCAACCGCACCCACCATCAAAGCCAATTCTTTATCGTTTTCCAATAGCTCCATCACATAGGGCGCTTTTTCTACCCCTACTATCTCAATTACCTGCTCCGTCAATGACGCCCACATTTTTTCCCTTTGTATAGCATTATCTCGCACGAGCAAATAGCTCGCCCTTTCCTCCGCTCCTACTTCAACGGTATCCAGTTCTAGCTGCTGCACTTCCTTAATGAACCGAGAGATTCTTTGGTCCAATTCATTCACTTGCTCAGAGCCTAAATCTAGCGCAAATGCGCAGCTATCGTTGACTCCGAAATCTGAATCACATAATCCTCCAAGACTTTTCCTCGCATACTGCCATGGAACCAACACATGTTTATTCCCCGTCGAATCATATGTGAATCGAGCCTTCGCTACCCCCCGTTTGCTTCCTGCGCTCCCTGTCTTAGGCACTATTGACACCATTTGCTCAACACTTTTCTTGCCCTTAACATTCATGGGCACAGTGTCCCTTGACATCAGCACCGCCCCAAGCACTACATTTAGAATAAGGCTAACTCCTAGAATCCTCCGAAAATTATTCATGGTCTGTAGCGAACGAATTTGCAATCAAGTCGTTGAAGTCGATGACACCTTCAAATCGGTCCATTATCGCACTGCCAACACCCTGCTCCTTTGAATGAATTCTACTTGTATAATCCACTATGTTCTCCCCATCTCGAGTCACTCTAAATTGATAGCTATGTCCTGGAAATGTTCCAGAACCATTTGGCATATACGTAACCACACGCTCTGTGCCTTCAAGTTGATAAATAGTGGAATCCCACTTAGCAAGTTGTTCCAGCAAGTTTGCCCGCTCAATTCCCAAGATTCTTTCAAAATCTGCGAAAAGAGCACCTGTGTGTTTGGCAAGACTCTGTTTCAATGGAGGAATCCGTATGTGCACGTTCCCATTCTCGTCCGTTGTCGTTTGCACGACGCTTGCCTCTTCTATTCGAATTCTTGAAAGAAAGACGGCATAACTTTTCAAAAGTTCTGCTATCTCTGCCCCATTCAAAGATAGAGCTTCAATTAATTCCTTTGAGATTTCTGGTGGCTCAACATTGGGCGAGAAGACTAGATTCTGGCCCACTATATTTCCGGCATATGTGAGAACACCTTCCTGTGGCCTCCATTTTCTTTCAACTGCTTTCCCCTGCACGCGAGAAGCAGCCGTTGTGCTAGAATCAACATCTGAAATAGCTTGGAATGTGCTAGATTTTGCAGTTGGTTTCACCGGAGTTCGCATCATCCAAGCCACCAAATACACATTGAGCAGCACACTCATCATCAAACATAAAATCCAAAACCATTTCATTAATACTAGGACACATGATGTAGCCTTAGTGTTCAATGTGCATCCCACTCAAGTTCGATAAAATATATTATCATACATAGACAAGCTGGCGGATTCTAGGAGGGGAAGAGCCTGGGGCTGTAGGAAAAGAATGGGTTATCGTAACGTTACGAGAGGCCTTCAAGGGTGTCGTGCTGGAGGCAGTAACGGAGAACCTGCCGTTCTCGCTCGGTCAGCCCGTAGTAGATTTGACATGGAACTACCAACAGACCCGCTTCCTTCGCTGCCCGCCATCGACGCTGCCCATCGATGATCAGGAGCCCTTCTTGAGGAACTTCTGCGACCGCTATCTGAATCACCACACCGTAACGACGGACCGACTCCACCAACGCTTTGTCCTCCTCACTGTTGCTCCAGTAGCATTGCCTAGGATGCCCATCATCTAACCGAATCTTCGACAGCGGCACCGTCTGTAGCGTCCGTTCGCACGTTCGAAGCCGATGATGAAGATGACGCGCACTCATCCCTTGGACTCCACCTGGCCCCAGTCCAAGGCTCGGTCTGGATAGATGACGAGCCCATTGAAATATGGGATGCCTTCATCCTGGTAAGCAGCCACGACTTCTCTCACTTTCCCAATGCCAAGCAGCACTCGCTCGCGGTAGTCGTCATGCGTTTCTTCCACCTGGCCTTCTCGATACTGAATCGTTACATGCGGCCACTGATGCTGGTTCTCTGGATACTCCGGGCAGTATTCAAACGGTGTGAGGTCGATCCTTTGCGCCTTCTCATTCGCCCGCAGAAAAGCGTCCCTAAACTCGGGATCCATTCCTTCTGGGTCACTCTCGTAGAAATTCGCATGCTCGATGTTTCCATACGGCAGGTCACCCAATGCCCATTCACCAACGGCATGCTCCATCTTATCTAGCATGCGCACCACGTCTTCCGTCGAGATCGGACCTTCCGCACGAATCGTGGCCCCCTTCACAAAATCAACAATGTCTACCTCAGCGTCCATAGAGCATCCCCTCCTCACATTTACTCTGTTCACACTCTATCACACATCGTTTCTCGCATCCACTCTCTTAATTCTTGCTGTTCTTGCTGCCCGCTTGATGCCTTGTGAGATGGGACACGTAGCCCGTCACTCATCCCCTATTTCAGACAAGTAAAGTTCCCTCCCAAATTAGAGCAAGCAAAGCAGCTCCAGTTGGAAGGTCCATTACGAGCCCGGAGGACCAACATAAGGACCCTTATGTCATGCATAGCATCTAAAAAAACTCATCTCATGAGATGACTCATGAAACGGGAATCTCGCTCTGCACCGTCTTCTCAAAGCATCCACAGGTTGAGTTTGGGCAATAAGATTGCACCGTATGTCTCTTAGCAGGATCGTCGCGATATCTTAGATAGGCATTGCATTTATCACAGTGTCGTTTGTATTCCACGGGGTTGGGAGCATTCCCTGCACGCTCCCAGATCGATTCATATGATTGGCAAATAAGTTTGCCAATCTTGGAATCCCGATGACACTTAAACTGTGGTCCCGCTAGCGAGTCACACTGAGAAATATAGATTCCCCAGTAAACAGTGTCATCAATTATATATATTGGCCCAAAGGGAAGCGATGTGTATTGCTGAAATTCTATGTGCACATGCCCATTAGAAAGGTTTCCATTGTAAAGCTCTATAGCTTCAATATTGGAATCTGTCTGAGGATTGCATGTACGACAGGAGATTCGAGAGTCCACTAAGGAATTATGCGCTATCAGAACGCGAAAACGCTTAACCGAGCTATTCAGTTGCTTCCATTGATCGAGATCAGTATTGATCGTAGGAATCCAAGTTTGCAAGATAGAGATTTCAGTCTTCGCATTAGCCACTTCCGAACGAATCTTATCTTGTTTCCATGGAGCAGCAAAGCGTATGCCATCTAGCATTGCCAACGACTCAAATAGCTTCTGACGCACCTGAGGAGCGATGAAGCTTATGATTGTCAGGGCAGCAGCAATACCTCCGAAGACTTGAAGAGTTAGAGAAATCCACCACATGAGAAATCACTCTTTAAACTAACAAAGACAACGGAGTGAAGGGCTTTCGTGAGTTTTTTTATGAGCTGGCCTCGTTCCAATTTTCATGATAACACCGCTAGATTAGGCTTTAAGACAAGATGGTTCCATTGCAAAGCATCGGTGTAAATGTAATTCAAGATCCTAGATAACTTAACACAAAGGGGGTCATCTAAAATTCCAGCTCCCCCACCCTACCCCAACCATCGCCCCGGTGAGATTCCACCTTTTGCTTAAACTTTTGTCTATTTTTCTGGCCATTTGGGTGACATTTGCTTAAACTTTCGTCCATTCTGTGACAACTATTGGCGGTCTTCTCAAAGATGCGCGGCAGAAAGCCCAGCTCACCTCGGCTTCCCTGGCAGAAAAGGCCTCTCTTTCCGCCGCAGCCCTTCGTCGCCTAGAACGCTCCTCGGGCAATCTCACTTCCCTCATCCAGTTACTTCAAGCGCTCAACTTGGAGTTGCGCGGACGCAATCTTCCCCCAGCCAAGCACCTCGGTTCCCAATTGGCTAGGCTCCGAAAACGGCGCGGCCTCAGTCAGCGCGAAATCTGCCTCGCGGTGAACACCTCGCAACCTACCCTCATCGCCCTGGAGCGCCGCTTCTCGGGACGAATCGATTTGTTAGACAAGGTGGCCAGGCATCTCGGCGCAGGGCTTCACCTTGCTTCCCCTGGTGAGCGTAAAACCTTCTTCGTCGAGGCGGGCAACGCTTCCGTTTTTCATGAGTGGCAGACACCCAAGCATATCCTCGAATCCCTCTATCAAGTCTTCGATATCTTCGACTTAGACCCTTGCTCTCCGACCTCAAACTTGAAGCTCGCTCCCGTTCGGGCAAGAATGCATTACACCGCTGAAGATGACGGACTTTCGCTACCCTGGAAGGGAAAGGTGTTTCTCAACCCTCCCTACGGACGGGTACTCAACCGCTGGGTGGAGAAATCACGACTCGAAGCAGAGCAAGGGAACTGTGAGACCGTGGTAGCCTTGATTCCAGCGCGAACGGACACCGCTTGGTGGCATGACCATGTAGCGGGCAAAGCATATGCCTTTCTGATTCGCGGAAGGCTGCGATTTGGAGACGGCAAGCAATCAGCCCCCTTCCCCTCTGCCCTGGTCGTCTGGGGCATCAAGCCAGTGCAGGTTCGCAAGATGAAGACCGCGTTTCCTGATGCGGCAATGGTTCGGCCATGATTTTTCCCCATTTCATAACGTTACGATTTTCGATTGATAACGTAACGTTACACCCTAACTTAGTCCATTATGAAGAAAGTGAAATGCGAATGCGGCCAGATTTTCACGCCTTCCGGTCGTGGTAAGGCCCAGATTTACTGTTCGACCAAGTGCCGCATGCGCGCTTACCGCAAACGTGTCGCGGCAACTCGTAACGTTACGATAGACCCTGCAGCTCAAGAAACCATCGCTCTTCTCCGCAAGGACAACGCCCGATTACGCCGCCTCTTGGCCGAGGCACAGGCTCAGCTCCCTGAACCCAAGGTCACCTTTCCCATCAAAGTTGCTGTAGGCCGATGGCTAAAGATCAAAAGCACTACTTCCCTACGGCCTGGGGCAGTCATCCGGTTACTCGATGATGAACAGGCTGACCATCTCGTTTTGGAGAAGGATGGCCGAACTCTAAGAACCCAATCCTTGCGAGACGGCACCATTGGAACCCTCTCCATCTATGACGCCAAGGCCAATTGGAAGCTCAACTCTCGAGCAAGTGTTCCCAGACTACTCCAGCAGTGGGAAGAGCGAGCCAAATCGTAACGTTACACATTCAAAAAGCGCCATCCCAGCGTTTCCAACATCTTCGCTGCCGCCAAAAACAATCGCAAAGTCCTTCTCATCGCGATCGATTATGCGAAAGCAACCCACAAGGTGCTCTTCATCAACGGTGCGGGTGAACAACTACGCCAACCCTTTGATGTGCACAACAATACTGAGGGTTTCGACTACCTGCTTGACGTAATCAAGCGTGGCAGCAAGAAGCATGGTATCGCTCGCAAGAATGTTATCCTCGGTGGCGAAGGAACTCCAAGCTTCGCACGTAATTTCATCCTTGGCTTGTCTGGCAAAGGCCACCTCGTTCTTAACATCCATGCTGAAGAAGCCAAAGAAATGCGGCAAACTGAACAAGCTTCCACCGATAAGCTAGACCTCATCGGAATTGCTAAAAGCATGCTCCATGGAAGCGGTAAGCCACTAGGCCAGCAACAGTTTGCAATTCGGTCGAAGAGCGATGACAGCTCGATTCCTTGCTCAAGAATTCCAATTGCCGCCAAGCCATATGCAAAGCTTTTTGGCGACCAAGAGGCTCTACAGATCTTAACCCGCAATAGAGGGCGCCTAATAAAGGAACGTACCGCCTGCACTAACCGAATCCATACAATCATCGATCAGCTCTTTCCTGGATTCCTTAGCCGATCATGTCCAGTGTGTCCGTTTAGGAGGGCTTCGCTTGAGTTGATGCGTATGGATGACTTCTGTGCGCGTCATATCGCACGCCAGAAAAAGAACCTACTGGCAAAGGTTAAGCAAATTAGCCGCAGTCTCCCCGCCTCATAGCATCTATGCTATGAGGAGAACTGCTCAAGATATTTAGAATCCGTCCAACCTCATGAGGAGCGAGATCTTGTCAGAATAGTTAGCAGGAAATGAGATCCTGCGGCACTCACCGAAGGCCCTTCTGGCTCAAACGAGTTGAGCACGGTCGGCGTCACTTACATCAATTCGACGATAGCTCGAAACCCGGATATCATCTGGAGGTTACTGCCTGTACTCTTAACCCAGCTGAAAGTGAATGCTATTTTCGTTTGCAAGCACGCTGATATTCTTAACACTCCCTCAAATCACATCTTATTCTCCATTGCCGTTACTTTCAAATCCATCGCCGCAAATTCTCAAATCCCCGTTCTAAAACCTTTGTATCACACACTTCTACTTCATGCGCACAGAAATTGTTAAATCGTGGATAAACACCAAGATCCCGCAGCTTTGCTGTATTCTCGATTTCTTTTATGACCCTTCTCCAGGGTCTTAAATCCTCACGATTGCTTAACTCCCCTATTGCCGCGTCCCCAAAATGCCCCGCCCCATGGTCTGCGATATGAATATTCACCACTCTATCCCTGAGCCACTTAGTACCCGCAATACTTTCTGGCCGCACCCCCGCCAGCTTCCAATGCCCCACGTCGAGATTCCATCCCACCATATTCCTTATTTGCCAGTATTCATCTTTCATTAAGCAAGATTGCATAAATGCTAGATTCGATTCTTCGCTTATACAGTAAAACGGTCCAGGCTCCAACTCGACCGCGAACGGAACACTACTGTTAGGGCTTTCCACAATTGCTTCTTGCAATACTCTCAATAACCTCTCAATCAACTCCTCTCGTCCATCTATATTCGCCCCTACAATTGGCAACCGACTCTCGCCAGTCACCGCTGCAGCCCACAGCCCTTGCACTCTACTACCTCCTACGATCTCAATCGACCCCACAATATGACCTAGTTCATTCAGTTTCTCCGACAACATTCTAAGAAAGGTCAATGCTCTTATACCACTGGTGTGCTTTGAATCGTCCTCTCCAATAATTTCTGGCAAATATGAAGCCAATGCTCGAATAATAATCTGATATTTCTTTGCCACTTCGTCTATCCTCTTTGCTGCTTCAGACGCATCTCCTCTTGCCATCGCCTCTAATGCAATATTATGTCTCCTTCCTATTATCTCCCTATCAAGGAATCGTTTCACGTCCGGCTGCATAAAACAATATAGTTCAATATACTTACATTTTTTTGGTAATGCCTTCAATGCTGCTTCCACGCCCTCCGAAGAGAACGACGTAATGACTCCCTTATCTACGGCCGCCTTTCGACAGAATCGCCTTCCCCCTGCTTTCTTCTTACGGAATTTCTCCCTCCTATTCACATATGTTTTTCCGTCATTTCCTATCGCGCAAACAAGATACTTTCTAACCAATTCGTACGTATTTACGCTGTGGCAATAAATACCTCCTTCACTCGCCTTCCATATCCAAATCGAATCTGGCAAAATCTGCATCCAAATCCATTCTTCTCTCAGATCTTCCGAGCTAAGACGCAGCAATTTGTTTCGAAGTTTTCTGCAACAATTTCCCAGCTCTTTCCTTAGATCAACAGTCTGAATCAAGCGTAACTCTCCTGGAAACTCTCGGTTACAGTTCGGCAGAAAAGAAAAGGGATTCAAACATTGGATCCAATGCGCGATTCGTAGAAGTCCATCTAACGCTGCGCCCTCTCCTTCGTCCTCATAATTATGCAACGGCAAACGCACGCTTGATGGTGTTACCGCATAGAAAGAACACTTTAATGATGCATCCCCACGTCCGCAGATCTCGTCCAAATCCATTCTCTTGTACGGACCAGAATTGGGATCATGAATCAAAAAACAGTCCTCGGATTTATGATATCCAATAACAACGCACAAATCCACCTTGCCGGGTATTGTTTGTGAAGCAACTGGAATCAGAATTGGTATTCCTGTGCGGAGGTATGATTTAAACGATAGCGCAAGACCCAACGAATTATCTCCAGAAAATCTTTCGGTAACTCTCTGCTCAACAAGCGTCAACCTGGCATGGCCTGCAAAACGCTTCAGGTGCGCCGCATTGACACTTGTAAAGAAGAATTCAGGATAACGGGTGTCCGCCATCAATGCCGCCATTTCCGCAATACTATAAATACGAATACTGTGCTTATGCAATAATGTCGTCGCTACGAATAACGCCGCATGAGAAACGAACTGCTTGATCCCAAAACACTGCACATAAGGCGTTCCAACTATGTCGACACCCTCACCGTAAATTCTCCCTAACTCAGTGCTGATAACCTCAAATTGCTCGGCAATATGGGGTGGCACAGTTAAAACCGCATCCGCAAAAAAAGAAGATTGCTCAAAAATGGACGAAAACGGCATTTCATCTGGCATGATCTCCGCCACTTCAGGATTACGAAGGGCCGTCTGCCTATTAAGCCACGTCCGCTGAGCATGATGCCGCATAATCCTAAGACGCCGACAGTTCACAAAATTGTTCTTTCTCGCATCTAAATAAAGCCGAACGGCAAAACGCGGCAATGAAAGACCTAACAATTCCGCCTCTCCTCTTACAATAGGTGACGGCGCATATCGTGCCGCACAAACATTGGCGTCCGAAAACACCATGGGATCACGAATCCCAAGCTCTTTCTGCAACTCTAATACTTCCTCTTCAAATTTCTGCTGCAAATCCCGAACAGCTACATCGCTGCATATCTTTCTGAGCGGTGCTGAAAATGGCATATCGCTCTTATCTTCTCACGACGCACTATCTCGCTTTGTATCTTCCGCACTTATCCGCAGTGAACAATCTTCATCATTAGCTTCGAACTGAATCGCTTGCCGATCAAGAACATGTGTCAGCGCCCGCCGGGCGCCTTGTATGGAAGAGAATTCAAATCGAGTGAGCTCCGCTCTCACCAAAGAGCCATAAGACCGCTCAACCTCTGAGAGAAAACGTCTCACTTCCATTGCATCCCTTTCTGCTTTTCCTTCAAACATCGATCTCTCACCCGTAAAAGTCAATAATCATTAACCATTTTTACCATATTTGTCGTAAAAGGCAATTCTGAAATTTACAGCCAACCCGTTTCACCCCTTCAGCATGTGACAGCTCAGACTCTACCCGCCCGGTATATCGCCAAAGATACTCTCATATTCGCGACTCACTTTCATTACACTTCTCTCAATTATCTGTTTTTAAAGAAAGTTTGAGCCTCCATCAGTACCGCGTCCTTCCACGGGTATAAGCAGGGTAAATAGCTACATATTATGTCTACCTTACTACCGATTACCCTCGTCACCTTTATCGTCCTGCTAACTGCTTATCTTCTCTTGACATTAATACGCCGCCAGCCACCCGAACTTATCGTGGCAGGCGTCTTGTTGCTTGCCTCATGGTCAATCGTCTCTGGTATACATCTCATAGGGAAAGTCGTTGTCGAACATCTCCATCAAAATTGCCTACAAGATGTTGTAACGTTATTATTTGGGGCGCTCGCTATTATTTGGATAGGAATGACAACGATTCTACGCCAATTCGCTCGTTTGACTAAGATACACACTTAAGCTCCTTCGCCAAAATGCGCACCCACACAGAAACCTCTCAGATACACGACACTACTATTGCGGAGTTCCTCACTTCTTCCAATAAAATTAAGGAGAACGAAGCCCTGCTCGCGATAATTCAAAAATATGGAGAAGAGGCTATGCGTCTTTTACAAACTGGTCCTTTCTCAGTGCCTAACGACCACCGCGGCACTGTAGTTGACGATGCTCTACTCGCCCTTCTTCACAAAGGTCGCCAGAAACCCGGAACCGGAGTGAAAGCCTTCACCTCAGAAAAAGGAGTTTTTAATTTAAAAGGGTTATTTAAGACCATAATCTGTAATAAATCTGCCCGTTTGCGAAGCCAGCTTCAACGATACTGGTTACAACATCGCGATTACGAAAACTCCGACCTATCGGAATTCTGCAAATCTGACTCTGATGTCATCGCAGCGGCCACTTCTACACTTCAGATGGTAATAGAATTAGAAATAGGCAAGGCGCCGAAACAACGTGCTGTTGCAGAAGCCATGGCCATCTGCGGTATTGATGCACCTATTAACGAATTAATGCGTTACCTAGAAAACAAGACCAACCGGAGATGGAAAAAATCTACCATTAATGACGCACGCTATCAAGTGAAGAAAAAACTGCGCAGACACTTTGAACGCCACGACTACTAACTCATCCAATTTATATCATGAAAACCAAGAAGAAAATCCACTCTCAATCGCTTGCCAGACCTAACCTTTCGAAAGCCGAATCACTTTACATGCAAGGATTGTTATCTTTTTGGCTTCGCGGAACCGCCACCAACTCGCCTGCGCCGGATAGCGCGAGCCTACAGGAAGCGTTCGATATTGCGGAGAGCGTTCCACTTACGTCGGAAAGCGAGGAAACCCTCAGCAATATATTGGCAGTGTATCAACACCAATTAGATATTGCCAAACTTGAAGCAGAGGTTCTGCACGAACAGGCACAAGAACCTGAAGTTCTTGAGGAAGATCTAGTTCAGGGCCGCGAATTAATTACTCAAGTAAACTACGAGGAAAATTGGGAGCACCTTAAAAACAATAAAGCAGGCGTAAAATGCAGAAAGTGGCCCCTTAAACGCGGACTGACCGATCGCGAGAAAGTTTTGACTTATAAATACCTACTTATAGTTCTAGTCTCCGTTGGCGTAGGCACACTCGCAGCTGTCGCCCTTTGGTGGATTTCGCTCAAGATTTAATCCAATACGAATAATACATTTTCTCAAACTCCTCACCATCTGTGTTTCATGATAATGAAGATCCTTCTTCTCCTTGCATGCTGGCTAACAGCTTTTGTTTTTACAATCTTGATTCTTTGTTACGAGTCTCCATAACCGCTTAACTTCAACAATTGTATGGCCAAGCAAGTAACAACAGCCTCACCCACGCTTTCCTGCCAGGAAGACAAGACCAAGAATATCTAGAGGAACATGTAAGCCAGTGTATATACGATAGAACTCTATCGCACGCTTAATATTGACTCGACCCCACCATGACATAAGGACCCTTATGTCATAGGCTTTACCTGTCACGATTGGCGATAATGCATATACTTTATACTTTCGGTTGCGCGCGATCTCGCCTGTCTTCCAATTATTCAGCAATCTGAGAACGATCCCTAACGAACTGAAGCGTCTCATCGATTTCTTGATCTGATAAATCCATATGCCCAAGGGGTATCTGATCCCGTAGACGTTCCAATCCATTAATGAGATGGTCTACCGAATACTCTTCGAATCCGTCATCCCATTCTGCTTCGGTGTAATCGAATCTGGCACTAAAGCTCGCAACCTTTGGGATATTGACACGAATTATCCCCCCAAATGGACATGCGTTTCGCCTTTGTGGTGACGACAAAAAATCTAAGGCGCGCGCGGTTCCAAATAGATGATATCCGGCAACACAAATACAAACATGCCGATAATCATCACAGAAAGGATTCCGGGCCATCGATACTAATCCAAAATCCTTATAGTTATCTGGCTGAAAGCCACGTAACCAGAATTTATGCTGTGGATCCACCGGATCAACTATTCCGCCAGTAAATAACTGCTTCGTCCAAAAATTAAGTAGCGTACGGGTATCTGGATCACCTTGTTGCCCCACTAATTGAGCTTCGTTCAGCCCTCTTAGATCTAAGATTTCTTTCTCGATACTCTCGATAATCTCTGCGCGTAGATTGAATCGAAATATTGGCGCTCCAATTTGCCAACCTTCCGGGGGCGCCTTAAGATGCAGCCGCCTTGCCAAGTGATTGCTAGCTGGACTGCCAACGACTAAAATGTTTTTGTTTCCAAATCGTCGTTTCAGTTCATCTGGGCTATCTAACAAGAATATCTTATCTGAATAAATGTCCGTTTCCGGGGGTAGCTTGAGTCTGGCCAACCAACGCAACTCTGCTTGCGAAGCGCTAACGACTCCGAAATCACCTACACATATCCGGGATAAACTACTTTCACGCTTGTCGCCCGTCACAACCACCATGTTCGCGGCAAGCGTTTCAAAGCCCTTAAGGCTACCATCTGCATCCGAAGCAACGGTAGATTCCTTAACATTAAACTCCTTAATGGCCAACTCCGCGAGGGCCTTAGAGCTATCTGTCCATTTCTTGCCTTCACGACTGATTCGCGCGCGTTGAGAGAGAATAAACAGCTCCGATAACAGGGCAACTTTTCCCTCTGATGTAAGTCTCAACGTTTTTCCTAACACTTCATCAACAATCCGGGCTAAGTAGGGCTCGGGACAAGGCTGCCCACCGTTGAACCACGGTGAAATTGATGACGGGCTCAGTCTAAGGCGCTTAGCCAGATCGGCACGCTTTACACCCGATTGACTGAGTAACTCTTCGAGTTTGTTGTGCAATTTCATTATTTTGAATCCGGTTTCGCTTTTTTGCGATTCATCATAGTTGCTTCAGGTATTTCTGAAGCCATCACTCAGATTTGCAGCGCCGCTGGTGATAATTGGTCCACAGGATGAGATTTGCTTCGATTAATTCCGAATTTCGACTCAATTGGCAAACAAATAATTCGAAAAAACGGACATTTAGCTTTTCAATGACATCGCGAACTCCATAACGTTGGCCTGTTCAACCAATCACTTGAAAGGAGGTGGAACTTACTCAGAAGGCCACAATTACCCAATAATGTACGATGGAGGTGCCCTCCCTTCTGGAGGACGGGTAGGGCACCCCGAATCTGTCGACTTTGCAAAAACTTGAAAAACTCCTGCTCATGCAAAGAAACAAACTACCTAATAGGCTTAAGCAAATTGGTGGCAGTCCGCAACATCCAACAAATCACCAGAGGAATAATTATGTGAAAAGATTCTTCTCTTTCGGTTGGCTTCGTTGGTTTTTTAAGGTGCTGGCCGCCTGGCTGCTTAAGCGATTGTTCGATTCATTGACAATACCCAAGCAGTGAAGTGAACGGGATAACCGGGATTGATCTTTCAAATCCCGGTTATCCTCATTGATAAGTTAGCACATGGGTCATCTAAAGTTCCACACACCTCCACCTGCCCTAACCATCGCCCCGGCGCGGTTCGACCTTTTGCTCAAACTTCCGTTCTTTTTTCTGGGGGTTTGGGTCACATTTGCTTAAACTTTCGCCCCGTTCTGTGGCCACGATTGGCAGTCTCCTCAGAGAGGCACGGCAGAAGGCTCCGCTCACCTCGGCTTCCCTTGCTGAAAGCGCCTCTCTTTCTACCGCAGCTCTGCGGCGCCTTGAGAGCTCCTCAGGCAATCTCACGTCTCTCGTGCGCTTGCTTGAGGCGCTCAACTTGGAGTTGCGTGGACGCAATCTTCCCCCGGAGAAACACCTTGGAGCCCAGTTGGCTAGACTCCGAAGACGACGACGCCTCAGCGTGAACTCTGCCTCGCAGTAAACTCTTCACAACCTACCCTCATCGCGCTCGAGCGCCGTTTCTCAGGCCGTGTCGATTTGTTAGACAGGGTGGCCAGGCACTTGGGCGCTGGGCTTCACCTCGCTTCCCCTGGTGAGCGAAAGACTTTCTTTGTCGAGGCTGGCAATGCCTCCGTCTTTCATGAATGGCAGACACCTAAGCATATCCTCGAATCCCTCTATCAAGTCTTCGACACCTTCGACTTAGACCCTTGCTCTCCAACATCAAATCTGAAGCTCGCGCCGGTTCGGGCAAGGATGCATTACACCGTTGAGGATGACGGGCTCTCACTTCCCTGGAAGGGCAAGGTGTTTCTCAACCCTCCCTATGGAAGGATACTCAACCGCTGGGTGGAGAAATCTCGACTCGAAGCAGAGCAAGGAAACTGTGAAACCGTGGTCGCCTTGATACCTGCTCGAACCGATACCGCTTGGTGGCATGACCACGTTGCAGGGAAAGCGTATGCCTTTCTGCTTCGTGGAAGGCTTCGTTTTGGAGACGGGAAGCAGTCCGCTCCCTTCCCTTCTGCGCTCGTAGTGTGGGGCATCCAGCCAATTCAAGTTCGGAAGATGAAGGCAGCGTTTCCTGATGCCGCGCTGGTAAGATCGTCTTGAGCCTAAACTTCGCTCTTTATCTTTGCGTCATAATTAACTACGAGTCGTCCTTCGTTAGAACGAAGGATGTCATGAGTAAGCCATTTCTACCGCAAGTTTATGAATTCGACGGAGCTATTTCTTTTGCTAGAGAAGACGAAAGGATCGCGCGACGACTCTCTAGGAGCCTCAATGACTTAGGCCTCACCGCTTTTGTAGATTTTGATTACACTGCCGATTTCGCAGGGCGTCATCTAGATGAATTCTTAGAGGAGATTTACTCCCAAAAAGCGCGTTTCTGCTTGCCATTGCTTTCTTCACACTATCGCCAAACAGATTGGACGCGCTTTGAGCAACAGATCCTTCGCCGGAGGACTGAGTCTGACCCAGACTTTCTCATTCCAATTAAAATTGACGACACAACATTTCATGTCGGCTTTTCAGATCGACTTTGGGTCGACTGGGACGACGCTCAACCTGAATCAACCGTTAAGGTGGTCGCGAAGCGGATGGTAAAAGCATTAAAGAACGATGTGCAGACTATACGAAAACGAATCGCACCCATCGAGTCCGAACTCGCAGAGATTCTAACGATACTCGAATCAACTGGTTATCCAAAGGAGAAACGA
>CBDDAB010000002.1:0-419044 GCA_965224685.1 Verrucomicrobiales bacterium | reverse complement strand
CTACCAAGGTGGGCGTATTCTCGATGGAATCGAAGCGAAAGCTACGCCTCAGGATAGCCATTTCCCGGAAGATTGGATTGGCTCCCTCACAGCTGCAAAGAATCCCGATCGCGTATTTGGAGAGGAAGGCATCTCACGCATCACCCGGTCCAATGGTGAGTCGGTGTTATTGACAGCGTTAGTGGCAGAAGATCCGGCTTATTATCTTGGTCAAGCTCATTACGATGCCTTCGGTCTGGATACTCGAATCCTAACCAAATTCTTGGACTCTGCGATCAGACTCCACTTTCAAGTCCATCCGACGGCATCGTTTTCAAAACAGTTTCTCGGCTGCAACAGTGGCAAGACAGAAGCCTACATCATCCTTGCCATTCGCGAAGGGATTGACAACCCTTACATTTATGCTGGATTCCAACGACCGCCGAAGCGTGAAGATTTGAAACAGTGGATTGAGAATCAGGACATCGATTCCATTGAAGCCTGTTTTGATAAAATCCCCGTCAAGCCCGGCGATGTCTTTCTCATTCCCGGCGGTTTCCCACATGCTCTAGGTGAAGGCATCTTGATGGTCGAGCTCATGGAAGCCAGCGATCTGGCCGTCCGCTTTGAATTTGAGCGCGGCGGGTTTGTGCTACCCGAGGAATCCCGCTTCCTTGGCAAAGGGCTCGATTTCGCGCTAACCGTGTTTGATCACACGCCCGTTTCCGCGGAGAAGTTTCAATGCCGACCAGAAGTCATCAGGCAGTTCCCAGATGGTTCCAAGCAGCTGCTCGCGATTGGCAAAGCACATACAGATTGTTTTTCTGCCAGGGAAACTCGAATTAAGAAAGCGATCACCAAAGAGGAGGCCGGCTTCCACATCGGTATCGTGATGGAAGGCCAAGGTCGGATGTCCGTTGGCGAACGATCCTGGGAGCTAAAGCCCTACGATCGCTTCTTCACGTCGGCTTCTTGCGGCCCGACCACGTTTGAAACAACTGACGGGCTTCGCCTCCTGGAATGCGCGCCACCAGATCCTAACAACTAGCATGGCATCGAAGAATCTAGTCGTGTTGACGCCGACGGAGATCGCAACCTTCCTGGTCGATGGCCGCTTGGATACCTTAAAAGAGCTTATCGAACCTAGCGACATCATCGACGGCGAAGCCATGTCCGCGACTGAATGGCGCCGAACTCTTTCCGAGCACAACCCTGGGATCCTTGTCGCGGGTTGGAACACGCCAGCGCTACCAGACGATGTCGTGAAAGAAGTTGCTCCAGCACTGAGCTATGTCTGCTACCTTCCAGGTTCGGTTCGTAAACTCGTGACTCGGCAGATGATCGAGGCCGGCCTTCTCGTTTCCAACTGGGCTTCCTCGATCAGCCGTACGGTTGCGGAATGCGCCCTGCTCCTAGCGCTTTCCTGTATGCGGAAGGCATCTTATTGGAATGAACAGATGCACAACCAGGGTGGCTGGAAAGACGGATCGACGCTGACCCAATCACTTTTCGAAAGACGTGTTGGGATCCATGGCTATGGAGCAGTTGCCCGGTCGTTGATCCCTTTATTGAGACCTTTTACCAACAAGATCTCCGCCTACTCAGAAGGCGTGCCTGAAGAGATTTATGCGCAGGATGATGTCGCTCTAGCCGAATCGTTAGAGCGCTTGTTCAGCGATAACGACGTTATCTTTGAGATCGAAGCTTTGACACCTGAGCGCGAGAGCATGATCGACGAAGCAATGCTACGCCGGATACCCAAAGGCGGGACCTTCGTCAACATCGCCCGAGGTGCCCTGGTTAATGAAGACGACCTGCTCAAGGTGGCCCGTGAAGGCCATATCCAAATAGGTCTCGACGTCTATCAAGAGGAGCCCTTGCCCGCTGATCACGGCTTCCGCGGCTGTCATAACATCATGATGCTCCCTCATCTCGGAGGACCCACCACTGATCGACGAAAGGATGCGGCCGATCACAGTTTGGAGAATCTCAGAAGATACAAACGAGGTGAACCGATCGTTGATCCGATCACTCCAGAGATCTATGACCGCTCTACATAGACCAAGAGGGATTAACGATTAACGAACAAGGATTGATGAGTGAAGAAGTTAAGAAGACAATCGCGCTGGAAGATCGGTTGGTGGACTTTGCTGTCCGAGTGATCGGCGTTGTCGAAGCGCTGCCTACGGACCGCGCAGCAAAGCATATCGCAGGTCAGTTGATTCGGTCGGGCACTTCACCAGCGCCTAACTACGCGGAGGCGCAAAGCGGAGAGTCTCGCAAAGACTTCATTCACAAGATGAAGATCTCACTCAAAGAGCTGCGTGAAACCAACGTGTGGCTAAAGATCATTGAACGCAAACCGTTATGCCCACCTGAACGTATGGCTCCGCTTTTGAAGGAGTGCAACGAACTCATCGCGATCTTCGCGACTTCTATCAAAACCGCACAGATCAATCTAGCGGAAGAACACAACAAGTAGCCACTTCAAAAATCAACAATCCTTGTTCGCTAATCGTTAATCAATTTGAAAGAGAATGAGCGACATCGTCACACTATGAAGCCAGCGCATTTGATCCGTTCATTAATCAAGAATATCGGCCTGAAGCGGGAATCTGTGATCCGATCACTCCAGAAATCTATGACCGCTCTACCTAAAATGTGGTGGATTCTTTTGATTAACGATTAACGAGCAAGGATTGATGAGTGAAGAAGTTAAGAAGACAATCGCGCTGGAAGATCGGTTGGTGGACTTTGCTGTCCGAGTGATCGGCGTTGTCGAAGCGCTGCCTACGGACCGCGCAGCAAAGCATATCGCAGGTCAGTTGATTCGGTCGGGCACTTCACCAGCGCCTAACTACGCGGAGGCGCAAAGCGGAGAGTCTCGCAAAGACTTCATTCACAAGATGAAGATCTCACTCAAAGAGCTGCGTGAAACCAACGTGTGGCTAAAGATCATTGAACGCAAACCGTTATGCCCACCTGAACGTCTGGCTCCGCTTTTGAAGGAGTGCAACGAACTCATCGCGATCTTCGCGACTTCTATCAAAACCGCACAGGACAATCTAGCGGAAGAACACAACAAGTAGCCACTTCAAAAATCAACAATCCTTGTTCGCTAATCGTTAATCAATTTGAAAGAGAATGAGCGACATCGTCACACTATGAAGCCAGCGCATTTGATCCGTTCATTAATCAAGAATATCGGCCCGAAACGGGAATCTGTGATCCGATCACTCCAGAGATCTATGACCGCTCTACCTAAAATGTGGTGGATTCTTTTGATTAACGATTAACGAGCAAGGATTGATGAGTGAAGAAGTTAAGAAGACAATCGCGCTGGAAGATCGGTTGGTGGACTTTGCTGTCCGAGTGATCGGCGTTGTCGAAGCGCTGCCTACGGACCGCGCAGCAAAGCATATCGCAGGTCAGTTGATTCGGTCGGGCACTTCACCAGCGCCTAACTACGCGGAGGCGCAAAGCGGAGAGTCTCGTAAAGACTTCATTCACAAGATGAAGATCTCACTCAAAGAGCTGCGTGAAACCAACGTGTGGCTAAAGATCATTGAACGCAAACCGTTATGCCCACCTGAACGTATGGCTCCGCTTTTGAAGGAGTGCAACGAACTCATCGCGATCTTCGCGACTTCTATCAAAACCGCACAGATCAATCTAGCGGAAGAACACAACAAGTAGCCACTTCAAAAATCAACAATCCTTGTTCGCTAATCGTTAATCAATTTGAAAGAGAATGAGCGACATCGTCACACTATGAAGCCAGCGCATTTGATCCGTTCATTAATCAAGAATATCGGCCCGAAACGGGAATCTGTGATCCGATCACTCCAGAGATCTATGACCGCTCTACCTAAAATGTGGTGGATTCTTTTGATTAACGATTAACGAGCAAGGATTGATGAGTGAAGAAGTTAAGAAGACAATCGCGCTGGAAGATCGGTTGGTGGACTTTGCTGTCCGAGTGATCGGCGTTGTCGAAGCGCTGCCTACGGACCGCGCAGGAAAGCATATCGCAGGTCAGTTGATTCGGTCGGGCACTTCACCAGCGCCTAACTACGCGGAGGCGCAAAGCGGAGAGTCTCGCAAAGACTTCATTCACAAGATGAAGATCTCACTCAAAGAGCTGCCTGAAACCAACGTGTGGCTAAAGATCATTGAACGCAAACCGTTATGCCCACCTGAACGTCTGGCTCCGCTTTTGAAGGAGTGCAACGAACTCATCGCGATCTTCGCGACTTCTATCAAAACCGCACAGGACAATCTAGCGGACGAACACAACAAGTAGCCACTTCAAAAATCAACAATCCTTGTTCGCTAATCGTTAATCAATTTGAAAGAGAATGAGCGACTATAGCACTCTATGATTACAGAGCATTCAAACGGTCCCTTGATCAAAGACTACGGCCCGAAACGGGAATCGGTTCCCGACGATTATCGCTGGTGGCAGAACCAAGCGAGGGCGTTGATCTCGCCACTGATCAAGCTGATGGCCAACGGCAAGGCTAGCTTGCCGATTGAAGGCATGGCGAGCGATCATGATGCAAACGCTGATCGGCTTGAGTCATACGCTCGTCCATTCTTGCTCTGGGCACATTGGCAGAAATCTCTTGAGGCGCATTCGGACGGTGATGATGAAGCGATCTCCAAGACCGCGAAGGCTTGGTTCAGGCAGGGCTTGCTAGCAGGCACTGATCCAGATAGCCCGGAGTTCTGGGGTCATTCAGCCAATTTCCACCAACATTCTGTCGAAATGGGCTTGATGGTGATTGGTCTGGAACTAAGCCGTGAGTCTCTTTGGAGCACACTCAGCGACTCCGAAAAACAGCAAGTTCTCTCGTGGCTCGAGTCGGACGTCGGCAATGGTCACCACTGGAACAACCACATGTTCTTTGGCATCTTGGTGATGGAGTTTCTCATTCGCGAAGGCCGGGGGCACGAGGTGTATCGGTTAGTCGTCGACCGCTGGTTTGAGGAGCTCGATGGCATGTATGCGAGTGACGGATGGTACATGGATGGAATGAACCAGGCCTTCGATTTCTACAATGCCTATGCCTGGCATTACTACATTCTCTGGTGGATTTCGTTGTATGGTGAGAACAACTCGGATCGCTGCCGACGCTGGAGCGAAAGGTGTGGCCGTTTCCTGCAAGATTATCCTCACTTTTTCGCGGAGAGCGGCGAGCATCCGGCTTTCGGAAGATCGATCACTTACCGTTTCAATGCGACCGCTCCTTTCGGCCTCGCCCATGCGTTGGGTGTCAGCCCACTTGAGCCTGGCCTTTCCCGATCACTTTGCCAGAGAAATCTGAAGTTCTTCATGGACAAACCCGTCGCTCAATCCCAGGGCTGCCTTTCCCTGGGCTGGTACGACGAGTTTATTGACATGGTTGAAGTCTACTCATGTGGCGGCTCCACTTATTGGGCGGCCAAAGCATTTGCCCCCTTATTGTTAGGGCCGGACGACGCGTTTTGGACTAACGAGGAGATTACGTGCCCAGCATCGAAGGGAGACATCGCGCTAGCATTGAAGCCCCCGAGTTTAGTTGTACGCAATACCAATGGCGAAGTCGAAATCGTCAACGTAGGGTCACAAATCGCTTCCACGAACACCCGCTTTGGCCCTTACAAATGGGGGCTTCTAAGCTACAAATCATCTTACGGTTTCACCATCGTCCGCGACAACGATCAATACCCTCTAGACTGCGGACTGACCGCGCAGGCGCCCGGTAGCGAGATTGTTTATGGCCGCCACTACACCGCCCCAGCAATCGTGGCGCCCGATCGGATGGCATGCCTCTACAGCCTTGGTCGAAAGTTCGAACAGTTCCAGGTTTCGGTCGAAACACGCATGTGGTGGAAGGCGGATTGGCAACTGATCGTTCACCGCTGCATCGCCAAACAAGACACCACCTTGCGTCATGGGTCTTATGCTCTTTCAGCGGACAGCGCTTCGTCACTATCAAACGCAGCCGGTCTGGCGTGGAATGGTAAGCATGGCATCGCCTTACAAAGTATTGCCGGGTTCGAAAACGAAGCTGTCGATTCCCGTTTGAGCGATGAAGATGGCCCACGACGACACATCCAAGCACCGTTTCACCTAACGCTCTTGCTAGAAAAACCGATGAGAGCAGTTGAAGAAGCTTGGCTCGTTTGTTTGTCTTGGTCAGGTAAGAACAAAGGGGAAGGAACTCATTGGAATGTAGACAGCCTAAATGATAGGAATTGGCGATTCTCCCATGACGAGCTTGGAGAATGGAGCTTGGAAGACACCTATTTGCCCCAATTGGATTAAGAACATGACGACTGAAAAACTAAATGGTAAACGCGTGCTGGTAACTGCCGGAGCGCAAGGAATTGGCGAAGCCATCACAAGACTCTTCATTGAAGCGGGGGCCCATGTCGCGGTGCACTACTTTTCGAGCGAATCCGTGGCGAACACCCTTGTCGAAGAAGCCAAAGCGAAAGGCCTTAAGGCGGTCGCGGTGCAGGGAGACCTAACGCTTCGCGAAGACGCGCGGCGCATCGCGGCCGAAATCGAATCAGCTTTCGGCGGTCTTGAGGTCCTCATCAATAATGCTGGTTCGCTAGTCGAACGCCGCTTTCACGGGGACGTCGACGACAAACACTGGCAAACCGTTTGGGACGTGAATGTGACTTCGGCCCAGAATATGAGCCAAGCGGTCGCCGGACTTCTCGCGAAAAGTGGCGCCAGCAGCATTGTGAACCTAGCGTCGTTGGCCGGTCGAAAGGGTGGGCATCCAGGTTCATTGGCCTATTCGACCTCCAAAGGGGCCATCTTGACCTGGTCACGTGCGTTGGCTAGTGAACTCGCTCCGAAAGGAATTCGCGTCAACGCCTTGGCGCCAGGCTTGATTCTGGGAACCTCGTTTCACAACACTCACACAACCAAAGAGTCCGCTGATGCCACCATCGCAACGATCCCGCTCGGCCGAGCCGGCAACGCTGACGATGTGGCAAGAGCTGCCTTGTATTTGGCCTCGGAATATGACGGATTCATCACTGGAGCAACCTTAGATATCAACGGAGGTGTGTATGCCTGCTAGACCAATATTCCAATCAACGATAGCCATCCTGGCACTAACGTTAGTGGCGGCGCTTTCTTCTGATCTAGAGCTGAAACCTTTTCACTACTCGTACACAGGATTCGAGCTGCCGCTCGACGTCACGATGCCGGAAAAGGAGATCCATCCGTCGCTCTGGTTCAGCGAGCCCGATGTCGCTGGTCTTTGGCAGAAGAAAGACAGCGACAAGTTCGCAGCAGCATTCTGGAAGGAAGTTTCCACAAGCGAGTTTCTGCTCGCGGAGTTGCCACCTGTGCCTACAGCGGAAGATGACAAGAAAGTCATCCACAAATACTACGGCACACTGACACAAGCCGCTATGTACAACGCCTTCATGGCCTTGTTCGAGACTCCAAAGAAGCAGGCTTACTTGGAAAGCGCTATTGAAGCCTTGGATCGTGGCTATATGGGGCCGCTCTACGAACTCGACCCCATTATCAAAGGGAGTGCAGTGGACGAAATCTACCAAGGCATTTGGGCGCAGAATTTCGCTGGGGCTTATGACTGGATCCAGCCCAAGCTCACCCCGGCGCAGGACAAGAAGATTCGTGGCCATCTGATCAAACACGCCACCTACATGAACAAGCACCTATTCTCTTGGGCTTCGCGGCCACATAACCATCTTTCTAAGCCGGCATGGGGTTTGGGATCCATGGCCTTGCTTCTCTCCAGTGAACCGGAGGCCAGAACTTGGCTGCGCACGGCAATCGAAGCCGCGAATGCCAACACTCGATATCACTTTGGCGAGGACGGCATCTACCGGGAAGGCTCGCATTACTACTTGTTCTCGAAGATCAATTTCCTGCCCTTCCTCTATCACTATCGTAACACGACTAATTATGACCCCTTCCCCGTTTTCCAACCCGCATTCGAGTGGCCCCTGCGCGTTCGCAACGGAAAGGGCTGGATGCCAAACCAAGAGGATAGTTTCATTCGTCCCTACGCCTCGCACCTCGCTGCCGCCGCGTATAAGGAGGCGCCAACGCGATTGCATTCCACCGCGCCGCTAGGCAGTCTTCTTCATTGGAACTTTCTGAATACGGACCTCGATCCGTTTCACGCCTCGGAGAAAGTAACAGGCTATAACTACACCGGAGCCACATGGGACTATCCGAAACCCTTGGTCGAATACCTTACCTACGCCCCTGAAATTAAACCCATCGCCCCAGACGTCGAGCCCACGCAATTTATGGAATCGGGACAAACGGTCTTTCGCAGCGACTGGGTGGGGGGAGACCGGGCCCATCGCTACCTGCTCTTTCATGGCGTGCCCGATGCGGATAATCACGAACATTTCGATCACCTCAGCTTCATCCTATTCGCTGAGAATCAGATGATGTCGTCAGATGGAGGCTACACGCGAAAGAGTTATGGTGAAGCCATGCGCAAGGAATGGTACCTGACTCCCGAAGCTCACAATGTGGTCATGGTAGAAGGGAAAGCTCCCGAAGATAGCGCACCAGGTATCGGGCCTTCGTCAAGCGGGCGCCTATCGACTTCTTGGTTTGCCACAGAGAAGAAAACCGCAAGCTACAAGGAAGGTGGGACGCATTCCCGGATTGTTTCCATGATCGAAAACGACCGCTTTGCCATGGTCGACCTTGTTAAGCTTCCGTCAGCAAAGAAAGTCGATATCGTGATGCACGGCGGCCGGGCAACTCTAACAGGCGATAAAGTGCACAGTGTATGGCATTACAAAGAGGACACTTACGGACCTGAGTGTTCCATGGATCAATGGTTTCTCGGAAAGGGTTATAGCCATCGCGTGAAGGAGGGAGAACTTACCTACATCAAAGGCGACTACGCATCCTATCCCTATTTCATTCAGTCGAAGGAGACCGATCGCGCCATGGCGATGCACCTGTTGGAGCCAAGAAAGGCATTGGCGGATGCGAGAAAGTACGAGTTCTTGAGGAAATCCGAGGAAACCATCGTCGTTCAATCCGAGAACGAATGGCAATTGTGTAACGTAACCGGCAAGATTCTCGGTGAAGGAAGTTGGGAGACCGACGCCCTCTACGCTTACGTCTCATTCAACGAAGACAGTTTCAAGAAAGCAGCTCTGTTAGAGGCAAAGACCTTCGATTCGGGAGAGGGATTGGAGATCATTCTCAATGCGCCTTGTACGTTGGCGATGGAGATGTTAGACTCGGGCGAAGTCAGAATCGATTATTCCGCAGAAATCGCATCTGAAGGCGTGATTCGTCGCGGTGATCGCGAGCGGCGTCTTAAGTTCAAAGGCCAAGCATCGCTCATTCTAAAGTGAAGATCGCCTTCACCACCCTCGCTTGCCCGGACTGGAGCCTGGAAACCATCGTTAGCAAGGCGGCCGCGTGTAGTTTTGATGGCGTGGACTTTCGCGGCACCGACCAAGGAATCGACATCACCCTCCAAGAACAATTCCGTAGCGGCATCGCGGCCACAAGGCAGTTGATCGCCGACCATGGATTGGTCACCTCAGGCGTCAGCTCTAGCATCAGTCTATGCGACGCCTCCAAGCTTGATGAGAATATCGAGGAAGCCAAGCGAACGATCGACGTAGCGATTGAGTTAGGGGCAACCCAAGTCCGCACCTTTGGAAACGGCGACGAATCGGTGAGCCGCAGCGAACGTATCGCCGTCGCCAAGCGCTGCATGGAGGGAATCCTCGCCTTGGAGGGCGCAAACCAGATTGATTGGTTGCTCGAGATCCACGATATTTGGATCTCTTCTGATGATTGCGGCGCGATGATTGATGCCGTGGGACGTGACATGCTTGGGATTTTATGGGATATCGGCCATTCCACTCGCATTGGATCGGAGTCCCTCGAAGAAACCTACGCTGCCTTGGGGGATGTCATCCCTTGTGTGCATTTGAAAGACGCCCTCTATGAACCAGCGCATCCGCACGCGATGAAAGACGGCTGGCGTTATGTGTTGCCAGGTAGGGGAGAGTTGCCAATCACCGAGGCCGTTCGTTTCCTACGCGAAAAGAACTTTGACGGTTGGTACGTCTTCGAGCACGAAAAGCGTTGGCATGCGAATCTGGAAGATCCAGAGGAAGCGATTAGCGCTTATGTAAAGTGGATTCGCTCGATTGAATAGCACCCAACCCCTTAACAAGAGAGAACTGAAATCAATAGAGAGAGCTCCAAACCACCCACAAAGACTAACATAATCGTCACCGCTAACAAAATCTCCCTAGTTGTGACAGGCCGCCAGAAAGTATGGCCGTAGACACTATTCACCGATGCGAGTCCAACTTCAGGAATTATAACACAATGTTAGTCGCTCAATCCTCCGCGCCTTCTTGACGATTCATATCCAATTCTTGAAGCAGGCGAAAAAGATCTCCACCCGACTCATCAGCAACTTGAGCCTCTAGTCGTCGTATATTTTCTTCATATTCTGCAGCAAAATTCTTATAGTGCTCTCCTGCCCGCCGGGTTTTCGGGTCAACAGGGTTTTCCATCCAAGATTCAAATTGATTAAAAACAGATAGCGCTTGTCGTGCACCCTTTGGATCGTTAAGGCTAAATAGATCTATCCAATATCTCTCGACCAAATCGCATTTCCCATTCTCGGCGTAAGCTCTCATCAGCTCAAATGCTGCAACCGTCGAACGACCTCCATGAAGACCTAGCGACGAACCATACTTCTCAAACCTTTTAACTGTCTCACCAGATGGGGAAGCTTCACCACAAACTCGAAGGCCATAGTGCGAAAACATGGTGAGTGTAATTCCCATTGACTTATGCGCAACTTCACTTAATTCGGACTCGATCGAATCTATTTGCTCCATCAAATCAGCTGATGCATACGAATCTAGTAATCCTTCAAGTGCGGAAACGAATTGCGCACTAGTTCTCATTTCATTGGATTTCGCGACTTTTCTCAACAAAGTGTTAGCTGAATCTCGTTGTTCGTTTGTGAAGCCATCTCCTTGCTTTATGAAATCAACTACGCGCATGAACTGTAATAATGCTATTCGCGAGTCGATTTCGTTCTGCAGTTTTGAAAACTGATCTCCAACAAGCACATCTCGATTGACGCTGAAGTAGTCAGAAATTTCACCTTCAAGTTTTAACGTTAAATCGCTCCTAACCAATTCCCTAACATCATCACGCATTCCACTTAGGTTGTTGTAACCAAACACAGCCAATACTGCCAGCACTGCAGCAGTAATATATCGCCATCTTAACTCGCGTTTCTTCACCTGCTCATCGACTCTCTCTGCCGCAAGAGTCGCAATGTATTTTGAGTACTCTTCGATAGGAAGATCAACTGTAGGAGTCTCGGAATTCTCGATATTCATTTTTTCGGATTGTAGGATTTGAATTAATCTGTGCGGACAATGCAGAACACTGCACGATTGCGATCGTTTTATTGCCCTCTAAATCTCGTAGCAATTCCACCAGACAATTCTTGATCTTCTTCCGCATAAGAGTAAAAGATATGTGCAATTAGCCAGCTGTGTCAAAAATTTCGAGCCTCTACTCCCCGCCCATCTTACCTAATAGACGTAGTTCTCTCAATTCAGAAAGAAAATTGGTAATGAGGAATCACAAATCCAGTTCGACTGATCGAATGGGAGTGAGCACGGGCTCTGGCGGATCAAGATCGATCCGAGAGAAGGTAATTCACAGGGATTTCGCTCAGCATCTGCGGATCATTTCATTGCTGAGGCCACTCTAATTACAGTCCAAGCGTTAGCTTAGCCGATGCCCTCTCAACCTCACGCAGCTCTAACAATTGTCTTCGCGCTCTTTCTCAGTTGCATTATCCCCAGGGAGCAGGTCTCTTCTTTGGTCTACCCAGGACCAGACGGAGCGCTGGAGTACGCGGGATACGCCAGTGAGGGGCAGACGAGCACCAGAACCGTATGATCGACTTCTCCCGAGGCGGCTATGGAGGAGGGGACGTCGCGATCTCGTGGGTGCCGGTGGCGGTCGCGTTGGACCCCGTTGCCGGCGGCGATGACGATCGTGCGCGGATCCAGGAGGCCATTGATACGATTTCAACTCTACCATTGCCGCCAGCTGATCTAATTTCTTCAGAAGACCCAGCACTTCGCTTCTTGAGTAACAACGATGACTGCTGGCGAATTAACGCCAGCTCTGCTTCATAAACTGATTAGATATTATCTCTAGGCATCACTCTTAGCGTGACGTAGTCGATGCACAGCAGGGCCTGCTTCTACGACCTTCATCATCTCTCGGCAAAACGACGGACAGTTCTTTGTGGGCTTATATTAGATTTCAGGTATTCCAAGCCCACGACATATCTTTCTCGCAAGCTGATTTTTGATCTCGGTGTGACGCGGAACTGCCTCAACAGCACCGGTTCGAGGGTTGGTCCATAGTGAGTGACTTGCTCCCTCTCGCTTCAGCACACATCCGTGGCGTCGAAGATGTTTGAGTAGACTCCCTCGCTTCATTCAACGGCGACCGTATCGCGGATGGCATCATTGGGAAGTCCTCGCAGCGTATCCTCCAATCGATCTTCAAGAATCAAGCTAATGGCAGAAGCGAGATCGGCTTTTGCCGCTGAGACTGATTCCCCTTGGCCATTAGCGCCAGGAACTTCTGGGCAATACGCCCAGTAACCACCCTCATCCGCAGACTCAATCACGGCTGTAAACTCACCTTTCATCCTGGGAATGATAATTCGTATGGAAAAGTAGTGCAAGGTTTGGAATCGCACTTCATTCTTTGGCGCAACGTTAATCCATGGAGACGTTGCCTACCCAATGGCCGCTTCGAATTCCCAAGGATTGAGAACAGAAACGCCGGAGATTGCGAAGTCCCTCACATTTCTTGTGACAACCGTTAGGCCGTGGATGTCAGCTTGTGCCGCTAGGAATAAATCAGGCTGTCCAAAGGTGTAGTTAGCCTTTCGCCCTTTCTCCAAGAGCTCACGCCAACGCACCATCACATCCTCATCAATGGGCAAGAGACGGTTCGCATACCACGCGCGCAAATCATCTTGTAACCATTGATCCAGCTCAGTCCGAAAAGCCACTTCGTTCACTTGCGTAATCCCAAATCGAATCTCAGCCAAGACGACTACGCTAGTGTAAAGATCTTCGGACTTCTGGGCGTCTGCCCATCTTGCCACCGATGGATGACAGTGATTCTTTCTCAGTTCAGAAAGAACGTTCGTATCAAGGAGGAAGCCGCCCATCACAATTGGACCGAACGAATGGGCGAGCGCACAGGCTCTGGCGGATCAAACTCCATCCGGGCAAAGGGTGACTCAGAGAGAAGTTCGCGGAGTGTTCGTGGATCGTCGTTCTCCTTCCTTTTTTCAGGAACATCCGCCAAGACAAACGCTCTCACCACCTGCTTCTGATCTGGCGAGAGTTTCTGGAATTCCGCTATGAGCGTTTCTATATCCATCATTCCATTTTACCGGATTTGGCACTGATGTCACCTTAGTTACTGGTCCAAGATCTAGCTTCACCGATGCGCCTTCCCCCTCACACGGCTCCACCAATCGTCTTTGCTTTCGCCTTCAGCTTTTGCAGCCTCCAGGCGCAGGTTTCTTCCCTCGTCTACCCACGTCCAGATGGAAAGCTCGACTACGCCGGATACGCCAATCAAGGCCAGACAAGCACCGGCAATCGTATGATCGACTTCTCACGAGCCGGCTACGGCGGTGGGGGTGTCGCGATCCCGTGGGTGCCGGTGGCAGTCACCTTGGATCCCATTGACGGCGACGGTGACGATCGTGCGCGGATCCAGGAGGCCATTGATACGATTTCAGCTCTACCATTGTCGCCAGCTGGATTCCGCGGTACGCTTCTGCTTCGCGCGGGGAGTTACAACGTTTCGCGAACGCTTCGGATCACTAGCAGTGGTGTGGTGATACGTGGTGAGGGTCAAGGTAGCGATGGAACGGTCATCAACTTCACGGCGACAGCACAAGACGATCTCTTCGAGTTTGAGGGAAGCTCCGGCTGGAGTAGGGTTAGCGGCTCAACTAGCGTGATCACCGATGTGCTTGTTCCCTGTGGAATCAGCACATTCCATGTGGAGTCCACGGCTAACTTTGAGATCGGCGATCGGGTCATTGTCGAACGAACGCCTAATCAAACCTGGATCGATGATCTGGACATGGGTCAGTGGGGCTGGACGCCGAGCGCCTATCGATCCTGGTCGCCACGATCGATCACGGCAATCAATGGGAATGCGATGACGTTGGACGCCCCACTTGTCCACGCCATCGAGAGTCGATATGGAGGCGGCGAAGTCTATCACTATCGCTTCGACGCGATCCGACAGGTGGGCATCGAGAGAATTCGGCTAGAGTCAGCGTTCACGAGCGAGACCGACGAGGATCACGGCTGGCATGCAGTGAAATTCTCCCGAGTAGAGAACGCTTGGGCAAGGCAAGTCACAGCCAGGTATTTCGGGCATGCCTGTGTCTTCGTGGATGAACGTTCTCAATTTGTGACCGTGGAGGATTGCGCTCAACTTGATCCAAAGTCAGTCATTGCCGGAGGACGTCGCTACTCGTTCCTGCTCGATGACTCTTGCTACGTGTTAGTTCAGCGATGCTACACTAGCCGAGGACGCCACGACTACATCACGAGTTCGAAGATGGGAGGACCGTCCGTTTTCGTCGATAGTCTGGCTGAAAACACTTTGTCGGACATCGGTCCGCATCACCGATACGCCGAGGGGATCCTTTTCGACAATATCAAGGGGGGCCAAATCAATGTTCAAAACCGGACGAACTCTGGTACGGGGCACGGCTGGGCCGGCTCGCAGATCGTGTTGTGGAATTGTGAGGCTGACAGCTTCATCTGCGACGCGCCGAAGGGGGCGATGAACTTTGCTATCGGGTGTGTCGGTTTCCGGGCGCAAGGATCCTTCGCTCCCGGCGAACCCTATGGTTTCTGGGAATCCCGCGGTGTGCCGGTCACGCCGCGCAGCCTTTATTACAAGCAGCTTGAAGATCGTTTGGGTCACCACGCGGTGAAGACCGTGACGACGTCGGAGCAATGTCAGGGAAATCTATGGAATGCGCTTTCAAGGTGGGGTGGCGAGGGTGAAGCCCCCGGGCTTCCTGAGTTTGCGCCCTTGCAGGTTGACGTGTTAGTGGATTCTTCGGCGTTACTTGGGGAAACACACCCACTTAACGCGGCGGTCCGCTATCCGCTGCCGTCAAACTACCCGGCCTCGAGTGAGTGGAAGGTTTTGAACGGGCCAGGATCCGTTTTGTTTGGCGATGTTAGAGCGCTTTCGACGAACGCCATCTTCGACCAGGTCGGCACTTATGAATTACAGTTTGCCATTTTTCAGGACGACGTCAGTGACCCGGACAATGTCATTTCCTACCAAGGCTCTGACACCGTAACCGTTGACGTGCGTGCGTCCGGGGCGTTTGTCTTCGAACCGGCTCGATTCGTCCCCATTGGAACGATCACTAGTGATACTTCGGCTCTCACCTTCGACACGGATTCCCTGCGAGTCAGCGGTGGATTAGGCGGCTCGGGCCAGCTCGTCGAGACCAGAGACAGCACATCAGTCGCGTTGTTTGCATTCCAAGACATCGACCTAACAGAGGAACCGGCTGTGATCGGTTCGCGACCGTTGGTGCTTGTTTCGCAGAGCGATTTACGAATTGCGGCAAACCTCGTGGTTAAAGGTGGCGATGGCACGCACACAACGCCTGGAGAGGGCGTCGCAGGAGGTGGAAACGGTGAGGACGCCCGTGTGGGCGGTCAAACTAACGGTGATCGGTTTCTTAGTTCTTTGTCAGGTGGCAGGGGAGCAGTTGGCCCACTAAACGACGGGGGCGGCGCTGGCGGAGGGGGCATTGCTTTAGTCGCCGCCGATACGCTAAAGATAGAGAGCTGGGTCACGATCGACGTTCGAGGAGGGAACGGTTATACCAGCGAAGATCAACCCTCTTCAGGTGGCGGTAGTGGTGGCGGGATTCTCCTTCGTGGAGACCAAGTCGTCGTTAACGGTATCCTGAACGCCGAAGGAGGAAACGGAAGTCGTGGCGGAGACGGTGGCCGCATTGCCGTCTTCTACGAAACCTCGCTCGATACGGAAGGCTCTGTCATGACGGCAGCCGGAGGCTTTCCACAGGGCGCCAATGGCACCATCCACATGGGCTTGGCAATGACGCGGCTGGCAAACCAATGGCTTGCCGACGAGACGGGCACTAGCAATCCAACGCCTGCGGACTGGCTCATCGATTATGACGACGACGGCTTGAGCGCACTACTTGAGTATGCGTTAGGCGGATCGACAACCGCTTCCGATGGCGCCTCGTTGCCCATGATCGTTCAGGATGGAGAGGGCTACCGTTTCACTTTCAATCGCCGCCAAAGCGGCATCGACCCCTCTGCGTACATTGTTGAGACGTCGACGAACCTTGAAGAGGACCTTTGGGAGGCGCTTGGGCCTAACAAATTGCATGCGGCGCCACACTCTGAATTAAGTGGTTTTGATAGGGTGGTGGTCCCACTGCCTGACAACACCCCAACACGCGTTGTTCGGCTGCGATTGCGGTGAGCCTGATCAAAGCTCAATAGCGCACCACACGCCAGAATCCCCTACTTTCGGTAGGCGGCGGCACAAAGATGCTGAACACCCTGGACGTGTGCGCAACGGGGACAAAGGTCGTGACGAAAGACCAGCTGTCTGGAGAAAGGTCTGCGGAGTACTCCAAACGATAGGAGGGCGCCAACCCCGTTCTGTCCTCAAACATGATACCTGCTCCCCACACCGACATGGACAGCCCGATCATATCCAGCGTGCTCGGCCGCATCCAGTGGGGACCGACGTCGTGTTGGCCCAGAGGCTTGAATGATGGAACGGTTGGGGCGCGTTCATCCGCGCCGATGTCGACGTCACCCTCGGGCCGAGTGTCGCCATCGATATCGGTCGTAATGTCAGGATAGTTGCCCGCAGCCGCGTTGATGGCTGGGCTGTTGGCGTTGGGACGCATTAGGCCGTCCGCAGACTTTGATAGGAGTGGGTCAACCAACTTGATGCCAGGAGTTTGTGGGATTCCCAGCGGCGCCCCATGGAAGAGATTGCCTTCATACTTTATGTTGGTAGGCGCGCGTTCGTACTGGATGAGTGGGCTATCATTACCCACGACAATATTGTTAGCAAACACACAATCGATTGGCGGCAAGGCGGTATCTGAAGCGTTGAGCCCGATGACCATATTCTCCTGACAACCCGAGAAGGTATTGAACGCGATCAAGGCGCGCTGAACTTGGAAGTAGCGGTTTAGCGGAGAATCGGGAACGCCACTCATCATCCCAAGTGCGGCGCGGAAACCCGTACCGCGGAGGTTCTCAAAGTAGTTGTTCACCACCACATGATCTTCGCCAATGACGCGGACGCCGCTCGAACCAGTGACCCCGTTTCCAAGAAAGAAATTTCCCTCTACGCGACACGCATTTCCATGCCGAAGCGTTAGCTGTCCATTGCAAGACTCGAATGTGTTGTGACGGAAGACATTGCCCACCGACTTGTTAGAAATGATCTCGATCTCGCCATCGCAGCGGTAGAAATAGTTGTTCTCCACGAGGGTCTTCGATTCGACCATAGACGTTTCGCTCGTCCCGATGCGGATGGTCTCGAAACCGTTCCCTGAGCCTTCGGCTCGATCTGCAAACAGGTTGTTGTCGATGCGCGTGTGATTCGCCGGCGCCCCATTGCTTAGCCAAACGGTGAGGGTGACACCTATATGATTCATCCCGGTGAACGAGCAGTGGTCTACCCGATTGTTTAAGCCGTAGACGGATACCCATTTGTAATTGGTGGATGGATCAGGCGGATTGAAGTCGGTGATCGCACACTGAGTGAGCCGACAATGATTGGCGAGCCCGGACGACCCCCGGAACTGAATGACATGGCCTCCATCCGGGATGGTACCGTTGGTAAAACGCAGGCCCTGTACAACCAGATAATCGCCACTGATCTGCAACCGTGAGGAGCCTTCCATCGACACTTGCCCATCGACTTCCGCGCGAAGTGTGATGGGCTGATTTTCCAAGCCATCTGCGTCAAAGTGGATGAAGGTATCCGTCCAGGTGCCATTCGCCATGAGAATGGTGTCACCGGGCTGCGCTTCGTTAATGGCCGTCCTCAACTCCAAAGAGGTCTCCACGGGACCGATCCTCTTGGCGGATGCGGTGGTTGCGAACAGAATGATGGCGAATGCTATGGGGAATCCTCGTCGCATGTATGATTCGGGAGTAGTCAGACTGATAGTTTGCATCGAGGCGTCAGGCCATCGCAAATTTCTCCTCGGCGTCGAATGGGATCGCATTTGCATAATTAGCTCTTGCTTTCCACCGTCAGATATAGATGCTCCACACCAACCTTAAGTTTCAATGCCTAGGCCCTGATAGAGAACCGTAGAATATTTGTAACATGAAAAAAATCCTCCCCATTTGGCTAGCAGTTCTCCTAACGCCGTCCGTCATTTGTGCCCAGATCATCATCAATGACAGCTGGGGTGACGGAGACCGGACCAGAACGGGCGCCCTAGACGCCGACTGGTGGTCCACCAACTCCACGAGTGGCAACTCCGTGGAGGTCGCCGTTGGAGAATTGGGCTTGGTAACCGGCACTTCAGGCCGGGGGCTTCACGGAACATTTGCCCCTCAGACGCTTGGCGTCGGGGAAAGCTTGATTGCCACGGCCAGATTCACCACTCCAGCCACCGTAGGCACTGACCGGAGTTCCGCTTTCAGAATGGCCATGGCGGACTTTAATGATGCGGGTTTGGCGGCGGATCTTTCTTCATCCTCTAGCAGCGTGAATCCGCTCTACACCAGCCTTCCCGCTTATATGATCGACTTTGACGTCAACACAGGTAGCGAAGACATCGCTGTGCGAAAACACACGGTTCCCAATACAAGCGGCCGTTTCCTCGGCACCACAGGCGAATGGGATTCTCTAGGGTCCAGCAGCGATGACGGGTACTCTTTCGCTCCTGAGACGGAGTATTTCAGTGTGATGGCCTTCTCCAGGATTGGGTTGGACAGCGTCGAAATCACTGGCTCCCTTCTCCAAGGAGACACACTCTTGCACACGCACACTGAAATCGATGACAGCGGAATCGCCAATAACATCGGCATGATTGGCTTCTGGGCGAACTCAAGGACCTTTGGATCGACGAATGCCGACGACCCTGACAATGGGATCACCTTTTCGAATATCACCATTGAACGCGTGGGAGAAGTGATTCCGGAGCCATCCAGTGCTGGCCTATTGTTGCTGGGCGGTATGTTGGCCTTCCGCCGCCGCAAAGCCTAGTGCTGGACGGATCCATACGATCCACTTAAAAACGTTACGTCTGCGAGGGGCTGCCGTTCCTCGATTCGAGGAGGCGCTACCCGCTCCAGCGCGGATTCTAGCATTGCGTCACGGTCTCGAACGCACCACATCTTCTAACGTTGACGCAACGACGAGCAAGATTGCGCCGAGCGCGGAGATCATTGTTGTACTCATCCCAACGCAATGTGTCTCTGTGTGATCTCGTTGTTGGCACTCAAATTGCCACACGAACGCTCGCAAGTTTGTCATGGTATTGTTTCGGCGCGCTTCGATGATGTGGCCGAAGTTGCCTCTCTATTAGGCGCCGCGCTACGCATGCTCAATCGGTTAGAAAACGACGAAACGCAAACGTTTCGGGGTGCCCGTTTTTACGGCATTCGTTGTTGGTAGAATCGTATTGATCGCCCTCCTAACAGAGATTAAGAGTAGCACTCCAATCAGACGAAAGAAACCATGCAGACTCTGTTCCCCGAAACTCGCTGGTCCTTGGTGGTCAAGGCCCAGGAAGGTACCGGAACACGCGCCAGACGTGCGCTGAATGAGCTGTGCCAATCCTACTGGTATCCACTCTATGCGTTCCTGCGTGGCATGGGTCTCTCGCAACATGATGCTGAGGACAGGACGCAGTCTTTCATTGCTTCCATTATCGAACGGCGCGCGCTGGATTCCGTCTCGCCGGATCGAGGGAAGCTGCGCGCCTATTTCAAAGCGGCCTTGCGTAATTTCAACCATAGTGAACTAAGGCGGGACTACGCCCAGAAACGTGGAGGGGGAGACTCCCCGGATTCCCTTGAACAAGATTGGGAAGGGAAGCCACCCGTCGCGGATTCGACTTCCGATCTCTGGGAAAGTTTTGATCGGCATTGGGCGTTCACGTTGTTGAAACGCGTTTTCTCTCGGCTGGAGGCCTACTACGAACGGAAGGAGAAACGTGACCTCTATGAAGCGATCCGGCCGAGTCTCGAAGGAGACGGCAAGTATGAGGGGGGAGACGAGGTGGCGAAGCAACTGAACTTGAGTCCTGAAGGGCTCCGCTCCGCCGTTTACCAACTCCGGCGCCGGTTTGGAGATTATGTGCGAGAGGAAATTGCGGATACTTGTGTGAGTCCCGAGGATGTGCGCGAGGAACTTGCTTACTTGTGCCGCATGCTGACCTTGCGAGAACCAAACGACCCTTAGTCTTCAGCGAGTTCTTGGAACCACTTACAAACACTGATAGGGCCTTGATAAGAAACGGTTTTGAATCTGCTGCCACTCGTTTTCGGATGATGGACAGAATGGTCGTAACCGGCCCATCCCAATGAGCCATTAGTGTTCATTAGTGGATGTAGATTAAATCCCATTCGGATGAAAACAAATCTCTGGGAATCGCAATAGATAACTACCCAATGGCGCTGAAGAGGTATCGGATCTCCTGGTCGATTTCTTCCTTCGAACTCACGGTTGCGAGGATCTGCTGACGTAGGATGGCTTTGTAGCGTTTGCGCATGCGGCTCACTTGGGCACGCACATTGTCCTCACTTATCCGTAGGTTTTCGGAGATCTGGCTGTAGTCTCCTTTTGATGGGCTGCTTGTTAGAAAATCGCAAATCTCTGCGAAGACAGGTGCTTTACCTTGCGCGGCAAAGTCCTGGGCCAAGAGAGCCTTTGATTCATCCAGGATGTTGGTGGCCCATTCGCGATCAAAGAGTTTCTCCGGAGTAAGGTCATCTGACAATTGATTTTGGAATCGCCCCTCGGCAGTTTCTTCATCGATGGAGAGTGGCGTCTGACCTCCGCCGCGTTTAAGAGCATTCCGGTACTTTCGTTGATCGCTGAGATAGTGGTTCAGTGCGCCTAACAAGTAAGACCGGAACCGTCCTTGATCAGGGTCAAGGTTCGCCATTCGTTCTTGTGCGAGGAGATGGGCAAAGAAGCCTTGAGTGTGATCCTGCGCATCGTTGGACGAATAACCTCGTTTGCGCAGGTAGGCGTAAATGGGATACCAATAGCTGGTGCAGAGTGACTCAAAGCGCCGGTCTCTCTTCTCATTGGATTCCGTGGCAGAGAGATCGGTCCGATGGACGAGCAAGGTCCAATGCGTGTTTGGAAAGGAGGAACCGTGATTATCCAAACCCACACCTGTACAACCTGCATTTGGAGGAGACATCTTTCGAGTAAAAGGGGTTTCTAAGTTTGTGGCAATGTTCGATTTGTTCGACTTGAGGAGGCAACATCAGCGATTGCCTGTTCATCAGTTAGTGCTCTGGGTCCAGGAATTCACCGGAGATGGGCGAGTCTCCATTCTTTGGCGGTGGGAATCCGGACATTTGCCAGGGCGTGTTGTCATGCAAGGCGGCCATGACGTTGCGCGGTTTGAGATCGCAATGGATGACGCCTTTCCGATGCGCGTGCTGTACGGCGCGGCACACGGTGATAAACAACTCCAGACATTCGTGACTGGAAGTTTGCTATGGTTGCAGAATTTTGTTAGGGCAACGCCTTTGACTAACTCCATGACAAAGAGTGGCCGCCCATCAAGGCTAGGGTTTGACGATCGGCTTCGAAGCGAGCGATGACTTCCTCGGTGTCGATGCCCGGCTTGACGATCTTCAGCGCATCCTTTCTCCTAACAGGCTTCTCCTGCTCAGCAATGAAGACGACGCCAAAGCCACCTTCCGCCAAGGTGTCTGCTGTGTTAACGGAATCGCCATAGGCAAGCAACAGCTTGGCCATTCGATCGCGGAGACCCGTGTCCTCGCCACAGGCACCTTCGAGGTAGGCGTCGCGCTCCTCCTCGGGCAAGGCGAGTGCGTGGGCGAAGATGGCATCGTTGTCAGGCAGATCGGAAAACATGATGATGAAACTCAATCTCTATACTGGGAAGTTTTTCGCCTACAGTGACAGCTGATAGGGAACTGTTTCACACTGGGAGCCTTGAGTCGCCGGAGAGATAGCTACCTTGTGCCGAACGGACTTCTCCTGCTCAGCATCGTGAAATCTCCCAAAGTGTTGATCCAGAATCGATTGGCAAGATTGGCTTAAGGGGCCGTTGCTGTTTTCGGTTCCGTGTAGTCAATCTTTAATTGATAACACATCTCTTTAGAAATCTGGTGCCCTTGCTGTGCTGCCCAATTCAGCTTCTCGAGACCAGCCGCATCATTGGCATCGTTGTCTTCAAAAGGAGGGAGGCCATTGCATAACCACACAGCGTGCCACCCGGCTCGAGCCGCTCGTTCAGTTGGTTTATAGAATTCCTCGACGAGACGTTTCTTCCCGGCCTCTGATAACTTATAGTCTCTAGTCGTGACGATGCCGTTCAAGGTTGAGTAACCTGAATCAACCAAGCCGGACGAAATGGCGTCCAGCGCCAGAATCTCCATGAGTTCATCGTAAGTTCTTTCCATCATCACCGAATTGAGGGCATTGGTGATCACGGCTTGACTCGCCACCCTCTCGGCGTTGGCTCGTTCGGTTTCAGCTCTAGCATTTGCTTCAGCGCGTAAAGCCCGCTCTGCTTGTTGTGATGCTTTGATGCCCTGCCAGATGCTCAACCCGGAGCCTATCACGATTGCTAATAGCAGGGCCGCGGCGAACCGATTGCGACGCACAAACTTTCGCAGACGGTAGACTGCCGACGGAGGCGTTGCTTCTACGGGCTTTGAGTTCAGATACCTTTCGATATCTTCGGAGAACTCAATGGCAGAAGCATAGCGTCGATCTGGCTCTTTCTCTAATGCCTTGCCGACAATCCAATCCAGATCACCACGGATCATCTTTCCGAGCTTCGCCGCAGGCTCCAGACCTCGCTGTCGCGCGATCTGCTCTATCTCATCGGTTTTGTTGGCTAATCGAGTACTTGGCTTGGGCGGATCCGTCTCAACAATTTTCCGCTGCATCTCCGCATAGCCTGCGGCTTTCAGCTCCTTGGCGCTGATTGGAGTGGTTCCAGTCAGGAGTTCGTAAAGCAATATGCCTAACGCGTACACGTCTGTTCGCGTATCAATGTGTTGCAAATAGCCCGCAGCTTGCTCCGGGCTCATGTAAACGGGTGTTCCTACCATTTGTCCCATCTGTGTCATCAGCGTCGCGTCGACCGACTGCCGATCTGTCGCTTTGGCAATCCCGAAGTCAATCAGCTTGGCCACTGGCTTGCCATCGTGCGTGCTAACAAGTATATTTGACGGTTTGATGTCGCGGTGAATAATGCCTTTTTGATGGGCATGCTGCAGGCCCTGGCACACATCCATAAACAGATTCAATCGTTCACGAGGTCGCATCTGGCGATCATCACAGTATTTCGTGATGGGTTCGCCCTGAACCATCTCCATGACGAAATAAGGGCGTCCGCTTTCAGTGGTTCCTGCGTCAAAGACACGAGCAATGTGAGGATGGTCCATCATAGCCAATGCTTGTCGCTCGGCCTCAAAGCGTTTGATGATTTCGGCGCTATCCATCCCTGCCTTGACGATCTTCAGTGCGACTTTGCGTCGGACAGGCTTCTCCTGCTCCGCCATGAAGACCACGCCAAAGCCACCTTCACCGATCTGTTGGAGGAGCGTGTAGCGGCCGATGGCCGTGCCGGGCTGCTCGATCACGGTGCCGCGAAGGTCCTGCGAGTCCGATAGGGTATTCGCGCTGCTGAAGGAGTCTCCATAGGCGAGCAAGAGCTTAGCCATGCGATCGCGTAGCCCAGTGTCTTCACCACAGGCTTGCGCCAGATAGGCATCGCGTTCCTCTTCGGGCAAGCCTAGGGCATGTGCGAAGATCGCGTCGTTGTCCGTTTCGTTAGGCATAGGGTTGCTCAATCCTCATACTGGGACAATTCTCAGCTTCAGTGACAGTAGATAGGGAAGTTTTTCTGTGAACCAAACAGAAGATCCCGGCTCCGTGAGGAACGGGATTACTTTACCGAACGTGAACCATTCTAAACCATGATGAACTAATCATCAGGCAACAGGTCCTCGCGATCGATGGAGGCGATGCAATCCATCAAGAGAGCTTTTTCATCTCCTGTGATGCTGCCTGCTTTCTTGAGCGTGTTCAGTTCTTTGGCCATGGCGGAGACAAACTTGCCGTGGTTGCGCGCACGCTCGGCATGGGGCACAGCCGCTAGGTGGATCAGGTCTGCCAAGGTGCAGCCTTCGTCGTCTACCAGGTCGTCTTCCAAGTCGTTGAGCACGCCACTGTCACAGCCTGCGATCCAAACCGTTGGGAAGAGATCGGAGATGGGGCAACGATCCAGACTATCGAGGACGAGATCACCGTCGGTGTCTGGGTTGAGTGGATCCGTGCCTAACTCAAGCTCTTCTTCATCGGTGAGACCGTCGCCATCGTCGTCGGTATCGGCATTGTCACCGATGCCATCGCCGTCAGTATCGGTGGTTTCGCTAGCGTCTAACGGAAAGGCATCGTCGGTGTCATTGACGCCATCATTGTCATCATCGGGATCGGCGTTGTTGCCAATGCCATCGCCGTCGGTGTCGGTGGATTCGGCAGGGTCTAACGGAAAAGCATCGTCGGTGTCGGCCACGCCGTCGTTGTCATCATCGCTGTCACATCCATCTCCCATGCCGTCGCCATCGCTATCGGCCTGGTCGGGATTGTGAGTGTCGGGACAATTGTCCTCATGGTCGAGCACACCATCGCCGTCGCTGTCGAACCGGCAGGGCGCGGGAAGGTTCTCGGCCGAAAGTGGGGGATCGAAATGACTGTGGCAGGCAATATCCCCATCATTCTCGTGAAGCGCCAAATTGATCCACGCGACGTACCAGTCATCATCAACTCCAAAGATCGAATAATACTCAGGAAGCCATTGGGTCTGGTACCCATCCCCTGCGGTAACCGCTGACCTCCTCAACCCGGGATAAGATTCCCCGGGGAGCGCCACCAAAATCCGCTCGTTGGCTTCATCGTAACAGACGTCGCACTCATCAGTCTCATCCACATGCGCGACGGCCCGAGGGCTAAGTGCCACCAGCACCCCCGTGATAAGGGCAATAGCGAGGAGCTGGAACCCGTGGGGTATCTGCCCGTAATTGACTTCGTTTTTCATAATAACAATTTGGTTAAGATCTTTCTGTGCTGTTTTTAGTTGTGTGATCAGCCTCACAGAGAGGGCTGGTTTTCATGTTCACCCCTTACTGGGATCTTTTGAGAAAGCTGTGACAGATCCTCTGAACTTTATTCAAAAACGGGGAACACTGGGCCAACGAACCCAAACTAACAGTTATGCTCGCACAGAGACGCCGAGGCACAGAGGTTTGCTTTCGGAAGTTGTCTCTGTCTCTCTGTGCTAGGTATCATCAATGATAGAGCTTGTCTCTGTTGGTGGTCTCGGCTCTGAGAACATGGAGACCTTCCACACGAAACCCCTTACGTGTGGAAGGCAGTCGAACCCCATCAGGAAGCATGAGGTTAGGCCTTCCTGAATGGCAAAGAATGAGTTGATTAGGGTTTGGCTCCGAAATAGAGCACATTGGGTGCATCAGAACGCGCCATGGCGATGTCGAGTAGGCCGTCTTCGTTTAGATCCCCGGTGGAGAATCCATACGCTGCGCCTCTAGCATCACCAAAGGGAACGGCAACAAAGCCTTCGCTGCTGTCACCACCATCGTTGAAGTAGACAATCGCGCGGGCCTGCCTATGACCGATGATGATGTCGGGGCGTTGATCGCCATTCAGGTCGTCGACTAACAGAGCGTAAGGAACGCTGCTAGTGCCGCCGAGACGGATGCCCGTTGTGTAGGTTCCATCGGCCTCTTGATAGTAGACGCGCAGTTCTCTTCGGCTCGTGTCGATCGTCACGACATCCACGCGTCCGTCGCCATTAAAATCCGCTGCTTGCGATGCTCTGACAGAAGCGTTGGAAGGTCCAAAGGGCACTTTACGGAAACCGAGATCGGAGAACAGGCTCTTTCTCTGGACGAAGACATGACTCTGGCCGCCGTCGCGATGAGGCACGGCGAGATCCATGAGGCCATCGCCATTAAAATCGGCAGGGGTGATGGTCGTCGTTGAGTAATGTGAGAACGCGATGCACTCGCCTTCGAAATTTCCGTCACCCTGATTGAGGCAAATGTAATTAGAACCGCCCGTGCCACCGGATCGAGGATCCGAGCTGCGATTGGCGACGATAATGTCAGGCAGACCGTCTCCGTCCATGTCGGCAATGCTCGCGTTCCTGGTCTTCCAAGCAGTTTCTCCGAAGAGTGAGCTGAGTTCGAATGATCCAGAGCCATCATTCAAATACACCTTGTTCGTATCGGGCTCGTCGTTGCTCACCACCACGTCGAGATCGCCATCGCCATCCATGTCATGCAGCTTGCCGAAATAGGAACGGTCTGCTTCGTCACCTAGGTTGGAGGCGGAAGGAAAGCCGCCCTTGCCATCACCGATCAAGACGCGGTTCATCAGCGGCCAATGACGCCCCTTGGCCAGCACGATATCTTGATGGCCATCAGCGTTCACATCACCAATGGAAACATTGGCCGACGTTTGTGAGGTCGTTTCGAGCAAGACCGTGGCGTCATAGTTCAGAATCGGCCCTGGCTCCGGATTGGGCTCGGGCTCTTTAGGCACGACACGATAATACTTGGCACCATTCTCAATGGGTACTCGCAACTTCGTTTCAGCCCCTTGCAAAGTCACCAGCGCGTGCTCGATCCAGGTGCGAAGATTCATTGAGGACTCGATCGTCACTGGCCCTTGCGATCCACGAATGGTCAACTCAAGCTCCTCGTCCTGCAATAGCCGGAATTCGATGGAATGCGCCATGCTTGGCGCTTCGCTCACCGGAGCAAAGATGGGCGTGAGTGTTTGTCCCTCTTTGAGGACAATGATAGCAGGATTGCTGGTGAATTCTTCATCACCGTACATCCATTTGACGAAATCGAAGCCTTCCTCCGGTTCCGCTGTCGCGGTGACTTCGGTGCCAACAACGTAGTTCCCTAAGTCTGGAGTGAGAGAAACGGCACCGTCTTCTGTCTTGGCCACGATGAGACGTGTTGTCTTCTTGATAGGGCGAAAGTCGGCAACAAACATCAGGTGATCGGACGAAAGCGAGTCATTACGTTCCAGATGGTATCGGCTCAATCGATCCGCAGACATGGATGGCGTGTGCACCACGAACGTGTTCGGCACGGTGAGAGCACTATCGCTATAAATCAGGTAATCCAAGTGGCCTGGCCAGAAGTTGTTCGCCTCGTCGTTGCTCCAAGTGAAGCCCACGCGTTGATCCGAATGACGTGGCGTGATGCTAGTGAAACTCGTTCCATCCCAATCCGGAGCGGAGTCGATCCCATGCGCCTTGTTGTCCACGATATCGCCAGCAAGCATGGTGGTGAGTTGATCGACCCTGCCGACAAAGTTCATGTCACCTGTGATGATGATCGGAGAATCGGCTTCCATGGTGAGCACGCCTTGGGGCTCTTTGGCGTCCCGGATGAATGCCATGATGGTGTCCACTTCCTGCTGGCGTTGCAGATCACGGCCGCAGCACGGAAGGCTCGCATTAATGACCAAGGTCTGGGTGCCTATCTGAGATCGCGTGTCTAACAACACCGCCAGATTCCCTCTATCAAGGGTAGAACCATAGAGATCCCAGCGCCCGGAGATTGGAAATCGGCTCACCGTGATGGTGTCATTGTCAGGATCGGATCCTCCGGCGGCGAACCACGCTTTGCCATCCGTGCCCGGCAGCCATGTTTCCATCAAGGTTCTGGTCTCTTCGGCACTCTGAGTTCTGATTTCCTGGAAACAGATCACGTCAGGACCCACCGCTTCAAGCTGTCGACGAAATCCAGGCTGATGCCTTTCGTTGAACAAATTGCCGTTGCGAATATTGTAAGTCACCACCCGTAGATCGCTTAGCTCATCCCTCTCAAAGTCGATGAGTGCCTCCTTAGGAAATTCGCCTTGAGTGAACTGATAAACGATCGCATCAGCCCCATCGTCAGGGATGCGATCTCCCCACGCGTCTTCGAGCCGGATGGTGAGGCTGTCGTTGGGAAACAGGGCGTTGACTCCATCGGGTTTGGCATCGCGACGAAGGGCAAATTCAAAGTCCATTGCATCGAGCGTTGGCAGGCCGTGGAATCCCAGATCTCCGTAACGAACGCTGTGGTTGGCAACGGTGCCATTGATACGAAAGACGCCTCGCCGCTCTCCAAGCTTCCATTCCAAAACACGTCCATCGCCGCCATCGAGGAGGAGTGTCAGTCCATTGTTCTCAGACGGATCCACGAGCTGATGCGTTTCGATACGAATGTAGAGATGGTGTTCATCGTTGGTCAACGCCAGTTGGGCAAGATCCAGCTTGTCCGCTGTAACATCTCCGGGTGGATCTGCGGTGACTTGAGAGGCTTCAGCCCAATCATCGAATTGGCCATCGATTACGATGGGAACGGATTCGTTGAGCCCCTCCTGTCCTTGCGTGACCATAATGGAAAGCAGAAAGCAGCAAAGTTGGACAGTGATAGAGGAAGAGTTCATGGAGCGTTGAGAGTGATTTCTAATGAATCGGCTCCGTCATGATGAGGAGCCGGCACTCTATAACTGGGAACTTTCTCAAGCGCTGTGACAATGAATCTGCTTTCTGTTTCCTTGCGGCTACACAGGCCTGGTGGATACCCGTAGCGCTGTATTTAGCCAGCGATTGATCGATCGCTCCAGATTCGCCGGCTAAAGCCAGCGCTACATTGGATGTCATCAATTAAGGCAAAGGGTCGAGATACTCGCCAGAAATGGGCGGAGCGCCATGTTCAGGAGCTTTCTGGCCCGGCATACGCCAGTTCACACCGAGATGGTCTGGGCCGACTTCCTGTTTATGAAGCGTTTCAACGTAGTAGCGTTGCCCTGCTTCCAAACGAATCGGTGCTGACGTGGTTTCCGGGTTACCAGTTGCCCAGTGCCGTTCTTCTCCCCACGTATCGGCGAAGGCGATCAGCTTGCGGTTTTCTGGAGATGCATTGGTGCTGAGGTAGAGTTCGCTTTGATCATCTGACGCCAGGTAAAACACATACTCACCCGTGACTGGCGGAATCACATAGCCTCGAATGCGCGCGCCAAAGTACTTGCCGGTGTTCCGTGGAATTTCCCAAGAGTTGATGGTGGTGACTTCGTCAGGGTGATCCGGGAAACGCTCCGACGCGGTGAAGTCGGCAACTCTGGTCCCTGGGATGTCGCGGAAGATCTCGCGGGTCAGCCCGCCACCAACGATGGGGTGAACAACATCATCGACCAGGTAGGCCGGCTGACTGTGGGTGCACCCGACGATCGCATCCATCGGCGAGAGCGACACTTCACAATGATACAATCCAAGATCACTGTTAGCGACTTGAGAGATTCGCAGAGAGGGCTCTGTCGCATGAGTGATAGCCTTCCCACCGAAGTACCATTGATAGGACCAAGGACCAACACCTTCTACCTCCACTTGAAAGATCGCTTCATCTCCCATGGTGACTCTCTGCGAAGCAGGTTGCTTCACGAACTTCGGCATCTTCCCTTGGTCGTCCAAGGTCCGCTTGATCAGGGTGCGGGTCTGGGCGATGTCAGGGTGGTCTGGAAGAAAGACGCTTTGCTGTTTCTGATAGACTCTTCGGAGAATGGTCTCCGCATCGGCATAGCGTTTCTCCCCGATGCGTAGGGACGCAAGGTTGACCAGGGAACGCAACGTTAGAGGATGTCTGTCAATGACCTCAATGGGAGCCGCTTTCCAAAGATTGAAGACTCCACCTTGGCCAACCGTTGCCAAGGTGTTTCCGTCAGGGGAAAAGTCCACGCCATTGACCACATCGGTGTGCGCGTGGAAGGTGCGCAACGGCATGCCGGTGACGACGTCCCAAAGTCTGACGGTGTGATCGCTGCCACCGGAAACGACCGTGCGCCCATCAGGCGAAAAGGTCACGCTCGTCGCCCGGCGACGGCTTAGCACACGGTCAAGCGCTCCCTGCTCAAAATCCCACAGTGTTAGACCTCCCGCCGATGTGTGGTCCTCCCCCGTTGTGCGGCCACCCACAGCAATCTTGAGAGGGAAACCGGTATTTGGGGAAAGGGCCATGGTCTGAATCGTGCCGGTCGTGAACTGACGCTGTAATTCCCAAGAGTCTGTGTTCCAAATCCGGATTTCCCCGTGGATGTCTCCTGCAATCAACCACTTGCTATCGTGGGTGAATGCCAGGCTGGCGACGCAACCGTAGTTCTGTAAAAGAGGCTCCCCGCCAACCTCTTCCCACGTGGAAGTGTACCAGACTTTCACGTTGGACCTCTCCGGTGACGCGTGGGCGTCGGCTGTGGCAATCGCCAGGAAACGGCCGTCTGGTGAATAGGTGAGAAAGCCGTTCCCCTCTGTAGCCCCCTCCATACCACGCGAAGCATCCAGCCGGACATACGACTCATCACGTTGGAGATCCCACACCTCCACGTCATGCCATCTTGAGTTCATGGCGAGAAAGTTTCCCCCTGGAGCGAAAGCAACGGAAGTACTTGGGTTAGGAAATCGTTGCGAACGGAATGGGCCGTTAGGCGACCAATGCAGCGCACCGATCGTCGCGTCAGCAATGGCAAGTGAGCGCCCATCGGGCGAGAAGGTGACCCGGGCAGCTTTAGACGGAACTTTGACACGCTTTACTGATGCCGTACGACGGTTGCCTTGCGCATCTTCGAGATGCACACGAGCCGGGCTTCCAATCGGGCCGAGCATTCGTTCTAACGCCTCATATTTGGCCATGCCCAAGAAGTCAGTCACTTGGCCTGTCTCAAGATCCTCAAAGCCTAACCAACGATCACCAGTCTTGAAGCCGATGTGTTCTTCAGCAGCACCGATTGACCGAAGCCCCACAATGTCCCACGACCCATCCTCGCGACATTCGTGCTCGATATCGAATCTTCCACCGTAGGCGTTCTCTACCAAGTGTTCGACGTGGTAGGACTCCGAATCATGATTCTCTTCCTTGTTCAAATCCCAGAGCTTGGCAACACCAGTCTCATCAAGCGAAGCCAACTTGGTGCCATCATGGGAAAAAGTTAGGAATTGAACCGGCGCCACATGCGCTTTGAGGGTTCGCAGATGCGTGGGCTGCTCCCATGACCGGACGCTACGGATATCCCATAGATCAATGGTCCCATCATACCCACCCGCAGCGATCCGTTGAGAATCAGCCGAGAATTCGACGACCATGATAGACTTGCCATGGGAAGCAAAGCTGAGGCGGTCATTCCAATCAGGGTTCTTCGCTGACTGCAAAGAGATATTGCCGCTCATATCGCTGCTCGCCATGAGCCTGCCATCGGGTGACCAACCGCCACCATGCACGGAGTTCCGATGCGACCAGACGTAAGGCTCTGACACACCACTTAGAAAAGCCGTTGCTTTACGATAGTGCGGATGCTTCTTCAAAATCACGGATTCGCCGTCAGGAGAAAAGTAAAGATCGCCGCTCGCCTGCTTGCGGATGGCTTCACCGTGAAGGTCGAGCGTGGATGTCTGTTCGCCCGTATTTGAATTCCTAACAGAAATTTGATCGGCATCCCAAACGATGAGGTAGCCGCCATCAGTGGAGAATCGAGCCCGCTTTCCTGGAAATCGGCCGAGACTGCCCTGGGATTCGAGATCGATCAACTCCACCCCGGATGGACCGGCGACGGCGGCGCGCGTACCATCAGGAGATAAGATCGCCTTGCTCGCATCGTGGGTCCAGAGTGGAATCGGGGCACTGTTAGGCACGCGTTCGTGGATGCCTGTCGCGTTGGCTGTGATGAGGTTCCCTCGCGGTGAAATCGAGATGTAATCAACGTCCAGCAAGGTGTCGACGGCGCTTTCGTGCAAGCGGCTCCATTGATACCGCCAGGAGAACTCCCTTAGATCTTCCTCGGCGTCGTCGATCGGAATCCAGCGCGCTAACAGTTGATCAATATCGCTCTGACTCGCAAACGGACTGTTCCAAAGGTGGTCCGCGAGTTGCATGTGTGAGGCATACAATTGACGTTGCTTGAGTTCCGTCTCCTCGTTGGCACGCCGTTCTTCAATCTCGGCTTTCTCAAGAGCTCTCTCAGCGGCCTGTCGTTGCTGGGCCTCAGCTTGCTGAGCACCCAACGCTTCTCTTGATGAATTCCCAGCCTTGATCGCATACCAAACACTCACCACCGTACCCAAGATCAGCGCCGTAGCGACGGCGCTGACGCCTAACAAAGCAGCCTTGTGCTTCTTGGCCAGTTTGCTGAGCCGGTAGGCGGTCGACGGTGGACGCGCGTGCACTTCATCGTCGTTGAGAAAGCGCTCCACGTCGTCGGCGAAATTATCGGCAGTCGCATAACGCCGGTTGCGCTCTTTCTCCAACGCTTTGAGAACAATCCAGTCGAGATCGCCTTGGACGAACTGACGCAGGCGCTTGGTGTCTGTCCCGCGCGACTTGGCAATGGTCGCTTGTTGTTCGCCTAGAGTCGTGAGGCGCGTCGAGGGCTTGAGCGGTTCTTCCTCCGCGATCATACGCTGCAGTTCGGCATAAGCGCTACTCTTCACACGCTGTGCATCCAGCGGCGTCGTGCCGGTCATCAACTCATAGAGAATGACGCCTAACGAATAAATATCGCTACGCGTGTCGATATCCAGGCCGCTCATCTGCGCCTGCTCCGGGCTCATGTAGGCAGGTGTGCCGATCATTTGACCGTAAGAGGTGAACATCGTTCGCTCGGTCAGTTGATGACCGATAGCCTTGGTCACCCCGAAGTCGATGATCTTGGGCACCGGCTTGTTGTCATGCAAGGTGACCATGACGTTGCGTGGCTTGAGATCGCGGTGGATGACGCCTTTCTGGTGCGCGTGCTGCACGGCGCGGCAGACGGTGATGAATAGCTCCAATCGGTCACGAATGGGGAGTTTGTTATGGTCACAGAATTCTGTCAGGGGAACGCCCTTGACCAGTTCCATGACAAAGAAGGGCCGGCCCGTTTCGGTTTCGCCGGCATCAAGTACACGAGCGATGTTAGGATGATCCATCAGAGCCAGGGCCTGGCGCTCCGCTTCGAATCGAGCGATGACCTCCTTGGTGTCCATGCCAGGCTTGACGATCTTCAGAGCGACCTTTCTCCTAACAGGCTTCTCCTGCTCGGCCATGAAGACGACGCCGAAGCCGCCTTCACCGATCTGTTGCAGGAGCTTGTAGCGGCCAATGGTGGCACCGGGTTGCTCGGTGACGGTGCCACGAGAATCTTCCGCTAAGGTGTGTGCTGTAGTAACGGAATCGCCGTAGGCGAGCAAGAGCTTGGCCATGCGATCACGCAGCCCCGTGTCCTCGCAGGCTTCCTGCAGGTAGGCATCACGCTCCTCCTCGGGCAGAGCGAGGGCATGCGCGAAGATGGCATCGTTGCCAGGCGGATCGGAAGACATGAGACTCAATCTCTATACTGGGAATTTCTTCGCCTGCAGTGACAGCCAATAGGGAACTGTTTCACACTGGGAAACAGGAGCCTTGAGTCGCCGGAGGTATTAATCACTAGCGACGCCAGGATCAACGGTTTCTGATGCTCTATCCTGCGCAAACAAAGTCTAAACCCTTTATTTATAAGTGATTGCACGATCAAATAACCAACGATAAAATCAACGGCAATGGGAGCAGATGCCATCTATAGAAACGTATCAAGCATGGAGCCTCTCATGCCGTCGACGGCTATGGGAGCTCTTTCTAAGCTTACGGTTCAGATTCTGATGAAGTCGGGAGAATTGAAGAAAGCGCTACCATCCAGCCAGGTGCGGTCTGAGATCGCCCGACTCGTGTGCGCAATGAATAGCTACTATTCGAATCTGATCGAGGGTCACAAGACCTTGCCCAGAGACATCGAGCGAGCGATGAGACAGAGCTTCGCAGAAGACGCGACCGATCGTCGCAACCAAGAACTGAGTGTGGCGCACATCAAAGCGGAGCAAGCTCTTAGAGATAGACTCCGCAAGGAACCTTGCACAGATGTGTTCTCCAGCGAATTCGTCTGCTGGATTCATGGTGAATTTTACTCACATCTTCCAAAGGCCGAATGGGTGGCGACATCGAAAGAAGGAAAGCGCTACCCACTTGATCCAGGAGAGATGCGCCAGTACAACGTCAGCGTTGGACGGCATGTTCCTCCAGCCTTTGAGTCTTTGAATGGATTCATGCGCCGGTTTCATGCTTTCTATGGCAGTGATAGCATCGCTGCCACGGATCGACTAATCGCGCTTGCGGCAGCGCACCATCGACTCGCATGGATACATCCGTTCGGCGATGGCAATGGTAGGGTGGCGCGACTGCATTCACAGGCCGCGATGATTGCAGCCGGGCTTGATGATGAAGGGCTTTGGACGCTCTCGCGAGGGTTGGCTCGGAGGAAATCCGACTATTACGCGTGCTTACAGAGCGCCGACCGAACGCGTGCGGGCGATCTTGATGGTCGTGGCAATCTCAGCGACAAGGCGCTGGCGGAGTTCTGCCGCTTCTTCCTCCAGCAGATTGTGGATCAGATTGAATTCATGATTGGCCTCATTTCACCGTTTCACTTGATCGATCGCATCGAGTCTTACATACAGCTCACTCGCATTGACCTTGAGAAAAACCTGCGCAGCCATTTGAGAAGGTTGTTGAAGGCCCTCTGCCTTGAGGGTGAGATCGCTAGAGGCGCCGTGCCTGCGATCCTGGGATTGAAGAGCACCTCCGCCCGGGATGTGGTGCGTCGAGCGCTAAGCGAAGAACTCATCCAAAGCCCGAGCCCCAAGGGGGCCTTACGAATCGCCTTTCCAAACAGGGTGGTCGATTCTTACTTTCCGCAACTCTTCACCGATCTGCAGACTGAGCGTTAGGTTCACATGCATCGGGCCACCAGCTGGCAGGTAGGCCAGCGACTCGCGAAGGTAGTTCGTCAGCGTTGAGCAACCATGTCGTCGATGACGGCAACATTCACAGGCACATGGTGTGCTCGTCAGAGGCTTCATCGCTTCAAAGCAGGCAATGACTTCCTTGGTGTCCATACCCGGTTTGACGATCTTCAGAGCGACCTTTCTCCTAGGCGAGCAGAAGCTTGGCCATGCGATCACGCAGTCCCGTGTCTTCGCCACAGGCCTCTTCGAGATAGGCGTCGCGTTCATCCTCGGGCAAGCCGAGAGCCTTGGCGAAGATGGCGTCGTTGTCTTTGGAATCGGCTGGCATGAGGATGAAACTCGATCCCTATACTGGGACGATTCTCAGCTTCTGTGACAGCCGATATCACCTATTGCCGGGAAAGGCGTGGACCTGACGCCTGCGAGATTTTGATTGAAACCGTCACTATGTTGATTCAACGTCAACATAATGGCCATTTCAAACAATCTTCCGAGGGATACTCCTTTCGACTACCAACTCGCCATGGATCGTTTGGCCGACTATCGCTATCCTCGAAATAAGCTTGGTCAGTTATGCAAGTCCGGAGAGTTCATTCGGGTCAAGAATGGTCTTTATGTGCCATCATCAAGAGGCATCGGTCATTCTTCAGTGGATCCCTTGGTTCTTGCTGCCCTTGTCTATGGTCCCTCCTACGTGAGCCTGGAGACCGCGCTTGCTCATCACCGGATGATTCCTGAGCGAGTCGCCGAGATCACCTGCATGACCACTAAGCGCTCTCGGACGTTTGATACGCCGGTCGGACGCTACACCTATCAGTCACTCAATGTTCGCGCCTTTAGCTGTGGCATAACACTTGAGGACACCACGGGAGGGACCTACTTCCTGGCAACACCAGAAAAGGCTCTCTGCGATCGACTAGCACTGATTCCTGGCATTCGCGCGCAGGGTGAGATTCCTGCTCTTCTGGAGGATGATCTTCGGCTAGAGCTCGATGCAGTGATCGCCCTTAAAGCTAACGACATTCAAGACATCGCAAGGCGCTATCGGCGAAACGCCGTCACCGCCTTTGCGAAATGGTTTCAACGTCAGTCTACTCGTGCCATGGCGTCATGAGCCATCCTCTCGATACACTCCTGTCGCGTTACGTGCTATCAACTCTAACGGATTACGAGAATGCGCTCCGCGAGATTGTGCAAGAACTCGCACTTCTCGGACTCTGGCGGTCCAAGTTCTATGAACATGCGGCATTCTACGGTGGTACGGCATTACGGGTGTTCTATGCCTTGCCGCGCTTCTCCGAGGACATGGATTTCTCGCTCCTTGAACCAAGAAACAACATCGATCTCACGCCTCACCTCGACGCCGTTCGGACAGAGCTGCTTTCCTTTGGGTTCGACGTGGAGCAGAAAGTGAAATCCAACCGGACGGCCATCGAATCCGCATTCATCAAAGGAGAAACAAGTGTCAATCTCTTGCAAATTGGCGCGCCTGACATGCTTCGAAATCGCCTACCCAAACTTCAACGGTTGCGAATCAACTTGGAAGTCGACACCGACCCGCCTCCTGGGGCTGAATTCAACGTTGACACTTTGCTGGTTCCCATTCCGTTTCAGGTCAAACTTTACACGCTGCCCTGTCTCTTCGCTGGCAAACTTCATGCTCTGTTATGCCGTAATTGGAAACAACGCGTGAAGGGGCGCGATTTCTACGACTTCCTCTGGTATTTGGGCCGGAAGACGCCTTGTCACTTAGCCCATCTTCAGTCTCGCATGGAGCAGACAGGCCATTGGAACCCAGGTGAGACTTTGGATCGAACAGCATTGCAAGAACGCTTAACCAGCCGCTTCAAGTCAATCGACTTTGCCCAAGCCAAATCCGATGTGCGTCCCTTTCTACGTGATGCCAATGCGCTAGATCTGTGGAGTTCAGAGTTCTTTGTTTCCATGACGGATCGAATCCATTGTGTTTGAAGCGCTATCGTTGGGTAAACTATTCTACGCGGCGTCATGTATTTCCGGTAGAACGGGCGAGGGCGTCCGTTCTAAGGTTGCTCTGTTAGTTTCGAGCCGGAAAAATGTGATGACGCCAAGTATAGAGGAACTCGAATCGGCACACCTAAAGGCTGACTTCAGATCGGATTCTCCCATTGCAATCCATGAAAGCGGGCAAAGTCACTGTCATTTGAGTAGAGCGTTGCGTTGTTAGAAATGGCGTAAGTTGCTAGGATAGCGTCCGAGAGCACTTTGCCCGCAGAATGAGTTTGCGCCATGAGATCCATCACTTGGGTCCAATGATCCGGCCCCGGTAGCAGTATCCTAGCATGAGCAAGATTCAGCCAACTTTCGACGACGTTTCTAGCGTCACTTAGGGAAACGGTGGCAGCCCCCAAGCGAGGATTGGTCGCGATGCGCACAAAGCCGAACGGTATTTCGTGAGGCAACCCAATCAGTTCCGAACCATCGACGGCCTTCTGCCACCAGTCTAGCGCTTTCGCATGTTGCGGCGCATGAGGATTGTAGGCATACAGAAGTACATTGAGATCAGGGAGAATCATACCCTTGTTCTACGAATGCAATTCGGCGAGGGTCTCTTCATCATCCCACTCTTCAGTGAGGTGATTGAAATTGGCGTCTTGCAAGCTTGCTGGAAAAGGTTCTTTGAAGAGGGGCTCCACCTTGAGTGGCTCCGAGTCTCGGCCAAAGGCAATTCGAACGGCTTCATTGAGCACCCGTTTAAAGGATTTCCCCGTGCGTTGGGTCTGCTCTTTTAAAAGACGTTCGGTATCGGGGTCGATGGTGACCGTGGTTCTCATGTGACATCTTGATTGCAAATATGATTGCTGTCAAGATTGCATCAGATCACCAAAGCATCGAGGGGCACCTTTAGAGAGTGCCCCTCGATGCTAATATGTTAGGTTACGGGCGTCCTCAATATTACTCTATCAGTTGCCTCGACGTCGTTTCCTACGTAAGGCTGCGATCATACCAAGTCCTATCCCAGCCCAAGCGAAGGAGGGCTCTGGCACGGCAGCGGGACCTGTTTGGAAGTCGACGGTGATGCTCCTGATGCGGTAGTCGTCGTTGAAATCTGTGGTGTAGAACTGGATATTGCGACCGCTAGGTGCGCCGGAGAAATGATTGTTCGGCCCAGGCGGGTCGAAGCTTACCATAGCTGGAAAATCGACCTGATGATCTAATGGTGGAAGACCCGGAACAGCAGGAAAGTTCGTTAGTACGTCGCTTCCAAAAGTGGAAGGGACGTCCACGTCGACCACCATGCTGTCATCGGCATCAGGGCCAATACCGAGATCGAATTGGTCGGTTCCGACACCTATTCCAGAGGCATCTCCAAAGATGACCGATTGGATCGTGACGGTACTAGAGAATAGAAGCCGAACCATTTCATCCTCCCCGAGGCCATCCAATTGATTACCCTCAATTCCGGGACCATTGACGCCGACACCTGAGACGGTTTGATTGAGCCGGCGACCGCCCGTGATCGTGAGAGGCGCATCCGCTCCGCTGCCAGCGACAGTGTGACCCGTAACCGAAAGCTGCAGACCTGTACTAGCATCGGTAAAGACAATAGGCTGTGCTGCTGTGTCTGTATCGACACTTTGTGGAAAGGGGACCGACAGATCAAAGGTGACCAAGGCAGCCGACGTATTCGCCAACCCGAGAATGCAGGCGGCGAAACCAGCCGAGAGTATGTCAAATGGACGTTTCTTCGTGAGAATCGGATGTGGTTGAATATTCACAAGGTAAGAGAAGTATAGGTCTGAGAGTCTGTGCCTTGTTCTGGGAATTTCTCAGACGCCTGTGACACGAAATCTGAAAAAAATTTTCGGAGCGCTGTGTGATTGGGTGTCTCTAGCGGTGCCGCCGGAGCTTCACGCGAGATAGTTCTCGGACTGAAGTCCGCAAATTTCGACTTCATCGTTAGGGCGGCAAGTGTCCGTTCCTTCACCGACATTCGCCGAACACGCTCGATCTCCGCCCTGAGCGAGGCTTTCGTGCAAGCGCTTGCACGACCCGAGCGTTCCGCTCAGGCGTCAGTCAGGACGCTGGTTCAAAGAAATCCCCGGGAATGGGAGGATCTCCGTTCCTCGGTGACGACATTCCTTGCAATCGCCAGGCCACCGCGAGGTTCTCTCGGCCGCTACCCTGCTTGTACACCATTTCGACCCAGTAGCGAGTGCCTGCCGTTAAACGGAGTGGCCTTGAGATGCTTTCAGGCTTGATCGTCTCCCACTCGCGGGGGCGATAAGCACCTTCCACATAAGCCACCAGTTCCTGATTGGCCGGCGAGTCGTCGGAGGACACATAGAGTTGGCTGTCGTCGTCTGTACACAGGTAGAATAGATAGCTTCCCGTCACGGGAGGCGACACATACCCACTTAGGCGCAGCCCATAGTTCTCTCCAATATTGCCGGGGATTTCCCAGGAAGGAATCGTTTCTGTTGCATCGGGCCGTTCCGGATACTTCTCGGACATCGTGAGATCCAATAAAGTTCGTCCTGGGATATCTCGATAGATCTCCATGGTGAGGGCTCCGTCTTCCACCGGATGGGCGGCGGCATCCATCAGGTAGGCTGGTGTGCTAGGCGAACTATCGACAAGAGGGTCTGCCGGCACGGGTGACACTTCCACATGAATCAGTCCAAGATCACTCTTGGTGACTTGGGGGATGCGCAAGGTTGGCGCGTTGGCCTCAGTGATAGGGTGACCGTTGCGCCACCATTGATAGGACCACGGGCCGGTTCCTTCGACTTCAACTTGAAAAACCGCTTCTTCGCCCAGGTTGGCTCGCACGGAGGCAGGATGCTTCACGAACACTGGCAGCTTCCCTTGGCCATCCCAGGTCTCTCGAATCATGTTGCGTGTCTTGGCTAGGTCGGGGTGGTCTCCAGGCAAGATGGTGTGTTGCTTCTGATAGGCTCTTCTGAGGATCACTTCCGCGTCGGCATACTTCTGCTGCGCGATGCGCAACGAGGCCAGATCCACGATGGAACGGATCGTTAGGGGATGTTTGTCAATGACCGAGAAGGGAGCGGCTTTCCACAGATTGAGGAATCCGCCAGTGCCAACGGAGGCCAGAGTATTCCCGTCCGGAGAGAAGTCGGCACCGTAGACCAGGTCTTTGTGCGCATGGAAGGACCGCAGTTGCATCCCGGTCGCCACGTCCCAGACCCTCACGGTGTGATCGCTTCCGCCGGAAACGACATTGCGGCCGTCCCGCGAGAAGGTGACGCCCATCGCACGACGGCGGGTGAACACGCGGTCGAGCGTTCCCGTCTCAAAATCCCACAGCGATAATCCGAGGCCGGAACCCAAGGCGATCTTTTGAGGGTAGTTTGCCGTTGTCGGGGACAGGGCCATCACCCCAACGCGCCCCACCGTGATCTGGCGAGGCTCAGCCCAAGTCTGCGTATCCCAAATCCGCAGGTCGCCGTCCTGCACAGAAGCCACCAACCACTTGCTATCCTGGGTGAAGGCCACGCTGGTGACCTTGTGAGTGGTCTGAATGAGAGGTCCTCCCCCAACCTCTTCCAACGTGGTCGTGTCCCACACTTTCACATTGGATTTCCCTCCATTGAAAGCATAGCCCGTGCCGATCGCTAAGAAGCGGCCGTCTGGCGAATAGGCAATAACGCCGCTTCCCTCACCCGGACCAACAAGCTCGCGGGAGGCATCCAATCGCGCATGGGGGATATCCTGTTCAAGGTCCCACACTTGCACATCCCTCCATCGTGAATTCATGGCGAGGAAATGTCCTCCAGGCGCAAAGGCGACCGAAGTGCTGATGTTAGGAAATCGACGGGAAGGAATGGGGCCGTTGGGCGACCAGTGCAGCGCACCGATCATCATGTCAGCAATCGCCAGCGAACGTCCATCTGGCGAGAAGGCCACCCGAGCAGCTCGGGAATGGATCTTCGCTCGGTTTACGGAGACTACCCGGCGATTCCCTTGTGGGTCTTCGAGATGCACCAGGGCGGCACTTCCCGGTCGACCCAGCATGCGTTCATAGGCTTCCATCTCGGGCATGCCGAGGAAATCGATCTGTTCGCCGGTTTCCACCTCTTCAAAGCCTAACCAACGATCTCCCACTTTGAAGCCAGTACGTTCCCCACCCATCCCAATGGACTTGAGTTCGCGAATATCCCACGAACCATCCTCACGATATTCCACGTCCACCTCGAATCTTCCGCCATAGGCATTGTCTACCAACGCTTCGAGGTCGTACTTTTCCGAGTCGTGGGTCTTGGAGAGATCCCAAAGCTTGGCCACGCCCTCCTCGTCGAGTGACGCCAGCTTGGAACCATCGTGGGAAAACGTGAGGTATAGAATCTGCGCCAAGTGCGCTTTGATCGATTGTTGCAGCGTTGGCGGCTGCCAGGACTGGACGCTTCGGATGTCCCACAGATCGATCGTACCATCACTACCGCCGGTCGCCATCTGATTGGAATCCGCGGAGAACTCAATGACGCGCAAACCCTTGCCGTGGGAAGCGAAGATGAGCCGGTCACTCCAGACCGGATTCTTGGCCGGTTGCAAATAGACATTGCCGCTCATGTCGCCACTGGCCATGAGTTTGCCGTCTCGTGACCAGCCACCACTGTTGACAGAATTGCGATGCCACCAGCTATAGGGCTCTGACACATCGCCCAGAAACGCCGTCATTCTTGGATAAAGAGGATACCCTCTCAAAATCACCGATTGGCCGTCGGGTGAGAGGTAGAGATTGCTATCGTTGGCATGCTTCCGAATGGCTTTGCCATGGAGATCAAGCGCGGATGTCTGGGTGCCTGTGGCGGAACCTCTAACAGAAGCCTGCTGTTTGTCCCATGCGATCAGGTAGGCGCCGTCAGCAGAGAAGCGACAACGCTTACCGGGAAATCGGCTAAGACGGGACTCGGATTCGAGATTGATCAACTCCACCCCGGATGGGCCAATCATGGCGGCACGTTTGCCATCGGGAGATAAGATCGCATTGCTGGCATCCCCAGGCCAGAGTTCGGCGGGGACACCGTTAGGGACGCGCTCATGGATGCCCGTCGCGCTCGCCGTGATGAGATTTCCCCGTGGCGAGATCGAGATGTGATTCACGTCCAGCTGCATGTCAGCCGCACTTTCATGCAAACGGCTCCATTGATAACGCCAGGAGAATTCCCGTAGATCCTCTTCGGTGTCATTGATAGGGATCCAACGCGCTAACAGTTGATCCACATCGCGCTGGCTCCCGAACGGACTGTTCCAAAGTTGATCGGCGAGTTGCATGTGGGAGGCATAGAGCTGGCGGCGCTTGAGTTCGGTTGCTGCATTGGCGCGCTGCCCTTCGGCTTCCGCTCTGTTTCGAGCCTCATCAGCTTGGACGCGGGCTTGGTTAGCCACTTGAAGCGCATCTTCGGCCTTGCGGCGCTCAGCACTCTCGGCCGCGCGGGCCGTTTCCGCATCCTTGCGAGCGGTCTCTGTTTCAGTAAGCGCTCGCTGTGTGGTGGCCCGGGCCAATTCAGCTTGCTCGAGAGACTGTTCGGCTCGTTGGCGTTGGGCGCTCTCTTTCTTCCGTGCGTCGTGCGCCTCGAAGGCTTGCCATACACTGACGAGCGTGCCGATGATCAAGGCCGCTGCGACCGAACACACTCCTAACAAAGCACCCTTGTGTTTCTTGGCTAGTTTGCCTAACCGATACGCCGTGGATGGTGGTCGAGCATGGACTTCATCATCATTGAGAAAGCGCTCCACATCCTCGGCGAAATTGTCCGCCGTCGAATATCTTCGATTGCGTTCTTTCTCTAACGCTTTGAGAACGATCCAGTCGAGATCACCCCGAATGAATTGCTGCAATCGTCTGGTATCGGTGCCCCGAGATTTGGCGATGGTCGCTTGTTGTTCGCCTAACGTTGTCAGGCGGGTGGAGGGTTTAGGCGGTTCTTCTTCCGCGATCATGCGCTGAAGTTCCGCGTAAGCGCTGCTCTTCACCCGCTGCGCATCCAGCGGCGTGGTGCCCGTCATGAGCTCATAAAGAATGACGCCTAACGAATAGATATCACTGCGGGTATCGATGTCCAAACCACTCATTTGTGCCTGTTCCGGACTCATGTAGGCAGGCGTGCCGATCATTTGCCCGTAGGAGGTGAACATCGTCAGTTCGGTCAGCTGATGCCCAATGGCTTTGGCCACGCCAAAGTCGATGATCTTGGGCACGGGCTTGTTGTCATGCAAGGTGACCATGACATTGCGCGGCTTGAGATCGCGATGAATCACCCCTTTCTGGTGCGCGTGCTGCACCGCGCGACATACCGTGACAAACAATTCAAGGCGTTCCCGGGTGGAAAGTTTGTTGTGATCACAGAACTCTGTCAGGGGTACACCCTTGACCAATTCCATGACGAAGAAGGGCCGCCCCGTCTCGGTCTCACTGGCATCCAAGACACGTGCGATGTTAGGATGATCCATGAGAGCCAGGGCCTGGCGCTCCGCTTCGAAGCGGGCAATGACCTCCTTCGTATCCATGCCCGGCTTGACGATCTTGAGGGCTACTTTACGCCGCACGGGTTTTTCTTGCTCCGCCATGAAGACCACGCCAAAGCCGCCCTCACCGATTTGTTGGAGAAGTTTGTAGCGGCCGACGGTGGCTCCGGGTTTCTCAGTCACGGTGCCGCGACGATCCTCGCTCTCCGCGACGGTGTTTGAGGTGCTGTAGGAATCACCGTAGGCAAGGAGGAGCTTGGCCATGCGATCGCGAAGTCCGGTATCTTCGCCGCAGGCTTCTTCGAGGTAGGCGTCGCGTTCCTCCTCGGGCAAAGCAAGAGCGTGGGCAAAGATAGCGTCGTTGTCTTTGGGTGAGGAATCTTCCGGCATGAGAGGAGGCGTTCGAACCCTATACTGGGAGATTCCTCAGCGTCTGTGACAGCCGATAGAGAAGTTTTTCAGGTCAATCAGATGCTCTTTACCATGGGCGAGCCGAGCTGGCTCTCCGAAAAAACGAGCGCCCCTGCGACAACGGGACGCTCGTTAGCCACGTGTGTTTAGCTAGTTGCCGCGACGACGACGTCTTCTGGATAGGCCTGCTAACAATCCTAACCCAATCATTGAAAAACCAAAGGAAGGTTCAGGCACGGCGGAGGGTGCCCCAACGGCGAAGGCAATCTCACCCAGGCCAACGCGATCTCCGCCTATGATCGGAGAACCGAAATGATTGTCAGAAACGGTTACTTCAACGAAGCGCGCACTCACGTCTTGTCCGAATCCGAAGCTCTGGCGATCCACGTTATTGTGGGCGAGGAAGAAGGTGGGGCTATAGCCGATGGTGGTTCCAAAGCCGCCAATGCCGTCAGTTTCAGTGGCGAAGCGAAGACTGATCTCACTGGCCGAATTGGAATTCGCCAGATTAAAGTTATCATCGTAACCCCACAAACTGATCTCGCTGAGGGACGTATCCGATCCAAGATCAAGCGTCAGCACCGGAGTGGGCCCAAAGTCGAAGTAATCCGAGGGAAACCCGCCAGGGGCATTTGTTACCCAACTCTGGATGTTTGCGGGCACAGTGATCGCTTGGTGAGGGTCAGCCGCATCAAAACCCACACCGGGTCCCTGGATCAGATTGGCGACGGGATACAGATCAGTCGCCGCTGTCGAGGACGTGATCGAGTCAATGGAATGAAAGGTCGCCGCATGAGTTGAGACGATATTTAGAAGTGCGAGAGCAGAGCCGAAGAGTAAGGCCCGGCGAACGCCGTGAGACAGTTCTATATGCATATGATTTAATTAGCGTTAGTTCTGATCAACAAACTCATCTCCGTGATGAGTTCTATCACCCTTTCCTGGGAAGTTTCGGGATAGCTGTGACAACCAATTTGGAATCGATCTAAAGATTCACTGTCCCCTAGGACCTCGCCTTCTTCGTTTTAAGAATCTAGAAGTCCACACGAAGTCACCAAGGCACGAAGGGGCGGCCCGATGAAATTGAAATTCAAACGTCTTATTTCGCGATCGTAAAAAATAGGGTGAAGAACATGTCGATGGCTTCCCCAAGCGATTCGCGAACTTCCCCAGCCTTCTGATCTGAGTCAGCAGGGGTTGGATTTAGCCACACTCCTTGGCATTGGCGGCAGCGCCCCGCATCCAGCTGCCCAATGGCGCCCATTGCTAGGGTGCCCGAAAGACACTTAAGGCATATACGAAAGACCTCAGATTCTGGAGAGAATAAGTGCGCTCCCGCTTCGGTTGGAACCCGTGCATCGTTCGCATTCATCGAGTAGGACTCGAGTTCTCCACGATCAAACCAGATGCCGTCGCAGCTCTTGCAGACGTCAATTTCCAAACTCCCATGGTGGGAGTGAAAAAGCGACACTTTGCACTCAGGGCATTTCATTCAAGACGGGTTTATGTGGTCTCGGATGAATCATAGAGACTCATCGTTTCTCTCAGTGAGAGCTTTATTGTGAAACAGAATTAACAGAATGACATGGGATACTACTGACTGCGAGGCGGGTATGGTGCGACTAAAAAGTGGTGGGCACTTTTCGTAGCGGGACTCGTGAGAGTTCCGGGCGTTGGACTCCGCTGCCGCGAAGGAATTCTCACGAATTCCTCTACCTCCATTGACCACCACTTTAAGTCACACCCGGCAGGGATCGTTCGTGATGTCGAGGGAACGAACTCCAGCAAACCTTCCGTCCAATAGCATGTGTCAATTCTGTCATCATGAGGGCCAGTTTTCGGCACTCACTTGGTATTCAGACGACTAGCGCTTCCGGCGAAAGAGATAGCTGAATAATACGAAGCCTAAGGCTAAGCTACTGGCCGGTTCTGGTACTGCTGCAGACGGAGTCCCGAGTCGAGATGATCACATCATCACCGACTTCCAAGGCGTCAAAGACCAAGGCTCCGGGTGAGGCTTGGAGGAGGAGTAGAAAGGTGAGGGCGATGGTTGCGCCTCTGCGACAGGCGGTAATCGATGGATTGAACAGTGATCGTAGTTCATGGGGTGTTCTAGGTTGTGGTGTTAAGAAATGAAGTTTCTGCGGATGAGGGAGGTGACACCCCTTCCGGGGAATTTCTCAGCAGCCTGTGACACGAAATCTGCCTTTTTTCTGGAACTACCTGACGTACGTAGAAGAAGTGGTGACACTTCTCCCTGAAGGAAGTCAGCCGCACGTAGAAGAAGTGGTGACACTTCTCTCTGAAGGAAGTCAGAGCCTCGGAAGTGTCACCACTTCCGCTACTTGCGTCAGGTAGCCAACAGGCTGTCGTCATTCTCAATCTCTGAGATCCACATAGGTCACGGCGCTCATGACGCTGTAGGCAACGCTCAGCACGGCGAAGGTAAGAATCCCTGTCGCGACTAGCAAGAACATCGAGGCGGGAAAGTGATAGCTCAGATACCCAATCACAGCCCACATCATCAGGAGGAGGAGGGGAAGCACCAGGTGCAGGCCAAAGATAGCCCAACGCGCCCCTTTCGTTAGTTGATAGCTTTGCGTTAGCGCAAACAAGGTGTCAGCGTCCTCATCTTTGTCCATGAGCACGGGAATGGTCACGAACAAGGCGCAAGCAACGATGATTCCAGGGATAATGAACAAGAGGGTCCCAACCGCTATGGCCAGAGCAGCGATCAACGTGGCAAGCAGGAGTGGAACGCACTTTTTCAATGCGTGGAGGAGGCAGCCGCCAAGCCTCACTCTTTCCCCACGAAGATCATTAATCGTCATCGTGACTAAGACGGCGTTGAATAGCATCACCAGAATCATATCCACGATCTCTCCCGTTGTGGAATAACTGAGAGACGTGTAACCCATCAGGAAACGCGGAACGAACAAGAGAACAAAAGCCGCTGCGAAAAAGCGCCATGACTGCCTCAAGACAACTTTGAAGGTTGTCCCGACTATCCGCGCTCCATTGAGTTTGGCCCTGGACATGGCAGGCCTCGCGTGCTGACGCGTGGGCTTCTGTTTGGCGGGTTGGCTAGTTTGCGGCGACCGATCGCTGGATTCCAGTTTCACCGGCTGCAATCCCATATTGACGATATAACGAAGGGCTTCTGACCTTGTATCGGCCTCTAGAATACCATTCTCGAGAGCGCTGGTCCGGTTCATTGCGGTGTAGTGATAGACGGGCATACTGAGTAGTAGAGTTAGTTTGAATTATGGTGACTAACAAATAGCCATTTCGTCGGCGGCTGGGTGTTCTCTCCCCTTACTGGGAAACCCGGAGATCTTTGTGACGCGCCGCTTTTCACTGGGTGATTAAAAGTAGAGGAATTCGTGAGAGTTCCTTCGCGGTAGCAGAGTCCAACGCCCGGAACTCTCACGAGTCCCGCTACGAAAAGTGCCCACGACTTTTAGTCCCACACTTTCACTAGCCGCGGTGCTGGTGGCGGTCAGAAAATCGCAGATTGTCCGTCACAGATTGCTACGAAAGTCTCAGAGTAAGTGGAGCCATTGAACTCAGGCTCCCACCAACTATGAAACTTCTCCTTCGCTGGTCCGATCATCTCTCCTTTCTGGTCATTTTTATTCTCGTCGCCATCTACGCGCCGCAAACGTGGCCATGGTATGCAGGTCTGGGACTCGCAGCGGTCAGCTTCCCGCTCGCCCTCTTGGCTCGTTTTCAGTTAGGCCGATCCTTCTCCATCACGGCCCAGGCGCGGCAACTGGTGACCACTGGTCTCTATCGTTGGTTTCGACATCCCATCTACCTCTTCGGCATGCTATCTTTCCTCGGCGTCTTCATTGCCCTGCAGCACTGGTGGCTCTTGGCGCTCTGGTTGCCCTATTGCATGCTAGTGCAAGGCATGCGTCTGAAACGGGAAGAAGCTGTCTTGGAAGAGGCGTTCGGGGAGGCCTACCTCGCGCATCGAGCCCGGACTTGGATCTAATTTCACCTTCGAATCCCGGTGAACCCAAACTTTTTTCAGAAAAACGGTCACAGCTTCACCTGCTTTTCCCAATTACGGATAGCAACCATTCAATCCACCTCAACCAATCGAAATCATGACTAACGGCATCAACTGGTAAGAACTGAAAAACGCTCACGAACCTTCACCAAACTATCAACCAATCGAAATCATGACTAACGGCATTAACTGGTAAGAACTGAAAACGCTCACGAAACCTTCACCAAACCATCAACCAAACGAAATCATGACTAACGGCATTAACTGGTAAGAACTGAAAAACGCTCACGAAACCTTCACCAAACCATCAACCAATCAAAATCATGACTAACGGCATCAACTGGTAATTCATCATTAAGACCTTAAGCCCCCTGCTGTCCAACTTGGCAGCAGGGGTTTTGTGCGTACACCTGAAGATTTCTTTGTCACAGTTCTTCAGGAAATTCCCAAATAAGGGCAGACCCATGAAGATCAAACTGACACTACCCGAGCAAGCAGTAGACTATGTGCGCCACGCAAGATTGGAAACACTCAGAGCCGTGGATCAGTCCATTGAACCTGAGCTTATCGAGCCTTCTCCGTTCGGTATGTATCTCTTGGCCTATGGGCCTGACGAAGAGCAGCCACTCGGCATGGCGGAGTTTACGTTCTACAGGCAAGTTTACGAATCGTTCGAGCAATCACCTTACCCCAAGAATATTAGACTCAAGGATTTCGGGCCGTTTGAGTCGTTTGTGGGAACACGCACCATCTATGTAGAGCCAGAAGCGCGGGGACAGCTTCCGCCTTACTATCTCCTGCTCGCGATGGCGGGTTCGCGAATCTGCTATGATTTCGGCGCACGCTTCACGACAGCCACGACCAATGCATCTAATGACTATCTGATGCGTCTTTACGAGAAGACCGGTGGCAAGCTGGTGGGCACTTACCGCGACCCGAACGTTGGCCATTTCGACATCGCTGTCTTCGTTTTCGATTTGGAAGCGATCGCGCATCACCGTGCCATGAAACGTTTGGAGAAACATCTCATCGTCGATCCACAGGTCTTCTCGACCGTTCAGTCGCGATCCCGTTGGACTCATGAAAGTCTAGAACAATGCGCCTAACTTTCTCACTGCGCCAGATAGTTCTGTGCCCAAACGAGATAAGGCTCGTGCCCTGATTTAGTTTCTATCTCCTGACGCAATGCCAACGATTCTTGCGGGGAGACGAGCTGAATTTGGTCGAACTTGTCGAAGCGCAGGCCCGCGATGACTTCGAGGAATTCCGGGAACCATAAGGGAATCTCTGGAGGAGCGTTAGGAATGTTCCAGAATCGAGCCTGGTCTGAGGAGACACCCATGTAGATCTGATTTCCATCGGGGGTGAAAGATTCGCGCATGCATGGGGTATCGACTCCCAATCCGCTGGCAATGGGATGCTCGAAGTGAACGGTCAATGGTTCCCAAGTGGCCACATCCCAAACGCGCGCGCCGTCGTGATCCACGCTCAACAGGCGCTTGCCATTGGGACTAAAGCGAATGGTCCTCACAGGCGCACGATGCAGAATGGGATTGGTTAACGGTGTGCCGGTGGCAGCGTCCCAAACGCGCATGACGCCATCACGCGAACCGCTGGCCACGATCTTACCATCAGGACTGAAACGTGCGTTTGCTAGTTCGCCGCGATGGCGCAACGGTGGGGTCAATTCACGGCCAGTCTGCGCATCCCACACACGGGCGGTGCTATCGTAAGAAGCGCTGAGCACGCGTTTCGCTTCGCGATCAAAGTGAACGCAGAGCACCGGGCGGTCATGTTTGGTGAAATGACAGATCTCATCTCCGGAAAGGGCATTCCAGACCTTGGCCGTGCCATCCCGTGAGGCCGAGGCAATGCGGTCTCCTTGCAAAGAAAAATCGAGTCCCATGATGTCTCCGCCATGTGTTAGGGTGCGCAACAACTTCCCGTCGGGTAGACGCCAGATGCGCAGCTTGCCGTCTGCAGATCCCGTCGCGATGAACGAGCCGTCGGGACTCATGATCGCGCTGATAGTCACGGCGTTATAGTGAATGGGTGGCCAACTCGGTTCCCAGTTGTCCATCGCCCAGCTGTAGATAGAACCGGCCGCCGTGACGACGAGGAACTGAGATTCATCCGGCGTAAACAACGCTCCATAGACGCCGTCGTTGATAAACTCTGGACCGAACACCACGTCGCCACCCAACCTTGTCACCGTGATGATGTGTCCCCCGTCCCGCTCGCTCCCCACGGCAACCAACTGCTGGGATGGGCTTAACACAACGGCATACATGTCGCGCGCGTCGGGAGGCGAATAGATCCTCGGTGCAGGCTTGATTGGGATCCGCCAAACCTGTGCGGACCGATCACGTTCACCTGCCAGGGTGAGGATGCGAGAGCCGTCGCGATTCATGGTGGCCTTAAGAACGTCATCTTGGTGCATCATCCGCCCACAGATGGGCACGCCTGTTTTGAGATCCCAGATCCGAGCCGTGTGGTCGGTGGACGCTGTTAGGATCCGTTGGCTCTGCTCGCCAATCTCCATCGAGGGAATCTCGTATTGATGGGTGAGTTCGCTCCGCAGCAAGGCTCCCGTCGTGGTGTCCCAGGTATGCGCAAGACCGTGGCGACCTGCGACATAAACCACACTGCCATCTGGACTCAGTGCCAGGGAATCGATGGTGCCTCGGATCTCGTTGGACTCGATCCAAGAATTTGGGTCTTCTGCCGGCCAAACACGGAATCGGTGTAACCCCGTGGAAGCGGCTACCCGGGAACCATCAGCGCTTAGGTCTGCCAGCCTCACCTGGGAAGCGGGGAATTTTCTCTCATGAAGGCTTCCCTCTTCTGTGAGCGTCCAAAGGGAAAGCGGTTCGTCAGACTGTGAGGTCCAGGTCAAGAGTCGTGTGCCCGTTTGATCCACCCGCAGGCCACGAATCTCAGACGCGCACTCAATCATTGCCAACGCAGAGGGAGGGGCGTTTCCTTCTCCGCACTCCCAAACCTGAATGGCCTGCGGCAAACGAGCCACTAAGCGTGCGCCATTTCTGCTCACGAGGATTTCGTGCGGACGCCCTGAGACTGGCACTTCCCAAATTCTGGGCGCGTCCGCACTCGTGGCGTAAGCGAACATTCTGAGATGGGTCCCCGCAATCAGTAAGGGCTCCGTTGGATGGAATGCTAGAGAATCGATCCAGGTGTCTGGGCAAATCAGCCGCGATATCCCACTATGCGTGTCGAAGAGAGACACGCCCGCTTCAGCATGCGCGATCGCTACGAATTTCCCGTCAGCACTGAGTTGGGGGGTCACATTTCTAACCTGCCCAGGATCAGGCAGCGGAAGCCCAACGGGTAAGGGAAACACATTCTGTTCAAGGATGGACATGGCATAGGTCGCTGCACGCCAATGGTTGGGATCTCGGCGAATCCATTGCGCTAAGCGCGCCACGGCACGCTGCGACTGATCTCCTTCCAACAAAATGTTTACTTGTCGCCACTCTAAACGCTCGACCGATTGCGTTAGGTCGCGGTTGGCCTGCTTTGCCCGGGTCCACTGCCACAAGATCCCCGCGGCCCCTATCAGGGATACCATTGCGATAGAGATAGAGAGCGCAGCCAGCCAGGGATTACGGCCTGCCCAACGTGATGCGCGCCCGAGTGGCGAAACCGGCCGTGCCATCACGGGCTCACCGCGCAAGTAGCGCCCAAGGTCTTCCTCAAGTTCGAACGCCGAGGTATAGCGACGGCGCGGTTCCTTCTCCAAACATTTGTGACAGATGGTGGCCAAGTCCGCATTCACCCGAGGCTGCCGATCTACGATCGGTGTCGGCTCGTCGTTGATGACCTGCTGGAGCGTCGCCATGGTCGATTTGCCTTCAAAGAGCCGCTTGCCGCTAAGCAGCTCATAGAGGATGGCCCCTAGCCCATACACATCAGCGGCGATGGTCACGTCTCTCGCACCGCCCTGCGCCTGCTCGGGCGCCATGTAGACTGGACTGCCCAGGACGGCCAAGGATTTTGTCAGGTCGTCCCCTTCGAGATCGGTCAGTTTGGCCAGACCGAAGTCTGTTAGGACTGGTTCCCCTTGTTCATCGATCAACACATTGCCCGGCTTGATGTCGCGGTGAAGCACGCCTCGTCCATGCGCATAGCTAAGTGCGTGCGCCAACTTGGCGATCAATTTCGCGATGGCATGCTGACATTGATCGGCACTGGCTTTGGAAGATCCGGCGGCATGCAACCCCATCGCATCCAAGCGCTCTGCTAGGCTGCCGCCTTTGATCAGCTGCATACTGAAGAAGTAATCGCCCTTCAATTCGTTTACTTCGTAGACAGAAATGATGTTAGGATGATCGAGCCGCGCCACCGCACGAGCTTCGGTGAGAAAGCGTTCCACCGCATCTGGTGATGCAAGCCGTCCTGTGAGGATCATCTTAATCGCGACTTCGCGGTGCAGGCTGATTTGCTGCGCACGGTAGACCACGCCCATGCCCCCACGATTGATTTCTTCAAGCAATTCGTAGTCGCCCACACGACCGAGAGCGTTCGTTCCCGACGCTGGATCGATGGCCGTCACGTCGTCCTCAATCAACCCGGCGCCGAGTAGACAGTTTGGGCACTGAGCAGCGACCAAGGCGCTGGTGGTTTCCTTCCCGCAAGTCTGGCAGATGCCACTCATCGACGCCCTAATTGATCCGAATTAAAAGGCTGCTAGCAAATACCGCAATTCGTCGTTGACGCTATCTACCGAGTCGACCGTCTCAGCGATCCGCTCCCGCAAGAGGCCGCGATAACGCTCGCGAATGCGCTTGGCCATCGTCCGCGCGTTGGCTTCAGTCACTGATAGCGTTTTCGCGATCCTAGCATAAGCGCCGCGATCGGTCTCTGCCGTCAAGTAGTCGCGAAACGCATCGAAGATCGATTCCTTGTCTTTGGCCACATACTCGGTGCGAAGATCATCCACCACACCCTGTAATAGCGTCAGGGCCCATTCACGATCATAGAGTTTTTCCGGGGTCAGATGATCGGCCGGTTCATTCTCAAAGCGAGCTTCGGCCCGTTCCTTCTCAATAGAGAGAGGAGTTAAGCCGCCGCCACGCTTCGCCGCTTGGTTATGCTTGCGGACGTCACTGAGGTAGTGGTTCAGGCCGCCTAACAAGTAGGACCGGAATTTGCCCCGTTCCCGATCGACATTAGACAGGCCGTCCCGTCTCAACAGCGTGTAGAGGTAACCTTGGGTCAAATCCTGGGCGTCCGGCGAGGAGTAACCCTTTCGGCGAAGATAGGCATAGAGAGGATACCAGTAGCGGGCGCACAGTTTCTCCAGAATCTGCTGCGTGGTTTCCGCATCAGACGAATGATCGAGAAGGACCGTCCAGTGCGTGCTGGGGAAGCCGCCGCATCGGTCCATGCCCACTCCTGTCCCCTGCGATCGTACCTGCTGACTATCTTGAAGCGTTCTTGATGCCTGGGGGTCCGTCATCCGCCCCTTTCTATCGTATTTGTCAGCGAAGACAAGACGGAGCTCTCGCCCCGAAGAATCTTAGGTTTCGTGTCACAGAATCTTCAAACCTTCCCAGTAAAGGGTGACATGATCAAATTCACACAGGGCAAGGGATTCATCCAATCTCATCATCTACCAGCGTTCCGTTTCCTATGGCTGGCCTTTCTGGTTATGGCATCCATCGGATGTTCCAAGGAAACAGCTTCCGATCCGAATGATTCCCCGGCGACCGCAAAGGAACAAGAATCGCTATTTTCCGTCTCACCGGACCGGCTCGATCTAGGTCAGCTCTACGTTGGCGCCACCGTCGATGGGAGCTTTGCCATTGAGAATATTCCGGAGGGGGTGGGTAAGGACCATGTTTCCATCGCCACCCCCGAAATCATGAATGTCATTCAATACGACGTGACGCGTGATCAAGTGACGCAATCAAGTCAGCTGTGGGCGATCTTCATGCTTAAGACCAACGAGGCTGGCCGTTATGATAGCCCAATCGTCATTAAGTTTGGTGGTCATGTGGTGGAGCTTCCGTTAGTCTTCACTGTCCTTGAACGGGATGACTCCGCACCCAGAGTCCTCCTTTCACCAAGCCCATTCTGGCATCGAGATCGTAAGCTAAGCCCTAACATCGCCAACGCCTGGCAAGAACTGATCCAAGATCGTGGCATTGAAGCCCATTACTGCTGGCCGGTGATGAACCAGCGCCTGTTTCCCGAGCCATTCTTAGGCAGATTTCAATTGAATGACTATGACGCCGTAGTGCTTCAAGTTGATGAACTCGATTACTATGAACCTGAGTTCGACAAATTGGAAACGTATGTCAAAGACGGCGGACGGCTCCTTCTATGTGCGAATCCCGATCCGCAATATGAGCATCCCGGGAGTGAAGTCTTGCACAAGACCAAAGAGTTCCTTGGAGGCTTTTATCAAATAGCCATCGGAAAACGCAGTGAGCTAGACGAGTCCTATGTCCTGACGCCGGATGAGAGGCGAACGAACGGTTATTTGGTGGAACATGCTTTGACCATAGGCGTCCATTCTCTGGCCTTTGAGGACGATGTGATCATGTCACAGGCATCGGAGCAGGAGGGAGGTATTCTAGCGCATGTGCCGAGTTATCCCATGCTCGGCCATGTTCTCACGCGTCCATTTGGTAAAGGATCCGTTGTCGTGCTGAGCACCCATGACTTACTGCACTGGAATAGCCTCGATTCAGGTAATCAGAAACTGCTAGGCAATCTGCTAACCGATTATAGCCCGATCCAGTTGACCGAACCACCAGCTCAGGTCCCTCGGTCGGAAATGTGGAAATCGAGGATTCGTCCTCATCGTTTCGATCTCGGGACCGTTCGAATGGGCGCAACGATTCAAGGCCGATTCGCGATCACGGATTTCCCCAAGAATCTTGATAAGAAGGACGTTCACTTTCAATTGCCAAGTTCAGTAGCCATCGGTCAGATGGAGGTCTCCGAATTAGAAAAAGACGCCAACAAGCTGTGGGTCGATTTCTCGGCAACGATTCAGAAGCCGGGCAGCTCGATTGGAACAATCGGCATCACCTTTGGAAACGAGTGCTTGTCGCTTCCATTCGATTTCCAAGTCTTGGCCCGCGATGAATCCCTCCCACGGGTGCTGATGGTCATTGATAATTTCACCAACGTTCTCGACGCGCTCGATTGGAAGGGCATCGATCCAAGTTATATCATTCAAGGCGACCGCGATCGTAACCTGGATGGTGTGAATCTAAGTGAGTTTGACGTCGTGTTGTTAGAATCGGCCTATCCTTTCCGCTCTGAAGTTTATTCGTCTCAACTCACAAACTTTATTGAAGAAGGTGGCCGGGTCATTCTCTTCAGCGATTTCTACGGCCCCTCACTCAACCAATTCCTCAGCCAATTTGGCATGCAAAGGCATACGATGAAACAAACGGATTGGGAATCGGATTGCTTTCGCTCTACTGGAGACATCGCCAATCATTTCCTAACTGAGGGGGTCGATCGGCTCAACAGTGTTGGGGGGCAGTATTTGTCTGTGGATGGAACACGTGCCCGAAAGCTCGTAAGATTTCCCTCTTTTCCTGATTGTGGACGCGTGGCCATTGCCAATTATGGCAGAGGATCGCTCGTCGCGTTCAGCGAGTCTTTTTCAAAGATCCGCTACTGGGATAAACGGGGCTACGACACGGGCCGTCATTTGAAGTTGATGTTTAACTTAACGACCGATCTGAGGAAGGTTGAATTGTCAGACGAAGCCATGCCGTTTGTAATAACGCGAGAAAGGAAACCGCAAACGGAAAAGCCCAAGGAAACTACGACACCGGAAAAGCGGCGTGTAATCTTGCCACCAGGCATGGCGAACTAACAAACCGGCCCACCAATGGACGCCGTTTCTCAACCTATCACGGTGGTGGTCGCGAACTCGGCCGCCTTGACTCACGTGCGCCGTCGTGGACCTGCGCCCAAGTGTTCCTTGAAGGTGCCCACACCGCTACCGATGCGGGACAATGATGGCAACTTTCGCGCAGGAAGCCTGGCCAATCTTGACGAAGTGGAGGGGCCTAGCCTCTTCGTTTGCATGTTAGTTTGGATCGCAGCGCTTTTGACAGGCCCGTTTCGCTGCCGGGAGAGGCGGTCGTTAGTCATTGCCCAACGGTTTCGCGTGTTGATACATCGGCTTGGCGGACTGTGGGTACCGTTTGCTCAGTTGCTATCGCGCCAGACCGTTCAGTTCTCGCAGACATTCTGTGAGGAAATCAAGCAGACGCGATACCCACCGGTTGAGTTTGAGTTTCAAGCGGCCCGCAAGATCATCGAGGCCCAGCTCGAGGCGCCCTTAGAACGCCTCTTTGTTGCCTTTGATGAAACGCCGCTCGGGACCTTACCTTATGCGCAGAACTATCGAGCGAGAATCCGCCGGCGCGGACGGATCGTCAATGTGATTGTCAGGGTGCTCGAGCCCGGCGCTCGCGAACGGCTCGCCAAGGACATGGTTCGTATTAGGCGCGTGACCGGCATGCTCAAGACGCTCAAGATCCTACCGGAGTGCTATATAGGCGAAATGTTGGATGAACTCGACGCCACGCGCATTGAACTAACAGACTATCGTTTCGAACTCGCGCATCTCAAACGCTTGCGCACCTCGTTGCGGGCCCATGACATCCAAGTTGTGAAAGTGTTCCGCCGTTATAGTGGCGAGAAGGTGTTTACGACCGAGTTCATTCCGGCGCCTTCCCTCCACGACGTGCGGGAAGCGCGCCAACGAGCGCCGGACGAGCTGAATCAATGGTGCCAGGCCAATGACATATCGCTCAAGAAAGTCGGGCGGCGTTTGCTCGAAAGCTATATGCGGCAACTCTGTGAGGAACCTGAATTCGACCGTCATCTGCCGCCGCATCATGTGCTTCTTCTAAAAAAGAGCCGCATTGCCTTGGTGGGTATTCGCTCCGCGCGCTCCTTGCACCGCAGTTTCCGCACCACTTACGGCATGTTTCTCCTTTCTATGGCCCGAGGCGACTCGGCTAAAGCGGCTGATTGCCTCTTTCTGTTGTGCGATGCGCTTCCACCCGTTGATCTTACCGACGCCAAGCGCGAAGTGACCGCTCTTTTTCGCAGCTACTCTGCTAGGGTGCGTTTGTTTCCGGCAGGTCCGGATGAGAAATCACTCTGCCAACTCTTTAGGGAGATTCTATGCGTGCTCGAACGGTATCAGATTCATGTGAGTTGGCAGTTCTTCGACGTCCAGCTTGGATGGTCCAAGCTCGATGAGTCGCTGCGGCTTACCATTCCCGAGGAGAACATGTTGAAACGGCTTCTAGCCTACTTCGAACAGGCGCGGAGGCGAGAGTGGAAAGCAATGAAAGCGCGTGGCTTCTCCGCCAATGCCGCCACCCTCACATTGCGGCTATCCGAAATCGGCAGTTTTCATCTTGGCGGCCTGCGGCGCAGCGCTCGTGTCTTTCAAGCCGTGGTCGGCAAGGGCGCCTTTGTCTTTGCCGGATTCCTCAACTCGCTCAAGTGGGTGGTCTGTGCAGCGGGGCTCTTTGCTCTATCACTGTGCCTCAATCAGTACCTTCCCGGTTTCTTGCCAGATGGGGTGGCATCGCGCCTCACAGAAACGTCACAACGAATCGGACAATTGCCGTTTGGCACCTGGCTTGTCACACTTGGAGGTGTGTTCATCGTTGTCGTCATCCTGACAAGCTTCCGCCGAAAGTTTCTCGTGCCGGAACCCGTCGGTCTCAAGAAGCGAGGAGCATGAGCGCGTCTTGGATACCCACACCCTTGATTCCCGAGGGCGCTCGACGACCTGTTAGACTCGTTGAGCCAGGGACTCGAAAGCGCCGGCGCGGGTTGCGCAGGCGTCTTTTCTGTTGGGTTGTGCGCTTTGCGGCTTCGAAGCTGCGCGGCCAATCACCAAGTGCCAAACTCGCTCAAGATCTTGCTAGCATTCTCTCAGATACCGGCGGGGTGAGTGTGAAAATCGGGCAACTACTATCATTGCGCCCAGACATTTTTTCAGCCGAATTCTGCAATGTTCTAGCAGAGCTGCAATTCCAGTTCGAAGGTTTTCCGCCTGAAGTGGCCAGGGAAACGATTGAGGCAGAACTTGGACGTCCTTTAGAAGAAATCTTCGACTTTTTTGAAGAACTTCCGCTAGCGGCGGCATCGATTGCTCAAGTTCACCGTGCCCGCTTGCGTGGCCAACAGAATTGGGTGGCGGTCAAGGTACAACGGCCGGGCGTGGCCGAAGACTTTGCGCGCGATGTGGCCGTCGTTCGCCGTTGGGTGAATCGCCTTCGCCGCTTCGATTCGCTCGCTCATCTCTGCTGGGACGATTTCCTGTGGGAACTTGAACGCACCATCATGGAAGAAGTCGATTACCGTTATGAGACCGCCAATCTCAAGCGTATGCGGAAGACCCTTAAGAAACATCGCGTGCGCACTCCCAAGCTCTATGACTGCAGCACATCTAAAGTATTGGTCATGGAATTCGTTCCCGGTGTGCTCATGTCAGATATCATCGACGTAGGGCAGCGTGATCCCGAGCGGCTGCAGCAGTGGATGCAAGAGAATCATGTGGATCTGGAGAAAGTGGGCGAAAACCTTTTCCTCAGCTTCCAGCGTCAAGTTACCGAAGACAATCTCTTTCACGGTGACCTTCATCCTGGCAATATCCTCGTATTGCGTGATAGCAAACTAGCACTCATCGATTTCGGATCCACCGGTTCGCTTGACCCGGAAACGGTGTCGGCCATGGGGCACTATAATCGTGCGATCGCCGATCAAGATTTCGTGGCCGCCGCCGACTACATGCTTCTGTTATCCGGCCGCATTCCGCGCATGGACATTGAGAAATTTAGGCCTCAGGTGGCACGCGTGTTCCGGTCTTGGTTACGGCGAAGCTGCGTGGAAGGGCTGTCCTACAAAGAGAAAGCCGTCTCTGAGGCGGGGCTTGAGATCTCGCGCATGATCGCCAAGCATAAGATGTATGTGAGCTGGGAATTCATGCGCGTGAATCGTGCATCGGTGACCTTAGAAGCTTCGCTTAGATTCTTGCAGCCCAACGCGGATCAGGCACGCCAGATGGCCCGTTACGTCAAGGATTCCGAGAAGCGCCACCAGCGGGGCTGGGCACCACGCCTGCGAGAGCATGTGGCCGAACTTCCCCGCGAGCTAGCCTTTGCCGCCGATCTCCAGGAGCGCCAATTGAGAGATCGTGGCCGCGCGGTACAAGCCGCCATGAGCAAGGCCAGCCACGCAGCGATCGCCGTGTTTGGGATTCTCCAACTGGTAGCTGTGCTAGTCTTAATGTTGGGGTTGGTGAAGAATCTCGGATGGTTTCGTCTACCAACGTTAGTCGAGTCGTGGCCGGTTACGGTGATCGTGTTCATCGGTGTGGTGGCGTTCTTCTTTGCCAACTCCTTGCGGCGATTCTGCGCATTGCCCGATGTGAAACCGTGACTTCGGGCGATTCTCGCGACGCTTCAGGCCGCCTCTCATATCTCGGCCAAAACCCCAGGCCTGAAGGCCTGGGCTCTGATCTCTTGGGCTTTCAGCCCAACGGCGGGCGCCCTTTTAGGCCTGAAGGGCCTAGAGAGCACAGCCCAAGGCTTTAGCCTTGGGTTGGCATGGTAGTTAGGCTGGGCGGCCTGAAAGGTCGCGAGAATTGCCCATTAATCCCAAACATACCGCTCGTCGAACTCGGCACCGTATTTGGTAAGAAACGCCCTGAACTCTTCCTTAAACGTCTTTGTCCGATGATGTTCTTCCTGATTCGCAATGTAGGCGGTGACATCATCGATCTGCGATGCGCTTACTGAGAACGCACCGTATCCGCCCTGCCATGCAAATCTCGACATCTCAGGAAACGTCCCTTTCAACCATTTGGAAGACTCGCCCTTGATACTGCCGATAACGGTGGCCAAGGCATGGTTCTTGGAGACCCGGAATAATAGGTGTAGGTGATCCGCCACGCCACCTACTTTGATAGCAGGTGAATTCTCGCCTTGGCAGGCTTTGGCGATATAGGGATAGAGGCGTTCGCACACGGCGGCGGAAAGAAAGGGATACCGGTCTTTGGTACTAAAGATCAGGTGCACGTAGTTCTGAGCGAGTGATTGCGGCATGCGTTAGTGAGGTGGTGATTGGTCTGTTCGAATTCTATCAGAATCGCGGCATTCTCGCGACCTTCAGGCCACCTTTCTCAAACCGAATACCCCAGGCCCAACGGAGGACGGAAGTTCTGGGCCTGAAAGGCCTAGAGAACACAGCCCAAGGCTTTAGCCTTGGGTTGGCATGTTGGTCAAGATGAGCGGCCTGAAGGGTCGCGAGAACCGCGCATATTCTCGATTCTCGCAAACCTTCAGGCCGCCTTTCGCATGCCACAGATCCCAGGCCTGAAGGCCTGGGCTTTGTTCTCATGGGCTTTCAGCCCAATGGCCGCAAGGCCTACTTCAACTCGCCGTTTCTGCCAGCCAATCTTCTTCGCATTCTTCAGTGTTCAGTGGCGAAAGGGCATCGGTCTCATCGATTCGGTGCCCGGAGTAGAGCCGGGAGAGGCGTTTGAGTTCATTGATAGGCCGTTCATCCGGACGCAGATCCCAAATCCTAACCAACCCGTCTTCGCAAGTAGTTACCATCTGATCATCGGAGAGAAAGCGGGCATCGGTGACCACGGCGGGATGGAGGATGGGCACCGTTATGGGCAGTCCACTCGATGCCTCACGAAGGTAGAGTCTCTCACTTCCATCGATCGACATGACATAGACACCATTGGGACTGAAGCGTGCGTCTTGGACTTTACCCGAATGCACCATGGGAGGCGTGATTGGTTGCCCGGTGGCAGCATCGAGAATGCGCGCGCGCGTGTCATGAGCCACCAAGAGCCGCTGACGCTTGGCGTTCTTGTCATAACGTAAGATGGTGGGATCCCCAGACCAGAAGGCTGGGCCAAACACCGGTTCACCATCGGGGACCTTCCAAGCCTGAAGCGATCCGTAATCCGCGCGGTCGTCACCGGGAAGTGAAAAGGTGGCCAAGGCAAAGTGGCGGCCGTCTGGACTGAACGCACAGGGTCCGGAGAATTTCGCAAGGGTGATAGGCTCCGACAAGAGCTGGCCCGTCTTCATAGACCAGAAACTCACTTCGTGAGGGGTGTTGGTTTTAAACTGGTCATGACCGTGAACGAGCGCTAACACGTCGCCGTCAGGCGAAATGGTTAGGTGCTGCAACGGCGTGGATCCACCAAGTTTGATCGAGGATTCATCGTCTTGGAGATTCCACATCTTCACCTCGCTTTGGTCTTCATCTCCAAGGGCAACGACCATCTTCTTTCCAAGAGGATCCAAAGCACACCGCGAATAAGGTTCTTCTGAGGAAAGCTTGAGACCAAGACTCGTGAAGGGCGCCAACGCGGGACGACCCGTCTCAACGTTCCAGACCTGAACGCTAAGCGTCTGCGCAACCGTTGGCGTTTCGTTAGGCTCCGTCCATGCGGCAATCAAGTCTGACTGAGGGACAAACGCGGCGCGGTTCATCTGGGGATCGAGCTGAATGGAGCTACCAACTTCACGACGAGTCTTCACATCCCAAACTTGGAGCACTTGGTTTGTAGAAATGGTTAGGATTCGCGTTTTAAATTGATCCACTTCGAGAAACGCTACCGCCTCTTTCGACGGCAACGTGCGTCTCGGTTTCGCCTCCTTCACCACCGACCAGATGCGCACGGAACCGTCGACGCAACCTGTGAGAACGAACCGGCCAGAAGGATGGAAGGCCACGCTTTGGACGGAAGCGCTGTGCCACATAGCAGGCCCTACCGCAGCACCCGTCAGCGCATTCCATACTTGAACGGTGTGATTCCCTGAGGCGGTGGCCACATACTGCGAATCAGGCGAGAACTGGATCATTGACAGGGTTGCGCCCGCTCGCTTCATCGAGGCGGAAACGAGCTCTCCTGTGTGCGGATTCCACACACCGGCCTCCCCTTCGTAACTCGTGATGGCGATGAACTGGCCATCCGGACTGGTGTCAAAGCTAGAGATCGGAGAAGGAAGATGAATCGCTTGCCTTGCCTCGCCACTACGGGCATCCCACATCTGCACATGGTTCGCTTTGCCCGAAGCCGTGGCAAAGAAATCTCCCATGGAGTGGTACTTCAGATAGAGTGGCCTTCCGGGATGACGCAACACAGGCAGGTTCGGATCACCGGAATTGACATCAAATCCGTAAACACGACCGGAGTAATCGTAGATGAGGAGGTTCTCGCTAACCGGGCTGAACTCCGCACTGCGGAGATTGCTACCTTTGGGAATATCGAAACTTGAGATCAGTAAACGTCCTGTCTTCACATCCCACAGTTTCGCCAATCTGTTATAACCGAAGGAGACGAGTTTGGTTCCGTCAGGGCTGAAGGCCAGATGATGCCCGCCACGGTGAGGCTCCTTTCCCCGCGCCACTTCCTGGCCGGTCTTCAGGTCCCAGATCTGCACCTCTGAAGTTGAGCTGTCGAGCGTTGCCAGCAGCGCCTCTACAGGACTGAAATCGGCATCCAAGATCTTCAACGGACGTTCGGTTGTTTTAATGGCTGTGTTAGAAGAAACATGCCAGACTTTCAAGCCGCCTTCCGGCCGTCTCTTGCCACCCGAGATGACCCCTGTAGCAAGCGCGTATTCGCCATCTGCACTAAAGGCCACCGTCGTTGCCAATCCCGGCTTCCTCCAGAAACGCCGCAAGTTTGGTATGTGATTCAAAACCTGGCCGATTCGAACGCGATGCCGTTGTTCTCTCTTCGGATCTCCTGCATCGAGTTCCAGAGCTTTGACCAACCAAGGCAAGGCTTTGGCCGGTTCAGCAGCCTCCAGTTCATTCACCCCGCGAGCCACATGCATCTGAATGAGGCTCTCCTGGCTGATGCTTCTCGCATCGATGGCGTCCGCCTTGGCCGCTAAGGCGGATTTCCTCAAGGCCATGGCCCAGACCGATAATGCTAACGCAATGATTAAGCCTACCGTTAGAGCTACCGCAAAGCGGCGAAATATCTTCACCGCTTTAGTCTGTGAACGCGCTAGCGCCTTCGCCTGAATCAGTTCCCGTTCCCGGGCAGCCTCTTGCTCCTGGGCGGCGTGGATCGCAGCCACTTGGCTTTGAGCGAGAAAAGCCGTGGCCTCCTCGAAACGATCATGATAACGAAAAGCCCACGCCTCGGTGGGTTGCGTCGCGTCCCGCCATTCGAGCGCGATTTGCAAATCGGGATCGCGATAGAGACCGGCCTGACCATCCCTGTAGAGCCGGGCCGTCTCCGCCATGCGGCGGTAGATCTGTGCTGACTGGGCTTCTTCATCGACCCACTGACGAAGCCGGTGCCAGATACGCATGAGGCTTTCGTGAGAGATATCGATGACAGTGTCAGAATGAAGATCCCGTTCCGGCCCCGGCATCAGAAACGTGACGCCTGGCTGGCGAAACGCTTCGATCACGACTATCATTTCATTCTTATCAGCATTGGTGATGAGACAAAGTTGATCAAAACGTGTGGGACGCCGAATGCCACGGTTGTCAGAGCCCTTCTCCGTAAGAGCCTTGAAGACCAGCTCCGCAACCTGCCGGTGCCGGTCGCCGGGAAGACTATCAAAGATCTCATCAGCGTGTTGAGAAAGCGCTTCGTTGAGCTGCCCAATGGCTGTGTAGTGTCGCAGGTCAATGGGTTCGTCGGCCAGGCGATCGCCTGCCCAGTGATCCCAACTGCGCATGAGAGCGTGTTGCAGAACGGGAAGCTGATCGGGATTGTCGCCCACGTCGTTGAGGAGTTTCTGGAGGAGACGCGGGGCCATGTTGCCGCCCCCAACTTTGACCGGACCTTCGATGGCCGCGCGGCGTTGAGCGCGGTTCATCCGTGGGATGAGGTACTCGCCTGCGTTTACGGCTTCTGCTAGACTTGGAAACTGCGGACAGTCTCCGAGATAATCTGAACGCATAGTTAGGATGATATACAGGCGCGAATCCGGATGCCGGCTGGCTTCAAGAAGAAGCTGCACGAATTCAGCGGCTTCCTCTCCTCCCCGCGCTCCGGCGCTTTGGAAACGAAAGATCTCTTCAAATTGATCGACCACTAACAGTAAATTGGCGTTTGCATCGAGTTCTGATTGCCGGACGGCATCGACCAATCCCAAGCCACTGCGTTGGAGTTTGGATCTTAACAGATGAACCATCTCGGGCTCTTCCGGATCGTAGAGATCCGCGTCAATGAGCGCTTGAGAGAGATTGGTTAGAGGATCTCCACCAGGCCGCATGAGTGCGGATTCCCAATGGGAACCAGCATCCACCAGCGTGCCGCGGAAGAGTTCGGGAAGAACACCGGCCGTGACGAGCGAGGATTTGCCACTGCCCGAAGTGCCCACAACAGCCAGAAAGCGGCTCTGACACAGGCGTTGTAGCAACTCCGAGGTGTGCTCTTCCCGCCCAAAGAACAGGTGCCGTTCATCCATCCGGAACGGGCGCAAACCGGGGAAAGGGTTGACAGTTTTACCCATTGTTAGACCTTATATTGGGTGAGTTTACTAACAAAGGCGTTCAACACTTGAGGATCAAACGAAGGCCCCTCCTGGCGAACGATCTCGGCAAGGTGGGTACGATAGCGTGTTTTTCGCCGGTCTTCAGGCGGCGCCACGTAAACCGTTTGCGCTCGCACGGGACGTTCGCGGCCATAGCCAGGCGCGCGAAGGACGTCCATCAAGGTGGTCTCCACCCAAGGCTTGCTCGCGGTGCCGTAGTAAACAAGCACCCCATCGCAACGCTTGAGATGCTCGCGATGGACTTGGCTGATCTGGTCGACTTCCCCTTCAAACAACGGAGTGAGGACCTCGAAACCACTGTCGAACAGATGATCTTCGATGGGTTCAATAGACTCTTCGTCACGTGAGTCGTAAACGAAATAGACCGTTGTGGGCGTTTCGACAGCCTGCTCACTAACAGCAGGCTCAACCGTTGGCGCCGGCTTTGGATCGAGTATCTCTAACAACAGCATTTTGAGATTGGGCAAGGTGTCGCGAATCACTTCACCTCCGATATGGGAAGCGGGATCTTCTTCTAACGCGGCAACAAAAGCCGCCTGCCGGTCATCATTCGGCTGCACATCCCGTGGCATCCAAATCAGCCGTCTCAACCGTTCGCGATTACCGTTCGTGCAGGATTCTGCCGCGATAAAGTTCTGCAGATCGACCATGGAACGGTCCGCGTCTTCGGGGATCATTCCATAACGGTTTCCCACTAGATGGACCGCGACGTCAGACTCGTTCAAGTGTTCGCGGACGGCCGTTTCCAGTTGATCGCACTGGAGCGGCAGGGCTTGTTCGGGCACCACGCGATGGCCCCGTTCAAGGAGTTCCCGCCGCAACCGGTCACGCTCCACCTGGAGGTCGGATGTGGTTTCAGCCAAATACACCGTCTTGCCGTCGTTTGCCGGGAGTTGAGCGCGGCTGCTGTTTCCCCCTTTTTGACCCTTAAGCAATTCGCAAACCTCGTAGGCCACATCGGATACCCGGTCGAAGTAGCGCCGCTTCGCGTCTTCGTCTAGCAAGGTATCGAAACCACGCAGCCTCCCCGAGTCCGAGTCCCTTTCGTAGAACTCAAAGTCCGGCAGTTGCGAAAACGGGCCGCTTAACTCGGGAGGGAGTTCGCCCCCGGCGACTGGCATTTTCACTGCCTTGACGAGACGCGGGTGGCTTGGAGCGTCTGAGGCACGACAGAAGCTTTCCACTTCACTAACACAGTTAGGGGATCTGACAAAGGGAGGCGAAAGCACAGGAACCATCGTCTTCACGGAGGGCAGCAGGGCTCTGATTTGACTGGAACGTTCCTCCGTGTCAGGCCCCGCATCGCGCCACACTTTGACCGGTTCTCCAGATAGCTGCTCTATCATAATCTCTAAACTGTTATGAAACTGAGAGATCCATCCGGGTTGACCTGGAACGAGAGGCTGGTCGTCCACGGGCGCGTGAATGATCGCCACATCGCTGTCTTGAATGCTCTCGACTGAGAACACTTCAGTATCTGCTAGGGATGGGGCCTCACTTTGATCAATGCGCTTGGCCTTGCCGCCGCTCTCCGGCGGAATTAAAGGCGCGATTCCGGGCACACCGACTTCAAAGATCGCCAAAGGCTCTGGGTTGCCTTTGAACTCGAAAAGACCGTGTGACTTCCATTCTAACACACGGTCGATCGTGTGTTCTCCGATTGGCGGATGATCCCTGACATAATTGCGAGCGTCTTCATAGACTGCTCGCGTCATGAGGATCTGTCCGCCCTCGCCCAGATCCATGATCCGGGCGGTGAGATTGATTGGCATGCCGACCGCGCGTTTGACCCCGCGATTCTTCTCCTCCATCTCGGTCACGGCTCCGAGATGCAGGCCGATGCGTATGGCAAAGGGTTGCCCCTCGGCCTCCTCCTGATCCATGCGGTATTGCAGGCGCAAAGCGGTATTAACGGCTTCGCTAGGGTCGGCAAAGCGAACGAGAAACCCATCGCCAGTCTCGTTGAGAATCTGCGCGCTCGGGACAAGTGTGAGGCACTCCTGAAAGACATCGTCGTGACGCGCGACATAGCGCATGTAAGCTTCCGTCCCGAGCCGCTGCTGCATGGCCACCGACCCCACGAGGTCGGTAAACATCAGGGCAACTAACTGTTTACTAAAGCCTGAGTCAGAGTTGTCGGTCATGAGTTGGGATTTTCAAAAGAGCCGCAAATTGAGTGTTTCAGTTCTCGCGGACTTTTGAACAAGCGATACGGCCTGAAGGGCTGATAGAGCAAAGCCCAAGGCTTCAGCCTTGGGTTTGCCAACCAGAGAGAATCCGCGGCCTGAAGGGTCGCCAGAATGTGTCCGAATTGTCGGTAGGGATCGATTCTCGCGGCCTGTCAGGCCGCATGGATGCACTGGCAAAAACCCAAGGCTAAAGCCTTGGGCTTTGTTCTCTAGGGCTTTCAGCCCCAAGATCATTCTGACACCCCAGTCATGAATCAGTCCTGGATCGCTCCGCCGATCCAACGCCTCGTAGGATCGCGGAGCGATCCACGACTCTCTACAGCCAGGAAACACTCTGCGGCTTCTCGGATACGACCACAATGACAGGTTGCGTGCATTCTTGCAAGGCACCGGCCCATCGGAGTTCCTGGAGTTGTTCGTCAATCTGGCCTAGCAACTTGCCACGTCCCTTGCGCAGTTGCTTGACCAGTTTCCGCTTCTTTCTACCCAGATCTAACACGATCGCCTTTTCCAATGGCACCGTCGTGACTTCCGTAACTTCACTGGTTGGTTCTGTTTCTGTATTCATGATACTATTGATCGTTTATTTCGAGGCTCTCTTGGAGGCTCGGGCTAGATTCTTTGCCAGATCGCGGATACCGCCATTCTTCCGTTTCTTGTTAGAACGTTTGTGGCGCGCTAAGAGCGTTTCTCCGAAGGACTTCTGAGCTTTACCCGCCTTGCGGACGGCTCGGTCCAACGGGCGCAGTTCTTTGCGCACCTTCTTCTTCGATTTCTTCGGTTTCCAAAGCGTTTGTGGCATCAGGCTGCCTGAGCCGTCTCGCTCGAGCAGAATGATCCGTCGGATCAATTTATTATTAACTTGGAGTTCCATAGGATGTGACTTGGTGAATTGGGCGTGATTGGCCCTGCACTTGTTACTGGGAAATCCGGAAATAGCTGTGACGCGGAAATTGGAATTTCTTCAATTGGCCAGAGCTCCGCTGTCACAAAGCCTGAGGTTTTTCCCATTACCCAGCAAAGCCTCGGCTCCGCGTATCCATGAATGCTGTCAATATCCTCTCCACACCGCCGCCTTCCGAACAACCTCTAGCGCTCGCGCTCAAGGAATGGCGGGCCGATCTCGGCAAAGACAACGTTTCCGTCGAGGTGGATACGTTAGAGAAACTAGGTGAAGCCACCTTCGCCACCAATCAGCGAATCCTAGCAGAGCTTAAGGCACACAGCCGAGAGGACGTTCAGGCAGCGGTCAAGACGGCCGATCGTCATGGTATCAAACTTTACGCGGTTAGTTGCGGCAAGAACTGGGGACTTGGCTCCAAGGTTCCGACTGCCGATCAGTGTGTTGTGTTAGACCTGAGTGGCCTCAATGAGATCGTGGATTTCGATGAGAAGCTTGGTTACGCGACAGTGCAGCCTGGCGTGACCTTTCGCCAGATCAGCACGTTTCTTAGAAACCGAAACTCCAATCGCTTTGCGGCAGTGATAGGCGGTTCACCCGAGGCGAGTGTGGTGGGCAATGCCCTTGAACGAGGCGATGGCATTGGTCCCTACGGAGATCGCGCCGCGCACATTTGTAAATTAGAGATTGTGTTAGCAGATGGGAGCTGCTTCAGATCAGGATTCGGCCAGTTTGAAAACGCTTCCTCAGAAAAAGTTCATGCCCAGGGTGTGGGGCCATCGTTAGACGGGCTATTCTGCCAGTCTAACTTTGGCGTCGTAACGGAACTAACACTCTGGCTGGCGCCTCGCCCAGAGAGCTTTCAAAGCTTTTCGGTCTCCGTACAAGACACGGATAAACTGCCGGATTTGTTACGAGCCTTGCGAAAAGCCCACACCCTCAATGTGATCCAACCAAGGTGCGTGGCTCTTTGGAATGCCTACAAAGCACTAGCCGCGACATCGCAGTTCCCTTGGGATTCGGGACAGCCAAGACCACTTCCGCAAAGTTACGCCAATGAACATGGTTCCATGTGGAAAGACGCAGGCTGGGTTGCCTCAGGAGGGCTCTACTCAGCTAGCCAATCGCATGCAAAGGCGGATCGGAAGATCCTCAAGCAGTTGCTCAAGAGCCACGTGCAGCGGCTGCTCTTCATGACGCGATTACGTCTTCGATTGCTTTCGCTACTGGCTCCTTTGCTGCGGCGTATTCCGAGTCTCAAAGGAATCGATCGAATGATCCAACTTAGCTACGCGGAAAGTCCTTTTCTAGGCGTGCCTTCGAACATGAACCTTAAAAGCCTTTATTGGCGTAAAAAAATCCCCATACCTGGCGAAGTGGACCCCAACCGGGATCGTTGCGGTATGTTAGCCCTTTGCTTCGCGCTTCCTTGGCGAACGAAGCAGGTGATGGAGGGCTTGCGTCTTATTGAGGATACGAGCAGAGAGTTTCAGTTTGAGCCAAACATCGCCGTGGTCTTTCCATCCGAACGCGCCGTGCAGCTCTTTCCATTCATTATCTATGATCGGGACTGCGAAGAGTCTGAGCGGCAAGCTCGCCAATGCCATAAAACCTTGCTGCAGCGCATGGCGGCCAGCGGACATCATCCCTACAGACTTGGCATTCAATCCATGTCCGTGCTGGGTGAGAACGCCCAGCCTGAGTATGCGAAAGTGATTTCGCGTTTAAAAACTGCCCTCGACCCTAACGGTACCCTCTCTCCTGGGCGGTATGAATATGCTCCAAAGTAGGATCGAGCAAGGATCTCAGTTGTGTGACTAAAAGTGGTGGTCGCTTTCGTAGCGGAACTCGTGAGAGTTCCGGGCGTTGGACTCCGCTGCCTCGAAGGAACTCTCACGAGTTCCTCTACCTTCATTGACCGCTATTTTTAATCACTCGGATCTCAGTCTTATTTTTTGAGAAAGCTGCAGATTCTTTGTCACAACCTTCTGAAGATTTCCCAATCATAAGTAACACAGAGCATCAAGAGGATGACTCTGAAGCAAACCTAAACCGATAATAACATGATCGAAGGAATCCCATGGCCAGCCGGTTGGTAGTCGACTACCAAACACGCCTTCAGCACCAATTAAGGTGCTCTCTGAATCAAACATAAACCGATAATAACATGATCGAAGCAGTTCCATTCCCACCCGGCTGGTAGTCCAATACCAACCATACCTTCAGCACCTGAATAAGGTGCTGAAGGGTTTCTCTTTTCGCGACGCCCCATTTCACCCATTGCTATGAAAATTAAACTCACCCTTCCAGAAAATGCCGCCGAGTATGTTCGGCATGCGCGGTCTGAGACGCTTAGAGCGATAGGCCAACCCATCGAAGCGAAGCTCCTTGAGCCGGCACCCTATGCCACCTATTTACTTGCCTACGGAGCGGATGAAGGGCGTCCGGTTGGGATGGTGGAATTTGCCTTCCTTTCCCAAATCTGTGGATCATTCGACGACATACCCTCAGCGCAACAAATTGGAACGGATCGCTTAGGATCATTCGATTCGATTGTCGATACCCGAACCGTTTATGTGGAGCCCGAAGCACGAAAGCAGGTGCCGCCCTATTACTTATTGCTAATCATGGCTGGAGCGCAGATTGCTTATGAGCTGGGCGGACGTTATTCGATGGCTTGCACCAATACCTCTAACACCGACCTCATGAAGCTCTACAGCAAGATAGGAGAGAATCTCGGAGTACGCTGTGACCTTGATCCGGAATCAGACCTCGCGGTGTTCCAGTTTGACCTTGATAGAATTCGCCAGTGGAATGCGCGAATCATGATGCGGTTGGGGAATCATCTCGAAGTCGATCCTGAGATCCTCGCGACCATACGTTCGCGGTCCAAGGCATCGTGTGAGGAGCAAGGCCGGAAGTGTGCCTAATTTGGCAGGTATGTAAAACGGGCGTCCCGCCCGCTGAATCGTGCGTCAAGTGCGATTTCTAACGAGGGTTCGCTTGGGGCTCACTGCAAGGGTGCGTATGATAACATTCTTCGCACACCTGTGCGAGCGCGTGAAAAAAAGGTCGCAAGATTAAAGTCGACGGCTTTAGCCGTGGGTTGACATGGCAGCGAATCACCGACCTGAAAGGACGGGAGAATCACTCACAACGCTCGTTTCTCGTGACCTGTTAGGCCACTTCCGTTTGGCGTTTAAGAACCCAGGCGTAAACACCTGGGCTCAGGTCTCAAGGGCCTTCAGTTCAATATCGTTGTTTGAATAATCAAGAAAGTCGCTAATACCACTAAATATTATCTAACAAAGCTCGGTAAAGACGTTCTGATCGCCGGTCTACAATTACGAGAGCGCGTGGTTATTCCGTCTTTCAGCAATGCATAATAAAAACGTCGCAAACATCAACGTTTTTCACGACTGAGGTACTAAGGACTGTCGGTTCGCCGACAGAACACGCGAACGTCCACGCGGCGCCCGAATCCCTCCCAGCGTGTGCAAGATTTGGCCGTGCTAACGCCTTTCACTTAAACTTCACGGTCAGATGCGACCAAGTTCACATTCAGCGAAATAGCTATGCACACAAAACGAACGCGGCGACAGAATAGGCTAATTGTCGCCACCACCTGATTCTTTCTGTCGGATTTCGCTACGACGCGAAATAGTGGGGTAAATGGACGTTTTCACTCCTGAGACTGGCGATGCCGAATTGCTGAAAGCCTTTGCAACCGACCGCAATGAGCGGGCTTTTGAAAACCTGGTACGGCGGCATGTGGGGCTGGTGCATGGACTGGCTTTGCGGCGGACGGGCGATACCTCGCTCGCGGATGAGGTGACACAGAATGTCTTCACCTTACTCGCGCAGAAATCGGTATCGCTACAGGGGCATCCCACGCTGGGCGGGTGGATGGCCAAGACCACGGCCTTTGAGTCCATGCGTCTTTCTCGCAACGAACAAACCCGCCGCCGCAAGATGCATGCCCTTCAGGACGACCCTTCCCAAACCCTCAGCACCACCCCGGATGATCCCGCATGGGAGGAAGCCCAAACCATGTTGGATCAGGCATTGGCTTCTTTGTCAGACAGCGATCGCAATGCTGTGGTCTTGCGCTTCTACGAAAAGAAGAACTTCAAGCGCATTGCTGAGTTGTTAGGCAAGAGCGACGATGCCTGCCAGAAACAGGTCAGCCGGGCCATTGAGAAACTCTCGCGATGGTTTCAACGTCGGGGGATCGCTCTCTCATCTGGCGCTGTCATCACGGGCTTAGCCGCGACGTTAGACCACACCCAAGCGCAAACGTTTTCCGGATCCTCGGCATCGCTTGCCGGCAAGGTCCTTGAGAGTTCACCCGCCATCCACACAACAGCCTCTTCCAGCAGCGGCGTTCTCATTCTGCTTATGAAATCCAAAGTCCTTTCAACGCTTATCATTCTAGGGGCGCTCGCGCTGTCCGCCGGAGCTGGCTGGCGGATGGGAGCCTCCCAGAGAACCTCGGCCGTCTTCGACAACGCCTCTGGCACGATTCCTAACGTCGAGACCAACGAAACCACCATCGTTGTCAATGAAGCGCAACGCCAGGCTTCGCTTCGGCAACTCTTGGAAACGGCGCGAAGAGAAGCGCAGGGCATCGATGTGAACCCAACAGCCCGCATCCGCGCCGCGGCGCGTGTGGCTTTGATTCATCCTGCCGATTTGCCGGAGGCCATGTCCTTGTTGGAGCAGTTCGAGGGTGGATTGTATCGCAGCCGGGATCTCGCCGCGCTGTTGTTAGAGCGATGGGCACTTCATGACGGCGCCTCGGCTTGTGAGTTCGCCCTGGAGAAAATGGACATCCCGCTCATGGGGATCCATCCGGTGGCTGATCCCCTGCGATCCTGGGCCTCGCACGATCCCCAGGCGGCCATGGCTTGGTTTCAACAGAATAAAGATCCTGACGGATTCCTCATCGAGGCTAGTGGAAGCTGGGGCCGGATTTCCGCGATCCGCTGGATTATGGGTGCGTGGGCATTGAAAGATCCGCTTGCCGCTGCGCAAGCCTACCGGAATCTAGAAACGGAAGCCGAGAAGAGTGGTGCCCACTATGGGATCATGGAATTAGCCAAACGATCCGTTCAGCGTACGGCTCTGCTCGATGCCTTGTGGGAACCTGACATTGACAAAGTTTCGACAACTCTGCGAGACTGGGGTGCCTACCAACCTAGCGAACTGGCTAAGTGGATCGATTCGAAAAATGATGAACAGGTCAATCGTTTCGCGCTGGCGAAACCGGTCCTAAGTCAATGGTTGCTCCAGGACACGCAAGCGGCCATCGATTGGTGGCTTCTCAATCGAGAGAGCGATCAACCCTTTGACCGAAAGTTAGGTCACCTGATCGACGCTTGGTCGGAAACCGACGCCTTCAGCGCAGCCGAATGGTTAGCCGATCAAGATCTCACCCAAGAACACACGCCGGCGATCAAGTCCTTGAGCCAACAATTGACCAGGGAAGATCCCGAACGCGCCTTCGCCTGGGCCCAAGCGATTCCGGATGGAGCCGAACGGAAGAGTGCGCTGCGATACGCCTATCGCGCTTGGCACCGCAAGGCGCCGGACGAAGCGGAAACAGCCTTGAGAACGGCCAAGCTCGACGATGCCATTCGCAAGGCGCTTGAGGAATCCGTTCATCAATCAACCAATCTTTCTCGAGGATAACGACTCATGAAAAGACACCTTCTTTGGACATTGATAGGATGTCTCACTGCAGCGAGCCTTGGATGGGTGTTTGGCAAACACGGGACCCATAGAGAAACCAGGCGGGAAAACGCCCTCCAAGGCACGTCACTCATTCCTGTTGAGAGAGGAGAAAGAAACGTTCCTCGCCCTGACTATACCAAGGTCGCGACATCACCCGTTTCATTCAAAGCGACGCATCAGTTCCATGATACCTTAACAGAAGCCTCGGCAACAAAGCTAGGTGGCAATCCCGTGGCCTTCGCTCTCATCGGCGAGATGAGCGAAGAGGAGATCAAGGACCTGCTCCCAACTTTACTCACCAAGAAACCGCTTCCCGAATCGCTCATTTCAACAGCTCTCGGGAGGTGGGCGGCCTCTGCACCTAAGGAAGCCTTGCAATGGGCGGAGACTCACCTTGATGGCCCCGGATTTGCTGCAGCGCGCGGCGCCATCATTGAAACCTGGGCAGCCCAAGATCCTCAATCAGCTCTATCGTGGTTGCAGAAACGCACCGTCGAATTACCCAAAGGTTCAAAGTATCGATGGCGCTCTCATTTTTACACGCTCTTCAATGTCTGGGCTCAAAACGATGCCGAGGCAGCACTGGAAGCCGTTCTTCGAGAGGATGAAGCAGGACACAATGTTTGGTTCGGTTTCTGTCAGTTGGCCACCATGGATGCGCATCGGCAACGCGCTTTTGAAGTGGTGTTAGCCATTGACGATGAGGCCAATCGTCAGAAAGGACTGGAATCGCTCTTGCTCGCCTGGGGGAAAGACGAACCTGCCAACGCGGCGGCTTGGTTGGATGAAAACGCCATCACGGACTCGAAGAGTCAATGGGCGGTAAGTCAACGTTTCCAGCGTGCCGATCCCGCTGGAAACGCGGACTGGCTTCTAGCGAGAACTTCAGGCGAAGAGCAGGAACGCAGTCTCACGACAGCCATTGCCTATTGGTCAAGGTCCAACCCAGAAGCCGCGAGTACTTGGGTCGAGGAATCCGGCGTGTCCTCCGACGCGATCGCGCAGCAGCTTGCCGACGGCTGGACGCACCGCGATTCGCAAACAGCCATAACCTGGGCGCTGCGTGTGAAGGATGAAGACAAACGGAAACTCGCCATCGGAACCGTACTCTATCATTTGCAACACCGGATGCCCGGTGGCCTCCATCCCAAAGAACCGTTCACTTATGAAGCCTTCACCAAGGCTACTAATATGAGTGAGGATGAATTATCGAAACTTTCGGAGGCGGCTGGGAACAAGATCGGCGGACGTATGTAGCGAAGTTGCCGGCGGCGAGACGCCGCGGCTCCTTGAGTCACTATGACCGCCAGCGTTATTTGATTCCGTCTAACCGAGTTTCGCGCTAAAACACGCGAGAACCCTGGATAGACCACTCATGAAACCCTATGCTCTTTCTCTCGCCGTAGCTGCGGCCATTACTCTAACACCGCCACTTTTCGCTGAACCTATACCTGGCCTCTTCAACACGGGCCTCGACGCTGGCGCGGCGCTCTTGGAAGGCAATGGCCAAGTTGACGGGCACTATCAATTGGTCGAAAGCCCAGATGATGGGTTTCCTGGCCCCGAAGCCGTCAGTCTCAATCCAGGTTTTCCCGTCGGTCCGTGGCTCGAAGAGGGGCCCGATTCCCGATGGATCGCGCCCAGTGCCTCTCAGAATATTGGCAATGCGCCCGGCTTTTACACTTATCGCACGACCTTCGATCTATCGGCTTTTGACATCAGCACCGTGCGAATCACGGGCCGGTGGGCCACGGATGACGGTGGACGCGATATCATCGTCAATGGTGTCAGCACCAATCTCAGCGCGGGCGGATTCACGAACTGGACCGACTTCGAACTCACACAAGACTTTGTGCAGGGCACCAATACGTTAGAGTTTGTCTTGGAAAACGGAGGCGAAGCCGCGAATCCCACAGGTCTACGAGTGGAAATGTCAGGAGAAGGCGAATTTCTCACCGAGGCAAACATACCGGGACTCTTCAGCACCGGTCTGGGAGAGGACGGCAATTTGTTAGGCCCCAATGGCGAGGTGGATGCGCACTATCAACTCGTCGAAAGCGCTGATGAAGATGCGCCCGGCCCCGACGCGGTGACGCTGAATCCCGGCTTCCCTGTTGGGCCTTGGTTAGCGGAGGGCGCAGACTCGGAATTTCCCGAGTCTCGATGGATCGCTCCCGTCGCCACGCAGAACATCGGCAGCGCCGCGGGTGAGTACCGCTACCGCACGACATTTAGTCTAGCAGGCTTCAATTTGAATACGGTGAGGATCGCGGGACGTTGGGCGACTGATAACGGCGGATTAGACATTCTCCTCAATGACGAAAGCCTTGGCTTCACCACGGCCGGATTCACGGAGTGGTCAGATTTCGAAATCACGGAAGGATTCGTCGCAGGTGAGAACACGCTAGACTTTCTCCTCTCCAATGCCGGGGATACCATCAATCCCACAGGCATCCGGGTGGAAATCCTTGAAGCCAAAGGCGACTTGGCCGGAGGCGCACCGCCCTCCATCGTCACCCAACCGGCATCCCGCCGGGTCATCGTCGGCGAAGCCGTTGCGCTTGCTGTGACCGCCGGTGGTTCGCCACCATTTGTCTATCAATGGCAACGCGACGGTGAAGATCTTCCCGGCGGCAATACTAGGGAATTTGTTATCGGTTCGGCGTCTGAAGAAGATGCGGGCGGATACGCCGTGCGCATTTCCAATGGGTCTGGAGAAGTGGTTTCCGATCCGGCCGCCGTCACCGTCTTTCCTCTGATACCTGGTCTCTTTGGAACAGGTGTGGACGATTCAAATAATGCGTTAGACGACCTAGCCGTCGACCCGCACTACACCCTTGTGGAGAACGCGGATGGCGAAGCGATGGAGGCGATCGTGCACGATTCGATGGTGTTCCCCATCATCGAAGGGCCGTGGGTAGCCAATACGGAGACCTCGAAATGGATCGCGCCGCGGGGTGACACGGCTGAAGCCACCGGAGGACGCTACAGCTATCGGGTTGTGGTGGATTTGACAGATCTGGAACCGTCAACGGCGTTTGTTCGGGGGCGGTGGGCCACGGACAATGCCGGTGTGGCCGTGCTCTTGAACGGCGCGGAAACCGGGCTCACCAATGACGCGCAATTCGGCTCTCTAACAAGTTTCGTGCTGGAGGACGCGCCCTTCATATCAGGTGTGAACACGCTAGACTTCGTGGTCAACAACGCCGGTGCCGGTCCCACGGCGCTCCGTGTGGACGGCCTAACCGGCGGCGCGGCGCGTGCCGAGGGAGGCGACAAACCGCCCGTCTTTGTCGTGGAACCCTCAGGTGCCGAAACGTTCGTTGGGGAAAGTGTAACCCTCATTTCCCTGGCCGATGGCACACCACCTCTCTCCTACGTCTGGCGGCATCTAGGCGACACGGTCGGTGAAGAAGCAGAGCTTTCCCTAGCCAATCTGCAGCCCGATCAAGCCGGCGAGTATGTGGTGGAAGTGTCCAACAACCAAGGATCCATTACGAGTACGCCTGTCACCATCACCATCTTAGAACCCATTCCCGATCTCTTTAATACCGGCGTGGATGATGAAGGCAATGTGCTAGAGGACTTGGCGTCTGAACCCCATTATCAACTTGTCATGGATCCCAATGAGGAAGGGTTGGAAGCGATCGTTCTCAACTCGACCGTCTTTCCAATCGTCAGTGGGCCGTGGGTGCCTAACAATGAACGCGCGAAATGGATCGGCGTACGTGAAGACAACAATGGCCCTGAAGGCGACTATCTTTATCGCATCACCTTTGATCTCAGTGCTTTTGATCCTGACAATGTCTTTATTGAGGGCGATTGGGCGACGGACAACGCCGGCGGCGAACTCATTCTTAATGGCGAATCCACCGGAATACGCAACCAAGCGTCATTCACCGCCTACACACATTTTCGCATCGAAGAAGGCTTTGTTCCCGGTATCAACACACTCGATATCCCTCTCAATAATGCACCCTCCGGTGACAATCCCACGGGCCTGATCGTGGATAATCTGAGAGGTGGTGGTCAAACGGAGGATCCCAATCTCATCGGTCCTTCGGTCACTCCATTCGGCCAGTTGGCCCAATCCGCGGCGCAGACCATCATGGTGCCGCTGCGCAACAGCGGCCGCACGCAAACTCTAGCTATCTCACAAGCACAGATCGTGGGCGCCAACGCCGGCTTGTTTACCCTTGGCGACGTGCCCGCGGAAATTGCCCCTAGCGAAACCATCATGGTGGCGGTCAGCATTGATCCGCAAGGCGCCAACGGCAATTTCGACGCCGCGTTAGAGTTGACGACCAACGATCCCAGCACACCGGTCGCGCAGTTTGATATCTCTGCCTTCATTCCCGTCGCTCCGAATCTCATCGCGCACTACAAACTCGATGAGACGGGCGGCGACCGGCTCACAGACGCCTCGGGCTTTGGGCGTAACGGCTCGTTCAATGCGACCGCCGGCACTCTGACATTCGCGCAGGATCAGTTAGCGTCCGGAACGGCCACGGCCTTTTCCGAGGGCGCTTATGCCGAGGTCGGGAGCAATGTACTGCCCATCTTTGAAGACTTCACTTTCTCGCTGTGGTTCCAACCTAACGCTACCAACGGCGCCACCAGTCTCATCTCGCGCGGTGACGGCCAAGGTGATCCCTTCGCCCTCGTCACGTCAGACACCAACCTTCTTTGGTTCTCTGGCGGCGCTGAAGCGGCCTTGCAAGTAGAGAACGCGATCACCGCCGGCGAGACCTATCATATTGCCGTGGTGGGGTCGCCAGGGATGGCGGCTCTTTATATCGATGGGATTGAAGCAACCTCCGGCCCCCTTGACGCCTTCATCGACAACGCCAACCACACCTTGCAGTTCGGGGCCGCCAATGGGATTCTCGGTGTCAATGGTAGGCTGGATGATATTCAGATCTATGATCGCCCACTCACCGCGGACGAGGTCGCCACGCTCTTCTCCAATCCAGGCCAAGTGATTGAAAACGATGGGGGTGGCGGCGGGCCCACTAGCGATCTGCCCAGTCTCATCATCGCTCGCAATGAGGCTAACATCGAGTTGAGCTGGCCGGTTAGTGCTACCGACTATCAGTTGCATCAATCTGATGACTTGCTCGCCTGGCCGGCCGTCACGTCAGAACCAAGCGAAGCGGGAGGGCGATTTAAAGTAACGGTACCTCTCGGGAGCGCAGGCTACTTCCGGCTCGAAAAATGACGAGGCAGGCTTGAATTTACTAATTAATTCATATTTTCCATATGTTTGTGGTTGCTAGAGAGTGGATTCGTAGGAACGTTTTCTCATGCGCACTGACATCTTGGGCCTGTCCATTGCTGCTGTGATCATGGGAGGCGGACTGGGCCTCTTCCTGATCACTTGGAATGTCCTGGACTACTTTCAGCACTACGAGTCCGTCCCGTTCATCCTAGCCAAAGGTGAATTGGCCCACTCCAAGCCATGGCAAACCGTGCTCGCGGCGCATATCATCTCGGGCGTTTTCTGTTTGTTCGCCTGTGTCTCACAGTTTTCCCGAAAACTGAGGCGAATGTTCCCCGACGCCCACCGGCTCCTTGGTTGGATGTTTTGCGGACTCATGTTAGTGGGGGTGATCCCGACGGGCATCTATCTCGCGCTTTACGCGATCGGCGGCGTCCTGGGCACCACAGGATTTCTCTTCAATGCCTTGTTAGCCTTGTTATTTACTTTGTTAGGGATCGGTTCCATGAGAAAAAAGCAGGTGCATGAACACGCGGCTTGGATGACGCGGGCCTTCGCCATGGCGGCGACGGCGGTGACGTTTCGTTATCTACATCTTCTCTTCAAGGCGATGGACACCCCTCCAATGACCGATTATCTGCTCTCGCTGTGGGGAAGCATCATCATCAACTACATCCTAGCAGAATTCTTCATTGCCCAATTCTCACGCTTTCATCCAGCCTCATCGGCCGAGCTTCATCCGGCCTAACTTTCATTGTCATCCCATGAGAAAATCACTGACACTCTTCTTTCTCGCCCTCCTCACCGCCACCGGTCTGGGTTTGGTGGTTCGGCAGGAGACGCTGCAAGAAGACAACACTGCCGTACCGAACTTCGCTGACATCCCGGAAGCTGCGGAGATGCCACAACCAATCGGACGCCTTGTGATGCCCTGGACGCGCCATCGCGCGCATGCCGCGTTGGAAGAGATGTTTGCCCCCATGCAACGCGCCCGGAGACTCAACAAGGATAAGAAGAAACTCCGCTTTGGACGAAACCTTTCAAATTACAATACCCGCGCAACGATCGAGGTGGCATCAAGATACACAAAGGAGGGCCATCTCCCCTTTGTCGCGATCAGGCAGGAGCCAATGGTAATGGCCTATGATCCCAAACTCGGTCTACAGCGCTACCAAACACAGACCACCCTCGAATTTGGGATCTTCGATCCGGAGACCGGCAAGGTGATTCGGAGCGGACGGAAACCCATTTGAGGCTAGCGCAGCTTCGCTCACCAATGCTCCTCGGGATCCGGCTGGGGCGATCGCGGCCTCATGCCCATCACTAACAAACCCTTTACGCAAACCGCTAGGCAAGCCAAGGCCGCCGTTGCGCCTCCCTCTACGAGCACGAGAAGGATGGCCCCAACTTTCATCAACCAAGGTGGGACACGGATGGCGGTGATAACCGGACCACGCGTCCGAGAGAGGATGATCTCGCTGTGTTGGATGAAGTGGTGGACCGAGATTCGATAAGGGCCCAGATTTCCCCAATAGGGAAAGGACCGCTGCGGCCAGTTCCACGAGAGGATCATAGCTAGAATCCAAATGACACAGAATTCAATCCGTCTGGAACGAGAGATTCTCATCCGATCTTGAAAATGAGGTTGCCTTTCCGTAACACGCCACGATCCAATCACCTCTTAGCCGAATCGTTTCCATGTCTGACAATATCGAATCCCATCTCCAAGAGCAACGCGTGTTCAAACCAGCTGACGCCTTCGCATCGGGGGCGCACATCGGTAGTCTTGAGGACTACCGCAAACTCTATCAGGCATCGATCGACGATCCAGACGCGTTCTGGGCGGAACAGGCCGGTGAACTAAAGTGGCAACAGTCTTGGGATCAGGTCTGCGAGTGGAAGGCGCCTTTCGCCAAGTGGTTCCTGAATGGCAAGATCAATGTCAGTGAAAACTGCGTGGATCGGCATCTTGAGAATGGACGGCGAAACAAGGCCGCGATCATTTGGGAGGGCGAGCCCGGCGATACTCGCACCTTAACCTATCAACAACTGCATCGCGAAGTGTGCCGCTTCGCCAACGTGCTGAAAAAGAATGGGATTCAGTCTGGCGATCGCGTGATCGTCTACATGCCCATGGTACCGGAGGCGGCCATCGCCATGTTAGCCTGCGCACGCATCGGTGCCGTGCACTCGGTGATCTTCGGAGGCTTCAGCGCGGATAGCATCGCCGACCGTATTGAGGATAGCGGGGCCGTCGCCGTAATCACGGCCGATGGCGGCTACAGGCGTGGTAAAGTCGTCGCCCTGAAAGCCAACGTGGATGAAGCTCTCTCCAAAGTCGACACCATCAAGCGCGTGATCGTGTTAGAGCGCACCAAGAATGACGTCACAATGGTAGACGGACGCGACGTGTGGTGGCATGAAGAAATGGAAGGCATCTCCACCGAATGCCCGCCTGAGGGTTTTGATAGCGAGCACCCGCTGTTTATCCTCTACACCAGTGGATCTACCGGCAAACCCAAAGGCATTCTGCACACCAGCGGCGGTTATCTTACTGGCACTTACGTCACTAGCAAATATATTTTCGACCTCAAAGAAGACGATCTCTACTGGTGCACCGCGGACGTCGGTTGGATCACGGGGCATAGCTATATCGTTTATGGTCCGCTGGCGAATGGCGCAACGATTCTCATGTATGAAGGCGCGCCTAACTGGCCTGGCCCTGATCGCTTCTGGCAAATTGTCGAGGATTACCGCGTGTCCATCCTCTATACGGCGCCGACGGCAATTCGTGCCTTCATCAAGTGGGGCGACGAGCATCCGGAGAAACACGATCTTTCTTCTTTGCGTTTGTTAGGCACCGTCGGCGAACCAATCAATCCCGAAGCGTGGATGTGGTATCATGAGAAAATCGGTGCCGGCCGTTGCCCCATTGTCGACACCTGGTGGCAGACGGAGACCGGCGCCATCATGATCTCTCCGCTTCCCGGGGCCACGCCGACCAAGCCCGGCACCGCCACCCTGCCATTCTTCGGTGTGGATGCGGCGATCTTCGACGAAACGGGCAACGAAGTGGGGCCGAACGAAGGCGGCAAGTTGGTCATCCGCAAGCCCTGGCCGTCCATGCTGCGAACGATATACGGCGATGAGCAGCGTTTCCAAGACACTTACTGGAGCGAGTATGAAAACACTTATCTCGCCGGTGATGGTGCCCGCCGGGATGAGGATGGCTATTTCTGGATCGTGGGCCGGCTTGACGATGTGCTGAACGTCTCCGGTCACCGGTTGGGCACGGCCGAGATTGAGAGCGCGCTGGTGAGTCATGAGAGCGTGGCCGAAGCCGCCGTCGTGGGGCGCCCCGATGAAATCAAAGGTCAAGGGGTGGTCGCTTTCGTCACGCTTCGCGAAGGCTTTGAAGCCGGGACCGAGCTTCGCGACACCCTGCGTGGACATGTGGGCAAGGTGATCGGGGCCATCGCCAAACCCGATTCCATCCGCTTCACCGCCGCCCTCCCCAAGACGCGCTCAGGCAAGATCATGCGCCGTTTACTCAAGGAGATCTGCTCAGGATCCGGAGCCATTACCGGCGACACCACCACGTTGGAAGATTTCAGCGTCGTCGCGAGCTTGCAGCAAGACGGAGACGAGTAAATTATCGACGGTCAATGAGGCAGACTTCTGCCACGACGAGAAAACCTTTCTGGAAACTTGAATTCTTCTGAATCTATATAACTACGAGAGCCCACATTTTATGAACGCGTTCGGTTATATCGTCCGGAGAATCCTATGGCAGTTTGGTATCAAACGCGCAAAGAAGCGCTGGGAGATGGCGAACCGTGAGCTGCAGATCCTCAAGGAGGCGGAAGATCTCTTGGGCAAAGTGGCCTGGCGCGAAGCCAACGAAGTGGAGGAATTGACCGGCGAGTTCTGGCAACTGCGCAATATCGAATCGCAGGAGGAGGAGCTCAAAGCAGAAATTGAACGGCTTCGGGATCACAATGAGGAACTCGAAGACCAGATTTTCGACATCACTGACGAGGTCCACGAGGAGATTGACGACATGGTGGATAACCGGAACAAGATCGCGGAAGAGGTGGACACCTACCTTCTCGAGATCGAGGAGATTCGAGAGGAAGCGGCCGAGATCCGGCGGCGGTTTGATGGGCATAAGGTGAAGTACAAGGTCCTGAAAGAGCAAGCAGGAGATCCCGATGAATTGGAGCAAATTCAGGCGGTGCTCAAAGATCTCAGGGAGAATTTCAACGACCGCAAAGATCAGACCATCCTTCGCAACAAGAAGATCGAGGAAGTGGAAGAACGCCTCATGAAGATGGACGAAGAGATTCACACCAAACGGCAAGAAATCGGCCGGCGTACGGCCAAGGTCTCCGTTCAGATCGGCGACAACTCCAAACGCCTCGCCGATTTGATGGCCAAGCTCGGCGCGCACGATCGCGAACGACGGGAGCTGCAATCGAAGATCGGTCTCTACCTCAGCGCGAATCCTACCGGAACCCCTGGCCTGCGCAAAGCCACCGAACGCCACACGGACCTCATCGCCAAGATCAATTACTTCCGCAAGTCGATCCAGTACAATCAACGCTTGGCCAAGGGCGCGTAGTCCTCGTTCACGCGCCTCGCCCGTGGGCACTTTTCGTAGCGGAACTGGTGAGAGTTCCGAACTCTGGACTCCACTGCCGCGAAGGAACTGTCACCAGATCCGCTACCTTGATTGACCACCACTGTTCGACACACCCGATCCGGCTTGGCTAATCCGCGACTGCCGGGTAAGAAGGCGTCTGTGAAATTCGGCTGGCCCATCGGTGTCTGCATGAGCATCCTCACGCTTTCCGCATGGGCGTCGGAAAAATCCTCTTGGTGGTCATTTCAGCCACCAGTCAAAACTCCACTTCCACAGAATCACCGCGCTCATCCAATCGATCGCTTCATCGAACACCGACTGCACGCCGAGGGTCTATCACTATCCGATCAAGCGAGCCGGACCACGCGCATCCGCAGACTGTTTCTGGTGATGCTAGGAATACCGCCTTCGCCTCGAGAGGTGTCAAACTTCGTTCACGACCACCGGCCAGGTGCCTGGGAAAGATTGATTGATCGCGTGCTCGGAGACTCACGTTATGGCGAACGCTGGGCGCAGCATTGGTTAGACGTCATTCGTTGGGCGGAGACGGTTGGTTTCGAGACCAACGCCCCGCGACCCAATGCATGGCGTTACCGTGATTGGGTCATTGAAGCGATGAATGCGGACATGCCTTATGACCGGTTCATTCGGGAGCAGATTGCCGGAGACACCGTTGCAGCAGATGCGGCGTTAGGTTTCCTCGTCGCCGGACCAGCGAATCTGCCAGGGCAAATTGGGCGTGATGAGGAAGCGATGCGCCAAGCTCGGCAGGATGAATTGGATGAGGTGATTCGCACGGTGAGCCAAGCACTCATGGGCCTCACCATTGCCTGCGCCCGCTGTCATGATCATAAATTCGATCCCATTTCAGCGAAAGATTATTACGCCATGCAGGCCCTGTTTTCCGGTCTGCGCTATGGCGACCGGCGATTACGCGGACATCTCAACGACACGTGGACCACTCAGATTCCTAACATAAGAAAACGCGTCGAGGATTTGGAAAACGAGCTATCATTGCTACAAAAAAGGCATGAGTTACGCGATCCCCTAGCCAATGTGCAGACGGAGTCCTTCCAAACTGTAGAGGCCGCGGCAGTAAGAATGAAGATCAACGCCACCTCAAGCGGAGCAGCGGCATCCCTCTACGAATTCGAGGTCTGGTCCCAAGGAGAGACTCCTAGCAATGTCGCTTTAGCTCAAGACGGATCACGCGCAAGCGCTTCGAGTTTCGCTCTGGAGAATCAGACGCGGCATCCGGATTGTCTCAATGACGGGACCGTTGATAAGCGGCAAGCTTTCCCCTGGCGGGCGGGTCAAGGCGGACCGGCATGGATCCAAATCGACTTGGCGAGGCCTGCCACGATTGAACGCGTGGTGTGGTATAGCGGGTTTAGCACGCCGGCCGACTATGTGATCGAAGTTCGCGCCCCTAATGGTGTTCGATGGAAGGAAGTGGCGCATACGCGCGATCGCTTTCCTCGAGCAGATGACATTCGATTGACTGAGCAAATGCAGTTAGAAAGCCTCGCCAAACGGGAAGTCTCTGAGGTCGTGGGAATACTCGCAAACCTACGACGTCTGCGAGGTGAATTAGCGAGGCTCAGCGCGGGCCCACAAACCTATGCCGCCAGTTTTTCTGAACCCACTTCACCAACCTATTTGTTAGTCCGTGGCGACCCTATGCAAATTGGCGAAACCGTGAGTGCCGCGGTCCCCGTCGTTCTTGGAAGACTGAATCTGACCAAGAAAGCGCCGGAGACTCAAAAAAGATTAGAGTTTGTTAGGCATCTCACCCAGCCCCATCATCCTCTCACGGCACGAGTGCTCGTCAATCGCGTTTGGCAGCATCACTTCGGTTCCGGCCTGGTGTCGACACCTTCCGACTTTGGGAAAATGGGCACCAAGCCAACGCATCCGGAACTGCTGGATTGGTTAGCGATCAATTTCATGGAAGGCGGCTGGTCGCTCAAGCGTCTCCACCGGCTGATTCTCACTTCCCAGACCTTTCAACAATCGAATCGGCCTAACAAACTGGCAGAACAACGCGATGCCACCGCCAAGTGGTTATGGCGTTACCCAGCTCGCCGGTTGGAAGCGGAAGCCATTCGCGATTCCATTCTCTGGACGAGCGGCCAGTTGAACCGGCAGGCTGGAGGTGTGGGATTTGATTTCTTCAAGCAACAAGGCGGGCTCTCAGACTATCACTCTCATGAGACCTTTGGCGAAGACGGGTGGCGCCGCATGATTTACGCACGCAAGATCCGCATGCAGGCGGTGAGTATCTTTGGCGCCTTTGATTGTCCGGATGCCGGACAAATGAAGCCCAAGCGCACGCAATCTATCACCCCAGTGCAATCGCTCAGCCTGATGAACAGCCCCTTTGTGAACCGGCAAGCGACGTTCTTTGCCCAGCGGGCGCGCAATGAGGCAGGCCCTAATCTACGATCACAAATTCAGCGTGCGATTTCGTTAGCGTTCTCCCGTTCCGCATCTGACGAAGAAACCAATCGTTTGCTAGAATTGGCGTCGGCCCATGGCCTCGAACAAGCATGCCGGGTACTCTTCAACGCCAGCGAGTTCCTCTACCTGCCATGAGCCTCATCGATCCCCCACTCCTGCCGCGGCGCCACTTCCTCGAGAGGTCCGCGTCGGGATTAGGCACCATCGCTTTAGCATCACTGTTAGCCGACAATCGTGCACTTGGAGTCGAGATCGATCCTTCAGATCCCTACGCGCCTAGAAAGCCGCACTTTAAGGCGAAGGCCACGAACGTGATCGTGATCTTCTGCTCGGGAGCGCTCAGCCACATCGACACCTTCGACCACAAACCCGAGCTGGTCCGGCGCCACGGACAGCCTTTGCCGGGAAATGAAAATCTTGTCTCCTTCCAAGGTCCTAACGGCAACCTGACCAAGCCACTGTGGCCCTTCAAACCACGCGGACAATGCGGCAAGATGGTATCTGAGTTAGTGCCTCACATCGGAGAAATGGCCGACGAGATCTGTTTTCTTCATGCTCTGACTAACAAATCCAATACGCACGGACCGGCGGAGAACGTCATGAACACGGGTTTCACCTTCGATGGCTTCCCCAGCATGGGCTCGTGGATCAATTATGCTTTAGGAAGTGAAAGCCGGAACGTGCCTGCCTTCGTAGCCATCGAAGATCCACGCGGCATGCCTCAATCAGGCCCTAACAATTGGGCAAATGGCTTTTTACCCGCCTCCTTCCAAGGCACGCCTTTTAGCAGCACCAAACCCGTGCGTTATCTCCAAAGCCCTTCAGGCATCGTAGCCGAAATCGATTCCGCAGCACGCCGGGCCTTGCAGTTTCTCAACAAGCGGCACGCCGAACACTTTGCCGGCGATCCCTCATTGGCCGCCCGCATGGCCAGTTATGAATTGGCCGCCCGCATGCAACTATCCATTCCGGAAGCAGCGTCCGTGGCTTCCGAACCCGCCCACATCAAAAAGCTCTACGGCGCGGATAGTCCTCATCAACACAAGGCCGCCTACGCGAACAATTGCATCCTGGCAAGACGCTTGATCGAACGCGGCGTCCGCTTTGTCCAACTCTTCAATGGCGCCTATGCTAGTGGCGGCAATCTCAATTGGGACGGACACAGCCGATTAAAAGAACAATACGACGTCCACGCCCACATCCTCGATCAACCCACCGCCGGTCTGCTCAAGGATTTGAAACAACGCGGTTTGTTAGAATCGACCTTGGTCATCTTCGCCACGGAATTCGGACGCATGCCCATGTTTCAAGCCGGCACCTTTGGGCGAGATCACAATCCTTACGGATTCACCTGTTGGCTCGCCGGCGCCGGCGTGAAAGCACCCTTCAGCTACGGCGCCACAGACGCCTTCGGCTTCGCAGCACAAGAAAATGTTACCACACCTCACGATTTCCACGCCACCATCCTGCATTTGTTAGGACTCGACCACGAAGAACTAACAATCTATCACAACGGCATCGAGCGCCGACTAACTGATGTGCATGGCACGGTGATTCCTGAGATCTTAGCGTAGGCGTGTTCGTCTGGCAGGGCTACTCGGCGCCACTAACAGACAAATAACTAATACCCGTCATCGTCAGGAGGGGCAGCATATGAGGCAAATCGTTGTCGTCTATGACGATAACTGCCGTCTTCCCCAGAGCGATGCTGTTTCGGTCTGTAACTTCGTAAGTTTCGCCATCAGCCATCCGAATGAGAAAAGGGATTCCCTCATCGATAGCCATCTCGATCTGCGCCTTCGTCATGTTAGCAAGCTAGAGGCTCGTGCGCGCAATTGCAAACTAGCGTTTCTTGTTGATCTCAAGAGCTGCGGAGACATTCCGAGACTCCGAACCTGTGAAAAATGTGCCGCCGCAAGGTTTACTGAAAAAACTCGCCGTAGCGTTCCTTCGCAAGCGCGCGGCAGCGGCTGTCAATCTCCTCTGCTGTGTTTAATGCTAGAAGATCCGCTACCAGGGATTCGCATTCGTGGCTATCCAGATGATTGAGAGCGTGCTTGATGCGTAGGATTTGGCTGGGGCCCACACTAAGCTCATCCACTCCCAATCCGACTAACACTGGCGTGTAAAGGGTGTCGCCGGCCATTTCGCCACAGACGCCTACCCAAATCCCGTGATTGTGGGCAGCTGTCACCACCGTCTGCAGGAGACGCAGGATCGCGGGGTGACCGGGTTGATAGAGATGAGCCACGCGCTCGTTCACGCGGTCCACGGCGATGGTGTATTGAATCAAATCGTTCGTGCCGACACTGAAGAAATCGACCTCTCCAGCTAACAGATGCGCCATCACCGCGGCACTGGGAAGCTCTATCATGCACCCCACTTCCATTTTTTCATCGAAGGCGATTTTTTCTGAACGGAGCTCTTCCCGGCATTCTTCGAGAAGCGCATTGGCTTGGCGAACTTCCTCGACGCCGGAGATCATGGGATACATCACACGCACCTTACCTCTAGCACTCGCACGAAGACAGGCACGGAGTTGTGTTTTGAACATCTTTATCTCTGCTAGGCTCACGCGTATCCCGCGCCAACCAAGGAAGGGATTGGGTTCAGGATGCCGTTCACCGGCGTAAAATTTGTCCGCACCGATATCGAGTGTGCGGATGATGACGCCGTCTGGATCGACTGCCTTAGCCACGGCACCGTAGGTTTCCGCTTGGCGATCCTCATCCGGCTGTTGGTCTTGCTCCATGTAGAAGAACTCCGTGCGGTAAAGACCAATACCGGCTGCTCCATAACGATGAACCAACTCCACCTCGTGCCCGAACTCGATATTGGCGGAGAGCGTGATGGCTCGTCCATCCGAGGTCGCCGCCGCGGCATCCCGAAGGGATTCCAGACGCTGATTCAGTTCGTCTTGCCGGGCCGCGAGTTCCCGGTACTCGGCGCGAGTCTCCTCGGAAGGTTCGGCGATCAATAAGCCGTTGTAGCCATCGAGAATCACCTCCTGCCCCGACCGCAACTGGCCTCGCGGAATATCCAGTCCCACCACGCCCGGGATCGAGAGTGAACGCGCCATGATCGCCGTGTGGGAAGTGTAGCTTCCCAGCTCCGTAGCGAAGCCCAGCAGCGCTTGGTGATCCATGTGCACGGTGTCTGACGGTGTGAGGTCATGAGCGTAAAGGACGTGAGCCGCCGCACTCTCGGAAGCGCGGCTCTCGCCATTCGAATCCTTCAAGTTATGCAAGACGCGGCCCGCCACGTCCTCAATATCGATGGCGCGCTCGCGGAGATACGGATCATTCACCTTACGGAGCCCCTCAAGGTAGCGGCTGATCACTTTGAAATAGACGCTCTCCACATTCATTCGGTCCGTTTTCACCCCCGAAACGACCTCATCGATCACGGTGGTATCTTCCAAGACCAGGAGATGCGCATCAAACACATGCGCCTCGCTGACATCGGCGCCCTGATTGAGAATCTGCTCTTTCAGGTTCTCGATCTGTTGACGTGTCTCGAAAAGCGCCTGATTGAGCCGGGTCACTTCGCCCTCGGCCTGACCATCGGTGACGGGCCACATTCGAGGCCTTTCAAACCGGCGGCCTTTGAACCGAAGCGTGCCGCTGGCGATCCCCCGCGAAACGGCGATTCCACGATAGCGCACTTCCGCCCCGTCCGTCGATGAGGCTGGCGTGGTGTCCATCCTCCCTTTCTATGACCCCCGCCTAGCCCTCGTCAAACCCACTCGTGATCAGGGTCTCCAGCGCCGTGATCGCCTCATTCTCGTCCTGGCCATCAGCCGTAACGAGGATTCGGGAGCCATGGCCAGCGGCCAACATCATCAAGCCCATGATGCTTTTCCCGTTCACGCGCTCTTGATCTTTCTCCACCCAGACGTCCGCGTGATATTGATTTGAAGTCCGCACAAATTGCGCGGCGGGGCGCGCGTGTAATCCCAGTTTGTTACTGATCGTGAGTTCCTTCTGCGTCATGTTGTCTCGAAGCATCCTGTTTCCACCCCGGGATCTCTCCCGATGTGGGGGGCGCATTATACATAGCTTGTTCATTTGTCCTAGGCAATTTCTACTCACTTTGTGATTGGCTGCGTCCCGCTCGTGAATCGCGCTTGAATGCGACTCACTTCTCGCATCTAGATGGCGCTGTATCATGGACCAGCACATCCGAAAAGCGGCCGTTCTCATTGAGGCGCTCCCCTATTTCCAGGCATTTCGAGGACAGACGTTCCTGATCAAATTCGGCGGCAGCGCCATGGAGGATCCCCAGCTGGTCGAGCATGTCCTGCGGGATGTCGTCTTTCTGGAGATCGCTGGAATCAATCCCGTCATCGTTCACGGCGGCGGGAAAGCCATTTCTGCCGCCATGAAAAACGCCGGGCTTGAGGCCACTTTCGTCGGCGGCCTCCGCGTCACGAGCGCTGAAGCCATCGCCATCGTGGAACAGACCCTAAGCCGGGAAATCAACCCGAAGCTAGTAACGGGGATCCAACGAGCCGGTGGCAAAGCCATCGGCCTCCCAGGAAATGAGGTCTTCACCGGCGAACGGCTCAAGGGAACAGACCCTTATTCCGGCGCTGCCGTGGATCTAGGATTCGTCGGGCAAGTCGTGGGAGCCGATCTAGGCAAGATCACTCAAGCGATTGGCGCCGAGGCGGTGCCAGTGGTCTCGCCCATCGCCCGCGATGCGGAATCGGCGGCGACGCTCAACGTGAACGCCGATCTCGCCGCCAGCGCGCTTGGTGCCGAACTCAAGGCTTCCAAAGTGATTTACCTGAGCGATGTGCGCGGCGTGATGCGCGATCCGTCCGATCCCGCCACTCTTATCGCCTCGCTCAATCGCAGCACCGTCGAGGGTCACATTCAGGAGGGCGTCATTTCCGGTGGCATGATTCCCAAAGTGCGATCCGCTCTCGACGCCCTGGATGCCGGAGTGGGCAAAGTCCACCTAATCGACGGCCGCATCCCGCACTCGATTCTGTTGGAGATCTTCACGGCGGAGGGAATCGGCACGGAAATCGTAGCGTAGGTTAGGGCTTTCCAAGAAATGATTGACACTCTCACCGATGACTCGCAATTTTAACACGTTATGGAATGGTTAATCAGTCTGTTATGTGGTGCCGGGGGTGGCAATCTCGCTGGGATGTTGATGAAAAAACTGAGCCTGGGAACGCTGGGTAACTCCATTGTGGGGATCCTGGGTGGTGGTCTGGGTCAGACGATTCTGAGTAAGATCAGCGACGGCGGTGTGCTCGGAAATCAAATCGGGGATGCCGTTCTTGGTGGTGGCGTCGGCGGCGGGGTTTTGATGGCCATCGTCGCGTTCGTCAAAAAGCTGCTGGCCAAGTGACGCCCCATCCATGGTGAGGCCGGTTCTGGCGATCTTACTCGCTTTCCTCACCCTCACGGGCGTTCGCGGTCAAGAAAACGAGCCGGCGTCAGGCAATGTAGAGACTCCGGTGGCGGAGAAGTCACCGGCTGAGGCCTCTCTTGAAAGCCTTCAGGCGCTTGGGGCGTCTATTCTCTCCAAGAACGACGAGATCACGGCCCTCGAAGAGGCGATCAATGCGATTGAGATCGAGGCCCAGAAAGAGCCTCTGTTAGAGAAATCGAAGCAGCTCCAAACGGAACTCACCGAGTTGGAGCTGCAGTTCGAAACCGTCGCGGGCGGCGGCGTGGATCTCACTATTTTTCAAGATGCCCAGCCCGAACCTGTCGAGCTGCAGAAAGAACTAATCAAGCTCCTACAGCCGATCATCGACGAAGCGAAGAAAGCAACCGAGACCCCACGGGAGATCGAACGGCTCCGAGCGGAAATCGCCAAATTTGAGGAGCGCAAGGCTCTCGCTGAAACTGCTCTGGAGACGCTGAGAGCGATTGAGACGGAAGCCGCAGCCCAGTCGAAAGACGAGGAGGTGAACGCTGCAAACGAGAACGAGAATGCAGACGAGAACGAGAAGTTTGACGTCCTGACTGGCGTTCGCAAAGCGAAAGAAGCGTGGGAGACACGACGAGACGAAGCCGAAAACCAACTCACCGTCACCACGCACCAGTTGCAGACGAAAGAAGCGAATCAGCAGCCGTTCATCGATTCCACCCGCGAGATGGTTTTGCGGTTCTTTCGCAGCCGCGGCATGAATCTCTTGTTAGGTCTTAGCGCGTTCTTTCTCGTCTATGGTGGCCTGCGTTTCATTTATCGACAGGCCCAACGCATCGCCATCCTCAAACGCGGCGGACGCACGTTTGGCGGACGTTTGATCGACGTTCTCTATCAAATCTTCGTCTTCATCGCCGCGCTCTTCGCCATGGTCATGGTCTTTTATCTCACGCACGATCTGGTCTTATTAGGGTTCACGCTTCTATTTGTGGCAGGTGTTAGTTGGGGAGGGGTACGATTTCTCCCCGGCTATTTGGAACAGGTTCGGCTCATGCTTAATCTTGGCCCTGCCCGCGAGGACGAACGCCTCGTAATGGATGGACTTCCCTGGCGCATCGATTCCCTTAATTTCCAATCCGTTCTCGTCAACCCTGCCCTTGAAGGGGGTGAGTTGCGACTGCCAGTGAAATCTCTCATCGGCATGTATTCGCGCCCGTGCGTGGAGAATGAACGTTGGTTTCCTTGTGAGGTAGGCGATTGGGTGCGACTTGAGAACGGAGACGGCTGCGGCAAGGTCATTTGCCAAACCATGGAGATGGTGTGTCTCGAACCGCTAGGCAAAGCCCCGGTAACCTATCAAACGGCCGAATTCCTCAAGCTCAACCCGCAGAATCTCTCCCATGGTTTCCGCATCTCAACGACCTTCGGGATCGACTACCGGCATCAGGAAGACAGCACCACGACGATCCCGAATCGTATGCGCCAAGCTCTCACAGAGGGACTAACCGCCTATATCGAGCCGGAGCATCTCCGTAACGTGGAAGTAGATCTGTTAGAAGCCGCGGCCTCATCCATCAACTACGACATCGATGTTGATGTCAGTGGCGAAGCCGCACCGCATTACGAAACCTTAGAACGCGCCCTAACAAAGCTCCTCATTGAAGCTTGTAATGCGAACGGGTGGTCCATTCCCTTTACCCAGATCACCTTGCATCAGGCGGTTCCGGCTTCCCAAGAGTCATTGCCGTAGGTCATTTCCCTGCCTTGCCGGCCCAACGGGTCGGGCAGGGATGGCTCTCCGAGCCGTCCGTCTGAGTGGACGCCTTTTGATTCATCGACGCCACTCTGTCAGGCGATTTCCTCTCACCTGTCTTGCGTCCCAAGGGCCGAACCCGCGACTCTTGAATTCCTCTCTGAATTGCGCTACTACGGTGACTGCGATTCTGCATCCGCCGGTTTCGCGATCACAATCCGGTGCTCTCTTAGACGGACCGTCGTCGGTTTTTTCAGATGCATGGTCGCGGTTTGAGAGAGTTCTTGAGCTAGTTTTTCCGTTAGCTCGTTTGGCGAGTCCACCGTAATCACCATCTCATTAGTCTTGGGACCTTTGGTGATTTCCATGGCAGTGATGCGCTGAGGCGATTGGACCACCTCGTCTAGCAATGACCGCAATCCATGATCCACCGCAGTGCTAAAGGCGCTCTGGGTAAGCGGAATACTGAGGATGGTGATGGCAAGACAGAGGCCGAGGCTGAGGCGCCGGAACCACAGGGTCGAACGCTGAGCAAGAGCACCCCGAATTCCAACCAAGTAGAAGGTCACCGCGGACCCCAGGATGATGGTGGCGACATTGGTGAAGAAGAGTATAGCTGCGCCAAGCGCCACCTGAGGTGCCCCAAGACTTGGCGCGATGCCCACCGTAGCGATGGGTGGGACCAAGGCTGCGGCGATGGCCACGCCGGCCAGAGCCGAGGAAAGTCCTGGACGCGCCAGACAATAGGAAGCGGCGATCCCGGAGAACAAAGCCACACCAAGGTCTAACAAATTAGGGGCACCGCGTGCTTGGAGTTCGGGCGTCATGCCACTGAAAAAATGCGCGAGATAACCCGTTCCCAAACCGATGCACAACGCGAGGAGGAAACCCACGAGGATGGAGTAGAAACAGGTGCGGATCATGGGCAGATTTCCCTGAACCAATGCGAGACCAGCACCCAACAACGGCGTCATGAGGGGAGCCACTAACATGGCTCCTATCACTACTGCCGGGCTACTCTGAACCAAACCGAAGGCGGCAATGGCGGTGGACAAACTGATCAACGTTAGGAAATCTCGGCTGAGTTTGGAGCCAAGCTGCAGTTTCTCGAACAAAGCCACACGTTCTTCGCGGTCGAGCTGCGGAACGCGAAAACTGATCCACCGATCCAAACGCCGCCGCAGGACTTCCGTGGCCGGCAGCGCCCCACGAATCACGGCCACAGCCATACCGCCGGGCCGTTTCAAGAGACGATCCGGCACCGTGCCAAAGAGACGCTTCCGAATGCCCGATCCCTTTGCGGCACCTAACAGCACCAAATCATGCTCCCCCATCTCAGCTTCCCTGGCAATGGCCTGCGACACATTGTTGGAGAGAATCACCTTCGTCTCCACGCGGCCATCTTCGACCTCAACACCGGCCTCAGCCAGTTTCTGTGTGAGCGTTTGTTCTCCCAATTGCCGCGCCTCCCAACCGACCGGCGGCTCCACATTGAGCGCGGTGAGACTCCCTGAGTGCTGGGTCAGGGTGTGCCCGAGCCTCAGTGCCGATTTCACGTTGGGATCTTTGCTAGTAGGAACCAAGACACTCCGGCAGTGGTCCCCTTTGTGATTGCCCAGCCGCAAGAGGAGTGCCGGGCATGGCGCCGCCTCAAACAAATCTTGGGCGAGTCGTGCGACCGGAGCGCTCTGAGTTCGCGCCGCGTGTTGATGCCCCACCATCAGCAACCCGGTTTTCGCCTCGTCGATGTAGTGCATCGCTGCCTCCACTGCAGTCGTGTGCTGCACCGCCCGCACTGTCACCGCAACGTCATCCTCCGCCGCTTCCTCGACGACGGCACGATTCGCCCGCAGACCCATTTCCAAGAGTGCCTCCTCCACCGGTTTCCAAATGGTCGCCCGATCGGTTTGGAGATCCACGGACTCGGTCTGGAAGCCGGAATCCGAACCGTCCTTTGCCGAAATGATGTGAAGAGAAGTGCGTCGGCCCCGGGCAAAGTGCACCGCCCATCGCGTCAAGGCTGCCGCCTCTCTCTCCCGCGTGAGCACCAGAACCACCGCCATGGAAGAGAGATTGCCGGGGGATTCCCTCCCGAATCAAGCCGGGATCCTCCCATGAGGCGGGGAAATTCAAGAAAAGTGAAGAAAGTTGAAGAATTCGCGTAACGAACGCCCCTGAATCTCGAATATACCTAGTGAGGATTTCATCCCTCCCCGTCGTCGCCGGTTGGGGGGAATCAGATCTGAAGAACGCAAGCTGATTGATCCGGTCCCTGGGGAGGAGGTCGGACAGTCAGCTTGTTTCTTTTTCATTGGTCGCTTTCTTCCAGCAAACCTTGGGATTCATTGGGATACCGATTTAAAAATCAACCCGAGGTCCGGTCCATCGGAGCTTTGACAAGCTGACGCAATCTTTACCAGATTCCGGAATGGACCGCGTCCTCCCCTGCCACCTAGCCATTGGTTTCCTGTGCGGCTTGTCCCTGTCATCCCTACCAGCGGAATCGCCTCCCCCTGCCGAAGTGCCCGCCAAACGCACGGCAGCTCGCGATGGCTTCCTCGCCAATGAACTTCAACGTGTGGATCCTGAAGCCGACGGCTGGGAATCGGAAGTTTTCCATGATGCCATCAAACCTCTCTTAAAGAAATTCACCGCCCATTTGGGAAAGAGGAAAGCGCTAGACCAGAAAGCACTTCAAAAATGGTGCTCCCCTAACATGCAGGTCAGCGCATTGCGGCCCGGTTCCTTGAGCGAGACCAAGCTGGAAGGAGGCTTCACTATCAGGCGTAATGTGGCTTCGCTAGACAACGCGAAACGATTTCCTTTTAGTTCCTTCAAAAATCAAGTGACCGCGTGGTTCACGCCTTTCGCCAAAGCTAAGCCGATCGACATCCATATCAAAATCTTCCGCGTGTCTCAAAACGGTCACACCGGCACCGCCACGGTCTACGTCGACGCTACCGGCCCCAGCAATAACACAGGCATCATTCAACAGAACATCACGTGGACCACCAAATGGACGCGAAAGGACGAGAACACAGGATGGAAGTTGAGCGAGGTCGCGCCCACAGCGTTCGAGGAAGTCGAGTCCGCCGCCGCCGAACCGTTGTTTTCCGATGTAACGGAAGCAGCGCTGGCCAAGACCGATGCCTGGAGATCGCAACTCCGCTATAGCTTGGATCACTGGCGGCTGCGATTGGACGCCTCCCTTTCCATTGAGGCGGGCGGCACGAATGGCTTGGCCATTGGCGACGTCAATGGCGACGGTTTGGAAGATGTGTTTTACACCGATTCAGGTGGCCTTCCCAAACGCCTACTCCTCCATCAGCCTGACGGAACGGTCGTCGACCGGACAAAGGAGGCCGGTCTCGACTTTCTCGATCGCAGCCGTGCGGCTTTGTTAGTAGATTTCGATAACGACGGAGACCAGGACTTGGCTATGGCCCTGGAAGACCGCATTCTCATTTTAGCCAACAACGGCCAAGGCCAATTCAAGAAGGCCACGTCACTCCCCGCCGCCGCACGGGTTCACGGTCTGGGTGCCGCAGACTACGATAGCGACGGCCTAACGGATTTCTATGCGTGCAGTTATGGCAGGGATTTTTCGACATTTGGTGAGGAAGGCGTCCCCATGCCGTGGTCTGATGCCAACAACGGCGCCGTCAACGCCCTGTTCCACAACAAGGGGAATCTCCGGTTTGAAAACACGACCAAAGCCGTTGGCATGGACGTCAATAACAATCGGTTTTCATTCGCCGCTTGCTGGGAAGACTTCAACCAAGACGGTTGGATAGACCTCTACGTCGCCAATGATTTCGGCCGCAACAATCTCTATCAAAACAACCGGGGCCGATTCGAAGACGTCGCTGCGAAAGTGGGCGCCCCGGATCCCTCTCCGGGAATGGCTGTGTCTTGGGGCGACGTCAACAACGACGGATGGATGGACCTCCATGTGAGCAACATGTTCTCGGGAGCCGGGAACCGCATCACCCCGCAACCGCGCTACGCGGCGGGCCGCCGCAAAGATATCTTGGAAGAACATCGCCGCTTTGCGAGAGGCAATTCCCTCTTACTCTCCTCTAACAATAGCCTTAAATTCACCGACGTGAGCGAGTCCGCCGGGATCACCTTAGGACGATGGGCTTGGGGCAACCAGTTTGCAGACATCAACAACGACGGCCGTCTGGATTCCTTGGTAGGGAACGGGTTCATCTCCGGTCCGGAAGAGGACGATTTGTGAAGTTTTATGTGGCGGCGCGTGGCGCTGCAATCACCTGACGAAAACGCTGGATCGGTCATGGATTACAAGATGGCCTACGCAGCCATATCAGATTTGCTATTCGCGGGCCACTCCCTTTCCGGTCATGAACGCAATAGCCTTTTCCTCAATGTTAGTGCTGACGGCCCTTCAACTGTGCGCTTCGCCAACGCCAGTCTTGTCACCCAATTTGGGTATGAGGACGACACGCGTGGTGTCGCCACCTGTGATTGGGACGGCGATGGCGATCTTGACGTTTGGACCACAAATCGCACGGCTCCTCGTCTGCGACTTCTGCGCAACAACCTAACATCAAGCCAACAATGGGTAGCGGTGAAACTCGAGGGTAAGAGTTGTAACCGCGATGGCATTGGTGCCGCGCTTCAATTGAAACTTCCTTCAGGGCAGATTCTCTACCAAACCCGGCGTTGTGGCGAAGGCTTCCTCAGCCAGAATAGTGCGTGGATCCACTTCGGACTGGGCAATGAAAAGCCGGGACCGCTTTCCCTTCATATTCGCTGGCCGGACGCCAGCTCAGAAACCCACCAAATCACCCGCGGCCGACGTTGGCATCTTCGTCAGGGAGATTCTCCGCGGGAAGCCAAACCGTTGTCCCCTGTCAAACTCAACGCTTCGGAGCCGACGGTCGTGCCCTGGGCGGCTGAAAGCCGGACGGTGATTGTCAATCGGCTAGTCATCCCCAGTCTGCAAGGCAGCTCCATCCAAACAGGCAAACCTCCAGCCAAACGATCCGGCACGTTGTTAGTCTTCTTTGCACCATGGTGCCTCCCGTGCGTGGAGGAAATGACCGCCCTCACCAAAGCCGCCGTTCAACTTGAGAAAGCCGGCGTGTACGTGCAAGCACTCGCTGTGCCCGGCCTCGACGAAGCCCCTGACAAAAGCCTCGCGGATTCCAAGTCGCTCTTGAAGAAGCTCAAGTGGCCATTCGCAGCTGCGTCGCTCGATCCCGACACCGCGGGTGCCCTTGACATCTTCCACCGCTCTTTTCTCAGTCTCCGGCGTCAGCTACCCATACCCGCAAGTTTCCTGCTCGATGCCAGGAATCAGCTTACGGTGATTTACCGCGGACCGCTCCACGTCGATCAATTGTTAGAAGACGTCAAAATCCTACCACAGTCGCCAGAAACGGTCCGGCAGCATCATCTTCCCTTCACGGGTCAATGGGAACTCCCTGTGCCCGAAGCCTCCGTCACATCCGTGTTGATCCCGTGGAAACGCGCCGGCTACTTGAGCCAAGGCCAAGCCTATCTGCAACGCGAACTGGCTCCGCTTCGCGGCAAGCGGGTGACGGATCCCAAGCAACTCAGCCAACTGATGAATCTTTGCGAACATCTCTTCGATTTCAACCGGCTACGCAAAGACGACGCCGGTTTGTTAGAGGCTTATCAGTTAGCTTTGGAATTTTATCCGAACTACGTCCCCGCACTTTACGAACTCGGCAACATGCACGGACGCGCCGGCCGGCTCGATCAAGCCCTCCCCTACTTGGAACGCGCCGCTGATCTCGAGCCCAACAGCCCTGACAAACTCTTCAGCCTCGGCATCGCCCGGGTGAAGCAGGGCCGGCACAAAGAAGCGCGCGACCTCTTCCAGCGCACCATCACGGCCGATCCGCGCAATCTCCAAGCCCGCACGAATCTCTGCCGCATGCACATCGAACTCAAAAGTTGGCCCGCCGCGGCCAACGAAGCCCGCACCCTCTGGCGCGCCCTTCCCGGTCAGAAAGCCGTGGCTGATCTCATCAACCAAATCCTGCCCAACCTGCCAAAGGCCGCACAATCGAAACTCCAGGCAGAGTTCAAAGCGATCTTCGAGCAGGCACGGAATCGGCGTTCCAACTGAGAGGTCGCCGCTTTCTCCGAGATCGGACTCCACGCTCCATTTCGGAGAAATGGGCGACGCTAGGGCAGCCTTCGACGTAAGCCACCGTTCCTTCATATGCAAGGTGTCGTTTGCACACTTAGCTTAGTGTGTATAATACACCCATGCCGCACACCTACGAATTCCCTCGCCCCGCCCTGACCGTCGATTGCGTGATCTTTGGCTTGGATGACGAAGACCTCAAAGTCCTCTTGATTGAGCGGGGTGTGGCCCCATTTGAAGGGATGTGGGCCATTCCCGGAGGCTTCGTTTCACCCGGGGAATCCATCGATGCCGCGGCGGCCCGAGAACTCCGCGAAGAAACGGGACTCCAAGACGTTTTTCTCGAGCAACTCTACACCTTTGGAGAGCCCTCGCGCGATCCGCGCGAACACGTCGTCAGCGTCGCCTACTACGCTTTGGTAAATTTGATAGGCCATCACCTTCACGCAAGCACAGACGCACGGAGTGCCGCTTGGTTCTCCGTAACCGATGTGCCTAAGCTAGCCTTTGATCATCATAACATCTTCACCGCGGCCTTAGCTAGATTGAAAAGCAAGGTGCGCTATCAGCCGATCGGCTTCGAATTACTCCCGAAAAAGTTTACCCTCACACAACTTCAAAAAATGTATGAAACCATCCTCGAGCGAACGATGGATAAGCGCAATTTCCGCAAGAAGATCCTCGGTCTCGGCATCCTCAAAGAACTGAATGAGATCGAGAAAGACGTCGCCCACCGAGCAGCCCGGCTCTACCGCTTCGATGAACGCGCCTACCGGAGGATGCAGAAGAAAGGAGTCCACTTTTCAATCTAACATTACAACACATGAGACACGCTTGTTAGGTGTGCTCCTGGGAACGGCCACGGGAGATGCCATCGGCCTTCCATGCGAAGGCTTGGCTGCCAAGCGTATCGCCCTTCTCAAATGGACGTCTCCTCTAACGCATCGCTTCCTCTTGGGACGAGGCATGATGAGCGACGATTCGGAACACACGCTGATGACGGCAAACGCATGGATGCAGTGCCCTGACAATAGCGTCCAGTTCCAGCGAGCATTCGCGCGAAAGCTTCGTTGGTGGGTGTTAGGTCTCCCTGCGGGGGTCGGCCTGGCCACGGCTCGCGCTTGTTTCAAGCTTTGGGTAGGGATCCCCCCGCAACGAACCGGCGTCTACTCGGCGGGCAATGGAGGCGCCATGCGTTCAGCCATACTCGGCGTTCTCTTCAATGAACATCCAGACAGACGTGAGGCATTCACTCAAGCTTTGGTAGAAATCACCCACCGTGACCCACGTGCCTTGGTCGGAGCCCGCGCCGTCACCGAGGCCGTTGCCATGACGGCTCAGCTGGGTCATCCGTTAGGCCATCTTCCCACGCACGCCGAAGTTCTTGCGATGCTCAGAAAGCTCGCACCAGAAGATTCTGAATGGCAGGACATCGTTAATGAGATCGAGCGAGGTTTGCAAGCTAGCCGCTCGGTAGCCGATTTCTGGTTGGGTCACTTTCAAAAGCCCGATGGCGTTTCCGGTTATGTCTACCACACGGTGCCCGTCGCGCTTTACGCCTGGTTACACTGTGAAGCTCACTTCGAGCGCGCCGTCACGGCAGTCATTGCGCTAGGCGGCGATACCGATACGGTGGCCGCCATTACCGGCGCCCTCTGCGGCGCCACCCATGGCACGAGCAGCATCCCCCAACCTTGGCTGGACCGGCTCACCGATTGGCCACGCAGCCGGTCCTACATTCTTCGACTTTCTCACGCGCTCGCGAATCCTGACAAACCACCGCCACGACACCTTCTCTTCATTCCTTCGATTCTATTGCGAAACATTGTTTTTCTGATAGTGGTGCTCATCCACGGAATCCTAAGATACGTGCCAGGAGATTTACGCGTATGGGCCCCAAGCCGAACTTAACCAAATAGCACATCATGAGTGAAGAGAAAGAGATCATCCCAAAGATCGCCGAATGCCTTCGCCGCGCACAAAGCCAATTGATTGTCACCGGTGCTGGGGTTTCGGTCGAATCCGGATTGCCAACCTATCGCGGCATTGGCGGACTCTATCATAACCGAAAAACCCCAGACGGCATGCCGATCGAAGAGGCGCTGAACGGCGAAATGATGCGAATGAGACCAGAAGTCACATGGAAATACCTATGGGAGATTGCTGAAGTGTGCCGCGGCGCCAATCCTAATCGTTGCCACGAAATCATTTCCAAACTTGAGCAGCACGTAGCGGAAACGTGGGTCCTCACCCAGAATGTCGATGGCCTGCACGTGAAGGCCGGCAGTCAACGAGTCATCGAGATTCATGGCCGCGCCGAAATTCTTCATTGCACCAATTGTTCGTTCATCACCGAAGGCGAATCTTTCCTCTTCGATGGATCTTACTCCGCGCCTGAAGTGCCGCTTTGCCCAGATTGCCAAGCGCCTCTACGCCCACAAGTCGTCTTGTTCGATGAGACGCTTCCTAACAAAGCCGTGGCCACACTCGAAAAATTAGCGCAAGACGGTGTCGATCTTGTGATGAGTGTCGGCACCTCTAGCCTCTTTCCCTACATCACGGCTCCCATGCAACTCGCCTCGATGGCGGGCATTCCCACAGTAGAAATCAACCTCGAAGAAACCTCGGCCACGCCCTATGCCCAGCATGTCCTCCGCATGGAAGTTGGTGAGGCAATGGAGGCGATCTGGAACGCCTTGCATCAAGAATGACCAACAAGCTGGACGGTTAGTCTCTGAATCCTCCGAATTCGGACGCGCCGCTTCGGAGAAACGAGCAACACTGGGATCTTTTACAACGAAACCGCTAGTCGAATGTAGCGATGCGATGGCGACGGCTGGAGTCTAACCGTCACTTCGGTTTCCGTTTCTGTAGTTTGGATTGGGTCGACTCGTGACCAATTGGTGAGGTTATCCGAGGCTTCGATCCAATGATTCCCTTCGCTAATCTGCGGCTTTGGATAGCGGACTCCCACGAATGTTCTCCCGGCCTCTTCCAAGTCCAGAACGGTGAGCACCGTCGCTTCATTCGAGTCTATCGGAGACGTCATTAAAGCAAACTCGATGAGATTGGCCATACCGTCGTCGTCGAGGTCGGCTAACGGATCACTTAAGTCAGCGGCGCCCCAAGTTGTCGCCCACTCTGCGTAGGATTGTGTGGGGACGGACGCTGGCAATTCTCCTGGGGACCCGCCCATAGCAACACTCGCACGCCATGCACTTGCTTGGTTCAGATCTTCGGAATCTATCGAGATGAGTTCCAAGGAACGACCCTGCCCGTCTGCACCTTGTGGCCAGCTCGGGTCATCGCCGTAGGTAAATGTGAGTAGGTTGTTCTCCTCATTACTCACGACTAGAATCTCTTCGCCGCCGTTGCTCAAAGCACCCTGCCATTGTCCTGCAATGAGTTTTTCATCGATTTGATAGTGATTCAGAAAAGCCTGGTGATCCTCTACCACGAGCACCGTCTCATTGGCCGCCAACGAACGCGTGGGAAAGGTGAAACGCACGGCGCCCTCTAACCGAATACCTGTGAGGTTTATTGGATTGGAACCGCGATTGTACAGTTCCAGAAACTCCAGCGTGTCACGGCCTCGGGGATTGTAGTGGACTTCTGACATAATCAAATTACTTGGCGAGGGAGCCTCGGTCCCCACCAAGAATGACGCCCTCCGCAACGCGCTCCATTGACCAAAGAGGCTTCGCACTCGAGCTGTGATGACGACGTCTTCTTCCAGCATAACAGGATCCTCGTAAATCGTAGCCGTCGCGCTTGTGCCACCACCTCGTACTCGCGGATCACTCCCATCGATCGTGAAATACACGTTGCCGACAAAACCTCCAAAGTTCTCGCCACGCGTCATCTCCAAAACGAAACCGCTGGGCACGGCGCCTCCGTCTTGCGTGAAACTCGGCGGGCTGGGTACTTGGGAATCGATCCACACTAACCGTTCGGTCAGCCACTCGCGCACAAACTCGACTTCTTTCGCGTAAGTATCCCGGTCGCCCTCTCCCGGATCCGCACGCGTGCTGCCTCCCGTGACCCACACCGCCTGCCCCAGTGTATCCCACCGTTCAAAGTTGCGCTCCGCGCTCTCCTCTAACAACGTCGCAATCGCATCGATATCACCTAACAACGCCTCATTCGTAAACAGGCCCTCACGCAATGCTACCCAACGATCCTCCCATTGCACTTGATACTCAGTGTCCGTCTTCAAGTGATCCCACCACTTCATCCAATGACCTGCATTGGTCATGTAGGAATCATTCCATCCATCCGTCCGCCAGCCGGGAACGGGGTCGAACAGTCGAGTGAGTCCAAAGGATTGATTGTAATCCCAGAGTGGCCCCATTTGCACCTTGCCGGCGTCATTCAGCGAGAGAAACGTGCTAGCGCCGTCAATATTGCGAGACATTTCCCGCATGATATCGTAGTCAATATGTGAGGGCACATCCAGAACTTGCCGGTAGCCGGATTCAGGGTCTTGAAAATCATCCCCCAACACCTCACGCTCCACCCTATCGTAGTGCTCACGAATGGCTTGCTTGCGTTGCGGCGCTTCTTCATTTTCACGCGGCTCCACATACTTGAGGCGAATGCCACGCTGTGAAGTCCAGTGCTGATTCACATTCGTCGCTTCCACGATGTAGCTCTCCTCGTTGATGTCCAATCGGTCCGCCGATGACTTGATTTTCTCGGTCAAAACATAGACCCCTTGATAGTCATCCATCGTGAACCGCTGATCGTTATTCATGTCGATGAAGACCTCGAGAAACTTGGTGCGTGGAGAATAATACCCTAGCTTTTCCCACCAACGGAAGGTGATCTCATTGCGCATCAGCGACCGGTCAAAGTAAGGCGCGGCCAGAATCCAATCGGCATCTGCAGGCAATCCCAACAACGGCACCTCACGATCTTCACCTGCTTCACCCCAGGTCTCAAACTTAAACTGTTTTTTGGGCCAACCCCGCGAACTCGCCCCTCTCACATTCATCCCCGCGCGGCCGATGAATGGCGGCATCTCCACAAGCATGGTCCGCCCACTCTCACTTTGCTCAAAAAAGGCGCTGCACACGGGACTCTGGGGAAAGCCCATACTGAGTGACGTATCGTTTGAAAAATCATGCCCGCGCGAATCGATCAAGGCCACTGGAAGATTCGAACTGAAGTCCCAAACCGCTTCATCCACAGCCAAATAGATCTGCGTTTCTAGCGGACTCACTACTTGCCCTCTCACTGAGACTTGCACGCGCAAACAAACCGATTCCGTGATGGTGATGGGCGAGGAATAGGTACTGCCGTTGAAGATGCTCGGCGGCTTTCCATTGGTCGAGTAGCGAATCACCCCATCTTCTGTGATGGTTGATAACGTGAGTTCAAAAGCCTCGTGAAAAGCGCCGGCGGGCCGCGAATAGGTGATGCCGCCTAACGCCGAAATCCCAGCCGGATCATTCGCTTCACCCGGCGTGGGCTTGAGCAGATAGATCGGTGTTTCAGCATCCAGCGTGGACCGGCCGAAGGCAATGTCAGGGTGCTGCACTGGATAGGTGATCCTGTCCAACTGCGTTTCGCCATCGCGATCCGTTAGGATCAAATCACCGCCGGCCCCGCCAAGCCGGAATGGCGCATGCCCGTCTCCCTGCTCAAGATCGTCGTCTAACCAAATGACGATCCGGCCACCGGCGGACACCAAAGTACCCTCAGGAATCTGCCAGAGCGCCGAGTCTTCCGGATCATCACTCAAATAAAGCCCGCCAAGATCACTTTCTTCCGTTCCCAAATGATGTATCTCCACCCAATCATCAAACTCCCCCGCCTCATCGGCGAACGTGTTGTCGTTGATAGCCATGAACTCCGAGATCACCCATTCTTGAGCAACTAGCGGAGTGGCGAGAAAGATCCATAAGACGGACCCTAGATGAGGTTGCCTGAGCGCAATCATTCCGTGGGTTTTAGCAATCCGCCTCGTTCGTGTCCAAACGATATCCGGTCGACCCAACTTCTGGGAAGCGTCGCAGGGGCACAGCGATTCAACAACACCCTCCCGTACCACTTGGTATGCGATGGGCAGCCGGGCCAGGCGGGCTTCAGCTGGATGGGGTTCCGCCCAGCGAAGACTCGGCGCCGCGCTCTATCAAATACGCGGCGTAGGCCTCCATACCGGGATGCCCTTCGCGAGTGCGGGCCTCCGCTCTGGCCAACGCCGTTTGACCGCTCTTGGGCTCCACATAGTTGAAGTCATCGAACCCGTAGCGCACCAACAGCTCGGAAAGTTCTATCATACTCTCCAACGACGAAGGACTCGACTCATTCTCGTACGAAGTCGGCCGGAGATAGTTTTTCGCCAGTATGTAGTGTGGTTGGAGCTTTCCTTCGGCGATGATCGTCTCAAGCGCTCCTTGATCCTTCAGGTAGCTGAGTTGAGTATCGATCAATTGATAGTAGTCCTCGACCGTTCCATCGCGATTGTGACTAACAAGCGCGCTCCCGACGCCGCGGGCCGCCTCCTTGATAGTGACCAGTTCGGGACAACAGCGCATCGCGAGGTCCACCACCTCGGCATAACCATACCACGTGGCTGCGTGGAATAGATTCTCGAACACCGTGCCCCTCGGATAATCATATTGGGTGCCAGGAGCTTCCGGGACTTTGACCAGAAGTTCCTCGACAATGTCGTTGTAGCCAGAGCGAACGATGGACTCCATGCTAGGCTGTCCGCCAAGCGTTAGGAATCGGTCGTATAGTTTAACGGAGTCAGGCGCGTCATCACTGACCGTTGGCACGTCCACCTCTCCCAAGTATTGCCGAAGTCCCCTGCGCACTATCTCTTGCGACGCTCCATCTTCTCTCGCTGCGGCGAAGACGGTGTCGAAGGTCGATTCCGTACACCAGAAGTAACCAGCCACGCTCGATCCATGGTCTAACAAGAGATTCGCCATTTCATAGTCTTTCCTCTTCACCGCATATCCAAGTGGTGTGGCAAATTCGCGTTGCTCTTCATGTGGTGTCTTGGCGTTAACATCGGCACCATGTTCCAGGAACAGCTTGACCATCTCCAGATGCCCCAAACGTGCGGCTTGCACTAACGGAAAGCCCTGAGGATGCAGGTCTTGCTTCTCTTCCGGTCGGAAGTCTCGAGAAACGAGCGTGGGATCGCTTTCCAAGAGACGGCGCGCCGTCGCGACATCGTTAGAAAGAACGGCCAGCCAGAAGGGATGGTTGGACAGGGGTGGTTTGGATGTGTTGTCAGTCATGATCGAACGATGAGAGGGGATGATGGAAACGGAAGCTGTGGCCCGACTGGACTTCGAAGATGCGCTTTTGTTAGCCGTCCGTTCGAAGAACACAGGCAGCAGGAGGAAGGTGGTGATGGCGATCACGCCTAGCACCAACGGTACGGATCTCCGGTCACGGTGCGGAGGATGGAGAAAACGCTCAATGCGCCTCCGAACGGAACCGCCGCTGGCACTCAAAGCGAAAGCCATCTCCGCGCGCTGCAATTCAAGTGTGAAAAGCGCCTTCGCATAGCTGGCCGGATCTCCGCAAACGCAAATGACCGTGTCGTCGCAGCAGTGTTCCCGCTCTCGCCTGACAGACTTCGAAACCCACCACATGGCCGGATGATAGAAGGCGAAGGTCTCGACCCCCAACTGAATCCAGTTCACGAGATGGTCAAGGCGGCGCAAGTGAGCCAATTCATGCGCAATGAGTGCTCGCAACTGATCGGACGGCATGCCAGTGATCAGAGACACTGGCAAGAGCACGACTGGGCGAAGGAATCCTGCCACACACGGAACGTTGATCCGCGCTGATTGCAAGACGGCGGGAACACGGTGGATCTGCATCTGCTCACAGAGTTGGGTGACCAAGCGCGAAACATGCACTGGAAGATCGCCGGTGGCGGAACGCTTGATCCGGCGAATGGCGGAAACGCCTAACATCGGCCTTAGCAGCATCAACACGACTCCGCAGCCCCAAACCTCAACCGCGGCACGCATCCAAGTCCCATTATCAATCAAAACGTTCGACTCTATCGGAACAACATTCAGGAAAGGGGCGTTCGACTTCGTAATCCTCGCCGTACTTTCTGGCGTCGAAGAATGACTCCTAGCGAGTTCGCCCGGCGCGATCAGCGAGTTGTCACTTTCATTTAACAAAAGCGTCGTTGCCACTGGCAAAGCGAGCATGGAGACAAGTATCAGGCAGCCGAACCAGTAACGAACGTTTGCCGAACAATCGGCCAGCACCCACATGCCAAAGCAGAACAGCAACGCCAGCAACGCCGTTGCCCATAGCGAGTGCAGCAGTACCGTGGCGATGAATTCAATCATGATTTGTGCTCGAGCCGATCAATGAGTTCACGAATCCGCTTCAAATCTTCTTTGGACGCCTTCCTTGTGGCCGACAGTGCCTGCAGAGCAACACTGGTTGTGGAGCCATCGTAGACTTGTTGAATGAGCTTTCGGAGCATGGTGCGCTGCGTCTTTGTCTGCGAAACAGCCGATCTGTATATCTGAGGCCTGACAGATTCGTTACGTGTGACGAGACCCTTGCGAAGCATGACAGACAGCATCTTAACCGTGGTGGCGTAGTCGGTTTCCTTCAATTTCGAGAGCGCCTCATGAACTTCCCGAACCGTGCATTCCTCAAGATCCCAAAGGACATTGAGAATCTGGAGTTCGACTTCGGTGGGCTGGTTGCTGCGTTTTATTCTGGCCATTGGACCGGATCGTAGAGAATTCTTTCTCTTTGGCAAGCCATTAGAGAAAGCTTTCTCTAATGGGAATGCCAGACAAGTTCAACCGACGGGAATCCGTTCATGCGTTGAGTCACGACGTCACCTGCGGCCAAGTGGAGGCCGTGAAGAAAGCATTTTGGAAACCCTTCAATTCATCAAGAACAAGCCCGTTGTCGATTGTGTGTGAAGTCATGGCGACCGGCGTTGCGGCGCACAGGACGATCTCATCGAACGCCTCTGGCGGATCATTGAGCACGCGCCGACTTCAAGCTGATGTCGCACGAAATAGCTATGCAATGCGCGGCACTATCTATCTTCCTCACGAACCTCCAAACGATATCCAGCACCGTGAACGGTGATCAGGTAGCGCGGGTTCTCCGGATCGGGCTCAATCTTGCGGCGCAGCCGCGCGATATGCGTATCGACCGTTCGCGTCGTCGGATAGGCGCCGTATCCCCAGACCACATCCAGAAACTGATCACGGCTCACCGGTTGGCCGGCATGCTCTGCTAACAAACGCAACATAGCGATCTCTTTGCTGCGGCACGCAATCTCGTCGTCGCCTTTCCAACAACGTTGTTGCACGAAGTCGACCTTGAATTTGCCTAATTGCAAGATGTTCACACTGGCCGTTTCACGCTGCACCCGCCGCAACAAAGCTCGCATTCGTGCTAGGAGTTCTTCTGGGACGAACGGCTTCACTACGTAATCATCCGCACCGAGATCCAGGCCGCGCACGCGATCCTCGATCCGGCCTTTGGCGGTGAGCATGAGCACAGGCAGATGAGGTTCCCGCTTGCGAAGTTCCTCACAGACGTCGAATCCACTCAATCCTGGCATCATCACATCAAGCAAGACGAGATCCGGTTTCTGGTTAAGCGCCATTTCAAGTCCCTCCTCACCATCGGCGGCGAGCAAGACGCGAAATCCCTCCGCTTCCAGGCAATCCTGCAGCGCAACACGCATGGGAAACTCATCTTCGACGACGAGGATGCGATTGGAGTTGGCGTTATTCTTGCTCATGATGGTGATGGATGGGCAATGTGAGAATGATCCGGCAACCATTGCCGGCCGCACTACTGATTCTAACATCGCCACCGTGAGCGTCGACGATGTGTTTGACAATACTCAATCCAATGCCCGTGCCCTGTTGTTGCCGCGTGAGTTCCGAACCCACTCGATAAAAAGGTTCAAACACGCGCTTCCGTTCTTTTCGGGAAATGCCCGGCCCTTGATCGCGGACCACGAGCTGAAAACTGTTGGGTCGCTTGTCGCACTTTGTCAGGATCACCTGAACGGTACTCTTTGGCGGCGCGTGTTTGAGAGCGTTGTCGATCAGGTTGACCAAACATTGCCGGATGGCCGCGGCGTCGATCTCCGGCTCCAGATCCTTCGCGGATGAATCAATGGTCAACGCCAAGGCGACATCGCGTTGTTTGGCCGCCGGTTCCATGATCTCGACCGTATCATCCACGAGTTGGACCACATCGGACTCTTCCAAACGCCACTCTTTGCGGACCTGTTCAATCCGAGACACATCCAGCACGTTCTCTATCAAATTCCCCAAACGACGGCATTCTTGCCCCATGAGCCGGTAATACTGCTCAAGCTTTGAAACCGTCTGCACACGTCCGCGCTGCAGACTATCGGCCATGAGACTGATGGAAGCGATGGGCGTGCGGAGTTCATGGGAGACGGCGGAGACAAAGTTTGTTTTCAAATCACTCAGACGTTGTTCGCGCCGCAAGGTGAGCCAACTATTCAACACACCTAACACGGCAACGAAAGCAGCCACCAGGATGAGACTGCCAGCCCAAAGGTTCCGCTGGCGCAGCGTTTCATTCATGGGGCCTGGATCGGTGAGGAAAGCACCGATCTGCCAGGGCCCAACCGTGTCCACAGCCAGAACTTCGCTACCGTAATCATGATCAAGCGAGCGGCCGGCCAGCCGCATCGGGCAAACCGTTAGTCCCATGGACGGCGAACGAAAGCGCTCTTGAAGTCCTGACCAAGAGGCCATGGCTGCTCGTTTGGGAACCAGCACGGATTCCAATCCTTCGCCCTCCTCATCCGTAGCGATGACCCATGTCTGATCATTCCACTCGATGGAGTCGAAACGCGGTTTCCTTGGCGGCCCCCAAGAAGCGGCGATATGCCGGGCGTTCTCCGCTCGCTTCCAACGTTCCCAATCGCGCTTCGGTTCGGAGACCTTGCGATCCGTCAGCCGGAGCAGTGGCTCTGTGAGGATACTGGGATTTGCTAGGATCGTTCGCCTCAAGGCGATGGGATTGGGCTTGCGGTAGATCGCGTCCTCTTCATACCTCCTCGCATGTGCCAAGACGGCCAGCGGCAAACCCGTCTCGCTCATTCCCAATCGCGGTTGCTCTAACAACCATTCGATCGCATTGCTCGCTTCTTTTTCCCAACGCTCTTCTGCCCAATGCACACTTGCTTTGTAAATCAACCAGGCTGAGCCGGCATCCGCCCGTTCTAACAATTCCGCAACGCTCTGCGGCGGCAATTGCCCTCCTCGCTCTAGCAAAGCCGCTGTGGATCGAAGTTCCGGAGGGAGCTTGGACGTGAGATCGCCCTTTCTCACCGGTACGCGCGGGTAGCGTTGAGGGGAGATCAGTTCGCCCCGCCGATAGACCAAAGGTTCCGTTGGCCCCGTCTGCTTCGCATTCGCGCGAAGATCGATCCATTCCCCAATGAGATGGCCTCGCGATTGCGCGACCAACCGTTCGGCCTCCACCTGCCAAGTGGCCTTCACCTGCAAGCGCTCGTGCCGCAACGACCAAAGCGAGAACAGCGTCAACGCTAGAACAGGTGCGAGGATAAGACCGCTCTGCAGCAGAAACCGGCGCCGTTGCAACCTCACCATCGCGAAACGCTAACACGATCCGGGCTCCAAATGTCACCGATTTGTGAACTCGCCCTCCGCTGTGACTTGCAGTCGGCCGGGGCAGGTTTACGCTCCGGCAATTGCCTCGTGAACGTCTCTCCCAAGATCCTTCTCGCTTACCTCATTCCTATTCTTATCATCGTCGGCATGGGCGTCTACTTCGTCCACGTGCGCCCGAACTCTGAAGCCGTGGTCACGCCAACCGGCAAATCAGGCGATCTCAAGGAAGGCAGAAGTTACTATGTCTTCGTGCGTTCGTTAGAAGTGGCGGCTACCAAACCCTCGGGTAAGACGTGGGATCGCGTGGCGGACAAAGCTCCCGATCCTTACTACGAGATTCACTGGCAAGGCGTGCGCGTTTTCAAAAGCCAGATCCATCGTGATCAACTCATCTGTACTTGGCAACCGTTGGGTGTGGACACCACGGTCAAGTCCATCATGGACGGCCGCATCGCCGTGGATTCCGTGATCAAGGCAGCCACCATCCGCGCCGACGAAGGCGAAACTTTCGAGCTTCGCGTCTTTGATAGTGATCCCGTTTCGCGCGATACGGTTGCCAAACTGACGTTTTCACTAGAGGACCTCGCTGAAGGTGACAACCACTTCACCTACGATGCCACGTCGATTAACTCCGTGACGCGACTTCGGCTGGCCGTCGTCAATGCGGATCAACCGCTGATGACTCAGATCGAGCACATCCTCACCCCGCAATGAAGACCGGGCACCGCCTCTTCACGCCGGTATTGATTCTGGTGGCGACGTGTGTGTTAGGTTTGGGTATCTTTGGACCTTGCGTGAAGATTCTTCCCGGTTTTGGCGACTACTCGCCCGTCGTGCGCATGCTCAAACCGGATCTCACGCATCCCACACACTTTTCTCTATTTCGCGGTGTTCTTCAGTTGGCTGATGGCGGTGCATGGCTTCTCGCGGTGGTGGTCTTTGGCTTCTCCGTCGTTTTTCCCGTGGCGAAACTAACCGTCTTCTGGATCGCTGCCATTGATTCGCCCAAACATCCCGGCTTCAAGGCTGCGGTGCGCACGGCTCACGTCTTGGGAAAGTTTTCCATGGTCGACGTCTTCGTCATCGCCCTGTTAGTCATCGCCATCAAAGGCCTTCCCGGAAACACCCAGGTGCAGTTGCAATGGGGGTTCTGGTGTTTCTGTGCAGCGATCGTGATGTCGTTAATCGTTCCCTACCTTCTGCGTGAAGATTGACGGCAGGGGATAGCCATTATCAGAACGCTTACTAGCGGATTCGCCTCCGAAGAATGACTCGGATCGTTGAGTGCTTTTCTTGCGAGCAGGACCTAACTCAAACCATAATCTCTTGGCACCTTCTGCCTGCAAGGCTTCTTCAAAACCTTCGCGCGGCGATTTGCCCCGAGAAAGATAGATCGACGCAGGGACCAGAGGAGACGAGCGCTCAAAGTAGATGATCTCTACCTTAATGGGTTTCCGGCTGTTCACTAGAACGGCTGCCGCTGCGAACACCTCCTGACCAGGAGGATTATAAGTGAATCCTCACGAACCTACAAAGATGTGATCCTTGGATCCGTCCGCGTAGGTCACCCGCATCAATGGATAGAATTGCCGCGTGACGTCGGCGGGAGGCACTTTCAAGGTAATACTCCTTCCCTTGGCTCCCAATTGAAACGAACCGTCCGGCCGGGAGCACCCAGCCAAGAGGATAATCGCGCCAAAGGTAAGCAGCGGAGCAACTTGAAGCACTTGCATGCACTAGGATAGCAGCTTCCGCTCATTCCGTTGTCAAAAAGATGTCAAAAGATGACGGAATGACCCAAGCTCCGCCCGATGAAGCTTTGCTGTTTACTCCTCACCGTGCTCTTGACCTCCCTCGCCTATGGCGCGGACCGCCCAAACTTCCTTTTCATCCTCACCGATGATCAAGCACCGCACTCGCTCGGCGCCTACGGCAACAAGGTTTGCCAAACACCTAACATTGACCGATTGGCAAAAGAAGGCATGCTGCTGCATGATGCGCATCATATGGGGGCTTGGATCGGAGCGGTGTGCTTGCCGTCGCGCACCATGATCATGACCGGGCGTTCCGTCTGGCAGATTCCGGCGATTCGCAGACGGTCTGACATCATTCCAGGACACCGACTGGATCCCAAAGAAGTAGCGAAGCAAAGCATGGCGGCGGTTTTCAACCGGGCGGGTTACGATACCTTCCGCACTTGTAAACGTGGCAACACTTTCAAACCAGCCAATGAACATTTCACGGTGCGGCACGATCAAGTGGACAAGCGGGGCGGCACGCCGGAGACCGGGAGCGCCTGGCATGGTGATCGGGCCATGGATTTCTTAAAGGAACGTGCAGCCTCCCAAGACGAGGATCCGTTCCTCATGTTCTTGGGCTTTTCACACCCTCACGATCCACGCAATGGCTTACCCAATTTGTTAAACAAATACGGTGCGCACAACACGAAAAACCCGCCGCGCGAGGTGAATCCCAAGGCCCCTGCTCTTCCGACCAATTACCTTTCCGAACATCCCTTCTTTCACGGGCAACCCGGTTTGCGAGATGAGGTGAAAGTGCCAGGCGTCCTCACGTCGCGTACGGAAGCCACTGTTCGCAACGAGAAAGGCCGGGAGTATGCGTGTATTGAGTATATCGATCAACAAGTGGGCCGCGTTTTGAAACAACTTGAGACCATGGGTGAATTGGATAACACTTACATCATGTACACCGCTGATCACGGGATCGCTGTGGGGCGTCATGGGCTCATGGGCAAACAGAATCTCTACGAACACTCGTGGCGTGTGCCCTTCTTAGTGCGTGGTCCGGGCATCAAGGCAGGGAGCGAGGCCTCGGGGTTTATCTATTTGATGGACGTCCTCCCCACGCTCTGCGATCTGGCAGGCATCACCATTCCGGACGGCGTGCATGGCGTGAGTTTCCGCAAGGTATTAGAAGGAAAAGCGCCACGAGTACGCGACCTGCTCTATGGCGTTTACTCCGGCGGCACCAAACCAGGAATGCGTGCCTTGAAAACCGCCGATGCCTGGAAACTAACAAAATTCGACGTCATGGATGGCTCAGTCCGCCAAACCCAGCTCTTCAATCTCAAGGAGAATCCTGACGAATTACTCATTCAACATCACACCAAAGAGGTGATCGCCAAGACAGGCAACGTCCCTGATCCTCATCAACTCAACCTAGCCGATGACGAACGTTACGCGGCCAAACGCAAAGAGTTGGAAGAACGGCTCCTGGCAGAAATGAAGCGCCTGGGCGACCCTCACCGGCTATGGGATCAGCCCGAATCCTAGATTCTCCCCCGTGTGCGAACCCACGAGCTTGGGTATGCTCATAGCGGATTTTGGGAAAGTTCGAAGCGATGCGGTTGAGCGAAACGACGTGTCACAACCTCATCCACCCGCTATTTCGAACGCCCATCACTTTGAGTTGCACCCGGGTTGGGTTCAACCTCGTTTTCCTTTTCCGGTTCCTTCTGAAAAGCAGAGATGGCGAGCAGTCCCGCGGCGATGCAGATGCAGGAGTCGGCGACATTAAAAGAGGGCCAGACCATGAATTGGAGGTCGACGCTGAGGAAATCGACGACGTAGCCGTGAATGAGGCGATCTGTTAGGTTGCCCAAGATTCCCGGAATGAGGAAGAAGATGGCCCACTGGCTCGTTTTGACTGGAAAGGCCTTTTTCCGCCAGAGGATGGCGATGACCACGAGGGCGGCCACAGCGACACCCGTGAAGACCACGTTGGCCCAGGCGGTTCCATTGAAGCGGCCGAAGGCGACGCCGGTATTGTGCACGCGGACAATGTCGAACACGCCTTCGATCTCGACCATTTGCTCAAACTTTGCAAACCAGCCGCCTTCTTCGGCTTTGACGTCGTAAAAGCCGGCTTCAGGTATGGGCGGCTGGTAATTCCACACGATCAGCCACTTCGTGATTTGGTCCACGATGTAGAGCGGGACTGAGAAGAGAAGGAAGTTCTTTAGGAAGGGCATGATGTTAGGCAATGGCGTCGGCGCATCGTTCACAAAGATCAGGGTTGGCTTCGAGTTTACCGACGGAATCGACGTAGCGCCAACACCGGGCGCATTTCTCTGCGGTACTGGAAGTCACTTCAGCGGCCAGGGCATCGCCGGTTTGAAGCTTGAGATCACTGATGATGAAGAATTCACTCAATTCCTCTAACCGATCGGCGAACTGATGCACCACGGCATTCTCAGGTGCGGTCAGGGTCACGACCGCTTCGTCGTTGCGCGCGATGGTCTTGGCTTGGCGGGCCGTTTCGATCTCTTTCTGAATGACGTGCCGGATGTCTAACAAAGCGGCGATCGTGTTAGTGGCCTCGCCTCCCGCGAAAGCTGGATCCGGCTCGGGGAAGGACTCCAGGTGAACGGATTCCGATTTACCCAGAAACTCCCAGGCCTCATCAGCCGTGTAGGAGAGAATGGGCGCTAGCAAACGGCAAAGACTTTCCGCGATCGCCGCCATGGCCGTCTGGGTAGCGCGGCGCCGGGTGCTTCCTTCGGCGTCGCAGTAGAGGCGGTCCTTGGTGATATCCACGTAGAGACTGCTGAGGTCGACGGCGCAGAATTGGTTAAGCTCGTTATAAACCTTGCGGAACTCAAACTGGTCGTAGGCCTGACGGCAGTTCTTGGTGACCACATGCAGGCGTTCGAGAATCCAGCGATCTAACAAAGGCATGTCCGCCGGCGCCACCGCGTCTTTGCCCCCGTCAAAATCCTTCAAGTTACCCAACAACACTCTCAAGGTGTTGCGAATGCGCCGGTAGGCATCGACGACCTGCTCGAAGAGTTCGATGGAGAAGGGTACCTCGTCGTTGTAGTCGACGCTGGCGGCCCAGAGGCGCAGGTTGTCGGCGCCGTATTTGTCGTAAAAGAAATTGGCGTTGATGGGTTTCTCCCCTGATTTCGAGATCTTCTCGCCGGTCGAGTTGTCGACGACGAAGCCATGAGTGATGACTGATTTGTAGGGAGCGGCATCGTTGGTCGCCACACTAACCATGAGCGAACTCTGGAACCACCCGCGATGTTGGTCGGTGGCTTCGATGTACATGTCTGCAGGCCGATGGAGTTCCGGATGGCGGTCTAGCACCGCGACATGACTGCTGCCGGAATCAATCCACACGTCCAGGGTATCACGACCCTTCTTGGTGCCTTCCGGCAAGTCTAACCTGCTCGCCCATTCCTCATCGCTGAGTTCGAACCACGCGTTCGTGCCTTCTGTCTCCGTGATGTCGGCGACCTTTCGGGCGATGTCAGGATCGATGATCCATTCACCGTCTGCCTTCCGAAAAACCGGCAAGGGAACGCCCCAGGTGCGTTGACGCGAAATGCACCAATCCGGCCGCGCTTCCACCGTGCTGTGAATGCGATTCTGGCCCCAAGCGGGCAGCCATTTGACTTTGTCAATCTCCTCTAACGCTTTTGCGCGGATGTCGTCGATGCGAATAAAAAATTGCTCGACGGCGCGAAAGACGATGGGTGTCTTGGAGCGCCAACAATGTGGATAAGAGTGCTGATAGTCGTTGTGGCCTAACAAAGCGCCCTTCTCTGTGAGGATCTCGATCACCCGTGGATTGGCTTTGAAAACGTGGACGCCCACTAAATCAGGCACGCCGCACTCTTCCGTGAACAAGCCCGCGTCATCGACGGGTGAGAGAATCTCCAAACCATGTTGCAAGCCGGCCACATAGTCATCCTGACCATGCCCAGGAGCGACATGGACGGCGCCGGTTCCGGTTTCGGCGGTGACGAAAGGCGCGGTAATGAGTTTCGATGTGCGATCGAGAAAGGGATGTTGTGCTTCGAGGCCTTCAAACTCCGCGCCTTTAACGTTTCTAGCATCGTCACCATGGACTTGCTTGAAACCCGTCTCCTCCGAGAACTTCTCTAACAAAGCTTTCGTGATGACGAGCCGGTACTTTCGTCCATCTTCGTGAGCGAATTCATCGACCACATACTCAAACCGTTCGTGAACGGCGATGGCCAAGTTTGCCGGTAAGGTCCAAGGCGTGGTGGTCCAGATCACCATGTTCGTCTCTGGTCCAAACTGATCACTCAAGAGTGGAAACTTCACGTAGACGGCGGGCGACGTCTTGTCTTTGTAGTCGACTTCCGCTTCGGCCAGGGCGGTTTGCGCACCGTAGCTCCAAGATACCGGCTTCTTGCTTTGATAGACCAAGCCACGCTCAACAAACTTGGCAAAGACACGAATAATATCGGCTTCGTAGGCGGGATCGAGCGTGAGATAAGGTTTCTCCCAATCGCCTAACACACCCAAACGCTTAAATGATTGGCGCTGGATATCAAGATAATCGCGCGCAAAGGCTTCCGATCGACGGCGGATCTCTGCCGGTTCTAGCCCTTTCACCTCTTTCACCACTTTGAACTCGATGGGCAAGCCGTGGCAATCCCATCCCGGAACGTAGGGCGCTTCGAACCCGCTCATGACCCGCGACTTCACGATGAAATCTTTGAGTAATTTGTTAAGAGCCGTGCCCATGTGCACGTCGCCATTGGCGAAGGGCGGACCATCGTGAAGAATGAACTTGGGCGAGTTCGCCGCCTTGCGCTTTGCTTGAATCCTTTGATAGAGTCCCTGTTTCTCCCAGGATTCCAGGCGAATGGGCTCGCGTTCCACGAGATTGGCGCGCATGGGAAAATCCGTCTGAGGGAGACGAAGGGTGTCTTTGTAAGCGTTCTTCTTACTCATAGTGAAACTGATCTAAAAAATCGTTCTCGTCCTTCCTTCTCGTCCTCGATTGAGGATTGGAAGGTTCCGAGGACGAGAACGAGGAGGAGGAACGAGGACGATGGTTGGGGCTGCGCACCGCTACTAATCAATCACCTCCGGCCACTCCGTGTGAAAGAACTCCCCCGCCGGCTTATCAATGCGCTCATAGGTGTGCGCGCCAAAGTAATCCCGCTGCGCTTGCAGGAGATTCGCCGGGAGACGTTCCTGACGGTAGCTATCGTAGTAGGCTAGCGAAGCACTAAAAGCCGGCACGGGAATGCCGTTGGTGACGGCGACGGCGACGACCTCACGCCAGCTGGCTTGGTTGCCATTGAGCACGCCTTTGAAATACTCGTCTAACATCAAATTCTTCAAATCCGCATCGCGTTCGTAAGCCTGTTTGATGCGGTTGAGGAATTGTGCGCGTATAATGCAGCCGCCACGCCAAATGGTGGCGATGTCTCCCATGTTAAGGCCCCAGTTGTACTGGTCGCTTGCGGCGGTGAGCATGTTCATGCCTTGCGCGTAGGAAATGATCTTGGAGGCAAAGAGCGCGTCGTGCACTTTCTGCACAAGTTCTTCTTTCGTTAGACTCATGGAAAAGGTCGTGGGGCCATTGAGATGAGGTGCCGCGGCCACCCGATCTTCTTTGATCGATGAGAGGATGCGGGCTTCGACGGCGGCGTTGATGGTGGAAATGACCGTGCCCATCTCCGTAGCCGAGAGCACGGTCCAACGCCCTGTGCCCTTCTGACCCGCGCGATCCATGATGCGTTCCACCAACGGTTCGCCTGTTTCTTCATCCGTGATGGTGAAAATCTTAGAGGTGATTTGAATGAGATAGCTTTCGAGGTCACCGCGATTCCATTCATCCCAAATGGCTGCTTGTTCGTCGGCGGTGAACCCGGCGGCTTTGAATAAATTGTAGGCTTCACAGATGAGCTGCATGTCGCCGTACTCGATGCCGTTGTGGACCATTTTCACGTAGTGACCGGCACCTCCGGCCCCCATGTGGCGGCAACAGGGTTCGCCGTCTACTTTCGCCGCGATGGCGGTGAAGATGGGTTCGATGATCTTCCAGGAATCGATGGGCCCGCCCGGCATGATGGCCGGGCCTTTCAGAGCGCCTTCTTCACCACCGGAGACGCCGGCGCCGACGAAGAGGATGCCCTTCTCTTCCAAGTACTCACTGCGGCGTTGGGTATCGGTGAAGAGCGAATTCCCACCGTCAATGATGAGATCGCCCTGGTCGATTAAGGGGAGCAACTGCTCGATCACGGCGTCCACGGCAGGTCCCGCTTTGACCATGATCTGGATCTTGCGCGGCTTGGCCAGACTGTCAACGAAGTCCTCCAGTCCGGCATGGCCTTCAATATTCTTTCCTTTGGCTTCGCCCGCGATAAAGTCTTCCATCGTCGACGTCGTACGATTGTAGACGGAGACACGAAAGCCGCGGCTCTCGACATTTAAGACGAGGTTCTGCCCCATCACTGCGAGGCCAATTAATCCGAAATCACTGTTACTCATAAACGCTTGAAACTAGAATGCCGAGGCGCTGTAAGTTGAGGGGAGCCGCCCTCTAGTCAATCACGGATATTTTTCATGCAAACCTCCCGAATCTCCAAGCGGATCGATGAATCACCCATCGAGCTCGGAACGGTCAGGTTTTCTAAGGATCACGGCGCGGTGCTAGAGTTTCTAGGTGTGGTGCGAGAAATGGAAGACGGTCGTCCGTTGGAGGGGATTCGTTACACGTGCTACGAACCCATGGCTTGGGCGGTGCTCGACCGGACGATTGCTGACGCGGAAACGGCCTTTGGTCCTCACGCCCTCCACTTTCATCATCGGTTAGGATTCGTCGCCGTGGCGGAACCTTCGGTGATCGTGCGCGTTTCCTCGGGGCACAGTGCCGAAGCGTTTGAGGTCTGTCAGCATTATCTCAAAGCGGTGAAAACCACGCTGCCCATTTGGAAAGAACCCGTTTTCCAGTTCGGGGCTGAAGGAAGGCGCGCCGCTTCATGAATCTCCCCAACCAGCTTACGGTCGCCCGGCTGATCCTGACACTCTTGTTTGTGGTGGCTATGTCATTGGACATTCCCCACAAATTCACCATCAGCCTCTGGCTTTTCGTGGCCGGCTCCATCACCGATTGGCTGGATGGCATGATTGCTAGGAAATACAATCTCATTACCAACTTTGGCAAACTCATGGATCCGCTGGCTGACAAGGTGCTCGTAGCCGGTGCGTTTGTCATGCTGGTGGCGCACCAGGTCTTTCCCGCGTGGATCCTAGTCATCATACTGGGGAGGGAATTTCTCGTCACAGGCTTACGACTTGTCGCTTCCGCTCAGGGCGCCGTGCTTGCAGCGGATGTGTTAGGGAAATGGAAAACCATTTTTCAGATCATCACGGCGATCTATCTCCTGCTTTATCTCGCGAGCGGCGAAACGGCGACGAGCGTGTTCCAGCCGCTCTTCGAATTGCCATTCCTGGGTCCGCATCAGTTAGGCTTGGTCTTGGCGATGCTCACACTTGCCGCGACTGTGATCTCCGGATTCAACTACTTGTGGAAGAATCGTGGATTGATCGAGTGGAACGCGTAGCTTTGGTTAGTCCCATCGATCGCCACTAGATTTCACTTGTCTCCCAGCTGAGCGAATGCGAAGAAGCGCCGTCCCGGGAGAGCCGGGACCTCCTCTGGGAAGCCCTTGGTAGGGCAGGAAATAGATGGGGAATCCGGTGACGTTCTTGAGAGAGAGCCATTCCGGAGCGGTCCCGCCACTGTGAAGCCGGCGAGCATTTGTTAGCGAATGCTCACGGGCTTAAGCCAGATCGCCAGCCTGTAGGAGCGTCGTTTCACGTCCGCGGATTTCGGACGCAACCACTCTTATATAACCATGACATCAATGATTCGGGTGCCGCTTCAAGGCGCCCTCTTGTTAGGCGTATCAGCGCTTTCGGGGAGCCTCGTGCTCGGCGCTGAGGACCTGGAAACGCTGCCACCCACCACAGTCTTGGCCAATCGAATTGCCACACCGCTGCCTCTCAGTGGCAGCGCCGTCACCATCCTCGAAGGCGAGGACCTCGATCAATCCCAGTTCCATCATTTAGAAGAAGCACTCCGTCGCGTGCCAGGCGTTTTCTCTGAAAGCACCGGGGGGCAGCGTGGTTCTGTTAGTTCACTTTTCTTGCGAGGCCTCAAGACCGCGCACACCCACATTCAAGTCGATGGGATCCGGCTGAGCGATTCCACCATCGTCACGAACAACTTTCTTGGGAATGCCGGTCTCCTCGGTGTGGAACGCCTCGAGATCTTGCGTGGGCCCCAAAGCGCCCTCTATGGCGGCGAATCTCTGGGGGGCGTGGTCACCCTAGCCTCTTTGAAAGGGAGCGGCGCGCCGCAATCACAGCTTTTGTTAGAAGGCGGCTCGTTCGACTCGTTTCGCGCGCAAGCGTCATCGAGCGGCTCGTTTGAGAATGGCTTGGCCTATTCCTTGAGCATCTCTCACGAAACGACGAACAATGACGCCCAAGGCACACCGGAACTCGATTACGATCAGCTCACCTACGCGCTGCGATTGGACTACGACGTTAGTGAAAACGCGACCATGGGCGTGACCTTCCGTGGCGGTCATTCCGAGTATCACGACACCTTTGGCGGTGAGAATTTCACTGACTATCAATTGGTCACTATTTATGCCCAAGCCACACTCACGGATATATGGGACTCCAGTCTACGCCTCGGTGCTTATACGGAAGCCTATGATTTCGGTGATCCCTCCACCTTTGCCACCGATGCAGAAAAATGGAGTGTCAGTTGGGAAAACGAGTTAGGGTGGAAACCAGGTCACACCACTGCCTTCGGGGTCATCTGGGAAAACACCGATTACGCTCAAGACTTCTCCTTCCCCGCGGATCGCGATCAGTTAGGCCTCTACGCCACGCATCTTTGGGAAGTGAACGAGTCTCTCACACTTACCGGCGGTCTGCGATGGGAAGATTACGACGACTACGGTGATGAACTCACGTGGCGCGCGACGGCGGCGTATCATTTCGAGTCGAGCGACACCACTCTACGAGCCAGTTTCGGCACCGCGTATCGCACGCCCAGTCTCATTGAACTCAACGGCGGCCCTTTTGAAGCCGGTAACCCCAATCTCGATCCCGAGGAATCCGTGGGCTGGGATATTGGCGTCTCCCAAGCGCTGGGCGACGACATTGCTCTAACGCTCACCTGGTATGAAAACGATGTGGAGCATTTGATTATCGATCGCTTTGGTGCCGCCCCTTTCAACACCAACGGTAAAGGCAAGGCCAGTGGTCTGGAAGTGGGATTGGAAGGCCAACATGATGCCCTGGGATTGGGCTATGGGATCGCCTACACTTATCTCGATCATGATTTGGCAGGCTTGCCCGAACACGTCATCCAGGCAGATATCCATTGGAACTCAGCGGAAAGGCTCAGTCTCGGTGCCGGTCTTTCTTACGTCGGCGATCGTGACCTGGGAGGCGATCCCATGAACGCCTACCTGGTGGCGCGCCTCTACGGGTCCTTCAGCCTAACTGAAAACATATCTCTACATGCCCGTCTGGAAAATGCGACGGACGAGCGTTATGAACGGGCGAACTTCGGAGGGACACGCGTCGCGGCACCACGCTTGGGTGCTTACGGTGGTCTAACATTCGTTTGGTGAACTAACGCAGTTTGAATTCAATGGGCACCGTCACTGCTTTGGTGATCGGGTTTCCGTTAGAATCAGTGGCCGCTTTGAAGCGCCAGCGTTTCACGGCGGCCGCTGCGGCGCGATCTAATGCCGAGCTGCCGGAGCTGCGAGACACCCTGACGGAACCAGCGCGCCCTTGCGGCGTCACGCTCACCGCGAGGTAAACGATGCCCTCAATACCTCTGCGTCGCTCGGCACGAGGATACGACGGCTTGCTTCGCCGCGTAGCGTAGGGGCTCTTCACCACCGGCCCTCGTTTCACGGCCTGAGGCTTCGGTTTGGGCCTTGGAGGCGCGGGTCGCTTCACCGGTTGTCTCGGTTTGGGGGTGACCTTAACTTTAGGTTTGGGTCGTGGCCGCGGCACCACCTTTGGTTTCGGCTTGGGAGGCACCACTTTGGGCGTCACCGGGTCCGGTTTGGGAATGATCTTTGGTTCGGGCTCTGGTTCGGGTTCCGGTTCGGGTTCCGGTTCGGGCTCTGGCTCCGGTTCGGGTTCTGGCTCCGGTTCGGGTTCTGGCTCCGGTTCGGGTTCTGGCTCCGGTTCGGGTTCTGGCTCCGGTTCGGGTTCTGGCTCCGGCGCCGTGGGCGGTTCCTCTACGAAGTTCAGCTCAATAATGACGTCCTCCGGCTGCTTGATATCCGGAGGCCTCCCGAAGGCGAGCGTTAAAATACAGATGTGCAGCCCGACGGACAGAAGCATTCCCACCACCCATCGCAGTCGTCTGTCAAGATCACCGTCCGTGGTCATTTGGATTCTTCCCGTTTTTTCACAATACCGATCGTTTCAACCCCTTGTTCGCGTGCCGTCTCCATGATTTCGACAAATCTTCCATACTGAGAAAGTTGATCGCCTCGAACCTCAGCGCGCTTGACGCCGCTTTCCACCCGCGCCCGAATGGCCTCGGCCAATTCTTGGTTCGGGACTGGCTGGTCATCTAACACCACCGTACCATCTGCCTGAATCGTGATGGCAATCTTTTCACGATTGGGATCAACTGCCGCCGCGTCTCCGGGCGCTTGCGGCAGATCGATCACCGCCTCCGGCTTGGTGAATTGGCTGCTCACCATGAGAAAGATGAGCAACTGAAACACCACATCGATCAAAGGCGTGAGATCGATGGAGCTATCGATGCGGCGGGTACGAGCAATGAGCGCCATGGGTTCCGTTAGTCTTTCCTAGCAAAGAACCATTCCTGAAGATGAGAAGCCACCTCGTTGAAATCATGCACCAGCTTATCAATTCGCGCTTCAAAAAGGCGGCACGCAGTGACGGCAGGAATCGCCACTAACAATCCAGCCACCGTGGTGAGCAGTCCCGTCCAAATGCCACCCGCAAAGTCCGCCGGCGTGACCTTGTCCCCCAAAGCCGAAATCTGCGCGAAGGCCTTGACCATCCCCCAAACGGTTCCTAACAAACCAATCAAAGGCGAAATACTCCCGATCACGCTGAGCGTGCGAAGCCCGCGTTCATGGCGATTGATCCATCGTGACGACTCCCGCTCAGTGACGTTGGTGCAGTGTTCCTGACCTTCCGCAACCCCGCCGATGTAAACCTCGCCGATACTCAGAAGCGGGTTGGATTTCGCCTCCAACAGGTGAGGCTGATTCGCCGCCACCCGGAGATCTTCAAGGCTGGGGCCGACCCGATAGCGGTGTTTCGCATAGAAGATGAGGCGCTCGACAATGATGGCGAGGGAGAGGATCGAGAGCGCCAATAGTGGCCACATGAACCCGCCACCCTTGTGAAAAAGATCTAAGACGTTGAAAGACATGAGGTTGTTCCAGGCAGGGGCCCCGTTTGGGAGAGACGCCGCGCTGCCCGTTAAACCAAAGCCTCAAGAGTCCCCCTCGGTCAACCTCTATTGCGACTGAGTCTCAATTGCATTAAGACCACTGAGGTCGACTCCTGAAAGATCGTCCTGATGCTTTCGTTGGCGCCAATGACCACACCGCTGCTCAACTTCTGCAAGCACTCTCTCTGCAAAGTAAGTGTTCCCGACAAAGTGCGCGTGGTGGGTTTTGATGACGTGAAATTGGCCACCCTCATGAATCCTTCACTCACCACCATCCATCCGCCCTGCCGGGAGATTGCTCAATCCGCTTTTCGTGCCATGCTAGAACGCCAAATAGATCAGGCAATACCGGGCCGGCAGTTAACGCTTGCCCCACGGTATGACGAAAAGTGGTGGGCACTTTTCGTAGCGGAACTCGCGAGAGTTCCGGGCCTGGCACTCCGCTACCACGAAGGAACTGTCACCAGTTCCTCTACCTTTATTAACCACCACTTTTCGTCACACCCCTTGCCCCACGGCTCATTGTTAGGGACAGCTGTGGGGCTTATGCTTCGGCATAAACCATGGATCGAAATTGGTGGGGTGTCCGCGTGAATCATTTCATCTGGAGAAAAAAGACAAGCTTTGCTAGGGCCATGACAAACCTTGCGGGGCGATCGCTACACAATTGGGGAAGCTTCTTTAGCGATCGCGTTATGAGCCGTAGGAGACGACTTCTGAAATTGATTCCGGATGCAATGAGTCACCGCATCCTCATCGTGATCTTACTCATCATCATCCTAGTCGTCACGCTACGGCTCGCGTCATAACCGGCGATCAGGGCGTTCATAAATGATGTAATAGACAAGCCCGACCATACCGGCACCTCCAACGATGTTGCCCAGCGTGACGGGTGCCAAGTTCTGTATGAGATCTAGAACGCCTAGACGTTGCGAGCTATCGAGAAGCATCCCCAACGGGAGGAAATACATATTGGCCACACAGTGTTCGAAGCCCGCCGCGACAAAAGCCGATATGGGAAAAATGATCGCGAGAATCTTTCCGGAAACCGAATGAGCCGCCATCGCCAACCAAACCGCCAGGCAGACGAGGATGTTGCAGAGCACGCCTTTGAAAAAAGCTTCCGGGAAGGAAATCGCCACTTTGGCCTGGGCAATCAACACCGCTTGTTCCCCAACGGCACCGGCATGCGCCTTCCACTGCCCTGACCAGTAGACTAACAAAGCGAGACCTGCCGCACCGACAAAGTTGGCCACGTAGACCACACCCAAGTTTCGTATCATCTGGCCAAAGGTGATCTTTCTCGCGATCAAGGCCATGACCATGAGATTGTTTCCCGTAAACAATTCCGCGCCGGCAACGACGACGAGAATCAATCCCAGCGAGAATACAAGACCTCCTAATACGCGCACCACCGCGTAACTCAGCGAGGCATCCGAAACAATGATCGTGTAGTAGAGCGCCCCCAATCCAATGAAGCCGCCGGCCAAGACCCCCAGAGCGGCCATGGACAAGAGAGGCAAGGTTGCCTTGACCATACCCGTCGATTGGATACGGTCGGCGATCTGCTTGGGAGAATAGGCGTCGGAGCCAAAGATTTCAGGCATGGGGCTCTGGGATGTGAAGATTCAACGTGCTTCTGCCCATAAAGCTTTCGCGGGTTTGGCCTCCGCATTTCGTGTGCCCCGCTTCGCTGCGATTGGCTTCGGATGAAATCACGCTAAAATCTTCAAATCTGCAAACGGCAGGCCTTCACCGTATTCGCCATGAGCATGGCGATGGTCATGGGGCCGACCCCACCCGGGACGGGAGTGATGGCCTGACACTTTGGCGCCACGGCGTCGTAGTCGACATCGCCCACCAGCCTGAAGCCACGCTTAGCCGTGGGATCATCGACGCGATTGATGCCGACATCGATGACCACCGCGCCTTCACGCACGTGCTCCGCACCGAGAAAGCGCGGCCGGCCGATGGCCGCGACGACAATATCAGCGCTCTGGGTGATGGCGGCGAGATCTTTGGTGCGTGAATGGGCAATGGTCACCGTGGCATTGGCATGATCCGCCTTCGCCATGAGAAGCAGTCCGAGTGATTTGCCCACGATCAAACTGCGCCCCACGACGACGACGTGCTTTCCCGAAATCTCGATCCCGCTATCCACCAACAAGCGCTGACACCCTAACGGTGTGCAAGGCACGAAGCCTGTTGGATCTTCCAGCGCCAATTTCGCCACATTGACAGGATGGAAGCCGTCGACGTCTTTGCGAGGGTCGATGGCCTGCACGACTGCCGCTTCATTGATCTGCGGCGGTGGGGGGGACTGAACAAGGATGCCGTGTATCTTGGGATCGGCATTCAACTTGGCAATCTCCCCTAACAACCGTTCCTGCGAGGTTTCTTCTGCAAGCTCAATCTTTTCTGAATGCAGACCCAACTCTCCGCAGGTTTTCACTTTGGAACCCACATAGGCTTTTGAGGCGGGATCATTTCCCACGAGAACCACGGCCAGGCCGGGCTGCACGCCTTGCCGACGGAGTGTGGCGATCTCGTCACCGACCTCGTTCAAAACGTTGGCGGCAATCTTCTTTCCATCAATGCGCAGGGTATCCATGAGTTTGAATCTGGCCTGCCGAAAGGCTTCTGCCAATGCAAATGAACGAACCCAATTCTTCCGGGAATTCAGATTGATTCAGCCCGCTCCATTCTTTACAAAACTAGCGCTTGCAACGCATGGACACCCCGAAATCTAAGATGAAATTGACCCCGTATCGAACACGATGGGCTCTGACTGCCGGACTTGGTTTGGCAATGCTGAGCGTAATCCCTTCCGTAGACGCCCGCAATTTCCGCGTCTCCATGATGCCTAACGGATCGGTTAACCGATGTGCCAATTGCCACGTCAATCCAGGCGGCGGCGGCGCGCGCAACGCCTTTGGTTTGCAGGTGGAGGCCTTAGTAACCCCCGGCGGTCGTGAGGAATTCTGGTCCGCCGCGCTTGCCGCCATGGACGCCGACGGCGATGGCGCTCCAAACGGACTGGAATTGGGGGATCCGGATGGCGATGGAACGCCCATCGCCGGAAGAGCCGTTACCCATCCTTCCGATGAGAATGACACGCCTCCCGGTTACCACCAAACCTTCGATGGCTTTGCCAATGGCACCACCGATCTCGATGACGGTTCTGTCATGGGAAGCACGACGAATGTGACGAGCATTCAAGATGAGCAATTGCGCCTAACCGACGCATCAGAAGGAAGTACATCAGCGTCTTTTAAGGCTCCGATCACAGGCATCGAAGGTGCCGAATCCATCTCCATCCGGTTCGACCTGACATTAATCGAAGAAGAAGGGGGCAACCCGCCGGCAGATGGCTTCTCCATCAATCTCGGAACCATCGATTTGGATCCGGATCTTCACGCCAGCGAGGAAGGTTTTATGAGCGGACTTGCTGTGGAAATGGATACTTGGGACAATGGAGCCGGTGCTGAAGAGGAAGAGTTTGGTATTGGAGTGGATGTTAGCGTTGACGGTGTAACGGCGGACAATGGGCGCGCCCGCATCGCTCCTGACGAAGATCGCAACAATAACACTTACTTTAAATTTGATGGGGTTGCGCGTCCTGTAGATATCATTTGGACTCGCACTGGCGATGGTGGTTTGGTCTCCGTTTTGATTGACGAAGAGTTTGTGTTTGAGGACTTGCCAGTGTCCGGCTACGAACCTTCCGCAGACGATGTCATTGCCTTTGGCGGGCGAACGGGCGGTGCAACGGAGACGGTATTGTTCGACAACCTCTCCGTCAATATCCCTGCCCTTCCCATTCAGTTCAGCGATCCTCGCATCTCCGTTGATGCCGGAGCATCGGTGGCCGCCATTGAAGTTGGCATGTCGTCTGATTTATCTATCCCCATCAGCAATCTGGGGGCATCGCAAGATCTCGTGATCTCGGAAGCAGTGATTTCCGGCATCCATGTCGATAACTTTGAGATTCTCACATCAACTCCTCTAACCATTGCGCCGGGCGCGACCGAGAACATCATGGTGCGCGTGACGGCGGGTGAGGAAATCGGCGCTCTCAGTGCCATGCTCGTTCTCACTAACAACGATGCGGTCAACCGCCGCCAATCGCGAACGGTCAATCTTTCCGCAAGCGTGATCCCGGCGTCCGTGGGCACCGCCATTTATGCGCAAGACTTTAACAGTTTCAGCAATGGCGAAACGGACCTGGCGGACGGATCGATTCTCTTCAGCTCTCAGGATGTCGCCGAAGTGGTAGACCAGCAGTTCCAACTCACGCAGCAGGGTGTGGGCAATACGGTATCGTGGTACAAGACGCCTTCGTTGGGCGAACAAGCGACCAATGGGTGGATCGCGACCTTTGATCTCACCCTCATTGGCTCCGGGCGTCCCGCCGATGGATTCTCCTTTAACTTCGGCCCTATTTCGGATGATGGCAATCCGGCGGGCGCGGCTGAGGAAGGCTTTGGTGAGGGCCTCGCGGTGGAGTTCGACACCTGGGACAATGGCGGTGAAGGATTTGACAATGGCATCGGCATTGATTTGAGCGTCGACGGCTTTTCTGAAGAAGCTTGGCAATTGCGTGAGGAAGCCGATGCGGATCCCGTAGACAACATGTTCTTCAAGTTTGACGGCGTCCCCCGTCCTGTCGTGATCGAATACACTCAGACGGGAGAATCCGAGGGCACCATCACCGTGATTTATGGCGGTGAAACGTTCTTCGACAACGTGACCCTAACGGATTTCACGCCGGAGACAGACTATCGCTTTGCCTTCGCAGGGCGAACTGGTGGCGCCACGGAAACCGTTCTCATCGATAACCTCGTCATCATCGCGCCACCTCAAAATGTGAGTGTTTATTCACAGAAATTCGAAGGTTTTGACAATGGCACGACCGATTTGGACGACGGCAGTGAAGTGTTAGGCGCGACGGACGGCGTCGCCGGCGTCCAAGACGGCGCGCTACGTCTCACGCAAGACACGGTGACGAGTGATCGCGCCGTATACAAACTACCGAGTCTTGGTGAAGCGGCCGTGAATGGATTTACCAGCACATTTGATTTCTCACTCTTTGAGACGGCAGGCGGCAATCCTCCGGCCGATGGCTTCTCCTTCAACTACGGCGCCATTCCCGAAGGCATCCCAGAGGGAGCGGTGGAGGAAGGCGTTGGCAACGGCCTGGCCATCGAGTTCGACACCTGGGACAACAACAATGATATGGAAGAAGGCGAGTTTGGAATTGGCATCGATGTCAGCGTTGATGGCACCACTTTGGATGGTGGTCGTTTACGCGTTCCCGCAGGAGCCGATCGGAATAACAATGATCTCTTCCAATTCGATGGCAGTTTTCATCAAGTCTCCGTGATCTGGCGGCGAGAAGGTGACGGCGGATTGGTTTCCGTCATCCTCGATGGCGAGCCGATTTTCAACGAACTGCCGACCGGTGATTTCTCTCCGGCGCCAACGGATCAAATCGCCTTTGCTGCGCGCACAGGCGGCGCCACAGAGACGGTTCTGTTAGACAACGTCTACGCCATCGGACCGAATATTCCAGTGCGGGCCGGGCGGGATCCGCAGATTGAAGCGCCAAGGAACTTCGGCGTGGCTGCGGAGTCGGGCCAAAGTGCGACCGATACCCTAACCATTCTCAACAAAGGTTTCTCTCAAGAGTTAACGATCAGTGAGGCCAATCTGACCGGCGCGGGTGCCGGCGCCTTCGAAATCCTAACCGCTTTGCCAGTGACGATTCCCGTCGGGGCAACCGCAGCCATCGAGATGCGTTACAACTCTACCAAAGATCCGGGTGAAACGGACACAGCGACCCTGACGTTGGTCAACAATGATTCCTCACCTCAAGCGCGTCAACGCGTGGTGAACTTGGTAGGGGTCACCGTCGTTCCTGGGGGCGGGTATTCGCAGAACTTCGACGCCTTCGCCGATGAAACGACCGAGTTAGGTGATCATTCCATTATTCATTCCAACGGCGATTTTCCAGTCGTGAGGGGAGGCCAGTTACTCATGAGTGAGGAAGGTGCGGGCAGTCTCAATGCCAACTTCAAGATACCACCTCTAGGCAAAGGCGGAACGGAAGCGTTCATTGCGACCTTTGAGTATTCGCTAGAGCATAGCGGCGGTCAGAATCCTGCCGACGGCTTCTCCTTCAACTATGGCTCCATTTCCAACACGCTCAATGGCAGCGAAGAAGGCTATGGCAGCGGTCTGGCGGTTGAATTTGACACCTGGGACAACGCCGGCAACCGCGAGGGTTTCAATACCGATATTGGCATCGATGTCAGTGTCGACGGCACCACCTTAGAAGGCGGCGCGACCCGCATCGAGGATGGCGCTGATTTGTTTAACAATGACCTCTTTCAATTCGACGGCTCAGTGCACCAGGTGGAAGTGTTGTGGTTTCGCACGGGCGACGCCGACGGCATTCTCACTGTCAACATTGATGGCGAGCCACTCTATGAAGAACTCCCCACGCCGGACTTCGATCCACAAGCGGACTATCGCTTTGCCTTCGCCGCGCGCACAGGCGGCGCCACCGAGACGCTGCGCATCGACAACGTGACCATTGTCACCGGAAATGAAGATCCCAATCTCCTTACGCCGGCCGGCTTCAATGCCGGGCTCGTTACGCCGGGCGCCGTCAGCACTTTGGAGGTGCCTATTCGCAACACAGGCCAGGAGATGCCCTTGAGTATCACGGGCGTGACGGTGACGTCTTCGCCTTCTGGCGTTTTCACCTTGGGCACGTTTCCCGACATGTTGGCGCCGCGGAGTAGTGGTGTGATCACGGTGGCGCTGAACTCCGCTCTTGCTCAGGGGCTTGCTACAGGAGAACTCACGGTCACGAGTAATGATCCCAGTCAACCTTCGATTACCGTGCCGTTGGCGGTTAGTGTTCCTCTATCAGCTGATTTGATAGCGTGGTATCCCATGGACGAGACGGACGGAACGAATCTGTTAGACAACAGTGGCAACGGCCGAAACGGAACTTATAGTGGTCCCGTCACCTTAGGCCAGGCGGCCCTGGCTGCGGGCACGTCCGTGCAGTTTGAGGCGAGTGACGGAACCTCTTCCGTAGCTGCCGTGGCGAGTATTCCCGCACTGCAAACGCTCACATTGTCACTGTGGGCACAAGCGACCGGTGCGGGAAATGAAAACGCCCTCACACTCTTCACCAAGAGTGGTGCCGATGACGCAGCCTACAGTCTGGCATTGTTCCCGAACTTTGGGAATCAACTCGGGTGGATCGTGCAAGAGAATGCCGATACCCTCGCGGTGGCAGCAGAGAACGGCCTCAGCGAGCCGACACATCTCGCGATTGTGCATGAAGATAGCAATGGCGAGGAACCAGGTGCCGATGTCATTCGTCTCTATGTTAACGGCGAGCAAGTCGCAGTGGCTGAAGATAGCCCTGACGGATTCGTTGACGCCGACGGCGCTTTCCAAATCGGCGCGCGCGATGGCGATAGCGGTTTCGACGGTCTCATCGATGACCTCCAGATCTACAGCCGCGCTCTCACGGCAGTCGAAGTGAAGGAACTCTTCGACAATCCAGGAACCGTTATTGGAGGTGGCCTCCCCCCCACGATGCCGACCGACCGGCCCGTCATCACCTCCGTGGTGCGCGCCGATGGCGATTTCAGCCTTTCTTTCCAGGGAGACGACGGCAAGACCTATGCCATCGAATACTCCGAAGACCTAGAGACTTGGGTACCCATCGAAACCGGTTTACAAGGCGTTATCGACTTCTCTGATACCGACGCAGCGCGCCTCGGCCGCGGGGCTGGTTACTATCGCGGCGTGGAAGAATAGGCATCTTCCCACAGCGGTCCGTTCGAACGATCGGGTTGAATTCAAGCGGTGAACCTGAAAGATTGGTTCACCGCTTTTTTTATGAAACCGCTCTATCATTTGTTTGTTCTATTCTGGCTATTGTCAGGATTCGCTTGGAGTGAAAAACCCGATCCTTGGACAAAGTCGATCGAACAATCCGGTGCCATCGACGTGGAGAAGGCGGTGCTGGATTTTCTCAATGAACTTCTAACAAAGCATCCTAATCTGGCCAAACAAGTCGAAGGCCTGTCCGCCACCGCACGCGAGAATGCCGGCGGCCGCTTCTCTTATGGCGATCCGCAAGTCATCGAGTGGCATGTGGGTATGAAAGAGGTCGACTTCAAGGAGAACTCAGGCCGCGATCACACTACCAACACTTACCTCATCATTAGGCCGTTTATCGAAGGCCAGCGGAAGGGTTATTCCGTCAATCAAAAAGCCATCGCCAAGATGGAGACCGACTCTGTGCAAACGTTTGGAAGCAATCATTCCAAACCCGTCTCGACTCGCCTGCGCATCACCTTCAAAGGCTTCATCAATCTGAGTGAGTTTCCTTTACCACTGCCGCCAGTCGAGCCGAGCGAGCCGCCAGCCAAGAAGTAGCGAGACATTTGCCTCCCCCGAGCATACTGGGCGGTTTACGAAATCGCGCTCTTTGGTAGCGGTGACTTTTAGTCGCCGCCGAGAGCTTGGTGGATTTGGCGGCGACTACAAGTCACCGCTACTGAAAGCAGCTCCTATCGGCAGTCGCGTGAACCTTCCCGTTGCCAAGATCAGCGAATCTCGATATGCCGATCTTATGCAACGCACGCTCTTTCTTTTCTCGTTAGCAGGTCTCTTCCTGGGAAGCCTTCGCGCTCAAGAGGAGATCTGGCAACCCGACGGTGATCGCCTCAAAACCAAGTGGGCTTCGCAGATTGATCCCAATCGCCCGCTTCCCGACTACCCGCGACCGCAAATGGTGCGTCAAGTATGGGGAAATCTGAATGGGCTTTGGGATTACGCCATCACTGGCAAAGACGCTAGCGAGCCCAACCAATGGGAAGGCAAGATCCTCGTGCCGTTCGCTATCGAGTCCTCTTTATCCGGCGTGGGGAAGACCGTGGGCGAAGACAAGAAGCTTTGGTACCACACCAAGTTTCAATTGCCCAATCCCTGGCGACGCGACCGCTTGATGCTGCGCTTTGGAGCGGTGGACTGGCACGCCACCGTTTGGGTGAACGACAAGAAAGTCGGAGAGCACCGCGGTGGTTACACGCCCTTTGATTGTGACATATCCGATGCTCTCGCCGAAGGGAAGGATCAAAAGCTTGTGGTCAGTGTGTGGGATCCGACCGACGCCGGCTACCAGCCGCGAGGCAAACAGGTTCGCGAACCACGAGGCATCTGGTACACGTCCGTCACCGGCATTTGGCAAACGGTTTGGTTAGAGCCCGTTCCCAAGACTTCCATTGGCTCACTCAAGATTGTTCCTGACATCGATGCCAAAGTCATTCGGGTCACGCCCACCGGTCTGGTACCGGAAACGGATCTCACGGTGAAAGTGGAGGCCGGTGCCCAGCGGGAGATTGTGGCCAGTGTCGAAGGCAAACTTGGTCAAGAGATCGTTTTGCCGATCGAAGACCCACAACTCTGGTCGCCTGACCGTCCCTTTCTCTACGGCTTGCGCGTGCAACTTCTCGATGCTGAGGGCGGTTTGTTAGACTCCGTCACCAGTTACACGGGCATGCGTAAGATTGCTTTGGGCAAAGATGACCAAGGGCGCCAACGTCTATTCCTAAACGACGAGCCCGTATTCATGTTCGGCCCGCTCGATCAAGGCTGGTGGCCGGATGGTCTCTACACCGCGCCCACGGATGAGGCTTTGAAATACGATATCCAAGTCACGAAAGATCTCGGTTTCAACACCGCTCGCAAACATGTGAAGGTGGAACCCGCGCGTTGGTACTATTGGTGCGATGTGTTGGGCTTGTTAGTCTGGCAAGATCTGCCCAATGGCGACAAACACATCCGTGGCGACGATCCTGATCTCGAACGCACGCCGGAATCGGAAGCGACGTTTCGGCAGGAGTATCGCGAAATGGTCGAAGCCTTTGGAAATCACCCGAGCATTGTGGTGTGGGTGCCTTTCAATGAAGGGTGGGGCCAGTTCAAAACAAACGAGATTCTCGCTTGGGCGAAAGAACTCGATCCCACACGTCTGGTCGATGGCCCCAGTGGGTGGACCGATCGGGGTGAAGGCGATATCCTCGATATCCATCGTTACCCCGGACCGGCCATGCCGGAACTTGAGGAGAATCGCGCGGTAGTGTTAGGCGAGTTTGGCGGTCTAGGCTGGCCTGTTAGTGGGCATCTCTGGTGGAACAAACGGAATTGGGGCTACCGCACCTATCAAAGTGCCGACGAACTCTGGACCAACTACAAACGCCTCATTGGCAAACTGCGTCCGCTCATTGGAAACGGCCTCGCCGCTGCCATCTACACGCAGACGACCGATGTAGAAGGCGAAGTGAACGGCCTCATGACCTACGACCGCAAACGCGTGAAGTTCGACATCGCTGAGATGAAAGCCCTGAACGAAACGGTCTATGGCCCGCAACCGTCTTTCACAAGATCAGTGCTCGTCCCGACCAGCGAAGCCGAATCGCAAACATGGCGATTCGTGGTCGAGAAACCGGATGGCGAGTGGTTCCAGCCCAACTACGACGATGCGTCGTGGAAATCCGCTCCCGGCGGCTTTGGCACTGAGCACACGCCTGGCGCCGTGGTCAAAACCGAGTGGGCGTCCAGCGAAATCTGGTTACGTCGTACCATCACCCTGACAAATGGCGAACAGCCAGGCCTTCACTGGCGCATTCACCATGATGAAGACGCCACCGTATACCTCAACGGCATGGAGGTCGAAACCTTTCGCGGCTACACCGCCGGCTACGAAGACCTCGAAGTATCTGCCGCCACCAAAGCGGCCTTACAAGATGGCGAAAACGTCATCGCCATTCACTGCAAGCAAACAACCGGCGGACAGTACATCGACATTGGGTTAGTGAACGTGGTGACGAAGGCGCCGTCGCCGTAAAGAGAGTCGTAGATCGTAGCGATTCGAGTGTGGCTTTGTCAGGATAAGTCCTCTCCTCCGGACGGTTGGGACAAACGTCCCTGCCGCCTTGCCAAGGCCGGGCAGGCCAGTATCACCGCGGGTTCTTGGCGATCCACCAGTGTAGAAGGCCAGTGAGATAGCCTACAAGCTTGGACTATAAGCGAGGACAAGCCGATGAGCTGAAGGCCCAAGAGATTAGCGACCTTTCAGGCCGTTGATCCTAGCCATCATGCCATCCCAAGGCTAAACCTTGGGCTTTGCTCTCTAGGCCTTTCAGGCTTTACAGCTAACACTAATCCATCAATTCCAATCCATAGAGGATCGCGGAGCGATCCACGACACTACTGCCCATCAACATCGTCGTCGTCCTCTTCCCAGAACGTCACGCGCCCGAAGTTGCTGAGCTTATCGAGAATGGCGTCTTCTTGATCGAGAGTCTCATCCTCTAACACAGCTGCCTCCTCTTGAAGGTGCTCCCGAAAATCCGAAAACAGCTGACGATAGGAACGCGAAACGAAGAGCGGCGTCGACTGGCGTTCCCAGGGGCCCAAACGCGTCTTCCAATCGATCGGTGGCAGCACGATCCCTTGATCTTCATCCACGGAAGGCTCCACAGGTTGTTGCCGTTCGTAGCTAAGCCGTTCATCGAACACCCAATCTCGCAACAAATTGCCATAGCGCGCTAACAGAATGCCTTTTCGAATGCCGGTGTTGTCGTAGCGGCCCGCCTCACCGTCTGCCAGCGTGACGGTTTCCGTCGATTCGAAGACTTGCTCTTCGCGATCTTCGTAGCGAACCTTGAGATTCAATGTCGCGGTGTCAATCTCTGGGTTCTTCTTTCGCAGCTTAAGCAGGACGATTCCGCCCTTGGTCTTGCCGCCCGAGGTCGCCGAAGGAAAGAGCGTGTCCACCTTTAACAGCCGTCCCGTCGATTCGTCAGCTTGGGGCGATCCATACACTTTATCGATCGCAAAATCCTGGCTTTCCATGGTCAGCTCTAGCCCAAACACCAAGGGCGTGACCATGAACTCAAACTCGGTGGCCAAACGTTGCTCAAACTGCGATGGCGAGTGCACCGAGAAATAATTGGAGCCACGAACATCCGTGATCGCTTCAATGAGATCCGTGTTAAAATCGAGACCGATACCGATAAAGCTCGTGAAAATGCCTTTGTCCGCATTGTTCTTAGTGAGGCCTAACAAACCGCCTTCGCTGATATCGCCGCGATTAGGTTGTGCATCGGTCAGGAAGATAATGCGATTCTCTTCTTCGCTAGCATCGACTTGGCCCAGCTCGGTGTAGAGACGGGTGGCCAATTCGTATCCTGCTCCCATATTGGTGCCACCGCCATCGGTGATGGCGAGAATCTGTTGGCTCAGTTCTTCCAGATTCAGGTCTTCGACAAATGTAAGATCTTGAAAAACACGGGCCTGCCTGGAGAACAGCACAATTCCCAAGCGATCCGCCGGTCTCAAGTGATCCAACAACGACACCACGGACTCGTTTGCCACCTGCATCTTGATCTTGGTCCGTTCTTCTTCCGTGAGTTCTACCTGATTCCCTGCGCCATCATAATAGTACTGATCGAAAGGGGATCCCATGGACCCCGATACATCAATCACCACCACGACATTGAGATCGTTTCGTTCAAAATCGGATTCTTTGATACCGGAATTCAGACCAACGGAAAGATAATACTCCTTTTTCTGAGAAATGGGGTCAGCAGAAATGGCGTAACTGTAAGAAGGGCAGAAAAGCTCCTCACAAGGCTCCGCTTGGCCGCGATCAAAGAAGTAGTGTGAGAACAAACCTTCATAAGTGATCGCTGAGACCAAGGGCAGGAAGTCATTCTCAATATTACCTCGGAAGTTGTTGATATCTTGCGCGCCGCCGACTGTGAAACCGAGATTGGCGTTGGGCGCAAACCCATCAAAAGCCGCACCGCCGAATAACCCGCCGCCACCGAACTCCGGACCGACACCAAGAAAAGGATCATCTTCGGGATCGATGTTAGAATTAGGGGGAGCTTCATATCCGGTAACAGCCTGGAAGTTCGCGCCTTTGGTCTTCGCTCCCTCCAAGTTCGCTCCCGTGAGATCTGCGCCACGGAAATCCACGCCCCGCAAATCTGCTCCACGTAAATCGGCGTTCGTTAGGATTGCCCCACTTAGATCCGCCAGCCGCAAATCCCAGTCCCGCAAATCCGCTCCGGAGAGATCCAACGCTGAAAGATCGTCGTCCACCACATCCACCACGGAGACCAATCGATAAAACCGGTGGGATGCCGTGCGCGAGAGCACTTGGGAAAGTGTGCGGACGTCCGTGAAGATCCCGCCCTCAACGTAAGCGCCGGCATCCGACCACATCTGCAAATCATCACTCACCAAGACACGGTAATCGGGATGAAGCCGCGGCTCGCTGGAATCCTCGAAGGTCGTGTGGAGCGGCGCCGATTGCCATTCCAACCGGACGCCCTCTCCGTCTGAGGTCAAGGCAACCGGCGGTTGCGCGTGTATAAAAAAAGAGGCCGTGACCAAAGAAACGGTCACCCAGCAGAGGCGCGAGAACAGTCCTGCCATAACAATTTGAATTGGGATTCGTTATTGAACGGATAGGCGAGAGGAAATGGTCGTGGAATTCTCATGTGACCGGCGGAGTCTCAAGGAACGGCGCTTTTCAAGCGCCCCATGCATGCCCGGCGGTTGGAGACCGCCGTTCCCCGAGGGGCCCAAACATCCTCGTCTAACTCCGGCGTCTTTCTAGCAATAACAGAATCGGATAAATCAAAAGAAGCCCCAAGGCGAACCCAATACCGGTCATCCCGCCTAGCAACCAACCCGGATCCGGACCGGACGTTCCAGCCGGTGAAGCCCAGCCGAGTTTCTCGATTGGCAGAGACGCGCTCGTCAGGGGAGTTTCCGCCGTTTCGTGGACCTTCACGACCTGCAAGTCCACTTGTTCCCTATCGAATTTCGCTTGCATGTTAGAAAGCATGTTTTTTTGAAGCTCGTATTCTTTGCTGGCTTCAGAGTACTCCGCGAACTTGCGACGCTCGTCCATAGAATCTTCAGCCGTCTTGGCCGATTCTTCGCTCAGTTGGGTTTGCAGAGCCTTTTCATAATTCGCCGTTTCCAGCTCGAGGCCCTTTCGCAAACCCTCGATCTTTTCCACTATTTTTTTCACATCGGGATGATCATCGCCAAGCCCTGACGCAAGGAGCCGGTCGTGCTCTTTGATTTGCATATTGTATTCGGTCCAGCCGATTAGCAGCGACGTATCGGCGCCACCATCCACGGCGGCAGCGAATCGGTCATCACCTTCCTTGGATTGAAGCAATGCTAGCTTCGCATTGGCCGACTGATGCTTCATAGCCTGCGGTGTTCCGTTGGGGGGGTCAAAGATCGTCCAATGATCCAACCGGCTTTGCGGGATCCTTTCCTGCAAGGCCTCGATATCCATGATGCGATATCTGTCTGCGAGATTAAGCATTCGCAGGCGAGCGGCTTCCATCTTATTTTCCTGATCCTTTAGCTGGCCCTCCAGGGTGTCCAAAGCCGCCACAGTGCGATTTGCTTCATCTTTTTCAGCGAAGGAAACGATTGCTTGGGCCACGGCATTGACGATTCTTGCTGCTTCGTTAAGCTCCTTTCCCCAGAAATCGAGCCTAACCAAATCCGTTCCCCTTACGTGGCTGGCGACCAAGCCGGACTTTAATGATGAATCGGATTCTAATTCCAGCATCTCAACCGCTTCGGCCAGAGCGCCACGCTCGAGTATGCCTTCAACAAACGTATCGTAAGCAGTGGGAACGTGAGGCCGATTGGGATCTCCTTGAAAGATATTCCAATTCTTGGCTGGCAAGCTTATCTGCAACGTGGCGTGCGCGCGATAAAGACCGCTCTCCACTTCCACGGCCGTCTTCGCCCACTGATTGGCAACCGCTGCGGCATGATCATAACGACGGTCTTTGAATCCAATTCGGAATCTGTCAGAATCGGGTTCAAAGAGAATATCCGTGTGTTTCTGAAGGCGATTGAGCGCTGAAGATTCGGAACAATTCCAGAGGAGAGGAAGCTCCAGCGCCTTGGAAACCCGTGCCATCGTCTTCTCGCTCCATAACCGTTCTTGCGGACGATTCTGGACGTCCCACGCTTTCTGGCTGCTCACTTTCAACGTCACTGCCGCCTGAGACATTTTCGGAAAGAGGAGGCAAGCCAGTCCGCCCAGCAACAATCCTAACAAAGTGGTGCCCCCCAAGGTGAAGAAAGCCACTCTGCCCCACCCGGTCCGCTTCGCACCCTGCACGGTTGATCGGGCGTGGATTTCTTTTCCCGTGCGGCGTTTGTTAGGTGCGAGAGAGATTTCCTCCAATCGCTGCCGAAACTCCTGAGCCGACTTCGGTCGTTTATTAGGGTCCGCATCCATGGCCGTGAGGATGAGATCATCCATCCGCGGATCCACCGGACAATAAACGGACGGCTTGTCCACCCGGCCGATGGGCAAGCGTTTGGTGAGCATTTCATAGAACACCACCCCCAGCGCGTAGAGATCCGCGCGGTGATCGGCGGGATCTCCCGGCGTGCGTTGCTCGGGGGCCATGTAGTAGGGCGTCCCCACTTGTTCTTGAGATAGTGTGAGTTGAAATCCGGAAGGCTGGGTTTGCAGAGCCTTGGCCAAACCGAAGTCGGCGATCTTCACACTGCCATCGGCACCGATGAGGATGTTACCGGGCTTGATATCACGATGGGTGATGCCTCGATCATGCGCAAATTGCAGGGCCTCACACACTTGCCGAATGATGTCCTCCGCTTCTTCAGTGGGAATGGATTCCTCATGCAAGATAGTCTGCAGCGATTGGCCATCCACATACTCCATGACAAAGTAACCAAAGCCCTCGACGACTCCGGAGTCGTGAACCTGCACGATGTTAGAATGATTCAGCTGCGCCAAGGCCTTTCCCTCGCGGAGAAAGCGTTCGTGACGTTCCGGTTGATCGCCGATGGTGACCACCTTGAGCGCCACATCGCGTTCCAGCTGAGGTTGCCGGGCGCGATAGACGCCCCCCATGCCCCCGGATCCAATAAACTCATGGATCTCGAGTTGCGGGAAGAGCTTCTGCAACGCTTCCAACTCCAGTGGAGGCGCCCCAGGAACCGTGGTTCCCGAAGATTTTCCCTCCTCTAGAAGGCAGGCTGGACACGAATTTCCCGGTGCTGAAGAGGGGATCTCCGCACCGCATTTTTGACAGGATGATTTCATAATGATTGAACGAACTTGGATTCGTGTGCTTCCTACAAGGCGTCTGAAAATAGGTTACCAAGAATTTCTTCATCCGGCTAGATGAGTGCGCACGCTTTCACCAATACCCGTTGGACCCTCGTACAAACACTCCACGAAGCCGACGCTCCGCGAGCCGCCAAGGCGCTCAATGAACTTTGCCAGATCTATTGGCGGCCTCTCTATGCCTTCGTCCGGCGATCGGGGCGCGACCATCATGAAGCCCAAGACCTCACCCAAGCGTTCTTTGCCCATCTGCTAGACAAAAATGCCTTCGAACGCGCCGACGCCGGCAAGAGCCGTTTGCGAAATTTCCTCTTGGGTAGTCTCAAGAATTTTCTGATCAATGACTATCAGGCTTCCCAACGCGAGAAACGGGGAGGCGCCTTGGTGAAGATCGCGATGGACGATGCCGAGCAGATCTATGATGCGCACTTACAAAACACTGACACCCCCGAATGCCTTTACGAGCGTGAATGGGCGCTGACATTGCTCGACCAAGTCTTCGCGGAGTTGGAAGCAGAAACCATCGCCCGCGGTCAGGAACGGCTTTTCATGCTGACCAAAGATGCTTTGTTAGGCGACAAGACCGAGACCGGCTATCAGGCGATCGCCAAAGAGCTGGAACTCTCTGAGTCCGCGGTGAAAGTGGCCGTACACCGGCTGCGGCGCCGCTACCGGCAACTACTCCGGCGGCAGATCATTGATACGCTAGTCGATGGCGCCAACCCGGATGAGGAACTCGATGGCATCATCTCCGCCTTGCGCCCAACCTGACATCAACCTTATTGCAGAACTTCAATGCCCTCTGTCAATTCTGTAGGTATGAATAATGTAAAAGTGGTGGTTATGAAGGTAGCGGAACTGGTGACAGTTCCTTTTGCGCATCGGGAGTCTAACGCACGGAACTCTCACGAGTTCCGCTACGTGTGAAGGTAGAGGAACTGGTGACAGTTCCTTTTGCGCCTCGGGAGTCTAACGCACGGAACTCTCACGAGTTCCGCTACGTGTGAAGGTAGAGGAACTGGTGACAGTTCCTTGCCTCCTGCGGCGTCTCACGCACGGAACTCTCACGAGTTCCGCTACGAAGTGTCTCACGCACGGAACTCTCACGAGTTCCGCTACGAAGTGTGGTTGTGAAGGTAGAGGAACTGGTGACAGTTCCTTGCCTCCTGCGGCGTCTCACGCACGGAACTCTCACGAGTTCCGCTACGAAGTGGTGGTTATGAAGGTATAGGAACTGGTGACAGTTCCTTCGCTCCTGCGGCGTCTCACGCACGGAACTCTCACGAGTTCCGCTACGAAGTGGCCTGCGGAGTCTCACGCCCTGAATTCTCACGAGTTCCGCTACGAAAAGCGCTCACCACTTTCAGTCATACCTCAAGTCTATTCTTTGTGTCCAATCCTATAGCTCCACCACACGCCCTTCCTTAAAGGCTTGATCGGCCGCTAACACAATCTTTAAGCTATTCACCGCGTCGCCCATGTGATCGCTGAGATCGATGTCCTCTTGAATGGCCTTCAAAAAATACTCCTGCTCACGCAAGCAAAGCTCGTCATGGTCAGGTTCGTCTTGAAGATCGATGATCTCGTCCGGCTTGGAAAACTCCTGCTGTTCATCCAAATCTGCGTGATGCACGCGCAAGGACTCCGTTTTGGAATGCGAATCAATGTCAGAGGATTTGGATTCGCCGCCGGCGTCTTTGGCCACGATGGAGACTGAACCGTTAGGTCCGACCACATCTTTCACAAAGAACGCCGTTTCACTCATCATGGGTCCCCAACCGGCTTCGTACCAGCCGACTGAGCCGTTCTCAAACGTCACTTGAAGCTGACCGTAATTGTACATGCCGGGCTTCAGCTCGTCTGTGAGTCGCGCACCAATGGCGCTGACGCGGATCGGCTTGGAACGCGTCATCTGACACATCACGTCAACGTAGTGCACACCGCAATCCACGATGGGCGACATCGAGTTCATCAAGTTGCGGTGCACATCCCACATGTAGCCGTGACTTTGCTGATTGAGATTCATCCGCATCACCAGCGGCGAGCCCAACGTCTGCGCGATCTCGATGAATTTGATCCATGACGGGTGAACGCGAAGAATGTAACCAATGACCAACTTGCGGTTGTGTTTCTTGGCAGCGTCCACAATGCGCTGAGATTCTTCGACCGTTTCGGCAAGAGGTTTCTCTACAAAGACATGCGCCCCTGCTTCGAACGCCTTCAAAGTGTACTCGGCATGCGTTTCCGGATAGGTGTTGATGGAGACACAATCCGGCTTGGTAGCTGCCAGCGCCTCTTCATAGTTTCCAAAGCCATCGATCCCGCCGCCTAACGACTCGATCAACTTGTTCCGGCTTTCTTCAGAACGGGTGACGACCCCGCAAATCTCAAAACCTTTGAGTTTATGATAGGCGCGCGCATGAGAGGCGCCCATATTTCCGGCGCCGACGACGAGAGTGCGTAATGGTTTAGCCATGATGTTTGTGAATCAAAGTTAGGCAGCTTGTGTCTTGCGGTCCTTGAACATGACGGCGAAGACGACTAATACAACCGCGGCCATGATTGCGGGAAAGTACCACACCCCGGACCAATTGACTACCTGACCGTCAGTCTGCCGGCCATTCCACCAGCCATTCATGAGGCCACCGATGAACATTCCGACGCCCAGCGTGACGAAGGTGATGAAACCCTGAGCACTCGAACGGATATCTTCGGGAGCGCGATCGTCGACATAGAGCTGACCGGTCACGAAGAAGAAGTCATAACAAATTCCATGCAAGATGACGCCCATGAACAGAAGCGCGTGGAGGTCCGGCCCCGCATTGGCAAATAGCACATAGCGAAGCACCCAACAGAACATGCCGATGATGAGCATCATCTTCACGCCGAGTTTTCGGAAAAAGTAAGGGACGAGGAGCAGGAAGAAGATTTCTGACACTTGCCCCAGCGTCATCACGCCTTCCGAATTGTTCACGCCCATGGCTTTAAGATAACCGTTTGCGGACTGATAGTAAAACGATAGTGGGATGCAGATGAGCAGAGAACAGATGATAAAGATGGCGAAGGAGGGATCCTTCATGAGCTTGAGAGCTTTGAGCCCAAGAATATCGCCAACACTGACATCCTTGCCCTTGAGTTTGGGAGGCGTGTGAGGCAAGAGGAAGCTATAAAGGCCTAGCAAGATCGACGCGCCGGCGCCTAGATAGAATGGCCATTTCGTCACGCCCAAGCCCTGCCAATCTGCTGGGGCCGCTGGACCACCGAGAAATGTGGGCCACTGAATCTTAAAGGCGCCATCCGCCGCCAGAAAGCTGCTTCCGACCACTATTCCAGACACGATCCAACCGATGGTCCCTAACGTTCGTACCGGCGGAAACTGACGTTGGGGATCCGCCATATTCTGGAAAGACACCGAATTCACCAGCGCCAAGGTGGGCATGTAACAGATCAAGTGCAGAAGCAAGAGCGGCCAGAAACTGCCCCAATCGGTGGCACCCGCAGCCAGGTAAAGAAAGATCCCGCCTATAATATGTAACATTCCCAGCACGACTTGAGATGGAAAGAAGCGGTCGGCGATCATCCCAACGAAGAAAGGCGAAATCATCGCCGCCACTCCAGTGAAGGAGTAAGCGAGGCCAATCTTCTCTGGAGCGATACCCATCCCACTTAAGTAGGGAAACATAGGCACGTACCAAACGCCCCAAATGAAGAATTGGATAAACATCATCACACAAAGGCGAAGTGTGACGGAGCCGGTAGATGAAGAGGAATCGGAAGCCATGGACAAATGATTGAGGGGGGCACGCTAGGTGAGGTCTCTTTGGCAAGTAAAGCGGATTATTCTTCCGCAAAGCGGCGGATCCAGGTTAGCACTCCCGCCATCCCATGACTCTTTTCTCGTTTCTCCTCTTCACCGCGGCTGTTGCCATCGCGACTTACTTTCTCACCCGGAAGACGGACCAGTCGGGAACCGAAGGATTCTTCCTCGCTGGACGGTCGCTGGGGCCATTGGTCATCGCCGGTTCCATTCTCCTAACAAATCTTTCCACCGAACAAATCGTCGGGCTCAATGGCGGCGCCTTCAAAGACGGGGTCGTGGTCACCGCCTGGGAGACGCTCGCCGGTGTCTCGATGGCGGTTCTGGCCCTCGTCTTCCTTCCCCGCTATCTCAAGAGCGGCATCACGACGACGCCACAATACTTGGAAAAACGATTTGATCGCACAACGCGTCTGTTAGCAGAAATTCTGTTTCTCACAGGCTATGTGGTGATTCTCCTGCCCATGGTCTTGGCATCGGGGGCACTTTTCATGTCTGCCGTGTTTGATGTGCCGTCCCTCTTTGGCGGCAATCAGAACGCTGCCATCTGGGCAACTGTGTGGGCGATTGGCCTTATTGGCTCAGCCTATGCGATCTTCGGTGGGCTCAAGGGGGTGGCGGTCTCTGATACTATCAACGGTATGGGGTTGCTTATCGGGGGACTCATGATCCCTTTCTTCGGCCTAGCAGAAGTGGCGAAACAAGCCGGCGGTTCCGGCATCGCTCACGGTTGGAAAACACTGACGGAGGCCAATCCGGAAAAGTTCGACGCTGTGGTCTTCGCCTCAGAAAACCCCGACGTTTCCGTACCCTTCACGACGCTCTTCACTGGCGTCATTCTCTTACATTTGTTTTATTGGAATACCAACCAAGTCATCGTTCAGCGCACCCTAGCGGCACGCTCACTTGCGGACGGACAGAAAGGCGTTCTCCTAGCCGCGGCTTTGAAGCTGCTCGGCCCTCTCATTATTGTCATCCCTGGCATTATCGCCTTCCACCTCTACGCGGATCAGATTGATCAGCAAGACCAAGCCTATGGCACCCTAGTGAAAAATGTCTTGCCTTCGCCACTGACCGGCTTCTTCGCTGCTGTCATTGCTGGAGCAATTCTCTCGTCCTTCAATTCCGCTTTGAATTCTGCAGCGACCCTCTTCTCCACAGGCCTTTACAAAACCAAGATTAATCCCACCGCGAGCAACTCAGACCTGGTGCGTGTGGGCCGGCGTTTTAGTCTCGTCCTCGCCTTGGCAGCCATGAGTATCGGCCCCATCGTCGCCTTGAAAGCAGGCGGGATCTTTGCCTACTTGCAGAAGGCTAACGGGTGCTATGCGATTCCCATTCTCGCGGTGATGATCTGTGCACTCTTTACCAAACGCATTCCTGCGGCCGCCGCGAAGTTCGCCATTCTCTTTGGATCCATCACTTATCTCATCACGGCTTTCTTGTTGAAAGTCCCGATCAATGAATTTCACCTTCAAGGTTTGATCTTCGCCGTTACGTTAGTAGGCATGTTCGTCATCGGTAAGCTGAAGCCACGTCCTGAGCCTTTTATTCAAAAGCACTCCGGCGAGGTGGATATTACCCCATGGAAATACGCTTACCCTGCTGCGGCGTGCACGGTGGTCGGTGCCATCGCAACGTATCTTTATTTCTCCTAACAACGTCTCACAGCCAGGTAACGGACGACCACGATCATCGCCAATACAAAGACAACGGCCGCGCCCAGTCTAACAAAGGCCAGCACGCCATTGCGACTTCCGCCCACTCCCGGATAGTAGAGCCAACCACACCCCAAGATGGTTCCCAGGCTCGCCAAGAGCATCGCCGTCGCGAATCGGATGGTCATCGACTGTTTTCGCAGAAGGAGAAGAACCGCCAATCCTAACAACGCACCAGTCCAAATCGTTCGCCTCCCACGCGGCCAGGTAGCCTTCCAGTGATGGCCGTCTTGGGCGCCGTGTTGCGTGATATCGTCCTTGACGCCTCCGTCGTCGATTCCGTTAGGGCCAATTGAGTAAACGATGAAGCCGGATCCGTCTTGAAGGACTCGGTAGATCAGTGGTTGCCCCCATGAGTCTTCCGGTGAAATGTCAGGGTCCCACCAGCCGGTGTCGATGAGGGTTTGGAGCGCCGCCTGATCCGGAGGCCAATGCCCATGCTCTTGATGATACATTTCTACCGTTGCCCCGAGCGCCTTGATGTCGCCCAGCGACTGGGATGCTCGCGAACTCCAGCCCAACGCGGTTGCCGTTCCGGCTAGCAGAACGCTTATCATCCACCACGCCCTGATTCCATGGTTGATGATCTTGTCCATCGGATCACTTCACGATTGAACCTACCACCAGTTTGAATGGCTTCAACATGATCACCCATGGCCGCGTAGAAGAAGTCGTGAGACTTCTCCCCGTCCGAAGCCCCACGTTCGGAACTCTCACGAGTTCCGCTACGAGCTTGCGTTGATAGGTGCCTGTAGAAGAAGTCGTGAGACTTCTCCCCGTTCGAAGAACTCTCACGAGTTCCGCTACGAGCGTGCCCATTCCTTTTGAGTTGTACCATGGCTTCTCTCAAGACTTGCGCCTTCCGAGCGCATTTGTTAACCCGCCGTATGAGAAAGCCACTCCTCCCCTTCGTAGCACCGCTTTGCTTTCTAACACCATTCGCCACGGCGCAGAATTTCGTCGATGACTTTGACTCGGGCGATATCAACGACCGTTGGCTCGTGCAGCACAACGCCGTTGGTTCGGTGGAGATCGCTCAGGAGAATGGCGAAGCCTCGGTTACCGCGAGCGGCACCAATGCGAATGGCGGCCTTGCTAGTATCGCCTCATTTGACCCGCTTACGGATGGCATCTTTGTCTCATTCGTCATCACGGAAGTCGTCGGCAATCCGAACGCGAACGGCTTTCTTGTGGGGGTGGTCGACGACAACGAGATCTTTCACCGCAATACGAATAACTTTGGCATTGCCGCCTTTGGTCAGGAAGGCCGCACCGCAAGTTCCGATGGCTTTAGTCTGATCGTAGGCGATCAGAATGGGAGCAATCTGTCTGATTTTATCTTGGATGAAGGTGAGGCAGTCGACATGGAGTCGTTTCAGGATGGCTTCACCGTGACACTGAGCGCTGACGATAACGGCTGGGCGTACGCAATTGAAGGCTTGTTAGACATCGACGGTAATGAACGCACGTTCATGAACGAAGGCGCATGGGCCGATGCAGGGACGAGTTTTCAAGAGATCTTTGGCCAAGACGACACGTGGCATGTGCTCACAGCCAATCAATCGCCCGGAGAAAAGATCACACGATTCGATCAGATTTCCCTGGGTGATCCCAAACCGGCGAGCGATCCTGACATTCGTGTTGCAGGGAGCCTCGCCCTCGGTCAGTTGCCCTCCTTTCCCGAGACGGCGCCAGGCGCCCTCACCATTCGTAACAATGGTGAGGCTCAAGATCTTCAAATAACCGGCGCGACACTCAGTGGCCCCGACGCCGGCCGGGTCACGATCGACGACGGGCAACTTCCTCTAACGATTGCACCAAGCGGCTCCGCCGACCTCACCTTCACTTTCAACAACGGCGGTGATACCGGCGGCTTTCAGGCCTTTTTAACACTCGCCACCAACGATCCCGCACCCGCGGAAGACAGTGAGGTCGCGATTGAGATCACTGCTAGCGTCATCAACGTCAACGGCCCCGCCGCACACTATCCGATGGACGAAGCCGCGGGTGCCATGGACATGCGTGACATCACGGGATTTCTTCGTGCAGGCGCCTATTCAGAAGGCACGACGCTTGGGGTCGAGGGGCTGGCGGGCGGCACGGCCATGCGTGTGCAGGATGGCGCCTTTGCCAGTGTCACTGAGCGGTCCTTTGATCCCGATACGTTTAATGAATTCGCCATCTCGCTCTGGTTTCAGGCCGATGCCGTGGATGCCACGAGCACGCTCATCGCCTTGGGCGAATCGGGGAATCCGGCCTTCGCTTTGTTAGTGGCCGAAGGAGAAATCAGTTGGTTCGTCGACCAAGTAGCTGACCTGGCAACCGATGGCGCCGGTCTCACGCCCGATCAAACGCATCACGTCGTCGTATCCTACGCGCAAGATGAAGAAGTCACCTTGTATGTCGATGGCGAAGCGAAAGGGACTTCTGATAGTCCGGCTCCTTTTGAAATCGAATCGGGATCGGTCATATCCATAGGAACGTTTGGGCCTCTTGCTTTCGCGGGTGTGTTAGATGACGTCCAATTTTACAGCAAACGCTTGACGGCTGAAGATGTGCAGTTCCTACATGCCAATCCTGGACAGGAGTTGGGCACTTCGGGCCCAACCGATAGTGACGGCGACGGCCTCAGCGATGAGGACGAAGTCAATACGCACCAGACCGATCCGTTAGTCGCGGACACAGATGGTGACGGCGTGGACGACGGAACGGAAGTGGCACTAACTAGCAATCCACTCGAGATCGATAGCGACGGTGGCGGTACATGGGACGGGTTCGAGGTCGAGGCCGGGACCAGTCCGATCGATCCGAATGATGATCCCGCGGTGTGGTCCGTGCGCACGCTTAAATCCCGTGCGCAACTGGGCAATCTCTCGGCTGCTGAAGAGGTGTTGGCTTCAGGCGACTTTTCTAACGAAGTCCTAGAGCAACATCGCGAAATCAATTTCCTCGGCACTGGCGGCGGCTTCGGAAACTTCGAAGAGGACCGGCCATTCGATAACATCGAGGAAATCGATCTCACCAATGTGGACGATTTCCTGGTACAGGCCACCACGCAGATCTTCATTGAAACGGCCGGCATCTACACCTTCGGCTTCAATTCTGATGACGGCGGACGCGTGAATGTGGATGGAACGCCCGTGGCGGTGTTCACCGGAACGCGCGGCGCAGGAGATTCGTTAGGCGCCATTCAGCTTTCGCCAGGATTTCACGATGTGGAAGCAGTGATGTTTGAGCGTGGTGGCGGTTCCGCTTTTGAGGTGTATTGGGGCCCCGAGCCCGGTGATACGTCGGAGGGCTTCGACTCCAACGCGCACGTCTTACTCACAGCAACGACCGTTCAAGGAGGCGATTCGGACAACGATCAACTCGAGGACGCCTGGGAGATGGCCATCTTTGGTGATCTGGCGCAAGACGGCACCGGTGATGCCGACGGCGATGGTCTAACGGACTTGGGCGAACACGATGCGAAAACCGATCCTAACAACAAGGACACGGATGGTGACGGCGTGGACGACGGACCCGAAGTCAACGAACATCAAACGAATCCATTGGTAACCGATTCGGATGGCGACCGGCGGTCGGACGGCGAAGAAATTAATGGAGACATCAAGAGCAATCCACTGGTCAAAGATACCGATGGCGACGGTTTTTCCGACGGCTTTGAAATCGATCAGGGATCAGATCCGAACGATGGGGCCAGCTTGCCGGACGACCGGTTAGGCGAGCCGGACGTATCATGGCATGCGTTAGAATCGCTGCCAACGTTCAACAACTTCCGTGGAAGCGACGACACAAGTGACGTGACCTTCCGCCTCTGGGTGGACTTCGAGCCGACAGACATCACGGAAGACGAGCGCGAAATGCTTTGGGAATCCGGCGGCGGCACGGTGGGTTTCTCCCTGGTCTATGAAACGGGAAACAAGCTGGTGCTACGCGGTGTGGGGAATGGAGGCAACTCGGTGGCCACAGTCGAACAAACCCTCACAGCCGGTCAACTCGCCGCCGGTGCCATCGAAGTGATCTGGACTTTCGACGTCGACAATGGCGATCCTGACACCGGCCAAACCATCGCCCTCTATCTAGATGGCACGTTAGTGGGCGACGACAGCCAAGACATGGACCCCGACTGGACGGGGAGCAATGGCGCGGCATTTGGCGTGGCGAGCACTGCCTTCGCTGCGGGCGGCGGCAACACCTCGCTCAACAACGGCGTGGACTTCGTTTCCGGTCAGATTGATCTCGACCAAGGCCTGCAATACTTCTTCGACACGCTCTTCAATCCTAACGGAGGCCCCGATCCGGAGCCAGTGAGTGATTTGGCAATCATCGATGTGCGTCGCACGGCGACGGCTGTCCAGTTAGACATTCAAGGCGATGCCGGTGCTGATGTTTCACTTGAGTATTCGGCTGATCTGAGCGGCAATTGGCAAACAATTCAGGCCAACATTGTTCTCACCAATGGAGCGGCCACCGTCGAAGACGTGGATGAGGCTCGTCTTGCTCTACAAACGGGCTTCTATCGTGCCCGGAATTAGTTAGTCGTTAGATGGCAGTACCAACTCACAGAGGAACTGGTGACAGTTCCTCTGCGGTAGTGGAGTCCCATGCCCGGAACTCTCGCGAGGTTCGCTACAAAAGTGCCCACCACTCTCGGATTACACTCCTTCGGAAAAACTCACTCGCCTGCGAGTCGAATGCGATAGTAGGCTTCGGGATCATCAGCAGTTAGGGAAACGGAAGTTGTGGATGCCTCTGTTTGACCATCGACGGTCTGCAAGATCTCCCAAGAGTCGTTGGTTAGGTCTGTGCTCCGTTCGATCACGTATTGATTAGCGGCATTGCTAGGCCACGTCAGCCGGATCATGCCATTTGCTTCCTCGCTCACTTGCAAGATCTCGAACACGGAGCCCGCGTCCAACGGATCGATGCCTAGGGCGACCTCTTGGCCGTCTTGCCAGCCGTCACCGTCGGTATCGGGATTGAAGGGATTGGTGCCAAGTGCGGTTTCTTCGCTGTTGGAGAGACCGTCGGCATCGGTGTCGGCATCGGCGCCTCCTGGCACGTTTGTTAGCGCAAATCCGCCGGGCGTGCCACCGGTTTCGCTGCTGGCCCGCCAACTAGCGGAGGCGTCGTAGTCGCTTTGCACGTCAGCGATCTCTAATGATTTCCCAAGTCCATCAGCATCTTGGGGCCACTCGAGCCCGTCGTTGTAACGAAAGCGCTGAATGGTGCGCCCGTTTGGATCGAGGATCTCGATCTCTTCGCCGTCGTTACTGAGGCGGCCACCAGTCCACTCGGCAGCGATGGGCAAGGCGGCATCATAAGCTTCACGCAAGGCGGCGGCATCGGCGGCCAAGACAGTGAATGCGCCGGGATCGAGGGTGACATCGCCGATCACCAGTTCACTAACAGGGTTACCGCCGGTGATGGTCACGCCTTCCAACGAGAGAAGGGTTTGCCCCGTATTCGTGAACTCAATGAACTCATAGTTCTCGCCAAAGGGCGGATGATACATGACCTCCGTCACCCGCAGATGCCTTTGCAAATCTGACACATTGTCAGGATCAACGATCATGAAATAATCGAATGCCACTTGGATGGCTTGCTCGGCATTGGTGGCCACAACGGGGCCGCTCTTGAGCGGCACTTCGCCTTCATCCAGATCCCGCGTGGCGATGCTTTGCCAGGGTTGGCCGGTTTCGGTACGATATTCGAAGTGAAGCGTCATACCCTCGCGGCGAATCCGCACCGTGATGCTGCCGGCTCCTTCATATTTAACGGTTCGCAACTTGCGAAATGCACCGGTTTTGACGCCTCGCGCCGCATAGACCGAGTCGCCATTCTGTAAGGTCATGGAGTAGAAGCGCGGAGTTTCTTCGAAAACCGTCTCCACGATGACGCCGACGTCGAAGTTCCCGCTTTGGAGGCCTGTGAGTCTCAAATCCGTCTGCACCACCCAATCGGATTCACCGTTCATCGGCCGGACGATGGCGGGATAGAGTGGTTTGTTTGCCCTGAGGTGTTTTCGGGCTTCGTCCGTGGTTTGAATGACCAGGTTATCCTCGAGAAACTCTAACGAATACCAATCCGTTAGAGGATTGTCCTGAATGGGCGCCACACGCAAAGCCTCAAACTCAGGCTCCAAGACCGGTTCAGAGAAATTGTGAAAATCGCGCTCAGCATAGACCGCAATCTGTTCTTCACCATTGATGGCTTCGCCCTCCACATCTTCCACCGTGTAACGAACGGTGTAGAGTCCCGGCTGATTAAAAAGGACTTGTGCACCGTCTTCGAAAACCGTTAGGTTGGTATCGGTCTCAGGCGTGACCTCCCAAGTCCAAGTAAGCGCTTCACCTTCCGGATCGTAACTTTGTGAGGCATCAATTTCAAACCTCTGCCCCACCGCGACGTTGAGAGATTTGGGGCTCATTGCGACAAAGACCGCCGGCGGCGCATTCTGCGATTTATTGATACTCACAGGGGTGCTGATGACCAGTTCTCCTTCACGATCCACGCCCTCAATCATCAGGTCATTATCCCCACTCGCTAACACAATACCAGAAAGCTCCCACTCGGTCACACTTGTCCAAGTGAGTTGAGCCTCTGGATGTCCCGCCACACGAATATCCCAAACCGCTGCGGGGCTCGTTCCTTCAAGCGTGATGGTTTCGTCTTTGGTCTCGATGGTTTCGCCTCGGCCGGTGGTGACGGCGAACACTTCTGTGTTGGCATCACCGAGTTCAGCGGCGACAGCGCCGGCACGTTGAGCAAACCAGCCAAGGAAAGGATCGCGCGGCATGGAGTAGGAATCGGAAGCCGCTTCCTCGGCATCGAACCATGCATTGATACGATCAGAACCATTGGTATATTTGCTAGCCAGCTCGAATAGGTAATGATTGAAGCGGCGCTTGATGTAGGGCTTTAGAAAATAATTTCGAATACCCTCGAGGTCACCGAGAAACGCGCGATTCACATCGGCAAAGGCCAAATCACTATCCCATTGGAAAAGCATGAAGCGGCCATCGGAAGGTTTGCGATAAAGGTAAGCATTCTTTCCCCGGAACATGGTGATGCTATCCCAATCATCAATGTAACCGCGTACGGCCGCATTCATGGCCATCAACTCCGGATCCATCACGCGATCGATTTCCTCCTCCGTGAAGTTGTTCCGTGAGACGGTGCGGAACATGGAAATGAGGGCGGTGTAATCATAGTCCGCTTCGCGTGTGCGCTTCATCCATTCCGTGTGATAACGCAAGGGATCATCGGTGCCCTTGTAACTCCAGTCCGCATTGCGCCCGTCTCGGGCCCAGGAATCCTGGAACCACCATTCATCGTCAATGCGGTAAAGTTCTCCGTCGGTGCCTCTATCAAAGTTTCTGGCCAGAAAATCGTTGGAAACCGGCTCCACATTCTCGCGCAGAACCGGATCAGCTCCATTGACCATGACGCGAACGAATTCCGTCTCATTGATAGGATGACCTAACAAATAAAGCCAGTGCCGGGTAAGCCGGTTGCGGTAGCGCCGGTCGTCATTGGCAGCATCATCATCGATGCTACTCTTGATCCGGCCGCGGAAAGGCTGGTCGTTTGGCAGCTTCCACTTGGCTTTGTTCAGCTGGCTGTGATCGGGACGGAGAAACGCACTACCACTCTTACGAATCTCGCAACCATAGACGATGGTCGATTCATCAGCGATGAAGGTCATGTTGAAGTAGTGATTTGAGAGTCGTGGAAACTGGAAATCGTGTTTGGCCGATTCGCCCGAGGTGGTGGTCAAGGCATCCAGATCAAAGGCGGAGACGACAAATCGCAGTGAATGGAGATCTCTGGGAATGGGCGCCGCATCCACGACCCACATCCCCGGACGGTCTGCGCCCAGCTTGGGAAGCTGCGTGCTCACACCACCGGCACCTGACGCTTGTACAAAGAACTGAGCGATCTGGCCGTCATTCGGATACGAAGTGATGGTCGCGGTATAAATCCCGTCGCCCGCGATTTCATCACCATCCGTTCCCAAATCATTCATCGCCTGGCGCGTGAAGGTTTTGTCGTTGTTAACGCTATCCTCACGATGAACGACTTCGATGTTCTGTAATAAAGGAATTCCTGTCACTTCTGCCAGGACGCGTACCGGTTCCCCCGGCGCCGGTACGGCGGGAGCGTGCCTGATGGAAATCAGTTGAGGCGCAGGCGTTTCTGCAGCGATTGAATTGACCGCACCAGGCGTGCCGAGGTTTTTAGGTATGGGAAGGAGAATGGAATCGCCAAAGCTGTGATCCCACGTCTGTACGATAAGGCGTGGTTTACCCGAGACCCAGCGCGCCTCGAACTGGTAAGTATAGCGATTGCCCGGACCTAACGCGGGCACATCGAGCTCCACACGGTTGGCACGATTGTCACCGTGACCATCTGAGATGAGATGGAAATCTCTGCCTTGAAAGTGGCTGGCAAAGTGGGTGCCCTGACACAACCATCCTGTGGCGCCGGTGCCGTCGGTGGAGCGTTGGTTTGGGTTGAGGAGGAAGCTATCGCCTTCACCACGGTAGAGGAGTTCGATCTTGCGCAGGATCACATGGGAATCGCCTACCAAATGCATGTGGATCTCTTCGAAATCGCTCACATCACCCCCGGTTTGGAGTTCTTCGTACTCGCCATCGATCTTGAAGGTTTGAAAGGTGGATTTGTTTGACTCATCACTATCCCGCCAGGCGCTAGCATAGTCGTTATCCATATCCGGATGAATCAGTTCGAGACTGCTTCCGCCGCCATTGACCAAGGACGGCCATTGACCGCCGGTCTTGTAGTCGACCTCATCCACAAGATTGCCCATGGCGTCTTCCAGGCGTAGTAGCTCGCCATTGTTTGCCAGACTGCCATCATAACTGCCGACTACGTTCTCTGCGTGTGTTAGGCTGGCGGCGTCCCCAGCCACGACAAGGTAGCCCTCTCCGGGAAGGGTGGTCCCCATGGGAAAGGTGTAACGAACCCCATCCACAAACTCCCATCCACTCAAGTCGACCTCATCGTCACTGCGATTGTGCAGCTCGATAAACTCGCCGTTCCGGCTATCCGATGGCGGATCGCACATGATCTCATTGATAATGATGGCCGAATGAATCTCGACCGAATTGGCCTCGTTGGGCGTTGCCGGCGCACTGGCATAGAATTCGGTGTCTCCGTCAGGGTAGGCTTGGAATGAGGCCACGCCGGGTTGCGGCTCGAAAGACTTTGCATCCAGCACGGCGCCATTTGGCCCTATCAGAAAAACCAATAAATGACCGCGCGCGTCTGCTCCAAAATCAACTGGTTTCAATGAAAAGGCACTGGAGCCGAGCATCCCGTCGAGTGGCTCGGCATCCGACAGATCCCGCAATGAGGCCACGCGATAACTCGCGAGATCGAGCTGTGCGGAGCCGGTATTCATCACTTCGACACCCGTCACTTTGCCGCCCTCACTAATAATGACCTCATTGATTCGAAGCGGATCCCCCATCAAGGGTGCGCTAGCATTGGCTTCACCGGAACTTGGCTGCGTGAAAAGAAACCAATTCCCGGAGCTATCGGGTTTGCGACCGATCGAGCGCCCATCCAAGGGCACATTCGCGCGGATACCGCTGACGGCGTGACCTTGCGGATTGGTCAAATAGATCTCTAGGGGATTCTGACTAGCAAAGCCAGAGCCGGTAAACGGTAGCGTCACGAACCCAGCCGGCGGCACCGCTACGGACTCGGTGAGAGGCCATTTGCCCCGATCTGCCAAGTCATCCGAAAGCGCGAAGCCCTGCAGATTGATGGGTTCGTTCGTTGGATTGGAGAGTTCGATGAATCCCGCATCGCCTTCCGCCGGGAACACTTCGTTAATGACGAGACTGGCTGTTTGGGGCAGCGCGATCGAGAGATTGGCGCCAAAGACCACATCGGAACTTGTGGCATCGCCTTGGTGTACTTCGACGGCCAAGACGTTGCGTCCGGCAACCAAGGGCGGATTCTGAATGGCAATCACATTCACTTCTTCAACAGCGTTATCGATGTTCCGGTTGGCCGGCGTCTTGGCATCGGCATCAGCGGGAACACCCGCCCCACCGATCAAGGCGCCATTGAGATAGACCAACGCGCCATCATCGACAATGAGGCTGACGGTTAGGATAGCCCCTTGGGCGGGTCCATCATAAGTGAATGCTTTGCGAAAGTAGTAGGTGAGATGATTCTCTTCTTCCAAGCTGAGCTGAAGGGGGGTCTGAATGCCAGGACCCGGAAGAGGTGATTCTTCCACTCCGAACAAACCCACTCCCGTGGCCCACGCACTATCGTCAAAATCAGGTTCCCGCCAGGCCGTGCCCAGATCTTCATTGAGATCGTGGAACGCCCACTCATCGTCATAAAAGAGATAGGACTGCAATCCGGTGAGATCCACTTCAGGTGAGTTGACCGGTTCTTCCGCGCGCGTGATTTCTTTCCTTCCGGGGCTTCCGTTTCGCGCTCGGCTACTCGTCCAATTGCGCCAGTCATCGGTGCCTTGATTAGGATCCCGCAAGACCAAGCTGTGACCGGTTCCATCAGCGGCGACGGGCCATTTGCCACGATCGTTGTAAGTCACGGTACTCATGGTCACGCCGTTTCGATCTTCCACGGTCACGCGTTCGCCGTTGTTATTGAGCAAGCCTTCCCAGGGACCTAACACCCGTACGGAATCGTCCACGCCATAAGCTTGGCGAAAGGCGTCGGGTTCAGCTGATGTGAGGACGATCGTTTCAAAGGCGTGGAGAAAACTGGATTGGGGATCCGCAGCTGAGAACTCTCCAAAGTCGTAGTCCACTCCACCGGTCAGCCGCCATTCCGCGATATCGAACGGCGTGGCCGTGATGTTGGTGATTTCGATGTACTCCGGAAGATCGCCGGCGGGGTGATACATGATCTCGCCGATCACGACTTGCTCGGCGGTCGAGGTGATGGGTGAGAGCAGCAGCAGAGCCGCAGAGAGAGCCGGAAACAGTACGGAAATGGAGAGGCGCGATCGAAGCATGGACATCGTAATCAGGGTTTGAGCGTTCAATTATTAGTCTTTCCTCACGGGGAAATCATCCCTTTTCACTCGGATTCGCGGAGAAAGTGACCCGGGAAACCGAGAAATGCATCACCACGGCCCAAGAAATCTGAAAGAGGGCCGTACCTTTGCCCCACGGACTGCATTTCTAAGGACAGAACGGCTTCAGCATGGGGTTGGGGCCACCTAACAAATCCTTTACTTCAAAACAGAATCACGATCATGAAAATCACCGCCATCACCCGCCACATCATCGCTGCCACTATCGCTCTAACCGCCATTGCTGCTACCGACACGCAGGCCGCAGCCTTCATGAAGCTAGGAGACATCAAAGGCGAGGCCACCGATAACGAACACAAAGACTGGATCGTCATCGAGTCCATCAGCACGAGCATCAGCCGGCCCTCAGGTGAAGGCGCTACGGGCGCCGCACGCCGACGCGGAGCCGCCGTCCTCGAAGACGTTGTCTGCGTCAAGGAGCTCGACAAATCTTCCCCCAAGATCATGGAATACATTTCGAGTGGAAAGGTGCTTCCCAATGTGGAAATCCACTTTACACGAAATGCCGGCGACGGCCGCGCCACCTACTACAAATACGAACTCACCAACGTCCTCGTCACCAGCTATAATGTGAGCGTGACCGGCAAGGACGGCAATGAAACGACCTACGAACGATTCTCCCTTAACTTCGAAGAAATCAAAGTCACCTACACTGAGAACGACAGCAAGGGTGGGAAGAAAGGGAATGTCGAATACACTTGGAAGGTAGAAGAGGGCGTGAAGTAACCTTGCCTAACGGAAAACTTGTCCACGCGCTAAACCGGAAAGGAAGCCGCCATGAGACATTCCCCTAACTACTTTGCCCAACTCTGTGGCGCCGCCCTCATGTTAGCCTTCTCTGGCGGCGCTCAACTCACCCACGCTGCAGGCGCTCTCCACGTGCAGATCGCCCGCGGAGACGGATCATTCATCGAAGGCGAATCTACCGATGAACGCCACCAAGGCTGGATCGAGTGCCTATCTTTCGGCCAAGGCCTGTATCAGCCTGAAGCCGAAGCCGGTGCCGCGAGGCTGCCAAGTAACCTTGAGCGCACTTTTGATCTGGCTAAGGAAATCGACAAAGCTTCACCGCTTTTGTTAGAGGTCATGCTTCAGGGAGAGGTGCTCCCAATGGTGACGATCGATTTCGTTTCCCCTAACGCTGATGCGGATAGCTCACCTACACGGATCATCTTGGAAAACGCACAGATCGTCGAACGCCACGTTTCCTTTGCCGGTCTTGACCGCGTGAAGCGAGATGCCACGACGGAAGATCGTCCCACAGAGGAAGTGAGCTTCGACTACGATGCGATCAGTTTTTTCTATCAAACGGTCGCGCCACCCGATCTGCCAGCCGAGCCTAATGAGCCAGTTGGACCCAGGGAGCCTAACGAGCCGGTTGGACCCACGGAGCCTGATGAGCCTGTCGACCCTACCTCACCAGATCCCGATAGTGATGGCGACGGCCTGACCGATGAGCAGGAGCGCAAGCACGGACTCGATCCCAGAGTGAAAGACGCCGATGGCGATCTCGACGGTGACGGCCAAACCAACGCCGCTGAAGTTGCCGGCGGCTCTGATCCTAACGATCCTCAATCCCGCTTCGGTATCGAGAGCATTCGTTTCTCACAAGACAACCGCAAGGAAGCTGAAGTGCGGTTCCCCATCCTACCCGGACGCGAATACCGCCTCATGGCCAGCCCCACCGGTAGGAAGTGGATCGAGATGGATCGCTTCCAGACCGAGAACGGCTCCGAATCCCGCCAAGCGGCCCTAACCATTCCCTTCAACGCCCTAACGCAACTTCTCCGAGTGGAAGTGAGACTGATGAAGTCAGACGCCTGACTTCGTGCCCCAATATCAGCTCACCTCAACCGAGACGGCAAGGCCTCCGCATTCACGCGGGGGCTTTGCTTGTCTTAGGACTCGATTGACTCTTTTGTTGGAGTGCAGGCCTCAGTCTGAATCAACTTTTGAAGAATGGTCTGTCGTCCCACCTTTAGGCGCTCGCTGGGGATGACGCATTGCTAAGTTTAAGACGCCTCGCTAAGGCTTGGTTAGTTATCTTGAGGCGTCCACCACTCGTCGAAGCCAATGCGTTGCTCAGGGACAGACCTACTTACTAGCAGCTTTGCGATTGAGCACCGCGTCTTTCGTGGAGCCCACGATCTTCATCACATCAGCCACCAATTCCGGCTTCACTTTTAATTCTTCTAGAGTCTTCTGAAGATGCTCGGCGATGATGCCGAAGTCTTTTTCAGTGAGGTCGAGATGTTGATGCGCTTTGCGCAGATCTTTGCCTGTCCAAGGCTCCGGCCCTCCCAGCGCGGCGGCGACGAACTCTTTCTGCTTGCGTATTTGCCGCTTCATATTGACGTCTTCGAAGAAATGATTCACCCGGTCATCGGCGAGGATCTTTTTATAGAAGAGATCGATTGAGGCATCGACTGCTGCTTTTCCTCCGATCTTGGCATACACACTATCACGCAGCTTTTTTTCAAAGGTGCCCACGCAATCACCGCTGCAGAAGTGATAGGTTTTCCCTTCGTATTCCGTTTTGAATGCCTTCTGCACCGCTTTGCCGGTCACGGGGCACTTGGTGTCTTGGGGTTTCGCTTCTTCCTTGGCGTGGAGGCTGCTCCAGCCCGCTAACGTCATCACCGCTACGAGGTTTAAAAGTCGAGTGCTCATTAAGTTGCATTTTGAATACAGATTAAAGCGACGCAAGCAAGTTTTCACTGAAATTCGTGGTCCGATCGCCGGTGCCCGCTAACGTCTAATCTCAATCTCCGTCATGAATGAAGGCCAAGAGATCCGGAAGGTGCCGCGTTTCCAAATGCTCAAAAACGCTTTGCAGTTCGTGCGCAATCCCATCCCCGTCTTCCTCGAATTTGCCCAGGAATATGGGCCGACCTACGCCATGGATTTCGCTGGGGGCAACCGAAGAGCCATTCTCTCCATTGATCCCGATTTCATCCAAGCGGTACTGGTGAATCATCACCGCCGATACCGGAAATCTGACATTCAGACGAACGTCTTGGCACGTTACATCGGCAAGGGACTGCTCACCAGTGAAGGCGACTACTGGAAACGTCAGCGGCGGCTCATTCAACCAGGTTTTCACAAGAGCCGGCTCGATGATCTGTTAGGCATCATGACCTCCGTGTTAGACACGCATCTGCCGGAAATTGATCAGGCCGCCCGAACTAGCAAACCCCTCGACATGGTGCCCTACTCCATGGATCTAGCCTTCCGCATCATCACTCGGGCGCTGTTTAGCACGAGCACAAGTGATGATGAGATCGCCTATCTCGAAGAAAACATCGCAACGATCCAGCGATTCATTGTGCGTCAGGTTCGGCAACCCTACCTCGGCTGGTGGTTTCGTCTTTCAGGTCAAGCGCGGCGTCATCTTAAGCTCACTCACGAGTCGCACGCCGTGATCATGAAGCGGATCAAACAACGCCGCGCCAGCGAGGAGATTTTCGGCGATTTGTTAGCAATGCTGTTCGAGGCGCGCTATGAAGACACCGGCGAAGGCATGGATGATCAAACCATTCTCGATGAGGTCTTGATCCTCGCCGTCGCAGGGCACGAAACCTCCGCCAATGCGTTAGCGTGGACGTTCTATCTGCTTAGCAAACATCCTGACATTGTTAAGAAACTGCATCGTGAACTCGATGAGGTGTTCGCTGAAAAAGACCGGCTGACTTTCGACGCTCTCCAACGGCTGGAATACACGCGTTGTGTCATCCAGGAATCCATGCGCCTCTACCCGCCTGCCTGGGCACTCGATCGCGTGGCGGAACAGGACGACGAGATATCAGGCATCACCATACGGAAAGGGACCATGATCATCCCTTTTCTCTATGGTTTGCATCATGCTAAAGCACACTGGCAGAAGCCTGAACGCTTCCGCCCGGAACGCTTTACCAAGGAGGAATCGGTCGATCGTCATCCCTACGCCTACCTACCCTTCGGCAGCGGCCCCCGCCAATGCATCGGGAACAATGTGGCCATGATGGAGATGCAATTGGTCGTCGCGCGAATCATGAAGGATTATGACGTGGAAGCGAACCATCCGGCTGAGAATGTCGAGCTTCTCCCCTTGGTCACCTTGCGGCCGAAAGGAAGCGTCTGGGTAAAGTTCAGACGGCGGGCTTAACGCGCTTCAATTGATGTCATCGATGTTTCGCATATTTCAATCGATTTGAATGATTTTCATTCACAAGGGAAACTCCCGCTATGCAAGCGGAGGGAGCCTCAATCAGCACATCGGTATCGCGGGAATGGGCATCACCTTCCCCAAGACGAGCGTCCCCCTGAGCGAACTCGCCACGGCAGGCCGCCTGACCTCTGATGAAGAAACGCTAGGCCAATTCGGATTCCACTCCGCCTTTATTCTTCAGCCGTCTGAGACGCTTGGCGAGCTGGCCGTCCAAGCAGCGAACGATGCGTTGCTGGAGGCTCAACTCCAATCGTGTGAGATCAATGCGGTCATCTGGACGAGTGCTTTGTCAGAGAATCAAAACTGTCCGAGCACAAGCCCTGAAGTGGGTTTCCTAGGTGCCTTCTGTTATGCGGCTAGTTTGTTTCAAGAGCGTCTCGCCTGTGACCAAGCACAAGTTTTCGGCTGCGCCCAGCAAGGCTGTGCCGGTATGTTCGGTGCGCTGCGTATGGCAGTAGGTTTGTTAGCCACCGAACCTACCTGGAATCACGTTCTCTGCGTAGGAGCCGATGCCTTTCCTGCCGATGCCCCACGTGAAATTCTTTACAATGTCATTTCCGACGCCGCCTGCGCCGTTGTCGTTTCACGAAATGCCCCGCACAATCGATGGCTGGGCAGTCACCAGATTTCACGTGGTTATTACTGGGACACGCCGGCGATGCAGAAAGAAATCGTGGGCGCTTATTATCCGACCGCACAAGCAGCGATTCGTAGCTTGTTAGACAAAACAAGCATCGCCTCGAGCGAGATCGATTGGGTCTTGCCATCCGGCATCAACGCCAGCAGTTGGCCCATTCTTCTCGAGCTTTTGGAGATCTCGGAAAAACGCCTGGCACCAGCAACCTGCCGGTACGGACACACCATCAATGCCGATAATCTCCTCTGCCTCAAGCAACTGCAAACATCGCGGCAACTCACTCAGGGTGAAAAGCTTCTACTCTTTACTTACGGCTTCGGTTCAAGCTGGAGTGCCATCCTTCTGGAACACTAACACACCGCCTCAATGAATTATTCTCACAATCACATTCTGCTGACCGGAGGCACGGGCATGCTCGGGCGCGCTCTCATCCGTGAGCTTCGAAAAACACCACGCTTGGGAAGAATATTCGTCCTCACGCGTCAACCTCGGAAGCTTCAAATAATTCATGAAGCCGTTCGCGCCGTCCGGGGAAATATCGAGCACCATGATTTGGCTTTGAGCAGCAAGGATCTTTTCGAGCTTAGCCAATCCGTTACCCATATCGTGCATGCAGCAGCGGACACTCGCTTCAATCTAACGAATGAGCAGTCTACCAAAATCAATTCGCTGGGAACCGAGTATGTCTTGGCCTTCGCAGACAATCTCCCTCATTTCCGCAAAGGCGTCCATGTGAGTTCAGCCTGCGTCGCCGGCAACAAAGAAGGCCTCATTCGTGAGGAACCCATAACCGAACGTCCCACCTTTATGAATGGCTACGAGGCTAGCAAGTGGGAGGCGGAACAGCACGTCGTAGCCGATGACCTCTCGTGGGATATCGTGAGGGCCGGAACGGTCATTGGAAGTGAAACCGATGGTTCCGTGCCACGGTTAGGGGCCGTTCATCGCGTGCTCGAATGGGTTTATCGTGGCTTGATTCCCATGCTGCCGGGAACGGATCAGTCGCGAGTCGATCTGGTTTCCGAAGAGCATGTGGCTCGAGTCGTACGCGCCGCTCTTTTATCAGAGTCATCAAATGGCCAAGTCTATCACGCCTCTGCCGGTGATGTTGCCGCACCGCTGCCGGCGTTAATCGACGCTGTTCATGGGGCCTTTCAAGAATACCACGATGGCTGGCGGCGCCGAGTCCTGAACAAACCCTTGATTGTGCGGGCGGGCCTCTTCAACCAATTTGAGAGGTCCGTGAGAGCTAGCAAGGATCTCTTGTTCAATCACATCGCCGACCACGCCGCCACTTTCCTGCCTGCACTCTATCATCCACGCGTCATGGCGGTTGAGAAGGCGAGACAGCTCATACCCTCACACTTTCCCGGCATGTCCTGGCAATCGCTGGTGCAGAACGCCGTCCAGCACCATATCCGAAACCAATGGAAACCCCTCTCATCATCATGAACACCCAACGCTCACTCGATATCAATCGTCTGCTCATCTTTCTCAACGAGATTCTCCCGGGTCTCGAACGAAAGCGCAAGAAACCACCCACCGTTCGCGGAAAGGCTGAGGGCGACACCCTGCTCTTTGAATCTGGCCTCATTGATAGTCTATCCATCCTTCACTTGATGGCTTTCGTGGAAAAGGAAAGCGGCCACGAGATCCCGCCGGAGATGATCACGATGAAGCATTTCCAAACACCTCGAACCATTGTCGAGAGCTTCTCCAATCTCAATGTGGAGGGCGTTTGGTAGATGACAACGTTTCCCACCGTGTTTCCCATTAGGAATGGCCGATCCAACGACGCCTTTGAGAAGTTCGACAACGGATTACGTGAGAGTTTTCTCAATGAGGGTTGCGTGGAAATACAGGCCCCCTCACTCATTAATCGTGCCGTGCTTGAACAGGCCGAGTATCTCGCGGCCTTCCCTCAATTAGTCATGGGAGCAACGACGTCGGCCGATCCTAACGCAGATACTGAGTCACTTTTCCAACCAGACAATCTCGCCCAACCGGAGTGGTTTCTGTCACCGGCCGTCTGTTATCACACTTACGCCCATTTCTCAGGGCGATGCCTGGAGAAGCCCATGCGAGTGACCTCACGTGGCCTCTGTTATCGGAATGAAGAGCGAACCTTGCATCCCGGTCGCCGACAGATGGAATTCGCCATGCGCGAGGTCGTCTTGTTAGGCGATGCCGCCTCAATCGCACGTGATATCGCGCCGTATCACGAGTGGATTGCTGATCTCGCTACCAAGCTTGGTCTCAAGGGCCGCTGGGAACCGGCGAGCGATCCTTTTTTCCTGCCCAAAGCACCGGGAAAAGCCGCGATGCAGAAATTGTTAGGCACGAAAGACGAGTTTGTCGTCGATACCCATCACGGCCCGTTGGCCATGGCCAGTATCAACCGCCACCGTGTGTTCTTCGGCGAACGGTTTTCGATCACCCATAACGAGGCAGATCCTATTCACACCGCTTGCATCGCCTTCGGTTTGGATCGCTGGGTCGCCCAACTCAACCCTCACGAGTATGACTAGCACAACAGACAATCATTTATCCGTTGATGTTCGACGTCTCTTACCGCCTCAAGCGCAGATGGCGTCTCCCCATGCGCGGTTGGGCGACCTCGGCTTGGATAGCATGGACATCGTCGATTTCCTCTGCGCCTTGGACGAAGATTTTCAAATTCGGCTTACCACTGACGAACTCACCAACGAAACGACGATCGACGAGTTGATCGCACTCGTAAACTTGAAAACACAAACCGCACTAAAGCTATGAACTACGCCGACTACCTCAGCACCTCCGAGATGACCCGCTGGATTCTCGATACCGATATCGCTTGGGATGAAATCGATCCCAAACTAGCACTTAGTCAGACAGGAATCTTGGATCGCTTGCGTGACTCCGCGCTCATCGAATCCTTCTTTCCTGTCTTCACGCCCCGAGCTCTCGATCTGCTTTGGGATGATGTGACCTCCACTGCCCTCTACAGCGTGCAACTCTACGAATCATACAAACACTTTCACGTCTTCAATCAGTACTTGCAGTTCGTGAACTACCGGCCGGTGACGGATGAAGAGATCATCGCCGTGCGACGAAAGAATCTGGATCTTTCCTATCAAAGTCCTGCGCGTCTCCTCACGCGTTACATGATGAGTGAACACTTTGCTGCCTACGCCTTTTTCAAAGACTCTCGCAAAGCGGTCGAGCCCGTTCTCAAACACATCCTTCAACTCGTGGCCAAAGATGAAGTGCGACACTGCCAATTCGGTTATGATCTCCTTGATCAGCGGCTGCGCAAATATCCCCAAGAGGCGGAAGAAGTTCTAGCGGAAGCCGTTGATTTTCATCATATTGGAGAATTGGTGGTCGAAGACATGCCCGTGGCGGAGAAGAACGATTTCGCTGCCATCGTGGCCGTAAACCGCAAGATCGAACGCCTCACCGGCCAAGGGATTCACGAACACGTGATGGAGGCTGTGGCATGAAGACGAATGATTCCTCGACCAACCTGGCTTGGAAGTTCAACTGGTTTCGCCAGAGCGAATTGGAAGGCGGGCTTTTGTTAGGAAAGATTGCCTGTCGCGCCAGCAACGATCACCTCATTCGCCGCCTCACCCAGCACGCGGCGGAAGAAGTTCAACACGCCTCCATCTGGGCCCAAACCATTGCCGATCTCCATCTGCCGTTCATTCGTATCCGAAGAAGCTATCAATCCTTCTATAGCCGGCATGGTGGTACGCCTACCTCCTTGCTCGATGTCCTATCATTCACTCAGGTCTTTGAGCAACGCGTTCATCGCCGGTTTCATGAAGAACTGAAATCACCCGGACTTCCGCAAGCGGCTGCGCGCGCTTACCAAAGCATGATTGAGGATGAGAAGGATCACCTCCACTGGGTCGCCGAATGGTTGAAGAAACAGCCGGAAGCGCCGGCACGCCTGGCGCACTATCGCCAAGTAGATCAACAGGTATTTAAAGAGCTCGCTCCGTTTGAAGATCGCCTATGGGAGATTCCCGGTCTCGGAGACGATCCGGCCCTACATCAAGCCGCCTAACATCATGAATATGCCAGCCAATCAACTAACAAAGAATCCAAATCTCAAAAATCTAACGCGCACGAGTCGAAGCCTTGTGCGCAAACTCTGGCAAGAACGCGATTTTCTCAATCTCGCACTCTATGGGATTCTCCGGCAGAGTGACTTGGGGCGAGAGGGCATCGAACGCTCCGGAAGCTATCGCTTCGCCGATCATGTTTATCGAGCGAAGCCATCGGGCAAAGGGATCTTCGGCCGATGGCTCGATGCGCGGCTATTGAACATGCCCGCCAGCCGGGCCTTTCGGCGGCGCTATCTTCGCGCCAAACGCGCCATTCATGACGAGTGGAAAGGACATCCACCCAATAAACCGTTTCACTTGTTAGGCTTACCGTGCGGCCTGCCACGGGACATCGTGGAGTTTGCGCACGAGCTGGAACGCGTTCCTACCAACTTGCACTATATCGGCATGGATCTCGATGCGGAAGTCCTCTCTGCAGCACAACGTTTCTGTGAAAGCGCCGGATTTCAACAAACGTCCTTTCATCAAGGCAATGCGTTAGAGCCACAGGATTTCCCGAATACCCAAGCGAACATGGTCGTGAGCACTGGCTTAGGAGAGTTTTTAGATAATGAGGAACTGGTCTCACTGTATCAAAACGTTCATTCCAATCTCCGGCCCGGCGGCCTCTTCTACACAAGCGCCACCGTGAAGGACAAACGATCCGACCGACTCATGAGGGCCTTCGAACTCCGAACGCACTATCGCGACGAACACGCCATCCGACGACACCTGAGCGTTTGCAAGTGGCAATCCGTTGAGATCGAGCGCGACACCACAGGACTTCAGGTCTTCGTCACCGCAAGAAAAACCTAACCAGGCGAAGCGTTTGATCGTTGATCCCGCACGGCGACACTGCCTCATCGCCGTAAAGTCGTGGGCGGGAAGAGGCACTGGCAGCCGTTAATCGGGCAATATCAAAAAAATGTAGAAAGCAATTGACGCGACCGGTCGGTCGGCATAAAAGTCCCGCATGCCTGCGAAGACAAAAGCCAGTACCAAGCGGGAAGAACTGCTCGATATCGCTTCCGAGTTATTCTACCGGCAGGGCTTCGGAGCCACCGGGGTGAAACAAATCATCGACGTGGCTGGCATTGCAAAAGGCACGTTCTACTCGCACTTCGAGTCTAAAGAAGAAGTGGGCGTCGAGTGGCTGAAGAAGCGTCACGCCATATGGAATGATTGGCTCAAAGCGAAGCTTGAAGACGCGAAGAACCCAAAGGCCAAGGTTTTGGCTATCTTTGAGTTTCTCGAGAGTTGGATGAGCGAGAGCAACTTCCGAGGCTGCGCCTTTCTCAACACCTTGGCCGAGATACCTGACGGAGAACATCCCATGCGCCGAGAGATCGCGGCGCATAAGAAAGGGCTGCAGGAACTGATGCAATCCCTCGCCGCGGAACACTTTGTGGGAAAAACTAGTTCGTTCGTTAGACAAAAGGGAACGGTACTCTTTCTCCTCTTCGAAGGCTCGCTCATCGAGGCCGAGAACTTTCGCGACGCCTGGCCCATCGCGGCTGCTCGAAAAGAAGTAAGAACATTGCTATCTACAAACGGATGAAACCTCTCATTTTTTATTCCGATTATGACCGACCGGTCGCCTCATTCGCTTCGTCGGATCTTCACCTTGAAGCACTGCATCCGATATCAATCTGACATTTTTAATCTTTTTTAGACCGACCGGTCGCTTCACACCACACATAACGAACCAACATAACCAAACATGAAAACATCCACACTAAAAACCACCCTCCTACTCGCAGCCATTCCCACAATGGCCATCATCGCATTCACCGCCCTCGCAAACTCAGAAAAAGGCGCCGGCGACAGACCCACAATCGCCGCGTCCTCCACCGGGAAGCCCACCGCTCCAACCGTCTACCATCGAACTATCGAGATCGAAGGCCAAACAGTCTTCTACCGCGAAGCGGGCCCCGAGGATGCGCCGGCCATACTGCTTCTACACGGTTTCCCAACTTCTTCTCACATGTTCCGAAACCTGATTCCAGCTCTTGCGGATTCTTACCGCGTGGTCGCTCCGGACTATCCCGGCTATGGGCAAAGCTCCATGCCGTCGGCCGATGATTTCGAATACACGTTCGACCACATGGCAGAAATCATCGAAGCGTTTACTGCCGAGGTCGCGCTCGACCGGTTTAGTCTATACCTCATGGACTATGGGGCGCCCGTCGGTTTCCGTCTTGCCACCAAGTACCCCGGGCGCATCGATGCCCTCATTGTCCAGAATGGCAACGCTTACGAGGATGGTTTGGGAGACTTCTGGATCCCGCTCAAAGCCTATTGGAACGACCAAAGTTCGGAGAATGAGGCCGCACTACGGAATCTCCTAACAATCGACGCCACCAAGTGGCAATACACCCATGGCACGCGGAATGCCGAGGCCATCAGCCCTGACAATTGGACGATCGATCAGGCGTTACTCGACCGCCCCGGGAATGTCGATATCCAACTAGCGATGTTCCTCGACTACCGTAGCAATCCACCGCTCTACCCGGAATGGCAGTCCTACCTTCGCAAGCATCAACCGCCTACCCTCGTCGTCTGGGGAAAGAATGACGTCATTTTTCCCGCCGAAGGCGCCCATCCCTACAAGCGCGATCTGACGAACATCGAGTTTCATCTTTTGGATACGGGACACTTCGCCTTGGAGGAGGACGGAGAACAGATCACCCAACTCATCCGCGACTTTCTTGGACGCAACGCCAAACAACACTAACAAAAGCCTTGCTGCAATGAATACTATCAAGCAAGAAAACCTCGCTCTCGTCATCACCGATCCGCAGAACGATTTTCTCAGTCCCAACGGTGTCACTTGGGGAGTGGTCGGCGAAAGTGTCATTAAAAACGGCACCGTCCGTAACATCGAAAATCTTTTCCAAGCCGCCAAGAAATCCGGCATACCGACTTTCGTCTCGCCTCATTACTACTATCCTCCCGATCACAAATGGGAGTTTGAAGGCACGCTCGAAAAATTGATGCACGACATCAAGATGTTCGATCGGAAAGGACCACTCAATCTTGACGGCTTTACCAGCTCTGGCGCTGACTGGCTCGATCAGTACAAGCCTTATATTGAGGACGGCGAAACCGTGGTTGTCAGCCCACACAAAGTCTACGGACCGGAGTCCAACGACCTGGTCCTGCAGCTCCGCAAACGGGGCATCGACCGCGTCATTCTTGGCGGGATGTCAGCGAATCTCTGTGTCGAAGCCCACATGCGCGAACTCATTGAGCAGGGTTTTGAGGTCTACGTGGTGAAGGACGCCACGGCAGCAGCCATCACCCCAGATCTCGGAGATGGATACGCCAGCGCCGTGACCAATTTCGGTTTTGTGGCCAACGGCGTCTTCGAAACTGCGGCAATCACCGAAGCGCTTACAGGAGAATCCTCTATCGCGGCCGCCTAACTAAAAGCCTGCGCTTGCCTTCCGGCCGCGGAGACCCCGCCCGCCAACCGGCAGGTTTCCGCATCAATCTAAATGCCAATTCAACCGCATCGAAAACCATGAACATCGAAACAATCTTCGTCCTGCAGTTCATCCTTAGCTTCGTGGCCGTCTCCCTCTTGGCCAAGTGGTACGTCGCACCCTGGCTGGCCGGGAGATCCACCCACTCAGCGTTGATCATACTCACACTGCCTCACACTTTCCGCCATCTCGGCCTAGCCTTCCTTATACCGGGCTTAGTTAGCAATGATCTGCCTCAATCCTTTGCCAACGCAGCAGCCTACGGCGACTTCGCCAGCGGTCTTCTTGCTATAGTCGCGCTCCTATCATTACGCTACCACTGGCGTGCGGCGCTCCCCATCATCTGGATCTTCAACGTCATTGGTACAGCAGACCTCGTGAACGCTCTGCGGCAGGCCGAGGTCATCCCCCACCTACTGACAACTTGGTACATTCCGACATTCGTCGTCCCTGTGCTGCTCGTGACCCACGGCATGATCTTTGTGCGCCTGCTCAAGTCTGGCTTGCCGGAGACCCGCCTCGCAACTTCGCCAACGCCTGCCAACTGAACGAACGTCGGGCAAACATTATTCTAACAAACTACTTCAATGAAACTTTTCCGATCATTACGCCAATCTACAGCGCGCCTCTTGGCCGCGACTGAAATGTCAGGATTCGTGCAAATCATGCGCGCCTTCTACGGCGGCCAGTTACCAGAACACTGCGTTCCACGAGCTTCGAAGCAGCCGGCTGACTCTCTCACACAATCCGACTAACCATCCATCACTATGGGACAGAATTTCTCTACTTTCACCTTCACACCAAGCGTCAAGCAAGCACAACGACGCTATGGTTCCCGGGAGAACTATGCGGACGAAGAACAGGAACCAGACCGTTTCAATCTCACTAACAAAGAAGTCGCCTTCATTGAATCCCGCGATAGCTTCTACATGGCGACGGTGGGCGAGAACGGCTGGCCCTACATGCAATTCCGCGGCGGGCCCAGCGGGTTTTTAAAAGTGATAGGTGAACGCACGCTCGGCTTCGCCGATTTCAAAGGCAATCGCCAGTACATCAGCACCGGCAACATCAACGCCGAAAAGAAAGCGATGCTGTTTCTTATCGACTATCCAACCCGCCAACGCCTGAAGATTTGGGCCACGGGCGAAATCAGTGATTTGGACCAGGCGTCGGAACTCGCCTCCCAGATCGTCGTTCCTAACTATCGAGCCAAAGTAGAGCGCTTGTTCGTTTTCACCGTAGAGGCCTACGACTGGAACTGCCCGGCCCACATCACGCAACGCTATTCCCTAGCAGAGATCGAGAACGAAATACTTAATGGCAATCCCAATTTTCCGTCACCAGGTCAGTCCGCCACCTGAGGGCCGTAAAGCGCAACGTCCTGGGCGGGACACCCGCTGATTCCGGGTCTCGAGGAGTACCAGAAGACGGACAGACCCTGTGTGGAAAAGTCGCCACGACCTCATCTGCGCCGATTCATTTCGCGAGGGATTCCACCGAAGTTTTCGGTTGTTTTGAAGCCAAATCACAGTTCATATCGGTGCCGCAAGCTGCTCACGTGGCGGAATTGGTAGACGCGCTAGATTCAGGTTCTAGTGTCCGCAAGGACGTGGAGGTTCGACTCCTCTCGTGAGCACTCTCTCTTTCTTTGGAGGTTGAGATCTCAATACTATCAATGTTCCCGATTGTGGGGAAAAATCCAAGAAATACCCTAATCTGGGGAATAATTGGGATCAATGAGAGAGAAAGGCTCCCAGTCCCGGCGTCACCCGCTCTTTCGTGTCGTGTCGACGTGCCAAGGCAGAGAATTGCCGGATGTTTCCAAAACCGTCCAATGGGGAATGCGATTCATCAGGAAATTTCAAATCCAATATATCGGCTAGTAAATTTCCTTGAATTCAAGCTTGCCTCATAGTTGCCGAATCAGCATTGTAGTGACCGCGACACTTGAGATCACCGTGCTGTTCTGAAGTCGGCAAAGGTGGCTCTCTGAATGAGGGTCCAAGTCTGGAGCTTGGGCCCTCCTTTCTTACGGATCACTGGTCGAGGATCCGTGCCCGCTGTTCAGGAGTGAATGAGTGGAGGGTCATGGCCAAGCTTCGCGCGTAGGCCTCCATTGCCTCAGCATCAACTGCGACGCCGTTTTCAGCTGCAGATTGGACGATCTCCTCGTTGAGAGCCGTGACTTCCTCCTCAGTGGGCTCTGGGCTTTGCGGCGCCTCCGTGGAAGTCTGTTCCTGATCGCGATTGGTCCACCAGTTCCACCAATCACTCCATGAAGCGGATGCGGGTGCCGCTAAAGCGATTAGAACTAGGGGAATGAGAACCGATTTCATTGAGGGAATAATGCGATCAGATTATAGTAATTATAAACCTAACTCAATCCGTTTCTCCTCTCGTCACCGCTCACTATGTATATTTTCGGAGTGTAGCGTTCACCGCTGACGCGGCAACGGCTGAAGACGGGGAGATTCTTCAATAGATTGCGTTTGGGCCTGAGAACGGGTTCTCCTTAGGGAGCTTGAGTGATCAAAGTCTTCAATCCCGGGAATCGAATCCAATTCAAAATGAACCCAACTATCACGCGGATCACGAGTTATAAGGTGGGGCTCGGGCGGCAGCTCAATTCGTCTTGGTTCCATCTGGATAGTAATGACCTCGCCACAATGGGGACACGGCCCGCTCACTGGTGATTTCGCGGGCACCAGGATCTGCAACGCCTTCTTACAGGAAGGACAGGGAAACGGTGATGGCGGGTTGCTCATTTTCTAGAATCTCTACTCAACCCCGTAATTGTAAAGTCCGGAGATTTCCAATCGCGCAAGAGACGCCGTTAGATCGAAGCCAACTGCCCGTCAAAAACACTGTCACCTCGGTTGCTCGATTCTTAAACTCTTGGTGGAGCTCCTTTGCAAACAACGCGGTCATGCCAAACCTGCGGAAGCCCCATCAGCGATGATGCGGGTGAGGCCGCGCTATGCCCGCGGTGCCTGCTGGGAATGGCGGTGACGCCTCACCCCGAACTTGAAGTCGATCAGACCAGTGAGCCGTTGGCGGCGCGCAATCACCGACGATTCTTTGGAGATTACGAACTCTTGGAGGAGATCGCTCGTGGCGGTATGGGGATTATTTATCGCGCCCGCCAGTTGAGCCTGGATCGCATCGTCGCGGTCAAGATGGTGAACAACTTTGGGCTGCAATCCGCTGCCGCGCGCATGCGGTTTGAAATCGAAGCCGGCGCCATCGCCAGTCTGGACCACCCTAACATCATTTCGCTCTACGAATCCGGCGAGCACGACGGTCAGCTCTTTTACAGTATGCGCTACGTGGCAGGCGGGAGTCTTCTCGATCTGATGAATCAGCAGGCGCTGGCCTTCAAAAAGCAGATTCTGCTGCTGGCCAAGGTCACCCGTGCGGTGCAGCATGCGCACGCCAGCGGCATCCTGCACCGCGATATCAAACCTTCTAACATCCTGATCGATGAAAGCATCGAACCGCACTTGGCAGACTTCGGCCTAGCCAAACTCACGGCCGATTCCATGGAACTCACGCGGACGGAATCTGTGTTAGGTTCCCCTAACTACATGGCGCCGGAACAAGCCTCGCAATCTTCCCTCGTCACCACCGCTGCTGATATCTACAGCTTGGGAGCCATTCTCTATCAAATACTCACAGGAAGCCCCCCGTTTCACGCCGATACCCCGTTGGAGACCATGCGTCGCGTGGTGGATGAAGAACCGACTCGCCCCAGCCAGATCCGTCCCTCCGACCGCGACCTTGAGGTCGTGTGTCTGAAGTGCTTGGAGAAGGAACCGGATCGCCGTTACTCATCCGCCCGTGCTTTAGGTGATGAGTTAGATAGGTGGCTTGATGGGCAGCCTGTCCACGCCCGGCCCGTGGGTGTGTTAGCGCGCAGTTGGCGATGGGCCAGACGCCAACCCACGCTAGCCGCTGCACTCACCAGCGCCGTATTATTGCTAGTAGGCGCGACCGTAATCTCCACCACTTCAGTCCTGCACATGAAGGAGGCCAAGAAAGAAACGGAGGCGTTTCTCTTCGAGATGCAGCTCGACAAGGTCGATGAGCTGCATTTGAAAGGCAAGACGAGCGAAGCCATGGCGCTCCTAGCGAAGTTAACACGCCTCCACCCTGACAATGACGTCTTGGGTCAACGTCTGGCCAATAGCCTTCGTTACAGCTCGCTGCCCGTCTCGCCGGCGCCGAACGTCTTTCTCCGTGGCAACAAGATCCTGACCTATCAGCTCGCGGGAGACGATGAAGTCTTGATCGCGGCATCGAATGGCAGCATCGTTAGAATCGATCAAAATGCCGGTAGGATCCTTGATGCGAGCACGCCTTCTCCTGAAGCCCCCACGGCCGCTGCAATCGCTTCCAAATCACTGGCGACGGCCTTCGCCTTCAAGGATGGCACGGTTCAGCTATTCGATGCTAACGGCACAGCTAACCCGGATCCCTTCCTCCATCATGCCCGTGTGAGCATCGTAGCGCTCAGCCCCGATGGCTCTCGTCTGGCAGCCGTTGTCGATGAGGCGCGCAAGGTGGTGCTCTGGGATGTGCCGGCAGGCAGGCCCATATGGGAGCCTGTTCCCCTTGGAACGGCCATTACCGCCATAGAGTTTAGCGAGGATGGACAACTCTTGGCCGCCTGCGCGGCGAACTTCGGCGCACGGGTATGGTGGGCTGAGAGCGGCAAACACTACCGTGATTGCCCTGACACAAGCCGAAACTATAATGATGTCGACATATCGATAGACAATGAACTCGCCGCTTTCTCAGCCGCTAATGGGCCGCTCGCCTTCTGGGATTTACCGGCGGGTGAATCATTGCCCTTCGACTTTGCTCATCGCTTCCGCGCCAACGGTATCCGCTTGAGTCACGACAAACAACTAGCGCTATCTTTTTCCGGCGATCGGACGGCGAAGCTCTGGGATCTGAAGAAAGGCCGGCTCCATCAGACATTGCCGCACGCGGACTTCGTCTCAGATGGCAATTTCAGCGACGATGGCAACTACGTGGTCACAAGCTGTCATGACGGAACTGCGCGCGTCTGGGCCGTGCACTCAGGCAAACCGTTAGGCCAACCGATGATTCAGGGAGCAGGCATTCAGAAAGTCACCTTTGGTTCTCAGCCGGGCGACGTGCGGTCTTTCGGCTGGGATGGTACCGCGTGGAAATGGTCCGTAGGCGGACGACTTCACACGCCCAAGATCCTGATCCGCGGCACCTTGCTCAGCCAAATCCGTCTCAGTCATGATGGCCGTTTCATCGCCGTGGCATCCAAACGAACGGAAGGATCGAATAATGTCAGTATTATCGACCCCACCAACGGTGATCTTCTCTGCCCACCGTTGAGTGCGGAGCATCAGATCGCCACCATTGCCTTAAGCCACGATAGCCGGATTCTCGCCGTCGGCGGTGGTCCTCACGTTGATCTTTGGGAAACGGATACCGGTCAGTTTGTGAAACGGCTTTCCTTTGAATCCGCTGTCACCAACATGGCCTTCAGCCCGGCAACGGAGGGACTCTTGGCGGTGGCTCTGGAATGGCATCCCGTATGGATTGGACAGGCCCTTGGCGAAGAACTCGAGCCTTGGCGAATGGGAGAGGCCGGCTGGAGCATGGTCAAATTCACAAATGACGGCCGTTACGTCGTCACCGCTTCCGATAAAGGGCTTGGTTTCCTGTGGGATACGGCCACCCGAAAACGCGTGGCCAAGATCGCTGACGGCGGAGCGACATCTGGAATCGTGGAAAGCGCAGGAATCATCGGTGTGTTAGGCGGATTCTCATCTTACCTGTGGGATATCAGCCGGGGCGACTTCGTATCGGGTTGGATGCATCACCTTGGTGAGATCAAAGACCTTGCGGTGAGCCCGAATGGGCACTGGGTGGCGACGGGTTCCACGGATCAGTTCGCACAGTTGTGGCGCAAAGCAGACGGTCGAATTGAACTCTGGCGCCAATTGCCCCATGAGGCGACCGTGAATACAGTCGCCTTCAATTCCACGAGCAACTACCTTGCCACCGGCACGGATCAGTTTGCGGTGAGATTATGGGATGTGGAAACGGGTCATCTCTTAACCGAAAGACTAAGCCACGAAACGCCGGTCAAAAAAGTCATCTTTGATCCGCATGGGAGATGGCTCATCACCGCGACGGAGACCGGCACGGTCACGCATTGGCCTCTCGCCCCGCCTCCGCGAGACGCGCCATCTTGGTTGCCGGATCTCGCAGAGTTCCTTGCCCGCCGCCAAGCGAATGAACTTGGGCACACCATGCCCCTTGAGCACTCAGACCTCGTTAGCTGCGCCCAACGTCTCCGGGACGCTTACCGCCGTTTGCCCGATGAGCCCCTCTTGCGCTGGTATGCGGGTCAGTTGGGAGAATGAGATTCTTATTGCCTTTTTCTCGGTTTCACCGCGAGCACGGAACAAGGCGCGGCCTGAATGATGCGCTCAGCAAATGAACCGAGCGGGTCGAATGTTTCCGGCGTTTGACCACGGTTACCAAGCACAATGAGGTCGCTAGCCCATTCTTTCTGACACTCGATAAGGCCCTTAACCACTTCAGGATCTTCCCGGACCGTGTGCCTAACGGATTGCTCCAGATCAAGCCCCTTGATAAAGGCGGTCATACGATCTTCTTGCCGGATTCGATATTCATTCTTGGCCTCATCAGAAACCGAAACGCTTTGAAGACCATTATTGACTAAGAACTGCCAGGGCGGTGGCGAAATGTGTACCATGTGAGTGTCGGCACCCGCCAATTGACCGATCTGATGAGCCTCGACGGCCGCCAGTGCCGCATTAGCAGAATAGTCGATCGCGGCGAGAATCGATCGGAACGGAACGTCTGCATCTCGATGAACCAACAAAACTTCGCATGGGGCTTTACGCACGCATCGGGTAGGCAAGATGCCAGGCGCTTTCTGATCAGGATGATGGCGTCCGTGTGCTCCCAGTACAAGCAGATCGACCGAATATTCATCAATGGCTTGAAACATCTCGATCAATGAGTGCCCCAAATGAGCATCTGTGTGGAGATCAATGCCGTCCGTGGATCCTAGAGTTTGTTCAACGAAGGCGTCGAGATCCCGATTGGCCAAGCGAACGATCTCCGACAATCCTTCGCGCCATTCACGACGGTGTTTCTCTGCGATCTCAGCGTGAATGTAATGAACGGGTCGCAGAACGGCGTCTGTCTTTCGAGCTAAGTCACCCGCCACCCTAAGGGCGGCGGCGCAGCCAGGAGAGAAATCGATTCCCACAAGGATCGATTGATAGACTTTATCAGGCTCTACTTTCGTCATGAGTTGAGATCAACCCTATCGCAGCCACGAGAGTGCTGCTCCGCACCTCTTGCCCCGAACTATGCCTCAATTAGCCTGAATATACTAACACCACAATAAATCCGCAACCTAAATCAAGCCCCGATGAGTAGCAAGTTTCCCGTCCCGGCCCTGAGAACCCACGCGAGGATGGCTGCTGTGAGGAAACCGAGTGTAAGGAGAATGGCGAGTTCCGTGACTTGAAGCCACACCATGGTAAGGCGGCCGCCGCCGATGCGCACCAAAGTAGCGCGTTCATTCTGGCGGAGGCGCATGGTTAGAATGATGACCAGGGTCATGAACAACGAAGTGACCACGGCGGCCAAGAGCAAGCTGGCATCGAAGAACCGTTTCACTTTGAAAACGATCGCCATCAAGGCATCGATCACGTCGACGGGTGCTAACAGATTGACGCTCTCGGAGAGTGCGTAGCGTCCCTTTAAGATTGTGCGGTCCTTGTCGCTGCCAGGCACGATGATGAGCGACGTCAGAGGGAGCGCGGCGGGTTCACCATGGAAATGAAAACTCTCCAAGTTCTCCGGCGTGACCTCGCGAAAGGGCGCAACCGCTGCGCTACCGATAAGCGTGCCATCGTCGTCGGTGCCTAACAACTGGTTTTGATTCTCCGCCTCGGCGAGGTCGTCGTGACCGTGGCCGATGCCCGCAATGATCCAAGCGGTTTTCACATCGACGAAGACGGCCTGGTCATCTGGCGAATCGGACGGCGCAAGAATGCCGGCCACGCGCATGCGCAGTGGTTGTTCGGCCGCAATGTTATAAAGGCTTGTTTGGTCGGTCAGGAGTTTATCACCGACGGAAAGGCCCGACGTTTCCGCAGCGACGGCGCCCAGCACGGCATCGCCAAGGACAAGAGGTAGGGTGCCTTGAGAAAGTGCCAATTCACGATGCTTGAAATAGTCCAGGCTGGTGCCCACCACGGGAAAATCACTTGCGGTGTAGCCGAGGTGCATCGGAATCACGGTGCCACGATCCAACGCTTCGAGTTCTAGTTGCTCCGCGAAACTGATTCGCGCGTCTTCCCGGTCGTTCCCCGTGAAATAAAGGGTTTTGAGCACGAGTTCGAAGGGATTACCTCGTGGCCCCAGCACGAGGGGGGTGTTTTCTGCGCGATTTGTTAGACTGCGTTCATAAGCGGAGATCAAGAGATACAGGTAGATCGGCAAGAGAAATGTCAGGGCCAAACAGATGACCAAGATCGCCGTACGCAGCCGGTGAAAGCTCAAGTAGCGCCAGGTGAGTCGAAGAATCCCCATGGCCTAGGCGGCGGCGTCTTGAGATCCCTCACCAAGTTCAAATCGCCGGTCGAAGAAATCGAGCAAGGTGAGATCGTGGGTGACCATGATCAGTGTGGTGCCACGCTCCTGAATCAAGTCGCCGATCAATTGCAAGACTTGCCGCGCGGTGCCGCCATCCAAATTGCCGGTGGGCTCATCAGCTGCCAAGATCTCCGGTCGCGTGATCAGGGCGCGCGCAATCGCCACGCGCTGGCGTTCTCCCTGAGAGAGTTCATGCGGGAAACGCTTCAACTTATCCGCCAAGCCTAACGCCTCAGCTAAGCGCTTCAGTTCCCTGCGCTCATTCCTGGTGAGTTTGATGGCCCTACTAACGAAGAAAGGTAGGAGAATGTTCTCTTCCACGCAGAGATGCTCTAACAGATCCAACTCCTGGGCGATCGATCCAATCGAGCGCACCCGTAGCCGCCGTTTTTCTGACTCTGAAAGGCCGGAAAGATCGGCTCCCCGGACCCGCACGGTTCCTGACTCGGGGGTCAAAAGTCCGGTGATCACCCGTAGCAACGTCGTTTTCCCACAGCCGCTTGGGCCGGTGATCGCCACCCGCTCTCCGGCCGCCGCTTGAAACGACGGCACTTGAATCGCGAAAGCGGAACCTGGATACCGGTAGCGAATAGACTGCGCATCAATGATCGATTGCGTCGTGGTCATGTCAGTTGATCACGTTCAAGGTCGACGGGTTGAGCCGCTGTTCTTTGGTGATTTCCACGTCAACAATCTTCCAAACGTTGGACTCTGGAGCGATCTCATAGCGCGCGTGGTACTCATTAACGCGTTCATGCGTGTGCTCGAAATGATTGACCAAACCGAATACCCGCCAATGGGCTTGCACGGCATAACGTGAATCCTCGTCCGCAGGCACCAGCGCGCATTGCAGATACTCGAGCTTCTTCACACGGCAAACGGCGCCGCCTTCATCTCTCAGAATGAGGCTCTTGTAGATCTCTTGGTAGATTTCGTCTAACAAATCTCCCGACACGCTTTGATCGAGCGTATCGTAGATCTCTTCGTCCGTGTCGTAATCAAAAGCGCGGTAGATATTCTGGTGAAGATCTTTGAAGCGTTGCACGACCATTTCTTCCGGCAAATCCGGCGTCGTCGCGCCTAGAGAAATGGTTAGGGGCTTGTAGGCCGCCATGGCCGCGGCACTCGCGAGCAGAAACGCCACTGCCCATCGCACGCGCCGGCCGATGAATAACGCCAAAGCGCAGAGCGCCAAGATGCCCGCGAGCGGCCATGCCAGCGAGAAGGTGCGTTCCACAACCTGGGAGGCCGTTTCAGCCGCCGCACGCAACCGAGCCGCCGCATCCACGGAGAGAATGGGCGCCGGCGTGTGCCAGATGTATTGCGGTTCGTTAGGCGTGAAGGTCATGAGATCGAGCTCACCATAAGTGTAAAAGACGCTATCCACGGTTTGCGGGTCGTGTCCGGTGGGATCAGGCGTTTGCGGGACGATATCTTTCACCGCTTCGGGAAGGAAGATGCCCCATGTCATATCGATCTTCTGCGGCTTGGTTTTCAGCGGATAGTTGAAGATGAAGTAAGCCATCACGAAATCGGTAACCTCCCCGAGATTGACCTGATTCTCCATCGGCTCCAACTGAAGGTCTTCTAACACCGGCGCTACGGCGATGCCGTCAATGAGGACCGGACAATGTTCCCGGAAAAATCTTTCTAACACTTCGCGCAGTGATTCCGTATCCGGTAACGGATCCGTTCCGAACACGATTTCTGCTAGAGGCGGCACCAAAGACGTCTCCGCACTCACTTCATAGATCAGCACATCATCGCGTAGTTCAGCGATCAGCTGCAAGTTGGCACCTTGGACCTGATGCGCCCAAGAATGTGTCGTGAGCGCTCCAGTGAAGAGGCTTAGCACGAGGCACAGACAGTACGGACGCAAGTAAAAGTGATGGGCGCACGATAGGATCGTGTGGAAATAGCCGTGAGACTTCTCCTCGTTCAACAAGGGCCCACCCTCGGAGCTGTCACAAGTTCCGCTACGAGCTTGCCTATCACGCATTGCCAGCATCATTGAGTATGTGCTAACCTCGATCGCCCTGCCACCGCAATGACGAAGATCGACTGGAATCCCGACGACGCCAAGCTGCGACAATTCGGATTCATTGCCGTTATCGGATTCACCATCGCCGGGAGCTTCATTTTCTGGCAGCACTCGCAGACCGTCGGCCAAGTGCTGTGGGGGCTCGCCATCCTCAGCCCCCTCTTCAGCCTGGTCTACCCAAAGGCTAACAAACCCACCTACTGGGCATTGCATGGGATCGGCTTCGCCATCGGCATGATCATCAGCACGATTGCACTTGGTGCGGTGTTCTACCTGATCTTCACGCCCATCGCCTTGGTGTTCCGGTTGAGAGGGAGAGACCGGCTTCAGAGGAAGCTCGACCGAAACGCAGCCTCATACTGGATCAAACGACCGCCCCCGCGCCCGCCGGCAGATTACTTTCGGCAGTTTTGAGAGACATTTCCGCGAGGAAACAATGCTTGATTCTCTTGGTATTATGGAAAGTATTGAGGATCGGCGTTGCCGAAAGGTATCATGGAATCTTCTTCCCAGCGGTTGGTCCAGCCATGGAGCGCCAACGAGTTTACAAGGCGCCCGGCGGCGACGACGATCACGGGGTGGCCCGCTTGGGTGGGCGTGGTCGGAGCCGCGGTGGTGCTTGTGCTCGCGGCCCTGGCGGATGCCTTGGAAAGCCGAAGCGCCAGTTTGGGCATGGCTGCGGCCACTTGGGGATTCCTCGCTGCCGCGCATGCTAGCCGCGCTTCTTTAGCGCCCCGTTTTCGTGAATTGCGGCCCTTGATACCTTTGGGTGTCGCCGGGATGTTTCTCGCTCTGTGTTATCTCTTGCCGGAACTCTCCATCCCTGGCCGACCACGCCCCGAGAACAGTAATTTGATCCCCCGTCAGTTGGGAGCGTGGTCGGGTTTGATCGCCTTTGGCATAGCGATTCATTTAACCGTTCGTCAACGATCCACCATCGAGCGATTGCTCGTGGTGATCGTCGTGACGGGCTCTGTGTTAGCATGTGCGGTGATGGTGGGGCGGATGTTCCAATTGGGCCCCCAAGCGCAAGGTGGGTCTTCCATTGCTTCCTTTCTCGATCCCTTCCGGTTCCAACCGCAACTCATCGCTGTCGCTTTGCTTGGCGTGTGTGTCAGCATCGGTCTTTACGTGCAAAGACTCGATCAGCCGGGACACAGCCGATCCTGGATGACGCTAGCACTCTTGCCGCTGACACTTCCCTTACTCGCTTCATTCGTGGGCGCGTGTCTTACAGCCGCAGTCATCGTGGGTTTACTCGGCCACTTGATGGCGCGTTGGTTGCTCAAGAAGCCATCGGCATCGCCGTTGTTTCTCTTATTAGGCGCAGTGATCCTTACCCTGACGGCTGTGCGCATTTGGTATGGTCTCCACTTTCACGGTGTGGCGGTTTGGCCGGCGTTTCTTTCTGACGCTAGCGGCTGGTCCCTTGCCCTATCGCACTTTGGGATTCTCAATGTCGTCCTGCTAGCAGCAGCCAGCCTGATCTACTACTTGGACGCAAGGGCCGAGAGAGACTCACCATTGGGGTGTCCATTAGCGTTGTGGTGCTACCTAGGGTGTCTTTGTGTGGGCGCTCTCAGCCTCTGGGCAGCGCCTTGGCCGCATCCTACCGTGAGTCTCATTTCCATCGTCCTCTTTGTGGTAGCGGTGCGAGCGCCTCGATTCTACGGCCGCCCGCCAGGCCGCTCGAAAAACCGGCGCCGCGTAGAGCGGCAAGTTTCCGAGGCCCCCATCGAACGTACGCTACCGAAAGCAAACCTGCCCAACTCACGTACCTCAGCCACCGGATTTGACGGCGAAGGTCTTGGGAAAGAACGCGCGGAACCTCTGCGAAACGCCCGCCTCTCCCGGAGACCGCGTGGCCGGCGCGTGCGCTCCCGCAAGTAGATCGAGGATGCGTGCTTGCACTTCCTCTTCCGAATTTTCTAACAATCCTCCAAAACGCTCGTCCCCGAGGCGCGCTAACAATTGACTCAAAAAGTGACTCATTTCACCCTTCGCATCGGGTGACCAGCTCTCGCTGCTCGCAATCAGAAAGAGGGTGTTCAGAGCATCCGCGTTGCTCAAACTCTGCGCCGCGAGATGTTGCAAATCGCCATCGGCGAATCGTCTACGGAGATGCTTATATCGCCACTTTCCCCACACCTCATCCGCTCGATTCCATACCTGGGGAAATGTCAGCTCTTTCAAATCCTCTTGCGTGGCGGCGCCTAACACTCGAAGAGAGCAGTCGAAGACTCCGATCTTCTGCAGGTTCTTCCGGATAGCCTCGAGAACCTTCTGCAGAATCTCCGCCCGGCCCAATTCTTCGTCCAGACGCTCCTCCGCAAAGTCTTTGGGCAACGGCTTCAACTTGCTCAAGTCGACCGTCACTCGCCATGTTCCTTCCTGATCTTTAGCCAACTGGGTTTTTATTCCTAGCAAGCTCGCCAAATTCAAGTCCTGCCGTTCATGCTTAGGGTGTGGCGAGTCTAACAAAGCCGGCCAACTCACCGCAGCGACGGTCGATTCCTCCAAGGCGCCAAACCACGTCACATAGGTCATTTCACGGATCTCGATCTCTGGGGAAGTCGCCAGCGGTTGAAAGACCGTTAGAACATGCTCTTCCGTCGCCCACAAACCAACAAGGCTCACTCCGTAGAGAGCCAGGCTCATCAAAAAAGACTTCTTCATTGGACGGTCATAGCACAAATTACGTGACCATGCGACCTACGACGCTTGTCGCGAGAAACTGTTTTGGATATGAAATCGATTCTGCAACTCTGTGAAGACCTCCCCATCCGCAAGCTCGTTGCCGAAGAGGATCTCATCGTCGAGAACCGCCCCATTCGCGCGTTGTACGTTCTGAAGGAGGGTTCTGTGGAGATCCTCAAGCAGAAGACCCAGATCAATGTCGTCTCCACTCCGGGCGCGTTGTTTGGAGAGATCTCGGTGCTTCTCAACCAACGTCCCATGGCAACCGTGCGCGCATTAGAACCATCGAGCTTTTGCGAAGTGGAAGATGCCGAAGCGTTCTTGGAGAAACATCCGGATCTCAATCTGCATATCGCCCGTTTGTTAGCACGAAGACTTAATGCCGTGACCAACTACTTGGTCGATATCAAGGCACAATTTGAATCTCATAGCGATCACCTCGGAATGGTCGATGAAGTCCTCGAGAGCATCCTGCACCACCAGAAGGCTTGACGCACCTTCAGAACTCCGATTTCGCACCCGTTTCGAAGTCAATTTCTTCTCTTCCCGCTAACGAGACCCACTCCGCCGTCTGTTCGTTCGTATCAATGATCGTGAACGTTGGCACCGGTCCGATTTGTTTTCCGCTGTTCAGCAACCACGTATCACCTAACCGATCCACCCAATTGCCTCCTTTGACGAAAGGCGCCTGGTGAATGTGCCCGCCTAACACCAGTTCAGGACCATAGCTGAGAACCCACTCACGCAACACCGCATCCCCGAAATCGCGCTTGCCATCCCAGCTCACTTCCGTGGCTACGGGCGGTGTGTGATAGACCCAGAACCATCGTTTCTTGGTCCGGCTAGCGTCCCGCTCCAAATGAGCGGCCACTTCCTGCTTACTAACTTCCCCATCCCACCACGGACAGATGGTGAAGAGGATATCCTCGATTTCCCAAGAATCCCCATCCGTGGGCACGCCGAGATCGCGGACCTGGCTCATCCACTCAGCCACATTCTCACCTGAACGGGAGCAAAGCGCATCCAAGTCATGATTTCCTGAAGAAACGAGCATCTTCACCTTTGACTGCATCTTCCTGAGATATTTCATGACCACGAGAATCTGCACGTCCAGATCCACCACCGAAACCATATCCAAGAGATCGCCGGCAATCACTAACAAATCAAACCTATCGGCAACCTCACTCAACCAGTCCAGCTGCTTCAAGGTGTAGTGGATGTCTGCGGTTAGAAGGATCTTCATGTCGCCGGCTCTCGGATTCAGCGATCAAGGAAGCGCAAAGGCAATCACGGAATCACCGTGATTGGTCGCGTTCTTTCCGCCGCCGCCGGCCACAATCACCACGTATTGTTTCCCATCAATCATGTAAGTGCTAGGAGTCGCATACCCTCCTGCCGGAAGTTCGTGTTCCCAGAGCACTTTGCCTGTGAACTTGTCGAAGGCGCGGATCTTTTCATCAGCGGTCGCGGCGATGAAGAGAACGTTGCCTGCCGTGAGAACGGGACCACCAAAGTTGCGTGTCCCTGTGTGCCGGATTCCTCGTTTTACGAGTTCGGGATACTCGCCCAAGGGAACTCTCCATAGGATTTCACCCTTGTTGAGGTCGATCGCATTCAATGTGCCCCACGGAGGCGAGATGGCGGGATACCCCTCCTGATCGGTGAAGAAAGGGGCGATCTGCGCATAGAGCGGTGCGCGTTTCTCCTCCGAATCTTCGGATGGTTGCTCTAACAAATGCGTTTCATCGTTTTTCAAGTAAGCAACGAGATCGCTCATCTCTTTATCTGAAAACTGATCGAAGGCGGGCATGATCCCTTGGCCGTTCCGAATCTGATCCGCAATCTCTCGATCAGATTTGGCTAACTGAATGAGCGGAGGATAGAGTGGCGGGTTACCACGTTTGTTAGGACCATGACAAAAGATACAATTGGTGCCATAGAGCCTCTCGCCGCGTTGCACTGGTGTGGCCGTGGCTGGATCAAGCCGCGCCAAGGGCTCAAGCCGGTTGATGGTTGGGATTTCATTGATGTTGACATAGATGACGCCCGTTTGGGGATCGAAAGCGCCGCCGCCCCACTCGGCTCCTCCCTGATGACCCGGCGTGGTGATGGTTCCCTGGAGGCTAGCAGGCGTGTAGAGCGGCCCCGTCTTATGCTGCCGAAACTTTTCTAACACATAGGCACGGGCTTCAGGCGAAATGTTCGTAATGTCAGCCTCATGCATGGCCAAGCGGTTCAACGGCGGCGGCTTTGAGGGAAAGGGTTGCGTGGGCCACGCTTCTTCGCCGGGGACATCCGATGGCGGAACAGGCCTTTCCTCAACGGGAAAGACGGGCTCACCGGTTTCCCGATCCAAGATGAATGTCAGTCCCATCTTCGTGAACTGGACGGCCACTTCCTTTGACTTGCCTTCCTGGGTGATGGTGGCCAACACCGGTGCGGGCGGGTTATCATAGTCCCAGATGTCATGATGAATGGTTTGATAGTGCCACTTTCGTTCACCAGTAAGCGCATCCAGGGCAAGCACGGCATTGGAGAAGAGATTCTCTCCCTTGCGGGAACCCCCATAGATGAAGTCACCGGCCGCACAGCCCGTCGCGGCAAACACCCACCCACGTTCTTCATCAAGCGAGAATCCTCCCCAAGGATTCGCCCCGCCATACACCGTACCGGATTCCCATTGCCAAGTGTCGTGACCAAACTCCCCTGGTTGGGGGACCGTGTGAAAAATCCATTCAAACTCGCCGGTCAAAGCGTTGTACCCACGGATGTCTCCCGGTGTGGATTGGTTTCCTTCAGGAACTCTCGACCCTATAATTAACACATCCTGGTAAACAATTCCAGGAGTGGTGACTTCAACCGATGCTCGCTTTGGATCAATGGGGAGGTTCTTCCTGAGATCAATGTGCCCATTCTGCCCAAACGATTCTATCAATTTCCCTGACTCAGGATCGATGGCAAACACTTGGTCTTTCACGAAGTTGAAAATCCTAGAATGGTTGCCGTTGCTGTCCTCCCAATAAACGACGCCCCGACTCCGGCCTCTGAATGACTTCCCGCCGCGCCGATACTTGGCTGATTCAAACACCCATCTCTCCTCACCCGTCGCGGCATCGACGGCCACGGCATTCAGCTTTGGTGTGGTGAAATAGAGCAAGCCATCGACCACGATAGGGTTGCTGTACATGGAGGGGCCTTCCGGCTGCCCATGCCGATATTCCCAAGCGATCTCTAACCGGCTCACATTTCCAGCGTGGATCTGAGCGAGCTCGGAATATTGATTCGCCTTCTTATCCCCCCGATAGATGGCCCAATCCCGATGGTTATCGAAGCGATCCCCACCCCACGCGGCGTGAAGCAAACCCACGCCGAGAATGGCCGCCTTTAGAAATGGTATCCGATGGTCCATTTAAATGCATACTTTGAAGACTTTGACTAATGAGGTCAAATTCTGGAGAGCAGAGCCCGGCGGCTTGTGGTAACGGTGCCTTTTAGGTGCCGCCGAATCCACCAAGCACTCGGCGGCACCTAAAAGGCACCGTTACCGAATCAATGATAGGAGGCAAGCCTCGCTATATGATTACGCGGCTCTGGGCTTCGAGCTAACGAACACGCACGCGGTAATAGCCACTCGGATTGGCGGTGCGAGCGGCGGCGTCATCCTGGAAACTAGCACTAGCATCGGCCACATCGTTAACGGAGCCGATCACTTCCCAGGATTCCGCGGTGAGAGTGACAGAATACTCCACATCATAACTCTTGCCGGCCACGCTCGACCACGTGACCATCACCGTGCCATCCGTGTTGGCCACGGCCGTTGCGCGGAACACGCTTGACGGATCGTTAGGATCGGTTCCTGCAAGGGCTTCGGCTTCGTCCGACTGCCCATCGCGATCGGAATCTCCCCCCACTGGAGGCTGGCCGCCTCCACTTCCCGCGAGCGCGATAATCGCGATATCGGCATCTGTAAGCGGCTCGTTGTAAATTCGCAGGTCATCGAGGAAACCGACGAAGTCGCGATCCTGATCCGTGCGGGTGGTGCCGACAAGAACGTTGGTGTCATTGTCAAGAGCACCAAATTCGCCTTCCGCCACACGCACGCCATCGACGTGAATAGACTGGATGCCGTTTTCATATTTCCACGCCACGTGACGCCATTCTTGAAAATCAACCTGGGTGTTGCCGCTGTTCGTGTCGTTGCCCCAATGACCAAAGTAATACTGCGTGCCACGTATGCCGAGATGGAGTGCATTGCCTTCGGCCTGCCCCAAGATCATGGAGTCGCCACTATCTCCAAACTGTTCGCTCTCCGCCCAGGTCCAGGCCATGGCGGTGTAGTTGACATCACCCTGCAGCCCAAGCTCACTAGCAGTGCGGTTGGTGTCTACGTAAGTGCCCTCCGTGGGAACGAGCAGATAACTGCCGCCACCCGGAGCCGGTTCGGCGTCCAACCATTGTGCGTTGTCGCCCACTAACGTGCCTGCGGTGGTGTCGGTACCTTGGTTTACGATGTTGGAGCCACTTCCTTCTTCGAAGGCATACCAAAGAACAGGATCGGGAGCGTTCAAATCGTTGAGCGTGGGGAAACTTGACGCGCTATTGGGATCTTTGTCTTTGGCGAGTTCGATCGGATCGGAAAACCTATCCGCATCGGAATCCGTTAGGGTTGGGTTCGTCCCGTGCGTGTTCACTTCATCGCCATCCGTTAGGCCATCGCCATCGGTATCCGGCGCAAAGGGATCGGATCCCGCTGCGACCTCCGCGCCGTCGTTCAATCCGTCGTCATCGGTGTCGGCTTCTGTTGGTGAGGTGCCCTCATTGAATTCTTCTAAATTGGTTAGGCCATCACCGTCGGCATCACCTTCGCCGGTCTCATCCAAATTGCCGAACCGCGCTTCTTCGTAAGCATCGGGCAAACCGTCATTGTCGTCGTCTGCCTTGCTCAACTGCCCCGAGGTCAAAAGCTGAAATCGATCCGGTTCTTCTAGTGTGCCGTCCTCGAGTTCGTAGTCGAGCGGTTCGTTACTGATAAACACTTCCACACTGGCGCCACCGCTGCCCTGCCAATAAACGAATTCTAACTGATGTTCGCCCGCAGCCAGGGCCACGGTTGCCACCGTGGATCGCGTGCCGCGGCCACTGAGAAACTCGACAGCCACTTCGCCGTCAACGTAGAGACGCGCACCATCGTCTGAATTGAAACCGATGGAGTAGGTGCCGTTTCTTTCCACCACGAAAGGGCCGGTCGCATGCACGACCAATCGTTCTGGAGGTTCGAAGCCAAAGTTCAAGTCCCCATCGAAGATCCGGGTGTTGTTGAAATCAGTAAAGTTGATCGTGTTCAGAAACAATTCTTGTTCGGCCTCCACATTCACACCATCAAACGCAGCAGATTCACTCACATCGATATTGCCGACGCCCGGAACCTTGAGAATGCGCACGCGAAAGATGCCCGGCGTGCTTCCTTTACTCAACGGATCCGATTCATTGGCCACCTCGATACCATCGGGATAGTCGTCATCATCCGAATCACGATTGTTGGGATCGGTTCCCGCTGTCTTCTCCGCCGCATCATCCAGTTGATCGTCATCGGTATCCGCGAGAATCGGATTGGTACCGTCCGCGACTTCTTCATCATCGGTCAGCGTGTCGCCATCGGTGTCTGCTAGAGCGGGATTGGAACCGTGGGTATTGACTTCCGCGCCATCCTCTAACGAATCGCCATCGGTGTCGTTGTTATTGGGATCGCCGCCAAAGACCAGCTCATCGCTATTGATCAACGTATCGCCATCGGGGTCGCCTTCGGAGTCTTGGTTCAAGTTGCCGAAATTCGCCTCCTCCCACGAATCGGGCAAACCGTCGTTATCAGTATCCGCACTCACGGTAATACTGCCACCGCCGTCTATAACGCTTTCCTCAGGAAACTGGAGATCAAGCAAGGTCTGGGCGGTGAACACATTGGTCCCCGCCGCGGCCACGAGATCCGTTTGGAGCACAAAGAACCCGCCGAAGACGAGGTCTTGATCGAGCACGATCTTCGATTCCGTTCCTTCAAATCGTAGGACTCCGCTAGGGTTGGACACATTGTAATCGGCGTTCAAGGTGCCGTTGCGAACGGTCACGTCTCCCGCGTCCAAGAGTCCGGGGCCATTCACGACGAGTTCCACGCCGTCGGCAATGACAATGTCACCGTCAAAGTCATTCGATCCGTTTGCGGCATGGACTTGCAAGCCTTCGCCGAACTCGTCGCCGCCGGAAAACGTCAACTCGCCGCTCCCTGCGATGGGCCCGCTTAAGACTAACGTTTGATCGATACCGCCCAGTTCCACCAACGAGGTTCCGGACGAGTTGATTGCGGCATTCAAGGTGATCGTTTTCGAGCCGCCCTGATGAAGCACGCGGCCGTTCTCCAATCGCAGATCCGCCACCGTGACGTCGCGTTCCAGGCTCAGGGTCGCCCTATCGCTGTCTTCAGTGGAGCGCAACGTTAGGGAATCGCCGCCGAACGCCGGCGTGCCTAGCCGTGGGTTGCTTAAAACAGATGCGAGCTGACCGAGCACGTTGTAGTGTTTCCCCTCCCCTGGCGCATCACCGTCCGACCAGATGGCTGCCGTGTCCCACACGCCATTGGATTGCGTTAGGTAAACCTGATCGGCCGCCGGTTGTTCGCCTGCACTTGTGGGATCGGTTCCGACGATCGCCTCAATAGGATCGATGAAGCCATCATCGTCCGTGTCCGCTTTCACCGGATCAGTTCCGGCGGCTACCTCGTCACTATCATTTAGACCATCGCCGTCTGTATCCGATGCGGCTGGATTTGAGTTGTGATTGTTGATTTCATCACCATCGGTTAGGCCATCTTCGTCCGTGTCGGCGAGAGTGGGGTTGGTTCCTGCTTCGTTCTCTTGCAAATTGGTTAAACCATCGTTGTCCGCATCGTCGCCCGGTGTGGCCGAGGTATCGCCAAAGAAAAGGGCCTCCCAAGCATCCGGAAGATTGTCATTGTCCGAGTCCGTCGCATCTTCTGAAGCGCGTAGAAACTGATCAGGTTCCAGTGCCACATCGCTGTAGCGCACTTCATCCACTAACACCCCGTACTCGGAGCTATGCCCTTTGCCGATCTGCAAGATGGCATCCGGATGGCCGAAAGTTCCTGCCAGATTCTTGATATTTCCCTCTTCGTAGTCGGTGTAAATCACGAACTCATTCGCTTCGTGCCGGTAAACAAGCGCCACGTGATGCCAAGCGGGTGCGTCATTGACGCCATCACCGTCTTCAAAAACATCCCCTGCCACATAGTCATCCGTTAGGCCGGATCCAGTTGGGGTATCCACAAACACATAGTTTCCCGTCGTGACGTTGTTGGTGTCTCCGTCAGGTGTATCCCAACGCGAACGGATCTTCCCGAAAGTGCCCGAACCGGTTCCGTGATTGTAATCAATCTGCCATCGCTTGGAGCCGGATTCCTGGCGCCGGATGAACCAGTTCCAGCCTGGTGGTTCATCCAAGAGCTTAAAAAACATTTCCACGGTGAAGTCGTTATCGTTGGTGTTAAGCAATGGATCGTTGGGCACGTGAACGCGGCTATTGCCGGCCGTTCCGTTTAATGAAAATCGATTGGACCAACTCCGCCCCGATACGGGATCAACGGTGAGTGAACCTGGCACGTCATTGCTGTAGAGAGGCGAATTGTTAGGCTCGGCATCCAAGGCAGGCGAGTTGAACTCACTTGCCGCCAAGAGGATTTCACCATCGTGCTCGGCGTCCGCTTCCTCAAAACGCCAAAAGCCGACGGGCTCGGCTTGCAAAGTAGAAGCAACGACGAAGCCGGCCATGACGGCCATCGTAGGACGATAGAAAGTGGAGTGGAGAGATGTCTTCATCATGTTAGGGGTGAATTTAAGTTGGCTTAAGGGGCAAGTGAAAAGTGGTAATCAAGCATACAGCGACCACGGGGCACGAGTGGCGCGGCTGATGCGGCGATTCGCTTCGTCATCGTCGATGAAACGATTGGTGTTCGGATCAATGCGCACTTTGCGATCCAGTTCCCAAGAAAGTTCCGCCGCGAAACAAGCGATGTGTGCGTGCAGCATCACTTTGTGATTGCACACCGGAAGCGCGCGCGATTTCACACAGTCGAAGAAGTTGCGTCCATGGCTCTTGGCGCTGGTCCCCGGTTTCGCGAATTGCTTGGCCAGGGTCTTGCGCACGCTTTCGGAGAGCACGATTTCACCGTTGTCGCCTGTTTCCACAGAACCTTCTTCGCCTTCAAAACGCACAGGGCAAGTGCCGGTCGAGGTCGTGTAGTGCGGCGCGCGATCACCGAAAGGTGTTGGGAGAAAATCGCAGATCAATTTCACGCCGTTTTCATAACGAGCTGTGATTCCGTTAGCGTCACATTCGTATTCGATCGGCATGGTGTCGTCCGCCTGATTGGCCCACTGACAAAGATCGACCGTATGCGCGCCCCAATCCGGAAAGTTCGCCGCCGCCTCGAAATCGTAGTGCCCGCGCCAGCGCCCTTGCACATATTTCTTGTTGTAAGGACGCCAAGGACAAGGTCCTAACCAACGGTCCCAATCGCATTCCTCGATGGGCGGTTCCGGCTCGGCCGGCAACCAATCATAGGTGCGGCTCGGCGTGTAGACGGAAGCATGCAGAGTGTGCAATTTCCCTAGCTTTCCGCTATGCGCCAAGTCCACCGCATACTGGAAATTGGCGAGACTCCGCCGTTGCGTGCCCGCTTGGAAGATCCGTCCGTATCGTTCCGCGGCATCTGCCAAGGCCGTGACTTCCTCAATGGTCAGTCCGCAAGGTTTCTCACTGTAGACATCCAATCCCTGTTTCATGGCTAGAATAGAGCCTAACGCATGCCAACGATCCCCCGTGGCCACGAGCACGGCATCCAAAGCATGTTTCTCATACATTTCGAACATGTCCCGGTAAGCAGCGCAGTCTTGATTCCCATAGTGCTTGTCCACCATCTCCTTTCCCGCCTCCCGCCGGGTCCGCTGCACATCACACATGGCCACGCATTGCACATCCTTTTCCGGAAGCATCACGCTGAGATCATAACGACCGCGCGGACCGTGGCCGATCACACCTAACACAATGCGCTCACTGGGTGCCACCGAACCATCTTTTCCCAAAGCACTCGCGGGGACGAACTGAGGCAGGGCCACGCTTCCGGCGGCGGCAGTGAGAGATTTCCCTAAGAATTCACGACGACGCAGCGATTTCATGGATCCCGGTATACCGAAATCGATGAGGAATGGGAAAGAAATTCACCCTGCAGCGTGGCCGCGTCGGCTAGGGAAAACTGGCGATCGTCCGGCCGCCGTAGGTTTCGTAGAGCATCGCCAGAGCCGCTGTGAAACAGGCGTTGTAATCCAATGCCACTTCGTTGGCTTGGAAATCAGTGCGATCATCCCGATAGGAAGCGCCATCCGTCGGTTGCCCTGGTCCACCCACAAGCGCCCCGTAAAGCGTGAAGCGATTGTTAGTAGGGGAATGGATATTGTTCGTCGTGGAGCCATGCGCCGCACGGTGATGAGTATTGATAGGCGGATTCACACCGAACCCAACGACATAGGACCGGCCTTCGGGGTTGGCACCAAGTGCGTAATCAATCTGTGCCCGACCAAAGTCGCGATAACGCGTGCCGTAGTCCCTGACAAAATCCGAATACCACAGTGCGAGGAAGGCGGTGTTGGCGGAATATCGAAGCGAACCCCATTGATCAAGATGGGCCTGACCACCGGGCGAATAAGCGATCCTTTGGCCATTGTAGCCCACAGTCCAGTAGTCTAACCATTTCTCTGCATAGGTCATGTAAGATTCCTTACCCGTGAGAGCAGCCAAGAGCACGACGGATCCATACATTTTATCATCCCAAGCCAAGGTCCAATGATAGTTACCAAAGGGATTCTCTGATTGAAAGGAGCCCTTGTGGTAAGCTGCGAAATACTGCTCCGCCTTACTGAGATACGCAGGGTCTGCCGTGGCGCGATAGAGCCATAGCGCACCCCAGACCAACTCATCTTCATAGCCGGACCACGAATTGTAAAAGGAGGCTGCGTTGTTGATGGCGTGCGAGTACACACCTCGATACTGGTCGGCGAAGGCGTAGAGCGCTTCAGCATGATCGAGGAGTTCCATCGCATAATCAGGATCTTCATGAAGGTACGCTAGAGCCGCGACGGCCAAGGCCGCGGCGGATTCTGCAGCAACCTCCGAGCCCGGCTGAGAACGTGTCACCTTGTAGGCCGGACGAAACATCGTCATCGTCTCAGGAGGTCCCCAGTAGGCGTGATCCACGTGCCCATCACCCACTTGCCCATAGAACTCCAAGGTGTCGCCGTTAGCGTCACGCACGTGAGCACGCACGAGGAAATCGGCTTCCCATGAAATGACGTCTAACAGTTCATCTAGTTGCCCCGTTTCAATCCACGAGTTTCGTTGATCCACCGCGCTCCATCCCAGGATCGTAAAGCTAAAAGCACCCGGCAGTCCGAACTTCACGTGGTCGCCGGCGTCGTAGAAGCCACCCGTTAGATCCCGACTAACATCTGCTCCGTCATTCAGCGCTGAGTCCCCACGCCATGCCACCCGAAAGTCGTCTGGCAGATCACCAGATCGTTGAGCATCATAGAAGAAGAGGCTTTTCTGAATCGCCTCTGCGTAGTTGTAGTCACCGGTTTGATCCTTGCCCTCACCCGGGATTGCCGGTTCCGGGTCATCAATGCCGCCACCGGAACCTTCATCGCCCGACTCATCATTAGAATCGTCTTCCCCATTTTCCGGTTCGCCGGTTCCGGAATCAACCGGGAAGCCATTCACTGACACATTGGCAGGATACAGAAGATCTCCCGTTGATACTCCATTTGCCTCCGCAATGAAGCCGAACGAAATGGCTCCTCCAGCGGCAACCGTCGCGTTGTAGCTCGCGTTTCGCACGGTGTAGGTGTCTTCCGTGCGGGAAACGATCTCGGCATCCCAGATACTAGTGATCACGTAAGGGAAATCGAACGTCACCTCCCATCCATTGAGGGATTGATCGACCACGAGCGTCGCGTCGCCCGCCATACCGGAATCCCAAGCCGTCCTAACAAAAATCTCTAGCGAACGTTCTTCAGTATCCGAATCGTTGGGTGGGTCTTCATCATCGACAGGCTCCGGCTCGTCTTCGTCCGGCTCAGGAGAGTCTTCAGCGTGGCCATTTAAGACGAAATGACTCGGCGTGGTGTCCGCACTAGTGGAGGCCTGCAAGCCGAAACTAACGGAACCACCAGGCGGGATAAGCCGGTTCCACGAGGCATTGCTAAAGGTGAAGGTGTCGCCCTCCTTCGATCCGTCGACGGCGTTCCAGAAATTGACTAACGTCACGCCCAAATCGAACTGGAGCGTCCAACCGTCAATCGCCGATGAGGATTGATTTGTTAGAGTAATCGTCGCTGTGTAACCCGATCCCCAATTGTCATTGACCGTAAAGTCGATGAGAACGTCGCCATTATCTGGATCCGGATCAGGATCAGGTTGCGGCTCAGGATCAGGTTGCGGATCGGGATCGGGTTGTGGATCGGGATCAGGTTGTGGATCGGGATCAGGTTGCGGATCCGGATCAGGTTGTGGATCACCGTGATCGGGATCGCCGTCGCCGTGATCATGACCGGAATTCAACGACGTGCCATTGAGAACTAGATGCTGAGGATCGATCTCACTAAGTTCTCCCGGCGTTGCTTGAAATCCAAACGTCGTGGAACCGCCGGCCGCAATGGCCTGATTCCATCCAGCGTGCCGCACGGTGTAAATATCGCCTTCCCGATTAACAAGCGTCGCATTCCAGAAGGAAGAAATGGACCGGTCGAGTTCAAACTCGAGTATCCAATCATTGATCGGCGCAGCACCTGTGTTCGTGATGGTCACTTCAGAAGTGAAGCCTGAACCCCAATCACTCTGGATCTCGAAATCCACTTCCGCAGATACCGCGGTCTCTGGCGGATTTTCGTCCGATGCGGGGTAGTCGCCATTGCCGTCGTCCTCATTGCCTTGGCCCGTGCCATCGCCAAAGTCGATATCACTTACAGAAAAGAAAGCTTCGCCAGCAGGATCGATCCGTTGCCAAATGACATAGAGCACATGTCGGCCCGTTCGCTGTGGAAAGTCCACGCTAAAACGATAGAGGTTCCCGTCCCGCACGGCATGCTCAGCCCCTGGCAAAGCCTCCAAATCACTCCAACGCAATGGCTGCTGTGGGCTCCATCCGTCACGCGTGATGAAGGCCAAGAAGTAACTGGGATCATGCGGCACGTGGGCATCAAAGACCACCGGGTAGGCACCCGCATTGACTGGTGTCGCGGGCCAATCGTCGCGCACCAAGTCCAGCCCCGCGTACTTATCCCGCCCCGCACTAGCAAGTTTGCCATCCGGAATCAATGCTCGGTATGGCGCGAGATTGGCGCCGTCATAGTCCGGCACCAATCGGTTCACCTCTGACCAATCGTAAAAAGGCTGCGTCCCGGCAACCGCAATGGCATCTACCGAAACCTGGCGTTGCGGTGTCTCTGGGTTCTCTTTGAATATCTGATAGACCCGGCTAACCGGATCACCTACAGATCCATGACCAAACGCGGACGGAACTACCGTCACGGCCATACAAAGCCATGTTAGTGCGAAAATGTCTCGAAGAGAGTTGTTCATCAATGGGAGGAGTCGCTGAAGTTGTCGTGTTGAGGCTCCAGGTTAAACTGGATCGCTTAAGGTAACGTGAAACCAGGCACCGAACTATCGTTCCTTAAGCGCTTAATGCGCTCTTTTCGCATTCTAAGGAATGCGTCGCAGAGAGCTTCCGGCCACTATTGATCTCCCAAACTTGTAAAAGTTCCAGATCAAGCGGGGGAAATGGAGACCGTTCTGGCGCCGCGAAGCTTCGCTAGGCGTTTTCGCCCGTAGGAGTCTGTTTCCGGTAGCGGGGACCCGTCACTGCTCCCTACTTAAACGGAGCATCGCTCGTTAACCTCATTGGTAAGAACTAAAAACGTCACGCATTATGGTGTTAGACTCCATTCACGAGCCGCCTCAGGATCCACTTTCTTCCATTTGGCGACGAGATCTTCCAGGTGTTTCGCGCGCCTGTTAGGATCATCAATGGAAGAGGCCCATTGCACCGCGCGCTCGGCGTCGATGGCCATAAGTTGCTCGGAGAAGGTCTCGATCGCCTGGTCTTTGGATGGGGACGGCTCCAGGTTAGCTAGCCATTCGGCGGCGGCAAACTCATCGGTCTTCGTCCAACCGTTCATGACGGATTCGTAGGCATCTGCTAGATGAGGGCCTTCATCAAGATTGGTCACGAGTTCCGCAGCTCGCACGGGGTCGTTCCAGCCAAATTGCCTCACCACGCCCGCCCAGTATGCCTGTTGGATGGGGCCTTGGGGAAGTTCATCGGCTATTTTGACACCTCTGTCAGGGTTCCCAAGGATCGCGTGAGAAGCAAGGCGCGTGACGAAGCCGTCAGTGACTAACTCATCAGGTAACTCATGCAAGAGGCCGACGGCCTTGTCCGCAGAGCCTGGGAAAGGAAGCGCCGCAAGATCGTAGAGCAAGTCGTGCGCTGGGTGCGTACCGCGGGGACGATCGGGAATGGACATCGCGATTTCAAGAGCTTTGCTAGGCTGTTCGGTAGCGAGTTCACCCGCGGCATGGGCCAGGAGTTTTGAGCGTCGCGGCGATTCGTCTAGCGCTTGGATCCAAGCCAAGGCTTCATCCGGGCTTGCGTACACCCACAACGATGTGACCATTTGGTCGATCTCATCACGGCCTAGCTGAAGTTCTTCCAGCCGTCGCATGGCATTCACGGGATCACTGCGAACGTACCCTTCGAATGCGTAGTAGTAGAGCCGCGACGCTTCTTTATCATTGAGTTCAAGTTTATCGATGAATGACAGGGCGATTTCCGGTTCTCGCTTGGCCCACGTCTCCATCACAGCGGCCTGAGCGGTGCGTTGGAGTGAGGCATCGTCTAGATTCTTCGCCGCCTCGTAGGCTGCTTTGGGATCTCGCATTGCCAGCTGCTCGAAGACGGAAGTGGCCAAATCCCGCAATTCGCCCGGTGCCGTTGCGTTGTTGAAAAAGTCCGTGATGGCGAGGATATCCGGCGTCTGCGCTGCTAGCTGAATCATCCCTAGATGCAGCGTGACTTCTTCAAGGCTGCCAGAAAGCGGAGGATGAGCCGCTTGTGACTGCGCTTCTGTCAGGTTGATCGGCTGAACCATGGGAAGCGTTAAGGGATCGCTGGAGGCGGTCGTGGGTTGCAGAATTGATTCCGACTGTGAAGAGTGCTCGGAAATGGGGGCGGTGTTCGATCGGAAGACTAGTTTGCCGGCGGCGAAACCCATGACAGCGCCCAACAAAAGCCATTTGATTAGTTTCATTGCTTAACGTTTTCTAACAATTTTTCAACCGACTCATTCGGCAGCCCACTCTCTGTTTCGATCCAACTTCGCGCCTGGTTCGCATCTTGCTGAAGCCACTGACGAGCCACGAATTCCAGCGCTTGTTTCCGCGTGCGCTGGTGGGTGATCTGGCCGGCCGCTTCGGCCGCCGCCTCAGGCGAGGCTTTGGCACTCCCCCGAATTCCAGCGTATTGAAATTGATCGCGATGAAAACCTTCCGGGAGTTGGCGGGCAACTTCAAAGGCGGCGGCGGCGTCTTTGCCTAGGAAAGGTGCCACATTCATCGTCAGGTGCTCGGTGCGCACGGCGTCTGGCAGAGTCAAATAAGCTTCGCGTGCTTTCGCCCGATCCCTCCATTGCATGAGCGTCCACCGCACGGACTCCTCACGAAGTTTAGGTTGCTCTAGCGACATAGCGAGTTCGAAGCTCTTGCTAGGATTCGATGGTGCCAGATCATGAATAAAGGTCTGCGTATAAGTGTTCCGCAGTCCGTAATCTTCTTTGGCCTGAATCCATTGAAAGGCATCGTCGGGACTCTCTTTGGCCCAAGCTTTAAGAATGCCTTCAGCCATGCTCTTGCCCAGATCGGTGTTGGTTAGAGCTTCCATGCGTTCCAACGCACGGGAAGGATTCTCCGTGACGCGTAGTATTTTTGATAAGAGATCATGTGATACGCGAAGGTCCCCACGCGTACTGTTAGAGAGAACAGACGTTTCCATGTAACGGAAGGCGGCTTCGGCGTCTGTTTCTACCCAGCTAAGCAACACACCTCGTTGGGCCACGGCTCGCAGCTCACCGAAATCCAAAGCAGCTTCGGCCGCCTCGGCGGGATTGAATGTCGCCCACCGACCAAAGACGGCGCTGACGATGCGATGAAGCGCTTTGGCATTGGGAGCGTCTTTGAGCAAGGGAACAACCTGCCTAACTTGACCTTCGGAGAGCGAATGCATGAGGAGTTCCAACTCCAATTCGCGCTTAAGAGAACCGTTAGGTAGGGGGAGTTTTCTCAGTTCACGCGCCAGGGCTGCGATGCTAAAACCGGCGGCTACTTTCGCTTCTTCCTCCACACGAAGGATTGGCGAAACGGGCGGTTCCAGCGAGGGGTGACTCTCCTCCAAACCGATCATATTGATGTCAGGCTCCTCGCGTTTGGAATGAGCCCATTGCATGGAGAAGGGGATGGCGGCTCCAAGAGCAGCCACGGTGACGGCGGAGAGTTTTGAAGTGATCATGGCGGTGAATAGGGTGACTTGAGAAGTGCCGGCCACGGAGCCGGCAAACGCGGTTTGGGAAATGGTATGAGTTAGACCAGCTGGAGCCGCTTTGGACCAATGTGCCGTCATGGCCGTGCCAAGCGCCACGGTGGAAACGGTCACGCCCTGCTTGCTCATGATGTGGCTTAGTTTTTTGAGAATCCTGGAAACGCGTTTGCGGCCTGCCGCCTCGTTGATGCCGTAGTGCTGGCTAATCTCTGCAAAACTCATGCCTTCCAGGAAGCGGCGAAAGAGAAGTTCGCGATCCGTTTCTTTGAGTTTCTGCACGGCTTCATCGAGGAGCGGAATCGCTTCGGACTCAGCGGCGGATTCGTGGTCAATGGTATTCATAGCGGCAAGTTTCTCATGACGGCGGCGGCGCCGCGCTTCGGCGCGAAGCAAGGCGGCAGATTCTAGCATGGTCACTCGATGCAGCCAGGAAGCCAGGCTGGCGTCGCGGTTTAACTGGGAGGCCTTTCTGGATAATGCTAGGAACACATTCTGCGAGATTTCTTGCGCCAGTTCGCGGTCTCCCGTCCGTTGGAGTGCCACCGCAAAGACCATACCGGCGTAGCGATCGACGAGATGTGCGAAAGCTTGTTGGCATCGGCTATCAGCGAAGCGGCGCAGAAGCGTGGGATCAGACTCCATGATGATGTATTTTGAGGAAACCTGCCGCATAAAGGGAAAACGTGACCGAGAAATCTTCATTGGAGCCGTATTGAGAGGGACAAGGCCTAGAATTCACTTGCGCGCTCCACTCGGCCGTGTCGCAATGCGCGCATGAAACACCTCCTATTCGGCATGGTCACTGTGGCTTCGCTCCTCACCGCTCAAGCGAAGGAAACCCTGGTATTCAAGGGCAAAGATGGTCCTGGGAAAGGTAAGCATATCGTTCTGGTTTCAGGCGATGAAGAGTATCGCTCGGAAGAAGCGCTGCCGATGTTAGGAAAGATTCTCAGTCAGCATCATGGCTTTGATTGCACCGTGCTCTTCGCCTGGGATGAGACAGGCACTTACATTGAACCCAACAACCAACAAGGTGTCTTCGGTTGGGAAGCATTGGATAACGCTGACTTGATGATCATCGCCACACGGTTTCGCCGGCCGTCAGCGGAGGATGCGGAACACGTGACCAAGTTTATGAACGCCGGCAAACCAATCATTGGTTTGCGCACGGCCACGCATGCTTTCAATGGCAAGGAAACGTTTGGAGATAAGATCACGTACCGTGAATGGGGCCGGAAGATTCTGGGTGAAGAGTGGGTGAGCCATCATGGCGGGCACAAACGAGAGGGAGCGCTTGGTGTGGTGGAAGAAGGGCAGAAAGATCATCCGATTCTTAACGGCGTGAAAGACGTCTTCGGCCCATCCGATGTCTACGGCGTGCGGCACTTAACAGAAGCCGATACCATTCTAATGCGTGGCGCGGTAACGGAAACGTTAGACCCCAAATCAAAGCCGGTCGAAGGCAAGAAGAATGATCCCATGCAACCGTTGGCCTGGCTGCATCCTTACGAGGCTCCCAATGGGAAGAAAGGCACTTCCTTCTGCAACACCATGGGTGCCAGTGTCGACTTTTTGAGCGAGGGCCTAAGGCGCATGGTGGTCAATGCGGCCTTTCATCTAACAGGACTCGAAGTCCCGGACCAAGCCAACGTGGATTTTGTGGATCCTTTCTACCCAAGCTTTTACGGTTTCATTCGTGAGGACGGTTATTTTAAAAATCTCAACCTAACAGCGGCAGACTTCGCCCTGGGAAAATCGAAACAGGTGCCGGATCCCAAGGGGACCCCTGACTGGCCATTCCGACCCAAAGCGAAGTGATGAAGCGGGCTTCACTCGTATTCATTGCGCTTTCCTTCGGCGCGATCGCGGCGCGGAGCGATGTTGAGCAGGCGCTAGAACTCGCGGGACCCAATCGCGGCGAGATCGCTCAAGCGTTAGAGAAAGTTCCAGATGACGAGGCGACAGGGATGCGGTTTCTTGTGGCGCATATGCCAGAGAGAGATCTCAAACAGCTCTCCGCCAAGTTTCTTTTAGAGAATGTGAGCTTGGCTTACAAGGCACGGAAGGCCTTGCCTTGGGGAGCGACCGTTCCCGAACCGTTGTTTCTCAATGATGTCCTTCCCTACGCCTCCATCAATGAGCGCCGGGACAATTGGCGAGCCGATTTCTATGAGCGTTTTCGGCCGATTGTAGCGGAATGTAAGAGCCCTGGAGAAGCGGCTCATCTTCTCAATCGGGACATATTCAAACTGCTGGACGTGCAATACCATGCGCGTAAGCGGCCCAAGCCGGATCAAAGTCCTTATGAATCGATCGAGGCGAAATACGCCTCCTGCACGGGACTTTCCATTCTCCTCATCGATGCCTGCCGCGCGCTTTGCATTCCTGCTAGGTTCGTCGGCACGCCGATGTGGGCGAATAAGCGCGGCAATCATTCATGGGTCGAGGTGTGGAGCGATGGCAAGTGGCATTGGACCGGCGCATGCGAGCACAATCCCAAGGGACTCGATAAAGTGTGGTTCTTGGGCGATGCCGCGCACGCGCAGCGTGATGTGCCCTATCATGCCATCTACGCCACGACCTGGAAACGCACGGGAATTCATTTCCCCATGATCTGGGCGCCGACGGATGCCTCAGTTGCCGCGGTCAATATCACGGATCGCTATGCCAAGAGCAAGGGCGTAAAAGAGCCGCTCGAAGGGGAGACGTTGTTAGGCATCCAAGTGTGGGACAGACAAGGCGGCGAACGAATCAAAAGCCACGTCCGCGTTCGCCAAGGCGAGGAGGTGATCTTTCAGGGAATATCTAAGGATACAAGCGACGACACGAATAATGTGTTAGAAGTCATTCTCAAGACGGGTAAAACCTACGAGATTGACCATGTGCCGACCAGTGGCGGGGAACGCGCGATGAAAGAATTCACGCCGGGCAAAGAGAAGCGGCAACGTGTCGACCTCATTGCGAAACCTGTTAGCGGAAAAGCGGCACTCAAGGCTTTGGAAACGTATCTGGCCAAGCCGCGAAACGATCGTCCGGCGTTAGACGAAGCGTTCTTTGCTAGGGCGGCGCTTTCCAAATCAGAAGCCGAAGCGGCCATCAACGCAATGTGGGAAGATCATGCTCGATGGATTCGCGAATCGCGCGCCGAGGAGATGGAGCGCAAAGCGATCATGTTAGGAGACAAGATCATGCGTTTTGAATACAAAGTGTTCGGCGAGAAGCCTGACAATGGGCGAAGACTTTTCATCTCCATGCACGGTGGCGGCAACACACGACCCGAAGTGAATGACCGGCAATGGGCGAATCAGTTGAAACTCTACGAGCCAGAGGAAGGCATTTACTTGGCGCCGCGTGCGCCTACCGACACTTGGAATCTCTGGCACCAAGCCCACATCGACGTGTTCTTCGACCGCTTGATCGAAAACCTGATCGTCTTTGAAGACGTGGACCCGAATCGCGTGTATTTGACCGGGTACTCCGCAGGTGGCGATGGCGTTTATCAACTGGCACCGCGCATGGCGGATCGCTTTGCCGCCGCAGCCATGATGGCCGGCCACCCTAACGAGGCCAAACCGTTGGGCCTTCGCAACATCGGTTTCGCCTTGCACATGGGTGCCAATGACAAGGCCTACAAACGCAATGAAGTCGCGGTCGAATGGAGCGAACGCCTGGGAGAACTCGCAAAGAAGGATTCCGGAGGGTACCTGCATCAGGTCGTCATTCATTCAGGCAAAGGCCATTGGATGGATGGTGAGGATCGCATGGCCATTCCTTGGATGGCGGAATTCGCACGTCAGCCATTTCCCAAGCGTGTCGTTTGGTATCAGGACGATGTCACCCATCGGCGATTCTACTGGCTCCGCGTTTCTCGGGAACAAGCCAAGCGTGGGCACCAATTAGCAGCAGAGTGTCAGGGTCAGCGTATCGATATTCAATCGGATGACATCACAAACGTGGACGTGCTCCTCTCGGATTCCTTGTTAGACCTCGGCCAACCGGTTGAAGTCGTCTTAAATGGAAAGACGGTTTTCAAAGGCGAAGCCAAACGCACCATCGCGTCAATAGCGGCCTCATTGAGAGAGCGGCCCGATCCAAAGAATGTGGCCGTGGCGACCGTGCGTCATGCCAGTGAATGACGGGTCAAGATGGGAATTGAGCAATCCGTCACCTAACCGAAACCCTGCTTATCCTCGGCCGCCGGCCTTCTCTCAATCTCGGGCCAATCTAACCAGCAACCGCCCCAATCGAATCCTTCCAGGGCGCGAAAGCGTTTCTTATAATCGTAGAAGGAAGGGCAGCGGTAGCAGTAGCCGTGATAATAATGGCGTTTCCCTAACTGTTTCGCGTGTTCCATTTCCAATAGCATGGTGAAAATGCCGAGGCCCTGTTTCGCGTAGTCCAGGTCATACATGCCGTAGATGGTCGATAGGCTGTCCTTGCCCACATCGAAGAAACTGGCGCCTACCAGCTTTCCGTCGTGGTAGACGACGATTTCCCCGCCCTCACATGGTACCGAATCAGGCTCGTGTGAGAGGAAATCGTGAAGGTGATCCGGAACGTTCTCTACGAACTTCGATTTGTGTTGTTGAAAGAGCGTGTCTTTCTCTTCGTCGACACAGGTGGGCTGCACTTTGATGGTAAAACCGGTGGCTTGGTTCCGGCGCCACGTGCGGCGTTGACTCTTGCTCATGGAGAAACTGCCTAACGGAATCCGTAAAGGGATCACCTCAGTGAGCATGCCGCGGTGAAAGGCGAAATTGTAGCGGTAGAAGTGTTCGCCCGCGTGTCGCCAACCCGCTGCGAGCAACTGATCAAGCCGTTCAGGACTCACGTAACGTGCCTCGAAGTCCTCAAAGATGACGTTGCGTAGACTCATGACGTGGTTTCTGCCGGACAAGGAGCTTAATCAGTAACCACGTTTTGGCAACGTTGGCGCGGGAACTTTTCCCGTAGTCGTCCTTGTTTTCGCGAAGGCCCCGGGTTATTGCCAGCATCATTATGTTAGACGACGATTCCAAAGCTTTTCTATTTGAACTCCTGCGCACGCCGAGCCCGACCGGATTTGAGGTCGCGGGCCAACGCTGTTGGGCCGAGTATGTGAAGGCGTTTGCCGATGAGGTGTCGAATGACGCCTACGGCACGGCGTGGGCCACGCGGCGAGGCAAGAAGCCCAAGTCCGGCAAGGCGTTCCGAGTGATGTTAGAGGCGCATGCCGATGAGATCGGGTTCATGATCAAGCACATCACTAAAGAAGGGTATCTCCACGTGGACCGCATCGGCGGATCGGACTTTGCCACCGCGCGAGGCCGGCGTCTGCAGTTCCTCGGCGACCAAGGCACGGTGCTCGGCGTCATCGGCAATACGGCAATTCATATTCGCGACCGCAGTGGTGGAGAAAAGGCGCCGGAAGTTCATGAACTCTACGTGGATGTCGGCGCCGCGAATCCCGAGGAAGTAGCGGAGCTGGGTTTACGCATCGGGCATCCGGCAGTTTATGCCGATGACGTACAAGAATTCGGCAAGAACCGCCTGGTGGGGCGTGCTTTGGATAATCGTATGGGAGGGTTCATTATCGCACGAGTGTTAGCCAATTTATCCCAAGCAAGAAAGAAACCCAGTGCCGATATCCTAGCGGTCAATGCCGTACAGGAGGAGATCGGCGGGTTGGGTGCGAAGATGGCCACCTACCGTTTGGAACCTGATGTCGCGGTATGCCTTGACGTGACGCACGCCACGGACACGCCGAAGATTGAGCACAGCAAACACGGCGAAGTCACCTTGGGCGGCGGTCCCACCGTCACCCACGGCACCTGTAATCACCCCAAAGTGGTAGAGCGGCTAATGCAAATTGCTGAGAAAGAAGGCATCCCACTGCAACACGAGTCTTCCTCCCGCTATAGCGGCACCGATACAGATCAGATCTATCATCAACGCGCCGGCATTCCGAGCGCGCTGGTCTCGCTGCCGCTACGCTACATGCACTCCGTGATAGAAGTCGTGGATCTTGGTGACGTCGAGCAGACGATCAAGTTGCTCACCGCATTCGCGCGCTCCGTGAATCCCAAAGACGAGTTCGGTGTGACCCTGTGAGCTCAAGGTGTGAAACCGAGGGATGTGGCAATAGCGTTGTCTCGGATTGGAACCCGGCGGCGGCAGAATGAATCATTCGCATATCCTGCCACGAGCAGTACGAGTAGCAAGAGATGCGAAATCTTCCGAAGCCCGCCAACGTTACCGTAGCGGGCCAATCACCCTCGCCCTCTCTTACTCCAGAAGCGATGCGCACTTTCTATGGAGGCACCAGAGATTTCGTCCAGTTCAGTGCCTTTCATCATTTGAAGCCAGTCGGCGATGCATTGTGCCTGCTGCGCATTCACCATACTGTAGAGGTGCTCTCGATGCTTAATACGAGACTCTCTCATTGCAGGATCGGCATCGTCGTCCTGGTTGCCATCAAGAGCATAGACAACGAAATCATCCAGAAAGCCAGTCTTGCGATGATGGAATAAATGTTCGGCGACAGAGGTTAACAAAGATGGCAGCAGCTCAACGAAATCCTTGGGCTGCAAACTTATGAGCTTTCGTTTCAAGAGTTCACTTTCGGTATCGTTCAACTCAGGCCACTTGCGAAAAGCTCTGCGCATCAATTCAATAATTCTTTCAAACTCATCTTGATTCATGATGCAAGAGTAAGCAGGAAGCAACCTCAGCATTCCATTATGCTATCATCATATAATTAAAAGGAAATGGCTGGAACTAAATTACTGTGTATCCAAAGAATCACCAGACTCTCTTGAATTCAAGAACTAAGGTTAGTAGACGTCGTGAAGACCACGAATTGCACAGATCACACGGATGCATGTGAAAGCGTTCTTACGGATCCGTGGTTCGTTTTAAGGGTAGAGATTTAGTCGACGAAGTCATGTAAGAGCTTCTTACAATGATAGTCTAACAAAAAGCGCTTCCTAAACGCGTCGACGGCTTCGACCAACAATGGATGACCTGAACATCGACCGCTATGGTCCCGGTCAGCCTTTATCGTTCGACCTATGTGGCACAAAAGGACGTCTCGCGCCCGCAGGATCTTATTCCGCTGACATCATGGCGATCACAACCAAGGCGAGAATGATGGAGAATATGATTCCCATCACGAGTCCGAAGATGGCTCTGCCAAGACCGCGCTTCCTGATGCCTGTTTTTTTCGACTTGTTGATGTCGAGAATCGCGATAACTGAAACGATTATTGAAATCGGGGCCGGCAGGAGAATGATTGAAAATAGACCGAGGTATCCTGCGGCGATCGCCCAGCCGGTGCGCCCAACAGGGATGAGCATGCGAATTCCGGCATCGTCGCCAAGCTTCTTGTTTTGGATTCCGGGGGCGCCTTGTTCTGGAATAGGTGGGGGCTCGCTCATGTGGCTCTTTTAGTCAAAAAACGTCAATGGTGAGGAATCAGGTCCTCGGTTAATGTTAATGTCACGAGTGATTCTACGACTTTTGATTGCCTTTGCTAGCAGAAACTCACTCCAGTAATAGGACTCAACTGCCTGAGGGATGCCAAGCCGTATCGGCCCGACGTGTACGCGGAGCGTGTGCCTTCGATAGCAGACCATTGGATCATTGCCATCACTCAAACAAACTGCGCAACATTCCGGATCCGCCGTTACATCCGGAGCGAACCGGAGACAGACGGCCCAGAGGGAGTTCGCAGGGAGCACAGCGAATCAACCCGTAGACTTGTGGTGGGGGCGGGGGCTCAATCCCTTCGTCTACCCGATTCGTCCCGGTTTATTGTGATCGTGGTCATTGTGTTATTTTTCGCAGAAAATCTGCGGCGAGGGACCAGGTGCTCAGTTAATGTTGATGTTATAAGTGATCCTACGGTCTTTAAGAGGCTTTTCTAGCGGACTTCTAAAAAAAACTTCTACTGGGAGAGCGGTCAGTCCGCGCCGTTTCGTTCGGTATTCGACCTCTTTTCAAGATACTTTTTTCTGCCGGCCTCCGTCTGTTTCTTTATCCGTTCATACAGGTCACTCTTAGAAGCCTTTAACCGTTCCAGGTATTCCGCCTCGGAAGAGCCAGATGAAAACAGGTCGAGAGTCTTTCCTTTTCTCCATGGAGATGGAAATTCTTGATTGAGTTCGTGAGTAACAGCCATTTTAAGTAAACCGTAACGGGCCTTTGGATGTATGAAGTGATATGCCAGCGGGGAATAGCTAAAACCGTTCACAAATTCCATCGCAACCTCAGTACCTAATAGCTCGATGGCTCTATCCCTTGCCGCAACATCATCCACCATTCTAGCTTTAGAATAACCCTCGACATATGTCATGACAGTTCCGTTGGCTGCGACTCGTCCATCAACAAAGCCAGACGTCCATCCGTAATAAGTCCCAAGTCCGAATGCAAGCAGAACGATGGTTATGTATTTAAGAATTGTTTTGAGCATAGTGTCATGTCTAGACCGAACTTCAACGAGATACCAGTCGCTGCCTGAGGGCGTACTCAGATTTAAGAGTATGTGGTTGAATTGTCATGTGGATTTCGCCGTGAGTTGGGAAGTCCTCGAAAGTTCATCACAATGAATCCAGCCCGTCGAGGGATCTGGGTCAGGAGATGGCTCTTCGCATAGCCGCACCGCTCTTCGAAGTGGAAAACAGCGTGGAGCATACGATTCATCATCAATGCAGTCGCAGAGAAATTGCGAGTCCAAATGATCTTCACGCTGCAGGGCTTCTCACGGTCGGTCTGGGCGGCGTTCCTGGAATTTTACGAGATCCGCTACTGGGTGCGGCTGACGGTTCCGGCTTGCCAATACTGTTTATATGAACAGTATTGGCGGATGCCCCCGCCCGATCTCCCACTTTGCCGGATCGTCTCTGATCGCATGCAGCGGTGTTGGATCCTCACCACGCCGATTGCTCCCGCGCCGTTGCAATTCGCGGCGCGCGGGAAAGGCGCGGCTGGTCTCGTCGGTGCGATCGCTACCGCTATGTTTTACCAGCGCGAGACCGGTGGCATCTTGGAGATCGAACACGCCGGCGAGGTGCTGCGGCTATGGTTCGATGCAGAGCCTAGCGTTCAATTATTCTGGTAGACCGCTAGCCATCTTCCAACGTCACACGCACCCGAACAAAGAGACGATAGACATCAAGACCTAACACCAGTCTAAGTTCGCTAGGTGTGTCGACCGCAATCAGACCCGGAGGTGGAGACGCCCATTGTTCAAAGTCCTCTGAAATTTCGATCGATGTGGTTACCTTTCTGTTGGGATGCCGTGTGAGAGAGACAGAACTGTTACCATGCGTAGACGTTTCCGCTAGTAGAGCAGGCTCGCCATCAAACTCCAAAGGCTGCTTTGCCAGAGCGTACTCAGTCAGATTATCCCAACCATCATCATCGGGATCCGCATGCCAATCACTGATGAGGGGATTCGACAACTCAGAGCCAAAGGCATAACGCCGCCAAGTTTCCGGATCCCCAACCGGTGGCGGACTATCAGAAACCGCAGAGGTTCTCAGATAGACGGGATCACTCGAGCCACCGATGCTTCCGATCACAGTCTCTGTGCTAGAGTTGAGAACCCAGGTCAGCGCGAAACCAATATCGGACGGCGAAGGCCACGTCCACGTGGGATTCCCGGCCAAGATCCATTCATGAGTGGATCCATTGAGACCGTGACCCCAAATGTAAACCCGTTTGCCAAAGGTGGTGGGTGCTTGGTTCGAAGCGACAAAATAGCTGGCAGAAAAGGTGGCATCGGATTCCCGGTAAGGTGCCTGCGCAACGGTGTGCCAATGTGAGGACCATTCACCGGTATTCCCGGCCGTAGGCGCAAACCCCTCTTCAAAACAACCCAACTCAAAGACAAAACCAGCGTTAAGCGGTGTGTCTGCGCTAGTGAGATTGGTCTTGTTCGTGATACCACGCCAATTGATCTGCCTCGCATCAAGCGTCGCAAGAGTCATGGCAAAGACGACCCAACTGACCAAACAGACTCCAAGACGGGAAACGCTCATGGACCGGGCGCAGCTGAGGCGTTAGCGGCCGGAACGTGGACCCAATCCTCGCCGAGGACATCGAGGATCGCGACCTGGTCCGTTTCGCGGCCAGTGTGAGTGAACCGCAATGCCAGAGTCACACGGCGAGGGGGTTCCGTGGCGTGATCCCGTTCTGCAGCCGTGAGTAAACGCAACGGACCGCCCACCTGACGCGCGCCTGCCGGAAACAGTTCCTTGAGTTTCGTGAAGCCGCTAGAGTTGCGCTTGGCATAGCCGTAGAGAAAGCGTCCATCTTCATTCGCGCGAACGAGAAAGGAGGCATACGTTTGGGAGTCGTCATAGGAGAAATTGTAATACTGAATGGGAGAAATCAGCAAACGCATCAATACTTTGTTAGTCGGCCGCCAGACCACGAAGTCTTCGTAGCGCATTTCACCATACCCCACCGATGCCTCCCAATTCACCTGGGGCCTGTCCCCGGAGAGATCGACCATAGAGAGAAAGGGTTGTTCGCGGATATCAAATCCCCTGGCCACGTAGTGAGGACGCTGGTCCAAGGTGAGAATATCCCAGTTCTGCACAGACGCGATCGCGTTCGTCTTGTGCGGCCTATCGCGATAGAATCGCTGCATCAAGGGCAAGACGGCGGAACCGTTGAGGACCAGCTTGCTACGCTCTTCGATCGAGTTCGCAGCGTGAAACTGACGGAGAACGGATTTAGCATCCGCTAGACTTTGGCCCTGTCTCGGTGTGTTCCCCGTGCCGGCATGGCTTGTCTGGGAACTCAAAAACCACGGAACGACCATCATAACAAAGCAGGCTAAGACGGCGGCTGCGCCCACAAACGTGATGGCAGCTTTGGTCGCTCGCTGATTGAGCGGCGCCAAGGTGTCTTCCTCATGTTCAACGAACTCTGGTACGGAGGCAATCGGTCTAGCCGAAGGAGCGGGAGAGACAGACGCGGCAGTCGGTTCACGGGGTGAGAGCAGCGTTAGAGTGAAATAAAGCACCCGGGGAAAGGGTTCGACTCCATTGACTATCTGGCCCATGAGCCGGGCCTCGCGCCTAGCGCCGTCACCATTGACGATGTGGACGGGATGATCGAACGGCACCTCATCGCTGACGAGCTTGCGGAATCCCTCATGAAGGCTGGCAAAGATCTCATAGTCCAGACACTCCACCCACTCAAAGCCCCACTTCTCTTGCGGACGTGTCCCGGTGACCGGTTCCCACGTGGCATCGCCGGACATCCAGTTGCCCTGAATGTCCAGCCAGAACGATGTTGAAGTTGCCTGAGCGGTTGTGCTGTAAGCCATTGATCGTCAAACGGGGAGGATTCAAGCCGATTGGGTATCGGCAGTTTCCCAAAGGATAGAAGTTCAAGACAGTAAAACTATTGAAAAATATAATAATTTCAACACTTCTCGAAATTGCGTCAAATCCCTTAGATCTGCGAGACGCCGCGGACCCTTGGTCCTTGGGGCGGCGGACTAAGAACGTGACGGTTCCTCTTCCAGGGGCGTTTCAAAGTCGCCTCCAAGGGCCAGATGCAGATCGATGCGGTTCTGCAGCCGTTGATTGCGCAAGGCAATCATAGAACTCCGCGCACTGTTCGCTCGGCGTTGGGCTTCGAGGACGACCAGTGTGGTGGCAAGCCCCTCAGCATAATCTCGCTCGGCTTGCGCTTCTGCTAGAATGGCCTGCCGAAGTTCGACGTCGAGCAGTTTCTCTTGTTCTGCTAGAGTCGCTTCCGTGGCCAACGCTGATTCCACTTCACGAAATGCCCGCAAGGCTGTGGAAACAAACGATTCAATCGCTGCCTCGTTCCTTGCTAGAGCGGCACGCGCCTGCGCGCTCGGTGCGCCGCCTTGATAGAGCGTCTGCGAGAGCGAGGCCGCAACGTTCCAAGCGATCGAACGCGGATCGGCAATGAGGTTAACCAACTGTTCGCTCGAAGTGGAGCCGCCGCCACTCAGCCGGATCGAGGGCAAGAGGTTCTTCCGCGAAGCATCGGCACGTTTCGCCGAGGCGAAAACATCCGCCGCGGCTGCTTGAAGATCGGGGCGGCGCATGAGGAGTTCGGCTGGAAGACCGGCCGGAACGTCCGTACGCAGCTCGGGAAGCTCCAAACGTTCGGTGATGGCGCCTTTGGGATAACGCCCTAGCAGAAGCTCCAGCGAGCGTGAAGCTTCATCGCGGCCTAACTGGCGGCCTAACAAAGACCGCTGTGCCGAAGCGACGTTGTTGCGGCCGAACTGCACGTCGATGGCGCGGGCGGTCGGATCTCCCGCCTTGTAGTTGCGTTCAGTAATGCGGAAATTGCGCGCGAAACTCTCAAGCGTCGTTTGCGCCGCCTTCACTTGTTGACCGGCGGCAATGAGGTTCAGCCAGGCACGAGCAGTGTTGGCTGCGAGCGAAAGACGCGCGCCTCGGAAATCTGCTAGACTCGCCGCGTAGTCGGCACGGGAAGCTTGATCCAGATCGCGCAATCGTCCCCAGAGATCGAGTTCCCAGGACGCATTAAGCGAAAGGCCGTAGTTTTCCGATTGATTCCAAGGCCCTAGATCACCGTCTGCCTGTTCGCTCCGAGAACCGGAACGCGAACCGGATGAAGACACCGAGATGGAAGGCAACCGGCTCGCCCGCCCAATGATGGTGCCCTCGCGAGCGGCTTTGAGAAACGCGGCGGTGGCCCGAAGATTCTGATTATTCTCTAGTGCTTCTTTCACCAACCGCTTCATGTCGCGGTCGGCAAACTCGTCCAACCAACCAGTCGAGACCTTTCCTTGATTGCCCTTGCCCGCATTCTGCCACATTTCCGGCAAGCTCAGCTCCGGCATTTCCTCCTGGGGTCGAGGCATGAAAACGGCCGTGCATCCGCAAAGGATGATCAATGAGAGCGGGACGAGAAGGAAACGCATGATGAGAGCAGAGTGGAACGCCTGCTTACCGCAACGGTCGCGGTGCGGCAATGGGCTTTTCGCCACCAATCATCGACGCGCTCGCGGCGGGACGCCGCAGCCCCTTGATTCCCTAACATCACTTCAATTGCTGCCCGTTTCCCCAGCGACCGCCACCCTGCCGAGTCTTCGACGCTGGCAAGCCTCTAATGTCGAGACAAGAAAAACCTGGGTTGTGTTCCCATGGAGAATCTGGCGCAATTGCGGAATGCTTCAGAGGATCTTCTTGGTAGCGCTGAGCCTTGGCATAGTGGCTAGCTCTCTCAATGCGGGAGAAAAACCGCCTAACTTCGTTGTCATCTTAGCGGACGATCTTGGGTACGGCGACCTTGGCTGTTACGGGAGCACGACGAATCAAACCCCTAACATTGATGTATTAGCCGGGGAAGGGTTGCGCTTCACCGACTTCCATTCTGCCGGACCCATGTGCAGTCCCACACGTGCGGCGATACTGACCGGGCTCTATCAGCAACGGTTTGGAAGAGTGTTTGATAGTGCTCTGTCAGGAAGGGCACATCGTGATCTGGGATTACCGAAAAATGCTCTAACCATTGCCGAATTACTCAAAACTCATGGTTACACCACGGCCTGTTTCGGCAAGTGGCATCTTGGTTACCAGCCGCCACACCTGCCGCCGGATCACGGATTTGACGAGTTTCGCGGCCTGGTATCCGGAGACGGTGACTTTCACACCCGCATCGACCGCTCAGGGAATGAAGATTGGTGGCATGGCAACGAGATCAAAATGGAAGCGGGCTACACCACGGATCTCCTAACACAATACAGCGTGGACTTCATTGAGCGGCATCGCGAGAAACCCTTCTTTCTCTACATTCCTCATCTGGCCATTCACTTCCCCTGGCAAGGCCCTGAAGATCCGCCGCATCGCAAGAAAGACAAAACCTATCATGATGACAAGTGGGGCATCATTCCCGATCGCAGCAACGTCGCGCCTCACGTGAAAGCCATGGTGGAAGCGCTCGATCTAAGCGTGGGCAAGGTGATGAAGGCACTGAAGGACGGCGGCCTTGATGAAGAAACGTTTGTCCTCTTCACGTCGGACAACGGCGGCTACCTCACGTATGGCAGCGATTTCAGGCAAATCTCTAGCAATGGCCCTTTCCGTGGACAGAAAACCGAGCTTTATGAGGGCGGGCATCGCGTTCCGACGATTGCGCGCTGGCCAGGCAAGATTCGCATTGGCGAATCTCACGCCACCGCACACTCGATCGATCTCTTTCCCACTCTGGCCACTTTGGCTGGGATCGAGCCGACAGCCTATCGCACGGACGGTATTGATCTAGCACCTTCACTATTGCGAAACGAAGCCCTTCCCAATCGCCATTTATTCTGGCGCGCCGATGAATCATGGGCCGTGCGTCATGGCTCTTGGAAACTCTGTGTGGAGAACGGTGAAAGAGGACTCTACGATCTGAGCAAAGACCCTGGCGAATCCCATAACCTGGCCGTTTCGCACCCGGAGCCCTATAGGCTGCTCAAGGAGGCATGGAATTCTTGGGAAAGGGAGGTCAACGCTAGTGCGGGGCAGGCGGCGCTCATCGCCAGTGAAGCTCAGCCCTTTGGAGGTAATGGCAGTCTACAGTTCTATCATTACTCTCGATTTCCTTCAGATCAAAGGCGGGATCTCTATATTCATTTTCACGGAGCTCCAGCGGTGGTAGCTGACAATTTCGCCAAATCAAAGCTCGAGGGCGTCTTGGCCGTGATCAATTTCAATGGGCTTTCTGCCGCTTACGGCGGCCCCTTTCAGAACGACACCGATCTGTTTGATAACGTACTTGATAGGGCCTCGCGATCTGTAAGCATGAAGGAGGACGAATCCTGGCAACGCGTAGCGGTCTCTTCCTTTAGCGCCGGCTATGGCGCCGTCCGCCAGCTGCTCAAGAATGAGGCGGCTTTTGACCGCATCGACGCGCTACTGGCCGCCGATTCACTTTATGCTAGCCTCGAAGCCGAACTCGATACACGGCGCCCTCTCGCTGCTCACATGCGGGACTACACACGTTTCGCCCGACGCGCGGCCGCCGGCGAAAAGATCTTTGTCCTCACTCACAGCGCTCAAGAAACGAGCTACGCCAGCACCACGGAAACTGCTGACTATTTGTTAGAAGCAGCTGACATCAAGCGGCGTCTTGTCGAGGATGAATCCCGCGGCCCCTTGCAACCGGCAAGCACCGCAACGGCGGGCAATTTCAAAGTCTTTGGCTACCATGGAATTCAGGGCGAAGATCACTTGCTCCATCTGCGCCTTCTGTATCTCTGGTGGCCTCATCTAAGCCCATCAGATTAAGCGCGCGAAGCCTAACATCATTCGACTCAGACGCATTCAGATAAGTGCCTTTCAAGCTGGACGGCGTCCGGAGGCCTCCGCTACGGGGACGACAGTCACCCTATGAATCCTGACAGGTGGGGCACCAACAGGTCGTTCGGCCGCCGATTGATTGACGCACTAGCGGAGCACCACAGGGGCAGGTGCCGCCGTCTTTCCAGCGGTGATTGAATAGCCAGGTGTCCGGCGGTTTTTTCCAATCCACGCTAATCACGCGCATCGCTTGACGGGCTACTAAGCGGGTCTTGGACCATAACAAAGCGACCTCCGTGGATTGGAGCGTGCCGGCTTTGCGGTTGGGATGGAAGGGGCAACGCCATAAGATTTCATCAGCCATCCAGTTGCCGATACCAGGGAACATCGCTTGATCGAGTAGCACGGCTTTCAATGGAGAACGGCCCCGGCGTTGGAGGAAGGCCCCCAAACGTTTCTTGGTGAAACCGCTTGAATCAACCGGTGGCGAAAGTTTCTGCCACGCATCTGGCACGCCCTGACAAGATGCCCAACGCCAATCGCCGAACATTCGAGGATCCGTGTAAACCAATGCCCGTTCTTTTTGAAAAAGCACCAAATGATCATGCTTTTCCGGTTGGTAGTCCGATGTTTCGATCGTGTGCAGCTCCCCGGTCATTCCCAAGTGACCAATGAGCCACACGGTATCACCAAATTGAAAGAGCATCTTCTTGCCGTGCGTTTGGTGGCCATGATAGACCTGCCCGGTCAATGAGCGATCCAGTTTACCCGGATCGCTCATTTCCCTGAAAACGCGTGCTCTGCGATGGAGTTGGACTTTGCGGATCTTCCCGCCGATGCCGCCGTCCCAACGTCTTGCGTAGTAAGCGACTTCAGCGAGTTCGGGCATGCGCAATCAGGCGGTAACGCTAGTCTTCGGCCACGCGGTAATAACCACTAGGTTGCCCTTGGCGAGCGGCTTCGCTCTCTTCGAAGTTGATGACGGCGCCCGCGCCTTGACTGGCTTGGATCGTCTCCCAGGAACCGGGCAACAAGGTCGTGGAATACTGGAGTTGATAAGTTTTCCCATCGGCACCGGGAAACTGAAAAGTGATTCCGTTAGGTGTCCAGCCAACTTCCGTGATCACGGGCGCCGAGCTGCTGGGATCGCCGCCCCCATTGAAGATGGTGGCGAGTGGATCGCCCGGATTGGCTCGCAACGAAGCGACATCATCGGCCGTGAGTGGTCGGCCGTAAATCTGCACATCATCCAGTCGGCCGTTCAGAGGAACGGGGCCTCGCAGAGATGCCAGAAAGAGATCCTCGTTAGTGCCGGAGGCGATAAACTCTTGATCAGTCATGCTGGCAACGGCTTCGCCATCGACATAGATGAAGATTTCCTTCTTCCACACCGGCGAGTTGACGTAGGTCACGACCACATGATGGGTGGTATTGGCCTGAATGACAGGTTCAGCGGTGCCAAACTCCGGCGCCTCTTGGAGAAACCATTGCAAGGTGCCTTCCGTCACTAAAAGAGCGAATGTGGGGTTGCTGCCATCAGGATCTGATTTCCCAAAGAGCATCTGAGATCCACTGATGTCCGCCATATTCACCCACACCGCAATGGAGAAAGAGTCCCAGCGATCGAAGTGTCCGCCAGCGACTTGCGCGTAGCTGCCTCCGCTGAAACCAACGGAGGTTCCACCGGCGAGGCCGTCCTGATTCCATTGCAAGGTGCCGCCATTGGCCTCAAAGAACCCGCGGCGTCCGTTGCCACTGGCATCGAGGAGATCAGGTCCCGATGCTTCATCAAGACGATAATGTGCTAGAGGGCCTAATGGATCCACGGCGCCGGCGAGCAGCTCGACTGTCCTCACTTCATCACCTTCATCGGAATCATTGCTCGTGATCTCGAGATTCGCGCGAAAGCTTCCGGGCGTCTGTTTCGGCTGGAAGGTGATGCGAACGAGCCCAGAGCTTCCTGGGGCGATGGTATCGGGCGATTCGGTGACGGTGAAATGATCCTGATCCGGGCCGGTGACCTGGACATTGGATAGCGTTAGTGAATTGGCGTTACCGGTGTTGCGGACGAACAAGCCGGATTGCAATTCTGCGGTGGAAACGGATATCGCGCCGAGATCGACTGTGTCGAGAACTTGAATGTTAGGCCCTGGAATAGCCATGGGTTCCGCGCCGCGCAGTTGATAGGCGGGAATACTTGCTTCATCATTGAGTGCGATGGCCTGACCCGTTTGCCGGTTGTAGGAGTACCACTCGACCGAGGCTCCGCCGGTTCCTTGGAAATACACCAAGCGAAAGGCGTAGACCCCCTCTTGATGCACAATCACATCAAAGAGATCTTGCGGACCATCATCTTCGATGCCCCTGCCACTATCCCAGTTTCCTAACACGATTTGCTGATCTTCGGCTGTGGGTCCCACAGTGAGTTGGAAGCCATCATCACTATTGATCCCTAACGTATGCAAACCAGGTGTGAGATGCAGGTAGGCGATGGATTCCATGGAGAAATAATTCACGTTGTCTTGAATCACCAATTCTTCGCCCGTCCAATCGGTGTCTTCCTGGACGATGCCGCCACCACCAATATTAATCGTCTCCAGAGACTTGGTGGCGGTGAAATCACCCGCGCTCGCCAATTGAGCCTCCGCGGAACTAACGGAATTGCCACGCGCTCCCACAGATTGCACGGTACGAACGCGAAAGCCACGCTCCGAGGCTGCGGAAACCGGTGTGGACCATTCAGGCAAGAGAATCGCCGCTTCATCAAAAACGCCAAATTGATAGACTTCTCGCCGCTCCACGGGAGGGTCTGTTTCGGTGATGTAAGCGAACTCCACTTCATGCGTGGAGCCCAGTTCCAAAGCGCCGGGATGCCAGACTACCGTCGTGGCTTCGCCTACCCTGGTGATACTGGGATTGACCATGATGCCATCGAATTTCAATTCGATCGAGTTGACGGAGGTGACGCCTTCACCGTGTTGGATTCTGAAGCGTAATTGGTCATTGGGTTTCGCCTGATGAGTGCCGGGAATGGGATTGATCTCACTCACATAAGGCACTTGGCCGCTGGTAAACTGATAGGCTTTGATGGCATCGGGATCATCCGGATCGTTGATGGCGATGCGTCGCGTGCCTTTAAACGAGAATAATTCCATGGAAGCACCCTCTTTCGTTTGGGTATCGTGAAGGAAAAGAACGCGAATGGGATAGAAACCGGACTCCGGAACGAGCACACTGAAATAGCGATCGCCTAGGAATGAATAACGCCGAGCTTCGTTGTCTGAACCAAGAACAGGCGCCAAGCGATCGCTCCCGTCCGGCCCCATACTCGCTTTGTAGCCGCCGATGCCATTAACACCCAAAGTATGAAAACCCGCTTCCAATTCAAGATAGGCTAACACTTCGATGGCGAGTCCATTTGCGACTCCATTGATTCCCGGTATGGATTGATCTTCTTGTCCGGTGGCGGATTCATTAAAATAGCCCGCTTCAGCGGGTGCGTTCTCCGCCCAATTAATAATACCATCAATATCCATCCACACCGGTTGCCAACGATCTTTATCCTCACTGATCTCATTGTAATAAGGTCGTCCATTGGAATCGCTTAGCTCTCCGCGTACTTGGGCTTCAGCGATCTCCGGATTATTTCCATGAGCGCTGGTCGTTTCCGTTTGGTTATCACTGATCTGTGTGAAATTCGCTTTGAAACCACGCGAAATGCCCTCCACACTTTTCACCCCATAATAACCGGGAATCACTTGGTAATCGGGCACGTCAAAGGGCACGTCCGTGGTCCCGACTCCATATTCCAATCGCAGCCGGTGAGAACTATTCGCCGGCAACCATTCGGGAAACTGGCCCACCACTGTTGTGGTGCCGTTTTCTTTCGTGGCGGTGTGGGGAACTTCCACATCATCCGCAAAGACCTTGATGACCGCAGGATCGACCTCAGCACCATCGGCGTCGACAAGCGTGGCTTCATAGCCGTAGCCATTTGCGGACACGCGTTCCGCCAAATCGGCGCCGCCACCGCTTGAAGGAAGCGATAGGGTGAGTTCGGCGGCTTCGATCCAATCAATCAGCCAGCCATCGGAAGCCCCTTCCTGAAATGCCGATACTTTCACCTTCTGGCCTACCTTCAAACCTAAGGCTTCTAACGGAATCTTCGCTTCGAAGGTATTACCGTTCGCCGCCCATTCGTAATCGGAAATAAGCGCATCCTCCGTTGTGGGATCATAGGCAAAGACGCCGTCGGGAGCGCCATCCCGCCAGCCGATCTGAATCACGATTTCCGTGCCGATGACGTCTTGAACGCCAGTGGGGTTTTCTTCGTAGGTGCCGTTACTCACGCCCGTCGCGGGATTATTATCGGCATCGACGAGCCAATGATAATAATAACGATTGGTCTTGCCCTCTGCCGTTTGCTCAGGCGTGGGCGTGATGGGGCCTTCCGTTGTCATGGCGAGATAGAGAAATTCGCCATCGGTCGCCACTTGAATTTGTTGAATATCGCCACTGGGATCCGGCAAATCATCCACGGGATCGTTCACTTCTGCGATCGGCACGCTACCGCCACCCGCACTGGGAATTTTCAATGAAATGGATTCCATCCAATCGGTGAGCCAACCGTCGGAGGCGCCTTCTTGAAAGGCTGATAAGCGAATCGTTTGGCCGGCTTTCAAATCAAGCGCATCAAGCGGCACCCGAGCGGTGATCGTGTCGCCATCTTTGGTCCATTCATAGTCGCTAATGATGGGATCCTCATCCGGATTCAAAGGATCATAAGCATAAACGCCATCCGTCTCACCATTGCGCCAACCAAATTGAACCACAATCTCCGTCCCGAGTGCTTCGGTCACACCGGTTGGCTTTTCTTCGTAAGTGCTATTATTGACACCTGTTGCGGGATTATCGTCGGTATCAATAAGCCAATGATAATAATAACGATTGGTTTTACCCTCGGGCGTTTCGTCAGGCGCCGGGGCGAAAATCCCCTGCACCGCCATCTTTAGTTCTAAATCATCGCCGTCCACGCGCGCTTCAATTTGCCGAATATCGCCACTGGTGTCGGGCAGATCACTCGCGTCTTCGACGGAAACGCTGGGAGTGGCTTGAGAAGCAGGGATCTTTAGTTCGACCGATTCCATCCAATCGGTGAGCCAGCCGTCCGAGGCGCCTTCTTGAAAAGCGGACAATCGTACGGTTTGTCCTGATTCCAAACCGAACGCTGATAAAGGGATACGCGCGGTGATCGAGTCCCCTTCTTTGTTCCATTCATAATCACTGATGATGGGGTCCTCATCCGGGCTCAATGGATTGTACGCATAAACGCCGTCCGTCTCACCGTTGCGCCAACCGAATTGGATCACGACCTCGGTGCCGAGAGGTGTATCCACACCCGTAGGCTTCTCTTCGTAAGTGCTATTGTTGACGCCCGTTGCCGGATTATTGTCCGTATCGAGGAGCCAATGATAATAATAGCGGTTCGTTTTGTCAGCGGGCGTTTCTTCCGGCGCCGGGGCAAAGATGCCGTCGACCGCCATGGTTAATATGAGGGTTTCGCCATCGACGGCAGCGTCAATTCGACGAATATCACCACTTGTATCGGGTAAGTCTTTGTCATCTTCCACGGAAACTTCAACCGTATCATTGCCGCCACCTGCAGCGGGTAGACGAAACTCCGCAGATTCCATCCAATCGGTGAGCCAACCGTCAGAAGCGCCTTCTTGAAAGGCGGAGACACTCACAAGTTGTCCTTCTTTTAAATTAAGCGCTTCGTAAGGCACCCGCGCTGTGATGGCCTCACCTTCTTTGGACCATTCGTAGTCACTGATCAATGCCTCCTCATCGGGATTTAAAGGATCATAGGCGTAGACGCCGTCGGTTTCCCCATTGCGCCAGCCGAACTGAATGACGATTTCCGTGCCGATCGTATCCTGCACACCGGTTGGCTTTTCTTCATAGGTGCTGTTGTTAACGCCGGTCGCAGGATTGTTATCGGTGTCCAAGAGCCAATGATAATAATAACGATTCGTTTTATCGGCGGGCGTCTCTTCGGGCGCCGGGGCAAAGATGCCGTCAACGGCCATGGTCAAAACGAGATGCCCGTCCTCCGCCGTCAAGCTGATGGCACGAATATCCCCGCTGGTATCGGGTAAGTCCTTGTCGTCGACCACTTCCACCGGCGTCACCGCTCCGCCACCCTGACCGATCTGTGACCAATCAGAGGGGTCGCCATCAATCACGACTTGAGAGAAACCTGTCAGCAGTGAGCAGGCAACGACGATTGGATAGAGGAGGATCCAATCCCGGCACGAGTTTGAGGTAGCACACATGATTTAATAAGAAGTCCAACTGGGAGATCGTATGACGTCCTTCACCGCGAAAGCAACGCTCGAATCGTGGCGAACTTGCCTCGTTGGCAAGGGGTGTGATGCAAACTGACGGCATCAGCGCGAAATGTGGCCAGCAAGTAGGGCGGATTTGCAATCCGCAGCGAGAGCGCGCCTCACGGATTGCAAATCCGTACAACTTCAGCCCATCCGCGTGGATCAGACCCTCGTTGGCAAGGGTTGTGGACAGTGGACGGCCAGGTGGATAGGCTGCCACTGTGAGCAAGACTTTCATTTTCTCATTGCTGTGCGCTCTCTTACTTCCCTTTGGAGGGCTGTTAGGTAACGAATCCAAAGATTGGCGGAATGTGATCCTCATCATGGCGGATGATTCGGCAGTGGATAATTACGGGTGTTATGGGAGCACGTTTTTCTCCACGCCGCGCTTGGATGCGCTGGCGCGTGGTGGGGCGCGATTCACCCATTGTTATTCGGAACCGGTGTGCACGCCGAGCCGGGTGAAGATCATGACGGGGCGCGATGGGATTCGCAACTACGTGCAGTTTGGCACGTTGGCTAGAGACGAGATCACGTTTGGCACGATGATGAAAAACGCGGGCTATGCCACAACCGTCGCCGGCAAGTGGCAACTGCACGGTGGGGACCAAGGATCATTAGCGCCGGCGTGCGGGTTCGATACCTATTGTCTGTGGAACTATCCCGGTACGGAGCGGTCACGATACTGGAAGCCCAGCATCATGCGCGACGGCGAACTCATGAAGACGACAGAGAAGGATTACGGTCCTGACATCTTCACGAATCACCTCATTGATTTCATTGGTCAAAACAAAGACAAGCCCTTCTTCGCCTACTATCCCATGGTCTTGGTGCATTCGCCGTTTCCCAAAACACCGGCCAGCCAGCCAGGCGCAGGCAAAGTGAAAGAGTCCTTGAAAAACTTTCGCGACATGACGCTCTACGCGGACAAATGTGTGGGGCGATTGGTGGATGCGTTAGAAAGGCACGGTTTACGGGAGAAGACCGTGATCTTGTATACAACGGATAACGGGACGCATCGCGGTCTACGCTATCCCTTCGGTAAGGAAGAACGTCAGGGTGAAAAGGCCTATGCGACCCAAGCCGGTTGTCATGCGCCGTTGATCGTCAATTGTCCGGGGACCATTCCCGAAGGAACCGTCTGTGAGGATCTGGTGGACTTCTCAGATTTCTTGCCCACCATCGCCGCAATCACGGGAGCCAAGCTCCCAGACATCGAACTCGATGGCCGGAGTTTCTGGCCGCAGTGTCAGGGTAAGGCCGGCGACCCGCGGCGATGGATTTTTCAATATTACTACCCGAAGTTCAAACCGGCCGCGGAGAAACACGGTCAGGGCATCAACGGTTTGGAGATCGTGTGGGCGCAGAATCAGCTGTTCAAACTCTATCGGGACGGGTCCATGTATAGCGTGAGCGATCGCTCTGAGGCGTCGCCCATTCCCGTGGGGAAGAGTCCAGCGGCGGATGCCGCGCGAAAACTACTGCAGGGAGCCATCGCTTCCATGCCCGCCAAGGCCGCGAAGCTTGTCCCCAAGTGACGGGGCTGGCAGGGAGTGACTCTAAGTGGTGGTCAATAAAGGTAGAGGAGCTGGTGACCGTTCCTTCGCGGCAGCGGAGTCCAACGCCCGGAACTCTCACGAGTTCCGCTACGAAAAATGTGCCACGCCCGGAACTCTCACGAGTTCCGCTACGAAAAATGTGCCACGCCCGGAACTCTCATGAGTTCCGCTACGAAAAGTGTGCCACGCCCGGAACTCTCATGAGTTCCGCTACGAAAAGTGCCCACCACTATTAGTCATACCCGGACTGACACCGGCCCTTGCCATCATTGAGAGGAACTCCTAAATACTAGTCGCAGCGGAGATGTTTCCGCGTGCCAACCTCCCAATCCCGCCGCTGCTCCGACATCATGGAAAGGAAAGAAATCCGCAAATACGTTGATCAATCGGTCAAGGCCGAGACCCAAAGTGAGATCAAGGAGATGTGGAAGAAGTTCGGCAACTGGGTGCTGGGGGTATTTGGCTGCATCTGCTTGATCCTCATTCTCGTCCTGATGCAGCGGGGGCTGGCCTCCCGACCAGAGACACCGGCACCGCCCATCGAAGGCCTCAATATGGATGAAATGACGGCCGAGGCGTCCGAGGCGGCTCGCGGTTTTCTTGCGGCCAAGACCGTCCCGGCCAAGGCCCAGCATGTCTTCGATCCGCGCCGTGTGATGCCGATCATGCAGGGGTATTATGAGACGAAGCCGTTCGATGAACGCGGCTTCAAAGAACTGATTCGCCCGCGCTATCATGTGGCCTCAACGCGGGAGTTTCTCCTGGGCTCCGTGGTTTTTGATGATGAATCCCGCGAGTTCTGGGTTTTTGAAAAAGACGATCAGGGCAAGATGAAGCTTCAGTGGGAAGTGGCCGTGAACCATCACACGCGGGACTGGGATGGCTTTCTGGACGACCGCGATACCACAGCCAGCACGTTTCGCGTGACGTTGGAAATGTTAGGACCAGGCGATGAGTACTACAACTTCGCCTTTGATGATCCGGAGGAGCATTTGGCATTAATGGTAAGGACGCCCCGATCCGATCGCTACGTGTATGGGTACCTGGATAGGGCGTCAGACGCCTTCAAATCCTTCATGGCTGTGCGCATGATGTCCAACTTGCGCGCCATGCCCGTTATCGCGAAGCTCCGGTTTCTGGAGGATGGCGCGGCGGAACAAGTGCTCGTCGAGGACATCGAGACCTTCAGTTGGATCGCCGGTGTGGACATGTGAGGATGGCGGTTTTTCCCGGGGAAATGAGGCCCTTGGCTACCGGGGAAATCAACCTTGACGCGTTTCGGAGCGACCTCTAGCTTGCCGCCCTCTGGCCGGGGGAAATGCCCCGTTTGCCGTACCCTCTCCCAACATGAATATCCACGAGTACCAGGCGAAAGCTTTGTTTGATAAGTTCGGCGTGGCCACGCCTTCTGGTAGAGCTGCCACGTCGCCTGAGGAAGCTGAAGCCGCCGCGGCCGCCATGGCCCCTAACCAATTAGTCGTGAAAGCCCAGGTGCACGCAGGCGGCCGGGGAAAAGGGACGTTTAAGAATGGCTTCCAAGGAGGCGTGCATTTGTGTCAGACCCCTGAGGAAGCGAAGGAATTGGCCTCCAAGATGCTCGGTGAGGTGCTCGTCACGCATCAGACCGGTGAGGAGGGCAAGCTCGTGCGCAAGGTCTTGATTGCCCAATCCGTGGACATCGCGGACGAGTATTACTTTGCCATTCTCATGGATCGCGAGCGTGAATGCCCCGTGATCATTGCTAGTCAGGAAGGCGGCGTGGACATCGAGGAAGTGGCGGCCACACAACCTGAGAAGATTTTTAAAGAAGCCATCCACCCGGCTCTGGGATTTCAACAATACCAGGCACGCAAGTTAGCCAACCAGTTAGGGTTTAAGGGCGCACAAATCCGTGATGCGGCGAAATTGTTCACCGCCATGTACCGGCTTTTCATTTCCTGCGATTGCTCACTTGTGGAAGTGAATCCTCTCGTTCTCACCAAAGACGGCGAAGTGCTGGCCTTGGACGCCAAGTTCAATTTTGATGACAACGCGCTCTTCCGACATCCTGACATTGCGGCCATGCGCGACCCGGAGGAAGAAGACCCGCGCGAAGTGGAGGCTTCCAAGTTCGATCTCAACTACATTGGTCTCGATGGAAACATCGGTTGCATGGTAAACGGCGCCGGTTTGGCCATGGCCACAATGGATATCATCAAGACGTCCGGCGGCGATCCGGCGAATTTTCTCGACGTCGGCGGCGGGGCCTCCGAGAGCCAAGTGAAAGAGGCGTTTCGCCTGCTTGTGAGTGACCCGAATGTGAAGGCGATTCTGGTCAATATCTTTGGCGGCATCATGCAATGCGACGTCATCGCTCAAGGCATCATCAACGCAGCGAAAGAAATTGAGCTGGATGTCCCATTGGTTGTCCGATTGGAAGGCACCAACGTCGAGCAAGGACGCGCCCTCTTAAAAGATTCCGGTCTCGCCCTCATCACCGCAGAAGACCTGGGAGACGCTGCGGTCAAAGCCGTGGAAGCCGCCAACGCCGCCTAACGAATTTCTTATGTCCGTTCTCGTCAATCAAGACACGCGTTTGTTAGTCCAGGGAATCACTGGAAAGTCCGGGAGTTTTCACACCCAGCAATGCATGGAATACGGCACCAATGTGGTGGCCGGGGTCACGCCGGGTCGCGGTGGCGAACGTTTTGAGGATCAAGTGCCGGTGTTTGATACAGTGGCTGAAGCCCGGAAAGAAACGGGCTGCAACGCCACCATGGTCTTCGTGCCACCCGCGTTCGCTGCGGATTCCATCTTAGAAGCCTTCGATGCAGGAATCGAACTCGTGGTCGCCATCACCGAAGGCATTCCCGTCATGGACATGATGCGCGTCAAAGCCGCGAAGTGTTCATCGAACTCTGTCCTCATCGGCCCCAACTGTCCTGGCATTATCACGCCGGGCGCCTGCAAGATCGGCATTATGCCAGGGTATATTCACCAGCCTGGCCGCATCGGGGTGATCTCGCGATCCGGCACCCTCACCTATGAAGCTGTGTGGCAATTGAGTTCACGTGGTCATGGCCAAAGCACCTGCATCGGCATCGGCGGCGACCCCATTCACGGCATGACTCACCAAGAGGCGGCACAACTTTTCACAGAAGATCCAGACACCGACGCCTTTGTTCTCATTGGAGAGATCGGCGGCACGGAAGAAGAAGAAGCCGCTGCCTGGATCAAGGAACACTGTGATAAACCCGTCGCCGGTTTCATCGCCGGAGCCACCGCCCCTCCAGGCCGTCGCATGGGCCACGCCGGCGCCATCATTTCCGGCGGCAAAGGAACGGCCGACGCGAAGAAAGAAGCCTTGCGCGAAGCCGGGATCGCCGTTGCGGAGAATCCCTCTGACATTGGAGCCACTTTATTGGAGAAGATGGGGGCCTAACTCATTTCACACTATCATCAACCTCGAACTCGCACCCGTTAGTTATGTCAGTTGTAGCGAAAGGACTTGAAGGCATCGTCGCCAACGAATCGAAACTAAGCAAAGTCGAAGGCTTGGAAGGCAAGCTGAGTTACTTGGGTTACACCATTGATGACTTGGTCAACAACGCGACGTTCGAGGAGGTCATTCATCTGTTGCATCGTGGCAAGTTGCCCAATGCGTCCGAATTGGAAACTCTTACCAATACCCTCCGTGAATTGCGTTCGCTGCCCGACGGCGTGATTGATTTCTTAACCAACGCACCAAGTGACGCCGGTCCCATGGACGTGTTGCGCACGGGAGTGTCGATGTTAGGGCTCTATGACACGCGTGGCCATCATCAAGACCGGTCTCTCAATGAGGAGCGCGCTCTTTCCATCGTGGCCAAAGTGCCACTCATGGTGGCCTGTTACCATCGCGGCCGCCAAGGGAAAGACCTGCCGCCCTTTCGTCAAGATCTCAGCGAAGCCGCCCACTTTCTCTATCTCATCTCCGGCAAAGAGCCTAGCGCCGACGCCACCCGCACCTTGGATGTCGGCTACATCCTGCATGCGGATCACGGGATGAACGCCTCCACCTTCAGCTCCCGCGTCACCATCGCGACCTTGAGCGACATGTATTCCGCCATCACTTCTGCTATCGGCACCTTGAAAGGGCCGCTCCACGGCGGCGCGAACGAGGGTGTGATTAAGATGTTGTTAGAAATCGGCTCCGAAGATGCCGTCGATGCCTGGGTGGAAGAGCGCCTCACCAAGAAAGAGAAGATCATGGGCATCGGTCACCGCGTCTACAAAGTGCTCGATCCGCGGGCGCCGCACCTTCGTAGGATGGCGATCAAGTTGACCGAAGAGTTAGGTGAACCCAAGTGGATTCGGATGTCCGAGCGCATCGCCGAGATCATGCGCGAGCGCAAGGGCCTTGAAGCCAACGTCGATTTCTACTCAGCGACCGTTTACTACTCGCTCGATATTCCTACTGATCTCTTTACGCCCATCTTCGCCATTTCCCGCGCCGCGGGCTGGACGGCACAGGTGTTAGAACAGCTCGATGACAACCGTCTCTATCGTCCGCTCACGGACTACACCGGTCCCGAGCCGCCCCAGCCGTGGGTGCCGATGGATCAGCGTTAGGGGAACCGGCGGCTCAGCCGGAGGTTTGACGCTTGGCGGTATTCCAAACGAATCGGGTGACTTCAATGGGGCTCAACCGAACCGTAGGGCGTGAAAGGCCAAGAGAACAAAGCCCAAGGCTTCAGCCTTGGGATCGCATGATGGTTAGGATCGGCGGCCTGTAAGGTCGCTAGAAGGGATCTACCGTGCGGTTCTCGCGACCTTTCAGGCCGCCTTGCATCACTTCATCGAGCCCCAGGCCTGAAGGCCTAGGCTTCGATCTCTTGGGCCTTCAACCCATAGGCTTGTCTTGCTCGATGGTCCAATCGATAGGAAGGCGTTCGTTGGATCGCGGAGCGATCCAACCAAAGCTGCGCGCAGCGCAGCACACCATAACACTTCACCCTGCAGGTGAATCCGTTCTGCACTTCATGTCGATTTCAGACACACGACCTCAACAAGTTGCTTGGCTTGCACCCGGTTCCCATTCACGCATTTAGGCAAGGCTAAAGACGCCTGCGATTGGCCGGCCTCCGCGTCGGGATGTTTCTCATCGACGTCCGGCTCTTGAATCCTTCAAGATCACGGCGGCGATGACGAAGTTTCATTTAGTTGAAAACGGCCCGGCGGCCCGAGGAGAAGGGAGGCTTTTCTGATGCCTGAGGAAACGCAGCGACTGTTAGACCAGAACGCTCATTTGATAAAGGTGTTAGGACACGTCGCGATTGTCCTGGCGGCAGCGCTTGTGTTGGCATTGGTCATCATTGCCTGGCTTATCATTCACCGGAGGGCGCACGCCAAGGGATTCGTGGCCGTTGCCGCTAGCGATGATTCAGCACCGACTCGCGACAGCCAGTCCGTGGAGGCCATTCGTGATTCCTTATCCAAGAGTGAGGCCGCACTCGATCAGGAGCGCAGCTTGCTGCACGCGATGATGGATAACCTGCCTGATAACATTTATTTTAAAGACAAAGAGAGCCGCTTCATTCTCGCGAGTCGAGCCTTGGCGGAGAAGTTTGGCCTCGATCATCCCGCGGCAGCCATTGGAAAGACCGATGCCAATTTTTTCACGGAAGAACACGCTCAACAGGCCCTAAAGGATGAGCAGGAATTGATGCGGTCGGGACGGCCCGTGGTGGGCCTGGAAGAGAAAGAAACGTGGGCCGATGGGCGTGAGACGTGGGCATCCACCACGAAGATGTGTCTGCGGGACCGTAACGGCAAATTGTTAGGGACGTTTGGCATTTCACGGGACATCACGGAGAAGAAGCAAGCCGAGCGCGCGATGCAAGAGGCTCAAATCGCCGCCGAGGAGGCCAACAGAGCCAAGAGTGACTTCCTTGCCAACATGAGCCACGAGATTCGGACGCCCATGAACGGCATCCTTGGCATGACTGAGGTGTTGCTCAATACCGAACTTGAGCCTGAACAAAGGGAGTACGCCAATTTGGTCAAAAGCTCCGCGGATGCCCTGCTCGAGCTTATTAATGACATTCTCGACTTTTCCAAGATTGAGGCCGGTAAATTGGATCTTGATCCGCATTCATTCAGACTACGCGATTCGCTGGGAGACACCTTACAAACACTCACGGTTCGGGCGTCCGAGAAAGGATTGGAACTGGCCTATCACATTCCTCCTGAAATTCCTGATGGCTTGATCGGTGATCTTGGGCGGTTGCGACAAATCATCGTGAACCTGGTGGGGAACGCCATCAAATTCACCGAGCATGGCGAGGTGATTGTTAGAGTGAATACCGAATCCGTTTCTTCATCAGAGACGCTGCTCCACTTCGCTGTCTCCGATACGGGCATCGGCATCTCGCCGGACAAACAAGAAGTGATCTTTGAATCGTTTAGCCAAGCAGACACTTCAACCACGCGGCGCTTTGGCGGGACGGGATTGGGACTAGCCATTTCGCGGCAATTGGTTGAGATGATGGGAGGGAGTATTTGGCTAGAAAGTGAGGTTGGAAGCGGCAGCACGTTTCATTTCACGGCACGCTTCGGTCTTGGTGCGGAGACGGCCCATCCAGGAATGAATGCTCCGAAAACCCTTCACGGGCTTCGGGTTCTCATCGTTGATGATAATCAGACGAATCGGCTCATTCTCGACGAGATGCTAAAGAATTGGGAGATGCGGCCGGAACTCGCGACGGGAGGGGAGCTGGCTCTCAAGTCATTGAGAGAATCAAAAGAGGCCATTCCGTTAGTGCTCCTTGATCTCATGATGCCGGACATGGACGGGCTTGAACTGGCACGCCTCATTTCTCAGAACGCTGAGTTCAGCCGCCCTAACATCATTATGCTGTCCTCGGCTGGAACGCCCCCCTCACGGTCACACCTTGATGAGGCCGGCATTGCGCGGTGCCTGACCAAACCTGTGAAGCAATCCGATCTTCTCGATGCCATCGCTGATACGTTAGGCGTCGCCACACGAGATCATCCCCAGCAAGCAAAGACGGCGCCCCGGCCTGAATGTCTCCTGCCACTTCAAGTCCTGCTTGTTGAGGATGGTCGGGTCAATCAAGTCGTCGCCATCAACCTTCTCGAGGAACGCGGCCACAACGTCACAGTCGCGAACAATGGCCAGGAAGCGGTGGCCGCCCATGCCGCAGCCTCATTCGATGTGATTCTCATGGATGTGCAGATGCCCATCATGAACGGATTCGAGGCCACCAAAGCCATTCGTGAAACTGAGCGCGCATCCGGGAATCATGTTCCCATCATTGCCATGACGGCGAACGCCATGAAAGGGGACCGGGAGGATTGTATCGCTGCCGGCATGGACGCTTACATTCCCAAGCCGATTCGTTCTGAGGAACTTTTTAAAGTGGTCGAAGCGGTCGTGCCCGTTGCGGGTTTGGCTAGCACACTGCAAGAATCGAAAACCGGTGCGCCCCCTGCCGAAGAGCCGCTTTTTGATATCGAACAGTTTCGTAGGACTGCGGGAAGTGCCGATCTCATGCGCGAACTCATCAGCATCTATCTTGAGGATACGCCTCCCTTGCTTCGCCAAATTCAGGAAGCCCTCGACGCTGAAGTAGCCGAAAAGACGCACGCTGCCTCGCATTCTCTCAAAGGTTTAGTCGGCAATTACGCCGCCACCCCCGTTTACGCACTGGTTACAACGTTAGATAGTAGGGCGAGAAGCGGAGATCTTGATGGTGCCCGGGAATGTTTCGCCGAGGCCAAAGCCGCGGTGGAAGATCTTGGCCGCGCCCTAACGTCTTGCTTGGATAGCCTGGAATGAATGCCGATTCTCCAGGAGAAGACAGCGAGACGCTGACCACGCATCAAAAGGCGTTCGCACTGAATCTCGAACGAAATAAATATGGTACGATTGCGGAAATTGGCGGGGGACAAGAAACCGCGGCGTGGTTTTTCCGCGTAGGCGGGGCCGCGGGAACGGTCGCCATGACGATTTCCGCCTATGACAAGACGTTTAGTGATAAGATCTACGGCACGGGAGAGCGGTATGTGAGCCGTCCACGATTGGAGATGATGCTAAATCGCGAATTTGAGTCCGTTGTTAGTCAGCTTGATAGTGACCGCGGAGAGGAAACGGCCTTTTTCGCCTTCGCCAACACGGTGGTCGCGCGGAGCTATTCCCGTCCGGAAGACGGCCTCGGCTGGTTGGGCATTCGGTTTCAGATGAGCCCGCGATCCGAGTGGTCGCAGATCGTCATCCACGTGAGGCTCCTCGACGGTGAAAGCACTCTTCAACAGGAGGCGCTGGGCATTCTCGGAGTGAACCTGATACACGCTTCCATGATCCACAAAGGACATCCCGATGCGGTGTTGATGTCAGTCGTCGACAACCTAACTAACAAACGGGTTGAGGTGGATTTGATTGATTTCTCCGGGGCCGGGTATGAGGGCGTCGATAATCGTGTGATATCACTTAAACTGGTTGAGAACGGCCTTGCGGGCGCGGCCATGTTTCTTGCCAGTGGTGAAGTGGTCCAGCCGGCTGACGTACTTTACAAGAAGGCTATTTTGATAGAGAGGGGAAGTTTCCGGCCAGTCACCGTGACGCATTTGGATATCATCAATTGTGCTAGGGCACGATTTGTGCAAGAGCCACAGGTTCAGGATGAAGAGATCCTCGTCCTCACCGAAATGCACCTGACGAGTCTGAGTAGAGAAGGGTCTGGTGAAGAAAACTACCGGGATTTCTTGGAGCGAGTGGATATCCTGAGCGCTTTGGGCAAGACCGTGTTGATTACGAGTTATTTGGAATTCTACCGGTTGGCGGCTTACATTTTCCGTTACACCAAAAGCATGATTGGGATCTGCATGGGGGTGGCGACTCTCAAGGAGGTGTTTGAAGAGAAGTACTATGAAGATCTTGCAGGAGGCATCTTGGAATCATTCGGACGCCTCTTTAAGAATGATTTGAAGCTTTACGTCTATCCCATGATGGACGAGAACACGGGCGCCGTGATTTCGGCTGGGAATCTTCGAGTGGCCCCACATTTGCGCCATCTGTGTGCCTACTTGACCGAGAACCGGTTTATCGAAGGACTGCGTGGTTATGATGAATCCTGTTTGCGTGTTCATTCCCGGGAGGTGTTGGAAAAGATCGAGAATAACGATGTGAATTGGGAACATGCTGTGCCGGCTTTTGTGGCTCATCGAATCATGGAGCGGCGCTTGTTCGGATACACTGGAGCCCAGCCGCCTGCCTTAGAGGACTACCTTCGTCAACGGAATACGAACGTTAGTGCTCAGCCAAAGGAAGTTCACTCGATAGAACATTTCAACGAAGATCAATTCCGCGAGGCTGCAGGAAACGACGCCGAAATTGCTGCAAGTCTTCTCTCCGGACTTGAGGAGGAAATGACTCTGCAAATCAATGAGCTTCGCTGTGGTGCCGGAGACGAAGAAAGTGATGTTGTTAGGGAGGTTGCCCAGTCTATTCGTGGGACCGCGTCGTCGCTTGGATGCCTGGAGATTCAATCAATTGCCTCTGAAATCGAGAACGAAGCGGGCGATGGCTATTTAGATGATTGCGAGCTCAAGATCACTCGGCTGATGGAGTCGCTTGATCGTTTAAAAGAAAACGTCGCCGGTATTTCCTGGAACAAGGATTCCTGATAAACTTTCGTGACATGTCTGAGAACGCCGAGACTGAATTGCTGAACTGCGGGAAGGGGGAACGCATTCTTATCGTCGATGACAGCCGCGTAAACCGATTGATTCTCAAAACGCGGCTCACTCAAGCCGGCTATGAGGTGATCGAGGCACAAGGAGGCGAGGAGGCGCTTCCACTATTGGGGTTACAAGACGAGGACGAGGCGAAGGCCGGCCCCGCGATCGACGTGGTGGTGTTAGACATCATGATGCCTGATATCGATGGGTTGCAAGTGCTGCAGCGCATTCGGGAAAAGCGTAGCGCCAATGAGTTACCGGTTATCATGGCGACTTCGAAAGATCAGTCGGCGGACATTGTGGGCGCCTTGGCGCAGGGCTCCAACGACTACGTGACGAAACCGATCGATCTCCCCGTTCTTCTAGCGAGATTACGAACACAGGTATCTTTGAGGAAGACGCACCTAGCGCTCAAACAAGCGCAGCAGTCCTTGATCGAAGCTGCCAAGATGGAGTCCGTGGGTTATTTAGCGGCAGGCGTTGCTCATGAAGTTCGGAATCCTTTGGCAAAGATTCAGATGGGTGTTGAAGCTATCAAAATGAGTGATGCCGTGCAGGAGGATGAGTCACTGAATCGCGCGGTCGAGATAGTCACCACAGCAGTGGAACAAGCCGACGGCATCGTTCGCGCACTCATGAACGTTTCCACCTCCGGCCGGCTTGAACTAAAGGAGGGATCCATTACCCAACTATTGGAAGAAGCGATTCAATCGGTTGCGGGAAAAGCAAATGAAGTTAACATTATCACGGAGTTTATCGATTCCCAGCCCAGCGTGGCCTTTGCAAAGACGGAGTTCACCCAAGTGATGATCGGCTTGCTTCAGAACGCGATCGATTCCATGCCGGACGGCGGAACGGTGATCGTCCGTACACGGCAGACCCTTGCTGCCGATGGATCCTTGGAGGAAGGCCGGTCCGGACGCCGTCTCCGGGCAGAGGACGAAGTGTTAGAGATTTCAGTGATCGATACCGGTTCGGGTATCAGTGAAGGTAATCTACAGAAGGTTTTTGATCCCTTCTTCACCACGCGGCCGACCGGCCAGGGGACTGGCTTGGGACTCAGTGTGGCCCGGAAGGTAATCGAATTGCATCAGGGAGACATCTCGATCGCGAATCGCCATGACGCCAAGGGCGCTCAAGCGACCATCCTCTTGCCTTTATCGACATCGATCAGACAGATTATTTGATGCGATGAGAATTCTTGTTGCTGAAGACGAACGCGCGACGCGCGCACGTATCGTGGCCTGTTTGCGTGAATTTGGACACGTTCCAGTGGAAGCCGCGAACGGACGGGAAGCGTGGGAAATCATTCGAGAACAAGAGGTGCCTATTGTCGTTAGTGACTGGCAGATGCCTAAAATAGACGGTCCTACCTTGGTTCGCCGCATTCGTTCAGAAGTGCGCGATGGCTACGTCTATGTCATTCTCCTAACATCACGCTCAGAACGGGATGATATCATCGCCGGTATGGATGCGGGTGCCGACGATTTCATGGTAAAGCCATTCGATAAAGAGGAATTGCGGGCACGTATCCGCGCAGGCGAGCGCGTCATTCAGCTGGAACAAGCCTTGGCTGAGAAGAACAGGAGCCTGTTGGAGGCTAATGCGAAGATTTCGGAGGTCAATCAACAGATGAAGGATGAACTTTGCGCGGCTGCCCGCATTCAACGCTCCTTCCTTCCCACCGATTTGCCGCAATGCGCCCATGCGGAGTTTGCGTGGCTCTATGAACCTTGCGATGAATTAGGCGGCGACACCTTGAATATCATTCCGCTTTCCGATCATCAATACGCCCTTTACGTCATTGACGTGTCCGGGCACGGCGTTTCGGCGGCGCTTTTGTCAGTGCAAATCAGTCGCGCCCTCACGCATCTGGGCGCTCACGAAGACGAAGGTTCACTAGCATCACCTCCTGAAGTGGCCTCGATGCTGAACACCCGCTTCCAAATGGATGCGTCGAATCATCAGTATTTCACCCTGCTCTACGGCGTTCTCGATTTCCAAGTTGATCACTTCCGGTATGTCTCAGCCGGTCACCCGGGCCCCTTGTTGTTGCGTCAGGGCGAAACGGTTCTCGATGAAGCCACACCTCCCGCAATCGGCTTCTTTCCTGAGCCTCAATTTGTGGAAAAGAACCTCTCGCTTGAGCCGGGCGACCGGTTGTTTCTCTACTCGGATGGCATCTTCGAGATCGACGATCCAAAGGGCGAAGAATGGGGTGAATCCAGACTCGCCGCAGCGGCCAGCCGCCTGCCCGATCAATCCATTGCTGAAAACCTCCATGCCGTTCTTGAGAGCGCGAAGTCATGGCAGAATCACGAGCGGATGGGTGACGATGTATCGTTGATCGGAATTGATATTCCGAATGCTGGTTGACGGTTGCAGTGATTTTCTCGCTGCCTGACGACGCCAAATCATGGGCGTACTGGAAGCAACCGCGGCGGCTATCTCACGTGAAACGGCCGTCCCGCCTGTTCGATGCGGCTAAAGCGTCATCTGTCATGCCGCGTGACGGGCACCAAACGGTGAAGCTGTGCTACGCGGTCTCAAAAAAACTTTATCTGCGAAATCTCGTAACGCTTCAGTCCAAACGGCGAAGGGAGAGTGAACCAATCCAAACGCCATGAAACTTCGCCTTATCCCGGTTCTCCTCGCCTTCTCCTCAGCCCTTCCTGCCGAACCGCCTGCTGGAAAGAATACCTTCAGCGTTGAAAAGATGGCCATCGCTCCCTTTGAAGTGAAAGGCTTCACGGTAGGAAAGAAGCTCGTCATCGATGAGGCCTACGCGGCCAAACACGGTGGCCCACCTGTGGAAACGCCCTTCCAAGTCATCATTCCCAAACGCGACCACACCTTCGTTCTCTTCCCACCGCAAAGTGGTCAGGCCCACATCAAGCTGAATTTTGCAACCGCTGACAAACACCTGGTGGAGAATCTGCAATTCGTGAACATGAAGATTCCGTTAGGCGATCCTAACGAACGCCTCGCCGCTGCCGCTCAGCTACTCATGCAGCGCGGATTGCCCATGGCTTTCAAGGGCTACCAGAATCCCAAGCATTTGGAAACCTACCGCCACAAGGTGGGCACGTGCGACGCCGTGACCGTGCATGGCCAAGTCACGGATCCTGCCAAAGGCCTCTTCTATGTGAAACTCACCGGTATTCTCAACCCGGACGCAGAAACCGGTACCATGGGTTTCGCGATGTTGGATGCCAAACGTGCGGGTATCAAAACGCCTAACGATCTGCGTACCCAGGGTATCGCTAACAAGATCATTCATTCGCTGAAGTTTGTTCCCAAGAAGTAGATCCAAAGCCGCCGCTCCCATCAGAGAGAAACGGAGGCTTGGGACAGCTTTTAACCTCACTCGTTAAAAGCTGTACTCCAATCCCAGACGGAGCGACCCGTAACGTTGGATCCCCTCTTGCCCTTCGAACTCTTCCGAACGGAAAACTTGGATGTAGGACAATGAAAGGAGTTCGTAGCGTAGCGCGATGCCCGCTTCCGCATGCCAAATGAAATCTTCTTTGTCCACCCGATGGCTGTCTGCTAGGTAGTTGCCATCCAGAAAGGTATTCCATGCCACACCACGTCCCTCGATTGATCCAAAGAGCGCCGCGCTCCACGGAGTGGCTGCTTGATTGCCACTGGAGATAGCACCCGAGTAAGCGATGCGTCGCGGCGTCGTGCCTAACAGGTGACCTAAGCCAAGCGTCGCCCCCACACCAATGCCGCCTTGGATGTACACGGTGCCGGCTCGCACATTGTAGAAAGGCTCGATATCAAACGTGATGGGAATGTAAGGATTCCACATCGATGACCACTTCCCCACACGCACACTCAGACTGCGGAAGTAATTGATATCGATCGCAATCTCATCGCTCAATTGATTGTCCCAGCCCTTGGGATCCGTCGACTCTAACATCCGGTGCACGCTCTTCTGCACCTGCTCGCCTTGAGCAGTCGGGCCCACCACGCCGCCGGTGATTTCCAAGGAAGAGAAATCTCTAGCAGGCAAACCAAAGCGGCTCGTGCGCCAACTGCTCACACCGCCAAACCGAAGCCCGGCATAAAGCCAACCGGCGTAGGGCCGGTCGTCCTCGATAAGCGCCATCTCCTCGAGATCACGCGGCGTGTAGAGATCCTGACCGATAATGAATGTCTGATAGACTTCGCGATAGCTATCGAATGCCATCCGGAACCCCGGCCAGAGAATGCCGGGCTGGACGCTCTGACCAAGGGTGAGTTCAAAGCGCAGGCCATTGGTGTAGTGACGGTCCGTGCCGCCCACGATGTCGTTCTCCAAGATCAGGGCTGCGGCCGCCTTGCGCTGCCGCCGCGTGTGATCCACATCATATTGGGCCTCCGCCCAGGCGACGGAAAGCAGCAGGGCGAGCAGCGATTGTTTAGCGGAGCGAAATGTCATCGAATCCTAATTATAAACAATTTGAAATATTTTTCAAAACATTGTTTGCACCCCACCTCGCCAGTCCGCTCCACCTGATCGAGAAGGTGATCAAAACCGATCAAACAGGGGGCTCATTGCCTCCGCTTGTTGACCCTTCACAGGATAAACAGTTGACCAATTATGGCGATGCTAGATGAAGGCCGGATCCTCCGAGAGGATTAGGCGTATAATACCTTACCGATACATTTCTTTCAAGATATGTGCCGCGTACCCCCTGAAGTTCGCCACTAACTAACGAATTGCGCCGGCGGATCGGATCCGGAATTTCACTTCCTCTGGCAAATTCGATTTCTTTAGCTCCTGTTCAGCGGCGGCTGAATCCGCAAATATCCATGAGAAGAATACTCTCTCTAGCTCTATAGCCCGCGCTTTGCGATCAGAAATTGAACGTGCCCAATCGTATGCCATCTTTGGATCGTGTTTGCAGGCAAACTTTACTACGCGCCCCGCACATATATCCCTTAACTCACCATCAGGCAATGATTCCAGCCATTGTGCGGCATCTTCAGGATCTTGACGCAACCATTCATTTGTCAATCTAAGCACCGCTTCTCTTTTTACAACGTCAGGGAGCGCCTCCAAAAAATCCGCAGCCTCTTGAGGATCGTCTCTTGCCACGTTCTCGGTAACTTCTGCCCACGCTGCACTCGTAATATTCTCAGCTCCTTCCTTAGAAAGTTCTTCTAACAATTCAATCGCTCTGCGAGGTTCGGCGCTAGATAGCACATCAACGACCACCGCAAGCGCATTCTCTTTTACCCCTTCTTCAAGAGATGTCGCCCATTGAACCGCTTCAATCCCATTGGTAGCACCATATACCTTGGCCACCGTCGAAATCAGATCCGAATAGAGGGGATCTTCCTTCCATTTTTCAAGTTCGACTAATCCTGTATCAGGATCGGACTGCATCACTCTTGCCAACGCACTTGCAAGTCCAGAATCTTTAACCGCGTCATAGGATTGCGATAATTCGATCACCATTTTAGGCGCGCTCTCGGCCAATGTACCACCAACTTGCCGTAGCACGACATCGACAAGTTGATCGTCCTTCTCCGCCGCCAACCAATCGAGCACCGAATTGGGCCGGGATCGAGCCATACCATTTACGACTAAAGGCAGCACTCTACGTCGCTGTAAAGCGCCCAATTTTTCACAATAATCGATCGCTTCTTCGGGAGAATGCGATGCGAACTCCGCCAAGGCGACTCTCAACACCGTTTGCTGATGATTGGCAGATAGTTCTACCGAATCAACCCACCTCAATAATCGCGATGGATCGCGTTTGGACCAAATCTGCACTGAATGATTGAAGATCGATTCCCTTGCCGGACCACTCTCCATACTCAAGATCGAGCTCAAGGCCTTCTCAGGATCAGTTTGGATCCAATTCTCAACAACAATGAACATCAGTTCACGCGTGGTTTCCGTGGGCTCCATCGCCACCAATAAATGGAATGCCTTCGTTGGATCCCTCTTGGAAATCCCACTGATGACATCAGCTAAAGCGCCATGATGCGAAACAAAATCTTCACTTTTAGCCACAAGATTAAAAGCTGCATCAGCATCCTCATCGGCAAACCGCAGTAACGCCGATTTAAGCATGCTTTCATCATTCAGTGCTAGAGCCGTTTCAATCGCGAGACTCACATCCGACGCGATCAGCGTGGTTTTGTACAAACTGATAATCGAGGGTGGCTCTTGAAGCTTAGATTGAAGAAGAGAATCAGCGAGATCTCTGCTTGGTATGGCCTTCAACTGATGAAGAATCACCAAGGGCATTAACTGATAATCACCATTTGTCTCACCATCCACCACTCCTAAACCGAACGTGGTCTCATCGACCGAAACTTTCGGACGTTTCGAGCAGGCCATGGCCATGCACACCGGCACGAGCAGCAATCCAACTAAATTGACCTTCATGGTTTGACTCCGTGATAATTTTCCAAGATCACCTTAGGTACCGATTTCTTGATATCAGCTTTTAATTCATCCGCCAAATCAAGGGTCTCCATGTGTCCAATAGCTGTTTCATAATCGTCAACAATCCAATTCATCATTGTATTTTTCACTTTAATCTCGCGAGCATCCGTATCTGAGATCGCCATGGCCCATGCTAAAGCCATTCTGGGGTCCTCACGCTTGATTCCATCGACCAGCTCAGCAATGGAGGCATCTCGCGTTTTGCCGTGCGGAAGATTGCTGATCCACTCAGACGCCGGGCCCGGATCGATTGCGGTCCACTTTCGAGCCACATCTTTGGCGACATGCTCTTGGATCGCCACAGGAAGTTCATTTACCCATTCCGCTGTTCTTTCTACGTCCACTGAGGCACTTTTTCTCGCCAAACTCCTAAAGAGTTCACTATAGGCAAGATCATCATAGCCAACTCCGGCTTCATCTAATAGCGTTAGCACACGTTCTGGCCCCTGTTCCAAAGCGCTCTTTGTCAATGCCGCGAGAGCATGACTCTTAAATTCGGAACTGATACCATTAGCCCACTCAAACGCCGCACCAAGATCAATTCTTCCATAAGCCTTGGCGACGCTTCTTAGAAGCGAGTAATAGATTTCATCATCTCTCCATTTCTCAATCTCCACGAGCGAACTCGCTATATCGTCTTCAGCCAGACGCTCAATTGCGTCAGTCAGTCCATGCTGTCGCAGAATTGCGTCGTTAACAGAAAGTTCAATAATTGACCTTGGATCCGCCACAGCAAGCGCTTTACTACTACTCTCGATCACTTCTTTCTGTACGAAGCGGTTACCATCTGATTGCAGCCATTCAATAACTCTCTTCGGATCACTTTGAGAAGCTCTTTCGAGCACGTTTGGAAGTAGCCTGTTTTTCTCAAATCTGTCCAATGAGTCACAATAGGCAATAGCTCTATCTGGCTCGAGACCCGCGATAACTGCGAGTCCACTATCGTGAGCCATTCTCTTCTCCCACGGCTTGAGTTCTCCAGATCGAATCCACTCCAAAAAATCTGCAGGAGACGACCTCGCCCAAGATTCTATCGTAGTGCGTAGAGCGTTCTTTCTCATCGACGTGTTCTCGAGCTCCCGTGCACTCCTAGCGGCAGCTTCCGGATCGGATCTTGCCCATTCCCTATAGATCGTCGCTAGTACTCTTCGTGACCCTGAAATCTCTGATTCTCGAAAGAGGCTCAAAGCCTTAACCGGATCACTCTCGGCGAGCTTTGAAAAGATCAATTCCTTCAATCGCTTTCGTGTCCCAGACTCAGATATTTTATCGGTCAGTTCCAAAGCAAGTTCCGGATCAGACCCCGTGAGCCGCAACAACATTCCTTCGATAACCGCGATTTGATTGCGTTCGGCTGCAGCAGAAATCCCCACTGAGGGATTAATGGCAATCAACGATTCCAATAACCAAAGATTCTCAGATGAGCTAATGTCACCGTTCAGTTGCTTGAGGAATAATTGCGCGTCGACCTGAGCTAGAATCGAAAACAGTTTCTTGGGGTCTTGCGGAAGCTGAGAAGCACCGATCACCTCATTTGGTTTGACAAAGGTCGCCCCTGACTCTCTCCGGTTTGATTCCTTATCTGCACCATCATCACAACAGACAACGCATCCCAACAGGAGAAACACGAAAAGCAATTTCTTAAATTTCATGTCGCGACTTGCCTCGAAAGACAGATCAGTCTCCCTCTGCGCCAGTCACAACTTGCACAGAGGGAAACATTGTTATGGTTTCTCTTTAATGATTCGAAGAGTCAGGGCGCCAATTGGCCGGGCGCAGCATACCCAAGCCTTGTTTCCCACGTTCCATTTAGATTCAAATCCTCGTCTCCGTTAGGTTGATAGTTCGTGATTGGCACATTATTCTTAATGTCCACTGTATCATTGAACGCGCCTCCGGCAGTCTCGATCTGAATTCCATCGTCACGATTATTTTCGATCGTTGATCCGCTTATGAGCACGTTGACAAAGTCTTGAAAGTTGTTCTTTGGCTCAAGGTGTAATCCATCTCGTCCCGTATTGAACGTCGATGTGTAAATATCAATATCAACATCTCCATGATGATTTGGATGAATGTTCACACAATCACCGGCATTGATGTCGGTAATTTCGCAACTATAGATCTTCACAATCGCTTGTCCAGCGGCATTCGCATTGCCATCATTCTCCTCCACTTCCACACCGTGATGATTGTTCGTCGAACCGACATCATCAATATCGACACTTGACAATGTTACTGAGTTATCGCCCTCGTCTTCTTCTTGAAAGTTCAGCGCGTCCTCACCAATATCGGGACCAAGGGCCAAGTAGCTTACATAGGCAGTGACGTCACCTTCATCGTGCTCTTCAATTTCGATCGCGTCCTCCCCCGAGTTATAAAAGTGTGTACAGCAGGCATCAAACTTCACCGTCCCATCCCCTGAACTGTTGGTGACAACAAAGTTTCCCAAAGCGCCATTGAGATTGTATCCGAACTCGCCTCCCCATAACTCCACATCTGTATCCCCTCCCTGCCGGGAAATGTTTATGCCATGTGATCCACAACTGAAGATCTCCGGATTACTAAATACAGCAGTGAGTTTTTGACTGGTTGTAGAGGAGATATGGATGCCAGTTCCGGAAGACTGTTCAACAGAAACATCCGAAAGATCCACACGCACATTACTATTCGCTCCTACCGTTGATATAAACAAACCACGTCCAAGTTTGAATTTGATATCGTCAATATCCACATCACTACTGGCGACATTCAGCAACGTGAAGGAACCCGCCTGTGATTCGGTAATGAGTTTTGTCGCCCCTCCCTCAGTGGTTAGTTTAAACTTTTTCGCAGAATTGTAGGATACAGTACTCGTTAAGTTTATGGTGCCAACATTTGATTTTATGACGATTTCAGATATGGCCGCATTGGTTTGGAGCTCGTTCACGGCCCATCTGAGACTATCAACACCCGCATTATTATTGTTTTTAACGTACGCTATTTGCGCTATCGCAACCGGAGTCAACGTCAATGCCATAACGGAGACCGGAATTAGTGCTTTTATCGATGTGTTTTTCATTTTGTTAGTTTGTTTTTTCGTTCAACTAAGCTTACTCATGCTTAGATATATTTCCCGGGAATGTCTTGGAACGAATGAAAATAAATACCTCCGTTTCAGGCACAATTTCACCTGCAGTAAGGTTCATCGAAAATGATCTCAAATCACCACATCCACTCAGATCCAGGATCAAGCAGCCGGTAGATCCCCATAGAAATTGTAGCTCTAGCTGAACCGATTAATATTCATTTTTGCAGTCGAAGACATTCCCCCTTTCGAACGTTAATTTGACGAAGAGCTAGGTTGTTGTCAAGTCTCTAGCTGTCGAAAATCAAATACTCCCCGTAATACCCCTTTTAAAAAAGACGTTCATTCCGTGCGAATGAGAACAATACGGCGCATAACCAGCATCGTAAGTCACGTGGCGAAACTAGTGATCGGAGAGAATGCCTAACGGAGCCAAGCGACTATCCATGGAGGTTCTGCGAGACGATTCACAGAAAGCGACATTAATATACGGCTGCGCACCAACACTCCTTTCAAAATTTCGGCGTTACACCACCAGAATCTAGATCCACCCGTCGACGACTTGAAGGTTCCTCGGGCAATCTCACTTCTCGTAAGGCGTGTTTGTGAATTTGGAGAATGTTGAGTTGAAGTTGTCGAATTTCCTGACGTTCAAACATAGGATTGGGAAACACCTCTCCAAAAGCTAAAAATTAGCTTTATACGGAACTCTAAACCGATTGAACATCACAGAAAGGAGACATTCTGTCAGACGTCTATTTTCCTTCTTTCGCGATTTGTTACAAAGAGTCTCAGAAGTTCTACAGGGCCTTGGAAAACTGGTAGAGATTGGTTTCGGAACCCAGGACGCACTGCGCCGGTAAATTTATGCGAGGGAATTCCAAGAGGGCATGCTTAGAAAGTGTTTTTTAAACCGTTTCTGGCCCGGGATCCGCTCTGAAACACAATAAGATCGCGTTTCTTCGGAGGATTCTGAAATGGGACACCATGATCGATATTATGGTTTTTGCGATATTTCAAAGGCGATCCAAGCACAGATTGGCGCTGTTGGCACGCCTGTTGGCTCGCAGTCCCCCATTTGCGCTGGAAGTGCAGTCTCAGCTCGCTTATCCCAGACATCATGCGCGTAGGTCTCATCGCTCTGTGGGCACTCATGGCGGGCACGCTCCTCACGAGCGGGGTAGAACCGTGGCCCGGCTGGCGAGGCCCGCGGGGCGACGGCTCGAGCTTGGATGTGGAGGTTCCCAGCAAGTGGGCCCTGCCGGAAGACTTGGTTTGGAAGACGCGGCTCCCCGGAACTGGCCACGCTTCGCCGGTCATCTGGGGCGATGCCGTGTTCATCGTGGCGTCTCTGCCCGACCTCGAAGAACGTATCCTCGTTCGCATCGATCGCGTGACCGGCCAGATCCAATGGCAAAAGACCGTCCTCAAGGCTCCGTTAGAACGCATCCATCACCTTAACAGTTACGCCTCTAGCACACCAGCGACTGATGGTGAGCGTGTGTATGTTAGCTTCCTCGACCGCGACCGTATGTTTGTGGCGGCCTATGACTTTGAGGGAAACGAACTTTGGTCAGTGAGGCCGGGGGTGTTCGCGAGCATGCATGGCTTCTGCTCTAGCCCCGTGCTTTGGAAAGACTCGGTCATCGTCAATGGTGATCACGACGGTGAGGCCTATCTCGTTGCGCTGGAGAAAGCCACTGGGAAGACGCTTTGGAAAACGCCCCGGCCGAACAAGACGCGCAGCTATTGCGTTCCCATCATTCGCACCATTGGAGGCCGGCATCAGTTGATTTTTTCCGGTAGCAAGTGCGTGGCGAGTTATGACCCTGACACGGGCCAACAGCACTGGATCATTGATGGACCTACCGAACAGTATGTGGCCTCCCTTGTTTATGATGGGCGTTCTCTTTTCATGACTTGCGGGTACCCCGACCGGCACATGCTCGCCATCGATCCCACCGGCACCGGTAATGTCACGGAAACGCATATTCGTTGGCGCACGAAGAAACATTGTGCCTACGTGCCGAGCCCAGCGGCATTGAATGGTCACTTCTACGTGGTGGCAGACAGCGGGCGAGCGAGCGCCTTCGATGCCGAGACAGGAGAACGGCTTTGGTTGGAAAAGCTGGGGCGCGAACACAGCGCTTCGCTCATCACCGCCAATGGACGCGTTCATTTCCTGGCCAACAGCGGGACCATGACGGTCGTGGAATCCGGCCGGGAGTTTAACGTTTATGCTAAGAACGAGTTGGGTGAAGAAACCCGGGCATCGCCGGCGATCGCTCAAGGTCAGTGGTTCATCCGCGGCGTCGAACATCTGTATTGCATCGGCGACACGGCCCTAGCGTTCGACCTCGATGAAAATCCATCCTTTGGCGACTTCGAACTTGATGGCCTCACCAAGCTGGACGGCTTGTTTCCCTTGGAAAACACGATCGGCGAACCATGGATCGGCGTGGGGCTTCAACACGTGGATCCTTTGAGTGCTATTATCGAAACGGAGGGCGCGCGGATCACCGATCTGGCACCGGGCGGTCCAGCGGATCTATGCGGCCTCCGCAAGCATGACATTGTCACCAAGTGGAACGATGAGCCCGTCAACAATGCCACCGTCTTGAACGCCTTCCTCATGGCATCCAAAGTCGGCGACGAGGTTCCTGTGACAGTCAAACGGAAAGAACACTTCCTCACACTGCCGCTAAAAATCGGTGATAAAGACAGCTATCGATGGAAGGATTTCTGGAAACCCCATTTGCCCAATTTTCGCGGCGCCGACGAGCTGGAGAAGTTCTTCAACGATCACGAAGACGAATTCGATCAATTGCGCCAAGCGTTTGAGGAACTCGACCCGTTCCCTACGAGCGGAGACGCACCGTGAAGGTGCTTCCTTCACCGAGCCGGCTTTGCGCTTGAATCATGCCGCCGTGGGCTTCAGCAATCGCCTGACAAATAGCCAGGCCCAAACCGGTGCGGCCAGAGGGCTGGGAACGAGACTGATCCGCGCGGTAGAAGCGCTCGAAGATATGCGGAAGATCTTCTTCGGCAATGCCTTGGCCCGTGTCTTGGACTTCCAAGAGGACATGGCCGGTCTCTGGGTCGGTCTTAGTCACGACCGTGATCGTTCCGTTAGGTTTGCAGTAGCGGCAAGCGTTCGAAATGAGGTTGGTGATCACTTGACGAATGCGAGTGGGATCTCCTTTGCAGGTGGCCGGTTCTCCGGTGTATGTTAGAGTGAGCTGATTCGCGTCAGCGAGTGGGCGCAGACGTTCGCAGTATTCTTTGGCAAGTTCAGCTAGATCCACGTCTTCTTTTGTTCTAAGGAGCTTGTTCTCATCAAACCTAGCGAGATCGAGTAAGGATTCGGTGAGGGCGCGCATGTGTTGAGCGTTCTCCAGGCAGACTTCGATGGTTTCTTTGTAATCTTCTTCGGACCGGTCGCGAGCGAGACTTGTCTGCGCTTCGGAAATCATTACCGCTAATGGTGTGCGCAACTCATGGGAGGCGTCGGCAGTGAACTGACGTTGTCTGGCAAAGGATCGATCGAGTTTTTCAAAGGAGTCGTTGAGGACTTCGCCTAACTGATGCAGTTCGTCCGCCCGCTTTCCCAATGGGATCCGCTGATTGAGATCACCATTGGAGATTTCTCTGGCCGCTTGATTGATCGCGGCGATGGGACGGATCGTGCGAGAGGTCAACCACCACCCACCGGCCAATCCCAATAAGAGCACGGCCAGCCCGGAGCCTAACAAACCAAGGGCAAACTTGAAGAGACCATCCTGGACCGTCTCTGTGGATTGACCAGCCAAGATGCAATCGCCTGTGGACGTGAAGACGTAGGCTTCTCGGAAGTTTCCCACCGAGCGGTTATGTCTGACCAAGTCCCCAGGATCTTCGGGGACGACGAGATCGTTGCGGGCATGATCCGATGTGTAAATGATGGCGCCACTCCAGCTCCAGACGGAGCCATAAGTTGCGTTCTCGCGGGTAAAGTAAGAGGCTGCTTCCGCATCGAGCTCAATCGCGCGCCTACTTCGCCGTGGAACGGCATTGGATTCTGGCAAAGACTGGGCGGACTTGGAAGATCTCGGTGGCGGCCCAAGAGGACGTCTGCCGTCAGGCGGCCTCATAATTCTCTCTCTGAGTACCGCGATGCGTTTGTCGAGTACGGCATCGACACGTTCGAATTGCTGATTTTCTTCTAACTGATAGACAACAAATCCGAATCCGGCGAGTAAAGTGGCCAGCAGGATTCCCATCCAAAGTTGCAAACGCCAGCGGATCGAGTGATAGAATCTCATTGAGCGAGATGCTAGACAATGGTGAACCCAAGCCCTCGCCGGGTCGTGATGAAAGTCTTGCCCAGTTTCTTGCGAATGCTCACGACGTGAACGTCTAGCAAGTTGGACATGGAATCGTCTGATTCGTCAAACAGGTGTTGAGAGAGTTCGGTGCGGCTCACGACTTTGCCCCGGTGAATGGCGAGGTACTCAACAATGCCATACTCACGAGCGGTAAGGGGAACGCCGTCTCCTGACAGAGTCACCTGGCGCGCACGTGTGTCGATGAGAACGTCGTCTATCTGAATCGTGGGCCGGGCCTGACCGCCTGTCCGGCGGATGAGGGCCCTCACACGTGCGAACAACTCCGGGATATCGAAGGGCTTCACAAGATAGTCGTCGGCGCCCGTATCAAGACCACGGACTCGATCGCGTGACGCATCCCGCGCGGTGAGCATGAGCACAGGCGTCGATTTCTTTCGGCGCAAACGCTCCAAGATTTCCCAGCCATTCAAGCCTGGCATCATCACATCGAGAATGATCGCGCTGTATTCGTAGGCATCTGCCTTAAAATACCCGTCGTCACCATCACCTGCGGTATCCACGGCATAGCCCTCTTCCCGCAAGGCCTTGGCTAGATTGTGACGGAGGCGGGGCTCGTCTTCGACGACTAGGAGTCTCATAGTGAACTTCAGACTCTCGCAAGTCTTTGTGAAGATTTCATTAAGAAAGGGGCGTTTGGCGAGATTCGGCAGGGGATCTGCATCGTCGGAGTTCGGCCGACGGAAACTGCTTTTCTGAAAATCGTTAACCTCTTCACAGAATCTTAAGATTCGCCGTTTGAGGATGCCGAAACTTACAGATTATGAATCGCCTCAATCACCTCATCATAACGGCGGGATTGCTTACGATAACCAAGGCGCCAGCCGATCCTCTCCTAAGTTCCTGGCATACCCAGTCCTCCGGCCGCTACGCGCGCATCTATAATAGTCTAGCGGAAATGCAGGCCGTCAATGCCGTGACCACTTGGTCAGATCAAGAGACGCCTGTCTATGCGGGCGTCCATGAGATCTGTTATTCAGACGAGTGGGTCTACATCAAGACCACCGGCCTCGGATTTCACGTCATGGGTCCCTGGTATTTTGACGAAGCCAAGACGGAAGATTTCGGCGCGCGGCCAGCTAACACCGCCACCATTTACCGCTTTGCCCGGTCTCCTGTCATTCCGGAGAGCAAGACCTCCACGCGCGCCGGCACTATTGGCTATTTCGTAGATGGTATCGCCATGTTCGACTCTGGAGACACGTTCTCTTATGACACGAGTTCTGCCATTGATGCACATCCTACCAATGACGCACAGGGCGATGGGGTTTGGAATCGTGACGCCTATGTCAATGAGGCCGTGACCTTTGACAACGCCAACGCCCATCAAGCGATGACGACGCATCATTACCATGCCAATCCTCCAGCTCTCAGGCATTTGCTAGGCGATAGTGTGGACTACGAACTCGCCACCAATGTTTACACAGAAAATTTCAACGGCCAGCATTCCCCCATCATCGGTTGGGTGCAAGACGGCCTTCCCATCTATGGCCCCTATGGATACGATGATCCAGATCCAGAAAGCACCGACGTTACGGTGCGACGCATGATCTCCGGATTTCAGAAGCGGGACGGCACTCATGGCTCCACTGATCTTCGCACGACAGGACGCACGACGCTTCCTCTTTGGATCAATCGTATCGACAATCGGGATCGGAATTTGGATGCGAGTGAATTTGGACCCGATGTGGATGCGGTCATCAGTGGTGAGACTTACACTTTGGGGCGTTACTTCGAAGACTATGCCTACAAGGGTGACCTGGGACTGGTCTTGGGAGAGGATTTTGATCTCAATGACTACAATGTCAGGTTCTGCCGGACGCCTGAGTTTCCGGAAGGTACTTGGGCCTATTTCACCTGCATCCTCGAAGACGGTACTCCGACGTTTCCTTACAATATCGCTACGCGATTCTTCGGCGATCCCACGGGAAGCAGCCTCACGAGTATTGATGAAGACGTGACTGTGACCTTCAGAGGAGGCCCTAACAAGCTGGAATCAGCGAACGCATCGGTTGCCGGTGGCGATAGCATCGTCATCTCCTGGTCGACCATTGAAGGGGGAACCTACCAGGTAGAATCGAGCGATGACCTAGCGAATTGGGACGAAAGGGGTCCCGGATTCACCGCTCATGGGAATGAAGCGACTACAGAAGACCTAGAGGCAATCAACTCGGCTGAACTGCGATTCTACCGATTGAACCGAACGAGCCTAGCAGAATACGACGAGACGGAGTTCGGTAGCAATTCCAGTGGGCCGGGTGGCGGTGGGCCTCCTGGTGGCGGTGGGCCTCCTGGCGGTCCGCCACAAGGCTAACTAACATTTCAATATCATAACAGCTAATCATTCGATGAAGATCTACTATTGCCTCGACCGTCTCACATTAATGCGATGGGTTAGCGTCGCCCTACTCTTGATGCAACGTGGCCCGGCCATTGCCAATTGGATGGCTAAAGCGAGGGTGCTCAAGCCCGGTTACGTTCAATTCGCCAAATGGTTTGCACCAATCGCTTCCACCTTCGGAACGATGCATGCGGCGTCTGGAGTCTCACCCGAAGTGGTTCCTGCGGGCATCTCAGAGAATCCCGCCACGGCAGCCGTGGGCGAAGAGTTCGTCTGGGTATTCCAGACCACTGCGCATCGGGCCAGATCTTACGACGTGCAGGGATTGCCTCCTGGCATGAATTATCCAGGCACCGTGCAGAGTGGCGTTTCATTCATCACCGGTACGCCGACTGAGGCGGGTCAGTACTCAATTGAAATCACCGGTTATCGGGGCACGAACCTCACACGAGACCAGACTCCCACGTTCATGCTGGAGTTGACGATTTCTAACAATGATGCAGCAATCTCTGACTTTGATCGATGGCGGTCAATGCATTGGCAAGCCGATGACCTTGAGGATGCGGGCGTGAGTGGTCCTGATGCCGATCCTGATCGCGATGGCTGGACCAACACCTTTGAGTACGGCTTTGGGCAGAATCCCAATGTAAAGAATGCTAGGGTGTCATTCCGGTCTTCAGTAGTTCGGAATGATCAGGGGACCTTTCTGCGCCTTGAAATGCCGACCGTCACCGTCACCGATCTCGATCTGCGAGTCGATCTCTCTGAGACCCTGGAATCCTCAGACTGGACCGATGTCACGGATGACGTCGTGATCATGAATGAAGAGACGAGTGGCATTCAAATCCTTCAGATCCCTATCGAAACCCGCTCCGCATTCGCCCGCGTGCGGCTCGAGTTCACTAACGAATCCTCCTAATCCCATGCCCAATCCACTCTATTCATCCACGCGTATTCTCTGGTGCGCGTTCCTTCTGCCATCCATTGGTGTGGCCGCCACCATCCTCTCCTTGGAGATTGATGAAAGCAATCATGCGCGGCTAACCATCTGCAGCGAACCTAACGAAACGCTTCAAATCGAGCGAAGCCAAGACTTGATTTCCTGGGAACAGGTATCTGAGGTGACCGTGAACGATGCTCCGGTGGTCGTGACCGACGAGACGGACGCCCCGCAAGGGTTCTATCGAGCGATCTCCGCATCGATGAACTCCACGATTCTCCCTGCCGCTGAAGCTTTGCTGGCCACCTTGAGTGATTCGGAAAAAGAAGAACTCTTCTTCGATTTCGATGACGACAGGCAACGATCGAATTGGTCGAACTTGCCCGTGAGTGCCGTTCCAAGGGCTGGGCTCCAACTGGGTGATCTCTCAGAGACCCAACAAGCGGCGGTGTGGGCATTGCTCGCCGTACTTTTGAGTGAAGAAGGTTATGCGAAAGTGAAAGGTATCGTCGAAGGTGATGATCAACTGGGCAACAGTTCGGTCTTTGGCTCGCATCTCTACTTCATTTCGATCCTCGGCATACCGTCCGAGACTGAACCGTGGATGGTGCAATTTGGTGGCCACCACTTGGCGATTAATTTGACTATCAAAGGCACTGACGGCGTCTTAACACCGTCTCATCTCGGAGCGCAACCAGTCCGCTATACGCTCAACGGTGAAGAAGTTGAGCCCATGAAAGATGAAGTTGATAAGGCCCTCGCATTAATGCAGTCTATGAGTGCGACACAGCGAGATGAAGCCACCCTCGGTTCGGCCTTCCGCGATCTCGTGTTGGGTATCGGTGCCGATGGACGCACCATTGCTCCGGAAGGCGTCCAGGTGTCGACATTCACGCCGGAGCAGAAGGCCATGCTCCTAGATCTCGCAGGCGAGTGGGCCCGAATCCTCTATCAGGAAGCTGCTGAGAATCGAATGGCTGAAATAGAAGCCAACCTCGACGAGACGTGGTTTGCGTGGTCGGGGCCGGTTGGAGAGGGGCAAGCCGCTTACTTCCGCATTCAGGGGCCCACCGTGCACATTGAACTCGCCCCACAGAGCCTCGGTGGGGACCCGACCAATCACTTTCACACGATCTACCGCGATCCCGCTAATGAATATGGCGAGAATCTGTAAGGATGAAACAAACGCTTACTATAGACTCTCTTAGGATTTCCCTAACGCTTTGTATGTTGGCCACTGCAGCGTCCGCACATCGACTTGACGAGTGTCTCGTCGCCACGCGGGTGGATGTGCGATCCGAGAGCATCGCTTTCGAGATCATTGTGATACCGGGCGTTGACTTAATGCCAACATTTATGGAGTGGATCGATGAGAATGCCGATGGTTCGTTGAGCCAAGCCGAGGCGAAGCGATTTGCGGAGGCGTTCATGAAAGGCTGCCTCGTCAAAGTGAATAACAAGTCACCTAAGTTGACGCTAACAAAAGTGACGCTACCCGACACTCAGAAACTTGGGAAAGGGCTCGGCCAACTTCGCATTCACGCTCAGGCGCGAGTCACCCACGTTGTTGGAAAAAATCTCATGAACTATCATTGTGACTATCAACCGGATCAATGCGTTTATCTGATCAATGCATTGATCCCCGAGAAAAAGCACATCCGCATTGGACGGCAACGACGCAATCGCCTGCAAACGGACTACCAACTGAATTTTACCGTGGCTGGGAAAGAAGAAGTTATTCAAGATAAGGCTCTTGATTCTCAAAAATTGTGAATCGGGATAGGATTTTCGCCGCCAGTTCTGAATTGGCCAGACATTGATAGCATTTCACAAGGTCAACTCTCACCGTCTTCCAAAGATTCTTTGAGATGACGGTAACGCGCCCGACGTCCAGGATGATGCTCGCCTGCGTCTTCCATTGCCCGCTCTAACATCTTGATCGCAGCATCCACTTTGCCTTCCGCGATGCACATCTCCGCCACTTCCCGCGCTGCATAGCCGGAACGCGGTGCAACGTCGATCCATTTTGAGGCGTTAGTTAGGATATCCGCCTGGGAAATCAGACCCGCTTCCACACTGGTGGCGAAGAGATCCCGAAAGTGGCTGGCGTGTGGTAAGGTTCGAACGAAAGCCGGGTTGGTGAGCATGGCGGTGAGTCGCTCATTTGATCGATCATCTTCAAGTGCGGAAAGAATCTCGCTCGCCAGGCGAACCATCTCATCGGGAAAGACACCGTCGATGGTGTTGGCGGGAAGTGCTTGGGTGAGGATGTTGGCGGATTGGAACTGATCCTCTGCGAGGTGGGCAATGAACCCGGCGGCAAGCCACTCGGAAAGATCTTGTTTCGGAGCTCCGGCGCTCACCAGTTCATGCCATATAACGAGATTCTTCCGCCGGACTTCGGGGCTCCAGGAAAGGTGGTTCGCTTCATAAATATCGAGGAACACCTTCATGAGCATGGTGGCTGCGGTTTTGCGTAAACCTAAAGTCGTGGATCGCAGCTTTACAAATTGGTCTAACACACATTGAGGGCCTTCTGATAAGCCTTCCTTGAAAGCGACCGTCAAGATTCGCCGAGCGCCGTCTCGCCGATGGGAGGCGGCAGCTTGCGCGAGCGCCATTCCTTGCGCCACGTCTGCATAAACATCCAGCAAAGGCTTGGTGGCTTCTTCCTCAGCAGCGATGCAAGCGAGCACGAACATTTGGATATCCAGGGATTGGAAAACGTGCTCGCGCACGCGCTCCGCCAACTCTAGCAAGCGTGCGGAACGGTCTTTGGATGCTAGATCATCCGGCAGTGCCTTGATCATGGACTCGGCGAGGAGGCGCAGGTCGTCGTTGGCGAATCGGCTTAGTAATTTCGGCAGCTGCTCGGACAGCTCGGCATGATAGTGATCGCCGAGATCATTATCCGTGGCGTCCCAACGTTGCCAATGGTTCAGAAACACCTGATGGGCCAGTTCATGCCGTCCTTCGCCTAGCAGGCGGAGCGCGAGTGAAAGATCAGCGACGTCTTTTCCCGCTTGAATGACTTGGGCACAGAAGGCGTCGTCGCCCAAATCCGTGGCGATACTCCAGAGATCGGAAAACTCCGCCCGATCGATGTGGAAGCGGCCTTGGCTTTGAGAGGATACAGAGGATGTGAGGTAACGTTTGGCGGCAGTGGGAAGAAAGCCTCGGGCCCGTTTCGCCCAAGCGCCCGTTCTTTCCTGCCGGCTTAGAGATCGGAGCATCAGATGGTGCGCTCTAACCAAACCCTCACCATGCGCGCGAGGATAAAGAGCGTAGATGGCGTCAAGCACCGGATCGCTCAAAACGCAGAACAACTGATGCCCTTTGACGCCTCCCAAATAACGGATCAGACTCTCACCAAGATACCACCGTTGATACCAGGGGATGTCCGAATCCGTCAGCAGAGCATGAAAATAAGCGTTCGCAGAATGCGGAATCTCGCCTTCCTCGGTGAGGCCGGACTGCAAGAGACGCGCATGATCCAAGAGCAAAGCAGTCAGGCCATGCCCGTCTTCGGGGATTCGTTCTTGAAGTTCTTCTTGGATGGTCTCGAGGTCATGAGAATCGAAGATAGCCGTTAGAATGGGAACGAGGAAGAAGCCATCTTCACTCCTGAACATGGAATTCAATCGTGTCCAGGAGTCAGGCGAGCGAAAGGTCGCACGGCTCCAGCCTTCCAAATCCGCGTGACTGGGGTAAGCAGCGCGTTTGAGATCACTCAGGTTCTCTTGCCAGTGAAAGAGCGCCCGCACGAACATTGGTGGATCCGTTCTTAGCAACTTGACCGGCGGGTCGCGCGGCACGTTCGACTGCCGCTGGTATCGGTATTGGTTTGGAGGACGGTTGTGGCTGGCGTGATGTAGCAAGGCCTTGAGGCGCTCGAAGTCGTCGTCAGCCAAGACATGTTGCAGCATCGGACGGAGCGTGGCTTCCAGTGCATTCTGGGAGAGCATTGGCTTTTTTGTTAGAAATTTCTTGATCTCGAGTTCGCGTGAATGGCTCGTCACCTCTGTTAGCCATTCCAGGAGTTGCGTCTCATCTTCGCTCATCGACTCGGGTATCTCCCAAGAGGCTACCAACTTGCTAATGGGCACGAGATTCTCGGGGGGCAACGCGCGAAGAGACACTTCATGGGCCATCAAAACATTGATGTAGGCGAATGGCTTGTTTTCGAGTCGGCTGCGCAGGAGATCGGCCCCAAAGGCATGCACACCTAACAGATTGACATCCCAATCGTGACGCGATCTCAATTCGCGTATGATTTGTTGAAAAATGGTCGTTGGCTGAGGATGCATGACGGGAATGGGGTCGAACTCTGGCAAATCGGCGAGAAGAGCTGAGTTTTGGATGCGGGAGACATCGCTCAGAAAGACTTCCCAAACCGTCCCTGTTTCTTTGGGCCATTGATCGGGAGGAAGATCGCCTAGATGAGGAAGAACCTCGGCGTTGTAAAACTGTGTGAGGACGGGATAGAGATCAGGATGCCATTTAGCACTGGCCAACCAGCGGTAGAAAGAACCTGCCGGACCACCTAAGCCGTCTTGTAATCGTGCGGCTGCTCGCAGCTGGTGCGGCCAGTTCTCACGCTGGCCTAACGCTTGTGCAGCAAGGGCTTTCAAGAGAGGCGCCACCGTCCGCCAATCGTGTTGCCGGCAGTACATAGCCAAGCAATCCGTCAGACCTTGATCGTAAGGATGGTAGGCTCTTGGAAGGGCACGGATCACGTCGGGCATGAAATCGGCTTGAATCTCACGCCACCGCCAGATGGTGACCACAGCCTCAAGTGGGAGGAACTGGGGAAGCGAGTTGGTAGTCAACCAATCTTGGACCAAAGGTTCGAAAGCGGCATCCTCACATCGCATCAATTCGTAACACCTTTTCAGTGAATCAAGCAATCGTAGCTTACCTTGCTCGCAAAGCTGCCTTTCTTCGTCGGCTGAAAACAGTTCCTCGCGACCTTGGTGGTGACGATGCCAGAGTAAATACTCTTCGGGATTCCAATCGTGAGAGTTGGCATTCCTGAACAGCCCTCTGGAGGCATGGCCGCCGAAGTTGTCGAGGCGCGGTCGGCGGTCTCCCTTGCCGGCAATCAATGATTGAAAGGCCAATTCATCTAACGTTTCTTCATTTCCTTGCGCCATCCGGAGATCAGCGACCGATCGAAAAGCGCGATCTCTGGCCGATCGAGGTGCCTGCGTGGGAAGAAGAGAGAGGGATTCATAGAGATCGACGCGCCTTTGCATGAGTTCCCGGCGCTCGGGATCGGGATTCTCCTTGATTTGACCTAACAATCTCTCCCAATTTGTTGAGTTGGGTCCAAGGGTCGAAATCCGACCGCCTTGAATTCGATCTATCTGAAACAGCCTTCTCTTCAAGGATTCGATCGTGCTCCCGTGAAGTGTGGAGCCGGGGAGGATTTTGAGCCGTTCGATTGACGCCTGGGTGATGTCGATAAAGCTTTCCAGCGTTCCCTCATATCGCTCCGTGACAAACCGTCGTAACAACCAATGAAGCGCGAAGGAAGTGGCATCGTTTAACACAGACTCTACGATAGCTGCTGCGTCGCGTTCCGTTTCAGAGAATCGAATCAGACGATCGAGAACAAAGAGATCGTCCGGGCGGGCTTCCAAGAATGACTGGTAGATTCTGCGAGCTGCTTCACGATCGCCCAGGTTGTCGAGAGCCAACGCGTACTCGTGCCGCACCGTAGCACTATCATTTCCCTTGGGATCGATGTGCTGTAGAAAAGCATCCGTTAGTCCCAAACTAGCGATCAATTGAAACGTTGTGGAGAGGCTGTGATGACTTCGTGGCTCCCCTGCCCGGATCTCCGCAGCGCTCTTGACCAGAGCACGCTGAGCGAGGTTCAACGCTTCTAACTGATTTCCCCGATTAGATAATTGCGGCACGCGGAGAAATCGACTTGCCCGGAATTGCAAAGGAGGTCCGTTGAAAGAATGGGCCTGCCGGCCTGGCACTTTGTTGAGAACACGCTTCCCTTCGTTCGGTAGATCCAGCCAACGCAGGCACTTGGCGAGAAGTGTTTTTGTTTCGTTTGATAGAGATCCTGCAGCGAGACGTCGCGCCGCCATGCGGCCGGCTTCTCGAGCTTCACTGGCGTCATCGGGAAGAGCGACGCTCGCCAAAGTGATCTGCCAATCAAGCCATTCCTGCTGTTTCGAATCAGTGATCGCTTGTCGCGCTTTTATTAGACTAAGCATACATCGCTCGTAGCCGCCTTCCTGTACTGCCGCGTAGGAGGCCGCATAACATTGCGCGATCGGTGAGGCGGAGCGATCTGCCAGGATGGCGTGAGCCTCCTCTCTCGCGGAAGCATGATCACGAATCGCCGCGTATCCTAACAAGCGAACGAGTCCAGAGGCGCGTGCTTGGATGCGCGCTGGAGAAGGCGGCATGAGCGTCCACACATAATCCGCCAAACCGAGCGCCCGCGGGTACTTTGGCAGGCCTTTGGGAGGGAAACGTAGGCCTGGCGGGATATTGACGGTCGCCGCAGGAGGCACTGGAATCAGCTCAGAGGAAAGGTCCATTTCCTCATCTAACAAAGTCAGTATCGCATCAAAGCGTTCCAAGTTGAAAGCGGCAGCAACGAAAGATTCCAACCAATCACCGGAATCCGATCGCATACGGCCGTGTTGGCGGTACCAGCCTAACGCAAAGTCAAACCAAGGAGCAAGTTCCGGGTCGGAGGTGGATTCCAACAATTTCAGTAGCGCGGCAAGCGTGCGCCTCGATGGCGTTTCCAAACGAGCGAGAAGTTCGGAAGCGCGTTCCCGCCAACGGCTTCGTGCGTCCGACGTCAACTTAGAGCGCCGCTCTAACGCTTGCACTATAGCCAAAAAGGCGAGCTCCGGATATTTCTCCTGGAATCGATGATAGGGAACGTCCGGCCAAGTGGGATCTACTAATACGGCATCGCCTTCGATGACACTCAGTGCCAACAAGACGTCGTCGTATGGGAGCGATTGGCGCCACCGCCACAACGTCAGGGGGCGAGTCGAGGTTATAAGGTTAGGCTCAAAGAAATAGTCGCCGGCGAGAATACCGTGCGCCTCCAAGCGCGTCAGAAGAGAAGCACGCTCTTCCTTAGGAAGGCGGCCTCCAAGATGAACGATCTGTCGTAGCGCCTCCAGATGAAGTTCATGCAAGCTTGAGGGCAAGACGGCGCCGCCGAATCGATCGCGCTTCGGTTGAGCTGCCGCCGCGTCGGGTAACCCAAAGACGGCGGCGACGAGATTTCTGCTGAGCGGCGCTGGAGGATCAGGCGATTGCTCATCCACTGCTGACGTAGCGAATTCCTGATTGATGCCGAGAAGTGCTAGCCACCGCTCTAACGCTTTCGAGAATTCACCTTCTTCCGTGAGGCAGGTGGCGTGAGCAAAGCCTAACAAGGGATCGTCAGGACGCGCGGCCAAATAGGGCTCCAGGTGATAGCGAGCGCGTCTCCAATACCCAGACCTAGTCATGGCATCAGCCGTCTGGAGGACATGCCTAACGTCTGCCGTGGCGACGTGCGCCGCATCGATGAGGAGGGCATTACCCTTGGCATCGTCGCCTAGGCGAAAGTAAGCGGCGGCAAGTTTCTGGCGGCGTTCAGCATTGTGAGCCAGGTGGCGCGCTTGTTTTAGGGTGTTCAAGGCTGCCGAGGCACTGACTTGTTCGGCTTCAAGGGTAGCGATGTCCAGAAGCAGCGCGAAATCCTGGGTTTGCCACTTGGCGGCCTGGCGCAGGCATTCCAAACGGGCCGCTTGGTCACTCTGCAAACGATGGAGTTCCGCTAGAGCAAGCAACGGTTCGGAAGAACGCCGGTTCCGTGCGCGACGCGTTTCAAAGCGGGCGATCAGTTGATCGAATTCGCCATGCTCACGAGCGAGCTTTCCTAACAACGCCAACCAATGACGACGGTCGGACGCCTCATCGCTGAGATCGTAAAGCCGTTCGTAGAGTGCTTGGGCTTCGCGGTGGTTACCCGCTCTAGCATAGCCCTGAGCAAGCGCGGACTGAAGCTCTTCGCGGTTCTCAAATCGCCGGCTCGCTTGCCGGATGACGTCAAGCGCGCGATCGTGCTCCTGCATCTTGGAGAAAAGCTCAGCCTCTCTCAGCCAGGGTGCGGTGCTTCCTAGCGAAAGTTGTTTCCATCGGGGAACCCAAGTGAGCGCCTCATCAAATTGCGAGGCCCTCTCATAGTGACGAATGATGGTTTGAATCGTGGAAACGTCGCGCCCAGCAGGGAGAGCGAACAGCTTCTCTGCTTCCTGTGCAGCTCCCACATATTCGCCATGCTGAGCGAGGAATCTGATCTGAAAATGATATCCAAAGCGAGGCGCGGTCTTAACGATCTCTTCAAGAAGCGTTGCGGCGCCGTCTCGATCTTGAAGTCTATTGAGTAAATCTGCTAGGAGACACCTCTCAGGAATGGACCCCTCTAAGAGTTGCTGCTTGAGTTCCGGACTAAGCTGCTCAGGTCTAAAGAAAGGGAGCGCTCTTTCCAAATCGTTAGGCGTCTTCGCCAGCCTAACCAATCGCAGGGCCCATGAAAGCCGCTCTTCATCTTTGCAGAGGGGCAGCAGAGCCCCGATAAAGCGAGGTTCTTTCTCAAATGTCGCAGCACGTGTTTTGAGAATGGTGAGCGCGGTCGCGGTTTCTCCATCCATTTCAAGAGCGCGGCAAATTTCAAGCACTCTCGCCAGATCGGCGTCCTCGGCGGCTTGTTTCCAAATCTTCACCGCTTGGGCCATCCTGCCTTGACGCGCATGCAGCCGAGCCGTGGCATCAAGCGCGGCCGAGCTTTCTGGGTAGTCTTGGCGACATTGCTTCAAAACCTTGAGTGCCGTGTCAGGACGTCCATAATTCTCCAACAATCGCGCCGCCGAAAGATGCGTGTATTCGGCGGATTCGGCTTTCTCAAGATACTGCATGACAGCTCGTTCTGCTTGCTCGTCTTGGTTGAGCGCATGGAAGAGAGCCGCTCGCTTGAGATCCAATTGGGAATCGTCAGGGTACTGCCCGCTAAGATTCTCCAATGAGGTGAGCGCCTGCTTTCGTTTCCCCAGAGAGGTTAAAAGATCGATGTAGGCTTCGCGGAGTTCGCGGTCTCCCGGCGTGCGCGTGAGAAGCCTCTCGAAGTGTGTGAGGGCCTCCTCGCCCCTCCCCGACTCGGCCAGGACTTCGGCCTGGAGCTGCACTATGGCGGGCCTTCCCGGGTGCGCATCAGCCAATCGGTCTAGGCAATCCGGGAGTTCGTTGTGGCGATGGAAGTGATGAAATAAACCTTGAATCTGTGTGAGGATTTCCGCCTCTAACCAAGTGCCCATACCGGCTTGGACGAGACACGACTCGTAGCCGGCCAGCGCATCATCGAAGCGATTCTCACGTTGATAAATTCGGGCCAATCGCAGACGGCGCTCAATGGCGAGGTGGGGATCCTCTGTTAATTCTATCAGTAATCGAGCGGATTCGATGGCCGCATCCACCAAGCCTTCATCTAACTGAAGGTCGATCAGATCCTCTCTAAGCAAGTGATCATCGGGAAATCGCTTCAACGCCTCTTCCCAAACCTCGCGCGCTTGATCGCTAGCACCATGCCGTGAATGAAATTTCCCCAGCGTGGTAAGCAGCCGTTGCTCGAGATCAGGCTTAGGGTTCTTCGTGAGGGCGGTCTCCAAGCGGGTAATAGCCTCTTCGTAGTCAAAGGAGGCGCCCTCTAACAAAGCCAGTTCCAAGGCGATCTCGACGAGGTTGGGATTCACCTTGAGCACGGTCTCAAAAGCACGCTTGGCGGATTCCAAATCGCCTTGCTCTACGTAAAGACAGCCTAACAAAACGGTATCAGGGATGCTCTTGCCGTTGTCGCTCTGCGTGATCAGGAATTGCTTTAAAGATTCCTCGGAATCCTCCAGGAGCCAGGCGTGGACAAAGCGATCGAACAGCATGCCTCTAGCGGGGCGTTCTCGTAGCGCCTGATAGTATTCATCTGCTTTCGCTCCCTGATCTTGAGCGGAAGCGATCGCGACGCAGGCTCCAAGGAAGACGGCCGAGATCGCCGTGACCAAGCGCTGCGTTGAATTCATGGGGCAGTTTATCTTAGGATTCTCGCGAAGACAACATCGGGCGCCGTACGGATGTTAGAAGAAGGACGAGCGCGTCGAGTCACCGCTTTGGCGGATCCACCGGTGTCGTTACCCAAGAAAGTTGCGGCGATTTTTCCAGACCGGGCAGCGACTTTGTTAGAAGAAATAACTCGGGACGCTACTTACTTAGGCCGCTAACATCTGCCTTGCAGTGTTCAATAGGATTGCCGTGGTCGCGTGGTTCTGGAGCCGTGATCACTCTCGGCCGTTGATCATCATCATACCTGAGCTGTTCGTATTTCGCTCGTCTTAGAACATGCACATAAAGCCGGTCGGGTTCTTCACACAGCCGTTCGCGCTCTTCACAGGGAACGAGAGGGACTAGGTGAGCCTTGATTTCCTCCACATCTTCCGCCTTTCATCGGCCCAATGGTGGGAACATTGTCCTATCCAAACCCTTCACGACTTTCAGCCTTAGTACAGAAATGGGAGATCGTTGATTTCTCAGTAACTTGCCTATTCTCAGGGGTATGAGTGTTTCGCTTGCGCCAGTTACGGCTCGCCCTAAGGACGAGCTTGAAAGTCACCTGTCTTTCTTGCAGTTCGCACGGAGACACGGTGATGCAGAGGGATTAGGTTCACTGTTTTTCATCGAAGACAATTCGAATCTCCAAAATCGCTGCTGAGTATTCCTGGACACTATTGGGCGATGAAAGAATATCGCAAACATTACCCCCATAGTTGCCACTTTGTGAGGATTCGAAATCGCCTCAAGCCTTTAATATAAAGGTGTTTATAGAAATGGAGGCGAGGGCGGGAATCGAACCCGCGATAAAGGTTTTGCAGACCTCGGCCTTACCACTTGGCTACCTCGCCGTCTCCGTGGCGGCCAACCTTGAGAATGCCCGGGCGGTTGTCAACCGTCTGGCTAGAAAAGAAGCACCGGGGCGGGGATGGTGCGGAGGTCGTCGCGGTCTTGGTTGGTCTCGCTTTCGGCGATGCTGATGGCGACATCGTTTTCGAACTCGATGGTGGTGCGCCCGGTCTCGACTTTGACGTAGTAAGTCTGGCGGCGGAGTTGGCCGAAGGCGTCGCGGACGTAGCGCGTCTGGGGGACTTTCTCGTAGATGATGTATTCGAGAGTATCCGTCTTGCCGGTCTTCGTGACCTTGGAGGTGCGTTTAGTCGGTTTGCCTAGGGAGGCGAGCACTTCCTCGGTGGTCATACCCATGGCGACCTCCTCGTTGGCGATGAGCTCGTCGACGATGATCTTCCGTTCGGCGGCTTTTTTGAGATTGGCGATGAACTCAGGCTTGAGTTGTTTGAGGAAGGCGGGGCCGACCCAGGCGGCGATATCGCCTTGTTGAGCCTTGCCGTGGACCCGATAGGCGCGGTCACTGATGGCGAGGACGGTCACTTCTTGGCCTCTGCGGAGGGTACCGAGGTAGCGGTCTCCCTGAAGGGTGGCGTAGGAATTGGCGGGTTTTAGGACTTTGAGTTTCAGCGGTTTATCCAGAAAGTCGTCGAGATAGATGGCGCCTTCTTCGCGAAGGAGCTTGGATTTCGGCTGAAGATCGGCCTGGGCGAGGTTTAGGAGACCGACGAGGACGGCGAGTAGAGGGAGTGCATTCTTAGCCATGGCTCATATTTTAGCTCAATGTGGTCAGGAGGGAAAGTGTTGACTTGGACGAAGCCTAGCCGGTGGTATTCGGGGCCTTTCCAGTACCCACTCATGACGTCCTTATCAAAAATGACCCTTTCTCAGAAGCTCTTTCAGACGGCGAAGCAACACATTCCCGGTGGAGTGAATTCTCCCGTGCGTGCTTTTCGCAATGTGGATGGTGAACCCTTCTTCGTCAGGAGGGCGAAAGGCTCGCGAATCGAGACGGTGGATGGCCAGACGCTGATCGACTATGTGGGAACGTGGGGGCCGGCGATCTTGGGCCATGCGCCGGAGTGTGTGATCCATGCGGTGCACAACGCCGCGAAAGATGGCGTGAGCTTTGGCATCCCGAATCCGTATGAGGTGGAAATGGCGCAACTTATCACCGAATGGGTGCCGTCGGTGGAGAAGGTGCGTATGGTCAATAGCGGCACGGAGGCAACGATGTCTGCTCTTCGACTGGCGCGTGGGTTCACGAGTAGGGATTTGGTAATCAAGTTCGAAGGCTGTTATCACGGCCACGTGGATTCTTTGTTAGTGGCAGCAGGCAGTGGGGCACTCACGCACGGACGCCCTGACAGCGCCGGGGTGCCTAACCAACTTGCTGAGCTGACGATTACGTTGCCTTTTAATGACGTGGAAGCCGTTCAAAAAGTGATTGCTGCCGAAGGCGAGCGCATCGCAGCGATCATCTTGGAACCCGTTCCAGCAAATGCGGGCCTGTTTTTCCCCATGGACGGCTACCTCGAGTTTCTGCGCCAGATCACGCAAGAACACGGGATCGTATTAATCTTTGACGAAGTGATGACGGGTTTTCGTGTGGCCAAGGGCGGTGTGCAGGAGCGCTTTGGTGTGACGCCGGATTTGACGGCTCTCGGCAAAGTGATAGGCGGCGGCTTGCCGGTGGGCGCCTTTGGCGGGAGGGCGGAGATCATGGATCAATTAGCCCCGGACGGCCCGGTCTATCAGGCGGGCACCTTATCAGGAAATCCGTTAGCCTTGGCCGCCGGCTTGGCGCAATTGAAGGAATTGGAGAGTCGTCATGGATTTGATCAGTTGGAAGAAACCGGGAAACTGCTAGAAGACGGCGTACGAGCCGCTTTAGCGAAACATGGGGTGAATTACACCTTTCACCGGATCGGCAGCATGTTCTGTTTGTTCTTCAGTGAGGCTCCGGTCCACGACTTGGAAACGGCGAAAGCCGCCGATGCCGCGCGTTTCAAGAAGTTCTTTCACCGTGCGCTGGAACAAGGCGTTTACTTCGCGCCGTCTCCTTATGAAACGGGCTTCCTATCATTGGCACATCAGCCGGGAGACGTCGAGGAGACGGTGGAGGTGATAGACAAGGCGTTGGCCGCGGCGCTTGCTTAGTTAGCAAACGACCGGCAAGAAAACTTCAGGACGATGATAGTCTGGTGGGCCTTTCGGCATCGCGGCCGCGCTGAAGTGCCGGCGGCGTTCGGGCGGCCCAAGGATGAAACACACATTGGCACGCGACTCCGGGCCAAACTGCCAGACACTTTCTAAATAATCGAGCGGCAGATCGATGGATGCCGTCCAGAGCCTTTGCGCATCATCGATGGCGGCAGCGGTCTTTGCTTCGGGAAGATCCAAAGAAGGATCGCGGTTGCGAGGCCCGCGAAAACCACAGGCCCACCAAGCGCCCGCCGGACTAAGATTGATTTCCAAATAACGCTCCCCATCAGGGTGTGCGAGAAAGAGTTCAGCCACATCCGCTTCCCACAGCCCTTCGTGAAATTGGCCGAGCGACGCTGGATCCGGACCGAGAAATCCCGGCGCACCCGCCCGCGCAGAAAAGCGGATGGCGTCCCCCTCGCGTTCCAAATGAAATCGAGGCGGCCGTTTCGTGCTGATGCCTTCAAGTGAAACCTCAATCGCTTGAAAGCCGGTGTGGAGTTGGAGCGTCTTCAAAATAACTGTGGAACGGGATTAGTGAGAAATGATCTATGAGAGAATTCGGGCTTCTCTAGCTAAGGCGCTTTTGATTAGGTTCACAAGACGCCTCAAGACGTCGAGCCTATCGAAATCTCTCGAATGTGACAACATCGCCACAAGCCGTTTGACGCATCGCTTACCGACTGTTTAGAAACCCGTTCCCCCCGATACTGAAAAATCCCCAATGAGCGAACTGCCGACTGGTAAAACCTCCCTCGAAGCCCAAGGCCCAAGCCGCAAAGGCGTAAAGGACCAGATCATTGAGCGGTTTGAGCAGAAATACATCGTTCATCCAAGCCTCGTACCCCAGATCCGGGAGTTCATTAGGCCCTTCTGCATCCCTGATCCCAACGGGAAAGGTGCGGTGCCGGAGTACACCGTGACCACTCTCCAGTTGGACACTCCGACGATGGATTTGGCCCTTGCTAAAGAGCGTAAGTCGTTTGCCAGGTTTAAATTACGCATTCGGACCTACGGCACCAAGCCGCAACACCCGGTCTTCTTCGAACTCAAACGGAAAGTTAACAACGTCATCATCAAAAGCCGCGCCAAGATGACTCTGGGAGAATATTACAGCGGCCCCTACGAAGGCTACATCGTGACCCACCCCGAGGCGGCTCCCATGCTCAAGACGCCAAAGGATAACAACAATTTCCTCGAATATTGCCGCCTCGTGAGCAAGCTGTCCGCAAGACCCAAGATGCTGATCCGCTACATCCGAGAGTCCTACTTTGGCGCCAATGACGACTACGCCCGCGTCACTTTCGACCGGCGCGTTTCCTACCGTCCCACGCGCGAATGGCGGATCCCGGTAGCGGACGACGGCAAGACCTGGCGGCCCATGGATACTCAGATCGGGCTCAACCGGCCGTTCGCCGGCTACATTTTTGAGCTCAAAGCGATGAAAGATTCGCCCCGCTGGATGCTGGAACTCGTGGAGCGCTTTAACTTGACGACCACGGGCTTCTGCAAATATGCCACCGCATGGCGGCTCGAGACCATCTACCGGGGCTTCCAATACTCCGATCAATCGGAAAACACGACCTACTAGCCGCTAAATCCTTCGCACGACTTCCTCATTTTTAACCAAGACGCTGACCTCACTTCTTTAGCAGATGGAATCATTCCTAACTTCCCTAGGGCCTAGCAAAGCACTCGCCCCGATTGAGATCTTCTTCTCCCTCTGCATGAGCTTCGTCTTGGGCATGGTGATCGCCACTATCTACCGCTACACGCACCAGGGCTTCACCTACGCACGCTCCTTTATTCAGACCATGGTCCTGGCCACCATCGTCATCACCATCATGATCGTGGCCATCGGCAACAACCTCGCTCGCGGATTGGGCATCCTCGGCGCCATGGCCTTCGTGCGTTTCCGGACGCCGATCCGCGATCCTCGAGATATCATCTTTCTTTTCTGCTGCCTCGCCGTGGGGATCGCCTGCGGCTCGCAGGTCTTCACCGTGGCTCTCTTGGGAACGGCCTTCTTCGGCTTTGCTGCATTCTTCCTCATGTGGTCGCCCTTTGCCTCCCGGCGCGAGTTTGAGGGCTTGCTTCGTTTCCTGCTGCCGCCGGATTCGGATTCACAGAAACAAGTGGATAACATCTTCGGCCGCTACACCACCAATACCGAGCTGGTAGCCATGCGAGAAGCCATTCAAGGCGAAGTGTTAGAGTATTCTTACAGCGTCCGGCTCATTGATCCAAGCTACAAGACGGATTTGGTGGACGCGTTAGGCAAACTTCCCGATATCTCTGAAGTAAGCTTGGTCATGCAACGCACCACGGTTGAGATTTAACGCCTAACAAGAGACGCGATCATGAGTTCCGAAAGCCCCTCTCATCCCAATTACAAGCTGCACAAGAAGCTCATGCGGCGGCGTGCCATCCGCGAGAGCTGGCCGCTCTTTGTGTGGTTAGGCATCGCCGTGCTTGCGGTGTGGGCCTATAAAACGGGAGCGGATTTCAAGCGTATGCGCGGGGTGGTGAATAAGCCAGTGGATCTTATTGTGGCGCCCGTGAGTGAACCGCTGATTCCTCTAACGGATGCCGAAGGGAATGAGAAGATTTGGAAGCAGGGTGACCGCGTGGAACGGGGCGAGGTCGTGGCGCGCTTTGACACGACGCTGATCGAACGAGAGATCGAGGCCGAAAAGCAACAAGCGCAATTTGATAGTCTCAAAGAACTCTCACAGTTGCGTCTGCTTCAAGAGCAACAGAAAGGGCAGCTTCAGACGCTCAAAAACGAAGGTGAACGGATCGCCGGCAGTCTCGGAGCACAAAGAAAACGACGCGATGAATTGGAGAAACGTAGCCTGGATCCGCGTGCGCAACTTGAATTGTCTCAGGTGAACGCTGAAATCGGCACCCTTGAGGTCGAGGTTCGGACGAACCAGAATAATCAGGCCACCATGGAGCAATCCGTCCGAGAAATAGGTGAAGATATCAAGGGACTTCGGGAGGAAGTCAACTTGCGGCAGAACCCCGATCAAAACCAAAGGTTAAAGCTCCTCGAAGCGCAGAAAGCCCGCTACGAAATCAAAGCTCAACACAGCGGCTACATCGATCTCGTGCACATTCAACCTGGACATACCGTTAGGACAGGTGATCCCATCATCGAAATCGTCATTGATCAGCCCAAGTCCATCAAAGCAATGATTCCTGAAGCGAACGCGCTGGACTTGGCCATTGGGCAGAAGATCTACATCGCCATTCCTAACAATCGCAAAGAATTTGTCACCGCGCAGATCCTTTCCATGCAGCAATCGCTCTCACAGATTCCCGATTACGCGAGTCCCATTCGCGGGAGAATGCATCGCGGGCGTATGATTGAGCTAGGCAACATTGACGGTGGAGCCGAAGGAACAGAGACGCAGTTCCCTCTCTTGCCTGGTTCGGAAGTGGTAATCTCCCTTTCGCCTCCTGGGCGCATTCCCTTCCTATCGTTCTTCAATCAGTAAGCGCTCGGAGTTGGATTTCTGAGAATTCCACTACGATCCGATGGTGCGGCGAAGCCGGACTTGCAAGGTTCCTTCGGGCATGTGATCTACCCACGTCAATGCGGCTTCTTTGTCGTCGCTGGCATAGAGCGTGAGCACTTCTTTTAATAACGTCTGCCGTGTTTCTCCCCTGACGTTTATCTCAATCCAATCGAGGCAGGCCTTGGGATCCAATTTTCCCCAACGACGCGTCAGCATCTGAGCCAAAGTGTGCCGCCGATAAAGATTTTTCTCCCGACTAACAAGTTCAGCGCCCATCGCCACTTCGCCTTCCGGCCAGGTTTCGAGCGTCTTCTGAAGAATGGTGAAACGCACCTTGGCGTCCTCACGTTCCAACCATTGAATCGCGGCTTCAGCATCCTGCTCTAGCCAATGCTTCAAGATATCCGCTAGAAGCATGTCGCGATACCAACACGACGGCTCGGCCTGCACTCTCCGCACCGCTTTCTCAGGCTCCGCCCTCATCCAGGCCGCCGCTCTGGGATGACTCCGGCCCCAGGAATTCACCCGCCGGGATAGCGTGATTCCCAAGGTCAAATCCTGCGTCATCACCGCTTCAATCACCGGCCAGGGATCCGCCGCCACCCCGGGAACGTGATCTCCTTGGGCATAATCAAAGGCTTTCTGGGGTTCTGTTAGCGCCCATTGGCTTAAGATGTCGGAGGTCATCGATGCCCGCTCACGCGAGGGAAGGGTCCGCGCATAAGCCAAGGCTTCTTCAGGCGAAACCTCCGTCCAACGTTCTAACAACCAACTCAACGTTTCAGGATCATCCGCGAAAAGTTCACGCAGCCATTTCCAATGCCCCGGCGTGGAAACGCGATCGAGATGCGACGAGAGGATTATTAGTCGCTGCGCTAGCGACGGCGTGGCCAGCGCCGGCGCGAAGAGTGATTCATCGAAACGAGGTTTCTCTTGGGGCCGCCAATGACGGGAGCTCGCTCCTAACAGAAAAGCAGCGATCGCGGCGAGGAGTAAGAACTTCAAACTAAAGACCCTCATTCCCAAAGGCCTCCAAGCTAACAGAATGGCCATCCATCAAGCGTCGGGCGGCTTCGGGATGCGCCTGCACCCAGGCCTCCGCTCGCGCGGAATCCTCGCCCACCCACAGGCGATACGCCTTCTGTGCCCGTTCATGTCCTGCCAGTTCAGGCGATTGACTGGCCCAAGTGAAAGCCGCCGCGGGATCCCATCGACTCCAATCTCCTAACAAAGAAGCGTGTGCGAGATAACGTCGCCGTCCTTCGGGAACCATGGCGACGATCGCAGTCGCTTCCTCCGGCCGCGTAACGACCAAGCTCGCCAATTGCTGACCCAGGCTGGGCGCCGCCTGAAAGAGGCCTGGCTCTATCAATTCAACAAACGAACCTGGGTACGCGGCATCCGATTCCAGATCGTTCTCGGCCATCGTGGCCAGGGCCGCCGCCTTCATGAGAAGGCGATCCGAATCCACCATCAGGTCGTTTACAAATGATAGAGCCCCCTCTCCATCAACGCTTCCCCAAGCCCGGAACAGCCCCACAAACACCTCATCGCGAAAGGTTCCCGCTGGCATTTCGCGCATCAGCGCCGTTGCGATATCAGAATAATTGTCGATCCCGCCCCAGTCTGACATGCCTACAGCGCGCATTTCCGGACTCACTTCCGCTACCTTGGCCAGCTTCTTTGCCGCCTCATCGGGATCTGCCCAGAAAAGATGCCCGAATGCCGGCGTCAATGCGTTTGTTAGGATACGTTCGGAGCCATTTCTCAAGAGCCATTGCGTCGCTTTGCTAGGATCCCGTTGCAAGAGCGGTGCCGCCAACTGCTTCATGGCGGCTTCGTCTCCGGCGTAGTTCTCATACGCTTGGGGATCTTGCTCGACCAGGACAGGCATCAACACTTCCAAGGCCGCGTCTTTGCTAGGGCAGTCAATCATGGCATCCACATAAGCTTGAGCACCCTTGAGATCCGACTTGACCCATTCCTCCACAATGACGCGAATGATAGGAGGTCGATTGGTTAAATCATAGGACTTCCGCAAGGCCATCTTGGGATCTTCCCGCGCCCACTCGCGAAAGGGTTTCCGACGAGCCGTCCACTTGATAGGATGATGATCTCCCATCAATGAGAGTGCTCTTTCCAAATCCACCACCGTCATGCCAGTGAGCACCCCATCGCGGAAGGACATCTTCAAACGCCGTGCCTCATCCGGCCAAGAATCTGTGGCCGCCCAAGCCTTGTCAGGATCATGGCGTCCCCACTGTGTCCCGAAAGCGTAAGCGAGTTCTGCGTTCGGTTGCTTCCGCATCCAGATCCCCGCACCCTCCGCATCCAGCTCCAGCCATCTGGAAAACACCAACTGCAAACTTCGCCGGCGCTTCATCAGCGGCTCTTGCCGCAAGATATCTTCCGTAATGATGTCAGGACATTCCACAGGGATGACGCTTCGCATGGCCGCGAGCAACGGCGGCTTCATGACGGGGTCCGGAACACTCGGCTGAAAGAGCCATTGGCCCAACAAGAACGCACCGCTCAGGAGAGCGAGTTGCACGGTAAGGCCAAACCACTTGAACACTTCTATTACGACTCAGAAACGGCGGCTTCGTTCAAAAGATCACCTGCAGAATGTCCTCCCGCTGATCCTCGCTGAGATCGGGCCAGGCGTTGATGACTTGGCCCAGTTGGCCTTCCGGTGTGGCCTCACGATCCGGATCGCGTTCGCTGCACAGCGTGCGCGCGGCTTGTTCCGCGGCGGCGTAGGCGGCCGGGCCCACTGCCTGCGGCTGGCAGGTGACGGCGCGGTCGTCGATAAATGCTAGGGCTTTGGGTTTTCCGGCCTCTTGATGAATGGCATCGTAGGGTAACTGGTGTTGGTTGAGCCAATCTGCTAGGATCTCAGCGTCCGCCTTCTTTTCTTGGTCGATGCGGCTGCTGTAAATGATTACCTCGGCGAAGCTCTGCAGTTTCCTCAGAAACTCCAGGGCACCGGGCAGGGGATCACCGATCGTTTTCTTGCCCGCCCAGCCATCATAGCGCGCTAACACGCCATCCAAATCCACGCACACGGCAGGCTTAGTCTTGCGCTTGGCCTCAAACCCGCGGCCGCCTTTCTTCCCCTTTTCCACGATCACGCTGTCATCGCCGTCTGCAGCCACCTTGGGCGGCGGCGGACCGGGCCGGACCGTGAGAATGGTATCGATTGCAGCGCTGCCTTCCAACCAGGGTTCATCGAGCCAAGGATCCCCGCTCCACACTTTGGTAAAGTGCCGGCGCGTGTGGTGCCTACCAAAGAGACGCAACCACGCACCCAGCTTGTCCTCCCCTAGCTGAGCACTCTTGGGAAACTGCTCGGGCGGACCATCGATGTTTCGCTGTTTCCACGCCGAGACGAGACGTTGACCTAACGCATGAACATCCGCCATGGGTGCCGGATCGGCAAAGAGCACTAACAAATGATAGCCTCCGGCACCGTTGGAGTCTAACAAGAGCGGGTCGTAGCCCATGCCTTGCAACTCTTCCCACCAAGCCGTGGCAGCGGCAAAGTTCCGGCGCGCCTCATCCTCGGCATCCACGGCGTCCGGTTCATGGAGATCAATATCCAAAGCGAGCCAGCGGCTGGTATTGTCCGGATGAGCCGCGTGGAGACCGATGATATGGTTCACGGCGCTGCTGCGAAAATGCCGGGTGAGTTTATCCAGGGTGACCATGTCTTGGCCGCGCATGGATTTCTGAGGCAATGTAAGGGCTTTGTAGCCACGCTTGCTATTGAGTTTCTCTTTCTCTGTTAGAGACGTGTATTGCCCCCATACGTCCTTGCGGTTCACCAAATGGGCCATGGCCCAATCCGCCAAACGCGGCGCAGCTTCGCGCCATTCATTTCGAATGATCTCAAAAACGTCCGCTTCACCGGCCATGCCCCATTCCACCGCTAGGTTCCGTTTCTGGCAACCTTCTGGTGGCCCCTCACAGAGAACTTATCCAGCACCTTCGATGCGGATGATCTCATTCTCCGCATTACAGAGCAGCTTGCGCGGGGTGACTTTGTCCTGAGATAGGCCAAAGGCCATGATGGCCACGCGTTCACCTTTCTGAATGAGCCGTGCAGCGCCGCCATTCATCACGATCTTCCCCTCCCCCGCCGGTCCTCGTTGCACATAAGTCTCGAGGCGATTGCCCGAAGTGATAGAGGCCACGAGCACTTTCTCCCCCTCCCAAAGATCGGCCGCCTCCATCAAATCCTCGGGAATGGAAATGCTGCCTTCATAATCCACGTGGGCGTCCGTGACAATGGCTCGATGAATCTTGGACTTGAGCTGGGCACGGAGCATGGGCGGCGAATCAATCCTCTGGGGTGAAAAGCGTCAAGCGGCGATTCTCAGGACTCCGTCGCAGTTTCTTCACGATTGAACATAGTTATCACAATCAAACTGCCCCTATAATTCAATATTTATATTGATTATAGTATTTATAGCACGAGATTGCTGACACCTCCGGACTATCCAGCCCGGTGCGACAAACAGAATCACCAGCTATGAATCCACGCACATCCCCCTGTGCCGGCGCACGCGTCTGTCTCGGCATCGCGCTCGGCCTCCTTGGGCTGCCACTCACCGCCCACTCTCAGTCTCATTACCCGCCGACCGTGATCCTTGATCCCGGGCATGGAGGCAAAGATGCTGGGGCTCATCATGGGGGCGTATCCGAAAAATCGATGAACCTCCGACTAGCACTCGCGGTCGAGCGGGCGCTTCACGAGCTGGGAATCAACACGGCGATCACGCGTGCTGATGACCGTTTCCTAAGTCTTGATCAGAGAGCGCGTTACGCCCGGCACTTTGCAAACCCCGTCTTCGTCAGTATTCATTACAACGGCGCCACCCGGACCGGGGCGAACGGGATCGAGACATTCCACGCTAACAACCGTGCCAGCAGAGAGTTTGCCATCGTGGTGCAACACGCGCTGCTCGAAGCCACAGGTGCCACCAATCGCGGCGTCAAGAATGGATCGAGATTGCGGGTTCTGCGCAGCAATGCCGCTGAAGCATCTATTCTAGTAGAGGGAGGCTTTCTCAGCAATCCGCAAGAGCGGGCCCGCATCGCCCAACCTCACTACCAGCAACACCAGGCCTCCGCCATCGCTTCAGGAATCCACGCCTTTCTCTCTAAGCGCAGCGGCCCCAAACTGCTTCCCGCGCCAAGTCCCTCGCCTTCCCTGCTCGTGTCAAACCAACGCCGGGCGCCTGGCTACGCCGCCCCATCGCCTACCATGGTTCGTTATCACCGCCAGACGAACCATCGCATTCCCCACTTATTCCACCATCAGGCCCGTCCCCAAACCCTTCATATCACCGCGGCCCCGAGCTATCGCCAACCCACCGCGCGCTATCGGGCTTCGGCGCCGCCACGCCGCGGATTCTTTTCGCGCTTCCGGTCGCGGCGTTAGCGCATCAAGAGGCGCTTTCACCTTGGCAGTGACCTCGAGTGCCGCTAGCACGAGGTCATGGCAACGGCTGAGATCTGGTTAGGCAAACTCACACGCCGGGAGTTTCGCGAACGTGTGAGAGATGGCGAACTCCAACTCGCCATCCTGCCCCTCGCGGCGGTGGAACAACATTTGGAACACCTGGCCATGGAACACGATTGGCGAAGCACTCGCCTCATCGCTAGCGCCGTGGCCGAGGCCCTGGCGCCGCGAGCAGTGGTCGCCGAAGGCTTGATGGCCGGCATCAGTGAGCACCACATGAAACATCCCGGCACACTCAATTTGCAGCCTGGCACTTTCCTCAGTGTGCTCTCCGACTTAATCGATTCGTTAGTTCGTGCCGGATTTCAAAACATCCTGGTTCTCAATGGGCACGGCGGCAATGTGGACGCCTGCCAAACGGTGTGGGACCAGTTTCTGCGCAAGTTTCAAATCAATCTTCACTTTCTTCCCTACTGGGATGTGCTGAATCAAGACGATGCTGAGGATCTGCTAGAGAGTGGCACGCGATTGCCGCAAGACCTGCCCGGCCACGCACAGGAATTTGAGACTTCTTTCGCCCTTCACGCTTTTCCTGAGAACGTGCGTCAAGACATGTGGACGGATCAGCCAGACCCCACCCCGGCCATGGCGACAGCCGCCAAAGGAGAGGCCTTTTATCAACGAATCGTCGAACGCGTCACCAGCTTCGCCAGAGAAATGCTCTCCGGTGAACGGCGCGCCGAAGTGCCTCCGTTTCATCCGTGAATGAAAGCGGAAGAACTCACACAGCTGCTAAAAACGCACCCGGCGGGCAATCAAACCGCGATCAGGCAGCTCCTGGTCCGCGCGGCACGAGGCGACGCCCCTCAATTGGAACTCGCCCTAGCACTCGTTCATCTCCGCGCTCCCGGCGCCATGACCTCACTGTTAGCGGCGCTCGAGAATGCCAGCCTTTATTTGTTAGTCAATAAAGCGGGCGATTGGAATCATCCTCTCATTTTAGAAAACGCTTCATCCGAGCCTTTTCTCGCCGGTTTCACGTCCGAATCTGCTGCGGACGCCGGACGCCAGGCTTTTTCCCGGCAACGCGTGCCTGAGCAAGTCGACGTGGCACAGATCTGCCAGGCGGTGAACGGTGTGTTAGGGCTTGTCTTGAATCCGCATGATGAAACGATGGCCCTCCACTTGGCTCCGGATCCCTTTGGCAAGTTTCGCGATGTCGTTAGAACACACGGCGCACCGGAAGTAGGCGGCATTTACAGCGTGCGGTTGCCTGACGGAGGCTGTCACCTTTTGAAGATTCTGCTGCTAGAGAAAGGGGGCATCCACGCCCGGCTCGATAGCCAATCACTAACAGACCGCCCCACCGACGTCGTCACGCCTTCGCTTCACTCATCATGGGAACATCTCGCCGTCACCTACGCAACCTTTGCCGCGTGGAGTCCTCTCCTTATCGAAACGGAACCGGTCGATGCCAAGGAACTGGAAGTGTATGAACTCTGGCAGCAAACCGGCGGCCATTACTTTGATGAAAGGCGCTGATCGAGTCACCAAACTCGGAACTCTCACGAGTTCCGCTACAATCTTGCGCCTCGCTCGGATCTCTCACGAGTTCTGCGACAATCTTGCGCCTCGCTCGGAACTCTCACAAGTTCCGCTACAATCTTACCTGCTCGGAACTCTCACGAGTTCTGCGACAATCTTGCCCCGTTCGGAACTCTCACGAGTTCCGCTACAATCTTGCCTCGCTCGGATCTCTCACGAGTTCCGCTAAAACGGGTCTTCCAAGCTATGGCGCAACCCAAATATTGCATAAGGCGCTCATTCAAAATGCCTTATGAAGATCTGAGCTCATCTGATAGTTGTCTGCGCGTGACTACAGGTGCTGCCTGTGGTGTCGGCACCTCTTTGGGGATGGCCACTCCGGCTGATGCTAGCAGTCTCGCTTGAAGGGCATTTGGCTTGGGCAGGATCTCATGCTTCTTCCCTCGGTTATCTTCGATTCGGAGGATCGGTAAGCTCTCCAGTTGGCGCAGTCCTTCTTCCACTGTTAGGTTCTCTCCTTTCCATGCTTCTGCTAGGTGGCGGCGAATTTTCAACGCTAACATTGCGCTTAGAGCATGGGCTCGTGTGTTCTCTTCTTTGACCACAAAGAAGGGCCGCACTTCTAAATGCCCCGTCTTCATTGTCCGAAAGTCCGCTTCTACTTCGGCTAGCGCCTTGTAGCGATCATGCACTTTCTCCGCTCCACAGTCGGCCCGACTCAAGTTCGTTCTCAGTGCGTAACACCCGTCGAGCTTTTCTTCTTCGTTGAGGACGTCCTGATCAATGACCACGTTGATGGCTCTTCCTTCTACTTTGATCGCTAACCATTTCCCTAATTTCAGCTTTGCTTTCCTGGCTTCTAGCTTTCTCGTCTGCACCTCTACTTTGGCTCGAGGATGCTCGGCCAGATAGGTTTCTGCTTTCTTCACATCTTTCTCTAAGGCTGCTTGACGCTCGCCACGGCTCGTCCGTATTTCTTTCTGTCTCACCGGATTGCGCCGCAGGACATAGCGTTCCTCCGTTGTCTTGTCCGTCACTTCGGCGAGATCCTCGTCAAAGAGTTCCATCGTAAGGATGTCTTCGCGCACCAGTCGTTGGATCTGGGGCTTGGTTAGGGAGGATATGTAATGGCCTCCCTGGTCTTTGACTGCTTTGATTTGTTCGGACTTGATCATTCCGCGATCTCCTACCATCACCACATGGCGACATCCGAAATCTTGTTTGGCCTGGTTCAGCGCGTCCCCGAATGTGGCGAAATCGCGTGTTTCACCGGAGTAGACTTTGATCGCGCAAGGATCTCCTGTGCCGTCAGTGAGCAGTCCCATGACAACTTGCATCTTGCCTTTCTTGCCATCGCGGTTGTAGCCGAACGCGCTCAGTTCATTGGTAGTGCCTTCAAAGTAACTGCTCGTCACATCATAGAGAAAGAGGTCTTCACTGGGCTTTTGTGGTGTTTGCGAGGGTGACTTTGCCCGTGGGTGGTTCTTGCGCCAAAGGTTCTTTTCGATGTGACTCTGACGATGGTCTAACCAGGCGCCGTGGCGCTCATAAAGGTCATCTTCGCACCAGGATTGTTGCCAGGAGAATAGACGAAGAGCGGCGCTTTGGGCGACTAGTCTGGTGGTGCCGAGCAGAGAAATGCCTGGGTTGAGAACACGCGCACAAACGCGCCAGAGGGCAATTTGAGAGAAGTCGTGATCGCAGTCGAGCCGGTCAGATTTGGGGCAATTGTCAGGTGCTAATGCCTTGGAGATGCCGAGTTTGTCAGCCAGCGATTTGACTAACCAAAGAGCGCCGAAGCTCTCAGCTTGTTCGACGATGACCGGAGAATTGGGGACCTGATTGAGTGCAGCGATGGAATCAGCAGGAGAGGTTTGAGAAGGAGGGGAAGAGTCATCGTTGCGATGATTGATAGCAGACTCGATGGTGCTGATCAGCCACTTGGGGAGCTTTGTGAGGACAGCGAGAGTGCGAGAGGAAACTTTGGAGCCGACCCGGAAAGACTCGCGAAGAAGGACGGATTCATAAGATTTGCCGTTCTTGCCTTTCGATCGAACTCTGGCGATAAACATGCCTACAGATAAAGGCAATAAACTCTAATTAACAAGAAATAAAAGCAAATAATTGCAGTCTTTTCTGCCTACAAATAGAGATGCTAGAAGGTCCGATATGCTAGTATAGGAGTCTGAAACTTGCTTCACCAACTGGAAGATCCGCTACAATCTTGCCCCGCTCGGATCTCTCACGAGTTCCGCTACAATCTTGCCTCGCTCGGAACTCTCACGAGTTCTGCTACAATCTTGCCTCGCTCGGAACTCTCACGAGTTCCGCCACAATCTTGCCCCGCTCGGAACTCTCACGAGTTCCGCTACGCGAAGTGCCCACCACTCTTAGCCCCCCTCTTAACGATCCTGGCGTTGTTCTTGAATGTTGCCTTCGGAGTTCCTAACAAACACTGAGGAAGACAGGGGATACGGTCTTTCTAAATGATCCTTGGCGATGGTCGCAGAAATATTTTCATGAAAGTCGTGCTCGCAATCGAGACGCCAACAAATGAGGAAATCGCGGTTGGGCACGGCGAAGCGAAACGTTTCACCTAAATGCGAGGCCAGAAACTTCTGCAGGGAAGGCACAAGAATTCGCGCGGCATCGTAGCCGTCACCTGTTTGAATGGCGATCATGACATTGGGATCTTTACCCAACAAGTTCATCTGCAAGTTCTGACAAGTGACCTCCAGATTGGCCAGTGCCATCTCATAGAGCGCCTCTTTCGTAATCTCCCATCGTTGCAAATCTTGTTCCCTCACATACATATAGGTTTGAGGGAAGTCCGCGACGATGCCGACGTTCATCTGAGAACTCATGGGAAAGGAAACAATGGGAACGGGCGCGGAAGCGGTGTAGTCATCAGGCATGATCTGCGGTTGCACACGCACACGAACCTCTTCCAAGGACAGTTCGGCAAGATCAGGAAGGTCGGTAGCAAGAATGGGCCCAAGGTGTTGTTTGAGAAGATTCTTCAAATCCTCCATAGACTTTTCTGTTAGTTCAAACTTCGCCCGCAGGTTCTGCAAACCGACTTGATGCTCACCGGCCATGATTGATTCTTCCGAATCCGGATGCGGTACAAAGCTGGAATCAGGAAAGAGTTCTCGCGCAGCGGCGAGGACGAGGTGTTGAAAGTCTTCAGATGGGGACATAGCTGGAAAGCGGAAGGCCAGGAATCGAGATTGCATTTCCGCCGTTATCCCTTCCTATGGCGAGCATGAATTCTGACAAACGCGCGGTTCTCTTTGATTTGGACGGCACCCTGCTTGATTCGTTGGGGGATCTCGCGGAATCCATGAACGCCGTCCTCCGGGAGGATGGGTTACCCGCTCACCCCGTTGATGACTACCGTTATTTCATTGGCGAAGGCGTGCGTTTGTTAGTCTCGCGGGCCCTACCGGGAGAGCGTCAAGATGAAGCGTCCATCGAGACGTATCTCCAACGCTATCGCAAAAGTTATGAAGCTCGTTGGCACCTTTCCAAGCCGTTTCCGGGCATTCGCGAACTGTTAGACGCTTTGGTCAAGCGCGGGATTCCCATGGCCGTGGTTTCCAATAAACCCGATCTCTTCACACAACAATGCGTGACGCAGCTGTTTCCATCCTGGCCCTGGGCGGCGGTGTTGGGCCAGAGCAAGACCTTTCCTCGCAAACCGGCACCTGAAGGTGCGTTGCACGTGGCCAACCAGCTTGACGTCGAACCGGCCCGCTGTCTCTTCGTTGGCGATAGTGATATCGATATGCGAACGGGTGTGAACGCCGGGATGACGTCTGTGGGGGTTTCGTGGGGATTCCGTCCAGAGAAAGAATTGAAGGAAGCCGGCGCCCAACATCTGATCGCCTCGCCTCAAGAATTGTTAGCATTGATTTGAGCGAAGCCGGCATTCCCATCGACATCGTGTTAGTCTCGATGGCGACGATGACAAGCCACGCAGGATTTTTTCAGCGAGACAAGCATCCGTTCCACCACATCTTTGTCAGGAGATGGCGATCGCAGCGAGTCGCAGAATTGGTCAGATAGTTTTTGAAACTTGATGGTTTGAATTAGCAAGTCCTCGGGTGCATCTTCGTCTAAGGTTCGCCGGTACTCCGCGAATTCTTCTCTCACTAAGACTGCGAGTTCGAAGTGCTTTCCGGTATCGTGATGCTGTGAAACGGATTTCCTCAAGCGTTTGAACGTCCGATCCAAATTTGCCATGGATTGGGCGCTCCCTTCAGATTCCACTTTCTCAGGAAGATCCGGCATCTCCTGGCTCGCGTCCACGGGACGGCAAGACCTAACATCTCGCCAGAGTCCTGCGTAATCTTGGCTCGTTCCGGCTTCTTCCATCGTGGTCAGAGCCGCCTCGACATCCAATATCCCGGCGCCGATCAATCCCGCAGCGGCAGCAGCAGGCCCACGGTGCAGGCCGTGATGACAATGAATATAAACATTTTCTCGCATCATGCACACGGCCGCCAGTTGCAAGCGTGCTTCCGGTTCGATCCCGCCATACTTTAAAGGAATATGCACGTAGCGCATCCCGTGCCGTTTCGCCACTTCGATCTTGGGCACGACTCCATCGACACTAACAACTAGTTTCACTCCGAGTGCCCGTAGCCTAGCGAAATCAGATTCATTGATAGGTTCGCTTCCGGTTCGAACGAATTGACCGACAACCTTAACGTTGTGGATAGTGCAGGCTTCTTCTTGCTCCCCTCTCATCACACTATTCTCCGATAAAATCCAACCAGAGATGAAAAAGTAGCAAAGCGAGAACCATCGCCGTTTCGACTGTGCTATGCTCATCAATTCGTTCTTCCGATTGGGTGCGTCCGGTCAAGACTCGCCCACATTAGAGCGCGACTATTAGAAATCCAATGATTCCTCATCGACAGAGCGGCACGCAATCGCTTGGAATCGGGCTGTGTCTCAGAGCGACGACTCCCCTCCTCCTCTATCAGCCTACGCCCAACGCTTTGCGCAAGCCCATGGCCAAGCGCCCGTCTGGGCCGCGGCAGCGCCCGGGCGCGTGAATCTGATCGGCGAGCACATTGATTACAATGATGGCTTTGTTTTACCAGCGGCTATCAATCGGGAAGTGACGATGTTAGCCGCGCCGCTTGAGACCGCTGAGATCCGTCTGCGTTCGGAAAGTTATGATCAGGAAACAACGCTTTCTCTATCAGACTTGCCTAACGCTGAAGACACGGAATGGCCTTGGGTAAAATATTTGTTAGGCGTGTTGGCCGGCTTTGCGCGAGTCGGGATCAAAGTCCCGGGGATGCGTGTCTCCATCGAGAGCACCGTTCCTGTGGGAAGCGGATTGAGCAGCAGCGCCGCTTTGGAAGTGGCTTTCGCCACCCTCTTGGAGCAAGTGACAGGAGCGGCGTTGCCTCGGCGGCAGAAGGCACTCCTTTGCCAACGAGCGGAGCACGAATTCGCCGGGGTCCCCTGCGGAATCATGGATCAATTCGCCTCGGTGTTAGGTGAGAGAGATCACTTTCTCCTCATTGATTGCCGCTCCATCGATATCCAGCCCATCGCCTTCCAGGATCCGGCAATGACGCTCCTCATTTCCAATACGAACGTTTCCCACTCTCTGGCATCGGGCGAATATGCCAAGCGCAAGGCCCAATGCGACCACGCGCTGCATCAGTTAGGCCAACCGAGCTGGCGATTCGTCACGGAGGACCAATTGGCTGCAGCCAGTGGTTTGTTAGATGAATTGCATTTCCGGCGCGCCCGCCACGTGGTCACCGAGATCAAGCGCACTCAACAAGCGGTGGATGCCATTGGGGAAAGGGCGTGGGGTGAACTCGGTGACCTCATGGCGGCCAGTCACGCGTCTTTGCGGGACGACTTTGAAGTCAGCTGCGCGGAATTGGACCTCGTCGTGGAAATGGCGTCTGACTTAGGACAAGACCGAGGCGTCTATGGCGCCCGCATGACGGGCGGCGGCTTTGGCGGAAGCGTCGTAAGTCTCGTCGCCACTGCCCAAGCAGAGCATCTTGCAGAAGTCTATCAAAAACGCTACAAACTTCACACCGGCAATGATTTGGAGGTTTTTACAACGCGTCCTTGCGCCGGCGCTCGAGTCGAAGAAGGATTGCCCTCTTGATGCAAATCCCAGCCAATAGACAAAGCCTAACCAAGATCGTGGCCACCCTCGGCCCCGCCTCGGCCAATCCCGAAACCGTCGCGGAATTGATTCGCACAGGTGTCAGTGTTTTCCGGATCAACTTCTCACACGGCACCTTTCAGTCGTTTGGGGAAATGATCGAGCTGGTGCGCAATGTCGCCTCAAGTTTGGATCGCCATGTCGGCGTGATGGGCGATTTGTCAGGACCCAAGGTGCGCATCGGGCAGGTGGTGGACGGCGGCGTAGAGGTTGCCCCAGGAGAGGAACTCAGGTTTGTCAAAGAGCCTGTGGTCACCGATGATAAAACGTTCTCGACAACTTGCCCCGAAATCCTCGGCGAAGTGAAACCGGGCGAGGCAATCCTGTTGGACGATGGCAATGTCAGAGCCCGCGCGCTTCGTCAGGAGGGCTTTGGCGAGGCCGGCGTGCTGGTGGCAGAAGTGGAGACTGGCGGGTCCCTCACTTCTTCAAAGGGCATGAATTTGCCGGACACCGATCTCTCGTTGCCAGCCCTAACGGACTACGATTTGGAATGTCTCCGGTTCGTGGTGGATCGCGAGTTCGATTTCGTTTCGCTGAGCTTTGTTCGCACGGCCGAGGATGTGCGTCTGATCAAGGATCATCTCCGCGAGCTGGGCGCCCGTCCTGAGCGTTCTGCTAGTCCTCGACTCGGTCCCGTCTCGAGCTTTGCCCACTATGGCGCGAGAGCGTTTATCCCCGTGATCTCTAAGATTGAGAAACCACAAGCAATCGACGCCTTGGAAGAGATCGTGCAGGAGACGGACGTCGTCATGGTAGCGCGCGGTGATCTTGGCGTGGAGATGGATCTGGCACAAGTGCCAGTGATCCAGAAACAGATCATTCGCGAGTGTAACAACCAAGGTAAGCCGGTCATCGTCGCCACCCAGATGCTTCAAAGCATGATTGATTCGCCAACAGCGACACGCGCGGAAGTGAGTGACGTCGCCAATGCCATTCTCGATGGCGCCGACGCGGTGATGTTGTCAGGAGAAACGGCGGTCGGAAAGTATCCGGTAGAAGCCGTGAAGACGCTTCGACGCGTGGGCTTGCACACCCACCTACATCGTCACGGCGATCAGAAAACCTGGGCGCCGCCGGCCAAACCACGCGCGTCCAAGTACCGCACAGCTGCCTTGGCGCGCGGCGTGGGGGCGATTCTTCAAGATTTGGAATCTCCGTTAGTGGCGGTGTGGTCGTCCTTTGGAGGTGGTGCCAGTTATCTTTCCCAGCTCCGATTGCCTCTACCAGTCGTGGCGTTTAGTGCCAACCGTGCGGCGCTGCGCCGTATGTCCATCATGTTCGGCATCTGGCCGGTATACAAAGAGCTTCCTTCCGAAACCGCGGCCTTTATTCGCGATGTGGATGCGCTTTTGTTAGAAAAAAAATGGGCCTCCTCGGGTGACGGCATCGTCTTGGTCCTAGGCCAGCCGTTCGGAAGACCGGGACTAACCAATGATTTGAGAATCCATTACGTCGGTGATGCCATCGATACCCAACCCTAACCATCTATGAGAATTGCTATCTTTTTTCTAGCTTACTGCGCAACCGCATTCATGGCGGTTGCCGAAGAGACATCGCTAAAACCCAATGTCATCTTTATCATGGCCGATGATTTGGGCTATGGGGACCTGGGATGTTTCGGGCAGCAGAAGATCAAGACTCCGCACCTCGATCAATTGGCGGCGGAAGGCATGAAACTCACCGATTTCTATGCCGGTTGCACCGTGTGTGCGCCCTCGCGGTGTGTCTTGATGACGGGCCAACACACCGGCCGCTGTTGGGTGCGCGGCAATGCTAGTGCCGCGAATATTGAACACCAAGCCTTGCGTGATGAAGACATCACGATTGCGGAGATCTTCAAGCAAGCGGGCTATGCCACGGGGCAATTCGGGAAATGGGGCCTGGGCGAAGTGGGTTCCCCAGGCCACCCCAACCACCAGGGCTTCGATCACTTTTACGGTTACCTCAATCAGCACCATGCCCACAACTTTTACCCGACTTTTCTGATGAAGAATAAGGAACGCGTGCCGCTTAGAAACGTGCCGCAATGGGAGAATCCGGAGCGTGGGGAAGGCTGGGCTATGGAGCGCATTGATTACACGCACGATCTCATTCATGCCGAGGCCATGAAGTGGTTAGGCGAGAATCACCAGAAACCATTCTTTCTCTACCTCTCTTACACCATTCCCCACGCTAACAACGAAGGCACCCGCGGGACCGGTGATGGCCAGGATGTTCCAGACTATGGCATTTATGCCAGCAAAGATTGGCCTCGGCCGGACAAAGGACAAGCAGCCATGATCACGCGAATGGATCGCGACATCGGACAACTCATGGCCAAATTGAAAGAGTCTGGCATCGATGAAAAGACGCTCGTCATTTTCACCTCCGACAATGGGCCGCATCGTGAAGGGAACAACCGGCCGGATTTCTTCGATGCCAACGGACCGTTGCAAGGACTGAAACGTGCCTTATTTGAAGGCGGCATCCGTGTGCCCACCATTGCTCGCTGGCCTGGCAGGATCGCCCCCGGAACCGTCTCCAATCACATCGGCTACTTTGGCGATATGATGGCGACGGTGTGTGAACTCACCGGCCAAGCGGCGCCGCCTAACATTCAGTCTCACAGTTTTCTGCCTACGTTGTTAGGGCATCCCGAGAACCAGAAGCAGCACGATTATCTCTATTGGGAATTCTACGAACAAGGCAGCCGTCAAGCCGTGCGCATGGGGAATTGGAAAGCGATCCGCCAACCGATGTTCGACGGCGAGGTGGCACTTTACGATTTATCTCAGGACCTGGGCGAAGAGAATGATATAGCCGGGCAACATCCAGAGATCGTGGCCAAAGCGGAGCAGTTTATGAACGAAGCGCACGTGCCGGATCCCAAATGGAACGTTCGCGGGTCGCCCCAGCGCCGCCGTTAGTTGCTTCCAGCCGGTTCCGGGATTTGTTGCACGCCATGCCACGCCGAACGCTCTTCTTGTTAGGAATCGCCGTGACGTTGGCGGTCGCCTACGCTATGACCCGCGACCGTCCTCCTGCTCATCCTTTTCAATTGATCAAGCATGACGACGACACGGATCTTTCTGAGTTAAGTGGCGAAGAGATCGCGGCCGAACCAATCAAACTGTATTGGGGGCAGCGGGCGATCAGCCACAGCCTGGGCAGCGAGCCGCGGCAGGTGGAAGTTCCCTGGCGGAAGGGCATCACTTTGCTAGACTCGGTCGTGGCCGGCGGCCTCCAGCGCCGAACGGTGAGGCGCTATCAGCTTATGTGGCTGAGTAGCGGTCAGGTCAATCTTTACGATTTGCGAGAACTAACTTTACGTTCAAACACCGATCCGCGCCTGCGTCCGGGGGATTCGGTGTTCGTCTATTACTACTAGCGTTACTCCCAAGGAACGGCGGTTTGCAACCGCCGGAAAAGAAACGGGGCGCTTGAAAAAGCGCCACTCCTTGGGGAGTCTATCCAGCTACCGAACATCAACTATCCTTGAAATCTCGCTTCCGCTAAACGTATCTTTGCTAGGGCGCTGGATGATCTTCGATGATCATTAGCCTTGTGGTTTACTCGTTACTGCGAGAAAAGTCTTTTATGAGACTCTTCAGTGCTATTCTTGCTGTGATGTTTGTGGCCACGATGCCAGAAACCCCCGCCGGCTACCCTGCCAAATCCGTCAAAGAACACACCATCATCTGGCGCGCCGCCAATGGCGATCCGGTCTATGAGGGTCGTTACCGCCTAACTAAAGTGCGTGGCAAGCACGTGCTCGCGCTCGTTGAAGCCTATCGCTACGGCCCCTTTCTTTATCGTTGTATGGCTCCGGAACGGATTGATCATGGCAACGGGATCTACATTCGCAACTACCTGCCTCAACCCAGCATTTGCGTTGTTCCGGAAGGCTACAAAGTGTGTCTGCAGCCTGCTTTCGTGAAACACGCACATATTCACGTCTTGCCTTACCTCTATGTCGATGCGCTGACAAAGCCTTGCAAGACCTTGGTATCAAACATTGATGAAAACGTTTATTACCGGCCGTCACCCCTTATTCCCATAAATCCGCTTCATCGTTAGGGGAACGAAAGCCGTCCGGGTGAGAATCTTATCACACCCGGACGATTGAGGACAAACGTCAGACGCCCCTTACGGCGCCGGAATGCGGTACTCCGGATGACCTTCATCGCTGAGTCTGAGAAAGACTGCGCGATCCGCTGGAAAAAGCGCCTGATGATTCTCATTGGTTAGGTGCGGATCATCGGTACCGGTCCAATAACGGAATCCGGAACCTTCGCCTCCGTCCAACAAGAAGTAACCGGCGTAACCGGAACCCAGAATATCACTATCGCCAAGCCAACGCTGGATCTGATCGGCTCGAATGGGGTCCGTGGCGCCGAGGAATCCGTTGCCGAAATCCAAGCCGCGTTGCAATGGCGTGAGATCGATTGGCACGCTGTTAGAAATCAAGTTATAGCCTTGGCGCAAGGGCTGGACAAAGGCGGAGATGCGGGCATGGCCGATAACTAGGACATCCGCAGGCGCCGAGCCATCCGGCCTCCTGACAAAACAACCGACCCCAGGCGGAACGATCGTTTCACCTTGATCCGCGAGCGCGATGTCTCCGGCGCGAGTCCATTGATGCCAACCTGGCGCGTCCAAGAGGAAATACCCTTCATATCCGGAACCATTATAAAACTGCACTTGATCGGCGCGGCTGGGATCGGTATCGCCTTGGAACAGTGATTTCTGATAGACCTCGTCCAAGGTCCAATGACTTCGAATGATGAAGTGCGCATTCATCAAATCGACGTCATCAGAGAATGCCTCAAGCGTGTTGTGAGGCGCTTGCCAGTTGAAAGCGAGGACTTGATCGCTACTTGCCTCCTTGTCCACATCGATCCGGTGCCCCTCCAACGGCCCATCGACAAATTCCACATAACAGTGCTTATTGGCCAACGTTCCTAACGCATAATCTAATCCACCGATCTGAGAAATGAGTCTTTGATCAAGCCTTTCCGCGACACGGCTTCCGTAAACCGGTAGCTGGTTGAGGCTCACGCCGTGTGTCTGGTAGCCGGGAATCAGACTCGTGCGGATCCAGCCGCAAACCGGTGTGTAACTCACATGATCGTAGCGATGCCGCACGACTTTAAGTCTAACAAAGCCTCGATCCACGGTGAGCGGCAACGCTGATTGTACCTCTTCATAACTCACACGTTCCCAGGAGGCATTGAGCATCTCAACATTGGGCCCATTGATCGTCGACCAATTGACCTGATCAATGCTGCCTTCGAGGCTGTAGGCGACGTCGGACAACCGCGCCGGGCGGTCATACCAAACGCGCAGGCCGTCGTCACCGTCCTGCTCGATACGCAAGCCAAAGGGCTGCATCCAGGCATCTTGCGGGCTGTAACCGAGGGCGGCTTCCAGCGATACATCGAAGAGGTCACCGTCCGCGTTGTCATCTGGAAGCACCTGGCGGCCGGTGTAGTGGAAGCCCGGGGCACCGCCGGTCTCATTGATGGTGAGCGAACCATTAGGGATAGGTTGCTTGGCAATACCCGGTCCCTGCCAACTCACCGTCAACGCCTCGGCGCCATCGCGTTCGAAGTACTGCACCTCCATGGGATGCATACCCGCTGTGAGCGCAATGGAGCCGGAAGCTTCCTGCTCCGTGTGCGCGCCATCATTATCAACAACCACACTGCCATTGATCAAAAGACGGCTACCTTCGTCGGAGGAGGTGTAGAGCGTGTAGGTGCCGTCCGTAGGAATGTTCAGACAAGCACGATAACGAAACGCGAAGAAGTCATCTGTGTTGCGCGCCGCGAGATCGATGTTGGTTAAGGTGCCGGTCTCAACCGGATTGAGACTATCAAAGTCCGGCAACTGCGACCACACACCTTCATAATAGGTGTAGCCGACGCCAGACACCGGTCCCTCGTTTGGTCCGTAAACCTCGACCTCTGCTAGACTCAGGTAATCGCTGCCTGCGAGTTGCACGCGCAGGTAACGAATGTCCCGATTGATATCGATACGCTGGGTGGGAAGTGGCGTCGCCGTGTGATAATAGCTATCGACTCCCGGTTGATTGAGAGTCGTCGTCAAATCCGTTGAAGTGAACGGCTGATCACTCACCAAGACGTAGTAGGGCGTGAGCCGGTCACCGCAGCAGTCCGTGCGATTCCACAGGAGCGTGTAATCAACCGTCTTGACACTGCCCAGATCCAGTTCCCACCACGCATTGGTATCGAGCTCAGTGTGCGTGACACTACCATTAAACCAAGCACCGTCCGAATTGCCATCGCGAGCCACGCGCGCTTGCGAACTGGTGTTGAAGTTACTCGATTGCGTGGCGCTTGCGGCAGGAAAGGCCGCGTAGTTTACCAAGGAAGTGTTAGGTGCCACCACCTCGACCTCTTGATAGTAGGCATCCAACTCATCGGCTGCGCTCGTCCAACCTTGCGGCAAGAGGCGAACGACCCACAAATAACCGTCGCCGATCCTAGCATCGCCCACGATGCCAATGTTAAACACCTGCGTGCCAAACCCAGGCCCTACTTGCACAATGCCTTGGCCGACCGTTCGCCAGCCATCAGTGGAATCCTGCACCCACACCGCGAGATCACGTACCGCCGTCGCTTCGTAGGCTACGGAGACGACAACGGTCTCCGTAGGCTCCACCGTGCTTGGAGCGATCACGTCTCCGACCACATCCTGCGTGGCACTGCCGCCCGAGTTCAATTCGACCATCGCAGATTGATAATTCGCATCCAGAGCATCGGCCGCCGTGGACCAACCTACGGGAAGCAGGCGCACAGCCCAAAGATAACCTTCACCTAAACGCACGTTTGCTAGAATCGGAATGGTAAAGGAGTGCGTGCCGATTCCCGCATTCACCGTGGTGTTTGCCGTGCCAATGGTGAACCAATTGTTCTGCGAATCGTGCAGCCAAACCCAGAGTTCCCGCGTGTCGGTCGCCTCATAGTTCACGTCGAGGGTGATGGTGTCCGGGCTCAGCACGGTCGTGGGCAGATTCATCGAACCTAACTGATCCACCGTCGCTGTACCGCCGCCGCCAGCCTCCACGGTCGCCGCTTCGTAGTCCGCATCGAGAGCGTCACCCGCACCTGTCCAGCCGGGAGGCATGAGTCGCAGCACCCAGAGATAGCCCTCTCCGATGCGGGCATCGTTGTCCACCGAGACATCGAACACATGCGTGCTCACGCTAGGTGTCACGTTAATATTGGCCACAGCCACAGTGTTCCAAGAGTTCTGGGAATCCTGCATCCACAGCCAAAGCTCCGCGTCCACCGTCGAGCTGTAATCTACGGTAACACTAGCGGTTTCTCCTCGAATCACATTGGCCGGGGCATTGACAAAGTTCACCTCATCAACCTCGGGAACAATCACGGAATTGATCGTCCAATTGAAACTGATTGAGTCATTACCGCCGAAGCCGTCATCTGCGGTGACCGTGACATTATAAACGTTCGGCGTGGTAGGGGTGCCCGTGATCAAGCCTGTGTTCTGATCGATTGTGAGACCTGTGGGCAAACCACTGGCACTAAAATCCAGTGGATCGTTATCGGGATCAGAGGTGACGATCTGAAGCGAGACACTGACATCTTCATCGTCGGATCGATCACCGGGACTGGTGAGCACGGGCGGACCATTTCCGGGAGCCGAGACCTCGCTCTCATCGATCTGCTCCAAATAGGCGACCAGTTGATCCAACTCGGTGGTTGTAAGATTCACACCGTTGTGAGCGGCAACGGCGTCTGCCAACGTTGCGGCCGAACCGTCATGCAAATAAGGGGCATCCGCCCAAATGCCACGCAGCGTTGGGGTGTCAATGCCAGTAAGCGGTGCGCCGAGGCGCTCGCCACTGCTTGGCTTAAGCGTTCCGATATCGTGGAAATTATCCAAAGCGCTATCGGTAAAGGGCGTACCGGAATGGCATTGAGCGCAGTCCTGTGCCCGGAAGACGTCGACACCGGCTAGAGCCTCACTCGTTAGGGTGCCGTCACTCTCACGGTTTGGCGAATCGTCTACAGCATCTAGCGAAGCAACATAAGCCGCCAAGGCATCGAGGTCCGCGCTGCGGCCACTGTTAGGCAATCCAAGAGGCGGGTGCGGATTGGCATTGGCGATCAGTCCGTCGCCTAACGCTAGATTACGAATCTGGTTCTCAAAGTCTTGGACCTCATCAAAGTTGCCCGTCCAGTGCAACGGTCCATGGGCCATGCCCCCGCGGCCTCGCAGAGTGATCGTATTTCTTAGGCCCTCGCCAAAGCCGGTCATGTCCCAGACGCGGCCATCTTGCCCACCATCGTTGTGACAGGCCGCACAGCTGATGTAGTCTTCACGTGAGAGACGATTGTCCCGCGCATCATAAAAAAGCTGTTTACCCACCAAGACATCCGGACTCAAGAGTTCGTTGTTCACGGCATTATAGGTGGCGACCTGAGGCATGTTCGGGATGCCTTGTTCGACGAGATCCGTGATGTCATAGACCGTCACATTGCGGCTGAGGAAATTGTGGGCATAGAGTGTGTGACCGTCTGCGGAAAGTGCCAGTCCTTGCGGCGCAAAGTCCGTATCCACACGCAGGATCTCTGTGGATCCGTAGGCATCAATGACTCCGATCTCTCGGCTTCCTTCCAGAGCCACGAAGAGATAAAGACCGTTGGGGCCGAACAAGCCGGTCGAGGGAACGGCCGCATCATCGTGATCCACCCGGGCCGAATAAATTTCCGTTTCCGTGGTGAGATCAATGTGAGAAGAGATCGCCCTAACGGTATTCTCATGTGTCAACTCCCGGCCATCGCGCAGCATGCCGCGTAGAATGTTATCCTGCTTGGAAGGCACCCAAGCCATGATGCCATCGGGAGAAATCACAGCCGGCCCCAAGTAGTTAGGCAATCCGCGCCCGCCGCCACCGGAATCCGGCTGATCACTATGTTGAAGGGTGATCGTCTGAGCAACGGCCATTGATGTCGCATCAATGGCTAGCACTTCACCGCCGCCGTTCGTCACGTCCGGCGTCGCCGTGCCTTCGCCCGGAACCACTGGTGAAATGAATCGTGAAACATACACCCGCGTGCCGTCACTACTAACGGAGAGATGTCGCGGGTTGGGACCGAGATCGACGGCACCCGTCGTCGCGGCGTTGATCGGATCAAGTTTCAATAGACGGCCCATCGCTTCAAGGACCACATAGGCCGCGTCACCGACTGGAGAAAAGGCGATGCCGAAAGGTTGCGAAGCGCGGGGTAAGTTGATCGTCTGATCAAGTGTTAAGGTGGTACCGTCAAGAATGCTGATTGAAGCCGAACGCTTGTTCGTGACCCAAAGGCGTCCGTCGGGAGCCACCGCCAGACTACGCGGGCTTGCCCCTACGGCAATCTCCGCCAGCTTGGCGTCTGTCGCGGTGTCGAAGACACTCACTGTGTCATTGTCAGGATTGATATTCCAAAGCTGCCCATTCGTGTAGACAACGCTTTGGGAAACGCTCGGCGGATTTGGCGTGAGCGCACCATGAACATTCTGAGTGAAGGTGATCGACGTTTCGACACCGCTGTCATCGGTCCCCGTAACCGTAACCGCGTAAACGCCTGGTCCGGCATAAGTGTGAGACATCGTGGGATTGCTAGAATAATCCGTCTCCGGCGTACCATCACCGAAGTTCCATTTATAGCGGGGATTGTTTCCGCCCGTGCTGGTAATCGTCCATGAAAGACTGCTCCCACTCTGCTCAGGTGCGGACACCACGGGGTTGAGCACTAACTCCTCGGCCACGAGCCACTGAAAGGTATCCGAATCCGTGCCGCCACGGCCGTCATCGACAGTGATCGTCACATTAAACGTGTTGGCGGCCGTCAACTGACCCGTGATGGACCCTGTACTGGAATCCAAGGAAAGGCCGTCCGGCAGACCGGTCTCGCTATAGGCGAGGTCATCATTGTTAGGATCGCTCGCATTCACTTGTAAAGTCACCACCTCATTGATCGTATTCGACTGGTCCGCGATAGGCGTGATCGTAGGCGGTTGATTGGGCGGTGCTTGTGAGGTGATGAGTAGGTCATCAAACAGGATCTCCGTGATCTCGTCAGCGGATGTTTTCTTATTATTGAATCCGCCAAAGGCCAGTGTGTGGGTCCCGGCAGAAAGCTCACCGAGATCCAGTCCCACACTTTGCCAGCCCGTGGTCTCCGGCGAGCCTCCTATCAATTGCGCCAAATAGTCATTGCCTCCCTGCCCGATCAAGGTACCGTTGACGGAAAAGAGCACCTCACTTTCTTCATCGCTGTCATAAGGTGCGGGCTGATTGAGTTGATAGCGGAACGCGACTTCGACGATTTGTGGTTCCGTGAGAGTGAGATCGAATTCCCAACCACCAGACATGCCGGTGATATCGGCACCGTCGATCCCGCCGAGAAGCACTTGAAGGCCGCCACTTCCATTGAATCCGCCACTCGCCGTGTGGCTACCCGATGCGTAGTTAGGCTCATTGGTGCCGCGAAACACATCGTCCCGATAGTTGAGTGGCCCGGCGCCGGCATCGAAATCTTCCTGAGCAAGCTTTCTCCCCAGCACCGTCCATTCAATGAGGATCTGATCTGTTTCACTCGCGGAGTCCACCGCATCGATCGTGACGGTGTGGCTTCCAATATCGGCGTCTGTTAGATCACCCGTGATGAGACCCGTGTTTGGATTGATGGAGAGACTGTTAGGCAAGCCGCTGGCGCTCCAGGTCACGCTTCCCACTTCATTGATACTTTGCAGATCAAGGGACACGGATTCTTGAGAAAACGTGGTTTGATCACCTGGATGAAGAATGCGCAGGCTGCCCACGGAGAAACGTAGAAAGACCTGGTCATCACTCGTGTTAGACGACCAAATCGAGCGCGCCGCGGAATCTACCGGCATGCCGGTCACACTCGAGGGAATGCCGCCATAATCAGTGGCATTGGCCCACGCACTATCGTCAAAGTTCGGCGACTGCCAGCCTGGCACTTCCACATTGGAAACTTTCCAAGAAGCATCAGTCACCACGAGCTCACCATTGATGATGAACTGGCCCAGGGCATGCTGAGGACCGCCCGTATTGCAAGCGCGGATGGCGATAGTGCTCGAAGCGTCCGCCTGAAAATTTGTTAGGTAAGCCTTGTTCCACTCCGTTCCCACCCCTACGAGTTCCCCATCGATGAAAAACTCAAAGACGTCATCAACACTGATCGCAGCCCGGCCGGTGGGATTCTGATAGCGCAAGTTCGCCTCCGGCACGATCTGCTTGGGCGTGCGTGCACTGGACCAGGAAAGTTGCAGCACGGATCCGCCAGCGTTTTCATAGTACTCCAAAGTCACCGGAACGGGCTCACCGGCCGTGAGTGCAATGGAACCGGAATCTTCCGTTGGCGCATGGAGCGTCCAGTTATCGATCAATTGCTGGCCATTCACCCAAAGCCTTACACCATCATCGGAATTGGTGTAGAACGTGTGGGTCTCGGTGTAGTTAGGCACAACCCAACCCGTCCAACGCGTGGAATAGGTGTCTGTTCCCAGCTCGGTAGGATCGGGGCTGCGCGTACCCCAGTCGAAGTTCACTTCGTGATCGATGCGTTCGAACTTCTTGTTGGTTAGGTTGATACTATCAAAATACTCGCCTAACAAACCGCTTGCTGGATTATTGCCAGTGTCTTTGACATGAATAATCGCCGATTCAGAATAAACGCCTTGGTCATCGATGGCAAAGAGCATCCAATACCCTGGCAACATCACATTGGGGTTGGGATGCGCGACCAACTGATACTCGCCCGGTGATGTTTCCGAGAACGGGAAACTGATACGCCTCTGATCCGTGGACCAGCCATGCGTGACCGCCATCATGCGGACGGCGGCAAACTGCGAGAGATTCGGCGTCGCACTCACAGAAATGATCGAGCCTGCCGCCACGTTGTCGGGCGCGCTTGTGATCACGGGACGGGTGGCGAGTTGGCCCGAGCTATTGAAAAGGGCAGGTGGCGTGTAAATCTCCACGTCTTCATGCGTGAAAGCCGCATCCGGATTGCCGGAAGCGTAACCACCTCCTCCTGAGAACACGCGGCCGTCCGGCATTAGCAAGCCGACGGAATGATAGTTGCGCGGCACCGCCATGTCGGCGACTTCACGCCACTGTTGCGTCTGCGGATTCCATATCTCCGGCGTGAGCACCGTGCCATTGTCGCTGAATTTCTGTCCCGAGGTGTTGCCTCCCACGATCAATACCTCGCCGGTCGGAAGGACCGTGGCGTTGGAAAAACGCCGTGCATGGGTCATGGAGTTGGTCAAAGCAACTGTGGGAGGATCGGTGTTGAGATCGACGGTATAACATTGATTACTTGAGCCGCCGCTGGTGGTGGAGGCGCCACCCGCCACGAGAATCTTGCCGGACTCGTACATGGCCACGCCCGCATGCTTAGGATAGTGGTTGCCCGGCACACTCAAACCAACCGACGTGCGGCTACCCGTCCCATGCGGATTGACCCAGTGCATGGTCTCCGTGGGGCCAAAGTGAAAGATGTTTCCGTTAGGCGCTACCCAGAGGTAAGCCCACCAATGCGATTCGAAGCCTTCGGCATCGGCCACCGGTTGCCAATCGATCCCGGTGAGCATGGTCCAGTTGTCCGAGACGGGGTCATAACGTTCGGCCGTGTTGCGGCCGCCATTGCCACTCACGGTGAAGACTTGTTTGTCAGGGAGCGCCACAGAACTGGTGTACCAACGGGGATCGGTCATATCATCAACGCGACCCCAAACATTCGTACGAAAATCAAAGATGCTGCTGTCCCGCACGGTGTAACGTCCGCCGACGGTTTGCACGATGCCGTCCGTGCGCATGACAAGGTGGGCACAGAACATCTCGTGATCGAGATACTCTTGATTCTCAAAGGTGCCCGTCGCCGGATCCCACAAGCCCGTTTGCGTTTTCGTGGCCGTGCCTGGCCAGTGCCGGCGCTCCTGCCCCGAGTAAGTGAGGATCTTCCCGTTAGGCAAGGATGCTGCAGATACCGGGACATGCGGCCAAGGAAGGATGGGCCCCCAACTTCCATCCTGATTGGAAGGGCCGGGAGGCTGCGGCTGGCCATCGAAACCCGGGAGCAACGCGGCCGCGTCTGCCCAGAAAGCGTCATCGCTTTCGTGATCGGTTCCCGCCCAAGCAAGGTGGGGAACCGCCAACGACAAGGCTAGCAGGACAATGAAACGATATGTCTGTTGTTTGAACATAGAGTATTACGGTTGGTAAGTCAGTGAGGGCAGAGAAGGGGTAGTGCTTGCGAAATTTTCATCTGTGAGGGTATGAAGAAAGGCGACTAACGCTTGCCGGTCTTCTTTTGAAAGATTGAGACCCGCGTCAGGGTGTTTGGCTAAGTTAGGATCGAGTGTCGGCGATCGCTTGACCCCAGAATTGTAGTGCTCGACGACATCCTCCAGGGATTGGAACCGGCCATCGTGCATGTAGGGAGCTGTTAGAGCGATGTTTCGTAGCGAGGGTGTCTTGAAGTGTCCGCGATCGGCGTCTTTCCCTGTTACGTGAAACCGGCCCAGATCCGCCGGCTTTAAATCGAGACCATTATTGGTGAAGAGATGACTCGTGAAAAGGTTGCCTCCGTGACAGTGGAAACAATCCGCACCGTAGAGATTGCGTTTGGGATCGTGTTCGGTGACGAAGAGCTGCAAACCTCGCTGCTCCTGCTTGGTAAGCTTCGCTTCTCCACGGGCAGCCCGGTCGAACTTGGAATCCTGACTAACCAACGTCATCAGGAACTGTTCAAGGGCTAAGGCCAGCTTCTCTTCGCTGACTTCCTTAGTGCCGAACGCCTGCTCGAATCTCGCTTGATAATCGCTCGAGGACTCTAACTTACGCACCACGCCATCCAAGGTCTCGTTCATTTCATGGGCGTCTTGGATAGGCAGGAGCACTTGCTCCCGCAGGGTTGCGGCGCGGCCATCCCAGAAGAAACTTGGCTCCCAAAGGAGATTGAAAAGCGGCATGGCGTTTCGTTTGCCTAACTGATCCTCGACGCCAGTGCTGAATCGTTTGCCTGTGTCAGCAAACGCACTCTCCCGATGATGACAGCTCGCACAAGACACTTTGTTAGTCTTCGAAAGTCTTGGATCATGAAACAACGCTCGTCCCAAAGCCACGCCTTGAACTGTCGGCACATTGTCTTCAGGCAATGTGACTCGAGGAAACCGCTTCGTGATACGCCATGGAAAAGGAGTGCCCACGGATTGAGTCTGAACCGGGTTAACCGCAGTCTTGGGCTTTTGATAGGCATCAGCATTAGCAGTAACAAAGCGGAACGCCCCCTCGAGGTTTGATCGCAACTTGGGCACTAAGGGATCACCCTCCCGGGAATGCGTGGAAGCGCCATCCTTGGCGAAGTGAATGCCATTTAAAGCCTTGGCCACATCGAACGCGATGGTGAGTGACCGGTGCCGTTGGCCATCGAGTTTGATGGGGATCTCTACCGTGACGGCATTCCCATCTCCGGCGAGGTGATAGGAATAGCCCCGATCGCCCGCAGACCCGTAATGCCCTTCCAAAGCCATAAAAATATAGCCGCCCTGCCATCCCCAATGCAGGCCGTTCACTTGCGGATTCAACGCGTGCTCAGCCGAGTGACTGTTAGGATCAGAGCCATTCGCCTGGGAATCCAGTCCCAATTGAAAGCGAAGGCGATCGAAGGACGCGTTGGGAATGTTGCCGAGCGAGACATGCCTGCGGCCCTGCCGGTGACTCACATAGCCAAACCAGTCACGTGAAGCCTCCCAAGTGCCATCGCCCGCGCGAAGCGCGATATTGGAAAGAAGGTAATCCAGCCGGCTGATACGCACCGGAACACCCGCGCCATCTGCCAAGCCCTCAGTCTGATGAAGGATCTCCAGCTGCACCTCCCCAGCCCGAGCCATGGGCGTAAGCGGGAGCATTGCGATCGCACACACGACGCTCACCCTTCGCAGCATTGAGAATCTAGACATAAGATGACGGGTATTCTTGAGAAATGATCACCCATCATGCCATCCGTTGCTAATAAATCAATCCACTATTATTAGTGGTTATCATTTTTATATTTAACATCAACTTTGTGAACCAATGCGACCTCATCTCCGTAGAGAGGCAGTAATCTTCTGGATTCGCCCGTTATCCGCGGGTGTAACCAATAAAGCGGGGGGCAAATGAAGGCGGAAGAATTGGTGAAGTGGCCTTCGCGGCAGCGAAGGCTATCGCTCGAAAAACTCTGTCATCCATTCCGCTATAGAAAGCGCCCACCACCTTGGTCCCGCGCGTTATCGCCGCCTCCAACGCCAAATGAGCGGTGAACGGCTGCATCTTTAAGAAACAATTCCGCAAACCACATCATAACAATCATAAATTCATTAATAATTAGATAGTGTGGCTATTTTAATTGACTTTGCAGTTTCACTGAGCTGATTGGTTATGGCTATAGGAGGAAACGCATTTCTCTGGATGTCATGCTTATGGAATCATGAAAGTCGCAATCAAATCATTGAGCGTGCTGCTCGCGGCAGCCGCTTGTGTGCAAACACTCAATGCGGTCACGATCGATCTGACAGTGGCCGCCACGCCTGACACGACTGTCAATGGCGCTACCGTGGGACAAACAAGTATTTCCTCGTCTGGCACGGGGGTATTTATTTAATTCGTTCCTCCGCATTCAAAACACCGGCTCAGAGCAGGGCTACAATACCTCCTCTTCCAGTCCCGCTTTTGATGAAAAGGCGTCCTTCACAGACGATTTAAACTGGTCGAGTCTTGAGCTGGTATCGTTGTCAGGCGTGGATCATTTCGCGTTCTTCCTCGACATCAACGAGATCAACAACACGGCGAATCAAACTCTCGCCCTAACGGATTTACAGTTCTATGTTTCCAATACTGGTGGTCAAAACACCAGCAACGTTGCCTCTCTTGGTGAATTGGCTTGGAATCTCGATGTCGGCCCCGATGGAGATAGCGAAATCCTCATCAACTATGGGCTCAATCCCGGAAGCGGGGTCAACGACATCGCCGTCTATGTGCCGAAGTCCAATTTCGACGCGGCCTACCATAACCTTACAGGTGGCATTGCGGATCCGTTCATCTACCTCTATTCTGCCTTCGATGAATCAGATGATGGTTTCGAAGAATGGGGAATTCGTGAGGCAAGCAACACGTCACCGCCACCTCCGCCAGCTGCCAAGCGCAGGTCCTCTACCTGTTCGACATCATCGATACTCAATTCGTAATAAGGATAGTCTCGGAAATCCGTACGCGAATCGGGATCGAGCAACAGGTAGATGACCCGGTTGACCAACTCCGGATGGGCGATGACACTTTCCCACGGAAGATCGGTCGCTGCCTGGTCCTTCTGCCCCAAGTGCCGGACCCATGTCTTCAAACAACGCTCACATTCGCGCCAAGCCGAGCGTTTGATCTCCGGATGGTCGGCCGCATCGAGCTGCGAGATGTAATATTGCAAAGCCTGACCAACATGACCACGGTCACTGGCAATGGCGCCTAGCCACCCATTCACATCGGGTAGGAATCGTCCGTTAGGATAACGTTTCTCATATTCGTGGAACGCGATGATCGCCGAAGCGCGCGCGGCGCGGACTTGGCTGTCTTGATTCGGATCCCGCCATTCTCGCTTCGCTTCAGCAGCCAACTTCCGCGAATTCCGTAAGTGCACGCGGCCGATCATGAATCGCGCGATTTCCGCGCGTGGATGCTCAGAATAGCGGTCACAAACGTCTAGGAAGATGGTTAGGGATTTCTTAGTCCCATCAGCTCGCCACTTTGCCGCCGCTGCTTGAACCAAGAAATGAGGCTCCAAGACAGGATCCTGCGCAAACGGCGGGACGATCTGAGATCGTGCTTCTGCTAGCCTCCACCGCAAATAAGCCGGAAGCTGAGGATGGCCCTGATGCGGAACCAGCTCCTTGAATTCGATCAAGATGTTAGCGCGACCGGCATCGTATTGATGCGCCCGATTACGCTTCAGTGCCGCGTCCAGATCTTCGGCAATGGTTTCCGAACCGGTGATGAGGGCATCTGCCAGGTTTGTCAGCGGCACGGGCTCCGAACCCGTGACTTGCGACGCCTCCTGCATTTCCGTCAGGGTTTGGATACCAAACCGTTCGATATAGGCTTCCAGCACGGGGGGCGCAGCGAAGAAATAGGGCCCACATGCGATCAGAGAATTTGTTAGGAAGCCGCTTGCAAGGCAGCAAAGGAGGCTCTGCTTCATGGATTTCGTTCGTTGTTGGTGAGATGCTTCCACGCGCCTGCATCGAGCCGCCATCTCAGGACGTTGAGATTCGTTCCTTTCTTCAAGTCGGTGTAGGCGGTCTCAATGGTAGCGCCGGCGGGAAGGTGAGCAAAGGTCCACGATATTCGCGTGGCGAGCGGCAAAGGTTTGTCGCTAGAAAAGGAGGCAAAGCTCCCTTGGCCGGCCTCCTCATAAATTGGTTCTTCTGATACGAGTTCCAGGCGATATCCCTGATTGAGATTGGGCGCGAGATCGATAGGGCCTTCATTCCGTAGCACCAAACGATGGTTGGCCATGGAAAGTTCCAGTTGGGAATCCCGCTCGTCGCCAAGATGGGCAAGTTGTCTAGCAGACCAACCATCTGCGGCGCGGCCGTCCGGCCATTGAAACCAGATTACGCCTTGTGCTCCTGCCTCGTGGGCCCACGTCTTGGCGCTAGCAAGCGTTTTTCTATCCGGATACCTGACCACGAGTTGATCGGATGCTTCCAGATGCACACTGCTGACGACGGTCGAATCCTTCGGGCGCAAGATTGTTAGTCCTTCAGACATGGAAACGGCATCCAGGTGTTTGTTAGTCAATAGCTCATCCCAACGCCACTGCCGGCAATGGCCCCGGCTCCGCCCCTCCGAATCGAAGATGGTCACTCGTGAGAAATTCGGCAACCCTGCATGCCAGGAAATTCGGCATTGGCGCCAGGCTCGCAGCCACCGAATCAAGGAAGTGCTATCGGCCATTTCGACAAAACGCCCTGCTACCACATCGGCAGGTTTGTCAGGATACAGATCGTAAAACATGGGAAAGAGGGCATCCACGGAGCGTTCCAAGTCACGAAAGTCTTCAGCATGAATCCACGATGCCAGCGCGGTGACTGAGAGCCGTGCCGGGCCGATCGCATGCCGCAGATCGTTCAGTGCCTTGGCGTAATGCGAGAGCAGTCGCGTGGGGCAGTCATAGTCCAACTGAATCTCTAAAGGCTTGGTGGCTCGAACAAAACGTTGAATCAACGCTGCCACTTCCGGCCATGTAGCGGTACCTTCAAAGAGGCGGGATCGCGCCTCAATGCGTACCACCGGCACCATCCGAACTTGATCCGAATCTGGCGGGCGTTTCAGATTTCCTTTGGCATCGGTTAGACTGCCTACATGCCAGTAGAGATTGCGGATGCCGCTCTCTTGAAGAATCGTGGTTTCCGTCTCGCTTAAAGGATGGGAGCGATTCCACACCCAGAAGCTGGTCTCGCCGCGCGCCCAATTTTGAGCACCCCAGAGCAAGGCGATGAGGAGGATCCCTTTCATGCAACCACCACTTTATCCCGTCGCGAAGCACTTTCCAATCCGCATCATCACCTCAACACAAGAAAGGGGAACGGCCGTGAGTGACCGTTCCCCTTTCAGTGAATTTGGTTAGAGGTTGCCTCCTAGGAGGCACTGCCGGCGACCGCGGCGGAACCTTTCTCGCCCGTACGAATGCGGATTGCTTCTTCGACTGGACTAACAAACACCTTGCCGTCTCCGATCTTTCCTGTGTTGGCATTCTCGACGATGGCCTCGATGACGCTGTCCACGTTGTCGTCTTCGACCACGACTTCGACTTTCACTTTAGGCAGAAAGTCGACCGTGTATTCGCTTCCGCGATAGATCTCCGTGTGGCCCTTTTGACGTCCAAACCCTTTTACTTCACTGACAGTCATTCCTTGGATGCCTGTCTCGCTGATAGCTTCTTTCACCGCTTCCAGTTTGAAGGGCTTAATAATGGCTTCGATCTTCTTCATAATGTCGGTTATTATACGATGGTGTTAGGTCAATAAGGTGTTGCTTTAATGGATTGAACTGCGGATTCGCGTGGCCCGAGAGTAAGAAGGATCTGTGCCAATCCGGCCATAAAAATCAGCTTCGATGTGTTTTGCCCGAATAATGTCATCGGTTAAGAAAGGCTTCCACTTCGCCAATGGTCATATTCTGCACGGGCAGCGGGTGGCCAAGGGTGTCACCATTGGGTTGAAATCCGCCACCATCCACATCGATGAAGATGGGATTATTGTAAGCGCAGGGATGCATGCCGGCCTGAGTACTGGAGCCGTAGCCGGTCTTCAAAGTGCCCCCATGATGGTACGCGACGACGATCAAGTGACTGTCTTGGCTCAAAGGCACCCTAACGGTTTGATTAAATTTTACAACACTGTCCTCGAACATCTCCGGATGGGTGGCGCGCGTGAAATTCACATCCGGCCGTTGTGCGCCATTGACTAGGATCTGGACGCGATCGATATCGATCCAATCGGTGCACTGCACTTTGACTTTGAGATCGACGCCCGCTGTGGCCCGAGTGGTGCCGCCGGCGATGGTGCCGTCGGAGGTGGCGACTTCGAGGTAGGGACCGCTGGTCACCATGAGCCGGCCGGCTTTGGCGTTGCGGGCCATTTCCCGCCAATCGATTTCGGCCGGTCGATCGCTGCTGCTAGGAATGTAATTGCGCCAGCTTCCGACTCCGTTGCCATGCACGGTGTGCGCATCGGCCACACACACGCCCCACACCCGATGGCCTTGATTGAGCAGCTGCAACCAAATGAACTCCCGCAGATAACGGATTTGCCGGGCCAGCGTCTCGGAATCCTCGACAATCTTACACGGCACGCCTAACAGAATATCGCCGCCGAGGTAATTCTGGGTTTCAATGCCATCGATGAGTTGCCCCAAGGTGAGGTAACCACCGTCGACTCGTCCGTCGCCATCACGATCGATGAAATTCTCGACCATATCCGGGTGATTGATTTGAACCCAGCGATCCGGCTCCTGGCCTTGGAGCTCTCGCAGGGTGATGGCGTTGAGTCGCGGGTCTTTCTGCCAGACGGGTGCACCGCCATCTTGAGCGAGTGGGTCGGGCTCGTAGGGGAAGGCGTTGAAATGCGCGCCCCGGCCGGTGAGTTCGATGCCGGGAACGGTCTGGATTTCCTCGGTGAGGCCCAATTGGTCGATGTGCGGCCGCCAATCATAAATGCGGTTGTGTTCTGTGGTGGGTGCGAATTCGATGTGTTCTGCGGCAATATTAATGAGGCGGTCGTTGGTGTTACAGGTGTTGTCGCCGCTGGGCGTGGAATGATTGTGGAAATCAGCACTCACCCAGCCGCGCGTGTCGACGAGACGTTTGAGAGTGCCGGAAATGGTGATCGTTTCGCCCGCCTCGAGCTCGATTTCTTTGGCCAGATGACTGTATTCGATGCCCCGAGTGACCACGATCCGATAGCGACCTGGATCGAGCTGGACGCGAAACCGGCCGCTCTCCGAGTGGTACTGATCTTTGCATCCGTGCGCACGGTTGTTGGGACCCAGATCAGGGGATTTCGTCGGTTCGATGCCGATGAACTGGGCTTTGCAGGGCATGGTCTTACCGGATTCATTGCGGATATCGAATGCGATCGCGCTTGCTGCGGTCATCTCGGTGAGTCCTTCGCCTAGGTTGTTGGAATCCAACCGGCCTTTCACCGTCGGTCTCCCGTGATCCCGCCACTCCACCTCGTAGGCTTTTCCCTTTGGCAGGGCGAAACGGACGATGCCCTCAGCATTGGGGTAGGCGGGAAGGCGCTTCGTTTCTTCGCCATCGGGATAAAGGATCTCCATTACTGCCGTGGCGATCGCCTTTTTATCCGGATCCTGAATACGATAACTCACCTCAGACGTGGCCACGCCCTGATGTTTCGCCACCACGCCCAAGGCCTCCGCCGGGGACCGGCCCACTGCTAGGAAGCGGGTGAAGGTGATTGCTTCGTCCTGCTTCAAGCGAACGGTTCCCGGTGGTACCACGCTTCCGGAGATTTCAAGCCAATCGTAAGCGTAGCCGGACTTGTCCGCAGGATCCACGGCATCACCCCAACGAATGCCCTCAAAAACGCCCGTTTTCGAGAAGCTCTTCCAGGCATCGTTCGATTTGAATTCATGCACCCGGCCCGTGGTGTTTTTCACTGTGGTGGTGATGCGCACGCCCTGCCACCCGTCTTGCAGCTCATAAACGTGTCTTTTAAAGATGCCTTCGTTGATGGCCTCCGAAACGACGGTCTCTACCATGGCTGAGCCTTCCGGCGCGCCTTCCACGATGCGGACGAAGGAAACGTCCTTTCGCTGATCGAGCGGGCCGAAGATCGTGATCTGATCATTATCGGCACCGCGAAGCGTGAGATCGTAGAGACAGCCTGGCGATGTCCCGCTCTCACCATAATAGGTCACCATGTCTGCCCGCCGTTGCGGGGCGTTGTGAGAGATCACCGCCTCCACGAGATCGTTGCGAAGAACGAAGTCACCCACGATCCCATCCGCCTCTTTGCCGCCCGGGAGGGCGCTTGCCTGCAAGGGGCCCACCTCGAAGACCTCCGCGGCAGACGCCGGAAGGACGATGAGGAAGAACGCACAGCCGTGAACGATAGAATGAAATCGCATAACGACCGGATTATCGCTGATCGCTACAGACTCCAACAAGCTAATTCAGGAATCGGAAAAACCTCTGGGATAAGTCTCAGACCTGCGGGGTGGGACTGGCTTGGAAGCGCCAGTAACTCCAGCTGGTCGAGAGAACCAGTCATTTTCGAGCCCTCGACGCGACGCCATCGGAAAGAGAATGCCACTGGGCACAAGAATCTTTCTGAAGAGTGGAATGATCACCACAGCTAAAGAACCTGTGCGAATCCAACAAATCTCGTGTGGGCACATTCAATCGGAAGTCTTAATATTTTCAAAGATTTAACTGTTTTGAAAGCACGATCTCAACGGGCTTTGCGTGACGTTAGCGGTTGACTTTTAGGAAATCTTAATAAAAAAATACCCAGCAACAGAACTTTTTAAGCTTGATTTATCGTTGAATGAATACATTTATTTGAAATTACCATAATCACTAAAACTGAAACAGCTTGAACCTCCTGAAATCTTCGCATATTAATCTAGACTGGGTCATAAGTGAGACGCAGAATAGACAAACAAATTAAAAAGAAAGTTTTGCAAATTGTTAATCATCTAAGTCATAATCACCTCCGTAAAATTTAGTTGAAAAGACTTAATTATGTGATTTATGATATCTCTTGAATTTTAAATTTGAAAGCCCGCCAGAATGTCCATGCAGGTCCTCACCGATGATCAAGAAGCGATGCGCCGCGATGCCGGCAAACTCGCTGACTTTATCATGTTCACCCAACGCTCCTTCCTCCTAAACCTATCCAAGGAGCTCAACAAAGGGAACGTCTCGTTCGCTCAGTTCTTTCTACTCGGCTACCTGGCCAACGAGGATTACCTGACCATGACGGATATCTCGAAGAAGATGGGCCACTCCACAGCGGCCGCCACGGGTCTCGTCGACCGGTTGGAGAAGCTGGGTTATGTGCAACGTCTCCACGCCTCGGATGACCGCCGTAAGGTCATGGTCCAGATCACCCGGAAAGGCATTGACCTCGTCGAGCGCATGCGGGAAGACATCGTCGGCAATCTCGTTGATCTCATGTCTAACCTCGACCAAGGCGAGAAACGTAATTTCATCGAGACCTATGGCAAACTCTCTGACTCCTTCGCCGGCATCGGCGCCCGAGGCTAGGCAGCTTGGTTCCCTCACAGACTTTCGAACATTTGAACGCATGCGCCGGATTGGCGCATGCGTTTTTGTTGCGACAACCGCGAATCGCCACCGAGGTCGAACGCGAAACGGCCCTGGCACGGTTGGACCCAGGGTATACGGAAGCCGTGGAGGCGATGGGATTCTCGAGCACCGCTCTAAGGAGAGCCGAACAGATTCACGGGAACCAGGTCGCTGTGGTGACCGAAGTTGATGAAGCGCATTTGCCAGAAGTGGATGGATTGATCACGCAATCGCCGGAAATATTGTTAGGGATCCTGGTTGCGGATTGTTGCGCGGTTTACCTTGTCGATCCCGTAAACGGGGCGATTGGCTTGCTGCACTCCGGCCGGAAGGGGACTGAGCTTGGCATCACCTCGGTAGCCATTGATCGTATGACAGCAACCTTTGGAAGCCGGCCGCAGGATCTCATTGTCCAACTGAGTCCGTGTATCCGGCCGCCGTGTTATGAAGTGGATATTGCTTCGGCCATTCGCGCACAGGCGCTGGAAGCCGGTGTGCCAGAGAGCCAGGTGCACGATGTCGGCACCTGCACGGCGTGTGACCTCACACGGTATTATTCGTACCGAGCAGAGAAGGGGAAGACAGGGAGAATGCTCGCGTTGTTAGGCATGCGTGCGCCGATAAGTTAAGGGCAGCTTTAGACTGCGGCAGCCCGCTGCCGCTTTCGTGTGCCAGCTCTGCTGGCCGCAAGGCATCCGCGCTTCAAAGGGTTTCGCCAAGTGCCCCTGCGCCGTTACGTGGATTTCTCCAGCCGGCTCAGAATGCGGCTCACGTAAGGGAAGAGCTGTTTCTTGCGGCTGACCACGCCGTCCAAGCGATAGAGATGCGGTTGTACCTTGGGATAGCCGATGGCGGACTCCACTTCCTCCGTCGGGGTGGTGAGGAGCACGCTGTTGTTCCGACGGATGTCAGTGACCATGAGGCAGGCGAAATCAAGCGCGTTCTCTTGCCGCACTTCCTCTAACACGGCCTCCAACGACTCGCGATGTTTCCAGAACTCTTCGAGACCGAGTTCTTCAATCTGGGAGATGCTGAGCTTCCAGCCGTTCTCGGTGAATTCTTTCCGGTCGGAGCCGATGGCTTTCTTCGGTGGGTAGTTCTTAAGCAACGATCCCGTGGCAAAGAAGTCTTCGGAGAAAGCTTCGAGATCGAGTTCGGCGACTTCTGCCAACCAATGGAGAATCTCCTCATCCACCATCGTCTTGGTTGGAGATGTCAGGTGCAAGGTATCGGAAATGATACCCGCACAGAGGCAAATGGCGATCGCTGGTGATGGTGTTAGTTCGTTCTGACGATAGAAGGTGCCGACGATCGTGCAGGTGGAGCCAACCGGTTCGTTGATAAACCGGATGGGATCGCGAGAAACGAGATCGCCGCTGAGCCGGTGGTGATCGACGACGGATAAAATCGTCGCTTCGTCAGCGCCCGGAACGGCTTGTGAGAACTCGTTGTGATCGACGAGGATGAGCCGGGTGCGCAAAGGATCGACTAGATCAGACTTTGAAAAGACTCCCACTAGATGGCCACTTCCTTCTTGGACGACGGGATAGAGCACTTGGTTAGAGTCTCGAACGTCTTTGACGATTTGTGAGACGAGCGCGTTTTCTGAAAAGGAATGGAAGTCCGAGCTGAGAATGCCGGCGACCTGGCGGGAACAACGCGTCAGCTGCGCGGTGCTGGCCGTGTCCTGTTGGCAGCAGATCAGGCACACCCCTTGCTCTTCCGCCCTTTCTAACAGTGACGTTGACGGATCGAAGCCACCGCTGATGATGAGACAGCGTACGCCGGATGCCACGGCGAGATCATGTACGGAGGGACGATCGCCGGCGATCACCACCAAGCTGTGTGGTGGGAACTTTCGCATCCGATCGCGAATGGTGTCCAAGCTTGAGGCGCCGACTAGCAGAAACAAGTCTTCCTCCGTTTCCAATGACGGGCCGGTGGCAAAGAGCGCGCCGTTCAAGCTATTCGCCATGTTACGCAAGCTGGCCTTGATCATGCGGGCGCCCTCTCGCATTTCACCCACAGGAAGCAGCAGCTCCAAGATCTCTAGCAGCGTGGGCATGCCCACCACCCGGCCATGCGCATCGACGACGGGGATGGCGCGGTAGTTGTTCTCCGTCATGGATTGGTAGACCTCGAGAAAGGTGTCGCCTTTCTGCGCCGCGACGACGTCTTTCCGGCAGAGATCGCGCGCGCGTGGCCGGAGATCGCCCAAGAAACACGGCTCATCCAATCCGGCGTAGCGCAAGACCCAAGCGGTGCGCGGATTCAATGCGCCACAGCACGCTGCTTCAACGTTAGGGGAACCGGTCTGCCTCAAGAAATCCGCGTATCCTATCGCAGAACAGATGGCATCCGTATCGGGATTTCGATGCCCGATCACATATATCTGGTCCTTCGATTGAGTCACTAACCGTCCGCGCGTTGGCCGTTACGTCTCCCGTAGCCGGGGGAAAGTCAACCCGTTCCTTGCCCTTCAATCGATGCTCGCAGACTCCGGCATTCCGTGAGATGCGTAGCTTGCCATAGCCCCTCCGAATCCTCGCGAATGTCCTCTCCTTGTCCACAAGCCTGGCGTGCCTCCACTGGCTATCCACGCGCCTATGCTTTCGCGCTCGCTATTCTGATAGCAGTGTGGCTCATCGGCATGACGGCCGCCGGCGGATGGGGATGGTTTCGCGAGCATTGGGCGATGAGCGTCACCATGATCTTCGGTTCATTCGTCGCCGGCTCCACTCCGGCCGGGGGTGCCTCCGTGGCCTTTCCCGTTTTCACCAAGGCCCTCGCCATTGAGAGCACGGATGCCGCGACGTTTGGCTTGTTTATCCAAGCAATCGGCATGTCCATGGCATCGCTCTACATTGTGACCAAGCGCATTCCCATCTACCTTCACCTGTACAAACGAGCGGCGTTTGGAGGCGTGACCGGTGTGGTGATCGGTGTGTGCTTTCTGTCGATTCCGGCGCCGTTTCCCAAGCTTTTGTTCAGTTGTTTGGTGCTTACATTTGGTCTAACGCTTGCCCTGATTCGGCTGAACCGGCGTCAAGAGGCACGCAACCTATCATCGATTACTTGGAAGCCGGGAGATCGTGCCGGTCTCTTTCTGATCAGCGTGGCGGGAGGTCTGTTAGCCTCACAGATCGGTTCGGGTGCCGATATGTTAGTGTTTATGGTCATGACCATTGCCTTCCGGTTGGATGAGAAGTGTGCCGTGCCTACGAGTGTGTTGATCATGGCCACGGTCTCGATCGCCGGCGTGGGGGCGATCCTGCTTACTCCTCAACGCTCCATCGGTTTGGTGTGGCACTATTGGGCAGTGTGTGTGCCCATTGTCGCGGTGGGCGCCCCGCTTGGCGCTTATGTCATTTCCCGCGTGCCCACCGGCGTGGTCTTAGCGGCTCTTTTTCTGCTGATCGTTTTGGAAGTCACCTCGACTTTCCTGATTGTACCCATGACCACACCACGCTTCGGCTTTGTGGCTGTGGCCCTACTGGTGGCGAGCTTGTGTCAGCTGGGACTCTATCGTTATGGCGAAAAACGCCGCTGCCCCACTGATTAGATTAGAGCTTCCCCTAAAAACCAGAACACCCACTCTCGACTCCCTTGCGGCAATCAAGAGTGGGGTTTTCTCCAGCACCCAACCTGGGAAAAGTGTTCTGTAGCGGTTAACCGGGCGCCACTTCGGGCTCGTCCCCAAAGGTAGACGCGCCATCCGCCGATTCCTTAGCGGTTTTTCGCCCATCGCGAGCGCCGTCTGCGGCGCCGGACTTGGCCTGTTTCCCTACCGATTCCTTGGCCATGGTCGTCGTGTAGGCCAATCCGTAGGCCAGACCGTATGAAATATCGTAAACGCCTTTCTCAATGACATCGCGAAACTTGCCCGCGGAGCCTGAACCGGCTTCGGTGCCGGCGTTTCGCCCCTCTTGCAAAGCATCGCGCAAGAGGTCGCGCCAGCGCGCCCACTCAGGCGGTTTGGAAGACGTTTCTTCCTCTTGAGAGGCGGCGGATTCAGAAATGGGTTCCTCGTTCATTTGGTGAATTGGTTCGTTCAGACACCGGAACCGTGGAAAGATTCAAACAAATCGCGATTACAAATCGAATTTTCGATTCCACTCGGGTGGCCCATGCAGAGAGAGCGTCGCCAGCTGCAGGCTTCGTGCAAGCGATTGGGCGAATTTTCCCATGCATAAAGTTGGCCTGAATGAGCCGGAAATCTCGCACTAATAGGTAACCACGCCATTCACCTAGCACAGTCATGAGTTTTCCCACCTTTACCAACGTCGGTCCCCTTTGGCGGGAGGTCTATCATTTCCTCAGACGTCACGGTTGTCACCATCATCAAGCTGAAGATCTCACGCAAGACGTGTTCCTCGCCATCGCCAGACAAGGCGGATTCGATCATCGCAATGAGGAAGCGTCTAGCAATGACACTCAAACGCGAAACTACGTGTTCAAAGCCGCTCGCAACACGCTCATCGATCGAGAACGCAAAGCGAAGGCCTTGAAGCGTGGTGGCGGCCGGAGAACTGTTTCCTACGACGACCCTTCCGCACCATCGGAAACCTTGTTAGATGAAGATTCGCCGGCGAAAGTCGTGCAATGGCGCGAAGCGCGACAACACCTTGAGCATCACTTGAGCCGGCTACGCGATGAAGTGGCGGAGGAAGGTAAGGCGACGGTCTTTGAAGAAATCAGCGGCTATCTCATTCCCGGCCGGCAAGAAGCTTCCTATGCCGATTCTGCGAGGGCGCTAGGAGTCAGTCCGGTCAGTCTTCGCGTGCAAGCGCATCGCTGGCGCAAGCAACTTCTCTCCCGGGTCCGCGCGGAATTTGAGACACTCGGCGCCGCCGCCTAGGTTAGCGAAAGGCCCACCGCGCGGCGGTCTAAACCGCCGGATTAGGCATCGAGCCCCTCGAAAAGCGCCTCTCCTTGAGGGCTCGTTCCGAGTTTTGCAAAGAGAATAGAAACTTGTCCGGTTCTCGCCGCGGCATTCGGTAGAATAGTTGATGGCACACAAGTCCTCATCTGAAACCGGTCTTCTGCGCGCCTTTTGCGATCATCACGACGAGGCAGCTTTCTGCGAACTGGTGCGGCGAAATTTGAGCATGGTGCTTCAAGTGGCGTCACGGCGTGCGGGGGGGCGCGAAGCCGCTGAGGAAATTGCGCAGAATGTGTTCATTAAGTTCGCGCGCAAGGCCGCCCAATTGGAGCCCCATTCTGTGGTCGGCGCCTGGCTGCATCGGGTCACTGTGCAGGAGACCATCGATTTCCGGCGCCGGGAATACCGGCGTCGCCGAGTCATGAAAGACTATCATCAACACCAACAAAATGCCGGGCATTCAAACGAATCCGCAGATCTGCCGGCAGACGTTCTTGACGAAGTGGACGAGGCTTTGGCTAAAATGTCAGATATTGACCGATCGGTCATCATGTTGCGTTTTCACGCCGGCATGCGTTTCCTTGAGATCGCGCAACGCCTCGGCAAATCCGAAGAGGCTGCGCGCAAGCAAGTTTCACGAGCTGTAGGGAAACTTGCCAAACGGTTGGGCCATCGCCTGGGACGAACCGTCCCTACTGCCATGCTTGTGGGCAGCCTGCCTCTCGCCTTTTCGGACAAGGCGTCCTCTGCAGCTCCTAGCATGGTCACCACGATCGCTCAAACTGCCTTGGCCGCTAAGTCAGGCCCAGCGTCTTCGCTAGGGTTCACCTACCTATTCCTCATCATGAAATCAAAATGCACCCTTGCCGGTCTCACTATCTTGATCGCGGCGTTCTTCAGCGGGAGACACACTGCTGCCAAGTTTGACCGGCAGCTCATTGAACAAGCCTATCACTCATCTGCTCAGCGCGCTGCCATGGCCGAGAGAGCCGATTCCTCTACAACGGACGAAGCGTTATTAAAACAAGGTCCCACCCGATCCGTGGCCGAGATCTTGGCTGATGCGGCGGCCATTGCCCATGATTCGAGCATTGGGGGGTACTACAAACTAAGGCTGTTGTTAGCGGAGCTGCACCCCGAAGATTATGAAAAAGCGATCCGTCACCTCGAAGAAGCCGGATTCAGCGACAGGGCATTCGCGCGCATCGGCTCCATGTTAGCCGGTCTTTGGTCCTATCAAAACGGCGAAGCGGCGATGGACTGGGTGATGAATCATCTCGACCCGGCAACGAGCAATGGCGCGGGCGGAGTGCTCCGTGGTTGGAGCGAGACGGATCCCGCTGCCGCCTACGCACGCTATCAGGAGATGGCGGCATCCAATGAAGGTAAGACCTCGCTGTTTTCGTTCCGGTGGCTGGCCAAGAGCGTGTTTGGCGGTTGGGCGCAAGCGGATCCCGAAAGCGCCATCGCAGCTCTAGAGAATGTTTCCATCGAAGACGAAGATGGGGCGATCTTTGGCATCGCTGGTGCGGTGCCGTCGTCCAGTGATCCAGAGCCCCTACTCAAGGCCATCGCCAACATGTCTGCCAACCCCATGCGCCCACGTTTGATCGGACGCGTCGCCAGCTCGTGGGCCGCGGAGGAACCCCACGCCGCCGCTGCCTGGATCGATAGCCTACAGAACCTAACAGCGGAAGAACGATTGAGAGTGAAAGGCGAAGTCGCTGAGGAATGGATGCGCTACGACAGTTCTCAAGCGGTCAGTATTGGTGCGTGGTTCCTCTCCGGCGCGCCTGCCTCGCGACGTGAAGAGCTAACCGAAATGGTCAGCAAAGAGATCGCTCGCCGTCAGAATCAAAAATAAGCACTCCCAATCTCATGCGAAAATTGATCCGGCGCTCACTCAAAACAATACTCGCAATCGTATTAGCCATTGTGCTAGCGGTTATTGGCTTTCTTGGTGGTTGGAAGAGTTACTCCGGCACGCCGTCTGAAGTTCAAGAAGTGATGTCCAAGCACGAGGCGGAATCGTCAATGTTGCCTCAGCATCGCCAACCCTCTTCCAAGCGGGATCTGGCTGCAACCTTCGCCGATACGCAAGCGGCGGTACGTTTTAGCGGGCGACTGAGTCATGGGACCGCTGCTGCCTACGCCAAGTTACGAGAACTCTCGCCTTCGCAACTCGCCGAAGTCTTTGCTCTAGCAATCGCCGCACCACGCACATCCAGCGGCGATGAAATGATCGATCTCATCCTAGACTGCTGGGCACAAGCTGACCCCGACGCTGCAGTGTCGGGATGTGTAGAAGCCTTTCGCGGCGATCGCGAACAATTCCTGGAGCGTGCCCGCATGCCCCTGCATTACTTGGCAGAAAGGGATCCCCAAGCAGCTTTCGTCGCCTGGCAGAAACACTGGCAGCCGTTGGATAAGGGCTATGATAACAGTAGCGAATTTCAACTTACCAGCGTGTTTCGCGCTTGGGGACAAAGGGATCTCAGCGCGGCCTTAGCAGCTTATGATGCGGCCAATCTCGGTGAAGCCGGTGAGTACGCCATCGAGGGCATTCTCTCACAGACTCTCGATGACTCCGCCCAACGGGATGCGGTGCTCGCTCATCTCGAAGCTAACGGAAATCCTGGCATCATCGCCAAAGCGCGAGAAACCGTCATCGAAAACATGACGCGAGCCGGCGATGTCGCCAAGGCCGTCACGTGGCTGGAAGACTTGCCGGTCGAACCACAGGAACGTGCGGCTTTAGAGGAAGAATTGGCCACCCACTGGTTCCGCGCGGATCAACGGTCGGCAGCGGCGTGGCTGTTAGAGCGGTCGGACGACGGCAACCGCCCGGATCGAATCAAACTACTCATTCGCGACTGGGCGGGTTGGGAACCCAACGCGGCGGGTGTTTGGTTAGGCGAGATGATCCGAGCATTCGGCCAACAAGCTGATCCCGGAATCGCGATGTTCGCCCATCGCGTGGCTGCGAAGGATCCTTCATCCGCATTAGAATGGCTTCAAGCCGTAGGCGATCCTGAGCTTCGCCTCAAAACGGCCAAGCGGTTGGGAGACGAGTGGCAGCGGCGCGGGGAGAGTCAAAACATTACGGCATTGCTAAGCCAAGCGACCTTGGCCGAAACAGACAAGAACATCATTCGAGAGCGTTTGTCACGGTAACGAATGCGCCGATTGGTAGCGGAACGGGAGTGTGAGTAAAAGTGGTGGGCGATCTCGTAGCGGAACTGGTGAGAGTTCCGGGCCGTGGACAAGTGGCGCGCGATCTCGTAGCGGAACTGGTGAGAGTTCCGGGCCGTGGACAAGTGGCGCGCGATCTCGTAGCGGAACTGGTGAGAGTTCCGGGCGTTGGACGAGTGGCGCGCGATCTCGTAGCGGAACTGGTGAGAGTTCCGGGCGTTGGACGAGTGGCGCGCGATCTCGTAGCGGAACTGGTGAGAGTTCCGGGCGTTGGACATGGTTTTTAAGGAAGACATCAGATAGATTCAAATTCCTTGTCAATGGATCGCTCTCACAGAATTCTATTTTACATCAAGAGGCCTTGATCACCTCGCCCCTCAGATCACGCATCACCCGCGCGTCGCCCTATTCGCCACCACGAAGGCCCTTCGCTCCGTGTTTTCGCTTCTTACCAAACCACGCTCGTTTCTGCTCCTAAAATTCTTCCGAAAACTTTTATTTTTATGTGCCAGACGCTATATCTGAGCCGGGATCAAAGTTGGCGCACAGCGGCTCGGCGCTCACTAGCAAGGTGAGCGTTAGGATGATCAGGGCGATGATCTGTCGCCAGGACATGGGGCTAACGATAGCGGCCGGAGGCGGCTAAGGGAAGAAGCAACAATGCGGCGTCTGGTTAGTAGGCGTCGCCTCGGGTGCCGATGTGAGTGATGTAGATGTGGAACTGTTCTTCCTCACCATCGGGATCGAGCGGCTGTAGCTGGAAGATGACTCGGTAGTCGCCAACACGCATTCGCCAGTGGCCATTCCAGTCGCCTGTCATCTGGCGGATGTGTGTCGTTGGATCTTTGGTTTCCGAGAGGTCTTTAATGGCGGCCATGATCTGGCTCTGCCGGGCGGTCGGGATTTTTCTAAGCGAGCGCAGGGCGCGCTTGTGGAAGCTTACTTCGTGCATCCAAGCTCTTGCTCTACTTGCTCCAGGCTGACGAAGGCCTCGTGATTGCAAGCGTCGAGATCAGCCTGGCCTTGGCGTAGGTCTTCTTTGGCTTCTTCGTCAAGGTCAAGGCCGAGGGCTTCTTCCAACTCGACGAACTGGGCGTAGGGAATGATGACTTCCTGTGGGGAGCCTTGGTCATCGACTACGAGCTTCTTTTGCAGTTGGAGCGTCATCACTTGAAGATAGGCCAGGGTTGGGCTTTGTCGAGTGCTGCTCGGCGGGATAGAAGCGGCTGTGGATCTCTTGCAGTTTGTGGATCTCGACATGGGTGGAGATCGTGTTGGTGTCGAGGATTTCGTGGCCGAGCAGTTGCTGGATTCGCGGATGTTGGCGACGGCTTCCGGTAATCTTAAGGGACCCAATAAACGGTAATTCTAGGGGACGGATTTAGTGTCATCTATTCCTTGTCAGCGGATCGCTCTCACAGAGCTCTACTCGACTACGATCACCTCGCCCCTCAGATCACGCATCACCCGCGCGTCGCCCCATTCGCCACCACGAAGCCGCTTCGCACCTCGTTTTCGCTTCTTCCCAAACCACGCTCGTTTCCTCTCAAAGATCTCCTCCACAAATCTCTCGCTTCCATACACCAATCCATCTGTGAAGTAACGCACCCGACAGCGCAATAATGCGGACAAGCTTAATTCGCCACCTTGTTCGTGAATCTCTTGCACGGCTTTATCGCTCAATGAGCGTTTCGGGCGGCCCTGCGCATTCACCGCAAGCTCTGAGCCCATCCCATAGAGCAACTTGCGGTATTCACGCGAAGCGACGCGCCAATCACTTTCACCAATGGCCGCTTTCAATCCCGCGCGTGCTGGTTTCCGTCCCGCCACCGCCTCGGCGTAGCCACTCCATCGATAGTCCTTGGGATCCTTAACGATTCCTGCACGCACTGCATTCAAATCAATATAGGCCGCCACGGTCCGCAAGGCTTCGGGCGTGTTTTCTACTAACACGCTTTTAAAGCGGTCTGCCCAGAATCTCCCAAAGGTTTGCCGCTGTTTGTTCCAAACCATGGCAAAGCGTTGTTTGACGATCTTCACATACTCCGACACATCATGCATGCGCCGTTCATGTTGCGCCCGTTCCTGTGCGTAACGGGCTGCCGCTTTCTCACGAACTTCCAGCGTTTCATGGTCCCGTGCGGCCACAAGGCTGCGCAGGTATTGCAGCTCTTCTTTTCCATAAAGCGCGGCCACGCGTTTTAAAAACTGGCGATCGCTTAATTCTGCAGGGGAATCCCCTGGCACCAAGAGCAGGGTGTGCATGTGATTGTCGAGCACCGCAAAAGTCAAGACCTGACAACCCGTATAGAGAGCGGCTTGGCGCATCAAATCCACCAAGCGCTCCTTGTCCTTGGCCTCAAGATCGAACCGCCCGCGGCCGCAGCGATCGATCACATGATAAACGGCCTTCTCTCCGGATAGCTTCACGCGTGATTCTCTCATAGAGCGGCAGAGTAAGGAGGGTTTGGGATTTGACAAGCTTAATTAAATAATAAATGTGTCCCTAATGCCTCTAATGCCTGATGGTACCCTGGACGAGTGGACGAGGATTTCCGAGAGGGGGGCGTGATCTTCCTCGCCAGTTTGTTAGGCGCCATTCGAGTCCCGGGATCTGTCGTACTGGAGGATGGTATCGTTTCCTTACCTGCCGCCCGATACTAGCATTTGTCTGTGGGCCGACTTCTTCCCATGCATTGCCGGAACAACTCTTCAGCGCTCAAGGTCGGCAGAACCATGATTGCCGCGCGGGCATTGGAAATACCGAGACGCACCGCATGCGAGACGTGGAGCTGCCCATTGGAGTTATCGTCATGGTGAGCCGAGCTTCCAGTCTGGAGAAATGGCGCGAGCTTAGAGTGGGAAGGTCACTTTTTTGAGATTTTTAATGACTCCAAATGATTCAGTGTTCCAAGATAATTTGAGGAGTTCTCAATGGAGTCGTTCAATCATGATGTTTTTATCAGCTACGCTCAGGTTGATGATGAGCCATTGATCCCCGGTGACGATGGCACGCGATGGGTGCGCACTTTCCGTCAGTGCCTGCAAACACGTCTAGACAAGGCGCTTGGTAAGAAAGACAGCACACGTATCTGGATGGATCTCGGCGGGCTCACGGGAACCCAGTCCGTCACGCCGGCGATCGCAGAGGCCGTTCGAAGCGCTGCCTATTTGGTAGTGATTCTCTCGGAAGGCTACCTCGAATCTCAATGGTGCCGGGAAGAATACGATCTCTTTATCGAGGCGAACGGCGGGATCGACGCAGTGCGTTCCCGAATTTGTGTGGTGCAGCTTACGGAAATTGCGCGAGATCGCTGGCCGCCGGCTTTGAGAGATTTGATAGGCTATTCCTTCTTCTCCAAAGATCCGGTCACCGGTGTGGTGTCTATGCTAGCAGATCCGCGGCCGGATCCCGAAGAGCGCGCTTACTTTGCGATGTTGAACAAATTGCGTTCCGATCTTGGCCGCGCGCTTAGGAACTTACGTCAGCAGAACCTTTCAAGTCGAGCAGGTGCCTCATCTCAAGAGGCCGCGAGGCAAGAGGCAGCGATGACCATCTATGTGGCGGAAAGCACTCCAGATCTCACCTTGGAAGTCGAGACCATCACTGCCTATCTTAAGGATGCGAATCACCGGGTCTTGCCTGAGCGTTACTACAAACGTGATCCCGAAGAATTTGAGGAGTCTGCCAGGGCGGATCTCAAAAAGGCAAATCTCTTCGTTCAATTGCTAGGACCATTCGGGTCCACGACGACGGATGAACTGCCTAACGGATTTGAAGGCTTGCAATGGGATCTGGCTTCTGCTTGTGAAGTGCCCTGCCTGAGATGGCGGAGGGGAGATATGGATCTGGAAAGGATTCGCAATAGTGATTACCGCCGGTTCATCCAACAGCCTGATGTCATGGCGATGGATCTCGAGGAATTCAAGAGGCAGCTTGATACAGCGATCGATCAGTGGCGCGTGAGACAGGAGCGGCCGCTACCTGACAATCCGCAAGACCGGCTCGTCCTTCTAAACGCCGTTGAGAAAGATCAGGCCTTTGCGGAAACGATCGGCGAGGGCCTACTCGCGCATAACTTAAGCTATGAGGTGTTTGATGGTGGAATCACACCTGTGGACGAATTGATGGCCGCCAAGGAATATCGCGACCTCGTCGCTGGTTACATGGTGATCTATGACGGCTGCCCCTTGGATTGGTTACGTGAGCAACTGCGCTCGCTACGCCGCTTGGTCCTGGGCAAGCGAGACCGTGCGCCCGCTTGTGGAGTGGTATTGTCAGAAGACCGGCCGCTTCCCATCAGATTCTCCAGATTGCATGTGATCGATTCTTGGAATCCTAGCGCCTTGAAAACGTTCGTGGAAACCCTCGTCTAACTCATGGCAAATCCATCAAAGAAATCGTCGTTGCCATCCCAGCCTTACCCGGGTCTCAGGCCTTTTCAGATGGAGGAGTTTCCCATCTTTTATGGACGGGCGGAACACGTCGAGTCCATGGTGGAAAAGTTAGAAGAACACCGATTTCTGGCGGTGTTAGGATCGAGCGGTGCGGGCAAATCGTCGTTGGTAAGAGCCGGCCTGATACCCGCCCTGAAAGAAGGCTTTTTAGATGGCGAGGAGGAATGGCAATTTGTGATCACGCACCCTGGTCAATCGCCGATCGCGCGGCTTGCACGCGCCCTTCACCAGGCGAGCGACCCGGAAAAGCCTTTCGACAACACGGAGATCGCCTTTACCGAATCCATGCTGCGACGTGGTGCGAGCGGCTTCGTGGAAGCGATGCGTGATTACAGCCTCACCACTCGAGGAAGACTCCTAATTCTGGTGGATCAGTTTGAGGAGATCTTTCGCTTTCAAAGGCATGAGCATCGCGAACCGGACCTTGAAGCTCGTCAACGCTTGGGACGCCAGCGAGATGAGGCGAGGACTTTCGTGCATTTGCTGTTGAGTGCCGTGGAGGAAGAAGATTTTCCAATCTATGTCATCATCACCATGCGCTCGGATTTCTTGGGCGAATGTGACGCCTTTCGGGGCTTGCCCGAGGCCATGAATGAGGCGCAATTCCTGACACCAAGGCTAACGAGAGATCAACTTAAGCAGGCGATCGAAGGCCCCTTGACGCTCTTCAATGCGGAGGCCGAACCGATGCTGGTTAGTCGTGTCTTGAATGACGCCGGTAGCGATTCTGATCTGCTTCCGTTGATGCAGCATGCGCTCATGCGAACCTGGGACCGGGCCCGGCAACGTGCGGAAGAGAGCGATCAGGTGACTTTGACGGTTCGTGATTATGAACGCGTTGGTGGATTGAGCCACGCCCTGGCGGGTCATTTAGACGAGGCCTATCATGCCTTCGTTCATGATCCGGAAGAACGGCGCATTTGTCAGTTGATGTTTCGATCGCTCTGTCATCAGGGTGAGGATAATCGTTATACCCGGAGACCGGTCACCTTGGGCGAGATTGCGGAGATCGCCGGCTGCACGGACGAAGAGGTGCAATCCATTGCGGACGAGTTTCTTCAGGAGGGACGCAATTTTCTCGTGCTCAGTGAACCCGGGCCCACCTTGGACATTAGTCACGAGGCCTTGCTGCGTTGTTGGGACCGCGTTCGGGCGTGGCTTCACGAAGAAGCCGAAAGCGTGACTCAGCTGCGTCATGTGAGTGGCGCGGCGAAGCGATGGCGAGCAGGCGAGGGTAGCCTATGGCGCCCACCTGAGCTGGCGATTGCTTGGATGTGGAGACAACGCTGGAGACCCACGAGGGCTTGGGCACAACGCTACGATACCCATTTTGACCAGAGCATGGACTTTCTGAATATGAGCCGCGTCACCTGGCGCCGCCAGCGCCGGATGATCTATGGAGCGCTGGCTCTAACATTCTGTCTTCTCATCGGATCTGCGATCTATTTACGCCGGCAAGCACAGGAAGAACGGGAGCTGAAACAAGAGGTGCAAGAGACCTTGAGTAGGACTGACTATCATACGGCGAAGTACCATCTCCGCGATAACCAACGTATCCTGCAGCCGGAAGCCGACAAAGCTTTAGCTCTGTTGGCGCGATCGATCATTGAAAACCCTAACAATACCGCCACAAAGGCCAAGATTTCAGCCATGCTGCTCGATCAGGTCTATCCGCGCCCGGTCGCCAGGTGGCAGCACGAGAATCGCGTTCGGCTCCTAGCATTGAGTCGTGACGGTAAGATCGCCGCGTCCCACAGCTGGGATCACTCCATTCTGGTCTGGCATCCACTCCAACCGGAGAAAGGTGCCCAGAGTTTCTCGATTCCGAGTTGGCCCCCAGCGCTGTCGTTTCGATCCCAACCTTCCGAACTCATCGCCGTGACCGATCACGGGCTGGTTCATCAATGGGATTTGACTTCGCAACGTTTGAAGACGGTCGATTTAAGTAAGGAGGCTAAACCTGGCGTAGAACTTCCTCAAAAATGGGTGATTGCTAGCGTGCTCTCACCCAATGACCGCGACTATTTCATAGGCACTTCTTTGGGAGAGGTATTTGTCCTCAATGTCGAGACGGGTAAGCTCAGTCACCGATGGGATGACGAAACGCCTATCACGGCGATGGCGATATCACCGGATGGCCTAAGTTTGGCGGTGGCGAGCGGCGAACATACGTTGAATGTTTGGAACGTGGGCGATCTGTCTCAGATCTCGCTGGTCCGATCAGTGCCGGGTCATTCACATGTTATCCAAGCTCTTGCTTTTCATCCGTCAGGTGAGCGGGTCATTTCCAAAGATCGGTCGGGGCTTGGCTTGACTTCGTGGGTTAAAGACGACCGGCCGACCGGCAAGCCGAACGATTTTAAAAAAGGCGGCGGCGTAACAGGGATGGCTGTGTCAGAGCGCTTCATTTTTACCAGCACGCTGGGGTCTACCATTCGCCCCTGGTCTGCCTTTGATGGCAATGAAATCGGCACGCGTGGTTTGTGGACCCACCACGGAGTGGTGAATGATGTGTCCGTGTCAGCAAACGGTCATTTGGTTGCGTCAGGTGGTGCAGATCGCGTGGCACGCCTTTGGTCGCTCCAGCAACCGGACGGACCAAGGGCCGCACCGATGCGGCATCATGAATCAGTTAGGAAAGTGGTACTCACGCCGGACGGCAAACGTTTGATTACCGGATCCGGGGACGGTCATGTGACGACGTGGGACATCACCGGGACGAAGGATGAACCGATCCAAGTTTCCGATATCGACGGCGTCCACACCATCCTCCTTCCAGGAGACAGGTTCGCCCTGTGGGCAAGCACCACTGGCGGTCTAGCCGGATGGGATTTTGAGGTGGGCCAAGAAGTGGTTTTCCCCATCGTGGAATCTGCCGCCAATCCCATGCATGCTTGGGTGATCGACAAGAGCGGAATCATCGCGGTGATCGGTCAATCATCCGGCGTCGTCGACCTATGGGATCTTGATAAAAGGCAACAGGTCGGAAGCTGGTCCATGAGAGGGGTCCCTGAATTTCTCTCTGTGAGTGATGATGGTGAAAAGATCGCCGTTGCCACCGGCTCCGCTATGCGAGTTTTTGAGGCTGAGACAGGAAAACAGTTAGGTAAGACCATCACCACTGACTCGACGATCACGGCATTAGCCCTAGATCGCTTCCGGCTTTATGCCGGATCTGAGGATGGAGTCCTCTCCGTTTGGACGTGGCGCGACGGCCGTAGAACGGCTTCGGTATCTGCTGTGCGTCAGGTTGCTGGAGAAATCCAGCTTCAGAAGTTGGATCGGATTCGCATCCGGCCGGATGGCCGCGGTATTCTTACCGCGTCCTCACACTTTCAAGATTTTCAGGTAAAACTTTGGCGTCTTGAACGGAAAGCGCTCATCTTGGAGCGCGCACTCGATCATAAGGGAAATGTGAGTCACTCCCAATGGATTCAAGAAGGAAGGAAGCTCGTGACCACCGGGGATGATGATAAGTTGCGGGTATGGGACGTTCACACTGGAGAACAAGCCGTCGTTCCCATGCATCATGACGGTGGGGACGTGACCGTCTTTGCTATAAACAAGAATGAGACCCTAGCATTGACTGGGTGCGTTGATGGCGATGTCTACCTGTGGGATCTTGCAAGCGGTGAATTGATTCGCCGGTTAAGAGGGGTAGGGGTCGCTAGCACCCTTCAAATCTGTGGACCCAATGATGAAGTGGCTCTCATTGGAACGGATAAAGGCGCCTATCTATGGTCCGTGCCTCCAATGCCGGAAGCGCTTAGCAGTGCATTCTTAGAATTTGTCCAAGCCGTGGCTGGGGTACGGCTGGAAGAAAATTTCAACGTGATGCCACTGGCGGTCGAGACAATAAACCGCGGCTATGAAGGCATCCGTTCACTTTCTGACACAGATTCCATGGCCCATTTGACCAAGTGGTTTTTAGACAAGAGTGAGGAACGCCCAATTTCACCGTGCTTGCTCGTCCGACGCAGCAAGTGAGCCCCTGTGCTCTTCAACTCTGCATTATTTTTTTTTGAGCGATGCTATCAGGTCTCTTCAAATCTCTAAGGCGCTGCCGGGCCGTGGTCGTGTTCGCCTTCGATGGTAAGCAAGTCACTGTTGAAAAGGGAAAATTCACTCCTGGAGCGATACGGGACCTAACTGAAATACTTACGAGCAGTAGCGTTGGGAAGGGTGAAATCCACCTTTTACCCAATGACCGCGTTGAGTTCGAAGGCGAGATTCCATCAACCCTTCACCAAGCCATTCGGAACGTGATAGCCCTCTACCTCAGATGACCACGGTTTTACCTAAATAATGAGAAAAATTCTAAGGTGCTCCGTGTCCGCGGGTCTAATCATCATGAAACCTTCGGCATCCTCATTACCCTGCCTAATTACTGTCTTCATGCTAGTATTCGGGAGCTGCACCTTTGCGCTCAACCCACCCTCCTCACGTAAAGAGGCCGACATCCGGTTAATCGGGAAAGTTCAGCGGGTTTACGAGAGCGTCCAGAAGGACCATATCCAACACATCACTGAATTACGGGTGCAAGAGGTCAAGGACGGCAGTGCAGTGAAGGCGGGAGACGTATTCTATATCTGGTCGTTTCAATGGCGCGACGGCGCTAAGAAAGAGCGCATCGTAACGGCACATGGGCCACCCCCAAAGGTTGGCCAAGTCGTTGAGGCATGGGTTTTCAGTAAGGGCGGTGCCAACCACGGCGCCAAGCCCAGGTGGTTCGATGTTTTGCCGCATAAGTGAAACCTTTCGGCGACCCCACGCTAGACCTCATTGGCGTTCTTAGGGCTCTACCTCCCTCGAGGCGCGCTACCTCCAGATCTCAGCAGAAAACGCGTTGCTGATGACCCTAAAAAAACTGCCCTCACTCCGTTGCAGCAGGAATTACCATCATGGAACGATATGCCAGCGGAAGCCTCAAATGGAACTCACGGCTGCTTTCGAAATGCCCTCTCGGGCTCTATTCCCATGACATTGAGAGCGATCTATGTTATTGTGTAAGCCTACGAAAGGCCGGGAATAGTCCTATTAGTTTAGCGGGTTTCTCGAACTGCCGGTGAATTCAGGCCGGGAGCCGCTCAACGAGCGATTCGAAACCAATACTGTTTGGGTTCGGAACTCACATCCACCATGACTTGATACCTTCCTGGAGAAACTTCGACGATGTTGCTATCATTTGTCTTATCATATGGAAAAGATGTTAGGTCTCTCGAACCCATAATTCTCCAATCGTTGATATGGGGTTCAGCGATGAAGTGGAGGGTGAAATCTCTTTCCACTAGGAAAACTTCCGTGATTCGGATTGAAGAGATGCCTGGGCAATATTCGTAAGCCCCTATATCGATTCCGGCACCGCATGGCCTCGGCTGACGAGCGAGATCATCAATCGGCGCCTGCATCTCAGATCCCGTGTCGATACAGGGAGAGGTCGGTTGAAGCCGGTACGAATCAGGCTCGAATAACGGATCATCATCGAAATTGCCGGGACCATTGAATCCAGCTTCGATGCACGAGTATGAGATGGTTCCCTGACCAAAGGCTCGCTCGCGATTATGCCCCCACATGATGCAATTGAACAACGAGCTATTTGATCTACCGAGGCGTATTCCAGCCACGCCTACTCTTGGATCGGAAGTCCTGTTTGAGACGATGGTACAGTTGCGCATCATGACCGCGCCAGAGTCTTCGCAGTCCGAAGCTCCTGCCTTCCACGCCAGATTTTCTGCTAGGAGACAATTGATCAGAGTGGCGGTAGCGCTCTCACGGCAATTGACGCCCCCACCAAACCTGGCTTCATTGTCAGTTAGGATGCATCTCTCAAGCACTGGCGCCGCATTCCCCCAACATGAAATGCCACCTCCAAAGGAATCTTCACGACTGTCTGCAGGGCCGGCAGCATTGCTGACGATCCTACAGTCTTTTATCAAAGGTGAGGCGGATCCGCTGCAGTAGATTCCGCCACCCACGCGCCAAGTCTCACCAGGCGCCTCGCCTTCAACAAGGGTTCCTCTTCCTTCTGATAACGTTAGGCCTTGAATGACCGTCTCTTGAGATTCACCGCCCTGAAACACCACCACGCTTGCCTGCCCGGCATCAAGCGGATCTTCCATACGGATGATTGTTTTAGCGGCAGTCCCTTCTGACTTCAAGGTGAGGCGTTTCCCTCCGAATCTCAGAGGTTCCCTGATAGGATAAATTCCTTCAGCTAGGACGACGATATCACCGTTAGAGGTGGAGGCGATGGCCTCGTGAATGGAAGTAAAATCGCCATCGCCGGATAGACTCACCCTCACCGTTTCCGCAGTGCCTGGCGAAAAAGATAGGGTTTGCAGGAAGAGGGCAGCCACCAAGCTTCTCCTTTGTAATCGCGACGAGGAAAGAAGATTCATCTTTCTATTAGATTGCTTACTCGTTGATACCTTAACAAGGTTGAGTTTATCAATCCGTCTTCCCTCGGGCTGCCTCACAATAAAAAGAGCAGAGTGGGCGCCCACCGCCTCATACACGAGACATCCAATCCTAAGCTCGTTCCAGCGAGACTTGGAGGCAACGTTTGGGCTACGTCCCTTCTTTTTCTCGAACACCTCAATCTGTTCACGGGGATGCCGGATGATCGAGGAGCTGGCGGGTGAAGACAACGATCAGCATCGCGCTCGTTATGGATCCATACCCAAGGCAGATTTCACTGTAATCTGCGATGAGTTGAGCGTTAGTAGAATCTACCAATGCGTTTACTCTTATTCCTCCCCATTCTCATTCTCCCCAACGCAGCCTGGCCAATGGACGTCCCGCTTGGGCCCATTGGCGGCACTTGTCAGCCCGTTCCCGGAAGCGGGCTTATTGAGATAAAATCCGTGTCTGCAGGGGGACCGGGGGCACTGGCGGGATTGCAGGTGGGTGACTTCATTCGCGGTGCGGAGGGTGTCGCTTTGCGCTCGACCTCTTCGGATAGCAACAATGGATACCTTGGGGCACTGCAGGACCTAGCGATGGCGATTGACCGGGCGGAAGGGGGAAGCGGTCAACTAACGCTTAACTTGTTGCGCAGTGGTTTGGGCGGACTGGATGTGGACGTCCAAGTGGGTACCGCGGGCTCCCTGGGTCCGGCGTGGCCTCTGGGAAGCGCCAAGGCCGATGCCATGTATGAGTGGGCTTGCGCTCAAATACACTCGAAAGTTCAGGCAAGCGCGAACGCCAACTTCGGCTACAACAATGGCTGGTTCGGGATGATTCTGCTAGCGCATCCCGATTGGAACAGCACAAGCGGCGCGAAACCCTATCGGAACTCTATCAACAAACTGCGCACACGATGTGAAGACTATCTCAATGGCAGGGTGCTGGAACCTGCGGAAGCCTACTTCTGGAATGGCACCGATGTGGTCGCGAATCCAGCAAACGTTAGTGTCGGCTTAGAAAACTGGGAAGTCTGCAGCAGCGCCCTCTTTCTAGCGCTTTACCGAATCAAGACCGCGGATACGACCGCGGATGCCATTGTGCAGCGTGCTGCTGAAATGATTGCCTACCGGATCCAACATTGGGTACAGTATGATGATCCGGGAGAGCCTCATGTCCTCGGGGGCGGCATTGGGCGCATGGGTCACGGTGGTGTGGTGGGAGACTATTCGCACTACGATGGTACAGGCGCGTTGAATATCATCAATGCCCACGCCTTACCTGCACTGGCATTACTGAAAGATGCCGGCGCTAACATGAACACTAATCTCGGCGCCAGCATTAACGCCTTCACCTACAATGCCGGTCTGGCCCAGCCAACCATTGAAGAGAAGTTCCGCATTTGTTGGGATTATGTGAAGGCGGGCACGAACACAAGCGGTGGTGATGACGACGGCAACGTCGGTTACGTGGGCCCTCAGAGCGGTTGGGATAGTGCCGGCCGCACCCCTGGCTGCTACGCCGGTTGGCATCTTTACGGCATGGCCGCCAATGCGGACGACACGGACAAACAAGCGCGAATGGCCGCTTACGTTGTCAGACGTTGGTACCGGCAACAACATGCCCATGCCTACACCTTGGGAGGCATCGTGCTCTCACAAATGGCCATGCCGTTCCTCGACGACCGCAGCGAACGTTACTTTCAAGAGAACTCGCGGCTTTATCCCGTGCTTTCCCGTGAACCCGATGGCTCCGTATCCTATTTTCCGGGACGTCAAAACAACGGTGGTGACAGCTATCTGAATTTTACCAATGTGGGGATCATCAACGCCGCCATGCCCCGGGCGATTCGCTCGGGGAATCTGCCAGGATTCAGTGCGCCGGATACCACACGAATCCATGCCTGGATGAAGAGTCCGGCCAATCGTTGGCCTGCACTAGAAGCCAGGCGAGTGGAGGTGAACGGCCTGAACCAATCCCTCCAAGTCGATATCACGGATGCCAACGGAAGCGTTCTCAACCCGGCAGACTACACGGCAGATTGGACCTATGTTAGTGGCCCGGGGACGGCAACTTTCGGGTCAGCTAATGCTGCCACGAGAACCATCATGTTTCCACAGACAGGGACTTACCGCGTGAAGCTCGTCGTCAATCGCGGCGGCTATATGCTCACGGAACCTTACGACTTTGAGGTGAGCACCGGTAGCCCGCCTGCGGGGATGAGTCCGTTCATTGTGTCGCAGCCAAGTTCGCAGTCTGCGGATCAAGGTGGTGCCGTGACACTCATGGTGGATGCCCAAGGGAGCGATCCGTTGATCTATCAATGGCGTCAAGATGGTGCACCGATCGGAAGCCCGGGAACGAGCTCGACCTTACTGCTCGATAATGTTTCCGCCGGTTCGGCAGGAAGCTACGATTGCGTGATTACCAACGCGTTTGGCACCACCACCAGCGTCACGGCCACGGTGACTGTCAATGGCGTTGGAGGGTTCGATTGGGGAGGCCTCTGGAGGGATGTCTTTACGGGAATCAGTGGATCGACGGTCGCAGACCTAACCAATTCAGCCAACTATCCCAATTTTCCCAGCTCGAGTGGCGTCATCACCAGCGCGGAATCACCCAGCGACTACGCCGATAGCTACGGGCAGCGCTGGAGCGGATGGATCACGCCACCGGAAAGTGGAACCTACAAATTCTATCTCGCTTCCGATGACGAATCGGAACTCTGGCTTTCGACCACTGACAAGCGGGCGGATCGCGTGAGGATCGCGCAGATGTTCGGCTGGACCACGGCCCGTAACTGGAGTGGTGGTACGATGTCAGGCTCCATTTCACTAACAGCCGGACAACGATACTACATCGAAGTCATCCACAAAGAAGGTGGAGGAGGTGATAACGCCGCGGTGACTTGGGACTGGCAATCGGCAGGAGTCTGGGCGACGCCGAGCAATGGCAGCAATCCATTGCCCGGAGCGGTGCTGGAGCATCAAATCGGCGGCACTCTTAGTGATACCGCTAGTCCACCGGCCGACTATCCGCCCAGAGCATACAGCAAAACCGTGATGGTCTATGGCACGGGCGGCACCGCGATCACACTTAGCGGCGAAGATTTTGAGTCGAGTTCCCTGACATTCAACGTCACGAGCCAACCGACGAAGGGAACCCTCAGTGGCACGGCGCCCAACCTCACCTACACGCCCACGGGTTCAGGCAGCGATACTTTCCGTTTTACGGTCAACGACGGCTCGCAGGATTCCACCGAAGCTACTGTAACCCTCGCATTGATCCCAAAGTCTGGCAGTGATCTCAAAGTATGGGACGGCTCGCAGGACAACGCTTGGACATCCGCAGCCAACTGGACGGCGAACGCCGTGCCCGACTCTAATGACGCCGTTCTATTCAACAGCACGTCAACAGCCAATCTCTCCACCGTATTGAACGGCGACAGGTCAATTGACTGGCTCGTCGTCGAGAATCCCAGCGGTGCCATCTCTATCGTAGATAACATTCTAACCATATCTAGCGGCGTCGAGATGCGCGCCGCCACGCAGAACCTGGCCGTGAGTTCGGGAATCCAGGCCGGCAGCGATCAAGAATGGGGCGTCGCCGCGAATCGAACACTCACCATCAGCGGTGCGGTGACTGGGAATGGCATCATCACGAAAACGGGGCCCGGCACCTTAAACCTACAAGCGGTGAGTTCGAGGACGGCGGCCATCGTCGTCCATGAGGGAACGTTGGAGCTCGACGGCGGCGGTTGGTACCAAGGCCACGTGGGTGGCACGGGAATGGTTACCGTGAATGATGGGGCCACGGTCATCAACGTGCGGAATCATGCCTTTGGCAATAGCAATTGGCCGAATCGAGATCTCACCCTCAACTATGGGCGGTTTCGCCTCACAGGAGACACCTATGTTAGGGATGCTTGGCTCACCGGTGGCACGATCGATAATACGACAGGCGCAACAGGGAGCCTCCGTCCTCGTACCGGCGCTAGCACTGCCTTCACAGTCTACGCCTCCAATGTAACCTCAACGATCGCCTGTTCGATCAGTTTCGCTCTGGGAGAAGCCGTCTTTGATGTCGAGGAGGGGGCGGCCGATCCCGACCTTCTCATGAGCGGCGTCCTAACAGGATCCAACGCGTGCCTCAAAGACGGCGACGGCCGGATGACCCTCTCCGGAAACTCCACGCACTCAGGTGGCATCACCATACGAACGGGAAGACTGGCCGTTACGGGCTCCCTCGATGCAAGTGACGCGGTGACGGTCCAGGGAGGCGGCATTCTGGAGGGGACAGGAAATGTTCAAGGCAGCGTCTCTAACAGTGGTCAAATCGTTCCGGGACTTGATGGCACGGCTCTGTTGCGGCTGGGAAGCCTGGTCCAAGACACGTCTTCCTCCGTTGCCGTAGAGCTTGGGGGCACCATGGCCGGAAGTGAGCACGACCAATTGGCCGTGGCCGGCGCCGCGACTCTAGCAGGCAGCCTGAACGTCACCTTGGCGCCTGGTTACACACCTGCCGCGGGAGACGTCTTTCTTGTTCTCACCTGTGGCAGCCGCAATGGTGCCTTTGCCAGCATCAATCTCCCGGCACTACCGGCACCAATGAAATGGAAGACTCTCTATGATCCTGATAGTGTCCCGGGTCTGCGTTTGTTGGCCACGTCTCCTTATCATGAATGGCAAAGCGCGCACTTTGGAGCCGACGCCGGCAACGCGGCCATCGCAGGTGAAATGGCGGATCCCAACAAAGATGGTGACATCAATCTCATGCACTTCGCTTTGGACACCAATCCAACGAATGGAAGTGACAAAGATAAATTCGTGTCCGCTACCGGCGACAACCACCTCACCATCACCTTTCCCGTTCGTAATGGAGCCGTCTTTACCGGCAATCCATTGAGCGCTACGATTGACGGCGTGATCTATCAAGTGGTCGGCAGCGATCGCCCGCCGGGAACGGGGAATGCCCTAACGGTTTCCGAAGTCACACCTGTTGCTTCGACTGGTTTGCCCTCACTGGGGAGCTACGATGGTGAGCCGGGAGCAGACTGGGAATATCGCAGTTTCCGGTTAATGCCATCGACCGAGAGCATCACTCGGGGATTTCTTTGGGTGGAACTGACTCAACCCTAATCACGCCACATGACCGGCAACTTCTTCCCTTGGAGTGCGGGGCCCGGGACCGTTTTGAATCGGAGCCGGGCAGACGTTCATTAGCCAATCCACAAGCATGACAAAACTTTCGATTCCATTCCACCTCACTAGCTTCTTGGTGATCATTTTCTTAGGAGTTGATAATCAAAAGCTGTGTGCGAATGAAAGCGCTGGTGGAAAAGTATCAGGCTCGGTCATTCAGACTCCCCCCAAGAACAAGGGCACCGTGGATGCGGGCGGTAAGTTTACACCGGCCGGTAGTGTGGCGCCCCCTGCGAACGCTGATCGTGAGCAGCTTCCCCGCACGGAAGCCGACGCCAAGCTCAAGAACAATGCCAAGAACGCAATCCAACAAACCGGCGAGGGTGAATATGCTATCGGCTCTGTCAAGGTGAACGCTAAGGACCGCACAATCTCCCTTCCAGCTGCGGTGAACATGGATCGTGGCCCGATCGAATTTCTGCTAGTGACCGACAAAGGCAAGACGCACGAATCTTTGTTCTCGACAACGGCGTCTCCTCAGAATCTCCATATCGCAGCGCTTTTGTTAGGGGTGAAGCAACCGAAGCTCAAAGTGCAACCGGATGGCGGCCTCAAGGTACCGGCCAGCAATGCGGTGGATGTGGAGGTCACTTGGGAAACCAACGGCCCACCTGCGCGTCATCGTCTCGAACATTTGGTGCTCGAGAACGGTAGGCCAGGTGATGAAGGCAAGGCCAAGCGCATGAGTGATAGAAGCTGGCTTTACGCTGGGTCTTACTTTGCTTTCGATCATTTCGCTGCCCAACAAGAGGGTACTTTCATTTCTTTGATTTCAGATCCTGCAGCGCTGGTCACCAATGCCGGATCGAGCCGTGGACGCGACGATATTTTTTCGCCCAACCACCGAGTCTTGCCCGTGGTACAATCGCCGGTGACCATCACCCTGAGGTTTCGACGCGAGTAGACCACGGCGGGAGACAGGAGCGTGATGTCACCGATTGGTGACTCCAGGGCGCACGACGACGCGATCAACATTTCGATTTGGATCGGTGAAAACTGGCAATATAAAGGGTGGACCGTGAAGCGCACCAAGCAGTATACCGAAACACCATGCCTATCCCCACGTTCAGCCTGGCTCAACCCCGTGCGTGACCGAGGGTGCCGCGAATTCCAAACGAATACACTAACTTAAAACACACACCTACGAAGACATGGCAGATTTAGACGACATCCGAGACGGCGATAACTTTGGCCTCAATTCACCAGCTGACACGAGCAAGTTCTATCTCAAGGGAATGAACAGCATGAGTTGGGGTGTGAAGAACCGCATGGCGCGGATCTTCAACCAGAAGTCGGGACGCACCGTAATGCTGGCCTTCGACCACGGCTTTCTCATGGGACCGACTTCCGGTCTCGAGCGAATCGATTTGAATATCGCACCTCTGGCAGAGCACGCAGATTGTCTCATGGGCTGCCGTGGCACCATCCGCACCATGATCCCGCCGGAGAACACGCAACCCGTGTGTCTGCGCGCGGACACCGGCACGACCATTCTCACGGAGATGAACCACAATGTCCTCCTTGGTGAAACTGAGATGATCAGTATGAACGCCTCTGCTCTCGCGGCCATGATCGCCATCGGCGACAATGCTACGGAAGCCAAGACCATTGAGAACTTCAGCCGCCTCGTGGACATAGGAAACAAGAATGGCATCCCCGTCATGTGCGTCACGGCGGTCGGCAAAGATATGGCTCGTGATGCGCGTTACTTTGGCCTCGCCTCCAGGGTTGGTGCCGAGAATGGGGCGAGCATTGTCAAAACCTATTACACGGAAGGTTTCGAGAACGTGGTCGCCGCGACGCCTGTTCCAGTGGTCATCGCCGGAGGTAAGAAGCTACCCGAGATCGAGGCGCTTGAAATGGCTTACAAGGCGATTGAGTGCGGCGCCGCCGGTGTCGATATGGGGCGCAATGTGTTTCAGTCAGAGGCACCCATCGCGATGATCAAAGCGGTGAGCGGCGTGGTTCACGACGGCCTCAAACCGGCCGAGGGGCTGGAGCTTTTCGAGACGCTTAAGAACGAAGCCTAAGGCGTTCGCAGGATCTCCATAATGAAATTTCTTTCCCTAACAAAGAACTTCACGGTTTTAAGTGCCGCGTTTCTGTTGGGCTGGACAACCGCTAGTGCCGGGACGCTGGATCCCAGCCAGGGCGATTGGCATGCCAAGTATAAGAAACAGAAGAATGCTCCCAAGCCCGAGGAGATGCTGTTGAATGAGGACAAGGAGCCAGGGCTTGGCGAGGGTTTCACCGATCTCTTCAATGGCAAGGACTTATCAGGATGGACGCCGAAGGGTGGCGAAGCGAAATTTGAAGTGAAGGATGGCGTGATCGTCGGTACTTGTGTGCCCGGCTCACCTAGCACTTATCTCTGTACGGATAAAGCGGACTTCACGGATTTCGTTTTCACCTGCGAAGTGAAGTGGGAGGTCAATCTGAACTCCGGGGTAATGTTTCGTGCTTCAACAAGGAACAAAGGGGATCGCGTGGAAATCTACGGGCCTCAAGCGGAGATGGAGGGCATTGAAGGCGATCGCGGTTGGTCAGGTGGCGTTTACGGTCAGTCCTGTGGTGGCTACTTCTACCCGCTTTGGCTGAAAGAACATCAAGAGATCCGGACGGCAATCGACCCCAAAGGTTGGAATCGACTAACTATTCAAGCCAAGGGGAATGTGGTGAAGACCTGGGTGAACGGCATTCCTGCGGCGCATTGGGTCGACGATGGAACCTACGGCAAAGGTTTCTTTGGCCTACAAGTTCACAAAGCCAAGACCGGTAAGGTCTTATTTAGAAAACTTCGCATTCGGGAGTTCGGCAAATAAGCTCGTAGCGTGTCGGACTTGAACTTTATGGCGACAGGTAATGTCGCCTCTCCGTTCGAGGCTGACGCTCTCCGGGTGCCACTAAAAGCGGAGGTCGTCAATGAGGCAGAGAAACTGGCGATCGTTCCTTAGCGTCGGCGAGGTTCAGTGCGCAGGAGTTCTCTCGAGTTCCGCTACGAAAAGTGCGGACCACTTTTTAGTCCACCCCAGCTCTCACATGCATCCGTGCAATCCGGTTCTTCTTTACGACTCGTAGCGTAGACAACTGAGAATGACGGTAAGTGTGCCCAGTGGCTCGCACCACTAGGCACACTGTCGAACCCCGTTTTCTGCGTAGTGCAGATTGTTGACATCAGGCGTGTAGAACACGCCTTGGATGAAAATCTTGCTGAAAGTGTGCCCAGTGGGCCCCGAATGGTCTTGTAAGATTCAGACTTTTTTTATCGATTATCGGACATGCCTGTGACGAAACAGCGATCGAGGTCCAAGACCAAGCAGCCGGTCGGTTCGGCGCGTGATCTCTTGTTTGAAAAGATGGGCACACAACAGTTTCATCATCTCTTTGAGCATTTGCCCGGTGTGTACTTCTTCGCCAAAGACAGTGAGAGCCGTCTCATGTGTGCCAGCCGTCCGATCCTGGACAGGCTCGGTGTGAAGAATGAATCGGATGTCATTGGCACCACAGACTACGATTACTTTCCACCGCAGATTGCTGACAACTTTGTTAGAGATGATCAAAGTGTGATCAAGACAGGACGCCCACTGATCAATCGCGTAGAGATCTGGTACAATGAACAACGCTTGTTAGACTGGTTTGTGACCAATAAGTTGCCGATCCATGCGGCGAACGGCGACAGCATTATCGGCGTGATGGGGGTGGTGCAAAGTTATGAAGGCAAGAAGAAATCACTACTCCCCTATTCGCATATCAGTGAGGCTGTGGACTTCATCCGGGAGCATCACTGTGATCGCATCAATGTGGAGGACCTCGCCCAATTGGTCGGCATTTCCACGCGACAATTGCATCGCAAGTTTCATCAAGTGTTCGGCATGAGTGTTCAGGACTTTCTGGCCAAGACACGCATCCAAGCGGCGAGCGATGCCTTGATTCATCGCGACGAAACCATCGCTGATATTGCCGTGCAATTTGGTTTCTGTGATCAAAGTGCTTTCACCCAACAATTTCGGAAGCACACGGGCATGACGCCATTGAGATTCCGTCAACGCTATCGTGGCAGCGCCTGATTTCGCTTATCAGACTTCGCCTTCGAGAAATAGCGGTTCATGAATTCAAGAGCGGCTTCCCAATCGGCCACCGTTTCATCATGTTGACCTTCGCGAAAGTGACAGGCATTCCACGCCGCAGGCGCACCAAGAAACTCGAACACCGGCGCAGCGGCCTCACACGCGTACCGTGTCCCGGTCGGATTCGCCCACAAGTCGCCCCGCGCATCCGTAGAAAGAACCGCTCTTGGCGCGATCAGCGCGCGCAGGAAATGCTGATCAAACGGAAGCTCCGTCTCTCGATTCGCAAACTCACGAAATCGCGAGCAGAACCAGTATCCGAAACGTTTGGGATCCGTGATCGCCTCAAGGCTTTCCGCTTTGCCGCCCTGATTACGGTAGAGGCCGGCCCCGCCGGCACCTGATCCGTTGGGGATCGTCACGGCCACGCGCTCATCAAGTGCCCCCATCAGAAGCGCCACCTTGCCGCCCCGCGAATGACCGAAAACCGCAATCTTGTCAGGATTGATTTCCGGAAGCGTGACAAGATAATCGACGACGCGCATGCCGCCCCAAGCCCACACCGCCAAGGTCCCCCAATCGTGATCGGGAAAGGCGGTTTGGGCCGGGCCGATGACACCCGCCTCGTCGGGATCTAAATCAGTACGAAGATACTCCACCACCGCGTAGCCCTCTTCTAACAAACGTTCTGAAATAGCGACGTGCCCAATCGCCACATCATTCTTGATCACCACGCCAAACCTTCCCGCTCGGCGGGGCATCAAGAGCCCCAACCGCATCGCGAAGGATTTCCCGGCTTGATGAAAAGTGAGGGTGACGCGGCGATCCACGGCCTTGCTATCGAAAACGGCCTTTTCAGAGGTGACCTCAACCTTTACCGATTCCGGGGCGGGCGGCATCCTGCCATATTGATAGTGCGATAACATTTCGCTGATTTCTTCCCGCCGCCGTGGCCAATCCGCGATCGATTCCACCCGTGCGCCATCAGCGAAAATGAGAGGATCCGGCAACGGATCGGCCGAGTGAGCAACTCCCAGAAAAAGAAAGAGCGGCACCCAAAGCAAGGGGCCGCTCTTTTTGAATAAAGAAATGGAATGAGGCAAGGCCTACCGGCGGCGGCGCGCCAACGGGAAGTAGAGACCTAGACCGAGAAGCAGAAAAAGGCTGCTGGAAGGCTCGGGAATGGGATCGACGGATTGGAGTTCGTGGTAATTGAGACCCATCCAATTACCGCCGCCATCGCCATTGTAGTTGATACCAGTTAGTTCGAGAACGTTATCCCCACCATCACCAAAGACCGCCCCGACGCTACCCAGCGTGAACGGATTGGTGGTGATCACGTTTCCAAGGTCTCCCAACTGAACAATCACTTCTGGAAGGATCTGGTTGCCGTTGAAGCTGACCTCAACGCCATAACGAGTCGTATCACCGACATCGTGCAAATTGAATGGGGCGAAAGAGAACGCCGCAACGGTGTCTGACGCAAATTGAGCGGGATCCAAGTTGAAGTGAATGCGAAGCGAATTGTCGGTACCGGCGAAGGCACGCTCTATGGCCTGCTCATCCGAGGCCACGGTTCCGATTGGGCTCGGGTAAACTCCTGCGAAATAGTAGTCGTCATCCGCCTGTTGATCAGCCACCGGACTCATTGGGTCGCCTGGAGGGTCATTGACCATCGCCTCCTGAACGAACTGCACACCGCCGTCATCTGCACGCCATGCTCGACCAACATCACCCAGCTTCCAAATGGACGAAGCAGCAAAGGCTTCGGAACCAAAGAATAACATGAAAGCACCGATCTTGACTAGGGGAGACCATTTCATCCTGTAATGATGGGCCAACCCGCGGAAATGTAAACTTCAGAATGACTACGAACATGAAGAATTCTTACCGGGCCCCCGCCCCGATGTTTAGATTTATGGCTAGTGTTTCCCCTCGATTAACCACAAGATGAAAAAGCTTATAATTATGGTCGTTATTGCGGCGACCTTGTTCGTTGCGGGCGGGGGTTGGCTTTTATGGCGCCATTCTCACAGCATTGAGACGCAGGATCGAAAGGACGCGACGGCCATCCTGCAGTTGGTGACAGATGAAGAGCAGATTCTTGAGCTTTCCCCCAAGCTCGGTGAACTCTCCAAGTCCCTGATGAACCTCCGGCTACCAGACCCGGCAAGCAGGAACCTCTTCGCGAAGTCAATCACCTTGAGAGACATTGCGGGGATGGAAGACGGTGAGGGCGCCTCAGGCAAATCCATTGAAGTTATAAATTCAGACCTCAATCTGTGGCGCGTGGTGCTCGACCAGATCGCTTACTTCGATCATGCCAAGTTCGCCCTCTCTAAAGGACGATTTGTCGATGGGAATCACGATCTGTTCGAAGGTGAGGTGATTTTCGAGGGATCGGCTAGAGTGCAATCAGGCGAATGGATGGGGCTGACAAGCTTGCAGCGAGTACGATGGCGGCGTCATGAGGATTCGGCATGGCGCATCGTTCTTTGGGAAACGGCATCCATGCAGAGTCACACGAGTGCGCAGCGACTGTTCTCAGAGGTCCTTGCTGAGGCCCTCCCCAATGCATCAGACCGTCAACGGCTGCGCCGGTCCGAGCACTACGAAGCCACGCTCGATTACTATGCTAGTGGAATGAACCGGCTTCCCGAACCCTACTTCACACCTATCTCCGCCAATCAGAAACCAGCGCTCTCCGTGGTGGACATCGATCAAGACGGCTTTGATGATCTTTATGTCATGGTGAGGATGGGTGTGAACCAGCTCTTGCGCAATCGCGGGGACGGCACTTTCGAAGAATGTGCGGCTGCGTATGGCTTGGACTTTCCCGGCCATTCCACGTGCGGTCTCTTTGCAGACTTTGATAACGACGGTGATCCTGATCTCTTGCTAGGCCGAAGCTTGCAACCAAGTCTCTACTTGGAGAATGATGGCAACACGTTTCGTTCTCGTGAGGAGGCAGGACCGGTGCTTCCCAGTCTTGCCATTTCTCTCGCAGCGGCGGATTTCAACGCTGACGGCTTGTTAGACGTCTACCTTTCCACCTACCGGCCGGCCGTCCTGGGCGGAGCCAGTCCCACCGGCGGCAGCGCCAAGACCAAACGTAAGTGGCCGGATGAATTCCTCACTGAGGAAGAGGCAAACGAATATTACGAACGCCACGCTAACGCCAATCCTAAGAACACACCTTTTCCCAATGTGCTGGACCAAGTGGGGCCGCCCAATGTGCTGCTGATGAATCAGGGCGACGGCTCATTTGCTAGGACGAAAGCGGGAGACAGTCTTCGCGTCTGGCGGAACACGCTGCAGGCGACTTGGGCCGACTACGATGAGGATGGCGATCCTGATCTCTACATCGCCAATGACTGGGCACGCGACTATCTTTTTCGCAATGAAAGCGGCGAGTCGTTCACGGACGTCACCGATGCCACCGGTGTCACCGCATTCGGTTTCGCCATGGGTGCGTCATGGGGCGACTATGATCAGGATGGGAAACAAGATCTCTACGTGTCTAACATGTATAGCAAGGCAGGGCGTCGCATCACTGCGCGAGTGGGGGGCATCGATGCCAAGTATGGAGAATCCGCCGAGGGCAACTACCTCTACCGCCAAGGAGACGGCGGCTCTTTTCAGTTAGTCTCCGGATTGAAACCACCGGCGCTCACCGTCGCACGAGCCGGTTGGTCGTGGGGTGGCCAATTCGCCGATCTTAACAATGACACCTATCTCGATCTCTACGTTCTCAGTGGCTATTTCAGCGCACCGCCGCCCTACGAATCCAAGATCGATTTGTGAAGTAATCTTTGGCGCACGTTCGTGCGCACGGACGACAACCTTTCGCGCCGGTCTTTCCGATTCTCCAGCGAATGGCAACGAACTGCCGGAAGTGAACGCGCGAATCCAGAGATCGATAGCCGCCTCAAAGGAGGCGATGTGGTCGATGGGAAATTCGTGGTGCATTCATTGAGCGGTCACGAGCGCAACCGCTTGTTTGTGAATGACGCGGGCAAGCGTTTTCACGATCACTCACCGCTTTCAGGTCTGGATACGGAGGCGGATAGCCGTGGGTTTGTGCTATGGGACTACGATCGCGACGGCTGGCAAGACATTGCCGTCATCAATGCTAACCTGCCGATGCTCAATCTCTATCATAATGACATGAGCGAGGTTGCCACGTCTACTCCCGGAGTAATCGCGATCCGGTTCGTGGGCGGCAATCATGCCAACGCACCTTCCGGCGAGTTCAGCAATCGCGACGGCTATGGAACGCGCGTCGAAGCGACCCTAACCAATGGCACGACCCTTGAGCGCGAACACCGGTGCGGTGAGGGCTTTGCCAGTCAGAATAGTGCCACCATGCTCATTGGCCTCGGTGAATGTCAGGGTGTTTCGCAGCTACGGCTCCATTGGCCTTCCGGTCGCACCACAACTCACGCCGACGTGCTTGCCGGTACTCTCGTTACGGCAGAAGAAAGTGGGACGTTTTCCCTATCGCCCTACTTACCTGCAACCGAACCAACCGAAGTCGAACACCTTTCAGAAGTGGACGATCTTTTCCCAATCGAGGTGCCCGGAGCAGACAAGGCTGCCTTACGCGTCTACACCACGATGGCCACCTGGTGCGCCGCTTGCACACGGAAGCTCCCTCAGATTCAATTGCTCAAAGATGAACTAGCAGAATCTGGAATCGAATTCATCGGCATCCCCGTCGATGAAGAAGATAGCACGGCCATGCTTACCGAATACGTTAGAAAAAATCGCCCCGCCTACAAGCTGCTTGCCGCCTTACCCTACCGGGATCGAACCGCGTTTAAGAAAATGCTGGAAAAAGCCCTGCCTCACGGAGCCGTGCCACTGCCCACCACGGTGATCGTCGATCAAGCACGGCGTGTTCACCACGTGGCGCCCGGCGTTCCCACGCTCTCGGAGATCCGGAAACTTATGGCGTCGATGTGAGAGATCAACCTTGATTGGCCCAACAGTCTTTCTGCGTTATCTTTGGTTGTGCAATCGGACGACCGATCGACAAACAACCGAGTTGACGTTTACGCAGCTATTCTTTCATGGCTACTTCTTATCATCGTTCCCCCGATCTTTGTCCTAACAAACTTCGAGAGACAGGGCATGGTCTATTCAGAGTCTCCAACGCGCTGGAGATTATTCCTTCATTACTTGGGGCTAGGATATTTGGTCGGAGGGTTGCTCTGGGTCACATGGAGAGGTTCCCAACTTAAATCCTGGTTAGCTCTCGCTCCTGCTATCTTGTTTGGGATTACAGCAATCAACGCAATCATCTTGGCCTTGGCGGCGATCGTCGTATGGGTTGAATATCTTGTTAGTCGCTAAGTTCACTTCTGCGTAGTAGCTGTGAGGTCGTGGCTCCTCGGAACGCCATGTGAGATAGGACAGGGCCGCCATAATATCGGCGATACGATTTGATGTGGCGCCATCAACTTGAGTTTCCGTGAGGCAACGCTCTAACACCGTATCGACAACGCGGGTACCATTGTAAGGCTCCGTTAGAAACAGGGTATGACTAAAAGTGGTGGGCGCTTGTCGTAGCGGAACTCGTAAGAGTTCCGGGCGTGGCACTCCGCTGCCGCGAAGGAACGGTCACCAGTTCCTCTACCTTTATTGACCACTACTTTAGGTCACACCCTTAGAAACATCACGATCTACTCCGGCGTCACATAAGCAGCGGTGATGCCACCATCCACAACGAAGTCCGTGCCCGTAACGAAGCTCGATTCATCACTGGCAAGATAGAGCGCGGCTTGCGCCATTTCCCTGGCTTCTCCGAAGCGGCCCATGGGAATGTGAACCAAGCGTCGTTGTTTCTTCTCTTCGGTATTGAGAAACTTCATGAGAAGTTCGGTGCGCAAGGGCCCCGGACATAACGCATTCACACGAATGTTCTCCCGAGCGTGGATGACGGCCAATTCGCGTGTCATGGCGAGCACGCCGCCTTTCGAAGCCGTGTAGGCGATTTGGGGAGTGGCAGCGCCTAACAACGCTACAAAGGAGGCGGTATTGATGATGGAACCGCCACCAGCGCGTTTGAGTGCGGGGATGCCGTACTTGCAGCCGAAGAAGACGCCTTTGAGATTGATGTTCATGGTGAGATCCCAGATAGCCTCTTCCGTGAATTCAGAATCGCCATCGTCGCTATGCATGATCCCGGCGTTGTTGAATAGGACATCCAGCTTGCCAAATTGGCTCTCGGCATGAGCGATCATCGCCTGGCAATCAGCGGCTTGCGACACATCGGCATGAATGTAAGCGGCAGTGCCACCCAGTTCACTTGCTAGAGCTTCGCCATCGGCGTCATTGACATCGGTGAGCACGACATTGGCGCCTTCTTTGGCGAAGAGCTGGGCCGTTTCTTTGCCAATGCCGCTCGCAGCACCGGTGATTAGCGCGACCTTGTTTTCGAGTCTCATAGGATCTGATTGAGTTTATTAGGGATGACCAAATGTTGAATCCAATTACGGACTTCCGTGCAACGGATCACCGGATTCATCACATCTTCATCAATGCCTAACTTCCAAGCTAAGTCCTTCCGGGAAGGATCATCGTGTAGGGCCTCCAAGTCATTGATATAAGCCAAGGCATCTTCGTGGCTTTGAAAGAACCCGCGCTTACGGAGCTTTTCTATCCGGCAATAAGTGAGACGCGCGAGTTCGTGAAGATCATATTCCGGATGATACTGAACGCCCCAGAAGGTGCCGCGTCCGTGCGAGACCGCGATCGATTGCACGGCAGAAAAGGCATTTCCTGACAGAATCACCCCACCCGCGGGCATCTTGGTGATTTCGTCATCATGTGACGTGAAGGCATCAAAGGGACTGCGCCTTCCTTGATGAAGGAGATGGCCGTTTCCTTCCGACGTTAAATGGATCTTGCGGCCGATGCCCATTTCTCTGCCCTTGGGATTCACCTCGACCCGGCCACCTGCGGCGACGACGGCGATCTGCGCGGCCCAACAGCTTCCAAAGCTGGGCACGCCCGACGTGAAAATGTCCCGTTGCAATTGAATTTGGCCGTTCACCTCATCCGAATCGTCGTTGCAACCCAGACTGCAACCTGTCCAAGTGATGCCATCAAAAGCTTTTAAGGCATCGATGTTAGGAAGAACGGTGTCAGGGTCAGACGGAAAGATCTTTTCACACTCTGTTTCGCTGGGGCTCCACTCAGCGAGCATCCCTTCATAGAGATCGGCAGCCAGAGAGGCGCCGCCTTCGATCAGCTGGTCGCGCGCGGCTTTCGTGTAGCCATCAATGATGAGATAACGGAGTGTCATAGGCCGCAAATCGTTTCTAACAGTTCAGCGTAAGAACTGCAAATGGCATCAGCAGTCGTGGAAGCGGCATCGACGTCTCGTGTGGCGGTGAAGAGAATGGCTTTCATGCCCATGGCTTGCGCCCCCTTGATATCATTGTGATCACGATCGCCGATGTGGACGACTTCGTGCGGTCTGAGCTGCATGGGCTCGAGCACTGTTCTAAACATGTCAGGATGAGGTTTGGAATGCCCCACTTCATCAGAGAAAGCAAAGTGACGAAAGTGCTGCGCCACGCCGTGAGTTACTAACAAATTCCTCAATTCGGCGCCCGGCGTCACGATAGCGTCGGAAACCACTGCAAGCTGATACTCATTCGCCAGCTGAGCGAGCGCTTCCGCGCAGCCTTCGATGATGTCTGGCGGCATTTCCACCTCCATGACCGATGTCTGCCTAATCAAATCTTCCCAACTTGATGGACGATCGCGCCCCAAGCCTTTGAGGAGGACATCCAAGCGTTCGGCGATGGGCCAGGTGATGTGATGCTCTTTCCAAACTTTGTTAAAAGCCGCGTCGGCCGTGTCGTAGGCCAATGTCACGGAGTCCAAAGAGATCGCTTGATCAGCATTAAGCGCGCTCCAAAGAAGATGCCGGCGTTCGTCGCGCTTCGAGCGCATGCCTCGTGCAGCGCGATGCCGTTCATCAGAGTCATCATGAACGAGCGTGTCCCAAAGATCGAAGGTGATTCCACGAATGCTCATCAATTAGCCCAATTTGAAGTGTTTCGCCTTTCGCCGGGTAACCCCTAACAAACCATACTTGGAAAGAGCGCTTCCAATGCCGCTGTTCCCGATGCCGGTCCATGGTAGCGCCGGGTCCAGGTAGTCGCACCGATTCATGAAGACCGTTCCCGTTTGCGCCTCCTCGCAGAAACGCTCCGCACGATCTTGATCCTGAGTGAAAATGATAGAAGTCAGGCCGTAGTCGGAGTCATTAACAAAAGCAAAGCCCAATTCGTCGTCTGCAACCTTCATCACCGGGAGTATGGGGCCGAAATTTTCAACCCGCATCACATCCATGGCCACGGTCACATCTGTTAGGAGAGTGGGTTCGAGGAACGTGCCCTCTCCGAGCTTGCGGACGTGGCCGCCGCGCCGCAAAGCAGCTCCGTCTGCCAGGGCGTCGTTGATCTGAGCGATCATAAGATCGGCGTTCGAGGCTTGTGCTAGGGGGCCTAACGTCGTTCCTTCCTCCATGGGATCGCCCAGCACATAGGCGCCAATCAGCTTTTCGCAATGCTCGATGAACGCGTCGTGGATCGTCTCGTGGACAAAGACGCGTTCGACACCGCAGCAGGATTGCCCTGAGTTGTACATCGCACCGTCGACAAGACATTCGGCCGCGGCGTTCACATCCGCATCGGCCGCCACATAAGCGCCGTCTTTCCCACCGAGTTCCAACTGACAATCCAACAGATTCTTGGCGGCGTGTTGGTAAACGCGGCGACCGGCTTCGACCGATCCGGTGAAAATGACATGATCCACCATGCCTAGATCCATGATTTCCGCTGCGCCGGCGTGATCGATGACCGCATGTTCAACAAGATCACCAAACGCTCTAGCGAAGTGGTCACCGATGGAAAGCGTTTGCGTGGCATGTTTCAAGAGCACCGTGTTTCCCGCTAGCAAAGACGCCATGAGGCCGTTGATGGTGATGAGCAGCGGGTAATTCCACGCGGAGATGATAAAAACCACGCCTAACGGTTCGTGATAAATGGCGCGATCAAAACCTTCTTTGCCCTCGATGATTTCGGGTTTCAGCGTGTCCTCCGCGATCTCCGCTAGATAGCGTCCCCGTTCCAAGAGACCGTCAATTTCCCCTCGCGCTTGACTGAGGGGTCGCCCCATTTCCTGACAAATATCTCGCGCGATCTCTTCCCGGTTTTTCTCGAAATAACAGAGCGCTTCAAGCAGCTTTCCACATCGCTCTCGGACCGGCACTTCTTGCCATTCGAACTGACGACGAATCAGACGATAAGCCTGTTCTGCGGCATCGGTCGGTTCAAATGCGGGCAACGCTTCGCCAGAGTACGGATTGATTCTCATAGAGTTTCAAAACAAGCCTCCAAGATGGCCAAGGCTTCCTTCATTTCCTCATCCGAGATGGTGAGTGGCGGTGTGAGAGTGAGAATGGAGCCCATAGTGATTTTGAAACTGAGACCACGTCCGAGAGCTTCGTAAAGGATCTTTTCTGCCGCATTCGCTGCCCGGGAGCCGTCCGCATCGCGGAGCACGATTCCCAGGATCAGGCCGATGCCTCGCACTTCGTGAATGATAGGGTACTGCGTCTGCAGATTCTCCAAATGCGTTCTCACCTCCTCGCCGAGAGACGTGGCGCGCTTGAGGAGCCCGTCCTGTTCAATCACTCTCAAAGTCGCTAAGCCGGCAGCGGCGGCGACGGGATTTTTCTCATGCGTGTAGTGGCCTAACGCTTGTTCAGCCGCCACATCAAATCTTTCCCGAGCTAACATCGCCGCCAAAGGAAACACCCCGCCGCCCAGGCCTTTGCCGATAACGAGAATGTCGGGAACGATGTCGTAGTGTTCGCAAACAAACATCTTCCCAGACCGGCCCAAGGCACTTGGAATCTCGTCCAGAATGAGTAGGGCGCCATGTTTGTCACAGGCAGCACGAATCCGTTGCCAATAGGCTTTGGGCGGCACGAACGGCGTCCAACGAATGGTCTCGGCAACGACCGCCCCGACGTCGCCCCCTTCTCGCTCTAGCACGTATTCCACATAGCGCGCCGACATTTCCGCCCATTGATCCGCATCCAGATCCGGCCAAGGACCTTCCAAGGGATCGGGCGGCGGCACGTGTTCGGTGCCGGGAAGCAAGGGCCCGGCGCCTTTGCGAAACAAGGCTTCCCCGCCAATACTGATGGCGTCTAATGAAGCGCCATGAAAGGATTCCCATAGGGAAATCGTCTTGAATTTACCCGTGACGGCACGGGCCAGCTTCAAGGCCATGCCAATGGCGCCTGTACCACCCGGCGCGAATAGGAGCTTGTTCAAATCACCCGGCGCCAGTTCGGTTAGATGCTTAGCCAAAGCCACGGCAGGTTCATTGGTAAACCGGCGCGGGCAGAACGGCATCCTCTCGAGCTGCTCTTGAATGGCCTGCATCACCCTAGGATGACCATAGCCGACTTGATGCACGGCGTTGCCGTGGAAATCCAGGTAACGCTTTCCTTGAAGATCCGTTAGGCAACTTCCTTTGGTTTCCTTGAGTGCGGTTAGGCAAGGTGTAGAGAGCGATTGATGAAGAAAATACTTGGCGTCTTCTTCTAACAAAGCGCGCGTGCGCGCATCCACATGGGATTCGTGCCACGCCTCGCGACGGGAACTGAGATTGGATTCGCCTTCCGATTGGAACATCATGAAGAAGACTTAATCTTGGACCGGAAAGAGAGCCAACTAGCAAGAATGCAAACGCTGCCAATGATGGAAGTGGCGTAGGATAGATTGCGAAAGAATTCCAGCTTCGCACCCTGCGGTCCGCCAATGATCTGTTCATAGATCATCACCCCAATCACGCCGGTATAGCCCAGGGCATCTGCTAACATGATACAGAACACTGCCGTGGCGACCGTTCCCACAGCCGCAATCATGCGATCATAAAAAATGCAATTAAACGGCACATAGGCAAGGAACGCACCAAAGCCGCTGGCGACCATCCACCCAAAGCCCCCGACAACGCCGGCGTTAAACAGCAAGGTCGCGCCGCCTACCATCAAGGTGCCTGTTAGAGCGCAGAGATGGGTGACGAAGAAGCCTCGCCGGTTATCCTTGATGAGAAACAACAGGGCCACAATCGAGATCACACCGAAGGCAATGGGCAACTCCGTTTTGGTGTAAACGCTGGCGCTACTGAGAGCACCCGTTTCCTCAAGAATTTCCTTGGCAAAGTTATCCCGGTAATCGCGGAAGATCGTCAGACAAATGTAAGTGATGAATCCGGCACTCAAGCCGGGAAGGAATTTCTTAACAAATCCCCAACGCTCCGCACGATTCATTGGCGCCCGCACCACGCGTGCCTGCTCGTCCTCAGGAGACGGCTCAGGCAATTGGCAGAGCATCCACACCGCGATGAGAAAGAAGGGAAGGAAACAGAGCCCGGTCGCGGCGGGCATCCAATATTCCGGAACGCCGGCCTCCATGAGTTTCTGGCCCACGGTCTTGGCATAACCGCTCGCAATGATGAACGAGCAACATAAGCCGGCGCCTAACAACTCCGTCAAACGGCGCCCTTCGAGAAAGCTGAAGACCATGCCCCACACCATCCCCAACGGAAGCCCATTGAAGAACATGGCGATCACTTTGCCGGAGGGCGGCAGCAGGGCGACCCCTAACAAAGCGACCTCAGCAATGAGAATGCATCCGATCAAGGCGAAGGCGCGGCGGCTCCTGGGCATCTCCGAATTCACTTTGATACCGATGAATTTGGAAAGGGCGTAGCCGATGAGTTGGCTGATCACCAAAGCGGTCTTCAAGGCAAAGACGGTGCCAAAGAATCCGGCCTCCTCGCCATTGTAACTCCCGGCAGCAAAACCTTTGCGAAAGCCATACATACAGAAGTAAGTCGTGAACGCTGCGAAGATGGCGTAAACGGAGAAAGCCCAAGCTGGAGAACGAGCCAAGCGCTGTGTGAGGCGATTCGGAGTGGACATGAGCGACCTTCTTAGAAGAAGAGCATCCGGTCGTCATCATGAATTTTCGGTTCGAAAAGCGTTAGATTCCCACCTCGCCGCAGCACCCCTCATTCGTGACTTGGCGGATTCGTGTGAGAATCTCTTATCCATTCGAAAAGCTCCACAAATGATCTTGGTCACCGGACAGCCTTGAGCTCCGCAGAACACCCAGGAGCTTGTGGCACTTGGTATGCGCCGTCGCGAACGGTCGCCGGCTGGCTAAAGTGATCGCGAAGATGTGGGATGTACTCCAGGAACTGTTTCTCGTGTCCGAGCGCCATGTGATTGAAGAAGACCAAGTGCTGATGAATTTGTCCCATATCACCCACGTGTGGGATGACTTTGACAGGGTACTTGGTAGCGAGGATGGCGACCGCCAAATACTCACTGATGCCGGCGAGGCGCGTGCAATCGGCCTGCACCACCCCAACGGCTTTGGCTTGAAGGAAATTCTTCCACAACACCCGATTGGACACCGTTTCACCGACCGCGACGGGCACGGGATCAATAGCTCGTTGAATCGCTTGGTGGCCTAACACATCGTCAGGTTGGGTGGGTTCCTCGACCCAACCGAGACCGATCTCCGACAAGCGCTTGCAAACCTCGATCGCCCTGGGCACACCCCACGCTTGATTGGCATCGACCATGAGATTGACCTCCGGCCCCACGGCATCTCTCACCAATTTCGCACGCCGCACGTCATCGTCGGGATTAGGTGAACCGACCTTCAGTTTCATAGCCGTGAACCCTGAATCGATCGCGCGGTTGGCATTCTCCACAATCTGCTCATCGCTGTAGGCAAACCAGCCCACCGAGGTGTCATACCCGGGATAACCTGTTTTCAATATGCCCTCTCGCTGCGCGCGCGATTCTTGGCGTTTTGATAGGACATCCTCGGCTTGGGCAATGGTTAGCACGTCTTCGAGGTAACTAAAATCTATCAGACGCACCAAATCCTCAGCAGAGAGTTCGAGCAGCAGCTTCCACAAAGGTAATCCGCGATGCTTGGCCCACAAGTCAAAGCAAGCGTTGGTGATGGATGCCAATGCTAAGTGAATGACGCCTTTGTGAGGGCCCAACCATCGAATGGCCGGGTGCTCCGCAAGCGTGCGCTGCACCGCGCCGAATGTTCCCATCAACTCCTCAATCTCTCGACCGGCGAGGGGCTCAGCCAGCAGCTCGATGGCACGCACCACGAGATCCGTGCCACCGCCCAACGTGTAAGACAGTCCCGTGCCGACGAGAGGGCCATCGGTCCTCAGATGCGTCACCGCATAGCCGTACTGGGGATTGGTGTGCACGGCATCGCTACCCGCTCCCTTTGGAAGGTCGAACCTCAAATCATGCGCTTGAATCTGTCTGATGACACTCACACCGAAACCATGGCAGATCCTCCATGCGACTGTCGAGTGGCTCAGTTTAGGCGTGCGAAAAATCGCGTCTTGAGCATGATGAAGCCCCATGACGGTTTCTCGCCTTCCTTGCTACCTACTCATCTCGGCCGGGTTGGCGTGTGGAGCCAATGCTAGTGAGCCACTCCACTGGGCCTTCATCCCACCTCAAAAGGAAGTCCCTCCGGAAGTGCGTTGGGAAGGCTGGAATGAAAACACGATCGATCGGTTCGTCGGTCATACGTTAGAAATGCAGGCACTCTCTCCCGCGCCTCCGGCTGATCGACCGGCGCTACTACGCCGCGCATACATCACCGTGATCGGCCTCCCGCCCACACCAGAACAGTTGGATGCTTTTGTAAAGGATCCGCGGTCACTGGAAGACGCGTTCGCCGATGTCGTAGATCATTTGTTAGCTTCCCCACACTATGGCGAACGCTGGGGCAGGCATTGGTTAGACATCGCGCGCTACGGGGATTCCAATGGCGGTGATGAGAACCACGCTTACCCGAATGCCTATCACTATCGCAATTGGGTGATCGATGCTCTTAACCGGGACTTGCCTTACGATGCCTTCTTACGTCACCAGATTGCCGGTGATCTAATCGACTCTCCGACCGATGCCTCGATCACGGCCACCGGGTTCCTTGCCATTGGCACCAAGATTCTAGCAGAACAAGATCCTGTGAAAAAACGGGCGGATGTCGTGGATGAACAAATCGACACCATGGGGCGCGCCTTCATGGCATTGACGTTAGGCTGCGCGCGGTGTCACGATCACAAATTCGATCCTGTCTCCCAGAAGGAGTATTTCGCCTTGGCAGGGATTTTTCAGAGCACGGCTATCGACAACGCCAAAGGCCTGCCGTCCGCGGATGAACTGGCGTTGAAAGAGGCGCTCAAGGATGAAATCGAAGCGCTCAAGAACCAGGTCGCTCAAGCGGAAGCCGCCCTTAAACAAGCCATCGACACCACGGCCGTGATGGCGTGGGAAGCGGAGACGCACGATCGGGGCAATGTCGAGATTGATTCCACCCATTATGGCAAAGGCATCGGTATCATTTCCAATCCGGTCTCGCAGCTGAACTACGCTGAGTATGATCTGAAGGTCCCCAAATCTGGAACGTATCTCTTGCAAATTCGCTACGCGGCTGAACAATCGCGCCCTGGCAAAGTGCTCATCAATGGCGCGGTGGTGATTGAAAAGGCGATCCATCAAACCACCGGCGGTTGGATGCCGGAGCATCAAACGTGGGTCTTGGAAGATGCGCTTGCCTTATCCTCCGGAAAGCAAGTCTTGCGTGTGGAGTCGGAGCCCATGATGTCGCACTTGGACAAGATCAGATTGAGCTTAGTGCGCGACGCCGTGGCGGCGACGTCCTTGGTGAAAGATCTCGAGGCCAAACAGAAAGCCCTCACTGATGCACAAGCCGCGTTTGCCAAGGAACCGGAGAAGAATGTGATGGCGGTACACGACGGCACGGTGGCCAATGCCAAGATCAATCGGCGTGGCGATCCCCATGACTTGGGAGCGGAAGTGCCGCGCGGAGTGCTTCATCAGTTAGGAACGAATTGGGAGAGTTCCATCAAGTCGACCAAGAGCGGTCGGCAAGCTCTAGCGGATTGGTTAACACAACCCGGTCATCCGCTGACCAGCCGCGTGATGGTGAATCGCATTTGGCGCTGGCACTTTGGCGGCAAAGCCTTGGTCGAATCACCGGATGACTTTGGCACGCGAGGCCAACAACCTACCCACCCGGAATTGTTAGACTATTTGGCGCTTGAGTTCGAGGCTTCCGGCTGGTCACTCAAGGCTTTGCACAAGCAGATTCTTCTGTCCAAGACGTGGCAGATGAGTGGCGATCATCCCCACGAAGCCACGATGCGCAAACGCGATCCTGAAAACCGTTACTACTGGCGGGTGGACCCTCGACGCCTGGAAGCGGAGACGTTTCGAGACGCCGTGCTCGCCGTGTCCGGCGCTTTAAAACATGAGGCGCCCGAAGACGCACCTCCTGAAGTGAAAGCGCAAGACCCTTCTCCCCAAGATCTGGAGAAAAACCGGAAAGTTTACGAAGATTACCCTCATCGGAGTGTCTACCTCCCAGTGGTGCGCTGCCACGTCTACGATTTGTTGACATTGCTAGACTTTCCCAATGCCACCTCACCGGTGGGCGAACGCGACGAAACCACGGTTCCGACGCAGGCCTTGCTCATGCTCAACAATCCGTGGCTTACCAAGCAAGCCGACCTTGTTGCCAAGCGTGCCAACCGGGATGCAAACCGGCTCTATCAGATCCTCTATTCCCGGAAACCTTCTCCGGCCGAACTCACGGAAGCTCAGGCCTTTCTAGCGCGCTACACTCAGCTCAAGAATGAAACGGCGGCCTGGACAGCGCTTTCTCAGACTCTCATGATTGCCAACGAATTCTTCTATGTCCGCTAGGCTGTCCAGAAGACAAGTGTTGAACCAGATGTGCACGGGCTTTGGCGGCCTCGCCTTGAATGCTCTGTTAGCCCGTGAAGCTTCGGCGACGGCCATTCCAAGCCCGGCTTGGGCGCGGGCCAAGCGAGTGATCTTTCTCTTCATGCATGGTGGCCCCTCGCATGTGGATCTGTTCGACTACAAACCACGTCTTTTCAAGGATACGGGAAAGCCGCTACCCTTTCCAGAGCGCAAAGTGCAATTCGCCGCCCGGGGCAATCTTCTCGCGCCGCCCTGGCAGTTTCGTCAAGTAGGGCAGAGCGGCACGTGGATGTCAGCATTGTGGCGGCACCTGCCCAAAGTGGCGGATGAACTCTGTTTCATCCATTCCGTGTGTGAGACCAATGTGGCGCATGGAGGCGCGTGCATGAAAATGCACACCGGTGAGGAAGCCCTGTTACGTCCGAGCATGGGTGCGTGGGTAAGCTACGGCTTGGGCACGGAGAATAGCAATCTGCCAGGGTTTGTCACGATCTGCCCCACCTCCTTGCATGGAGGCGCCAATAACTTCGGCTCAGCATTCTTGCCGGCGGAACACCAAGGCGTTCCGTTAGGCACGCCGGGCTACCCGAACACGCCCGCCAAGGAAGCAAAGTTTCATTACATCAAACATCCGTCCGTGACGCGCGAGGAACAAGCTTTGCAGCTGGACCTGCTGAAGCGTCTGCACCGGCACGATGCGCAAAGGCATGGCTTCCATGCGGCGATGGACGCACGACTCAAGAGTTTTGAGCTGGCCTTTCGCATGCAAATGGCGGCGCCTGAAGTGACCGATCTGTCAGGCGAATCTACTGCAACGCGACAACTCTACGGCCTTGATGACCCGCAGACGGAAAACTTTGGCCGTGAATGCCTGCTTGCCCGTCGCTTGGCCGAGCGTGGCGTGCGATTCATCCAAGTCAGTCACGCCCATAGCCTCAAGTTTAATAACGAGCAATGGGATCAACATTCTCATCTTGAGAAAGGGCATTCAATCAATGTGGGGCAGATTGACAAACCCATCACCGGCCTCATTCTCGATCTCAAAGCACGCGGTTTGTTAGACGAAACTTTGGTTCTCTGGGGCGGTGAATTCGGGAGGACGCCGACGACGCAGAAAGGCAATGGACCCGTCGGGCGCGATCACCACCCTGACGGTTTTACCATGTGGATGGCCGGCGGCGGCGTCAAACGCGGCTTCCACTACGGCGCTACGGATGAATTTGGCTACCACGCCATCGAAGACCGGTGCACCATCCACGATCTCCATGCCACGATGCTGCATCTGCTAGGCATCGATCATGAGGAATTGACCTATCACTATACCGGTCGCGATTTTAGTCTAACGGACGTCCATGGAAACGTGGCACACAAGATCGTGGCGTAAAGGACGATTCCTGCATCTGGCATTTCTCACTTGGAACGAAGGCCGTTTTCAGGTGTTATAGGTCCATGCTCACGATTCTCGGAAACCGCGATGCTCAAGCCAATCATTGTGACGGATTGACTCGCCGGCACTTTCTCAAAGTTGGCGGAATGGCCGGCGGGGGTCTTTCCCTGGCACAGCTTCTCTCTCTGGAAGCTCAAGCACGCACGGGCAGTTCTCACAGAGCCATTATCAATATTTATTTGCCGGGTGGGCCCTCGCATCTCGATACTTTTGATCTCAAGCCTGAGGCACCTCCCGAGGTGCGGGGCGAGTTTCGCCCGATCAAAACCAACGTGCCAGGCATGGAAATCTGTGAGCATTTCCCGCGCTTGGCCAAGATGGCGGACAAGTTCGCCATCATTCGCTCCATCGCCGATTCCGAGGGGCGTCACGATGGCCACCAATGCATGACCGGGCGGCGTCGCAACGAACCCGGACCGGCGGGCGGTTGGCCCTCCTTCGGATCATGGGTCTCGAAGCTGCAGGGATCGCATCCTGAAGTGCCGGCGAACCTATCCATGATGTATCCCACGCGCTTTCGCGATTGGGGGAATCCCGGTTCGGGCGGCTTCATAGGGCCCTCCCATGCCCCCATGCCTTTGGTAGCCAAAGATCCGTTAGCCAAAGCGAATAACATGACTTTAGAACAAGTGGAGCTGGAACGCCTAACAGATCGCGATCGCTTGCTACGCGCGATCGACCGCTTCCAACGTCAGGCAGACTCGGCGGGTGTGATGGAAGGATTAGATACCTTTCATCAGCAGGCACTGAATATCTTGTCAGGCTCCGGCTTAGTCAGCGCGTTAGATCTTTCTAAGGAAGATCCGCGCATTCTCGATCGCTATGGGGTGAACGACCCCGCCTATCAACGTGACGGCGCTCCCAAGATGATTCGCAATTTCCTGGTCGCTCGAAGATTGGTGGAAGCGGGTGCCCGTGTGGTCTCATTGAATTACAGCCGATGGGATTGGCATGGCGGCGATGGCATGAATTTCCCCAGATCCCGAGAGGAATTTCCACTACTGGATCAAGGTCTCTCCGCTCTCCTAACCGATCTCTATGAACGTGGCTTGGATCAAGACGTCTCCGTCGTGGTGTGGGGTGAATTTGGGCGCACGCCCAAGATCAACAAGAAGAATAGCCGCGACCATTGGCCTAATGTGAGTTTCGCCTTGTTAGCCGGCGGCGGCATGAATACGGGCCAGGTGATCGGCGCCTCGGATCGCATCGGCGGCGATGTCGCCGAGCGTCCGGTGAAGTTCCAGGAAGTGTTTGCCACACTCTATCACAATATCGGAATCGACCTCAGCCGTGCCACCGTGGAAGATGCCTCCGGCCGCCCGCATTTTCTCGTCGATCCGGGCATCGAGCCTATAGCGGAACTGATTTGAGCCATTTATTCGTTATCTGCAGCCGTAAAGGTGTATCGTCGGCCCTTCCAATGACTGGCATCCTCTCCGCTGAGATACTAGAACAATGAAGCGTGGATCTCCCGGCCATCAGTAGGAAGACCGTTGTAGGCGAATAGCCTTTGTCCCACGATAAATCCGTAGGAAAATTCATCGAGGTAGACGGTCCCTTCCGTGTCATAGAGACGAATTCCCAAGGCTCCCAGAGAGAGCCCGTTGGAATCTAATAGAACACTAGATCTGATCCAACCAGCAGAAGCCCCCGGTTGTGTGCCATTCAAACAGCGTGGGTCTCGCGAACACCATCTCATGGTAATGCCAGAGATAGGGTTCACCATCCAATGCGGCACCGTCTCCAGCAGGATTCACCGGGGTCACCATCATAAGTTCCCGGCATCCCGCCGATACCAGAAATCAACCATGCCAGGGTTAAAGCCCACTGTCACTTTTGTGCCATCTCCCAACTCAACAGCATCTTCGAAGTCATGGGTGATCAGGTATTGCCCCACAGGCACCAGTCCCTCCTCATGCTGGACTGAATAGTGTTCACTGTCTAAATCCAATGCCATGTCCGGAGTGATCTCTCTTCGGGCGACGCCCCCAGTCAGAATTAGCGCTGCGAGAAGGGTTGGAGGGTGTGTGATGGTCTAACATCCATAAACCCAGCCCTAGGCTTGTCACAATCCGTTGACAAGGGGAATCGCGCCGCGTCAGCCTACGGATCACCAGTGCGTCGCGAGCCGAATGCCCCGAAAAGGTCCGGTAATTTGTAATATTTTTTATGGATTAACCGTAATCTCCATGTGTAGAAAATATGGTAAACCTCCCTTTCGCCGCCCCATGAATTCTCGCGCTCTAGCGTCCGCCGTCGCCCTCCTGTCGTTGATCTCCTCACTGTCATCGTCGCCGGCTGTTGTCATCGCTTCCGCTGATGGCACAGGAAACACCACCGCCCCTGCCGATGATCCGGGATTTGCCAATGTGGGCTCTCGCGGAAATGGCTCGGCAATCTATCTTGGCGATCGGTGGGTGCTGACCGCCGCGCATGTGGGTGCCGGGTCTGTGACCTTGCAATCCACCACTTATACCGCGGAAGTGGGAACCGATGTGAGGCTAACCAATTCAGGAGGCGGCGTGACGGACTTGGTTCTGTTCCGACTGCAAACCGACCCAGGATTGCCGACTCTAACATTCAGCACAACACGACCAACTCTCGATACTCCCGTCGTGATGATCGGAGCGGGACGCGATCGGGAAGTAGACCAAACGCAGTGGCTTGTGGTGGGAGATCCTCCAAGTTGGACGGAGGTGATGGCCGGCGGTAACGCGTTCGGTTACCACACCAACTCTAACCGAACACTTAGATGGGGAGAAAACACGGTTTCCACCGATACGAACGAAATCGTGAATGTGGGTTGGGGAGACGTGGAGTCCTACCGGCTGGATTTTGACAGCGGGAACCCCGACGAGGGCCATGGCGTTCGAGGCGATTCGGGTGGTGCGGTCTTTTTCAAGAATGGCGGCAATTGGGAACTCACGGGATTGATGCACGCCAACGCTAGCTTCACTGGTCAACCCGCAGACACCGCAGTCTTCGGCAATTATGTCGCCGTGGCCGATTTAGCCGCCTACAACAGTCAGATCTTGGCGGTCATTCCCGAGCCCTCAAGCGCCCTGCTGATATTATTAGGTTTCGGATTGGCTACCGTGCATCGTCGCAAACGTTAGAGTTGGTGCTCGATCACTTCGTAATATTTCTCCAAGCGTTCCGAAGCCAAATTCCTCGCTTCCGGATTGAGCGCGTGGTCTGGAAGATTTTCCTGAGTTAAGACGCGCTCTAACAATTTAGCACCTTGGCGATCGTTGCTAATGGTGTCTTTTGTCGGATCAAACTGGCCAGGATCCCCATCGGGAGCCTTGGCGATGATCTGAATCCGGTAGTGTAACTTGAAAACGTTAGAACGGGTGGTCAGCCGGGAGTAGAGCCCGGCATAAGGGCGCTCCAAAGTGTTGTCGCCCGTTAGGCGATGATCTGCGAAGAAGGCTCTCATGTGATCACCGCTACCGTCCCATTCGCGGCCCTCGGGAATGAGGAACTGCTCGCAGATTTCGGATTCGGTCATGAAGAGTTCGCCACTAGCAAAGCGCTCCTCGAACTGCTTCAAGGTTTCATCAGCGTCGATGCGATGCCGCCAATTGGGGTTGTCTTGGGAGGTTTTATACGTGGGCCCGGCGTTGGTGGGGATGGCCATGATTTCTTCCGCCTTCAGCACGGCGTGCATGCCGGTGGCACGTTTGATGTAAGTAAAAGGAAAGATCTGGTAGTTCATATTCACCTTACCTTGGGTCGCCAGCTGGCTCGCGACTTGGTGAGGTTCAGCAGCGGGCATCCAGAAATAGTCTAACCAAAGATGATCCGGCGGCATGGTGAGGCTATCGGCGATGGAGGCCATTTGCGGAACGTGAAAACCTTCCCGCGTGATGCGCGGTTCGCCCGCCCTCATCCCATGACCGGCTTCACCGAGGTGAGGATATTGTAAGGGATCCTCCACGTTCGGCCGGAACAGCAGGCAGGTCCACGGGGCATTGGCCTGGGAAGCGCTGGGAATGGAGCCGAAGGAGACCGGAGAAATGAGGCTGCGTTGAGGGAAATGATGTTCTTCGGTGAGACGGCCGTGCTCAAGATTGTCGGTATCGGTTTCAAAGTAGGGCATGCCATCCGCTACCTCAGAACCGCCGTCGTCCCAATTGAAGAAAGGACCATCGGGGAGATCGCCAAAGCCGTTATCGAAATCGCGGGTAATGGTGGGATCGATCGGGAAATGATAGTCGCCGCTTAACAGAGGCGCAAACGTTTCGCGGTTGTTAGGGTTCTGGACAAAGTCCGGCAACACGGCTTCATCATAGTCAACACCCGCGACTAGGCTCCTGCCAATAACCTCAGGTCCTTGGCGGGCGCCGTTTTCCACGCTCGAACCGCCACTCCCGGACCAACGGGAAATGTGCGACGCGCGTTCTACCGTCGCTTCAGGGTGGTGAGTGAAAAGTTCACCCGGAACGGATCGCTTGAGCGCAACGTGGCGGTAATCGCTGTGAGCAAGTGATAGGCCTTTGACGACTTCGCCGCCACTGGGATCGAGCAGTGGACTCGCACGTCCCTGCACAAGGGCGTTACCGATGCGTTGCGACCAACTGCGGTAAGCCTCACCTGCTAGATCTGGTGCAGGAACGGTGATTGCCTCCCCTGGCGGCGCGATCCAAAAGTGAAAGACCTGATTGAGGTTCCCCGTGTTGGAGCCGGGTAACCCCTGATCATAGTATAGAAATTGAAGTGGCGCTTCCTGGGTGAAAGTGAGTGGTTGGTCTTTCTCCACCACGACCAACGTCTGGCAATGCCAGTCTAAGAAGATGCCCGGCGGGTTCGCTAGGAAATCGGGGCCAAACCAGCCTTCTTCCTGCTCGCTCAACCGCCACGTCCCAAATTGAAACAAACGCTGGCCGCCAAAGCCTCCCAAACGGCCTAACCATTCGACAGGCAATTGACGCGCTAACTCTCGTGACTCGTTAGACACACTCGCCATGCCCGGTCCCACCTGGCTACCTTGTGGGGGATCCTGACGTCCCCACAACGTGAGCGGCACGCCGTTGAGGCGGATTCCTTGGTCCAGACTGACGCCATTCTTGTAACCGGTGCCATCAGTCAAAAGCCGAAGCGTGTTGAGAGGGCGCAAGAAAGGGTAACCTTGTGTCGGGGCGAACACTTCGGGCAACAAGGCCACTTCAATGGCTCGGAAAGTCTTGCCCACATGCTCGGGGCCAAACTCCCCCCCCGTCCAGTTGGCATATTCGGGGTGATCATTGCCAAGGATGCGTTGCATCGCGGCCATATCAGGTCCTAACGCTTGATCGAATTCCGGTCCTTCGTCAGTCCATCCGGTGATCCTAACTTCAGAAGTCGCGGTCGCGACTAACGCTAACTTGGATATAGTGTGGCGACGCCCAACGCTACTTGGTTCAAGGGTTGATCGGTGCCAAGCAGTTGATTGCTGAGCAGCTCCGTTGTCACCCCCCAAATTTCGGCCGATAAGGTTGAGAGGCGAAACGCCACTCGAATTTTCACCAATCAAGCCCGATGTGGTGTAGGGCGACTGAATGGAAGGATCTTGGAGGTTGGCGATGCGGAGCCTTCCAAAGATCGCAAGCGCGATGGCGTAGTGATCTTTGTCATAATCGGTGTCGATGCTGTAGTCCTCCTCCTTCAGGCGGGCTCCATACTTGGCCGCCAGCCGCCCACCATATTTGGGGGTTCGCAGGTAGGTCTGATTCATGATGTAATCAAAGAGCTGCATGTTGCGGCGATTGCTTCGTACATACAGTTCACCGTGACGCGAGGAGCTGTCCCGCCGTTGAAAGAAGAAGCGCAAATCATTGCGCCTGCCGGTGGAAGACACCGCAGCCGCGCGTTCGTCAAATGCAGAGCGACTACGGAAAGAACTCTGTTCATGAGCTGGCCAAATACTCATCCGAGGTAGTCCTAACATCGTAATTTCAGGTGAAGCGTTGCGGGTCGTCACGAAGCCGCTCAAGCATTCTGTGTAAGAAAATCCCTGCACCGTTGCTTCTATCTGCCACTCCTCAATGGAGGTGTAGCCGGGATGATCGTCCGCTTCTAACACAACAGCTGGTTTCTCCGGGTCGCGATAGGCGACTTGTGGAGTGAGTTGATAAATGGATCTCAGCTCCTCTTCGGAGAGTCGCCGGTTCGAATCGGGATGGGCCGCCGCCTTGCCTGGGTAGAAGACGCTGCTGAGCGAAGTCATGGCAGGATGGCCGGGGTGCCGTTGGTACTCGCCCTTAACGGGTTGTTCACTAGCATAACGGCGCTCGTGAGGGGTGTCCGCCCTCGGCAAATCCCATGGGATGCCCTCGGATGCGACATTCACATTGAGCTTGCTGGTCTCGTCATCCGCCCAATAGGCGACACGTGCAATGATAGGATTCTCTAGGGTCGCTTCGCCGTCGCCCTGCCATTGCCCCAAATCATCTAGCGTCCCTAGAGCACCGTCTTTCAGGATGTAGAGCCATTCCACCGGCATGGGGAGGGCTTCGTCATTCACGCCGATCTTCTCGTCCTTCGCATATCCAAAGCCTTCGATGCCATGAGCCGCGGCACGGGGATCAATAATGGGAAAACGAACGGTCCCGTCCGGCTCTTGAATAGCTCTGTTGAGATCGACGTACCGGTTGGGCTGGGTTTTCCAATCCTGTACTTCCTCTACGGCGGCCGTTAGTTCTTCAGGAGACGCGATGACACTATCGCGACTAGAGTAGAGCTTGAACGCTTTAGTGAATCCTTGCTGTTGCGCATCGTAGCCGCGGATCAGCCCTGGTTGCGACACCCAAGCGTAAGCGTCAGGCGCTCCGAAGAGATTGAGTCCATAGGTGGCGTCGCCGTCATCTGGAGGAAACTCGAGATCGGGTATCTGAATGTTAGCGGATGGATTGACCGCGCGCTCAATCTGGTTGCTCACTAACTTCGTTAGGCGTTCATCCAATCGCCGCATGAAGAGTTCCTCGTCTTGCAAACGTGCCAACCGGTAATAGACCACGTGCTCGCGACGCCGCTCTTCGTAGGTATCTTCGCCCAACGTGGAATGAAGCGTTTCCCAATCCCCGCTCTCAAGCGTGAAAGAACGCTGTAAGACCCAATCAGGATGTCCTTCCCAGAATAAAAAAGCCGAGTGCTCATCAGTGAATCGGTGAAGAGAATGAAATAAGATCGGTGGGTTCTCTTGACCACGGCAGGGGAGCCAATCCAGCAGCAACACAGCCAGGACGATCACAAGATGCCGCGTTTTCATTGCTAAATCTTTAGCTAACCGCGGCGTTAGTGTCGAGCACGAATGTGCACCTAAGCCACGCTTGACGAAGCGCTTCCTGGAACTTCCGGTGGCTGCAAGGGTAACGTAACCATAAACCTTGCACCTGATCCGGTCTCACACTTCACTTCTGCCTTGCCGCCATGTGCTTCGGCGATGGCTTTGACGAAGCTAAGGCCAAGACCGACGCCACGAGTGGAGCGGCTGCGGTCGGCACGGTAGAGACGATCCCAGATGCGGCCGCGATCGCCCTGAGCAATGCCGGGCCCGCGATCTTGCACCCAGGCGATAACATGATCGCCCGAAGCGTGCGCGCCGACGGTGACCGTGGTTTCGTTCGGGCTGAACTTGATGGCGTTATCTACCAAATTGGCGAAAAGCTGAAGAAGCCGCGCCCGGTCCGCGGAGACCGTGACATCGTTCTGAATGGGTTCGAGTGCTAGAGTAATATTCTTATCTTCGGCGACGAATTCGTAGAGTTCGATCACTTGCTTGAGGATCTCGTCGATGCCGAACTCTTCGAGTTGGAGCCGCATGGCGCCGGCCTCGGCTTCGCTGAGTTCCATCAGCGTTCTGAGCATGCTGAGAACGTGATCGGATTCCTCTAAGCAATCGGATAGGGCCTCGGTCTTGGACGTTTCGTCGCCTCCCTTCTGAAGCGCCGTTTCCGCAGTGGTGCGCAGGCGGGCCATGGGCGTGCGCAGATCGTGCGCCACGCTATCAAGCGATGTGTGCATCGAATCAATCAGACGTTCGTGCCGGCCTAACAAACGATTAAACGCGGCCACCAGGGGATTGAGTTCGTCATGCCCTTTCGGAGGATCCGCCCGCCGGCTTAGATCGCCCGTCTGCAGGATATCATCAATGGTCGTGATCAAGGACCGGATGGGCCTCACCGCGCGATAGGTCATGATGGTACCGCCGATAACGCCAACGAACAGCGCCGGCAACACCCCTAACAAGAACATCTGCCGGAAGCGATCTAACGTTTGCTCGCCACTGACAAGACTCTTCCCGGCCTGAAGGAAATGACCATTTTCTAAGGGGAGCGTGGCCACCGCCCAACGATGCGTGGGGTCATGGCCGCCAAGATCGAGCCCCACGTGACGCGTAATAGGCGGCAGGGATTGCAAGCGGGAGGGATCCATGAGCATCTCACATTGAGGCGAATGAAAAACCACTTCCTGACCATCCACTCGCAAACGCAGAAACATCTCATCCTGGCTATTGGCGACCTGGGCATTGAACCGGCTTTCAAGAGTGGGTCTGCCGTATTGTTCCAACCAGGCGTGGTATTCGCGCAGACGTTCATCGAGCATTTCAATCTCACGATCCTCAAATGCCCGCGCCATGAAAAAGTAACCGATGATTAAGAGGCCTAACGCTCCCACCGTAAACACAATGGCGAAGTAGAGACTAAGCCGGAGGCTGAATCCCCAACCCAGCATTTGTGCGGAAAAGCGTTCTTTAATCTGCGCGCAGGACATAACCCATGCCTCTCAGGGTGTGGATGAGTTTTTTATCAAAGCCTTCATCGACCTTCTTGCGCACGCGATGCACCAACACGTCCACCACATTGGTCTGAGGATCGAAGCTGTAATCATAGACGTTCTCTAAAATCGCCGTCTTAGACAGAACTCGGCCCGGATGCCGCATCAAGTATTCTAACAAAGAGAATTCCCGAGCATGAAGCGGGATGACTTCGCCATCGCGTTTCACTTCCCTCTTCCACGGATCGAGTTCGAGCCCGCCAACTTTTAAGGGCCCTTGTTCAGCATCCGAGCCGTTCTTGGCCGACCGCCTCATGACGGCTTGCACCCGCGCCATGAGTTCGCCGAAAGAGAAAGGTTTCGTCATATAGTCGTCGCCACCCGTTTTTAATCCCAAGATGCGTTCGTCTACCCCGCCCTTGGCACTGAGAATGATGACGGGCGTCTTTCGCTTCTCTGAACGCATCTTTTCGATGATGGCCAGCCCATCCAAAGTTGGGAGCATGAGATCGATGATCGCGACCTCGTAATCTTGCGAAAGAGCCAGCTCGAGCCCTTTCAACCCATCGCGGGCGCTATCCACGATGAATCCCGACTCGCTAAATCCGTTGGCGAGAAAGGAGGCAATCTTGGGGTCGTCTTCGATAATAAGCGCCTTCATGGGTGGGGTTCTCAGGCGGAGGCCACGGGTAAACATCTGGTCTCCCCCGGCCAAGATCAAAGATGGCCGGGGAGGGCTTACCGCAATATTTCACGGCCATTACGCCCATGTAATGTGGACGAAACGCGCCGGTAATATCGCTAACGTCTTAACTTAGTATGAACACAAGCCCCAATTTCCTCTCACAACCCGTGTTCGCGCAGACCGCCGCGCGTTACAAGCGAACCAATGAAGCGAAGGAAGGAGAAGCAACTTCTTCCAGCACGGCCGACACGTCAACCCGCGCCGCTTCAGGAGGCTCCCCAGATCAAGGATTACGCCGCTACTGCCGCGAAATCGCTCAGACCGATCTGCTGACCCCGGCCGAGGAGGTGAAACTCGCCGCCCGGATCAAGAAGGGCGATGAAGAAGCGCGTCATCTCATGATCAAAGCAAACCTGCGACTGGTGGTGAAAATTGCCCAAGATTACGCCGGGCTTGGTCTGCCATTGAGCGATCTGATTGCCGAAGGCAACATCGGTCTCATGAAGGCGGTGGAACGATTTGACCCCAATAAAGGCGGCAAGCTAAGCACTTACGCTGCCTGGTGGATCAAGCAATGCATGAAGCGCGCCCTTGCCAATCAGGGCCGCACCATTCGTCTCCCGGTGCACATGAAAGAGAAGATTTCCAAGATGTCTCGTATCTCGCAACACCTCAGCGAGGAACTGGGCCGCGAGCCAAGCGTCGAAGAGATTTCGGAGTTCACGGGAATCCCCACCTACAAATTGACCGCGTTGTCCGAGGCGGCCATGCGTCCGGCCTCCCTGGATGCGCCCATCGGCGATGGTGAAAGCCGCATGACTTACGGCGAAACGGTCCGCGACGAGGCCATGCTCTCTCCCGACGACACGGCGTCGGATGTGGACATGGTGGGCCAGTTGGATGAATTGCTAGAAGAACTGGACGAACGCGAGCGCCGCATTATCGACCTCCGGTTCGGTCTCGGCGGCCGCCGCAGCCGGACTTTGGTTGAAGTAGGCCAAGAATTCGGCGTCACGCGCGAGCGTATTCGCCAACTGCAGAATGTGGCGCTCGGCAAGATGCGGCGGGCTCTCTCCCGGATGGAGGACCCGCGATTCCAGCGCATTCGCGACATCATCGAGCGCGCACCGGACAACTAGATTTTCGAGCCTCATGCCGGCTTGCGGATGTGGTAGGGCGGCCTTCTTGGCCGCCCTATTTGTTTTCTCCTTTTAAAAGGACACTTCTTTTAAAAGAAAAAAATTGCGCCATGCGAGACGACGTCCAGCTGAGACTTGGTTGACAGACTCCGTTTGCATGACCACACTCAAGGCATGAAAGCGCTAAAACTTTCGCTAATTCTTCTGAATATCGCGCTGACCATGAGCTACGCGGATGAGGAACTGGCCCTACCTGATCCCGATCTTCTTCCTGAGGCGCCGTCGACGGTCGAGGCTCCTGAGTCTGGTCTTCTTCCGATTCCTGCCGAGCCCGAAGAAGAACCCGCTCCAGATTCACCCGACGAAGACGCTCCCATTGCCAAGCCACCGGTCGCTGTCTGGGAATGCCATCTTCCAACGGGGAGTTTCGTCATTCGCACGTCCGATCTCATGAGTGTGAGCCAGCAGGAGTATCGAAGTGGCGATGGCAAACGCATCACCGAGACCACAGTCGCCTCCTCCGGGGCGGTCTTCGCGCGGTTCTTTCATGAAGAGCCATTGGTGGCTTCGGCTTTTGCAGAAGACGACCCGTTGCTTAGCGGATTGCAGGCCTTGGATCGTGTTAGAATTCTAGCAGAAACACCGGACCAAGCCGTCATCGCAAGGAATGAGGCTCAGAGGGGTCACGACGTGCTGAAGAACCCTAACAATCCTCAACCACACGTGATCGAGCATTGCCTCAGCCGCAAAGCGGATATCCTGCGGATCTTCCGCAGCGCGCAAACGGCCTTGAAAACGCAGCAGAGCGCCTCGCTCACGATTGCCGAATAAGCGGCTACTCGTTTTCCAGCAGTTCCCGACAGTGTGCTAGTCTCGAACGCTCTTCTTCGCCGAGTTCAGGGTAGGCCATCTTCATGTCTTCCAGGCGATCGAGAATGAGCCGTGACACGATGAGACGCATGTTCTTTTTATCATCAGCGGGGATGACATACCATGGGCACTCATCCGTAGACGTTTCCCTGATGGCCTCTTCATAGGCTTTCTGATAGTCATTCCAAAAACCGCGCTCCTTGATATCGCCCTCACTGAACTTCCAATTCTTGGAAGGCGTATCAATCCGCGCCAGAAAGCGTGCTTTCTGTTCTTCTTTGGAAAGGTTGAGAAAAAACTTCATCACCACCGTGCCGTTATCGGCGAGAAATTGCTCAAAATCACGAATGGCGCGATAGCGATCCTGCCAAAGCCTCTCCATGTCTTGGGTGATTTCACTTGGGAGCCGTTGGTATTGGGTGACGATCTCAGGGTGCACTTTGCAAATGAGCACTTCCTCGTAGTAAGACCGATTGAAGATGCCGATGGTACCTCGCGGCGGGAGGCGTTTGGTCGTGCGCCAAAGAAAATCGTGATCTAGCTCCAAGCTACTTGGTTTCTTGAACGCATGCACCTCCACCCCATGCGGGTTCACCCCACTCATCACGTGACGAATGGTGCCGTCCTTTCCCGCTGCGTCCATGGCTTGAAAGATGAGCAGCAGGCTATGCCGGTCATGGGCATACATCATGTTCTGCAGGTCATCGATCTCTTCCCGAAATTCTTCTAACGCTTTCCCATATTCTTTCTTGTCGCCGTAGAGATCCTCTTCAAGCGCAGTGCCGTAGTCATTGAGATCGAATTTTTTTCCGTTGGTGACACGGAAGTCTTTGATAGAGATCTTGGATTTCATGTTAAGAGGATTGGAGTTCGTAAGCGGTGTGTTTACGCGAAGATTTGACCACTTGCCAGAGCGGCAACGCCTCAAACGCACGAGCCACTGTGGCTGCAGTGTCAGGCACTACTTTTCCCCCGTGAACGTGCAAGAGATAGCGAACGGCTAGCGGATTTTCCGCCGTGACTTCAATCGGCTGCAGTCGCGTGAGCGAGGCTCCCATCCAACCATCCTCCCGGACATGCCAGTGCGCCGGATGACCGGGATTGGCAGGGTGATCAAAATAAGTGATGCCATTCCAAACCTCATCGTCTTTGACGGGGCCACTGTAGTCGACCCAAGCTGCATACTGACCGAAGAGATTATTCTCGTCCTCCATGCCTTCGCTATTGGTCAACTTCCCTCCACCAAAGTAAGCCGATACACTCTTGGCAACCCTTACAGCGAGGATGCCGAAATTCGATTTCTCAAAGGTGACCCGGTCCTTTTCCTGAACGAAAGTCGATTGCAGCTCTAGCAGAAACTCCTCGTCGGGCAAAGGCCGCAGAATCGCAACGACGGTTTGTGTGAGCATCACCGGCCCGGTTCCCTTGCCGCCTAACCAGTGCAAACGCACGGCCATCGCGGCATGCTCTTCGCCATCGTCATAACACAACCATTGCGCCTGCCGGATACGCCCCTCTCCATGATCCGCCCAGAAACTCACGCCGTTCACCGCATGATGCGCAAACCAGACGGAGAGATGATGATCGTGATTCGGCGCGCCGGGATGCCCCATTCGAGTGAGCGATTCGCCAGCCGGTCCGATTACGGGATAGAAGAACGGTCTGGGATAATCCTCACCATGATGCCACGCCAAGCGCTCTTGTCCGTCAATCCGAAAAGAGACGCGATGAGAGGGCTGGGGAATGATGCGACAACGTGGCACACGATCTGTCTAAATGGGATCGTCAGGTTGAGGCAATGGAATTTGTTGTGGGATCGGGCGCTTTCCAAGCCCACATTCCGCAGGTGGATCTTATTCCAAATCGCTAGTTGAAGGGCCAACGTCCTCCCTACAAACCTACGATTCAACAATCGACGTGCGCAGGTTGGTCAACGGTTTATTGAGAACCACTTTCTGGCTCGTCGGAAGCAATGCGCACACGGAACATCTGACAATGTTGCCGTCTCCCGAGCGGAACGCGCACGGTTTGTTCCGTGCCATCGCCGCGAAACTTGCCACCTAAGGGCTCCCATTTGTCCTGCGCATTGAGGCACTGAAAACGATAGGTCTTACCAGGTTCCGTTAGGACTCGAAGCTCTAAAGTCGCACGCAATCCGATAGCTTTCGCTTGTTCGGGAAGCTCTCGCTTACCCACCTCAAGCGGCGTGGGCGTAACAGGCTCTTCTACGACATTAGACTCACCTTCATTGGCATCGCCTTCACCAGCATCGCCTTCACCTTCACTAGCATCGCCTTCACCTTCACTAGCATCGCCTTCACCTTCACTAGCATCGCCCTCACCTTCACTAGCATCGCCCTCACCTTCACCTGCATCGCCCTCACCAGGGTCGCCCTCATTGGTATCGTCTCCGCTATCAAAATCATCTTCTAAAGAGTCATCTTCGTCAGCGGGATCGCCTTCGCCATCGCAGCCTGTGGCACCGATGAGACCGCGGTTAAAACTATCCAAGATTTCCGCTAGAGCGATGGCAAATTGCCCATTGTCTGAATTGGGCCGTTGCCCCGTTTCGTTGGCTTCAAACCAATCGGCGGCAGCCTCAAGCGCTTCCACAACACCTGGTCCCGGAACAGCTCCGTTTGCCTCATTGAGGACCGCCGCAATATAATGCTTTGCCAGGATAAAGTAAGCATCGCCCCGTGGAGGATGCGAAATCGCTTCGAGATAGGTGACACCGCTTTCAAAAAAAGGTGTGTCTTCTCCAACAACATCCCAAGCGGCGTCCCGTTTGGACGACTTCTTGGAAGAGTGGTTCTTCCAATAGCCTGAACCATGGGTACACCCGTTATCCGGATCGACATCACCTTCTTCACCTTCTTCACCTTCGTCTCCTTCTTCTCCATCGCCCTCTTCACCTTGGTCTCCTTCTCCACCATCGCCCTCTTCACCTTGGTCTCCTTCTCCACCATCGCCCTCTTCACCTTGGTCTCCTTCTCCACCATCGCCCTCTTCACCTTGGTCTCCTTCTCCACCATCGCCCTCTTCACCTTCTTCACCTTCGTCTCCTTCTTCACCATCGCCCTCTTCACCTTCTTCACCGCCACTAACAATTATTCTTCCATTCGAAAACACTTTGACTTTGACAGGCTCACCGTCAAGAAACCCTTCAATCTCATAGTGCATTCCCTTGCTCTTTCCTTTGATTCGGAAAGACCGCACCTCTATGCCTGGGACAGCTTCTTCTAACAAACTCGCAACATCGTCAGGTAACGTCGAGAATTCATCTCCGTCGCCTTCGTCGCCGCCGTCGGTTTCACCTTCTCCCCCTTCACCCTCGCCTTCTCCCTCTTCACCGTCGCCTTCTCCCTCTTCACCGTCGCCTTCTCCCTCTTCACCGTCGCCTTCTCCCTCTTCTCCATCACCTTCTCCCTCTTCTCCGTCACCTTCTCCCTCTTCTCCGTCACCTTCTCCCTCATCTCCGTCACCTTCTCCCTCTTCTCCGTCACCTTCTCCCTCTTCTTCGTCACCTTCTTCACTATCTCCACCATCGCCAGTTTCACCCTCACCAGTTTCACCATCCTCACCATCGCCCTCATCCCCCTCTTCACTGTCATCATCCCCCTCTTCACTGTCATCATCCCCCTCTTCACTGTCATCATCCTCATCGCCATCTTCATCATCCTCACGTTTCGCCTTGAGGATGTCTCCATCTGGACGGATCGAGATCTCCCATTCCTGATCGCCAAAGAGAATCTCCAAGATGTATCGCATGCCGTTGGACCTTCCTTTGGATTCTACTTCGACAATGACGAATTCTGGAAACTCCTGCTCAAGAGCATCCACGACTGCTTCAGGAAGGTCTTCGGAAGCGTTTTCGTCACCCAGCGCGAGAATTGCCAAAGAAAATAGGACGAAGAACGGTAGGAGGAGGGGGAAACGGCGTAGAGGTTTCATGATAAGCATTTTTATGAGATCAAAGGGGGCTTGAACTTACAATTTACTATGGAAATTACAACAAAGTTGCTGAAACCATTACTACGTGGGTAATCTTGCGCGCATTTCAATCCTGCCCCGATTTCCAGATAATTGCTTTTCCCACTTCGCTATTTCTGGGTAGCACCTCCTCAGCAATTCGCTAAAGAACGGGCAGCATGCCCAAGGGAGATCTCTACGCCATCTTGTCCGGCTTCTTCTGGTCTTTCTCCGTTATCTTCATGCGTATCTCGGGGTTTCAGATCCCGGCCATTCCCCTGACATTTTTCAAGAGCGGGGTGAGTATCCTGCTCTTTCTCGCCCTCACATTGTTCATGGGCGATAGCTTGATGCCAAGTCTGTCCTCTGAAGCCTACGTGCGGCTGGTCGCGAGCGCGGTGCTGGGCATTTCAATTGCGGACACAATGTTCGCCGCCGCGCTCAATCGCTTGGGGGCGAGCCTTCAAGCCCTAACGGATTGCGTGTACGCTCCTTCAGTGGCCGGCGTAGGATTTCTCATGTTTGGTGAGGTGTTAGGCGTTGGTGAATGGATCGGCGGAGCTTTGGTGGTCACGGGCGTGATCATTGGGTTAGGGATGACACCAGAGGTGAAAAGTCCAAGAGATCTAATCATCGGTGTCCTCCTCGCCTCGGGCGCCCACATCATCATGGCCGTGGGGATTCTCATGGTTCGCGACATCTACCAGGATCACTCCGTAGTGTGGGTGTCAGGATTTCGTTTTCTCGTGGCCACGCTGATTCTTGGGATCATCGCCTGGCCAAAGACCGGCTCCAGGCTGTTTGTCGGCTTCGTGCGAAGAGACACCTGGAAATACATGATCCCCATGACGTTCTTCGGCCCGTTTCTGGCCACGATCTGCTGGGTAAGTGGTTTCAAGTATCTTCCCGCCGGTCGAGCAGCGATCTACAACCAGCTATCCACGGTTTTCATCATCATCATGGCAGTGATCTTTTTGAAAGAGGAACTGACCATGAAGAAGAGTCTGGGAGTCATCGTCGCCGTGATCGGTTCGGTGGTGGTATCGATGTCAGGTTAGCGTCTTCTGCTACCGTCATCATCGGGGCAAAGCCTCCTATCATTGACCCCTAATGAACCGTCCCCGAAAGATGGCCGTCACCCTTTTAACCTCATTGACCTCGTTCTAAACGCTACTCCCCTGCCAGTGCAGCTTCTGCCTGAGCGTTCGGTAGAAAGACTGGTCTGGCAGAAAGGCCATTTCCACGTGATGCTCGGCGCGGTGGATGTGAATGCGGCTGTTTGGCTGCACCGTGTGCACGGATTGGCCATCGGCCGTGACGATGACTTGATCTCGAGGTTGCACCGGAATGACGTCAATCGCCACATCGTCGCGCACGACGACAGCGCGATTAGTCAGCGCGTGAGGACAAATGGGGGTGATAACAAAGACGCCACTCTCCGGATCAATGATAGGACCGCCGGCAGACATGGAATAAGCCGTGGATCCGGTGGGCGTGGAAATGATCAGACCATCGGCACTGTAATTGGTTAGGTACTCGCCGTCGATCCGGGTTTCCAAATGAATCAAACGCGAGACATTGGCGCGGCAAATGGTGATCTCATTGAGACCGAAGTAAGTGGCCTGTTGCTCGTTGGAAACATAAATCGTGGCTTCGAGAAGCGAGCGTCTGGATAGACGGAAATAGTCTTGGCGGATCCAATCGCCGACTTGGTCGATGGCGTGTTGCGTGGCACAAGTGAGGAACCCGAGGGTACCAATGTTGATACCCATGATGGGAACCGGATGGCCCAGTGTCTTCCCAGTAACGTGAAGAATGGTTCCGTCGCCACCCAAGACGATGAGGAGGTCTGACAGATCGGCGAGCTCCGTGAGTTCGGCATGGGGAAGATCGCCGCCGTCTAACAAACGCGCGGATTCGGTTTCCAGCGTCACCTCTAAATCACACTGCAAAAGGCTGCCACGCAACTGCGTGAGAACCTCGCGCGCGTTTGGTTTGTCGATATTGGCAACGATGCCTATGTGGGTTGCAGCCATGCGAGGTATTCTTGATTTCCGTCCGTGCCTGTAATGGGGCACTCTATCAACCCGCTCCAACGTGCAGGCAACTCTCTTTCTGCGAATTGACGAATCTTCTCCACGGCACGCTCCCTCAATGGAGCTTCGCGGACGATGCCGCCCTTCCCAACTTCCTCACGCGCAAGTTCAAACTGGGGCTTGATCAGACATATAATGTCTCCGTTAGGATCAAGAATGCGCCAGCAAGCCGGCAGGATCAGAGTGAGGGAAATGAACGACACATCGAGAACCACGAGATCCACCGGTTCAGCCACGTCTTCAGGTTTCATGTGCCGGACGTTAAATTTCTCACGAACGGTGACACGTGGATCGGAGCGCAACTTCCACACTAACTGATTCGTGCCCACATCGTAGGCGTAAACGTGTTTCGCCCCGCGCTGCAAGAGGCAGTCGGTGAACCCACCGGTCGAGGCGCCGGCATCGAAGGCCACGCGGTTTTTGACCTCGATGGCAAAGGCATCAAGGGCTGCTTCCAACTTCAATCCGCCGCGACTAACAAAACGGGGTTTCTCCTTCACTATCACCTCTTTGTTAGGCGGCACCACGGCACTGGGTTTATCCCAGACGTCGGTGCCGACACGAACTTCGCCGGCAAGAATGAGACGCTTAGCGCTCTCGCGCGAGGGCGCGAGTCCCTGGCGCACGAGGTAGAGGTCCAAGCGTTCTTTCACTCTTCAATAGCTTATGGTTTTCGTTATGTGAACGATTTCGTAGCGGTGACTTATTAGTCGCCGCCGAAACTTGGTGTGGATTCGACAGAGATTAAAAAATCAACGCTACAAAATCGGCTGTTCCTACTGCGTTTGCAAGGTATTGATCGTATCGATCAGCACGCGCAAGCGGCCATAGTTGCGATGATGGGGCGTGACCACCAGTCGCGGCAGACCGAGGATCTCTTCCTCGTTAGCCTCTTCCGGAAGTGCCTCACATTGCACGAATTCACCCGCTGCGATCACGTCTGGAAAGGAACGATTCAGGGTCTCCACCGCTTCGGGAATCAGCGGCTCATTGAGCCGAATGACTAACTGATCCTTGACATAACGATAGGAATGGAAGTTCTTGTAGAACTGCAAGATCTCTTCCACGGCTTCGTCCACGCTATCCGTCGTTTTGAAGAGAAACAGATCTTCATCAGAGATCATGCCTAGACGAAGGAGATGTTCTTTGATGAATTGCAGATAAGTTTTCCAATAACTGCCGCCTCGTGCGTCGACCATGACGACGGGCATGATGGAAACTTTCCCCGTCTGCATCAATGTGAGGAGCTCAAAGCCTTCGTCCATGGTGCCGAATCCACCTGGAAAAAGTGCCACGGCGTGGGACTCTTTCATGAAGCTAAGCTTGCGGGTGAAGAAATAATTGAACTCCACCAGTTTGCTATCGCCATGTATGGTTTCGTTAGCGCCTTGTTCAAATGGCAGACGAATATTAAGCCCAAACCCATTCTCACGTCCGGCACCTTTCTGCGCCGCTCCCATGATGCCATCGCCGGCTCCCGTGATGGTCATGAAGCCGTGCTCAGTCATTTTCTCAGCAAAACTCACCGCCGCTTTGTACTCGGGCTTATCCGGATTGGTCCTGGCCGAACCAAAGACAGAGACCTTGCGTTCATTGCGATAAGGGCGGAAGACGTTGTTCGCCTTGCGCATCTCCTTGAGGCTGCGGTTGATGAGTTTGAGTTCCCCCGGCCCGGCGCCATCGCGGCCAATGCGCAGCGCGGTGATGATGAGCTCTTCTATCAATGACGGATGACCGTCACACTCCCAGTCCTTGACCAAATCCTGAACCCGCGCATCAATGGCCTCATCTCCCGTAGATCCGGCGAACGGTGAGAGGGCGTGAATGGCACCTCCAGTAAAGTCTTTCTCTTCCAGTTGTGGTTTGGATCTCTTCTTCTTACCCATGTTGTCGGTGTGTGTTTTTAACGTTTGTTCATTCGATAGAATAGCAGACTCCCCAGCCCAACGAAGAGCACACTTGGCGCCCACATCAAGAGATGAGGAAGAAGACCGCCTTCATCGCTGAAAATCTCTCCCACAAAGATGAAGAGAAAGTAAGTAATGGCCACGGCTAAACTGAGGGCAAATCCAATCGAGGTCTCTCGGCGTTGCGTGGTCACCCCCAAAGGCACACCGATGAGGCAGAATGCTAGGCAAGCCAAAGAAATGGAGTAGCGCTTGGTGATCTCCGTTCGGTATTCCGATGCATCGTCCTCCGGCAAGGCAGGATCTCGCAGTTCGGCGCGCAGGCGGTCGACGGTCATTTCGTTCGCTTTGGGTTTCTTGGACGACGGCAGCGGGATCTCAATGGGAAGTGAGGCAAATTTCCATCCTTCATGCGTCCGGTTGGCTTCAAAGGGATACCCGTCATCCCCTTCAGCTGAATTCACGTTCCGCACTTCCATTCTAACATTAAACAATTCCAACGGCAAAGTGTCAGCCTTTTCTCCCATGACGATCTTATCGGCAAAGGTCCACGAAACCGGCCGGTTCTGTTCGTCTACCTGCACGATCTTCACGTTCTTCCCCGTTCGCGCATCGACGGGATCAATCGACACCGCCATATCCTCTAGCACTTTCTTCTGTTTGAATACGATGCTCGGATCCTCGGCGACTAACTGATTGACGATCCGCTTCATTTCCCACTTCGCCTGAGGCGAGATGCTCAGGTTGAGCCAGAAACACAGACCACTCAACAGGATGGCGATGACAAACACCGGCCGGCAAATGCGAAAGAGACTCACTCCGGCCATACGCATAGAGATGAGTTCGCTATCGGCCGAGAGTCGCCCGAATGTTAGGAGAACGGCGCTAAGAAATCCCCACGGCACGGTGTAGGCGATAGCGAAAGGCAGGATATAGAGAATGAATTGGCCGAATCGCTCTACCGAAAGCGTGTTATCCACGAGCTGTGGGAGCGCACGTTTGAAGATGTTCCCCAACCCGAAGACCAATGTTAGGACTACGACCGCAGTAATCGTCGCCGTCAAGATCTGGCGCGTCAGGTAGCGATCGAATATACGGGTCATGAAGCCGGCCCGCCTCTATTTCTTTTTCAGTGGATGCTGCTTCAGTAGCTCCTCCGGTGACCACATTGTGGTTTGCGATTTCACCGCCTCGCGTACCTCACTCACTTGATCCGTGGTGATTTCCTTACCGTCACCCCACTCGCTTTTCACATATGTTAGGACATCGGCGATCTCGTCATCCGTGAGCAACGTCTCGAGCGGCGCCATGACACTATTGTAAGGCTGCCCATTCACCTCCAAAGGCCCCATCATGCCTTTGAGAACGATCTTGATCAGGCGCTCCGAATCGCCATCCATCCACTCCGAGTCGGCAAGGGGCGGGAAGGCGCCGGGAATTCCTTTCCCGTTAGGCTGATGACACGTGAAACAAATTGCCGGACGCATGTAGACTTCCTTTCCGCGGGCGAGCTTGACTGGATCAATGCTAGGGGCAGCGTCTTCATCGAAGGCAATGCCCTCCGGCCGTTGATCCGCGGGCACCGCCTTCAAAGTGGTCGTCACCCTTTCTTTCAGGCTCTTGTCCGGCGTGAGATCGCGCAAGCGCAAGAGCCGGAAGAAAACCTCTCTCCGGAACGAAGGCGCGTTCCCCGCTAACTCAATGGCTAAGGCCTGCTCATCTGCGGACAACGAAGCCGCGTGATTTCCACCGGGAAGACAATCCCGAATAAAGGGAAAGTTTGCGTCTAGCACGCTCGCATCTTGCGCTTCTGCGAGAGCCCTCAAGAGCGCCCCTTCTTCACCAGCGGATTGCGCGTCGCTTGCGAGTTGCACACCATTAGAGGAGGACTTCAATCGCTGAGCCCAGTCCTCGCTATTGACTCCCAGTGGAAGTGCTAGAAAACAGGCGCAAAGAATGACGGGCGTTTGAAGGGATGCAGCGGCGATTCTCATGGTTAGGGGACTTCAATCTCAGTCTGACGGCTGGTCAATGAACAATTCGAGCGTCGCGGGCGCCTGAACCCTCCGGAGTTACAGGTTGCAATTGGGGAGACGCCTTCCTTAGATTCGCCCTAACCGCATTTTCCCGTATGAGTAAATCCAAAGATCAAGACCCCGGTGACGCTCGTCAGCGCCCGGATCTCCCCCCGGCGGCTGACAACATCATCGAAGACCTCTCCGGTCCCGAGCATGGCCGGCCATCCGCCTACAAAAGCCGTCAACGGGATAAATTGGAGGACGTGGATCTCGATCTGGGTGAAGAGGCTGAGGAAGCGCCTCGAGAACCCAAAGTGACGCCCACGCCACGGGAAAGTCGGGTGGTGGAAGAGACCATGTCACGAATCGAGGGGCAGGACCTTGATACCACCATACCGCAGGAAGCGCCTTCCACGCAGGCTATGGAAGCCGACGAGCCGGTCTCCGCGAACGAAGTGGAAGAGAAAGCCCGACGCGAGGGCGGCCGTCCAAAGTCCCTCAAGGCGACTGACTTCGAGCCGCTCGCCTGGGAATCGTCCGATACGCGGCTGGATCGCGAGGACGAACCCGCTCCCCTGGCTCTCAGCTCCTGCGCTTCCTCCGCACTGGGCAGGCTCAAGGAGGGTCTTTTCAATCTAAACATCTTTGAAAAAGTCAGTCTCGCAGTGGTGCTCGTGGCTGGTCTGATCGGGCTCTTCAGCGCACTTGGGGTCGTCTATTCCGGCCCTGAAGACGAAGCGGCATCGGGGCAGTCCTTGGCGGCGATCGATCTGCCGGTGAAGGGCGACCTGGTCACGATCTCAGAAATCTCCGCCGGGTGGCGGCACGCGGACGGCGCCAAAGACGTCCGGCCAGGCTATGACATGGTGCCTGAAGTCACGTTGAAGACGAGCGGCTCCGGGCATTTGGGCATCATTTTTCGCAATGAACAGGGCACGATTGCCGGGGATCCCTTCGTGGTGGCGAGCGGCAACCAGACAGTGAGCTGCTCGGTCGGCTATGTCTACGAGTCTGAGCTCACCGAGTACCAAGCCGGCCGTCGCGATGCCTGGTCGGTCCAAATCATCGAGCTAAAAGATCCCAAGATGGACCTAACGCAGGGGAAACAGCTTGCCAAATTTGACATGCCAGCGGAGAGGCTAGCCTCCCCAGAAGCCTAACCAACGCCGCATGCAAGAAAGCTCGATTGTCGATCTCCCCGAAGAAAGGGCGCCACTCATTTCCCGTGAGGGCTGGGTGGTACTGCACCTTTTTTATCACCTCGAATATGCCACATGGCAATTGTTAGGGTCCGATGTGCAACGCGAGGCCAAGACGGCCCTAACGCAGCTCGTTCAAGAAATCCGCGCTCAAGAGAATACCCAGCTGCTCACCTTCAGCATGGTTTCACCCAAAGCCGACCTGGGCTTCATGCTCCTCACGCCCGATCTGCACCAGGCCAATGCCTTTGAGAAACAACTCAGCCTTTCCTTAGGCGCCGAAATCCTCACACCTGTCTACAGCTACCTCTCCATGACGGAGGCTAGCGAATACACCACCACTGAGGATCAATACAAAGAGCAGTTGAAAGCGGACAAGGGCCTCGATCCAGGCACGCCGGCGTTCGAGGAAGCGTTAGACGAATTCAATCAACGCATGGCCAAGTACCGGCACCACCGGCTTTACCCCAATCTTCCCGAGTGGCCCATTTACTGTTTCTACCCCATGAGCAAGCGGCGCTCTGGCGAGGACAATTGGTACAGCCTGGACTTCGAGGCGCGTAAGAAACTCATGCAAGGCCATGCCACCATCGGGCGCCAATGGTCGGGCAAGATCCTCCAGCTCATCACCGGCTCCACGGGTTTGGACGATGCGGAATGGGGCGTCACCCTCTTTGGCCACGACCTCATCGATATCAAAGAGATCGTCTATCAAATGCGCTTCGATGAAGTGAGCGCGCGCTATGGTGAATTCGGCGAGTTTTATATCGGTCTGCAACTTCCCCTCGACGAGCTCTTTGAACGTCTGGCGCTCTGAACCATTCGCCAAACGTGAGTTCCCCATTCACTACCAAACCGCTCAACATCGGCGGCCGTGAGTTCAGTTCCCGTCTTCTCGTGGGCACTGGCAAATTCGCCTCTAACGAAATCATGCGCGACGCCCTTGCGGCATCCGGCACGGAGATCGTCACCGTGGCCCTGCGCCGGGCGGACCTCACCGGCAAGGGCGATCCCTACGCCAACATTCTTGAGTTCATCGATCCCGAGAAATACCTGCTCCTCCCGAACACCAGTGGCGCTATGAATGCCGAGGAAGCCGTTCGTCTAGCTAAGCTCGCGGTGGCCGGAGGCCTGCCCAACTGGGTGAAATTGGAGATCCATCCAGACCCACGTTATCTCCTCCCCGACCCAATCGAAACTCTCAAAGCCGCCGAAACGTTAGTCAAGGAAGGGTTCACCGTTCTCCCTTATATCAATGCCGATCCCGTGCTGGCTAAGCGCCTGCAGGAAGCCGGCACGGCGGCCGTCATGCCGCTCGGCTCCCCAATCGGTAGCAATCGCGGTCTTGATACACGGCATCAAGTACAGATCATCATCGAACAAGCCACCGTCCCCGTGGTGGTCGATGCCGGTCTCGGCGCGCCCAGCCACGCCGCCGAAGCCATGGAAATCGGTGCCGACGCCGTGCTCATCAATACCGCCATCGCCATTGCCGAGAATCCCTCAGGTATGGGCCACGCCTTCAAGCAAGCCGTAGAAGCCGGCCGCTTAGCCTATGAGTTAGGCCTACCCGAGAGCCGCGCCACCGCGGAGGCCACCAGCCCACTGACGGGTTTTCTCTACGAAGACAACCAGTCTTAGTTTCGAGCCGCGTTAACTGTTCAGCGAGGCTGCGAAAAATTCCGTCCGGGGCACGGGGCTCATTGACATACCACGAGCACCCGTCTCATACTCGTCCAATGAAAACGTGCTTAATGACGCTCGGCGTGATGCTGGGCATATCAGGGGCCTTGGTCGCTCAGGAAGAATCGACTCGCCTGGAAGGCGACGAACTTAAGAAAGCGTTAAACGACCGGGCTGATGACTTGTGGATCTATGACGACTTGAAGAAGGCCTACGCCGAAGGCGAACAAAGCGGTAAACCGGTGCTGGTTTCGTTCCGATGCGTGCCCTGACATGCATGCCGAGACTTGGATGACCAGTTGGCCGTCCCGAAAGATGCCGAGTTGCGTGATCTCCTTGCAAAGTTCGTTTGCGTACGGGTGGTGCAAATGTGGGGCATCGACCTGGAACGCTTTCAAATCGATCGCGTGATGACTTGGGCGGTGTTCTTCCTCAATCCGGACGGCACCATTTATGGCCGCTACGGCACGCGCTCGGCGATGGGTAAAGGTTCTGATAGTGAAATCTCCCTTCCAGGATTCAAAAAATCGATGGCAGCTGCATTGGATCTGCACACCCGTTTCAAGAAAGATCCGGAAGCGACGCGAAACGAAGTCGCAGGGAAACAAAGCGTGCACAAACCAAGATGGGAGCGCCCGGAAAAGATCCCCACCTTGGCACGCAACGAATTTACGGCGAAACCCTTCCGCTCCTTTGCCGAGAAACCGAATCTGCGCGCGCACGGTGTGGGCTGCATCCATTGTCACATGGTGCAATCCGCAGAGATCATGTCGTCACGTGAACTCGGTGAACCCATCGCTGACCGGCAAATTTGGCCTTACCCCATGCCTTGGGCCGTCGGTTTGCACATGGAGCCCGAGTCCCGTTCGACTATCAAACGTGTCGTCGAAAACTCGGTGGCCGCGAAAGCCGGCCTTCGCGCCGGCGATACGATCGAGAAACTGAAAGGACAAACCGTACTATCGACAGCCGATATCCAATGGGTGCTCCACCATGCGAAATCCGGAGAAGAGATTCCTCTGGAATACCGGCGTGAAGGGGACACCAAGGAGGCTAACCTTAAGCTTTCCTCAAATTGGCGGCAGAAGTTAGGAGACTGGCGTTTCACCAATCTCGGTATCTGCATGCAGATCGCGGGATTCAATGGACGCCCTGGAAAAGGAGGTAGTGACCGGCTTGCCATTCGCATCGGCCGCGTGCACAAGAAGCGCCTCGAAGGGATCGATCTCCAGCGGAACGATGTGATCATCGGACTCGATGGGAGTCGCCAGCCCATGAATCTAGGCCAGTTGACGCGCTTTCTCCTCGATAAAAAACCGGGAAGCGAACTCGTCGTGACCCGCGAACGTGCGGGCGCGGAGACCAAGACAGTTCGCTGGAAATTGGAGAAGTAGCTCAAGCCACGCTACAAACCGATACGATCGCGGGGTTGCGGGCGAGGCTGATCCGGTTGAGACTCCTAACCGTGGCCCGCCGTCATTCGCTGCTATTGCTATCGTTCTTCTTAAGCGCTTCATCTCTGCTCACGCAAGCGGAGGAAGAGGCGTCGGGTATCACCGTGACGGTGTTTCTCGATTCAGGCTGTCCGATTGCCCGCCATCACACGAAGACGTTACGAGAGCTTCACGAAACGTATTCCAAACAGGCTGTCTCTTTCAAAGCTTACGTCCCTAACAAACTGGCGACACAGAAAAAGGCCGACGCCTACGCGAAGAAGTTTCGGTTGCCATTCGCCGTCACGGCCGATGCCTCACAGGAACGAGCCAAAGCGTTCGGCGCCCGTTTCGTTCCGGAAGTTTTTGTGCACTCCAAAGGAGAACTCATTTACCGAGGCCGCATCGACGATAGCTTTGCCGCCATTGGACGGAAACGCGGCGTGACCCAGCATCACGATCTTCGCGACACCCTCGCCGCTCTATGCGCGGGTGAGACTGTCTCCAAACGCGAGACGCCCGTCGTTGGCTGCCCCATCACTTTCACCAAGAAACCACCACCTCAATCATGAACTCCCGATACCTTCTTCCCCTTCTCGCCTTCGCCAGTGGCAGTCTTGCTAGAGCACAGACGGTCAACTACAACGAACACATCGCCCCGCTCATCCATAACAATTGCACCGTTTGCCATCGTGAGGGTGAAATTGGCCCCATGCCACTGACCACTTATGAAGAGGTGTCAGCTTGGGGCGAATCCATCCAAGTGGTGACGGAGGAGAAGACCATGCCGCCCTGGCCGCCGGACCGTTCTTACAGCCGGTTTGTGGGCGAGCGTGCCCTCACCAACGAACAGACCGAACTCATCGCGGACTGGGTGGCCGCCGGAATGCCGGAGGGCGATCCTGACAATGCGCCGGTGATTCCCGAGTTCCCTGAAGGTTCCGTCTTGGGCGAGCCGGATTTGACCCTAACGATGGCCAATTCGTATACGATCAAAGGGAACGGCCGGGATGAGTACCGGGTCTTCGTACTTCCAACCGGTCTCACCGAAGACAAAGACGTCGTGGCAGTGGAGTTTCGGCCGGGGAACGCGCAGATCGTTCACCACGCCTTGATCACTTACGACACCACAGGCGAGGCGAGGAAGTTAGACCGCGAAGACGCTGCGGAGGGTTACTCGTCCTTTGGTGGATTCGGTGTGCCTGCCAGAGATGGCTTAGCCTACCCGGGATGGGTGCCGGGCGCGACGCCGAGCTTCTTTCCCGCCGGCACGGGATTGAAATTGCCGGCAGGCGCCGATCTCGTCGTGCAAATCCACTACGCGCCTTGGCCGGTGCGGGATAGCGATCAGTCTAGCATCAATCTTTTCTTTTCCGATGAACCGGTGGAGCGTTATGTGAACACCCGGGTGATGTTGCCCTCGGATTTGGTGGATGATGATGACGAATACTACCAACTAAGCCCGCTCCTCGGCGCTTTGGGAGGTGCCGTCATCGCTTCCGGTGTGGAGGAGTTTCTGGGTGAAAGCATCAGCTCTTCGGAGGTGATATCCTTGGCGCGAAACGCCACTTTGGACACGGTTTTCGGAGATCAGTTAGGCGGCACGGTCGGCGGTTTCTTGGAGTTCGATATCAAAGCCAATCGCACCAAGCAATTTCGCGGGATTTGGCATATCAAGAAAGACATCAGCCTCTTCAACGTGTGGCCACACATGCACTACTTAGGCAAGAACTGGGAGATCGAACTCGAGACGCCTGACGGAACCATCGAGCCGATTATCCGCATCAATAATTGGGATTTCAATTGGCAGGGGAATTACACTTTCCCACGTTTCATCAAAGCGCCAGCGGGTTCGCGGATTATCGCCTCCGCACTCTACGACAACACGCGACTGAACTTCGCCAATCCGAACTCCCCTCCCGACGATGTGAGCTGGGGTGAGAAAACGACGGATGAAATGTATTTCCTACCATTTAGCTACGTCGACTACCGGGCGGGAGATGAAGACATTCTCTTGGAGAACTTTTCACCTGGTGATCTGCCAGTCTTCCGCATCGATCAACTCACGGATACCGAGGTGAAGTTTCGTTTACAGAATACGAGCAATGCTTTTGAAATTGAGCATTCACGCGATCTTCAATTGTGGCAACGTGTGAGCTTTTCTGAAGAAGAAGGCGAACATCCGGACTGGACGAACGTTTCGCTTGAGCGAAATCAGGATTCGGCGGGATTCTATCGAGCGAAGATTTTCACGGCGCCTTAAATTGCGCTCCGATCCTGACGGATCATCTTCGAATTTCGCAACTGGAAGTGGGTTGGCTTGCTCGACCGTCGGAACGGTTCGCAAGATCCGCTATATTGTTTGCGTATCACGAGAGAATCAGGATTGACTCCCGGCCGCGCTCTCTAAAATGGAGGCATGACCTCAGTCCGATCTTTGACCTACTTCATGGTGACCGTTTGGGGCTTCACGCTTGCAAGCTGCTCCAAGAACGAATCCGACGCCGAGCCCACAGCCAAACAATCACAAGAAGAGAGGGAGACTCCTTCACCACCGCCGCCGCCCCATGCGGATAAAACGCTGGAGCAATTCATTATCGGTGTGTGGGAAACAGTGAATGCGCCAGACCAAGTCAGCACTGACGTCGAACGCATCACGCTTGATTTCCGCGACGGCGGCGAGCTGACCATGGTGATCTTTCCTGATAATTCCATTCAGGAAGGCACCTACACAGTGTCTGGCAATGACCTCAAAGTCGTGATGAAGGATCAGACCGAAGATGCTGTGGCCACTCGCTATGAAGACGGCGTCATCACCGTGATTGACGTGGCAAACGAGCAGGAAGTGGAGTTCAAGAAACTCGACTAACTTCCAAATAATCAGGGACCCAAGTCCCTGGAAAGAGGCTCGCAAGCCTAACCTCCCTCATCGGACGGCTTGGAGAGCCTTCCCTGCCCGCCAGGGACCTTGTCCCTGGATGAGACCGCTATCGTCGGGCCGTTCTAACTACTCACCCTAGAGCGATTTGCTGAACAGGATCGCGGAGACGCCGGGCCAATCCGGCTGCGACCGTGCGGCGACAACTTGAGAAAGCCGGCGGTACCAATCGGACTGGCGAATGACGCCTAACTGAACCAAGGACTCTTCCGCTCGGACAAAGTAGGCTTCGGAAGCGACGGCATCCCGGCCGCGCAAGGCATTAGCAAAGCGGCAAAGAGATTCAATGTGTTCCAGCCGTCCTTCCACACTTCCAGTACCTTTGCCCTCTCGAGTCTCAAAAGTTTCGATCGCTTTCTCGTACTGTGCCCGCGACGTGGCGTGCTCCTTTTGAAGTTCATAAGTACGTGCCAGCACGGCATGAGCCACGCCGGCGGTGAGGAGCCAAGTGGTATTGTCAGAGTCCGTATCGACCAGACGGCTGCCGATGGAAACCGCACGTTTCGCTCCCGCGACGGCGTCGTTAGAGGGCGTTCGCCCCTCGCGAGCCGCCATCTCCAACGCCGCCCGCGCCGTCCCCGCTAACGCATCTGCCAACTGCCACTGAAGCCGCATGTTGACGGGATCCTCGGCTGCGAGCTGCTCGGAGATCTCCAACGCTTGTTGGTATGCATGGCGGGCGGACTGAAGGTTGCCGAGGTAGAACTCAAGCCGTCCTTGTGACCTGAAGGCATCCGAGAGGCGCCAACGCCAGTTGGCGTTCTCTTGATCCGATCGCACCAATTCCGAGTAGAGCGAAACCGCGCTTTGTAAATGCCCTTCCGCTTCCCGGTAGTCTTGGCTACTGGTCAAGGTCGCCACATCTCCCAATCCCAAAGCGCTGGTGGCGAGACTGAGTTGGTAACTATTACTATCCGGATCGAATTCTAACAATTTTCTTATATAATCTTGCGATTGCCGAAAGGCGTCCTGCGCATCTTGCAAGCTTCCCTTCCTGAGATGAAACCAACCAAAGTTGTTCAAGCCCCACGATTGAATGTAGCGCCAACGGGTGTTCTCACTGTCCCGTTCGATCAACTGCTCCCGTAACTCAATAGCTTGACGGAAATTCTCCGACGCCAACGTCAATTCACCCCGGTTCTTCTGCATGGCGGCGAGATTATTATAAACGTTCGCCAGTCCATTGATGTAGTCATTGTTATTCGGGTCCTCATCGATCAAGGCTTCCCGAATCGCTGCCGCTTCGCGATAAGACTCTTCCGCATTGGGATCGCCCAAACGCGATTGGATCACCCCCAAAGCATCTAACACATCGGCGAGTTCGTTACGCCAATCAAGCTTGCCAGGATTGCGTTCGACCAACTGACGGCGCAGCCCCGTGATCTCGACTAACAAATCACGCGCCTGACTGATATCCCCCAGATCCCGCTTGATGATCGCCAGCTGCCCAAGCACCACGGAATGACGCAGACGCGTGTCGTCGGTTTCCAACTCTGGCGGCAAGTTGTCGTAATAAGTCTGCACTTCATCCACCACGCTATTCATCAAGCCCAGACGCCCGATCTCCTGCAGCTTCTCGTGCAAATCCCGTAATAAATACTCTAACAATCCCTCCGTACGCCCCATCGTTTCCCGCGCCAGTTTTTCCGATTCGCGTGATTGGAAATAGCCGTAGACCAACGCCATCGCCACGACGGCCGCCGTGATCCCCGCCAACTTGTAGAGCCGGTGACGCTTGCCGATCGCGGCCAAGCGCGAAGCATCCGTTCGGCGTTTTTCCAAGCAGTCTAACCGGTCTGCTAATTCAACAGCGGATTCATAACGCCGGCTGGGATCGACATCGACACATCCGGCGATATCTTCGGCGATCAAGGAATCAGCGATATCTCTTCGCCAACCCGATCCTAACGGTTTTTTCAAATCCTCTGCCATCAGCTGGTAGAGAATGATGCCCAGCGCGTAAATATCCCCTTTTATCGTCGGTTGACCGCCCACGAGATACTCGGGCGCTGAGTAGAGACGTGTGCCACTATCACTTCGCTGAGTGGAACGCACGAAGAGCGATTCGGTAAACCCGCTCTGAGTGATGCCCAGCTCTTCCAATTTCTTGGCGGAATGGATATTACCGATGCCGAAGTCCGTGAGACAGGGTTCTGGAATGCCATCGCGAACTTCAATGAGGATGTTCAGAACACCTGACCTACCCGATGGATCCTCGGGGTAGAGGGAGCGGCAATGCAGATCAGGCGATAGAAAAAACGGATACCGAATCGTGGATTGGAGACCGATTTCGATCATGATACACTTCTGCATGCCTCAATTGCAGCTTCCCATTATCCAAGAAGGCACCCACTTGATCACCGAGAACCTTGGCTATCAACGCCAAGAGAATCAAGTCGTCTACCTGCACGGCATGATGCCCGTCTTCATCCATGATGTGGAGGATACCGCTTCGTTCCAGATGATCGTTAGTCAATTCTACATCAACGGCAATGCCAAGCAGGTGGACATCGTCAACGCCTTTGGCATCAAACCACTTGCCCTCAAACGTTGGGTCAAAAAATACCGCGAAGGTGGACCAAAAGCCTTCTACATAGAAAAGCGAGGCCGACCACGTGGCTCTAAAAAAAGGGGCCCAGGCAGATAGCGCCAGACCGGCGACAGCAAGCAACGTTGGCGGACTCTGATAGTCAATCCCAGGCCAGCAGCAAAAGCCAACGCAGCCGCGAAGATGCTGCTGCCCCCTTAGGCGTCGCCACCACCGATCTTGGCATGCGCGTGCTCGCCGCCGTCGGCAAGATCAGCAAAGCGCCAAGCACCTTTCAGCGTTGTGAGGACGTCAGTTTCGGGGGCGTCTTGTTAGCTCTACCCGCCTTATTAGCTTGTGGTCTACTCCGACACGGTTCGCGTTACTTCACCCTGCCGGCCGGCTATTACAGTCTCACGCACATCTTCATGATCCTCGCCTTCATGGCTTTGTGCCGGATCAAATCCATCGAGCAGTTAGCCTACAGCGCTCCCGGAGAATGGGGAAAATTGCTAGGCTTGGATCGATGTCCTGCAGTGAAAACGCTGCGTAGCAAACTCAAAGAACTCAGTGCTCAAGACAGCGAAGCTTGGGCTGCGCATCTTTGTGAGGACTGGATGCAGGAAGATCCCGCCAACCTCGGCGTTCTCTACATCGACGGGCACACCCGCGTCTATCATGGCCAACAAACCAAGCTGCCACGTCACTACGTCGCCCGCCAACGTCTCTGCCTGCGCGCCACCACCGACTACTGGGTTAACGGCTTCGACGGTCTGCCCTTCTTCAAAGTCAATCAAGCCATCGACCCTGGGATGATCCAGGTGCTCGAAAAAGAAATCATTCCCACACTTGAAACGCAAATTCCCAACCAACCCACCGAAACCGAGCTTAAGGCCGATCGCTATCGCATGCGCTTCCGGTTAGTCTTCGACCGCGAAGGCTACAGTCCCGGTCTGTTCAAACGCATGAACGCCAAACGCATCGCCTGTCAAACCTACCACAAATACCCCGGCGAAGATTGGCCCGAAGACGAATTTCATCCTCACCAAGTCAAACTCATCGACGGTAGCCAAGCCGAGATGCGGCTTGCCGAGCGCGGCACTTTGTTAGGAAGCAAACCTGCCGAGCAACTGTGGGTGCGCGAGGTTCGCAAACTGACCGAAAGCGGGCGGCAAATCGCCATCATCAGCACCGAATGGCAAGCCAGCGCGGCAGAGATCGCCGGGCCACAATTCGGCAGATGGTATCAAGAAAATTTCTTCAAGTATGCGCGGCAACACTTTAACCTCGATCGACTTATCGACTATCAGCTTGAGCCAATAAAAGCTACCGCACGAGTGGTCAATCCCGCCTGGAGACAGCTCGATAGCGAGATCCGAAGCCGAAATGCCCAGCAAGCCCGGCGCAAAGCCAAGCTGCACGATCTCAGTCTCAAAGGGCAAGAACTCACCAGTAAACGAGCCGAGCGTTACATGGCCAAAGCCGAAGCCCTGCGCGAAGAAATCGAGCGCGAGACCAGTGAGCTTGAGCAACTCAAAAGCCGACGCAGCAAGACAGACAAACACATCACCGTGAGCAAGTTACCCGAAGAAGACCAATTCATGAAACTGGCCACCCGCAGCAAACACTTCATCGATACGCTGAAGATCATCGCCTACCGGGCCGAGAGCGCCATGGCGCAAACGATTCGAGAACACCTTGGAGCGCACCATCAAGACGAAGCGCGCGCCTTTGTGCGCGATCTCTACACCACCGAAGCCAACCTCATCCCTGACAACGAAGCAGGCACCCTAACCGTGGAGATCCACAGCCTGTCCACGCCCAAAGCCAACGAGATTCTGCAGCATCTCTGCGCTGAGCTGAGCGCCACGGAAACTGAATATTCTGACACAAACCTAAGGCTGATCTTCAAATCGGTATCCGATTAATTTCCCTCCCAGGTCCGGTGTTCTGATGTTAGAAGGCTTGATATCTTTGTGAATGATTCCGACCGAGTGCGCCGCGCCCACCGCACGAGCGATCTTGGCCACCAAAGTCACTCGGGCTTCCAAGGTAAGCTTCTCGATACCGCCCTTCATCTCGATCCATTGGGCGAGATTCCCTCCGGGCAGGTAGTCGCTCTCCAAATAGAACGGCGGCGACTCCACCTGGACTTCGTGGATGGTAGCGATATCACTTCGTTTCCCTAACGCATCCCTAAAGAGTCGAAATAGTGTCAGTTCGCGTTTGAACGACCGGAGCCGCATGGCATCGAAGCAGAACTTGAAAACGCGCTGATCCTTGGTGTGCCGGTGCTCCGCAAGCCACACTTCACCGAAGCCCCCCTCACCGATCTTCTTGAGTAGCGACCAGTTAGGCCGCCGCGGAATATCTAGGCCCACGCCCGGCCGCCACCCTAGCGTTTGTTCCTCATCCGCCGCCACAGCGCGCTTGGCCTTGCCTGTATCTGGTGGCGGCGTTAGGGGCGCCACCCCGGGAATGCCCACCTCAAAAATCTCCATGGGCTCATCGCTTCCTTGGAAGAGATAGCGGCCATGCGCCGGCCACTGCAGCGGCAGATTCTCCACGTCACGCACGTGTGGAACGGCCGGATGCTGTTTCACGTATTGCCGGGCGTCATCAAAGACCACACGCGTCATGAGAATCTGTCCGCCCTGAGCCAAACTCATCACCCGCGATGCCAGGTTGATGGCAAAGCCGACAGGTTTCGTAACGCCCGTATTCTGCTCCGTGATCTCGATCACCTCCCCAAGATGAAGCCCGATCCGAACGACCAACGGTTCATCCGGCCAGGACTCATGACCTAACAAACATTGAATCTTGAGAGCAAGCCGCACCGCATCGCTCGGAGCGCCTAACCGAATAAGAAATCCGTCTCCGGTGTGTTGCAAGACCCGAGCGCCCGTGACCTCTTGAAGCGCTTCTTTAATCAGGAAGTCGTGCCGCTCAATGTATTCAACGAACAATTCCGGTCCCACCCGCGCAGTCAGTCCGACGGAATCCACGACATCGGTGAATAAAAGGACAACCGTTTGTTTCTCCGACGCTTCGCCCACCGCCTCACCGATGGCCATCTGCAATTGCTCTTTGAATTCCCGCACGGTTTGAAACCGGCGGTCCGCATCAGACTCTAGCGCTTTGAGAACCACCTCATCCAGTTTCGTCGTCACGGGGGCTTTGTCCGATGGGGGCGGGAAGTTTCCAATGGGCAAGACGCCGGTCAGCAGTTCATAGAGAACGACACCTAACGCATAAATGTCAGATCGCGCATCAGCCACACCGGAATCTTTGTGTTGTTCCGGCGCCATGTAATGCGGCGTCCCCAGCGTGGCGTTGGTCCGGGTGATCGCCGTGACATCATCTCCCGTATCAACCAATTTCGCCAGGCCGAAGTCCATTACCTTTACCCGTCCGTCAGGAGTGATAATGATATTCGCAGGCTTGATATCGCGATGGATCACGCCGCGGGAGTGCGCGTATTCCAGCCCCTCAAGCACTTGATACATCAGATTGAACGCCTCGCTTGTAGAGACAGAGTCACCTAACAATCGATGGGCCAAGTGATGCCCTTCCACATATTCCATGACAATGTAGTACTGTCCCTCCACCTCACCAAAGTCATAAATATGGGCAACGTTAGGGTGATCCAGTTTGGCCATGGTCTTCGCCTCTAACATGAAGCGATCTTCAAATTCGGGATCCACCGCCACCTCAACGGGCAAGAGTTTGATCGCCACTTGCCGGTCGAGATTCTTCTGCCGCGCTTTGTAAACCACACCCATGCCGCCGCGGCCGATGATCGCGTCTACCTCGAAATTAGGAAGCAGCTCGCTGAGTTCCGTCGCCGTCAACGGATCAAATGGCGCGGCGCCGGATGCCCCGCTAAATCCTGTCAATTTGATCTGATTCAAGACACACAGCGGACACACTGCCTGCAGCACACCGGAAGGCATGGGTGTGCCACATTGTTCACACCTGTTGGCGTCGACGCTTGCCCCCTCTGAATGTGCTTCAGCCACTGAACACCTCGAATAGATAGTGAATCTCTTGCTCCACCTCTTCAGCCGAGGTGACCGTATCGGCAATCTTGCTCCGAAGAATCTGTCCGAACCGTTGGCGGGCTCGAAAGATGGCAATACGAATAGCGCCCTCTTTCATATCGAGTTGTTTCGCTAGGGCTTTGTGAGAATCCCTGCCCGTTTCACAACTCAGAAAGGGTTTGAATGCGTCAAACTGCGCCGCCTTGCCGCGGGATGCGAACTCTTCACGCAGGGTGTCTAACGTCGACTCCATCAATTGCAACGCCCAGCGCCGGTCGAACTCCCGCTCGGGAGTCAAGTCTTCCGGAGGCACGCCACGGAGCCGAACCTCCGCGTCCTCGACATCAAGCGACAACGGGTCTTCAGCGCCACCACGTTTCTCGGCCACCTCTTTCCGATGCGCACTCACCATGTGATTCTTAAACGCCGCCAAGAGGAAGGCCCGCAATCGTCCTCTTTCCGCATTGGCCTGATCCAAGGAATGGCGCTCCATGAATGCCACGAAGAAACTTTGCGTGGCATCCTTGGCATCTTCCGCCGATTGCCCCTTCCTCCTAGCAAAGGCGTAGAGTGGAAACCAATAGGACTCGATCAGGGTCGACCACGCCGCATTGGTCTCCTCGGTACGCGGTCCCTTCGCATTGGCCACGATGCTCCAACGCGTACGCGGGAAAGGCTCTTCTTCCTGGTGAACTTGGGAAGAATCGACATGGATGAATTTCGCATTCACAGTAAACTGGGAAGCCATCAATACATCGGGAATGGGGGGACGAATCAACTCCAATTGTTTCTCGGGAAAACCTTCTCTAGCAATGGCAGAACTGCTAAGATCCGACGGCTGGAAACAGCCTCTGCATACGCCCACAAAGTAGGATGGCCATTTCTCGCCGTCCGAATCACCCGCTCCGTTCTTGAATTGCCGCTTCAAACCTTAGATTAGGAGAGTCATGGCCCTCCCATCCCGAATGCTTCCTCCGTTAATAGGAAACACACTCTTGCTAGCTCTCCTCGCGGTCTGCCTGCCGGGTTGTGGAAAGAAACCAACGGAACGGGTCGAGAAGAAACCGGCTGAACCACTGGTGATGACGCCGTTGCCAGACCCCATCGGCAAGAGTGGCGAACCTCTCTTCGAGCGGCTCGCCGGCAACGATACGGGATTGGCCTTCACCCACTCGCTCGACCTCTCCCATCCGCTGAAGCGGCTCTACGAAGGGGCCTATGCGGTGGGAGGCCTAGCGCTGGCGGATGTGGATGGCGATGGTCTTACCGATGTCTACATGGTGAGCGGTCCAGGTGAGAACAAACTCTTTCGCCAAACAGCCACTTGGCAGTTCGAGGACGTCACAGATAGCGCCCAAGTCGCTGGTGGCGATGCCTGGGGAGCGGGCGCAGCGTTCGCGGATATCGATGGTGATGGCGATCAAGACCTCTATGTATGCAACTACGATGCGCCTAATCTCCTTTATGTGAATGACGGTAAAGGGCGCTTCACGGAACAGGCACAGGCCTGCCAACTGGATATCCGTCAGGCCTCGTTTATGCCGGCCTTCTGCGACTATGATAACGACGGGGACCTCGACCTCTACATCGTCACCCATCGTTACTATCGCGAACAAGGCCCGCCTAGCGAACCCACTTTTCGCTCGGGCGGACGGGTCGCTGTGAAGGCCGAGTACCGGCAATGGTATGATGTGAGAGTGGTTGGCAGCGTCGGCCAACGACGGTGGGAAGTCTATCCCGTGGGGCAACGCGACGTTCTTCTACGCAACGACGGTCCTAACGGAAAAGATGGCTTGCCGCAGTTCACAGACCGGAGTGGTTATGCCGGCGATATCTGCGTGCCTCCGGGGAAAGGGCATGCGGCGGCCTGGTGGGACTACAACCACGACGGTCTGCCGGACCTCATGGTCAGCAATGACGGCCATGACGCCAGTTTCCTCTATCAGAACAACGGCGACGGCACTTTCAAAGATGTCACCAATGAGTCTTTCCCTAATACCTCTTGGCATGGAGCCGGCCTCGCCCTCGGCGATCTCAATCAAGATGGATTGATCGACATCCTGAACGCCGCCGTTTCTCCCGGCTCCCACGAAACGTGGCACGCCACCTACGGGGGAGAAACCGCACCCCGACGGGAGAACCTTCCCATTCAAGTGCGACGTAACACCCTCTTGCTCTCCACGAAGGGAGGGCGCTTTCTTGAGGGGGCGACCATGGCCGGCCTCACCCCGTCTGACCGGACGTGGGCCGTGATGTTAGGTGATGTGGATAATGATAGTCTTATCGACGCGCTCATGACCAATGGCGCCGCACGCAACTTCCTGGATACCGGCTTGCGACGCCGCTTGGCACCCAATCGACAAGTGGGGCGAACGGCCTGGAGCGTTTTTGAGAATGAGCCGCCCTTGCCGCAAACCAATGTGGCTTTCGGCAACATGGGAGATTTGAAGTTCGAAAAACGGCCCGAATGGGGATTCGAGCAATCGTGGATGAGTTATGGCGCGGTCATGAATGACCTGGATCACGACGGTGATCTCGACGTCATGGTTAGTAATCTCAATGGTGAAGTCACGCTCTATCGCAACGGTTCCGTGGCCGGCGCCCGCTTGTTGGTGCGTCTGCAAGGAACTCAAAGTCATCCTGACGCCATCGGGGCTCGTGTGACCGTAAGGGCAGAGGATCAACTCTTTGTCAAAACGGTAAGTCCTCAGGCTGGATTCTTAGCTTCCAATGACCGAACACTTCACTTTGGTTTAGGTTTCGCGGCGGATATCGATCTGATAGAAGTCGATTGGCCAAGCGGGTTGGTGCAAACGTTTGAAGATCTTCCTATCAATCACGCTATCACCATCACCGAACCGGGTGATAGCTCACCTGGAGATCAGTATGACGATCAACCGCTCTTTCGCCCAAGCCCATCCTTTGCCGGGGTGAGGCACGAGGAACCTGACGAGTCCACCTTGGAAACACCCCGATTTCTCACGCGGTTGGGGCCCGGACTGGCCTTCATTGATCTCAATCGCGACGGAAACGATGATCTTTATATTGGCGGTGCGGCCGGAGAATCCGGCCAGATTCTCATGCGCAAGGCGAAGGGCTTTAGAGATCCCGTCACCGAGCCTTTTGACGAAGATCGCGCCTGCGAAGATCTGATGCCACTTTTCTTCGACGCCAACTCCGATGGCTACTACGATCTCTACGTGGTCAGTGGCGGGGCCGGCAATGACCCTGGCGAGGCCTATCAAGATCGCCTCTACATTGGCAATAGCCGCGGCAGTTTCACTAAGACCACCACCGTCTTACCAAAGCTTACGGATAGCGGTGGTGCCGTGGCCGCTGCGGACTTCGATCGCGATGGCGACCTCGATCTCTTCGTTGGCGGCCGGGTCATCCCTGGCAAATACCCGGCCACTCCGACAAGTCGTTTGTTAGTGAACGGTTTAGCTCACGGCAAAGAGTGGAAGTTTCGCGATCAAACAAGCAGCTTAGCTCCGGCGTTAGCTCATTCCGGGATGGTGACAAGCGCTCTCTGGACGGATGTCGATGCCGATGGCTGGCTCGATCTTCTAGTTTCGCACGCGTGGGGCCCCATCAAACTTTTCCAGAATCAGGAAGGGCAACTCGTCGAGAAAACCGATGCCGGGCTTTCCGAACTTCATGGTTGGTGGACGTCACTAGCAGCAGGTGATGTCGACGGCGACGGTGATTTGGACTACGCGGCCATGAATGCGGGGCTCAATCATCGATGGCCCGCCACCAAGGCCGCCCCCTGGCAAATCAGTCAATCCGGCGTGAGTTTTGTCGAAGAGGGCAAACGCTTTCCCGTATCTTCAGTGTCCCGGCCGACTCAAGAGGATCTCGCGACCATTAACACCCTCAACTCCGGCATTTTGATCAACGACGGCGCGGGCAAGTTCACGCTCCGGCCTCTTCCAAGAATCGCGCAGATCAGCCCCGGCTTCGGCGCGCAGTTTCTCGATGTGGATGCCGACTATCACTTGGACCTTTGTTTCGCGCAGAATATTTCCGACACGCCTTGGCAGCGCGGCCCATGGAACGGTGGCGTGGGCCAGCTCTTGTTAGGTCGGGGAGATGGTTCCTTCCTCCCTTCCCTGCCTCACGTAAGCGGCATCATTGTTCCGGGTGACGCTACGGCATTGGCCTTAACCGATCTCAACACGGATCACGCTCCTGACATTGTCATTGCCCGAAACGATCGCGACGCCATCGCCTTCGAACGCGCACCATCCAATGCCAAGTGGCTCACCATTCGGCTGCACGGCGACGTCATCAACGTCGCCGCGGTAGGTGCGCGCATCGAGGTCGAATGGGGCGGGCGTCTGCGTTATCTAACAGAAATTTACGCCGGCGGCGGTTATCTCTCTCAGACGAGCACCCGGCTTTTCTTCCCCCGCTCTTCCAACTCCAGCCGCGGCATGGTCAAAGTCACCTGGCCCGACGGTAAGAAAAGCCAAGTCACGTTTTCCAACGTGGAGCCAAGCCTCATCATTAGGCGCACAAATTAGTCTAACTAGCCAGCAAACGCCTCTTCTCACAGGCACCACAACCTCCCTAACGAACGCGTCCTCACCCGGACGGCTCGGAGAGCCATCCCTGCCCATCCGTTAGGATCGCAAGGCCGGGACGGCTGACCTTCCGGACGAAGGCTACGAGTATGTCAAATGGCTCTTCCGACATGGAGAACTGGGAGGTCGAGACCATAGCATCGCCGGCACGGGCGATCGGATGATTGGGTGCTTCAAGGCTCTAACAACGCTCCGCAAAGACTTCCAGGGTAGCGCAATCCAAAAGAGTGCGCCCCCACAGGCCTTACTTACTTGGCCACTCCGCGATAAAAGCCGGCGTCGTTGTTCACCCGCGCCGCTTCAGTGTCTTCGAAGCTTGTGACGTCTGTCGCGATCACGTTCCAGGAACCCGCTTCCAAGTTGTTGCTGTACTCGACATCGAACGCGGCCGCACCTGACAAGTTCACCATCACGCCGTTCGCCGTGCGGGACACGCTGATTTCCACCGGACCGGCCGGATCGGCGCCGGCGCTCGCCATGTGATTGACCGCGTTGAGAAAGGCCTGGGCGCCCGTGATGGTGAGATTGAATTTGCCGGCCTCCGCAATGTCTCCCGGATCCGCAGGTTCACGACTACCCGCAGCAAAGAACATCCGCGGACCGGCCGCCACACTGCCCGTGGGCCATTCGGCAACAATGATGTTGCCGTTCCCCGTGGCCAAGACCATGCCGGCGTTGGCAATAGGTTCCGTGGGGATAGAGGTGCCGCGATCGATGGGTGTGTGCCAGGCATCGGACACGCCATCTGTTAGGACCACATTTTGAAACAAAGGATGCCCTGGCACTTCCGCCATGATGGTCTCGGGTGTGTCATCGACCAAGCCATCGCCGTCTAACCAAGCCCAACGATTGGAGCGCGAAAGGTAAGCAGACATCAGGATCAACGGGGACGTCACTTGGTTGTCCCAGGTTTCATTATTGTAATTCCCGCTACTCACTTTGCGCGTCACGATCACCACGTCAGCCGCATTGAGCGCGTCCAAATCGGCCCCACTGGGGTCTTCCACCATCAGTTGCGTAACCTCGAATTGGCTCTGGGCCATCAACTGCATGAACTCCTCGCCTGCGGGCGAATCAACTTGCGTCACCCAGATGACTGACTTGCCGCTGCCGTCCACCGTCGGCGTGCCACCAACATCCTCGCCCTCCACCGTCACATCAATGGCCATGGCGCGCACGCGGTCGCCCACGTCATCAACGAGTTCGGCGGTGATCGTGTAAAAGCCCCCGGGAGGACGGCTCCAGGTGAATGTGTAAGGCGCGCTCGTGGTTTCGCCGATCTTGGCGCCATCCGCAAAGTACTCGACTTTCACAATGGTGCGTTCTGTTTGGGAAATGTCAGGGGTCACCACCAAATCGCCTCCTTCAGGCACGGTGGATGGGGAGGCAATGGCAATCGTGGGCAAGGCTGGAGCCCCTTCACGAGTCTCAGCGGGGCCAAACGGACCAAAGCTTTCGGGATCGAATTCAGGATCCGTTGTGATGACAAACTTATCAAAATAAGAACCATCTTCGCGACGAGCCAGGCCGATCGTATGAACGCCGGCTTCGGCGATGTTAAAAGTCATAGGCGAATCGCCTTCTTGGGGATCGCTACGCCACACAAAGTCCTCAGTGTTCGAGAACCCTGTCATGCTTGCCATATTGCCATCGAGGCGATTCTCCGGACGACCACCATCCACGTGCAACCAAGCCGAGTCATCCGTTCCCGATGGCCCACTAGCACGATACCAAATAATATGCTCGCCGGTCTGCGTAAAAGTCAGCTCATATTCCAGCTTACTTTCTTCGTTCCCCCCCGCTCCATTGGGCAAGACCATGGAGAGCCCTCCGGATGGCACGCCCCAAAGGGTATCTTCGATCCAAAGATCATCCGTGTTTTCATTGAAGTTCTCAGCTTCAAAGACGATCAATCCCTCTTCAGTTTGAGGAAGCAAAGCACCCAGACTGTAGAACCTGGCTTCGCCGTCGTTGAGAACGTTGGGCGTGGCGGCTTGGTCGGCGATGTTGGAAACGGTCACGGTGTACTTCGTACCGATCGTTTGAGGCGAGGTCGTCAGTACCACGCCGCGCTCACTCGGCAGAAAAGCGACTTCCTGAATAGTCACGCCATCACTTATTTGATAGTTGGCGGCATTCGACGCTGAAGCTCCATCAAGCGGCTCGGAGAATAGCAGATTCACTCTTTGGTCTCGCCCGCCAATGCCGACAATAGCCGGGATGGTCGTTTCCGGCGTGATCGTGATCGTGGCCTCGTTCGAAATATCTTCGTCACCGTCTGTCCGAATGACCATGCGCACAACCACGCCGTTCCATTCAAGCCCCACGCGATCAATCGTGAAATCGGTTGCCGTGGCGCCAGGAATATCGACCCAGTTGCCTCCATCCTGACGCTGCCATTGGAAGACGATCACCGCCCCTTCCGTTCCCGAACCGTCCGCTAGGAGCGTGATCGTACTGTGTTCTTCACCCGAGACATTGCTGGGATGTGCGGTGATCTCGACCTGGTTTCCACCCCGAACTTCTTCACCTTGGCGCGGTGTTAGGGGCGGACCAAAGTCGCCGAATGCAGGATCTGCAGGATCAAAGTTAGGATCAGTGGTAATGACGAATTTATCAAACCGCGAACCATCTTCGCGGCGGGCCAAACTGATGGTGTGGAAACCAAGCGTATCGATCTCGAAGGACATCTGCCCGCCACCATCCTGGGCCTGGCTTCGCCACACAAAGTCCGCGTTGTTATTGAAGCCAGTCATCGACGCTCGATTGGCTTCGGTGCGATCGGCAGGCCGCTCGCCATCCACGTGCAGCCATGCGGAGTCGTCGTTGCCGCTGGTTGCCGACGCCCGGTACCAAATGTAATGGGTGCCGGTTCTGACAAAATTGATATCATACTCTAACTTTGTTTCTGACTCGTTACCACCCGCGCCATTGGCGATGAGCATGGAGACACCTCCCGAGGGGGTGCCGTAATCGGTTTCCTCCGTCCAAAGACCGTCCAAGTTCCTATCAAAGTGCTCGGCCTCGAAGACGACGAAACCCAGTGCGGTTTGTTCCAGCGGGCCATTCCCGAAGAACTCCGCGGTGGTGCCATCAGGCAGCGAGTTTCCGGCCAGATCCGTCACCCCGTTGATGGTAATGGTGTAGTCCTTACCCACCGCCTGCTCCGCGGTCGCGAGTATGACCCGGCCATCCGCGGTGACGCTCGCACTCAGAACGTCTAACGTATTGCCATCGGAATCCACAATCGTGTAGTTCGCCACATTCCCAGCGGTATCGGCGTTCATCGGTTCTGAGAATGTCAGAATCACATCTTCGATAGTACGGCCACGCGTTTGCTGAAGCTCGGGCGGCGTGCCATCGGCAAAGATCGTTATTTCTGACGAGAGTCCCACCAAGCCGTTGTTATCCGCCACAATACCTAACAAACGCCAAGTTCCCTCGGGCACACTCCAAGTTGCGGCGAACGGCGGGGCCGCCAATTCCGCCAGCGTCTCCTCATCACCATCAGGCGAATTAGCCAGGATTTGCACCGCCGCCACACTCCCCGCATCAACCGGGACCACGGTGACTTCCAGATCCTCATCGGGCGCTACGCCTGTGTTGTTGTCCGGCGCCGTGATATCAACGCGCGGCATCGGCACGGGCGTGTTGGCTGGTGTGAATGTCAGGTAGTTGATATTATAGAGCCCAACTTGTGTGGCCAAGCGCAGCGTTTCCTCGCCGTCCAACGCAATGGTCACGGGCGTCCCCGTCACGTCGGTCATCTCCAAATCACCATAGTTCTCACTAGCATTCCTTCCCAGAAAGACGCCATAAGCGGAACTCGTTTGATCGCCTGCCTTGGCATCACTTGTAACTTTCTCCAATCTCGCAATGAAATCGGTCGCCGGGTCTAACGACTGCACACGAGCCGTGACGGTGTAGTTTCCGGCGGGAAACGTTCGCGTATAGTTCGTCCACTCGCCGATCTCGACGTCGGACAAATCGTACTCCGTGGTCCCTCCGACCCGCTGCGTGTCACCGCTCTCCGCCGTTTGAGGTAGCCCCGCACTGCCCGCAGCAGGAGAGCGGTATTCATTATTACCTCGTGAGGTAGGCGTATTGTCAGTGTAATCAACACCGGGATTGGCCGCTCCCTTGTCCGCATAATCACCAGGGGAAGCACCATCAATGAATTGACCGCCTTCGTAATTAAAATCTTCCGCTTCAATGGTGAATTGCGCGTGAAGAACGGCGATGGGCATCAGCACGAGGCTGAAGATCAACAAGCAAAGGGTGGGAGTGGGTTTGGCGTTCATAGGCTCTAGAGGTTTTCCCATTCTAGTCAGCGAATTCGCGAAAAGAGAAGGATTTCTTAGGCCGTCTCAAAAGCCGGCGATCGGCTCCGCCCCCTCTCTATTGCAAATACATTTGCCTCAAACTGCGCAACGCGTTGAAGGCCTCCCGACTCGATTCTGCGGTGTTGCCAATAGACCTCGCAATGGAATTCAAATGATGGCTGACCGTCTTAAAACTCTCTCTCTCCGCGCCATCCATGCCTGGGGATTGCATGGCCATGGCCGACGCCATCCGGCGCAGTTTCAGTCTCGCTAGGGCCGGATCAAATTCATCGTCATCAACCATGTCGAGCACCTCTCCCACCACACCGTCCGCGTCATCCAATGTCAAGGGTTCTTTACTAACAGATACCTCCTCTTCCTCCACGTCGCCGGATTGGTCGCTTTTCGCCAGAGGAACAGACTCTACCGATGCGGTTTCCGGTCGTGCGGTCGGAGTCGGCAACAATGATCTCTGCGGATTGGGCGTTTCCGCCTTCGTCTCGACGGTTTCTTTCCCGCAGGAAACCAGAGCTAGAGCCAATAGGCCAATGGTACAAATGTGAGCAAACGTGTTCATAGTGAATAACGGAACCAAATCACACGAAATCATGTCGCGCTATAATCGTCAAACACCCAAACGGCGCGGGGCGTAGCTAAGGAACGGTCACCAGTTCCTCTACCTTTATTGACCACTTTTCGTAGCGGAACTCGTGAGAGTTCCGGGCGCGTGGCACCACTTTTCGTAGCGGAACTCGTGAGAGTTCCGGGCGTGGCACTCCGCTGCCGCGAAGGAACTGTCACCAGTTCCTCTACCTTTATTCACCACCACTTTTCGTAGCGGAACTCGTGAGAGTTCCGGGCGTGGCACTTTTCGTAGCGGAACTCGTGAGAGTTCCGGGCGTGGCACTTTTCGTAGCGGAACTCGTGAGAGTTCCGGGCGTGGCACTTTTCGTAGCGGAACTCGTGAGAGTTCCGGGCGTGGCACTCCGCTACCGCGAAGGAACGGTCACCAGTTCCTCTACCTTTATTCACCACCACTTTTCGTAGCGGAACTCGTGAGAGTTCCGGGCGTGGCACTCCGCTACCGCGAAGGAACGGTCACCAGTTCCTCTACCTTTATTCACCACCACTTTTCGTCACACCCGGTACACTGAGTCAGTTACTGTACTGCCTCCTTTTCATTCTGTCAGTTATTTTCAGGGCCTCCCGCCTCCAAGGCGGTTGCTCTGCCAGCCCCACTCCTTTACCTGCTGGGTTTGCGCCGTTTGATTTTGTAGACCGTCTTCTTCTTGCGGGCGCCCTTCTTGGTGGCGCGTTTCTTCTTGGCGGCTCCTAAATGGCGCAGCGGCTGCTGACCGGAACGCTTTTTCAGTTCGTTGATCTGATCCCGCAAGAGCGCGGCGCGTTCGTATTCGAGATTGACCGCGGCTTCCTGCATTTCGGCTTCAAGTTCGCTAAGCACGTCTAACACATCGACATCATCCGCAGAATCACGAACCACATTGGCGTTCACTTCTTTGCCGCTTAACACAACCCGCAAACTCTCTTGGACACTGCGACGCACACCCTTGGGAGTAATCCCGTGTTTCTTGTTGTGGGCGATCTGATGACGACGCCGGTATTCAGTGATCGCCAACAGTTTCTTGATGCTCTGAGTTTGGTTGTCCGCGAAGAGAACGACTTCGCCGTTCTCGTGCCGGGCGGCACGACCCGCCGTCTGAATAAGCGAGGTTTCACTGCGAAGATAACCTTCCTTATCCGCATCGAGAATACAGACCAAACTGACTTCGGGAAGATCGAGCCCTTCACGAAGAAGGTTGATCCCAACAAGAATATCAAACTCTGCGGCGCGGAGTGCCCGCAAGATCTCGACTCGTTCAATGGCGTCAATGTCACTGTGTAAATAACGCACCTTGAGATCGACATTGCGCAAGTAGTCGGTGAGATCCTCCGCCGTGCGTTTGGTTAGGGTCGTTACCAGCACGCGTTCACCGCGATCAATACGTTGGCGGCATAATTCGATCGTTTCATCGATCTGGCCTTTCAACGGCCGCACCGTGATCACGGGATCCAACAAGCCGGTCGGGCGAATAATCTGCTCCACCACTAACGGATTCCCTTCCGTAGACACGTCATAAGCTTCCGGCGCCTCCCGGGCTCCGGAGAAACGTGGGAGCTGTTTGGGCTTCGTTTCTTCTTCGCCGATTCGATCGCGCTTGTGCGGGATGTAGCCCTCGTTTCCGACGACGCTGTTCTCAATCTCGAAATTGGCCGGTGTGGCGCTAACATAAAGACGTTGGTTTGTCAGGCCCATGAACTCTTGAAATCGCAACGGCCGGTTATCGAGCGCGCTGGGAAGCCGAAAACCGAAGTTGACCAAGGTCGTCTTACGCGATTTGTCACCCTCATACATCCCGCCGATTTGCGGGACCGTGGCGTGAGATTCATCAAGGATGACCAGGAAATCTTCAGGAAAGAAGTCTAGCAACGTACCGGGCCGGCTGCCTGGAAGGCGCTCGCTAAGGTGACGGCTGTAATTCTCGATACCCTGGCAGAATCCCATTTCTTGCATCATTTCCAGGTCATACTCCGTGCGTTGGCGGATGCGCTGGGCCTCGATAAACTTGGAATCTTTCTCAAAGGTCTCCACCGAGTGATCAAGCTCCTCACGAATCGCCCGCATGGCGCGGCGCATCTTGTCCGCGGGAGTGACAAATTGTTTGGCCGGATAGAACGTGCACGACTCCAACTGGCTCTTGGCATGACCGGTCAGGGGATCAATGACACTGATCCGTTCGATCTCGTCTCCAAAGAACTCCACGCGAATGGCTTCGTCATCAAGATAAGCCGGAAAGACTTCCACTACGTCACCCCGAACCCGAAACCGGCCTCGGGTAAAACTGATATCATTGCGCTCATAGAGCATGTCGACAACCTTGGTGAGAAATTGGTCGCGATCCATGTTCATGCCCACCTGAATGTGCTGCATCATGCCCTCGTAGTCTTCCGGAGAACCTAAGCCGTAGATACACGAGACGCTGGCCACCACGACCACGTCGCTACGAGTGAGTAAGGCGCCCATTGTCGACAGACGCAACCGTTCGATCTCGTCGTTGATGGAAGAATCCTTCTCAATGTAGGTGTCGGTGCGGGGGATATAAGCTTCCGGCTGGTAGTAGTCGAAATAACTAACAAAGTATTCGACCGCGTTATGGGGAAAGAAATTCTTAAACTCGCTATATAGCTGCGCTGCCAAGGTCTTATTGTGCGACATGACCAAAGCCGGTTTGCCCACTTGGGCGATGACGTTGGCCATGGTGAAGGTTTTACCCGATCCCGTAACGCCTAACAATGTCTGATGTGCGTTTCCCGCCCGGATCGACTTCACCAGCTTGGCAATCGCCTGAGCCTGATCACCTTGCGGTTCGTATTCACTCTCCAACTGGAAACTCATGAAGGGAACTAAAGCCGTCGTAAAACGAGCTTCCAACCAGATTCATCGAAAATCAGCCTGCAATGTTCATTTGAAACCATCCGCTTCGTTCCGTAGACTGACCAACGTCATGACTGATTGTCGCAGAAGTCTAGGAGGGCTCATCGTCCTGGCCGGCGTGGCGTTAACGTTAGACTCTTTTTCCAACACAACCAAAGGGCCCAGTACCAACTTCGATCCGTTTCTGGTGCCGCTTCAAGACGGTATCGAGATCGTGTCACTCATTTCGGCTGGAAAATCGGAGCCGCAGTTTGGTGGCTACTTCTTCACAGGCGCACCGGAAGGGCTGGCAGCTTTCGACAACGGTGACGGCACGTTCACCGTGCTCGTCACACATGAAATTCCGTGGGTGCCGGATATCCCATTCGTTTTTACCAATCCTCAACCCCATCATGCTCATGGCGGCAGAGGTGCTCATGTGGCCAAATGGATCCTTAACAAACCGAACCATCCGACGGATCCGTGGAAGGTCGTCTCCGGCCAGGATCTCATCCAATCGATTCGAATTTGGCGGAAAAGCCGCAGCCGGTATGAAGTATCGGAAGAGGAGAATCTCCAAGTGCTCTGTTCCTGCACGCTGGCCGAGGAATCGGCCTATTTCAACGCCGCCACAGGATTGGGCACGCAAACGAAGATCCTCACCGCAGGCGAGGAATTCGCGCCGGAAGTGGTCGAGAATCCGTTACCATTTCTGCCACCCCTTTTCGATCGCGGTGATGGCGGGCGCCCCTTTGCCGTCATCGTTGATGGCCCAAGCGCCGGTGAAGCTTGGGAGTTACCTCGATTGGGAAACATGCTCGTAGAAAACGTTGTGCCCTCACCTTTTCCCCAAGATAAGACGGTCGTCATTCTCACAGATGACGAGGGACCTGGCCAAATCTACCTTTACATTGGCACCAAGACCAACACCGGTAACGACATCGACAAGGCCGGCCTCACTAACGGAAAGCTATTCGGAATCCAAGTCAACGGCAAACCCGATGAAATGAAGAATGCCGTTCAATCAGGGGATGCTTTTTCTCTGGCCGATTTGGGAGATGTGTCAGGATTCGATCACGATGACATTGAGTCCATGAGCGAGGCACAACAAGTCACTTTCTTTGCCAAACCGGAAGACTCGCATTGGGACACACAAGATCCCAACCGCTTCTACGTGGCGACCTCCGGCGCGCGGCTTGATGGGATCGATTACCCGTCCCGCCTCTGGCGTTTCACTCTCACCGATATCCGAAATCCCGAACAAGGAGGCACCCTCGAGATCGTTCTGGAAGAGGGGCGGGATAGCGATATCCAAAGCTTGGACAACATCGCAGTCGATACCGCGGGAGATGTGCTAATGCAGGAAGACGAAGGTGGGAGCGCGCGACGAGGGAAAGTCTGGCGTTATGTGAGTGCGGCCAACGAAGTTCACTCCATAGCAGAACACAATCCCCGCTTTTTCAGCAGCGGAGGCGAGCAATTCCTAACCAATCACGAGGAATCTGCCGGGATCATCGATGTCAGCCACATCCTCGGAACTGGTTGGTACTTGTTAGCCAGTCAGGCCCACGTCGAGGGCGATTCCCCCGTCGAGCGCTTTGATAACTACGAGCTGGACCCACCCTATTACGAAGAATCCCAACTCATGGCCATGCGCATCTCCAGTGGCGGGAATCCGGCCGCAACATTGGATGTGAATCTATCTATCGAAAGAAACGGCAATACCCTAACCGTTCGGTTTCTCTCTGAGATCGGAAAAACCTATCAAGTGCAGACGTCGCCGGATTTACTCAACTGGAGCGATCAAGGAGAGCCGCTTATCGGGACCGGCGCAGAAGAGTCCGCTCCGATTACCAGTGCGTCTCGCGGGTTCGTCCGAGTGAGCCAACAATAATACTGAGCGGCAGCGGATTCTTAAGAAGAAATCACTGTCATTGCATGACGCCACTGAGCTCCACTCGTCGCGGAAAAACAGGTTAGGCTTAAGTCATTGACGTTGACCATGGAAAAGAGTTCTGCAGCCGACGCTATCCGGCGCGAATAAAAGTGGTGGAAATCCAGCGCCCGGAACGCTCACGAGTTCCGCTACGAAAAGCGCCCACCGTAATCAGTCCTACCCGGCGCTATCAGATCGCTTAACCATAAATGAATCACGGTGTACGAACCATACCTGCATCCTAGAGATGACGATCGGCAACGATAGCGCGTCGCCTATCAAAGGCACCAATTCAATTCCTGAATAAAGAGATGGATTTCCCTTTACGTCAGGAGTGTTTTCCGTGAAGTGGCTGGAACGCTATGCAGAATCGAATCGATGCCCTCTTCGAACGCAGCCGTGCCGGCGGCAAGAAAGTCTTTGTGGCTTACGTAGCGGCGGGTGACCCGGACATTCCTCGTTGCAAGGCGGTGGTGAAAGGGTTGGTCGAGGCCGGCGCCGATCTGATCGAGCTGGGGGTGCCGTTTTCTGATCCTCTGGCAGATGGCATTGTGAATCAAATGGCCGCTCAACGGGCGCTCGATGCGGGTGTGACCACACGCCAGGTGATTGCGATGATCCGCGATCTCAGAAAAGACGGCGTGGAGGTCCCGATCATCTTGTTCACCTACCTGAATCCCATCTACACCTACGGATTCGAGTCCTTTCATCGCGACGCATCCGCAGCGGGTGCCGATGGCATTCTCACCCTCGACATGCCGCCAGACGAAGCGGCGGCTCACCGCGAATTTGATTATCACGAGGGGCTGAAACAGATCCGCCTGATCGCACCGACTTCTCCCGATGATCGCATCGCCTCGATCGCCAAATCAGCGGAAGGGTTCATTTACTATATCATGCGTGAGGGCGTGACGGGAGCGCGATCGGATCTTGCCACGGACACCAACGACCAAGTGTCGGTCATTCGCAAACATACGGATGTGCCCATTGTAGTGGGCTTTGGTATCTCAAATCCGGAGCAAGCGATGACCGTGGCGCGGCACGCAGACGGCGTGGTGGTGGGAAGCGCGATCGTGAAAATCGTGGCCGCTGAAGGGGATTCGCCGGACTTGGCGGAAAAGGTCACAGCCTTCGTGAAACCGCTTGTGGACGCGGTGAAGTCTGTTTAAGGAAGGTCTAAACGACGTTACGCATGCCTTTGACATTCACCAAGATGAATGGGGCCGGCAACGACTTCGTGGTCATGGATAACCGCGATGGTAGCCGGACGCTCTCCCAAGCACAGATCGCTCGACTCTGTGACCGGCATCGTGGTGTGGGCGCTGATGGGGTGATGCTAGTTGAGCCGCCGCAGAATGGCGCCACCGCGCGCATGCGCTACTACAATGCGGACGGCGGCGAGGCGGAAATGTGCGGCAACGGCGCGCGCTGTTTCGCTAAATTTGTTAGGCGCTTGCACAAAGACCGCCTAACACAGATGTCCTTTGAAACCATCGCCGGCGTGATTGAAGCTCACTTCCCGGGAGAGAACGGGGAAGTTTGCGTGCAATTAAGCGACCCCGTGGATTGGCAGGCCGCGCAGGACCTCCGTTTGGGTGATGGTGCCGCGCATCAAGTGTATTTCGTCAACACCGGCGTCCCTCACGCCTTGATCTTCGTGGAGGATTTGGAGGTTATCGATCTCAAAACGTTAGGGGCCAGCATGCGTTATCATGAAGCATTCGCTCCCGCCGGCACGAATGCCAACTTCGTTAAGGTGCTAGATGATCGCGCATTGCAGATCCGCACCTATGAGCGAGGTGTGGAGGATGAAACGTTAGCCTGTGGCACGGGCATGGCTGCATGCGCGCTTACGCACGCCATGCTAACGGGGGCTGACTCACCCATCACGGTGAAAGTGGCAGGCGGCGATACCCTAGCCATTGGTTTCCAAAGGTCACGGGACGTCTTTTCTCAGGTCACTCTGACCGGACCCGCGGATTTCGTTTTCGAAGGAACACTAACCTCTGACATGGAGATTTCTGATTGATTCATTAAGTATGTTTGAAGGAGCCCACACAGCCCTGGTCACCCCGTTTCGCGACGGCGCATTGGATGAAGCACGTCTCGCCACGCTTATCGAAAAACAGGTTGCCGGCGGCGTTTCAGGGATCGTTCCCGTTGGGACAACGGGTGAATCGCCGACGCTCACCCATGACGAACATCAGCGCGTGATCGAGATCAGCGTGCAGGCGGCCAACAAGCGGTGCCAGGTCATCGCTGGGACGGGATCCAATGCGACCAGCGAGGCCATTGCCCTGACCCAAGCGGCTGAGAAAGCGGGCGCGGATGCGGCTTTGCATGTGGCGCCCTACTACAACAAACCCTCACAGGAAGGTCTCTATCAACATTTCAAGGCGATTGCCGAGGCGACCTCGTTGCCCATCGTCCTCTACAGTATCCCGGGCCGGTGCTCCATCGAGATCGCCGTCGAGACGACAGCGCGATTGCGTGAATCCTTCCCTAACATCCGCGCCATGAAAGAGGCCGGGGGCACGCCGGAGCGGGTAAGTCAGTTGAAGGCGGCGCTTCCAGATGATTTCGACGTACTGTCAGGTGACGATTCTCTAACGCTCCCTTTTATGAGCGTGGGCGCCGTGGGCGTGATCAGTGTCGCCGGCAATTTGATTCCCGAGGCAATGACCCAACTGGTGAGGGCCGGCCTCGATGGCGATTGGGCGAGGGCTCAAGAGATCCACGAAAAATACTACCCGCTTTTCAGCGGATTCCTTAAGTTGGATACCAATCCCGTTCCTATCAAAGCGGCGCTGTATCTTGTGGGCCAGATCGAGCACGAGTTGCGGCTGCCCATGGTCCGCTTGTCGGCCGAGAAAGAACAGATCTTAAAAGGGATTCTGGAGGATCTCGGCCTGCTCAACGCATGAACGTCTTATGAGTGATCTCAAATTGTTAGTAACCGGTTCATTAGGCCGTATGGGCAAAGCAGTCATCGATTGCGCGGCGCATGATCGCGCCGTGACCGTCGTGCACAAGATCGATGTGGGCGACTCGTTGCTAGCCGTTCTACCGGATTGTGACACGGTGATCGATTTCAGCTTTCACAGTTTCACCAAGGAACTCATTCGCGGGTGTGTGGAATTGAAGAAACCCGTGGTCATGGGCACCACCGGACACGACGACGAAGAACTCGCGGTCATCAAAGAAGCTTCCGCATCGATCCCCATCGTCTTCGCACCCAACTTCAGCGTCGGCGTCAACTTGCTCTTCTGGCTCAGCCGCAAGACGGCGAACATCTTGGGCGACGAGTTTGATATCGAGGTCACAGAGATGCATCACCGCATGAAGCAGGATGCCCCTAGCGGAACAGCGAAACGCCTCGCGGAGATCCTCGCGGAAGCACGTGGTTTGGAATATGGCGAGCACACGCAACACGGACGCGAAGGCATCACCGGTGAGCGTCCGGTCAAGCAGATCGGTGTGCATTCCCTCCGCGGTGGTGATGTGGTGGGTGATCACACCGCGATGTTCGCCACCGATGGCGAACGCGTGGAACTCACGCATAAAGCTTCTAGCAGAAACACTTTTGCCAACGGCTCCATTCGCGCCGCCAAATGGCTTCGCGGGAAGCCCGCCGGGCTCTATGATATGATGGATGTGCTAGACTTGGGCTGAGTCCCATTCACCCATGAAAACGGCCGTTGATTTGAAGAGAGGCCGGCCCTGCGGCATCGCGCTTGGTTCCAACCTGGGTGACCGCACCGCTAACATTCAGACTGCCATTGAGGAAATCCTCAAACTCCCGGGCGTGATCCCGGACTCCTTTCGTCAAGCCTCCCTCGATGAGACCGAGCCGGTGGATTGCCCACAAGGTTCCCCGCCTTTTCTCAACACGGTGATCGTCGTCGACTTCGCGGGCAAGAGTTTCGCCTTGCTTGAGTCGACACAAGCGATTGAGAAACGTCTGGGCCGCCGCCGAAGCGGTGTTCGCAACGAACCTCGGACGATCGATATCGATCTCCTCTTTCTCGGTAACGAAGTGATCAATACGGAGAGGCTAACGCTACCTCATCCACGCCTGGCGCAACGGCGCTTCGTCTTGCAACCACTCGCTGAACTGTGTCCGGATCTCGTGCTGCCGGGGCAGGTGCGATCCGTTTCGACATTGCTAGAGCACTCGCGATAGAATATGGAGGCGAATCCTCCCGCCATTCCTCCCGGAGGGCGCCGTCGGCGCCGTGACTACATCCCCGGTCTGTAAAACCTGCGGAGCACCACCCTTGGATTAATGATAGGAAGGAAGCCTATCTCACTAGAGGCCTTCTCCACCTGATGGAGCTTCCCAAAGATCCGACAAACTATCCCGTAACGTCTTATCACTGATGGTCTCCGCCCAAGCAATGGCTGCTTCCGGATCACGCCGATACACTTTGTGCACATAACGCACCAACAACGGATCCAAGTTCTCGGCGTCGCCAGTCAACTGATTGCCCAACCATTCCCCAGCCTCATTGGGCGCTTGCGCCGCCCAATCGTCTAACATAAACACTTGCGCTTCTTCGGCCGCTTGACTGGTTTGGCCGCGCATCCATTCGAGACGGTCCCTATAAGAACCATGCAAGGTCATCGCCACCGTCGCAAGGGTGTGGCTATTCACGTAGTCCGCTTGCACTTCCTTCTTCAGAAAAGCGTGCATGGCAGGGACGTAGCGCCCGGCTTCAGCGAGGGCACGCAACGCCACGGATTTGATCTCCCGGTCTTGATCGGTATGGCCGTGGAAGAGTGTTAACCATCGTTGCGCCCGTTCGGCACTCGATGCCTGGCTAACTGCTAGAACTCGCAAGGCTTCCACTCGCCTACCCGGTTCCTCAGGCGACAGGGCGACCTCCGTCGCGCGATCGAGATCGATCGAAGCCAGGCCACGAATGAGTCCCAATCGCAGGTGAGGCTTCCGACGGGTATTGGTTTCATCTTCAGTATAAGCGACCGCAGTTTCGGTATCTATCCGGGCCCATTGACGCATGACCTCGCTCAATGCCGCTGTGGAAGCGTACCGATTCGACCCGTTACCCACATAAGCAAGCGCTTCCTTTGGATCGACCTTGGCCCACTGGCTGACGAAACTTAGAAAGGCGGCACGGTTCGGATTTCCCGGCAAGGTCTCAAATTGCTTCAGATAAGTTCTTATCTCTGAGGGACTAAGATCGCGAAGGGAAGCGATCGCCACGTGGATCTGGGGATCATGCTCTTCAAGAGCCCGTCGCACCTCTGAGGGACTTGCCATCGCTGTGCGAGACGTCCGCGTTAACGACTGAGAAATCTTCGGCGTTTCCTGGAGCGTGGATGATGACTCATCAAACGCGGTAGTCATCGATGAACGATCAGTCAAAACGTGGTACATCGCGGCACCGGAAAGGGCGCTTAAGATCATGACTGAGGCGAAAGAATAAGAAAAGGGGCGAAGCTGAAGCATGCGATGAACATCCGTCTAAATTATTATAATTATAGTAATTCAAGTGGTTTCCCGCAAGTTTTTCGCAGTTTCAGAACACCTGACCTACCCGATGGATCCTCGGGGTAGAGGGAGCGGCAATGCAGATCAGGCGATAGAACCTGTTGCCTCATTGAAAAAAGACACTCTGGTATAAGGTTAGGGAGGGTTGATGCCTCATAATTGAGGACACTCTGACTTTTGTGGGTTTAGGTTGTTTGATCTTGGGTTCGAGACACGGAGTTTGCGGCCTCAAGGGGCCTTTTCCAAGGAGTCTTTTGAGAAGTGCCGCAAGTGCTTGAGGTCATCGTTAACATGCGGATGCTCACCCCGCGCAGCGGCCTTTTGAATGCTCTCGTGCGGAGCTTAACAGATTAAAAAGAAAGGCCACTCTGGGGCCCAGCCGGCCTGAGGCGTCTTCCTCAGGTTGGCCGCTACGGCCACTGACTTTTCTAGGACCGATCCAAGCGTCACGTTACGCTTAAGAGCCTCTGGATTGCCGCGAGGTGGCAAGCACGGCTCTGCGTGGTGGTTTTACCCGGGAGATCCCGCAGCCGGGCCGAGGACAACCCTTGGCTTGGGGCTCCCCCTGGTAGCCTTCTGCCTCCGGCGGCGAAGGCTGCTAACTCCCTTCGGCGGCGCCGGGGCGTGGGGTCCAGGGGGAGCGGGGCCCAAGATCAAGGGTTCCCGCAGGACCGGCGAGGACAGCTCACGGCTCCGCATGGCTCTAACGCTGCTCTTGGCAAATGACTAGCGGAAGGGTCACTAACCTAACCGTGGCATTGGATGTCGCTCGTTGAGTGAACGGCTTTTTCCCGATATCTGCTCCGATTCCAACCAAGTTCCAGGGGGAATGTTAGGCTGCGTTGGAGATTTTCTTGCCAGCTCTGATTCGCATCTTGGCGGGCGTTGAGGGCTTTGGCGTGGGTAATTCCCGTAGTTGCGTGATGGGTGCTGGCCGTCTCTTGGCTTTGCTTAGTGAGCGCTTGGCTCGTTGTTCCTTTTCGAGTTCGCTGGCTCCTTCCATGGCGTTGAGTTGGCTGTCGAGATCCCAGATCGCTTTGAGTTGCTTTTCGATCCATGTTTTGAGCTTGAAGGGATCGTGTTGACTTCGCCAGTGCTCTAGCTTTTTCGCATAGGATTCATTACCATGGACTCGATTGTAGTCGATGAGGCGCTGGCATGGCGTTTGCGGTTCTTTCTCGTGTAGGCGTATTTGCCGGTTTCCTTCCCGCCTTGTCTCGATCTGTTTGAAGGTGGTGGTGAAGAGGTTGCGCCATAGGCTTGTGGCGCGGCGAATTAGGTCGTGGGATTGTTTTCAGATTGTTTGGTGGGATTGTCTGTTTTCTTCGTGGGATTGTCAGTCTTTGGCGTGGTGGTGCGCTGAAGTTGTAATCTCAGATTACGAAAGGCTCGCGCTCCTTCCTCGGGGGTGAAGGCGTCGGTGGGTTTGCTTGGCGGCCGTGGTTTCGATGGTTTTGATGCTCTAGTTAGGGTCTGTCCCAGAAGCGTCCGATTCTGAGATTTGATGTGTGGTTTTTGTTAGGCGCGTTGTTGGCCGCGCTGGTCGGGGGCGGATTTGTTGGTTTGGATGGTTGTGCTTTGTCTGATTCTCGCTTTTCGGGCCTTTTTCTCGGGCGCGGGTACGTGCTGCTCCCTCTCCGGCTTGTGTTCCGGGGCGCGGCTTTGTCTTGCGCTTTTTCTAGGCTGCTTGCTTCCGCGCTTCGGCTTCTCGCGCTTCGGCTTGCTTCTTTCGCATTTCGGCTAGTTTCTTCATGTTGTGCCCGAGCACTCCCCAACTCACCGCCTTCTCGCGATTGGTGTGCCCTTTCACTCGTAACATATCTCCCAATATGCTGTGTATGAAGATGCTGATTCGGCCTTCGGTTTGACTTCGTCTTCTTTGCCTCTTGGCGAATTCGCCGTTCCCCATTTTTTCGCGCAGGATTTCGAGTTGCTTCGGACATATGTAGTCTCTTTCTTCTCCTAACGCTTTGCTGTTTGCTTTGCTCGCAAAGCCTCGATCTGCGCATACGCCTTCTATTTCGATCTTGAGTCGCTCTTCGATGTTTTCGACTCCTTCTAGGAGTATCTTGGCGTCGCTCACATTTTCTTTGTAGAGTTGGTTGTGAACGATTAATCCGTCTTCTTGTTCGCCTAACAGGATGGGGTTGCCGAATTCGGTTTCTTTCCCTAACTTTCCTCTCACTACCACTTGCACGTCGGACTCGTAGAGGCTGAGGATTTTTTCTGAGCTTTTGACTTGTCGCTCCCCGATGAGGCGCTCGTGTGCTTGGCGTTGGGCTTCAGGTAGTTGCTCGAGGATGTTGTCGATTCGCCCTAGTATTTGCTGGACTTGCGGCCAACTCCACTCGGTTTCTTGCCATCTTTCTTCTAAGAGTTGGCGATGTTTCTGGGCGTGTTGACGGGTCTTGCGAATTGATTTTTTCATCTGTCGCAGGATGGCTTTGCGGTTGCGTTTGCTGTCTTTCTGCCGCCGTTGTTGGCTCATGGCTATCCCGAGTTTGTTGATTTCTCGCAGGAAGGTTTCGGGGTCTTGGGGCATGCGGTTTTTTAAGCCGGCTTCCCGTATGAGTTTCGTGGCTTTCATCAGGGTGCGGGTGGCGTCGATGAGGAGCACCCAGTCGGTGGGGTAGTGGATGTTGGCTTGGAGACAGAAGCTGTCGAACCAGACGTTGACCAGATCGACGGGGTTTTCTAAACCTAACAATTGCTCTAAGCCGTCGCTGGAGTGTTGGGCGGCGCTTTGCAGTAGCTGGGCGCCGAGTTGGTCGATGGCTTCTTGGGGCAGGAAGCGTCCGTAACGGTCGAGGGTGCTTTTTGAGGGGGGCATGACGGAGCCGAATTCGCCTGTATGACAGAACCATTGCAGCACATTGCTTTCTGCTAGTTGGATGCTGAGTTCGCGCACGGGCATATGATTTTCGACGAAGCGGACGATGTTAGTGCGGAAGGCGGTGACGCAGTGATTGAGGAATCGGGTGCCTACTTGATGGGACTGGAGGCCGCGGCGTTCGAGAACAAGCTTCGTGAATTGGTCATCGAGTCCGGCCCGCTCGATGATGTCGTCCATGAATTGGTATCGGGCGCGTTTATCGCGATAATCTTTGGGCCCGTAACAAGGTGGAAGTAGACGAAAGGTTAATTGGCGGTTAAATTCGGTCATGATTCGGCGGGTTTGATTTTGCTACTAACCAAATTATACACGCCGAATTTGGCTATGGGAGTCCAAATTGGGCTCTCATAGCTCTTTAATATCGCTGTTTCGCACTTCTATGACAGGGGGCCGGACCTGTGGGACAGGCCCTAGTTAGTCTCGCCCGACTGATGTTGAGGTCTTCTTCGAATCGCTCGAGTTGTAAGAAGTTACTGGGTTTGAGCGCTCCCACGCGGCGGCGCTCGCCTCGGATCTCCCGTTGCAAGTAGCTGACGACTTGTTCGACATCTTCGCTGGTGAACCCGGCTCGTAGCAACTCATACCAGGCTCGTTGCCGGTCGAAGCCTAAGATCAGTTTCTGCCCGGTCAGTTGGCAATAGTGTTGGTGTAGGGCCGCCACTTGCTCTTCGACGGGGCTGCTTTGGTTTGATGGTGTTTGCATAGCCTAATGTTTATCTTGTTAGCCTTCCGGCATGCCTCCTCGATGGTCGTTGGCGGAGGGAATGGTGGGCATCACTTGCTGTACGTGATCGGTGGTGATGTGGTTGGCTTTCTCTTGGCTGGCTGCGATCCACGCGGCACGGGCCAGTTGCAGCGCGGTGCGCGGCCGCCCGTTGCTGGCATTGGTAATCAAGTCCAGGGCGGCGGGGATGATGATGTTTTCCTTCAAGTCTACGGCGTTTTGACTGGCTTCTAGGAGTTCTTCGATCTCTTGGCTTTCCCACGGTTTGAGCTGATGATGACAGGCGATGCGGCTGTAGAGGGCGCGGTGGCTGCGTAGTCTTAGACTTCCTAACAAATACTCGTCTCCAATGAGTATGAGACTAAAAGCGGGACGCCGGGCTAGATCGATGCCTAACAATAGCCGGATCTCTTCGAGCGCTCCGTGGCTGTAGTTCTGCGCTTCGTCGAGGATGATGATGGCGCTGGTCTCGCCAAGTTCTACCAAGGCTTCTTCAAGATGCATCAGGGTGGTGCTGCGGGTGCCGCCGGCTTTGCCGAACTTGCGGGCTAAATAGGCTAACAATCCGGCATGGCTTAGGCTGGCCTGGGTGATGGCGATGGCGCAGTAGAGCCGCGGATCGAGCTTGTCTTTCCAGTGGCTGACGAGATGGCTTTTCCCTACGCCGTTGGGGCCGCTGAGCAACATGAGGCTGCGGAGGGCGGCGCTTTGGGTTAGCAGTTGCTCGGCTTGTTGGATCTGAGGGGGCTTTTGATAGTGGGAGGTTTCTTCGTTGAAGGGGATGCCGGTTGCTCCCCAAAGATGGGTGTAATGAGTGATGGTGGAGTCTGTGATGGGCTTGCGGCCACTGCTTTTTCTAAGTCTGGTCGTCATGGTGTGATGATGATAGCGTTATGTGGCTTTGTTAGCCCTGGTGACGGCGTTCGTAGTTGAGCCGGTCGATCTGACTGTTGAGGTGTAGATTGACCAGGTGAGCTGTGCCGACGTGATGGTTGTGATGATAGATCTCCAGCGATTGCTCTTTGCTTACGGCAAAGGGGTCGTAGCGCACTTCGATGCGACGTCCGCGTAGGCTCAAGTCGACTTCGTAGAGGCGATTTTCGATGCGAATGGTGCCATTCTTGCGCACGGTGCGGTGGATGCGGGTGTAGAAGAGTTTTTCCAGAGCGTGATGGCTGAGTTCAAGTTGGCGGAGGTGTTCGGCTCCGGCGTGGAAACGGGCTTGCGGGGTGGTGCCGGTAGTGCTGTGTTGACGGTTATGATAGTCTTTCTGGAGCCAAGTGGAGAACTTGGCATTGAGGTCTTGGAGACTGTGGACGCGCTCTTCGGGTAGTGATAGGGTGGTTTCAAACCCTACCTGAATACTTGAGAATAGGCGTTCTATCTTTCCCTTGCTCCAGGCGGCGTAAGGCTTGTGATGCAATAGGCGGATATCGAGATTGGCGCAGACGATGTGGGTGTGTTTGCTAATGAATGGGGCGCCGTTGTCGACGTAGAGTTTGTGGGGGAGTCCGCGGCGGCGGACGGCTTCTTTGAGGGCGTGATGGAGGTTTTGCGTGTTTTCGCTTGTGTAGTAGGCGGCGTAGGGAATGAGTCGGCTGTGATCGTCAATGATGGCGCAAAGCTGGGTGCCCAAAGTAGCGCCTTCGGTGGTGCGGAGTTTGGGACCGGGGCTGAAGTCGGCCATCCAAAGATCGTTTGGATAGGGGGCTTCGAAGGCTTTGGTGGGGCCGCTATGGATGTCCTCAGCTGGACGCCCGTGATGCAGTCCAGCGGCTCTGAGAAAGCGATAGACTGTGGAGAGTGAAGGCAACTCTCTACCTTCTTCTTGAGTGAGCCACCGGCGATAGGCCACTTTGATCGGAATCTGTGGATATTTTCGCCGCTGCGTGAGGATCCATTCTTGTTGTTCGGAGGTGAGCGCACGTTGTTTGCCGGTGTCTTGCCTGGGATGTTTGGTGAGTGCCTGGAATCCGTCGTTTTGATAGGCATACCACCAGTCTTCGAGAGTGCGAATGGCGTAGTGTTTGCCGGATTGGACATCGGGCCAGGGACGCAAGGCTGCTTGTCGTAAGGCTGCGGCTAACGACCGGCCTTCTTCCTGAAGTTGTTGCAGGTAACTGATGGCGCCGTAGCGGACCAGAGCGCTTTGTTCTTGGGGTGTTAGAGTATGGTCATCAGACATGCGGGAGCTTTACCCCCGCAGTGATTTTGCGAAATAGTACGGTTATGTGGGAAACTCGTGGCGAATAATAGAGAGATGTTAGTTGGCCTTCAAGCACCGGTAATCACCCAATAGGCTCTTGCCATGGAGCGCGAGTTCGAGAAGGATCTCCCCGAGGTTGCCGGCGGTGAGGCGAATGGCTCTCCAAAGTTCTTCTGCGGTGTTTGTAAGAGCAATGCGCTGCCCGAAGAACTCGGTGAGGCTCTGGCGCCTGCTTTGATCGGCGAATCGGCACCAAGCTCGCCGCAGGCAACCTTTCTTGATTTCGCTGCCATTGGCGTTGTTGCCGTCGTCTTGGCCACCTTGGGATGGAGGGGCGCAGCGTTGGTCAAAGTCTTCTTCCACGCATGGGAGATGGACGGTACGATAAGGCAAGAGGTGATCGGGAAGAACACTAATGGTCCTCCCGGCATACTTGCAAAGAAAGCGCATCACGGTGATTTGCGCGTCTCCCTCGACATCGGCAAAACGCTTGTAATTCCCATGGCGATGCAGGCATTGGCCCTCTTCGTGATCGAAGGCACATGGAGGAAATTCATCGGTAGCTGGATAACTGGATCGGCGAATCTGCATCCCCCATTCAATCATCCCTGTCTACGTCCTCATTCTATATCGTGGCTGGCTCCCCGAAACCCAGTCTGACTCTCATCTATACCCGTTCACACGAAGCATTTCGCCACGGAACAGACAGACAAACACATCACCGTGAGCAAGTTACCCGAAGAAGACCAATTCATGAAACTGGCCACCCGCAGCAAACACTTCATCGATACGCTGAAGATCATCGCCTACCGGGCCGAGAGCGCCATGGCGCAAACGATTCGAGAACACCTTGGAGCGCACCATCAAGACGAAGCGCGCGCCTTTGTGCGCGATCTCTACACCACCGAAGCCAACCTCATCCCTGACAACGAAGCAGGCACCCTAACCGTGGAGATCCACAGCCTGTCCACGCCCAAAGCCAACGAGATTCTGCAGCATCTCTGCGCTGAGCTGAGCGCCACGGAAACTGAATATTCTGACACAAACCTAAGGCTGATCTTCAAATCGGTATCCGATTAATTTCCCTCCCAGGTCCGGTGTTCTGATCTTCGAACTGGGCAACGATCTTCAACTCACCACCCATAGTTTTGAGAAAATCCCGGACTGTCTCAAACCTGATCTTGCCTTCCTGAAAGCGTTGTTCGATGCGGGCAATCCCCCTGGCATCGGTTCCGTAAGCTCTGGCCACCGCAGACTTGGACAAGTTGAATCGTTCTCGCAGTGAACCCAACGGGTCGTCATTTTCCATGCTTTGCTCCTTCTCAATAGTAAGCACGAACTTCTGATCATACCTAAGGACCAGCTTCGAAGGCAAGGGTAGGTTTTTTACAACCTGGTCTTGCATGACCTAGAAGCTATGACAGGATCCACCATATGAGACGTTTGGTTGTGCTCTTTATGGGAGTCCTCGTTGTCCATGCTTCGGCACAACGAGAGACTGATCCGAATGCCGGTGAAATCAGGATTTTGGATAAAGTGTTTGAGGTTCCTGACTTCATCCCCCCGACGCCGAAGCCGGATTGGAAAGAAACGGGAGAGTTTCAGATCCAGAAAACAAGAGAGCGCATTCTGTCATCGGGGAAAAAGATCAAGATTCATCTCGGCCAACCCCCACTGCGTGAACCAGCACCACCCAAGCCTGAAGAGCCAGAGCTGACTGAGGCAGAACTGGAGAAGCTGAAAGCGGAATACAAGGCTGAGAAATTTCTATCATTGTCCGCAACTGTTGTAGATGGAAAGGCAACTCTTGTCCGGTGGAGCTACGGAGAGCAGTCATACAGGATTTGGAGTGCTGTTGACTTTAACCACTTGCGAGGCATCAGCAGGTTTTACGTAGATGGCCAACCTTACTCCATCTTCATGGGAATTGGTGATGTCAGTAGTGAGCAACGTGAGGGGTGGAAATGGTTAGGGGTATCTGACGGCCCCCCAAACTTTGAAGGTAGTAAGGTTGAGTATGAGATTGTAGGGGACGCAATCCCCGATAAAGAGGCCCTTGATGCGATACATGCCCTGCATGAAGTCTACGCATCTAAGGGGCCTGAATTAAGGGCCGCCCACGAGAAGTGGAAGAGAGAGGATGAGAAGAGAAGGGCGTGGCTTGAGGAAAACCCGCCAGAAGAGAAGGACGCAGAATTATACTTCTGGCAGGGAAAAGATGGGGGGCTTCTCATTGCAGACGACCCTTCTGCTGCTCCAAAAGTTACACGGCCTAGCCCGGAAAAATTACAGGCTCTAACTGACGCTTATCTCGAAGGGATGAAGGCAAACCAACGGAAGGAGGGCCAAGAGTAATGAGAGTTTTCGTTTTTCTTTCGTTTTGTCTCTTGGGGTTGAGTCATAGTGGGTTTGCGCAATTGGAACCGGAAATCGACGCGCAGTTAGTGACTGTAAACGGAGATTTTGAGGCGCAGTGGCCTACAGTTATAGGCAACACGTATTTCCTTGTGACTTCCACCGACATGATCAATTGGACCTACGTTCCCTATGTCAATCTTGGGACTGGAGGGCTATTGACTCAGCCGTTTAGTTCAGTCTCGCATGACCGGAAGTTTCTGGGAGTCCGTGCTACCAGCGTTCCTACAACATCGGCGAACCTTGGCGACCCGGACTTTGATGGGTTAAGCAACTACTGGGAGCTTAATCACACGGCATCAGACCCGCTTTCTTGGGATTCTGATAGTGATGGGATGGGGGACTGGGGAGAGTGGTTTATTGGCACTGCTTCGAATGATGATGGTAGCACCAATCCTGACAATGGGCCATCAGGGGATGTGGATTCTGACGGTATCGATAACTGGACAGAGTATCTATCATCTTTCGATACCGACAATGACGGAATCCCCAATGCTCTGGACAGTGACATTGATGGCGACGGGTCGCCCAATTGGCTAGACTCTGATATGGATGGAGATGGGTATCCTAACGATGTTGATCCCGACATTGATGGAGATGGCATTCACAACGATGCCGATGATGATGATGATGCCGATTGGATTTTTGATGTTAATGATAGCGATCCGTCTGGGCCTAATGGAGCGACGCACCATAATGTGATTTTTTCGTATTCCAGTAGTGGAGATGGTTATGTTGAACTTCGTTTTTTGGGAGATACCGAAGTTTTTATTCCAACCAATTCATCAGGAAGTGTGGAGCTGTCTCTTAAGAAAAAGTCGGGATATTATGCGAGTGCGAGTGCTCCATCGGGATCAGGAAACTCTGCTCAAGCAACACTGAACATTCAAGATGGTCCCTGGCTGAACGTGGTTTACACTGTGTTTGGTGACCTAGAAGGCATAGGTAACACGACTGGCACGGTTTCCGATGGTCAGCCTGGAAAGGAAGTCAGGATCTTGCCACATGAGCTAGTTTCCGATCTCAATAATGACGGAGAGATAAATGAAGATGATGAAGCTCTTGCGAAAGGCGCTTTTGAAAGTGATGCTAGCGCGAAAGACATCGAGCTAGGAACCGAGTTTCTTTTCACAAACGACAAACTATCTAATGGGGTCGGCGATATTGAGGACGCTAAGAAGCCTGGTGGCACTGTGACTGATGATGATGCGCAGTTGATTCGAGTTTCACTGGCAGCGGAAGAAGGAACTGCAGAGTTTTCTCATCCGGCAATTGATAAACTGAAGTTCTACTCAGATAGTGCATGTGCGAATGAGGTCACGTTCCCTTTAAATTTGGCAAACGATGTTCTAGAGGACTTGTATGTCCGTGCAGAAGGCGCTTTTACGACAGGGGCTAATGGGGATTTGGTGCTCCAGTATACCAAGCCGGGAGCAGCTCAACCAGTTGACGTTGCTAAACTTAAGCTCAACTTAGTTCATGTGATAGGAGATGCGGCATATTTTATGGCCGCTAGGGATTACATGCTTGAGAACAATGCGAGAGTTTGCGTCCGTGTGCCTAAGATTGGAAGAAGTAACATGCGCATTGTTTCAATGCGCCATGAAAGCACAGAGATGAAGGTTGTTGAGACCTTCCATCGTAATCCTAAGTGGTATGGATTGCCGAAACTGGTGACGCTCAACAACGATCAGTATGACCTATTGATAAACGGGAATTTCTGTTTCTTTGGGAATAAAGCCCAGAATCTTTGGGGGATTGCTCGTGGACATATGACACCTCGGTGTAGAGGCAATCTCGTTACTAATGGGAAGAAAAATGCAGCAAGCAGTAGCGGAACACCAGGGCAGCCTTTGGAGGGGCCAACGGCGGAATATATTTCTTCGAATGGAGCAGGAACTATCGATATTAAGACGGGAGTTGTTCCCGTTAATCCTGTTCAGGATCGGGAGGCGCTTGGCGGTTTATCAAGCGGGCTGGTTGAGGGAACTAGGAACCAGAACCCATGGTATGGGATTGCAGAAGTAGGAGAAGATGAGGCTAAAGTTTTCTTCACGATAACTCCCGAAAGAGGCCCGCGGGATGCCTATCCTCTGGCCGATCTAGTGCAACGACTAAAGGATTCTGGAGTGCCTGACTTGCCAGGAGGCGGAGGCCATATAAAGTGTGTTGCTGGTGATGGTGGAAGCTCGATTGCTATCGCTCATCGAACAGAAGGAGACGGTGTTAAGACAAAATATGCAGGGACGAAGCATCGGAGGGGACACTATTGGATCAACACATACTTGATGTTCAAGTCGACCAAACCAAGACCATGATGAAAGCATTTATTTGCCTAACTTTGATACTGGGAACGGCCTGCGGCCAAGTGACTTCAGAGTTTGATGAGGAGGCCATTCAAACTTTGCAAGAGAACGCTGCCATAACGCAAGGGTTCACTGATGCTGTTACTGCTTTTGAAAACGCATCTGGAGATGCAGCTAAAGCCAGTGCGTATGAGCAGTTAGTGTTACATGATGCGGCCATAGTTTCTGCAAATTGGACAGCCCCGACAGAGGGATGGAAGCTTTTTGAGTTCACAGGAAGTTCCTCGACAATTGAGGATGTGAAGCAGCAGCAGCATGATAAAGTGTTCTACACCAAAGCAATTGCGCAAAGTGACGCCGAGGCGATGAAGTTGCGTGGTTCAGGCGCTTTGATCAGGGAAGCTATGGCGAAAGGGGAGACTTGGGCAGAGCATTGGCTGTTGGAAGCTGCTGAAAGCACGGATGATAACATGAAGCGGATGATGTATTGGTTTTCAGGTGAATTTGGCGCTGATATGGATCAGCCAGCCCGTAGTGTGAACTGGACGGAATGGCAGCAGGCATTTAATAATGCTAACGATTTAGGAAAAGCAATTCTTCTAAAGAACCTCACTCTTCTTGCGATATATAGAGAGGAATTTACGACCGCTGCGAGCATTCACACAAGCATTCTTAATGGAACAGATAGAGAGCTTAAGGCGATTGCTCTAGCCTACGGCCATAAAGATTTTGGTAGCGGTGTCACGACTTTATGGGAAGGAATTGCAAATGATACGTCAGACACGCATTTGAAAGCGTTGGCCGAAGAGGCGCTTGATGAATGATGATCTTGGTTAGGGCCTAGTTTGCTTGGATAGATACCGCTTCACGGTTCTCTCACAAACGCCCATAGATTTCGCAATTTCGTCAACTTTCAGGCCCTTGGCCTTGAGTTCATGAGCGCGCGCAGGCTTGCCTTTGGTGGTGCCTTTCTTCCTACCTTTGTAAACGCCGCGTTTCTTGGCCAAGGCAATCCCGGCACTTTGCCGCTCACGGATGTTCTCAAGGTCGATCTCAGCCAAGCCAAAGATGAGAGAGGCGACCACTTGGCCGACCATGCCGCTAAGATCAATCTGCTGAGTAACAGAAACCACCCTGACGTTTTTCTCGCACCAATCGCCTAAGATGTTAACACCATCGCGCAGCGACGGCGCCAGCCGGTCAAGCTTCTGTCAGTGGTCACCCAAAACCAGCCACCAAGGGTCACTTCAAAACCAGCCACGTTGAGACAGTAGTCCTGGCCCTAAGACGAGGAACCCCTCATCTCAGGATGCCATGGCCAATCACCTCAACATGGCAAAAATTCACTCCATCGAAGCCCTCCTCAAGCGAGGCTGGTCTCAGCGACGCATCGCCAGAGAACTCGGCGTTGATCGCGGTACCGTCAGCAAGGTCTTCAAACGGCTGAACGCTCCTGCGGACGACTCAGCAGAGCCGCCTAAGCCCCAGCCGCCCGCCGTTAGCAACAGCGCTTGCCAACCGCACCACGACCTCATCCAGGCGAAACTCGATCTTGGACTCAGCGCCGAACGCATCTTCACCGATCTTCGCCAGGAAGTCGGTTTCCAGCACTCCTATCAATCCGTCAAACGCTACGTCCGCAAACTCAAGGCCACCCCACCCAAACGCATTTGGCGCATGGAGTGTGCCCCAGGCGAAGAAGCCCAGATCGACTTCGGATTTGCTAAGACCCTGTTAGACAAAGACGGCAAACAACGCATGAGCAACGTGCTGCGCATCACCCTCAGTTGCTCACGCAAAGGCTACACCGAGACGCTGCCTGCTCAGACCACCGATCATTTCCTAACAGCCATCGAGAACGCCTTTCGTCACTTCGGCGGAGTTCCCGCCACGCTGCGTATCGATAACCTCAAAGCCGCCGTCAAACAAGCCGACTGGTACGACCCTGAACTCCATCCAAAGATCCTCGCATTCGCCGAACACTATCAAACCACCATCATCCCAACCCGTCCCTACACCCCAGATGTTCCGTGGCGAAATGCTTCGTGTGAACGGGTATAGATGAGAGTCAGACTGGGTTTCGGGGAGCCAGCCACGATATAGAATGAGGACGTAGACAGGGATGATTGAATGGGGGATGCAGATTCGCCGATCCAGTTATCCAGCTACCGATGAATTTCCTCCATGTGCCTTCGATCACGAAGAGGGCCAATGCCTGCATCGCCATGGGAATTACAAGCGTTTTGCCGATGTCGAGGGAGACGCGCAAATCACCGTGATGCGCTTTCTTTGCAAGTATGCCGGGAGGACCATTAGTGTTCTTCCCGATCACCTCTTGCCTTATCGTACCGTCCATCTCCCATGCGTGGAAGAAGACTTTGACCAACGCTGCGCCCCTCCATCCCAAGGTGGCCAAGACGACGGCAACAACGCCAATGGCAGCGAAATCAAGAAAGGTTGCCTGCGGCGAGCTTGGTGCCGATTCGCCGATCAAAGCAGGCGCCAGAGCCTCACCGAGTTCTTCGGGCAGCGCATTGCTCTTACAAACACCGCAGAAGAACTTTGGAGAGCCATTCGCCTCACCGCCGGCAACCTCGGGGAGATCCTTCTCGAACTCGCGCTCCATGGCAAGAGCCTATTGGGTGATTACCGGTGCTTGAAGGCCAACTAACATCTCTCTATTATTCGCCACGAGTTTCCCACATAACCGTACTATTTCGCAAAATCACTGCGGGGGTAAAGCTCCCGCATGTCTGATGACCATACTCTAACACCCCAAGAACAAAGCGCTCTGGTCCGCTACGGCGCCATCAGTTACCTGCAACAACTTCAGGAAGAAGGCCGGTCGTTAGCCGCAGCCTTACGACAAGCAGCCTTGCGTCCCTGGCCCGATGTCCAATCCGGCAAACACTACGCCATTCGCACTCTCGAAGACTGGTGGTATGCCTATCAAAACGACGGATTCCAGGCACTCACCAAACATCCCAGGCAAGACACCGGCAAACAACGTGCGCTCACCTCCGAACAACAAGAATGGATCCTCACGCAGCGGCGAAAATATCCACAGATTCCGATCAAAGTGGCCTATCGCCGGTGGCTCACTCAAGAAGAAGGTAGAGAGTTGCCTTCACTCTCCACAGTCTATCGCTTTCTCAGAGCCGCTGGACTGCATCACGGGCGTCCAGCTGAGGACATCCATAGCGGCCCCACCAAAGCCTTCGAAGCCCCCTATCCAAACGATCTTTGGATGGCCGACTTCAGCCCCGGTCCCAAACTCCGCACCACCGAAGGCGCTACTTTGGGCACCCAGCTTTGCGCCATCATTGACGATCACAGCCGACTCATTCCCTACGCCGCCTACTACACAAGCGAAAACACGCAAAACCTCCATCACGCCCTCAAAGAAGCCGTCCGCCGCCGCGGACTCCCCCACAAACTCTACGTCGACAACGGCGCCCCATTCATTAGCAAACACACCCACATCGTCTGCGCCAATCTCGATATCCGCCTATTGCATCACAAGCCTTACGCCGCCTGGAGCAAGGGAAAGATAGAACGCCTATTCTCAAGTATTCAGGTAGGGTTTGAAACCACCCTATCACTACCCGAAGAGCGCGTCCACAGTCTCCAAGACCTCAATGCCAAGTTCTCCACTTGGCTCCAGAAAGACTATCATAACCGTCAACACAGCACTACCGGCACCACCCCGCAAGCCCGTTTCCACGCCGGAGCCGAACACCTCCGCCAACTTGAACTCAGCCATCACGCTCTGGAAAAACTCTTCTACACCCGCATCCACCGCACCGTGCGCAAGAATGGCACCATTCGCATCGAAAATCGCCTCTACGAAGTCGACTTGAGCCTACGCGGACGTCGCATCGAAGTGCGCTACGACCCCTTTGCCGTAAGCAAAGAGCAATCGCTGGAGATCTATCATCACAACCATCACGTCGGCACAGCTCACCTGGTCAATCTACACCTCAACAGTCAGATCGACCGGCTCAACTACGAACGCCGTCACCAGGGCTAACAAAGCCACATAACGCTATCATCATCACACCATGACGACCAGACTTAGAAAAAGCAGTGGCCGCAAGCCCATCACAGACTCCACCATCACTCATTACACCCATCTTTGGGGAGCAACCGGCATCCCCTTCAACGAAGAAACCTCCCACTATCAAAAGCCCCCTCAGATCCAACAAGCCGAGCAACTGCTAACCCAAAGCGCCGCCCTCCGCAGCCTCATGTTGCTCAGCGGCCCCAACGGCGTAGGGAAAAGCCATCTCGTCAGCCACTGGAAAGACAAGCTCGATCCGCGGCTCTACTGCGCCATCGCCATCACCCAGGCCAGCCTAAGCCATGCCGGATTGTTAGCCTATTTAGCCCGCAAGTTCGGCAAAGCCGGCGGCACCCGCAGCACCACCCTGATGCATCTTGAAGAAGCCTTGGTAGAACTTGGCGAGACCAGCGCCATCATCATCCTCGACGAAGCGCAGAACTACAGCCACGGAGCGCTCGAAGAGATCCGGCTATTGTTAGGCATCGATCTAGCCCGGCGTCCCGCTTTTAGTCTCATACTCATTGGAGACGAGTATTTGTTAGGAAGTCTAAGACTACGCAGCCACCGCGCCCTCTACAGCCGCATCGCCTGTCATCATCAGCTCAAACCGTGGGAAAGCCAAGAGATCGAAGAACTCCTAGAAGCCAGTCAAAACGCCGTAGACTTGAAGGAAAACATCATCATCCCCGCCGCCCTGGACTTGATTACCAATGCCAGCAACGGGCGGCCGCGCACCGCGCTGCAACTGGCCCGTGCCGCGTGGATCGCAGCCAGCCAAGAGAAAGCCAACCACATCACCACCGATCACGTACAGCAAGTGATGCCCACCATTCCCTCCGCCAACGACCATCGAGGAGGCATGCCGGAAGGCTAACAAGATAAACATTAGGCTATGCAAACACCATCAAACCAAAGCAGCCCCGTCGAAGAGCAAGTGGCGGCCCTACACCAACACTATTGCCAACTGACCGGGCAGAAACTGATCTTAGGCTTCGACCGGCAACGAGCCTGGTATGAGTTGCTACGAGCCGGGTTCACCAGCGAAGATGTCGAACAAGTCGTCAGCTACTTGCAACGGGAGATCCGAGGCGAGCGTCGCCGCGTGGGAGCGCTCAAACCCAGTAACTTCTTACAACTCGAGCGATTCGAAGAAGACCTCAACATCAGTCGGGCGAGACTAACTAGAGCATCAAAACCATCGAAACCACGGCCGCCAAGCAAACCCACCGACGCCTTCACCCCCGAGGAAGGAGCGCGAGCCTTTCGTAATCTGAGATTACAACTTCAGCGCACCACCACGCCAAAGACTGACAATCCCACGAAGAAAACAGACAATCCCACCAAACAATCTGAAAACAATCCCACGACCTAATTCGCCGCGCCACACCCAGAACACAAAGGCAAAGTCGAAAGCGACGTCAACTACGTCAAATCCAATGCCCTCAAAGGTCGCCAGTTCCCTGACATTGCTTCACAAAACACCCTCCTCCACCAATGGGAAAAAGACGTCGCCGATCAACGCATCCACGGCACCACCAAACAGCACGTCCTCACACAATTTCAGAACATCAGAACACCTGACCTACCCGATGGATCCTCGGGGTAGAGGGAGCGGCAATGCAGATCAGGCGATAGAAAAAACGGATACCGAATCGTGGATTGGAGACCGATTTCGATCATGATACACTTCTGCATGCCTCAATTGCAGCTTCCCATTATCCAAGAAGGCACCCACTTGATCACCGAGAACCTTGGCTATCAACGCCAAGAGAATCAAGTCGTCTACCTGCACGGCATGATGCCCGTCTTCATCCATGATGTGGAGGATACCGCTTGTGGCGCGGCGAATTAGGTCGTGGGATTGTTTTCAGATTGTTTGGTGGGATTGTCTGTTTTCTTCGTGGGATTGTCAGTCTTTGGCGTGGTGGTGCGCTGAAGTTGTAATCTCAGATTACGAAAGGCTCGCGCTCCTTCCTCGGGGGTGAAGGCGTCGGTGGGTTTGCTTGGCGGCCGTGGTTTCGATGGTTTTGATGCTCTAGTTAGTCTCGCCCGACTGATGTTGAGGTCTTCTTCGAATCGCTCGAGTTGTAAGAAGTTACTGGGTTTGAGCGCTCCCACGCGGCGACGCTCGCCTCGGATCTCCCGTTGCAAGTAGCTGACGACTTGTTCGACATCTTCGCTGGTGAACCCGGCTCGTAGCAACTCATACCAGGCTCGTTGCCGGTCGAAGCCTAAGATCAGTTTCTGCCCGGTCAGTTGGCAATAGTGTTGGTGTAGGGCCGCCACTTGCTCTTCGACGGGGCTGCTTTGGTTTGATGGTGTTTGCATAGCCTAATGTTTATCTTGTTAGCCTTCCGGCATGCCTCCTCGATGGTCGTTGGCGGAGGGAATGGTGGG
>CBDDAB010000001.1:0-6471 GCA_965224685.1 Verrucomicrobiales bacterium | reverse complement strand
TTATAAAGATTCCGCACTGATCAACGATCTCAATGGCAATGGGTTGCCTGATGCGGGGGACACCTTGGAGTACACGATCACGTTGACCAATGACGGCGTCATTGATGTCACCTCAATCTCCATCATTGACGGACTTCCGGTAGAGCTGACTTATGTGCTGAATTCAACGACTCTAGCATCGCTGCCAGTCTCCGATGATGCCTCGGGAACGCCTTTTCCCATGGATGGAACGGGGCTTTCAACCGATGACTTGGCGCCTAGTGAAAGCGTGGTCGCCACTTTTCAAGCGATCATCCGCCCTGGGGCTAGCACCATTACGAACACGGTTCAAATTGTGAGTAGTATCGGTGTGTTGTTAGAGGATACGAATGTGACGGTCGTCGCACCTGGTCAGACCACTACGGCCTCGGTCTTTCGTTTCACGGATGCCGGCGGCACGCAGGTGAAGGTTTTTAGTGAAGGAGACACCGTCTACATGGAGGTGGCGGATGGTGACCAGAATCTCAATATCGGCGTCGCCGAAACGGTGGGAGCGACCCTGACTAATAACACCTCTGGGGATTCGGAAACCGTTACCCTGACCGAAACCGGAGTGGATACCGGAGTCTTTCGCGGCTCGCTTCCCTCCTCAGCCGCCGGAGGCCTGGCAACCAATGACGGCACGCTCAATGCAAGTGCCGGCCACACCATCGTCGGTGACTATGTCGATCTGACCAATGGTGATACCGCTAGTGCCGCCGCGAGTATCAACGGCTTGCCGGGCGGTGACGTGACTTTGGCGTCCTCCTTGCTCATTGACGTCAATGGCAACAAACGGGCGGATGTGGGTGACACGGTTCTCTACACCATGACCCTATCCAATACGGGCGGTGTGACCATTTCAGCGATCACCGCCGTCGATAACCTGCCTTCGGAGCTCACTTATGTTTCGGGTTCAACGAAAGAAGATGGTGTCGCAGTGGGCGATGCCGGCAGCGGTACCCCTTTCCCAGTGGACGGAACCGGCTTAGGCCTAACGGATTTGCCGGCCGGTCAACAGCGGGAACTCACCTTTGAAACAATGATCAACGTCGGTGCGGAGACCGTGATCAACCAGATAGAGGTCAGCACCAGCATCGGTCTCCTTTCTGACGGCGATGTGATTCAGGTTCCCGCGGCGCCGAAGACGACGAACGGCACGATTGATTTCACCGATGTTTCTGGCGCTAGTGTGAGTTTCTATTTGGAAAATGAGACCGTGTATGTGTCTCTAACAGATAATGATCAGAATGCTGCTAGCGGGGTTGCAGAGACCCTTGAAGCCGTGATTGGCAATCAAAACTCGGGGGATGTTGAATCAGTCGTCCTAACGGAAACGGGAATCAACACGGGTGTCTTTCGAAACGCGGGGCTCCCTTCATCAGCCACCCTAGGCCAATCCCATCAGGACGGAACCTTGCACGCGTTGTCGGGAGAAACCCTTCAAGTAAGGTATAAGGATCCGGATTTCGGAGACACAGCGAATGACACGGTCATCTTGGCGGCAGGCGCGGAAATCAAGACGCTCTATCTCACGGCTGGGGGTGGATTGGATCGTGTGGATCCGGTGGCCACCGCGGACAATTCCACGGAATCAAGCGCCACCTTAAGCGCACCATCTGGATCTGCAGACAACTTTGATGGCGCTGAATTTGGTTGGTTGGAAGCAAGTTGGAGTCAAAGCGGTGACGCCAGCATAGCGACCGATACCGGCTGCGATGCAGGAGATTGCTTAGAGGTTCGAGCGAGAAACAGTAGCTTGGCGAAAAGAAAGTTCAGTTTGCTGGGAGAAACGACGGCAACCCTTACCTACGTCGTAAACGATGATGTCTCCAGTGGGTCCGTGGTCGTGGAGGTTCTTGACGGAACCAATACCCACCTTCTCAAGACCTACAATAGCGCCACGGGAATCGTCAATGAGAGCTTCGATCTCCATACGCTCATTGGGGCGGGTAACTTCACCAACAACATGACCTTACAATTTCGCCATGCAAGTGGCGACGACTCGAATCGAATCCACGTTGATAATATTCAGATTAGTGTTGGTTCGGGCGTAACCGTGGATGTTCAAGATGACCTCAGCACCAGCAACTCTTATAGCGATAATGATGGGACAGATAGTTGGGCGACCAATTGGACTGAACAGAATGACGATGGAAGCCCGACCACAGGCACCATCGCGATAACATTGAATCGCTTATATCTAAAGGCGTCCGGCACCTCGGCTTCGGTTTACCGTGGAGTGGATATGACCGGAATCACTTCTGCCAATCTTGATTACAATATTCGTCGAGACGCTGGTGCGGGTACCTTCCGAGTCCAGGCGAGCACTGATCTGGCGTCTTGGACAACGTTAAGAACACATACAGGTGGGAGTACATCGGGTGATCCGGCATTCACGGTTGGTCTTGATTCGATGCTGCCGGTCTCCGGCAATCTCTATATCCGATTTCTACGAGAGACCGATTCGAGCGGTGGCGGGCACTCGTTTGACAATATCTCGATTAGCGGAACCGGCCCGGCGACGGTCTCTGTTTCATCAGCGCCCTTTATTCAATCACCGTCCATGGCCACGGCCCTTTCAATGCCTGCGGGGGGCATTATCACCACCTCCGTTGCTTACAACGTCTCCAGCGGCTCGATGCCGGGCAGTCCCAATATTACTGCTACCCTATCAAACGGTGGAACGACGATAGCAACCTCATCAAGCCCAACGGCGTCCGGCGGCTATCTCAGTTGGTCTTCCGTCTTAGCCTCAGACACGGTGATCAACGTGGGGGATAGCCTAACGCTATCCATCACATCCAACGAAGCCACTGTTGAGTTCGAGATTCTCTACGACAGCGAAACGTCGCCCAGCCGGCTCGATCTTCCCACGACGACGGTCATTAGGGTGGACACGCTTGAAACTTTCGATACGCCCTACCCCGAGGGCGATGCGACGACCGGCACCTTGAATGGCCAGCCCGTCTATATTCGCGCTACGGTTAGTGACCCCTTCGGAACTAGCGATATCACGGATTTAAATCTCTCTATTATCCCGCCGGGCTCAACCAATTCGAACACCGTCGTGCAGCCAGCCGATGCCGATACCTATATTGCCGATTCAGTTCCAACATCTTCGTTTGATTCCGGCAGTCAGTTGTTTGTTACGGATGATGGAACGGGCGCGCAATCACTCATCTATTGGGATTTGTCGGATGACTTTCCATCTCCCGTCATGGTAGCGAGCGCGACCCTTGAGCTCGTGAGCACCGACGGTGCACGAACCGACACCTCTTTTCCCGTATATGAAGTACGTTCCTCTGTGAATTGGGCCGGTGGTGGACTCACCTGGAATAGCGCCGCGGATGGATTGCATACTGACGGTGTGGAACTGGCCTCCCAGCCGGCCGCTTGGTCTGAGGGGCTTAGTAAGCGGACTTGGGATGTGACGGAATTAGTTCAGCATTGGATTGATCACCCCACTCTGAACAATGGCCTAGCGCTTTTACCGCCAGCCGGCGCTCGTGATATCTTTATCTCCAATGAACATCTGTCTGCGAGCTCACGTCCCAAACTGACCATCGAATGGGTGCCTGTGACCGTGACGCTCTCAGATGCTAACGTCGTCGCCACGAGTGGATCGACGAAGATCTATGAGTATAGATGGCAGACTGGGGCGACGGAGGGAACCTATCTCATTTCAGCCAAGGCCAATGAGGGCACCGAAGGCGTCTTTCAAAACAAGGTCAAACGATTCACGGTCACGAACAAAGATACCGGCACTGCGGGTGCCGGCGGTTTTGTCGATGTGTCCAATGTGCCGGTCGAAAGCTACTCAGCCAATGACCAGATTTATCTATTGGTACGAGAGTTCGACGAGAACAGCGATTCTAGTACCGCGGAGTCGCTGGCGGCTGTCGTCACCTCGACTTCGGGTGACTCCGAGGCGTTGACCCTGACGGAAACGGGAGTGGATACGGGAATCTTCACCACAAGCATTCCTTCAGCGACTGTATTGGGTGCGGGATCTAATAACGGACTCCTCCTGGCTCCCGAAGGCGCTACGCTAACATTCGAATACACGGATCCGGATGATTCAGCGGATACATTGACTGACAGCGCGCTCATTCTCGCGGGAGCGGTCGCCGACATTTCGGTAACTCAACGACTGATTGAACCGACAGACGGGATCGCCAATGTCGGTGATCGTGTGGCTTTCGAAGTCATCGTGAGCAATCCTGGCAACACGACCATTTCCACGGCCTCTCTTTCAGATGTGTATGATTCAGTTTGCTTGATGTTAGAGGGGACGACCGCGCCGGCGCCTACCAGCACTGGAGCCGGCAATGCGAACTGGGCAAACATCGGTCCCATCGCCCCAGGTGGGCGCACCACGGTGACGCTTGAGCTTACCGCCATCGCTCCCTGCAACCCCGGAACGAACACTGTCAGTGTCACGGCTACTGATCAAAACGGCACCCCTCTCTCCGCGGGGCCGACCAGCGCGAATATTTTCGTAACGCGACCGGAGATCACGGTTACCAATACATTGCTATCCGCTTCACCGGCGGACTTTGGGGAGGAAGTGAGTTTTCAACTTCACATCGAAAATACAGGAACCACCGCTATCGCAAAACTGCCTTTGATGTTGAATATTAGCACGTGTCTTACGTTTATTGACGCAAGCGTGGATCCCGACGGCTCAGGATTTGGCGTTGTTAGTTGGAATGACTTGGGTGCGCTGGCGGTTGGTGGCAGCATTGATATTGATGTGGATTTGGAAGTGATCGGAGGATGCAATCCCGCACTCACAACGGCAGAGATCGCCTTTGCTGAGGATGCCAATGGCGACAGCGTTCCGACAGTCACCGCGGAAGCCCAAGTCGTGACCTTATCCGACACATCGATTGGAACCAGTTATTTTATTCACGAGGACACCAATACCATTTATACCATCAATTTGGCGGACGGCTCTTCCACCATCTTGGGAACGACGACGGCGACCTGGAATATGAATGGTTTGGCCTACGATTCGACTCATGGCGCAAACGGAACCCTTTGGTATGTGGATAACGGGACCTACGAACTTTACAAGTTTGACGTTAACGCGGGAATACAGATTCCAGGTGTGATAGGCGACTTAGATGATCCAGGCTGGACCGATCCCCTAACGTCCGGAAAAGCCGATGCCGCAGCCTGGTATGATGGCGCCTATTATGTGGGCACGGATCTTACGGATGATATTTGGAAGGTTACTTTTGATGCAGGTTATACTGCCGTGGTGGATGTGGAGAAAATCGCTGACATCAAAGCCGACGCAGATCCCGCAGTTTGGGGAGACTTTGTCATATCGTCCAATGGCGTTATTTACGGTGCGGAAGGCGGCAACATTATCCGGTATGATTTGCGAACCAATGGTCCCCTATCGACACTCACCACCTCGCCATTTATTAATGGACTGCAGATCGGCGCCGACGAGCGGCTTTATGGCATTGCCTCAACTTCTCCCCGGGCGCCGCTTTATGTGATTGATATTGTTACGGGAAATAGCGTTTTTCACAGAAACACCGATCTGGTGCCAGGTCCCGGTGACCTTGCGGGGGCCATTGTCCCGGATCCGGTCAGTATGATAGGCGTGGGCAATCTAGTCTTCCAAGATCTCAACCAAGATGGCGATTATGATAGTGGCACAGAGCCTGGCATAGCCGGAGTTCTGGTAGAGATCTACAAGACTGGGGATCTGCCTTCCACTGCGGCGCCGGCTGCTCAGTCAGTGACGGACGCGAATGGTTGCTACTTTATGTCTGTCCCGAGCGGTGAATACTATATTCGTATTCCTGCTAGTGAATTTGCGCCGGGGGCACCACTTGACGGGCTTTATTCGACTTCGGGGTTCGGTCTGGATTTCACTGTGGATGACGATGCTGATGAAAACGGCATTGATGCGCTGGATCCAACGGCAGCGGGTGCGACCACGGCCGCATTTCGCCTTTCCGCTGGTTCCATGCCTATGAGTACCGGTGCGGGAGCGTCCGAGCTCGGAAAGAATCATACCAGTGACGACGCCGATGACGCCGATGTGAACCTCACCATGGACCTCGGCTTTAGTTCCAACCCCAGTATCACAGGCTTACCCGATTGTTATCTGGCCTCGGATGAGGGACGTCGACTCACGGGTTTCAACCATTTATTAGGCAGCGAGTTCGATATTGGGTCATTGACCTTGGAGAACTTCGAAGCCATCGAATTCGACCCGCTTCAAAACAAACTCTATGGTGCTGGAGGGGATGAACTATACGAGATTGGCACGACTGGCGGCGGCATCACTCTTATTGGAGAATTCAGTCCGGCCACGTTGCCGGATGGGACTCTGGGCCCGCTCAACTTTCACGATGTGGATGGTCTGGCACGTGACCCAATTAATGATATTTGGTATGGTGTGGCACGTATCGATGATGGGGTTGATGG